>NZ_CP184479.1:0-5551157 GCF_048632615.1 Pigmentiphaga litoralis
TGCCCGACTTGCGCCATTCGCGCGGATTGCGGCGATAGAGCTTGCCCATCAGGTTGACCAGGCTGGACAGGTTGTCGCGCATCGCGATCGTTAGCGTGCGGTTGAAATCGGTCTGGGCCATCTGGTCCGAACTCAGGTCCTCCGTACCGCCAGCCGCCGGATCGAACGGCAAGCTGGGACGCGTGGATCCGCAGCCCGCAAGCAGACAGGCCGTCAGCAGACTGACGATCAGCGCACTGACGGCCAGTGGACGCGAGCCGCAATGCGGGCGCGCGCCGACAAGACGCAGGACGGTCGGGCCCGATGGGGACGCACTGGCGGACCCGTCCGGTGCGGGCGGAAACAAAGGCACGTGGAAGAACGATCGGGCAGCATGCAAAATTGCAGGCGTACGCTACAGCAAAGCGCCGGGCGGTTGGCCCGCAACGCAATACCGAGTTGTATCCAGGCGTTCCCGGCAGCGGGCGGGTACGCCGCTGACCGCCCGCCCCGTCGGTTTCACCCGGTGTAGCGTTTGCCCAGGGCCAGCAGTTCCGGCGTTCCCAGCACGTCATTCAATCCATCGAAGTCCAGCATGCGTTCGCGGAACGGCGTGGTCGTGCGATGCGTCTTCAGGCTGCCGTAATAATCCTGCAAAGTGTGCGCCACCGCGCGTGCCGCGCCGCCAGGAAAGATCGCAATCCGGAAACCATGCCGTTGCAGCTGGTCCGCATCCTGGATCGGGGTCTTGCCCCCTTCGACCATATTGGCCAGCAGCGGCACCCGAGAAGCGAAACGCGCGCAGGCGGCATCCATCTGCTCGGGCGTACGCAGCGCCTCGATGAACAAGGCATCCACCCCGGCTTCCAGGTACTGCTCGGCGCGGTCCAGCGCCGCGTCCAGCCCTTCCACGGCCACGGCATCCGTGCGCGCCAGGATCAGCGTGGACGCCGCATGCCGCGCATCCACCGCCGCCTTCAGCTTGCCTACCATCTCGGCCGGCGGGATCACCGACTTGCCGTCCAGATGCCCACACCGCTTGGGAAAGCCCTGGTCTTCGATCTGGATGACCGCGGCTCCTGCCCGCTCGAATCCGCGCACGGTCCGCATCACGTTCAACGCATTGCCAAAGCCGGTATCGGCATCCACGATCACGGGCAACTCGACACGCTCCGTGATCCGCGCCAGCGTTTCTTCCACCTCGGAAAAGGTGGTCAGTCCCACGTCGGAGCGGCCCAGCCGCGTGTAGGCGACGGACGCGCCCGACAGGTATAGCGCTTCAAAGCCCGTCTGCGCGGCGATGAGCGCGGTAAAGGCGTCGTACACTCCTGGCGCCAACACGATGTCGGGCGAGGCCAGGCGTTTCTTCAGGTCATGAGGCATGAGGGGCAGTCCTTGAAGGGGTGAAGCCTGCCACCACCTGGTCGCAGGTCAGGACATCGGCGACGGTCGCCAGGTCGGCCAATGATGCGGCATGCACGGTTTCCTTGAACGCCGCGCAGCCGTCCGACATGACGACCGTATGGAACTCGCGCATGTGGGCATCGCGCGCCGTGCTGGCCACGCCGCCATTGGTAACGATGCCGCAGACGATGACGGTATCGATCCCGGCATGCCGCAGCACCCAGTCGAGCTGGGTGTTGAAAAAGGCCGAATACGCCACCTTGGCCACCGCCACATCGACCAATCCATCCAGCGCCGACACGTTCGCCTGCCCGCGGCTTCCTGGCGCGAAGTCGCCGCGCCGCAAGAACGGCCGCAACTGCAGCAGGTGCGGTGCGATCATGGGTTCGCCCTGGGCGTCGGGCCACAAGGTGAACTGACTGGCGGCAACCATGCCGCCCGCGGCCTTGACGGCACGCGCCACCTCGGCCACCCGCGCGGGCAAGGCAGCGGCCGCGGCACTGGTCGCGCCCCCACGCGCATAGGCGCCATCGGGAGCCAGAAAGTCGTTTTGCAGATCCACGATCAGCAGCGCGCAACGCGCGCCATCGAACGTGTGCGCGCCGTGATCAGCCACCCGACACCTCCTTTCCGTAACGGCGCGCCAGCTGATTCAGCAAGCCGCCCGCCTGCGCCATGTCCACGAGAAATGACGGGATCGGTGCGCACCGCAACGTGCGCCCATCCGCCGCGACGATCTCGGGTGTGACCTGACCGTCGGCTGCGGGCACATGCAGTGCAATCGACGCGCCCTCCTCCAGCACGTCGGCGTCCTGGCATGTCAGCAGCATCAAGCCCAGATTGAACGCATTCCGGAAGAACAGGCCGCCATACGACGGCGCGATCACGGCAGCCACCCCCAGCGTAACCAGCGCGCCCGCGGCCTGCTCACGCGACGACCCGATCCCGAAGTTCGGCCCCGCCACCAGGACATCGCCACGCTGTACCGTGCTTGCAAACTCCGGCCGTACCGACTCCAGGCAGTGGGTCGCTATCACATCGATCCCATGCTTCATCACATACCCTGGCGCCAGCAGGTCCGTATCGATATCCGACCCCAGCTTCCAGACGCGATGACGCCCGGCGGATGCCGTGGCAGCGGCGGCGGCCGTGGCGAAGGGTGTGACCGATGCGGATGCCGCCGCCGCCGCAGTGTTCCCGGTCGTGTCAGGTTCCTTCATCATGCCAGCACCTCTCTTGGATCGGTCACGCTGCCCCGCAGCGCCGACGCCGCCACGGTGTAGGGCGACGCCAGATACACCTGTGCCGTTGCCGAACCCATGCGGCCCTTGAAGTTGCGCGCAGTGGTCGAGATGACGACGTCGCCATCGCCCATCGGACTGCCATAGCCGGCACAGGCGCCACATGACGTGGGATAGAGCTCGGCGCCGGCGTCGCGCAGGATCTGCAGGTCCCCGGACGCCTGGGCGGCCTCCTGGTCGCGCTGGCTGGCCGGCGCCACGATCAGGCGCACACCGTTCGCCACCTTGCGTCCGCGCAGCACGCTGGCCGCCGCCTGCATGTCTTCGCGTTTGGCGCCGGTGCATGCGCCGATATAGGCGACCTGAATGGCGGTACCACGGTGCGTGTCCACAGGATGGCTATTGGCCGGACTGTGCGGAGCCGCCACCATGGGCGACAAAGTCGATGCATCGAAGTCGTGCCGGGTCACGCTGGCGTCCGCATCCGTGAACCAGGTATCGGTCTCCACACCCGGCGCGCCATGCGCCGCCAGCCACTCGGCCGTCACCGCATCCGGGGCGATCAGGCCAACCTGCGACCCGAGTTCGGCACTCATATTGGACAATGTCATGCGCTCCTCCATCGACAGCGACGTGACCGCGGGCCCGCAAAACTCCACGGCCTGGTAGTCGCCGCCATTCATGCCGAAGCGCGCCAGCATGTGCAGCATCATGTCCTTGGCGGTCACGCCAGCGGCCAGGGCGCCCGACCAATGCATCTGTATCGTTTCGGGCACCCGCAACCAGATCTCGCCGGTCACGACGGCGCCCAGCATCTCGGTGCTGCCCACCCCAAACATGTAGGCGCCAAAAGCTCCTCCTGTGGGCGAGTGGCTGTCGCCCCCCACGCACATCATCCCCGGCCGGATATGCCCGTGCTGCGGCACCACGACATGGCAGATGCCCATGCTGTCATACACGTTGGGCAGCGCCTGTTCGGCGGCCCATTCGCGGGCGATGCGGACGATGCGGCGCGAATCGTCGTCACGCTCGGGCACGTAGTGGTCCATCACCAGCACAACCCGTTGAGGATCCCAGATGCGCGCGCCCAGTTGCTCCAGCATGGGCTTGAGGCGGCGCGGGCCGGACGAATCATGGAACATCGCCAGGTCGACGCGGCAGGTGACGATGTCGCCTGGGACGACTCGATCGGTGCCAGCCGCGCGGGCAATCAGCTTTTGCGCCAGCGTCTGGCCGGCGGACGACGTAAGGGGCATGGTTGCCTCCTGGGGATCGCGGTCGAGCCCGGCGCGTTTCCTCGAGCAAGCAGGACGCGACCAGGCAACCGGCATGGTGCCGGGCTGGTCACATTGTACTGTCAATAGAACAATTGTTTTTTCGATGGAGGGCAGGGATTACCCCGCCCTGCCCCATGCAATGAGGTCATGCCAAGCCAGGCTTGCCAGGCAAAGGCGCGGCGCCGGTCAATCCCGCCCGGCAGCCGGCGATGACCGATGATTCGCGACCCATACCTTGGCGTCGATATCGCCCACCCGCGACAGATCCATTTCGTATTCGTAGCGGTCGGGCCGGTACAGGCCCTGCAACCAGAGCACCGGACGTTCTTCGCTATCGAACACCACCCGATTTACGGACAGCAGCGCGGAGCCCAGCGGCACGTCCAGCGCCGCCGCCACGCCGGCATCGGCCTGCTTGGCCGAAATGCTTTGCGTTGCGCGGCCGATATCGACCCCGCCTTCTTCAAGCAGCACCAGGATGGCTTTCTTGCCCAGCTGCTTACGGCCCAGCCCCCGCGCCAACGCGTGCGGCACCCACGTCGTGATGTGCGACACGGGCCCAACCCGCGTGCTGCGGACCCGCACCGCGCGCAGCACCTCGGCGCGGGGGGCACCTGCAAGGTCTGCGCGACCGGACCACTGGCTTCGACGGTGTCGTGTTCAAGCACTTTCACCGTGGTGTCCAGGCTCGCCGCCACGATGTTGTCCAGCAGACCGGTCAGGCGCGACGCGCCGGCCTTGACCGGCTCAGCGTCATCCGGCGCATGCACCCGGCGGGTGCCACGGCCCGCCGCGCGCTCGATCAGCCCTTCGGTCGACAGGTTTTCCAACGCCTTGCGCATGGTTGCGCGCGATACGCCAAACTCCTCCATCAATTCCATTTCACCCGGCACACGCGCGTCGTAAAGTCCGTCGCGCAGCCGTTCTTTCAATACGAGATAGACACTGTGGTACTTGGGGAGAGGCAGGGACTGCTGCATGGGAAATGGCACTCTGTCTTATTGTCTGTCTAATAGAACATTTGTCTTGACGCCGCGATGACACCTGTCCGACTATTTGCATATTCCAAACAGCTGCGGAGCACGAGTCATGGGCAATCATAGTACAGGTGGGTTGGGCAAATGGGCGCTTGCCGCGCCTATGGCAACGCAAGTTCGGCGCCGTGCATGCCTGCTCTCCGGCCTTGCCCTGGCGGCCGCCCTGACGCTTACCGGCGCCCCGTCGGCTTTCGCCGCGCAGCCTGTCTACCCCGACCGCCCCATCACGCTGATCGTCCCGTTCAGCCCTGGCGGATCGACCGACATCATCGGCCGGCTGGTCGCCAGCAGCCTTGGCGAAGTGCTGGGCAAGACCATCGTCGTCGAAAACAAGGGCGGCGCGGCCTCCATCCTGGGCACCGACCTCGGCGCCAAGGCCGCGCCCAACGGCTACACCCTGGTCATGACCAACGGCGCGGCTATCACCACGGGCCCCCTGCTTGGCCAGAAGACGCCGTACAAGCCGATTGAAGACTTCACTCACATCATGCTGCTCGGTACCTTCCCGAACGGCCTGATCGTGCGGGCCAACCACCCGGCCAAGGACTTCAAGGAATTCCTGGACATGGCCCGCAAGGCGGGCGGCAGCTACAACTACGGATCCGCGGGCGTCGGATCCGCGGGCTTCCTGACGGGCGAGCAGCTCAAGCAGCGCGCCAACATCCAGATGACGCACGTGCCCTACAAGGGCACCGGCCCTGCCATGAACGACCTGCTCGGCGGGCAGATCGATGCGATCTTCAACAACATTGCAGTGGCGTCCGTTCAGGTCCGCGCCGGCAACGTCCGCGTGCTGGCGGTCAGCGGTCCCAAGCGCGTTTCGGCGTTCCCCGACGTGCCAACCATGGACGAGGTTGTGCCCGGCACGGTCGGCGAAGCGTGGTTCGGTGTCTCGGCCCCCGCCGGCACCCCGCAACCTATCGTCGACACCCTGACTGCCGCGCTGACCAAGGTCATGGCCAACGCCGACTTCCGCGCCAAACTGCTGGAACAGGGCCTGGTGTCGGTGGCGGCCCCGCAGGCGCAATTCGTCCAGTTCATCAAGGACGAAGACCGCAAATGGGCGCCCATCATCAAGTCCGCGAACATCAAGCTGGATTGATTGCCAATGCCCGTTGAATACGCCCCCAAAGGCCTGGTCGGCCTGTTGACGCCGCAAGCCAACACCACCGTCGAACCGGAATACGCGATCCTGTTGCCTGCCGGGTATGCGCACATCAATGCCCGCATGATGAGCGACAAACCCAGCATCGAAGCGCGACTGGTCGACTACGTGGATCAGCTCGACACCGCGTGCGACCAGTTCGCCAATGCGCCCATCGATGCCATCGCCGTCGGCACCACGGGCGCGTCCTACATGGTGGGTAAGGAACGCGAGGCCCGCGTGCTCGGGGAGATCGAAGCCAAGCGCGGCGTGCATGCCTTCACCGCCGCCACCGCCGTCGTCGATGCATTGAAGGAACTGGGCGCCACCCGCATTGCGCTGGCCTCGCCTTACCCCGCCTCCTTGACCCAAGCCGGCGTGCGCTACTGGGAATCGCGCGGCCTGACGATTTCCAAGGTCGCCTCGGGCGAATTGGACGACAGCCAGTTCCACCCCATCTATTCGATGAAAGCGGGCGCCGCCGGCGCCTTGCTGGAAGGCCTGGCCGACGACGCCGATGCGATCGTCATGCTGGGCACCGGCATGCCCACACTCGGGCCGCTGCTGGAAGCCAACGCGCACTCCAAGGTGCCGGTGCTGTCCTGCATGCTGTGCCTGGGCTGGAAGGCGGTGGCCGCCCTGGCGCCCGCGCAGACCCGCCTGGAAACGTGGATCCGTGGAGATCACTGGCGCGAACGATTCGAGCGCCAGCACGTGCGGGACTGACCGGCGGGGGCGTCATGCGCACCCTGGCTTCCGGCCAGGGAATCTTCCAGCCAGGATAATCTTCTGGTCAATAAAAAAAGGCCGCCACATCTGGCATTGTGGCGGCCTTTCTCATGGGACCCGGACTCATTGGATCTCGTTCGATTCCCTTAGTCCCGTCAACATCGAGGTTTCGAGCAGGTACTCGCGCGCCTGCACCGGATCATTGGCCTTGCGCATCAGACCGTGCAGCGTCTCGCGGCGCTTTTCCTCGCCGCGTTCCTGCATCCGCGCCCGGTTGCGGCCCGACTGCTCCAGCACGTGCTTGATTGCGATAGGACGACGCTGCCGCTGGTATTGCTCCAGCAGATCGGCCGACTCGCCGTCCAGGATGCGCTTGAGCTTCTCGCTCAGGTTGAAGGCATCGTGGATGCCGCCATTCATGCCCATGCCACCGCTCGGGCTGTTCACATGCGCCGCATCCCCGGCCAGCACGATGCGGCCATGCACATACCGGTCCACCACGCGCTGATGGATGCGATAGGGCCGGATCTCCATCACGTTGTAGGGCACGTTGCGCGGGTAGATGTGCTGCAGCTTGCGCTCGATCGATGGCGGCGTGATCGCCTCTTCCAGCGTCTCGCCTTCCCAGGGATACAGGCTCACGCGCCAGATGCCTGGCAGACGCAGCAGGCTGAACGTACCGGTTTCGGCCCAGCAATAGTTGATGTACGACAGCGTGGGGATATGTTCGTGGAAGGGAAAATCGGTGGTGGCCAGCACCGTCGTCTCGGGAAAGGTGTGCCCTTCGAACGATAGCGACAGCGCATCGCGCACCGTACTGCGCGCGCCATCGGCACCCACCAGATAGCGGCCGGTCAGCGTGCGCTGCGTGCCGTCGCTGGCCTGGACCTGCGCCGTCACCGACTCGGCATCCTGGGCAACCGACACCAGCTTGTGGCCCATCAGCAGTTCGACGTTCGGCAGGTTTTCGCGAATGTGTTCGATCAGGAATTCGGCCAGCTTCCATTGTTCGGTCTGCAGGCGATAAGGGTGCGCCGTGTCGTCCTTCAACACCGACAGATCGAATTCCGCATACTCGTGGGTGGCGTGCATGCGTACTTGCCAGGTCGGCGCCACCAGCCCTGCCTCGATCAGGCGGGGCGTGATGCCGTACGCATCGAGCATGTCGAGCGTCGGGGGATGGAAGGTCGACGCCTTCAATGCCCGCGATACCGTCGCATCGGACTCGACCACCACCGTGTCGACACCAAAGTGTCCCAGCCGCATTGCCGTGACCAGCCCCACGGGCCCGCCACCCACAACGATTACCTTGGGCCGGTCCGCCCCGTTCACGCCATGCCTCGAATCATCAGTTTCTTCCTGGAATCGGGAGCCCCACCCATGCAGGATCACCCTGTCATGGCAACGCCACGACAAGGGCATTTCACATGTTTTTCAATTGACCTGTCAATAGGACAAAGGGTCTTCCCCCTGGCGCTTCGCGCCTCCCCAGGGGCGACACGAGCGGACTGGCGGAGCCAGATTCGCCGTGTCCTCGTTGGGTGCTTGACCCAAGCTAGTTCAATCGCGCAGGCAGAGTTGGGCATTCAACAGCACGACGCTGCCGATGCCGAGTTTGGCGAACACTGCTTTCAGGTGGCCGCGTACGGTCTCTGGCGATCGGTTCAGGGCCTTTGCCACTTCCTTGTGGGTCAAGCCTTGCGCCAGCAGGCGCGCGATCTTCAACTCCGCGGGCGTGAGGTCGTCGACGGGATGGCGGCGGCGGGCGCGCAGGAACAGGACGCCGTGTTCCAGACTGCGCACGATCACCACGTGTCTTCCGATGACCCGTTCGTTGCCGTTGCGCAGGGCTTCTCGGACAGGAACGGGCAGCCGATCGCTCGCGTGGCATCCTGGCCACTCCGCATCCAGGAGTTCAAGAAACGCCGGGTCTGCGTGATACAGCAGACCCCGGCCGTCGGCGATCGCGACCGACCATTGCGCGCGGGCAAGGTCGCTGATGCCGCGGTCGAACTGCAACACGCGGTTGATCGCCAGGGCCTGCATGATGTGCGGCGCGACCTGCGCCACCAGGTCGATGTCGTCCGGCTGGCAACGGGCCTTGGGGTCGCGCCGGTACAGCGAGATCCAGTGCACGAAGCGCGTGGCCGGATGGATGTCGCTGGTGATGATCCCGTTTTCGTGGCCGAACTCGCGCGCCAGCCGTCGCAGCCCCATGCTGCCGTTTTCGTGCAGGACGTCGTCCGCATTGAAGGCAAGGGTCGCGCGCGGCTGGGTGGCGACGCGCTGCGCCAGGGTGTCCTCGTGCTTGACCTTTTCGTAGGCCTCCAGCATGGCGTACGACGAGTTGTGGAGGTGGATGCTGTGGATGTCGATGCCGTCCTGCCGTAGGGTGGCGGTGCCCCACATCGACGAATCGAATGCGACGAGCGCTTTCAAGTCGTCGAGCACGGCGTCCTGGAAGGCTTGCACCGGCAAATCCTGTGCGCGCCGGTAGATCGTCAGAATCAGCTGGTTGTACGCGGTCAGCGCGGCACGTGTCATGGACATGGGTCCGAACTCTTGAAGTGACAGGTGGAACGGGGGCTGACACTTCATCGAATGCGGCAGCGCCAGTCCAGCCCGTAACATTCCGATCTAGCGGGCGTCCCCTATCCGATACAGCACGAAGCGACGGCTCGTCTGGACCTGGCGGGACGAAAAGCTGTTGAACATGATCTGCTGCACCACCGAGCCCTGGGCGAACCGGCCCGCGGTCGTACGGTCGCAGTGGCGATCGGCGGCGTGCAGGGGGCGCACTCCAGCACGGCCTTGCGCATCGTTGCGGTCAACGAGACACGGTCCGAAAAGTTCGCGCCCGGCAGGTCGGGTGCCGTACTGCCAAATGGCGCGTTGCCATAGACAAGCATCATGGAAGGTGGCGTGGCGCCGGCTGGCAGCGTCCATGCGTCCGTGTCATTGGCCGCGCTGAAATCGAAACGCTCCGGCAGGTCGAAAGGAAGTCCGTTGTCGTCCTTGCTGCCTTCAATGATCTCGGTGCGCATGTTCGAGGTCAATTCAAGCATGGGCACCTTGCGCAGTTCGGCGATCGTCAACGCGCGGCTCAAGGTACGCGTGGTCTGCACGGCGTTGGGACGCCCATCGGCAAACACATATTCCATGCGCCACTGGCCCTGCTCCGGCAGTGCGGCGACCTGTGTGTCGGTAAGCAAGGGATCGGCAAAATGCAGACCACGTTCCCTGCTGCCTACCGGGTCCGACACCGACGCGTCCTGGAATGCCGCCGCGAGCCGCAATGCGTTGACGCCAGGCACGCCAGCAAGCACGAGAAAGGACAGGCCCGACTGCGGGACGTAGGTGTACACCGTGCCCTCGGGCAGGATGCCCTTGGGCGGGGTGACCAGAACCTTGCTGAAGATCGAGCGGCCGTCCGCATCAAGTACGTCGTCGATGTCCACGCTGTATCCCACGTGGTAGGAACTGAAACGCGGCGAATTGAGCAGTTCGCGGTATTCCTGGTAAGGCCGCACGCGGCCTCGATAACTGGCCTGATTGCCAACCAGTTTGAGGCCGTCCGGCGTCGGGCGGACCACCAGGGAATCGTAGGCTTGCGAGCCGTCGGCATCGGCAAAGCGATAGGACACCACCACGTCCTGTTGGGTATTGCCCAGGGCATAGGCAACCGTGCCCGCGTCGAAGCGTCTACCTGTCGCGCGAGCGCGGAAAAGGCTGGCGAACGCACCGCGGTTGTCGGCATCGCGTCCAACGCGCTGGCCGTCGTCCAGATACCCCGCGGGATCACCGTCGACGAACAGCATCCGGCATGCCGGCGCCAAGACGCCTGCCGCCGCCCCGGTGGCCACTCCGCTATCGTTGCCTCCCGCGACCCGTTCAGATGCCTTGAGGCCGTAGCACGCGGTCAGGCGCTGCAGAAGTGCTGTCACGGCCATCGGCGTTGGCATCACGGGAAGCGAAGCAGGGTCGAAAGTTCGCAGCGGTTCGATCGGCGCGCTGGCGGATTCGGTGCCCGTGGTGTAACGGATCGACGGCGGGTCGGTGTCGAGACTGCGGACCGAGATCGTCACGTTGGCGTTGGCATCGGCCGGCCGCACGCTGACGACCACGCTGTCCAGCACACGGTCCAGCCCGGTGCCATCGGCGGCGAAGGGGGTGCGCAGCGGATCGGACGGCGCAACCCCAAGCGCCGCATACAAAGGCGCCAGCGCAGCAAGCAATCGGCGGGTCTGCGTGTCGACGGCAGCCGTATCCACGACCGCCGTGCCATCCCGCAGGGCGCCGGCAAGAAGCGCAGGATTCCCCGTGGGGGATAGCTGCGACACGATGACGTCACTGAAAGGGGTGATGTTGACCGTGCCGCTGTCACGGGTGGAACTGACGCTATGGTGCGTTTCGTCGTCACGCGTCGCGGTCAGCACAATGGGCGCCACCGCGCTGGCGGGCAAGGGGCATGCAAAGCGGCCGTCGTCGCCCGTCGTGCCGCAGTCGATGGTGGCGCCCAGCCTGTCGGTCGCCGTGACTCGGGCTCCGGCAAAGGGTGCTCCGGTGGCCGCCACGCCGCTCAGCGCAGTTGGACCTGGCGTTACCTCGCTTCCAGGGGTGACGGCGTGCCCGCCATCGCCGCCCCCTCCGCCGCACGCCCCCAACAGCGATGCGATCGTGACGGCCGCAAGGCGCCGAGTCACCGCCCGTGCCCCCGCAGTTGTGTCAGCGCCGTGAATGAAAGAATGCATGTCGTGTCTCCGTTACCCGCGTCAAAAGGCGGCCAGTATCCGGTGACAGAGCGGTGCGGCGGCACCCCTCTTTGGGGGGATCGCGCTGTGGAATCTACTTAGCCGACTTCCGCCGCAGCGTCGACCAGGACGCACTGCTTGCCCGTCCGGCGGCAGTGGTCCTGAGCGCGCCAGTAGCTGCCATGACTGATGCAGCCGGTCTGGCAGATCACGAAGTCCGCCTGCTTCAGGCTTGCTTCCAGCGCAGCGGGATCCGCGTCGTCCTTGCCGTCGTGCTGCAGGAATCGGCCCCCGGCCCGCTCGATCCAGTGCCGCGTCGCGACGCAGTCGTCCGGATCCCGGCCGATCCACAGCACGGCGCGGCGGCGCAGGTCGACGTCCGGCAGCCTGGCGAAGCGCGGTGCGGGCTTTCGCGCAACGCCCCATGCCTGCGCCCGCTCGCGTGTCAGCGTCTGGATGCGCTGCACGAGCATGTCGATATGCCGTACCAGCGCGAGCCGGCGCGGCAGCCCTGGAATGCAGGCGGCCAACGACGCGTGATCTTCCCGTGCGAACGCCAGCGCCGTGTCTCTTGCGATCACGGCCGCTCGCAAGCGCATGATGTCGGCATCGCGTCGTTCGATGTCCGCTTCCCGCTGCGCCAACAGGGCCTGGCATCGCGCCAGGGCGGTGTCACGGTCCTGCAGCAACGTCGTGCAGCGGCGCTGCACCTGCCCGTAGTCCCTCAGCACCCGGGCGTGCTCGTCCAGGACGCGCTGCAACTCTTCATTCGTCGGCATGACGTGCCTCCGGATCAGCAAACCACACATCATAAATGAGAATCGTTTCCAGTAACACACTGGAAGAGTTCCGGGTGGCGGAAACGGTTCTGTATCATGCGCGCTGGCGTCAGACCCGCAGCCGACATGTGCCGGCAAGCCGCCCTTCATAGGCTCCTACCTCAGGCATTCTTGTGGACACTCTTACCCAATTGCGCACCGGCCAGCTTGCCGGCACCCAGCGTCTGAGCCTGTCGGCCGGACTGACCCGGATTCCGGACGAGGTTTATGACCTGGCCGGCAGCCTCGAAATCCTGGACCTGTCGAACAATGCACTGAGCGATCTGCCGCACGACCTGACGCGCTTGACCCGGTTGCGGGTGATCTTCCTGTCGAACAACGCCTTCGAGCACGTGCCGGAGGTCCTGGGCGCCCTGCCCTCCCTGACCATGGTGGGGTTCAAGGCCAATCGGATCCGCCACCTGCCGGCCGCATCGCTGCCGCCTCATTTGCGCTGGCTGATCCTGACCGATAACGAACTCGACACCCTGCCCGATGCCTTGGGTCACTGCGGCGACATGCAAAAGCTGATGCTGGCGGGCAACCGGCTGTCGGCTCTGCCGGACAGCATGGCGGCATGCCACAAGCTGGAGCCGCTGCGCATCGCCGCGAACCGTTTCCCTTCCCTGCCGGACTGGCTGTTCAGCCTGCCGCGCCTGTCGTGGCTGGCGTACGCCGGCAACCCGTGTTGCCAGATGGATGAGGCGGCCGTGGCGGCGCAGGCGCGCGTTGGCGCGATATCGTGGAACCAGCTTGCCTTGAAACAGGTGCTGGGCCAGGGAGCGTCGGGCGTGATCCATCAGGCGGATCTGCTGGCGAGCAACGACTGTGGCGCCATCACCCCCGGCCCATCTCGCGACGTGGCCGTCAAGATTTACAAGGGCGCGGTGACCAGTGACGGGTCACCCGAAAGCGAAATGGCCGCCTGCGTCGCCGCGGGCGCCCATCCCCACCTGATTCCGCTGGAAGCGACCCTGGCCGACCACCCGGCCGGCACGCCGGGGCTCGTCATGTCCCTGATCGACCCGGGATTTACCGACTTGGCGGGGCCGCCCAGCCTGGCCAGTTGCACCCGCGACGTGTATGCGCCGGGCACGGTGTTCACTGCCGAGACCGCGCGCCGCATTGCCGAGGGCATCGCTTCGGCTGCCGCCCATCTGCATGCGTTGGGCATCATGCACGGCGACCTGTATGGCCACAACATCCTGCGCGACGCCAACGGCAACAGCCTGCTGGGCGACTTCGGGGCGGCGTCGTTCTACGCCTTGAGCGACCCGCAGCGGGCCATGGCGCTGCAGCGCCTTGAAGTCCGCGCCTTTGGCTGCCTGCTTGAAGAACTGATCGCGCATGTGGACCAGGCAGGATTCGCGCAAGGCGGCGACGACGCATCGTCGCCGCTTGCGCGGATGATCGTCTTGCGCGATGCCTGCCTGTCACCCGTCGCCGCCTCGCGCCCCTTGTTTCCAGAGATCGCGGCGGCACTGGCCGGTTGACGCGCGGCCTAGCTCTTCATCTTGCACTGGCCCTGATAGGCGTCCGTATAGTCCTTCAGCGGCGTCGCAAGGGTCTTGAGCGAATTGCGGCCTTGCGCGTCTTTGGCGACCTGTACGACGTGCATCGACTGCACCGGAAAGTGGTTGTTGCCGAAGCGGAAATCGCCGCGCACGGACTTGAAGTCCGCCGCCTTCAGCGCCGCGGCAAACGCCTTCTTGTCGTCGACCTTGCCCTGGACCTTGGCGATTGCCGAGTCCAGCAGCTGCGCGGCGTCGTAGCTCTGCGCCGCGTAGTTTGACGGGATCCGTTTGTACTTGGCCTCGAAGGCTTGCACAAAATTCCTGCTGGCCGCGTTGTCGAAGTCGGGCGCCCAGAAGCTGCC
Organism: Pigmentiphaga litoralis; assembly: GCF_048632615.1. Taxonomy (GTDB): domain Bacteria; phylum Pseudomonadota; class Gammaproteobacteria; order Burkholderiales; family Burkholderiaceae_B; genus Pigmentiphaga; species Pigmentiphaga litoralis_B. Next base: position 14,257 of record NZ_CP184479.1, read on the forward strand.
GCTGACCATGCCCACCGCCGCGTCGCCGATGGCGGGCAAGGACAGCGCGTCCACCGTGAATACCGACAGCAGGGGCAAGGTCTTCATCAGTCCTGCCTGCGAATACTGCTTGGCGAACGCAATGCCAAGGCCGCCTGGAAAGAACGCGAACACCGCGTCCGGCTTGGCCGCCGCGATCTGCGACAGTTCGGCCGCAAAGTCCAGCTGCGACAACGAGGTATATACCTCATCCACCACGGGCGTCGTATAGAAGCGCTTGAAACCCGCCACCGTGTCTTTGCCCGCCTGATAGTTCGGCGCCATCGTCACCACCCGCTTGTAGCCCTTTTCCTGCGCGTACTTGCCGATGGCCTCGGCCGCCTGATCGCCCTGCCATGACGTAATGAACTGGTAGGGTGAACACTGCGCGCCCGCGATCTGCGACGGCCCTGCATTGGACCCGATCAGGAACACTTCCTTGTCCGTGATGGTCTTGTGCACGGCCAGCATGACGTTCGAGAACGACACGCCGGTGATGATGGACACCCTTTCGCGCTCGATCAACCGGCGCGCCACCTGGTTCGCGACCTCCGGCTTCATCTGGCTGTCTTCCTTGATCAACTGGATCGGGTAACCGCCCAGCTTTCCGCCGTTGCGTTCCACCAGCAGGTTGAACCCGTCCAGCTGATCCTGCCCCACGCCGGCCGTCGATCCCGACAGCTCGCCAATGAAGCCGATGCGTATGGGGCTGGCGCCGCGCCTGGCGCCGGACCCTGTGCGTGCGCCGCCGCTGCCACACAGCCCATGCCCGCGATGGCCCATGCGCCCAGCGTCTTGTTCCATGTACCTGTCATGCCTGTCTCCTGCCTGCCTTGTTGGCGTATCGCCGCGCGCTGGCGGTCGTTTGTCGTCGTGTTGGAACGGAGCGTTTCAGATCGGCTGGGCCTGCCGGACCGGGGCGGCCGCTGCCGTTGCCGCTGCCTCGGCCGCCTCGGCCTGCAATCGCCGCGTGATCGCGCGGCGCATGCGCACCGGACCCACGTCGATGCTGAGCAGCACCGGCTTCAACGACCAGAAGTCCGCGTCACCGATGGCTTCCTGCTGCGCGTCGATGATGGGCTTGTCCTGCATCTCGAAGGCATAGCGCCGCAGCGCCCGGAACTTCTCTTCCGTTTCCGGAGACATGCGCGTACCGATCGGCATCGCCGCGGCAAAGTGGTAATGGGTGGTGCGTTCGGTCTCGGGCGTCAGAATGTGCACGCCGTAATACCAGCCGTGGTCTTCGCGCTGCGCGGCGCCCGCTTCGTGCACACCCGAGTCCAGCAGGAAACAGCTGGGCGGCATCCACCGCATGCGGGTCCACATGTCGACCGGCTTGCCGTCCTGGCGGTACAGCATGTTGAAGATGCCCGGGGGCGTGACCGAAGGCATCCAGCGATTGCACAGGATGTGGTCGCCCTCTTCTTCGACGACCTGGTCCGCGCCCGCCTGCTCGGGGCTGCCCAGGTAGCCGTCGTGCAGGTAGGTGATGTGGCTCAGGTCCAGCAGGTTTTCGCCCATCAGCTCGTAATTGGCCGCGATGTGCAGGTACCCGCGGCTGGTGGTGAATGCGGCCGTGTCGTCCAGCACGCCATAGTTAGGGATCGTGGACGCGTCGGCTGGCGCATCGCCCATCCAGATCCACATCATTCCGTGCCGCTCATGGACCGGATAAGCGGCCACCCGTGCTGCGTCGGGAACACGCCCGTCACCGTGCGGGTTCTTCACGCAACGGCCCGTACAGTCGAACTGCAGTCCGTGGTAAAGGCATTCGATGCGATCGTCAACAATCTTGCCCAGATGCAGCGGAATGAAGCGATGCGCGCAGCGGTCCTGCAACGCGACGGGGGTACCGTCCGCCTTGCGGTAGAACACGACCCGCTCGCCCAGCAACTGCCGATGGAACATCTCGCCAGCCTTGACCTCGTCGGCCCAGCCAGCGACATACCAGGCGTTTCTGATGAAAGCCATGTGTCACCTCCAGTAGGCGCTCCGGTCGACCGGAGCATATCGTTATGTGTGAAAATCCTATCACATACAGAGTGAACGGTTTGTTTTTTTCGTGGACGTTGGAAGCAGGGTTGACCCGTAAGGCTGGGGCTATACTCGCCGCATGCCCGCACAGCCCCAGTCCGCCACCGCCCTGCCCGCCCGCCGCAAGCAGGAAGACCGCACGCGCGAAGCCAAGGAAAAGTTGCTGACCGCAACCATCGACGTCTTCATGCGGTCAGGTTACAGCGGCCTGACCACCAAGGAAGTGGCCCGCACGGCGGGACTGTCGAACGGCGCCTTGATGCATCACTACGCCAACAAGGCAGAGCTCGTGGTCGCGGCAACGGCCGCCATCTACGACGAGGCGATCATCCGAGGACAGCGGGTCGCGCGCAGCGTGGAGGCCGGCCGCAAGCCGATCGAAGGCTTCATTGCCGACTGCCTTAGCGTGTATTTCGACTGGCCCTTCATTGCCGCGCTCGAAGCCATCGTGGCGGCGCGGACCGACCCGGAACTGATGGCACGCATTCTTCCGGTCATGGACCACTACCGCACGTCCACCAACGCGTTGTGGCTGGACGTGTTCCGCGACGCCGGACTGACCCCGAAAGAAGCCCGGCTGGTGCTGAACCTGACGCTGAACATGATCCGCGGGATGGCCGTCAACCGCATGTGGCAGCAGGACGAATCGCACTACCGCGCCTACCTGAAGGACTGGGTCAAGCTGGTGCACGAGCGCTATCCGGCACTCGCCGCAAAGGAAGGCTGAGCGGGTCATGCCCCGACGGCCCGGGCGCAACTTGCCCTTCACGCCGGAACGCGCCAGCTTTTACTCCGCGTCGGGCTGACGCGAGGGATGCGCCTGCTGGAATGCCGGCACGGCTTCGCAGGCATCCACGATGGCCGTCACCGTGGGATAGGGCGCCAGGTCCACGGCAAACCGCTTCGCATTGAACACCTGCGGCACCAGGCAGCAATCCGCCAGGGTTGGCGTGTCTCCAAAGCAGAACTGCCCCCGGCGCGCGGATGCCGACAGCTCGGCCTCCAGCCCCGTCAGGCCCAGGCCCAGCCAGTGATGGATCCACGCCGTCTTGGCCGCGTCGTCCAGGCCCAGCGTGCCGGTCAGGTACTTGAGCACCCGCAGATTGTTGATCGGATGCATTTCGCAGGCGATCAGCATGGCCAGCTGGCGCACGTACGCACGATCGCCTACGTCGGAAGGCAGTAGCGGCGTTTCCGGATAGGCCTCTTCCAGGTATTCCAGGATGGCCATCGATTGATGGATCTCGTTGCCCTGGTCGTTCAGCACCGGCACCAGCCCGTGCGGATTCTTTTGCAGAAAGGCCGGCGCGAACTGTTCGCCGCCGTTCCGGGTCAGGTGCACGGGCACGTAGTCGTAGGGCAGACCCTTCAGGTTCAGCGCGATGCGGACGCGGTACGCCGACGAGCTGCGGAAGTAGTTGTGCAGCACACGTTCGGTGGCTGGCGCGGTGGGGGCCATGGTCAGACTCCAGGGATGAGGAAAGATAAGACGGACGCAAGCCGGCAGGATCGCGCGGCCAGGCACGGCCCGTGGCCATGCTGGCGGCCGCCTGGCCTATGAGGGCAGCTCGACGAGCACCCTGCCGCCTTCGACCTTGATCGGATAGGTTTTCACGTCTTCGGTCAGCGGCGCGCACATGGCCTTGCCGTTGCGGATGTCGAAGCGGCCCTGGTGCAAGGGGCATTCGATCTCGTGGCCTTCCAGAAATCCATCGCACAGGCGTGCGTGGCCGTGCGTACAGATATTGTCGGTGGCATAGACCTCGCCCTCGACCCCGTACAGCGCCAGGCTCTTGCCGCCCAGATCGACGCCGATCACATCGTCGTCGGGTATGTCGTCGCGTGCCGCGACATCCAGCCATTGCGTCATGAAAACATCCTCAAATGGGATAGATGATCGAGTTCGGAATCATTTCCGAGTCGTAGATGCAGAAACGTTGTTCGAAACGCAGACCGTCCTCGGTGGTGCGCAGGCGGTCCAGGTAACGGCCGACGTTGAAGACGGTCGACTCGCCATCCAGCTTGGTGCGGAACACCGCATAGTTGGCTTCGCTCACGATCACGCCGCCATCGGCGCTCAGGATACGCGGCGCCGACACGATGTGGCGCTGGTAGTACGGGTCGTGGAACAGCGTCTCCTTGATGCCGTATCCGCGGTCGCGCAGCATGCCTCGGCTCAGGAACCACATGGTCGCCAGCGGGAAGCCCCGCTCGAAGTTTTCGCGCGGCTGGACCTTGTATTCGCAGGTGTCCAGGAACAGGTTGGCCCATGCATCCCAATCGTTGTTGTCGACGGCGGCGGTGTAGTCCGTGTAGATGTCCTGCACGGCAAGGAAGGTGTGCATCGGGTCCATCGTCATACCTCCATCACGCCACGCCAGTAGCCATACATGCCGCGGATCAGCGTCTCGGTCACCATGTGGTCGGTGTTGCCGACGTCGGTGCCGCCCAGTTCGGCCAGCGCGCGGTGATACGGCTTCTGCTCGAAACCGCTCTGCGAGAACTCGATCACCTCGCCATCATCGGCCGACACGAAGCCGGCCGGGCCGAACAGGTTGGCCTGGACCAGGCGGCGCTGGGTCATCTCGGGCGTGTCGTCTTCAAACCCGAAATGGGTCCACACAAAGTCGAACGCGCCGGTGCCGCTGGGCTGGATATGCCGCGTCGATACGCTGTTGACCTGCTGCTGGAAGATGACGCTTGGAAACACGGTCATCATCACGGCGGTGGGGCCTTTCCACCAGTCTTCCTGCACGATGTCCAACAGTCGCTTGTCGTTGATCTCCATGCTTTCCTTGAAGCTGGTGACCCCGCTCGTGACTTCGTTCTTGGCGCCGCTGTTGCCGCGCGTCGAGATCATGGCGGCGTGGCGATGGCGGCTGTCCATCTTCAGTTCTGACTTATTGTCGGCGCGCCAGAGCCCGTAGGTGATGAACCACGTATGCAGCAGGCCTGGGTGATAGGGGTCCTTGATGTTTTCCTGCATCAGTTTCCAGTTGCCCGGAATGCGCTGGCGGTTGTAGCCAAGGAGGGTCAGTTTGCGGCCATTGAACAGGCGGTCGAAGTAGCCCAGGATGTCAGGGCCCAAGAAATCTTCCAGGCTTTCGATGTCATGGTCGAACGACGCGAAGACCACGCCACCGCGCGTCGCAACCTTGAGCTTGTTCAACCCGTTGTCTTCGGTTCGAAAGTCCTTAGGCATGCCGCCGTTGACTTTGCCGTCCTGCTTGACCCCCCGGCGGAAGGGCACGCCTTGCAGGTCGCCCTTCAGCGAATAGTTCCATTGGTGGTAAGGACAGACCAGGTCCTTCTTGTTGCCGTTGCGTTCGCGGCAGAACTGCATGCCGCGATGCGCGCACACGTTTTCCACCACGTTGATGCCGCCTTCCTGATCGCGCGTCATCAACACGGACCGTTCGCCCACCACCGTGCGCTTGAAGTCGCCCGGGTTCGGGATTTCGGCTTCCAGGCCGACATAGCACCAATGCTTGCCATAGAAGAAGCGTTCGAGCTCCTTCTTGTAGAGCGCCTGGTCGGTGTAGGCCCAGAACGGGATGCGGCTTGACCCGTCGCCTTGCCAGGCGGGGTCGTTCGGGAACACGGGGGTGCTTGCGGGAGCGGTCGCGTTGGCGGTCGCGGATCCGTTCAGCGTGGTCGTATCCATGGCGGTCTCCTCCATTGGTGTCATGCCGTCGTCGGGAAGGCGGCTGGCGCGGTCAGCCCGCGACGCGAACCGTGATCGGCGTCAGGCCGTCGATCGTGCCGTGCATGACCTGTCCCGGCTTGACCGCGCCGACACCTTCCGGCGTGCCGGTCATGATCACGTCGCCAGGTTCCAGCGTCTCGTATTGCGACAGGTAGGCGATCGATTCGGCCACCGACCAGATCAGCATGTCGATGTCGGAACTTTGCTTGGTCTGGCCATCCACGGTCACGGCAATGGCGGCTTTTTCGGGATGGCCGATCTCGCTCACGCGCGAAATGGGGCCGATGGGCGCCGACTTGGAAAACGACTTGCCGAATTCCCAGGGGCGGCCCTTGTCGCGGGCGTCCAGCTGCAGATCGCGCCGGGTCATGTCCAGACCGACGGCATAGCCATAGACGTGTTCAAGCGCCTGATCGATCGGAATGTCCTTGCCGCCCGTACCGATCACGGCCACGAGTTCGATCTCGTGATGGAAGTTGCTGGTCTGCGGCGGATACGGAATGGTCGTTTCGGTTTCGCCGGCCTGCACGACGGCATTGGCGGGCTTCATGAAAAAGAAGGGCTTTTCGCGATCGGGGTCGCGGCCCATTTCACGCGCGTGCGCGGCATAGTTGCGGCCGACACAGAACACACGATTGACGGGGAACTGGTCGTCGGTGCCGACGATGTCGAGCGCAACTTGTGCCGGTTGGGCGATGGCATAGGTCATGAAGACTCCTTGAACGAATCAGACGAATGGTGCGCGGCGGGCATGCCGCGCAGTCGGTATTACAACTTCTGTTCGCGCCACAGGCCAAGGGACTGCTGGGCCGGGCGGTCGGAATAGCTGAACAGGATCGTGTCCTGACGCGCCTGCAGGCGCAAGGTGTGCCAGGAAGGCACCACGAATACGTCATTGGGCTGGAAGGCAAACGCCTGGCCATTGATCTCGGCCACGCCTTCGCCTTCCAGGCAGGCATACACCGTGCCGTCGGTGGATCGATGGGGCTGCGTCTCGAAGCCTGCGGGCAGGTGCTGGGCAAACGCGCCCATGGTCGGCATCGGCGACGCGCCCGTGGCCGGATTCACGAAGCGCAGCTTGTGGCCCATGTGCGGATCGGACGCGGTCCGGGCAATGGATAGCAGCGACTCGCGGGTGCGCGCGAACGGATACACGAACACCTTGGTAGGCTGCGCGGCGGTTTGCTGGAAGTCCATGGGCAGCATGTTGTTGCCGTAACGGGCCAGGGCATCCCCTTCGGGCCGCAGTTCGGACTGCGCCAGGGTGTGGCCATGTTCGGCAAAGCCGGCGTCAAAGAAGCGCAGCAGCGGGATATCGAGGCCATCCAGCCACACCACCGGGGTATCGCCCAGATTGCCATGGTCGTGATAGGTCCATGCCGGCGTGATGATGAAGTCGCCCCGTTTCATGGTGGTTCGTTCGCCGTCCACGGCGGTGTAGGCGCCCTCCCCGTCCAGCACCAGGCGCAGCGCGCTCTGGGTATGGCGATGGGCGGGGGCGATCTCGCCCGGCAGGATCAGTTGCAGGCCAGCGTACAGGGTCTGCGTGATCGACGAGTTGCCACGCATGGCGGGGTTCTCTAGGATCAGGACGCGGCGCTCGGCTTCTTCGGCCGTGATCAGGCGGCCGGCCTCCATGACGTAGTCGCGAATGTCGGCATATTTCCACAGTGCGCCCACTGCGGGCGAGTTGGGCTGCTTGGGAACCAGGGCGCCCAGCACTTCCCACAGCGGCGTCAGGCTGCTTTGCGAAATGCGGGCGTAGTAGGCGGCGCGCTGGCGCGCGGTGTCGTTGTTGCCCTCAACGTTGCGGGTGTCAACGTTGAGGGTGTCAACCTTGTGGTCATCGATCTGGACTTGCGCATTCATGATCGTGTCTCCTGGTGATGTCCGGGGCTGCCGCGACGAGCGCGTCATGCCGGTTTCCGACCTGCCGCGTAAAACGCGTCATGCCGGTTGCTAAGCTGCCGCGTAAAACGCGTCAGCGTGGATATGCCCTGGCGCGGCGCCCTTGCGCGCGGCCAGCAAGGCCGCGGCCTCGACCATCGGGGGCGCGCCGCACAGATAGACCCGCCAGCCGGTCAGATCCCGCCAGTCCTGGTCGACCGCATCGGTCACCCAGCCCCCGCGCATGCCTGCCGCCGGGGCGCCTGCGGCCACCACGATATGCGTGCGCAGGTTGGCATGCCGCGCCGCCAGGTCGCTCAGGCGCTCGGCGCAATACACGTCCTGCACCGAGCGTACGCCAAAGTACACGTGAATGGGATTGGTCATGCCGCCCACCAGGGCGCCGCGCACGATGGACAGAACCGGCGCAAGGCCCGTGCCTCCCGCCACGCACAGCATGGGGCCTTCATGACGGCGGCGCAGGTAGGCGGTGCCCAGTGGTCCGCTGACCCGCACGGTATCGCCCACCTTCAGATCGGTGTGCACATAGCCGGTCACGCGGCCCTCGGGCACCTTGCGGACGTGGAATTCCAGCATGTCATCGCCTGCCACGCCGGCCATGGAATACGGGCGGATATGCTCCGGACTGAATTGCAGCGTGGCGTACTGGCCTGGAGAAAAGTCCAGCGGCTTGGCGGATTTCAGGCGGAGCCCGACGATGTCATGGGCCAGCTGATCGATATGGGCCACGGTGGCTTTGAGGATCCGCGCGGGATGGGTGACGACGTCGTCGGCCTCGGGCACCTCGATGCGACAGGACTGGGTGAGCACGCTCATGCAGGCCAGCACGTAGCGGCCGTCGACGTCCCCCGCGGGCGGGTGTACGTGATCTCGCGGCCGGATTCGAGCACGTCGCCGTCCAGCACCTTGCAGCGACAGGTGCCGCAGCGGCCGCTCATGCAGCTGTACGACACCGGCACCTCGTTGGCGCGCAGCGTGTCGAGCAGATTGGCGCCCGCGTCGAACGTCAAGGTTCGGCCCACGGGCTCGATATGAAGATCCATGAAGCTGTCTCGGCTTGCATTGTTGTGTTTATGAACGCAGTGTAGAGAGGCGGGAAAAATTAATATATAGAATGTCGTGAATCTTGATAATCACGGCCGTGAATATTGCGACGGCCTTGGCCAGACACGGGCAGCCCCATGGACCTGAAAGATATCGACCTGAACCTGCTGGTGGTTTTTCAGCGCCTCGTGACCGAGCGCCGCGTATCGGCGGCGGCTGCCTCGCTAGGCTTGACCCAGCCGGCGGTCAGCAACGCGCTCAAACGCCTGCGCCTTCTGCTGGACGACGAGCTTTTCATCCGTACCGCGCGCGGCATGGAACCCACTCCCTACGCCGCGCAGCTGGCCGAGCCGATCGCCTATGCCCTGAACGCCATCCACAGCAGCCTGAACCAGCGCAGCACCTTCGATCCGGCCACCAGCACGCGCAAATTCACGATCAGCATGACCGACCTGGGCGAGATCGACCTGATGCCCAGGCTGATGGACCGCCTGGCCACCGAGGCGCCCTTCGTGACGCTCAGCACGGTGCGCAACACGCTCGATCACCTGGCCGACGCGATGGAGGCAGGTCAGGTCGACGTCGCGGTCGGCCTCATTCCCCAGCTCAAGACCGGTTTTTTCCAGCGCCGCCTGTTCCTGCAGCGCTATGTGTGCATGTTCCGCGCGGGGCACGAGGTGGATGGCAAGAAGTTGACGGCCAAACGCTTCTTTGACGCCAGTCATGTCGTTGTCGTGTCCCAAGGCACGGGCCACGCACGCATGGACGAAATCATCGAATCCAAGGGCACTAGGCGGGTGCTGCTGACGGTGCCCCATTTCGTCGCGGTCGGGCATATCCTCAGCACCACCGACATGTTGGCCACGGTGCCCGAGCGCTATGCCCTGCGGTCGGCGGGCCCCTTCGGACTCAAGCATGTGCCCCACCCCCTGCCGCTTCCTACGGTTGGCATCAACCTGTTCTGGCACGCCAAATTCCACAGGGATCCCGCAAACCAGTGGTTACGCAACATCGTGTTCGAATCCTTCGTAGGCTGACGCGGGCCCTGGGCTGCGGCTGCTATCCTTGGCCCTCTCATCTCGTTGACCGGAGCCCGTGTGCAGCCCGTCGTATCCGTCAAGAACCTGTCGAAGACCTACGCCTCGGGCTTCCAGGCGCTCAAACGCATCAACCTCGACATCCGCCCGGGCGAAATCTTCGCCCTGCTCGGTCCGAACGGGGCCGGCAAGACCACCCTGATCAGCATCATCTGTGGCATCGTCAATGCCAGTGAAGGCACCGTCACGGCTGACGGGCACGACATCCGCGATGCGTACCGCGCGGCGCGGGGCAAGATCGGACTGGTGCCTCAGGAAATCTCTACCGACATGTTCGAAAGCGTGTGGAGCAGCGTCAACTTCAGCCGCGGATTGTTCGGAAAAGCGGCCAATCCCGCCTACATCGAAAAGATCCTGCGCGACCTGTCGCTCTGGGAAAAGCGCGACAGCCGCATCATGGCGCTGTCGGGTGGCATGAAGCGCCGGGTCATGATTGCCAAGGCCCTGTCGCATGAACCGCGCATCCTGTTCCTGGATGAACCCACCGCCGGGGTGGACGTGGACCTGCGCCGCGGCATGTGGGACATGGTGCGCCAGCTGCGCGAGAACGGCGTCACCATCATCCTGACCACGCACTACATCGAAGAAGCCGAAGAAATGGCCGACCGGATCGGCGTGATCAATCGCGGCGAAATCGTGCTGATCGAAGACAAGACGGCGCTGATGGAAAAGCTGGGCAAGAAGCAGCTGACGCTGGAACTGCAACATCCGCTGTCTGCCGTGCCCGCCGGGTTGGCGCAGTACCGGCTCGATCTGTCGCCCGACGGCTGCAAGCTGGTCTACACCTTCGACAACGAAGGACAGCGCAGTGAAATCGCGGGCCTGCTTCGCCTGCTGAGCGAGCACGGCATTGAATTCAAGGATCTGCAGACCTCGCAGAGTTCGCTTGAAGAGATCTTCGTCAGCCTGGTCCGGGGGAACGCATGAACCTGTACGCCATCCGCGCCATTTACCGCTTTGAAATGGCGCGCACCTTCCGCACCCTGATGCAGAGCATCGCATCACCGGTGATTTCCACGTCGCTGTACTTCGTGGTGTTCGGCTCGGCCATCGGTTCGCGCATGGTGGCCATCGACGGGATCAGCTACGGGGCCTTCATCATCCCGGGCCTGATCATGTTGTCGTTGCTGAACGAAAGCATTTCCAATGCGTCGTTCGGCATCTATATGCCCAAGTATTCCGGAACCATCTATGAGGTGCTGTCGGCGCCGCTGTCGTATGTCGAGATCGTGATCGGCTACGTCGGGGCCGCGGCGACCAAGTCCGTCATGCTGGGTCTGATCATGCTGGTGACCGCGAGGCTCTTCATTCCGTTCGAGATCGCGCATCCGGTCTGGATGGTGACCTTCCTGGTCCTGACCGCCGTCACGTTCAGCCTGTTCGGTTTCATCATCGGCATCTGGGCCGACGGCTTCGAAAAGCTGCAGATCATTCCGATGATGATCGTGACGCCCCTGACGTTCCTGGGGGGCAGCTTCTACTCGATCGATATGCTGCCGCCCTTCTGGCAGAAGGTAACCCTGTTCAATCCGGTCGTGTATCTGGTCAGCGGCTTCCGCTGGGCCTTCTATGGCGTAGCCGACGTCAGCCTGTTTGCCAGCGTCGGCATGACGCTGGTCTTTCTGCTGATGTGCATGCTGGGCGTGCGCTGGATCTTCCGCACGGGATACCGGCTCAAGAACTGAGCGCAAATGGTTGAGCATGACGCGCCCGCCCGGCAACGATCACACGGCCAGCGGGCGCGGATTTTATCCACAGATCATGTGGATAAAAACGCCCCGACCGGGCCGCGAAGCCCGGCCCCACGTCAGGCCATCGGGCCGCCGTGAAAACGGGCACTGACTGGAACAATGACGAGCCGACCTCATGACATCCCCTTCCGAGACGCCCTCTTCCTCAACCAGCGCGGTGGTTGACGCCGCCATCACCAGCCGGCGGTCTGTCCGCGCCTTCCTGTCCACGCCGGTGCCCGAGGCGCAGGTGCGAGCGATTCTGCAAGTGGCGTCCCGCGCGCCGTCGGGCAGCAACGTGCAGCCCTGGAAGGTGTACGTGCTGACCGGTGATCGGCTGACGACGCTGTCGGACGCCATTGTTGCGGTCTACAACGATCCGGACAAGGCGGCGGCGCAGTCGGAACCTTATGCCTACTATCCGCGGCAATGGATCGAGCCCTACCTGGCGCGGCGGCGCAAGGTCGGCTGGGATCTATATGGCCTGCTCGGCATCGGCAAGGCCGACAAGGCGGCGATGCATGCGCAGCACGGCCGGAATTACCGGTTCTTCGACGCGCCGGTGGGACTGCTCTTTACGATCGACGCCACGATGGAGCAAGGCAGCTGGCTCGATTACGGCATGTTCCTGCAATCCATCATGGTGGCGGCGCGCGGGCGGGGGCTGGACACCTGTCCGCAGGCGGCGTTCAACGGCTTTCATCAGGTGATCCGCGACCAGCTGAACCTGCCCGACAACGAGACCTTCGTATGCGGCATGGCCCTGGGCTACGCCGACCCCGATGCCGCCGCCAATCGGCTGACGACCGAACGCGCCGCGATCGATGACTTCGTCACCTTCCTGTCCTGACCTTCGCCCGGTGGGTGGACACGCAGCCGCTCCAGTGACGCACCACGCCGCCTGACAAATAGCTGACGTCCGTTCACGGAACCGTCACATTGCCTCTTTAAGCTTGCGGTCAGTTTCAGCCAGACGCCCCGCGCCGGCTGATTCCTACCCCACCAAATTAAGAGGTTTGCATGTCCTATTTGACAGACGAGTTCCGCGCCAAGAAACGCGCCGAGCAAGGCGTGGTGACCGTTGAAGGTCAGATGCTGGAAGACATCGTGGCGGCCAACCCAGGCCGTCGCACCATGCTGAAAAGCGGTTTTGGCCTGTCGATGCTGTCGGTCTTCGGCGTTACGAGCCTGGCCGCCTGTGGTGGCAGCGACGACAACGACAACGGTACGTCGACGCCCACCAATCCCGCGCTGAACTACGGTGTTACTTTCACGCCGATCGCCAAGGTCACCGACCGCGCCAACCCTCTGTTCGACGCCGTCATCGTGCCGAATGGCTACGTGGCTGAAGTCCTGTTCTCGGCAGGCGACCCGGTCGTTGCCGGCTCGACGGGCTACAAGGGTGCGTTCCAGACCTCCGCCGAAACCGAGCGTCAGGCAGGCGGCCAGCACGATGGCATGCACTTCTACGCGATCCCGAACGTCGATCCGCAAAAGGGTGGCCTGCTCGCCATCAACCACGAAGCCCTGGATTCCGCCATCCTGTTCGAAGGCAGCTACAACGCCGCGACAGCCACGGCCGAACAGAAGAAGATCGCCCTGTCGAACGTCGGCGTGTCGGTCATCGAAGTGCAACGCGCCGACACCGGCAAATGGTCGGTCAAGCAGAACTCGACCTACAACAAGCGCTACACGGGCAACACCGTGTACCAGGTGGGCGGTCCGGCCAAATCGGTCGTGGGCAACACGGTCGTGGGCACGCTGAACAACTGCGCCAGCGGCCCGACGCCCTGGGGCACGTACCTGACCTGTGAAGAAACCACCGACAACTACCTGGACCCGACGCAACCCGAAGTCGGTTATGGCTGGGTGGTGGAAATCGATCCGCTCGGCACGCTCGCGCCCGCCACCAAGCGTACCGCCATGGGCCGCTTCGACCACGAAAACACCGCCTACATGACGAATGCCGCCAACCGCGTCGCGTTCTACATGGGCGATGACAGCACGCCTGGCTGTATCTACAAGTTCATTCCGAGCAAAGCCTTCGATCCGGCCAACCGTGCCGCCAATGCCAATCTGCTGGATGAAGGCACGCTGTACGTGGCCCGCTTCAATGGCGACGGGTCGGGCAACTGGGTGGAACTGACCCAGGGCAAGAACGGCCTGGTGGTCGGCGCAACCGACCCGGGCAACTTCACGCAAGTCGCCCCGGGCACGGTCGCCCCGTCGACCATCGTCAACTTCAACACGCAGGCCGATGTCCTGCTGAACACCAAGTCGGCGGCCCGCGTCGCTGGCGGCACGCTGATGGATCGCCCGGAATGGATCACGGTGGGCCAGGAAGGCACCGTGCTGTGCACGTTGACCAACAACGGCAGCCGCCGCCGCACCAGCGAATCGAATCCCCGCGCGACCAACCCGCACGGCCATATCATCCGCTGGAAGGAAACGGGAGCGTCGCCACTGGCCACGACCTTCACCTGGGACCTGTTGCTGCTGGCGGGCGATCCTTCGATCGCCGCCGACAACCAGAAAGGCAACATCAAGGGCGACACGTTCTCGAGCCCGGACGGCATCCGCATCGATCCGCAGAACCGCCTGTGGGTGCAGACCGACGCCGGCACCGGCGCGAGCACGACCGATATCTTCGGCAACAACTCGCAGTACTACGTTGACCAGCAGACGGGCCAGTCCAAGCGTTTCCTGGCAGGCCCGCTGGGTTGCGAGATCACCGGCATTGCGTACACACCAGACCTGACGACGATGTTCATCAACATCCAGCATCCGACAGGCAAGTGGCCCGCGGCCAACCTGCCGGCACGGTCGTCGACCGTCGTGGTGCGTCGCACGGACGGCAAGCCTGTCGGCGCGTAAGCAGCACACCGCAGTTGCCATGGCGGCGCTACCTTCGGGTAGCGCCGTTTTTTTGGGGGCCGCTGACTGCAGGCACAATGACGGCCTGCCCTGCTTTGGGCCTTCTTCTTGTCTGGAGTAGCGGCCCATGCCTTTGAACGCCGCACGACTTGCCGCCTTTCGCGCGGCGGCCCAGGACCTGCCGGGCATCGATGTCGACGCCTATGCCGCCTGGGGAAAGGATCCGCTCGACCCGATTCTGGGTCTGGGCGCGCCGACCCGGCGCATTGCCTTCTTTGGGCGGGACCCCGGGCGTGACGAAGTGCGGCGCGGCGAACCGTTCATTGGCGCGGGAGGCCAGCTGGTACGACGCGTGGTCTACCAACACCTGACCGGACATCACGCCGCCGACGTCGACACCCTGAGCGCGCTCACGAACGACTTCTTCTGGATCAACACGGTGCCCTACAAGCCGGTCGGCAACAAGGCGTGGTCCATGGCCGTCAAGCGGCGCTTCCAGCCCTTGATTTCCGACCTGCTGCTGAACGTCTGGCGCGGCAAGACCGTTATCACCCTGGGGCGCGAGGCTTTTTTGTGGTTTGGCATCGGACAGCCGGCGGACACGCGCGCGCTGCTGGATGCATTCTGGGCGTCGGACGACCGTTTCGTCCGTACGCTGACAATCTTCCTTGAAGCGCCCGAAGGCAGGTCCCGGACGCTGACGCTGGCGCCACTGCCCCACCCCTCTCCACTCAACGCGGTCTGGTACGCCCGCTTTCCAGGTCTGCTGCGCGACCGGCTGGAGGCGCTGGAGGTCCGGCGCGACACGCTGGACATCAGGGGCGTCTAGCCCCTGATCGCTTGCGCCCCCACCATATACGCGCCCAGCAGGATCAGGCTGCCTAGAAAGCACCTGCGAAACACCACCGGCGACAGCATGTCCCGGATGCGCTGACCGATCACCATGCCCGCCAGTGCGGGCAGCAACAACAGCGCGGAGACGGCCGCCACGCCAGATGACATGTCGGCGCTGCGGGTCAGCACGACCCCGAGGGCGGCGACCGAGATCATGAAGCTGATGGCCATCGCCCGCACCAGTTCGTCACGCGCCAGGCCAAGCGACTGGAGGTACGGCACGGCCGGGATGACGAAGACACCGGTGATGGCGGCAATCGCGCCAGTTGCCGCGCCTGCGAGGGGCCCCACCCATCGCTCCGCTTGCCGGGACAGTTGCCTGGGCCGGGCCAGCAGGCCCCATGCGCCGTAGGCCATCAGGGCGCCGCCCAGCAGGTAGGCGGCGCCGGCGCCCGACGGCGCGCCCCATTTCCAGGCGGTCAGCCACGTACCCAGGCATACGCCAGCCTGCATGCCCGCCAGGCGGCGCAATACGCGCCATGCCGATCGCCACGGCAAGGCTTGCCATACATTGGTCAGGAAAGCAGGAATGATCAGCAGCGCGGCGGCTTGCGCCGGCGGCATCACCAGGGCGAGCAGGCCCATTGCGACCGTGGGCAGGCCCAGGCCGACCACGCCCTTGACGCAGCCTGCCAAAGTAAAGATGGCGACGGTGGCGATCCCGACGGGCGACAGCAATACGGCCAGCAGCGAGGACAAGGAAGTAGACATGGTGTGCGAACTCGCAAGGACAGCGACAAAGTGCGATTGTGCGCGCCGCGCCGGCGTGCGGTGCATTGGGAAGATACACGACCTGCCTCAGGCGCATCCTTAGCCTGCCAGGGCCGGAGCGCGCCTGCCATGCGGACCACATACCCGCCGTGCATCGCAGCTGCCTGCCTGCCTGCCCTGCTACGATGCCTCATGCGCCTCGACCTGATCGACCTCCAGCTTTTCCTGCACATTCGCGATGCCGGTTCCATCACGGCCGGCGCGCGGCGCTCGCACATGACCTTGGCATCCGCCAGCGAACGCATTCGTGGCCTGGAAGACGCGCTGGGCGAGCCGCTTCTCATCCGCAATCGGCGCGGCGTCGTCGAAACGCCTGCGGGGCGCACCCTGGCCCATCATGCCCGGCTGGTGACGCAGCAACTGGAGCACCTGAAGGGCGAGTTGAGCCAGTATGGCAATGGGGTGCGGGGCCATGTCAGGCTGCGGGCCAATGCCGCGGCGGTGAGCGAGCATCTGCCCGAAGTCCTGGCGGATTTCCTGGTGGCGCATCCACTCGTGTCGCTTGATGTGCATGAACATACCAGCGCCGAAATCGCGCACGGCGTGCGCACGGGCATGTGTGACATTGGGGTGGCGTCCGACGCCGCGGACTTGCAAGGGTTGGCGGTGCTGCCCTTCAGAGCGGATCGGCTTGTGCTGATCGTGCCTAAGGACCACCCATTGGCTGATGGACCTGCGGCGCGCTTTGCGGACGTGCTCGATGAGCCGTTCATCGGTCAGGCGGAGCAAGGCGCCATGGCGGCCTTGCTGACGCATCACGCCAGGTTGGCGGGCAAGACGCTGGCATACCGGGTGCGGCTCGATAGCATGGATGCCATCTGCCGGATGGTGGGGCGCGGCGCGGGCGTGGCCGTCGTCCCTGAGGCGGCCGTGCGGCGGATGGGGCGCGCCGCCGGAATCCGGCGCGTCCGGCTGATCGACGCCTGGACGCGCCGGCACGTCGTGCTGTGCGTGCGTGACCCCGACCAACTTACCCTGCCGGCCCGCCAGATGCTCGACCATCTGCGGGCGCATGCCAGGTAGACATCGCAACGGGCGGCTCCCTACGGCAGGTTGCGCACTGTCGTTGATGCGCAGTCGGGCGCCCGGGCGATCAGGGCCTGGCCCTCTCGGCTCATTCCGGCTTGATGCCCGCTTTCTTCGCCACTTCACCGAACAGCTTCAACTCCCGCTCGATGCGGGCCTTGAACTGGCCCGCGTTTTCGCTGTTTGGCTCGAAGCCCGCCGTCCGCAGCTTTTCGACGTATTCCGGATTCGCAGCGACTTCATTGACGGCGGTCGCCAGCTTCTTGCGGATGGCAGGGTCGGTACCTGACGCCACCATCAGGCCGAACCAGATGCTCAGCACCACATCGGGGTATTTTTCGGCCGCGGCCGGAACGTTGGGCAGGCTGGCGAGCCGCTTCGGTTCCATCACCACCAGCGGGCGCAGCCGTTCCGTGCGAATGAATTCGGCCGATGGCGCGGGCGTGGCCGATGCGAGGTCCACCTGTCCGCCCACCGCATCGGTGACGACGGCCGCCGCGCCCTTGTAGGGCACATGCGTGATGTCGATCCCGCTGGCGGCCTTCAATAATTCAACGGCGAAGTGCTGCGGTGTGCCGTTGCCCGAGCTGCCGTAGTTCAGCTTGCCCGGATTCACCTTCGCATAGGTGATCAGTTCGGTAAACGACTTGACCGGAATATTCGGGTTGGCCAGCAGGAGCAAGGGCGTTCCGGCGATCAGTCCAAGCGGCTCCAGGTCTTTCGAAATGTCGAAGGACAGGTCTTTCTGCATATAGGGGCCGATGGTCCGCGCCGTGTCGGTGAACAGGATGGTGTAGCCATCGGGCGCGCCTTTGGCGACCATATTCGATCCGATCGCGCCGCCAGCGCCAGCGCGGTTTTCGACGATGACCTGCTGGCCCAGCTTGGCCGACAGGTAAGGCGCCACCAGACGGCCGACGATGTCCGTGCCGCCGCCCGGCCCGAAGGGTACGACCAGGCGAATGGGCTTGGTGGGATAGGCATCGGCGGCCACGGCGGCCAACGGGCTGGCCAGGACGGCGGTGCTGACGGCGGCCGCAATCAGGGTGCGAATGAAAGTCATGATGTCTCCTCGGTAGCCCGCAAGGGCCTGGCGCTGTGCGCTCGTTGTTCGACTGCGGTAGTGCTGACAGCGGTCCCGGCCGCCGCGGTCCGGCGATCCGCGCGATGCACGGGGCCGGGCCCCGTCGCGATCGCGCTTCGGATCAGGGTGCCAGGTTCACATTCACGTTCTTGATCTGCGAAAACTCCAGCAGTTCTTCAAAGCATTCTTCACGTCCGATGCCCGACTGCTTGTAGCCGCCGAACGGCGCGCCCAGGAAATGCTTGCTGGTGTCATTGATCCAGACGTAGCCGGCTTCGACGCGCTGCGCGGCGCGATGGGCCGTCACCAGGTCCCGGGTCCAGATCGAGGCGGTCAGGCCAAGCTCGACGCGATTCACCATCTCGAACAGTTCGTCTTCGTCTTCCCACCTGAACATCGACAGAACCGGTCCGAAGATTTCTTCGCGGGCAATGGTCATGTCGGCATTCACATCGGCAAAGATCGTCGGTTCAATGAAGAAGCCGTCTGCCAGCCCTTCGGTATCCGGATGCTTGCCGCCGATCACCAGCCGCGCGCCTTCGTCCTTGCCCGAGTTGATGTACTTCATGATCTTGTCGTACTGGATCTGGTTGATGACGCAGCCCATGGTCGTGGACCAGTCGGTGGCCATGCCTGGCTTGTGGCGCTCCCGCGTCAGCCGGGCGGCGCCTTCGACCACCTGGTCATAGATCGATGCATGGATGAACGCGCGGCTGGTCGACCCGCAGGACTGACCCGCCCACGTGAAATTCATGCCGCGCACCAGGCCGTCGGTCAGCGCCTTGACATCCGCGTCCGGAAAGCCGATCAGGGCATTCTTGCCGCCCAACTCCAGCAGCACGGGCTTGAGCGAATCCGCTGCGCTGCGCATGATGGCCTTGCCGGTGGGCACGCTGCCGATCAACGTGATCTTCTTGACCAGCGGATGGACCGTCAACGCCTGGCCGCATTCCTTGCCGCCGCTCAGGATGTTCAGCACACCCGGCGGAAAGATGGGGCCGATCAGTTCAGCCAGCCGGATGCCCGACAGCGGCGCGGGTTCGGCCGACTTCATGACGACTGTATTGCCGGCGGCCAGGGGTGCCGCGATCTTGGCGCCCACGAACATGAACGGGTGGTTGTAGGCCACGATGCGGGCGACCACGCCCAGCGGTTCGCGCAGGGTGTAGTTCAGGCGGTCGTCGCCCATCGGAATCGTCGATCCCTTCAGTTCCATCACGACGCCGGCAAAGTAATCCAGGCTGGCGGCGGCAATGTTCGCGTCGGAGATCATTTCCGATACCGGGTTGCCGGTGTTGATGGCGTCGATCAGCGCCAGCTCTTCGGCATGCTCGCGCAGCACGGTGGCCGCGCGGCGCATGATCGCGGCACGATCCATCGGTTTCATGCGGCGCCACGCCGGATAGGCGGCATGGGCGGCCTTGACGGCCGCATCCACGTCGGCGGCGTTGGCGTCGGCGGCTTCGCCGACCTGGCGGTTCAGGCCGGGGTTCAGCGTCGGAACATACTTGCCGCTGATCGGGGCATGCCATTCACCGCCGTAGAACAGGTCGCGATGGGTCGGGATCACGGTGGCGGGATCGATGCTGCCCTTCTTGGGGGCGGTGGACACAGTGCTGCTCATGAAAGGCCTCGTTCGTATCGGTTCATTCGTCGTGGCTGCGGGTCATGCCGGCGGCCATGGACGGGCTGTAGCCCGCGGTCACGTGGACATCCACCACCACGGCGGCGCCGCCCCGCACGGCGGCAATGGCGTCGCGCAGCACATCGGCCAGCTTGGCCGGGTCGGTCACCGGGCCGATACCCTTCAAGCCCTGGGCGCGCGCCATCATTGCCAGATCCGGCGCGGGGTCATCGATACGCTGCCCGATCCAGCGGTTTTCGACCGGGCGGTTCCGTTCCTTGGCCACCCGTTCCTGGTGGACTTCATCATTGAAGAAAGACCGGTTGTTGGCGGTGATGATCAGCATCGGGATGCCGGCGTTGGCCGCCGTCCACAGGCCGGCATTGCCCATCATGAAATCGCCGTCACCCAGGATCGACACCGGCAGGCGGCCCGTGTCCTTCAAGGCCAGCGCCGAGCCCACCGACATGCCCGGGCCGGAACCAATGCCGCCGCCGCCGTCGCCGCCCAGGTAGTCGAGCGGATGACGGAAATGCCACATGTCGCCGGCCCAGCCCAGCGGCAGACGCATCAGGCAGACGTCGTCATCGCCGACCACGTCCTTGAGCGTCGCGGCCAGCGCGTGAATGCTGATCGAGCCGTCGGCCGCGGCGGCGGGCTTGGCCCACTCGGCCGGCGTGTAGTCGCTGACTGCCTTGACGTCCAGCCGCGCCAGCAGTTCCTCGACCACGGGTTCGATGCCGCAGGCCAGGTAGATGTCGGCGGGCGGCAGGCCCTGGTGGTCCATGCTCCAGCCGTTATGGATGTACTGGTCGACGGATACCTGGATGACTTTGCAGCCCGCGGGCGCATTGCCCCAGCCCTGCTTGAGCGTGCCGGCCAGGTCCACCCAGTCCAGGCTGAGCACCACGTCGGCCTGCTTGAGCAGCGCCCCGGTATCGCCCGACAGGAAGACGCCCGGGGGCGCCAGGTGCAGCGGATGGTCGGTCGGGAAGGCCGCGCCGGTCTTGAGATCGGTCAGCACCTTGGCGTTGAGCGCCTCGGCCAGTTGCACGCGGCGGTCCCAGGCGGCCTTGTCACGGGAAGCCCGGCCCATCAGGATCATGGGGTTCTTGGCTCCCTTCAGCAGCGCCAGCGCCTGGTCCACCAACCTGGGATCGGGATAGGTGGTAGGCGGCGGCGCGTAGCGGGAAGCATCCGGCAGTGGCGGAATGGCGTCCAGCTTCTGTTCCTGCATGGCCGCGTCGAAGCAGACGTAGGTCGGCCCGGGCGGCGCGGTTTCGGCGATCTGCTTGGCGCGCAGCAGTGCTTCGTACGACGCCCCCACCGACGCCGGCTGGCAGTCCCACTTGGTGTAGTGGCGCACCAGCGCGCCCTGGTCCTGCGCGGTATGCAACCAGTCGATCCACGGTCGGCGGCGGGCCGCATCGACGGGGCCGGTCGCGCCCATGATGACCACCGGCAGGCGGTCGCACCAGATGTCATAGATGGCCATGGTGGCGTGCATCAGGCCGACGTTGCTGTGCACGATCGCGCCCAGGGGCTTGCCCGTCACCTTGGCGTAGCCGTGCGCCATGGCGACAGCGTGCTCTTCGTGCAGGCACAGCAGCATCTGCGGTTTTTCATTGCCCAGGTGATTCACCAGGCTGTCGTGCAAGCCGCGAAAGCTCGAGCCGGGATTCAGGCAGACATACGGGATGTCCAGGCTTCGAATCATTTCGGCGAGCGCGTCGCTGCCCCAGATGCCCTCGCTGCGGGAAGGCTGCGGAATGTCGCGCCTGACGGTGGCGACAGGGCTGGGCACGGGAAGAGTCATGCAGGTCTCCGATCTTATGGGTCTGGGCCGCCGCGAAATAGCCGATGGCGATCGGCGCACGGAAGCAAGTGAACGCACTGTAAGATTGAACTTCACATTGATCAATCTTGATTGCACGTTCAACCTATGCCGCCTGATGACGCCGCCCGGATCTACCTGACTTCGACCGAGGCCACCGCCCTGCTCGGCATCCGCATCCAGACGCTTTATGCCTATGTCAGCAAGGGGCTGATCCGCAGCGTCAAGCAGGTCGGAACCAAGGAACGTCTCTACCGGCGAGACGACATCCTGCGCGTGCAGGCGAGGTCGATGGCCCGATCGGGCCACGGCGCCGTGGCGGGCGCCGCGCTGCAATGGGGCGAACCGGTCGTGCCCACGTCGATCACCGAACTGACGCCAGAAGGCCCGCGATACCGCGGCCGTCTCGCCATGGACCTGGCATCCAGCGGCGGCAGCTTCGAGGCCGTGGCCGAGTTGCTGTGGACGGGGCTATGGCATCCGGACATCGCATGGCCACGGCGCGCCCTGCCCCCATCCGTCGCCACCGCGATCGCGCCTGTCCTGAGCGTGCCGCAAGGCAATGGCGAACTGGCCGAGATCCTGGCCATGGTGGTGCTGCGCCTTGGACTTGCGCGTGGCACGGTGGAAGAACGCATCGTGGGCGGCCAGACGCAAGACGCCGCGCGCGAGATCATCACCGCCATGGCCGGATGCTTTGGCATGATCGGCCCCACGCGCAGTTTTCATCGCGGCGGGCGGGGTTCGGTCGCACAGCGCCTGCTCGAAGCCATGGGGGTGGAACCGCATGCAGCGAATGTGCATGCCTTGCAGGTGGTACTGGTACTGTTCGCGGATCACGAACTGTCGTCCAGTACCTTCGTCGCGCGCGTTGCGGCGTCGGTCGGCGCGTCGCTGCATAGCTGCGTGTCGGCGGCGCTGTGCAGTGCATCGGGTATCGAGCTGTCCCGCAACTACGACCGGATCGAAGACTTTCTGCATGCTGGCGCGTCGCGTCCGGCGTTGCGCAAACGCGCGGTGGCGCTGCATCAGCAAGGGCTTGGCGTCCCGGGCTTCAGCCATCCGCTTTACCCCGAAGGCGATGCTCGCGCCATGGGGCTGCTGGCCATTGCCAAGGAACGCTCCGACGGCAACAAGCGCCTGCGCATGCTGCTCGATTTCGTGGAGCAGGTTTCCCAGGACCTGGGCTTGCCGCCCCGGCATGAATTGGGCGCGCTGGCGGTCGCCCAGGCCATCGGCTTGCCGCGCTACAGTACCGGCGCGGTATTCATGCTGGCGCGCACGGCCGGTTGGGTAGCGCACGTACAAGAACAGCGCCGAGCAGGGCAGATGATCCGGCCGCGCGCCAAGTTTGTGACCGCCGGTGCGTAAGGCGACGCCAAGGTGCATTGCGCATTGGTGACGAGGCGCAACAGGCAATGCAAGTGTCGTGTCCGCCTACCGCCACACCCTTAGCACGCGACTTGATCGCGCCACTTCGTTTTGGCGGTGCGCGACTGACGTGACATGCACTCCCTTGCTTATTAGGCGCTTGATAACAACATGTCGAGGCAGGTAGCTGCCACCCGTACCCACGTCGGCGTCAGTCGGTTTCGGACAAAGATCACAGCGTCCCGCCCTGAACAAGGGACTTACAAAACGACAAGAAAAGATCTGCGACGACTGAGAATTACGCATAGAGTCGATCAAAAGGAAGCCCGAATGCGTCATCAACGATGCCGGTTTCTTGCTTCCTGAGACTGGACCGCGGAGTCATGATGACCGATGGAATATCTGTGATCGTTGTAGGCGCATCTCTGGGCGGTCTCGACGCCCTCAGCCGTATTGCTCATCTACTGCAGTCGGACTTCCCGGTGCCTATCGTGGCAGTGCTGCACACCGGGTCTCAGGACCCGCGACGGATCGCGGACCGGCTAGGCAGCCGCAGCGCGCTTCGCGTGACCTGTGCCCAGGACGGCGAGCGGCTGGTACCAGGCACCATCTACCTGTCGACACCAAGCCACCGCTTGACGGTGGTACCGCCCGGCACGCTCCGGCAGACGCCAACCGCGGCCGTGAACGGAGCGACCGCTGACGCCCTTTTCCTGTCGGCCGCGCGCACCTTTGGCGAAGGGGTCATTGGCGTGGTGCTGAGTGGCGCGGGCGCGGACGGAACCGCGGGCATGGCCGCGATCCATGAAGCAGGCGGAATCGGTATCGTGCAGCGGCCCGATGAGGCCGAAAGCACCGGGATGCCACTGAGCGCCATCCAGGGCGACCACCCGGACTACACGGCATCCATCGAAAAAATCGCCGAGCTGCTTGGCACCTCGGTGCACGAAGACAGCGCGCACGCGGGGCCGGCTGCGCTGCCCCGCGATGATTTCCTGAAAGTGGACACCGGCAATGCCCAGGCCGCTGCCGTGCTGAATCTGCCGACCGACCTGGGCGCCTGAGCCCACGGGCTCGTACAGGCCTAGCGGTGCTGCCCGGGCGACTGGTGGGTGGCGACCAGCCGCAACGCCGTCAGGTCCGCGCCTGATAGCACACCACCGCGCCCCAGCAGCCGGCCGTTTTCCCAGTTCGACAGACCCAGTTCGGGCAGGCCCAACGCGTATTGCCCGTCCACCCACCGCGTAAACCCATCGCCCACGAACGGCGCGTCGATATCGGCCCGGAAGCGGGCATGCGCATCGGCATCCGTCGCGATCAGGCTGGCCACGAAGCGGGGACTCCAGCGGTTGAACAGCGCGACCGCCTCGGCCACGTCTTGCACGATGGCCAGCGTGACTTCGGGCGTGTCCTCCCATTCCCATTCCCGCCCCAGCGCGTCTTCGGCCAGCAGGGTCGCGAAGGGTTCCTGCGACGCGCCCTCGGCCCGTTGCACCTTGACCTGCTGCGTAAACACCTGGTGCGGCAGATACGCTTCGCTGCCCGCGAGCACGTGCAGGCGGGCGTCCTGCCCCCGCGCGGAACCCGCAAGACGCAAGGCATCCAGGAACACCGGCACCAGTTCCGCGGCACGCGACACGGGGATGCAGCAGACATTCAAGGTGTTGCACACCTTGCGATCCAGCGAGTTTTGCACGACCGCGCCGAAGCGCGCCGTGTCGGCGGTCGGATCCACGACCATCCAGGCGCCTCCGGTTCCATGCGCACTGACCGGGATGCCGGCCTGGCGCGCCACGCTGCCCAGTTCCAGTACCGCATGGCCCGACCCGCGCGCCACGGCCAGCGCAAGCCGTCGGTCGCTGAACAGCGCCCAGCCCGCGGCGCGGTCCTCGGCATCGAGCAACGTGACCGCGCCGGTGGGCAAGCCCGCCGCCGCCAGTGCGGGATGCAAGGCATGACGCACGATCGCGCGCGCGGTCCCCAGTGCGTCACTGCCTATGCGCAGCACCGCCGTATTGCCGGTGGCCAGGACGCCCGCCGCGTCGGCAAAGACGTTCGGCCGGCCTTCGAAAACGAATCCGATGATGCCCAGGGGCACCCGGACCGTCTCCACCGTCCAGGTGGGGTGGTCGACCTTGCCGACGACAGGGGTGATGCCTGTCATGGCAACCCAGCTGCGCAGGCCGGAGATCATGTCTGACCGCATGCGGTCCGAGACCGTCAGGCGGGTGGTCGAACGGCCACGATCCTGCGCGCGGCGCACGTCGGCCTGGTTTGCGTCGACGATGGATTGCCAGGTCGCTTCATCTTCCAGCGCGTCGGCAAAGCGGTCATAGAACGCGGCGACCGCGCCGGGCGCGGCGCGTGGCAGTTCTCGGAACGCGTCGGCGGCGGCCGATACGGCGTCTTCGACCAGGTGCTGAACGGCAGCCGGGATGTGCAGCAGCGCGCCCGTGCGCTGGACCACCTGCAATCGATCGCCAGGCTGGAACGCACTGGCAAGGGCGTCGGATACCGTGGTGTAGCGGTCGCCGCCGTAAGGGATGACCATGCCCGCGGTCAGGCGGGTCAATCGGGAATCTGCTGTCATGATGTCAATAATCGAGAAAATCCGGCGCGCCCGCGCGCCGTCAATCCCGTAGGGTAACGCGTCGCGGCGCCGGCCGCCCTGCTGCTACCATCGAACCGGGCCGAGCGGCCCGCTCATTTCCTTGACGAGATCGACACCATGACCGAAGCCGAAGCCCGCCAGCTTGCTACCCACCGTCACTACAAGGGCGGCCTGTACCGCGTGGTCGGCAGTGCCCGCCATTCCGAAACCCTGGAAACCATGACCGTGTACGAGCACCTGTGGCCGCGTGAACGTGGTCTGTGGGTGCGGCCACAGGCCATGTTCGAAGGCACGCTGGATGACGGCCGCATCCGTTTCGAGCCCTTGACCCGCTGACCGATGGCGATCACCAGCGCGGGCGTCCTGATGTACCACGTGCGGGACGGGCGGCTCGAGGTGCTGCTGGTCCACCCCGGTGGTCCCTTCTGGCGCAACAAAGACGCGGGCGCATGGTCCATTCCGAAAGGCGAGGTGGATGAAGGCGAGGACGACGCCGCCGCCGCACGCCGGGAATTCGAGGAAGAACTGGGCGCACGGCCCGAAGGCGACCTGATCCCGCTGGGCGAGGTGCGCCAACGCAGTGGCAAGCGGGTGCGAGCGTTTGCGCTGGAAGGCGACTTCGATGCCGGCACCCTCCGCAGCATGACATTCGAGATGGAGTGGCCGCCGCGCAGTGGCCGGATGGCCAGCTTTCCCGAAGTGGATCGCGCGGCGTGGTTCGATCTTGGCGCGGCACGGGGCAAATTGATCTCCGGTCAGCTGCCGCTGCTGGACCGCCTGGTCGATTATGTGCAGGCGCGGGGTGCTGACGAGCAAGCCGAGTGATACATGAGCAGGTCTTGCCTGCCAGACCGGGGGCGATGTATGCACCACCTTCGGGCACACGGCCTGCTCTATGAAGAAAGCCGCGACAGACGGCACATAAGCCTTAGGGGGACACTTGCACCATGAATTCCTGTGAAACCACCGCCGACTACATGCGCCGCCACGATCTGGTGCTGGTCACGGCCGAATCCTGCACGGCGGGCCTGATCGCCGCGAATCTGGCCGACATTCCGGGCGCCGGTTCGACGCTGGACTGCGCCTACGTTACCTATTCGCCGGACGCCAAGCGGGAAGTGCTTGGCGTGCCAGAAGACACGCTGCGCAACCACAACCTGACCAGCGAACCGGTGGCCCAGGCCATGGCACGCGGCGCCCTGGAACGCAGCTGCGCGAACGTGGCCATCGCCGACACAGGTGTCGTCGACGATTCCGATCCCGAGATCCCGCCCGGCACGCAATGCCTGGCCTGGGCATTCGAACTGGACGACGGCCAGATCGTCGTGTATTCCTCCTGCTGCCGCTTCGAAGGCGACCGCCGAGAAATTCGTGAAGCGACCGCCGAATACGCGCTGGAACGCCTGCCGCATTACCACCAGCAGGCGCTGCAACTGACCGCACAGAGTGTGGCCAGCGCGGGCTGATCAGCGCCAGCCGCGGTCGTCCCGACGCATCATGCCGAAAGCGGCCAGACAGGCCAGGCCGGCAATGCCGCCAAGCAGATACACCGGCGTCGGGATCGACCGCGCCATGTCCGACGCGATCTCGCCCGACCGCGGCAGCACCAGCTGCATGCGGCGTTTGGTCATGGCGGCGCCCAGCTCGCCAAGGCGGTCCGCAAGGATGCGTTCGGCCTCGGGCAACAGGATCGTCTCTTCATCGGCCACGTGGTGCAGCACGTCGCGCATCAATTCCATGACGGTATCGTCGTAGGCGGGATCGGTCGGCTCCATGCCCCGAAGCTGCGCGATCAGGCGGCGCATTTCATCGTGCTCGGGCACGCTCTTGCGGATCGCTTCGTTGTCCGTCACCTCGCGGATCGCCGGATAAAAAATCTCTTCTTCCAACTGTGCATGGATTTCGAGCGCCGTACAGATCGTGTCGACCAGCCCTTGCTTGACGCGGGGATTGGTATCGATCTTGTAGCGATGGAAGGTCACCAGGACGTGGCTGTGGTCCAGCCGGATCATGCGCGTGGCGCCGGGGGAAATGGTCGAGAGTGCGAGGTCCATGAGTCACCTGTCTGGGTTGGGGAAGCTTCTGCTTCAGCAACTGCTGTGCCGTGACGCTGCTGCCGCGCAACGGGTGCGCGGTTCGCTGCGATCGGTACCCAGATCCTGGCCGATGGGGCTTTTCACGCGGTGATGTACCTCGTGGGTCTGGCGGGCCTGGGGGTGCTGCTGCGTCATCGGGGCCAACTTTCCCAGACGCGCGCGACGGTGCTGGCAGGCCATGCGCTGATCGGCTTTGCCGCATGGCAGGTGCTGGACGTGGTGATCGTGCACTGGGTGTTGGGCCTGCATCGCGTCAGGATGGACGCCTCCGCGCCGCTGGCCT
Source organism: Pigmentiphaga litoralis (assembly GCF_048632615.1). Lineage (GTDB taxonomy): Bacteria > Pseudomonadota > Gammaproteobacteria > Burkholderiales > Burkholderiaceae_B > Pigmentiphaga > Pigmentiphaga litoralis_B. Next base: position 42,262 of record NZ_CP184479.1, read on the forward strand.
GGGACATAGGCTGGCTGATCATCTTCGGAGTGGCGACCGGGCTGTGGGGATGGCGCTGCTGGCCGGCAATGGATCGTCGGGTCCTGGGCGCGGGACGCCGTCGCGGGGCGCCGCGGCGGGCGGCATGCTGGGGGTGCTGGTCATTGCCGCGGCGATGCTGAACCTGGCGCCGGTTGCCCCCTTTCCCCCAACCGCACAGTGGATGGCGCGGCTCAGGTCACCCTGGTGACGCTGCCAGGCCAGGGCGCGCGATCGGCCTATGCCTTTGCGCAGCGGTACGGCGCCGCAATCATTGAGACCAGCAACGATGGCACGGTCTGGCTCATGAATCTGCCAGCCGGGGCGAGCCGTATGCCACGCTACACCGACGGCGCCTGGGTGGTGGCGGCGGGCGCCTTGGGCGGTTGCGCGTCATGGATGGCCGCGCGCTGACCGGTCCGTGCTTGCGACCCGTCGCCTGTCGGCACGCCGCTTGCGAAAAGCGCCAGGCGGCGGCACTCCGGCCGTCATCAAGCAAGGAGAAAGATCATGCAGATTCAAGTGGATCCGGCGCAACTGCCGTCCGCCTATCGGGCCCAGCGCACGGCGCGCGGACTGGGCTGGTTCAGTCTGGCGCTCGGGCTTGCCGAAATCATCATGCCGCGCACCATGGCCCGCTTATGCGGCGTCCACGCCAGCCCGTCGTTGATGCGGTGTTATGGCCTGCGTGAAATCCTGTGTGGCGTGGGACTATTGAGCACCCGCAACGCTCGCCCCTGGTTGTGGGCACGGCTTGGCGGCGATGTTCTGGACATGGGCACATTGCTGACCCAGGCCGATGCCCACGGCGCGGCCAAAGGCCGCCCCAAGGCGCATTGTTGAATGTCGCAACCATTACCGCGCTGGACCTGCGGACGGCCATCGACTACGAGCCCATGGGCCAGGGACGAACCGTTGACTACGCAACCCGCTCGGGCTTTCCGTCAGATGCCGACAGCATGCGTGGCGCTGCGCGCGGGCTGCGCGACACGCCGATGGGAGCCACCGGCGCGGCGCACGCCATGACACCACAGGCGCGGCCCGAAAGCCTGAAGACATCCGCCCCAGGCGCCGGCGCCCCTGCGTCCACCCCAATGGCCCTGGCGCCCGATATCGAGTAGCGCGGATCAGCGGGTCGGCACGGCCGTCCCGCGGTCGCGATCCTGCTGCGGGCGTTCGGCGGGCGGCGCCGATTCATTTGGCGCAGTGGTGCGCGGAACCGGATTACGCGCTTCGCCCAGTCCCTGATGCCGTGTGCCCGTGGGCTGTCCGCCGCCAGGCTTGGCCGCGGTTTCAGCCAACTGTACGTGATGCCGCATCAGCGTCAGGCCGCGTTCGATTACGGACCGCACGTCCGGATCCTTGACACCGGGTTGCGCCTTCTCCAGCTGCGCGATGCCTTGACGATTCTGCGTCAGCCCGGCCTCGCGTACATAGGCATCATCAAACTCCTTTCCGCTCTTCTGTCCCAACGAGGTCAGCAGCTTTTTCTGCGCGGCAGACGGCTCGGTGGGCAGCGACAGCTTGCGCACAGATGCGAGCGCCTTCAGCTCGGTCTCCGCCTGCAGGTGATCACGCGTAACGGTACGGGCGAACTCCCGCACCGGGTCGGTGGTTGCGCGCGCGCTGGCCATCTGGCCAGCTTCGATTTCAAAACGACCGAATTGCGCCGCAGCCCGCAGCAGCGAAGCATCCGCCTTGGACAGATCGGCGGCGGTCGCAGACAAAGGCAGCGCCACCAGGCAGACGGCGCCGGTGGCCAGACGCAAGGCAAGACGGCGCATCGGGCTGATACGGATCGCGGGACTGAATGAGGTCATGGGAAGTCTCCAATTGTGAACTCAACCATGGCCCGCAAGCCGCATGCCACGGCGCACTTCGGGATGACGCCTGGCCCCCGTCAGGTCAAGGCGCGACGGGCAACGCCCGCTTGTGCGCGGTGCTGCGGTACACACCTTTCAATTTTTCACTGGCCGCGGCGTCGACCAGTTTGCCTTCCAGGAAGTCATCGATCTGCTCGTAGGTCAGACCAAAGGCGGCCTCGTCGGGCTTTTGCGGCGAGTTCGTTTCCAGATCGGCGGTGGGTACCTTCATGACCAGCTCTTCGGGCGCCCCCAGCTTGCGCGCCAGACTGCGCACTGCGCGCTTCGACAGACCACTCAATGGAATCACGTCGGCCGCGCCATCACCGAACTTGGTGAAAAATCCCATCAGGGCTTCGGCTGCCTGGTCGGTGCCGATCACCAGGCCTTCCTGCGCGCCCGCCACCGCGTACTGCGCGATCATGCGCTGACGCGCCTTGGTATTGCCAGTCACGAAGTCGGCATGCGCCTCGTCGCGATACACGAGGCCCCCGGCTTCGAGCGACGCGCGCATGGCGTCGGTCGCGGGCTTGATATCCACGATCAGGCGTCTGTCGGGCCGGATGAAATCCAGGCTTGCCTGCGCGGCGGCTTCGTCTGCCTGGGTGCCATAGGGCAGCCGCATGGCGTAGAAAGTAGCTGGGTGGCCCGCGGCGCGTGCGCGTTCCACGGCAAGCTGCGCCAACCGCCCCGCAAGCAGCGAATCGACGCCGCCGCTGATACCCAGCACATAGCAGCGGGCGCGTGCGTTCGTCAGGTAATCGCATAGAAAGGCGACGCGCCGTTCGATCTCATGATCCACATCGACGGGGTTGACGACGCCGAGTTCGGCAATGATGTCACGTGTGTCCAGGGTGGTGGTTGGGTTCATGGTGTCATTCCTCGTCAAGACTGTCCTCGTTCATAAAAGGGTGCTCAAGGCCGAAGGCCATAGTAGTCGGCCAGCGACGCAATGTCCGAATCGCTCAGGCGCGACGCAAAGGATCGCATCTCGCCCTGATCGTCGTTCGCGCGCTGATTGCCGCGAAACGCGTTCAGCTGCGCCGCGATATAGGCCGAGGGTTGGACGAACAACCCCGGCATCAAGGGGCCGGCGCCACGGGCGTCCATCCCGTGGCAATTGGCGCAGGCCGGCAGAGCCCGCTCCATATCGCCGCCCGTGTGCAGCCGCGCGCCCGCCGACGGCTGGTCTGCCGCTGCGGCGGCCTGCACGGCCGGGGCGGGTTGCAGGCCATAGTATTTCGCCACCGACGCAATGTCCGCTTCGGACAGCGTCTTGGCGATACCCGACATGATGGGATGCGCGCGCGTCCCATCCTTGTAGTCCGTCAGTTGTTTTGCGATGTATTCGGCCGACAGCCCGGCCAGGCGTGGAAAGGACGATGCCGCCGTTGCCGCCTGCGCGCCATGGCAGGTCACGCACGCCGCCGCGCCCGTGGCGCTTCCCGCGCTGGCGATTTTTTCCCCGTTAGCCGCCTCGCCGCCCTGGTCCAACACGGTTTCCCAGCGCGCCTTCGCCACGACAAAGTCCGTGCCCGTGCGCTCGCGCGGTGCGGCGGGCCTGGCCTGCGCCGCGGATGGATCGGGCGCGGGAGGCGGCGGCGATCCCGGCGGCGCGGTTGCCGCCGTCGTTGCCGGGGTTGCGGGTGCATCGCCCGCGCGCGGATTGCCATCGATCAGGCTGGTGGAAAACGCCAGGTGCATGATGCCGACGAACACTGCGGTGGCAGCCACCGCGGCACCCACGCCAAGGCCCAAGGGCTTGAGAGGGTTGCTCATGTCTTCACCAGCGGTCCGGGTTGGCGAAGGTACTGCTGCTTGACGGCGTCGACCGTCCAGTAGGCCATCGCGCCCACGGTGCCGGTCGGGTTGTAGCCCGAGTTCTGGGGGAACAACGCCGCGCCGGTCACGAACACGTTGGGCACGTCCCAGCACTGCCCATAGCGGTTCACGACGCTGGTGGCCGGATCGCTACCGATCGGCGCACCGCCGGTCAGATGGGTCGACTGGTAGGTGGTGGCCCCATAGGGCCGCACCCGCGGATTTGCCTCGGCCAGGGTCACGCCGCGAATGGCCTTGCCGATCTCGAACGCCTTGTCCGTCAGGAACGCCGACATCCTGATGTCGTTATCCGGGAAGTCATATGTGATGCGCAGCAGCGGCAAGCCCCAGGCGTCCTTGTAGGTGGGGTCCAGGCTCAGGTAACCCGTTGGCGTGGACATCGCGGCGCCGGTGATCGTGATGGGCATGGAGTGGTTGTAGTAGCGCCTGGCTGCCTGCTTCCATTCACTGCCCCACCCCGCCGTGCCCTTGGGCACCGGCCGGTAGCCGATGGGCGCGCCCCCGACCACCTGGATCTGGATGTAGCCGCCGCCCACGAAACCCAAGGGCCCATGATCGAAATTGTCGGAGTTGAAGTCGTCCATCGTGACGGCGGCGGCGCCCGCGCCCATGAAGGGGTTGATGTTGACCTTCTCATCAAAGAACAGGTTGACGCTGGACGTGGTCTGGTGCGTATAGGCACGTCCCACCGCGCCTTCGCGTGTCGCCGGATCGTAGGGCCTGCCGATGCCCGACAGCAGCAGCAGCCGCACATTGTGAATGCCGAAAGCGCACAGGAACACCATCTCGGCGGGCTGAAAGCACTCTTCGCCGGACGCGTCCACATAGGTCACCCCGCGCGCCTTTTTCTTGTCCGGCGTCAGTTCGACGCGCAGCACGTGCGCATTGGCCCGCAATTCGAAGTTGGACAATTTCATCGCCGCTGGGAGCACGCACACTTGCGGGGACGCCTTGGCGAAGTGCTCGCAGCCATAGTTCGAACAGAAGCCGCAGTACACGCAGGCGTTCATGTTCAGGCCCTCCGAATTCTTGTACGGCCGGCTTGCCAGCGCGGACGGCTGCACATACGGGTGATAGCCCATCTTGGCGGCGGCCTCGCCAAACAGCGCCGATGCGTAAGGCACCTTGAGCGGCGGGTTCGGGTATTGCCGCGAGCGCCACGGATCGAACGGATTGCCGTTGGGCTGCAGCTTCTTGTTGAGGTTGCCGGCATAGCCCGACGCGCCGATCAGGTAATCGAAGCGGTCGTAATAGGGTTCCAGCTCGTCGTAGGTCAGCGGCCAATCTTGCGGCGTGATGTCGGGCGACAGGATCTTGGCGCCATACTTTTGCGTGTAGTGGCTGCGGAACTTGAACTCGGTTTCGTCGAAGCGGTAATAGGCGCCCGACCAGTGATTGCCCGCACCGCCCACATGCGTGGCGGGGAACGCGAACTGCCACCGGCGCATCGGCAGGGCCTGTTCGCTGGGGGTGTTGCGGAACGTGAACGTCTCGACCGCGGTGTTCTGGTGCAGCTCGTGGCGGCGTGTGTACTTCAGCTCGTCGTGCACGGTAGGCGCCTGGAAGTCGGGCGATGGCCAGCGCGGCTGTCCGCGCTCCAGCACTACGACGCTCTGGCCATTGGCCGCAAGCTCTTTCCCGATGATGGATCCGGTCCACCCGCCCCCCACGATCACGACGTCCTTGGCTGGCAATGTCTTGCTCATCGCATGTGTCCTCCGTGGCCACCGTGCGCGGCGTCGGCAATGGAAATCGGGGGGCGCGTCCACGCCACGCCATGGCGTTCGACGTCACTCATGTAGCTCGCGTACGCGCCCGGAAAGCCCACCAGCTTCCACGATGCCATGTCCCGATTGCCGCCATACACCGGGTCGGCAAAATAGCCTTCTATCGTGGCGTCGAGCAAGGCCGCGAAGAACACGGCCGACGGCAGCGGTGTCGCCGGAATGTCGCCGGCCTGCATGCGCTTGAGCAATTGATCCTGCGCGGCACTGTCCAGGTCGGCGAACGCCCCCTTCCCGCCGCTGGCGGCCGCCTGGTCCAGGCTCGCGAGGCCGGCGCGGAACATCTGCGCGGGCGTGAAGGACAGCTGGTAGCCCTGTTGCGGTGTGCCGGCGACGAACGGCCCTTGTTTGTAGAAGTGATCCCCGCTGCCCCACGCGCCCGCCAGCTGCTGGTCCAGGAAGACGGCCACCCCGGCGTCCTTGGCGCCCGGCCCCAACGCATCGGTCGGGATCAGGCGGTCGATCGCGGCTTCGACGGCGCGCACTTCCTTGGCGTTGAAAAAGCGCCACACATAGGGGGCAGCGGCCGCCGTGGACGGGGTGCTTGCTGCCGGTGCGGCCGTGCCATTGCCCGCTGCCTGGGCTGCGGCCCCGCCTGTTGGCATCCCCGCGGCGGCCGCCGCGGGCCCGCCTGCGAGCAAGGCTTTCAGGACCTCGCGGCGCGTGAATCGAAGGGCGTGTTCCAAACCTGGCTCCTTGGATGGGCGGGCGCTGCCGCCAGTGAACCCGCGCCGCCGTGTGCGCCGGTGGAGGACGGGCGCTTAGCGCGATGTGGCCGGGGCGGCCGTATCGCGAGGGGTCGTGGCGGGATTGGCGGACGTCGTATTGCCCGGCCGGTTCGTCATGGTCGAGCCGGACTGCGGCGTGTTGGCAGGATCGGCGTCGGTGCGCGGCGTGGGCATCGGACGGCGCGGCGCGGAGGTGGCCGCCGGCGGTTCAGGCGTCTGGCCCATGATGCCGCTGCTGCCGTTCACGCCCGACCCGGGATCGGATGACCCATGCTGCGATGGCCCGCCGTGCGACGAGCCGTGCTGCGACGACGATGCGGCCGCCGCCGACAGAGGCACGGCGGCAAGCGTCATGAACGAAAACGGGGCGGCGGCAAGGATTGCGCCGTGGGCAAGCATGCGGAGCACCTTCATGGTGTCCTCCCTCTGGATGACTGACGGTTGAACTCAGCAACATTCATACCGCCAGTATTGCCTTGACGCGCGCCGTCGCCGCCGAGCTACTGCAGATGTTCCAGCACCGCCGCTACCACGCGATCCACCGACACGGGCTTGCACAGCCAGGTATCGAAGCCTTCAAGCGTGCGGGGTTCGGCACTGCCATGAGCCCCCAGGCCGGTCATCGCGATCGCGGGAATGCCGGCGTTGCGCGGGGCTTTCCTGAGCCTTCGGACCAGTTCGCGGCCATTCATGCCCGGCATCCGGATATCGGCGATCAGCACGTCGATGTCGTCGTTCTGCAGCAGGTCCAGCGCGGCCTGTCCGGTGGTAGCGCCCAGCACCTTGGCGCCTTCGTCTTCCAGCAACAGGCTCAGGGCCTCCAGCGCGTCGCGTGAGTCTTCGGCCAGCACGATGCGCACTCCCTGCAGGCGTTGCAAGGCAGGCGTGGCCGCAGCTTCCAGCGCCACCGGGTCTTCGGACAGCCGCAGGCGGATCGTGAAGGTGGCGCCCTTGCCTGGTCCATCGGACCGGACCTGCAGCCGGCCGCCATGGGCTTCGACGAAATGCCGCGACAGAGCCAGACCCACGCCCAGCCCCGACGTGCTGCGCGTGGCATGCTGCGGGTCGAGCTGACTCAACAAGGTAAAGATGGAGTCCGTGCTTTCCGGTGCAATGCCGACGCCGGTGTCGGCCACATCAAGCCGCGCTTCATTGCCATCGTCCACCAACGTGACGAACACGTGACCTCCACGCGGCGTGAACTTGATCGCATTGGCGAGCAGGTTGCCGACGGCTTGCTCGAGCCGGGTCCGGTCAGCCGACAGCAGCAAAGGAGCGTTCAGGCCGGACGCCGCGACCAGGACGCCCTTGCCCGAGGCGTCGGCCGACACGGCACTGATGCACCGAGCCACCAACGCCGCGAGATCGACGGGCGTGCAGGTGATCTTCAATTTGCCCGTTGATATCCGCGCGATATCCAGCAGTTCGTCAATGATCCGCGCCTGGTCGCGCACGGCGTGCTTGACGGCATCGACGGCGCGGTTGGCGGCGGGCACGCCCATCACGTCGGGGCCGCGTCCCAGCAGTTCCATGTTGAGCTGGATCAGATTGAGCGGATGCCGCAACTCGTGCGACATCATCGCGAAGAACACATCCTTCAATTCGTTGGAGGCCAGCGTGCGCTGCAAGGCTTGCTCGCGCGCGGTCTGTTCGCGATGGCGGGTCGTCAGGTCGCGCGAGATCTTCGCGAAGCCTGGCGTGCCCTGCCCCGTCAACGGATACAGCACGCCGCTGCAGTAGAACCGGCTGCCGTCCTTCCGGGAGCGCCAGCGATCGTCGAACGAATGGCCGGTGCGCCGGGCATGCGTCAGTTCGCGCGCGGGGATGCCAAGCTCCTGTTCATCCCGCGTGAAGATCGACGCATACGGCTTGCCATGCATTTCGGCGGCGGTGAAACCGAATATCCGTTCGGCCCCCGCGTTCCAGCTGGTGATGATGCCCGCATCGTTCATCGCGATGAAGGCGTACTCCTGCGTCGTTTCGGCCACGAGCCGCATGCGGGCTTGCGCCGCGCTGACCCGGGCGTCAACCAGGCGGCGCTCGGTAATATCGACGAAGATGATCACCGCGCCGTCGACGAGATTATCGAACGTGCGATAGGGCACGACACGGGTCAGAAACCACGAGCCGTCGGTGCTGCGGATTTCGCGCTCGATCCGCGACGTCGATGCCACGGTGCGGGCCACATCGGCTACAAGCTCCGGATACTGGAGCCGATGCGTCATCTGCGCCAGCGGACGGCCGCGGTCCCACAATGCAACGTCCATGACCTGGCGCGCATGCGGCGTGAACCATTGCACGGCCAGCGACCGGTCCACGCGAATGGCTGACAGGTCGCTGGACCGGATCAGGTTCTGCAGGTCGTCATGGATGTCCGACGTCTCTTCAGCCGCTTCGCGCAAGGCGACATTGACGGTGGTCAGCTCTTCGTTGATCGCGTGCAGCCTGTCCTTGCCCGCGACCAGCGCGGCGGTCGACATGCGCAGCTCATCGTTGGCGGCTTCCAGGGCCTCGTTCGCGGTCATGAGACGTTCATTCGAACGGCGAGCCCGCCGTGATTCGTCGGCAAGCCGTTCCTGCAGCTGCGCGATCTCCGCCTCGAGCGCCGCCACGCCGTCGGCCCGCCTCGATGACACGAGCGCATTGCCTGACGCTGCGGGCGTCGCATCCGTTACCTCATGGAAGACCACCAGCATCAGGTCCTGCCGGCTCTGGTCGTCATGGAAGGGCCGCACCGTGATGCGGACCACCGCGCCGGGCACGTCGTCGCCCAGCGTCACGCGGCGGGACTGCGCGGGCTGACCGGTCGAAATGACCCGGGTCAAGGCTTCGATCAATTCGCGGCGCAGGGCTGCGCTGACCATTGTCAGCAGGTGGCGCGGACCGGACTCGGTATGGGCTTCACGCACATAGCGGTTTGCGTCCGGCGATAGATGCACCACTTCGTAGCTGCCCGTGACCACCACACTGGGTGGTGAAAACCGTTCGATCGCCCGCCGATGCACATCGGCAAACGCGACCTTTCGTGCTCCCTCCGAGCTGTTGGCCGCCGAATTTAGCGGGGTCTCCCGCGCGGTGGCAAGGCCGAGTGGCGTCGACCGCTGACCGGGCACGTTGACCCGCGCTCGATATAACCCGTGCGTACCATCGACCTGACGAAACCACGTCTCGCCTGTTTCGCCCAGACCTTCCCGCCCCACAAAGAGATAGCCCTCGGGAAGGAGCGACCGATGAAAAGTCCGCAGCAAGGCGTCGCGTGCCTCCGCTTTCAATTCGGGCAGCAGCGTGCGGCACACGATCAGGTGCAGTCCCGAAAATGGCGGGTCCCGGAACAAATCGTGCACGGCGAATACCACCCGTTCGCGCACCACCTTCTTGACTTGGTATCTGTCCGCTGATTCCTCAAGGAAGCGCCGCATGCGCGACCGACTCACATCGGCAGCGGTCGACAGCGGGTACATGGCCGCGCGAGCGGTGACAATGGCCGCCGGATCCCCGTCGCTGGCGAAGATGCGCAGGCGATCGCACGCGTCGGCGCCTGCCGCGTCGGCAAGCGCGATTGCGAGCGAAAAGGCTTCCTCGCCAGTCGAGCAACCCACGCACCATGCGCGCAAGGTCGAGTCAGGCATCGCGCGGAGCACATTGGTCAGCCCGCGCAAAGTGATCGATTCCAGCACTGCATACGCTGACGGGTCACGGAAGAAGCCGGTCACGGTGGACTGGATGTCGTGCGCCAGCGCGGCCGCTTCCTGGGTTTCGGTTTCGAGCACGCGCGCGTACGCCGCCAGGTCGCTAACGCCGTGCAGGCGCGCGCGGCGCTGCGTGCGACGCAGGACCGTCATGGTCTTATATGGCGAGAAGTCGCGGCCGCACCGTTGCGCAAGCATGCGCAGAATCTCGCGAATACCTGGCAAGGGATAGGCGGTCGCAGGCGCGCGCACCACGTTGCGACCCAGGGCCGACGGCAGCAGGATCGCGGGCGACGCGGACGCAAAACGCTGCATGGAAGCAGGAAGGTCGGCAGCCGGCAGCACCACGTCCACCGCGCCGGCCGCGATCGCATGGCGCGGCATCTCGTCGCAACCCGCCTCGAACGGTGCCTGGGCAAGGGTCAGGCCACCCGCATGGCGAATGTGCGCCAAGCCATCGGCGCCGTCGTTGCCATCGCCTGCCAACAGCACGCCGATGGCCTCGTCGCCAAACAGCAGGGCCAGGTTCCGGAACATCAGGTCGATGGCAACACGGCGCATCCGGGTCCGGGCAACGCGGCGGACGTGCACGGTGGTTGCAGCAACAGCGCCCACCTTATCGCCAGGCACGATGAGCACCCGGCCCGCCTCGAACGGCCGGCTTTCGGTCACCAGTTCGATGGGCAATGCCGACAGCGATTCCAACATCTCGAGGCTGGCCTGCGCATCCCACTCGCCCGGCACGTCCAGCACCACGACCAGGCAGAAATCGGTATCGGAAGGGATGGCGTGAAGAAACCCCGCCAGCGCATCCAAGCCGAGCACGGACGCGCCCACACCGGCCACACGAAACGGCCGGTGGCCGGAGCTACTGGTCCGCAGTTGCTCTGCAGTCTCGGCGAGGCTGGCGCTGCCTGGGGTCATCGAGCATCTCGGCTGTGCGCAAACCTGGGATGTGGCAGGCGCGCGGGTGAACGATTCACGAATTCTCACACAAACAAAGCGGTTTCGGGCCTGGATCAGCACGCTATTTCCAACCTTGCGTATTGCCCACTTCACTTACACACGGTGACAGCATTCGGGTCCGTGCGCGCCGCCAAGGTTATGGGTCAATGCGGGCGGCGGCGCGGAAGTTGCTGATCTGCCATCACGGCGGCTCAGACGCCTGCGTAAGCGGGTCACATCGCTACCAGAGCAAAACAGGTCATCCCAAAACAGACGCGCCAGCCATTGACACGCATGACCCTTTACAGGAGATCCCATGACCGCTTCACCCTCGCAACCCACCTATGACCTCCAACGCTTTGTCGATGCGCAACGTCCTGTCATCGACACGGTAATGGCGGAGTTGCGCGCGGGCCGCAAGCGCACGCACTGGATGTGGTTCGTCTTCCCGCAACTGGCAGGACTGGGCCGCAGCGACATGGCACGGCATTACGCCATTCACGACTTGCATATGGCAGCGGCCTACCTGGCTCATCCGATACTCGGCCCGCGTCTGGTCGCCGCGGCCACCGAACTGCTGACGCGCGAAGGCACGACAGCGCATGCCATCTTTGGCGATCCCGACACCTTGAAGCTGCATTCCAGCCTGACGCTGTTCGCCCGCGTGCCGTCGGCTGACCCGGTGTTCCGGGCGTGCCTGGACCGGTACTTCGAAGGAAAAGACGACAACGGCACCGTGTCTTTGCTAGAGCGTTGATGAGTCTTCGTGAGGCTTGGTCGCCGGGATCGCTACTTGCTCAACAATAGGTTCATCACTTCTCTGGATCGATTTCATGACCGCTGCCCGAACTGCTCGTACCCCTCTGTTGCGCCCTGCCCTGATGGCCACTGTCGTGGCGTCGCTTGCCACGCTGGCCGCGTGCAGCGCTCCGCCCGATCGCCCCTCGCCGCTGGCCAACGCCGTTGCCAACGCCGGAGCAGCGCTGCGCGCGGATTCAGACATGAAAGCCGTGCTCGACGCCTATGCGAATCTGGACCCCAAGGCCATCGAAAAAATCTCGGTATCCGAAGCACGGGCGCAACCCACCATCGCCGACGCCGTCAATGCGGTGCTGCGTCAGCAAGGACGATCGACCGATCCGACCACGCTCGTCCCGGGCGTGACGTCGCGGGACACCACCATTCCCGGACCGGCGGGCCCCTTGCCCGCGCGCGTGTTCACCCCCTCGGGCGCCGGTCCCTTCCCTGTCATCACTTACTACCATGGCGGCGGTTGGGTCATTGCCGACAAGCAGGTGTATGACGCGGGCGCTCGCGGTATCGCCAAGCAGGCAAACGCCATCGTCGTGTCCGTGGACTATCGCCGCTCGCCGGAAGTCAAATTCCCGGCCGCGTGGGACGACGCGCTGGCCGCCTATCGTTGGGTATCCCAGAACGCGCGTTCGATGAACGGCGATCCGCAGCGCCTGGCGCTGGCAGGGGAAAGCGCTGGCGGCAACCTGGCGGTGGCAACGGCGATCGCCGCCCGCGACGCCGGCGTGACACAGCCGCGCCATGTACTGGCCGTATATCCGGTGGCGCAAACGGGTAGCCTGCTGACGCCCTCGTACGTCGCGAATGCCGCAGCCAAGCCGCTGAACCGGCCGATGATCGAATGGTTCCTGGACAAACTGCTGGCCTCGCCGATCGACAAGCAGGATCAGCGTCTGGACCTCGTCAACGCGCGCCTGGCGGGCTTGCCGCCGGTCACGATCATCAACGCGGCCATTGACCCGCTGCGCAATGATGGATCGATGCTTGAGGAAGCACTGCGCAACGCGGGCGTGCAGGTGGAACGCCAGGACTACTCGGGCGTGACCCACGAGTTCTTCGGCACGGCTGCGGTGGTGGTCAAGGCACGCCAGGCCCAGGAATATGCGGGTCAACGCCTGCGGCAGTCGCTGGGTAACTAAGCAGGGTACAAGCTGACTGTAGTCAGGGTCGGTGGTGGCAATGAAAGGCGCCCGGCTCGCGTTGCGAGACCGGGCGTTTCTACACGCCCGCGCCGGTCACGGCCGCGTCCACCGCTTCGGCCAGGCGCATCACGATGTCGTCCATATCAGCGTCCTGTACCGTGAACGGGGGCGCCAGCAGCACATGGTCGCCCTGCTGACCGTCGATCGTGCCGCCCATCGCGTACACCATCAGGCCGCGCGCCAGCGCCTCGTCCCGCACTCTCGCATGAACCCTTGCGCCGGGTGCGAACGGCGTCTTGCCGGCCTTGTCCCGCACGAATTCGACGCCTTGGAACAGCCCCCGGCCCCGCACGTCGCCCACATGCGGATGATGGCCAAAGGCCGCCTGCAGGCGCTGCGCGAGTCCCGCGCCTTTGACGCGTGAAGCCTCCACCAGTCCATCTCGCTGCAAGACGCGCTGCACCGCCAGGGCTGCTGCGCAAGCTACCGGATGGCCAAGGTAGGTGTGGCCATGCATGAACTGTCCGGAGCCCTGCATGAATGCATCGTAGATCTTCGCTTGCACCAGCACGGCGCCAATCGGCTGGTAACCACCGCCGAGTCCCTTCGCGATCGCCATGAGATCCGGAACGATCCCTTCCTGGTCAATTGCATGCAAGGACCCAGTGCGTCCCATGCCGCACATTACCTCGTCCGCGATCAGCAGGATGCCGTAACGATCGCAGAGTTCTCGCACGCCCTTGAAGTAGCCAGGCACGGCCGGCACCGCGCCAAGCGTCGCGCCCACCACCGGTTCGGCGCAAATGCCGATCACGGTGTCTCCGCCAAGGCGGAGGATTTCGGCTTCCAGCTCGTTCACCAGTCGCCGGCCATAGGCTTCGGACGTCTCATCGGCGCCCTGGTCGCGGTAGGCATAGCACGGGGCGACGTGGGTCACGTCCATCAGCAAGGGCGCAAACTGGGCGCGCCGCCACGCATTGCCGCCCACCGCGAGCGCGCCCAGCGTATTGCCGTGATAGCTCTGCCGACGCGCAATGAAGTGGCGGCGATGCGGCTGGCCGATCTCGACGAAGTACTGGCGCGCCATCTTCAGCGCCGCCTCCATGGCTTCCGACCCGCCACTGACCAGGTACACCTGCGACATGCCTTCGGGCGCGCTGGCAATGAGCGTGTCCGCCAACGTTTCGGCCACGCGGGTCGTGAAAAAGCTGGTGTGCGCGTAGTCAAGGCTATCCATTTGCTCGCGCATGGCGGCCAGCACATCCGGATGACCGTGGCCAAGACAGGAGACTGCCGCGCCCCCGAGGCATCCAGGTAAGTCTTTCCGGCGCGGTCCGTAATGGTCAGGCCACGCGCGGACACGGCTTCGGGCAAGGGGTGACGCAGTTGACGATGGAAGACGTGGGTCATTGTTAGGGTCTTGTAGGAGATAAATGGGCAGCCGGGCGGCGGGCATCGGCCTCCATGCTAACTCCGTCCAGCCTGGCGGAACGGCGTTCCTGGGATTCCAACCCGCTCACTTGCCTGGCTGGATGAGCAGGCACGTTCAAAGCTTGCAAGGCCTGGTCAACCGTGGCGCGCAAGAGCAAGGCGCAGGTGACGCGGTGCAACGTGCCGCACGACATACACCGCACACGTATCGCCGCCGGGAACATCGATTGCGTTGCGCCATGAGTTCGCCGGTTTCAGGGGTTCGACGCATCGTCTACCAGAAGGTGGAGGGCTTGATGCGCTCGAGACCACCGGCCATGCCTTCGCCGACTTCAACGCCGCCTGAGGCCACCAGGAATCTTCCATGTCCGACTCGATGATCGCGCAGGTCCCCATTGCGCAGACCCCTGCTGCGTTTCTCTTGAACTACGTGAAGGCGCGGCGCGGCAGCTTCCTGACCCTGGCCGCCCTGGTCGTTGCCGCCGGATCGTGCGCGGTCGCTGTCCAGTACGGCATGAAGCTGATCGTCGACGCCATGTCGGCGACCGACCGCCAGGCTGCCGACGTCTGGCAACCGCTGGTCCTGTTCCTGACGCTGATCGGCGTCGAGAGCATCCTTTGGCGGCTGAGCGGCTGGCTGGGCTGCCGCACGATCATCGCGTCGTGTGTCGACATGCGCGTGGACCTGTTCAAGCACCTGACCGGGCATTCCATGAAGTATTTCCGGCAGCATCTGTCGGGCGCCCTGGGCAACCGCATCACGTCGACGTCCCAGGCCTCGGGCACGATCCTGGGCACCCTGACCTGGAATATCGTGCCGCCCTGCGTCGACTTTCTGGGCGCGGTCGTCGTGTTGCTGACGATCGACTGGCGCATGGCGGCGGCGCTGACCGGCTTTGTCGCCGTGGTTGCGGGCGTCATCTTCACCTTCGGCAGCCGCGGGCGCGTGTTGCACCAGGCATTCGGTGAACAGGCCTCGCGCGTAGGCGGCGAGATCGTGGATACGGTGTCCAACATCTGGGTGGTCCAGGCCTTCTCGGCCCGGCACCGCGAGACCGAACGGTTGCAAAAGGAACTTGGCGTCGAGGCGCGCGCGCAGCGGCGCAGCTGGATGTACCTGGAGAAGGCCCGCGTGCTGCATGACATTTGCCTGTGGATGATGGCGGGCACCATGCTGACGTGGGCCTTTCGCTCGTGGCAGGCCGGCAGTGTGACGTCGGGCGACGTGGTGGTCATCAGTGCGCTGGCCTTTCGCATTCTCCACGGCTCGCGCGACCTGGCGCTGGCGCTGGTCGGCACGGCGCAGCAATTCGGCGTGATTGCCGAGATGCTGAACGTGGTCGCCCAGCCGCACGATCAACCCGACCTGCCCGAACTGTCCGACAAGCCGATTGCCCGCGGCACCATCGAATTGCGCAACGTGAACTACGCGTATGCGGACGGACGGCAGGTGTTCAACAATCTGAACCTGACGATCCCGGCGGGCCAGAAGGTGGGCATCGTCGGGCCTTCGGGCGCGGGCAAGTCGACCCTGCTGTCCTTGCTGCAGCGGGTGGACGACGTGGGCGGCGGCTGCATCCTGATCGATGGCGAGCGGATCGACGACATGTCGCGGGACAGCCTGCGCCAGGCCATTGGTGTCGTTCCGCAGGACATCAGCCTGTTCCGTCGCAGCGTGCTGGAAAACATCCGCTATGGGCGGCCCGATGCCTCGACGGACGAAGTCGTTGCCTGCGCCAGGAAAACCCATTGCGACGAGTTCATCAGCGCCCTCAAGCATGGCTACAAGACCGTCGTGGGGGAACGCGGCGCGTCGCTGTCGGGCGGGCAACGGCAACGTATCGGCATTGCGCGGGCGCTGCTCAAGAACGCGCCCATCCTGTTGCTGGACGAGGCCACGTCGGCGCTCGACAGCCAGTCCGAAGCGCTGATCAACAGTGCACTGATCGATCTCATGAAGGACCGCACGGTCGTGGCGGCCGCGCACCGGCTGTCCACGCTGTCGCGCTACGATCGCATCGTAGTGCTGGCCGACGGCCATGTGATCGAAGATGGCAGCCTGGACGAATTGCGCAATGCCGGCGGCATGTTCAGCCAGCTTTGGGCGTTGCAGACGATTGAAGGTGATTGCCCGCCCGTGCAAGAACTCGTGGCGGACGACATGCCTTCCGTGCGTGCGGTAAACGAAGCAGACGAAGTCCGTTCGCGTGCGGCTTGACTGACTACGCAAGCGACCGCGCCGCGAGCGGGCCGGCGCGCCTGTGCCGGCCTACCCTTTCCAGCAGACCCTCAGCTTTTCCTTTCCTCAAAGAAGCGCTGCGTCAACTCATCGTTCCGAGCATGCACCAGATCCTTGTTGAGTTCAGTCGTGACCAGGCCTGCAACCTGGGGCGACAGCGCCTTGCGCAATGCGCCCAGAAAGCGGGGCGCGGCGGCGATCCGCAACTCGTCAAACCGTTTCTGTTGCAAGGCTTTGGCAAGGTGTTCAGCCACGTGGGTCGCGAATTGTTCAGCTTCGACATGCTGTTCGGCTTCACCCGCCGACGATGTGACACTGGACACGGCCTGCAAGCGGTGAGGCGAATCTTGCCTGGCCTGATGCGTCGCCGATCCCGAACGCCTGCCGTAGGCATCGCGCCGCAGGTCCGTTCCAGAGGCATGGGCGTCGGGGTCGGTCAGTTCTTCGACCGGCTCAAGCTGTTCGCCCTCGTCAGGCCAGCGCAAGATTCGTGCAATGGCTTCATCCGCAACCAGCACCCAGATGGTTTTCATTGACATTCTCCTTGAAAGACGTACTCACTATGCCGAGCAACACGCATGCCTGGCGGCCGCCGGACGGCACGCCGTTTGCGTGAGACACTCGACCGCCGGCCCCTGCAACTGTCCTGGAGAACGTTTTTGACCGTGTACCTGCCCAATCCGCCTTTCGCGGCCGCGTCGTCCGCGGGCCTGGCGATCGATGCCTTCGTGTTCGACATGGACGGGCTACTGCTCAATACCGAAACGCTCGCGCGGCGCGCGCTGATGCAGGCCGGCAAGGTGCTCGGCCTGCCCATGACGGATGCGTTCTGCGCCTCGCTGATCGGGATCTCGGCCGATGGATCACGCAAGCTCTTGCTCGACCGCTACGGCGAAGATGCCCCGGCCGACGACTTCTTTTCGATCGCCACACGGGAGCTGACGACGCAGATCGACGCGGGCGAGCTTGCCTTGCGGCCGGGCGTCGAAGCGTTGCTCGACGGGCTCGACCGTTGCAGCATTCCGCGCTCGGTCGCGACATCGTCAGGCCGCGATAAGGCAAGGCACCATCTGGCCGCGGCCGGGATCCTCAAACGCTTCGATCACGTCGTGACGCGGGACGATGTGGCGGCGGGCAAGCCTCGGCCCGACCTCTTTCTGGAGGCCGCGCGGCGCCTGCGCAAGACGCCCGGACGCTGCCTGGCGCTCGAAGACTCCTACAACGGCGTACGGGCCGCGCACGCAGCGGGCATGCCGGTCGTGATGGTGCCCGACCTGCTGACGCCAACCGATGAAATGCGGGAGAAGTGCCTCGCGATCCTGGACAGTCTGCAGCAGGTGGCCGACCTGTTCGTGCGGCCGGCAGGTTTCGGCCCGCTGGCTGGAGCGCCCCTGGCCGAAGCGCGGGCCGCGCCGATCACAGAATAGGCTTGCCCCCCGTGACCGCATACCGCGCGCCGCTGACATAGCTTGCTTCGTCCGAGGCAAGGAACACATACACCGGCGCAACTTCGCGCGGTTGCCCGGGCCGGCCCAACGGGACTTCGGAGCCGAAGCTTTTGACCTGGTCGGGCGGCATCGTTGACGGAATCAACGGTGTCCAGATCGGCCCCGGCGCCACGGAATTGACGCGAATGCCCTTGTCGGCAAGCAACTGCGCCAACCCGCCGGTAAAGTTCGCGATCGCGCCCTTGGTGGCCGCGTAGGCCAGCAGCGTCGGCTTGGGCATGTCCGAATTGACCGACGTGGTGTTGATGATGGCGGAACCAGACTTCATGTGCGGCACGGCGGCCTTGCACAGATGGAACATGGCCGTGATGTTGGTCTTGAAGGTGTAGTCCCATTCGTCGTCAGGGATCTCTTCCAGCGACTCGTGCGACATCTGGAAGGCCGCGTTGTTAACGAGGATGTCGATGCGCCCGAAAGCTTCCACCGCTTGACGGATGATGCCGCGGCAATGTTCGGCGACCGCGATATCGCCAGGAACGAGCACGCATTTGCGCCCCGCCTCTTCCACCCAGCGCTGGGTTTCTCGCGCATCTTCTTCTTCGTCCAGGAAGCTGATCAACACGTCGGCCCCTTCCCTCGCAAAGGCAATGGCCACCGCCCGGCCGATGCCGCTGTCTCCGCCGGTGATGACGGCGACTTTGTTCTCCAGCTTGCCACTGCCGCGGTAGCTGCTTTCGCCATGGTCCGCCTGCGGCCGCAATTCGGCTTCGACACCTGGCGGGTTCTGCTGTTGTTCGGGTTGTGTGCTCATGGCGGGCATGGGGTACTCCGTAAGCGGAAAGCTTCCTAGGAAGCAAAGCCCTGGCAGGTGCCAGGGAAGCCCGGGACATCTTGCAAGCCGTATTCCCGGCGCCCCCGCAACACTGCCTCCTGCCTTCCCCCGGGTACGCGACTTGCAGCGGACGAGCAAGAGCGCGCATCCGATGCGCGGCGAAACGACCTATTTACTGGAGCGCAGCATGTCAGTAAAGGCGGATCGTTCCCATTTCAACCAGGAGCATCAGCATGACCAAAGAAACCAACGCACCGCACAACCCGCATCGTAGCTACGACAACCCGACCGAGTCGGTCGACCAGCAAGATGCCTTTCCGGAATCGAAAGGCACGACGGGCGGCCGGCCCGGTTCGCAGCAGCCCGACAGCGAAAAAGCCACGCAATACAACGGATCGACCGAGGCCGACCCGCGCGAGGACGCGCCCGACCTGTTCAGCCCGCAGGACGATTCCCCCAGCGTGCTGAAGGAGAAGGACGGCGGCCTGATCAAGTCTTCCGGCCGTACGCTGTAAATACGGCGTCCGGCGCCGCCCGAGTCAATCGACTCCGGCGGCGCCTCGGACCTCCCAGTCCTTCAGGTCGGAAGTCTCCACCGTGACGCCGACGTGGCCGTTGCGCACCGCTTTCTGCTGCGCGACGGCATGAATCGCCCGAAAGTTCGCCCGGTAGGCTTCCAGCAAGCCATCGCGTGACCCCGCGGCGCCAAAGTATTCCCGCAGAGCCTGGGCGGTCACCCGCGCCTCGCCAGGGCCATCGGGAAAGTGCATGCGGAAGCTGACACCCCCTCGTCGGGTCGGGCAGTGACATCGAATGCCATGGCAAAAATCCTTCTATTGAGAATGACGCCTTCTCTCCAAGCAAAGACCTTGCCGCACACGCACCTGGGTGTATTGAACAGCAAGCACTACGTCTGCTGAGCGAGCGGAAGGGGCGCTTGCCACGGATGCCAGCCGCTGACGAACGCGGAACGAAGCTTGCGAGAAAGCGTGAGCATTTCTGATTACTGCATGTTCATCCGTATTCGACAGGGCAATCATGGCCGACGACAAAACGCAAAAACCTTCGAAGCCGCGGGGCTTCGCCGCAATGGACGCGAAACGGCAACGCGAGATCGCTTCGCTGGGCGGGCAGACTGCCCATCGCCTCGGGAAGGCCCACCGGTTCAGCGTGGAAGAAGCGCGCGCCGCCGGCGCCGCCGGGCATCGCACGCGCAAGCAGCAGCAGCAAAAGGCAGCAGGAGGCATGTCCGCCTCTGCGTCCACTGCCAACGGCGATCCAGACCAGAAGATGGCATCGTCGAACGAGGCCGAACACGCCGAGGAATGACACGCCCTCACCCACGCGACCGACTGACTCCCTTTGAGACCCCACCGTGAAATTGTCCAGCCTCTCCTTCATGGACGGCGAACCCATGCCCGATCGGTATGCGTTAGCCAAGAATTTGAGCCCCCAGTCGCTGATTCCCGGCGACAACATGAATCCCCAGTTCACCTTCATCGACGTGCCAGACGACGCGCAGTCCCTGGTGTTGCTCTGTGCCGACCTCGACGCGCCCGAGCTCCACCGCTACTGCTTTATGCTGTCCGGCAGTTGCTGAGAGCATGGAAGTCGGACGGCCCCCGAGGCTCATGAGGTCTCCTCGGTCGTGCCCGTTGCCGCGAGCATGGCAACGACTTTCTTGCTCAATGCGTGCATGGCAAAGGGTTTGGTGATGAGCTCGGTGTTGGGTCCAAGCTCCTGCTTGGCAGCCACCGCGCTTTCGGCATAGCCCGTCATCAACAGCGCCTTGAGATCCGGACGACGCGTGCGGGCGGCGTCGATCATCTGCCGGCCGTTCAAGCCCGGCAGCCCGATATCGGTCACGACCAGATCCAGCTTGGGCGTCGCTTCGATCAGTGCAAGGCCCGCCGTGCCGTCATCCGCTCGCAGTACCTTGAAACCCATGTCGGTCAGCACGTCGACCACCAGCACGCGCACCTCGGGATTGTCCTCGACTACCAGGACGATGGCCGGGGCCGCGGCGCGCGGCTCGACGGTCACGGGCGCATCGGCGGACGGCTCGTCATCATCGGCGTCGCACTGCGGCAGATAGAGCCGCACCGACGTCCCCTTTCCCGGTTCGCTGAATATCTTGATGTAGCCATTCGACTGCCGTGTAAAGCCGTAGATCATCGACAGGCCCAGCCCCGTGCCCTGCCCGAACGGCTTGGTCGTGAAGAAGGGTTCGAAAGCCTTCGAGGCGACCTCGGCGGTCATACCCACGCCGGTGTCCGACACCGTAAGAGATACGTACCGGCCCGCGGGCACCGCCGGATACCAGCTGTAGTCGTTGGCGTGCAGGTCCAGATTCTCGGTGATGATGGTGACGGTGCCCCCTTCCGGCATCGCGTCCCGCGCGTTGATCGCGAGATTCAGGATCGCGTTTTCCAACTGATGGGGATCGCAGCGGGTGCGCCAAAGGTCGGACGACGTCGCCAGGTCCAGCCGCACGTTCTCGCCCAGGGTACGGAGCAGCAGTTCGGACAGGCCCTGCACCAGCGCGCTGGCATCCAGGCTCTTGGGGGCAAGCGGCTGCCGGCGCGAAAACGCCAGCAGCCGATGCGTCAATGCCGCCGCCCGATTGGCCGAGGCCATCGCCATGCGCACGTACCGGTCGATGTCGTTGACCCCGCGTGCACTCTGCCGCTGGATGATCTCAAGCGCGCCCAGGATTCCGGCCAGCAGGTTGTTGAAATCATGGGCAATACCTCCGGTCAGCTGCCCGACTGCTTCCATCTTCTGCGCCTGCCGCAGCGCGTCCTGCGCGACTTCCAATTCGGCCAGGGCCTGCGTCTCGGCGGTCAGGTCCAGCCCGAGACCGTGAATGACGCCCTCTCCCGGCAACGCCGTCCAGGCCAGGGTCCGATAGGTCCCGTCCTTGTGGCGGCAGCGGCAGACGAAGCGCGGTGCCGGAAAACCCTTGCGCAGCCGCGCGAGCACCGACGCTGCCACGCCGATGTCGTCCGGGTGCGCCAGCCGCAGCATGTCGCGCCCGACCAGTTCGTCGCTGGCCCAGCCCAATTGCCGGGTCCATGCCGGATTGACCGATTGCACCGCGCCATCGAAATTCATGACGAACATCAGGTCATTCGACAGACGCCACAGCCGGTCCCGTTCCGCCGTGCGCTCCGCCACCGCGCTTTCCAGGCGGCGCTGGCTGCGCGACAGGTCGTTGCGGGCCGCAACCACCAGGTCGATGTCGAACGCGATGACCAGCCAGCTTTCGATCACGCCGTCATCATCGAACAGTGGCGCTGCCTGCGCCTTGAACCAGCGCCATGTGTGATCGGAGGCCCGCAGAAAGCGCAGTTCCAGTTCGCAGCCCTGCCCTGTTGCCAGCGCGCGCTGCCATGTGTCCATGACCGTGGCGCGATCGGCGGGATGCACCGCCTCGATCCAGTCGTCGACGGGCACGCCAGTATTGGTGCGGCCGGTGTAGTCGTACCAGTAGGGATTGATGTAGGTGAACTGGCCGCTGGCGGTCGCAAAAAGGTCATCTGCGGCGACTTCTCGACCAAGGCGCGGAACTGGGCGTCCCGCGCATGCGCGCGCGCTTCGACGTCGTGCTGTTCGGTGTGGTCGCGCAGGATCTTGAGGTAGCCGATGTGCTCGCCCGTCGACTCGTCTTCGAAGCGCATCATGATGCCCGAGCCCCAGTACAAGGACCCATCTGCCTTGCAGTGCCAGCGCTCGTCTTCGGACCGTCCGGTCTTGCGCGCCTGGTCGGCCTCCTGGCCCGGCACACCGCGCGCATTGTCTTCAGCGGTAAACATGCGGGCGGTCGTCTGTCCGAGCATCTCGTGTTCGGTCCAGCCCATCAGTGCCACCGCGCCGTCGTTCCAGCTCGTCACCCGCATGTCGAGCCCCTGCGTAATGATCGCAAAGTCGGTCGCGCTCTTGAGGACCGCTCGCGCAATGCGGTCGTCCGCCGATCCGCCAATCGGGTGTCCTGTCTTGCTGCCTCCATCCATGGGCGCTGTCCTTCCAACGGCTGTCGTCGCTGTCCCGCAAGCCGCATGCCCACACGGCAGAGCACACAAGCCTGCTTCCCGATCATCCTCCTGTGGAGGCGCCGACCGGGTCGGTGGGCAGCCAACTACGCGACAGCCCGTTCCAGCGCGGGCCGCAGCCGCTCGCCGAACACGTCGATGAATTCGCGCTGATTACGGCCGACATTGTGGAGCAGGATTTCCTCGAAGCCGAGCGCGGCGTACTCTGCCAGCCACTCGGCGTGGCGATCCACGTCGGCCGAAATCAGCACGTGGTCGTCCAGGTCTTCGGGCCGTACGTAACGGCTGGCCGCATCGAATTCGTCGGGCGTGCGCAGCGTCTCGGATGCCGCCGCTCCCAGCGTATTGGACCGCCATTGGTCGAAGGCATGGTCGCGCGCCACGGCGTCGGTGGGTGCGTAGGACACATGCACCTGCAGCGCCATCGGCTTGCCTTCGCCGCCGCCTTCCCGAAAGGCCTGCACGATCGCCGCCACGTCGGCCAGCGGCTGGTTGACCGTGATGAGTCCGTCGGCCCAGGCACCCACCCGGCGCGCGGTGGCGGGCGTCAGCGCCGCGCCCATCAGTCGAGGTGGCGTGTCGGGCAAGGTGTAGAGCGTCGCTTCATCGACCCGGATCGGACC
Organism: Pigmentiphaga litoralis; assembly: GCF_048632615.1. Taxonomy (GTDB): domain Bacteria; phylum Pseudomonadota; class Gammaproteobacteria; order Burkholderiales; family Burkholderiaceae_B; genus Pigmentiphaga; species Pigmentiphaga litoralis_B. The sequence continues at coordinate 65,710 of NZ_CP184479.1, forward strand.
GTCGCGGCTAACTGTTGCGCCTGTCCACAATTCGCGAATGATGCCGACGGCGGCCTCGAGTCGCGCATTGCGTTCCGCCTTGGCAGGCCAGCGATCTCCGGTAATGTGCTCGCCCAACGCCTGGCCACTACCCAGCGCCATCCACTGGAAACGCGATGGAAACATGGACGCCAGCGTGGCCGCCGCCTGTGCCGTAATCGCGGGGTGATAGCGCCATCCACCCGGCACGGTGATCATGCCGAATGGCAAGGTCGTGGCCTGCATGGCTGCGCCCAGCCAGGCCCAGGCGAAACCTGACTGGCCCTGGCGCTGGCTCCACGGTGCGATGTGGTCGGACGACATGACGCAGTCGAAGCCGGCGGCTTCAGCCTGTACTGCGTGCGTCAGCAGGTCCTGTGGACTGAATTGTTCATGCGATGCGTGATAGCCAAACTTCATTGCCTGCGCTCCATTGGCGTCGGGTGGTTGCGGGGGGCCGGTGGGATCGCATCCACTGCCAGCCGGTCGTGACGTTGACCAGCAGACACTGCCGCTCGCTGTCGTGCTTGAGCACGAGCGGCCAGGGGCGCGCCACGGCCAGCCCGCGATTGACGGCTTCGCGATGCACGGGATTTCGGGGATCGAACACCACGGGTCCAAACGCCGAAGTTTCGTTGTGGGTCAGCGATTCGAGCAGACGAAGCAAATCCTCGTCCGACACAATGGAGTTTCTGGATTCAAACATGGCCTGGCTATCCTTATGCGATGCTGCGCGCCTGCGCCCCCGGCGCAGACGGCAGGCAGGCAAAGCCGAGCAAGTGGCGTGCCGCTAGCGCCGGTGCAACAGCCAGCTGGCCAGACCCAGGCAGACGCCGAACGCACGCTGGCCGCTGCGCCGAGAATGGCGTCGTCCCACAAGGCATTGGTCCACGTGGGACGACGTGGCGGATCTTCGTCGATAAATTCATGTGGCCTCCTGATGGATCGATGTATCGAAACTTCCCGTTGGGAATGAAGGTTGCTCAGCAACAAGCGCGCCGAGCGTTCGCTTCCTACCGAGCGCCGCATTTCCCGAGGGTTCTGCGCTTGCACATTCTTCTGACCGGCGCCAATGGCTTCATTGGAAGCGCCCTTGCGGCCGCGCTACTTGCCCGCGGCCACACGCTTGTCTGTCCGCGGCGCGGATCCACGGTCGCCGGCCCATCCGCCAGCCAGGCCGATGCCCGCGTCCGCACCTTTCCCCTCGACTTTGCCGACCGTCCGCCGCCGCAAGCGTGGCGCGCCGCGCTGCAGGACGTCGACGTGGTCGTGAACACCGTCGGCATCCTGCGGGAACGCGGGACGCAAACCTTCAGTGCACTGCATGTCGATGCGCCCATCGCCCTGTTCGACGCGTGCGTGCTGGCCGGTGTCCGCCGCGTGATCCAGGTTTCCGCGCTGGGCGCGGACGACGGCGCCCGAAGCGCCTACCACCTGAGCAAGCGCAGCGCCGACGCCTACCTTATGCGTCTGCCGATCGACAGCGTGGTGGTCCAACCTTCCCTGGTCTATGGCCCGGGCGGCGCCAGCGCCAGCCTGTTCGACGCACTGGCCAGCCTGCCGGTGCTGGCGCTGCCGGGCGGCGGCAGGCAGCAGATCCAGCCGGTCTACCTTGACGACGCGATCGATGCGATCGTGGCGTTGATCGAATGGCCAGCCTCGTCACGACCACCCGATTCGCAGGTCGTGCCGTTGGTCGGACCCCAGGCCGTCTCGCTCAGGGACTATCTGGCCACGTTGCGACGGGCGATGCAGTTCACTCCCGGCGCGCCCGTCCTGCCCCTGCCGGTGTCCCTGCTGAAGGGTGTGGCGAAGCTGGCCGGACGATGGCCGGGCAGCCTGTTCGATGCCGATACGCTCGAGATGCTGGAACGCGGCAATGTGGGCGACCCTGCTCCCATCACCCACCTGCTGGGCCGCGCGCCGCGCGGCGCCGACCGGTTCATCGCCTTTCCGGACGCGCCCGCGGTTCGGCTCCGGTCATCGCTGAACTGGCCCCTGCCCTGCCTGCGCATCGCCATCGCGCTGGTCTGGATCTGGACGGGCATCGTGTCATTTGGTCTGTACCCGGAAGCAGAAAGCCTTGCGCTGCTGGCGCGGCTGGGCGCCCATGGCGACTTCGCCCGCGTGCTGCTCTATGGCGCGGCGTTGCTCGACCTGGTCCTTGGCGTACTGATCTTCACGTTGCGCGGCGGCAAGCGCCAGGCCTTGTGGCTGGCGCAGTTCGCGCTGATTGCGTTCTACACGGTGGCCATCACGATCTGGCTGCCCGAGTTCTGGTTGCACCCCTACGGTCCCATCCTCAAGAACCTGCCCATGCTCGCGGCACTGCTGCTGCTCTACCAGCTTGAAGACACACCCACCCACCAAGGCGCGACCCGATGGACTATCTGATCGTCAAATGGCTGCACATCCTGTCGTCCACCTTTTTGTTCGGGACGGGGGTGGGGTCGGCCTTCTATCTGTTCTTCGTGACGCTGCACCGGGACGTGCGCGCGATCGCTGTCGTCACCCGCTACGTGGTGATTGCCGACTGGATCTTCACTGCGACCACGGCCATCCTGCAGCCGGTCACGGGCTTCTATCTGCTGCACATCATGGGCATACCGATGTCGACACACTGGGTAGCGGTATCGCTGGTCCTGTATGCCATTGCGATTGCCTGCTGGCTGCCCGTCGTACGCATCCAGATGCGCCTGCGCGACCTGTCCCAACTGGCCTACCGAGCCAGCGTGCCGCTGCCCGCCGCGTACTGGAAGGCCTTCAAGTGGTGGGTGGCGCTGGGCGTGCCCGCCCTGTTCTGCTTCCTGGCGATCTTCTGGCTCATGGTCGCGAAGCCCGCGTAATCCATGCAACTCGACTGAAGTCTTGTTCCAATGCACTTCTCGGATCCCGTCTCCGGCGCCTCATCATTCCTTCGCCACGCCGCCCACGGTAAAGTGACCGTGCCTGTCTGCCCCATTCCGAGTGATCCCTTCTGAACGGAAGCCGTCTGCCATGCCGCCCAGCTCCTTGTCCGAGGCCCGTGTCGAACGCAGCTGGACCCTGCGCCGCAATTGCTGTGTGTCGCCCGGCCAATGCCTGGCGGGCATTGCGAGCCTGGACGGCGTGCTGGCCATTCTGGGCGTGGCCGCACTGGCCTACGGCTTGTGGGTCATTACCCTGTTCTGCCTGGTTGACGTACTGGCCGTCTCGCTGGCCGGGCTGTGCTACATGCGTCATGCTCGCGATGGCGAGACGCTGTACCTGCTGAATGACGGCAGTGCCGTTGTCGAAGCCGAACGCGGCGGTGACATGACCCGCCAGGTCTTCAACCGCAATTGGGTCAATGTCGATCTGGAACGGACCGCCAACCCCCAAAGCGCCACGCTTTGGCTGCGGCAGGGCGCGACGCGCATGCGCATAGGCGAGTTCGTGCCGCGCCATCGGCTTGGGGCGCTACAGCGTGAACTGCGGCGCGCCCTTCCCTGGCAACAGGCCGTTCATGGAACACCAGCAGCCACGTTACATCCGCTTACAACGACGTGATTCCGAGGCGCTTTTGCCCCTCTTGAAACCCATCGCCCAGCCAATAGATTTGCACTGACGACGTCACCGGCACCGCCGCTTAACACACAGCGGCCAGGCAGCCAGGATGTCCGCCGTGAACTTTTCTATAGGAGAACGACGATGGCCACTCTGACTTCCGCGCGTGATTTCGCCTCTGACTTCGAGGCAATCCGTTCGCAAATGGACGACATCTTTCGCAGCCTTGGTGTCTCGTCCGACATCCGGGCCTACAGCCGCGGCTTTCCTTCATTGAACATCGGCAGCACCCCCGATGCCGTCGAACTGGTCGCCTTCGTGCCAGGTGTGGATGCAGCCAGCCTGCAGGTCACGATCGACAAAGGGCTGCTCACCATTGCGGGCGAACGCCAAACTTCGATTCCCCGTGATGTGGCTGGCCTGAACGTCTATGCCCAGGAACGCCGCCATGGCGCATTCCGCCGCGTGGTGGAACTGCCGCAGGACGCCGACCCCGATGCGGTCGACGCAAGCTATGTGGACGGTTGCCTGCGCATCACGGTGCGCAAGCGTGAATCGTCCAAGCCGCGCCTGATTCCGGTGCAGTGACGGCCGACATCCGATCCATCCATATTGAAGGACCTAACTCTTAATCCAGGGAGCCGCACGCCCCTGTTCTTCTGACCTTGTTTCCAGGAGATGACCATGACCCAGACCACCGATATTGCCGTCGCCAAGAACAGCCAGGGCCGCAACGTCAGCAGCGCTGACCGCCAGTCCAGCCAGGTGCAAGCCCCGTCGCGCCCCCGATCGACGGTGATGCCCCACATGGATATTTACGAAACCCCCGATGGCGTGACGCTGATTGCCGACTTGCCTGGCGTGTCCGCCGACCGCCTGCAGATCCGCACCGAGTCCGATCGCCTGTTCATCGAAGGCGAGGCCCGCATCGACGTGCCGGAAGGCTTCACTATTCTGCACACCGAATTGCGCGACCCCGTGTATCAGCGCAGCTTCAGCCTGAGCCGCGAGATGGATGCATCCAGGATCTCGGCCCAGCTCAAGGACGGTGTGCTGACCCTGACCATTCCGCGTTCGGAAGCCGCCAAGCCCCGCAAGATCGAAGTGCGCACCGCATGATCTGAGGGCTGGCGGGGGCCGGGCTTGCCCGCCCGCTGCACACGAAAAAACGCCGCCCGGCGCGAAACCGGGCGGCGTTTTTGATTGCCGCCAGCCAATGCAGGCTTGTGCGAGCGAACGTCAGTTCACCGTCTTTTCCAGCTGTTCGGCCATTTGAAGATGATGCTGCAGTGCTGGCAGCGTGCGCGTCGCAAACGATCGCAGCGCCGGGTTAGATCCCTTCGAGGCTTCCTGCTTGAACAGGGTGACGGCTTCCGTGTGCGCCTGCACGCCCACCAACTTCACATAGGCCTTGTCGAAGGCCTCCCCTTGTGCGGCCGACAGTGCCGTCATCTTTTCTCGTCCATCGCGGTCGGACGGGAATCCACCGGCATGCCGATCTGGGACGCGATTTGCTGCAGTTCGGCGCTTGTGCGGCCGTGGTCGCTGATCATGCTCTGCGCATACTGGCGCACTTCAGGACGCGTGGCGCGCTGCAGTGCCATCCGGCTGGCGGTCAGCTCCATCATGTCGGTTTGCGCGGCGCGGCTGACGAACAGCGCATCCAGGTCCACACCCGACGCGCTGGCGGGCACGGCCATCTGCGAAGGAAGCATGGCGCAGGCCGACATGAGGGCGCCCACGGCGGTAGCCGAGGCAAGCGTACGAACGACGCGCGGAAAACGGGGAAAAGTCATGACCATGGAACACCTGTGGTGGGGAAATCGATATTGACGCGTGGACAGGTATGGCCTGCCGCGCCGCGGATGCTGGCATCCGGATCCACGCTTCACGCATGGATCCGGGCGCGGTCAGGGCTTGAGCAGCGGGTCGACCGTGCCGGTGACCGTAGCCGACGCGCCCAATTCGGCGCCCGTTGTCGGGTTGCTGTTCGGATCGGACTGCGTGCGCAAGGCCATGGCCGTCACGGCGGCTTCTTCATCTGCGGTCAGTTCCGTGGTGGATATGCCGCCGCCATCGAATCCGCCCTGGTCTTCCCAGTTGGAGACGACATTGAAGTTTTCCGGACTGTTCCAGGGACCGCTGGCATCGCCTTCGCCTTGCGACAGGTTGAAGTACGTGCGCGTGAAGCGAGGATCCCCCGGCAGCTTGCCCGGCGGATAATTGGGTTCCATCGCATACAGCGCTTTTTCGAAGGACAACTGGTGTGCGATCTCGCGTGTCATGAGAAAGCCCAATGCATCCTTGACACCTGGGTCGTCGGTCAGGTTGATCAGGCGTTCATACACGATCTTGGCGCGGGCTTCCGCGGCAATGTTCGAACGCAGATCGGCCGAGGGGTCACCGATGGAATCGATGTAGCCCGCGTTCCAAAGCTGGCCGCCCGAGTTGATATAGGCGGGGCCGCCGCCATACAGCACCTGTGTCACGTGCGAGTCGTTCCCCGCGCCTTGCAGCGAACGATACAGGTCGGCCTCCTTGTCGATGCCTTCCGCCAGCTTGCCCTTGGCGCCCTTGTTCAACATGGCGATCAGGTTCCCGATCACTTCCAGGTGACTGAGTTCTTCGGTGGCAATGTCCATCAACATGTCCTTGCGGCCGGGATCGTCCTCGGCGATGGACTGGTTGAAGTACCGACACGCCGCGGCCAGCTCACCTTGCGGACCGCCGAATTGTTCGAGCAGAAGATTGGCCAGCCCGGGATTGGTACCCGAGACGCGAACGGTATATTGCAGACGCTTGTTGTGGGCGAACATGCTTTCTCCTTGAGTTGCGGGTTTGGGTAGCGATGAATTCGCAACTGGCATTCCCGACCGTCAGAAAGCGCTGGTCTTCAGTGTTATCGCTGTCTGCGGGCCCTGGTCGCGTTTCGGTCGGCGCTTTGTGCATGCCGCTCAATGCTGAGCGTGCTCATGCATTCGGCATCCTGCTCGTCCGTGGCGGCTGGGGACAACTCGCCACTGCCTCCCGCCTCAGCCCAGCGCCGTATCCAGCAGCATCATGACAACGAAGCCGACCATGAGGCCGATCGACGCCGACGTCTCATGCCCCTGGCGATGCGATTCCGGAATGATCTCGTGGCTGATCACGAACAGCATGGCGCCCGCGGCGATGGCGAGCCCCCAGGGCAGCAGCCCCACCGATATGCCGATGGCCGCCGCGCCAAACACGGCGGCAATCGGCTCGATCAATCCAGAGGCGATGCCCAAAGCTACGGCGCTCCACTTGCTGTAACCCACGCCGCGCAGCGCGGTGGCCACGACCAGACCCTCCGGCATGTCCTGGATCGAGATGCCAGTCGCCAGCGCCTGGGCGCCCACCGCGTCGGTACCGCCAAACGCCACGCCAATCGCCATGCCTTCAGGCAGGTTGTGCAAGGTAATGGCCAGCACGAACAGCCACACCCGTTTCATTGCTCGGCCGCTGGGTCCTTCAAGCCCCTTGACGAAATGTTCGTGCGGTACCGCGCGGTCCAGCAGCAGCAACATGGCCGCGCCAAGCAGAATGCCCGCGCCCACGATGCCGCCCGCGCCCCATGGGCCGGCGCCCAGGTCCTGCGCTGACGCCAGCGCGGGGATCACCAAAGAAAAGGCACAGGCCGCCAGCATGACGCCGGCGCCAAAGCCCATGATGGTGTCCGAGATGCGTTGAGAGAAGGTCTGCGACAGCAGTACCGGCACGGTGCCGAGCGCCGTGGCGAAGGCCGCGACACTGCCTGCAAGCAAGGCATCGTGGACCCTCGGGTTCTGGTCAACCAGGAATTGGTACAGGTCATTGAGCAGGACGGCCAGGCCCGCGAGGACGATCAACGAGCCCAGCGCACGCCGCGGCGTGATGGCCAGCGCACGGCCGGAGGATTTCTGCATGCGGTCGAGAGCCGGATTGGGCATTCAATGTCCTGGTGCTACGGAAGAAAGAGGATGGGCGCGAGCACGCTCATCCCAGTGCGTAAGGCACGGAATGCAAGAAATGTTCCGTGATGCCCGACCACCCGCAACGCTCCGCCAGCTGACCACAACCAGATGTTGACGCCGCACGGCACGACCAGGATGTTCCCGTTCGCCATGCCGGTTATGTAGGCCATCGCGACCTATCTGGTGCCTTTGATGGTAGGCGCGCGCCGCGGGAAATCAAGCGACGTGGCCAAGCTGCGGCAGACCTTGCAGAAAGACAAGACGAAGCAGTGATCATCCGTGGCAAAGGCGCGCGAAAGGCTTCACGCCCTGGCCCATAGTAGGAAAATCACTTCCGGTCGACCCACACCGTCTGCGCGTTCAGGAACTCGGTCATCCCGAAGTGCGACAGCTCGCGCCCGTAGCCGCTGTGCTTGATCCCGCCGATCGGAATGCGCGGGTCGGATGCCGGGAAGCCGTTCACGAACACCCCCCGGTTTCGAGCCGCCGCGCAAAGGCCTTGCCCTTCTCGCGGTCGGTGGTCCAGATGGCGCCGCTCAGTCCGAACTCGCTGTGGTTGGCCAGAGCCAGCGCATCGTCTTCGTCTTCGGCAACGATCAGGGAAGCGACCGGGCCAAACAACTCCTGATCGAAGGCCACCATGCCCGGGCGCACGTCCGACAGGATCACCGGTGCAAAGTAGTTGCCCTTGCCATCGACTTTGCCGCCGTCCAGCAGCAGCGTCGCGCCGCCATCCACCGACGCCTGGACCTGACCGGCCAGTTCATCACGCAGGTCGAAGCGCGCCATTGGACCCACGTACGTGTCCGCATCCATGGGATCACCCACTTTCAAAGCCTTGACCGCCGCCACGAATTTTTCGGTGAACGCCTGGGCGATCGGCTTTTCAAGGATGATGCGCTTGGCTGCGATGCAGATCTGGCCGTTGTTCTGAAAGCGCCCCGTCACCGCCGCCTTGACCGCGCCATCCAGGTCCGCGTCCGCCAATACGATAAAGGGATCGGCGCCGCCCAACTCCAATACCGACTTCTTCAAGGCCGCGCCGGCTTGCGAGGCAATGGCGGATCCCGCCCGCACGCTGCCCGTCACCGCCACCGCCGCGATCCGCCGGTCGGCAATCGCCATCGACACGCCATCGTTTGATGCATTCAGTACGCTGAACGTGCCGTCAGGCAGGCCCGCCTGCTTCAAGGCCGATTGCAGTGCGTAGGCGCAGCCCATCACATTCGGGGCGTGCTTCAGCACATAGGCATTGCCCCCCAGCAGAATGGGCACCGCGCCGCGCAGCACCTGCCAGAACGGGAAGTTCCAGGGCATGACCGCCAGCACGGCCCCGATCGGCAGGTAGGACACATAGGCATCCTTGCCGATTGCCGTGCTTTCGTCGTTCAACATGGCCGGGCCGTGTTCCGCGTACCAATCGCACAGGCCGGCGCACTTTTCGACTTCGGCTTCGGCTTGCGCGATCGGCTTGCCCATTTCGCTGGTGGCCAGCGCGGCAAGGGCATGGATATCCGCGCGCAGCACCTTGGCCAGGCGGCGCAGCACGTCGGCGCGGCCGCTGACTGGCATGGCGCTCCAGGTCCGGTATCCGGCCACAGCCAGGTTCAATGACGCATCGATCTGGGTCTGCGATTCGATCGGATACCGCGCAAATTCCTCACCCGTTGCGGGATTGATGGACACGGCAAAGGCGGGGGTAGAGGACATGCAACGCTCCGGAACAAGGGGTCAGGCTCCACGATAGGCTTGTGCAACCTTCCTGGAAAGTGAAAAATAAGGAAAGAAACGTTCTTTCCGGAAGAATATGGACCTGTCTCAACTCGAAGTGTTCCGCGCCGTGGCGGAAGAAGGCGGAATCAGCGCCGCGGCCAAACGCCTGCATCGCGTTCCGTCCAATGTCACCACGCGCCTCAAGCAACTCGAAGAAGAGCTGGGTGTCGACCTGTTCATCCGCGAAAAACTGCGGCTGCGTCTGTCGTCAGTCGGGCATACCTTTCTGGACTACGCGTGCCGGATCCTCGACCTGACCGAAGAAGCGCGGCAGGCGGCGATGGGCAGCGAACCGCGCGGCACCTTTACGCTTGGAGCCATGGAAAGCACCGCGGCCGTGCGCATTCCGCCGGTGTTGGCCGCCTTTCACCAACGCTATCCCAAGGTCGAACTGGACCTGTCCACCGGCCCCTCGGGCGACATGATCGACGGCGTACTGGCGGGCCGCCTGTCCGCCGCGTTCACCGACGGGCCGGTCGGGCACCCGATGCTGGATGGCATTGCGGTCTATCCGGAAGAGATGGTCGTGATCTCGCCCAAGCGCCACGCTCCGATCACACGCGCCAGTGACGTCGCCGGCGCGACGCTGTACGCCTTCCGGCCCAACTGCTCGTATCGCCGCCACTTCGAAAACTGGTTCGCGGCCGACGCCGTGCGCCCCGGCAAGATCTTCGAAATGGAGTCCTATCACGGCATGCTAGCCTGCGTGACCGCAGGCGGTGGCCTGGCGCTGGTGCCCTTGAGCATGCTCAATACCATGTACGGCAGCCAGAACGTCTTGGCGCACCGCCTGGCTGCGCCGTTTCGCGAGGCGCATACCTGGCTGGTGTGGCGGCGCGGCGCACGGACCGCGAACGTCGATGCGCTGATCGGATTGCTGGAGGATCCGGCGACGATGCCCATGACCTTGGCATCGGCATCCGCGTCCGCATCAATATCCGCACCGATATCGGCATCGACATCGGCATCGACATAGGCGTTCGCATCCGCATCGACATAGGCGTTCGCATCCGCATCGACCCAGGCATCCGCATCCGCATCGCCATCGGCATCGGCATCGGCATCGGCCCTGACGCCTACGCCTGCGCCTTGATCGGCATGGCGTGCGCATCCAGCGTTGCCAGATAGGCATGGATCTGCGCCACCACCCCGGCGCCCTCGCCTACCGCGGCAGCCACCCGCTTGGTCGATCCCGCGCGCGCATCGCCCACCGCGAAGATGCCTGGCAGATTGGTTTCGAGCGGGGAAGGCGTCCGCGCCGTCGGCTCATCGGAAGGCGCGCCGGTCACGATGAAGCCCTTGGTGTCGCGGACCACCGGGCAGCCCTCGAGCCAATCGGTATTCGGATCCGCGCCGATGAACAGGAAGAGACGCCGAACGGGCGTGTGCCGTTCTTCCCCGGTATCCCGATGCCGGCAGGTGACCGCGGTCAGCTCGCCATCTTCGCCAGTCAGGCCGACCACCTCGGTGCGAAGATGCACCTCGACGTTCTTCAACCCGCGAATGCGCTCCACCAGATAGCTCGACATCGTCGCCTCCATGGACGCGCCTCGCACCAGGACGTGCACCTTGGTGGCTTGGCTCGACAGGTAGACGATGGCCTGACCCGCCGAATTGCCGGCGCCCACCACCATGATCTCCGACGCACGGCATAACTTGCCCTCGATCGGCGATGCCCAGTAGTGCACACCGGCGTTGTCGTAACGTGCGAAGTTCTCGACATGCAGATGGCGGTACTTCGCGCCGCTGGCGATCACGACTGCCTTGGCCTGCACCGTGGGATTGCCCCGGATGAAAATGCGGCGCGGGCAGGCGCTGCAATCCAGCCCTTCCACCACCGCCGGCACGGCAATGCGCGCGCCGAATTTTTCGGCCTGCACGAACGCCCGGCCAGCCAGGGCCTGCCCCGAAATGCCGGTCGGGAATCCCAGGTAGTTCTCGATCCGTGCGCTGGCCCCGGCCTGCCCGCCGAAGGCGTACGCGTCCAGCACCACCACAGAGAGGCCTTCGGACGCGGCATACACCGCGGTTGCCAGCCCAGCAGGGCCTGCACCGATCACGGCAATGTCATAGACCTTGTCGCCCGACAGATCGGGCAGCAGACCCAGGCATCGGCCCAGCTCGGCTTCGGATGGATTCAGCTGCACGGTGCCATCCGGGCAGACCACCAGTGGCAGTTGTTCGGCGGTGGGCGCATATTGCCTGAGCAGCGCCAGCGCGGTTGCGTCATCCATTGCCAGCTCGGCATGCGGATGGGCATTGCGCGCCAGAAAGCCTTGCAGCCGCACCATATTCGCGTGTCCCGGTGGCCCGACCAGCACGGGCGCCGCGGTATTCGTCTCGAGCAGCGCGACGCGGCGCAGGATCAGCGCGCGCATGATCCGCTCGCCCAGATCGGCTTCGGCCACGACCAGCGCCCGAAGGCTTTCCGGATCGATCACCAGCGCTTCGACATTGCCCACCGCGCGGCCCGACACCAGTGATGGGTGCCCCGCCAGTTGGCCGATCTCGGCAATGAATTGTCCTGGACCCTGCTGTACGACGTCGGCGTGATGCCCCAACCCGTCGTATTGCGTGATCTGCACGCTGCCTTCCAGCAGCACCAGCATCCCGGTCGCCGCATTGCCCGCCTCGAACATGCTTGCGCCATCGGGCCACCGTTGCCTGTGACCGAAGCGGCACAGCCGGCCAATGTCAGCGGAGGACAGGATGGGAAACATCTGCGGCCGCCGCGACTCGCTGGTGGACGTCTTGACGGGCTCGGCGAACGGGACGGAGTCGGCAAGCGAAAAGTCGGAACCTGGTGTGAGACCCATGCGTGGCGTGTCCTTGTCTGTTCCGGGATGGCCCGGTCCTGTGCCGCCGGGGCGATTGCCGCGGAACGTTCCCGCGGGATGTTGCTGCAGGTGCGTTGGTACGAGAGTGTTGATGCGGTGCGTTCCCGCGGCGTGCTGCCGGTCCTAGCGCGACGCCGCCAGCACGGCGTCCACCGCGCGTTCAAGCCGGTCCAGACCAAAGGACACGTCGACCAGCACGCCGTTCACATAGAACGTTGGCGTGGCGCGCACCCGCAGCGCCCTGCCGAGCGCGATGTGTTCCTGCACGCGTTGCAGGTACACATGGTCGTCCAGTTCGCTCTTGAATCGCAGCATGTCGAGTTCAAGCTTTTCCGCGTGTGTGATCAGGTGCGCCCGTTCCAGGTGGGATTGGTGTTCGAACAGCAGGTCGACATAGGGCCAGAACTTGCCCTGTGCGCCCGCTGCTTCGGACGCCTCGGCCGCCAGCTCGGCGTGCGGATGGACCTCGAGCAACGGAAAGTGACGAAACACGTAACGGACGTCATCGGCACGGCGCTTGAGCAACTGGTGCACGGCGCCATGCGCCGTACGGCAGTTCGGACATTCAAGATCGCCATATTCGATGATCACGACGGGTGCCGAGGCCGGTCCGAGGATGTGATCGATGGCCTTGTCAGGAATCAATGCTGTCATATGCCAACCCCCTAGGCGCTTCGCGCCTCCCCGGGGCGACACTGGCGGACTGGCGGAGCCAGATCCGCTGTGTCCTGGTGGGGTGAGTGCTTGCGTCGCGTTTTTGGAGAATAGCCGCATTTTTGCTCCTGGATAAGCCCCTTATGGGGGTGTGATGGGTCGTCGGGCGATGCATGGGGTAACACGTTTGTGTGCTGGCGGTGCGATGCGGGCGGCACAATCGGATTATCGTATTTACGCGCGGTGGCCTTATGAAGATTGCTACGTTCAACATCAATGGGATTCGCGCTCGCTTGCCGGCTTTGCTCGAGTGGCTCGAGCGTGAGGCGCCGGACGTGGCGTGTCTGCAAGAGTTGAAGACAACGGATGCGGCGTTCCCGGCGGACGAGATCCGGGCCGCCGGCTACGGCGTGATCTGGCACGGGCAGAAGTCGTGGAACGGGGTGGCCATCCTGGCGCGTGACACGGAGCCAGTGGAAACGCGCCGCGGCCTGCCGGGCTTCGAGAAGGATGAGCACAGCCGCTACCTGGAAGCCGCGGTCAATGGGGTGTTGATCGGGTGCCTGTATCTGCCCAATGGCAATCCGCAACCCGGCCCCAAGTTCGAATACAAGCTGGCCTGGTTCGAACATCTTCTGAAGCACGCGCAGACGCTGTTCGAGAGCGGCCATCCGGTCGTACTGGCCGGCGACTACAACGTGGTGCCGACCGATGAAGACATCTACAACCCCAAGTCGTGGCTCAAGGATGCGCTGCTGCAACCCGAAAGCCGCGAATGCTTCAAGCGGCTGGTGGACCAAGGCTGGACCGACGCGCTGCGTGTTCAGTATCCCGACGAACGCATCTATACCTTCTGGGACTACTTCCGCCAGCACTGGCAGAAGAATTCGGGCCTGCGCATCGACCATCTGCTGTTGAGCAAGGATCTGGCGCCGCGTTTGCAGTCGGCCGGTGTCGACCGCTGGGTGCGCGACCTGCCGCATGCGAGCGATCACGCGCCGACCTGGATCGTGCTGGGTGAAGCGAAGGCGGCACACAAGGCGCCCGCCAGGAAATCGGCCGTGAAGAAGGTCTCCGCCAGCAAGGCTTCTGCAAAGAAAGCGCCCGTCACGAAAACCGCTGCGACGAAACATGCGTCCGCAACGAGGAAACCTCTTGCGACGGAGAAAGCCCCTGCAACGGAAAAAGCCACTCGCACGAAGGCTGCCCCTGTGACAAAGAAGGCCGCTGCCACAAAGAAGGCCTCTGCGACAAGAACAGCCCCTGTCACAAAGAAAGCCTCTGCTAGGAGCGCCGCAGCTACCAAGACGCCATCCCGCAGAACGGCAGCACGCAATCTGGCGGACTGATCCGGCGCGCAGGGCGGGCCACATTCCGTCAGTCACCCGTGGACATCCGGGCCGCTGACCGGCGGCCCCTGCGGCGTCCGCCATCCCGGCGTACACTACCGCCCTTTCTGGATCGGCCTCGCTGCCCTCCGTCCCTTCCGTACGCGCGCCTCGGTCGTCGATCGCCGTTCGCACGCGTCTGCCCGTCACAGGAAACTTCCATGCAGGCCCTCGCCCGCCTTAGCCGTTTCGTCGGCAATACCTTCGCCATCTGGGTATTGCTGTTTGCCGTCATTGCCTTCTTTGCCCCCGCGCAGTTCACATGGCTGGGCAAGTACATCGTCCCGCTGCTCGGCATGATCATGTTCGGCATGGGCCTGACGCTGTCCAAAGAAGACTTCCGCGAAGTGGTGCGCCGTCCAGGTGACGTCGCCATCGGCGTGGCAGGCCAGTTCATCATCATGCCGGGCCTGGCTTACCTGCTGACGCGGGTGCTGGACCTGCCGCCGGAAGTCGCCGTGGGTGTGATCCTGGTGGGCTGCTGCCCCGGCGGCACGGCGTCCAACGTCATGACCTTCCTGGCCCGAGGCGACGTCGCCTTGTCGGTCGCGGTGACGTCGGTCACGACGCTGGTCGCTCCCATCGTCACGCCCGCATTGATCTATGTGCTGGCCAGCCAGTGGATCGATGTCAGCGCATCGGCCATGTTCTGGTCCATCGTGCAGGTCGTCGTCCTGCCCATCGCGCTTGGCGTGGCCGCGCAATACCTGCTGGGCAAGCGCGTCCAGCATGGGGTGGCCGTTTTGCCGCTGATCTCGGTGGTGGCCATCGTCGCGATCGTGGCGGCCGTGGTCGCGGGGAACCAGGCGCGGATCGCCAGCAGTGGACTGATGATTTTCGCGGTCGTTGTCTTGCACAACGGTCTGGGCCTGCTGATCGGCTATGGCCTTGCCAAGGTGTTCGGCATGAGCGTGGCCAAACGCAAGGCCATCTCGATCGAAGTCGGCATGCAGAACTCCGGACTGGGCGTGGCACTGGCCACGGCGCACTTCTCGCCGCTGGCCGCCGTGCCCAGCGCGATCTTCAGCGTGTGGCACAACATCTCGGGCCCGCTGGCCGCGACGCTGTTCCGCCGTTTCAAGGACGACACCCGCCAGGACGCCGCCCCGCGCATTTGAGACGGCCTTGCCGGGCCAATGGCGCCAGTTCGCCCCAGGCAGCCCTGGTAGGCATGCCCGGGCTGCGCAGGCAGGTCAGCCGCGCAGAAGTCCATTGGCCACACGGCTTCTCGGATGCGGGACTGCCTTCCGGGGCTGCGCGGCGCGCGGGAATCTGCAAGAATCGGTTCCCGTCCTGCCGCCGAGCACGCCGTCATGCCCTACATGCTTCTGATCGTCGAACCCGTCGAACAACGCAGTGAACGCACCGAGGCCGAAGGCCGCGCGCTCTACGACCGCATGCTGGGCTTTGGCGCGGATCTTCATGCGCGCGGCCTGCTGGTCGCGGGCGAATCCCTGGTCTCCCAACAGAAAGCGGTCCGCGTGCAGAAGCGCGACGGCCGCCACCGCCTGATCGACGGCCCCTTCGCCGAAGCCAAGGAAATGGTCGGCGGCTTCTTCCTGCTCAACTGCGCCACCCGCGAGGACGCCGTCGAGATCGCCGGCACCTGCCCGGCGGCCGAATGGTGCACGGTCGAAGTCAGGGAAGTCGCGCCCTGCTACGTCTGAACCCGACCAGCGGGCAAGCCAGTAAAAAAATCGGGCGCCCGGCCGCCAGACGGCGCCAAGCCGTCCGACGCATCATCGTTCGCCGTGCCGCCGTCCCCGCAACTACTTTTTTTCCCCTTGACGCGCATTTCCTGTCGAGGCGGTGTCGATTCCCAGGCATCCCGATCGTCGTAGGGGCACAGGCGATCCATCCCGCCTTGCAGGAGACTCCCGATGCGTTTCATGATCCTGGTCCGGGCCACGCCCGAGACCGAAACCGAAGCCGACACCTTGTTCAGCGATACGGCCTTGATGGCCGCCATGACCGACTACCACGACGCACTTGCCAAGGCCGGCGTGCTGCTCGACGCCGCTGGCCTCAAGCCCAGTGCGGCAGGCTGGCGAGTCCGTTACGCGGGAGACCGCCGCACCGTTATCGACGGCCCGTTCGCGGAAACCAAAGAGTTGCTGGCCGGCTACACACTGATCCAGGTACGCTCACGCGACGAAGCCATGGAATGGGCAAGGCGCTTTCCCAATCCCATGGGCGCGGGCGCCGACGCTGAAATCGAAGTGCGGCCCTTGTACGAGGCCGAAGACCTGCCGGCCGCCCTGACGCAGTCCCAGACGCCACAACCGGACGCCGCTCAAGCTTGAGCATGCTCGACCCGAACCAGACGCGACCCCGACTCCCGCCCCCCCAAGGAAACCGCCATGCACAAACACATCTTCGTCAATCTGCCCGTGACCGACCTGCCTCGGAGCAAGGCCTTTTTTGCCGCGCTGGGCCTGACGTTCGAGCCGCGCTTTACCGACCACACCGCTGCCTGCATGATTCTTGGCGAGAACATCTTCGCCATGCTGCTGACGACCGAAAAATTCCAGGGCTTCACGCCCAAGCCGGTCAGCGACGCCCATGCCAGCACCGAAGTGCTGGTGTGCCTGTCATGTGAAAGCCGGGCCGAAGTGGAAGGCCTGGTGGCCAAGGCCATTGCTGCGGGGGGCACGGCGCCTCAGCCGCCCATGGACTACGGCTTCATGTACGCACACGGCTTTACCGACCCGGACGGCCACATCTGGGAATTGATGTACATGGATATGAGCGCCGCGCCGCCCGAGATGCAGCCGCCGCAGCCCGCCGGGCCGCCCTCTGGCAGCCCCGACCACCAGACCACCACCTGACCTGCCGCGTGGACCTTGCGGCCACCCATCGAGCGATCGATGCCGTCTGGCGCATCGAGTCCGCGCGCGTCATTGCCGCGGTGGCGCGACGGGTGCGTGATGTCGGCGTGGCGGAAGAACTGGCGCACGACGCGCTGGTGGCCGCGCTTGAGCGGTGGCCGCGCGACGGGGTGCCCGACAACCCGGGCGCATGGCTCATGACCACGGCCATCCACCGCGCGCTTGACCGGCTGCGGCAGCAGTCGCTGCACGCGCGCAAGAACGAGCAGTACGGCCAGGAGCAGGAGCTACTGTTTGGCGCGTGGGCGCCGGACCCGGCGGACCAGGTCGCCGACGCCCAGGACGACGACGTGGGCGACGATCTGCTGCGCCTGATCTTCACCGCGTGCCACCCGGTGCTGCCCACCGATGGCCGGGTCGCGCTCACCCTCCGGCTGCTGGGCGGCCTGACTACCGATGAGATCGCGCGCGCGTTCCTGGTGGCCGAACCTGCGATCGCGCAGCGCATCGTCCGCGCCAAACGGGCACTGACCGCTGCCGCGGTGCCTTTCGAGGTGCCCGATGCCCAGGCCCGGCCCGAGCGCCTCGCCTCGGTGCTCGAGGTCATCTATCTGATCTTCAATGAAGGCTATACGGCAACGGCCGGCGATGACCTGATGCGCCCGGCCCTGTGCGATGAAGCTGTCCGGCTGGGCCGCGTCCTGGCCCAGCTGGCGCCCAGTGAAAGCGAGGTGCAGGGTCTGCTGGCCTTGATGGAATTGCAGGCCTCGCGGGCGGCGGCCCGTGTGGACGCGGCCGGCCGGCCCGTCTTGCTGGCCGACCAGGACCGGACACGATGGGACGCCCTGCTGATCCGCCGGGGCCTGGCTGCCCTGGCGCGCGCCGAGGCGCTGGGTGGCGGCGACGGTCCGTATGCCCTGCAGGCCGCATTGGCTGCCTGCCATGCGCGTGCAATGACGGCGGGGGCGACCGACTGGCGGCGAATCGTTGCGATCTACAACGTGCTGATGATGCGTTCGCCGTCGCCGGTAGTCGCCTTGAATCGCGCGGTGGCCGTCAGCATGGCGGACGGCCCGCAGGCCGCGCTGGATCTCGTGGACGATCTGGCGCGCGACCCGGCGTTGGCCCGGTACCCCTGGTTGCCGGGCGTGCGCGGCGATCTGCTGGCCCGCCTGCATCGGTATGCCGAGGCGCGCGGCGCTTTTGAACGCGCCGCGCAACTGACCCGGAATGTCCGCGAGCAAGCGGCGTTGCTGGAACGGGCGGCGGCCCTGCCGGCGGCCGGCGCGACGGTAATGCCGTCTCCCCAAGGCAAGCCGCAAGGGCCGTCCGATATCCCCACCGCGCCGACATGAGTCGGCCATATTGGTGTGACATCCTCAAATGTGGCACCCTTGCCGGTTGCGCCCCGCGCTCCGCTGCCGGAGCGCGTGTGACCGTCCCTACTCGAATCTGTGTGTCATGACCTCTGCATCCCCCACTGAATCGGCCGCTTCGCCCACGCCGCCCGATACCCGCACCCTTGCCACCCGGCGGGAATGGATAGGCCTGGCGGTCATCGCGCTGCCCTGTCTGGTCTATGCCATGGACCTGACCGTGCTCAATCTGGCGTTGCCTGCGATCAGCGAACACCTGCATCCGTCCAGCTCGCAACTGCTGTGGATCATCGATGTCTACGGCTTTCTGGTGGCGGGTTTCCTGATCACCATGGGCACCCTGGGCGACCGCATCGGCCGCCGCAAGCTGCTGCTGATCGGCGCCGCCTTCTTCGCGGTGGCGTCGACATTGGCCGCCTTTGCCGGCACGGCCGGCATGCTAATCGCCATGCGCGCCCTGCTTGGCATCGCCGGCGCCACGCTGGCCCCCTCGACGCTATCGCTCATTCGGAACATGTTCCATGACGAGCGGCAACGGCAGTTCGCGATCGGCGTCTGGATTGCCAGCTTCTCGGTGGGCAGCGCAATCGGACCGCTGGTCGGTGGCGTGCTGCTGGAATTCTTCTGGTGGGGCTCGGTGTTCCTGCTGGCCTTGCCCGTCATGGCGCTGCTGTTGATGGTCGGACCCTCCCTGCTGCCCGAATACAAGGATCCGAATGCCGGCCGGATCGACCTGATCAGCGTGGCCTTGTCCCTGATTGCGGTGCTCAGCATCATCTATGCGCTCAAACAACTGGCCGAGCATGGCCTAAACGTCCTGCCGCTCGCCCTGCTGGCGGCGGGTCTGGCGGTGGGCGTCGTCTTCATCCGGCGGCAGACCACGCTGGCCTATCCGCTGCTCGACCTCGCCCTGTTCCGGAGCCGCCCGTTCAGCGCGGCGATCACGGCCTACGCCCTGTCCTGCCTGGCGATGTTTGGCGTCTACATCTACATCAGCCAGTACCTGCAACTGGTGCTGGGCCTGTCGCCGTTGATGGCGGGCGTCGCGCTGCTGCCGTGGGCGCTGGGCTTCGTGTTCGGTTCCCTGCTGTCGCCGCGGCTGTCCCGCCACGTGGCGCCCGCCACCATCATGATCTGGGGACTGCTCTCGTCGTCGGTCGGCTTCGCCCTGGTGTGGATGGCCGGAACGTCCTGGGGCCTGCCGGCGCTGATTGCCGGCACGATCGTCATGAGCCTGGGCATGGCGCCGGTGTTCACCGTCGGCAACGAAATCATCGTGACGGCCGCGCCACCGGAACGCGCCGGGTCGGCCTCCGCCATTTCCGAGACCAGCGCCGAATTCAGCGGCGCGCTCGGCATCGCCATCTTTGGCAGTCTGGGCACACTTATCTATCGCATGGCCGTGAGCGATAGCCTGCCGGCCGCCCTGTCGCCCGAAGATCGCGCCACGTCGCTCGCCACGCTGGGTGGCGCGGTGGCTACGGCCCATGGCGCACCAGGTCCGATTGCCGACGCGCTCCTGATGGTGGCGCGGGACGCGTTCGTCAGTGCACTGCAGTTCACGGCGCTGGTGGGGGCGTGCTGGTGCTGCTTGCCGGTGTCCTGACCGCGCGGATCCTGCGCACCCTGCCGCGCAAGGCCTGAGAGATCGCACGCGTTCAACCGATGGTAACGGCGTTGGAAGCGGGGCCGGACTCGCTGCTAGCATGTCCGCCGCAGTTCAGATGAGGAAGCCATCATGCAAGAACGTCCGTTCGGCGGCACTGGCCGCCAGGTCCCGATCATCGGTCAGGGAACATGGAACCTGGAATTCGCGCCACGTCTCCAGGCCGTTGCGGCCTTGCAGCGCGGCCTGGATCTGGGTCTGCGCCACATCGACACCGCCGAGATGTACGGGGACGGCGACGCGGAATCGCTGGTGGGCGAAGCGATCGCAGGCCGCCGCGATGAGGTTTTTCTGGTGTCCAAGGTCCTGCCGTCCAACGCGTCGACACGCGGCGTGCGCAGTGCCTGCGAGCGTTCACTGAAGCGCCTGCGCACCGACCGCCTGGACTGCTACCTGTTGCATTGGCGCGGATCCTATCCGCTGGAAGAGACCTTCGCCGCCTTCGAAGACTTGCAGCGCGAGGGCAAAATCCTGAGCTTCGGTGTGAGCAACTTCGATGTGGATGACCTGGAAGAAGCCATCGATGTACTGGGCCCGGGCCGCGTAGCGTGCAATCAGGTGCTCTATCACCTGAAAGAGCGCGCGATCGAACACGCCGTCATCCCGTGGTGTGAAGCGAACCAGATTGCAGTTGTCGCCTACAGCCCCTTCGGACAGGATGCCTTTCCGGCGCCGGACAGCGCCGGCGGCCGGGTGCTGGCGGCCATTGCCGACGCGCATGGCGCTACGGCAAGGCAGGTTGCCCTGGCTTTCCTGACCCGAAGCAACGACGTGTTCGCCATCCCGAAGGCATCCAGTGCCGATCACACGCAAGCCAACGCGGGCGCCGGCGACATCCTCCTGACCGACGACGAGATCGTCCAGATCGACAAGGCCTTTCCGCGCGGCGCCAAACCGCGTGGGTTGCCCATGCTGTAGGTCCCAAATCGTTTGAAGCCCGTTTGTGCCGGGCCGGGCGGGCAGACGCCAACCCGCCCGGCGCGCAATCACACCACGCGGCCCGCCGCCCGCGCTTCGTGCCAGCGCAGCCCCCCAGCATCACCAGCACCACGGCCACCAGCGGGAACATCATCAGGTTGATGGCGTCCCACCCGGCCGCGCCCAGCATGCGGCCCGAGCTGAACGACGACAGGGCCACCGTGCCGAACACCAGGAAGTCGTTCAGGGCCTGCACCTTGGCACGCTCGTCCGGCCGATAGCAATCCGTGACGATGGACGTCGCGCCGATGAAGCCGAAGTTCCAGCCCACGCCCAGCAGCACCAGACCGCCCCAGAAGTTGAAGAGGTCGAGCCCGCCCAGGGACATCAAGGCCGCCGCGGCGATCAGCACCAGGCCCAGCGCCGTCATGGCGTACTTGCCGATAGCCGAGATGAGCCGACCGGTGAACAGGCTGGGCGCGAACATGGCCAGCACATGCCACTGGATGCCCAGCGCGGCTTCCCCCACGGTATGCCCGCAACCAACCATGGCAATCGGCGCAGCCGTCATCACGAAGCTCATCAACCCGAACGTCACGACCCCGGCCGTGACTGCCACGATGAATTTGGGCGTCAGTGCGATCTCCGACAAAGGCCGGCCCGACCCGCTTGCCGTCACCGCCGCAGGCGCTGGAATGCGCAGCATCGCCAGCAGTGGAACCGCCAGCAACGCCAGCGCCGCCTGGCCAAAGAAGCTTCCGGCGAACGGCGCGGCGGGCAAGGCATCGCGGGTCCAGATCACCACCTGCGGTCCGATCACCGCGGCGATCAACCCCCGACCATCACCCGCGAGATGGCTCGCGGCCGCCATGCGGGCGCCGCCATGTCCGCCGCCGCAAACCGGTAGCTCTGTACGCAGGCGCCATAGAAACCCGCCATGGTCGTGCCCACGCAGAACATCACGAAGTCGCCGCGCGCGATGCCCCAGGCCGCGATCAGTCCCGAGACGAGGCCCAGCATCGCGCCCAGCAGATAGGCCGTGCGCCGCCCCGCGCGCCGCATGATCAACGCCGCCGGGATGGTCGATAGCGCGACGCCGAGGTTGTACAGGCTGACCGGCAAGGTAGACAGCGCCGGATTGGTGGACAGCATCTGGCCGACCAGGCCACCGAGCGAAATGATGATGGGCGCGGACGCGCCGCCAAGTGATTGCGCGGCGACCAGCAGGTGCAGATTGCGCCGTTCAGCGGGCTCGGGCGCGGCGTCGGCGGCGTTCGTTATGGGAGATACGGTCGACATCGTCAAGGCTTCCGCTTGGCGCCCGCCGTGCTGAACACGTGGGCAAGGTAACACTGCAGCATGGTCCGCAGTTCATTCAGCAAGCCGGGCAAGCCGGCGGTTTCTTCGTCGATCAGCGGTCCGACACTGCGCATCTGGCTGAGCAGGGTCGCCGCCACCCGCGCGCCCTGAGCGGGCGGCACCTTGCCGGCCAGGGCCAGAATGCCGACCAGACTGCTGCGCATGTCCGCCCGCAGGCGGCTGCGCCGGCCATCGGCGTCACCGCGCGCGTCCATCAGGGCGATCGCGGCGGCGCGGTCGGACCGCAGGGTGCTCATCAGGTCGACCAGTCTGTCGGCCAGTCGGGCCGCGTCCAGCGTGGGGGCATCGGCCGTGATGGCCTCCAGCGACGCGTGGATACGTTCACCGTAGCGGGTCAGCAACACGTCCGCCAACACCTCTTTGGTCGGGAAAAAGCGATAAAGCGATCCGATCGCGGTATTCGATCGCGCAGCAACTTCCGTCATCGTCGCCGCGTCGTAGCCCTTCTCCGCGAACACCGCCGCGCCCGCGTCCAGGATTGCAGCCACGCGCTGCATCCCGCGTTCGCGTTTGGGTTCCCGCGCGCTGGCGACGGCGATTGACTTTTGCGAGGCCATCCTCAACAATCCTGATTTGCGAGTCTATCCTCGCATTCTCGCACAGCCGTGTGCCGCGATGTCCCCCATCCCTCCTCACGTTTCCCCCACCCCCGCCCTGTCGTCCGGGGGCCCCGACCAGGAAAGCCGCCCATGCCGCGCAAGCGCTGGGCGGCGTTGTTGCTGCTGTCCGTCGTCTTTGCGACCTTGCTGGAACTGGCCGGCCTGTCGGCGGCGCTGCTGCTCGGACCAATGATCGCCGCGATCATCGTGGCCTATGTAGGCGGCACGCTCAACGTACCCAAGCGCCCCTTCCTGCTTGCGCAAGGCCTGATCGGCTGCATGATCGCGCACAGCATCCCGGCGTCGCTGCTCGGTGAAGTGCTCAAGGACTGGCCGGTCTTTGTCCTGGCCGTCGGGTCGGTGATCGTGGCAAGTGTGATTATCGGATGGCTCATGACACGCTGGCAGGTGCTGCCCGGCACCACGTCCATCTGGGGCGCCTTCCCGGGCGCTGCCTCCGCCATGACGTTGATGGCCGAGGCCTATGGCGCGGACTTCCGCCTGGTGGCGTTCATGCAGTACGTGCGGGTGGTGCTGGTCGCCATCGTGGCGTCCACCTTGACCCGCTTCTGGGTGAGCGACGCAAGCGTCGCGGCCACCGCGCCGGTCGCGCACATTCTGTGGTTTCCGCCCCTGAACCCGATGGACTTCGCCAAGACGCTGGCGCTGGCGGCGGGCGGCGCGTGGCTGGCGCTGCGCTTGCGTATTCCCGCCGGGCCGTTGCTGGTACCGATGGTGGTAGGCATCGTGCTGCAGAACGTCTTCGGCATGACACTGGTGCTGCCGCCCTGGCTGCTGGCGTTGGCCTACGGCCTGGTCGGCTGGAGCATCGGCCTGCGCTTTACCCGCCCCATCCTCAGTTACGCCATGAAGACGTTGCCGCAGGTGCTCATCGCGGTCGTCACGCTGATTACCTTGTGCGGCGGCTTCGCGGTCATGCTGGTGGTGTTTGCCGGCGTCGATCCCCTTACGGCCTATCTGGCTACGAGTCCAGGCGGCGCTGATTCGGTCGCCATCATCGCTGCCTCCAGCAACGTCGACATGCCATTCGTCATGGCCATGCAGACCGGCCGTTTCGTGGTCGTGCTGCTCATTGGCCCGGGCCTTGCCCGGTATATTGCACGCCGATCGGGCATCAAGGACATTCCCGGCCGCTGAGCAAAGCGCGCTGCAGCGCGCTTTTCGCACCGTCATTCGCGCCAGCCATAGAGGGTATGGCGGGCGATGCGTAGACACTGCCGGGCGCCCGGCCTACCTTAGCCTCCAGTACGACAGCACGATGACAGTCGCATCGTCATCCGTCGGATATTTCGGAGAATGAGCATGAGCCAGGCGTCCCTACGCAACCTCGTCGACGGCGAAACCGGCACCGTCAGCCGCGAGGTCTACGTCAACGACACCATTTTTACGCAGGAAATGGAGCAGATTTTCAGTCGCGCCTGGCTGTTTGTCGGCCACGAAAGCATGGTGCCGAATCCCGACGATTACTTCGTCAGCCGCATGGGCACCGACTCTGTGATCCTGACCCGCGATCGCCAGGGCGAGATCCAGGTGCTGCTCAACAGCTGCCTGCATCGCGGCATGAAACTGTGCCGCTATGACCACGGCAACAATCGCACGTTTACCTGTCCCTACCATGGCTGGAGCTATTCCACCGACGGCCGCCTGGTCGAAAAGGCCGGTGAACTGGTCGGCGTGCCGGGCTACAAGACCCACTATTTTTCCGAACTCGACAAGCAGGCCTGGGGACTGAAAAGCGTCGCCAAGCTGGTGAATTACAAGGGCACCATCTGGGCAACCTGGGATGCGGACGCGCCCGCGTTCGAATACTACCTGGGCGACATGAAGCTGTATCTGGACTTCGCACTGGACCATCGCGATGGCCGCGAAGGCGGATCGGAAATGATCGGCGGCGTGCAGAAGTGGCGTATCCCGTGCAACTGGAAGACGGCCGCTGAAAACTTCAACGCCGACCTCTACCACGACATCAGCCATCGGTCGGTCGACATCGTCGGCATCGGCCCCGGCGGCAAAGGACGCCGCGATCCCACGCCCAACCGCGTGTCCATCTCGTTCAAGAACCTGGGTCATGGACTGGTCGGGCGCGCGCCCTATACCGAAGAAAATCCGTATGCGCCGCTGTATGGCAAGTACCCGGAAGTCGAGGCCTACTACCGTCAGGTGTACGAAGACCGCGAGAAGCGCCTGGGCGGAAAGATGCGCGTCCTGCACAGCGTGGGCACCATCTTCCCGAACATGGCGATCCATGGGCGGCAGCCGCGCACGATCGCTGTCTTTCACCCGATCAGCGCGACCGAAACCGAAATGTGGCGCATCTATCTGGTGGACAAGGACGCCCCGGCAGCGGTCAAGGAAGCGGCGCGCGCCTACTACCTGCGCTACTCAGGACCCGGCGGCATGACCGAGTCGGACGACATGGAGAACTGGTGCTACGCCACCGAATCCAGCACCGGCACCATCGCCCGCACCCTGGCCTACAACTATCAGATGGGCATGGGCCACGAGCAACCGGTGCCCGGGCTCAAGGGCGCCGTCACCACCGGCGAATTCACCGAAGAGACCAATCGCAATTACTACGTGCGCTGGGCCGCTTTCATGGCGGGCACCTCGTGGACCGACCTGATGGCCGGCGCAAACGACTGAGGACGAGACATGACACAGACCTATCTGGACATCGAACCGGCCTCGGTGCAGCAGGAGATCGAGCAATTCTTCTATCGCGAAGCCGACCTGCTGGATGAACGCCGCTATGACGAATGGCTCACCCTGCTTGCCGACGACATCCGCTACTGGATGCCGGTGGTGCGCAACGTGCGGCGCGATGCCCGCGAGCAGGAATACACCCGCGAAGGACTGGACGTCGCGTGGTTCGACGAAGGTATCGAGACGCTGCGCCAGCGGGTTGCGCAGATCAATACCGGTATCCATTGGGCCGAAGAACCGGCCTCCCGCACGTCGCACCTCATTACCAACGTGCGCCTGCTGGACGCACCCGACGGGCAGACACTGGCGGCCGATGAAGTGCGCAGCAAGTGCCGCTTCATCGTCTATCAGAACCGGCTGGAAGGCGAAGTGGCGTGGTTCGTTGGCAAGCGCGTCGATACGTTGCGCCGCACCGAACAGGGTCTGCAAGTTCGTCGACGCGAAATCTATCTGGATCAGACCGTGCTGCTCGGCAAGGCGTTGACCGTGTTCTTCTAGCGTTGGCGGCAGCGTTCCCAGCCCTGCCGACGAGCTGCCCGCGAGCTCTGTCATAACCCGATCCTGCGCCGTGTGGCGCGGGCGGCGACGGCTCGCGTTCGCGGATCGGTTTTGGCCACGGTCGTTGCCCAGCAAGTCCCTGTCGTCGTGATGACGCAGCCGGCCTCTTTCAAATCCTGCGGTTTAGCTATGGAGAGTTCATGAACCCATTGCCCGTCATCGTCATCGGAGCCGGCCATGCCGGTGTCGAATGCGCGTTTGCGCTGCGGCAGGCAGGCGTGCCCCAGGACATCGTTCTGATTGGCGACGAACCGCACTTGCCTTACGAGCGGCCGCCGCTGTCCAAGGCGATGCTGTCGGACATGCTCGATATTGAGCGCGTTCAACTCAAGCCCTTGGCGGCATTCGAGAAGGCACGCATCACCCTGCGCCGCGGAGAACGTGTCACGCGGCTCGATACAGCAACCCGCACCGTCCATATGGCAGGCGGAGATGACCTGCGCTACAGCGAATGCATTCTTGCGACCGGTGGCCGCGCCCGCCTGCTGCCCGGCATGGACGCGGCGCAGGTGCATGCGATCCGCACACTGGACGACGCCTTGCGGCTCAAGCCCGAACTGGTGCGCGGCCGGCGCCTGGCCGTGATCGGCGCCGGGTACCTGGGGCTGGAGGTCGCATCCACGGCGGCCACACTAGGTCTGCACGTGACGGTGATCGAAAGCGGCCGGCTCATGGGCGGCAAGGTGTCGCCGTACACCGAAACACGGTTTGCCGCCCTGCATCGGGAGGCGGGCGTCGCCGTGTTGACGGGGGTGTCGGTTGACGCCTGGGATGGCGGACCTGGCCGCTGGCGCGTGACCGTGACGAAGGAAGGCTTGCAGTCCGATGCCGCGCGGTCAAATGCCGCTCGGTCCGATGCCGCTTTGCTCGATGCTGCGCACTCCAAAGCCGCGCAGGTGAAAGCCGACCTCCTGCTGGTGTCGATCGGCGCACTGCCCAACACCGAGCTTGCCGAGGCGGCCGGCATCGCCTGTCACGACGGCATTGAAGTGGACGCGCTGTGCCAGACCTCGGCGCCCGGCGTTTATGCGATTGGCGACTGCGCCAACGCCCATAGCCAGCACGGGCAGCGCCGCTGCCGCATCGAGAGCGTGCAGAACGCCCTGTTCCAGGCGCGCACCGTTGCCGCGCAACTGGCCGGCAAACCCGCCGCCGCGCTGCGCCCGCCCACCTTCTGGTCCGAGCAATGCGGCAAGCGGCTGCAGATGGCCGGTCTCGTCTTGCTCGACGCGCCCGTTGACGATCGTGTCACGCCCACTGAACGCGGGTGGGTCGTCGAACGCTACCAGCACGGCCAGTTGCGCGCCGTGGAAGCGGTCGACAGCCCCGTCGACTTCGTCCAGAAAACCCGAATGATTGCCGCGCCGCTATCCGCCGAAACGTGCGCGAGCCCCCTTTGACCACGGAGCCCCAGCATGCCTAGTGCAACTTTCGAACAACCCGATGGCGATCGCTTGACGGTCGACATTCCCGAAGGATGGACGCTGATGGAAGGCGCGCGGCGGGACGAGATCGCAGGCATCGACGCCGAATGCGGCGGCGGCGCGATCTGCGGCACGTGCCATGTGCAGGTCGATGGCGCATGGCTGGCGCGGCTCAAGCCCGCCGATGCCTCGGAAAGCGCCTTGCTGGGCATCGTGCCCGAGCGCACGGACGGCAGCCGGCTGGCGTGCCAGATCGTCATGGACGACAGCCTGGACGGCATCGTGGTGCGCGTCCCGGCGGAACAGCTTGGCCTGTAGGCCATCGGCCTGCAGGACGTCCGGGATTGGGACAAGGCCGGTCAGACACATACGTAAATACGATTATCGGGAGAAGGTCGTGAGCGTGGCTTGGAACGAAAGGAAAGACGCGGCATGCCCGCGCGGCGTGGGGATTGCAACCGACGTCTATGCGTCGCATGCGCAGGGCACGGAACTGTTCGATGAAAACGGCAAGCGATATATCGATTTCGCGGGCGGTATTGGCGTGTTGAACGTGGGCCACCGCCACCCGCGTGTCGAAGCGGCGGTCGTGGACCAGGCCCGCCGCTTCATGCATAGCTGCTACCAGGTGCTTCCCTACAAGGAATACATCACCCTGGCCGAGCGTTTGAACGCCCTGGTGCCCGGCGACTTTCCCAAAAAAACGGTGTTCTTCACGACCGGGGTCGAAGCGGTCGAAAATGCGATAAAGATCGCCCGCGCCGCCACCGGCCGGCCCGCGATCATCAGCTTCAACGGCGCCTTTCATGGCCGCACGATGATGGGACTGGCGCTGACCGGCAAGGTCGCGCCGTACAAGATCGGATTTGGCGCACTGCCCGGCGATGTGTATCGCGCGCCCTTCCCCACTGCCGGCACCGATGCGGCCGTGGCGGACACCCTGGCCGCGATCCATGACCTGTTCCGTTACGACGTCGAAGCGTCGCGCGTTGCGGCCATCATCATCGAACCGGTCCAGGGCGAAGGCGGCTTCTATCCCGCGCCTGTCAGCCTGATGCGCCAATTGCGCGCGCTATGCGATGCGCACGGCATCCTGCTCATTGCCGACGAGATCCAGTGCGGCGTCGGCCGCACGGGCACGATGTTCGCCATGGAGCACTTTGGCGTTGCGGCCGACATCACGACGGTCGCCAAGAGCCTGGCCGGGGGCATGCCCCTGTCCGGCGTCGTCGGACGCGCGTCGGTCATGGACGCCCCGGCGCCGGGTGGCCTGGGCAGCACCTAC
Organism: Pigmentiphaga litoralis; assembly: GCF_048632615.1. GTDB lineage: Bacteria > Pseudomonadota > Gammaproteobacteria > Burkholderiales > Burkholderiaceae_B > Pigmentiphaga > Pigmentiphaga litoralis_B. The sequence continues at coordinate 94,637 of NZ_CP184479.1, forward strand.
GCCGGGGCGCCCCTGGCGATCGCGGCGGCGCACGCGGTATTGGATGTCTTCGAAAAAGAAGCGCTGCTCGACCACGGCAACCTGCTGGCTCGCACGATGCGCCAGCGCCTGGCGCGTGCCCAGGAACGCCACCCCGAAATCACGGACGTCCGCGGCCTGGGACCCATGATCGCCATGGAATTCAGCGACGAACACGGCAAGCCGTCGGCGGCCCTGGCCCAGGCGCTGCGCATGGAAGCACTGGATGCGGGCCTGATCCTGCTGACCTGCGGCAGCTACGGCAACGCCATTCGCTTCCTGTTCCCGCTCAATACCCCGGTCGGCCTCTTCAATGAAGCGCTCGACATCCTGGACACCGCGCTGGCCCATGTGCTGCGCCGGGAGCACACCGCATGACGACCCATTCCGCGGCATCGGATCATCCGCACGCTGGCGCACAGAGCGCGGCACAGACCGGGGCACACGCCGGCTTGGCCGAGCGCGCACCCGCCGGCATACAAACCGGTTCCCACTGGATGCTGCGCAGCGCCGCCGCCTCTGGCCTGACCGTGTGTTTCGCCAACCCCGGCACGACCGAACTGCCCTTTGTCGCCGGCATGGATGCCGTGCCCGAAGTCCGGCCGATCCTGACGATGTTCGAAGGCGTCTGTTCCGGGGCCGCCGACGGCTATTACCGCATCAGCGGCAAGCCGGCCATGACGCTGACCCACCTGGGCCCCGGATTCGCCAACGCGATTGCCAACCTGCACAACGCCCGCCGCGCCGGATCGGCGATCTACAACGTGATCGGCGAACACATGTCGTGGCACATCGAGGCCGATCCACCGCTGAACAGCGACATCGAATCGCTTGCGCAACCCGTTTCCGCCGGCGTCTATCGCGCCGACTCGGTGGCGTCGCTGGCGTCCGTGACACGTCAGTCGCTCGACAATGTCGTCGCCCCGGGCGGCGGCATCCACAGCCTGATCCTGCCCATGGATCTGCAAGCCGCGCCCATGGACGCACCGCTGCACGCCGCCACCGCCACGCCCATCGACACGCCCATGGACAGCGCGGCAATCGACCGGGTCGCGGCCGGCATTGCCGCGGGCAAACGGACGCTGTTGCTGCTCGGCGCCGATGCCTTGCATGAAGCGGCATTGATCGAAGCGCTGCGCTTCCGGTCGCTGAACCACGTGGAAGTCGTGGGCGAGACCTTCCCCGCGCGCAGTGAGCACGGCGGCGGGCTGCCGGCCATCCGGCGCTTCAACCCGTCGGCCGAACAGGCGCATCCGTATTTACTGGGCTTCGACTGCGTGGCATTGATCGGCGCCAAACGGCCCGTCGCCTTCTTTGGGGCGCCCGGCTATCCCAGTTTTCTTGGCGACCCGGCTCGCACCGTACCGCTGTGCGGCGGCAGCCAAGGCGCGCGTGGCGTGTTGCGTGCCCTGGCCGAGACGCTGCGTCTGCCGGCGCAGGCCGTCCAGGCTCCCCCGCCTGCCCAGGATCACGATCGCGACAACACGCTGACCGCCGAATCGGCCGCGCGAGTCGTTGCAGCCCATCTGCCGGCCAACGCCATCGTGTCGGCCGAAGGCCAGACCCTGGCCTTCCCGTTCAACGCCATCGCAGCCGAAGCGCAGCGGCATTCGACCATCGTGCTCACGGGCGGCGCCATCGGCCAGGGCATCCCGGCAGCCTTCGGCGCCGCCATCGCCGCCCCCGACCGCAAAGTCATCGGCCTGCAGTCCGACGGCAGCGCGCTTTACACGATCCAGACCCTGTGGTCGATGGCACGCGAAGGCGTGGACGCGACGATCCTGATCGCGTCGAACCGTCGCTACAACATCCTCATCAACGAGATGCGCCGCAACGGCTACGACCTGGTCAGCCCCGCCGTGACCGACCTGCTCCATCTGTCCCGTCCGGACGTCGACTGGGTGCACCTGGCGCGCGGGTTTGGCGTCAAGGCCGACCGGGTCGGGACGGTGGCCGAACTGCGCGCGTCCTTCCGGCGCGCCATGGCCGAGCCCGGACCGAAGCTGATCGAGGTCGTCCTTCCTTAATTGCCATTTGCGGAGTCGCCATGCATGCCAACTACATTGCCGGACACTGGGTCGAGGGTGACGGCATTACCCGCAACATCAACCCGTCGGACACGTCCGACCTGGTCGGGGTCTACACGCAAGCCACCCTGTCGCAGGTGGACGACGCCATCGCCGCCGCCGAGGCCGCCGCGCTGGCTTGGGCCAGCACCACCGCCCTGCAGCGCGCCGACATGCTCGATGCCATCGGCACGGAATTGATTGCCCGCAAGGAAGAACTGGGCCGGCTGCTGGCACGCGAAGAAGGCAAGACCTTGGCCGAGGCGACGGGCGAAGCCTGGCGCGCGGGCACGATCTTCCGCTTTTTCGCCGCCGAGGCGGTCCGCTTGCGGGGCGACCGCCTGCCCCAGCTGCGCCCCGGCGTGGACGTCGACATTACCCGCGAGCCGGTCGGTGTGGTCGGCCTGATCACACCCTGGAATTTTCCGCTGGCCATCCCGGCCTGGAAGATCGCGCCCGCGCTCGCCTTCGGCAACACCGTCGTTCTGAAGCCCGCCGACCTGGTGCCCGGCTGCGCGTGGGCGCTGGCCGACATCATCAGCCGTCATGGCGTGCCGCCCGGGGTCTTCAACCTGACCATGGGCCGCGGCACGGTGGTGGGCCAGGCCATTCTCGATGACCCCCGGGTGGCGGCCATCAGTTTTACCGGGTCGGCCGCCACGGGCAAGCGGATCGCCGAGGCCGCCATGCGCCGTCTTGCCAAAGTGCAGATGGAAATGGGAGGCAAGAATCCGCTGGTCATTCTGGACGATGCCGACATGGATCGTGCCGTGGACTGCGCCGTGCAGGGGTCCTTCTTTTCGACCGGCCAGCGCTGCACGGCATCGAGCCGCCTGATCGTGCAACGCGGCATCCATGATCGTTTCGTGGCCGCCATGAAGACGCGCATGGCCGCTTTGCGCACCGACAACGCCTTGCTGCCAGGCACCGACATCGGCCCGGTGGTCGACGCGCGCCAGCTGCAGCAGAACGAAGACTACCTGCGCATCGGCCGCGACGAAGGCGCGACCCTGGTCTTCGGCGGTGAGCGCGTGCGCCGCGACACTGACGGTTTCTACTTCTCGCCCGCCCTGCTCACTGACTGCGACAACGGCATGCGCGTATGCCGGGAAGAAATCTTCGGACCCGTTGCCGCGGTCATTCCGGTGGACAGTTACGAAGAAGCCCTGGCCGTGGCCAACGACACCGAATATGGCTTGTCCGCCGGCATTTGCACCGGCTCGCTCAAGCACGCCACGCACTTCAAGCGTCATGCGCAGGTCGGCCTAGTCACGGTCAATTGCCCCACGGCCGGCGCGGATCACCATGCCGCGTTTGGCGGACGCAAGGGGTCCAGCTATGGGGCCCGCGAGCAAGGCACGTACGCCGCCGAGTTCTACACCACCGTCAAGACGGCCTACACGGCGCCCTGATCCGCATCCCACGCGCGCAACCGTTGCCCGGGGCAACTGGTTGCGCCTGACAACCCGTTGCCTGACTCAATCAACGGATCTAACGCTTCAACTCCACACGCTGCGAGGAACCATGTCGTCATCCCAACCTACCGTCGTCATCAGCGCCACCCTGCCGGCCGACCTGCGCGCCCGAGTCGCCGCCGCCTGCCGGATCATTGACGTTCCGCCCGGCGCGTCCCTGAGCGAAGCCGTGCCCGCGGGGGACCGCGCCCTGATCGAAGGCGTGCTGTGCACGCTGAAGACGTCCATCGGCAAGGAGCAGCTGGCCGCCCTGCCCAAGCTGCGCGTGGTGTCCAACTATGCGGTCGGTTTCGACAACATTAGCGTGCCCATGGCGTCCGAGCACGATGTGTTGGTCTGCAACACGCCAGGCGTGCTGGATCGCGCGGTGGCGGACCTGACGATCGGCCTGCTGATCTGCCTCGCGCGGGGCATGGTCGCGGGCGATGCCTTCGTGCGCAGTGGCGCATGGACCAAAGGCGCCGCGCCACTGACCATGGACATCGCCGGAAAGACCTTGGGCCTGCTTGGCATGGGCCGCATCGGCACCCTGGTGGCCCGCACCGCCAGGGCGTTCGACATGAAGGTTGTGTATCACAACCGCCGCCGCGACGAGGCCGCCGAAGCCGAAGGCCTGGCCACCTACGTGGACCGGACCGCCCTGTTCAGCCAATCGGACATCGTCAGCGTCCACATCCCGCTGTCGGCGGAGACGCGTGGGTCGGTCGGCAAGCCCGAATTGGACCTGATGAAGCCCACCGCCTACCTCATCAACACGGCGCGCGGTCCGGTCGTTGATGAGGCCGCGCTGATCGCGCACCTGCAACAAGGCAGGATTGCGGGCGCCGGGCTCGACGTCATGGAAAAGGAACCGCTGCCCGCGGACAGTCCACTGTGCAGCTTGCCGAACGTCGTGCTGCAGGCCCACGTGGGCAGCGGCACCGTGGAAACGCGCCGCGCCATGATGGATCTGGCTGTCGCCAACCTGCTTGACGCCCTGAGCGGGAAGCCGCCCAAAGCCATGGTCAACCCCGATACCTGGGCCGCCGCACAACGCCGCGCTGCCTGATCGCAGCCGGAATGACCAAAGCTGCGCGTTCTTCGGGACGCGCGGGCTTTGGGACACGCAACTTCAAGGACACGTTTTGCCATGAGTCAGATCCTGCAGCAGATGACCGGTATCCAGCCGGAAGTCGCCATCGAGGCCATTCCCTCCGACGAGCGCGTCTGGGTGCTCCAGGCGCCCAACGTCTGGTTCCGGCCGCTGTTTTTCAACACCCTGTCGGGCGGATGGTGCAACCTGTTGCGCGTGCGCCGGTCGGGCGTGCTGAGCCGCCACATCCACCCTGCCCCCGTCTTCGCCTACGTGATCAAGGGGTCGTGGCGCTACCTGGAACACGACTGGGTTGCGTCAGCCGGGACCTTCGCCTTCGAACCGCCGGGCGAAATCCACACCCTGGTCGTTGACGCCGACAGCGAAAGCGACGAGATGATCACGTTCTTCAATGTCAGCGGCGCAATGATCTATCTCGATGACGCCGGCCGCCAGGTCGGGTATGAAGACGTCTTCAACAAGATCGACATGTGCCGCAAACACTACCGCGACGTCGGGCTGGGCGAAGACTACGTCGACCAGTTCATCCGATAGCGGCCGCGGCACGTTACGCACCTTCATTTGTTCCGAGGCACCATGGATCGTCGAACCGTATTGAAAGTCATCGGCAGTGCCGCAGCGCTCGCGTGGGATATGCCTGCCATTGCCCAGGACGCCTTTCCGTCCAGACCCTTGCGCATCGTCGTGCCCTACACGGCAGGCGGCGTCACGGACGTGGCCGCGCGCATCGTGGGCGACATTCTTTTGCGCAAGTATGGCCAGCCGGCCGTGATCGAAAACCGTGCTGGGGGCAGCGGCGTCATCGGCGCGCAATACGTGGCTCATGCACCTGCCGACGGCTACACCCTGATCGTGGGTGGCCTGGGCGGTAACGTCATCCTGCCAGTCACGGTGCGCAACCTTCCACTGGACAGCAAGGCGGCATTCGTACCTGTTGCCCAGGTGGCGGAATTCGTCAACGTGCTGGTCGTGGCCCAGTCCCACCCGGCCAATAGCGTGTCCGAACTCATTGCCTACGCCAAACGTTCGCCCAAGCCTTTGAGCTATGGCACGAACGGGCTGGGCACGTCATCGCACCTGACCACCGAACTGTTCGCGCTGACTGCCGGCCTCACCCTGATGCACGCGCCCTACAAAGGCAGCAACGAAGCGTTGGTGGATACCGTCAACGGCAATCTGGACTTCTGTTTTTCCAATCTGCCGCCCGTGTTGCCGCTGCTGAAGGCCGGGAAGCTCAAGGCGCTGGCGGTGACGAGTTCGTATCGGTCCCGGCATTTGCCCAATGTCATGACAATGGGAGAAGCCGGCATCGCCGATTTTGCGGTGACGAGCTGGCTGGGGATTTACGGTTCCTCCAGGACGCCGGCAAGCATCGTCGCGCAGTTGGGCAAGGACATTTCGGAAGGTCTGAAAGCGCCCGAGATGCAGGCCAAAGTCGAAGCCGCGGGGTTCGAACCGCGGCCGCTCGACGCCGACGCCTTCGCGCGATTGAATGACGCCGAATATGCCCGGTGGGACCGAATTGCCAAGAAGGCCAATGTGTCGCTGGAGTTCGGTAAATAGGCGACGCCATTCCGGTCGCCGCGCCTCAAGCTCGTTAGCGACTGATTCCCGGGCGGTAGACCGTTCGTCGCATGCCGGATGTCAGCGGTCGTGCCTGACTCAAGCGGTCCTTTCACCCGACCGGCTGTCCTGGCCCACTTTGCGAAGCGTCGCGCCGATCTGCAGCGCGGCGATATGCCCCCGCAGCCAGGTATTGGCCGTGTCGTTGTGAAAACGGGCGTGCCAGAACTGGCGGATGTGCGAGTGCGGCGTCTCGAACGGCAAGGGGCACCACGTCACGCCCTTGGACGCCGTGACCGCATGCGCGATGACCTCAGGCACCGTCACGACCAGATCGGATTGCGCCAGCACGGTCGCCAGCACGAGATAGTTCGGCACACTCAGTGCGACATCACGGCGGCTGCCTTGCTTGTCCAATTCCTGGTCTATCCCCAGATCCGTGCGATTGGCCGATACCACCAAGTGCCGCGCCGAGATGTACTCGTCCATCGTGATGTTCGGGCCGGCCTTGCGAAAGTCCCGGCCCATCACACAGACGTGCTGGTCCACCCACAGTCCCGACTGATAAAAGCCGCTTTGCAGTTCCTGCAGATTGCCCACGGCCAGGTCCGCATCGCCGCTCTCCAGCGCACCCCGATACTGATCGCGGGGAATATTGCTGACGTGCAGGTTGACGCCCGGTGCTTCCTGCTTGAGGCGCGCCACCAAAGGCGGCAACACCAGAAATTGCGCAAAGTCGGACATGAGCAAGGTAAAGCTGCGCGTGGTGGTGGCGGGATCGAAGCCCGTCGCCTGCTCCAGGCCGTTGCGCACCAGTTCCAGCGCGCGCAGCACATTGACCGACAGGTCAGTGGCAAATGGCGTCGGCTCCATACCGGCCTGCGTCCGCACGAATAAAGGATCGCCGCACTGCGTGCGCAGCCGCACCAGCGCATTGCTCATGGAAGGCTGCGACAGCCCGACACGCCGACCCGCACGCGTCACGTTCCGTTCGATATACAGCGCTTCAAATACTGGAAGCAGGTTGAGGTCGAGTTTGCTGATGTCCATGGCGGGAAAACTATATCTTCTGACCGCATGGCAGGCAATGCCGCAAAAGGCGTGAGCGTCGCCCGTTTTGCCGGCCGGGCCGGCGTTCTGCTAGGCTGACCGGCTTCCCATCTCTTGATCAGGGGCTTTGCATGACTATCCGCGCCATGACACTGGCCGACTATGACGCCGTCCTTGCGATGATGCATGCGACGCCGGGTATCACGGTGCGCGACGCCGATTCCCGGGAGGCAACGCAAGCCTATCTGACACGCAACCCCGGATGCAGCTTCGTTGCGGAAATCAACGAGCAGGTGATCGGCTGCATCATGGCGGGCCACGATGGCCGGCGCGGCTACCTGCAACACCTGATCGTGCTGCCGGCGCATCGGCGGCAGGGGATTGCCACCGCGCTGGTCGACGCGAGCATCGCGCGCTTGGCCAAGGACGGCATCCAAAAGCTTCACGTCGACGTCCTCGTGGACCATCCCGCGGCTGCGCGCTATTGGAAAACCCTGGGCTGGCATCGCCGCGACGACATCCACCGTTACTCGTTTGCGCTATCAGGCAAGACCAACGCATGACAGCGGCCCGTTGATCTTGCATGCGTGTGGATCATTGCCGCACACAACGAAAAAGGGAGGCCACAGCCTCCCTTTTTACATGCCAGCGCGCCTGAAGCGTGTGGCAATCAACGGTCAGGCACGGCGGCGCACCATGCCGTAGATCACGAGCAGAATGACCGCGCCAACCACCGAAGCGATCCAGCCCGCCGGTTCGCCTTCGGCGTACCAGCCCAGCGCACGTCCCAGATAACCGGCCACCAGCGCGCCGGCAATACCCAGCACGATCGTCATGACCCAACCCAACTTGTCATCGCCCGGCTTGACCGCGCGTGCAATGAGACCAACGATGAATCCTACGATGATGGTGCCGATAAGAGAAAACATGGATTGCTCCTTGGGAAGAACAGGTGGGACCGCGCCCTGCATCGTGCAACGCGCGGTGGCCATGGCGTCTTAGCAAGTAACGTTCCCAGCAATGACTACAGCGCCCGCTTGTCGAGGCCCACCTTGCCGTAGATTTCATTGATGTGCTGCTTGACCGATTCCGGCGTGTCGTCGTTTTCGGGCTTGTGGTTCCAGCCCACCTTTGCACGCGCGTACTGGCCGATGATCTCGTCCTGGTCCGACGTGGCGCCGCTGATGCCATAGGCACCCACCATCTCGTCGCCCTTGAAGATCGGCGCGCAGCCCCCGGACGCCACGATCTGCCCGTTGGAGAACACCGATGCATTCATCATCATCTGCGGGTTACGTTCCTTGAACCACTGCTGGATGATCAGGCCGTCCTGAAAGCGCGGGCTCATGGAACGGAAAGCCGCGACGGTATACGCCTTGGCGCGCGCCGTATCCGGCGTAATGAAGCCGGCGTCGTCCATCCGCTCCAATGCAATCAGATGCCCCTCGGCACTGACCACCGCCATTGACAGCGGCACGCCCATCTCGGCCGCCTTCTCTGTCACCGCAAGAAAAAACGTACGGCATTCTGCAATCGTGACCTTCGCCATATTCGACTCCTTTGATGATCAGTCGAGTTTCACGCCCGCGGCCTGCATGACCTTGGCGTACTTGTCCACTTCAGTGCCGATATATCGGCCAAACTGTGCAGGGCCTGCGTCGACGGGTTCTATCCCCTGCGCCTGGAATTGCGCCTTGACCGGGGTGGCGTTGACGGCGGTTCTGACGGCGTCCGCCAGCTTGCGCGTCACGGCTTCCGGCGTGCCCACCGGTGCGGCCAACCCGAACCACACGGACGAATCGAAGCCCTTCAGACCGGCCTCGGCGATGGTCGGCACCATTGGCAAGGTCGCTGTCCTTGCGGCGCTTGCCACCCCCAGGGCTTCGAGCTTCCCTGCCTGAACGTGCGGCAATACCGTCGACGCGGGGCCGAACATGATGGCCACTTGCCCACCCAGCAGATCAGCCACGGCAGGCGAGCTCCCCCGGTACGGAATGTGCAGCAGTTGAACGCCCGCCATCGATGCGAACAGTTCGCCCGCCAGGTGCGGTGACGTGCCATTGCCCGACGATGCGAACGTAATGCTCCCCGGCTTGGCCTTGGCGGCGGCGATCAGTTCAGGCACTGTCTTGACCTTCAGCGACGGATGGGCGACCAGCACGTTCGGGACATTGCCCATCATGGCGACCGGCGCGAAGCTGCGCGTCACATCGATGAAGGATGTGCTCTTGGAACTGGTGTTGATGGCATTGGCGATCGTGACCACGAACAGGGAATAGCCGTCGGGCGGCGAGCCCGCTACCTGGCGAGCTGCGATGTCGCTGCTGGCGCCGGGCTTGTTCTCGACCACGACGGACTGGCCAAGCGTGTCGGCCAGACTATTGGCGATCACACGCGTCGCCACGTCGGTCGAACTGCCGGCCGGAAAACCGACGGTGATCTTGATGGGCCGGGATGGGAAAGCGTCCTGAGCCGAGGCGGCCAGCGGTGCAAGCGCCATGGCCGCAGCCATGATGATCGCTGCATGTCGGGTCTGCATGTCGTGTCTCCTTGACTGGCAAGGCGTCGATGCGCCCTGCTCGTTGTATGCGTGCCGTGCGTGGCACGTGTTGGGTCGGGCTTGCACGCCGCGCCCTGGTCGTTGTGTGCATTCCGTGCCTGGCATGTGTTGCGCCGTGCCTGCACGCTGCCTGCTTCGCGCCTTCGCGCCCCAGCGCGTTGCGAGCCTCGCCATTACATGGCACCAACATTTATAATTCAAACGAATCTTTCTTATATTTCAATGAGCCAGGCTCATGAATCTGACCGTCCGGCAATTGCAGGCCTTCGTCCACGTCGCCCGCCTGGGCAGCTTTACCAAGGCTGCACAGGCCATGCACCTGACACAATCCGCGTTGAGTCTGCTCGTGCGCGAACTGGAAAGCGCGCTCGAGACCCGCCTGATCGACCGCACCACGCGCAGCGTCAGCCCCACGGCGGTCGGCCTCGAATTTTTGGCAAGCGCGGAACGCATCCTCGACGACCTGACCCACGCCATTGCCAACGTCGACCAGCTCGTCGCCCAGCAGAAAGGCCGCGTCGTCGTGGCCGCGCCCCTGGTGCTGTCGAGCACCTATCTTCCCGGCATCCTGGCCGGCTTCCGCAAGCGTTACCCCGGCATCGAACTCGCCCTGCGCGACTCGCTGCCCGACGAAGTGCTTCCCCGCGTCAAGAGCGGCGCCGCCGACATCGGCATTGGCACCTTCGACGACAACGAACCCGATCTCGGCCGCATGCTGCTGTTTCGGGAATCACTGGTCGCCGTCTTTCCGAAAGACCATGCCTTCGCCAAGGCGCGAAAGCTTGCGTGGCGCCAGCTCGCCGACGTGCCCACCCTCGCCCTCCCCCGCGGCAGCGTCTTTCGCGACCTGGCTGAACGCGGATGCGCGGATGCGGGCATTGGCTTGTCGCCCGCCTTCGAAGCCACGTATGTCGGCACGTTAATCGGCATGGTGGGAGCGGGTCTTGGCATCGCAATCGTGCCGGGCTATGCGACCGCTTTGGCCGATGCGCAGACCACGGCATGGAAGCCACTGGAACAACCCGTGGTGCAGCGCGACGTCGCCATCGTGCACCGGGCGGGCGTATCGTTGTCGCCGGCGGCAACGGCTTTCGTGGAATTCCTGCAAGCGGCCGAAAGAGACGGCGGCCGCCCAGGCCGGTGTCCCGCAATAAATTGCTGACACGGCTAAGAAAAACGCCATAATTCGCTGTAGCGGGACGCAGAGCCTGCGCACCAGGAGACACGCATCATGAGACTGCTTTGCCATGGCATCGCCGCGGGCCTTGCCGCGTCCGTGCTTGCCGTCAGCCACGCCGCCGACGCCCCCTTCCCCGACCACCCCGTCAAGATCGTGATCGGTTTTCCGCCTGGCAGCGCGACCGATGTCGCCACGCGCATCATCGCCAGCAAGATGGGCGACCTGCTCGGCCAGCCGATGGTTGTCGAGAACAAGCCCGGCGCCAGCACCAACATCGCCGCCGCCCAGGTCGCGCGCGCTGCGCCCGATGGCTACACGCTTTTCATGGCGGGCAACTCCAACTCGGTCAACCCCGCCCTGCTCAAGAACGTGCCCGTCGACATGTTCCGCGACTTCACACCGGTAGGACTGGCCGCGACCGTGCCCAGCATTCTGGTCGTCGCACCCAGCCTGGGCGTCACGTCCGTGCCCGACCTCATCGCCGCCGCCAAACGCGCGCCCGGCAAGGTCTTCTTTGCATCGTCAGGCGTCGCCACCACCTCCCATCTGTCGGGGGAGCTGTTTGGCATGTCCACGGGCGCCAAAATGACCCATGTGCCGTACAAAGGCAGCAATCAGGTCATTACCGATCTGCTCGCCGGCTCGGTCCCGGTCATGTTCGCGCCCGCCCCCACCGTCCTTGCCTTCATCAAAGACAACAAACTGACGGCGCTGGCCACCACCGGCCTTGCGCGATCCCGGCTGCTCCCCGACCTGCCGACGGTGGCCGAAGCCGGCGTCAGGGACTACGAAACGCGCATCTGGTTCGGCCTGGTCGCACCTGCGGGCACCCCCAACCGGTCATACAAAAGCTGTCCAGCGCGCTCGATGCCGCCACGGACAGCCAGGAAGTCCGCGATCAGCTCGCCGCGCAAGGCATCGAACCCTTCAAGGGCGACGCCAGAGAGTTCGCGCGCTACATGCAGCAGGAAACGCGAAAGTGGGCCGAGGTCATCAAGACCAGCGGCATCACGGTGGAATGACGCAGGCGTCGCCCCCCTTGGGTCGATACCCGCCGCCATAGACAAACGATCACGGAGACACCCTTGAACACGCTCAAACAATGGATTGCCGGCGACGACCTGATCGTCGCGCCCGTCGCCCTCAACCCCATGATGGCCCGCCTGGCGCAAGACGCAGGCTTCAAAGCTGCCTATGTCAGCGGGGGTCGCTGGGCTGGCTGAAATGTGTGACGGAGGCGAACCTGAGCGTGCACGAAATGGCCCAGCTTGGCCTGGAGATCCGTTCGGCCTGCGACATCCCGCTCGTGCTGGACGCAGGCGGCGGCTGGGGCGACCCCGTCCACATGCACCGCACCATGGCATTGTCCGAAGCCGCCGGCTATGCCGCCCTGGAAGTCGAAGACCAATACCTGCCCCGCCGCGTGCATCACCATTTGGGCGTCGAACGCCTGATCGACACCGACCTGATGGTCCAGAAACTGCGTGAACTCGCGGCCGCCCGCAAGAACCCCGACACCCTGATCATCGCCCGCACCAACGCCATCCGCGCCGGCGGCATGGACGACGCGCTGCGCCGCGCCGAAGCCTTCCACAAGGCCGGCGCCGACATGTTGTTCGTACACACCCGCGACCCCGAGCAGATGCGATACATCGGCGAACGCCTGCCCGCGCCCCTGATGATCTTTGCGCCTGGCGATGGATTTTCTACCTTTGCGCTGTCACGCGCCGACCTGGCCGGACTCGGCTACCGCCTGGCCGCGTCGTCGGGGTCCGCCTTTGCCGCCATGTACAAGGCGGTCAAGGAGTCCTACGAAGCCTTGGCGAATGACGCCCCCAACCCATACATGGCGCCCGGCGAAGTCGGCAGGCAGATGAAGGCGGCGCACGCAACGAGCCGCCTGCAGGACTTGATCGATGTGGAGCGCGCCACGACGGGGGATTGAGCCCGAACGAAGGGAACGTCAAGGCCCGGGCACCGGGTTCAATCGCTCAGGTACTTGGGGGAACGCGGTCCATACAACATGCCCATGGGCCGTCCGGCGCCCAGCAGCAGCGTAGTGGCCTGAGCTGCGATTTCCTGTGACCGGTCGTCGGATACCGCATTGATGATCTGGGTCACCAGGGCAACGACCAGCATCTCAACCAGCCCGCCGCTTTGCTGCTGCCGGTCCGCCGTGGACGCCGTGGCAGCGCCCTCCCAGAGCAGCTCCCCACTGCGCAGATCGACCAGCCGCGCCTTGACCGACACGGTGACGTGGCTGGCCAGAACCTGATAGCTGGCTCCGTACTGGCTCACTTCCATGTACAGCGCCGCGTCCGCGCCAAATACGTCGCGCAACTTGCCTGGAGGTGCGCCATGCATATCGTCGGGGTTCGCCAGCCCGTTCTGCTTGAGCGATTCGTCTACCACCGCCACCGGCACCACGTAGTAGCCCGACTCCGCCAGCGGCGCGGTCGCGCGAGCCAGCACGCCATACGTGGCGTTGACGTCCACCGTGCGGTTGAGCGGCGGAAGGACAACGACGGAGGCTGGCCGATTCGCACGGAAAGCCGTGTAGTCGTAGCTGGGCGGCGGTGTCGTCGTGCACGCCGTCCCACCGGCAACCATGAGCAAGACCACGCATGCCTTCCGATAACGTCGAATCATGGTCTCGTTCCTTGACCGGTGTAACGCGCAATTAGTGCGTCCATGTGTTGCGCCGACTCCGGATACAACGTTTTTTCGGTCGTCAGTTGCTGCACCACGTCACCCGTTTTTCCCAGCCGCGCGTAAAGCAGGCGCAGGTGCGCATGGAAGCCTGGCGGCAGGCGCGCGTTGGTGGCGCGTGCCTTCTGCACGTCCGACTCCAGCGCCATAAGCTGCTTTTCGACATTTCCTCCGCCGTTCTTGAAGTAGTCGTACAGTTGGTCCTGGTAGCCGCCCCAGTGATACAGCGGTCGCGGCGCCTGCGCGCAGCCGACCAGCGTCAGTAACGCCAGGGCGAAAGGAAGGGCTTGGGTGGCGGTGTTGCGGCAAGAGACGCGACGTGGCTTCGCCATGACGCGCCTTCAGGGTGCCGGGCGCCACGCGCCCGATTCAACGCCGGCAACCAACTGGGTCACGGCCTCGCGTATCGCCAGATCCAGGACCTTGCCGTTCAAGGTCGAGTCGTATCCTGCCGTGCCGCCGAAGCCGATGACTTCACGGTTAGACAGGCTGTATTCACCAGCGCCGACGGCCGAGAAAACGACCTGGGACGTCTGTACATCGACGACGTTGACGTTCACTTTGGCATAGGCCACCTGCTCACGCCCGCGCCCAAGAATGCCAAACAATTGCCTGTCTCCGACTTCCTTGCGTCCGAATTCCGTCACGTCTCCCGTCAGGATGTAATTTGCCCCTTTCAGGCTTTGCGTCCGCTGGGCAATACCGGCTTCCTGCTTGATCTCGGCCATATTGTCGCGATCCATGACCGCAAACCGGCCGGTCTGCTGCAGATGGGAGATGAGAATGGTCTTTGCTTGTCCGCCTAGCCGGTCGACGCCGTCGGAGAACAGGCCCCGCATGAAGCTGGATCGATTGTCGAATTTGCCGACGGCAACGGGACGTTGCACACCGGTATAGGGGGTGATGGCCGCAGCGACCTGCTTGACGGGCACCGAGCGGGATTGTTCGGTGGCGCATCCGCTGACGACAACGCTGGTGGTCAACGCGGCGGCGATGACACGCCACGCAGAGGCAGGAAGAATGGGGGCGTTCATGAACGAGCTGTCCGGAAGTGGAAGGTCGTCGACAGTAGCGGCCCGCGCCGGTTCGGAACAATGAGGAAGAGCCGAGTTCGCTTATCCACGTAGGCAATCGTGGAGCTAAGGCGCTGCCTATCTTGACAACGCCCGCCCCGCCTCCATCTACATACGATGCGCGCCCGCCCGTTCAGCCTTGCCGAGAGCTTCCACCCCGCCGTTACCGCGTGGTTCTGCTCCGCCTTTGCGGAAGCCACGCCCGCGCAGCAACAGGCCTGGCCGCTGATTCAGTCCGGCCAGTCCACCCTGATCGCCGCGCCAACCGGATCCGGCAAGACACTGACCGCTTTCCTGGCGGCGCTGGACACCTTGGTCCGAGATGCGATCGCGCGCAAAGGCGCTCTCCCGGACGAGACCACCGTCGTCTACGTCTCCCCGCTCAAAGCTCTGTCCAACGACATCCGCATCAACCTGGAACGCCCGCTCCAGGGCATCTCCGACGAACTGGAAAAGCTCGGCCTGCCCTCCCCTGGCATACGCACCGCTGTCCGCACGGGTGACACCACGCAGCAAGAACGCACCGCGATGCGTAAGCGGGCGCCGCACATCCTGGTGACGACGCCGGAGTCCTTGTACGTGCTGCTCGGCTCGGACAGTGGGCGCAACATGCTGAAGACGACGCGGACCGTGATCGTTGATGAAATCCACGCGGTGGCGGGAAGCAAGCGGGGCAGCCATCTGGCGTTGAGTCTGGAACGGCTGGACGCGCTGTGCGCGGCGCCGCCGGTGCGCGTTGGCTTGTCGGCCACGCAAAAACCGCTAGCGGCGGTGGCGCGCTTCCTGGTGGGCGCCAGCCGCCCCTGTGCGGTGGTTGACATCGGGCATGGGCGTCCGCGCGACCTCGCGCTGGAATTGCCGCCAGTGCCGCTGGAAGCGGTCATGGCCAACGATGTGTGGGAGCGCGTATACGACCGGATGGCGGAGCTGGCGGTCCTGCATCAGACGACGCTGCTGTTCGTGAACACGCGGCGGATGGCGGAACGGACGGCGCGGCATCTGGCGGATCGGCTGGGGTCCGAACTGGTGGCGGCGCACCACGGCAGTCTGGCCAAGGAAACCCGGCTGAATGCCGAGCAGCGCCTCAAGCGCGGGGAACTGCGGGTGCTGATCGCCACGGCATCGCTGGAACTGGGCATCGATATCGGCGACGTGGATCTGGTGTGCCAGGTCGGTTCGCCGCGCAGCATCGCGGCGTTCTTGCAGCGGGTTGGCCGATCCGGTCACCACGTGGGCGGTACGCCCAAGGGCCGGTTGTTTCCGACGTCGCGCGATGATCTGATCGAGTGCACGGCGTTGCTCGACTGCGTGCGGCGCGGTGAACTGGATTCCTTGCGGATCCCACAGGCCCCGCTGGACGTGCTGGCCCAGCAGATCGTGGCCGAGGTGGCGTCGCGGGAATGGGCGGAGTCAGACCTGTTCGACACGGTGCGGCGGGCCGCGCCGTACGCCGAACTGTCTCGCACAAACTTCGACGCGGTGATCCGCATGTTGGCCGAGGGGTATACCGGCAGTAACGGCGTGCGTGGCGCCTACCTGCATCGCGATTCGGTTGCTGGCACCGTGCGTGCCCGGCGGGGTGGCAAGCTGACGGCTGTCACATCGGGCGGGACCATTCCCGACAACGCGGATTTTTCAGTGCTGCTGGAACCACAGGGCCTGTCGATTGGCACGGTCAACGAGGACTTTGCCGTGGAAAGCCTGGCCGGCGATGTCTTCCAGTTGGGAAACACGTCCTACCGGATCGTGAAGGTCGAGAGCGGCAAGGTCCGGGTCGAAGACGCCCATGGCGCGGCGCCGAACATCCCTTTCTGGCTGGGGGAAGCGCCGGGCCGCAGCGACGAACTGTCGATGGGCGTGGGCCGTTTGCTGGCGGCGATTGACCGGTCATTGGGAGCTTCGGACAACCGGACAATGCAGGCAGCGGACGGGATGTCGAACAAAGCAGGAAGCGAAGCGGCACATGGAGCGTCGACCAAAGCAACGCGCGAAGTCGCCTACGGCGTTGCATTCGAACCAGGGCGCGAGGCATGCCACCAAGCGGCAATCGAAGTAGCACATCAGCAAGCATCTGCGCCTGACCTCGATGCGGCGATTGACCTGTTGCTGAACGACGTCGGCATATCCCACCCCGCTGCAACCCAGATCGTGGACTACCTGGCCCGCGCGCGGTCCGCCTTGGGCGCCCTCCCCAGCCAGGACACGCTGATCATGGAGCGTTTTTTTGACGAAAGCGGCGGCATGCGGTTGGTCATCCATTCGCCGTTCGGCAGCCGGGTGAACCGCGCCTGGGGCCTGGCGCTGCGCAAGCGTTTTTGCCGCACGTTCAATTTTGAGCTGCAGGCAGCCGCGACCGAAGATGCGATCGTGCTCTCCCTGTCGACGCAGCACAGCTTCGCGCTGGACGAGGTGTGGCGCTATCTGCGCAGCGAGACGGCCGAGCAGGTGCTGATCCAGGCGCTGCTGGACGCGCCGATGTTCAACGTGCGGTGGCGCTGGAACGCGACGACGGCCCTTGCCTTGCCGCGCTTTGCCGGTGGCCGGAAAGTGGCGCCCCCTTGCAGCGGATGCGCAGCGACGATCTGTTGACGTCGGTCTTTCCGGATCAGGCGGCGTGCCTGGAGAATGTGGTGGGCGAACGTGACGTCCCGAGCCATCCGCTGGTGGACCAGACGCTGGACGATTGCCTGCACGACGCCATGGATAGCGCTACCTGGCTGGCGCTGCTGCACCGGATCGAGCAAGGGCAGGTGCGACTGATCGCGCGCGACCTGCCCGCGCCGTCACCGCTCGCCATGGAGATCCTGAACGCGCACCCCTACGCTTTTCTGGACGATGCGCCTCTGGAAGAGCGCCGCACCCAGGCCGTGCGCAACCGCCGATGGACCGACCCGTCCTCGCCAGACGACCTGGGCGCGCTCGATGCGAAGGCCATTGCCGATGTCCTGGCGGAGGCCTGGCCGCGGGTGCGCAACGCCGATGAGATGCACGAAGCGTTGATGGCGCTGGGCTGCGTGACGCAAACGGAAGCCTTGCAAGGAAACGGTGCGGCGGAGCGCGACAACGGGACTGCGATGGCGGCGTTGACCTTTCAGCCCGGCGATGAGCCTGCTCTCAACGGCGCCTGGACGCCCTGGCTGCATGCGCTGGCTGCCAGCGGCCGGGCGTTTCTGTGCGAGACCGCGCCGGCTGTTGGGGCGCCCGCGTCCGGAACGGGGCTGTGGGTCCCAGTCGAACGCCTGCCGCAGTTCCGGCTTGTCTACCCGGGCGCCGACAGGACCGGGTTCCCCGAGGGAACTTCGCCAAACAATACCGGCGTTCCGGACGAAGACTCTGCCGACGACGCCCTTGCCGGCCTTCTCCACGCCCGCCTCTCCGGCCTCGGCCCGGTCACGCCCGAGGTTCTGGCTGCGCCCCTATCATTGAGCCTGCCAACTGTCCATGCAGCCCTGGCCCGGCTCGAGGCGCAGGGCGCCGTGCTGCGCGGCCGTTTCACGCCGTCTGCAACTGCCGACGAATGGTGCGACCGGCACCTGTTGGCCCGCATCCACCGGTACACCATCCGCCGGTTGCGGCGCGACATCGAGCCCGTCGAGCGACAAGACTTCATGCGCTTCCTGCTGGAATGGCAGCACCTGACGCCGGACACCCGCTTGCAAGGCCCGGACGCCGTATTCGAAGCCGTCGCGCAGCTGGAAGGCTTCGACGCCGCGGCCGCCGCTTGGGAAGGCCAACTGCTTCCCGCCCGCGTCACGGACTATTCCCCTTCCTGGCTGGACGACCTGTGCCGAGCAGGCAAAGTCGTCTGGACCCGCCTGGCGGGGCAGGCGAACGCCACGGGCGGGCCGGTGCGCAGCACGCCGATTGTCCTGCTACCGCGGCGCCATCTGGCGGTCTGGACGACATTACCGTCCCTGGCAGGGGACCCCGAAATCTCGCCCCGCGCCGAGAAAGTCCATGCGGCGCTACGCAGGCACGGCGCGATGTTTTTTGACGAACTGGTGACGGATGCCCGCCTGTTGCCGACCGAACTGGAAAATGCCCTGGGAGAGCTGGTGTCAGCTGGGCTGGTCAACGCCGACAGCTTTGCCGGCCTGCGCGCGCTGTTGCTGCCGGCCACGCAGCGCATCAGCCCGGGCAAACGCCGCGGAAGAGGCGGTTTCCGCCCTGCCACGATGGACGAGGCCGGTCGATGGGCGGCGCTTCGCAAGGCGGGGGCGCCGTCCAGCGTGGATGTCGACTCCGCTGATGCCGTCACGGCCCTTACACCGGCGGCCCAGGATCCCTCGCGGCAACCCGCCCATACCCGCCGCCTGCGCACCGACCCTGCCACCCTGGAACACATCGCCCACGTGCTGCTGCGCCGCTACGGGGTCGTTTTCTGGCGCATCCTGGAACGCGAACCGGACTGGCTGCCGCCCTGGCGGGATCTGCTGCAGGTCTTCCACCGCATGGAAGCGCGTGGCGAGATTCGCGGTGGGCGCTTCGTGGGAGGCCTGTCAGGCGAACAATTCGCCTTGCCTGAAGCCATTCCGCTGCTCCGGGGCATTCGCAAGCGGCCCCTGGATGGCATATGGGTCGCCGTATCCGCCGCCGACCCCGTGAACCTGGTCGGCACCGTCCTGCCCGGGGACAAAGTTCCGTCGCTGGCCACCAACCGCCTGGTGTTCAAGGACGGACTGCCGGTCGCCACACTGATCGGCGGCGACGTGACCGTGACCCCATCGCTGTCCGCTGAAGACCATGCGGCAGTGGCGATTGCTCTGCAGTCCCGGCGCTAGAGTATCCAGGTGATCAAGTCGGGCCGTCGCCAGCGCCGCAGGCACACCTGGCCGGACCAGCGATCCTTGAACGCTCAATAAAAAACCGGCCGGTCCTGTTGTTACAGGAACCGGCCGGCTTTCACCCAGCCTTCAATACCACGGCCAATCTTACGACCAGTCGCGCGCTTCGAAATTCTTGTTGATCCGCAGGGCCAGCAGCGTGCACGCCGCGCCGGACAGCAGATAGGCGCTCAAATAAGCCAGGCCGTAGTTGGCCGACAGACCCAAGGCCACCACCGGCGCAAATGCGGCGCCGATCAGCCAGGCAAAGTCCGACGTCAGGGCCGCACCCGTGTAACGGAAGCGCGGCAGGAAGTTCGCCGTGACGGTACCCGACGACTGGCCATACGACACACCCAGCAGGGCAAAGCCAATCAGGATGAACGCATCTTGCGCCAGCGGGCTGCCGTCGATCAGCCACGGTGCGAACACCGCGAAGATACCGATCACCACGGCCAGGATACCCAGCGTGGTGCGGCGGCCGATGCGGTCGGCGATCAAGCCCGATGCAATCGTTGCGCCAATGCCCACAAAGGCGCCAATGACCTGAACGAACAGCACGTCGGTGATGGATTGCGACGAGCGCAGTGCGATCCACGACAGCGGGAACACGGTCACCAGGTGGAACAGCGCGTAGCTGGCCAGGGCGGCAAATGCGCCGATGAAGAGGTTGTAACCCTGGGCCTGGACCAGTTCGACGACGGGCACGGGTTCCAGTTCGCCTTCTTCCATCAACTGCGTGTATTCCTGCGTCAGGACCAGGCGCAGACGGGCGAACAGCGCCACGACGTTGATCGCGAAGGCCACGAAGAAGGGATAACGCCATCCGAAGTCAAGGAAGTCACCCAGCGACAGTTCGGCGTACAAATACAGGAACAAGGCGCTGGCGATCATGAAACCAACCGGCGCGCCCAGCTGTCCGAGCATGGAATACCAGCCGCGGCGGTTTGCGGGTGCATTCAGGGCCAGCAGCGACGGCAGGCCGTCCCATGAACCACCGAAGGCCACGCCCTGCAGCACACGGAAGATCGCCAGCAGGATGATCGAGGCGCTGCCCAGCGAGGCATAACCCGGCAAGAAGGCCATGCCGCAGGTAGCGGTGCCCAGCAGGAACAAAGCGGCCGTCAGTTTGGCGCTTCGGCCCCATCGCCTTTGAATCGCCATGAATAGCGCGGTACCGATAGGACGGGCCACGAACGCGAACGAGAAGATCACGAACGAATACAGGGTGCCTTCCAGGCGTTCTTCAAACGGAAAGAACACGGTGGGGAACACCAGCACGCAAGCGATGCCAAATACAAAGAAGTCGAAATATTCGGATGCCCGGCCGATGATCACGCCGATGGCGATTTCACCTGGGGCAACCTTGGAGTGGCTGGTGGTGACCAGCCGGGCGTCGTTCTCCAGTTGAGAGGAGTGCGGCTCTGCGTGGTGCTCATGAGTGGTGCTGGACATCGTGCTTGCTCAGTGATTCGGAATGAGATTGCGCCAATATTGCGCGAACGGCCGTAGGATCGCATTGTCTGCCCTGGGCCGCCATAGGACAAAATGTCCAATTCCGGCCATGCGCGGGTAAGCGTACATTTTGCATCCTTTCCCAAGGTACGTTTTCGTCAATCCGGCAATGCCCACCCTCAAGAAATTTCGCGGACTGCTCTTGCTCCCCGCCGTCGCCATGTTGGCGGGCTGCAACGCGGTACTGCTCTCCCCTCCGGCGACATCGCCGCCCAGCAACGCGATCTGATCATCTACTCAACGGTGTTGATGCTGATCATTATCGTGCCTGTCATCGTACTGACTTTGTTGTTCGCATGGCGATACCGTGCCTCCAACAAAGAAGCGACGTACGAGCCGGACTGGGATCACTCCACCCTGCTCGAGCTGCTGATCTGGGCTGCTCCGCTGCTCATCATCATCGCGCTCGGCGCGCTGACCTGGGTCAGCACGCACAAGCTGGACCCCTATCGCCCGCTGGATCGGGTCAGCGCCACGCGCGAACTGCCGGCGAACGTCAAGCCGCTGGTGGTCGAAGTGGTGGCCCTGGACTGGAAGTGGCTGTTCCTGTACCCGGAACAAGGCATTGCCACGATCAACGAAATGGCGGCGCCGGTGGATCGGCCCATTATGTTCAAGATCACGTCGTCGACGGTCATGAATTCGTTCTTCATCCCTGCCCTGGCCGGCCAAATCTACGCCATGCCGGGCATGGAAACGAAGCTGCACGCGGTGATCAACCACCCTGGCGACTACGAAGGCTTCTCGGCCAACTTCAGCGGCGCGGGCTTCTCGGGCATGCGTTTCCGCTTCCACGGCGTCAGCGAAGGCGACTTCGACAAGTGGGTCGCCAAGGCCAAGTCCGAAGCGGGCAATGACAGCGAACTGACGCGCGATGCGTACCTGAAGCTCGAACAGCCCAGCGAACGGGATCCGGTCAAGTATTTCGCCTCGGTGGCCCCCGGCCTGTATGACGCGATCGTGAACCGTTGCGTCGAAGCCAACCGCATGTGCATGAAGGACATGATGGCCGTTGACCAGCGCGGCGGCCTCGGGATGGCCGGTGCGTACAACGTCGCCAAGCTCGACACCGCGTCGCGCAAGCGCCTGGGTATCGACGACAGCAAGGCCAAGACGTATGTCGGCGCCATGTGCACCCCGACCGACCTGTCGGGCTCCGCGAACGCGAGCGTGCCCCTGTGACCGATCGTCTTCCTGTAATTCTCTCCCGCGCTTTCCGCATCGGTACCCAAGATGTCTGAACACCTCGATCTCACCAAGCTATTACTCGGCCGCCTCTCGTGGGAGGCAATCCCCTTCCACGAGCCCATCCTGCTGGTCACCTTCGCCGCCGTGCTGCTGGGCGGCCTGGTGCTCGTGGGCGCGCTGTTCTATTTCAAGCTCTGGACCTACCTCTGGAAAGAGTGGTTCACCAGCATCGACCACAAAAAGATCGGGATCATGTACATGATCCTGGGCATCATCATGCTGCTCCGCGGCTTTGCCGACGCGCTGATGATGCGGGCGCAGCAGGCGATCGCCTTCGGCGACAACGCAGGCTTTCTGCCGCCGCACCACTACGACCAGATCTTCACGGCGCACGGCGTCATCATGATCTTCTTCGTAGCGATGCCGCTGGTGACGGGCCTGATGAACTTCGTGGTGCCGCTGCAGATTGGCGCCCGCGACGTGGCCTTTCCGTTCCTGAACAACTTCAGCTTCTGGATGACCACCAGCGGCGCCGTGCTGCTGATGGCCTCGCTGTTCGTTGGCGAATTCGCCCGTACCGGCTGGCTGGCCTACCCGCCGCTGTCCGGCATCGCGCAAAGCCCGGACGTGGGGGTGGACTACTACATCTGGGCCTTGCAGATCGCGGGGTCGGAACGCTGCTGTCCGGGGTCAACCTGCTGGCGACCATCGTCAAGATGCGCGCGCCCGGCATGGGCATGATGAAGATGCCGATCTTTACGTGGACCGCCTTGTGCACCAACGTGCTGATCGTTGCCGCCTTCCCGGTGCTGACCGCCGTGCTGGCCCTGCTGTCGCTTGACCGTTACGCCGGGTTCAACTTCTTCACGAACGACTTCGGCGGCAATTCGATGATGTACGTGAACCTGATCTGGATCTGGGGTCACCCCGAGGTGTACATCCTGATCCTGCCCTTGTTCGGCGTGTTCTCGGAAGTCGTGTCGACCTTCAGCCGCAAGCGCCTGTTCGGGTATGCATCGATGGTGTACGCCACCGTCGTGATTACCGTGCTGTCCTACCTGGTCTGGCTGCATCACTTCTTCACGATGGGGTCGGGTGCAAGCGTGAACTCGTTCTTCGGGATCACGACGATGATCATATCGATCCCGACCGGGGCGAAGATCTTCAACTGGCTGTTCACGATGTACCGTGGCCGCATCAAGTTCGAAGTGCCGATGCTCTGGACGGTGGGTTTCATGGTCACGTTCGTGATCGGCGGCATGACCGGCGTGATGCTGGCCGTTCCCCCGGCCGACTTCGTGCTGCACAACTCGCTGTTCCTGATCGCCCACTTCCACAACGTGATCATCGGCGGCGTGCTGTTCGGCCTGATGGCAGGTATCAACTACTGGTATCCAAAGGCTTTCGGCTACAAGCTCGATCCGTTCTGGGGCAAGTGCTCGTTCTGGTTCTGGCTGATCGGTTTCTGGGTCGCATTCGCACCGCTGTACGTGCTGGGCTTCATGGGCGTCACGCGCCGCATGAGCCACTTCACGGATCCGTCGCTGCAGATCTGGTTCCAGATCGCTGCCGTGGGCGCGGTGCTGATCGCGCTGGGTATCGCCAGCTTCCTGATCCAGCTGGTGGTCAGCTTCCGCAACCGTGAAGCGCTGCGCGACCACACGGGCGACCCATGGGATGGCCGTACGCTGGAGTGGGCGACCTCGTCTCCCCCGCCTGCCTACAACTTCGCGTTCACCCCGCAGATCCATGAAGGCGACGCGTGGTGGCAGATGAAGCAGCGCAACTACAAGCGCCCTTCCGAAGGCTTTACGGCGATCCATATGCCGAAGAACACCGGCGCGGGCATCATCCTCGCGGGTATCTCGACGGTGCTGGGCTTCGCGTTGATCTGGCACATGTGGCTGCTGGCCGGCATTTCGTTCGCCGCCCTGATGATCGTGACGATCGTCCACACCTTCAACTACAAGCGCGACTATTACATTCCCGCCGAAGACGTCCTGCGCGTCGAGACGGAACGCACCCGACTGCTGGCCCAATATGTCTAATTCACACGCTATCCCTGCGACCGGCGACGCAAGTTCGCCGGACAACCTGCGGTTCTACGTGCCAGGCGAGCACCACGTCGAAAACGCCACCGGGTTGGGCTTCTGGCTCTACCTGATGAGCGACTGCCTGATCTTCGCGTGTCTGTTTGCCGTGCACGGCGTGCTGGGCCGCAGCTACGCGGCCGGCCCGTCGGGCGCCGACCTGTTCGACCTGCCGCTGGTGGCGATCAACACGTCGATGCTGCTGCTGTCGTCGATCACCTATGGCTTTGCCATGATCGAAATGCGCCGCAAGCGCATCAATGCCGTGCTGGGCTGGCTGGCGCTGACCGGCCTGCTGGGCGCGGTCTTCATCGGCCTCGAACTGTATGAATTCGCGCACCTGATCCACGAAGGCGCGACGCCGCAACGCAGCGCGTTCCTGTCGTCGTTCTTCACCCTGGTGGGCACGCACGGCCTGCACGTCACGTTCGGCATCATCTGGCTGGTCACGTTGATGGTCCAGGTCAAGCGTCATGGCCTGATCGCGGAAAACCGCCGTCGCCTGGCCTGCCTGTCGATGTTCTGGCACTTTCTGGACGTGGTCTGGATCGGCGTGTTCACCTTTGTCTATCTGATGGGAGTGCTGCCGTGAGCGCGGACACCAATACCCTGCATGCGCACCACCACGCGCATGGCCACGATGATGGCCATCACGGTCACGATGATCACGATCATGATCACGGCGATGGCGCAAGCCACGGCACTTTCCGGGAATACATGACCGGTTTCGTGCTGGCCGTGATCCTGACGGTGATTCCGTTCTGGATCGTCATGACGGGCCAGTTCCAGGATTCGGGCACCACCGCCCTGGTCATCCTGGGCTTTGCCGCCGTGCAGATCGTGGTGCACATGGTCTACTTCCTGCACATGAACGCCCGCTCCGAAGGTGGGTGGACCATGCTGGCGCTGATCTTCACCATTGTCCTTGTCGTGATTACCCTGGCCGGTTCCATCTGGGTGATGTTCCATCTGAACACCAACATGATGCCGAACATGCTGCACGACATGAACAACATGCCCTGATCTTGACCGACCCGCAACACACGCCCTCCGCCGGCCCGACTCCTGGGCCGGCACCCGCCGCCCCGTCGGGCCCCGCCCGGCGGCGCGCGCGATCCTTTACCTTCCTCGTCACTCTCTCCCTTCTTGCTGCGCTTCTTGCCGGTGGCTTTGCCGCGCTTGGCACCTGGCAGGTCTATCGGCGCGCCTGGAAGCTTGATCTGATCGAGCGGGTGGACCAGCGGGTGCATGCGCCCGCGGTCACGGCACCCGGCAAGGACCGTTGGCCGGCCGTCAACAAGGCGGACGACGAATACCGCCACGTCGAAGTCCGCGGACAGTTCAAGCACGGCAGCGAAAGTTTCGTGCAGGCCGTGACTGAGGCCGGCAGCGGCTTCTGGGTCATGACACCCTTGCAGCGCGATGACGGCACGACCGTCCTGATCAATCGCGGCTTTGTATCGCCTGAACGACGGGACCGCGCCACCCGTGGCGCCGAACCGTCGGGCGACGTAGTGGTGACCGGCCTGCTGCGCATGACCGAACCCAAGGGCGGCTTTCTGCGCGACAACGATCCCGCCGGCGATCGCTGGTTCTCGCGCGATGTGCAGGCCATTGCCGCGGCGCGCGGTCTCAGCAACGTGGCCCCCTACTTCATCGACGCCGCGGCCACGCCACCGGGCGTCAATGGCGAACGGTCCTGGCCGATCGGCGGGCTGACCGTCATCCGTTTCCCGAACAGCCATCTGGTTTATGCACTGACGTGGTACGGCCTGATGCTGATGGTCATCTTTGCAGCCTGGTACGTGGCCCGGGACGAACGTCGCCTGCGCCAGCAGCAGGAACCGCTTACACTTCGCGCGAACGGAGAACGCGAAGATGCCCGACTTTCCGACTGACACAGTCACCCTGCTGCAAAGCCCCCAGCCGCCCGTCATGCGCCGCGGCATGAACGACACCACCGGACGCAAGAACATGCAGCAGCTCATCGAGCTGCGCTGGATCGCCGCGCTCGGCCAGTTCGCCACCATCCTGGTCGTTCATTTCGGCTTCGACATCCCGCTGCCGCTCAAGCCCATGTTGTGGCTGCTTGGCGGACTGGTGATCTTCAATGCCATCAGTGTGCTGCGGCTGCGCACGCATCCTGAAGTCACCAACGCCGAATTGCTGGTGGCCGTGCTGGTCGACGTCGCCATGCTGACGGGCCAGCTGTATTTAAGCGGCGGCGCCACCAACCCCTTCGTCTTTCTGTATCTGCTGCAGGTCACGCTGGCCGCCGTGCTGCTCGAGGCCTGGTCGACCTGGACCATCGTGGCAATTACCGGCGCATGTTTCGCGGGCCTGGCCCTGTTCGGCCGCCCGCTCGCCCTGCCCCTGGACCATGACCGGGGCCTGTGGAGCCCGTACATCCAGGGGATGCTGCTCTGCTTTGCGCTGAACGCCGCCCTGCTGGTGGTGTTCATCAGCCGGATCAGCGCCAACCTGCGCGCCCGCGACGCCCGGCTGGCCGACTTGCGCCAACGCGCGGCCGAAGAAGAGCACATCGTACGCATGGGCTTGCTTGCATCGGGCGCCGCGCACGAACTGGGGACCCCGTTGGCGACCCTGTCGGTCATCCTGGGCGACTGGGCGCACCTGCCGTCCTTCACGTCCGAACCGGACATGCTGCAGGAGATCGAAGAGATGCAGGCGCAGGTCTTGCGCTGCAAGTCCATCGTCAGCGGCATTTTGTTGTCCGCCGGCGAAGCACGGGGCGATTCGCCTTCTGAAACCACCATGCGCACCTTCCTGGACAATCTTGTGGATGAGTGGAAGGTGACGCGGTCGGTGTCATCGGTGGACTATCGCAACCGGTTTGGCGATGACCTGAGGATCGTGTCGGACTCGGCCATCAAACAGATGGTCTGCAATGTGCTGGATAATGCCCTGGAGGCCTCGCCTACCTGGGTGGGTCTGGAAGCGGCGCGCGACGACAACCTGTTGCGCCTGACCGTGACCGATCGCGGACCGGGATTTGCGCCGGGCATACTGCAACGGCTCGGCACGCCCTACCAGTCGACCAAGGGCCGGCCGGGTGGCGGGCTGGGACTGTTCCTGGTGGTCAACGTGGCCCGCACCCTGGGCGGCAGCGTCGACGCGGGCAACCGTGCCGACGGCGGCGCGTTCGTGACCGTGACCCTGCCGCTTGCGGCCATTACGCTGGACGAAGAGGAAGAAGGCATCGATGCCGATTGACGACGACGCACCCGACACCGCCATCAGCGATCGCACCCTGCTGATCGTCGAAGACGACGCCGCGTTCGCCCGCACGCTGGGTCGGTCGTTCGAGCGGCGCGACTACACGGTCCTGCACGCCGCCAGCCTGGAAGACGTCATCGCCCTGCTGCCCCACCATTCACCCGGCTATGCGGTGGTCGACCTGAAATTGAAGGGTGAAGCGTCGGGGCTGGCTTGCGTGCAGGCCCTGCATGCCCATGACCCGGACATGTTGATCGTGGTGCTGACCGGATTTGCCAGCATCGCGACCGCGGTCGAGGCAATCAAGCTGGGCGCCTGTCATTACCTGGCCAAGCCATCGAACACCGATGACATCGAGGCTGCGTTCGAACGCGCCGAAGGCAATATCGAGGTCGAGTTGACCGGCAGGACCACGTCGATCAAGACGCTGGAATGGGAAAAGATCCACGAAACCCTGGCCGAGACGGGTTTCAATATTTCCGAGACGGCGCGCCGGTTGGGGATGCATCGGCGGACCCTGGCCCGAAAGCTCGGAAAGCAGCAGGTGAAGTAGCCAGGCCGCCTGGTTGAATTCGACCGCAAGAAACGCGCTGCTCCTGGCAGCGTCCGGTCGTACAGTGCGTGCATTGACCTTTCGGTGAATCCGCCATGACTTCCACTCTCTTGCCTGATGTGTGTGATGCCGTCGATGCGGCAACGGGCGGCTACGCCAGTGACGAGTCGCGATGGCGCGCCGTCATCACACGCGATCGCGCGGCTGACGCATTTTTTGTCGTTGCCGTGCGCACGACGGGTATCTACGGCCGGCCAAGTTCATCGGCGCGTATCCCGCGCCGCGACAACGTCCAGTTCTTTGACACCCCCGCGGCCGCCGAAGCCGCCGGCTACCGGCCCAGCCGCCGCGCAAGCGCAGACGGCACCCAGGCGGCACGGCGGCGTTCGCAGCTGGTTGCGCAAACCTGCCGCGCCATTGAACGGGCGGACACGCCGCCTTCCCTGGCGGACCTGGCTGCAGACGCCGGCATCAGCAGCTTTCATCTGCACCGTCTGTTCAAACAGGAAACCGGCCTGACGCCCAAGGCCTACGCCACGGCATTCCGCGCACAGCGCGTGCGCGAACAACTGGGCGCAACGCCGACGGTCACCCAGGCCATCTACGACGCGGGCTTCAATTCGCACAGCCGCTTCTATCAGGAATCGGACAGCCGGCTGGGAATGCCTCCGCGCGCATTCCGCGCGGGCGGCGCCGACGCAGACATCCGTTTCGCGATTGGGCAGACCAGCCTGGGCGCCGTCCTGGTTGCGGGAAGCCCGCGCGGCATCTGTGCCATCCTGCTCGGAGATGATCCGGAAACCTTGCTGCGCGATCTTCAGGACCAGTTTCCGAAAGCCAGGCTGCTGGGCGCGGACCCGGCGTTCGAGCAATGGGTGGCGCAAGTCGTCGGACTGGTCGACGCTCCGGGGCTGGGAACGGATCTGCCGCTGGAGGTGCGCGGCACGGCTTTCCAGGAACGGGTGTGGCGCGCGTTGCGAGAGATCCCAGCTGGCACGACGATCAGCTATACCGAACTGGCGTCGCGCATCGGATCCCCCGCGTCGGTGCGTGCCGTCGCGCAGGCGTGCGGGGCGAACCGGCTGGCAGTCGCCATTCCGTGCCATCGCGTGGTGCGGATCGGGGGCGAGCTTGCCGGGTATCGCTGGGGGTGGATCGCAAGCGGGAACTGTTGCGCAGGGAAGCGCAAATCGATGGCCCCGGGGGCGATGGATCGGCCAGCGCCGCATCCATAACAGACGGTAAGGCGCGCACAGCGGGCGGAAAATAACCCCGCAACAGGTTGCGCGCCGCAACGCCCGTGCACACGGTCTGTCATCAATCTGCCGGTAGGTCCAATGTTATTATCCTACAAAGGAGACCAGCATGGCCACGGCACTCGATGTCCACCCCCGCAGCGAACCCAATCTGACCGACCGCATTGCGCAGCGGCTGATGGACGAGATCACCGGTGGGCAGTATCAGATTGGTGACGTGCTCCCGCCCGAGCAGGCCATTGCCGACCGGTACGGGGTGTCGCGCACCGTCTTGCGCGAGGCCGTCTCCCGCCTGAAATCGGAAGGCATCGTGTCCAGCAAGCAGGGCCGCGGTCTGCAGGTCATCGCCAATTCCCCCTATCCATATTGCGGATCCCCGCCGCCGATCTGAACGACACCGCGCAGATCCTGGGTATCGTCGAACTGCGGCGCGGCGTGGAAATCGAGGCCGCCGCCCTTGCGGCTGAACGCCGTACGCAAACCGACCTGATCGACATGCGCGCCGCGCTCGACGCGATGGCCGAAGCCATCGCTACCGGCGACGTGGCGCTGGGCGCCGAGGCCGACCTGGGCTTTCACCGCGCCATTGCGCGCGCAACGCGCAACGAGAACTACATCATGTTCTTCGACTTCATGGCAGTGCTGCTGCGCAAGAACGTCGAGCTCTCGCGCCGAAGGTCGTCGAAGGTGTCGGGCCGGGGCGCGCAGGCACAAAAAGAACATGCCAAGGTGTTTGCCGCGATCGAAAAAGGTGACCCCGACATGGCGCGGCAGTTCGCGCGCATTCATGTGGTGAACACTGAAGCCCGGCTGCGCTCGCTCGTCCCAGAAAGAACCGGGCGATAAGTCGCGCCTGGTACGGCCGCCCGGACGGAGATGCCCTGTTTGCAGGCGGGTTGATCGAATGCGCGCAGCGCAAGCGGCACCCTGGCCCGGCTGTATGGCCAATGCCTGATCGAACTGCTCCCTTCGCTTAGGGCTCACGGCTTCGCCAGAATGGATGAGTCAGGCGCAAAGCTTGCTGGCATCTCGACCAGCAGCGCGAACCCTTGGTAACCGCACGCCGATGCAACGCGCTGCGACGCAGATTTTCTTTCGCTCGCGAGGCGTCCGATGGTTTACCGATGAGTAGCACTTCCCACCCCGATTCCCCCGGACGCGCCGGCATGAACCGCGAGCTGCTGCGCGACCTGTGGTCTGCGATCTGGAAGTTCCGCTTTCAGACCCTGACCGCCACGGCACTGATGGTCGCTGCCAAACTGGCCGGCGTATCGGTTCCGCTGGTCTTGCGCAACATCATTGACGACCTGGCGCATCCGGCCCAGCTAGCGCTCTTCCCCGTATTCCTGGTCCTGGCGTATGCCCTGCTCCGCTTCCTGTCGGATGCGTTGAGCGAAGCGCGCGATGTCGTCTTCAGCATCGTGACGCAACGCACGGTGGCAGCCTTTACGTCGCGGACGTTCACACGCTTGCATGCGCTTGGCGCGCGTTTCCATGCCAGGCGCGAAACGGGCGCGATCGTGCGCGATGTGCAGAAAGGATCGAACGGCATTGCGTTCCTGCTGGGCGTGGCGCTGTTCACGATTCTGCCGGCACTGGTCGAGATCGGCAGCATCGTTGTCATCATGGCAAGCAACTACACGATGGGTTTCATCGTGGCCATTTTCGCGACCTTCATCAGCTATGCCGTGTGGACCCAGATCTTCACGCGCCGTCGCATGCGGATTCAACGCGAGGTCAACAGTCTGGAGTCGCAGTCCGATAGTCGTATCGTCGACAGCCTGCTCAATCACGACACGGTCAAATACTTTGCGTCTGAAGATACCGAGACCGCGCGGCTCAATCAGGTGCTGGAAAAGTGGGTGAACGCGCGACAGCGCAATCAACGCGCCCTGACTACGCTGCATGTCGGGCAGAGCGCGATCATTGCCGCGGGCATTACCGCGGTCATGTTGCTGGCGGTCCAGCACGTGGCGGTGGGCCGCATGACGGTGGGCGACCTGGTGCTGGTCAACGCCTACATTCTGCAGGTCTGCATGCCTTTGAACACCCTGGGCTTCGTGTTCCGCGAGACCAATGATGCGATCGTGAACGTGGAACGCATGTTTGCAATCCTGCGCGCAGAGGGCAAACCGGGCGAGGACGTCGATCGGCCCGATGCGCAAGCGCTGCGCGCGGCAACGGGCGACATCGTGTTCGACCACGTGCATTTCGGGTATGACCCGACCCGGCCCATCCTGCATGACGTCAGCTTCCGCGCCTATTCCGGGAAAACGATTGCGGTGGTGGGAGGCAGCGGTTCGGGCAAGTCGACGCTGGTCAAGCTGTTGTTCCGCCTGTACGAGCCGACCAGCGGCACCGTCAGCATCGATGGCCAGGACTTGCGGGATGTCACCCAGCGCAGCCTGCGGCAGGCCATTGGCATCGTGCCGCAGGACACCATTCTGTTCAACGACACCATCGCCTACAACATTGCCTATGGCACGCCTTCCGCGACGCGGGCGGACGTGGTGCGGGCGGCGCGCGCGGCGCAGCTGGATGAATTCATCGAGCGGTTGCCGGATCATTACGACACGCGCGTGGGGGAACGGGGCGTGCGGCTGTCTGGCGGCGAGCGCCAGCGTATCGCCATCGCGCGCGCGATCCTGAAAGACCCGCGCGTGATCGTGTTCGACGAGGCTACGTCCGCGCTGGACACGCGGTCCGAACGGGCGATCCAGAACGAGCTGCATCGGCTGGCGCACGGGCGCACGTCGATCGTGATTGCGCACAGGCTGTCGACCGTCGTGGACGCGGACTGGATCCTGGTCATGGAGCATGGCCGCGTGGTCGAACAAGGCACGCATGACGAACTGATCGCACAGGGCGGCGTGTACACACAGATGTGGACCCTGCAACGCCAGCAAGGCGAACTGGAGCATACGCAGCGCAAGCTGTCGGGCGAAGCCGTGGCGCTGGACGAACTGACGCAAGGTGTTGCCGAGGTGCTGCAGGAACAGTTGGCGGACCGGCACGTGGACCTGCATACCGTCGTGACGGATCCGGAACTCGGGACGACCGCCAACCGCGCGGACCTGCGCGATGCGATTGCAACGATCGCGCGCAGCGAGATCATGCAGGCCTCGCCCGGCGACCGGATCGAACTGCGGCTGGAGCGGCAGGACAACAAGGCGCTGCTCAGCATTGTGGGGTCAGGCAGCGAGCTGCCCCGGCTGTCGGCCAAGGCGGCGGACGATGCACAGTCCACGCTGGCGGCCTTTGGCGGCAGCCTGACGCTGATGCAGATCGATGGCCGCGCGGCGTATGCCGCCGTGCTGCCCCTGCGGCCGGTCATGGACCCACCGCCGGCCGATCTTGCGGCGGTCACGGCGCCCGAGTCGGACCTGGACCTGGACCTGCCCCTGGACGACACCGTGCGCGTGGCCACTGCTCCGGTGGTAAACCGGGAGCCCTTGCTGGGCTGTTCCTTGCTGATCGTCGATGACGAAGAAGAGTCGCGCGATGCGCTGGAGCTGCTGTTGGGCGACTTCGGCGCCGAAGTGCACCTGGCGGCGTCCCCGCGCGAGGCGCTGGACTTCCTTGACGCGCGCCCGCACACCCGATGGCCTACTACCCTGCTGTGCGACATCATGCTGGATGACGATGCCGACGGGTACGACGTGCTGCGCGAGATCCGGGAGCGCGAAACCGCGATGGGAGTTCCGCGCGAGGACCGCATGCAGGCCATTGCCATGACGGGGTTTGCCGACGCGGACCATCATGAACGCGCGCTGGTGGCCGGCTTCAAGGCCAGCCTGACCAAACCCGCGCCGCTGGAACGGATGATCGAGGAAATCCTGCGGGTCACCCCGCCCAGTCCCTATTACACGGAAGGAAGGCCGGGCTGAACACGTTGACGTTCGCATCCATGATGCCAAGGCGCCGGCCCCTGCCCGGTCACAGCGCGCACATCGCCCTGGCCGTCCTGACCACCGCCTGCACGAACGGCGCAACGGCCGGCGGCAGTTCCCGGCCCTTGCGTACGATCCGGTAAAAGGCCAGATCGACCAGCGGCGCCTGCAGGCGCGCGACTTCGACGCCGAAACGCAAGGCGACGGGCAGCGCAAAGGAAGGCACGATGCCGACCCCAAAACCGCGCGCCGCCATCGCGATGATCAATTGCATGCTGTGGTAGGTCGGCCGTTCTTCATTGGCGCGGCCGATCTGCGCCAGTTGGGCATCGATCAGCATCTGCGTGGTATCGGTGGCGGGCGCCGCCAGGATGGGCAGATCAGGCAACTGCTTCCAGCGCGTGCGCGGCAGTGCGTCCCCTGCCCGATGCGTCAGCGTCAGGCGCCCGGGCTGCGCCACGCACAGCAGGTGGCAATTGAACAGGGCGACACGGTCGATGCCGGCAGCCGGATTCAGGAAGGATCCAAAGCCCACGTCCACCTCGCCGCTCTCGATCATCGTGGGCATCTGCTCCTTGTTGACG
This sequence comes from Pigmentiphaga litoralis, assembly GCF_048632615.1. Taxonomy (GTDB): domain Bacteria; phylum Pseudomonadota; class Gammaproteobacteria; order Burkholderiales; family Burkholderiaceae_B; genus Pigmentiphaga; species Pigmentiphaga litoralis_B. The sequence goes on from NZ_CP184479.1 coordinate 128,560, forward strand.
TCGTGCAGCCTGACGGTCACGTCGGGGTGCTCCTTGGCGAAGTCCTCGCACACCTCCGGAAAAAAGCTTGACGCCACCACGGGCGACACGGCGACCGACAGTTGCCGCCTTGCCGCTGCCGCCGTGTTACCCATGCGCAGCGCCGCGAAGTTCAGCTCACTGAGCATCCGCTCGGCGCTTGGGACCAATTGCGCGCCTTCGGGTGTCAGCGTGACCACGCGGGTGGTGCGATCGAACAGACGGCATCCAAACTGGGTTTCCAGATCACGCATAATGGCGCTCAGGCCCGCCTGGGTGATGTGCAGCTGTTCGGCCGCCCGCGTAAAGCTGCGCAGCCGGGCAAGCGTCAGAAAACAGCGCAGCTGGCGTGCGGAAACGTTCATAACTGCTGCTTGTAAATCCATAAGATAGTGTGACTTTACTTGTCGCGGTGCGGCTCGTCTAATCGCACGCATCCGATGGCTTTCATCCAACTGACCAGGTCGAGCCGCATGCCGACAACCGAACTTTCTACCGAAGCCGCCGCGGCGTTCGTCTACGCCGAAGCGCTCTGCCTCGATGAGCAGCGATGGCAGGACTGGCTGGCCATGTACGCCGACGACGCGGTGTACTGGATCCCCAGTTGGAAAGATGATCACCTGACGACGCAAGATCCGGCCACCGAGGTGTCCTTCATGCACGCGGCCGGACGGACCCGCCTGGAAGAGCGCGTCAAGCGGGCCAGCGGCACCAAGTCCATTGCGTCGATGCCCTTGCCTCGCACGCTGCATTGCATCAGCAACGTCATGGTGTCGTCGCCCGCCGACCGCGCCGAGATGGGCGCAGCGCCATCCCGCCCGGTCCAATGGCGCGTTCGATCCAACTGCGTGACCCAGATCTACGACCTGCGCAACGACGGCCTGAAAGTAATGGCGTGCCGATATGACCATCTGCTGACAGAGGTGGACGGCGCGCTGCGCATTGCCCGCAAGAAGATTGTGTTGATCAACGATAACGTCCCGACCGTGCTGGACTTCTACTGCGTCTGACGCGCCAGGAACTACGATGACCGACTCCCGTACCCCTTCCTCCGATGCCTCGCCCGACACCCGCGCCGACATTGACATCGATGGACTGCTCGATGACCGGGCCGACGAGCAGATCTTTCGTGTCCATCGCGATGCCTACATTGATCCGCATGTGTTCGAACGGGAACAGCAGGCCATCTTCGAATCCACCTGGGTTTTCGTCGGACTGGAAAGCCAGCTTCCCCGGCCTCACGACTTCTTTACCGCCACCCTGGGGCGGCAACCGGTGATCGTCAGTCGCAATGGCGATGGCGACATCCGCTGCCTGCTCAACTCCTGCCGCCACCGGGGCATGGTGGTGTGCCCCCAGCGCAGCGGCAATCGCAAGACGCACACCTGCCGGTATCACGGCTGGGTCTATGGCAGCGGCGGCGAAAACATGTTCGTGACCGACCAGGCGGAAGGCCGTTACCCCGCCTGGTTCGCCAAGGACAACCACGACCTGGTGCCGGTCGCCCGCTTCGGCAGTTACCGCGGCTTCCTGTTCGCGAGCCTGTCGCCCGACGTGCCGCCACTGGAGACGCATCTGGGCGACGCAAGATTTTTCCTGGATTTGATTCTGGATCAGGCGCCACAGGGCCTGGAATACGTGCCGGGCGACATCCGCTATACCTTCAACGCCAACTGGAAGCTGCAGATCGAGAACTCGCTGGACATGTACCACTTTGCGTCCACCCATGCGTCGTATGTCGAACTGCTGGCGCGCCGCAAGCCCGATGCCTTCGCGGGGGCATGCCGCCCTCGCCTGCCGATGCCGCCGAACAGGGCACCTTCAGCTTCGGACGCGGCCATGCGGTCATGTGGCGCGGCAAGAGCCGGGCATCGCCCGAACTGCTGGCGCGCCGCCGCGCCGGATACGTGGGGGACATTACCGAGATTCGCGCGAAATGGGCGGGGTCGGCGCGCAACCTGACCATCTTTCCGAATCTGCAGATCGTTGACAACGTCACCAGTGTCATGCTGCGGGTGATTCACCCGCTGGCGGTCGACAAGACGGAGATGCAGACGCATTGCCTGGCGCCGGTGGGTGAAGACGCGGAGCTGCGCGCCGCCCGTATCCGCGACTACGAGGACTTCTTCAACCCCAGCGGCCTGGCGACGCCCGATGACAACGTCATCTACGAACACAGCCAGGCCGGGTTCAAGGCGATGGCCGCCGGATGGACCGCCGGCCACCTGCGCGGCATCAATCCGGACGGCGCGCCCGCTTCGAACCCGTACGCGCAAGAGCTGGGCTTGACCGACGCGGCATGGAGCCTGGGGTCGCGCGCATTGGGCGACGAGACCTGTTTTCACGACGCCTACCGGGAATGGCGCAGGCTGTTGACGCAACACCGTCCGGGCCAAGCCGCGTAGAACAACGACAACCGCCACGACGACCCGCTTTCCACCGAGGAGACCTCGATGTCCATGATCACCTTCAAGACGCTGTGGCGCCGTGCGCGCCCGCTCGCGTATGCCGCCGCGCTGACCCTGGCCGGCACCGCCTGTCTGGCCGCCAGCCCGGCTGCGCCCACGGCGCGCGACTACCCGCGCGGCCCGGTTTCGATGATCGTTCCGTTTCCTCCGGGTGGTCCCACCGACATTCTTGCGCGCATCGTCAGCCAGCAGTTGTCGGAAACCTGGAAGGCGCCCGTGGTCGTCGATTACAAGCCCGGTGCGAGCACGATGCTGGGCGTCGCCGCCACCGCGCGCGCCACGCCCGACGGGCAGACTCTGGGCATCATCAACTCCGCCTATGTGATCAACCCCAGCCTGCAGAAAAAAATGATGTACCGGAACGAGGACCTGGTCGCCATCACGCAGTTGATCCGGGTGCCGCTCGCGATTGCCGCCACGCCCAACGCGCCTTTCAATACCCTGTCGGAGATGATCGCGTACGCCAGGCGCAATCCGGGCACCGTCACTTTTGCAAGCCCGGGCACCGGCGGCACCTCCCACCTGGCGGGAGAACTGCTCGCCCGCCGCGCCGGCGTCGAATTGACGCATGTGCCCTACAAAGGCAGTTCGCCCGCGCATACCGACGTGATCGGCGGCCGCGTCATGCTGATGATCGACCCGCTGTTTTCGCTGATGCCCAACGTCAAGGCGGGCCGCATGAAGCTGCTCGCCACCACGGGCGCTACACGATCAGCGCCTTACAAGGAATACGAAGCGGTTGCCGAGCAGTTTCCCGGCTTCGAGGTGCAGGCCTTCATCGGCATGATCGCACCCGCCGGCACGCCCGCCGACATCGTCGCCAAAGTGCAGCGGGATGCCGCCGCGGTCATGGCCCAGCCCGCCGTCAAGCAGAAGGTCGAAGACCTGGGAATGGAAATCGTGGCGTCCGATCCCGCCGCTTTCCAGAAGCGCGTGACCGACGAGACGGCGCAGTGGTCCACTATCATTCGCGACGCCCGCATCGAATTGCAGGAATAGGCGGCGTGCCGCGGCTGCGCCGGGATGGCCGATAATGGCGGCATTGCACTCCCGCCATCATCGCCTACGAGCCACCGCATGACCTACGAAGAATACCTGGACGAAGTCGCCACCCTGCTGACCGAGAATCATGACCTGACCGAATCCGCCGCGATCAAGTGCGTCGTTCGGGCGCAGGCCGCCGATTATTTCGTGCCACACGACGACAATGCCGACCTGCGGACGGTGGCCAATGCCGTCAAGGACGCCGAGGCCCTGTACGAACAGCGCGTGGCCGCGGCGGCCGCGGCAAAGGGCAAGCCGGCGCGCGGCAAGCACTGACGGCGCGTCACGCCCCGCTCATCAGCTGCTGCAACAGCTCGATCAGGCGCGACGCCGCGGGCGACAAGGCCTGGCCTGGCAAGGTGACGATGGCCATATCCCGCGCCAGGGGCGGATCGACAATGCGCAGCTTCTGCACCGAAGGGTCGAGCTGCTCGGGAATGACGATATTCGGCAAGACGGCAGCGCCCAGGCCGGCGGAAGCCATCGATATCAGAGTCTGCGCCTGGATGAACTGATACCGGGTCTGCACCGTCAGGCCTTGTTCCGCCATGGCATCCTCCACGATCTTGCGCAGCGCCGTCCCCTGTTCCAGCAGCAAGAGCGGCATGGCCGACAAGGTCTGCAGGCTGACCGTCTTTCGGTCGCGCGGCAGGCGGCTGCGCGGCACCAAGGCAAACAAGGGGTCCGTCAGGATGCGCTGAAAGCGGAATTCAGGACTGTCGATGACGACGCTGATACCGAAGTCCACTTCGCGTTGACGAACGCTTTCGAACAGCGCCGCGGCGGTGATCTCGCGCACGGACACACGAATGCCTGGGTAATGCTGCTCGAAGGCGGCCAGGACGCTGCCCAGGCGGGTGCCCGCCACGGTCGGCGCGCAAGCCAGTGAGATGCGGCCGCGCTGGATATCGGCCGATTCCTGGATCTGCTGCAGCCCCTCTTCGATATCGTGCAAGGCGCGCCGCACGCACACCAGCAGTTGTTCGCCCTCCTGGGTCAACCGGACCTGCCGTGTCGTCCGATGAAACAGCGCGACGCCCAGCTGGTCTTCGAGCTTGCGGATCTGACTGCTGACCGCCGAACCCGAACGATGCGCACGATCCGCCGCGCCGCGAAAGCTCTGCGCTTCGCCTACCAGCAAGAACGTATTCAACAGCTTGAGGTTGACGTGGGTGCGCCAATCGACCGTGCGTGTCATTGCCATTCCCCGGAACAAAGCGACGAACGATTGTACGGAAAAGTGAATCAATCGCTTTGATAATTGCGATTGTTGTGCCTGGGAAGCGCTCCTACACTTTGCGTCATCAGGGCTCCGGCACGTGCTGGCGACCTGAAAGAACATGCCGGCGCGCTCCGTCAGCGACCGGCCAGACAGGAGACATTGCATGCCCAAGGCCTCGTCATTTTCATGGCGGCTTGCCGCGCCGCCAGCCATTGCCCGACTTGCCATCGCCGCGCTGATGATCGTCAGTCCGCTCATGGCATCGGCCCAAGCCACGTACCCCAGCAAGCCGATCCGGATCGTTGCGCCGTTCCCGCCGGGCAACTCATCCGACGTGGCGGCGCGCTTCTTGTCGGAGCAGCTTTCCGACAAGCTTGGGCAACCCGTGGTGGTCGAAAACAAGGTTGGCGCGGCCGGACAGCTGGGCGCGAGCTACGTCGCCAAAGCGGACCCCGACGGCTACACCTTGCTGATGACGTCGACGTCGGCGGCCATCAGCCCTGCCATCTACAAGTCGCTGCCCTTCGACATCGTGGAAGACTTCACCCCTGTCGTTCAGGTGGCGGTGTCTCCCATGGTGCTGCTGACCCGCGCCGACTTTCCGCAAGGCAAGCTGGAGGATTTCGTGGCCGAGATCCGCAAGAATCCCAAGGCGTATACCTACGCCACGGCGGGCACCGGGACCATCCAGCATCTGACCATGGCCGCGTTTCTGTCGAGGCTCGGCGTGGACGTGCTGGGCGTGCCATACAAAGGCAGCCCGCAGGCGCTGACGGATCTGATCGGCGGACAGGTGCAGTTCATGTTCGACGCCGTGCTGTCGGCCAAGCCGCATTTCGAGTCTGGCCGGCTCAAACCCATTGCTGTGGCCAGCGCAGCGCCAACCCCGCAACTGCCGGGAGTCCCGGCGGCGGCGCAGTCGGCTGTCCCGGCACTCAAGGATTTCGTGATCGAGGGGTGGGTGGGCCTGTTGGGGCCGAAAGGCATGCCGGCCGATATCGCGCGCCGGCTGAATCAGGAGATCGTCACGATCATCACATCGCCGGCCATGCAGGACCGCCTGGCAAAGGCCAACATCGCGGTCGCGCCGGCGAACAGCCCGCAACAATTCGGCACCTTTCTGCGCACCGACGTCAAACGCTGGCAGGACATCGCATCGGCTGCGCGGATCCCGAAAGAATGAGCACGCTCAAGCATCTGGAGGGCGCCGAAGGCCCGACACGTCCCATCGCGGACCGGCTCGCGGACCGCCTCAGGTCGGGGTCGGCCGCGGCGGCCTACGAGGCTGCCGGGAAACGCGGTGACGTGGCGCCCTGCATCCGCGCGATGGGTTCGGGCCTGTTGTGTGTCGGGCCAGCATTCACGGTGCGGGCGCCTCCGGGATATGGCGAGGACATTACGGAGGCGACCGACACTGCCCCTCCCGGGTCCGTCATTGTGATCGACATCGGCGCCGGCCACGCGGCGTGTACGTGGGGCGGAACCGGCGCAACGATTGCACAGCGCCGCGGCATTGCGGGCGTCGTCAGCAACGGGCACGTGCGTGACATTGCCGAGATCCGCCAGCTCGGTTTTCCCGTCTTTGCCGCCGGCACCGTCGTCAGTGGATGGCGGCGCGGCCAACGCGGCGCACTGCAGGTGCCGGTCAGCATCGGGGGTCAGGTAGTCCATCCAGGCGACCTGGTCTGCGCCGATGACGACGGCGTGGTGATCCTGGCGCGGGACCAGTTCGAGGCGGCCCATGCTGCCCTGGAGGCCAGGTTGCGCTTCGAACGCGAGGCCCACGCGATCGTCCAGGCGGGCGGAACCTACGCCGACATCATCGAACGCAAACCAGCGTGATGCGCAACCGCTTTGTACGATTATTGGACGTAGAAGAATGAACGCACCTTACCCTTGCACCGCGCGCGCCCCCATGACGGCGGCCGAAAAAGTGCTTGCCGCTGCGAGCGGTGTGCCATACGTCCGCCCGGGCGATGTGATATCGCCCGACCCCGAACTGGTCATCATCCACGATGGATACGTCGAGTCGGCCTACAACGAACTCAGCCAGCTGGGCTACAAGCGGATCTGGCGGCCCGAGCGCGTCGTCTTCGTGACGGACCACGAAGTGGCCTACGCCAGCCCGGCCGGCGCGCTGCGCGGCACGCGGATCCGCCGCATCGCACGCGACTGGGGGATCACCCAGTTCTTCGACGCGGGACGTGGCGGGCACGGCCACCTGTTCCCGCTCGAACAAGGCTTGGTCCGCCCAGGCATGCTGCTGTCCTGTTACGACATGCACTGCACCAACTTTGGCGCGGTCGGCGCGTTGGCCCTGGCCGCCGGCGCGGAAATCGTGTCCGTGCTGGCGACGGGCCGCGTGTGGGAACAGGTGCCGCATACCGTCAGAATCGTGCTCGAAGGCCAGCCCGGCGCCGGGGTCATGGCGCGCGATATCGGGTTTTATCTGAGCACCCTGTTTGCTGCGGGCAAGCTGGCGGCTGCGCACGATAATCGGATTATCGAATTTTCGGGCGACTACGTAGAGCGCCTGCCGGTCGCGGGCCGGGTCGCCCTGTGCAATTCCCTGACCGAAATCGGCGTCGCCAACATCTGGTTCACGCCATCATCGTCTGACCTGTCCCATGGCGGAACCATCGTGACAGGTGACGCCGATGCCCACTACGAAGCCACACTGCATGTCGACATCTCGCGTCTGGCGCCCCAGGTCGCCTTGCCTGGCGGCCCGCAGTTCGGGGTCGACGTCGATCAGGTCACCGGAACGCACGTCGATCACGCCTACCTGGGCGCGTGTGGCTCCGGCATGTATGACGATTTTGCGGACGCCGCGGCAGTGCTGCGTAACCGCTCGGTAGCCAGTCATGTGCGCTTCTTTGTCGTGCCGGGCACGGTCGCGACGGCCCAACGGCTTGCCAATGACGGCTTGCTGCAGGTGTTCCAGGCCGCGGGCGCCATCGTGTTGCCGCCCGGTTGCGGCCCGTGCGCGGGCGGGGTCATGGGCCCGCTGGCCGACGGCGAGACGTCGATATCGACCGCTGCGACCAACCACGCTGGCCGCTTTGGATCCAAGACGGCACAGGCGTATCTGGGCAGCCCGGTCACGGTTGCGGCGTCCGCCATCGCTGGCAGGATCGCAGACAGCCGCTCACTGATTCCACTCCCCAAAGGTACGCAATGACAGGTCCCCTGCTGCGGCGCGGCCGCTGCCATGTTTTTGGCGACGATGTGCCCCTGGATGAAGGATTGATACCGTTCGACATGGCGATCCGCCGCGTCGACGATCCAGCCATCCTCATACCGGAACTGTTCCGCCAGATCGATCCCGGCTTTCAGGATCGCGTTCAGCCCGGCGACATCATCGTTGCAGGGCGCAACTTTTGCTGTGGCAAGCCGCATTTGCAAGGTTTCATCGCGATGGCATCGCTCGGTCTGTCGGTCGTCTGCACGAGCATGCCGTACAAGGCGATGCGCGGCGCCGTGTCCAAAGGCGTTCCCGTGATGACCGGGTCCGACATCCAGCCTTCCGCGTTCCGGACGGGCGACGAGGTCCAAGTCGATTACACGGCGGGTACGGTCAGGAATGTGAGCCAGACGGTATCCCTTACCGGTCAGCCCCTTTCCACCACGTTGGTCGACATCGTGGCCGCAGGGGGAACCCGAGGCCAATTGAAAGCATGGTTACAGGGGCATCCCATCATGGCGACCGAGAGGGGCCGCGTCGACTGACAGGCCAGAGCGCGCGGGTTCAGCTGGCTGGCTCAACAGTCGGGAGCGACGCTTGCTGAGTATCAGGCACGTTCCGCAAGGATGGCGCGTGGCGCGATCCAGCGGCCCCGATCCACGGCTGCCACGGCCTATCGCCGATGCGCGCCACCGTTTCCTGGAGTTGCCATGTCTGATCGGACCCTTTCCGACCTCTCAAAGAAGATGCAAGGCATCGATTTTGCGATGCTCAATACCCGCGCCGAAGGGGGCGAGATCGCTTCCCGGCCCATGAGCAACAACGGCGACGTGGAGTACGAAGGTGACTCCTATTACTTCACGTGGGAAAAGTCGCGGATGGTGGATGACATCAAGCGCGATCCGCAGGTCGGGCTGTCATTCACCGGCAACAAGGGTCTGCTCGGCAAGCCGCCAATTTTCATCGGCGTTGAAGGCAAGGCCGAGCTGATCCGCGACAAGGCGCAATTCGAAGCGCATTGGACCAAGGAATTGGATCGCTGGTTCGAACAAGGCATCGACACCCCCGGGGTGGTGATGATCAAGGTCCACGCCTCGCGCATCCACTACTGGGATGGCGAGGACGATGGCGAAGTCAAGGTCTGACGCCTGACGTATCAAGCCTGATGCGGCGGACCGCCAGTCCGCCCAGCAGCAGCATGAGCATTCCCGATGCCGCAACGCGTGCCCAGCCAGGCGCCGCAACCGTTGCGGCAGGTGGCGTGTTGTGCGCGCCCGTCTCGGCCCAGGCAGCCTGGGGCGTGGATGCGGGAGGCGCTGCTTCCAAGCATTCTTTGAAGCGAGGCAGTCTGGCAACGTCATTCCTGGTGAAACGCACGTCGTTGAATACGAACGGGTAATAGAACGCCCGTAAACGATCGTGGAAGGCCGTGACACGATCCTGGAACGCCAGCTGTGCATGCAGATCCGTGTCTGCCAGTCGCTGTAATGCGACTTGCACTGCAACGCCGGGCAGCACCCATCCCGACAATTCCGACCATGACTGGCGCGTCAGCATGCCGTCGCGATAGGCCCGCGCGTCGGGCGCCACGGCTTCGTCACCCAGTTGGTGGAACGCGAAATACCACTTCCAATGAAACTTTTCTGGCAGCGGTGCGGTGTCTGACCATTCTGGATGCGTCGTGACGAACGCCTGCATGGTCTCGCCGCGCGGCCGGTCCCAGGCGGCATTGATGTGCTCGCGCTGGGTCAGTGTCAGGTCTATTCCCTGACCGACCGGTGCGGCGCGGGCAGAGACGAGATGAGCCAGACCTGGCAGGACCAGGGTCAACACTGCCCACACGCCCATCAATGCAATGGCATGCGTGGCGGGCCGCCAGGGCCGCGCGCCCACGATCATGGCAAGCCCGACCCAAAACGCCAGGTAGGCCGCGACGATGGTCAATACGCTTGCCAGCGCCGGCAAGGCCAGCCCCTGCAGCCCGCTTCCGACGACCACAGGCACGGCAATGCACGTGAACAAGGCCAGGAACCGCAGGGCCGCCCGCCGCCACCACAACGCGGCGACCGGCCCGGGCAGCGTCAGCAACAGCCGCAAGCGTCCCGACTGGCGTTCGTCGGACACCAGGTCGTGCAGCAGCGCAATGACGAACAGGGGCGCAAGATAGGTCAACACGAACGCCAGGTCGAACCGGCCTAGCACCGCCACTTCAGGGTTCAGGGTTTCGCCATCATGCAACTGGCTTTGCAAAGCCAGCGCCCGGACGCGCAACACGTACGGCGACACGTCCCGCATGCCGGCAGCCAGGAAACTGGCGGCGGATGGCGACTGCCAGGTCGGAAAGAAGGTGTAGTACGCGACATAGCCTGCGTCCCCGCCGTGCGTAGGGTCCCGGTTGGTCGAGACTGCCGCGTCGTGCATCGCTGTCAGACGCGCGATGGTGGCGGCCTCCGTCCTGACCTGCGCCATACCCGCGGCGACGGCCAGCGTGGTCAGCATCAACAACAGCAGCAATGCCGCGACGGTCAGACGCGACCGGATCAGCAGGCGCCATTCATGGGCGAGCGTGCTCATGTTGTGCCCTCCGTGGCAGCGGCAGGTGGCGTATATGTGCGGCCTTTTGCCGATGACGCCCTACCGTCCAGGGTCTTTGCGGCTCCCGCCAGCGCGCCGGCGGCAAGCAGCAGCCACACCGCCAGCACCATGAGCGGCTGCCCTGTCCGCGCCATCACCGCATGGGGCGCTTCGGCCTCGAACACGAAGTCGGGAATGCTTTCCCAGTTCGCCTGTGGTATGCGCGTCGGCCCGGCGCCCTTGCGTTCGTTGACGTAGTCCACTTTCTCGGCCTGCATCTGGTTCAGTGATTGCACCAGCCGGTAACGATAGGCCTCCGCCTGTTCGACGAAGCGCCGATAGCTCGTCAGGTCCGTCTGCGTCAACGTCATCGACAGGCGGCGCACGGCCAGGGTCGGCGCCAGCCAGGCCAGCGCGTCGACCGTGGCGCTCTGCGCCGCTTGCCGCTCGAAGGCTTGCGCGGCGTAACGGTTGAACAGCGTACTGGTCAGCCGCTCACCTTCAATCGCCACCAGGCCACGATAGTTGACGGGCAGGTCTTCGAGGCGGCTGACCCCGTAGCGTTTGAGCACGTCGGCTTTGAAGCGGAAAAAGTGCGGATCATCGGGGCGGTGGCTGTCGCCAATGGCAGCCAGGTCACGCGCAATGGCAAGGTCGGTTTCAAAGCGCGTCGTCAGCGGCGTGCGCGCATCGGCCCACGCGGCGCCCAGGCGCGGCAACAGGATCACTACCATGACCCACACCCCCAGCAGCGCCATCAGCGCATCGCGTGGGCGGGCGCACAGCGTCGACACCGCCACGATGGACATCGCCCACACGGCAAGCCACGCGGCATGGCCCGCTACCAGCACGCCCGCGGCCATCATTGCGTGGGCGTCCCCCAGGGCAAGGAAGCCCAGTGCGATGGCACCCGGCAGCAGCAATCCGGCCGCCGCGCCCAGCAAGGCCAGCACTTTCCCCGCGATGATCTGGCCGCCGCTGACGCCCTGGGTGATCAGGATGCGCAGGGTTCCCGACGCCCGCTCGCGCGCGACCATGCCGAAGCCTAGAAACACCAGGAGCAGCGGCGCCAGGGTTTGCAGCACGAAGGCTGGCGTCAACTGGCCAAAGCGAAGCAACGACGACGATTGCCTGGCATCCCCGAAATTGGCTGTGTTCTGCCGGTGGCCTTCCAGAAAAATCATGGTGCCGGTGTAAGGGTCGATGCCGCTGTCGAACCCTGCAAGCGCATTCAGCGGCCGGAACACGAACTGGCCGTAGTGGACCATGCGGTGCGGATGCCGGTCGGGCTGCGCATCGAACTGCCGATCGACGTCTGCCTGGTACCGCTCGCGCTGCGCCATGGCGTCGCGTTGGCGTTCGTACGAGGTGGCCGCCGCAATCACGGTCAACACCACCAACAGCGCCGCGCCCACCACGGCCACACGGTCCCGCAGCATGTGCCGCCACGCATCGCGGGCAATCAGGAGGACGACGCGCATGGCTCGCTCCCGGCGGTGTAGCGGCGGTACAGCGCCCGCACGTCGAACCGTTCGGCTCCCGCGGAACTGACGACTTCGGACAGGCTGCCCTTCGAAAGAAAACCGATGCGGTCCGCCACGTCGGCGGCGCTGAGCAGGTCATGCGTCACCATCAGGATGGCTACGCCTCGATCGCGCAACACCTGGAGCGCCGCGTGGAATTCCGCCGTGGCCTGCGGATCGAGGCCCGATGTGGGCTCGTCCAGCAACAAGGCCGGTACGCGCCGGGCCAATGCGAGCGCAATCGCTACTTTTTGCCGCATCCCTTTCGAGAACCCCGTCACCCGGCGGTCCCAGGCCGTCGCGGCCAGGCCCGCGGCCGTCAAGGCGGGTTCGATGGCGGCCCGCGCATTGTCCTGCCGGGCCAGGTCGAGCAGATACGCCAGGTTCTCGCGGGCGGTCAGGTGCTCATACAACGCGACGTTTTCCGGAATGTAGGCCAGATGACGGCGCGCCAATCCCGGCTCGGTGGATGGGTTGACGCCATTGACGCTCAAGGAGCCCGTGGCAGGAGCGAGCAAACCCAGCAGCAGGCTCAGCGTCGTGGTCTTGCCCGCGCCATTGCCGCCCAGCAGCGCGTAGATCTCGCCCGCATGGACCGCCAGGTCCAGACCATGAAGAATGGTCCTGTCGCGATAGCCGGCGGTGACCGCCCGGGCTTCGAGCACGGGTTCGCCCGGGCAAGGCATGACGGCATGAAGCAGCGCGTTCATGAAGTCTCCTTAGAAATTGGCATGGAGGCCGACAATGACCGTGCGCGATGCACCCGGCGCCACCCACAAGCGGTTGTAGGAACTGGCATACGTGGTCTTGTCGAACAGGTTGTGAACGTCAACCGACAGCCGCATCTTGGGATTCAGGCGCCAGTACGCGCCAAGCCGCGCGACGGTATACGCGGGCAGCATGAAGGCCGGCGCGCCCGTATCGGCCTGAACCTGCGTGCGGGCTTCGCCCAGCCGCTTGCCCACGTGCGTCACCCCGCCCCCCAGGCCGTAGCGGTCACCGTTGGGCAGCACGTCTTCGTACATCGTCATCACACTGGCCGTGACGGCGGGCGTGTTCAGCAGACGGCCACCCACTTCCAGCGAGTTGTCCTTGCGGATCTCGACGTCATTCACGCTCAGGCTGGCATTGACCCGCCAATGGCGCGAAACCTGCCCGTTCATCTCAGCCTCGACGCCACGGCTGCGCACTTCGCCGGCCGAAATCGAAAACCCGGGATTGAGGGGATCGCCCGTCAGCACATTGCGTTTGCGGATGTCGAACAACGACGCGGTCGCACCCAAGGTCTGGTCGGCGTTTTCCCATTTGCTGCCCAGTTCGACCGCGCGACCTTCTTCAGGCACGAAGCTGCGGGCGCCAACGTCGGCGCCGGCATTGGGACGGAATGACGTGCCTGCGTTGGCATATACCGTCCACTGACGATTCGGCAGCCAGCTGACGCCCAGCTTGGGCGAGGTGGCCGTCGGGTCTTGCGACGTGGTGACGCCGGTGCGGCGATTGAGCAGCGACTGCCGCGTCGTATCCACACGCACGCCGCCCAGCAGACGCCACTGCGGCGCCAGTTCGATGGCATCCTGCAGGTACAGCGCTCTGCCGCGCTGCCGCTCCAGGGTGGCCGTGTTCGGCAACAAGGCGGGTTGCGGCTGGCCATAAACCGGCTGGTAGATATCGATCGCGTACGGCGCGGCCGCGGTGGGATTGGCCCGAAGCGCCAGCGTATCCATGGTGTAGTGGAAGGTCTCGATGCCGATCAGCAGGTCATGCTTGAGACTGCCGGTGCTGAAGTTGCCCTGCACTTCGGCCTGTACGCCCACGTCATGCGACTGGTAGTTGCGAAAGCGCCGCTGCCGGTTCAGGATGCCGCTGGCCGACAGGCTGCTGGCTTCGGTCGAAAATCCGTCGAGCGAGGTATCGCGATAGGACAGACCCACGCGGCTGCGCCAGGTATCATTCCATTGCTGCGAAAGCACCAACTGGTGTGTCTGATTCTTGATCGTCATCCGGCCGTCGGACGGTTCGCCCAGGAAACGCGACCGCGGGATGGCGCCCAGACGGTTGTTGATCGCAACGACCCCGCGATCCAGGTTGGCGGAGTGGCGCAGCACCTCGCCCACGTATTCCAGCTGAGTGTCATTGGTCAGCTTCCAGGTCAACGCGGGGGCAAACACCTGCCGATTGCTGTTTACGTAGTCGCGAAACGTATTGCCGCCTTCAGCAGCGACATTGAGCCGATAGGCCACCGAACTGCTGAGCGGCCCGGTGCTGTCGAGCGCCCCGCGCGCAAAGCCCTGACTGCTGACGTGCGCGTCCATGGCATGGGCAGGGGTCCATCGCGGCCGCTTAGAGACGATGTTGAGCGTGCCACCCGGCTCGCTGCTTCCATACAGGGCGGCGGCCGGCCCTTTCAGGAATTCGATCCGTTCGACACCAGCCAGGTCACGTGGCGCATTGAAGCCACGATTGCCAGCAAAACCATTCAGCAAGGTGGCGGAACCGGTGTTTTCGTTGCCGGGCAGACCCCGTATCGCTACGTTGTCCCACAGGCCGCCAAAGTTGTGCTGCCGGGAAACACCCGCCACGGTGTCCATCACGTCGTCCAGGCGCGTGGCGCCCAGGTCGTCCAGGGTCTCGCGCGACAGGATGCGCACGGACTGCGGCAGTTCGCGCAGCGGCAGGTCGGTCTTTGCGGCGCGCACGTCGTCGGGCTGGTAGGTGCCTCCGGTCGCAGCGCCGCCGATGACTTCAACCGTTGGCAGGAGCACGCCGACCGGGGCGTCGGACGTCTGCGCAGCCGACGGCTCCGAGGGCGTTTGGGCAGCGGCGGGATGAACCGCCCAGAGGGCAGCCAGGGCGAGTGCGAGCGGAACCGGGGCAAGGCGCGCCGGGGAGGTGGACGTGGACATGACAAGGCTCGAGAATGCGGCCCCGCGCCGGCTTCGGGCAACGGTCAGGGGCGTGACAAGGAAAGGTCCGCAGAACGCAGTGGCGCCGTCGTGGGAACAGGACGGAACCGGTGGGATGGTTCAGGCGGCAAGACGCGGTGCGTAGCCGGGGCCAGCACGCAGGAAGATCAGGTGCGGGGAGGATCGCGGGCCGCGAAGGGCCACTGCCCTGCCTCGGCGATATCCGGGGAGACGTAAGAAGGAAGGTCGCACAGCCAAGCGGGCGCGGCAGGCGGCGCCATGGGCCAGATGACGAAGGCCGTGGCCTGGTGGGTGTGCGCGGCGCAGACGGCGCAGGACTCGGCTGTGGTATGCACGTCCGGCCGCGAGTCCGGTGTCTCGCGCTCCAGCGCCGGTAAAGCGGCGTTGGGCGATGGCGTGGTCAGTTCGGCCAGTTCGGATGACGGCGTTGCTTGCGCGGCCGCCTGTGCTGCAACCTGTGCTGCAACCTGTGCCGCAGCCTGTGTCGCGGCCTGCGCCGCGCCGCGTGCGGCACCCTGCCCTGCGGCCTGGACGCCGGCGCGTGATTTGCCCTGCACCCACGCGCCCGCCCCCTTGACGTGTTCCGCCGCGTGCAGGGGCACGCCGATCGCGGTGTTGAAGAACACGGCAATCATCAGATAGACAGCGAGCTGACGATAGAACGGCATAACGACCTGAAAACCTTGACGCGCGACCCGAGCCCCTGCCCGTGCGCGCCACGAAGGTGCAACTATATTGCATTTTCAGCGTAACGCAATCCGGTTGCAGTATTTTGACAGGGCTTTTTTGCGTGTGCCAAAACGACAAAGCCGCCTTGCGGCGGCCTTGTCTTACGCGTTCACGGACTGACGGGTCTTATTTGACGGCGTCGATCGTGGCGTTCAGGGTGGCGCTGGGGCGCATGGCCTTTTCGGTCTGCGCCGTATCCGGGCGGTAGTAGCCGCCGATCTGCACCGGCTTGCCCTGGGCCGCCGTCAGCTCTTCCAGGATCTTCGCCTCGTTGCTTTCCAGTTCCTTGGCGATGCTCGTGAATTGCTGCTGCAGTTCCTTGTCGTCGGTCTGGGCGGCCAGCGCCTGTGCCCAGTACAGGCCAAGGTAGAAGTGGCTGCCCCGGTTGTCCAGACCACCCACCTTGCGCGAAGGCGACTTGTCTTCGTCCAGGAACTTGCCGGTCGCCTGGTCCAGCGTCTTGGCCAGCACGTTGGCCTTGGCGTTGTTGTAGGTGTTGCCCAGATGCTCGAGCGAAGCGGCCAGCGCCAGGAATTCACCCAGCGAGTCCCAGCGCAGGAAGCCTTCTTCGACGAACTGCTGCACGTGCTTGGGCGCCGAGCCGCCCGCGCCCGTTTCGAACAGGCCGCCACCGGCCATCAGCGGAACGATGGACAGCATCTTGGCGCTGGTGCCGACTTCCAGGATCGGGAACAGGTCGGTCAGGTAGTCACGCAGCACGTTGCCGGTGACCGAAATGGTGTCCTTGCCCTGGCGGATGCGGTCGATCGAGAACTGCGTGGCCTCGACCGGCGACATGATCTGGATGTCCAGACCGTTGGTGTCATGGTCCTTCAGGTACTGGTTGACCTTGGCAATGATCTGCGCGTCGTGGGCGCGATTCTTGTCGAGCCAGAAGATGGCCGGAACGCCGGTCGCGCGGGCACGGTTGACGGCCAGCTTGACCCAGTCCTGGATCGGCGCGTCCTTGGTCTGGCACATGCGCCACAGATCGCCCTCTTGCACCTTCTGTTCCAGCAAGACCTTGCCCGACGTGTCGGTCACGGTCACGGTGCCAGCGGTGGGGATCTGGAAGGTCTTGTCGTGCGAACCGTATTCTTCCGCCGCCTGAGCCATCAGGCCGACGTTCGGCACCGAACCCATGGTGACCGGATCGAACGGACCATTCTTCTTGCAGTCGTCGATGGTGGTCTGGTAGACGCCGGCATAGCAGCGGTCGGGGATCACGGCCTTGGCGTCTTGCAGCTTGCCTTCGGCGTCCCACATCTTGCCCGACTCGCGGATCATGGCCGGCATGGAGGCGTCGACGATCACGTCGCTGGGCACGTGCAGGCTGGTAATGCCCTTGTCGGAGTTGACCATGGCCAACTGCGGGCGGCTTTCGTACAGCGCCTTCATGTCGGCTTCGATCGCGGCCTGCGTGTCGGCCGGCAGCGACTTGAGCTTGGCATACAGGTCGCCGATCCCGTTGTTGGGGTCGAAGCCGGCCTGCTTGAGCGCATCGGCGTACTTGGTCAGCACGTCCTTGTAGAACACCGAAACGACCGTACCGAAGATGATCGGGTCGGACACCTTCATCATCGTGGCCTTGAGGTGGACCGAGAATAGGACGTTCTTGGCCTTGGCGTCGGCGATCTGGGCTTCGATGAAGCGGGTCAGGGCCTGCTTGCTCATGACGGACGCGTCGATGATTTCACCCGCCTTGACGGCGGTCTTTTCCTTCAGCACGGTTTTGGTGCCATCGGCGGCGGTCAGTTCGATCTTGACGGAACCAGCGTCGGCGATCAGGGCCGACTTTTCGCTGCCGTAGAAATCGCCCTCGTCCATGTGCGCGACGTGGGCCTTCGAATCGGAGGTCCAGGCGCCCATCTTGTGCGGGTGCTTGCGAGCATAGTTCTTGACCGACAGCGGCGCGCGGCGGTCCGAGTTGCCTTCACGCAGCACAGGATTGACCGCGCTGCCCTTGATCTTGTCGTAGCGTGCCTTGACGTCCTTGTCGGCGTCGGTCTTGGCTTCGTCGGGGTAGTTCGGGAGTTTGTAGCCCTGATCCTGCAGTTCCTTGATCGCGGCTTTCAGCTGCGGAATCGAGGCGCTGATGTTGGGCAGCTTGATGATGTTGGCTTCGGGCTTGGTGGCCAGTTCACCGAGTTCGGCCAGCGCGGCACCGATCTTTTGCGAATCTTCCAGGAAATCCGGGAAGGCCGCGATGATGCGGCCGGCGAGCGAGATGTCGCGCGTTTCCACGGCGATGCCCGACGAGCGGGTGAACGCCTTGACGATCGGCAACAGCGAATAGGTCGCCAGCGCGGGGGCCTCGTCGGTAAGCGTATAAATGATTTTGGATGTAGTAGCCACTGTCTCTAACCTCGCTGCATTTCAGGGATAGCAAAACTTGTCTGGCTTCGCGCGCTTCAAGCGCCGCACGAAAACGCACCGCCTTCGATATTAGACGATATGGGGCTTCCAACAGAAGCACCTGCTTGGCGAGCCCGCCAAATCACGCGTCGCCGAGCAGGTCGCGAGCGTTCAGCAGCGCATAGACGATCTCGGGATTTTTTTCCAAAGACCTGCGGATGGCGGCGGGAAGCGTCTGCCGCGTCTTGCGGCACAGGCCGGGGCGCGCTTCGACTTCAATGGCGATGCCGCGGGCCGTCCGCACTTCGCGGGCGCCGGGTTCGACCCGGATGACGATGCCCAGCTGGGCTTGTATCCGTTCTTCGAAGCGCCGCAGCTCGGCCAGGTCGGCCAGGTTTTCCAGCCGCGCCACCAGCTTCTTTTCCTCTTCCTTGGTCAGCATCAGCACGCGCAGATCGGCCTCGGGGTCCGCCAGCAGGCGTTCCCGGTCGCATTCGCAGGCGCCAGGCGGGCATTCGGTCCGGATCGGAAAGCGGGGACTCATGCGGCCGCCTGGTCCCGCAGAACGATGAGCGCGTTCCGGCGCGTCAGGGTGCCGTCGGCCAGCAGGTCGGCAAGGCCCGCGGCCAGCAGCTTGCGCAAAGGCGCGCTGGTGGACTTGAACCCCAGCAGCCGCGCCACGGCCACCACGATCTCTTCGTCGGCCGCGCCAAGGTGGTCACCCACCACCTGCACGATGCCGGCCGCGATTTCGGCCGGCGCGATCATTTCAGGCTTGCGCAGTCCGGGCGACAGCGCGTTGCGCCGATCGCGCAGCACGGGCGCCTTGCCCGGCTGCAGCAGGAAATCCCCGTCGCGTTCGATCGCGCCATCGGCCACGGCCTGCCGCACGCCCTGCCCCACGGCGGCTTCGATGCGGGCGCCGGCGCGTTGCAGACCCCATGCGCCACGGATCCGCACGATGACTTCATCGATGTGCACCGGCGATTCCACGGCAACCACCTGGCGGACGAGGTCGGCCATCACGCGCGCCGGGGTGTCATGCAATTCGTAGGCGCCGGGGCGATCCAGGGTGGCTTCCACATAGAAGGCTTCGGGCGACGTCGCGTCCAGCGAATCGACCAGTCCGATGGCGGTCATGTCCCCCCGGTCGACCGTCACGATCTCGACGGGTACGGCGCGGCGCGCGGCAACGGGCTGCCCAGGGTCCTGGCCATTCTGGCCTGCCAATCCGGGCGAATCGCGTCGTGCGCCGGCGTCGCCCATTTCTGCCTTGGCGGCCTCGATCGCCGCGACGACCCGGTCCAGCTGCTCCTGCGGTCGCTGGAACCAGTCGACGCTCCAGATTCGATGCACGCGCCAGCCATGGTCTTCGAGCACCGATTGGCGCAAGCGATCGCGATCCCGCGCCGAACGCGCCGAGCGATAAGCCGTGCCGTCGCATTCGATGCCCAACAGATAGCGGCCCGGGTACGCCGGGTCGTCCACAGCCAGATCAATGAAAATTCCGGCGATGCCGACGCGCGGGTGCACCTGGTAGCCCTTGGCCTGCAAGGCCGTCGCCACCTGGGTTTCGAACACGTGCTGCGCATCGCGGACTGTGTGGTGCCCCACCTCCAGCCTGCCTGTGCGCGCGTAGTGCAGGAACAGCTTGAAGGCCAGGACGCCCTTGCCCTTTGCGCGTTCCAGGTCGATGTCCTCGTCGGTGATGGAGGCAAAGACTTCGCAGCGGCGCTTGGCCCGGCTGATCAACACGTTCAGCCGTCGCTCGCCGCCTTCAGCGCCCAAGGGGCCAAACCGCATGGTCAGGCTGCCCTGCGCGTTTCGCGCGTACCCGACGGAGATCATGATCACGTCACGTTCGTCGCCCTGGACGTTTTCCAGATTCTTCACGAAGAACGGTTCACTGGGGTGGGCGCTGAAAAAGCCTTCGGTTGCGGGCTGCGCGCGGCGCAAGGCTTCCAGCTCATCCGTAATGGCCTTGCGCTGCGACACCGAAAACGTCGCAACGCCCAGGGACAGCTCGGGCGTCTGCTGCGCGTGCGCCAGAATGGCGGCGGCCACCACACGCGCTTCGATCACGTTGGCGCCGCTGCCGCCCGAATCGAAAACGCCATCGGGCACGTGGTGGAAACGCAGTCCCATCCCGGCTTCCTGGGTGTAGGGGCTCGGGACGATGTACAGCTTGTTCTCGTAGAACTGCGTGTTCGAGATCGCGATCAGCGACTGATGACGGCTGCGGTAATGCCAGCGCAGCATGCGCTGCGGCAGGCCGCGCGCGGTAAAGAGGCCCAGGATGCTTTCGATATCGGACACCTGCGTGTCGTCGTCCTCGTCATCGGCCTGCGACTCGGTGATCTTGGAAAAAAACTTGGTGGGCGGCAACTGGCGTTCGTCGCCGACCACCACGACCTGCTTGCAGCGGGCAATCGCGCCCATCGCGTCGACGGGCTGGATCTGACTGGCTTCGTCCATCACCAGCAGATCGAAGGTCAGGCTCCCTGGCGACAGAAATTGCGCCACCGACAAGGGACTCATCATCATGACAGGCTTGATCGCCTGGATGGCCGGACCGGCCTTCAATACCAGTTGGCGGATCGGCAGATGGGCGCGGCGTTTGGCCATCTCCGCGCGCAACACGCCTACGGCGCCGATCCCGCCGTCGCGTGGCGGAATGCGGCGGTAGTGCGCGCTGGCGACCTGGATGCGGGCGCCGGCAATACGCTCTCGATCCAGATCCGCAAATTCCTGCACGTGACGGCTGTGCAAGGCGCCGTCGAAGCGGCCGAGTTCGGGCGCCTGCGCAATCATCTCGCCAAGAATGGCTTCGTGGTAGGCCATGTCGAAAGTCGTGCCGGCTTCGCCGGGCGCCAGGCCCCCATCGGCCAGCCGGTCCGCCAACGCTGCCAGGCCTGCCCCGCGGGCGGTGTCGGCGCGCTCGCGATAGGCCACCCATTTGGACAGTTGCTCGGTGTTGGCGAGCCAGCTCGCCAGCTTGGCGGAGACCGCGTCCAGCGAGGCGTGCAGGGTTTGCGGCGCATGCAGCACCACGGCCGGCTCGGCTTTCAACTCGGCCAGGATGGCGTCGATCGCGTCGGCCAGGCCAGCAGCGGCCGCGCGTTCCCGTTGCGCCCGACCGACCAGGTCCTTGCGATCGGGCTGCGCAGCCGCGACATGGCGCAGGTCGCCGTGCGCAGTGATCCAGTCGTAGCCACTTACCAGTTGCGGCCAGTCGGATGCCTGCGCAAGCCAGGCGTTGCCGAAGGCGGCAGCACCCAGCTCCGCCTGGGCGGCCACGGCCGAGTGGGCAGCATGCAAGGCGGCCAGCTGATCGACTTGCGTCATGCGGGCGTTCAGGTCCAGCGGCGGGTTCACGAACCACTGTCTGGAAAGGTCATCGATGTCGACCAGGGCAGCCGCGCGCTGGCCGACCACCCGCAGGCTTGCATGGTCCAGCGTGGCGGCGCCGTCGAAGGCGTCGGCCACGTTCGAGGCATAAGCCTGGCCCAATTGCTGCATGGCCGGCCGCGCCTGCTCGATCAATTGGCGCAATTGCGCGGCGCGCGCCCCCACCGCCGATCGTTCGGCCAGCCGGCCCGCGAGCAGACGCGGCTCATCGCCGAGCCCTTGCAGCGTGCGCATCCACTCGACCAGCGCCAAAAGCGGCGCGCTGGAAGAGCGTTCACCGCGCCAATCGCCGCCGAACGCCGACAGGCCGAAGCTGTGATCGGCCAGGATGCGGGCGGCGGCGGCCTGGCCGCGCAGCAGCGTGTCGAACAGCGCCACGATGTCGGCCACCGGCAGTTGCGGGTCGCGCACCAGGGAACGGGCCAATGCGCGGGCCGTGCGCCACTCGCCGTTGAGCACCTTGAACATGCCGGTATGGGTGGCAAGGGCCTGGCGCGCGGCGCCCACGTCGGTAGTCCACGCGGATTCCAGCAGTTGTTCGCCCACCGCGGCCCGGCTTTGCTCCAGCGTGGCCACCGCCTGCGCCAGGTCGTTGGCCTGCTCGACGCCGTGGCTCCAGACCGTCGCCGCAAAGGCCTCCGGACTGGCATCCGGCGCGTTGGCGACCCGGTCAGCAGTCGCCGCCAGCCGCGCGATGGCGGCAAACGTATCGGTGGTCGTATTGCTGCCGAGTTCGGCGGCCAGCCGCTGCGCGTCCAGGTTCAGACGCGGCAACAAGGCCAAGAGGTCGCGCGCGGCGCCGAGTGCCGCCAGGGGAAAGCCGGCAGGCAAGGCGGCCAGGCCCGCGCGCAAGGGTTCCAGGTCATTCCGGGTGATCGCGCCGGCCTGAAGCAGGGGGCGCAGGGCGGCTTCCTGGGCGGCATAGGCCAGGCCCTGGTCCAGCATGGCCCGAATGTCGGCCACCCGCTCGTCCCACACGGGCGCGGCCAAGGCGTCCGAAGACAGGAAATCCGGCACGGTCGCAAGCCGTTCCGCCTTCTCGGTCAAGCGCTTCACGTCATCGAACCCGGCAACCGGCGGATCCAGCGCCAACGCGGCTTCCAGTTCATGGACATCGGCTTGCAAGCGGCCCAGCTGGTCGGCCAGATCCCGCAGACGCGGCGTCAGGCGTTCGACGAAGGTGGGCAGCACCATGTCCAGGCCGATGCCGTACCACGGGTGCGCGGCGGGAAGGCCGATGTCCTCGATGCGCTGGCTCAACTCATGGACCAGCCGCGCGCGGTCTCGCACGTCATCGGGGGTCCAGGCCGTTGCGCCTTCCAATTGGAGGTCCACCGGGCGCTGGCCTTCGCGCCGCAAACGCACCATCTGCCCGACCACGTCGAAGGGCGACAGCACCGACGGTGCAAGGGGCGTATGCATGCGCGTCACGTGGCCGTTGAGACCATCGCGCGCGGCCTGCAGGCGCGTCACCACATTGCCCGAGAAGTCGGCGCGCGGCGCACCCAGTTCCCATGTGCGCCGCAATTCCTGCAGCAATGCGCGCTTGTTGGCTTTGTTGCTGTGCAGTTCCAGGCAGGCATCGCCCACGCCTGCACTGTCAAGCCGGCGCTTCACGACTTCCAGCGCCGCCATCTTCTCGGCAACGAACAATACGGTCTTGCCGTCGGCCACCGCGGCCGCGATGACGTTCGCGATGGTTTGCGATTTGCCCGTGCCCGGGGGCCCTGGATGACCAGGTTGCGCCCCTTGCGGACGTCATGGATCGCCAGGGTCTGCGAACTGTCGGCGTCGACGATGTGCAGCATGTCGGCCGGCGGGATCAGCTCGTCGATCGCGACGTCATCCGACACGGATTCGCCGTCGCTCTCGAAGCCATCGCCCAACAGCGACCGCACCACGGGCTGCTTCAGGATGCCCTGATCGGGCCAGTTGGCCGGATCGAGATCGCGATACATCAGGAACTTGGCGAATGAGAAGAAGCCCAGCACGATGTCGTCCGGCTCGACCTGCCAACCGGCCTTGGTCGACACCGCCTGGCTCACGGCCGCCAGATAGGCGACCGGATCGAAGTCGTCCGTTGCGTCGAAGGGCGGCATGGCGAGCCCATGTTCGCGGTCCAGCCAGGCTTCCAGCGACAGGTTGGACGTGATTTCTTCCTGCCGGACCCGCAGCGTAAAACGTTCGCCCGCCTTGGCCCGGTCCAGCGTCACCGGCACCAGCAGCAGGGGCGCGTGGCGCGCATTGTCTTTGTTCTTGGGATCGATCCACCTGAGTGTGCCCAGCGCCAGGAACAGGATGTTGACGCCCTGCTCTTCTTCTAGCGTGCGGGCATCGTGGTACAGGTCCAGCAGGCGCTTTTGCAGGCCCTTGGGCGTCATGCGCGTCTGCAGGCGGGTGTCCGCGTGGCGGCGCATGACCCCACGCGCGTCCAGCTCCGCGTCCTCCGGCGTCACATCGTAGTCGGCCGACCACTGGCCTTCCTCATCCGTGCCCTCACCTTCCTGCGCCTCGCCCCGTTCCGGCCGGTCGGGCCGGCCCGCCACGAAGCTGAAGGACTTGGATTCACGCACGAGCAGGCGGAACACCTCGGCTGTCTTTTCGCCCACGACGTCCACGGTCTTGGCCGTCTTGGAAAACTTGGGTACGTTCAGCAGACGGTTGCGCGCGGACAGGTCCAGCAGTTCGAGCCGGGCGCGCTCGAGCTTGAGCTCGGGCGTCAGGCTGCTTTGGAACAAGGAGGGAGGCGTGGCGGACATGGATGACCTTCGACGGAGACGGCGCCCCGGGGCAAAGGTGCATTCTGCCACGCTGACATTGGGTAACGCACGTAACGCCATCGACGGACCCTTACATGCTTGCTCAAGGGGAAACCTGCTGTAATGGAACGCCCCGCCCCCGTATGAGCACGAATCATGAAGCGACTGTTTTCCCTTCTTATGCTTTCCCTGTTCGCTGCGACCCTGACCGGTTGTGGCTATAACGCCATGCAGGCTTCCGACGAACAGGTGAAAGCGGCGTGGTCCGAAGTGCTGAATCAATACCAGCGCCGTGCCGACCTCATTCCCAATCTCGTAAGTACCGTGAAGGGCTACGCCAGCCACGAAGAGGCCGTGCTGACCCGGGTCACGGAAGCCCGCGCGCGCGTCGGCTCGGCCAACATCAGCGCTGAACAATTGGACGATCCGGCGCAGGTGCAGCGCTTCCAGCAGGCGCAAGGCGAACTCAGCTCGGCCCTGTCCCGCCTGCTGGTGGTCACTGAAAACTACCCGCAACTGAAAGCGGACGGACTGTTCCGCGACCTGCAGGCGCAACTGGAAGGCACCGAGAACCGCATTGCCGTGGCTCGCAATCGCTACGTGAAATCGGTTGAGGAATACAACGTCATGATCCGCCAATTCCCTGGTGCGATCACCGCCAAGGTCATGGGCTACAAGCCCAAGGCGAACTTCGCGGTCGAAAACGAAGCCGCCATTTCGCGGCCTCCCACGGTGGACTTCGGTGGCGGCGCACGTCCTGCGCCTGCTCCTGCGCGATGACTTCGTCCCGCCTGTGGCACAGGTTCTGCCTGTGCCTGACGATACTGGCCGGCGCGCTGGTGGCGCCTGGCCTGGCCCACGCCGCCGAGACGGCCGTACCCAAGCTGGAGCGGCGCGTGACGGACCAGACGGGCACGCTGGACCCGGCGGCTGTCGTGCGGCTCGAAGCGCACATGCAGGCGCTCGAAGCGGAAAAAGGTGCGCAGATCGCCGTGCTGATGGTGCCGACCACCCAGGGCGAGCCGATCGAAAACTACGCGGTTCGTGTGTTCGAAGCCTGGAAACTGGGCCGCGCCAAGGCGGAAGATGGCGTGCTGTTCGTCATTGCCAAGAACGACCGCACCTTGCGTATCGAGGTCGGATATGGGCTGGAAGGCGCGGTGACCGACGCCCAGGCGAGCCGCATCATCCGCGAGCAGGTCACCCCCCGTTTCCGGGAAGGCGACTTTACCGGGGGTGTCGAGGCAGGCGTGAATGCGCTGATCGGCCTCGTGCAGGGAGAAGACTTGCCACCCGTCGAGAAGGCCAAGGCCAATGCCGCCGAGACCGTCCGCGGCATTCCGACCGGCGTTCTATTCGGCGCCGGCCTGGTGCTGGTCATCCTGCCGGTCTGGGCGGCTGCCCTGCTTGGCGCCGTCGCGGGTTTCATGTTTACCGGATCCCTGCTTTTCGTCCTGCTCGGAGGGGTGTTGGGCGTGAGCTGCAGCGTGGTCGGCAAGGGTTTCCTGCCTGGCGGCGCGGCGCGCACGATGTCGCGCCGCGGCCTCGGCCGAGGTGGATTCGGCGGAGGTTTTGGTGGCGGATTTGGCGGTGGCGGCGGCGGCTTTGGCGGCGGTGGCGGTTTTTCGGGCGGCGGCGGCCGCAGTGGAGGTGGCGGTGCATCCGGCAGTTGGTAAGTTCGCCCGCGCGTGCGGCTGGCCCTTGATCAGCGGTCATTGGCGTCGGTCGCGGCATTTTCATGCCGCTGCGCTTGACCGGCTGGCTGCGGCCATTGCCGAAAGCGAGACCCATCACCCTGGCGAATTGCTGGTGGTGCTGGAGACCCACCTGCCCGACCACGTGCCCGATGGCGCCACACGAGCCCTGGAAGTGTTCGGACGCCAACGGGTGTGGGACACCCCCAACGCACCGGCGTGCTGCTGTACGTCGCATTGGGCAACCGGTGCATCGAACTGATCGCCGACCGGGGGATCGACGTGCCGGATGCCACGTGGGACGGCGTCTGCCGCCAGATCCAGGACGGCTTCCGGCGCGGCGATTACATCGGTACGTTGGAAACGGGCATCGATGCAATCGAAGCGGCGTTGAAGGCCGCGCTGCCGGTTGCCGAAGGTGCGGCGGATGCCAACCGCTTGCCGGATCGCCCCGTGTTCATCTAGACCCGTTCGCGGCAATGAGAGTGAAAAAGGGGATGCCGTAGGTCATGGCATCCCCTTCTTGCATGACGCACCGCCTGCGAATGCGGTGCCCAGTCTTTACATCAGCTTGGCCTTGACCGCTTCCAGGCCCGCCGCGCCGCATTCGCCGTCAATGACGCCCGAGGGCGCGCCGGCTACACCAACCGCGCCGACCACTTCATTGCCGACGCGGATCGGCACGCCGCCGCCCAGCAGCAGGAAGCCGGGGATGTCGGACAGGTGTTGCGCGACAGGGTTCTTTTGCGAGTTCTCTTGCATGGTCAGCGTCGGGGTGCGCGACGACGATGACGTGTAGGCCTTCATTCGCGCGCCGTCGACCGTATGCGGGCCGGCATTGTCGGCACGGACCAGCACGCGCAGCACGCCGGCGCGATCCACGACAGCGGCGCTGACATTGAATCCGCGCTGGGCGCAGGCATTCAAGGCGGCGTGCGCGATTTCGGTGGCGATGCCGGCGGGCACATTGCGCTCTTGCAGCAGTTGCGCCGACGCGAACAGCGGCGTGGCGGCAAGGGTGATCGCGGCGATGAGATGGGTGGCTTTCATGGAGGTCTCCGGGGGTTGCGTGACCGGTCATCCGGCCATGGGGAGCACTGTACCGACCGCCCTCCTGCGCGCACAGCCGGTGCGCTACCCAGGCAACTGGGTAGAACTACGCCGTCGCCAGCACCAGGCGGACCATGTCGGCCACCGAGGTCGTGCCGAGCTTGGTGGCGATGCCGGCCCGGTGTTTTTCCACCGTGCGCGGCGACAGATCCAGTGCCCGCGCGATCTCTTTCGTCGCCAACCCTTGTGCAATGAGTCCGATGATCTCGCGCTCGCGCTGGCTCAGCACGGATAGCGCGCGTGCCGCCTCGTCGCGCTCGCGGGCGCGCCCCAGGTCGCCCTGCCCTCGTGCCAAGCCCGCATCGATGGCTTCAAGCAAGGCATGCTCGTCGATCGGCTTGGTCAGGAAGTCCACCGCGCCACCCCGCAGCGCGCGGCGGCACGCGGCGACGTCCCCATGCCCGGTTATCACGACGACGGGCAGCCCCAACGCATCGGCCTGCAGGCGCTCGAGCAGATGCAGGCCGGACATGCCGGCCATCCGCACGTCGGTCACCACGCAGCCAAAGCGCTCTGGCGCTTCACGCGCCAGAAAGGATGCCGCGTCCGCATAGGCTTCGACGGCAAGGCCCATCGTGCGCAGCAGCAGCGCCAGCGCGTCGCGCACGTCTTCGTCATCGTCGATCAGAAACACCAGGGGGCGAGTCATGCAGCGGCCTTTAGCGTCAGGGTAAATCGGGTGCCTTTGCCTATCCCGCTTTCGGCCTGGATACGTCCGCCCATTGCTTCCATCAGACGCTCGCACAAGGGCAAGCCAAGCCCCATCCCGCCTTCCTTGGTCGTGTAGAACGGTGTAAAGATCTGTTCGAGCTCGTTGGGAGCCATGCCCGGACCGTTGTCTTCGACAACGATCGTGACGATCGCGTCGTTGTGGATCGCAACGAGTCGGATCCAATGGACTGGGTCACCTGAAAGCCCTGGGGCGCTGCCGGGCGCCAAAGGGGCCGGGCGTCCCGCGCCGGTGCGTGCCGCCAGGGCCTCCGCCGCATTGCGCACCAGATTATGCAGGACCTGTTCGAGCGACACGGCGTCCGCCACGGCGCGGACGCCAGCAGCGGACTCCCCTGCAGCGCCACGCCGCGTCCCGCCAGGTCGGCCTCGCTCAGTTCCACCACGCTTTGCACGACGGCATGGACGTCCGTATCCGCCAAGGGCAGCTCGCGCCGGCTGACCAGTGCGCGCATGCGTTCCAGGATGGCGCCTGCCCGGTTGACCAGGCGGATGTTGGTGCGGATGACCGGCGCCAGATCACCGGCCGCCGCACCGCCATCGATCAGTCGCAAGGCGGCCTGGTTCTGGCTGAGCAAGGCCGTCATGGGTTGTGTGAGCTCATGCGCAATGCCCGACGCCATCTCCCCCAGGCCGTCGACACGCATGGCGTGCGCCAGCCGCAGCGCCTGGTCCTGAAGCCGCGCATCGTGACGGGCGCGTCGCAACCGTTGGCCGGTCTGCAATGCGCCCAGCAGCACGGCCGCCAGCGCTGCGCAGGCCAGCACGGCAGGCACAGGCAGCAGCTCCGACCATCGGGCATCGCGCTGCAAGGTCACCACCAGCGGCTGGCTGGGGCTGTCAAGCTGCGACCTCATGACCATGGCGGGCAGGCGCCACCGTGACGGGCGCAGCGGCTGGGCATCGGTGGCGCCCTGCAACGCCGCCAAGGTCGTGGCGCCATCAGGGACTTCAAGGGTCCATGCGATGGGCCGCGGCCCGGCGTCGGCCGCAACCAGCTGGCCGGCATCGATACTGAAGACCAATACGGTGTAAGGCTCGCGCGGGATGTGCTTGATCAGACGAAAGGTGTCCGGAAGGCGGCCTGGCGCGAGCCGCGTTTTTCCCACCGCAATGCCCGCCGACGCTTGCGTCATGGCAGCGTTCCATCCCGCATCGGACACGGCGTGCGCCGCGCTGATCGCCAGCACACGCGGCACGGTTGCCGCCGACGGCTCGGGCGCCAGTTCGACCAGCACGATCTCGGTGATGCGTGGGTAGTACTGGCGCACCGACGCCGATACCCCCAGAAAGTTGGCAAAGCTTGCGTCATCGAAGCGCGCGACCGCCGCCAGGCTGGTCAGATGGGCGTCATGCTGGTCGACCCGTTGTGCGATCTGCCGCACGAGCGTACTGGCGTCGGTGTTGAACTGCCCCCGCGCATCGGCATAACGGAAGCCCAGCAGCGCCGCGCAGGCAAGCGCGGTCAGGCCCAGCCACAAGGCGAACCAGAGGGCAAACCGGGCAAAGACCGAACGAAGCGAAGACACGGGTGGCGGCATGCGCCGCATTATCGCCGCAATCACGCGGTGCGTCCCGGCGCCCGCCGCAGCCTGCCCCGGCTGCTCCGCCTGCCGGCGAAACGACCCCACACTGACCTGCATGCCTTGCCGCACGGCGTCGATGGACCGGTTGTCGTCATCGTTCTTACGCGTCACCATCGAAAACTGCAGCACGGGTGCGCCGCGCCCCAGCCGGATCACGCGCACCGGATACACCTGCAGCACGGCGGGGTCGGGCTCCTGCAGCAAGGACACCCCCAGCCCTGCGCTGACCATGGCGACAATGGCGGGCGAGCTGTCGAATTCCAGGGCGCCGCGAATGTCGGGTAAATGCTCGTTGGCGTAGTGCACGGCCATCGCCCCCGTTACCGTGTTCCGGTCGTAGCGGATCCAGTCGTGTTGCCGGAACAGCGTGCCCAGCGCGGTGTCATCGGCATCGGGCGGGGCGATCACCACAAGCTCGCGGGTGAACATCGGCGTCCAGCGCAACCGCGCCGATCCGCCCGACAGAGGCTGCGCGACCAGGGCCGCATCCAGCTCGCCCGCCTTGACCGCGGCGGTCAGGGTGCTGCTGCGGCCGCGGGCGGGCCGCAGTTCCAGGCGCGGGTGGCGTTCCCGCAAGAAGGCCATGATGCCGGGCAGCACGGCTGCCTGCAGGGATTCGATGATGCCCAGGCGTACCTGCCCTTCCGCCGCCAGACTGCTACCTGCGCGCAGGGATTCCAGCCCCTGCAGCGCCGCGCGCAAGGTATCGGCCACATCATGCGCCAGCTGGTTGGGACGCGCCTGCAGGCCCGATCGGTCAAAGAGCGGCTTGCCCAGATACAGTTCAAGCTGCTTCATCTGCATGCTGACCGCGCTGGGCGTCACGTTGGTGGCACGTGCCGCGGCGGCGAACGTGCCGGTCTGCAGCACGGCTTCCAGCGTGGCGAACGTCTCGATCTTCATCAATTTTCCTTATGAAGAAGCTCAAATACCTTCGCTATTCTAATGAAGCGCTGTGGCCTAGACTAGCCTTCAAACGCATAACAGCAGGAGCAAGCCATGCAAGCCACGTCCACCCCTATTCCTCAGGCACGTCCGGACGCGCGCCGCCCGCTGGCCTGGACCGCCGAACAGGTCCGGCAAGATGATTCCTGGATCATCCGCCTGACCACGGAGCAGATCGATGGCATGCACGCCGCGCTCGCTCACGCCAGGCAAACAGGCAAGACCCTGCTGGAGATGACGCAGGAAGACTTTCCCCTGAACGCCGCCGCGATCGCGGTGTTGAAGCAGGCGATCGACACGACCCAGGGCCGTTGGGGCATGTGCCTGGTCAAAGGCTTCCCGGTCGACGTCTGGTCCGAGGACGATTCGCGCCTGGCCTTCTGGGGCATGGCCTTGTACATGGGCGTGGGCCGGACGCAGAACCGCGCCAGCCAGATCATGAATGACGTCCGCAACGAAGGCGGCGAATACAAGGTCAAGGGCGGCCGGGGCTACAACACCAATGCCGGCCTGGACTTCCATCAGGACTCCTGCGACGTGGTCGGCCTGCTGTGCCGCCGTACGGCCAAGTCCGGTGGCACCAGCAAGGTGATCAGTTCCATCGCGCTTCGGGACGAGGTCAAGCGCCGGCGGCCCGACCTGATCCCGGTGCTCGAATCACCGTTCTTCCACAGCTATCAAGGCACGCAGGATCCTTCGCAGCCGGCCTACTATCGCCTGCCCATCTTCGGCAACCATCCGGACTATTTTTCGGCCCGCGCCAATCGGAAGAACACGGACGCCGCACAGCGCGATTTTCCCGAGGTGCCGCGCCTGACGCCCCAACAGATCGAAGCGCTGGACCTGCTCGAAGAACTGATGCCCAGCGACAAGCTGTGCTACACGATGGAACTGGAGCAAGGCGACGTGCAGTTGCTGAACAACTACGTCACCCTGCATTCGCGCACGCCGTTCGAAGACTTTGACGAGCCCGACCGCAAGCGCCACCTGTTTCGCCTCTGGCTCGCCATTCCAGGATCCCAGCCGCTCCCCGACGCCTGGGCCGAGTACTACGGCGACGCACGGGCCGGCGCCGTGCGCGGCGGAGTGCGTGGCACGGCCATCACCCCAGAATTCCTGGCCTATGAAAAACGTCAGGCCGCCACCCTCGGGATGCAATTCGAAACCTGGAAACCCCGCATGCTGAAGCAAGATATGGACACACTGTTGGGCGCAGACCTCGTCAGGGCGGACAACCACGCCGAGGCCTGAACGCCGCAAGACCAGACTGCATCGCGGTCGCCACCCTGGAAGGGGTCGCGGCCGCGCACCCACATCCGCCACGCGGATAGATAGCGATAACAAACGCGGGCAAGACCCGGCACACAAGGAGATACGCCATGCAGAGACGAACCTTTCTGGGCGCCATGAGCGCGGTGGGCCTGCTGGCCGCAACAGGCATGGCGCGGGCGCAAAGCGGCGCGACGCGCATCGTGGTCGGAGCGTCGCCCGGCGGAGGCACCGACACCGTCGCCCGCCTGATGGCCCAGGAACTGGGCCGCCTGCTGGGCGGCACGTTCGTCGTCGACAACAAGCCGGGCGCGGGCGGCAACATTGCCGCCCAGCAGGTCGCCAACGCCGAACCCGACGGCCGCACGCTGCTCATGTGCTACACCAGTCACGCCATCAACGCGACGCTCTACCCCAAACTGCCCTTCGATCCGGTCAAGGACTTTTCGCCCATCGCCTGTGTGGCCAGCGCGCCGTCCATTTTGCTGGCCCGCCCCGGCATCAAGGCCAATACCATGCGCGAACTGATCGCCCTGGCCAAGGCCGAGCCCGGTACGCTCAACATGGCCTTGCCCGGCATCGGATCATCGGGCCACCTGGCGTCCGAAGTGCTCAAGACGCGCGCCGGTGTGGACATCACGCTCATTCCGTACAAAGGCACGGCGCCCGCGATGAACGATCTGCTGGGGGGACAGGTCGACCTGATGTTCGCCACGGCGGCCCTGGCCAAGGCGCAGATGGACAACAAGACGCTCAAGCCCCTGGGGGTCAGCAGCGCGCAGCGCATGGTGTCGGCGCCCAATGTCGCGCCGATCGCGGATGTGCTGCCGGGCTATGACTTCAGCGCCTGGTACGGTTTGCTCGGACCCGCTGGCGTCAAGCCGGAACTGGCGCAGCAGATCTCGGCAGCGGTAGAAAAAACGCTGGCTCAAGAGCCCATCCGCCGCAGGCTGCTGGACGAAGGCCTGATCGCCCAGAGCAGTTCGCCCGATGCGTTCGGCGCCTTCGTGAAGTCGGAAGTGGAAAGGTGGGGCGCAGTGGTCAAGGCTACCGGCGCCAAGGTGACCTGATCCGCCTGGATGGCATATCGTTTGCTGATGGGCATCGGGGAACGCATCCCCGACCGCCAATCAGGAGCCAGGCATGTCATTACCCGCGGACTGCACGTTTGTGCTGGGCGCCCAAGACCCCGAAATGCGCGAGATCGAACGCGTGGTGCGGAACGCCGGCTACCCGTGCGTCGTCGCGGCGCAGGGTCGGCAGCGCGTGTCCCCCGGACGGCTTATGACGCCGACAGCGTCCTGCACAACGGGCCGGGCGGATTGCGGCTGGCCGTGCTCTTGCCCAAGGCGCCCATCGTGACCGTGGAGTGCCGCCTTCGCGGCTACGAGCCCCTGGTCGCGGTAGACCACCACAATCCGGGCGACATCGGCTATGAGATCGGCCCGGACCGCTACATGGAAGGCGCATCGCTCGGCCAGGTGCTATCCCTGCTCGAGCGCGAACCGACCGAAACGCAGCGTCTGCTGGCAGCCGGAGACCACTGCCTGACCGCCGCCTATCAGGGTGCGTGTCAAGGCGCACCGCCCGACCGCCTGCTGGAATTGCGTGCCTCCTGGCAGGCGCGGGTGAGCGGGCGAAGGCTGTCCGAGGTCATCGGCGGCATTCTGGATGCCGCCCTTCAGGTGCGCGCCCGGTACGACAGCATCCGCGGCGAATCCCGCTTCCTCGATCCCATCGGCGTGCCGCGCGACCTGCCCGAAGGCGCGGCCTACGCCGGACTGCCGGTGCGCTACCGGCAGTTGCTGCCCGACGGCGTGGTCAAGGAGATGTTCAAGGGCGGCAGCCCGGACGCCATCGAACGCTTCATGGAAGAACACCGTTCCGCCGGGCGGCCCGCTTACGGAAACCCGTATCGGGGCTACGCAGGCGCTTATTGGGGCGGATAGGCCAGACGTAAGCCGGGCAGAGGCCGGCCTTCGGTGGACGGCCGGTTCTTCCTGACGCGGTCAGCCCCGGCCCACGAATGGCATCTTCGTTGCCATCACCGTATGGAACAGCACGTTCGCTTCCAGCGGCAGGTTGGCCATATATAGGACCGACTGGCCAACCACGTCCACGTCAATCATCGGCTCGATCTCGATCGCGCCGTTGGCCTGGGGCACGCCCTTGGCCATGCGCGACGCCAGGTCGGTCATGGCATTGCCCACGTCGATCTGTCCGACGGCGATATTGAATGCACGGCCATCCAGCGCCGCTGTCTTCGTCAGCCCCATCACCGCATGCTTGGTGGCCGTATAGGCGATCGAATTGGGCCGCGGCGCATGGGCGGAGATCGAACCGTTGTTGATGATGCGGCCGCCTTGCGGCGATTGGTCGCGCATCACCCGGAAGGCCTGTTGCAGGCAATAGAACATGCCGTTCAGATTGACATCGACCACCTCGCGCCACTCGGCGGCCGTCCAGTCGATGAACGACCCCGGCGGATTGCCGCGACCCGCATTGTTGAACAGCACGTCTACCCGGCCGAACCGGTCTACCGCCTTGGCAAACAAGTGTTCGACCGCGGCCGCGTCCGCCACGTCGGTCGGCACGCACACCAGGCGGTCGCCCGCGCCATGGCGCTGCCGGGCCTCCTCGCGCACCGCGTCGAGCAATGCCGCCCGCCGCCCCGCAAGCACGACCCGATAGCCCGCTTCGGCCAGCGCCAATGTCACCGCCTTGCCGATGCCTGAACCTGCCCCTGTCACGATCGCCACTTTTCCAAGGCTCACTGCTGTCTCCCGTTGGTCGGATGCTTGCGAAGGTCAACGATAGCGGATAACGGCACCAACTTCGAGGATGACCGTTGAACGGCATCGAACGAACCCTTCGAAACATTCGACTCGTGGCCGCCAGGACCCGCTGACATAATCGCCGTCACCAACACGGACAACACCGGAGACAGCATGCTGCATGACGCTTTGCGCGGCGTTCGCGTCGTCGATCTGTCGCGGATCCTGGCGGGCCCCTGGTGCACGCAGAATCTGGCTGACATGGGCGCGGACGTGCTCAAGATCGAGCATCCGCACCGCGGCGACGACACCCGCGGATGGGGTCCGCCCGACCTGGCGTCCGCCAGCGGCGACGCATCGATGTCGGCCTACTTCATGGCGTGCAACCGCGGCAAGAAGTCGATCACGCTCGACTTTTCGACGCCCGAGGGCGCGGCCCGCGTCCTTGACCTGGTCAGGGACGCGGACATCCTGGTCGAAAACTACAAGGCCGGCGGCCTGCGCAAGCACGGGCTGGACTACGACAGCCTGAAGGCCATCAACCCGCGGATCATCTACCTGTCGATCACCGGATTCGGCCAGACCGGGCCCATGGCTGACAAACCCGGCTACGACTATGTGTTCCAGGGCATGGGCGGGTTGATGAGCTACACCGGACAACCGGACGGCATGCCCGGTGCAGGCCCCTTGCGCACCGGCGTGGCCGTCGTCGACCTGATGACAGGCATGTATGCGACGTCCGCGGTGCTGGCCGCTTTAAGGCAACGTGACACAACGGGCGAAGGCCTGCACATCGATCTGTGCCTGCTCGACGTCGCGGTTGCCCTGAATGCCAATCAAGCCGCGAACTACCTGGTGTCGGGCAACGCCCCGCAGCGCAGCGGGAACGCGCATCCGAACTGCGCGCCGTATGAAGTGTTCGCCGCGCAGGACGGACACCTGATCCTTGCGATCGGCAACGATGCGCAGTTCGCCCGCTTCAGCGCCGTGATTGGCCAACCCGCGTGGGCTGGCGACGCCAGGTTCGCCACCAACAGTGCCCGGCTGTCGAATATGACGGTGCTTCGGCCAGCGATCGCCGAGGTGCTGGCGCAACGTCGGCGCCAACACTGGACGGACGCGTTTGACGCCAACGGCGTGCCTTGGGGTCCGATCCACACCCTGGATGAAGTGTTCGCCCACCCGCAGGTGCGGCACCGTGGACTTCTGCAGACGGTCACGCATCCGGAGCTTGGCGCGATGCGTCTGGTCAGGAACCCACTGGTGGCGGGATCCCTGGGAAGCACTGTGGCAAGCGCGCCGCCCACGCTGGGCCAGCACGATGCCATGTACTAAACGACAACGACAACAAGAACACCCTGACTCACCGCAACAGGAGACACCCATGCGACTTTCCGTTCTATCCGGCCTGCTGACGCTGGCCCTGTGTTCCGCCGCGAACGGCGCGTATGCCCAGACCTACCCCGACCGGCCGATCCGGCTGATCGTGCCCTACGCGGTGGGAGGCACCACGGACATCATCGCTCGCGTCGTGGGCAATAAGCTTGGCGCGGTGCTTGGACAACCCATCGTCATCGAAAACAAACCGGGTGCCGGGGGCAACATCGGCAGCGCCTACGCCGCCCGGCAGCCCGCGGACGGTTACACCCTGGTGATGGCCGTTGAGAGCTCGCATGCGGTCAATCCGAACGTCTATGCCAAGTCCCCCTACGACCCGATCAAGGACTTTTCGCCGATCAGCAACCTGGCTGACGTCCCGAATGTACTTGTGGTCAATCCCGCCCTGCCCGCCCAGGATCTCAAAGCATTCCTGGCATTGTTGAAAAGCCAGCCCGGCAAGCTGGCCTTCGGTTCATCGGGCAACGGCGGCCTGAGCCACATGAATGGCGAACTGTTCATGAGCGTGACCGGTACCCGTATGCTGCACGTCCCGTACAAGGGACTGGGTCCCGCCTTGAACGACTTGGTGGCGGGCCAGCTCCAAGTCGTGTTCGATAACATTCCGTCGTCGAACCCACTGATCCAGAGCCACCGTATCCGTCCCCTCGCGGTCGCGGCAAGGCAGCGTCTGAAAGTGCTGCCCGATGTGCCCACCTATGCCGAAGCCGGCCTGCCGGCCATGAATACGCCTTCGTGGTTCGGACTGGCAGCGCCAGCCGGCGTACCGGATGCCATCCTTGACCGGCTCAATGCCGCGGTAGCGCAGACCTTGAAAGACCCGCAAACGGTCGAGGCCATCGAAAAGCAAGGCGCGGTTCCAGCGCCCACGACACGCAAGGCATTTGCCGAGACGATCAGCCAGTCATACGCCGGCTGGAAAAAGATCGTTGACGACAACGCGGCACAGGGGACCGCGCGTTCGTTGCCGGCGCGGACATCCAGGAAATGTCCTTGCTGGACCGCGAGTCCGGAGAGGCGTTCATCGCCCGCCTGCGCAACCTGTGCCACGCCGTGCATCACTTTCCCGTGCCGGTCATCGCCCGCATTCCGGGCTGGGCCCTGGGTGGCGGAATGGAACTGGCAATGGCCTGCGACATGCGCATCGCGGCACAGGACGCGCAGTTCGGCATGCCCGAGGTCAAGGTAGGCATTCCGTCCGTCATTCACGCTGCGTTGCTACCCAGGCTGATCGGTGCCGGCAATGCGGCATGGATGCTGCTGGCCGGCGAACTGATCGATGCGCCGACTGCGGCAGCCTGGGGGCTGATCAACGAAGCGGTAGCCAGGGATCAGCTCGATGAACGCGTCCTGCACCTTGCCAACTCGCTTGCGCGCATCGGGCCGGCCGTGCTGCGCCAACAGAAAGGGCTTCTGCGTCAGTGGGAGGCGCTGGATCTGGCAGCTTCGATCGACGCCAGCGTCCAGGCATTCGGCGCGGCCTTCGACACCGGCGAGCCCCAGGCTTTCATGAATGCGTTCCTTGAAGAGAAGCGGCAGCGCAAGGCGCGATAACGACACGCCTCGCGAGCGGTCACTGGCCTCAACCCTGGGACAGGCGCGATGCCATGACCACAGGATCATCCAGCAGCAGGTCGACGACCGCCGACACCAATGGCGACAGATCCCCCGCGCGTGTAACCAGGGACAGTTCCCGATGCGCCCACGGGTCGGTCAGCGCTACCGCCCCGATCCTTCCCGCGTCCAGCGCAGCCGCCGCTATGCTGCGCGGCACAGCCCTGTCGAGAAGCCGGCGACCTCGCCGTGCATGGCCTCGATGCCCGCGAACAGCCCGCGCACGTGCTTCAGGACGGACGTCCCGGCAGCCGTCAGTTCCATGCCCCTTGCCGCCCGCGTGAACAAGGACACGCCCAGGGCGAACTCCAGGTTCTTCAAGCGATAGCTTGCCGCCGATGCCGTCAGATGGACCGCTGCCGCGCCTGCCGACAGGCTGCCGGCCTCGGCAATGGCAAGGAACAGTCGCAGGTCGGTCAGTTCATATCGCATAGGGCCGGATGATTGCGGGTGTCAACGATCCGGATTATGCATGAGCCGGCCGCGCCCGCCGTGGTTTGCGGCGACGCCGATATGGCAGACGCGATCACCACGTTGCCCGCCCATGTCCCTGTCAACCGCGCGCGTGCGTTCCGCCCGGTCTCGTTCCCTCTGCTGCTAGACTGGGCGGCACGTTCCGCGCTCGTGCTCTCACCGCACTCCCTCTTGTCATGGCATCGACGCCCTGCTCCTCCTTGAACGCGTTGCTACGCAAAGTGCCCCGGCGATACCGGGTGCCTGCGCTGGCTGACCATTCCACCGGTTCGCAGGCGCCGTCCGCATCCAGGGATATCGCCACCGCCATCGAGATGGCGCGCGCGGCCCTTGCGCGTGGTGAGCATCCGGACGCGGCCATCCAAGCCCACTTCTTGCAGGCATTGTCACGGCTGATCGCCGATGCCTTGCACCCGCAGGCCGGGGACGTTGCCTTCCAGGCGATGGTGCTGCGCCATCGATATGCGGCGGTGCGTGAGCACGCGTCCCTGCAGGCGCAGGGAAATAAGGACGCCCGCGACCTTCGCAGCCGCGTCAGTGCCATTGCGCATCCGGGCAAGCTGCGGCAGCAGGAGCCCAGCCCGTTGCGCGACACGTTGTCGCGACTGTATGGGCAGGTGTCGATGGGAGCATGGGCAGAGGCTGCGGAGACGGGCCGGAACTTGTTGGCCGGTCTTGAAACCCAAGCAGACTGCCGGGGCGATTCGCGGCCGGATTCGCGGTCCGATCTCCGATCCCAAACCCGATGCGATCTCCGGTCCGACCCCCAGTCCAACGCCGAGCTGGAACACAGCCTTCGACGCCTTCTGGAAGACCCTGCGCTGGCGCGTCTGCAGCGGCTGTCGGCGCTGGCGCAAGACAACGAGGTGCAGCAATACCTTGCATTATGGGCTGCGCATGGCCCCAGGTCAGGCAGCGCGGAAGCTGCGGCCCAGGGTGCCGGCGCACAGCAGCGAGGCGCCCACGTCGAGGCGAAAGTTGCGCAGGCGCTGGATGCGCTGGCGGCGCAGCTGAACCGTGACGGCAGCCAACCTTGCATCTACCGAGTCGTCACCGCCATGCAGGTTCCGGCGGTGCTCGTGGACAGCGCCGAGCGGGCCAAGACCGAGTGGGATGTGGTGGTCTTGCGGCATCCGAAGACCGAAGTGTCCAAGGACACCGGCGACGCCGTCGGCACCGTATCGCCGCCCTGGGATATCTGCCTGCTGGTCGAGGTCAAGGCGTCGCCCGATGCCGCAACCACGGATTATCCGAGGCTGCTGCGTGGCCTGCAGCTGCTGACGAAAGCCGATCCCCATTCCGCCTATCCTTTCCGGAAGACGCAAGGGACTGTGCTCATTCGCGGCGCGTCGCTCCATGCGTTGCCCACGACGGACGTCCTGGCGACATTTCACGAAGCGGTGCTCTATGCCTCGGACACGCCGGCGGACTCAGTTCCCAAGCCTCTGGGCGCGGCCAGCCGAATGCAGTTGCTATCGTCAACCACCACGCTGGATTACGCGAGCAGGCTGGCCACGAGCGAAGCTGTTGACATGCACGACCTGGAACCCGTGTGGCAGGCCTTGCTGACCGATCCCCGCTGGCTTACCGTCCTGAACCAATACGCCACCCTGCGCCGCGTCAGGGAACTGATGGTGCACGTGGCTGACCTTGAAGCCCTATTGGAGAAATGAAGCAAGTATGGAATACATCGCAGGGTTCGTTATTCACGTGCTGCGCTCGCTGGCGTTCTGCGCCGTCTTCTTCTGGCCAGGCTGGCTGGTGCTGCGCGTCATGACATTCGGACGCTTTCCGCGTCTGCGTAAACCCAGCCGCGATGTTGAAGACCTGTCCGACGTGGAGGTCATCAGCTTCATCGGGTTCGTTTCCCTCATGGGACTGGTCATTCTGGTTGCAACGCTGATGCAACCCTGACCTACCTTCACGCG
The DNA here is from genome assembly GCF_048632615.1 of Pigmentiphaga litoralis. GTDB lineage: Bacteria > Pseudomonadota > Gammaproteobacteria > Burkholderiales > Burkholderiaceae_B > Pigmentiphaga > Pigmentiphaga litoralis_B. The sequence continues at coordinate 168,289 of NZ_CP184479.1, forward strand.
CTTTCCCGCCGCACGATTTCGAACCCGATCTCCACGACCGATTCCGCCGGCCGCTGACCATTGGCACACGCCGCGATCATCTCCGCCGCGCGCGCACCGATTGCCGCGCCATCCACATGCACCGACGTGATGGATGGCGACATCGACCCGGCAATGTCCATGTCCCCGAACCCCACCACCGCCAATTGCCCGGGCACCGACAGGCCTCGCACCATGGCCTCGGTCAGCACCCCCGCGGCCATCAGGTCCGACGTACAGAACACACCATCGATCCGTTTGTCCGCTTCCAGCAAGGACCGCAGCCCCTCGCGGCCTTGCGCGTGCGTCGTGGGCGCCGACACGAACCGCACCACCGGTTCCGGCAATCCCAGCTCCAGCGCCTTGCGCACCACGCTGCTGGCCCGCAAGTGCGCACGCTCATCATCGCCCGCCAGCACCGCCAGATGTTTCTTGCCTGCGTCGAACAGATACGTGCTGACGGCCGCGCCGATCTGTTCGTGCGAAACGCTAAGCAGCATGTCGATGGGGGTCGAAGTCGTGTCCCAAGTTTCGACGACCGGAATGCCCGATGCCTGAAGCAATTGCCGTCCCTGAGGCGAATGCATGACGCCGGTCAACACGATGCCATCGGGGCGGCGGCCGATGATCGCGCGCAGCAAGGCGTCTTCGCGCGGGGTGGCGTAACCGCTCTGCCCCACCATCAGCTGGAAGCCTTTGGCGTCCAGAGATTCGGTCAACGCGGTCAGCATGCCGGCGAACAGCGAACCCGCCACGGACGGCACCAACAGCGTGACCAGGTTGCTGCGCGACAGCCGCAGCGCTCCAGCCATCAGGTTCGGCACATACCCCAGCGCGTTGATGGCCGCATTGACCTTCTCAAGCGTGGCAGGCGACACCTGTTGCGGGGTGTTGATCACTCGCGAGACGGTGATCATCGACACGCCCGCGGCACGCGCCACTTCGCGCACGGTGACCTTGCCACGGTCGATGGAACTGTGCGGAGGCACGGGGGCTTGCTGGACGTCGCGGGCATGGGCGGAAACGGGTGGCTCGTGCTGGGGATAAAGCAGAAGGCTAACCCGTTGCTTCGTGCAGGTCACCAAACAACCCCTGGGTTTGCCCCAATGCCAGCGTTCCAAACTTGCTCCATACTCTCGCCAATTCCGACGTTAACGTTAACAAGCAAGATGTTAACGTTAACAAACATGCAAAAAATCGAGGAGACAAGAATGAACAGCAATTCCAGCAAATGGGTGTTTGGTCTGACGCTGATGGCGGCCGCCGGGGCTGCCCAGGCATGGCCCGACAAGCCGGTAACGATGGTCGTGCCTTTTCCGCCGGGTGGCGCAACCGACTCCGTGGCCCGTTCGGTGGCCAACAAGCTGACCGAGCAGTTCAAGCAGACCTTCGTGATCGAAAACAAGGCGGGCGCAACTGGAACGATCGGCGCGGCGCAAGTGGCTCGGGCTGCCCCGGATGGCTACACGCTGATGGTGACGTCGCTGGCGCCGCTGGTGGTGGCCGAACACTTGATGAAGTCGCTGCCCTACTCCCCGGCCAAGGACTTCACCTATCTGACCGTGGCGGTGCAGGCGCCTAACGTGCTGGTCGTCAGCCCCGCCCTGGCACCCAAAGTCAACAACGTGCAGGATGCGCTGGCCATGCTGAAGGGCAAACCAGGCGGCATCAGCTTTGCGACGTCGGGCGCGGGTTCGTCCGACCATCTGACGGCTGAACTGTTCTGGCAGAAGACGGGCACGAAGGGCTTGCACGTGCCGTACAAGGGCGGCGCGCCGGCCATCTCTGACCTGCTGGGCAATCAGGTCGACATGTCCTTCCAGAACGTCAACGCCGTGTTGCCGCACATCAAGGCTGGCAAGCTGAAGGCGATCGCCGTGACCGGCAACAAGCGTTCGCCCGTGCTGCCCGACGTCCCGACCTTTGCCGAAGCGTCGGTACCAGGCCTCGTGGTCTATTCGTGGCAGGCCGTCGTCGCGCCCAAGGGCCTGCCAACCGACGTGCGTGACAAGTTGTCCGCCGCGTTGGTCAACGCCGTGAAAGACCCCGCGATCAGCAAGCCGTTCACCGACCAGGGCCTGGAAGTCGTTGCCAATTCGCCGGAAGAATTCACTCGCTTCCAGCAGCAGGAAAGCGCGCGCTGGAAGGAAGTGATCCAGACCGGCAACATCACGATCGAATAACCGCAGCGCGACCTGGTCGGCTGCACCACGCCATTTTCTACCGAGCTACCATGCCCCACACTTCCCCTGCAGTCGGCCAGACGCCGACCATCACCCACATGCGCGTCGTGCCCGTTGCCGGACGCGATTCCATGCTGCTCAACCTGAGCGGCGCGCATGGCCCCTACTTCACCCGCAATCTGGTGATCCTGACCGACAGCGCCGGCCACACCGGCGTGGGCGAAGTGCCGGGCGGCGAAAAGATCCGCGCCACGCTGGAAGACGCCGGCCAATTCATCATCGGTAGTTCCATCGGCAACTATCAGCACACGTTGAATCAGATGCGCCAGGCCTTCGCGAGCCGCGACAGCGGCGGCCGCGGGCAGCAGACCTTCGACCTGCGCGTGGCGATTCACGCGGTCACCGCAGCCGAATCCGCCTTGCTGGACCTGCTGGGCCAATACCTGAACGTGCCGGTAGCCGCGTTGCTTGGCGAAGGCGTGCAACGCACGTCAGTGCAGATGCTGGGCTACCTGTTCTACGTGGGCGACCGGCACCAGACGCCCCTGGACTATGACAGCGCGCCTGATGAAGCCGACGACTGGCTCCGTCTGCGTCATGAAAAGGCGCTGACGCCCGACGCCATCGTCCGGCTGGCTGAAGCCACTTATGCACGCTATGGATTCCAGGACTTCAAGCTGAAGGGCGGCGTCCTGCGCGGCGAAGAAGAAGTCGAGGCCATTCGCGCCCTGCATGAACGTTTCCCGCAAGCCCGCATCACGCTGGACCCCAACGGGGGCTGGCTCCTGAAAGACGCCATCCGCCTGTGCCGTGACCTGCATGGCGTGATGGCGTACGCCGAAGATCCTTGCGGCGCCGAGGGTGTGTTCTCGGGCCGTGAAGTGATGGCCGAGTTCCGACGCGCAACGGGTCTGCCCACCGCCACGAACATGGTGGCAACCGACTGGCGCGAGATGGCGCACGCTTTGTCGCTGCAATCCGTCGACATCCCGCTCGCCGATCCCCACTTCTGGACAATGCAGGGTTCGGTCCGCGTTGCGCAGACCTGCCAGGCGTTCGGCCTGACCTGGGGTTCGCATTCGAACAATCACTTCGACATTTCGCTGGCGATGTTCACGCATGTGGGCGCCGCCGCGCCCGGCCGCGTTACGGCGCTGGACACGCACTGGATCTGGCAGGACGGCCAGCAACTGACGCGCAATCCGCTGCAGATCCGCAATGGCTACATCGACCTGCCGGACACACCGGGGCTGGGCGTGGAACTGGACATGGAAGCGGTCGAACGCGCGCATCAGCTCTACAAACAGCACGGTCTGGGCGCGCGAGACGATGCGATGGCCATGCAGCACCTGATTCCCGGGTGGTCATTCGACAACAAGAAGCCCTGCATGGTGCGGTAAGCCAGGCGGCACGCAACGACAACAGCACGGGACACCGCGGCACAGCGGTGCCAGCACAAGAAGGCCATCGGGCCACATCACGCTTGGCGACAGGCAATCGAGGAGACAGCAAGGTGAATACCGCATCGAACTTCAAATGGAAAGTGCTGCCGGCGATCCTTGCCGCGGCATTCCTGGCAGGCTGCGGGGGCAGCGGCGATGATGACGCCGGACCGACGGCTTCCGCGCCGGCATTCCGGTCGGCAGGACTGGTCCAGGCCGCGCCGACCGTCACGACCAGCGCGTCCGGCCAACAAGTTGTCAGCGTCAGCGTGCTGACGCAAGGCGGGCTCAAGACCTTGACCACGACGGCGGTCACGCCTGCCAGCGCGACGGCCATCCAGGCCTCGCTGGCTCCTGGCAACCTGGTAGATTGGCTGGCGTCCGACACCGGGGCCGTAACAGTCCCGACCGATCCCGCGCAGACCTTCAACGTGGTGCTGGCCAAGGGCAAGTCCAGCGATGCGCAATTCAACTTGCAGAAGTACGGGGCCTCGGTCGCCCGCAACGCCAACGCGCCCGGACCCATGGTCGCCGCCGGATGGATTTACAACAAGAGCGGGTCCACCATCACCGTGGGTGACGGCAGCATCGTGACGGCCGATCAGGCCGGCCGCGCCTATACGACGCCGATCAAGCGTTACGAAGAAACCTATACCGTCGCCCCCGACGCGCAGGTCTTCAACGTCAACACCGACGACTACAGCAAGAGCACCGTGTCCACCCTGGCCGCCGTGCCGGTCACCGCGAACTACAACTACGCGACCACCGCCCGCCAGGCCGCTTACCTGTTGTTCGACAACAATTACCAGAACGCGGCCAACGCCAAGGTGGTGGCCATCTGGTATTTCACGCCGCAATCGAAGACCGACGGCAAGCCAGTATGGGACGTGCCCACGCAGAGCCCGATGCTGGCCGACAAGGGCACCGATCCGGTGTCGGGCCAGACCTACGTTGCCATCAACGCGACCGGTGTATCGGCCGCGCCCTACACCCGCAGTACCGAGCCGTTCGAGATGGTGAAGAACACCATGTACTACGTGGGCGACAACGAGGTTGCTTCGTACGTGCTGAAGGCAGACATGGGGACGGCGGACACGTCGGACGACAAGGTCATCAAGATCGATGCGGGCTGGCCGAACAGCGGCTATCAGTACTTCAAGAACATGGAACTGATGGGCGTCGATCCGCGATCGGTGACCGACCTGTGGCTGACCCACGGCCACGGCGACCACTACGGCACGGCCGTTGAACATCTGAAGATGATGGACAACGCAGGCAAAACCATGAATCTGTGGGCGTCGAAAGAAGACGTGATCGGCGTGAAGGGGGACCTTCAAGGCAACGTCTGGGATATTCCCGGCGCCCTGCCCGAAACCGAAACCGTGCTGCGTGCCCGCACCAACAATTTCTACGAATACGACAAGTGGTACGACTACGGCAACGTGCAGATCATGGTGATCTGGGCGCCTGGCCATACGCCTGGCACGACCAACATGCTGTTCCGTGTCAAGAATCCTGCCGACGGCAAGTTTGTGATCTTCGGCTATCACGGTGGCTATGGCGTGAACGGCCTGAACTCCCCTACCCCGGCCAACGGCTGGCGCCGCCTGTCGTTCCAGCATGGCTTCAGCTATCTGCAGAACACCGTGGACGTGGACTTCGTCGCACCCCAGCACACGAACCAATACCCCATCGTTGAAGTCTTCCAGGGCCTGAAGGCGTACAACCGCGATCCGGCCAACGCCAACAAGCCCCTGACGATGCTGGATGCGCTGACGTCCAGGGTGTTCGACTCGCCTGCGATCGGCGGCACCAAGGTCACGACCGAGTTCGCCAACCAGCTGGAAAAGCGCCGGTCTGTCGTCTCCTATAAAGCCAGTGACGTGGCGAACCGGACCTACAAGAGCATTGAAACGTCAGGTCCGTTCAAGCCCGGTCGCGAAGCGGGCCTGACCGACATCCGCGCCACATTGCTGGACAGCGGCAAGATCGTGCAAGGCTTCGTGGGTGCGCAAAACAAGAATCCCGCCATCCCGCTGCTGGCCAATGGCATCGTCGTGCCGACGGACAGCTACGTGGACGATCCCACCGGCTTCTTCGTGCAGGTGTCGATCGACGTGCAGGATACCGTCTACAAGGGATACGTGCCGCCCGGCCTGGCGCAGAACAGTCCGGGGCTTGGCACGTCGATCACCTATGACGGCGGACCGGTCGAATCGGTCCACGCGGCCAAGGGGACCTTCCATCCACCCGAAGTGCTGCGCACGCAGCGCCTGAAGACCCTGGCCGAAGCGCAAGCCGTGTTGGCGAAGATACAGAAGGGCCGCACGGTAACGATCTCGCTTAATTCCGGAAGTGAAATCGTCGTGCCGGCAGATGTCAACGCGACGTTCCGCTAAGGTGACGTTCCGCTAAGGCGACGTTGCGCCAACGCGGCAAACATGCAAGGCGGCGCAAGTGCCGCCTTGCTTTTTCTGCATGAAGCGAGCATCCATGCGTACAGGACTTTTTGGGCAGTTGCTGCTTGGCGCGGGGGTCGTGTTGACCCTGGCGGCCGGCACGCACGCCGCCACGCTTTCAGAAACCGAAGCCCAAGCAAAGGCTGGCGACGCCGCGGCCACCTACGCACTGGCGCGCCACTACAGCGGGGCCAGCGGGACGGCATTGGACAGGCAGAAGTCTTTCGACTATCTGCGGCAGGCGGCGTCGCAAGGCCACACCCCCGCGCAAGTGGACCTGGCCTTCACGTACTACAACGGCAACGATCGCGTGCCGAAAGACACGGCGCAAGCCTTTCAGTGGTTCAGCAAGGCGGCCGCCAGCGGATCCGTCATTTCGCAATGCCTGCTGGGCGATTTCTACAAGACGGGCATGGGCGGCGCGCCGAAAGACGGCAAGCAGGCGTTCGCGTGGTACAGCAAGACCGCCACTACCCAGGATCGTTGCGCGCCCAAATCCCAGTACGAATTGTTCGAGGCCTACGCATCCGGCCGCGGCGTCCCGCGCAATATGACCACCGCGATCACCTGGTTGAAACGCGCCGCCGACGCCGGCAACCCGGTTGCCCAGGCACGGTTGGGACGGGCTTACCTGAAAGGCGAAGGCGTGCCGCTCGACGACGCGCTGGGCAGGGCCTGGCTGAAGAAGTCACGCGAAGGTGTTGCACCCCACGAGGACGAAGACGATGACGCCCATGAACCGGGGGCCAAGGCACCGGTTCATGGGCATGCGGGGCATCGGCACTGACCGGCGCCGACCGCCGAAAATCGTTGCGGCGCCTTCACGCGCCGGCGACCTGCATCCGGTTCTTGCCCGACGCCTTGGCTTGGTACATCGCTTCATCCGCTGCCCGCATCAGACTCTGGACATCGGAGGGGTCGTCTGCCGGTACGAGCGTGACCCCGATGCTGGCGGATACCGCAACGCTACGATCGGTCAGCGCAATGGGCTCGCCCACGGCCTGCAACACGCGCTGCAGCACAGCAAGGCATTGCACCTCGCTTTCCAGGTCCCGCATCACGATAATGAATTCGTCGCCGCCTATCCGTGCGACCACATCGCGTTCCCTGACAGCCCGCGTCAACCGTTGCGCCACGATCCGTAGCACGACATCGCCCTGCGCGTGGCCAAGCGCGTCATTGATTGGCTTGAAACCATCGAGATCCAGATAGGCCACCGCCGCGAGCGGCGCGGCGGGCGTTGCCGGGAACAGCAGCGTGTCGAGCCGTTCATAGATATAGCGGCGATTCGGCAGGCCGGTCAGCGCGTCGTGCAGCGCCGACCACTCCAGTTCACGCCCGGCGCGCTTGAGCACGATCAGCATGTGCACCAGGCCGCCCATGCCCACGCTGCACACAATGATCAGGACCCCTTCGAACAGGCGGCGCGACCCTGCCGACTGCGCTTGCAGCGGCGACACGCACAATGTCCAGCTGACCCTTTCGATGTGCACGCCCTCGCAAACCGGCTGCGTGACAGGCGCTGCCGACCTGGCAATTACCCGCCGGTGCCCGGCTTCAGGATCCATGCCGGACAGCTCATAGGCGTAACCCTGCAGCGACATGGCTTCCAGGTTGGCGTCTGCCAGCGCGTCGGGCAACAGCAAGGTGACGACGGTGTATCCCCAGAACCTGCTCGCGCCCCGGTCGTCGGGCAGGAAGATCGGCAGCATGCCGATTGCGCCGATGGGGCCCTGGATGAGCTGGAACGGCCCCGAAAACTCGATGACGGGTTTGTCGGGGTGGATCGCAGCGATCACCTTGTCGCGGTCGACACCTTCGAGCACGTCGTGGTCCCTGACGAGCAGGTTGCGGTCCAAGGGTTCGATCTGCCGGATGATGCCATCAGGCGCAAGCGATAGCGCGTACGCGCCCTTGTACATGGGCAACAGGAACAGCGCCAGCCGCTCGAAATCATCGACCCTCCCGTTGCCCTGGTAGACCATCACGGCCAGCGATCGCGTGGCCGTCAGCGCCCGGCTCACCACCCGTTCCACGGCGGATGCAAAAGTTGCAGCCACCGCGCTGGTCTGTGCGGATTCCACCGCGCGCGCGTCGTCGTTCAGCTTGGACAGCACAAAGCCGCCGAATGTCAGCATGGCCAGGCACGCCAGCAAGGGCAGCAGCATCGGGAATCCCTTGCGGCCCCGGCGGCCGCTTGCGCGCCGTCGCGGCAAGGAAGCGATCCCTGGGGGTAAGGATGACTGAGGGGGCGGGATGGGAAGGGACACGTGGCGACTGGCTCGGAATGCAAGAGGCCGGCCCTGCGTCGGCGCAAACCGTGCGATCTTAGCGCGCCCTTGGGCGCTTGCATTCCGTAGTTCCCACAGGAATAGACCTTCGATGCAATACCGCGGCCAGCCACATTCCTGCTGCTGCGGAGCTACGATCCCGGGCAGAATGGCGGACCTGCCCACCCTGTTACGAGCCACCGATGACGCTACCCGCCCGCGCCTGGTCGTTGACGACCGCAACAAGCTGCTTGCTGCTTGTACTGACTGCCCACGCCCAGGCGCCCTCCCCCGCAGGCCTGTGGACCAGTGTCGATGACGCGACACAAGAACCCAAGGCGCTGATCCGGATCACCTCGGTCAACGGGCAGTTGCAGGGATCGATAGAAAAGCTGTTCCTGAAGCCGGGCGACGACCCGGCGCCCGCCTGCGTCAAATGCGAAGGCGCGTTGCGCAACGCGCCTATTGTTGGCCTGCAGATCCTGGGCGGGTTCCGGGAGGAGGACGGGAGCTACGTCGGCGGCACCATTCTCGATCCCGAGAACGGCAAGACCTACCGCAGCCGGATGACGCTGACCAGCGAAGGCAATGCGCTGGAAGTGCGCGGCTATATCGGCGTGCCTGCTTTCGGGCGAACGCAGACGTGGACGCGGGCCAGGTAGTTGCCGTCGCCGCCCGTCCTTCCTGGTCAGTGCGGGTGGCCTCAGCTATCGGACCAGGGCGTCGTGGTCCACAGCTTCTTGAACCCCTCGGTCGCCTTGTCCAGCCGCGTCTTCCATGCGGCGCCCTCGACATAGTCCATCTCGGTAAATTGAGACTGGGTCTGCTTGATGAATTCAGGGTCCTGGGCGATGTCGCGCAGCGCGCGGGTCAGTGTCTGCGTCACTTCAGTCGGGACGCCGGCTGGCGCAATAATGCCCCGTTCGGACGCAAAAACCAGATTGACGCCTTGTTCCTTGAAGCTGCGCGCGTCTTCGGCAAGCGGCGATCGGCCATCGCTTGCCTGGCCCAGGACGGTGACCCTGTCCTTGAACGGCATGACTTCCCCAACGTTCATTCCGCCGACATCCACCTGCCCGCCCAACACCGCATTGCGCAGCGGGCCGGCGCCGTTGAAGGGGATGTGGTTCAGGTCGACGCCGGTCAGTTGTTCGAACTGCACAAGCGCCAGGTGGTCGTCCGTGCCGACGCCGGTCGATCCGTAGCTGATCTTGCCGGGATTGGCTTTGGCGTCGGCGACCAGATCGGCCAGGCTTTTGTACTTGCTGGTGTTCAGCACACTGAAGGCACTGGGGTCACGCACCAGGTTAGCGATGTAGGTGAAGTCGCTTGCCTGATAGCGCGCCTTGCGTTCAATGGGAATAGACACCAGGCCCGGCATGTTGGTCATGCCCAGCACATAGCCATCGGGCTTGGCACGCGCCACATAGCTCAGCCCGATTTCGCCCGACGCACCCGCCTTGTTTGACACGATCACTGGCACGTTCAATTTCTTGGACAGATGCTGGGCGACGGTGCGAGCCGTGATGTCCGTGCCGCCGCCCGCGGCAAAGCCGACCACGATTTCGATCGGGCCGGCGGGCCACTTGTTGGCGTCCGCAGCCAGGGCCGGCGCGGCAAACGCCATGGCGAAAGAAGATACGAGCGCGGCGCTGAATGCGCGGCGTGTGAAGTGGGGGGTCATGGATGTCTCCTGATGATTATCGATCTTGGTTTTTTGCTCGCAGCTGGCGCGGACCGTCAGTGGGTGGACGGCCCGGGGACCGTCGGGCACCCCCAGTCGGCCCACAACTTGGCGACTGCGGCATAGTCGTCACGTCCGTATCCTGCCGCCACGCCCATGTCATACACACTGTGCGAGCCCTGAATCGCGAACAACGGCACGCCCAGCGTCTGCGCCAGTTGCAGCGCCAGCACCGAGTCCTTGCGCGCCGCATCCAGCGGCATGCCGCCTGCATAGTCGCCCTTCATGATGCGATCCGCGTAGCGGTAGGTCAGCGGGCGATGCAGGCCCATCTGCGCGTCGGACAGCAACGCAATCAGCTTTCCGCTATCCACGCCCGCCGCGGTGGCCAGGGCGCCGGCTTCGGCCACGACCACCATCACGGCATGCGCCACCGCGTTGTTGATGACCTTGGCGGCAGCCCCGGCGCCCAAGGGGCCGAAGTTCGTCTGCTTGCTGGCAATGGCGTCCAGCACTGGCTGCGCCTTGGCGATCGCATCGGGGTTGCCTCCCAGCGCCAAGGAGGCCGTGCCGGCGACCATTTGCCCCACGCCCGCCATGATCGATGCATCGACCAGATGGATGCCGAAGCCTTCGACCACGGCCTGCTCCGCCAGAATGTGTTCGGGATTGACGGTGCTGGTTTCGAGCACGACGGCGCCCGCGGGCAGGTGGGGTGCGATCTGCCGCAATACCGACAGAGATACCGCCGGCGTCGGCAGGCACAACACGATGATGTGGGTGTCGGCCAGCATCTCGGGCGACGTGATGCGTTCGGCGCCAAAGGCCTCTTTAGCCCGGCCCAGCTGCGCCGTGTCCAGGTCGAATACCTGAGTAGGAAAGTGGCGACCGACCCGTTCGGCCAGCGGATAGCCCATGTTGCCGAGGCCGTAGATGGCGACTTTGTCTGTTTGCATGATTGGGAATTCCTGACTATTTGGCGACGGCCATGGGCTGGTCATGCAGGCCGACGTACATGCTCTTGACCTGCGCATAGAGCTTGAGTCCGTCGATGCCTTTTTCGCGCCCGACACCGCTGTTCTTGAAGCCGCCAAAAGGCGTGCTTGTCACCGATTGTTTGTAGGTGTTGATCCAGACCGACCCCGCTTCCAGGGCACGGCCGATGCGCCAGGCGCGCTTGAAACTTTCCGTCCAGATGCCGCATGCCAGGCCGAAAGCGGTGCCATTGGCCTGGCGCACCAGATCGGCTTCGTCCTTGAATGGCAAGGCCACAAGCACCGGACCGAAGGCTTCTTCCTGGCATGTGGCGGCCTGGAAGTCGAGCCCGTCGATGACGGTAGGCAAGTAGAACGCGCCTTTATCGAAGGCGCCGTCGCCGGGCACGGCGCCGCCGCACAGGACGCGCCCGCCTTCGGCCCGCGCCCTTTCCACGAAGGCCATGACGCGCTCGCGGTGGTGAAACGACGCCAGGGGCCCCATCTCGACGCCCGCCTCGTCCGGCATGCCCACCTTGATGGCGCGGGCACGGTCCACCACCTGGCTCAGGACGTCGTCATAAACCGATGCTTCGATGAACAGGCGCGATCCAGCCACGCAGGATTGGCCGGCCGACCCGAAGATGCCGGCAACGACGGCCGCTACCGCATGTTCCCTGTCCGCATCCGCAAACACGATGTGCGGCGACTTGCCACCCAATTCCAATGCGGCCGGAATCAGCTTGTCGCCCGCCGCGCGACCGATCGCGCGGCCCGACACGGTCCCGCCCGTGAACGACACCATGCGTACGCCCGGATGCGCGACCAGTGCGGCGCCGATGTCCGCGCCGCGTCCTTGCACGACTTGCAACAAATGCTCGGGCAGCCCCGCTTCCCGTGCGATGCGGGCAAGTTCAGGCGCAAGCAATGGCGAGTCTTCGGAAGGCTTGAGCAACACGGCATTGCCCGCCGCCAGGGCCGGCGCCACCTTGGTGGCATCGTTCATGATCGGCGAATTCCAGGGCGTGATGGCCGCCACGACACCGAAGGGTTCGAGAACGGTAAAGGACAGGTAGTCCGACCGCGAAGGGGTCACACTGCTTTCCAGCGTTTCGCACACGCCGGCGTAATAGCGGAACGTGCCGATGGCGGAATCGACCATGCCACGGCATTCGCCCAAGGGCTTGCCGTTGTCCTGCATCTGCAGGCGGGCCAGGCTGTCCTTTTCCTTTTCGATCGCGTCGGCAATCAGGTAGAGCACCCGTGCCCGCTTGTGGGGCAGCATCTCGCGCCAGCCACTGGTATAAAACGCCTGCCACGCACGATCGACGGCGGCGTTCAATTCGTCGTTGCTGGTGACGGCAACGCGCGCGACTTCCTTTCCGTTTGCGGGATTGATGCTGATCAACTGTTCCGGCATGTTGGCCTGTCTCCTCAAGTGCCGCCTAGTCTAGGCAGATGCTTGTGGATTACAACGACCGCAATGTCGAAAAGCTTTTCACCAAAATTATTGATAATCAAACCATGACGACCGCCACCCCGCGCAGATCCCGGCGGAATGCCCCGCCGATCGATGACGATCGCAACCATACCGAACTGCCCCCGGCAGTCGTCGCGGTGATCGAAGCCATTGAAGTGGACATCATCCGTGGCCACCTGCTGCCCAGCGTGTGGCTGATCGAAGATCATCTGATGGAAGACTACGACGCCAAGCGCCACGTGGTGCGCGCGGCGTTGAGCGAACTGGGCAGGCTCGGCGTGGTGGTCAAGCAGCCGCATCGCGGCGCGCGCGTGCGCCGGTTCGAGGCAGAGTCACTGGCCCGGCTCCACCACTTTCGCAACATCCTTCATGTGTCAGCCGTGGATGCCTTTCCGCTGCCGGTCGCGCCCGACCGGCTGGATCGCCTCAGGCTCGCCGCCGCCGAACACGCGGAGGCCGTTGACAGCGGAGACCTGATCCGGATCCACCGCGCCAACATGGTGTTCCATCGACGTTTCTACGGGCTGTGCGACAACCCTTACATCAGCGAGTCCATCCGCCTGCACGACTGGATCAGTTTTCCGGCGCGTGCGTATGGCATGTCGGACGAGACATCGCTTCGCGTCGCCAAGGAAGAACACCATGCCATGGTAGAAGCCGTGGCGGCGCAGGATCGGGCCTTGTTGCGCGACCTGGCGTGCCGGCACACGGTCAATGCCCGCAACCTGTATGAGCAAAAGTTCTTGCTGAAGGGCGATCGCGTGCGTTGAGGCGGTGCGGCGAACCTCAGCCCGCGTTCAACAGCCCGATCAAGGCTGACGGGTTCCCGTAAGTCGAAGCAAGGTCTATCAGGGACATGCGGTTGCCAGAATCAACAACCAGCGCGGGCACACCGCGCACATTGAACTGGCGCATGAATTGTTGGGCGCGTTGCATGCGTTCGGCCAGCACGCGGTCGCGATACGCCGGCGTAAAGCGCTGCCCGGTCAGGCGCTGGATGCGCTGATCCGGCCCGCCAAGGTGCCGGCGTTTGTCGACATGTTGATGGAGCGCTGAAAGGTTCAGGGCGCCATGCTTTCAAGCGACGCGGCGGCTTGGGCAAGGCCTTGCAAGATCACGTCGGCAATCTGAGGAGAGAACCCCTTGGGCAAATCGGCGCTGACCTCTGCGATGACTTGCGGCGTGCGCGCCAGGATCGCTTCAATGAGCGGTTCGGCGCTGGCGGCGTAGCCCACCTTTTGCGCCGTGGTGTTGAAGTGGCGGCGTTGTATGTCGTGCATGGCGTAGTGGCGATTCTTGCCTAGCAACGCCATCGCCAGCTTGATGTCAAACGGCGACCATTGCGCAGCACCCTTGCCCATAACGGGGTACGCAGACATGACGTCATACAGGGGCGTCAGCCTGAACTCGCCACGCGGCAGAATTCGGATGCTGAAGTTCTTGGCATGACCATCCGGCGCACGCAGCATCCAGAACAGTATCTGGGCTGTCATCAGCGTCGTCATATCCGACTCGGCATTAACCGACCGCCGCAGCGTCGCGAACAACGCTTTGAGTCCAGGTCCCCCTTCACTCTCATACTTGCGTAGCGGGGAACATCCTTCGACCTGGCAGAAATCTTCTTGTGGCAGACGAAGCATCCATCGGCCATCGGGCGCCATGCGCCGGTCGAATCGTTCGACGACCAAGACCCGCTGTCCGCCAAAGGTCTCGATCTGCGCGTCGGCAACGTCGAGACCGTACGCCTTCAGGATCCGCAAGCACAGCCATTCGTTATCGACAGATGTTGTGAAGTCCGCCTGCCGTCCTCCCATCAGGCCCAACGGAAGCTTGAAGATATGGCTGGTCGGCGTCGTGCCGCGCGGCGCGCACCACTGACCCTGCCAACGCAGAAACGCCGTTTTTTCCTGGGCGCCAGCCAGTGAGAGGCGGAAGTCCGCGTCAGGTCCGTAGGCCCCGCCAAATGCATTGGGCGACACGGTCGCGATCAAGTGCCGCTCAATGTCCTCTTCAGACATGGGCACGCTGTCTATTCGGTCGAAACCCTCGGGGGATTCGTCCTCGCCAAGGATTTGTACGGCGCCGACGCAGTCGCGGCCAACCGCTTTCAACAGGTCGAATACGTCCGTCGATTCGGTCTTGAAGCGGTCGGCGACCCGACGTCGGATGGCGTCGCCATCGGGCAGCAGATTGTCGAAATAGTTGACGACCTGGTCGCCCTTGATCGGAACGTTCGACAGATTGAACGGCAGTGAAAGCGACAGCGGGCGTCCGACGTCCGCACCTACCCAATCCACGTCGTACTGTAATTCCGGCGCGCCACGCGCAGGAATCGTCCAACGCCCGACGCGCACGCCGTTCGTCCATAACGACAGGGTTCGGCTGTGTGAGCTGCGCCCCATGTCACCAGTCCGTTGCCGGTGGTGCCGATGCGGTGGTATGCCGCATCCCGATGCTTAATTCCAGCCCCAGCACCGCGCACCAGGCAAGCAGTTGTTCAGCGCTGAGTTGTTCCGGATGGAGTTCGAGGTGCGACACTCGAGACTGGCTCAGCCCAATTTGGGTGCCAATGTCAGCCTGGGTTAGCCCCATTGCGCGCCGGGAGGCTTGAAGCTCCAGGCCGAGTTGCGCGCTAGTGATCAAAACGTGACGGGACATGTTTTTGGCCCTACCTGCAATACAAGTAAACGCAATTTACCTGATATACGAATAAATGGGAAATATTCGTTTTGCAGCTAAGGGCCAACGGTCAAAGCGTACCCATCGCACGCAGCACTTGCTCGGGCTTGAGGGGCAGCGTGCATACACGGCCACCGCCCATGGCCGCCAGCGCATCATTGAGCGCGTTCATTACAGCCGCCGCCGCGCCGACGGTTCCCGCCTCGCCCACCCCCACGATGCCAAGGCCGTCATCGGTGAACGCCGGGCTTTCGGCATGGATCAGCTCGATATCCGGAAGATCCACCGCCATGGGCAGGTCATAGCTGGCGAGAGAGGACGCAAGCGAACGGCCGCGCGCATCGTAGGCGCATTCCTCCATCAACGCCGCGCCAAGCCCCTGCGCCACGCCGCCGCGCACCTGTTCGTTGACCAAGACAGGATTGACGACACGGCCGGCTTCGTGGACGACGATGTGACGGAGCAGTCGGATCTGGCCCGTGCCGGGATCCACGTCGACGTGTGACAGCTGGATGCCGGTGCCGCACCGGAACGGCTGCTTGAGCGGGCCGTAGGTGGTGCTGGCCATCAGTTGCGGCTGGATGCCGCCAAATTCGTAGGGGCGGAAGTGGGCCGCTTCGGCCAGCGCACGCAAGTCCAACAGGGGCGCGCCATCGTTGACGCTCACAATCTGGTCGTTGCGAAGGTCAAGCATGTCGGCTTCGGTCTTGAGCAGGATCGCAGCCAGTTGCAGGATCTCTTTACGCAACAGGACAGCGGCGTCGAATGCCGCCTGGCCGCCGATCGCCATGCCCCGCGATCCCCAGGTCCCGCCGCCATGCGACGTGACGGCCGTGTCGCCGGTCAGCACGTCCACGCGCTCGGTCGCGACGCCCAGTCCGTGCGCCACGACCTGCCGTACGCCCATCTCGGTGCCCTGCCCCTGCTCGGTCACGCTGGAAATACAGCGGAAGTGACCGGACGGTTCCAGGCGCAATGTGCACCCGTCCCGGCTAGACACGGCCTGTTCGCCCTGCCCATAGAACCAGGGGCCGCGCGACGTCTGTTCCACGAAGGCGGCGATGCCCAGGCCCTGGATGCGGCCTGACGCGCGCGCGGAGGCGATGGTTGCGCGCAGGGCGGGCAGGTCCACCTCCGCTTCAAGCGCGGCCAGGCTTTGCGTGAAGGCCAGGCGTTCGAAGCGGGTGCCGGTGGGCGAGACATAGGGGAAATCGGCGGGCTGCAGAAAGTTATTGCGGCGGACTTCGATCGGGTCGATGCCGCAGGCGCGCGCGGCCTCGTCGATCAAGGCCTCGGTCACGGCGCATGCGAGCGGATGGCCCACGCCGCGGTAATGTCCCGCCATGCCCTTGTTCTGGAAGACGATGTCGGCGGATGCCGCAAAAGCCTCGAATCGGTACGGCGCGCCGCACAGGCCCAGGATGGCGCGGGGCTCGCCCAGGCTGGACCTCGGATATTGCGAATACGGCCCGATCGCGTACACGTCCTGCACCTGGAAGGCGAGCAGCCTGCCCTGCGCATCCACGGCCAGCTTGCCCGCCACACGATGTTCGCGCGCCTGGATATCCGAGAGCATCGATTCGTTGCGATCCGCAATGAAACGCACGGTGCACCCAAGAAGGACGGCTGCGGCGCACACGGCGAGTTCATCACCGTAGAGCTGCTGCTTGATGCCAAACGCCCCGCCCACGTCCGGGCAGATGACTCGTACGCGATGGGCGTCCAGCCCGAGCAGGGTCGCGTATTCCTCTTGCATCTGATGCGGGCACTGATGGCTCAGGTGGACGGTCAGCCGTCGTTCGCCAGGTTCGAATTCAGCGACAAGGCCGCGGGTTTCCATGGGGACGCCAGTATGCCGATTGAAGGCGAAGTCGCATGCAACGACGTGAGCGGCGGCGGCGAACACGGCGTCGGGCTCACCCGACTGCTGATCCAGATGCAGCACCAGGTTGCTGGACAAGTCGGGATGCATGGGCGGCGCGGCAAGTGCGGCCTGTAGGTCGGTCAACGCCGGCAGTTCGTCCCACTGCACGACCACCCGCGCGCAGGCATCTTCGGCCTGCGCACGGCTGTCGGCAAGGACCATGACGACCGGTTCCCCGTGCCATCGCGCGATATCGATGGCCAAAGGGTGCTGCACAGGCGCCTGCAGGCCGGGGAATGCGGCGGTTGCGCCGCGATAGCCTTGACAGATGCGGGCAATGTCGGCCCCGGTCAGGACCGCAGCCACGCCCGGCATGTCGCGAGCGGCTTCAACGTCGATGCCGACGATCCGCGCATGGCCCCAGGGGCTGCGCAGGAAGGCGGCATGCAGGCTGCCCGGAAACGGCAGGTCGGCCACATAGCGGCCGCGGCCGGCCAGCAGGCGGCGGTTACGCGGCGACGACAAGCCCTGGCCAAGAGCAGTCGCCGCGGGTTCACGCATCGATCTCTCCGGCGCGGCGACGCAGGCTGGCCGTATCGACCACGGCATCGACAATGGCGTGGTATCCGGTGCACCGGCATAACTGGCCGGTCAACGCGGCCCGCACCCCGTCGCGTGTGATGGCGGGGTTGCTGCGCAGTGCATCGTCGGCGGTGATCAGCATACCTGCCGTACAAAAGCCGCACTGCAAGGCGGCATGGCGAAAGAAGGCGTCCTGCAGGTCGGCCAGTTCCCCGCTGGCGTTCAAGCCTTCTATCGTGTCGATGCGCATGCCTTCGGCCTGCACGGCCAGCATCAGGCAGGCGCGCACTACCTCGCCATTGGCGCGGACGGTGCATGCGCCGCACTGTCCCTGCTCGCAGCCCAGGTGCGTGCCCGTCAGGCGCAGCACATCACGCAGATAATCGGCCAGCGTCATGCGTACCGGCACGTCGTGCGAGCGCATCTTGCCGTTGACCGTACAGCGCAGGCGCAAGGTGGATTCGTCGAAAGTCATCGGGGTGAATGCGGTCATGTCAGAGGGCCGGGATAGGGCATGGCTGGAGGAAGGTCCAAGAACGCACGCAGCGCAGCCACCGCACGGGTCAGCAGGGTAGCAGCCAAGTGCAAACGGTAGACGGCGTCGTCACGTTCGACCAACGGTGTCAGCTCGGCGCGCAGCGCCGCATGGATGGCGTCGACATCCAGGGCGATGCCCACGCCCTCCGCGCCGCTCTGCCTTTCCGCCATGCCCCGCAACGCCTGCGAGACATCCTCCCCGGTCGCCAACAGCAAGCGAGGCCGATCCGACACACCGCCCACGGCGATGCGCACCGACGGTGCCTGACCGATTATCGGATTAACGGACAATGCGATGCTCGCCAAAGCGGGCGCAGTAGGCCGTCTGGCGATTTCATCGAAGAAGTGAAAACTGTTGGGTCCCGCCGCTGGTACATGGATGCCAGCGACGAACTCGTCGTGACGGCGCACCGTGCAAAACGCGCCGGCGAAGAACGACCCGGCGGCCACCTCGCGCACGCCCGACGATGAACGCAGGCAAACCCGCGCGGCCGACGCCACCGCGATCAACGGAAGCTCGCCGCCCGGATCGGCGTAGGCCAACGACCCGCAGACCGTACCGCGGTTCCGGACAGCCACATTGCCAATATGCGCGGCGGCGGCCGCCCAGGCCGGGGCGTACCGTTGCACCAGTGGATGTCTGAGCAGGTCGCCATGGCGCACCAGCGGCCCAATGTGCAACATGCCGTCGGGCCACTGCCCCAATGAATCGGCAGGCGCAGCCAGGGATTCCATCTGCCCTGCGCTGCCCGCCGCCCAGCGCAACGCAATCCTATTGGCACCCGGCAGATGGTTGATATCCACTACTACCTTGACGGCGCGGGTCCGCAGCGCGAGTTCCGGCATCAGGCTTTGCCCGCCTGCCAGCACGGCGGCATCGGCGCCATACCGGCCAAGTGCGTCCAGCAGTTCGGCTTCGCTGCGTGGCCGCACGTATAGGATGGGAGCAAGCTTCATGGCGCCGGTTTAATGATTCCAGGCGTTACCGAGTCGCCGACGTCACGTTCCGCCACTCCGTCACCGCACCTTGGCATGGCGCGTCAGCCGGCGTTCCACCAGGCCGACCGCGCCCATCAACGTCATGCCCAGCAGGAACACAATCATGACCAAAGCCCAGAAGCGGTCCATCTGGAAGCCATGCAAGTACGTGTCGAACAGCTCGCCCAGGCCGACCACGGCCACCACGATCTGCCCGATGATCACGCCCTTGATACCGCGCACCACGCTCAGCCGGATGCCCGTCATGACTTCGGGCATGGCCGACGGCAGCATGATCTTCGAGAACATCTGCCACCTCGTCGCGCCATGGCTGCGCGCCATCTCCAGCAAGGACCGGTTGATGCCGACCATGCCTTCGCGGGTATCGATGATGATGACCCACACCGCGAACAGGAATACGGTGGCGACCACCGTGGTTTCGCCTATGCCGAGAATGGGCATCAGCGCGGGCACGACGGCGGTCAGCGGCGCGGCGATGAAGATGTTGACCCACACGTTCAGGATGCGATCGACTGGCTTGAAGCGCCCCATCAACGCGCCCACCGGCACGCCCACCACGATGGCCAGCGCCATGCCCGTGGCGAACGCCCTGGCGGTAATGACGATGGCATCCTTGAATGATTGCAACTGCACAAGGCTGAAGGCCGTCGCGACGACGTGGGACAGCGGCGGGAACATGTCGGACGCCGCATAGCGCGCCGCCAATTCCCACAGCACTGCCCAAGCCAGCAAGGACAGCAGAATGGATTTGGGTTTGACCATGGGTCAGGCCAGATACTGTTTGAGTTGGGACCAGATATCGTCGACCGCATCCAGATAGCGCTGGTCGCGGCGGATGTCGTCAGGGCTGGCGTTGCGGTCCAGGCCGGGGCGGATCGTCTTGACCACCTTGCCTGGATGTCGGGTCAACAAGACAATCTCGTCGGACAGGTACACCGCTTCTTCGATCGAATGGGTCACGAAGATGACCGTTTTCTTTTCCACCCGCAGCAAGGACAACAGGTCTTCCTGCAGCTTGCGGCGCATCTGTTCGTCGATGGCGGAGAACGGCTCGTCCATCAGCAACACGTCGGCATCGACCGTCAGGGCACGGGCCAGGCCCGCCCGCTGCCGCATGCCACCCGAAAGCTCGTTGGGATATTTGTCTTCGAAGCCGGCCAGGCCGACTTCCCGGATGTAATGGCGGGCACTGGCCTCGCGTTCCGCGCGCGGCGTGCCGCGCAATTCCAGGCCGAACGCCACGTTGCGCAGTACGGTGGCCCAGGGCATCAGCG
Source organism: Pigmentiphaga litoralis (assembly GCF_048632615.1). GTDB lineage: Bacteria > Pseudomonadota > Gammaproteobacteria > Burkholderiales > Burkholderiaceae_B > Pigmentiphaga > Pigmentiphaga litoralis_B. Next base: position 188,734 of record NZ_CP184479.1, read on the forward strand.
CGAAATCCTGGAACACGAACGCGCGGTCCGGACCCGGCCCGTACACCGTCTTGTCGTTCACGCGGATCTCGCCCGACGTCGGCGTGATCAGTCCCGCAATGATCTTGAGCAGCGTGGTCTTGCCGCAACCGGACGGACCCAGCAAGGTCACGAGCTCTCCGCGAGGGATGTCCAGCGTGGCATTCTCGAGGGCCAGCACGCCATTCGGGTAGCGCATGGTAATGCCGAGCGACTTGATGATCGGATGGGACGGCGTGACCGGTTGCGACGGCTGGGATGGCGCCGCTGGCGCGGTCGCGAGCAAGGAAGTCTGTGTCATGTCTGCGTGTGCTGCTGTCCAAGCGCCTTGAACACCCGGCGCTCGATAAGTTGCAAGGAGGTCAGCACCAGCGTGGCAAGCACGATGATGGACACGATCGCGGCGAACATTTCGGGATACCGCGCCACCGACCGGTAGTAGCTGATGGTGTCGCCGATACCGGTTGGCGTAATCAACAATTCGGCCAGGACGATGCCAATGAAGCCGCCCGAAATGCCCAGGCGCAGGCCCGCGAAGATCATTCCGCTGGCATGCGGCAGAATGATCTTGGTGACCTGCTGACGCCGCGTTCCCATGAAGGACCGGGTCATCTCCAGCAATGACGCGTTGGTCTGGCGGATGCCGCTGTAGCAGTTCATGGTGACCATGGGCAGCGACAGGATGACCACGGCAATGATCTTGGCAGTGATGCCGATGCCGTACAGAAAGGTGATCAGCGGAATGATCGCCGCCATCGGCGCGGTCTGCATGATGACCATGGCCGGATACAACGCCCACTCGGTCAGGCGCGACAGGCCCATGGCAATACCGCACGCTACGCCCAGCACCGCGGTGATAACCAGGCCTGCGATCAGTGGTGGCAACGTATTCGCATAGGCTTTGATCAGTTCGCCGCTGGCCAACAGGTTGAACATCGCAACCACCACTTTCGAGAAGGGTGGAAAGGCCAGGCTGATCGGGATCCGGCCAGCGATTTCCCACAGGCCAAAGAAGATCGCGAACGACGCCAGCTTCCATAGCAGGGGCGCATGCCGATGCCAGGGCGACGCATGCGCCGACGGTGCCGGTGCCGGCGGGGAGGCCGAGGCAGGCGTGCCCGCAGCGGCGCACCCCGGCGTCCCCACGGCCAGGCCAGGTCCGTTGGCCTGCACGGAAGCGCCGGGTGCGCCTGCAACGAGGGTGTGCGACATGGTGTCCACTCGATGGCTTTACTTGGCGCCCACGGCCTTGCTGGCGGCCTCAAGCGGCTTGAAATCCCAGTACGCATCCAGCCCGCCCGATGTGTCCGACTTGAGCTTGCCGGCCAGCGTGAGGAAGTCCACGTCGGCCTGCGCGGCGGTCTTTCCGCCCCCGTCGACCGGGAAGATGCCTGCGGCCACGGCGCGCGTGAAATACGGCGTGATCTCGGCCACTTCCTTGTCGGCAAGGTCGGGCAGCAGCTTCAGTTCCTTGCGCTGCGCGGCGGGCCACGACGGATCCGCTGCGGTGGCCTTGGCGGCCTTCAGCAATTCTTCAAGCAGGATCTGCACGGCGCGCGGATTGGCTTCGGCAAACTTCGTGCTGACGTAGAAGGTCGAGTCGCTGGCGTCCTGGTCCTGCACCGGCAATGCGCCAAAGCGTTTCGGATCGCTGTCGATCAAGACCTTGGAGCTGGTGAGGTCCAGATACGTGGCCTTGATGTTGCCGCGCTGCATGGCCACGACACGCACTTCCGAACCGGGCACGTAGCTGATCTTGTCGAACTTGATGCCCGACTTCTTTTCCATGATCTGCGCCATCGTCTCGGTGCCCGAGCCGCGCGAGTGCACGACGAAGGTCTGGCCATTCAGCGACTTCCAGTCCGGATACACGGTCTTGTCCACGACCGGCACGTACGCCAGCTTCCGGATCTGATAGATGTTGCGAATGGGCGCCTTCAGATTGTTGATGGCCTCGTAGGAGTCACCCACTCCCATGTCCATCTGTCCGTTCAGTACCGCCTGGAAAGCAATGTCATCCGATTTCAGCGCCGTTGCTCTGGATCTCGACGCCGCGCTGCTTGGCGCGCGCATAGGCAATGAGCTGGGGAAGGTCTTCGGCCGAAAACGAATCGGCTTCGGCGATACGGATCTTTCCGACGCTTTGCGCGTGGGCCGCGCTTCCCGTCAACGCGACACCCAGTGCAATCCCGACGATATTCAGCAGCTTCATGCGTACCTCTGTGTGGATGGTTGGCCCGGGGAACCGGGCGGCAAGGTGGAACGACAGCGTGACGTGCGGCGCGGCCGACGTGGCAGGCCTCGGCTGGTATTACGTACGTATACCGGCATGAAGCTCACCTAATGCAACATGCATGCCATTTATGGTTAGCCATTAGCTTCCTTGGCGAAGCTGACAGAAGGTCAAACGGTCTCTGCACCGAAATGGGAGTCACAAGCACGCTTATGCAGCATTTAAGCTAGAACCCGGTGCATTTATTTATTGAACTAGCGATAAGACAGTCAGCACGCCTGGCTAACGCAATGGCATGCGATTTGCATCCGACTGACATTAAGGTGGTATACCGCTCGAATACAGATTCGCACTTGATCGTTTTACGTCACGAAAAGGCTTCCAATGCCCCAATCGACCCCGCTGCCCGCGGACACGACACTCTGGATTGCGAATGCCCGCGTCCTGACGCCGGACACGGACTGGCACCAGCCGTCGGTGGCGGACATCGCGATCAGAAACGACACGATCATCGGGGTCGCTCCGGCCTATGGCCTGCGTCCGGGTCAGGTCCCGCCCGAGACGCTGGACGCGCGCGGCCATCTGGTCCTACCCGGCTTCGTCAACGCGCACTATCACTCGCACGACGTGCTTGCGAAGGGCACGCTGGAGCAGGTGCCACTTGAACAGTGGCGTCTGTATGCCCTGCCCGCACAATATCCGCCTCGCTCGAAAGAGGAGCTGCGCGCGCGCACGATGCTCGGCGCGCTCGAATGCCTGCGCTCAGGCATGACCACCGTGCAGGACATGCTGACGCTCTACCCGTTCGATCCCGACCATCTGGACACCGTGATCCAGGCCTATGAAGACGTCGGCATCCGCGTGGTCTTTGCCTTGCAGTACGGGGATCGCAAGGGCCTGGACACCGTGCCGTTCTGGAAGGATGTCTTCCCGCCCGAATACCACCACCTGCTATCAAGCGCCGCCGAGCCCGAAAAGAAGTTCGATCTGCTCGACTACTTCGAGCAGAACTGCCTGAAGGGGCCCGGCCATGCGCGGCGGCATTGGGCGCTGGGACCGTCGTCACCGGAGCGCTGCACGACCGGCCTGATGGCACGGACCATGGACATGGCCAGGCGGTACGACCTGCCCGTGTACTCGCACATCTATGAATCCAAAGGCATGGCCTTGACGGCGCGCCAGGAGCTGGGCCAGTACGGCGGATCGCTGATCCGGCGCCTGCATGCCGAAGGCTGCCTGGGTCCGCAGATGAACTTTGCGCACAGCGTATGGCTGGCCCCCGACGAAATCGACATCCTGGCCGAGACCGGCGCCGGCACCGTGTTAAATCCGCAGGGCAACCTGAAGATGCAGTGCGGCCTGCCGCCGATCAAATCATTGATGCGCGCTGGCGTGCGGATCGGCCTGGGATGCGACAACTGCAGCTGCTCCGACGCGCAGAACATGTACGCGGCCATGAAGCTGTTCTCGCTGCTGGCGGTGGTCAGCGATCTGCGCAAGGGCCCGCCCCCCGCCATGGAAGCCTTGAAGGCCGCCACCGAAGGCGGCGCGCAAGGCGCGCGGCTCGGTCACCTGATCGGACGCATTGCGCCAGGCTTCAAGGCCGACCTGTCGATTCTGGATCTGTCGGACCCGAGCTTCGTGCCGCTGAACAGCGTGGCGCGCCAGCTGGTCAACATCGAAGGCGGCCGCGCCGTGCGGCATGTAATGGTCGATGGCAACTGGGTCGTGCGCGACCGGCGCGTGACGTCGGTCGATGAAGCCGCGGTGTTTGCCGAAGTCGAAGCGATCATGCCGACCTTCAGGAAGGACTTCGACGCCATCACGAAACGGGTGGCTACACTACAGCCGTGGTTGGACGAAGCCCAAGAGATGATGGATGCGGCGGACGTCGGTATCGAACGTCTGCCCCGCTTGCGATGAGGATCGCAGGCTTGAAACCAAGGATGTGAACATGACCTTTCTGGTCCAGGAGCCGGCGCCGCTGGAAGACGACGCCGACTCATCTTTCGAGCCCGGCGGGCTGGTGGCGCGGGTACACGCGCAGCTGCACGACATGGTGCTCAAGCATGAAATACCGCTGGGCCGGCCGATTTCGGAGCGGCAATTGTCCTTGCAACTGGGCGTGTCGCGCACGCCGCTGCGTGAAGCCCTGCGCCGGCTGGAAGGCGAAGGCTTCATTCTGCGCAGCCGGGGTGTGCTGGAAGTGCGGCGCATCACGCTGGAAGAATTCCTGGATCTGCTCAAGATCCGCAAAGTGCTCGAGGCCGAGGCGGCCGGGTTGGCTGCCGGCGCAATGGATGCCGGTGTGCTCGACAGCCTGCGGGTCAGGCTGACCGCGCTTGCACAGGCCGAGCGTCCGGACAACCATGAACGCGTCACGCTCGACCTCGAGCTGCATCGCGCCGTCTGCGCCGCGTGCGGCAACGACACCATGGCCAGGTTGATCGAAGACCTGCGCCGCAAATCGATGCTGTTCGCGACACCGCCCACGCCGCAGGACTTCCGGGCATCGGTCGCGCAGCACCTGGACCTGCTCGACGCCCTGGCGGCCGGTGATGCCGCGCAGGCGCGCACGGCCATGGCCGTGCACATCGACGCCACGCTGACCAACGTCCTGTCTCGTCTGCTCAAGCGCTGAACGCCCTCCTCTCGTTCCGCTCCTGCCAACCACCCGCGAATCCTCCATGACCGACACTCCCCAGAAAGAAACCGCCGCGCTGCCCGTGATGTTCCAGCCGAAGACCCTGCGCGGGCTGACCGTCAAGAACCGCATTGTCGTCTCGCCCATGTCGCAGTACAGCGCCGTCGACGGCGCCCCGACCGACTGGCACCTTGTCCACCTGGGCAAGTTTGCTTCGGGCGGTGCGGGCATCGTGTTCTGCGAAGAGACCTCCGTTTCCGAGCGGTCGCGCAAGACCTATGACTGCCCCGGCATCTATACCGATGCGCAGGCCAAGGCCTGGAAACGCGTTACCGACTTCATTCGCACGCAAGGCGCGGCATCGGCCATCCAGCTTGGACACGCCGGGCGCAAGGTCGCGACCCGCGCGCCGTGGGATGGCTTTGCGCCGCTGGGCGCCGCGGATGCCGCCAACGGCCGTCCGCCCTGGTCGGGCCTGGCGCCCAGCCCCATCCCGTTCAAGGAAGGCGCGATGGCGCCGAAAGAAATGGATCGCGATGACATCAGGTACGTGATCCAGGCGCATGTGGATGCGGCCAAACGGTCGCTGGATGCCGGCTTCGACATCGTCGAAATCCATGGCGCGCATGGCTACATCATTCAGCAGTTCCTGTCCCCCATCACGAACAAGCGCACCGACGCCTACGGCGGCGACATCGAAGGCCGCATGCGTTTCGGGCTGGAACTCATCGAAGCCGTGCGCGAAGCCTGGCCCGCCGACAAACCCTTGTTCTTCCGCGGGTCATGCGTGGACGGCCGCGGCGGCGCATGGAGCCTGGAAGACACCATTGTGCTGGCGGCGGCGCTGAAGGAACGCGGCGTGGACGTGTTCGACTGCTCATCGGGCGGCATCGACGGCCCCCTGACTTTGCACGTCGTTCCGCGCGTGCCGGGGTACCACGTGCCGTTCGCGAAACGTATCCGCGAAGAGACGGGGATCCCGACGATGGCGGTCGGCCTGATCCGCGAAGCCGAACAGGCCGAGGGCTATCTGGCAGCGGGCGATTGCGACTTCGTTGCCCTGGCGCGCGAATTCATGTGGGACCCGAACTGGCCCGTGCACGCCGCCGCCACACTGGGCGTGCCCGATCCGCACACCCTGCTGCCGCGCAGCTACGCGTGGTGGTTACAGAAACGTGAAGAGACGCTCGCACTGACGGCGGGCGACGCGGGGCGGTAACGCATCCCGGGGGCGGGCGGGCACGATGGCAGCATTCCGGCCATCGCCGCGCCCTCCTCAGTCGGCGGTGATCTTGCGTTCCTTGACGATGGCGCTCCACTTCGCGTCTTCTTTCCGCATGAAATCCGTCAGTTCGGCGCGTGTGGTGGGCTGCGGCGTCAGCCCATGCTGGTTCAGTGACTGCTTCACCCCAGGGTCGTTCAGTACTTTCACGATTTCCTGGTTCCAGCGATCCAGCATCGTCACGGGCGTCTTGGAAGGCGCGACAAAGGCATACCAGTTCAACGCTTCGAAGCCGGGATAGCCGGATTCCGCCACGGTCGGAATCTCGGGCAGATACGCCGGGCGCGCGAGGCCGGTCGTGGCCAAGGGAATCAACCTGCCCGATTCGATGTGCGGCATGGCGGTGGGCGGCGCCGAAAAATACGACGCCATGCGGCCGCCCAACAGGTCCTGCAAGGCTGGCGCGCCGCCTTTGTAGGGTACGTGCACCATCTCGATCGCGGCTCGCTGGTTGAACAGTTCGCCGGCCAGATGCGACGCGGATCCTGCCCCGGTCGACGCAAATTCCACACTGCCCGCCTTCTTCTTTGCCAGCGCGACGAACTCCGCAAGGTTCTTGACGCCCAGTTCCTTGTGCACGACCAGCACGTTGGGAAAATTGACGCCGCCCGATACGGCGGTCAGATCCTTGAACGGGTCGTACGTCACCTTCATGACGTGGGGGGCGATCGTGAGCGGGCCGATCGAACCGAACAGCAACACGGATCCATCGGCCGGTCCATTTGCCACGAGTTGATGCGCGATATTGCCGCCGGCGCCGGCCTTGTTTTCAACCACCACGGTCTGTCCGATGTTGTCGCCCAGCTTGCGGGCGATCAAGCGGGCGGCGGCGTCGGCCGCGCCGCCGGGCGCAAAGCCCACCACCATCGTTACGGGCTTGGCGGGTGGAAAGTCCTGGGCCTGAGCAGATGCCGCCGTACAGCATGCCGCTGCGGCCAACGCCACCACGGGCAAGGAAGGGAATGCGGGCATGGTCGTCTCCTGATGCGTTCTTTTGGAAGCAGGAGACTGTAGGCAGCACGGCAGCAGGCCGACAGCCCGTATCGGGCAACGGGTATTCAGTTTTTCAGAAGACGCGCGCCCGCCCATAATCCGTCGCGCACCAGCGTGCGCGCGATGTCGGCAATGACCACGCGCGTGGCCAGGGCGGCGGGCGACAGTTCGTCATCCGACAGGCTGACCAGCACGTTGCGGCGGCCGACATGCGCGTCGCTGATCTGGCAACCGACGACGTCATCGGTTGGTTGCCGCGCCACGGCGGCGCCGGGCTGGATCGTGGCCCCCAGCCCCGCGCGCACCGCGTCCATCAACAGCGCCAGGCCGTCGATCTCGGCCACGATGCTGGGCTCGATGCGGGCTCGGGCAAACGCTGTCGTCAGCGACGCGCGCAACCCATGGCCTTGGCTGGGCATGATCAACGGCACGCCGGCAAGCTGCGACAGCCGCACGCGTGGCCCTTCCGGCCGCTGCGACAGGGTCCTTGCGGCAATCAGGAACAGCTTTTCGTCCAGCAGCGGCTCGATGCTCCAGCGGCGCGGCGTTGCCGTCTCGAACAGCACGGCCAGGTCTAGCTGGCGCGCCTGCAGCATGCTGCCCAGGTTTCCCGACAAGGACTCGACCAGATGCAGCCGGATGTCGGGGTAGCGTTCCCGCATCGCCCGCATCAACGGCATGCCAAGCACCGACGCCGTCGTGGGCGCCAGCCCGACGCTGACGTGCCCCGACAGCCGCGCCTGCTGCGCCGCCCGCACGGCTTCGTCGGCATGCCGCAGGGTGAGCTGCGCCTGCTGCAGAAAGGCCACGCCGGCATCTGTCGGTGTGACACCGGTGCTGGCGCGCTGCAGCAGGCGTGTCGACAGCTCGCTTTCCAGCCGGCTGATCTGCTGACTGAGCGCGGACGTCACCACGCCCAGCTCGATGGCCGCACGGCCCATGCTGCGCAGTTCACAGACCTTCACGAAGTACCGAAGTTGGCGAAGTTCCATGGATGACCTGATGGGGGAGACAAGCGCCTCATGGTAGACCGGTTTCGCCTCACACGCGCGCATCCGGCTTTGACAAGCTACCTTCAGTAGGCTACCTTTAGTATATTACTATCAGTAGCTTAATGAACGGAGAGACATGCCATGCATACCCTTATCGTCGTCAGCCACCCCGATACCGCCTCATTGACGCACGCGATCGCCAGACAGGTGGCCACTGGCATCCAGGCAGCGTCGATGGACGCGACTGTCGAGATCGCCGACCTGGCCGCCGAAGGCTTCGACCCCCGTTGGACGCACGGCGACATTGCACGATTCACCCAAGCCGCCCCTGCCACGCCCGACGTTGCCGCCGAGCAGGCCCGCCTGGATCGTGCCGACGCGCTGGTCCTGGTCTACCCGGTGTTCTGGTGGTCGTTCCCGGGTTTGCTCAAAGGCTGGATCGATCGGGTCTTTACGCAAGGCTGGGCGTACGAAGACGACAACGCCGGTGGCAAGATCGTCAAGAAACTGCAGCGGCTCAAGGTTCACCTGGTCGCCAACGGGGGCGCGGACCAAGGCACGATGGACCGTCACGGCTACCGTAGCGCCATGACAACCCAGATCGACCACGGCATCTTCGACTTCTGCGGCGCGCCGGTGCTCAGCTCGAATGTCCTGCTCGCTTCCGACGACGGCTATCCGGCCGCCCACCTGCACACGGCCGAAGCCATCGGCCGCCGCATTGCCGGGGATATGCCGTCAACAAGCCGGTAAACTTCGGGCATGACCGCCTCCCCTGCTTCCCCCGCCGACTCGTCCCGGCGGCGCATGCCCCGCGCCGACTCGTCCCGGCGGCGCATGCCCCGCGCCGCGCGCACCCGCCAGTTATTGGACACGGCGTGGGCACTGATCGGCGATGAAGGCACCGACGCCCTGACGCTGGGCCGCCTCGCGGACGCCGCCGGGGTCAGCAAGCCTATCGTCTACGACCACTTCGGCACCCGCAACGGCCTGCTGGTGGCGCTGTACCAGGACTACGATGCGCGCCAGACCGCCCTGTTTGCCGCCGCCATCGACAAGGCCCGCCCGACGTTGCAGGACAAGGCACGCGTCATCGCGTCGAGCTATGTGAGTTGTGTGGTGTCCCAAGGCAGGGAGATGTCGGGCGTGATCGCCGCGTTGAACGGCTCGCCGGAACTGACGGCCGTCAAACGCGAATATCAGCACGCTTTCATGGACCTGTGCGCCGGCATTCTTGCGCCATTTACCGGTTCGGCCGGCGTGTCGGGCGCCAGCCTCTGGGCGATGATGGGCGCGGCCGATGCCCTGTCGGAAGCCGCCGCCGACGGCGAGATCGTCGAGGACGACGCATGCGATGAGCTGCTTCAGGTGATCCTGAACATGGTGAAGCGCAGCAAGTGAAGGGGAGCCTCGAGGGGTCTTCCTTCGGCTTAGCCAATCACCAACGATAGGTGGCCGTCGCCAGCACCGTGCGCGGAGAGCCGTAGTAGCACGTACGCGCGCTGCACGTAGTGATAATCGCTTTATCCGTCACATTCTGCACGTTAAGCGCAAGTCGCCACGCACGCGTATCCCATCCGATCATGGCGTCAACCAGGGTCTGACTGGGAATTTGCGCGGGTGCGGCGCTGTCCGCACCCCATGTGCTGCTCTCGTGGCGGACACCTGCGCCGATTCGGAAGCCCGTCGACCATCGATAATCCGCCCATACGGAAACGCGATGCCGTGGCACGGCCAATGGCTGCGTCCCGATCTTGGCCGGGTCCGCGCTGGAGATGACCTTGGCCCGTGGAGTCAGGCTGTAGGCGCCTGTCAGATTGAGCCGGCGAGTCAGCTCGGCAAGGACTTCCAGTTCGAGGCCCCGCACGGACGCGTCACCATTCTGTCGAGGCGTAAAGCTGGGATCGTAAGTGATGAAATCCTTGCGTCGCAGATCGAATATCGCGGCGCTCAGGGTCTGTCTGCGGCCCGCGGGCTGCCAACGCACGCCCGCCTCGAACTGCCTCCCGGTCTCTGCCCTGAACGGCGTCCTGCTGATGGGATCCAGAACACCTGTCGGGGCGAATGACTCTGCGTAACTCACGTAGGGCGCCCAGCCGTTCGGGGCACGATAAACGACACCGGCACGCGTGGAAACGTTGGTGTCCCTGGCGTCGGTGCGCGCGTTGCCCGCCAGTTTGTCGATGGTTTCGCTTGACGCATTGTCGTACCGGGCGCCCAGCGTAAAGGACCAGCGTCTCCATTTCATCTGATCCTGCACATACAGCCCGGTCTGGCGCACGACACTTGCTGCGTGCGATGCGGGGTCCGCCAACGTGATTGGCGCGTCGTCCCTGCGTGCCGAAAGCAGGTCCTGCGAGGGCGCTTTGCCGCCATAGATGGTCATGGCGTCCAGGCGGCTTCTTTGATGCTCCAGACCAATAAGGACATCATGCCGCCACTCTCCCCAGTTCAGCCCTGCATGCGCCTGGTTGTCGATCACAAAAGAAGTCATTCGCTCTCGCGCCGCATACGGGACGAACGCCACATACCGGTAGTTGGCGGGATCAAGGGTGTCGGCTTCGTTCTTCGTTTCATAGCCCTCGATCGTCATTTGCTGATAATCAAGCTTTACCAGTGATGCACGGGCGTTCTGCTTCAAGGTCCACGTATCGTCCACACGATGGGACAACTGATAACCCGCCAATCGCTGATCCTGGTCAAAGCGGTTGGCTCCGGCGATGCCAAGGAACAGATCGCTGGGGATGCGCGTACCGGCAGGAGTAGCCAACAGCGAGCCGTACGCCGGCGCAATGCGGGTGTACACCCCGGAACGTGTGCTTCCCAGTTGCGCCATCAGGGTCGCCGTGGTGTCGGCAGACGGTTTCCAGGTCAGTGATGGTGCAAGGAACAGATAGTCGTCTTCCATGCGGCCTGCCGGAAGTTCGGCGTCGCGACCGAGCGCGGTCAGCCGATACAGCAAGCTGCCGTCGTCATTCAAAGGGCCGGAGACATCGCCAGCGACCTGCTTGCGTCCGCGAGCGCCCGTTTGTACCTGCAGTTCGCGCAGGGGCTGAGCAGTCGGTAGTTTGCTTACCACGTTGACGACGCCACCCGGATTCCCCAGCCCATACAGTACGGACGACGGGCCGCGCAGGATCTCAAGCCGCTCCGCACCGTAAGGTTGCATTCGCCACAGGCCAAAGTTCGCGTTGTTGCGCATGGGAAGGCCATCAAGGTAGAAGCCGGGGCTGTACGCCTCGAACCCCCGGATCGTCACCCAGTCGTATCTCGAGTCCGTACCATAGGGTGCGATACCTATGCCTGGCGTATAGCCCAGCGCATCTTTCAGCGTGACCGCGCCAATGGTTTCCAAACGGTCTGCCGTCACGATCGACGTGGACTGTGGAACGTCGATAAGCGGGATATCTGTTTTGGTGCCAGTAGCCGAACGCTGGGCAACGTATCCCGCAACTGGGCCATTCGCGGTCTCTACCTCGGCCTGCCCGTCCACTCTCACGGTCGGCAAGACGGCGGCAACCCCGCCATCGCGTGTCGCGGCCACGGGCGCCGCGCGCACGACGTACCCATCTGCCGTTCTGGCCGCCGTTTGGCCACTGCCCGCCAGCAATACGCGGAACCCGTCTTCAATGGTGAAAACACCCTTTAAGCCTGGACTACGGAGTCCACGCAGTTGCGCCGCATCGACTGCGACCGTCACGCCGCACTGCACGGCGTAGCGATTGAGGGCGTCCGCCAACGGGCCGGCCGGCACATCGAAGGACTTGCCAAGGGCGATCGGAACTGCGGCAGACTCGGCACCGGCGGCGTCCATCGCACCCGCCAGAACCACGCAGGCAACGACAAGACGGGATGCCCAGACCGACGGCGCAAAGCGCTGCATGGGCGATAGGTAATTGATACTTCGGCAGGACGTCGACGTGGCGCTCACTTAACGTTTCCTTCATTCGTTGATCACACAGGACCTGACGAACGAGATCGGAAAAGACGAACCTGCCTTGCCAAAAAAACAGCTCAGGGCTGCGTACCGATGTGAACCCACCATGGAGTCATCGTACGCACTCGCAACATCGGAAAACTGGACTGGAGCAGGCGCAGCGCTTGGGCGGTGTCATCGAGCGGCAGCACGGCGTTGACACGCAGGTGCGTCATGGCGGCCCTGTCGTAAACGAGGCGCCCCGTATGAAACCGCGCAAGCGTGTCCAGAACCTCGGTCAGGGGCAAGTCGGTGGCGATCAAGCGACGTTGATTCCATCCCGCATCAATTGACGTGGCGTCAACGGACTCGACCGTGCCGATCCCCAAGCTGGAGATACGCACCCGTTGCCCCGCCGTAACGATGACCGCCTGCCCGCCCGCTCCATCGGTCCGCAATGGTGTCGCTACAACGCGTGACTCAATCACCTCCATCAGCGTGGATTCGTCGTGGGCATCCACGACAAATCGTGTGCCCAGCGCCTGCAATCGTGCAAAGGCCGTTTCGACCGAGAAGGGTCGCGACGCATCCCGCGCCACGTCGACGCGCACCCGACCGCGCACCAATTGCACGGTTCGAAAGCGAGTGTCGTAACGGACGTTGATGGCGCTGCGCGCGTCAAGTGAAATTCTTGTGCCGTCCTCCAGAACCTGCGTTGTCCATTCGCCTGCCCCAGTCTTGATGTCTGCGACCAGATAGGACAAGGGCACAGCCTGGAGCACGAGCCATCCCGGGCCGGCTACCCCACAGGCGACGGCGACGACGATCGCCGCCGCTCGTGCACGGGACTTCGACACCACCCGTGCTCTGAGTCCGGCGCGCATCGCCACGCGCGCGGGCTGCGCGCTTCCTGCCGCCGTATCGCGCAGGGCTTGCAGCCTGCCAAGAACGCCTTCGATCTCTCGAGCCGCGGCCTCGTGCCTGGCATCCTGCTTCTGCCATGCAAGGTAAGCCGACTTTGCGCGATCGCGGGCGATCTCATCGTCATCCGACAGTCGAACCATCCAGTCGGCCGCCTGCCGGGCAATGTCCTCGTTGTCGTTCACGGGCATGGAGATCGCTTGCCGTCCGCGCCGTTACGCGCAGGGATGAGCAGTGAGCGCGGGACACTCCTGGCGGCAGAGGAAGATCGCTTGCGCGAGATACTTCTGGACCATGCGCTTGGACACACCCAAGTCCGCCGCGATAACGGCCTGAGGCTGATCATCGAGGTAGTGCCTTAAGAAGGCCTCTTGCGCTTTTGAAGGAAGACCGGCCAGCGCGCGAGTTATCTCATCGAGTGCATCCACTGCGGCAAGAATCTGGTCCGGAGAGGGATAGCTACAAAGCGTGTGAGCCAGTGCAGCAAGTTCCTGCAGATAGGCCTGCTCGAGCGCGGCACGCCGTAACCGATCGACCAGCAATCGCTTTGCCGTCGTCGTCAGATAGGCGCGCGGTTCCGTAGCACCCACGAACGCGCCCCGCACATTGAGCAGCCGTTCGAAGGTGTCATGAGCCAGATCGGCAGCGTCCGCGGCATTGCCCAGTCGGCGGCGCAGCCAGGCCCGCAACCATTGATGATGGTCCTGGTACAGCCCTTCAATCGTGGCGCAAGGCAAAGCGGCGTCTTGACCGGACATGCGAATAAGCCTCTCTTGCATCGGGGCAAGACTGGGATAGATGAGAATGGTTCGCATTCTATCCGTAAACCGTGACGTGATGCGAGTAATAAGCATGGCTTTATCAACCACCCGTCGCGTCGCAGGGTTAACCGGAATGGTCATGAGCCCTGGGCTTACCTTTGGGGGCGGACGATGCCCTGCAGCACCGTCCGTTCCGGTCTACTTCGACATATCCCGGATCATGCGCGTGACCAGGTACAGGCGCGGCACGATCGTGCCCACCTGCACGTACTCCGCGTCATTCGAATGGGCGCCGTGCCCGGTCAGGCCCATTCCTTCAATCACGCCGCCGCGCGCCTTCAAGGCGGCAAAGGCGGCATCCGTGCCGCCTCCCGTTGCCTTCTCGGCCACGGTCATCTTCAACCCCAGGTCCTGGCTGTAGATGTCCTGCATCTGCTTGGCCAGACGCCGCGACGTGTCGTTCGCTTCCAGCGGCGGGCGGCGGACTTCGAAATTCAGCTGCACTTTGCTTGCGGCCAGCAACTTGTTGCCAACCTTGGCCTGCATGGCCTGTTCCAGCTCGGTAAAGTCCGCCACGCGCAGCGCCCGCGCGTCGGCTTGGGCCGTGGCTTCGGCCGGAATGACGTTGCGATTCGTGCCGGCGCTGGCTACCGTCCAATTGAGCTTCAAGCCGGTATCGGGCTTGGACAAGTCCTTCATCTGCAACAGCTGGTGAGACAGCTCGTACAGCGCATTCACGCCGTCTTCCGGGCGGGCGCCCGCGTGCGATGCCTTGCCTTCCACCTTCAGCATGGCGGCGCCGATACCGCTGGTGGCCAGCCGCACGCCGCCGTCCGGACCGCCGCCCTCGAACGAGAACACGGCGTCCTGATCCGCGCCCATCCGTGTCATCGTGCTGCGCGCGCCGGGCGAGCTGATCTCTTCGTCGCTGTTCATCAGCACCGTCAACGTGCCGTAGTTGTCGACATTCAACTGGCGCAGCATTGCGACGGTGTGCAGGATCAAGGCCACGCCCTGCTTGTCGTCGGCAATGCCCAAGCCGTAGGCCCGGTCGCCTTCGACGCGGAAGGGTTGGTCCTTGAGCATGCCCCGCAGGTAAACCGTATCCAGGTGGGCGATCAGCATGATGCGGCTTTTGCCCTTGCCCTTGAATTCGGCATGCACCATCGGTCCGATCTTGTCCGGCGTGTCGCCCAGCTTGTAGATATCCGTGGGCTGGATGATGTCGACCTTGCCGCCCTGCTCCCGCAGCTTGCCCGCCACGTAATTGGCGATTTTTTCGGTGCCTTCGATATCCTTGCTGCCGGACTCGATGTGGACCAGGTCGCGCAAGGTGTCCAGATAAGGTTGCTGCTGCTTTTGCGCCAGCGCATGGATGTCGGCCTGCGGAGCGGCAATGGCGTTGCCGCCGACGGCAACGAGACCGGCTGCGGCCAGGTGGGCCACCAAGGACCGAAAGGTGTAATGCATAGGTAACTCCTGCTTGTTCAAGGAACGCGCGGCGCCTGGCAGGGTCGAAAAACCTTGGCGCCCCGGCGTGTGCCCCAAGGTATACACCAAGGCGTGATCCGAGGCTGGCTGCCCGAGGCATTTCCGGTGCCGCCGAAAGCCTTGGCATGACATTCCGGAAGGTGGGCTAAGCTGACTCCAGCTTCGTTTTGCCGGACACCTATTGGAGACTTCCATGAAGTTTGAAAAATCGCAGACGGCGATTGACCGCCTGACGCCAGAGCAGCGCCGCGTGCACCAGAACGCGGGCACCGAACGGCCCTTTACGGGCGAGTACAACGACAACAAGAAGCCCGGCATCTATGTCGACATCGTGTCTGGCGAGCCTTTGTTCGCATCGACGGACAAGTACGATTCGGGCTCGGGATGGCCCAGCTTCACGCGGCCCATCGTCCCCGCCAACGTGAACGAAGTCCGCGACGTCACGCACGGCATGGTCCGGACCGAAGTCCGATCGGCGCACGCCGACGGCCACCTCGGCCACGTTTTCCCCGACGGTCCACGCGATCGCGGCGGCCTGCGTTACTGCATCAATTCG
Organism: Pigmentiphaga litoralis; assembly: GCF_048632615.1. GTDB lineage: Bacteria > Pseudomonadota > Gammaproteobacteria > Burkholderiales > Burkholderiaceae_B > Pigmentiphaga > Pigmentiphaga litoralis_B. Next base: position 204,541 of record NZ_CP184479.1, read on the forward strand.
GCGTCGTTGCGCTTCATCCCGCGCGACCAGATGGAAGCCGAGGGGTACGGCGAATACCTCGACCAGATCAAGGAGGCTTGACATGACTGAACGCGCAGTACTGGCGGGCGGATGTTTCTGGGGCATGCAGGATCTGATCCGCAAGCAACCCGGCATCGTGTCGACCCGCGTGGGCTATACCGGCGGCGATGTTCCCAACGCCACCTACCGCAACCATGGCACGCATGCCGAAGGGATCGAGATCGTGTTCGACCCCGCGGTGACCAGCTATCGGAACATTCTGGAGTTCTTCTTCCAGATCCACGATCCGACGACCAAGAACCGGCAAGGCAATGATCGGGGGATGTCCTACCGTTCCGCGATCTATTACGTTGACGAGGAACAGAAACGGGTCGCCGAAGACACGATCGCGGATGTGGACGCGTCCGGACTGTGGCCGGGCAAGGTGGTGACCGAGGTGGAACCGGTAGGCGATTTTTGGGAAGCCGAGCCGGAACACCAGGATTATCTGGAGAAGCGGCCGAACGGATATACCTGCCACTTTCCCCGGGCGGAGTGGGTGCTGCCCAAACGCTGATGGTCGGTGCAAGGCGGGTGGGATATCCCGCCACGCCTGGCACTACGGCAACGGCGTTCGCGACGACACCGGCAGTGCAATCGTGCAGTGCACACCGTCCGGCGTCAGGGCATAGCTCGTTCTGGCACGCAGTTGGTAAGGCAAGGCCTTTTCAATCAATGTCCGCCCCTGTCCCGTCCCTTGCGGCGCGCTTCCCTCGGGCGGCATCACGACCCCGGTTTCGCGCCAATCCACATGCAGCACGGGCTGGTCGGCGCCGCCTGCGTGCAGTTCCCATCGAATCGCCAGGCGAGCGCCGGGTTGCTTCAACGCGCCGTACTTGACGGCATTCGTCGTCAATTCGTGGATCGCCATCGCAAACGTCTGCACGGTGCTCGATCGCAGCACGACACCGGCCGGGCCGTCCAGGACCACCCTTCCGTCGGTGCCGTCGACGCGCGCGCCGACCGCCTCCAGTTCTCCCCCAACCAATTCGTCGAACGTGGCGCGATTGTCTTCGTCCAGGCGCGACAGCAGCCGCTGTGTGCGCGCCAGTGCCGCGATCCGGTCGTGGAATTTCTGCTGGAATTCCTGAAGATCCGCGCTCGACCGGATCGTGACGTCGGCCGTCGACTGCACCAGTCCCATCAGATTGAATGTGCGGTGCTGCAACTCGGCCACCAACACCTTCTGCCTTTCCTCCCATTCGCGCCGTTCGGTAGTATCGAGCATCGCGCCTATCATCCGCACCGGCTTACCAGCATCGTCATAGAAAAACCGCCCGCGCGCCGACAGCCAACACACCGACCCGTCAAGATGCAGGCTGCGAAACTCGTGGATGTATTCGCTGCGGGTATCGCGTGCGTGCGCCATGGCCGCCTCGGTGTCGGCCAGATCGTCCGGATGCACGCGCGCCGCCCACGCTTCATAGCTGGGGGCCACCTGATCCACCAGATATCCTTCCATGCGGAAATGTTCTGCGGACCACGCCACGTCGCCGGTCAGCAGATTCCAGTCCCAAAGGGCGAAGCGGGCGACTTCCGCGGCGCTGCGCAGGCGCTCCTCACTGGTCGTCAGGCGTTCTTCCGCGAGCTTGACCGAGGTGATGTCCTGACCGATACCGCCAACGCTGCTAACCTGGCCAGCGTCATCAGCAATCGGGAACGTCGTGTCCTTGAGCCAGCGCACCTGTCCGTCCACCGGCCGCCGAATGCGGTATTCAAAGGTGACCCGTTCCCCTGCCAGCACACGGTCGATCGTTCGCCGGGCATGCGCGCGGTCTTCAGGCACGATCAGCGCCAGCCAGTTCTGGTAAGTATCGCCCTCCAGCGCCTGGGCGCGGCTCAATCCGTAGATCTCTTCGAATGCGGGCGTCAGATACGTCCAGTTCAGGGACTCGGCATCACGTATCCAGATGACGTCTTGCGACGCCTCACCGAACTGGCGCAGCCGTTCTTCGCTTCGGCGCAGGGCATCCTGCACCCGCTTCTGCTCGGTCACGTCAATGTGCGCACCCACAAGCCTGACCGGCCGGCCCTGCGCGTTGCGCTCGATATCGGCGCGGGCCGCGATCCACCGCACTTCGCCATCGTTGGGCCGGATGATCCGGTACTCGCTTTCATAGGACGTCGCATCGCTCTCCAGGACCGCAAGCAGGTGGTCTTCGGCCTGTTCCACGTCATCGGGATGCAAGCGCCTGCGCCAGTCCTCATGCGTCTCGTGGATTGCCTGCGCGGGCAGACCGTGAAGGCGCAGGTACTCCGGCGACCGCCGGCTGCTCATCCCGTCAACGATATCGATATCCAGGCCGCCCACCGCGCCAATACGCTGCACACGGGCAAGGTCGGCCTCGCGTTCACGCAGGCGCGCCTCGCTGCGCGCCGCCAGGTCCTGCAGCAGACTGGTGCGGGCAAGCTCGGATTCCAGATGCGCCAGACGTTCCCGCAGGGTCTCCTGGGCCTGCCGCTGCGCCGTCACGTCAACGCACACGCCATGAAGCATCCACGGTCTCTGGCGTTCTGCCTGGCCGCGCCATTGCACCCATCGGCCGGGCCCATGCGCCACCCCCACCTGGACTTGCATATCCATGCCCTCACCCGCAGCGAGAGGGTTGGCGCCGATATCCTGCAGCCACGCGGCGCCCTGCGGATCAAGCATGTCGGCAACGGCCGACAACGCCACGGGCTGGTCAGACATTGGCACGCCCCACAGACGCTGCGCAATGGCGTCGGCGTGCAGCACGCCGTGGCGGGTGTCCCAGTGCCATGCCCCGACGCCAGCGTGTTCGATGGCGATCCGCCAGTCGTCGCCCGTGCCTGTTTCAGTCTGCGCGCCGGTGATCGATGACTTGGGTGGCGCATGCATGCGGTGTCCTCAACGCTCTGCCTTCATGGCATCGATAGGTGGCAGTCCAGACTACTCTTTGGTCGTGATCGGGTTTCCGGAAGTGCACAGCGTCCCCACAAGATCCTTAAGCGACGCCGGATCAACCGGCTTTTGCAGGAAAGGCCACTTCCGAAACGCGCTCGGCATGGCAGCGTGGTCATAGCCGCTCAGCACCGCCGCAGGCACGCCGCGCGCCGCGAGGGCGTCCAGAATGGGGGTCGAAAAACTGCCGTCCAGATTGGCGTCCACCACCGCGCAGTGCACCAGGCCATTGCGCGCCAGGTTCACCCCTCCTCGACCGTCGCCACCGGCCCGACTACAAGACACCCTGCCTTTTCAAGATGCTCGGCAACGGTCTGGGCAAGCAGATATTCGTCCTCGACCACCAGGACGCGTGTGCCTGCGGGAATGCGGATCGGTGCGTCATCCGGCGCCGGCGTCAGGTTGCGGACGGTACCGGACAGTTCATCAACGAGATCGGACACCGCTTGCGCATTCCGGCGCACCACCGACACCGCTTTGCGACGAGTCGCCGCGTCAGCCGACTCGAGCAGGTCAAGCGCAAGCAAGGTGGCGGAAACATGCGAACGAAAACGATGAGCGGTCTCCAAGTCCAGCGGACTTGGCGGCGCGGGGGATGGTCAGGCATGGGGACTCCCGAAGGCTTCAGGCTAGCGTACCGTCAACGGACGACTGATGATAGCGCCGCAGTGTGAGATTCGGTGTGCTTGAGCCAGACGGGAGCGGAAAGCGGTGGACGTCGGTCAATCCAGCAAGATGTGCCGCGCGTTGATGATGCTGCCCCACTGCGCGGGTTCCGTCCAGCACAACGCGGCGTCCCCAAATAGGCAAGGCGATTCTTGGCTTGCCAGGCCAGTCATGCCCGGTATGGTGGGACATGGTCGGGTAAGCTGGCCGCAATTCATCAATGCCCTTACGTTCAGGACAATGGCATGCGTAGACGGTCTTTTCTTGCAATTCCTTTAGGTGTGATGATGGTGGACAGCGTCGTTCCCTCGCATGCGTCGACCGGCCCCCAGGCGCTGCTTGAGGCAGCCCGGCGCAATGACGCGGTCGGGATCTCCAAATTGCTGGCAGCCGGTGCCGCCATCGACCTGCGCGACGACAACGGCCAAACCGCCCTATTGATCGCCACCCATGCCAACGCGGTCGACGCCGCCCGCGCGCTGGTGCTGGCCGGCGCTGACGTCAACGCCAAAGACCGCATTCACGACAGCCCCTACCTGTACGCCGGCGCGCGTGGGCACCTCGAGATCTTGAGGCTGACGCTGGCGCATGGTGCGGATCTCAAGAGCACCAATCGTTACGGCGGAACCGCATTGATTCCTGCCGCTGAACGCGGCCATGTCGACACGGTCAGGACGTTGATCGCAGCGGGCGTTGAAGTGGATCATGTCAACAATCTGGGATGGACGGCCCTGCTCGAGGCTGTCATTCTGGGTGACGGAGGACCACGCCATCAACAGATCGTCGGACTGCTGCTTGATGCCGGCGCGAATCCCAATCTTGCCGACCGCGACGGCAAGACCGCGCTTCAGCACGCGCAGGCTTCAGGCTTCGTCGAGATGGAGAAGCGCTTGCGTGCAGCGGGCGCCCGGTGATGGCAACCCAAACGCTGACAATCGAGGGCAAGAACATCCACGACATCCCCTCGTTCTACGACGAAATCAATCGGGTCTTCATGGCCAATGAATCATGGAAGCTCGGTCCGAGTCTCGATGCGCTGGACGATCTGCTTTATGGCGGCTACGGCGCCGCGTGCGGCGCTGATACCCTTCGGCTGATATGGCTCAACATCGACCACAGCCGAGCGGCCTTGGGCGTTGCCGCCACACGAGCGTACTACCTGGGCAAATTGGGCAAACCAGAATTCAACCAGACGCTGGTGCGTTCGCAGTTGGACGACTTGGAAACTGGGGCAGGCAGAACGTACTTTGATATCGTTGTAGAGATCATTGCTGCCCATCCGAATATCGAGCTAGAAGCCTGACGGCGACTGCCGCCGCACCCAACCGTTCTATGCCTTTGGCCAATCGATCCCGCAGCTATCTTCCGTCGTTTCCTCTCGCAGCGTCCCCTTCGGCCGCGCGCCGCACGTGCTTGGGGTCGACATCAGCATCTTTCTGAGGCGGACATCTACGGGCGGACGCCTTTCAGTTTGGCGAAGGTACCGGCCAACCGTCACCCACTCGCCCGTGTCAGGACGTGCAAAGGTCAGCACCCGAGATGTGTTGCGACACGCGCTGCTCACGGATGCAGCGTCCCCAGATGTCCAGGCGCTGAGCGATCAGCGGTGGCACGGCACTGACCGGACGCAATTTTTTGGCATGGAATACCGATATAGATAGAGCTTTATTCAACTTAATCCGATTTCTATGAAGCACTCGGGTTTCGTTACCGCAATCGATCAATCTCATAGATAGCGGTTTATTCGATATAAATTGATATCTTTGAAGGTTAATAGGCCGGTTGCTGGGAGCCCAATGAGCCTGCGCCTCGCGCTGCAAGGCGACGATCCGACCCCTAGGCTAATCGCAGGAAACCGATGCCATCCAGGAGCGTTCGGTCGGTGTCAGTTGCAGCAGGTACATCCGGCGGCTGGTGGGCATGACCAGGTTGGTTTTCAACCCGGATCGGATCGGCTTGACCAGCACGTGGATGCGCAGGTCACCGCGATTGCCGCTGAGCGTGTCGCCTACGATCCAGCGCACGGTACGCCGGCGGCGACCGTCACCAGTTCCTCGCTGGGCTGGAGCGAAATGACGGTGACGTGCCTCGGCGCGGCATAGACCTGCCAGTGCGTGCTACAGGTTTATGGCCAGACTTGTATAGCGTTGACGTAGCTTCTGCACGCCGGGGCCATGCGCGACTCTGCGGCTCAAACAAAAAGGCGCCGAAGCGCCTTTTTTTACTTCCAGTAGCGAGCAGAATCATTCCCACTCAATCGTAGCCGGCGGCTTGCTACTCACATCATAAGTAACCCGGTTGATCCCTCGGACCTCATTGATGATCCGCCCAGACACCTTCTTCAACAACGCATAAGGCAGTTCCGCCCAATCCGCCGTCATGAAATCCGACGTCTGCACCGCCCGCAGCGCAACCACATAATCATACGTCCGCCCATCCCCCATCACCCCCACGCTCTTCACCGGCAAGAACACCGTGAACGCCTGCGAGGTCAGGTCATACCAGGACGTGCCCTGATCATCCTTGAAATTGCGCAGTTCTTCGATAAAGATGGCATCGGCGCGGCGCAGCAGGTCCGCATATTCCTTCTTCACCTCGCCCAAGATCCGCACACCCAACCCCGGTCCAGGGAACGGATGGCGATAGACCATGCCAGGTGGCAAACCCAACGCGACACCCAGCTTGCGGACTTCGTCCTTAAACAGCTCACGCAGCGGCTCAAGTAACTTCAGATTCAGCGTCTCGGGCAAACCACCCACGTTGTGGTGCGACTTGATCGTCTGCGCCTTGCCCTTCTTGCCGCCGGATTCGATCACGTCGGGGTAGATCGTGCCCTGGGCCAGCCACCGCGCGTTTTTCAGTTTGCCGGCTTCACGCTGGAAGACTTCGACGAATTCACGGCCGATGATCTTGCGTTTGGCTTCGGGGTCGCTGACGCCTTCGAGCTTGCTCATGAACTCATTCGTCGCGTCGACGTGGATGATGTTCAGGCCCATGTTGTCGGCAAAGGTCTGCATGACCTGTTTGCCTTCATCCAGGCGAAGCAGGCCGTGGTCGACGAACACGCAGGTGAGTTGCGGGCCGATGGCTTTGTGGATCAGGGCGGCAGCTACAGACGAATCGACGCCACCGGACAGGCCAAGAATGACTTCGTCGCTGCCGACCTGCTGACGGATGGCTTCGACGGCTTCCGACACGTAGTCGGGCATGTTCCAGTCGGTGCCGCACCCGCAGATGTCGTGGACGAAGCGCTCCAGCATGACCTGGCCGCGGACGGTGTGGGTGACTTCGGGGTGGAACTGGACGGCGTAGTAGCCGCGTTCGACGTCGGCCATGCCGGCGATCGGGCACGATGGCGTGGAGGCCATGAGCTTGAAGCCGGGTGGGAGTTCGGTGACCTGGTCGCCGTGGCTCATCCACACCTTCAACATGCCGTGGCCTTCATTATTCGTGAAGTCCTCGATGCCGGTGAACAGGGGCGTGTGGCCGTGGGCGCGGACTTCGGCGTAGCCGAATTCGCGGTGGTCGGCGAAGGTGACCTTGCCGCCCAGTTGCATGGCCATGGTCTGCATGCCGTAGCAGATGCCCAGGACCGGCACGCCCGCTTCGAAGACGGCTTGCGGGGCGCGCATGGACGTTTCTTCGTACGCGGAGGCATGGCTGCCGGACAGGATCACGCCCTTCAGGCCGCGAGCCATTTCTTCGCGGATGAAGTCGTCGGACACGTCGTGCGGGTGGATTTCGCAATACACCTGGGCTTCGCGCACGCGTCGCGCGATCAGCTGGGTGACTTGGGAGCCGAAGTCGAGGATCAGGATACGATCGTGCACGCTTATTCCATCCGGTAGTTGGGGGCTTCTTTGGTGATCGTCACGTCGTGGACGTGCGATTCACGGATGCCCGCCGAGGTGATTTCGACAAACTCTGCCTTGGTGCGCATGTCGTCGATCGACGCGCAGCCGCAGTAGCCCATCGAGGCGCGAATGCCGCCGACCATCTGGAAGATGATGGCGAGCACGCTGCCCTTGTAAGGAACGCGACCTTCGATGCCTTCGGGCACGAGCTTGTCGGCGTTGTTGGCCGGGTCCTGGAAGTAGCGATCGGCCGACCCGTCGGTCATGGCGCCGAGGCTGCCCATGCCGCGGTAGCTTTTGTACGACCGGCCCTGGTACAGCACGACTTCGCCGGGTGCTTCGTCGGTGCCGGCGAACATGCCGCCCATCATGACCGTGTAGGCGCCTGCCGCCAGGGCCTTGGAGATGTCGCCGGAGTAGCGCACGCCGCCGTCTGCGATCAGAGGCACGCCGGTGCCTTCAAGGGCTTCGGCCACGTTGGAGATGGCGGTGATCTGGGGCACGCCCACGCCGGCCACGATACGCGTGGTGCAGATGGAGCCGGGGCCGATACCGACCTTGACGCCGTCGGCGCCGGCTTCGACCAGGGCCAATGCCGCTGCGCCGGTGGCAACGTTGCCGCCGATGACTTCGACTTGGGGATAGTGTTTCTTGACCCAGCGGACGCGTTCGATCACGTCGTGCGAGTGGCCGTGGGCGGTGTCGACGACGAGCACGTCGACGCCGGCGGCAACCAGTTTTTCCACCCGTTCTTCGGTGCCGCCGCCCACGCCAACAGCCGCGCCGACGCGCAGTTTGCCGTGGGCGTCCTTACATGCGTTGGGGTGTTCGGTGGTCTTGATGATGTCCTTGACGGTCATCAGGCCGCGCAGTTCGAAGGTTTCGTTCACGACCAGCACGCGTTCCAGGCGATGCTTGTGCATCAGCGCCTGCGCTTCTTCGGGCGTGGCGCCTTCCTTGACGGTGATCAGGCGTTCGCGCGGCGTCATGATGGTGCGCACGGGTTCGTCAAGGCGGTCTTCGAACCGCAGGTCGCGGTTGGTGACGATGCCGACGACCTGGCGGCCTTCCACGACGGGCAGGCCGGAGATGCCATGCTGGCGCTGCAGCGCGATCACGTCGCGTACCTTCATGTGCGGCGCGATGGTGATCGGGTCGGACACGACGCCCGACTCATACCGCTTGACCAAGGCCACTTCCCGCGCCTGCTGGTCGGCGGTCAGGTTCTTGTGAATGATACCGATGCCGCCTTCCTGGGCCATCGCGATTGCCAAACGGGATTCCGTGACCGTGTCCATGGCGGCGGACAAGAGCGGAATGTTCAGCGAGATCTTGCGGGTGAGACGGGTGCGCAGACTTGCGTCACGTGGCAACACCGCGGAATAAGCGGGCACGAGCAGCACGTCGTCGAATGTGTAGGCTTTTTGTACGAGACGCATCTGGCAACCCCTGGACTGGAATAAACCTCCTATTGTAGTTCAGGACTTACCCTGATTGCGCTCTCCCACGGCACTTTGGGGAGTTCGGCTGCCAGAAAGTCCACAAAGGTCCGGACCGCGGGCAGCAGTCCCCGGCGGGACGTGAAGACGATGTGCAGCACGGTCAGGTCGGTGTACCAGCCGGGCAACACCGGGACGAGGCGGCCCGAGGCGACGGCTTCGGCGCTGAGGTTTTCGGGCAGCAGGGCCACGCCCAGCCCGGCAATGGCGGCGCCGAGCAGCAGGGGAAAGTCGCTGCAGCCGACGCGCGGTTCGTGCTGGACGGTGTAGGCCTGTTCATTGGGGCCGAAAAGCGGCCATTGATCGTGCTGAGAGACCTCCTCCATGCTCAGGGTCGGAACGCCGGCCAGGTCTTTCGGGTGGTGGATGGGCGGGTAGGACGCGACGAAAGCCGGGGCAGCGACAAGGCCGGCGCGGTTTTCACCGACCACTTTTGTCACGAGGTTGGGGTCCAGGTCCACGCGGCGCCGGGCGCGCAGAGCGACGTCGATGCGTTCTTCCACCAAGTCCACGCGCCGGTTCGAGACGACCACCTGCACACGCACGTTCCGGTACTGCGACAGGAAATTCGGCAGGATGCGGCTGAGTTGCGGCGCCAGGCCCGGCGGACACGCCAGGCGTACGAGACCGTGCGGGTCGCCGCGCATGCGCTGCGTGGCCTCTTCCGCGGCTTCGGCCTGGGCAATCATCTGCTGGCAGTGGCCGTGGAACTCCTGGCCGATGTCGGTGACCACCAGGCGGCGGGTGGAGCGTTCCAGCAGGCGGACGCCCAGCTGTTGCTCCAGGCGCGCGATGCGGCGGCTCAGGTTCGACTTCGGAACATTCAGCGCTCGGCCAGCAGCGGCGAAGCCGCCATAGCGGACGACGGCGGCGAAGTAATAGAGATCGTTCAGGTCGAGCATTGGGTCGTTCTCGCGCAATTGCAGTTCCGCAGTCCGATCCTATTGTTCCATAAATAGAACGACGCGTTCGTTTTCGACCGGCTTATCACACTAACGTCCCACACCTATTATGAATGCCATGCGGGACGGATCCCGTCACCCACCTCACAAAGCGAGTCCACCATGAAGATCCTTCACATTGATTCCAGCATCCTGGGCGACGGTTCGGTCACCCGCCAACTGAGCGCCGAGCTGGTCGAACAACTGCAAAGCGCCAACCCGTCGTCCACCGTCGTGTATCGCGACGTGGCGGCCCAGCCTCTTAGCCACCTGTCGGGCCCTGAGTTCATGGTGCGCGTGGGCGCGCCTGCCGAGCTGACGGCCGAGATCCAGAGCGATATCGCCACTGCCGCGACCGTGCTGGAAGAATTCCTGGCCGCCGACACCGTGGTGATCGGTTCGCCCATGTACAACTTTTCGGTGTCGAGCCAGCTCAAGGCGTGGATGGACCGGGTGGCCGTCGCAGGCAAGACCTTCCGCTACACCGCCACCGGCCCGGAAGGCCTGGCAGGTGGCAAGCGTGTGATCGTTGCCGTGTCGCGCGGTGGCTTTTACGGCCCGGGCACGCCAGCCGAGTCATTTGACTTCCAGGAACGCTACCTGACGGCGTTTTTTGGCTTCCTGGGTATCCAGAACGTCGAGTTCATCCGCGCCGAAGGGATCGCGATGGGTGCCGACGCACGTGCCAAGGCTATTACCGGCGCGCAGGACGCGATTCGCCAGGCCGCGTGATCACGAACGCCCCTGAAAGACCGGACCGCCTGACAGCAGGCGATCGCCCGGACGTTCGACGCTGAACCGACGTTCGGCGCTATAAAAGGCGCGATGCAGACCCCTGCATTGCGCCTTTTTTACGTTCCGCCCCGCTGCTACAGCTTGATCCCCAACTCTTTCACCAGCGGCCCCATGTCGCGCAGGTCATTTTTGATGATCTCGGCCAGTTCGGCCGGCGTACTGCCCACCGGTGTCATGCCGTACATCTGCATCTGCGCCTTCATGGCCGGATCCTTCAGCAATTCAGCTACCGTCTTCTGGATCTTGTCGACCACATCGGCAGGCGTGCCCGCGGGCGCCATCAGCGCGAACCAGGGCTGGGACGCATAGCCCGCCAGGCCGCTTTCGGCCAGGGTGGGTGTGTCGGGCAGGCCGGCAAAACGCGTCGGGCTGGTGATGGCAATGGCACGCAGCCGGCCGGCGTCGATCATGCCTTTGGCGCTGGACGGCGCGTCCAGCGCAATGTCGAGCTGCCCGCCGACCAGGTCGCCCAGTGTCTTTCCCGAGGACGGCGACGGCGCGTACACGGCCTTGACGCCCGCGGCGCGCGCGGTCTGCTCCCACACCAGATGGAAGGCGGTGCCGATCGAGAACGACCCGATGGTCAGGTCGCGCTGTTTGCTGGCGGCGACGAAGTCTTGCCAGGTTTTGATGGGGCTGTCTTTCGGCACGACAAAAATGAAAGGTGTGCGCGCGACAAGCGACACGGGCTGCAGGTCTTTCTGCACGTCAAACGGAGGGTTGTCGACGGCAAACGGCACCACCGTCAAGGACGACGCGACGACCATGCCGAGGGTATAGCCGTCGGGCGTGGCCTTGACCAGCGCATTGCCAAGAATGATGCCGGATGCGCCCGGGCGGTTTTCCACGACGACCGACTGGTTCCAGGTCTGCGACAGGCGCGCGGCCAGCACGCGCAGAAAGACATCGACCGGACCGCCTGCCGGGTTGGCGACCATGATGCGCACCGGGCGATCCGGGTAGGCGGCAAGCGCTGGAAGCGAGACGGACAGGGCAGCAAGCAGAAGCAGTTTCTTGAGCACAGCAATTCCTTGTGGTCGACGATGAAGTGTTGAAGCCGGATGAGCGTGGCGCCCCTGAAAGGATGCGCGGAGTCCTTGTCGCCCCGCGCTACACGAATGTCCGCAGGGCGGGCGCCTGCGGCCAGCCGGGCGACTCGCCGCGGATCAAGCGCAGCCAGGCCGGCAGCATCTGGCCGACCAGCCGATCGGCGTCGCCGGGCGTCATCCCATCGAGCATCGGCGCGCCTGCATAAGCCCCTACGTTGCCGAACATGAATGGCAATTCGATGCAATGGCAGGCGCCGAAACGGTCCGATGGCGCAAAAGCGAATTCGTATAGCCAAGCGTTGCGGCCCGCGGCGCGCGCGGCCTGCGCCCAGGCGGCGGCCGGCGCAACGAACACCCGACGTCCATACGCGCGGCTATCGGCATCGCGCCCCATGCCCGGAAAGGCCGCCATTTCGTCGGCGGTGGAACCGATCAGCACGTCCGCCTTGCCCGGCGCCGCCGCCAGATCGACTTCGATATCGAAGGGCAACACCTTGCCGTCGAGAACAGGAGAGAAAAGACTGCGGCCCGTGCCCTCTTCCGCCAACGCTGTCTTGACGCCGGGATCATTCTGCGCATCCAACAGGGCCTGTACAGGCAAGGCGCGCGCATCGTCCAGCGACGCGACACCCAAGGCCTGCAGGAACGCCAGACCGATCGCGTCCGCCTGGGCGCGGCTTCGATAGCCCCGGCCCATGGATCCGCTCTGGATGATGGCGCGCTGGAATGCCGGTTTGCGCGTCAACAACGCCGCGATGTTGGATCCGCCCGCGGACTGTCCCATGACCGTAATCCGGGCCGGGTCGCCACCAAAGGCAGCAATGTGCCGCACTACCCACGCAATCGCGGTTTCGCAATCGAGCAGGCCCACATTGGCGGGTTCACCGGGCACGCAGAGCCACCCCAGCGCCGCCAGCCGATAGTTGACATTGACAACTACAACATCACCTTCGGACGCCAGCCGGCTGCCGTCGTACCACTCGATCGCCCCGCCGCCGCTCTGCCACGCACCGCCATGCAGCCAGATCACCACCGGCCGGTGCGCGGCATCGGGGGCGGGCGTCCATACTGTCAGGTGCAGGCAGTCTTCGGATTGGGGCGCGTCGAAATCGCCCATCGCATCCGCCAACCGCGACGGCAACTGCGGCGCCACTGGCCCCGGCCGGGTGGCATCGATCTGGCCCTCCAGGGCACAGGGCACGGGCGGCAGGAATCGCCGCTCGCCCACGGGCGGCTCGGCATAAGGGATGGCGCTGAAGCGGCACGCCGCGGCCTGCCTCACCCCGTGGACGGTGGCGGTCCCAAACGTTGCGATGACGCTGTTCTGCAAGATGCGACTCCAGTGATCGATGCCTTGCGCCTATCGTAAAGAACATCGTCACAACCGTGTCATGCGAATTCTGAACGCATCAATGCGCCGCAGTCATAGCTGAGCGTCCTTGATGACACCCGCGAGCATGCTGACGAAAGCGCGGGTCTGCCGGGTGCTGGGGCGGTCGCGCCGCCACATCGCCGCCAAGGGAGACCGCCTCAGCTTCAGATCCACTGGCAGCACATGCAACATGCCGCGACGTTCCTGCATGTGCGCGACGCTGCCAGGCAGCATCAACAGATAGGGTCCCGCCGACAACATGTCGCGACCGAATTCCAGCGATAACGCGCCCACGATGTCCGGCGGTTGCACATTGGCCTCGCTGAGCCGTCCCATCAGTTCTACGCGGATCCGGGCCGAGGGCAAGGCGCTGATCCAGGGGTACACGGCGCACTCCGCCCAGGTCGGCGCGTCACTCGAAGCAAGCGGGTGATCCGGCGCGCAGGTCAGCACCACCGGATCATTGATCAAGGGCACGATGCGATAGGTGTCCCGATTCAGGGTAGCCGGGGTACGGCTGATCAATACGTCGAGCGCGCCCGTGTCGAGCACTTCCACCAGACGTTCGTGCGTACCGATGTCGACGGATAGCTCGACCTTGGGATGCGCCCTTCGGAAGGCCGCGACCGCATCCACCAGAGGCCAGCCACTGAACAGCGAGAAGCAGCCGATCGTAATGCTGCCCAGTTCACCCCGGGCAATGGCGGCAAGGTCGGTCTCGGCCTTGCGGAAGTCGCCGAGCAGCACGTTGGCGTGGCGGCAGACGGCGACGCCCAGCGCAGTGGCCCGCATGCCCTTGGCCGATCGTTCGAACAGCCTCCCGCCCACCGCTTCTTCCATTTCGGCCATGGCACGCGACAGGCCGGATTGCGTCATGTGCAGATGGCGTGCCGCCTTGGAAAGATTGCCATGCTCGGCGACCAGCAGCACGATTTCCAGGTGACGGATGCGCAGCTTGCCTTGGAACGGAGTCATGGCGGACCTTGGATCGGGATGCCGGCAGTATAGAGGCGGCCCATCCTTGTTCAGTAAGGCAGAACGGGCATTGACGGGCGAAAAGGGCAATTGCTGCTCGACGGTTTCGGTGCCTATTGATGGGCCGCCTCTAGCAAAGCTCACATGTATCCGGTTACCGCGCATAGCGCACTAATGGTTGCAATGAGAAATCTCACGAATGTGAGCATTGCTACAGTCGAGCGACGCGATTCGATCGCGCTCGACTTTCCCGGGCGTCGCACCTCAAAACGCGATGTCCGTCCCACGGCACGCGCCACCAGCATGGCTCTGCGGTAGATCCCGCCAATCACGATCCTCACGCCGCAGCAGGTCCGGCCCCACGAGCGCAGGAACATCAATTGCGTTCCCGCTACGTCGGCATGCCTTCCACCTGTTCACGGGACCCTCTCCCCGGTAGCACGCATGCCGGGTATCCCTATTTCCTTTTCTCATAGAGGTCCCTATGAATCCGGCAGGCCATAACGGTATGCAGTCCCGCGGCGACGGCGCGCGCTCCACCAATATCATTCCTTTCGTATCCGACGATGGGTGGCTGACCCGTGAACGGCCTGCTTTGATCTGTTTTTCCCACCTGCGCTGGGACTTCGTGTATCAACGTCCGCAGCATCTGTTGTCGCGCTTTGCGAAGACCCAGCCCGTCTTTTATTTCGAAGAGCCGATTCCCACAGATGGCGCCGAAGCGTTCCTGGAACGCCGCATGACCAAGGACGGTGTGTGTGTCCTGGTCCCGCGCTTGCCCGCCGTGGGCGATCACGCGACGGCCGACGCGCAGCAGCGCCGCCTGCTCGACGCCTTCATGGCCGAGCAACGCTTTGACGCCTTCATGCTGTGGTACTACACACCAATGAGCCTGGCGTTCAGCTCGCACCTGCAGCCGTCGCTGCTGGTGTACGACTGCATGGACGAACTGTCGGCATTTCGCGGCGCCCCACCGCAACTGGTCGAGCGCGAGCGCGAATTGATGTCGCGTGCCGATGTCGTGTTTACGGGCGGCTACAGCCTGTACGAAGCCAAACGCCGCGTGCACGTGAATGCCCACGCCTTCCCGAGCAGCGTGGACGTCGGTCACTTTCGCGCCGCCCGCGCCGATCAGGACGAGCCGCAGGATCAGCGCGGCATTGCGCATCCGCGTCTAGGTTTTTACGGCGTACTGGACGAACGTTTCGATATCGATCTGGTGGCCGATCTGGCAGCGCAGCGGCCTGACTGGCAGATCGTGCTGGTGGGCCCGATCGTGAAGATCGATCCCGCTACCCTGCCCCGCGCCGCCAACATCCACTACCTGGGGTCCAAGAGCTACGAGCAGTTGCCTGCCTATCTGGGCGGCTGGGATGTGGCCTTGATGCCTTTCGCCCTGAACGAATCGACCCGCTTCATCAGCCCGACCAAGACGCCTGAATACCTGGCGGGCGGCAAGCCGGTGGTGTCGACCCCGATCATGGACGTGGTGCGGACCTACGGCCATACCGACCTGGTTCACATCGCGTCCAATGCCGCGGAATTCGTGACCGAGATCGACGCTGCGCTGCAGGACGCCAAGGACAGCAACGCCGTGCGCACCAAAGCCGATGCGATCCTGGGTGAGATGTCGTGGGACAAGACGTGGGAAGGCATGCGGGACGCGATCAATCGCGCGCATCGTGCGCGCGTGCTCGACGCATCCAAGGAAACGGCCGCCGCGCCGGTCACCCGGCTGGACGCGAAGGCCTCGCGCGCGGGCAAGGCGTCGGCAACGCCGCGCTACGACTATCTGATCGTAGGTGCCGGCTTCGCAGGCGCCGTGCTGGCGGAACGCCTTGCCGCGGGATCGAACAAGCGCGTGCTGGTGGTCGACAAGCGGCCGCATATCGCGGGCAATGCGTACGACCACTACAACGAAGACGGCCTGCTCGTGCACAAGTACGGCCCACACATCTTCCACACCAATTCGGACAAGGTGGTCGATTACCTGTCGCGCTTCACTGAATGGCATCCGTACGAGCATCGCGTGCTGGCCCAGGTGGATGAGCAACTGGTGCCGATGCCGATCAACCTGACGACCCTGTCGCGCCTGTACGGCCGCGAATTCACGGCGGACGAAGCGCAGGCCTTCCTGGCGGCCCGCGCCGAAAAGGTGGACACCGTCAAGACATCGGAAGACGTGGTGGTATCGCAGATCGGCCGCGAACTGTACGAAAAGTTTTTCCAGGGCTATACCCGCAAGCAGTGGGGCCTGGACCCGAGCGAGCTGGACAAATCGGTGGCGGCCCGCGTCCCGACACGCACGTCCATCGACGACCGCTACTTTACGGACACCTTCCAGAACATGCCGCTGCATGGCTATACGAAGATGTTCGAAAACATGCTGAACCATCCGAACATCACCGTGATGACCAGCACCGACTTCCAGGACCTGGAAGGCGAAGTGCAGTACGACAAGCTAATCTACACCGGCCCGATCGACGAATTTTTCAAGCATCGTTTCGGCAAGCTGCCCTACCGGTCACTGCGTTTCGAACATACGACGCTGCCGGTCGAACAGTTCCAGCAGGTTGGAACCGTCAACTACCCGGCCGAGGCGACGCCGTACACGCGTATTACCGAGTACAAGCACCTGACCGGCCAGCAGCACGCCAAGACCAGCCTGACCTACGAGTATCCAATGGCCGAAGGCGATCCGTATTACCCCGTGCCGCGTCCCGAAAACCAGGAACTGTACCGCCGCTACCAGGCCCTGGCCGATGCCACGCCCGACGTGGTCTTCGTGGGCCGCCTGGCCTGCTATCGCTACTACAACATGGACCAGGTGGTGGCGCAGGCGCTGAGCACTTACCAGCAACTTCAGCAGGAAGACGCGGCACGCCAGGCTGCCGTGGCAACCGCCCCTGCCGCGGTCAACGACGACGAAGCGGTATACGCCCGCCCATGAGCGCGCTGTTTCGAAGTTTCATGCAGGGGGCTTCGAATGTTCGACCCACCGGCGGCCCGATGGCGCAAGCCACGATCTGCTGGTGGACACCGGACATGCGTTGCATCCGGGGGCCGATTACGCGGCTCTGTCGCGGTATCGCATCCGCACCGTGCGCGACGGACTGCGCTGGCACCTGATCGAGACCACGCCCGGGCGGTACGACTGGAGCAGCTTCCTGCCCATGTTGCGGGCATCCCAGGACCACGGCATGCAGGTGATCTGGGACTTGTGCCACTACGGCTATCCGGCGGACGTGGATCCATTCAGCCCCGCATTTCCGGACCGTTTTGCCCGCTTTGCCGCGGCGGCGGCGGCGGTCGTGCGGGACGAAACGGATGACGTGCCGTGGTACTGCCCGGTCAACGAAATTTCTTACTGGTCGTGGGCGGGCGGGGACATGGCGCACTTCGGCCCCATGGGCCTGGGGCGGGGATCGGAACTGAAGCGGCAACTGGTACGGGCGACGTGCGCCGGTATCGCCGCGATCCGGCAGGCGGATCCGCGCGCGCGTTTCATGTTCGCGGATCCGGTGATCAACGTCGCGCCACTGACAGCCTCGGATGTCGATGCCGCCGAGCATGCCACCCAGGGACAGTACGAAGCCTGGGACATGATCGCAGGCGCGCGCGGCCACGGCCTAGGGGGCCGCCGCGACAATCTGGACGTGATCGGGGTAAATTTCTATTCCCACAACCAGTGGCGGCTGAACGGCCCGCGCATCGAGCGGGGGAATCCGACTATCGGCCCTTCCGTGACTTGCTGATGCAGGTGCACAACCGGTATCAGCGGCCGATCCTGATCGCCGAGACCGGCGCCGAGGGGGACTTGCGTGTGCCGTGGTTGCGGTACGTTTGTGACGAGGTGGCCGCGGCCCGCAGCCAGGGCGCCGACATTCACGGCATCTGCCTGTATCCCGTCACGGATTATCCGGGGTGGTTCGATGGACGTTATTGCCCCACGGGCATGGTCGGCTACCCGGACGCGCAGCAGGACCGCCCGGTGTACCTGCCGCTAGCCCGCGAGATGCTGGACCAGCAGGCGCGCTTCACACCTGCGCCGGTGCGGTACGGCGCCGGCCAGCGGGTGGCTGGCACCATCCAGGAACCGGTGCAGGCCTAGCAGGCAGGGAGCCGGCGGGGATTCGTTCTACCCGCCGCGTTCCTGGCGCAACCGCCGTGCACGATGATCCGCGCGGCGGCGGCGTGAATCCTTGGGATCGAAGCGAAGCGCGCGATAGATCTCGATGCGGTCGTGTGGCTGCAGCAGCGCCGTCAATGGCACCGCCTTGCCGAAGATCCCCACTCCCAGCACCGCGGGATCGACATTCGGATAGGCATCACGGAACCCGCTGGCCGCGATGGCCGCGGCAACCGTCGCACCCTCGGGAAGCTGCACCTCTCGCTGCCAGATGCTGCCGACGTCCGCAAAACAGACCTGCACGGCCAGCATCCCGAGCGGCCCGTCAGCCGCCATAGATCTCGTCGGCGCGTTTGGTGAAGGCGTCGATGAAGCTGGACGCAATGCGATTGAACACCGGTCCGATGATGGCTTCCACCGTACGGCTGGAGAAAGAATATTCCAGCGTGAAGATGACCTTGCAGGCATCTTCGGCCAGCTTCTGGAACTCCCACTTGCCGTTCAAGTCCGAAAAAGGACCATCGACGAGCGCAAGAGAGATACTCCGTGGATAATCATGGGTATTGCGTGTCGTGAAGCGCTGGCGCAGGCCGGCGAACTGGATCACAACCGACGCGTCTTCACCCTGTTCGGTGCGGTTCCGGACTTCGGAGCCACCACACCAGGGAAGGAATTTCTGATAGTCCTCTACCTTGGCGACCAGATCGAACATCTGCTCCGCACTGTAGGGCACCAACACCGAGCGTTGCACTTTATGCATGCGTGGGTCAACCAATATGGCAATTGCTAGAATTCACTATTTTACCGGCCTGGCGAACGGGCACCACCAATGAGCATCATCGAGAACCGCAAGGCATTCCACGATTACTTCATCGACGAGCGTTTCGAGGCCGGTCTGGTACTCGAAGGCTGGGAGGTCAAGTCCATCCGCGCGGGCCGTGTGCAGCTCAAGGAAGGCTATGTGATCGTGCGCGACGGCGAGATGTACCTGCTGGGCATGCACGTCAGCCCACTGGCTACCGCGTCTACCCACATCCATCCGGACGCCACCCGTACCCGCAAGCTGCTGCTCAAAGCCGAAGAGATCAACAAGCTGATCGGCAAGGTCGAGCAGCGTGGCTTTACGATGGTCCCGCTCAATCTGCATTACAAGGGCCCGCTGATCAAGCTGGAATTCGGCCTGGCGCGGGGCAAGAAGCAGTTCGACAAGCGGGACACCGAACGTGAACGCGACTGGCTGCGCGAAAAGGCGCAGATCATGAAGCACGACACGCGCAACCGGGATTGATTACCGCGCCTTGTCCAGCGTGGGCGTGCTGGCCTTGACCACGGTCATGGCCGATGCGATCAAGCCACTGATATCGCCCAGGTTGGCAGGAACGATCAGCGTATTGTTCTTTTGCGCCAGATTGCTGAAGGCATCGACATACCGCTCGGCCACCTTCAGGTTCACGGCTTCCATGCCGCCTGGCATGCGCACGGCTTCGCCCACCTGGGTGATGGCCTTGGCCGTGGCTTCGGCAATCGCCAGCACGGCAGCGGCTTCGCCCTGCGCCTGGTTGATCTGGGCCTGCTTCTCCCCTTCCGACCGGGCAATCGACGCCTCGCGCTCACCCGTGGCAATGTTGATCTGTTCCTGGCGGCGGCCTTCCGACGCGGCGATCAGCGCGCGCTTTTCGCGTTCCGCGGTGATCTGCGCCTGCATGGCGCGCAGGATCTCGTTCGGCGGCGTCAGGTCCTTGATTTCGTAACGCAGCACCTTGACGCCCCAGTTCAGCGCCGCTTCGTCCAGCGCATTCACGATGCTGCTGTTGATCTGCTCGCGCTCTTCGAACGTCTTGTCCAGTTCCAGCTTGCCGATCACGGAACGCAGCGTGGTCTGCGACAGCTGCGTGATCGCCACGATGTAGTTGGACGACCCGTAAGACGCCCGCATGGCATCCGTTACCTGGAAGTAGAGGATGCCGTCCACCTGCAGCTGCGTATTGTCGCGCGTGATACATACCTGACTCGGCACGTCCAAGGGGATTTCCTTGAGCGAGTGCTTATAGGCGACACGTTCGATGAACGGAATCACGAACCCGGCGCCCGGCGACAGCACGCGGTCGAACTTGCCCAGGCGTTCGACGACCCACGCATGTTGCTGAGGCACGATCGCAATCGCCTTGATGACGATCAGGATGGCCAGGAAAAGCAGGACGAGCAGGACGATGGTGGAAGGACTCATGGGGTCTCCTGATTAAGCGGCGGGTGACACGACGAGCGTGTTGCCGCGCGTGTGGGTGATGACATAACGTCCAGGGGCGGCGGTAGCGGGCGCGCCGGGGGCCAGTTCCGCTTCCCAGTGCGTGCCGCGGTACCAGACCCGTGTGCTGTGCGGCGTGGTCCAGACGTCGATGGTGACGGTCTGGCCGATGTCCATGTTGACGTCGGCATTGCCCGAGGCGTCGACTTCCCGCTTCTTGAGCACGCCCGTCTTGCGCAGCAGCAGCGTCGCGGCCAGCACCGCAATGGCGCACACCGCGATCTGCGCGGCGACGCCCAGGCCTGCGTAGGCCAGCCCGCCGGCAACCGCGAAACCGGCCGCGACGATCAGCAGGTAGAACGTGCCGGTCATGACTTCGCCGATAAGGGCCAGGGCCATCAGGCCGAACCAGATCCAGGCCAATTGCATGCGGTCTCCTTGTGATCAGGCGGCCGAGGGAAAGATGTGCGTTCGGCCGCGTTCTCCTCATTATGACCGATGCGGGATGGCATCCCTTGCATTGCGCCCGAGAGCACGTCCTACCAGGCCCGCCCCGCCTTCAAGAGTCCCACGAGCCGGGTCACGGCTACCGGCGTTCGGGACGGATGACCCTGCCGCTGCGCGCCCCGGTGCCGGCGCCGGCCTGCCATGCGACCACGCCATTGACGACCACGGAGTCGATGCCCTCTGCCTGGCTTGTGGGCGACGCCCACGTTGCCGTGTCAGCAATGGTGTCGGCATCAAAGACAACGAGGTCCGCCGCATGGTGGACCGCGACGCGCCCGCGCTGGGGCAAACGAAAGTAGGCGGCCGGCTTGCCGGTCATTTTATGCACGGCCTGTTCCAGCGAGAACAGACCGACGACGCGGCAGTAATGCCCGAGCACGCGGGGGAACGTTCCCCACAGCCGCGGGTGCGGGGCGGGGTCGTGCGGCATGCCGTCCGAGCCTATCATCGTGCCGGGGTATGCCAGGATGCGTTCGACATCCGCCTCGTCCATGATGAAGTAGATGGCGCCCGCAGGCTGCAGCGCATCGACCGCGTCTTCGGGCGTCAGACCCATGTGTTGAGCGATCTCGTGCAGGTCACGTCCGGCGTACTCGGGATATGGCACGGATTTGGACACGATGACCCGGCTGGACACGGCCAGTCGATCCTTGCGCAGAATGGTGGAACCGGCCACGTACGGATAGCAGTCCAGCGCGACTTGCTGGCGCTGGCTGGCTTCGGTGATATGCGCCAGCGTCTGTTCAGACCGGCCATGATTGCGCGGCCCGATCAGTTTGTGATGCGAGATCAGCACGGGCGCGCTGGCGGCCTTGCCGACCTCAAAGGCTTCGTCCAAAGCCTCGAAGATTCGGTCGCCTTCATCGCGGATGTGGCTCGCGTACAGGCCGCCATGGTCGCGCAGCACGCTGGCAACGGCGGTCAGCTCGTCCAGCGTCGCCGGCATGGCTGCCGGATAGGCCGTTCCGGTGGACAGGCCGATCGCACCACTCTGCAAGGCCTCGCGCAGCAAGACTTGCATGTGGTCGATTTCGGTGGCGGTGGCTGGCCGGTCCAGATCTGCCATCGCGGCGGCGCGCAAGGACGTATGGCCCACCAGGCAGGCTGCATTGACGGCGGCCGGGTGCCGGTCCAGGTGGTCCAGGTAGGCGCCGAACGATGCAAATGGAAAGTCACTGGCATCATTGCCCAGCAGATTGACCGGCGCAGGCACTTCCCTGCGCCAGCCTGGACGCCAGGGCGCCTGGCTGATGCCGCAATTGCCGGTCACCACCGTCGTCACGCCCTGGCTCAGTTTGGCGGCCATGCCCGGATCGATCGACAGGTAGCGGTCATCATGGGTGTGCGTGTCGATAAACCCAGGAGCGACGATGCGCCCGCGCGCATCGATCACTTGGGTGGCCTGGGCGTCAGCAAGGTCGCCCAACGCCGCTATGCGACCTTCGCGCACGCCCACATCCGCCCGGTACCGATCGGCGCCCGTGCCATCGATGACCCAACCGCCGCAGATCAGCAGATCGAACCGTTCGCGGGTCACGGCGATCAATCGAGCTTGACGTTGGCTTGCTTGATCACCTGCGCCCAGACAGGCCGTTCCGCGTGGGCCCGATCAAACAGTTGCTGGCGGGGACCGATGTTCGGCACATAGGACAGGCTCTTCAATTTTTCCTGGACCTCGGGCGCCTGCAGGGCGTTGTTGATGGCGGTATTCAGGAAGTCCAGCACCTTGGGGTCCGTGCCGGCAGGCGCCACGTATCCCGTCCACGCCACCGCGCGATAGCCCTTCAAGCCCTGTTCGTCCATCGTGGCGAGCTGCGGCATGGATGCATCGCGCTGCAGGTCCGTCACGGCCAGCGGCACGACCCTGCCCTGACTCACGAAAGAAGCCATGGAGGAAATGTTGTCGAACACCAGATCGGCTTCGCCACGCATGACTGCCAGGTTGGCCTCTACACCGCCCTTGTAGGGCACGTGCAAGAAGTCGATGCCGGCCATGGAACTCAGCATGGCGCCGCTGAGGTGCCCTGTCGTGCCATTGCCGCCAGACGCCACGATCAGCTTGCCGGGCTCTTTTTTGGCCAGCGCGATCAGTTCGGCCAGGGTCTTGACGTTCAGTCCGGGACGGACGGCCAGGATGTTCTGCACGGATCCGGTCAGTGCCACCGGCGCCAGCTGCTTGTCGGCGTCGTATTGCAGCTTGGGATAGAGGCCCTGGTTGATCGCCAGGGTCGCCACGTTGGCGAACCCTATCGTATAGCCGTCGGGCGTTGCGTTGGCCACGGCTTGCGTGCCAATGATGCCCGACGCCCCCGTGCGGTTCTGGACCACGTAGTTACCGCCAGTCTGTCTGGCCATTTCGGCAGCCAGCACCCGCGAAACGATATCCGGCGTGGTGCCGGTATTGAACGGCACGACGATGGTCACGGGGTGATCCGGGTAGACCGCAAATGCGGAGGCCGCCGCGGCCAGGCTGCATGCGGTGAACGTAATGGCAAGCCAACGCTTGACACGGCTAGGCTGAGTGGACATGAATTTCTTCCTTTGCACTGGAGGTGGATGACTGCGTTTGAAGCCTGCCCGTACGTTGCGGGCAAGCCGTTATGGAATGGGTCGAGAACGTTCAGTTCAAGGTGATCTGGCGCAGCAACGGCAGGTCGATATTCCCGCCCGACAAGACAATGATGGCGTCGCGTCCGTCTGCCGAAAGGTGGCCAGCCAGCAAGGCGGCCAGGGCCACCGCGCCACCCGGCTCCACCACCACGCGCAACTCTTCAAGCGCGAAGCGGATCGCAGCGCTGACTTCGGCGTCCGTCACGGACACCGCTGCGCTCAAACTGCGGCGGTTGATCGCATAAGGCAGTTCGGCCGGGGTGGCGGCTTGCAAGGCGTCGCACAGTGTCGTGGCGCCGGCGCGGTTGCTCTCGCGCTTGCCGGACGCAAGGGAACGCACCGTGTCGTCGTACTCGCTCGGTTCCACTGCCACGATGCGCGCATTCGGCGCCAGTTTGCGCAGCACCAGGGAACATCCCGCGGCCATGCCGCCGCCGCCACAAGGCATGGCGAACAATCCCAGCGTATCGCGGGCCTCGGCGGGCAGGTCCTGCAAGGCCTCAAGCGCCAGCGTGCCCTGCGCAGCCAAGACGTCAGGGTGATCGCCCGGCGGCAGCAGGCTCGCGCCGCTTTCCGCCATCAAGCGCATGCCGATTTCCTCGCGGCTTTCACGCAGCCGGTCGTACCGCACGACCTTTGCGCCGTGGCGCAGCGCCTTGTCGACCTTGTTCTCAGGCGCGTCCACGGGCATGACGATGGTGGCGGGCACGCCCAGACAGCGGCTGGCCCACGCTACCGCTTGTCCATGGTTGCCGGTCGAGTACGCGACCACGCCACGCTTGCGTTGTGCCGCATCCATCGTGAGCAGCGCGTTGAATGCACCGCGCGCCTTGAACGAGCCGGTGACCTGCAGGTTTTCCAGTTTCAGCCAGATGGGCGCGCCTGCTCGCTCGTCCAGCGCGGGCGAGCGCAGCAGCATCGTCCTGCGTACATGGGGAGCCAGGCGGTCCGCGGCGGCGGCAACGTCGTCAAAGGTCGGCACGCGAAGCGTTCCAAGCAATTCGTGATCGATGGTGGAAGGAAATGTGGTGTCAGGCATGAGAAGAGTCGAGACGAATGAGGAGTCGAAACGCGCGCGTCAGAAGGACGGCGTCCACACGGGGGTGCGATGCTTCCGGTCTGCTCGACCAGCCGCTGATACGCTTCGGTGCGGCGGTGCTTGGCAAAATTGAAGACCGTATTGCGGCCCAGCTCGCACAGATCCAGGTCGCAGTCGGCAACGATCAATTCGTCGGCCCAGGTCGCGGCCATCGCGATGATTTCCCCCTGGGGATTGACGATGACCGAGTGGCCCAGCAGTTCGTGACCATCTTCCGTGCCGGCCTTGGCAACGGCAGCGGCAAAGGTGGCGTTCTGATAGCAGCCCGCCTGGATGGACAGATGGGAATGCAGCACGCGCAGGTGATGCGCCTCGAAACCGCGGTTGTCCTGATTGCGGCTGGGCGTGTTGTAGCCCAGCATGACCAGTTCCACCTGCTGCAAGCCCAGCACGCGCCACGCCTCGGGCCAGCGCCGGTCGTTGCAGATCAGCATGCCCAGGTTGGCGTCGACGCCGGGGGCAACCGGGGCACGCACCACGGGGAAGCCCAGATTGCCGACCTCGAAATAACGCTTTTCCAGATGCTGTACCTGGCGATGCTCGGCGTATTCCGCATGGCCCGGCAAATGGATCTTGCGGTACTTCAGCACGATCTCGCCATTGGGAGCGATGACAACGGACGTGTTGTAGCGGCGTTTACGCACGTTGCCCTGCGCGTCTGCTTCCTCGACCAGCTCGGCATAGCCCAGGTACACCATCACGCCATAACGTTTGATGGCATCGAAAAGCGGCTGGGTGGCAGGCGATGGCAGGCTGGCTTCGAACCAGGCATCGGCCTCATCCAGGTTCTCGCAGTACCAGCGCGGAAAGAACGTGGTCAATGCCAATTCGGGAAACACGACGACCTGGGCGCCGCGCTGATGCGCGCGCTCAAGCAGGCGCATCATGCGTCCAACGACGACGTCGCGTCCCTCGGAACGTTGAATGGGCCCCAACTGGGCAGCAGCGACGGTGACGATGCGGGACATCTGGCAATCCTGTTCTATGGTTTTGAAGGCGCGTTGTTGTCAGGATGCCGTGCCGGCCGGGACAGGCAAAGCCGAGGCGACGGGCGCCGCGGGGGCGCACCGCGGTAGTGCAATGCGGCCTCCATGCCTTGAAAACACAGGACTTCTGCCGCCCGCCAGCACGCAAATACGCCCACGGACCTATGCATTTAGTTATAGGCACCGCGCAAAACGTGATGCCGATCCCGTTGCGTGCACGCCGCAAGACGCCGCAACGCCCCTAGAATGACGCTGCCTTTCAATTCTTTGCGGATGTCCCCCCAATGGCCGTCCCCCTTCCTTCGACGCCCGGCGCGCTGACGCTGCGCCAGATCGAGGTCTTCCACGCGGTGATGTTGACCGGATCGTTAAGCGAAGCCGGCCGCATGCTGTCCGTCACGCAACCGGCGGTCAGCCGTGTTCTTGCGTCTGCGGAAAGCCGCCTGCGGTATCGCCTGTTCGAACGTGTCAAGGGAAGGCTGCAGCCCACGCCCGAAGCCAGACGGCTGTATGCCGAAGCCGAAGAAATTTTTGGGCGCGTGAACCGTTTCAACGCGTTGGCGGGCGCCCTGGGCATGGGGTCGGCCGGGTCGGTCAGTCTTGTCTCCAGCCCCAGCTTCAGCGAATGGCTCGTGCCCCATGCCATTCAGAAATTTCGTGAAAGCCATCCCGATACGCCTATTCGCTATCGCCCATTGGCTTTCGACGCCCTGCTTCCGCATCTGTTGCTGGGACAAGCCGACTTTGGCCTTGCGTCCATGCCGCCGCCCGTCAACGCCAACATCGTCAGCGAAAAGATAGGCCGCGGATGGCTGGGCTGCGCCGTGCCACGGGGGCACGCCCTGGCGATACGGCCCCGCGTGCGGGCCGAAGAACTCGTCGGGCATCTGCTGATCGGTTACGGCGCCGACACGCCATTCGGCCGTCTGGCCAGCCGACTGCTCAGTTCCGGCCCGGTGCAGGTGCAGCCGCAGATCGAGGTCCGCTCCACCCCCGAAGCGCTGGCGCTGGTGCGTCAGGGCGTCGGCGTGGCACTGGTGGAGTCTTTCGGGTATCACCCCAGCTTTGGCAAAGACGTCATCCTGCTGCCCACGGATCCGCCCCTGGACCATTCCATCCACCTGCTGCACTCGGCCAACAGCCCCCTTTCCAGCACCGCGCGACGGTTTGCCAATGTGCTGAAGGCGCTGATCAGCCTGGCGCAGAAGCGCACGAGCCACTGATCACGCGGCGGCAAGCGCTGCGCGGACCTGAAACGACAAAGGGAGTCCCGTGCATGCACGGAACTCCCTTCGTCGGCTTGCAGCGCGGGTAGACCGGCAGGTCAGCCCGCGCTGTCAACGGCTGTGGCTTACGCCAGCTTCTTCCACGTATCCACGACCGTGTCGGGGTTGAGCGAGATGGACAGGATGCCCTGCTCTTTCAGCCACACGGCAAAATCGGGGTGGTCGGACGGGCCCTGACCGCAGATGCCCACGTATTTGCCTGCCTTCAGGCATGCCGAGATGGCTTGCTTGAGCAGGGCCTTCACGGCGGGGTCACGCTCGTCGAAGTCCTGCGCCAGCAGTTCGAGGCCGGAATCGCGATCCAGGCCCAGGCTCAGCTGGGTCAGGTCGTTCGAACCGATCGAGAAGCCATCGAAGTGCTCCAGGAACTGTTCGGCCAGCACGGCGTTGGACGGCACTTCGCACATCATGATGACGCGCAGGTCGTTCTCGCCGCGCTTCAGGCCGTTCTCACCCAGCAGGCCGATGACTTTCTCGGCTTGCTTCAGGGTGCGCACGAACGGGATCATGATTTCGACGTTGGTCAGGCCCATGTCTTCACGAACGCGCTTGAGCGCTTCGCATTCCATGCGGAAGCATTCGGCGAAGTCTTCCGAGATGTAGCGCGACGCGCCACGGAAGCCCAGCATGGGGTTCTCTTCTTCCGGCTCGTAGCGCGAACCGCCGATCAGCTTGCGGTATTCGTTCGACTTGAAGTCGGACATGCGCACGATCACGGTCTTGGGGAAGAAGGCGGCGGCGATGGTCGCGATGCCTTCGGCCAGCTTGTCCACGAAGAATGCACGCGGGCTGGCGTAGCCACGCGCCACCGATTCCACGGCTTTCTTGAGTTCGCCGTCGATGTTCGGATAGTCGAGGATGGCCTTCGGGTGGATGCCGATGTTGTTGTTGATGATGAATTCGAGGCGAGCCAGGCCCACGCCCGAGTTCGGGATCTGCGCAAAGTCGAATGCCAGTTGCGGGTTGCCCACGTTCATCATGATCTTGATGTCGATCGGGGGCATGTCGCCGCGGCGCACTTCCTCGACTTCGGTCTCGATCAGGCCGTCGTAGATCCGGCCTTCGTCGCCTTCGGCGCAAGACACGGTCACCGGGGCGCCGTCTTTCAGCACCTGCGTGGCGTCGCCGCAGCCCACGACAGCTGGGATGCCCAGTTCACGCGCGATGATCGCCGCGTGGCAGGTACGGCCGCCGCGGTTGGTCACGATGGCGGACGCACGCTTCATGACCGGTTCCCAGTTCGGGTCGGTCATGTCGGTCACCAGCACGTCGCCCGGCTGGACCTTGTCCATGTCGGAAATGTCGGCCACCAGGCGCACCGGACCCGAGCCGATCTTCTGACCGATTGCGCGGCCGGTCGACAGCACGTTGCCGGATGCCTTCAGGCGATAGCGCAGCTGCACTTCGTTGCCCGACTGCTGCGACTTCACGGTTTCAGGGCGGGCTTGCAGGATGTAGATCTTGCCGTCCACGCCGTCACGGCCCCACTCGATGTCCATCGGGCGGCCATAGTGCTTTTCGATGATCACGGCGTACTTCGACAGCTCGATGACGTCGTCATCGGTCAGCGAGAAGCGGTTGCGCAGTTCCGGCGCGACGTCGACGGTGCGCACGGCGCGGCCTTCGGTACGGGCGGGATCGAATTCCATCTTGATCAGCTTGGAGCCGATGCGGCGGCTGACGATAGGGTACTTGCCCGATTCGAGCGAACCCTTGAAGACGTAGAACTCGTCGGGATTGACGGCGCCCTGCACCACGGTTTCGCCCAGGCCGTACGACGACGTCACGAAGACGACGTCACGGAAACCCGATTCGGTGTCCAGCGTGAACACCACGCCGGCGGCGCCCGAATCCGAGCGCACCATGCGCTGGATACCGGCCGACAGCGCGACTTCGGCGTGGGCATAGCCCTTGTGAACGCGATACGAGATGGCGCGGTCGTTGTACAGCGACGCGAACACGTGGCGGATCTTGTCCAGCACGTCATCGATGCCGACGACGTTCAGATAGGTTTCCTGCTGGCCGGCGAACGAGGCGTCGGGCAGGTCTTCGGCCGTGGCCGACGAGCGGACGGCGAACGAGCCCTTGCCGTCGGCGTCGAGCTTGGCGAATTCGCTGCGGACGGCTTGTTCGAATTCGGGCGACAGCGGTGCGTCGATGATCCACTGACGGATCTCCGCGCCGGTGTCGGCAAGCGCACGCACGTCCTCGGGATTCAGGCTGGACAGGCGATCACTGATCCGCTTGTCGAGACCGGAATCCTTCAGGAAGGCGCGAAACGCGTCGGCGGTGGTGGCAAAGCCACCCGGAACGCGAACGCCCGCGCCCGTAAGCTGGCTGATCATTTCGCCCAGCGACGCGTTCTTTCCTCCAACTGAGTCAACATCCGTCATGCGGAGCTGCTCGAATGGCACAACATAAGACATGAAAGTCCCCTATTACAATGGCAAGAAAGCATGTTTGGCGAGCACACGACGCTGGATCGAAACGCAGGATGTTGGCGTTTGTCCTAGGAATGTCGTGTGCTGGCCAAACCTGCCTGGCAGCGCTGCGCTCTACACTATGAGAGCCGGCCTGAGCCATGCCACGGGACGGATGGCAATGACCCCCGGGATTCTACCCCGTGCGCCGCGTGGTCTGCACTCCGCCTGTTAACGGTCAATTGTTACCTTTTTCTCACGTATTGCGGTCGATTTGATCTGCGAGGTCATCATGTCACTCCACCCTGCGTCAACGCAGCCTTATATCCGCACCGTGTACGTGGTGTCCGACGGCACCGGCATTACCGCCGAGACCTTTGCGCATTCCGTTCTTGCCCAATTCGAAGGGCTGCGTTTCAAGCACATCCGCCTCCCTTTCATCGACTCGGTCGACAAGGCGGCGGACGTCGCGGCGCGCATCGATCAGACCTTTGAAGCCGATGGCAAACGCCCGATCGTGTTCAGTACCCTGGTGAATTCCGAGATCAATACCCGGGTGCGCCAGGCCAACGGCATGTTCCTCGAACTGTTTTCGACCTTTGTCGAACCGATCGAAGCCGAATTGGGATTCAAGTCCAGCCATTCGATCGGCCGCTCGCACAACGTGGCCAATACCGAGCAATACCAGAATCGCATCGAAGCCATCAATTTCAGCCTGGCGCACGATGACGGGCAATACGCCAAAGGCATCGAAAACGCGGATGTCATTCTTGTGGGGGTATCGCGCTGTGGCAAGACGCCGACCAGCCTGTACCTGGCGATGCAATACGGCATCAAGGCCGCCAATGTGCCGCTGATCCCGGATGACTTCGAACGCGACAGCCTGCCCTCGAACATCCTTCCGTACAAAAGCAAGCTGTTTGGCCTGACGATTCAGCCGGAACGGTTGTCCGAAGTGCGGCATGAGCGCCGGCCCGACAGCCGGTATGCGTCGCTGGAACAGTGCCGGTATGAAGTCTCGGAGGCCGAGAAGCTGATGCGCCGCGAGGGGATTCGGTGGCTGTCGACGACCACCAAGTCGATCGAAGAGATCTCGACGACGGTGCTGCAGAAGATCGGCCTGGAAGGCCGGTTCTATTGAGCTGACAGGCCCTGGCGGCGCTGCTCGAACAGGCACACCGCCGCGGCGGCCGCCACGTTCAGCGATTCCGCGGCGGCTTCCTGGGGGATGTGAACGCGCACCCGCGCCGCGCGCTGCAGGGCCGGGCGCACGCCCTGCCCCTCATGGCCGAACACCCATGCGGCCTTCGAGGGCAAGGCGGGACCGTACAGGCTTTGCGCATCGTCCAGGGTCGTCGCGATCAAGGGCACGTCCAGACGGGCCATCAGCGCTTCCAGATCGACCTGCTCGTGGATCGTGAGCGAAAAGTGCGCACCCTGGCCTGACCGCAACACCTTGGGCGACCAGGCAAAGGCGGTCTCTTCCGATAGAAACGCATGCCGCACGCCGGCGGCTGCGCACGAACGCAAGATCGAACCGACATTGCCCGGGTCCTGGATGCGGTCCAGCCAGACGCACGATTCGGTAAGCCGTTCCGGCAGCACCGGCGACGGCGTGTCCACGACGAACACAACGCCCTGTCCGGCCTGCACTGTCTCCAGGTCCTGCATCAGCTTGCCTTCCAGCCAGACCTGGCGGTCTACCGGCACCTGATCGTGCAAGGCAAGCAATTCCGGATGACAGTCTTCCGGACGGTCCAGCCGATGCGCGTCGAACACGGCATGGCGCGGCGCGCCGATCACCGCCAGGTAGGTCTGGCACAGGTGCAGCCCTTCAAGCACCGACAGCCTCGCATGCTTGCGCGCCTGCGAGGTGGACGACAGCTTGCGCAATTCTTTGAAGAGCGGATTGTCGCGGGAGGCGATACGTTTCATCAGGGCGCGACCGCCCGGCGGGATTTGCGAGGCTGGGGGGATTTGGCGGCGGGCGTCGTGTCAACAGACTCAAGCGGCGGGCCTGCCTGCGCAGGCCACGCAGACGTCGCGCCATCTTTGGCGGCAGAGGTCTTGCCGACAGACGCCTTGCGCGCGGCAGTCTTCCTGGCCCCCGTCTTTGCCACGCCCGGGCCGATGCCATCCATTTCGGCGGACGCCAGCGCGGCCAGGTCCGGCATGGGCTTGCCTTCCAAAGCCATCCGCACGGGCGCGAAGCTGCGTCGGTGCGCCGCGCAGGGGCCGTGCTTGTACAGGCTTTCCACATGCAACGCGGTGCCGTAGCCCTTGTGCCGGTCGAAGCCGTAATGCGGATACTCGGCGTGGAGCCGCACCAGTTCGGCATCGCGTGCCGTCTTGGCCAGGATGGATGCCGCCGAGATGGCCGGAATGCTGGCGTCGCCGCCGATCACCGTCTGCACCCGGCAGGCGAGCCGGGGCGCGCGGTTGCCGTCGATCTGCGCCAGATGGGGAATGATGCTCAGCCCTTCCACGGCGCGGCGCATGGCCAGCATGGTCGCGTTCAGGATGTTGAGCGAGTCGATTTCTTCCACCGACGCACTGGCAATGAACCAAGCCAGCGACGTACTGCGTACTTCGATCGCCAGCGCATCGCGATCCGCTTCCTTCAGCACCTTGGAGTCGGCCAGCCCGGCGATCGGACGCGCGCGGTCCAGCACCACGGCCGCGGCATAGACCGGGCCGGCCAGCGGGCCGCGGCCGGCCTCGTCGACCCCCGCAATGGTCAAGGTCAACAGCGTCGCTTCATCCAGCTCGCCGATATGGCCTTGCTGTCCTGACTCGCCGCCCAGCAGGTCCCAGCCAAAATCGTTCTGCACCCAGCCGCGTTCAGTCTGCATGGTTGGCAAGCTCCAGAATCACCTTGGCCGCCAACGCGGATGTGTCGCGAATGAGTTCATCATGCAATTGCGTGAAGCGGGTTTCGATCCGGCGCGCATGCGCGTCGTCGGTCAAGGCGGTCCATGCGGCATCGGCCAGCGCGCGCGGGGTCGCCGCATCCTGCAGCAGTTCGGGCACGATAGCTTCGTTGCACAGAATGTTGGGCAGCCCCACCCACGGCAGATAGGCCTTGCGCCGCATGATCCACCACGACACCTTGGGCAGGGCGTACGAGATCACCATGGGCCGCTTAAACAGCGCTGCTTCGAGCGTTGCCGTTCCGCTGGCCACCAGCACCGTATCGCAGGCTGCCAGAACGTCGTGCGAACCGCCAATCAGGCAATGCAGGTGCCGCAAGCCACCGACTTCCGCTGCGCAGGCCTCGAACTGGGCCTGCCGTTCGGCATTGGCCATGGGCGCCCAGATACGCAGCGACGGATCCTTCTGCTGCAGCAACTTGGCAGCCTGCAGGAAGCGGGGCGCCAGGTGCCGAACTTCGCCCGCGCGGCTGCCCGGCATCAGCGCGAGCATGCGATGGTCGGGCGCGACGCGCAGCCGCCGCCGCGCCAGGGCGCGGTCGGGCACGCGCGGAATCACGCCCGCCAGCGGATGACCGACGTAAGTCACGGGCACGCCCGCGTCCTGGTAGATCTTCTGTTCGAAGGGGAACACGACCAGCATGTGCGAGACGGACTCGCGAATCGTGTGGATGCGTTCGCCGCGCCATGCCCATAGCGACGGACCGATGAAATGCACCGTGGGAACGCCACCGCGCTTGAGCGCGCCTTCCAACGCAAAGTTGAAGTCGGGGGCATCCACGCCCACGAACACCGACGGGCGTTCCGCCAGCCAGCGTTCCCGCAGCGTCCGGCGGATCGTCAGCAGTTCGGGCAGGTGCCGCAGGACGTCGGCGTATCCATTCACGGCCAGCTTCTGCATGGGATACCAGGCATCGAAGCCCTGCGCGAGCATTTTGGGCCCGCCGATCCCCTGCAACGGAAGCGTGGGCGCCCGGTGCTTAAGCTCGCGCACCAGCATGGCCGCAAGCAGGTCTCCCGATGGCTCTCCCGCCACCACACCGATGGAAGGATGTGCCGAAACCGACATCACATACTCCGTCAGCGAACGATACCGCGGCTCGCGGTGTCGAGAAAATCGAGCAAGGTCTGCAAGGACGCCCGCATGTCTGGCGATTCCGCCTGGCGTGCGCGCATGCCGTCCTTGGCTTCTTCAAGCGTCAGACCTTGGCGGTACAAGGACTTGTAGGTCGCGCGCAACCCGGCGATCTGCTCGGGCGTAAACCCGCGGCGCTTCAGTCCTTCAGAGTTGATGCCCACCGGGCGGCCAGGGCTGCCGGCGCACGTCACGAACGGCGGCAGATCCTGCAGCAGCGTAGTGTGCACGCCGGTCATGGCGTGCGCGCCGATCTTGACGAACTGATGGACGCCGGTCATGCCGCCCAACGTGACGTAATCGCCGATGTGCACATGGCCGGCCAGTTGCGTGCCGTTGGCGATCGTGGTGCGATTGCCCAGGTGGCAATCGTGCGCCACATGCACGTAGGCCATGATCCAGTTGTCGTCGCCGATGGTCGTGATGCCGCCATCCTGGACCGTGCCGAGATTGATGGTGCAGCACTCGCGGATGGTGTTCCGGTCGCCGATCCGCAGTTCGGTCGGCTCGCCGGCGTACTTCTTGTCCTGCGGCGCCGCGCCGATCGATCCCGAAGGAAAGAAACGGTTGTCGCGGCCGATCGTGGTGTGACCATCGATGACGCAGTGGGGTCCCACTTCGGTGCCCGCGCCGATACGGACGTTCGGCCCGATGATGCTGAACGCACCGATGGTCACGCCGTCATCGAGTTGCGCGGCGGGATCGACGATGGCGCTGGGATGGATCCGGGTGGTTGTCATCAGGGTGCGAGTTCAGGAATCAATGGTGCGCACGGTGCACATGAGTTCGGCTTCGGCGGCCACCTGGCCATCCACGAGCGCCTTGCCCTTGTATTTGACGATGCCGCGCGACACGCGTTCCACTTTCAATTCCATGCGCAGCTGGTCGCCCGGCACGACAGGCCGTTTGAAGCGGGCAGCATCGATGCCGACGAAGTAGTACACGGTCTTTTCGTCAGGCTTCTTGCCGGCGGCGGTGAAGGACGTGATCGCCGCGGCCTGGGCCATGGCTTCAAGGATCAGCACGCCCGGCATGACCGGGTGATGCGGGAAATGGCCGGTAAAAAACGGCTCGTTGAAGCTGACGTTCTTGATCGCGGTGATCGACTCGCCAGGGACGCATTCCAGCACCCTGTCCACGAGCAGCATCGGGTACCGGTGAGGCAGATGCTCGAGGATACCCTTGATGTCCATTTCCATACGTATTCCAATTGTGTGTTCGGACCGCGCGGCCGCCCGCGCGTCCTGTCTAGATGTCGGCAGCTTTCGCCGACAGCTTCTCGAGTGCCTTCAGGCGTCGCTGCATGCGGCCAAGATGGCGCATGGCGACCGCGTTCCGTTCCCACTCGGAGTGTTCGACCGCCGGCATGATACCGGTATAACGGCCGCCCGCGGCGAGATTGGAAAACACGACGGTCGACGCGGTCAGGAAGACATCGTCCCCGATGTCGATATGGCCGCCTATCATCGCGGCGCCGCCGATGGCGACCCGTTGGCCGATGGTAGTGGATCCGGCGATACCGGTACATGCCGCGATTGCCGTATGGTCGCCGATCCGGACGTTGTGGGCCACCATGATCTGGTCGTCCAGCTTCACGCCGTTGCCGATGACCGTATCGTCGAGCACGCCGCGGTCGATCGTGGTGTTCGCACCGATCTCGACGTCGTCACCGATCAGCACGCCGCCAAAGTGTTCGATCTTCGAGTACGCGCCCGTGACCGTATGCGAGTCGGGGGCAAAGCCGAAGCCGTCCGCACCGATCACCGCGCCGGAATGGATGAGCGCGCGCGCACCGACGGTGATGCGTTCATACAGCGTCACGCGCGGATGCAGCAGGCTGTCTTGGCCGATGACGCAGTCTTTGCCGATGATGCACCCGGCGCCAATGCGGGCGCCCTGCCCGATGGTGACGCCCGATTCGATGACGGCCAACGGGCCGATGGTGACGCCGTCGCCAATCACCGCATCGGGCGAAATGACGGCCGATGCGTGAATGCCCGCGACGTCATTGGCGCGCGAGCGCCGGGCGAACCATTGCCCCACGCGGGCATACAGCAGGTAGGGTTCGGTGCAGACCACCAGTGCGCGCGGGCCGTCGCTGCGCCCGGACGCCGCGACCGACGCCTTGTGCGCATCGGCCATGGCAGGCGACAGGATGACCGCGCCAGCATGCGTGCTGTCGAGCTGCGACTGATACCGGGGATTGGAAAGGAAGGCGATTTCGGTGGGGCCTGCGGCGCCCAGAGTGCCGATGCCTGCCACCCGAAGATCCGCCAGCGCGGCGGACGACGGGCTGGCGCCATCCGCCTGGGACGTCGAAGCTGACGCGCCCCCGGTCAGGTCTTCGATATGCCACGTCAACCCGGAGGTATCGGTGGCTTCCAGCAAGTCTGCCAACGCGAGCGCGTCGGCGGGGGCGAGCAAAATAGGCATGCGCTAGACAACCAACTCGAAGCGGCAGCTGCCGCTTACTTGCCGCCGTTCAATGCGCTCAGCACCTTGTCGGTGATGTCGACGCGCGGGCTGACGACAACGGCTTCCTGAAGGATCAGGTCGTAGTTTTCCTGCTCGGCGATCTGCTTGATCACGCGGTTGGCGCGCTCGAGCACTTGCGACAGCTCTTCATTGCGGCGCTGGTTCAGGTCTTCCTGGAATTCGCGGCGCTTGCGCTGGAAGTCCTTGTCGAGGTCGCTGAGTTCGCGCTGGCGGCGATTGCGATCCGATTCCGACAGCACGGCGCTGTCCTTGTCGAGTTGCTCGGACATGTTGCGCAGACGCGCGGCGATATCCTGCAGGTCGGTGTCGCGCTTCTTGAAATCAGCTTCCATCTTGGACAGCGCAGCCTTGGCGGGCGCGGCGTCGCGGAAGATCCTTTCGGTGTTCACGAACCCGATCTTGACCGGACCGGTGTTGGCCGAAGCCGCGGCACGCGGTGCCGACGCTTGTTGGGCATGAGCCGCGCCGACGGCGGCGCCAGATAGCACCAACACTGCCAGCAGACGGCCCGCACCTTTGACAGCAGATGAGGCGGTCACACTGCTAGCAGACGTCGAAAACTTGCGGATCATTTAACTCTCGCTCGGAAAAGAATTGGATATTTTGCCACTACTGGCCCATTCTCGCGCAAAGCGTGGCAGGCCAAGGTAAACGGTTGTACCAAAAACGCGCGGCGGCAGGCAAATCGCCCCGATCTGCCCGCCCTGCCCTGGCGGGATCAGAAGCCCGTGCCGATCTGGAACTGGAACATCTGCGTACGGTCCTGCGGCTTCGGGTTGATCGCCTTGCCGATGGAGATCTTGAGCGGACCGATCGGCGATTGCCAGCTCAGGCCCAAACCGGTCGAATACCGCAGTTCGCCCAGATTGATGTTCTGTTCGTCGGAGTAGACGTTACCCGCGTCGACGAACGTGAACCAGCGCAGCGTCCGGTCCTGCTGCGTACCAGGGAAAGGCAGCTGCAGTTCGGCGCTGGCGATGACGCGCTTCGCGCCACCCAGGCTGTCGCCGTAACGCGGATCCCGCGCACCGAGCGAGCCGCCTTCGTAGCCGCGAACCGAACCGATACCCCCGCCATACAGGTTCTTGAGCAGCGGGTACGGCTTGCCGGCAAAGCCCTTGCCGTAGTCGACCTGGCCGTTCAAGGCCAGCGTGAAGTCGCGGGTGATGGGCCAGAAGTACTGGTGCTGGTAGCTGGCCTTGTAGTAGCGCAGGTCGCCGAACAGCGAGCTTTCGGCGGCAGCGCGCTGGTAGGTACCGCGCGTCGGCGCGAGGGCGCTGTCGCGGCGGTCATTGCTCCAGCCCACCGAGAAGATCACGGCATTGCTTCGAGGACCAAAGGCGCTGACGTAATCCAGGTAGCGCTGCGGGCTGTTGTCGTACGTGGTGATGTCGTTGGCTTCGAACGTGGTGCCGAAGAATACGCGCTGTGTTTCGGTGAACGGCACGCCGAACGTGATACCCGCGC
Source organism: Pigmentiphaga litoralis (assembly GCF_048632615.1). Classification (GTDB taxonomy): domain Bacteria; phylum Pseudomonadota; class Gammaproteobacteria; order Burkholderiales; family Burkholderiaceae_B; genus Pigmentiphaga; species Pigmentiphaga litoralis_B. The sequence goes on from NZ_CP184479.1 coordinate 241,985, forward strand.
CCATGGTCTGGATGCGGTAGTCGCCGCGGTTGATCGCCAACGGACGCAGCGTGCGGTAGTACAGGCTGGTCGACCGGCTGATACCGTCTTGCGTGAAGTACGGGTTGGTCTGGCTGATCGCGATCGTGCGGTAGGTCTTGCCGGTGTTCAGCTCGATGCCGGCGGTCGTGCCGCTGCCAAAGATGTTGTCCTGGCTCACGCCGGCCGACAGCACCACCTTGTCGGTGCTGGAGAAGCCGGCGCCGAGGTTGATCATGCCGGTCGGCTTTTCCTGCACCGTCACGTTCACGTCGACCTGGTCGGGCGTGCCCGGCACGGGCGGCGTTTCGATATTGATGTTCTGGAAGTAGCCCAGGCGGTCGACGCGGTCGCGCGACAGCTGGATCTTGGTCGCGTCGTACCAGGCGCTTTCGAACTGGCGCATTTCGCGGCGGATCACGACGTCACGCGTGCGGGTGTTGCCGCCGATGTTCACGCGGCGCACGTACACGCGGCGGTTCGGGTCGACAAAGAAGGTCAGGTCGGCGCGCTTGTTTTCGCGGTCCACCACGGGGTTCGCATTCACGTTGCTGAATGCGTAGCCGAGCTTGCCCAGGTAATCGGTGATGGCCTTGCTTGACGCATTGACCTTTTCGGCCGAGAAGGTTTCTTCCGGCTTGACGGTGATCAGCTTGCGCAGGTCGTCGTCCAGGCCGAGCAGTTCGCCCGACAGCTTGACGTCGCTGACCGTGTACTTCTCGCCTTCAGTGATCGACAGGGTGATGAAGATATCCTTGCGGTCGGGCGAGATCGTGACCTGCGGCGAATCGACGTTGAATTCGAGGTAGCCGCGGTTCATGTAGTACGAGCGCAGCGCTTCGATGTCGCCCTGCAGCTTCTGGCGCGAGTACTGGTCGGCCTTGGTGTACCAGGTCAGCCAGCCCGGCGTGGACAGCTGCAGCATCTTCAGCAGCTCTTTTTCCGGAATGGCCTTGGCGCCAATGATCTTGATGCCGGCAATGTGCGCCACGTCGCCTTCGAACACGTCGAAGGTGATGCCGACACGATTGCGTTCGAGCGGGGTGATGGTTGGGACGATTTCGACCGAGTACTTGCCGCGAGCCAGGTACTGACGCTTCAGTTCCTGTTCGGCGCGTTCAAGCAGCGCGCGGTCGAAGATGCGGGCTTCGGCAAAGCCGACTTCGGCCAGCGACTTGCGCACGTTGGCCGCTTCGAACTCGCGCATGCCGTTGAAGTCGATGGATGCGATGGCCGGACGCTCGTCCACCACGACCACCACCACGTCGTTTTCGACTTCGATCTTCACGTCACGGAAAAACCCGGTGCCGAACAATGCGCGGATGGCCTGGGTCGCCTGTTCTTGCGAGAACGTATCGCCGACCTTGACCGGCAGGTAGCCAAACACGGTGCCGGCCTCGGTCCGCTGGATGCCTTCCACGCGAATGTCGCGGACGACGAAGGTGTCGAAAGCGTTGGCCAGGGGAGCCACGGAGATGGCCAGCAAAAAGGTAAGCAGACGCGGCAAGCGCCGGGCGCGGTGAGTCATTCGTAATCCCGGGTTTCTGATGGATAACAGATAGGAAATGCACATGGCGTAAGACGGCAGCGGCAACGTCGGAACAGACCGACGCCGCGCTGGGCACCCAGGGTGCTGAGGACTACGCTCATTCAATCCTATGTCAGTAGGCGCGAAAAATCGTTGAACAAGGCGACCGCCATGAGCACCATCAGGATGCTCAATCCGGCGCGTTGCCCGATTTCCATCCAGCGCTCTGGAGGGGGCTGCCCTTCACGATCTCGACGAGATAATACAGCAGGTGCCCGCCGTCCAGCATGGGGATGGGCAACAGATTCAGTACGCCCAGGTTTACGCTGACCAGGGCAAGGAACGCAATATACGCTTCCAGTCCTATCCTTGCGGTCTGCCCGGCATAGTCGGCGATGGTAACCGGTCCGCTCAGGTTGCGTAAGGACACGTTGCCGGTCAGCATCTTGCCCAGCATGCGCAACGAGAACCACGACACTTCGGCGGTCTTTTGCGCGCCCATGACCAGGCTGTCGATCGGGCCGTAGCGCATGGTAATCAGTTCGACGTCGCCCCCGATCTGCGCGCCCACGCGGCCGACGGGCGCGGTGGCGCCGGCCGGCGTTTCGGCGCGCGGCATGACGTTCAGCGTCATGGGCACGCCGTCGCGCACGATGGCGATCGGCAAGATGCGCCCGGGATACTGCTGAATGGTTTGGATGAACTCGGTGGCCGACGGATCGCGTCTGTCGGCCACGCCCACCACGCGGTCACCCGCCAGCAGGCCGGCTTCAGCCGCGGCGCTGCCATCGACCACCGCGCGGATGATCGGGCGCGGGCTGGCCAGGGCAAGCCCTTCGCGGCCCAGCACGTCGCCTTCCATGTCGTCGAGCGCGACACGTCCGAAGTCCAGCACGCGCACGGCTTCGGCGCCGGCGGCGGTCTTGACGGTGATGTCGGCGGGTCCCTTGTCGGTCAGGCGTTTGAGCAGCACCCAGCGGGCGTCGCCCCACGACGCGACCGGCGACCCATCGATGGCCGTGATGCGGTCGCCGGCCGAGATGCCTGCCTTGGCCGCGGCCGAATTGGCGGGTGGCGCACCCAGGATGGGCGCCGGTTCCTTGATGCCGATCATGTTCAGCGACGCGTACAGCAGCGCCGCCAGCACCAGATTGAAGACCGGCCCCGCCGCAACAATGGCGATACGGTTGCTGACCGGCTTGGCGTTGAAGGCTTCGTGGCGCTGCGACGCAGGCACGTCGCCTTCCCGCTCGTCCAGCATCTTGACGTAGCCGCCCAGCGGAATGGCCGACAGCGCCCACTCGGTTCCACGACGGTCCGTGCGACGGAACAGCACCTTGCCGAAACCGACCGAGAAACGCAGGATGCGGACGCCGCAGGCGCGGGCGACCAGGTAGTGACCCATCTCGTGGATCACGACAAGAATGCCAAGGGCTAGCGCGAACGCCGCCAAGGTGAGCAGCATGGAAATTCCTGAAAAAGTACCTACTGAAAACGCCGCGGCAAGTCAGGGAGGATCACTGCGCCGGGAACGGCCGGTGGCGGCAGTGCCGGCGTTCAGCCCCTTGCATGGACAGGGCTCAACCGGACAAGTTCGTCTTGCGTCCAGCGGCGAACGTCGGCGTCGAACGCCAGCAGACCGTCGAGCGTGGTGAGGTCGACGTGCGATGCCGCGGCAGCCCGCCCATTAAGCACCGTCTCGATCAGGTTGGCAATGTCCGTATAGGCCAATTTGTCGCACAGAAAGGCTTCGACAGCGACCTCGTTGGCGGCATTGAGCGCGATACAGGCCGTCTGCCCCGCCGCCAGCGCTTCGAACGCCAGGCGAAGGCAAGGAAACCGCGGCAGATCGGGCTCTTCAAAGTCCAGCCGTCCGATGCGGGCCAGGTCCAGCGAACCGACGCCCGCGTCGATCCGGTCCGGGAAGGCCAGGCCATACGCAATCGGCGTACGCATGTCGGGATTGCCCAGCTGGGCCAGCACCGAGCCGTCTTCGTATTCCACCATCGAATGGATCATGCTTTGCGGGTGGACCAGCACCTTGATCCGCTCGGGCGGCATCGCAAACAGCCAATGCGCCTCGATCACTTCCAGCCCTTTGTTCAGCATGGTGGCCGAGTCGACCGAAATCTTGCGGCCCATGGACCAGTTCGGGTGCGCGCAGGCCTGCGCCGGGGTCACATCGCGCAGTTCCTGCAGCGTCCGGCTGCGGAACGGGCCGCCCGACGCCGTCAGGATCAGCTTTCGAACCGACTTGGCCGGCGCCGTGGGCGCACCGGCCCGGCCGTGGTGGGGCAGACACTGGAAAATCGCGTTGTGTTCGCTATCGATAGGCAACAGTTCGGCGCCGTTGTCGCGCACGGCGTCCATGAACAGGCCGCCCGCCACCACCAGGGCTTCCTTGTTGGCCAGCAGCACCCGCTTGCCGGCCCGCGCGGCGGCCAGGGCACCCGGCAGACCAGCTGCGCCAACAATCGCGGCCATGACCGTGTCGCTGCCGGGATCGGCGGCCAGATCGGCCAGCGCAGCTTCGCCCACATGCACCTCGGGGGCCTGAGCGGCCGGGCCCCACGCCGTCAGGAAACGTTCACGGGCCGCGGCATCGGGCACCGCGACCACGGCAGGCCGGAACGCCTTGGCCTGTTCGGCAAGCTTGTCCATCCGCTGATAGGCGGTCAAGGCATGCACGCGATACGACTCGGGGTGACGGGCAATGACGTCCAGCGTACTGACGCCGATCGAGCCGGTCGCCCCCAGGACGGTGACGGAACGCACGGTCATGACAGCAGCAGGGCCAGGGGCAGGACGGGGATCAGGGCGTCGATGCGGTCAAAGACGCCGCCGTGTCCAGGCAGCAGATTGCTCGAGTCCTTGTACCCTGCCCTGCGCTTGAGCAGCGATTCGAACAGGTCACCGGCAATCGACAGGCAGGCCAGCAGCAAGGCGATCACGATCGCGCCGGCAAGGGTCCAGCGGGCGGCCAGCGCCGCGCCGAAACTGGCCGGAAAGAACGTGCAGATCACCACGAAGACGATGACGCCCGCGATGCCGCCCATGGCGCCTTCCAGCGTCTTGCCCGGGCTGATGTGGGGCGCAAGCTTGCGTTTGCCGAGCGCCTTGCCGGTGAAGTAGGCGGCGATGTCGGCCACCCAGACCACGGCCAGCAGCGTCAGCAGGAAGGTGACGCCGCGCGCATGGGCCGCCATCAATGCGCCCCAGGCAGCGACGAGCGCGAACGGTGCGAACACGGTCAGCATCAGGTTGCGCGCGGGCGCCTTGGCGTCGGCGCGGAACAGCGACGGCACGATCACCAGCAGCCAGATCAGCGACAGCACGCTCCACAACGTCAGCCAGCCCGTCGTGGGCACGGTCCAGGCCACCGAGGCGGCCGCCTGCCAGCCGATCAGCACCACGCCCATCACGACAGCGGCAATGACTTCGGGACCCATTCCGGTCTTGACGTCGGCCTGGCAAGACCGGCCCAGCGTCAGACGCCACCACTCCCACAGCGCCGCCGAGACGAACAGCGCCATCAGGACCTGGAACGGCAGCGGACTGGGCACGGCCAGCGCCGCCGCAAGAATGATCAAAAGCACTACGGCGGTGATGACGCGTTGTCCGAGCATGCGACCTCAGTGATCGGCGGGCTGCCGCGTGGCGGCCTGCGCTTCAGGTTGTTGGATCTGGGCGCTGGTACGGCCGAATCGCCGTTCTCGTCCCTGGTAGGACTGGCAGGCCAGATCGAGCTGGGCGGCATCGAAGTCCGGCCAGAAGCAGTCGGTGAAATACAGCTCGGTGTACGCAAGCTGCCAGATCAGGAAGTTGGAAATGCGCTTTTCGCCGCCCGTCCGGATGAACAGGTCGGGCTCGGGCGCGTAGGCCATCGCCAGGTAGGACGACAGCATGGATTCGTCGATCAGGTCGGGCTGGGCGGCCAGTTCGGGCCGCTCGGCCAGCAGACGGCGCGTCGCCTGCAGGATGTCCCAGCGGCCGCCGTAGTTCGCGGCCACCGACAGGGTCAGAACGTCGTTATGGGCGGTGCGCGCTTCGACGTCGCGCACCAGTTCCTGCAGCCGCGGTTCGAAGGCGCTGATGTCGCCCACCACACGCAGGCGGATGCCGTTGCGGTGCAGCTTGGTGACTTCGCGTTCGAGCGCATGCATGAAGAGGCGCATCAACAACGAGACTTCGTCGGGGGCGGCGCCAGTTTTCCGAGCTGAAGGCAAACAGCGTCAGGTACTTGATACCCCGGTCGACGCAGGCTTCAACGATCGTCCTGACGGCGTCCACGCCCTTCTTGTGGCCCGCGAAACGGGGCAGGAAACGGCGGGTTGCCCAGCGTCCGTTCCCGTCCATGATGATCGCAACGTGCCGCGGCACATTGTCCGTCGCGGGGATGCCCAGGGTCGAACTCAGGACCATGACCGATGAACCTTAGAAATGAAATCGACCCCTCAAACCGTCATGATGTCGGTTTCTTTCTGCTGCACCAGCTTGTCGATATCCGCGACATACCGGTCGGTCAGCTTCTGGATCTCGTCTTGCGCGCGGCGCTCTTCGTCTTCGGAGATGGTCTTGTCCTTGACGAGCTTCTTCAGTTGCTCGTTCGCGTCGCGGCGCAGGTTGCGGACGGCAACCTTGGCGTCTTCGCCCTCGCCCTTTGCAACCTTGGACAGTTCGCGGCGGCGTTCTTCGGTCAGCGCGGGGGTCGGGACGCGGATCGTGTCGCCCATGCCTTGGGGATTCAGGCCGAGGTCGGAGTCGCGAATCGCTTTCTCGATGACCGGGCCCATTTTCTTTTCCCAGGGCTGGACGTTGATCGTGCGGGCGTCGAACAGGGACACGCTGGCCACCTGGCTCAGCGGAACCAGCGAGCCATAGTAGTCGACCTGGACGTGGTCCAGGATGCCGGCGTGGGCGCGGCCCGTACGAATCTTTGCCAGGTCGAGCTTCAGGTTCTCGACGGACTTGCCCATTTTCGTGTCGGCGTTTTTCTTGACGTCGGATGCACTCATGAGGGTCTCCTAATAGTGGTGCGGTCGATCAGACGTGAACCAACGTGCCTTCGTCATCGCCCAACAGGACGCGCTTCAGGGCACCGGGTTTGTTGATCGAAAATACCTTGATCGGCAGTTTCTGGTCGCGGCACAGCGCAAAGGCCGTCGCGTCCATGACTTCCAGGCGTTTGGTGATGGCTTCGTCGAACGTGATGCGGCTGTAGCGCGTGGCGTTCGGATCCTTTTTGGGATCGGCCGAATAGATGCCATCGACCTTGGTGGCTTTCAAGACGACTTCGGCACCGATTTCGGCGCCGCGCAGGGCTGCGGCCGTGTCGGTGGTGAAGAAGGGGTTGCCGGTACCGGCGGCGAAGATGACGACCTTGCCTTCTTCGAGATAACGCAGGGCTTTCGGACGGATGTAGGGTTCGACGACCTGTTCGATGGTGAGCGCGGATTGCACACGCGCGTCGACACCGCGACGCTTGAGCGCGTCTTGCAAGGCCAGCGAGTTCATGATGGTGGCCATCATGCCCATGTAGTCCGCCGTGGCGCGGTCCATACCCTGGGCGCCGGGAGCCACGCCGCGGAAGATGTTGCCGCCGCCGATCACCAGCGCGAGTTCCACGCCCATGGCGCAGACTTCGACGATTTCTTCGACCATGCGATTGATGGTGGCGCGATTGATACCGAACGCGTCGTCACCCATCAGCGCCTCGCCGGAAAGCTTGAGCAGCACTCGTTTGTAGGCGCCTGGCTTGGAATTGCCCGATGCGTTGTTCTCTACCGTCATACCTGCTCCCAATGCGTGTCCGGTCAAACTGAATTCGTGTCACGGGACGCTGCCGTGAGGGCGCGTCCCGTGGTGGTACCACTTTTCCGGCTTGCGGGGGTGAGCCCGCGAGCCTGGAAGATCAGCCCTTCGAGGCTGCGACCTGTGCGGCCACTTCGGCTGCGAAGTCGTTGGCTTTCTTTTCAATGCCTTCGCCGACCACGTACAGCACGAATTGCTGGATGCTCGAGCCCTTGGACTTGAGAACCTGTTCGACGGTCTGCTTGTCGTCCTTGACGAACGGCTGCGACAACAGCGTAACCTCTTTCAGGAACTTCTGGATCGAGCCTTCAACCATCTTGGTGAGGATCTCGGCCGGCTTGCCCGATTCGGCAGCCTTGGCCTCGGCAACCGAACGCTCGCGCTGGATGTCGTCAGCCGACACGCCAGTGGTGTCCAGAGCCTTGGGCTTGGTCGCGGCGATATGCATGGCCAGGTCCTTGCCCAGAGCTTCGTCGCCCGAGAACTCGACCAGCACGCCGATGCGGCCACCGTGCACGTATTGCGCGATCTTGTTGTCGGTCGCGATACGGGTAAAGCGGCGCACGGTGATGTTTTCGCCGATCTTGCCGATCAGGCCGGTACGGACCGTGTCGACGGTGCTGTCGCGGAACGCCAGGGCGCCCAGCGCTTCGACGTCGGCCGGGTTGGACTTGGCGATCAGTTCAGCCACTTCCTTGGTGAACGCGACGAAGTCGTCGTTCTTTGCCACGAAGTCGGTTTCGCTGTTGACTTCGACCACGGCGGCCAGCTTGGCGTCTTCGGACACCCACAGGCCGATCAGGCCTTCGGCGGTCACGCGGGCAGCGGCTTTCGATGCCTTGCTACCCAGCTTGACGCGCAGGACTTCTTCCGCTTTCGCCAGATCGCCGTCAGCCTCGGTGAGTGCCTTCTTGCACTCCATCATTGGGGCGTCGGTTTTCTCGCGCAGTTCCTTGACCATTGCTGCAGTGATTGCGGCCATGATGACTCCTTACGGCATCCCGAGGGTAAACCCGCGGAATAAATGGGTTGGACTAAAAAGAAGGGGCGCGAGGCCCCTTGCAGACAAGAGGGGCTTCACGCCCCTTCCAGACGACTTGCCCGGGAATCGCGAGGATTCACGAGGCAATGAAGCCGTGAATGTCAGCTGTACAGGTCAGCCGGATTACGCTTCCTGCTCGACTTCGACGAATTCGTCGTCGCTGTCTTCGCCGGCGGCTTCGACGACGCCTTGCACAGCCTGTTCACGGCCTTCGATGATCGCATCGGCGATACCGCGGGCGTACAGGGCGATCGCCTTGGACGAGTCGTCGTTGCCCGGGATGATGTGGGCCACGCCGTCGGGCGAGTGGTTGGTATCGACCACCGCGACGACCGGGATGTTCAGGGTCTTGGCTTCGGTGATCGTGATCTTGTGGTAGCCCACGTCGATGATGAAGATGGCGTCAGGCAGGCCGTTCATGTCCTTGATACCGCCGATGGACTTGTTCAGCTTGTCCATTTCGCGTTCGAACATCAGGGCTTCTTTCTTGGTCATGCGCTCGGTCGCGCCGTCGGCCTGCATGGCTTCCATGTCTTTCAGGCGCTTGATCGAGGTCTTGACCGTCTTGAAGTTGGTCAGCATGCCGCCGAGCCAGCGGCTGTCGACGAAAGGCATGCCGCAGCGCTGGGCTTCCTGGGCGATAATTTCGCGGGCTGCGCGCTTGGTGCTGACGAACAGCACGGTGCCGCGGCGAGCCGACAGTTGACGCACGTACTTGACGGCGTCGTTATACATGGCCAACGTCTTTTCGAGGTTGACGATGTGGATCTTGTTGCGATGACCGAAGATGTACGGTGCCATCTTGGGGTTCCAGAAGCGGGTCTGGTGACCGAAGTGGACACCTGCTTCCAGCATTTCGCGCATTGTTACAGCCATGATTTACTCCGAGGGTTGGGTCTTGCGCCGCACGTGTATCGCCCGATATGGATGGGAAGGCCGCCTTATCTGGTCAGCCCTGCCCGTACCGGACAACACCCTGGTTCGTGAAGCACGCGATTTACAGCTATGGGGTATTGCAGACTTCTGTACTGCACACACCTCTTCCTTGCGCTGGGCTTGGCCAGATCGCAGGAAGCCTATAATTCTACTATTTTCCGGGCCACCTGCTCAAGTCGCTGATGGATGAGTTGGCGCACGGCGCGACGCCCGGACCGCAATTCATTACATTTTGGTACCAAAACCCATGTATATCCCGATCAAGGACGCTGACCAAATCGAGAAAATGCGCGCGGCCTGCCGCGATGGCGCCCTCGTTCTCGATTACATCGCCCCTTTCGTCAAGCCTGGCGTCACCACCGGCGAACTCGACCGCCTGTGCCACGACTTCATCGTGAACGAGCTGGGCGACATCCCGGCGCCGCTGAATTATGCCCCGCCCGGATACACCCCCTTTCCCAAGTCGATCTGCACGTCGGTCAATCACCAGATCTGTCACGGCATTCCCGGCGACAAGGTGCTCAAGGCCGGCGATGTGCTCAATATCGACGTTACCGTCATCAAGGATGGATGGCACGGCGACACCAGCCGTATGTTCTACGTAGGTGAACCGTCCGTCCTGGCGCGCCGTCTGTCGGAAGTCACCTATGAATGCATGTGGCTCGGCATCGAACAGGTTCGCGCGGGCGCGTTCCTGGGCGACATCGGCGCGGCGATCCAGGCCCATGCCGACAAGTTCGGCTACAGCGTCGTGCGCGAATTCTGTGGACACGGCGTGGGCGCTTCGTTCCACGAGGATCCGCAGGTCTTGCATTACGGCAAGGCGGGCACTGGCGTGCAAATGGAAGCCGGGATGATCTTTACGGTGGAACCGATGATCAATGCCGGCCGCCGCGACATCCGCGAAATGCCGGACGGCTGGACGATCGTGACGCGCGACCGGAGTCTGTCGGCGCAGTGGGAGCACACCGTGCTGGTCACCGAGACGGGTTATGAAATCCTGACCGTGTCGCCCGGCATGCCCGCGCCGCCCGCGTTCGTGGCCCGCCAGGTGGCCGCCAGCCAGCCGGCCGACGCACCTTCGGCCGGGACCCAGGCGCCCGGAACCCAGGCCGCCGCCTGATACCGGGCGCCTGCCCCAACCCTTGCCCACGGACGCCGACCCCATGCCCTTAGCCGATCACCGCTCCCCTGCCCTGGCCGACGTGCAGGCGCTGCGCAACACGCTGCGCGCCGAACGCGAGCAGGCCATCGCCACGTTCCGCGGCAACCTGCGGGCCGACGGGCTGCTGACCGAATTGCGGCGCATCGTCGATCGCACCCTGGTGGCCCTGATCGCCATGTATCCGTTGCCGGAAGGCGCGGCGCTGGCGGCGGTGGGCGGCTATGGACGCGGCGAGCTCTACCCGTATTCGGACGTGGACATCCTGATCCTGCTCAAGCAGGCGCCGACCGACGAAGACGAATCGCGTGTCAGCGCCCTGGTCACGGCCTTGTGGGATCTGGGACTGGAACCCGGGCACAGTGCCCGCACGATTGACGAATGCATCAGCGAGGCGGCCAAGGACATCACGGTCGAGACGGCCCTGCTCGAAGCCCGCTTCCTGGCCGGCAGCCGGCCGCTGATGCGCGCGTTCGATACCGCCACGCGGGGGTCGCTCGACAAACGGGCCTTCTTCCATGCCAAGCAGCTGGAGATGCAGCAGCGGCACACCAAGTACCACTTCACCCCGTACGCGCTGGAACCGAACTGCAAGGAATCGCCGGGCGGGCTGCGCGATCTGCAGGTCATCCTGTGGATGGCGCGCGCGGCGGGCTTTGGCAAGAACTGGAACGAGGTGGCCCGCGCGGGGTTGCTGACGGCGGATGAAGCACGCCACCTGCGCCGCGCCGAACAGGCGTTCAAGCGCCTGCGGATCGAATTGCACCTGCTGACCAAGCGCCGCGAGGACCGTGTGGTGTTCGACGTGCAAACCGCGCTTGCCGGGGTGTATGGCATTCCGACGACCGGGCCGCGCCGCGCGAGCGAAGTGCTGATGCAGCGATATTACTGGGCCGCCAAGCTGGTGACGCAGCTTAATACGATCCTGGTGCAGAACATCGAAGACCGGCTGTTCCCGCGCCCAGGTGAAGAAGCGCAGAGCATCGATGACGATTTCTGCATGGTGCACGACCGCCTTGCCACGCACCGCGACGACGCGTTCGAACGCAACCCGACGCTGATCCTGCGTGCCTTCCTGATGATGCAGCAACATCCGGAATTGAAAGGCATGTCGGCCGGGACGCTGCGGGCCCTGTGGCACGCGCGCCGCCTGATCGATGCGCAGTTTCGCCGCAACCCGGTCAACAAGCACCTGTTCCTGACCCTGCTGCAGCAGCCGCGCGGCATCGTGCATGAGCTGCGCCGCATGAATGACCTGAGCATCCTGCCGCGCTTCGTGCTGCCATTCCGGCGCATCGTCGGGCAGATGCAGCATGACCTGTTCCATGCCTACACGGTGGATCAGCACATCCTGATGGTGGTGCGCAATCTGCGCCGCTTCACGATGCCCGAGCATGCCCATGAATACCCATTGTGCAGCCAGCTGATCGCCAACTTCGACAGCCACTGGCTGCTTTACCTGGCTGCCTTGTTCCATGACATTGCCAAGGGCCGGGGCGGCGACCATTCGGTGCTGGGCGCCGCCGAAATGCGGCGGTTCGCGCGCGACTTCGGCATGGACAAGGCCGATGCCGAGCTGTGTGAATTCCTGGTGCAGCATCACCTGACGTTTTCGTCGGTGGCGCAAAAGCAGGATCTGTCCGATCCCGACGTGATCCGCCAGATGGCGGCCGTCGTAGGCGACAAACGCCATCTGACCGCGCTTTACCTGCTGACCGTGGCCGACATTCGCGGCACCAGCCCCAAGGTGTGGAATGCCTGGAAGGGCAAACTGCTGGAAGACCTGTACCTGATGACGCGCCAGGCGCTGGGCGGCGACGCCCCGGACCCGACCGCCATCCTGGAGAACCGCAAGCAGGAAGCGGTGCGGATACTGAGGCTGTATGGCCTGAGCGACGGCGCGCAGGCGGCGTTCTGGAAGGAACTGGACGTCGCGTACTTCCTGCGGCATGAAGCGCCCGATATCGCCTGGCAGACGCGGCATCTGTACAAACACGTGCGCACACCCGTGCCTATCGTGCGGGCACGGGTTGCGCCCGTGGGCGAAGGCCTGCAGATCGTCGTCTACCTGAAAGACCGGCCGGATCTGTTCGCACGCATAGTCGGATATTTCGACGAACGCCGGCTGAGCATTCAGGATGCACGCATCCACACGACCCGGCACGGCTGGGCGCTGGACAGTTTTATCGTGCTGGCCGAAGGCTCGCCCAGTGAGCAGCGCTCGTTATTGAGCCTGGTCGAGCACGAACTGAAGGAACTGCTGGAGACCACGTCGCCCCCCACCGCACGCACCCCGCTCAGCCCGTCGTCGGGAACGGGATCGCGGCAGTCCCGCCAGTCGCGCATGTTTCCGATCACGCCGCAGGTCGAACTGCGGCCCGACGACCGCGGGCAGGCCTGGATCCTGGGCGTGACGGCCGCCGACCGCAGCGGCTTGCTGCACGCCATGGCCCGGACCTTTGCGAGGCATGGCGTCAATCTCAAGACCGCCAAGGTCATGACGCTGGGTGAACGGGTGGAAGATACGTTTCTGATCGAAGGTCCGTCGCTGAACAATGCACGCACGCAGATCCAGTTCGAGCAGGAATTGCTGGAGGTGCTGGCGTAGCGCAAAAGACGGGCCCTTGTTGATGAGCGTTACAGACAGGGTGGGCCGTTTGGTGGTGTAGTTAAGCCTATCGGACGACTCCGCCATGCCTTCCTGGGAGAACCTGCCTTGCTCGAGCGCCGTATCAACCCCCCGCCTGTCATTTTCGAGGACGACCGCACGTCTGTCACGACGGAGGGCCTGAAGCGGGCCTTCTACGACCATCTTTTCTACACCCAGGGCAAGTTTCCTGAAATCGCCGGCCTGGGTGACTATTACCAGGCCCTGGCCCATGCCGTGCGCGACCGCACGCTGCAGCGCTGGATCAGCAGCGTGGCCGACCACACCGCCACCGCGCCAAAAACCGTTGCCTACCTGTCCGCCGAGTTCCTGATGGGACCGCATATGGGCAACAACCTGATCAACCTTGGCATTTATGACACCGTAAAGAAGGCGGTGCAGGAAATCGGTCTGGACCTGAACGAATTGCTGCGGCAGGAAGAAGAACCGGGCCTGGGCAACGGCGGCCTGGGCCGCCTGGCCGCGTGCTTCATCGACTCGCTCGCGACGGCGGAGATCCCCGCCTTTGGCTACGGCATCCGCTACGAATACGGCATCTTCTACCAGACCATCATGGATGGCTGGCAAGTGGAAAACACGGACAAGTGGCTGCGCCACGGCAACCCGTGGGAGATCCAGCGCGCCGAATGGGCCGTGGAAGTGAAATTGGGCGGCCATACCGAGCAGTACCAGGACGACCTGGGCCGCCTGCACGTGCGCTGGGCGCCCGAAAAAACGGTGGCCGGCGTGCCCTTCGATTCGCCCATCGTGGGCTACAAGGTCACCACCACGAACACGCTGCGCCTGTGGCGCGCGGAAGCTACCGAAGCCTTCGACTTTTCGCAGTTCAACCGCGGCGACTACCTGGGCGCGGTCGACAAGAAGGTGACGTCCGAAAACCTGACCAAGGCGCTCTACCCCAACGACGAAACCGTCCAGGGCAAGGAACTGCGCCTGGAGCAGCAATACTTTTTGTGTCGTGCTCGCTGCAGGACATGTTGCGCATCCACAAGGCGCGCGGCATGGAGCCGGACACCTTCGACCAGAAATTCGCGATCCAGCTGAACGACACGCACCCGGCGATCGCGGTGGCCGAACTGATGCGCCTGCTGGTCGACGACAACATGATGCCCTGGGACCAGGCGTGGGGCATCACCACCCGCACCTTCTCATACACCAATCACACTTTGCTGCCCGAGGCACTCGAGCGCTGGCCGCTGGACCTGTTCAAGCGCATTCTGCCGCGCCATCTCGAAATCATCTACGAAATCAACGCGCGCTTCCTGAACGACGTGCGCATTCGATTCCTGGGCGACGATTCGCGTCTGGCGCGCCTGTCGTTGATTGACGAAAGCGGCGAACGGTACGTGCGGATGGCCCACCTGGCCTGCGTCGGTAGCCACACCATCAACGGCGTGGCCGAACTGCATTCGGAATTGCTGAAGCAGGACGTGCTGAAAGACTTCTATGAAATGTGGCCCGAGAAGTTCACCAACGTAACCAACGGCGTGACACCGCGCCGCTGGATGGTGCTGAGCAATCCCCGCATGACCAAGCTGGTGAGCGATGCGATCGGCGAAGGCTGGATTACCGACCTGCCGCAGTTGGCGAAGCTGGAACCGCATGCGGAAGACAGCGCTTTTCGGGACAACTGGCGTGCGATCAAGCGGGCCAACAAGGTGGACCTGGCGGCACTGATCCAGCGCCGCACCGGCGTGACGGTCAGCCCCGATTCGATGTTCGACGTGCTGGTCAAACGGATCCACGAATACAAGCGCCAGCACCTGGCCGTGCTGCACATCATCACGCTGTACCACCGCCTGAAGTCCGGCCGGTCGGCCTACACGCTACCGCGCACGTTCATCTTTGGCGGCAAGGCGGCGCCTGGCTACACCATGGCCAAGCTGATGATCAAGCTGATCAACGCCGTGGGCGACGTGGTGAACAACGACCGCGACGTGCATGATCTGCTCAAGGTGGTGTTCCTGCCGAACTTCAATGTGACCTATGGGCAATGCGTATATCCGGGCGCGGATCTGTCGGAGCAGATTTCCCTGGCCGGCAAAGAAGCGTCGGGCACCGGCAACATGAAGTTCGCGATGAACGGAGCGCTGACGATCGGCACGATGGACGGCGCCAACATCGAGATCCGCGACCAGGTCAAGGCCGAGAACTTCTTCCTGTTCGGGCATACGGCCAGCGAAGTCCACGACATCAAGGCCAGCGGCTATCGCCCCCGCGACATCTATGAAGTGAACGCCGAATTGCGCGCGGTGATCGACCTTATCCAGACCGGCTTCTTTTCGCGCGGCGACACCGAGGTGTTCAAGCCCATCGTCGACAATCTGCTGGACCACGATCCTTATCTGCTGCTGGCGGACTACCAGTCGTACATCGATTGCCAGGACGTGGTGAGCGACACCTATCGGGACAGCGATACGTGGGCGCGGATGTCGATTCTGAATAGCGCGCGGTCCGGCAAATTTTCGTCGGATCGCAGTATTGCCGAGTATGCAAAGAACATCTGGAAGGTCAAAGCGGTGCCGATTACGCTCAAACCTGAGAAGGAACTGTATATGCGGAATGCTGTGGCTAGCCCCCCTAGGCGCTGCGCGCCTCCCCAGGGGCGACACCAGCGGACTGGCGGAGCCAGATCCGCGGTGTCCTGGATGGGCGGCGCGTTGGCGGCAGGTCGCCTATGTCCCGGATGGGCGCGTATCATCACCTCACCTCAATAAAAGAGACGACCATGAAGCTTTACTACAGCCCGGGCGCTTGCTCGCTGGCACCGCATATTGCCCTGCGAGAAGCGGGCATCAGTTTCGCCTTTGAGAAGGTGGATTTGAAGGAAAAGAAGACTGAGTACGGGGCGAATTTTCGCGAGATCAATCCCAAGGGGTATGTGCCGGCGCTGGAAGTCAAGCCGGGTCAGGTCATGACCGAGGTGGCCGTGGTCATGCAGTACCTTGCCGATGAGGCTGCTGACAAGAAGCTGGCGCCGGCCGCAGGTAGCGCCGAGCGCTATGAATTCCTGACCTGGCTGAACTTCGTGGCGACGGAAATTCACAAGGGGTTTTCGCCCTTGTTCAAGCCTACGGTGCCTGACGAGGTCAAGGAAACCTTCAAGGGGTTCCTGGGCCTGCGGCTTGACTATGTAAACAGTGAACTGGGCAAGCGGGACTTCCTGTTGGCCAGCGGGTATTCGCTGGCGGACGCCTACCTGTTCGTGACCACGGGCTGGGCCGCCAAGACGGGCGTGGACCTGAACAAGTGGCCGGCCATTGTGGCGTTCCGCGAACGCGTGGCGCAGCGCCCGGCCGTACAGGCTGCGCTGTCGGCGGAAGGGTTGAACGGATAGGGACGTCGTTCCAGCCGATCAGGCTGGGTGGATGAACCACGGGGCGGGTGGCCGGCGCAGACACTGCAACCGGTCACCCGCCCCGTTTCGTTGAACCGCATGGCGTCATGGAAGGCTGTTCAACCTGGCGGCCACTGAGTGGTTAGGCTCCTGAGCGGTCAAGCCCCTGCGGCGCCCAGACCCCGTCGTTCAGGCGGCCCCATCATCCGTACGGCCTTGCCGTCTCAGACGCCCGTTTCCTGCTTGATCGCGTCCTGCTTGAGCGACTCATTCAACTGGTCCACGATCAGCGCCCAGGGCGCGTCGGCCTTGAGTTGTTCGTGCAGGAACTGGCGCTGGCTGTCGCTCCAGAAGGGCGCGGCAAAAATGTCCACGCCATTGGGCAGTTGGTGCGTCTTGATGAACTCGGCAATCGCGCTGTCATCCGCGTCGAGGCCCAGCTGCAAAAAGAGATTGCTCATCGAAATGTCTGAATCGTCCATTGTGACTCCCGGTAGGTGTGGCGGTGTGTCGAGTGTAGAGGGACACGAAGGACAAATCGGACAGCGCTTGTAACGGCAGAGGCGTTTGCGCATGCCCTGTTACGCAATTGATGGGTCGGGGGCGGTCGGCCCCCGTTTCCCGCCTAACTCTTGAGGTTGACCAGGCTGCCCAGGATCGCGTGGATGCCCTGCATGGTGGTTTCGACCGTGTTGCGGATTTCGTCGAGCGAGATCGTGCCCGTGCTGGCGCCCTGCCCGGCCGCGTCATTGGTGATCAGGCACAGGGCGCCGTAGTCCAGCTCCAATTCACGCGCCAGGGCGGCCTCGGGCATGCCCGTCATGCCGACCACGTCGCAGCCATCGCGCGCCATGCGGCGAATTTCGGCCGCCGTTTCCAGCCGCGGACCCTGGGTGCATCCGTAGGTGCCACCATCACGCACGTCGATGCCCGCGGCTTCCGCCGCCGTCAGCAGGTCGGCGCGCATGTCGGCGCCGTAGGGCAGCGTCATGTCGGCATGCGCCACGGCCTGGTCACCGCCTTCGAAAAAGGTATGCAGGCGATCATGTGTGTAGTCGATGATCTGGTCGGGCACGACAATGCGGCCCGGCGTGTAGCCGTCACCGATGCCGCCCACGGTTGCGACCGATACGATGCGGCGAACGCCCACTTCATGCAGCGCCCACAGGTTGGCGCGATAGTTGATGCGGTGGGGGGCCAATGTGTGCCCATACCCGTGACGCGCCAGGAACGCGATCTCGTCGCTGTCGCCGATACGGCCAAAGGTAAGCGCACCCGACGGTTCGCCATAGGGCGTGCGCACCACCTGGCGGCGCGTGACCGTCAGTCCGGTAAGTTGATAGAGGCCGGTGCCGCCGATGATTGCCTGCATAGGGATGCCTTTGTTATTCCGTGGTGCCCGCCAGCAAGTCGCGCAGGCCGTCTTCGTCGATGACGGTGATGCCCAGGTCCTGCGCCTTGACCAGCTTGCTGCCGGCGTCTTCGCCGGCAACGACGTAGTGCGTTTTTTTCGATACCGACCCCGTCACCTTGCCGCCGGCGGCCAGGATCATCTCGGCCGCTTCATCGCGCGACAGCGTCGGCAGCGTGCCGGTCAGTACGAAGATCTTGTCGGCCAAGGTGCCCGCCATGCGATCCACGACGGTCTCGGTGCCTGGCTCGACGCCATTGCGGCGCAAGGCATCGATCACTTCGCGGTTGTGCTCTTCGCCAAAGAAACGGGCCAGCGATTCAGCCACCACCGGGCCCACATCATTCACGGCCAGGAAATCGTTTTCGCCTGCCTTCATGACCGCGTCCAGGGTGCCGAAGTGCCGCGCCAGGTCCCGGGCGGTCGATTCGCCGACGTGGCGAATGCCAAGCGCGAACAGGAAGCGTCCCAATTGCGGATGGCGGGTGGCCGCGATCGCGTTAACCAGGTTGGTCGCCGATTTTTCGCCCAGACGATCCATGCCCGACAGTTCTTCGACCGTCAGGGTGTACAGGTCGGCCAGCGTATGCACGCGGCCGCTTTCCACCAGCTGATCGACCAGCTTGTCGCCCAGGCCGTCGATGTCGAGCGCGCGGCGGCTGGCCGCATGCGCCACCGCCTGCTTGCGCTGCGCGGCGCAGAACAGGCCGCCGGTGCAGCGCGATATCGTCTCGCCTTCCAGCCGTTCAATGGCCGACCCGCACACCGGGCACGCCGTCGGCATCACGAACTGCAGGGCCGTCGACGGGCGCTTTTCCAGGATAGGCATGACCACTTCGGGAATCACGTCGCCAGCACGGCGTACCACCACCGTGTCGCCGATGCGCACATCCTTGCGCGCGATCTCGTCTTCGTTGTGCAGGGTCGCGTTGGTGACCGTCACGCCGCCGACGAACACGGGCTTGAGCCGCGCCACGGGCGTGATGGCGCCGGTGCGCCCCACCTGCACTTCGATATCCAGGAGTTCAGTCGTGGCTTCTTCAGCCGGAAACTTGTGGGCAATCGCAAAACGCGGCGCGCGGGAGACGAAGCCCAGCGCACGTTGCGATGCCAATGCGTCGACCTTGTAGACCACGCCGTCGATGTCATAGGGCAGATTGGGCCGGTGGGTCTGCGCAGCTTCATAGAACCGCAGCAGGCCTTCGGCGCCTTCGACCTGCGCGCGGTACTGCCCGACCGGCAGGCCCAGGTCGCGCAGCCAGTCGAGCATGGCGGTGTGCGTCTCGTGAGGCGTAGCAGGCGCCGTTGCGCCTGTCGCCGCGACAGGCGCAGCGACCGAACTGGCCTGGTCGCCTGACCCGGCCGGGGATTCACCGACGATCTCGCCCCAGCCATACGCAAAGAAACGCAGCGGCCGCTTGGCCGTGATCCGCGAATCCAGTTGCCGCAGGCTGCCAGCGGCGGCGTTGCGGGGATTGATGAAGACCTTGTCTCCGGCCGCGCGTTGCGCATCGTTGATCTTGTCGAAGTCGGCGCGAAACAGCAGCACTTCACCGCGCACTTCCAGCACCGCCGGCGCCTTGCCATGCGCGGTGCTTGCGCGCAGCCGCGTCGGGATGGCCCGCACGGTGCGGATATTGGCGGTGACGTCTTCGCCGGTCTGCCCGTCGCCGCGCGTTACGGCCTGGGCCAGCGCGCCGTTCTCGTAGCGCAGGCTGATCGCCAGTCCGTCGAACTTCAATTCACAGGCGTAGGTGACTGGCGTGTCGCCTGCCTTGAGCGTATCCCGCACCCGCTTGTCGAACGCCACGATATCGTCGTCTTCGAACGCATTGTTCAAGGACAGCATCGGCACGGCATGCCGCACATTGCCAAAGGCCGACAGCGGCGCGCCGCCGACCCGCTGCGTGGGGGACTCGGCCGTGACCAGCAAGGGGAATTCGGTTTCGAGCGCGACCAGTTCACCGAACAGCTTGTCGTACTCGGCATCGGTCACGATGGGCGCGTCGAGCACGTAATACCGATGGTTGTGCTCCGCAAGCTCGTCACGCAACGCGGCGATCCGCTCGGCGGCGATGTTCTCGCGATCCAGCTTGGACGTCAGATCCGTCATGCCCGTGCCAGCCCGCTCAGCCAAACACCCGCTGGGCGCGGGCGGAACCCGCCGTCAGACCGGCGTCGTCCAGGCGCACGTACAGCGCCTGCAGCTGTTTGTCGATCGCCTGCTCCGCCCCATCGGCAAGCGGGCGGCCATTGTCGTCCACCACATCGGCTTCAAGACGCCCAGCCAGCGTGCGCGCGGTCTGCGCCATGCGGGCAAAGCCGTGTTCGTCGGCCGGTGCGCGGGGCACGTCAAGCAGCAGATTCAATTGGCCGATGGTGGCCGGACCGGCCGATCCCAGCGACACCCCATCGGTGCGGCCCAGGGTGAAACGGATGATGCCGTCATGGTCGACCCACGGCAGGCGGCCGTCCTGTATGCCCGAAAAACCGGCTTCGCGCGCGGCGGTCAGGATGTCGCTCGACGCCCAGCGGCGGCTGCGCGCTACCAGCGTGATGCCTACCTGCGCGTCGAGCGCGGCACATGCGCCGTCCAGTTGACCGGCACGGCCCAGCACGGCCTGGGTATCGGTGGCTTCGACGGTGCCGTCGAAACGGTCGGCCAGCACGCGCGACCGCGACAAGGCTTCCGCCCATTCGCCGGCGGTCAAGGCGCCGCTGCGGTTGGCCAGCAGCACGGCCACCTGTACCGATGCATATCGCTCGTTGGGGCGGATCGAGCTGCGATGCACGCCGTCGGCCGTATGTGCGAACACCCGCAGCGGCTTCTGGCCGGCGTGGCGGATGCCTTGGGTGAACGCGCTCAATTCGTCGCCCATGACCGGTTCCATGAACACCACGTCGATCACGGTTTCGCAGGCCTCGTCGGCTTCTTCGGCGTCATGCGGCGGGATGTCCGCCAGGGCGCCCGATTCAACTGAGGTGACCGGCTCGGCCATTGCCGGCGCCACGCCCAGGCCGGGCTCGCGGCGAACCAGTTCCGGCGACGCGCCGGGCACCGGTGGATCGCTGGGCGTCAGCAGCGGGTCTTTTCCGTTGTCGGGAAAACGGGCCTGCATCTGCTTGCGCGCGCGATGGTCCTGGAACCAGTTGAGGCCGAGCACGATGACGATCGCCAGCACGCCAAGGGCAATCAACCCGGATTGAAGATCATTCATGTTCTGCGTTTCCCGAAAAGGGGGCGGGGATGGGAGTAAGGGTCATGGCGGCGTCAGGCCTCGACGGCAAGTTGCAGGGCAGACTCGAGGTCGACCGCGACGATGCGCGACACGCCCTGCTCCTGCATGGTGACGCCCACCAGTTGATGCGCCATTTCCATGGCGATCTTGTTGTGCGAGATGAAAAGGAATTGGGTCTGCTGGCTCATGCTGCGGACCAGATTGGCATACCGTTCGGTGTTGGCGTCGTCCAGCGGTGCGTCCACCTCGTCCAGCAGGCAGAACGGCGCGGGATTCAACTTGAACAGCGCGAACACCAGCGCGGTGGCCGTCAGCGTCTTTTCGCCGCCGGACAGCAGGTGGATGGTGCTGTTGCGTTTGCCCGGCGGTTGCGCCATGACCTGCACGCCGGCATCCAGGATTTCGTCGCCGGTCATCACCAGCTTGGCTTCGCCCCCGCCGAACAAGGTCGGGAACAGCTCGCCAAAATTGCGGTTCACGATGTCGAAGGTTTCCTGCAGCAGCTGCCGGGTTTCCCTGTCGATCTTGCGGATCGCGTCTTCCAGGGTGTCGATGGCCGACTGCAGGTCGCCCTGCTGCGCGTCCAGGTATTCCTTGCGTTCACGCGACGCCTTGAGTTCGTCCAGCGCCGCCAGGTTGACCGCGCCCAGCAGGCCGATCTCGCGATTCAGGCGCTGCACTTCGGAATTGAGCCAGTTGGCGCGCTGCCATTCCTTGGGCAGCTCGTCCAGTTCGGCGCCGAGCGCGGTCAAGTCGATTTCCTGGTTAGCCAGCTGTTCGCCGTACTGTTCCTGCGCCAGGCGCGCGGCCTGCTCCTTCAGCTGCAGCTCGGTGATGCGCGCGCGGCGGGGTTCGAGCGACCGCTCGATCGTCAGCCGTTCTTCGTCAAAGCCGCGCAGGCCCGCGCTCAGGCTGTCCAGTTCAATACGGGCGCGCGCCAGAATGTCTTCGCGTTCGGCCCGGATTTCCAGGGCGTCCTGCAGGCCGGCTTTCGCGGCCTCGTCATCCAGCACCCGCAGTTCCGCCTGAACGCGTTCGGCGTCGCCCAGCGCCCGCTGGCTTTGTTCGGACGCCAGCTGCATGGTGCGCCGCAGTTCATCAATGCGCGCCCGCAGGCCGCGTTCCGCGAAACTGGCTTCCTGCGCCGCGCGTTCCAGTTCGCGCAGGCGTTCGCGCCCGGCCTGGGCATTGGCCTCGCGTTGCTCCTGCGCCATCTGCGCATCTTCGAATGCCGTCTGTTTGTCGCCCAGTTCACCGTCCAGCGTTTCAAAGCGGAATTCCGCTTCTTCCTTGCGGACGCGAGCTTCTTCTTCTTGCGCAGCGATTTCGGCGCGTTCTTCATCGATGCGGCTGGCGCGTTCTTCGGATTGCGCGGCTTGTTGCGACAGCCTGGAATGTTCCAGCTGAATGCCGTGCAGCCGCTGGGTGACCTCGGCCAGGCGTTGCCGGGACGCGGGCATGGCCTGCGCCACCTGCTGATAGGCCGCCTCGGCCCGGGCGACCATCGACCGGGATTCATCCGCCAGCATCTGCTGCGCCTTGACCTGACGCTGCAGATTCTCGATTTCCTGCTGGCGCGCCAGCATGCCGGACTGTTCGGAATCAGCGGCATGGAATCGCACGCTGTTGGCGCTGATCAGATGCCCTTCGCGCACCACGAACGATGCGCCGTCGGGCAGTTGCTGGCGCGCGCCCAGTGCCTGCGCCGCATCGGTGGCGGTGTAGACATTGCGCAGCCAGTCATTCATCAATGCGCGCAACTGCGGATCGGTGATGCGGAGCAACGACGTCAGCGGCGTCAGACCCGCTTCGGCGGCAGGCGCGGCGCCGGGCGACGGCATCTGGAAGAAAGCCAGACGCGCCGGCGGCGCATCACTGAAAAATGCCCGCGCCCAATCCAGGTTGCTGACTTCCAGCGCCGCCAGCCGCTCGCGCAGCACGGCTTCCAGGGCCGCTTCCCAACCCGGCTCGATATGCAGCTTCTGCCACAGCCGGCCAAGGCCCGCCAGTTCGTGCTTTTCCAGCCAGGGATGCAGGGCGCCCTGCTTCTGCACGTCCTGTTGCAGGCGGGTCAGCGCAAGCAGGCGGGCTTCGGTCTGCCCGACCGCCGCCACTTCTTTTGTGATGCGTCCTGCGCCTGGCGGCGTCCGGCATCCACTTGCGGCAACTGCGCTTCAAGCGCGGACAGGTCTTCCTGGGCCTCGCGCACGCGCTGCTCGGTATCCGCCAGATCGCCGGTCAGCTGGTCCAGCCGCGCGGCATCGGGCCGCTGCAGATTGCGGGCTTCCTGATCCAGCCGTTCGCGGCGCTGCGCCAGCGCCTGCAACTGGCGATCCGCTTCGCGCTGCGCCTGGGCCGTCAGGGCCAGGTTCTGTTCGACCTGCGCCAGTTCCGCGCGCATGGCGGCCAGGCCGGCCATTGCGTCGCGCACCTGGCTTTCCACGTCGGGAAGCTGTTCCTGCCATTCTTCGGCGGTGATGCGGGCTTCTTCGGCGCGCGCCTCGCCAATGGCCAGGTCTTCTTCGGCACGGGCCAGGTCTTCGCCGCCGTGCTCGTATTGCTCGTTCCACTGGGCGATCTGCTGCTGCAGCTGCGCCAGTTGCGCCTGCATGCGGTTGCGCGATTCGACCACGTACTTGATCTCGGCCTCGAGCCGGCTGACTTCGCCGTTCGCTTCGTACAGGCTGCCCTGGGCCGCGTGCACCGCATCACTGGCGGCGTAGTGCGCCTGGCGGCTGCCTTCCAGATCGGCTTCCAGCTTGCGCAGGCCGGCCATGGCGCTTTCCAGTTCGGTCTGCGCCTTTTCGATTTCCAGCCCGAAGTCCATGCGCTCGCGGTCGGCTTCGCGCTTCTTCAGCAGCCACAGAAAACGCTGCTTCTTTTCGCCTTCGGCCTGCATGGCCTGGTATTTCTGGGCGACCTCGGCCTGCGCTTCCAGCTTTTCCAGCTGCGTGGTCAGTTCACGGACGATGTCTTCGACCCGCGTCATGTTCTCGCGCGTGTCCGACAGCCGGTTTTCCGTTTCGCGGCGGCGTTCCTTGTAGCGGGATACCCCGGCCGCTTCTTCAAGGAACACCCGGAGTTCTTCGGGACGGGCCTCGATGATCCGCGAGATCATCCCTTGCCCGATGATGGCGTAGCCCCGCGCCCCCAGGCCGGTCCCCAGGAAAATGTCGTGGATGTCGCGCCGGCGGACCTGCTGGTTATTGACGTAATAGCTGCTGGTGCCGTCGCGCGTCAGGACCCGCTTGACCGCTATTTCGCCGTACTGGCTCCACTGTCCGGCCGCACGCCCTTCGGAATTGTCGAACACCAGTTCGACCGACGAACGCGCCGATGGCTTGCGATTGATCGAACCATTGAAGATGACGTCCTGCATGGATTCCCCCGCAGTTCGGACGCCTTGGATTCGCCCAGCACCCACCGCACCGCATCGATGATGTTCGACTTGCCGCAGCCGTTAGGACCCACGACCCCGACCAGCTGGCTGGGGACGAGAATCGACGTCGGATCGACAAAGGACTTGAATCCTGCAAGTTTGATCTGGGTGAGTCTCACCGGAACCGCGCTTCCTGAAGGGGGATGGAACGACGAACCACGGACTGAGGGCAGGAATGCGGCGCAACCCAAAACGCTAACAGTACCCGGGCGCTCCGTATAATACCAAAGGGCCACACGCAGGGCCGCGACGCGCGCCCTGCCTGCTGCGCCGTGCAGCCGCCCATCGTAACCATTCCGTCAGGTCCCTATTCCGCATCATGCCTTCGCAACCTTCCAAGACCCTCGATACTTTTCCCAATCCCAGCCAGAAGCGGGATTTCCAGATCCATATCGAGGTGCCCGAATTCACGTGCCTGTGCCCGTTGACCGGCCAGCCGGACTTCGCGGTGCTGATTATCGACTACATCCCCGACCAACTTTGTGTCGAACTGAAAAGCCTGAAGCTCTACACCTGGAGCTTCCGCAACGAGGGCGCCTTCCATGAAGCCGTCACCAACCAGATCGTTGATGACATCGTAGGCGCCATTGCCCCGCGCTTCCTGCGCCTGACGGCCAAGTGGTACGTGCGCGGCGGCATCTTCACCAATGTCGTGGTCGAACATCGCCAGCCGGGTTGGGAACCTCTCCCGGCGGTCAACCTCCAACAGTTCGACACGGGCAGCAATACGCGCGGCTGAGCTCGCGGCAAAGCGCGCTGACATTCCCTTGCTGCCTTACACAACTGAAAAGGCAAATATCGGTGCACGCGTGCTATAAATCGTCCGCCATGGTGCCCTGTTGGTGCCCTGGCGGAGTGCCGTCTCGATGACCGCGCTCGTTTCCTCCCATTCAACGCAGGCGCCCGAGTCAGACCGACAACCGATGAGACGTGGCTTTTACTTGATCATGGCGGCGCAGTTTTTTTCGTCGCTCGCCGACAATGCCTTGTTCATCGCAGCGATTGCGCTGATCCAGCAACTGGACGGTCCGGCGTGGATGACGCCGATGATCAAGTGGTCGTTCGCCCTGTCCTACGTGGTGCTGGCCGCCTTCGTTGGCGCGCTGGCCGACAGCTTCCCGAAGGGGCGGGTCATGTTCGCGACCAACACCATCAAGGTGTGCGGCTGTCTGCTCATGTTCATGTACGCCAACCTGGGGCTGGCCGAAGGGCACCAGGTGTACGTGGTCGCCATGGCCTATGCCCTCGTCGGCATCGGCGCCGCGGCTTACTCCCCCGCCAAATACGGCATCATCACCGAATTGCTTCCCCCCGAGCAACTCGTCAAGGGCAACAGCTGGATCGAAGGCCTGACGGTGGTGTCCATCATCCTGGGGGTAGTCGTAGGCGGCGCGCTGATCAGCCCCAAGATTTCCACCTGGTTGCTCAGCATCGATCCCATCCCGTCCATCACGCTGGGCGTCGATACGCCGGCCGAAGCGGCTATTCTGGTGATCGCTCTGGTCTATCTGCTGGCGGCATTCTTCAATCTGCTGATTCCGCGAACCGGCGTGTGCTATCCACGCCAGCAGCGCAACCCGGTTCGCCTGGTGGTCGAATTCAGCCGGTTCGTCGGCACCCTGTGGCGTGACAAGCTGGGCCAGATCTCGCTGGCCGTCACGACCCTGTTCTGGGGCGCCGGGGCCACCTTGCAACTGATCGTGATCGAATGGGGCCGCGTCCAGCTCGGCTTGCCGTTGAACAAGGCGTCCATCCTGATGGGCGTGGCGTCATTCGGTACGGTGGCAGGCGCCATGCTGGCAGGGCGCATTCCGCTGCATAAGGCTTTAAGCGTGCTTCCGGTGGGGGTGGGCATGGGCCTGGTGGTCATGCTGATGCCGTTTGCCTACGACAAGTGGTTCGTCTATACGCTGCTGATCATGATTGGCGGCCTGGGCGGCTTCTTTGTGGTGCCCATGAACGCGCTTTTGCAGCATCGCGGCCACGTCCTGCTGTCGGCCGGTCATTCCATTGCCGTGCAGAACTTCAACGAACAGCTGAACATCCTGCTGATGGTGGCGGTGTATTCGCTCATGCTGGCGCTCAAGCTGCCGATCAATACCATCATTGTGATCTTCGGGTCGCTGGTGGCGGGGTTGATGGTGCTGATCATGCTGTGGAACAAGCGCAACCACGAACTCCATCCGGACCTGGACCAGGTCATCGGCAGCCGTGCCCATGGCACGGCGCTGCGGTGCGACCACGGCTGATCGCAGCCGCTGCGCTCCCCGCTACGCCGGCGTCTGTTCCAGCGACGCCGCCAGCCGCAGGTCCTGCCACGCGCGGCGTTTTTCCTGCGGACTGCGCAGCAGATAGGCCGGGTGGTAACTCACCACGACGGGCACCGCCTTGCCGCCAACATCGATCTCATGGGCGCGGCCGCGCAGGGTGGAAATAGCCGCCGTGCTGCCCAGCAACGTCTGCGCGGCAAACCTTCCCAGCACGAGGATCAATTCCGGCTGCACGGACGCGATCTGGCGCATCAGATACGGACTGCAGGTCGCCACCTCTTGCGGCAGCGGATCCCGATCGCCTGGCGGCCGGCACTTGATCACATTGGCGATGAACACGTCGCGGTCGCGGGCATGGCTCACGGACGCCAGCATGCTGTCCAGCAGCTGGCCGGATTTGCCCACGAAAGGCTTGCCCTGCTTGTCTTCCTGCTCGCCCGGCGCTTCGCCAATGACCATCCAGCGGGCACGCCGCACGCCGCCGCCAAACACCGTTTGCGTCCGCGTTTTGCAAAGGCCACAGGCCACGCAGCCGCGCACTTCCTGCTGCAGCAACAGCCACGCTTCTTTTGGTGACATTCCGGTGTTGGGGGCCAGCGCCGGAACGACGCGAATGACTTCCTGAGCAACGCCCGGCAGGTCGGCCGTGTGTCTGGCCACGAGCTCGGCTTGCGGGGCCAGCACCGCTACCGCGCCGGCCGCCTCGGCATTGAGTTCGCGACCCTCCTGGCGGATGAGCGCGTCTCCTTGAGTCGCGGGTTTGGCGTCCTCGTCGTTTTTCGCAATTTCTGAAAGCGCCTGGGGAGCAGTCGGGGCGATGGGATCAGCCGCGGCGGCCACTGCGTTTGGGGGCTGCGGAAGGCGGCCCGGCATTGCGGGATTCGCCGCCACGCTTGCCGGGCTGCTGGCTTCCGCCACGGGCAAGGCGGGCGCGCTTCCGGCCGCCCACACTCGCTCGATACCCAGTTCACGCAACCACGCCTTGCGCACCGCGTTCATGGGCACGCTGCTTTGCCGGGGATCCTGGCCGTTGGCGTCGCTCATAGCGCACCCCGCCCAGCCTGCCGCGCGGACCCGTTGACCTGATGCTCACCCGCCATGAAGGTCTTGCGCATGACGATCGCGTCTTCCCGTCCGTCCGGCGCGGGATAGTAGTTGCGCCGCACGCCGATCCGTTCGTACCGATGCCGCTCATAGAAACCTTGCGCTACCGGATTGGACGGCCGTACTTCCAGCAATACCGTGCGCGCCCCCAGGGACACCGCCACTTTTTCGGTCCAGTCCAGCAGGAAGCGGCCGACGCCCCTGCCCTGCGCGTCCTTGGCCACGCTGATATTCAGCAAATGGCCCTCGTCCAGCACCATCATCAGCACGCAATACCCAAGCATGACCTCGGCGTCCCGCACGACCCACGCGCTGTAACCCGAGCTGATCGAATCCGCAAAGTTCTTGCGGGTCCATGGAAAGGCGTAAACCGCTTTTTCGATACGTTCAACGTCATCCAGGTCCGCGGGCGACATGGATTGCGGCCGGGCGAATCCGGCTGTCATGGGGGGAGTCGGCATCATGCGCCCTCTCCCACCGGCGCCGCCGGCGCCACCTTGGGATTGCCGCCCGCGCCCAGCAAGCGCTCTGCCGTGGTGAATGCGACCTTGTCGCGCACATACAGCGGCATGGCCAGTTCGGGCGCGATCGCCTCTCCGCGCAGCCACGCCCGTCTGGCCAACATGGCGACGGCGGACGCCGTTGGCCGCACGGCGTCCGGCACATGCTGCGCGGCGGCCACGCCAGCAAAGGCGTCCGGATACGCGGCGGCGGCGTCACCGGCCAACCACCAGCCGGTGCTAGCCGGCTCGGCGTCCGCCACAATGGCGTCCCCAATGGCGTCCCCCGCATCAGGAACGCCTCGAGGCAGCGTACCTGGTGTTTGGCCGAACGTCTGCCCGAGCCACTCATCGAGCCCCTCCAGCGCCATCAATTGGGGCGCCAGAAGCACCTGCTGTTCCCCGCCGGAAGGCTGCGCGTAGGCTGCCACATACACCTCCTGCATCCGGGCATCCATGGCCACCACAATGGGCTGCCCTGCGGTGCCTTGCGCCTGTACCGCAACGGCGGCGTGCGACACCACCGGCAGCACCGGTCGGTCCAAAGCAAAGCCCAGGCCCTGCGCGACGCCACAGGCAACCCTTAGTCCCGTGAATCCGCCCGGGCCCTGGCCGAAGGCAATCGCGTCGATGGCGGACCGGGCAATGCCTGCCTCGGCCAGGACCTCGTCGATCATGGGCAATAGACGTGCCGAATGTTCCTGCACACCTTGGTGTTCGCGGGAAATGAGGGCGACAGGGGACGACGCATCAACCAGCCCGCGCAGCAGAGCCACGCCGCACCAGGCGGAAGACGTTTCTAAAGAAAGGATATGCAGCGACATAGGCTGCGATTGTAAGACGTCGGCGCGGTGAAACGTCGGGCGCCGCCAACTTTAGGCAGATCGACTTCAGCAGGAATCGACTTCAGCCGGATTCACTTCAACCCCACCCAACACGATGCCAACCCACACCACGCAATGGGTCAGCGCTTCTTGTCGCGGTAGGGCTGATAGACTTCCTGGGTCGCGTTGCGGATTTCCTGGCGCAGCTGATTGCGCTCTTCGGACGTCAACTTGCGGGGCACCTGTTGCCGCTCGTCTTGCGTGACCGGGCCGGCCCAGCCATCCATGCCAGCCGATACCACGTCAACCGGGCTGTCGGTCAGCACGGCGGTACGACCATCGGCCTGGCGGGCCTGCAGCGTGCGCGACATGGCGCGATCGATCCGCCCTTCCATGTCGGCCTGCATGCCGTCCCGCGATGCACCCGCTACCCGTGCCTGCAGACGCGCGTCGCGCGTTTGTGCAATGACCACCCCCGCCGAGGCCGCGGCAACGACCACCGCCACACCGGCGATGGCAAGTGGGCCGCGTGTCCACCGTTTGCGCAAGGAAAAGGGAAGGATGACTTTGTTCACAACTCCATCATACGACGGTGAAAACAGGGCCTCACGCACTCAGCCGTGACCAAGTCCCCATTTCTGTAACAACCAATGTCCCTTGCTGGATTGATACAACTGGCTCCGTTACATTTGCCGCATGTCACTAGCCAACGCCCCCAAAAATCCTCGTCGTCGATGACGACGTGCGTCTGCGCGACCTTCTGCGCCGCTACCTTGCCGAGCAGGGCTTCTCCGTCTGGGTCGCGGAAAACGCCCAGACCATGAACAAGCTCTGGCAACGCGAACGTTTCGATCTGCTGGTCCTGGACCTGATGCTGCCCGGGGAAGATGGCCTGTCCATTTGCCGCCGTCTGCGCGGCGCGCGGGACAGCACGCCGATCATCATGTTGACCGCCAAAGCCGAAGACGTGGACCGTATCGTCGGCCTCGAAATGGGCGCCGACGACTACCTTCCCAAGCCCTTCAATCCGCGTGAATTGCTGGCCCGGGTCAACGCCGTGCTGCGCCGCCGGGGTCCCGAGGAACATCCGGGCGCGCCGAGCCAGGACAACGAGTCCGTGTCCTTCGGCCCGTATGTGCTGAATCTGGCCACCCGTACCCTGACCCGTGACAACGAGCCGGTCGCCCTGACCACCGGCGAGTTTTCGGTGCTGAAGGTGTTTGCCCGCCATCCCAAGATCCCGCTCTCGCGTGACAAGTTGATGGAACTGGCGCGTGGCCGTGAATATGAAGCGTTCGACCGCAGCCTGGACGTGCAGATCTCGCGCCTGCGCAAGCTGATCGAACCCGATCCCGCGAAGCCCGTGTTCATCCAGACCGTCTGGGGCCTGGGCTACGTGTTCGTTCCCGATGGCGGCAGCTGACGGCACCTGATTTTTCATGTCCGTTGCCCTGCGTGTGGCGTCTCGCTTAGGCCTGTTCAGCCGCACCTTTCTTTTGTTGACCGTCCTCATGACGGCCAGTCTGGCCGCGTGGCTCCAGGCTTTTCGAAGCATGGAAGTGGAGCCGCGCGCGCAACAGGTCGCTCAGCAGATCGTCACCGTCGTCAACATCACCCGCGCCGCGCTGGTGCACTCGGCGCCCCGAGAGCGACGCTACCTCCTTCTGGACCTCGCTACGAACGAGGGCATCCAGGTCTACCCCCGCGAATCCGGCGATCACACCGTGCCCATCCCGAATCGGCAGGTGTTGCAGCGCGTGGAGGAACAGGTGGTCGATCGCCTGGGCCCCGACACCATCGTCGCGTGGGAGGTCAACCGCATTCCCGGCCTGTGGGTCAGCTTTTCCATCGATGACGACGCCTACTGGATGGTCGTCGAGCGCGATCGCGCCGAGCGCGTGCCGGGCGTGGAATGGCTGGGCTGGGGCGCGGCGGCCCTGCTGCTCTCGCTGTTGGGCGCGGCGGTGATCGTGGGCTTCGTCAACCGGCCCCTGTCCCGGTTGTCGCGGGCAACGCAGGCCCTGTCGCGTGGCGAGACGCCCTCCCCTTGCCTGAAAGCGGACCGGAAGAAATCCGCCGCGTGAACACCAGCTTCAACCGCATGGTCGAAGAGCTGGACCGCGCGGAAGCCGATCGCGCGCTCATGCTGGCCGGGATTTCGCACGACTTGCGCACGCCGCTGGCGCGGCTGCGGCTCGAGATCGAAATGAGCGGCGCGTCGGAAGCGTCGCGCAACGCCATCGATGAAGACGTCGAGCAGATCAACCGCACCATCGGCCAGTTCATGGAATACGCCCGTCCGGCATCGTCGACCGATTCGACCCACAACGTGTCGGAACTCGTGTCCGACCTGATCGAGCGGGAACGCAGCCACACGGAAGCCGTGGGCGGATCGCTATCGGCCGACGTCCGGCCCGACCTGTGGGCGCGGATCGCCGCGCCGGATCTGCAGCGCGCCGTGGGCAATCTGATCGAAAACGCCCGGCGCTATGGCCATGGTCCGGATGTTCCGCTGCGGATCGATGTCAGCGTCAAGCCGCAAGGCGCCAATGTGGTGATCGAAGTGGCGGACCGCGGGCCAGGGATCAAGACCGAAGACGTGCCGCGCTTGCTGCGCCCGTTCACGCGGGGGTCGGACGCGCGGACCGATGCCGGCGGCGCCGGGCTGGGCCTGGCGATTGTCCGCCGCTTGCTGCAACGCGCCGGGGGTACGCTGACCCTGGTGCCGCGAGATGGTGGCGGGTTGGTTGCCCGCATCGTCCTGGCAGCGTCGTCGGTCAGACCGGCGGACGGCAAATGATTATCCATCCAAGCCAGGAGAGCCCATGAAAACGGTCGGCGACAAACTCGAAGCATTCAAGGTCAACGGGGTCAAGCCGGGCTTCAATGCGCCCGAAGAAAACGGCGCGTCGGCGTTCGAGACCCTTACGGAAAGCTCGTTTCCCGGCAAGTGGAAGGTCATCTACTTCTACCCGAAGGCCTTCACGTTCGTGTGCCCGACTGAAATCGTCGGATTTGCAAAACTGGCGAAGGACTTTGAAGATCGCGACGCCGTCCTGATGGGGGGATCGGTCGACAACGAATACGTCAAGCTGGCGTGGCGCCGTGAGCATCCGGACCTGTCCCGATTGAACCACTATCAGTTCGGAGACACCCGCGGCGACCTGGTGGACCAGCTTGGCATCCGCGACAAGAACGAAGGCGTGGCGCTGCGGGCCACCTTTATTGTCGACCCGGACAACACCATCCAGCACGTGTCTGTGAACAACCTGAATGTGGGACGCAATCCGGACGAAGCCTTGCGCGTGCTGGACAGTCTGCAGACCGATGAATTATGCGCGTGCAGTCGCGGCGTTGGCGGCTCGACGTTGTCATCCTTCGCCTGACGATTTCCAGGGTCGTAGCCCCGCCGGCGGCCACTGCCGCCCGGTCAATCGCCTTTGTACAGGTCGGTCACCTGAAAGGGATCGGGCTTGCGCGCCAGCATCGCCACTACCGTGGCCGCAATGCCTTCCTTGCGTCCGAGATAGCCCAGGGACTCGTTGGTCTTGGCCTTCACATTGACGCAGTTGACCGAAATGCGCAGGTCGTCGGCAATATTGCGCACCATGGCCGGTGCGTGCGGTCCGATCTTGGGCGCCTGCGCATGCACGGTGGCATCCACGTTGACCACTTGCCAGCCGGCGGCGTCGACGCGCTGCATGGCGGTACGCAGCAGCACGCGGCTGTCGGCGCCCGCATAGGCGGCATCGGTATCCGGGAACAGCCGGCCGATGTCGCCCAGCGCCGCGGCGCCCAGCACCGCGTCGGTGATCGCGTGCAGCAATACGTCGGCGTCGGAATGGCCAAGCAATCCGTGGGTATGCGGGATGGTGACGCCACCGATGATCAGCGGCCGGTCGGGCACCAAAGCATGCACATCGAACCCTTGTCCGATGCGAAATGGGAAAGCGCTAGGGATTGCGTCATGCGTGGTCATCGATCCATCGTTCCATCAGGTCAAAATCTTCGGGCCAGGTCAGCTTGAAATTTCTCAATGAGCCCGGAACTAAGCAGGGTGCGTAGCCGAGTGCTTCGATCGCGCTGGCTTCATCGGTCACCAACGTTCCTTCTCGGGCGGCAGTATCCAGCGCCTTGCGCAGCAGACCGGCGGGAAACATCTGCGGGGTCTGCGCCTGCCACAATCCGTCGCGGGACACGGTGGCCGCCACGCGGGGGATGGATGCGGCCCGGATCTTGCGACTTGATGGTGTCGGCCACGCGCAAGGCGACCAGACCGCCGGTGGTCTGCCGGGTGTCCAGGCGAGCGGCGGTGCGCTGATCGCCTGACGTGATTGTGCTGTCGTCCTGGCCCGCTCCATCCGGCTCCCCAGCCCTGTTCCCGGCCTGATTCAGGCAGGTGTCGATCAGGTCGGCAAGAATGCCTGGCGACAGTCCCGGTCGTGCCGCGTCATGCACCAGCGCCCAGGTGTCGTCGGGCAGGCGCAGCGCAGCCAGGGTGTTGCGGACGGTGTCGGCACGAGTCGCGCCACCGCAGGACAGGATGTCGACCCGGTCCATGCCCTGCAAGGCCGTGTGCGCCCAGGGGTCGCCGTCGGTCACGGCGACCACGACACGGGCAATGCGCACGTCTTGGAGCAAGGCGGCGACGGCCCGGCGCAACATTGGCTGGCCGGCCAGCAGCCGGTACTGCTTGGGCACGACGGGTTTGGACGTTCCTGCAAGGTCCGGATCGCTGGTACGCGGGACAGCCCGCGCACCAACTCCGGCCGCTGGAACGATAGCGATTAACTGAGGGGGTGCTTGCATGCCTCCTATAATACGGAATTGCCGTGACGCTCGCGCTGCCCCCGGCGCGGATCACTCAACCTTGACACTGATGTCCGCTCCCACCTCCGCTATCAAGCCGTCTGCTTCCCCGTCCCGTCCCATGACCGACGGCCTAACCGCGCCGTCTGCCTTGACGCGTGCACTGCTCGCAGCGCTCAAGCCGGGGGAACGCTACGGCCAGCCTCGCCCCCCGGCGCGGGCGATGCCTGGCTGCTGGCGGACCTGGCCCGGCAGGCCCGGCGCCCCCTGGCGATCCTGACTGCCGACCCGCTCGATGCGCAGCGTCTGGCCGAAGAAATTCGCCAGTTCGCGCCCGAGTTGCGGGTGAACCAGTTTCCCGATTGGGAAACCCTGCCCTACGACGCGTTTTCTCCGCATGAAGACCTGATCTCGGAGCGCCTGAAGGCCCTGCACGGCTTGTCCAGCGGCACGGTGGACGTGCTGACGGTGCCCGTCACGACCGCCATGTACCGGCTAGCGCCTCCGTCCTTTCTGGCGGCGTACACGTTTTCGTTCAAGCAGGGCGACCGGTTGGACGAATCGGCGCTGCGAGCGCAACTGACCCTGGCCAACTATTCGCACGTGACGCAGGTGACCGCGCCGGGCGAGTTCTGCATCCGCGGCGGACTGATCGACCTGTTCCCGATGGGCTCGGCCCTCCCCTACCGGATCGACCTGTTCGATGACACCATCGAATCGATCCGCAGCTTCGACATCGATACCCAGCGCAGCGTCTATCCGGTCAAGGAAGTGCAGATGCTGCCGGGCCGCGAATTTCCGATGGACGAGCCCGCGCGCAATGACTTTCGCGCCCGCTTCCGCGAATTCTTCGAAGGCGACCCCTCGCGGGCCATGCCGTACAAGGACATTGGCAGCGGGATCGCCTTTCCGGGTGTCGAGTACTACCTGCCGCTCTTCTTCGACGAGACGGCCACGCTGTTCGACTATCTGCCCAAAGACGCCATTACCGTCACGCTGGGGGACACTGAAGACGCGATCCGCCGCTTCGAAGCCGATACCGCCAGCCGCTATGGCTTCCTGAAAAGCGATCGCGAACGGCCGATCTTGGCGCCCGCGCGCATTTTCCTGGACACCGAAGGTCTGTTCGGCCACCTGCGGCAGTTCCCGCGGCTGGCGCTGACGCCCGATCGCAACCATCCCTCGTTCATCACGCCGCCTGACGTGGCCGTCCAGCGCAAGGCGGACGACCCCGTGGCGCGGCTGCGAGCCCAGGTCTCGGGGGCGGATACCCACGTGCTGCTGTGCGCCGAATCGGCGGGCCGGCGCGAGACCATCGTGCAGATGCTGGCGGAATTCGGCCTGCATCCGCAACCCGTCGACTCCGTGCAGGATTTCCTGGCGCGGCCCAGCGGCTTTGCCATCGGCATTGCGCCGCTGTCGTCGGGCTTCGGCTTGGCCGACAGCAAGCTGCTGTTCCTGACCGAAAGCGACCTGTTCACGGGTCATGCGGTCCGCCGCGGCAAGCGCAATCAGGAACGGGCCAGCAACGTCGAGTCGATGGTGCGCGATCTGTCCGAACTGCGGGTGGGCGATCCGGTCGTCCACACGCAGCACGGCATCGGCCGTTACCAGGGCCTGATCGTGATGGACATCGGCGAAGGCGACATGGAGTTCCTGCACCTGGAGTACAACGGCGGCAGCACGTTGTATGTGCCGGTGTCTCAACTCCACGTGATCTCGCGCTACAGCGGCTCGGACCCCGAAACGGCGCCGCTGCATCAGCTTGGCTCGGGCCAGTGGGACAAGGCGCGCCGCAAAGCGGCCACCCAGGCACGCGACGCCGCCGCCGAGCTGCTGAATATCTACGCGCGCCGCGCCCTGCGCGAAGGCTATGCGTTCAAGCTGCCCTTGTCCGACTACGAAGCGTTCGCGGAATCCTTCGGCTTCGAAGAAACCGTGGACCAGTCGCTGGCCATTCAGGCGGTGATCAAGGACATGACGTCGGGCAAGCCCATGGACCGCCTGGTGTGTGGCGACGTCGGCTTCGGCAAGACCGAAGTCGCGCTACGCGCCGCCTTCCTGTCGGTCATGAACAGCAAGCAGGTGGCGCTGCTGTGCCCCACCACGCTGCTGGCGGAGCAGCACGCGCAGAACTTTGCCGACCGCTTTGCCGACTGGCCGGTGCGCGTGGCGGAGCTGTCACGCTTCAAGTCCGCCAAGGAAATGGCCGCGTCGATCGAACTGATCAACGAAGGCAAGATCGATATCGTGATCGGCACGCACAAGCTGCTGTCCGACAAGGTCAAGTTCAAGAACCTGGGCCTTGTCATCATCGACGAGGAACACCGCTTTGGCGTGCGGCAGAAGGATGCCCTGAAAGCCCTGCGCGCCGAAGTGGACGTCCTGACCCTGACGGCGACACCCATCCCGCGCACGCTGGGATTGTCGCTGGAAGGCATCCGGGATTTCTCGGTCATTGCGACCGCGCCGCAAAAGCGGCTCGCCATCAAGACCTTCGTGCGCCGCGAAGACGGCAGCACGGTGCGCGAAGCCCTGCTGCGCGAATTGAAGCGCGGCGGGCAGGTCTACTTCCTGCACAATGAAGTGGACACCATCCACAATCGGCGCGCCAAGCTCGAAGAACTGGTGCCCGAGGCGCGTATTGCCGTGGCCCATGGCCAGATGCCCGAACGGGAACTGGAACAGGTCATGAAGGGCTTCTATCAACAGAAGTTCAACGTGCTGCTCTGCACGACCATCATTGAAACCGGCATCGACGTGCCGAGCGCCAACACCATCGTGATCCATCGGGCCGACCGCTTTGGCCTGGCCCAGCTGCACCAGTTGCGCGGCCGGGTCGGGCGCTCGCATCACCAGGCCTACGCCTACCTGATGACCCCGGGCGAAGACGCGATCACCAGCAACGCCAAAAAGCGGCTCGAGGCCATTCAAGCGATGGAAGAACTGGGGTCCGGTTTCTACCTGGCCATGCACGATCTGGAAATCCGCGGCGTGGGCGAGGTGCTGGGCGAGAACCAGTCGGGCAATATCCAGGAAGTCGGCTTCCAGATGTACAACGACATGCTGAACGAAGCCGTCCGTGCCTTGAAGGACGGGCGCGAGCCCGACCTGAATGCGCCGCTGTCGGCCACGACCGAGATCAATCTGCACGTGCCGGCCCTGCTGCCGAATGACTACTGCGGCGACGTGCATGCGCGCCTGGCCGTCTACAAACGCCTGGCCAACTGCGAAGATGCCGAGGCGGTCGACATCATCCAGGAAGAACTGATCGACCGATTCGGCAAGCTGCCGGAGCCCGCGCGCGCACTGATCGATATCCACCGCCTGCGGCTGCAGGCCAAGGGCGTGGGCGTGATCAAGATCGATGCAAGCGAAGCCGCGGCTGTCCTGCAGTTCGTGCCGAATCCGCCGATCGACCCCATGCGCATCATTACCCTGGTGCAGAAAAACAAACACATCAAGCTCGCCGGGCCGGACAAGCTGCGCATCGAGATCAAGGCGCCCGACCTGAAGTCGCGGGTCGAAGCCGTTCGCACCACCTTGCGGTCGCTGGTCTGAAGCAGACCGTTTTTTCGGCGGCCCCGGGCCGTGGCGCTTATCGTTCGTATCGACCCAGCACGTATTCTTATCTTTCTACCGATTCATCCGTGACCATGACCCATCTCGTTGTCCAGGCGCCGGTGCTTGCCGATGCCGATCTTTCCCACCTCCAGACGCTGGTGCAAGCCAGGCGCGACATCGACCTCGCGCCGCACGCGCTGCGCATGACGGACGTGCGCGACGACGCCGAGACGCGCATCGCGGTCAAGACCTACTGCACCGAAGCGGG
Source organism: Pigmentiphaga litoralis (assembly GCF_048632615.1). Lineage (GTDB taxonomy): Bacteria > Pseudomonadota > Gammaproteobacteria > Burkholderiales > Burkholderiaceae_B > Pigmentiphaga > Pigmentiphaga litoralis_B. The sequence goes on from NZ_CP184479.1 coordinate 279,915, forward strand.
CATCGACTGGGCGTTCGTCGACCCGGGCGCGCGCCTGGCTGACTGGAAGGTGTTGGCCATGGACATGGACTCGACCCTGATATCGATCGAATGCATCGACGAAATCGCGGACATGGCCGGGCTGAAGGCACAGGTTTCCGCCATTACCGAAGCCGCCATGCGCGGCGAGATCACTGACTTCAAGGACAGCCTGCGCCGGCGCGTCGCACTGCTACGCGGCCTGCCGCTGGACGCCCTGCAGCAAGTCTATATCGAGCGCCTGAAGCTGAACCCCGGCGCCGAACGGCTGGTGGCAACGGCCCGCGACTCGGGCGTCAAGACGCTGCTCGTATCCGGTGGATTTACCTGGTTTACCGGCCGGCTGAAAGAACGGCTGAATCTGGACGCCGCCCACGCCAATACCCTGTCGGTCGATGCGCAGAACCGCCTGACCGGCGAAGTCGATGGCGATATCCTGGACGCCCAGGCCAAGGCCGATCATCTGGTCGCGTTTGCAAAGCAGCACGGCGCCCTGCCCTCGCAGGCGATCGCAATGGGGGATGGCGCCAACGACCTGACGATGATGGGCGTGGCAGGCTTGAGCGTCGCGTACCACGCCAAACCGGTGGTGCGGGATCAGGCAACCCGGTCCATCAATGTGTGTGGCCTGGACAGTGTCCTGAACTGGTTCGAAGACACCGCGGGGAATTGAACGGAATCCCAGCCTGCGAGTGCGCATCGGTCGATGTGCTCTTGCGTGAACAGGGCACGGTGCTTTTGCATTCGGACCGAGCTGCCCTGCAGGCACGCGGCGATTTTACTTTTGATCAGCCGCGTGCCTCCGCCCGCACTACCTGTCTGTGCGCACGTACGGCGTGCCGATGGCGTGATAGACATTCTGCTGCACGTCCTGCACGCCCGCATCCATGGCTTGCCGTTCTGGCCGGCTCAACCACGCGGCCAGCGCCTCATCGTTCGACGGCGTGACCGACGTGAATTCCAGGATTTCGACATAACGCGCGTCATCGTGCGTTTCCTGATAGACCCGATAACGCCGGCAGCCGGTCATCTCGCGCGTGGCGGCGGCTTCCTGCCGGGCCTGTTCCAGGGTCAGGCCCAGTGGCCGCCGGGTGTGACGCACGACCACGGACGAGCCGGCGTGCTGCGCCGGGTCGGCATGCCGCGTACCACCGGGCGCCAGCGCCAGTTGCCGCAGATTCAGCCTGATGCGGTCCTTTCCAAAAAAGCTCCAGATCCGGCCTGACCATGGGCTGGGATGCGTCGTCACGTGTTGAAAGCCGGGGCTGGCTTCCACCGATTCGTCCACCGTCTCATACAAGGCCAGGAATTTGGGAAAGGCCTCGTCGCTGAAGTAGCGGGTGCCGCTGACAAAGCCGTCCAGATCGACAATCTGCGGGATGTGCTCGCGCTCGTACCAGGCGTTGAATTCTTCTTCGCGTTCCGGCGCCACGTGCAGCCAGACGGCGATCATGCCGGAAGGAATCGAGCCGGCGGTTCCCGCGGCCGCCGCTGCCGCGGTGGTGTCGTTTGTCGTCGCCGCAGCGGAGGTTGTTTGTGTCGTCGTCATCGTTCACTCCATCTTGATATTGGCGTCCGCGATCACGCGCTTCCACAGCACGAGTTCGCTGGCCACGAGCTTGTCGAAGGCGGCCGGCGAACCGGGCGAAGGATCGGCCCCCGCCGCCGCCAGCTGCGCGCGCACGTCGGGCTTGTCCAGCGCAATGTTCAGCTCGCGATTCAGCCGGTCCACCACGGCGGGCGGCGTGCCTGCGGGGGCGATCAATCCGTACCAGGCAACCACCTCGGCTCCGGGCAAGCCGGCCTGCGCCACCGTGGGCACGCCCGGCAGCGCAGCCGAAGGCGACGGACCCGCAATCGCGATGGGCCGCAACTGTCCGGCCTTGATGAAGCCAAGCACCGGCGGCACACCGCTGAACAGCAGCTGCACCCGGTGCGCCAGCATGTCGGTAACGGCGTCCTGATTGCCCTTATAGGGCACGTGCACGATCTTCACTTGCGCCAGAGACCGGAACAGCTCCCCCGCCAAGTGATTGGTGCTGCCTATGCCGGACGACGCAAAGTTCAGTTGCCCTGGATGCGCCTTGGCGTAGGCCACGAGTTCCGGCAGCGTTTTGGCAGGGATCGCAGGATCGACCAGCAGCACATTCGGGCTGCTTGCGATCAGCCCGATCATGGACAGGTCCTTCTGCGTGTCGAACGGCATTTTGTCGCCGTACAAGGCTGGATTGACTGTCAAGGGGCCGGTCGTGCCGATACCAATGGTGTAGCCATCCTTCGGCGCCTTGGCGACCAGATCGACGCCGATGTTGCCGCCCGCACCGCCACGGTTTTCCACCACGACGGGCTGTTTCAATTGCTGCGCCAATGGGACGGCAAGCGCGCGGGCCAGAATGTCGACGGTGCTGCCCGCGGCGAATGGCGCGATCAGCCGGATCGGCCGCGCCGGGTAGTCCTGCGCCAGGGCGGGCAAGGCGGTGGCGAACGCCAGCAGCCCTGCCGCCAGGATCGAAAGTTTCATGCTGTCTCCTGCTGCGTATTGTTGGTTGGTCCCGGTTGATCCTGGCCCGGTTGTTCTCGTTCTGGTCGTTCTCAACCTAGTTGTTCCCGTCCCGCGTGCTCTTCAACTAGTTGATATATACAACTATTGTGCGCCTGTCCGCGCCGCATGCAACGGGGGTTCGCCCTGATGCGAATACAGCGGCAACCCGGGGTGCGGCATGCGCGCCTGCAGCACGGCGCCCTGTTCTGCTTCGGTGATGAACAACGTCCGGTTATCCGGTCCGCCGTAGGCCACGTTGGTCGTACGGCGACCCGCGCACGATCGCACACGCAGCAAGGGTTCGCCGTCGGCGCTGAACAGCCAGACGGTGCCCGCGCCCGCATGGACCACCGCCAGGTTGCCGGCCACGTCCACGGCCAGCCCGTCCGGCCCGGTGGGGCTGCCCGACAACTGGATGAAGCGACCCAGCTTTCCGACCGCCCCGCCCGCTCCCAGCGCCAGACTGTAGATGGCGTTGTCGCGCGTGATGGCGATGTACACCAGCCGTCCGTCGGGGCTGAACGCAATGCCGTTCGGACCGGCCAGACCCTCAACGACGCACTCCAGCGCGCCCGTCCCCGCCCGTAACCGATAGACTCTGCCGGTGGGCCGCCTCAGATCGCTGCCGCCCTGATCGGTGAACCACAGGTCACCGTCCGGCGAGAACGTCAAGTCGTTGACGCCTTGCAGCGCGACCGACTGCGGCGTGGCACCCACCACGCCGTTAAAGCCGCCTTGCCCGTCCAGACACACGATGCCATGACGCCGGTCGGCCACCAACACACGCCCGTCGCGGTGCACAGCCAACCCGTTCGGCTCACCGTCGTAATCGGCGACCAGCGAGAATTCGCCGGCCGCTGACACGCTGAACACGCGTCCATGCGCCAGGTCGGTGCAGTACAGCGTACCGGTTCGGTCGAACGCCGGGCCTTCCAGAAAGGAATGCAGCGGGCCTGCGCCCCGGGTATCCACCCAGGACGATGGGGAATCCGTGCGATGCCAAGCGGTGGGCAGGACGGCGAATCGTTCGGTCGGCAGGTCGGGCGGCGCAGGATACATGGCGGCTGTGGTAGCAAAAGGGCCATGATGGCCGCCGCGCGTCTATTGCGATAACGGTTTATGCAGATTCTGCCCATCTGGATTCAAGATGGCCCGTATGATGAGACATGGTGCCGGTTCGCATGCGGCCCCCAAGGGCGAGAGCCGGCGCCCAAGGGCGAGAGCGGTATTGCCACCCGTTGCACGGATTGCGGGCTGATCGCTCTACGGCGCCACGCCTTGTCACGCCCCCTTCTTCCTGCCCATCATGGACCTTCGCCGCCTTCGTTACTTTGTCGCCATCCAGGAAACCGGCAGCTTTTCCCAAGCCGCCTCGCGGCTGCACATCGTCCAGAGCGCGCTGAGCACCCAGATCCAGAAACTGGAAGCGTCTTTGGGCGTGCAGCTTTTCGTGCGCGATGCACAGGGCGTGCGTCCGACGGCAGCGGGCGCCCGACTGCTCGTGCATGCCCGCGACATTCTGGATCGGGTGGCGGCGGCGGAACGTGACGTCAAAGTCCATGGCCAGGCCGAAGGCGGTGTGGTCCGCATCGGCATCCCGAGCAGCATCAGCCGCATGCTGACGGTGCCCCTGCTCAAGGCCGTGGAAGCCGCCCGACCCCGCCTGACGCTGCAAGTGGTCGAAGTACTGACGGCCGAGCTGGAATCCATGCTTTTGCAAGACAAGCTGGATATTGCGTTGCTGATGGTGGCGGGCGAGCCGTCGGGCAGCTTTGAATCACAGCATCTGCGCAACGAACCCTTGTACCTGGTCGGCCATCCGGACGCCGCCCATGACTGGCCCGACCGTGTGCCGATCGCCGCGCTGGACCGCACCGACCTGATCCTGCCCACGACGCGCCATGGCGTGCGGCAGGTGCTGGCACGCGAGGCCGCTCAGCAAGGCCTGCGGCTGCGGATCAAACATGAACTCGATTCGATTCCACGCACCGTGCAACTCATCGCCGGCGGCGCCGGCGCGTCGGTCATGCTGGTGTCGTCGTTTGTGGAAGAGTGGCGGGCCGGACTGGTCGCCGCCCGGCTATTGGTAGACCTGCGCACGCCCGTGACGCTGCGGCAGGCGACCGCCAGGGGAGCAACCCACCCAGCGGTGGCCGAACTGCGTCGGCTGATTCGGGAAACCGCCCAGCGCCTGACCGCGGACGGGACGTGGCCGGATGGGACTAAAGGGCCAGGGCGAAACGCGTTCGGGCAAGACGGCCTGAAGGTCAAGCCGGATACCGCTTCGACTCCGCCCTAGTGCGCACTGTCGTCAGGCGACGTCGCCCCACAGATCGTGCGCGTCCGACCCGGCGATCTTGACCGATACGATCTCGCCGGCCTTGAAGCGCTTCCAGGGCTTGTCGGGCGTCGCGATGAACACATTGCCATCAATGCCCGGCGCATCCGCCATGGATCGCGCCACGCCGCCATCCTGGTTGACTTCGTCAACGATGCACTTGAGCGTCTTTCCGACCCGGCGTGCCAGGCGCTTGCGAGAAATCTCTTCCTGCACCTGCATGAACCGGCCCTGACGCTCGGCGCGCACCTCGTCGGGCACCGGGTCCGGCAGGTCGTTGGCGGTCGCACCGTCTACCGGCGAATAGGCAAAACAGCCCACGCGGTCCAATTGCGCTTCCCGCAGGAAGTCCAGCATCTCTTCGAATTCCGCATCGGTTTCACCTGGAAATCCGGCGATGAAGGTGCTGCGGATCGTCAGGTCCGGACAGATATCGCGCCAGGCGCGGATCCGATCCAGATTGCGCTCCGACGAGGCCGGACGCTTCATGAGCTTGAGGATACGCTGGCTGGAATGCTGGAATGGAATGTCGAGGTACGGAAGGATGCGCCCGCCGTTGGCGTGCGTCTCGTTCATGAAGGGCAGCACCTCGTCCACGCTGGGGTACGGGTAGACGTAATGCAGGCGCACCCAGACGCCCAGCTGCGACAGTTCGCGCGTCAGCTCGGTCATGCGCGTACGCACGGGCTTGCCGTTGACGAAGCCGGTGCGGTACTTGACGTCGACGCCATAGGCGCTGGTGTCTTGCGAGATGACCAGGATTTCCTTCACGCCGGCCTTGACCAGGTTTTCGGCCTCTTTCATGACCTCGTTGATCGGCCGCGACACCAGGTCGCCGCGCATCGACGGGATGATGCAGAAGCTGCAGCGGTGATTGCAGCCTTCCGAAATCTTCAGGTACGCGTAGTGCTTGGGCGTCAGGCGTACGCCCTGCGGCGGCACGAGATCGGCAAAAGGATCGTGCGGACGGGGCAAATGCAGGTGCACCGCCGACATGACCTCGTGCGTGGCGTGCGGGCCGGTCACGGCCAGCACCTTGGGATGCACCTTGCGCACCACGTTTTCCCCGCCCTCTTCCTTGGCGCCCAGGCAACCCGTCACGATCACCTTGCCATTGGCCTGCAGGGCCTCGCCGATGGCGTCCAGGCTTTCGCGGACGGCGTCATCGATGAAGCCACAGGTATTGACGATGACCAGGTCGGCGTCTTCATACGTCTTGGACGTGTCGTAGCCTTCGGACCGCAGCTGGGTCAGAATGCTTTCGGCATCGGACCCGGCTTTTGGACAGCCCAGGCTGACAAAGCCGATCTTGGGCGACACGCCCCCCGGCAGTGCCGACGACGGCGAACCGTCCGACGGCAACCGCTGACCGGTGGCGTCCGCCGAAGCTGGCTTGGAAGTATCGGGCAGCGCGGCGAGGTTTTCTTGCAGTACGAGGGACATCTGGCGTGCCGACAGGGTTTGTCCTGGCGGCCGATAGGAAGGGAACCCGGCATTTTACAGGTACTTACCGGCTTGGCGCATTTTGCCCGGTCCACTGTGGCGTGGCGGCTTCACTGCAGGGATGGGACCGTGCACTGTAGTCCACCCGATGCCGGTGTGGACCGGCACGGTGAGAACCGGCACGGTGTGAACCGGCATGGTGTGAACCGGCACTGTGTGAACCGGCACTGTGTGAACCGGCACGGTGTGAACCGGCACGGTGTGAACCGGCACGGTGTGAACCGGCACGGTGTGAACCGGCACGGTGTGAACCGGCACTGTGTGAACCGGCACGGTGTGAACCGGCACTGTGTGAACCGGCACGGTGTGAATCGGCATGGCGCGAATCGGCACGATGCGAATCGGCACGGCGCAAGCCGTCGTCGCATCTTCCGCTAAGTCACAGCGCCGCTTCGGCGTCCTCGATTCCGCACATGGCGCCTGCCTGCTCGATCCGGCTGCGTATCTCTTGCGCGTCATGCACGCGGCGCAGCGAGTCGTGCAGTTCTCCGGCCTGGGGCCACGTCCGCTTCAGGTGCGTCAGCCACATCTTGACGCGACCGTGCTCGTGACGCGACGCCACGCGGGTCTGCAGCTTGTTCAGGTACTCCAGCAATTGCCCCAGCACGGTCGGCCATTCCGATGCCTGCGGTATCGGGTCCGCCAGCCCCCGAATGCGCAAGGCAAGGAACGGATCGGCCACCGCCCCGCGTCCGATCATGACGTCATCGCAGCCGCTGACGGCACGGCAACGCGTCCAATCATCCACGGTCCAGACATCGCCATTCGCGGTCACCGGCACATCTACGGCGTCGTCGATACGCGCAATCCATTCCCAGTGCGCGGGCGGCCGATAGCCTTCGTCGCGCGTGCGCGCGTGCACCACCAGCGACGCGGCGCCGCCGTCGGCCAACGCGTGCGCGCAGTCGATGGCCAGCGCCTTGTCGGTGACGCCAAGCCGCATCTTCGCGGTTACGCGAATGCTGGCCGGCACGGCGGCGCGTACGCTGGCGACGATGGCATGCAACTGTTCGGGATGGGCGAGCAACATGGCGCCACCTCCATGCCGGTTCACGACCTTGGCCGGGCACCCGAAATTCAGGTCGATGCCATGCGGCGACACCCGCGCCGCCTGGGCCGCATTGATGCCCATCCATTCCGGATCGCTGCCCAGCAGCTGGATCACCATGGGCGTGCCCGACGGCGTGAACGCCCCGTGCAGCACTTCGGGCGTATCCCGCTCGTACACTCGCAAGGGCAGCAAGGACCCGACCACCCGGACGAATTCGGACACGCACCCGTCAAGGCCCCCTGGCGTGTCAGCATGTCGCGCATGACGTAATCGGCCAGCCCTTCCATGGGCGCCAGCATCAGGCGGCTCATGGCGTTGCCCGTATGGTGCCGATGCTGCCTGCACAGGCGCAATACGTCGCCGCGCGGCCGTTGGAACGGCGCGGGGCGCACGCAACAGGGGAAGGGAAAAGGAAGGACACGCGCGACATGAGACGCCGCAGCGTCGTGACGGCGGCCGGAGAGGATCAGGCCGCGAGTTTACCGGTTTTGGAACCGAGACCGATGCCGTGGGGACCGGCAACGGCCGGGCGTTAGCTTGCGGATTGATGGCCACGTCATGGTTGCTGGAAACTGCCTGCTATCGGCCGCTGCCTGCCGCTGGCCACTGCCAACTGCCTGCCACTGACCAGTGCCGCTACTGTCCAGTGCCGCTACTGGCGACTTCCGCTACTGGCCACTTCCGCTACTGGCCACTTCCGCTACTGGCCACTGCCTGCGGCTAGCCACTGGCCTGCCGCTGCCACCTGCCTGGTAGCAACCGCACCGTCGTCCTACTTGCGATCCTTGTCCACCGGCGGCACCGTAAACGGAAAGGCCGTGAACATCGACTTGGTCTGGTTCTGCATCTGATCCTGCATCTGCACGAACAGATTCTTGCTCTGATCGATGTAGTTGCTCATCATGCTTTTGATCATCGGCGTCTGGACATTCATGAACTGCGCCCAGGCTTCGGGACCGAACTGGTTGCCGTACAGGCCCTTGGACTGCTCGCTGACCTTGTTCTGGATTTCCATGAAAGCTTGGATATTCTGTTCCAGGTACGAGCCCATGATGCCCTGCATCGCGTGGCCATAGAAGCGGATGATCTGCGACAGCATGGTCGCCGTGAACATCGGCGCGCCGGCCGTCTCTTCTTCAAGAATGATCTGCAGCAGGATGCTGCGGGTCAGGTCGTCGTTCGACTTGGCGTCGATCACCTGGAATTCGGCGTTCTCGAGCACCAGTTGCTTCACATCGGCCAGCGTGATGTAGGTACTGGTCTGCGTGTCGTACAGTCGGCGATTCGGATACTTCTTGATCATCCGCAACGCCTTGCCAGTTCCTGCTTGCTGGTTCGCCATCTTGTCCCCACGCTCGTGCTGTTATGAAGGCCGGTGCGGCGTGCTGCGCCGCACCGTCAACCCGGAGTGTAGTGCACCACCGATACTCACCGGCGGTGCATGCCTTGGGGCTTACCCCATGTGCAGGCCGCCATTGAGCGAGAAGTCCGCGCCGGTGGCGAAACCGGCGTCTTCGGACGCGAGCCAGGCGATGATGGAGCCGATCTCATCGGCCGTGCCCAGGCGCTTGACCGGGATCGTCTCGACGATCTTTTCCAATACCTCGGGCCGGATCGCCCGGACCATGTCGGTCCCGATATAGCCCGGCGATACGGTGTTCACCGTGACGCCCTTGGACGCGACTTCTTGCGCAAGCGCCATGGTGAAACCGTGGATGCCCGCCTTGGCCGTCGAGTAGTTGGTCTGCCCGAACTGCCCCTTCTGGCCATTGACGGAACTGATGTTGATGATGCGCCCGAACTTGCGTTCGACCATGTCTTCGATGACCTGTTTGGTCACGTTGAACAGGCTGTTCAGGTTGGTGTCGATGACCGCGCGCCAGTCGTCCAGCGACATTTTGCGGAACAGCCCGTCACGCGTGATGCCCGCGTTATTGACCAGCACATCGATGGGCCCGATCTCTTGTTTGACCTTGGCGAAGGCTTCTCGCGTCGAATCCCAGTCCGCGACGTTGCCGACGGACGCGTGGAAGGTGTAGCCAAGCGCAGCCTGTTCGTCGATCCACTGCTGAAAATTCCGGCTGGGGCCGCAACCCGCCACCACAGTGAAGCCCGACTTGGCAAGGCGCTGGCAGATCACCGTACCGATTCCGCCCATGCCGCCAGTGACATATGCCACTCTGTTTTCCATACGGTGCTCCTCTCGATTGGCAAGGGGGCCATCCCCCTGCGCTTTTAGGTATGCGTCATCCACTTACATTGCACGGGCCAGCACGTAGCGGCCTGGCGCGGCTTCGATCACCGGATGCTGCTTGTTGCCCAGCGCGGTCTTTGCCTTCACCTCCGCGCCGGAATGCGATTTGAGCCAGGCTGCCCAGTCGGGCCACCAGCTGCCGGCCACCGACCGCGCCGTATCGATCCACACCTGGGGATCGGCGCCCGTGGCAGGCGCGACGCCGTTGGCAACGACGTCGTTGACCCAGTAATTGCGTCGATTCTTGACCGGCGAGTTGATGACGCCGGCAATGTGGCCCGACGCGCCGAGCACGAAGCGGGTCGGCCCCTGCAGCAGGTGGGTCGATGCGAACGCCGACGTCCATGGCACGATGTGATCGTCGCGCGAACCGTACAGGTAGGTGGGCACCGACAGCGTCGTCAGGTCGAGCGGCTGACCACACACCGTGGTCTTGCCAGGAATCTTCAGGTTGTTTTCAAGATAGGTATTGCGCAGATACCAGGCGTAGAACGGACCGGGCAGATTGGTGCCGTCGGCGTTCCAGAACAGCAGGTCGAAGGCTGAAGGCGCCTCGCCCTTCAGGTAGTTGTTGACGACGTTGTTCCATACCAGGTCGTTCGGGCGCAGGAACGCAAAGGTGTTGCCGAGTTCGCGCGCGGCCAGCAGCCCGCCCTGGGCGAACTGGACTTCACGCAGCTTGGCCTGCGCTTCGTTCACGAAGACCTTCAGCACGCCGGTGTCGTGGAAGTCGAGCAGCGTGGTCAGCAAGGTCATGGATGCCGCGGGAGATTCACCGCGCGCTTCCAGCACGGCCAGCGCGGTCGCAAGCAGGGTGCCGCCCACACAGAAGCCCAGGGTGTTGACCTGATCCTGGCCAGACACTTCCTGCGCCACCGTCAGCGCCTTGATGACGCCGTGGTCGATGTAGTCGTCCCACGTCGCTTGCTGGATGCCATCGGTATCCGTGGTCAGCGGATTGCGCCACGACACCAGGAACACGCTGATGCCCTGCTCCAGCGCATATCGCACGAACGAGTTGTTGGCCTGCAGATCCAGGATATAGAACTTGTTGATGCACGGCGGCACGATCACCAGCGGGCGCGCATGGACCCGGGGCGTGCGCGGGGTGTACTGGATCAATTGGAACAAGGCGTTTTCGAACACCACGGCGCCTTCGGTCGTGGCGATCGACTTGCCGATCTCGAACGAGGTTTCGTCGGTGTTGGAAATGCGGCCCTTCTGCAGGTCATTCAACAGATTGACGATGCCCTGCTGCAGGCTTTCGCCGCCTGACGAAATGAACTTTTGCTGTGCATCGGGATTGAGAGCAAGGAAGTTGGACGGCGCCATGGCGTCGATCCACTGCATCATCGCAAACCGGATCTGCTCGCGCGCCGCGTCAGGCACGTCGACGTTGTCGGCCATTTGCAGCAGCGTGCGGGCGGACAGCAGGTAGGCATGCGCCATGAACGCATGCGCCGGACTGTTGGCCCAGGCCTGGCCGGCAAAACGGGGGTCCGCCACCGGGGCCAGCGCGCCGCGCGTGGCTTCACCACACAGCGCGGCCCACTGCTGCGAGAACTGGTTCTGGATCTCAAGCATTTTTTCAGGCGCAACGGCAACGCCCGCGGGCGGAGCAAAGCCGGGAATGCCTGCCGGGCCGGCGGCTTGCGCGGGTGACGCCTGGGCGGTGGACGACTGCGGGGCAGAGGCCTGTGGAGTCAGGGCCTGCTGCCAGGCTTGAAGCCAAGCCAGGGGATTCATGACATCTATCGGGGGCTGGCTCAAAACGTACACCTTGTTGTATCGATCGCGTCTACGACTGCATAGTGCATAGCGTACCGGAGCGTGTCAAATAGGAGTTGCCTCCTCGTCCTGAACGGGATGAGGGTATGTACTCAGTGAATGCGCCCTGCCGAAACTCGCGTAGATTAGCGGTCCGTGCAACGAGGGTTACCGTCATGTATTTTGCTGGCCTGGTCGCCATCGGCTGGATGTATGTCACGCTGATGATGGCCATCACGCAACCCACCGTCATGGCCGGGATTGCCACCTTCTTTTTCTATGGGCTGTTGCCCGTGACGATCATCGTCTACGTGATGCTCGCGCCCGAGCGCGGACGCCGCCGCAAGGCACGCGAGGCGGCGGAACGCGAGGCGATGCTGGCCGCCGACATGGCGCGGAAGAACGGGGATAAGGCGCAAGATGCGCCACGACATCGCTAGCGTGTCAGCGATCGCGCGGCCGCAGCGGCAGCCGTGCGTCAGTGGGTCCGTTCAGCCAGGCCAGCGTCGCAAAACGGCCGGTCTGGCCGTCGCGGCGATAGGAAAAGAAATGTTCGCTATCCGTGACCGTGCAGTGGCCGCTCAGGGTGACATCCTGAACGCCCGCGCGGCGCAGTCTGCGGCGGGCCAGCCCGGGCAGATCGGCCATCCATTTGTGCACTGCGGCACCGGGCTGGAAGCAGCTTGCCGCGCCCGGGTCGTCCGCCAGAAACGCCGTTCGTACTTCGCTTCCGACTTCGAATGCGGTCGGACCGATGGCAGGGCCGATCCAGGCGCGTAAGGGCATACGTTTCCCGTGACTGCCCATGGCCTCGACGGTGCGTTCCAGCACCCCTGCGGCCAGGCCACGCCAGCCGGCATGGGCCATGGCAAGCACGCTGCCATCGCAGGCTGCGAGCACCACGGGCAGGCAGTCGGCCGTCATGATCGCCAGGACCTTGCCGGGCGTGCGGGTCATGGCCGCATCACCGCAGGGCGCTTGCCCAGCAGCAGCGTCCAGGCCAGTATCGGCGACATTGGCGTTCACATCGGCATCTGCACCTGCATCGGCGTCGACCACGTCCGTGCCATGCACCTGCTGCAGCCACAGCGGCGCAGCGGGCAGCAAGACAGCAAGACGCTGCCTGTTCTCGGCCACACGGGCCGGATCATCACCAACGTGATCCCCCAGATTCCAGGACGTAAAAGGAGCGCTGCTGACGCCGCCCAGCCGGGTAGTCACGAAGATGCTGACACCGGGCCAGGCGGGACCAGGCAAGGTGAACGGCAATGACGCGGATGCCGCTGTGACGCCCTGGGATGCGTGATTTTCGGAAGCGAAACGGGACATGACGGAGTTCCTTCTTGACATCGACGGCCGGATGATGGTGTGGATATGCTGCGGTGCGATCCGGCCGCCTGGCTGCATGACACGCGGGTCACAAGGCCGTGTCCCTACCCGGATACCGAAGCAATATTCCTGGGCCTGACAGTGGCCGTTACAGGCGCGGCAGTTCCGGCCGCGTCGGAACCGGATTCCAGTCGATCGCATCTATGACCGCCTGCATGTCGCTTGCGATGGGCGAACTGAACTGGACGGGCTTGCCGCTGACCGGGTCTTCAAATTGCAGTTCGCGGGCATGCAGCATCTGGCGCGCGGCGGGCGGCACCACTTTTCCGCCGTACAGCGCGTCAGCCAGCAGGGGCAGGCCCAGGCTGGCCATATGCACCCGGATCTGATGCGTGCGGCCCGTCTCCAGCTTGCAGATCACCTGCGACACCACCGTTTTGTCGCCCAGCAGCCCCTGGCGCATGGCCTGGTAATGGGTAATGGCGGGCTTGGGGGCGATAGGCCGGTCCACGCTCATGCGCACGGGCACGCGCACGTCGCGGCCGATCGGTTTATCGACCGTCCCGCCCGCTGGTGCGGCGCCGACTGCCAGCGCGACATAACGCCGTCCGACAGTGCGCGCCTGGAGCTGGCGCACCAATGCCGTCTGCGCCGTTTCATTGCGGGCCACCACCATCAGGCCGGACGTGTCCTTGTCCAGCCGGTGTACGATGCCCGCACGGGGCACCCGCGCCAATTCAGGGTAGCGGTGGAGCAAGCCGTTGAGCAGGGTCCCTTGCCAATTGCCGGCGCCGGGATGCACCACCAGGCCTACCGGTTTATCGACTACGATCCAGTCCGGGCTTTCGGCGATCACCGGAAATTCGATGGGTTCCGGGCTGAACGCACGGGCTTCAGGCGCGGCTTCTTCCCAGACGGTCAGTTCATCCCCGGGACCGACCAGTTGCCGCACAGTTGCGGCCTTGCCGTTGACCAGCACGCCACCGCGTTCGATCCAGCCCTGCAAACGGCTGCGCGAATGTTGCGGGATCAGCTGGGCAAGAACCTTGTCGAGCCGGTCGGCTCTAATCGAGGCCGGCACGTCAAGCTGCCGCGGTTCCGCTTCCTGGACTTCGGTCTGCGCATCCGGAACGGGTGAGTCGCGGTCGGGTTGTGACAAAGAATGTGGCATCTGGGCGCGGCCTGGATGCCAGGCCGAATATAATCAGGAATAGTCAATCTGAGGAACACCTCCATGCAGTTGAACACAATCGCGGCAGACGCCGGCATGTCCGTCGGCGTGAACCGCAACGCCCCCAGCTGGAAGCAGCTGGCCTCGCGTCTGGGGAGCATGCTGGCGTGCGTCCTGATGATCATGACGATCGCCGGGTGTTCCGGTCTGGGCAAGGAAATCGACCCGACCGTCGGCTGGACGGCGGAAAGATTGTACAAGGAGGCCAAGGAAGAGATCAGCGTCGGGAACTGGACGCAGGCCAGCAAGCTGCTCGAAAAGCTCGAGTCGCGCTACCCCTTTGGCGTGTACGCGCAGCAGGCCCAGGTCGACATCGCGTATGTGTACTGGAAAGACGGCAACAATGCGCAGGCCCTGGCCGCCATCGACCGCTTCCAGCGCCTGCACCCGAACCACCCCAGCCTGGACTACATGCTCTATCTGAAGGGCCTGATCAATTTCTATCAGGAAAGCGCCCTGCTTTCGAGCCTGACCAAACAGGACCCAAGCGAGCGTGACCCGAAAGGCGCGCGTGAATCGTTCGACGCGTTCAAGGACCTGCTGACACGGTTCCCGAACAGCAGCTACGCGCCCGACGCGCAACTGCGCCTGAACTACCTGATCAACTCGATCGCCCTGAACGAAGTGCACGTTGCGCGCCTGTACTACCAGCGCGGCGCCTACGTGGCAGCCGTCAACCGCGCGCAAACGGCGGTACGCGACTTCCAGGGCGCGCCGGCGGTCGAAGAAGCGCTGTATATCATGGTGCTGTCGTATGAAAAGCTGGGCATGACCGATCTTCGTGCCGATACGGCCCGGGTGTTGGCGGCCAACTACCCCGACAGCCAGTTCGTCCGCAACGGCTTCGTGGAAAATCGCGGCCCGTGGTGGAAGATCTGGTAAGACCGGAAGTCTGGAGCCCTGCAACGGGCTCCACCCAAGGCGCCAGAAACAACCGCATCCCAGGGGATGCGGTTTTTTTCGTCAGCCTACCGTCGCGGCATTCGCAGGCGCATTGGCCCCGTCGGCGTCATCCTTCGTGCTGTCCGCCGCACCGTCTTTTGCCAACGCGCGTTCGTCAAAGAACGCGACGACGTCGTCCAGGCTTCGTGTGCGGGTAAACGGCGGCAGCCCCCGCCACAGCCGCTTGCCATACGGCTTTTCGACCAGGCGGCGATCGCCCACCATCAACACCCCCAGTCGGATTCCGTACGGATCAGCCGCCCCGCCCCCTGTTTGAGCGCAATCGCCGCTTCGGGCAACTGGTACTCGAAGAAGGCGTTGCCGCCGCGTTCCTTGCAGGCTTTGATGCGGGCATCGAGCACCGGATCATCGGGCGGCGCAAAGGGGAGTTTGTCGATGGCGACTAGGGTCAGCGCATCGCCCGGCACGTCGATGCCTTCCCAGAAGCTGGCGCTGCCTACGAGCACCGCATGCTTGCTGACGCGGAAGCGGTCCAGCAATTCACGCCGCGACCGGTCGCCCTGCTTGAACAGAGGCCAGTCCCAGCCGCGGGCGCGGAATTCCTTGTCCAGCATCTCGGCGACCTTGTCCACCGCGCGCAGCGTCGTGCACAGCACGAGCGCCGAGCCCTTGCTGGCGGCCAGGACGGGGATCAGTGCTTCGACAAAGCCCTCGGTATATCTGGGATCCTGGGGCGCCGGGATGCCGTGCGGCACGAACAGCCGGCCGTGGTTCGCGTAGTCGAACGGGGATTCCCACAGGCCAGTGGTGACGTTGCGCAGGCCCAGCTGGCGGATGAAATGCGAAAAATCGCCATGTACCGACAGCGTCGCCGACGTCAGGATCCAGGTCTGGCCACCGGGGCGATACTGCGAAAAGGCCTCCGCTACCGACAGCGGCGCGGTGTGCAGACGAATATGGTTGTTGTTGGTTTCGATCCACCGGACCCAGCCGTCGCCCTTGCGCGCCTCGGCGGCCTTGGCCGCTTCGTCGGCGGCCGGTTCTTCCCATGCCGATGCCGGACCGTCGGACAGCCTGACCTGCCGGTCGTCCACCGGCGCGGCAGGTGCCTGCCCTTCGCGCCACCGGCCCAGCAGCGAAATCAGTTCGGGCCCGCGCTTGCCAGCCATGTCCAGATCGGGATGGCGCACCCCCACCGCCATCAGACATTGGCCGAGCTGGTGCACGGCATCGATCACTTCCTTGAGCGCGGCGTTGAACGCATCGATCGACGGCAGCGCGTCGAACGTGCTGCGCTGCCCGGGCATCTTTTCGATGGCCGCGCACGACAGGCGCAGCTCGCGCGTGGCCTGTTCGACGGCGGACGCCATCATGGGCCAGTCGGCGCTTTCGCGCGCGTGCGACAGGCCGGCCACCGTGGCGTCCCGGGCAAAGTCCAGCAACTGATGCGATGACACCGACTCGCCCAGGAACCGCGTGGCCGCGGCCGGCAATTGGTGCGCTTCGTCGAACACCACGGTGTCGGCGGCGGGCAGCAGGTCGGTAATGCCTTCGTCTTTCAGCGCCAGGTCAGCCAGGAACAAGGCATGGTTGACCACCACGATGTCTGCTTCGGCCGCGGTCTTGCGGGCCTGCATGACGAAGCAGTCGCGATAGGACGGGCACTCGGATCCCAGGCAGTTGTCGCGGGTGGACGTGACCTTGTTCCAGATCTCGGCGTTTTCGGGCACGTCGGCCAGTTCGGCCTTGTCGCCTGACCGCGTCTGCTTGGCGAAGACTTCGATCTTGCGCAACTGCGCGACTTCGAAGCGCGAGGCCAGCCGGCCGTCGTGCACCGTGCGTTCCAGATGGTAATGGCACAGATAATTGGATCGGCCCTTGAGCAGGGCCGCGGTCACTGGCAAGGCCAGCGCCGTGCGCACCGCCGGGAGGTCACGGGCGAACAGCTGATCCTGCAATGTCTTGGTGCCGGTCGAGATCAGCACCTTGCCGCCATGCACGAGCACCGGCACGAGGTAGGCAAAGGTCTTGCCCGTGCCGGTGCCAGCTTCGGCGATCAGGGTCCCCTGGTCGGCGATGGTCTGGGCAATGGTGTTGGCCAGCTCGGTCTGTTGCGTGCGGGGCCGGTAGCCCTTCAGCTTCTTGGCGAGCGGACCGTCGGCAGCGAACAGGGCGCTGACGTCATGGGTGTCAGTCAAGCTGGAATATCCGGTACGAGTTGCATCTGCAGGGCCACGATGTGGTCCTTGATGTGCAGCTTGCGTTTCTTCAGGCGGCGCAACAGGATCTCGTCGATCGACAGGTCGGCCGCCAGCCGTTCGATGGCGGCGTCGAGGTCACGATGTTCCGTCTGCAGCTCGATAATGCGGCTGGCGACGGCTTGAGCGTCGAGATTCATTACTTGCCCTGGGTGGGAGGGGTTGCCGGAGTCGCGGCAGGTGTATTGAATTTTGCCGCATCGGCTTCGCGGGCGGCACGGCGGCGCTCGCGTTTGTCCTCGTTCTCTTTGCGTTCCTCGGCGCGTTTTTCGGCATAGGCCTTGGCCTCGGCCTGTTTCTTTTCAAACGCGGCGCGATTGTCGGCCTGTTCGGCCGGGCTGATCGACGCGCCGCCTGGCGCGGCGCGGGACGCCGGGCCGGTGGAGGCGGCGGCCGGCGCGCGGGCAGGCCCGCTGGCCGCCGGTGCGTTAAACGGGGATGCCGATGCCGCGGGGGACCTGCCGCCTGCGGAAGGCGCCATCGCGCCTGCCGGCGGCGCGGCGCCCGCGTCCGCGCCAGGCCGCCGCTGGGACGCCGCCGCCGGACCCACGTTCCCTGGAGCCGGCCGCTGGGCGGCTTCCGCCTGCCGCGCCGCCGCCGCCTCGGCATCGCGGGCATCGCGGCGGGCGTTTTCCGCCGCCAGCGATTCGCGGTGCACACGCGCCTTTTCCTGGCGCACGAACAGCTCGGCCTGCTGCCGCGTCACGTCGGCACGCTCGGTAATCGTGTTGCGCTCCTCGCGCGCCTTGTCGGCGCAGCGGGTGGCAAAGAAGGTGTGCATGCAGTCGCGCACCCGCGCCGTGTAGGCATCGACGGCGGCAGCGCGTTCGGCCTTCGCGGCGTCGGCAATGGCCTGGGCGGCTTCGGCCGACGCATAGGTAGGAGCCGGCGCTGCCACCTTGGCTTCGACCGGCGGCGGGGCCATGACGGAGTCCACCGCGGCGCAGCCCGGCAGCCCTATGAATACGACCGTGGCCAGCAGCGCAGCGGCCCAGCCGCCTTGCCGGCCCGGACGCGGGCGTGCCAGGCCTGCGGGAAAGGACGCATGGGCCTGGACGGAAATGTCACATGGCGCAAAGGCAGAGCGGGGGAGATTCGGGGCATAGGGATAGGTTGTGGCAAAATCCGCGGCTTCATTGTTGCAAGGTAGGACAGACTCGATGTCGATGGTCACCGACCGGGGCGGCGTGCTCGATGCGCAAGCCCAATCCCGCATTATCGCCCAGCTGACGGAAGAACTTGGCGCGCGCGCCACACAAATCAGCGCGGCGATCGAACTGATGGACAGCGGCGCGACCGTTCCTTTCATCGCGCGGTACCGCAAAGAGGTCACCGGCGGCCTGGACGATACCGTCCTGCGCAACCTGGAGATCCGGCTGGAATACCTGCGCGACATGGAAACCCGCCGCGCGGCCATCCTGTCGTCCATTGATTCCCAGGGCAAGCTGACCCCCGAACTGCAGCAGGCGATTTCGACCGCCGACACCAAGCAACGCCTGGAAGACCTGTACGCGCCCTACAAGCCCAAACGCCGCACCCGGGCCCAGATCGCCCGTGAAGCCGGCCTGGAGCCGCTAGCGGACGCCCTGCTGGCCGATGCGTCGGCCGACCCGGCCACCCTGGCGGTCGGCTATGTCACCGCCGAGGTTGCAGACGTCAAGGCTGCGCTGGACGGCGCGCGCGACATCCTGACCGAACGGTTCGCCGAAGACGCCGACCTGCTCGAGAACCTGCGGACCTTCTTGTGGAACACCGGCCTGGTCTACTCCAAGGTCGCCGATGGCAAGGAAACCGAAGGCGCCAACTTCCGCGACTGGTTCGACTTCAACGAACCGCTGCGCACCCTGCCCTCGCACCGCGTGCTTGCCCTGATGCGCGGCCGCCAGCAAGGCGTGCTTGAACTGCGCCTGGGTCTGGACCCGGAATTGGATACGCAAGTTCCCCACCCTTGCGTGGCCCGCATCGCCGCCCTGCTCAAGCTGAAGGGCCTCTTCGGGCTGGATGCCAGCCCGCGCGACAAGTGGCTGGGCGAAGTGTGCCGCTGGACGTGGCGCGTCAAGCTGTTGCCGGGCTTCGAGACGGAATTGTTTTCGCGCCTGCGCGACGAAGCCGAAGCCGAGGCGATCCGCGTGTTCGCCATGAACCTGAAAGATCTGCTGCTGGCCGCGCCCGCCGGCCCGAAGTCGGTGCTGGGCCTGGATCCCGGCATCCGCACGGGCGTCAAGGTGGCGGCGATCGACCGGACCGGCAAGCTGCTGGACACGTCGACCGTCTACCCGCATGAACCCCGCCGCGACTGGGAGGGCTCGCTGGAAACACTGGCGCGCATCGTGCGCAAGCACCAGATCGAACTGATCGCCATCGGCAACGGCACGGCATCGCGCGAGACCGAAAAGCTGGCGGCCGACCTCATGAAGCGGTATCCGGAATTCAAGCTGACCAAGATCGTGGTGTCGGAAGCCGGCGCGTCGGTGTATTCCGCATCGGAACTGGCCGCCAATGAATTCCCTGACCTGGACGTAAGCCTGCGCGGCGCGGTGTCGATCGCCCGCCGCCTGCAGGACCCGCTGGCCGAACTGGTCAAGATCGACCCGAAATCCATCGGCGTCGGCCAGTACCAGCACGACCTGAATCAGCGCGAACTGGCCAAGATGCTGGACAGCATCGTCGAAGACTGCGTGAACGCGGTCGGCGTGGACGTGAACACGGCGTCGGCGCCCTTGCTGGCACGGGTGTCCGGCCTGAACGCCACGCTCGCCAAGAACATCGTCACCTGGCGCGATGTGAACGGCGCATTCCGCTCCCGCGCCAAGCTCAAGGACGTGCCCCGCTTTGGCGACAAGGCGTTCGAGCAGGCCGCGGGCTTTTTGCGCGTGGCCAATGGCGATAACCCGCTCGATTGTTCGTCAGTGCACCCGGAAGCCTATCCCGTGGTGGAACGCATTCTGGCGCGCATCCAGGCCGACATCCAGTCGGTCATCGGCAACAAGGACGCGCTCAAGGGCGTGTCCCCCACGCAGTTCACCGATGATCGCTTCGGCCTGCCAACCGTCAAGGATATCTTCAGCGAACTGGAAAAGCCCGGCCGCGATCCCCGCCCCGAGTTCAAGACCGCCACCTTCATGGACGGCGTGGAAACCCTGAAGGATCTAACCGTGGGCATGGTGCTGGAAGGGGTCGTGACCAACGTGGCGAACTTTGGCGCGTTCGTGGATATCGGTGTCCACCAGGACGGGCTGGTGCACATTTCGGCCCTGGCCGAAAAGTTCGTCAAGGACCCGCGCGACGTGGTTCGCGTCGGCCAGACGGTGACCGTCAAGGTTCAGGAAGTCGACCTGCAGCGTCAGCGCGTGGCGCTGACCATGCGGCTGAACGACGATGCGCCGGTCGCCCGGCGCAGTGGCGACGACGCGGGCGCAAGCCGCTCGGGCGGTGGTGGCGGCCGCGGACGCGATCGCAACGCGGGTGGCGGATCATCGCCTGCGCCCGCCGGCGGCGCAATGGCGGCCGCATTCGCCAAGCTGAAGCGGTAAACGGAACCGGCAGCCACGGGCTGCGCCAGGCAGCGGGCAGCAACTGGCGCGCCGGCAGTCGGCAAATCAGTCGGGAATGAGAAATCAGCAGCCCGCCAAGGCGGCACTTCGGTGCCGCCATTTTTTTGCCTGCCATGTGCCGTTTCGCATATCGGAATTGCTCCGCGGCGCATTCACGCGGTGGGATGGCGGCCTGTATTCTGAGTCGACGCCGCCTTGCCCGCACCAGGCAAGGACGAGCGTGACCACGACAATAACGGAGACACGCATGGCCCCCCTTCCCGCATCCCGGCGCCTGCTCGCCCTTGCCTTTGCCACGATCTGCGCGGCGCCCGTTGCACCAGCCATGGCGCAAGGCGCGGCGGATGGCTACCCGAACCATCCGATCACGCTGGTCAATCCCTACGCAGCGGGCGGCCCGGCCGACATCCTGGCGCGCGCACTGGCGCGGCAGCTCGAGACCCGCCTGAAGCAGACCGTCGTGGTCGAAAACAAGCCGGGCGGGGGCCACGGTGGGCGGTAGCGTCGTGGCGCGCGCCAAGCCCGATGGCTACACGCTGCTGTTGGGTACGTCCGCCACCCACGTGGTGACACCGCTGATGGAAAAAATCGCGTACGACGGCATTGCCGACTTCACCTTCGTCAGCGTAGTCGCGAACCAGCCCATCATCATGGTCGCCAGCCCGGCACTGCCCGCAAACACCCTGAAAGAAGTCATCGCCGCGGCCAAGGCCTCGCCAGGCAAGCTGAACTTCGGATCGGCCGGCGCGGGCGGCGCGACCCACCTTGCCGGCGAACTGCTCAAGCAGCGCGCGGGTATCAACATGACCCATATCCCCTACCCCGGCGCCGTCCCGGCATTGAAGGACGTGATCGGCGGGCAGGTGCAACTGGCCATGCTGAATCTGTCGGCGACCCAGGCCTTCCTCAAGGAAGGCCGGATCAAGGCGATTGCCTACGCCGCCGCGCAGCGTTCCCCGCTGTTTCCGGACGTGCCGACCTTTGCCGAAGCTGGCGTGACGGGGGCCGAATCGTCCACCTGGTACACCCTGGCCGCGCCAAAAGGCACGCCGCCCGCGATCATCGACACCCTGAACAAAGCGGTGGCGGCAGTGAACGCGGACCCTGAATACCAAAAATTCATGGCGACGCAGGGAGTTGAACTGATGACCAAGACGCCTGCCGAGACGCTGACCTTTGTGCAGCATGATCTGGACACCATGAAGCCACTGCTGAAATCCCTGAATCTGACGGCACCGTGAACCCCGCATGACTGCACACAACGACGATCGCTCGAAACCCGACGCACTCGGGGGCGCAGCAGGTGGCGCGGACCCATCGCGGACCGGCTCGCCGGCGGATGATTTCATCTTGGTCGACGGCGAAGGCCTCGACACCGCCCAGGCCTACCGGCTGCTGATCGGGTGCACCGCGCCGCGGCCGATCGCCTGGATCACCTCGCTCGGGCCCGACGGCCGCGTCAATGCGGCCCCGTTCAGCTCGTACAACTACGTCGCGACCAGCCCGCCCATGCTGGCGATCAACATCGCCGCGCGCGAAGGCGAGATCAAGGACACCGCCCGCAACATTCGCGAGACCGGCGAATTCGTGGTGAACGTGGCCACCGAAAGCACGATGGAGACGATGCATGCCAGCGCGGCAAACTACCCGCCCGAGGTCAGCGAATGCGAAGCCTTGGGGATTGCCTTGCTTCCCAGTCGCCGCATCAAGGTGCCGCGCATCGCCATGACGCCGGTGCAAATGGAATGCAAGCTGGATCAGGTCATCGTGCTGGGTCGAGGCGTGAACACGCTGTTCATCGGCGAAGTGGTGGCCTTTCATCTTTCGCCCGACATCTACGACGGCAGCCGGGTCGACAGTGTGAAGATGCGGCCGATCGCGCGCCTGGGCGGGCCGTACTATGCGGGCCTTGGAGAAATCTTCCATCGGCCGATGTTGCAGCGGCCGCCGGGCGGCGAAGGATGGGTGGGAGACGAGCCCGCGTCGTAGCAGCCAGGCCGGCTGCGGCGCCCCCGGGCGTCACTCGCCGTGCACCACTTCCTGCATGGCGCGCTGGGCAGCGTTGACCTGCTCGCTGTCGGCAGTCAATTGCTCGAGCAAGGCGCCCAATTCCTTCTTGGTCGCCGGATCCGCCACTCGCAACGTCGTGCCGTCCACGTCGATCAGATTGCGGTGCGTCTGCACGTAATCCGACACCTTCAGGGAACTGCCGAACATCTTGTCGATGGCGGGAAACACGGCACGGTAGGCCTCGGCCGGGACCGTCACAAGCTTGGCGTACGCCGCGTCGAACACCGGTTTCACATCCTCGGGATGCTTCAGCTTTTCATGCACCGCGTCGGCCTTGCGTTGCTCGGCGTCCAGGGCGGCGCTCAATTTGGCCATCTGCGCCTTGGCATCGGCAATCTGCTTGCGTTGCTCAACGATCTCGCCCACAGTACGCAGCGCCGAAATCTTGGCAAGCTCGTTGTTCGGCCGGGTCACGTTGGCGTTCATCCCGGCATGGAACTGCGTGATGATCGCGTAATCATTGGCGTAAGGCCCGAACCTGGCCTTCTCTTCGGGCGTCAGTTCAGGCACACGGGTGCCGGTCACGTCCAGTACGCGCGTTTGCAGGAAGGCGATAAAGGCCTGCCGCTGCGAGGGCTCCTTGCCGCCACACGCGGCCACCACCAGCAATACGATTGCCGAGGCCAATGCCGCTCGCACCCATACCTGGAACAATGCCGTGTCTTCCTTTATCAAAATTCACTTCAGGGGCCACAGACTACTTGCTATCCATGATTCAAGGATTGGGAAGTCTGTGCCATCCGGCAAATTCAGTAAGCACCCGTGGCAGACCGGGGGACAAAGTCAGACGCCTGCAACCGCTATAGCGCGACCGTAGCGCGGCGTTCGGATTCCAGGTATTCCCGCGACTGCATTTCCAGCAGGCGAGACACCGTACGGTGGAATTCATTGGCCAGGGCGCCTTCGGTGTACAGCGCTTCAGGCTCGCAGGCGGCTGAGATGATCAGCTTGACCTTGTGGTCGTACAGCACGTCGATCAGCCAGGTGAACCGGCGTGCTTCCGACGACTGGCGCGGCCCCATTTGCGGCACGCCCGACAGGATAACGGTGTGGAACTGGCTGGCCAATTCCAGGTAATCGTTCTGCGACCTGGGTCCGCCGCACAACGTGGCGAAGTCGAACCACACGACACCCCCGCGCGCATCTTGGCGTGCACCTCGCGGTGTTCGATCCGCAGCACCGGCGTGTCCAGCGACGTTTCGGCAATGTCGGAAAACGCCTTCCGCAAGGCGGCGTCCGCGGCAGCGTCCAGCGGCGTGTGATACAGACTGACCTGTTCAAGAATGCGGCGACGGTAGTCAGTACCCGAATCGACATTCAAGACGTCCATCTTTTCCTGGATCAATTTGATCGCCGGAAAAATGCGGTCGCGGTGCAGGCCGTCGGGATACAGGGTGCTGGGCTCGTAGTTCGACGTCATGACGAACGACGTGCCATTGGCAAACAGCCCCACCAGGAGCCGATACAGGATCATGGCGTCCGCCACGTCCGACACGTGGAACTCGTCGAAACAGATCAGGCGATAGCGACGCGAAATCCGCTTGGCCACTTCATCCAGAGGATCGGACATGCCCTTCACGTCGTCGAGCTGCCGATGCACGCTGCGCATGAATTCGTGGAAGTGCACGCGCGTTTTACGTTTGACGGGCACCGTGGCATAGAACGCGTCCATCAGGAAGCTCTTGCCGCGACCCACGCCGCCCCACATATAGACACCACGCGGAACACCAGGGCGTTTCAGCAGCCGTTTCAGGGCGGTCGACCGCAGCGCCTTGAAACTGACCCAATCATCGTAATACCGCTGCAAACGCTCAATGGCTTTGCGCTGGGCCGGGTCTTCGGCAAAACCGCGCTCGGCAAGCGCGTGCTCATAATATTCGCGGACATTCATGCTGTGATTGTACCCGGCCAGGCGCTGCGCGCCTCCCCCAGGGGCGGTAGGTGTAGCCCCCTTGGCGCTTTGCGCCTCCCCCAGGGGCAACACCAGCGGACCGGAGACTAGGCCCCCCTTGGCGCTTTGCGCATCCCCCAAGGGGCAACACCAGCGGACCGGAGACTAGGCCCCCCCTTGGCGCTTTGCGCCTCCCCAAGGGGCAACACCAGCGGACCGGCGAAGCCGGATCCGCGGTGTCCTGGATCTGGCGGCTCTGAAGTGTCAGCACCGCAAGGCACCATCCGCCGGTCGGTTGCCACAGCCCATGTGGGGCACAGCGGATCCGGCTTTGCCGGTCCGCCAGTGCCGCCCCTGGGGGTGGCGCGAAGCGCCAAGGGGGGCCTTATCCCGCCGGTCCGCCAGTGCCGCCCCGGGGGTGGCGCGCAGCGCCAAGGGGGGCTCCCTACAGGGCTTATTTCCTATAGACCTCTTCTTCGCCGTGGGCGTGCAGCAGGCCCAGCAGCATTTTGCGCATCAGCAGGCCGGGCTTGTCGGACTCCATGTGCTGTTCGACGCGGCGGCTGGTGTCGACGCAGGCGTCGTAGTCGGTGGCTTCCAGGATGTCGCGGTCTTCGTCGACGATGGCTTGATCCCAGGCGATCAGTTCCTGCGTGGAGCAATCCTCTTCGGAGTCATTCCGGTACAGCCACTGCACCAGCACCATCGTGCCGTCATCGATCGGCGTGGCGCAGTTGTAGATGATGTGATGGCGGCCGGTCTGGGCGTAGATGCAGCCAAAGCGCCGCACCGACGGCATGTGCCATCGGTTGTACAGGTGGCGCTCCGTAAAAGGCTCGCTGCTGCCCGTCACACGAAAGCCGTTTTCCGGATTGCGGATCGGCACGATGGTGTGCGCTTCAAAGCCCCACTCCGATTCCTTGATCTCGAATACCTGCGGCTTGGGCTGCTCGTAGATGCCGAAGTTGGCGCGATGCACGTAGCTGAAGTGCGCCGCGTCAAAAGAATTTTCCATGAAGCGCAGCGGACTGGATTTCCAGGTCTCGTAGAACTGGAAGATGCGGCGATAGGCCGGGTCCGCATCTTCCGGAAAGTCGGGAATGGGCTGCAGCGGATCGTCCAGCGCAACCCACACGTAGCCGTATTTTCCTTGGCAGCGGAAAGACTTCACCTGGCAGCTTTTGGGGATCGGCCGATCGGCGACTTGCGGGATGCGCACACAGGCGCCGGCTTCGTTGAAGGTCCAGCCGTGATAGCCGCACACGATCCTGCCTTCTTCGACAAATCCCTTGGACAGCTTGGCGGTGCGATGGCAGCAGCGGTCTTCCAGCGCGACGGGATCGCCTTCAGCGTTCTTCCACAAGACGAGGGGCTGGCCCAGCAGGGTGAACGGCTTCGGACCGTCATCCAGATCGGTCAGCGGGACCAGGGCATACCAGAAACGGCGCAATACGGGTTGTTGGGTAACGAGCATGGGATTCCATCCAAATGAAAGCTGGGCGCTGAACGCTGATCAACGCTACGCGGCACCGGCATGTCGGCCCGCGAGCGCTCCCCGCTGGCGGATGGATGGATAGCGGGAAGGTGGATGCGGCAGGAATCGGGGACGCGGTCTGCTGACCGGGAGACATCACGAAGCCCTGTTGCACACGATCGCTATCGCACACAACCGCCATGGCGGCGCACGGCGCGCGTTGGGGGTCCAACCTGTGCCGTGAGAGCAATGTCCCGGACAAGCCGTAGGCGGGGCGGTGCCCGTGGTGGCTCGTGCTAACTGCTTCTACTCTGGTGAAACGCTAAGCAAACCCTATGCCACGCGCGCTGGCCGTAGGGGACGACCGTTGTCATACCAGTGGCCACCCATTCGTTCAGTAAACGCCGCACCGGATCGGGGCCGGGAGAGCACCAAAGCCGTGCGGCGCGCCGGTCAGTTCGCCGCTTGAAGTTGCGTCAGTACGACCTGGCCGTTGTCGTTCGCGGCCATGAACCGCACCTTGTCGCCGACCTTAAGGCTGTCGAGCGCAACGCCCTCCTGGACACGAAACACCATCGTCATGCCGGGCATGTCGAGGTTGCGGATCTCGCCGTGGCGCAGCGTGAGCTTGCGCGCGTCGGCGTCAATGCGGCGGACTTCGCCTTCGACCCAGCTGGGCGCTTCGGCCGGAACATGGTTCATCGCCAGTTGTTCGGGCGTCATGCGCGGTTGCTGCGCAAAGGTGGATGCGGCGGCGGTGGCAAGCACGGCCCCAAGCACGCACTGCACGAGACGTCGTTGTTGGAACATGGTGGTCTTCATCCTTCAAAAGCCAAAAATAGTGGGTAGTTCGGAAACACGTCAGTACACGCCGCGTACGCATGCGGCACAGCGCGCTTGTTATTGGTGAGCAAAACCTGTCATTGGTGGGGCAAAGCCATATCGCGCTCAATGTCGATGCGAGGGCTTGCCTTCCTGCGCGGCGGCCGGGGAGATACGCGTGCCTTTCGCAGCGGCATTGCCCGCTACCGCTACCTGCCCTGCCATCCCGGCATCGAAATGCCCAGGTTGAAGGCACGCGAAGTCTACCGTTCCTGCCTCGGTAAATTTCCACACAATCTCACCGATTTGCCCTGGCGCAACACTCACCATCGACAGGAGTAAAGATCGACATCGCCAAAGCCAATCTGGCGGCGACATGTGAAAAGTGGGACATGGAAGGGTTTCCTTGGTCAGTGGCCATGATGGCCTTGAGGTTTGCGTATCGAGATGTCGATGCTCGCAGCGCCGTCCGCGCCGCCAGAGAGGCCAGTGCTGGCACCCGCAACACCGGCATGGGCGCGCCCAGTCGATGGCGCAGCACCCGGCGGCGTACCGGACCCCGCGCGAGTCGGCTCGGGAACCACACCCGTATATTCGTAAGCCACCGTGCCGGCAGGATGCTTGAACCAGCCCGGATCCCCATAGTCATTGCGCGGCTGATCGCGCCGGACCTTCAGCACGCTGAACATACCGCCCATCTCGAGTGACCCGAACGGCCCCACGCCCGACATCATCGGCAAGGTGTTGTCGGGCAGCGGCATTTCCATTTCCGCCATGTCCGCCATGCCGCGTTCGCCCATCACCATGTAGTCGGGGATCAGGCTTGTGATCTGCCGCGCCACGTCGCGATGGTCGACCCCGATCATCGTGGGCACGTCATGCCCCATTGCGTTCATGGTGTGATGGCTCTTGTGGCAATGCAGCGCCCAGTCGCCCTCCTCGTCGGCGACGAATTCCATTTGCCGCATCTGGCCCACGGCAATGTCGACGCTGACCTCCGGCCAGCGGCCTGCCCGCGGCGTCGGTCCGCCATCGGTTCCCGTCACCACGAATTCATGGCCATGCACATGAATCGGGTGATCCGTCATGGTCAGGTTGCCCACCCGAATCCGCACCTTGTCGTGCTGCCGCACGTTCAATGAATCGATGCCGGGAAACACACGGCTGTTCCAGGTCCACAGATTGAAATCCAGCATGGTCATGATCCTGGGGGTGTAGGAACCGGGATCGATGTCGTAGGCATTGAGCAGAAAGACGAAGTCGCGATCCACGTCGTCGATCAGCGGATGGGTTACCTTGGGATGCGTGATCCACGTCCCCATCATGCCCATCGCCATCTGCACCATTTCGTCCGCATGGGGGTGGTACATGAAGGTGCCGGGCCGGCGGGCGACGAACTCGTACACAAAGGTCTTGCCCGATGGAATGCTGGGCTGCGTCAGCCCCGACACGCCGTCCATGCCGTTGGGCAGCCGTTGACCATGCCAGTGCACGCTGGTGTGTTCGGGCAGACGATTGGTCACGAAGATACGGACACGGTCGCCTTCGACCACCTCGATCGTCGGTCCCGGCGATTGGCCGTTGTAGCCCCACAGGTGCGCTTTCATGCCGGGCGCCATCTCGCGCACCACGGGTTCCGCGACCAGATGGAATTCCTTGACGCCGCCATTCATCCGCCACGGCAGGCTCCACCCATTCAGGGTCACCACCGGACGGTAAGGCCGGCCGGTGTCTGGCACCAACGGCGCGGCGGTCGCGGCGGACGTCTGCGTGACCAGCTCGGGCAGGCCTGCGAGCGCCACCCGGTTCACACCACCCGCCGCGACCGCGCCGCCCGCCAGGCCTGCGGATTTCAAAAAGCTCTGCGGGTGGTCATGACGCCGCCCTCCTGGATAGATTGATGGAAAACGGTGCCGTGCCTGGGTGATCAATGTCCGGCATCGCCGCCTCCTTGTGCCGCCAACATGGCGCCGCCTGCCGAGGAGGCCGGGTTCGCCGCCACCGGCGCCCCCACAATGGCCGCCTGTAGCGCCGCATCGGCCAGCCAATAGTTGCGTTCCGCATCGATCGCGGCGATCACACTGTTGACCTGCGCGCGGGTGTCCGCCAGCAGTTCGAACACGCTGATGAACATGCCGTTGTAGCGAAGCACGTTTTCCTCGGCGATCAATTTGCGCAGCGGCACGACCTCGTCGCGATAGTGGCGCGAGATGTCGTAGGCCGTTCGGTAAGCGCCATACGACTCGCGCAGCTGACTGCCCGCCGCGCGCAGCGTGGCTTCGAGCTGATGCGTCAGCGCCAGCGTTTGCGCACCGATCGCATCACGGCGCAGGCTGCCATCGTCGAACAGCGGCAGCCGCACGCTGACCTCATAGCCGTTGCGGCGGGTCGACCCGCCCTCCCCGCGGTCGAACATCGTGTCGTGCCGCACACCCAGTTCGATGTCGGTCAGGCTAGTGATGCGCGTCAGCCCCTGTGCGCGGGCCGCGGCTTCATACGAGGCCTGAGCCAGCCGCACGTCCAGCCGCGCCGCACTGGCCGTGCGGGCGGCGCGATCGGGCGGTGTTGGCGACGCCGGCAGATCCGGCAGCCGCGCCGGCAGTTGCAGCCTGCCGGCTTGCGCCTCGGTCAGGCCCAGCAATCGTTCCAGCTGCGCGCGCGTGGCCGTGGCCGCCTGCCGGGCCGACGCCCACTGCGTGGCGGCATCCGCATAGAAGGCCTGCTGCCGCGCCCGCTCCAGCCGGCTGAAGTTGCCCGCCGCCTGCATCCGGCGCGCCAGTTCGGCGCTGGCTTGCGCGGCGTCATTGACCTGCCTGGCATAGGCCACCGACTGTTCCGCCGCGACCGCCCGAACCCAGGCCTGGCGCACCTGCGTCACGTGCGCCACCACGTCGCGCGTCAGTCTGAGGTTGACCTGTGCCGTCCGCCGCTGGGCAGTGCCAACGCGCTGCGGCAAGGTGATCAGGTCGAGCAAACCAAAGGCCAGCAGCCGGCCAAACTCCAGCTCGTCTACCGTTCGCATGCGCTCGAAGTCCAAGACCGGGTTGGGCAGCCGGCCGATCTGCGCCCCATTGGCCGCATCTGCCCATGCCTGAGCCAGCATGGCCTGCAGCTGCGGACTGTTCTGCAGGGCCAGCTGGACGGCAGCGTTCTGGCTCAGCGGCTGGTCCAGCAAGGCATCGGCCGCGGACTCGCGATCGCGCTGCTGTTCGGACGTCCGAGCCAGTTGCAGATTGCCTTGTGTGAAGCCGGCGGCGTCTTCATTGGTGGTGGTGACGGCGCGGTCGATGTCGACCGACGCGCATCCCGCCATCGCCGCAGCCAGGGCAAGCACCAGCGCGGTTTGCGGGAACCGGCGTACCGGGTTGGCAAAGCGTGTCTGTGTCGTCATGGCCGGTCACCTGCGACAGCCCGGGGGCGGCTGCTGGTTTGGGTCGAGGCGTCATGCCCCGAGTGGCCGGATGGCGCAGCCGGCTCCCGCTTTTCGGTGTGATCCACGTGGCCAGTGTGGCCCGTGTTGCTCGCGTGGCCCGTGTGGCCTGTGTGGCCTGTGTGGCCGGCATGACCAGCCTGACCAGCACCCGAAGGTGCACGGGCCGCCTTGGCATAGGCTCGCCAGCCTCCATAGTCGGCGGCATCGCGATTAGCGGACGCCCACCCGCCTATGGGTACATCAATGAAGCCGCGATAGTCCTGGAACGTCGACGCGTAGCCAGGTGCGGCAGGCACCTGGCCTTGGGCTCCCGCCGGACTTGCCGCGACGGAAGCAAAGGCAAGGGCAAGGGCAAGCGCCATCGACGACGCGCGCGCCGATGGAAAGATGGAATGAAACATGAAGTCCTCACGGAACGTCGTGGGAACCCGTCAGTGACATCGACGGGAACGAACGTAACGAACGCGGAAAGACCGACAATCCGTGCACGGAACGCGAGGCGTCGCGTGCCGCGGGAAAGCTGTCAGTCCGCTACGCGAGGAAGGCTTGGGGAGGACGCTCGGGGTGCGCCAGATCGGGCGACGCGGGCGCAACAAGAAGTGGGGGGACGACCCGGACGGAAACGAGAGTCGTCACGGCAGGATCGATGCACGTCAGCGTGGCGGCTGGACTGCACGGTGTGCAGCTGGTGCAGACGGCGCCATGGGCAGTGTGCCCACCGTTCTTGGCTATACCCTGGGTGTCGTGTCCCTGGGTGTCGTGTCCCTGCATGCTGCTATGCCCGCCGGTGTCGTGGTGAGCAGCGTCATGTTGCAGACCGTCATGGGACAACACATCGCGCACCATCGCCCGCACTCCATCTTCGGCCAACGCACCCGCCAGCGCGGCATCGCACGACGCCATGCGCGCGGCCGCGTACCCTTGCATCGGCAGGGTCAGCAGCAACGACAGGATAAGAAGAAAACGCCAGAGTGAACGGTGCATGGTCACGGCTAGTTTATCTCAATAGCGGCATGCGAATACCAGGGCGCACGCTCGCCGCAATTCATCCAGTTTCCGGTTGCGGCTGAGAAGTGGGGGTCGGTGCGATGACGCCAACGTCAGGCCTGCATCACTGCAGGAACAGCTCGGCCACCACCTTACGCAGCCACTGATTGGCGGGATCGTGGTGGCTGCGTTCATGCCAGAACTGCTTGACCTCGAATCGCGGGACATCGATTGGCAGCGGCAGGGTTTTCAGCCCGGGCATGGGCTTCATGTAGGCCATGACATAACTCGGCACGATGGCGAGCAGGTCGGTCTGCTGGACGATGCTGGGCACCACCATGAAGTGCGGCACGCGCAAGGCGATGCGGCGCTTCATGTTCTTGCTGGCCAGGTAGCGTTCGATGAGCGACGTCGTGGAATGCTGCGCGCTGGCGTGGCTGTAGCGCGACCCGGCGGGCTCGATCAGGACGTGGGATTCGGCGGCGAACTGCTTGAGGCTCAGCCGCTTGCCTACGCGCGGGTGATCGCTGCGCGCAAGGCACACATATGAATCATCGAACAGCCGCTGCTGGTAGAAGCCTGCTTGAAGGCTGGGCAGAAAGCCCATTGCAAGATCGGCGTTACCGGCGATGAAGGCGTCTCGGTAGGACTCGCGCGGCAGTTGCAGCACACGCAGGTTGGCGCCCGGCGCGATCTGCGACAGGCGCACGATCAGCTGCGGCAGGTACACCAGTTCGCCGATGTCACTGAGCAGCAACTGGAAAGTGCGATCGGTGGTGGCGGGTTCGAAGTGCGTGACGCGGTTCAGGCCGGCCTGCATCAGCGCAAGCCCTTCGCGTATCGGCGTGTCGATCTGCAGCGCATAGGCGGTGGGTTCCATGCCGCCGGGCAGCCGCACGAACAGGGGGTCGCCGGTCAGTTTGCGCAGCCGGGTCAAGGCATGGCTCATGGAGGACTGCGACAGCCCAAGCCGCAGGCCCGCACGGGTCACGTTCCGGTCCTGCATCAGGGCCTGGAAGGCGGTGAGCAGGTTCAGATCCATATCGGTCACATCGATTTTGGTCATAGTGTGTATGAAGCGCTTCGATTGTTGAGCGTGCTCAGCGAATGGTACCTTGCGGAAAAATAAAGCAGGGCCACCGAGGAGACATGATGCAACGAGGCGCCCCCCCATGCGTTCGGCCATGGGCCGCAGCACGGCAACCACGATTACGGTGCAGGGCCTGGACCTGTGTGACGACGTGCTGGGCACGCTGAACCTGGGCGATTTCGCGTTCCTGGAAATCACGGGCAAACGTCCCGACGCGCACCAGTCTGTCGTGTTCAATGCCATGCTGGCAACGCTGGTGGAGCACGGGATGACGCCGATGGTGATGGCGGCGCGGCTGACCTACCTGGGGGCGCCGGAATCACTGCAGGCGGCCGTGGCGGCCGGGCTGTGCGGCATCGGGAGCACGTTTGCCGGGACGGCGGAAGGCGCGGCGAAACTGCTGCAGGCGGCATATGGAACTGCGGGTGACGCCACCCACGTCCTGGCCGCGCGCATCGTGGCCGAACATCGCGCCGCGCGCCGCCCCATTCCCGGCCTGGGCCACAACCTGCACAAGCCGGTCGATCCGCGCACGACGCGCCTGTTCGAACTCGCCGGGGAACACGGTCTGCACGGGCGGTATGTCGCGTTGATGAACGCGATTTCCGTGGAAGCCGAACGTGCCGCCAACAAACCAGGCCAGTTGCCCGTCAACGCCACCGGCGCGCTGGGCGCCTTGTGCTGCGAACTGGCCATCCCGTGGCAGCTGTGCCGAGGGCTGGCGGTGATCGGGCGGTCGGTCGGCATCGTCGGCCATCTGGCCGAGGAGCTGCGCAATCCCATTGCGCGGACACTGTGGGAACGCACCGAGGCCGAGACCTCGGGCGTCGATGAGGCACCCGGAGGAGACCAACCATGAATCCCCTGTTCACCCAGCGGCGGTGCGCGTTGCGCGCGGCCGCGATCGGACCTTTGTGGAGGCTGGCGGCGGTGGTGTCCACCCTGTCGGCAGCGCTGTCGTCGCCGGCGTCGGCGGCTGACGCATCAGCGGGCAGTTCCGCCAGCACGGCGGCCGCAGGTGCGTCCAGGAACGCCGCCGATCAAGCGGGTGGCGCCCCAGCCGACAAGGCGACCTCGCGGATCGCGGCTTGGCCTGTGCGGCCCGTGCGCGTGATCGTGCCGTTCGCCCCGGCAGGCACGGTGGACATGCTGGCCCGTTACGTCGGCAACCAGATGCAGAAGCAGACGGGTCAGGCCTTCGTGATCGAGAATCGCCCGGGCGCGGGCGGCAATGTGGGGACCGAGCAGGCCGTGCAGGCGCCCGCCGACGGCTACACCTTGCTGGTAAGCGGGCTGCCGACGCACATCTTCAACCCCTTCCTATATGCGAAGCTGCCGTTCGACCCGATGCGCGACCTGACGCATATCGCGATGCTGGCGTCAGCGCCCAATCTGCTGATCGTCAACCCCGGCCTGGACATCAAGACCGTGAGCGAGCTGGTGGAGCGGGCCCGCTCGCAACCCGGCAGGATCAGCTTTTCGTCCGCCGGCAACGGGACCAGCGGGCATCTGGCTGGCGAACTGCTGCGCGGGCAAACCGGCGTGGCTGTCCAGCACGTGCCCTACAAAGGGCAATCGGATGCGATCTCGGCGGTGGTGCGGGGTGACGTGGCCTTTGCCTTCGTCACGATTCCCGGCACGCTGGCCCTGGTCAATGACGGGAGGCTGCGCGCCATTGCGGTCACCAGCAAGGCACGAAGCAAGCTGGTGCCCGACGTGCCCACGGTCGCGCAGGCGGGCTACCCGGATTTCGAAGTACTGGCCTGGTATTCGATGGCCGCGCCTGCCCGCACGCCATTGGATGTCGTCGACACCCTGGCCGCGTCATTGACCCGCAATCTGGGCACCGCCGAATCGCGCGACTGGCTGGCCGCGCAGGGTCTGGAGCCCAACGTGCTGACCAAGGACGCCTTTCTGACGTACATGCATGCCGAAACCGCCAAGTGGGGGCCGATCATCCGCGCGTCGGGCGCGGTCGCGAACTGAGGGGTAGCCATGCGTATCGTCGGCCACACGCTCTACCGCTATCGCCTGCCGTATGCGCGCGCCGTCGCGTGGTCGGACACCATCGAGGACGGCGCGGATTTTCTGTTGTTGCGGCTCACCGCGGATACGGGGCAAGAAGGCATCGCCGAAACCGTGCTCAAACCGACCTGGAACGGGGCGAGCGCCCGCACCATCGCGGCCGCCCTGGAAGACGTGCGGCTGCCGTGGCTGGACGGCCAGGACGTGTCGGACCCGGCAACCGTTGCGGCCCGGTGCGCCATGATCCCGGGTCAGCAGGCCGCTTGCACGCTGTTGGATAACGCGCTGTGGGACCTGCGTGCGGCGGCGGCCGGCAAACCGTTATGGCAACTCTGGGGCGGGCGGGACGCGGTGGACCTGTCCTGGGTGCTGACACGCCAGGCGCCCAGGTTGATGGTGCGGGAAGCGGTCGATGTGATCGCCCGTTACGGCTTTCGCGCGCTGAAGATCAAGGGTGGCCAGGGACTGGACATTGACGTGCAGGCCGTTGGCGAAATCCGTGCGGCGGTAGGAAGCGATATCGCTTTGTTTGTTGACGCCAATGGCGCCTATCCGCGGGACGCCGCCAAAGCCTACGTCGAGGCCATGACCAGTGCCGGCGCAGCCTTGGTCGAAGACCCGAGCCCGCTTGCCCCGGATGCGGCGTTCCAGGTCTTGCAGGAATCGCTGGCCTCTCCGGTGCTGGTCGACTTCGGCAACACCTGCGTACGCGACGCGGCGCTGTTTCTTGCACAAGGCGCGCGGGCGCTCAGCCTCAAACCCGGGCGCTTCGGATTGACGGCGACCCGCCAGATGGCGGAACTGGCCGCTGCGCACCATGCCCAGACCGTGGTCGGCATGTTTGGCGAAAGCGCGCTGGGCACCCTGACGGCACTGGCGCAAGCCGCCTGTCTGCCCGCGACGGCACTTCCGGCCGAGACAACCTGGTACCTGGCGATGACAGCCCAGATCACCGACCTTCCCGCGATCCGTGACGGGCGGCTGCGCCTGCCCGCGACGGCCGGGTTGGCGCAGCAGGTGGACTGGGACCGCGTGACGTCTTTCACACGATCTTGAGGATATTTGCACATGCAGCAGTTCGGGCTCAATGAGGACCAACGTCTGATCAGCGACGCTGTACGCACGCTGGCCAGAGAACAATTTGCGCAAGGTGCGGCGCACGCCGACCGCCAGTACCGGCCGCCGGTGGAGAACGTGCGGGTGCTGGCCGAGCATGGCTACACCGGCCTGTTCCTGCCGGAAGCCTACGGCGGCGCCGGTTTGGGATTGATGGAAACGGTGCTGGTGATCGAACAGCTGGCGCGTTCTTGCGCCAATACCGCCATCCTGTTCTCGTGCACCGACGGCGCGACGCCGCGCGCCCTGCTCCATCTGGGTAGCGAAGCGCAAAAGGAAAAATATTTGCATCGCATCGCCAAGGGCGAGCTGCTGACCGCCTGGAGCATGTCGGAGGCCAACGCGGGATCGGACGTTGGCAATGTACAGACCAGGGCGGTGCCCGACGGCGACCATCTGGTCTTGAACGGCAGCAAGCTGTGGTGCACGGCCGCGCAGGTGGCGGACCTGTTCCTGGTGCTGGTCAGGCTGAGCTCCGCCCCCGGACTGGCCGGCGTCGGCGCGGTGCTGATCGACAGGGACACTCAAGGATTTACGGTAAGCAAGCATCTGGACCTGCTGGGCCTGCGCGGCACGGGCATGGCCGAACTGGTGTTCCAGGACTGCCGCATTCCGGCGAGCAACCTGCTGCTGCCCGCCGGGGGCATGCGCCAGCTGTTCCAGGTCCTGGATGCCGACCGCATCGCCGGCAATCCGCCCATCTGCCTGGGCGTGGCCGAGGCCGCGCTTGAGCACATCACGGCCCACCTGCAGGAGCGCACGCAGTTCGGCAAGCCGTTGGCCGAGCAGCAAGGCTTGCAGTGGAAGCTGGCCGACATGGCGATCGATGTCGAAGCGGCGCGCGCCCTGCTCTACCGCGCCGCTGCCCGGGTCGATGCCGGGGAACCCAGCATCGTCGACACGTCCATCACCAAGACCTATGTCAATCAGATGGCGGTGCGGGTCACGAACGAGGCGATGCAACTGGCCGGCGCCTACGGTTTGTCCGAGGAGTACCCGTACGAACGGCATTTCCGTGACGTGCGTGGCATGTCCATCGGCTACGGCACGACCGAAATCCACCGCAGTTCGATCGCCCGCGAACTGCTCAAAGGCAATTACGCATTCTGAGGATGCCCATGACTTCGCAATCCATGACTGCCGCATCGACGCCCGCTGAATCGACGCCCGCTGAATCGACGCCCGCTGCATCGACGTCTGCTGCATCGACGCCCGCCGCATCGATGCCCGCCGCATCGACGTCTGCTGCCTCCGGCACCGGCGCTGTGTCCACGGTAACCCTGTCCGCCGGCGACGAACATTCGTTCCAGGCCTACGTCAGCCGCCCGGCCCGTCCGAATGGCCGCGCCATCGTCATCCTTCAGGAAATCTTTGGTGTGACTCACGCCATCCGGGACGTGGCCGACCGCTATGCGGCCGAGGGTTATCTGGCCCTGGCGCCGGACCTGTTCTGGCGCATTCGCCCGGGCATCGAGCTGTCGCATTCGAAAGAAGACATTGCCCTGGCCTTCGAGGCCCTGAAGCAGTTCGATGAATCCCTGGCCGTCCAGGATATCGCGCGCGTGGTGGATTACGCGCACCAGGAAGTGGGGCCCGACGCGCCGGTCGCCGTACTGGGCATGTGCCTGGGCGGCAAGCTGGCCTACCTGTGTGCGACACGCATCGACGTCGATGCGGCCGTGTCGTTCTACGGCGTGGGCATTGAAAAGAACCTGGACGAGGCGGATCGGGTGGCATGCCCGCTGCTTTTGCATATCGGTGCGAGAGACACCTATATCGACGCCACGGCGCGCGAGCAGATTGCACACACGCTGGCCACGCGGCCCGATGTTACCTTGCACGTGTACGAAGAGGCAGGCCACGGCTTTTACACGCGCGAGACATCGACCTCGCGCGAGACGGCGCACACACGCACTACCGCCTTTCTGGACGCCAGCCTGGGCGGCGCGCCATGACCGGTATGCACACCTTCGACACCCTGGAAGTCGGCATGACCTGGCGGGGCCCGGCCCGCACGCTGACCGAAGCCGAGCTGGCATGGTCATGCATGACCAGCGGCGACTGGCATCCCATCCATGCCGATGCATCGTTCGCGGCCACGACCGCGGCGGGCCAACGCATGTTCCAGGGCAGCTACGGCATCCACCTGGCCCTCGGCATGGCGACGCACTTGCCCGAACTGGGCGACGCGGTCATCGCGGCGCTGGGACTGAACGAATGGAACTTTCGTGCGCCCCTGTTCGTGAATGACACGGTCCATGCCGAGGTCGAACTGACAGGAAAGCGCGAGACACGCGACGGTGCACGCGCCGTGATCGAGCGCCGCGTACGCCTGGTCAAGTCGGGCGGCGGCATCGCGCATGAAGGACAGATCTCCACGCTTATCCACCGACGGAGCACCGCGACATGAATATGGGAGACGTGTTCATCCGGAACGCGCAGTGTTTCGGCGATCATCCGGCCGTGCGGTTCGAGGGGCGAACCGTCACGCACCGCCAGTTGTTCGCCCGCATTCGCCACTTATTGAGCGCGCTCGAAAAGCGGGGTGTGAAGCGGCAGGACCGTATCGCCATCCTGTCGCGCAACTGCGTCGAGTATCTTGAAATCTACGGGGCCGCTGCCGTGGGCGGGCTGATCGGTGTCGGTGTCAACTATCGGCTGTCCTTGCCTGAACAGACCGTGATCCTGCAGGACGCCGATCCGGCGGTGGTGTTTTTCGAAGACTGCTACACCGACCGAGTGGAAGGCTTGCGTGCCAGCCTGAATCCGTCGGTGATGTATGTCTGCATCAACGGATTGGCGGCTTCCGTAGCCGAGAACACGGCGGTCGACAGCGCGGGGGTTCAGGACGGCGCCGCAAGCGCAGCAGGCGGCGGCGTCGAAGCCGCAGCAGGTGACGGCGCCGAAGCCGCGGCAGTTGACGGCGCCGCAAGCGCGGCCATGCCGGTTCCTTCGTGGGCCATGTCGTACGAAGCGCTGTTGGCCACCGGCGCAGCGGCTTCGCCCACCCTGCGTGCGCAGGACGACGATACCTTTCTGTTGATCTACACCAGTGGCACCACGGGCTTGCCCAAGGGCGTCATGCTGGGTAGCGCCGGGCAACTGGAGCAGACACGATCACAGGCCATTTCGCACCTGGCCAGCCAGACCGATCGCATGCTGATCGTGATGCCGTTCTATCACATAGGCGGGCCGACCGAACTCTTCACCTACCTGATCGCGGGCGGCACCATCGTGCTGCACCGGACCTTCGATGCCGTGCGGGTCCTGGACAGCATCGCCGCTGAACGTGTGACCGTCGCGCATCTGGCGCCCACCATGATCCAGATGCTGCTGGAGGCGTTGGCGCAGCATGCGTGCGATCTGTCATCGCTGCATACCATCGTCTACGCATCGGCCCCGATGTCCGTCGCGCTGTCGCGGCGCGCACGCGCGGCCTTCGGCCCGATCTTCATGCAGATCTATGGCATGACCGAAGTGGGCCTGGGCAGTGTGCTTCAGAAACACCAGCACGTGCTGGAAGGACCCGCCGACCAGGTCAAGCGGCTGGCATCGGCAGGGCAACCCTACTTCGACACCGACATGCGCATCATGCGCGATGACTTCACGGAATGCGGCGTGGGCGAAGTCGGGGACATCTGGGTCCGCTCACCCGCTTTGATGCAGGGCTACTGGCGACGCCCCGATGCCACCGCGGCCGCCTTCCACGACGGCTACCTGAAAACCGGCGACATGGGCTACTGGGACAACGACCACTTTCTGTTCATCGTGGACCGGCGCAAGGACATGATCGTATCGGGCGGCGAGAACATCTATTCGAGGGAAGTGGAAGAAGCCCTGCTGGCGCACCCGGCGGTGGCCGAGGCCGCCGTGATTGGCGTGCCCGATCCGCAGTGGGGGAATCCGTCATGGCCGTGGTGGTTCTGCGGCCAGGGGCCGAGCTGTCGCTGGACGACGCCGTCACGCACTGCCGGGCACTGATCGCCAGCTACAAGAAACCCAAGATCCTGCAGATCGTGGACACCATGCCACGCGTTGTCAGCACCAACAAGATCGACAAGAAAGCCCTGCGAGAGCCGTATTGGCGCGACCAGAACCGACAGATCGCCTGAAGGCGACGACTTCCAAGGAGACATTGATGCGTACCCTGCTTCGCAGCCTGGCAGCTGCGGTGGTGTTCCCCGCCTGCCTAACGCAGCCTGCCCAGGCCCAGAGCCAGGTCCCGGCACAGGCCGAGATCCAGGGCCGGACCCGGACCCAGGCTCAGACCCAAGCCCAGACCATGCCGCCGACCCAGGCCGCGCCCTCGTCCACGGCTGCCTGGCCGACCCGGCCCGTCCGGGTGATCGTGCCCTTCACCGCCGGCGGGCTGACCGATGTGCTGATGCGCGGCATTGGTCAGGAACTTGGCCAGCAATGGGGCCAGGCCGTGATCGTGGAAAACCGGCCGGGCGCCAATACCATCATCGGAGCGGAAGCGGCAGCCAAGGCTGCGCCGGATGGCTACACCTTCTTGATGGCCAACGACCCGACGCTATCGGCCAACCAGCAGTTGTACAAGAAGCTGCCGTATGACCCCGTCAACGACTTCGTCCCGGTCATCAATCTGGTGGCGACGGAAGGTCTGCTGGTGGTGCGCGAGGACTTTCCGGGCAAGACCGCGCAAGACCTGATCGAACAGGCCAAGGCGCGCCCTGGCCAGGTGACGTACGGCACTTTCGGCCTGGGCAGCAAAGCGCATCTGGACGCCGAGGCCCTGGCCCGCGCTGCCGGCGTCAAGTTCAACCACATTCCGTACAAGGGCGTGACCGAGGTGATGGCGGCGCTGTCAGGCGGACAGATCGACTTCACGATTGCAGGCCCGCCATCCGCCATCCCGCTGGTCAAGGGCGGCAAGATCCGCGCGTTGGCCGTGGCCGCCGCGCAAAGACACCCGCTGTTTCCCGACGTGCCGACCTTTGCGGAGTCAGGTGTGGCCGGCATGGCGTCCAGTTCGTGGTTCGGACTGGTGGCGCCCCGGGGCACGCCCGCACCCATCGTCAGCCGCGTGGCAGCGGACGTCTCCCGCATCATTAGGCGGCCCGAGTTCCAGCAACGGTATATCACCGGTGTCGGGCTGACCGTGCTCGACATGGACCCGGCGGCGTATGCGACGTTTCTGGATGGGGATCGGCGCAGGTACGCCGAGCAGATCAAGGCTGCAGGTGTATCGCTGGATTGAACTGGCCAGCACCGAGACGATGACCCTCAATGAAAAAGGCCTGCCAGGTTTCCCCGGCAGGCCTTTTTTATTGCTGCCTTCATTTACCGCAAGGCATCGTCTTCTTCATCAATCCTGGCGGACGCAGCGCGCCCACCAAGCCGACTTAGAAGTTCAGCGCGCGCTTGTCCACCGCCAGAGCGGCTTCCTTGACGGCTTCGGACAGCGACGGATGCGCATGGCAGATCCGGGCGATGTCTTCGGACGCGGCACGGAATTCCATCGCGACCACGCACTCCGAGATCAGCTCGGACGCTTGCGGGCCGACGATGTGCACGCCGAGGATTTCGTCGGTCGTGGCATCGGCCAGGATCTTGACCAGACCGGTCGTGTCACCCAATGCACGTGCGCGGCCGTTGGCCAGGAACGGGAAGGTACCGGCCTTGTAGGCGCGGCCTTCGTTCTTGAGCGACTGTTCGGTCTGACCCACCCACGAAATTTCGGGGTTGGTGTAGATGACCCAAGGCACGGTGTTGAAGTTGACGTGCCCATGCTGGCCAGCGATACGCTCGGCCACGGCAACGCCTTCTTCTTCGGCCTTGTGCGCCAGCATCGGGCCACGAACCACGTCGCCGATGGCCCAGACATTGGGCAGGCCGGTCTTGCAGTCGCCGTCGACTTCGATGAAACCCCGCTCGTCCAGCTTCAGGCCCACGCCTTCGGCATTCAGACCCGTGGTGTGCGGCGCGCGGCCGATCGACACGATCAGCTTGTCGACCACCAGCGTTTGGGCGGCGCCAGCGGCGTCGGTGTAGTTGACCGTGATGGTGTCGCCCGACTGGATTTCGCCAATCTTCACGCCCATCGTGATCTTCAGACCCTGCTTGGTCAGCGCCTTGAAGGCTTCCTTGGCAACCTGTTCGTCGGCGGCGCCGAGGAAGGTTGGCATGGCTTCAAGAATCGTGACCTCGGCACCCAGGCGGCGCCACACGCTGCCCATTTCCAGACCGATCACGCCCGCGCCGATCACGCCCAGACGCTGGGGCACTTCGGGGATCGTCAGTGCGCCTTCGTTGGACAGGATCTGCTTTTCGTCGAACGGCATGCCCGGGAAGGCGCGCGGGCTGGAGCCCGTTGCGACGACCACGTGCTTGCCGACCAGGTCTTCGGACGCATTGCCGGTGACCTTGATGGCCCAGCCGCCTTCGACCTGACCGGCAAAGGCTGCCGTGCCATGGAAGAAGGTGACCTTGTTCTTCTTGAACAGGTACAGGATGCCGTCGTTGTTCTGCTTGACGACGTTATCCTTGCGGCCCAGCAGCTTGGCCAGGTCGAGACCCAGACCTTCCACCTTGATGCCGTGATCGGCAAAGTGGTGGCCGGCCTGTTCGAAATGCTCGGACGATTGCAGCAGCGCCTTGGACGGAATGCAGCCCACGTTGGTGCAGGTCCCGCCTGGAGCAGGGCCGCCCTTGGCGTTGGACCATGCGTCGATGCACGCGACCGACATGCCCAGCTGGGCTGCGCGGATCGCGGCGATGTAGCCGCCAGGGCCCGCGCCGATGACGACGACGTCGAATTGTTTAGCCATTGTTCAGTGACTCCTTAGATGTCCAGCAGCAGACGCTGCGGATCTTCCAGGGCGTCCTTGATGGCGACCAGGGCCAGGACGGCTTCACGGCCGTCAATGATGCGGTGGTCATACGACAGCGCGAAGTAGTTCATCGGACGGATGACGATCTGGCCCTTTTCGACCACGGCGCGTTCCTTGGTGGCGTG
The DNA here is from genome assembly GCF_048632615.1 of Pigmentiphaga litoralis. Lineage (GTDB taxonomy): Bacteria > Pseudomonadota > Gammaproteobacteria > Burkholderiales > Burkholderiaceae_B > Pigmentiphaga > Pigmentiphaga litoralis_B. The sequence continues at coordinate 322,550 of NZ_CP184479.1, forward strand.
CACGCCCAGGATGGCCGATTGCGGCGGGTTGATGATCGGGGTCGACAGCATCGAACCGAACGTACCGCCGTTCGAGATCGAGAACGTGCCGCCGGTCAGGTCGTCCATGCCCAGCTTGCCGTCCTTGGCCTTCTGGCCGAATTCGGCGATCTTCTTTTCGATCTCGGCCAGGCTCAGCTGGTCGGCATTGCGCAGGATCGGCACGACCAGGCCGCGCGGGCTGCCCACGGCGATACCGATGTCGAAGTAACCGTGGTAGACGATGTCCTTGCCGTCCACCGACGCGTTGACGACCGGATAGCGCTTCAGTGCGGCAACCACGGCCTTCACGAAGAAGGACATGAAGCCCAGCTTGACGCCGTGGTCCTTCTCGAACTTCTCTTTGTACTTGTTGCGCAAGTCGATCACGGCTTGCATGTTGATTTCGTTGAACGTGGTCAGAATCGCGTTTTCGGCTTGCGATTGCAGCAGACGTTCGGCAACACGGGCACGCAGGCGGCTCATGGGCACCCGCTGTTCCGGACGGCCGTTGACCAGCGTCGTGGCGTCGGCAACCGGGGCCTTCGGCGCGGCAGGCGCGGCCTGGCCAGCGGCAGGCGCGGAGGCGTTCAGGGCATCGCCCTTGGTGATGCGGCCACCGCGGCCCGAACCGTCGACCGATTCAGGGGCAATGCCCTTTTCGGCCAGCAGCTTGGCGGCGGCAGGCGACGGGATCGCTGCGGCAGGCGCAGATGCGGCGGCGGGTGCGGCGGCCGGAGCAGCGGCGGCAGGCGCCGCGGCCGGGGCGGCAGCAGGAGCCGGTGCGGCAGCGGCCGGGGCGGCGCCCGCGGCGGCAGCCGTGTCGATCTTGGCAAGCAGTTCGCCCGAAGCGACGGTGCTGCCGTCGGCCTTCAGGATTTCGGTCAGCACGCCAGCCGACGGAGCCGGCACTTCGAGCACGACCTTGTCGGTTTCGATTTCGATCAGGATCTCGTCGACGGCGACGGCTTCACCTGGCTTCTTCTTCCAGTTGAGCAGCGTGCCTTCGGACACGGATTCGGAGAATTGGGGGACTACAACGTCATGAACAGCCATTTCAGTATCTTCCGCAAAAAGTATTCTGGTTTGCAATCAAGGCGGGGGTGCCTGCGGGACCCACGTTCGGGCGAGTCCCGGTATTTCCTTACTTGGTGAGGAACACCCCTTTCATCTTGCCGAACGCCTGGTCCAGCAAAGCCTTGAGCTGCTCCTGGTGCTTGGCGTAGTAACCCACTGCCGGCGATGCCGACGCGGCACGCCCAGCGTAACCGAGCTTCTGACCGGTGGTCATGTTCTCGTACAGATGGTGCTGCACGTAGAACCAGGGACCCTGGTTTTGCGGCTCGTCCTGGCACCAGATGACTTCGGTCAGGCCGGGATACTTCTTCATTTCGGCAGCGACCATCTTGTGCGGGAACGGATACAGCTGTTCGACACGCGCGATCGCCACGTCGGTGGCGGCGCGTTCGGTGCGCGAGGCAACCAGGTCGTAGTAGACCTTGCCCGAGCACAGCACGAGGCGCTTGACCTTCGAGGCGTCGAGCGTCTCGTCGGTTTCACCGATCAGGGTCTGGAAGCCACCCGAGGTCAGGTCGGACAACGGCGACGAGGCAGCCTTGTTACGCAGCAGCGCCTTCGGCGTCATGATGATCAGCGGCTTGCGGAACGGGCGGATCATCTGGCGACGCAGCACATGGAAGATCTGCGATGCCGTGGTCGGCTGCACGACTTGCATGTTGTTGTCGGCACACAGCTGCAGGAAGCGTTCGATGCGGCCCGACGAGTGTTCAGGACCCTGGCCTTCGTAGCCGTGCGGCAGCATCAGCACGAGACCCGACTGACGGCCCCACTTGGCTTCGCCGGAGCTGATGAACTGGTCGATCACGACCTGGGCGCCGTTGGCGAAGTCGCCGAACTGGCCTTCCCAGCACACGAGCGTGTTCGGCTCGGCGGCGGAATAACCGTATTCGAAGCCCATCACGGCTTCTTCGGACAGCAGCGAGTCGATCACGCGGAACGGCGCCTGGGCTTCGGACACGTTCTGCAGCGGCACGTAGACGCCTGCGTCCCAGCGCTCGCGCTTCTGGTCGTGCAGGACGGCGTGACGGTGCGTAAAGGTGCCGCGGCCCGAATCCTGACCGGTCAGGCGCACCGGGTAGCCCGACGACACCAGGCTGGCAAACGCCAGGTGCTCGCCCATGCCCCAGTCCAGGTTCAGTTCGCCGCGCGCCATGGCGCGACGGTCGTTCAGGACCTTTTCGACGATCGGGTGGACCTTGAAGTCGTCCGGCACGGTCGTGATGCGTTCGCCCAGGCGCTTGAGTTCCGCCAGCGGCATCGCGGTGTCACCCACGTCGGTCCACTTCTTGTTCAGGAACGGCGACCAGTCGACGGCGTACTTGTTCTTGTAGTTCGTCAGGACGGGGTCGACCGTATGACGGCCTTCGTCCATGGCGGCGCGGAAGTTCTTGACGAATTCGTCCCCCTCGCCTTCGGCCAGCACGCCTTGCGTGGCCAGCTTGTCGGCGTACAGCTTGCGTGTACCAGGATGCTGGCCGATGCGCTTGTACATCAGCGGCTGCGTCAGGGCAGGCGTGTCCTGCTCGTTGTGGCCCAGCTTGCGGAAGCAGATGATGTCGACCACGACGTCCTTGCCGAATTCGGCGCGGAAGTCCATGGCCATCTGCGTGGCGAACACCACGGCTTCAGGATCGTCGCCGTTCACGTGGAACACGGGGGCTTCGATCATCTTGACGACGTCGGTGCAATACAGGGTCGAACGGGTGTCGCGGGGGTCGGACGTGGTGAAACCGATCTGGTTGTTGATGACCAGGTGAACCGTGCCGCCCGTGCCGTAGCCGCGGGTCTGTGCCAGGTTCAGGGTTTCCATCACGACGCCCTGGCCGATGAAGGCCGCGTCGCCGTGCACCAGCACGGGCAGCACTTCCTTGCCGCCTTCCATGCCGCGGCGTTCCTGGCGCGCGCGGGCGCTGCCTTCCACGACAGGGTTGACGATTTCCAGGTGGGACGGGTTGAACGCAAGCGACAGGTGGACCGGGCCACCGCGCGTGGTGACGTCGCTCGAGAAGCCCTTGTGGTACTTCACGTCGCCGGCCGCCAGGCTGTCGTCGTTGTGCTTGCCTTCGAATTCGGCGAACAGGTCCTTGGGCATCTTGCCCAGCGTGTTGACCAGGACGTTCAGACGCCCGCGGTGCGCCATGCCGATCACGATTTCCTGGATGCCGCGCGTGCCGGCATGCTGGATCAGTTCGTCCATCGACGCGATGAAGCTTTCGCCCCCTTCAAGGGAGAAACGCTTCTGGCCGACGTACTTGGTGTGGAGATAGCGCTCCAGGCCTTCGGCAGCGGTCAGGCGTTCCAGGATGTGCTTTTTCTGGTCGACCGTGAACGACGGCGTGGCCTGCGTGCTTTCCAGGCGTTGCTGGATCCAGCGCTTGATGACCGGATCGGTGATGTGCATGAATTCGACACCGATGCTGCGGCAATACGTGTCGCGCAGCGCCTTCACGATCTGGCGAAGCGTCATGTGCTCGGCGGTCGTGAAGTAGGTGTTGGTGGCCGAATAGACCTTGTCCATGTCCGCTTCGGTCAGGCCGTAGAAGCTGGGCTCCAGTTCGGGAATGGCCGGACGTTCGGTGCGCTGCAGCGGGTCGAGATCGGCCCAGCGCGCGCCCAGGAAACGGTACGCGGCGATGATCGACTGGACATGCACCTGCTTGGACGCGACGGCAAGGTCGGTATCGGCAGCGCGCGGCAGGAAGCCATTGCTTCGAGCGCGTTGGGCGAACGATTCGACGACAGGGGCGTGAGCCTGGTCGCGCGTGGATTCGTTGCCGTCGACCGCTGGCATGTGCTGCAGCTGGTCGAAATACGTACGCCAGTTATCGGGGACCGATCCTGGGTTGTCGAGGTAGGCCTCGTAGAGCTCTTCTACGTAAGGCGCATTACCCCCAAACAGATACGAGGTACTGGATTCTTGTAGGCTGGACATGATGTGCGCTTCACCTTGCCGGGTGTTTCACCCGTTCGATGCAGGACGTACCTTCCGCGACACGGCTTTGCCGTTCAGCGGATAGCGAGTGCGGGCAGAAGGTGGTGGATGGGAAACCGTGGCCGTTCGCAACCAGACTGTGTCGCTAACATGACGATTCTTTGTGGTCTTCGTAAACCGATCAAGAATAGCATTTCGTATTTGAAACCGCACCTGCATACGCATCAAAAAACACCACTCTTGATAGAAAAAAGGGTTGCCGAAGCAACCCTTTCAACTTACACCAAACTTACCGTGCGTTCAAATCGGCGACGTCACGAGCCGTTTCACCGGTGTACAACTGGCGAGGACGGCCGATCTTGTAGTCGGGATCCGAGATCATTTCGTTCCACTGGGCCACCCAGCCGACGGTGCGGGCCAGCGCGAAGATCGCGGTGAACAGCGAGGTCGGGATGCCGATGGCGCGCTGAACGATACCCGAGTAGAAGTCGACGTTCGGGTACAGCTTACGCGACACGAAGTATTCGTCTTCCAGGGCGACCTTTTCCAGGGCCATGGCGAGCTTGAACAGCGGATCGTCCTGCAGACCGAGCGATTCCAGCACTTCGCGGCAGGTCTCTTGCATGAGCTTGGCGCGCGGATCGTAGTTCTTGTAGACGCGGTGACCGAAGCCCATCAGCTTGACGCCCGACGACTTGTCCTTCACCTTCGCCACGAATTCCGGCAGCTTGTCGACACCGCCCTGCGCCAGCAGGTCTTCCAGCATCTGCAGCGCGGCTTCGTTGGCGCCACCGTGCGCGGGGCCCCACAGGCACGCCACGCCGGCTGCGATGGCAGCGAACGGGTTGGTGCCCGACGAACCGCACAGACGGACGGTCGACGTCGATGCATTCTGCTCGTGTTCCGCGTGCAGGATGAAGATGCGATCCAGCGCGCGCTCGACGACTTCGTTCACCACATACTCTTCGCACGGATTGCCGAACATCATGCGCAGGAAGTTGGCCGTGTACGACAGGTCATTCTTCGGGTAGATGAACGGCTGGCCGACGGAGTACTTGTAGGCCATCGCGATCAGCGTCGGCATCTTGGCGATCAGACGGATCGCGGAGATGTCGCGGTGTTCCTTCTTGGTGATGTCGAGCGAGTCGTGATAGAACGCCGACAGCGCGCCGACCAGACCCGTCAGCACGGCCATCGGGTGGGCATCACGGCGGAAACCGCGCATGAACTGCTGCAGCTGCTCGTTCACCATCGTGTGATGGGTCACGAGGTAGTCGAAGTCAGCCTTTTCCTTCTCGTTGGGCAGTTCGCCCTTCATGACCAGGTGGCAGACTTCCAGGAAGTCGCACTTGACGGCCAATTGTTCGATCGGGTAGCCGCGATACAGCAGCTCGCCCTTGTCGCCGTCGATATACGTAATGCTGGACGAGCACGAGGCGGTCGACATAAAACCGGGGTCAAACGTAAACATCCCGGTTTGTGCATACAACTTGCGAATGTCGACGACGTCCGGACCCACCGTACCTTGATAAACCGGAAATTCGGCGCCCTGGCTCCCATCGGAGAAGGTCAGGGTCGCTTTTTTATCGGAGAGTTTCATCGGTAGTTCCTCGTCTTTGTCAGTGTTCAATTGTTCGGAAAGCTGCGGCTCAGACCTCGCGCAACCGCTTGATCAAGTCCAGCATGGCCGGTGTGGCCAGATCGCCTTCGGGCTCTTTTCGGCCCAGGAGGTAGTCCATCAACTCGTTATCGGTAGCCTCGAGCAACTCGGTCAGCAGCGCGACGTCGACGTCGGTCAGCGTGTCTTCGTGGGCATCGAGGAACCGGGTAAGAATCAAATCATTTTCCAGCAGGCCGCGCCGGGCCCGCCAGCGCAGCCTTGCCCTGTCATGCGGAGACAGTTGAATGGCCACGTCGTTACACCGCGCGCCGAACCAGCAGGTCCTTGATCTTGCCGATCGCCCGGGTCGGGTTCAGGCCCTTGGGACAGACGTCGACGCAGTTCATGATGGTGTGGCAGCGGAACAGACGATATGGATCTTCCAGATTGTCCAAACGTTCCCCGGTCGCTTCGTCGCGCGTGTCGGCCAGGAAGCGGTAGGCCTGGAGCAGACCCGCCGGACCCACGAACTTGTCGGGGTTCCACCAGAACGACGGGCAGGACGTCGAGCAGCACGCGCACAGAATGCACTCGTAGAGGCCGTCCAGCTCTTCACGCGCTTCAGGCGACTGCAGGCGTTCCTTTTCAGGGGCCGGCGACGTGTTGATCAGGTACGGCTTGACCGAGTGGTACTGGTTGAAGAAGTGCGTCATGTCCACGATCAGGTCGCGGATCACCGGCAGACCTGGCAGCGGCTTCAGCACGATAGGCTGCTTGAGCTCGCGCAGGTTGGTCGTGCAGGCCAGGCCGTTTTTGCCGTTGATGTTCATGGCGTCGGAACCGCACACGCCTTCGCGGCATGAACGGCGGAACGACAGGCTGTCATCGCCGTCGTTCTTGATGCGCACCAGCGCATCCAGCAACATCTTGTCGGTCGGCTCGAGTTCGACTTCGAGCTTTTGCATGTAAGGACGCTCGTCCTTGTCCGGATCGTACCGGTAGATTTCAAACTTGACGATTCGCTTGGCACTCATGTGATGCTCCTGCTTGCTGCAGACCGGCGCCGGCCGTTGAGCCGGCCGCCGGGGGTGATACTGTCTGGTGAAGGCGGACCGGCCGCCCTCGTCGCTTTAGAACGTCCGGGCCTTGGGCGGGAAGCTTTCCACCGTCATGGGCTTCAGGTTGACTGGCTTGTAGTCCAGGCGGTTGCCTTCGGAATAGAACATCGTATGGCGCAGCCAATCCTGGTCGTTGCGCTCCGGGAAGTCGCTGTGCGCATGGGCGCCGCGGCTTTCGTTGCGCGCAGCGGCCGACACGATGGTCGCCTTGGCCACTTCGATCAGGTTGTCCAGTTCCAGGGCTTCGACACGCGCCGTGTTGAACACCTTCGAACGATCCTGAAGCGCGACCGACTTGACGCGTTCGGCGATCTGATTGATCTGCGAGACACCTTCGTCCAGCAACGTTTGCGTGCGGAACACGCCGCAATGACGCTGCATGGTGTTGCGGATGTCGTTGGCCACGTGCTGCACGCGCTCGCCCGATTGGCGGCTTTCGATGGCCGACACGCGCGACATCGTGAAGTCCGTACCGTCGGCCGGCAGCGGCTTGTGGCTGCGGCTCTTCAGGTTCTGCGAGACGATGTGGTTGCCCGACGCGCGGCCGAACACCACCAGGTCAAGCAGCGAATTCGTGCCCAGGCGGTTCGCGCCGTGCACCGACACGCAGGCGCATTCGCCGATCGCGTACAGACCGTTGACGATGGTGTTCGGATTGCCGTCCTTCGGCACGACGACCTGGCCGAACACGTTCGTCGGGATACCGCCCATCTGGTAGTGGATGGTCGGGACCACGGGAATCGGTTCCTTGGTCGGGTCGACGTTCGCGAACTTGAGCGCGATTTCGGCGATCGATGGCAGGCGCTTGTGGATCACGTCGGCGCCCAGGTGGTCGAGCTTGAGCAGCACGTAGCTGCCGTCCGGACCGGCGCCGCGGCCTTCCTTGATTTCCTGGTCCATCGAACGCGACACGAAGTCGCGCGGCGCCAGGTCTTTCAGCGTCGGTGCATAGCGTTCCATGAAACGCTCACCGTCCTTGTTCAGCAGGATACCGCCCTCGCCCCGCACGCCTTCGGTGATCAGCACGCCCGCGCCGGCCACGCCGGTGGGGTGGAATTGCCAGAATTCCATGTCTTCGAGCGGCAGGCCCGCACGGGCAGCCATGCCCAGGCCGTCGCCGGTGTTGATGAACGCGTTGGTCGAAGCGGCCCAGATCCGGCCCGCGCCGCCCGTGGCGAACACGGTCGTCTTGGCTTCGAATACGTAGATTTCGCCCGTTTCCATTTCAAGCGCGGTAATGCCCACCACGTCGCCTTCGGAATCGCGGATCAGGTCCAGCGCCATCCATTCGACGAAGAACTGGGTGCGCGCGGCAACGTTGCGCTGATACAGCGTGTGGAGCAGCGCATGGCCGGTACGGTCGGCCGCGGCACAGGCACGCTGCACCGGCTTTTCGCCGAAGTTGGCGGTGTGGCCGCCAAACGGGCGCTGATAGATCGTGCCGTCGGCGTTGCGGTCGAACGGCATGCCGAAGTGCTCGAGTTCGTACACGGCATTCGGGGCTTCGCGGCACATGAACTCGATCGCGTCCTGGTCGCCGAGCCAGTCGGAGCCCTTGACGGTGTCGAACATGTGCCAGAACCAGTTGTCTTCGCTCATGTTGCCGAGCGAGGCGCCGATACCGCCCTGGGCCGCTACCGTGTGGGAGCGAGTCGGGAATACTTTGGAGAACACGGCCACGCTAAGGCCAGCCTGCGCCAGTTGCAGGGAGCAACGCATGCCGGACCCACCGGCTCCGACGACCACCACATCGAACTGGCGGCGCGGAAGGGTTGAATTGACAGCGACCACGACTCAGATTCTCCAGAGAATTTGTGCTGCGTAGACGGCAGAGCCGACCAGCCACAGTACGGTAAATGCCTGCAAGGTCAGACGCAGGCCGGCGTGACGCACATAGTCCATCCAGATGTCCCGCATGCCGATCCAGACATGGTAGAACAGCGACAGGAAGGTCAGCATGGCGAGCACTTTGCCCAGCGGGAAATGCAAGACTTCGAAATTGAACAGGTGCACCCAGTTTTCGTAGGTGAACTCCGGCATGATCAGGGTGCCGATTCCCAGCACGAGCGTATAGATGACCAGCACACAGGCGGTGACGCGCTGGATGATCCAGTCCTTCACGCCATAGTGCGCGCCGACGACAAGGCGTTTGCGACCGATATTTTCCGAGGCAGCCATCAGAACACTCCGAACAATTTGAGACCGAACACAGCGGTCAGCACCAGGCTGACGGCGAAAACGATGGCGGCGCTACGCGCGGCGGATGCCTTCTCCAGACCGACGTGCACGTCGAGCAGCAGGTACCGGATGCCGGCACAGAAGTGATGCAGGTAGGCCCAGATCAGGACCAGCAGCACGACCTTGACGATCGGGTTCGTCGCGAATTCGGCAAAGTCGGCAAAACCGATTTCGGAGATCAGGCTGCGTTCAAAGAACGGCAGCAGGATCAGCGGCAGCGCCAGAAACAGGAGAAAGCCCGTAATGCGGTGCAGGATGGACAGCTTGCCTGCCAGGGGCAGACGATAGGAGGCCAGCTGGCCGAACGTTAGATTGCGGAACTGCGGGCGGGGTTTTGCTGCAGAGTCGGACATCACGACCTCGGGGAAAGTAACCAAACCATGGAAAGAAACCTGTCTTCTTGAACGCGGGCCGGTCGGCAAGCCACTGCTGGCTTGATCCGCCCTGCCCCGCGGATATTCTTTTGTGCGCTCTTCGTGCTCCTTCTTTCTCCCGACTGTACCTTTGCGAGCAAGCTCGTTCAGTCCTAGAACAAACGTTCGGCCTTAGAACAGACCCAGCGATGTCCATACCGGATGAAATCCGAGAAACACGCTATTTTCCCACTTTCCGGGGGTCGTATCAAATCACGTCGATAAGGCGTTCAACTCAGGCTGTTTCTGTAGTGATAATGCGTAGTTAAATACAGGCCGCGACGCATCTCGACCGGCCGGTCTTCATAGGTAAACGACACCCGTTCGATCTGCAGCAGCGGCGCGCCGGCCGCCACTTTCAGAAGCGCGGCGTCGCTGTCCGCGGCAGCCACCGCGCGGATCTTTTCGTCGGCGCGAATCATGCGCACACCGAATTCGGTTTCGAACAGCCCATACATGGGGCCGGTGTACTCGGCCAGGCGTTCGGCGGTCAGCCCGCGAAACTGCGCGCCCGGCAGGAAAATTTCTTCGATCACGGCCGGGACGCCGTCGAACGACAGGACGCGCCGGATCTGGATCACGCTGTCGCCGCCGCGCAAGTCGAGCGTGCGCGCCACCTCGGACGGCGCGCGCATACGGCGGCATTCCAGGAAGCGGCTGTCGGACTGGACGGGTTCGCCGTCATCGGGAGTCATCCGCAAAAAGCGGAAGCGCACGCGGTCTTCGTGATGGGTGGCGACGAAGGTGCCCTTGCCTTGCCGGCGCAGCAGCAGGTTTTCGGCGGCGAGCTCGTCGATGGCCTTGCGCACCGTGCCCTGGCTGACCTTGAAGCGCGAGGCAAGATCGAGTTCGCTCGGGATGGCTTCGCCCGGCTTCCATTCGCCGCGATCCAGGCTTTGTACGATGAGTCCCTTGATCTGCCGGTAAAGCGGGCTGAACGCCGCGCTGACGACGGACGCGCCGGCGGCGGATGCCACGGCGGGCGCGGCGGGCGGCGCCGCGGACGCTGGCTCGGGGGCCGGACGCGAAGCGGGCGTGGCAGGGGTTATCGACATAGGCCGAATTGTGTCATGTCGCCGGGTGGAGTGTCCAACCGGAATACGGATTTACATCTTATGTCTTATATAAAACATAAGATATTTTATTGCTGGCATGTTTTCGAGTCCGTAAACTCGATGTCCATGTCCGATTCTGATGCCCTGCTCCCGGTACGAACGCCGCCAGCACCGCCTTTGCTACGGTTGGTATCGACGCGGGCGTCCCGGCACCCCCGATGCGGAGTTACACTTCGCGTCGCGTCATTCCCACTTATCTTCCGCTTCGGAGACATACATGACTAAGCCCGCAATGCGCGTTGCCGTGACCGGCGCCGCCGGACAAATCGGCTACGCCCTCCTGTTCCGCATCGCTTCCGGCGAAATGCTCGGCAAGGACCAGCCCGTTATCCTGCAATTGCTCGAGATCCCTGACGAAAAAGCACAGAAGGCGCTGAAGGGCGTCATCATGGAACTCGAAGACTGCGCGTTCCCGCTGCTCGAAGGCGTGACGGCGCACAGCGACCCGATGACCGCGTTCAAGGACGCCGACGTCGCACTGCTGGTGGGCGCTCGCCCACGTGGCCCGGGAATGGAACGCAAGGATCTGCTGACCGTGAACGCACAGATCTTCACGGCGCAAGGCAAGGCACTGAACGCTGTCGCCAGCCGCAACGTCAAGGTGCTGGTCGTGGGCAACCCCGCGAACACCAACGCCTACATCGCCATGAAGTCCGCGCCGGATCTGCCCGCGCGCAACTTCACCGCCATGCTGCGCCTGGACCACAACCGCGCCCTGTCGCAACTGGCTGCCCGCACCAACGTGGCCGTTGGCGATATCGAAAAGCTGATCGTCTGGGGCAACCACTCGCCCACGATGTACCCCGACTACCGTTTCGCCACCCTGGCCGGCAAGCCCGCCCTGTCGGTGCTGAACGACGACGCCTGGAACCGCGACACCTTCATCCCGACCGTCGGCAAGCGCGGCGCGGCGATCATCGACGCGCGCGGCCTGTCGTCGGCAGCGTCGGCCGCCAACGCCGCCATCGACCACGTGCGTGACTGGGTGCTCGGCAGCAACGGCAAGTGGGTCACGATGGGCGTGCCGTCGGACGGTTCGTATGGCGTGCCCGAAGGCGTGATCTTCGGCGTGCCGGTCATCACCAAAAACGGCGAATACTCGGTCGTGAAAGACCTGGAAATCGACGCCTTCTCGCGCGAACGCATCGAGTTCACGCTGAAGGAACTGATGGAAGAGCGCGACGGCGTCAAGCACCTGCTCGGTTAATCAGGACTACAGCCCCATGACGCATCCCTCACAGGTGCTGCATGAATCCGGCCGGCAGCCTGTCGTGCTGCCGGTCTGCGATCACTATGCAGGCTCCGAAAAACTGATGACCAAAAGCCTCGCGCTGCAAGCCGAGGCCGGACCGGTCTTCGATGTCACCCTCGACTGTGAGGATGGGGCTGCCGTCGGGCGGGAAGCCGAGCATGCCGAGATGGCTGCCCGGCTTGCCGCCAGCGACGCGAACCGGCACGGCCGTGTCGGCGCCCGCGTGCACGACGTGCATCACAAGGCATTCATCAACGATCTCGAGACCTTGATCGGGATCGCCGGCCACAAGCTGGCCTACATCACAGTCCCTAAGCTCAATTCCGCCCACGACGCCGCCAACGCCGTCGAGGCCATCGAACGCATCTCGAACGAAGCGGGCCTGACCCGGCCGCTGTCGGTCCATGTGCTGATCGAAACGCATGGCGCGCTGCGCGAAGTGTTCCGCATCGCGGCGCATCCGCGTATCGAATGCGTGTCGTTCGGGCTGATGGATTTCGTGTCGTCGCATCGCGGCGCGATCCCGGCCGACGCACTGACGGCGCAAGGCCAGTTCGACCACCCGCTGATCGCGCGGGCCAAGCTGGAAATCAGCGCGGCATGTCATGCGTATGGCAAGGTGCCGTCGCACAATGTCGTGACCGAACTCGATTCGCCCGATGTGCTGTCGCGCGCCGCGACCCGGGCCAGCCGCGAATTCGCCTACACGCGCATGTGGAGCATCCACCCTGCGCAGATCGATCCGATCGTGGCTGCGCTGTCCCCAAGCGCGGAGGACATCCGGAATGCCGAACGCATCCTGATGGCCGCGCAGGACGCCGACTGGGGTCCGATCCGCGACGACGACGGATCGGGCAAGGGCCGGCTGCACGACCGCGCCAGCTATCGCTATTACTGGGACGTGCTTCGGCGCGCCCACGCCACCGGGGCGAGTCTGTCGCCCGCGGCGACGCAACGGTTCTTTTCCTGAGTCCCGGCGCGCGCTGAACGGCGCGCCGCGCCAGGCTTTCGGGTCTGGCAGGAGCAAGACATGCGAACACGATTATCCGGTGCGCCAACGCGCCGATCGAACCCTCGCAGCGCGATCCTCGCGCCGCTCATCCACACCACGCTACCGGAAGAAACACCGGTGATCGAGTATGTCGATCACCGCGCGTAGTCACGCCCGCAGCGAATTTTGCGCACGGGCCATGTTCCAATAGCCGCAAGCAACAGGTTCTTTTCCAACTGGGGTTACGGTCTTTCCATGGAGGCATTCATGCCGCACAACACATTCGATACGCTCAAAGACTTCAAGATCGGCAAGAAAACCGGTCAGTACTATTCGCTGCCTGCTCTGGGCCAGGCGCTCGGTATTGCCGTCGAACGCCTGCCGGTGTCGATCCGGATCGTGCTTGAAGCCGTGCTGCGCAATTGTGATGGCAAGAAAGTCACGGAGGACCACATCCGTGAACTGGCCGCCTGGAAGCCGAACGCCCCGCGCGAGGAAGAGATCCCGTTCGTGGTCGCCCGCGTCGTGCTGCAGGACTTTACCGGCGTGCCGCTTCTGGCCGATCTGGCTGCGATGCGCACCGTTGCCGCCAAGCAGGGCAAGAACGCCAAGTCCATCGAACCGCTGGTGCCGGTGGATCTGGTGGTCGACCACTCGGTCATGATCGACGAGTTCGGCAAGCCCAAGGCGCTGGACCTGAACATGAAGATCGAATTCACCCGCAACCAGGAACGCTACAAGTTCCTGAAGTGGGGCATGCAGGCCTTCGATACCTTTGGCGTCGTGCCTCCGGGCTTCGGCATCGTCCACCAGGTGAATCTGGAATACCTGGCGCGCGGCGTGTTCCAGCGCGACAAGGTGTACTACCCCGACTCGCTGGTCGGGACCGACAGCCACACCACCATGATCAACGGCATCGGCGTCGTTGGCTGGGGCGTGGGCGGTATCGAGGCCGAAGCCGGCATGCTGGGCCAGCCTGTGTACATCCTGACCCCCGACGTGGTGGGCGTGGAGCTGAAGGGCCAGTTGCGCGAGGGCGTGACCGCGACCGACCTGGTGCTCACCATTACCGAACTGCTGCGCAAGGAAAAAGTGGTCGGCAAGTTCGTTGAATTCTGTGGCGAAGGCACGACCAGCCTGAGCGTGACCGACCGCGCCACCATCGGCAACATGGCGCCCGAATATGGCGCAACCATGGGCTTCTTCCCGGTCGACGATCGCACCATCGAATTCTTCGAAGGCACCGGTCGCACCAAGGAGGAAGTCGAGGCCCTGGAAGCCTATTTCCGCGCGCAGAACATGTACGGCGTGCCTGCCGCCGCCGACATCGATTTCACCAAGCTGATCACGCTGGACCTGTCGACCGTGACCCCGTCGCTCGCCGGCCCGAAGCGCCCGCAGGACCGTATCGAGCTGGGCAACGTCAAGAATACGTTTGCGGATCTGTTCAGCAAACCGGCGGCGGAAAACGGTTTTTCGCAGCCGCCGGAAAAGCTCGATCAGGTCTTCAAGGCCGACAACGGCGTCGAATTGCAGAACGGCGACATCTTGATTGCGGCCATTACCTCGTGCACCAACACGTCCAACCCCAGCGTGATGCTGGCGGCCGGCCTGCTTGCGAAGAAGGCGGTGGAACGGGGCATGACGGTGCGCAAGCACATCAAGACGTCGCTGGCGCCCGGATCGCGCGTGGTGACCGAATACCTGCAAAGGGCCGGGCTGCTGCCCTACCTGGAAAAACTGGGCTTCAGCGTGGCGGCGTATGGCTGCACGACGTGTATCGGCAATGCCGGCGACATTGCCCAGGAATTCAACGAACTGATCTATCTGAACAACCTGGTGTGCGCGGCCGTGCTGTCGGGCAACCGGAACTTTGAAGCGCGGATCCATCCGAACATCAAGGCCAACTTCCTGGCGTCGCCACCCCTGGTGCTGGCATATGCCCTGGCCGGCACGATGAAGCGCGATCTGATGACCGAACCCGTGGGCAAGGGCACGAACGGCGATGTGTGGCTGGGCGATATCTGGCCGTCGTCGGACGAGGTCAACGCGGTCATGAAGTACGCCATGGACCCGGACGTCTTCCGCGCCAACTACGCGCAGGTCAAGGAGAACCCGGGCAAGCTGTGGGAGAAGATCAAAGGCGGCGAAGGCGACGTCTACGCATGGCCGGATTCGACCTATATCGCCGAGCCGCCCTTCTTCGACAACTTCGAGATGGAACCGGCCCCGATGCCGGCCGTGAAGAACGCCCGTGCGCTGGGCGTGTTCGGCGACTCCATCACGACCGACCACATCTCGCCGGCCGGATCGATCAAGGACACGTCGCCCGCGGGCAAGTACCTGATCGCCAACGGCGTGCTCAAGCCTGACTTCAACAGCTACGGCGCCCGCCGCGGCAACCACGAAGTCATGATGCGCGGCACGTTTGCGAACGTGCGGATCAAGAACCTGATGATCCCGCCAAACGACGACGGCAGCCGGGTCGAAGGCGGCATTACGCGCTTCCAGCCGGGCGGCGAAGAAATGTCGATCTACGACGCCGCGATGAAATACATTTCGGAAGGCACGCAAACCGTGATCTTCGGCGGCGAAGAGTACGGCACGGGGTCGTCGCGCGACTGGGCGGCCAAGGGTACGCAATTGCTGGGCGTCAAGGCCGTGATCGTGCGCAGCTTCGAACGCATCCACCGCAGCAACCTGGTCGGCATGGGCGTGCTGCCGCTGCAGTTCAAGGGCGAGGACTCGGTGCAGTCGCTGGGCATCACCGGCGAGGAAACGTACGACATCTCGGGGCTGGAGAACGGCATCCGTCCGCAGATGGACGTCACGCTGACCGTCCGCTGGGCCGATGGCCGGACGCGCGACGTGCCGCTGCTGTTGCGCATCGACACGCCCATCGAGGTCGACTACTACAATCACGGCGGCATTCTGCCGTTCGTGCTGCGTCAGTTGATGGCTGCCTGATGCCGATGACCGCGTAGCGTGCGTTGAATGAATGTTTCGCGCTTCGATCTCGTCACGCTGGCCTTGTTCGTGGCGGTGGCCCGCCACGGCAGCATCTCGGCGGGCGCGCGCCAGGTGCATCTGGCAGTCGGCGCGGCCAGCCGGCGTATTGCCGACCTGGAAGCCGCCGTCAACGCGCCGCTGCTGTATCGCCGTGCGTCGGGCATCGAACTGACCGAACCCGGGCAGGCTTGCCTGACGCATGCGCTGCGCATCCTGAAGGATGTGGAGCAGATGGCCGGCGTGATGTCGGATTATTCGTCGGGCGCGCGCGGCACGGTGCGGATCTGGGCGAACACGTCATCGATCACGCAGTTCCTGCCCGATGACCTGTCATCCTTCATGGTGGCGCACCCCGCCATCCGCATCGAACTGGAAGAGCAGAACAGCAGCACCATTGTCGAGGCGGTGCTTGAGAACCGGGCCGACATTGGCATCTTTGCCGACCGGACGCAGGCGCAGGGCCTGGTGACCCTCCCTACCGGGATGATGAACTGGTGCTGATCGTGCCGCGCGGCCATGCGCTGGCCCGCAAGGCGTCGGTGCGGTTCGTCGAAACGCTGGACAGCGATTTTGTCAGTCTGCCCGAAGCAACATCGTTGGCCAATCGCTTGCTGGAGGAAAGCAGCCGGATCGAAAAACCGCTGCGCCTGCGCATCCAGGTGCGCAGCTTCGACGCGGTGTGCCGGATGGTGGCCGCGGGCATGGGCGTGGGGATTTTGCCGCGGCTGGCGGTCGAACCCCACGTGCGATCCATGCGGTTGAAGCTGGTGCCGCTGGAAGATGCCTGGGCGCATCGCAGCCTGCTGTTGGGGGTTCGGGATCCAGACGCGTTGACGGTATCGGCGCGGCTGCTGCTGGGGCATCTGGAAGCGGCGTGATGGCGTCTTGGGGCCAGCTCAGGCAACGGTGGCAAGGGACCTCCATCATTGCTTCAAATAAGTCCGATACACTCACTGCAGATGTGGCGCGGCTGTCCAGTGGGACCTTCCCGCAGCCGGCCGTGCTTCTTAGGAAACCGTATTCATGCGTTGGACGCCTTGCTTTTTCACCGGCTTGTCGATGGTGCTGATTGGCAGCGTGCTGGCGGGTTGCGCCGCCCGGAAAACCGCGACGTACGACAACGAGGGCTTCAATGAGTCGTCAACGTACAGTCGGTCCTATTCGGCCACGGCCGTCGACGCATGCGAGTCGGCGCGCCGCGCCCTGCTGAGCCAGGGCTACGTCATCACGAAGGTGCAGCCCGATGTCGTGGACGGCCGCAAGAAATTCCAGCAGGCATCCGAAGCGCATGCGGAAATCGAATTCCATATCGTCTGCGCGCCCGACAGCACCGATGGCACGTCGTCCACGGTGTTCGTCAATGCCGTGCAGGACCGCTATACCCTGAAAAAAACGGCCAGTTCGGCCAGCCTGGGCGTGAGTCTGTTGGGATCGGTGTCGATGCCCTTCGGCGCCAGCGACGATTCGATGGTGAAGGTGGGCAGCGAGACGATCGCGGCTCCGCGGTTCTACAGCGGGTTCTTTGGCTTGCTCGAGCAATATCTGGCGCCACTGCAGGCCCGGGCAGCCGCGGCAGCGGCACAGGCCGCCCAGGCGCAAGCTGCCCAAGCGCAAGCTGCGGCTCAGGCGCAAGCCGCGGCGCTTGCCCAGGCCGCCCAGGCGCAGGCGATCGCGTCCGAACAAGCCGCCAAGGCGCAAGCTCTGGCGGCAGCCCACGCACAGGCTGCCGCGGCGGCTCAGGCCCAGGCTGCGGCGACGGCACAGGCACAGGCACAGGCGGCGGCTGCCGCCCAAGCACAAGTGCAGGCTGCCGCAGCTTCGCAGGCGCAGGACGCGGCAGGCGGGGCGATCGGTGCGAAGCCGGCCGATATCAAACCCGCCGACCCCGCAGTGGCTGACGCCAAGGCTGCGGAATTCAGGGTGGCCGAGTCCAAGGCGGCAAGCTCCGTGCCGTCAAAGTCCAGGACGGCGGATCCGGCCGACGCCCCTGCGTCCAGTACCCCTGCTTCCAGTACGCCTGCGTCCAGTACTCCTGCATCCGACGTCCCTGCCGGCAATGGCCTCCCCGCCAACTGACGCCGGGGCGGCCCAGGCTGCCCACGCCGCCAACATGGTCCGCATCGAGCCGATGGACTGGACCTTCGAGGCACTGCCCACCGAGTCGCTGTTCGAGGCCGCGCGGCGGGCGGGGATACGCCTGCCGACCTCGTGCCGCAATGGGACCTGCCGCGCGTGTATCAGTGTGCTGGTGGAAGGGTCGATCCGGTATCGCGTGGAATGGCCTGGGCTGAGTTCCAGCGAGAAAGAGGAAGGCTACCTGCTGCCCTGCGTGGCCGTCGCCCAGTCACCATTGGTGATCGACGTACCCGAAGCGGAACGGATCGAGCTGAGCTGATCGGGCGCGGGCGGCTGCCCGGTTGACGGTCGGCCTGCGTTAGCGGTATGCCATGGCGCTGCGATGGGTCAGCCATCCTTGCATCGCAGATGGCCGGCGTGCTACCGGCCCCAAGGCGCCTCTCAATGCTGCGCGGCAAAGGCTGTCGGCAGGCCGTACGCAAACGCGGGCAGCGCCACGGTTGCCGTGGACTTCGCCCGGGAACATCCGAAAGCGGCTGCCGACACGGTCGGGAGCGACGGCATTGAGCCGCGCCGACAGATCCCGGTCGCTGTCCACCGACCGGCGACGGGCCGCACGCGCGGCGCGTTCGGCCGCATCGGGCGCGCGCAATTGCTCGGGGGACAGCGCCTGTTCATATTCCCCTACCGTCACCACCGTAGCAATCCGATGGGTTCCGCCCTGGACCCGGGCGTTGAAGCCAGGTTCTTCGGTCAGCACATACCGCCCATTCCACCCCAGCGACGGGCTGGACAGCAGATAGGTCTGGAACATGTCGGGCCGGGTGAACAGCGCATGCACCGCCAGCAGGCCGCCATACGAATGGCCGTACAAGGATTGGCGCTGCGGATCGATCGGGTAGGCCGCCTGGATCAGCGGCTTCAGTTCCTGGTCCAGAAAGTCCAGGAAGCCGTCCGCGCCACCGTAGACGTCGTCGATGATCGGGCGGCCGTCGGGGCGCCGCTCGATATCGGCCGAAATCGGCGAAGCAGGCAGGTAGTCGTAGGATCGGCGCGAATCGCCGGGATAGCCCACGCCCACGATGACGCCGGGCGTCATCGACCCGTTTGAAGTCCGGACCAGGTGGTCGGCCAGCTTGACGCCCGGATCGAAGTAATCGTCGCCGTCCAGCACGTAGACCACCGGATAGCCGTCGGCAGGCGGCGGGGTGGTCGGCACGGCGACGCGGATCCGATAGTCGCCCATGGCGCGCGATTTGACGACGCGGTCGCTGGTCGGCGCCGCGGTGTAAATGGCCTGGCGGGACGGTGCCGGTTTGGCAATGGCCGCGGCGGCGCTGGCTGACGTAAAGACGGCAAATCTGTCAGCCGGACGTTGATCGGACGGCGCTGCGCTTGCGGCGGATGAGGGGACGGCCATCGTGGTGGACGACGCCGATGCGGGTGTGGCACCCGACGCGGCCACCGGACTTGCAACCGGCGGCGTCACGCGCTGCGCCGATTCGGCCGCCGAGGCGGCGGTGGGCATACTGGCCAACAGCACGGCGCCGCACGCAGCCAGGGCCAGCGCCGCAGCGGGCCGGGCGGACAGGAAAACGGACATCATGGGAAAGTCTCCAACAGGCGGGGCGGCAGGCCGGCGCGCGCCGTCGCCTGCGGATCAGCCGACAGCCTAGCCGGGATCCGCGCAAACGACTAGTCCGGCCGTGCGAGCAGATGTCAGGCGGGCGTATCCCCGTCTTCGCGAATCGGGAAAGCCCGTTTGCCGAATCGGCGCTTCCGCCAGGCGCGGGCGGTCAGGCACACTGCGGACTCTGATAACAACAACGCCGCGGCACGCCCCCGGAACGACAACGGCACGACGCCGGCCGCCCGGCCTTGCCGACCGGCGTCTTGACCGGCCCGCCCGAAAACGGAAGACACCATGACCCGCCAAATCCTCGATGGCATCAAGATCATCGAACTCGGCCAGCTGATTGCCGGACCCTTCGCCGCCAAGACCCTTGCCGACTTCGGCGCGCAGGTCATCAAGATCGAACCGCCCGGCCAGGGCGACCCCTTGCGCAAGTGGCGTCTGCTGCATGAAGGCACGTCGGTCTGGTGGGAAGCGCAGTCGCGCAGCAAGCAGTCGGTATGTATTGACCTGCGCCAGGAAGATGGCCAGGAATTGGTGCGCACATTGGCCGCCAGCGCCGACATCCTGATCGAGAACTTCCGGCCGGGCACCATGGAAAAATGGGGCATGTCGTGGGAAGCCCTGCATGCCATCAACCCGCGCCTGATCATGCTGCGGGTGTCGGGTTATGGCCAGACCGGGCCCAAGCGCGATGAACCCGGCTTTGCGGCGATCGGCGAAGCCATGGCGGGCCTGCGATATCTGACAGGGGAACCCGGCCGTCCGCCGGTGCGGGCCGGGCTGTCGCTGGGGGACACGATCGCTGGCTTGCACGGTGCGCTGGGCCTGCTGCTGGCCCTGTACGAACGCGACGCGCGCGGTGGTGAAGGACAGGTGATCGACGCCGCCTTGTACGAAGGCCTGTTCAACCTGAGCGAAAGCCTGTTGCCCGAGTATTCGGTGTTTGGCGCGGTGCGTCAGCCGGCGGGCGGCGCCCTGCCCGGCATTGCGCCGTCCAACGCGTACCGCTGCGGCGACGGCGAGTACATCCTGATCGCCGCCAACGGCGACGGAATCTTCACCCGCCTGATGCGCAAGATGGACCGCCCCGATCTGGCCGACGATCCCGACCTGGCCCGGAACGACGGCCGCGCGCTGCGCTCGGTGGAACTGGACACCGCGATCGAAGCCTGGACCTCGCGTCACGACAGCGGCACCATCCTGGAGGCGCTGCGCGACGCCCAGGTGCCGTCGGGGCGCATCTATACCGCACGCGATATTGCCGAAGATCCGCACTACCGGGCGCGCGACATGATCGCCAAGATCACCGCAGCCAGCGGCATCGAGTTGGAAATGCCCGGCATCGTGCCGCGGCTGTCGGCCCATCCGGGCGCCATCCGCCACCGCGCCCCCACCTTGGGGGAACACACCGACCAGATCCTGCACGACGCAGGCCTGACGAACGACCAGATCGCGCTGCTGCGCAGCAAGGGAGTGATTGCATGAACCAAGGACCGACCCGCATCGAAATGAACGAAGTGGCGCCGCGCGACGGGCTGCAGATCGAAAAACGCCAGGTGCCGACCGACGAAAAGATCGCGTTCATTGACGCCCTGTCGGCCTGCGGTTTCAAACGCATCGAAGTGACCAGCTTCACGTCGGCCAAGGCCATTCCGGCGCTGGCCGATGCCGAAGCCGTCATGCAACGCATCACGCGCCGCCCGGGCACCATCTACACCTGCCTGGTGCCAAACCTGCGGGGGCTGGAACGGGCGCTGTCCAGCCAGGCCGACGAACTGAACCTGGTGATGTCGGTCAGCGAAACACATAACCGCGCCAACTTGCGCATGACACGGGAACAGTCGACCGCGCAACTGCTGGCGATGCTGGGCGAAGCGGGCAAGGCAGGCGTGGCCTGCACGGTGTCTCTCTCGTGCACGTTCGGCTGCCCGTTCGAAGGCGACGTCGACCCCGCCGAAGTGCTGCGTCTGGCCCGGATCTTTGCCGACGCGGGCGCAACCGGCATTTCGCTGTGCGACACCACCGGCATGGCTTTCCCGACCCAGGTGGCGGCGATCTGCGACCAGGTGTCGCGCGCCCTGCCCCATCTGGCGATCACCGCCCATTTGCACAACACGCGCGGCATGGCCCTGGCCAATGCGCTGGCAGCCTGGCAGGTCGGCGTCATGCGTTTCGACGCGGCGGCCGGCGGCCTGGGCGGCTGTCCTTATGCGCCCGGCGCAAGCGGCAACGTGAACACCGAAGAACTGGTGCATATGTTCGAGACCATGGGCGTCGACACGGGCGTCACGCTCACGCCCCTGCTCGACGTGGTGGCCGGCCTGCCGCAGCTGGTGGAACGGCCGCTGTCCAACCAGTTGCTGTCGGCCGGACCCCGCTTGCGCACGCACCCCGCGCCGGCCTGGCTGCAGGAGCACTTCGGCGCGGCGTGAGACCGCCAAGCGGCCGCATCCTGCATCGCATGGCGCTTGAAGCATGGCGCTCGATGCATGGCGCTCGATGCATGGCGCTCGAAGCATCCCGCATCCCGCATCACACATCAACCTTCCCGCATCACCCATAACAATATCGGAGACTCTCCATGCTACGCACCCTGACCCCGCTCGCCCTTGCCGTTTCCTTTGCCCTGGCTCCCGCGATCCTGGCCCCCATGGCCCACGCGGCCGATGCCGCCTTCCCGCAGCGGCCGATTACCCTGATCGCGTCGGCCGCCGCCGGGGGCACCACTGACCTGGCGGCGCGGCTGATCGCGGAACCGCTGTCCAAGGCGCTGGGCCAGCCCGTCGTGGTCGAAAACCGCCCGGGCGCATCGGGGGGCATCGCCGCCCAGGCCGTGGCGCGCGCCAAACCGGACGGCTACACCATGCTGCTGCAGTATTCCGGCTACCAGGTAATCACGCCGGCCGTGGTCAAGAACCTGAACTGGGATCCGATCAAGGACTTCGCCCCCGTCGCCAACGTGCTGTCCGCGCCGCAGGTGATCGTGGTCAACGCCAACCTCCCGATCAAGAGCCTGAAAGACCTGGTCAGCTATGCCAAGGCCAACCCGAACAAGCTCAACTATGCGTCGTCGGGCAATGGCTCGCTGCAACAGGTGGCCACCGAACTGCTCAAGATGCAGGCAGGCGTGGACATCACCCACGTTCCCTACAAGGGCACCGGCCCAGCGCTGACCGACCTGTTGAGCGGCGCAGTCGACCTGACCATTACCACCCCGCCGCCGTTGATGGGGCACATCCAGTCGGGCAAGTTGCGCGCGCTGGCCGTCACCGACACCAAACGCATCGACAGCCTGAAGGACGTGCCGTCGGCGCCCGAAGCCGGTTTTCCCGACCTGGAAGTCTCGTCGTGGTTCGCCATGTACGCGCCGACCGGCACCCCGCAACCGGTGATCGACAAGGTGGCCGGCGAGATCGGCAAGATCATGGCGACCGACGCGTTCCGCAAGAAAGCCGCCGAACTGGGCGCCGAAGCCCGCTTCATGGGCCCCAAGGAACTGGGCGCCTACACGCAAAGCGAGCTGACCCGTTGGGCGGCCGTGGTCAAAGCGGCGAACATCCAGGAATAGTCCAGTCATTCGGACGAGCCGCGGGGAACGGGTCCGGGACGGAGATACACTAGCGGGTTGTTATCCCCGCAAGCGATTCAGATCCTCCATGGCCCGACCCCGCAACAAGACCAACGCCCGCTACACCCGTGACGCCGAACGGCTCGTCGCACTGTCGTTAGCCCTCAATGGCTCCGGCAGCCGTGTGGAAGACCGTTACTGGGAACGCGAGATCGAAACCCTGTTGGGCAAGCTGCTGCATGCCGGGCAGGACGGCGCGGTCGAAGCGGCGCTGGACGCGTTGCTGGAAACCGATGCGGGCGGCTATGAAATCCTGGTGGAGCAGGCCGAAACGCTGTCCGAGTCCACCTTCATGGAAAAGGACGGCGAGCCTTACGACGTGCTGCTGGTGGTTGCGCCCGTGGTAGCCTGGACGCGGTTCACCATCCCGTCCGGCCGCATTCGCCAGGACTCGCTGGACGCCCTCAGCGCGCACCTGCATGGCCATATCCTGGCCGCCGACGTCCGCCTGGCGCTGGCGTCCGAACTCTACAGCGTGGATCAGATGCCCCGGTCGTTCAGCGCCACGCTGCAATGGCTGACGCGCCTGGGCGCGCGCGCCCTGGAACTGCCAGTGCCGCGTTCGACCCTGGCCGCGTCCGACGTGCCGAATCTGCTGGCCGACACCCGTTATGTGGTGGGTGCCGTTGCCGTGCCGCGCGGCAGGCCCGTGTTCCGCTGGCAGGAAGGCGTGGGCGCCACCGGCGCGAACGCCGCCGTGACGGGCCGAGATGAATGCCTGGACGCCTGGGTGGCCCAGGCCACGCCGGTCTTTGCCGACCTGCTGCCTGGCTGCGGCTTTGAATGCCTGTTGCCCGACGCCTATTACGTCAATAATCGCGAAGCCGACCGGCGGGTGCGCCCGTTGTCGATGCAGGCTGCGGTCAGCTGGATCGAGACGGCGCTGAACATGCCGCCGGCGCAACTGCGCGCGGTCATTGCCGGCTGTGGCGAGACCGACATCGAGGAATACCGCGTCGGTTTCACGGCCCGCAACCGCAACGACGTCATCTATGGCGCGACCTGGCCGGTGTTCGGCCGGGACGACGATACCGAAGAGTCGCCCACCATCGAACAGATCGCCAGCATCCTGAAAGAGCTGGGCGTGGATGACATCCGCCGCCTGCCGGGCCTGATGCCGCTGGAGTTCTGCGAAGATTGCGGCGCGCCCTATTTCCCGAATCCGCTTGGCGAGATGGTTCACGCCGAGCCGCCCGAAGAAGCCGACACGTCGCCAACGCACTTCCACTGATCGACCGGTACCCAACCCAAGGTGGAAAAAGTCCGCATCGGCTTGCGCCGTGCGGACTTTTTCGTTGCCGGTCAGGCAGACGGCGTGAGTCAGGCGGCCGGCTTGGCCTTGGGGGCCTCGACCTCCAGAGGCGTTTCCACGCGCGACGCATAGCGGCGCGCCAGCACCGCGCACACCATCAGCTGCATCTGGTGGAACAGCATCATGGGCAGCACGATGGCGCCCACGGCGCCGCTCGAAAACAGCACCTTGGCCATCGGAATGCCCGAGGCCAGGCTCTTTTCGATCCGCAGAACACGATGGTGATCTCGTCTTCTTTCGAAAAACCCAGCGCGCGGCTGATGAACGTCGTGAACAGCAAGGCGATGAACAGGATGACGGCGCATACGGCCAGCAGACCTGCCAGCACCGTACCCGACACCTGGCTCCACAGCCCGCCCACGACGGCTTCACTGAAAGCGGTGTACACGACTAGCAGGATGGACCCCTGGTCCACATACTTGAGCATGGCGCGGTGCTTGGTCACCCAGCCGCCAATCCAGCGGCGGGCGATCTGGCCCAGCACGAAAGGCAGCAGCAGTTGCAGCAGGATCTTGCCGACCGCGTCGAACGACAAGGCATGCGTGCCGCTGGTCGTCAGGATCACGCTGACCAGCAGCGGCGTCAGGAAGATGCCCAGCAGACTGGATGCCGATGCGCTGCAGATCGCGGCGGGAATGTTGCCCCGCGCGATGGACGTCAGCGCAATGGCCGACTGGACGGTAGCCGGCAAGGCGCACAGGAACAGGATGCCGGTGTACAGCTCGGACGTGATCATGGGCGAGAGCAGCGGCTTGAGCGCCACCCCCAGCACCGGGAACATGGCGAAGGTGCACAGGAAAATCAGGATGTGCAGACGCCAGTGCGTAATGCCCGCCACGATGGCCTCGCGCGACAACTTGGCGCCATGGAGGAAGAACAGCAGGCCGATCGCGATATCGGTGATCCACTCGAACACGACCGCGGTCTGGCCGGAACAGGGAAGAAAACTGGCGATGAGCACGGTCGCCAGCAGACTGAGGGTGAAGTTGTCGGGAAGAAAGCGGGGACGGGTCATGGGAAGGTTCGGGAACGGGACAAGCGCGCGCGGCGAAGAGCCCGCTATTATCCCCCGATCGCGCCTATACCGGAAACGTGGTTACCAAGAAAGCCCGGTGAACCCCGGGGTTATTGGTGCAAAACCGCAAACGATTCCCTGATAATCGGCGTTTGACATCCTGCGCAGTCTCTTAGCGCACGCCTCTCGACGGAGTAGTGAATGACGACACCCCGCGCCCAGCCGGCCCAGCAGCAACCCATCGAGGTCCATACCTGGGCGACGCCCAATGGCCACAAAGTGCACATCATGCTCGAAGAGTGCAAGCTGCCTTACACGGTCACGGCGGTCAACATTGGCGCAGGGGATCAGTTCAAGGAAGAATTCCTGGCGATCAGTCCGAACAACAAGATCCCGGCGATCATCGATCCTGAAGGGCCGGACGGCAAGCCGATCTCCCTGTTCGAGTCGGGCGCGATCCTACTCTATCTGGCGGGCAAGACGGGCAAATTCCTGGGCAAGACCGACCGCGAACGCTACAACACGCTGCAGTGGCTGATGTTCCAGATGGGCGGATTGGGTCCGATGCTGGGGCAAGCGCACCACTTCCGGATGTACTCACCCGAAAAGATCGACTATGCCATCAACCGCTACACCAATGAGTCGCGCCGCCTGTACGGGGTGATGGACAAGCAGTTGTCGCAGCACGCCTTCCTGGCGGGCCGCAACTACACGATCGCCGACATGGCCTGCTGGCCCTGGACCCGGTCGCACGCCAACCAAGGCGTGGACCTGGCGGACTTTCCGAATGTGAAGCGCTGGTACGACGACATCCAGGGCCGCCCGGCCGTCCAGCGCGGCGTGGCCGTCCTGGCCGACCAGCGCAAGCCGCATGACGCGACGTCGTTCGAAAACATGTTCGGCAGCAAGCAGTACGAAAAGCGCTGAAGACCGGCGGAACCCCAGCTGGCGGCCCGGCCCGATGGCTGCATGTCGCCATGGGCGGCATCCGGCGCGCGACAGCCCGGATTGCCGCCAGCCCTTATTTGCCCGCGATGGCCGCGGGCGCCGCATACGCCTTGGCGGCATCGCGCGCGAAGGACTGCACGGCCTGCACATAGGCCGGGCCGCTGCGGCTGGCGTTGGAATGCGACGCGCCTTCCACCTTGAGCAAACGGCGCAGGTCGGGCGGTGCCGCCGTGGCCGCCGCCAGCAGCTGGTCGCTCATGGTGTGCGGTATCACTGAGTCGTTGGTACCGTGGATGATCAGCACGGGCGTCTTCACCCGCGACATCTTCTTTCTGGAATTGAAGTCCTGCGTCACCAGGATGGGCAGGCCGGGAATCCAGCCGTACTTGGTCGTCTGCACCATTTCGCCAATGCTGGTAAAGCTCGATTCGACGATCAGCCCCGCGAACGGTGCAGCAGGCGTGCCCTGCGACGCCAGCTCGACCGCCACCGCGCCCCCAGGCTATGGCCGTACACAAACCGTCTGGATGGATCCGGCTGACGCCTGGCCAGTTCAAGCAAGGCGGCGGTAGCGTCTTCGTACGCCGTGGATTCGGAAGGCAGGATTTCGGTGGACTTGCCAAAGCCCCGATAGTCGATCGCCAGAACCGAAAAGCCCATGTCCGCCCAGCGTTCGATACGGAAGGCGCTGCCGTTCAAGTTCCAGCGCGATCCATGCAGGTACAGCACAGCGGGCGCTTTCGGGTCGGGGTTCTGCCAATACCAGGCGTGGACCTTGTCGCCGCCGGACAGCGTCAGGTCGAACTGGTCGGTGCCTTCAAGGGGTTCGCGATACCAGCTGCCGTCGGTACGGGCCGGCGCAAAGATCTTCTCGCGTTGCCACGTGTCCCAGCTGGAGCAGCCGGTCACGGCCGCGACAAGGCTGCCAAGCGCGGCCAGGCTGCGCCAGAGAGGAAAGGATCGAGTCATGGACCGTCAGACCTGCGAACGCGGCCCGGGGTTCCGGGCCTATACGAACAAACGCGACAACAGCGGCAACAAAGCGACCATCAGCAGTCCGCTGAAGATCATGAGCAGGCTGGCCATCACGCCGGTCTGCTCGGAATGTTCACGCGCCTTGACCGTGCCGAGCGCATGCGCCGTGGCGCCGTAACTGGCCCCGCGCGACAGCGATGACTTCCGTGGCAGTAGGGCCAGGATCAGTTCGCCGGTGATGATGCCGGCCAGGCCCGTAAACACCACGAACATGGCCGTCATGTCGGCGCGGCCACCCATCTGCGTGGCCATCTCGAGCGCGAACGGCGTGGACACGGACCGCAACAGCAGGCTGTGCGCCACGTCGGGCGGCAATGCGAACACCTGGCCCAGACCCCACGACGTCGACACCGCCACGGTCACGCCAATGACCGTGCCGGCCGCCAGCGCCATCCAATGATCGCGGATCAAGGTGCGGTGCTGATAGATCGGCACCGCGAACGCCACCGTGGCGGGGCCTAGAAACCACAGCAGCCAGTGGGTGTCGGTCAGGTAGGTGTCGAACGGAATGCCGATCACCACCAGCGCCGCCACGATAAGCGCAGGCGTCAGGATCACCGGGCTGAACAGCAGCCGTGGAAACCGCCGGTACAACTGCTTGTTGGCGAAGTACAGCGCCACCGTCAGCAGCACACAGAAGGCCGCGAGCATCATGCCGGCTGCTCCCGCGCGGCGACGGGCAGGCCACGATCCGGACCGCCGCGCCGCACGATGGCCTCGACCGCAAAGGCCGTCAGGAACATCACGCAGGCATTGCCAATCACGATCAACGCCATCAACTTGACGCCGCTTTGCACCAGCAGGTCCTGATACCGCACGATGGCGACGACGGCCGGAATGAAAAACAGAATCATCTCGGTCAGCAGCAACTGGGCGCCCACCTTGACGCGGTCCACCCGCAGCACCCCCGAGAACAACAGCGCCAGCACGACGCCCAATCCCAGCACACCGCCTGACAGCGGCAGACGCAGCAGGTGCACGACGGCGTCGCACGCCCACCAGATGGCGATCAGCAGGCCTACCTGAACGATCATGTGCGCAAAACGGGTAAAAACGGAACGGTTCATGCTGTGGCTCAGGCGATGCGGTCTAGGGTTTTCCCTCAATACCGTCATTCTAGACAGTGGTGATGCATTATCAAAATGAATAATATGCATGCAAAACATTCTTTGGCGGCATGAATGGATCTGCGCGAGCTGAGGTACTTCCTTGAGGTGGTCAACCGGCAGAGCTACACGGCGGCGGCCGAAGCCCTGTTTGTGACCCAGCCCAATGTCAGCAAATTGATCAAGCAAATGGAAGCCGATCTGGGCGCCCCGCTGCTTGTCAAGGAAGGCCGTCGGATTTCACTGACCGATGCGGGCCGCGTCATCTACCGGCGCGGGCAGGAACTGCTGGCCATGCATGCGCAGATGCTGGCCGAGGTGGCCGACCTGGATCAATTGACCCACGGCGAGCTGGTCATGGGCATCCCGCCCCTGTCCAACGGCCTGCTGGCTCCCTTGATCGCCAGCTTTCACCGCCAATACCCGGGCATTGAACTCAAGCTGTTCGAAAAGGGGTCGCGCACCGTGGAAGACGAATTGCGCGCGGGCACGCTGGAAATCGGCGCCATGCTGCTGCCCGTGGACGACGAATTCGATACGCTCCCAATCTGCCGCTATCCCTTGCAGTTGATCGCTCCGGCCGATTCGCCCTGGGCGGGCCGGACGTCGGTGCGGCTGGCCGACCTGGCGCAGGAACCCTTCATTTTTTATGGCGAAGGCTTCGTGCTGAACGAAGTCGTGCATGCGGCTTGCGTGCGAGCCGGCTTTACACCCAGGATTGCCGGGCGCAGCAGCCAGTGGGACTTCGTTGCGTCTATGGTCGAAGCCGGGGTCGGGATCGCACTGCTGCCCGAGCTGTTCGGCATGCAACTGAACCGCTCGCGCTTCGTGGTGCTGCCGATCGACGCGCCGCAGATCTGGTGGAACATGGTGCTGGCCTGGCGCAAGAACAAATACCTGTCGTTCGCCGCGCGGGCCTGGCTGGAACTGGCGCGGGAAGCACTCGTCTGACAAGCCAAGGAGAAAACCAATTGCGCGTGGATGTGTTCTGTCGAGTCGTCGACAATTTCGGGGATATCGGCGTCTGCTGGCGGCTGGCGCGGCAATTGACCGCCCAGGAGTGGCCAGTGCGGCTGTGGGTGGATGACCTGGCGTCGTTCGCCCGGCTGGAGCGCCGCGTGTCGGTCCGGCTGCCGATACAGTCGATCGACGGCGTGGAGATCCTGCACTGGACCTTGCCCGCCCTTGACGCGGTGCCACACGAAATCGTGATCGAAGCCTTTGCCTGCGATCCGCCGCCCGCCTTTGTCGACCGGATGCAGGACCTGGTGCAGCGGCCGATCTGGATCAACCTGGAATACCTGTCGGCCGAATCGTGGATCGACAGCTGCCACGGCCTGCCGTCGCCGCAGTCCAACGGCATCGTCAAGACCTTCTTTTTCCGGGCTTTACCGAGACCAGCGGCGGCTTGCTCCGGGAACCCGGCCTGCTGGAAGCACGCGATGCCCTGCAGGCCGACCCGCGGGCCCAGAAGGACTTTCTGACACGCATCGGCCTGCCCGCCCGTCTGCCAGGCGAACGCCTGGTCACGCTGTTCTGCTACCCGGACGCGCCGGCGTCCGTGCTGGCGCGGGAACTGGCCGACGGCGACCAGCCCAGCCTGCTAGTGATTCCCGAGGGCGTGGCCCCCTACCTTGGCGAGGGGCAGCGCGGGGCCCTGCGCATCGTCCGCCTACCTTTCCTGGCCCCGGCGGACTACGACTGCCTGCTGTGGTGCGCCGACCTGAACTTTGTGCGCGGCGAAGATTCCTTTATCCGGGCGCACTGGGCCGGCCGGCCCATGGTCTGGCACATCTACCCGCAGGACGACGCCGCGCATGTCGACAAACTGGCGGCCTGGCTGGACCGCTGCGCCCTGCCCTCGCATGCCCACGACATCCACCTGGGCTGGAACGGAGAAACCACCCTGGAAGGATTTGCCGAGCAACTGCGCTATGCCCTGCAACCGGAACCATGGACGGCCTGGACGCGCCGCGCCCGGGAGTGGAGCGACGCCCTGGCAGGCCAGCAGGATCTGGTGGCGCGGCTGCGACGCCTGTGCGCGTCCCGTCGCCGGTGAAGCTGGCGGCCACCCGGCACTCCGGGCTATACTTGTTGGCTTTTCGTGATTCCAAGCCGCTCCTTGACTGACTACCTTGCGACGCTGGCTTGATACCAAATTCGACTTGGTCGACGGCTCCCCCGCAGTCACTTTGCCCGGTCCTTGCGCACCGTGCTACGTACCCGGTACGTGGCGCGATGCAACCCAGCGCGCACGTTGTTGCTGGCCGAGGCCGGAGAGCCCCGGGGCAGATCGTCAGAACCAGTCTCTCGCTAAGGTTGATCCAAGTATGAAAACCGCTCAGGAACTGCGCGTCGGCAACGTGATCATGGTCGGCCAGGAACCCCTGGTCGTGCAAAAGGCCGAATACAGCCGCTCGGGCCGCAACGGCGCGGTCGTCAAGTTCAAGCTCAAGAACCTGCTGTCCGCATCGGCGTCGGAAACCGTCTTCAAGGCCGACGAAAAATTCGACGTCCTGGTGCTCGAGCGCAAGGAATGCACGTACTCGTATTTCGGTGATCCCATGTACGTCTTCATGGACGCCGAATACAACCAGTACGAAATCGAAGCCGACAGCATGGGCGACGCCCTGAACTACCTCGAAGAAGGCATGCCTGCCGAAGTGGTGTTCTACGAAGGCCGCGCCATTACCGTCGACCTGCCGAACATGCTCGTTCGTGAAATCATCTATACCGAACCGGCTGTCCGTGGCGACACGTCGGGCAAGGTCATGAAGCCCGCCAAGCTTGCAACCGGCTTCGAACTGCCCGTGCCGCTGTTCTGCGCCATCGGCGACAAGATCGAAATCGACACCCGCACCGCCGAATACCGCAGCCGTGTGAAGTGATCGTTGGCGGGGGTCATCCCGCCATCAAGAAAGGCCAGTGCGATCTGTTCGCCCTGGCTTTTTTCGTCTGCATTCCAGGCGGCGGGACACGCGCCGCGGTTCATCCCACTTCGCGTTGCAGATACGCGCGCAGCGCGTCGGGCGGCATCGGCCGCGAAAACAGATAGCCCTGTCCCTTGTCACAGCCGCCCTGCGCCAGGCGCTCGGCCTGCCATTCGGATTCGACGCCTTCGGCCAGCACCTCGCGGTCAGCCGCATGGCACAGCTCGATGATGGCGTTGAGCACCTGCCACATCCGTTCGTCGCCGTCTTTGGGCAGCAGACTCTGGTCGATCTTGATCTTGTCCACTTCCAGCCGGGTCAGGTAGCTGAGCGATGAATAGCCGGTGCCAAAATCATCGATCGCGGTGCGCACGCCAATGTTGCGCATGTTGCGGATCGCTTCGATCGCCAGGGTCAGCTCGCTCATGGCGGCTGTCTCGGTAATTTCCAATTCCAGCCGTGAAGGCTTGAGCTTGGACGCATGCAGGGCGGCGTCGATGGCATCCAGCAGGCTTGGATCACGGAACTGCACGGTGGATACGTTGACGCTCATGCGCATGCACGCGGGCAGGTGCTCGGCCGCGAAACGTGTGGTCTCGGCGATCACCCAGGCGCCGATCGGCACGATCAGGCCGTTCTGCTCGGCCATCGGAATGAACAGGTCAGGCGGCACGGGCGGGCGGCCCGACGGATGCCATCGCAGCAAGGCTTCGACCCCCGACGGCCGGCGCGACGGCAGCAGCACCTTGGGCTGGTAGACCAGCGAAAACTCGTTGCGCTCCAGCGCACCCATCAGCGCCGTTTCGATTACCAGCAGGTCTTGCGCGCGCCGCGCCATGTCAGGGTTGTAGACCCCGACCCAGCTTTCGCCGCCCGACGCGCGGCGGGCCTGGCGCAGCGCCAGGTCGGCGGCGTGCATCAGCCCTTCGGCTTCGCGGATCTCGCCAGCGGCCCAGGCCACGCCTGCCATGGCGCGCGGCAGGATACGGCGATCGCCCAATACCACTTCCTTGCCCGTGATGGCCCACAACAGTGCTTCGGCCTGGCTCATGGCGTGCCGCGCCGACCGCACCCCGGTGAGCGCCACCGCAAACCGCGCGCCGCCGATCCGGGCGATCTGCGTCGACTCGCCTGCGGCTGCCCGCAAGCGCCCTGCGATTTCATGCAGCACCAGGTCGCCAAACGCATGTCCCAACGCTTCGTTGATGGTGGCGAAGTCAGCCAGGTTGATGACCACCAGCGCCAGTTCGGCGTCTTCGCCGCGCGAGATCAGGCCATCCAGATAGGAAAAGAAAAAGCGGTCGGTGGACAGCCCCGTCAGTTCGTCGCGGGCGGCCTGTTCCTCCAGCAATTGCATGGCATTGGCCAATTGCGACATATTGGTGACGACCACCACGAAGCCGCGAAAATCGCTGGCATCGACCCGGCTGATGTTGGCGAGCACCGAAAACTCGATGCCATTGGGCCGTTTGGCGCGAAGGGAGTGCGTGCGTCCACTGACCGCGGGTTCGAGCGCGGCGACATCCTGGCGCGCGTGACTTGCCGCACGGCGCAACGCGCCCGGCAATACGTCGTTCAGACACAGCGCCACCAGGCTGTCCTTGTTCCGCCCGAACAAGGCGCACGCGGCGGGATTCACGGCACAGATGCGGCCCGCATCATTGACGGCAAGAAGGCCTTCGCCAATGGCGTCCAGAAACGTGACTGCGATCTTTTCCAGCATCGTATCTGGGCGTCCGTGGGTGTCGGAACATCCCTGGCGGAGCGAAGGGCTGGAGCGAGTCAAGATGTGAGGTTCACGGCAGAAACGATGGGCGGCAAGCCATCGGCCGCGCCCGGCGCCGCCAGGCGGCGTCGCCGAGGTTCCTTACCCTAACGGCACATGCCCAGCAGACTTGAGGGCGGCGCCATCACTCAGAGAGCATTATGTGAGATTTAGGCGGCGGACCGTGCGGCCAGCATGCACCACGACTCCATGGTCATGGCCATCTCGCCGTGCTGGTTCACGGCCGTCACCCTGGTCAGGATCGACCCCTGACCCGGCTTGCTGCGCGACGGCCGCGTTTCCAGGATCTCGACCTGCACCGTCAGCGTATCGCCCGCGCGCACCGGTTTCTTCCAGCGAATGTCTTCCACGCCAGGCGAACCGATGCTGGCGCTGTCCAGCAGGTAGGCATCGCACATCAGGCGCATGATGACCGCGCAGGTATGCCAGCCGCTGGCGATCAGGCCCCCGAACGGAGACGACGCCGCGGCCTTTTCGTCCACGTGGAAAGACTGCGGGTCATAACGGGTCGCGAATTCGATGATGGCGGCGCTGTCCAGGGTTACCTGGCCGAGCGGCAGGATCTGGCCGACGGAAAAGTCTTCGAAGTAGAAACGGGGCATAGGTCGCTTATTGGAGGCGGTCGTCATCGAACATCGCCGGGATGGGAGCCACGGCAATCCCCTCGTCGGTCAGGGACTGGCGTTCGTCGGGGGTCGCGACGCCGCGTATCGGGCGTTCCGGCGCATCACCATGATGGATGCGGCGGGCTTCGTCGGCAAACTGGGTGCCGACGTTTTCGGTATTGCGGATCACCTGCCGCAGATGCTGCAGCATCTGGGTCTGCATGGCGGCGGACGGCGGCGCGCCCCTGCCGACGCCGATGCGCTTGCGTCGGCAGGCACCTGCGACGGCGAGGCCATCGGCGGCTTGCCTTCCCGCAGGCCCGACACGTTCAGGCGCGGCGCCGACAACTTCTTTTCGATCACGCCGTTGCCGCACAGCGGGCAGGTGATCAGGCCCCGCGAATGCTGCGAGTCGAAATCTGCATGCGAGCCAAACCAGCCCTCGAACACGTGGCCTTGCGCGCACTGCAAATCGAAAACCTTGAGAGACATGAGAACTGTTGCGGGAAGTGTTGCGGCGAAAGCGCCATGGTAACGCAAGGCCGGCGCGGCGTTCTGCGGCATGCGCAACGCCGCCAGGGAAGCCGCCAAGGTCCATTCGCGTCCAATCAGAACGCGGCCGTCTCGGGAAGTGCCTGCCCTTCAAAGTGACAGCTGCGGTTGCGGCCCGCATGCTTGGCGGCATACAGGGCGGCGTCCGCGCGCTTGACCAGATCGGCAGCGGACTGCCCATCGGCCGGCGACATGCTGTACACGCCAATGCTGACGGTCATGACGCCTTCGGTTCCCTTCACGTGGGGGATGCGCGCCTCGTACACGGCGTGGCGGATCTTTTCGGCGATGATCAACGCGCCATCGGTCGACGTCCGGGGCAGCAGCACGGCAAATTCTTCGCCGCCGTATCGGGCCGCCATGTCGCCCGGCCGCCGGATGCATTCCTGGATGATGCCCGCGATCGATTTCAGGTACACGTCGCCCTGCAGGTGCCCGTAATAGTCGTTCAACGCCTTGAAGTGATCCGCGTCGATCAGCAGCAAGGCCAGCTCGGTGACGTCACGGATCGACCGCCGCCACTCGCGGTCCAGCGTTTCGTCAAAGCGCCGGCGGTTGGCCAGGTTGGTCAACGCGTCGGTGGCCGCCATGGCCTGCAGCCGGGCGTTGGCGGCTTCCAGCGCCTGCTCGGCCTTCTTGCGTCCCGACACGTCACGCACGTTCGAAATGTAGCTTGCGCCGTCGATGTCACCCGACAGCCGGCGCACGCGCGCTTCCAGCCATATCCATTCGCCATCGCGGTGCCGCGCCGGAAAGGTCAGCGTGGCGGGCGCGCTGTCGTCCGTGTCCTGATCGTCCAGCACCATCAGGTGGTCCTTGTGCACGAACTCGCTGATGCGCTTGCCTTCGATGTCGGCAGGCGTCCACCCCAGCACGTCCACGATGGCGGGCGAAATGTAGCTGACCCGCCCGTCCGCCCCGCTCATCACGATGGTATCGACCGAATTCTCGGCCAGCAGCCGATAGCGACGTTCGTTGCGGCTGGCCGCCCGCTCGGCCGCCATGCGCCGCTGCAGCTCGCTTCGAAGCAACCACACCAATACTACGGTGGCGATCAGGGACGCGGCCATGATCAGGCCGATGATCAAGGCCTTGACGTGCCACGCGGCGTAGATGTCCGACTGCGCCAGCCCGACCACGACCACCAGCGGCAAGGCGCCGACCGCGTGATAGGCATACAGGCGCGGCACGCCCGTCAGCCGACCGGGGCCGTCGAAGTGGCCAGTGGACCTGGCCGGATACTGATTGAACAACGCAACGTTCTGCAGCCGCACACCGAGCTGACTGCTCGCTTCGGGAAAGCGGGCCATGATCGTTCCGTCCGAGCGCAGCAGCTTGAGCGATCCCGCGCTGCCGAGTTCCAGCTGCGCGAACAGCCGTTCCATGTGCGCGACTTGCATGGACCCGACCACCAGGCCGCCAAAGCTGCCGTCTTCCTGGGTGATGCGGCGCGCCACCGGAATCACCCACAGCCCTGTCAGTTCGGATCGGATAGGCGGCGCAATGTAGAGTGCGTGCGATGGCGCATTGCGCAGCGCCTGGAAGTAGTCGCGCTGCGCCAGGTTCAACGCGGGGCCCCGCGGCGTGGAGGAGTTGTGGAGGATGTTTCCCTTGGCATCCAGCACCAGCACCGCCCCGAGCCCGCGGGTGTAATCGATGCGGTCGAACAGCACCAGGTGACGCAGTTCGTCACTCAAGCCCTGGATGTCGGGCCGACGCAGATTGTCGATCACGGCCTGCAGCGAGATGTCGATGCGTTCCACATCCCGCTCGATGTTGGTGGCGACCATCAGGGACAGATTGGCCGACGCGTCGCGCGCAGCCTGCCCTGCATCCTGGCGCGTGCCATACAGCGCCGACGCGCAGATCGCCGCGAAACACACGGCCAAGACCGTGCCCCACAGTGCTAACCAGCGCATGGACTGACGGTGCTGCTGCTTGGAGTGCAAGGGGGCAACGTCCTTAGCGGGTGCGATACCCTTGGGTGAGGCGGGAAGATCGGCCCGGAGACGGGCCTGGACGGATCAGACGGTTTCGAGCGACGCGGGCGTTTCGACGGTTTCGGACACGCCGCGGATGGGCCGCAGGAAGCGGTCCAGCAAACCGCAGATATGCGGAGGGTCGTCGAACGACGAAGTCACCCAGCTTGGCGCCAGCCGTCCGCTGCGGTCCACCATCTTGAGCGGCCGGCTGGCCCGCTCGAACGCCCACCGGCCGGTCTCGGCGCCCAAAGGCTCGACGACGGTCACGAATGTGCCGATATTGCATTCCGAGCCAGGATGGCTGGAGACGATGACGGCCAGATCGCCAGGCTTGCAGTTCACCGGTACACCTTTCGCTGAAGCGGTTGAATTAGGGGATTTGGTAACCAGATAATTTTATCTCATCCCGATGGATTAGGCTTCCTCCAACGCGAACAATGGCGTTTCAGGGGGAAAGCGCGTGTATCGACGCCACAAAAGGATGAGTTCGAAAGGCTGATCGTTGCTAGCGGACAACGGTGCATGGGCTACGACTGGTCACAACCCTGTCAGCTTAGGTGGTCGCCGCGCAAGATGGACTCGGCAAGGCCGCCCGGTGTGTCCCGCCACACAGCCATCGCTGGGATGTAGAAACGCCACGGGATAGCGCATGCAGGCACATGCGCGCACCGACGGCTGCGCTGGATGACGTGCGGCCATGGGTGGGGCCAGCTAATGGAAAGCAAGTGGGGTGTTGGCCGGCGCTGGACCGCAAAAGGCGGATGGCCGGGGCGCGCGGGCACGGGCTGAATGCGCCTTGCCGCTGAAGAAGAGGTGGTGCGCCTGACCGGAGTCGAACCGGTACGCCTTGCGGCGGCGGATTTTCTTACCTGCTACAGCTCGCGCTGCCGGCGCCGCGCAATTCGCGCAAACGCCGTTTGGGGTCTGGACTTTGTCTTGACCATCGCCTGGCGCATCCGATGGAACTCGGTCACGCGCGACATTAGGTCCTCGCCGTCAAGTCTCTACACACGCCCAGCCATTCAAGAACGGCCTGCTTGGCTCGGCGTTCCCGTGCCAGGGGTTCACCGAATTTGACGAGTTCTACTCCCGGCCTTTCGCCCGGGGCACTCCGCATTGCTGGAAGTCCGCTACGTCTACCTGTTTCGTCACAGGCGCACGGCGCGTATTGTCGCACAGCCGCGCGCTGCGTCCAGCATGACGCCGGCATGCCGGATCAAAGTCCGTAGGTGTCGCGCAGGACGTTCTTCTGCACCTTGCCCATGGTGTTGCGGGGCAGCTCTTTGACGACGTGCAGGCGTTTGGGCACCTTGAAGTTGGCAATGCGGGTCTTCAGGACCGCCAGCATGTCGGCCTCGATCAGGTCCGCGCCCGGCTTGGGCACCACCACAGCCACCACCGCCTCGCCAAAGTCCTTGTGCGGCACGCCGATGACCGCGCTTTCCAGCACGCCAGGCATGTCGTCGATGAGCGTCTCGATTTCTTTCGGGTAGACATTGAAGCCGCCTGAAATGATCAGGTCCTTGCTGCGGCCGACGATGGCCAGATAGGTGTCAGGCACCGCCGCCCCTGCCCCATCGCCACCCCACCGGCCCACGTCGCCCGTCTTGAACCAGCCGTCCGCCGTGAATTCCTGAGCCGTTTTTTCCGGCATGCGCCAATAGCCCTTGAACACGTTCGGACCCTTGACCTGGATGTTGCCGATCTCGCCCGGCGCGCATTCCTGATCGGCATCGTTCACGACGCGGACCGATACACCGGGCAGTGGCATGCCGACCGTGCCGCCGATACGGTCCCCCAATGACGCATCGTACGGATTCGAAACCAGCATGGCCGTTTCGCTCATGCCGTAGCGTTCCAGGATTGTGTGGCCGCTGCGCTCGCGAAAATCGTTGAATGTCTCCATCAACAAGGGAGCCGACCCCGACACGAACAGCCGCATGTTGCGGCATACCTCGCGAGTAAAGCCGGGCTCGTCCAGCAGGCGCACGTAGTAGGTGGGCACGCCCATCATGACCGTGCAGCGCGGCAGTTCGCGCAGCGTGCGCGCGACATCCAGTTTGGGTAGCCAGATCATCTTGGCGCCCGCCAGCAATGCGCCATGCGCCGCCACGAACAGGCCATGTACGTGAAAGATCGGCAGCATGTGCAGCAGCACGTCATCGCTGCGCCAGCCCCAGTATTCATGCAGCACCTTGGCGTTGGACGCCAGGTTGTCGTGCGTCAGCATCGCGCCCTTGCTGCGGCCGGTCGTGCCCGACGTGTACAGGATGGCGGCAAGGTCGTCATCGGTCACCGCAACGGTGTCGAAGCTGTCGGCATGCGATCGGGCGGCGTCGAGCAGCGACCCGGTATGGTCGTCATCCAGCGTGAAGACGTGGCCCGTCCCGGCCTTGGCGGCCGACGCGCCGACCCATGGCAGGTTCTTGCTGCTGCACACGACCACCGACGGCTCGGCATCGCCCAGGAAGTAGTCGACTTCGCTGGACTGATAGGCGGTATTCAACGGCAGGTACGTGTAGCCGGCACGAAGCGTCGCCAAATAGAGCATCAGCGCTTCGGGGGATTTTTCGACCTGGGCAGCCACGCGCGCGCCCCTGGGCAGGTCAAGCGCGGCAAGCAGGTTCGCGATGCGCCCGGTCATGGCATCGACATCCTGCCAGGTGAAGTTCACTCCGTCGTGGGCTTCGATGCACAGGCTGAGCCGGTCGGCGGGAAAGCCCGAGGACAGCAGGGTATAAAGGTTGCCGTTCATGGAAACGTCGCTTTGAAAAGAGTCGGTAAAAGGATCATCAGGTAACTGGAAGCCGCGACTGCCGATGCGCCGGATGGCCATGCATCGGACGCGGCTTTCGGACATGCGGATGCGAATGGGGATGAACAATCGGTTGATACAGATCGGTGCCCACGATCATTGCCCCGTGAACACCGGCTTGCGCCCGGCCAGGAACGCGGACACGCCCTCAAGGTGGTCGGATGAATTCCAGTAAGCAAAACATGCGCGCCGTTCGGCGTCGGTCAGTGGCGCGACTTCCGGGCTCAGGCGCCGCACCATGTCCTTGTTGATGCGCGCGGCCAAAGGGGCGCCGGCGGTGATGCGATCCACGCAGCGCTGGACCTCGGCCAACCACGCATGGTCATCGACCACGCGTGTCAACAGCCCTTTCGCATACGCTTCGTCGGCACCCAGCAGCCGCCCTTCGAGCAGCAGTTCCAGCGTGACCGCGCGGCCCGCCAACGCGAGCACGCCCTGCATCTCGCCAGGCGCCATGGGAAAGCCCAGGCGATGGATCGGCACGCCCAGCTTCGATGAGTGTGCAGCGATGCGCAGGTCGCAGTGCGCTGCGATTTCAAGGCCACCGCCGACGCACACGCCCTGGATCGCGGCCACGGTCGGATGTTTGCACTGAGCCACGGCCTGCAGAGCCGGGGCCAGAATGGCGTCGTGGTAGTGCAGCAGGCTGTCCAGATCGCCGCGCTGCTCAGGAAATTCCGAGATGTCGGCTCCCGCGGCAAAGTTACCGTCCGCGCCACGCAGCAGCACGCAGCGCAGCGTGTCGTCGTCCGACAGGTCG
The DNA here is from genome assembly GCF_048632615.1 of Pigmentiphaga litoralis. Taxonomy (GTDB): domain Bacteria; phylum Pseudomonadota; class Gammaproteobacteria; order Burkholderiales; family Burkholderiaceae_B; genus Pigmentiphaga; species Pigmentiphaga litoralis_B. Next base: position 362,502 of record NZ_CP184479.1, read on the forward strand.
TCCAGCACGCGCCGCAAGGTCAGCCACATGGCAACATTGAGCGCGTTCAATTTTCCAGGGTGGGACAAGGTAATGGTGGCGACCACCCCGTCGCGCGACAGCAGCACATTGCCATGGGCGGGCGCGTCGGCCGCGGGCGCCTTGGCCGCAGTGTCAGCCCCCTGCCCTTGCCCACGCGAGGACGTCGTCGTCATGCGTCAATCCGCCTTGACGCCAGCGTCTTGCGACACCTTGCGCCAGCGCTGCACTTCGCTCTGCAGATAGCTGGCGAACTCGGCCTGGGTATAACGCGGCGTGTCGGACCCGTTGGCCAGCCAGGTCTTCTTCAGTTCCGGGGTATCGAGCGCCTTGCGCAGTTCGGCGCCCATGCGGTCAACGGCTTCTTTCGGCGTGCCCTTGGGCGCGAAGATGCCGTACCAGGTCGACACCTCGTAACCTGGCAAGCCAGCTTCGGTCGCCGTAGGAATGTCCGGGAAAGCGGTCGAGCGCTGGGGCGCGGCGACGGCAATCGCCTTGATCTTGCCGCTGCGGATGTGCTGCGCGCTGGAACCCAGACCGTCAAACGCGACATTGACCTGATCGCCCATCAGCGCAAGCAGCATCGGGCCGGCGCCGGTGTACGGCACATGGGCCATGTCGGTCCTGGATTGCAGCTTGAACAATTCGCCCGCCAGATGGTGGGTCGTGCCATTGCCGGCCGACCCGAAGTTCAGCTTGCCCGGATTGCTGCGCGCATAGGCCACCATGCCGTTCAGATCCTTGAATGACGAGGCGGGACTGGCCACGATCACCTGCGGAGGCTGCGCCACGACCGTGACCGGAATGAAGTCCCTTTCGATGTCATAGCTCAGTCCTTTGTAGAACGACGGCGCGATCGCGTGATGCGCGCTGCCCATGAAAAACGTGTAGCCGTCGGGCGCCGCGCGCGCAGCGATCGCCGCGCCCACCGTACCCCCTGCCCCCCACGGTTGTCGACCACGACGGTGTGGCCCAGCTGCGTGGACAACTGCTGCGCCAGCGGCCGCGCAAAGGTGTCGGTGCCGCCACCGGCTGGAAAAGGAACGATCAACACCACCGGCTTGGAAGGCCAGGCGTCGGCAGCAAAAGCCGGCCCCGCGCAGGCCAGACCGGCCAGTACCGCAACTACCGTAAAGCGTCGTGCCATGAGTGTCTCCTCGATGTCATCGGGTGGATGTCGGGCTGGCTTTACCGCCAGTTTCCCGGTTGTCGTGCTGCGTGCGTGAAGCGTAGGCCGCGGCAGGATCTCTGTGTCTCCTTGCCGCGGAAGGTGTGCAGCCGCGTCTGCGTTTACAGCAGGCGGGCGATCGCCCGGCTTATTTCCGGTTTACCGTAACCGAGTTTGCTGAGGTTTGCATCCAGTTCGTCCAGGTCGTACAGGTAGTTGACCATCATGGAGCAGGACTGGGCCTTGCCCTTCTTGGACAGATCGGCGCCCCATACCAGCCGTTCGATGCGGGCGCCGTTGCCGAGGTGGAACCGCGCGACCGGATCGACCGGCTGGCCGCCCGGATTGCCATGCACCAGGTAGTGCGCGGCAAGCTTCAGGGCAAGACCTTGCGTGTCGGCATCGTCGTTCTGTTGCAGCCGGGCCAGCACCTGCGGTCCGGTCAGCGCGCCAAGCTCTTCTTCGACGTCGGACGACTTGCGGCGCTTTTCGGCCAGTTCGACCAGGCGGGGCGTGGGCAGCTTCTTGAGCCAGTCCGCAAAGCCGGGAATGGGCGACAGCGTCGCAAATTTCTTGACCTTGGGCAGGTCACGGTTTAACTCGTCAATCACCCGCTTGAGCAGGAAATTGCCGAAGCTGACCCCGCGCAAGCCTGCCTGCGTATTGGAAATCGAATAGAAGATCGCCCAACGCGCCTTGTCCAGATCCTCCAGCGGCGCGGACTCGTCCAGGATGCTTTGGACGCTGTCGGCCATCTCGGCGCAGAACGCCACTTCAACAAAAATCAGGGGTTCATTGGGGATCTGCGGATGGAAGAAGGCGTAGCAGCGGCGATCGGAATCGAGCCGATTACGCAGGTCGGTCCACGACGAAATCTCGTGCACCGCTTCGTAGATCATCAGCTTTTCGAGCAGAGACGCGGGTGAATCCCACGTCATGCGCTGCAGTTCAAGCAGGCCCACATCGAACCAGTGCGACAGCAGTTCCTGCAGGTCGGCATCCAGCGGGGCGATGCCGGGCAAGGCCTTGCGCCAATGCAGCAGGTCCGCCCGCAGGCCCAGCAGGAAACGCAGGCCGTCAGGCAAGGCATTGAGCCGCTTGAAAAAGCGGGTGCGGCCTTCGCTCAACAGTTTGTCCAGCGCCGCGCCTTCGGGCGCCGGGCCCGGCGCGGCGGGCGGCGTATTGGCAACCTCCGTCAGCACCTCGATCATGGCGCGCCGATGCACGGCGTCGGCAGCCTGATATTGCTCCTGCCATGCCAAGGCCGAACGGTTGGCCGCAACATCCGTCAGGCGCGCCTGGAAACATGGACGCAGCAGATTGCGCCACCGCGTCAGGTGACGCGCGGCCACCGTGGGTGGAGCGGCAACGTCCGCCTTCGCGGCGCCGTCGGTCTTTGCGCTGTCTTTCTTGCCCCACCATTTGCCCCAGCGCGCCAGGATGGATTGCGGCGAGGGATCCGGCCCCGGCAGGTTGGCCGAAGGACGGCTGTCGGTGTCGCCGGCGGCGTCACGCACGGCATCGCGAACGTTCTCGCTGTCGCGGGACATGTCCAGGGATTCGTTGGCACTCATGTCAGGCTTCCTTGGATGAGAGTTGAAAGGAGCGAGGGGGCGTCGTCATGCGCTGCGTGGCAGCGAAGCCATCAGGTCGGCAAAGCGCTGGCCCTGGACAACGACATGCGCGCGGGCCCGCTCCGCGCTGGTCTCGGCATCGCCGGCCAGCAGTGCCTCGACCAGTCCGCCGTGTTCGTCATACGACGTTGCGATTCGGTCGCGCACCCGCAGTTGCAGGCGGCGATACGGGGCCAGCCGACGGTGCAGCTTGATGGCCTCTTCCGCCAGGAAATCGTTGTGGCTGCCCAGATAGACAGCGCGATGAAAGGCTTCGTTGAGGTAGTAGTAGGCGTCGGTATCGCCCGCGTCGCGCGACGCCTTGCAGGCTTCGTGCGCGGACCGCAGCGCTGCCTGTTCCGGTGCGCTCATGCGGCGCGCCGCCAGCCGGGCGCACATCGCTTCCATTTCCGCCATGACTTCGAACATTTCGACCAGGCGATGCGGCCCGATCTGCGCCACCAGGGCGCTGCGCCGCGGCCGCATATCGACCAGGCCCGCCGACGCCAGCTGGATCAGCGCTTCGCGGATAGGCGTGCGCGATACGCCGAAGCGCTGCGCCAGGACAGTCTCGTCCAGCGCGTCGCCCGGCGACAGTTCGCCGACGGCAATCAGTTCTTCGATCGTCTCGCGCAGACTTGCCGCGCGATTCTTTTCGATCAGCATGGGGCACCACGGCGTCTATCCATGCCCCAGATATTTTCACAAAGCGATCGTGTATACAAGAACTTTCTTGTCGTACACACAATCACGCGCAGGGCAGCGCTGCAGGAATGACCCGGCAGTGACCAAGCGCTGCAACGGACATCCGAAGTGACGCCTGGTCTGCCGCAACGGATGCAGCACTCCCAGACCAATCAGGCCGGTTGATTCCGCTGCAGCGTCTGCAGCAGCACGCGCGTCTCGGTCGGGATGGCGGTGGGCGTCTGCGTGGCGCGTTCGACGTACACATGGACGTAATGGCCCTGGGCTGATGCCTGCACGTCGTCGTTCCGGAACACGCCCAGTTCGTACCGCACGCTGCTGTTGCCCAGATGCGCCACGCGCAAGCCGATGGTGACGCGGTCCGGATAGCTGATGGACCGGTAATACTGGCATTGGGTCTCGACCACCAGGCCAACGACCGGTGATGTGGCGATATCGAGCACGCCCGCGTCGACCATGTGCCGATTCACCGCGGTATCAAAAAACGCGTAGTAGACGACGTTGTTCACATGGCCATAACCATCGTTGTCGCTCCAGCGCGTTTCCATCTCGAGGAAATGCACATAGTCGTCGCGTTGGGTGGGCGTGGCTTTCATGGGGCACCTTGAAGGCGGCACGGCGAGCATCGCCGCGCCGGGTTGGACACCCCGTCACTCTATCGGGCCGCGCGCCGCTGCGTCCAGAGCGTGACCGTAAGCATCAGCGACGTCGTCACCAGGACGGTCACCACGCTCATGGCCATGCCCTGCCCCACCGACCCTTGCTCGAACTGGCGCCAGATGAACAAGGAGACCGTCTGCACGCCAGTGGGCGCAAGCAGCAGGGACGCCACGAGTTCACGCGACGCGACCGCGAACACCAGCAACATGGCCGCGAGCAACGACGGCGCCAGCAAGGGCAACAGGATGCGGACCAGCGCCGTTACCGTGCCCGCGCCATGGACCCGTGCGGCGGCTTCCAGGCTGTCGCCGATCTGTTGCAAGGCAGCCTGCGCGTACCGGACCGGATAGGGCAACAGCAGGCAGCCATAGGCCAGCAACAGAATGCCCCACGTGTTGTATGGCGTAACGGGCCACCAAGTCTGGTTCCATGCCAGGATCAGGCCGACCGCGACCACGATGCCCGGCAGGGTGTTGGGCAGCATGGCCAGTGCGTCCAGCACCACGCGTCCGCATGTGCGGGTCTTGACGACGCAATAGGCCACCAGCAGTCCCAGCAGCCCGGTCAGCAACGCCGCGCCCAGCCCTAGCGCCAGGCTGGTGCCGAGCGCCTGCATGGCATCGCTGCCCGTCTGCGCGATGGCGCGGAAATGCACCCACGACAGATTCGACACCGCCAGGCCGCCTGACAAGGTGCGGCTGAAAGCGGTGGCAACGATGGCGCACAGCGGCGCGACGGTGGCGACCAGGGCAACGAGGGCGAACAGCGCCGCGACGGGCAGACGCCAAGCCCCTAAAGGGCGCAACTCGACGTCGATGGGCTTGCCGGTGGCGGTTTCAAAGGCGCGCCCACGCATCAGGCGGCGCTGGAACAGGAAGGCCATCATCGCCAGCGCGACCAGGATCAAGGACAGCGTCGATGCACCCGGCAGGTCGATGGGCCATTCGGAAAAGCGCCGTTCGATACCCGTGACCAGCACGAAAAAACCCGCGTTGGCCGCCAGCGCGGCGGGCGTGCCGTACTCTTCGATCGCCATGGCGAACACCAGCAGCAGGCTGGCCGCGATACCCGGCGTGGCCAGCGGCAGGCTGATGCGCCAGAAGCAGCGCCAGGGGCCGCCGCCGCACACCCGGCCCACGTCCGCCAGTCGCGAGCCCGATGCCGCCATGCCCCGCGACACCGCGAAATACACCACCGGCAGCACGTTCAGCGTCATGACGAAGACCACGCCGCCAAACGAAAACAGCAGCGGACCCGCATGTACGCCCGCCAGCTGCTGTACATAGCCGCGTGGCTGCAGCAGCATGATCCAGCCGAGCGCCGCGATGTAGGGCGGGATCATGAAGGGGACCAGCAGCACCACGTCCCACACGCGTGCAAACGGCACGTTGAACAGACCGCGCAAGGTGCCGAGCGGAATGCCGATCAATGCAGCCAACGCCACGACACACGCGCCAAGTTTGAGCGTGTTCAATGTCAGTTCGAGCAAGGCCGGATCGCCAAGCGTGCGGCCAAGATGGCCGAAGGGCTCGTTCAAGCGCCCCTGCGCCAGCACAGGAAAGATGGCCTGCAGGAAAACGAAGGCAAGCGGCAAGGCCACCAGCACCGCCAGCGCGGCGGTGGTCGCGCCCGTCAGGGCGATGCTTGCGCGGGTGGCGGTGGTCCGGGTGGCGGTGGTCCGGGTGGCGGTGGTCATTACTTGCGTTGATAGAGCGTCGAGAAACGTTCGAGCAGCGCCTGGCGGCCCGCGCGATCAGTCTCGTTTTCCGCCGGCAGCGCCTTGATGTCCTTGACGCCCGCGCGACGCGACGGCACGTCGGTGCGCGCCGGAATCAGGAAGGTGGCGGCCACGCGCGCCTGGCCTTCGTTCGACAGCACGAAATCGATGAAGCGCTTGGCGTCGGCCGCCGATTGACTGGACTTCAGGATCATCATCGGCCGGGCGGCGATCACCGTGCCGCTGCTTGGGAAGATGACCTCGATGGCCTCACCCGATGCCTGGCTGCCCAGCGCCACGTAGTCCACCGCGCCGAACACGGCAGCCTTGGCGCCCTGCAGCACCGGGTTCATCGCCTGCGCGTTCGGGCCGGCGATCGCCATGCCGTTGGCTTTCAGTGCACTGAAGAGTTTCCAGGCGGTGTCGTTTTGCGCGGCCTGCAGGCCCGACAGCAATTCGAGCGCAGTGCCCGATTGCGCCGGATCGGGCATGTTGACCTTGTCCTTGAACGCGGGCAGTGTCAGGTCGCTCCAGTCTTTCGGACGCGGCGTGCCGCTTTGCGTGTTCCAGACAATGGCCAGCGCCGACAGGCCCTGCGCGACATAGCTCGGTCCCTTGTACGCCGCGGGCACGGTCGCCGCGTTCGGGCTCACGTAGGGCAGCAGCCAGCCGCGCTTGTCCAGGTCCAGCGCACTGTCCCACGACGCCGAGATCACGATGTCCGCGCGCGGGTTGCCGGCTTCGGCTTCCAGCCGCGCCATGACCTTGCCGGTGTCGGCCTGGAACACGTCCACGGTAATGCCGGTGGACTTCTTGAAGTCGTCCGCCAATTGCTTGGCCAGTCCGGCCGGACCGGCGGTGTAAACGGTCAGCGCGCTTGCGGCGGGGCTGAGGAAGACGGCGCCCAGGGTCAGGCACAGGCCGAGCATGGAGTTGCGGGGTGTCATGGATTTTACACATGAAAGGAACAAAGGAACAGAACTGTCGGGCTCGTTCAGGCCGCCAGCGGGAACCACCGCAGGCGCGTCCAGTCGAGTTCGAGCCCGATCGGCGTGTGCAGCGGCAAGCGGGCGTGCGTCAGCATGGCGAGTTCGATGCCGCCGGTCTCGGGGCCGACACGTACGGTGGTGGCGTAGTGACCGCTGCGGTAACGCTGCGAGATCACGGTGCCCCGCAACGGCGCCGCATCGGCGGGCCGCAGAGCGGAATGGGGTATGAAGAGATGGCCTGGACCGGGGGCGTGGACGTGGGAAGGCACTGCCGCGTGCGGGAGAGCAGAGCCGGCCGCGGCTGCCGCCGCGTGTTCGCGCCAGCCTGTGCCCGGCGGCGACGTCAGCGCAATGCCCGGGCCCAGGCGCCATCCGTCGTGGGTGCGTTCGCCCGCCGCGACGGCGCCAAGCTTGAGGAACTCGGCCACGGCCAGCGATGCCGGGTCATTCATCAAGGCGTCGGGCGACGCCATCTGCTGAATGCGCCCACCGCGCATCACCGCCACGGTATCGGCCAGGGTAAAGGCCTCCTCGTGGTCATGCGTGACGTAAACGGCGGTGGTACCCAGCTCGCGCAACAACGCGCCGATCTCGCCGCACAAGGACTCGCGCAGATCGCGATCCAGATTGGAGAGCGGTTCGTCGAACAGCAGCAATTGCGGACGCGCGACGATGGCACGGGCCAGGGCCACACGCTGCTGCTGACCGCCCGACAGGCTGCCGGGTTGCCGCGCGTCATAACCCCCAGGCCAACCAGGTCCAGCGCCTGGGCCACACGGGTAGCGGCTTCGCGGCGGCGGACGCCGCGCATCTCCAGCGGGAACGCCACGTTTCGCCCCACGGTCAGGTGCGGCCACAAAGCGTAATCCTGGAACACCATGCCCAGGCCCCGCTTTTCCGGTGGCAGGAAATGGTTGTCATCGACCACGGTTCGGCCAGCGATGGCGATGCGGCCTTCGGTAGGCCGCATCAGTCCCGCCAGCAGTTTCAACAGGGTCGTCTTGCCGCATCCCGACGGCCCAAGCAAAGCGAGCACGTGCCCTGCCGGCACATCGAGGTCGACCCGATCAAGAACCGTATGGGTGGCGAAACGCTGCACCAGGCCGGCGATCGACACGGCGGCGCCAGTGGAAGTGGGAACGGACATTGGGGCAGCGGTCAGTCGATCGGTCACGGGGCGAAGTCATCGGCAAAGGGAAGCCCCCGGGCGCGTGTGCATCGCGGCAGTCGTTGATAATGACAACGACGCCACGCGGCGGCCTGATGAGCAGGCGCAGAGTCTAAGACAACGAGATGACGGTTCGATGACGGTCGGCGATGATGCCGACTGTCGACACAGCAGCGCGTGCGGCCCGTGTGGCGCGTGCGGCCCGTGCGCCGCGTGCGGCCCGTGCGGCCCGTGCGGCAAACGGTGTTGGACCGGCAGTGCTATTGGGCTGTTGGGCTGTCGGGCTGTCGGGTTGCCGGACCCGTCATGCCGAGACGTTCAGCCCCGGGCCTGTCAGCGCTTCAATTTCGAATCGGCATCCCGAAACGCGTCCCGCACGCCTTCTTCGATCACCGGGTGATAGACCGGCATCTGCAGAATGGTTGCTACCGTCAACTTCTGCTGCACGGCCCAAGCCAGCAGATGCGCAACGTGTTCGGCTGCGGGGCACAATCCCTCGGCGCCCAGAAAGCGCCCTGTCTTGCGGTCCGCGTACACGCGCAGCAGGCCTTCATTTTTGAGCATGATGCGGCTGCGGCCCTGGTCCTTGAACGAGATCTCGCCAATCACGACGGCGTCCTGGTCCAGATCCGACAAGCGCTCACCGACCATCAACAGCGCCGGGTCGCTGAACACGATGGCCAGCGGCGCCCGGCGCAAGCCCGGCTTGACGGCGGGAAAGCGCGCGGCATTGACGCCAGCGATACGGCCTTCGTCGATCGCCTCGTGCAACACCGGCGGATCCGAATCGTTGTCACCCGCAACGAATAGGGGAAGCTTGCCGACCTGCATCGTGCGGCGGTTATAGGACGGAATGCCTTTGTCATCCAGCTTGGCCGACGTCATTTCCAGGCCGAGCTGCCTGACGTTCTGCGACCGCCCGATAGCGACCAGCACGAAGTCGAAATTTTCGGTCGCCTTTCTGCCGCTCGGCTTTCTGAACGTGATGTCCACCGAATCCCCTTGCGGGTCTTGTCCAGCACCTTGGCATCGGCATCCAGCGCAAACGACTGACCGAATATCGAACATGCTTCGGCAGTGACGGCATCGTCCGTCAGCGGCCCGATCTTTCCGCCTTCCCCGAACATACGCACGCGCACGCCCAGCCGATGCAAGGCCTGGCCCAGCTCCAGGCCGATCACCCCCGTGCCGAAGACAGCCACGCTGCCCGGCAGATCCGTCCAGTCGAACACATCATCATTCGTCACTGCCCGATCGCCCAGTGCCTTGAAGTCGTCAGGAATGATCGAGGACGACCCGGTCGCCAGCACGACAGCCCGAGCCTGGATCTCGGTATGACCATCGATGCTCAACGTGTCGTGGGACACGAAGCGGGCATGGCCGTGGACCTTGCGCGATGCCGGGATCTTGTCGACCTCTTCCACCGCCAGCGCCACGAACCGATCACGTTCCTTGCGCACCCGATTCATCACCGCGACGCCATCGACCTTGACCTTTCCTGTCCGGACGCCAAACGCATCCGCACGATGCGCGGCATCCGCAGCGTCGGCCGCGGCGATCAACAGTTTGGAAGGCATGCAGCCCACACGCGCGCACGTCGTGCCGTAAGGCCCGCTTTCGACCAGGATGACATTGGCGCCCTCTTCCCGGGCGGCCCGGAACGCAGACATGCCAGCCGTTCCCGCACCGACCACCACCACATCCGCTTTCCTTCGTTTCATGCCTGGCCTTGAATTCGTTGTCATTGATCGCAGTGTCCGGGAGACCCGCCACTGCGTCCAACGCAAGGTGCAAGCAATTTTCTCTAAGCGTGAGAGTGCTCGCAGGGGATAGTGAGTGTTGGCAAATCATCGTCATGCGTTTGACACGCATATTTTCGATTTGCTATAGTCTTGTTCTCGCAACGACGCGCACAAAACCGCAGCGCAAGCAGCAGTGAATGGAAGCGGTTGTTGAAGCAGTGTGTGTATTGAAAATGCGGTGAAGTTTGCGGTATTGCGTTACGCAAGTTTGCAGTAACCCAAGCGTGTAGTACCCAAGCGGGAGTAGCTCAGTTGGTAGAGCGCAACCTTGCCAAGGTTGAGGTCGCGAGTTCGAGCCTCGTCTCCCGCTCCATCATTTCAGTCGCAGTTGGACTGCTTGAAGTCAGCAGCACCGTAGTAAGCATCAGGTCAGTAGTCAATCAAAGGCGTGGCAGCCCTTGTTGATCTGCATGCAGGCAGTATGATCGTCTTGAACGCTAGTTCAGCGATACGCGGGAGTAGCTCAGTTGGTAGAGCGCAACCTTGCCAAGGTTGAGGTCGCGAGTTCGAGCCTCGTCTCCCGCTCCACATTCAGTAAGAAAAGGGAAGCTGTCCGCAGCTTCCCTTTTTTCGTCCATGCCAACCGCGCGCCGCGCCGCCAGACAGGGCCGCCACATAAAGTCCATGCCGTTGAACGTGTCGGGTGCCAGCGCAGGCTGGATTAGCGCAGAGTCAGCCTTACCGTGCAAATCTGCAATAAACGTCCGGCGCCATCTCCTTCACCGGCTGGGCCATTCTCACGCATGAGCCGGTAAGCCGCGACGGGGCTGCGCCGTGCCAATGAGCGGCGCCGCCGCATCGACCCGGCGCAGATATTGCTCACGTTGTCCGCACTAGCCAACGACGGACGATAATGACCCCTTCCCCACGATGCATTGTCATCGGCGCGTCTGCCGGCGGCGTGGATGCCTTTCTGAAAATCGCTTCGCAGCTGGCGCCGGATTTCCCGATGCCGATTTTGTGTGTCCAACACATCGGCGCCCACCGCAGCCGCCTGGCGCAACTGATCGACGCCAAGGGCCAGAACCGTGCGGTACCGGCGGTCGACGGCATGGTGCCGCTTCCTGGCACGATTTACGTCGCGCCACCCGACCGGCACCTGATCCTGGATCAAGAAGGCATCATCCGATTGTCCGCAGCAGCAAAGGAACATCATGCTCGCCCCGCGATCGACCCCCTCTTCCGTTCCGCCGCCCTGGTCTATGGTCCGCGCGTGATTGGGGTGGTGCTTACCGGCCTGCTCGACGACGCGACCTCAGGCCTGCGCGCGATCAAGCAACTCGGCGGCACGGCCGTGGTCCAGGATCCGTACGACGCCTACGCGCCCAGCATGCCTGAAAGCGCGATCGCCAATGTCGACGTCGACCATATCGTTCCTCTCGACGCCATGGCCGACCTGTTGCACCGGCTTGCCCGGCAGCCGGTACCCGATGTCGCACCTGAGACCTTCAGGGAGGCGCGGCGGCGAATCGAGTATGAGCATTCGATAGGTATGGAGCCGCCGACCTTGGAAAAACTCAAAGCCATAGGCTCTCCATCCACGTTTACCTGCCCGGACTGTGGCGGCGTCCTGTTCGAGCTGCATGACAAGCAGCCCGTCCGCTATCGCTGTCACACCGGCCATGCCTTCAGCCTGCGATCGCTGGCCTATACGCAGGAAGAGGTCACCGATCAGGCGCTGTGGACCGGCCTGCGTGCGCTCCAGGAAAAGGAATCGATCCTGCGGCGCCTGGCCGAGGCGGAGGACGTCCCGGGAAGCAAGACGGCGCAAGATGCGTTGCGGGAAGCGGACGAACTGGCGGTAGCAGCGTCTACCCTGCGCCGTCTCGTGCAGGCCACCCCCGGCCGCAAAGTTTTGACGAGCTCACCGGGCAGGCCGTGGCAGGGGCGGACGACGCGGATCACGATGCCGAAGCAAGCAGCAAGGACTGACGGGGCAGGCTATCCCTCGAAGGCACCCGAGGCTTGCCAGGTAGCGGCGGCTGAAAAAACAATGGGTTAGCCATACACCACTCGGCCCAGAGCACTAGGGATCACGGTCGCGCCGGAATAGTTGAACTCAGGCAAGGTGCTATCTGGGACTAGCACGTTCAAAGCACGTCGCCATTCACTAATTCCAGGCCAGCAACATCCGAGAGTGTGGAAAAAAGCACTTCCATGAACACATGTACGGCCGGGGCAAGTTCCTTATGTCTTGGCCATGTGGCAACAACACTGCGGCGTATAAGTGGTTGAATAAGTTGCACGCTCTTGAGTCGATTTCCAAAAGACTCAGGCAAGACCGTTGTTGAAGGGACAATGGACAACCAGCCAGGGCGAAGTGCCAACTGCAACAGGCTTTGCAGCGAGTCGATTTCCATGCAAGGTTGTAGAGTAAGGCCGTGAAGGCCAAACTGCGAGTCTATGAGATTTCTAAGTGATTTGTGACGTGATGGCAAAATCAGCTTGAATGCTGAAAGCTCGTTACCCTTCAGCACATCACGCGCCCCAAGTGTCTCGCAATGACCTACCACGACTAGATCCTCACGCGAAACCATCCTTGTATGCATGTTTAGCAGATCCTGCGTCGTGCTTAATAATGCAAAATCCAATTCTCCTTGAATTAGCCATTCAATGAGATCACTGCGATATCCATCGCGGGCGAGTATCGCAACGTCGGGGCATAGCTGGTGAAAGGTAGCGAGCGTCTGCCCCATCACGTACTGATTGAACGATGCCTGGCTGCCCACAACCAATTTTCCGCCAAGATGACTCGATCCCTGACTGAGGACTGCCCTTGCCTGCTCCAATTCAGTGAGCACACCGATGCAATGATGATAAAACCGATGTGCCAGTGCGTTAGGGGTTACACCATGCGGATCCCGCTCGAACAACTGGACATCCGCATTGGCCTCCAGGCGTTTGATCTGCTGGCTGATCGCAGGCTGCACGACATGCATACGCTTAGCAGCTTTTGTGATACTGCCCTCTTCGTACAGGGCCACAAAATATTGGATCTGACGTATGTCCACGGCAGCACCTTGTCAAAGATTGCGTATGACCGATGCTACGCTGATCATCAGGCGCCCGGAACCACGCCAGGAGGAAGCGCGGTGACATGCTCCGCAATTGCCTGAGGTGTCGTCAACCAAATTCGATCGCGCTGCTGGCTGATGTGTTCCAGGATTCGGCGCAGCTGGCGAATACGATGAGGCTGACCTGTCAAGAAAGTATGCAAGGACAGGCAATAAACTTGCGGGTAATTTTCGGACTCGGCCAATTGTTCGTCGAAAGCATCAATCGCCATACGAGTAAACTCTTCGTCACTAGCCCCTCGATTGACATACGCAGGCAGGTCATTCAGTTCCATTGAAGGATAAGGCACCGCTAGAATTGGACCGTTGTCTGTTCTGAACCACATAGGCTGGTCGTCAAACCACCAATCCAACATGTATTTAAAGCCCTGTGCTTTCAACAATTCGGGCGTGCGTGAACTTTGCGAAATGAACGGTCCGAGCCATCCAGCCGGCGGCTTTCCTTCATATTTTTGAATCAATGCGCAAACGTCCTGAAGCATTGATCGTTCGGACTCCTCGCTCATATCCGCCTGCTTTTCGGAATTAGTCCTCCCATGACCAACGATTTCGTCTCCACGCTTTCGAAACGCGTCAAGCACCTCGGGGCATACGTCATAGACTGAGCCATTAGCAAGCACTGCCAATGGCATTCCAAATTGTTCGAACAGAGCATGAATGCGCCACACGCCAACGCGGTTGCCATAGTCCCGGTAAGCGTACCCGCGATGGTAAGGCGCCGACGGCATAGAAGTGAAGTCGTTACCCGGATTCCGCCCGAATTCAAAACCTTCGATATTTAGTGCGAAGTAGACGGCCAAACGTTTGCCATCTGGCCAATCGTACACCGGACGCGTAGTGATCGCGCTGTAGTCGTACCGATCATTGCCATTCTCGAATTTTTTCATCGTAGCTCCAAATCATCGATCGGCGAGCTGCGCCAGCGCGCACAGCGTTGCTTCGGTCGTCATGACGTCTGCATATTTTTCGGACATGTCGTACAGGTTCACAACATGTGACGCATGATTTCGGTCGTAAACCGCATCCTCGGGCACTGTGACCCGATAGTTATAAGAGAACGCGTCGACCACACTCCCGCGTACGCAGCCCGACGTGGCGCATCCAGTGACGATCAGCGTGTCAGCTCCGCTGTTAATCAGATAGCTCGCCAACGCCGTGCCAAAAAAAGCGCTTGGGTGCTTTTTGGGTATCAATACATCGCCTGCCCGAGGTGCGATTGATTCGACGAACTCGTAGCCTGCGGGCGCTATGTCCATCAACGTTGGCACTTTTTCAGTCAATCTGCCAGTGTCGAATGCAAACTTTTGCGCCACATGCGGATATAGCACCGGCCAGCCTTGTTGGCGAAAGACCGTCAAGAGTTTCTCGATGTTGCCGATCGCATCCCAGGCAACTTGGCCACATGCAGTAGGAAACTCCTTCATTGCTTCTACTAGCGGCAAAGGCTTCGTCCCTGCTGTGCGGTATTGAACATCAATGATCAGTAGTGCTGGCCTGCTTCCCATCCCTGAAGAGCGGCCAAAACCTGCGCGATGGGAAGCAATGCGGTCTGCTTCAGGAACCAGCTCATCCCAGATTCTTGGACTCATCTCGTTTCCTCCTTATGAAGATCCGCTCCGCGGACGATGTCTAGAATGCGCCCTGCGTCAGTAATGTCGGCACCGCGCCAAGCCACATGGCCGTCCGGTCTGACAAGCACCATTGGTGAACCGTACAGCTCAGCAACTTCAGGTTTGTCGATTTGAGTAACCGCCAACGGGACTTCCCGATCCTGAGCAGCAGACAATAGGCAGTCAATTGCCTTATTACGTCGATGGTCAAAAACCAGCAGTGCAAAGCCGTGGCCGAACAGGTCGAGCGTGGATAGGCCATCAGCAAGCCAAGCATGAGGTGCACGCGATCCCGGCCTTGCTGTCGGGACGTAAGTCGAATAATCATCTGGTGTCGGAGGCGTTCCATCGGAAACGCAAATTGAACTGCCTTCGTACCGATAACCCACTTGCAGACCCCAAGATTGCCATTCAGCTTGGGTCGCTTTCTTTAAATCCATTCCGACGGTGCGCCTTGCTTCAATCGCGCGATCGGAATCTTCAAGCAAGAAATCGCACGGAGCTGGGGAAGTCCATGTCTTGAAATTGTGCGTTGAATAGGCGGCGTTGCGTATTGCTATGGGCTTGCGCTCTTCTTCGTATGACGCAATCAGACGATTTCCACCCCACCCCTTAATGACTGCCTCCAACTTCCATGCGAGGTCTGTCGCGTCACACAATCCCGTGTTCATGCCCATGCCGCCCGTCGGGGACATTGTGTGTGCGGCATCGCCAGCTAACAGAATGCGATCGGTGCCGTAGCTTGAGGCGATCAGCTCAGTTCGTTTCCAAGGCAATACTGATAGCACAGTGAAATCGATCTGCTCAGTACCAAGTGCGCGGCGTATCCATTCTTCGGCGTTGAAATTTTCCATGTCGAACTTCGTGGCACTGCCATACACGGTCAGGCGCCACACAGCACGGCCGTCAATTACCGTCAAGTTGCCCCAGGTACCCTCTGGACCAATAAATAGAAAACGCTCTGCAGTCGCTTTCCCGCAGCGCTCCAGCAGGTTAGGACTCTCAAACAAAATACCCATCGAATAATTAAGATGGGCATTTCCCTCCATGGAAATACCCAGCAGTGTGCGTACAGTACTGGTACCACCATCGCAACCGACCACATACTTTGCGTGCACAGTAAGTGGAGCGCCTGTTTCGGTGTTAACCGCCAACACGGTGACACCGTCAGCCGACTCTTCTAGGCCATGTACAGACGCATTCAGCTCTAGGCTTGCCTCAGGAAACTCGGCCAGCCTGCGTTTTAGGATTGGGTCGAGCCAATGCTGAGGACACCGTTGCTTTTTTCTGGCGTCCACGTAGGTGTTTCCATATCCCGAATGCTTGGATAATCGTCGCGTTCCAGGAGGTGGCCCGTCATGCTCGTGCAGAATTCGATGGAAAGGTCAAAATCGTCCGGAAATCCGCAGTGGCGGACGTCGGAGGTCAATCCCCAGCGCCGGAAGAACTCCATTGTCCGCACGGCAATCAGTCCAAGTCGTGGATGGTCGACTTTGCCATCGCTTTTTTCGAGCAGCACGACGTCGACACCACGCCATGCAAGATCAATGGCAAGACTCAAGCCTATCGGGCCGGCACCGACAATAGCAACCGAGGTGTTGATGGTGGTGGACATGTAGTGTCTCCTGCTTTTGTTTATTCGACGTGGACTTTGGCTTGGGTTACGACCTCGCGCCATTTGGCACCCTCGGTACGAATAGCCTGAGAGAACTCTTCTGGTGACTCATCGACCGCAAGATATCCCAGCTTTGCAATGCTTTGCCGTAGCTCAGGACGCTTGCTAGCGTGGCGGAATGCGAGGTTCAACTTGTTCAAGGCTTCAGGAGGAATACCTGTGGGAGCAACCAATCCAAACCACTCCATGGACTCAAAACCGGGAAAGGCTTCTGCTACTGTCGGCAGATCGGGCACGAGTGGATTACGCTCGACGCTGGTGATCGCAATGGGTCGTATCGCACCGTCTTGCATATGGGGCAGCATGTGCCCAAGAGCGACGAAGGCCAGTTGCAAAGTTCCGCCAGAAAGGTCGGTCATAACTTGACCGTTCCCTTTGTAAGGAACGTGAACGATGTCGATTTCCGCCTTGAAGCGAAGCATCTCGCCTGTCAAATGAATAATGGATCCGACCCCTGCCGAACCGTAGTTGAGTTTGCCTGGGTTTTCACGAGCGACTTTTACGAGATCGGCCATCGTGTTTATGGGAAGCTTCGCATTAACCACTAATACGAGTGGGCCGCGAACTGCTCGACTTACGGGCTGGAACGATTTCAATGGGTCATAAGGAAGCTTCGCAAACAGGGAAGGAGCGACGGCTAAGGTGCTTGTCCCACCCCAAAGCAGGGTGTGTCCATCCCGTGTTGCTCTGGCCGCTGCACCGCCGCCTGTCATGCCGCCCGCACCTGGTCGGTTATCTACTATGACCGGTTGATCCAATTCGGTTGAGATTTCCTTGGCAAATAGCCGGGCTGTGGTGTCAGTTGGGCCACCTGCGGCAAACGGTACGATCAAGGTAATTGGTTTAACCGGATAGTCGGCCGCGTTGCTGCACATCGGGGCGATCAGTGCCGCCAAGACAAGCGTCACAGTGAAATGGACGTGACGGGGCAACGCGAACTTTTTGAGTGCGTTCATGCTGAGCTCCAGGAAAGGCTAATCAGTGCCGCTTAAGGCGGCGTCAAACGGGGATGCGGGTCGACCAACCACCGAACAGTGGCTCCCCTGGACCAGGAGGGGTTAAGTAATCTTCCCCACCGCAGGCCTTAACCAATGCCCATGCCAAACAAAGATTAGATGACAAAACCGGTTTTCCGGTCAGCTCGCTGACCTCGGCGATAGCTCGCAGCGTTGGCATGCCAGTACCAGTAAACACGATTGCGTCGGCGTCTTGCCAACGGAGCGCTTGGAACGACTGCAATGCCATTGCGGTAGTTATTGAATAAATATCGCGTGTGTCAGTGGTGTCAAACGCGATCGACGCGCACGATGTGATGTCCATGCCGCGCTCCACCCAATATGTTTTGCTAAGCTCGACCATCCAAGGCGGGTATGGAGCAAATACCGCGATGCGGCGCGCACTTAGGTGTTCAAGTGCGGCCAGGATCGCCTGCGCCGAGGAAATGATTGGATAGCCGAATTTCTCGGCCGCGTCGGAAAGCGCGCGATTTTCCGCTTCCGCGCCGACGACATAAGAGCTACCAGTGCAGGCGTATCCCACAGCGTCTGGCTTTGCAGTGTCATATGCATCCAAACTCATTGGGAGATTGGTCAGATAATCGACCATGCGTTGCCGGGAATCCGTGCGACTACCGCTAAGTCTCGTTACCATCATAGAAAACCCTGCAGGTAGCAACGCTGCAAATTCGGGTTCAACAACAGGATTGGCCTGAGGAACGGCAATTCCGAGGATTGCACCGTTCCCATATTCACGCGTCGCATGAGACTCGTGGAATTGACCAATTCCTTTCCCGTGATAGTCGTTTTTCACCTTGGGCCTCAGCGGTTAATGGCAGAGGCTTGATTATTATCAGGGTGCACCAATCCATCAATTAACTAAATTTGATAGGGGGTATCACAGCGAGGTAGACGGATTCAGTCGGCGCGGCTTGGTAATGGCAGGGCGGCAGTTTGGTGGATAAAGAGGCGTTGCGCCGAATGCGTACTGCGTTTGGTCACGCCGGCTGACGTCGAGCCCGGAACAGGCGTCACGGGCAGCAGCTTGTCGCGTGCCGTGACTTTGAAGCGCTTTCCGTTTGGCGTGGGGCGGATGGTCGGCACCTGGGTTCCTCGGCAGGTCGACTACCGATACTGGAACTCACCTACACGGCAAACTGCGCAGTACACGCGTGACTGGATCACTCGTTCGAGTGATTTCCAGCGTGTTGGAGGGGTGTCTGAGGGGTGTCTCAACGGGTTTTCGATGTGTCGGGGATTCATTGCGAACCGCCAACCCGTTGATTTGTATGGAGACATTTGGAGACGCGAGCCGGAGTCGAACCGACCTACACGGATTTGCAATCCGGAAATCTACCTAAGAATCAATGTGTTACAATAAATTCGCACGCTCTGTAGCAGATCTTCGACCGATTACGTTGTCCAGAAGAAAAAACGGCATGTGCAAAAGCAACTATGAAAGCAGGTTGCAAGATCTCGACGGCGATCCGATGCCACTCCAGTCATCCCCAGGGGCACCAGCTTCGTTGATTTGTGCACAACGCCGACACCCATCCTTGCTTGGCTTATCTAAGACACGTAACCAGTATTGCCCTACACTGTAATTTTGTACAGTGAACGTCAGTAAAGCCTTTACTTTTGGCGAGACGCACCAACATGTGATGTTGAACCGTACACTCCATCAATACCTTCAAGCACACACAATTATGGCTTACACAGCGCTTGCGGTCGCGAACTCATTTATTACGCTTAGCTTAGATGGCGAGTGTGATCGGATCACGCCGATGAAGCTGCAAAAGTTGCTTTATTACGCGCACGGATGGTGTTTAGCACTTCAAAACGAGCCTTTACTCGTCGACAAGTTCGAAAAGTGGACTTATGGTCCAGTCGTCCCGAGCATCTATTATGAGTTCCGAGACTACGGCGCTAGGCCAATCAGCGCGATTGGCACTCGACCGGAAAACGGGACCTTGCCTGCTCGGCCCATTGTCAAACGCAGCGATGTTTGGACTTGGGATTTGATCCGGAAAATCTGTGAGGAATATGGCCGCCTTGACGGGATACAGCTATCCATCATGAGCCACAGCGAGAACGGCGCTTGGGCAAAAACTAAAGGCAACAATGCTGAGATCGATGACGATCTAATTAAGACGGAGATTGAGGAAAATCATCTTGTTTAACCCCGATCTTAGCCGTATCACAGCCCCTGCCAGCGTCAAGGATGAGGGCGCTTTAGCACCGAGCGAAGAGAAACTAAAAGCTGCGGAAGGGGAAAAAAATTTTTATGCGTCGCCTGTGCAGACACGTGCAGAAGATGAAGATATAGATAGGGTCGAGCGTCAACACATACTCGATTTGCGTTCAGCATACGCTGAACGGGCTTACAGATTCGTAGGGTGGTCCGTGGTTGGATTATTCGCCGTAATCTGTCTCGACCTCCTACTGCGGGCGAACTTACACCTAATTGGCTTATTATTTAGTACGTTTTCATCCAAAGCACTGGTGCCATTTCAAGGACTTGATAAAACAGTTGTAATTGCACTGATATCAGGCGTAACTGTCAATGTGGTTACTGTATTTCTAGTCGTTGTACGAAACCTCTTTCCCACCCATAAAAAGCAAGACAGTCTCGGTGAAGGAAAGAAAGCCTCGACGCCTTCCAAGCGGACTACTCGACCTCGCTCATCTACAACGCCCGAAAGTACGCCGGCGGCTGTCGCTAGTTCGGCCCCTGAGCCATCGAGCTAAGAGCCAAATATTGACATCGAGATATTTCGCAAGCTGTTAAGTTCGTTGTCTACGATGCTGCTCATTCTCGACAGAGCGATGTTCGACATCAACTAGGGACAGCGCTGGATTACATGCCGCTGAAGAAGACAGTAGACGAGCATTTCGCGATTTGTCTGGCCCCGGTTCAAAGCCCTGGGATTGCAGCGCTAGTCCCACAAGGAAGCTGGCTGGAGAAACCGCTTATGTATGTATTCGACGCTGACGGCACACTCCAGTGGAGACGCGATGTATATGCGAACCCAGACGTCATGAAAGGGTATCTTGAAGCAATCATTCGCGGTGAAAAAGTGTTGAGACACCGCACGGTGCCGTCGCTTCTTAGGACACAAAATCCTTAAAATCTGTAAACGTTCGCCTCCAAAAAGAATGCAAATGGCGAGAGGTCTGATCCAACTCGACGTGCCACAACGTCTTGCGGGATATGCATTTTAAAAATAGACCGCTCGGCAGCTCACCTCAAAGCATGATCGCTTAGCCGGAGGAAATTGCCCTAACGAATTGCAGTGCTCGCTTGCCTCCGAACTCGAGCATAACGTGTGAAGTTCGGGTATCCCGGATTTAAGTCTGCTTCGAATTTGATCCACCAGATCCGGGAATTTGCAGAACATGCAAATCATGCCGCTTTCTGCGTTTGGGGGCACAAGGGATCTCTATAAGCGGCGCCACGACAGATCCACCTTTTTCATTGACTTCAAGCCCTTCGTTGCTATCGACGCTAAACAGTTGATAATTATAATACTTGGCTCATCTGGATGACTTGCGCCTAGACTTGGATCACGGATAGACGCAACTGGGAACATCCAAGATGAATAATAAGACAATTTTCTCGGCCGTTTCTTTGAGCTTTATTGCCGGCTGCAGCACGCCCCGAACCCCTTATCAGCCGATTGGAGAAATCTGGGGCGAACGACTATTTCCGTCAACAAGTATGTCATCGCTTTATCCACCGCGCGGAGGTTTCTTTCCAGGTGACATTTACGCTTTATGTAGGGAAGACATGGTTGCTGGCTTGGTAGACTTGCCGAGAGAGCAAACGAATGAATTACTAGGCCAAGGACAAGATAACTCAACCGAGAGCGGTGCTATCTCTGCAAGACGTTTTAAGGGCCTTCTCCTCGACCGGTTCGAGTCGTTTTATCCACGCTTGCTAGATGACTCTAAATCTAGACCTCAATTCAGATTGAGGTCCGAGACCAACTCTGACAGGATGGTGGTCGAGCTTCCTAACGGCGGCTCGTTGCCCTTACCTGTCGTGGCGTTCCCAAGCTCCTCGTTCGTAGCGTCGTCTCGGAACGATGTCTCAATGTCAGGCTTGTTCGGTGTTGTGAAAGCTGCAGTCGGCGCAAGTCGGACGCACGAAGACTATTACAACCTCGCCATCCCACAAGCCGCTTACACGGCGATTCCCTATATCTCAGCGGTGGCTGCCATCGACGAAGGTCTTGCAGCGGGAAAGGAAGCCCCCTCCAAAATGCTCTGGCATCGCTGCGTGAGTTCGAAACACCGGACTGCACGATTGGGGTGTTTGTATCTTGGAAGGTTTATTACACCACCGAGATATCATATTCGTGGGGGGAAACTTTAGCTCAAGCTCTTACAGTACAAGCACAAGTATTAGGCAAGCCACAGATAGGTGAAGGATCTGATAAGGCAGTTGGAGGTGCCGCGAATGCTATCCCTGCAAGCCCTGCGGCAGCAGCTGTCTTAAACCAACCCACACCACCGTCTGGTGGTAACACTGTCGGAGCCTCAGTCGGCAAAGCAGCCGATTTGATTCCGTCCGAGGAAGCAGCCCGCGGTAAGCTAAAAAGCGCTGCAGACTCGAGCGTATCGACAGCAGCTATTGGTGCCAAGATGGCCGGTGAGGGGGCTTCTTTGGGCTCGTCAAACGGAATTGCGTCGGCTGTTGCCTTCAAATATAGGTATTCAGATCCTGTTGCGATATCAGTCGCGTTTCTTCAATTGGATATGAAAACGGATAAGCCTCGAAGAGTATTGCCGATTATGCCGGACCCAGTAGGTAGGTCAGTTCCGCTTCAAAAGAAAGGCCTGAAGTGGGATGTCAACATTAAGTAGTAAGAACGACGCGCGCGATTAACCAGATGACTATTAAGAGCGCGCTCGGTGCGGGCGCGGGTAACTGAACGCCAGGGCTCGCTCGGATTCATTCTAGGGCGGCTCGAGAGCAGCTGCTCTATGCTAGCACCTCTAATGCCAAGAGAAACCAACGAACGAGGCTATCTCCGCGACGTCGCTATCCAGGCTCGCCAATGGCCAGTCGTTGCTCAGATCGTCAAAGCGGTGTTTCGCAAGCCAGAAAACCAAAACACATATTGGCTTCGAAAAGAGTTCTAGGTCCTGACGTTCAGCGATCTTTGTCCTGTAGGCCATTGCCTCGAACATCCGAGTGACCTCAGCTAACGAAACGGTTCTTAGCAATTCTCTAAACCGCTCCAAGATAATTAACGTATGCTCGTCGAGGCTCGAGTAAAACCCTATGCCAGTGATTTCTTTAAATTTGGTGTCAAGACAAGCGTACCAAAACCTCTGACTGCGATTGACGTCGTCCAACTCTCTAGCAACAGAGCAGAACATTTCATCGGTGGCCTCCATGAGCGCCATACTGCGAGCCACCAACCGCTTCGTCGACTGAGGAACATACTGATCGGCTTTGTAGATATTGTCGTGGACAAGCTCCGCATAGGCGTGCTGCAATAGACTGCGGAGCTGAACCTCGCAGGTAGTGCCTTCAGGGATTATCGTCCCCCCATGAGTAAATTCTTGGAAGCAGATCGCCAGATAGTGAACAGACTGGTAATCAAACTCGCCCGGTTTCGCCGCAACCTCATCAGCATAATGCCGCTCTCGAGTCACGGTCCAGCCGGAAAATCCGATCAACGCTCTCTCGACGATTTCAATGTCAGAACTAACTAGGGTCACGAATCGACATCCAACGATATCGGTCATTTGCTTCGACGGATCCATATAATTCTTCTTATTTGGCGATATATCGATTAACCAGATTGATTCCGCTGGAATGGTAATCATCACGCCGCTATCAAAAACGACTTTCCGTCGACGGCGAAATTTGCTTTTCACGTACTCAACGTCCTTAGTAATCGCATGTGTAGGAAAATTTAGTCGCGTCATAAAAGCTATATAGTCTTTTTGATCCGCGTTCGGTAAGTGTCTTCGCGAAGGTTGCCACTGATACCGTCTGGGCATTACTTCTTAACTCAGTACGCAATGCTTCACCATGGGCAATGCGGTTCGCCGGGAAATAAGCTTTTTCGTCTAAAAATCGAAGGGTTTTCTCGAAAAAATCTTGAATTAACCGCTTGTCTGAAGCGGCGACATCAGCTCCCAAAAAACCGTTGTAGAAATAAAAAGCCGCGCTTCGGCTTTCTGTTCCAGTGCAGGCGCGGGCTGCACCGCGGCAGCGCCGGCCGACCATCGACCAACCGACGTGATCTGCTTGACGTTTGCGACGCCGATCTCGTTGTTGTGGCCAATCATGAATCTGATGATTGGCACGAGCCGCGCCGGCATCACCGTCTCGGGGAAATTCGCCAGCTTGTTTATCTCCTGCAGATCAATCATCTTGCTGAATGCTGCCACCACAAGGTTGACGTAGATCCCGATCCTGCTTGTCAGGAAGTAGCCCTCTTTCGGGTATGCCACCAGATCGGTTGGATAAGGTTTGGTCTTGCTTTGCCATAGCTGGTAAGCGCTGACGGCATTCGGGGCCAGCATCTGCAGATAGGTTCGGAGAAAGTGGAGCCCGCGCCCTTGCGCGTCAGCCGACTTCCATGCGGGTTATAGGTATCGAGTCGACGCTTCTTCCCGATGGTCCTTCAGCAGCGCAAGGCCGTCAGCGTTCACCGCTTTGCCGACAAGCTCGAAGGAGCCCAGATGCGCGGCACCCAAGACGTTCGCGTCAAAATCTTTGGCAGCTAGGTGCGATCGAAACAAGTCCAGGAATAGGCCTTTCAATGCCTCCTCCACCTCGTTCTCGACAAAGCTTCTTTCAAGCGGGCGAAGCCGAGGGAGCTCCGCACTAGAAAAGTCCAACGACATGACCGCTACCCGCCCCACGATGGAAGGGCCACCGCAGCTGATTCAACGTTGACCGTCAGAGTTTCAGGAGCCACGTAGCGCCATGTCTCGGGACGAACCTGATGAGCCTGCGGCTCGGAGATTTGAACCATCAGGTCGGCCTGCCCGGCGGACAGCGCGGGCACTTTTTCACGCAACAGGGCATATACCCGCTGGTAAAGCGGTCTGTTCCTGCCCCGCCGTGAACCAGCGGCTGTCTCGCCAAACTCATGCAAAAGTGCTTCGGTAATCTGGCTCCGAACGTCAGAAGCGACGTAGGATGTGGCCACCCTCGCATTTACGGTCATTAGGATCTCTCACCGAACAGGCGTAACAAAGCTGACGCGGTAGCTGTCGTCCGCCGATAGCAGCGTCGCCTGGATCGCCAGCTGGGTGCTCGATAAGGAATCCGCCGCCACTTTCAAGGGAGCAACCGGCGCTTCCGGAGACGCCTCGTCTAGGACTTGCTCCCCGCCCTCGGCAGAGAGACACGCAACAAATAGGGTGTTGATGTTGTCCAAGCTCGGGCCGCGCGCCCTCTCCTCCTCCGCCTCATTCGAGACTGACAGGAACCGCAAGGTTGGAAAGGTGCGGCGCACCAGTAAGTCGAACTCACCGAGAAACACCGCATTCCCGTCATATACCGACGGGTATCTTGCGAGATCTCTGAGGACTGACATGGACGGGGGAGCTTGGCCGGCCTGCACAATCGCGTGCATGACCAACTCCAAACTGGCTTTAAGCGGGGAGCTCAGGTATTCGAAAGAAAACGGATTGCCGAACTCCGGATGAATATCGCCGGCGGTGTAGGAAACGAGCAGTTTGATGACTGCTCCGTCCTTGGGCTGCACGCCGACAATGCCTTTAAAACCGAATCGCACATACACGCGCTGGCGGTCGTCAGCTTCGACGTAGAAAACGCGATCGTTCGGAAAGGTGTTTGTGTACCGATCGCTATAGGAGTACTCACCATCGCCATCGGATACCGCTACGCCGCAGAGTTACAAGTCGTCGTCAGGCGGCGGAACCTCGATCGCATAGAACGGCTCACTTCCGGTCACGGTATGAGGAACCAGAACCGATCGCAGCTGAGCCGCTTCGATCAACGCTTCCTTGCCTGCATCCACAGTGGCGGGCGTTTCAACGCGGTCCGACCGGCCGGACGAGTCCAGCAGAGTCCTCTCTGAGTCAATCGTGAACGCTGATGCACCTTTGTTGACGGCTCGAATGCGCACCTTGGCGGGCGTGGCCTTGCGGACGATGCCCCGCATCGCCGCATCGGCAAGAACAGTCGCGTCCCACGTCTTTTCGAACTGCTCGGACATGGCGGTCTCCAGCTGCGCCGAATACATAGCCAGCATCGTTGCCATTGCTTCGACGTGCTGCATCACGCGCGGATCTTCGACCTGGTACAACGGCGCGATGGCAGAATAGCTGGAGACAGAATCGCCTCTCTGGTGCTAAGTGGCCCAAAGATCGGTCCAGAGCGGCTCAAAGATTGACGACCGGCGGCGCCCTTGTCTCAGTCAATTGTCGTCATGCACAAACCGAACAATCGCGTCGATCTCGGCTACGGTGGTATCGAACCACTCCTTACCCGGAACATTCTCCCGCCATTTACCTCGCGACTTGAGCACATTGTGAATCGCCGACTCCATCGCGCGAACTTTGCGGGCAGGCCATTGACCGAGTAGAACGGGGTTGTCGAAGGAGGATGAGTAACGGCATTGATCATCGACTCGCTTTTGTGCATCCCCCGTTGCCATTCCAACCTTGATTGGGAATGCTCCCTCATGCTTGACTAGGATAGGGAAACTAAACGCGTAGACAGTGCCATCAAAATCGAAAACTTGACCGGTTTCGTCAGCTTCAAAGGCTGCCCCTTCAATCGTCGCTTCTTCTATTTCCTCTTCGCTGACGTCCTCAGGCGCGGGCAACCTGAATTGCCCTTTTCCCAGACTATGTAAATACCCAGCGTCTTTGGCGACGTAAGAAACGAAAAATCGGATGTCTGCCCCGACCGTCGTCGTCTTGTCGGACTTGGCCCGTTTTATGACAGTCTGCTGCTGCTCCAGCGTCAGATACTTATCAATTGTCTTACGAGCATATTCAATAAGCCGAAACTGCTCGCCGCTTGCGACCACAGGTTCCGTGAGGATCTCAGGAAGTGCTTTGTACCGGGCAAAGCGATAGCAGAATGAGGACGTTGGCTCAAAAGGAATGTCCACGATATCCCTGTCAAATGTTGTACGCGTTGGTATTGGATAGCGGCAGCCATCCATTGCGAATTCTCTCACGGCGACGAGTGCTTCGCTGCCTCCCATTATTTCGCTGGCGTGATTTGCCCGGTGAGCCCACTTCATAGATCGTGCGTGCTAGTTGGCCTCGCGCTAATCACCCGCAGCCGTTCAAAATCAGGTAACGGCGCCTTGGGCTGTTCGGGCATCGGTGTATTGTGGTTCGGCTATGGCTAAGCAACGTTGGCCCAAAGTCGCGCTGTCATGTCCTCGGCCCGGAACGATACGTATCGTTCCGCCATAGACGAACCAGGCACCCACCCCATTATTTTTGAGATCTCTTCCTGATAGAACATCCACGATCCGTCAGGCGATCTCAACTCAAACCACCAGCAAGTTGCTTCATGGCGCAGGTCGTGTTCGGCAAGGTCAACGCAGCATTCGTACTCCAAAAGCGTTTTAAAGCGCTTGGACAATCTGTTGGTGACGTCCGACAGCGTCGCCTCATCACCGTCCCAGAACGGAAATATGAGGTCGTTCGCACTCCAGAACGGACGACTGGACATGTGTTCGGTCAGCAGTTGATGAATCTCTCGGGTCATTGGCGCGTCCCGGAATTTGACGCGGCCCCGCCATTGCTTTGTCGACCGTACCCGATAGCGTCTGCTGGCCAAATCAATTTGGCTGGCTCGCGTTGTGTACGCTTCCCGAAGCCGTACGCCAGTTCCAATGATCAATTGGAACAGCGCCCGCAACATAGGAAGGTCATCCGAAACAAGCGGTCGCTCCCGATCAGGTCGCTTTTTCCCAGCAAGTGCTGCGAGGATTTGGCGCTCTTCGCCCACGGCAAGGCGCCGCTCGCGCTGGACGTCGACCCTAAGCTCCCTTCCGGCCGAGCGCGCGACTTCGGCATCGACCTCGTTGTAGGTCGAATAGCCCCTCGGAAGTGACGTCAGCGGATTTGGCAGTCCCAGGTTAGGTAATGTCCGAATTTCCCAGGCCAGCATCTCAGACAAAGCGCCAACTCGCTTGCGAATCGTGCCCGGCGCCAAGTTGCGAATGCGCTTCATGCCGCGCACCCACTCGTCCGCCCAGCGATAGCTCAGCTGGGAGCGTTCCAACTTTCCCAACTCATCGAAAAGTAGATCGAGGATGGCGACGTCTGACTTGGATGGCTCACCCGTGTTGATCCACGCCCGAATGGTTGGACCAACGAGCTTTCGGGCCTTCGTCGGCTCCGCAACCATAGCCGTGGGCACAATGCCGGCGGCCAGCCACTTTTCGCACGGTTCAGCGTACGCTTCTGCGCTTATCAGATCGTCGAATGTGTCGTCCAGCGGCTTGGGCAGCAGCTTGTCGCGTATCGTGACTTTGAAGCGCTTTCCGTTTGGCGTGAGGCGGATGGTTGGCACGTGGGTTCCTCGGCAGGTCGACTACCGATACTAGAACCTACCTACACGGCAAACTGCGCAGTACACGCGTGACAGGATCACTCGTTCGAGTGATTTCCAGCGTGTTTGAGGGGTGTTCGAGGGGTGTTTCAACGGGTTTTCGATGTGTCGGGGATTCATTGCGAACCGCCAACCCGTTGAGTTGCATGCAGAAATCTGGAGGCGCGAGCCGGAGTCGAACCGACCTACACGGATTTGCAATCCGGTGCATAACCGCTTTGCTATCGCGCCATTGCCGAAGCAGCCTGCGATTCTAGTATTTCCAGACGAAGAGTGCAACTCGTCTGCCAAGTTTTTTTGCCAAGTGGGCGGATGGCGTGATCCGGAGCGCTGGCGAGCGCTCGCTTCCCCGCACCCTGGCAGCCTATTGACCTGCCGTAGACGGGTCATCGTCCGTCTTGCGCGCCAGCGGGTCTAGCGGAGGCTTTACAAACACGCCTCGAGCACCGCAATGCGCTTGGCCATACCCTCATCATCACCCGATGCCATCCGGTACAGGCTGACTTCGGTGTTGACCGGGCCGGGCCGCAGTTCCAGGCGTTCGCGCTGGCCTTCAGACAGGATCTGTTGGCCGTTGTCGTTCGACGCCAATATGGCGGCGGCGGGGCTGTTCTCGGCCTGGTGGCGCCAGCCCCAGGCGATGCACTCCGCCAGTCCTTCCATGGGCTTGCGGGACACGAAAAAGGCGTCCGGCTTGGCCGTGGTCGCCGCAGGAACGATCCCCCCGTTGGCATCGACCATGCTCGACGGTTTCCACGCCCCCCAGGTCCATGGCCGCTGCATGCGGCAAGCGCCAACGCAGCCAATGCGGTCAGGCTTGCTGCGCCGAGATGTCCACCCACATACCGTCCCATACTTCCCCCCGGGAAAAATGCGTTGGTCGATCATAACCCGGGGTAATGGGGCAGGATCAACCGCAACAGGACGACGACGCCACGCGGTGTTGTATCACATGATATCCAGGGATTCCGGCCATTCACGTACTCGCTGGACCGACGTGCTGCCCATGACCAGATACACGGCCATCAGGCCGGCTTTGTTCCGGACGAGCACGTAGCGGTGGCCATCGGCCTCGCGGATTACCGAATCCTTGCCGGGTTGGTCGGGAGACCCGCTGCGCAGGTATGCCTTGATCGCGCGCTTGATCAGCGCGGCGTCACTTCCTTGTTCCATTGCACTCTCGGTGTGGGAAAAACTACATCTTGCACGGCATGGCGCGGCACGCTGGACGGCCATGGTTGACGAAAGAACCGCACTCGCTCCTGGGGATGACAGGCCGATGACCGTTCATCGGAGGGGTTTCGCTGCACGGCACAAAAATTGCTGAAAGCGGGTATCACGGAGATTGACATGTCCACCGCTCTACCCGCCTTCGACATCTACTATCGCGCCATGCTGCTTGCGGCAGAGATGGCTTTGCCTTATCACGGTGTGCCGGATCCCGACGAAACGGATTCGGAGCAACCTGTGGAGCCGGATTCACCGGAACCATCGCCAAACAGTCCCGTCCTAGGCTGAATGCGGGCCCGTCAGGCCACCAGAGCTTCCAGCGCCACGCTACAGGACTGCTGAACCTTCAGCGTCAACAAATCGTCGGCGCGGGTCTGCCCCAGGTTGACGGCACAAATCGGGATACCCAGCCGCGCTGCCATTTGCGCGTAGCGGTAGCCCGAGTGCACCATCAACGACGATCCTACCACCAGCATGCCATCCGCGCTTTCCAGCGCACTGATGGCTTGTTCGATCCGTTCGCGCGGAACCGTCTCGCCAAAGAACACCACATCCGGCTTCAGAATCCCGCCGCATGCTTCGCACCGCGGCTCACGGAACTGCGAAAAATCCTGATGATCCAGGTCTGCGTCGCCGTCCGGCGCGTCGCTGGCAGCCAGGTGCACCCACTCGGAATTGGCGCTTTCCAGCATGACCTGGACGTCTGGCCGGGGAATGACACGTTCGCAACTCATGCACCGGACCCGGTCCAGCCGCCCATGCAAGTCCAGCACACGGGTGCTGCCGGCGGCTTGATGCAGCCCGTCCACGTTCTGGGTGACCAGGAGGGCGATGTGCCCCTGTTGCTCCAGCCGCGCAAGCGCTGCGTGTGCGGCGTTGTAGCGGGCGCGGCCAAAGCTGCGCCAGCCGATCATGCTGCGCGCCCAGTAGCGAGCCCGGGCCACCGGGTCTCCCATGAAGACCTGATACGTCATGGGCGGGCTGCGTTTCCAGCCGCCCGTCGCATCGCGATAGTCGGGAATGCCTGAATCGGTGCTGCACCCTGCCCCGGTCAACACAAAGAGCCTGGGGTGGCGGGCGATGAAATCCTGGAGTGCGGTGTCGTTCACGGTCATGGGAGACCTTCACCTCGTGTTTGAGCTAGGGATTCTAGTGGCTTTTGCACAGCATTCCGGCCTTGCGTTTTGGACGACGTAAGCGAGTGTGCGCTACCATGGCCCGCGTCCCGGAGAGCCTAGTCATGAAGAAAATTTTCCAGTACACCCGTCGCGCTGCCCAACGCCGGTTGTATGCGTTCGAAATGTCCGCGCGTCATCACGCCGCGACCCTCCAGTCCGAGCTGGATCTGGGTGAGCCGTCTTTCGACAAGGCACCCAATCCGACACTGGTCGAGGGCCCGGTGCTGCGCCGAAAGATCACGGATACCGAATACGACGGTCATGTGGGCTGATGCCGGGCCAACGCCCTGACAGATTTGGTTACGCTCAGACCATTTTTGCTCCACATTGCAGGCCGAGAATGGTTTCATCCGCAAACACCGCGGACCTGGAGATCACTATGAAACGCGTCGCAACCGGACTTTTGCTCGTAGCCACCCTGACCATGGCAGGCCAGGCATCCGCCTGGGGCGGTGGCCGGGGGCATGGCGGCCACGGCGGCCATCGTGGCGGCGGCAATGTGGCAGGCGCCCTGATCGGTGGCGCCGTGATTGGTGCGCTGCTTGGCTCGGCCGCGACCCGGTATTACGAACCGCCCGTCGTGTATTCCGCGCCGCAGCCCGTGTACGTGCCGCCGCCCCAGGTGGTGTACGAGGCGCCGCCGCCGGTGGTCTATGCCCGCCCGCGTGAACGCTGCTTCGATACCTACCTGCAGGAATATGTGCCGTGTTACGCGCCACGGCCCCGTCATCGCGACTATCCGCCCGCGGACTATTACTACGGCCGGTAATTCAAAGGCCTTCCGCGGCAAAGCGTAGATGGCGCCGGATCAGGAAAAACAAAGGGACCGAAAGGTCCCTTTGTTGCATGCGCCAGGCCCGCCAGCCGTCCTCACACTAACTGATGTAGGGCGGACAACGGCTCACTTCTTCTTTTTCTTCTTTTTCTTTGCCCCGGTGCTGTCCGACGCGTCGTCGGACACATCGGTCGGCACTTCCATCGCCGGCTCGAATTCGATATCGATCTCGTCGTCCAGCGTCTGTTCGTAGACGGCGCCGCAGAATTCGCCCCACAGCGCCACGGCCGCCTTGCGCGCGGCGCTCAGGCTTTGACCCGAAATTTCTGGCGTGCCGAGCGGGTCCAGGACCTGATGGGTCGTCGTGCCGTCGATGACGATTTCGATGATTGCCGCCGCGCCGCTGTCATACCAGCCAACGATTCGCGCAATCGGCGCCGGGGTCGTACCGGTCCGCGATGTGTCCGCCATGTGCTGCTCCACCTAAGATGAGCCGTGACTGTAGCGCGTCCGGGTTGCAGCCACCACCTTGCACGCCATCTGGTTACGACGTCACGCCGGCGCTGCGGTCACGCGCCGTGGACGCGAAGTCGCCGTCGGCCAGCAGCACCATGCCGTTACTGGGGACTTTGACCGTGGCAGCCTGGTGGATTTGAGCCTGGTGCTTGACGTAGGCGTCCAGCAGATCGTCGGGTGCGTCGCTGCGGGCCTGAAATATGCGACGCAAGGTGCTGCAGGCGATTTCGACGACGACGGGTCCGCGGGTGTCATGGAACAGAGTGAAGCGCACGCCGGTTCCATCAACGACAGGGGTGTTGCCAGCGGCGGTCTGATTGGTCATGGGAGGTGTCCTTTGTCATGCATGGAAAGTCTGTCAGTGGTTGATGGCGCTGATGCCTATCCTGGCCGGCTTGGCGCACGTGGCATCGACGCATTTGCCGGTAAACCACACCTGCCCCGACCCGATCATGAGTCCGTTGCTGTTCGAAAACAGCGTCTCGTAAGTTTGCGCCGCGATGGCCGCCCTCACCTTGGGCGTCATGATGTCGTCATACCGGGCCAGGAACGCCTTGGGGGTTTTCAGCACCTTGCGGCGGGCCGCCAGCATCGTCGAAAAAGGATAGTGGACCAGGTTGGCGACGGCCGGTCTGTCGTCCGCCGCGACCGCTTTTTGCAAGGCAGCCAGGAAGTCAGCATAAGGCTGGTGGGCGCCGTAAAGGCGGTCCAGTCGGGCGTCGACGACGGCCTTGCTTGGCAGCGGGGCGGCCGTGGCGGCGCTTGTTTCCGCGACGCTTTGCGCGTTCGCTTGCCACGCCAGACATATCAAGGGCAGCGCCCACCATCGCACGTTCATGTGTCCCCGCATCAAGAGTCATCGCGCCCGCCGGCTCAGTGGGCGCGTCTGCGTAACGCTAGCACTGAAAGTTCATCCGGCTCCGGCCATCTCTTGCCAAGGACGTAACCTAATGAATCCCGACCACACCCCTCGGATCGACGGCAGTACTGACTCGGGCGCCCGCGCCGCGGCGCAGCAGGCACCCCTACCGCAGCACGGTCCCGCGCCGCAACAGCAGCCGGGGCCATTCAGCCCCAACCCCGTGATGGATCAAGGCGACCTGGTGCTCTACCACGCGCCCAATACCCGATCGGCGGGCGCTCGCATCCTGCTGGAAGAACTAGGTGTGCCCTATCGGCTGCATGTGCTCAACATGAAGGCCAATGAACAGCGATCTCCGGCTTTCCTTGCGGTAAATCCCATGGGCAAGGTGCCGGCGCTGGTCCATCAGGGTGTGCTGGTTACCGAACAGGCTGCCGTCTACCTCTACCTGGCCGATATGTTTCCTGAGGCGGGCCTTGCCCCCGCGGTCAATGACGTGATGCGTGGCGCCTATCTGCGCTGGATGGTGTTCTATGGATCGTGCTTCGAGCCGGCGCTGATCGACCGAGCCATGAACCGGGAGCCGGGCCCGCCGTCGGCCACACCGTATGGTGATGCCGAGACGACGATCGCCGCCATTTCGAACCATCTGGAAAAGGGTCCCTACATCTTGGGCGACCGCATGACGGCAGCGGATATCCTTTGGGGGACGTCGCTGCAGTGGGTCACACGCTTCAAGCTGATCACACCGACACCGGCTGTGCAGGCCTATATCGATCGAATGGCGGCGCGACCGTCATTCGCGAAGATCCGCGAGGAAGACGCGGCGTTGTCAGCACAGCATGCCTCGGAAGTGGACCCGCAGAACGGGGCGGCGCCCGCATCGAGCTGAGCGGTCATCGGCGCCGGCCACGCGCCGCGGGATCGGTCAAACAACAACGGCTGCCTCTCAGAGGCAGCCGTTGCATATCTTCCCGACGCAGCGCGGTTCACGCCCCGCGTCAAGCGTCCCTCAAACCAGCGTCGCGTCCAGCTGGCGCGAGAACAGACGCGTCGCCAACAGACCCGGCTCGGTGTGGTGCAAGGCGGGCGACATCCACGCGATAAGATGCGCACGCGCTTCGGCCGGGGTTCGTGCCGACGCCAACTGGTCTTCGAATTCGCGCAATTCTTCGGATGCGCCCTCGGCGCCCGGCTTGCCACCGAAACCTTTGCCACCATCCACCGACGCCTTGCCGACCGCTTCATCGTCATGCACGGCCAGCGTGTTGAACAAACGCTGGCGCGCGCGGAACGACAATTGGCGGGGCGGGAAGGTCGGCGCGGGCTGGCCTTCCACGCGCGGCGCCGGATGCGTCAGTGCTTCCCCCGCAATCCAGTCGTGAATGACCTGACGCTCGTAGCCGTCGAACACGCCGAACATCTCGGCGCGTTCCCCCTGCAGCAGCTTCCAGAACCGGCTGTTCTGGGGATCCTGATTGCGCTTGATCCAGCCGTGCTTTTCCATAGCGGCAAGAAAGCCAGGAATCTGATCCGGCTCGGCCAGCCAGTCGGTCACGCTTCGGCCACCTACCCGGCAGTAGTCGGAATGCACCAGCTTGCCCACGTCGGCCTTGCGCACCATGACGTCCAGCATCTCGGCGTCCAGGCTGTAGTTTTTGATGACGGACTCGGTGCTGGCGCCCAGGGAATTGAGCATGTAGCCGTTCACGACACGCTGGTAGTAGGCGTCGCGGTCGCCCATCTTGGGAGCGGCGGCCAGCATGCCCTGCACCGCGCGGTGCGCATGGCCGGTGCTGCCGTTGTCGATCGTCACGTGCAGGGTAAAGTAATAGGGATCGATGCCCAGTTCATTCAATTCGTACGATGTGATCAACAGATGCAAAGGCAGCTGCTC
This sequence comes from Pigmentiphaga litoralis, assembly GCF_048632615.1. Taxonomy (GTDB): domain Bacteria; phylum Pseudomonadota; class Gammaproteobacteria; order Burkholderiales; family Burkholderiaceae_B; genus Pigmentiphaga; species Pigmentiphaga litoralis_B. Next base: position 396,727 of record NZ_CP184479.1, read on the forward strand.
GTACCCCAGGTTGAACCCAATGATCTCGGGCAGAAATTCTTCCGCGTGACTGGCAAGGGCCAGCTGAATGGCGCCCTGGACAAAGTGATCGTCACTCAAGGTCTGCCAGGTGTTGCAGTCGTTCGAATCGAGCAAGGCGTTGTAGAGCACCACGTGATTCTTGCCCGGTACGCCGTCACCCAATTCTTCAAGGTAGGTTTTGACCAGCGGCGTGTAGCGCGCATCACCACTACGGTTGAGCAATCCATACAGCCAGGCGCCGTCCACCAGCTTGGTCGGCGCCACACCGCGAATGAAATGCAGTGCATGCGCACGCGTCGTGAAGTAGCGGCGTGGGGCGCCCGCCTTGCGCTCGGCCAGGTAGTCCCGGTACTGCATTCCCACCTTGTCCGCCTGGTCGGCCAGGGCGTCCGCCACGTCGTGCATGTCGGCTGGTAGCTCGGGGGCCAGATCGCGCGCCAACGCAAGTTGATCCTTCAGGTAATCCCGCGCCGCGTCGGCCTGACGCGCGGAAAAGCTGGCCTGCGACAGCGCATCGTAAATCCGCCGTGCAGGACCCGCCCGCAGGGGTCGTCGTGACGTAACAACTGGCAAACTTTCCTGAACGTCGTTAAGCATGATCCATTTCCTGTGCCGCATGCCTGCGTCGGGTGCCGACACGGCTGCTGTTTTGTCGATGAACAAGGCATCGCAAAGACCGTTCCCGCCCCGCCCTGCCCCTGCAAATCGCGACCATCCCCTACGGTTGAGCAGGTCGCCGTGTATGCTTTGCGTCCCCGACGGCACAGGCGCACACCATGGTTGACCACCCCACGATCCCGGAAGATGACGAACTGCGCATGGACGCGTTGATCGCCCTGACCTCCTATTTGAAGGACGGCGGCTATCGGTTCATCACGCCGAGTCCGGCAACCCATGCACGGGTGAACAACCGCCCGACCAATGCCCTGGCGAATCGACTGGAAGACGTATTCGGCTGGAGCCGCCCTTTCGAAGAAGGTCTGCTGCCCGACGTGGTGTTCGCCATGATGGATCATGCAGGCGTCGCGCTACGGGATGGTGACGATTGGCGCAGCGCGATCCGTGTGTCGACCGTGGACGGCCTGTGCTTGATGCATTCGGCCTACCCGACCACCGAAGCCGATTCCGTGTTTCTGGGGCCGGACACCTACCGGTTTGCCACGGCCTTGCGGCAGGTGATGGATGCGCGGCGCGCCCCCGTGCGCCGCGCGGTGGATATCGGCACCGGCAGTGGATGCGCGGCATTGATGATCGCGCGCCAATGGCCCGACGCCGAGGTCTGGGCGGCCGACATCAACGCCGCCGCGCTGGAAGCCACCCAGGTCAACGCGTCGGTCAACGGCACGGCCAACGTCATCCCATGCGACAGCAATCTATTGCAGGGCGTCGAGGGAGAGTTCGACCTGATCGTCGCCAATCCGCCGTATCTGGTGGATGCCAGTGAACGGGCCTATCGCCATGGCGGCGGTCCGCTGGGCGCGGGGCTGTCGCTGGCGATCGTGGAAGCAGCCGTCACGCGGCTGGCCCCCGGGGGCACGCTGGTGCTCTACACCGGCGTCGCCATCGTTCACGGTGAGGACCCATTCCTGGACGCCGCCACGCCGATGCTCAAGCGGGACGACATCACGTGGTCATACCGCGAAATGGATCCCGACATCTTTGGCGAAGAGCTGTTGTCGGCGTGTTACGCCGAAACGGACCGGATCGCGGCGGTGGTGCTGATCGCAACGCGGCGGGGGTCATAGGCCGCGTCGGTCACGCGCACCCTTCAGGGCAAAATTCAGGGCAAAAAAACCGGCGCACAGGATGCGCCGGTTTGTCATTGCACTTCGCCTATCGAGGCATGATCACTGCAAGGTGCGCGTGAAGACGAATCCGTCGTCGTGCCAATCGACGGGCACGACGTCGTTCGGACCGAACTTGCCCTCCAGGATCAGCTTGGCGACCGGGTTTTCGATCTCCTGCTGAATCGCACGCTTCAAGGGACGCGCGCCAAACACCGGATCGAAGCCCGACCGTGCGATCTGAGCCACGGCGTCGTCCGACACTTCCAGACGCATCTCCATCTTGGCCAGACGGTCGGCCAGCCGTTGCAATTGCACTCGGGCAATCGACTGGATGTGTTCGGCATCCAAAGCGTGGAACACGACGACTTCGTCAATCCGGTTCAGGAATTCAGGCCGGAAGTGGTTCTTGATCTCGTCCCACACCACGGCCTTGATCTCACCATACGGCTGACCCGCCATCGCCTGGATCTGATGCGACGCCAGGTTCGACGTCATCACGACCACCGTGTTCCGGAAGTCCACGGTGCGACCCTGCCCGTCCGTCAGCCGGCCGTCGTCGAGCACTTGCAGCAGGACGTTGAACACGTCCGGATGCGCCTTTTCGACTTCGTCGAGCAGGATCACGCTATAGGGTTTGCGCCGCACGGCTTCGGTGAGGTAACCGCCTTCTTCGTAGCCCACGTACCCCGGGGGCGCGCCGATCAGACGCGCCACCGAATGCTTTTCCATGAACTCGCTCATGTCGATCCGGATCAGGTGTTCTTCGGAATCGAACAGGAAACCCGCCAGTGCTTTCGTCAGCTCGGTCTTGCCCACGCCCGTCGGGCCGAGGAACAGGAACGATCCATACGGGCGCTGCGGATCGGACAACCCCGCACGCGAACGGCGGATGGCGTCGGACACCAGCCGCACGGCTTCGTCCTGGCCGATCACCCGCTGATGCAGCCGGTCCTCCATGGCAAGCAACTTGGCGCGTTCGCCCTGCATCATCTTCGACACCGGAATACCGGTGGCGCGCGACACGACTTCGGCGATTTCTTCGGCGCCCACTTGCGTGCGCAGCAGACGGGGCTTGTCGGAGGGCGCGGCGCCTTCTTCATTGCCCACTTCGGCCGACTTCAGACGCGCTTCGAGTTCCGGCAGCTTGCCGTATTGCAGCTCCGCCAGCTTGTCGAACTGGCCCTTGCGCTGCAATTCGGCCATGTCGGCGCGCACCTTCTCGATCTCTTCCTTGATCGATTGCGTTCCCTGCACCGCGGCCTTTTCCGACTTCCAGACCTCTTCGTAGTCGTTGTACTCGCGGCTGAGCTTGCCCAATTCTTCTTCGAGCAGCTGCAGACGGCGGCGCGACGAGTCGTCGGTTTCGCGCTTGATGGCTTCCCGCTCGATCTTGAGCTGGATCATCCGGCGTTCCAGGCGGTCCATCACTTCCGGCTTCGAGTCGATTTCCATGCGGATGCGGGCTGCCGCTTCGTCGATCAGGTCGATCGCCTTGTCGGGAAGGAAGCGGTCCGTGATGTAGCGGTTCGACAGTTCGGCCGCGGCGACGATGGCGGGGTCGGTAATGTCGACGCCATGGTGCAGTTCATACCGTTCCTGCAAGCCGCGCAGGATGGCAATGGTCGCTTCCACGGTCGGCTCGCCAACCAGCACCTTCTGGAAGCGGCGCTCCAGCGCGGCATCTTTCTCGATGTACTTGCGGTATTCGTCCAGCGTGGTCGCGCCGATGCAATGCAGTTCGCCGCGCGCCAGCGCAGGCTTGAGCATGTTCCCGGCATCCATCGCGCCTTCGGCCTTGCCGGCGCCGACCATGGTGTGCAGTTCGTCGATGAAGACGATGTTGCTGCCGGCGTCTTGCGACAATTCCTTCAGGACGGCCTTGAGGCGTTCTTCGAATTCCCCGCGGAACTTGGCGCCGGCCAGCAGGGCCGCCATGTCGAGCGACAGCACACGTTTGCCCTTCAGGGACTCGGGCACTTCGTCATTGACGATGCGCTGCGCCAGGCCTTCCACGATCGCGGTCTTGCCCACGCCAGGCTCGCCAATCAGCACCGGATTGTTCTTGGTGCGGCGTTGTAGGATCTGGATCGCGCGGCGGATTTCGTCGTCGCGGCCGATGACGGGGTCGAGCTTGCCCTGGCGCGCGCGCTCGGTCAGGTCCATCGTGTACTTCTTGAGGGACTCGCGGTTGCTTTCGCCTTCCTGAGAGTCGACGGACGCGCCGCCACGGACGGCGTCGATGGCGGCCTCGAGCGCCTTGCGCTGCAGGCCGGCGTCGCGCAGCAGACGGCCGATTTCGCCTTTGTCGTCGGCAGCGGCGAGCAGGAAGAGTTCGCTGGCGATGAAGTCGTCACCGCGCTTGTGCGCTTCCTTGTCGGTCTTGGTCAGCAGCGCCTGCAGTTCGCGGCTGGGCTGCAGGGTGCTGTCGCTGCCCTGCACTTGCGGCAGGCGCGAGACGGCGTTGGCCAGATCCGGCGTCAGCTTGCTGACCGCCACGCCGGCGCGCGCCAGCAGGCTGCCGGCACCGCTTTCCGTATCGGACAACAGCGCCGACAGCAGGTGGACGGGCTCGATATAAGGGTGATCGTTACGGGCAGCCAAGCTCTGGGCGTCGGCCAGAGCCTGCTGGAACTTGGTGGTCAGTCGATCGAATCGCATGATGGGTCACATTAGGTTGGTGAGGCCTATCGGCCTGATAGTCAGCACGTATGGGCATACGGAATGAATTCAAGCGCTTGTGATCCGCGTACGACGTTTGGCGGGTGCGACGGATGGACACGCCTGTCAGGCGCCTGGGCTGGGCCAGAACAGGAGCCCGGCCGGCCCGGACCTGGTCCTGCGCAGCTACACCCCGCGCAGCTTGTCCAGCGCGGCGTCCAGCCGGTCCACCGCCCAGATTTCCAAGCCTTCGATCGGCTGGCGCGGGGCGTTGGCCTTCGGGATGAGCGCGATGCTGAAGCCCAGCTTGGCGGCTTCGCGCAGGCGTTCCTGGCCGCGCGGCGCGGGACGGATCTCGCCCGCGAGCCCGACTTCGCCAAAGGTGATCAAGCCCTTGGGCAAGGCACGATTGCGCATGGACGACGTGATGGCCAGCAGCACCGGCAGGTCGGCAGCGGGTTCCGTGATCTTGACACCGCCCACCGCGTTCACGAACACGTCCTGATCGAACGCCGCCACGCCGGCATGCCGGTGCAGCACCGCCAGCAACATGGCCAGACGATTGCCTTCCAGACCCACCGACAGGCGGCGCGGATTGGGCACGTGCGCCGTGTCGACCAGGGCCTGGATCTCGACCAGCAAGGGCCGTGAGCCTTCCTGGGTCACCATCACGCACGAGCCTGGCACCTGCTGGTCGTGCTGCGACAGGAACAGCGCGGACGGGTTGGGCACGCCGCGCAAACCCCGGTCCGTCATGGCAAACACGCCTAGTTCGTTGACCGCGCCGAAGCGGTTCTTGAACGCCCGGATCAGGCGGAATGAGGAATGGGTGTCGCCTTCGAAATACAGCACGGTGTCGACGATATGTTCGAGCACGCGCGGGCCGGCCAGCGCGCCCTCTTTGGTCACATGACCGATCAGGACGATGGTGATGCCGCGCTGCTTGGCGAAACGCGTCAATTGCGCGGCGCACTCACGCACCTGGGCCACCGAACCGGGCGCGGAGGTCAGCTGTTCCGAATACACCGTCTGGATCGAGTCGATCACCGCGACTTCCGGCGCAACGTCGGTCAACGCAGCCTGAATGGCTTCCAGCCGGATTTCGGCCAGCAGGTCGACATTGCCGGTTTCGAGGCCGAGCCGGGTGGCGCGCAGAGCCACCTGGTCTCCGGACTCTTCGCCCGACACATACAGCACGCGGCGCGACGCCGACAAGGACGCCAGCGCCTGCAGCAGCAAGGTGGATTTGCCGATGCCCGGATCACCACCGATGAGGATCACCCCGCCAGCTACCATGCCGCCGCCCAGCACCCGATCGAATTCGTCGATGCCAGTGGGAAAGCGCGGCGTTTCGCGCGCTTCGATCTCGGACAGCTTGCGGACCGGCGACGACGCCGCCAGCGGCGCATAACGGTGAGCGGCGCCCGTGGGCGAAGCCGTAGGCGCCGTCGTTTCATCCAGGGTGTTCCAGGCGCCGCAATGCGGGCATTTACCGGCCCATTTGGGGCTGGTGCCGCCGCATTCGGAACACACGAACATCGATTTCAGTTTGGCCATGGGGTCTTGTGTTGCTTATGCCTCGGATCGGATCGCTACGCGCGGCGCAACCGCGCACAACAGTTCATAGCCGATGGTGCCGGCGGCCTGTGCCACCTCGTCCACCGACAGCCCATCGGCGCCCCAGAGCGTGACAGGCGTTCCCACCCGGGCGCCCGGCACCGGGGTCAGGTCAACGGCCAGCATGTCCATCGAAACGCGGCCCACCAGGCGGGTACGCACGCCCCCCACGACGACGGGCGTGCCCGTGCCCGCATGGCGCGGATAGCCGTCGGCATAGCCGCAGGCCACGACGCCAATGCGCATGGCCGTTGTCGCGCGGAAGGCGGCGCCGTAGCCGACCGACCCACCCGCGGGCACGTCTTGCGTGCCGATCAGCGTGGATCGCAGCGCCATGGCCGGCTTCAGTCCGTAGGATTCGGCGGAACGATCGTCGAAGGGCGTCGAACCATACAGCGCGATGCCCGGCCGCACCCAGTCGGCCGCCACTTCCGGGAACCGCAGGCTGGCGGCGGAATTGCACAGGCTGACCGGGCCGCGAAGGCCGGACGTCACGTCGCGAAACACCGCCAACTGGTTGGCGATGCCGGCCGGGCCATCGGCGGTAGAAAAATGCGTCATGTGACCGACCGTCCCGATCTTGCCGCGTTGGGCGAAATCCGACAGCCGCTGGAACGCGGCGCGATAGGCGGACGGCACGAAACCCAGGCGGTTCATGCCGCTGTTCAGCTTCAGGAAGACGTCGACCGGCCGGGCGAAACGCGCATGCTCGATCATGTCCAGATGTTCATCGGTGGTGACCGCGATGGTCAGATGGTAGCGGCCCACGATATCAAGGTCGGCTGGCTCGAACACCCCTTCCAGCAGCAGAATGGGGCCGACCCATCCGGCCTCGCGGCACCGTACGGCTTCGGCCAGGTCCAGCATGGCCAGGCCATCGGCGTTGGAAAAGCCGGCCATGGCGCGCTCAATCCCGTGGCCGTAGGCGTTGGCCTTGATGACGGCCCAGATACGAGGAGGCGCCAAGGTCGATGCCCCTGCACCTGTACTTGCACCTGCTGCTGCCCCTGCTGCTGCACCTGCTCCGCCGCCGGCCGCCCCCGCGGCAACCGCCGGCACCCTAGCCAGGTGCTGGCGGACGGTGGCGAGGTTATGCGCAAGGGCGGAACGGGAAACGGTGGCGTAAATGGGACGGGGCATATCGGTATGACTGTGGGGCTGAAGACATCGGATTCAAGCTTGAACGCAATCAAGCCTGGCGCGGCGCATCGGGGCGCCTGACCCGGAAGCAGGCCGCGTAAAGAGCCGGCAAGAATAGCAGGGTGAGAAACGTGGCGACGATCAGGCCGCCCATGATGGCGACGGCCATCGGCCCCCAGAACGTACTACGCGACAGCGGGATCATGGCCAGCACGGCGGCCGCGGCGGTAAGCATGATCGGCCGCGAGCGCCGCACCGCGGACTCGACGATGGCGGTCCACACCGCCTCCCCTTCTTTCACGTGCTGCTCGATCTGGTCGATCAGGATCACCGAATTGCGGATGATCATGCCCAGCAAGGCGATCACACCCAGTTGCGCGACGAACCCGAACGGCGCCTTGAACAGCAGCAGCGCCAGCGCCGCCCCGATGATGCCCAGCGGACCGGTCAGGTACACCAGGATCGCCCGCGACAGACTGTGCAGCTGCACCATGAGCAGCGTCATGACCAGCACCAGCATCAGCGGGACATTGGCCACGATCGAAGATTGCGCCGTACCGGATTCTTCGGTGGCGCCGGCCACGGCAATCTCATAGCCTGCCGGCAGATTGCGGCGAAGTTCGGCCAGCTTGGGGTCGATCTGCGCCGTGACCGTCGGGCCCTGGATGCCATTGCGCACGTCGGCGTTGACGGTGATCGCGTAGTCCCGGTTCTGGCGCCAGATCACGCCGGGCTCCCAGGTCAGATGCGGCGTCGCGATCTGCGACAAGGGTACGTAGCGGCCCGATGTCGTCGGTACGCTGGCCTCGGCCAGGCGGGTCATGGCCGCGCGTTCATCGGCAGGCTGGCGCACCACGATATCGATGAGCTTGTTTTCCTCTCGGAAGGTGCCGATAGGCGCGCCCGTCAGCAGCAGTTGCGCGGTGCGCTGCAGGTTCTGCGACGTCACGCCCAAGGCCCGGGCCTTGTCCTGGTCGATCTCCAGACGCAACACCTTGACGTTCTCGTTCCAGTTGTCATTCACGCCCACCGTATTGGGGTTGGCTCGTACGATTTCCTTGACCTGGTCGGCAATGCGCCGGACCACCGCGATATCGGTCCCCTGCACGCGGAACTGGACGTCGTACGGCACTGGCGGACCGCTGGACAGCAACTTCACGCGCCCACGCACGTTCGGAAAATCATTGTCGAACAGGGTCTGCAGCCGCGCACGCAGCGCATTGCGGTCCGCCAGGCCGCGCGACGTCACCACCACCTGCGCCAGGTTGACCTGGTTCAACTGCAGGTCCAGCGGCAGGTAGAAGCGGGGGCTGCCGACGCCGATGTAGGTTAGGTGGCTCGACACTTCGGGCTGGGCCGACAACCATTTTTCGAGCTTGAGCGCTTCGGCCTCGGTCGCCTGGAAGCTCGCGCCTTCGGGCAGCCACAGGTCCACGGTCAGTTCCGGGCGATTGGATTCCGGGAAGAACTGCTGCTCGATCACGCTGAAGCTTGCCGCGCCCAGCACCAGCATCGCCGCCGTGATGCCAATGACGATCCAGCGAAACCGCAGGCAGGCATCGACCAGACGCCGCAGGCCGCGATAGAACCGGGTGTCGAACACGTCGTGTTCGCTAGCCGGGCCGGGGTGCCCCGGATCGTCGGGATTGCCGTTGGCGGATTGATGCGGCTTGATCCGCAACAGCAGGAAACCGATGTACGGTGTGAAGATGACCGCCGCGATCCAGGACAGGATCAGCGCAATCGCCGTGACGGCAAAGATCGAGAACGTGTATTCGCCGGCCGACGACTTGGCCATCGCGATCGGCAGGAAACCCGCCACGGTGATCAGGGTGCCGGTCAGCATCGGAAACGCAGTGGACTGGTAGGCAAAGGTCGCGGCATCCAGCCGGTCCATGCCCTCTTCCATTTTGCGCACCATCATTTCGACGGCGATGATGGCGTCGTCCACCAGCAGGCCCAGCGCGATGATCAGCGCACCCAGCGAAATCTTGTGCAGGTTGATGTTGAAAATATGCATGCACAGGAAGGTCGCGGCCAGCACCAGGGGGATGGTCAGCGCCACGACCAGTCCCGGCCGCACGTCAAGCCGCAACGGCCGCGTGTGCAGCCCCAGCGCCAGGAAACTGACGGCCAGCACGATCACCACGGCTTCGATCAGCACGTGCACGAACTCGCCGACCGACTCCTTGACCGCGCTGGGCTGGTCGGCTGTCTTGACCATCTCGATGCCCACCGGCAGGCTTGCGTTGATCCGGCGTTCGACCTCGGTCAGGCGCTTGCCCAGCCCGACGATGTCGCCGCCCTTGACCATCGACACGCCCAGACTGATCACTTCCTGGCTGCCCGCCGCCGTGCCATGACGCATCTTGCTGGTAGGCGGATCCACATAGCCGCGTTCGACCGTGGCGATGTCCCCGAGGCGGACCGTCCCGCCCGCCGACACCCCCGCCGCGTTTTGCGCACTGGCCGCGACCCGGATGGGGAGATTGCGCAGCCCTTCCACGTCCTTGATCTGGCCCGTTACGCGCACCCACAGGCGTTCGTCGGGCAGCACCAGCACGCCGGACGGTTCAATGGCGTTCTGGCCAGTCAGCTGGCTCGACACGTTTTCCAGAGAAATTCCGTACTGCGCCAGCTTGCGCTGCGGGACCTCGATATAGACCTTTTCATCCTGAACGCCGAACAGCTCGACCTTGGCCACGTCCTGCACGCGCAACAGTTGCTGGCGCACGTCTTCGACGTACTTCTTGAGTTCAGCGTAGTTGAAGCCGTCGGCCGAGAACGAAAAGATGACGCCAAACGTGTCGCCGAATTCATCGTTGAAGAAGGGCCCGACCGTACCGGCGGGAAAGGTGCTTTGGATATCGGACACCTTCTTGCGCACCTGATACCAACTGTCCGCCACCGCCGATACCGGCGCACCCTCTTCCAGCTGCAAAATGGTGAGCGTCTCGCCAGGCTTGGCGTAACTGCGGATCTTGTCGGCATACGGCACCGTTTGCAGCGCGCGTTCGATGCGGTCCGTCACCTGCTCGATCGTCTGTTCCGCCGACGCGCCTGGCCAGTAAGCCCGCACCACCATGGCACGGAAGGTGAACGGCGGGTCTTCGTCCTGACCCAGCTGCATGTAGGAGAACACCCCGCCGAGCAGCAGCACGGCGATCAGGTATCGGACGATGGGCTGATGTTCCAGCGCCCAGCGGGACAGGTTGAAACGGTGCTGTTGGGACCCCGACATCAGCGTGGTGCTCCGCTGGCGGAAGCCGCATTGGCGCCACTGCCAGGCGCGGGGGCGCCACCCGGCATGACCGACGCCGCGCCGTTGGATGCCGCGGCCGTGGAGGACGCCGATGACGAGCGGGTGCCGGGCGCGGCTGCCGTCTCCAGCCGCTTCACCCGCTGGCCTTCGCGCAACAGGTGCACGCCGGCCGTGACGATCTCTGCCCGCGCGGGCAAGGTGCTTTCCAGCAGCGCTTCGGTATCGGTGACGGTGGCCAGGCGGACCGGCGTGCGGGTGACCACGCCCGTATCGGGCGTAAATACCCAGACCCAGGTCTGATCATCCTGCCGCAGCAAGGCGCTGAGCGGCACGCGCACCAGGGGTTGTTCACTGCGGCCGGCGAACCGCACCGTGGCCGTCATGCCGAACCGCACACTGGGCGGGGGATCGATCAGTCGCAGGCGCGCGGCAAAGCCCCGGGTCGACGGGTCCGCCGATGCACTGATCTCGCGGATGACACCCTTTATGGGCGGCCCACCGGACCACAGCGTCACGTCGGCCGTGTTCAAGCCACGGACCTGATCGACGCGGTTTTCGGGGATCTGGAAAGCGGCTTCCTTGTCGGCCGACCCGGCCACGTGCATGACGGACTGCCCTGCCGCCACCACCTGCCCGACCTCCGCGTCCACACTGGTGACGACACCGTCCGCGGGCGCCGTCAGCACGGCGTAATCGGCCTGGTTGGTCTGCACCGACAGGCCGGCGCGGGCCTGCTCGTACTGCGCCTGGGACGCCTCCGCCGCCGTGCGGCGCGCTTCGAACTCGGCGGCGCTGATGAAGCCCTTGCGGCGCAATTCGTCGTAGCGCGCCAGATCGGCCTGCTTCTGCTTGCGGTCCACGTCGGCCGCGGCCAGCTGCGCACGCGACGCGCTTTCGTTCAGGCGCAGGTCGGACGCGTCGATCCGCGCCAGCACCTGGCCCCGCCTGACTTCCTGGCCGGCCTGCACCCGCCGTTCCAGGATCTTGCCCGCCACCCGGAACCCCAGCGCCGAGTCGACCCGGGGGCGGATCTCGGCGGGAAATTCGCCCACCAGGTTGACGTCGCCCGCTTCAAGGACGAGCGTACGGACAGGCCGCAGCACCTCGGCTTCGGCCGGCGCCTTGTCCTTGCATGCCGTCAGCCCGGCCGTGGCAGCCAGACCCAGCAACAGGACCCCGGCCGTCCGCAGCATCCGCCTGGCCGACCCTGGAACAGGTCGCTGGCGGGGTGGGCGCGCGGTACGGGCATCGGACATGGCAACACTCAAGAGTCGTGGGTGCCTCATTATCGGCCACCTGAAGGCAAATCACTAACCGTCAACCTGGACAGGTTCATCCTGGTGAAAACCTCTGGTCCATCTGTCGGTATGATGCCTGCCTGCCCTTCCGAGCCCCCATGCCTGTCGATCACTACGAAAACTTTCCTGTCGCGTCCTTCCTGCTGCCGCCCGCCTTGCGCGGATCGGTCACCGATTTGTACCGTTTTGCCCGCAGCGCCGACGATATCGCCGACGAAGGCGATGCCACCGATGCCGAACGCCTTGCCGGATTGACGCGGTATCAGGTGATGCTGGACCGGATCGGCGTTGCACGAGGCGTTCAGGACGATCAGGATACGCACGGCAAACCATCTTTGGCGCATTCGGTGGCTGCCTCTACCTTCGACCCCGATCTTGCCTCGATCTTCGTGCCGCTGGCGTCGACCATCGACCGGCACAACCTGCCCCTTGCGCCCTTTCGTCGCCTGCTATCGGCCTTTGCCCAGGACGTGACGGTCAAGCGCTATGCGGACTATTCCTCATTGCTGGACTACTGCCAACGCTCCGCCGACCCGGTCGGGGAGCTGATGCTGCGGCTCTACGGCGCCGCGACGGCCCGGCACCTGGCCTGGTCCAACGCCATTTGCTCGGGATTGCAGCTGACCAACTTCTGGCAGGACGTGGGGGTCGATTGGGACAAGGGCCGGATCTATGTGCCGCTGGACGACCGCACCCGCTTCGGGGTGACCGAGGAGGCCATCGCCGCGCACCGCGCCGATGGGCCTTTCCGCGAACTCATGGCCTTCGAGGTCGATCGCGCACGGGCGCTGCTACACTTCGGGGCACCCTTGGCCCTGGCGCTTCCAGGCCGGATCGGATGGGAATTGCGCCTTGTCGTGCTGGGCGGACTGCGCATCCTTGAACGGATCGAGGCGGTCGGCTTCGACGTGTTCCGCCACCGGCCCGTGCTCGGCAAGTCCGACTGGCTCCTGCTGGCCTGGCGAGCGTGCCGCCTGCCGCACACCCTGCCCGCAACCTCCTCTTCACTATGACGCCTGATCAGTACTGCCAGGAAAAGACCGCGCAGAGCGGTTCCAGCTTCTACTACAGCTTCCTGTTCCTGCCCCCGGAGCGCCGACTGGCGATCACCGCGCTATATGCCCTGTGCCGGCAACTGGACGACGCGGTCGACGAAGCCAGCGACGCTTCCGTGGCCCGCATCAAGCTGGCCTGGTGGCGCACCGAAATCCAGAAGCTGTTCGACGGCAAACCCGATCATCCGGTCACCAAGGCGCTGCAACCTCACCTGGCAAGCTGTGGAATCACCCAGGCCCGGCTGGTGGCGATCGTGGACGGCATGGAAATGGACTTGGATCAGACGCGGTACCTGGACTACGCGGGACTGCGTAAGTACTGTTGGCATGTCGCGGGTGTGGTCGGTGAGCTGTCGGCCGGCATCTTCGGCTACAGCGACCCCGCCACCCTGGTCTATGCCGACAAGCTTGGCCTGGCCTTCCAACTGACCAATATCATCCGCGACGTGGGCGACGACGCGCGCAAGGGCCGCATCTATCTGCCGGTGAACGAACTGCAGCAATTCGACGTCAAGGCATCCGAAATCCTGAACGGCAAGTATTCGGACCGGTTCACCGCGCTGATGCAATTCCAATGCGACCGGGCCCGCGCCGCGTACCGCGACGCCCTGGCCGCGCTGCCGGAACAGGACCGCCGGCCCCAGCGCCCCGGGCTGATGATGGCCGCCATCTACTACGCCTTGCTCGACGAGATCGAAGCCTCGCAATTCCAGGTGCTTCATCAGCGCATCTCGCTCACGCCCGTGCGCAAGCTGTGGCTGGCGTGGCGCACGTACGTCAGTGGCGGCAGGTTCGTGCAGCGCCGCATCGGCGCCTGAGTTGGTGACGCCTAGACGGCCATGGGTCGCAGTGGTCGGCGCCGGCTGGGCCGGGCTGGCCGCGGCGGCGCGCCTGACGCAGCGCGGTTGCGATGTCACCGTGTTTGAAAGCGCTCACGAGCCCGGCGGGCGGGCGCGGCGTGTGCCGATGCGCTCGAAAGCGTTCACGGCCGAGCCGGACAGCGGACGGATTCGTGGAGCGATAGGGAGGCGTCACGGCGCGGAAGGTGCAGGTGATTGGGGTGCTGGAAGCGAGGGCCTTGCGAGGCACGGGGTCGCGAGCCAAGGTGCAGCAAGCCATGACGCCGCAGGCGGGGGCTTCGCTGCCAACCTGGACAATGGCCAGCACCTGCTGCTGGGCGCCTACACCGACACGCTGGCCCTGATGCGCAGCCTTGGAATGGAACCCGACGCGGCGCTGCAGCGATCGCCGCTGCGACTGGTCAGCGCCGATGGCCAGTTCGAGTTGAAAGCGCCAGCATGGCTGCCCGCTCCCCTGCATGTCGCCGTCGCGCTGCTGACCGCGCGGGGCCTGACATGGAGCGACAAACGCGCGGCCATCCGTCTGCTCAGTGCATTGAAAGCCTGCCGCTTCCAGCCGGCGCAGCCTACGGTCCGTGACCTGCTGACGGCCACCGGCCAAACGGATCGTGTCATCGAAACGCTGTGGCGGCCGCTGTGCCTGGCGGCCTTGAATACGCCTCTGGACCAGGCGTGCGCAAGGCTGTTCGCCGTGGTGCTGCGGGACAGCCTGGCCACGACGCGCGCCGACAGCGACCTGCTGATTCCGAGAGTGGACCTGTCCGCCCTGTGGCCGCAAGCCGCCGCCGCGCGGTGCACGATGCGGTATGGGCATGCGGTCCGCTCGATCGGGCTGGTCGCGGGGGTGGGACCGAGGCGGGTGCGGCTTCGGCGGGTGCCGGTGCGGGTGCGGGTGCGGGTGCGGGTGCGGGTGCGGGTGCGAGTGCGGGTGCGGGTGCGGGTGCGGGTGCGAGTGCGGGTGCGGGTGCGGCAGCAGCTCACGGTACAGGGACGAATTTCGGTGGGGGCGCGCGTGCGTACGATGACGTTGGCGGGGCCGCTGTCGAATTGGGCAGAGATTGTGTCTCGGTAGACGGCCTCCTGTTCGACCAGGTCGTACTTGCCGTCCCACCCGTCGTCGCTGCCCGGCTGCTCTCAGGGCTCGAGAACTCGGCCCCGCTATGCGACACACTGCGGGCGTTTACGTATCTGCCCATTGCCACGCTGACCGTGCGTCTGGCGGGTCCCTATCGACTGCCTTCCCCGATGATGATGCTATTCGATGACCCCGCCACCGGCCATGATGGCCAGTGGGTCTTCGACCGCGGCGCCTTGCTTGGACTGCCTTCCGAGCATGCGGAACTGACCGTGGTGATCAGCGAAGCCAGTGCCCTGGCAGACCGACCCCGCGATGCGGCCATCGCCCTGCTCGTCCAGCAATTGCGCGATCACCTGGCCGCCCATCCAGACCGCCTGCCGCCACTTCCTGCCGTGACGGACACGTCATTGATCATCGAAAAGCGCGCCACCTTTGCAGCCATACCCGGCCTGGTGCGCCCCGCCAATCGCACGCCATGGACGACGGTGACGCTGGCGGGCGACTATACGGACACCGGCTATCCGGCAACGCTGGAAGGCGCCGTGCGCAGCGGGCTGGCAGCCGCGGACCGGGTGTACAGGCAGATCGAACGGGTCAGGCAGGCAGCCGATAACGCGGCAAGGTGATGTTCCAGGGCCTCACAGGGAAGGCGGCCTGAGACGTGTGAGCTGTGGCCAATGAATTGGGACTTGTGACTAGGGACTTGTGACTTGTGACCTGGAACCTGTGACCTATGACCTGGGACCTATGACCTGGGACCTGGGACCTATGACCTGGGACCTGGGACTTGTGACCTGGGACTTGTGACCTGGGACTTGTGACCTGGGACTTGTGACCTGGGACCTGGGACTCGTGACCTGGGACTTGTGACTTGTGACCTGTGACCTGTGACTTATGACTCGAGATCCGAGACTTTGGACCAGTGAGCAGTGACCTAGGACTTGTGACCCAGACCCGGACCCGACCCGGTCATGTCAACGGAGACGCAGTTTGTCAGCTGGAGCCCGCGCGCAAATCCGCACACAGCTCCCCAATCAGCCTCTCAGCCCTGCTCCGGTAAGCCCCAGCGCCGAGCCGCATCGTGATCGCTGTCGCGCGCATCCACCCACCGCGCACCATCCGCCGTCACTTCCTTTTTCCAGA
This sequence comes from Pigmentiphaga litoralis, assembly GCF_048632615.1. Lineage (GTDB taxonomy): Bacteria > Pseudomonadota > Gammaproteobacteria > Burkholderiales > Burkholderiaceae_B > Pigmentiphaga > Pigmentiphaga litoralis_B. The sequence goes on from NZ_CP184479.1 coordinate 412,646, forward strand.
ACGGCGCCTGCGTCTTCAGGTAATCCATGATGAATTCGCACGCCTGGAAGGCATCGCCCCGATGCCGGCAGGCGACGGCCACCAGCACGATCTGGTCAGTGGGCCGCAACTCCCCCACCCGGTGGATCACCCGGACGCCATTCAACGCCCACCGCGCGCGAGCCTGCTCGACGATCTCGGTCAGGGCCTTTTCCGTCATGCCGGGGTAATGCTCCAGCGTCATCGAGGCGACGCCCTCGCCCGCGTTGATGTCGCGCACCGTGCCGATGAAGCTGGCGATGGCACCCACGGAAGGGTCCTGCTGCAACGCCTTCAGTTCGGCGCCGGCGTCGAAGTCGTCATGCTGCACGCTCACGGACATGATCAGCCCCCGGTCACCGGTGGAAAAAACGCCACTTCGGCGCCGTCATGCAAAGGCGCGTCCGCTGTCACCATGGTCTGGTCAACCGCTGCGCGCACGGGGCGCGCACCGCCCAGCGCGGCCTCCCAGTCGTCTCCGCGCGCGACGAGCCAGGCGCGCAGATCGCCTACGGTCTGCACGTCGGGGGGCAGCGTCGCGCGTTCGCGATCCTTGCCCAGCGATTCGCGCAGCGATGCAAAAAGCGCAGTTCAATGTTCATGTCAGAAGATCCGCGAAGCTGATGAACTGGACCATATCGCCCTGGGCGATGGTCTGGCCAGGCGGGTTGTCGATCACGCCATCCCCCCAGACGGTGGACGTTAGCACGTTGGACAACTGGTTCGGAAACAGGTCGAGGCCGCCCTGAAGGTTGCGCCGCACCCGCAGGAATTCCCGGCGGCGGTCGCCCTTGGGCCACACGAAATCGGCGCGCATCGGCACGCGCACCGGCGTGACGTCGGCCACGCCTGCCAGGCGCAATAACAAAGGCCGCACGAAAAAGGCGAACGTCACAAGACTGGACACCGGATTGCCCGGCAGCCCGATGAAGGCGGCTTCGGACGCGTCGCCCCGACGCACGCCGCCAAAGGCCAGGGGCTTGCCAGGCTTGATCGCCAGGTTCCAGAGATCCAAATGGCCTTCGGCTTCCACCGCGGGCTTGACGTGGTCTTCTTCACCGACCGACACGCCCCCGGTGGTAATGACGAGGTCGTTGTCCGCCGCCGCGCGGCGCAGCGTATCGCGTGTCGCTTCCAGCGTGTCGGGAACGATGCCCAGATCGGTGTGTTCCACCGGCAAGGCCTGCAATAGGCCACGCAGCAGATAGCGGTTCGAGTTGTAGATCTTGCCCGGCGCCAGGGGTTCGCCCGGCATGGCAAGTTCGTCGCCGGTAAAAAAGGTAGCCACCCGCAGGCGCGGCCGCACGGCCAAGGTCGCCACACCGACCGAGGCGGCCAGCGCGACATCTTGCGGACGCAGGCGCATGCCCGCCGTCAGGATGCGGGAGCCTGCCTCGATATCACAGCCTATCGTGCGCACCCACTCGCCCGCTGCTGGAGCGACCGTGAAGCGCACACGATCGCCATCCACGACCGCCTGTTCCTGCATGATGATCGCGTCGGCGCCAGCGGGCACTTCCGCGCCGGTAAAGATCCGGGCGACGCTGTTGGGGGCCAGCGGGGTCGGCACCGATCCCGCGGGAATGCGTTGCGATACCGGCAGTCCGTCGGCCAGCGCGGCGCCGTCGGCGGTCCTGACGGCATACCCATCCATCGACGAATTGTCGACAGACGGCACGTTGATGGACGAGGTGATGTCGGTCGCCAGCACGCGACCCGTGGCATCCATCAGATCGACGTCCTGGGTCGCGCCGGTCGGCGGCGTTGCGCGTGCCAACAGGCGCTCCAGCGCCTCGTCCATGGTCAGCAAGGGGGGGCAACGGGTTTCACAACGTCTCCTTCGTGCCGCTAGCGCGCGGCAGGCAATCGGTTCAGGGTGTCGAGCAGCCACAGCGCAACGTGCGCCGGCTGGTCGAGGTCCAGCACATCCCGTTCCCCCGGGTCGGGGATCGTGTCTGGACGGTCGGTCGCAATGGCGACCACCGACGGGTCGTCGGGATACATGGGCGGCTTGCCCGTCTCGGCGCGCCATACTTCCAGCTTCGGCAATGGCCAGCGCTTGTACCCTTCCACCAGCACCACGTCGCAGGGCGAAAGTACCGCCAACTGCGCGTCCATGCCGGGCTCGGCTTCGTCACGGGACTCGTGCATCAGCACCCATCGATGCGCCGAGGTCAGCAGGACCTCGCTGGCGCCGGCTTCCCGATGCCGGTAGGAATCCTTGCCCGGCCGGTCGATGTCGAAGCGGTCATGCGCATGCTTGATCAACGATACCTTCAGCCCGTGCCGGACGAGGATGGGAATGACGCGTTCGATCAGCGTGGTCTTGCCCGCCCCACTGTGGCCGGCAATCCCGAAAACTTTCATTGGCCGATCAGGCAGCGCCATGCTTGACGATGTAATCCTTGATCGTCTGCACGTCGGCGTCGAGAATCTGGACACGCTGGGGCAGCGCTTCGATGCCCTCGAATGCGGCAGGACGCGGTGCAAGTTCGCCCAGGGCTTCCTCGATCGTTTCGCCAAACTTGATCGGCAAAGCGGTTTCCAGCACCAGCATGGGAATACCGGTTTCGACAAAAGGCCGCGCGACCTTGACGCCGTCCGCCGTGTGCGGATCGATGACCACACCCGTTTCGGCCTTGACCTGGCGGATGGTGGCCAGACGGTCGGCGTGGGTGCTCGCGCCGGACACGAAACCAAAGCGCGTTTCGAATTCGGGCTTGTACAACGACAGATCGAAGCTGCCTTCGGTGGCCAGTTGATCCCACAAGGCCTTGACCTTGGCGGCATCGCGATCCATCAGGTCGTACACGAATCGCTCGAAATTCGAGGCCTTGGAAATGTCCATGGATGGGCTGGACGTCTGGTGCGTTTCAGCCGACGCGCGCGGACGGTAGATGCCCGTGCGGAAGAATTCTTCGAGCACGTTGTTTTCGTTGGTGGCCAGCACCAGGCGGCGGATCGGCAGACCCATGCTGCGAGCGAAGTGCCCCGCAAGGATGTTGCCGAAGTTGCCCGAGGGCACGGCGAACGACACCTGCGGCAGCTCGCCACCGTTGGACGGCTGCGTGGCCATGCGCCAGCCATGGAAGTAGTACACCACCTGCGCGGCGATACGCGCCCAGTTGATCGAATTGACCGCGCCAATGCGATGTTCGATCTTGAAGGACAGGTCTCCACTGACCGCCTTGACGATATCCTGGCAGTCGTCGAACACCCCCTGCACCGCGATGTTGTGGATGTTCTCGTCCTGCAGCGAATACATCTGCGCGCGCTGGAACGCGCTCATGCGGCCTTGCGGCGACAGCATGAACACCGACACGCCTTTCTTGCCCCGCATGGCGTACTCGGCGGCCGAGCCGGTGTCGCCCGAGGTCGCGCCAAGGATATTGAGCGTGGAGTGGCGGCGGCTAAGCGTGTATTCGAACAGGTGGCCCAGCAACTGCATGGCCATGTCCTTGAACGCCAGCGTCGGGCCTTCGGACAGCCCGAGCAGCGACATGCCCCCTGCGAGAGGCTTGAGCGGTACGATCACGTCGCTGCCGAAGACCTCGGGCCGGTAGGCGGCGTGGGTCAACGCGCGCAGGTCGTCGGCCGGAATGTCGGTCAGGAAGTGCTGCAGGACTTCGAATGCCAGGTCGGCATACGACAGGTCGCGCCAGGACTCAAGCTGCTGCGCCGAGATCTGGGGGATGCTTTCGGGCACGGCCAGGCCACCATCGGGCGCGAGCCCTTCGAGCAGCACGTCGGTGAAGGGTTGCGGCGCCATGCCGCCACGGGTTGAAAGATATCGCATTCGGGTCTCAGGCCAGGTTTTCGAGTCGCAGGCGGGTCACCTTGGACTGGACGGTGGTCAACGCCTCGATGCGTGCAATGGCGGCATTCACATTGCGTTCGATGGCTTCGTGCGTAAGGAAGATGATGTCGGCCTGGGTCGACCCTTCACGCGGCTTCTGGATCATGGAACCGATCGAGATCGACGCGTCCGCAAGGATGCGGGTGATGTCGGCCAGCACGCCGGGCACGTCATTGACGGTCAGGCGCAGGTAATACGAGGTGGTGACCGCGTCGATCGGCAAGATGGGCTTGTCGGACATCGATTGCGGCTGGAACGCCAGGTGCGGCACGCGATGTTCCGGATCGGCCGTATGCAGGCGGGTAACGTCCACCAGGTCGGCGACGACGGCGGACGCGGTAGGCTCTTCGCCAGCGCCCTTGCCGTAATACAGGGTGGCGCCCACGGCGTCGCCCTGCACCAGCACCGCGTTCATGGCGCCTTCGACATTGGCCAGCAGACGCTTGGCCGGGATCAGAGTGGGATGCACGCGCAGTTCGATGCCATCGGGCCGCGCCTTGGTCACGCCCAGCAGCTTGATCCGGTAGCCCAGTTCTTCGGCATACGAAATGTCCGTTTGCGACAGCGACGAAATGCCTTCGACGTACGCCTTGTCGAACTGCACCGGCACGCCGAACGCGATGGCGGACAGCAAGGTCAGTTTGTGTGCGGCGTCGACGCCTTCGACGTCGAAGGTCGGATCGGCTTCGGCATAGCCGAGCTGTTGCGCTTCGGCCAGCACGTCTGCGAACGGCAGGCCCCTGGCGCGCATTTCGGACAGGATGAAGTTGGTCGTGCCGTTGATGATGCCGGCGACCCATTCGATCTGGTTGGCGGTCAGGCCTTCGCGAATGGCCTTGATGATCGGGATGCCGCCGGCGACGGCCGCTTCGAACATCACCATGACGCCCTTCTCGCTGGCCAGCGCGAAGATTTCATTGCCGTGCTTGGCGAGCAACGCTTTGTTGGCGGTGACCACATGCTTGCCGTGGGCGATGGCCTCGAGCACCAGTTCACGCGCCAGGCCGTCGCCACCAATCAGTTCCACGACGATGTCGATGGACGGATCGCGCACGATCTCGAACGGGTCGGCCACGACCTGCGCGGCGTCGCCGACACGGCTCTTGGCTTTGACGAGATCGCGTGCGGACACCTTCGTCACGACGATATGGCGCCCGGCACGGCGGGCGATTTCTTCGGCGTTGCGCGCCAGCACATTGAATGTGCCGCCGCCAACCACGCCTAGGCCCAGGAGGCCTACTCGGATGGGTTCCATGCTGCTTCCGGGGGAATTGCTGAAAAGAGATCGCGGGGTTTACGCGACAATGACGCCAGTTTAACGGACGCCGGGGCCTGCCCGGCGTCCATCAGGACAAATCAGGCCATCCGGATCATGCCGGACGCTGCACCAGCCCGTCCTTGCGGAACATGTCCTTGATCCCGCGCACGGCCTGGCGGGTGCGCTGTTCGTTCTCGATCAGCGCAAAACGGACGTGATCGTCGCCATACTCGCCAAAACCGATGCCTGGCGACACCGCCACATGCGCGTCCGCCAGCAGGCGCTTGGCAAATTCCAACGAGCCCAGATTTGCGTAAGGCTCGGGTATCTTGGCCCAGATGTACATCGAGGCCTTGGGGTTCTCGACCATCCAGCCGGCTTCGTGCAGCCCCTTGACTCAGCACGTCGCGGCGGCGGCGATACTGTTCGACCACCTCGGCAACGCATTCCTGCGGCCCTTCCAGCGCGGCGATCGACGCCACCTGGATGGGCGTGAACGTGCCATAGTCGTGGTAACTCTTGATCCTGGCCAGCGCGTTGACCAGTTCCTTGTTGCCCACCATGTAGCCGACACGCCAGCCGGCCATGTTGTAGCTCTTGCTCATGGTAAAGAATTCGACCGCCACGTCGCGCGCACCGGGCACCTGCATGATCGACGGCGCGACGTAGCCATCGAAGGTGATGTCGGCGTAAGCCAGGTCGTGCACGACCAGAATGTTGTGCTCGCGGGCCAGCGCCACGACACGCTCGAAGAACGACAGGTCCACGCACTGGGCCGTCGGGTTGCTTGGAAAGCCCAGAATGATCATCTTGGGCTTGGGAATGGATTCCTTGATCGCGCGTTCCAGCTCGACAAAAAGTCGGTGCCCGGCGTCATGCGGACCGACCGGATGTCGGCCCCGGCAATTACCGCGCCATAGATGTGGATCGGGTAGCTGGGATTGGGCACCAGCACGGTGTCGCCACGGTCCAGCGTGGCCAGCATCAGGTGCGCCAGGCCTTCTTTCGACCCGATGGTGACGATCGCTTCGGTTTCGGGATCGATGTCCACGCCGTATCGCCGGCCATACCAGTCGGCAATGGCCTTGCGCAGCCGGGGGATCCCCTTCGAGACCGAATAGCCATGCGTGCCCGGGCGCTTGGTGGCTTCGACCAGCTTGTCGACGATATGGGCGGGCGTGTCGCCATCAGGATTGCCCATCGACATGTCGATGATGTCTTCGCCTCGTCGGCGCGCCGCCATCTTCAGCTCCGCCGTGATGTTGAACACGTAGGGCGGCAAACGCTGAATGCGCGAAAACTCGCGCGATGGGGTCGACATGGTGATTCCTTAAAGGTGACAAGAAAGCGGTCAGAAAGCGGCAACGGGGTGGGCAAAACCGTCCGACCCGGGGCTGTATCGCACCGCGTAAACCTATAATCTAGCTAAACGGGCTGCCCCTAGCAAATCGCTGGCGGCCTCTTCCCTGGCGGCCGTCCGCATACCCGTGGGTCGTCGTGACCGGGCGCCACGTGGACCCTGCGGCCCGCCCCTCCATTTCCGGAGCAGAACGTGAAATTGCATTCCGACCCGAATACGTCCCTGAACACCGTTACCGGCTACGGCGACGGCTACATCGAAGTCAACAAGACCGAGTATGCCCATGCCGTCGTTTTTGGTCCGGAAGGCGACGTCGCGCGATGGTCCCCCGAATCGGTCGAGCAGATCGACGCTGCGGCAATGGCCCAGCTGGTCGACCTCGACTCCCGGCCCCTGCCCGAAGTGCTGCTGATCGGCACCGGCAACAAGCAACGTTTTCTTGCGCCCGCGCTGCTGCGGCCGTTGCTCAAGGCGGGGGTGGGCGTCGAAATGATGGATAGCCAGGCAGCTTCACGCACGTACAACATTCTGATGTCCGAAGACCGCCGTGTGGTGGTCGCGCTGCTGCCGGGCTGACCTGAAGGGCGCACCGGGCGCGCCCGGTCGCCCAGCGCTCCAGATCTGCCCTGCCGCGGCTCACGCTTTTCGCCGTACTGCTATCCGGGTGTCTTGCCCGTGACGTTCTTTCAAGGACCCTATGACCATTGCCATCGACAGCCCCGCACCAACCTTTACCGCCCCCAGCACCGACGGCGATTTTTCGCTTGAAGCCATGAAGGGCCAGATCGTGGTGTTGTATTTCTATCCGAAAGACAACACCCCAGGGTGCACGACGCAAGGGCAGAATTTCAGGGACCTGCATGCCGAATTCGAGGCCGCCGGCGCGCGGATCTTTGGCGTGTCGCGCGACACCCTGTCGTCGCACCTCAAGTTCCGCGACAAGCAGGAATTTCCGTTCGCGCTGATTGCCGACCCCAACGAGACCGTGTGCGAAATGTACGGTGTCATGAAGCTGAAAAACATGTACGGCAAGCAGGTGCGCGGCATCGAACGCAGCACGTTTCTGATTGACGCGGACGGCGTGCTGCGCAAGGAATGGCGCGGGTTGAAGGTGCCCGGTCACGTCGACGCCGTGCTTGCGGCCGTGCGCGAACTGGGCTGAGGCAGCGGGCCGCGGGCAAGCGGCGCGGACGGTCACATCTTTAATCCACTCGTCGGGACGATACGGCAACCGAAGTGCAGTATCGTTAGGATTCCCATACGAGGAGATACGCGCTCATGCCGCTTCCAAAGATGCCCACCCGGCCCGCAGCCATTTTGTCTTTTCCTACGGGTGAACCCGCGCGACCCGCCGCACGAACCAAGAAGTCGGATACCGCCGCGCCCCAGGCGTCTTCTTCCCTCCCGCTTGAAGTCCAACCCGAACTGTCCGGCATTCAGGCCGCGCCCGCCAAGACGTCGCGGACGCGCGCCGGCAAGTCGGCGTCGGTCAAGACAGCGGCGGCCGCGCCCGTTGGCGTGCTTCTGACGCCCGACGCACCGTCCGCGCCGCAGCCGGTTGCCGCGGCATCGGCGCCCGCGTCGCTGGCCGCGGTCCCGGCCGCCGAGCCGTCGGACGCGCCTCGCGCGCCGCAGGCACGCAGCACGCCCGCCCCGGCCGAGCCTGTCGGCAAGGCCACGGCGGCGGGCAGGAAAACGCCGGCCGCCAAGCAAGGCGGCGCCACTGCGCGCACCAAAGCCAAGGGCTCGCAAAAGACCAAGATGTTCGTGCTCGACACGAACGTGTTGCTGCACGACCCGAGTTCGCTCTTCCGGTTCGAGGAACACGACGTGTTCCTGCCGATGATGACGCTCGAAGAACTCGACAACCAGAAAAAGGGCATGTCGGAAGTGGCGCGCAATGCGCGTCAGGTCAGCCGTTCGCTGGACATGCTGGTCAGCGATGTCGACGACATCGAAAACGGCATTGCGCTGAACAAGCTGGGCAGCCGGGAAGCGCTTGGCCGCCTGCGATTGCAGACGACCCTGGTTGAAACCGTACTGCCGGCAAGCCTGCCTATCGGCAAGGCCGACAACCAGATCCTGGGCGTCGTCCGTTCCTTGCAAGACCAATACCCCGACCATGACGTGGTGCTGGTGTCCAAGGACATCAACATGCGCGTCAAGGCGCGCGCGCTCAGCCTGCAGGCCGAAGACTATTTCAACGATCAGGTGCTGGAAGATTCCGACCTGCTCTATACCGGCATCCTGCAATTGCCCAACGATTTCTGGGACAAGCACGGCAAGGGCATCGAATCCTGGCAACAGGGCGGCAGCACGTTCTACCGCATTACCGGACCGCTCTGCACCCAGTTCGCGATCAACCAGTTCGTGTACTTCGAAGGCAGCATGCCGCTGTACGCGCAGGTCAAGGAAGTCATCGGCAAGACGGCGGTACTGCAGACCTTGCGCGATCACACCCATTCGAAAAACAACGTGTGGGGCATTACGGCGCGCAACCGCGAGCAGAACTTCGCGCTGAACCTGTTGATGAATCCGGACTGCGATTTCGTGTCGCTGCTCGGCCAGGCAGGCACCGGCAAGACGCTGTTGGCGTTGGCGGCCGGCCTGACCCAGGTGCTTGAAACCAAGCGCTACACCGAGATCATCATGACGCGGGTCACGGTGCCGGTCGGCGAAGACATCGGTTTCCTGCCGGGCTCGGAAGAAGAAAAGATGCTGCCGTGGATGGGCGCGCTCGAAGACAACCTTGACGTGCTGAACATGGGCGAATCCGACTCGGGCAATCATGGTGGCGACTGGGGCCGCGCGGCCACGATGGACCTGATCCGATCGCGCGTAAAGGTCAAGTCGCTGAACTTCATGCGCGGCCGTACCTTCCTGAACAAGTTCCTCATCATCGACGAAGCGCAGAACCTGACGCCCAAGCAGATGAAGACGCTGGTCACGCGGGCAGGCCCCGGCACCAAGGTGATCTGCCTGGGCAACATCGCGCAGATCGATACGCCGTACCTAACCGAAGGCAGTTCGGGCCTGACGTACGTGGTCGACCGTTTCAAGGGATGGGCGCACTCGGGCCACGTCACCCTTCAACGCGGCGAGCGCTCGCGTCTGGCGGACCACGCGGCAGAAATCCTGTAGTCGTCTGGAGACCCCGCGAACCCGGCTACGTCATGTTGCGTAGCCGGGTTTTTTACGCCCGCTGCCAACAGGGACATGTCAGCGCCGCCACGGACGTTTCACTGCCCTGGCAAACGTTTCCCGCGCCCTTGCGCTAATCGAAGCGCCTGCCCTCCGACGCCAGCCGCACCAGCAGCGGCGAAGGCACCCAGTCGTGCGTTTCGATGGGAGACGACTCGCCGTGTTCCAGCAGACTCGCCACCATGCAATCCAAACCGCGTTCATGCGCATAGCAGAGCGGGCCGCCCGTGTGCGCCGGGAAGCCATAGCCTTTCAGGCAGACCAGGTCGATATCCGACGCGCGTTGCGCAATGCCTTCGTCCAGCAAATGCGAGGCCTCATTGACCAGGCCGCACATCAGATACTCCACAATCTTGGCGTCATCGATGCCGCTGGTATCGGGTGCGACGGCCTCGGGCGCCATGTCGGGCAACAACGGCGGCGGGTCGAAACCGAAGGCGCCCAGCGCGTGGATGATGCGCGCCAGCGGCACGCCGCGATCCTGCAGTGATTCGACATGGCGGCCATAGCGGCGGCGCATGCGTTCGCCTATCAGTCCGTTCAACCCCACACAGACGACAGCGGGCAGTTCCACGCGCTTTGCGAACGCCAGCGCGGTGGCGACCGTTCTGTCATCGGTATGTTTGCCACGGCCGACCTCGAGCACGCCAACCCCCAGCGACGACCGGCAGCCGTGCAAGGCCACGACCTTGTCGGGGCGCTGCGTAAAGGACGCCAGCGCATCGATGTCCGTGGTGGCCGCGTCGGCCGCCAGGATGGCATGGGGCTTCATCAGTTCGTCCAGGTCTTCGAACAAGGGCAGATCGGGGTCCATGCCGGGCTGCGAGGTCACGATCACGAGGTCGGCGTCGGCAAGTGCGGCAAGGTCCGCCACCTGCGTCAGGCTGTCCAGGGTGTCAGGCGCATCGTCGGCCGCCGTACCCGGAGCACCCGCGTTCGCCGAATCGGCTGCGGCAGCCGCCGCCGCGGCCACGGTCACCGCGCCGTCGGCCGTGTTGAACCACAACACGGTATACCCTGCGCGCGCGGCGACTTGCGCCAGGTCGAGGCCGTGTCCGGCCTCCCCCACGACGGCGATCACGTCCAGTGGCGCGGGGGTGACGTCGGCAGGCAGGCCGTCGACCTTGCCCGCCTCCCGTTCGCTCGTCAAACCATGCCGCAAGGCACGTGCTTGCGGCGATTCCAGCAGGGTCAGGAAGGACTCGCGCTCACGGCGCATGCCTTGTTCGAACGGGTCCGTCGTCGCCGCCTCGATGGCATCGATGCAGTGAGCGGGGGCAAGCAGTTGGGGGGACGTATGCGCAATTCCCGCCCGGGCCTGTTCAATGGCCAGGGCCACGCCGTCGGTCTCGACGCCCAGATCACGCAAGCGCGGCATGCGTCCTTCCGCCGCGGCCGGAATGGCCACCCGGCGCGCGAAGTCGCAGGCGCCGTCGACGAGATCCCCTTCGATCAGGGCCTGGATCAAGGCAGTATCGGCAAAATCGGCCGACGGAAAGGAATCGCCCGACAAGATCATGGCCAGCGCACGCGGCACGCCGATGGCGCGTGGCAACCGCTGCGTGCCGCCCGCGCCTGGCATCAGCCCAAGCCGCACTTCTGGCAGCGCCAGCCGAGCGTCGGGCGTGGCGACGCGGTAGTGGCAACCCATGGCCAACTCAAGCCCCACGCCCAAGGCCACGCCGTGGATCGCGGCGATCACGGGTTTGCTGGACGCTTCGACCTGATTGATCGTCGAGAGCACAATGGGTTCCTGCAAGGCTTTGGGGGTGTTGAACTCCTGGGTGTCCGTCCCGCCAGAAAACGCCTTGCCCGCCCCGGTCACGACAATGGCCCGGATGGCGTCGTCCTCACCGGCGCGCTGTACGCCTTCGACCAGGTCGCGGCGCGTGTCGAATCCCAGGCCGTTGACCGGCGGATTGTCGAGGGTAATGACGGCGATGTCCTCTCGGACCTCGTAGGCGGCAGCCATGCTTGTCCTTGTCGTGGTGTCTGCTACAGCTCGATCCAGTCGCGGCGCACCGCGCCATTCAGGCGCAGTGTGTCGGGCGTCCCTTCGAACACGATCTTGCCATGTCCAAGCACATACAGACGACTGGAAATTTGCAAGGCAATGTCCAGACGCTGTTCGATCAGCAACACGGATCGTCCACGGTCCCTGACGGCCTCAAGGCAGCGCGCGACCTGCTCCACCAGCATCGGCGCCAGGCCCTCGGTAGGCTCGTCAACGATGATGAGCGCAGGATCGCCCATCAGCGTGCGGCTCAGCGACAGCATCTGCTGCTCGCCGCCCGACAGGGCATGCGCCGGGGTGTGCGCGCGTCGCTCCAGCTGGGGAAAGCGCTTCCAGGTATCGGCCAGCGTCCACCCCGACGGCGCGCCGCCGCGCCGCACGCCCAGCGCCAGGTTTTGAAGCACGGTCAACGTGGGAAACACGTCGCGGCTTTCCGGCACGTAACCGATGCCGGCGCGCGCGATGTCAACGGTGCGGCGTCCCAGCCATTGCTCGCCCTGCCACAGCATGTGCCCGCGCGCCTGCACCATCCCCATCAACGCGCGCGCCGTGGTGGACCGGCCCGCGCCATTGCGGCCGAGCAGGGCCACGATCTCGCCAGGCTGCACGTTCAGGTCCACGCCCTGCAATACGTGACTTGCGCCATACCAGGCGTGCAGGCCCTGTACCTGCAACGGGGACACCCCGGGGTCAGGACGTCGCATGGTGCCGCCCGGTCATGATGCCTGCCCTTTTCCGTGCAAGGATGAGGCCGTCCCGTTTTCGTCGACCCGTGTCTGTCCCAGATACGCTGCGCGTACCGCCGGATCGTTGCGCACGGCATCGGGCGCGCCGGACGCAATCACCTCGCCCTGCACCAGCACCGACAGCCGATCGGCCAGCGCAAACACGACTTCCATATCGTGCTCGATGATCAACAGTGATCGCCCCGCCGCGGCGCCGCGCACCAGTTCGACCATGCGCGCGGCTTCGGCGCGGTTCATGCCCGCCGTGGGTTCGTCGAGCAACAGCACCCGCGCGTCGGTGGCAAGGGTCATGCCCAGTTCCAATGCGCGCTGCTGCGCATAAGCCAGTTCACCGGCCAGACGCCATCGGTCGGCGTGCAGGCCCAGACGGTCCGCCAGATGATCGGCACGCTCGTTGATCGGACGCTGCGCCGATGCGCGCCGCCAGAACGCATATCCGGCGCCAAGCGACCAGGACGCCGCGCACCGCAGATTGTCGATTACCGTCATCCGTGGAAATACATTCGTGACCTGGAAGCTGCGTGACAGCCCTCGCCGGTTGATGACGTGCGGCGCCAGCCCACCGATGTCGCGACCTTCCAGCTGGATGCGGCCGCTCGTAGGGGATGTCAGACCCGAGATCACATGAAAGAGGGTCGACTTGCCAGCGCCATTGGGACCGATGACGGCGTGGCGTTCACCCGCGGCGACCGACAGCGAGACCGATCGCAGCACGTCGACCTTGCCCCACCGCTTGGAAACATCGGTCAGCTGCAGGGCGGCGGTGCCGGACAGGGGGATGATGACGCACCGCTGACCATCGCAGTCTCGGCAGCCGCCGGCTGCGCGCGCGGTTTGATCGGCCTGGACATCAAGCCGCCCCTGTCCGGGGCCTGGCAGCGTCCTGGCCCAGGCCGCCCTCTGCCCGCGCCCGGCGCCGACGAGCCAGGATCAGCATGCCGATGCCTGACGCCACGGCCCCCACGGCCATCCACCAGGGCATGCCGCCTCCGATCTCCCACCATCCGGTAGAAACGCCTGCGGCGTCTTGCACCGGCGCCGCTTGCCCCAGACGCAAACGTTCGCGGTACAGCGGCTCGACCAGTTCGACCGTGCCGAACACACCTAGCAGCAGCCCCGACGCCGCCAGAACATATCGGGCCGAGATCATGCGCCAGCCGCGTTCCCGCCATTGCCGGCAATGGTCCGCTACAAACCCCGCGATGCCGCCCGGCGCGAACATCACGGTCGCGGCAAACGCAAGGCCGAGATATAGCTGCCATGCCGGGGTGTGGCGCGACAAGGCCATCGCCATCAGCGTGACCGAGATGGCGCCGAGCACGGGGCCGATGAAGTACGCCGATCCGCCAATCACCACCGCCAGCAACACCATGCCTGATCGCATCGAGCCCAGGCTTTCCGCGCTGACCACTTCCACGTTCAACGCCGTCAACGCGCCCGACATGCCGGCAAAGAACGCGGCAGCCACAAGCATCGTGCAGCGGACCCGCGTCGCGTCGTAGCCGACAAAGCCGACGCGTTCGGCGTTATCGCGCACTGCCGTGGCAATCCTGCCTAGCGGCGTACGGGTCAGCCCGTACATGGCCAGGGCAGCGGCCAAGGTCCATGCCGCCGTCAGGTAATAGATTTCGATGTCCGGGCCGAACGTAATCCCGAATACCGGATCGCCCACGACGCGATTGGTGGCAAGGCCCGCCTCGCCGCCGAACCAGGACGGGAACATCGCCGCCACCGCGTACATCAGCTCGCCAATACCCAGCGAGATCATCGCGAACGGCGTTCCGCCGCGGCGCGTGGTCAGCACCCCGAACAGCAGACCGAAGGCCGCGCCCCCAGTCCGCCGGCCAGCGGAACCAGCGACACCGGCAAGGGCAGTCCTTCGCCCGCCAGGTTCAGTACGCGCACCGCCACCCAGCCGCCCATGCCGGCGTAGACCGCGTGGCCGAAGGACAGCAGGCCTGTCTGACCCAGCAACAGGTTGTAGGACAGCGCAAACACCGTCATCGCGCACATGTGGGACAGCAGCGTCACGCCATAGGCATTGCCGGACACGCCGCCCATCACCCACGGCGCCAGCAACAGGACGAGCGCCACGACGAACCATGTCCGTGTCACGACTCGCGCCTTCCGAGCAAGCCGAACGGCCGCCAGATCAACACGCCTACCAGCACCAGATAAGGCAGGACCGGCGCGATCCGCGACAGGGGCAAGCCCAGCAAGGGCGCCAGAAAGGTGACGACGCCGTCCGCCGGGCCTGCCGCCACCCCGATCAGATCACCCACTGGCGTATCGAGGCCGACCGCGAACGTCTGCAGCACACCGATCAACAGACTGGCCACGAACGCCCCGGTCAGCGACCCCAGGCCGCCCACTACCGTCACGACGAACACGATCGGCCCCACCGCCAGCGCCATGCCCGGATCGGTCACGAACACGCTGCCTCCAACCGCGCCGGCCAGCCCCGCCAGCAGGCACCCGCTAGCGAATACCGCCATCAGCACCCGCGGCACGTCGTGACCCAGGGCTTCGACCATGGACGGATGCGTCATGGCGGCCTGGATGACCAGCCCGACCCGCGTGCGGTGCAGCAGGATCCACAGAGCCAGCAGCATCCCTCCGGCGACGGCCATCATCCCCGCTCGATAGGCCGGAAACTGCGTACCGTCGACCACGAACAGCGGCTGCTGCAACGATTCAGGCAGCCGGTACGGCACGGCGGAGCGTCCCCAGATCAGCTGAACGACCTCACCGATCACATAGGCCAGCGCAAAGGTAAACAGCAGTTCGGCCACGTGCCCCTGGCCGCGCACCCGCCGCAGGCCATATCGTTCCACCAGCGCACCCAGCACGCCGACGCTCAGCGGCGCCAGCACCAGCGCCGCCCAGAAGCCCGCCCCGGCCCACGCGGACGAGGCGTCGATATGGGTCGTAATGGCGTAGGCGGCATATGCCCCCAACATATAGAAACTGGCATGGGCGAAATTGATCACACCCATCATGCTGAAGATAAGCGTCAGCCCCGCCGACAGCATGAACAGCAACAGCCCATAGCTGATGCCATTGAGCAGCGCAACGATCCCGCCTTCCAACCCGCACTCTCCCGAACGCCCGCAAGGGACAAAAAAAGGCCCCGCCATCGGCTGCCGGAACGCTCGACATGCCCGGCAACACCTTGCGACGAACCCCGCCGTCGCAGTGGAACAAATAGGTTAACCTTCTTTTATCGAGTTCCCCGCACCCGCCCTGGCCATGACGACCCCTCTTGCTCCTACGCTCGACGCCCTGAAGGTCGTCAATTCGTTCGCCGACGCATCGCCCGACTTCTACACCCGCGTGACGGCGCAACCCCTGACCGACCCGTGGCTGGTGCATGCCAATGCCGACGCCGCAGCGCTGGTTGGCCTGTCGCCCGACGTTTTCACGACCCCTGCGTTCCTGCGCGTATTTTCCGGCGCCGAGCCCTTGCCGGGCGGAGTGTCGCTGGCGGCGGTCTACAGCGGGCATCAATTCGGCGTGTGGGCCGGTCAACTGGGTGACGGGCGGGCATTGCTGCTGGGCGAGGTCGATACGCCCGCCGGCCCGTGGGAACTGCAATTGAAGGGATCCGGGCGCACGCCGTATTCCCGGATGGGCGACGGCAAGGCAGTGCTGCGTTCATCGGTACGGGAATATCTGGCGTCCGAGGCGATGGCCGGCCTGGGGATCCCCACCACCCGTGCGCTGGCGCTGGTCGCGTCCGATGATCCGGTGCGCCGCGAAACCATGGAAACGGCCGCCGTCGTGACCCGCATGTCGCCGTCGTTCGTGCGCTTCGGATCTTTCGAACACTGGGCGAGCCGGCAGCAGATCGAACCGCTGCGCGTCCTGGCGGACTACGTGATCGATCACTTCTACCCCGCGTGCCGCACGGCGCCGGACGGCGCTGCCGATGTGGCGGGCGGTCCATACCTCCGGTTGCTGGCCGAAGTCACCCGGCGGACGGCGGCGCTGATGGCGCAGTGGCAAGTGGTTGGCTTCTGCCATGGCGTCATGAATACGGACAATATGTCGATCCTGGGCCTGACGCTGGACTACGGCCCCTACGGGTTCATGGATGCTTTCGATGCTCACCACATCTGCAACCACACCGACAGCGCGGGCCGCTATGCCTGGGACGCGCAACCCGCCGTGGGCCATTGGAATCTGTACAAGCTGGCTGGCGCGCTGTTCCCCCTGATCGAAGACGAAGACGCCATTCGCGCGTCGCTGGATGGTTACGAAGCCACGTTCCTGGACACTTTCCATGGCCTGATGGCCCGCAAGCTGGGGCTGGTCGCCTGGCGCGACACGGATGCCGACCTGGTCAACGCTCTGTGGGCGGTCATGCACCGGAACGGCGCTGACTTCACGCTCAGCTTCCGCCGCCTGGCCCAGGTCCACAAGGATGCGACCACGGAATCGGCGGCATCGGCCGGCCGGGAAACGTTCGTCGACCTGTTTGCCGATCGCCCGGCAGCGGAAGCCTGGCTCGATACCTACCGGGCTCGCCTGCGCCTGGACGATCTGGACGATGCAGCGCGGGCCGACGCGATGAATCGCATCAATCCGCTGTATGTGTTGCGTAATCATTTGGCCGAGACGGCGATCCGCGCCGCCGCGCAGCGCGACACATCGGAAATCCAGACCCTGGTGATGCTGCTGAAGGATCCGTATACCGAAAAACCGGGATTCGACGTGTACTGCCGTATCCCGCCGGACTGGGCGAGCCATCTGGAAGTCAGTTGTTCTTCGTGAGGACCCCCGCATGACAGCTCCAAAGAAAGTGAACAAATCCGACGCCGAATGGCGCACCCTGCTGACCCCGATGCAGTACGCGGTCGCCCGGGAAAAGGCGACAGAGCGCGCCTTTACCGGCGAATACTGGGACCACCACGAGCCGGGGATCTACCGCTGCGTCGCCTGCAACACGCCCCTGTTCGCCTCGGACACCAAATTCGACTCGTCCTGCGGCTGGCCCAGCTACTTCAAGGCGCTCGACCCTGACAACGTGCGTGAAGAGCAGGACACCACCCACGGCATGGTCCGTACGGAAGTGCTGTGCAACGTGTGCGACGCCCATCTCGGCCACGTCTTTCCCGATGGCCCGCCGCCCACTGGCGTGCGCTATTGCATCAACTCCGTGTCGCTGAAGTTCGAACCGTTCAGCCCGGCCGAAGCCGCACCGCGCTGAGGGTGACAGGGGTCGCGGTCTGCCGACAGGCCGCGACATCCGGATCCTCGGCACACGACACGCTGCATCGTCCCCCCGTTGGCCCCCCTGCGAAGCAGCCTACCGAAGCAGCCTGCCGAAGCAGCCCGCCGACGCACCTTGCCGACGAGCCCTGCCGACCCGCTCGGGCCCGATGCGCCCTGACCTGACGCGCAGGCGGCGCTGGCGCCGGGCGCTTCACTGGATTTTCGCCCCTCTCTCTCTCTATATATATAGAGCACCCCAAGATAGCGATAGCACCTAGATAAATAGCGTTTTACCAACAACAGCGTTCCTGGACACGCCGTATGAACCGGCCGCCGCCGTTTCCCTGCCCGCGCCGATCCGCGATAAGCTCCCTTCCCTTGCCGCCGTGCGCCGCGTACCGCCCGCCGTCGACAAGATCCGTTTCCTGACTATCGAGCCCAAATGAAACTTCTGTTCGATCTATTTCCCCTTCTGCTCTTTTTTGGCGCCTACAAATTTGCCGACCTGTACGTCGCGACCGGCGTCGCCATGGCGGCCAGCGTGCTGCAGATCCTGTGGCTGGTTGCCCGGCGCAAGAAAATCGAGCCCATGCACTGGATCAACCTGACCATCATCGTCGTCTTCGGCGGGGCGACGTTGTTCCTGCATAACGAATTGTTCATCAAGTGGAAGCCCACGGTGCTGTACTGGTTGTTCGCCGTTGTCCTGCTGGGCGGACAGCTCGTCGCCAAAAAGAACCTGATGCGCAGCATGCTCGGCGCCCAGATCCAGCTGCCCGACGCCATCTGGAATCGCCTGAATACCGCCTGGGCGCTTTTTTCGCCGCGGTCGGCTGCGTCAATCTGTACGTGGCCTACAACTGGCCCACCGAAACCTGGGTGACGTTCAAAGTGTTCGGAATTTTTGGCCTGCTGATTGCCTTCGTGATCCTTCAGTCGATCTACCTGGGGCGTCACATGAAGACACCGGCTAAAGAAGGCGCGGCTGAAGTGATCAAGGCGGAAACCGACGCCGGGGCGGAACGGTCATGACCGCCGCCCGCGTCGCCACCATTCGCAGCCTGCTTGGCGGACTCGACCCGCAGGCGCTTGACGTCACCGACGAATCCCACCTGCATGCCGGCCATGCCGGCGCGGCAGGCGGAGCGGGACACTTCCGGGTACGCATCGTTTCGGACCGTTTCACGGGCTTGTCAAGGGTGAGCCGACATCGCCTGGTGTATGATCGATTGAAGGATCTGATGCCTGACGAGGTGCATGCGCTTGCCATCACGGCGCTCACTTCCCAAGAAAATTCCGACAAGACCTAACAAATCAGGCTGGCTTCCGGCCGATCTATTCATAGTAAGGATTTCCCTGATGAAGCGTGTTTTGATGTTGACGGCTGCGCTGGCCGTGGCAGTTCCCGCCTTTGCCCAGAACGCAGCCGTCGTGAACGGCAAGGCCATTCCGTCTTCGCGCGTTGACCAGTTCGTCAACCTGCTGACCAAGCAAGGCCAGCCCGACTCGCCGCAACTGCGCGAGCAGATCCGCGAAGAACTCATCAACCGTGAAGTCTTCCTGCAAGAAGCCGACAAGCGCGGCATCGCCAAGCAGCCGGAAGTCCAGGCCGAAATCGACCTGACGCGCCAAAGTGTGCTGATTCGCGGCCTGTTCAACGACTACCTCGCCAAGAACGCGATCACGCCGCAACAGGTCCAGGCCGAATACGACCGCGTCAAGAGCGCCCAGGGCGACAAGGAATTCCGCGCCCGCCACATCCTGGTCGAAACCGAAGCCCAGGCCAAGGACATCATTGCCCAGCTGAACAAGGGTGCAAAGTTCGAAGAGCTGGCCAAGCAGTCGAAAGACCCTGGATCCGCCGCCAATGGTGGGGATCTGGATTGGGCGCCGGCAAGCACCTACGTCAAGCCGTTCTCCGATGCGCTGGCTGGCCTGTCCAAGGGTCAGACCACCGCCAACCCGGTGCAGACGCAGTTCGGCTGGCACGTCATCCGTCTTGAAGATGTGCGGGACAGCCAGTTCCCGCCGCTCGATCAGCTGCGTCCGCAGATCGAAGAGTCCTTGCGCCAGGCCAAATTGCGCGACTTCCAGGCCAGCCTGCGCCAGAAGGCAAAAATCAACTGATGGCAAACGTTGGTTTGAACCAACACTAAAACTAATCCTGGCAGCTTAATTTTCCGCTATCAGGGTTTGCCTTAGTTGTAGAAAACGCCCCACTGAGCATCGACGTCATGTTACTGCAACGTGGGGCGTTTTTACTGAAACGTGTTTGGGGGCATGGCGCAGTTTTCCATCCCTATTCCAAGCTTCGGTTGCAAGGATGTCACAGCGTTTAGGGCAAATCGCAACACATCATTGTTGCAGCGGAATTAAGAGTTGGCACGCCTTCGGCTTTTCTGGTGAAATTCATTCCAGATTTCTCGCAGCCAGCACCATCGCTCACTGAAATCGAGAGCAAGGCCGCCGCGGCACATAGACAAAGGTTCGGCCCTAGCCGAGCGCTTGTGTATGACGCTGTTGGCTTATCGTGTTATTCACTCCGTTGGAGACCTAATTAAATGAAGAAGACCCTTCTCGCCGCCGCTCTGTTGGCTGGCTTTGCCGGTGCAGCTAACGCCCAAAGCAACGTGACGTTGTACGGTATCGCTGACGTTGGTTTCTTGAATGACAAGACTGAAGGTTCGAAGGCCCGCAACGGCATCGACAGCGGCCTGGGCGCTCAATCGCGCTGGGGTATCCGTGGTTCGGAAGACATCGGCAACGGCCTGAAGGCAATTTTCCAACTGGAAAGCGGCTTCAACATCGATGACGGTACGTCGACCCAAGGTCGTCTGTTCGGCCGTTACGCATTCGTCGGTCTGGAAAGCGCCCGCGCTGGCCGCCTGACCCTGGGCCGTACGACCAACCTGGGCTTCATGTGGGCTGCTGGTATCGTCAACCCGTTCGGTCTGTCGTACTCGCGTTCGACCATCGGCACCACCTTCGGCTACAACCAAGGTGACTTCGGCGCCGGTTCGCGTGTCAACAACTCGGCTTACTACTACTCGCCCGTCATCGCCGGCTTCCAAGGCGCGATCGGCTACAGCTTCCAGTCGGGTACCGCTGGTGTTGAGCAAGAAGTCGTCGGCAACGGCAACAACAACCGCATGGTTGACGTTGGCCTGAAGTACGAAAACGGCCCTCTGAAGGCTGTTGCTACGTACGCCTACTCGAACCTGTCGGACGCCAACCAGGCTCTGAACGGCGGCGAAAAGCCCCAGAACCTGATCGTCGGCGCATCGTATGACTTCGGCGTGGTTGCTGCTTACGCTGGCTGGTCGCACATCAAGAACCCGCTGAACAACGTTGGCGGCGCACTGGTTTCGCCTACCGGCGCTAACTACGCGAACAACTTCGCTGCTCTGCACAGCAACGACAACGCCTACACCGTCGGCCTGAGCGCACCTCTGGGCGCCGGTAAGGTGATGGCTGCCTACCAAAAGACGACTGCCTCGGAAATCGACGGCTACGCTGTTGGTTACGTGTATGACCTGTCGAAGCGCACCAACGTGTACGCTTTCTTCAACGACTACGAACAGCGTCAGTTCCAGACCCGTTCGACTTACACGGACGTGAGCCGTCGCCAGCTGGCCTTCGGCCTGCAGCACAAGTTCTAAGCATCTGATTCAGGCGCAAGCCTGATTCTAGGAACGTCGCAAGGCGTTCCATGCTTACCGTGTTGAACAAAACCCCCGGGCTTGCCTGGGGGTTTTGTTTTGTGTGGGCCGCTTGTTGTATGGGCCGCTTGTTTGTGAGCCGCCTGTTTGTGGGCCGCCTGTTTTATGGCCCGCCTCGCTTCCCGGTCCAGCCAAAAAATGGCCTGGTCGTCTTCCCGACGAACAGGCCATTTTTTCAAGCAGCCCCGGCGACCAGGAACTGCCAAGCTGGTGCAGCGGGGTTTAGCCCACCCACACCCGCGCGTTACGGAACATACGCATCCACGGCGAGAATTCGCCGCCGCTGTCCTGCTCGCCCCAGGTCTTGGGCGCCCACGACATTTGCACGTTGCGGAAGACACGTTCAGCGTGCGGCATCAGGGCCGTGAAGCGGCCATCAGGAGTCGTCACGCCCGTCAGGCCACCCGCGCTGCCGTTCGGGTTGTACGGATAGGTTTCCGTGGCCTGACCGCGGTTGTCCACGTAGCGCAGCGCGCCCAGCACCCTGCCCGCATCGCCCTGCTGCGTGAAGTTGGCGTAGCCTTCACCATGCGACACGGCAATCGGCACCTGGGATCCGGCCATGCCTTGCAGGAAAATGGACGGCGAGTCCATGACTTCCACCATGGCGAAGCGCGCTTCGAACTTTTCGGACTGGTTGCGCGTGAACCGAGGCCAGTGCTCCGCACCCGGGATCATCGACGCCAGAGCCGCCAGCATCTGGCAGCCATTGCACACGCCCAGCGCGAACGTTTCCTGACGGCCGAAGTAGGCCGAGAACATATCCGCCAGCATGGCGTTGAACTGGATGGTCTTGGCCCAGCCTTCCCCCGCCCCCAGCACGTCGCCGTAGCTGAAGCCGCCCACAGCCACCAGCCCGTGGTATTCGTTCAGGTCGACCCGGCCCGCCAACAGGTCGGTCATGTGCACGTCGTGCGACGCAAAGCCTGCCTTGTCAAAGCCGTAGGCCATTTCGACGTGGCTGTTGCAGCCCTGCTCACGCAGGATGGCGACGCGCGGGCGCTTGCCGGTGGCGATCATCGGGGCCGCGACGTCGGCCTGAGGGTCGAACGTCACCCGAGGCGACAGTCCCGGGTTGTCCTTGTCTGCCCAGATGTCGAATTCGGCCTTGGCGCTGGCAGGGTTGTCGCGCAGGGCCATGATGCGGTGGCTCACTTCGCTCCAGGCCTGCGCCAATTCGACACGCGGCTTGGACCAGACCTTCTTGGCGTCGCGGTAGATGTCGATCGTGTCGGTCGTGTTCAGGCTGCCGATCACGTGCGAGTGCTTGGACAGCCCGGCGCCGCGCAGCACTTCCATGACTGCGTTGCGGCTGGCGGTCGGAACCTGGATCACGGCGCCTGCCTCTTCCGAGAACAAGGCCTTGAAGGTCAGTTCGGCGCGCTGCACGGCCACCTGATCGGCACGGATCTTGAAGTCGCCCCAGTCCGCGGCATGCGGGTCGAGCGTCAGCATGTCGATGTTCAGCGTGACACCCACGCGGCCGGCAAAGGCCATTTCGCACACCGTGGCAAACACGCCGCCATCGGAACGGTCGTGATAGGCGAGGATGACACCGCTTTCGGCCAAGGTGCGGACCGCGGCAAAGAAGGCGACGAGCTGGTCGGCCGACTCGATGTCGGGCACGCTGTCGCCCACCTGGTTGATCACCTGCGACAGGACCGAGCCGCCCAGGCGGTTCCGGCCTTGGCCCAGGTCGATCAGGATCAGCGACGTGTCGCCTTCGTCGGTACGCAGCTGCGGGGTCAGCGAAGGACGGACGTCTTCGATCGAGGCAAAGGCCGTCACCACCAGCGACACTGGCGAAACCACCTTGCGGTCTTCGCCATCCACCTGCCAGCCGGTGCGCATCGACAGCGAGTCCTTGCCAACGGGAATGGACAGGCCGACCTGCTGGCACAGCTGACTGACGGCGTGGACCGTGTCATACAGGGCGGCGTCCTGGCCTGGCTCGCCGCAGGCTGCCATCCAGTTTGCCGACAGCTTGATGTCTTCCAGGCGCGCCACCGGCGCCGCCACGATGTTGGTGATGGCTTCGGCCACCGCCATGCGTCCGGACGCCGCCGCGTCGATCACAGCCAGCGGGCTGCGTTCGCCCATGGCCATGGCCTCGCCGCGGAAGCCGCGATAATCGGCCAGCGTCACGGCGCAGTCGGCCACGGGCACTTGCCAGGGGCCCACCATCTGGTCGCGGGACGACATGCCGCCCACCGTCCGGTCACCAATGGTGATCAGGAAAGTCTTGTTGGCAACGGTTGGGTGACGCATCACGCGCAGCGCAATGTCGTCCAGTTCCATACCGACCACGTCGATCGGTTCACGCACGCCAGGCAGGCGCGCCACGTCGCGCACCATGCGGGGCGTCTTGCCCAGAATCACCTCGATCGGCACGTCGACCGGACGGGACGTGCGCGCCCAATCTTCCGCTGAGGTGTCGGCGGCATCGAAACCTTCGCCGTTCACCACGCGCAGCTGACGCTGCTCGGTCGCGACACCCACGACGCCATACGGGCACCGTTCACGGCGCGCCAGTGCGTCGAAGCGTTCCAGGTCCTTGGGCGTGATCGCCAGGACGTACCGTTCCTGCGATTCGTTGCACCAGATTTCGGCGGGCGACAGGCCGGACTCTTCCAGCGGCACTTGCGTCAGGTCGAACGTGGCGCCGCGATTGGCGCCGTCCACCACTTCAGGAAAGGCATTCGACAGGCCACCCGCCCCCACGTCGTGGATCGACAGGATGGGGTTATCGGCGCCCAATTGCCAGCAGCGATCGATCACTTCTTGCGCTCGCCGCTCGATTTCGGGGTTGCCCCGCTGCACCGAATCGAAGTCCAGGTCAGCCGTGTTGCTGCCGACGCCCATGCTCGACGCGGCGCCGCCCCCCATGCCAATACGCATGCCCGGGCCGCCCAGCTGGATCAGCAACGACCCCGGAGGCAGGTCCAGCTTGTGGGTATAGCCGTCGTCAATACTGCCCAGACCGCCGGCGATCATGATGGGCTTGTGATAGCCCCAACGCGTGCCGCCGGCTGTCTGTTCGTAGCTGCGGAAGTAGCCGACCAGGTTTGGACGGCCGAATTCGTTGTTGAACGCGGCGCCGCCAATCGGACCTTCCAGCATGATGGACAGCGGCGACGCAATGCGATCCGGCAGGCCGTGCGAGTCGGTTTCCCAGGGCTCGGGCGCGTTCGGAAAGCGCAGGTTGGACACGGTAAAGCCGGTCAGGCCTGCCTTGGGTTTGGACCCGCGGCCAGTCGCGCCTTCGTCGCGGATTTCGCCGCCCGCGCCGGTCGATGCGCCCGCAAAGGGCGAAATGGCCGTGGGGTGATTGTGCGTTTCCACTTTCATCAAGGTGTGGACGATAGCGTCGCGCTTGCCGTAGGCCAGGGTTGCGTCACCCGCCTGCACGTGGAAGCGTTCGGCCGGACCGCCCTGCATCACCGCCGCGTTGTCGGAATACGCAACCACGGTGCCCAGGGGCTGCGCCGCGTGGGTGGCGCGGATCATGCCGAACAGCGTATTGGGCTGATCGGCGCTGTCGATGCGCCACTGCGCGTTGAAGATCTTGTGACGGCAGTGTTCGCTGTTGGCCTGCGCGAACATCATCAGTTCGACGTCGGTCGGGTTGCGGCCCAGCGTCGTGAACGACTTGACCAGGTACTCGATTTCGTCATCGGACAGCGCCAGGCCCATGGTCAGGTTGGCGGTCGCCAGCGCGGCGATGCCCTGCTCCAGCACGGGCACGGTCTGCATGGGCTTGCCAGGCAACGTTGCAAACAGCGGCGCGCCATCGAATTCGCCGTCGACCACGGTTTCGGTCATCCGGTCGTGCAGCACCGAGGCCACGGCCGCCAGGTCTTCCGGACTCAGCGTCTTGGCGCCGGTGAACCCGCTCAGCAGGCCACGCTTGGGCGACAACGTGTACAGCACCCCGCGTTCGATCCGGCGCACGCCGTCCAGGCCGCAATTGCGCGCAATGTCGGTGGCCTTGCTGGCCCACGGCGACAGCGTGCCCAGGCGCGGAATGACGAGCAGCGACTGGCCCGCCGGCCCGGCCACGAAAGGCTCGCCATAGTGCAGGAGCTTGTCGAGGCGCTCGGCATCGGCATCCGACAGCGGTCCGTCGGTGTGCACGAAATGCACGTAGCGCGCCGTGACATCGGCAATCGCGCCGGGCAGCGACTGCAGGCGTTCGAGCAGGCGTTCGCGACGGAAAGAGGAAAGGGCGAGGGGTCCGGGCAGGCGCAAAATGGAGGCCACAATAGAAGACGACACTAGAATCGAGGGAGGGGAAACGCGGTTTCGCCCGTCATTTTACTTCGATGCGGGCAATCAAGGGAAAACGCGCAGAGCAAGGATGATTTCGCTCGCGTCGCCCTCGGGACACAGCCGGTTCGGGCCCACCTGGAACCGCGTACAATCCGGTGCCCGCCGGCGCCCGACCGTCCGATGCGTCCGGCTTGCGGGCAACCGAATTCATATACCTCCTCCCGGCCGCCGGGCCACCCCGCAACGTTCAAGAGTCAATCAGGTTTTTATGCATGTGATAGTGGTGGGTGCAGGGATCGTGGGGGTGTGCACCGCCTATTTCCTGAGCCAGGAAGGCATGCGGGTCACCGTCATCGACCGTCGCAGCGGCGTGGCGCAAGAGGCAAGCTTTGGCAATGCCGGCTTCGTCGCGCCAGGCTACACCTCGCCCTGGGCGGCGCCGGCGCTGCGCGCGGGTCTTCTCACCGGGCTGTTCAAGCCTGAAGCGCCCGTACTGCTGCGCCCCTCGCTGGACCCCGCCGTATGGCGATGGGTGCGTCAGTGGCTCGGCCAGTGCCGCGCCGACCGGTCCATGGCCAATCACGAGATCATGCAGCGGCTGGCGCGGTACAGCGGCGATCAGTTGCGCGGGCTGCGCACGGCCCATGCGCTGGAATATGAGCAGCGCACCGGCCTGCTGCAATTGCTGCGCAGCGATCACGATGTGGCCGCGTCACTGCATACGCGCCGTGTGCTCGAAGCCACTGGCGTCGTGCACACCGTGCTGTCGCGCGACGACACGGCACAGCTCGAGCCCAGCCTGGCGCGCGCGATCGAAATCGGTACGCCGCTGGCTGGCGCCATCCACTTCCCCAACGACGAGTCCGGCAACTGTCCGCTGTTTGCGCGGCAGCTTTCCAACCTGGCTGAAGCGGCCGGCGCGACCTTTCTTTTCAACGCTACCGTCCGCCAACTGACGGCGCAGGCCGGCGCCGTGCAAGGCGTGCGTCTGACCGATGGACGCACGCTGTCGGCCGACGCGGTCGTAATGTGCGCGGGGGCAGACTCGGCGCGGTTGATGCGGCCCATGGGCGTGCGCCTGCCGGTGCTGGGAGTCAAGACCTATTCGGCAAACGTCGCCTTGCGTCCGGACACCATCGGTCCGCGCCAGACAGTCATGGACGAAGCCTACAAGACGAGCATCACGCCCTTTGGACAGCGCCTGCGCATCGCCGGCACAGCCGAAATCGGGTCGCGCGACGCGACTTTGCGAAACAAGGCGTTGCGGACCCTGTCACGGGTCGGCATGGATTGGCTGCCCGGACGGCTCGACATGTCGCGCACGGCGTGGTGGTCTGGCGTGCGGCCCATGACTCCCGATGGCCCTCCCGTGCTAGGCCCCACGGGCATGCCACGGCTTTTCATCAACTCGGGGCATGGGTCTCATGGCTGGACATTCGCA
Source organism: Pigmentiphaga litoralis (assembly GCF_048632615.1). Classification (GTDB taxonomy): domain Bacteria; phylum Pseudomonadota; class Gammaproteobacteria; order Burkholderiales; family Burkholderiaceae_B; genus Pigmentiphaga; species Pigmentiphaga litoralis_B. The sequence goes on from NZ_CP184479.1 coordinate 439,742, forward strand.
GCCGGGGCCGGTCGGGTCGTGGCGGACCTGGTGGCGGGCAAGGCGCCGGCCATCGACCTGACTGGATTGGACATCGGGCGATACACGCGCAAGAATTAAACGCTCGACGACCTCTCCGGAGTCCTGCGTATGCCCGCTTCCCCTCTTCTGCTGACTTCGACGGCCTTGCGCCGCATTGAAACGGACGCGGCCGCCACCCTGCCTCCCGGTTCCCTTATGGACCGCGCCGCCCGCAGCGCCGCGGCGCGCATCGCGACCTCATGGCCCAGTGGCGCCGTGGTCGTTCTGTGCGGACCCGGCAACAACGGGGGCGATGGGCTGGTCCTGGCCCGGATGCTGCACGAGGCTGGCCGCCAGGTAAAGGTATGGGCCCTGCCCGCCGCCGAGGCTGGCCGGCCGGCCGATGCGCAGCGCGCGTGGGACGCCTTGCCCGCGGGGTTGCTGCAGACGGGGGAACCGGCGTGGCCGGTGGGAAGTGCGGCGGCGCATGCGGCGGATGCAGCGGACGGGTTGGAAGGTTCCGCGGTGGGCGATGACGGGCTTGGGGCAGAAGAACAGAGGGGTGGCCTGGCTGCGGCCACGGTCGATGCTGACGCAGGCGATGCGGTCGATGCCACGGCAGGTGACGTTACGCCGACTGAGGTCACGCCGGCTGATGTAACGGCCGAGGACGTGACGGGTGAAGCCGTGACGGCTCAAGACGTGACGCGAGAAGACGTGACGGCTGAGGACATCCCAGCTGAGAACGTGGCGGCGACCTACTTAACGGCTGAGGACCTGTCAGCCGAAGACGTGACGGGTGGAATCCTGTCGGCCGCCGACCTGTCGGATGACGACCTGTCGGAAGAACCGCTGTCTACGGGCGCCTTGTTCGATGCGCCACTGCTGGATCAAGGCCGCATCACCGACGGGCTTCTGCTGGACGGCGATGCGCCGCGGGGCGTGATCGTGGACGCCCTTTTGGCATCGGCCTGACGCGCCCCTTGGACGCCCAGGCGCAGGCATGGGTTGCGTGGGCCAACGCGCAGCCCGTGGCGCGTCTAGCCATGGATGTGCCGAGCGGCCTTGACGCCGACACGGGGGCTGCGCAAGACGTTTGTGTGCAGGCGACCCACACCCTGACCTTCATTGCCGACAAGCCCGGCCTGCACACCCGCACGGGCAGCGACGTCGCCGGCACGATCGAAGTGGACGATCTGCAGTTGTCGGTGTTCGTCGATGCCACCGCGGACGCCAGTGCGAATACCCGTGCCGCCCCGGGGCGTCTGATCCGGAAAGCCGACTGCGCGTCCCTGTTCCAGACACGCAAACACGACACGCACAAAGGCAGCTACGGCACGCTGGCCGTGTTGGCCGGCGCACCCGGCATGACCGGCGCGGCCCTGCTTGCCAGCCGCGCGGCATTGCTTACTGGCGCCGGCAAGGTCTTCGTGGCGCTGGCGGACAGGCCACCGCTCAGCCTGCCGTGCGACCCGGTGCATCCGGAACTGATGGTCCGCGACGCGACCGGGGTGCTCGATGCTGCCGATGCATTGGGCATTGGCACGTGGGTGGCAGGCTGCGGCCTGGCGACCGATGACGCTGCCAGGGGCTGGCTGACCCGCGTGCTTCGGGAACGTCCGGACGCCAACGTGGTGCTCGATGCCGACGCGTTGACCTTGCTGGCGGCCGACCCCGGCCTGCAGACGCTTTTCCGCCAGCGCCAGGGCGTCAAGGTGCTGACGCCGCATCCCCTGGAAGCCGCCCGGCTGCTTGGCGGCGACACGCACGCCGTGCAGGCAGATCGTATCGGCGCGGCATGCGCCATCGCATCCCGGTTCGGCGCCTGGGTGGTGTTGAAGGGCGCCGGCACGGTGGTCAGCAGTCCGGCAGGCGCCTGGCGTGTCAACACCAGCGGCAATCCGGGGCTCGCGACGGCGGGTACCGGCGATGTCCTGTCCGGGATGCTGGGCGCGCTAGTTGCGCAAGGCCTGCCACCCGAAGATGCCGTTGCCGGGGGCGTCTGGCTGCATGGCGCCGCCGCCGACCGCCTGGTGGAACAGGGAATCGGACCCATCGGACTGACCGCCAGTGACGTGGCAGATGCTGCGCGATGGATCCGCAATCACGGCTAAGTCAATGACAGCAGTCTGGGCGGATAACATGGCTGGCCAGTGTCCCTCAGACGGCTTCCACCGCTGAATCGCGCACCAGCCGCCCTCCGGCGATCACCAGCTGGCGGCCGCAGCGCTGGGCCAGTTTCAGGTCATGCGTGACCATCAGCAAGGTCGTGCCGTTTTCGCGATGCAGGTCGAACATCAGGTTGATGACGGCTTCACCGGTTGCAGAATCCAGGCTGCCCGTGGGTTCGTCCGCAAACAGCAGATCGGGCTGCACGACAAACGCCCGGGCCAGCGACACGCGTTGCTGTTCGCCGCCGCTCAGCGTCTTGGGATAATGGCGCAGGCGCTCGCCCAGCCCGACGCGTTCCAGCATTTCCCGCGCCGGATCATGCGCGGGCAGCCCGGCCAGTTCCAGCGGCAGCATGACGTTCTCCCACGCCGTCAGGTGGGGCAGCAACTGGAAGGACTGGAAGACGAAACCGACATGCCGCGCCCGCAGCCGGGCCCGATCGTCTTCGTTCAAGGCATACAGGTCATTGCCAGCCAGTTCGACCCGGCCTGCCGAAGGCACATCCAGGCCGGCCAACAATCCCAGCAGAGTGGACTTGCCCGATCCCGAACTCCCGGTGATCGCAACGGTCTCTCCCTTGGCCACCGTAAAATCGACGGCATCCAGGATGGCCAGCCGACCGGTCGTATCGGTCACATGTTTGGCCAAGCCCTGCACGGCGATGGCAGGCGTCGCGCCGACCGCGGCCGCGCCCGTTCTGCCGGCCCCGCCAGGCCCGACGACTCTCCCGGCCTGACCACCGTGGTCGTGCCGGGAAGCGTGCCGACGTGAGCCGGTGCGTGGTGCTGCAAAGCATCGTCACCCCGGGTGTCGTTACCCAGGGGCGCGCGGGTCTGTCCCGTCATAGTGGATCGCCCATTAAAAGGAAACTCATGATAAAGCCTTGTCCCCTGCCCTTTGCCGAAAGATCGGCCGGACCCACGCGATCCGCGCCGAGGCTGCATGGGCAGCCGATCGCTGCGGCGCGGTCCTCTGCTTCCGGGCAGTCGATGGCCCGCCTGCGGTTCACCACCTTGTTACGGCAAGGCCTGGGACGCGTGCTGACACTCTGCTGCCTGGCCTTGCCGGCGTCGATGCCGGCAACAAGCGCCTTTGCACAGACCGCTGGCGCCGCCGGGGTTCCGCACCGGTGCTGATGGTGCTGGGTGACAGCCTGTCGGCAGAATACGGCATTGTGCGTGGCACGGGCTGGGTGCCTTTGCTCGAACAGCGCCTGAAAGAACGCAAGATCGACTACCGGGTGGTCAATGCCAGCATCAGCGGCGATACGACCAGCGGCGGGCGCAGCCGTCTGCCTGCTTTGCTCAAACAGCATCAGCCCAGGCTGGTCATCGTTGAACTGGGCGCCAACGACGCCCTGCGCGGCCTCGCGTTGAACATGACCGAAGACAACCTGAACGAAATCGTTTCGTCATCGAAGCGCGCGGGCGCCCAGGTGGTCTTGGTGGGCATGCAGATTCCCCCAACTATGGCCGCGACTACACGCAACGCTTCAAGGATCTGTTCGGCAAGGTTGCCGACAGGCAGAAGGTGCCCCTGGTGCCCTTCCTGCTGGAAGGTGTGGCGCAGCAGCCCGAGATGTTCCAGGCGGACCGCCTGCATCCGCTGTCGGCTGCGCAGCCCAGGATTCTTGAGAACGTGTGGCCAACGATCGCGCCGCTTCTGACGAAGAAATAAGGCGGCTTGCTCAAAAAAGCGCCCCAACCCGGGGCGCTCTTTTTTACGATTGTCTTTGTGTGTCGAAATGCCGGGACGGCTGACTTGGCCCCCCGGCGCGCCACCAGCATCACGGCTGCGCGGTCGTCACCGTTGTCAGCGCGGTGCCGTCAGCCGTCAGCTTGACGCCGTACTTGTCGCGCAACGCCTGCAACACCGCCAGTTGTTCGGCTTGCGCATAACGACGGTCCAGCGTGGATTTTTCGTTCTCGACCACGTTCGCGGCGGGACGCGGTGCGGCTTCCACCTTCGATACGCGCGCGATCACGTAGGCGTCACCCGTCGACACACCCACGAAGGCCGGCAGCTTGTCGGTGGGCGCGCGCATGACGGCGCCCAGCACGGACGACGGCATGCCCTGTGGCGCATTGCGAGCCACCGTGACAGCCGGCGCAAAGCCCGTCTGCGAGTCGGCGGCCTGCAAGGCCTTCAGCCGCGTTTCACCCGCGGCGCGGGCCATGTCGGCCGCCTTCTGCTGCTTGAGCTGGTTGGTGATCTGGGTCGACACTTCGGCCAGCGGGCGCACCGTGGCGGCCTGGTACCTGGCGGCGCGCACTGCCACCAGGGTGTTGGGCGCCAGTTCGATCACGCCCGAGTTGCGCTTTTCCCGCAGCACTTCTTCGGAAAACAAGGCTTGCAGCACCTTGGGATTGCTGCGGATGTCGGCAGCGGCATTGGGCGCCTGCGGCGGCGCGGTGCGCGTGACGCCTTCGGCGGTCTGCAGCTTCAGGCCGAACTTGCTGGCGGCGGGTTCCAGCGTGTCGCTTTGTTCATAGACCAGATTGGTGAACTGTTCGGCTGCGGCCGCGAACTGACGCGCGGCCTGCTGCTGACGCACTTCGGTCTGGATCTGCGCCTTGACCTCGGCCAGCGGCTTGACCACCGCCGGGCGCACGCCCGTCAGCTTGATGATGTGGAAGCCATAATCCGTCGGCACCACACCCGAGATCTCGCCATTCTTGAGACCGAACGCCGCGTCTTCGAACGCCTTGACCATCTGGCCCTTGCCGAACCAGTCCAGATCACCGCCGTTGGCAGCGGATCCCGGGTCTTGCGAGTTGGCACGCGCCAGCTTGGCAAAGTCAGCGCCCGGCGCCTTGACCTGGGCGGCCAGATCGTCGGCCTTCTTGCGGGCGGCCTCGCGATCGGCGGCCGATGCGCCGCTGTCCACCGTAATCAGGATGTGGCTGGCGCGGCGCTGTTCTTCCTGACGGAAACGGGCCTGGTTCTGATCGTAGAAGCTTTGCACGTCGGCGTCTGATACCGAAATCTTGGACGTGACGGCATTCTGGTCCAGCACCACGTACTGCGCGTCCACCCGCTCGGGCAGTTCGAACGCACGGCGGTTGGCGTCGTAGAAGGTCTTGACGTCCGCATCCGTGATCTTGACCTGCGGCAGGTAGGTCGATGTGCTGAGGGACAGCGTCTGCACCTGGCGGCGTTCGGTCGCGATCGCGATCAGGCGGTCCAGCACGCTGGACGGCATGATGACCGATTCGGCGACCGGGGCAAGGACTTGCTGCAGCGACAGGTCGCGGCGCAGCTGGCTTTCGAACATGACCGGGGTCATGCCTTGGGCGGCCAGGGCTTCGCGGTAACGCGTATTGCTGAAACGCCCATCTTCCTGCACGGCGGGGATGGCCTGGATCGTGTCACGCAGGCGTTCGTCGGATGCCGAAAAATGCGCCTTGGACGCTTCGGTCGCGATCAGGCGCGTGTTGATCAGTTCGTCGAGCACGGCCTTGCGCATCACCGGCGTATCGAACGCGGCCGGATCGAATTGCGGACCCATCATCGAGCGCAACTGGTCCAGGCGGCTGCGCACGGCGGCGTCGTATTCCTGCTGCGAGACGGCTTCGCCGTCGACCTTGGCCAGCGACTTGTCGTTGTTCATGAAGCTGGAATAGCCCTGGACACCGACAAACACGAAAGAAGGCAGAATCAAGAGCAGCAGGACGAACTGCATCCAGCGGCGATGATTTCGGATAGTTTCAAACATTCACGCGTACTCCGATCGATTGCTGACAGCAAGGCGGGGCAACAAACAAAGTGCCCATAGGCAGCACGCCGATGGGCACTCTTGGACTGGCCAGATTCTAGCATGCGCCGCCCTGCGCGCCGGACCGCTGACATGTCGGCGCACCAAGGGAAAACGCCGGTGCGGCGGGGGCCGGCGGCGGCCTCAGGACCGATCCGCGAACACCATGCAGACCGGACTCCCGCACGCCACGGATTGCCCGGTGTCCGCCAGCCGCCCCGACGCGCCGTCCACCGCAAAGGTCACGATCCGGTCCGTGTCTTCATTCAGGACGTACATGTGCCGGCCGCCGGGCGCCAATGCAAAAAGCGCGGCGTGCGGCCACCCGAGGGCGTGGCTTCCAGGAAAGTCAGCCTGCCATTGACGGCGTCGATGCGAAACACGGCAATGCTGTCGTGCGCCCGGTTCGATGCGTACAGGGTGCGCCCGGCCGCATCGATCGCAATGCCCGATGCGCGGCTGTCTTGCGTCCACGTGTCCGGCAACGCGGACAGGACCTGGAAGGCTTCCAGCCTGCCGGTGCTGGCCGCATAGTGATACGCGGTCACCGTCGAATCCAGCTCATTGATCACGTACGCGTATGGCGCCGACGGGTGGAAAGCCAGGTGCCGGGGCCCGGCCGTCTCGCGCGTCTCTACCCAGGGCGTTGGTGCCGGGGTCAGCGTACCTTCGTCGAACCGGAATACGAAGACCCGGTTCACGCCCTTGTCAGGCACAAGCACATGGCGCCCCGGCGGATCGAAGGGATTGAAGTGCGGCTTGGCGAACGGCTGCTCCACCCGGTGCGGTCCGGGCGCACCCGGCAGGCTGACGATCTGGGCAGGCCCCGACAATTCACCTGTGGCCGCCACCGGCAACACCGCCAGGTTGCTGCTCAGATGATTGGACACGACCAGGAAGCGCTCGGACGGATCCAGGGCAAGATGCACCGGATTCCGGCCGCCGCATGGCACGGTGCCCAGCAAGGACAGATTGCCATCGGCAAGCACCGTGAAGGCGCTGGCTTCCTCGCTGTCGCCGTGGACGGCATACAGGCGATCGGCGGCGCGATTCAAGGCAAGATACGACGGATTCTTCAAGCCGCCCACGACATGCAGCAAGGTCAGCGCGCCTGTGCTTGCATCAACCCGGAACACGCTGATGCCCTCCCCGCGCGCATTGCGCTCGCGCGTCGTACGCGAACCCACATAGGCGAGTGTCATGCGGCCTCCGGCATGCCCAGGGTCTCGTGCAGGATCGCGGGAATCACGCCGCCTTCGCGCAGCAGGCGCACCTCCAGTTGCGTCTCCACGGCGGCTTGCGCGTGGAACACGTCGACGCCGCCCGCGGCCCGCAGCACGCGCACGGGCACCGCGATACGCGGCGCAAGGGTGTCGAACGGCGCGTCGATCTCGATACGGTCCTCTGGCAACAACGCCAGGGTCGCCGGATTCACGCCGTCAGGCATGCGCAACGGCAGAATGCCCATCCCGATCAGGTTGGACCGGTGGATACGTTCGAAGCTGACCGCCAGCACCGCGCGGATGCCCAGCAGCCGCTGACCCTTGGCCGCCCAATCGCGCGAGGATCCCGTGCCATACCGCGCCCCCGCGACCAGCACCACCGACTGCCCGGCGTCGCGGTACCGCTGCGCCACGTCCCAGATCGGCTGAACGGTGTTGCTGGGCACGTGCAAGGTGTGCGCGACAGGCATGCCGGGCTTGAGCAGATTGACCAGCGTCTTTGAATGAAAGGCGGCCCGCATCATCACTTCCCAATTGCCGCGCCGGGACGCAAACACATTCAGATCATTGCGATCGTCGCCGCGCGCCACCAGAAAGTCCGCCACCAGGCTATCGGGCGGAATCGCGCTGGCGGGCGAAATATGATCCGTCGTGATGTCATCGCCCACCACCATCAGCGGGTAGGCGACATAACGTCCCAGTTGACTGCCTTCCGTCGCCGACGCAAACGGCGGCCGGCGCAAGGCGGTGGATGCGGGGTCCCACGGATACAACGGCGTGTCCGGCGCAGCCAGGGCGTACCACAACGGATTCCGGCTGGCGATGTCGAAGTCGCGGCGGTAGTCCGCCGGATCCTGCGCATCCTGCAAGTGAGCGGCCACCTCTTCGCGGGTCGGCCACAGGTCGGACAGCATGACCGGGCGGCCATCGGCCGTGACCTGGACGGGGTCGGTGCGCAGATCCCGCTCCGCATCGCCCGCCAGGCCAAAGGCGATGACCAGCGGCGGCGACATGATGAAACCCAGCTCCAGGTCCGGATGCACGCGCCCCGGGAAGTTGCGGTTGCCCGACAGGGCCGCCACCGGCAGCGCGCTGCCCGCAGCGATCGCTTCGCGGATCGGCGGCGTCAGGGGCCCGGAATTGCCGATACAGGTCGTGCAGCCATAGCCCACGATGCCGAAACCCACGGCGTCCAGGTCATCGAGCAGGCCGGAACGCGCCAGGTAGGACGCCGCTGCCGGCGAGCCCGGCCCCAGCGACGTCTTGACCCACGGCGGCACGCGCAGGCCCAGCGCACGCGCCTTGCGGGCCAGCACGCCGGCCGCGATCAGCAGCGCGGGGTCGGTGGTGTTCGTGCAGCTGGTGATCGCGGCAATGGCCACCGGGTGGCGGGGCAGTGCAGCCACTTCTGCTTCCCTACCCGCCGGCACAAAACCGATGGCCGCCAGCACCTCTTTCGTCTGCCCCACTTCCAGCAGATCCTGCGGCCGCTTCGGCCCGGCCACGTGGCAACCAATGCTGTCCAGGTCGATATGGATGGCGCGGGTGTACCGGGGCTCGGCATCTGGATCGAACCAGATGCCCAGATGCCTGCTGAACGCCTCGACCCGCGCCACGTGTTCGGCGGTCCGCCCGGTTCCGCGCAGGTAGGCCAGCGTGGCCGCATCGATCGGGAAATAGCCGGTGGTCGCGCCGTACTCGGGTGCCATGTTGGCGACGACCGCGCGATCACCGGCCGTCAGGGTGCTCACCCCGGGACCATAGAACTCGATGAACTCCCCCGATACCGACAGGGCCCGCAGGCGCTGCGTGACCGTCAGCGCCAGGTCGGTCGCCAGCACGCCAGGCTGCAAGGCGCCGGTCAGCTTCACGCCAATCACATCGGGAATCCGCAACAAGGTCGGCATGCCGAACATCACAGTCTGGGCTTCCAGCCCGCCCACGCCCCACCCCAACACGCCAATGCCATTGATCATCGGCGTGTGACTGTCGGTGCCGATCATCATGTCGGGCACCAGCCAGGTCGCGCCGTTGCGTACTTCCGTCGTCACGACGGTGGCCAGCTGCTCGAGATTGATGGTGTGCATGATCCCCGTGCCGGGCGGATGGATGCGCACGCCGCGCATGGACTTGGACGCCCATCGCAGGAAGCGGTAGCGCTCGGCATTGCGGCGGATTTCATGCTGCAGATTGGTGGTCGCGGCGCCGGCTTCGGCAAAGGCTTCGACCGCCAGCGAATGGTCCACGGACACGTCAACCGGCAGCATCGGATTGAGCAGCGACGGATCAGCGCCCGCCTCGGCCAGCACATTGCGCATGGCGGCAATGTCGATCAGGGCGGGAGTACTCGTCGTGTCGTGCATCAGCACACGGCCTGGCTGGAAGGCCAGCTCGGCTTCGCTCGTGCCGGTGTCCAGCCACGCAAACACTGCCGCCACCGCGTCGCGGCGCTCGACGCCGCCCATGTTGCGCAAGGCGTTTTCCATCAGCAGCCGCAGGACGACCGGCAGGCGATCGAGGTTCGATCCGCACACGCCGCGCAGGTCCGTGCACGCGTAAGTCTGCCCGTCAAACGTGAAGGATGCGGGCGAAAAGTCGTCGGTGTTTTCCATAGGATGGATTTTGCATATTTAGTCAATAAAATGCAATTCCGTGCAAACCCTAGAACTGCTGTTCACCCCAGAATCCGCACTCGGAGACACCGTCATGCCGCTGCTCTACCCCTTTACCCGTGCTACCTGCGCCCTGGCAGGTGCTGTTGCCCTGGGCACGCTGGGCGCCCTCGCTAGCCTGCCTGCCCATGCCCAGGCGTCCTACCCTTCCCGCCCCATCACCATTGTCGTGCCCTTCTCGGCTGGCGGTGGCGTTGACGCCGTGGCGCGTCTGCTCGGCGACCGGATGCGGGCCGTGCTCAAGCAGTCCGTCGTCGTGGAAAACAAGGGCGGCGCCAGCGGCATGCTTGGCGCGGCCGCGGTATCGAAAGCGGCGCCTGACGGCTACACGCTGCTGATGGGGTCAGCTGGCGAAACGGCGATCAACCCGCTGATCTACAAGCAGATGCAATACGCGCCCGACAAAGACCTGGCGCCTATTTCGCTGGTCACGCGCGTGCCGAACGTCCTGCTCGCCAGCCCCACCCTTCCCGTCAAGAACGTGGAAGAACTGGTGACCTATGCCAAGGCCCATCCGGGAGTGACCTACGGAACCAGTGGAGTCGGCAATCCGCAGCACCTGAACGGCGAACTGCTGGCGTCTTTGGCCGGCGTCAAGCTGAGCCATGTACCGTACAAAGGGGCGTCGGCGCAGCTGGTCGACGTGGCATCCGGCAATGTCAACCTGACCTTCGTCAGCATGGCGGGCGCCCTCCCTTCATCAAAGGCGGCCGTGTCAAACCGCTGGCCGTCACGTCGGCCAAACGGGCCAGCTTCGCACCCGACATTCCGGCCATTGCCGAATACGCGCCGCTGTCTGCCTACACGCTGGAGAACTGGTTTGGCCTGTTCGCGCCAGCCGGTACCCCCGCGGACATCCAGGCCAAGCTCAACACGACGGTCAACCAGGTGCTGCGGGATCCGGAAGTGATCCGCCTGCTGCAGGAACAAGGTGGAGAAGCCACGCCCATGACGCAAGACGCCTTCCGCGACTTCATCAAGACCCAGACCGCGCAATACGCGCGTATCGTGAAAAGCGCCAATATCACGGCGGAGTGATCTCCGGGTCAGGGCGGAGTGCCCGGCAAGTCACGGCGAAGTGATCGCCGGGTCACGGCAGTGTGACCGCCGGGTATAGCCCGTGGCAAGGCGGGCTGTATGGCTTCAGCCCGACCCGTGATGCGACGGACCCCGGCGTTTCAGGAAGCGAGCAGCCCTGCGATCCGCTCCAGGTTGCGCAGGGTGCTGGACAGATGCGTGCGCAATGCGTCCGATGCCGCCTTGAGCTTGCCCGCCTCGATCAGAGCCAGGATTTCGAGGTGCTGGTGGCAATGCTCCACATACCGGTCCCTGTCCTTCATTGACCGGTACGACAGCAGGCGGCGCACGCGATTGACCCGCTTGATGGTGTCGATGAAAAAAGGGTTGCCTGACGCTTCCACCAGCGATTCATGGAAGCGCACGCCCCGCTCATGGATCTGGGCGGCCGAATCGGTCTCGATGCCTCCGTCCAGCAGATGTTCTTCGGCCGCCCGGCAGCGCGCAAGCACCGCCGGGTCCAGCCGGAAACCTGGCTCCAGCAAGGCGGCCGGCTCCAGCGCCAGGCGCAGGCGGTAAGACTGCAGCAGGCTGTCTGGCGTGCGCAGCATGGACGAAAAGGTCCAGCCATACCCGGGCTTGCGCGACACCCAACCTTCCTGGGCAATGCGGTTAAGCACCTGGGTCATTTGCGCGCCCGTCAGACCATACTTGGCCCGCAGCGTCGTCTCGGTCACGTCGACCGGCAAGCGGTCCTGCAGCACGTCTTCGGCGATCCGAAAATAGGTATCGTCCAGCGCGTTGCCGTCATCGAGCTGGAGGCTTTGGGCTTGGGCCGACCCCTCGTCCGCCAAGGCCCCCGCCACGAAATATCCCCGGTTGGGCACCCGCTGCACCACCCCGCGGTCATGCAGCAGCTGCAGCGCCTGGTTCACCGGCGAACGCGATACCCGCAAGCGGTCGGCAAGCATCTGGGCGGGCAGATGGCTTCCTTCGGCAAGATTCTCGTTTCGCACAAACTCGAAGATCTGCGCGGCAATGGCATGAGTGGAAGGCATAGGACGCGATTGTCGCATCGGCCGCGCGGCCCGATCAACCGCGGCCGGTGGCGCCCCGCCCGCCGCGCTCTGCTTGAGCAGACACGGCATGGCAGCGGTGTCATGCCCCGCGCCAGCATGCTAGGCTTTCGATCCAGGTTTCCATCCTTCAGGAGTCAGCATGTACCAGGATCTCGCGCTCTATATCGACGGCGAATTCATCAAAGGCGGCGACCGTCGCGAGCAGGACATCATCAATCCGGCCACGCAGGAGGTGCTCGGCAAACTGCCGCACGCCACGCCGGCCGATCTGGACCGCGCCCTGGCGGCCGCGCAGCGCGCCTTCGAGACCTGGAAGAAAACGTCGCCGCTCGAACGCTCGCGCATTCTGCGCAAGGTGGCCGAACTGACCCGCGAGCGTGCGCAGGAAATCGGCCGCAACATCACGCTGGACCAGGGCAAGCCACTGGCCGAAGCGGTGGCCGAAATCATGGTCTGCGCCGAACACGCCGAATGGCATGCGGAAGAGGCTCGCCGCATCTACGGCCGCGTGATTCCGCCCCGAAATGCCGACGTGCGCCAGATTGTCGTGCGCGAACCGGTCGGCGTCTGCGCCGCGTTCTCGCCCTGGAACTTCCCGTTCAACCAGGCCATTCGCAAAACCGCCGCGGCGCTTGGCGCCGGTTGCACGCTGATCCTGAAAGGCCCCGAAGATTCGCCCAGCGCCGTGGTCGCCATTGCCCAGCTGTTCCACGACGCCGGCCTGCCCCCGGGCGTGCTCAATATCGTATGGGGCGTGCCCAGCGAAGTGTCCACCCACCTGATCACGTCGCCCATTGTCCGCAAGATCTCGTTCACGGGCTCGGTGCCCGTTGGCAAACAACTGGCCGCCCTGGCTGGCCAGCACATGAAACGCATCACCATGGAACTGGGTGGCCATTCCCCCGTGCTGGTGTTCGACGACGCCGACATCGAACCCGCCGCCGAGATGCTGGCACGGTCCAAGATCCGCAACGCCGGCCAGGTCTGCGTGTCGCCTACCCGCTTCTATGTTCAAGAAAAGGCATACGACAAGTTCCTGGCCAAATTCACCGACGTGATTGCTTCGATCAAGGTCGGTGACGGGCTGGCTTCCGACACACAGATGGGACCGCTGGCCCACGAACGCCGCGTGCTGTCGATGGAATCCTTCCTGGACGACGCCAACCAGCGCGGCGGCACGGTCGTCACCGGCGGGTCGCGCCTGGGCGACAAAGGCTACTTCTTTTCGCCTGCGGTCATTACCGACCTGCCCGACGACGCCCGCCTCATGACCGAAGAACCCTTTGGTCCCGTCGCCCCGGTGGTCCGTTTCAAGACCACCGACGAAGTCCTGCGCCGCGCGAACAGCCTGCCTTTCGGCCTGGCATCGTATGTCTTCACGAATTCGCTGAAGACGGCGCATCAGGCATCGAATGGGCTTGAAGCAGGCATGGTCAACATCAACCACTTTGGCATGGCGCTGTCCGAAACGCCGTTTGGTGGCATCAAGGATTCCGGTATCGGCAGCGAAGGCGGTACCGAATCGTTCGACGGGTATCTCGTGACCAAATTCATCACGCAGATCTGAGCCGGGGTCAGCGCACGGGTGGGTCTTTTCGCAGGGCGTCGACCAGAATGTTGGCCGGCCCTTCGATATGGGATTTGGCCAGGGCCAGTGCCAGCTCAACGTTGCGCGCTAGGGCGGCGTCCATGACGGCGCGATGGTCATCGTCTGGATCGGCCACCAGCACGCGCCTTGCGTAATAGCGATACCGTTCGGCATGGACGAACAGCTGGTCGGCCAGCATGATCATGCGTTGCGATCCGCATGCACTGATCAATGCCGTGTGAAATGCCCGGTGCGGCTCGTCGTAGTCGAGGTTTCCGGTTGGCGGGTGCAGGCTTTCGTAGCGCGGCACCTTTTTCAGCCGGTGATAGCTCAATACGACACGTTCTTCCCAGGCATCGTCGCCCTGCTCAATCGATGCACGCAGCGCCGAATCCGACATCAGGACGCGCGCGCGGCAGATGTCCAGCGCGTCGCTGACGCTGACCATTGCCGCCGAAAACCCGCGCTGTTCGGAATAAGACACCAGTCCGTCGGACGCCAGCCGATTCAGCGCCTCCCGGATCGGTATGACGCCGCAGCCGTACCGCTCGCTCAGGTCCTGAATGCGAAGCCGTTCGCCTGGCGCAAGCAGCGCACGGACCAGGTCCGTGCGCAGGGCCTGGTACACCAGGCTCACGCTTGTCGTGCGTCCCTTCTTGGGAACGGAACGAACGTCATCTGCCGGCAACGCTGCGGCAAGTTCAGGCAGGTGATCCAAGACAGGCTCTTGTGCGGAGGGGAACGGAAGTATACGGCTCAGCCTGCCGGGATAACCGGCAGCAGCAGATATGAGGCCGACTCACCCCCACTGAAAAGCGAGGTCACCCCCGGAAATCGTCGTGCCCCCGATCATCGGGGTGGTTGTGCAGAAGTCTGCCCGGCTTGCCCTCGAACTCGAAATCCCTGCCTTGCAGCGTCAGCACCAATCGATAGCCCACGGGAATGACGATGGAGGTCGGCCAGATCTCGACCTCGAGCAGGTACCGTTTGCCCGGTTCCAGCTTTTGCACTTCGTCGTGTGAATGAAATACGCGATAGGGCAGCGTTCGTGTTTCGTCGATCTTCCGATGCGATGCTCGCAGCCACCCCCGGGTTACCGGCGTGGGCTCGTGCGCACCATCGAACACGACCTCTTTGCCATCGGCATCCATCAGCCGCAGGATGGCAAAAAGATCGAGGTCCGGCTTGGATGAGGCCACCCAGACCTTCAAGGTCACGAAGCCGGTCAGTTCCGTCTCGCGTTCGAATGGCGCCGTGGTGAAATCGACGGACTCGGTCATGGCGTCGAAGTCGAACTGGGAAGACGTTGCAGGCTGGCCTGCTGCCAGGGACCGGCTCGCGGCATCCAGGTAGAACGGCGTCCATACGGTGCGTGCCAACGGAAATTCGCGCTCGTTACGGTGGGTCGCGCCGTCTACCTGCCGGATCGCAAGCTTGACGGGTGCCTCGTCTTCCCACCCGTTGGCTTCGCCCTTCAGGTAGCAATCGAAAAAGCGCTTCTGCATCGCCACGTACTGGGGCAGGTAAAAACTTTCGTAGTGCGTGCCGATATGCATGGACAGCCACTTCCTGCTCGACCCCGCACGCAGATAGCCTTCAATGTTGCCGCGCAGATGATTGCCCGGGCCGCCCCAGTTCCCCGCCGATAGCACAGGCACCTCGATGCGCTCGAGTGCTGGCGACCGTTCCCGGTGCCAGGCATCACACAAAGGGTGACTTGCCATCTGTGCCGGGTAGTCGCTACGGTTGCCGTTCAGCATCGGAAGGTCAAGCGGTGCTCCGGTCGTTGGCAGGCCAGTATCACGATCGCGATACGGTGTTGAGCCACTGCCATGCTGGTTGGACAGCACTTGCTTGGGCCACCACGCTTGCAGGAAACCGTTGCTCATGATGCCGCCATGGAAGCCGTAGTCACGATAGTGATCGGACCGGCCTTCCCAGGGCACGATGGCGGCAAGATGCGGAGGGCGAAGCGCTGCGACCCGCCATTGTGTCGCGGCGTAATACGAGATCCCGATCAACCCGACCTTGCCGTTGCTCCATTCTTGCGTACCTGCCCACTCGATCGACTCAACGTAGTCCTCGATCTCCCGTGCCGACATGGGATCAAGGAATCCTGGGGACTTGCCGCTACCGCGCGAATCGACATGAATCACCACATACCCATCCGGCACCCAGCGCTCGGGATCCACCGTTTCCCACCGCAGATACTTGCCCGTCGACCCGTTGCTGCACAAGTCCGGATAGAGCTTCAACAACTTCTCCCACTGCGGTCTCCAGCCGTCGGCGAAGTGGACGTCCTTGCCATAGACGCCCTGCGCCATCACGACAGGAAATCTGCCGGGCGAGCCGGGACGAAACACATTCGCGCGCAGAATCGCGCCGTCGTTCATGGTGATGGGTACGTCTTTATCAAACAGCATGGAATGCGATCGCGCAGCGGCTTGGCTCATGGAAGGGCGTCCTCGTAAACGGCGGGAATCAGAGAGGGAAGGCGTAGCGAAACAGTCCAGGAGGACTATTCCTTCTGGATCTTTGCTGCTTCGGCGATCTGCGCGTAAATGGCAGTCTCCTTCTGCAAATGCACGGCCATGTCCTGTGGCGTGCCACCAGCGACATCCAGGCCCATCGACGCAAAGCGCTGGGTCATTTCGGGTGCCTTCAGGATGTCATCCAGGGTCCGGTTCAATTTACCGACGACATCGGACGGCGTCCCCGCCGGCGCAAAGAATCCTTGCCATCCGCCTTCGACCTCGAACCCGGCTACACCGGCTTCCTTTACGGTAGGCACGTCGGGCAACTGAGGGATGCGTGTGCTGCCGGTCACTGCCAGGGCTTTCAGTTTTCCAAGTTTGACCTGCTCGATGGCGGACACCGGATTCAGGAAGGCCAGTTGGACTTCTCCGGCGATCACCGCGTTCATGGCGGGCGCGGCCCCTTTGTACGGAATGTGGACCAGGTGCGTGCCCGCCTTGCTATTGAAGTACTCGGCGACCATGTGCATGGTATTGCCTACTCCTGCCGAACCATATGTGATGTTTGACTGCGCGGGCCGGGCCAAGGCGACAAGTTCCTTTACGTTCGCCGCAGCAAGACGCGGATTGGCCACGAGCACCTGTCCGCGCGTCACGCCTACCAGAGAAACCGGCAGGAAGTCCTTGGCGGTGTCGTAGGGCAATTTTTTATACAGCAGCGGGTTGATCACGTGGGACCCGGTGGTATAGAGCAAGGTGTACCCATCGGCAGATGCGTTGGCCACGGCTTCCGTCGCGATGATCCCGTTCGCGCCCGCACGGTTGTCGATGACCACCGTCTGCCCCAGTTTCTTGGTGAGTTCCTGAGCAAGGATCCGAGCGACCGTGTCGGGATTTCCTCCAGGCGAGAATGGCAGAAGTACCTTGATCGGGCGATCGGGATAGGTTTGAGCCTGGGCTTGAGCCGAGACCCCAGTGACCGTGCAGGTCGCAAGAAGGATGGCAGGTAGCCTGCCAAGAAGGTGGCGGAACATGTGTCGTCTCCATATGTATATCCAAGGCGGACTGACGCCGCCCTACTGTCGACAAGCAATAAAGCCGACAGGTCAAGTGGATAATATATGATCTGACAGATTCCGCTAGATCCTATATCAAAGGGTTTTCGCCTAAGTACGGGTGCCGGACAAAGATGCGGTGTGTCGACCGCGAAGAGATGTCCCTGCTGATGCGCACACGATCGCGGGCACTCGTGATTGGCCGCATGCAGCAGGCAACAAAAAAGCCCGACAGTTTCCTGACGGGCTTCTGGCAAGACGTTTCTTGCTGCGTTCTTATGCAACGGATACTGCACACCGAATCTGGAACACCACCAAAAACTTGGTGGGCGCTGAGGGGTTCGAACCCCCGACCTACGCCTTGTAAGGGCGCCGCTCTACCAGCTGAGCTAAGCGCCCGAGGGCGTTCGTTCAGTGCGAAAAAGATTATATCGGAACCGGAAAACTTTTGCAGGGCCGACGGGGCAAAACGCGCGCCGCCCGCACCGTTGCGGCGGATCAGTTGACGGCGTCTTTCAGTGCCTTGCCCGGACGGAACTTTGGCACCTTGGCCTTCTTGATCTTGATGGCTTCGCCGGTGCGCGGGTTGCGGCCCGTGCGAGCGGCGCGCGCGGTGACTGCAAACGTGCCGAAACCGACCAGCGTCACCGTGCCACCCTTCTTGAGGGTGGTTTTAACCGCTCCGACCAAGGCGTCCAAGGAACGGCCTGCTGCTGCCTTGGAAATATCGGCATGCTTGGCGATATGGTCGATAAGCTCGGTCTTGTTCATTAGGCCCCTCTCAAGGTCTGTCTATGGATAATGGAACGGACATCTCGACGCCGGTAAGGGGTCGAGTTCCAGGCGCATCGATACCGGCAAAACGTCGGTTTGCCGGGGATAGGCAAAGGACTATTTAAGCCTTGCGTGGAAATACGTGTCAAGGGAAAACCGGCCGTCTTCCCAGGGGAAATGGGTGTTTGAGACAGGGGTCGAAAAAAGGGAGTGCTTGCGCACTCCCTCTATTGACGAGCAGGCCAGAGCCTGATTAGACCGTCGGTTGAATCCCCGTATTAATGCTTCAATCCGGGATCCGCCACGCCGGCCGCGGCAGGCGCCGCTGTCACATGGCCTTCGACCTTTTCGCCTTCCTTCACCGCCGGTGTGGCCTCTTCCTCGGGCAACGCGTCGGGGAAACGTTCCAGCGCCAGCTCCAGCACACGATCGATCCAGCGAACCGGAATGATCTCGAGGTGGTTCTTGACCGAATCCGGAATGTCGGCCAAGTCCTTGGCGTTTTCTTCAGGAATCAGGACCATCCGGATGCCACCGCGGTGAGCCGCCAGCAGCTTCTCCTTCAGACCGCCGATAGGCAGCACTTCGCCACGCAGCGTGATTTCGCCGGTCATGGCCACGTCGGCTCGCACGGGAATACCTGTCAGGGCGGACACGATCGCAGTCGTGATGGCAGCGCCGGCAGACGGACCGTCTTTAGGCGTCGCGCCGTCCGGCACGTGCACGTGGATGTCGCGCTTTTCCAGGATCGACTGCTGGATGCCCAGGCGACGGGCACGCGCCCGCACCACGGACCGTGCCGCTTCGACCGATTCCTTCATGACGTCACCCAGCGAACCTGTACGCTGAACGGCCCCCTTGCCAGGCATGACCGCCACTTCGATCGCCAGCAGGTCGCCACCGACTTCGGTCCACGCCAGGCCGGTCACCTGCCCGATCTGGTTTTCCTTCTCGGCCACGCCGAACGAATACCGGCGAACGCCCAGATAGTCGTTCAGATTGTCGGACGCTACCGTCACACGTTCCTTGCCGCCCTTGAGCAGCAGGTGCTTGACGACCTTGCGGCAGATCTTGCTGACTTCGCGTTCCAGCGCCCGCACACCGGCTTCACGTGTGTAGTAGCGGACGATGTCGCGCAGCGCCGATTCTTCGATCAGCAGTTCTTCGGGCTTGAGGCCGTTGTTCTTCATCTGCTTCGGCAGCAAGTGCTGCGAGGCGATGTGCACCTTTTCGTCTTCCGTATAACCGGACAGGCGGATCACTTCCATCCGGTCGAGCAGCGCCGGCGGAATGTTGAGCGTGTTGCTGGTCGCCACGAACATCACGTCGGACAGGTCGAAGTCGACCTCGACATAATGGTCCTGGAAGGTGTGGTTCTGTTCAGGATCCAGCACTTCGAGCAACGCCGAGGCCGGATCGCCGCGGAAGTCCATGCCCATCTTGTCGACTTCGTCCAGCAGGAACAGCGGATTGCGCGTTCCGGTCTTGGACAGGTTCTGCAGGATCTTGCCAGGCATCGAACCGATATAGGTCCGGCGATGCCCGCGGATCTCGGACTCGTCACGCACGCCGCCGAGCGCCATCCGCACGAACTTGCGGTTGGTGGCCTTGGCGATGGACTGCCCGAGCGAAGTCTTGCCGACCCCTGGAGGTCCGACCAGGCACAGGATAGGCGCCTTGACCTTGTCCACGCGCTGCTGGACTGCCAGATATTCCAGGATGCGTTCCTTGACCTTGTCCAGACCGTAGTGGTCGTCGTCGAGCACGCTTTCGGCGTGCGACAGCGAGTTGTTGACCTTGCTCTTTTTCTTCCAGGGCAGGCCGATCAGGGTGTCGATGTAGTTGCGCACCACCGTGGCTTCGGCCGACATCGGTGACATCAGCTTGAGCTTCTTGAGTTCGCCGTCGGCCTTCTTCTTGGCTTCCTTGGGCATGTGCGCGGCGATGATCTTCTTTTCGAGTTCCTCGAAATCCGCGCCGTCTTCGCCTTCGCCCAGTTCCTTCTGGATGGCCTTGACCTGTTCGTTCAGGTAGTACTCGCGCTGGCTCTTTTCCATCTGCTTCTTGACGCGGCCACGAATGCGCTTTTCGACCTGAAGGATGTCGATTTCGGCTTCGAGCTGGGTCAGAAGCGATTCGAGGCGTTCGGACGTGGAAAAGACTTCCAGCATCTTCTGCTTCTGTTCGAGCTTGAGCGGCAGGTGCGCGGCGATGGTGTCGGCCAGGCGGCCGGGTTCATCAATACCGGCCAGCGAGGTCAGGATTTCGGGCGGGATCTTCTTGTTCAGCTTTACGTACTGATCGAACTGCGACACGATCGCGCGGCGCAGGGCTTCGGTTTCGGAGCCCTGGCCACGGTCGGGATCGATCGGCACCAGTTCGCATGCGAAGTGGGCGCCGACGTCGTCGATACGGGTGATGCGGGCGCGCTGCGCGCCTTCGACCAGCACCTTGACGGTACCGTCGGGCAGCTTGAGCATCTGGAGGATGCTGGCAACGCAACCGATTTCATAGATGTCATCAGCGGACGGTTCGTCCTTGGCCGCGGATTTTTGCGCGACTAGCATGATGCTCTTGCCGGCTTCCATGGCGGATTCCAGCGCTTTGATGGACTTAGGGCGTCCCACAAATAACGGGATGACCATATGCGGGAACACGACCACGTCGCGCAGCGGAAGCAGCGGCAACTCGATCGGTTCTGAAGGCAGTATCAGGCTCGCAGACATGGTTCGTCCTCGGATTCGAATGCTTACAGGATGAGGGCGGATCCGTGCAATTCAAGCCATCGAGGCGGATGTTTCGGTCTGCGAGGCAACGATGCGCAGAAAGTGCATCCCCAGGGCCAGGATTGCTGATTGCACGCCGTTAAAACCACTGTAGCACGACAGGAAGATCCTGCCGTGCTACAGCGTTACTGCATTGGAGCGAAGGTTCAACCGGGTGTTACACCGGCGCAGCTATCAGTGGCGTAAGCCTTAGTGCTTGGCGGCGGATGCCGCCTTAGCCGTGGCTTCGCCGTAAATCAACAGCGGCGGGCCTTCGCCATTGATGGCGTTCTCATCCAATACGACCTTGGTGACGTTGCCCTGGCTGGGCAGGTCGTACATCGTATCGAGCAAGGCGGCTTCAATGATGGACCGCAGACCCCGTGCGCCCGTCTTGCGCTTGAGTGCGCGCTTGGCGATCGCATGGAGCGCCTGCGGACGCACGTCGAGTTCGGCCCCTTCCATGGACAGAAGCTTCTGGAACTGCTTGATCAGCGCGTTCTTGGGCTCGACCAGGATCTGGATCAGCGCTTCTTCGTCCAGTTCGGCCAGCGTGGCGATCACCGGCAGACGACCGACCAGTTCGGGGATCAGCCCGAACTTGACCAAGTCTTCTGGCTCGGCATCACCGAACAGCTCGCTGGTCGACCGTTCGGATTGGGCCTTGACCGACGCACCGAAGCCGATGCCCGACTTTTCGGTACGGCCGCGAATGACCTTTTCCAGACCGTCGAATGCGCCACCGCAGATGAACAGGATGTTGGTCGTGTCGATCTGGACGAAATCCTGGTTGGGGTGCTTGCGCCCCCTTGCGGCGGCACGGAGGCGACCGTGCCTTCGATCAGCTTCAGCAAAGCCTGCTGCACGCCTTCACCCGACACGTCGCGGGTGATGGACGGGTTGTCGGCCTTGCGCGAGATCTTGTCGATTTCATCGATGTAGACGATGCCGCGCTGCGCCTTTTCGACGTCATAGTTGCAGTTCTGCAGCAGCTTCTGGATGATGTTCTCGACGTCCTCGCCCACGTAACCGGCTTCGGTCAGCGTGGTCGCGTCGGCGATCACGAAGGGAACGTTCAACAGCCGCGCCAGCGTCTGCGCCAGCAGCGTCTTGCCCGAACCCGTCGGTCCGATCAGCAGGATGTTGCTCTTGGACAGTTCGACCTCATCGGTCTTGCCGCCGGTCTGGCGAATGCGCTTGTAGTGGTTGTAGACCGCAACCGACAGGATGCGCTTGGCGCGCGTCTGGCCGATCACGTATTGGTCGAGGATCTCTTTGATCTCGGCCGGCGTGG
Source organism: Pigmentiphaga litoralis (assembly GCF_048632615.1). Classification (GTDB taxonomy): domain Bacteria; phylum Pseudomonadota; class Gammaproteobacteria; order Burkholderiales; family Burkholderiaceae_B; genus Pigmentiphaga; species Pigmentiphaga litoralis_B. The sequence goes on from NZ_CP184479.1 coordinate 461,609, forward strand.
GCAACTCCGACTTGGCGCCGGTTTTCACATCCGCGGCGACTTCGTCGCGGATGATGTCGTTGCACAGGTCGATGCATTCATCGCAGATGAACACCGAAGGACCGGCGATCAGCTTGCGAACTTCGTGCTGGCTCTTGCCGCAAAACGAGCAATAGAGCAGCTTTTCGTTCGACCCTTTTTTTCCGACATGCTCAACCCTGTTCAGTTCGGCTCGTGAACACTTTATCGATCAAACCATACCCGAGCGCGTCGGCTGCCGACATGAAGTTGTCGCGTTCGGTGTCGAGCGCGATGCGTTCAATCGGCTGGCCGGTTTGGTCCGCCAGGATACGGTTCAGGCGCTCGCGCAGATAAAGGATTTCCCGTGCGTGGATTTCGATATCGGTGGCTTGGCCCTGCGCACCGCCCGAAGGCTGGTGAATCATGATGCGCGAGTTCGGCAGCGAGAAACGCTTGCCCTTCTGGCCGGCGGCAAGCAGGAACGCGCCCATGCTGGCTGCCAGGCCCGTGCACAAGGTCGAGACCTCTGGTTTCACGAACTGCATCGTGTCGAAGATTGCCATGCCCGCGTAGATCGAACCCCCGGGGGAGTTGATGTACAGCGAGATGTCCTTGTCGGGGTTTTCCGATTCAAGGAACAGCAACTGGGCCACGATCAGGTTGGCCATCTGGTCTGCGACCGGGCCAACCAGGAAGATCACCCGCTCTTTCAGCAGACGCGAGTAGATATCGTACGATCGTTCCCCCGACCAGACTGCTCGACAACCATCGGAATATAGCCGAGAGCTTTCGGGCCGAGCGACTCGGACCCGTACATCGATGCGTAGAAATCTACAAAGCGCTGCATTATTGGGCGGTTCCCATCAAGTCGTCGAAGGATACTTGCTCTTCAGCCACCTTGGCCTTGGCAAGGACATGCTGGACTACGTTGTCTTCCAGAACGATGGATTCGACTTCGGCAATACGCGCCTTGTCGGAGATGTAGTAACGCACCACTTCTTCCGGACGCTCGTAGCTCTGGGCGAATTCTTCGATCTTTGCGCGGATCTGTTCCGGCTTGACCTTCAGGCCTTCGGCCTGGATCAGTTCGTTGATCAGCAGGCCCAGGCGCACGCGGCGCTCGGATTCGGCGGTGAACGCGTCTGCCGGGATCGGCATGGTGTCGGCGTTCGGCACACCGCGCTGCTTGAGGTCTTCCCGGGCGGCGGCAATGCGCTTTTCGGCGTCTTCGTTCACCAGCGCCTTGGGCACGTCGAACGACACGGCCTTGGCCAGGGCTTCCATCACGCTGGCCTTGGTGCGAGCCAGGGTACGGCTGCTGACTTCACGTTCCAGATTGCCGCGGATGTCGGCACGCAGCTTTTCCACGTCGCCTTCGGCCTGGCCGAGCTGCTTCGCGAATTCGCTGTCGAATTCCGGCAGCACGCCTTCTTCGACCTTCTTGATCGTGATCGTGAACTGCGCGGTCTTGCCGGCGACGTCGGCCGAGCCGTAGTCAGCCGGAAAGGCCAGCGGGAAGGTCTTGGTTTCGCCAGCCTTCAGGCCGCGAGCCGCTTCTTCGAATTCAGGAAGCATGCGGCCTTGGCCCAGCACGAACGCGAAGTCCTCGGCGGTGCCGCCGTCGAACGCGACGTCGTCGATCTTGCCGGCGAAGTCGAGCGTGACCTGATCGTTGTCTTCGGCGGCGCGGCCTTCACGCTCGACGAACGTGACACGCTGCTTGCGCAGGATGTCGATGGTGCGCTGGATTTCGGCGTCGCCCACATCGCTCTTGGCCTTCGACACTTCAAGCGTCGACAGGTCGGGCAGTTCGACGTCGGGATACACCTCGAACGTGGCGGTGAACGCGACGACGCTGTCATCGTTGCCTTCGGTCTTGGGCGCCACGTTGGGCGAGCCAGCCAGGCGCAGCTTGGATTCGCTCACGGTTTTTTCCAGTGCGTCGCCGATCTTGGCGTTCAGCACTTCCATGCGCAGCTCGGGGCCATACGACCGCGACAGCATGGACATAGGAACCTTGCCTGGACGGAATCCAGGCATTTTGGCGGTGCGAGCCATACGCTTGAGACGCGAATCGACTTCTTTTTCGATGTCGGCTACCGGCACGGAAAGATCCACGCGACGCTCAAGACCCGACAGGGTTTCAACCACAGGCTGCATGCAAAAACCTATATGAGTGTTATGTAGTAATCAATGGGACGGACCCCGGACAAGCCCGGGAAGGCGCTTGATGCGGGACAGGATTCGTCCGGGCATCCTTGAATTGTGCCACAGCGCGCGATGGAAGCCCTTGCGCGGCGCACCATGGCAGTGTGCGCTACCGGCCAAGCTGGGAAGATGAGGCTGACGCCGTCAATAACAAGTCACTACGCAAGCACGCGCGGCGCACAGGGTACGGCCCAGGTCGTGCGGCGCGTGCGGCACGGCGCGCGGGGTGGCGTGGCACCACCCCTGCCCAATCACCTGGTGCGACCGAGAGGAATCGAACCTCCACAGGATTTCTCCCGACAGGACCTAAACCTGTTGCGTCTACCAATTTCGCCACGGTCGCGTCAGCCGGCATTCTAACCTGAACTTGAAACGTTTCCAGGGCAGCCGGGACGCGAGCCCGGCGCGAATCGCACGGATGCGTGGCGCAACAGGCCACACCCGCCGCGACGCGGCGGCACAGCAAGGTTACAATGCCGCCCCATGAACCCACGCCTTGGCGCTCTGCAGCCCTATCCCTTCGAAAAACTCCGTGCGCTGCACGCCGGGGTCGTCCTTCCCGCCGATCGGCGGCCGATCAACCTGTCGATCGGCGAGCCCAAGCATCCCACGCCCGCGTTTATCGAAGACGCCGTCCGCAACAATCTGTCGGGCTTGTCGGGCTACCCGCTGACGCGCGGCACCGACGCCTTGCGGTCGGCCATTGCAAACTGGCTGATGCGCCGTTACGACCTGCCTTCGATCGACCCGGCCACCCAGGTGCTGCCGGTGCTGGGGTCGCGTGAAGCGTTGTTCGCCTTCGCCCAGACCGTGCTGGACCCCGATGCCAACGCCCGGGTGCTGTGTCCGAACCCCTTCTATCAGATCTACGAAGGCTCGGCCCTGCTCGCGGGCGCCCGTCCCACCTTCATCAATGCCGACGCCAGCCGCGACTTTGCCGCCGACTGGGACAGCGTGTCGGACGACGTCTGGTCCGAGACCCAGCTGATCTATGTGTGCTCGCCGGGAAATCCCGCCGGCAACGTCATGACACTGGACGAATGGCGCATGCTGTTCGACCGGGCCGATCGCCACGGTTTCGTGATCGCGGCCGACGAGTGCTATTCGGAAATCTATTTCGACGAAGCCCACGCCCCGCTGGGCGCGCTTGAAGCGGCGCACCGCCTGGGACGCACCGACTTCCATAACCTGATCTGTTTTTCGAGCCTGTCGAAGCGGTCGAACGTGCCCGGCATGCGTTCAGGCTTCGTGGCGGGCGACGCCAAGCTGATCAAGCAGTTCCTGCTGTACCGGACCTACCACGGCAGCGCGATGAGCGACGTGGTGGCCGCCGCCAGTGTCGCGGCCTGGAACGACGAAGCGCACGTAATCGACAACCGCCGCATGTACACGGAAAAGTTCGACGCCGTGCTGCCTATCCTCCAGCCAGTGCTGGACGTGACGCGGCCGCAGGCGGCCTTCTATCTGTGGCCGCGCACGCCGGGGTCGGACACCGACTTTGCGCGCGCGCTGCTGGAACAGGAAGCGGTCACCGTGCTGCCCGGCAGTTTCCTGGCCCGCGACGCCTCGGCCGATGGCCGCGGCGGCAATCCGGGAACGGGCCGTATCCGGATCGCGCTGGTCGCCCCGCTGGACGAATGCGTGGCGGCGGCTCACCGCATTGCGCGTTTCGCGAAGGCCTACGCGACGCGCTGAACCTGCATGCGCCCGGCCGATACGTGCCTGGCGCAAGGCCGGATCTCGCGATCCGGCCCCTGACTGTTTACCGCGCGGCGCCTGTTGCCGCCGCGCCGCTCACCTCATCGAACTACCGGAATCCAACATGACGCAAGCCTTGCAGAACACCATCGAACAAGCCTGGGAAGACCGTGCCTCGCTGTCGCCGACCGGCGCCCCGAAGGACGTCATCGACGCCGTCGAACACGTGATTGAATCGCTGGACAAGGGCCGCCTGCGCGTCGCCGAAAAGATCAACGGCGACTGGGCCGTGCATCAGTGGATCAAGAAGGCAGTGCTGCTGTCGTTCCGTCTGAATGACAATGGCGTGCAAAGCTCGGGCGGCCCGCTGCAGTTCTACGACAAGGTCGAAAGCAAGTTTGCCAGCTACACCGAAGAAGATTTCAAGCAAGGCGGGTTTCGGGTGGTGCCGCCGGCCGTGGCGCGCCGCGGTTCGTTCATTGCAAAGAACGTCGTGCTGATGCCGTCGTACACCAACATTGGCGCGTATGTCGATGAAGGCACGATGGTCGACACCTGGGCCACCGTCGGGTCCTGCGCCCAGATCGGCAAGAACGTGCACCTGTCGGGTGGCGTGGGCATCGGCGGCGTGCTGGAGCCTTTGCAGGCCAACCCGACCATCATCGAAGACAACTGTTTCATTGGCGCGCGTTCGGAAGTGGTCGAAGGCGTCGTGGTCGAAGAAAACTCGGTGCTGTCGATGGGCGTGTTCATCAGCCAGAGCACCAAGATCTACAACCGTGAAACCGGCGAAATCACGTTTGGCCGCGTGCCGTCGGGGTCGGTCGTGGTGCCGGGATCGCTGCCGTCGGCCGATGGCAAGTACAGCATGTATGCCGCGATCATCGTCAAGCGCGTCGACGCGCAGACGCGCGCCAAGACCAGCATCAACGATCTGCTGCGCGCCTGATGGCTCGCGGCGACTGAACGGACACCGGGCTGCCGACGCCGCCTCGTGTACGTGACCCGCCAGGCCGCCGACGGCCTGGCGCGGAATGACCCGGCAGGCCGCCCTCGCGATCCGCCAGCCGGTGCAAGACACTTTTGCGCTTCCCTGCCCTGCCCATGCGACCCTGCACTGGCAGGCGCCCGGGCCCGACACGATGGGCCGCCCGACCTTCCGATTTTCCTCGATAGTCGCAACCGATTCCTAGAACATGACCTCGCCTGCCTCGCCCGTGCTGTCCCTGGTGGAAGACCTGATCCGCCGTCCGTCCGTGACGCCTGAAGATGAAGGATGCCAGGCCGTCCTGGTCGCGCGGCTGTCGGCTGCCGGCTTCGTGTGCGAAACGATCGCGAGCGGCGGCGTCGTCAATCTGTGGGCACGCCGTGGCACGACCGCGCCCCTGGCCATTTTCGCGGGCCATACCGACGTCGTGCCGCCGGGACCGCGCGATCAGTGGCGCACCGACCCCTTCGTGCCGACGATCACCGACGGCAAGCTGTTTGGCCGCGGCGCCGCCGACATGAAAAGTTCGATCGCGGCGTTCGTGGTGGCGGCGGAAGAATTCGTGGCGGCGCATCCGGACCATACCGGGTCGATCGGCCTGCTGATCACGTCCGATGAAGAAGGCCCGGCCACCGACGGCACGGTCAAGGTGTGCGAACTGCTGGTGGCGCGTGATCAGAAGCCCGACTTCTGCATCGTAGGCGAGCCGACGTCGGCCGTGACGTTTGGCGACACCATCAAGAATGGCCGCCGCGGTTCGCTGTCGGGCAAGTTGACGGTCAAGGGCAAGCAAGGGCATGTGGCCTACCCGGAAAAGGCGCGCAACCCGATACACCTCGTGGCGCCGGCGCTGGCCGAGCTGGCAGCGACGGTCTGGGACACCGGCAACGAGTACTTCCCGCCCACGACCTTCCAGGTGTCGAATTTCCACAGCGGCACCGGCGCCACCAACGTCGTTCCCGGCGACGCCGTGATTGACTTCAACTTCCGGTTTTCAACCGAAAGCACGGCCGATGGCCTGAAGGCGCGCGTGCAGGACGTGCTGGATCGCCATGGCCTCGACACCCATATTGCGTGGAACCTGAGCGGCCTGCCCTTCCTGACGCCCAAGGGCACCCTGTGCGCCGCGCTGACCGACGCCATCGCTGCCGAAACCGGTGTGGCCGCGGAATTGTCGACCACCGGCGGCACGTCGGACGGCCGCTTCATTGCGCAGATCTGCCCCCAGGTGGTCGAATTCGGGCCCATCAACGCAACCATTCACCAGATCAACGAATGCATAGCGATCGCCGATCTGGATCCGCTCAAGAATATCTATCGCCGCACGTTGCAGACGCTGCTGGCCGCCCAACCCTGAACGGAACGACACGAACATGACCTTCCTGGCTCCTGTTGCCGAGACCGCCGCGCTGCGCACCGTGCGCGATCTGCTCCGTTACGCCGTATCGCGGATGAACGCGGGGGCGTGGTGTTCGGGCATGGCACGCTCGATGCATACGACGAAGCGGCCTACATCGTGCTGCATACCCTGCATCTGCCGATCGACCGGCTCGAACCGTTCCTGGACGCGGCGGTGCTGGACAGCGAACGCACGCAGGTGCTGAACCTGCTGCAGCGGCGCATTGACGAACGCCTGCCCGCGCCCTATCTGACCAACGAAGCCTGGCTGCATGGCCGCCGTTTCTATGTCGATCAACGCGTGATCGTGCCGCGTTCGTTCATCGCGGAATTGATGAACGACGCGCTGTCGCCGTGGGTGGAAGATCCCTATCAGGTCGAATGGGTCCTCGACATGTGCACCGGCTCGGGCTGCCTGGCGATCGTCGCGGCCGAGACCTTCCCGCATGCGCAGGTCGATGCGGTCGACCTGTCGCCGGATGCCCTGGCGGTTGCGCGCCGCAACGTCGATGACTATGGCCTGCAAGACCGCGTGATGCTGCATGAATCGAATCTGTTCGAAACCCTGCCGCCCGCGCGTTACGACGTGATCCTGTGCAATCCGCCTTATGTGAATGCGTCGTCCATGGCCGCGCTGCCCCCGGAATATCTGCACGAGCCCGACATGGCGCTTGCCGGCGGCACCGATGGCATGGACCTGATCCGCGTGCTGCTCGATCAGGCTGCGGCCTACCTGCAGCCGCACGGCATCCTGATCCTGGAGATCGGACATGAACGTGCGTTCTTCGAGCAGGCCTTCCCGGATCTGGAACCGGTGTGGCTCAGCACGTCGGCCGGCGACGACCAGGTGCTGATGCTGCGCCAGGATCAGTTGCTGTAAACAACCCCTTGCCATTCCATCAGGCATCTTTTGAAAGCAGTCCGTTGACGTGATACGAGCATCTGGCATTACCCTCAGGCGCGGCACCAAGGTGCTGCTGGAGAACGCGGAATTTGTCGTGCATCCAGGCGAGCGCGTCGGCATCGTTGGCGCCAACGGCGCCGGCAAGTCGACCTTGTTCGCCCTGCTCAACGGGCACCTGGACACGGATGCCGGACAGGTGGTGATTCCCGCCACCTGGCAGATCGCATCGATCGCGCAAGAGATCGACGACACCGATCGCCTGGCCATCGACTTCGTCATGGACGGCGACACGCGGCTGCGCCGCCTGCAGCACGAACGGGCCACGGTCGATGCCGAACACGATGGGCTGCGGCTGGCCGAACTGGAAGCGGAATTGTTCGATGCGGGTGCGTTTTCGGCGCAATCGCGGGCCGAACAGTTACTGGTCGGGCTGGGCTTTGCGCTTGACGAATTCACGCAGCCGGTCGCCAGCTTTTCGGGAGGCTGGCGGATGCGCCTGAACCTGGCGCGCGCCCTGATGGCCCCGTCCGACCTGTTGCTGCTGGACGAGCCGACCAACCACCTGGACCTTGACGCCATGCTGTGGCTCGAGCGCTGGCTGGCCAGTTATGCCGGCACGGTCATGGTGATCTCGCACGATACCGAGTTCCTGGACTCGGTCGCCAAAACCATTCTGCATTTCGACGATGGCAAGCTGATCCGCTACAAGGGCGGCTACGAAGACTTCCTGGAGCAACGCGCCGAACGGTTGCGCCAGACGCAGATCGCCTTCGACCGCCAGTCGCGCGAAGCCGCGCATCTGCAGAAGTTCATCGACCGCTTCAAGGCCAAGGCAAGCAAGGCCAAGCAGGCGCAAAGCCGCGTCAAAGCGCTGGCGCGGATGCAGTTGCTGGCGCCGGTGCGGGCCGCTTCGGGAATCCACATCACGATCCCGTCGCCCACGCAGATGCCGGACCCGCTGCTGTCCCTGGACACCGTCAGCGCGGGATACGGCGACGCGCCGATCTTTCGCGACGTGAAGCTGTCGGTGCGCGCCGGCGCCCGCGTCGGCATCCTGGGCGCCAACGGCGCGGGCAAGAGCACGCTGGTCAAGACGCTGGCCGGCGAACTCGCGCCCCTGAGCGGCCAGAGCAAGGAAGCACGCGGGCTGGAGGTCGGGTATTTCGCGCAGCATCAGCTCGACATTCTCGATCCGGACGCGACCCCCTTGCAGCATCTGGCGCGCATCGCATCCGACACGCGCGAACAGGAACTGCGCAACTACCTGGGCGGCTTCGGCTTTTCAGGCGACTTTGCAACGGCCAAGGTCAAGCCCATGTCAGGCGGCGAAAAAGCGCGCCTTGCCTTGGCGCTGGTGGTCTGGAAAAAGCCTAACCTGCTGCTGCTGGACGAGCCGAGCAACCACCTGGACGTCGACACCCGTGAAGCCCTGACCGAGGCGCTGGCCGAGTTCGAAGGCACGATGTTGCTGGTATCCCATGACCGCCACCTGCTGCGCACCACGGTCGACAGCTTCTGGATCGTTGCGGATGGCAACGTCCAGGAATTCGATGGCGACTTGGAAGACTATCGCGACTGGCTGGCCACGCGGCGGTCCGAAGCGCCCGCTCCTGCGAAGCCGACGGGCACGGGTGACGACGCGTCGCCAGAGTTGGATCGCAAGGCCCAGCGCCGCGCCGATGCCGAAAGCCGTCAACGCCTGTCGGTGCTGAAAAAGCCCCTGGAAGCCCGGCTGAAAAAGGTGGAGAGTTCCATGGCGACGTTCGAGGCCCGGAAAAAGAATTGGATACGCTGATCGCGGATCCTACGCTGTATGACGAGGCTCGCAAGGAAGAACGGCGCAAGGTGCTGCTGGAGCACGGCGAAGCCGGCAAGCAGCTGGAACAGCTGGAAGAAGAATGGCTGACCCTGCAGGGGGAACTGGAAGCGATCGACGGTTGAACTTCGGGCACGGGCTGAGCCGTCCTCGCTCCGCGCTTTACGCCTTGCCCGGCGCGGCAGTGGAGCCGCGCACGATCAGTTCCGGGCGCAGCACGATGCTGACGCCATCGGAAGCGGGTTCGGCGATGCGTTGCAGGATCAGGCGGCCGGCGTGGGCGCCCATCTCGCGCAGCGGGATCCGGATGGTGGTCAGCGCGGGGTACAGGGCGTCGACGAAGGGCATGTCGTTGTGGCCGACAACGGATATGTCTTCGGGACACCGCAGTCCTTTGTCGCGCAGCACGTCGTAGCATCCGAGCGCGACCAGGTCGTTGCTGGCCGCGATCGCGGTCAGCCCGGGCAATTTGTCGAGCAAGGCCGCGCAGGCCGCTTGCCCGGCCTCGCGGGTGTAGGCAGTGCTGGCGATGCTGACCCACTGCGCTCTTTTCAGTCCATTGGCCTTGACCGCGTCGGCAAACCCCTCCTTGCGCAGAAAGCCGGTGGACAAGGTGTGGGGGCCGCTGATCTGGCCGATCTTGCGATGGCCGAGGCCGACCAGGTGATCGACCGTGAGCCGCATGGCCAGGCGGTTGTCGCTGACCACGCAGGATACGCGGCCGATGTCTTCGCCTCGGTTGACAATCACAACCGGAATGCCTTCCTTGACGCAGTGATCGAGAATGGCGTCGTCGCGTTCGGCGGTGGCCAGGATGAGGCCGTCAACCTGGCGTCCGACCATCTGATCGATGATGAAGCGTTGGCGCCGGGTGTCGGCGCCGACGTTGACGACGATGGGCACGTAGCCCTGCTCGGCCAGTACCTGTTCCAGCCCCCACAGGATGGAAGGGAAGATGGGGTTGCCGATGTCGGGCAGGACCACGCCCACCAGGCGCGAGCGGCCCGTGCGCAGACCGGCGGCGATGCGATTGGGCCGAAAGCCCAGGTCATCGGCTGCCTGCATGACGCGCATGGCCACATCGGCCGCCACCATGTGCCGCGTGGCCGGATTCATGACGCGCGAAACGGTCGAGTAATGCACGCCCAGCTGGTGGGCCAGGTCCTTCAGGGTCAACCGCTTGCGTTGCATAGATACCGAGCGTCTCCCGCCGCTGTGCCGTTACGGGGATCGTCCCCGACCGACATTCTAATGCGGCGGGCGGGCCGGCATCCCGGCGGCGCGCGCGGGACCGTGGAAGGCAGGCCCGCTGCCGACGCGCCAACGGAACGCGGCGGCATGCCGGTCCGCAAGGCCCGGTGCCCCGTCGACTTCAGTTCGACGCCGACGCGCCCGACTGGCGCACCACGGGCGCGAGCTTGGCGACTTCCGCCGCGATGAAGGTGTCGAAGGCTTCGGGGTCGACGGCGTGGCCTCGGCGCCCAGGGTCAGCAGCTTTTCCTTGACGTCGGGCAACGCCAGGGCTTTGGCCACTTCGGTGTTGAGCCGCTTGATGACATCGCGCGGCGTGCCGGCGGGAGCGAGGATGCCGAACCACGAATCGAAGGCGTAGTTGGGCACGCCCGCCTCTGCCAGCGTCGGTACGTTGGGCAGCGCGGCGGCGCGCTTTTCGGTGGTGACGCCCAGGACGCGCAGGCGGCCCTGTTCCACGAACGGCACGGCTGACACGGTGGGCGCGAGCATCAGTTGCACGCGGCCGGCCATGACGTCGGTCAGCGCTTCGCCGGTGCCTTTGTACGGAACGTGGACGATGTCCACTTTCCCCAGGCTCTTGAGCAGTTCGCCGCTCAGGTGGGTGGAACTGCCGGTGCCGGCCGACGCGAAGTTGATGGTGCCGGGCTTGGCGTTGGCGGCGGCCAGCAGGTCTTTCACGCTTTTATAGGGACTGGCCGCATCGACCACCAGCACGTTCGGGATCGACGCGACCAGCGAGACGGCTGAAAAATCCTTGACCGTGTCATAGGGCAGCTTGGGATAGAGCGTCGCGTTGATGGCGTGGCCAGCCGATACGAGCGCCAGTGTGTAGCCATCGGCCGGCGCCTTGGCGAGCACGCCAGTGCCGATCGAGCCGCCCGCGCCCGGACGGTTTTCCACCACCAGCTGCACGCCGGCGTCGCCCATTTTCTGGCTGAGAATACGCGCAAGGATGTCAGTGGCGCTGCCCGTTCCGAAGGGAACGATCATGCGGATCGGGTGGTTGGGATAGGCATCGGCGGCGTGGACGGTGCCGGTGGCGGCAGCGCCCAGGGACGCCAGGACCACCAGGGCGGCGGCGCGTGTCGATGTGACGACGAAGGGCATACGGTAGGTCATTGTCTCTCTCCAGGCTAGGGGACGGCCGCATCTGCGCGCGGGCCTGCCCCCTTCATGATGGTCCGGCGGCGGGATCCGCCGGGGTGGACTACAAAGCCATCTGCAGATCTACAAACGTTTGCAAGTCAGCGCGACGAAGGCGTCAGCACGATGCGGTCGGGCGCACCGGCCAACACCGCGCGATAGGCGTCCGTGGCCTTGTCCAGACCGAACACGCCATGCGGGAACACTTCAAACGGACGCAGTGCGCCGCTGTCGAACAGGGGAGCCAGTTCGTCCAGGATCAAGGCGCCGGCGGCGCTGTCGAGCGCCAGCGTGTCGATGCCGACATAGGTGTGCTGGCCACGGTAGAACGAAAAGATGTCGAAGGGGACGGCGCGATCGAACGTCGAGATGAAGATCTGCCGCGCGCCGATACCCATGGCCCGATTGGCTTCGGCAAAATATGGGCTGCCCACGGTGTTGTAGACAATGTCCGCGCCCTTCCCGCCCGTGGCGTCGAGCACGGCATCGGCAATGCCGCCGCCGCTGGCGTCGAGCATCGTGACGTCGCCGCTGGCATGCCCACGATAGGGCTGCGCCGTGCGTTCGACGCCAAAGACGCGCGCGCCTCGCGCGGTGGCGATCTGCGCGGTGGCCTGACCGACCTTGCCGTTGCCGCCAAGGACCAGCACCACCTCGCCTTCCTTGGGCAGGCCGGCGCGGCGCAGGCCTTCGTAGGCGGTGATGAACGGCACGCCGATCGCGCCTGCTTCGAGCAGCGACACGTTGGCCGGCTTGACGCGCAGCGATCTGGCGTCGAGCACGAGGTAGCCTGCGTGCGTGCCGTCGCGGCGGATGCCGAGTTCGCCGCCGCTACCCCACACTTCCTTGCCGACCATGTCCGATGGGCCATCCACCACCACACCCGCGAAATCGCGGCCTGGCGTGCGGGGCCACACGGCATGGGGCATGGCGCCCAGGGTCGCTTTCACGTCGCTGGGATTGACGCCGGCGCTGTGCACTTCGATCAGGCATTGGCCCGCCGCCAGGACGGGACGCGGCGCATCCTGCGCAGGCAACTGCAGCGCGTCGATGTCCGCGGCTTTCTGGGTGACTCTCAAGGCTTTCATGAACGACTTCCTGTAATGGGTAGGGCCAGTTGATAAAGGTCAGGCGCTGCGCCGGGGCAACTGCAGCAGATCGCGCGCTTCGCCCGGCGTGGCCAGTTCTCCGCCCAGCGCTTCCAGAATGCCGCGCGCCTTGGCGACCAGCGACGCGTTGTCCGGAGCCAGCACGCCCTTGGACAAATAGATGTTGTCCTCCAGACCGACCCGCACGTGTCCGCCCGCGAGCCAGGCCTGCGCAACGATCGGGAATTCGGCGCGGCCAATGCCGAAGGCGGCCCATCGGGCGCCTGCCGGGAGAAGGTTGCGGGCGTACATCAGGGCCTCGGGCGTTGCGGCAAATCCGTACTTCACCCCCAGCACGAAGGTCCACAACCCCGGGCCTTCCAGCGTGCCGTCCTGGATCAGGTCGAGCGCCAGCGCGATGTCTCCGCTGTCGAAGATTTCGAGTTCGGGCATCACGCCCGCTTCGCGGATGACGTGGGCCATCTTGCGCACGTTCTTGGGGGTGTTGATGACGACGTCACCCCCGAGTTCATGGTGTTCAGGTCGAGAGAACAGATGTCCGGACGCAGTTCCGCAATGTGCTCGACGCGCAGTTCGGGCCGCAGCAAGGTCGAGCCCGGCGCCGCGACACGCGGATCATCATCGCTGGGAATGAAGCGGCCGCCCGGGCCAGTCGTCAGGTTGATGATGAGGTCGGGGTTGTCGGCGCGGATCAGCGTAATGACTTCGCGGTACAGCGCGACGTCCATCGACGGCTTGCCGGTGGCCGGATCGCGCACGTGGATGTGGGCGACCGCGGCGCCTTCCCGGGCGGCGCCCAGTGCGGCGTCGGCAATCTGGCGCGGCGTGACGGGCAGGCCCGGGTGCTGCGCGACGGTGGTCAGATTGCCGGTGACGGCGCAAGTCAATATGGTTTTGCGTGGATGCATGAAGGACCTCAACCGAGACGGCGGCCGCCGTCGACGACGAGCGTGGTGCCGGTGCTGAATCGCAGGGACACCGCGCAGGCCAGGACGGCGTCGGCGATGTCATCGGGTTGCCCGACGCGCTTGAGCGGCGTCGTGGCAGCGGTCTTGTCGTTGAAGGCCTGATCGCGGCCCGCGACGAAATCGGTCTGGACCACACCGGGCGAGACATTCAGGACACGGATGGCCGGCGCCAGCGCGCGGCCCAGGGACATGGCCATCACATCCAGGCCCGCCTTGGCGGCGCAGTAAGCGATATTGCTGCCCGTGCCGGTGGACCCGGCGATCGACGAGATGTTGACGACCAGGCCATCGTTGTTGGCGCGCAGCAGCGGCGCGAACGTGCGGATCGCCGCGAACTGGCCACGCCAGTTCACTTCGAACATGCGGTCGATGAAATCATCGGTCAGCGCGTCAAGATTGTTGTGCGCAATGGGCTGCGTGAACCCCGCCGTGTTGACCAGGATATCGGCACGGCCATACCTGGCTTCGACCGCCTTGGCCAACGCCACCAGCGATGCCGTGTCTTCGACCGCCGCCAGCATGCCGGCATGACCGGCGGCATTCGAGATGGCGGGCAATGCGGCGGCCAGCGACGTGGCCTCGTCCAGCTTGCCGCGGCTGGTCAGCACGACCGCGGCGCCATGTTCGGCCAGGCGGCGCGCGGTGGCCTGACCGATGCCGCCCGTGCCGCCAAGAATGACGGCAACCTTGCCGTCGAGTGAGAGAGGAATGCTCATGATGACCCTATGCGATGGGGGAGTGGGATAGGTTGGCGTGCCGGCGGCCAACGTGAAGTCGAAGTCGAGGGTGTAGTGCGGCCCGGCCCCGTCGCCCCAGGGGAAGGCGCCGTCTTCATGCCATTCGAAGTGGCCCACCAATCCGCGCTGCACGCCAAAGACCACATCGGTTTCCAGGTACTCGGAATCATCGGCAAAGACCTGGGCCACCAGCGTGTCATGATCCGCCGCCGACACGATGAAATGCACGTGCGCGGGACGGTAGGGATGGCGATGCTGCATCTTCAGCAGCGTGCCGATCGGACCATGCACCGGCACCGGATAGCCGGCCGGACGGACACTGCGGATCTGGTAGCGGCCAAGTGAATCGGTGCGAAACTGGCCGCGCAGGTTCTTGTCGGGCTGCGCCGGATCCTGGTTGTCATACAGGCCGACCGGGGACGCCTGCCATACGTCGAGCAGCGCGTTAGCCAGCGGCTTGCCGGTGGTATCCCGCACCACGCCCTGCATGAACAGCGGGACGCCGGGCGTGCCGTCGCGGGCAATGTCGGCGCCGCATTCGCATTCGGGCGCATTGCCGCGATAGAACGGGCCGAGCAAGGCACCCGGGGTGCGGTCGCCCTGCCCGGCCGTGTTCAACACCGTCACCAGGGTCGAGATGCCCAGCACGTCGGCGGCCAGCACGACTTCATTGTGCGATTCGGTGTTGGCCTGGCCGACGGCTGCAATGAACTGCAGGCCCTTCTCGAATTCCTGGTCGGTCAGCTTGACCTCGCGCAGGAAGGCATGCGCGTGTTCCACAAAGGCGTCGACGATCTGCTTGAGGCGGGGGTCGTCATTCAAGGCCATTGCCGCCTTGACGATAGGGGTGACCGACACTGCGTCGTCGATCAGCCGCAAGCCCTCCCCCGGTTTTCTGTGAGCGTGGTGTTCATAATGTGGCTACCGTCTCCTTTGCAAACGTTTGCATTATGCGAGCTTTTTGCTTAGAGTCAAGCATCGTTTTCACGATTCTTTCGGGCGCAGACGCCCATCCCTGTAGCCACATCAAGGAGCCATGCCATGCACGTGACCCGCTTTTCCCAAGCGCCCGCCTACCACCCTCCCCGCCATGACAACATGGCCTGCGTGCGCCTGCAGGGGCACGAGGCGGGACCGTCCGAATCCCTGTGGATGGGCGTATCGCACGTGTTGCCCGGCGGGCAGACGGACCTGGCCGCCTCGCCCGTGGAAAAGATGTATGTGGTGCTGGAGGGATCCGTGTCGATCGGCAACGGCAGTGAGGAAGTCGAACTGCATCTGTACGATTCGGTGCGCCTGGGGCCAGGCGAAGCGCGGCAGGTGATCAACCGCGGCGCGCGAACGGCCATGGTGCTATTGGTGATGCCGTATCCCAAGGCGTAATGCAGGCGAGCAGCGCGGACAGCGGATGAACGCGTCGTTGACTATGACAACGACCGTGCGGGCTGGGAGGGATCGTTGCCGTGTTCAACGAACGCAAGGGTTGCGCACGATCGTTGTGGCATTCAACGATCGTGCAAGGACCATCCCAGCAGCTGCGCGGCCACCGCCACCGCAATGACTTCGGGCCGCTTGCCCGGCAGGTCGGCAATGCCTATCGGGCACACCATGGAGGCGATGCGGTCGTCGGCAATGCCGCGCGCGGCCAGACGTCGTTCGAACGTGGTGCGTTTGGTAGCCGAACCGATCAGCCCGCAGTAGCCGGCGTCACCGCGCGCCAGCACGGCCTGCACGATGTCGAAGTCGATGGCATGGCTGTGCGTCATGACCAGGTGGCAGGCGCCGGCCGGCGCGTCCCTGGCTTCAGCGGCGGCGTCTTCGGTCGGATGCAGCACGACGTGCGGCGGAAAGGGGCCATCGGGCAGCATGTCATCGCGCGTTTCGACCCAGTGGATCTCGAAGGGCAGCGGCAGCAAGGCATAGACGATCGCACGGGCGACGTGCCCTGCGCCGTATAACCAGACCGACCGGCGTGGCGGCTCAAGGGCAGCCAGCGCGGTCAAGTCGTCGTCGGTCAAGGGCGAAAAGCGCAGTTCGACCGCGCCGCCGCAGCACTGGCCCAGCGACGGCCCCAAGGGATAACGGCGTTCGTCCACCGGAAAATCCGCCAGGCCGGCCAGCTTCGCTTGCGCCAGGCGGATGGCTTCAAGTTCCAGATGACCACCGCCTATCGTGCCGCCAAAGCCTCGCGCATCCACCACCAGCGACGCGTCGGTGGCGCGTGGCACGCTGCCATGCACGGCCGTGATCCGCACGACACAGGCCGGGCGTGAGGCCTTGCGGCAAGCCGTTGCATACGCGTGCGCGGAGACGGGCAACAGCGAATCGTCACGCATCGCTCGAGATAGCACGCAATACGGCTTCCGGCGTGGCCGGCGCGGACAGGGGCACCCGCGCATTGCGCGGTGTGGCGTTCGGTGGGGCGGCCGGTCCGGATGCGGTCCCGGCGCGCGCTGCCGCCACCGCGTCCCGGATCGCAAAGAACGCGGCAAAGCCCAGCATGAACGGTGGCTCGCCCACGGCCTTGGATCCGAACACGTTGTCTTCGCGATTGGCCTCATGCCACAGGGTCACGGCAAGCTGTTCGGGCACGTCGGCCGCCGTCGGGATCTTGTAGGTGGACGGTGCATGCGTGGCCAGCAGGCCGTCGGCCTTCCAGACCAGTTCTTCGGAGGTGAGCCAGCCCACGCCCTGCACGAATCCGCCTTCGATCTGACCGATATCGATGGCCGGATTGATGGAGCGGCCGACGTCATGCAGGATGTCGGCACGCAGCAGGCGAGTCTCGCCCGTCAGCGTGTCGATGGCGACTTCGCACGCCGCCGCGCCATAGGCGAAGTAATAGAAGGGGCGGCCGCGCATGGTCACGCGGTCGTAGTGGATCTTGGGGGTCGCATAAAAGCCATCCGACCACAGCGACACGCGTGCGGCATAGGCCTGCTGCACCACCTGCACGAAGGGCAAGGTCTTGCCAGGCAACAGGACGTCGTTCCCGCTCAGGCGGATGTCTTCCAACGCCACGCCATGCGCCTGGGCCACGTAACGACGCAGCCGTTCGCGGATTTCAATGGCGGCGAATTCAGCTGCGCGGCCGTTCAGATCCGTGCCGCTGGATGCGGCCGTGGCGGATGCGTTGGGCACGCGGCCGGTGTCGGTTGCGGTGATCCTGACCTTATCGAGGCTGACGCCCAACGTATCCGCCACGATCTGGCAGACCTTGGTGTGCAAGCCCTGCCCCATCTCCGTTCCGCCATGGTTGACGGTGACGGAACCGTCCGTATAGACGTTCACCAAGGCGCCGGCCTGGTTGAACATGGTGGCCGTGAACGAGATGCCGAACTTGACCGGCGTGATCGCAATGCCGCGCTTGATGACCGGGTGCGTGGCGTTCCAGGCCGCGATGGCGGCGCGGCGTTCCGCGTACCGACAATCGGCGGCCAGGCGCGGCAGCAGGTCGGGCAGGATATTGTCTTCGACCTCCATGCCGTAGTGCGTGCGGTTGCGCGGTGCATCGCCATACAGATTGGCGGTGCGCACCGCCAGCGGATCCAGATCCAGGTGCCGCGCAATGTCGTCCATGATGGCTTCGATCATCGCCACGCCCTGCGGCCCGCCAAAGCCACGGAACGCGGTGTTCGATTGCGTATGCGTCTTGCAGCGATAGCTGTGGATGGCGATCGCGGGCAGGAAATAGGCATTGTCGGTATGGAAGATCGCGCGGTCGGCGATCGGGCCCGACAGGTCGGCGGAAAAACCGCAACGCGCCGCCTGCAGCATGTCGATGCCGCGCACCTTGCCGTCGTCATCGAAGCCGACCGTCCAACGGCCGATGAAGTCATGCCGCTTGCCGGTGATCAGGAAGTCGTCGTCGCGATCCAGCCGCATCTTGCAAGGCGCCTGGGTCAGCCAGGCAGCCACCGCAGCCCAGACCGCGATCTGGCCGGCCTGCGTTTCCTTGCCGCCAAAGCCGCCGCCCATCCGCCGGCATTCGACCTGCACCGAATGCGTGGGCACGTGCAAGGCATGCGCGACCCAGTGCTGGACTTCGCCGGGGTGCTGGGTCGACGACAGCACTTTCATCGTGCGATCTTCGCCCGGCAAGGCCAGTGCGATCTGGCCTTCAAGGTAGAACTGTTCCTGGCCGCCAACGGCGAATTCGCCTTTCAACACGTAGGCCGACGCGGCCAGCGCCGACTGCACATCGCCTTCGACCAGGTGTACCGGCGGCAGCACGTAGGCTTCGGCTTCCAGGGCGGCATCGATGCTGAGGATGGGCACGAGCGGTTCGATATCGGCGACCACGGCGCGCGCCGCCACCCGCGCCGCCTTCGCACTGCGTGCGACCACCAGCGCGATGGGCTGGCCGACATACTCGACGATTTCGGCCGGCAGCACCGGTTCGTCTTGCGCCGACCCCAGCAGATTGGTGCCGGGCAGATCCGCCGCGACAATGATGCGCACCACGCCGGGCAAGGCCTGCGCGTCGGCGGTTGCCATGCCACGCAAGCGGCCATGCGCGACCTTGGACAGGACGGGCGCGACGAACAGCGTGCCTTGCGGCTCGGCCACATCGTCGACATACAGGGCACGGCCACTGACATGCAGGTGCGCCGCTTCATGGGCGGGCGACGTGCCGCAACTGCGTGCATCGACCGGCAAAGCAAGGACACCGGGGCGATCAGGTGCGTTCATGGCGTGATCTCCAGAATGGGCGACAGGTCGGCAAGGGTGTGGGTGGAACGCGGGGAGGAGGCGAGACTCGATGCGGTCGATGGCGAGGTGCCCGACGCAGCGGATGGCGCAGCGCCGGATGCGGCGGATGGCACAGCGTCAGACGCAGCGCCGGACGCAGCGGACGGCATGGCGCCGGACGCAGCCGGTGAACCACCGCTGGTTGCAGCGGATGGCGCAGCGCCGAACCCAGCCGATGGCACAGCGTCGGGCTCAGCCGATGGTGTCGCGTCCCACAGCGCAAGCCACGATCGAAGCAGCAGGTTGGCAGCCACCTGGCGACGGTAGGCCGCGCTGGCGCGCAGGTCATCGAGGGGTGAAAACTCGTTGCGCAGCGCCTCCAGCGCGGCGCGGAGCGGTTCCGGCAACTGCGACTGCGACTGCAACTGCGACGACGCTGCCGGGATCGCCTGACTCGCATCCAGCCCCAGCAGCGCCGCTTCGGTGTTTGGGGCGCGGCTAGGCACCGCCGCCATGCCACCCACGCCGATACGCACAGCCGCGACCTTGCCATCGGTCAGCCGAAACGCGGTGGCCACCGCGACGGCGCTGATGTCCTGTTCGAGCCGCTTCGAGACTTTCCAGGCATGAACAACCACGCCAGCCGGCAGCGGCACGCGGACCGCGCGAACGAATTCGCCGGCTTGCAGGCAGTTCTTCTGGTAACCCAGATAAAAGTCGTCGAGCGGCACGACGCGTTCCGAGCCCGCCCGATGCAGCACCAGGCTCGCACCAAGCGCCAACATGAGCGGCGGGCAATCGCCAATCGGCGAGCCGTTCGCCAGATTGCCGACCAGGGTGCCGGCATTGCGGATGGGGGTGGAGGCGAAGCGGTCGAAGTAGGTTGCGCAGTGGGGAAGATGCGGCAACAAGGCGTCAAGCGCATCCGTCAGGCTCACCGCCGCGCCGACTTCAAGCACGGGCGTGCCGTCGCCCCACACACCTGCTGCGATCGCGTCGCCTTCCTGCTGGTGCATGCCCCGCAGTTCCCGCACCGCGCCCAGCCACACCACGTCGCCAACGGCGCGGTGCTGTTTGGTGACCCACAGGCCGACATCGGTCGACCCGGCCACGATGCGCGCCCGCGGCCGTTCGGCCAGCGCCGCGTTCAATGCCGATACGGTGCGCGGCGCATAAAAGCGGCCGGCCGTGTGACCGGGCCACTGCGTGGCGACGTCGGCGCCGGACGTGAACACTGCGCTGGCGTCTGCTGTGGTTCCTTCGACCGCACGTCCGTCCCCCGCAACGGCGGCCAGACGTGTCTTCCACACCTCCCTGTCCGGCCCCTGCCAGGGCGCGGCGCACATGGCGCGGGTTGCGTCGACGATCGGGCGATAGCCGGTGCAGCGGCACAGATTTCCCGACAGGGCGCGCAAGGCGTCGTCGCGGGTGACGTCGGGGTTGGCGGCGGCGCGGCGGGTTTCGTACAAGGCGAACATCGACATCACGAAGCCCGGCGTACAGAAACCGCACTGTGAGCCATGGCAGTCCACCATGGCCTGCTGCACGGGGTGCAAGGCGTCGGCAGCCGCAATGTGCTGGGCGCTTTGCACGGCCTTGCCATCCAGCGTGCCCAGGAACTGGATGCAGGCGTTGACCGCGCGGACCTGCGGTTCGCCGTTGGCATCCAGGTCGGTGACGGCCACGGTGCATGCGCCGCAGTCCCCTTCCGCACAGCCTTCCTTGACCGACGCGCAGCCGCCGCGTTCGCGCATCCATTCAAGCAAGGTCAACGTGGGCGGCGCATGGTCGACGCTGACCTGGCGATCTCCCAGCCAGAAGCGGATGGGACGCTCGGACGCGGCGGCGCACGGCGACGACGACAGCGGCACGGCCGGAGACAGAGACGGCGACGCAGCGTTGGCGGAAGAATGGGACGAGGCAGCGTTCATGGCGGGCACCGGAGGTCCGCCAGG
Source organism: Pigmentiphaga litoralis (assembly GCF_048632615.1). Lineage (GTDB taxonomy): Bacteria > Pseudomonadota > Gammaproteobacteria > Burkholderiales > Burkholderiaceae_B > Pigmentiphaga > Pigmentiphaga litoralis_B. The sequence continues at coordinate 482,479 of NZ_CP184479.1, forward strand.
ATCGGCGGCTAGCTGGAAGAAGGACGTGCAGTCCTACACCATACGCGGCCAACACGGCAGTATCATCCTTGTTTTACGATAATGCTCATCATTCTTCCATGATGAAACACCAGCGCGACATCGATCACTGCACCGGCCACCACATCGTCCACGACATCGACCACCCACCGTACCCGGAATCACCTCATCCATCGTTGGCACGTCGGGCAGATCGGGCAGCCGCTTTGCTTCGCTGACGGCCAGGATCCGCACCTTGCCCGATTTGGCCTGCGCCGCCGCTACATCGCCCACTACATCGCCCACCACACCTGCCACCACACCGCTTCCACCCCAGCCACCACACCGGCCACCACCCGAAGCACAGGCCACCACCGATAAATCACCGGCCCCCTCCCGATCTCGTAGACCCTAAGCCTATTCAAGCCCGCACCACCCACCACACCTCAGACCTGTCATGCCAACGCCCGCGACCTCACCCACCACCCCTCGCAGCGACCTGTCGCGGCTCAGCCTGGCCGACGTCCAGGCCTTCCTGACCTTGCTGGACACCTTGCACGTGTCGCGGGCGGCGATCCGGCTGGGGGTCGGGCAGCCCCAGCTGTCCGCGCGGCTGGCCCGGCTTCGGCAACTGACCGGCGATACCTTGTTCGTGCGTGCCGCTGGCGGGGTCGTGCCGACCGCGACCGCGCTCTCGCTCGAAGCGCCCGCCCGCGAACTGCTGCTGCAGGCCGACCACTTCCTGGCCCCGCCACCGCGCTTCGATCCGCAGCGGGCCGAAGGCGAGTTGCACCTGGCCGCGCCGGACTACCTGGACCCGATGCTGCTGCCACGCCTGGCGGGGCGCCTGCGCCAGCTCGCGCCCGATGTCCGATTGACCGTACATCCGCTGACGGACGACCAGGACTATGCGGAGAAGCTGGCGGACGGACGGCTGGATCTGGTGATCGCCAACTGGCCGGACCCGCCGGCGCAGTTGCACCGCCTGCCGATCATGGACGACGAACTGGTGGTCATGATGGGCAGCCATCATCCGCTGGCGGATCGGCCCCTGACCGCCGCCGCCTACTTCCAGGCGCGGCACGCCGCGCCGACCGCCATGCGGCCGGGCTTGTGCAGCACGGTGGACACCTTGCTGGCACGCGCGGGCCATACCCGGCGCATCGCCCTGGAATTTCCGGTCTTCAGCGTGATTCCGTATGTGCTGACGCAGACCGATCTGCTGCTGACGACAGGTCAGCGCTTCACGCAGTTCTTTGCGAGCTCGCTGCCGGTCAAGGTCCAGCACTTGCCCGTCGCCCTGCCCCCGCTGCAGTACTGCCTGCTGTGGCATGCGCGGGCGCGTCGGGAAGCGCCGGTGCGCTGGCTGCGCGAACAGATCGTGGCGTGCATGGGGCCCGCCATCACGTCAAACCGGGGACCGGCAGGCTGAACGCCAGGCGACCTGTCGACTGCAGGCGCCCCGTGGACTGGTGCAGGCGACCCGGCGGGACCCACCTGATTACCCGGACTTCAGCTTCCGCGATACGTGCTCCAGCTCCACGGGCTGACCAGCAGCGGCACGTGAAAGTGCTGCCCCGCATCCGCAATGCCGAAGTCGAGCGCCACGCGATCCACGAAGCGCGGTTCGGGCAGGTCGATGCCGCGCGCGGCGAAGTACGCGCCGGCCGCGAACACCAGTCGATATGCCGCCGGGACCAGGTCGGCGCCGTCCAGCAAGGGACCATCGACGCGGCCATCGGCGTTCGTCACGACCTGCTTCAGCAGCACGGCGGACGCTGGGTCCGCGACGTCAGTCAGGCGATACAGATCGATGGCCAGCCCGGCGGCGGGACAGCCGTGCGCGGTGTCGAGAACGTGGGTGGTCAATTTGCCCATGGGATTCCTGAGTAGATACAACGGAGTGAGTGCAACCACGCGAACGCAACCACGCGGATGCAATGAAGTCGGGGCCACGACGCCGAAGCCGGTTCGGCGCCAGGCAAAAAGTGTATATAGTTTCAGGTCGCTCAGCACCCCGCTTCGTCCATGACATCCTATCCCCGCGATCTCGTCGGCTACGGCCGCACTCCCCCGACGCCCGTTGGCCCGGCGGCGCCCGCGTCGCCGTGCAGTTCGTCCTGAACTATGAAGAAGGCGCCGAAAATTCGGTGCTGCATGGTGATCCGGCGTCGGAACAGTTCCTGTCCGAAATCGTCGGCGCCGCAGCCTATCCCGACCGCCACATGAGCATGGAGTCGATCTACGAATACGGCTCGCGGGTGGGCGTATGGCGCATCCTGAAAGAGTTCGAGAAGCGCGGCCTGCCATTGACCGTGTTCGGCGCGGCCATGGCGCTGGAACGCCACCCGGAAGTCACGCAGGCCTTCGTGGACCTGGGGCATGAGATCGCCTGCCACGGCTGGCGTTGGATCCACTACCAGGGCATGGACGAGGCCACCGAGCGCGAGCATATGCGTATCGGCACCGAGATCGTGCACCGGCTGACCCAAGGCCAGTGGCCGCTGGGTTGGTACACGGGCCGCGACAGTCCCAATACCCGCAAGCTGGTGGTGGAACACGGCGGCTATGTCTACGACAGCGATTACTACGGCGACGACCTGCCCTTCTGGACGCAGGTGGACGCGGCGCAGGGCGGCACGGTGCCGCATCTGGTGGTGCCCTACACGCTGGATACCAATGACATGCGGTTCGCCACGCCGCAGGGGTTTAACACGGGCGACCACTTTTTCGACTACCTGCGTGACAGCTTCGACGTGCTGTACGAAGAAGGCGCCGAGACACCGCGCATGCTGTCGATCGGCATGCACTGCCGCCTGCTCGGCCGCCCGGGACGTTTCCGCGGCCTGCAGCGATTCCTGGATCATCTGGAAAAGCACGCCGACGTGTGGGTGTGCCGCCGTATCGATATCGCCCGCCACTGGCAGCAGCACCACCCCTACGCTTCTACCGCCCTCTGATGACCACGCCTTCCGCTCCGACCCCATCGTCCATCGCTTCCGTCCCGGCCCCGCTCACCCTGGACGTCCTGAACGCGGCCAGTGTCGGCGACTTTACGCATCGCCTGGACGGCCTGTACGAACACAGCCCGTGGGTGATGGAACGCGCCGCCGCCCGGCGTCCCTTTGCGTCCGCCGCCGCGCTCAAGCTGGCGATGGCGACGGTGGTGCGCGAAGCCAGCCGTGATGAACAGCTTGCCCTGATTCGCGCGCACCCGGAACTGGCGGGCCGTGCCGCCATCGCGGGGGAACTGACGGCCGACTCGGCGGGTGAACAGGCGCGCGCCGGCTTGAACGCCTGCACGCCAGACGAATTCGCGACCCTGCAGACCCTGAACGCCGATTACCGTGCGCGGTTCGGTTTTCCTTTCATCATCGCGGTACGGGGGCCGACGGGCGCCGGCCTGACCCGCGCGCAGATCATTGCGGCCTGGCAGCGGCGGCTGCGGCATGCGCCCGATCAGGAATTCAACGAGGCGCTACGCCAGATCAACCGGATTGCCGAAATCCGCCTGGCCGATCGCCTGCCGCAACCGCGCGCCTTTGGCGAGCAGATCATGCAGTGGGCCGAGGCGCTCGCCAGCCATTCCGATTCGCCGGATGACCTGACCTGCACCTATCTGACGCCGGCGCACCGTGCGGCGGCGGCGCAGATCGCGGCATGGATGCAGGCCGCCGGCTTCGACAGCGTGCGCCACGACGCTATCGGCAATGTGGTGGGACGGTACCGCGCCGACCCGGCCCAACCCGCGCCCGCGCTGGTGGCGACGGGGAGCCATTACGACACGGTACGCAACGGCGGCAAGTATGACGGCCGGCTGGGTGTGCTTCTGCCTATCGTGCTGGTCGACCACCTGCACCGCGCGGGCCGCCGCCTGCCCTACGACCTGGACGTGGTGGCGTTTGCCGAAGAAGAAGGCGTGCGGTATGGCAGCACCTTCCTGGGATCCTCGGCCTATGCGGGCCGCTTCGACCCCGCCGTACTGGACGCGGTCGATGCGCAAGGCATTGCCATGCGCGACGCATTGCGGGCGGCGGGCCTGGACCCCGATGCGATCGACGCCGCCGCTGGAGACGTGGCGCGGCTCAAGCATTATTTCGAGGTCCACATCGAACAGGGGCCGGTCCTGTTCGAACGCAACCTGCCGGTCGGGGTGGTGACGTCGATTGCGGGTAGCGTGCGGCGCATGCTGACGCTGCGCGGCGTGGCCAGCCATGCCGGGACCACGCCCATGGACATGCGTCGGGACGCGGCATGCGCGGCCGCGGAAATCGTGCTGGCGGTCGAAAGGCGCTGCGGCAACACGCCGTCCCTGGTGGGCACGGTAGGCGTGCTGACGGTGCCCAACGGGTCGGTCAATGTGATTCCGGGGGCGTGTACCGTCTCGCTGGACATCCGCGCGGCCGACAACGCCGTCCGGGATGCGGCCGTTGCCGATCTGGAAACCGAGATCGCGGCGATCTGCGCGCGTCGTCAGATCACTGTGGTGACAGAAGAACTGATGCGGGCCGCCGCTGCACCGTGCGCGCCGCACGAGATGGCGTACTGGTCGGACGCCATTGCCGCGCGGGGCCTGCCTGCCCATGCCCTTCCGTCTGGCGCCGGCCACGACGCCATGAAACTGGCAGAGGTCGCGCCCATCACCATGCTGTTCACGCGCTGCGGCAACGGCGGCATCAGCCACAACCCGCTGGAGATCATGACGGCGGATGATGCGCAGCTGGCGGCGGAACTGACGCTGGATTTCCTGGAACGGCTGGCGTCGGATACGTGAGCGCACCATAACGATGCGTCCACCAGGCTAATGCATCAAGCTGGTGCGCCGTCCACGAATACCTTCAACTCGCCCGACGCGAACGGCAGCCAGGTTTCATTGGCCGTCAAAGGCTCCGTCACGATCACGGCCACCCGGTCGTTCGGCGTCGTGACGTCGGCAAAATTCACGGTGACTTCGTCGTCGGACAGGCTGGCCATGGCGAAGGGATGCTGGCGCACCAGGTAATGCAGGCGCGTGGAGCAATGGGCGTACAGCTCGGTGCCGTCCGACAACATCATATTGAACGTACCGTGCGTGGCGATCTCGGCGCATAGCCCACGCAGCGCATCGGCCAGCACGTCTCGCGACGGGCGTGACGCGAACCGGGCGCGCAAGGATTGCAGGATCCAGCAGAACGCCCGCTCGCTGTCGGTGGACCCGACAGGCTGGTAGGGACCATCCAGCGCGGGATCGTAGGCCTTCAGGTCGCCGTTGTGTGCAAAGACCCAATAACGGCCCCACATCTCGCGAATGAAGGGATGGCAATTCTCGAGGATGACCGGGCCAACCGTGGCTTTGCGGATGTGCGCGATGACATTGGTCGACTTGATCGGATAGCGCCGGATCAGGTCCGCAATCGGCGAGACCAGCGCGGCCTGGTGATCCACGAAATGGCGCACCGCACGTCCCTCAAAGAACGCGATGCCCCATCCATCGACGTGCTCACCGGTGCGTCCGGCCCGGTGCGCAAAGCCCGTGAAGCTGAAGACGATGTCGGTCGGGGTGTTGCAGTTCATGCCGAGAAGCTGGCACATGGTCGGTGATCCTGGAAGGCTGAGCCGCAACGATACCGCACCCGCCGCATGGGCGAAGCTGGTGCGCGCCGCGTGAATCACAGATGGGCACGGTTCCTGCTTTTAACACCTTGCAATACTCCCTGGCACCAGCCTGGTGACTGCGATGCACCAGGAAAGGGATCGCTCCTGGGGTGCCAGGGGGTCATCACCCATTCAGAAAATCTGACAGCCGGGGCAACGTCCATCCGGCATGACTCGAGGAACGACCATCATGAAGCAATTCTCCCGCACCCAGGGCCGTCGTGCCGTGCTCGCCAGCCTGGTCGTCGCGATGGCCGGCGCGTGGGCGGCGCCCGCCGCGGCGCAGGACACCAAGATCCGCTTCCAGCTCGACTGGCGTTTCGAAGGCCCCAGCGCCATCTTCCTGGTGGCCGCCAAGAAGGGCTACTTCAAGCAGGAGAAGCTGGACGTCACGATCGACGCGGGCAACGGCTCGGGCGGCGCGGTCAACCGCGTGGCGTCGGGCGCCTATGAAATGGGGTTTGCCGACCTGGCCGCGCTGATGGAGTTCCAGGGCAACAACCCGACCGCCCCGAACCAGCCGACGGGCGTGATGATGGTCTACAACAACACGCCCGCCGCGGTGTTCTCGCTCAAGAAAGCGGCAATCAAGACCCCCAAGGACCTGGAGGGCAAGAAGATCGGCGCGCCGTCGTTCGACGGCGGCCGCCGTTCCTTCCCGATCTTTGCGCAGGCCAACAAGATCGACGACAAGAAGGTCAACTGGGTAAGCATGGAACCGGCCTTGCGCGAAACGATGCTCGCGCGCGGCGATGTCGACGCCATTACCGGCTTCTACTTCACGTCGCTGCTGAACCTGAACGCCCGCGGCGTGAAGGACAGCGACATCGACATCCTGCTGTTCCCGGAATACGGCGTGAAGCTGTACGGCAACGCCATCATTGCCGACCGTGCGTTCGCCAAGAACAATCCGGAAGCGGTCAAGGGCTTCCTGCGCGCCATTACCAAGGCCACGCGTGACGTGATCGCCGACCCGGCGGCGTCGGTCAAGACCGTGAAGGAACGCGACGGCATCATCGACGAAGCCCTGGAGCTGAAGCGTCTGCGCCTGGCGATCCAGACGGCGATCGACACCCCGGATGCGCGCGCCGAGGGCTTTGGCGACATCAATCCGGGCCGCATGGCGCTCATGGCGTCGCAAGTGGCCAGCACCTATGCGACCAAGACGCCGGTCAACCCCGACCTGGCGTTCGACCGCTCCTTCCTGCCCGCCAAGGACCTGACCGCCAGCGTCCTGCGCGCCAAGAAGTAAGCGTTCCAACCCGTCGCCGCCCGCCCCGCCGTCATGGCGGGGCTCCTTTGCGTAGCTTTCCATGACTCCTTTTGTCGATTTCCAGCACGTTTCGCTGGCCTATACCGACGCGCTGGCGCGCGCCGGCGAATATGCCGTCGAGGACGTGACGCTGTCCATCAAACAGGGCGAATTCGTCGCCATTGTCGGCCCGTCGGGCTGTGGCAAGTCCACGTTCATGAAGCTGACGACCGGCCTGAAGATGGCCACGCGCGGCTCCGTCAAGGTCGAAGGCCAGCCCGTGACCGGCCCGCTCAAGATTGCCGGCATGGCGTTCCAGGCGCCCACGCTGCTGCCCTGGCGCACCACCATCGACAACATCCTGCTGCCGCTCGAGATCGTCGAGCCGCATCGCTCCACCTTCCGCGCCAAGCGCGACGAACACGTGGCGCGCGCCCGCAAACTGCTCGCAACCGTGGGATTGTCTGGCTATGAAGACAAATTTCCATGGGAACTGTCGGGCGGGATGCAGCAGCGTGCGTCGCTGTGCCGCGCGCTGATCCACGAACCGAAAATGCTGTTGCTGGACGAGCCCTTTGGTGCGCTGGATGCCTTCACGCGCGAAGAGTTGTGGTGCGTGCTGCGCGACCTGTGGACCGAGCAGCAGTTCAACGTGATCCTGGTCACGCACGATCTGCGCGAAGCCGTGTTCCTTGCCGACACCGTGTATGTCATGAGCAAGCGTCCCGGCCGCATCCTGTCGCGCCGCGAGATCGAGCTGCCGCGTCCGCGCGAACTCGAAACCACCTACACCGACGAATTCAACCGCATCGTGCTTGAACTGCGGACCCAGATCGGCCACGTCCGTTCGACCTGAGAGCCATTCCATGACCCGTTTCGCCGAACGTACCGCGCCTATCGCCCTGCTGGTGGCCGTGATCGCCTTGTGGGAGATCATCTGCCGCGTCTTCAATGTTTCCGAATTCATCTTTCCCAGTCCGTCGCAGATCCTGCAAGCCACGATCGACTATGCACCGGTGATTGCCGGCCACGCCTGGCGCACCTTCTGGGTGACCATGACGGGCTTTGGCATTTCGATCGTGGTCGGCGTGCTGCTGGGCTTCCTGATCGGCAGCTCGCGCATGGCCTATACCGCCGTGTACCCGCTGATGACCGCCTTCAATGCCTTGCCCAAGGCGGCCTTCGTGCCCGTGCTGGTGGTGTGGTTCGGCATCGGCATCGGTCCGGCCATGCTGACCGCCTTCCTGATTTCGTTCTTTCCGATCATGGTCAACATCGCCACGGGCCTGGCCACGCTGGAACCCGAGCTGGAAGACGTGCTGCGGGTGTTGGGCGCCAAACGGATGGACGTGCTGATGAAAGTCGGCCTGCCCCGTTCCATGCCCTACTTCTTTGCGTCGCTGAAGGTCGCCATCACCTTGGCCTTTGTGGGATCGACCGTATCCGAGATGAACGCGTCGAATGAAGGCATCGGCTATCTGCTGGTGTCGGCCGGATCGTCCATGAAAATGCCGCTGGCCTTTTCCGGACTGATGGTGATCGGTGTGATGGCCATGGCCATGTACGAGCTCTTCGCCGTCATTGAAAAGCGCACGACCGCCTGGGCCCATCGCGGCCAGCGTTGAGCTGGACACGCCCGCCTGTCAACAAACGAAGAACCTCACCAAATCCTTTCAAAGACGTAACAAGAGACACAATTTTTCGCGTCAAAACGTGTCGAAATCGCCAAGGCCGCTGGAGCGCATAAGGGATATTTCTTATCATTAGCGCCTCTCCAAGGCCTTGGCGAATTTCTTTGTGACCCAGACCCGTCGAACACTCAGTACGGTCGAACTGGACAACTGCGCAAACGAACCCATCCGGATCCCCGGCAGCGTGCAACCGCACGGTTTTCTGCTGGTGCTGGATCGTGTGTCGTTGGCGGTCGTCCAGACCAGCACGTCGATCGAGACCCATCTTGGCATGAAGGCCGAGGCGGTCATCGGCCGGTCGCTGGCCGAGCTGATGCAGCGCGATACCACGACGCTGGCCGTCGAACTCGAACAGCTGACGGCGGGCAGCCCGACGCCGCACCACCTGAGCACGTCGCTGCGCCACGCCGACGGCGCCCTGTACGAGTTCGACATGGTGGTCCATGCCATCGACCATTTGCTCATGGCCGAGTTCGAACCGGCGGCGGTGCGCACGCTGGGGGCCGCGGCCATGTACCCGTCGCTGATTGCCTTCGTGACCCAGTTGCAGCAGGCGCGCACGACCGACGCCGTCTGTGAGCTGGCCGTGGCCGAGGTCAAGCGTTTGACGGGCTTTGGCCGCGTCACGGCCTATGCCTTTGACGAAGAAGGCCACGGCCGGGTCAATGCCGAGCGCGTGGATCGCGGCTACGACGCCTTCCTTGGCCTGCAGTTTCCTGCGTCCGACATTCCGGCACAGGCGCGCGATCTGTATGTGTTGAACCGGATCCGCGTGATCCCCGACGCCATGTACACCCCGTCGCGCCTGGTGCCACCCGAGTGGCCCGCGGGCGGGCCGACCGACCTGAGCAACGTGGCACTGCGCAGCGTGTCGCCGGTGCACCTGGAATACATGCGCAACATGGGCACGATGGCGTCCATGTCCATTTCGATCGTCGTCGAGGGCCGCCTGTGGGGCATGATTTCCTGCCACAACACCGACCCGCTGACCGTGCCGGTGCAGACCCGCGTGGCCTGCGATCTGCTCGGCAAGATGGTGTCGCTGCAGGTGGAAGCCCGGGAAGCCCATGCCGATACCGAGCGCCGGCTGGAATTGCGGCAGCTGCTGGTCCGCATGCTGTCGTCGATGGCCGACCACGACAGCGTGGCGCGGGGGCTGTATCACATGCCCGAGACCTTTCTGAACTTTGCGCAAGCCAGCGGCGCCGCCATTGTGTCGGGCGACGAATGCCTGACGTTTGGCGAGACGCCCGATCGCATGACGATCAAGGCGCTTTGCACCTATATCGCGACACTGCCCGAACGCGACGTGTTCCACACCGACCGCATGAGCCAGCTCGATCCGGACTTCGAGCCGGTGATCGAACAGGCCAGCGGCGTGCTGGCCGTCTCGATTTCGGAATTGCACGCGAACTTCATCCTCTGGTTCCGGCCGCAGCAATTGCGCACCATCGAATGGGCCGGCGCGCCGACCAAGAAGGACGTCAAGGAAGAGAACGGCACGCTGCGACTGCATCCGCGCAAGAGCTTCCAGTCCTGGCAGCAGGAAGTGCGCGGCCAATCGCGCCGCTGGGATCGTGCCGTGGTGGATGCCGCGGCCGAGCTGCGCGCGGCGGTGCTGGGGATCGTGCTGCGCAAGGCCGAAGAGCTGGCCGACATGGCGAACGAGCTCGATCGGACGAACAAGGAACTTGAAGCGTTTTCGTACAGCGTGTCGCATGACCTGCGCGCGCCGCTGCGGCATATTGCCGGGTATGCCGAGTTGCTGGACGAATACGAAGGCGGCAAGCTGTCCGAAAAGGGCGTGCGCTTTCTGAGCAATATCGGCGATTCGGCCCGATTCGCCGGCAACCTGGTGGACTCGTTGCTGACGTTCTCGCAGATGGGCCGCAACGCCCTGCGGCCGTCCAACGTCGATCTGACGCCGGTGATCGACCAGATCGTCCGCGAATTCCAGCCCGACACCCAGCACCGCAACATCCAGTGGGTCATCCACCCGTTGCCGCGCACCTATGGCGACGCGGCCTACCTGCATCTGGCGCTGCGCAACCTGATTTCCAACGCCATCAAGTACACCCGCAAGCGCGATGAGGCGCGTGTCGAAATCGGCGCCATGCAGGGCGACGGCGAGACGGTGTTCTATGTCAAAGACAACGGCGTCGGGTTCGACATGAAATACACACCGAAACTTTTCGGGGTTTTCCAGCGTCTGCATCGTATGGAGGACTTTGAAGGGACTGGCATTGGTCTTGCGAACGTGCGCCGCATTGTCGAGCGTCACGGTGGACGTGTGTGGGCCGAAGCGGAAATAGACAAGGGTGCGACATTCTTCGTCGCACTGCCGGATCCGGGCGCGGCGCAGGCCGGCGCGCGGAACCAGAAACGAGGTTGAACATGCTCAAACCGATCCTGCTGGTCGAAGACAACCCGCATGACCTGGAACTGACGCTGATTGCGCTTGAAAAGAGCCAGTTGGCCAATGATGTCGTCATCACGCGCGATGGCGCCGACGCGCTCGACTACCTGCAACGCCGCGGCGACCATGCGGGACGCGACGAGGGCAATCCTGCCGTCGTCCTGCTCGATCTGAAGCTGCCCAAGGTCGATGGTCTGGAAGTGTTGAAGGCCATTCGCGGTGAGGCGTCGCTCAAGGCCACGCCGGTCGTGATGCTGACCTCGTCGAATGAAGAAAGCGATCTGGTGCGCGCGTACGATCTGGGCGTCAATGCCTACGTGGTCAAGCCGGTCATCTTCCAGGACTTCGTGCGTGCGATCGGCGATCTCGGCGTGTTCTGGGCCGTGCTGAATGAGCCGCCACCCGGCTCGCGCCGCCGTCCACGTGGCGCCGGGAACGAATAATCCGGTGATCTCGACTTTTGCCGATCTGAACCCTGACGTCGTCCGCATTCTGATGGTGGAGGACGACCCGCGTGATGCCGATCTTGCGCTGCAGCGGCTCGAACTGGCGGGACTGGATGTGCGTGTGACGGTCGTCGACACGGCGGACGCGTTCCTTGCCGAGCTGGATCGCAGCGAGTTCGACATCGTCCTGTCCGACTTCCAGTTGCCCACCTTCTCTGGCCCGGAAGCGCTGCGCCTGTCGCAGGCCCGCCCGCAGCCGCTCCCTTTCGTGTTCGTATCGGGCGTGCTGGGCGAAGAAAACGCGGTCGACATGCTCAGGGAAGGCGCGACCGATTACGTGCTGAAGCAGCGCCTGGAGCGTCTGCCCATCGTGGTGCGCCGGGCGCTGGCCGAGGCCACGGAAAAGCGGTCACGGCAGGACGCCGAGCGCAAGTTGCGCGAACGCGAAACCTATTTCGGTCAGTTGATCGATGCGTTGCGCGATTACTCGGTCATCGCCCTGTCGACCACGGGGGTAATCGAAAGCTGGAACCAGGCGTCGGAATGGATCTTTGGCTATGGCGCCGACGAAGTGCTGGGCAAGACCTACGACATGTTCTTCGTGCCCGACGACGCGTTGCGCGGTACGCCGCAGGCCATGGCGCAGGCGCTGACCCAGGAACTGGCGCTGATTGGCGCCATGCGCAGCATGTCGGAAGAACGCTGGCTGCGCCGAAAGAACGGCACATCGTTCTATGCGTCGGTCGTGACCACCGCGATTTTTGGAGATGACGGCGAGGTACGCGGATTTTCGCGCATCGTGCGGGACATGACCGATACCCGCGTGGCCGCCGACCTGCTGCAGGCCGCGAAGGAACAGGCCGAAAACGCCAACCGCGCGAAAGACCACTTTCTGGCGGTGCTTTCGCACGAGCTGCGCACGCCGCTGGGTCCCATTTACGCCGCGGCCCAGGCGCTGGACATGCAGACCGACCTGCCGCCCAAGGCGCGCCGCAGCGTCGAATTGATCAAGCGCAACGTCGAGATCGAAGCAAGGCTCATCGACGATCTGCTCGACATCTCCAAGATCGTCAACGACAAGCTGACGCTGCACTTCGAGCCGACCGACCTGGTGGCGTTGCTGGGGGGCATGGCGGACGTCTTCCGCGATGAAGCGGCTGCGCAGGGCATCGAATTGCTTTACACCCCGCTGGCGACGCCGGTGATCGTGCAGGCCGACCCGGCGCGTCTGCAACAGGTGTTGTGGAACCTGCTGAAGAACGCGATCAAGTTCACGCAGAAGGCCGGCACGATCCGCCTTGCCCTGCTGCCGCCCCGGCATGGCAAGGTCACGGTCGAAGTGTCCGATACGGGCATCGGCATTCAGCAGGAAGCGCTCAAGCGCATCTTCAATGCCTTCGACCAGGGTGACAACGAGCCCGGCGAAATGCGGGGTGGACTGGGCCTGGGGCTGGCGATCGCCAGTTCGCTGGCGCAGCGTCATGGCGGCACGCTGAATGTGCACAGCGATGGCGTGGGCCGGGGCGCGACCTTTACGCTGACCCTGAATTATGCAGGGGACGCCAGCGAGCGCGCATCCGGCGTGGTGACGCCTGTGCCTGCCGGCTCGCGGCGGGCGCCGGTCCGGCTCCTGCTGGTCGAAGACAACGCCGATACGGCCGAGGCCATGCAGTTCCTGTTAAGCGAACTGGGTTACATGGTCAAGGTGGCCGTGTCGGTGGCGGATGCCCGCAGCACGCTGGCCGCGCATACCTTCGATGCATTGGTCAGCGACATGGGACTGCCCGACGGCGACGGCATCGACGTGCTGCGCATGTTCGATCGCACCGGCGGCAAGCTGGCGATCGCCTTGACGGGTTACGGCATGGAAGCCGACGTGCAGCGTTGCCTGGCGGCCGGCTTCGACGAACACCTGACCAAGCCGCTGGACATCGACAGACTGACGGCGCTGCTCGGCGGCGAAGCGACCTAGTTACACTGGGCCGCATGGACCGCTTCAAACAGATCGAAACTTTCGTGGCCGCCGTGTTGCGCGGCAGCCTGTCGGCGGCCGCCCGGCTTGAAGGCGTGGCCCCCGCCGTCATCGGACGGCGCATCGACGCGCTGGAAGCCCGCCTGGGCGTCAAGCTGCTGCAGCGGACCACGCGCCGCATTTCACTGACCGCCGAAGGCGGCGCCTTCTTCGACGAATGCCAGCGCATCCTGGCCGCCATGGAAGGCGCTGAAAACGCCGTGTCGGCCGGCGGCGGCACGCCCAGCGGTCCGCTGCGCGTCACCGCGCCGGCGGGCTTCGGACGGCGGCACATCGCGCCGCTGCTGCCGCGTCTGATCGACGAGTACCCGGGCATTACCGTGACCCTGGATCTGAGCGACCGGCTGGTGGACCTGATCAGCGACAACTTCGACTGCGCGATCCGCATCGGCGATCTGGAAGATTCCAGCCTGGTCAGTGTGCGCCTGGCCGACAATCGACGGATGGTGGTGGCTGCACCCGCCTATCTTGCGCGGCACGGCACGCCGGAACACCCGGACGACCTGGCGCGGCACAACTGCCTGTCGTTCGGGACCGGAGGCAACCAGGCGCGAGGCTGGCTGTTCCGAATCGATGACAAAGTCGTGGCGCACCGCGTGTCGGGCAATATGGAATGCACCGATGGTGCGGTGCTGCACGCCTGGACGCTCGCGGGCCGCGGGCTGGCGTGGCGGTCGATGTGGGAAGTGGAAACCGATCTGGCGCGGGGCCGTCTGGTGACGGTGCTGGACGCCTACGCCGCCCCGCCCAACGGCATTCATGCGGTGTTCGCGCAGCGCAAGCACCTGCCGCAGCGCGTGCGGGTATTCATCGACCTGCTGCGCGCCACCCTCGGGGATCCTGATTACCGCTGGACGGGGTCCGCCGCGGACTGAAGCCGCGGAGCGACGGCGCCGGGTGACGGCGCACGCTGACGGCGCTGGGCAACGCTGCAAGCCGACGGCGCTGGGCAACGCCGCAAGCTGACAGCGCAGCGCCGCGCGCGTGCATCGTTTCGCGTACAAACTTGTACACAACTGGTACGCGCCTTGCTTGTCAGGGTTACCTTTGGAACGAGAACATCATGTCCGCCTGGATCCGCCATTTCGCCGCCCCGATACAAACCCTGACCACCGGTCCCCTTGCCAACCGCCGGGTTGCGATCAAGGACAACATCGACGTTGCCGGCATCCCGACGACTTGCGGGGCGCCGGAGTTTGCCTACACGCCCCACAAAAGCGCCGATGTGGTGCAGAAACTGCTCGATGCCGGTGCGGCCATCGTGGGCAAGACCAATCTGGATCAGTTCGCCTGCGGCCTGAACGGCACGCGGTCGCCGTTTGGCGCGGTGCCCAATGCGCTGCGGCCGGAATATGTCAGCGGCGGGTCGAGCAGCGGGTCGGCCTGGGCCGTCGCCACCGGCGCGGCAGACATTGCCCTGGGCACCGATACGGCCGGATCGGGCCGCGTGCCGGCGGGCTTCAACAACATTGTGGGCCTCAAGCCTTCGCTTGGCCTGCTTAGCAATGCCGGCGTCTATCCCGCATCGCGCAGTTTCGATACGGCAAGCATTTTTGCGCGTACCGTGGCCGACGCGGTCGATGCGCTCAACGTCATGGCGGCGGGCACCGCCCTGCCCTACGACCTGACGTCCATGCCCGCCAGCTTCCGGTTCGGCGTCCCGGCGGAGCCCGACTTTGACAGCGATGCGCTGTCGGAGTCCGCCTTTGCCGCCGCCTGCGCCAGACTGGTCGACCTGGGCGGTACGGCTGTCGCCATCGACGATGCCCCGCTGAACGAGGTGGCGCTGTGGCTGTACGAAAGCGCGCTGGTGGCGGAACGCTACCAGGCCATCCAGGCCTTTTTCGACGCGCAGCCCGACGCCGTGATCGAGCCGGTCCGCACGATCATTGGCGGCGGCACCCGCTATACCGCGGCCGACGTGCTGGAAATGCAGATCAAGCTCGAAGAAGCGCGCTTGCGCCTGGCCCCGATCTGGCAGGACATCGATGTGCTGGTGGTGCCGACCGCGCCGACCCATCCGACCATGGCCGAGATGCTAGCCGACCCTATCCAAGCCAACCGCCGCCTGGGCCGATACACGAACTTCGTCAATCTGCTGCAGTGGGCCGCGCTGGCCGTGCCCGCGTCGATGCGGCCCGACGGTCTGCCCTTCGGCATCACCCTCATCGGCAAGAGCGGTTCCGACTGGCGGCTGGCGCAATTGGGTCAGCGTTTCCACCATTCGACCGGCCTGACGGTCGGCGCGACGGGCGAACCGCTGCCTGAACCGCGTGCGATTGTTCCACCGATGCCGCTCAGCCTGCCGCTGACGGTCGTCGGTGCGCATCTGACGGGCATGCCGCTGAATTGGCAGCTGACTGACCTGGGTGCGCAGCTTGTCGAGGCAACGACGACCGCGCCGACCTATCGCCTCTACGCATTGCCGAATACGGTCCCGCCCAAGCCTGGCCTGGTCAGGGTGGCCGAAGGGGGCGTGGCGATTGCGGTGGAGGTCTGGCAACTGCCGTTGACGCAGGTGGGCGCCTTCTTGAAGCAGGTGCTGTCGCCGCTCGGCCTGGGAAGCTTGACCCTGGCGGATGGCAGCCAGACCCACGGCTTCATTTGCGAACCGTGGGCGATAGCTGGCGCAGAAGATGTGTCCTCGTTTGGCGGATGGCGCGCTTACGTGGCAAGTCTGAACAAGTAAGGCGCAGCCCTGCTTGGGCCAGGAATCGTGGCCGGCCTGGCGAGCGTTTTTGCTTGCCAGGCCGGCCTTGCACTTGGCGGCGGCATATCGGATGCCAATTCTCACCAACAAACAGTGCAGCAACGATGCAGGATGTCTGTAGGTTTAGTTCTTACGGATGATGTGACGCCATCTAACATTGTGTTGTGCTCATGATGAAATGTAAAAATTTCCCCGAGAAACCGCCCAAATCGCCGCGGCACTAAGAGCGACCGCGAAATGGCGCGACACAGCCAGTTACCCAATTGAAATTTTTTACCAAGGGTATTCCCTTACGTTCTGTATGTAACTTTAAGTACGAAGTCTCACGTATTCCCAAGCCTGTCGGATTAACCTTCGAACGCATCCTCACCTAACGCCCACGCGGCAGGAGCTGTTTTGAAGGTCCAGAAAATCGCCGGTTCGGCACTGCTTTGCATTTCCACGTCCGCCCTTGCTCAAGCGGTTCCCGATGCCGGTACGCTTTTGCGAGGCATCGAACAGCAGCAGCCACGGACCACGGCGCCAGCTCCGGATGCCGCCGTCGATCGCCCCACCCCATCCACCAGCCCCACGGGTACGTCCTTCCTGCTGCAGCGTGTCGTCCTGCAAGGCGTGACGTTGATGGATGAATCGGTCCTGATGAACACGCTGTCGGGCCTGATCGGCCAGCAGGTGACCCTGGTCGACCTGGAGAAAGCGACCCAGGCCATCATGGAAAGCTACCGCGCGTCCGGCTACCTGGCCCGCGCCTTCCTGCCACCGCAAAAGATCGCCGACGGCACGGTCATCATCCAGGTTGTCGAAGGCCGCTTTTCGTCGGTCCGTGTGGAAGCCGGCGACCCGCCCGCGCGCTTCGATAGCGATCGCGCCGCACGGTATCTGACGTCGCGCCAGCAGCCCGGCCAACCCTTCCGCAGCGATGCCGTCGAGCGCGCCATGCTGCTGCTCAACGACCTGCCGGGCGTGCAGGCCAGCGCCACCCTGGATGCGGGCAAGCAACTGGGCGACACCGACCTGATCCTGCGTCTGGCCGACGGCCCGCGCGTAGATGGCTTCGTGGATGCGGGCAACAACGGCGCGCGCAGCACCGGCGAATTCCAGGCATCGGCCGCCCTCAACCTGAACAATCCGCTGGGTTTCGGCGATCAGGCCAGCGTGCGCGTGCTGGCCAGCGAAGGGCTCAAGTACGGCCGCGTGGCCTACGTGGCGCCCGTGGGCGTGGAAGGCTTGAAGCTGGGAGTGAATGCATCGCGGCTCGACTATGAACTGAAGGGCGACTTTTCGCGCCTGAATGCGGAAGGCGATTCGACCACGGCAGGCTTGACCGCCAGCTACCCGCTGCTGCGCGGCCGCCTGCACAACCTGAACCTGGTTGGCGCGGTCGATCAGCGCGATTACGACAACGAGGCCCAGGGCCTGACTGTCAGCGACAAGCGCACCCGCAGCGCAAGCGGCGGCGTGACCGGCAGCCGTTACGACAGCTTCCAGGGCGGCGGGCTGACGGCCTACTCGGCCATCGTCACCGCCGGACGCCTGCGCCTGAATGACTTCGGCAGCTCGCAGGCCGACGCGATCGGTCCGCGCGCGGCAGGCAGCTACCAGAAGCTGTACTGGAACGTAACCCGCCAGCAGACCCTGACCCCGCGCCTTGCATTGACCGCGGCGCTGACCGGCCAGTTCGCCAGCGACAACTTGGACTCATCCGAAAAGTTCTACCTGGGCGGTCCTGCCGGCGTGCGCGCCTATCCGGTCAACGAAGCCGGAGGCGACGAAGGCTGGCTGTTGAATGTCGACCTCAACTATCGCGTGACGCCGGAGTTCCGTCTGACTGCCTTTGCCGATACCGGGTCGGTCCGCACCGCGCGCAACAGCTACGCCACCTTTACCGGCCCGCGCCGCGTCCAGCTGTCGGGCGCGGGCGTGGGCGCCGGCGCCAGCATGGGCGGCTGGAATGCCCGCCTGAGCATCGCCTGGCGCATCGGCGACAACGAACTGGCGAACGCGGCCACCGGCAAGGACACCGACGGCACCCGCCACGTGCCCCGCATCTGGCTGCAGGTCGCCAAGGCTTTCTGAGCCCGCGCCCCGTCCACCACCGACTTCCCACCAGACATCACGAATCAAACCGGCCTCCTGCAGCGAGGCCGTACCGCCCCCGGGCAGGACTGCGATCATGAGCAAGCAAGACACCCAAGCCAAACCCCGCGTCGTTCACATCCGCATTGGCGGCCGCAAGGCGACGCTGACCTGGCGCCCCCGCAAGCGGCTGTCCGGCCTGCTGCTGCGCATGATGTCGCGTGCTCGCGAGGCCCTGGTGGCCGCGATCCTGGCAGGCGCCACCGGTTCGGTGTTTGCCGCGCCGCCCGCCGTCAACGCGCTGCCGACCGGCGGCCAGGTGGTGGCGGGCCAGGCCACCATCACGCAGGCCGGCAACGGCATGACCGTGGTGCAAGGCACCGACAAGGCCATCCTGAACTGGGGGTCCTTCAACATTGGCAGCCAGGCATCGGTGGACTTCAAGCAGCCCGGCATGGGCTCGGTCGCGCTGAACCGCGTCGTCGGCAATGACGCCAGCCAGATCTTCGGCAGCCTGACCGCCAACGGCAGCGTGTTCCTGGTCAATCCGAACGGCGTCATGTTCGGCGCTGGCGCGCGCGTGGATGTGGGCGGCCTGGTTGCCAGCACACTGAACATCAAGGACGACGACTTCCTGAAGGGCAACTACCGCTTCGCGCGCGACGGCGCGACCGGCTCGGTCGTGAACCAGGGCGAGTTGCATGCGGCCGACGGCGGTTATGTCGCCCTGCTGGCGCCCGAAGTCCTGAACGAAGGCGTGGTGTCCGCCAAGCTGGGTACCGTCGCGATGGCGGCTGGCGAAACCATCACGCTCGACATGGCCGGTGACGGCCTGGTCGGCGTCAAGGTCGACCCGGCCACGGTACGCGCGCTGGTGGAAAACCGGCACCTGGTGCAAGCCGATGGCGGCCGCGTGATCATGGCCGCATCGGCCGCCAACGCCCTGCTGGGCGCGTCCGTCAACGTGCAAGGCACGGTCCAGGCGCAAGGCCTGGTCGAGCGCAATGGCGAGATCTATCTGGATGCCGGCATGAACGGCGACGCCGTGGTCGCGGGCAAGCTGGATGTGTCGAGCGCCACCGGCAAGGGCGGCGCAGTGCAGGTGACCGGCCAGCGTGTGGGACTGTTTGATGGTACGGACATTGATGCAAAGGGCGCGACCGGCGGCGGCACGGTGCTGGCCGGCGGCGACTGGCAAGGCAGCAACGCAGCGGTCGCGAACGCACAGAAGACGGTGGTGGGACACCACGTCTCGATCGACGCGTCGGCCACCGCGCAAGGCGATGGCGGCAAGGTCGTCGTGTGGGCCGATGGCGATACGGTGTTTGGCGGTGACATCACCGCGCGCGGGGCGCGCAAGGCGGCGACGGCGGCAAGGTCGAAGTGTCCGGCAAGGCCCAGCTGGCCTTCGCGGGCACGGTGGACGCGGGCGCGACGCAAGGCCAATCCGGCACGCTGCTGCTCGATCCGAAGAACCTGACCGTGGTCAGCGGCGGGACCGCGGTCCTGGCCGGCAATCCCGCGACGCTGGACTTCGGCAGCACGCCCAGCGCCGACGCCACGGTCGACACCGCGGCGATCACCAGCGTGACCAACACCGGCACGGCGGTCGTGCTGCAGGCCAATAACGACCTGACGGTCAACAGCATCATCACCACGTCGCCCAACGGCGGCGTGCCCAAAGGCGGCGCGCTGACCTTCCAGGCCGGCCGCTCGATCGTCGTGAATTCGGCCATCTACAGCGCCGACGGCGACGTGACGTTCAAGTTCAATGACACCGCTGCGCAATCGGCCAACCGCGATGCGGGCAGCGCTGTCTTCAACAACACCGGCAGCGTGGACGCCGGCAGCGGCAAGGTGACGATCACGAACGGCGGACTGGATGCGTCGTCGACCCTGTCCACGGGCAAGATCAGCTCGGCGCAGCTGGACGTGACGCATGTGGGTACCGCGACGGGCGGCGTGGATCTGGGCGAGCTGTTCGTAACGGGCGCCCTGAATGTCACGTCCAATGGCCGCGACATCACAGGCAACACCCGTTCGATCGTGAACCGCAACGTCGCCACCTTCAATGCGGGCAGCGGCAACATCACGCTGAACAATTCGAACTCCGACTACAGCGTCGTCAGTGCCATCGGCAACAACGTGTCCGTGCGCGATCAGAACGCGGTACAGCTGGGCGTGTCAACCGTGGCCGGCAACCTGTCGGTCGCGACCAGTGGCGCAGTGGGCTCGACCGGCATCGTTACCGTCGCCGGGACAACCACGATCAATGCGGCCAGCGGCGGGTTTGGCGCGGCCCCGTCCGACGTTACCCTCACGAACAACAACAACTTCCAGGGGACGCTGAACGTTGCCACGGACAACGGATCGGTGAACGTCCGTGACGTCAACGCCCTGGCCCTGGGTTCGATCACCGGTGCAAACGTCACACTCGCCGCGGGCGGCAACATCACGCAAAGCGGCGTATACACCGCCACCGGCTACAGCAACATCACGACGACCAACGGGGGCACAGTCGTGCTGGACAACGCCGGCAACGACTTCGGCAGCTACCTGCAGGTCAACACGGCAGGTTCCGCGACCTTCGTCGACAAGAACGACCTGATGTTCGGGACGGGTGCGAGCACGGTTGCCGGCAACCTGTCCGTCACGGCAGCAGGCAACATCAGCCAGTACAACAACGAGTACAACAGCGCCCCCTGACCGTGACCGGGGACGCCAGCTTCACCGTCACTGCCGCAAACAAGAACCTCTTCCTGGGTTCGTCCAACCTGCAGGACGGCGGCATCCCTGGCGCGTCGAACAGCATCGGCGGCACGGTCACACTTGCCACGGCAGGCGCAGGCTCATTCCAGGATATCCAGCTGCGCAACACGAACGCCAATGCCGCGGTCATCAACGGCCTGACCTCCGTCGGCCAGCTGCGCAACGTCAAGCTGCGCTACGACAACGCGCCCAGCGTCTCGCTGCCCGGCATGACGTTGACCGGCAACCTGCAGGTTTACGCCAACAACGGGGGCATCACGCAGTCCGGCGCAATCGTCGTCAACGGCACGGGGGCGAACGGATACTCGACCTTCCTCGCCGGTGGCGCGCGAGACATCGTCCTGACGGATACCGGCAACAACTTCAACCACATCACGATTGCAGGCGGCGGGACGGCGTCGATCTACGACAGCGGCGCCATCGACCTGTCGTCGACGAACGGCAACTTCAACGTCGGCACGCTGTCGGTCACGACCAACAATGGCGCGATCACGCAGAGCAGCAACTGGAACACGGTGGTGTCCACCGCGACCAACCTGAATGCCGGGACCGCCGATATCACGTTGAACACCTCATATGGCAACACATGGACGCGGCTTGCGATTGCCGCCGCCCGAAACGCCACGGTGCGCAATACGTCCGGCACACTGACCCTGGGCGATATTGCCCTGTCTGGCAATCTGAACCTGTCGTCGTTTGACAATGGCACGTTGAATCAGGCTGCAAACACGTCGGTCCAGGTAGGCAGCAGCACGACGACGACCTTCTCGTCCTTCACGAATATTGCGCTGAACAATGCGAGCAATGTGCTCGGCAACATCGCCATTTCCAATGGATCGACGATCTCCTTGCGCGAGAACGACGCCATTACGCAAAGCGGCGCCTGGTATGCGCCGGGTTCCGTATCGGTGACGACCACCAATGACCAGGCAATCATCCTGAACCAGACAGGCAATCAGTTTGGCGGTTTGACGGTGACCCAGGAAAACACAGGCGCCACGTCGGCCGGTGCGGTCACCATTGTCGAGGCGGACAATATTGGGCAGAACCAGGCCTGGACCACGCACGGCAACACCACCCTGAATGCACAGGGTAACAACGTGTCGCTGACCAACACCAACAACGTGCTGGGCGCCCTGCAAGTGCTGGGTGGCGGCACGACGACCATTGCCGCCAAGGACACGACCGGCAAGGACGCGATCACTGACTTTGCGGCCTGGAACACCGGCTTGACCACCCTCAACGCCTACAACAGCGCGGGCGTCGTCAACGGTGGCGGCAATATTTCGCTGACGCAGGCAGGCAACGTGATGGGCGACATCACGCTGCGTGGCAACACCGTGAGCATCACGGAAAACAGCAGCATTACGGACAACGGTCCGTGGGTGACGACGGGCACGACGACCCTGAAAGCGACCAACGGCGCCATTGCGCTCGACAATCTGTCGAACGTGCTGGGCAATATCGCCATCGAGGGCACGCCAACGTCCGTGCTCATCACGGAGAACGACGCGATCACGCAGGCTGCGGCCTGGAAAATCGGGACTGCCCCGGTGACGCTGAATGCACGCGCCAACGCTATCGACCTGTCCACGTCGGGTAACGTGCTTGGCGCGATCGACATCGTCACGACCTCGGGCGTGCCGACCTCGGTCAAGATCACCGAAGACGACGCGATCACGCAGGGCAGCGCCTGGGCACTGACCGGCCGGTCGGTCGATCTGATTGCGGAAAACAACAAGGCCATCGCGCTGACCAACGTCGCCAACCAGATGGGCAACCTGACGGTCACGGGCGGCGCGGTGGCGATCACCGAGAACGACGCCATCACGCAAGGCGGCGCGTGGACGACCACGGGCACGACGACGCTGACGACGACGGCGGCCAACGCCGGCGTCACGTTGACCAACGCAGCCAACGTGCTGGGCAACCTGGCGATCTCCGGCGCAGCGAGCGTGGCGATCACCGAGAACGACGATATCACCCAGGCCAGCGCATGGAACCTGGGCACGGCCGCGGTCGCATTGAATGCCGGCACGCATGATGTCGCCTTCACCCAAGCACTGAACAAGGTCGGCGACCTGGTGGTGACGGCCGCCAATGCAGCAGTCACTGAAAACGACGTCATCTCCGACGGCGGCGCATGGAACGTCAGCGGGCTGACCACGCTCACGGCGGGCACCAATGCCATCGTGCTCGACGCCAATCCGCGCAGCCAGTTCGGCACGGTCAAGATCGTGTCGGCCAGTTCGGCCGACATCCTTGCGCGCAATGCCATCGAGTTCGACACGTCGACCGTCACGGGCGGCCTGACCGTCAATGCCAGCGGCCCCATCACGCAGATCGGCGCCATCCGGGCGGACTCGCTGCTGCTGAGCGGGACAGGCCCGGCCACGCTGACCAACGCAGGCAACCACGTCAACAAGCTGGCCGCCGGCCTGACCGGCGCGCTGAGCTACGCCGACAACGGCACCTTCGACATCGCCAACATCAACAGCACCACGGGCATCAACGTGGGCGCCAATACCGTCACGCTCAGCGCCGCCGGTACGGTCACTGGTCTGACGAGCATCAACTCGGCCAGCAGCGGTCTGTCGGTCACCACGGGTGGCGCGCTCAGCCTGCCCGCGATGAATATTGCCGGTCCGCAGTCTTATTCGTCGGCCACGGGCATCACGCTCAATGCCAACATCAGCAGCACGGCGGCCGGCGCCATCAGCTTTACCGGTCCGACCACCCTGGCAAATGATCTGACGGTGCAGTCCGTCAATTCGGCCATCACCTTCAACAACGCGGTGGCCGGCGCCAACAAGCAGCTGATCATCAATGCAGGCACGGGCACCGTGGGCTTTGGCGGGGCGGTGTCGAACATCGGCAGCGCGGCCAGCGCCAGCACCGTGCTGCAAGTAACGGCCGGTTCCACGACCTTCGACAACACGCTGCAAACGAACAATGGCGTGTCGATCACCGGCCCGGTCACCTTCAAGAACGACGTGACGCTGGGTTCGCCCGCGAGCGCGACCGGCAGCCTGTTTACCGGCGATGTGACGCTGGCCAAGGCAACGGCGCAGACGCTGTCCGGCTTCAATGGGCTGACGTTCCGCAACGGCATGCTGTTGCAGAACGCCGCGGCCACCATCAATTCGAACAACAGCGCCCTTGCCTTCACCACCGCGGGCTCGATCCGCGGCAATCAGGGCCTGACGCTGAACGCTGGCATGGGCGCGCTGACCGGGCTGGACCGGATCGCCGCCGGACTGACCTCGCTCGACGTGACGGGCAGCGGCCTGACCCTGCCGAACGGCGCGATCAACGTTTCTGGCGCGCAGACCTATACGGCGACTGGCAGCACCGCCATCGCCCTGAATGGCACCGTCGTCAGCTCGGCACCGGGCGCCATTACCTTCAACGGCCCCGTCGCGCTGAACAACACCGCGATGGTCATCAGCACCGGCTCGGCCGTCACCTTCAATGGAACGGTCAACGGCGCCCGAAACATGGTGGTCTCGACCGGCACCGGCGCCAAGACGTTCAACGGCGCGGTCGGCAACACCACCGCGATCGGCGACGGCACCGGCATGGCGCTGACGCTGGCCGGCACGGGGGCCACGACGTTCACCGACACCGTGAATGCCGCCAGCGGCATGGTGGCCGATGGCGCCGTGACGTTCGCCAAGGCCGTGGCGCTTGCCAATGGCACGACGGGCTCCAGCTTCACTGGCGCCGTCACGCTGGGCGGCAGCTTCAGTGGCTACGACAACCTGAGCTTCAACGGCGGCCTGAACCTGACGGGCGCGACCACGATCACGTCCAACGGCAGCACGATCTCGATGGGCAACGCCGTAACCGGCGCGCAGAACCTGACGCTGAACGCGCTCAATGGCGGCTTTGGCAACATCATCGGCCTGGAGAACATCTCGCCGCTGCTGACCGGTCTGTCGGTCACGGCCCAGACATTGAACCTTCCGTCCGGCCTGGCCGTCGCGGGCGCAATGAACTTCACCGCGCCCGGGGCCATTGTCGTCAATGGCGCGCTCGGCAGTGCTGCGAATGGCGGCGCGATCACCTTCAACAACGGGGTCGTGCTCGGTAGCGACGCGACCATCGCGACGTCCAATGCCGCGGTAACGTTCGGCGCCGTCCTCGATGGCGGCGGCCGCAATCTGGTCGTGAACTCGGGCACGGGCACCAAGACCTTCAGTGGCGCCGTCAGCGGCCTCGGCACCGGCACGGGCGCGGCGCTGACACTGCAAGGTGCGGGCGCCAACGTGTTCAACAGCACGGTAGGCGCCAATTCGGGCCTGCTGGTACAGAACGGCTCGGCAACCACCTTCGCGAACAACGTGACCCTGGGCGACGGCTCGGTGGGCACCAACCTGGGTACCGGCAAGGTCACGATCGGCCGCAGCGGCGCGACCACGACGTTCACGGGGTATGACGGCATTACCGCGCAATCGGTGGAACTGGCCGGCGACACGTCGATCACCTCGAACGGCAGTGCGCTGACCGTCAACGGCACGGTCGATGGCGCGTCCAACCTGACCGTCAATGCCGGCACGGCCACCACGACGTTCAACGGCGTCATCGGCGGCACGACGCTGCTGGGCACCGGCACCGGCGCGGCGCTGACCCTGGCAGGCACGGGTTCCACCGTCTTCGGCAACGTCCTCAACACGCGCGGCAATCTGGTGTCGGCGGGCAATGTCACCTTCAACAATGCCGGCAACATCGGCGGTCCGGACGCAAGCACCATCGCAGGCGGCCTGACCTTTGGCGGCGCATCGAACCTGCTGGCCAATGGCGGCCTGACGGTCACCGGCGGCACGACACTGGGCACGGGCGCCGTCACGGTGCGTTCGACCAGTC
The DNA here is from genome assembly GCF_048632615.1 of Pigmentiphaga litoralis. Lineage (GTDB taxonomy): Bacteria > Pseudomonadota > Gammaproteobacteria > Burkholderiales > Burkholderiaceae_B > Pigmentiphaga > Pigmentiphaga litoralis_B. Next base: position 508,368 of record NZ_CP184479.1, read on the forward strand.
GCAACATTTCCTTGAACGGCGGCATCGACGGCGCGCAGGCGCTGACGGTCAATGCCGGCACGGCTGCGGTGCAATTGAGCGCGGCGGGCGCGAACACGCCGTTGAGCGCGCTCAACGTCACTGGCGGCACGATCGCCGCGGGTGATGTGCGGACCACGGGCGCGCAAAGCTACACGGGCGCCACCACCGCCACCGGCACGCTGCAGGGCACCGGCATCACCGTCAATGGCGCATTGACGACGGGCGCAGCAACGGTGCTGAACGCCGGCACGGGCACGCTCGCCTTGAATGGCACGACCAGTGCGGGCGCGAATGCCCTGACCCTGATTGGCGATGAAATCGACCTGAATGGCGCCGTGTCCGGCACGGGCGCTTTGTCGATCAGCACCGCGACGAGCAACCGCGCCATGGTGCTCGGTGGCGGAGCCAACACCGCCGGCTCGCTCAGCCTGACCGCGACCGACCTGGCGCGCCTGCCGGCCAATCTGGCCAGCCTGGCGCTGGGCAACGTCGCGACGGGCAGCATCACGCTGGCCGGCAATGTCGCGCTCGGCACGACCGCGCTGTCGCTGACCAGCGCCGGCCCCATCATCCAGACCGGCGGTGGACTGACATCCGGTGCGCTCGCGCTTGGAACACCGGCCTTTGTCGCCCTCGGCAGCGCGACCAACGCCTTCGGCACCGTCACGCTGAATGCCGCCCCCGCTTCGCTGTCCCTGACCAACACGCGGGATATCGTGCAGGGCAATGCGTGGCTGCTCGGCACCGCCGACCTGACACTCAACGCCGGCACCAACGACATCCAGCTGGACCAGACGGGCAACACGTTCGGCAACGTGCGGTTGACCGGCCGCAACGCGGTCGTCAAGGAAAACGCCGCCCTTGCCCTGTACAACACGAGCCTAAGCGGCACGCTGGCCGCCACCTCGACCAGTGGCATCAGCCTCAATGCCGCCACGTCGGTCGGCGGCACGGCCTCCTTGACCGCCAACGGCGCGATCACCCAGGCCAATACGGCCAAGCTGACGGTCGGCGGTGATCTGTCGCTGACCACGACGCACAACGCGGGCGACGTGGCCATCGACAACCGCGGCGCGGCGGCCACCCTGCTGGGCGAGACGCTCATCGGCGGCAACTACGACCTCGTTGCTACAGGTCAGACCATCAATCAGGCTTCCGGCACGGCGGTCAAGGTCGCGGGCGCTTTCACGCCTTCCGGCGCGTCCGTCAACCTGGGCAATACGGGCAACCTGTTCGGCACGCTGTCGATTTCGGGTGCAACCGGCACCACGGTCCTGAAGCAGAACGGCGTCGTCACGCTTGCCGACCGTATCGAGACCGGCAACCTGACCGTCATCAGCGAAGCCAGCAGCGCCGCCTTCGGCAGCGCGCCCATCGCGGGCACTGCCGTGCAATTGACCGGCGCGCAGAACGCGATCGCCGGCCGCATTTCGGTCAATACCACCGCGCCTGCCATTGTCAGCGGTGGCGCGGACGTGCAGACGGGCATCGTGCAGGCTGCAGGCACCGTTGTGAAAGTGACGGGCGACGCCAGCTTCACGGCCACGGCGTCGACCGCCGGCACGCTGGGCATCGACCTGAGCAATGCCGGCAATGAGTTCGGCAGCCTGACCCTGAGCGGCGACACCATCAAGGTGGCCAGCAGCAATGCCTCCGTCATCAAGGGCGCAACCGCGCTCAATGGCGTGGACATCGCCAGTGCGGGCAACGTCACGGTCAACGGCGCCGTTGCCACGGCCGCGGGCGAAGCGCGCGTAACGTCGGGCGCGGATCTGACGATCGGCGCCGCCGGCAGTGTGAAGGCGCTGAACGGCAACGCCGTGCTCGCCACCGGCGCCACCGGCCACTTCATCAACAATGCGGGCGCGACCGCCGTATCGACCGACGCGGGCCATCGCTGGCTGATCTATGTCGGCGACAAGGCCGGCAACACCTTCGGCAACCTGGACAGCCAGAACACGGCCGTCTGGAACGCCACGCTGGCGGGCCTGGCTCCCGGCTCGGTCGCGCAGACCGGCAACCGCTATCTGTTCAACGCCACCCCCGTGCTGACGTTCGCCGGCAATGCGGTCAGCAAGACGTACGGTGATGCGCTGGACGTCTCGAACGCCTTTACCATGACCGGCCTGGAAGCCGGCGTGGCCAACGCCTATCGGGGCGACACGCTGAGCACCGTGCTGACGGGCTCGCCCGTCGTGACGTCCGACGGCGCGGCGGCCACCGCCAACGTGACGGCGACTCCCTACACGCTCAAGCTGGACGGCGCGTCGCTGGCCACGGCCAACGGCTATACGCTCGGCACTGTCACCGACGGCACCTTGACGGTCAACCAGCGCGACCTGACGGTGACCGCCACCGGCTCCAAGGTGTACGACGCGGGCCTGGGCCTGACCGGCGCAACCTTCACGCTGGGCAATACCGTCAACAGCGACGACGTTTCGGCGTCCGGCACCACGGCCTTCCTGACCAAGGATGCCGGCAGCAACAAGACGCTTGCGCTGTCGGGCATGCAACTGAGCGGCGCGGCCGCCGGCAACTACCGCATCGGCACGGCCTCGGGCACGGGCACGGTGACCCAGGCCACGCTGACCATCGGCGCGACCGGCATCGACCGCACCTATGACACGACCACCCAAGCCACCGTCACGCTGAACGACAACCGCCTGGGCAATGATGTGCTGACCTTGGGGTATGGCGGCGCGAGCTTTGCCGACAAGAACGCGGGCGAAAACAAGGCGGTCAGCGTGTCGGGCCTGACCCTGACGGGCACCGACGCCGGCAACTACACCTTCAACACGACCACCGCAACGACGGCGACTATCGCCAAGGCCGCGCTGACCGTCAGCGCAACTGGCGTGAACCGGACATACGACGCGTCGACGAACGCCACGGTGTCGCTGTCGGACAACCGCCTGGGCAACGACCAGGTGTCCCTGGCCTATCTTGGCGCAGCCTTCGGCGACAAGAACGCCGGCAACAACAAGACGGTCGCCGTATCGGGCATCGATGTCAGCGGCACCGACGCGGGCAACTACACGTTCAACACCAGCGCCACGACCACGGCCAATATTGCCAAGGCCAATCTGACCATCCAGGTCGACGGCGCCGACAAGACGTACGACGCGACCCGCAATGCCGCGGTCAGCTTTACCGACAGCCGCATCGCGAACGATCAGCTGACGATCACCGGCACCGCGACCTATGCCGACAAGAACGCCGGCAACGGCAAGGCGATCACCGTGACCGGCATCACGGTGGGCGGCGTGGATGCAGGCAACTACACGACCACCACCACCAGCGCGCTGACCAGCGGCAATGTCAACAAGGCCACGCTGGCCGTCGGCGCCACCGGTGTCAACAAGACCTACGACGCCACCACCAGCGCCACGGTCACCCTCAACGACAACCGCCTGGGCAGCGACGTGCTGACCCTGTCGTACGGCCAGGCCGCGCTGGCGGACAAGAACGTCGGCGACAACAAGGTCGTCAACGTGTCCGGCATCCAGGTCACGGGCGCCGACGCGCAGAACTACGTCGCCAACTCCACGGCCTCGACGACCACGAATGTGGCGCGGGCGAGCCTGAGCGTTGGCGCGACGGGCGTCGACAAAGTCTACGACGGCACGACGAATGCGGCCGTCAACTACACGGACACCCGCTTTGCAGGCGACCAGCTGACGCTGTCCGGCAACGCCGCCTTTGCCGACAAGAACGCCGGTGCGGGCAAGGCGATCGCCATCTCCGGCATCACCGCTGGCGGCACGGACATGGGCAACTATGTGCTGGCCAACACGACGGCGTCGGCGACCGCGTCGATCTCGAAAGCGCAACTGGTCGCGACCGCGACTGGCGCCGACAAGGTCTATGACGGCACGACCGTGGCCAACGCCACGCTGGCCGACAACCGCATGGGCAATGACCAGATCACGCTGGGCTATGCCTCGGCCAACTTCCTTGACAAGAATGTCGGCACCGGCAAGCTGATCAATGTGACGGGCGTCACGTTGACCGGCGCGGACGCTGGCAACTACACGGTCGGGTCGACCGCCATCGGGTCTGGCGCGATCAGCAAGGCGACGCTCGCGGTGGTCCTGACCGGCAATGACAAGGTGTACGACGCGACAACCAACGCAACCGTGGCCCTGACGGATAACCGCAAGGCCAACGATGCGCTGACCGTCAGCTACACGACGGCCGCCTTTGCCGACAAGAACGCCGGCCAGAACAAGGCGATCACCGTGACCGGGCTGCAGATCGCCGGCGTGGATGCCGACAACTACGCGATCGACACGTCTGGTGTGACCAACGCCACCGCCAACATCGCAAAGGCCAGCCTGATTGCCACCGCGACCGGTGTCGACAAGGTGTACGACGCGACCACGGCCGCGACCGCCACCCTGGCGGACAACCGCCTGGGCGCCGACCAGCTGACGCTGGGCTACACGTCGGCAGCCTTCGCGGACAAGAACGCGGGCACGGGCAAAGCCGTGACGGTGTCGGGCATCTCGCTGTCGGGCGCGGACGCCGGCAACTACACGGTCAACACCACGGCCGCGACCACGGCCAACATCGGCAAGGCCCAGCTGACGGTCAGCGCGACCGGCATCGACAAGGTGTACGACGCCACGACCGCCGCCACGGTCAACCTGACCGACAATCGCCTGGCCAACGACGCACTGACCGTGTCGTACGGCGGCGCCGCGTTTGCCGACAAGAACGCGGGCAATGGCAAGACGGTCACGGTTTCGGGCCTGACGATCGGCGGGGCCGATGCAGGCAACTATGTGATCGATACCTCCGCCGCAACGGCCACCACGGCCAACATCGGCAAGGCGCAACTGACGGTAGGCGCGGCCGCCACCGACAAGGTGTACGACGCCACGACCCGTGCCACCGTTACGCTGAACGACAACCGTCTGGGCACCGACCAGTTGACGCTGGGCTATGCCAACGCTGCCTTTGCCGACAAGAATGCCGGCAATGGCAAGACGGTGTCGGTGGACGGCATCACGCTCGCGGGAGCCGATGCGGGCAACTATGCCGTGAACACCGGCACGAGCACCACGGCCAACATCGCCAAGGCGCAGCTGACGGTGGGCGCGACCGGCATCGACAAGGTGTACGACACGACCACGGTCGCCACGGTGGCGCTGAACGACAACCGCCTGGGCGCCGACCAGCTCACGCTGGCCTATGGCAACGCCGCCTACGCCGACAAGAACGCCGGTAACGGCAAGACCGTGTCGGTCGGCGGGATCACCGTAACGGGCGCGGATGCGGGCAACTATGTCGCCAACACCACGGCCGCCACCACCGCCGATATCGCGAAGGCGCAACTGACGGTCGGCGCCACTGGCGTCGACAAGGTGTACGACACCACGACTGTTGCGACCGTCAACCTGAACGACAACCGCCTTGGCACCGATCAGCTTACGCTCGGCTACGCCAACGCCGCGTTTGCCGACAAGAATGCCGGCAGCGGCAAGACCGTCGCGGTGAACGGCATCACGATCGGCGGCGCCGATGCGGGCAACTATGTCGTCAACACTGGCGCCAGCACCACGGCCAACATCGCCAAGGCGCAACTGACGGTCGGCGCCACCGGTATCGACAAGGTGTATGACGCAACCACCGGCGCCACCGTGGCGCTGAACGACAACCGCCTGGGCACCGACCAGTTGACGCTGGGCTATGCCAACGCTGCCTTTGCCGACAAAAATGCCGGCAGCGGAAAGGCAGTCACGGTGGACGGCATCACGATCGCGGGCGCCGATGCGGGCAACTATGCCGTGAACACCGGCACGAGCACCACGGCCAACATCGGCAAGGCGCAGTTGACGGTAGGCGCGACCGGCATCGACAAGGTGTATGACACCACGACCGTTGCAACCGTCAACCTGAACGACAACCGCCTGGGCGCCGACCAGCTCACGCTGGCCTACGGCAACGCCGCCTTCGCCGACAAGAACGCGGGCAACGGCAAGGCCGTGTCGGTGGCGGGCATTACCGTGACGGGCGTGGATGCAGGCAACTATGTCGCCAACACCGCGACCGCTACGACCGCCAACATCGGCAAGGCGCAACTGACGGTGGGTGCCACCGGCATCGACAAGGTGTACGACACCACAACTGTTGCAAACGTCAACCTGAACGACAACCGTCTGGGCACCGACCAGCTGACGGTGGCTTACGCCAACGCTGCCTTCGCCGACAAGAACGCCGGCAACGGCAAGACGGTCACGGTCAATGGCATCACGATCGCTGGCGCCGATGCGGGCAACTACGCCGTCAACACGGGCGCCAGCACCACGGCCAGCATTGCCAAGGCGCAATTGACGGTCGGCGCGGCCGGCATGGACAAGGTGTACGACGCAACCACCGGCGCCGCCGTGGCGCTGAACGACAACCGTCTGGGCACCGACCAGCTTACGCTGGGCTATGCCAACGCCGCCTTTGCCGACAAGAATGCCGGCAACGGCAAGACCATCTCGGTCAACGGCATCACCCTTGGTGGCGCCGACGCAGGCAACTACGTCGCCAACACCTCGGCATCCACCACGGCCAACATTGCCAAGGCGCAACTGACGGTCGGCGCCACCGGCATCGGCAAGGTGTACGACACCACCACCGCCGCCAACGTCGCCCTGACCGACAACCGCCTGGGCAATGACAGCCTGACGCTGTCCTACGCCAATGCGGCCTATGCGGACAAGAACGCGGGTGCCAACAAGCTGGTCAATGTGGCGGGTATTACGGTTGCGGGCGCGGACGCGGCGAACTATGTCGCCAACACGACAGCCACCACCACCGCCAGCGTGGCCAAGGCCACGCTGACCGCCACGGCCACCGGCATCGACAAGACGTACGACGCGTCCACGGCGGTATCGGTGGCGCTTGCGGACAACCGTCTGGGCAACGACAGCCTGACGCTGTCCTACGCCAACGCGTCCGTCGCGAACAAGAACGCCGGCACGGACAAGCAGGTGCTGGTGTCCGGCATCAGCGTGTCGGGTGCGGATGCCGCCAACTACACCGTCAATGGCACGGCGTCGACCACGGTGGATATCGCCAAGGCCACGCTGAGCGTCACCGGCACGGGCCTGCCCAAGGTCTATGACGGGTCGACCGTGGGGGTCGTGCGGTTCAACGACAACCGCGTTGCCGGCGACGACGTGACGATCGTGAATCCGATCGCTGCCTTCCTGGATGCCGAAGTCGGCACCGGCAAGACGATGAACGTATCGGGCTTCTCGCTCGGAGGCGCGGATGCTGGCAACTACCTGCTGGCGTCCAACAGCTTCACGATCACCGGGGACATCATTGCCGCGTCGGCCCTGCCGCCGGTGCTGCCGCCAGCCGTTCCCGCGCCTGCCGTTGCTACGCAAACCCAGGCGGTGCTGACTCCGCCGCCAGCGGCTACCGAAACGTTGCCCGTCGTGACCGGCCTTGCCGCCACTTCCAGCGGCAGCAGCAACGGCATCGTGATCGCCGCCGCCACCGTGCCGGCAACGGCCACGACCGGTACGGCAGCGAACGTCGTGGGCGCCACGGCGGACGGCCGGGCCGTGACCGGTACACTGACGCTCGTGCCGCGTGGCGAAACATCCACGATGGACTTCGCGGTGCAGACCGGCAACAGCACGAGCTGGTCGTTCAAGGTGCCCGCCGAGGCCGTCAAGGCAGTGCTGCCAGCCAATGCGGTGGCGGTCGATGCCGTGCTCGACAACGGCCAGGCGTTGCCGGCCTGGCTGCAGTTCGATGCCAAGACGCTGACGTTCCAGGCGGTCGATGCACCGGCCGGCGCCCTGCCCCTCAAGGCCGCGGTACGCTTCAACTCTACGAGCCAGGTGATCGACGTCCTGGTCACCCCCTGATTCAAGCAAGGATTTCAATCATGACAACCGATAAGGTCGAAACCGCCGAAGCCGCCGCCGTGCAGCTGTTCCAGCAGGCGGCCCCGCTCGACCCCGCGCGCCATCAGGACCTGAAGCTCGACCGGTCGGTCGGCTTCGCCTTCGCGCGCAATCAGACCGCGGTCCCGATCGTGGCCACGGAATTTGCGATGGCCGCGCGTGACCTGCCCATCGTGTTCGCGGGCGAAGGCCGCCTGCCGATGGCCGTGCTGGGCATCCGCTCGGGTGAAAACCTGCTGGTGGGCGACGACGGCGCCTGGGTGGCCGGCCGCTATGTGCCCGCCCACCTGCGCCGCTACCCCTTCATCCTGCAGGAAGACGAGGCGCAGCAGCGCTTTGCGCTGTGCATCGACGAGGCCGCGCCGCACTTCCAGTCGCCGGACAAGGGCGAGCCCCTGTTCAACGACGCGGGCGCCACGCCCCTGGTGACCGAAATGCTGCAGTTCCTTGGCGAGATCCAGGGCGGCTTCGCGCAGACCCAGGCCTACGCGGCGGCGCTGGTGGCGGCGGACCTGCTGATCGAACGTTCGGCCGTGGTCGAACTCAAGAGCGGCGAACGCGTGACGCTGGAAGGCTTCTTCGTGGTGGACGAAGAGAAATTCTCGCGCCTGCCGGTGGAGACGCTGACCGAATGGGCGCAAAAGGGCTGGCTGCCCCTGACCTACTTCCATCTTCAGTCGCGGTTGAACTGGACCCACCTGGTGGATCTGGCGGTCTGACGGCGGGCAGGAACCGGATCGGTTCCGGCAATAGCAGTATCCGAACACGGCAAGCTGGCTTGCCGTGTTTTTTTATGGATCGTTCGATGGGATCGGACGAAGGAGAAAGTCGGCGGGAGCCAGGATCTCGATGCCATGAAACGGGTGAAGAACGAGCAGATCTTGATCGCCTGTCACAATCAGGCTTGCATCGCCACTGGCCGCCACATCCAGAAACTTGTCGTCTTTCGGGTCGCGGCAGGCACGGATAGTCTGCGTGACGGTCACGATGCGAACCACGCCGCCAAGCCGCTGCAGGAATCCCTGCCGGTCATCGCGCGAGACATAGCGGTCAAATTTTGGACGCGCCAGGACATCGGCAAGCTCAGCCAAGGTGGCTTCGCTCATCAGCGGGACGCCCCAGGCAAGCGCATGATCCACTGCGCGGGCCGCGGCGCCATTCGGCATAAGCAGACGGCTGACCCAAAGGTTGGTATCGACCACCAGCCTTTGGTCAGCCCTCATCGTTCAGCAGCTCTTGAAGCAGGTCTTCCGTCAGGCCGGCGTCTTTCGCCTTGGCCGCAACGCTATCACTGAAGCGCTGAAACTCCGCGACATTCAGATGAACAAGCCGTTGATATTCGTCCATGGACATAACCACGGCCACATCGCGCTTCTGGCGTTGGATGACCACGGGCTCCTTGCGCGCGGCTTCAAGAACATCGGCGAAGCCTTGGCGGGCCTTGCTTGCGGTAAGAGTCAGCATGGCCTACTCCGTTGTACGTTTTGTACAAATTATACGCTACACCGTGATCAGCTCCCTCACCCGGTTCTGCTGCATGTCCCTTCCCTTGCCATTCGCCACGATTTCCCCCCGGCTCATCACCCAATAGTTGTCGGCGATTTCCTCGGCAAAATCGTAGAACTGCTCGACCAGCAGCACGGTCATGCCCGACTCTTCCACCAGCCTGCGCAGGGTCCGGCCGATGTCCTTGATGATGGAGGGCTGGATCCCTTCTGTCGGCTCGTCCAGGATCAGCAGGGCCGGTTCGCTCATCAATGCGCGGCCAATCGCCAATTGCTGCTGCTGGCCCCCTGACAGGTCGCCGCCGCGCCGGTGTTTCATGGAGTGCAGTACCGGAAACAGTTCATAGATCCGATCGGGCACGCCTCGGGGCGCGGCCTTGCTGGCGGCGCCGACCAGCAGGTTTTCTTCCACGGTCAACCGCGAGAATATGTCGCGCCCCTGCGGCACGTAGCCGAACCCGCCGGCCACGCGCGCGGGGGTGGGCAGGCCGTCGAAAGCCTTGCCCTGCCAGGCGATGCGGCCCGAGCGCGCGCGTACGACGCCCATCAGGCATTTCAGCAGCGTGCTTTTGCCGACGCCGTTGCGGCCCAGCAGCACGGTCAGTTCGCCCGCTGGCGCCGTCATCGAGACGTCGCGCAGGATGTGGCTGCCGCCATAGTATTGGTTGAGCGTGTCGACCTCGAGCATGCGCTCATCTCCCCAGATAGGATTCGATCACGGTGTCGTTGGCGCGCACCGTGTCCAGTGTGCCTTCGGCCAATACACTGCCTTCGGCCATGACGGTCACCTTGCCGGTATCGCCCGCCAGCCCGCCCACGAAGTCCATGTCGTGCTCGACCACCATCATCGAGCAGGACCCGCGCAGGCCGTTCAGCAGCGCCGCCAGCTCCATGGTTTCTTCATCTGTAATACCCGCGGCGGGTTCATCCAGCAACAACAGGCGCGGCTGCTGGATCAGCAGCATGCCGATCTCCAGCCGCTGCTTCTGCCCGTGCGACAGGTCTCCGGCCAGCCGGAAGGCGTCCTGCTCAAGGTTGAGCAGGCTCAGGATTTCTTCGACGCGGGCCTGCGCGGGGCGGGTAAAACGCGAGCGCAAGGACGGCCACCAGCCCTTGTCGGTCTTCATGGCCAGTTCCAGGTTTTCCCAGACCGGATGGCTGGCGAACACCGTGGGCTTCTGGAACTTGCGGCCAATGCCGATGCGCGCGATCGACGGCTCGTCCATGCGCCGCAGGTCGATGGTCTGCCCCAGGAACACCTTGCCTGTCTGACACCGGGTCTTGCCGGTGATCACGTCCATCATCGTGGTCTTGCCCGCGCCGTTCGGTCCGATGATGCAGCGCAGTTCGCCTTCGTCGATCGACAGCGACAGCTTGTTCAATGCCTTGAAGCCATCGAAGCTGACCGTCACATCCTCCAGATACAGGATGGGTCCGTGCGAGACATCGATCTCGCCAGGCCGCAGGACGTGGCCCAGGCCCGTGGTGCTGCCGCTGGCGTTGGTGCCCTCGTCACTGTCCTTGTCGCGGGTCAGGTAGGGATTCATCGCGCGGCCCCCTTGCGGAACAGCCCCACGATGCCATGGGGCAGCAACAGAGGCACCAGCACAAAGATCGCACCCAGGAAGAACAGCCAGTATTCGGCAAAGAAGGTGGTGAAAAAGCTCTTGGCGCCATTGACCGCAAAGGCTCCGATGATCGGCCCGATCAACGTGCCGCGTCCGCCCACCGCCACCCAGATCGCCATTTCGATCGAGTTGACCGGCGACATTTCATTGGGGTTGATGATGCCCACCTGCGGCACATACAAGGCCCCCGCGATGCCGCACAGCACGGCCGATACGGTCCAGATGAAAAGCTTGTAGCCAAGCGGGCTGTAGCCCAGGAACATCAGCCGGGATTCGGCATCGCGCACGCCGGTCACGACCCGGCCCAGCTTGGACGTGACGATGGCGCGCGCCGCCAGGAAGGCCAGCACCAGCACCCCGAACGTGACCAGGAACAGCACCGTGCGGGTGCCCGGCTGGGTAATGCCATAACCCAGGATCCGCTTGAAGTCGGTAAAGCCGTTGTTGCCGCCAAAGCCTGTTTCGTTCCGGTAGAACAGCAGCATGGCCGCAAAGGTCATGGCCTGCGTGATGATGGACAGGTACACGCCCTTGACCCGCGACCGGAAGGTAAAGAAGCCGAATACCCAGGCCAATGCGGCCGGCACGAGCACCACCAGCAACAGGGCATACGCGAAGTGGTCGGTACCCTGCCAGAACCACGGCAGTTCCTTCCAGTCCAGGAAGACCATGAAGTCCGGCAGGTCGCTCTGGTAGGAGCCGTCGCGGCCGATCGCCCGCATCAGGTACATGCCGATGGCGTAGCCGCCCAGCGCGAAAAAAAGCCCATGCCCCAGGCTCAGGATGCCGCAATAGCCCCACACCAGATCCAGCGCGAGCGCGGCGATGGCATAGCACATGAGCTTGCCGGCCAGCGTCATGCCATAGGCCGACAGGTGCAGCGGATGGTCGGCGGGCAGCCACAGCGCGCACAGCGGCACCGCCACCCCCACCACCAGGATCAACACCAGCAAGGCGATCCACGCGGGCCGGCTGAGCAAGGCGGGGCGCGGTGGTAAAGCGAGCGCAAAGGGGACGGCCCCGTTCACGGTGGTCGTCATATCAAGCCTCCGCGCTGCGGCCCTTGAGGGCGAACATGCCCTGGGGACGCTTTTGAATGAACAGGACGATCAGCACCAGCACCGCAATCTTCGCGAGCACGGCGCCCCAGAACGGTTCGATGAGCTTGCTCAATATTCCCAGGCCCATTGCCCCGACCACGGTACCCGCCAGTTGCCCCACCCCGCCCAGCACCACCACCATGAACGAATCAATGATGTAGCTCTGGCCCAGGTCGGGGCCGACATTGCCGATCTGCGACAGCGCGCAGCCGCCCAGTCCGGCAATGCCCGCACCGAAGGCGAAGGCATAGCTGTCGACTTTGTGCGTCTGCACGCCCACGCAGGCCGCCATGGTCCGGTTCTGGGTAACGGCCCGCACGAACAGGCCAAGCCGCGTGCGATTGAGCACCGACCAGGCGATCGCCAGCACCACGAACGAGAACACCAGGATCACGACCCGGTTGTACGGCAGCACCAGATTGGGCAGGACCGAGAACCCGCCGCTCATCCAGCCCGGGTTGGTCACCTGCACGTTCTGCGCGCCAAACAGCATGCGTGTCGCCTGGATCAGCAGCAGGCTGATCCCGAAGGTGGTCAGCAGCGTTTCCAGCGGCCGCCCATACAGATGCCGCAGCACCAGGCGTTCAAGAATGAAGCCCGCCAGCGCAGCCGCGGCAAACGCGACCGGCACGGCCGCAAGGGGATACCAGTCGAAGCCGCCCGGCAGGTAGGCGCGGAACAGGTTCTGCACCGAGAACGTCGCGTACGCGCCTATCATCAGGAATTCGCCGTGCGCCATGTTGATGACGCCGATCAGGCCATAGGTGATCGCCAGTCCCAGCGCAGCCAGCAACAACACGCTGCCCAGGCTCAGTCCCGCGAACGCCGTGCCGGCCAGGTCGCCCCAGCGCTGCCGGCTGTCCAAGGTGTCGATCCCCGCCTGCGCGGCCTTGCGCACCTGTTCGTCGGGCTCGGCATAGGTGCCGTCGGCATTGCGCCCCACCAGCGGCAGCAGCAGTTCGCGCATTTGCAGATCGTTGCGGGCGGCAACCAGTCGCACGGCTTCATACCTCAGGGCCGCATCGGGATCCTGCAAGGAGGCCATCGCCCACAAGGTGTCCAGGCGTTCTTTGATCGACGCATCTTTTTCACGATCGCGCGCCGCGTCGATCTGCTTCTTGAAGGCGGGGTCCGGACTTTGCAGCAACGAGTCGACCGCGGCCTGCCGGACCGCCAGGTCGGGCGACGCAAGCCGGGCCGCCGCCAGCCCGCCAGACACCAGTCCGCGCAGCCGGTTGTTCAGACTGACAGGATCCGCTTCTGAACCCACCGAGTCGGGCACCTGCCGGCCCGTGACGGCATCGGTGAACCGGTCGCCCGATTGCAGCAGGATCTGGCCCGACGACGTCGCCACCACGGTGTCGTCATCAAGCCCCTGCAGCACGGCCAGCGCGGGCGCATCGCCGGCATCGACCAGCCGCTGGATCGCCGCTTCCTTGTCGGCGTAATCGTCCTGCGCAAGCGGAGCCACATCGGCGGCGGTCATCGCGACCGCCCCGACATGCCACACCAGCGCCAGACTTGCCGCGAACGCAAGCCAGCGCGTCGTCATCAGGCCGTCCGGCGCAGCGACGACTCGAGTTCCTGCAGGCGCGCCGCGGCAACGGTGTCCGGCTTGCCCTTGTTGCCTTCGATGAACGGGCTCCACGGCTGCGCGCGGATCGGCCCCTTGGTCTGCCACACCACGTTGAACTGGCCATTGGCGCGTACCTCGCCGATCATGACCGGCTTGTGCAGATGGTGATTGCCATCCATCTCCAGCGTGAAGCCAGACGGTGCTGCGACCTTCTGGCCAACCACGGCCGGGCGCACCTTGTCGACGTCCGTGCTCTTGGCCTTTTCCACCGCCTGCTTCCACATCTTGATGCCGACGTAGGTAGCTTCCATCGGGTCATTGGTGACCGACTTGTCGGCGCCCGGCAGCTTCTGCGCCTTGGCCCACGCCGCCCACTGTTTCTTGAACGCGTCATTGGTCGGGTTCTTGACCGACATGAAGTAGTTCCACGCGGCCAGGTGGCCCACCAGCGGCTTGGTGTCGATGCCGCGCAGTTCTTCTTCGCCCACCGAAAACGCCACGACCGGCACGTCCTTGGCCTTCAGGCCCTGGTTGCCCAGTTCCTTGTAGAACGGCACGTTCGAATCGCCGTTGATGGTCGACACGACCGCGGTCTTGCCGCCCTGCGAAAAACGCTTGATGTTCGCAACGATCGTCTGATAGTCGCTGTGGCCGAATGGCGTGTATACCTCTTCGATGTCGCTGTCCTTGATACCCTTGGTCAGCAGGAAGGCGCGCAGGATCTTGTTGGTGGTGCGCGGGTACACATAGTCGGTGCCCAGCAGGAAGATGCGTTTGGCCGCGCCGCCCTCTTTGCTCAGCAGATATTCGACAGCAGGAATCGCTTGCTGATTCGGCGCCGCGCCGGTGTAGAACACGTTGCGCGACATTTCCTCGCCTTCATACTGCACCGGGTAGAACAGCAGGCCGTTCAGTTCTTCGAACACCGGCAGTACCGATTTGCGCGATACCGACGTCCAGCATCCGAACACCGCGGCAACCTTGTCCTGCGTCAACAGCGCGCGGGCCCGTTCCGCGAACAGCGGCCAGTTCGACGCCGGGTCGACCACCACCGGCTGGATCTGGCGGCCCATGACGCCGCCGCTTTTGTTGATTTCGTCAATCGTCATCAGGGCCACGTCTTTCAACGACGTTTCCGAGATGGCCATCGTCCCCGACAGGGAATGAAGAATCCCCACCTTGATCGGCGACTTGTCCTGCGCCCACAGCACCGACGGCGCACCAGCCATCGACAGGGCGCCGGCGATCGAACCCATTTTCAGCAACTCGCGTCTGTTCATCTTCATTCCTTGGGGTGTGGGTGGGGAAACGGTGGGTCAGGCCGCCGCGTCGAGCGAGATCAGCGGGTCGCCCGCGCTGACGAGCATGCCGGGCTGGCAGTAAATCGATCGCACCACGCCGTCATGCGGCGCGACGATCTGGAACTCCATCTTCATGGCCTCGAGAATCAATAGCGGCTCACCCGCCTTGACGCTTGCGCCGGCCTGGGCGATCAGCTTCCACACATTGCCGCTGATGTCGGCGGTGATGGCGTCGCTGTCCACGGCGCCCGGATCGGCCACCGGCGCGCGCGACGCCGCTTCGACCTGCGCGTTTTCGTCCTCGGTCTTCCAGTGCGCGACTTCCGTGTCGAAGGCGGCCTTCTGCCGGGTACGGAAGGTTTGCAGTTCGGGCTCGATCGACGTCAGGAATGCGTTGTAGGCCGCAAGGTCAAAGATTTCCTCGGTAATGGTGATGCTCTGGCGGCCGGCGCGGAAGTCGGCGCGCAGGGTATCCAGTTCGGCTTCCGTGACCGGGTAGAAACGCACCTGGTCGAAGAACTTGAGCAGCCAGGGCTGCTGGTTCACGAATACCGGATTCTTCAGGAACTTGTTCCAGATCGGCAGCGTGCGGCCCACCAGCTGATAGCCGCCTGGAGAATCCATGCCATAGATGCACATGTAGACGCCGCCGATGCCCACCGTGCCTTCGGCCGTGTAGGTGCGCGCGGGGTTGTACTTGGACGTGAGCAAACGATGGCGCGGATCGATCGGCACGGCGCACGGCGCGCCCAGATAGACGTCGCCCAGGCCAAGCACCATGTAGCTGGCGTCGTACAGGATCTGGCGGACCTGCTCGACCGAATCCAGTCCGTTGATGCGCCGCATGAACTCGGTATTGCTTGGCAGCCACGGCGCCTTGTCGCGCACCGACTGCCGGTATCTGGCCACGGCGTCCAGCGTCGCTGAATCTTCGAATGCCAGCGGCAGATGCACGACGCGGCTCGGCACCTTCATGTTCTCGACGGGTGGCAACGTGGCTTCGAGCGCCAGCAACCCTTCAAGCAACGCACGTTGCGACACGATTCGGCTGTCATACCGGATCTGCAATGACCGCACACCCGGCGACATTTCCTGCACGCCATCGATCGGCGTGGCCCGCAGGGCTTCCATCAGCGCATGCACGCGAAAGCGCAGGTTCAGATCCAGGACGTTGTCGCCGTACTCGATCAGCACGTACTTGTCGCCCGCCTGCCGGTACACGGCCTTGGGGACGCTGCCGGCCGCCTCGGTCTCCGCAAGGATCGTGGGCGAGACCGGCCGGCCCACGACCGGCACGGGGGCCTGCAGGGTGGCGGTCAATACGGGCAATGCCTCGTCGGCCAGCGTGTCGGCGATCCGGTCCTGCGCCAGTTCGAGCGCCAGGGCCTGCTCGAAGGTGATGGGCACGAAACGGATGGTGTCACCCGGCTTGACCTGCCCCACCTTCCACAACTCGGCCTTGGCAATGGTGGCCGCGCAGACAAAGCCCCCAGGCTGGGACCATCCCGCGTCAGGATCACCGGCATATCGCCCGTGAAGTTGATGCTGCCGATGGCGTATTCGCAGTCGTGCACATTGGACGGATGCAGGCCTGCTTCGCCGCCATCGGTCCGGGTCCAGGAGGGCTTGGGCCCGCTCAGCCGGATGCCGAGCCGGTTCGAGTTGTAGTGCACCTCCCACGGCGACGCAAAGAAGGTGGCGATCGATTCGTCCGTGAAAAAATCGGGCGCGCCATGCGGCCCGTAAAGCGCGCCGATTTCCCAGGTGGTGCCGTAGGTCGGGATCAGCGATGAAGGCAGCGCGGCGGGCGCCGCCACCGGCGCGGGCGTGCCGCTGCCGATCAGATCGGGATTGTTGATGGTCAGCATGTCCGACGGGCGCAGCGGCCGGCCGGCATGGCCGCCGAACTGGCCCAGCGCGAACGTGGACTTGCTGCCCAGGTAGTCCGGCACGTCGATGCCGTTGCGGATCGCGACATAGCTGCGGCAGCCGCTGGCGACTCGGCCCACGGTCAACAGCTGGCCGGCCTTGACCATGACGGGCGCCCAGAACGGAACAGGCTCGGCATCCAGCGTGGCGGCGGTGGGGGCGCCGGTCAGCGCGATCACGCAGTCGGAATGAAAACGCAGCGTCGGCCCGATCACCGTGCATTCCAGACCGGCCGCGCTGGCGTGGTTGCCGACGATACGGTTGGCCAGCCGGAAGGCCCAATCATCCATCGGGCCCGACGGCGGCACGCCGATGTCCCAGTACCCCACCCGGCCGGGATAATCCTGCACCGTGGTGTAGGTGCCGGCCTCGACCACTTCCACCGTGGGCGCAACAAAATGAAAGGTGTCCAGGAAGCGGGTCGACAATCCGGCCTGATGAAAGGCGGGGCTGGCCACGATCTGCCGCAGGTATTCCAGATTGGTGGAGATGCCCGCCAGACGCGTGGCCGACAGCGCCGCCTGCAGCTTGGCGATCGCGTCACCACGGTCCGCGCCATGCACGATCAGCTTGGCCAGCATCGGATCGTAATAGGGCGACACTTCAGTGCCCTGCTCCACCCACCCGTCGATCCGGGCATCGTCCGGAAACACCACTTCCGTCAGTACGCCGGGCGACGGCTGGAAGGCCTTGAGCGGATCTTCGGCATACAGACGGACTTCGATCGACGCGCCGTGGGGCACGGGCGCCGCGTCCAGCGCGGGCGCATCGCCCGCGGCCGTGCGGATCATCCATTCCACCAGGTCAACGCCGCTTACGGCCTCGGTGATGGCGTGTTCGACCTGCAGGCGGGTGTTGACCTCAAGGAAATAGAACGCGTCTTTCGCGCCGTCGTAGATGAATTCGACCGTGCCCGCGGAACGGTAGGACACCGTCTCGCCCAGACGCCGCGCCGCGTCCAGCAACGCGGTGCGCGTGGCCGCCGGCAGGCCTGGCGCCGGAGTTTCTTCCACCACTTTCTGATTGCGGCGCTGGATCGAGCAGTCGCGTTCGCCCAGGGCCAGGACTTTGCCCTGGCCATCGCCAAAGATCTGCACTTCGACATGGCGCGCATGGTCCACGAAGCGTTCGACAAAGACGCCGCCATCGCTGAAGAAGCTTGTGCCCAGACGCTGCACCGACTCGAAGGCCGCCGCCAGCGCGGGTTCGTCATTGCAGCGGGTCAGGCCGATGCCGCCCCCGCCCGCCGTACTTTTGAGCATGACCGGATAGCCGATGCGGTCCGCCCACTCGCGCGCATCATCCAGGTCCTTGAGCAGGCCGGATCCGGGCGTCAGCGGCACGCCGGCCTTCTCGGCCAGTTCACGCGCGGCATGCTTCAGGCCGAAGTCACGCATCTGCTGCGCCGTCGGTCCGACGAACGCAATGCCCGCGTCTTCGCAGGCCTGCGCGAACGCCGCGTTTTCAGACAGGAAACCGTAGCCGGGAATGATGGCCTGCGCGCCGGTATCGCGCGCGGCCTGAATGATCGCGTCGCCACGCAGATAGCTTTCGGCGGGCGCCGCCTTCCCGATGGCCACCGCCACGTCGGCCTGGCGCACGTGCGCGGCATCGCGGTCGGCATCCGAATACACCGCGACGCTCTTGATACCCATGCGCCGAAGCGTGCGAATAATGCGGACCGCGATTTCGCCGCGATTGGCGATCAGAACTGTATGGAACATAAATCCTTCCGGCTTCGTGAGAAGACTGCCCGGGAGCCAGGCGCATGGAAGGATTTAGCAATAGCTGTGCCATGATGGCAGGCCGATTCGGCACCACCTTAGCGCCGTTTGCGGGGCCCCGGCACCAAGGTGGCGCACCAGTCCATGCACTTGATGGTGCACCGACTGGTATACAAGTTGGGGGTTCAGTGCCCCCCGGCGTCGGCCGTGGCGGCGTCCAGCAAGGCGCGCGCGCGGCGCACTTCGGGCAGCTCTTCGCCACCCCGCATGTCGGCCAGCGCGTTCTCGAGCAGGGCCAGCGCATCGGGCGTGCCGCCGTCCGCCGAATACCGGATCAGGCTCAACACGGCCCGCAGCATCAAGGGCGGCGACCCGCAGGCCTGCGCCGTGGTCACCGCGCGGCGCAGCCACGGCAACACGACCGATGCCGGCTGTCCTTGGGCGAACAGGAACTTGCCCTTGTAGCGCTGGAACTCGGACAGGTAGTGGACGTCCTTGCTGTCGGTGGCCGCGCCCAAACCGCGTGCCGCGACCTGCATGCCGGTCTGAACGTCGCCCACCAGATCGCAGGCTTCCACCCAGCGGGTGATGGCGAAAGGCACAAGCCCGCGCGCGATGGTGCTGACCTTGTGCACGCCCAGCGCCAGTTCGGCCACGGCCGACACGTCGCCCCGCGCCGCGTTGGCCCAGGCTTCGCTGCCGGTCAGGATCTCGGACCACAGCGGCGCCGGCATGTCCTGCGCCAGCGCCAGCCCTTCACTGGTCAGGCGGGTGACGGCGTCCGGATCGCCGCACAGCCGCTGCAGTTCCGACGCGATGGCCAGGGTCTGCAACAACGAATACCGGTGATTGAGCTTGCGGGCCCGCACGATACTGGCCTCGCTTGCCCTCTGCGCGGAATCGTACTGGCCCAGGTACCAGAGCGAGATCGACATGGCCGCATGCGCGACCGACGTCAGGTCTTCGCCCAACGTCAGGTCGGGCTTGGACGGATCGCAGGCGGCGATTGCCTTGCGGTACTGGTCGACCGCGGCGTCATGATCGCCAAAGAAGAAATA
Organism: Pigmentiphaga litoralis; assembly: GCF_048632615.1. Taxonomy (GTDB): domain Bacteria; phylum Pseudomonadota; class Gammaproteobacteria; order Burkholderiales; family Burkholderiaceae_B; genus Pigmentiphaga; species Pigmentiphaga litoralis_B. Next base: position 528,123 of record NZ_CP184479.1, read on the forward strand.
CGAGTAGCCGCGCGCATACATGGCGTGCGCTATCAGATTGCCGTCGCCCGATGCCTGCGCCAGCCGCAGCAGGGTTTCGGACAGTTCGTAGGTCATGTCGAAATCCGACCACGAACTGGCGCTTTGCCAAAGCCCCCAATACACCGGGAACAGCCGTGGGTTGTCGCCCAAAGGCTTGGCCAGGCGCAAGGCGGTCTGGAAGCACTCCACGACCTCGGGCGCGCCCGGGCCATGCAGCATGCCAAGCTGGATGCCGAGTTCCATCAGGATCTCGAGCTGCAACATGTCGGCATCGCCAGGGTCGCCGACTTCCGTCACCTTGCCCACGTTGCCGACGAGTTCCAGCGCCGTGCGGTAGTGTCCGACGGCTTCATTCGACGCGGCCTTGGCGGCAGCCTTGCGCGCCGCGATCAGGGCATACCGCAGCGCCAGGCGGTCGTCACCGGCGCGGCTATAGTGCCAGGCCAGCGCTTCGGGTGACCTCAGCGTGGTGGTGGTGTCGGCCGCCAGCACGTCGGCCAGGCGCCGATGCGCGTCGACCCGAGCGGCACGTGCCTGCGATTGATAGGCAGCCTCGCGCAACAAGGCGTGGCGAAAGGCAAAGCGCCCATCGTCCAGCTTCACGATCAGGTTCTGCCGCAGCAGCGTCGCGATCGCTTCCATCAGATTCGACTTGGGTTCCTGCATGGCGGCGGCCAGCAGTTCCAGCGTGAATTCACTGCCCGCCGCCGCCGCGAACTGCGCGATCGGCTTGATGCGCCCCACGCTGTCGATGCGCGACATCAGCAGATCGTGCAAGGTGCGAGGCACGCGTTCGGACAGGTTGTGCGCATCGCTGTCCCCTGCTTCCAGGACGGCCGCGTTGCGGTCGCTGACCAGTTCGCGGGTCAGTTCTTCGGCATAGAGCGGCACGCCTTCGGACAGCGACAGGATCTGGCGCATGAGCGGCTGCGGCAGATTCACCTGCCCCGCCACCGAATGCACGAGTTCGGTCATGGCCGTCGAATCGAGCGGCGTCAGTTCCAGCGTTTCGACCGACGTGGTATTGCGCCACGGCGCCAGGAATTCATTGCGCGCCGTGAACACCTGCAGGCGCTGCGCCAGCGGCTTTTCGGCAAGCAGCGCGATCAGGTCGCGGGTGGATGGATCGGCCCACTGCACGTCGTCGAAGTGCACGATGCCGCCCCGCGGCACGTACATGCCGATCAGCCGGCACAGCCGTCGCGGCAGCAGTTCCTTGGCTGACGGCAGTCCCAGGCGTTCGGCGCTGGATTTGCCCGGCGATGCGTGCAGCAGGTCGGTTACCGACCTGATCAGTTCCATCCGTTCGACATCGACGGACGCTTGCGGCTCACCTGTCAGCGCCGCCTCGGCGCGCAGGCCTTCCACCCAGCGAACCAACGGATGAAACGGCATCTGGCGCAATTCGGACGAGCATTTGAAGGTTACCCCGGGGATGGCGTTCACCGCACGGAAACGGTCCACCAGAAAGGATTTGCCGATGCCGGCTTCGCCAAGCATCAGGACCGTGCGTTCCGGGTCGGTTTCCCACAGATGCGTCAGGTGTTGCAGTTCGCCTTCGCGGCCACAGAAGGTGTTTTCCAGGCGGTGCGGAGACGGCGCGGGTGCGCGGCTGTTGTCGACGACGCGGAAGGTGTCGATCTGGCGGATCTGCGACCGGTCGTACATCCGCCCCGCGAATTCAATGGCGAACGCGCCACCCAGCAATCGGCGCGATTCGTCGCTGATGATGACTTCGCCCGTTACGCCCTGGCCACCCAGCTGGGCGGCCAGGCGCGACACCACGCCGCCCGCATCGGGCACGCCGTCGCGCACGGAACTGATCACGACGCCGGTATGGACGCCCAGGCAGACTTCCACATACAACCGGTCGTCGGTGGCGGCGCTCCCGTCGCGCGCCTGGCCGATGCGGCTGCACGACAGCGCCGCGCTGATCGCGCGCTTGAGCGAGCCTTCCTGCGCGGCGGGGTACCCGAAATACGCCAGCAGGCCGCCGCTGGGGGTACGCACGGTATGGCCCGACGCTTCGCGCAGCAGTGCTTCGCATTGGGCGACCGGGCCGCGCATCGCTTCCACCACTTCTTCCGGTTCGCCCAGCACCACGAATTCACAGGACACCACGGTCAGCTGCCGGCGGTCCGGATGGCCGGCGGCCGGCTCGGGCAGATCGGGCACCGCGGCCGTTGGCGCGTTGACCAGGGCGGTCAGGGCGGGCGACGGTTCCGTGCCCAGCTCCATTTCCAGGATGCCGCGATATCGTTCCAATTCCTGGTGCGCCAGTTCGCGCTGGCCCGAACGCACCAGCAGGCGCAGCAGGTTGTGCCAGGCCGCGTCATCCAGCGGCGCCGCCTGGGTCCATTGCCGAACGCGCTCGATGGCGCCATGCACATCGCCGTCGCGCTCATAGCCTTCGGCCAGCAGACGCACGGCCTGCAGGTAGCGCAACCGGCACTGTTCGCGCCGCACGTCCACCCAGTTCGCAAAGTCCGGTGCGTCGTCGAGCTCAAGGCCTTGCAGGAATTCGCCGCGGTACAGGGCGATGGCGTGCGAGAGGCGGTCCAGGTCGGCGGATGCGCCCACCGAGAACGTGCGCTGCGCCACATCGACCGCGGCATTGAAGTTGGCGAAATCGGTCCACAGGCCTGCTTCGGCCCGCAGCCGGATCACATCACGGTTGCCTTCGAGCAGGCCCGCACCCAGGGCTTCTTTCAGCTCGAAAAGCATGCGCTTGAGCTTTTCGCGGCCTTGCTGCAGCGTGGCCTCGGGCCATAGCAGGAAGGCCAGCGACTCGCGAGTATGGAAACCGCTTTCGAGCGCCAGATAGGCGAGCAGCGCTCGCGCCTTGTTATATCGGAGGGACAGGGTCTTCGCGCACGTTTCGATTGCGAGGGGACCCAGCAGGTACAAGGATAGTGAGGGTGCCATAGAACCAGGGACGCTCCGACTGATGCGTGGGATCGCAGCGCCCAAACAGATATTGCTGAGGTGATTCTCTCAAAAATATCACTTGAGCATCGGCATTCCCATCGACAAAAGCGAAAACTGGCAATTCAGGTGCGATTTACCAGTGGGCTGTCTCATCTCGTATACGTAAAGGACATAGCAGCTATCCTACTATTGACATAAACCCGTTCGGCTACGCATTTACCCTAGTTCTTGTAAGCGTATGCGAGGATTAATCCCATCGCACAAAATACCCTCGGAATTTTCATGCTTTTGATGTAGGTAAAAACCCGTCATGCACGGCGGCGAGCATGGCGCGCGATCCATGCGGCCAATCCGGCTGCAACCAAAAAGGCCAGCAACGCGCCGAAGTACGGGGCCTGACGCAGCCCCGCATCGAACAACGCACCGAAGGCAAGCGGCGCCAGCGCCGATCCAGTGTCCATGCCGGAGTACACCAACCCGTAAACCGAACCCGTCGCCCCCTTGGGCGCCACCTTGCGCACCAGCATGTCCCGGGACGGGCCCGCGACCCCGGCGCACGCGCCCGCCAGGACCACCAGCGGGACGGCATAGGCAGCCGGGACAATCTGCATCGCAATCAGCGCCAGAAGACCACCCGCGGCCAAGAAGGACGCCGCAACGATCTTTTCGCTGTGCGGCCCGGCGGATACCAGGAAGCCCCCGGCAATCATGCCGACCGCTCCGCCCACCATATAGCCCGACAGCGCGGTACTGGCGGCTACCGTCGTGATCCCGTACAGACTGCCCAGCAGCGGCACCGTGTAGTTCTGCACGGCGGACAGCGCGGCGGACGTACACAGGAAAAGAAGAACGCGCCCCACAGCACGGGGCTGCTGATCAAGGCTTTGAGGGAACCGCCGCCAGTGGGCAAGGGCGCGGCGGGCCTGGGGCTGGCCGTGCTGGCGGGGGCGTGGCTGTCACTGACGCTCGCCGCCGCTGCAATGGCCGAATCGTTGGTCACTACCGGCCGGACCACGTCCACGGTCAGCAGCCGCCGGCCAATGACGGTCATGGCCAGCACCGCCGCGAGCAGCAAGGCCGCGCCAAACGCCGCCACCCGCCAGTTGAAGAAATAGGTCAGCGTGGCGATGAACACCGGGGTGGCCGCCCACCCCAGATTGCCGGTGATCCCGTGCGCACTGAACGCGTGTCCAAGCCGCGGCGCACTCACCCGCCGGTTCAGGATCGAAAAATCAACCGGATGGAATACGGCATTGCCCAATCCCGCGATGGCCGCCGCGGCCAGCAGCCACGCATAGCCTTGCGCAGCGCCCAGCACGGCGCCCGCCAGCACGAAGTTGCCAAGGCCGAACCACAGCATCGGCTTGGCGCCATACCGGTCCACGGCAAAGCCCGAGGCGGCCTGCCCCAGTCCCGACAGCGCATAGAACACGGCCACGACCGCGCCCAGTTCGGCAAAGCTCAAGCCGAACTCGAGCGACAACGGCACATAGAGCGAAGGAATGACGAGCTGGAAGAAGTGCGACGAGGCGTGGGCGATACCCACGAGGGTGATGACTTTCCAATCGAAATGACGACGGGCATACCGGTGGCCGGGTGCCCTCAGGACTTGCTGCACGATGTCTCCATGGCGGCACGCCAATAGGCGTGTGGGGGCGCGCCGCGCTTTTTATCGGCTGGGTGGGATCAGGCCGACTTCTTGATGATGGGCCAGGCGCGGCGCAGGTAATACATCATCGACCAGACCGTCAGCACCGCCGCGACCTCGATCAGGCGCGAGCCCCACCAGTGCGTATCGATCACGCCGAACAGGCGGCGGTCGTACAGCAGGCAGGGAATCGCGACCATTTGCGCGATCGTCTTGAACTTGCCCAGGCGGTGCACCGCCACGCTGGCGCGCGCGCCAATCTGCGCCATCCATTCCCGCAAGGCCGAGATCGTGATCTCGCGGCCGATGATCACCAGCGCGATCATGGCATCGACCCGGCCCAGGTTCAGCAGCACCAGCAAGGCCGCGCTGACCATCAGCTTGTCGGCCACCGGGTCCAGGAACGCGCCGAACGACGAGGTCTGGTTCCAGAGCCGCGCCAGCCAGCCGTCGAGCCAGTCGGTCAACGCCGCGAACACGAAAATCGCCGTGGCCAGGATATCGCGCAGGTGCAGGCCCAGCAGGCTTTCCGGCACATAATAAAGACCCACTACCAGCGGGATCATGACGATCCGCACCCAGGTCAGGACAATCGGCAGATTAAGAGGCATGGTGAATGCTAACAGGCGGGTCGCCAGGTAAAGAGTGGGTCATGCTCAATGCAACTGACGGTAGATACGTTCGGCCAGATCGAGCGAGATGCCATCGATCGTCGCCAGGTCTTCGACGCTCGCCGCCAACACCCCGCGCAGCCCTCCAAATCGCGCCAGCAGGCGCTGCCGGCGCTTGGCGCCGATCCCCTCAACTTCTTCCAGCCGTGACACGTTCCGGGTCTTGGCGCGCCGCGCGCGCATGCCGGTGATCGCGAACCGGTGGGCCTCATCCCGGATCTGCGCGACCAGCATCAGCGCCGCCGATTCACCGCCCAGCACCAGCGGCGGCCGGCCGTCCGGAAAGACCAGCGTTTCCAGTCCGACCTTGCGGCCTTCCCCCTTGGCGACGCCCACCAGCAGTCCGATGTCCAGGCCCAGTTCTTCGAAGACCTGGCGCGCCGAACTGATCTGCCCCTTCCCGCCGTCGATCAGGACTATATCCGGCATGACCCCTTCGCCGTGAGAGTTTTTTTCGTAACGGCGCGTCAGGACCTGGCGCATCGCCGCGTAGTCGTCACCGCCCACGATGTCGTCAATGTTGTAGCGCCGATATTCCTTCGGCTGCGTGGCGTGGTGATGGTAAACGACGCAGGATGCCTGCGTGGCCTCTCCCGCCGTATGGCTGATGTCAAAGCATTCGATGCGCAGGTTTTCCAGCGCGGCTTCATCCGTATCCATCCCCAGCACCTGCGCGAGGGCCAGCGTGCGCGCCTGCTGCGAACCGGCTTCGGCCAGCACCCGCGCCAGCGCCAGCTCGGCGTTCTTGCGCGCCTGTTCCAGCCAGCTTTTGCGCACGCCTTGCGGCTGCTTGAGCACGGTCAACTTCGTGCCCGCCTGCTCGGCCAGCATGTCGGCCACTTCGGGATCGGGCAACGCGTGCGAAACCACGACTACGGGCGGTAGCGCCCGTTCGATGTAGTGCTGAGACATGAACGCTTCCAGCACGTCGCCGGGCGAATCCCCATCCGTATGGGTGGGAAAGAAAGGCTTGTCGCCAAGATGGCGTCCACCGCGCACCATGGCCAGGTTCACACAGGCCCGCCCGCCTTGCAGGGCGATGGCGATGATGTCCGCGTCCTGGTCGCCGATGCCTTCCATGGTCTGCTGGCGCAGCACGCTGGAAAGCGCCGACATCTGATTGCGCAACACGGCCGCTTCTTCGAAGCGCATGTCGGTCGACGCCTGGAACATGCGGGTCTCGATGTCGGTCAGCACCGCCTGCGTGTGTCCGCGCAGGAACTGCGTCGCGCGGTGCACGTCGGCGGCATAGTCCTCGGGCGTGATCAGGTCCACGCATGGGCCTGAGCAGCGCTGGATCTGATGCAGCAGGCAGGGTCGGGACCGGTTCGAAAAGACGGTGTCTTCACAGGTGCGCAGCCGAAAGACCTTCTGCAATACCTGGATGCTTTCGCGCACGGCCCAGGCGCTGGGGAACGGGCCGAAATACTGGTTGCGCCGGTCGGTCGACCCCCGGTAGTAGGCGATGCGCGGGAATTCGTGGCCCGTCACCTTCAGATAGGGGTAGGACTTGTCGTCGCGGAACAGGATGTTGTAGCGCGGCGAAAGCGATTTGATGAGGTTGTTTTCGAGCAGCAGCGCTTCCGCTTCGGATCGCGTGACGGTCACGTCCACCTTGGTGACGCGCGCAACCATGTGGGCGATGCGGGGGCTGGACGGCTGCTTCTGGAAGTAGGACGACACGCGCTTTTTCAGGTCGCGCGCCTTGCCGACGTACATGACCTCGCCTTCGGCATTGATGTGGCGGTAGACGCCCGGCAAGGTGCGGCAGCTGGGCCATCAGGCGCTTGGCGTCGAAGGGTTCGGCGGCGCGGGGGTGGGCGCGGCACGGGTGCCTGGCGTCAGAGGGGCATCGGCATCGGCAGCGGCATCGGCATCGGCATCGGCGGCGGCAGCGGCGGCGGCAGCGGCGGCGGCATCCATATCGGCGGCAGCACCGCTATCGTCCAGCTCGTCCGCGACCTCGGCCACCTTGCCATCCACCCGATGCTCCGGAAGCGGCGGCTGGGTGCCGGCGGGCAGATCGTTGCCCTCCTCCACCAAGTCAGGCGCACGTGGCGCGGCGTCGGCGTGCGACGCGGTGGAGTCCGCGGTCAAGGGCGAGGCGACAGGGTCGGCGCCAGGTACGGGCGTGGGCGCCTCGGGCGTCGAAGAAGTCGGGTCCGGCTCGGTACCGGCGCCGGGTAGAGGTTTGCTCCGGCTCATGGTCGGGTCTCGGGTTGCGCGAATGAAGGAAGCGCCGCCGCGCGATGACATCCAGTGGCGACATCACCGCATCGGGCGGCGGCCGATCGGCGGGCGCGCCGCCGGCGGTGTGCCGATCGACGCCGATCGAGGCGAATCAGGCTGGATTGTACCGAGGCAAGGCCAGGATACGGTCGCGCGCCCGGGTATAGACCGAATCGGTTACCAACCCATCCCAGTCGGGCGCGTCAAAGCGGGGCATCAGCCGGGCCACCCGGGCCGCGGATTCGGGGCTCATCCGGCCGGGCAGGCTGCCGACGCGGGCATGCTCGGCGGCCGCACCGGTGCCTGCGACCGCGTCCGCCGGGTTGCCCTCGCCTGCGTCCAGCCGCGCCAGCAGGTCATCCGCCAGATCCGGCCGATTGCACACCAGCACCATGTCGCACCCTGCGCCCAGGGCCGCCGTCGCCCGGCCCAGGATGTCACCCGCAACCGTCGCGCCTTCCATCGTCAGGTCATCCGAGAACACCACGCCCTGGTAGCCCAATCGTCCACGCAGAATGTCCTCTACCCACACCCGCGAAAAGCCCGCCGGGTGGGCGTCCACCTTGGGGTAGATCACATGCGCCGGCATGACGGCCTGCAGCACGCTGTCGCCCAGCCATGCATACGGCATGGCGTCTTCACCGAGCACGGCATCCAGGTCGCGGTCATCCACGGGGATGTCGATGTGCGAATCGGCCTGAACGAAGCCGTGCCCCGGAAAGTGCTTGCCGCAATTGCTCATGCCCCGTTGCGCCAGGCCTTGCACCAGGGCGCGCGCCAGCAGCGTGACTGCCTTGGGATCGCGGTGAAAAGACCGGTCGCGGATCACGCGGCTGTCGCCATAATCCAGGTCCAGCACAGGGGTAAAGCTCAGGTCCACGCCCGACGCGCGCAGTTCCGCGGCCAGCACCACACCGACGTCGGTGGCCAGGCGCATCGCCTTCATCGGGTCGTCGTTCCAGGCTTCCCCAAGCGCGCGCATGGCCGGCAGATGCGTAAAGCCGTCGGTGCGAAACCGCTGCACCCGCCCGCCCTCATGGTCCACCGAGATCATCAGCGGGCCGCTGCGCGCCGCGTGGATGCTGGCTGTCAGCGCACACAGCTGTGCACGACTGTGAAAGTTCCGCGCGAACAGGATCACGCCGCCGACAAGCGGATGCTGCAGGCGAGCCATTTCCGCGGCGGTAAGTTCAAACCCGGCCACGTCGACGATGACCGGACCGGGGGCAGCGCGCCGCGCTCGATAGGGAAAGACACGCTCATGGCATCAGAAGAAAGTCAGTTGATTCGAAAAAGGAGGCGGGCCGCGACGTGACCGGCCGCCAGGCTGGCTGTCACAGCGACCGAGGAATGACGGCGCCCGCCCCATCGCCCGCTGCCGTGTTGCTGGCCGGCTCGGCCGGCAACATCTCGACCACGACGTACGCCGCCGCCATGTCGGATTCGTCGGTGATCGAGACATGCGCCGCGCCAAAGCGCGCGTCATACCAGCTGCGCAGGGGCTCGGCCAGCACCACCATGGGCTTGCCACTGGGTGCGTTCAACGTCTGCATGCGGGTCCACACCATGGGCATGCGCATGCCCAGGCCGATCGCTTTGGAGAAGGCTTCCTTGGCGGCAAAGCGCGTGGCCAGGAAACGGATGCCGCGTTGCGGATCGCGGGCGCGGCGCGCGGCGAACTTGGCAAGTTCCTGCGGACCAAGAATCTTGCTGGCGAAGCGGTCGCCCCGTCGCGCCAATGCCCGTTCGATCCGGTCGATACGCAGCAGGTCGATGCCGACGCCGGCGATCGCGGCCGGACGCGCCTGCGGCGGGCCGTCCGAGGCCCCGCGGGGCTTGCCCGGGTCGCCAGCCGGCAGGCCAGCAGCAACGTCAGTCACCGCGCCCTTCAATGCGCGGGCCGCAGCAGCACGCCGCGCTGGGCATGCTGGCGCGCGGTCACCATCAGCGCCTTCATATCGCGCACGGCCGCCGTCCAGCCGCTGAACACGGCCTGGGCCACGATGGCATGCCCGATGTTCAGCTCGGCGATGCCCTCCAGTTCGGCCACGGCCTGCACGTTTTCATAGTGCAGCCCATGCCCGGCATTAACGCGAAGGCCATGGCGCACGCCCGCGGCAATGCCTTCGCGGATGCGGGCCAGCTCGGCGGCCGCCGCCGCGCCTTCCTGCTCGGCGTAGGCGCCGGTATGCAGTTCGATCACGGTAGCGCCCGCCCGCTGCGAGGCTTCGATCTGCGCCGCATCGGGATCGATGAACAGCGACACGCGTATGCCGGCGTCCTGCAATTGCGCCACCGCGGCGCGCACGGTGTCGAAGTGGCCCAGGACATCCAGCCCGCCTTCGGTCGTCAGTTCCTGGCGCTTTTCGGGCACCAGGCAGACGTCGTGCGGCTTCACGCGGCAGGCAATCGCCAGCATTTCCGGCGTGATCGCGCATTCCAGGTTCATGCGGGTGCGCAACTGGCCACGAATGGCGTCCACATCGGCATCCTGGATGTGCCGCCGGTCTTCGCGCAGATGCAGGGTGATCAGGTCGGCGCCCGCATCTTCCGCCATCAGCGCCGCGCGCACCGGGTCGGGATAGGAGACGTGGCGCTGCTGGCGCAGCGTCGCAACGTGGTCGATGTTCACACCCAGATCTATCATGTCTATCACTGCTCTGTGGTCTATCCGGCGCGTCGGTCCGGACGCGTCAGGGAAGGTAATCCTGCAAATCGCGCAGCACCTGCCGTGTGGTCAGGGGGCGCCCGCTCATATGATAGTCGAGCCGTTCCCGCAGCAGACGCCGCAGCTCAGGTTCCACCAGTGCATCATCGAAGCGGTGCTCGGTCAACGCCTGTAACACCCGGCCACTGACCGCCATGGCGGACCGCGACGCCCAGTTCTCGTCCATGGCGTCGTCGATGCGCGACGGCCCCGCTTCCAGGGGCAGGCGGTAGCGCTGCTCGGGGTCGATGGGCTCGCCCGCATCGGTCATGGACGGATCGAAGGCATAGCCGATCTCGCGCAGCAGCACCCATTCGAATTCCCGCAGCCCGGCGGACAGCCGCGGCTGCTCGGCCAGCCGCGTAATGGCGTCCACATAGGCGTCGTACAGGGCTTCGTGCGGATCGTCGCGCGTCAACAGGCGCAGCAGCAGCTCGTTCAGATACCAGGCCGACATGGCGGACGACCCCTGCAGCCGCAGCGGCGCACCCGACCATTCGGCACGGATCAGCGTCTTGATGTCCCCTGCCCCGCTCCACGACAGATTGAGCCGTTGGAAGGACACGAGCACCGACCGCAGGGCCGAGTGGGGCCGCTTGGCGCCCTTGGCCACCAACGCGACCCGCCCGTGCGACCGCGTGAACACGTCCAGGATCAGCGACGTTTCGCGGTAGGGGTAGCTGTGCAGCAGGAAGGCGGGCCGGTCTTCGACCCGGTTGGTCACGCGCGGCGCGCGCCGGGCCGTTTTCCTGGGCGAGCCGACGGCGTCGGCGCCGTCGGCCGGCGCCAGCCCTACCGGAGAGGCGTCGAACGGAACCGAAAAGATCGGCTCATCATTCATAACCCAGATCGCGCAATTGGCTTTCGCGGTCCGCCCAGCCCTTTCTGACCTTGATGTAGATCTCGAGGTGGACCGACGAGTCGATCAGCTTGGCAATGTCCTGCCGCGCTTCGGTGGCGATCCGCTTCATGCGCTCGCCGTTGGTGCCCAGCAGGATGGGCTTGTGGCTGTCACGTTCCACGATCACGCACGCGGCAATGCGCGTCAGCTTGGGCGTTTCTTCCCACTGTTCGATCACCACGGTCGACCCGTAGGGCAGTTCATCGCCCACCAGACGGAAGATCTTTTCGCGGATCAGTTCGCCGGCAATGAACCGCACCGGACGGTCGGTCAGGGTATCGGCCTCGAACATGGGCTCGTTCTCGGGCAGGCCAGCGGCGATTTCATTCAGCAGGTCGTCCAGCTGGCGCGACTTCGCGGCGCTGACCGGCACGACCGCATCGTACGCATGCTTGGCCATGACCTTGCTCACGAACGGGAACATCGCTTCGCGGTCCTTGAGCAGGTCGGTCTTGTTGATCGCAAGCACCGTGCGCGCCTGGGACTTCATCAGCGGCAGCAGATTGGCATCGCCATCCGACCACTTGCCCGCTTCGATCACGTGCACCACCACGTCCACGTCGGACAAAGTCTGCGTGACGACGCGGTTCATCATCTTGTTCATGGTGCCGCCGTGGCGCGTCTGGAAGCCGGGCGTGTCGACGAACACGAACTGATCGTGGTCACGGGTCAGGACGCCGTGGATGCGGTGACGCGTTGTCTGCGCCTTGCGCGACACGATGCTGACCTTGGCGCCGATCAGCGCGTTCAGCAACGTGGACTTGCCCACGTTGGGCCGCCCGACGATAGCCACGAAACCACAACGAAAGGCGGGGGAGGAATCTTCGGACATGCTCATTTCTTGGTCAGCGTAAGGGAAGCCTGGCGGTCATCGGCCGGGCCATCGTCGCGGGGGCCGTCGGCCTGGCGGTCGCCGGTGTGCGCCAACGTTGCCGCCTGCGGGTCCGCCATCGAAGCCCCGGGTGTATCGTCGGACGCGGCCTGGGCCACGGCCACCGGCAGCGACAGCTGCGCCGTCTTGCGGGCGCGCGGTGTGCGTTTCGCGGGCGCTGGGGCGGCCGTCAAGGCCACTTCCAGCGCCTGCTTGGCAGCCGACTGTTCGGCCGCGCGGCGGCTTCCGCCGATGCCGACCACCTGCACGTCCAGCTTGGGGATCGCACATTCGACTTCGAATTCCTGGCTGTGGGCCGCGCCGTGCGTGGCCACCACCGTGTACACCGGCAAGGCGATCTTGCGCCCCTGCAGGTATTCCTGCAGCAGCGTTTTGGCGTCCTTGCCCAGGGTCTTGGGATCCACGGTTTCCAGCACCGGCTTGTACAGCCGGGCGATCGCCTTGCTGGCGACGTCGAACCCCGCGTCCATGTAGATGGCGCCAAAAATGGCTTCGAGCGTGTCGGCCAGGATGGAAGGGCGGCGGAAACCGCCGCTTTTCAGCTCCCCTTCCCCTAACCGCAGGAAACGGGACAATTCGAGCCGCTGGGCAATGTCGGCCAGCGAGGCTTGCTTGACGAGATTGGCCCGCAGCCGCGACAGGTCACCCTCGTCGATGCGGCTGAAACGGTCGTACAGCAAGGAAGCGATGGCGCAATTGAGCACGCTGTCGCCCAGGAATTCCAGCCGTTCGTTATGTTTGCTGCTGTGGCTGCGGTGCGTCAAAGCCTGCTCAAGCAGGCTTTTGTTCCTGAAGCTGTAGTCGATACATTTTTCGAGCGTACTCAAGCTCATTCATGGGCCTTAGCGCCCGCCGCCGGCACGGAACCGGCGGGGGTGGTGATGAAGGAGATCAATGGAAGCGGCCTATCCGTTTGAGGTCGCCGAAATTCATCCAGACGAAGAACGCCTTGCCGACGATATTGCCCTCGGGCACGAACCCCCAGTAGCGGCTGTCGGCACTGTTGTCCCGATTATCGCCCATCATGAAGTAGCTGCCCGCCGGCACCTTGCAGCGTACCCCTTCCCGCGAGTAGGTGCACTGGTCCTTGTTCGGAAAGCTGGGAAACGGTTCGATCTCGGCCGGGCGCCGTTCCTCAATCAGGATCTCGTGCGGCACGCCGCCCAGGGTCTCGCCGAACAGGCCGGCGTACGACACGCGGTCGGGGTCGAAATACTCGCCCTTGGACACGGTCGGAACCGCCTGGCCGTTGATCGTCAGCCGCTTGTTCAGGTAGGCCACCTCGTCGCCCGGCACGCCCACGACGCGCTTGATGTAGTCGACCTGGGGGTCGGCCGGATAGCGAAACACCATGACGTCGCCGCGCTGGGGATCCGATACCGGAATGATCTTCTTGTCGATGATGGGCAGGCGGATGCCGTACGAAAACTTGTTCACCAGGATCAGGTCGCCGATCTGCAGGGTGGGCATCATGGAACCCGACGGAATGCGGAAGGGTTCGACCACGAAGGACCGCAGCGCGAACACGAACAGGATCACCGGAAAGAAGCTGACGGAATATTCCACCCACCACGGCATCTTGGCGGCGCGGTCCACCACTTCCTGGCGCCGGCGCGCGGCTTCGGCCTGGCCGCTGGATGCGCGGATGGCGTCGCCGTGCTGCCGGTCGAAATCGGCGGCGGCGGCGTTCATGCGGGCCTGGCGGGCAGGCCGCAAGGACCAGCGGTCCAGCGACCAGACGATGCCGGTCACGATCAACAGCACGAACAGGATCAACGCAAAATTCAGGCTCATGCCGCCGCTCCGGCCAAACTTGAGACAAAGCCGGCGCCAGCAACCCTGACGCCAATGCCAATGAAGGTCACACCACGCATCACTTGTCCTCGACCTGCAGAATGGCCAGAAAGGCTTCCTGGGGGATCTCGACGCTGCCGACCTGCTTCATGCGCTTCTTGCCGGCCTTTTGTTTCTCGAGCAGCTTCTTCTTGCGCGAAATGTCGCCGCCGTAGCACTTGGCCAGCACGTTCTTGCGCAGCGCCTTGACGTTTTCACGCGCGATCACTTCGGCGCCGATCGCCGCCTGGATCGCCACGTCATACATCTGGCGCGGAATCAGTTCGCGCATGCGCGCCGTGACATCGCGGCCACGGTAACGGGCATTGGCCCGGTGCACGATCAAGGACAGCGCATCGACCCGGTCGCCGTTGATCAGCAGGTCCACGCGCACCACGTCGGCGCTGCGGTATTCCTTGAACTCGTAGTCCATGGACGCGTAGCCACGCGACACGGATTTGAGCTTGTCGAAGAAATCGAGGACGATTTCGGCCAGCGGGATTTCGTACGTCAGGTGAACCTGGCGGCCGTGATAGGCCATGTTCAGTTGCGTGCCGCGCTTGGCGGTGCACAGCGTCATGACCGGGCCCACGTATTCCTGCGGCATGAACAGGACCACCGTCACGATAGGCTCGCGAATGTCGTCCAGCTTGCCGACCTCGGGCATCTTGGACGGACTGTCGACCATCACGATGCTGCCGTCGCGCTGCACGACTTCGTACACCACCGACGGCGCGGTGGTGATCAGGTCCATATTGAATTCGCGTTCCAGGCGTTCCTGCACGATTTCCATGTGCAGCAGCCCCAGGAAGCCGCAGCGGAAACCAAAGCCCAGGGCCTGCGACACCTCGGGTTCATACATCAAGGCCGCGTCGTTCAGCTTCAGCTTTTCGAGCGAATCGCGCAGCTGATCGTATTCGCTGGACTCCACCGGGTACAGCCCGGCGAACACCTGCGGTTTGACTTCCTTGAAGCCCGGCAGCATGGCGTCCGCCGGCTTGCCCGCATGGGTGACCGTATCGCCCACCTTGGCGTTCTTCAATTCCTTGATGCCGGCGATGATGAAGCCCACTTCCCCGCCGACAGCTGCTGGCGCGGCTGCGACTTGGGCGTGAACACGCCCAGGTGTTCGCACAGGTGGGTCGCGCCCGACGCCATCAGCTGGATCTTTTCCTTGGGCTTGAGGACGCCGTTGATCACGCGCACCAGCATCACGACGCCCACGTAGTTGTCGAACCACGAGTCGACAATGAGCGCCTGCAACTTGCCGTCGGGATCGCCCTTGGGCGCCGGGATGCGTTCGATCACCGCTTCCAGGATGTCATCGATGCCCATGCCGGTCTTGGCGCTGGCGGGGATCGCGTCTTCGGCGTTGATGCCGATCACTTCTTCGATTTCGCGCTTGGCGCCATCGGGATCGGCCTGCGGCAGGTCCATCTTGTTCAGGACCGGCACCACTTCGACGCCCAGCTCGATGGCGGTGTAGCAATTGGCCACGGTCTGCGCTTCGACGCCCTGCGAGGCGTCGACCACCAGCAGCGCGCCTTCGCAGGCTGACAGCGACCGGCTGACTTCGTACGAAAAGTCGACGTGCCCCGGGGTGTCGATCAGGTTGAGGTTATAGACCTTGCCGTCGCGCGCCTTGTAGCTCAGCGACGCGGTCTGCGCCTTGATCGTGATGCCCCGCTCACGCTCGATATCCATCGAATCGAGCACCTGGGCTTCCATCTCGCGGTCGGACAATCCGCCACAGCGCTGGATCAGGCGGTCGGCGAGCGTCGACTTGCCGTGGTCAATGTGGGCGATGATGGAGAAATTGCGAATGTGCTGCATGCGATCCGTTATGAATGAGGTAGCGGGCGGCGAAAAAGGGGCGCTACGCGCCCCGCCTGCGTGGTGTCGACCGGAAAGCCGGTGGACACCCGCCATTTTCCTGCCGCGACACGGCATTTTAGCCTTGCGCGGCCATGTGTGCCGGTTTTGCCGGCCCCGGCGCCCTTGCCCCTAGCGCGCCGGGCGCAGTGGCACCCACTGCGTCAGCTCGTCGCGGCGTACCAGCACGCCGTGCACCTTGCCCTTTTCGAGCTTGGAGACGATGCCGTTGAACTGCGACACGCCCGTGATTTCCGTATTGTCGAGCGCCAGCAGTATATCGCCTGCCTTGATCCCGGCACGGGCGGCCGCCCCGTCCACGGCGTCAACCTGCACGCCGCCGCGTATCCGCAGTTCCTTCTTGCGGGCGGCCGGCACTTCGGATACCACCACGCCCAGGGCGTTGGTCTTCTGCGCCGGCGCCGGCTCCTTGTCGTCGCCACGACCCGCGGCCGATGCGGTCTTGTCTTCCAGTTCCGCCACGGTAATGGTCAGGTCCTTGGTCGCGCCACGGCGCCACACCTGGATGGTCGCCTTCGATCCGGGCTTGGTTTCACCCACGGCACGCGGCAGGTCCGACGAACGGTCGATCGTCTTGTTGTTGAATTTCAGGACCACGTCGCCCGGTTCGATACCCGCCTTTTCGGCCGGGCTGCCCGGTTCGACCATGCCAACCGATGCGCCAGCCGTGCGGCCCAGGCCGATCGCATCCGCGACTTCCTTGGTGACTTCGCTGATCTGCACACCGATACGGCCGCGCGTGACGCGGCCCGTGGCGCGCAACTGCTCAACCACACGCATGGCGTCATCGATAGGGATCGACAGCGAAATGCCCATGAAGCCGCCGCTGCGCGAAATGATCTGCGAGTTGATGCCGACCACTTCCCCGCGCATGTTGAGCAACGGGCCACCGGAGTTGCCAGGGTTGACGGCCACGTCGGTCTGGATGAACGGCAGGTAATCGCCGGTATCCCGGCCCTTGGCGCTGACGATGCCGGCAGTCACGGTGGAATCCAGGCCGAACGGCGATCCGATGGCCACGACCCATTCGCCCTTGCGCAGCACGCTGGGGTCGCCGATCTTGAGCGGCGTCAGCCCGGTCGCGTCGATCTTGATCAGCGCCACGTCGGTACGTTCGTCGGACCCGATGACCTTGGCCTTGAATTCGCGGCGGTCGGTCAAGGTCACATAGATGTCGTCGGCGTCTTTGACCACGTGGTGATTCGTCAGCGCATAGCCATCGGCCGAGATGAAGAAACCCGATCCCACGCCACGCGGGACTTCCTGGCCTTCGCCGCTGTCGGGAACCTGGCCGCGCGGCGTGCGCGGGCCCTGGCCGCCGCCTCCTGGCGGATTGAAGTCGGGGCCGAAGAACCAGCGAAAGAGTTCATACGGGTCCTGCCCGCCCGGCGCGCCGGGAACGCCCGACGGGCCGCGCGCCACGGCCTTGGACGTGGTGCGGATGTTCACGACCGCCGGATCGGCCCGGTCCACCAGATCGGTAAAGTCGGGCAGCCCGCGCGCCTGCGCGTGCACCGTGGGGGCGACACCGACGAACAGGGTCAATGACGTTACGACGGCCAACAATGCCTTGCGCATATCGAGACGCGCCATCGGCAAGGACAACTCGAGCATGAAACACTCCGGCGAAGAAGAGAAAGCGAATACGGGTCAGCTGGACAGCAGGCGCACTGCGCCCGCCGGTTCAGGGGCGACGCGAAACAGGGTGATAGTCGACGGACGCGGCAACGCGCTGAATGGTTCCCAGCGGTGCCTCGCCGAGCACCGTGATCCAGTAATCGCCCAGCCTGCGGCCCACCACGTGGATGGCGCCTCGGGAACTCGACCCGACCTGTTGCGGATGCGCGTTGCTGAAGGGCTCGATGAAGATGGAGATGGCGGCGAGCCCGTCGGACAGCATGATCTGCTTGACGTTCTGCTTGCCGCCCATCGAGCGCTGCAACTGCGTGACGGTATGAAAACCGGCGGTTTCCGCCACCGACCAGCCATTGGCGGCCAGATCGGTCGGCGTCAACTGCGCACGGATGACTTTCCAGTCCTTGGTCGACCACTTGGGCTTGAGCTGGGCGGCGTCCACGTCGGCCCCCACCTGCAGCGTCATGAAAGCCACCTGCTCGACGACACCGACATCGCTCGACAGCGTTTGCGCACGAAGCAGCAGGCCGGAGCGGGTGTCCGCACAGAGGCGGTAGCCGTAGCGGTCGTTATCCTTGGGATGGACGTTGATGACCTGACAATCCCGGTCGGCAACGCGTTCGGACTGCGGGTCCACCGTGACGTGGTAGTTGGCGGCCAGTTGATCGGCCTTGCCCAGCATCAGCCCCGGAAAGCGATCGCGTGTGGTGCGCTTTTCGACCAGAATCGCCTTCTTGGCGGGAATCAGGCACTGGATGTCGTCGTTTTCACGCAGGAATTCGAGCGGCTGCCCATCGAGGATCTCGAGGCGCTCATGCTCGCCCTTGCCATCGGCAATGTGCGTCACGCGCGACGACTGCATCGACGCGCCCTGCTGATAGGTGAAGACACCCGTGTAATTCAGCTGTTGCGCCGAATTCTGGATGCGTTGAAGCAGCGACACGTTGGCCGCCGCGGCGGCATCGCCCTGCCCCTGCCCTGCGATCCCCTGTGCATGGACCGCCACCGCCAGCGCGCAGGTCAGCACCGCCACGAAGGGGCGTGCCGACAGCAGCACCGGCTGAACCCTGCCAATCCGGCTCGCCGCACTCGATATCAACGCTGTCCTGCCTCGGTATCGTAAGAGGTGGTGGAAACTTCGCGGATCGCGCTTTTGCCCGAGACTTGACGGTGCGCGTCGAGGTACTCGGCCAGCGATAGATCCGCGCCGGTCGACGCGTCGGCAGGCAGGATGCCGCCGTTCGGGGCCGCAGCGGGCGCGACCGGCGCCGACACTTGCGACACCATGCCCTGGCCAGGGATGAACGACGATGCGGTAAATTCGGCGGTGCCCGGCGCGGTGGGCTGCGAGCCAAAGTACGGCTGCGCCATCCAGGTAACGGACGCCACGGCGGCAGCCGCCGCCAGGCCCGGCAGACCGTAGCGCGTCATGAAGCGGCGCTGGGGCGCGCGGCGCGGCGCCGCGATGATCGGGGCTTCCTGGTCGAGCGCTTCAAGGAAACGGGCGTGGAAAGCGGCGGACACGGGCTGGGCCAGGTCGGGCGTGCGAAGAACGTCGCCGATCAGGTGGTAGGCGTCCCAGCGGGCCAGGCCGTCAGGCGTCGACAACGATGCCGGCAATTGGTCGCCGTCGAGGTCGGCTTCGGCGTCGAGGTACGCGGACAGCCATTCTGCCGACGACGAGGGATCTGACGAAGACAAATACGGCGCTGCCGTTGCGCCTTCAGCGTGGGTCGGACGTTGTTCCCGACGCGGTGTTACCTGCATTTGTTTACCCTCCGCCACCGGCGCCAACCGATGTGCTTGTTGCCAGTACGACTTGCCTGCACCCTCGTGACCTCAGCCGGCCTACCACCGCTTGTCGTCCTTGGTGCCCAATAATGGCCTGAGCCGGGTTGCTATCGCTTCACGCGCCCGGAAGATCCGGGACCGCACGGTGCCGATGGGGCAGCCCATCGACTGAGCGATATCTTCATAGCTCATGCCCTCGATTTCACGCAGGACGATCGCGGTTCTCAATTCCTCGGGCAAAGCCTCGATGGCAGAGTTGACGGTTTCCGCGATTTCCCGCGAGGCCATCATCGATTCCGGCGTGTTGATATCACTTAGGTTGTCGGTTTCGTCGAAAGTTTCACCGTCTTCGTTTTCATATTCAGATGGCGAGCTTGGACGACGCCCTGACGCCACGAGATGGTTCTTCGCGGTGTTGATGGCGATACGGTACAACCAGGTGTAGAACGCGCTTTCGCCGCGAAATTGCGGCAGGGCGCGATAGGCTTTGATGAATGCTTCCTGGGCCACGTCTTCGACCTCGCCCGGATCCCGGACGAAACGTGACAGCAGGCGCAGGATCTTGCGCTGATACTTCAGCATCAGCAGTTCGAACGCTTTTTGTCCCCGCGCTGGACGCGGGCGACCAGTTCGGCGTCGATTTCGCGTTCCGTCATGACGTTCCCAGCAGGCGGGGGTCGACGGCGGACGCAGGCACCACAAGGCCGTCGGGGCGCTGGGCCAGCCAGCCCGCCGCGACGCGCAGACGGCGCCACACCGGCGCGGGCACACTGTCTGACCAGATCGCCAGGCGAACGCGTTCCTGCCGGACGTCGCCGTCGAGGGACATCCAGCCCAAGGGCGAGACGGAAATGGAATGGGGGACGAAATGCAACCAGCCGCCGGCGGACTGTAGATGCCAATGGCCTCCGGCGTCGATGGCCAGCGCGGAAAAGCGCATCGGCAACGCACGGGAAGACCCGCTGGCCGCCACCATGCTGGCGGCGGCCGCGGCCAGGGCCACGATCCAGGCAATGGCCTGGCCGGAGCCCGCGGCCAGCAGCACCCAATACAGGCTGACCGCCCCCGCCGCCGATGCCGCGACGGTGGCGAGCCGGCCCAACGTCTCTGCACGCAGAGACGGTACTAACGACGTATGAACCTGCAAGCCGGCAAACGCCGCGGAATCGTTCAAATCAGACCTTGCGCACGATCATGGTGCCGTTGGTGCCACCGAAACCGAACGAATTCGAGATCGCCACGTCGATGTTCAACTTCCGGGCTTCGTTCGCGCAGTAGTCGAGATCGCACTCGGGGTCCTGGTTGAAGATGTTGATCGTCGGGGGCGAGATCTGATGATGCACGGCCAGCGCCGTGAACACCGCTTCGATGCCGCCCGCGGCGCCCAGCAAATGGCCCGTCATCGACTTGGTGGAGTTGATCACGAGTTTCTTGGCATGGTCGCCAAACGCCAGCTTGATCGCTTCGGTTTCGTTACGGTCGCCCAACGGCGTCGACGTGCCGTGCGCGTTCACATACTGCACTTCGTCGGCATTGAAGCCGCCGTTACGCAGCGCGTTCTGGATGCCGCGGCGTGGGCCGTCGCGATCGGGCGAGGTGATGTGATAGGCGTCGGCGCTCATGCCGTAGCCTGCCAGCTCGCCGTAGATCTTGGCGCCACGCGCCTTGGCGTGTTCGTATTCTTCGAGCACCAGCACGCCGGCGCCTTCGCCCAGCACGAAGCCGTCACGATCCTTGTCCCAGGGACGCGACGCCGTGGTGGGATCGTCGTTGCGGGTCGACAGCGCGCGGGCAGAGGCGAAACCGCCGATACCCAACGGCGACACGGTCGATTCCGCGCCACCCGCCAGCATGATGTCGGCGTCGCCGTATTCGATCAGGCGGCCGGCATCACCGATGCAATGCAGGCCGGTCGTGCAGGCGGACACGATCGAATAGTTCGGACCCTTCATCCCGTAGCGGATGGAGATCTGCCCCGAGATCATGTTGATGATCGACGCGGGCACGAAAAACGGAGAAATCTTGCGAGGACCACGATCCACGAATTCCTGGTGGGTCTCTTCGATACGGGGCAAGCCGCCGATGCCGGAGCCGACGACCACACCGATACGATCGGCGTTTTCTTCGGTGACGGTCAGGCCGCTGTCTTCCCATGCCTGCACGCCCGCCGCCACGCCGTAGTGGATGAACGTATCCATCTGACGGGCTTCTTTGGTGGACAGGTACTTGGTCAGGTCGAAATTCTTCACTTCACCCGCGATATGGCAGTTGAAGTCGGTGCTGTCGAAACGGGTGATACGGTCGATGCCGGACCGGCCGTTGACGATGTTGTCCCATGCAGTAGCGATGTCGTTGCCCACTGGGGAAACGATACCGAGGCCGGTGATGACGACGCGTCGCTTCACTGAAGACTCCTCAAGTGCGCGGAGAAAAAAGCGCGTTCGGCAACAGCCCAAACCGCCAGAGACGGGTATGAGGCCGCGCGCGGCCGAGCCGCAATAAAAAGATGAAGGCGGCCAACGGGCCGCCCCCTGTCATGTGAATGACGGATGCTTACTTCTTGATGTTCGAGCTGACGTAGTCGATCGCCTGTTGAACAGTCGTGATCTTCTCGGCTTCTTCGTCTGGAATCTCGGTTTCGAATTCGTCTTCGAGGGCCATCACGAGCTCAACCATATCGAGCGAATCGGCACCGAGGTCGTCGACAAAAGAAGATTCGTTCTTGATCTCGGCTTCGTTGACGCCGAGCTGCTCAGCGACGATCTTCTTGACGCGCTGTTCGATGCTATCCATGGAGATCCTCCAAAAGGGTCTATTTATCTGACTGATTATAGCCAAGCTCGCTTGGGATCAAGCGGACCGGCCGGGACAAATACATATCGCGGATGCAATATGCGGTAACTTAGTTCATGTACATGCCGCCGTTCACATGCAGCTCGGTGCCGGTCACATACCCCGCCGCCGGAGACGCCAGATAGGCGACGGCGTGGGCGATATCTTCGGGACGGCCAAGGCGGCCGAGCGGAATCTGGCCCAGCAACGCGCTGGTCTGGGTGTCGCCCAGCGACTTGGTCATGTCGGTGTCGATAAAGCCGGGCGCCACGCAGTTTACGGTAATGTTCCGGCTGCCGAGTTCGCGCGCCAGCGCGCGTGTCAGTCCCGCCACACCCGCCTTGGCCGCCGCGTAGTTTGCCTGTCCGGCGTTGCCGCTGGCCCCGACCACCGACGTGACGTTGACGATGCGGCCCCATTTGGCTTTCATCATCCCCCGCATGACCGCACGGGACAAGCGGAAAACGGCGCTCAGGTTGGTATCGATCACGGCCGTCCAGTCGTCGTCCTTCATCCGCATCGCAAGCGTGTCGCGAGTAATGCCGGCATTGTTGACGAGGATGTGCGGACCACCCGACTCCTTGCCCAGCGCGTCGATCAGTGCATCGACGGCGGCAGCGTCATTGACTTCCAGCACCACACCGCGGCTGCCGTTCTGGCCAGCCAGCGCTTCGGTGATGCCCTGCGCGCCAGCTTCGCTGGTGGCCGTGCCGATCACGCACGCGCCGCGCGCGGCCAGTTCCGCCGCGATTGCCTTGCCGATTCCCCGCGACGCGCCGGTGACCAGCGCAACCTTACCCTGCAAATCCATGTTCTTTTCCTTGTAATCGCGTTCAGGCGGCCGCGTCGGGCGTGTTCACCGCGGCCAGCGCCGCAGCCAGTGAGGCTTCGTCGGTGATCGCCAGGCCGACCATGCTGCTGTCGATACGCTTGACCAGGCCCGCAAGCACCTTGCCCGGACCGCATTCGACGATATGGGTCACGCCAGCTTCCTTCATGGCCTGGATCGTCTCGACCCAGCGCACCGGATGCCAGGCCTGGCGCGTCAGCGCATCGACGATCGCGGCCGGTTCGTCAGGCGTGGCCACGTCGACATTGTTCAGGACCGGGATCATCGGGCGCTTGACCTCGATGCCGGCCAGGGCCTTGGCCAGGACGTCGGCCGCGGGCTGCATCAGACTCGAATGGAACGGCGCCGACACCGGCAGCGGCAAGGCGCGCTTGGCGCCGGCCGCCTTGGCGGCTTCGCAGGCACGTTCCACGGCGGCCTTGTGGCCGGCAATCACGACCTGGGCCGGGGCATTGAAGTTGACCGCTTCGACGATCTCGTCGTCGGCAGCCGCGCTGCAGGCCAGACGCACGGTGTCGTCATCCAGGCCAAGAATGGCGGCCATGCCGCCCGTGCCCACCGGCACGGCCGACTGCATGGCATCGGCGCGCACGCGCACCAGGCGCACGGCATCTTCCAGGGTCAGACTGCCGGCAGCGACCAGCGCGGCGTACTCCCCCAGGCTGTGGCCAGCCACCAGGGCAGGCACCGGGCCGCCCGCGGCGCGCCAGGCGGCATAGAACGCCACACCGGCCGTCAGCATGACAGGCTGGGTAAAGGTGGTCAGGTTGAGCTGATCGGCCGGGCCTTCGGCCATCAGCTTGCCCAGATCGTCGCCCAGCGCGGCGCTGGCGCGGGTCACGACATCCTGGACGGCCTCATTGCCGGCAAATCCGTTGAGCATGCCGACGGCTTGCGAGCCCTGTCCGGGAAATACAAAAGCGATTTTCATGAAATGACGATTCCGTGTCGTTCTGGTTCTACATGCGGGCCAGGACGGCGCCCCAGGTGAAGCCGCCGCCCACGCCTTGCAGCATGACGAGCTGGCCCGGCTGGATGCGCCCATCGCGGCGCGCGACATCCAGCGCCAGCGGGACGCTGGCGGCCGACGTGTTGGCGTGGCTGTCGACGGTCACGACCACGCGTTCGGCCGGGATACCCAGCTTGCGCGCGGTGGAATTCAGGATGCGGACGTTGGCCTGGTGGGGGATCAGCCAGTCGACGCTGTCCAGGCTGACATTGGCTTCGTCGCAGACTTCGCGCGCCACTTTGTCCAGGACCGTAACGGCCTGCTTGAACACGGCCTGCCCTTCCATCCGCAGGAAAGGGTCGCCCGTGACTTC
Source organism: Pigmentiphaga litoralis (assembly GCF_048632615.1). Taxonomy (GTDB): domain Bacteria; phylum Pseudomonadota; class Gammaproteobacteria; order Burkholderiales; family Burkholderiaceae_B; genus Pigmentiphaga; species Pigmentiphaga litoralis_B. The sequence continues at coordinate 552,276 of NZ_CP184479.1, forward strand.
GCCATAGGCGACATTGCCGGCGGCGCACAGGATCTTCATCTGGCTGCCGTCGGAATGCAGCTTGGCCGACAGCACGCCCGGTTCGTTCGAGGCGCGCAGGACGACAGCGCCGGCGCCGTCGCCAAACAGCACACAGGTGCCGCGATCGTTCCAGTCAAGGATGCGCGAGAAGACTTCGGTTCCGATCACCAGCGCGCACTTGGCGCGGCCCGCCTGGATGAAGCTGTCGGCGGTGGCAAGCGCGTACACGAAACCACTGCACACCGCCTGGACGTCGAAGGCCGCGGCGTTCGATGCGCCAAGCTTTGCCTGGATCAGGCACGCGGTGCTGGGGAAGACGAAATCGGGGGTGGAGGTCGCGACGATGATGAGGTCGACCTCGGCTGCGTCGACGCCCGCGTCGGACAGCGCGCGCACGCACGCCTCGAAACCCAGCTGACTGGACGTGACGCCCTTGTCGGCCAGGTGCCGCTGGCGAATGCCGGTTCGTTCAACGATCCACTGGTCGGACGTCTCGACGCCACGTTCGGCAAGTTCCTGGCCAGCTCGTCGTTCGACACGACGCGCTCGGGCAGGAAGCTGCCGGTGCCAACGATCTTCGACCAACGCGCAGGCGCGGCGGCCCGGGCAAAGTCGGACGCGGGTGCACTCATGCATTATCTCCGTGCGTGGAAGTCTCCAGCGTTGCCGCCGGGGTCGCTGCTGAGGGGCCGATACCGGGGCCGCCGACGATACGGGCGGCGATGCGGCGGCGGTCGCGGACGTTACAGGCGCCGCAGCGGCCGGGACATCCGTCAGGCGGGTCAACTGCTGCACGGCCTGCGTCGTCTTGGCCAGCAGGCCGGTCGACACCGCGTCGTACGCATCGCGCAGCGCCCACTCGAACGAATGGGCGTCGGCCGAACCGTGGCTTTTGATGACCACGCCCCGCAGGCCCAGCAGCGACGCGCCGTTGTAGCGGCGAGGGTCGACCCGGGCGCGGAAGCGATTGAGCACCGGACGGACCACCGAGGCCATCAGGAGCGAGAAGAAGGAACGCGTGAATTCTTCTTTCAGGAAGCCGCCCAGCAGCCGGGCCATTCCTTCGGAAGCCTTGAGCACGACGTTGCCGACGAAGCCGTCGCAGACGACCACGTCGACCGTGCCCTTGTAGATGTCATTGCCTTCGACATTGCCGTGGAAATTCAGGGAACTGGCGCGCAGCAGTTCGGATGCCTGCTTGACGACTTCGTTGCCCTTGATGACTTCTTCGCCAATATTGAGCAGGCCCACGCTCGGCCGGTCGATGTGCCCGACGGCGGACATCATGGCGGACCCGAGAATGGCGAACTGCAGCAGATGTTCGGCGGTGCAATCGACGTTGGCGCCCAGATCGAGCACCACCGTCTTGCGGCCTGCCTGGTTCGGGATCGCCTTGGCGATGGCCGGGCGATCGATGCCGTCCAACGTCTTGAGGACGAATCGCGAGATGGCCATCCAGGCGCCGGTGTTGCCTGCGGAAACGCACGCGTCGGCCAGGCCATCACGCACCTGGGCCGCGGCCACCCGCATGGATGAATCCTTCTTGCGACGCAGGGCCACTTCGACCTTGTCGTCCATCGTCACCACTTCGGACGCGGGAACGACCGTCAGCCGCTCGCGTTGCGCCGCGGTTGCGCCGCATTCCGCCAGCCGTGCTTCGATTTGGTCGGGGAGACCGGTCAGGAGCAAGCGCACGTCGGGTTGACGGTCGCAAAACGCCAGCGCGGCCGGAATTGTCACGGGGAGGCCGAAATCGCCCCCCATGCAATCGATCGCGATTCGGATCATAGCCATAGACACAGAAAAGCCTGCCTCCGGCCACTATAGCCGACCGAGCAGACAAACCCTGAAAAAAGGATTCGCAAGTGCCCAGGGGTGAAATGCCGATGCATGTGTCTTGCGACGATCCGCAATCCACCCCTGAGTAACGGCCCTGTCGGGACTAGTCTCATAACAAGGACTTGCCCCCTGGGGCCGTCAATCATCACTCGTCGTTCTTGGTCTTGAAGATCTTGCGACCACGGTAGAAACCGTTAGGGCTGATGTGATGACGCAGGTGCGTCTCGCCCGTCGTCGCTTCGGTAGCGGTCGGCGGGTTGGTCAGGAAATCGTGTGCACGGTGCATGCCACGCTTGGAAGGCGACTTCTTGTTTTGCTGAACGGCCATGTTAGATGACTCCTTGGAACGGCGCGCGCATTGTAAGCCATATCGGCTCAGGTCATGCCGTCGCGAGTTCTGATACCTGCTTTCAATGAAGATAACGGTGGCCTGCGCAGGCTTGCCCGACACACCGTTCTTTGGACCCAACGTCAACTACATACTGCAACTGCACTGCATCGACCCGCACCGCCATGCATCGCAGGTGTGTCACCTGCGGCGCCGCGCCACGGACAAATTCTGGACTTCGGCCAGGGGATGGTGCCCCCGATCCGCCAGGGGATCGTGCCCCGTTCCGCCGGGGATCTGCCCCGGCGTGGCAAGCTGCCTGGCTCAACTGGCCAGGTCGGGCTTGCCTTTCAATTTCGCCAACGCCGCAAAGGGCGATGGTTCACGTTCCTCGTCGCTGTCGGCGTCGCTCGCGCCCAGGCCAGGAGGCAATGCGCCTTCCGGACACACGTCATGCTTGGGCACGTACGGCACGCACAGGATCAGTTCGTCTTCGACCTGTTCGAACAGGTCGAACTTATGGGTGCCAAGCACCTTGTCGAACGCTTCGCCCGCCTCGAAGGCGTCAAGTTCCGACACATCGAAACTATCGGGATCGTCAAGCTCCGCTTCGGTTTCGACCAGTTGCAGCGGCACTTCGGATGACAGATGCACCGGCATCGGCCCCAGGCAGCGCTCGCATTGTACGGTCAGAACGGTATCGACCCCAAGCACGATCAACGGCTCGCCCAGCGGGCCTTGTCGGCGTGGGCCGACCACGACACCATCGCACCCGGTTCCTGCTCGGGCATATCTTCCACCAGCCGGTCGAACCAGGTAATGGGAACGCTGCCCTGGGCAGACTTGCCAAGCCGGACAAATTCGAAGGCGTCGATATAGCGGCCGGGCGCCGCGGCAGCCGCCAACTGTTCTGGCGTGGGCGCGTTGCCGGAATCGCTGTGGTTGTCTTGCTTGCTCATGGCTGCTTGTTACGTCGCATCAACGTCGGTCGCGTAGGGCGGTGGCAATGTGGCCTGCCCGCAGTTCGCGCGCTGCAATCGATCGATGCGTAGTATGAAAATCTCGTAGTGTGGATCGGTGACGGGGCCGGCGGCCCAGGGACCAAGCCGCGACACCGGCCGGGATCAGGCGCTGCATCGAGACAGCGTCGCAGCGCCAATCGTTGTCAGCCCTGCGTTGTCAGCCATACCCTTCGTCAGCCCTGGCCATTGCGGACCGCCAGGCATCACGAATGTTTCCGGGCGCAAAAGCCTGCCGGGAAAACGTTGGATAATAGCGTGGAAAATCCAAGCGAGTCAAACACTTACCTGGGCAAAACCCTGATTCATGGCCACTCCAGCTTCCCTGCCCCGCCCGCTCATCCTGGCATCCACGTCCATCTACCGGCGTGAACTGCTCGAGCGCCTGCGGCTGCCCTTCTCCGTCGTCTCGCCAGGCGTGGACGAAACACCACACCCGGGCGAACCGCCCGTCGACCTGTCGCTGCGCCTGGCCTGTGCCAAGGCGCGCGCCGTGGCCGTCCAGCACCCCGGCAGCGTGGTCATCGGGTCCGACCAGGTGGCGACCATCGATGGCAGCCCCATCGGCAAACCCGGCAACTTCGACGCCGCCCTGGCCCAACTGCAGGCCATGCAAGGCAAGGACGTCACCTTCCACACGGCGCTGGCCATCGACGACGGCGTGACCGTCAGGACCGCCGTGGTGGATACCCGTTGCCGTCTGCGTACCCTGACCGCGCGGGCGCTGACCGCCTACCTGCATGCCGAAACACCCTACGACACCGCCGGCAGCGCCAAGGCCGAAGCCCTGGGCATTGCCCTGATGGACCGGATAGATAGCGACGACCCGACGGCGCTGATCGGCCTGCCGTTGATCGCCACGACCCGGCTGCTTGCGCAGTTCGGCCTGGATCCCCTGGACCACCTTATTTCTGGAGACGCCCTGTGAGCGGCATCCTGCACCTGATTCCGGTATCGCTGGGCAACGCGCCCCCGAACGCTGGCTGCCGTCCGAGGTTCGCAGCCTGGCTGGCCGGCTGGATACCTATATTGCCGAGAATGCCAAGACGGCGCGGGCATTCCTGAAAGCCATCGGCACGATGCGCCCGCTGCAGGAAATCACGATCCACACGCTGGACCAGAAAGCACGGGCTGACGACATCCGCGCGTGGCTGGCGCCCATCGCCAAGGGCGGCGAGATCGGGCTGGTGTCCGAAGCGGGCTGCCCGGCGGTGGCCGACCCGGGCGCGACAGTAGCGCGCGCGGCGCATGCCATGGGCATCCAGGTGCGGCCGTGGGTGGGGCCGTCGTCCATCCTGCTGGGCCTGATGGCGAGCGGACTGGACGGGCAGCGCTTTGCCTTTCACGGCTACGCACCGGTCGACGCGGCCGAGCGCCTGAAGCAGCTCAAGGAATGGGAAACGCTGTCGGCGCGCCACGACCAGACACAAATGCTGATCGAAACGCCCTATCGCAACGGCGCCATGTTCCAGACGCTGATCGGCGGGCTGCGCGGCGACACGCTGTTGTGCGTGGCGCGTTCGCTGACCACGGACGAGGAATGGGTGCAAACGCACCCGGTGTCGGCATGGAAGAGCCGGCCGGCACCGTCATTAGACAAGCAGCCGACCCTGTTCCTGTATCTGGCGCAGGGCAAGGGGAAGTAGGCAGCTGTCTGCCTGCGGTGCCGCATCGGTCAGAGGCCGCACCACCCTAAGCCGCATTGCGGCGCCCCACGCGCACCGTGCCGACACCGCTGCTTCTTACCGCCAGCTGTACCCGCGCTGCGTTGCACCCAGGCTGGCGTTGACCGCGCCGGCGCCAAACGACATGCCAACGCGCTTGGCCACCCGTTCAGCCAGGTTCTCCTTGACCGTGTAATCGACCACCGTCTCGGCCTTGACGACGTCGCGCGCCACGCTTTCCACGGTGCCCAGACCGTCCGTCAGGCCCAGTTCCACGCTCTTGGCGCCGGTCCAGATCAGTCCGGTGAACATGTCGGGCGTCTCCTTCAATCGATCGCCCCGGCCGGTTTTTACTGCGGTCACGAACTGCTGATAGATCTCGCCCACCAGTTGCGACGCGTATTGCTGCTGCGCCGGATTCGGCGGCGAAAACGGATCGAGCAGCGCCTTGTTCTCGCCGGAGACGACCAGGCGGCGATCCACGCCGACCTTGTCCATCAGGCCGGTAAAGCCGAAGCCTTCCATGATCACGCCGATGGAGCCGACGATACTGGCCCGGTTGACGTAAATCCTGTCGGCAGCCGCCGCGACGTAATACCCGCCCGACGCGCAGATTTCTTCGACCACCACGTACAGCGGCTTGTCGGCATGCAGCTCGCGCAGCCGGCGGATCTCGTCGTAGATGATGCCGGATTGCACCGGACTGCCGCCCGGGCTGTTGATGCGCAGGATCACGCCCCGCGTACCCGCGTCTTCATAGGCCGCCTGCAGCGCGCCCACCACCTTCTCGGCGCTGGCTTCGCCTTCGGCATCGATGACGCCGTCCAGCGTCACCAGGGCCGTATGGGCTTCCGGAACGCTGGCCGAGGAACCGCGGCTGAACAGGTCGGTCATGGAAAACAGGATGAACAGCACGATCGCAATGAACAACAGGCGAAAGAAGATCGTCCAGCGGCGCTTGGCGCGCTGTTCCTTCAGGGACGCGAAAACGAGCTTTTCAAGCACTTCCCGCTCCCAGGGCTCGGCCAGGACCGGCCGCGCGGCGTCCGGATAGGCCGCGGCGGACGACGATGAGGGCGGATAGACATCCTGGGACATGAACAATGCTCGCTATGACGGGACAGACACAAAGGACATTAGGATAGGCGATTCCACCTGACGGCAATACCATGCGGCCGATGGAGATGCGTGACCTGTGGCATAAAGGCCATGAAGGCCGGCGGCTGCCGGGCGGGCGGTGCAATCCCCTGCCCTGCCCGGCAGCGCCATGAGATCACGCTGCGCCGGCCGGCGTACCGGTGATTGGACCACCGATGACATGTCCGACCAGCCAGGCATGCAGTTCAGGCACGGAATGAACGACTGCTTCGGGCCGGCAGGGCAGCAATTCGCTGATGGGATGCGCACCGTAGGCCACGCCCAACCCGGCCACGCCCGCATTGCACGCCATGTTCAAGTCATGCGACGTATCGCCGATCATGATGACTTCTTCGGGAATCACGCCTGTTTCTTCCATCAATTCCAGCAGCATGCCTGGATGCGGCTTGGAAAAGGTTTCGTCGGCACAGCGCGTTGCCGTGAAATAAGGCCTCAGTCCGGTGGTTTCCAGCATGCGTTCAAGCCCCAGCCGGCTTTTGCCGGTGGCCACGGCCATCCTGACGCCCAGGGTGCGCAATTGGTCCAGCAGTTCCTGAATCCCCGGGAACAGGCGCAGTTCCGGATCCTTGGTCAGGTAATGGAAGCGGTAGCGTTCGAGCAGCTTGGGAACCTGATCCGGCTGCAGCGTGGGGATGGCCGTTGCCAGCGCTTCGGTCAAGCCCAGGCCGATCACCCAGCTTGCCGCGGCGTCGGGCGGCACGGGCAGGCCCAGGTCGCGGCAGGACGCCTGGATTGCGTTGACGATGGTGGGCGTCGAGTCCATCAGGGTGCCGTCCCAGTCGAACACAACCAGGGAATAGGTAGGGCGGGCGGCGGAAACCGGTGCCGGATGGAGCGCGTTCATGGCTTGGCAAGTTCCTCGAGGAAGGCAACACAGTCGGCGGGCAGCGGCGCCTGCAGGTCGAGCCGCTCTCCGGTCAGGGGGTGCAGCAGGCTCAGCGTGTGGGCATGCAGGAACATGCGCTTGAAGCCGCTGCTGGCCACGCGGGCGTTCACATCTTCATCGCCATATTTGTCATCCCCGACGATGGGAAAACCGCTGCTGGCAAGGTGGACCCGGATCTGGTGGGTCCGCCCGGTCTTGAGTTCGGCGTCGAGCAGGCTGAAGGCGCCGTAGCGTTGCCGAAGCGAAAAGATGGTGTGAGCAACCTGGCCGTCGGCGTCCACGCGCACGCGCCGTTCACCCGACCTGGTGGTCCATTTGGTCAGCGGCAGCCGGACATGCTGGCGGTCGTTGACCCAGTCGCCCGACACGACCGTCAGGTAGTGCTTGCTCCAGCCGCCGTCACGCAAGGACTGATGCAAACCCACCAGCGCGCTGCGTTTCTTGCCGATCATGAGCAGGCCGGACGTATCGCGGTCCAGCCGATGGACGAGTTCCAGGAACTTGGCCTGCGGCCGCGACTTGCGCAGTTGTTCGATCACCCCGAAGTCGACGCCGCTGCCGCCATGGACCGCCACGCCGGCGGGCTTGTCGATGACGAGCATGGCGTCGTCTTCGAACACTACGGGAAACTCCCCGGGTGGCACGAAATGGACTTTCTGTTCGGGCAGGCGCAGGGGCGGCACACGCACGACGTCGCCCACCGCCAGCCGATGGTCGACGCCGACCCGGCCCTTGTTGACCCGCACTTCGCCACCCCGGATCGCCTTATAGATATGGCTTTTGGGTACGCCCTTGCACAGGCGCATCAGGAAGTTGTCGAGCCGCTGGCCGTCGTGGTCGTCGTCCACCTCGACCTGCCGCACGACCAGAGGGGCCGGCGCGGGGGCGTCGGCCGGGCTGGCGCAGGCTTGCGGGCCGGGGTTGGAGCGGAGGATTTTGCTTTGCGCAATAGGGGTACCGACATATAATCCAAAAGCCTGATCGAGTCAGGTGGGTTGCAGCACCGGGGTGCAGCACGTATGCGTCGAGACGCGCTTTTTCGCGGCGTCTCCGCCTTGTGTGCCACAGGTGTTTGCGAAGTGTGCCGGAATTGTACCCGCCCCTCCCACTTGATTCTTCCGGGCCGTCACGGTCGCCTGTCGGCCGCGCCGCCAGCATCCGCACCTAACGGGTCTTGCCGCGCTGTCCACAGAAGTACGCTTCCGCAGACGCCTGTAGAGGAAACCGTCGTATACGCAATAACGGCGCGCTTAGACAAGCGCGCTGGTCTGGCTCGCAAAATCCGTGAACACAAACTATTCGATCCCACGCCATTTCACGTCTCCCACCGCCGACTGCGGTGCCGGGGCGTCGGCTGCGGCATTCACGGTGCAAGCGCTCTTCCTTGACCCTGCGCATTCCACGCCCGGCTGGCCACATTGACCTGACCCGTGGGGTGCGCCCTGTCGCGCACCGGCTTTCTTTCTGCTCGCCCTGCGTGATGCATTCTTCCTGATGGCCCGAGGCTGCGCGCCGATTCCGGCGCGATATGACCACGGAGAACTTCATACATGAAGCGCATGCTGTTTAACGCAACGCACCAGGAAGAACTGCGCGTTGCCATTGTCGATGGGCAAAAGCTCATCGACCTCGACATCGAAACCGCCGGCCGCGAACAGCGCAAAGGCAATATCTACAAAGGCATCGTCACCCGGGTCGAACCCAGTCTGGAAGCGTGTTTCGTCAACTACGGCGAAGAACGCCACGGTTTCCTGCCTTTCAAGGAAATCGCCCGCGCCTACTTCAAGGAAGGCGTCGACGTCCGCACCGCCCGCATCCAGGACGTGCTGCGTGAAGGCCAGGAACTCATCGTCCAGGTCGAAAAGGAAGAGCGCGGCAACAAGGGCGCCGCCCTCACCACCTTCATTTCGCTGGCCGGCCGCTATCTGGTCCTGATGCCCAACAATCCTCGCGGCGGTGGCGTATCGCGCCGCGTGGAAGGCGAAGACCGCCAGGAACTGCGTGAAACCATGGAGCAACTGTCGGTCCCGACCGGCATGAGCATCATCGCCAGAACCGCCGGTATCGGCCGCAATGTGGAAGAACTGCAGTGGGACCTGTCCTATCTGCTGCAACTGTGGACCGCGATCGACGGCGCCGCCCGTGACAACACCGGCCCGATCCTGATCTACCTCGAATCCAGTCTGGTGATCCGCGCGATCCGTGACTACTTTTCGCCTGATATCGGCGAAATCCTGATCGACACCGACGACATCGCCGACCAGGCCTGCGCCTTCATGAGCGTGGTCATGCCCGACAACGTCAGCCGCGTGAAGCGCTACCAGGACGACGTCCCCCTCTTTTCGCGCTTCCAGATCGAACACCAGATCGAAACCGCCTATGCGCGGACCGTGCCGCTGCCTTCGGGCGGGGCAGTGGTGATCGACCATACCGAAGCCCTGGTGGCCGTGGACGTGAACTCCGCGCGTTCGACCAAGGGCAGCGACATCGAGGAAACCGCGCTGCGGACCAACCTCGAAGCCGCCGACGAAGTCGCCCGCCAACTGCGCCTGCGCGACCTGGGCGGTCTGATCGTGATCGACTTCATCGACATGGAAGACAGCAAGAACCAGCGCGCGGTGGAACAGCGCCTGCGCGAGGCCCTGCACTTCGACCGCGCCCGCGTCCAGATGGGCAAGATTTCGCGTTTCGGCCTGATGGAACTGTCGCGTCAGCGCCTGCGTCCGGCCCTGAACGAAGGGTCGCACATCACCTGCCCGCGCTGTAACGGCACGGGCGTGATCCGGGATACGGAATCGAGCGCCCTGCAGGTGCTGCGCCTGATCGAAGAAGAGTCCATGAAGGAGAACACGGCGGCCGTGCACGCCCAGGTTCCCGTCGAAGTCGCGACTTTCCTGCTGAACGAAAAGCGCACCGACATCGCCAAGATGGAAGCCCGGCTCAAGGTCAACCTGATCCTGATCCCGAACAAGCATCTGGACACCCCGCATCACACGCTCGAGCGTCTGCGTCACGACGACCCGCGCCTCGAGAACGCGAAAGCCAGCTTCGAACTGGCCGAAGCGCCCGAAACCAACCTGGCCTATTCGCTGCAGGAATCCGAAGTCAAGGCCAAGCCCGAAGCGCTGGTCAAGGGCATCACCCCGTCGCAACCGGCGCCAGTGTCGTCGACGCCGTCGACCGTGGACGAGGCCGGCAACGTCACGCCGCTGCGTCCGCGCCGTGGCGCCGCGGCGGCCGCGCCCGCTCCGACGCCTGCGCCCGCGCCGGTGGTCGAGCCGGCGGCCGGCCTGTTGTCGCGCGTGATGGGCTGGTTCCGCAGCACCTTCGCCGATCCGGCCCCGGCCGCACCGGCGCCGGTCGCGCGTCCCGTGGCCACGCCCGACACCGCCGCCCGCGATGCCAACCGCAATCGCAACCGCCGCACGGGCGGCAATGGCGGCGGCAACAACCGCGGCCGCAGCGAAGGCCGTGACAACCGCGAATCGCGTGGCGAAGCGCGTGCATCCGACGACGTGACCCGCATCGACGGCGACCTGGACGCCCGCAAGGACGGCCGTGGCCGCCGCGATGGCCGCCGTGACGAACGCGCTCCGCGTGCCGATACCGCGCGTCAGCGTCCGGAAGAGGTGCGCCATGCCGCCCTGTCGACCGCGCCCTATGCCGCCGATGACGCCGATACCCTCGATGCGCGCGGTCCGCGCAGCCGCCGCGGCCGCCGCGGTGGCCGCCGTGACGACGTGCAGATCGATGACGCCGCACTGACGACCGCTGCCGTCGTGACGCAGGTCGCGATCGCCGAGCCCGCACTTGCACCGGCGCCGGCTCCGAAACCGGTCATCGTGCCGCATCCCGACGATATGACGCGTCCGCTGGCCGATGCCATCAACGCGCCGCAGGAAATGGGTCAAGCCGTCGATGCAGGCACCCCGACGCTGGACGCCGAAGGACTGGCGCCGGGTGAAACCGAGGAAGGGGTCGAAGGCGAACCGGAGCGCAAGCGCCGCCGTCGTCGTGGCCGCCGCGGCCGCCGCACCAACGAGGCCGGCCAGCCCATGCAGGAAGATGGCATGAGCGACCTGGATGATGACGAAGCCAGCGCCGACGACCGGGACGTGACCTTGCTGTCGCCCGCGGTCACCGAAGCGGCAGTCGTCGAAAACGCCGTGTCGCCTGCAACGCCCGTTGCGCCGATCGCCGCCGAAGCCGTGACCGACGCCAAGGCGTCGTCGCCCGTGGATCTGGGTATGCCGGTACCGGTCGCCGCGCCAGTTGCACCGGCTGCCGCGCCCGCCGCGACGGCCGAGCCCGTGGCGCGCCAGGATCTGCCGCCTGCCGCCGATGTGCCGGTGACCCCGGCCACGTCGATTGCCGATCCGTTCCGCACCCCCAGCGCACCCAAGGCGCCGGTGGACCCGTTTGCAACGTCCGCCCCGGCTGACGCTGCGGCGCCTGAGCAACCGGTAGCGGCTGCGCCGTTCGTGGCGCCCGCTCCCGTGGCACCGGCGGCTCCGGCCGTGTCGCCTGCCTCGGCATCGGCACCCGCTGCCACGGCCGACGCCGTGAACGCCTCGCCGGCCCCGGCCGCCGCGCCTGCCGCACTGCCGGCCGAGACCGAAGACCGCCTGGTCAAGGTCGAAGTCGCGAAGAATGAGGCCGCCGGTGCAGCCGTGAAAAATGAGGCCGCGGGTGCAGCCGCGGACGACGCGCGGGAACCCAAGGCGCCGGCGCAGGCATCGGCCCAGACCGCTGCTCCGGCATCGGTCTCGGCCGCTACGCCGGCTCCGGTCGCTGAACCCGCGGCCGAGCCGGAACCTGTTGCCGTGTCGCCAGCGTTCATCGCCGACGTGCCGGTCACGGCCGTGGCTGAAGCCCCTGCCGCACCGGCCGAGGCGCCCGCCACGGTCACACCTGCCGCAGCGCCTGCGCCGGTGGCAGCCACTGCGCCTGCGGCGGCCCCGGCAGCCGCGCCCTCGACGTCGGCCACGCCCGCCAAGGCCGACCTGGTCCAGGTGGTCGAACAGGCCGGCATGCAGTGGGTCGAGACGGACCGCAGCAAGCTGGTGGCCGCGCAGGAAAAAATGGCGTCCACCCCGCCGGTCAAGCTCGGCCGTGAACCGAAGGTTCGCCCGGCCGTGGCCGACGAGCCGCTGGTGCAGGTCGAAACCCGCGGTTAAGGCGTAAGCCGATACCCCGGGCAAGGCGCCCGCCAGAGCCCTTGGCGTTCGCGCCAGGCCAGGTCAACCCCTGTCCTGGCGTTCGCGCCAGGCGGGGCCACCGATCCGGCAGGCCCGGCGCCTTGAAGACAATGCCGCACTTTCGAGTGCGGCATTGTCGTTTTAGGTCCTATGATCACACCACAACACATCACAACGACAAGACGACACGAGACCTTCCATGACAACCACTCCCCGCCATGATGCTTCCCTGCGCACCCTGACGGCCGGCCTGCTGCTGGCGTCAGCCACCTTCGCCTTGCCAGTAACCGCATCGGCCCAGGCCGCCTTTCCCAACAAACCCGTGCGCCTGATCGTCCCTACTGCTCCGGGCGGCGGCACGGACTTCATGGCACGCGTGCTGGCACAGAAACTGACGGACAAGCTGGGCGTAAGCGTCGTGGTCGAGAACAAAGGAGGCGCCGGCGGCACCATCGGGTCGGACTACGTCGCCAAGGCGCCCGCCGACGGCTACACCCTTCTGATGGGCTATATCGGGACCCATGGCACCAACCCGGCGCTGGAAAAGCTGCCGTACGACGCCGTCAAGGATTTCGCGCCGATCACGCAAGCCGCGGTGGCCCAGACCGGACTGCTGGTCAACCCGGGCGTCAAGGCACAGTCGGTCAAGGAACTGATTGCGCTCCTGAAAGCCGAACCCGGCAAGTTGAACTACGCCTCGTCGGGCAAGGGTTCGATGCCGCACATCGCCGGCGCGCTGTTCGCCCAGCTGACCGGCACGGAAATGACCCCGATCCACTATCGCGGCGCCGCACCGGCGTTGGCCGATACCGTGGCGGGCCGCACGCAACTCATGTTCGGCACGCTGGTCAGCGGGTCGGGCCAGATCAAGAATGGCACCGTGCGCGCGCTGGCCATCACGGGCAAGAAGCGTTCGCCGCTGTTCCCGGACGTCCCCACCTTTGCCGAAGCTGGCCTGGCCGACTTTGAAGTGCCGCAGTGGTATGGGGTGTTCGCGCCGGCCGGCACACCCAAGGATGTCGTCGCCAAGCTGTACCAGGCGTCGCTCGAAGCCTTGAAGGACCCGGAACTGCAGAAGCGGTTCGCCGAGCAAGGCGCCGATGTGGTGACCAGTTCGCCAGACGCATTTGCCGCGCTGGTGCAATCGGAAATTGCGAAGTGGACGAAAGTGATACGCGCTGCTCAGATTACCGCTGAGTAATCCATCGGACTACTGCAGACAGGCCCGCGCCGGGTTAAGGTAGCGCGGTCCTTTCCTCGCGCCCTCGTCCGGCGCCCGTCCGATTCATGAAACTCCACCAAACCTGGCTTGGCGACGTCTCGTTGCTGGTCAAAGTCTCGCTCGTCGTCGGCCTGCTCATCGGTCTGTTCGCCCTGTCATCCGTGGGCACGGCTCTGGTCGAACAAGAGCAAGAGGAGATCCAGCAGGCCACGCGCGACACCACCCAGTTGCTGCGCGAAGTGAATCGGGCGACACGCTTCCTGTTCGAGCGTCAGTACGAAATGCGGCAGATCCTGTTTTCGGGACTGACGCCCGACACCACCCTGTACGACGCGGCTGATCAGGGCTTCCACGACGTGCTGCACAGGGTCATCGAAGCGACGCGCGGCGACGCCCTGCAGGCCAGCCGGCTGGACCGGGTGGTGGAGGTGGACCGCCGCTGGATCGACACCGTGTCGACGCCCATCATCACGGCGGTCAAAGCCGCCTGGAAGCAGGACGGCAGCCTGTCGGTGAACGAGCGCGAGCGGATCTTCCAGACCGCGTCGGCCAATTCCACGACCCGCACGCCCGACATCGTCCAGCTGATGGACCAGGTGGCGCAGGTCGCGCGCGGCGGGCTCGAAGAACGTGAACGCCGGCTTGACGACACGGAAGCCCAGCGCCGGTGGCTGAGCTACGGATCGCTGGTGCTCGCCTTGCTCGCCGGGGCCGCGGCGCTGTGGCTGTCGGTGTCGTTGATCACGCGGCCGCTGCGCCAGCTGGCCGACCTGATGACCCGGCTGGCTCGCCACGACCATGACATCGACATTCCGGCAGTGGACCGCCGCGACGAAGTGGGCGTGATTGCCCGGGCGCTGGAAGCCTTCAAGGCCATGGCGATCGAAACCGCCGACCAGAACTGGATCAAGTCCGGCATTGCGTCGGTATCGACCCGGCTGCAACGCGTCGACACGCACCGCGACTATGCCAATACGCTGCTGGCGGAAATCGCGCCCCTGCTCAATGCCGGCGCCGGCCTGCTGTTCCTGTATGACACGACCGAAGAGCGCCTGCTGCGCACGGGCAGCTACGGCTATCGCGTGCAAGGCGACCGGCCCGATCAGTACGCCATCGGCGAAGGGCTGGTGGGGCAGTGCGCCGCCGAGCGCAAGCCGCTGGCCATCGCCGACGTGCCGCCTGGCTATCTGGACATCCATTCGGGCAGCGGGCAGGCATCGCCCCGCCACGTGTTGCTGCTGCCGGTGGTGTCGCGCGAGCGCCTGCTGGCGGTCATCGAGCTGGCCAGCTTCTCACATCCCACGTCGCGGCAGCAGCGGCTGCTGGACGCATTGGGTCCGCTGGTCGCGCTGTCGCTCGACAACATCACGCGCGCCGTTCGTACCCGCGAATTGCTCGAACAGACACAGGCCCAGGCGGGCGAGCTGCGTGCGTCCGAAGAAGAATTGCGCACCCAGCAGGAAGAGCTGCAGGCGTCCAATGAAGAACTGCGGCAGAAGTCCGACACGCTCAATCAGCAGAAAAGCATTCTGGAAGCCTTGCAGCAGGAAACGCAAAGCAAGGCCGAGGCGCTGACCCGCGCGAACCAATACAAGTCGGAATTTCTGGCGAATATGTCGCACGAGTTGCGCACGCCTTTGAACAGCCTGTTGATCCTGTCGAATGACCTGGCCGAAAACGGCGATGGCAATTTATCGGGCGATCAGGTGGAGTCGGCGCGCATCATTCATGAAAGCGGCTCGAACCTGCTGCGCCTGATCAACGATATTCTGGATCTGTCCAAGATCGAAGCCGGCAAGATGGACCTGCTGCTTGAACCAGTGGACCTGACGCGCTTCGCGTCCACCCTGAAGCGCAACTTCAACCGCATCGCCAAGGACAAGCAGGTCGACTTCACGGTGTTGGTCGATGACGGCATGCCGCCGTCGGTCGTGGCCGATGGCGGCAAGCTCGAACAGGTCGCCAGCAACCTGCTCAGCAACGCCTTCAAGTTCACCCGGCAAGGCACGGTGCACATGCGTATCGGCCGCCCCTTCCAGGACTATCCGGGCTTCGATAGCCGCAGCACCATCGCGATCGAAGTCACCGATACCGGCATCGGCATTCCCGACGACAAGCTGGGCCGCGTGTTCGGCGCGTTCGAACAGGTGGACGCCAGCACCAGCCGGCAGTACGGCGGCACCGGCCTGGGCCTGGCCATCTCACGGCAATTGATGAAGCTGCATCATGGCGACATCGTGCTGCACAGTGAACTTGGCCAGGGCAGCACCTTCACGATGCTGCTGCCCGACACGCAGCCCGCGACACCGCCGGTCAGCCCGCCCAGCCCCGCCGGCCAGGGCGGTCAGTCCGGCGATGCCGACAGGCCGCTTCGCGGCCATGCGCGTTCGGAAGGCGCGCGCTTTCGTCCGATGGCCGCCGCGCCGTTGCCGACGTCGTCCGCCACGCCGGTCACGGGCATCGTGGTCGAAGACGACCGGTTATCCGTCAGCCCGGGCGATAGCGTGATCCTGGTCATCGAGGATGACCCGGCGTTTGCCCGCATCCTGACCGATCTGATCCGCCGCAAGGGTCTGAAGCGCTGGCCGCGGGCGATGGCGAAGCGGGCCTGCATCTGGCGCGCACCTATCGTCCCACCGGCATCCTGCTCGATGTCATGCTCCCCAGCATGGACGGCTGGAGCGTGATCGAACACCTGAAGGCCGACCCGGCCGTGCGGCATATTCCCGTGCATTTCATTTCGGCCCTGGACGAGAGCGCGCGCGGCCGCGAACTGGGCGCGGTGGGCTTCCTGACCAAGCCGGTCACCTCGGAAGCGCTGACCGGCGCGTTCGAGCGCCTGCTGCATTTCAAGGCGGACAACACGCGCCGACTGCTGGTCGTGGACGATGATCCGATTTCGCGGGCAGCCGTGCGCAAACTGGTGGCCTCGCCCACCGTGGAAGTGGTCGAGTCCGCGTCGGCCGAAGACGCGTTGACCAAGCTGAACGTGTCGCCCTACGACTGCATCGTGCTCGACCTGGGGCTGCCGGGCATGTCGGGCTTCGACTTCCTGGAGCGGATGCGCAGCGAAGCCGGCCAGACGCCGGTGGTGGTGTATTCGGCGCGGGAACTGACCCGCGAAGAAAGCCTGCGGATTCGTGAGCACACTGACAGTATCGTGATCAAGGGGGCGCGGTCGCCGGAACGCCTGATCGATGAAGTCAGCCTGTTCCTGCACAGCATCAACCAGCAAGGCGGCGCGGCGCGCGACGACACCGGCGAAGAGCTGGCGGGCCGCAAAGTGCTGGTGGTGGACGACGACATGCGCAACATCTTTGCGTTGTCGAAAGTGCTGCGCGCCAAGGGGCTGGAAGTCAGCCTGGCGCAGGATGGGCAAAAGGCGCTGAAGGTGCTGAACGAATCCCCCGACATCGAACTCGTATTGATGGACGTCATGATGCCGATCATGGATGGCTACGAGACCATCCAGGAGATCCGCAAGGATCCGCGCTTTGGAAAGCTGCCCATTATTTCGCTGACCGCGAAAGCCATGCGCGGCGATCGCGAAAAAGCCTGGCCGCCGGCGCCAACGACTACCTGTCCAAGCCGATCGACATTCCCAAGCTGCTGTCGATGATGCGGGTGTGGCTGCCATGACCGCGCCGCACAACGCCCGGCCGCCCGTCAGCCCCGACATCCAGGACCTGGAAGTCGACCTGTTCGTGCAGGCGCTGCAGCGCCGCCACGGGTACGATCTGACGGATTACGCCAGGGCGTCGCTCAAACGCCGCGTGGTCCATCTGGCCGACCAGCAGGGCGCGGCCAGCGTGAGCGACCTCATTCCGCGCGTGCTTCACGACCCGGATTTCCTGCCCTTGGCGATAGCGGGCCTGTCGGTGCCCGTGTCGGAACTGTTTCGGGACCCGCAGGTATTTGCCGCCTTGCGCGAGCACGTCTTTCCGCTGCTGGCGTCCTATCCGCAGATCAATATCTGGCAGGCTGGGTGCGCCTTTGGCGAAGAGACCTATTCGCTGGCCATCCTGCTCGAAGAAGCCGGCCTGTACGACCGCTGCCATATCTACGCCACCGACATTTCCGATGCCGCGCTGGCGCGTGCACGCGAAGGCATCTTTCCGGTACGCGACGCGCGCGCGGCAGCGGCGCGCTACCTGATGGCCGGCGGGTCACGGTCCTTGTCGGACTACTTCCACGCACGCTACGAACTGGTCAAATTCGATGCCGCCCTGCGCCGCAACGTCACCTTTGCCAACCACAACCTGGCGGGCGATGGCGTGTTCTGCGAGGCTCACCTGATCGTGTGCCGCAATGTGTTGATCTACTTCAACGACGCCTTGCAGAACCGCACGCTCGGCCTGTTCGCGGCCAGCCTCGTGCGGGGCGGCTTTCTGTGCCTGGGCACGAAAGAAAATATCTCGTTCGCGCCGGCGGCTGGGGACTTCGTCGGGGTCGATGTGCCCTCGCGTATCTTCCGGCTGGCGCGGCCGGCCTAGCGATCGGGGGAAAGCACCGCATGCCGCCTTTGCCCGGACTGATCGTGATCGGCTGCTCGGCCGGCGGACTGCATGCCATGCAGATCGTGCTGAGCGGCCTGGACCCGCGCTTGCCGGCGCCCGTCGTGATCGTCACGCACACCGCATCGAACGAAGTCGATCTGATCTGCGACCTGCTGCGCCGGCATACCGCCCTGCCCGTGACCGAGGCGACCGAGCGCTGCGTGCCTGCGGCGGGCGTCGTCCACATCGCGCCTTCGGGCTATCATCTGCTCATCAGTAACGACGGCCGCTTCGAATTGTCGGTGGATGCCAAGGTCTGCTTCGTGCGCCCCAGCATCGACGTGCTCTTTTCTTCCGCGGCATCTGCATCCAACGGGCAGCTCATCGGTGTAGTGATGACGGGCGCCAATCAGGATGGCGCCGACGGCCTGCTTGCGGTGCGTCGCGCCGGCGGCCTTGCCATCGTGCAGGACCCCGCCGAAGCGGAAGTGCCGGTCATGCCGCAGGCGTGCCTGGACCTTTCGGGCGCCGACCATTGCCTGCGCCTTGCCGACATTGCCCCGTTGATCAACCGGATATTTCACCTTTGAACGCGCCTGCCTTACGACCGAAGATCCTGGTCGTCGACGACACCCCCGCCAACCTGTTCGCCATGCGCCGGCTGCTTGCGCAGGTCGATGCCGACGTCATCGAGTGCGCGTCCGGCAACGAGGCATTGTCCTTGTGCCTGGACCACCAGTTCGCGCTGGTGCTGCTGGATGTCAACATGCCCGACATGGATGGCTTCGAAGTCGCCGACATCATGAGCGAGGAACTGCGCCTGGAAGAAACGCCGGTCATCTTCGTGACGGCTGCCTATGCCGACGACCTGAGCCGCCTGAAGGGCTACCGGTCGGGCGCGGTCGACTACATCGCCAAGCCGGTGAACGATGCGATCCTGTTATCCAAGGTCAAGGTATTCCTGGAACTGTATGGCAGCAAGGCGCGGTTGACCGAGGCGTTGGCGTCGCTGGAGCAACGCAACGAACAGCTGCGGCTCGAGATCGCCGAGCGCCGGCGGATCGAAGCGCAGATGCGCCACCAGGCCACCCATGACCTGCTGACCGGCCTGCCCAACCGGGCGCTGTTCATCGAGACGCTGGACCAGGCGCTGAGCCGCGCACAGCGCCACGACCAGAAGTTCGGCCTGCTGTACATCGACATCGACGGCTTCAAGGCCGTGAACGACAGCTTCGGTCATCAGGCGGGCGACATGCTGCTGGTCGAAATCGCGCAGCGCCTGCGCGCTGTCTTGCGGGCGGAAGACACCGTGGCGCGGCTGGGGGCGACGAGTTTGCGGTCGTGGTGGATCACGCCGGCGACCCCGATGCGCTGCTGCGCAAGTGTACGGAGATCTGCGCGACGCTGGGCCGACCCTACCGGCTGGCGGCCAATGGGGAAGCCTTTGAAGCGCGCGTGGGCGCCAGCATCGGCGCGGCCATCTACCCGCAGCACGGCGCCACGCGCGACAGCCTGATCCAGGCGGCGGACGACGCCATGTACGCGGCCAAGCGGGCAGGCAAGAACAGTGCGCAGCTGGCGGTCACGCAGCGGCGGTGACCCTGGCGCCGGCCGATGGCCACGTGCCTGGACGGCAGCGTAAGCCCTAGATCCTGGCCGTGCGCAGAAAGGCCGTCGCGTCGGCCAGCGGCATCGGCCGCGAACACAGGAAGCCCTGCCACGCATCGCAGCCCATGTCGCGCAGGATGTCGTACTGCGCCTGCGTCTCCACGCCTTCCGCGATGGTTGCAATGTTGACCTTGCGGCCAAAGTCGATCACCGCACGGATCATTTCCATGTCGTAGGGATCGGTCATCATGTTGGCCACGAACTGGCGTTCGATCTTGACCGCCTGGAACGGCGCGGCCTTCAGACGCACGAAACTGGAATAGCCGGTGCCGAAGTCGTCCAGGCTGAAACTGATGCCCATCTCCGCCAGTTGCCCCGTGATGGCCAGGGCTTCTTCGGGGTGCGCGATTTCGGTCGATTCGGTCAGCTCGATTTCCAGCTGGTTGGCCTGGGTCTGATATTCCGCGAGCATGTGCCAGACAATGTCGACCAGGTCGCCCTGCAACTGCGCGGCGCTCAGGTTCACCGCCACGCGCGGGCAATGCAGCCCCTCGGCCCGCCAGGCGGAAATCTGCTGGCAGGCCTTGCGCAGCACCCACGACCCCAGGGCGGCGCTCAAGCCGGCGGCTTCGATCGCGGGAATGAAGTCGCCGGGCGGCACGATGGTGTCGCCGCGCCGCCAGCGGATCAGCGCTTCCATGCCGCGCAGGCGGCCGCTGCCCATCTCGAGCTGCGGCTGGTAATACAGTTCGAATTCGTCGCGCTCCAGGCCCAGGATCACTTCGGTGGCCAGGGTGTCTTCCCGTGTCAGCACGACACTGTCGACGTCATCGGGGCCATTGCTCCAGCAGACCCAGCGGGCATGCGTGCGGCTGGCGTAGCGCGCGGCCTGTTCGGCCCGCTGCACCACGTGATCGGGCTGCGACAGGTCGCTGGGCAGCATGACGATCCCGAACGATACGAACGCGTCGTCGGCCGATACCCCGATCGACTGCAGCAGGGCGCAGCGCTGAAACAGCCGCTGCGCCGCGCCGATGGCGCTCGCCTTGTCACCCAGATCGCGCAGCACCACGATCAGATTGCCGTCTTCAAGCAGGCACATCAGATCATCCAGCCGGACGTACGGCCGGATGCGGCGGACGATGTCGTCCCGTGTCGGCGCGTCGGTCTGCTGGGGAATGTTGACGGCCAGGACGGCCGCGCGCCGCCGCTCATCAATGAGGACGGATAGCTCACGCAGCAAGGCCCGTCGTTCGGTGACGGCGCCAAGCTGCTGGGCAAAACTCGAGATGCTTGAGGGTTGAAGCATTGAGTCGAACATGGAAGGCGGCATCGGAAGGGATTCATCCGCGCGAGCGCAGAATTGTCACCCCCGACTTTGGACGAATGATCGCATATCCGGGCATGGAAGGACCCAGATGTGCCGTCAAATGTGCGAAATTCATCTTCAAAAGCGAATTCTGCGGGTCTAATTCGGTGCTAAGCCTAACAGATAGTGAGCATCCACCTTTAGCGTACATAAATACGACACTTTTGTCCTAATCACCATTGGAAGGTGATTAATTGTTTCTGGTACGCTTGGCGGTCAACTGATGGGCCCAACAAAGGATCTCCGGGTGGATCAAACGATCGTCGACTATCTGATCGACAGCCGCTGCTCGCGGCAGTGGAAAACCTTCCTTGGCGTCATGGCCGACGAATTTTCGTCCCAACTGCCCCCCGACGATTTGCGCGCACTCATGCAGCGCATCGGCGGGCGGTTTGCCGACGCCGTCCCGCTCGCCCCGTGCGCCACGCTGGACGACCTGCAATTGGCCATGGGCAAGGTGTGGGTCGGCATGGACTGGGGCTGGGTCACGATCGAAGAAGAACCCGGCGCCCTGGCGATCCGGCACAACTGTGCGCCGCTGAACGCCGCGTTCGGCCATCAGGCCAGCGGCTGGACCCCTGCCTTTCTCGAGGGCGTCTACCAGCGCTGGTTCGCCCAGGTCGGATCCGGCGGCGAACTGGTCGTGTCCCAGGCGTCGGACATCGACGCGCTGGGATGCATCGACTTTCGCCTCAGCCGATAGACGCCCGCGTCCGTAGAGAAGCCAAGCATGACTGATTCCGACGACATCGCGAACCTCTTCAAACATTTTGGCGGCCAGCCCGACCAGTACCGGGAAATCGCGCGCAGCAACGACGCAAAGATGTCCCGTGCGCGGTGGCCGCTGCTGACGGCGGTCGAGGCCACCCAGGCGTCGGATGCGCCACCGGTGCAGCCGCTGCGCGGCGCGGCCCAGCCCGACGTGGCGTCGGCCCCCCACCGGCGCCCGCCCAGGCCGCGTTGCCGGTGGCGCCCCAGGCGCCCGCGCGCCAGGAACCGGTATTGCGTAGCGTGGAACCGGCGGCAGCCTCCGGGCCCGGCGCGGAATTCATTCCGCCGCGCCCGCGCGCGCCGGCCCGTTTCGAACCCCGGCCGCCTGCCGACGTGGCCATGCCTTTCGGCCGCATGGTGCCCGAAGCGCCCGCGGCGGCGCCCCAGCCGGCCGCACCGGCGCCCGGCTTCCATGCGGCGGCTGCCGCGGCGTCAGCGCCAGCGGCTCCTGCCGCCACAACGGCGCCCGCTGCCCAGCCAGCCGCCCCATCGCCGCTTCCGGCCACGGCGCCGCCCGCCCCAGCCGGCCTGCCTGCGCAGTCGGCGCTGGCCGCCGCGCCCGCAACCGAACTGCAGACCGTGTTCGCCCGGCTGGCGCAGCCGCTGCCCGACACGCCGCCTCCCCCGACAAGAACGCCAGTCTTCTTCAACGTCTGCGCCGATTGTGAAAATAGTCGCTGTTGTGTCAGCCAAGGGGGCGTCGGGAAGACCACCGTCACCGCCAACCTGAGTACGGCGCTGAAGTACGGCGGCCACCGGGTGCTGACCGTCGACCTGGATCCTCAGAACGCGCTGCGCTTTCATCTGGGTCTCGATCCCAATGCCATCGCGGGCACGTCGCGCGCGACGCTGGCGGGGCAGCCCTGGTCCGACATCGTCACGGCAACGGCATCGGGCGTCTTCACCCTGCCCTACGGCATGGTCAATGAAGCCGACCGGCAGTCGTTCGAACAACACCTTGAAGCCCATCCGGATTGGCTCGTGCACAACCTGAGCAGCCTCGGACTGGCCGAGAACGACCTGGTGGTGCTCGATACGCCGCCGGGTCCCTCCATCTACATGCGCCAGGCGCTGTCCTCCGCCCATCTGGTGATCATTGTCACCCTGCCCGATGCGGCGTCGTACGCGACCATGCCCATGATGGAAAACCTGGTGCAGACCTACTGCGTGGGGCGCCCGGGGTTCATCGATTACACGTACGTCATCAATCAGCTGGACAGCGCCAAGCAGCTCGCCAAGGACGTAACGCAGGTCATGCGCGTCAACTTCAAGGAACGCATCGTGGGGCTGGTGCACCAGGACGAATCCGTCAGCGAAGCCCTGGCCTACGACAAGAGCGTGCTGGACTACGACAGCCAATGCCAGGCCACGCAGGACTTCGTGGCCTGTGCCCATGTGATCTCCGAACGACTCCAGGCAGGAAGCACGCCGTGACGCCCTCCCCGTCCCCCACCGGCCAGGCCCGGTCCGCCAGCGCATCCGGGCCGGCTGCGGCGAATGCCAGCGCATCGGAATCCACGGCGTCGGGCTCCACCGCATCCGGCCTGACCGGCCTGGCGTTGCGGGTGCTGGAATCGCCGCTGTGGGACCACGCCGTCGTCCGCATCCTGACCTTGCTGATGGCCACGGCCCTGGTGCTGCTGGTCATTACCGTGCCGCTGACGCTGACGCAGCAACTGCTGTTCGCAGTGGCGAGTTTTGCGGTTGCCATGCTTCTTAGCAAGACCGAAGGCCGGCTGCCCACGCTGATCATGATCGTGTTGTCGGTGTCGGCATCGATGCGCTACATGTACTGGCGGGTGACCGACACGCTGGGCTTCGAAACACTGGTCGATACCTTTTTCGGTTTCGGTCTGCTGGCCGCCGAACTGTACGCGCTGATCGTGCTGCTGCTGGGATACTTCCAGACCGCGTGGCCGCTGCAGCGCAAGCCGGTGCCCATGTCGACCCCGCCCGAAGAATGGCCCGAAGTCGACGTCTTCATCCCGACGTACAACGAACCGCTGGACGTCGTGAAGCAGACCGTGTTCACCGCGATGGGTCTGGACTGGCCGGCCGAAAAGCTCAAGGTCTATGTACTGGACGACGGGCGCCGGCCGGAATTTCGCGCCTTTTGCGAAGACGTGGGCATCGGCTACGTCACACGCGACAACAACCGTCACGCCAAGGCCGGCAACATCAATGAAGCGCTCAAGGTCACCCGCGCCGAATACGTCGCCATTTTCGATTGCGATCACGTGCCGACGCGGTCTTTCATGCAGATCTGCATGGGCTGGTTCCTGAAGGATCCCAAGCTGGCGATGCTGCAGACGCCGCACTTTTTCTTTTCGCCCGACCCCTTTGAAAAGAACCTGGACACCTTCCGCCACATCCCCAACGAAGGCGAGCTGTTCTACGGCCTGGTGCAGGACGGCAATGATCTCTGGAACGCCACCTTCTTTTGCGGATCCTGCGCACTGATCCGGCGCAAGCCACTTGAAGAAGTCGGTGGCATCGCGATCGAAACCGTAACCGAAGACGCGCATACCGCGCTCAAGCTGAACCGGCTCGGCTACAACACGGCCTACTTGGCGATTCCGCAGGCCGCGGGGCTGGCGACCGAAAGCCTGTCGGGCCACATTGGCCAGCGGATCCGCTGGGCGCGTGGCATGGCGCAGATCTGCCGCCTGGACAACCCCCTGTTCGGACCGGGCCTGAAGCTGGGCCAGCGCCTGTGCTACCTGAACGCCATGCTGCACTTCTTCTATGGACTGCCGCGGCTGATCTTCCTGACCGCGCCGCTGGCCTACCTGATCTTCGGCGCGCATGTGTTCGAGTCGTCGGCGCTGATGATTGCGGTATACGCCATGCCGCACCTGATGCACGCAAGCGTGACCAACTCCCGCATGCAAGGGCGCTTTCGCCATTCCTTCTGGAACGAGGTGTATGAGTCGGTGCTGGCCTGGTACATCTTGCGGCCGGTGCTGGTGGCGTTCATCAACCCCAAGCTGGGCAAGTTCAACGTGACGGCCAAGGGCGGCGTGATCGACGAAGCCTACTTCGACTGGACCATCGCCCGCCCCTACATCATCCTGATGCTCGCCAACCTGATCGGCTTCGTGGTCGGCATCGGCATGCTGATCTTCGGCACGAACGACGAAGCCATCACGGTCCTGATCAACCTGTTCTGGACTGTCTACAACGTCGGCATCACCAGCGCCGCGATCGCGGTCGCCAGCGAAACGCGCCAGGTGCGCGCCAGCCCCCGCGTGGCCGCCAACCTGCGCGCCGGCCTGCGCTTCACCAATGGCAAGACGCTGTCGTGCGAGACCGAAGACTTTTCGCAAACCGGCCTGGGCCTGCGCATTCCGGCCGATGTCGACGTGCCCATCGGCCAGCAGGTGCTGGTGTCCATCTTCCGCAATAACGACGAAGGCGTGTTTCCGGCGACCGTGGCGTTTCGCAATGGCGAGCACCTGGGTGTGCGCTTTCACGAACTGAATACGCAGCAGCAGGTGGAACTGGCGCAACTGACCTTCGCACGCGCCGACAACTGGGCCAGCGGCTGGGGCCAGGGCGATCGCGACACGCCGCTGACCGCGCTGCGGGGCGTGATGCGCGTGGGCGTGCGCGGCTTCGGCATGTTCTTCAAACACCTATACAGCATGGCCAAGACGCCGCGTTCGGCGCGCAAGGCGGCGCAACCCAAACTCGACACGGGGGATTGATGATTCAGCGGCCTGTACGACCTGGCGGCCCTTGGCCTGCCCGCCCACGGACCCTGCCCGGCCTGATCGGCGGCCTGTTGCTGCTGGCAGCGCCCGCCACCTTGCCGTCAGCCCTGGCGGCCACTGCCGGCCGCACCTTGCCACCCCTCCCCGCGCCCACGACCGGCTATACCGGGCCGACCTCCGGCGCGTCCGCATTCGGAGCGGCCACCCCCGGCGAATCGGCCGGCGGCACGGTGTCATCCACCACGGCGTCTTTGCCTGGCGGGTCGCGCACCTACAGCCTGTCGCTCAAGCAACTGGGCGCGCTCTACCCGCTGCAGTTGCGCGGCGTGGAAGGCAGCAGCGGCGTGCCTTTCAGCATCCGCGCCGACGAGATCGTGACGGGCGCCAAGCTGAAGCTGAACTACGCCTATTCGCCCGCGCTGATCAGCGAGCTGTCGCACATCAAGGTCCTGGTCAACGACGAAGTCGCCGCGACGATTCCAGTGCCCAAAGACCAGGGCGGCGCCGCGCAGATGCGCGAGATCGCCATCCCGCCGCGCCTGATCACCGAATTCAACCGGCTCAATCTGCAGCTGGTCGGCCACTACACGATGGAGTGCGAAGACCCTGCGCATTCCAGCCTGTGGGCCAATGTCAGCAACAACAGCACGCTGGAATTGACGGTCTCGCCGATCAGTCTGGAAAACGATCTGTCGCTGTTGCCGCAGCCCTTCTTTGACCGGCGCGACGTGCGCCGGCTGGACCTGCCATTTGTGTTTGCATCGGCGCCCGACACCGGCACGCTCGAAGCCGCCGGCATTCTGTCGTCGTGGTTCGGCGCGCTGGCGGGGTACCGCGGCGCCACCTTCCCGACCACGGTCGGCCAGATCCCGGCACGCGGCAATGCCGTGGTGGTGATGACCGGCGGCACGCGCCTGCCGGGCGTGGCGCTGCCGCAACCGGGCGGCCCGACGCTGTCCATCGTGCCGAATCCCAACGACCCGTCGGGCAAGCTGCTGCTGGTCAGCGGCCGCGACGTCAAGGAACTGAAGACGGCGGCCACCACGTTATCGGTGGGCGCGCCGACCCTGTCCGGCCCGACGGCCTTGATCAGCGAGCTGACCAACCTGAAGCCGCGCGAGCCGTACGATGCGCCCAACTGGCTGCCGAACCATCGCGCGGTCAGCTTTGGTGAACTGGCCGCGGCCCAGACCTTGAACGTGTCGGGCTACACCCCCGACCTGATCCGCATCAACTTTCGCATGCCGCCCGATCTGTTCGCGTGGCGCGAGAAAGACATCGCGGTCAAATTGAAATACCGCTACACGCCGCGCCCGACCATCGACAAGTCGACCTTGAACGTCAACGTGAACGAACAGTTCCTGACGTCGCTGCCCCTGCTCGCGGCGGATCGCAACGGTGGCAAGATCGATCAGTTGCTGACGCGCGTGCTGCCGGATGGCCAGGCCCCCGCCGAGGCCACGCTCAACATCCCCTTGTTCAAGCTGCCTTCGCAAACGCAGCTGCAATTCCATTACTACTACGACTACCAGAAGCAAGGCGCCTGCAAGGACGTCATTCTGGACAACGTAAAGGGGTCTATCGAGCCGGATTCGACCATCGATATCTCGGGCTTTTCGCATTTCATCGCCATGCCTGACCTGGCTGCATTCAGCAATGCCGGTTTCCCGTTCACGCGTATGGCCGACCTGTCGCAGACGGCCGTCGTGCTGCCTGACAATCCCGGTCCCGTCGACTATGGCCTGTACCTGGCGCTGCTGGGACGCATGGGCGATTCGACAGGCTATCCGGCCACGGGGGTTACGGTGACGCAGGCGCAGCAGGTCAACAGCGTGGCCGACAAGGACCTGCTGGTGCTGGGCGCGACCGGCAGCCAGCCGCTGGTTGCGCAATGGGCCGAAGACATGCCCGTGGCGCTGAACGGCGACACCAAGCGCTTCCAGGTGTCCGACCTGATGTCCAAGATGCTGACCTGGTGGGATTCCATGCAGGGCAATGCCAGCCGCCCCGCGCGCGGACAGGTCGGCTTCAGCAGTGCCGGGACCGACGCCATGATCACGGGCTTCGAATCCCCGCTGGCAGGCGGGCGCAGCGTGGTCGTGATTTCCAGCAATCGGCCGGCCGGCATGACCAACGCGCTGGATGCGCTGCAGGACCCGGATGCCGTCAAGAAGATCCAGGGCAGCCTGGCCGTGATCCGCGGCAAGCAGGTCGACAGCCTGGTGTCGGAACCCTCGTACTACGCCGGCCGCCTGAACCCGGTCACCTACGCGCAGTGGTTCCTGTCGCGCCATCCGCTTCTGCTGATGCTGTTGGGCGTGGGCAGCGCGTTGCTGTTTGCCATCGTGCTGTACCTGTCGCTGCGGGCCCGGGCGCGCCGCCGGTTGACGCTGTGATCATGCGGCACCTTCTGTCCCGTGCCGCGCTGGCGGCCACCGCGTTGGGCCTGTCATGGCACGCCCAGGTTGCTGGCGCGCCTGCGCCGGCGTCCGCCGCGCCGGGCGCGGGCAGTTCGCCAGCGGCGTCCTGCACGACGCCGTGGCCCATGTACCAGACCTTCCTGGACCGCTTCCTGCAGGCCGATGGCCGCGTGATCGACCCCAGCGTACCCCAGATGCACACCACGTCCGAAGGCCAGTCCTACGGCATGATGTTCGCGCTGGTGGCCAACGACCCGGCTACCTTCGATCGCCTGTGGCGCTGGAGCGTGGCCAACCTGGCTGGTGGAGACATCGCCAGCCGGCTGCCCGCGTGGCAGTGGGGGCTCAAGCCCGATGGGACATGGGGCGTGCTGGATCCGAATGCCGCATCGGACGCCGACCTTTGGTATGCCTATGCCTTGCTCGAAGCGGGCCGGGTCTGGAAACGTGACGATTACCTGCGTGATGCCCGGACGCTGATGACGCGTGTGGCGCGCGAAGAAGTGGCCGACCTGCCCGGTCTGGGGAAGATGTTGCTGCCCGGCCCGATGGGCTTCCAGCGGGGCGGACCGAGTGCAAGCGCCGTTGCTGGCAGTGCCCCCCATGGCGGAGCACCGAACGGCGCGGCAGCGAATGGTGGTGCGGCGAATGGTGCTGCGGCACATGGCGCTGGCCCGAACGGCAGCGGCACGGCCGGCGGGGCGGCGTTGACACCCATTCTATGGCGCCTGAATCCGAGCTACATGCCAGTCCCGGTGCTGCGTCGGCTTGCGGCCGAAGACCGTCAGGGTCCGTGGGCGGCGATTGCATCGGCGACCGCCAAACTGGTGATGCAGTCGTCCCCCAAAGGCTACGTGCCCGACTGGGTGGGCTATGCCGTCACCCCCGACACGCCTGTCGGCGCCGTCGTGGTCGATCCTGACAAGGGTGACATTGGCAGCTACGATGCCATCCGCACCTATCTCTGGGCAGGCATGACACCGCCTGCCGATCCCCTGGCTGGCCCCCTGCTGCGCGCCCTGGCGGGCATGACCGCCGGCACCCAGCCGTCGGGCGTTCCGCCGGAATCCGCCCGCGCGCTGACGGGCGCCGTGCAAGGCGCCGGCCCGGTCGGCTTTTCCGCCGCGCTGCTGCCCTACTTCACGGCCAACGGTCAGCCGCGGCTGCTGGCCGCGCAACGCGACCGCGTCCAGGCGCAATTCTTCAATCCCGCGCTGCCGCCCCAGGCGATGCCGCGCTACTACGACTATGTTCTGGGTCTGTTCGGAACGGGCTGGGCGGAACAACGCTACCGCTTCCTGACCACCGGGAAAATCCAATTACGCTGGGAGAACGCATGTCCACGCGCCATCACACGCTAGCGGTCGGACTGCTGGCCGCCCTGCTCCATCAGGCGGTCTGGGCTCAGGACGACCCCATCAAGGTATTGATCGAGCAAGGCCAGTACTGGCAGGCGCGCGGCAACGGCGTGCGAGCGCAGGAAGCCTGGCAAAAGCTGCTGCGCCTGAACCCGAATCAGCCCGACGCCCTGTCGGGCATGGCGCAGATCGAACTGGACGGCGGCCGCACCGACGCAGCGCGGCGCTATCTGGACCAGCTGAAACGCGTGGCGCCGGCCAGCCCGCTGGTGGCGCGCCTGGAACAAAGCATCAACCTGGGATCGAATGCCACGCAACTGCGCGATGCGCGCCAGCAGGCCCGGGCCGGTCAGTCCGCCGAAGCCGTCGCCAGCTACCAGGCCGCCCTGGGTGGCAAGACGCCCGAAGGCCCCCTGGCGCTCGAGTACTACCAGACGCTGGGCGGCACGCCGCAAGGCTGGGACGAGGCCCGCCGCGGCCTGGAACGCCTGGCGCGCGAGAACCCCGGCGACAGCCGCATCGCGCTGGCGCTGGCGCAGCACCTGACCTATCGCGAAGCCACGCGCCGCGACGGCATTACCCAGCTGGCGCGCCTGGCTGCGCAGCCCGCGACCCGGGCCGAAGCGACTGACAGCTGGCGGAAGGCGCTGGCCTGGATCGGCACCCGTCCGGCCGACGTGCCGTTGTACGAATCGTATCTGGCGGCCAATCCCGACGACAGCGCCATCAAGGGCCGTCTGGAAGACATCCGCAAGCAGCAACAGGAATCGCGGCAGGCGGCGGTCGTGACCACCGACCCGCTACGAGCGCGCAGCACGTCAGGCTTCAAGGCTCTGGAAGCCGGCGATCTGGCGGCGGCCGAGGCCGACTTCCAGGCCGTGCTGGCCTCGCGGCCCGGCGACGCCGATGCCCTGGGCGGCATGGGTGTCCTGCGGCTGCGGCAGGAAAACTTTGCCGACGCGCGATCGCTGCTGGAACGCGCGTCGCGTGGCGGATCGCCTGCCCGGTGGCGCAGCGCCCTGAACAGCGCGACCTACTGGACCCTGGTCGAACAGGCGGCCGCGGCGCGCAGCGCCGGCAATCGCGACGGTGCGCGCCAGTTGCTGGAACAGGCCGTCAAGCTGGACCCGAAAGAACCGACTGCGGAAAACGCCCTGGCCGAAGTGCTGGCCGAAAGCGGACAGTTCGACGCCGCCGAGGCCGCCTACCGCCGCGTGCTGGCCCTGCAGAACGACAATCCCGATGCGATCCGTGGGCTGGTCGGCGTCATGGCGCAGAACAACAAGCCGGATCAGGCCCTGCAGTTGATCGAGCGGCTCAGCCCGACGCAGCAGGCGCAGATCGGCGAACTGGGCCGCTTGCGTGCGGCGCAAGCGGTAGGCGTGTCCAAGTCGGCCATGCAGCGCGGCGATGACAACACGGCGCGCCTTGCGCTGGAAGACGCCTTGCTCAACGATCCGAACAGCCCGTGGATCCGGCTGGACCTGGCCCGGCTGTACATGAAGCTGGGCGCATTGAACGAAGCCCGCGGCGTCATGGACGGCTTGCTGATTTCCAATCCGAACATGCCGGAAGGGCTGTATGCCAGCGCGCTGCTGGCCTCGGAAATGAAGGACTGGCGCGGCGCGCTCGCCACCCTGGACAGCATCCCGCCGCAGAACCGCACGCGCGACATTGCCGCGCTGCAGAAGCGGGTATGGGTGCATGCGCAGGCGGGCATGGCCTCGGCGCTGGCGCAGCAAGGCCGCGCGCCGGAAGCCCTGGCCACCCTGGCCCAGGTCGAACCCTTTGCCGGCCAGGATCCGGAACTGCTGGGCGCGGTAGCGTCGGCCTATACCGATGCCGGCGATTCGACCCGCGCACTGGGGATGATCCGGCAGGTCATGGCGCGCACCACGCGGCCCGACACCGGCCTGCGCCTGCAATACGCCGCCATCCTGCTCAAGACACAGCAGGACATCGAACTGGCCGGCATCCTGCGGCAGTTGCAGCCCGCGCAAATGACTTCCTCGGATCGCGCGTCGTTCGAATCCCTGCGGCTTGCGTACATCGTGCGGCAGGCCGACAGCCTGCGCGAACGGGGCGATCTGGTCAGCGCCTACGACACGCTTGCGCCCGTGCTGGCCGAGCGCCCCGATGATCCGCAGGTCATCGGCTCGCTGGCGCGCATGTACGCCGCCGCGGGCGACCACGCCCAGGCGATGGGCCTGTACGACCGTCTGCTGCAGAAACGTCCGGACGACGTTGACACCCTCGTGGCCGCCGCGGCCACGGCCACGCAGGCCAAGGACTATGCGTACGCCGAGCGGGCGATCGACATCGCCGTTGCGCGGGCGCCCAACAATCCCGAAGTATTGGCCACCGCAGGACGCCTGTACCGGGCGCAAGGCAAGACCACCAAGGCGACGCAGTATCTGAGCGCCGCCGTCAGTGTGCAGAATCTGGCGGCCGCGCCGGTGGGCTATGGCCGTCAGGCCGCGCCGGCGGCGGCAACGGGCCGGCCGTCCAATGGCAATCCTTTTGCGGGCCGCAGCGGCCAGCGGGCGGCGCCAGGTCTGCCGCAGTCGACGGGATATGGCGCGGGATCCGCATCAGGGCAACCGGCCGGATACGGCCCCGCGCCGGGGTATGCGTCGCTACCCGGGTATGGGGCGCAACCTGTGAATGGGGCGCAACCCGTGTATGGTGCGCAACCCGTGTATGGTCCCCAACCCGGCTATGGCGGACAGTCGGCGTCCGCATCGCAGCCCGTGTATGGCGCGTCGCAGCCCACTTCGGCGGAGCCCTACGTTGGCGTGCAGCAGCAGGCCGGAGCACAGCAACAGGCCGGTTCTCGGCTCGCCTACGGCGCGCAGGCGTATCGTGCCATGGCGGTGCCCGGACAGGGCGCGCGCGCCATGCCGGTGCAGGCCGCCTATGGCGCGCCAGGCCAGGGCGGTCAGCCGGGATACCCGCAGTACTCGCCAGCCCAAGGCGGACAGGCTTACCCGCATCAGAACGCGCAGGGCTACGGCGCACCGCAAGGCGGCCAGCCCTACATCCCGCCGCCCGCCGGCGCCCCGTCAGGCTACCTGTCCTACGGCGGACAGCCGCAGGGTTACGGCGCACCGCAGGGCTATCCGCAGCAAGCGTATCCGCAACAAGCTTACCCGCAGCCGGGTTACCCCCAGCAAGGCTATCCCCAGCAAGGTTACCCGCAGCAGCCTCTACCCCCGCAAGGTTACGCACCGCCCGGCTACACGCCCTACGGCGCGCCGCAATACGCGCCGCCTAACCCCGCGGGCTATTACAACGACGCAAACACACCGCAGTCCACAGGGGGTGGCTACGATCCGTCTGGCACGGCGGCTCCGGCTCGCACACCCGCCACACGCCAGCCGGCCGCTCGAGGCACCACCTCGGCCGCCAACACCGGTAACGGACGGACTGCGGCGGGCAATGCGGCACCGCGCAGTGCGTCGTCCGGCGCGACCCGCTCCGCCAACGCCTCGGCGTCCAATACCACCCGTTCCGCCAACAACGCGGCGTCGCAAAACCCCGCGCCGGTATACGGCACCCCCGCCGCGCCCGCACCGATGTACGCGCAGCCTGGCCAAGGCGGCTATGGTGTTCCGCCGGGCGGCTATGGTGTTCCGCCGGGCGGCTACGGCGCCCCGCCGGCCTACGTCCCGCCGCCTGCGGCTGCGCCGGGTCAGAACTATGCGCAGGCGGGTGGCTACCCGCAGGTCGCATCCCCCAACGCGCCCTACCCGAACGCCTATGGTTCGGCCCCTGGCGGCGCGCCGCAGTACGGCGCCAATCCGGCCGCCTACGCCGCCGCGGTGTCCCTGCCCTGGAATGCGAGTGACGGCGCCTTGGGCGCGGCAGACCGCCCACGCACCCTGCAAGACGAACTGAACGAGCTGCGCCAGGACCGCACGCCGACGGTCTCCGTAGGCGTCGTGGGCCGTTCGCGTCAGGGCGAAGCCGGCCTGAGCCAGCTGAGCGACGTGCAGGCGCCGATCGAATACCGGATGCCCGCCGGCGATGGCAAGATCGCGCTTCGCGTGACGCCTGTCACGCTGGATGCGGGCAACGTCTCGAGCAACTACAACACCAACAGCCGCTTTGGTGGTGGCCCGGCGGCGGCGCTGGCCACCGCCGCGGGCGGCTCGTCCAACATCGGCTCGCAGAACCAGTCCGGCCTGGGACTGGGCATTGCCTATGAAAGCGCCCGCCTGCAGGCGGATCTGGGCACGACACCGCTGGGCTTTCGCTACACCGACATCAACGGGGGCGTGAAGGTCAAGGGTCCGATCACCAATGAAGTGTCCTACACGGCCGACCTGTCGCGCCGCGCGGTGACCGACAGTGTGCTGTCGTTTGCCGGCGCCCGCGACGATCGCACCGGCCAGACCTGGGGTGGCGTGTCGGCCACCGGCGGCCGGCTCGAAGTCGGTTGGGACGACGGGGTGTATGGCGTCTACGGTTACGGATCCTTCCATGCCGTGACCGGCAACAACGTGGTCTCGAACAGCCGGCTGGAAGGCGGCGGCGGCCTGTACTGGCGCCTGGCCAAAACGGCGGGTTCCGACCTGACCACGGGGGTCAACATCACCGGCCTGGGCTACGACAAGAACCTGCGTTACTTCACCTATGGCCATGGCGGCTACTTCAGCCCGCAGGAATTCCTGTCGGTGAGCGTGCCGGTGTCATGGTCGCAGCGCACGGGCAAGCTGTCGTACCAGGTCAAGGGTTCGCTGGGCATCCAGTCATTCAAGGAAGACGCCGCCGATTACTACCCCGGCGACGCATCGTTGCAGTCGGCCGCGCAGCAGGCCGCCAACGACGCTGCCGCTTTCGGCCTGAGCAGCAACACCAGCGCTACCTATGCCGGCCAGACCAAGACCGGCCTGGGCTACAACGTGGCGGCCGCAATGGAGTATCAGCTGTCCCGGCAGCTGTTCCTGGGCGGCAACCTGGCTATGAACAATGCCAGTGACTACCGCCAGTTGATGGGCGGCCTGTACCTGCGCTACGCGTTGCAACCCATGACCGGACCGGTCGCCTACCCGGTCAGTCCGTACCAGTCGCCGTTCATGTACTGACACCGACACCCGTACCGTCCGTCAGCCCACGAAAACCAAAGGCCGCATGAGGTGACTCATGCGGCCTTCGTACAAACTCAGACGGCGGGAAGGGCAGCGTCCGGAGCGGACTTCCTGGCCCCGGCGCTGCCCACCCAAAGGTTCAGGGCGTGGTTGTCACCGGGGCGGTCACCGGTGTCGTCGTGCCGGGTCCGCTGATGAACACGGTCGTGTAGCGCGCCTGGTTCGCCTCGCTATACCCGGCGGTCAGGATGCGCAGGCCGCCGTTCGCTTCGGCGATCGCGACGCCCCCTCACGCGGTCGATTGACGCCTGTGCAGGTCGCGCCGCCATAGATCAGGGTGACGGTGTAGAGATTGGCCGTTGAGGGCGTCGTGTACGGCGCGATCGTGCCGCCAACAGTGCAGTTGTCGCTGTTGCTGCCCGTGATCGTACCGGCCGCATCGATGGCGATTTCCATCGACCGTCCGCTGAAGTTGCCGTTCTGCCGGTACGTCTTGCCTGCCAGCGTGGCGACGTCGGCGGCGCGTGCATCGAACAGCGTCGAGTAGGTCGTGGTGATCTGCGCGGCCGCATTGCCAGCCGTGGGGTCGGCAAAGCTGCCGGACAAGGCGCCGCGGGTGCGTACGTCGCCGGTAAACACCACGCCGCCGGTGTACGTGCCCGTGGCGGACGCGTAATAGATGCCATTGCTGGACGAAAACACGCTGGACGCGGGGGCCACGCTCAAGGACCCATACAGCACGTCATAACTGCTGCCCTTGCTGCGGTAGAAAAAGTATTGATTGTCGGGCAGCACCACACCGTTGAAGCCATCGGACGTGGCGCCCGACGCCACCGTTCCGGTGAACAGACCGGTGGCCACCTGGGGCGTCGTGGCGGGCGGCGGGGTCAGCGGTTCGGGATCGGGCACCGCGTTGATCACGAAGGTGTTGCGGGTCGAGGTGGCCGGCGCCGTCGTGAAAATCCACAGTGCCTGCTTGGCGCCCGCTGCGTCATAGGCGATGACGGCAATGCCTGACTCGGTGCTGCCGGTACGCGGGCAATTGGCCGCGGTGCCGCCCAGGGTCAACGCCACGTTGTAGATGCCGCGCTGCGGGTTGGGCGTGCGCGCCGTGCCCGTGAAGGTGCAGCCGACGTTGGACCCGGTGACATTGCCTAGCGCATCCACCGTCACCACGGCCGCGTTTGATCCGAACGCGCCTCCGCTGCGATAGGTGCCTTTGAGCAAGGCCAGGCTGGACGGATGTTCGGTCAGGGCCGCGCTGTAGTTGAGCGTGAACGGAACGACCTGCGTGCTGGTGGCGGCCACGGTGCCCGCCGGATTGGCGTAGCTGCCCACGATGCGGGCGTTGGTCTTGGCGTCCGTTGCCGCGCCCGACACGGTGCCGGTCACCAGAATGGGCGACGTCGCGAACTTGCTGTCGAGCGTGGAAAAGTAGGTGGAATTGGGCGCGCGCAACGCAGTGCCGGTGACCGTCAGGCTGCCATATAGACCGTCGTAACCCTGGCCGCCCGAATCCTTCGCGAAGTAATACAGGCCGCCCGTGCCGGTCGTCCCGCCGTCGATATAGCCAATGAATTCGCGCTGGGCGGACAAGGGGCCCGCCAGGCCGGTGTAGACGCCCGCGGGATACTGCTGAACGGAAGACGGCGCGTTCCCGGCCCCACCGTCGTCACCGCCCCCGCCGCCGCAACCGGCTAGAACGGCGCACAGCGCCGCGGAAGATGCCATATAGGCGGTGGATTTGCGATGTTGACCAGATTGCACGTCGTCTTCCTCTCTAGCCCGTCCGGGCGATAGCGTCGTCACAGAAATCGGCGTAACGGCGCGGCCATTGTAGCGTGGGCCACCCCTTGTCCCGCGGCGTAAAACCCACATCTAAGCCGGTAGTGGGCGGACACTTGCATACCGTTCGGAACAGGTGCAACCGTGCCTGCTCCCCAGGTG
The DNA here is from genome assembly GCF_048632615.1 of Pigmentiphaga litoralis. Taxonomy (GTDB): domain Bacteria; phylum Pseudomonadota; class Gammaproteobacteria; order Burkholderiales; family Burkholderiaceae_B; genus Pigmentiphaga; species Pigmentiphaga litoralis_B. The sequence continues at coordinate 588,383 of NZ_CP184479.1, forward strand.
CCCTGCGGTTTTCCGCTAGTATGGAAGCTTGGTGAACCCTGATCGAAGAAGCCGTCGTCGTGACCGATAACGTTGTGCCCCTGACCGATTTCCGCGTGCGCGATGCCGTGCCGCGAATGCCCGGCGTGCTGGTTGCGCCCACGGGCCGCCTGCTCGACGCCCGGTCGCGTCCGCTGCACGACCTGCGCATCTCGGTCACCGACCGCTGTAACTTCCGGTGCGTGTATTGCATGCCCAAAGAGGTTTTCACCAAGGACTACCCGTACCTGCCGCATGCGTCCTTGCTGTCCTTTGAGGAAATCTGCCGCCTGGCCGCCCTCTTCCTGGCCCATGGCACCGAAAAGATCCGGCTGACCGGCGGTGAACCGCTGTTGCGCAAGAACCTGGAATCGCTGGTGGCGCAACTGGCCGACCTGCGCACGCCGTCGGGCCGGGCCCCCGACCTGACCCTGACGACCAACGCGTCATTGCTCGCACGCAAGGCCAAAGCGCTGGCCGACGCCGGCCTGACGCGCGTCACGGTCAGTCTGGACGCCCTGGACGACGCGACCTTTCGCCGCATGAACGACGTCGACTTTCCCGTTTCCGACGTCCTGCGCGGCATCGACGCCGCCGCCGAAGCGGGCCTCGGTCCGGTCAAGGTGAACATGGTCGTGAAGCGAGGCGTCAACGACGATCAGGTCGTCCCGATGGCGCGGTACTTCCGCAACTCCGGCCACATCCTGCGTTTCATCGAATACATGGACGTCGGGGCATCCAATGGCTGGAAGATGGACGAAGTCGTTCCGTCGGCCGACGTGCTCGCACGTATCCATCGAGAATGGCCGCTGGAATCCCTTGAACCGCATTACAGCGGTGAAGTCGCGCAGCGCTGGCGCTATGCCGACGGGGGTGGCGAGGTGGGCGTCATTTCCAGTGTGACGCAGGCGTTTTGCGGCACCTGTAGCCGCGCGCGCCTGTCGACCGAAGGCAAACTGTATCTATGCCTGTTTGCGCAGCGAGGCCACGATCTGCGCGCGCTGCTGCGGGGTGGCGCGAGCGATGCGGAGCTGTCCACCGTCATTGGCCAGATCTGGGCGGGCCGCAATGACAACTACTCTGAAGTGCGCACGGCCGACACCCTACGCGAACAAAAAATCGAGATGAGCTATATCGGCGGCTGATCAAATTCCCGCCGCGCAAAACAAAACGCCGGAAGATCGTCAGACCTTCCGGCGTTTTGTTTGGCACACGGCGATGGGGCGCCGCCGGCAAGGGGCCCGCTGGCCCCGGCGCGACGATCAGAACGTCGTCGCGATATTGATGGCGACGTTGTTGATCCCCGGATTCGGGCGCTTGATGCTCAGGTTCGAGAAATGCGACACACGCAAACCGATACGGGTATTGCGCGTCAGCTGATAGCCGGCGCCGATATGGTCGCCGAATTGGAAGGACGTGCTGATGTTCTTGTCATGGAAGCGCGTATCGCTGAAGAAAGTCGCGCCCACGCCAGCTTCCACGTAGATCTGCTGCGTTGGCCAATAGCGGAACATCGGGATCGCGTTGGCTTGCCACACGCTTTTCTTCGCGCCTGGGTCCACGTCCTGCGTGGTCCACCAGTACGACAGACCCAGTTCGCCCACCAACTCGATACGGCTTGAACTGAAATTGTGCGTCCACAGGGGGCCGTTTCGCGGTTGATGGTCAGGCGCTGGTTGCCCTCTCCCGTTCCGAACTGGACGCTCCAGGCGCCGCCATCAAACGGGTTGCCTGAGTCGCCCGGACCCGCCGCCATCACCTGGCCGCACACCAGCAGGGCAGCCACCGCACCAAGGATCTTTTTCATGTTCGCGCTCGTCGTGAATCGTTGATATGCAGAGGCCATCGATTGCCCCGCAAAAGTAGCGACTCACTATAAATGCATCACGGCCGGAAATCCGGCCGTGAGAGAACGCAAGAGACAACCGAAATGGATCCTTACAACATTAACACCTTGTCATTCAACGTGCTGTCAGCGGACAACACGATGCATAGATAAAGCCCCGGATTTCACCCGGATATCAGGTAGTCACCACCACATCGGCGGATTGATTCGTCAACAGCGCCAACAGTTGCGCCACTTCTTCGCGCAGTTTGCGGCGGTCAACGATCATGTCGATCGCGCCCTTTTCCAGCAGGAACTCAGCGCGCTGGAACCCTTCGGGCAGCTTTTCACGCACGGTCTGCTCGATCACGCGCGGACCGGCAAAACCCACCAGCGCCTTGGGTTCGACGATGACAACGTCTCCCATGAACGCAAAGCTGGCCGACACGCCGCCCATGGTGGGGTCCGACAAGATGCTGATGAACGGCAGGCCCTTGGCCGACAGCTGCGTCAGTCCAGCCGTGGTCTTGGCCATTTGCATCAAAGACAGCAGACCTTCCTGCATCCGCGCGCCGCCCGAGGCCGCCACGCAAATAAAGGGCACTTTCTGTTCGATGGCGGCGAGCACGCCGCGAGCAAAACGCTCGCCCACCACCGAACCCATCGACCCACCCATGAATTCGAATTCAAACGCGGCCAGCACCACCGGCACGGTATGGATCGCGCCACCCATCACCACCAATGCATCGGTTTCGCCGGTCTGCGTCATCGCATCCTGCAGGCGGTCGGTGTACTTCTTGGAGTCCTTGAACTTCAGGCTATCCACCGGCAACGTGCCGATACCGATTTCGTAACGGCCTTCGGCATCGAGCAGCGAGTCGATGCGCTGGCGCGCACCGATCCGCATGTGATGGTCGCACTTCGGGCAGACATTCAGGTTCTTGTCGAGGTCGTCCCGATACAGCACCGCTTCGCACGATGGACACTTGACCCACAGCCCTTCCGGGACGCGACGCGACGCGCCATCGGTGGTTTTGATGCGGGGTGGGAGCAGCTTTTCGATCCAGCTCATGCGGATATCCTTGTTTCAGTAATCACGGCTCGCGGGGGCAATTCGTCGAGCGCGTGCCGGATTGTACGCAACCAGTCGCCTGCTGCGCGAGCGGCAACGTCCGCCAGCTGTTCGGCCTGCACCCCGGCCACCGCCGCTTCGATTTCCTGGATCAGCTTGCTGCCGATCACGACGGCATCGGCCACCGCGCCCAACGCCGCCGCACTGGCCGCATCGCGGATGCCGAAGCCCACGCCCACCGGCACCAGCACATGCTTGCGGATGGTCGTGATGCGCTCGGACACTTCCTGCACGTCGATATTGCCCGCGCCCGTCACGCCCTTGAGCGACACGTAATAGACATAGCCCTTCGCGATCGACGCGATGGCCTGGATGCGTTCGGTCGTGGACGTCGGCGCCAGCAGAAAGATCGGGTCGATGTGATGCTGCGCGAGCAGCGCCGCGAATTCGACGGTTTCTTCGGGCGGATAGTCCACCACCAGCACGCCGTCCACACCCACTTCCTGCGCGGCGGCAGCAAACGTGGCCTGGCCCATGCGCTCGATGGGATTGGCGTAGCCCATCAACACGACAGGCGTCGTGGTGTCGGTCTGACGGAATTCGCGGACCATGGCCAGCACATGGCGCAGGCCGACGCCTAGCGCAAGTGCGCGTTCGCTCGCGCGCTGGATGACCGGGCCGTCGGCCATCGGATCGGAAAACGGCACGCCGAGCTCAAGGATGTCGGCGCCCGCGGCCACCAGCGCATGCATGACTGGCACCGTCACGGTAGGCGACGGATCGCCCGCCGTGACATAGGGAATCAATGCCGGCCGGCCCTTGGGCAAGTGCGCACGGCGTGCAAAGGCGGCAGCGATACGGGACGTGGACGTCGATGCGATCGCGGGGGTCGAGGGCGAGTCGGGGGTCTGGATGGCAGTCATGGCGGGCTCAGAACGTGATGCCGGAACGGTCGGCTACGGTATGCATGTCCTTGTCGCCACGGCCCGACAGGTTGACCAGCAGGATCTTGTCCTTTGGCAGCGTCGGCGCCAGGCGCACCGCGTGGGCGATGGCATGGGCGGATTCGAGGGCCGGGATGATGCCTTCCAGGCGGCAGCACTGGTGAAAGGCGGACAGCGCTTCCTCGTCCGTGATGCCGACATAGGTCGCGCGCTTGGAATCCATCAGCCACGCGTGTTCCGGTCCCACGCCGGGATAGTCCAGCCCGGCCGACACCGAGTGCGTCTCGGTGACCTGACCGTTTTCGTCTTGCAGCACGTAGGTGCGATTGCCATGCAGCACACCCGGCATGCCGGCAGCCAGCGACGCCGAATGACGGCCGGTGTCCATGCCGTCGCCCGCCGCTTCGACGCCCACCAGGGCGACGTCCTCATAAGGCAGATAAGGATGGAAGATGCCCATGGCGTTCGATCCGCCACCGACCGCGGCAATCACCACGTCGGGCTGGCGTCCGGCCATTTCGGGCATCTGCACCAGACATTCATTGCCGATCACGCGCTGGAAGTCGCGCACCATCATCGGGTAAGGATGCGGGCCCGCCACGGTACCGATGATGTAGAACGTGGAGTCGATGTTGGCGACCCAGTCGCGCATCGCTTCGTTCAAGGCGTCTTTCAGGGTCTTGGAACCCGATTCGACCGGAATGACCGTCGCGCCCAGCAGCTTCATGCGGTACACGTTGGCCGCCTGGCGGCGCACGTCTTCACTTCCCATGTAGACGATGCATTCCATGCCATAACGCGCCGCCACGGTCGCGGTGGCCACGCCATGCTGGCCAGCGCCTGTCTCGGCGATCACACGCTTCTTGCCCATGCGCCGGGCCAGCAAGGCCTGCCCGATGCAGTTGTTCACCTTGTGGGCGCCGGTGTGATTCAGGTCTTCGCGCTTCAGGTAGATCTGCGCGCCGCCCAGTTCGTCGGACCAGCGCTTGGCGTGATAGATCGGGCTGGGACGGCCAACGAAGTGCTTGAGTTCGTAGTGGTATTCGGCGACGAACTCCGGGTCGTCCTGGTATTTTGCGTAGGCGTCGCGCAATTCGTCGAGCGCGTGCATGAGCGTCTCGGCAACGAACACGCCGCCATAGGGGCCGAAATGCCCGCGGGCATCTGGAAATTCGTAGGTTTTCACTGGATGGTCTCGATCTGCTTGCGGGGCCGGAAGCCGGCCCGGCGTGGGATGCTGAAGGCGCGGGGCCGGAGGATCAGCCCGCGTCGGCCTGTCGTACCGCGGCAATGAATCGGGTGATCTTTTCCGCCGATTTGATGCCGGGCGCCTGTTCTACGCCGCTGCTGACGTCAACGGCAAACGGACGCAGGGTCGCCACGGCGGCTGCCACATTTTCGGCATGCAACCCACCAGACAAAACGACCGGACGCGCGTTTGCGCTTTGCACCAGAGACCAATCGAACGTTCTCCCGCTGCCGCCGTATCCATCAGAGTGACTATCGAAGAGCCACCCGGCGGCAGAACTGTATTCGAGACACGATTTTAGCAAACCTTCGGGCGTATCCAAGCCTGGGGCGCCGACCCGCAGCGCGCGCAGGTAGCGGCGGCCATGGCGTTCGCAGTCGGCCGGCGTCTCATCGCCGTGGAATTGCAGCAGCTCGGGCTGCACCGCATCGACCACGTTACGGACCTCTTGCGGCGTCGCGTTGACGAACAAGGCGACCACATCCACGAAGGGCGGCACGCGGGCGCGAAGTTCGGCGGCGCGCTCGGGCGTCAAGGCACGGGCGCTGCGCGCATAGAACACCAGGCCGATGGCGTCGGCGCCCGCCGCAACAGCAGCGTCGACGTCTTCTTCGCGGGTCAGGCCGCAGATCTTGATACGGGTACGAGGCATCCCGCCATGATAGCCCGGAGTGACGGGGCGATGCTGCGGCCGGGGGCGCTGGTTGCGGGTACGGGCCGGTTGCGAGTGCAAGCGGGTTGCGGTACCCGGGCCGGACGGCCATCCCGGGCGGGATAGTGCGCGCCCACGACGTGGCGGCCGTGTGCTAAAGGGGACTGTCTACCGCGCCAGCTGGACCTCGTCGCTGCTATCCGTGCACGGCAGTTCCGGCACGTCCGGATAGCCGACCGCCGTCAGGTACAAACCGTCGGGCGAGAACGTGGGCGCGGCCTTGCGGCGGTCCCGTTCCACGAGCAATTGCGCGATCCACTCTGGCGGGTGCCGCCCCTGCCCCACGTACACCAGCGCACCAATGATATTGCGCACCATGTGATGCAGAAACGCGTTGGCGCGCAAGGTGAACACAAAGAAGCGGCCGCGCCGCGTGATCTCGAGCGAAGTCATCGTTCGCACCGGCGATGCGGCCTGGCATTGCGACGACCGGAAGCTGCTGTAATCGTGTTCGCCAACCAGATGCCTGGCGCCTTCACGCATTGCGTCCAGGTCCAGCGGCCGAAAGGTCCAGCCCGCCTTGCCGACCCAGGCGGGTGGACACACGGCGTCTTCGATCAGCAAATACACGTAGGCGCGCGAACGCGCGGAAAACCGGGCGTGGAACGTGGACGGAACCTGCGCCGACCACCGCACGGCAATGCTGGACGGCAGGTGCGCGTTCACGCCGCGTATCCAGGCCTGCAGCGACCGTTCGACCGGCGGGTCGAGGTGCACGACCTGCTGCACCGCGTGCACGCCGGTATCGGTGCGCCCGGCGCACACGGTGGGTACCGGCTGGCCGACGAACGTGGCCAGCGCCTGTTCCAGCGTGTCCTGCACCGTGCGGCGATGCGGCTGGGTCTGCCAGCCTTGCCATGGCGCGCCGTCGTAGGACAGCCCCAGCGCAATCCGGGACGGTGCGCTCACAGCGTGGCCAGCATGTCGCGCGCGCGGTGCTTCTGGCTCGTGTCACCTGTCTTGACGATTTCGTTCAGCAACTGCCGCGCCGCCGTGCGGTCGCCCAGGTCGATGTAGGCCTTGGCCAGATCGAACTTGGACGTGGTGCTCGCCGACTGGGGGTCGGTGTCGAACGACAGCACGGTCTTGGGCGGCGTCGGCACGGGCTTGTCGGGCGCGGGGGCCGGCGCGGCAGGTGCAGCAAGTGCAGCAGGCGCAGTGGCTGGCGCCACAGGCGCAGGTGCAGGCGCCGCAGGTGCAGGAGCTGGCGCCATAGGTGCAGGTGCAGGCGCGGCGGCGGGTCTTGCCGGTTCCGGCGCGGGCGGCGGCTCGGGCAGCAAGCCCGGTGTTGCAGGCGGCGTCACGACCGGCATCACCGGCGTGCCTGGCGCGGCCTTGTCCGGCGTGATCGGGGGCTGCAGCGGCGCATCGCCGTCTGGAATGACCGGAGACACCGCCGGGGTCGTGACGGACGACGGTGCTGCGGCCAGCTTCGTCGGAGCTGAAGTTCCAGCAGGCGTCGTGGCGCCCGGAATCACAGCGGCAGTCGCGGCATCCGCGGCAGGCGTGCGTGGCAGTGCCGATGCAGGTGCCGGCGCAGCCGTCGTTGCCGTTGCTGCCGTTGCCGGTGCCGCCGTCGCCGTTGCGGATGCTGGTGCAGCCGTCGTTGCCGTTGCTTCCGTTGCAGGTGCCGCCGTCGCCGCGGCATTCGCCGCGAGCGCAGCTTGCAACGCGGCGGCCGACTTTGCGACTGGCGCATCCGGGGCGGTGGACGCTGCCCGTGTATGCGGCTTTGGCGCCGTGCTGGACGCACTGCCGCCTGCATCGCGCGGCGACGCATCGGACCCGGACGACGGAGCCGTCGATGCAAGCGCAGCGCGATCGGCGGACGGTGCCGACGCCAGTGGCGCGGCGGAAGGCTCGGGCGACCCGGCCGCCTTGTCGTAGATGTCGGACGTGCTGGAAGAAGCCGTGCCGGCCGACCCGGCGCCCTGCACCACACCCGGCTTCGCGGCTTCCAGTTCAGACGCAAAGGCCGATGCGGCCGCGGCATCCCCTTGACCGGACGCCCCAACGGCCTTGACGGGTGCTGCCACGGGCGTGGCCGCCGCGGCACCGGCGGCCGCCGCGGCGCCTGCCAAGGGCACCGCCGCCGCAACTGCAAAGCCTTCGGCAAGCGCTTCCCGCGTCGAGCCCTCTGGAACCGGCGCCGTCGCCGCGGCCTGGCTGACATGGGGATCGAAAGCACCCTGCCCCACGCTGCCCGCCCCGCCCAGGTCGGCGCTCAGCGGCGTGACGTGAAAACCGGCAGCGTCGTTCGATGGCGTGGGGCCAGTTGCGTAGACCATGTCGGTCAAGGGCAGAACGGCCAGCGGCTCGGCGGGCATGCCGCTGTCGACCGGCTTGTCCAGGTCCAGATCGAACCCGAAATCGATGGGCGGGATCGGTGCCACGTGCGCCGGTGTCGGACCGTCGTCTTCCAGCGGACCATACTCATCGTCGTCGCTGGTCGATGCCACATAGGCAGCCGCCGCGGCGGCGGCAGCGGCGGCGCCTGCCCCTGCCGCGCCCACCGTGGGTCCACCCACGGCGCCCCCGCAGCGGCTGCGGCGGGCGACGAGGCTGGCAGGGCCGAGTCGGCGGGCAATACGGGCAGCCCCGCCATATTGGGCTCACGCGCCGAGTCCGTCAGGTCGAATCGCGTGCTGGGCCGAGCGCGACGGCGCAGCGTGATCACGGCCAGCCCAACGGCCAGCACCGCAAGCAGCCCGCCAAACAGCGCGATCACTTTTTCATTGGCCCAGGTCGGCGTTGGCGTGTCTTCACCCAGCGGCGTCGCGGCCGCGGCCGGGTCTGGCGAGGCCTCCGCGGCAGCAGGGGTATCGCCCGCCGGCGCATCCGACGCGGCAGGATCCGCTGCCGGGTCCGCAGATGCCGCTGCCGGGTCCGCAGATGCCGCGGCCGGGTCTCCGGATGCCGCGGCAGGGTCGGCCGCCGCGGGATCCACCGCCGCGGCATCCGCCCCTGGCGCAGCAGCGCCCGGCGTCGCCGAGGCAGCCGCATCCGCCGCGGAGTCCGCATTCGCGCGCTGCTCCATCCCCGCCAATGCCGAGTTCTGCGATTCCAGCAGGCCGCGCATGGCGTTGATGTTGGCCGTCAATTCCCTCACGCGCGATTCGGACTCGTCGATGGCGCGCTGCGTTGCCGCGCGTTCTTCTTCCAGCCGATCACGCACGGCCTGCGGGTTGGTGGCGTCTGTCGCTGCGGTGCCCTGCGCGGACAGCTTGAGTGCATCGCCCTGGCTGTCGGCCGGGGCCGGTTCCGAAGGCGCCGGCGCAATCGCGCCCGCACTCGAATTGGCGGGGGCGTGGCCTCGATCGGCGTGGCGACCGCGGCGGCCTGCGCCACGCGTTCGCGATATAGCGCAAACGATTCGTTCTGCGTGCGCAGGGTCTGCCTTGCCTGACTATCGCTTTCGGCCAGCACCTGCGACGCGGGTGGCACCTGCAGCGTCGTTCCGGCGCGCAACAGATTCATGTTGCCGTCGATGAACGACTGGGGGTTGGCATGGAACAGCGCCAGCAAAGTCTGGAACACCGTGGCGCCTTCGGGCCGCAAGCGCGTCGCCAGGTCAAACAACGTGTCCCCCGGCTGTACGAGCGTTGGCGGCACGGCGGCCGACGACACGACAGGCGCGCGCGACTCGGCGGGCGGCGACTTCAGTACGAAAGAATATTGGCGAATGTAGCGGCCCTGATGCCACGTGACTTCGACGAGCAGGTCCAGCACGTGAGCATCGACCGGACCCGCCGAGACGACCTCGACCACCTTGCGGCCATTGGGCCGGTCGGCCACCTTGAGCGTCAGGCTCGACAACCCTTCGGGATAGGCCACCTTGGCTTCGCGATAGATGTCCGCCGATGCGAGATTGACCTGCAGCGTGGTCGCCTCTTCTGGCGTGAAGGCGCTGATTTCGATCTCGGCGCGTAGCGGATCGCCCGATGCGGACAGCACGCGCAGCGGGCCCAGATCGGCAGCGCCGCTGGCGCTGGTAAAGACTAGGGACAGACTCAGCAACCACGCCGGTCGAAGCACGGGCCGAAGCACCGGGTGGAGCGCCGGTCCAAGCATGGGTCTAAGCAAGAAAGGCAGCGACGCGCGCAGACGCATCCGCTGGGGCCCCGCGGTCGAGCGGTCGATTCCGGAAACTGCAGGCGACGGCGCGCGATGGTGGTTGGGCAACAAGCTACTCTATCCCCGATTTTTTGAGCGTTGACCATACCATCTGACACGGGACGCGGCAAGCTACGTGCCTGGCGGACACGTGGGCAAAAAGGGCCACTCTATGCCCTGCCAACGCCCCGGCACGACATGAGCGGCCCAAAGCAAAGGGGCGAACGCCCTGCAGCGTCCGCCCCTTCCATTGCGTACGACCGCGTCCCGGGCAGGACGCCGTCAGGCAGCCTCTTACAGTTCGCCCAGCACGATCCGAAGCATGCGGCGCAGCGGTTCGGCGGCGCCCCACAACAGCTGGTCGCCGACCGTGAACGCGCTCAGGTAGTCCGGCCCCATTGCCAGCTTGCGCATGCGGCCCACCGGGATCGTCAACGTGCCCGTCACAGCCACTGGCGTAAGCGAGCGCATCGAATCTTCACGCGTGTTCGGCACGACACTGGCCCACGGATTGGCCGAGCGCAGGATGTCGTCGATCTCGTCCAGCGGCACGTCTTTCTTGAGCTTGATCGTCAATGCCTGGCTGTGGCAGCGCATGGCGCCGATCCGCACGCACAGACCGTCGATCGGCACTTCCTTGCTACCGCCAAAACCCGCGCCCAGGCCCAGGATCTTGTTGGTCTCGGCGCCGCCCTTCCATTCTTCCTTGGACATGCCGTTGCCCAGATCCTTGTCGATCCAAGGGATCAGGTTGCCGGCCAGGGGCACGCCAAACTGCGCCTGCGGCAGCGATGGATCTTTCTGCAGCGCCAGCACATTACGGTCGATGTCCAGGATGGCCGATGCCGGGTCATCCAGCAGGCCCTTGACCTGGCCGTTCAGCAGCCCGAATTGCGTCAGCAGTTCGCGCATGTGCTGCGCGCCGCCGCCCGAAGCCGCCTGATAGGTCATGCTGGTCATCCACTCGACCAGGTCATGCTTGAACAGTCCGCCCAGGCCGATCAGCATGCAGCTGACCGTGCAATTGCCGCCGATGAAGTCGCGCACGCCCTTGGCCAGCGCGGCGTCGATCACGTGACGGTTGACCGGGTCCAGCACGATGATCGCGTCGTCTTTCATGCGCAGCGTGCTGGCCGCATCGATCCACGTGCCGGTCCAGCCCGCCGCGCGCAGCTTCGGGTAGACCTCGGACGTGTAGTCGCCGCCCTGCGCGGTCACGATGATCGGCAGCTTTTTCAGCGCGTCGATGTCGTACGCGTTCTGCAAGGGGCCCGCGCCCTCCGCCCATGCTGGCGCCTTGCCACCCTGATTGCTGGTGGAAAAGAACACCGGTTCGATCAACGCAAAGTCGTTTTCGTCGCGCATGCGCTGCATCAGTACGGAACCGACCATACCGCGCCAGCCGACCAGACCCACTGCTTTCATTGTTCACTCCCGTTCTGGGTTGGTTACCCGGGCGTATCACACCCGGGGGCGCGACACGCGTTGCGTTTACTTCAGTGCTTTGATGACGGCGTTGCCCATCTCGGTGGTACCCACCTTGGTGGTGCCGGCTTCGAAAATGTCGGCCGTGCGCAGACCTTGGCCCAGCACGGTCTTGACGGCGGCTTCGATACGGTCGGCCTGGGCCGCCTTGTCGAGCGAATAGCGCAGCATCATGGCTGCCGACAGGATGGTCGCCAAGGGGTTGGCGATGTCCTGGTTGGCGATGTCCGGCGCCGAACCGTGGCTGGGCTCGTACAGGCCCTTGCCCGACTCGTTCAGCGAGGCCGACGGCAGCATGCCGATCGAACCCGTCAGCATCGATGCCTGGTCAGACAGAATGTCGCCGAACAGGTTTCCGGTCACGATCACGTCGAACTGCTTGGGCGCGCGCACCAGTTGCATGGCCGCGTTGTCGACATACATGTGGCTCAGTTCGACGTCGGGGTATTCCTTGCCGACTTCCGTCACGATGTCGCGCCAGAACTGGAAGGTTTCCAGCACATTGGACTTGTCGACGCTGCACAGCTTGCGGTTGCGCTTTTGCGCGGTCTTGAAGCCGACGTGGGCGATGCGGCGGATCTCGGACTCGGCATACCGCATCGTGTCGAAGCCTTCGCGCTCGCCCGCGAACTGGCCGTCGGGCGCCGTGCGCATGCCGCGCGGCGAACCGAAGTAGATGTCGCCCGTCAGTTCACGGATGATGATGATGTCGAGACCCGCCACCACTTCCGGCTTGAGCGACGACGCATTGGCCAGTTCCGGATACAGGATGGCGGGACGCAGGTTGGCGAACAGACCCAACTGCTTGCGCAGGCCCAGAATGGCCTGCTCGGGGCGCAGCGAACGCTCGAGCGAATCGTACTTCCAGTCGCCGACCGACCCGAACAGCACCGCATCGGCGCGCTTGGCCAGGTCCAGCGTGGCGGGCGGCAAGGGATGGCCCGACGCGGCATAGGCCGCACCGCCCACCGGCTGTTCTTCGATACGGAAGTCTTCGCCCAGCGACGTCAATACGCGCACGGCCTGTTCGATGATTTCCGGTCCGATGCCGTCGCCCGGCAGCACTGCAATGTGTTGGGTCATGTCGTTCTGTTCTGGTTAGTGGGAGGCGCGCAGCGCCGGCGATTCGAGCCAGGGCTGTTTGGCCAGTCGGTCCGCTTCGTACGCACGAATCTTGTCGGCATTGCGCAGCGTCAGGCCGATTTCGTCCAGGCCATTGAGCATGCAGTACTTGCGGAATTCGTCGATCTTGAAGGGCATTTCTTCGCCCGACGGCGTCACCACGACCTGGCGTTCCAGGTCGATGCGCAGGCGGTAGCCTTCGGTCGCTTCCGTCTCGTCGAACAAGCGCGCCACCTGGTCTTCGGGCAGCACGATCGGCAAAAAGCCGTTCTTGAAGCTGTTGTTGAAGAAGATGTCGGCAAACGACGGCGCGATCACGCAGCGAAAGCCATACTGGTCCAGCGCCCAGGGCGCGTGTTCCCGGCTCGAACCGCAGCCGAAGTTCTTGCGGGCCAGCAGCACCGACGCGCCCTGGTAGCGCGGCTGGTTCAGCACGAAGTCGGGGTTCAGCGGCCGCTTGGAATTGTCCATGCCGGGCTGGCCTTCATCCAGGTAACGCCAGGCGTCGAACAAATGCGGGCCAAAGCCCGAACGCGTGATGGCCTTCAGGAATTGCTTGGGGATGATCTGGTCGGTATCGACATTGGCGCGGTCCATCGGCGCCACCAGCCCTTCATGTACGGTAAATGCTTGCATGATGTTTTCCTGACTCTTTACGCGTTGCGCACGTCGACGAAATGCCCTGCCACCGCAGCCGCTGCCGCCATCGCGGGGCTGACCAGGTGGGTACGGCCGCCCTGGCCCTGACGGCCTTCGAAGTTGCGGTTGGAGGTGGACGCGCAACGTTCGCCAGGCCCCAGCTTGTCGTCGTTCATGGCCAGGCACATCGAGCAGCCCGGGTCACGCCATTCGAAGCCGGCGTCCAGGAACACCTTGTCCAGGCCTTCCTTTTCGGCCTGTGACTTGACCAGGCCCGAACCCGGCACGGCCAGCGCGAGCTGAATGTTGGAAGCGATCCGCTTGCCGCGCAGCACGTCGGCCGCGGCGCGCAGGTCTTCGATACGCGAATTGGTGCACGAACCGATGAAGACCTTGTCGATCCTGATGTCGGTGATCGGCATGTTGGCGGTCAGGCCCATGTACGCCAGTGCGCGTTCGATGCCTTCGCGGCGGACCTCATCGCCTTCCTTGGCGGGATCGGGAACGATGGCGTTGACCGGCAGCACCATTTCAGGCGACGTGCCCCAGGTGACCTGCGGCTGGATATCGGCGGCGTTGATCTCGACCACGCGGTCGAAATGCGCGCCCTCGTCGGAGTGCAGCGTCTTCCAGTATTCGACGGCGGCGTCCCACTGGTCTTCCTTGGGGGCGTACGTGCGGCCCTTGAAGTAGTCGATGGTTTTCTGGTCCACGGCCACCAGGCCCGACCGCGCACCGGCTTCGATCGCCATGTTGCACATCGTCATGCGGCCTTCGACCGACAGGTCGCGCACGGTGCTGCCCGCGAATTCGATCGCGTGCCCCGTGCCGCCGGCCGTGCCGATCACACCGATCACATGCAGGATCACGTCCTTGGCCGTGCACCCGGCAGGCAGCGCGCCTTCGATGCGGACCAGCATGTTCTTGTTCTTTTTCATGTTCAGCGTCTGCGTCGCCATGGTGTGCTCGACTTCGGACGTGCCGATGCCGAACGCCAGGGCCGCAACCGCGCCGTGCGTGCTGGTGTGCGAGTCGCCGCAGACGACCGTCATGCCGGGCAGGGTCGCGCCCTGTTCCGGGCCGATGACGTGCACGATGCCCTGGCGATGGTCGTTCATGCTGAATTCGACGATGCCGTGTTCTTCGCAGTTGGCGTCGAGCGTGTCGACCTGCAGCCTGGAGACGGGATCGGCGATGCCGCTTGCGCGGTTGTGCGTGGGAACGTTGTGGTCAGCCACCGCAAGATTGGAACTGATGCGCCAGATGGGGCGATTCGCGATCTTGAGCCCTTCGAACGCCTGGGGGCTCGTCACTTCGTGCACGAGGTGGCGATCGATGTAGATCAGACAGGTTCCGTCTTCATCCTGGTGGACGACGTGTGCGTCCCACAACTTGTCATAAAGCGTACGAGCCATATTCGCCATGATTCCGGTCAAAAATTGAACGGGCTCAATTTAGCTGGCGGCACAGTTGGCGCGGGACACGCGCCTGGTCGTCACTAAGGACCCGCTCGGGTGAAGGTAGCGTTAGATTATGCCACAGGCCGCGCCCTGGCTTGCTGCGCGGCCTGCTCCGACCCTGCGGGTGTTCGCTGGATTGACCGACGCAGGACTTACTTGCGCGCCTGGTACAGCGGCAGCACCTTTTCGGACGCAACCTTCAGGTCGGCAATGCGGGATTCGGCCGACGGGTGGGTCGACAGCAGTTCCGGCTGGGCGGACCCGCCGCTGAGCGCGCCCATCTTGGTCCACAGCGTGACGGCGGCGCGCGGATCGTAGCCGGCGCGGGCAGCCAGTTCGACGCCCATGCGGTCGGCTTCGGTTTCGTGCAGACGGCTGTTGGGCAGGCCGAACATGACGTTGGCCAGGGTGCCGCCCAGGTCCGACGTGGCCTGATTGCCCGTCACCACCGACAGCACGCTTAGGCCGACGCTGGTCGCCATCTGCTGCGACGCGCGTTCACGGGCATGTTCACGCAAGGCATGCGCGATTTCGTGGCCGATCACGGCGGCCAGTTCGTCGTCGGTCGGCTTCACGGAATTGATCAGGCCGGTGTAGACGGCGATCTTGCCACCGGGCATGCACCAGGCGTTCACTTCCTTGCTGTCGATGACGTTGACTTCCCACTTCCACGACGTGGCGTCGGGGCGGAAGGTGCCGACCTGCGCGATCAGCCGCTGCGAGATCGTGCGGACCCGCTGGGCCTGCGCGGCGTTCGAATTGAGTTGCCCCTTGGCCTTGGCGTCGTTCAGGGTCTGCGCATACAGCTTGACGGCTTCCTGATCCAGTTGCGCTTCGGGCACCAGGCTGGACATGCGCTGCTGGCGGTCGATGCCGATCGCACCGCCCTGCGTGGTGTTGACGCTCTGGCAACCGGCCATGGCCGTGAACGCCAGAATGGCGGCGGTACGCATCACGGTGCGCTTGAATGTCGGCGTGATCAAAGTGCTCATGTGGCTCCCCCGGTTAGTGAACTGCCGTGATTCTGCCCGAATAGAACGTAACTGTGCGTTAGGGAAGCACGACAGGCCAAGAGCCTTACCGATGGGCTGGAATCGCTGGCGTTTCCACATGCACGTCGGCGTTCTGCGCGCGATGGCGCAGCGCCTGGTCCATCAGCACGATCGCCAGCAGCCCTTCGGCCACCGGCGTGGCGCGGATGCCCACGCACGGGTCGTGGCGGCCATGCGTTTCGACGACCGTGGGTGCGCCGGCCTTGTCGATCGACTGGCGCGGCGTGCGGATGCTGGACGTCGGCTTGATCGCGATGGACACGCGGATGTGCTGCCCGGTGGTGATGCCGCCCAGCACGCCACCCGCATGATTGGTCCCGAAGCCGGCCGGGTCGAGTTCATCGCCATGCTCGCTGCCGCGCTGCGCCACGCTGGCGAAACCCGCGCCGATTTCCACGCCCTTGACAGCGTTCAACCCCATCATGGCGTGTGCGATATCGGCATCCAGGCGGCCATAGATCGGTTCCCCCAGCCCACGGGCACGCCTTCGGCCACCACATCGATACGTGCGCCCACCGAATCGCCATCCTTGCGCAGCTGGTCCATGTAGGCCTCCAGCTCGTCGATCTGCGTCGCGTTCGCGGCAAAGAAAGGATTGGCGTGGACATGGTCCCACGACTGGAATTCGATCGGGATCGGACCCAGCTGGCTCATGAAACCACGGACCCGGATATTGAATCGCTGCTTGAGCCACAGCTTGGCCACGGCGCCCGCTGCCACGGTCGGCGCGGTCAGCCGGGCCGACGACCGCCCGCCGCCCCGTGGATCGCGCACCCCGAACTTGTGCCAGTAGGTGTAGTCGGCGTGGCCCGGGCGAAAGGTCTCGGCAATGTTCGAATAGTCTTTGCTGCGCGCGTCCTGATTGCGGATCAGCAGCGCGATCGGCGTCCCGCTGGTCACCCCCTGGTAGACCCCGGACAGGATTTCGACCTGATCGGGTTCCTGTCGTTGCGTCACGTGGCGCGAGGTGCCCGGGCGGCGGCGATCCAGTTCCAGCTGGATGTCGGCCTCCGTCAGCGCCAGTCCCGGCGGACAGCCGTCGATCACGCAGCCGATTGCAGGACCGTGGGATTCACCAAAGTTGGTGACGCGAAACAGTTCTCCGAGCGTATTGCCAGCCATAGGATCGTGCCCGGGGACGCCGGGTGTAGTGAGCGGAAAGCGCGATTATCGCACTGGCGGGCGATCGGGGTAAGCCGGACGCCAGCGCCCGGCTTGCGTGGCCCGCCTGGCCAGCCTGGCCAGCCCGACCTGCGTCAGGCCATGCCTTCTTCGGCTTCGCGCTGCTCGCCCGGCCAGTCGCGGATGTAGGCCTTGAGCATGCGGTTTTCGAAACCTTGCGCTTCGAGCACAGCCTTGGCCACGTCGTAGAACGAGATCACGCCCAGCAGCATGCGGCCGTCCATGACCGGAATGTACCGTGCGTGCTTGTCGAGCATCAGGCGCCGCACTTCGTTGACTTCGGTGTTGGGGGACACCGTGACCGGCGCATCGTCCATGATCGAACGGATGGTGGACGTGCCCAACGATCCGGCATTCTTTTGCAGATGGCGGATGATTTCGCGGAAGGTCAGCATGCCGACGAGTTCGCCGAATTCCATGACCACCAGCGAACCGATGTCGTGAACCGACATGGTGTCGACCACTTGAGTGACCGGCGTATCCGGGCTGACGGTATAGAGCGCATCGCCCTTCACACGCAAAATTTCGCTGACTTTGATCATGGTTGTCTCCTCGGACTTGGCTCCATCCTAGCGCGCAACGCTACGCGCTTCAACTGCAATGCCTCGGGCAGCGACGATCTCGCGGGCTTCCAGCCGCAGCACATCCATCAGCCGGACCATGGCGGGCGACGGCGCATCGCCCCACAACATGCCCACGTCCTGCGGCACATCGTCCAGCCATAGCGGCAGCCGGCACAGCAGCCCTTCCCGCTCGAAACTGGCGATCGCATCTTCCGAGGCCACGAACAGACAATCCGCGCGCTGCGCGACGGCGCGATTGGTCAGCAACGCGGCGGACTCCATCATGGCCTGCGGCAGCGGCAACCCGGCGCGCGAGAACGCCAGGTCCAGGCTGATGCGCATGGGGGTGTTCCACGGCGGGACGATCCAGGGGAAGGACGCCACGTCCTTCCAGGTCACGCGCCGCCGGGCGGCCAATGGATGCCCTGCCCTGCCCGCCACGCACACGGGCTCTTTGTACAGCACCTCGCTTTGCAGGCCGAGGTTGAGCGCATCGCCTTCCAGGCGGCCGATCACCAGATCCAGTTCGCGCCGTTGCAGCAGGGGCAGCAGGCGGTCGAGCGTGCCTTCGTGCACCTGCACCTGCGCTTCGACGCGCGGCCGGTGCAAGCGGGCCAGGGCGCCCGGCAGCAGGATAGGCGCGGCCGCCGGCAAGGCGCCCACCACGATCCGGCCGGCCGTTCCGAGCTGGGCGGCGTCGATCTCGCTGCGCGTGCGTTCCATGTCGCCCAGCACCCGTTCCGCATGCCGCAGCACGATGCGCCCGTACTCCGTCAGCACCACGCGCCGCGTGGTGCGTTCGAACAGCGACACGCCCAGCGACGTTTCCAGCCCCTTGAGCCATTTGGACAGCGCGGGCTGCGACAGCGCCATCAGGTCGGCCGTGCGGCTCATGCTGCCGGTGCGGCCGATCGACACCAGGATTTCCAGGTGACGCAGCTTGAGGCGATGTATCCAGTCTTGGGTGGAGCGAACCATGGGGCCTCCTTGCCGACGCTGCGTTATTCATGACCTTTACAGCATAGATCATCGCGGATTATTCATTTGAAATGAATGGCTGCGTCCCCTATGCTTTGCGTCGGATCACCCCGCGCCCGGGACTGCCCGGCGCGATGCGCCTCCTGCGCACCACGGGACACCGGCGGGGCCTCCGCCATCACAGGAAATCAAGACATGAGCAAAATCTGGGAGACACCCCCCACCATCGAATTCGACCGGGCCGCGCCGGGCTACACCAGTACCGTGCTGCGGGCGCCCCGTCAGCCGCTGCTGCGCGTGCCCGAAGGTCCGCTCGAGCTTGCCGCGCCGCGGTTCGACAAGTCGGTCCTGTTCTCCAACCACGATGACCTGACGCGTCAGTGCGCCGGCGAAGCGATTGGCGAACGCATCATCGTCGAAGGCTGTCTGCGCGACCGCGAAGGCGAGCCCGTCCGCAACGCCTTCATCGAAATCTGGCAGTGCAACGCCACCGGCCGCTACGCCCACGACCGCGACCAGCACGACGCGCCGCTCGACCCGAACTTCACCGGCAACGGCCGCGTGTTCACCGACGACAACGGCGACTACAAGTTCACGACGATCAAGCCGGGCGCCTACCCCTGGCGCAACCACGAAAACGCCTGGCGGCCGGCGCACATCCACTTCTCGGTGTTCGGCAACAACGTGCTGCAGCGCCTGGTCACGCAGATGTATTTCCCGAACGACCCGCTGCTGGGCTACGACACCATTTTCGGCGCCCTGCCGTCCGACAAGGTGCGCGACCGCCTCGTGTCGAGCTTCGACCTTTCCCTGACCCAGCCCGAGTGGGCCCTGGGCTACCGCTTCGACATCGTGCTCGACGGTCCCGACGCCACGCCCGCCCAACCTGACTGAGCGAACCATGTCCAATCTGATCCCCACCCCTTCGCAAACCGTCGGCCCCTTTTTCAAGCACGGCCTGAAATGGGATTCCGCCGGCCAGGTATTGAGCCAGGTCCAGAGCGGCCGCGTGCGTGTCACCGGCATCGTCACCGACGGCGCCGACGAACCGATTCCGGATTGCTTCCTGGAAGTCTGGCAAGCCGACGCCAGCGGCAAGATGTCGCAGTCGCCGGTGCATGAAGACGGCACCGCCGCCTTCGCCCGTGCATCCACCGACGCCGAAGGCCGCTTCGTGATCGACACCGTCATGCCCGGCCGCATCGCGATGGCCGACGGCAGCCTGCAGGCGCCCTACCTGCACATCACCATCTTTGCCCGCGGCCTGCTGCGCCACCTGTTCACGCGCTGCTACTTCGAAGGCAGCAACGGCATCGACCAGGACCCGGTCCTGTCGTCGCTGGGCGCCCGCGCCAAAACGCTCGTGGCCCGCAAAACGGGCGATTCGACCTACGAGTGGGACGTCGCCATGCAAGGCAGCGAAAGTGTCGAAACGGTGTTCTTCGACATCTGATGGTCTGAAAGCCATGCCGCGGTCCTGAATGCCGCGGTCATGCAAAAGCGCTCCGCGGTGGTTGACGCGGGGCGCTTTTTTTGGCCGGCGAGCGCACAAGCGTGATGGCGCCGGGTGCTGGAACGGGTCGCGGGACTACTCCGCTTTCTGTTCCGCTGGCAACACCTTGGGATCCACCGTGGTCAGCGGATCGTGCAGCAGGGCGTGTTCGTCGGGCAGGTCGTCCACCTGCTCCAGGGCCTGGGTCAGCGTGACCTTCGGGTTCGCCCAGGCCGCATTGGCCGCGGTCAGCAAGGGAGCGGCGCCTTCCTTGATGAACTGGTGGCGGTCCAGCAGCAGACGGTCGAACACCGGTTCGAGCGTAGCCGTGTCCGGGTCGCACACCAGCGCCCAGCGTTCGCGCGACGTGCCGGCGTCGCCCACGCGCACGATGTAGCCGACGTCGGACAGGGTGTCCAGCACGGTCATCAGCTCTTCGTGATGCAACTGCAGCCGGTTGCGCAGGCTGCGGGTGCTCAGGCCCACTTTCTTGGCGGCGCGAGCCGCGATCAGGGCGCGCAGGATAGCCATGGCGTCGATGAACGGGGCACCGGAGTGGCGTTCGTCGGCCCACCGTCCCATCCGGATCAGCGGCAGGCTGGCGGCCAGAATGGCGCCGAACAGCGTCACCAGCCAGGACAGATACACCCACAACAGGAAGATGGGCAGCGTCGCGAACGCGCCGTAAATCATGGTGTACGACGGGAAGCGCGTCAGGTAATAGGCAAAGCAGGCCTTCATGATTTCCAGCACGACCGCCGCCGCAAAGCCGCCGGTCAGGGCATCGCGCGCTTCGACCTGGCGATTGGGCACGACGATGAACAGCGCGGCGAAGGCCAGGCCGGTCAGTACCATGGGGAGGAAGGACAGCAGCACTTCCAGCGGGGCAAGCGTATTGCCGACCAGGCCCATGGATTCGCGGGCAAGAAAGGACGTGGCCCACAGGCTGGCGCCCATCAGCACGGGGCCCAGCGTCAGCGTGGCCCAGTAGATCAGCACCCGCTGCGGCAAGGCGCGCGCCTTGCGCACGTGCCAGATCTCATTCAATGCATGGTCGATCGTCAGCATCAGGGACAGCGCGGTGAACACCAGGAAGACACCGCCGATCGCGGTCAGGCGCGACGCCTTCTGCGCGAAGTCGTTCAGGTAGCCCATGATGTTCTGGGCGACCGACGGCGGCATCAGGTTGGTGACCAGATATTCCTCCAGGGCGCCCTGGAACTGGTTAAACAGCGGGAAAGCCGTAAACAGGGCCAGGGCCACGGCCAGCAAGGGCACCATCGACAGCACCGACGTAAACGTCAGGCTGGATGCGACCTGGGTGATGCGCTCTTCGTCGGCGCGCTTGGCGGCGAACCGCAAAACGCGTCCAATACGGCTCATCATCGATTCCTTGGCCGTCCACCGGGCGCGCAGCGCGGCGCGGCGGGCGGCGATGCCCCTGGGCGTTTCCGATGGCGTGACAGGCGGGGCGGCGGAATTTCCGGCGGCGGGGCTCTCGGTGGGTATGCGCTCAGTCATGACGAGAGATAATACAGGCCTATGAATATTCTCATCTTGTACTACAGCCGTCAGGGCGCCACGCGCCAGCTGGCCGAACAGATCGCGTTGGGGGTCGAACGGGTGCCGGGCGTCACGGCTCGCCTGCGGACCGTGCCCCCGTGTCAGCCGTTTGCGAAGCCACGGCGCCGGCCATCCCCGACGACGGTCCGCCCTATGTCGAGCAGAACGACCTGGACGACTGCATCGGCCTGGCGCTGGGCTCGCCCACGCGATACGGCAACATGGCGGCGCCGCTGAAACACTTCATCGACAGCACCACTTCGGCCTGGCTGAGTGGCGCGCTGGCGGGCAAGCCCGGGGCGGTGTTCACGTCCACCGGGTCCATGCATGGCGGTCAGGAAGCCACCTTGCTGTCGATGATGATCCCGCTGCTGCACCATGGCATGGTCATGGTAGGCCTGCCCTATTCCGAACCGGCGCTGATGGGCACGCGTACAGGCGGCACGCCGTACGGCGCGTCGCACGTGGCGGGCGTGGATAACACCCTGCCCATCAGCGCCGACGAAAAACACCTGGCGCAGGTGCTCGGAACACGCCTGGCGCAAACCGCACGGGCGCTGCACCTCGGCCGGCAACGCGGCGACGCATGAACGACGATCGCGTGAATGACGAACCCATGGGCCATGAACGCGTGAACGAACCACGCGTGACCACCGGGATGCCAGCCGGCGCCCCGGAAGGGCTGCCGCCCCGTTCGCCCGCCCGGTTGAATCCTGGCCTGCGGCTGGGCGCCTCGGTGTCGCTGATCGCATTGATCGTGCTGTGCGTGCTGTGGGAAACCGTGCTGGCGCCGGTGCGCCCGGGCGGCACGTTGCTGGCGCTCAAGGCGCTGCCCCTGCTGCTGCCCCTGCGGGGCGTGCTGCGCGGCAACCTGTATACCTACCAATGGGCGTCGATGCTGATGCTGCTGTACTTCATGGAAGGCATCGTGCGCGCCACCAGCGATCCGGGTTTTTCGGCCAATGTGGCGTGGATCGAGGTGCTGCTGTCCACCGTGTTCTTCTGGTGCGCGGTGCTGTATGTCCGCCCGGCCAAACGCGCGCACAAGCAGGCGAAAAACGTGGCGGAACGCGCTGCGAAGGCGGCTGCCGCTGCGTCAACGCCCGGGTCGGTACCGCCCCCTGCCCCGGCCCCGGCTGCACCCGCATCGGCGTCGCCGCGTGTTCCGGCATCCCGGGCCGAATCGGACTGACCCGCCGATGACCATGCGATCCCCCGCCTGCCCCGCCGAGCCACCCTTCATTCGGGCTACCTTGTCATGACCTTTTCGACCTCTTTGCTGCAGGCCCTGGCCGACCGCATCGGCGCGGATCACGTGTTGACTGGCGACGCCGCCGCGCCTTACCTGACCGACTGGCGCAAGCGCTATACAGGCGCCGCGCAGGCCGTCTTGCGGCCGGGTTCGACCCAGGAAGTCGCTGCCGTGATGACGTACTGCGCCCACCACGGCGTGCCGGTGGTCCCGCAAGGGGGCAATACCGGTCTTGCCGGCGCGGCCACGCCCGATGCCTCGGGCCGCGCGGTGGTCATCTCGTTGCAGCGCCTGCAGCAGATCCGCGCCATCGATACCGACAACGACACCATCACCGTCGAAGCCGGCTGCATCCTGCAGAACGTGCAGCAGGCCGCGCGCGACGCCGGCCGCCTCTTTCCGCTCAGCCTGGCCTCCGAAGGCAGCTGTACGGTCGGCGGCAACCTGGCGACCAACGCCGGTGGCACGCAGGTGCTGCGGTATGGCAACACACGTGAACTGGCACTGGGCCTGGAAGTCGTCACGCCCGACGGCGAAATCTGGGATGGCCTGCGCGGACTGCGCAAAGACAACACTGGCTACGACCTGCGCGACCTGTACATCGGCAGCGAAGGCACGCTGGGCATCATCACCGCGGCCACGCTGCGCCTCTATCCGTTGCCGGTCGCGGTCTGCACCGCGCTCGTCGCCTTGCGGTCCATGGACGACGCCGTGGCATTGCTGGCGCGGTCGCGCGCGGGGTTTGGCGCGTCGCTGACCGGCTTCGAGGTCATGTCGGGCGTGAGCCTGGATCTGGTCGTCCGCATGTTCCCGCAGCAGTCGCTGCCTCTGCCTGCGTCACCCTGGTTTGCGTTGCTCGAAGTGTCCGACAGCGAAAGCGAAGCCCACGGCCGCGAGCGGTTCGAAACCGTCCTTGAAGCCGCGCTGGAAGCGGACCTCGTCCAGGACGTGGTCGTGGCCGCCAATATCGCTCAGGGCCGCGCGCTATGGCATCTGCGCGAGAGCATCTCGCTTGCGCAATCGGCCGAAGGCAAGAACATCAAGCATGACATTTCGGTGCCGATCTCCAGGATCGCGGCCTATGTCCGCACCACCGATGCCTTGCTGCAGAACCTGATTCCCGGGGCCCGCAACATCACCTTCGGCCACTTGGGCGATGGGAACCTGCACTACAACCTGACGCGCCCCGACACGATGACCGAGCCCGACTTCCTGGCCCGGCAGTACGACGTCTACCGCGTGGTGCATGACAGCGTGCACGCGCACCAGGGATCGATTAGCGCCGAACATGGCATCGGGCAACTCAAGCGCGACGAACTGCTGCGCTACAAAAGTCCGCTGGAAATGGCCCTGATGCGGCGGATCAAGGACGCACTGGATCCCAAGGGCCTGATGAACCCGGGCAAGGTGCTGGTCGGGACGGGGGATGGGGACAGCGCGGTAACGGGCGACTGACCGCCGGGATCACGCGCTGCGGCGCGCCGCCGATAGCGCCGGATCGGCCGCAAGCTGTGTGGCCTTGGACGACGCGGACTTGGCCTTGGCCGTCGCAGGCGCCGCGCCGGCCACCGCGCCTCCCACCGGCACCGAGTCATCCGGCAGGCTTTCGAAATCCACCCCCAGCAACTCGAACACCTGCATGGCCAGGATCCGACAGGCGCTGTTCAAGGCTGCCGGCAACCGCGTCGGCACCTCGTCCTGCAGCAGCAGCTTGGTCGAAGACAGCGCCGGAATCGGATCCAGGATCCGGTTCTGGTAGTGTCCCATGAACATCTCGACCGACTTGTTGGCCGCATCGCGCGACCAGGCATTGGTGGGCCATTGGAACGGCAGCGCCCAGGCCCGCGGCAGCCATTCCAGGTCGCGCAGCACCGTGCGGATATCCTCGTGCGAATCCCGGAACGGCAGAATGACCAGATCCGCCAGGGACGCCAGGTGGCTGTCCATGTCAGACCGGTTACCCCCGCCGTCGATCACGCCGAACCACTCATCGACATGATTCAACGTGGTAATGACTTCCCCCAGCACTTCCGGTTCGCGCGCGTCGAAAGGCAAGTATTTGCGGCCTTCTTTCGACAGGCGTTCGCGTTCGATGTCGGTCAGCACGCAAACGACACGTTTGCCCAGCAGCCCCATGCCATGCGCGATCATGTGCGACAGCGTCGTCTTGCCGGTGCCCCCCTTGTTGCCGAGCACGCAAACGATCTGAGCCATGAAGTGTCCTTGTACGGGGAAGTAGCCGGCCTGATGGCCGATGAGTCCGGCAGTATCGCCGACCTGCCCCGGTCTTCAAGTCCGAAAAAGCCGGGACATTACGTACGACTTTTTCCGATCACACGACAGGACACCGCCCCAGCGTCAACCGCCCGACGACGTTGCTGCGGACTGGGTGGCGGCCAGCAGATACTCCCGCTTTTCCGCCGCCCTATCGCGACCTGCCGCCACCACCGTATCAAAGGCCTGCCGAATCAGCCGGGCGTCATTGCGGTTCAGCAGCCGGTTATCCGACAGCATCTGCCGCCAGCGCCGGGCGCCGTCCTGTCCATTCACCAGGTTCAGGATATGCCGCGTCACGCACCGCAGCGGTTCCCCCGCCGCAATACGGGCCGCCGTGTAAGCCGTCATCGCATCCACGACCTCTTCATCGGACGGTAACGGCACATCAGGCCACAGGCGCGCCGACATCTCCGACAAGGACCGCGGACGCTGATAGGCCTCGCGCCCGATCATCACGCCATCCAGCGTCACGCCTTCATGCGGCGCCAGTTCTTCCACGATCTGATCGGCCGTACGCAAGCCGCCGTTCAACACGAACACCGCATCCGGAAAATCCCGCTTCAGGCGGCGCGCGACGTCATACCGCAGCGGCGGGATCTCGCGATTTTCCTTGGGCGACAGGCCTTTCAGGATGGCATTGCGCGCATGCACGATAAACACCCGGCAGCCGGCGTCGAACGACGCACCCACGAAATCCCGCACGAACTCGTAGGACTCGTTCTTATCCAGTCCGATCCGGTGCTTGAGCGTGACCGGGATATCCACCGCATCGCGCATCGCCTTGTAGCAGTCCGCCACCAGCATCGGGTCCGCCATCAGGCAGGCGCCGAACGATCCCTTCAAGACCCGTTCCGACGGGCAGCCGCAGTTCAGGTTGATCTCGTCATACCCCCACCGCTCCCCATCCTGGCGGACGTTGCCAGCGCATCCAGTTCGCTGCCGCCCAGTTGCAGGGCGACCGGATGTTCGGATGCGTCGAAGTCGAGGTGACGTTCCGGATCGCTGTACGCCAGCGCGCCGGTGGTGATCATTTCGGTGTACAGGCGTGCGCGGGGCGCAAGCAGTCGATGGAAGAAGCGGCAATGCCGGTCAGTCCAGTCGATCATGGGTGCGACGCACAGGCGCCAATCCCGCCCGTCGAGCGGAGGGTGTGAAAGTGTCAAAGCATTCTGCCAGGTCAAGCGCGGACAACCCGCAAGTTTACCGTGCGCGTGGGCACTCCCATAAGCGCTGTTGCGCCACGCCCCTCAACGCACCTTGCACGCCCCCTTGCGCGCGTCCCCTGGCGGGCAGAAGTTGCTGTCGCGATCGGGCGCGCAGCTGCCGCTGGATTGGCCAAACGGGCATGCCGGAGCGGGGGTGGGCGAGCCGCCGGCGGGCACGGAAATGCAGCCCGCGCACCCCACCAACACCGCCATCAATACGCAGATTGTCTTGATCATCGAGCGATCCCGGTTCTATGTGCCAAGCCGCATTGTGCTACAGGGCCTCGACCCGATCGCGCCCCAGGGTCTTGGCGCAGTACATCGCCTTGTCCGCCTGGCGCAACGCGTCGGCAACGGGCGTGCCGCTGGTCCATACCGTCACCCCCGCGCTGACCGTGACGCGGCCAGCCACCGGATGGGCCGACGCAAAGATCACGGCGCGTATGCGTTCGGCCAGTTCCACAGTGCCGTCATAGTCCACACCCACCGACACCACCAGCAATTCTTCTCCGCCCCACCGGCCCAGCACGTCGGTGGCGCTCAGTTGATCGCTGATATGGCGAACGATATAGATCAACAGCTCGTCGCCGACCAGATGCCCATAGATATCATTGACGCGTTTGAAATGGTCCACGTCGACCAGGATCAGGCCGACCGTCACACCAGGTTTTTTCGACAGCCCCGTGAACACCTGGTCCAGGCCACGGCGGTTGGCCACCCCGGTCAATCCATCCGTCAGGGCCGCCGTTTCCATGCTGCGCGCCAGCAGGGCCGCGCGTTCGTATTCACGGTCCAGCACCGCGACCAGCGACAGCGCAATCAGGATCAGGACGTGGGCCGTGTAGGCGTTGATCAGCAGGCCGGCCACCGTCATGTCCCAGTAGGCCGGACCGTACAGGCCCAGGATGATCACGCTGGGCAGCATCGCAAGCACGAATATGCTGACCGACATGAGGATGGCGACGCGATGGCGGAACAGCACGAACGCCGCCACGTACATGATGGGCATCCATTGCAGTGTGTTGGCGACCGTGTAGATGCGATTGTCGGCCTGGATGACCGTGAACGAAAACAGCGCGCCAATGAAGTACATGGACGCGCCCGTATAGACGATGACTTCGGCAAGGCCGCGATAGCGCGGCGCTGCGACGATGGTGACCATGCCCCCCACGAACAGGGCGAGCAGGAAAGGATAGCCGTACCGATCGAAGGGCGAGATCAGTCCCGCACTCGTTTCGAACATCCACAGCAATCCTACGACCACCCCGGCACATGCACACATCGCGCTGATGATCCGGCGACGGCGGCGGCCCAACAATCCGTTCATTAACCGGTTTCTCGACGACGCGCAGCCGACATACTAGCCGCTAATACGTAGGTCTTGAAAGACAGCACAAGCGATAAATCCGCATATAGCTGTCAGTTCGGTTCGAGGGTGAGAATCGCGTTAATTTCTTACGTCATGCGTCGCAATATCGCCGGCACGCAGGCCTGGAATCCGGCACGATCGCGATCGCGTTCCGCATACAGCTCGCGCAGCGTAAAAGGCAGGCCGACCGACGCGGCGATTTCGAGCAGGCGGCCGGGCGCATCGGCCGCGTCAGGAATATCGTGCACCCGCTCGGCCAGATGCGGGTCGTCGTGAAGCAGCCGGAAAAAATCCTGGACGTGTTGCTGTGACATGGTCGCGCTCCGGGGCATGAATGCCGGATTGTAGGAGCGCAACCCCACTGGCGTCAGCACCGCGCGTAAACGGTGTCCATAAACGGCGAGCCGTCCGGAAAATTCACGGTCATGCGGATGGCGCCGCCCGCATCGATGAAGGGCCGCGATGCTGGTGCGCACGCACTTTGGCGTCCTGCCTGGATCATGTCTTCGCGGGCCTGATCCAGCGTCTTGCCCGACGACGCAAAGCCCTGGGCCATGGCAACGGGGTCCGACGCAAGCTGGCCGACCAGCACCACCTGGTTGCTTTGCGCATAGACGCGTGTGTACCGCATGGCTTGCGTGGCGCCCGGCGGTGTGGCGGGGGGCGTTGCAGGCGTCAGCTGCGCCGCCGTCTTGCTCGCGACATCCCGCGCAACGTCGCAAATGCTGATGCCGTTCAGCGTTTTCTGGCAGACCTGATCGACGGGTTGTGCGTAGGCCGGAGCGCCTGCAACGACAGCGACGGCGGCAGCAAGGCCGGTCACCATTTGGCGTGCGCATGGAATGACACGAGAGACTTGAGACATGGGACACCCTTAAGGGAACACTCCAGTCTGCATTCTATGGGGGCCATCGTTTCTGCATGGCAAGCGCTTGTGTGGGACTGCAACTTGCTCAGACAAACTCAAGGTCTAGGTCGGCCGATACCTCTCTTTGATCCGCGCAACGGGAGCGCAATGAGAGTATCTGTGAGAATAATAACCGCCGGTTATGCACCAACGCGGGGAAGGCTTGGTGTAAGCCCTTAATCCTGTGGTGGCAGTTTGCCGTCACCCTGTAACAACTACAGGGAAGTCCCGAGCATCATCCAAGGGCGCACAGGTCTATATTGGAATCGCACCATCACAAAAAATATGAGGAGCGAGACATGCATGCATCAACATTCTTGGTCATAGCGCTCATTGCAGTTTCTTTTCCAGCAATGGCACTTCTCTTGGCCCTGGGCCTCTGTAAAGCGGCAAAGACCGCGGACATTCAAGAACGCAACGCATCGGATGCGCTGATGCGGATGCCCCTGGGTAGCTGATCGCCCTTTTGACGGGCCGGGACCTTCCCGGCGGCATCCACCGCGCGGAACTTGGCAAGGAATGTCAGCGGGTGGATGTCAGCGCCGCCATGTCATTGACGATTACCTTGTCGCGCAGCTGCAGGAAGATGATCGTTTGCGTGTCCAGCCGCGCGATACAGCGGGCGGACTGCGGTGCACGGGTGTTGTCGCCCTGCAGGAAGTAGAAGCTGCCATCCGGCCATTCAAAGGTGATGCGCCCTTCGCTGCGCGCACCTACCGCGGGACCCGGCCGGTCCGAATCGCCGAAGCGCGCCAGACTGCGGATCGCGTTTTGGCATTGGCGCAAGATTGCAGCGTCGACCCGCCCGGCGTGTTTTTCGGGCGTGTCCGCCAGCAGCACACTGGCAATCCAGCCGACCACCGCCAGCCCGCCAACCGCCACGATCCCCTTGATCACCCGCCCCATATGCCTCCATTCTGCAACCTGCTGATGCGGTTTTCTGCTCATCCGTGACCCGTGCCGACAGTGGCTGTGCCGCGTGTCAGCGAGAGATCGGCCCGCAAAACAAAACGGCCCTGATGCGTAAGCACCAAGGCCGTTCTGACGATCTGGTTGCGGGGACAGGATTTGAACCTGTGACCTTCGGGTTATGAGCCCGACGAGCTGCCAGACTGCTCCACCCCGCGTCTGAGAAATGAATATTACACTAGTTTTGCATCGGCTGCTTGGACAGGGCGACCGCCCTGCCCATGGCCCATACAAAAACGATCAGGTTGCCATGGCCGCCTGCATCAGTTCTTCCTTGCGGGCCTTCATCTGTTCGCCAAGTTCTTTCAGGTCTACTTTCTTGCTGACCACCTTGGTAAACATCTCTTCCTCTTCTTCTTCGACGTGGTGATTCACGTATTCGCCCAGAACGGTCACCTTGGCGTCGTACAGGTCGTCGCCGGGATGCATGCCTTCGACCTGGGCAATCAGGTCCTTGGCGCTGGCGTGCTCCACTTCAGCTTCGTCCAGCATGTCGGCAAACACGTCATCGGCCTTGCGCAGCGCAGGATAGAAGAGTTCCTCTTCCAGCTGCGTGTGCACGGTCAGCTCCATACAGACTTCGCGTGCAATGCTTTCCTTTTCGGAGTCGTCCTTGGCGTCCTCGAACGCCTTGAACAGCTTCTTGGCCTTGCGGTGATCGTCAAGCAACAAGCTGAGGGCGACCTTCTGACCTGCGGGGATGGAAGACTTGTTCATGGAATGCTCCTGAGTAGGTTTCGACACGGATGAACTAGCAATCGGCGTGCCCGCCCCCTGCCTCGCAGCGTTCGCAACATTGCGACATCGGCTCAAATTTTCTTTTTCTTTTC
The DNA here is from genome assembly GCF_048632615.1 of Pigmentiphaga litoralis. Lineage (GTDB taxonomy): Bacteria > Pseudomonadota > Gammaproteobacteria > Burkholderiales > Burkholderiaceae_B > Pigmentiphaga > Pigmentiphaga litoralis_B. Next base: position 618,661 of record NZ_CP184479.1, read on the forward strand.
AATGCCTTAGTCCTATGATGGGAGACCGGCTCGTAGCAGCCCGGCCATCTTCTCCTTCCCCGCCATCACAAGGTACTGAATGACGACGATTCGCCGTATTGCCCTGACGTGCACGCTTTCCGCCGTGTTCGGACTTGCCGGATTTCCTCTTGCCCATGCCCAGACCGTTGTCGCGGTCAATGCACCGCCCGCCAGCCGGCCCGCGGTCGATACCCGCTGGGACGCCAGCTTTGCGGCCTTTGCCGCTGAAGACAGACTGCATGCGCCCAAGCCGGGCGGTGTGCTGTTCGTCGGAAGCTCGTCCATCCGTATGTGGAACGACCTGGAAACCGACTTCAAGTCGCTGCCCGTGGTCCTCAAGCGGGGCTTTGGCGGCTCGCGCATGCTGGACTGTGCAACCCACCTGCAGAAGCTGGTCACGCCGTACAAACCCAAGGTCGTGCTGGTCTATGCGGGTGACAACGATCTGGCCGAAGGCCTGACTCCGCAGGACGTGCTGAAAAGCTTTTCGAATTTCGTCGAAGGCGTGCGGGATTCGCTTCCCGACACACGCATTGTGTATATCTCGATCAAGCCCAGCCCGTCGCGTACGCAGCTGCTGCCGCAGATTCGCGAAACCAACGCCATGATCCAGTCGTATACGCAGTCGGTCGCAAACGCCGACTACATCGATATCTTCACGCCGATGATGAACGCATCAGGGCAGCCGCGCGGCGAACTCTTCCGCGAAGACGACCTGCATTTGAATGCGTCAGGCTATGCCCTGTGGCGCAACATCATCTCGGCGCATCTGGATTCGCCGGTGGCGCCGGCGGCGCAGCAGGCGGCACGCTAGCCCGCGGGGCGGCGCCGGCTTCCACGGCCTGCCCCCGCCCGTCCGCGCCTCCTGCAACAGCCGGCTCCAAGCCGGCTTTTTTCGGGGCGCGCGGGACTCGAATGCCAGAACGACACGGGCCACGCCGTACAGCAGGATAATGCAAACCACGAACATGACCGGGTCGATCCACAGCGGCCGGTCGGGGTTTGTCTCGCCCAACAGCGCCAGTGCCAGCAACACCAGCACCAGGTGCGCGCAGAACACCGGCAAGGACGCGGCGCCCATGGTCTCCAGCCATTTCAGCCTGGGCGCATGGGATTTCAGCCACGATTCGAAGTGGATCACCAGGATCATCAGCGCGAAGAAGTCGATCAGCCGCATCGGGCCCAGGTGCCACTTGTCGAAGACGAAGTTGATTGGATGGCCCATCGGAAACGGTTCCTGGCCGGTCAGGTGACGCCAGATGAAGAACACCACGGCGACCACGATGGACGCATTGACCAGCCAGCGCGGAAATTCGCCGCGCGCCTCGGCAGGCGTCTGTGCGTGCCGGGCCCCCATCCACAGGCCAAAAATCCACAGGGCCTGCCACGCGAAGGTCTCGAACGACCCCGTTTCGCGAAACGGCACTGACAGACCCGTCAGGGCGACCAGCCAGTCATACAGCACCCTGGACAGCCCGAACTGCGTCGCCACCCACAAGGCGCCGCTCAATGCCGCAATGGCCCGCCAGCCGTGCTGCAGGCCATAGGCCAGCACCCACGGGCTCAGCAGCATGAACATCACGTAGATCGGGAGGATATCGAGCAGCGGCGGGTTGTAGATGAGCAGCAAGGAGGCCCACAGCCCGGTGCCCGGATGGGCCAGGTAGAACGAAATCAGGTTGCGCGCGGCCGCCTGATCGAAGGTCATGCCCAGCCAGGCGATCACGGTAAACAGGAACAGCAACGACGCCGCCTGGCACAGGTAGACGACCATGGCGCGGCGCAGGAAGGCCTTGCGCATCGCGGGGATGCCTTCCTTCATGGATCGTTGCGTGTAGACCAGTCCGGCCATATAGGCCGACAGCATCACGAAACCTTCCGCCGCGGACACGAATCCGAAGGGCTGGCCCAGGGGCAAGGCAAAGAAGGTCGGCAGGTGCGTCGACAGCATCAGCACCAGCATCAGCCCCCGCAGCGCATCGAGTTCCCAGCGGCGTGACCGCCCCGCCGTGGGCGGCACGGCCATGCCGACCGACGCAACGGCAGAAGAATGGGAGGGGGTTGCGGAAATCGGCATGGTCACGGGCAAAGGTCTTTTCGGTCAAATCGCAGGCGGCAGGCATCAGCCCGCCTGCTTCATCTTCTTGGCGCGGGCTTCGGTTATCCCGTAGGCCACCGTTCCGATCACCAGAGGAATGAGATAGTAAATCGCCCGGTAGGCCAGCAAGGCGGCCAACAGGGCAGAGGCCGGCATCCGGTCGCCCAGCATGGCGATAAACACCGCTTCGAGCACGCCCAGGCCCGCGGGCACGTGGGTCAGCACGCCGGCCACCGCGCTCATGAGCAGCACCGTCAGCACGGCGGTGAATTCGATCTTCTGCTGCAACAGCAAGTAGATGATGCTGGCCATCACGGACCAGTTCACCACCGAAATCACGCACTGCGTTGCCGCCAGCCGGAAGCTGGGCAGCGTCAGCTCCTGCTTGCGGATCGTATAGGTGCGCTTCTTGGCAAACGCACACAGACAAAAATACACCATGGCGATCGCCAGCAGCGCGGCGCCCAAGACCTGCAGTGCCGTCGACCCGACCTTCCATCCGTCGGGGACATCGATCGGCGCGAACAGGAACGCGGCGCCGCCCAGTACGAAGTAGCCCAGCCAATTGGTGATCACGCTCAGCGCATACACCCGCGTGATGACGCCCTTGTCCAGGCCCAGCCGCGTGTACAGGCGATACCTGAAGCCCACGCCGCCCACCAGCGCACCCAGGTTCAAGGTGAACACATAGCTGATGGACGCAACCAGCAGCACTTTGAGCTTGCTCAATCCATGTCGGGTATAGAGGCGGCCCAGCAGGTCGAAGGAACTGAACAGCAAGTGGCTGGCCGCGGCCAGCAGCACCGCGAGCGCCAGCGTTGACGTCTTGTACGCCGTGATGGATTCGCGCACCTCTCCCCATTCCACGGACCTGGCCTGCGTCACCAGCAACCAGATCACCAGGATGAAGAAGACCCCTGTCAGTAGCCGTTTGGCCCAGGGCCACCAGGGGTTTTTGGCGCCCTGCCCGGCTTGCGGATGCACCGCTTCGGTCATGGCTGACGCCCTGCGATCACGATTCGCATGTGGCCCCCCGCTCGGTATCGGCCTTTTCGGCCAGCGCCTGCGGAGGCGGCGTCACGCGCGCCAGACGTGGCGTGTGGGCCGGCAACCAGCCTATCCACGCCGGGAAACGGCGCAGCACGTGGAACACCAGGAACCCCAGCGTCAGGCGCCAGATGGAACGGCGGCGGCCGGGTTCCGGCTCGATCTTCTTGCAGTGGTGGGCCACCAGATACTGCAACCGTTCGCGCAGCACGGCGTTGAACGGCTTGTCACGAATGATCAGATTGGCCTCAAGGTTCAACGAGAGGCTGAGCGGGTCCAGATTGCTCGATCCCACCGTCGACCATTCATCGTCCGCGTAAGCCACCTTGCCGTGCAGGGGCCGTTCGCAATATTCGTAGATGGTCACGCCCGCCGACAGCAGGTAGTCGTGCAGCAGGTGCGCGGCTACCTTCACGATCGGCATGTCGGGCTCCCCCTGCAGGATCAGGGTGACCTTCACCCCCGCCTGGCCGCCTTGGCCAGGTCCCGCAGCAGCCGGTATCCGGGAAAGAAATACGCATTGGCAATCGTGATCTCCTGCCGCGCGGCGCGGATCGCGATGCGGTAATGCTGTTCGATGTCGGTGCGATGGCGATCGTTGTCGCGCGTCACGAACAGCGTCTGGGCGTCGCCCGCCGTCTCGCGGTTCTGCGCGACCGGCGGGGTATCGGCACGGCCCCGCCAGCGCCGGCGGCGGTCGGGTTGCGTCAGCACCGCACGCGCAAACCGGTGGATGGTGTCAACGATCGGGCCTTCGACTTCGACCGCATAGTCCTGCTTGGCCTGCGGGCCGAAATCGCCCAGGTGCTCGGCGGAATAGTTGATGCCGCCAATGAACGCGATCTCGCCATCGACCACGACGATCTTGCGATGCATGCGCCGGAACACGTTGGTCCGCATCCCCAGCACCTTGGGGCGGGGGTCGAACTGATGGAAGCGCACGCCTGCCGTCGTCAATGACGCCAGGTACTCGGGCGTCAGTTCACTGGATCCATAGCCGTCTACCGTCACCAGTACTTCGACACCGCGGCGGGCCGCTGCGATAAGCACATCGCGCAGTTCGTACCCCACCTTGTCTTCAAACAGAATGAAGGTCTCGAGCAGCACTTCCTTCTTGGCGTTCGCAATCGTTTCGAACACACGTGGAAAGAATGCCTCGCCGTTTTCCAGCAGGCGGATCCGGTTGCCCGGCACCCATTCCCATTTCATAGCGTCAACTCCGCGGCCAGCGGCGCATGGTCCGACAAATGGGACCACGGGCGCATGCTCAGCGCCACCGGCTGGTGAATGCGCACGTTGCGCACATAGATGCGATCGAGCGCGAGCAAGGGAAAGCGCGCCGGAAAGGTCTTGCGCTCGCGCCCATGGGCTTCGACAAACACCTCTTCCAGGCCGGCACCTTGCTTCAGGATCTGCCCGGCGCGCATGCGCCAATCGTTGAAGTCGCCGGCGATGATCAGCGGCGCGTTGTCTGGCACTTCGGCGCGGATCAGTTCGCACAGCATCTCCAGCTGCTGCCGGCGGTGCCCTTCCTGCAGTCCCAGGTGAACGCAGATGGCGTGGATCTCGATATCGTTCGGCCCTTTCAGCACACAGTGCAACAGGCCGCGGCGCTCCGGTCCGCTGATCGATGCATCGCGGTTCTCGTAACGCAGGATAGGAAACTTCGACAGCAAGGCATTACCGTGATGGCCCGCCGGATAGACGGCATTGCGGCCATAGGCGAAATCCGTCCAGATGGTGTCGGCCAGGAATTCGTACTGCGAGACCTCGGGCCAGTTGGTGTAGCGGTTCGAGTGTTTGTCATGCGTGCCGAGCACTTCCTGCAAGAACACCACGTCGGCTGACACATTGCGCACGGCATCGCGCAGCTCATGCAAAATGAACCGCCGATTGAAAAAAGTGAACCCCTTGTGCGTGTTGACCGTCAGGATGCGGATGGTCAAGGGCTGGGTAGTCTCCGACATAAGCCTCGCTCGGTAAAAGTGGCACGACGGGGCTGCGCAAAAAACATTCCTGCTCAGCAATAAGGGAGTGTCCAGCCAAGGCTCAGGACGCGCGGCGATCACCCTGCAGGCCGCCGGCCAGGATTTGCGCCTTGATCAGTTCCATCGTGCCCTGCGCAAGCCGAGTCAGGGGCCGCTGCGCCGACGAAGCGATCACCAGACGGCTGACGAGATTCGGCGCGACGATATGCGCGGCGCGAAGGTTGGGTCGCTGCGCACGGCCAAAGATGGCATTACGGGACAGGATCGCGTAGCCCATGCCCCGGTCGACCAGGTCCAGCAGGGACTCAATGGAATCGACTTCGAGCGTGATGTTCAGTCTGACGCCCAGCCGCGCGCATTCCACTTCGGCCAGATTCCGCAGCGCGTTTGGCTGGCTTGGGACGATGACGGGCCACGCGGGCAGGTCGGCCATGGGCACTTGAGCGGGCATGGGACGATGGGGCACGTCGGCGCCGATCAGATACAGGTCTTCATCCCACACGTGTTCGGTGATGACCTGCTGGCTGATCGGCGGGTTGTACAACAGCGCAAAGTCTAGGCGGCCAAGCAGCAGCCATTCATGCATCGACACCGTCAGCGCCTCGATCACGCCCAACGACGCCTTGGGGTAATGCTCGCGAAACTGCGTCACCAGATTCACGGTCATGGCCTTGCCCACACTGGGCGGCATGCCCACCACCACTTTGCCGCTGGGCGACGCGCGCCGCTCTTCGACTTCCTGTTTGGCCAGCTCGACCTGGTGCAGGATGCCCCTGCCGCGTTCCAGCAGGCGCTTGCCCGCATCGGTAGGCGCAACCCCCGGCCATTGCGCGACAACAGATGTTCCTTCAGTTCGACTTCGAGCTGCCTGACGTGGCGGCTGACCACGGGTTGCGACAGATTCAGGGTGATGGCTGCCCGGGTGACGCTGCCCAGTTCGACGACGCGGACAAAGCATTCCAGCTGCCGCAGATCCATGGTGTGCTCCAATGATGACCCTTCGAGAGAGGATCATTCGTTTTAAACATAACAGATAGTAGAGGATTGTCTATTATGAAGGATGATATGGGTCCACAATCGAGGTATTGACGACACCTTTGTCGACGACAATTCAATTCGAGAAGGTCGGCAGGACCGTGCTCCGCACCAGATCCGCGCCGGCGTCCATCAAAAGAGGAAGACATGAAACGCTCTATGCTCGCCCGCCTGTGCGCAGGCCTTGCCCTGGGAATGATCGCTACGACTGGCGCCATTGCCCAGGACTACCCCACCAAACCCCTGCGCATCGTCGTGCCTTTCGGCCCGGGCGGCGTGGCGGATGTGACCGCGCGCGTGGTGGCGCAAGGCCTGGCGGAAAAGCTGGGCAAGGCCGTCGTGGTTGAGAACTATCCCGGCGCGGGCGGCATCAGCGGCGCGCAGAACCTGCTGCGCGGCGACGCCGATGGCTACAGCCTGTTCCTGGTCAGCAACCAGAGCGCCGTCAGCCCGTCGATGTTCCGTTCGCTGCCGTACGACCCCGTCAAGCAATTCCAGATGGTGTCGCTGATCGGTTCGTTCGACATCGTGGCTGCAGTGGATGGCAAGAGCCCGGTCAAGACCATTGCCGACGCCATGGCCAGCGCCCGCAAGAACCCCGATGGCTTCAACATCGGCACGATCGGTGTCGGCAGTACGCAACAACTGTCGGCTGAACTGTTCCGCACCACGTCGGGCCTGAGCGTGCCGGTTGTCCCCTTCAAGTCCAGCGGCGAAGTGCTGTCTGCGGTTCGCGGCAACAACGTCCAGGTCATGTTCGAAACGGTGCCGGCCATCATCGGCAACATCAAGAGCGGCGACCTGCGTGTGATCGGCATTGGTTCGGCCAAGCGCAACCCCATGTTCCCGGACGTTCCGACCATCGCCGAATCGGGCGTGCCCAATTACGTCGCGACCTCGTGGAACGGCATTGCCGTCAAGACGGGCACGCCGCCCGCCATCGTCGCGACCCTGAACAAGGCCGTGCGTGAAGTGGTGGCCGATCCCGCTACCAACAAAAAGCTGACCGAACTGGGCCTGACGCCGCAAACGACCACGCCGGAAGAGTTCTCGAAGTACCTCGTCACCGAAATCGACAAGTGGCGCAAGGTGATCGACACGGCCAAGATCGAAAAGCTCATGTAATGCGTGATGCCTCGCGTCCGGGCAGACCGGGCGCGGGCATCGTGTTTCCCGTATTGGTTTACCCGCCCGCGGGGTGATGCCGCGCTTTCCCTCGCGCCCTGTCCCCGGGTGGTGCAGTCCGCTTTGCCCCCATTCAATTCGCCGCCGGCACCTCTCCGGCGCGCGCCATTCCACCATTCTCAGTGACCTCGGAGTTGCCATGATCGGAGTCGCAGTCAAGAACAAACCCGCCCTGCCCGAAGGCGCCGCCGCCAAGCTGGCCAAGCTGGGCTCGGCAACGGTGCACGAAGCCATGGGCCGCGTCGGCCTGCTCAAGCCCTACATGCGGCCGATCTACCCGGGCGCATCGATCGCTGGCGGCGCTGTGACGGTACTTGCCCAGCCGGGCGACAACTGGATGCTGCACGTGGCGGTCGAGCTGTGCTCGCCGGGCGACGTGCTCGTCGTGGCCTGCACCACCGACAACAGCGACGGCATGTTCGGCGACCTGCTGGCAACGTCCCTGCAGTCGCGGGGCGTGGTTGGCCTGATCATCGATGCGGGCGTGCGCGACATCGCGACCCTGCAGGACATGAACTTCCCGGTCTGGTCCAAGGCCGTCAACCCGCGCGGCACGGTCAAGGCCACGCTGGGTTCGGTCAACATTCCCGTCGTCTGCGCCGGCGGCCTCGTCACCCCGGGTGATGCGGTCGTTGCGGATGACGACGGCGTGGTGATCGTGCCGAACAGCCAGATCGCCGCCGTGCTGGCCAAGGCCGAAAAGCGCGCCTCCGAAGAGGAAGGCAAGCGTGCGCGCCTGGCGTCCGGCGAGCTTGGCCTGGACATCTACAAGATGCGCCCCAAGCTGGAAGAAGCCGGGCTCAAGTACTACGACTCGCTGGACGACCTGCCCAAGTAATCGCCCGGTGGACGGCAGGCGCCAGCCGCCTGCAGCCTGCCCTGTCGGCGGTCACGGTCGTCCGGTTCGTTCTCAGGACGGCTAGCAGCACGCCGCGGAGCAGACCGCCTGGTCCACATGCCTTGTGTCGCCCGCCGTGTCGCTTCAAGGCTGGCTTGATCCGCCTGCCTTCGCTCCTCCATCCCCTTCCGTCATTTCAGTCATTTCAGGACCTCGTCATGAAAACCTGCGCTGCTCCCGATCCCAATCCCGTCAAGCCACGCGAAGCCCTGCCCGCGGGCGCCTGCGACGCCCACTGCCACGTGTTCGGCCCGGCCGCCGTGTTCCCGTACGCCGACGACCGCAGCTATACGCCGCCGGACGCTCCGTTCGAACAATTGATGGCCCTGCATGACCACCTGGGTCTGTCGCGCGCCGTGATCGTGCAGGCCAGCTGCCACGGCACCGACAACACCGCCATGCTCGACGCCATTGCGCGCAGCGGCGGCCGCTATCGCGGCGTGGCCATCGTCGATGGCGACACCACCGACGAAGAACTGCAAGCCCTGCATGACGGCGGCGTGCGCGCCGTGCGCTTCAACTTCGTGCAGCACCTGGGCGGCGCCCCGGACCTGGACGTCTTCGACAAGATCGTCGGCAAGCTCAAGCCCCTGGGCTGGCACGTCGTGCTGCACCTGGACGCGCAGGACATCCTGACCTACAGCGACCGCATCAATCAGATCAACGTGCCCTTCGTGATCGACCACATGGGCCGCGTGCAGGCCGCCAAGGGCCTGGACCAGGCGCCGTTCAAGAGCCTGCTCGAGCTGATGAAGAATCCGCTGGCGTGGGTCAAGGTGTGTGGCGGCGAACGCGTGTCGGTGGGCAAGCGCCCGTTTGCCGATGCCGCGCCGTTTGCGCGCGCACTGATCGAAGCCGCGCCCGACCGCGTGCTGTGGGGCACCGATTGGCCGCATCCAAACATCTCGAAAGACATGCCGAATGATGGTGAACTGGTCGACCTGATGCTGGACTTCTGCGACACGCCGGAACTGCGTCAAAAGCTGCTGGTGGACAATCCGCAGCGCCTGTACGGATTCGACCCGCTGTAAGGCTCTGGGGTGGCGCGCCCCGGTGCGCTGCCTGACGTGCCGACCGTGCTGCCTGTCTTGCGCAGTTGGCAGCACCTGCTTTTCCAGACGCCCGCCCGGTGTAATGCCGCGGTGGGCGTCGTCGTTTCAGATGTCGTTGGTTGCGATGGCGTTGGTTGCGATGTCGTCGTTCGAGGTGGGGTACTCGAGATGTCTTTGCCTAGGGTCTGATTGTTCCAGGCGTCGTCGGTAACGGGCCCGCCTAGCGCATGACCAGTCCGCCATCCACGAACAACACCTGCCCCGTCATGAACCGGCTCCAGTCCGACGCCAGGAACAGCACGGGTCCGGTCACGTCTTCGGGCGTGGCGATGCGCCGCAAGGGCGTCTGGCTTGCGATCTGTTCGCGGATCGATTCGCGCGTGCCGGCGCTGGCATCCGTGGGCCATACCAGGCCAGGCGCCACACAATTGACCCGGATGTTCGACGGCCCCAAGTCCGCGGCCAAGTGCCGGCTGAAGCCCGTCAACGCGGCCTTGGCCGTGGCGTAGTCGTGATAAGGCACGACCGGTTGTTCGATCAGATCACTGGCAATATTGATGATGCTGCCGTTTGCCCGCTCGCGCATGTGCGGCAACACGGCCAGGCACACATTGCATGCACCCTGCACCGCGCCATCGAACTGTTCGCGATAGGCGGTCCAGTCCAGCTCCGCAAAGCGGCGGCGCGTGTCCGGATCGAAGCGATAGGGGCGGAACGCATTGTTGACGACGACATCTATCTTGCCGGCTTCGAGCACCACCTCGTCCACCATCGTCTGCACAGCCTTGGCATCAGTCACATCGGCTTTGACGGCCCACGCGTCACCGCCCGCGGCAATGCACCGGTCCACCGTCGCACCCGCCGCCGCGTCGTTCTGCAGATAGTTGACGGCAACAACGGCCCCTTCTCTCGCAAAGGCCGTGGCGATGGCCGCGCCAATGCCGCGGCTTGCGCCGGTCACCAGTACGACCTTGTTCTTGAAGTCCATCAGCTGGCCTTTGTGTGGAAAGAATCGAGGTTGTGTTCAGTACTTCAGAATGGCTGCCTGCAATGGCGGCGAGTGCCAGGCCGCGCGTGGCTGGTCATTGATGCATGCGTTTTGCTCGCGCTTGGCACGGGCCGCCGCGTAGGGTGTTCACGGCTTCGCGTACGTTCACCTTGGCGACAACAGGTCCGTGCCGATCACATCCCGAATGCGAATGTCGCGCTCGATCAGCCCCAGCTTGCGATACGCGTCGGCGGCAGCTTGCAAACTCTTCTCGTCCAGGGTGCCCAGCCCGCGTTCCTTCGTCAGCGTCGACACGGCCGATCGGTTGCGGATATCAATTATCTCGCGATTCAACGCGGGATCCTGCCCGTCAATGGCCCGCTTCACGGCCAGTTGCGCGGCTTCGGCCGGCTGATCGATCATCCACTGCGCACTGCGGCGAAAGCCCGCCAGAAAACGGCGCAGCATATCCTTGTTCTGCTGGTACGTCGACTCGCGCACCACGAGAATGTCGCTGGAATAGTTCAGGTAGTCACCCACTTCGATCACCTGCGGGTCACGCACGCCGCGGCGGCGCGCCAGGGCCAGGCCCGTATCGGTCGCGGCGGTGGCGTCCACCTGCCCCTGAATCAGCGGCGCAAAGTTCAACAGCCCGGTCACCACCACGGTCACGTCGTCCTTCTTCAAACCCGCCTGCTGCAGCAGAATCTGCAGGTTCTGCAGCGTGCCGCTCGACAGGCTGTAGACCCCGACTCGTTTGCCCTTCAGGTCGCCGGGCTTGCGGATATTGCTGGCAGGTAGCGACACGACGTTGAACACGTTTTGCGGGTAGATGTCGTACACCGCCCGCAGCTTCTCGCCCTTGTCCAACGCCGCGAAAAACGAACCCGGATCGGTAAACGCGATGTCTGCCTGACGACTGAGCAGATTGCGCAGGGCATCGCCACCGCCCGCGCCGGGAAGGTAGTTCAGCGCCAGCCCTTCGCTACGGAAAAAGCCTTTCTCTTCTTCGACGAGCAGGTGCGTGATTTCGGTGATTGGCTTGCTCCACCCGGCCAGCGTGAAGGGTCGCAGTGCGGTGGGCTTGGCCGGCGCGGCCGGCGCAGCCTGCGCGTGCGCGGCTGTCGTCGGCATCAGCGCCAGCGTCAGCGCGTTCATCGACGTCAATGCGGCAGCTGCCGCCAACGCGCCGGTGCGGCGCAGGAATGTTCTTCTCATCGTTCAAAGTCCTTAGGTTCAGCTTCCTGGCGTCAACGGGCCGACATAGCGGCGCAGCAGGAACTGCTGCAGCCCGACCACGGCGTGATACAGCAGCAATCCTTGCACGGTGATCAGTGCCAGTACGGCAAACATCAACGGCGTATCCATTGATCCCTGCGCGGCAATGATCAGGGCGCCCAGGCCCACGCTGCCGCCAATGAACTCACCCACCACCGCACCCACCAGCGCCAGCACCACCGCCATGCGCAGCCCCGCCAGAATGCCGGGCAGCCCCGTCGGCACCTTCAGCCGCCACAACGTTTTCCAGCGCGAGGCGCCCAGCATGCGGAACAGTTCCAGCCGCGCCGGGTCCGCCTGGCCGATCCCCGTCAGCGTGCTTTCCAGCAACGGAAAAAAGCACACCAGCGCCGTAATCACGACCATGGGCAAGGTGCCAAAGCCCAGCCACACCGTCAGCAGCGGCGCGAGCGCCAGCTTGGGCATGACCTGACTCGCAACGACATAGGGCATGACCACGCGGCGCACGAACGCCGACTCGCCCAAGGCAAGTCCGCAGGCGAAACCAATCGCCCCGCCCAGCGCCAGGCCCAGCAACACTTCCATCGTGGTCTGCCAGATATGCGGCAAGAAGTAGCCTGTAGAAAAACCGCGGTACAGCGACGCGGCCACGACACCCGGGGATGGCAGGACAAGCTGCGACCAATCGAACACCGTGACTGCCCCCTGCCACAGCAAAAGGGCAGCAAGCAGGAGCCCAATCGACCACAGGCCGGGGAGCGGAAGACCGCATGCGCGCCCGATGTTGCGTCGCGCTTCGATTGTCCGGTCATCCGACCATCCTTACGATCGCAGCGCGCTCACCCGCTTCCATCACCTCGCGCAGTTGCATGCAGACCGCATTAAAATCGGCGCGATGCCGCACACCAGACATTCGCGGCCGGCCCACCGTGACAGGAACATCGCATTGCAGCCTGCCCTGCTCCACCACCATGACACGATCACCGAGATACACCGCCTCGGCAATGTCATGCGTCACGAACAGCACCGTCACGCCCTGCGTGGCGCATACCGCCAGCAAGGCATCCTGCAAGGCCTCGCGCGTCAACGCGTCGAGCGCAGCGAACGGCTCGTCCATCAACAGCAGGCGCGGCCTGCGCAGCAGGGCCCGGGCAATAGCGACGCGACTCTGTTGCCCGCCGGATAGTTGATGAGGAAAACGATGCAGCAGCTCTGCCAGGCCCAGTTGCGCGAGCAAGGCCCTGGCATCGGCAATGTCGGCGTCGGCGGGCTTGCGATGCAAGGACACGGGCAACAGCACGTTGTCGAGCACATCCAGCCAGGCAAGCAAGGTGGGCGACTGAAACACAAAACCCGTGGCCAGATCGGGCTCGCCTACGGTGTTGCCGTCGACGGTGACCGACCCGGCGTCCGGATGCAGCAATCCGGCGGCAAGCTTGAGCAAGGTCGACTTCCCGCAACCACTGCGGCCCAGCAGGCAGTGGATCGCGCCGGTAGGCACGTGCATGTCGATGTGGTCGACGACCGGGTGCAACGACCCCGCGTACGCGAAGCGGACGTCGTTCATGCGCAGGAACGCGTCGGCACTATCATGCGCTGCGTCGGCCTGGGTAAGCGGCGCGTCATCGCGTTTCATGTCGCCCGTCATCGCTTCAATCACGATACGAGGCATGTGCCTCGGCCAGCGTCTCGGCCGACGCTTCGATGTCGACCATCCGCACCAGATCCAACAGACTGAACCGCCCATCGTGATGCCAGCCCACCTCGGGCGTGGCCATCGATCCCAGGCCGCAGATCCGGGTTGCACCCGCCGCCGCCAGTTGCGGCGCGAGCTGGAACAGACGTTCCGGGCTGGCCGCGACGCCCACGGTCTGCAGATGCGCGCGATGATGCGCGAGCAGCGCCGCCACGTCATCCAGGCGATCGACCGCGACCACGCACGCGCTGCGGTTCAGCGCACTGGGTGGCGGGGGCTGCGGCAGGTCCAGGAAAGCCAGGCTCCACGGCGCGTCCGCCGGGCCGATGATCGACACACGATCATCCTGCATGGCCTGGAAATCGAGCCGCTGACGCCACGCCGCCATGCTGGCCGTCTCTTCCAACGAGAGCGCCCGGCGGCCAAACCGATAGTGCTGCGCCGCCAGCTCGCCCGCCACCAGGTGCGCGAACGCACGCGGCGTCACTTGCGCGCCGCGCTCGACATAGAACACCTGCGGTGAATAGCAACCCTGCTGATCCCACCGCACCATATCGAGCGCCGCCAGCCGCGCGGTGGTCTGCGACTGCCGCGCATCCAGCGCCGATACGGCAACCAGGCCTGCGCTGATCTTGTGCCCATGTGGCAGGAAACGCACGCCGGGCGGCACATGCTGCTGCCACGCGGCCAAAGCCGGATTGCCCCCGTACACCATCAGCACATCGACTTTGCCGCACAGCGCCTGCGCCATTGCCGTATCGCTGCCCGGCCACCATAGCACCGCCAGCGCGTCGGCCAGGCCCGGCTCGACCTCGGCCAGCACACGCGCGAACACGCCGGCAAACAGGGGTTCGTCACTCGACACCTTGCCGATGTTCCCACCCTTGACGAGCAGACCTGCAACCATGCTCCATAAGGGCAAGGCCGGCACATTGCCTGCCCAGACATGGCCCAGCAGACGCGGGCCGTACGCTTTGGTCCAGCCGCCCTTCACGCGTGGGCGAAAGTCATCGAGCAGACCGGGATCGCCAAAGTCTTCGACCAGGAAGCGCAACAATTGCGGCCGGCGGAATGACTTCAATGCGGCGTTCAGGCCAGACCGGACCATTTCGCGATCGAAGCCGGTGATGATGGGCAGCAGTCGTTCCAGCAGTTGGCGGTCGGGGTTATCCACGTCGAGCAGGCGTGCAACGGCACGGTCGATGGCATCCACAACATCCATCACCGGCAGGGTGGCGATCACGTCCTGTGACGACGCGGCCACACGGTCCGCCACGTCAGCGAGTTGCTCGGGTGTCAGCCGTGGCACGGAGAGCTCGACCCGCTCGCCATGTGCTTCGAAGGACAAGATCTCCCACCCCATGGCGTTCGCGGCAAGACCGGGGACGTGGCACGCAACAGCGGTCAAGGGTGGACGCAGCGTGGACGAAGCCGATTTGGATCGGCGACCAAAACGTGCGAGTCCGCCACTTGCACCGTCCACCCTGCCGGCAACCGCATTGTTGCGCTGCTCAACCATCGACACCGAAGGCGCGCCCGCATCCTGCGACACGTTGGCCCCCGCGTTGCCGGCCTTGCTCATGCCCGCGCCGCCTGCAGAAACGCATCTACCGCCATCGAGCATCCCTTGGCCTGCGCGCCTTCCGCCCGGCCCAGCAGCAGAAACCCGCCATCCACCGTGATGCCCACGTCTTCCGTCAGGATCGAGGTAACCGAATTGAAGTTGGCCAGATCGCAATGCGTCAACACACCCCGCTCGCCCTTCGGCACATCCAGCCCCGTCAATGGGTCCACCGTACGCGACCGTATCCAGTGCGGCCCGGACTTCACCGCCGGCAACGTGGCATTGCCATCGTCATAGAACTGCGTGCTCAGTTCCGTCATGCCGTACATATTGATGCACCACTCGGCCGGCACCCCGAACATCTCGGTCAACTGATTGTAGAAATCATCCATCGCCAATTCGCGCGACTGGCCCTTGAACCCGCCCGTATCGAACAACCGGCTGCCCGGCGGCAGCTTGACCTTGACGCCCTGCTCCCGCAGCGCATCCATGGCATGCACCAGGCTGTAGCTGGCGCCCAGCAACGCATAAGGCTCGCCCTTCTGCGCGACGTCCAGCAAGGTCTCGCGCAACGCGTCGGCATCCAGCCCATCCGGCCCCACAAAGTAGGCGCTGTCCTCCGTCCCGAAATGCGTCCTGGCCAGCTCAAGATAGTGAGCCAGCGACGAATTCGGCATCATCGCTTCAGTCGGAAACACGATACCCATCCGCATGCGAGGCGCGCCGCGCATCACGCGCTCGGCAAAGTGCCGTCGCATCGACAGGTCGTACACCCGCAGGTGGGGATGGTAATGACGGCCCTTCACATCGCCGCGCGTGGTGCCGCTGGTCATGAACACGCGCTCGCACTGATCAGGCGGCACGCAGCTCAGCGTCAGGTCTTTGAAGGCGTTGATCGGCACGGCGGGAATGTCGCGCCAGTGGCGCACCGTGCGCGCCGTCTTGCCCTGCTGCTGGCAGTAGCGGCGAAAGGCGGCGTTGTGCTGGAACTGATGGCCGAACAGGCGCAGCGCCAGCGCGTTGAAGGCAGCGTCGGCGGCGGCGTCGGCCGCATCGTCGACCTTGGCGTCAGCCGCCTGCGGTGTATCGATGAATGCGAGGAGATCCACGAGCAGGTCGGGCGATATGCCCGGTGCGGCGGGGTCGGCGTGTGTCACAGGGTGCCTCGTTGGAGCCTTGGCGTTCTTGGCCGGTCGAAACCGGAACCTTGCTCCGAAAGCGTGGCAGACACTCGCCATTCGCTGCCGATCCTGCCTGTGGCCTTTCCCTTTCGAAAGCGATCAGGAAAGTCGTGCAGGGTGCAGCCCTAGGGCCGCGGTTCGGCAGACAGCTCTTCTTACGTCGGTATGAACCGAGTCAAGTTCGCGGGTTCGGTAGGTCATCTCAGCGTCCGCTCAACATCGCGCGGACACACCCCGGAGCAGCAGGCAGTATACCCCTGCCCCGCCAACGCCGTCTTTTCAGGCGGAAAGGTGGGCGGCCCGGACGGATTTTGAACTGACGGGCCGAAGGTCAACGCGCCATTCCGTAGGCCCGCCGCGCCGACTTGACCCGCCCCGCGCTTTACACCTGCACGACGTTCGGAATCTGCACGTCCGGATTCACGTCGGCGTTGTAATCCACGCCGTCGATCTCGAAACCAAACAGACGCAAGAAATCCTTTTTGTAGCCCGCAAAATCCGTCTGGGTATAGATGGTCTCGGTCGTGACCTCGTCCCACAGCTTCTGCACTTCTTCCTGCACCGCCGGATCCAGTTCCTTGTAATCCGCACGCAAACGGCCTTCGTCGTCCAGATGCGGCGCGTTGCCGTACAGGCTGTCCTTGTACAGACCATACACCTGCTCGATGCAACCTTCGTGCGTGCCCTTGGCCTTCATCACCTTGAACAGCAACGACAGATACAGCGGCATGACCGGGATGGCCGAACTGGCCTGCGTCACCACCGCCTTCAGCACCGACACCCGCGCGTCGCCGCCTGTGGCAGCCAGCTTCTCGCGGATGCTCAACACCTTCTGGTCCAGATCCTTCTTGGCTGCGCCAATCGAACCGTTCCAGTAAATGTCATGCGTGACCTTCTCGCCCAGGTAGGTGAAGGCCGTCGTTTTCGCGCCGTCAGCCAGCACACCGGCTTCCTGCAACGCATCGATCCACATCTGCCAGTCCTCGCCGCCCATCACGGCCACCGTGTCGGCGATCTCCTTGTCGTTTGCGGGCTCCAGCGTCACGTCCTTGACCACTTCCTTGTCGGTATCGATACCGCGCACCGTGATGGCCTTGCCCACGGGCTTCAAGGTCGAATTGAAGACCTCACCCGTCTTGGGATGCGTGCGGCGCGGCGACGCCAGGCTATACACCACCAGGTCCACCTGGCCCAGGTCTTCCTTGATCACGTCTATCGTGCGCTGCTTCACGGCGTCCGAAAACGCGTCGCCATTGATGCCGCGTGCATACAAGCCCTTGGCCGTCGCAAACTTTTCGAACGCCGCCGTGTTGTACCAACCCGCCGTGGCCGGCTTCGATTCCGTGCCGGCGCGTTCAAAGAACACGCTCAACGTGGCTGCGTCCGACCCGAAAGCCGCCGAAATCCGCGCCGCCAGGCCATACCCCGTCGACCCGCCAATCACCAGCACGCGCTTCGGCCCATTGGCGATCGGACCCTGAGCAGTCACGTAATCGATCTGTTCCTTGACGTTGGCTTCGCAGCCAACCGGATGGGTAGTCACGCAGATGAATCCACGCACGCGCGGTTTGATGATCATGGGAAGGCCCTTTTTATCTGGAATGCCGGGCTCGCCGTGGTGGCGAGACATGCGGGGCATTGTAAATGACGAGGGCGGCTCGTAAGCCGCCCTTGATTTGCGCCGGGAAGGGCGCGATGGATGGGTGTGCCTCAGGGGCACAGAGCGAGCCGACTGAATCCGACGACCGCCGACCTGCGCACGCTAACCGCGCTGTTTAACCCCCGTGCTTACTTCGGCGCCGGCGCCCCAGCCAGGAACCACCGGCCCAACAAGGCACGCTCCTCATCCGTCATGCCGGTCGCATTCGCCATCGGCATCGTCTTCTGCACCACCGCCTGCTGATACACCGCCTGCGCATGCGACGTCAGCGTAGCCGGCGTATCCAGCTGGATACCCTTGTTCTGCACCACCGCGTTATGACACATCGCGCAGCGCTGACCGATAATCTGCTGCACCTGGGCCGTATCCGCTTCCGTGAATGCCGTCTTGGCCGGCGCAGGCGCTGTGACGGAAGCCGGCGCAATCCACACCGCAATCGCAATAATCAGCGCCACGCCCGCAATCGGGTATCCAACCTGATTCACACCCTTGTGCCGCAGCACAAAATACTGCCGAATCAGCGCGCCTGACAGCATCAACACGACAAGCACGAGCCAGTTATGCTTGGCCGAATACACCATGCTGTAGTGGTTCGACAGCATCGCGAAAATGACCGGCAGCGTGAAATACGTGTTGTGAACGCTTCGCTGCTTGCCCAGCTTGCCGTAGATCGGATTGACCGGCTGCCCCGCCCGCATCGCCGCCACCACCTTGCGCTGCCCCGGAATGATCACCATCAACACGTTTGCGCTCATGATCGTCGCGATCATCGCGCCCGTCAGCAGAAACGCCGCCCGGCCCGAAAACAACTGACAGGCCACCCACGACGCCAGCACGATAAACAAGCTGACCGCGATCCCCACCTTCAAATCGGACCCTTCTTCGGTCCCGGCGATCGTACAGATGACGTGATAGACCACCCAGCCCACCACCAGCATCGCCAACGCCGCACTGACCGCCGCGACGGGGCTCCAGTCGAACACGTTCTTGTCGATCAGGTAGGTCTGCGCATTGAACAGGTACAGGGCAATGAAGAGCGCAAAGCCCGACATCCACGTGAAGTAGCTTTCCCAATAGAACCAGTGCAGGTGCTCGGGTAGCTGCTTGGGCGCGATCATGTACTTCTGGGGATTGTAGAAACCCCCGCCGTGGACGGCCCACAGCTCACCCGACACGCCCTTGTTGAGCAGCGCCGGGTCCTGCGGCTTGAGGAGGCTGTTGTCCAGCCAGACGAAGTAGAAGGAAGAGCCTATCCAGGCGATGGCCACAATGATGTGGAGCCAGCGCAGCAGAAGATTGGCCCAGTCAAGAACATAGGCTTCCATGCCGATCCTGTCTGAGAGTCAATCGCTCACCACTGCGGGCGCTGTGAGCTGGATAGGTCGCGCCGAAGGTTGAAGCGCCGCGGCGACCGGGTACACGCAACTGCAATCAATGATCACTTGCGCTTCATTCGAGGTCGGCTCAGATCATGACGTGAGGTTGTGCCGGTGTCAATGTCGCGCCGGGCTAAGGCCATATTACTGTGGGACGCCGTCGACATAGGCTTGAAGCACGAACACTCAACAGATGAACCCTTAACAATAAAGGTCAAGGGGGCGATAGGTCGGGGCGCTCTCTACAACTCTTGAACTGCATTGCTACAGAGGCCCTTTCCGAGCCCAAGCGGCTCGATGAAGCTGCAAAGATCTATAAACCGCCAATCTACGCTTTTGCAATGCCGCTCAAAATGAAAGTGACATGGGGCTGGCGCTTGATCTAATCACAAAGATCCACCCACGCCTGTCATTGCAGCGGCGGTTGGCGGCAAATATCTAAGCCCAGTCCATCTGTACGTCTCACAAATGTATTGTGTGCGATTCCTTAATCAGCCTGAACGAAAACCTGTCACTGAACTGGTAATTTCAGCCCAAGCTTCTCTGCGGTCAAAGGGCCGACGATTCCGTCAGACACCAAGTCTACTGAAGCTTGGAAAGCGCCAACTGCAGCTAACGTCATTAACCCAAACTCGCCGTCAACTAGGCCAGGATCAAAGCCTTTAGATTTGAGGGCGCGTTGAAGCTGCAGCACCAGATCACCCTTCGTCGTCGGTGACTGAAAACTAAGCATAAAAGGCAATTGAACGAACGGAGCTTCGAAGCCAGTCGATTCATAAGAAAGCTCAGGTATTTTAACCACGTAATGCCATAGTCTTCCGCGGACAGTACCCTGCCGCACATTCAAACCTTTGCCTGCTGCCTCGATGGTCTTGCCGAAACCATCCGAAACGGCCACGTGCCCCATCTTTCCCAAGGTCGGAGGCCTCCGGACCAGAACAATGCCTGCGGTATGAGAGGCCTCATCTTCCGTACTAACTTTTAGAAGACCCCTGTCAATATCTCGCACCCAAGCTCCCGAGTATGCCTCGGCAATGGAAGGGTTAGCTTTATTATCGACACAACCGTAAATCTTTCCGACTGTCTGATATGCCAACCAAGATGCAAACTCAGCGCAGTCCCACGGCCCGTGCCATCCAGAGTTATCCTTAGGCACCAGAATATTTAGGTACTGCTCACCGATCCTGGTCTTAGCAAGGGCAGCAAGCTGCGCTCCAGTAGGCATTTCGCTCTCCTAAATCTCTAATTTGGTTGATCATTGGATGATGAACGCAATTCTTTGGAGCGTGTGGACTTAGGAATAGATTTATTGCACAAACTGAAACGTTCAATGAACTTTATGACAATGAGGTGAGATTGTCACCTCATCCATCTGGCGTAACTTCTTTCACGAACGCGCCAAGCTACAGCAAGATGCATGTCGCAAGCTCACCACAGACATCCATCCCATTCTCGAATCGGTGCATTGCACTAACAAACGGCGCGGGATACGGCTTGGGGAGAGTCGATCCCGGCCCATGCGTTGTCCAACCAAAGACCGTACTGCCATCAATCAAAGTAATTATCATCCATCCGTTTGATAGGCAGCACTCCAAAGTTCTGAGAATGTGCGCCAAATAACTCGGTCTCAACTCGGAGTCAAAATGGACATTCACCACGACCACGTAGTCCACTCCAGAAATGGTGTACTAGGCGACGGTGTAACCAGTCTGATCGACGCCGAGAGAATAGCTGAGCAGGCCTATCGCACAACTTTAGCTGGCGGAATTGTTTGGCACACGCACGGTGGTTTAGTGGATCGACAGACTGCTACCGCTATCGCGACTAGGCTTAGCGACACATATGAAAGTGCGGGGACATATCCAATCTTTTCGGTATGGGAAAGCGGCTTCTACGAAACGATTAGAAATAATCTCCAAGATGTACTACAGGATAAGGTTTTCCGTGAATTATTCAAAAAGGTCAGTGAGTGGGTGTTGAAGAAAGGCTCTAGCTCCATTGCTACAAAGGGGTTTGGGGGAAGTGTTGCAGAGCGTCAATTAAGGAGCGACCTCGACGATTGGTTCGATGGCAAGTCTTCTATAAACCCGTTTATTAACGAATCGCCCCCTGCAGACACAGTCCCCAGAGATTTAGGCTTCGACCAAATAGAATTGTCGTCAGCTATAGCTTCCGAACTAGAAATGGACGATTCCTTCCAAGCAACAATAGCAGGGTTGGCCATTACTACTAATCGCGTGACTTTAGACAAGGCGCGCAGTCTGGGTGTAGAGCCTGTAGCTGTAAATTGCAAGATCGATAAGCAAGCTCTTGACGACTTGCTCGCCGAAAATCCCCAATCAACGAGAGGTGGAATCTCCTGGCTTTCTGTGGCAACGTTTATCGCGAAAGTAGTCATAGCTGTTCTAAGACGGTACCAACAAGATAAAGATCACGGAGCGTACACGACTATAGTTGAGGAAGTTCTAAGAGCAGCTTACCTAGACCGCGCAGGGATCTTTATCTGGAACCAAATGAAACGCGACGCATCTATCGACTCGTTTAATAATCCAGGAGGCGCTGGGGAGCATATTCTACAGACGTGGAGAAAACTAGCAGATTCGGGCGAAATTCCGCCGAAGATTACGCTAGTTGCGCATAGCACCGGGGCAATCTTTGTCAACGCATTGATTGCGCGTTCAGCGGAGCTCCTGCCACATTTAACCTACGACGTCATTATGCTTGCGCCTGCGTGTACAAGTTTCGACTTTGCTACGATGTACACCGCACACTCTAGCAAAATAAATCGCTTTCGAATTTTCGGTATGAGCGATGAACTTGAGCGGAAGGATCAATTAATTCCTATTATATATCCACGCTCACTATTATATTTTGTCTGTGGTGTTGTCGAGTCGGAAGTAGATATTCCTCTATTGGGAATGCAACGTCACTTGAGTATTTCACTAAACGACAACGCGCCGTATCTAACCAACATCCGGGAGATACTATCTGATCAGGGAAATGCTGTTTGGTCCGTGAGCGAGACCAACGATGGTCACAGAAGTGGCTCAGTTTCTCACGGAGATTTCGACAATGACGCAACTACGCTCGCAAGTGTCGTCCATATAATTTCGTCGGGATTTTAATTATGGATGAAGACTACGCAATTCTTGTTGGCATTAGCTGGTACCCCGCCGGAAACTTTGCTGAGTTAAGCGGTCCACTTAACGACGTCGCCCTGGTCGAGAAATGGCTTGGCGAATCCGGATTGCTTCCATGTAACATAATAAAAATTACTACTCCGCGTGAAATTCCAGCAGATTTCGACAAATATGCAGCGCCACCGATCGCTGATGATTTTGACCATGTTTTTAGGGCTATGCTGGATCGACGCATGGCTATGCCTGATCGCGTTAAGGGTCGGTTGTATCTCTATTTCTCGGGACACGGATTTAGCAGCAAAACTCAAGATCGAGACGCAGAAGGCGCGCTTTATTGCGCCAATGCCACACGTATTGCATACGAACACATTTTCGGTACGCATTACGCGAGAATCGCAAAGGCTTGGGCTCTTTTCGCCCAAGTCGTTCTCATAATGGACTGTTGCCGCGACTCCGAATTTATAAGAACTCCAACGCCTAGACCTTACAGGGACACGCCTGACGACGCGTTATCCGCCGACGTTCCTCTGCTATCAATCTATGCAGCCCCTAAGAGCGGGAAAGCTCAAGAGCGACCAATTGAAGAAAGAGGCAATAAAGTGCACGGTTTGTTAACACATGCACTGTTCAAGTTACTTGAGGAACTCCCTGCTTCAAGTCAACGGGGTATAGACGCGACAGAGTTGAAGGCCAGGTTACTTGAAAGCTGGACCGAGATTTCAGGCAGTAATGCAGCACCGCGTCCAGAGATCTATTTGCCTGCAAACGGAACAATCTATTTTTCGACAAAGAATAAAGGAAGCGCGGTGACATTTGTGTGGGCGGAAAACGCGGCACCAAGCAACCTTCAATTAATCGATAGTGGAGCGAAAATTATTGGAGTATTTGCACTTGACGACTCTGGGACTTTCTCGACGACTCAGAACGGCCCTGTGCTTAGTTACACTCGAGAAGCCAATGCATGGACTCTCAGACTGACGCCAGGCTTATACGAATACAAACATTCCGATAAAGAAGCGATCTCTTTCCGCGTCGCTGGAGGGAACCGCCGTGTCGAACTATGAAAGGGAAATTGTTGTTCAAACGAACAATCCTCAGGCAGAACTTCTAATTCTCGATAGCAACTTCAGAATAGTTGGAAGAGGTATTTCACCCCTAGGTCTCACTTTGCCCCTAGGGTTGTACGCGGCGAAGTCTAAGGTAGGAGTTGACGAGTCCGAAACGCTTGTACGAGTTGGCCAGGGAGCGGGCCCATATACGATAGATGTCCCCTCGCCGTTGTTCGACAGCCCAGTTCCGCTGTCTGCGACGTCGACAGCACACGACAATCATGTAGAGGCTGTGAACAACCTACTCAAGCATGAAAATGCAACTCTGAGACTAGGCACTGGGAGTGAAATCGCAATTTGCCTTCGGGATCCACAACGTCGTAACTTCGAACGCAATTGCGACGATTTCGAATATGCTTCGTACAGATCAAGCTTCGAAGGCTTTCAAATTTTTAACTCGCATGGCGACATGATTGCAGATCTCAGCCGTGATGGAACCTTTGATATTTTACAGGGCTTGCTTACATTAACGCTTTTCGTCGATGAAGGCGCATATGTGCTACGTCATACTCGACAGGGCCATTCACTGTGTTTGTCGATACCTGCTTCGAGGGGCTGGACCCTACAGTGTTATATCAATTTAATTGTTGACCCGGCTGAAATGAAGCTAGTGCCTGACTTAACTGACGTGTCGATTTCATACGGAATGATGGGTAATGGATTTGACCCTAATGCCAGTGCCCCTGCACACCTGGAAACACTTCGGAAAGAAATGCTTGAGGGTCGCCCTCAAATATCGACATTTCATACAGAGCACATTTTCAGCAGTGAATTTGAAAACCCGATGTTTGGTTTGTATGTATTACAACTTCTGTTTGCCCAGTCGAGTTCGGATCGACGGCTAATAACACGGGTTCTAGAGAAGATTGCACGCCTGCTGGGTCCAATGCATCCCGACGTGGTTGCAATGTCACTCCACTATATGATTATTTATGGATCGTCGTACAACCCAGAGAGATCGACAAGCTTACATGAAGAGTTAGGTTTATTACGCGGCCCCCCTATCCTGATGGCTAGTTGGGACATCCTATTGCGCGCTGCCGCGCTCAATCCTGAGGCCTTAGATTCAGATTCAATATTTGCCTCCCCTAAAGAAATAATCTCCTCGGGTTTGTTTTTAAAGTGGGTAATTTTTCATGACGACTCAAGTTGGAACCATATTGTTCGCGAAAGCCTCGATCTCCTGCTGGAGTCATTTGATTCAGATATTTCGGATAACGCGGCCGTCAAAGACGTTAGGCGAACCTTTAAGCGACTTTTTATTCTCGCTACAGATACGGCTGCATCAGCTGTCGAAGTCGTTAGGTATGCTCGGAGCAAAGATCCGTCACTCGACTCGAACGGCAACCTCATAGCGCCGATTGCCACAGATAGGATATATAACGCCTCGGACATGGCGTTTGCGCTTCGCTGTGTTGCTGGGCTATACGAATGGGCCGAAATCGTTCCGACATTCCGGGGACGTGCAGGTTGGTTGCGGCGATACAGTGGCTTAGAAGGAGACTTACTTTTCCTCTTTAGAGACCTTGCTGCTGAAGCTAGTGCAATCGAATTACTGGATAGTCGTTACGTCGATAGATTGCTCGCAGCGCGTCGGGTGCCAATGCTGGTCTTGGCTGCAGCGATCTCCAATCTTGATCTATGCGGATGGCTTGCGAGCAAGATTATGAAACGACTGAGGCAAACGCCGGTTTAACGCTATCAGGTCAAGCGGTATCGTTGTGAATGCGAGTATAAATCTAGGTAAGAAAGTTATAATTCTGCATTAGTGGCGTGAAACACCGTATGCCAATGTGATTGGCACTTGGACCCGCAGTAGATCTAAGGAAGTTGATTCTTTTTCAGCACCTTAGCCCGCCGCTTCTTCGCCCAAATCACAATCCCCGTCACCGACAGCATCGCGACGATCAACCCCATCAGCGACATCATGATCCGCCCAGGCATCCCAAGTATCCGCCCGGAATGCAGCGGAAACTGCAACTGCACGAACACATCGGCCACCGTTCCCTTCCACGGCTGGTTCTCGCTCAGCACCGCGCCGCTGTTCGCATCCAGATAAAGATTCGACAGGCCCATCCCGCCTTGGTCATGATCGCCACCGGGATGAAAGAACGACACGTTATAGAACCCATACCGCCCCTCGTAATACACCCCGCCCGGCGGCGTGGCGAAGCCGCGTTCCTTGGCGGCCACTGCGGCCATGGGTACCACCTGCGCGAAACTCAGCTTGGGTTCGATAAACGTCCCTAGCGGCGCCATCGTGCGTGTCTCATACGGCCCAGGGGTAGTTTTCGAAACCAGCGACAGGACCGGATAGAACACCTCCCGGTACAGATTCAGCGAGAACGAAGTAAAGGCCACCACGATGATGATCCCCCACACCCAGAGCCCGCCTGCCCGGTGCAGGTCGAAGTTCAGCTTGTAGCCCCCTGCCCGCCACCGCACCATCCACGCCGGTTTCCAGCGTTGCCACCACGTCGCGGCATCACGCCGATGGGGAATTGACGGCAACCGCAGTTTGCGGGGCGTGGTCAGGTAGAAGCCGACGAAACTGTCGATCAGCCAGATCAGCGCCACCGTCCCCATAATCCAGTAGCCAATGCGGTCGGTGCCCCACATCGTGGGGATGTGAAGGCTGTAGTGCACGGTCCGCAGGAACGGCATGAGGTTTTCGCGGGACAGGGACACGGCGGTGGTGTCGCGCTGGCCGGCGATTTTGCCGGTGACGGGATCGACGAAAACGGCGTTGTAGCCGAGGGTGTAGGGGGCGCCGGTGGCGGGGTCGACGCGCGGTTCGACGAAATAGCCGGCGGTGTGGCCTTCTTCGAAATTGAGGGCCACGTAGGTGACGCGGGCGCGGGGGTCGGCGGTTTCGATGGCGGCGGCGAGTTCAAGGGGGTCCTTGAATTCGCCGCGGCTTTCGGTTTTATAGAGGTCCTCGTTCAACCATTCGTCGAGTTCGTGGTCCCAGGAAGTAATGGCACCGGTCAGCCCGGCGACGATGAGGAATAGCGCAACCGTCAGGCCCGCCCATCGATGAATAAGGGTCAAGGCCCTGCGCATGCGTCAAATTTCCTTTAGAAGTCGATCGTGCCGGTCAGCATGAAGGTACGCGGAGCGCCCAGCACGAGATATCCAGAGCCAGGATACCCGCCAACCGAGGCCCAGTAATTCTTGTCGAACAGGTTGTCGACGCGGGCGCGCATGGTCAAGGTGCGGTTGTTGCCGATATCAATCAAATACCGCGCGCCCAGATCAAAGCGGGTCCAGGATGGGACGCTTTGGGTGTTGGCGGCGTCGGCATATTGTTTGGACGTGTATACCATGCGCGCGTTGACGGCCAGGTTGTTCACGCCGGGAATGTCCCATTCCGCGCCCAGGTTGAACTGGCGTTTGGCGACGCCGATGGCGTCTTTGCCATTGGTGATGCCGTCTTGCGTCTTGGTTTGTTCGGCGTCGAGCAGGGTCAGGCCGCCCAGCACACGGACGCCGCGCACGGGCTGGCCGAATACGGAGAGTTCCAGGCCGCGGTTGCGCTGTTCTCCATAGGGTCCATAGACGGCAAAGGCGCCGGTGCGTTCGAATGCGGTGATGGGTTTGTCAGTCTGGAAGAACGCCAGGTTGCCGCCTATACGGCCGCCATCGTATTTGACGCCGATTTCTTTTTGCTTCGACTTGTAGGGCGAGAAGATCTGCCCGCCGTTGGTGACGGCCAGGCCGCCCGGCGTGGTGGTCGGTGCGACGTCGCCGCGGACCAGGCCTTCGATGTAGTTGCCGTACAAGGACGTGGCCGGTGTGAGCTTGAAGACGATGCCGGCGATGGGCGACGTCTTGGATTTGTCGTAGCTGCTTTCCTGGAAGCCCGTGTTGACGTTGTAGGCGTTCTGCTCGATCGTCTGGCGGCGGGCGCCGACGGTCAGCAGGGCGCGGTCATCGAAGAACGACAGCGTGTCGGCGATGGCCACGCTGCGGGTTTCGACCTTGTTGGTCTGGACCGGATCGCTCAGCAATCCGCCCACAAGCGCGTTGGCGACCGGTGCGGCTACATTGATCGGCGAGTACAGGTTGCTGGCGAAGCCGCCAAAGTCGGAGAACGCATACGCATTGCGTTCACGGCCGTTGTAGGTGGCGACCGATGCAACCAGTGTGTGGCCGACGCTGCCGGTGCGCAGTTTGGCGCGCAGGCCGATTTCGCCGGTGCTGATGCGGTCTTCGCGGTGGTTGTCGAAGCGGTAGGCCGTGGTGTCGCCTGCCGCGCTGGTGACGGTGGGGTTGGCAAGCGAGTTGGTTTCGCTGCCACGACGCACGCCGCCCGCGGCCCAGGCCGTGACGGTGTCGGTAATGTCGTACTCGCCCCGCACGGTGGCGAACAGGTTGCGTTCCTTGGAATAGGTCCAGGGTTGCGCGAAGTTGGACGATGCATCCGGCGCGCGCGGAATCGGCAAGTTTGCGCCCGGCGTGACGCTGGGGCGGCCGTTACGCAGATCGTTGTTCTGGTAGCCCACGTCGGCCGACAGACGCGCCCGGCTGCTGCGCCAATCCAGACCGACGCCCATGGCGGACAGTTCGCGGTCTTCGCCGCGCACGCCGGTGCCGCCGTCGCGGCGTGTGCCGTACAGCCGGATGCCCATGCTGTCGTCAGGACCAAAACGCCGCGCAAAGTCGAACTGCACCGATTTCTGGCCCCCGGTCTGGATGCCGAAGCCGACCCGGTTCAAAGGTTCGTTGGGCGCACGTTTGGGCAGCAGATTGATCGCGCCGCCAATGCCGGACCCTCCCGGGGCCGCGCCGTTCAGGAAGGTGTTCGCGCCGCGGAACACTTCCACACGTTCGAAGAATTCGGACGAGATGTACTGGCGCGGCAACATGCCGTACAGGCCGTTGTAGGCCACGTCGTCGGAATAGACCGGGAAGCCGCGCACCACATACAGTTCCTGGAAGTTGCCGAATCCCCTTGCGGTGCGCACCGACGGATCATTGAGCAGGACATCGGCGACGCTTTGCGCCTGCTGGTCCTGGATCAGTTCGCTGGTGTAGTTGGTGCTGGAGAACGGCGTGCCCATGTAGTCCTGGTTGCCCAGGATGCCGACACGGCCGCCGCGCGCGACCTGGCCGCCGGCGTAGGCTTCGGGCAAGCCTTCGGCCGACGCATCGGCGCTGGCATTGACGTTGACGGTGGAGAGTGTCGTGGCGGAAGCCGCCGGGTCGGCCGGGGAGCCGCCAGCGGTCTGGGCGTACGCGCCCATGGATTGCAGTGCGAGCAGAGTGGCCAGCACGTGCGGGCGGTAGGCAAAGCGGCGTTGAGGCATGACACGGTCCACAGGGAACGAAAATGAGAACCGTTATTGTTGCTGAAAACCCGCCCGCAAGTAAGTAGTGTCGCGTAGGTGAAACGTGTAGATCGAAAGGCTTACGAGTGGCGCAAGTCAGGCCTGCAGCGCCCGCGACCAACTGGCCGCGGTTGACTCGGCATGTCTGGCTCGGCATGTCTGGCTCGGCATGTCCTGGCTCGGCATTTCTGACTCGGCATGTCTGGCTCGGTGCGACTGGCCGGCAGCTGGTGCTGAAAGCTGGTGACAGAGCGTCTGCAAGACAAGACGCTCCCGCAGCCCAATCAGAAATCGATCGTGCCCGTCACATAAAACGTACGCGGCGCGCCAAGCACCAGATAATTCGACCCCGGCGAGCCACCCGCCGAGGCCCAGTAGTTGCGGTCGAACAGGTTGTCGATCCGGGCGCGAAGGGTCAGCGTACGGTTGTTGCCGATGTCGATCAGGTAACGCGCGCCCAGGTCGAAGCGGGTCCATGACGGTACGGTTTGCGTGTTGGCGGCGTTGGCGAACTGCTTGGACGTGTAGACCGCGCGGGCGTTGACGGCCAGGTTGCGCACGCCGGGGATATCCCATTCCGCGCCGATGTTCAGCTGGCGTTCCGGGACGCCGATCGCGTCCTTGCCGTCGGTAGCGCCGTTTTGCGTCTTGGACTGTTCCGCGTCGAGCAGGGTCAGGCCGCCCAGCACGCGCACGCCGCGCACGGGTTCGCCATAGACCGAGAATTCCAGCCCGCGATTGCGCTGCTCGCCGTACGGACCGAAGTTGACGGCCGTGCTGCCGGCGATACGTTCGTACCCCGAGATCGGCTGCGTCGTTTCGAACACCGCAACACTGCCGCCAACTCGGCCGGCGTCAAACTTCAGGCCAGCTTCTTTCTGCTTTGCGACATAGGGCGACAGGATGGCGCCCACGTTCGCGACGGCCAGGCCGCCCGTGGTGGCCGGGGCAATGGGACCGCGGACCAGGCCTTCGATGTAGTTGCCGTAGACCGACATCCAGTCCGTGGCCTTGAACACGATGCCGGCAACGGGCGTCGTCTTGGTCTTGTCCGAACTCGGCGCGGCCGCCTGCGTGTTGTAGGCGTAGCTGGTCTGCTCCAGGGTCTGACGCCGCAGGCCCAGGGTCAGCAGCACGCGGTCGTCGTAGAACGACAGCGTGTCGGCCAACGCAACGCTGCTGGTTTCGACCTTGTTGGTCAACGACGGGTTCGTCATGTCGTTGGACGGCGTGCCCAGCGCGGTCGCGACCCGGTCAATCGGCGAATAGATGTTGCTGAGCGTGGCGGCGGTGCCGCGAACGAACGCATTGGCGGACCGCGAGTTGTAGGTCGTTGCGGATGCAACGATCGTGTGCCCGACGCTGCCGGTGCGCACCTTGGCGCGCAAGCCGATCTCGCCGGTGCTGATGCGGTCCTCCCGCGCGTTGTCGAAGCGCGTGGCTGTCGTATCGCCAGCCGCATTGGTGATCGTGGGATTGGCCAGCGAATTGAACTCGCTGCCGCGCCGCACCCCGCCCGCCGCCCATGCCGTCACCTGGTCGGTAATGTCGTACTCCCCACGCAAGGTGGCGAAGGTGTCGCGTTCCTTGGCGACCGTCCACGACTGCGCGAAGTTGACCGACGCGTCCGGCGCGCGGGGGATAGGCGCGCCGGCCAGGGGTGTCACGCTGGGCCGGCCCGCATTCAATGTGCTGTTCTGGTAGCCCACGTCGGCCGACAGGCGCGCCCGCGAGCCACGCCAGTCCAGGCCAATGCCCAGGGCCGAGACTTCGCGTTCTTCGCGATCCACGCCGGTGCCGCCGTCGCGGCGGGCGCCGATCAGGCGCAGGCCGACGCTGTCGTCCGGACCAAAGCGCCGGGCAAAGTCGAAGTTGACGGACTTCTGCCCGCCGGTCTGCAGGCCAAAGCCGACGCGGTTCAGAGGTTCATTGGGCGCGCGTTTGGGCAGCAGGTTGATGGCGCCGCCGATACCACTGCCCGCCGGGGCCGCGCCGTTCAGGAAGGTGTTGGCGCCGCGCAGCACTTCCACGCGTTCAAAGAATTCGGAGGCGATGTATTGGCGGGGCAGCATGCCGTATAGGCCGTTGTACGAGATGTCGTCGGAATACACCGGAAAGCCGCGCACCACATACAGTTCCTGGAAATTGCCGAAACCCCGTGCGCTGCGGACTGACGGATCGTTGAGCAGCACGTCGGCAACGCTCTGCGCCTGCTGGTCCTGGATCAGTTCGTTGGTGTAGCTGGTGCTGGTAAACGGCGTGCTCATGGTGTCGAGGTTACCGAGGATGCCGACACGGCCGCCGCGAGCCACCTGCCCGCCGGCGTAGGCTTCGGGCACACCTTCGGCCGACGCGTCGGCGCTGGCGTTCACGTTGACGGTCGACAGCGTGGTGGCTTCGGCTGCCGGCGGTGCGGTGGACGGCGCGGGCGACTGCGCCTGGGCGCCAAGCGTTTGAATGGCGAGCAGGATCGCGATCACAGAGGGGCGAAGGATAAAGCGGCAAGCGAGCATGAACGCGGTCCGGTTGAATGGCAATGAGAACCGTTATTGTTCACGAATTCGCCGTCCTGCGCGCGCCAAATTCTCACTAGTCACTGTGCTCATCCCAGGTGCGTTGCCATCAAGCAACGACGCGCGTCAGCTAGAATCGGAGCCCTTCGCTCACTCGAACCCGATCATGTCCGCCCTTCCCGCCCAGCACGTCCGCGCCGCCACCCCCTCCGATGTGGGTCCGATCACTGACCTGATGCGCGGCCTGGCCGAGTACGAAAAGCTGACGCACCTGTTCATTGCCACCGACGAACTGCTGCATGACGCGCTGTTTGGCCCGCATCCGGCAGCCGAATGTCTGGCGGCCGAGGTGGACGGCGCCGTCATCGGCTACGCCCTGTTCTTCCACAATTACTCAACTTTCCTGGGCCGCAAGGGCCTGTATCTGGAAGATCTGTATGTGCACCCCGACCATCGCGGCAAGGGACTGGGCAAGGCGATGTTGACGCGGCTCGCGGCACTGGCGGTGGAACGCGGCTGCGCCCGTTTCGAATGGAGCGTGCTGGACTGGAATCAGCCCGCCATTGATTTCTATGAGGCGATGGGGGCCGTGGTGATGCCGGAATGGCGCATCGTGCGCATGACGGGCGATGCGCTGGAATCGCTGGCAAAGAAGGACTGAAGGACGGTCATTCGCAAGATTGGCCGCCCGGCCTGCGCTGCAAGATCCACCGTAACCAACACCGGCCACGCAGCTCCGGACGCATCGCCAAGACAAAAAAGCCGACTCCCTGGAGTCGGCTTTTTCGTCATCCGTTCAACGCCATCACACCTTGAATGTGCCCACCAGACGATCCAGGCGTTCCGCCATGTCGCGCATTTCCTGCGCCGACCGGGCGGTTTCGCCCATCGCAGCGGTCGTCTCTTCCACCATCTGCGCAATGCTTTCCACTTGCTGCGCGATCGATGTGCTGGCGGCCGATTGTTCCTTGGTGGCGTTGGCCACTTCGCGCACACGTTCCAGCGACGCGTCCGCGCTCAATCGGATTTCGCGCAGCGGCACAGCCACCTGATCGGCCAGTTGCGTGCCTTCCGTCACCATTGGCAGGATGTGCTCCATGGTCTCGGTCGATTCCGAGGTTTCGCGCTGCACGGCGCTGACCATCTCTTCGATCTCGACCGTGGCGGACGACGTCCGCTCGGCCAGCTTGCGCACTTCGTCGGCCACGACGCTGAAGCCACGGCCCTGCTCACCGGCACGCGCCGCTTCGATCGCGGCGTTCAGCGCCAGCAGATTGGTCTGCCCGGCGATCTCTTTGATCGATGCGGCAATCGAATTGATCTGCAGCGCGCGCGCTTCCAGACCCCGGATCTTTTCAGAGGCTTCACCCACGGCCGTTGCGATGCGCTTCATGCCATCGGCGGCGCCGGTCACCTGCACTTCGCCGTCGCGGCACTTCTGGGCCACGCCTTCCGAATTGCGCTGCGTTTCGATCGCGGCGTCGGAAATGTGGGCCACCGACACCGTCAGCTCTTCTACCGCCGCCGCCATCGACGACGTGGCGTCGCTTTGCGCCGACGAGGCCGCTGTCACTTGCGCCACGGATTCGGCGATGCGCTGCGAGTCCCGCTTCATTTCGACGGCTTCGTCGCGAACCTTGGAGATCAGGCCGCGAACCGCACCCGACATGGTCGAGAAGCCGTGCAGCACACTGCCCGCCTTGGCATCAGGCAGGGGACGCGACAGGTCGCCCTGCGCCGCGTGATTCATCACTGCAATGACACTGCTCGGCTCGCCACCGATCTGCGACAGCACCTTGCGCGAGATCACCCAGCCACCGGCCAGCAGGATCAGCGTCAGGATCACGGCCAGGATGGCGCCGTGGATGATGCGTTCACGCACCATTTCCTGCAGATCGTCCATGAAGACACCGGTGCCGATGGCCCAGCCCCAGGGCTCGTGCAGCTTGTAGATGTTCAGCTTGGGTGACGGCTCGGTGCCGCCGGGGCGCACGAACTGAATGGGGATGTAGCTTTGGCCGCCTCCGGCACGCATGGCGGCGATACGTTCCGCCATGACGGCGGTGGGGTCGCGCTTGTCGCCGCTGCGGGTGATCGCGTTCGAACCCGCAAAGGAAGGATTGCCACCGTTCATGACGATGATGCCGTTCGACGCCGTCACGAAAATGTATTCGGACTTGCCGTCAACGCCACCGTAACGCATGCCCATCATCGCCTGGATGGCCGCGGCCTGAGCGGACTCCTGCGACAGCTTGCCCGCCTGCTGCTGCAGGTAGAAGTAATTGGCGATGCCCCAGGCCGTCTGCGCGACCGATGTGATTTCGGTGCGCTTGGTTTCCATCATCAACTGGCGTTCGCTGTAGATCGACCATGCCTGGACACCCACCAGCAGCAGAACCGCCAGGGCGACCATCGAAAACAGCTTGGTGCGCAAGGTGGATCCACCCATGCGTGGCGCCTTGGCCGCGCGCGGCTCCGCGGCCATGGAAATTCCCGAATCGTGCAGTACTGCGCTCATGCCATCCCCTGTTGCCTGCCCGGACACCTCCACCAGGGCGGTGGAGAATGTTCGTGCTATTACGTATTCATGTACGGGTTTAACGGCAGCAGGCCTTGGATCTGTAGCGGGAATCGTGATTAATGTGAGGAATCCGTGAGCGGGCCCCTGCTTGCGCAAGGTCCCGCTCAACCGTGGGCCAGGTATTCCGTTACGCGACCTTGACCTGTTCCCCGATCGCGGCGCCGCCCATGGCCGGGTCGGACACCGAATCCTTGCCGGTTTCCAGGCGACCCGCAAAGCGGCGGCTGTAGCCGGCCACCCCTGGCATCGTGACCGTGAAGTCGTACCAGCCGCCGCTGTCGGCCAGCGTCCAGCTCTGGACGCCCTCGCCTTGCGGCGCGACTGACAGCGTCCACGGGCCGTCGGTGCGATAGGCGTTGGCCTTGATCGATACCGTGGCTGCCGCGGTCCCGGTGTTGTGCACCTTGACCCACACCTGGTTGTCGGCCGGCGCGTAGCAGACCTGCACCTCCGGATTGGCGCCCGACGCCGCCACGGTGCCCGTGAAGTGGCGATGGAAACCATTGGGCCCAAGCACCCACAGATCGTACGCCCCCTTGTCGGCGGCGACCTCCCACGACCCCGTCAGCTGCTTGCCGGCTTCCACCGTATACCGGCGCGGCACGGCATCCAGATGTTTGCGGTCGTACACATGGAAAACCGCCGCGACCGCGCCGCTGTTGGCAAAGATCAGATCGACCTTGCCCGCGCCCGGGGCCGCCACGCTGCTGGTGTGCAGTTCATACGGCAAGGCGCGCGACTTGCGGGTCCCCGTGGCCTGCACCGGAAGCACGACCTGGGCCGAAGGAGCCGGTGTCGTGGTCTTGCCCAATGCGCGGCTGGCGGCATCGCGGGTCGCGGTTTCCGGGAAGGTCTTGACCACGTCGTCGTCATTCGGGTTGACGAAGTTGAAGCAGGACGTCAGGTCTCCGACGACCGCACGGCGCCAGGGGCTGATGTTGGGTTCCTTCACACCAAAACGGGCTTCGACGAAGCGGATGGTCGATGTCTGGTCGAATACCTGCGAGTTGACCCAGCCGCCCTTGCTCCAGGGCGAGATCACGTATAGCGGGACGCGCGGGCCAAGACCATAGGGACGATGCTTGTAGTTCTCAACGGCTTTGATGCCGCCGGTGTCTTCACCCAGGTATTCGTCGGCCGCGTCCACCGTGGTGGCGCCGGCCATTTTTGCCACGGCGGGACTGGCGTCGTACTGCAGATACGACGGCGGCGCGGGCGGCGGCATGTGATCGAACAGGCCGTCGTTTTCGTCGAAGTTCAGGATCAGGACGGTCTTGCTCCAGACGTCGGGATTGGCGGTCAGCGCGTCCAGCACTTGCGCGGTGTAGGCCGCGCCTTGAGCGGGACTCGACGCACTGGGATGTTCCGAACCCGATGACGTGGCGCAGACCCAGCTGACCTTGGGCAGCTTGCCGGCGATCACGTCGGCCTTGAGCAGGTCCAGGTCACGCGTCTTGATGCCTTTCTCGTACAGGGCCTGCTGGCGCGGCGTGCGGGCCGGCGACACGGCCGGCGTGCTGGCCGCGTTGGCGTCGCGAAAGGTCTTGAAGCCGAACAGCGAGTTCAAGGCATAGAACTCTTTCTCGTTGTTCTGGTAGACCTGCCAGCTCACGCCCGCGTCTTCCAGGCGTTCGGCATAGGTCATCCAGGTGTAGCCGGCGCTGATCGTGCCGTTCTTGAGCGTGTTGTACGAGTTGTCCACGGCCGGGCCGTTGTAGACGCCGGGTTTGGTCGGATCGTCCTTGCCGTGGTTGGTGCCGGTGTACAGAAAGCAGCGGTTCGGGTTGGTGCCGCCACTGAAGGACGAGTGGTTCGCGTCCCCCACGGTAAAGGCATTGGCCAGCGCGAACTGGAAGGGAATGTCCGCTTCCTTGTAGTACACCATCGACGCCGGGCGCTTGTAGTCGGGCCAGTTCGTCATCTTGCCGTCGTCCCAGGCGTCTTGCGCGTCGGGGAACAGATGCGGCGTGCCGGCCGTGCGGATCAACGCAAAGTTCTGCGTGGTGTCGTTGTGCTGCGGCGCCAGCACGCGCGGGGCGCCGGTTGCGGCGGTTTCATAACGCTGGTACCAGACGGTCTTGTTGCTGAAGTCGGGCGAGTCGGCCACCGGAATCGGGAAGCGATCCGCAAAGCCGCGCACGCCTTGCATCGTGCCGAAGTAGTGGTCGAACGACCGGTTTTCCTGCATGAAGATAACGATATGCTCGACGTCCTGGATGGTGCCGGTGCGGTTGTTCGCCGCAACGGCCAAGGCCTTGCGGATGGATGGCGGGAACATCGAAAACGCCATGGTGGCGCCTGCGGCGGTGGCGGTGTTGCGCAGGAAGCGGCGGCGTGAAAGCGAGTCGGTCATGGTGTCGTGGGATCAGGGCAGCGCCCCAGGGGGCGCGGGTATCAGGAACGGGCAGTCGAAAGTCGACGGGTGACGTCAGCAGTTGCGATGCGGCAGGCACGGGTTGCCGCGCTTGCCGTTGCGCTCAGCGTTAGCGGGCGGGCATTGGCGCCGGTCCACGGCGCCGGTCCATTACGGCGCGCACTTCATCTGCGGCGCCGGACCGGTTGCGGGCGTGCCGCCATTCGATCCTGCATCATCGTCCCCTCCACAGGCAGACAGCGTAAGGCAAAGTGGCAGCACACACGCCAACAGAACGCGTTTGAAGGCGTCGGCGCGCGGAAGCGGCTGGGTGGAATCAAGGGGGCAAGGCGTGGACATGACGTACGGTCTCCGGGACGGGTCGTGTTGTGTGAACAACAAGGCTCGCAGCGTAGACATCCACTGTTGCACAAAAATGAACATGCTCATTAATGAGCGATGACGATTCACTGACGCCGCGCTGAATACTACCCCAGCGCTGAGCCGCAAAGCGCCGTGCATCGCCACGGGCGCATGACGGCCGCCTGGCCCTGCGACTGACATAGGCGTATCCAGCAGACGAAAAAAGAGGCCGAAGCCTCTTTTTTCACTACCGAATGCCAGGATCAGTTCGCTTCGCGGCTGGCGCGCTTGCGATCGTGTTCCTTCAGATGACGCTTGCGCAGACGGATGTTCTTTGGCGTGATCTCCACCAGCTCGTCGTCGGCAATGAATTCCACCGCGTATTCGAGCGACATCTGGATCGTCGGCACCAGGCGCACGGCTTCGTCGGTGCCCGACGCGCGCACGTTGGTCAGCTGCTTGCCCTTGATCGGGTTCACGACCAGGTCGTTGTCGCGGCTGTGGATACCGATGATCATGCCTTCGTACAGCGCGTCGCCCGGCTTGACGAACATGCGGCCGCGATCCTGCAGCTTCCACAGTGCGTAGGCCACGGCATCGCCGTCGTCCTGGCTGATCAGCACGCCGTTGTGACGATCGCCCACGCCGCCTTCACGGACCGGTGCGTATTCGTCGAACACGTGGCTGGCCAGGCCAGTACCGCGCGTCAGCGTCATGAACTCGCCCTGGAAGCCGATCAGGCCCCGTGCCGGCACGCGGTATTCCAGACGCGTGCGGCCCTTGCCGTCGGACGCCATGTCGAGCAGTTCGCCCTTGCGGCGGCCCAGCTCTTCCATCACGCCGCCCTGGTGGGCGTCTTCCAGATCGATGGTCAGCAGTTCGAACGGCTCGTGCTTCACGCCGTCGATTTCCTTGAACACCACGCGAGGACGCGACACGGCCAGCTCGTACCCTTCGCGGCGCATGTTTTCCAGCAGGATGGTCAGGTGCAGTTCGCCGCGGCCCGACACTTCAAAGATCGTATCGTCGCCGGTGTCACGCACGCGCAGGGCCACGTTGGCCTTGAGCTCGCGGTCCAGACGTTCACGCAACTGGCGGCTGGTAACGAACTTGCCTTCACGGCCGGCAAGCGGCGACGTGTTCACGCAGAAGTTCATCGTCAGGGTCGGCTCGTCGACCTTCAGCATCGGCAGCGCGTCTTGCGCTTCCGGCGCGCACACCGTGCAGCCGATGCCCAGTTCTTCGATACCGTTGATCAGCACGATGTCGCCCGCTTGCGCTTCGTCGACGATCTCGCGTTCCAGACCACGGAACTTCAGCACCTGGTTGACGCGGCCCTTGATGGGCGCGCTGTCGGGACCGAACTTCACCACGACGTCCTGCAGGGCCTTGACCTTGCCGCGCGAAATGCGGCCCACGCCGATCTTGCCGACGTAGCTCGAGTATTCCAGCGAAATGATCTGGAGCTGCAGCGGACCGTCCAAATCGTCGTCACGCACCGGCACCTTGTCGAGAATGGTCTCGAACAGCGGCTTCATGTCGCCCGAGCGCACGTCTTCGGTCAGGCCGGCAAAGCCGTTCAGACCCGATGCATAGATGATCGGGAAGTCGAGTTGTTCTTCGGTGGCGCCCAGCTTGTCGAACAGGTCGAAGGTCTGGTTGATCACCCAATCCGGACGCGCGCCCGGACGGTCGATCTTGTTCACGACGACGATGGGCTTGAGGCCCAGGGCCAGCGCCTTGCGCGTCACGAAACGCGTCTGGGGCATCGGGCCTTCCACGGCATCGACCAGCAGCAGCACGCCGTCGACCATCGACATCACGCGCTCGACTTCACCGCCAAAGTCCGCGTGTCCCGGAGTGTCGACGATGTTGATGTGCGTGCCTTCGTATTCCACGGCACAGT
The DNA here is from genome assembly GCF_048632615.1 of Pigmentiphaga litoralis. GTDB lineage: Bacteria > Pseudomonadota > Gammaproteobacteria > Burkholderiales > Burkholderiaceae_B > Pigmentiphaga > Pigmentiphaga litoralis_B. The sequence goes on from NZ_CP184479.1 coordinate 656,984, forward strand.
TCTTGGCCAGAATCGTGATCCCGCGCTCTTTTTCGAGATCGTTCGAGTCCATGATCCGCTCGCCCATCTGCTGGTTCTCGCGGAAGGTGCCGGATTGGCGAAGCAGCTGGTCCACCAGCGTGGTCTTGCCGTGGTCGACGTGAGCGATGATCGCTACGTTGCGCAGTGCGCGTGTCATGTCGTTTCCTTGAAAGAAATCAATCTGTCGGGCTGCAGCCAACCGCCTATGCAGCGTGCCGTTCCCAGAAATTTGCTGTCAGGGCCGTGTACACGCGCCCTTGTCAAAATCGTTTCCGCATCCGGTTGGGTGATCGCGTTGGCGTCGCCTGCCGTCTGCCCTTCTGTCTCGATCTGTAGTTTTTGACCCTGCATGAACTTCGCTGCCCTGGCCTGATCGATGGTGACCACCGGCAGGGGCGCGAGCAGGGCTTCGATGGGCATCAGCGCCGTCGCCGCCACCGGCAAAGCTTCCAGATCTTCCAGCGTCACTGCCTGGCCGATATCGAAGCCCGCCGTGCGGGTTCTGCGCAGCGCGCCAAGATGCGCGCCGCATCCCAGCGTGCGACCGATATCCTGCGCCAACGTGCGGATATAGGTGCCCTTGCTGCAACTGACTTCCATCGAAAAACCGGATTCGGTGCAAGACAGCAATTCAATCGAAAAAATGGTGACGCGCCGCGTTTCGCGTTCCAGCTCGATGCCCTGCCGCGCGTATTCGTACAGCGGCTTGCCATCGCGCTTGAGCGCCGAGTACATCGGCGGCAACTGGTCGATGCTACCGACGAAGCGTGACAGGACGGCGCGGATCGTTGCCTCGTCCACCGGGGCGTCGACTGCCTGACCGTCGTAGGTCACCGGCAGACCGGTACGGTCGCCCGTATCGGTTTCTTCCCGCAGCACCACGTCGGCCACATACGTCTTGTCGGCATGGAACATGTCGGCGGAAAACTTGGTGGCCTCGCCAAAACACAGGACCATCAGCCCGGTGGCAAACGGATCCAGGGTTCCGGTATGCCCCGCCTTGCGCGCATCCAGGATGCGCCTTGCCCGTTGCAATGCGTGGTTGCTCGACAGGCCTTCTGGCTTGTCCAGCAACAACACACCGTCGAGCGCACACCCGCGTCGGGAAGCCATCGGAATCGTCGAGAAAAATGGACGCAGCGACGGCTTAGCCGCGCTGGTCGTCAGGGACGTGAGGTTCCGCCGGAGAAATCTCCAGACGCGCATCGTCGGCGGTCGAATCCATCGGGCTGGCAGGCTGGATCTCGTCAGCCAGCACGCCGGGCGTGTTGGCCTGATTGATGAGATGCGCCATGACCATGCCGCGCGACCGTTGTTCGTCGTAATGGAAATGCAGGGTCGGCACCGTGTGGATGTGCAGACGCTTGAACAGCAGCGAATGCAGGTAACCGGCCTTTTCGTTCAGTGCCGCCACAGCGACGTCGGGTCCGGCGCCCATTACCGTGAAGTACACCTGGGCGTGGGCATAGTCGGCCGACAGCTCGACTTCGCTGAGCGTGATCAGTCCTGCACGCGAGATCGGGATCTCGCGCTGAATCATTTCGGCCAGATCCTTCTGAATCTGGTCGGCAAGCCGCAACAGGCGGCCGCCGGGGATCTTCTTCTGTTGCTTGTGACGACTCATCTTGATGGACGGAACGCTTCTTACAGCGTACGCGCCACTTCCTTGACTTCAAACACTTCGAGCTGGTCACCCACCGCGATGTCGTTGTTGTTACGCAGCGTGATACCGCAATCGAAGCCGGACTTGACCTCGCGCACGTCATCCTTGAAGCGACGGAGCGATTCGATTTCGCCAGTCCACTGCACCACGTTGTTGCGCAGCAGGCGAACCTGCGAGCTGCGGCGCACGAGGCCATCGAGGACCATACAACCCGCGACGTTGCCGATACGGGACACCGCATACACTTCGCGGATCTCGACCAGGCCGATGATCTCTTCGCGCTTTTCCGGCGCCAGCATGCCCGACATGGCGGTCTTCACTTCGTCGACCGCGTCGTAGATGATGCTGTAGTAACGCAGGTCGACGCCGTTGTTCTCGGCCAGCTTCTTCGAGCCGGCGTCGGCACGCACGTTGAAGCCGATCACCACGGCCTTCGAAGCGATGGCCAGGTTGACGTCGCTTTCCGAGATGCCGCCCACGGCCGCATGCACGACCTGCACGCGGACTTCGTCGGTCGACAGCTTGGTCAGTGCCTGCACCAGTGCTTCCTGCGAACCCTGAACGTCGGTCTTCACGATCAACGCCAGCGTCTGCACGCCTTCGCCGATGTTGTCGAACAGCGTTTCCAGCTTGGCAGCCTGCTGGCGAGCCAGCTTGACGTCGCGGAACTTGCCCTGACGGAACATGGCGATTTCACGCGCCTTGCGCTCGTCGCTCAGCACGATCAGTTCGTCGCCCGCGGCTGGTACGTCGGTCAGGCCCTGGATCTCCACAGGGATCGATGGGCCCGCTTCGGTAATCGGCTTGCCGATTTCGTCCAGCATGGCGCGGACACGGCCGAAGCTTGCGCCGGCCAGCACCACGTCGCCGCGCTTGAGCGTACCGCTCTGCACCAGGATCGTGGCGACCGGGCCGCGGCCCTTGTCCAGCTTGGCTTCGATGACCAGGCCCTTGGCGGCGGTTTCGACCGGCGCTTTCAGTTCCAGCACTTCGGCTTGCAGCAGCAGCTGTTCGAGCAGATCGTCGATACCGGCGCCGGTCTTGGCCGACACGCCCACGAAGGGCGCATCGCCACCGTACTCTTCCGGCACCACTTCTTCGGCAACCAGTTCCTGCTTGACGCGTTCGAGGTTGGCGTCGGGCTTGTCGATCTTGTTGATCGCCACCACGATCGGCACCCCTGCGGCCTTGGCGTGGTGGATGGCTTCCTTCGTTTGCGGCATCACGCCGTCGTCGGCCGCCACGACCAGGATCACGATGTCCGTCGCCTTGGCGCCGCGAGCACGCATGGCCGTGAAGGCCTCGTGACCCGGGGTGTCCAGGAACGTGACCATGCCGCGTTCGGTCTGCACGTGGTACGCGCCGATGTGCTGCGTGATCCCGCCGGCTTCGCCCGACGCGACCTTGGCGCGGCGGATGTAGTCCAGCAGCGAGGTCTTGCCGTGGTCGACGTGGCCCATGACGGTGACGACCGGCGCACGGGGCAGTTCGACCACTTCCGACGACGCGGGCGTTTCGTCCAGGAATGCTTCAGGATCGTCCAGCTTCGCGGCGATGGCGGTGTGGCCGAGTTCTTCGACCACGATCATGCCGGTTTCCTGATCGAGCACCTGGTTGATGGTGACCATCTGGCCCATTTTCATCAGAACCTTGATCACCTCGGCGGCCTTCACGGCCATCTTGTGAGCCAGATCCGAGACGGAAATGGTTTCCGGCACGTGCACTTCGCGCACGATGCTTTCGGCAACCGGCGCCGAACGGGTGTCCTGCTGATGACGGCTCTTGCCGCGGCCACCCCCACGCCAGCCGTCACGGCTGGTGCCCGAGGATGCGTCGCCGCGTGTCTTGAGCGCCTTCTTGCGCGCGGCGTCTTCCGACCAGGTCGAGGCCACGGCGCCGGTCTTGATGACCTTCTTGCCAGGCGCTGCGGGCTTGTCGTCTTTCTTGACGGCTTCCTTGGTTTCCTGGCCCGGCTTGCCGGCAGGTTTGTGCAAGGTGCCGGCGATCGGCGCGGCAGGCGCGGCGGGCGCAGCCGGCGGCGTCGGCGCAGGGGCGTGCAGCACCTTGTTGCGTGGACGGCTCAGCATCTGGCGCAACGCGGCGGCTTCGGCTTCCGCGGCCTGGCGGGCGTTGGCGCGCACTTCCTGCGCCTTGGCGTCCGCCTTGCGGATTTCGTCGGCGTTCTTGCGGGCCTCGTCGGCCTTGATCCGCGCGGCTTCCGCACTGGAAACCGCCTTGTTCACTACGACATCGCTCACTGCGGCCCCTCCCTCGGGCGTGGCAGGCTGGGTGGAATTGACCGGGGCCACCGGGGCGGCCTGGGCCTGTTCGCGGGCGGCAGCGGCCGCAGCGGCGGCTTCGGCTTCCTTGGCGGCGCGTTCGGCGGCTTCGGCTGCGACACGGGCCTGTTCTTCCGCTTCGCGCAGCCGGGCTTCGGCTTCTTGCCGTTCCCTGGCTTCGGCTTCGGCGCGCGCCTTGGCTTCGGCTTCTTCCTTGGCCTGGCGTTCCGCCTCGCGCGCCAGCAGCGCGCTATCGTCTTCTTCCGGCGCGGCGGCAACGTCGTCGTCGCGCAAGGCGGCGGCGTCCAGTTCCGTACCGTCAGGATTGTCGCGCTTGATGAACACGCGCTTCTTGCGAACTTCCACCTGGATCGTGCGCGCCTTGCCCGTGGCGTCCGACTGCTTGATCTCGGACGTTTGCTTGCGAGTCACCGTGATCTTCTTGCCTTCGGTGGCGCCGTGGGCACGGCGCAACGATTCGAGCAGTTGTGCCTTGTCGCTTTCGGTGACGGTATCGTCGACCGACTTGATGCTTACACCAGCGGCGCGCAATTGATCCAACAGCACGTTTGCAGGCAGTTTCAGCTCGGTGGCGAACTGGGCGACAGTGTTACTCGACATTCGTTTCTCTTCCCCGGTGTGGCTGATCGACGCTATAGACAAATTCAAGCCTGTTCGAACCAGTGCGCGCGCGCACGAACGATCAATTGCTTGGCTTCTTCTGCATCGATGCCGGTCAATTCGGTCAGCTCATCGACGGACAGATCCGCCAGGTCGTCTCGGGTGAACACCTGACCCGCAGCCAGACTGGCCGCCAGTTCGGGAGTCACACCTTCGAGCGTGAGCAAATCCTGCGCCGTCTCGACCCGCTCTTCCTGAGCAATGGCTTCAGTGAGCAGTGCATTGCGAGCGCGATTGCGCAATTCGTTGATGGTGTCCTCATCGAAGGCCTCGATTTCGAGGAGCTCCTGGATGGGCACATAAGCAATTTCTTCCAGACCCGTGAAACCTTCGGAGATCAGGATGTCGGCGACTTCTTCGTCGACGTCCAGCTTGCTCATGAAAGTATCGCGCAGCGCGGTCTGTTCCTGCTGCTGCTTGGCCTGGCTTTCGTCTGGCGTCATGATGTTGATCTGCCAGCCGGTCAGCTCGGACGCCAGGCGCACGTTCTGGCCGCTGCGGCCGATCGCGATCGCAAGGTTGTCCTCGTCCACCACGACGTCCATCGCATGGCGGTCTTCGTCGACCACGATCGATTGCACGTTGGCGGGCGCAAGCGCACCGATCACGAACTGGGCCGGATCTTCCGACCACAGCACGATATCGACCTGCTCGCCGCCCAACTCGTTCCGCACGGCCTGCACACGCGAACCGCGCATGCCGACACACGTGCCGATCGGATCGATGCGCCGGTCATGGGCCACCACGGCGATCTTGGCGCGCACGCCCGGATCCCGCGCGGCGCCCTTCAGTTCCAGCAGACCCTGTTCGATTTCCGGCACTTCGTTTTCGAACAGCTGACGGATGAAGTCAGGCGCCGAACGCGACAGGATCACTTGCTGGCCACGGGCCTGGCGGTCGATGCGGGCCAGGTAGGCGCGCACGCGGTCGCCGATTCGCAGGTTTTCCTTGGGGATCATTTCGGAACGCGGCAGGCGGGCTTCCACCTTGCCGATTTCGATGATGGCGTCGCCCTTGTCCATACGCTTGATCGAACCCGAGACGATGGACTCGCCACGCTCAAGGAAGTCGTTCAGGAGCTGTTCACGTTCCGCGTCACGAATCCGCTGCAGGATGACCTGCTTGGCGGCCTGCGCGCCGATCCGGCCGAATTCGATGGGCTCGAGCGCTTCTTCGATGAATTCCTCGAGTTCGATCTCGGGCTCGACGTCCCGGGCTTCCGACAGCAGGATCTGCTGGTCGGGCAGTTGCAGACCGGCCTCGTCGGGCACGACCTGCCAGCGACGGAACGCTTCGTGGTCACCCGAGTCGCGATCGATCGCCACGCGGATGTCCACTTCTTCTTTGTAGAGCTTCTTCATGGCGGAAGCCAGCGCGCTTTCCAGCGCGCCGAACACCACGTCACGCGTGACGTTCTTTTCGCGCGCCAGCGCGTCCACCAACAACAGAATCTCGCGGCTCATTGTTTTTTGCCCCTGAAATTCAGAACCGGATCCAGTTTTGCACGCTCGAGTTCATCGATCGTGAAATTCAACACCTGGATGTCGCCTTCCTTTGCTTCGAATTCGATGCCGAATACCTCGGCTCCTTGTACTTCTTTATTCGGTTCGGCCGCATCGGCCGTGTCGCCGGTGGCCGGCTCCGGCGCGACGAGCGTGCCGGTGAATACCTTGCGTCCGTTGAACGGGAGGCGCAGCTTGATTTCCGCGCGCTCTCCGGCGAACCGGATGAAATCCTTGGCGCGGCGCAGCGGCCGGTCGGTACCGGGCGAGCCGACTTCCAGGCGCGAGTAGTCGATGTTTTCCACCTCGAACACGCGCGACAGCTGCCTGGAGACTGCTTCGCAGTCTTCAATGCGAACCCCTTCGTCGCGGTCGATCGTCACGCGCAGCAGACCACCGCCGGCGCGTTCCACGTCGACCAGTTCGACCCCCAGTCCTGCCAGGGATTGTTCGGTAAGCTCGAAAATATCTGCCATGCCTTATCGTGCGATCTAGTGGTGCGACTTGCATCGCAAACCTGAAAACCAAAAAAATGGGCTGTACTGTCCAGCCCATTTTGCGACCTTGCCTAAGCTCGATACGCCGCAATCGGCAGCCCGACTTCCGGACCCCGTTGCGCGTGTGACCCGCCCACCCCTGACAGGCTGCCAGCACGTCGCCATACCCTGGCCGCACGTCTGTCAGCAACCCGGGTCGATGCACGTCGCGGTCATTCACGCGCCGCACGATCCGGATACTGTCGCAAGGTTCTGTCCGTATTCTGGGGAATATCGGGGCAGCTCCACCACTCCGCAACTGTGTTTATTTACAACACTGGAGTCAGCGCGAAGCGGGAACTGCCAGAACGCCGGGCCAACGGAGATGGCCGCGAGGGCAGATGCTGCTGCCCGGACCTTCTCCAGATCGGTGCACCGGAAAGCTTGATCGCTCGATGCCAACCGGGCAGAGCGACTTTCCTGAACCACGACCCAGCCCGTGACGCTTGAGTCCGGAAAGAGATCCAAAGAAGGCATTCCTTGCAGGAAACGCATTCTTCCAGATCCAAACCCCGGAAGTGCCGACGGCTTCGCCAGCCCCTTTTCTTCCTTGTCCTGCCTTACCCTGCCTTGACCGACTGATTGCCAGATCAACGTGGGTGTTTAGGAAGCGGGTGCTTAGCTTGTAGATCATAAGCCATTTGGGGCTGTTTTTCAAGTTGCGCGTGCGGTCGATCCAGAGGTTCGCCAGGGCATGACAGCATTCACCGCCCTGCCATTCCGGGCCATACGACGCCGGTCAGCCGCGGCCCCGCCGAGCACGCGGCGCACCGGCAAACGCCAGTTGCGACTCGTGCGCCGCGGCGCCGCGGGGCTGGGCCTCGTCACCGCCTGAACGCCCGCCCCCTCCGCGTGGACCGCGACCGGCGCTTTTGCCTGGCGCACGGTTGCCGCGCGGCGCGCCAGCCGCCGAACGCGGCGCCGACGGGCCGTTGCCGCCCGCACCGGCAGTCCGGCCGCGCGGTGCCCGGCCTTCGCCTGGCGCGGCATTGCCACCGTCGGCGCGTGGTTTGGCCGCACGTTTGCGTGCCCCCTTGACCGGTTCGGCATAGGGATGGTTTGCCGGCACGGCGGCGCCCTGCCCCCGCCCGACATGAGCGCCCGGCCCGCGCTTGGGTCCGCGGCGGGCGGGCGCACCCGGTGCGTCACGGCCCGAACGCGCATTGCCGACATGCGGATGGCCATTGGCCAGACCGCCAGCAAAGCTCACCCCGGTACCGTAAGGATCCGACGGGAACACCTGACCTGCCAGCGGACTGATCGCCGAGCGCGCGCCGCCCCGCGCACCGCCCTGCACCTGGCCACGCCGGCCCACACGCGCGCCATGCATGCCATTCTGTTCCAACGTGCCAAAGCCCGGCGGCAAGGCGCCTTCGTGCGACAGCGGTTGCGCGCTGCGGCCGTTGCGGCGGCCGCCCGCTTCGTCGTCGTCACCGCGGATCAGGCCCAGCTGGACCTGCATGGCGGTGACCATGGTGGCGTCCAGCTCTTCCCAGCGGCCACGGCGCAGCGCGCGAGGCAGCGTCACGTCGCCAAAGCGGGTGCGCAGCAGACGGCTGACGATTACGCCCAGCGATTCGAACATGCGGCGCACTTCGCGGTTGCGGCCTTCCTGCAGGGTGACGCGATACCACCGGTTGCTGCCTTCGCCGCCCAGGTAGTCCAGGGCGCCGAATGCGGCCATGCCGTCTTCGAGCTGGATGCCGGTCAGCAGCGATTCACGCTGTTCTTCGGTCATTTCGCCCAGCACCCGGACCGCGTATTCGCGTTCCATGCCATAGCGGGGATGCAACATGCGGTTGGCCAGGTCACCCGACGTGGTGAAGATCAACAGCCCTTCGGTGTTCAGGTCGAGGCGGCCCACCGAAATCCACTTGCCGCTCTTGATCTTGGGCAGGCGCGAAAACACCGTGGCGCGGCCTTCGGGATCGTCCTGGGTGACGATTTCGCCCGCCGGCTTGTGATACAGCACCACGCGCGGCGGACGCGCCAGATTGCGGCGCACCACCAGCTTGCCGTTCACACGCACGTTGTCGCTTGGGGAAACGCGCTGACCGATGTGGGCCGGCTCGCCGTTGACGGACACCCGGCCCGCCACGATCAACTCTTCCATTTCGCGGCGCGAACCGATGCCGGCATCGGCCAGCACCTTGTGAAGCTTGGGCACCACGGCGTCGCTGGACAGGTACTTGCCCAGGCGCCGTTTCAGGTCGGGCGCCTTGTCGAGGAAGGACAGAGCCTGTTCGGCTTCCTTCTCGGCGGCGCGCAATTCGTCGGGCGACAGATCCGGACCCGCCACATCCAGGTCTTCGCCACCGGTCACGGGCACCCCGGCCGGCGCGGCGCGGCCCCGGGTCTTGGCGGGTGCGCGGCGGCCGTTGCGGGCCGGGGCTGCGGCGTCTTTCTGTTCCTTGTGTTCCTTCTGCGCGGCAGCGGCACGGGGGCCACGCGGCTTGCGGCGGTTCTGCGCCGGTGCGGGGGCGGCGTCGCCCGTCGCGGCCGGTGCGGCAGCGGCCGGCTCGGCGCCTTCCGCGGCAGCGCCGGCAGCAGCTTCGTCGGCGGGCCGGCGGCGGCGGAACGGCGTGCGCAGATTGCGCCGGCCGCGAGCCTTTTCAGGCGCGCCGGCGTTCCGGCCCTCGCCAGTGGCGTCGGGCGCGCTCGTGGCGTCGCTCTTGTGACCTTCAGGGGTGTCGTTCATGTGTCAGGACTTATCGTTCTTGCCAGTCTGGCGTAAAGAGGGATCGTCGTCCCCGGTCTCGGGCGCCACAGCGGGCGCCTCGGCACGAGGCTCGACGACATCGGACTCCGGCCCGTCCTGCGGGGCGCCTGCTGGTTCGGGCGACTTGGTCGCATCCATGGCAGGGGCCTCGTCAGGCATCGTAGGTCCGGAGACCGAAGTGACAGGTATGGCGTCACCGGCAGCATCGCCAGTGACGTCCGGGGATTCAAAGTCGGCGCCCGGGGCGTCGACCGTCATGGGTTCAGTCGTGCGTGTCGCAACGTCGGCGTCCGCGCCAACGTCTTCATCCAGGCCCGCGTCCCGGAGTGACTCGGGCGCCGGGTTTTCCAGCGCCAGGCCTTCGACCTGATTCGCTTCGGCATCCATCCCGGCATCGGCAGGGGCGTTCCCATCGCCACCGGCATCCATGTCGGCAGGGGCCTCGACAGTGCCGGCTATCGCTGCGGCAGCGTCTGCTGCCACCGTGTCCGCGTCGTCGGCGGCTGGCCCGAAGGCAAGCCCTTCCGGCTCGCCCAGCCCGCTCAGCGCGGCCACGGCTTCGGTCGTTTCAAGCGGCGGCAATTCGTCCAGCGCCTTCAGGCCCAGGTCATCCAGGAAGTGCCGGGTCGTGCCGAACAGGGCAGGCCGGCCCGGCGCGTCGCGGTGACCGATCACTTCGATCCAGTCGCGGTCTTCCAGCGCCTTGATCACCTGCGTCGACACCGTCACGCCGCGGATCTCTTCGATATCGCCCCGCGTGACCGGCTGGCGATATGCCACGATGGCCAGCGTTTCCATGACCGCACGCGAATACCGCGGCGGCTTTTCCGGACTCAGGCGCTCCAGGTAAGGCCGCATCGACAGGCGGCTCTGGAAGCGCCACCCGCTCGACAGCGCGACCAGTTCGATCCCGCGGTCCTGCCAGGCGATGCGAATATCGTCGAGCAGGCCACGCAAGGTGTCGTTGCCCACCTCGTCGGCGAAGAGCTTGCGCAATTCGTACAGCTGGAGCGGTTCCTGCGCGCATAACAGCGCGGTTTCCAGAACGAGACGTGCCTCGCTGGTGTTCATGTGCGTTTGATCAAACGAGCGTCATCCGTACAGGGTGAAATACGGTTCGAATAGCATTCAGCCATTGATGCGCCGGGGCCTTGCGTTCCCTGACGCCCAGCCTGCGAGCAAGCCGCGGGTGCAGGCCTGTCTCGCATGGCGAGTCGCATGCTGAACAAGATGTCGTTGGGTGCGTGTGCCGTAGCAGCCGCTGGATACCGGACTGAGCCTGGACGTCGGGCTGAGTCAAAACTTTCTGGGGACCACCTGGGGATCACGTTCGGGAGCGCGATCAGGCGAGGTGCCTGGGCCGGGCCAGTGTAGATTGCCCCGGTGCCGGTAGAAGCCTTGCCCGGGCGATCCGGATCGGACCCGGCCACAGGAAAGGCGCAACACCTCGTACAGCGAATCCTAGTGTAGCCTCAGCGACGCAATGTCACAAGCATTGTCCCGCCATTCGTTGCGTTCATCCGTTGCGCCCAACAGGAGTCCCATGCTTGCGCTGACCACTACCACCGCCCTTTTCGCGCTGACGGCGCTTGCCGAGATCGTTGGCTGCTACCTGCCATGGCTGGTGCTGAAACAGGGCAGATCCCTGTGGCTGCTGCTGCCCGCTGCCGCATCGCTGGCCCTGTTTGCCTGGCTGCTGACCTTGCACCCGACGGCCGCCGGACGCACGTATGCCGCCTATGGCGGCGTATACATCGTGGTGGCGCTGCTATGGTTATGGCGGGTGGACGGCATGGCGCCGACTCGATGGGACGTCACAGGCGGCGTGGTTGCCCTGGCCGGAATGGCCATCATCATGCTGCAACCCGACGCCCGCTGACCGATGGCGACGGCTATTCGGTGAAATCGCCCGTGCCGAGGGGCACGATGCCTGTGGTGGGCGTACTGCTGGCCTCACCGGCGGCCTTCAGGATTTCTTCGCGGCCGTGACGGAACGCTGCAAGCAGGTCGTCATCGCCGCGGCTGGCCGCGCCAAAGTGTTCTTCGAGCACGTCGCCCGAAATCTCGAATTCCTGGCTCTTGCGGCCTTCGAATCTTGCGGTGAATCGCACGGCCCCATCCACCACGGTGGGCTGAACCTCTTTTGCCAGTTCTGTCGTCATTGTTGTCACTCCATTAAGACGGGGCCTCGCGATGCCCCGTGGCCTGCAGAATCTCCACTCTAGGCTCCAGGCCGGTGACAGTCCATGCGCTTGCTGTAAAGCCCCGTGTCAGGTGCAACCGGTAAATACCCGCCCAGGCCTGCCTGCGGGACTACACCAAGGCTTGCGCCCGGCACAAGCCCACGTGCCGATTCCCCTGCTGCAGCGTCTTATTTGCGCCATGAGCCAGGCGAGTGTTTGCTAGGGCAACCAGCCCCCTGCACAATTGCCGAGGGTGTAAGCAGGTATCAAGAAAAGGAATGAGATGGCCATGTTGGGTCTGCGCGGCAAATCGCTGGTCGCGCTGTTGTTGAGTTGTGCACTAGCCCTGATTCCAGCGGCGTTCATCGCCTGGCAGGGGGTCGAAACGGTACGGAACCACTTTGGCCTGGCCTACGCCCGCAATCACACCCTTCTCCATCGCGAACAGATCTTCGCCCCCGTGTCGCGCGAACTGGCGCTGGCCACCCGCCTGGCCAATTCGGTGGTCACCCGCCGCTGGCTGTCCAATCTGGACGATGCCGCCGCGCGGGACGTCTTCTTTGAAGAAGCCGAAGGCTACCGCAGCGACCTGCGCGACCATTCCTACTTCGTGGCCGACAGCCAGGGCCACTACTACTACAACGACAGCAAGGCGCCGGTGTCCACCACGCCGCGTTACACGACGGCGCCCGACAAGGTCAGCGACAACTGGTACTACGCCTCGATGCGCAGTCCCGACCTCTACAACATCAACGTCGAACTCAGCCCCCAGCTCAAGATCACCAATGTGTGGTTCAACGTGGCCGTTCAGGACGGGCAGCGCCGCCTGGGCATCGTCGGCACCGGCTTGAACCTCAGCAATTTCCTGAACGATTTCCTGTCCACCAAGGAAAGCGGCGTCACCCCGATCATCATCAACCGGGACGGCGCGATCCAGGCCCATCCGGACACCGGCCGCATCGCCTATGGATCGGTATCCGAAAAGCCTAGCGAACGGCAGACCGCCTTCGGCCTGCTTGCGTCGGATGCCGAACGCGCGTCCTTGCGCAAGGCTATGGCTGCCGCCGAAGCCCAGCCGGCCCAGCCGGTCGACCTGTGGGCGACGGTGGACGGCAAACGCCAATTGCTGGTGCTGGCCTACATTCCCGACCTGCGCTGGCACGTGCTGTCAGTGGTGGACCTGCGCGCCGCCCAGGTGATCGACCCCGGCTGGGCCACCCAGGCGCTGATCGCCTTCGTCCTGCTGCTGGCCGCCTTGCTGATCGTCTTTGGTTATGCGGTCGAGCGCCTGGTGCTCAAGCCGCTGCGCCGCCTGCAGCAATCCGCCCAGGCCATCAGCGCCGGACGCTACGACACCGCCCTGCCCGACGACACCGACGACGAGATCGGCGAATTGAGCCGCGCTTTTGGCGCCATGGCCGCCAAGGTGCAGACGCACACGGCCGAGCTGGAAGAGCGCGTGCGGGAACGAACCAAGGAACTGCAAGCCGCCAATTCGAGCATGGCGGCCGCTCACAAGCAGATCGACGATTCGATCGACTACGCCAGCCTGATCCAGCGCGCCATCCTGCCCGACCGGCAAATGGTGCAGTCGCTGGGCGCCCACCACTTCGTGATGTGGCACCCGCGGGACGTGGTGGGTGGCGACTTCTATGTGTTCCTGCCCGATGGCGACAACTGCCTGCTGGGTGTCGTGGACTGCGCGGGGCACGGCGTGGCGGGTGCGCTCATGACCATGCTGGCCCGCGCCGCCATCGACCACGCGATCAAGGAAGTGGGCGCGCGCGACCCGGCCGCCATCCTTGCCCGGACCGACGCCGCCATGCGCGCCATGCTGCGGGACACCGAAATGCCGCGTTCGCTGGCCACCAACATGGACGCGGGCCTGGTGTATGTGGACCGGGCGTCAGGCTTGGCCCACTTTGCCGGCGCCAAGATGTCGCTGTATGCCAGCGATGGCGTCACCACTCAGGAATTCCCGGGCGGACGCCGCGCGCTGGGCGAGCGCCGCGTGGGCGAGTACACCAACACCGTTACCGAATTGTCGGGCCGCACGTTCTACCTGATCACCGACGGCGTGCTGGACCAGGCCGGGGGCGAGCATGGCTATGGCTTCGGCAACCGGCGTTTTGCCGAACTGCTGCAATCAATCGCCGGCGAGTCGCTGCAGCACCAGGCTGCTGCGGTTGAGCAGGCCTTGGTAAACTACCGGGGAGATCTCCCGCAGCGCGACGACATCACCATTCTGTCCTTCCGATTTGAATGAGCCCTTTTTTCCAAACAGACCGGAGCTTTCATGGATTCGACTGACCTGTTCGCCATGCGCGAGATGTTCAATCGCCAGCACATCATGTTGTGCTTCAACGGCCCGATCTCGCGCAGCCTGATCGAAGAGATCGGCAACGCCCTCAAGAACTATCTGCAGGCGGAACACGCGCAACCGTCGGCCGCCATGGACGTCTTTGGCACCTACATCGAAATGACGCAGAACATCCGTCATTACGCCACCCAGAACGGCTACCAGGAGCACGAAGCGGCCGCCACGGTCGTGGTCGCCCGCGATGATGGCGACCACTACGTGGTGTCAGCGGGCAACCTGGTGGAACGGGAAGACGGGCGCGCCCTGCTCCAGCGCGTCGAATCCCTGGCGGGACTCGACAAGGTCCAGCTCAAGGCCAGCTACAAGGAACAGTTGCGCAAGCCGCGCGATGCGGGCGCCAGCAGCGGCGCCGGGCTTGGCCTGATCGACATGGCGCGCAAGTCCAGCGCGCCCCTGACGGCAAGCCTGCGTGACACCCCCGACGGCCGCGCGTTTTTCAGCCTGCGCGCGATCATCTGACCCCTTCAAAAGCGAACAGCATGAGTAACCTGACCATTCCTGGCAGCCAGTCGACACCGGAAATCACGGCCGACTGGGACGCGGGCCAGCTAAGCATGCAAGGCGATTCCTATCCAGAAAATTCGTTCGACCTGTTCGGACCGATCATCGACTGGGTGGAACGTTTCCTTGCCGATACCGACAAGCCGCTGCGGCTCGAACTGCGCCTGCTGTACCTGAACACCAGCAGCATCCGCGCCGTCATGGATATCTTCGACACGCTGGAAGAAGCCCATCAACGCGGACGCGACGTGGCGGTGAACTGGCATTACGATCACCGTAACGAACGGGTGGCCGAACTCGCCGAAGAGTTCAAGGAAGACTGCAGCTTCCCGTTTTCCATCGTTTCCTACTCTTAAGGTCAGCCTGGTCCGCCATGCCCCGCGACAACTCGGCTTTTGACGAACGCATCGAGCAATTGCTGGCGGACCCTGCCCACAGCGGCCACCCCCTGCGCAGCGCGCTGGGCGAGCTATGGCAAGTGCACCTTGAAGAGCGTTATCGGCTGGAGCGCGTCACTCACCTGTCCGACGCCTACCAGCAGCTGGCGCGGCAGCGCGAAACCCACCTGGGCGAACGGTTCAACAAGCAGCTGCGCCAACTCGAAAAGCTGGCGCGGATTTCCGACCGCTATCAGCAGATGATGCGCGACCTCAACCTTGCGCTCAACGAAGCCTCCAACCGCGACGTGCTGACTGGCCTGGGGAATCGCCGGCTGCTGATGGACCGGTTGAAAGAAGAGTCCGAACGGGTCACCCGGCGCGGCCAGGGTTATACGCTCGCCATGCTGGACGTGGACCAGTTCAAGCAGGTCAATGACACGCATGGTCATGAAACGGGCGATCGCGTGCTTATCGCCATCGCCACCACCCTGCAGGCCGGACTGCGCGAATACGACGTGTGCGGACGCTGGGGGGTGAAGAATTCCTGGTGGTGCTTCCTGATACCACGGCGGCCGAAGGCTTGATCGTGATGGAAAGGGTGCGCCAGAACATCGCGGAACTGGCGGTGCGTACCGATCACGACGCGATCCAGGTCACGGCCAGCATCGGACTCAGCGCGCACGTTCCAGGCGAAACGTTTTCCATGACGATCAAGCGGGCTGACGCCGCCTTGCTCGACGCCAAACGGGCTGGCCGCAACCGCGCCGTCGTCGCTGCGGTGTCGGACTGATGACCGGCGCTCCGACCGGCGCCGCGCACCCAGACGCTCGCGACGCTGAGGCGGTCGACAGCGAGACGCGGTTCCAGAACATGGCGGATTTCGCGCCTGTCATGCTGTGGGTGACCGACGCCGACGGCGCGTGCACCTACTTGAACCAGCGATGGTATGAATTCACGGGTCAGACGCCGACCGACGCCGGCGGCCTGGGCTGGTTGGCCGCCACGCATCCGGACGACCGCCCGCGGACCGCGCGGATCTTCATGAAAGCCAACGCCGCCCGCACGCCATTCCGCCTGGAATATCGGCTGCGGCATGCCGACGGGTCCTATCATTGGGCGATCGATGCGGCCCTGCCGCGGTTTGGCGCCGATGGCACCTTCCTTGGGTACATCGGCTCGGTCATCGACATCCAGGACCGGCGCCACGCCGAAGAGCAGTTGCAGGCCAGCGAAGCGCGGTACCGCACGCTTTTCGAGTCCATCGAATCGGGCTTCTGCGTGGTCGAAGTGGACCTGTCCGGGAAACAGGTGGATTACCGGGTGATCGAGGCCAACCCGGCGTTCTTCCAGCAGACCGGATTTCCGCAGGCCATCGTCGATCAATGGCTGCGCAAGGCGCTTCCCGATCTGGAAGAGCATTGGTACGACGTGTATGGACGCGTCGCCCGCAGTGGCCAAGCCATGCGGTTCGAACAGGGCTCGGCCGCGCTGGGGCGCTGGTTCGACGTGTTTGCGTTCCGGACCGGCACCCCGAGCGAAGGCCGTGTCGCCATCCTGTTCAATGACATCTCGGCACGCCGCAAGGCCGAGGAAGCCCTGCAGCAGTTGAACGAAACCCTGGAACAGCAGGTGGCCGAACGAACAGCCGAGCGGGACCGGATGTGGGTCACGTCCCCGGACCTGATGCTGGTCATCGATTTCAGCGGCGTGTTACGTCAGGTCAATCCCGCCTGGACCACGATGCTGGGATATGACGCTGCCGAACTGGTGGGCCGTCACGTCAACGAATTCGTCGTGCCCGACGACCATGAAGGCACGACAGGCGCCTACCTGGCTGCGGCGGCCGGGCAACGCCCTGCCATCGTCAACCGTTATTACCACAAGGACGGGTCCACCCGTTGGATTTCCTGGGTAGCCGCCCCCGCGGGCGACGTGACGTACGCCACCGGCCGCGACATTACCGCGGAACGTGAACAGGCGCTGGCGCTGGCGCAGACCGAAGAACAACTGCGGCAAGCCCAGAAGATGGAAGCCGTGGGTCAGCTGACCGGTGGCATCGCGCACGACTTCAACAATCTGCTGACGGGCGTCATCGGGTCGCTGGACCTGCTGCAGCGCCAGTTGGCGCGCGGCCAGACGGACAAGCTTGCGCGGTACGCCACCGCCGCCACCACCTCGGCCAATCGCGCGGCCGCGCTCACCCATCGCCTGCTTGCATTTTCCCGGCGGCAGCCGCTGGACCCGAAGGCGGTCAACGCCAACCGCCTGGTCAGCGGAATGGAAGATCTGCTCCGGCGTACGATAGGCGAAAACATCGCGCTGGAAATCGTCACGGCTGGCGGCCTGTGGCAGTGCTTGTGCGATCCGCACCAGCTCGAAAGCGCCGTGCTGAATCTGGTGATCAACGGGCGCGACGCAATGCCCGACGGCGGCACACTGACGATCGAAACGTGCAATGCGCACATTGATCTTGCCTACGCGACGCGTCTGGGCAATGTCCGCCCGGGCCAGTACGTGTGCGTATGCGTGACCGATACCGGCACGGGCATGACCAAGGACACCATTGCCCGCGCCTTCGAACCGTTCTTCACGACCAAACCCATCGGCCAGGGGACGGGGCTCGGACTATCGATGATTTACGGGTTTGCGCGTCAGTCCGAAGGGTATGCAAAGATCTATTCGGAAGTCGGGCAAGGCACGACCGTCAAGCTCTATCTGCCCCGCTTCTATGGCGAGTCGGACGGCAATGGAGACGAGCAGCACGGCCTGGGCAGCGCGGACCGGGCCGGATCGGGCGAAGTCGTGCTGGTGATCGAAGACGAGACCGTGGTGCGCGACCTGGTCGTTGAAGTCCTGCAGGACCTGGGATACCAGACGATCGAGGCCGCCGACGGCCCGTCCGGGCTGAAGCTTCTGCAGTCCGCGGCGCGCATCGACCTGCTGATTACCGATATCGGCTTGCCCGGCCTGAACGGCCGGCAGGTCGTGGACGCTGCCCGCGCGCAGCGGCCCGCGCTCAAGGTGCTGTTCATGACCGGCTACGCCGAGAACGCCACCATTGCGAACGGCTTCCTGGAACCCGGCATGCAGATGATCACCAAGCCGTTCGCCATCGATGCGCTGACGTCGCGCATCAGGGACATGATCACGGAGTGATATCCGTGGCGCGTATGCTCTCCCCGGGTCGGGACATGACCACTGAGACATGACCATGGAATGACCCATGAAAAAAGCCGTCCCAAGGCTGAGCACCTTGAGACGGCTTTTTGTCGAGCATTTGGTTGCGGGGACAGGATTTGAACCTGTGACCTTCGGGTTATGAGCCCGACGAGCTGCCAGACTGCTCCACCCCGCGTCTGAGAAAAGAAGTATATACCAACCGGCCGCCCGGGACAAGCCGCCGGGCAGACTGCCGACGACGGGCTGCTGGCAAGACCCAATGTACCTGACTCCGGCGCCGGGCATCCCACCGCAATGGGAAGCCTGCCTTATATAATGCCGCCGGGCCGTCGCCACGCCGTGGTTCCGCCTTCACAGGAGTCCTGCGCATGACGACCGCCATCTTTGCCACGGTGGCTTTTCTGGTGCTCGCCACATCTTTCATGTCCGGTATTTTCGGCATGGCGGGCGGCATGGTGTTGATGGGCGCCCTGTTGCTGATGCTGCCCGTGGCGTCGGCCATGGTGCTGCAAAGCGCCATGCAGCTGACGTCCAACGGGTGGCGCGCCATTTTGTGGCGCGGGCATACCGAATGGCGCATCGTCGGCAGGTTCGCGATCGGCGCCACCTTGGCCTTTTGCGCCTTTCTGGCCGTGCAGCTGGTGCCGAGCCGGGGCGTCGTGCTGTTGATCCTGGGCATCAGCCCGTTCGTCGCACTGTTCGTGCCGCCGCGCTTTGCGCCGCAAGCCGAAGCGAAGTGGGGCGCCGAGATCTGCGGGTTCGTCTGCCAGACACTGCAGTTCCTGAGCGGCGTGACCGGCCCGATCCTGGACATCTTTTTTGTGCGGTCGACCACCATGGACCGGCGCAAGGTGGTCGCGACCAAGGCCACCTGCCAGGTGCTGGGACATGGATCGCGGCTGATTTACTTCGGCGGCATCATGAACCAGCAGACCGTCACGCTGCACTGGCTGCAATGGGCGATACTGTTGGGATGCGCGGTGGGCGGCACCAGCCTGAGCCGGATCGTGCTCGAGCGCATGAGCGACCAGCAGTTCCGCAAATGGACGCGCGGCATTGTCCTGGGCGTGGCGTCGGTTTATCTTGTGCAAGGCATCGCCAGCTTTTTTGAACACCCGTTGGCCGGATACCGCGGTTGCCTTACCCGCGGCCATCGGCCAACGCTCACAGGGAACTTGCCATCCGGGCAACCGCCCGCTTGGATATGACATGACTGCTCCCCTTCGTACGGTCACCTACTTTCCCGCGCCGCGGGCCCAGCGCTTCTGCTCGCAGTGCGGCAGCGTGCTTGCGCGCCGCATTCCCGACGACGACAACCGCGTTCGCGACCTGTGCGACAACTGCGGCGCGATCCACTACCAGAACCCTCGCATGGTGCTGGGCACCGTGCCGGTCTGGGGTGATCAGATCCTGCTGTGCCGCCGCGCGATCGAACCGCGCCACGGCTACTGGACCCTTCCGGCCGGCTTCATGGAACTGGGCGAAACGACCGAAGAAGGCGCCGCGCGGGAGACCCGCGAAGAAGCAGGGGCAACCTTCACCATGGGCGCCCTGTTCAGCATGATCGACATTCCGCATGTCGACCAGGTGCATATCTTCTACCTGGCCAACCTGACGCACGATCGTTTCGATCCGGGTCCGGAAAGCCTGGAGGCCAGGCTGTTTACCGAAGCCGAGATTCCTTGGGATGACCTGGCCTTCCGGTCGATTTCGACGACGTTGCGGCTGTTCTTTGCCGATCGGGCCGCCGGCCGCTTCGGCGTGCACAGCCAGGCGCTAAGCCACGGCATGATCCCGACGCCCGAAGAACCTGCATGAGCGCATCGTGAGTCAGGCTACCCTGCGCCAACGGATGCCCGCGCTGCTCGGGCCCGATACGCCGTTTCCGCCGCTGAATCGGGCATTGGCGTCACCGGCCGGCCTCCTGGCGGTGGGCGCCGACTTGTCCGTGGCGCGGCTGCGCGATGCCTATTCGCACGGCATCTTTCCATGGTTCCTGGAAGGCGAGCCCATCCTGTGGTGGAGCCCGGATCCCCGCATGGTGCTGTTTACCGATCGCTTCGCGCCGTCGCATTCGCTGCGCAAGAAATTGCGGCAGGTGGATCGGGACGCTCGCTATGAAATCCGGGTCGACACCGCCTGCGCCGAGGTCATGCGCGCCTGTGCCGCCCCGCGCGATGGCATGCAGCCCGCCACGTGGATCTCTCCTGCCATGCAGGCGGCCTACCTGGCCTGGCACCAGGACGGCGGCGTGCATTCCATCGAAACCTGGATCGACGGGGAACTGGCCGGCGGGCTGTATGGCGTCAGCATCGGCCAGGCTTTCTTTGGCGAGTCGATGTTCACCCGCGTTCCCGATGCGTCCAAGATCGCACTGGCCTATCTGGTGCGCTTTCTGTCCCTGCATGGCGTGCGCATGATCGACTGCCAGCAGGACACCCGGCACCTGACATCGCTGGGCGGCGGCACAATTTCCCGCAGCGAATTCGAGTCCAAGCTTGTAGAATCGATAGGGATGCCGGGCGTGCCCTGGCATCCGGGCAGGATACTCGCCGATGGCCGGCTGATACCCCTGTCTTGCGCGGCGCCGGCCCAGGCCGGAAATGCCGCAGCGAATGCAGCCGCTCCCGCCGCGGCTTCCTACGGGGTTGACCAGTGACCTACCTCCGAGACCTGCCCTTCTCCGCTTTGCAGTTTTATGCGACGGCGCCGTATCCGTGCAGCTATCTCAGCGACCGCCTGGCGCGCTCGCAGGTCGCCACTCCCAGCCATCTGATCAACGCCGACGTGTATGCCGAACTGGTGCGCGTGGGGTTTCGCCGCAGCGGGGTGTTCACCTACCGCCCGCATTGCGATGGATGCCGTGCCTGTGTCCCCGTACGCATACCGGTGCACACCTTCACGCCGCGCCGCACGCAGCGCCGCACCTGGCGCAAGCACGCCGACCTGCAGGTATTCGTGGCCGAACTGGCCTATTCGGCCGAACATTACGCGCTGTACCTGCGGTATCAGTCCACCCGCCACAAAGGCGGCGGCATGGACCAGGACAGCCGCGACCAATACGCGCAGTTCCTGCTGCAAAGCCGCGTCAACACCCGCCTGGTCGAATTTCGCGACGCCAACGGCAAGCTGCTGATGGTGTCGATCATGGACGTGCTGGCCGATGGCCTGTCGTCCGTCTACACCTTTACGATCCCGACCTGCATGGCAGCCTGGGAACGTGGAATATCCTTTGGCAGATCGAGCAATGCAAGCTGCTCGATCTGCCCTATCTGTACCTGGGCTACTGGATCGCCGAAAGTCCAAAGATGGCGTACAAAACGGCCTTCCAGCCCATTCAGGTGCTGGTCAATGGCGAATGGCAGACCTACGAGCCCGACTTCGCCCCACCCCCGCCCACGCCCGCGTCACCTTCCGTGGTGACCATTCCCGTCTCGCACGTCGTCCATCCGCCTCGTGGCGGTCCGGGCGACGACGGCAACCTTTCCTGATCGAACCCTTTCCTGATGTCCTTGCTTTTCCAAGCCTATCCGCTGGTCCGTCCCGCGCTGTTCTCTCTCGAGCCTGAAACCGCGCATCGCGTCACCATGACGTCGCTGCACACGGCGCACGATCTGGGTCTGACCCGCCTGTTCGGCGGCGCGCCCCACCAGCCCCGCCAATTGATGGGCCTGACCCTGAAGAACCCGGTCGGCCTGGCCGCCGGCCTCGACAAGAACGGCGACCACATCGACGCGCTGGGCAGCCTGGGCTTCGGCTTCATGGAGATCGGCACGGTCACCCCGCGCTCGCAGCCCGGCAATCCCCTGCCCCGCATGTTCCGCCTGCCTGCCGCGCACGCGGTCATCAATCGCATGGGGTTCAACAATGACGGGCTCGACACCTTTCTGGCCAACGTGCAGCGCAGCCGCTATCGCGCGCAGGGTGGCATCCTGGGCCTGAATATCGGCAAGAATCTGACGACCCCGATCGAAAATGCGGTGGACGATTACCTGACCTGCCTGGCCGGCTGCTATGACCATGCCGACTATGTGTCGATCAACGTGTCGTCGCCCAATACCAAGAACCTGCGCGCGCTGCAGGGCGCCGACGAACTCTCTTCCTTGCTCCAGCGCGTGCATGAAGCGCGCGAACGCCTGGCCGACCAGCATGGCCGCCGGGTGCCGCTGGTCGTCAAGATCGCCCCCGATCTGGACGACGGCCAGATCGACGCCATTGCCGATCTGCTGCCGCGTTATGGCATCGATGGCGTGGTGTCCACGAACACGACCCTGGGCCGCGATGCGGTCAAGGGCCTGGAACACGCGGCCGAAGCCGGCGGCCTGTCGGGCGCGCCGGTGCGCGACCTGTCGCTGCGGGTGATCTCCCGGCTGCGGGCGCAGGCCGGCAAGGGCCTGGCCATCATTGGCGTGGGCGGCATTTTGACCGGCAGCGATGCGGCGGACAAGATCGCCGCCGGCGCCGATGCCGTCCAGATCTACACCGGCCTGATCTATCGCGGCCCGGCGCTGGTGCGCGAGAGCGCCAACGCGATCGCGCTGCTTTCGGCCGACCACTGACCACCCGCAATCCGAGGGACATCATGCAGACCACCCGGCTTGGCACTACCGACATCACCGTTTCGCGCATCTGTCTGGGCACCATGACCTTTGGCCAGCAGAACACCGAGGCCGACGCCCACGCGCAACTGGACTACGCCGTGGCCCAAGGCGTGAACTTCATCGACACGGCCGAGATGTATCCGGTGCGCCCCAGTGCCGAGACCTACACGCTGACCGAGCAGTACATCGGCCGGTGGATCGCACGGCAGCCGCGCGACAGTGTGGTGCTGGCCAGCAAGGTGGCGGGTCCGTCGCGCGGCATGCCCTGGGTGCGCAATGGCAAGCTCGACGCCGACAATATCCGTCAGGCCATCGACGCCAGCCTGAAACGCCTCCAGACCGATTACCTGGACCTCTATCAGATCCATTGGCCCGCCCGCAACGTGCCGAACTTCGGCCAGACGTCTTTCAACCCCGACAATGAACGAGAAGCCGAAAGCATCGAAACGCAATTGCGGGTGATGGACGAACTCGTGCGGGCGGGCAAGATTCGGCACTTTGGCGTCTCGAACGAAAGTGCCTATGGCGTGATGGAGTTCCTGCATCTGGCCGACAAGCATGGTCTGCCCGTGGTCGCCACCATTCAGAACCCCTACAGCCTCGTCAATCGCAGCTTTGAAGAAGCCCTGGACGAGGTGTGCTTTCGCACCGGCGTCGGCCTGCTGGCCTACAGCCCCCTGGGGTTCGGCCAGCTGACCGGCAAGTACATCGATGACGACAACGCGCACGGCCGCCTGAACGTGTTCGGCAAGGACTGGAGCCCGCGCTACCTGCGCGAGAAAACCCTGGCCGCCACGCGCCGCTACATCGACATCGCGCGCCGCCATGGGCTGACGCCCACGCAACTGGCGCTGGGATGGTGCTATTCACGGTGGTTCGTGAACAGCACCATCATTGGCGCAACCACGCTGGCCCAATTGAAGGAAAACATCGACGCGCAGAACGTGGTGCTGAGCGATGACATCATTGCCGAGGTCAACGCCGTCCACGAACAGATCCGGAATCCGGCGCAGTAGGCTGGCGGTTCCGGCCGCAAGCCGGGCGTTCGGATGGCGCCTGGCTGGCTTGTCCTTCGCGCGGCTGGCCACGGCGCCGCGCCACCCGAAGCCTTATCCTGTTTCACGATATGGGATAGAATTTGCGATTATTCGTGCAAAGACTTAGAGACACATGGCTGGACACTCTCCTATGACATCGGAAGGTCCTGCCGCGCCCGCGGCGGAGACCCGACCTCCGATCACCATCCAGGTCCTGGAGCGCACCATGCTGCTGCTGGATGCCCTGGCCGATCAGCCTGATCCGGTCAGCCTGAAGGAACTGGCGCTGACCACGGGCCTGCATCCTTCCACCGCCCACCGTATCCTGAACGATCTGGTGGCTGGCCGTTATGTCGACCGCGTGGACAGCGGCATGTACTGTCTGGGCATGCGGCTGCTGGAACTGGGCCACCTGGTCAAGGGCCGCCTGAACATCCGTGACGCCGCCCTGGCGCCCATGCGCACCCTGCACCGCCTGACTGGCCAGACAGTCAACCTGTCGGTCCGGCAGGGCGACGAAATCGTCTACATCGACCGCGCCTACAGCGAACGATCCGGCATGCAGGTGGTGCGTGCCATTGGCGGCCGCGCGCCGCTGCACCTCACGTCGACCGGCAAGCTGTTCCTGTCGGCGGACGACACTCGGTCCATCCAGGCCTATGCGTCCCGTACCGGGCTGGTCGCGCATACCGACAACAGCGTCAAAGACCTGGGCATGCTTGAAGAAGAACTGGGACAGGTCCGCGACCACGGCTACGCGCGCGACAACGAAGAACTGGAGCTGGGCGTGCGCTGCATCGCCGCGGGCATCCACGACGACTCGGGCAAGCTGATTGCGGGCCTGTCGATCTCGGCCCCTGCCGATCGCCTGCAGGACGCGTGGATCGACGCCTTGGTGGAAACGGCCAACCGGATTTCGGACGCGCTGGGCTACGAGCCGTCCACGCACGGCTGATCCTGCTTCCCGCCCCAATGGCAAAAAGCCCCGCCGGTGTGATGCCGCGGGGCTTTTTGCTGGTCGATCGGATCGTGACGATCAGAGCGTGTTGTGCGCCACTTCGCGCTGCAGCCACTGACGCACACGGACGGCGTCGGCGGTGCGGGTGAAGGAGCCTGCGGAATCCAGCAGCACGATGGCCAGCTGACGGCCTTCGATGTTGGCCAGCATGACCAGGCAACGGCCTGCTTCGTTGATGAAGCCGGTCTTGGAAACGGTAATACCCCAGTCGGGTTTGCTGACCAGCTGGTTGGTGTTGCGGAAGGTTTGCGTGCGGCCGCGCACGTCGACCGAATAGCTGGTGCTGGTGGTGTATTCGTGGATCAGCGGACGCAGCGCGGCGGTCTGCATCAGGCGGACCAGGTCACGCGCGCTGGACACATTGCTGCTGGACAGGCCCGTGGGTTCGACATAACGCGTGTCATGCATGCCCAGCAGGCTGGCCTTGGCGTTCATGGCCTGCACGAACGCAGGCAGACCGCCCGGATAGTTGCGGCCCAGGGCGCTGGCAGCGCGGTTTTCGGAGGACATCAGCGCCAGGTGGAGCATGTCGGTACGCGACAGGCGCGTGCCGATGGCCAGGCGCGAGCCGGTGTTCTTGTACGTGTCGATGTCTTCGGTCGTGATCTCGAGCATTTCTTCAAGGTCGAGATTGGCATCGACAACCACCAGCGCCGTCATCAGCTTGGTAATCGAAGCGATCGGCACGATGGCGGCGTCGTTCTTGGCGAACAGGACGTCGGAGGAGTTCAGGTCTTGAACGAAGGCGGTGCTGGAACGCAGCGACAGCTGGCCGCTGGAAACCGATTCATCATGGTCCAGCGAGGACATCGGGCCGAAGGATGCGCGGCGAACCGAAGCCACCACCGCCGCCTGACTGGCGCCCTTGGCGGACGCCACGGCGCGGGACGACTTCTTGACCACAACGGCCGTCTTGCTGGCCGCCTTGGGCGCGGTTTTCTTGGCGACGACCTTGGCCTTGCTGGACGCAGGCGCTGCGGTGGCCTTGGCCTTGGACTTCTTTGCCGTTGCCTGGGAAGACGACGTGGCAGCGGTGGACACGGCCGGCAAGCCGGCCGCAATACTCGACGCGCAAAGCAATGCGATTGCGAAAGCCCGATTCAAACTGCGCGCCATGTGTCCTCCGGTAACGATTCTGTCCAGGCGACGCAGCTTATCAGATTTCGAACCGGAATTGTCTGTGAAATGAACGACTTACAACGCTATTTTTATAACTTGCTTGATCCGGCGCGCGCCCAAAAAATGGCGGAACCGGTCAAAACCGGTCCGCCATCCTTCAAACCTCAATCAAATCAACAGGATCAGTCGGCGTAGACGCCGGCTTTCTTGATGATCGCGCCCCACTTGGCCGTCTCGCTCTTGACGTGCTTGTCGAGCGCCGCCGGGCTGGCCTGGTCGGCCAGAACGATCGCGCCGAGTTCGGTCATGCGGTTCTTGAAGGCCGGGTCGGCCAGGCCTGCCTTGAGCGCGGCCTGGACCTTGTCGACGACGGGTTGCGGCGTGCCCTTGGGCGCCCACAGGCCGTGCCAGATACCCACTTCAAATCCCTTCAGACCGGATTCATCCATGGTCGGCAGATCAGGCAGGCTGGGCACGCGGGCCTTGCTGGTCACGGCGTAGGCCTTGACCTTGTTGGCCTTGATCTGGCCCGTGGTGTTGGTCGTCTGGTCGCACATGAAGTCCACCTGCTTGCCCAGGATGTCGTTCATGGCAGGCGCCGTGCCCTTGTACGGGATGGTCTGGAGATCCACGCCAACCGTGCTGGTGAAGATCAGGCCGCACAGGTGCGAGGCCGAGCCGATACCGGCGTTGGCCATCGACAGCTTGGCGTTATTGGCCTTCACGTAGGCCAGGAACTCGGCAAAGTTGTTGGCAGGGAAATTGTCGCGCGCGATCATCGTCATCGGCACGTCGACCGTCAGGCCGACCGGCGCGAAGTCGTTCGCGGCGTCGTAGCTCAGCTTGCGATACAGCGCCGGCGCCGTCGAGAAACCAATGTGCATCAACAACAGGGTGTAGCCGTCGTTCTGGGCCTTGGCGACGCGCGCCGTGCCGATCGTGCCGCCCGCGCCGGCGACGTTTTCGACCACAATGGTCTGGCCCAGGGTCTTGCGCATGGATTCGGCCAGCGAACGCGCCACGACGTCGGTCGGACCGCCTGCGGCAAATGGCACGATCATCGTGACCGGCTTGGACGGATAGTTCTGGGCCATTGCCAGTCCTGGCGCCAATGCCGCCACACCCGCCGCCATGACCGAAGCAACCGCTACGGACATCATCTTTCTACGCAATGTCATCCCACTTCTCCGCTTATCGAATTTATTGACTGGAGCACGTAGTGCCTACAGCCTTGCGTGGGAGTTTACGGGAAGCGGGCGCGGTTGACGGCGAGCTGAACCCTATCGTTTCCCCTGAGCCCACGCCACCCCGACGGCCGACACCACCAGCCCTAGGATCATCACGAGGGTCAATGCCTCTCGAAACAGCAGCCAGGCCATGACCGCCGTCACGCCAGGAGTCAGATACATCAGGCTGGCGACACGTGTGGCGGCGCCGCGACGAATCAGCAAAAAGAGCAGCGACACGCTGCCGATGGACAGCGCCAGCACCGACCAGGCCAGCGCGCCGATGAATTGTGGCGTCCACATGACGTCGCGGGTTTCGAACAGGAAGGCAAACGGCAGGGTCACGACCAGGGCCGCGCCGAACTGAAGCGCACTGCCCACCCGCAGGTCGATCGCCGGGCAGAAGCGGCGCTGGTAGAGGGTGCCGGCCGTAATCGACAGCAGTCCCAGGATCGCCCATGACAGGCTGGCCGGCGTCAGTTCGTTGCCCAACCGGTTGCCGACCACCATCCCGACGCCGACCAGGCCCAACGCCAGGCCGGCCCACTGACGAACATTGGGGCGATCGCCCAGCCACTGCCCCAACACCGCGGTCAGCACCGGCTGCATGCCGACGATCAACGCGGCCAGCCCCGCGCCCATGCCAAGCTTGATGGCGGCCCACACACCGCCCAGGTAGCCTGCCTGCAGCAGGATGCCGGCCACCGCCATGTGCAACCCCTGGCGACGCGACGGCCACGCGCCGCGCGCCAGCAGCGCCAGCGGCGCCATGACGATCAGCACGCCGATGAAGCGCAGGGCCAGGAACGTGGCGGGTTCGGCATAAGGCAGGCCGAATCGCGCCACGACGAAGCCGGTGCTCCAGGTCAGCACAAAAAAGGGAGAAACCAGGCGGGACAGCAGCGTATCGGCCACGGCGGACCTCAGGCGAGAGGAAGCCGGAAGTGTAACGGGGCGCGCGGCGGGCTGCTCGGCCAGGCTGAACAGCAGCTGAACAGGGCGAGTTCTCGCGTCGCAACATAAAATCCGTGTGCTGTGAAAAATTTTTTTGCACTTCGGATTTTCTTTCCGGGCCAGGTCTTCCCAGGGACAGCGCGCCGACCGGGCGTCGCCAACCTTGTAGCTATTGCCGGGAGCGTTGAAAGCTGCCCTTGACATGGTGGATCGCATCCCTAAAATAGGCATTGTGCATTGCAACATCACAGGTCTTGACCAGGGTGAAGCAGGCAACGCGGTCACCGAGAGCGTGACCATCAATAGGTAGATCGGGGATTTTCGGGACGACCGGATGCTCTCATGACCGATCTCTGAAATCCACGACCGACTCAGGAGTCAACATGTCCGCAACCCCAGAACGCGCCCTCGCCAACCAGAAAGCCCTTTTCGACGCTTTCCTGGTCGCCAACAACACCGCCTTTGCCGGCTTCGAAAAGCTGGTTGACCTGCACGTGAAGGTTGCCAAGGCAACGCTCGACGAACTGTCGATCAAGGCACAGGAAGCGTTCGAACTGAAGGATGGCCAGGAAGCCATGGCCTTCACCGCCTCGCTGGCCCAGCCGAACGCCGAAAAGGCCCTGGCCTACAGCAAGCATGTCTATGACATCATGGCTGGCGTGCAAAGCGAATTCGCCAAGCTGAGCGAAGCTCAGGTGGCCGCCCAGCAACAACAGATGATCGACGTCGTCGACCAGATGTCCAAGTCGGCCCCGGCCGGTTCGGAAAGCGCCATCGCCATGATCAAGTCGTCGCTGGCGACCGCCACGTCGGCCTACGATTCGGTCAGCAAGGCCGCCAAACAGGCCGCCGAAGTCGCCGAGTCGAACATGACTGCCGCGACCAACGCCACGTTCAAGGCTGCCAGCGATACCGCTGCCCGCACGTCGCGTGTCCGCAAGGCCGCTACCGCCGCAGCGTAATTGCCACGGCAGGGTCCGTGCACCGTGGATGGTTGACACCGGTGCACCGACCCATCAAAAAATCCCGCTTCGGCGGGATTTTTTCGTTTGCGTGGGGATTGTTGATGCAACGATCAAGCCGCCCCGAACGTCCCGCCCAGCCGTTTGGCTTCGTCCTTCAGGAACGTCAGCGCCACGGCGGCCTGTTCGGGCTCGCCCTTCACGCCCAGCTCGATGTGGTTGCGCCCGGCGCCGCCCATGCTGGGCAGGCTGAACGCTTTGATGGCGGGCCAGCGCGTTTCCAGCGCTTCCATGACGGGCGTGATGGTGGATTCCGCCAGGTCGTACACCAGGAACGAATGTTCGACGTGCGGCACCTTGTGGTGCAGGTCTGCGTAGCGGTTGTCCAGCGTCCACTCGATCATCGGCCAGGCCATGACCGGAAAGCCCGGCACGAAAGTATGGTCGTGAATGAAGAAGCCTGGAATCTTGTTGTACGGGTTTGGCACAATCTCGGCGCCTTGGGGAAATTCGCCCATGCGCAGCCGCTGACGGTTTTCCGGCGTCGTCATGTCGGCGCTGCCCTTGCCCTGCGCGGCCGACTCGGCCATCCGCTGGCCGATCAGGTCGGCAGCTTCGGGATGCAGCACGGTCTCGACCCCCAAGGCAGCGGCGACTGCCTGTCGCGTGTGGTCGTCGGGGGTGGCGCCAATGCCACCGCACGAAAAGACGATATCGTCGCTCGCCAGACTGCGGCGATAGGCGTCGATCAGCTTCTCGCGATCGTCGCCGATGAACTGCGCCCATGACAGCTGCAGCCCGCGGGCACTCAAAAGTTCGACGACCTTGGCGAAGTGCCGGTCCTGGCGACGACCCGACAGGATTTCGTCACCGATGATGAAGAGCCCGATCTGACGCTGAACAGGCGTGGATGTGTGTGTCATGGTTGTGTTTCGCTGCGCAGACGACGCAGCGCCTCGAGGCCAAAGTGCGAAAACATGAGTGCCGACAGGACCGGCAGCAGGAACCACGCGGGCGGGAGCAGGTTGATCAGCGCGCAAATCGTGCCGAGCGCCCAGAACCCCTTGTTATGTCGCGCCTGCAGAATCTTACGCTCTTGCGGCGATGCATGATCGGCCAGCGCATCGAGCCGCAGCATGCGGGTAAAAGCAAAGGCCCACCAGAAGATCGGCAGCACCACGGCCAGCGGCGGCAACAGCCACAGCGGCAGCGTGAAGAACCAGCCCAGCACGAACACCACCGTCACCCACAGGGCGTTCCAGACGCCGGCCACGAGCGCATTGCCGCCCTCGCGGCGCACGTCCGGGTAGTCGCGCTCGCTCAGGTGGCGCAGCACCAGCGGCATGATGAATACCGCCGCCGTCACCAGGCCCAGGATGCCTGACAGCGGAAGCAGGATCAGCGTAGCCGCGACCGGTATCAGCCACAGCTTGAGCGACGCGATCCCCAGGGCCATCAACGCGGTGTCCATCTGGTTCACGACCGACCATTGGAACAGCGTGATCTGCAGCCATTCGCTGAGCGGCGTCCAGAACAGCCAGATCAGCACGATCGCGCCGATCAACGCCACCGCGAACGGCAGCAGCAAGGCCATCAACATGGGGCCGCGAAATTGGGAGACCACGGCACGGCCAAGGGCGCGCCCGACGCCGTCGAAGCCGGCCGACCTTGTGACCACGGGCAACGCGTTGGGGGAGTGCTCATAGGGCGACGATCCGTACGGGTCAAGGGAACGCCAGTATGCCGCACTGCACAGGCATAATAGGTGCAGAAACGTAGCCTTCCGTTACCTTGCCGATGCCTGCTTCCGCGCCTGTTTACCTGCCCGATACCGATGCCGATCTGATTGCCGACGCCCTGGCTGGCGAAGCGTCTCTGCTCGTTGCGTGCCTGTGCGCGGAATGGTGCGGAACCTGCCGGGAATACCTGCCGCGGTTTACGGATCTGGCGGCGTCGCTGCCGCACCATGTGTTCGTGTGGGTGGATGTCGAGACCCATCCCGAGTTGCTGGATGACGAGGACATCGAAGATTTCCCGACGCTGTTGATCCAGGACGCGACCCGCACACGGTTCTACGGGCCCATGCTGCCGCACATCGGCCATCTTGAGCGGATGATCCAGGCGATCGTGGCGGACCCAGAAGGTGGGGACGTAGCTTTGGCTGCGCCAAAGCTACGTGAGCATTTAAGCCCCCCTAGGCGAAGGTGTTGCCCCCCTAGGCGCTTTGCGCCTCCCCCAGGGGCGGCACTGGCGGACTGGCGGGTGTTGCCCCCCTAGGCGCAGCGCGCCTCCCCAGGGGCGGCACCAGGAGACTGGCGGAGCCAGATCCCCGGTGCCCTGGATAGGGCGCCGAGGCTTGTTGGAGACGGCCTTTGAAGCCAGAGCAGCTGTGCTCTCGCCCTGGGTGCGCTGCACTTCGCAACTATCGCTGGATCGCTTCCCAGGCCTTCTGCAGGCGTTTGACCGAGACGGGCATGGGGGTGCGTAGTTCCTGGGCGAACAGGGCCACGCGCAGTTCTTCGATCATCCAGCGGAACTCGTCCAGGCGCGCGTCGTCGACGCCTTTGCGCGCGGCCTTGGCGCGTTGGTAGGGGGTCAGCAGTTGGCCCAGCTCGCTTAGCAGCTTTGCATCGCGGGCCGGGTCGGCGCGCAGTTTGTCGACGCGCGCCTGCGCGGCCTTCATGTAGCGCGGGTAGTGCACCAGTTGCGCGTACGGCGTTTCGCGCACGAACCACTTGGGCATCAGCGCGCGCATCTGCTGTTCGATATCGGCATGCGACGCCGCGTGCCCGCGGGCTTGCGGCAGCTTGCGCAGGACGGCCGCCCATTCGGTCAGGATCGTCGACACCAGCCGCGCGATTTCCTGCGCAAGCAGGCCCAGCCGGCCCTTGCCTTCGTTGCGGCGAGCCGTGAAGGACGCAGCATCGACCGGCCACGGGTCGCCCAGGCAGGCCTGCGCCAGCGCCGTGTCGATGATCTGGTCGCGCAGTTCTTCCTGGGTGCCGAGCGGCAGGTACAGCATGCTCATTTGCGTGAGCCCGTTCAGGTTCTTTTCCAGGAACTTGACCTGTTCTTTCAGCTGCAGCCGGAACAGGCGCAGCAAACCCGCGCGGTGATGGCGCAGCGCTTCGGCCGGATCGTCGAAGACATCCAGGTCGCACGATGTGCCCTTGTCCACCAATGCCGGATAGCCGATCACTGACAGGCCGCCGCGCTTGATCTCCAGCAGTTCCGGCAAGGGGCCGAAGGTCCAGTCGGTCAGGCCTTCGTGAGCCAGGGCCTGCGCCACCTGTTTGTCGCGCGACGCCACCTGCTGGAAGGTGGCCTGCGCCTCGCGTCCCAGTTCGCCTTTCAGCTGCGCCAGGTTCCGGCTCATGGACAGCATGCGGCCGTTCTCGTCCAGCACGCGGAAATTCATGAACAAGTGGGCCGGCAGGGTTTCCAGCTTGAAGTCCGGCGGCGCGAGCTGGATCGTTTTCTGCTCGCGCACGTCGGCAATCAGGGTCTCGATCAGGCCGCGGTCCGGCTTGACGGCGACATCGAACCAGCGGTCGAAGAAGCCTGCCGCGTATTCGGGCAAGGGCACGCAATGGCGGCGCAGTTTCTGCGGCAGGGATTTCAGGAGCAGATGCACCTTTTCCTTCACCATGCCCGGCACCAGCCATTCGCACCGGGTCGCGTCCAATTGATTGAGCGCGAACAGCGGCACCGACAGGGTCACGCCATCGCGCGGCGACCCAGGCTCGAAGTGATAGTCGAGCGCCATGTCGATGCCATGCAGAGACAGCATCTTGGGAAACACGTCCGTTGTAACGCCCGCGGCTTCATGGCGCATCAGCTCGTCGCGCGACAGGAACAGCAGACGGGACTTGTCCCGCTCGGGCGTCGCGGTCTGGTCGCGATACCATTTTTCGAGCGTCGCCAACTGATGCACATCGGCCGGAATCTGCCGGTCATAAAACGCGTAGATCAGTTCGTCGTCGACCAGGATGTCGGGACGGCGCGACTTATGCTCCAGCTTTTCGATTTCGGCGAACAGTTTGCGGTTGTGCGCAATGAAGGGCAGCCTGGTGTCGATGTCGCCGGTGACCAGCGCCTGACGAATGAACAGTTCGCGCGCATGCGACGGATTGATGCGCCCATAGTTCACACGGCGGCCGGAGTAAATGGTCAGGCCATACAGCGTCGCCCGTTCGTTTGCGACGACCTGGCCTTCTTTCTTTTCCCACCGCGGATCGGACCAATTCTTGTGCAGCAGGTGCTTGCCGGCCCGTTCGATCCATACCGGGTCGATCTTGGCAATGGTGCGCGCAAACAGGCGAGACGTCTCGACCAGTTCGCCTGCGACCACCCAGCGGCCTGCCTTGCGCGCCAGCCGCGAACCTGGATGGATGTAGAAGCGGATGCCGCGCGCGCCCAGGTATTGCGCGTCTTCTTCGGCCTTGTAGCCCAGGTTGCCCAGCAGTCCGGCCAGCAAGGCCTGATGGACCTGTTCCAGCGTGGCGGGGGCCTCGTTCAGGCGCCAGCCCTGCTCGCCGACCACCGACGCCAACTGCGCATGGATGTCATGCCATTCGCGCATGCGCACCGGCGACAGGAAACTTTGACGCAAGGTGTCCACCAGCTTGCGCTGCGACTGCTTGTGCGCGACGGCCTCGTTGTACCAATGCCATAACTTCAGGAAGGCCATGAACTCGGAACGTTCGTCGGCAAACTTGGCATGCGCCTGGTCGGCGGCTTCCTGCGCCTCTTGCGGCCGATCGCGCGGATCCTGCACCGACAGGGCCGACGCGATGATCAGCATCTCGGCCAGGCAGGCGTTGTCCCGCGCGGCCAGGATCATACGGCCGATGCGCGGGTCCACCGGCAGGCGCGCCAGTTCGCGGCCTACCGGCGTCAGCGTGTTGCTGTCATCAATGGCGCCCAGTTCCTGCAGCAGGTGATAGCCGTCGGCAATCGCCCGGCCCGGCGGCGCTTCAACGAATGGAAAGTCCTCGATGTCATCGAGCTTGAGCGCCTTCATCCGCAGAATGACGCTGGCCAGCGAGGCGCGCAGGATTTCGGGGTCCGTGAACGGCGCCCGCAGGGCAAAGTCGTCCTCTTCATACAGCCGGATACAGACGCCCGGACCAAGACGGCCGCATCGGCCGGCCCGCTGATTGGCGGAGGCCTGACTGACCGGCTCGATATGCAGTTGTTCGACCTTGTTGCGCCACGAATAGCGCTTCATGCGCACCAGGCCCGTGTCCACCACGAAGCGGATGCCCGGCACTGTCAGCGACGTTTCGGCTACGTTGGTCGCGAGCACCACGCGCCGGCCGCTGCCCTTCGGATGGAACACCTTTTCCTGGTCGGCCTGCGACAGGCGCGCGAACAGTTGCAGCACTTCGGTGCCGGGGGATGGTGCTTGCGCAGCGCCTCGGCCGCTTCGCGGATTTCACGTTCGCCCGGCAGAAAGACCAGGACGTCGCCCGGGCCGTGACGCGCGCACTCATCCACGGCATCGACGATTGCGTCGATCATGTCCTTTTCTTCGTCGCGCGACAGGTTTTCCTTCTCGCGTTTCTCCTTGCGGGGCGCGGTGTCGGGATTGCCGGCGGCGTTCGGGTCCTGCCCACGCGGCGTGTCGATGCCGCGATAGCGAACCTCGACTGGATACAGGCGGCCCGACACTTCGATCACCGGCGCGCGGTCGTGCCCTGGCGACGCAAAGTGGGTTGCGAAGCGGTCCGCATCGATCGTGGCCGACGTGATGATCAGCTTGAGGTCCGGGCGGCGCGGCAGCAACTGCTTCAGGTAGCCGAGCAGGAAGTCGATGTTCAGGCTGCGTTCATGCGCCTCATCGATAATGATCGTGTCGTAGGCCCGCAGCCAGGGATCGCGTTGCGACTCCGCCAGCAAGATGCCGTCCGTCATCAGTTTGATGGACGCACCGGCTTCCGTGCGGTCGTTGAAGCGCACCTGATAGCCCACCACCTGCCCGAGCGGGGTGTTCAGTTCCTGCGCGATACGGCGGGCGACCGACGTCGCCGCCAGCCGGCGCGGCTGGGTGTGGCCGATCATGCCGGCGCTGCCCCGGCCCAGCTCCAGGCAGATCTTGGGCAGCTGGGTGGTCTTGCCCGACCCCGTCTCGCCCGACACGATGATGACCTGATGCGCCGCCAGCGCCTTCGCGATGTCTTCACGGCGGGCGCTGACCGGCAGCTCTTCGGGATAGGTGATCGTCGGGACGGGATTGCGGGTGCGCGGTGCGCGCGGGGCGTTACGATCGCCGCGGTCGCGGCGGGCTTCACGCGGCGCGTTCGGGTCGCGTGGCGGGCGGGCTTCACGCGGCGCGTTCGGGTCGCGCGGCGGGCGGGCTTCGCGCGGCGCGTTCGGGTCGCGCGCAGACCGGAGCTGGCCCTCGGGCCGGCCGGCCCGTGCCGGGCGCCCGGGGCGCTCCGCGCCGGGCGAGACGACGCCGCCTGCGGCTGCCGTGCCTGCCGTGGCGGAAGCATTGCCCGCTGTGGTGGCGGGCGCCGTGCGCGCTGTGCCGGCCGCGCCCCGATTGCGTGAAGATGTGTCCTGCTTGCCTGAGTGTTCTGCCATAACCGCTACTTTTGATAACCCCCCATTATAAATTCCCCGGGCGCCCCGTCTCACCGACATGCCGGTGCCCCGCATCATATAATTCCGCGATGACCGCCCCTGCCCTGACTCCGCCCCTGATTCCCGCCGACCCCGACGTGCACGCCCAGTTCGTGCAATGGTTCCGAGAGGTCGCGCCCTATGTGCACGCCTTTCGCGGCAAGACCTTCGTGGTGGCGTTCGGCGGGGAACTGGTCCAGGCCGGCGCGCTCAGCGTACTGATCCAGGACCTGTCGCTGCTCAGCGCCCTGGGCGTCCGCCTGGTGCTGGTGCACGGCTCGCGTCCCCAGGTCAACGAACAGCTGCGGCTCAAGGGCATCGACTTCCAGTTCGACCGGGGCTTGCACATCACCGACGCCGCGGCGCTCGAATGCGCCAAGGAAGCCGCCGGCGAAATCCGTCTCGACATCGAAGCGGCGTTCAGCCAGGGCCTGCCCAACACCCCCATGTCGCACGCGCACATCCGTGTCGTGTCGGGCAACTTCATTACCGCGCGGCCGGTCGGCGTGATCGACGGCATCGACTATCGCCATACCGGCCTGGTTCGCAAGGTCGACGCCGAAGCCCTGCAATTCGTCATCAATCACGGGTCCATCGCCCTGCTGTCGCCGCTGGGCTTTTCGCCCACCGGCGAAGCCTTCAACCTGGCGATGGAAGAACTGGCCACCAGCGTCGCCGTCGCCCTGCGCGCCGAAAAGCTGATCTTCCTGACCGACGCGCCGTCCATCCTGGATCCCGAAGGCAATGTCGACACCGAACTGGCGCGCGACGATGCCGATGCCCTTGTCGCCAAAGGCGATATCGATGCCGGCACCACCGTCGTGCTGCGCCATGCGTCGCGTGCGGTCAAACTCGGCGTCGCGCGCGCGCACCTGATCCCGTTCGACATGGACGGCGGGGTGCTGCTCGAAATCTTTACCCATGACGGTGTGGGCACCATGGTGGTCGAAGACCTGCTCGACGACCTGCGCCCCGCCACCATCGACGACGTCGGCGCCATCGTGCAGCTGATCGAACCGCTGGAAACCGACGGCACCCTGGTTCGCCGGGGCCGCGGCAGCATCGAACGCGACGTCGAAAAGTTCTCGGTCGCCGAGCACGACGGCGTGATCTTCGGCTGTGTGGCGCTGTACCCCTACCCGGCCGAAAAGATGGCCGAGATGGCCTGCCTGACCGTCAACTCGCAATGGCAAGGCACCGGCGAAGGCGACAAGCTGCTGCGCCACGTCGAATCCCGCGCCCGCGCGGTGGGCATTACCCGGCTGTTCGTCCTTACCACTCGTACCGCGCACTGGTTCATCAAGCGCGGCTTCGTTCCTGCAAGTGTGTCCGATCTGCCAAAAGACAAGCAGTCGCACTACGATCGCAACCGTAACAGCCAGGTATTCATCAAACGGCTGAGTTGAACCGGCCCCGGCCGGTGGTCTTGCGCTTGCCTCGCGCCAGCCGGTGCGGCTTGACGAAATCGCAGGTCTGGCGCACCGCGCCGAACAGTGCCCGGGCCACGCCGCTGGTTTCGTCGGGCCGATGCACCAGGTAGTAGTCGAGCCAGGGCACCTTGCGCGTCGTGCGCAACTGGCACAGATCGCCGCGATCCCGTAGCGGCGAAAAGTGCGCGACGGGCAGAAAGCCGATGCCCAGGCCCGCGACGACCATATCGGCAATGGCCGCCAGGCTGTTGCTGGCCAGCGTGCGATGGATCGACAGGCCGTTGCTATGCGACCAGGCATCGAAGATCGGCGTCAGCCCCGAGCCCGCGCTTTGCACCAGGACGGGATGGGTCGCCAGCAAGGCAGGCGTAAGCAACGCACGTTCCCCCACCAGTTCGGGTGCGGCCATCCACGCGAATTCCACTTTGCTGAGCGGCTCGCTGACCAGGCTGCGGTCGGGCGACCGCATGGGCATGACCGCAAAGTCGATGGCGCCTGCAAGCAGTTTTTCGTGCAGGCCCATCGACACGTCCACGTCGGGTTCGAGCACGACCCCCGGATGCTGCTGGCGCAGCGACGCGACCAGTTCGGGCAGCCAGGTCATGGCAACCAGCTCGGTAATGCCGAACCGGCAGTCCCCCACCAGTTCCGCCTGCGCGCCATCCATTTCCCGGATCTCGGTCTGCAACGCCAGCATGCGGCGCGCCTTGTCCAGCAGGCTGCGCCCTTGCGCGGTGACCTGTGGCCGGTAACCGTCACGGTCGAACAGCCGCATGCCCAGCACGCTTTCCAGTTCGGCCACGCGTTTGGACAAGGCCGATTGCGTCATGTGCAGCTTGATCGCCGCAGCGGAAAAGTTGCCCAGCACGGCCGACCAGTAGAAGGCTTCAAGTTGCCTGAGCGTCATGAAAGTCTTCCTTTTTTCTTAGTGTAGTCCGACTTTTAATCGCTTTTTTTATTGGCGCGGGCTGACCTATAGTGGCCGGCATTCTTATAAACCTTGCATGGAGACACCGTGTCCAACGGCTTTCGCGTCCTCCCCCGCGTCCCTGGCGACCCTGCCCTGGTTGAACTCTTTCGGGACCTGCCCGTCGCCAACATCAGCGACAGCCTGCATCGCATGTCGGGCGCCGTGGGCCTTGAGCCGCGGCACCGCGGCGGCTACCTGCTTGGCACGGCGCTGACGGTCAAGGTCCGCCCTGGCGACAACCTGATGATCCACCGCGCGCTGCAGTTGGGTCAGCCTGGCGACGTGCTGGTGGTCGATGGCGGCGGCGTGATCGAGCGCGCGCTGATCGGCGAGATCATGAAGCGCGTCGCGCAGGCCCGAGGCTTTGCGGGAATCATCATCGACGGCGCCATCCGCGACGCGCAGGCTTTTGCCGATGACGACTTCCCCTGCTATGCGCGCGGCATCACCCATCGCGGCCCCTACAAGGATGGCCCGGGTGAAATCAATGTGCCGGTCAGCATTGGCGGTGCGGTGGCGCATCCCGGCGACATCGTCGCGGGCGATCGTGACGGCATCGTGTTCATTTCGCCGGCCGATGCGCGCGAGGTGGCCGCGGCCACCCGCAAGAAGGGCAGCGACGAGGTCGCGACCATGGCCAGCATTGCCGACGGCACGTATGACGATGCCTGGGTGCAGGAATTCCTGGCGGCCAAAGGGCTGCGCTGATCTGCCCCACGAACAATAATTGACGGAGACCCCATGACATTGCGTTGCGCCCCCTGCTTTCCCCGACCCTGCGGCTGAACCTGACACGCGCCGCCCTGGCGCTGGCCCTGCCACTGGCAGCCGCGCTGCCTTCCGTGTCGCATGCCCAGACCTACCCGAACCAGCCGATCCGCCTGGTCGTGCCATGGCCCCCGGGCGGCGCGACCGACGCCATCGCCCGCTTCATTGCGCAGCCCTTGTCGCAGCGCCTGGGCCAGACCGTTGTCGTCGACAACAAACCGGGCGCGGGCGGGAACATCGGCACCGAACAATTCGTCCGCTCACGCAACGATGGCTACACGTTGCTGATGGCAACCAGTTCGACCAATGCGGCCAACCCGAGCCTGTACTCGCGCCTGGGCTTCGATCCGGTTGCGGACTTTGCGCCTATCGTTTACGTGGCAACCGTGCCCAATATCCTGGAAGTGCCGGAAGTTTCGCCGCACAAGACGGCCAAGGACCTGATCGCCTACGCCAAAAAGCACCCGGGCGAATTGACCTATGCGTCGGGCGGCGTGGGTTCGTCGCAGCATCTGGCCGGTTCCATGCTCAAGAACGCAGCCAAGATCGACATCCTTCACGTGCCCTACAAAGGCAGCGCCCCGGCCGTGGCCGACCTGATGGGCGGACAGACATCGATGATGCTGGACACTGGTTCACTCGGACAGGTGCGTGCCGGCAAGCTCAGGGCGCTGGCGGTCGCGTCCAAGACGCGCCTGCCCATGCTGCCCGACGTTCCCACCTTCGACGAAATCGGCGTTCCGGGCATGATTGCCGGCGCCTGGTATGGCTTCATGGCGCCGGCGGGCACCCCCGCGCCGATCATTGAGCGGCTCAACACCGAAATCAATGCGATCCTGAAGACGCCCGACACCCGCAAGCAGTTGCTGGAACTGGGCGCCGAAATCGGCGGTGGCACGGCGCAGGAATTCGGTGCGTTCTCGAAGGCCGAGATCAAGCGCTACGCCGACATCGTGAAGCAGTCGGGCGCCAAGCTGGAATGACAGGTCGGCCGCAAGCCGGCCGGTGCGCTTGCGGCGACCGGTGGCCTGCCCGGTAACTCGACGTCGCCGCCGACCTCACCCTTGCCACGCCGTCCCGGGGCTCAGACCCCGGGCCGCAGTGTCTTGGCAATGTCCTGGATGGCCGTTCGAAACCAGATGTGCCCGGGATCGCGGTGACTCAGTTCGTGCCAGTACATGCTGATGTCCGGGTTGGCCAGTTTGAGGGGTGGCCTGACGATGCGGATGGCCAGCGAACTGGCGGCTTCATTGGCAATGCGCAGGGGCAGGGTTGCGATCATGTCGGTGGCGGCCACCACGGCCGGCACGATCAGGATGTTGGGCACACGCATGGTGCTGGGCAGGTGATGGTGCCCGGTCGCCAATGCCTGATTCACCGACCCTTCCATGGACCGGTACGACACCGTGTCAGCGCCCCAGAGCACATGGGGGTACTTCAGGAATTGCTTGATCGTCATGCGCGCGCGAATTTCCGGATGCGTCGCGCTGACGATGCAACATGCGCGCTGCGGATAGACCAGGGTTTTGCGCAGGTCGGGCGGCGCATGAAGGATGTTGCTGATGGTCACGTCGCATTCCTGATCGCGCAACGCTTCGACCGTGTGACGCATGTCGGCCGGCTGCACCAGCAACCGCACGCCCGGCGCGTGCTTGCGCAGGAAGGCGGCAATGGGCGGCGTGAATAGCAGCGCCAGGCCCTCGGTCGCCAGGATGCGGAACTGGCGCGTGGACGTGGCGGGGTCGAAGTCCTGGCTGCGCAGGCGATTCGGTTCAAGCAACTCAAGCGCCTGATGCGCGCGTTTGGCCAGCTCCAGCGCCTTGGGCGTGGGCACCATTCCCTTTGCCGTGCGCACCAGCAAGGGATCATCGAACAGGATGCGCAATCGGGCCAGCGCGGCGCTCATGGTGGACTGCCCCACCCCCATGCGTTCCGCCGCGCGGCTGACATGGCGTTCCTGCACCAGAGCTTCGAACTGCGCCAGCAACTGCAGGTTGATGGGGGTGACTGCGGACGATCGAACCATGGCCACGCTCCAGACAAGGAATCGCGTTATCGATTGGCGTCGATATTACTATTGACGCGGCCCTATCGATTCGGGAGCCCGCGCTTGCTTAAATCCGGTCCATGGCCCCTCGGGGCCCCAATTACCGGAAAGCTGCCGTGGCCCGTATCCCCTACGTCGATGAAACGACCCATCCCGAACTGGCGCCCGCCATCGGGCGGATCCGCGCCGAACGCCGCGGCAAACTGATTCCTGTGTACGGACTGCTGCTGCACAGCCCGGCGATCGCCGAAGAATGGCTGGCCTTCATCAATGCGGTGCGCTGGAAGACGCAACTGGGCGCCCGCTTGCGCGAAATCGTGATCCTGCGGGTCGCCGTGCTCAATCATGCCGGCTATGTGGTCGACGTGCACCGCCAGCACTTTACCGGCCAG
The DNA here is from genome assembly GCF_048632615.1 of Pigmentiphaga litoralis. Lineage (GTDB taxonomy): Bacteria > Pseudomonadota > Gammaproteobacteria > Burkholderiales > Burkholderiaceae_B > Pigmentiphaga > Pigmentiphaga litoralis_B. Next base: position 698,160 of record NZ_CP184479.1, read on the forward strand.
GATGGACTGGACGACGCCGCCTGCGACGCGCTGCTTGCCGACACGGTCGTCAGCGACGCATTCAGCCCGACCGAACTCGCCGTCATTGCCTATGTCGATGCGCTGACGCGCGAGGCGCAGGTGCCCGACGCCGTGTTTGCCCGGCTGCGTCCCAAGTTCGAAGTGCGCCAGATCGTTGAACTGTCGGTCCTGATCGGCGCCTACAACATGCACACGCGCGTGCTCAATGCCCTGCAGATCGATCCGGAATGACCCGGCGTCCAACCCTAGCTGAACTGGAATGACCTTGACCTCACGCCCGCATCTCGTTGTCGAGCAGGACGTCTTCACCCGCGTGATCGATGTGGTTCTCAACGATCAGTGCACGGCGGATCGCCGCGCCGCCTTTGCCGATTTCTTTGCGCACGACGTGCCGGATTTCGAGGGTTGGCGGCAGGCCTTGCGGGATCGCGTCCCCCGCGTCGCGCCATCACGCGTCACGTTTGTCGAGACGGCCGAAGAACTGCATCGGGCCTTGCCGGACGCCGACGCGGTCGTGGTGGAATCGCTGGCTATCGGCGCCGACGAACTGGCGCTGGCGCCCCGTTTGCGCGCGGTGCAGAAGTTCGGCTTCATTACCCGCAACATCGACCTGCAGGCCTGCGAAGCGCGTGGCGTACCCGTCCTGACGCTGCGCCGCCGCGCCAATGTGGCCTGCGCGGAACAGGCCTTGATGATGATGCTGGCCCTGGCCAAGCGCCTGCCGGAAGTCAACGGCAAGACCAGCGTGGCGCTGCTGAAGGCCGCGGGTTTTGCCCCCGCGCCCTTCGATCGGCGGCACACGCCCAGTTCGAATTGGGCGCGCATTCCGGATATCGCCATGCTGCAGGGCGCAACGTTGGGCATCATCGGGTTTGGCGAGATCGGCCGCGAAGTCGCGCTGCGCGCGCACGCCTTCGGCATGAAGATCGTCTACACGCAGCGCACGCAACTGGACGCGGACACCGAGCGGACCTGGCACGCGGAGTACCGTGACATGGACACGCTGCTCGGCATGTCGGACTGGTTGCTGGCGCAACTGCCTGCGACGCCGTCCACCGAAAACCTGCTGGATGCCGCGGCGTTCAAGAAGATGAAGCGCGGCGTGCGCCTGGTCAACGTGTCGCGCGCGCAGGTAATGTCGCGCGACGCCGTCCTGGACGCTCTGCGCGATGGCACACTGGGCGGCATGGGCCTGGACACCCTGTGGACGGAACCTGGCGACGATGACGACGAACTGCTGCAATATCCGCAGGTGGTGCTGACGCCGCATCTGGCGGGCAGCCCGCGGTTGAACGCGACCGGCGATTTCGAAGAACTGATTACCGGACTGGACCAGGCGCTGCGGTCCTGAGCGGCGGCACGCGGCGTCTGACTGCAGCGTCTGCATGCGGCGTCACGATCCGAGGCGGGGTGCCTTTGGCCACGACGACACCGACAACGACAACGACAACACAGCCGCGGTCGATCGCGGCAGGGAGATTTTCATGCACGCCTTGACTGCCCACCTTCCCCGGCTTGCCTGCGCGGGCCTGATCGGCCTCGTGCCGGCCCTGGCGCCGCACGCGTCCTTCGCCCAGGACGCCTATCCCAATCGTTCCATCCGGCTGATCGTGCCCTTCCAGGCCGGCAGCGCAACCGATGCGGCCGCGCGGGTGGTCGGGCAGAAAATGTCGGCCAGCCTGGGCCAGACGGTCATCATCGACAACCGTGTGGGCGCCAGCGGATTCATTGGCGCCGAAGCCGTGGTGCGCGCGGCGCCCGATGGCTACACGATCCTGTTGGGCACCGTCAGCACCCAGGCCATCGGCCCCAGCCTGAACAGCAATCTGTCATTCGATCCGGAAAAGGACCTGACGCCGATCGGACTGATCGGCTCGTCGCCCTATGTGCTGGTGACCGCGTCCAAGATGCCCTACGCGGACCTGCCCGCTTTCATCGCCCAGGCCAAGGCCCAGCCCGGCAAATTGACGTACGCATCGGCCGGCAGCACCAGCATGGCGAATCTGTCCGCGCAATTGCTGTCGACGCTCGCCAAGATCCAGTTGACGCATGTGCCTTACAAAAGCTCGGCGCAGTCGGTCACGGACACGCTGAACGGCACCATCGACATTCAGTTCGGATCGGTCATGCCGGTGCTGCCGCACGTAAAAACCGGCGCGCTGAAGGCGTTGGCGGTCACGGGTGCGCAGCGCATGCCGCTGTTGCCCGACGTACCGACCGTGGCCGAAACGGGCCTGAAGGGCTATGAAACCGGGCTGTGGATGGGATTGTTCGCACCCAGGAACACGCCCGCCCCGGCGCTCGATCGGCTGTCGGCGTCGCTGACGGCCGCACTGGCGGATCCGGAAGTCGACAAGGCCCTGCTCGGTCAGGGCATCCAGGCCATGCGCGTCAACCGCGGCGAACTGGCGGGCTTCGTGCGTAGCGAAACAGAAAAATGGAGCAAGGTGGTCAAGGCGGCCGGGATCACGGCCGAATGATCGACCGCAAGCGCCGGCCTGCACCGAAGCGCGGCAGCGATCAATCCGGCGCCGTGTCCGTGACCAGGCCGGCCCGCACTTCGCGCACCCGTTCGTCCACGTAATACCCGCCGTATTCGGTGTAGCGCAGGAACAGGCGGCTGCAGGTCAGGCAGCGCCACACATCGCACCGGTTGTACGGGAACCAGCCGGGGGCGATGGGGGCGTCGGCCGACCAGCCGTGGGTGCCGTCAGGGTGGTATTCCCCGACCGTGGGTGTGTCGTCCTGGGATGGCCGCAAGGTCGCTACCGGTTCCAGCCGGTTCTGGTCGAAGTACACCGGCAGCGATTCCCAGCCCGGGCAGACCAGGGTCTGACAGGAAGGGCAAGGTGGCGTGGCGTGCGCGGCCTGCCGAAGCTCGGCGGCGGTCCAGCGTGGAAGAGATGCAGAGTCCATGCGGCATTGTAGGCGGTCGACTTCGCTACAATCGACAGATCGCAACCCTCTATTGCAGGTGCCACATGGCTCGAATGATTCAATGCGTCAAACTCAAGCGCGAAGCCGAAGGGCTGGACTACGCCCCCTACCCTGGTGAACTGGGCGCGCGCATCTACCAGAACGTGTCCAAGGAAGCGTGGGCCGACTGGGTCCAGAACCAGACGCGCTTGGTCAACGAAAACCGCCTGAACCTGGCCGACAGCCGCGCCCGCAAGTACCTGGCGCAGCAGATGGAAAAGTTTTTGTTCGAAGACGGCACGGTCGACGTGCAAGGGTACGTGCCCCCGACGGCCTGACCGCGGTTGACACGGCTGGCAGGGCAGGCCAGGAGCCCAGGCGCCGGCCTGCTCCACGAAAAAACCGATGCGCGAAGGCAGCATCGGTTTTTTTGGGCCTCGGCATCCGGCACCTGTGCGGCACGTCCGCCCATCACCCCCGCGCTCTGCGCGTCAAACAACCGCTCAGTTGGCGGCGGCTTCGCGTTCCACGTTGTCGACGCCCGTGTGGCGCACGTCACGGCCCTTGACCATGTAGACCACCAGTTCGCACATGTTCTTGGCGTGGTCGCCAATCCGCTCCAGCGCCTTGGCGATGAACAGCAATTCGATCGAACGTGAAATGGTGCGCGGATCTTCGATCATGTAAGTAACCAGCTGGCGAATCACGCCCTGCCATTCGGCGTCGACCACCTTGTCCTGGCGCACGACCTGGGCGGCGGCTTGCGCGTCCAGCCGGGCAAAGGCGTCCAGCGCCTTGCGCAGCATGGTCACGACGCTATTGGCCATGTGCCAGAGTTCGACGGCGGGCATGTTCATGCGGCCTGCTTCATGGATCAGCTTGGCCATGCGCGCGATCTTTTCGGCTTCGTCGCCGGCGCGTTCCATGTCGGTAATCATTTTGATGACCGTGATGATCATGCGCAGATCGCCGGCGGTGGGCTGACGGCGCGCCAGGATGTGGCTGCACGCTTCATCCAGCTCGACTTCGAAACGGTTGACCTCGGCGTCGCGCTGCACGACCGCGTCCAACGCCACCAGGTCGCCGTTGGCCAGGCCATCGATTGCGCCGGTAATCTGGGACTCGACCAGGCCGCCCATCTGCAGGAAGCGCGAACGCACCTCTTCAAGTTCAGCGTCGTATTGTTTATTGGTATGTTCAGTCATGCCGGCTCCTTACGAGACAGTGGCAGAGTAGCGGGGGCGAAATCCAGCTCGCAGTTTATGAACATCATGTGACCGGAATATGTCGCCACGCAAGGCGTCGCTTCCGGACCACAGGCGCCGCAGCGCCCGTGGCGGGCCGATGATGATCAGGCGTGACGGGGCTTGTCGAGCCGGCGCACGCCGGATTGCGTCGCCAGCAGCGCCACGTCGGCGCCCCGCAGCGCGAACAGGCCGTTGGTCACGACACCAGGGATGTCGTTGAGCACCTTTTCGAGCCCCTGGGGTTCGGTGATGCGCATGCCCTTGACGTCAAGGATGACGTTGCCATTGTCGGTCGTGAATCCGGCACGCAGGTCGGGGGTGCCGCCCAGCAGCCGCACGATGCGCGCCACCGCTTCGCGCGCCATCGGAATGACTTCGATCGGCAGCGGGAACGTACCCATGTGCTCGACCAGCTTGGATTCGTCGGCAATGCAGATGAATTTTTCGGCAACCGATGCCACGATTTTTTCGCGGGTCAACGCGCCGCCGCCCCCTTGATCATGTGCAGATGGTCGTCGATCTCGTCGGCGCCATCGACATAGATAGGCATCCATGCCACGTCGTTCAGGTCGAACACCTCGATGCCGTGCGAAGCCAGCCGCGCCGCGCTGCGTTCGGAGCTGGCCACCGCGCCGCGGATGCGGCCCTGGTAGGCGGCAAGACCATCGATGAACAGGTCGGCGGTCGAACCGGTGCCGACCCCGATCACGACGTCGGGTGCGGCAACCTCGTCGACGAATTGCAGGGCCGCATCGGCCGCCTGCTGCTTGAGTTCCTGTTGAGAAAGCATGGCATCTGACTAGAAAGTGCGGGCGCGGGGCGCCCGGATTGGACTGGACCGGACACTTTAGCAGAGGTGCCTGTGGCCTTAGAGCAAAGCTGCGCCAATCGAGTCGGACACCAGATGAGGTCGGGGTATTCCGCCCGATCGTCAGGCCGGATATCCAGGGCCGCGATTCAGCCGGCAAATTCAGCGGCTCGGCTGGGCCGCACATACCAGCCGAACCCTCAGGCGGGATCCTCGGTTGTGCGTGGTTCGGGGGCGGCAGCAGCTGCTGCCGCAGGTGGCCATGCGCGCGCCAGAATGGGATCGACCAGCGCTTCGGGTACCGCCCCATCCCCCGCCAGCCAGCTCGACCCGCCCAGCCGAGCGGCAATGAAGGCCTGCGATACGGCCAACGGCGCATGCCGCATCAGGATCGCGCTCTGCAGCAACAGCGCCAGCAGACTTGCCACGCGGCGAGCCTGATAGGGCGACGCTTCGGCACACAGCACGAGGCATTCGTCCAGCGCCCGGTCATAAGCCGAATGAATGCCGACGCCATTACGCAGTTCGGCCACCAGCACCGCGAAGGACTCCGGCTCGCGGGCGATCGCGCGTTGTACGTCCAGGCACATGACGTTGCCCGACCCTTCCCAGATGGCATTGACCGGCGCTTCGCGGAACAGTCGCGGCATCGGTCCCGTTTCGACATAGCCATTGCCGCCCCAGGTCTCCAGGCATTCGCCGATCGCGGCCACCGCCCGCTTGGTCACCCAATATTTGGCGGCGGGCGTGACGATGCGGCGGATGGCGCGTTCCAGCGGATCGTCGGGCCGATCGAACGCGCCGGCCAGCCGCAGGGCCAACGCAGTGGCCGCTTCGCTTTCGAGCGCCAGGTCGGCCAGCACATGCCGCATCAGCGGCTGGTCCAGCAGCCGTGCGCCAAATGCCTGGCGTCCGGCGGTGTGGTGCATGGCTTGCACGACCGCCTGCCGCAGCAGTGCGGCGCTGCCGGCGACACAGTCGAGCCGCGTCAGCGTGGCCATCTTCATAAGCAAGGGCAATCCCCGGCCGGGCTCGCCGACCATCACGCCCCAGGCATCGCAAAACTCCACCTCGGCACTGGGATTGCTGCGGTTGCCGAGCTTGTCTTTCAGCCGCTGGATATGCACTGCATTACGCGTGCCATCGGGTCGCCAACGCGGGACGAAGAAGCAGCTCAGACCACTGTCGGCCTGCGCCAGCACCAGGTGCGCGTCGGACTGCGGCACCGAATAAAACCACTTGTGGCCGACCAGCCGATAGGCCTGGCCGCGGCCCTGCGTATTGGATGCACCCGACAGGTTCAGTGGCGCCGCCCGGGTGCGGGTGTCGCGCAAGTCGGACCCGCCCTGCTTTTCGGTCAACCCCATGCCGATCAGCGCCGATCGTTTATGCGTGATGGGTTGGTCGGACGGATCGAAGTCGGTCGATCGCATCAGGGGCAACCAGTCGCGCGCAAGGTCGATCTCGCCGGCGGGTTCGTCCTCGAGTACGGCGCGAGCCGCGAACGTCATGGTTGTCGGGCACAAGGTGCCCGCTTCGACCTGGCCCTGCATCAGATAGCCAGCGATCCGCGCCACGTGCGATCCGGCCGTGGACGCGCCGTGCATGTGTTGCCCGGCTGTTGCGAGGGAGCCGCTCGGGCCGGTATGCAGACCTTGCGCCCAGATGCCTGAAAGCAGCGTGGTCCATGCCGGATGGCACTCGATGCGATCGACCCGTCTCCCCACCTCATCGAACGCAATCAGTTCGGGCGGATATCGATTGGCCAACCGGCCGGCGTTGCGGGTCGAGGCCAGGCCCAGCCAGGCGCCATGCGCTTCCAGGGCCGGCACCGACGCCGCGGCGCCTTCGCGAAGCACGCCTTCGCGCAAGGCGTCATCAGTCGTGAACAAGGAATAATCAGGAAGGGGATCGACCTGATTGTCGATCTCGTGGGTGCTGAAGCGATCCATGCTGCCTCCTTGCCGTCATGCACGGCATGTACGGATAAGGCAGCGATGCGATCATCGCAACGATGACGTCAACCCGGGCTGGCCGCAGCGTCGTCCGCGTCTTCGCTTGCCATATCTTCGGGCCGCGTGCCGAGCAGACGCTGTGCTTCGGTCTCCGGCAGGGCCTCCACGCTTTTCAAGTTGCGAAGCATGGCACGAGTCCGGGTTTCCGTCTGGCCGATCTTGTTGCTGGCGGTTTCGAGCGTTTTCTTCACGCTGGCCAGCGCTTCGCCAAACTTTCCGAACTCGGACTTGACCGCGCCCAGCACATTCCAGACTTCGGACGATCGCTGCTCGATGGCCAGCGTGCGGAATCCCATCTGCAGGCTGTTGAGCAGGGCCGACAGGTTGCTCGGGCCGGCCACGTTGATGCGCAGGGCCTGCAGTCGGTCCATCAAGGCCGTGCGCCGAAGCACCTCGGCATACAGGCCTTCCGTCGGAAGAAACATGATGGCAAAGTCGGTGGTGTGCGGCGGCGCGACATACTTGGTGCCGATGCGCCGGGCTTCGAGCTCCACCCCTTTTTCAAACGCGGTTCCGGCGGATCGCACTGCGTCCACATCGGCGCGGTCCTGCGCATCGACCAGGCGTTCATATTCTTCTTTCGGAAACTTGGCATCGATCGGCAACCATACGGGCACGCCGCCATCGCCCCGCCCGGGCAGGCGGATCGCGAACTCCACCAGCTCGTCGCTGCCCGGCACGGGCTTGACGTTGCGGCCATATTGGGCCGGCGTCATGGTCTGTTCGATCAGCATGCCCAGCTGCACTTCGCCCCAGGTGCCGCGCGATTTCACATTCGTCAGGACCCGCTTGAGATCGCCGACGCCCGCTGCCAGCGTCTGCATCTCGCCCAGCCCCTTGTGCACGGATTCCAGCCGGTCCGACACCAGCTTGAAGGATTCACCCAGCCGCTGTTCGAGCGTGGCGTGCAGTTTTTCGTCGACGGTGCGGCGCATTTCTTCCAGCTTGACGCCGTTGTCGGTCTGCATGTCCTTCAGGCGTGTTTCGACCACGTTGCGCACATCGGTCATGCGGCGCTCGTTCGCTTCCGTCAACACACGCAGCTGTTGCTCGAAACGATCGGCAAAGCCCTGCAAGGATGCGGCGCCCTCTTCCCGCGCCGCCACGGCATCACGTGCCAGCGACGTGCGCAGGTGATCGAACCGTTCCTGCAAATGCGCGGTGAGCGTGCTCAAATTTTGCGAGAACGCGTCGAGTTGTTGATGCAGAAGTTGCGCCTGCCGCGCCTGCTGGCCGCCCAGCGCCTGCTGGTTCTGCGACAGACTATGCGTCAGTTCCGTGCGCAGGCCGCGCATGGATTCCGCGATTTCGGTGCGCAGGGCACGTTGCGTGTCCTGCAAGTCGGCGCGCAGCTGGCGTTCCAGATTGTCCTGCCGATCCAGCATCGCTTCGACGGCGTCGGCCTCCGTGCCTTGCGGCCGCCGCAGCACCGCCACCCAGGCGCCAAGCGCTGCCAGCACGGCGGCAGCTGCCGTCACCCACCCTACGATTTCGGTCAAACCAGGCCCCTTCCAAAGACGGCATTCTAAAGGAAGCGGCAGGCTCCATCGCGGCCGCGCCGGCCGTCAGGCGTTGCGATTGCGCATCCAGTCGGCCGTGTTGAAGAACGAGGCCAGCAGCCGTTCCGCCAGCCCCGCTTCGACACCCACGTCCTGCATCGCGCGCCCCATGCACAGCACCCACTGGTCGCGTTCCTTGCTGCCGATGGCAAACGGCATGTGGCGCATGCGCAAGCGCGGATGCCCGAACTGGCTGACGTAATAGTCAGGGCCGCCCATCCAGCCGCACAGAAACCAGAACAGGCGATTGCGGGCGTTCTCCAGAGACGGGCCGTGCGCGGCACGTAGTTCTTTCAGATCGTTGTCGAGGTCCATCAAATCGTAGAACCTGTCCACCAACTCCTTGACGCGCGCCTCGCCGCCGATCAGCTCATACACCGTGCGGGTGTGGTCCACCGGGGTCATCGGGTCCGTGGCCGGAATGGTGCTTGTCGTGTCGTTCATATCCTCTAGTCCGTACAGGGTCTTCAAGCGTCACGCAGGGTGGCGAGCGGAGGTTGACGCAGCACACCGCGCAGTCCCATCCAGCCGCCGATCACCGCGCAGCCGATGCCGATGCCCAGCCCGGCAAAGCCGACCCACACATTGGGCGACAGCGCGAAGTTGAACACAAAACGCGCCAGCGCCCAGGCCACCGCGGTCGCGCCCACCGACGCCAGCAATCCGGCCAGCGCACCAATGGCCGACAGTTCAAGCCACTGCGCCATCGACAACTGCCGCCGGGTGGCGCCGAGCGCCCGGAGCAGGCCGGCTTCGCGGACGCGTTCATCCCGCGTCGAGGCCAGTGCCGCATACAGCACCAGGCAACCCGCCGCCAGCGTGAACAGGAACAGGAACTGCACGGCGGCAATGACCTGGTCCAGTACGGACTGCACCTGACGCAGGATCGCGCCGGTATCGAAAATGGTCAGATTGGGGAATTCCTTGATCAGCGCGTTGGTAAAACCCGCCTTGGATTCGGGAAGGTGGATCGACGTGATCCAGCTTTGCGGCATGGGCTCGAGCACCTGCGGCGACATGATCGCAAAGAAATTGACCTTCATGGAATCCCAGTCGAGCGCGCGCAGGCTGGTCACTTTGACGTCCACGATATTGCCCGCAATGTCGTACTTGAGCCGATCGCCCAGCTTCAGGTTCAGGGTCTTGGCGATCCCGGTTTCCATCGACACTTCGGCCTGCCCGGGCGCCAGCCACTGGCCGGCCTCGACCCGGTTGTGGCCCGGCAGGTCCCGCATGTACGAAAGATTGAATTCGCGGTCCACCAGGCGCTTGGCCCGTTCGTCTTCGAATTGGTCGGGGCCGATGGGCGTGCCGTTCACCTCGATCAGGCGGCCGCGCACCATGGGGTACAGATCGACTTGCGGCAGGCCGGCTTCCTTCAGACGTTGTGCAATAAGGTCCCGCTGTTCCGGCTGAATGTTGATCACGAAACGGTTCGGTGCGTCGGCGGGCGCCGACCGCCGCCATCCTTCCACCAGGTCGGTGCGGGTAATGGACAACAGCAACAAAGCCATGAGGCCGATCGCCAAGGCGCACACCTGCGCCACCGTGGCGCCGCGGCGCCGCACGACGCCGGCCAGCGCAAAGCGCAGCGCCACCGATCCGTGCCGCCAGTGCCGCACGGGTTCCAGCAGCCGCACGCCAAACCACGCCACGCCCGCGAACACGGCAAAGCCGCCCAGGAAGCCGCCGGCAATCATGAGTCCCAGGCGCAGGTCGCGCGCGAACCAGACCAGCAGCAGACAAAAGCCCAGCGCGCCCAACGCGTAGCCCAGGGCCGTGCGAGCTTGCGGGACCCCGGTGTCCCGCCGCAGCACCCGCACAGGCGGGACATGACGCAACTGCGCCAGCGGCGGCAGCGCGAAACCGAGCAACAGCCAGACGCCCGCCAGGAAGCCCTGGAAGGCGGGCAGCGGCGATGCCGGCGGAAGGTCGGCCGTGATCAGGCCGCCCAACGCAAGGATCAACCCTTCATGCGCGGCATAACCGATCACGCTGCCGACTGCCGCGGCGACGACCGCGACGATAAAGAACTCGACAGCGAACAGCCGCGTCAGGTGCGACTGGGTCGCGCCCAGGCAACGCATGACCGCCACGCTTTCGATATGCCGCAGCGTGAATCGGCGTGCCGACAGGGCCACCGCGACCGCGGCCAGCAAGGCCGCCAGCAGCGCCACCAGGGACAGGAACTGCTGCGCGCGATCGATCGTCTGCCGCATTTCCGGGCGGCCCGATTCAATCGAATCGACCCGCTGGCCGCGGCTCAAATGGTCATTCAGCCAGCTGGAAAAACCGCGAACGTCGCCAGGCTGACCGGCGATCAGGGTGCGATAGGTCACGCGGCTACCAAACGCAATCAAACCGGTCGCGGCAACGTCATCGGTGCGGATCATGACGCGAGGCGCGACATTGATGAAGTTCATGCCCTTGTCGGGTTCGATCACGATCACACGATCGATCTGGAAGGACTTGTCGCCCAGGACGATGGAATCTCCCATCTTGACGTCGAGCAGCGCCAGCAACTGGCCGTCGACCCAGACCTTGCCGGGCGGGGGCACGTCACGGGTGACCTGATCCGCGCCGTCGGGCGCCTGCGCGACACGCAGGTTGCCGCGTAGCGGATAGCCCGGGGCCACGGCCTTCAGCGACGCAAGCTGCGAGCGCTGCGCATCGCCCTGCCCCGCGCTGGCCATGGACGGAAATTGCAGCGTGTCGGCGACGGTCAGGCCGGCGGCCCGCGCCCGTTCCCGCAGTTCCTGCGACACCGGCGCATCGGCGTTGATCACCAGATCGGCGCCCAGCAATTGACCGGCATCCCGTTCCAGCGCGAGCCGGATCCGGTCCGCGAGAAAGCCCACACTGGTGACCGATGCCACGGCGATCACCAACGCAAGGCCCAGCAATTTGAGTTCACCAGCGCGCCAGTCGCGGGTGGTCATGCGCCACGCCTGCAAGAAGACGGCAAAGCGGGAACGGCGCGCGCGAGAGGCAGTGTTCATGGACAGGTGAGACCCGGGAGGAAATGCAGACTGGGATGGAGGGCGATGCAACCCTCATCGTATCGGACCATGCACCGTGTACAGGGTTCATCGCGGCCCGAGACTGTAACTCCCGTTACTGTCGCGCTGTAGCCGCATGCTATGCGGGAATCAGCGGCGATAATGACTACCTATCGACATCATCGGAACTATTCATTTTACGGTCGCACGCGGCATCGATATCGTTGAGCCCTGACAGCACACCGTATCCATGGAGAACCCGAGAATGACCAAGCTCACTACCGCCACCGGCGCCCCTGTCGCCGACAATCAGAATTCCCGCACTGCCGGCGCCCGCGGTCCTGTGCTGCTCGAAGATTTCCACCTGCTTGAAAAGCTGCAGCACTTCAACCGTGAACGCATTCCCGAGCGCGTCGTGCATGCCAAGGGCTCGGGTGCCTATGGCGTGTTCGAAGTGACCAAGGACATAAGCCAGTACACCTGTGCCGATGTCTTGTCGGGCATTGGCAAGAAAACCGACGTCCTGTTCCGTTTTTCGACCGTGGGCGGCGAGAAAGGGTCGGCCGACACCGATCGCGACCCGCGCGGCTTTGCAATGAAGTTCTATACGAACGAGGGCAACTGGGACCTGGTCGGCAACAACACCCCGGTATTCTTTATTCGCGATGGCATCAAGTTTCCTGACTTCATCCACACGCAAAAGCGCGATCCGCTGACCAACCTGAAAAGCCCGACCATGAAGTGGGACTTCTGGTCCTTGTCGCCTGAATCGCTGCACCAGGTGACCATCCTGTTTTCGGACCGCGGCACGCCGGACGGATATCGCCACATGCATGGCTTCGGCAGCCACACGTTCAGCCTGATCAATGCCGAGGGCCAGCGCGTGTGGTGCAAATTCCACTTCCTGACGCTGCAAGGCATCAAGAATCTGGACCCGGCCGAAGCCACGCGACTGGCCGGCACGGACCCCGACTATGCGCAGCGCGACCTGTTCGAGTCGATCGAAGCCGGCAACTTCCCGCGGTGGAGCGTCAATATCCAGGTGATGACCGAAGCGCAGGCCATGAGCACGCCCTTCGACCCGTTCGACCTGACCAAGGTGTGGCCGCACGCCGACTTCCCGCTGATCGAAGTGGGCATCGTCACGCTGAACCGCAACCCTGAAAACTATTTTGCCGAGATCGAACAAGCCGCGTTTTCGCCGTCGGCTGTCGTGCGCGGGATTGGCTTCAGCCCCGACAAGATGCTGCAGGCGCGCCTGTTCGCCTATCACGATGCGCACTTGTATCGCGTCGGCACCAACTACCAGGCCTTGCCAGCCAACCGCTCGAAGGTTGAGGTCCGCAACTATCAGCGCGATGGCGCCATGCGCTTCGACGGCAACAGCGGCCGCGCCCCGAACTACGAGCCGAACAGCCACGCCGATGCGCCCAAGGAAGATCCGACCTATCGTGAAACGCCGCTGGCGCTGGATGGCCCGGCCGACCGGTACAACCACCGGGTGGGTAACGACGACTACACGCAGGCCGGCGATCTGTATCGCCTGATGAGCCCGGAGCAGAAGGCGCAGCTGATTTCGAACATCGTCGGTGACATGATGACCGTGCCACGCGACATCCAGATCCGCCAGATCGCCCACTTCACGAAGGCGGACCCCGCCTACGGCGCAGGGGTTGCGCAGGGGCTTGGCATCGACCGTTGAGCTTGGCAACGATCCGGCGGTTCACGGTATAAGGTGGGCCGCCACGCAGGGAAGCCTCTCCGGCATGCGCCGGAGAGGCTTTTTCATGCTGCGAATCTCCTTGCACCTGCCACGCAGCCCACGGCGCACAAGGTCACGACCAGCATCATTCCACTGACGGCTTCGTGCAACAGCAAGGCGGCAAGCGTCAGGCCGAAGAAGGGCTGCAACAGCTGCAATTGCCCAATGCCTGCAATGCCACCCAGCGCCAACCCGCGATACCAGAAGATGAAACCGATCAGCATGCTGAAGACTGACACATAACCAAGGCACCACCAGGCCGGCGCGGTGACGTGATCGAAGGAAGGCGGCAAGGTCCACAGGGCCACCAGCACCATGACCGGCAAGGACAGCACCAGGGCCCAACTGATCACCTGCCAGCCCCCCAACCGCCGTGACAACCGCGCGCCTTCGGCATAACCCATGCCGCACACGACGATGGCGGCCAGCATCAGCAGGCCACCCCATACCGCGTTGCCATTGCCCGTGGCCGGCAGGGTGCCTGACACGGCAAAGCCGACAACGCAGGCACTGCCAGCCAGCGAAAACGCCCAGAACGGCGCGCGAGGCCGCTCGCCGCCGCGCAGCACAGCGAACAAGGCAGTGCAGATCGGCAGCAGGCCAATAAAAACGATGGAGTGCGCCGACGACACGTGCTGCAGGGCGAGCGCCGTCAGCAGCGGAAACCCGAGCACGCAGCCCAGCGCGACGACGGCAAGCGGCGCCAGGTCCTTGAGTGCCGGCCGTCGCTGACGCAGCACGATCAGCAGCAATCCGCCAAGCGCGGCGGCGATCATCGCGCGAGCGCTGGTCAGAAACAGTGGATCGAACGCGGTGACCGCCACGCGGGTCGCTGGCAAGGACCCTGCAAAAATGACCACGCCGATCAAGCCGTTCACCCATGCGCCGGTGGTTCTGTCCATCGTCTGCTCCCTGTTGTCGATGCACGCAGTAGAGCATCGGACCAGGGCCGTTTCCAGATACACTCCAGTACAATCGGCAGGAACTGTTATGGTCTACGGTCCCGCACAGCTGCATCGAATCCCACGCCAGCTCTGGCACGCGCCGCAACCGTCCGCCGTTGCCGCCTGCCCTTGCGCCCGCCGCTCCCCATTCTCCATTCCCGGCCATCGTCCCCCAGCCCATGCCTCACCCACCCCTCGCCGCCACCCGCATTGACACCGTCATGGCGGCCGTCCGCGCCCGCATTGCTTCGCGCGCCTGCCTGCCCGGCACCCGGCTGCCGTCGGTGAGGGCGCAGGCCAAGGCCATGGGCGTGTCCGTTTCGACAGTCGTCGAAGCGTATGACCGCCTGGTCGCCGAAGGCAGCATTGCGTCCCGCCCGGGATCCGGCTTCTTCGTGGCCGGGCCAGTCGCTCCCCTAGCGCTGGCGCAACTTGGCCCGCCCCGCGAGCGCGACGTCGATCCCCTGTGGGTGTCCCGGCAGTCGCTCGAAGCCGACCCGGCAGTGCTCAGGCCGGGCTGCGGATGGTTGCCGGCATCCTGGATGTACGAGGCCGGCATGCGCAAGGCACTGCGGGCGGCTGCCCGTGCCGATGTCGCCACGCTGGCCGATTACGCGACGCCACTGGGCCATCCGGCGTTACGGCAGTTGCTGGCCCGGCGCCTGGCGCAGCAAGGCATCGAGGCGCCAGCCGGCCAGATCATGCTGGCCGAGTCCGGCACGCAAGCCGTTGATCTGATCTGCCGGTTCCTGCTGCAGCCGGGCGATACGGTGCTGGTGGACGACCCGTGCTATTTCAACTTTCACGCGCTGCTGAAGGCTCACCGCGTGACGGCGGTGGGCGTGCCCTATACCCCGACCGGCCCGGACCTGGAGGCGTTCGCTGCCGCGCTGCAGACCCATGCGCCGCGGCTGTATATCACCAACGCCGGCATCCACAACCCGACCGGCGCGACCCTGTCGCCCGTCACGGCGCATCGGCTGCTGAAGCTGGCCGAGGCGTCCGACCTGGTGATCGTGGAAGACGACATTTTTGCGGACTTCGAAGACACCGCCGCACCCCGGTTGGCGGCGTACGACGGCCTGGCGCGCGTTATCCAGATCGGCAGCTTCTCCAAGACCATTTCAGCGTCCTTGCGCTGCGGCTACATCGCGGCCCGGGGCGACTGGATCGACGGCCTGGCCGATCTGAAGCTGGCCACCAGCTTTGGCGGCGGGCGCCTGGCCGCCGACATCCTGTATACGGCGCTGACCGACAGCGGCTATCGCAAGCACATGGAATCGGTGCGCCGCCGCCTGGCCCAGGCGCGCGGCGCCACCCTGTCGCGGCTCGAAGCGATCGGCATCACGCCCTGGCTGGTGCCGCAGGCCGGCATGTTCCTGTGGTGCGCCCTGCCCGAGGGTAACGACGCGGCGACCCTGGCCCGAGCGTGCCTGGCGGCCGGCGTGGTGCTGGCGCCGGGCAACGCCTTCAGCCTGTCGTTGCGGGCGGGCGGCTTCCTGCGCTTCAACGCGGCGCAGGCGGGCGATCCGCGCGTGACCGAGGTGCTGGCGCAAGCGATGCGGGCGTGACCGCGGCGCTGGCGAGGGCGATGCCAGAGCGATGCGGGCGTGATGCAGGGGTCATGCGCTTGTGCCGCGCGATGCGCCACCGAGGCGTCACTGCCGCCTACTTTGCTGCTACGAGTTATGTCCCGCAGCGCGCGCCGCCCGGCCCATGGTCTACAGTAGTCGTCAGCCCAGACCGGACAGGTTCCGACGAGACGCCTCATGCACATTCCCCTCTTCCCCCTAGGCAATCCCTTGTTCCCCGACGGGATCATGCATCTGCAGATCTTCGAGGTGCGCTACCTCGACATGGTCAAGAAGAGCATTGCCAACGAGACGCCGTTTGGCGTCGTGCCGCTGCTGAGCGGCCGTGAAGTCCGCACGCCCGAAAGCGGCGAGGTGCTGGCGTCGGCTGGCACGCTGGCGCGCATCGACGAATGGGCGGCGCCCATGGCGGGACTGATGCAGCTGCGGTGTTCCGGCACCCAGCGCTTCCGGCTGACGTCCACCGAGCAGGGCAAGTTCGGACTTTGGATGGGCGAAGCCGAACTGATTGAGCCCGAGGAAATCGTCGCCACCCTCCCCGGTTCGCTGATGCCGACGGTCAATGCCCTGGGCAAGCTGATCGCCGACATGCAGCAGCGCGGCGTGCCGGTCAGCCAGATGCCCATCGGCACGCCCTACCGGCTTGATGAAGCCGGCTGGGTCGCCAACCGCTGGTGCGAACTGCTGCCCCTGCCCGTGCCGGAAAGCCAGGCGCTGCTGCTGGAACCGGACCCCCTGGTCCGCCTGCAGAAGGTGCAGGATTTCATGAACGAGCGCGGTCTGCTGTCATGAGCGGCACGGCCGTGGTGGTCATGGGCGTGTCGGGCTGCGGCAAGTCCACCGTGGGGAAGGCCTGCGCCGAGGCACTGGGCTGGGACTTCGTCGACGGCGATGACTTTCATTCCGAGGCCAGCATTGCCAAGATGCGCGCCGGTGAACCCCTGACCGACAGCGACCGCGCGGAATGGCTGCGCCGCCTGTCCGAATTGCTGGCAGACGCGCATGCGAATGACCGGCGCCTGTTCCTGCCCTGCTCCGCCCTGCGCCTCGCGTATCGCGAGCAATTGCGCAGCGCCCATCCCGGCCTGCGGTTTGTCTTCCTGTCCTTGACCCAGGACGATGCGCTGGCCCGCGTCAGCCAGCGTCACGGCCACTTTTTTGCGCCCGCCCTGGTCGCCAGCCAGTTCGCCACGCTCGAATCTCCGGTCAATGAAGATGGCGTCCTGACCGTTGACGCCATGGTTCCCGTGCAGACGTTGGTCGATCAAGTGAGCACCTGGCTCATTAACGCGTAAGACGTGCACTGACCGCGCGTCCACGCCCGACAACGGTGCGGCACAACGTTCGTGTAGCGTTCCCCGAACCAAGGCACACTGACGAACCGCTGAAAAAAAGTGTGAATTTGAGACATAGGGCACACATTTTGAGACGTCGGGCAAAGTGCCTGCCGGGGTGATCTTCTAAGCTGTAAGACCGCCTGATCACCGGGATGACGGATCGCGTCTTCAGACAGACGCGTCGCCGTTGCTTGCGCGCCGTCCATGTGGGCCGCAAGGTGTGATCCGTGTGACCGAGAGGAGCCATGACCAAACTCGTTGATGAACTTGCGCTGTTGAGCCGCAACCGCAAGGCGCCCGCACGTCCTCCCTGGTACCGCGGTCGAGAACAAGGTCTGGAACGCCTGCGCAACTGCCTGCGCATGCGCGCCCACGCATCGCTGTGCAACGCCACGTTCGGATTCGTTGCGGGCGCGGATCAGGCCGACTTTGCCTGCGCCATGCTGGGCGCCGAGGGCCTGCGCTGCCGCCTGGTCGAAGAAGGCACCACCGCGCTGCTGGTGGTCGAATGGCTGGATGCCCCGCCGCCCGCGCTACCCTTGAAGGCGCAATACGTGGTGGACGTGTTCTGGAACGTGACGGTGGTGCGCAATGACGACATGCCATCGGTGTCCGCCCTGGGATAACTTCAACGGGGTCACGCTGGCAGGACGAAAAAAGCGGGGACAGCATCATGCAGTCCCCGCTTCTTTTGCCACGCCCGACGGATCAGACGCTGCCGGGCCACCGTGGTGACCCGGCCTGCCCCGGCTTACTGCTGGGGCGCGGGCTCGGCGGCTTCGGCCGCCACGGCGATCGCCTTGATCGACAGGCGCAGACGGCCCTTGTCGTCGGCTTCGATGACCTTCACGCGGACCTGCTGGCCCACCTTCAGGACGTCGTTGATGTTGGCGATGCGATGGTTCGCGATTTCCGAGATGTGCAGCAGACCGTCACGGCCTGGCAGCACCTGGACGATCGCGCCGAAGTCCAGCAGACGCAGCACGCTGCCGTCGTAGACCTGGCCCACTTCCACGTCGGCCGTCAGGTCGGCGATGCGGCGCTGGGCTTCCTTGGCGCGGTCCAGATCCACGCTCGAGATGACGATGGTGCCGTCATCCGAAATGTCGATCTGCGTGCCGGTTTCTTCGGTCAGCGCGCGAATGGTGGCGCCGCCCTTGCCGATCACGTCGCGGATCTTTTCCGGATTGATCTTCATGGACAGCATGCGCGGCGCGAAGGCTGACAGTTCGCCACGCGACGAATCGATGGCTTCGCGCATCTTTTCGAGGATGTGCAGACGGCCTTCGCGGGCCTGCGCCAGCGCGACCTGCATGATTTCCTTGGTGATGCCCTGGATCTTGATGTCCATCTGCAGCGCGGTCACGCCATTGACGGTACCAGCCACCTTGAAGTCCATGTCGCCCAAGTGATCTTCGTCACCCAGGATGTCGGTCAGCACGGCAAATTTGCCGCCGTCCTTGATCAGACCCATGGCCACGCCGGCCACGTGATCCTTGACCGGCACGCCCGCGTCCATCATGGCGAGCGAACCGCCGCAGACCGATGCCATCGACGACGAACCGTTGGATTCAGTGATTTCCGACACGACGCGGATGGTGTACTGGAAGTCTTGCGGTGCGGGCAGCAGCGGCGTCAGCGCGCGCTTGGCCAGCTTGCCGTGACCGACTTCACGACGCTTCGGCACGCCGATGCGACCGGTTTCGCCGGTGGCGAACGGAGGCATGTTGTAGTGGAGCATGAAGCGGTCGCGGTACTCGCCCATCAGGGCGTCGATGATCTGCTCGTCTTGCTTGGTGCCCAGCGTGGCGATCACCAGCGCCTGGGTTTCACCGCGGGTGAACAACGCACTGCCGTGGGCGCGAGGCAGCACACCCAGGCGGACGCTGATCGGACGGACGGTGCGCGTGTCGCGGCCGTCGATACGCGGCTCGCCGCTCAGGATCTGGCTGCGGACGATCTGCGATTCGAATTCGAACAGGATGTTGTCGACGTCCACCGAGCTGTACTCGGCGATCGCGCCCGACGCAGCCTGTTCGGCCAAGGCCGTCTTGACCTGGGCCGACACGTCGCGCAGCTTGGTGGTGCGGGCCTGCTTGTCGCGGGTCTGGTAGGCGGCTTCCAGCGCGGCGTAGCCGGCGTTGCGCACAGCGGCGATCAACGGCTCGTTGCGAGCCGGCGGCTGCCAGTCCCACTCGGGCTTGCCGGCTTCGCGGACCAGTTCGTCGATCGTGTTGATCACGACCTGCATCTGTTCGTGGCCGAACACCACGCCGCCGAGCATGACTTCTTCGGACAGCTGCTGGGCTTCGGATTCGACCATCAGCACGGCGTCGCGCGTGCCGGCGACCACCAGGTCGAGGGCCGAGGTCTTGAGCTGGCTGGCGGTAGGATTCAACACGTATTGGTCGTTGATCCAGCCCACGCGCGCACCACCGATCGGGCCGGCGAACGGCAGACCGGAGATGGCCATGGCGGCCGATGCGCCGATCATCGCAGCGATGTCGGGATCGATCTCGGGATTGACCGACAGCGTGTGGATCACCACATGCACGTCGTTGTAGAAGCCTTCAGGGAACAGCGGGCGCAGCGGACGATCGATCAGACGCGAGGTCAGCGTTTCCTTTTCGGATGGCTTGCCTTCGCGCTTGAAGAACCCACCCGGAATACGGCCGGCAGCGTAGGTCTTTTCGATGTAGTCGACGGTCAGCGGGAAGAAGTCCTGGCCCGGCTTGATGCGCTTGGAGCCGACGACCGTCGCGAGCACCACCGTGTCTTCGATGGACACGACGACGGCACCCGACGCCTGGCGAGCGAGTTCGCCGGTTTCGAGGGTGACGGTATGCTGGCCATACTGGAATGTTTTTGTGACTTTATTGAACATGACAGGCATCCTTTACGGTTGCCCCTCCGGAAACGAAAATGCCTGTGACAGGTGTTCCTGACACAGGCACTCTCCAATTCAGGAGGGAGTAGTTTTGGTGCCAGTCCCGCGCGCCGCGCAGGACTGGAAACTCACGGAAAAGCCGGCCAACGCCGGGCGGGAAACCACCGCAGCGCGGGACAACCTTCCGTGCCCCCCGACAATCACTTGCGCAGACCGAGTTTCTCGATCAGACCGCGGTATGCATCGGCGTTGCGGCTCTTCAGGTAGTCGAGCAGCTTGCGGCGACGGCTCACCATGCGCAGCAGGCCGCGGCGCGAGTGATGGTCTTTGGTGTGGGCTTTGAAGTGACCGGTAAGTTCGTTGATACGAGCGGTCAAGAGCGCAACTTGCACTTCGGGCGAACCGGTGTCGCCTTGAGCACGTTGGAATTCGGTAACGATGGTGGCTTTATTGATGTCAGCGACGGACATGATTTCCTCTCCAGACAGGCGGCGAAACCGAGGCGCTTCGCCGTGAATGTTTGATTGCGATGGTATGAGTGCTTGGGTTCGACCACTGAATGTTCAGGACCCGGTAACGAGGACTGATGGCTTCAGTGCTGCTCCAAATAAACTCGGGGCAGCCCAAGAGTATACCCCAATCAGGGCAGTTTCGGCATGACGCAGCGCGTCGGCAACGCCAGGTCCTGCGCGCCGACCTTCAGGGCGGTTTCGAATCCGTAGCCGCTGCCTTCCACGTCCAGCCGCGCCGTGCCAACGCCCTGCTTCTGCATGGTGAACACGTACAGCGGCTTGATCGCCTGGTGATCGGCCGGACGCATCCACAACTCGGCGCCTTCCTGGGTCCAGCGCATGCCCGACAGCTGCCGCGCGACGGTCACCGCATCCGCCGAACCGCCCTTCTCCAGCGCCGCGGCCAGCATGTCCACCATGTGCAGCATGCGAGCGTTCAGGTAGTCGTCGGCCGGCCGCGGGAACTGCTTGCGATAGGCAGCGTAGGCCGCATCCATGCCGGGCTCGCCCGCGTTGTAGTGCCACTCCGCGACGGCGCGGACCTTGCCCACCCCGGCATCGCCGATCGCCGCCGGCGCCCCCAGCGCATTGGCATAGAACGTATAGAAATTGGCGTTGACGCCGGCTTCGCGCGCGGCCTTGATCAGCAGCGTCAGGTCATTGCCCCAGTTGCCGGTAATGACGGTATCGGCCCCGCTGGCCACGATCTTGGCGGCATAAGGCGCAAAATCCTTGACCTTGCCGATGGCATGGAACTCGTCCGCCACGATCTGCACATCGGGCCGCTTGCTGGCCAGCGCGCTGCGCGCCGCCTGCGACACCTGCTGGCCAAAGCTGTAGTCCTGGTTGATCAGATAGACCTTGCGCACGCTTTGATCGCGCTTCATCACTTCAGTCAGCGCGGCCATGCGCATGTCGGAATTGGCGTCGAACCGGAAATGCCACGGGCTGCACTTCTCGTTGGTCAATGCGGGGTCGACCGCTGAATAGTTCAGGAACACCATGCGTTTGGTGGGGTTGCGCTGGTTGTGCCGGTTGATGCCCTCCAGCAATCCGGCGGCCACCGCCGAACTGTTGCCTTGCAGGATCAGGGTCATGCCCTGGTCGCTCGCCGCGCGCAGCAGCAACAGCGCTTCGTCCACCTGATTCTTGCTGTCGAAGCTGACCAGCTCCAGCGGATGCCTGCCATCCGCCAGCGTCACGCCGCCCCTGGCGTTGACGCGGTCCACCGCGAACCGCAGATTGCGCATGATCGCGTCCCCCGTGTTGGCGAACGGGCCGGACATGGCTTCGATCACGGCCAGCCTGACCGGCGGCAACATCGGGGCCGACACCTGGGCCGTCACTGGCGCGGCGGCCGAGGGGGCCATGGCCAGTCCGCCAGACGGCGCCACAGCGGCCGCCACGGCCAACGCACTTACAATCGGGGATAGGAACCCGAAGCTGCGACGAGCGGTCACATGCTTCTCCACCAAATGAAAAGAGGGGATTGTATGGGTATCAGTCAAGGTATGCGCCGCGGCCTGCCCCACGCGCTGGCCGCCGCCGCGCTGGCGGCGCTGCTGGGCGCCTGTGCAAGTCCGGCCACCATCCAGCCCGGCGAGACCCAGGCCGCCACCATGGCGCGCCTGGGCAAGCCAGCGGTCGAACGGCCGTTGCCGAACGGCGGCACGCGGCTCATCTACACGTCGCAGCCCATGGGCCAGTACACATGGATCACCGACTACGACGCCAACCACGTGGCCGTGTCCACCGTGCAGGCGCTGACCAGCAACCGCTTCCAGATGATCAATGACGGGCTGGAAGAAGGTAAGTGGAACCGGGACCGCATGATTTTCGAGTTCGGCCCGCCCGCCGAGATCCGCCGCGTGGCCTACCCTGCCGACCAGGCGGTATGGGGTTACCGCTTCCGCCAGGATGGCGTCTGGAATTCGCTAATGTACGTGTATGTGCGCGACAGCGACGGCGTGGTGACACGTTTCCACCCGGGTCCTGACCCGCTGGCGGATCCACGCGAAGGGTTTGGAAGGTAAGCGGCGACGCCCATCGTCATTCCTGCCGGGTAGGCGCAGGCATGAATAAGCGGGGGCTGCGCCGTTGACGCCCTGACAGGCAGACAAGGCCGTGCCGAAAGGCGCGGCCTTGTCGTTTGCGGAGCCGGCGCGGCGCTTGGCGGCGGCGCGCCAGCGTCCAGCCGGCCAGTCGCAATGCCGGTACGCGGGACCCACCATTGGGCCATGGGCCGGATTGCCATAGAATGATACGCATTCTCATGGAGAGGACCATGCCTGGCGCGCGCGCCCTCGGACCCGATCAGATCACTACGCTCTACCGACACCATCACGCCTGGCTGTGCGGATGGCTGCACGCCCGCCTGCGCTCGCGCCAGGATGCTGACGAGATTGCGCAGGACACCTTCGTGCGCATCATTGAAAAACGGGATGCGCTGTATGTGGACGAGGCCAGGGCCCTGCTCACCACGATCGCCAAAGGGCTGCTGATCGACCACTTCCGGCGTGCCGCGCTGGCCCGCGCGTACCTGGCGGCATTGGAAGCGCTGCCGCCCGCGCATGCGCCGTCGCCGGAAGCCCAGGCGCTGGTGCTGGAAACGCTGGTGGCAGTGGACCGGCTGCTGCGGCGCCTGCCTGTCAAGGTCCGGCAGGTGTTCCTGATGGCACAGCTGGATGGGCTGGCCTATGCCGATATTGCCGCGCAGATGGGAATATCGGCACGGACCGTACAGCACTACATGACGACGGCGTGGCGGCTTTGCTACGACGCGGCATGAGTGACAGTCTTCGCGACACCGCGATCGCCTGGAAAGTGCGCCTGCAATCCGGCGCCGCCTCTGCCGCCGAATTCAAAGCCTTCGCACGCTGGCGCGACGCCGATCCGGCGCACGCCCGGGCATGGGACCGGTTGCAGCACATCGGCAATCTGCTCACCGTGATGCCGCCTTGCACCTTGCGCAGCACCTTGGCGCGCGCCGACGCCGACCGTGCGCGCAGCGGGCGGCGGGCCGTGCTGAAGTCTTTGTGGGTAGTGGGCGGCACTGCAATCGGCGCAGGTGCAAGCTGGTCCGGCTACCGGTGGCTGCCCTGGCAGGATCTGGTCGCCGATTACCACACCGCCGTGGGCGAGCAGGCCGAGGTGACGCTGGACGATGCCAGCCGCGTCACGCTCAACACCAACACCGCCATCTCGGTGCACATGGACGCTGGACAGCGCGGCATTGAGCTGCTGCGCGGCGAAATCCTGCTGCGGGTGGGCGGCCATGGCCGGCGGCAGATGCTGGACGTGCGCGATCCGGCCGGCGGCGTCAGCGCCACGGAGGGCCGGTTTGCCGTCAGGCGAACACCGGTCGGCACACGGGTCGCGGTCTATGACGGCCAGGTCCGGATCGCCTGCGCGCAAGGCGCCAGTGCCGTGTTGCAGGCAGGCAGTGTGGCTTGTTTCACGTCCAGCGGGGTCGGTCCGCCAGCGCCCCTGAGCGACGGCGACGGTGCCTGGACAGACGGCGTCATCGTGGCGCAGGGCATGCGGCTGGGTGATCTCGTCGCAGAGCTGTCGCGGTACCGCGTCGGTCTCGTGCACTGCACGGACGACGTTGCCGGCCAACGCATTTCGGGCGTCTATCCCGTCGGGAACACCGATCATGCGCTGGACGCCATCACCCGCGTGCTGCCGGTGGCCGTGCACCGGCGCACCCGGTATTGGATCACGGTGACGGCGGCGTGACGGCATGGCGGCGGGTCAGTCATGGCGCAGTCGCGGCCAGTCCTGGATCCGTGACAGTCCCGCAGTGCCTGGGCGGCCGGCGCACGCTGCCGTTACACTTTCGTTTGCGTGTTTGGCGGTCTCGTTCGGTATCCAGGCATCCGCATGACAACCCCAAGGACGCCCATGATTTGCCCCACCGCACGCTACCTCGCGGCCGCCGCCGCACCGGTCGCACTCGCCGTTCTGGCATCCCTTGCCGCCCCTGCAGCCTGCGCGCAAGACGCAACTTACCAGCTGGACATCCCCGCCGGCGATCTTGGCGCGACGCTGAACCGCTACGCGCGCAGCACCGGCGTGCTGCTGTCCTTCGACCCAAACATGGTCGCAGGCAAGACCGCGCCTGCGCTGCGGGGTACCTATACCGTCGGCCAGGGCTTCGCCCTATTGCTTACCAATGCGGGCCTGGCTGCGGTGCCCGACGGCCGCGGCGGCTATGCCTTGACCACGCGGACCGGCGCACCGGCAGCGCCTGCCGGCAACGGCGCGGCTGCGACGACGCTCGGTACGATCGCCGTATCGGCCCCTGCCCTGGGCAGTGACATTGCGCCCCGCGGCTTCGTGGCCAGACAGGCCGAATCCGCCACCAAGACAGGCACGCCGATCAATGAGACACCGCGTTCGATCGCCGTGATCACGCGCGACGAACTCGATGTGCGTAGCGCGCAAAGCCTGCCCGAGGCGGTGCGCTACACCGCAGGCGTCGTCACCGGCGCCTACGGCTACGACCCGCGCTTCGACCAGATCAGCATCCGAGGCTTTCCGGTCAATACCTACGGCGACTATCGTGACGGCTTGCGCCAGGGCCAAGGGTCCTACGCCTACTTCAAGTCCGAGCCCTATGGCCTGGAACGTATCGACGTGGTCAAGGGACCGGCATCGGTCCTGTATGGTCAAAGCACCCCGGGCGGCCTGATCGACCGCATCAGCAAGCAGCCCACCGCCACGCCACTGCGCGAACTGGAGGTGCAGGCGGGCAACCATGACCGCAAGCAGATGGGGGGCGATTTTGGCGGCGCGCTCGATGCCGATGGCAAGGTGCTGTGGCGCGTGACCGGCATTGCCCGCGATGCCGATACGGACGCCAAGGCCGCCAACAACCGCTATTACCTGGCCCCGTCGCTGACCTGGAAGGCGGGCGACAAGACCAAGGTCACTGTCCTGGCCCACGCGCTGAAAGACGAGACCGACAGCAGTGTCGGCGTCTATCAGGAAAACGGCCGCGCTTCCCGGAACCGGGTCAGCGACTACGGCTATGACCAGCAGAAGCAGGAGCAATTCCAGTTGGGCTATCGCCTGGACCACGCCTTCAACGACAACCTGTCCTTCACGCAAAAGGCCCGGTATGGCGTCATCAACGTCCACGCGCGGTACCTGAGCGGCGCCGGACTGGTGCCCGGCACGCGGCTGCTCCGGCGCACCGCCTACGCCATTGAAAACAAGGCAGACACGTTCGTGATCGACAACCAGGTCCATGCCAGGACAAGCACCGGGCCGGTGGATCACCGGCTGCTGTTCGGAATCGACTACCAAAAGGTGGCATCCACCTTCGGCCTTGGCGTCGGCAACGCCGCAGACTACCCGGTGTTGAATCTGGACAACCCGGTCTACGGCAATGTGATTGCCCCGACGCCCGCGCTGGCGCCGCGCACAGGCACCTTCGTCGACCAGTTGGGTGTGTACGCCGCCGACCAGATGTCGTGGAACCGCTGGCGCTTCAATGTGGGCGTGCGGCGCGACGGGGTCGAGCATGAAGCGCGCAACCTGGGCACGGCCGCCGTCACCACCCACAAACGCAGCCACGCCATCACTACGCAGGCCGGGGTGCTCTATGCCTTCGACAATGGCATGTCGCCTTACGCGAGCTACGCCACGTCGTTTCAGCCGAACACCTCGCTGTCGCTGAGCGGATCGCCGCTCGATCCAACCAAAGCGCGCCAGTTCGAAGTGGGCGTGAAGTTTCAGCCCAAGAATGAAGACGCTTTCCTGACCGCGTCGCTGTTCGACCTGACCGAGCAGAACGCCGTGCGCAGCATTCCGGGCACGGCCTTTTCCGAGCTGACCGGCCAGGTCGGCTCGCGCGGGCTCGAACTGCAGGGCAAAGCCAGTCTGGCCCGCGACGTGAATCTGACCGCGTCATACACCTACAACCAGACCGAGGTGACGCGGTCCACCGACCCGGCGGAGATCGGCAAGGAATTGCCGGTCACGCCGCGGCACACCGCATCGTTGTGGGCGGATGCGATCTTGCGCACCACACCGCTGGCCGGGCTGGGCCTGGGCGCGGGCATGCGCTTCGTCGGCGCCAACAAGACCGACAAGATCAACGCATCCACCAATCCCAGCGCGACCCTGGTGGACCTGGCCGTCTATTACGACCTGGCTCGCCTCGACGCCAGCATGAAAGGCTGGCGCGGCGCGGTAAACGTGCAGAACCTGTTGGACAAGGAGATGGAGGTATGCAACTCCGGCTTCTGCTATCGCGGCCAACGGCGCACGGTCGTTGCGTCCCTCCGCTATCGCTGGTGAACGAATGAGCAATCGAGACCTTATGTTGACATCGGCCGTGTACGCCCGGACCCTACCGTGGAAGCGTGATGGCGCTGCGCGGCACAGTGGCGACGCGTTGCAGCACAGGCCCTTGCGGCGCCACGCCTTCGCGGGCAGCTTTATGGCATCGGCGCGAAGGCTCACGCTCCTGGCCGCGCTGATCGCATCCGGCACCGCCATGGGCGCCGCGCCCGCACCGACGACGTCCGGTACGCCCGCGGCGCGCGCATTGCCCGCATCGCCGCCCGATGCCGCGGATCCCGCACTCGGCATGGCTCCGCCAGTCGCGCTGCCTGGCACCCGCCATCTGGCCATGCAAAGCACCAAGGGCCGCGACTACCGCATCATGATCACCGAAGCCAAGGACCCGGCACCGGCCAATGGCTACCAGGTGCTGTATGTGCTGGACGGCAATTCCGTGTTCGGCGCCTTCAGCGACACCTTGCGTCTGCAGCGCGCCAAGTTCGACAAGGCCATGGTGGTCGCCATCGGCTACCCGACCGAGCAGCCCTATGACTTCCACGGCCGGTCCTTCGATTATTCGCCGCCGGCGCCGCCTGGCCGCGAACGGCAACCTAACATGCCGGCGCTGGGGGCCAGGACGACATGCTGGACTTCATCGAACACCAGCTGCAACCCGAACTGGCCCGCCGATACAAGCTGGACCGCACCCAACAGAGTCTGTTCGGCCATTCATTCGGCGGGATGTTCACGCTGCATGCGTTCTACACGCGGCCCTGGCTGTTCAATCACTACATCGCGGCCAGCCCGTCGATCTGGTGGCAGGACCGCTACCTGTTGCCGGAAGAACGCGCCTTTACGCAGCGGGCGCATGCCGGGCAGCTGAACCTGACGCAGACCTCGCTGACGCTGTTCGCCGGCGGCCGCGAATCACCAATGATGCTGCGTGACGCACAAGCCTTGCACGCGCGCATGCAGGCCTTGTCAGGTCTCGGCCTGACGACATCGTACGAAACCCTCGCAGACGAAAGCCACGCCACGGTGCCCATCGCGGCAGTGACACGCGTGATGCGGCATGTGTTCACGGCTCGCACGCGATGATGCGTTGCGCCTCAGGCCCGGCACAGGGAATCGGACCCAAGACCCACCGACGGTCCGTATGACAAACGGCCCGCCATCGCGGGCCGTTCGTCATTCCCCGATCGGAACGATCAGTACTTGCCCGAAAGCAGCGAACCGCAGTTCGGCACGCGCGTTTCCAGGTTCAGCACCTTGAGCATCCGATATACGGTCGCCACCGCGGCCGAGATCACCGGCTTGCCCAGACGGTCTTCCACCATCTGGATCGAATCGAGCGACGGCATCTGCACGCAGGCCGACAGCACAACCACGTCGACGCCGCTGGTGTCCAGGCGCTTGACGTGCTCGGCCGGGGCCAGCGAGGGCTGACGGCCGACTTCGAGGTTGTCCGAGATTTCCAGCGACACGCTGTCCTGCACTTCGAAGCCTTCGTGCTCGATGTAGTCGACGACCATGCCCGTCAGCGGCTTCATGTACGGCGTCAGCACCGACACCTTCTTGGCGCCCATGGCCTGCAGGCCTTCGATCAGGGCGCCTGCGCTCGACACCACGGGCGCGGCGGCGTTGTTGCCCACCGTGACCTGGTGCAGGCGTTCCTGCGATTCACGGTGGTAGCCGCGGCCCATGCTCATGATGGCGACCAGGCAGGCGTAGCCCAGCACGTCCACGCGGGCGTCCGACAATTCCAGCGCGCAGCGGTCCGATTCCTTGTCCATCAGCACCAGTTCTTCCTTGGTCACCTTCTTCATGCGCATGCGGCTCGAATGGAAGGTGAAGCGCTCGGGCAGGATGGTCTGGCGGCGCAGCAGCATGGCCGGGATTTCCGTTTCCATCGTGGTGTTCGAGCTGGGGACGATCTGACCGATACGGTAGACGCGCGATTCGTTGCTTTCCATGAACTTCTCCAGGTGGGACACGGTCGCGGGCAACACCCGGCGGATCCGCGCAAATCGTTAATCATCAGTGCACTGACAGTTATGGCCCGACGTATCGGGAAATGCTGACCTGCCCCGCCGGGTGACCATCGGCCGCCCGGCTGTCCGGCGCTTACTCGGGCGTAATGCCTGCGGCCTTGACCGTCTTGGCCCAGTACGCCAGGTCGGTGCGCACGCGCTGCGCCAGCGCTTCCGGACCTTCAAACTTCACTTCGATCCCGGCGCCTTCGGCCCGCTTCACGCTTTCTGGCGTCGCCAGCGCTTTCTGCACGTTGGCGGCCAGCGTCGCGATGACCGGCTTGGGCGTGCCGGCCGGGGCAAACAGCGCCACCCAGGACTCCAGCTGGAAGGCCGGCAGGCCGGCTTCGGCGCTGGTCGGCACGTTCGGCAGCATCGGATGACGCTTCTGGCTGGTCACGGCCAGGGCCTTCAGTTTGCCGGTCTGCACGTGTCCCATCACCGAAGGGGGCGTGGTGATGAAGAGCTGCACGTTGCCGGCCAGCACGTCCTGAATGGCCGGACCCGACCCGCGATACGGCACGTGCGTGATTTGCGTGCCGGTCTGCTGCTTGAAGATCTCGGTGCCGATGTGCGACATCGATCCGATCCCCTGCGACGCATAGTTGTACTTGCCCGGCGCCTGCTTGAAGTACGCCGACAGTTCCTGCAGGTTGTTGGCCGGCACGCTTGGCGGCACCGTCACGACATTGGTTGCCACCGTCAACAAGGCGACCGGTTCGAAGTCCTTGAGCGGGTCCCACGGCAGCTTGGCGGTAATCGCCGGATTGCCCACGTGATAGGCCGAGTACGAAATCAGCAGCGTGTAGCCGTCGGGCTTGGCGCGCGCCACATACTGGTACGCAATGTTGCCGCTGCCGCCGTCCTTGTTTTCGACCACGGCCGTCTTGCCGATCACCCGGCTCAGCGGTTCGCTCAACACCCGCGCCGACGTGTCGACCAGGCCACCTGGCGGGTTGGGCACGATCAGCGTGATCGGCCGGGTAGGGAAGTCGTCCGCCGCCAGGGCCATCAGGGGGTTGCCAGCAAAGCCGCGGCCGCAGCCGCTTTCAATCGGGTCATGAAAAGTCTCAAGGTTTGTCGTTATGTGAAGCGTATTCTTCACGGTATATTCGATATACGCCAATATCGTTTTCGTCTAGATCGATATGGCGCGCGTATGGATGATACCTGGACCCGTACGCTGGGGCGCCCTGCCGCGCGCCGTCCGCTGCCCGTCCTCTTTCCGGAGCCTTGCCGTGGAACTTCGCCAACTCCGCTATTTTTCCGTTCTGGCCGAAGAGCTCAATTTCACGCGCGCCGCTGCCCGCCTCCACATCTCGCAACCGCCGCTCAGCATGCAAATTGCCCAGCTGGAAACGGAACTGGGCGCCGCGCTGTTTCGTCGCACCAGCCGACGGGTCGAACTGACCGAAGCCGGGGTCTGCTTCCTGCACGACGTGCGCGCCGTGCTGGCCCGGCTGAAGGATGCCGGCGTGCGGGTACGGGCAGTCGACCAGGGCCTGGCGGGCCGGGTCGAGGTGGGCCTGTCGGGTTCGCACTTTCTGGGCCCCCTGCCCGACCTGATCGCGCGGTACGCCACCACGCACCCGGACGTGTCG
Source organism: Pigmentiphaga litoralis (assembly GCF_048632615.1). GTDB lineage: Bacteria > Pseudomonadota > Gammaproteobacteria > Burkholderiales > Burkholderiaceae_B > Pigmentiphaga > Pigmentiphaga litoralis_B. The sequence goes on from NZ_CP184479.1 coordinate 728,681, forward strand.
GTGATCCTGAACGAGATGAAACCCAGCGACCAGATCGATGCGCTGCGCGAACACCGGATCGACGTCAGCTTCACGCGCGCGTGCATCAACGACCCGCTGCTGGACTGCGTGCCGCTCTGGTCCGATCCCGTGCTGGCCGTCCTGCCCGCCGGGCACCCCTGGCCGCCAAACGTCAACTCCGCCTGGCGGAACTGGCCGACGAACACTTCGTGGTTTTGCGCCGCGATACGTCCGCGTTCGCGCAGCACATTTTTGACTGCTGCGCCAAGGCGGGCTTTACACCGCACGCGTCACAGGCCGTGTCCGAAGTGCCGGCGCAGCTGAATCTGGTCGAAGCCGGCCTGGGCGTGGCCCTGGTGCCCGCGTCGACCTGCCAGCGCCTCAAGCCCGGCGTGGTCACCTGCACCCTGACCGACCCGACGCCGCAAGCCAATGTGTTCGCCATCGTGCGCAAGGACAGCCCGACCAAGGCGCGCGAGACCTTCCTTGAGTCGATCGCCGCGCCGCTGGAAGGGTAAATCAATCCATGCCGTTGCGCCGGCGCCGCTGCTGCAGCTTGCGCGCCTTCTGCCAGCGCCACGCCCACATGACGTAGCCCGACAGCCCGTAGATCACGAACAGGCCGAACAACACGATGGGCGGATCGCTCGAAATGAACACGAACGCCGCGACCACCACAAGGATCATCCAGAACGGCACGCTGCGACCCAGCGCGAACGACTTGCCGCTGAAGAACAACGCGTTCGACACCATGCTGACGCCCGCATAGATCGTCAGGCCGAATGCGACCCACGGCATCCACAATTCGCGGATCGGCAGCTTGTTGTCGATCGCCAGCCAGACGAAGCCCGCCACCAGCGCGGCCGATGCCGGGCTGGGCAGCCCCTGGAAGAAGCGCTTGTCGACCACGCCGATATTGGTGTTGAAGCGCGCCAGCCGCAGCGCCGCGCCGGCCACATAGACGAAGGCCGCCAGCCAGCCCCACCGGCCGAGCGGACTCAGGATCCACTCATACATCACCAGCGCCGGCGCCACGCCGAACGAACACATATCCGACAGCGAGTCGTACTGCTCTCCAAATGCCGATTGGGTATTGGTCAGGCGTGCCACCCGGCCGTCCATGCCGTCGAGCACCATGGCCACGAAAATCGCAATGGCCGCCATCTCGAACTGGTCGTTCATGGCCTGCACGATGGCATAAAAACCGGCGAACAGCGCCGCCGTGGTGAATGCATTGGGCAGCAGGTAGATGCCGCGGTGACGAGGTTCTTGTGTGTTCATGATCGAAGGTTAACCGATGAACACGAGGCCGCCAATCGAGGGGGAATCGGCGATACCGTCCAGCTCGCCATTACCACCGGTAGCGCAGATTCGCGACAGCGGTGCGTTCCGTACCCCAGTAGCAGGCCGACGCGGCCAGGCAATTGACCACGTATTTCCTGTCGAACAGATTCGAAAAGTTCACGCTCAGATCCGCGCCCTTCAGCGTCTCGTCCAACCGGCCCAGGTCGTAGCGCAAGGCCGCGTCCACCAGAGTCACCCCGCCGACTTCCTGGGCGTTCGCCAGATCGCCAAAGACGCTGCCTCGATACCGCACACCGGCGCCCATGCCCAGGCCGGCCAGCGGGCCCGTCTGCACCGTGTAGTCCGCCCACACCGAAGCCTGGTGACGCGGAACGAAATTGAGGCGATTGCCGGCACGTCCTGCCGATGCCGCCGTGGAACTTGCCCGCGTGATTTCGGTGTCCATGTAGGTGTAGGCCAGCGTCAGATTCAACGCTTTCGTCACGCTGCCCTTCGCTTCGAGTTCAATGCCGCGCGACGTAACCTGCCCCACCTGGATGCTGTAGTTGCTGTTGGCGGGATCGGTCGCGCTGACATCAGCCTGCCTGATGTCGAACACTGCCGCGGTCAACAGCGCATTGCGGCTGGCGGGCTGGAACTTGACGCCCGCCTCGGTCTGCTTGCCGGTCGACGGCTTCAGATTCGTGCCGTCGGACCGGATGCCGGCCAGCGGCTGGAACGACGTCGAATAACTCACGTAAGGCGTCACGCCGTTGTCCAAGGCATAGGCCAGCGCGGCGCGGCCGGTGAAACGATTCGCATCGATGTCGGTGCGGCGGAACGCGGCAGCGCCGGACGCCGCGATGTTCGTCGTATTGGTATCCGTGTTGGTCCAGTCCTGGCGGCCCGCCAATGTCAGGCGCCACTTGTCGAACGACACCTGGTCCTGCAGGTAGACCCCAAGCTGCTCGCGCGTCTGATGGATGCGCAGGGCATCCGGCGGCACGGCTACGGCACGATTACCGTACACGGGATTGTAGAGATCGAACAATTCCGGTGTCGTCGTGCCCGGCCGGTAGAAAATGCCCAGCTGACTTTCGGTGTAGTCGGCACGGTCGCGTAGATAGTCGACGCCCGCCGTGATCCGGTGCCGTGTCGCCCCCAATCCAGTTCCGCGCTCAACTGGTTGTCGATCTGGATCGTCGTTGCCTTTTCGGGAAAGGACCACGCATACCGCGCCGCCTGCGTGTCGCCGAACACCGCGCCGACCTGCACGCGCCGCGAGTTCGTATCGACCTGGGTCACACGCGCCGTCTGCTTGAAACCCAGCCGGTCGTTCACCTGATGTTCCAGCGTATAGCCCAGCATCTTCTGTTCGTTGGTGAACAGGTCGTAGTTGGGGTCGCCCACAAATCTGCCGCGATCGATCGTGCCCAGCGCGCTTGGCACCACGGTGCCCACCCGCGGCAGCACTGGCGCCCCACCGCCGCCCGGCGACCGGATCTTCTGGTATTGCGCCATGAGGTTCAGTCGTGTCGCGTCGGACAGGTTGAACGTCAACCCGCCTTGCAGGTAGACCTTGTTGTCCTTCACATAGTCGTACTGGGTCCCGCTGTCCTTGACCAGCCCCGTCAGCCGATACAGCACGGCGCGGTTCTCGTCGATCGGCCCACCCAGGTCGAAGGCGGCCTGTTTGCGGTCGAAGCTGCCGTATTGCAGGTCGACTTCGCGCAGCCGTTCTTCAGTCGGCTTCTTGCTGACCATGTTGACCAGGCCGCCCGGAGCGGTCTGCCCAAACAGCCCCGACGACGGCCCTTTCAGCACCTCGACACGCTCCAGCCCGAACACTTCCACCCGCGGCTGCGCGTAGCCCCGCACCCCAAAAGGCAGCACCAGGCCGTCCAGATAGCGCGCCGGCGTAAATCCGCGTACCGTCAACCAGTCATAACGCACGTCGTTATCGCCGTACTGTCCCACCACCCCCGGCGTGTACCGCAACGCCTGCGCCACCGACACCGACCCCTGCTGTTCCATCTCCGTGCGCGTCACCACGTTCACGGCCTGCGGCGTTTCCAGCAGCGACGTGTTCGACTTCATCGCGGAGCGCACGCGGGTGGCGGCGTAGCCGGTGTCCATCGGATCGGCCAGCGGCGACCCGGCCGCCTCCACCTGAATGGCGGGCAGCCGGGCCGGCTCACCCGCAGAGTCGGACTGCGCAATACCGGTCAGCGGGAAAGCCACCGCCAACGAGGCGGCGACAGCGGTAAATCGATGGTGGAACATGCATACCCTCCAGGCGCCAAAGCCTGTAAAATCGAACGAGAACGATTATCAATTGTGAAACAGAGCGAGTATCGCGGGATTCGGCCATCGTCGTTGACGGTTTTTCGGCGCGGATTGACGGACTTGCGGCTGCGCCACACTTCCCCGTATCCAAACGCATGTTGGACGCCGCCCACCCTGCCCTGATGCAAGATCGCGCCCGGCTCCCGCACGAATGGTGGCGCGAGACCCTGCCCACCGTGCCGGCGACGCCGGACTGGGAAAAACGATCGCGTTCGTGACGCGGGTGGATGAAGGCATCAGCCTGGCCGTGCTGCGCGGCCGGCCAGACGCCGAACTCACCGTGCCGGCCCCGGGCACGCAGGTGTTCGCCATTCAGGTGCTGCTGACCGGCACGCCGCGATTCGAATCGGATCGTGGCACTGTGTGCCGGCCCCGCGCCGGTTCGCTGGTGCTGTCGCAATATTCCGACGTGCTGGGCGCCCAGGTGCACCTGCCGGCCCGGCGCGACGTGCACATCGTCGACCTGCGGCTGTCTGCCGACGCGTTGCGCCGGCTCACCTCCTTTCCCGTGACGGATCGCCTCATGGCACGGTTTGGCTCCGATGCGCCATCGCACCCGCATGCCGCTCTTGTCGTGTCCTGCCAGGCCAGTCATGCGATGCTGCAACTGGCCTATTCCCTGTCGTCCACCCCGCTTGCCGACCCCGATGCGCTGGCCTTGTGGCGGCGCGCCCGCGCGTACGAACTGCTGGCGCACGTGATCGATCTGCTGGCCACGCCGGTGTTTTCCCCGGCGCTTACCGCAATCGAGAACGAGCGTCTGCTGCGCGCATTTGCCGTGTTGGAAGAACGCTTCAACGAAGCCTGGCCCGCCCTGCGGCTGGCCAGGGCCGTGGGCCTGCCCGAAAAGAAATTGCAGTCGGGCTTTCGGGCCCGCGTCGGCACGTCCGTGCACGCGCACCTGCGGGCCCTGCGCCTGCGTCACGCCGCGCAGCGGCTGGCCAGTGGCGCCAGCGTGACCGACGTGGCGTTCGACGTGGGTTATGACAACCTCAGCCACTTCGGCAAGGCGTTTCGCGCGCATTTCGGCGTGTTGCCCAGCGACTACCGCAGCCAGCGCGGTGCTCCGCACTGACCATCGCCCACCCGGCGGCGCCCGCACAGCCTGAAAAACAAAAGCCCCGCCGCGCGTTGCCGCGGGCGGGGCTTTTGATCCATCGGCCAGATCCGGTCATCAACGCTCCCCGACCGGGAAGCGTCAACGCCATCAGCACGGCATGATCAGTTCTTGGACTGGTCGACCATCTTGTTCTTGCTGATCCAGGGCATCATGGCGCGCAGCTTGCCACCCACTTCCTCGATCTGGTGTTCGGCCGTCAGGCGGCGGCGCGAGATCAGGGTCGGGGCGCCGGCCTGGTTTTCCACCAGGAAGCTCTTGGCGTATTCGCCGGTCTGGATGTCCTTCAGGACCTGCTTCATGGCCTTCTTGGTCTCGTCGGTCACGATGCGCGGGCCCGTGACGTACTCGCCGTATTCGGCGTTGTTCGAGATCGAGTAGTTCATGTTGGCGATGCCGCCTTCATAGATCAGGTCGACGATCAGCTTCAGTTCGTGCAGGCATTCGAAGTACGCCATTTCAGGGGCGTAGCCGGCTTCCACCAGCGTTTCGAAACCGGCCTTGATCAGTTCGACGGTACCACCGCACAGCACGGCCTGTTCGCCGAACAGATCGGTTTCGGTCTCTTCACGGAAGTTGGTTTCGATGATGCCGGCACGGCCGCCGCCGTTGGCCATCGCGTACGACAGCGCAACGTCGCGCGCCGAACCCGACTTGTCCTGGTACACCGCGACCAGGTGGGGCACGCCGCCGCCCTGGGTGTAGGTCGCGCGCACGGTGTGGCCCGGTGCCTTCGGCGCGATCATGATGACGTCGATGTCTTCGCGCGGAACGACTGCGCCGTAGTGCACGTTGAAGCCGTGCGCGAAAGCCAGCACGCCGCCCTTCTTCAGGTTAGGCGCCACGTTTTCCTTGTAGACCTTGGCGATGTTTTCGTCAGGCAGCAGGATCATGACCACGTCGGCGCCCTTCACGGCGTCGTTGACTTCGGCAACCTTCAGGCCGGCGTTCTTGGCCTTGTCCCACGACGGACCGTCCTTGCGGACGCCGACCGTCACGTTGACGCCCGACTCGTTCAGGTTCTGGGCATGGGCATGGCCTTGCGAACCGTAGCCGATGATCGCAACGTTCTTGCCCTTGATGAGGGACAGGTCGCAGTCTTTGTCGTAGAAAACTTTCATGGGTAGCTCCGAATCTTATCTATGTAGGCAATGTTCAAATCTTGAGTACGCGCTCGCCACGGCCAATGCCGCAGCTGCCCGTACGCACGGTTTCCAGAATGGCGGTGCGATCCAGCGCGTCGATGAAGGCATCGAGCTTGCTTTTGTCGCCGGTCAGTTCGACCGTGTAGCTCTTGTCCGAGACGTCGACGATGTGGCCGCGGAAGATGTCGGCCATCCGCTTCATCTCTTCGCGCTCCTTGCCGACCGCACGCACCTTGATCAGCATGAGCTCGCGCTCGATGTGCGGGGCTTCGGTCAGGTCGACCACCTTGACCACTTCCACCAGGCGGTTCAGGTGCTTGGTGATCTGTTCGATCACGTCATCGGACCCCGACGTGACGATCGTCATCCGCGACAGCGTGGCGTCTTCGGTTGGCGCAACCGTCAGGGTTTCGATGTTGTAGCCGCGGGCGGAAAACAGTCCCACCACGCGCGACAGCGCGCCGGCTTCGTTCTCGAGAAGCACAGATATGGCGTGTCTCATGCGTGCTCCTTAGAGATCTTCCGAACCGAGCAACATCTCGGTCAGGCCTTTGCCCGCCTTCACCATCGGCCAGACGTTCTCGGTCTGATCGGTAATGAAGTCCATGAACACCAGGCGGTCCTTCAGCTTGAAGGATTCGCGCAGCGCGCCCTCGACGTCGCCTGGCTTTTCGATCCGCATGCCGACGTGGCCATAGGCCTCGACCAGCTTCACGAAATCCGGCAGCGAGTCCATATAGGACTCGGCATAGCGGCCGCCGTAGTCGATCTGCTGCCACTGCCGGACCATGCCCAGGTAGCGGTTGTTCAGGCAGAGCACCTTGGGAGACAGGTGGTACTGCTTGCAGGTCGACAGTTCCTGGATGTTCATCTGGATCGAGCCTTCGCCCGTGATCACCGCGACATCGGCGCCAGGGTTGGCCATCTGCACGCCCATGGCATACGGCAGGCCCACGCCCATGGTGCCCAGGCCACCGGAATTGACCCAGCGGCGCGGCTTGTTGAAGCGGTAATACTGGGCGGCCCACATCTGGTGCTGGCCCACGTCGGACGTCACGAAGGCTTCGCCGCCCGTGACTTCACACAGCTTTTCGACCACGAATTGCGGCTTGATCAGCGTGTCGGACGTGCCGTACTTCAGGCAGTCCTTGGCGCGCCAGGCGTCCACCTGCTTCCACCACGGCTTGATCCGCTCGGGATCGGGCCGGTGTTCGCGGATGGCATGTTCGTACTGGGCGATCAGGTCGTGCAGCACGTCCTTCACGTCACCCACGATCGGCACGTCGACCTTCACCCGCTTCGAAATCGACGACGGGTCGATATCGATATGGATGATCTTGCGTGCGTTCTGCGCAAAGTGCTTGGGGTTGCCGATCACACGGTCATCGAAGCGCGCACCCACCGCCAGCAGCACGTCGCAGTGCTGCATGGCCATGTTGGCTTCATACGTGCCGTGCATGCCCAGCCAGCCCACGTAGCGCGGGTCGGTCGCGGGCAGTCCGCCCAGACCCATCAGCGTCAGCGTGGCCGGGGCGTCGACCATCTGCACCAGCTTGGTCAGTTCCTCGTTGGCGTCGGACAGGATCACGCCGCCACCCGCATAGATCATGGGGCGTTCGGCCTGCAGCAGCAGTTGCACGGCTTTCTTGATCTGTCCCTGGTGGCCCTTGACGACGGGCGAATAGGAACGCATCTTGATTTCGCCGGGCGGCTGGTACTTGCAGCGCGCGACCGTGATGTCTTTGGGAATGTCGACCAGCACCGGACCCGGACGGCCCGTGCGCGCGATGTAGAACGCCTTGTGCATCACATCGGCCAGGTCTTTCACGTCCTTGACCAGGAAGTTGTGCTTCACGCAAGGGCGCGTGATACCGACGGTGTCGGCTTCCTGGAAGGCGTCCTGCCCGATCGCGGTCGTCGGCACCTGGCCGGAGATCACCACCATCGGGATCGAATCCATGTAGGCCGTCGCGATCCCGGTCACGGCGTTGGTCACACCCGGACCGCTGGTGACCAGCGCCACACCTACCTTGTTCGACGAGCGCGAATAGGCGTCTGCCGCGTGAACGGCCGCTTGTTCGTGCCGCACGAGGACGTGCTTGAATTTGTCTTGATTGAAGATCGCGTCGTAGATGTACAGCACCGAGCCACCGGGGTAGCCGAACACATGTTCGACACCTTCGTCAGCAAGGGCGCGCACGACGATCTCTGCGCCACTGAGTTCCATTGGATTTTCGTCCATTCAAAGTCCGCGCGTTCATCCCGGGTGGTGCTGCCCATGAATCCAAAGGCAGGAAAACCTGATGTGCACCGGTATCGGCAACATGCGGCGACGCTTTGCGGTTCACGGAACCGTTCCGCTCGGGCACCCTGACGACCTCGGTACGCGTTCACCGGAACGTGCACTGAAGGTTGAAACGGAAGGCCAAGACCGGACTGATCCCGCGGTTGACGGGCCAGGCACTGCGCTTGTGGCGCGGACTTGGGCTAGGTTGTTGTCGTGTCACGGTGCACCAAGGTAGGGTGCGGCCCGCAAAGACGGTTACCCATCCACATTTGTATCGTTTTTGGGTAGCCCGCAAGGCTAGCGCGTTGCTGCAGCGCGGTCAAGTCGCCGCAGCCCGTCAACGGTGGCGGGCAAGGGTTCCTGTGGTTCCATGCGCACCCTGCTCTCGGGTATCGTACGGCCCATGTCTGAAGCCCCCCGCTCCAAAGCCACTGGCAAGGCACCGCCCGCCACGACCCGATCCGCCGCCAGCGAATCCGCCGCCCACGCGCCCGGCGCCGTGGCGATGTCTCCCGCCACGCGCCAGGCCGCCTATGCTGCGGCGCCCACGCCCGGCAAATGGACCCGTTTTGCCTGCATGATGTATGAAGCCATCCTGCTGTTCGGCGTGGTCTTCGTGGCGGACTATCTGTTCGACACCCTGACGCAGAGCAAGCACGCGCTGGCCTTGCGTCACGAACGTCAGGCCTGGCTTTTCGTGGCGATCGGCGCCTACTTCATTTTGTGCTGGCGCATGGGAGGTCAGACGCTGCCCATGAAGACGTGGGATATCCGGCTGGTGGATGGCAACGGCGGCCGCATCCCGCTATGGAAGGCAGTGGTCCGGTACGTCCTGTCGTGGCCGGTCACATTCAGCGGGATCGGGTACGTATGGGCCTGCTTCGACAAAGACCGCCAGTTTCTGCATGACCGGCTGGTCGGCACCCGGTTGATCGTGAGCAAGGCGGTCAAGCGCCCACGCAGTAAAGGTTGAGGCCCTGGCAAAAGCGACAGCGTATTTCGCCGGCGACGGAAAGTCGCCTGGAATGACAACGGCACCTGCAGGGTGCCGTTGTCATTTGCGCAGGCGCATGGACTTCCTCCTGGAACGCGGTGCTCATCGCCTGCCAACCCGCGTGTTGCAGAAACGCCAAATCCAGATACGTTCAGCATGACGTCAGTATGTACGTACTAGGCTTCGTGCACGAATAAGAATCGTTCTTCATCTCGTTGCGAATACGCGCAAGAAATCCTGGCCGAGTCGCCTCTGGCCGGATCAGCTTTCCGACCCTGGATGAAGACGACGCGCCCGCACGTCCGTGCACCACAGCAAACAGGAGAAGTACGGTGAATCATCCGGATCCGGCCCGGCCCAAGTCCTTGACCGTCCCTTTGGCCGTTCCCCTTGCCGCCGCCCTTGGCAGCGTGCTGGCCGTCGGCGGCGTGGCCCGCGCCCAGACCACACCGGAAGCGCCCCGCCAACCGGCGCAACTGACCCCGATCGCGGTCGAAGGCCAGGCTGACGCGCCGTACAAGGTCGAGCAATCGTCCAACAGCAAATTCACCGCCCCATTGGTCGACACCCCCAAGTCGGTCACCATCATTCCGCAGGAACTGATCAACAGCACCGCGTCCAGCACGCTGGTCGACGCGCTGCGCACGACGCCAGGCATTACCTTCGGCGCCGGTGAAGGGGGCAACCCGCTGGGCGACCGCCCATTCATTCGCGGCTACGACGCCCAGGCCAGTACCTTCATCGACGGCCTGCGCGACATTGGCGCGACGTCGCGGGAAGTGTTCAACCTGGAACAGATCGAAGTCACCAAGGGGCCGGACGGCGCGTATGGCGGCCGGGGCGGCGCGGGGGGCAGCCTCAACCTGATCAGCAAGACAGCCAAGGCCGAAAACTTCGTCTCGGGCAGCCTGGGACTGGGCACCGACAACTACAAGCGCGGAACGGTGGATGGCAACTGGCGCCTGGGCGATAACGCCGCCTTTCGCCTGAATGCCATGGCCCACGACGCCGATGTGCCGGGCCGCGACGCCGTGGACGTGTCGCGCTGGGGCATCGCCCCGACACTGACGCTGGGCCTGAACTCGCCCACCCGCGTGATCCTGAGCTATTACCACATGCAGACGGACGACCTGCCCGATTCGGGCATCCCGTTCCGCTACGGCACCGCGGCCAGCATCCCCGCGGGCGTGACCGAGATCAGCCCGGTCAGCGTCAACCGCCACAACTTCTACGGCCTGGCCAACAGCGACTTTCGCAAGACGCGGTCCGACATCGCCACCGCCCGCATCGAACACGACTTCGACAACGGCCTGCACATCCGCAACACCACGCGCTATACCGACGCCACCCAGCGTTATGTCTACACCCAGCCGGACGACAGCCAGGGCAACGTCAACCGTGGCCTGGTCTGGCGCCGCGCCAACACCCGGAACAGCGATACCGACAGCATCGCCAACCAGACCGAGATCTACGGCAAGAAGGAACTGTTCGGCGTCGAACACAGCTTCACCACCGGCGTGGAGTTCTCGCGTGAAGAAAGCCACGTCGGCAGCTACATCATCAACACCCGCGGCGCAGGCAGCGGCGCGGCCAATGCATGTGCGGTGGGATCGGGCGCGGTGTCGGGCTACAACTGCGCCAGCCTGTACAACCCGAATCCCAACGATCCCTGGACCGGCACGATCACCCCTGGGGACAAGACCGTGACGGCGCGGGTGACCTCCGCGTCGATCTACGGCTTCGACACCATCAAGTGGTCGGACCAGTGGTTGACCAACATCGGTCTGCGCGTTGACGACTACCGTACCCGCTACAACAACACGGCAGGCACGACACCGCAGGGCACCAACGCCCGCCGGGACGATACCCTGTTCAATTACCAGCTGGGCCTGATCTACAAGCCCGCGCCCAATGGCAGCGTATACGCCTCGTACGCGACGTCGTCCACGCCGGTCGGGTCCAACCTGACCGAAGGCGCTGGCGACAACGGCATCACGCCGGGCCGAGGCAACGTGGGCCTGAACGCGGCCGACCTGGCGCCGGAAAAGAACAAGTCGCTGGAATTCGGCACCAAGTGGAATCTGCTGAACAACAACCTGGCCGTCAACGCCGCGGTGTTCCGCATAGAGACCACCAACGCCCGGGTCACCAACCCCGACAACACGTATTCCATGAGCGGCGGCCGATCCATCAACGGCTTCGAACTGGGGGCGTCGGGCAACATCACCAACAAGTGGCAGGTGTTCGGCGGCTATACCTTCCTGAAAAGCAAGATCACCGACAACGGTCCTGTGCTTGCCAACCAGGGGGCGGTCGGCCAGGAATTCCCGAATACGCCGGAACACAGCTTCAGCCTGTGGTCGACCTATAACGTCCTGCCCGATCTGTCGATCGGCGGCGGCGCGTTCTACACCGGCAAACAATACGGCTCGGCGGCCGCCGTGCGCCGCTACATTCCAGGCGCCCTGCGCTTCGATGCCGTGGCCACCTACCGCATCAACCGCAACCTGACCGCGCAGTTGAACGTGCTGAACCTGACCAACAAGTTCTACTACACGTCTACCTACAGCACGCATTACGCGTCGGTAGGCAACGGCCGAGCTGCGATTGCCAGCTTGAATTTCAGGTATTGACTGCGGGGGCGGTGCCGGCAATCGGCGCCGCCCTTGGTCAACTTCAGGTATTGATGGCACAGGGGGCGGTCGCTGGGGGTTGGCGCCGCCCTTGGGGGTGGCGCTTCGATGCCGCGCTTTGATGCCGCGCTTTGATGCCGCGCTTCGATGCTGCGCTTCAATGCTGCCCTTCGAGGAAGGGGCGGACCGGGCGGCCTTGGCACGGGCACGCAGCACGGGAACTTCGGCACTCCGGTACTTCGGCACTGCGGTACTGTCCGCTTGCGTGTCACCGCAAGAAGTCGTCACGTGGTTTATCCTGTACCGGCGACGAGCCGGTTTTTTCCGCCAGGTTTTTGTTCGCCGGATCCTTTTTCTTCGGATCTTTTCCGCCATACATTCCGACATTTTCAGCCATACACTGCATGCCCCCGGTCACCCCCAAAGACATCAACGCCGTCACCCCCGAAGAATTGGCCGCCATTCTGGCCGGCCCGCCCGAACCGCGCCGCCGCCTGGCTCCATGCTGCCGCGGAAGGCGGGATCGCGCAGGCCCAGGTCGTGTACGGCCAGATGCTGCTGGACGGCCGGGGCGTGGAACGGGACCCGGAACAAGCCGTTTTCTGGTTCAAGCGCGCCGCCCGCAAGGATGACCCCATGGCCATGAATCTGCTGGGCCAGTGCTACCAGCACGGCCGGGGCGTCGCGCCCAATGACGTCATGGCCGCCTACTGGCACCGCCTGGCGGCCCAGGCTGGCCTGGACTGGGGCATGTACAACTATGCAACTGCCCTGGCCCTGGGCGCCGGTGTGGATGCGGATCGCAAGGAAGCGTTTGAGTGGCTCGGCAAAGCCGCGGCGCTTGGCCATGCCAAGTCGATGAACATCGTGGGCGGTTTCTACGAAGACGGCTGGGAAGTCGAGGTCGACATCGACATCGCACTCGACTATTACCTGCGCGCGGCCGACGGCGGCGACTTCCGCGGCCAGTTCAACGCCGCCCGCCTGCTTGCCGACCGCGGCCGCATGGACGAGGCCGTCCGTTGGTTGCGCCGCGTGCCCGACACGGCCACCGTTGCCTTCCTGGAAAAGACCCGCGACTTCCTGCAGCAATCGCCACATCCTGAATTCCAGGCCCTGAGCAGCTGGTTTGAATCGCGCATGCTGCGGGCGGCGGCCATGTCTGGCGCGGGAGATGCAGATTCCTCCGCAGGGTCGTCCGCGGTCGCTGCCAAGTCTTCCGCATCTTCCTCCGCCAGTAACGCCGGCACGCGGACCCCGGCCGCGCCCGACGCCTGAAGCTGCTTAGACCCGCCATGCTGCTGCATCTTCCGCAGGTCTTGACTTCCAACCAGGTTGCCACGTATCGGCAGGCCATCGACGCCGCCGAATGGATAGACGGCAACGCCACGTCCGGCGTCCAGTCCGCGCAGGCCAAACGCAATGAACAGCTGCCCGAAGGGTCGCCCGTTGCCCGACAGGTCGGCGACGCCATCCTGGACGCCCTGGGCGCCAACCCCCTCTTCATCGCCGCCGCCCTGCCGCTCAAAGTCTTCCCGCCGCTCTTCAACCGTTATGCCGGCGGCCACGAATTCCGCAATCACATCGACAACGGCGTGCGCACCCTGCGCGGCAGCAACTTCCGCATCCGCAGCGACCTGTCGGCAACACTTTTCCTGTCAGCGCCAGAAGACTACGACGGCGGCGAACTGACTATCGAAGACACTTTCGGCAGCCAGCGCGTCAAACTCGCGGCCGGCGACATGGTGCTTTATCCCGCCAGCAGCCTGCACCACGTCACCCCCGTCACGCGCGGCGTGCGGGTCAGTTCCTTTTTCTGGATCCAGAGCATGATCCGGTCCGACGCCGACCGCGGCACGCTCTTTCAGCTCGACCAGACCATCCAGCAACTCGCCACCGAAAAAGGCCAGAGCGACCCGGCGGTCATCCAGTTGACCGGCATCTATCACAACCTGCTGCGGCGATGGGCCGAGCTGTGATGAGCCGGCCCTGCACGCTGCATCGCTCAGCGGCTGTTGCACACCGGCCGGGCGTCGTGTTGCTTGACGGGTCCAGTGTGCCCCCGGGCAACCGGTCTGCATCCGCGGTTCAAGATGGTGCCGGCATGACGATGGCAAGCGGCCTGCATCCGCGTCTCATGACGGTGCCAGCATGACGATGGCAATCGGCCAGCATCCGCTGTTCATGACGGTGCCAGCATGACGATGGCAATCGGTCTGCATCCGCGTCTCATGACGGTGCCAGCATGACGATGGCAATCGGCCAGCATCCGCTGTTCATGACGGTGCCAGCATGACGATGGCAATCGGTCTGCATCCGCGTCTCATGACGGTGCCAGCATGACGATGGCCACCGGACTGCGCTATTTTCTGATCGGCGTGCTCGTGCTGGGCGCATTGGTCGCGACGGCATTGATGGAAGGCCTCGGCCTGTCCCTCCTTGCAGCCATCGTTGCCAGCGTACTGATAGCAGTCCTCATACACGCCGTCATCGTCGGTGCGGGATTTCTATTGGCTTGGCGCCTCAGCCATCGGCAAGGCGGCGCCGTGCCCCGTGGCTTTTTGCGCGCGTGGCCTGGCGAAGTCGTGATCTCCCTGCGCAACATGTACCTCGACATTCCGTGGCGCGGCGGTTGGCGCGCGGTGGTACCCGCTCGATCGCGCGGCGCGATTCTTCTGGTTCACGGCTACGGCTGCAATCGCGGTGTGTGGCGGGGCTTTTTCGGGTGGCTGGGTTCGTTGGGCTATACCGTCGACGCCATCGACCTGTCGCCCCCACAAGCCAGCATCGACGACTTCGGCAAGCAGGTCCTGGCCGGCGCCCGCGACCTGTGTCATCGCGCCTCGGTCGATGACGTCATCATCATCGCGCACAGCATGGGCGGCCTGGCCGCCAGAGCCGCCCTGCGCCACGATCCGCACGCGCCCATCAGACACGTCATCACGATCGCGACCCCGCATCGAGGCACCTACCACGCCCGCATGGGCCGCGGCATTTGCGCGACCGAAATGGTGCCCGACGGCCCGTGGCTGACGCAGTTGAACGCCGCCCTGCCGGTTCACCATCCCGGCCTGTTTTCCTGTGTCGCATCCCGCCACGACAACATCGTGTCGCCCCTCGACCAGGCGCTGCTTCCAGGCGCGCACACCTTCGTCTGCGAACGGGTCGGACACATGCGGCTGATGTACCATCCGGCCGCCCGCAGCTACATCGCGGCGCGGCTTGACGCCCTTGCCCCCGCCTCGGGCGGCACGGCTTCGGCGGGCTAGCGCTCCGGCTGTCACGGTACGGACATCCTCTGGTCACAATGCGGTCACCGCGTCGTGGTCCCATGCTAGTCATGGAAAGGGGGACTGTCAGGTGACTCATACGATGCCGACCCACTGGCGGGCAATCTGGATCTCGGATCTGCATCTGGGCACGGCCGGCTGCAATGCCGCGCACCTGCTCGACTTCCTCAAGCACAACGACGCTGACACCATTTATCTGGTCGGCGACATCATCGACGGCTGGCAACTGCGCAAGAACTGGGTTTGGCCGCGCACGCACAACGACGTGGTGCAAAAGATCCTTCGCAAGGCCCGCAAAGGCTCCCGCGTCGTCTTCATCCCAGGCAACCACGACGAATTCGCCCGGCAGTTCGTGGGCTACGCTTTCGGCGACATCGAAGTCCAGGAAGACGCCGTCCACGTCACCGCGGACGGCCGACGGCTTTGGGTCACGCATGGCGATCAGTTCGATGGCGTCATCCAACACAGCAAATGGCTCGCGCATCTGGGCGACACGCTGTATACCTTCACGCTCTGGCTGAACCTGCACTTCAACCGCGTGCGCCGCCGCATGGGCCTCCACTACTGGTCGCTGTCGCAGTACCTGAAGCACCGCGTCAAGAATGCAGTGTCGTTCATCACTGACTTCGAAGAGGTGCTAGTCAGTGAAGCGCGCCGCCAGGGCTATGACGGCGTAGTGTGCGGCCACATCCACAAAGCCGAGATGCGCGAGATCGACGGCCTGTTGTACTGCAATGACGGGGATTGGGTAGAGAGCTTGTCCGCCCTGGTGGAAGACCAGGATGGCAAGCTGCAGTTGCTGTTCTGGACCGATGCCCTGCAGCAGGAGGCGGCGCCAGCAAAATCCCGCCGGCAGCGCGCCTTGGAACTGCCCGCCTTACCTTCCGCGGTTCATGCCTGCGGCGCAAGCCAGGGTGACGAGGATGACGCGGATCACCTCAACCCGGCGCTTCCCGCTGTTTCAGCACACCCGGTCCAGCCAGCCAAATCGGTCCTGCCCGCACACCCAGCATCGCCCGTAAACCCGGTGCTGCCTGTTAGCGCGGTCCTGCCTTTAGACCCGGTCCTGCCTGTTAGCGCGGTCCTGCCTTTAGACCCGGTCCTTTCCGCACACTGCAGCCGCGAAACGGCGGACGCCTGATCTACCGGTATCGCCCGCCTCCAACGCGTCAGCACGTTTCCGGCGCACGTCCCAGCGCTTCGGCATAGCGCCCGTTCAGGTAATGCAGCACTTGCGTGGCACGGCTCAGCGGCCAGTGGCACAGCGTGTCCCAAGAGTCTGACACCGACATGCCGAAGTCCCGCTTGAACGCCGACAACGTGGCGGCGTACGCATCTTGTCCCAGCCAACCTTCGCGCTGCGCGACCACCCGGCTGAAGGCCGCCTCGATCGCCGCCAACACATCAGGCGCATCCCCAATGCGACGCGCAACGACCCGGTCGCGCTGAGCTTGCCTGGCCAGGGTGGCGGCTGCATCGATAGTGCAGGGGTTGAAGAGACGGGTCGAAGGCGAAGTGTGGATCTGGGTTCTCATGGACAGCTCCTGGTGTGCAGGCAAGGCGCCGGGTCGGGCGGCTTGGAAGCGCAACAACGGGTGATCGGATGAGACGCAGAATATCAACGTGCTGACAATACTCGCTGACCTGGGATGTCAGCGTTCTATCAGCGAAAGGGGGAAGACGTCGACCACGGGACGTCCGCAATGAGGCGTCTGCGATGAGTTGTCTGCAATGGACGTCTGCAATGAGACGTCCGCTATGAGACGTCCGCTATGAGACGTCCGCTATGAGACGTCCGCTATGAGGCGCCTGCGATGAGATGTCTGCGATGAGGCGCCTGCGATGAGACATCAGCATCGAAACCTCGGCATCGAAACGCCCGTCGGAAGGCATTCGTCGCGATCCGTCCGCCAAAAGCAAAACCCCCGCAGCATTCGCTACGAGGGGTTCTGGGTATAACTAGCCTGACAATGACCTACTTTCACAGACGTCCGTCCACTATCATCGGCGCAAAAGCGTTTCACTGTCCTGTTCGAGATGGGAAGGAGTGGTACCACTTTGCTATGGTCGTCAGGCATTAACTTGTTGGCTCGCTGGCAAGCGGGTCACGGTGCGGTCGCACGGTGAGGCTTGAGGCCAGGTCGCCCAATTTGGAAAGAAGCACAACAGATTCGAGTGTGTGGGTCCTCAGACGCGCTTGGGAGCGTCTGAGGTGCACGACGCGCTGGCGTCGTGACTTTGTGATTGCGTGCACTGAACACTACAACCGCCAGGGTTATAGGATCAAGCCGCACGGGCAATTAGTATCAGTTAGCTTAACGCATTACTGCGCTTCCACACCTGACCTATCAACGTCCTGGTCTCGAACGGCCCTTCAGGGGTCAAGCCCCCGGGAAATCTTATCTTTAGACGAGTTTCCCGCTTAGATGCCTTCAGCGGTTATCTCTTCCGTACATAGCTACCCGGCAATGCCATTGGCATGACAACCGGTACACCAGAGGTACGTCCATTCCGGTCCTCTCGTACTAGGAACAGGCTCCATCAAATTTCCAGCGCCCACGGCAGATAGGGACCAAACTGTCTCACGACGTTTTAAACCCAGCTCACGTACCTCTTTAAATGGCGAACAGCCATACCCTTGGGACCGGCTACAGCCCCAGGATGAGATGAGCCGACATCGAGGTGCCAAACACCGCCGTCGATATGAACTCTTGGGCGGTATCAGCCTGTTATCCCCAGAGTACCTTTTATCCGTTGAGCGATGGCCCTTCCATTCAGAACCACCGGATCACTATGTCCTGCTTTCGCACCTGTTCGACTTGTCAGTCTCACAGTTAAGCACGCTTATGCCATTGCACTATCAGCACGATTTCCGACCGTACCTAGCGTACCTTCGAACTCCTCCGTTACCCTTTAGGAGGAGACCGCCCCAGTCAAACTGCCCACCATGCACTGTCCCCGATCCGGATAACGGACCAAGGTTAGAACCGCAAATAAATCAGGGTGGTATTTCAAGGTTGGCTCCACGAGATCTGGCGACCTCGCTTCAGCGCCTCCCACCTATCCTACACAGACCGATTCACAATCCAATGCAAAGCTACAGTAAAGGTTCATGGGGTCTTTCCGTCTAGCCGCGGGTAGATTGCATCATCACAAACATTTCAACTTCGCTGAGTCTCAGGAGGAGACAGTGTGGCCATCGTTACGCCATTCGTGCAGGTCGGAACTTACCCGACAAGGAATTTCGCTACCTTAGGACCGTTATAGTTACGGCCGCCGTTTACCGGGGCTTCGATCAAGAGCTTGCACCCCATCACTTAACCTTCCGGCACCGGGCAGGCGTCACACCCTATACGTCCACTTTCGTGTTTGCAGAGTGCTGTGTTTTTATTAAACAGTCGCAGCCACCGATTATCTGCGACCCTTTCACGCTTTGCGCGCAGGCGCATCACGCTACCAGGGCATACCTTCTCCCGAAGTTACGGTATCAATTTGCCGAGTTCCTTCTCCTGAGTTCTCTCAAGCGCCTTAGAATACTCATCCCGTCCACCTGTGTCGGTTTGCGGTACGGTCTTGTTTAACTGAAGCTTAGAGGCTTTTCTTGGAACCACTTCCGATCACTTCGCGAACAAGTTCGCTCGTTCCACACCCTTGAATTACGCGCCCGGATTTGCCTAAGCGCCTTCTATGATGCAGCAACAGGGACTTCCAACACCCTGATGACCTTCCGCGATCCGTCCCCCCATCGCATTAAACAATGGTGCAGGAATATTAACCTGCTTCCCATCAGCTACGCATCTCTGCCTCGCCTTAGGGGCCGACTCACCCTACGCCGATGAACGTTGCGTAGGAAACCTTGGACTTACGGCGAGAGGGCCTTTCACCCTCTTTATCGCTACTCATGTCAGCATTCGCACTTCTGATACCTCCAGCATCCTTTACAAGACACCTTCGCAGGCTTACAGAACGCTCCCCTACCACGCATGGATATGATCCACGCATCCGCAGCTTCGGTATATTGCTTAGCCCCGTTACATCTTCCGCGCAGGACGACTCGATCAGTGAGCTATTACGCTTTCTTTAAAGGATGGCTGCTTCTAAGCCAACTTCCTGACTGTCTATGCCTTCCCACTTCGTTTCCCACTTAGCAATATTTGGGGACCTTAGCTGGCGGTCTGGGTTGTTTCCCTCTTGAGTCCGGACGTTAGCACCCGGTGCTCTGTCTCCCAAGCTGTACTTCCAGGTATTCGGAGTTTGCAATGGTTTGGTAAGTCGCCATGACCCCCTAGCCATAACAGTGCTCTACCCCCTGGAGTAATACTTGAGGCACTACCTAAATAGTTTTCGGGGAGAACCAGCTATTTCCAGACTTGTTTAGCCTTTCACCCCTATCCACAGCTCATCCCCTAATTTTTCAACATTAGTGGGTTCGGTCCTCCAGCACGTGTTACCGTGCCTTCAACCTGGCCATGGATAGATCGTCTGGTTTCGGGTCTACACCCAGCGACTAGTCGCCCTATTCGGACTCGCTTTCGCTACGCCTTCCCTATTCGGTTAAGCTTGCCACTGAATGTAAGTCGCTGACCCATTATACAAAAGGTACGCAGTCACGGAACAAGTCCGCTCCTACTGTTTGTATGCATGCGGTTTCAGGATCTATTTCACTCCCCTTCCGGGGTTCTTTTCGCCTTTCCCTCACGGTACTGGTTCACTATCGGTCGATTACGAGTATTTAGCCTTGGAGGATGGTCCCCCCATATTCAGACAGGATTACACGTGTCCCGCCCTACTTGTCTTGCGCCTAGTTCCACATCAGAAATTTCGGGTACAGGACTATCACCTGCTATGGCCAGACTTTCCAGACTGTTCCCCTATCACTGAAGCTAAATCGCAAAGGCTGATCCAATTTCGCTCGCCGCTACTTTCGGAATCTCGGTTGATTTCTTTTCCTCGAGCTACTGAGATGTTTCAGTTCACCCGGTTCGCCTCGCATACCTATGTATTCAGTATGCGATACAGCCGAAGCTGTGGGTTTCCCCATTCGGAAATCTACGGATCAAAGCTTGTTTGCCAGCTCCCCGTAGCTTATCGCAGGCTACTACGTCCTTCATCGCCTGTAATCGCCAAGGCATCCACCACATGCACTTAGTCGCTTGATCCTATAACCGTAGCGGCTATAGTCTCTAGTAATTCTAGCGTTTGTGCGTTTTAAAGCATGAGAACTCTTTAAAACTTAATAATGCAATCACAACCCGTTTGCTCAGCAAATACTCCACAGGCTCTTAACCTGCGTGCTGAGCACACTTTATTGTTGTGCTTCTTCCAAATTGTTAAAGAACAAAACAGCCAAATTCGGTACATCAAACTACTGAGCCAAAGCTCAGCTTTAAGCATCGACTCGCGACACTTAAAATTGAGTTTTGAGATAAGTCGCTTTCTTTGGCATCCCGCGAAAGGATGTTGGTGGAGACGCACGGGATCGAACCGTGGACCCCCTGCTTGCAAAGCAGGTGCTCTCCCAGCTGAGCTACGCCCCCAGGGACTTGCGCTAACCGTAAAACTGTTTTGTATGCCTACAGTGCCGTTCTGGTCTTGCCAGAAGATCTGGTGGGTCTGGTTGGACTCGAACCAACGACCCCCGCCTTATCAAGACGGTGCTCTAACCAGCTGAGCTACAGACCCAACACTGCAACAACCGATAAGCGTGGACACTTTGAAGACCAGAGCGCTATTCGCTCTGAAAGGAGGTGATCCAGCCGCACCTTCCGATACGGCTACCTTGTTACGACTTCACCCCAGTCATGAACCCTACCGTGGTAATCGCCCTCCTTGCGGTTAGGCTAACTACTTCTGGTAGAACCCACTCCCATGGTGTGACGGGCGGTGTGTACAAGACCCGGGAACGTATTCACCGCGGCATGCTGATCCGCGATTACTAGCGATTCCGACTTCATGCAGTCGAGTTGCAGACTGCAATCCGGACTACGATCGGGTTTCTGGGATTGGCTCCCCCTCGCGGGTTGGCTGCCCTCTGTCCCGACCATTGTATGACGTGTGAAGCCCTACCCATAAGGGCCATGAGGACCTGACGTCATCCCCACCTTCCTCCGGTTTGTCACCGGCAGTCTCATTAGAGTGCCCTTTCGTAGCAACTAATGACAAGGGTTGCGCTCGTTGCGGGACTTAACCCAACATCTCACGACACGAGCTGACGACGGCCATGCAGCACCTGTGTTCCGGTTCTCTTTCGAGCACTCCCAAATCTCTTCGGGATTCCAGACATGTCAAGGGTAGGTAAGGTTTTTCGCGTTGCATCGAATTAATCCACATCATCCACCGCTTGTGCGGGTCCCCGTCAATTCCTTTGAGTTTTAATCTTGCGACCGTACTCCCCAGGCGGTCAACTTCACGCGTTAGCTGCGCTACCAAAGTCCGAAGACCCCGACAGCTAGTTGACATCGTTTAGGGCGTGGACTACCAGGGTATCTAATCCTGTTTGCTCCCCACGCTTTCGTGCATGAGCGTCAGTATTATCCCAGGGGGCTGCCTTCGCCATCGGTGTTCCTCCACATATCTACGCATTTCACTGCTACACGTGGAATTCCACCCCCTCTGACATACTCTAGTTCGGGAGTTAAAAATGCAGTTCCAAGGTTGAGCCCTGGGATTTCACATCTTTCTTTCCGAACCGCCTGCGCACGCTTTACGCCCAGTAATTCCGATTAACGCTTGCACCCTACGTATTACCGCGGCTGCTGGCACGTAGTTAGCCGGTGCTTATTCTGCGGGTACCGTCAGTAGCGCCAGGTATTATCCGGCACCGTTTCGTTCCCGCCAAAAGTGCTTTACAACCCGAAGGCCTTCTTCGCACACGCGGCATTGCTGGATCAGGGTTGCCCCCATTGTCCAAAATTCCCCACTGCTGCCTCCCGTAGGAGTCTGGGCCGTGTCTCAGTCCCAGTGTGGCTGGTCGTCCTCTCAAACCAGCTACGGATCGAAGCCTTGGTGAGCCTTTACCTCACCAACTAGCTAATCCGATATCGGCCGCTCCAATAGTGAGAGGTCTTGCGATCCCCCCTTTCCCCCGTAGGGCGTATGCGGTATTAGCTACGCTTTCGCGTAGTTATCCCCCGCTACTGGGCACGTTCCGATACATTACTCACCCGTTCGCCACTCGCCACCAGGTTGCCCCGTGCTGCCGTTCGACTTGCATGTGTAAGGCATGCCGCTAGCGTTCAATCTGAGCCAGGATCAAACTCTTCAGTTTAATCTCTAACTATTTGTGTACTACGACTTCAGATCCGAAGACCCTACGTCGCGGCACGTTCGCTGCGTACTCTCAAAGAACTTGAAGGTTGGATATGATCCTTCCTACAAATTTACTTCTATGAGCACTTGATTTCATTGGGCTAGTCGCTTGCACAATCCGAAGATCGCGCCGCGTGACACGCGCACTGGCTTCAAGTGCCCACACTTATCGGCTGTTTAATTTTTAAAGAACGGGTACTGCCAATTACGGTACTGCTAAATTCTGTACTGCTGAACCGCTAACTTTGCTGCGTCGCTGACTTAACTTTCGTTTCGTCGTTTGCTGCAGCAAGCCTGCTATTCTAAACCATCTTTTCGCGTCGTGCAAGTCGCCTTGCTTTACTGCTTTTGTCGCGTGCGCTGCGTGTTTCGCTGCGCCTGGTCGTTTACTGCTACTGCTTTCTTGCCGACAACTTCATCAGCACAGAAGCGAGATTATGAAGGAGTTTTTTACGCTTGTCAAACCGCTGAAACATCTAGCTGCTGACTTCTTCGTACTGCATTCTTCATACCGCCACTGCTCTTCAGAACCCGCTGCACCGCTACTGCCTGGGCAGATCGCGTTGCGTTTTGCGTTTGTTCCGTCGAGCCTTGAACTATAGCACGGGTATTTTCCGGCTTGCAAGTCGGCGCTGGCGTTTTTTAATCGCCGACCGTCGCTCGCAGCACTTTGCCATCAAAGCGCGCCTCCAGTTGCAGTCCGCCGGCGGCAATATCGAACGGCATGGCGCACGCCCCTGTCGTGATTATCTGCCCTGCCCTCAAGGTATACCCTCGCTCACTGGCGTGACGAACCAATGCCCGGAATGATTCCCAGGGCAAGGTCACATCATCGCCCTTTGCAACACGAGCGCGTTCGACGCCATTTGCCAGTACCACCATACTCTGAGCGATCTCATCGATTCCATGCGTATCGACTTCAGGACCGACGACCAAGGCGCCAAAGCCCACCCCGTCAGCCGCGAAGCTGGGCCAGCCGACCGCTCGCCGGTTCTGGAAACGCGACAGCACCAGCTCGAACGTCACGCGGGTGGCAGCCACGGTGTCGGAAAGGCGCCCTGGTTCCTTTCCTGGTTCGATATCCTGCCCCAGCACGAATGCGATCTCGCATTCCACGGTGAGCGGGCGGCCGGTCGGCAGTGACACCACACTATCGGAGGCGTACACCAACTTCTCATACACCCGGCCGACCAACGGTCTGGTCAGACCGCCTTGCTTCAGAGCGCCGATGCTGCCGACGCCCAATTTCCACCCCGCCACCGCGTCTTTTCGCAACGCCGCCACGGCATCCTGGACGTCATAACCTTCGTCCAATGTGCGGGGTCGGATGGCCTCGGGCAAGGCCTGCAACGCACCGTGATCACGCCATGTGCTCAACAACAGCGCTGCGGCTGGTGTCGGGTCGAAGGCGCCGGTCGTCGGCGGCGTCGTGCTCGTCATCATGCTGGATATCCCTCATGGAATTTTGCTGGCGCGCCCGCGCTCGCAGGCGTGATCGACAGATACGATAGGCGCGTGATGCATCGACACGTGCTGGTGCTCACTATATAGAGGGGGTGTGATGCGATTACAAGTTCTGGCGCCCGCCATGCCAGCACGGGTCGCTGCTGGCCCCAGTGCGTGGCCCGTGCCGCGCGCATCTGGGCTCGCGCCGCCGTCGCGGCAAGTCCCCGCCCTCCCCTGTTGCCACCCGATCAGGAGCACACGTTCATGAGCCGTCACTCCAGCCTGCCTGTCATAGAACTCATAGGTGCGCCGACCGATGTCGGCGCGGGCGTCCGAGGGACTTCGATGGGGCCGGCGGCGCTACGCGTCGCCGATCTTGATACGGCGCTACGACTGTTGGGATTTCACGTCGTCGATTGCGGCGATCTTGTCGGGCCATTGAATCCCCGGCAGCCCGCCGCCAATGGCTATCGGCACCTTGGCGAAGTCCACGCGTGGAACACAAGCGTGTTCAACGCCGTGCTAGGCAGCCTGTCCCGGGACGCACTTCCTATCGTTCTGGGCGGCGACCACTCGCTTGCCATTGGATCGATCAGTGCGGTGGGCCAGGATTGCCGGCGCCGTGGCAAGCGGCTGCGGGTGCTCTGGCTCGACGCCCACACCGACTTCAATACCTCGGCTATGACGCCAAGCGGCAACATCCACGGCATGCCAGTCGCGTGCCTGTGCGGACACGGCCCGATGGAATTGATTTCGCTGTCGGATCGGCAGCCCGCCATTCGAGCGACCGACGTGCGGCAGGTGGGCATCCGTAGCGTTGACGAAGGCGAGAAACAGTTCGTCAAGCAGACTGGCCTGACCGTGTACGACATGCGGTACATCGACGAAGTCGGCATGCGTGCGACCGTGGAACGCGCATTGCAAGGACTGGATGACGACACACACCTGCACGTCAGCTTCGATGTCGATTTTCTGGACCCCGACATTGCGCCAGGCGTAGGCACACCCGTGCTTGGCGGCGTAACGTATCGCGAGGCTCAGCTATGCATGGAAATGATTGCCGATTGCGGCCGGCTGGGATCGGTCGATGTGGTCGAGATCAATCCCGCACGGGACATGCAGAACCGCACGGCCATGCTGGCGGTCGATCTGTTGAGCAGCTTGTTTGGTAAATCGACGCTTGTACGCCCTACGCTTTAAGGTTCCGGATGGCGCGGATGCCATGGGGTCCGCTTGGACAGCAGCAACGGAATTCGGTAGGGTGAAGGCGTCCCCCACCTCTGACAGGAACCACCATGACTGATCTGACGACACGATTCAACGACGCGGTTGCCGCAAGCAAGACCTTGTCGGAGCGGCCCGACAACATGACACTGCTGAAGATGTACTCGCTCTATAAGCAGGGCAGTCAGGGCGATGTGACGGGCGAACGCCCCGGCATGACGGATTTCGTTGCTCGCGCCAAATGGGATGCCTGGCAGACGCAAGCTGGCAAGAGCCGCGAGCAGGCGATGGAGGAATACGTCGCCTTGTATGACTCGTTGAAGGATTGACGAAGCAAGACGTTGGGGCGCGGTGACGAGCCGGTCTGTAGAACCCCGGTCTGCCGAACCCTATTCCGTACGGCCTGCCCCACCGCTGGGCAAGCCGTACGAGACCACCTGGTCAAACCGGCAGCACCTCCTTGTTCACCAGCGTGCGGGGCGGTTTGCCGTCCAGCCAGTCGGTCACATTGGCCACCGCCAGATCGCACATGGCGCGGCGCGTGCGGAATGTGGCGCTGCCGATATGCGGCGTGAGCACCGCATTGGGCGCGGCCAGCAGGTCGGGGTGAATGCGGGGTTCGTTTTCGAACACGTCGAGGCCGGCCGATGCAATCTGGCCGGATGTCAGCGCCTGGGCCAGGGCCACGTCGTCGACAAGGCCGCCCCGCCCGATGTTGACCAATACGGCAGTGCGTTTCATGGCGGCCAGTTCGGCCGCGCCGATGATGTGATGCGTTTCAGCCGAATACGGAACGACCAGGATGACATGGTCGGCCGTTGACAGCAGTTCGGCCTTGTCGACCCAGCGCGCGCCTTCGTCCTCGCCGGCGGGCAAGGCACGGCGGTTGTGATAGATCACCGTCATACCGAAACCCTTGGCGCGGCGGGCAATGGCCCGGCCGATGCGACCCATGCCGACAATGCCGAGCGTGGTGCCATGCAGGTCCGCGCCCAGCCAGAGGTCGATGGCCCAGCGGTTCCATTGGCCGTCGCGCAACCAGCGTTCCGAATCGCCGATGCGGCGGCCGGCCGCCAGCAGCAGCGCCCAGGCCATGTCAGCCGTGGATTCGGTCAGCACGTCCGGCGTGTTGGTCACCATGATGCCGCGGCGGGTGGCGGCGGCCACGTCGATATTGTTGTACCCCACCCCCACATTCGCGATCAGGCGCAGTTCCGGCAACTGGTCGATCACCGATGCGTTGAACGGGCAGCCCGTGGTGGCGACGGCTGCGCCGCAGCCGGCAACGTGGCGCACGATCCCGGCGGCATCGAGCGCCTCGTCGGCGGGGCTGAGCCGCAGCTCTGCACGATCGGCCAGCGGCTCGGCGGTGTCGGGAAAGTACTGACGGGTAAAAGCGACCACGGGACGCGACATCGGAACTCCTTGTATGCGACTGTAGGAAGGCAGACGAATGATGCATGATCCCGCCGCGCCTTGCACGAATGGCCCGCGGCAAGCTTACCGAAGCGTCCTGGCCACCCTTGCCGACGTGACTGAAATCCCGCTGCGACGCCATTCCAGGCGATCCGTTTGCCTGTCACGCCCCGAACGCCGAAAACTTTTATAATTAACAATCATTTTCATTAAAGGAACAGGTGCGCCCATGACCATTCGTCTCTCCGACCTGCCGTACGGCCAACAGGCGGCCGTGACCACGGTGGAGGACGCGGGGCTGCCGGATCCCATCGCCACACGCTTGCGCGACCTTGGATTTGTCGCCGGCGAGCCCGTGCGCATCGTTGCCCGAGGCCCGATTGGCGCTGACCCGCTGTTGATCCAGGTCGGGTTCACACGTTTTGCCTTGCGCCGCGCCGAAGCGGCGCGCGTTCTGGTCGAACCTCTTGCTGCAGGCTGATTTCCACCCATGACGACTCAAGTCCTGTCCGCCCAGCGTATCGCGCTGGTCGGCAATCCCAACTGCGGCAAGACCGCCCTTTTCAACCTGCTGACGGGTAGCCGCCAGAAGGTCGCCAACTACGCCGGCGTCACGGTCGAACGCAAGGAAGGCCGCCTCACGACGCCGTCGGGCCACACATTAAGCATCCTGGACCTGCCAGGCGCCTACAGCCTTCATGCGGTCAGCCCGGATGAGGCGGTCACACGCGACATCTGTATGGGTCTGCGCGCGGGCGAAGCCCGTCCGGACATGCTGGTGGCGGTGGTGGACGCGACCAACCTGCGCCTGCATTTGCGCTTCGTGCTGGAACTGCAGCGGCTGGGCCTGCCGATGGTCATGGCGCTGAACATGAGTGATGCCGCCGCCCGCCGCGGCATCGTGATCGACCGCGCCAAGCTGCAGGAACAGCTGGGCATGCCGATCGTGGAAACGATCGCGGTGAAGCATGATGGCGCCGCAGACCTGCTGTCGCGCATCGACCAAGGCCTGCCGGCCATTCCACCCGCGCTGCCCGAAGGCGCCGACCTGCATGCCGAGGTCAATCGCCTCCTGAAGGCGGCCGTGACCGTGCCCCGCCGCACGGCCGCCATCGACGATGCCGTGGACCGATGGGTGCTGCATCCGGTGCTGGGCCTGGTGATCCTGGCTGCCGTCATGTTCCTGATGTTCCAGGCCGTGTTTTCGTGGGCCGAACCCATCATGGGCGGGATCGAATCCGGCATAGGCTGGCTGGGTGAGCAGGTCGGCAACCTGATGCCCGAAGGGCTGCTGCACAGTCTGATCGTGGACGGACTGATCGCCGGGGTGGGAAGCGTGCTGGTTTTCCTGCCGCAGATCCTGATCCTTTTCTTCTTTATCCTGATCCTTGAAGAGTCGGGCTACCTGCCGCGGGCAGCCTTCCTGCTCGACCGCATGATGATCGGCGCCGGGTTGACGGGCCGGTCGTTCATCCCGCTGCTGTCCAGTTTTGCATGCGCCATTCCGGGCATCATGGCCACACGCAGCATTCAGGACACCCGCGAACGCCTGGCCACCATCATGGTGGCGCCACTGATGACGTGTTCGGCCCGCCTGCCGGTCTACGCACTGCTCATCGGCGCCTTCGTGCCGGCGGATACGGTGCTCGGCATCTTCAACCTGCAGGGCGTGACCCTGTTCGTTCTGTATGTGGCCGGGATCGTCAGCGCATTGGTGGTGGCGTGGGTCATGAAGCTGTTCCGCCGAGATACGCGTGAGCACTCGCTGTTGCTGGAGCTGCCGTCGTACCGGGTGCCGCATGCCCGTGACCTGTTCGTGGGCCTGATGGAACGCGCTCGTATCTTCCTGACCCGCGTCGGAGGCGTGATCCTGACGCTGACCGTGCTGATCTGGTTCCTGTCGACCTTCCCGTCGCCGCCAGAAGGCGCCGTGGGCCCGGCAATCGAATACAGCTTTGCCGGCCGCATCGGCAATGCGCTGCAGACGATCTTCGAGCCGATCGGCTTCAACTGGCAGATTTCGATTGCCCTGGTGCCCGGTCTGGCGGCGCGCGAAGTGGCGGTGGGCGCACTGGCCACCGTGTACGCCTTGTCGGGCGCGGCCGAAGATGCCGCCACCACCTTGACGCCGCTGATCGCCGCCCAATGGGAACTTGCAACGGCGTTCTCGCTGCTCGCCTGGTTCATCTTCGCGCCGCAGTGCCTGTCGACGCTGGCGGTGATCCGCCGCGAAACGGCGTCATGGAAGTGGGTCGGCATTGCGACGGTGTACCTGTTCGCACTGGCCTACATCGCTTCCTTCATTACCTATCACGTCACAAGGATGCTGACATGACTGCGTATTCGGCCTTCGAAAGCCTGGTGGTCGGCCTGGTCGTGCTGGCATGCGCCCTGGGCGCATTCCGGCGGATGATGCCCAAGACCCATGCGCGGCTGAAATTGAGCGCAGGCAACTGGCTGACGAAGCGCGGACATCCCGCGTGGATGCAGTCACTTGGCCAGAAATGGTCGGCACGGAAGGTCGACGCAGGCGGCTGCGGCAGCGGGTGCGGGACATGTGACAGCTGCGGAACGCCTTCGTCAGAGGTCTCGCCGCCAAAGGCTGATGACGGCGCGCCGGTGCGGCCCGTCAAGCTGGTGAAACGCGAATCCATATAAGGTCCGGGCAACGGACCGCCACACCAGTAAAAAAGCCAGGCGTCCATTTCGGACGGCCTGGCTTTTCTTATTCCGCCGGGATCTCGAAGACCTGCCGCAAATAGGCCAGATAGGCCTTATCGTCGCACATGGTTTTTTCGGGTGTGTCGGACACCTTGGCTACCGGCTGACCGTTGCACCGGACCATCTTCATGACGACCTGCAGCGGCTGATAGCTCAGGTCATTGGTCAGATTGGTCCCGATCCCGAATGCCGTGATGCAGCGTCCGGCAAAACGTTTCGCCAGTTCGATCGCCAGCGGAAACGTCAGACCGTCGGAGAACACCAGGGTCTTGGTACGCGGGTCGACACGGTTCTGCCGATAGTGGGCGATCAGGCGTTCGCCCCATTGGAAAGGGTCTCCCGAATCGTGCCGCGCGCCGTCGAACAGCTTGCAGAAATACATATCGAAGTCGCGCAGGAAGGCGCTCATGCCGTACACGTCGGACAGGGCGATGCCAAGGTCGCCTCGATATTCACGCGCCCAGACTTCGAAGCCATAGGTTTGCGAGTCACGCAGCCGCGGCCCGAGCGCCTGGCAGGCCTGCAGGTATTCATGCGCCATGGTGCCCAGCGGCGTCAGGTTGTGCTTCATGGCGAAGTACACATTGCTGGTGCCGGCAAAGTTTTCCTTGAGCGTGTCCCGCAACGTGACCATGACTTCTTCGTGCCAGCGCTTGGAAAAGCGGCGGCGGGTGCCGTAATCGGCCACCCGGAATTCCTTCAGGTCGGGATCGTTGCGGACCAGCTGCACCTTGCTTTGCAGGCGGGCACGCCCTTCTTCATAGGCCGGGGCAAGCTGGGTATTACGGAAGTACACCTCATTGACGATGGACAGGACCGGGATCTCGAACAGGATGGTGTGCAGCCACGGGCCTTCGACCATGATGTCGAGCTCGCCGGGACTTGCCGATTTTTCGATCGAGATGCAGCGTTCGGGCAGGTGGAAAAGCCGCAGGAAGTCGACGAAATCGCTCTTGATGAAGCGCATGCTGCCGAGGTAATCGAGTTCTTCGTCGGTGAAGCGCAGCGCGCAGAGCTGGCGGACTTCGTCCCGAATCTCGTCCACGTAAGGCTGCAGGTCGACGCCCTGGGTGCGGCACTTGTACTTGTACTGGACTTGCGCGGCGGGAAAGTGATGCAGCACGACCTGCATCATCGTGAACTTGTAGAGATCGGTATCGAGCAGGGACGTGATGATCATGGTGCCGCTCCAGGCGTTGACGCTTCGGACGTGGCGGCGCTGCCATACAAGCCGGCGACGGACCCGGAAGCCGAGCCATAGACGTGCTCGGCACCAGGAAAGACACCACTTTCGACTTCCTGCGCGTAGCGCCGAGCCGCCTGCAACACGGCGTCGCCCCCTCCGGAGACGTCGACCATGTAGTTCTTGACGAACTTGGCGGGGCTGCGAGTCAGGCCCAGCATGTCGTGCAGCACCAGCACCTGACCATCGCACGCGGCGCTGGCCCCTATGCCGATGGTGATCAGCGCGGTGTCGTTGCACACCCGGCGCGCAACGGCGTCGGGCACGGCTTCGATGACCAGCATGGCGGCGCCTGCCGCTTCCACGGCCTGCGCGTCGGCCACGATGCGATCGGCGTCGGCCGTTTCCTTGCCTTGCACCCGGAAGCCACCCAGCGCATGGACGTGGGACGGCATCAGGCCGATGTGCCCGCATACCGGGATGCCGCTGCGCGTGAGCAATTCGATGGTGGGAGCGATCTCGGCGCCGCCTTCGAGCTTGACCATCTGTGCGCCGGCCTGCATCAGGATGACGGCATTGTGCAAAGCCTGGGCGGGGCTTTCCTGGTAGCTGCCAAACGGCATGTCGGCCAGCACGAACGCATTGGCCGCGCCGCGCACGACGCAGGCCGTGTGATACGCGATGTCCTGGACCGTGACGGGCAACGTGGAATCGCGGCCTTGGACGACCATGCCCAGGGAATCTCCGATCAACAGGGTGTCAATGCCGGCTTCGTCGAAGACCCGGGCAAAACCCGCGTCGTAACACGTCAACATTGAAAGTTTGCGGCCATTGGCGAGCTTCTTGCGCAGCGCGCTCAAAGAGGTTCGCATCGTGCAGTCTCCGGATAATCAAGCTGAGGATGTCAGCCGGTCTACTTGGTAATGCATGTCAGCCGGTGAACATAGCACAGCACGCGCCGCGTTTCCCGCCCGTACGGACAGTTCCGACCGGCCAGTCGCCCTAAGGAAGCACACGATTACGGCTGAATCGCCTGTTTACCGGTCCGGCTGGTCGATCCGGCGTGGCGTGATGTGCACGCCTAGACCGGACGCACCAAGGGGTTATGCAGGCGAAACCGCTCGAGTCCGGTAAAATCACCGGCTAACCCAATTTTTTCAACGGCACGCCGCGTGCCGCGGAGCTTCGAATGACCCACGTCGTCACTGAAAACTGCATCAAGTGCAAATACACCGATTGCGTGGATGTGTGCCCTGTCGATTGCTTTCGCGAGGGTCCCAACTTTCTGATCATCGATCCGGACGAGTGCATCGATTGCGCTGTCTGTATCCCGGAATGCCCGGCCAACGCCATTCTTGCCGAAGAAGACCTGCCGCAAGACCAATTGCACTTCATCGAGATCAATGCCGAGCTGTCCAAGAGCTGGCCCAGCATCACCCGCACCAAGAAGCCGCTGGATGATGCGGATGAATGGAAGGACAAGCCGAACAAGCTGCCGCTGCTGGAGCGCTAAGCCGTCTGCATGAGCGCCGACAAGTACACTTCCGAGACCGTCACCTGGGTCAAGACCTGGGTGCCCGGAAAACTGTTTTCGTTTCGAACCACGCGCGACCAGGGCTTTCGTTTCGTGCCTGGCCAGTTTGCGCGGCTGGGCGTGGCCAAGCCGGATCCCACGGCGGCCGACGGATCTGGCGCCCGGATCGTCTGGCGTGCCTACTCCATCGTGTCGGCGCCTTACGACGAGCACCTCGAGTTCTTTTCGATCGTGGTGGACGGTGGCGAATTTACCAGTGAGCTGGAAAAGCTGGGTGAAGGCGACACGATCTATGTGGACAAGACTGCCTTCGGCTTCCTGACGACGGCAGCCTTCCCAACCGGCAGGGATCTGTGGATGCTGAGCTCGGGCACAGGGCTTGCGCCATTCCTGTCGGTTCTGATGGATTTGCAGGTTTGGGACGACTACGAGCATCTGATCGTGGTGCACAGTGTGCGTACTGCCGAAGAGCTTGCGTATCGCGACACCATTGAAGGATTGGCAGCCCACCCTTACTTTGGTGAGATCGTGGCCGCCAACCCCGGCAAGCTCATTTACCTGCCTTCCATCACTCGCGAGATCGTGCCGGGCGCACTGAATGGGCGCATTACGGCCCTGATCGAAACGGGAGAACTGGAACGCCGCGCCGGCGTGCGTTTGGACCCGGAGCGCGGCCGGGTAATGTTGTGCGGAAATCCCGACATGGTGTCCGGTTTACGTCACTTGCTGGCCTTCCGGGGGTTTGCCGCCTCGCGCCGGGGAAAGCCCGGCAACCTGGCCGTCGAGAACTATTGGTAGTTGCCCCGCTGTCGCGCGTTGTGCATTGCACGATCCCTATGGCAGAGCAATAATCGTCAGTCACATTGCAGTCCCGGAGCACTCATGCTGTATCAACTCCACGAAATGCAGCGCGCGCTGTTGACCCCGTTTGCAAGCTTTGCCGACGCCAGCGCACAACTTTTTTCCAATCCGTTCAGCCCGCTCGCCTACACCCCGGTGTCGCGCCGCATTGCTGCCGGGTATGAGCTGCTGTATCGGCTCGGCAAGGATTACGAAAAGCCGGCCTGGGACTTGCCCACTACCGTAATCGATGGCGTCGAGGTCCCGGTGACCGAGTCGAACGCCATGCAGAAGCCGTTCTGTAACCTGGTCCATTTTGAGCGTGGCGTGGTGCATCGCAGCGTGGGCAAGGGCGCCGGCGCCGCACGCAAGGACCCGAAGGTCCTGCTGGTTGCGCCCCTGTCGGGCCACCACGCCACCTTGCTGCGCGACACCGTTCGCGCGCTGCTGCCCGCGCACGACGTCTATGTTACGGACTGGGTCGACGCGCGGATGGTGCCGGTCTCCGCCGGCCCGTTCCACCTGGACGATTATGTTTTGTACGTGCGCGATTTCATTCGCGAACTGGGCCCCGACGTCCACGTCATTTCGGTGTGCCAGCCGACCGTGCCCGTGCTGGCGGCCATTTCGCTGATGTCGACGGACAACGATCCCGCCCTGCCCCGCACCATGATCATGATGGGCGGCCCGATCGATCCCCGAAAGTCGCCGACCCAGGTCAATACCCTGGCCACGACCAAGCCGTATTCGTGGTTCGAAAACCAGCTGATCCACCGCGTGCCGCCGCGCTTCCCGGGCGCTGGCCGCAAGGTGTACCCCGGCTTTCTGCAGCACGCCGGGTTCGTGGCCATGAATACCGATCGGCATGCCAAGTCGCACTATGACTTCTACCTGGATCTGATCAAGGGCGACGACGAGGACGCGGAATTGCATCGCAAATTCTACGACGAATACAACGCCGTGCTGGACATGCCGGCCGAATACTACTTGGACACGATCAAGACGGTGTTCCAGGAAGCTCGCCTGCCCCAGGGCACGTGGGACGTGGCTGGACAGCGTGTCACCCCAGGGGACATCACTTCGGTGGCACTGCTGACCATCGAAGGCGAGCTGGACGACATTTCCGGTTCGGGCCAGACGGAGGCTGCTCAGGATCTGTGCTCGGGCATTCCCGCGGCGAACAAGGAACATTTCACCGCCAAGGATTGTGGCCACTACGGCATTTTTCGGGCCGCCGCTGGCGCACCATCATCGAACCGAAGATTGCCGCGTTCATTCGCCAGCACGAACGCGCTTCGGCCTGACGCTTTTTTCCGTGCAAGACCTCGCTGACCGCATCGACGCCCGCCTCCCCCAGACCCAATGCACAAAATGCGGGTTCAACGGTTGCAGGCCGTATGCGGAAGCGATCGCGGCGGGCGTAGCGGACATTGACCGCTGCCCGCCGGGCGGCGCAACGGGCGTTGCCACGTTGGCAGCGCTGCTGAACCGCCCTGTCATTCCGCTGGATCTGTCTCGGGGACTGCCGGGGCCCTTGCGGGTGGCCCGGATCGATGAGCAGCATTGCATAGGCTGTACCTTGTGCATCCAGGCCTGTCCGGTGGATGCGATTGTCGGCGCCAACAAACGGATGCATACGATCTTGCCGTCGGCCTGTACGGGCTGCGATCTGTGCGTCGCGCCTTGTCCGGTGGACTGCATCCATATGGAGCCGGTCGTGCCCGCTCGTGCATGGACAGAATCCGACGCGGCCGACGCGCGGCGGCGGTATATGCAGCGGCAGGACCGTTTGAATCGGGCACCCGAACACGGACGCG
Organism: Pigmentiphaga litoralis; assembly: GCF_048632615.1. Taxonomy (GTDB): domain Bacteria; phylum Pseudomonadota; class Gammaproteobacteria; order Burkholderiales; family Burkholderiaceae_B; genus Pigmentiphaga; species Pigmentiphaga litoralis_B. The sequence goes on from NZ_CP184479.1 coordinate 763,266, forward strand.
GCGCGGCGCACTTGGCATCGGCCCCGCCGCCTGCGAGCGACGGGTATCCGGACACCACTGCGGCACCCGGGCGTGGCGACACAACCGCCGACTTACCGTCCCACATTCCTGCCGTGCCGCCGCCCAATACCACGGCTGGAGCGTTCCTAGCCAGCGGCCAAGCGCACGCATCGTCCCCCGGCGCTTCCATGCCATCGTCGTCTTCCAGCATTGCTACGGCGTCATCCGCCGAGAGTGCCGCGGAGCGCAAGCAGGCCATTTTGGCTGCGGCGTTGGCGCGCGCCCGCGCACGCCGCGCCGGGTGATCGACACGGGCCGGCCTGCGCCCGGACCGCATGCCGCCCCGCTGCTTCTCGCGCCCCCTATCTTCCATTCCTTATGCCATGAACAACGCCAAGCGCCTAGAGATCTTCCGCCGCCTGAGCGCGGCCAATCCCACGCCGCAGACGGAACTTGAATACACCACGCCCTTCCAGTTACTGATCGCAGTGATCCTGTCCGCACAGGCGACCGATAAGTCGGTGGACATCGCCACGCGCCGCTTCTTTCCAGAGCATGGCACCCCCCAGGGCATTCTTGCACTGGGCGAAGACACGCTTGGCGAGTACGTACGCACTATCAACCTGTGGAAGACCAAGACGAAGAATGTGCTTGCGACCTGTCAGCAGTTGATCGATCGTCATGGCGGCGAGGTGCCGGCGGATCGGACGTCATTGGAGGCCCTGCCTGGGGTGGGCCGCAAGACCGCCAACGTCGTGCTCAATACGGCATTCCGGCAGGTGGCGATGGCCGTCGATACCCACATTTTCCGGGTCAGCAATCGGACCGGGCTGGCGCCGGGCAAAAACGTCGTGGAAGTCGAGGCCAAGCTGCTGAAGTTCGTTCCCCGCGAGTACCTGATGGATGCGCACCATTGGCTGATCCTGCATGGGCGGTACGTCTGTGTCGCAAGGACGCCCAAGTGCCCGGAGTGCGGCATTGTTGACCTGTGCGACTACCGCAGCAAGACCAAGCCTGCCTGAACAGGCGCGAAGGACTCGACGGATTCGGCGCTTTATACACAACAGGCATAACCATTCGCTTTTTTACATCGGATGCTCACACGCTTTACAACACAGGCGGGCAAACGGCGCTGTATCAAGGCCTGGCAACATGGCACGGCCCTTGCAAGCATAGGAGTACACCGGAAGTGATCGTTGTCACCCGATGTACCCGTCTATTCAAGCTAGGAGAGCCTTATGAAAATCATAAAAAACACCCTGTCCATCGCCCTGCTGTCCTGCGCTGCTTTCTCCGTTGGCGCCCACGCGGCTGACGACGCATACAAGATGCGCGACAAGCAGATCGAAGCCGAGTACAAGTCCGCGATGGAACTGTGCAAGCCCATGAAGGGCAACAACCAGGACGTGTGCGAGAAGGAAGCCAAGGCCAAGCGCACGAAGGCTGAAGCCGACAACAAGGCTGCTTCCAAGACTGGCGAGGCCCGTGCCGATGCCAACAAGGAAAAACGCGAAGCCGATTACAAGGTCGCCAAGGAAAAATGCGATGCCATGTCGGGCGATGCCAAGGACATGTGCCAGAAGCAGGCCAAGACGACCTACAACATGTAATTGCTTGAACGTCTGATTCCGAAAGGGATCAGACCATAACGACAAGAACGATCGCATTCCATCCGGGCCGCTCATAGCGGCCTTTTTTCTCAGGAGTCGAACATGGCGAACAGCACCCTACTGAACGATGGCGAAGAAGCAATGGGTTTCCCGCCGGGCCACACCAACGCCGACCTGGGACCGAGCGACAGCTCGGATACCGGCAGCGATCGCGCCGGCCTGCCTCAAGGCGACAGCGACTCCGACTCGGGCGGCGCAGGCGACCGTCCATCGGTGGATATCTCGATCGAAGAAGAAGGCGATGACCTGCTGCCGGACTCGATCGAACCGATTCCGGGCGAAGGCGTGGACGAACAGGAAATCAGTCAAGGCAACGTAGGCGATCGGATCGGCGACGCGATTCCGGACGATGACGAAAACGATAACGTCTGACGTGAAAAAGGCGCCTTGAACAAGGCGCCTTTTTTAACATCCGGACCATGTGGAAAACGAAGCCACCTGGACCGGTGGACGGAACCTTCACCAACGAAGGTGCTTGCTTCTGAATGGTTATTCGGTCGCCCGGGCCGGCACCTTGTCGCTGAGTACCGGCGTGTTCGCCGCATCGAAGTCGACCCAGTCACCGTTCTTCCACTGCCCTCCGGCACGTTCGATATCCTTGCCGCCGGCCTGCAGAAGAATCTGCGATGCCAACGCTTCGGTATCCGGCACCACGCGTACCGAGGTCAGCACCCCTGCGCGGCGCATGCCAATGTCCTGGCCGGGCCGAGCGGGACGCTTGCTATTTTGCTTGGTTGCGACCATGGCCCCGCCCAGCGACCCGATGTAGGCCCCTACCGCCACGAAGATGATCAGCGCCCACAGCGGGATACCCGACACCATCCAGACCGCCGCGCCCAATACCGCGCCCAGCACGGCAATGGTGGCCGCGCCAATCATCGCCCCCTTGTGCGCATCCTTGGCGCCCTCGCTGGCGGCGTGGTCGCCCCCTACGGCGTGACGGGCATGTTGGCCGGCAGGGTTCACGAAGAAGATCGAGACATCGTCTTCCTTGAAGCCTTTCTGGAACAGCAGGCGGCCTGCGGCTTCGGCCTCGGGGAAGGAGTCGAATCGAGCGGCGACGATCAGGGACATGGTGTTTTCCTTATTAGCGTTGTGGCCGCTGTCCAGCACGAAACGTGCCGTTCAGCGGGCGCTGGTCAGGAAGGAAGGACGTTACGCCTCAACCCTGCGGCGGAATGGGCGCGGGAGGAATTTGCGGGGGTTCCGCTGGCTCGGGATTGTTCGGTGGCGGATCGCCTACCGGGCCACCTGGAGGATCGCCGATCGGATCGACCGGGGGATCATTGACGGGGGAATCGGGGGGTGGTGTGCATGTGCAGATCCTGCATGTTGGCTCCTTATCGTTGTCGGCCGCCTGCCCCCCACACGCCTATTCGTCGAGCGCGTCGGAAGCTGAATATTCTTCGAGGCGGTTGTACAGCGTCTTCAGGCTGATGCCCAAGACCTCAGCCGCATGCTTCTTGACGCCGGAACACTGTTCCAGCGTCGCGAAGATCAGCTGACGATCTGCTTCCGCAAGAGACATTCCCACGGGAATGGTGATGATGGTCTCTGCCGGCGCCTTGGACGTCGCCAGTTGCATGGGCGCGGCGAACGGACTGATCAGCCCTTCGTCGGCCATGATGAAAGCCCGCTGCACATAGTTCTTCAGTTCGCGGACATTGCCCGGCCACGAATGCGCCGACAGGTTCGCAAGCATTTCGGGCGCAAACGTCTTGTTCGTGCCGTGCTGGGTATTCAGGTCGTCCAGGAAGCTTTGTGCAAGCAGTTCCGAGTCCTTGCCGCGTTCGCGCAGCGGCGGAAGCTGCAGTGGAAACACGTTGAGCCGGTGGTACAAGTCCTCGCGCAGCTTGCCTTCGGCGACGGCTTCCATCGGGTTGCGGTTGGTCGCCGCAACGATGCGCACGTCGCTTTCAATTTCCTGGTTCGTACCGACACGCATGAACAGGCCGGTTTCCAGCACGCGCAGCAGTTTGACCTGCAGCTCGATCGGCATTTCGGTGATTTCGTCCAGGAACAGCGTGCCGCCGTTCGACCGCTCGAAGTAACCCTTGTGCTGACGTTCGGCGCCCGTAAAACTGCCGCGTTCATGGCCGAACATTTCGCTTTCGATCAGGTTGGGCGAAATGGCGCCGCAGTTGACCGCCAGGAACGGGCGCTTGCGGCGCAGGCTCAGTTCATGCACCGTTTGCGCGGCCAGTTCCTTGCCGGTGCCGCTTTCCCCGATCAGCAGCACGGTGGCCTCGGTAGGCGCCACCTTGTTGATCTGGTCGTAGAACTGCTGCATGGCGGCCGAGTTGCCGAGCATGCGGCCGAAGCGGCCGAAGCGGCGCAGCTCGCCGCGCAGTGATCCGATTTCGGCCTTGAGATCGCCCGAGCGGGGAATGCGATCCAGGATCGCCTTCAGGCGCTGCATGTTGATCGGCTTGACCAGGTAGTCGGCTGCGCCCAGACGCAATGCGTCCACGGCGCTTTCCACGCTGGCATGACCCGTGATCAGGATCACTTCCACCGGAATGCCCGGCTCCAGTTCCTTGAACAGGTCCATGCCGGTGCCGTCGGGCAGCTTCAAGTCCGTCAGCACCACATCTGGGGCTTGCCGCACGATCTGGATCCGGGCTTCGCGCAGATCGCCGGCGACGGCGGTGGTGAATCCCTCGTCAGCGATGATTTCGGCGAGCGCGGCCCGCGTGTTCGGTTCATCATCAACGATCAATACGTGCGGCATGCGAGCAAACTCCGATAACCTGTAAAAACGCGCGCTGGGGACCCTGGCTACCCTTATAACAGGGTCCGATCCGCCATGCGCGCGTACCACCTACTTCCCATTCGTGCACTAGAAACGATAGCAAGAAATCGGGTCTCCAACGGTTCCCGGGCCGCACCCGCCACTCGGCCCGGCATCTTGCCGAACCGAGCAGACCGGCGACGGCCCGCTTGATGCACGGACTGCATGCGACGCATGCAGATCCGTATTATGCCCAGTGCGGCTTATCGACGCAGCGCCACCAGGCTGACCAGAACGCCGACCGCGGCGGCGATGCCGACAGCGCGCCAGGGATTTTCACGCACGTAGGCGTCGGTCGTTTCCGACACTTCCTTGTATGAGTCGATTGCCGACGCTTCCAGGTCGCTGTACAGGCCCTTGGCGCGGCTCAGTTGCGCGTTGAGCTTGCTGCGGGCGCTGTCGACTTCGGTACCGGTCGCCGCTGCGGTGGAGCGCAGCAGGTCTTCGGCGCCTTCAACCAGGCCGCGAAAGTTGCTGGCGATCTTTTCTTTCTTGGAAGACACATCAATTGCATTGGCACCCATGACTTTCTCCTTGTGTACGACGGAGGCTCGACTTGAACCGGACAGTCCGGGAAGTCGTGCGACTACCACCGTTAATGACAATAAAATCCCCGCCGCCAATGCCTTGTGAGGCTTGCCGGAAGCTATTCCGGCTTGACCGCGCAAGGCCCCGCGAGCACCGGCTCGGTGCTGCAGTTACCTCGGTTATGCATCTTCCGTGCCAATGGCCAACGCGGCGGGCCACCGACGCTACTGCCCGGCAGAAACTGCGGGTCCACCCGGCGCCGCCACGCTGACTCCCAGGCGCCTAACGTAAAATTTACACGCTTTCGTATAATTTCTCCCTAGCGAGCAAGGCTTGCACGGATTGGTTACCAACACGGGCGGACCGTAACCGGGAGCGCGTTTGAGGCATTGGGCAAACGGGGTACGATCAATCCATAAAACCATATTCACCAAGCAGGGACCCGATGCAATCAGGCGATGTTTCCAACCCAACCGTGAATCTTCCGGCTGATGCTGCGCCAGCGTCGGTTAAGCCGCGAAGTGGGACAGCGCGCGCAGCGCAGGCAGGGGCCAATGCCATTCCTCAGCCCTACGGGTTGCTGTACGGCAATTCGCCGGTCATGCAGAACCTGTACCGGCAGATCGACAAGGTCGCCAAGACCGCCCTGTCGGTGCTGATCGTCGGGGACAGCGGCACCGGCAAGGAACTGATCGCCAAGACCGTCCACGACAAGAGCCAGCGCAACGCCAAGGCCTTCATTCCCGTCAATTGCGGCGCCATCCCGGCGTCCCTGATCGAAGGCGAATTGTTTGGCCACGAAAAGGGCAGCTTTACCGGCGCGGTTCACCAGCACATCGGCTACTTCGAACATGCCAGCGGCGGCACGATCTTCCTGGACGAGATCACCGAGATGGCGCCCGACATGCAGATCAAGCTGCTTCGGGTGCTCGAGACCGGAACGTTTCATCGCGTTGGCGGCACCGAACAGATCGAAGTCGACGTGCGGGTGATCGCGGCGACCAACCGGGACCCGCAGGTGGCCGTCAAGGACGGGCGCTTCCGTGAAGACTTGCTTTACCGTCTGGCCGTATTCCCGATCCGTGTCCCGCCCTTGCGTGAACGCCAAGGCGACATCGAGCTGCTGGCGCAACGCTTCCTGGACCAGTTCAATACCGCCGAAAAAACCAGCAAGGTGTTTTCCAAACGCGCACTGGAAGCCCTGGGGCAGCACTCCTGGAACGGGAACGTTCGCGAACTGAAGAACACCGTGCACCGCGCATTTATCATGGCGGACAAGGTGGTGGAACTGCCGGGCCCGACGCAGCCGCCGCGTAACAAGCGGGCCGTGCGCCGCGAAGGCTTCCTGGACGTATGGATCGGTACGCCGCTGCTCGATGCCCAGCGCGAGATCATCCTGGCCACGCTCGCGCATTTTGACGGGGACAAGCGCCAGGCTGCCAGCACGCTGGGCATCAGCCTGAAGACGCTGTATAACCGCCTGGAAAGCTACAAGCCCGACGGATCGGGCGGCGGATCGGCCGACTGAGCCTCGATCCCGTTAGCAGCAGCCAAAACGAAGCCCGCCATCGAAGCGGGCTTTTGTTTATCTGGGCAGCACCGCCCCATGGCGCGTTAGAGCCAGCGTTCGCCGAAGCGCGAGATAAACTCCATGAAGCGGTATTTGACCGGCCGCTTGTGCCACTGCGACAGCGTGACTTCCTTGGACAGCGCCACGTCATTGTCGAACAGCGCATCCATCTGGGCGCCGAAATCCGCCCCAAGGACGACGGCATTGATCTCATGGTTCAACGTAAAGCTTCGCCAGTCGAAGTTGCTCGAGCCAGCCGTCGACCAGACGCCGTCCACCACCGCGGTCTTGGCGTGCAATAAGGCGTCATCCCGTTCGTACACACGCACGCCCGCCTGGAGCATGTCTTCGTAGTGGGACCGGCCGGCATGGAACACGATGGACGAGTCGCTGAAGCCGGGCAGGATCAACGCCACGTCCACGCCGCGGCGCGCGGCGTCGCAAAGCGCCGTCAGGAAGGCTGGATCTGGCACGAAGTAGGCCATCGTGATGTGGATGGACTTTTGCGCGCTGTTGATCGCGGACAGCAGGGTCAGGTAGATCGCGTGATTGTCTTCGGCGCCAGGTTTGTTGACGACGATACGGACGATCTGCGGCCCTTCGTTGCGGGGCGGCGGGAAGAATTCGCGTGCCTCCAGCGGCGGTGCTTTCTGACTGTTCCACCCATCGATGAACACCCGTTCGATCTCGGCGACGGCGGGACCGCGGATTTCCAAATGCGTGTCGCGCCAGGGCGCAGTGGACGCCGTGGGCTTGCCGGTACGCCGGGCTTCCTCATCGCGGGCTTTCTGCTCGGACGATTTGCCGCTGCCGAACCGCGGGAAAGAGCCGGAGGCCGACCCCGAACCCGACCCGCTCGGGCTGGACGAGTACACGCTGCTGACGTTGATTCCGCCGACGAAGCCGACCCGGCCATCCACGACCAGCACTTTGCGGTGGCTGCGTTCGTTGATGGTAAAGGGCTTGGCGCTTTCCAGCGGATTGACCGGGTTAAAGACGGCAACCTGCACACCGCCCGCCCGCATGCGGTCGAACAGCGTCTTGGGGACGTTCATGGTGCCGACGTCATCGACCATCACCGCAGCCGCCACGCCCTGGCTGACCTTCTCGATCAGCAGATCGGCCAACCGGTTGCCGATGTCATCGTCTTCAAAGATGTAGCTTTCCATGTGCACGTACTGGGTCGCAGCCTTGATGGCCTCGCCCATGGCCTTGTACGTGCTGGGTCCGTCGGAAAACAGCGTGATGTGATTGCCGGTGGACAGCGGCGCATCGGCAACCGCTTCTTCGACCTGGATGTGCCGTGCGAGGAAGTCGGTACTGCCGCCACGCGCGGCTACCTTCTTGATCAGTTTCTGGCTGGCCTCATAGGTGAGCCAACCAGCTTTGGACGAAATGCGGACTGCTTGCGTGCGCTGCGTCGCGGCCTCTGGGTCAGGCAAGGTCGCGCAATGCGACAAGCCGAACACACAGGCAGCGGCAATCACGACTCGGCCTATCAGTGTCATTGTTATGGCGGACGAACCGGCGGATATGGATGAGCATGCAGCATGCAAACGTCATGCCAAGGTCTCTTGCGACTGCGATCCGCAAAGCGACGCCGTCAGCAGGCGGCCGCCCGGCAGCAAGCCCCGTTCCTCATTACATTCCGCGTAAAACTTACCGGCGAATTTCCTGGCGAATGCGGACCGGTTGGGCCGGAGAGCGCCTGTTCATGCGGATCCGCAAAGTGGCACGAAGCTTGCAAACAAGAAGCCAGTAGTCTGCTATCGCCCGTTTGGGCATCGTTATTCTGGGAGATCCACGTGGTACAAGCCACTTACGATATGCGTGCGCGACAACAGCTGTCGCTTACGCCGCGGCTGCAGCAATCGGTCAAGCTTTTGCAGATGTCCGCGCTCGAATTCACACAGGAACTACAACAGGCATTGGCCTCGAATCCGTTCTTGGAGGAAGACGACGAAGTCGCCCTCGAGACCGATTCGGAAGGCATGCCGGTATCGCAGGACCACAGCCTGACCGAGGTGCCCGCGTCGAGCGCACCCGAGGCTGACGAGGCCCCCTACTCCGCCACCAATGATACGTCGATCGAATCCGACCTGGGCAGCTACGGATCGGAATATGCCGGCGAACGGGGGTCGAGCAACGATGACGAAGCGCATGACATTGGCGAATGGACGAATGCCACGCTGGACCTGCGCGATCACCTGCGCCGCGAACTGTGCGGCTATCGCCTGAACGATCGCGATCGCGCGCTGGCCGAGATCGTGATTGAAGCGTTGGATGACGACGGCTATCTGCGCCAGGAGTTTTCCGAGCTATCGGACGTGATGGACTTTGATCCGGAGCCCACTGAAGAAGAATGGATGGTGGCGCTGACGCTGGTCCAGCAACTGGATGGCCCTGGCATTGGCGCGCGCAATCTGGGCGAGTGCCTGAAGCTGCAGATCGATGCGCTGGATGATGAGACCCCGGGGCGCGATCTGGCCCGCCGCATTGTCACGCAGCACCTCGATCTGCTGGCCCGCCGCGAGACGGCGGAAATGAAGCGCCGCCTGGGCTGCGACGAAACGGAATTGACGGCGGCCACCAAGCTGATCCGCAGCCTGGACCCCAAGCCCGGCACGCGCTATTCGCGCCAGACCACCGATCATGTCATTCCGGATGTGATCGTGCGCAAGGTCAAGGGCCGCTGGGTCATCGCAACCAACCCGGCGGTGATGCCCCGTGCCCGCCTGCATCACGCTTATGCCAACCTGTTCCGCCGCGCCCGCTGCGGAGACCGCGCGCCCATGGCGCAGGAACTGCAGGAAGCGCGCTGGCTGATGAAGAACGTCGAACAGCGATTCACGACCATCCAGCGCGTGGCCGAAGCCATCGTGGCGCACCAGAAGACGTTTTTCGACTACGGTGAGATCGCCATGCGTCCGCTGGTGCTGCGCAAGGTGGCCGAAGAACTGAATCTGCACGAGTCGACCGTGTCCCGCGCCACCGGCAACAAGTACATGGCAACGCCCCGCGGTGTGTTCGAATTCAAGCACTTCTTTTCGCGCGAGTTGGCAACGGATACCGGCGGAAAATGTTCCGCGGCGGCGGTCAGAGCGTTGTTAAAAGACATGATTGCGAGCGAGAACCGCGAAGATCCGCTTTCCGACGTTTCTTTGACTAAAATGCTGGCGGACCAGGGAGTGGTGGTCGCCCGCCGCACGGTTACCAAATACCGTGGCCTCATGAAAGTGCCTCCCGCGGAGCTACGCAAGCAGCTCTGAGCTTCATCAACGCGGAAGCCCCGCAACGGACGGCAATGGATGTGGGTTAAAAAAGCAGTTGCGACAGTCGTCGCCGTTCCCGTGGTCATTGTCGGCATTGCGATGGCCATCGATTGGCGGTTTCTGCGGTATCCGATCGAACGTTACGCGAGCGAGCAACTGGGAAGGCCGGTCACCCTGACCGGCTTTCACATGGCCTTGCGCCCCTTCACTACCCGGCTTCAGTTCGAAGGCCTGCGGATCGGCAACGTGCCCGATTCCCGTCAGCCGCAAATGGTCGCGCTCGATATAGCCGAAGTGCATCTTTCGACGTGGCGCGCTTTGCACAAACAGATCCTGATCGAACAACTTGCGCTGCGCGGCGGTGAAGTCTATCTGGCGCGCGCCCGAAATGGCGCCAACAACTGGACGCTGCCAGGACGCGAGCGCAACGACATGGATGTCGAAGCGCTGGTGCTCGATAACGCGCTGATCGACTACGACGACCGCCAGCTTGACCTGACGGCGGACATCCGGACGACCACGCTGCGCAAGCCGGATGCCAAGGGGCACACGGTGCAAGCCGAATTCAACGGCTACTACGGCACCGCCCGCTACCAAGGCAAGTTTGCCACCGGCCCGGTGATTTCCTTGCGGAACGCCGAAACTCCCTTCCCTTTCCGCATCGATGGCCGCGTGGGCGCGACCCGGCTCAAGGCCGAAGGCACGATGCAGAACATGCTGGGCGATATCGGCCTGGATGCCACGGTCGATCTGTCCGGGCCAACTCTGGCCAACCTGGCGCCTTTCGTCGGCATTGCGTTCCCTAACACCCCGCCGTTTGCCTACCGCGGCCGGCTGGCCCGGACCAATGGCAAATGGGACGCCACGCAGTTCGCAGCGTCGCTGGGCCGCAGCGACCTGACGGGTGACCTGGCGTGGGACCCGCGCGGCGGCGATCGCCCCAAGTTGACGGGCGACATCCACAGCCGCGTGTTCGACATCCAGGATATCGCACCGTTGTTCGGATGGATCCCCGATGCGCCGCCGGTGATGGATCGGCCTCGTACGACAGCGTCCCGGAATGCGGCGTCTGGCACCACTTCCGCTTCCCGCGCGGCCTCTTCGCGAGCGGCGTCGTCCAGCAGCGCTTCGGGCGGCGGCGCCTCGGGTGCGGCGGCCAGGGGCGGCCCGGCCCGCAGCGCAAGCCTGCCCCGTGGCAAACCGGAACCCAAGCGCCGTGTGCTGCCCGACTGGCAATTCGATGTCACGCGACTGCGTGCCAATGACGCGGACCTGAAGGTGGACATGGCCGTACTGCGGTCCGGCACGGCATGGTCATTCGAAAGCGTGGCCGGACGCGCCCTGCTGGATCAGGGACAACTTACCCTGTCGCCCTTTACCGTAGGCTACGCGGGCGGCCAGTTCTCCGCGAAAGTGACCTTCGATGCCCGAAGCACACCGGGCCAGGCCGCCCTGACGGGAACCCTGCAGAAAGCCCGTTATGGCCGCATGTTCGTGGACGCGAGCAGCCTGCGGCGCAGTGAAGGCATGCTGGGCGCCGACATCCGCCTGACCGGGTCGGGCGACACGTTCCGGGACGTGCTGGGCAGCGCCAGCGGTGCGTTTGGCGTGATCCTGGCAGGCGGCAATCTGTCCACCCTGGTGATGGACGGGCTGGCGGTGGATACAGGCCCGGCCCTGTCGCACCTGATCGGCCCCGACAAGCGCACCGTGTTGCGGTGTGCGGTGGCGGCGTTCGATGTGCAAAAGGGCGTCGCCCGGACCCAGACGCTGTTGCTCGATACGCCCGACGCGCGGTTGGCTGGCCAGGGGACGGTCGCTTTTGCCGACGAACGCCTGGACCTGCGGTTGGTGCCGGTCGTGAAAGACGCGCAGAAAGAGCCGGTACGTGAAGGCGGCAAGGAACCGGTCAAGGAAATTGCCGCTGCCGTGGCGCGCTCCCCCATTGCGATCACGGGCACCTTGGCCTTTCCGGATGTCCGGGCCGACCGCGCTGGCGGTGTCGGGGTGACAAGTGCGGGCATGGCGCCACCTGCCGGTGCTACCCCTGGGTCGTCAGGGGTATCGATGGCCACGGCCCTGGTGCCGCTGGTTGACACCGGCTATGGCCGCGACGCCAACTGCGGCGTGGTGTTGGGACAGGACGGGGAGTCAACGACGGGCCGGCGCGCCCGCTCGCGTTAGCCGATGACCGCCTGACCCCACATTTCATCTTGGCATCAGTCCTTGCTCGCTTCGTTGGGCGGGACCGTGTCGCGGCGCTGACCGCGCGAACCGTGCAGGTCGGTGTCTTCCTGTCCTGACTGCACATCGTCGTAGGCCTGTTTCATGATCCCGCGCGGATCGCTGTGCTGGCTGTGATCCGATTCGTCGTGCTCATGCGGCAACTTTGGGCGGGCGTCGCCCTTGTAGTCTTGCGTGACGGTATTGCCGGGCTGCGCTTTCGTGTTGGGTTTGTCGTCAGTCATGTGATTCGCCTCGCGGTGTTGAACGGAAAACCTGGCTGCACGCCATGCGTGCAACAGTCGGTACCCACACTGCGTTGCAAGCTCCGTACCAGCTCAGCCCGCCGCGGGGGCGTTGCGCGCATCCCGATGCCGGGCCGCCTCGGCAATCACCGCTTTGAGCTGGTCGGGTCCGACCGGCTTGACCAGGTGCCGCGCATAGCCGCATTGCGCCGTGCGTTCCCGTTCGGCGTCGCCGCTGAACCCGGACAACGCGGCCATGTAGGGCAACGGAAAGTCCGGGTGGGCCGCCACGTGCGCCTGCACGCGCTTGCCGGCCTCATACCCATCGACCACCGGCAAGGACAGGTCCATCAATACCAGATCGGGTTCCCAGGCGACGATGGTTTCCATCGCTTGCTGTCCATCGAAACTGGTCTTGACGTCGTGTCCGAAGACTTCGAGCAAAATACCCAGCGCCTCGGCCGCGTCCATATGGTCGTCGACCACCAGGACCCGCAGACCGGTTGCGGAATCAGTAGAGGCAGGCGTAAGGGACATCAGTCAGCATTCCAAAAAATCAGGGGGATAAACGGGGCGGTTCGCCAGCGCACGCGTGCGCGGAACCGCTCGGCATCAACGCGCCAGACGCAGTCCGGAGAACTGCCAGCGCGCGCCGGTAGGAAAGAAATTGCGGTAGGTGTCGCGAATGTGGGTACGCGGCGTTGCGCACGAACCACCCCGCAGAACCATCTGGTTGATCATGAACTTGCCGTTGTACTCGCCAACGGCGCCGTCGGCAATCCGGAAGCCCGGATACGGGAGATACGCGCTTTGCGTCCATTCCCACACGCCGCCAAACAGCCCCTGAAAGCCCGTGGAGGGATCGGCGTCGGCCGCGGACAGTGCGGTCGGGTGGAAATGATTATCTTCGGCAAAGTCACCCTTGGCGGTTGCCGGGTCCACCCGTGCCGCGGCAGCTTCCCATTCCTGCTCGGTTGGCAGCCGCGCCCTGCCCAGCGGGCGTAGGCGTCCGCCTCGAAATAGCTCAGGTGGCACACCGGCGCATTGCCGTCGATCGCCAACAGACCCTGCGCGGTGAATGCCAGCCACTCGCCATGCTGTTCGACCCAATACAGGGGCGCTTCCCAGCGTTCGCGTTGGCACACATCCCAGCCTTCGGACAACCAGAATTCCGGTGCACGGTAGCCGCCAGCCTGAATGAAAGCCAGGTAGTCGGCGTTGCTGACTGGCCGATCCGCCAGGGCGTAGGGCTGCAGCCAGTAGGGATGACGTGGCCGCTCGTTATCGAAGGTAAATCCGCCGCCATGATGGCCGATAGCCACCAACCCACCGGGCTGGTCGATGAAGCGTAGGGGGCGGAAGGGGCGCTGGCGATGCCAATCACAGCGTGCCGCGCACTGCCCTGCACAGGCCGGTAGGCGGGATAGGCGGGATTGCGCGAAAAATGATGCTTCAGGTCCGTCACCATCAGCTCCTGATGCTGCTGCTGATGATGCATCCCAAGTTCGATCAGATCCAGCGCCTCAGTGGAAAGCTCGGTCGTTTCCATCCAGTCGAACAATTCCTGGTGCACGGCATGCTGGTACGCCAGCACCCGGTCCAGCGGTGGCCGGGACAGCATGCCGCGTTCCGCACGCGGATGCCGGGCGCCCACGCCCACATAGTAGGAATTGAACAGTTCCCGAAAGGCCGGATCGAAAGGAACGAATTCGGCGCGGCCGGTTTCGAGCAGGAAGGTTTCGAAGAACCAGGTGACGTGACCCACATGCCACTTGAGCGGACTGGCGTCCTGCATGGACTGCAGCATGCAATCTTCCGGACTCAGTCCGTCCAGCAAACGCAGCGTGGCCGCGCTGACCTCGCGCACCCGCGCCAGCAGGCTTGCCTGGCGTTCACCCATCCGCAGTGGCTGGGGCAATGCGCTCATGCGCTCGCCAGGAAAACGCCGAACCACGATTGGGGATCGGTCCACATCTTGTGGCGGGTAAAACCCGCGCGCTGCAAGACGGTCACGAACTGCTCGGGGGTGTACTTGTACGAATGTTCGGTCACGATGGGCTCGCCTTCTTCGAACGTCCGGATCTCGCCCCCCATGCGTACGAACTGCTTGCTGTTGGCCACCAGGCGCATCTCGATGCAGCCGCGCACTTCGTCAAAGCGGGCCTGATGCGAAAAGTTTTCGGTCCGGAAATCGCTGCCCAACACCTTGTTGGCGACGCGCAGCACGTTCTTGTTGAACGCGGCCGTCACCCCCAGGCCGTCGGCGTACGCCCGTTTCATGATCGCCGGGTCTTTGCGCAGATCGACGCAGACCAGCAGGCCGCCCCGGCTGCCCAGATGATTTCGCACCGATTCGAGCATCGTGACGGCCGAGTCGGGCGCAAAGTTGCCGATGGACGATCCCGGGTAGAAGAACAGCGGTGGCCGGCTTTCGACGTCGCCCAGCAAGGCGTGCATGTCAAAGCCTCGCGTGAAGTCGGCGCCCTGCGCCAGGCATTCGATATCAGGAAAGCGTTGGCCTACCGCGGCTACGGCTTGCTCGATCCATTCGGCGGCAATGTCCACCCCAATGAATCGGCTGGCGTCCACGTGTTCGAGCCAGGTACGCGATTTACCGCAGTCGCCGCAGCCCAGATCGATCCACTGCGCCGCCTTGGGCACGTGCGACGCGATGTCGGACCGGTACGTCTCGAAAATGGCGCGTTCGGTCCGTGTCGGGTAGTACTCGTCCAGCTCGCAGATGGCGTTGAACAGCACGCAGCCTTGGGTGTCGTAAAGGAACTTGGGGTCAATCGTTGCCGACCGTTTGAGCAGCCCGGCCCGCAGCTCCGCGGCGCGCATGGCGTCGGCGGACATTTCGGGCAGAGCTGGCGACACCTGAGGCGCCGTCGTCCGGTCCGCCACCCGGGTCCGCGACAGGGACACCGCCGGTCCCGTATCACCGCCCGCAGCAGAGCGCGCCGACGCTTCTAGCGTTGTAAACATGTAGGTATTCCTTGGACACAGCCCACGGCCGTTTCATGCTTTAGCAAAACCAATGCCTGCGTAGCGCATGACGGGCACCTATCTTGCGTTGATGAGCTTCCCCTCAATCGGAAAAGGCAGGATTCCCTATGAAAATGATCATTCTGTGGTTGCTTGGCGTGCCGTTCGGATTGTTGATCCTGCTCAAGATCTTCGGGATCCTGTAAGGCGGCAACAACGCGGCATGCATAAGAATATACATGCGTGCATGTAATTTTTACGCATGCCCGTAGCCTGGTGCGTGATAGCTAATGCTCGGCCTGCGGCAGACCGGCTACCTATGGGCCAGTGCCTGACGAAAGTCATACGGCGCGTTTACAGCCTGTTACCGACGAAAGTCCAGCCACTGCGGAGCTAATTGGCTGCATCGACCGTCCAAGCCCTATCCCTTGATGCGAGGTAGGGTCATGAAATCCGTCCTGTCGCTGGCCTTGGCTGGCGTTGCGCTGGCGACCGCCCTGTCGGGCTGTGTGGTGGCGCCTTACGAACCACGCGCCGTGTATGTGCGCCCCGCGCCGGTCATTGTCGCGCCCGCACCGCCGGTCTACTACTACGGCTATGGCCGTGGTTATCACCGCGGGTATTACCGCTGACGGGTGCCCGCTGATGCTGGAGTGCTGAGGTGCCCGCGAGCCCTGGCGGGCCTACATCCGCTCGATCATCGACGCGCCGAATCCTGAGCACGAGACCTGGGTCGCGCCTTCCATCTGGCGCGCGAAGTCGTAGGTGACCCGTTTGTCCAGGATGCAGCGTTCCATGGACCGGATGATCAGGTCGGCGGCTTCAGACCATCCAAGATGACGCAGCATCATTTCGGCCGACAGGATTTCCGATCCGGGGTTGACGTAGTCCTTGCCCGCGTACTTTGCCGATGTTCCGTGCGTCGCCTCGAACACCGCCACGGAATCGCTCATATTCGCGCCCGGTGCGATGTTGGCGCCTCCTACTTGCGCCGCCAGCGCGGACGACAGGTAGTCACCGTTCAGGTTGAGTGTGGCAATGACATCGAATTCAACCGGCCGCGTGACCATCAGCTGCGAAAAGCTGTCCATCAGGCAATCCTTGACGATCAGGTCGCGGCCCGTTCGAGGATTGCGGATACGGCAGAACGGACCGCTGTCGATCACCTCGGCGCCGAATTCCGCCTTGGCCAGGGCATAGCCCCAGTCCCGGAACGCACCTTCGGTAAAACGCATGATGTTGCCCTTGTGCACCAGCGTGACCGACCGGCGGTCGTGGTCCAGTGCGTACTGGATGGCACGGCGTACCAGGCGTTCGGTGCCCTGGCGCGACACGGGTTTGATGCCGACGCCCGACGTTTCCGGGAAACGGATGTTGCTGGCGCCCAGCCGGGTCTGCAGGTATTCGATCAGCGCCTGGGCGTCGGGCGTGTCGGCGGCGTATTCGATACCTGCATAGGTGTCTTCGGAGTTTTCGCGGAAGATGACCATATTGGTCTTTTCCGGACGGGTAAGCGGCGACGGCACACCCCGCAGATAGCGGACGGGCCGCAGGCATACGTACAGGTCCAGCTTCTGGCGCAGCGCCACGTTCAGCGACCGGTAAGCGCCGGTAGGCGGCGTGCCGAGCGGGCCCTTGATGGCGACGGCAACGTCACGCAATGCGTCGACGGTTTCGTCGGGAAGCCAGACACCTTCGCCGTACAGCGCGGTTGCCTTGCGGCCGGCATAGATTTCCATCCAGTGGATGCTGCGAGCACCCCCATAGGCTTTGGCCACCGCAGCGTCCACCACCTTGATCATGACCGGCGTGATGTCGACGCCCGTGCCATCGCCTTCGATGTACGCGATGATGGGCTGGTCCGGCACGGTCAGGGTGCGGTCCGCATTGACGGTGATTTTCTGGCCTTCGGCCGGGACGTGGATGTGCTGATAGGACATGCGTTTGTCTTTCCGAGCGGACATTTGAAGCACTGTCGGCGAAGGCCGGCGGCGCGCAGGCCAGGATTATCGCGTATTCATGGCGCCAGCGCCACGTTGGCCCCGTGCTTGCGAGGGAGCCAGCCCGCCGCGCACGCCTTGTGAACCCTGCAACCAGTACAATATATCGATCATGTTCAATCCCTCTCGCGATCAGGTTCGGCAGTTTTTCGTGGACGCGTGGCGCAAGCAACGCGCCAATGAAATCCTCACGCCGCTAGAAGCCCAGGCGCTCGACTGGATCCTCGAGCACCCTGAGTATCACGGTGACCTCGACAATGTCGACGCGCTGACCGCCGACTACAGTGTCGACGCCGGCCGAACCAACCCTTTCCTGCACTTGTCCATGCATCTGGCGATTGCCGAGCAATTGTCGATCGACCATCCTCCCGGAATTCGTGCCGCCTATCAGTCGCTGGCGCAACGCACCGACGCCCACCAGGCTGCCCATCAAATCATGGAATGCCTGGGCCAGGTGGTGTGGGAATCCCAGCGGCTGGGCACGCCGCTCGACACCGAAGCCTATATCGATCTCATCAAGCAACGCGCCAGCCGCTGACCGCCGTGCGCACCAGGACACCCGCCCCCATGCTTCCGACGATCCGACGTTTCCTGCTGCTGGCCTGTGGCTCGATGCTGGCGCTGCAGGTGCACGCCGCCCCCGCCGACGACGTGCCTTATACGGTGCCGCGTTCGATGGTCGAGACGGTCGTGACCAAGTCCTCGCAGCACTACAAGATCATGGTGTCGTGGCCCGAAGGCCGAGCGCCGGCATCGGGCTGGCCTGTCATGTACGTGCTGGACGGCAGCCATTACTTTGCGATGGCGACCGACATGCTGCGCAACCAGGTGTGTGCCTATCCCTGCCCGCTTGAAGCAGGCGTGGTGGTGGCGATTGGCTACCCGGACCGCAGCCGCCGTGAATATGACTTCACGCCCAAGGCCCCGCCGGGCCCGCCCGAAATGCGTCTGGATGGCACGCCCTACCCGGTCGTGGAATACGGCGGCGCGGACGCGTTCCTGGACTTTATTGAATCGGACCTGAAACCGCGTATCGAAAGCCGCTTCCGGATCGACCGGACCCGGCAGACCCTGTTCGGCCATTCCTATGGTGGCCTGTTCGTGCTGCACACGCTGTACACACGTCCGCAGGCGTTTTCGACCTATGTCGCGTCCAGCCCGTCGATCTGGTGGAACAACCGTTATATCGAGAAGGAAGAGCAGGCCTTTACCCGCAAGGTGAATGCGACCGCCCTTCCCCGCGAGACCCGCCTGCTGATCGGCGTCGGGGAAGGCGAGCAGACCCTGTTGCAACGCGAATTGCGCGGGTCACCCACCGAAACCGGCAATCTGGAATGGCGCCGTGGCCGCCGTCGTATGGTCGACAGCACCCGGGAACTGGCTGAACGGCTCGAAGACCTTTCGTCGCGCAATCTGGTGGCCATGCATCGCACATTCGACAATGAGAGCCATGTATCCGTGCCGTCCGTGGCGCTGGCCACGGCGGTGTCGATGGCATTCGGCATCCGTCCGGCCGACGTTAAATAGGGTCGGGTTCCAGCGCTTTGATGCGAAAAAGTCCCCGCCAGGCTGATGCTGGCGGGGACTTTTTCATGGGACTGCAAGGACGGCTACGGCCGCCTTATTCGTCCATCGAGCTGCGATTGCCGCGGTTGATGTCCTTGAAGGGCGAACCGGCATGTGGCAGGGTCGCGTCTTCTTCGATGTTCGGGTCGCCTGGCTCGGCGCTGGCATGTGTCCTGGGGTGATTTTGCGCGCCCGTTACTGGCGTGGTGCCCACAGGCGTCGTGCCAGTGACTGGCGTGGTGGACACGGTCGTACCCGCGGTCTGGCCTTTCAGGTCGCGATTGGCGATTGCGGATTCTTCCGGGGTCAGGGCAGTGGTTTTCTGGGTCATGGTGTTCTCCTGTTTTACGGTCCTGCCTACCGGGCCGCAAGGACCATTCCCGGCTCGACCGTGACGGCACCTGCGCCGCAGCGGGCCGTCACGTCAGGCACCTCGCTCGCCGGCCAAAAAAGGAGCCCGAAAGCTCCTTTTTACCGATACCGCGCAAGGCTTCCTGACCGGGTCGTGCTACTTGCGCACCGCCAGGTTGCCCGGGAGGCTGGCCAGGTAGGCCGATACGTCTTCGATATCCTTGTCCGACAACTGGACCGCAAACGCGCCCATGATGGCGTTCTTGCGGACGTTGGCGCTGGGCGCCGCATTGCTCTGGCCGCGCTGGTAGGCCTTCAGCGCGTGCTTGAGGTAGTCGGGATGCTGGCCGGCCAGCTGCGGATAGCTGGGGTCGATCGACGTCTTGGCGTCGGCGCCATGGCAGGACGCACAGTTCACGCGTTCGAACACGGCCTTGCCAGCCGCCACGCTGCCCGCGGCCTGCGCACCCGTCGACAGGATGGCCAGGGCGGCGCCCGCCGCGCCCAGGGACAGCGACTTGATGAAGGGGGCCTTGATGAACGAAGTCAGGAAAGTCATGATGCCGGGTCTCATTTCAGGGTCGAGTAATAGGCCGCCACGTCGGCGATGTCCTGATCGGACAGGCTTTTGGCAATGCCCACCATCGACGGATGCGTGCGCGCGCCCGACGCGTATTCCTTCAGGGCGGCTTCGATGTACTTGGCGTTCTGCCCGGCAATCATCGGAACGCTGTAGACCTCGGGAAAGCTGGCGCGATAGCCCTTGATGCCGTGGCAGCCAATGCACATCGACACCTTTTGGCGGGCGGCGTCGGCATTGCCGGTCACGGGCGCGGCAGGCGCCTGCGCCGCGGCCGGACCCACCATCGCACAGGCAGCCATCGCCAGCACGACAGGCATTGCCCGTCGCGCCACGGCGGACCATCCGCGCCCACATTGCAGCGGCGACCGCCCTGCTCCCAACACGCTCGTTATGCTGAACTTCATTCGACGGCTCTATCAGAATCGATGTAAATCCCGCTAACGGCCTTGGCTGGACAACGCTGACGGCTACGGGGCGCTGGGATGTCGGCAATGCCTGTGGCCGGGAGCGGCAGGCTGAAAATCCTGCAAGCCGGCGCCGGGCCTTGACCCGGCCGACACGCTGGTGTCGTTGCCGGCTGTCTCGTTCTATGGCGGCGCCCAGGTATCCCCCCAAGGTGCCCGCGGCATCCGACCATGCCGCTGTCGCGTCGTGGCTCGGAAGCTGCTTATGCCTTTCTACTTTATAACGCCGGATGATACATCACTCCACTGCTTTATCCGCCACCTTGCCCGGCCCGGAGCGCCCCGGCGCGCCGATCCGCTATGCTCATGTCTGCTCCGCACGGCACGCCGTGCCCTGCCATCCCCTCGCCCACGGACGGATTCCATGCCTGACCAGACGCCGCAGACCGCCGACACCCCCTCTTCCCGTTTTGCCGGTACCGACAGTTATGTCGCCACGCAGGATCTCACCCTGGCGGTCAATGCGGCGCTGACACTGCAGCGGCCGCTGCTGATCAAGGGCGAGCCCGGCACCGGCAAGACCATGCTGGCCGAGGAAGTGGCGCGTGCGCTGGACCGGCCGCTGTTGCAGTGGCACATCAAGTCGACCACCAAGGCGCACCAGGGCCTGTACGAATACGACGCCGTGTCGCGGCTGCGCGACTCGCAGCTGGGTGACGAGCGGGTTCGCGTGATCGACAACTACATCGTGCGCGGCGTGCTGTGGCAGGCATTCACGGCCGACCAACCCGTTGTGCTGCTGATCGACGAGATCGACAAGGCCGACATCGAATTCCCGAACGATCTGCTGCGTGAATTGGACCGCATGGAATTCTTTGTGTACGAGACGCAGCAAATGGTGCGCGCCGTGCATCGCCCGCTCGTGATCATTACCTCGAACAATGAAAAAGACCTGCCCGACGCCTTTCTGCGGCGCTGCTTCTTCCACTACATCCGGTTTCCTGACGAAGCCACGATGCAGGCCATCGTCGACGTGCACTTCCCGGTTCTGAAAAAGTCGCTGCTCGAGGCCGCGCTCGCCACGTTCTACCAATTGCGCGACGTGCCCGGCCTGAAGAAAAAGCCGTCCACGTCCGAACTGCTGGACTGGCTGAAGTTGCTGTTGGCCGAGGACATCCCTCCCGAGGCGCTGCGTAGCCAGGACCGCGACGCGATCGTCCCGCCGCTGCATGGCGCGCTGCTGAAGAACGAGCAGGACGTGCATCTGTTCGAACGGCTGGTTGCGATGGCGCGATCGGGCCGGCGCGGCTGACCCTGCACACGCCGGCTTCGGAGGGATGACATGCTGATCGACTTTTTCTACCACCTGCGCAAGCACCAGTTGCCGGTGTCGATACGTGAATTCCTTGGCCTGCTGGAAGCGCTCAAAGCCCAGGTGATTCCGCCGTCGCTCGACGAGTTCTACCTGCTTGCGCGCATCGTGCTTGTGAAGGACGAAAGCCTGTTCGACCGGTACGACCTGGCCTTTGCCAGCTATACCCGCGCGATCGACGCCGCCTTCCCGCCGGGCAAGGACATTCCACTCGAATGGATGCTGCGCAATCTGGCGCGCGACCTGTCGCCCGAAGACAAGGCCGCGATCGAAAAGCTCGGCTGGGACAAGCTAATGGAAGAATTCCAGAAGCGCCTGCAGGAACAGAAGGAACGCCACGAAGGCGGCAGCAAGTGGATAGGCACCGGTGGCACGTCGCCTTTTGGCAGCGGCGGTTATCACCCCGAGGGCATTCGCATTGGCGACGCGTCGTCGGGCAATCGCACGGCCGTCAAGGCGTGGGATCAACGCAGCTACAAGGACTACGACGATACGGTCGAGATCGGCACGCGCAACATCAAGGTGGCGCTGCGCCGGCTGCGGCGCTTCGCGCGCCAGGGCGCCGACCTGGAACTGGATCTGGACGACACCATCCGCCAGACTGCCCGCAATGCCGGCTACCTGGATATCCGCATGGTGCCCGAGCGGCACAACGCGGTGAAGGTGCTGATGCTGCTGGACGTGGGTGGCACCATGGACGGCCACATTGCGCGGATCGAAGAATTGTTTTCCGCGGCGCGCAGCGAATTCAAGCACCTTGAGGTCTACTACTTCCACAACTGCCTGTACGACTTCGTCTGGCGCGACAATCGGCGGCGCCATGCCGAACGCATTCCGACCTGGGACCTGCTGCGTACCTATAACGCCGACTGGCGGGTGATCTTCGTGGGCGACGCCACCATGAGTCCCTACGAAATCCTGCAGCCGGGCGGCTCGGTCGAATTCAACAATCCCGAGGCGGGCGCCGTGTGGCTGCAGCGGGTGGCGTCGGCGTTTCCAAAAAGCATCTGGCTCAATCCGGAACCGGAAAGCCTGTGGCCCTACCGGCAATCGATCGACATCATCCGCAAGCTGATGCAGAACCGCATGTTCGGCATGACGCTGGGCGGGCTTGAGCAGGCCATGCGGCTGCTGTCGAAATGATCGGCCCGAACCAATCCGGCCTCCCCCACTCCAACCTTTCTTTTCACTTCTCTATCGGGCATCCATGAGTGCATCGTCATCGCGTCATCTTGCTTCCCGCCACCTGGCCTCTTTGACACTGCTTCGGCTTGCCGCCGCGGCCGTGGTCGTGCCCGCCGCCGCGTTCACCGCGCCCAGCGTGCTGGCCGCCCAGTCCGGGCCGGCGCTGCCCAAGGGCATGACGCGCGTGACGTCGGTCGAAGGCATTACCGAATACCGCTTGCCGAATGGCCTGCGGGTGCTGCTGGCCCCCGATGCGTCCAAGCCCACCACCACGGTCAACATGACCTATCTGGTGGGCTCGCGCCACGAAAACTATGGCGAGACCGGCATGGCGCACCTGCTGGAGCACATGCTGTTCAAGGGCACGCCCACACTGCGCAACGCGCTGGGCGAGTTTTCGCGCCGCGGCCTGCGCGCCAATGGCAGCACCTGGACCGACCGCACTAACTACTTCGCCAGCTTTGCCGCCAATGAAGACAATCTGGAGTGGTATCTCGGTTGGCAGGCCGACGCCATGGTCAACTCGTTGATCGCGCGCAAGGACCTGGACACCGAAATGACGGTGGTGCGCAACGAGATGGAAAGCGGCGAGAACAATCCTTTCCGCATTCTCATGAGCAAGATGAGCGCCGTGGCCTATCAGTGGCACAACTACGGCAAGTCCACTATCGGGGCCCGGTCGGACGTCGAAAACGTCGACATCAGCCGCCTGCAGGCCTTCTACCGCACCTATTACCAGCCTGACAACGCCGTGCTGATCGTATCGGGCGCCTTCGATCCGGCCAAGACGCTGACGTCCATTTCGCGCACCTTCGGCAAGCTGCCCAAGCCCAAGCGCGCCCTGCCGCCGCTGTACACGGTCGAACCGGTGCAGGACGGGGAACGCAGCATTACCTTGCGGCGCACGGGCGGCACGCCGCTGGTGGCTGCGCTGTACCACGTGCCGCAAGGCAGCCATCCGGACGCCACGGCCGTCGACCTGTTGTCCGGCATCCTGGGCGACAACCCGTCGGGCCGCTTGTACAAGAACCTGGTGGAATCGCGCCTGGCCGCCGCCACCTTCGGCTTTACCTTCGACTCGCATGATCCGGGCGCCGTCATGTTCGGCGCGCAGCTGGCCAGTCCCGCGCAGCAGGATGCCGCGCGCGAGGCGATGCTCAAGACACTGGAATCGATCAAGGCCGAACCGATCACCCAAGAAGAACTGGAACGCGCCCGCACCAAGTGGCTGAAAGACTGGGACGCGGCGTACAGCGATCCGCAGAAGGTGGGCGTGTCGCTTTCGGAGTCGATCGCAATCGGCGATTGGCGCACCTTCTTCCTGGCGCGCGACCGCGTCCGCGCGATCAAGCTGGCCGACGTCCAGCGCGTGGCCGAAAGCTATCTGCTGCAATCGAACCGTACGCTGGGCGCCTACGTGCCCACCGACGCGCCGCAACGCGCGCCGGCGTCCCAGGCCTTCGACCTGGAAAAGGAACTGAACGGCTACACGGGCGACAAGGACTACGCGCAGGCCGAAGCCTTTGATCCGACGCCGGCCAACCTGGATGCACGTACCCAGCGCAGGACGCTGGACCTGCCGAACGGCCCGGTCCAGATGGCCTTGCTGGAAAAGTCCACGCGCGGCAGGGTCGTCAACGCCAGGCTGTCGCTCCAGTTCGGCGACGCCGACAGCCTGAAGGGCAAGATGGATGTGTCGCGCGCCGTGTCGGCACTGGTCTATCGCGGCACGCCGACGCTGACGCGCCAGCAGATCGACGACAAGTTCGACGCCTTGCGCACCGACGTCAGCTTCAGCGGCAGTGGTACGGACCTGAGCGTGAACATCACCACCACCCGCGACAATCTGGCGCCCGCCGTGGCGCTGGTCATGGAAATCTTGCGCAACGCCAGCTTTCCGGAAGCGCAACTGGACGAATATCAGCGAGGCGAACTTGCTTCGATCGAAGACGATCGCCAGGAACCCGACGAAGTCGCGCGCCGCACGCTGGCCCGTCATGGCAATCCGTGGCCGGCGGGGGATGTGCGCTACGTGCAGACCTTCGAAGAAAAAGCGGCGGCCATCAATGGGCTGAAACGGGACGATCTCGTTGCCTTCTACAACCAGTTTTACGGCGCCGGCACGGTGCGCTTCGTTGCGGTGGGTGACTTCGATGGCAAGGCGGTCGAACAGTCGCTGACCAAGGGCCTGGAAGGCTGGAAGACCGCACCGCGCTATGCTCGCGTGTCGGACCCGTTCCATCCCGTCGAACCCAAGCAGTTCGACCTGCCGCTGCCCGACAAGGCCAATGCGTTCTACGCCGCCACGATGCCCATGCCGGTGCAGGACACCGACGCCGACTACCCGGCGCTGTATGTCGCGAACTATCTGCTGGGCACGTCCGAAACGTCGCGGCTCTGGACCCGCGTGCGTGAAAAAGAAGGTCTGTCGTACAACGTTCGCAGCGCCTTGAACGTTTCCTTGTATGAACCGACCGCCGATTGGACGGTGTACGCCATTTACGCGCCCAGCAATCGCGCCAGGCTTGAAACCGCGATCAAGGAAGAACTGGCGCGCGCCGCCAAGGACGGCTTTACCGATGCGGAAGTCAAGGACGGGATCGCGTCGATCCTGAGCCTGCGCAAGCTCACCCGCGCACAGGACCGCGCCGTGGTTCGCACGTGGGCCGAGTATCTGGAACTGGGCCGCACGTTTGCGTTTTCGGGTGAACTCGATCGGAAGATGCAGGCGCTCACCACCGACCAGGTCAATACCGTCCTGCGGAAATACCTCAAGCCCGAAGCCTTCAGTTCGGCCGCGGCGGGTGACTTCCGGACCAAGTAACGGTGTAGCGGCTGCTTCATGAAGGCGGCCTGACAGGGCGGGCGCGCAGCGGGAAATCCCCACTGCGCGCCTTGTTTTTCGGCAGTCGGCAGAACCTATACTTTCGGTTTGACACGTCGCCAGCGCAGGGCCCTTGCATGCACAGTCCGACCGGGAAAGACGTCCGGCTTCCGCCGCTTGCCGGCATCCAGGCCTTCGAGGCGGCGGCCCGCCTGGGATCGTTCGAACGGGCCAGCGAAGCCTTGTGCATCACCGCCAGCGCCGTCGGCAAACGGGTCGTCGCACTGGAAGCGCAACTGGGCGTCAGCCTGTTCGTGCGGCGGGGCCGAGGCCTGGATC
The DNA here is from genome assembly GCF_048632615.1 of Pigmentiphaga litoralis. Classification (GTDB taxonomy): domain Bacteria; phylum Pseudomonadota; class Gammaproteobacteria; order Burkholderiales; family Burkholderiaceae_B; genus Pigmentiphaga; species Pigmentiphaga litoralis_B. The sequence goes on from NZ_CP184479.1 coordinate 789,174, forward strand.
TGAGCCTGGCCGGCAAGGAATATCTGGAGCAGGTCCGCAGCGCCCTGGAACTGCTGTCGAACGCGTCGCTGCATCAACGCGCCGTGCGCCGGCGCGAGCCGCTGCGCATCGTCTCGACGCCAACCTTCGCGCGGCAAATCCTGGTGCCCCATCTGGCCGGTTTTACCGAACGGCATCCCGACGTCGAAATCGAATTGCTGCTGTCCATTCCCTATCTGGAGATGGGGCCACCGTATGCGGACCTGCAAATCCGCTTCGGCACGGGCAGCTTTACCGGCCTGATCTCGCAACGCCTGACGCACGACCCGGTGTTCGCGGTGTGTTCGCCCGCCTATCTGGCCGCGCACCCCGGGCTGCGTACGCCAGGCGACATCCGGCAGGCCACCCTGCTCCGCTGCCCGCTGGAACCGTGGCGGCCCTGGCTGCTTGCGGCGGGGGTGAGCGACAGCACCGAACCGGAAGGCGGCGTGCGCATGTTCGATCTGGGCATGATGCTGGAAGCGGCACGCGCCGGAATGGGCGTCGGCCTGGCGCGCGATTGCCTGGTGCGGCAATGGCTGGATGAAGGCAAGCTGGTCCGGCTGTTCGACATTACGGTGCCGTCGGCATCGGACTACTACCTGTGCCGCGATGCCTCGCAACCGGTCGATGACGTCGTCGACCTGTTCTCGACCTGGCTGATCGCGTTAACCCGTAACGGGCAAACCAGCACGTACTAACCCCGAGGCGGAAACATTTTCCAGGCTGATGCGGAATGATATTCTGCGCAACACATGCTCTACCTCGATAGCATGGCTCTCTCATAACAAAAATAGAGGGGACGGAGATGCAGGCAATCACGCATGTCGGGGATTTGCGAGCGATGGCAAAGCGCCGCGTGGCGCGCGCCATCTTCGACTACGTCGACAGCGGTTCGTACGACGAAGTCACGCTGCACGCCAACAGCAACGACCTGGCGGCGCTGCGTCTGCGCCAGCGCGTCATGGTCGACGTTTCCTCGCGCAATCTTGCCAGCACCATGCTCGGCCAACGTGTCAGCATGCCCGTCGGTCTTGCGCCCACCGGCCTGACCGGCATCATGCATGGCGACGGCGAAATCCTGGCAGCTCGCGCGGCCGAACGCGCCGGTGTGCCCTTCTGCCTCAGCACCATGTCGATCTGCTCGATCGAAGACGTGCGCGACGCCGTCACCCAGCCCTTCTGGTTCCAGCTGTACGTGATGCGCGACCGCGCCTTTTCGCAGTCGCTGATCGAACGCGCGATCGCGGCCAATTGTTCCGCCCTCGTGCTCACGCTCGACCTGCAAATCCAGGGCCAGCGGCACCGTGACATCAAGAACGGGCTGGCCGTGCCGCCCCGCCTTACCTTGGCCAACGCGCTCGATATCGCGACCAAACCGTCGTGGGCGTGGGGCGTGATGATGGGCAAACGCAAAAGCTTCGGCAACCTCGAAACGCAGCTTGCCAAGGCCGGCAATCTCAAGACCCTGTCCGAATGGATCGCGGGCCAGTTCGATCCTTCGTTGAACTGGAATGACGTCGCCTGGGTACGGCGCCTGTGGCCGGGCAAGCTCATTCTGAAAGGCGTGCTCAATGTCGACGACGCGCGCCACGCGGCCGACAGCGGCGCCGATGCCATCGTGGTGTCCAACCATGGCGGGCGTCAGCTCGATGGCGCGCCCTCTTCCATCGCCGCCTTGCCGTCCATCGCCGCCGCGGTGGGCGATTGTGTCGAGATCATGTTCGACGGCGGGATCCGCTCGGGCCAGGATGTGCTGCGCGCGCTGGCGCTGGGCGCCAAGTCCTGCCTGATCGGACGCGCCTTCTTGTACGGCCTGGGCGCGCTTGGCGAAGCCGGCGTGACGGCCACGCTCGACATCATCCGCAAGGAACTGGACGTCGCCATGGCGCTGACCGGCACGCGCGACGTGCGCGACGTGACGGGCGACGTGCTCTGGAACGACACCCGCACGGCGGCCTGAAGCCATCCTGCCCCGCCTGGCGGGTAGGCGCTGGTTTGCCTTGCTCCGGCTTTTCGCTTGACCCGTTGTTGCTTGACCAGGTTCGTACTGCCTCAGTCCGCTACTTCCGCCGCACCTCAGGAGACACCATGACTTTCCCATTACAAAAACTCGCTGGCATCCTTACTCTGTCCTTGACCGCCACGTTCGCCCACGCCGCCGACCCGATCAAGATCGGCGTGTCGGGGCCATTCACGGGGGCTCGTCGTCCATGGGCGTCAGCATGCGTGACGGCGTCCGGCTGGCAACGACCGAGATCAACAAGGCCGGTGGCGTCCTGGGGCGGCAGCTGCAATTGGTCGAACGCGACGACGAAGCCAAAAACGAACGGGGCGTGCAGATTGCACAGGAAATGATCAACAAGGAGCAGGTCGTGGCCATGCTGGGCTACATCAACACCGGTGTGGCGCTGGCCTCGCAACGTTTCTTCCAGGACGCCAAGATTCCGGTCATCAACAACGTCGCGACCGGCAGTGTGATCACGCACCAGTTCAAGAAGCCCGAGCACCCCGACAACTATGTGTTCCGGAATGCCGCGCATGACACCATCCAGGCGCCCATGATCGTCGAAGAAGCCGTCACCAAGCGCGGCTTCAAGAAGGTTGCGATCCTGGCCGACTCCACCAATTACGGCCAGCTGGGCCGCGAAGACCTGGAAAAGGCCCTGACCGCCAAAGGCATGAAGCCGGTCGCCGTCGAAAAATTCAACATCAAGGACGTCGACATGACCGCGCAACTGCTCAAGGCCAAGTCGGCCGGAGCCGAAGCGGTGCTGACCTACGGCATTGGCCCCGAACTGGCGCAGATTGCCAACGGCATGACCAAGCTGGGCTGGAAAGTGCCGCTGATCGGCAGCTGGACACTGTCCATGGCCAATTACATCGACAACTCGGGCGCCAATGGCGAAGGCGCGCGCATGCCGCAAACGTTCATCCAGGAACCCAACACCCCGAAGCGCAAGGCCTTCATCGACAATTATCTGAAGACCTTCAAGCCCAAGAACAACCGCATCGATTCGCCGGTATCGGCCGCGCAAGGCTATGACTCGGTGTACCTGCTGGCCGCCGCCATCAACCAGGCCAAGAGCACCGATGGCGTGAAGCTGCGGGAAGCGCTCGAAAATCTGCAGACCCCGGTCGAAGGCGTCGTGATGACCTACGACAAGCCGTTCTCGCACGACGACCATGACGCCATCACCGCCAACCTGACCGTGATCGGCGAGGTGAAAGGCGGGCGCGTCGTCTATGCCTACGATGCGGACATGAAGTCGGGCGCCACCGCGCGCAAGAAAGAAAGCACCGCCCAGGCCAAATAAGGCGGGCCTATGCCATCGGGCGCCGCCCCGGCGCCTGACCTGGACTCGGCGCCCTGCGGCGCCGGCTGTCTCCACGGCTTTCCCGGCAGGCGCCAGGAAAGCCGGTTTTCTGCTCGGGATCCCAGATGGAAATCTTCATACAGCTGATCTACAGCGGCGTGGCGCTTGGCATGATCTACGCCGTGATCGCGTTCGGTTACCAGGTCACCTTCGCGACGTCCGGCACCCTCAATTTCGGTCAGGGCGAAGCCTTGATGCTGGGCGCGCTCGTCGGCCTGACACTGGTCGGATTGGGGGTCAACTACTGGCTCATGGTCCCGCTGGTATGTCTGTTCGGCCTGGCGCAAGGCGCGCTGGTCGAACGTGTGGGTGTGCGGCCGGCGATCAAGACCCGGTCCGAATTCGGCTGGATCATGGCCACCATCGCGCTGGGCATCATCTTCAAGAACGTGGCCGAAAACGTGTGGGGCCGCGATGACCTCCGCTTCCCGTCGCCCCTGCCTGAAGCGCCGATCAAGGTCCTTGGCGCCAACGTGCTGCCCATGGAACTGCTGGTCGTCGTGGGCGCCCTGGCGTTGATGCTAGCGGTCGAGCTCTTCAACCGCAAATCGATCTACGGCAAGGCCGTGGTCGCAACGTCCGACGATCGCGCGGCCGCGGGACTGATGGGCATCGACACCAGCCGCGTCATTACGTTTTCGTATGCCCTGTCGTCCATGACCGCCGCATTTGCCGGTGTGCTGATCGCCCCGCTGACCCTGACCGGCGCCACCATGGGCGCGGTGCTCGGGCTCAAGGCCTTCGCAGTCGCGATCATCGGCGGCCTGTCCAGCGGCATGGGCGTGATCGTCGGCGGACTGGTGCTGGGGATCGCCGAAACGACTACCGGCTTCTACATGTCGACGGGCTACAAGGACGTGCCCGGCCTCGTGCTGTTGCTGCTGGTGCTCGCGCTCAAGCCAGCCGGCCTGTTCGGCAAGACTGCCATCAAGAAGGTATGACGATGAAACCTTTGCATATCGCACTCTCGGTGCTGGGCATCGTCTGCCTGGCGCTGTTCCCGCTGGCGGTGACCAATCCGTACTACCAGCACCTGGTCGAAACCATCATGATCTATGCGATCCTGCTGTTCGGGCTCGACATCGTGGTGGGCTACACCGGGCAGGTGTCCCTGGGTCATGCCGGGCTGTTCGGCATCGGGTCCTACACCGCCGGCGTGCTGGTGTTCCATCTGGGCATGCCGATATGGATCACGGTGCCCGCGGCGATTGCCGTCACGGCCGTATTCGGCGCGGTGCTGGCGCTGCCCGCGCTGCGGGTGACCGGGCCCTATCTGGCGATGGTGACCCTGGCGTTCGGCACGATCATCCAGATCCTGATCAACGAGATGACCTTCCTGACCGAAGGTCCGCTGGGCATCAAACTGTCCAAGCCCATGTTCGGCACCCACCTCGTCAACAAAACCGAGTACTTCTGGATCGTGGCCGTGCTGATGGTGCTTGCGCTGCTGGCCGTGCACCGTATCCTCAAGTCGCATCTGGGCCGGTCGTTCGAAGCCCTGCGTGACAGCCCGATCGCATCCGATTGCATGGGCGTGTCGGTGTATCGCTACAAGGTCTACGCGTTCGTGATCAGTGCGGGATTCGCGGGCCTGGCGGGGTCGTTGTACTCGTATTCCGAACAGTACATCTCCCCCAACACCTACAACTTCGAACTGACCATCCTGTTCCTGCTGGCCGTGATCATGGGCGGGCGCAAGACCCGCATCGGGCCGCTGCTGGGCGCCACCATCATCGTGCTGTTGCCCAAGATGCTCGACGATATCGGAACGTTCCGGATGGTCGCGGTCGCCGTGGCGCTGCTGGTGGTGCTGGGCGCGGGGTATCTGCTTGCGCAGAGGCGCACCACGCCGCAACGCGTGCTGCTGCCGGTCATCGGCACGGTGGCGCTGGCCGCCTTCGCGTTCTGGCTCGATGCGGTCACCGACTGGCGGCTGACCATCTTTGGCGTCATGATCCTGTTCGTCGTGTACTACCTTCCCGATGGCATCGTGGGCTTCGTGCGCAACACTTTCTTTGCGCACAAGCGTGCGGAACGCGCCGCGGCAACGCCCCTGCCCGAAGCGGAAGCCCGCCTGGCGATCGCGCGCGCGCCAGCAGCGCAAGGCGACGCCGCCGCTGCCAATGCCGGCCTGCTCGACGCCAATCAGGTGCTGATGCAATTCGGCGGCCTCAAAGCGCTGAATCACGTCGATCTGACCATCCGCCGCGGCACCATCCACGGGCTGATCGGACCGAACGGATCGGGCAAGAGCACGATGATGAACGTGCTGACCGGCATCTACACGCCTACGTCGGGCAGCGTCACGTTCGCGGGCCGTTCGCTGGCCGGCCGCACGCCGTCCGATATCGCCTTGTCGGGCATTGCGCGCACCTTCCAGAACGTGCAGCTGTTTGGCGAAATGACGGCGCTGGACAATGTGCTGGTGGGCCTGCACCACACCTTCGGCACTGCCTTGCCGGGCATCATGCTGCGCACAGGATCGTGGCAGCGTGAAGAGGCCGCGGCCCGCCAGCGCGGCATGGCGTTGCTGGCGTTCGTGGGCCTGGCCGACTTTGCGCTGGAAGAAGCCCGCAACCTGCCCTACGGCAAACAACGCTTGCTGGAAATCGCGCGCGCGCTGGCGCTCGATCCGCAGTTGCTGTTGCTGGACGAGCCCGCTGCCGGCTTGACCGCGCCCGACATCGTCGAACTGCTTGCCATCATCCGCAAGATCCGGGACCACGGCATCACGCTCATCCTGATCGAGCATCACATGGACGTCGTGATGGGCGTATGTGACGTGGTGTCGGTGCTGGACTTCGGGCAGAAGATTGCCGAAGGCCTGCCGCGTCAGGTCCAGTCGGATCCGAAGGTGATCGAAGCCTACCTGGGGGTGCCCCCACCGCGGCAGCGGCCTGACAAAAGGTCATCGCACTTGCGTCCTCGGGCATGCCGCCCGAGGCGTCCAGCATTCAGCACCAAGGAGACACCATGTTGTCCATCAGGAATCTCGAAGCGGGATACGGCAAGGTCAAGGTGCTGCACGGCATCGACATCGACGTGCCAAAGGCGAAGGTCGTCACGCTGATCGGTTCGAACGGCGCAGGCAAGACCACTACCATGCGCGCCATCAGCGGCATGATCCAGCCGACCAGCGGCAGCATTGCATTGAACGGGACGCGGGTCGACGGCATGGCCTCGCATCACATCGCGCGGCTGGGCCTGGCCCATTCGCCCGAAGGCCGGCGCGTGTTCCCTCGCAGTTCGGTCAACGACAACCTGCTGCTCGGCGCCTTTCCCCGGCTGACCGGGGGCGGCCCAAGGGCGACGTCAAAGCGGATCTTGAACGGGCGATGGATCTGTTTCCCCGCCTGAAAGAACGGCGCACGCAGTTGGCCGGCACGCTGTCGGGCGGCGAACAGCAGATGCTGGCGATGGCCCGCGCCATCATGCTCAACCCCGACGTGGTTCTGCTGGATGAACCGTCGATGGGCCTGGCGCCTATCCTGGTTGAGGAGGTGTTCCGCATCATCGCGCGGCTGAAAAGCGAGGGCGTGACGATGCTGCTGGTGGAGCAGTTCGCCGCCGCCGCATTGCAGGTGGCGGACTACGGCTACGTGCTGGAAAACGGCCGCATTTCCGTTCACGGTTCGGCGGAAAGGCTGCGGCACGATCCCGCGGTAGTGGCCGCCTACCTGGGCGGCGGGCACTGAGCCCCCTACCCCATCGGGTCGAATAAAAAAACGCCCACCGGTTTGCGCCGGTGGGCTTTTTTCGTGGTCGTTGACGTGTGCTGCCGTGGAAGGCGCGGCGGCACCGGAAGCGGATCAGCAAGCCCGCCATTCAAGCCCGATCAGCTGAAGAATTCCTTGACCCGATCGGTCCACGACTTGCTTTGCGGCGAGTGCTTTTCGCCACCCTCTGTCAATGACGATTCGAAATCGCGCAGCAGCTGGCGCTGTTTGTCGGTCAGCCGCACGGGCGTTTCCAGAACGACGTGGCAATACAGGTCGCCTGGGTAGCTCGCGCGCACGCCGCGAATACCCTTGCCGCGCAGGCGGAAGACCTTGCCCGACTGCGTGCCTTCGGGGATCGTGATCTCGGCCCGGCCGCCCAAGGTCGGAACTTCCAGCTCGCCCCCCAATGCCGCGGTCGTGAACGGGATCGTCAGTTCGCAGTGCAGGTCGTCGCCATCGCGCTGGAAGATCGCGTGCTGCTTGATGTGGATTTCGACATACAGGTCGCCCGACGGGCCGCCGTTGACACCCGGTTCGCCATTGCCCGACGACCGGATGCGCATGCCGTCATCGATACCGGCCGGCACCTTGACCTGCAGCGTCTTGTTGCGGCGAACCTTGCCCGCGCCGTCGCACGCCGTGCAGGGATCGGGAATCACCTTGCCGGTGCCATGGCAGGTCGGGCAGCTTTGCTGCACGCTGAAAAAGCCCTGCTGCATCCGCACCGCGCCCGCGCCGCCGCATGTGTGGCAGGTCTTGGGTTCAGTGCCAGGCTTGGCGCCCGAGCCGTGGCAGACTTCGCAGTTTTCCCAGCTGGGTACCCGGATTTCGGTGTCAAAGCCGTTGGCAGCCTGTTCCAGCGTGATTTCCAGCCCGTACTTCAGGTCGGCGCCGCGGTACATCTGCGATCCGCCACCACCGCCGCGCTGACGGCCGCCACCGAAGATTTCGCCAAAGATGTCGCCGAAAGCGTCGGCAAAACCGCCCGCGCCGCCGCCCATGCCGCCGGCTGCCGCCGCGTCGACGCCCGCATGACCATAACGGTCATACGCGTCCCGCTTTTCGGCATCGGACAGCACTTCGTAGGCGTGCTTGGCCTCTTTGAACTTCTCTTCGGCCTCTTTGTTATCCGGATTGCGGTCCGGATGGTATTTCATGGCCAGTTTGCGGTAGGACTTCTTGATCTCTTCGTCGGACGCATTGCGTGCCAGACCGAGGACGTCGTAAAAATCGCGTTTTGCCATGGTGCGTTGGAGCCTGTGGTAACCAATATGTCAACAACCAGATCCCGCCGCGGCGGAATCCTTGAATGGGGAATGTTCTCGATAGCACCGGCCTTCAACCACGATCCAGGCGCTATGGGGAGCATTCCACGCGGGCACTCCCTAGCCTTTTCGTTCCGGAAACGACAAAACGGGAGGCGCCGGCAAGCCGGCCCTCCCGTTCAAGACGCGATTACTTGTCGCGCTTCACTTCCTTGAAGTCCGCATCGACGACATTGTCGTCGGCGGGCTTGCCCGAAGCGCCCTGGACGTCACCGCCCTCGGCGCCACCGGCCGCGCCGGCCTGGGCCTGCATGTCGGCATACATCTTCTCGCCCAGCTTCTGCGAGACCGTCGACAGCGTTTCCACCTTGGCGTCAATGGCAGCCTTGTCGCCGTCTTTCAAGGTCTCTTCCAGGTCCTTGATCGCGGCTTCGATCGCATCCTTCTCGGACGCTTCGATCTTGTCACCGTACTCGGTCAGGGACTTGCGCGTGGCGTGCACCAGCGCATCGGCCTGGTTGCGCGACTGGGCAAGCTCGGCCACCTTCTTGTCTTCCGCGGCGTTGGCCTCGGCGTCCTGCACCATGCGCTGAACTTCTTCCTCGGTCAGGCCGGAGTTGGCCTTGATCGTGATCTTGTTCTCCTTGCCGGTGCCCTTGTCCTTGGCCGACACGTGCAGAATGCCGTTGGCGTCGATGTCGAACGTGACTTCGATCTGCGGCGTGCCACGCGCTGCCGGCGGAATGCCTTCCAGGTTGAACTCGCCGAGGCCCTTGTTGCCGGCCGCGATTTCGCGTTCACCCTGGAACACCTTGATGGTCACGGCCGGCTGATTGTCGTCAGCGGTCGAGAACACTTGCGAGAACTTGGTAGGAATCGTGGTGTTCTTCTTGATCATCTTGGTCATCACGCCGCCCAGGGTTTCGATACCTAGCGACAGCGGCGTCACGTCCAGCAGCAGCACGTCCTTGCGGTCACCCGACAGCACGGAACCCTGGATCGCAGCGCCCGCGGCCACGGCTTCGTCGGGGTTCACATCCTTGCGCGGTTCCTTGCCGAAGAATTCCTTGACCTTCTCTTGCACCTTGGGCATGCGGGTCATGCCGCCGACCAGGATCACGTCATCGATCTCGGACACTTTGACACCCGCGTCCTTGATGGCGATACGGCAAGGCTCGATCGTACGAGCGATCAGTTCTTCGACCAGCGATTCCAGCTTGGCGCGGCTGATCTTCAGGTTCAGGTGCTTCGGACCCGACGCGTCTGCCGTGATGTAAGGCAGGTTCACTTCGGTCTGCGCAGCCGACGACAGTTCGATCTTTGCCTTCTCCGCGCCTTCCTTCAGGCGTTGCAGGGCCAGCACGTCTTTCGACAGATCGACGCCCTGCTCTTTCTTGAACTCGGCAATGATGTAGTTGATGATGACCTGGTCGAAGTCTTCACCACCCAGGAAGGTGTCGCCGTTGGTCGACAGCACTTCGAATTGCTTTTCGCCATCCACGTCGGCGATTTCGATGATCGACACGTCGAACGTGCCGCCACCCAGGTCATACACGGCGATCTTGCGGTCGCCCTTGTCCGACTTGTCCAGGCCGAAAGCCAATGCAGCGGCGGTCGGCTCGTTGATGATGCGCTTGACGTCCAGACCCGCGATGCGGCCGGCGTCTTTCGTGGCCTGACGCTGGCTGTCGTTGAAGTACGCCGGCACGGTAATGACCGCTTCCGTCACTTCTTCGCCCAGGTAGTCTTCGGCGGTCTTCTTCATCTTGCGCAGCACTTCGGCCGACACTTGAGGCGGCGCGAGCTTGCGGTCGCGAACCTGCACCCAGGCGTCGTTGTTGTCTGCCTTGATGATCTTGTAAGGCATCAGTTCGATGTCTTTCTGAACCGCCTTTTCGTCGTACTTGCGGCCGATCAGGCGCTTGACGGCGTAAAGGGTGTTTTGCGGATTCGTGACCGCCTGACGCTTGGCAGGGGCGCCAACCAGCGTTTCACCGTCTTCCATATAGGCGACGATGGACGGGGTGGTGCGGGTGCCTTCGGCGTTTTCGATAATTTTGACTTGGTTGCCATCGTAAACAGCAACGCAGCTGTTGGTGGTTCCAAGGTCGATACCAATGATTTTGCCCATGATCCTGTTCCTGAAATATCAGAAAAACTTTGCTTGAACACTAAATAGGTGGGACGGAGGAAATTTCAATGGCCTCCATCGATTTGTTTTATCGGGCCGGGTCCGATGTGCAGAACGCCACAATGCCTGCCGGCGACGTTGCCTCCACCGGCCGCACGCCCTGACGTCCGCTTACTTGGAAGCGGCGACCGTGACCAACGCGGGGCGCAGCACACGGTCCGCGATCAGGTAGCCCTTCTGGAGCACCTGCAGGATCGTATTGGCCGGCTGATCCGACGGCACCGACGCAATGGCCTGGTGCTGATGGGGGTCGAACCTGGCGCCGGTTTCCGGCTGGATGACCATCAGCTTGTTGCGCTCGAACGCGGCGATCAGCTGCTTGAGCGTGATGTCCACGCCTTCGCGCAGCGATTCCACGGTCTGGCCTTGCTGGGCCAGGGCCGCTTCAAGGCTGTCCCGCACCGGCACCATGCTTTCGGCAAATGATTCGATGCTGAACTTGTGGGCCTTGGCCACATCGTCCTGGGCGCGGCGGCGCGCGTTTTCCGCGTCGGCACGTGCGCGCAGCAGGGCATCGTAATGTTCCTGGGCCTGGGCCTGGGCGGCAGCAAGCTGCGCCTGAAGGTCGGCTACCGGATCAGTCTCGACCGCGGGCTGTTCTTGCGGGGTCCCGGCATTGCCCTCGGGCATGGAAAAAGCGTCTTCCTGCGGGGCGCGCTGGGTAGGTTGGTCGCCAGGCGACTGCTCTGCAGACATCGAAGTCCTCCAATGAAAAAGTCGAGAAAAATCAGACACTTGCTTTCGCGATATGCCACAGATGGGGGTAAGGACCGGCATTTCAAGCCTGCCGCGACGCGGCAAGCGCAAGAAAGTTCATTCGTCGCCGTGACGGAAGCGATCCAGGCGGCGGCGGTCCGCCTTGGTGGGCCGGCCCCGGAGTTCGACGGAAGGATCGCGGGCCTGACGATTCAGTTCGATGGCGGTCAGCCGTTTTTTCATGCCGTCAGGCGTTTCGTCGTACAGGGTGCGCGCAAAGACCGCCGGGCCACGCATGGCGGCAATGCCGCGGACAAGGACTTCCCAGTCCTGCTGCCCGACCCGGATCTGCAGGATGTCGCCCGGCCGCACCGACCGGGACGGCTTGACACGATCGCCAGCCACCTTCACCTGCCCATTCTCCACGGCGGCCTGGGCAAGCGTGCGCGTCTTGAAGAAACGCGCCGCCCAAAGCCATTTATCGATCCGCAGTTCTTCCATACGTATGTGTGTTCCAGACTGGAAATGCCAGCATGCCCGGACACATATTCAGTCGGTTGCGCCAAGTTCAAGGGCATGTTCGCGCTGGACCTGCAATTCGCGCGCTTCGGCGGCCGCCATGTCAGGGGACCGGGCCGCCTTGGTCGGCCAGCCCTGCAGGTGACGTTCGACCAGCGACGTCAGGGCGTCGATCCACGGCGCAGAATCGTTGATGGCCGGGATGTAGCGGTATTGCGTGCCCCCGGCGGCCAGGAAGGCGTCGCGCGCTTCCTGCGCCATTTCTTCCAGGGTTTCGATGCAGTCGCCGACGAATCCCGGACAGAACACGTCAACGGATGTGACGCCGTTCCTGGCCAATTCCTTCAGCGTCGGCTCGGTGTAGGGCTGCAGCCACTCGGCGGCGCCGAAGCGGCTCTGGAAAGTGATTTCGACCTGGTCGGGCGTCAGCCCCAGGGCCGCGATCAGCAGACGGCCGGTTTTCTGGCATTCGCAAAAATACGGATCGCCCAGGTCGAGCGATCGGCGCGGCAGTCCGTGAAAGCTCAGCACCAGTTTCTGGCCCCGGCCGTTATGTTCCCAAAACGTATTGACCCGCGCCGCCAGTGACGCGATGTAGCCTGGGTCGTCATGGAAGTGCTTGACGAACCGAAGTTCGGGCGTGTTTCGGGTGCGGGCCATCACTGCGTTGATCGCGTCGGACACGGTGGCCGTGGTGCTGGCGGAATACTGCGGGTACAGCGGCATGACCAGGATCCGGTCGCAGCCGCGCTCACGCAGGGTCTGCATGGCGCTGGCCAGCGACGGATTGCCGTAACGCATCCCCAGCACCACGTCGACCGCATGGCCGCGCGCCGTCAGCGCGGCATCGAGCGCCGCCGTCTGGCGGCGGCTCCAGACCATCAACGGCGATCCTTCGGCCATCCACACCGACGCATAGCGCGCCGCGGCGTCTTTTGGACGCACGTTCAGGATGATGCCGTTCAGGATCACCCACCAGATGGGCCGGGGAATTTCGATGACGCGGGGATCGGACAGGAATTCGGCCAGGAAGCGGCGGACGGCCTTGGGATTCGGCGCGTCGGGCGTGCCGAGATTGACCAGCAGCACGCCGGTCCTGGCGGCCGCGCCGTGGACGACCGCGCCATGACGATGGGGCGGTTCGGGAAGAAAACGCATGCGTGTCCTAGTGTTGGCTGAGCGCGTTGGAGAGCAGGCGCGCCGTAATGTCGACGATCGGGATGACGCGATCGTACGACATGCGCGTCGGGCCGATGACGCCCAGGGTGCCCACGATCTTGCCGTCGACCCCGTAAGGCGCGGTGATCACGCTCAATTCTTCGACCGGCACCAGCTGCGAATCGCCGCCGATATAGATCTGGACGCCCTGCGCGCGGCTGGAAATGTCCAGCAGCTGCATCAGATCGGTCTTCTTTTCGAACAGGCCGAACATTTTGCGCAGCTTGTCCAGGTCGGCGCCCAGGTCGGACACGCCCAGCAGATTCAGTTCGCCCGAGATGACCACGGAATCCGAATTGTCGGCCGCCACCTCGGTGCCGGCGTCCACCGCCTGCTGCATGAGACGGGAGATGTCTTCGCGCAGCTTGCCCAGGTCGCGCTGCAGCGTCAGCCGCACGTCTTCGAAGGACTTGCCGCCAAAATGCTGGTTGAAGAAATTGGCCGCCTCGGTCAGTTCGGTGGACGAATAGTCGCGCTGCGCGAACAGAATGCGGTTCTGCACGTCGCCTTCCGGCGTCACGATGATCAGCAGCACCCGTTTGTCGGACAGCCGGATGAATTCGATCTGCCGGAACATTTGCGTGCGTTTGGGCGCCATCACCACCCCCGCGAACTGCGACAGGTTGGAAAGCAGCGAGGCGGCTGATGCAATGACGCGCTGCGGGTCGGCCGCGGGCAGCAGCGTCTGTATCCGGTTTTCTTCGGATACTTCGTACGGGCGAACCGTCAGCAGGGAATCGACGAATACCCGGTAGCCCCGAGGCGTGGGAACCCGCCCGGCCGAGGTGTGCGGACTGTGAATCAGCCCGTGGTCTTCCAGGTCGGCCATGACGTTACGGATCGTGGCCGGCGACAGATCGAAGACTTTCGACAAGGTGCGCGAACCGACGGGCTGGCCGTCAGTGATGTAACGCTCTATGAGCGCCTTGAGAAGCGTGCGTGCGCGATCGTCCATATCCGCTATTGTAATGACGGTCAGGCCGGGCAGGACGGTTTTTCCCGCTTGCCGCCCACCTTCACCCATATAATCCCAAGCATGCATTTTCCCATCGTCGCCCTCGTTGGCAAATACCATGACACCGGCATCGCCGGGCCGCTGCAGGCCCTGGCGCGCATGCTTCAGGCCAGCGGCCGCGAAGTGTTGTTCGAAGCCGAAACTGCCGTCAACATCGGCCTGACCGACTACCCGTCCGCCACGGTCGACGAGATCGGGCAGCGGGCTTCGCTCGCGATCGTCATGGGCGGCGACGGCACCATGCTGGGCCTGGCCCGGCAACTGGCGCCCTGGAACGTGCCGCTGGTCGGCATCAACCATGGCCGGCTGGGCTTCATTACCGACATTCCGCTTGAATCGGCCGAAGAAGCCATCGCCGGCATGATGGAAGGCAATTTCGAGTCCGAAGAGCGGATCCTCCTCGACTCCAGCGTCATCCGCGGCGAAACCACCATGATCTCGGCGCTGGCGTTGAACGACGTGGTGCTGAGCCGCGCTGGCCTGGGCGGCATGATCGAAGTCACGGTGCAGGTGGATGGGCTGTACATGTCCAAACAGCGCGCCGATGGCCTGATCATTGCCACGCCCACCGGGTCGACCGCGTACGCGCTGTCGGCCAATGGCCCCATCCTGCACCCGTCGCTGCGCGGCCTGGTGCTGGTGCCAGTGGCGCCGCAGGCCTTGTCCAACCGGCCGATCACGATTCCCGACCACTGTACGATCGAAATCACGCTTACCCGCGCGCAGGGTGGCCGTGACGAGAATGCCAGCGTTCACTTCGACATGCAGAGCTGGTCGTCCCTGAAGGTGGGCGACCGCATCGTGGTGAGACGTGCAGAACATACCATCCGCTTCCTTCATCCGGCCGGATACAGTTACTTTTCCACTTTGCGACGAAAGTTGCACTGGAACCAGATTTCCGGCGCAGCAGTCGACTGACCCTGATCTTTACTGGCCTTCTCCCGTATGCTGCGCGCGCTGCACATCAATGACTTTGTGATTGTCGACCATACCGAGGTCGAGTTCGGCCCCGGATTTACCGTGTTCTCTGGCGAGACCGGCGCGGGCAAGTCGATCCTGATCGACGCACTGGCCCTGGCGCTGGGCGAACGCGCCGACGCATCGGTCCTGCGCGAAGGGGCGACCCGCGCCGAGATCAGCGCCGTCTTCGACGTTCCCGACACCCTGACCGGCTGGCTGGCCGACCACGAACTGGACAGCGACAGCCTGGTGCTGCGCCGCCTGATCGACAGCCAGGGCCGCAGCCGCAGCTTCATCAACGGCATGCCGGCCACGCTCACGCAACTGCGTGAACTGGGGGAACAGCTGGTCGACATCCATGGCCAGCATGCCCACCAGAGCCTGCTCAAGGCCGATTCCCAGCGCGACCTGCTCGATGGTCATGGCGATCACGCGGCCCTGCGCCGCGCCATTGCCGATGCGTGGAAGGCCTGGCGCGACGTGGCTCGCCGGCTGGAAACCGTGGAACGCGACGCCGAAAGCCTCCAGCAGGAGCGCGAACGCCTGCAATGGCAGGCCGACGAGCTGGACCGTCTGGCGCTGGGCGCCGACGAATGGGAAGAATTGCAGGCCGAACACACCCGGCTGGCACATGCCCAATCCCTGATCGACGGTGCAAGCCAGACCATTGCCGCGCTGGAAGAAGACGACGATGCGGCGCACACCCGACTGGCCGCGGCGTCGCAACGGATCGCCCAGCTGGCCAATCACGACTCGGCGTTGACCCCGGTATCCGAAGCGCTGGAATCGGCGCGGATCGCCCTGCAGGAAGCCGTGTCCGACCTGAATAGCTATCTGGGACGGCTGGAAGTCGACCCGCAGCGCTTGTCGATTGTCGAAGCCCGGCTGCAAGCCGTTTTCGAGACTGCCCGCAAATTCCGCCTGACGCCCGACGAACTGCCCGAACGGCACCAGACCTTGCTGGCCCAGCTCGATACCTTGAAGGAATCGGAAGATGTGCAGGCATTGCGCGCGCGCTCGGAAGCCGCCCGCGCGGCCTATGATGCGCTGGCCAAGGACCTGAGCGCCGCGCGTCACAAGGCGGCGGAGTCCTTGTCCCGGCAGGTGACGCAGGCGATGCAGACCCTGGCCATGAGCGGCGGCAAATTCCAGGCGGTGGTCCAGCCGGGAGAACCCGGTGTGGCCGGCGCCGATGTCGTCGAATTTCGAGTCGCGGGCCACGCCGGCACTACGCCGCGTGCCCTGGCCAAAGTGGCGTCAGGCGGCGAACTGGCACGGATTTCGTTGGCGCTGTCGGTGATCGCGAGCCGCGCCGCGCGCGTACCGACCCTGATCTTTGACGAGGTCGATACCGGGGTGGGCGGCGCCGTGGCCGAGGTCGTGGGCCGCCTGCTGCGCGAACTGGGCAACTTCCACCAGGTGCTGTGCGTAACCCATCTGCCGCAGGTAGCGGCCCGCGGCAACGTGCATTACGAAGTGGAAAAGCGCCAGTCGGGCAGCAGCACCGTGTCAGGCGTGCATCTGCTGAACCGTACCGGACGGATCGATGAGATTGCCCGGATGCTGGGTGGTATCGAAATCACGGCAACCACCCGTAAACACGCGCGCGAGATGTTGGGCAACAACTAGCCGGCGGTGTTGGGCGGAATGCGGTGGGATCAGCGGGCCTTGGTGCAGCGCTGGCAGATGCCGTACAGCGACAGGGCGTGGCCGGTCAGCGTGAAGTTGTGATCCTTGGCGATCTTTTGCTGGCGCTTTTCGATTTCCGAGTCGAAAAACTCTTCTACGCGGCCGCAGTTGGTGCAGATCAGGTGATCGTGGTGTTCGCCTTCGTTCAGTTCGAACACGGCCTTGCCACTGTCGAACTGACTGCGGCTGAGCAGGCCGGCCTGTTCGAATTGGGTCAGCACGCGATACACGGTGGCCAGTCCGATTTCGACGTTTTCGCCTATCAAGGCACGGTAAACGTCCTCTGCGCTCATGTGGCGCGTTTCAGCCTTGCGGAACACATCCAGGATCTTCAGTCGAGGAAACGTCGCCTTCAGGCCGATGCTTTTGAGTTCGTTCTGGTCAGTCATGGTGTTCCTTTAGCAGCCTGTTACTTCGTTCAGCCTTTATGATAACGGTTTCCCCAGTCAAGACGAGTTGCGCATCTGTGCCAAACGCTCTGATTTACCTCTTTCGCTTGCCCGCCCGCGCCACGCTGCCGGCCGCCCCTGATTCCCGCCGCGCGGCCCCCGTGCGCTGGAAGCTTGCCAGCATGGCTGCCGTCATGGCCCTGGCCGGATGCAGCAGTGTGAACAATTACGTGCCGGGCTTCATCAAGCCCTACAAGGCCGACATTCAGCAGGGCAACTGGCTCACGCAGTCGCAGGTCGACATGCTGCGCCAGGGCATGACGCGCGAACAGGTGCGTTTCGCCCTCGGCACGCCCACGCTGACCAGCATTTTCCGCGCCGAACGCTGGGACTACCCTTACCTGTTCATTCCAGGTAATGGCCTGACCGAAGAGCGTGTCTTCACCGTCTACTTCGTGAACGACAAGCTGGATCGCTGGAATGGCGACAAGCAGCCTGCGCGCCAGCCGTTCCAGAAGACCGATACCCGCCGTGAGGCAGCCACCCCCGTGTTCCGGTCGAACACGGCCGCCAACCCAGGTCCGGAAACCGTGCCGCAGGGCGAAACGCTGGACGGCACGCCGCCGCCCACCAGCCTTGATCCCAGCTCGGTGCCCATGCCGACCCCGGCAAGGAACTGATGATGCGGATTGCCATTGCAGGCGCCAGCGGGCGCATGGGCCGCATGCTGATCGAAGCCGTGACGGCCGCTCCGGATATGACACTGACGGTCGCCCTGGGCCATGCCGGCAGCAAGAGCATCGGCACCGACGCCACCGCCTTCCTGGGTCGCGACAGCGGGGTTATCGTGACGTCCGACCTCGACGCCCTGGCGAACGCCGACTGCCTGATCGACTTCACCCGGCCCCAGGCCACACTGGACCATCTGGACGCCTGCGCACGCCACGGCGTGAAGCTGGTGATCGGCACCACCGGCTTCGACGATGCCGGCAAGGCCGCCATCGGCAAAGCAGCCGAACAGGTCGGCGTGGTGTTCGCGCCCAACATGAGCATCGGTGTCAACGTCACGCTCAAGCTGTTGGACATTGCCGCGCGCATCCTGAAAGACGACTACGACGTTGAAGTGTTCGACCTGCATCACAAGCACAAGGTCGATGCGCCATCGGGCACCGCGCTCAAGATGGGCGAAACGGTGGCCGACGCCTGGGGCAAGCCCTTGGCCGATGTCGCAACCTGGGCGCGTCATGGCGACACCGGCGCGCGTCAGGCGGGCACGATCGGCTTTTCGGCTGCGCGCGGTGGCGACGTCGTGGGCGATCACACCGTGTTCTTCTGCGGCCCGGGTGAACGCATCGAAGTCACGCACCGCTCCAGCAGCCGCGCCACCTATGCCGAAGGCAGCGTGCGCGCCGCGCGTTTCCTGGCGAATCAGGCCACCGGCCTGTTCGACATGCAAGACGTGCTGGGGCTGAAGTAAGGCGGCTGGAAGGAATTCAGGCCGCTGGAAGGGGTCCGGTTCGCTATACCGCTGGCTGGACGGTCCTTCCGGTCAGGCGGCGGGTGGCGTCGCGGAAGGCACCAGCGCCCGCTGCCTGGCCTCCACTGCCACCAGAATGCGCTGCGCGATCTGCGGCAGCGCCACGACCTCGTGCACCGCGCCCAGCGCGATGGCTTCGCGTGGCATGCCGAACACTACGCTGGTGGCCTGGTCCTGGGCCAGGTTGTAGCCACCGGCGTCACGCAGGGTCAGCATGGCCCGCGCGCCGTCCTTGCCCATGCCGGTCAGCATGATGGACACGGCGGCCGGCCCGGCCATCTTCGCGACCGACAAAAACAGGACTTCGACCGATGGACGATGCCGGTTCACCGGTTCGTCTTCCGACAGCACCGCGCTATAGCCGAACAGCGCATGCCGCACCGCCAGGTGGGCATGTCCGGGGGCGACATAGGCCCAGCCCGCCAGCAGGCGTTCTTCATGTTCGGCCTCCTTGACGTGGACGGCTGAATACTTGTTCAGCCGATCGGCAAAACTGCGCGTGAAGCCGGGGGGCATGTGCTGCGTGATCACGATGGGCGGCAGGCCGGCGGGCAGGTGCATCAGCACGTCGCGGATGGCTTCGGTGCCGCCGGTCGACGCGCCGATCGCAATGAGCAGGCGGCGGTCGTACCGGCCGGCATGCACGGCGGCCAGGGTGGCGCACGTAGGCGCAAGGGGCTCGGTCATGGCCAGCTCCGACGATCAGGCGGCTGCGCCCGGTACACGCGCCCGGGCGTAGACCGTCTTGCCTTGCAGGACGAACGCCTGCTGGCCGTGCGAAAAGTTTTCCGAATGGCCCACAAACAGCAAGGCATCGGGCGGCATGAGCGGCGCCATCCGCGACACCACCTTGAGCTGGGTGGCGCGGTCGAAGTAGATCAGCACATTACGACAGAAGATGGCGTCGAAAGGGCCCCGCACCGACCACACCGGGTCCAGCAGATTCAGTTGCCGGAAAGTCACGAGCGCCCGCAACTCCGGCCGCACCGTGTATGTGCCGGGCGGCCCCTGCACAAAGTACCGGCGCACCTGCGCTTCGGGCACCTTGGCGATCTGGTCTTCGCGGTAGACGCCCTTGCGCGCCTGATCCAGCACGTGCGTATCCAGGTCGGTGGCGATGATCTGGATGGGCGGCGTCAGCGTGCCGAAGGACTCGGCCGCTGTCAGGGCAATGGTCCAGACCTCTTCCCCGGTCGATGCCGCGGCACACCAGATCTGCTGCGTGTGTCCTGGCCGGGCGCGCTGCTTGAAGTGGTCGGCTAGCATCTGGAAGTGATGGCTTTCGCGATAGAAGTACGTCAGGTTGGTCGTCAACGCGTTGACGAACTGTTCCCATTCCGGCGTTCCGCTGCGCAGCGCATCGAGGTAGGCGCGGAAGGTCGACGCCCCGGTGGCCCGCAGACGGCGGGCCAGACGGCTGTACACCATGCTGCGTTTGGCCTCCGACAGTGCAATGCCGGTGTGCTGCTTGAGCAACACTCGCACTTTGTCGAAATCCGCGGTATCGAATGCGAATTCGGTGGCCCCGGCGGACTCGCCAAGCGCGGCCAGGCCCTGTACGAGTGTGGAAGTGGGGCTTCTCGGGATCACGGTGGTCCTTAAAAAGGGAGGCGACGCCCGCGCGGCCGCGCCGCGTGATATCGTCGCACGCTATCATTGCAGAGCTTATCGGCAGTAGGCCCACGCTTATTGAGAGCAGCCCGTCAAATTGCTGCAAATCCGATGACACGCCTGACTGCCGGTGCGGCGTGGGCACCCAAACCCAGGTTTTTTCACACCATGATGGCTACGCCACCCACCCTGCCCGGTCCGGACGACGCTGATGGCCGCGATGCCACGCCGTTGTGCGTGCTGTTCGTCGAGGATTCCCCCTCCGACTTTTCGCTTATGCGCGCGGTGCTGGCCAATGCCGGCCTGACCATTTCCGCCCGCCGCGTCGAAACCGAGCAGGACATGCGCGAAGCCCTCGGCACGGCGCAGTGGCATGCCATCGTCAGTGATCATTCCCTGCCCACTTTCAGCGGCAAACGCGCGCTCGCAGTGGCCAAGGAAATCGGCTTTTCGGGTCCCTTTCTGATCGTATCGGGCGCGATCGGCGAAGAAGCGGCCGTGGACGCAATGCGTTCGGGCGCCGACGATTACGTCATGAAAAACAACCTGCGCCGGCTGCCGCCCGCCCTGGAACGCAGCCTGCGCGAAGTGCGCAGTCGCGATCAGCGCATGCGCGCCGAAACCGCGCTGGAATCCGCGCACGATCAGCTGAACGCCATCTTTTCGGCCACGCCCGTTGCGCTGTTCGCGGTCGCGCGCAACTTGCAGGTCACGATGTGGAGTCCGGCGATCGAAGAATTGACCGGCATGTCGCACACCGAAGTCCTGACCAAACAATTTACGTTGCCCGACCCCGGCGACACCGAACGGCTGCTGACACTGATCATGCCGGCGCTGGGCGGCTTTCCGCTGACCGGCCTGCCCTTCGGCATGCAGGCGCGTGGCGAACGCCGCGAGTTGCTGGTATCCGCCAGCCCGCTGAGCGGCCGGCCCCCGGCAGGCTGTGTGGTTTCGCTGTCGGACGTGACGCACCTGGCCCGCGCGCAGGCGGAGTTGAGCCGGTCCGAGCAGCAGTTGCGTGAATTGTCGCGTCACACCGAACTCGTTCGCGAAAACGAACGCGCGGAGCTCGCCCGCGAGATCCACGATGACCTGGGTGCCTTGGTCACGCGCATCCGGGCCGATTTGGCGCTGGCCCGCCGCCGTTCAAGCGAACCTGCCACCGCGCAATTGCTGGAAGAAGCCGAGCAGATGGTCGCATCGCTGGGTGTGGCGATTTCGCGCATTGCACGCGCCATGCGCCCACCGGTGCTGGATTTTGGTATCGTCGCTGCGATCGAATGGCAGGCCCGCGATTTTTCGCAGCACTCCGGCATCGAAGTGAAGGTCAACACCAACCAGGAAGACCTGTCGCTTGGCCTGGAACAATCCACTGCCGTATTCCGCATCTTCCAGGAAGCGCTGACCAACATTTTCAAGCACGCGCAGGCCACCCGCGTGAACATAGAGTTGTTTGCAGACGACACCAGCATGACGCTGGAAGTGCGCGATAACGGGGTCGGCCTGGCCCCCGATGCCCTGCGAAAACAGACGTCTTTCGGGCTTCGCGGCATGATGGAACGCATACACAGTTTAGGTGGCTGGATGGATATAAGTGGAACACCCATAGCGGATAGTGGCAGCGCAGCCTCATCCAAAGGAACTACACTAATGATATCTATACCGCTACACAGTCAGGATCCCTCCATGGCCGCACATTCCAAAGATCCCAAGCCGAACGCAGGCGCCGAATGATCCGCCTGGTTATCGTTGACGACCACGCCATCGTTCGCTCGGGCCTGCGTCAAATCGCTCAGACCGAAGGCGGCATCAGTGTTGTCGGAGAAGCCGGCGAATGCGGCGAGTTGCTCGACATGCTGCGCAAGACCGAAGCCGACGTGGTGCTGATGGACATTTCCATGCCGGGCAAGAGCGGCCTGGACGCCCTCAAGCAGGTGCGCGAGCGCTGGCCCAAGACGGCCGTGCTGATGCTAAGCATGTATCCCGAAGACCAGTACGCCGTGCGCAGCGTCAAGGCGGGCGCGGCAGGCTATCTGCACAAGAATTCGCCGCCCGAAACGGTCATCGAAGCGATCCGCACCGTTGCGCGCGGCAAGAAGTACATCACGCCCGAACTTGCCGAACAGCTGGCGACGCATTTGAGCCAGGGCGACGAACGCCCGGTGCACGAAACGCTGTCCGACCGTGAATACCAGACCATGGCCATGATCGCATCGGGCCGCACGCTCACGCAGATCGCCGAAGCCATGTCGCTGTCGCCCAAGACGGTGTCCGTCTATCGTGCGCGCCTGCTTGAAAAGATGAAGCTGAAAAACAACTCCGAGCTGACGCATTACGCGCTGAAGCACCGGCTCGTCGACTGACGCTCGGCGCATCGCTGTAGGGTTGGAACAAGAAAGGCATCGCCAGGTTGGCGATGCCTTTTGTTTTGCCAGGATGCCGGACCCGCGCCATCTTCGCGTCCACGGCGCGGCACCCGGGCAGCGTTATTCGCCCATCCGGCTCGTGTAGTACTTGCCGCCACCCGCCTGGTCCAACGCCGCCCCGGTCGTGTCGGAGTGCAACACGGTACACACCGCCTCCCGACCATCCCGCAGATACGACAGATTGTCGAAGGCCAACATGTTTGCCATGGCAATGCCGCGCCCGTGTGAATCGAAGGCGCGATCCGGCGACATTTCCAGGAAGGACGGCCAGTCGAACCCCGGGCCCTCATCCAGAATGTGAAAGACGAGCCGATCGGGCAAGCGCCGGAACGTCGCCTGCGCGATGCGGTGCGCATATTTGGGCATGGCCAGGCGCCGCTCGATTTCCTGCGCCCAACCGCCTTCGACGCTTAGCCGGCCCTTCTCGGCATAGCCCAGTTCAAGGTTGCCGTGTTCGATCGCGTTGATCATCAGCTCGGCCAGGCCCACCACGACCGCTTCGGGATTGGGGCACAGCTTGGCCAGGAAGGACGCCAGTTGGCGCGCTTCCGACAGGGTCGAAAACGTGAACTGCGCACGCTGAACGTTGGAAAAGATTTCCTGCGCGTCGGTCAATTGCCGCTTGAGCTGCTTCTGCCGCGCGCGAACATCGATCGCGGCCGACACCACGGCCACCAGGATCGCGTGTTCGTAGGGTTTGGTCAGGTAGTAGTGGGCCCCTTTCGTAAAGCCCTCCAGGACCTCATGCTGCCGCGACGCCGCCGTCTGCATGATCACGGGGATGTCGGCAAACCGGGGGTCGGACTTCATCCGCTCCAGCAACTCGATGCCATTGATACCCGGCATCATGCGGTCGAGTACGACGATGTCGAACGGCACGCCGCCATGCTGCAACATGTCCCAGGCCTGGATGCCGTCACTGGCGGCCTTCAATCGGTAACGGGGATCCGACAGGTGTTCGGAAATGATGGCCAGATTGAGCGGCTCGTCATCCACGACCAAGATATTGAACAGGTCCTGCTGCATGGTGTCTCTGAGTATGCACCTTCGGTCCACGCCGGAGGGCGATGCTCACACCGGCGGCTGGGATCAGAGGTAGTTGAAGATGCTTAGTTTTGCAATCGTAGTGTAAGTCAGCTGGGCGCGCTCGACGCTCAGTTTGCCCTGGATGAAATTGCTGGCCAGTTCGGCCTGCGTGGCCTCGTCGGCGCCCACCACGCGGACCAGTTCACTCGACAGTGCAACGCTACGCGCGCTGTCGGCGTCCTGCGCGGCGTTGACTTCGACCATGCGGCTGCCTAGCGACGTGATGGCTTCCAGAATCCGGTCCATGCCGCCCTCGATGTTTGCGGAAAGCGCAAACAATGCGTTGCCCCGCCGTGCGGACTCTTGTGACGACTCGGGCATGCTCAAGGCAGCCAGTGCCTGGTCCATGGTGTCGAAGATGCTTTGGCTGCCCGCAGCCGACACGCTCAGGGTGTCGCCCGCCTTGGGGGCGCCGCTGAACGACAGCCGCACACCCGCAATGTCCAAAGATGCCGCGCCCGCTGCCAATGTGCCGTCCGCATAGGGTTGGCCGTCGGCATCGGTGACCGAGTAGGCGCCGTCGGCGCCAAATGACACGCTGAATGGCCCGAGTGCCTTATCGTTGCCCCAGGCCGTCCGATCGAACACCGTGCTGGCGGTCAATAGCAGCCCGCCCGTGTTGGACTCACCTGCCGTCGCGACGACGCCCGATTTGCCGGTAATGGCCGAACCGAACAGATAGGCGCCGGAGAAATTCGCATCGATGAATCGATTCGGACCGACCTGGCTTTGGCGCACGCCGCTGTCCCCCCGTACACCACGCCCGCGGCGGTACGCGTGAACGGCTGAGAGTCCTGTTTGTAGCCGGCAAACACGAAATTGCCGCTTTCGTCCTGGGTATTGGCCAACGCCAACATCTGCTCTCGCAGCGCCTTCATGTCCGCTACGACGGTGGCCCGGTCGGACTCGCTCAGCACGCCGCTGCCCGCCTTGACGATCGACGACTTGAACGCCGACAGCACGTCGGTTGCCTGGTCCAGATAATTTTGCGTCTGCTGCAGCTGTCCTTCAAGGTCGGCCTGGTTCTTCTGCATCTGCTGGGACGCGCGCAGGCTGACATCCAGGCCCACTTCCCGGCTCGACGCCACAGGATCGTCCGCCGGGCTCAACACCCTGCGCTGAGCCGCCACCTGTTCGGCCACCTTGGACAGCGACGCCTGCTGGGAAGTCATGGCGCGAACGCTGGCGTCGTGCAACTGTGCGGAGCTGATTCTCATGGAAGGTCTCTGACGTAGGGGCTACGGATGGGATGAAAAGTGGGAAGCGAAGGCGGAGCCGTAAGCAAAGATCGGCGAAGGGCAAGTCACGGGCGGCAGGCGGACAGTCCGGCTATGGCTTGCCTTCATCAACGCAGCGATGTGATCAACTCGTCGAAGAGCTGCGAAGACATTGCCAGGATCTTGCCGGCAGCCGCATAGGCCTGCTGGTAACGGATCAAGGACGCGCCTTCCTCGTCGGTGTTCACGCCGGCATTTGCCTGCTCTTCATTGATCGATTGTGAGAACGCCGCCTGCTGTGCGGTCTTGCTGACGTTGATGCCACTGGCACGCGTGCCGACCTGGGCCACCAACGAGGCGTACTTGTCGGTCAGGGTGTTGCCTTCAAGCAGCTTGGTGGTGCCCAGCGATGCCATCGCCAGCGCATTGCGGTTGTCGCCGGACGGATCGCCCCGTGACGCCGCGACGGTGAACGTGTCGCCGGCCGATGGGGTGCCCGTCATGTCGAAAGACCAGCCGTTCAGGGCAATCTGGGATTTGGGCGGCGTCAACGAACCCGCGCCGAGCACGGTGCCTGCGCTGTCGCGCAGCTCGTACTTGCTGCTGTCGGTAAAGACGACATTCACGGACTTGCCATAGTCGACCGTGTCCGATTGCACTGAATGCAAATGCCCGACGACGCCGGTGCCCTTGTTCGTGCTTCCGGTCTGCAATTCCATGGGCGCGGCGGTGGCAAGCTTGCTGGGGTCGTTGATCAACACTTGCAAGCCACTGGCCGCTTCGCGTGCGACGCTGATCGTGAACGAGTCGCCGTCGGCCATGCTGCCTGACAGAAGACCCATCCGCAGCCCCTCGATTTCCTGGGGCAGCGAATCATAGGTGCCGACGACCGCACCGTTGCTACCGCGAGTGACTACATAGTCGCTGCCATTGCGGGTGAGCTGGTAGTCTTCGCCGGTCAGCGAGCGGATGTCGGTCACGTTGATCGCCACCAGGCTGTCGCCCGTATTGTTGCGGCCCGGCGCCACCATCGGCGCGCCGATGGTGAACAGGGGTGTCCCTGCCGCCCCCTTGGCATCGATCCCGAACTGTTGCTGCTGGTTGTATCCCGCCGCCAATGCAATGGCGATCTTGCCAAGCTCGGTCTGCGCGTTGTTCAGTTCCCGGTCACGGAACTGCACGAGCGCACCCAACGACCCGCCTTCCAGATCCGCTTCGCGCAGCGGGGTTTCCTTGCCCGAACGCATCAGGGTCAGCGTGCCGCCTGACAGCGAACTGGCGTCGGCCTGGAAGACGAACTGCGACGCCACGGCTCCCACGACAAGGGGCTGCCCGCTGCTCAAGTTCACGTTGATCGAGTTTTCCTGCGTGCTGAAGCTGATCGACGTCAGCTTGCCCAGCTCGCGCAACACCTGGTCGCGCTGGTCCAGCAGTTCGTTGGGCGTGTGACCATTGCCCGTGGACCCCATGGCCACGTTGATCTTGTCGTTGTAGGTGGCAAGCGATTGGACCAGCTCGTTGATCGTGACGGTGGTCGACGAAATCTGCTGGTTGGTGCCGTTGCGCAGGCTGCTGAGGTCGTCGCTGATATTGCGAAAGCGCGCTGCCGCCGATTGGGCGGATGTCAGTGCAGCCTGGCGCGAGGCGGTGTCGCTTGGACGCTGGCTGAGATTGCTCATGGCGTCATACATGCCGTTGAGCGAGTTCGAGACACCCGTTTCGACCGTGCCCATCCGGTTCATCAACCCGGTCATCTGGTCCGAATAGGTGTTGAGGTAACTGAGCGACGAGGCGGCCTGCGTGGTTTGCGCAGTCAGGAACGCGTTGTAGGCACGCGTGACCGTCACGACGTCCACGCCCTGCCCGAAGTATCCCGATCCGGAAAAGTTGGAGAAGGAGGCGTTCTGCACCAGCGTCTGGCGTGAATACCCGACGGTGTCCGAATTGGTGATGTTGTTCGCGGTGACGGACATGCCGGCCTGCGCGGCCTTGAGCCCGGTGAGCGCGATGTTCAGGATACTGGTTGCCATATCAGCAAGTGCCTATGCGAAGTGCCTGGAGCGGTTTCGCCCGTTCCTTCATTTAACGGTTGTCGTGGCGGAATCTTGAGTCGGCCCGACCACGGTCAGACCACGACCTTCATCGCGCGGCGAATCGTGCTGGACAGCTTTTCGGCGTAGCGGGGATCGGTGGCATACCCCGCGCGCTGCAGGCCCTGTGCGAATTGCTCCGCACTGCGGCTGCCCTTCAGCGCGTTGGCATAACGGGGATTCGTCGACAGCATGCGCGCATAATCCTCGAACGCGTCTTCGTAGGAGTTGTACGCCCGGAACTTGGCAGAGACACGCTCCGCCTTGCCGCCGGTGTATTCGGTGGTACGCGTTTCGGCCACCCGGCCCGACCAGCCCGTGGCCTTGACGCCGAACAGATTGTGGCTGCGCTGACCGTCCGCGCTGCGGATCTCGTGTTTGCCCCAGCCGGACTCGAGCGCCGCCTGGCCAAGGATGTACACCGCCGGAATGCCGGTCGCTTCTTCCGCCCTGCGTGCCGCCGGCATATATTTCGCCAGGAACGCGGAACGCACGTCTTCGGGCGAGCCGGCGACCGTGGCTGCCGCCGGGGCCGCACCAGTCTCACCAGCCGCACCTGCGCTACCTGCACCACCGATTCGGTTCTGCGTCTGTCCGGTGTAGCGACGAATGGTGTCGGCCATGGCAGCGCCCGCGGTGGTTCCGGCCTCAGTGCCGCCCCCGACCCCATTGCTGCCGGCGGCGCTGGAAAAGCTGCCGTTCTGGATGCGGCGAGCGCCGTTGAGGTTCAGCGCCGCGCCGGGGTCGACCTGTTGCCCCGGCCCTTGCAGACTGGCGCGGGACCGCGCCATGCTGAGCGTCGACATCGACAGCGGAAGATTGGCGCGAGCGACCGAATCGGCCGATACCGTGCTTCGCGTCATCTGCTTTTCGATCACGTCGGCCAGTCCGAGGCCGCTGTGTTCGGGCGCTGCCGAAACGGAACCGTCGGGACGCTTGGTCGGCACGCCAGACAGTGTCTGGGCCATTTGCTGGTCCAGCATGCCCCGCCAGTTCTGGGTTGCCGGGCTGTTGAAGGCCTCGGCGATGCCGCCTTCCCCCGCAAAGGAGGTCTGGCGCATCTGGCTCAGCAGCGTCTGCGCAAAGTGGGCTTCGAACTGACGCGCGGCGGTTCGTGCGGACGCCTTGGGGTCCGTGCGCGATTGCACCTTGAGTGCGTCGAGCGACCGCGCGTCGATGGCCATTCCGGCCGATGTGCCCGCATCCAGCTTTGCCATCAGATGATCTCCAAGTCCGCCGTCAGTGCACCTGCCGTTTTCAGTGCCTGCAGGATGGAAATGAGGTCTTGGGGCGTCGCGCCGAGCATGTTCAAGGCTTTGACCACCTCGGACAACTGGGCTCCGCCATCGAGATGCATGATCGGCCCGCCGCCCTGTCGGATTTCGATGTCGGCACGTTCGGTCACCACGGTCTGCCCGGCGCTGAAGGGCGCGGGCTGGCTGACCTGGGGCGTCGTCGACACCGTAACGCTCAGGTTGCCGTGCGCCACCGCAACCGGGCTGAGGCGCACGCTCTGGTTCATGACCACGGACCCGGTACGCGCGTTGATGACGACGCGTGCCGGTGCGCGGCTGCCGTTGACTTCGATGTCCTCGATCTGCGACATGAACGTCACCCGCGAATTGGGCGTGCCGGGCGAGGCCAGTTCGATCACACGACCGTCCAGCGCACGGGCCACCGAACTGCCGAAAAATTTGTTGATCGCTTCAACGACCGCGCGTGCCGTCGAAAAGTCTGCGGTGGTAAGTTCCAACCGGAGCATGCTGTCGTCGGCAAAGGGGGTGGCGACTTCGCGCTCGACCGTTGCGCCGCCGGGAATGCGTCCGGCGCTCAGGTGATTGATCTGGGCACGGCTGCCCGCTGCGGAAGCGCCCGCACCGCCGACCGACAGGCTGCCCTGCCCCATCGCATACACCTGGCCATCCAGGCCTTTGAGCGGCGTCAGAAGCAGCGTGCCGCCACGCAGCGACTTGGCGTTGCCCATGGAACTGACCGTGATGTCGAGTTGCTGGCCCGGCTGTGCGAACGCAGGCAACGACGCCGTGACCATCACGGCGGCCACGTTCTTGAGCTGCAGCCGCGTCCCAGGCGGCACGTTGATGCCCAGGTTGGACAGCATGGACATCAGGGATTGCGTAGTGAAGGGCGTCTGCGTGGTCTGGTCGCCGGTGCCATCCAGGCCGACCACAAGACCGTAGCCCACCAGTTGGTTGCTGCGGACGCCTTGCAGCGTTGCCAGATCCTTGATGCGTGCGGCCTGCACCGGCGCAGCGGCAAGCACCATCGACAGCACGCCCAGCGACACCAAGCCGACAACGCGAGCCATGCCAGCACGCGCGGCATCAAGACGTACCATGCCTGGCCGCGCCGCCGGCAATATGGGCCGCGCACGCAGCATCGAGATAAAGGAGGAAGACATCAGAACGGCAACACAGAGAAGAAGAAACGCGACAGCCAGCCGACGGTCTGGGCGTCGTCGATGGCGCCCTGCCCGCGGTATTCGATCCGTGCGTCGGCCACCTGCGTGGAACTGACGGTATTGCCGCCCACGATATTGGTCGGATTCACGACGCCCGAAAACCGCACGCGTTCGGTCTCGCGATTGGTACCGATCTGCTTTTCGCCGGCAACGACCAGATTGCCATTGGGCAGGACTTCGGTCACGGTCACGGCCACGGTACCCGACAGGATATTGGACGCGCCTGTGGCGCCCTTGGCGTTGAACTTGTTGTCGCTATCGGCTTCGATCCCCAGACCGCGCAGCAGTCCTCCACCCGGCAGCTTGGCCAGCGACGGGATGCCGGCACGGGCTGACGCGGTGCGTTGGGTGGAAGTGTTGTTGCTTTGGGTGGAGTTGATGCGCTCTTCAAGCTTGACCACGAGGGTGTCGCCCACGTCGCGCGCCCGCACGTCTTCGAATAGCGGGCGATAGCCAGGCGCGGACGCATAGATGCCGCCAGTCGGCCGACGAGCCGCGCTCATGGCGATCGGATCGACCGGCCGCGCAGTCGTGGGACCTGCGATATCGATCTTGGGCACGGCGCAACCGCCCAATGCGGCAAGCAGCGAGCCCATCGCAGCCATGGCCAACAGGCGCGAGCGCAGCAGCGCGCGGCAGACAACAACCTTCGTCATACGAACCTCATCGTTGCGCTTACAGCTGCGCAATGCGCGACAGCATCTGGTCGGCAGTGGAGATGGCGCGCGAATTGATTTCATACGCGCGCTGAGTCTGGATCATGCCGACGAGTTCTTCGACAACGTTCACGTTGGACGCTTCGGCATAGCCCTGATTGAGCATGCCGGCGCCGTTTTCGCCGGGCACGTTCACAGTGGGCACGCCCGAGGCGGCTGTCTCGCCAAACAGATTCTGCCCGAGCGGCGACAGACCGACAGGGTTGATGAAGGTCGCCACCTGGATCTGTCCCAATTGCACGGGTTGGACCTGCCCCGCTACCACCGCGCTGACCGTGCCATCCTGCCCGATGGCCAGTTCCTTCGCGCCCTGCGGCAGCACGATGCCAGGGTCCACGACGAACCCGTTGCTGGTCACGAGCTGACCCTGACCATCGACCTGGAAACTGCCGTCACGGGTGTAGGCCAGCGTGCCGTCGGGCATCTGCACCTGGAAGAAGCCCTGGCCGTTGATCGCCACGTCGGTGCTGCTCGAGGTCTGCTGGAGCGCGCCTTGCGTAAAGTTGCGCACGGTAGCGATCGGCCGCGAGCCCGTACCCACCGTCAATCCTGCGGGCACCTGATTCAGTTGCGTGGCCTGGGTGCCGGCCGGACGGATCGTCTGGTACAGCAAGTCTTCGAACACCGCGCGCGAACGCTTGAAGCCGTTGGTGCTGACGTTGGCCAGGTTGTTGGAGATGACGTCCAGTTGGGTCTGCTGCGAATCGAGACCGGTCTTGGCAATCCAGAGGGCACGCATCATGATGACTTTCCTTGAGGGCGGCCCGCGCCACCCATGTTCTTACTTTGCCGCCACCTGACTGGGCAGCGGATATTCGTTACGGCCTTGCCTGCGACGATGTCGTCTCGGCCACCTGGACCAGAAGCGGTCTTGTGCCTAGGCGCCGTCCGCGCCAACGCACGGTCAGCTCAGCGACAGAATCTGCGTGGCGGCCTGCTGGTTCTGATCGGTCTTTTGCATCATCTGCACCTGCATGTCGAAGTGGCGCGCTGCGGAGATCATGGTGACCATGGTTTCGACCGAATTGACGTTGCTGCCTTCCAGCATGCCACCCGCAACGCGTACGCCATCAACGTTCGGCGCGACACCGCCTGCCGTCAGCCGGAACAGCCCGTCCCCACCTCGCGTTACGCTGGCCGCCGGCGGATTGACCAGCTTCAGGTCGCCCACGATCGCAGCCTGAATCCGGTCGTCGTTCGGGATCGACGAAATCGAACCGTCTTCATTGATTTCGACACGGCTATTGATTGGCAGGATTACCGGTTGGTTGTTCGACCCGATCACCGGACGGCCCGCGTTGTCGACCAGGGCGCCATCCGCAGACTGCTGGAAACTTCCCGAACGTGTGAACGCTTCGGTACCGTCGTTCGACCGCACCACGAACCAGCCTTCGCCCTGCACCGCAACGTCCAATGTGCGGCCAGTGGCAATCATGGCGCCAGGCGCCAGATTGGCGCCCGGCGTCGATTCGACGGCATACGCGCGGGTTGGCAAGCCGGCGCCACCGATCACCGGCGCGGTGCGCTGGGCAGCCACTTCGGCGCGGAAGCCGGGCGTCATCGCATTGGACAGATTGTTCGTCTGCACGTCCTGGCGGCGCATGAGTTCGCGCGCACCGGTGGCAGCAATAAAAAGGGCGCGGTCCATGAAAAGGCGTTTCCTGGCTCGCGTTAACGCAGGTTCACGATGGTCTGCATGATCGAGTCTTGCGTCTTGATCGTTTGCGCGTTGGCTTGGTAACCACGCTGTGCAGTGATCATGTTCACCAGTTCGGCGGTCAGGTCGATGTTGGCTTCCTCCAGCGCGCCGGAACGCACCGTGCCGAAATCGCTGCTGCCGGGCGAACCCAGGCGCGGCGTGCCCGATGCGGCGGTTTCGGCAAAGTTGTTGCCGCCGATGGAAGCAAGACCCGTTGGATTGTTGAACATACCCAGGGCGATCTGCCCTTGCACGCGCGATTGCTGGTTGGAGTAGCTGGCGAGCAGCGAACCGGTTTCGTCGATGCTGAAGCCGGTCAGACGGCCGGACGTGTAGCCGTCCTGCGTTTGTGTGTTCGTGCTGAAGGCCTGGCCGGTCTGCGTCGTCTTCGACATGTCGTAGGTGAACGTCAGGTCGGCGGCGCCCGTCGTCATGTCGGCGGCGGGAATGGTGATGGTGGGTTGCAACTTGTCGGCATTGCCATCGATCGACATCAGCTGACCGCTGGTGTTGAACTGCATGCTGGACATCTTTTGAGCGGCGCCACCGTCGAACGAGTAATAGGTGTCCCATTCGCCCGCGCCGGTCTTGCGGTAGTACACCGACAGCAGGTGCGAATTGCCAAGCGAGTCGTACAGACTCATGGAGTTGGCGTCGGTAAAGGTGTCGGAATTGTTCTTGTCGAACGCGACCGTGTCGGCGATCGCCGGCTTGCGCGAGTCAAGGATCACGCTTTGCGTGACCTTGCCGGTTGCCTTGGCTTCGATCGAGTTCACGACGAGCTGCAGCGGCTGCGGCTGTGCGGTCACGACCTGACCATTGGCGTTGACCGAGTATCCCGTCAGCTTCAGGCCTTCCGCGTTGACCAGGTAGCCCGCGTCATCGCGATGGAACTGGCCGTTGCGAGTGAACACCGTCGCACCGTCGCTGTCCATGCGGAAGAAGCCGTTGCCCGAAATGGCGACGTCATACGGGTTGCTGGTGGTAGTGATGCTGCCCTGAGTGAACTGCTGCGTGACAGCGCTTACTTTGGTCCCGATACCGGATTGCGACGCCGTCGTCTGGACCACGCTGGCCGCGTAGACGTCGGCGAATTCGGCACGGCCGCCCTTGAAGCCGATCGTGTTCGCGTTCGCAACGTTGTTGCCGATCACGTCGAGGTTCTTTGCGGCGGCGTTCAGTCCGCTCAATGCTTGTTGAAAGCTCATGATGTGCCTTGCGAGAGTAAGGGGTGCCGGTCGCCGTTTGCGGTGAACCCGGGCATGATCGGTGTGAAAAGTTGGATTACCAGACCTGGTAGACGTCAGCCAGGTTGATCGAGGCGCCCTTGGAATCGAGCACGACCGTACCGTTGGACGACGGACGCACCGCGGCCACTTCCTTGACGTCCAGCGTCGCGGCCTTGGCCGACTTGTCCGCCTGGGTCAGCACAACGTCGAACGTGTACGCGCCATCGGGCACCGTCTTGCCATCGGCAGTCTTGCCGTCCCACTCGAAGGTGTGCGTGCCGACCGTCTTGCCCTCAAGCGGAAGGGTCGCCACGACGTTTTTGTTCGCGTCATAGACCTGCAGCCTGGCGCTGTCCGCGTCAGCAGCCACCGTGTAGCCAAGGGTGCCCTTTCCTTCGTCAAGCGTGACCGTGTTGCCGGTGGCCAGCACCTGGCGGCCGATCAGCGACGTCGCCTGCGTTGCCTGGAGCGACCCCATGCTGTAGCCAAGCCATTGCATGGTCGTGTTGAGCTGACTGATGCCGGTGACGGTACTGATCTGCGCCATTTGCGAGGTCAGCTGCGCGTTGTCCAGCGGATTCAGCGGATCCTGGTTGCGCATCTGTGCGGTCAACATTGTCAGGAAACGATCGGACAATTCCTTGGCGCTTGAGGCGGCAAGGCTGGACGTTGACTGATTATCGGTACTGTTGACGTTGGAAACGTTCGAAACGGCCATGGTGGATCCTTAGCTGCCTAGCGACAGCGTTTTTTGCATCAATGTCTTGGCGGTGTTCATGACTTCCACGTTCGTCTGGTAAGCCCGCGACGCAGCGATCATGTCCACCATTTCGTCGACGATCTCGACGTTGGGCATGCTGATATAGCCTTCGCCATCGGCCATGGGATGCTGTGGGTCGTACAGCCGCTTGGCCGGCGCCGGATCTGTCATCACTTCACGGACTCGTACACCCTGCCCGCCTGTGGCGGCGCCTGGCACGAGATAGGACTCGAACACCACCTTTCGGGCGCGATAAACGTCGCCGTCGGGGCCGCTGACGCTTTCGGCGTTGGCCATGTTGCTGGCTACGGTGTTCAGGCGCTGGCTGTTTGCGGTCAGCGCCGAGCCGGCGATTTCGAACGCCTTGTTGAGAGACATCGTCGGTTTCCTTAGTTGCCCTGGATGGCGCGTTGCAGGGTCTGAATCTGGCCGTTCAGCATGCGCAACGACGCGTCGTACCGCATCGCGTTATCGGTGAACTGAGTGCGCTCCAGGTCGGGATCGACCGTGTTGCCGTCGATGGCGGCCTGCGTGGGCGTTCGGTACTGCAGCGCCACCGGAATGCCGGCGCTGGCTTCACCGCTCAAGTGGCGGGAATTCGTCGTGGCCATTTGCACCGGCGCGGCGGACGGCCCATTGCCGGCGCCCGTGGCCGATTGCAATGCGTCGCTGAAATTGAAGTCCTGTGCCTTGAAGTTAGGTGTTTCGGCATTCGCCAAGTTGGCGGACAACACTTCCTGGCGCTGCGCGCGCAACGCGAGCGACTGCGCGTTGAAGCGCAATTCATCACTTAGACGGCTGATCACGAGGGCTCCAGGATCGGTGGGACAGAGCGGAAACTTTTCCAGACGTAACCATTATTCGGTGTAGGGATGAGGACTAAACCCGGAGTAAGCCTCGTTTTTCAGTGCTGTTTTCGTCTTGGCGAATTGGCCTGGACGGTAGAGTGCTTCATCCTCGATGAACCGGAACGCCCGATGACCCGCACCCTACTCTTTCTGGTCGCCCTCGCCTTGGCGTGGGGCACGGGGGTGAATGCCGCGCCCGGCCAAAGCGGTATCGCCGCGCAGGCCGAGCAGATGCTGCGCGAGCGGGTCGAAGCGCAGGCTCAGGCGCTGGGCGCCCGGATCGAGATCACGCTGGGATCGGTACTGGACGATCGGTTGTCTCGCGCCCCGTGCCAACCCGATGTTTTTCTACCGCCGGGAACCCGCGTGTGGGGAAAAACGTACATCGGCCTGCGATGCACCACACCCAACTGGCAAGTCCGGGTGCCGGTGGACGTGGCGTTGATGGTTTCGGTTCCCATGTTCGTCCGGCCCATGGCCCCCGGTTCGGTCGTGCAACAGGGCGACTGGACGTATAACGACGTGAACATGGCCGCCTGGCCCCGCGGCGTCGTCACCGACGACAAGGCGTTGGCCGGCTCGCGTATCGTCCGCCAGGCACGCGCGGGTGAGCCTATCCCCCCGACGCCTTGCAGTCCGGCGCCCGCATGGCATCGGGCGACCCGGTGCAAGTGGTCCTGGTTGGGCCTGGCTTTACCATCAAGGCTGCCGGCAAGCTTCTGCAGCAGGCCACCCCCGGCCAGTCCACTCGGGTGCAGCTGGAATCCGGGCGCACCGTGGCCGGCACCATGCGTGACGGCCGTGAGATCGAGGTCAACCTGTAACTCCGTTTTCGGCCGGTGCTAAAGTTTGGGCAGGAAAGGCCGATAAGGCTAGATATCGTCCGCAGCTGGACATACAGTCCTCTTGCCGGACACGCCTGGACGGAGTCACATCGTGAAAATCACACAAAAGGGTTCGCCGCCAGTCAACCTGACACGCAACGAGCCGACCGAAGCCCGGATGCAAGCTGCGTCCTCGCCATCGACGGCAACAAGTGAATCGGTGCATCTCTCGAAGCTGTCGAGCCGCCTTGCCGGCACCAGCGCCGGAGAAGCTCCGGTCAATCTGGAACATGTCGAACGCATCAAGACGGCGATCAAGAACGGCGAGTTCCAGGTGAACGCCGAAGCGGTTGCCGACAAAATGCTGGAAATCGAACGAGACACGCTGGGACGTCAATGACGCTGGACGCTTTTTCCGTGCTCCTTGACCGCTTCGCCGCGGCAAGTGCAACGCTTACCGGACTGGTTCATACGCGCGACGCGGAAAGCATCCAGCTCGCCAGCCGCAAGCTGGCCGATGCCACGCTGGCGCTGCAGCAGGCCATGCCCAAGGCGATCGTTCAACTGCAACACTGCTCCCGCGAAATCCGTGAAGCTTTTACGGTGCGTCTTGAAGCTGCCGCGCTGGATTCCAAGGTCGGCGCAGAACTGGCGGATCTTCAGGCCGTATCGGCCACCCGCCGTCTGGCCTTCCTCGCGCAAGCCAGCGGCGCAGACCTGTCCTACGCCAACAACGGTCAGCTTGGATTGGGCGCCCGGTATCGATAGCTGCCGGC
This sequence comes from Pigmentiphaga litoralis, assembly GCF_048632615.1. Taxonomy (GTDB): domain Bacteria; phylum Pseudomonadota; class Gammaproteobacteria; order Burkholderiales; family Burkholderiaceae_B; genus Pigmentiphaga; species Pigmentiphaga litoralis_B. The sequence continues at coordinate 825,528 of NZ_CP184479.1, forward strand.
CCGGGTTGCCACGCCGGGGCCACGCCAGGCCATGCCTGACCGAGCACCATGAAAAAAGCGCCTGATACACAAGGCGCTTTTTTTCCTGCCTGCCGCGATCTTTCTATCGACCCCAGTCCTTGAGCTTGGTGCGCAGGCGCGCCACCGCCTGGGAATGCAACTGACAGATGCGCGACTCGGTCACGCCCAGCACCACGGCGATCTCCTTGAAGTTCATTTCCTGTTCGTAATACAGGCCCATCACCAGCTTTTCTCGCTCGGGCAAGCGCTCAATGCCTGTGACGATGGCTTCACGGAACCGGCGATCGGACAGGTGTTGATGCGGATCCGCCGTCCGGTCGACGACGTGGCGGTCCAGGTAGTTGTCGCTGTCCTCGCCGCTGTCCATGTCTTCGTAATAGAACAATTGCGCGCCGCGAGCGTCGGCCAGCATTTCCTGGTACTGCGTGAGCGGCACTTCCATTTCGGCGGCCATTTCAGCATCGGATGCGCCGCGGCCCAATTTGTGCTCGGCTCGCTGCATGGCGCCTTCGATCTTGCGCTGCGTTTGACGCACGCTGCGGGGCAGCCAGTCGCCACGGCGCAATTCGTCCAGCATCGACCCCTTGATCCGCTGAGTGGCGTAGGTTTCGAACTGGGCGCCCAAGCCTTCTTCGAACCGGCCCAGGGCATCCAGCAGCCCCATCATGCCGGCCTGCATCAGATCTTCGATCTGCACACTGGCAGGCAAGCGCGCGACCAGATGATGGGCCATGCGGCGGACCATTGGAATGTATTGCTCGATATTGTCCTGCCGATCGAGCACGCCTTCACGGGTATACATACGTGTCACCAGATAGAATCGGGCCGGGGCCGACGTCACACATCCCGGGCATCAAACACTCGCGGCGTGCAGGCTTGCACCCGCCGCCGAGGGCATGCACGCCCAGTCAAGCTCATTGGCATTCAGTGCGAACACCGGCGAATGACGCGGACGCAGCGCACGATGCACCAGTACCGGCGCGTTGGGCACGTGCAGGTCATCGGGAACGCGTTGTCCGTTGGTCACGAATTGCAGTTGCACGCGATGGCGGATGGCCGCATCAAGCCCCCCCCACACGAACCGCCTCGTCCAGCTTGGACATGATCAGCCCGGCAAGGCCGCCTGCACTGTAGGCCTGGACGATGTCTTCGGCCTGCTCGGCATGGGTGCCGCCTGGCATGACCAGGATCCGCTTTACGCCAGACACATTCAGCGCGCGCAGGTGATCGGTCATGCTGTCGTCGCGTTGGCTCATGCCGGCAGTGTCGACCAGCACGAGACGACGGTCCCCCATGCCGGCCAGGATTGCTTCCAGATCGGACGCTCCCCGCGCGGCATAGACTTCCACTCCGAGGATCTGGCCGAACGTGTGCAATTGGTCGACTGCCCCAATACGGTGCTGGTCGGTCGTGATCAGGCCGAGCGCCGCCGCGCCGTACTTGACGACGCAATGCGCCGCGATCTTGGCGGTGGTGGTGGTCTTGCCCACGCCGGTCGGGCCGACGATGGCAAACCGGCCGCCCCGCTCCACCATCGTGTCAATCGGGTCGACTGTCGCCAGGTTACGCGTGAGCACATTCGCCAGCCAATCGTCCGCACGGTCTTCGGTCAAACCTTCGGGCAGGTGGGTCACCACCGTGCGCGCCAGCTCAGGCGTGAAGCCGCCATCGACCATCTTGCGCCACAACGTGCGGCGCGACGGATCGCGCTGGGTCGAATCGCGCCATGCCAGAGCATCCATCTGATGCTCGAGCCAGCCGCGCATCGACCGCATTTCACTCATGATCGGTTCCGACACTTCGGAAGCCAGGGCGGCGCGATCGCCGTCATCCAGGCGCGTCGTGGCCGATGCCTGGGCACGCGCACTGGCTTCGGCGGTATGAAGGTCCGCTGCGCGTGGCAGGCCCATGCTTTCGCGCATCTTGCGTTCGGATTCCGACGGCGTGGCCGCCGACGGCGGGACCGGACGGTGCGCGGGCATTCCCCGTGGCTCTTCGACGGCTGGCGCCGGTTGCGCATGACTGGCATATTCGTTGCGCGCCGAGCGGACGACATGCGGGATCTGGCGCTCGGACAATTGAGGCCACCGGGCCAGCGGCAAGTCGGCCGGCTCGGGCGGGTACCCTTCCGGCCGGTCGTGTTCGGCCAGCACGCGCGCCGCCGGCGACAGGCGGACGGGTTCGTCTTCCATGGCGTCCCACAAGTTCGTCGCGGCCAGCGGCGAGGGCTCATACTGCGGCGCGCGGGTCTGCAGCGGGGCCTGCGGCACGCGCGGGTGCGCCGGGGCCTGCGGCATGCGTGTCTGCGCCGGTGCCACGGGTGCGGGCGCTTCCGGCATCGGCTCGCCCCGCGTACCGATCACTTCCACCCCGCCCGCCGTGCGGCGCGTGGACACGATCATCGCATCGGGACCCAGCGCGTCGCGCATCAGGCGCAGGCAGTCGCGGGTCGAGGCAGCAACGAATTTACGGAAGGTCATGAGTCAGTTTCCAGCGACAGCGGTGATGGAGCGAACGCGGCGGGTCATGGTCAGCGCCCACCCAGCGTCATGGCCACGCGAATCAGACGCGACTCCGGGATTTCGGAATGCGCAAGAATCTTCAGGCGAGGCACGGTACGGCGAAACAGTCGGGCAAGGCCGAGGCGAAGGCGATCGGGAACCAGGAGCGCGGCGGGCTTGCCCAGCGCGTCCATCTTGTCCACGGCGGCCGACGCTTCGTGCAACAGGCGTTCAGCAAGCATGGGTTCGATTGCGCCAAGCTCGCCCGGACGCACACTGGTGTTCTGCAGGATGCGTTCGAGTTCAGGATCCAGCGCCAGTACTTCGGCATCGCCGGTCGAACCGAAGATGCCCTGCGTAATGGCGCGGCCCAGGGCGACGCGCACGGCGCCGGTCAGCTCGGCCGGGTCCTGCGTGCGGACAGCGTGCTCGGACAGAGTTTCGACAATGCTGCGGAAGTCGCGGATGTGCACACCTTCGTCGAGCAGGGATTGCAACACCCGCTGCAAGCTGGCCATCGACATCAGCTTGGGAACGAGGTCTTCCAGTATCTTGGGGTTGGCGCGCGTGAAGTGATCGACCAGCGCCTGCAGTTCGCCGCGGCCCAGCAATTCGGCCGCATGGGCGTGCAGCAAGTGCGACAGGTGCGTGGCGACCACGGTACTGACATCGACCACCGTGTAGCCGGCCGCCTGGGCCTGTTCGCGGATTGTGGCGTCGATCCACAAAGCGGGCAGACCGAACGCCGGGTCGCGGGTGGGTGTGCCCTGCACTTCCCGTGTCACTCGGCCAGGGTTGATGGCCAAAGAACAGTTGGTCTGCACTTCACCTTCGCCTATCGTCACGCCTTTCAATGTGATGCGATAGCCGCCCGGCCGCAGTTCCAGGTTGTCGCGAATGTGGACGGCCGCGGGCAGGAAACCGACGTCTTGCGCAAACTTCTTGCGCAATGCCTTGATGCGCTTGAGCAGGTCGCCATCGCCTGTCTTGTCGACCAGCGGTATAAGGCGATACCCCACTTCGAAGCCCACGGTATCCACGTGACTGACGTCATCCCAGCTGGCTTCCTGCGCCTCGGCCGGCTCGTTCGGCACAGCAGGCGCGACGGCGGCAGCCTTGGCGTCAGCACGCGCGCGCGCCAGCTTCCAGGCCAGTGCCCCCATGCATCCGGCGAGCAGAAGGAAGGCGAGATTGGGCATGCCTGGAATCAGCCCAAGCATGCCGATGATCCCGGCGGACAGCGCCAAGGCCTGCGGCGTGCCCAGCAACTGCCGGCCCACTTCGGTGCCGATGTCCTCGCCTTCACCCACTCGCGAAACGATCAGGCCGGCGGCAATCGATACCAGCAGCGCCGGGACCTGGGCGACCAGGCCGTCACCAATGGACAGCAGCACGTAGTTGCGGCCCGCCTCCGAGAAGCTCAGGTCATGCTGTGTCACGCCGATCAGCAGGCCGCCGATGATGTTGACGAACAGGATCATGATCCCGGCGATGGCATCGCCGCGCACGAACTTGGACGCACCATCCATGGCGCCATAGAAGTCGGCTTCCCGCGATACGTCGGACCGGCGCTGGCGCGCTGTAGCTTCGTTGATCAGCCCGGCGTTCAGATCGGCATCGATGGCCATCTGTTTGCCCGGCATGGCATCCAGCGTGAATCGGGCCGACACTTCGGCGATCCGGCCCGCTCCCTTGGTCACCACCACGAAGTTGATGATCACCAGAACCAGGAATACAACGACGCCAACGGCAAAATTGCCGCCGACCAAGAAGGTGGCGAAAGCCTCGATCACCTTACCGGCGGCGTCGGGTCCGGTGTGCCCGTGCAACAGTACGACACGGGTCGAGGCCACGTTGAGCGACAGGCGCAGCAGGGTCGTCACCAGAATGACGGTCGGGAACACCGCGAAGTCGAGCGGGCGCTTGGTGTATGTCGACACCAGCAGCACCAACAGCGAAATGGCGATATTGAAGGTGAACAGCAAGTCCAGCATCCAGGGCGGAAGCGGAAGCAGCATCATCCCGAGCACCAGCAGGATGAACGCTGGCATGCCCATTTCGCGCAGCTGGGCGGTGCTGAATACCAGGCCGCCTACCTTGATCGAGCGCGCGTTCATCGACGGCTCCGCAGGTCAACCGGCGTGTGACCGTCCAGCGGATCCCAGCCTTCAGGCACTTCGACGGGCTGCAGTTCGGGCATCGGACCGCGCACGTGGTCACGGACCTGGTACACGTAAGCCAGCACCTGCGCGACGGCGCGGTACAGTGCGGTGGGCACTTCCTGCTCGATGTCGGCGTATTTGTGCAGGGCCCGGGCCAGCTGAGGGCTTTCAACACGAAGCACCCGGTGCTGGGCGGCGATCTCGCGGATGCGTGCGGCCACTTCGTCGGTTCCCTTGGCAACGACGCGCGGGGCGCCCATGCGGCGATCGTCGTACTTGAGCGCGACCGCGTAATGGGTCGGGTTGGTCACCACGACATCGGCAGTCGGCACGGCTTGCATCATGCGTGCGCGCGCACGTTCCCGCTGGAGCTGGCGTATCTTGCCCTTGACCTGCGGATCACCTTCCGATTCCTTGTTTTCCTGCTTGGCTTCTTCCAGCGTCATGCGCAGCTGCTTGTGATGTTTCCACCATTGCAGCGGCACGTCGGCGGCCGCAATGATGAACAGCGCGCCGGCCATGGCCAGCGAATGGCCGGACAACAGATTTCCGAGCGTGAACAGCGCTTCGGGCTGCGACGGCAGCATCAGAACAAGCCATTCCTGTACGCCCTGCCACACCAGCGCGCCAGCAATACCGCCAAGCACGACGACCTTGAGGATGGACTTGCCGAGTTCGCCCAGCCCGGCCATGGAAAAGATGCGTGCAAGCCCTTTGAGGGGCGACAAGCGGGAAAAGTCGGGCGTGAGCGCCTTGCCAGACAGCAGAAAGCCGCCCAGCGCCACGGACCCGACAACGCCGGCAAGCATGCCCGCGGCCATGACGGGGGCCGTCGCCAGCAGTCCCGCGCCGATCAGGTCATACACGGCATTGACGAGGACGGCATCATCGCGCGTCGTGGACGCCATGCTGGCCGCGGTGATGAATGACGATTTCATCCAGCCCATGGCCTGCTCGGAGATGTGGCCGCCTGCAATGGCGACCGCGCAGACACAAGCGAACGTGGACAGCGCGCCGGACAGATCGCGTGAACGAACGACCTGGCCGTTTTTACGTGCCTGATCCAGCCGCCGTTGGGAGGGGGCTAGGGGCTTTTCGTTGTCGCTTTCGTTGCTGTCTGACACGGTGTTCCGGAATGCCTGATAACGGCATGAAGGAAGCCGCGACACGAGAAACGCGGGATTAATCCTTCAATACGTAACCCATTATTTCCGTTACGCGTAACAGGCAAAACGATGAACAGACAGCGGAAACCGGGGCTTATCCAATGAGCCGAATGGATAAGGCCCCCGGGAAGAACGGCGACCGGCCCCGCGCCCTTGCAGAGCGCGGTCCGGCGCAGGGTGATGTCAGAACAGTCCGTCCAGAAGTTGCTTCATTTCGAGCACGAGCACGAGCGTGCCGTCGCCAGAAAGCGTTGCGCCGGCGACACCCTTGGGATGAATGCCTTCCAAAGGTTTGATCATGACCTCGTCCTGCCCGATGAAGCCATCGACGCCAAGAACCAGTTGCCGATCGCCATAGGCCAGCACGACAGCCAATGTAGGCGGCGCCTTGCGGGCACGGCCCAGCAGCACCGCAAGGTCGATCACGGGCAGCACTTCGCCACGGATCGTCATCGCCTGCGCATTTCCGACGTTGTGCATCTCTTCCTGCCGCAGCGGGATGATTTCCCGCACGGCGGACAGCGGGATGGCATACGGCTGATCAACCAGCTTGAGCATCAGGACCGGCAGGATGGCCAGGGTGAGCGGCAGCGACACAACGATATGCGAGCCCATGCCAGGCGACGACTGAAGATCGATCTGGCCTTTGAGCTTTTCAATGTTGGTCTTGACGACGTCCATCCCGACGCCGCGGCCCGACAGATCGCTGACCTCGGCGCGGGTGGAAAACCCCGGCAGGAAGATCAGCTTCAGGCACTGCGAGTGATCGAGCAGCGCCGCTTCCTCGGCGCTGATGACGCCCTTTTCGACCGCTTTGCGACGGATGTGTTCCGGGTCCATCCCGCGCCCGTCGTCCGACACTTCGATCACGATCGAGTCGCCGGTCTGCCGGGCGGACAGGTGCAACTTGCCGCGTGGCGACTTTCCGACCGAGCGACGTTCCACCATCGTTTCGATGCCATGGTCGACGGCATTGCGGATCAGGTGAACCAGCGGATCGTTCAGTTCATCGAGGATGGTCTTGTCGACCTCGGTCTCACCACCGGTGATGACCAGTTCCACGTCTTTTTCGAGTTGCCGCGCCAGGTCGCGAGCCAGGCGTGAATACTTCTGGAAGACGCGCCCGACCGGTTGCATCCGGGCCATCATGACCGCCGACTGCAGATCGGAAACCAGCGTATCCAGCTGGCTGAAGACGACGTCCAGCGTTTCGGTGATGTCGTCGTCGGCGCGATTGGCCACAAGGGCGTCACGCAGACAGCTCAACCGGTTCTTGGTCAGGCCGATTTCGCCCGACAGATTCAAAATCTGGTCGAAACGCGCAGTATCGACACGAATGGTCGAATCCTTTGCAACGGCCGTTGCCGCCGGCGGCGCAAGCATGTCGGCGCGGTAAGGCTTGGCCGGTTGCTTGGCGGTGGCGACGCCGGCCGGCAAACCTGGTACGGCCTGTACACCCGCCTGCGCCGGCGCGGAGCCCGATGCGGTATCAGGCCCTGGTCCGTCCTTCTGCCCTGCCACCCCTGGAGGTTCGCCAAAGGCGACCCGGTAGTAGCCAAGCCAGTCTGGCTCGTCGTTATCCAGTGCCATGACCGGCGCCATGTGCGGCTCGATGCTTTCAGCCACGATGCCCCGCAGCGCGGTGGTGTCGACCGTCTCGCCGCGCGCAGCCGCTTCAAGTGCCAGCAACAGGGCTTGCGGCGCCGGTTCGGGCATGGTGCCCCGTTCCATCTCGCTGAACATGCGGCGGACTTCGCCCGTGGCTGCCAGAATCAGATCCATGATCTCGGGTGTGATCACAAGCACGTGGCTACGCAGCAGGTCGAGCAGGTTTTCACCGCGATGACACAGTTCAACCAGCGGCGTCGCGTCAAGGAAGCCGGCGCCACCCTTGACGGTATGGAATCCGCGGAAGACCTGGTTCAGCAACCCCGTGTCATGGGGGCGCTGCTCGAGGTCGAGCAGACCGATATCGACGTCATCGAGCAGATCGGACGCTTCCGTCAGGAAATCTGACAGCAAATCCTGCATTTCGGCAAAGGCGGACACTATCTTCTCGCTCAAAAACCCAGGCTTTCCAACAGGTCGTCGACCTGGGCCTGATCCGTGACGATATCGTCACGGCCTGATGTGTCGACCACGGGACCGTTCATCCATTCGCTATGGGCGACCGGACGCTTGTCCGCGGGGGTGCTTTCGATCAGCAGCTTGACCAGCTCTTCTTCGAAGTCCTGAGCCAGCTTGAGCACTTTCTGAATGACCTGACCCGTCAGGTCATGAAAATCCTGCGCCATCATGATGTCGGTCAGCAAGGCTTGCGTGGCCTGCGAATCCTGAGCCGAGCGGCGCAGATACGCATGCGTATCACCCGCTACCTGCTTGAATTCGTCGACCGACAACGTACGGGCATACAGCTTGTTCCACTGCGCATCGAGCGCAGATGCATCAGCTTCGACGCGCGACTGGATGTCCTGGCCCTTCTCGACATTGGACAGGGCGCGTTCGGCGGCCTGCCCGGTCAGGCGGGCGATGTAATCCAGGCGTTGACGGGTGTCAGGCAACGAATTGACCGCCTGCTCGACCTTCTGGTGATACCCCAACTCGCGCAGCGCGTCATGCAACTGACGCGTCAGCGCGCCCACGCGTTGATAGAACTCGGCCTGCTCGGCTTCGCCCGGTTCCCCGGCTGCGGCGCCGTGCGCGCTGACTGGGGCATTGCTGGCAACGTTCCTGGCAGCCGGCGCTGCGTCGGCAACCGGCGCTGCAGGCACTGTGGCCACTGCGGACGGGGCGCTCTCGTCGTTGATACGTGCAAGGGTCTCGGACGAGATCTGATCGAACAACGCTTCGAGGTCTTCATTGTCGCGGGCGTTGGCCATCACGCGCTCCCGTTCATTTTCTGGACGATTTTTGTCAGTTTGTCTTCGAGCGTTGCCTTGGTGAACGGCTTCACGATGTAGCCGTTCGCGCCAATTTGCGCTGCGAGGACGATGTCTTCTTTCTTGGCCTCTGCCGTCACCAACAGGACAGGCAATTTCTTGAGGTTGTCATCGGCGCGGATCTCCCGAAGCAGCTCGAAGCCGTTCATGTTGGGCATGTTGATATCGCTGACCACGAAATTGAAAATTCCGGTGCGCAGCTTACCCAACGCGATCTGGCCGTCTTCGGCCTCGTCGGCGTTGTTGTATCCCAACTCTTTCAGGAGGTTGCGGACAATTCGCCGCATCGTCGAGAAGTCGTCGACGATGAGGAACTTGAGATCGTCAGGCTTCATTTGCTCCCTTTCTAGCCTTTACGTGGGTGAGTTGAGCGGCGATCATAGTGGAGAGCTCGGTCGGGTGGAACTTGGCCACGTAGGCATCGACGCCAACTTGTTGACCCAGTTTCTTGTTCGCAACAGACGACAGCGACGAGTGCATGACGACGGGAATGCCGGCAAAGCGCGAATCGGACTTGATGTGCCGCGTCAGGACATAACCGTCCATTTCAGGCATTTCGGCGTCAACGAGGATCATGCCCAGCGACAGGTCCAGCGGAATCTTTTCGGCGTCGCAGCGAGCGGCGATACCCTTGAGCTTGTCCCATGCTTCGGCGCCGTTGATGGCATGCTGGTGCGGTAGCCCCATCCGGTCGAGCACTTCGGTGATCTTCTTGCGTGCCAGCACGGAATCGTCGGCAAAGAACACATTCGACTTGATGTCCGCGTCCACTGGCAGGATTTCGGTCGGGATCTTGTCTTCGCCGATCACCGACGCAAGGATCTGTTCCACATCCAGGATCGACACCAGCTTGCCGTCGGCCAGTTCGGTCAGCGCCGTCATGAACGTCATGTTGCTGGTGGGCATCGACTGGGGCGATTTGACCTTTTCCCAGTCCACCCGAACGATGCGGTCCACGTCCGCCACCAGGAACGCCTGCGTGTGGCTGGAGAATTCCGTGATCAACAGCTTGGTGCGTGGGGCATCGATCTGCATGTTGATGGCGGTTGCCAGATCGATCACCGGCAGGATCGCGCCGCGCAGCGAGATGATGCCTTCCACACCACGTGGGACGTTCGGCGTCTTGGTGATGGCAATGGTTTCGCACACTTCGCGAACCTTGAACACGTTGATGCCGAATACTTCATTGCCGCCCAACGAAAACAGCAGCAGTTCCATTTTGTTGGAACCTGCCAGCCGCGCCTTTTCGTCGACCATATCCATCAACCGATTGTCACCGGCACCCATGATCTTCCTCCAAACCGACCGGGTTGCCCCGGCCTAACTATGATTAACGTGCGTCCGTGGTCGCGGAGACGCGCCAGGGTGCCCCTTCGACTTCCAGTGTTTCGGGGATGGCTGGAACATCGGCCGTAACCCCGCCTTTCTTGAGGAATTCTTCACTGCGTTTGTTCAGCACAACGATACTGATGCGCCGATTCTGCGGCGCACGTGGATCCACCTCGGTGAATGGCACGGAATCGGAAAGGCCGACTACGCGCAATGCCTTGCTCGGATCCATGCCAGCCGACAGCATGGTGCGACGCGCCGCGTTGGCGCGGTCCGCTGACAGTTCCCAATTGCTGTAGCCTGCGTCGCCGCCGGCATACGCCGTGGCATCGGTATGACCGGAAATGGACAGCTTGTTGGGGACGGCATTCAGCGCGCGCGCCAGTTCCGACAGAATGATCTTGCTGTAGTCCTTGAGCACCGTTTTGCCGGTGTCGAACATGGGACGGTTCTTTTCGTCGACGATCTGGATCCGCAATCCTTCGTCGGTGATGTCCATCAGGATCTGGTCCTTGAACTGCTTCAAGGTGGCCTGCCCTGCCACCAGGCTTTCAAGCTGGGTCTTGAACGATTCAAGCTGGCGCCGTTCCCGCCGTTCGAGGTCGGCGTCGGCAGTCCGGTTGTGACCGACCGGACGTGTCAGGTCCCGACCGCCGGCATTCATGATCGTGGCGGGGTCACCCGCCACCTTGCCCGACGACACCGTCAGCTTGATCGGCGTCTGGAAGTACGTGGCAATGCCTTTCAGGTCGGCTTCCGCGCTGGTCGTAAGCAGCCACATGAGTAGGAAGAAGGCCATCATTGCCGTCACGAAGTCGGCGTACGCGATCTTCCACATGCCGCCGTGATGGGCGGCATGCGGGCGCTTCCGAGCGCGTCGAATGATGATGGGCGCAACGCCTTCTTTCGCTGCCATCGCGATCTCTCCTTGATCCGTCGGCAGCCGTCAGGCGGCCGACTTACCTCGGACGGTGTCTTCCAGTTCGGCGAAAGTGGGGCGCTCGGTGGAAAACAGGACCTTGCGTCCGAATTCGACGGCAAGGGCGGGAGCATAGCCATTCAGGCTGGCCAGCAAGGCCACCTTGATGCATTCGAATTGTTTGCCGCTTTCGCTGGCTTTCTGTTCGATGACCGAGGCCAGCGGCCCCACGACACCGTATGCCAGCAGAATGCCGACAAAAGTGCCGACCAGGGCTGCGCCGATCTTTCCGCCCAGGATGGCAGGTGGTTCGCCGACCGACCCCATCACGTTCACCACGCCCATGACCGCGGCCACGATCCCGAATGCCGGCAGGCCGTCTGCGATGCGCTGGATGGCGCCTGCAGGAATCAACGCTTCGTGGTGATGCGTGTCGATTTCCTGGTCCATCAGGGCTTCGAGTTCCAGCGGGTTCAGATTGCCGCTGACCATCAGGCGCAGGTAGTCGGTCACGAATTCGATGAGGTGGTGATCGGCCAGCAGGGTCGGATATTTCTGGAACAGGGGGCTGTTGGCGGGCTCTTCCACGTCGGCTTCGATCGACATGAGGCCTTCGCGGCGCACACGGTTCAGGATTTCATACAGCAGGGCCAGCAGGTCGAGGTAGCGCTGCTTGCTGAACTTCGAGCCGTGGAGCGTGGTAGGGAGGGACGCCAGCGTGGCCTTGACCACCTTGCCCGAGTTGCCGCACACGAACGCGCCAAGGGCCGCACCCGCGATGATCAGAAGTTCGAAGGGCTGGAACAGCGCGCCCAATGAGCCGCCGTGCAGCGCGAAGCCGCCCAGTACCGACACCGCAACGATGATGTAGCCAATGATGACGAGCATGCGCTCGCACTCCTAAAAATCCCTCGCCACAAGCTGCGCGAAGTCCTAGTCCCGTTTTCGGCAGGCTGGCAGGAATCTTGAGTGCGTTACACGCAAATTCGCGTAAAGGTCGCTTTACGCTTCGACAGACATGTCCGCGTCGGACAGCGTGCCTGACTGGCGCGTCTTGCCGGCCCGGGAAGGCATGTGGCAAAGGCCACACACGTATTGGTGCGCGAGTTCGAAACTGTGGGTGACGAATTCGCCGCTGCAACTCGTGCAGCGGGTCATGCCTAGCATTCCGGCATCAAAGAAGCGAGTGAGGCGCCACGCTCGGGTGATCGACAACACTTCGGGCATGCCAAGCTGGACCACCTGCTCGCGATACAGCCGATACGCACGGATCAACGATTCCACCGGCGTGAGGTCGGGCAATCCGCATTGATGCCTGTAGATGTTCATGAACAACGAGGCGTGGATATTCGGCTGCCACGTCATGAACCAGTCAGTAGAAAAAGGCAGCATGCCTTTTGGCGGCGATTTGCCTTTGATCTCGCGATACAGGCGAAGAAGACGCTCTCGCGACAGCGTCACTTCGGATTCCAGCACCTGAAGACGCGCGTCGAGCTGGATGAGCTCGCACGCGATCTCGATCTGGCGAGCTTCGGACAAGACGCTTTTAGCCCGTGTCATGGCAGATCCTGACTTACAAGAAGAGAGATGGCGCGTTGACATGCGCCATGACAGGCGACGCGAATCAGGCCGCAGCGGCCGTACGGCTCGCCATCAGGATGGCGGCATGCATGCGCGAAGGCGCATCATCGCGTTTTGGCGTGGCAAGGAGGTTCCACACCAAGGAGTCGTCAAAACGGAATCGGGCGAGCAACATGGTGGTTGACGCGATCTTGATCAGTTGGGCGGTTGTCAGCGATTCGACGAGGTCGCCAACTTCGGAAGAAAGGCCCAAACGGAACAGCGCTTCCGCGCGGTCAATGCGCAGCATTTGTTGTGCAAGCAACAGATACGTCAGATTGGCATCACGAATTTCGGCATTCAATCGCGACATCGCGGAAGACTCCGGCGCAGCGCTGGCGTTGAGGCTGACGGCATCGGCGATTTCAAAACTGGCGTTCATCGTGTTCCCTTGATGGAAATGTCCATCACAACTAGTACTGCGGCTTACGCCACTGCGCTACCATCCAAACTGGAGCGGTGGACATAGAGCAAATTATCAGCTCGAACAACAATCCCATGAAGTGGAAGAGGGATACTCCTTACGTCTACCTAATTAGGCTGGTGGTGTAGGAATTAATCCGACACAATCAGTTTCACTTGTTTCATTTTAATACGAATTCAATGCGGGAACTCGCCCGGCCGCTTGCGGCTGAATCCTCTGCCCCACTGGAAATGAAGCAAGGCATGCTTGAAGCCCTCTTCAAATCGATGCCTGCAGCCACCTGGATCGTTGATCCGTCAGGTCGCTACAGCTACGTCACGGATACGTACGCCAGACTCGTGGGACGCACTGCGGACGAGTGTATTGGGCGGTCCGTCGACGAGGTGATGCCTCCTGCCCTCGCCCGACTTTATGCATTGCGACATAAGCAGTTGCTTGAAAATCGCGCGCCGAAACGATTTGAACAGATATGGCCAGTGCGAGGCGAGCCACGGTGGTTTGAAATCCACATGAATTGCCTGCTTGACGAGACGGGCGAACCCATGGGAGTTGCCGGGTACGCACAGGACGTGACTCAGCATATGGAGCAGCAGGAATCCGCGCGCCGCGTCCAGGAAGGTCTGGAAAAGCGGGTTGCGCAGCGCACCCAGCAGTTGAGCGTGACCAATGAAGAATTGGAGGCGTTTTCTTATTCGGTGTCCCATGACCTGCGGGCGCCCCTCAGCAATATCGGTGGGTTTCTCAGCCTGCTGCAAGAAAACTTCGCTGACCAGCTCGGCCCGACCGGCAGTGAATATGTGCAGCAGATTGCGTCCAACGCTGAACGGATGAATGGTCTGATTGGGGACCTGCTGCAGTTGGCCCGGGTCAACCAGGGAGGCCTGCTTCGAGCGCAGGTGGACCTGACCCAGATGGTCGAAGAAATACTGAAGGGCCTGGCCGAGCAGGAGCCCGCCCGCCAGGTAAAAATTGTTTTGCCAAACCCCACTTACGCGGATTGCGATCCCGGCCTGATGCGCGCGGCGCTCGTCAACCTATTGAGCAATGCCTGGAAATTCACGGGTCGCGTCGAACATCCCAGAATTCAGTTCGGATGTTTCGTTCGGGGCACCTTTCCGGTGTATTTCGTCCGGGACAACGGCGCCGGCTTCGACATGAAGCACGCCGACCGGATGTTTGGCGCATTCCAGCGCTTCCATCGCGAAGCGGAATTCCCGGGCACCGGAATTGGCCTGGCAACCGTCAAACGAGTGATAGGACGCCACGGCGGCCAGGTTTGGGCAGAAAGCGCGCCGGGCCTGGGCGCCACGTTTTATTTCACGCTCGACACGCCCGACTGACCGGCGACGTTTTCTCTGATTGACGCGCTGCCGCCACGCAATGTGGCGCGCCTGACGACACGTTCGTCTTTTTTGCGTGCGTATTCATCGCCTTGAAACCCGCGCCCAGCCGGCGTCTGCACGATTTCGAAAAACTTTAGGCCTTTTTTCAAAGTTTAAATACGCTCGCTGCCTAAAGTTTCAAATCGTCCCCCCGTTAATAGCATCATCCAGGCCGCGCCACATCGCAGTTCCGCAGGCCACAAGGGCAAATCGTTAAGTGGGTGCTTCCACGCAACGGATGCATAAAGTGGGCACACACGCCCGAAACTGAAATATGACTAACCTCCAGGGAGATACGTCATGGCACAAGTCATCAATACCAACATCGCTTCGCTCAACGCTCAGCGCAATCTGAACTCGTCGCAATCGGCCACCACGACGTCGCTGCAGCGCCTGTCGACCGGCCTGCGCATCAACAGCGCGAAAGACGACGCAGCCGGCCTGGCCATCTCCGAGCGTATGTCCACGCAGATCAAGGGTCTGAACCAAGCCGTCCGCAACTCCAACGACGGCATCTCGCTGGCCCAGACCGCCGAAGGCGCGCTGCAGCAGATCGGCACCAACCTGCAACGCATTCGCGAACTGTCGGTTCAGTCCGCCAACGCGACCAACTCGGCCGATGACCGCGCCGCGCTGCAGAAGGAAGTCGCCCAGCTCTCCTCCGAAATCGGCCGTGTGGCAAAGGACACCTCGTTCAACGGCACCAGCCTGATCGATGGCAGCTTCACCAGCAAGGCCTTCCAGGTCGGCGCCAACCAGGGCCAGACCATCAGCATCAACGGTATCGCCAACGCCAACGTGAACGCGCTGGGTTCGTGGACCAGCAAGGACACGAGCGCAGCCGTTGGTGGTATCGCCCCCGTAGGTACGCCTAGCGCAGCCGTGAGCGGTAGCGTTACTCTCGGAGCCGGCGCCCTTACTGCACCTTCGGCTACGCCAGACTTCGATTACGCAGCTAGCAAAATCACTGTGAATGGCACCGAGATTGCTCTGGATGCCGTAACTTCGGGCACAACTGCCGCGACAGCACGGGCAGACATGCTTGCCGAGATCAGCGCCAAAGTAAACGCCGCCGGCATACCAGGACTGACTGCAGCTGTTGACACGACAACTGCTGGATCTGAGGTGCTCACGTTTTCCAATTCAGGTAAAGGCGAGTTTTCGATCACTGGTGATAATTTTGCAGGTACGCTGACCGCCAAAGCAGCAACGCCAGCATCGACGACCTTTGCAGCAATTGCAGGTGGAGGTATTACGATTAACGGCACCAACATTGGTCCAATAGGCGCTACCACGAACGCGGCATCGCGCTTGACTACGCTCGCTAGCGCGATCAATAACGTGTCGGGCGATACGAATGTCACTGCGACCGTTGATGCGGGTCGTCTCAAATTGACTTCAGCTAAAGGCGACATCGTCGTGGGCGGGGCTGCTGCGACGATAGAAACCGGCCTAACCGCTGGTACAACCGCTGGCGCCGCGCTTGCTGGTTCGACCGCTTTCGCCAAGGGCACAGCGCAGACTGGCTTCGCAAACCTCGACATCTCGACTGTCGACGGCGCCGACAACGCCATCCTGGCCATGGATGCCGCACTCAAGAGCGTCAACGAAGCTCGCGCCGACCTGGGCGCAATCCAGAATCGCTTCAGCTCGGTGGTGTCGAGCCTTGAGACGACGTCCGAAAACCTGTCCGCCTCGCGCAGCCGGATCCAGGACACCGACTTTGCTGCAGAAACCGCGTCGCTGACCCGCGCGCAGATCCTGTCGCAAGCCGGTACGGCAATGCTGGCTCAAGCCAACTCGCTGCCGAACAACGTGCTGACGCTGCTGCGCGGATAAGGCACACAGCGTTCCTGGAACGGGGTACTTGACCGTTCGTGAAAACCACAACGGTCCGCATGGAAACATGCGGGCCGTTGTCGTTTTCAGGCCAAAGCACGAATCGGAGGTTCGTCTGACGAATTTTCCGCCAACTGCGTAGCGTGCATTCGCTTTCTTGAAAATCCGCGCCAAACGCTGATCTCCGCGACTCCGCGTAAAAACTTCAAAGACTGGCCTCGCTCTGCGTCCAAGTTTTCAAAATGCCACCCGTTAATTCCTTCATCCAGGCCGCGCCGCGACATGCAGCGACGAGTCCTGGTGAACGAAACGGGCATATCGGTCCCGCAACTGAAATGTGACACACCCTTAGGGAGATACGTCATGGCACAAGTCATCAACACCAACATCGCTTCCCTCAACGCTCAGCGCAATCTGAACTCGTCGCAATCGGCCACCACGACATCGCTGCAGCGCCTGTCGACCGGCCTGCGCATCAACAGCGCGAAAGACGACGCAGCCGGCCTGGCCATCTCCGAGCGTATGTCCACGCAGATCAAGGGTCTGAACCAAGCCGTCCGCAACTCGAACGACGGCATCTCGCTGGCCCAGACGGCCGAAGGCGCGCTGCAACAGATCGGCACCAACCTGCAACGCATCCGCGAACTGTCGGTTCAGTCCGCCAACGCAACGAACTCGGCCGATGACCGCGCCGCGCTGCAGAAGGAAGTTGCCCAGTTGTCCGCCGAAATCGGCCGCGTGGCCAAGGACACGTCGTTCAACGGCACGAACCTGATCGACGGCAGCTTCACCAGCAAGGCCTTCCAGGTCGGCGCCAACCAGGGCCAGACCATCAGCATCAACGGTATCGCCAACGCCAATGTGAACGCGCTGGGTTCATGGACCAGCAAGGACACGAGCGCTGTCATGGCCGGCACAGGAGCAGCCGGCGAAGCGGTTGCTGCGGTCAGCGGCAAATCGTTGATCTCGTTGGGTGACATCACTGCGCCCACGGCAGGAACGGCGACTACCCTGGACTACGCTGCCAGCACCGTTACTGTCAACGGCATGCAATTGGACGTCGCGGCTGTCAGCACAGCAAAGGCAGCGGCCACTCCTACCGCAACCGAAATTCAGTTGGCCAAGGGCACGCTGCTCACCAACATCGCCAAGGCGGTCAACGATGCCGGCATCCCGGGTCTGACCGTCCAAGCGCTGAAGGCCGACGGCACCGCGGCTACCGCCCCTGCGGACATCGCAAGCCTGAGTTTCGCCAACACCGGCAAGACGGAATTTGTGACGAAGGGGTCGACCTTCGCTGGCACCATCGTCACCAAGCCGGCCACGCCAGCCTCGAAGAACTTCGCGGCTCTGGCCGCCGACACCTTTAAGGTCAACGGCGTCTCGATCGAAGCCATCGGCGCGACGACCAGCGAATCAACCCGTTTGGCCGCCTTGGCAAACGCCATCAACAACAGGACCGCCGAAACCACTGTCACTGCAACGGTTGACAATGGTCGCCTGAAGCTGACTTCGGACAAGAAGGACGTTGAAATTACATTAGGCGCCGCCGCGCTGCCAAAATTGCGCGACGGCACGACGAGCTCGACCCTGGCTAACGAGACGGGCCTCACGGTCGGCACCAGCAAGACCCTGGCCGGCGCCACCGCTTTTGCCAAGGGTGCGCAGCAAACCGGCTTCGCCAACCTCGACATTTCGACCGTAGACGGCGCGGACAACGCCATCAAGGCCATGGACGCCGCGCTCAAGAGTGTGAACGAAGCCCGCGCTGACCTGGGCGCGATCCAGAACCGCTTCAGTTCGGTGGTGTCGAGCCTGGAAACGACGTCCGAGAACTTGTCTGCGTCGCGCAGCCGGATCCAGGACACCGACTTTGCTGCAGAAACCGCGTCGCTGACCCGCGCGCAGATCCTGTCGCAAGCCGGTACCGCGATGCTGACCCAAGCCAACTCGCTGCCGAACAACGTGCTGACGCTCCTGCGCGGTTGATTCGGAAGCGACCTGACCGGACCGCGCACGCAACGGTCCCGGTCAGTGCTGACATGACGGCCTACCTGGCAACATGTGGGCCGTGCTGGTTGGGCCAAGGTCCTGACTGCGCCCCTGGTCCACCCGGCCGTGAAGGACACGCAAGGGCCAGCAGCGCTTACGCCGCATTGGCCGCCTGCCGGCATGCGGAGTAGTGCGTGCCCTGCTCAAGATTCCTGCCGGCAAGCCGTTAAACAAGCTAGAACGACGATGGGGCTATCTCACACAGGCCCGACGCGACAACGCCGCACCGGAGCAATTATGAGCATCAATCCTGTTGGATACCCTCTCGATCACCGTGTTGGCGCCGCCGCCAAGCCCGCCGCAGTCGACCTTGTCGTGCCCCAGGCAGATCACGCCGCACGTGATCTCGCGCTGCCGGTGACGTCTCAGGTGCCCGCTGTGGGCAAGCTGCAGGATGCGGTTGACACGTTCAATCGGTACATTCCAATGGCGGAGAACAACCTATTGTTTTCGATCGACGAAGACAATGGCACCGTCGTCGTGAAAATCGTCGACACGACCACGCAAGACGTGATTCGTCAGATCCCGTCTGTTGAAGCACTGGAGCTAAGCCGCTCGCTCGACAAGCTCAAGGGGCTGTTGCTCCAGGGCAAGGCATAGGTCAGCGGTCGGTTTTGGATTCGCAAAGGAGGACAGCATGGCAACCGCAGGCACCCAACTTGGGCTGGGCTCAGGCCTTCCCTTGGAGTCGCTCGTCACACAGCTGATGGCGACCGAGGTCAAGCCACTCACCAAGCTGCAGGCCAAGGAGGCTGAGACAACCTCGAAAGTGTCGGCGTTGGGGCAACTCAGCGGCAGCCTGACCTCAGTACGAGAAGCCCTGCTCAAGCTGACCGACACCAACCTCAATACAGGCAAGGTCGCACTGTCCGAAAAGGACTTTGCAACGGTGACGGCCTCCAGCAAGGCGGCCAAGGGCACGATGTCGCTGGAAGTCGTTCAACTGGCTCAGCAAGAAAAAGCGCTGAGCGCATCGCTCGCGTCCGGCGATTCCAAGATTGGCACCGGCCAGGTTTCGTTCACGTTCGGCAGTGTCAAAGACGGCGCGTTCGCCGCTGATGCGGATCTGCCTACCCAAAGCGTCACGATCACGTCGGAAAACAACACCTTGTCGGGCTTGCGTGATGCGGTCAACAAGGCGGGCATCGGCGTTACCGCAAGTCTGGTCAATGACGGCAATGGATCCCGGCTTGTCTTCAGCAGCAGCCGCACGGGTGTCGAAAAGGCTTTCAAGATGGAAGGCGTGTCCACCGGCAGCGCGCCAGGTGAAGCGTCCTTGTCCATGTTCAATTACGACCCGAGCACCGCCCCGGCCCATTCGCCGGATAGCACGGCCCCGGGTATGGTCAGGTTGCAGGCAGCCAAGGACGCAAAAATCCTTGTTGACGGACTGGCCGTCACCAAGCCCGACAACCTTATCACCGATGCCATGGACGGCCTGACGATCACCCTGACAAAAGTCGGGAAGACCCAGGTTACCGTGTCCCAGGACCCGGACAGCACCAAGTCTGCACTGCAAAGCCTGGTGACGGCATACAACTCGTTCCTTACGACTTCCAAGCAGCTTTCCCGCAACACGCCCAGCGCCACGGCGGGTACCGCGTCGACCTCGAATGGGCCCCTGGCCGGGGACAGTATCGTTCGCGACGTCACTGCCAAGATGCGGGACCAGATCTTTTCGCCCCTTGCTGGCGCAAAGGGCTCGACAACGTCATTCGCCTCGCTGGGCATTTCCTTCCAGAAAGATGGCACGCTGAAGTTCGACACTGCCGTCTTCGACAAGGCCAACACCGCCGATCCCACAGGCATTGCGAACCTGTTCGCCGATGAACCCAATGGCGCGGGTTCCGTGGGCCTGTCCAAGCGTTTCGTGGACGCAATCAACGCAATGGTCGATACGAATGGGTCCATCCAGACACGCGTCGACGGCCTGGGTGCAACGACAAAGCTGTTGCAGAAACAACAAGTGGATTTGGCGGCAAGACTGCAAGTCATCGAAACCGGGTATCGAACGGAATTCAGCCGTCTTGATACGCTGGTCACCAAAATGATGGAAATGCAAACGCGCCTGACGAAAGACCTGGAAAGTCTCTCCAACCTGCGAAGCTCCTGATCAAGGGCACAAAACGCGGAAGCGACAGGATTAATCCCCTCATTTCAGCCTTTAGGATATTTGTGTCCAGCCGTTAATACCCTTGTAACGCGATGTGGTGCAAGGGTCGGCTCATCCAATCTCGACAGGCATCCGCGCGCAGGAGAACACTTTGTCTGGATTCGCAAATTTTGGCGCGCGGGCCTATGCCAGCGTCGGGGTCGAAACCGGGGTATCGGTATCCACGCCGCACGAATTGATTCTGATGCTGTACGACGGGGCGCTGGAGTCGCTGCGGCGGGCCATAGGCTGCATTACGGCCCAGGACTCTATCGGTCGCGCCAAAGCCGTATCGCGCGCGGCACGCATCATCGATGAAGGCCTGCGCGCCAGCCTGGACCACAAGGCCGGCGGCGATCTCGCCCTTCAACTGGATCGCCTGTACGACTACATGTGTCGACGCATCCTGCAGGGCAGCACCGACAACGACGTGGTTCCTCTGGAAGAAATTGCAGACATGATCGACGGTTTGCGCAGCAGCTGGGTGGCGATTGAACCCGGCGCTCACGCCGGATCGTAAGTCCCCGATTCGCTGTCGCGCGGAAGTCGTTCTCGCGTCGCTCCTTACGCGGAAATACGTAGCTTGTTTTCGTTCAGGACGATTCCAAACAGTCGCTCACTGACTGGCGACAAACGTCGATTCCAGTGATCTGCCAGCACCATTCCAGAACTTTCGGTTTCTTGCCCTTTGTCCCGGCTCGCGCTCTGCCAATTTGGCGCTCGCTCGCCTCTCATGGTCCTTTTCCAGGTCCTCTATGTCGCCCAACCTCGCAGTGCACGCCGCAGCGCCCCAAGCCCCATCAAGGGGCGCCGAGACTACCCTCCAGTCCGTCTACGAAAAATTTGCCGAAATCAGCTCAGCCATGCTGGACGCAGCCGAACGGGGCGACTGGGACGCCGTGACGGCAGGCGAGCAATCCTGCGGGCAACTCATCGACTTTCTCAAGCATGCGAATCTTGTGCCGATCGATGAAGCCGAGCGGCTTGAATGCATGCGGCTGGTGCGCAAAGTGCTGGCGGACGACGCAGCCATTCGCGGATTGGCACAACCGCGCCTGGCAGAACTCGATAGAATCCTCAGACCTGCGCACGGACGGATGCGCACGCATTCCTTTCGTTGATCCGTTTTCCCTTTCCTGACAGGCTGCCAATGGCGCGACGTTTCGCGAACAGACCGTGGTAACTGACGCGCGCAATGCGCGGCCGGTCACTCCCGTTGCGTCGGTCCAGTCATGGGAACGGTATCGCGAGGACGCGCGAGAGGCGATCCTGGCGAAGCTTGCCAGCGGTCCAGGCGGGAAAGGCAGCCCCGTGGACGTCTCGTCGGGCCGCACGCCGCCGCCTTCGCAACCGGCAGGCCTGGTGCGGGCCACGGTGCTACAGACCCATAGCGAGTCTGAGGCACTGGTGGACATCGGCGGCAAGTCCTATCTGATCAATACGCGGCAGGCATTGGCCGAAGGCGCGAACGTCATCCTGCGGGTGCTGGATTCTCGCGAGTTTGCTCAGGGCGGACCTGCCACCGTGCGCGCGCGCCAGGGCCCACCGGCCGCTGACGCTGCCGCGCCGGGCTCCGCCGCTGGCGCCGCTGGCGAACCGGACGTCGACCCGGTCACTGGTATCCGCAGGGTGGGTATTGCGCCAGTGCCACTGCCGGCGTTGGCCGAGTTGAAGACATCGTCGAGCGAGGTAAACGTGCAGCTGAGCGGGTCGGCGCGCTTGCTCTCGGCTCTGGCGTCTTCACCTGACAGCCCCCAGCGGCTCGTCCCGCTTGCACCTCTGTCGCTTGATCGGCAGACCGATACCACGGCGTCGGCACAGAAGATCCAGCATGCGGTCGAACATTCCGGTCTGTTCTACGAATCGCATTTGCAGGAATGGCAGGAAGGCAGGCGCTCGCTGGATGCCTTGCGGGCAGAACCCCAGGCGGCGCTGTCGCCAGGCGTCCCGGCCAAGCCGGATGCTGCGGGAAAGCCCGCTGACATCCCCCTGTCCCCTCGACGCCAGAGCAAAGCGCGGCCAAGGGTCTGCAGGCCGCGTTGGGTGCGATCCCGGCCGATGTGCGGCCGATCGTTCAAGATCAGATTGCCCTGCTCGAAACCGGGCGCATGGGCCTGCTGGGATCGTGGGAAGGCCGGCCGTTTTCCCTCGAAATCGAGCCTGACGACAATGGCCCCCGCTCCGATGACATCCCTTTGTCCTGGCGGGTCAAGATCCAGATCGATGCCCCGAACCTGGGCAAGCTCGAGCTGGATGTCGCGCTGGCGGGCACTCAAGCCAGCGTGGCGGTGCGCCCCGACGCAAAAACGACCAAAGGCCAGGCCTTGCGAGACGTGCAGGCGGCGCTGGCGTCGACGTCGGGTGAACTCCAGTCGTCGCTCGATGCCCGCGGGCTTCAGATGACCGGCCTGAGTGTGGCGCCGGCAACCCGGCCGACGGCGGACCGGTCATGAGCGTGCCCCACGAGACATCGCATGGCCTGGGTAATGGTCCCCCGCTCGAGGGCGACAACGTGGCCGATCCCAAGCGTCATCTGGCCGTCGCGTTGCGCTATGAACGTGAACGCAAGACACCTGTGGTCGTGGCCAAGGGAAGTGGACTGGTTGCCGACGCCATCCTGAAGCAGGCGCGGGACGCCGGGGTCTTCGTGCACAGTTCACGGGAACTGATCGACTTGCTGATGAAAGTCGATCTCGACGCGCGGATACCGCCGTCACTGTATGTGGCGGTGGCCGAGGTTCTGGCCTGGGTGTATCGGCAGGACGAACGCGCGGCTGCGCGGGTGGGTGGCGACTTGCCGGTTGGCGGTAGTGTCAACGAGCCGGCCAGTGTGGGCAAGGCGCCTGGCGCAGCGGCGCCCAGCACACCGGCGCCGGGCAAACGCCGCTGATCAGTCGTGTTCTGAGCGATCCATTGGCACGGATGGAAGCAGTGCCCCGATCCGCCGTAGGCATTCAAAGACGGCGAAAAACGCGTCCACGGCCATGCCCCTTGAAGCCTTGCGTGGTGACAGCGCAACAGCCATTGGTGCCAGACACGTCCTTCCGGCGGACATCCACCGTCAAATCAGCGCAAACACATGGTTGGCACCAGCCGCAGTCCACCCTTGCGCCGCGATCACCTTTTACACCGGCATGTTCATGACATCGGTGTAGGCCTGAACAACCTTGTTGCGCGCCTGGGTCAGCATCTGGAAAGACAGGCTGGCCTTGTTCATGGCGATCATGGTCTGTTCGAGGCCGACTTCCGGGTCGCCCATCTGGTAGCCCCGTTGCAACACTTTGGATTCGTTCTGGGCGGCGTGGACCGACTGGATCGCGCTGGAAAGGATGTTGGAAAAACTGGGCGCGGGACCTTCTGGTGCACCGCCACCGATCAGCGCTTCCGGGCGACCGAGCATCTGCGCGGCGCGCGCCATGCCGGTAGACGCGCCTTCCGATGCGGCCAGGGTGGAAGACAAGACGTTCTGGATGCGGTCCATGAAGATGCCCGGCGATAAAAGATGGGGCAATGATATAGGCCAGCCCAAACGCAGAGCAGGAGAAGTGGGGGGTAATCCTGCGTCTATTCGACACTTGCTTGTGACAATTTGCATCATGTAATGCATGTATTCAGGAATGGGTTCGTGCCCGTGCCTGCGCGCCATCCGGCACCGGCATTCCACGCATCAGCACCCGTACCCAGGCATTTCCGCAACAGTCATGGCAGACGCTCTCGATTCCCCTCTCACTGCTTCTTCGCTGGAGCGGAAGAATCCATTTCAGGAGGCCCTGGGCCGCCTGTCGAATCGTAATCGGCTGGCGCTGCTGATCGGAATCCCGTTGCTGATCGCCATCGTGGCCGCCACTTTGCTGTGGACACGTGAACCTGCCTACCGTGTGCTGTTCAGTGGTCTGTCCGACCAGGACGGCGGCGCGATTCTGACCGCACTTCAGGCTCAGAAAATCCCGTACAAGATGACCGACAACGGCAGCGCCATCATGGTGCCGCCCGAGCGCGTGCACGAAATTCGTCTTGGCCTGGCGTCGCAGGGGCTGCCGCGTGCCGGCAACGTGGGTTTCGAACTGATGGACAACAGCCGCATGGGGCTGACGCAGTTCCAGGAACAGGTGAACTACCAGCGCGCGCTGGAAGGTGAGCTGTCGCGGTCGATCCAAAGCCTGGGATCGGTCAAGTCGGCACGCGTCCACTTGGCCATCCCGAAGCCGAGCATCTTCATCCGCGAACAGAACCGCCCCACGGCTTCCGTGCTGGTGCAGATGTATCCAGGCCGCCTGCTCGAACGCGCCCAAGTGGCCGGTATCGTGCATCTGGTGGCCTCGTCGGTGCCGGAAATGGCGACCAGCGCGGTCAGCGTAGTTGACCAGACAGGCGCCCTGCTCTCGTCGGGCGAAATGACCGGCTCGGGGCTCGATTCGAGCCAGATGGAATACCTGCGTGCGATGGAGCAGCAGTACACCCGCCGCATCGCCGATTTGCTGACGCCCATCGTCGGCGCGCAGAACGTGCGCGCCCAGGTCGCCATCGACCTCGACTTCAGCCGTGCCGAACAGACCGACGAAATCTACAAGCCGAATACCGATCCGACCCAGGCAGCGATCCGCAGCCGGCAATCTTCTGAATCGCATGACCCAGTTCCGGTCGCGAACGGCGGCGTGCCGGGCTCGCTGTCGAATACGCCGCCAGGCGTTGCCACGGCGCCGATCACGGGCAACGCGGCCACCAACCCCGCGGCGACACCCGCGCGTCCCAATGCGCCACTGCCGGAAAGCGTCAAGCGCGCCGATACGACCAACTACGAGGTCGACAAAACCGTGCGCTACGTGCGGGAACCCGTCGGCCGTATCCGTCGTATCTCGACTGCCGTGGTGGTCAACCATCGAAGCAGCACGGTCAACGGCGCGGTGCTGAACACGGCCCTGACCCCCGAAGAACTTGCCCAGATCAAGGCGTTGGTCAACGATGCGGTCGGCTTCAGTCCCGACCGGCGCGATTCGGTATCGGTCATCAACATTCCGTTCAACGAGAATGCACTCGAAAAGACCGAGGAAGTGGCGTTCTGGCAGCAGTCTGAAGTCATCGGTCTGGCGCGCGAGATCGCCATTGGCCTGATCGTGGCGATCGCCGTGCTGTACCTGATCCTGGGCGTGATCCGGCCTGCCGTTCGCCAGATGACCGCCCCGCCTCCGCCCCCGAACCTGCCGTTCCCAGTTACGGGCTCAATCTGCCGACTGAACCCGGCGCGGCGGGCGAAGCCGAGCCAGCCGAAGATCCGCTTGAACGCGTGCGGCGCTTTGCCCGCGACAACCCGCAAGTGGTCGCCAACGTCATTCGCCAGTGGGTGAACGACCCGCAGTCGGCACCTTGACTTCAGGCGCTTCCATGACACCCGCCCTCTCCATCACGCCGGCCCGACTGATTCCGCAACGTCCCACGCGAGTTCCCTCATTGCCATGCTGACCCCATCCTCCAGTGTCGATCAAGGTGTGACCGACGGCGCCATTCTGCTGCTCTCGCTGGGCGAAGAAGAAGCGGCGGCCGTGCTGAAGTACCTTGCGCCGCGCGAGGTGCAGAAGCTCGGCACGGCCATGGCCGGCATGCAGGGCATCGCGCGCGAAGACATGGATTCGGTGCTGGCCCGGTTCGAAGACGACATCAGCGACCATACGGGCATCGGTACGGATTCCGATGCCTATCTGCGCAATGTCCTGACGCGTGCGCTGGGCACCGACAAGGCCGGATTCCTGCTCGACCGCATTCTGCACACTGGCGATACGTCGGGCATCGAAAGCCTGAAGTGGATGGATCCCACGGGCGTGGCCGAACTGATCCGCCATGAACATCCACAGATCATCGCGTCGATCCTGGTGCACCTGGAGCCCGACCAGTCGGCTGCGGTGCTGAACAACCTGACCGAACGGGTGCGGTCGGACGTACTGCTTCGGATCGCCACGCTCGACGGCATCCAGCCCGCCGCGCTGCGCGAACTCAACGACGTGCTGCTCAAGATGCTGTCGGGCAACGAACAGATCAAGCGACGCAAGCTTGGGGGCATCAAGACGGCGGCCGACATCCTGAACTACGTCGGCACGACGAACGAGAACCAGATCATTGCGACGGTGCGATCGGTGGATACCGAGCTGGCCCAACGCATCATCGACGAGATGTTCACCTTCGACAATCTGCTCGAAGCCGATGATCGCGGCATGCAGATGCTGCTGCGGGAAGTCACGCCCGACTCGCTGGTCATGGCGCTCAAGGGCGCCAGCAACGAGCTGCGGGACAAGATCTTCCGTTGCATGCCCACGCGCGCGGCGCAGCAGTTGCGCGACGATCTGGAAACGCGCGGCCCCGCCCGCATTTCGGAAGTCGAAGCGCAGCAGAAGGAAATCCTCAAGGTGGCGCGCCGCCTGGCGGAGTCCGGCGACCTGGTCATCGATGGCGTCGGCGAGGAACAGTATGTCTGACCGGCTGCTGCATCGCGGCCGCATTCTGTCGGCCGAAGAAGGCGAGGATCTGCCCGTCTGGACATTGAAGGCCTTCCCGCCGGGTTCGGAAGGCCAGTACCGCCGCCGTCCGCAAACACTGGCCGAGAAGATCGCCGCCGAACAGCTGGCCTCCAATTCGTTGGCCGCGCGGTCGCGCCCGGTCCAGCCCTTGCGGCCGGCCGCAGCGGCCCCCGTTCCCGACGCCAAGGCCAAGCCGGCGGTCGATCCCGCCGAGGTGGAACGCATCCGCAAGGAAGCCTTCGACGAAGGGTATGCCGCCGGCTACGACAGCGGCGCGTCGGCCGCGCACGACGAGACCGAGCGGTTGCGCATCCTGGCCGACAGCGCCGGCGCGGTGTTCGAGACGTTCGAGCACACGCTGGCCCCCGCCCTGCTGGACCTGACCATGGCGGTGGCGCGGCAGGTCGTCCGCCGCGAACTGAGCACCGACAGCAACGTGGTGCTGTCGGTGGTGCGCGACGCCTTTGCGCAACTGACCGGCGGCGAAACCGGCAAGCAATTGCTGCTCAATCCCACCGATATCCAGTTGGTCCGCGCCCACCTGGGCGAAGAGCTGACGCTGGGCCAATGGAAGCTGGTTGAAGACGGCCGGATCGATCCGGGCGGTTGCCGCATTTCGACCCAGCAGTCGGCGGTCGATGGAACGGTCGAGACGCGCTGGAAGCGCGTTGTTGCCACGCTGGGGTCCCGCGCGCGCTGGGTGACCGACGCTGACGGAAACGATGACGACGAGGATGCCGGCGATGCCTGACGCCGCCATTCGCCTGAGCCGTTTCCTGTCCGCCTGCCAGACGCGGGTGGAACGCGCGAGTCCGCTTGCCGTCCATGGACGGCTGACGCGCGTGGCCGGCCTGGTCATGGAGGCTGTCGGTCTGAAGCTGGCAGTGGGCAGTACCTGCCTGATCTATCAGAACGACGTGCTGGCGGCCGAGGCCGAAGTGGTGGGATTCAACGGCGAGCGGGTGTTCCTGATGCCGTCGACCGAGGTGCATGGCCTGACCGCCGGCGCCCTGGTGATGCCGCTGGAAGTGGCGCGACACGCCCCCGTGTATGCGGGAGAAGGCGAGCCCTTCCCCAACGACGGCGACATGCCGGAAGAACGGACCAAGCACTTGCCCGTGGGAGAAGCGCTGCTGGGCCGGGTGGTGGATGGCGCCGGCCGTCCGCTGGACCGGCTGGGTCCGATCCAGTCGTCGCACCGCGCGCCGCTGGCGGCCCGGTCGGTCAACCCCATCGAACGCCAGCCCATCGAGCGGCCGCTGGATGTTGGCGTGCGCGCCATCAACGCGATGCTGACGGTGGGGCGCGGCCAGCGCATGGGATTGTTCGCCGGATCGGGTGTCGGCAAGAGCGTGTTGCTGGGCATGATGGCGCGGTTCACCGAAGCCGATGTGACGGTCGTGGGGCTGATCGGCGAACGGGGCCGCGAGGTAAAGGAATTCATCGACCACATCCTTGGCGCGGAAGGCCTGGAGCGGTCGGTCGTGGTGGCGGCGCCGGCCGATGCCGCGCCGCTGATGCGCCTGCAGGGCGCCGCCTACGCCACGGTGCTGGCCGAGCATTTTCGTGACGAGGGCAAGAACGTCCTTCTGATCATGGATTCGCTGACGCGCTATGCCATGGCGCAGCGCGAGATCGCGCTGGCCATTGGCGAGCCGCCGGCCACCAAGGGCTATCCGCCATCGGTGTTTGCCAAACTGCCCGCGCTGGTGGAACGCGCCGGCAACGGCACGCACGGCAAAGGATCGATCACGGCGTTCTACACGGTGCTGACTGAAGGCGACGACCAGCAGGATCCCATCGCCGATTCGGCGCGGGCGATTCTGGACGGCCACATCGTGCTGGACCGCGCATTGGCGGATACCGGTCACTACCCCGCGATCGACATCGAGCAATCGATCTCGCGCGCCATGCACAACATTGTCGACGCGCGCCAGCAGCAGGGCGCACGCACCATCAAGAAATTGTTTTCGCGGTACCAGCGGTCGCGCGACCTGATCCAGGTGGGCGCCTATATTCCGGGCAGCGACCCGGAGCTGGACCGTGCGATTGCCGCGCACGGCACCATCAGTCAATTTTTGCAGCAAGGGATCCAGGCGCAAGCGCCCTACCCCGAAAGCTGCGCGGAACTCGCCCTGATCGCCGACCAGTTCGGCGGCCAGGCCTGAGCCAGCTCACGCAAGAAAGGAACGCATTATGGCTTCCAGCGCCACCCTGCACACGTTGATCGAACTTGCCGTCGAGCGCAAGAACAAGGCCGCCCAGGAATTCGCCCAAAGCGCCGCCGCCCACCGGCACGCGTGCGAACGGCAGGTCCTGATCGAAAGCTACCGCGCCGACTACGAACTGCGGATGCGCACGCAGGCGGGAACGGGCATCGATGGCACGCGCGTCGGCAACTACTCGCGCTTCATCCAGCAGCTGTCGGAAGCGGTGGAACAGCAGCGGCTGGAAGTCGACCGGTGCGCCCGT
This sequence comes from Pigmentiphaga litoralis, assembly GCF_048632615.1. GTDB lineage: Bacteria > Pseudomonadota > Gammaproteobacteria > Burkholderiales > Burkholderiaceae_B > Pigmentiphaga > Pigmentiphaga litoralis_B. The sequence goes on from NZ_CP184479.1 coordinate 855,015, forward strand.
TTGCTGCAGCAGACGCGCAACGCCTTCTTTGAGGAAGAGCGCAAAGTGAAATCGTTCGAAATCCTGGCCAAGCGCGAAACGGATCGCAAGACGTCGTCGGAAGCCAAGAAGATCCAGAAGCAGATCGACGAGTTTGCCAGCCGCAAGGCGTACAGCACCGCTGGCGGGTTCTCGCTGTGAGCGCCGCGTCCAACGCATCGGCGCCGGTGTCGGCCGCCAACGCGCTGTTCGCCGCGCCGCAACCCCGGCACGCGCAACCCGCCAAGGACGACAGCTTCAACGCGGCCATGGATCGCGCAGCCGAATCGCAGGCTGCCGCATCGCGTGCCGCGGCGCGTGCGAAAGAGAGCGCCCCAAAGGACCGCAGCGCGTCCGCCGCGGCAGATGCCCCACCCGCCGATCCAGCCAACGCGCCAACCGGCCCGGGCGATGCCCAATGGCTTGCGCAATTCGCGGCCATGATGGGGCATGCGCACCCGGGCTTTCCGGGAACCCTTCCCGCACAGGCGGGTACCGGCGCCGGATCCGCGGCCGGTGGAAGCGGGGGCGCCAATATGGCCTTGTCCGGCCAGCCGGGCTTTGCCGCCAGCGGCGCTGGCACGGCCACGGCAGGCCTGGACGGCACGCTGGCGGATGCATCCGCTACGGCGGCCGACGGGGTGCTGTCGCTGGCTGGGGTGAACGGCCAGGCGCCTACGGACACGGAATTCCTGGATCGCCTGGCATCGATGGTGTCCGGAGGACAAGGGCGGCGTGCCGACGGCGTGACCGCATCGTCCACCGACGGCTGGGGTGGCGCTGCCGATGAGGCGACGGGCGCAGCCTCGGGCTTCGTCAAGGGCGCGGCGGGCGCGCTGCTGCGTGGCGCAGATATGGTGCCGGGATTCGCTGCGGTCGCAGCAGCCGCCACAGCGGCGGCCAGCGCGGCCAATGCGGCCGCCTCGGCGGTGTCCGCCGCCAGCGCCGCATTGGGGAGCGACGCTGCGCCGGGCGAAAGCGCTACGGTGCCTGGAGGTGCTGCCCCCACGGACGCCAGCGCGGCGGCAACGGCTGGCGCGGTCGATGGCGCCGCAACTCCCATCCCCGCGCATGGCGTTGGCGCGCATGCGGCGACGGCGAGCGGACGGGCCGATGTCCCAACCGTACCAGGCGCGCCGGCCTCGCTTCCTGGTCAGGCGCTGCAAGGCCGTCTGGACGAGGCCCTGCGCTGGATGACCGGCAACGGTCTGCAGAACGCCGAACTGCGCGTGACGCCGGATGCGCTGGGTCCGATCACCATCCATGTCCGTATGGACGGTGACACCGCATCGGTGATGTTTGGCAGCGGGCACGAGCAGACCCGTCAAGCCCTTGAAGCGTCGCTGGGCGGCTTGCGCGATGCGCTGGCCGCAGGGGGATGACCTTGGGTGACACGTCTGTCGGCAGCGAACAACAACAGCGGCAGATGCTGGCGGATTTCAGCAACGGTGACCGTCGCCGTAGCCCCGCCGACGCCGCGCCGGCTGACGCGGCGCCATCGGCCGGAACCGGCGCTGCAGCAGGCGTTTCTGGCGGCACGACGCCGCCGGCCACGTCTCGCCGGGGCAACGGGCTGCTGAACGTCTACGCCTGATCGGCCGTTCCACGAGATAACCCCGGGTTTCGTTCCCTGTTCCACGGATTGCCCCACCGGGGCCATCCCATAATCCAAGCTCGCACCTGCTTTCGGTGCGTCATTCTTACCCAGCGAGACGTTCCATGGCCGAGGCCACTGTTCCCCCAAAACGCCGCAAAACCCTGCTCCTCGTCATTGGCCTGGTTCTGCTTCTGGTCGCCATCGCGGCCGCCGCGGCATTCTTTCTGATCCGGAACAAGCAGCTCGAAGCCTACAGCTTTGGCGACGACACCGACGCGCAAACACAAGCTGCACAAGCCAAGAAGGCACCTGAAAAATCCGACGCGTCCAAGCATGTGTTCGCAGCGCTCGAGATGTTCACGGCCAATCTGGCAGACCGGGATCGCGAGCGATTTGCACAGATTGCCGTGATGATCGAGGTCAAGGACGCCAAGGCCGAAACCGCGCTGAAAGCGGTCGTCCCACCTATCCGCAGCGACATCCTGTTGATGCTGACCGCCAAGAACGCCGAAGACCTGTTGACGCTGGAAGGCAAGCGCAAGCTTGCGCAACAGATCCTGGACATCGCGCGGGCCCGCATCGCCTCGGACTACCGGGGCGACGTGTTCGCGGTGCACTTCTCCAGTTTCGTGATCCAGTAACGCTGGCGGCTTGCGTGCACCCTTCGACTCATTCCTTGCGTTCGGCATCGCGGAGCCCCAGCCATGGCGGGTGAATTTCTTTCACAAGACGAAGTCGATGCGCTATTGCGCGGCGTTACCGGCGAAAAAGAAGACAAGGCGACCGACGAAGTTCCCGAAGACGGGATACGTCCGTACAACCTCGCCAAGCAGGAAAGGATCGTCCGCGGGCGCATGCCCTCGCTCGAGATCATTCACGACCGTTTCGGCCGCCTGCTGCGTACGGGCCTGTTCAACTTCATGCGGCGCAATCCCGAGGTGTCGGTGGGGCCGGTCAAGCTCGTCAAGTACAGTGAATTCCTGCGCAACATCGTGGTGCCAACCAACCTGAACATCGTCTCGCTCAAGCCCTTGCGCGGCAATGCCCTGTTCGTGTTCGAACCGCGCCTGGTGTTCTCGGTGATCGACAACCTCTTCGGGGGGATGGCCGCTACCACACGCGGGTCGAAGGCCGGGATTTCACGTTGACCGAGCAACGCATCATCCAGCGGATGCTGGGCGTGGTGCTCGACGAGTATGCCAAGGCCTGGGCCGCGGTGCATCCAATGCAGTTCGAATACCAGCGTGCCGAAATGCACACGCAGTTCGCCAACATCGCCACGCCGTCGGAGATCGTCGTCTGCGCCACCTTTTCGATCGAGTTCGGCTCGTCAGGCGGCGACCTGCACGTCTGCTTCCCGTATGCGTCGGTCGAGCCGATCCGCGATGCGCTGTACAGCCCGGTGCAGGGCGACCAGATGGAACCCGACAAGCGCTGGCTGCGCATGCTGTCCAAGCAGATCCAGTTGGCCGATGTCGAAATGGTCGTGAACCTGACCGAGACCGACCTGCTGCTGCGCGATCTGCTGACCATGAAAGTTGGCGATGTCATTCCCGTTGACATCGCTCCCACCATTCCCGCCTACGTCGACGGCGTCCCCATTTTCGACTGCAAAGTCGGCGTGAGCAATGGGCAGTACGCGGTGCGTATCGGCAAGGTCCTAGCGACCCTGCAAGCGGACAACACCATTGGAGATGATCATGGCAACTGAAGAACCGGGCGGTGAATCGCCCGATATCGAGTCGTCCGCGGACCTTGACTGGGCGGCTGCGATGGCCGAACAGTCGCAGGCGGCCGCCGCCGCCGAGCCGGCACGCCTGGCCGACGAATTGTTCGAAGAGTTCGCCTCGACGGCGCCGGCCAGTTCGCCGCAGCCCAACGACATCGAAATCATCATGGACATCCCGGTCACGCTGACCGTGGAACTGGGCCGCACGCGCATACCGATCAAGCAGATTCTTCAACTGGCCCAGGGGTCCGTCGTGGAACTGGATGGGCTGGCCGGCGAGCCCATGGACGTGATGGTCAATGGCTGCCTGATCGCTCAGGGTGAAGTGGTGGTGGTGAACGACAAGTTCGGCATTCGCCTGACCGACATCGTGACGCCGTCCGAGCGCCTGCGCCGCCTGAACCGGTAATCATGTTGCCCGGTCCTTCTTCCGTGCTGCAAACCGTGTTGGCGCTGGCCCTGGTGCTGGCGTTGATCCTGGCGTGCGCCTGGTGTTTCCGCCGCCTGCAGCGGCCCATGGGCGCATTCCAGGCGCCGATGCAGTTGCGTGGCCAGTTGATGGTCGGCCCGCGCGAACGTGTGGTGCTGATCGAGGTGGGCGACCAGTGGATCGTGGCGGGCGTGGCCGCGGGCAGCGTGCAGCCGCTGGCGGTCATGCCGCGCGGCGAAATCGCTACGCCGCTCGCCGCCAGCTCCGGCGTCGGCGGCAGCGGCGGCGTCAAGGGTGCCGGCGCCGCCGTGCCGAGTTTTGCCGCGCTTCTCGATCGCATGCGCAAGAAGTCATGATGAATGTTGAGAGTCGTGTGGCGCAGGCGGGATTTGCCGGTCTGCGTCGTTTACGCCGCGGGCATGGAGATGGGCATGGACATGGGCGTGGGGCGGGATCCAGATCCGGGTCAGGTGCCCGGGTCATCCTGGCGCTTGCACTGGCACTGCTGCCGACTGCCGCCGCACTGGCCCAGCAGGCGGGCATTCCTGCGTTGACGAGCAGCGCGGCGCCGGGTGGCGGCACGCAATGGTCATTGTCGCTGCAGACGCTGCTGGTGCTGTCCGCGCTGACCTTCCTTCCGGCCGTGCTGCTGATGATGACGGGTTTCACCCGCATCATCATCGTGCTGTCGCTGTTGCGCAGTGCGCTGGGCCTGCAGGGGTCGCCGCCCAACCAGGTACTGATCGGCCTGGCGCTGTTCATGACCTTCTTCATCATGACGCCCACGCTCGACAAGGTGTATGTCGACGCCTATCAGCCGTTCGAACGCGGCGAGCTGGGATTTCCGGAAGCGTTGGACAAGGCGCAGGGTCCGCTCAAGGACTTCATGTTGAAGCAGACGCGGGAATCCGATCTGGCGCTGTTCATCCGCTTGTCCAAGACTGAACCGGTGTCCGAGGCAGCGCAGTTGCCGCTGCGCGTCGTGGTGCCGGCGTTCGTGACCAGCGAGTTGAAGACGGCGTTCCAGATTGGCTTCATGGTGTTCCTGCCTTTTCTGGTGATCGATCTGGTGGTGTCGAGCGTATTGATGTCGATGGGCATGATGATGCTGTCGCCCGTGCTGATTTCCTTGCCCTTCAAACTGATGCTGTTCGTGCTGGCCGATGGCTGGAACCTGCTGATCGGCAGCCTGGTGGCCAGCTTTGCAACGTGACGACTGCCCGCCCGCCCCGATGTCACCAAGCCTTATTGCCTTCCTTCCCCATCCACCACGCGCTGAAGTTACCCCGTCATGAACAACTCCGCCGGCGTCCTGACCCTTGCTCAAGACGCGATCATGGTCGCCCTGTACCTGTCCGCGCCCTTGCTGCTGGCGGCGCTGGCTGTCGGTCTGGTGATCAGCGTGCTGCAGGCGGCAACGCAGATCAATGAAATGACGCTGGCCTTCGTGCCTAAGCTGATCGCCATCTTCCTGACGGCATTGATTGCCGGGCCGTGGATGATCACGATGATGACCGACTACATCAAGCGCCTGTTCGGCAACATTCCGTTCATGCTGGGCTAGGCGGCGCGACGTGATCAGCTTTACCGATGCTCAGGTGCAGGCAGCGATCGCGTCGCTGCTGTGGCCCTTCATCCGTATTCTTGCGCTGATCCAGACGGCGCCGATTTTCGGTCACCGCGCCGTGCCACAACGGGCCAAGATCGGCCTGGCAGTGCTGATCACGATCCTGGTGGCGCCGCTGACCCAGGCGCCCGTGGTGGACGCGTTTTCGGCGACGGGCCTGTTGCTGCTGTTCCAGCAGATCATCGTGGGCGTGTCGATGGGGTTCGGACTGCGCGCGATTTTTGGCGCGTTCGAGATGGCCGGCGACCTGATCGGCCTGCAGATGGGTCTGGGTTTTGCGTCGTTCCTGGATCCCCAGCGCAATGCGCCGTCCCCGCTGCTGTCGACCTTTCTGATGATGTGCGCAATGCTGGTGTTTCTGTCGACCGACGGTCACCTGACCTTGTTGATGACGCTTGCCGACAGCTTTACCGTGCTGCCCATTGCGCCTTCGCCTTTGTCGGGACTGGACTGGATCAAGCTGGCGGGACTTGGGGCCATCGTGTTTGCGGCGGGGCTGCAGATTGCGTTGCCCGTGCTGGCGGCCGTGCTGGCCTTGAATATTGCGCTGGGCTTCGTGTCGCGCAGCGCGCCGCAGCTGAACATTTTTGCCCTGGGCTTTGCCATCACGCTGCTGGCCGGCATGCTGCTGCTGTGGCTGGCGCTGGGATTGATGGCCGGACCGATCGAACGCATCGTGGGTCTTCCGATCCCCTACTTCAAAACGGCGATCCGGCCATAAGAATCCGGCCTCTAGAATCCGGCCTCAAGAATCCGGCCTCAAGAATCCGGCCTTGAGAAATCAGGGAGCCCCGTTCCTGGCCATCCGCGTGAGGTGTGTTCCGATCCGTGGGCCGGGAAACACAAGGCTGACGCGCGTTCCTTCGAATTCCGGACGGCTGCGCAGATCCCAGTGCGCACCATGGGACTGGGCGATTTCTTTTACGATCGCCAGCCCCAAGCCCGATCCGCCTGCCACCGAACCCTGTCCACGAAAGAAAGGATCGAACACCCGTTCGCGTTCGCTGGCGCCGATGCCCGGGCCATCGTCTTCCACGATGAGGCTGGGCGGAGCATCCTGTACCCGCAGCACGATGTTGCCAGGCCCCTGCCGATAGCGGATGGCGTTGTCGATGAGGTTGCCCAGCAACTGATCGAGCAGCACCGCATCGCCGTCGATCCAGATCGGTTCGTCGGGCGCGGCCAATGCCAGCTCGACCTGGGCCTGGCGGGCGGCCGGAATCCAGCGGGCGCCGCATTCCTGCGCCAATTCGACAAGGTCGATGCGGTTGAAGCTGTCTTGCGGGCGCACGTTGGCGTCGATACGCGCCAGCACCAACAGTTGTTCGCCCACGCGGATCATCCGGTCGGCCACGCCTTTGATGCGTTCGGCCCGCTGGCGAATGTCGTCGGGCAGGGTGCGCGACAGCATCAATTCCGATTCCAGCTTCAGCCCCGCCAACGGCGTGCGCAGCTGGTGCGCCGCGTGTCCAATGAAGCGGCGCTGGGACGCGACGGCTTCATCCAGCCGGGCCAGCAGCGAATTGGTCTTGGCGATCAGCGGTGTGATCTCGGTCGGTACGTCGTCGACGGCGATAGGCTGCAAGTCATCGATGCTGCGCGTTTCGATCTCGTCCGACAGCCGGCTGACGGAATCGAGTCCGGACCGAACGCCGGTCACGATCACGAACCCGAGCAAGGCCACCAGCAGCAGTTGCCCCGCCACCAGCACCGACAGCACTTCTTCGATGAAGCGGCTGCGCGTGTTCAGCGTTTCGGCCATGACCACGTCGATCGGCACGCCGTCGAGCTGGAAGCGCAGGGTGGCTGCGCGCACCGGCAGACCGTCGATGGTCGTGTCATAGACCGTCGGCCGCGCATTGTTGATCATTTCGACCGCGGATGCGACCGGCTCGTTGACGGCGATCTCTTCTTCCTGGTGCAAGGCCGCACTGTCGGGCGGCGAGGCCAGCTCCGGCCGCCCGCCCAGCACCACGCCATTGGCCAGCACCTTGAAGTACAGGCGTTCGTCGGGGTCGACATCCAGGAAGCGGGTCGAATTCCAGGTGATATCCAGCTGCGGACCCTGCGGCGTCATCGTGACCTGCCGGGCAAGCGCGCGCGCGGTGTCCACCAGCGCGCGGTCGTAGGACTGCGAACTGAGCTTGCGGGTGATGACATAGGTGGCCACCGTGTCCATCATCGCGAGCAGCAGCACGGCCGGCAGCAGACGCGCCAGCAGGTGCCAGGCAAGCGAGCGGCGGTGCAAGCCGGCAGCGCGCGGGGCGCCGGCCGACTTAGGCAGCAGGGGCATCGAGTTCCAGCAGATAGCCGAAGCCACGCACCGTCTGGATGTTCACGCCGGCGCCTTCCAGGCGCTTGCGAAGGCGGTACACATAGACTTCGACCGCGTTTTCGCTGAAATCGGCGTCCCAGGCGGACAGGGAATTCACGATCTGGCGCTTGGTGACGACACGGCCAAGGCGTGTCATCAGCATTTCAAGCACCGACAGTTCACGCACGGACAGCGCCACCCGTTCGCCATTGACGCGCAGTTCACGGCCCACCGTGTCGAAGCTGAGCGAGCCGGCTTCCATGACAGGGCTGACCTGACCGGCGCGGCGGCGGATCAGCGCGCGTACACGGGCGGCAAGCTCGGGCAGTTCGAAGGGTTTGGTGACGTAGTCGTCGGCGCCGGCATCCAGGCCAGCCACGCGGTCTTCCAGGGCGTCGCGCGCCGTCAGGATCAGCACCGGCACGGAATTTTCGTTGGCGCGCAGGCGCCGCAGGACGGTCAGGCCGTCTTCGCCGGGCAGGTTCAGGTCGAGCAGCACCAGATCGTAGGTCTGGCTGCTGAGCGCGCCGGACGCCCGTTCGCCACTGGTGAGCAAGTCCACGGCATAGCCCTGGTCGCTCAGGAATTCGCTCAGTGCCCCGCCCAGGGTCACGTCGTCTTCAATTACCAATACACGCATGTTGGTAGACGCCGGGAGGCCGCGCGTCCCATGGAGGAAAGACGCAAAGGGTAAACCCATGCGACGACGAATGCCAGCGCCCGACCGGCTGTATTACGAAATGGCAATGATCAGAAGCAAAACGGGATCGTCAGGCGTTTGCCCGACGATCCCGTTCATGGACGGCGAATGCAAGGGCTGCCGCCCTTGCCTGCTCGGCCGCTACTTGGTCGGCTTGGGTTCGGGGGTACTGACGAACCCGATCCGCTTCATGCCTGCGCGCGAGGCGTCGGCCATGACCTGCGCCAGCACTTCGTAGCGCGTGGCCTTGTCGGCGCGCAGTTGCAGTTCAGGCTGCGGTTCCTGCTTCGCGGCCACTTCGAAACGTTCCGACAGCACGCCCATGTCGATCTTGCCATCGTTCCAGAACAATTCGCCGTCGGCGTTGATGGCCAGGTCGATCGTAATCGGATCGGCTTGGGACGGCGCGGACGTGGCCTGCGGCACGTCGATGCGGACCGCGTGCGACAGCAGGGGTGCGGTGATGATGAAGATCACCAGCAGCACCAGCATCACGTCGATCAACGGCACCATGTTGATTTCGGACATCGGCGCGCCGTTGTTGCCGCCGCCGTTGAAGCTGCCAAAGGCCATGGATATCTCCGTTTAGTTCTGGACCGGCGGCTTCGGGGTCTTCAACGAACGGATGTTGCCGTCGTTGACGACCTGCTGGCCGGTGGTCAGGAAGGCGAACAGATCATGTGCGAAGGCGTCGAGGCGAGCCAGCAGCACGCGGTTGCTGCGCACGAAGTAGTTGTAGGCCAGCACGGCGGGAATCGCGACGGCCAGGCCCAGGCCCGTCATGATCAGCGCTTCGCCCACCGGGCCGGCAATGCGGTCGATGGTGGCGCCGCCGCCCTGCCCGATCGCGACCAGTGCGTGATACACGCCCCAGACCGTGCCGAACAGCCCGACGAAAGGAGCGGTCGAACCGACCGACGCAAGGATGGACAGGCCGTTTTCCAGCTTGGCGGTTTCTTCGTCGATCACCTTGCGCATGGTGCGCGTGACGAAGTCGCTCTGGCTGCCCGCTTCTTCAAGCTTGGACACGCCGTATTGCGCGTGGTGACGGCGGGCGTAGATGGCGTGGCTGGTCAGGTGCGAGAACGGATCGTTGACGCCATGGGTGGTGATTTCGCGATCGACCGCTTCGAGCGACGTGGCGTTCCAGAAGTGCTGGACGAAGGTGTCGCTGGCGCGGCGGGTGCGTATGCCGGCGATCGCCTTGACGACGATCAGGTACCAGGTCGCCAGGGACATCAGCACCAGGATGATGAACAGGGCCTTCCCCAGACCATCGGTCTGGGAAATGAAGTGCGCAAAGCCCAGGCTAGGGGTGTCGTTCATGTCAGTCCTTGACTTTGAAGTTGAACGGGATGTCGGCCAGCGCCGCGAACGCGACGCCGTTTTCGGTATACGGACGGAAGGCGGCCTGGCGGGCGGCATCGACAGCCGCTTCGTCCAGCCGTGAAAAACCGGAAGACTTCTGCACGGTGGCGCGGTCGACCCGGCCGCGCGGATTGATCAGCACCCGCACGACGACGATGCCCTCTTCGCGCATCCGCTGCGAAACGCGGGGATAGACCGGCGTGGGCGGCGCGCCCGCGTAGTCGATCTGGCCGATCAGGCGCGGTTCGTTGGACACCGGCGCGGAGGGCGACGCGGCACGTTCGGCGGCGTCGGGACGCCCGCTGGGCGCAGCCTGCGGCGTGGGCGCCGGTGCGGGCGGCGCGGCTTCGACCGGCGGCGCGGGTGGCGTGGAAATGGCGCTTTCCGACACGGGTGGCGGTTCAGGACGCGGTTCGGGCTTGGGCACCGGCTTGGGCGTCGGTTTGGGAACCGGTTTGGGCTTGGGCGGTTCGGGCTTGGGTTTGGGCGGCTCGGGCTTGACCTCCGGCACGGGGGCCGGCGGGGTGGGCGCGGGCGGCGCCTTGACGGCCTGCACGACCGGCGCCAGTTCGACAAAACGCACTTCGACCGTCTGGGTAGGCTTGACGGGAAGCGGATCGGGACTGGCCATGGTCAGCGCCCCGATGACAGCGGCGTGCAGCGCAAGCACGGTCAGGCCAGCGCCGGCACGCAGCCCCCCAGGGGCGGGCGAATTCCAGGTCAGTGTGGCGCTCATTCGTGGGGTCGGCTCATTCTTGGATCGGCTTATCCGTGGTTCGGCACGTGGCTTGCCCGGGTGTAGCCCAGGGTTGCTCCGGATTGCCTGCGCAGCGCAAACCGGCGCGCAGGCCTCGCCAGGGAGACCAAAAGAATATCACAAATGCGAACGATTCGCAGTTGCTATCCACGTGAGGGAAAGTGCGCAGCCCGTCGCGGCAGCGCCAGGCCTGGGCATCCAGCGGCCAGGCAAAAAAACGGCCGTTGCCGGCCGTCTTGTCGCACTCGCGAGCGCACCCTCCAGGGGCTTACTCCGGCGTCAGGCCCGAGTCCTTCACCACCTTGGCCATTAGCGTGCGGTCGGCCAGGAACAGCTTGTTGAAGGCGTCGGGGCTCATCGGATCCGGCGTCACGCCCTGGCTGGCCAGGCGTTGCTTGATCACATCGGATGCCAGGACCTTGGCGGTGGCGGCGTTGATCTGGTCGACGATGGCCTTGGGGGTGCCGGCGGGCGCCAGCAGGCCGAACCACGATTCGAACGCGTAGGACGGCAAGCCGCCTTCCGCCACGGTCGGCACGTCGGGCAGCAAGGCCGACCGCTGCTTGGACGTGACGCCGATGATGCGCAGGCGGGCATCCTGCACGTAGGCGCCGATGCCGGCGTTCGGCACGATCACGGCCTGGGTGCGGCCCGCGGCGACTTCGTTGGCGGCCTCCTGCGTCGACTTGTAAGGCACGTGCAGCATGTCGGCGCCGGCCACGTTCAGGAAGTAGGCCATGGCCAGGTGGGTCGAGCTGCCGATGCCGGCCGACCCATAGTTGAGTTTGCCCGGATTCTTTTTGGCATAGGCCACGAACTCGGCGACGTTCTTGGCCGGCACGCCGGCGCCGATCATCAGCACATAGTTCTGCGTACCGATATTGGCCACGGGCACGAAGTCCTTGACCGGGTCATAAGACGGTTTGGCCGCCAGCGACGCCGTCACGAAGTGGCTGGACGCCGCCATCAGCAAGGTCCTGCCATCGGGCTCCGCCCGGGCGACGTTGGTGGTGCCGATCGCACCGCCCGCGCCAGGCCGGCTTTCGATGATCATGGTGCGGCCCAGCGCCTCACCCAGTTCGGTGTAGAAGGTGCGCGCAAGCAGTTCGCGCGCGCCGCCAGCCGCGAAGGGCACGACGATGCGCGACACCTGGCCGCCGATCTGGGCGGTGGCGGGCAGCACCATCAAGGTCGCGGCAAGCGCGAGCGCGGTACGAATGATACGTTTCATGAAGTCTCCTGGTTTTGAATGAGGGTACGGCGTGTCGCCGCGAAGCACGACAGCCCGTCGCCGCGAAGCACGGCAGCCCGTCGTCGCGAAGCACGACAGCCCGTCGCCGCGGGCTAGGCGCCTAACCTGCGGGTGGTGTCGTCGAACAGTTCGTCCACGGACAGGCGGCGGGGAATCAGGCGCTGCTGGAAGCTGTACTCGAGCAGCACGTCCAAGGATTTGCGGTTGGCCTCCAGCCCGAAAGGCGTCAGGTCCGGACCGCCCCCTTCTTGTCGTCGGCCAGGCGCTTGCTTTCGCGCAGCAGGCGATAGACCTCGCGCACCACATCGGGCCGGCGCGTGGCCAGATCGGCATCGATGGCGACCATGTGATTGATCGGGATCGCGCCGGTGCGCTCGCTCCAGGCCTGGGCTTCGCCGTAGGGGTCGGGGATCACGGGCTGCAGCCGCGCGTCGTCGGGCATGCCCGATCCGATGATGGCCGCGTCCAGTTCGCCCGCGAACAGCATGTCCACCAGCGCCTTGCCGTCGGCCGCGCGTTCCAGTTCCGGGGGATCGTCGAATTCCGCCACGTGGGCGCCTTCAAAGGTGACCCACTGGATGGCATCCAGGTCCACGCCGTAGTCGTTCTGCAGAAAACCGCGGATCCATGCCACGGTGGTCTGGGAATGCGCACGGATGCCAATGCGCTTGCCAGCCAGGTTATCCAGCGTGACCGGCCCCCGCTCGGCGTTGTAGACCAGGCATTGATGCTGCGTGCGGCCGGCGCCGATCACCGCGGGCATCAGCACCAGCGGACGGCCATAGGCGCGGGCCTGGAAGAATGTGACCAGCGCCAATTCGGCAACCTGGAATTCGCGGGTGCGCACGACGCGCGGAAAGGCGCGGTTCGACACCTTCACGTCGGCAATCTGCAGGTCGATCAGGTCGGACGTGACGGCGCCGCTGCGTACGCCCTGGGTGCCGGCATAGTTGCCAAGCAGCGTCGGCAAGGAAAGCTTGTTGATGGACGCGGCGTTCATGGACGTGCTGCTTGTGGACGTGGTGTTCATGCTTCGGCGCCTCCAGCAGACTTGCTTCCTGCCGCGCCCAGTTCCGGATACAGGCGAATCGCGGTGCCCGAGAAAATCGCGGTCTGTTCTTCAGCGGTCAGGTCACTGGCCGCGGCCTTGGCTTCAGCCACCAGGTCCGCCAGACTGCCCGCGGAAGCCGGGAAGTTCGAGCCCCAGGCGATCCGTGACGCGCCAAAGGCATCGACCGCCTTGCGCAGGAAAGCCTGCGGCGTCGATGCGCCTTCGGCCGACTCGCGCACGTTGTGCGTCGTGTACTTCATATACAGATTGGGGAAACGCGCCAGAGCGAACAGCGACTGGGCAGCGGCGTACGGAGCACCGTCGCTCAGCGTCGGCCGGGCAAAGTGGTCGAGCACGATGCGCACGTTTGGAAAGCGCGTAAGCAAGGTTTCGAGCTGCGGCAGGCCAGGCGCGCGCAACTGCACCGCCACGGGAATGTCATGCTGTTCCGCATAGGCCCAGGCGTCGAAGCCGCGCGGATCGTCCAGGCGGACGGATGCGGCGGTAGTGTGGCCGGCGATGAACACGCGCATGCCGCTCAGGCCCTGCTCGCGCCAGTGCTTGATCGCCGCGACACCCTCCGCCGCCATCAGATCGATCGAAAACACGCCGGCAAACCGGTCGGGGTGCGCAGCCACGGCGGCGGCTACATAACGGTTGTCATGCCCGTAGCAGGTAGAGGCTTGGACCAGCGCCGATTTGCTGACGCCGGCCTCGTCCATGCAGGTCAGCATGCGCTCAAAGGTCACCGGCCGTTCGCGCGACCAGGCGGATTGTTCGCCGGTCAGCGGGGCAAGCGGATAGCGCGCCGCGTCGTCGCTGATGACGTGGGGATGAATGTCGATAAGGGTTGGGAAAGACGATGACGCCATGACAAACCTGCCTGGAAAGGATGCGCACACACGCGATGGCCGCATAGTGCGCCGCTGTCCATAAGCAGACAATTGAGTATTTGCACGCGCGCCATAAGCAATCGCTAATATGTCGGCATCAGCCCCTACGCCTCACGTGATCCATGGCCCAACTCGACTGGTATATCCGCGCCAACTTGAAGCCGCGCCACCTGCAATTGCTGGTGGCGCTGGACGACCTGCGCAACCTCGGCAAGGTGGCGGCCAGCCTCAACATCAGCCAGCCGGCAGTGTCGCTGTCCTTGGGCGAACTGGAAAAAGGCCTGGGCATCCGCTTGTTCGACCGAACAGCGCGCGGCGTCAATCCGAACATCTATGGCGAGTGCCTGATCCGTCAGGCGCGCGTGGTGCTGGGCAGCCTGGCGCAGGCGCGCGACGAACTGCGTGCCCTGCTGTCGGGTGCGTCGGGCAAGACGACGCTGGGCGCCCTGCCCGCCATGGCGCCGGCGGTGGTGCCGAAGGCGCTGGCGCTGCTCAAGCAGCGGACGCCGGGCACGACCGTGCTGGTGCATGAAGGCGCAATGGAAACGCTGCTGCCGGAGCTGCGTCGCGGCGCGATCGATCTGATCGTCGGGCGGCTGCTGAGCCATCGGCAAAGTTCGGACGACCTGAGCGAGAGGCCCCTGTTTGAAGGGTCGAGCACGGTGGTGGTGGGCGCCGCGCATCCGCTGGCGCGCCGCAAGCGCCTGCGGTGGAGCGACCTGTCGGCCTTTCCCTGGGTGCTGCCCCCCGTGGGGTCCTTGCCGCGCGAGCCGCTCGAAAGCGCCTTGCAGCAGCATGGCGTGGCCATCCCGAGCAACACGATCGAGACCTTGTCGACGCACGTGATCCTGACCTACCTGCAGTCCAGCGATGCGCTGGGGATCCTGTCCAAGGTCGTGGCGGACCACTATCGCGATCTGGGCCTGCTGGCGGTGCTGCCCTGGAATTGCCGGATGTCTTGCGGCCGATCGGCCTGACCTGGCGGAGGGACGCGGCGCTGTCGCCAGCCACGATGCAGATGATGGCGGCGATCGAGGCGGTCAGCGCGGCCGCGCCGGGCGCGTTGCCCGGGCTGCGGGCCTAGGAGGGTTTACGCCGCCGCCCGCGCCGCCGCGGCAATGTCGAACGCATGCAGGCGCTTGGCATGGTCGTACATGTCGCAGGTAAAGATCATTTCGTCAGCCTGTGTCTTTTCCAGGATGGCGCCGAGCCGGCTGCGCACGGTGTCCGGGCCGCCCACCACGGCCATCTCGAAGAAGTTCTTCACCGCCTGCTGTTCCTGCGGCTGCCACAGGCCCGCCATGTTGGCGACCGGCGGCTTCATCCGCAGGCTTTCGCCGCGCATCAACGACAACACGCGCTGGTAGGCCGTGGTCGCCAGGAAGGTGGCTTCGGCATCGGTGTCGGCGGCCACCAGCGGCACGCCAATGGCCACATAGGGCTTGTCCAGCACGGCGGACGGGCGGAAGTTGTCGCGATACAGCCGGATGGCATCGTGCAGGAAGCGCGGCGCAAAATGCGACGCAAAGGCGTACGGCAGTCCTTCGCGCGCCGCCAGCTGCGCACTGAACAGGCTGGACCCGAGCAGCCAGATCGGCACATTGGTCCCGGAGCCCGGCATGGCAAGCAGCCGCTGCCCAGGATGACGCGGACCCAGCAATTCCTGCAATTCAGCCACCTGTTCGGGAAAATCCTCGCCATTGCTGCCGCTGTCGCGGCGCAGCGCGCGCATCGTGTACTGGTCCGCGCCGGGCGCGCGGCCCAGGCCCAGGTCGATCCGGCCCGGATAGAGCGTGGCCAGCGTCCCGAAGTTTTCGGCCACCACCAGCGGAGGATGATTGGGCAGCATGACACCACCCGAGCCCACCCGGATGCGGGTCGTCCCACCGGCGACGTAGCCGATCACGACCGACGTCGCGGCGCTGGCGATGCCATCCATATTGTGATGCTCGGCCAGCCAGAAGCGGGTGAAGTCCAGCGCTTCGACGTGACGGGCCAGGCTCAGCGAATGATGCAGCGCGTCGGCAGGCGTGCCGTCGTCGCGGATCGGCGCTAGGTCAAGCACCGAAAAAGCGGTTTCTGCAAGGGTCTTCATCTTGGCTCCTGGTAACGGGCGGCGGCTGGGAAGGTATTTATACCATACGTTATAGAAATGAGCCGCAGGAAGCCGATAGCTTCCTTCGATCGGTCGTCCAAGGTAGTTGGAACTATCGGTGCGGGGTCAGTTCCCGGCCAGGCAGTCCCACGCCGTCATGGCGCCGTCCACGATGGCCAGCAGGCGTTCGCGGCTGGCGCCGTCGCGTGCCTGGATCGACAGGCCTTGCAGCACGGTCGTATAGAACGCGGCAATGGCGACCGGATCGGCGCGGGTACCGAGTTCGCCATCATCCCGCGCGCGGCACAGGCGGGCTTCGATGGTGCACGCCACGTGGACGCGCAGGTCGCGCAAGGTGGTTTCAATCGCCTTGTTGGCGGGCGAAAAATTGAGCGTGCTCAGGTCGACCAGGCAGCCGGGCGGCTTGCCGGGGGTCGAATAGCGCAAGGCGGCGGTGCGCAGCAGGCCGCCGATGGCGTCGCGCACGGGCGACGTCTCGAGCCCCTGCCACAAGGCTTCCGATTCCTGCGCGTGATACAGCGCGAGCGCCGAGCGGAACAGGGCTTCCTTGGAGCCATAGGCCGCATACACGCTGGGCGCGCAGATGCCGCCCATGGCGTCCTTGAGCGCGCTCATGGTTGCGCCTTCGTAGCCCATGTCCCAGAACACGTCGAGCGCGCGGCGCAGGGCGTCGTCGCGATCGAAACTGCAGGGGCGGCCTCGCTTAGCCATTCGGTAACCTCATTGACTTGCAGCGGGCATTGTAGCCAGCAGCCCCGGCGCGCGCCGGTACGTGCCGCGAGTTCAATAGCCCAGCTTGCGGGCGTTGCGCTCCAGCGCGGCGGACGCGGCCTGGGCCAGCGTCTTCAGTTCGGCCGCGTCGGGCGCCTGGCCATCCAGCCACACGAAGTCGTACAGACGCTCGCCGGCTTCCAGTTCGATATTGAACTGCTTGCTCACCTTGGCATCGTCATCCACGTCGACCTTGCACGCGAATCGCGGCTGGCCCAGGTGCACCAGGTATTCGAACTGGCTGTCGGTCCCTTCCCCGATGATCCAGCGGTCGGCGCGAACGTCGCCGGATTCGATCACGGCATCGGGAATCGGGGTGGTCGGAAAGTGCGGCAGTTTGGGCATACGTGAGTCTCCGGATGGCGGGCGATGAGGTTAACCGATGTCGGCCGGCTTGCGTCCGGAAACCACGACGGTCGTCAGGTCCCGCACCAGCCGTCCGGCCGCGCCCAACCGCGCCGACACGTAATCGCTCAGGTCGTTTTCAATGGTGCGATACAGCGCCGGCGGGACGTCTTCCCACAGGCGCAGCGACCGGGCGTGCGCAACAGCCTGCGGCGCGGACAAGGATTCGGTCGACACCACCGCATGGGACGACACGTCGATGAACCGGTGCGCCTCCATGAGGGCGGCCGGATCGTAGCCGGTCTTGGGGCTGGCCACCGCCAGCGGCACATGACGCGCCACGATCCGCACGATGTCATCGGCAAACGATCCGGCGTCGCGCTTGTTGACGACGACCAGATGGCCGCCCGGCCGCAGCACCCGCCGCAACTCGGCAATGGACGCGACGTTGGCAAACCAGTGGAACGCGCCGAATGCGGTCACGGCATCGAAACTGCCATCGTCAAAGGCCAGGCTGTCGGCACGCATCAACAGGAATTCCGGCGGCTGGCCGTCGGCCACCAGGCGGGCCTGCCGGATCATATCGGTGTCGCTGTCGGCGCCGATCACGTTCACGCCGCGCTCGGCCAGTTGCCGGGTGGCAATGCCGGTGCCGCAACCGATGTCCAGCACCCGGGCACCCGGTTCCTGCCCGACGATCTGCACGACCCGCGCGATAACGGACACCGCGTAGGCCTGACGCGTGTCATTGAACAGGGACGCGGACTGACCGAAGGTCATGCAGCCATTCCCGAAAAGCCGGGGGAGTGATCAGGAGCAACCAGCTTACAGGGTGACGTCCGTAGCGTCAGTCGTTTTTGCACACGCCCGGCGGACGCCAGGCGGCGTGTGGTGTACATTCCCGCGCTAGTCCGCACTGACAGGAGCCGCCCATGCGAAACACCCTGAACGCGCGCCGGGCGCGGCTGCGACGGGCCTTGCGCCGCCATGCCAACGGCGTGCTCGTCGTGCTGACCGCCGCCGGCTGCGCGCCGCTGCCCCCGCCCTCGACCCTGCCGGCCGCCGACGCCGAACCGGCCGCCGCCCCCATGGTGGTGACGGCCCTCGCGCCGGCGCCGCCGCCTCCCCCTTATGCCGACGTCGTGCAGTGCGATGCGCGCGTCGATGCCGACCTGCTGTTCGGGCGCGGCCACGAACTGTTTCAGGAACGCATGCCGGCCAGCCTTACCAAGGCATCGCGCTGCCTGACCCTGGCCGCAAGCAAGGGCGACGACCAGGCGCTGTGCTACCTGGCGGCGCTGCACAGCGATCCGCGCGGCATCGACCCGGATCCGGTCAAGGCCGTGCGCTATCTGCGCCAAGGCTCGCTGACCGGCAATCCCTGCACCGAATTCGGCCTGGCCAATGCCTACATCACCGGCGCCGGGGTGTCGCGCAATACCCGTCAGGCGCAGACCTGGATGTTGCGTTCGGCCCAGCATGGCTATGCGGCCGCGCAGTACATGCTGGGCACCCAGGCCGAGGCGCGGCGCGATCCGATCACCGCCTGGGCCTGGCTGGCGATTGCCACCGAATACGGCCACCCGCAGGCCGGGGTGCGCCAGCAGGCCGTGGACGGCGCCCTGACCGCGCGCCAGCGCACGCAGGCCCAGGCCCGCGCCACGCAATTGCGGGCCACGCTGATGCCGGTCCCCGAGGCACGCGCGGCACGTACGCGGCGCGAGGTGCTGGAATTCGTCGGGTATGTCGATCGCTTCTTTCCGGAACTGTATGCGGGCATGGGCGAGCGCCAGCGGTACGCCCGCACGGCGTCGTGGATCGCGCGCGCAGGCAACCAGGGCATCGTGGCCGAGGCGGACGTGGCGGCGTATCTCACCATAATCGGGTTCCTGGATGAAGATGCCGTGCGCGGCAACGGCCGGTATCCCGAGATCGACCGGATCCTGGGCAATGTCGGCATGCCCATGAGCGACCGGCTCAAGCTGGCCGCGGAGCGGGCGCAGGCGCTGCAGGAAACCGCGCGGTAAACCGCCCCGGCAAGCCGGGCGGCCATGCGGCCGGCCGGGTACCGGCGCGACCCGCCCTGCAATGGTGCCGTCATGCAAGGCAGTCGCGCGACGTCAGGCGGCAGCGGGCGCGCTGGCGCCGCGGGGATTGACTTCCACCGTGATGTGCACGAGTTCTTCATGGATACCGATGGCGCGCCGGACGACGTCTGGCGCCAGCGGCTGATCGGTCACCACGCCAACGATGCACGCGAACTTGCCCTTGCCGACCTGCCACACGTGCAGGTCCGTGATCGCGGCGGGCACCGGCAACGCAGCCACGGCGTCACGGATTTCGTCGGCCACCGGCGCGTCGCCATTGGCATCGAGCAGCACGCTGCCCGACTGCCGCAGCAGCCCCCACGCCCACACCGCCACAAGCACCGCACCGGCCACGCCCATGAGCGGATCCAGCCATACCGCGCCCCACCATTTGCCACCGAACAGGGCGACGATGGCCAGGACCGACGTGGCCGCGTCGGCCAAGACGTGCAGATAGGCCGCGCGCAGGTTGAGGTCGGCGTGGTCATGGCCGTGGCCGTGGTCGTGGTCGTGGTCGTGGCCGTGGCCGTGGCCGTGGCCGTGGTCGTGGCCGTGGTCGTGGTCGTGGCCATGATGATGCCCGTGGTGATGCCCGTGCCCATGATCATGTCCGTGCGCATCCTTCAGCAGCCAGGCGCACACCAGATTCACCACCAGGCCCACCGCGCCCACGGCAATCGCGCGGTCGTAGTCGATGTCCACGGGAGACAGCAGACGCTCCACCGACTGCCAGGCCATGTAGACCGCCACGCCCATCAACAGCACGGCGCTGGTATAGCCGCCCAGCACTTCCACCTTCCACGTGCCGAAGGTGAAGCGGCGGTCCTGCGCGTGCTTTCGGGCATAGGCGTAGACCGCCACCGACAGGCCCAGCGCCAGGGCATGCGAGCTCATGTGCCAGCCGTCGGCCAGCAGCGCCATCGATTGGTAGACCCAGCCGGCGGTGATCTCGACCACCATCATGACGGCCGTGATGCCGGCGGCCCAGGCGGTGCGCGATTCCGCCAGCGGATTGCCTTCGTCGAAGACATGGCCATGGCTGTACTGGGTGGAAGCAGCGCCCCCTTCCGGCGCGACCGAAACGGGGTGGGCAGCGCGAGGGTCTGAAGATGTCGGGTGGGTCATGGCAGGGTCCGGTCAACGCTCAACGAGTCACAGAAACGGTATGCAATATACTCTACCCCAGTATAGTTCCCGCCATGGATCAGCGGCCGGTTCGAGGTATCGTTGAGCATGGTGTCGCCGCTCAGCTTGAGTGACGATGCCCTGCTTGCCGCCTGCTTCATTGCGCCCCGCCCCTGACGAGCCCGCCATGCCCCACACCATTCACGACAAAAAGAAACTGCTTGCCCGCGTACGCCGCATCAAGGGGCAGGTGCAGTCGCTCGAAGCCGCGCTGGAAGACGAGAAGGAATGTAGCGCCGTGCTGCAGCAGATCGCGGCGGTGCGGGGCGCGGTCAGTGGACTGATGGCCGAGGTGCTGGAGGGGCATTTGCGGGAACATCTCGGCGCCGACAATGTGTCACCGGCGCAGCGGCAGGCCGACCTGGACGAGGTCGTCAGCGCACTGCGTTCCTATCTGAAGTGACGGCCTGAAGTCACCGCCGCGCCTATTTTGGCAGCGCCTGGATCGGGGCCCGCCTCTGAATCAAAGCCAGCGCCTGGATGAAAGCCAGCGCGCGCGTCCTGCCGCGTACCCGTCATCACCCCAGAAAGGCAATGACCACCACACAGGTGCCGATCAGCAGGTTGATGCCGACCCACTTGCGGATCGAGGCCATGGCCGCCCCGCCGGCCTTCCAGTCCGACGCAGCCACGGCGCGGCGCAGGCGGCCGAACAGGGCGAAGCGGATATGCCCGAAAATCAGGGCCATGATGATGCCAAAGGTGCCCATCAGATTCCAGGCCAGCGGCATGCGAAAGCGCCCGCCGGTCTCGGCCACTTGCGCGGCCGCCATGCCCACCATGCCCAGCCCCGACGCCACGGCAAGCAGCACCGCGATGCCGGCCAGCAGGAAGAACCGTCGCAATACGTCGTGCATCAGGCGCAGACGCACAGGCGGCTCCAGCGTGGCCACGGCCGGACGCAAGGCCAGATGCGCGAAGGCCATGCCGCCCACCCACACGATGATGGACGCGACGTGGATCAGGGTGAGCAGGTCATAGAGCATGGGGGCACCGGTCTGCGGCCCGCGCCTGCCGGCAGCCAGGCGCGGTGCGCGGCCATCCGGGCGCCCCGGACGCCGGCAGGCCGGGCGGGGAGACGCTTCGTCAGAAGTGGGCACACTCTAGCATGGGACTTGCCGTGGCCGCGGGGGCACTGGCGACCCGCAAGCCGCACGGTTCGAGCCACCGGCCGGACGCCGGCGCGGCATCGCAAAACGCCACCATCTGCCCGGGTCTACAATTCCCGCTTCCTTCCTGATCGCGCCTGCCCGGCGCCGCGCTGTCCGCATGCCTGAAGTCACCTTGGGAAAATTCCACGCGCGCCGCCTGCGCGAGATGTACCGCTCGGCGGGCTGGCCCTGCCAGGACATCGTCGAAATCGAATTGCTGGCCGCCGGTCTGCTCGAACGGGTCGTGAGCCGCGACGCGGCCGAAACGGTGCGCGTGACCGATGCCGGCATTGCCATGATCGCCGCGCAGGCGGTGCGCAACCGCAGCGCCATGTCGTCCCACGAGGCCCTGGTCGAACTGATCGCGCGCGACATGTTGCGCGCGGGTCGTATCGCCTGGCGCGGCATCAGTCTACGCGCGCAGGTGCCGGGGGCGACGCCCGACGCGCCGCCGGTCTGGTGCATTGCCAAGCCGGATGTGTTTTCGATCCGCAACACGACGGTCGAAACCTATGTCGAACCGGTGGTGCACGAGATCAAGGTGCGCCGGGCCGACCTGCTGGGCGACCTGAAAATCCCGGCCAAGCGGGGCGCGTATTGCGATCTGGGCGAGTGCTGGTATGTGCTGGGCAACGACGCCAAAGGTCGGCCGATCGGCGACCCGTCGGAAGTGCCGCCCGAATGCGGCGTGATCCTGATGCAGGGTGATCAACCCATCGTGGCCCGGCGCGCGCCCAAGCCCAAACGTACCGCCCTGCCCTTTGGTGTGTGGATGTCGCTGGCCAAGGCCACGCCCGTGCGCGGGCTGGACGAAGGCGTGCAGGGGCTGCTGGCGCCGCTGGACGAGACGGTGGACCCGCAGCCGGTGGCTCAGCCTTCCGATGCCACGCCCGCCCACCCCGACCTGCCGGGCCCCGGCAAGCCTTGCGCGGGCGAAGGCAGCCCCTTGTCCGACCCGAACCCGCCGTGCCCCCGTGCGCGGCGCTGTGACGCGCTCATCCATTTGAAACGCTTTGAGAAAGCGGTAGAGGGAATCGGTCTTTCGGTCTATCGTCGGCGGCGGAACGGGTGGGCCGCCGACGCCAGCTGCGCGTGGTAAACCGGTCACCCGATGACGTCAACCGCAGGCACCCTGCCTTTTCAGGAACGCACCATGGAACTCAAGACAGCCAAGGATTTCGACCAGGAACTGCTCATCCTGTTTGATGCCTATGTGCACGGCGCCATCGACCGCCGCGGATTTCTCAGCAAGGCGCAGAAGTTTGCGGTGGGCGGCATGACGGCCGGCATGCTGCTGACGGCACTGAGCCCCAAGTTTGCCGAGGCCCAGCAGATCCGTCCGGACGACACGCGCATCCGCACCCAGAAAGTGGACTACCCGTCGCCCAACGGCACGGGCACCGTCAAGGCCTACGTGGCCTGGCCGGCGCAAGTCAGCGGCCCCCTGCCCGCGGTGCTGGTGATCCATGAAAACCGCGGCCTGAATCCCCATATCGAAGACATCGCGCGCCGCCTGGCGCTGGACGGCTACCTGGCGTTCGCGCCCGATGCGCTGACCATCCTGGGCGGCTATCCGGGCGACGAGGACAAGGCGCGTGAACTCTTCGCCAAGCTCGACCAGACCAAGGCGACCGAAGACTTCGTGGCCGCCGCCAATTTCCTGCGCAGCTACCAGAACACCAACGGCAAGGTCGGCGCCGTCGGCTTCTGCTACGGCGGTGGCATGGTGCAGACCCTTGCGACGCGCCTGCCGGACCTGAACGCCGCGGTGCCGTTCTACGGCAACGTGCCGGCCGCCGAAGGCGCCGCCAAGGTCAAGGCGCCGCTGCTGATGCATTTTGCCGCGGTCGACGAACGGATCAACGCCTCGTGGCCTACCTATGCCGCGGCGCTGGATGCGGCCGGCGTGAAGTACACCGCGTTCCAGTACCCCGGCACGCAGCACGGCTTCAACAATGACACGACGCCGCGTTACGACGCCGAGGCCGCCAAGCTGGCCTGGTCGCGCACGATCGCGTTCTTCGACGCCAATCTGAAAGGGTGATCGTGGCTGCAGCAGTTCGGTCTGCTGCTCAGCTTGCCAGTGCCTTCATCTCGGCATACAGGTCTGCCTTGCCTTCGAACCCGATCCCGGGCAGTTCGGGCAGGGTCACGTAGCTGTCCACCACCTTCACGCCATCGGGAAAACCGCCGTAGGGCTGGAACAGGTCCGGATAGGACTCGTTGCCGCCCAGGCCCAGGCCCGCCGCAATCGCCAGCGACATCTGGTGCCCGCCGTGCGGCACGCATCGCGACGGCGACCAGCCATGTTCCTTCAGCATATCCAGGGTGCGCAGGTATTCGACCAGGCCATAGCTCAGCGCGCAATCGAACTGCAAGTAGTCGCGGTCGGGGCGCATGCCGCCGTAGCGGATCAGGTTGCGGGCGTCCTGCATCGAAAACAGGTTCTCGCCCGTCGCCATCGGTCCGGCGTAGTGCGGCGCCAGCTCGGCCTGCAGCGCATAGTCCAGGGGATCGCCCGCTTCTTCGTACCAGAACAGGTCATAGTCGGACAGCGCCTTGGCGTATTCGATGGCGGTCTTCAGGTCGAAGCGGCCATTGGCGTCCACCGCCAGCTTCTGGCCGGGGCCCAGCAGGCGCAGCACGGCTTCGATGCGCTTGCGGTCTTCGGACAGCGACGCGCCGCCGATCTTCTTCTTGACCACCGAATAGCCGCGGTCCAAATAGCTGCGCATTTCGCGCTCCAGGCCTTCGATGCCCTGCCCGGGCCAGTAGTAGCCGCCGGCGGCGTACACAAAGACCTTGCGATTGGCTTCGCCGTTGCCATAACGTTCGGCCAGCAGCTGGTACAGCGGCTTGCCATCGATCTTGGCGACCGCATCCCACACCGCCATGTCGATCGTGCCCACCGCGACCGAGCGCTCGCCATGGCCGCCCGGCTTTTCGTCGGTCATCATGGTGGCCCAGATCTTGTGCGGGTCCAGATTGTCGCGTTCGTCGTCGAGCAGGCTGGCCGGGTCCGCTTCCAGGATGCGCGGCAGAAAACGCTCGCGCATCAGGGATCCCTGACCATAGCGGCCGTTGGAGTTGAAGCCATAGCCGATCACGGGCTTGCCATCGCGGATCACATCGGTGACCACGGCGACAAGGCTCAGGGTCATCTTCGAGAAGTTGATGTAGGCGTTCCGGATGTCCGATTTGATCGGCTTGGTGGCTTCGCGGATATCGACGATTTTCATGCTGGCGTCCTGCTGGAAAGAGCGCGCCGACGGCGGATCGCGCGGCGGCGCTCGGTGTATAAGTACTGCGCCGGGTCGCATCGACACCGTCAAAGGCAGTGGACGCATCTTCGCGCGCCCCGCGCCAGGCGTCCAATGCCCGTTTTCTCTGCCTTTATGCCGTCAAAGCATCGATGATGAATTTCACGTGGTTGAACGATTTCCTGACGCTGGCGGCCAGCGGCAATTTTCGCGGGCCGCCCGCGACTGCCACATGACGCAGCCTGCCTTCAGCCGCCGCATTCGGGCCCTGGAAACCTGGCTGGGCGTCGACCTGTTCGACCGCAGCACGCACCCGGTCACCCTGACCGATGCCGGCGAGTGGTTCCGTGGTGTGGCCGAAGAGATCACCTCGCGGGTCGCGCGGGTGCCCGACGAAGCGCGCGCGGTGGCCGACGCCAGTTCGTCCACCTTGCGCTTCGTCGCCACCCACGCGCTGTCCCTGACCTTCCTGCCCACCTGGCTGCGCGGGCTGGAATCGCAGGCGCCGATCGGCCCCATCCAGCTCGTATCCGATGTGATGCCGCAGTGCGAGTCGCTCATGCTGCAGGGCCGCGCCCAGTTCATGCTGTGTCACGCCCACCCGCACCTGCCGGTGCGCCTGCCGGAGTCCGACTTCACCAGTACCGAGGTGGGCACCGACGTGCTGATACCGGTGGTGGCCGCGACGCCCCAGGGCAAGCCCCGCCACACCCTGTCCCGCCGCGGCCGCGCGCGGGTGCCCCTGCTGGCCTACACACCAGAATCCGGCCTGGGCCGCATCGTGCGGGACCAGCGGCAGGTGGCGCTCGACGCCGCCGGCGCCGAACCCGTGTTCACTGCCCACCTGGCCACCGTGCTCAAGTCGATGGCGCTGGACGGACGCGGCATCGCCTGGCTGCCGCGCAGCCTGATGCAGGACGAATTGGCGGCAGGACGGCTGGTCGATGCCGGCGGTGAAGACTGGCACCTGCCCCTGGCGATTCGGCTGTTTCGCCATCGGGCCGCCGGCGCCGCGTCGGCCGAGGCCTTCTGGCGAGCGGTGATCGCAAGGCGGGCGTCCCGATAGCCGTTTACCGCGCTGAACCCACCGAATGGCGCTGTCAAACCGCCCGGCTGTAGACGAACGTGACATAACGCAACACGGCGTGTATCTGTCTATGACAGCCAGGGCGCTCTGGCACAATGCCTGCTGGAGAGCGGCCGCTTTCCCTTGCCCTTGACGCCCGTCACGTATGCCCACGACATTTTCGTTTCACAGCACGTATCCGCAGCCGGCCTCCACGCCGCGAATCTCCACCGGCATGCCCGGCCTGGATGCCGTGTTGCGGGGCGGCCTGACACCCAATCGGCTGTACCTGCTGGAAGGCAACCCCGGTACCGGAAAGACCACGGTGGCGCTGCAGTTCCTGCGGGCCGGCGTCGCGCGGGGTGAACGCTGTCTGTATATCACCTTGTCGGAAACGCAGCAGGAACTGGTCGCCGCGGCCGCCACGCACGATTGGGCGCTGGATGGCATCGACGTCTATGAACTGGTGAACGAAGCGGGGCTGGACCTGGAATCGAGTCAGTCCATCCTGCACCCGGCCGACATGGAGTTGAACGAGACGACGCGCAACGTCATGGCCAGGGTGGAAGACCTCAAGCCGGCGCTGGTCGTCTTCGACAGCCTGTCGGAAATGCGTCTGCTCGCCCAAAGCCCGCTGCGCTACCGCCGTCAGATCCTGGCGCTCAAGCATTTCTTTGCAAACCGCGAGTGCACGGTGCTGTTGCTGGACGACAAGACGTCGGAACCTGGCGATCTGCAGTTGCACAGCATTGCGCACGGGGTGATGAGCCTGGATCAGTACGTGCAGGAATTCGGCCCGGAACGACGGCGCGTGCGGGTGGTCAAGATGCGCGGCATCCAGTTCGATGGCGGCTATCACGACGTCAGGCTCGAACGGGGCGGCATGATCGTCTTTCCAAGGCTGGTGGCCGCGGATCATCACGAGCCGTTCACGTCCGCCCCCCAGTCGACCGGCGTGCAAGCGCTGGACGATTTGATCGGCGGCGGCCTCGTTCCCGGAACCAATACACTGCTGAGCGGACCGTCGGGCGCCGGCAAGACCACCACCGCAATGCGGTGTGTACTGACCGCCCTGGAACGGGGCCAGCGCGCGGTGTATTACCTGTTCGACGAAGGCGTCGGCACGCTGCTCATCCGCTCCCGAGCGTTGGGAATGAACCTGCAGCCGCACGTCGACAGCGGTATGCTGGAACTGCGCCAGGTCGATCCGGCCGAACTGTCACCGGGGGAATTCTCGTCGGCGGTGCGCCGCGCGGTGGAGTCGGACGGCGCCCAGATGCTGGTCATCGACAGCCTGAACGCGTACATCCAGGCCATGCCTGGCGAACGATTCCTGATGCTGCACATGCATGAACTGCTGGCCTATCTGAACCAGCGCGGGGTCACTACCCTGTTGATCCTGGGCCAGCATGGCTTCATTGGTGAAGTCCGCTCGGACGTGGACCTGAGCTACCTGAGCGATTCGGTCCTGCTGTTTCGCTTCTTCGAAGCCCAGGGTGAGATCCTGACCGCAGTGTCGGCGCTCAAGAGCCGCACCAGCAGTCATGGCCGGATGATCCGCGAGTTTCGTGTCACGCCGGGCGCGGGTATCCGTATCGGCGAGGCCCTGACCGACTTCGAAGGCGTGCTGTCCGGCCTGCCCACGTACCGTGGCAAGATCGCCATGCTCGCTCCAGACATCTCCGACAACAACTGATGGCGCAAGAAGAGCTCGCGCTGATCCTGGCGCCGCGGGGCCGCGATGCGGCCGTGGTGGCGCAGGTCGTGGCCAAGGTCCAGGTGGGCACCCGTATCTGCGTCGACCTGGCCGAACTGATGCGCGAGTTGTCGGCCGGCGCGGGCTGCGCGCTGATCGCCGAAGAAGCCTTGACGCCCGAGGGCATCAAGGTCGTATCCGGGTGGCTGTCACAGCAACCGGCATGGTCGGACTTTCCGTTCATTATCCTGTCGTCCGCCGACACGGCGCGTGCCCGACGCAACACCGCTGGCGCACTTGATCCACTTGGCAACCTGCTGATCCTGGAACGGCCGCTGCATGCCGAAACGTTGTGTCATGCGGTCCTGTCCAGCCTGCGCGGCCGGCGCCGTCAATACCTGGCGCGTGCACAGTTGGTTGAACGGCTGGAAGCGGAACGCAACCTGCGGCTGGCGCTCAAGGCGGGCCGTCTTGGCGCCTGGCGCATCCGGCTATCCGACATGACGCTGTTTGCATCCGATGATTGCAAGGCCGACTTCGGCCGCCAGCCGCACGAACCCTTTCTGTACGATGAATTGATCGGCGCAGTGCACGCACAGGCCCGTGCGTCGCTCGAGGCCGCGGTAGAACAGGCCCGTGGCGAAAGCGCCGACTTCGATTGCGCCTGCCTGATTTCCTGGCCCGACGGTTCCGCGCACTGGATCGAAATGCGCGGCCGCGCCGTGCTCGACGAACAGGGCCGGGTCGAAAGCATTGCCGGTGTGACGCAGGACGTGACCGAACGACGGCTGGCCGAACAGGCGCTGCAGACCAGCCAGGGTGAACTGCATGACCTGAACGAGTCCCTGGAGCGCCGCATTCTGGAACGCACCCAGGAACTGGCACGCGCCAACGATCGCCTGACCATGGAAGTGGCCGAACGCGAGCGCAGCCAGTCCACGCTGGTCCAGTTGCAGAAGATGGAAGCCGTTGGCCAGTTGACCGGCGGCATCGCGCACGATTTCAACAACCTGCTCAATTCCATCGTCGGCAACGTGGATCTGATCCGCATCAAGGCCAAGGACGAGCAGGTGCTGCGTTATGCCGAGAATGCCAAGCGGGCGGTGGCGCGTGGCGCCAAACTGACCGCGCAGTTGCTGGCCTTTGCGCGCGGTCAGAACCTGGACCTGCGGCCAACGGATGTCCCGGCGTTGATCGAGGGCATGAGTGACCTGATGACGACCGCCCTGGGGTCGCGCATCCCGATGCGGACGCAGTTCGACCCGGATCTGCCGCTGGCCAAGGCCGACCAGAACCAGCTTGAACTGGCCATCCTGAACCTGGTGATCAACGCGCGGGACGCCATGCCGCAAGGCGGCTCGCTCGAACTGCGCGCCGAAGCCCGGCACGCCGAAAGCGGCGATCTGGCGCCAGGCCGCTATGTCGTCATCACGGTGCGCGATTCCGGCACGGGCATTCCCCCCGAACTGATCACCAAGGTGTTCGACCCCTTCTTTACGACCAAGCCGGTGGGCAAGGGCACGGGCCTGGGCCTGAGCCAGGTCTACGGCATTGCCCGCCAGTCTGGAGGCATCGCCCGGATCCTGAGCGAGCGCAACAAGGGCACATCGGTCGAGATCTGGCTGCCCGACGCGGCCGCTGACGTCGCGACGACAGTCGCCACTCGGGCCGCGACCGCCGGCTCGGCGCCCGCCGCCAAGGTGCTGGTGATCGATGACGACGCCGACGTGCGCGCGCTGATCGTGGAATCGCTGCAGGTGCTGGGCTATGACGTCCTGCAGGCGGACTGCGGCCGGATCGGCCTGGACATGCTGCGGGCCGAAGCGCCCGACCTGCTGATGGTGGACTTTGCCATGCCGGGCATGAACGGCGCCGATGTGATCGTGGAAGCCCGCAAGGACTACCCTGCCCTGCCCGTGGTGATGGCGACCGGCTATGCCGAACTGCCCATGCCGTCGGGGGCGATCGGCGCCCATCGGGTGCTGCAGAAGCCTTTCAGCCTGCAGCAACTGGGCGCCATCGTGGCGGACAGCCTGATGGCGCCGCCGGCGGCCTGAATAGGCGCCTGGACAGGCGGTCTTACTGCCCCGGCTTGCGGTAGTCGTTCGCGATCCAGGCCGTGGCGCTGGTCATGTTCAGCTTGAAGGTCGGAGACGTGCGGACGCTGGCCAGCGTTTCGCCATATTCATCCACGGCGGCCAGGGTGGCATAGGGGTCGTATTCGTCGGGCACGATGTCCAGCATCACGGTCACGCGGCCGGTGTCGGTGTTGACGGTGATCTGCTTGTGCATTTGCGCGTGCAGCTGCTGTTCGTGGCGGCGCAGCACTTCGGCCGCGGTCTTGACCAGGGTGTTGAAGGCCGACGTGTCCAGCGGCTTGGGATTCTTCTTGTCGCGGCCCATGGTCCAGGGGCCGACCAGGGCGGGTTCGGCTTCGCCCGACTTGGTCATCTCGACCGCCCAGCCATCATCGTCTTCATTCTTGATGACGCGCGCCGTCCAGCCCACGTCGCGCCACAGGCGCGCTTCGTGGATCGGCGCTTCGCCTTCGGCGCCGTCGTCTTCGTCCAGATCGGGCGACTCGGGAATATCGGTCATGAACTGCTCACTTCGTCGTTGATTCTCGCAGCCCGCATTGTAAGTGCGCCCGCCGGTCGGGGCGGGCGCAGGCAGGACAGCATTGTCTTGGGGATCAGGAGGCGCTTGAGGGCGCGGCGGGCGTGACAGCCGGGGCGGCGGGCGCGGCGGGCGTCACGGTTGCCGCCGGTGCGCCGGGCGCCGCCGGTGCGGCCGGTGCGGTGGCCGGCGTTGACGGCACGGCGGTGGCCGGCGTTGACGGCACGACGGTACCCGTCGTCCCGCGCGCCGCCGGCGTCACCACCACCGGCACGGGCTCGGGCGCGCCTTGGTGCCGCATCGACGCCGGCAGCACGCCATTCAGGAAATCCAGCCGCCACGCCAGCGCCAGCGCCACGATCAGCAGCACCACC
This sequence comes from Pigmentiphaga litoralis, assembly GCF_048632615.1. Lineage (GTDB taxonomy): Bacteria > Pseudomonadota > Gammaproteobacteria > Burkholderiales > Burkholderiaceae_B > Pigmentiphaga > Pigmentiphaga litoralis_B. Next base: position 885,418 of record NZ_CP184479.1, read on the forward strand.
CCCGCGATCGTGTACGCCTTGCCATGCCGGTCGGCAAACGGATCATTGAACCGATGCGCAGCGTTGCGCGGCACATGCGCCGTCTGCGACAGCGAGCCGCCGAGCTTCACGTTGATCCGCATGCGCCCGTTGATGGCCCAGCCGCTGGCATCCAGGATCGGGCCCAGGCTGCGCTGCCGCAGCTTGAGCCATGCAATCAATACGCTGGGGCCCGAGATCGCCACCAGAATGCCGATCACCGCCACGGGAATCCATCCGCCCAGATCGACGAATTTTCCGAAGATGCCCACGGCCACCGCGCTGATGCTGCCCAAGGCCACCCCCAGGGCGGCCACGGTGCCCACGTCCACCTTGGCGCCCAGGCCCAGCGGCGCGGGCGGGGTAGCGGGTGTGGCCGCGGGCTTGGCCTTGTCGACCGTGGCGACATCGGCAGCCAGGGCGCCCAGATGCTTCTGCGCTGCGGCGTCGCTGGCCGCCGCGCGCTTGGCCACCTGCTCTTCGATCATGCGCAGGAACTTCTTGTATGGCGAAAAAACGGCTTGGCCGATACTGGTCGGGTTCTCGATCAGCTTGGTGATCGTGGCGTCCCAGTCCTTGCCATCGCGGTCGTAGAAAATGCCGTTGCGTCCCACGAACAGAAAGTCCACATCCCCTGCCGTAAAAGCCGCCACGATGGTCTTCTTCTGACCCTGCCGGGTGCAGGTGCAGTAGGCCAGGCAAGCCTTGGCCAGCCCCGCCAATTGCGCATGTTTGGCGGCGTCCGCGACGTCCACCGTCAACTCGCAGCTGCGCGCATCCAGGTACAGGGTCCCTGCCTGGAAGATCGCACCCTGACGGCGGTAGAACTCGCTAAAGGACACGAAGTTGTTCAGCAAGTGCAGCAGATCGCGTTTGAATCGCAGCAGCTTTTCCAGATCGGCGATGCGCGCGTTGTGGGGCCCCATACGCGCGTCTTCGTCGATCAATGACAGCACGGCAGCCTGCGCATCCGCGTCGATGCGCGTGATGTCGGCCAGGCTCAACGCATCCAGGCGCGTCTCGGGGCGGGTCGCCGTCCAGGTCACATAGGGTTCGAGCCGCTCGACCAGCGTGCGCCAGGCGGTTTCGGTCAAGGCATCGACCGACTCGCCCAGACTCGGGCCGACGGCCTTGGACTTGAGCGCGCTCAATTTTGACGACCAGGCAGGATTGATCTCGCCCGACAGCGGCAGCGGACGGCCCGGGTGCACCGGCGCCAGCGGCAGGTCGGCCACTTCCTGCGACGTCAGGGACAGGGCCTGCGCGCCCAGATGCTGATAGGTTTCGATCGACGGATTCAGCGCCTGCACCGCGCGGGCGTCGTACGTCGCCAGGCGGCATCGGGTGAAGTAATCATCGATCTTGGCGCGCATCGCCGCAACGGCGTCGGCCGCGGCCTTGGTATCGTCGCCCAGCGGCATGATGGTCCCATCGCCACTGACCGTGCCGTGCCAGGCCCGCAGCTTGTCGACCTGGGCAAAGAAGGCATCGGCCATGGCCTTGTCGACGCCGATCACGTCGCTGTAATCCTTGACCCCGCCCTGCGTGTCCAGGATCTGCTGGATGGTCTTCTGCACGTCCGGATCGTCCGACGTCTTGACCGTGACGACGCCATCGCCATTGAACCGCATGGCAGCCAGCAGCTTGCTGCGGTCGGTTACGTCGCCCAGCGTGATGCGTTCGCCTTCGGCGCGGCCCAGCAGGTCGGCAATGCGGCGCGCTTCTTCCGCCAGTTGCGGACCGTCGGTGCCATCGTTGGCCAGCGCGTCGATCGGCAGGCTGTCGCCGCCTTCGGCCAGGATATCGGGGTCCTTGACCTGCGCAATGGCCCACTTGCACGCCGCCAGGATCTCCGGCGGGCGGATGCGTCCGTCTTTGTCGGTATCGATCAGGTCCAGCGTGCGCGTATCGAACTCGATGCCGCGCGTGGGGCAGGCCAGCGCCACCCACAGCTTCTGGTCGAGTTCTTCAAGATGCGCGATATCGGCGCCCGACCGGATCAACACCTGATCCACGCCGCCCGCCCGGAAAAATTGCCACGTATGTTTCATGCGTTCTGGGTTTCCTCCACCAAAGAAAAAGGGCTGCGTGGTGTGCGCAACCCTTGATCCTGCATCGTGATCGCCGCGGTGTCCCGCGTGCTTCCACTGTAAACCGAAACCACCCGGGAAGACGTTGCCGAGTGCGTCAATGACGCCCCCTGCCCTTCCGATCGACACCTTCCTATGCCGTGGCGGTCCGCTTGAGCCGCCACGCCACGCCCATGCCCGCAAGCAGCAGCACGACGATCATGGCGACGACACCCAACCAGCCGCTGGACGTCCAGAACACCCCCCAGCGATCCCACCACGCTGGATCCCAGGTAGTAGGTGAACAGGTACAAGGACGCAGCCTGCGCCCGGCCGATCGGCGCCTGCGCGCTGACCCAGGCACTGGCCACCGCATGGGTACCAAAGAAGCCGATCGTGATCAGCGCAATGCCCGGCACCACGACCCACACCGATCCGGCGCACGTGAGCAGGGCGCCGACCAGCATGACGCTGAACGTGATGGGAAGCATGCGCGGACGGCCGATCCGCTGCGACAGCGAGCCCATGCAGGCGGAGCTGACGACGCCGCACAGATAGACGCTGAACACCAGGCCGATCTGGGTATGGGTCAACGAGAACGGCGGCGCCGCCAACTGATAGCCCACGTAGTTGTACAGGGTCACGAAGCTCCCCATCAGCAGGAAGCTGATGACGAACAGCCAGCGCAAGGTGGGGCTGCGCAGATGCCCCGCATAGGTCTGGAACAGCGGCATGAAGCACAGGGGCCGCGCCACGAAATGCTGCGACGCCGGCAGGCAGCGCCACAGGATCCCGGCGCACACCAGTCCCATGGCACCCATGCTGACCAAGGCCATGCGCCAGTCGGACAGATCGGTAATGACGCCGACCAGCAACCGGCCCGCCATGCCCCCCAGGCCCGATCCCGCCACATACAGCCCCATGGCCAGGCCCAGCGAACGGGGGTGCATTTCTTCGGCCACGTAGGCCATGGCGACTGCCGGCAGCCCGCTCAGGGCGATGCCCATCAGCGCGCGGGTCACCAGAAAGGATTCCCAATGATGCAGGGACGCGCTGACCAGGGTCAGCATGGACGACAGCAACAGCGAGCCCACCATCATGGGTTTGCGGCCCCAGGTTTCGGACAGTGCGCCCGCGACCAGGATCGCGACGGCCAGTAAAGCGGTTGTCAGTGACAACGACAAGCTGGCGCCGGTCGCGCCCACATGGAACGTGTCGGACAGGACGGGCATGAGCGGCTGCACGCAATACAGCAAGGCGAACGTGGCCAGGCCCGATGCAAAGATGGCGCAGTTGGTGCGCACGAATGCCGCGGTCCCGTGCTGGATCCTGGGCGCCGGCGATACGCCCGCCACCCGGGCATCCGCAAAGGCGGCGCCAGCCGTTGCGGGTTCCGCTGCCCCCGCGCCGGGACCGGCCGCGCCCGCCGGCCCGTCCACCCATGCTGCCCCTGCTCCCACCTGTTGCGCGTTCATGCTGACCTGTCCGGTTCGACCGGCATACGTTATCGACACCGATATCGTGCGCTGGCCTGCCATCTACGTCTAATATCGTTTCATTCAAGATTGATACACGATGGGTATGATGGATCTGCGCCGCATCCGCTATTTCGTGGTCCTGGCCGAGACCTTGCATTTCGGCCGCGCCGCCGTCCGCCTGAACATGTCGCAGCCGCCGCTCAGCCACCAGATCCGTGTGCTGGAAGACGAATTGGGCGCGCGGCTGTTCGAACGCAGCAACCGCCATGTGGACCTGACGCCCGCCGGTCAGGCCTTGCTGCCCGAAGCCCGCACGCTGCTGGCCCAGGCCGATCGCGCGGCCAGCATCGTGGCCCGCGTGCAACGCGGCGACATCGGCGAATTGCGTGTGGGCTTCACCAGCGGCGCCGCGCTGACGCAGATCATTCCGCAGTTGATCCTGGCCTATCGGCAGAAGCTGCCCGGCGTCCACTTGCGGATCGACGAACTGACCACGCAGGAACAACTGACCGCCATGCTGGAACGCCGGCTGGACATCGCGTTCGTCCGCGGCACGGAAGCGCCCGACCTGCCCGACTTTCTATTGGCGACGCGGCTGTTCCAGGACGCCTTGGTGGCCGCCCTGCCCCCGCAGCATCCGCGCGCCGACAGCCTGCGTCCGTTTTCCGTCAGTGCGCTGAGCGATGAAGCCTTTGTGATGTATCCCAGCGACGGCGGCACCGGCGTCTATCTGCAGATCATGGGCCTGTGCCAGCGGGCGGGCTTTGCGCCGCGTGTGGTGCAGGAAGCGCGCACGGCCGCGACCATCGTCGGGCTGGTCGCCTCGGGGCTGGGCATCGCGCTCGTGCCCGAATCGTTTCGCAGCATCGAAGCCAGCGGGGTGACCTTCCGCCCGCTGCGCGAGCCGGAAGCCAAGTCGGCCATGTGGCTGATCTCGCGCACCGGCAAGGACGTGTCGATGCAGGAAAAAGCCTTTCATGAGATTGCCGGCGTGGGACGGCGCGGGAAGTGATCGGGCCGGCGGCCGGATGCAAAGCTGGCGGCCCGCTCGACGCACCATCGGCGCCAGGGTGACCGGACGCCAGCCACGCCGAACTCAGAACGCGTGGCGATACATCCCGCCATCGACGGGAATCACCGTGCCGTTCACATAGCTGGCCAGGGGCGACCCCAGGAAGATCGCCAGATTCGCCAGTTCTTCGGGCTCGCCAAAACGCCCGGCGGGGATTTCTTCGTGCGCGAACGCCAGTTCGTCTTCCAGGGTCGGGTAGCGCTTCTTGATCTGCTCGCTGCGGATCCGGCCCGGCTGGATGCAATTGACCGTGACGCCATCCGCCGCCACCAGCCGCGACAGGCCCTTGGCCCAGATGTGCACGGCGGCCTTGGCGCTGAACGCCGCATTCAGGCCACGCGGCTCCGACGTGCCCGTGATGTTGATGATGCGGCCGTACTTGCGCTCGCGCATCTCGGGCACCACGGCATGCGTCAGTTCCCGCAGCCGGAAGAAGTTCAGCGTCATGCCTTCCATCCACTGCTCGCGGGTGGCGTCGAAGTCGATCGGCCGGCTGCCGCCTCCGGCATTCATCAGGATGTCGATCGGACCGAGCGCGGCGCGCGCGTCCGCGTGAATGCGGTTGGCTGCGTCCTCGGCATACAGGTCCGCTTCGATGATGTGCGGCGCCGTGCCGCCCGACGCCACGATGGCCGCTGCCACCTCATCGAGCAATGGCCGGCGGCGCGCCACCAGCGCCACGTGCGCGCCCTGTGCGCCCAGACCCAATGCAATCGCGCGCCCGATGCCCTGGCTTGCGCCCGTCACCAGCGCCGTCTTTCCGGCCATGCCTACGTCCATGTCTTCTCCTTGGAGGAATGATCGTGCGTCTGCACCTGCCACCACGCTGGCAGCAGGTCGCGCACTTCGGGCCGGGCAAACCGATCGTCGATCAGATAGACCACGCCGGTGTCGGTCTGGGTGCGAATCACCCGGCCCGCCGCCTGCACGACTTTCTGCATGCCCGGGTACAGGTAAATGGTGTCATAGCCCGATTTGCCCAACGCGTCCACCCGCGCCCGCATCTGCTGGTTCACGTCGTTGATCTGCGGCAGGCCCAGCGTGGCGATGAAGGCGCCGATCAGCCGGCTGCCCGGCAGGTCCACACCCTCTGAAAACGAGCCGCCCAGCACGGCAAACCCGATACCACGCGAATCGGGTGCAAACCGCGCCAGAAAGCCGCCCTGCGCCGCTTCGTCCATGCCGCGCGATTGCGACCACACGTCGATATCAGGGTGACGCGTCTGGAACAGCGCCAGCACCTTCTGCAGATAGTCGAAGCTGCTGAAGAAGGCCAGATAGTTGCCGGGGCGTTCGCGATACTGCCGCGCCATCAACGCCACGATGGGATCGAGCGACCTGTCCCGATGCTGATAGCGGGTCGAGATGGTGCCGACCACCTGCACCGACAACTGTTCGGCCACGAAGGGCGACGCCACGTCTATCCATGGCGTGGCCTTGGGCAGGCCCAGCGTTTCCTGGTAGAAGTGGTGCGGGCTGAGGGTTGCGGAAAACAAGGCGGTCGATCGGGCCGCCGCGAACCGCGGCGCAAGAAAGCTGGCCGGCACCACGTTGCGCAGGTTCATGACCGATGTGGGCGCCTTGGGCCGGGCCGACGCCGGGTCGATCAGCGTGATGTCAAACAGCGAATGCGCGCCGAAACTGTCGGCGATCCGCTGGAAGCGCAACGCGTCGAAATAGAACTGCTGCAGGGCTTCATCCACCCCCGCCGGCCGCTCGGTCAGCTCTTCGCCCACCGCGGTCACCGCCTGCTGCAGGGCAATCAACCACTTGCCGGGCACGGCGTCGTACGCCGTATAGGTTTCGGTCTGCTCGCGGTTGACCTCGTTCCAGATCCGGTTCAGCTTTTCCAGCGGCTTCTTGAGTGTGGGCGGCGCATACAGACGGATGTCCTTCAAACCCGCTTGCGACAGCTCCGCTGAATACATCTTGCGGCCGCGGTCCACCAGGTTGTGCGCTTCATCGACCAGCACACTGACTTTCCATTGATTGGCCAGGGTCAGGCCGAACAGCATGGCGTTGCTGTCGTAGTAGTAGTTGTAATCGCCAATGATCACGTCGGCCCACCGCGCCAGATCCTGGCTCAGGTAATAAGGGCAGACCTCGTGCTGCAAGGCAATGTCGCGCAGGGATTCCCGATCCAGCCGCGCGATCGACACGGCGTCGGCGCGGGCGTCGGCCACGCGGTCGTAGAAGCCCTTGGCCAGGGGACAGGCTTCGCCATGGCAGGCCTTGTCCGGATGCTCGCAGGCCTTTTTGCGCGCGACCAGTTCCAGCACGCGCAAGGGCGGCGCATCGTCGCTGCGCGCGATCAGGTCCAGTGCGTCCAGCGCCATGCTGCGGCCGGACGTCTTGGCCGTCAGGAAGAACACCTTGTCGATGCCTTGCGACGGGCAGGCCTTCAGCAGCGGAAACAGCGTGCCGACGGTTTTGCCGATGCCGGTGGGCGCCTGCGCCATGACCGCGCAGCCCTGGCTGGCCGACCGATACACCGCCTCGGCCAGTTGCCGCTGACCCGGCCGGAAATCGCCGTACGGAAAGCGCAGCGCGCCGCAGGCGGCATCGCGTGCTTCCCGGTGCAGGGACTCCTGTTCCGACCAGCCGATGAACCGTTCGCACTGCAACTCGAAAAATGCCTTCAGGTCTTCGGCGCGGTGCGTTTCGACCAGGACTGTCTCTTCTTGCGTGCCAATGTCGAAATACACCAGCGCCACGTCGATCGAATCCAGTCCGCGGTCCTGGCACAGCAGCCAGCCATACACCTTGGCCTGCGCCCAGTGCAGCGCGCGATGGTTGGCCGGCATGCGGTCCAGATGGCCACGGAAGGTCTTCACCTCATCCAGCTGATTTGTGTCGGGATCGTAGCCGTCGGCGCGGCCGCGCACCCGCAGGTGCTGATAGCTGCCGGTCAGCGTGATCTCGGATTCATAGTGGTCCGGCCGCCGGGACGCAACCAGGGTGTGCCCAGCCACGCCTTCCTGTGCGGACGGTGAAGGCGTGAAGCGCACGTCCAGATCCCCCGCCTTGGCGGTGAATTCGCACAGTGCGCGCACGGCAACGACATAATCCAAAGACTATCCTCGATACATAGGCGCGCGCGGCAACAGCGCCGCACGGCAGCCGCGATTGTACTGGATGGATGAACAGGTATCCGCAACGCCGGATGCGGCGGCGCACATCGGCAATGGGCCTTCACGGCCGATGGGGCAGCGCGATGCCGCGGCCGGACCCGGCGCGGCTTGACGATCAGTCCTCTTCGGACTCTTTCCAGCGCTTGACGCGGTGGGTCTCGATACCGAACAGATCCAGCGCGCGGCCGACCGTCTGCGTGACCATGTCGTCCAGCGTCCTGGGCCGGTGATAGAAGGCCGGAACCGGCGGCATGATGATGGCGCCGCTGCGCGTCGCCTGGTCCATCAGCGCAATGTGGCCCGCGTGCAGCGGCGTTTCCCGCAGCATCAGCACGACGCGCCGACGCTCTTTCAGACAGACGTCCGCCGCGCGCACGATCAGTTCGTCCGCATAGCAGTTCGCGATGCCGCTGAGCGTCTTGATCGAGCACGGCGCGACCAGCATGCCTTCGGTCTTGAATGAACCGCTGGCGACCGACGCGCCGATGTCCTTGAAGCTGTGGACCTCATGCGCCAGGCTGCGCACGTATTCGGCCGTGTAATCGGTTTCTTCGACGATGGTGCGGGCGGCCGACGGCGACATGATCAGGTGGGACTCGACCGTGCCCAGTGACTGGAGCATTTCGAGTGTGCGGATACCGTAAATCACGCCAGAGGCGCCGGTAATACCCACGATAAGGCGATTCATCCAAAGCTCCGGGCAGGCGGTCAGGTCAATCCCGGAGTTGACCACAATGTGGCGCATCACGCGATGCTTCGTTCGGCTCATCGGGCTCGCTTCTTGCTAAACCATGAACACTTTGCGCGCCAGGGGGTCGCCCTGCGCACGCGTTCCCCTCACGATCCTTTCGGGATCGCCCCTCTTCAAGGACTCCCCATGACCCTCGACCATCGTTCGGATGACGCTGCGTCCCTTGCCAACGATCTTTCTGGCGACGCATCGGCAGGCGCGCCGTTCCATGACGGCACGAACCCGCGTGACGGCCAGCCTTCCGTCTCGACGCTGCCAGTATCGTTCACGGTCAATGGCAAGGATTGCGACCTGAACCTGGACTCGCGCACGACGCTGCTGGAAGCCCTGCGCGACCATCTGTTCCTGACCGGGACCAAGAAGGGTTGCGACCATGGCCAGTGCGGCGCCTGTACGGTGCATGTCAACGGCCGCCGCATCAACAGCTGCCTGAGCCTGGCCGGCGTGCATGACGGCGACACCATCACCACCATCGAAGGGCTGGGCACGCCCGACGCCCTGCATCCCATGCAGCAGGCGTTCGTCGACCACGACGGCTACCAGTGCGGCTACTGCACGTCGGGCCAGATCATGTCCGGCGTGGCGCTGATGAAAGAGCCCTGCGGCGCGGCCGATGCCGACGTCAAGGAAGCCATGAGCGGCAACATCTGCCGCTGCGGCGCCTACACCAACATCGTGGCGGCCATCCAGCACGTCCGCAAAGCCTGAGGAGCCATCATGCATCCCTTCCAACTCAGCCGTGCAAGCTCCGTCGACGAGGCCATCGCATCCGGTGCGCGCTACCTCGCCGGCGGCACCACCCTGGTCGATCTGATGAAGCTCGACGTGGAAACGCCGTCGCAACTGATAGACATCAACCGGTTGCCACTAGCAACTATCGTCGACACCGCGGATGGCGGCGTGCAGATAGGCGCCACCGTGCGCAACAGCGACCTGGCCCACGGCGAACGCATCAAGCGTGACTACGCCGTGCTGTCGGAGGCGCTGCTTGCCGGGGCATCGGCGCAACTGCGCAACAAGGCGACGACCGCGGGCAACCTGCTGCAGCGCACCCGCTGCGTGTACTTCCGCGATCCTGTCATGGCGTGCAACAAGCGCGAGCCGGGATCGGGCTGTTCGGCGATCGACGGCTACAACCGCAACCTGGCGATCCTGGGCACCAGCAGCCATTGCATCGCGTCCAATCCATCGGACATGAACGTCGCCCTGATGGCGCTCGACGCCGTGGTCCACATCCAGGGCCAGGGCGGCGAACGCGACGTGCCGGTCGATGACTTTTTCGTGCTGCCGGGCGACACGCCGCACATCGAACATGTCCTGCAGCCGGGCGAACTGATCACGCACGTCACCCTGCCCAAGCCCGTGGCCGGGGCGCGGTCCATGTATCTGAAGCTGCGCGACCGGGCGTCGTACGAATTTGCGCTGGCTTCGACCGCCATCGTGGTCGGCACCGACCAGGGCGCGATCAAGGACATTCGCATCGCGATGGGCGGCGTGGGCGCCATTCCGTGGCGCCTGCCCGAGGTCGAAGACTTTCTGACCGGCAAACCCGCCAACCTGGCCAGCTTCACGCAGGCCGCCGCGCTGGCCATGGAAGACGCGCGCCCGCAAAGCGAAAACGGCTTCAAGGTCGAACTGGGCAAACGCTGCCTGATCAATGCACTCATTACCGCGACGCAGCCTGCCTGAACGGCGCGAGCAAGGACACTTCCATGACCACTGATACACCCACCCGCACTGCCCTGATCGGCACCGCGACGAGCCGCGTCGAAGGCCCGCTGAAAGTGAGCGGCGCCGCACAGTACACGTCCGACCATCATTTCGACGGCATGCTCGTTGGCGTGCCCGTCACGGCCACGATCGCCTCTGGCCGCGTCCGCCAGATCGACAGCCGTATCGCCCAGGCCATGCCCGGTGTGCACACCATCTTTACCACCGAGAACATCGGTCCGCTGTATCGGGTCTCGCCCTCCAGCGGCGCGTCCATCGATGAATACCGGCCGCCGCTCAGCGATGACAAGGTCACCTATTACGGCCAGTACGTGGCCCTGGTCGTGGCCGACACCTTCGACAACGCCACGGCCGCGGCGCGCGCCGTCAAGGTGAGCTACGACGCGGAGCAACCCGATGTCAGCCTGGAGCTCACGCCCGACGACGAACCCAGCGTGGACACCGAACGCGGCGATCCCGACGCGGCATTTGCAAAGGGCGAAGTGACGCTGGATGCGGTCTACACCACGCCGCCAGAGACGCACAATCCGATCGAACTGCATTCGTCGGTCGCCGTGTTCGACGGCACCCGCTACACGCTCTATGAGACCTCCCAAGCCATCATGAACCACCAGGCGGTCATGGTGCAGATGCTGGGGGTCAAGCCCGAGAACGTGCGCGTCGTAACGGAATATCTGGGTTCGGGCTTCGGCGGCAAGCTGTGGCCCTGGACCCATTCGGTGCTCGCCGCCGCTGCCGCGCGCCAGTTGCGCCGCCCGATCAAGATCGAGATCACGCGCAAGATGATGTTTCAGACCGTGGGCCATCGGACCAACACGCAGCAACGCATGCGCCTGTCGGCCACGAAGGACGGCAAGCTGACGTCGCTGCAACAGGATTATGTGTTCCATGTCTCGCGCCTGGACAAGAGCAAGGAAAACTGCGGCGAGGCAACCGGCTATTTTTACAGCGTGCCCAACCTGCGCGCGACCGCCGCCTTCGCCCGTCGCGACATTGCGCCGAACACGTCTATGCGCGGCCCTGGCGCCGTGCCCGGCCTGTACGCGCTGGAATCGGCCATGGACGAAATGGCGATCAAGCTCAATCTTGATCCCGTTCAATTTCGGCTGTTGAACGAACCCGAGATCGACGAAAGCCTGGGCGTGCCGTTCTCGACCCGTCACTACACGGACTGCCTGACCCACGGCGCCAAGACCTTTGGCTGGCACGAACGCACGCCCGAAGTCGGTTCCATGCGGCGCGACGGCATGATCGTCGGCTGGGGGATGGCGGGCGCATCGTGGATGGCCAAGCGGCTCGCGGCCGAAAGCACGGTGACCTTCCTGGACGATGGCCGCGTGCGCATCGCCTGCGGCACGCAGGACATCGGCACCGGTACCTATACCGTGCTGGCGCAGATGGTGGCCGACATGACGGGCATGGACATCGGCGCGATTCACGTACAGATCGGTGACAGCGCCCTGCCTGCCGGACCGATGTCGGGCGGATCCATGGCCACGGGTTCGCTCGTGCCGTCGGTGTCGAAAAGCGCCAAGGCCGCCATCGACAACCTTCTGGGCCTGGCCAGCCAGGGCGAACATTCGCCCCTGTCCGGCGTCGACAAAGACGACCTCGCATTTACCGGCGGATGGGTGCACCGCAAGGACCAGGCAGCGGACCAGGGCCTGCGCTTCAAAGACCTGCTGGCCAAGGAAAACGTGGCCTTCGTGTCGGGGGACGGCAGCTCGGAACCCAGCAGCAAGGACGAGGACGATGACAAGCGGTCCATGCATTCGTATGGCGCGCATTTTGTCGAGGTGACCTGGCAGCCCGAGATCGCGCGTTTGCGGGTGAACCGCGTGCTGACCGTGATCGACGCCGGCAAGATCATCAATCCGCGCACGGGCCGCAACCAGATCGAAGGCGCGGTGATCATGGGCGTGGGGATGGCGCTGTTCGAACAGACCCATTACGACCGCCGCAATGGCGCCCCCATCAACAGCAACCTGGCCGATTACGTGATGACGACGCACGCCGATGCGCCAACGGTCGACGTGGAATTCCTGGACTTCCCGGACCTGGCCTTGAACGAGATCGGCGCGCGAGGCATAGGCGAAATCGGCCTGGCGGGCTTTGCGGCGGCGGTCACCGCGGCGGTGTACCACGCGACCGGGGTGCGGGTGCGCGATCTGCCAGTCAAGATCGAAGACCTGCTGGCGTCGACGATCACGACCTGATGTGGAGCGGGGTCGCTGGATCGGGCAGTGCCGGGTCGCTGCCGGGGTGTGCCCCCGGGCGGCCCTGCCTCAGCAGTCGCTGCGTTTGGCCTTGGTGCAGAGCCCCCGCCCGCTGTCCGGCATGCAGTCGCGCTTGTCCTGATGGCCCATGGGGCATCGCGGCGCGGGCGTAACCGATACGCGGTCGTCGATCGCGACACACCCTCCGATCCCAGCCACGCTACCCAGCATGACACCCAGGCCGATAGTTGCTCTGGTCAACCATTCCCTCATCCCGCACCCCCTACAATCGATCCGGCAATCTAGCACGCGACTGAAGCCTCACCTTACCTGCAAGAGCAAACCATGCCCCTGGACTACCAAGCGATCCTTGACGAAATCAACGACGCCCTGCGCCCCGAACTTGGAAAGGAAGGCAAGGTGGCGGACTACATTCCCGCCCTCGCCCGGGTGCCGGCGGAGCGTTTCGGGATTGCGCTGCGCACCTGCGATGGATTCGAAGCCGCCAGCGGCGACAGCGGCGAGGCCTTCTCCATCCAGAGTATTTCCAAGCTGTTTTCGTTGACGCTGGCGCTGCAACGGGTCGGCGACCAGGTCTGGGACCGCATCGGACGGGAACCTTCAGGCAACCCTTTCAATTCTCTGGTACAGCTGGAACGCGAAGAAGGCGTGCCCCGCAATCCGTTCATCAACGCGGGGGCCATCGCGGTGGCAGACCGTCTGGTGTCGGCCACCAAGTCGCACGCAAAGACCGACATCGTCGAACTGATTTCCAGCCTGTGCGGCGACAAGGTGGTGATCGACCAGGAAGTGGCGCAGTCCGAAGCCGCCAACGGTTATCGCAACGTGGCGGTCGCCAATTTCATGAAAAGCTTCGACAAGTTCGACAACAATGTGGCGCAGGTCCTGGACGTGTATTTCAACCAATGCGCCATCCAGATGTCCTGCGTGCAGCTGGCGCGGGCAGCCGGCTTCCTGTGCCGCGATGGCGGCCATCCCTATCGGGGCAAGTCGGTGGTCAGCGAGCGGCAGGCAAGGCGTCTGAATGCCTTGATGCTGACCTGCGGCACCTACGACTCGGCGGGCGAATTTGCGTTTCTGGTGGGCCTGCCGTGCAAGAGCGGCGTGGGCGGCGGCATCGTGGCCGTGGTACCCGAAACGCTCAGCCTGTGCGTGTGGTCGCCGGCCATCGACGAAAGCGGCAATTCGCATCTTGGGCGCAAGGCGCTGGAAATGTTCGTGGCGCGTACCCGCCTGTCCATCTTCTAGACATCGAGGGCTCGTCGCCATCGCCGGATCGAATGCCTACCGGCGATGCGACGTTCCCGATCCCGCCATCAGGCGTGACGGCGCAGATGCACCACGGCGGCCTTTTCTTCCACCGGGCGTGTCGGCACGGGTGCCAGCTTGGGCGCGGTCTGACGCTTGGGGGTACGTTTCGTGGTGCTGCTGCTGACGAGCTTGGGCACCTCGACGGGCTTGGACGCGGCCAGCACGTTCATGAATGTGTCGAACGCCGTCGTGCCACGCGCCGAGAAAATATTGCACTCGGCGTCGGTGCATTCGGTTGCCTTCAGCTTGGCCGCCAGCTCTTCGGCATCGCGGATGGCGTCGGACCAGGTCGCCCGTACCAGCGAGCAGTAGCGCAGACGGCTGTCGATGCCGCGTGCCGAGCGGGCGCCGACATCGACCATGCCACGATAGCGTGCCTCGGGCAGCTCATGGACACGGGCTTTCAGGTAGTACTGCTCGATCTTCTGGACGGAGGTTTCGATGGTGTCTTGCATGGCAGTTCTCTCCAGAGGGTGGCTCATGGGTGGACCCTCGCCATCACACCTCAGCAAGTAGCGTGCCGCGGGTGCCCACCCAGGGAGTCATCCTTGCGACTTGCCAGCCGCCGAGCGCGCTGTATCGCCCTCCGCCGGCGTTGAACCTTGCGCGTCGGATTCGACTTCCTGCGTTTGTTTGGTCGTGTCTTCGCCGGAAAAGCCGCCATAGCTGCTTTGCCCAGGGTCGGCGCTGCGGCTCACGATCTGTTCACCCTCTTTGGGTGCGTGCACGCCCTGGCCTTGCGAGCCCGAGCGGGCCAGCGTGTCGTCAGCGGTGTCCTTGACGTCGTTTTGAGGGCGTGTGCCTTGCGATGCATGATCGGTCATGGTGTCTCCTTGGACGGGTTCGATGCCGACGGAGTCGGCGCAGGGAATCAGCTTGGTTTGGTTGCGGAGGGCGGGCTGACCGTGCCGGATGTGGGTGTCAGCCCGGGCAGCTGCGCTTCGTCTGGCGCGGTGGCGGCGCCTGTGGTCTCGGAAGGATCCAGCGCGCGATCCTTGGCCTGTTCCTGACGCGGACGCAGGTATTCGTCACCTTGCGTCACGACGTCGCGCACGCCGTCGTCGTCATTGCCGGGTTGGGCGGTTGCTGCAGGGGACATGGACATGCTCCGGGACGGGATGGAAGAGCACGTTGCAAAGACTGTTCCCGGGCGCACGTATACGGGTCATCGATGCGTGGCGACGCCCCCGACGGCCAACCCGCTGCCTGCTTTACGTCCGTTGCAGAACCGTGAACGTCGGCCGTGGGCCATCCGCCTTGCCGCTGATCGGCGGGCGGGGCAACTTCGCCACCCCGGGTTCGACCACGAAGGTCTGCTTGAGCGAATACCAGGGTCCGGTCACATCCGGTGCCGGCGCGCTCCCGGCACCATGCCTTTCGTAGTGTCCGACCAGGGCTTCCGTCACCCCGAATTGCACATCGGTGTCCAGATGGGGATCGTCGCTGGAATAGACCTGCGAGAACTGCGTCTTGTACCCTTCCTTGAAAATCAGGAAATGAATGTGGGCCGGCCGCATGTTGTGGCGGCCTTGCGCGCGCAGCAGGTCTCCTACCGGCCCGGTGACCGGGATCGGATATCCCGCCGGCTTGACGCTGCGAAAGGCGATGCGGCCGTCGGCGTCGGTCACGAACTTGCCGCGCAGGTTCATATCGGCCTGCGCCGGATCCTGATTTTCATAGAAGCCTTCGTTCGAGCTGTGCCAGACGTCCACTTCGGCCCCGGCTACCGGCTGGCCCGCCGGATCCTTGACCCAGGCCTCGACAAAGATCGGGTCCCCCGGTGTGGGGGACCGCACGATGGATGCACCCGGTTCGGTCGCGGGCGACCCCATGCGCCAGAAGGGGCCAAGCAGGTTGGCGGTGGTGCCGCGCGCAACTGGATGCGCCTGGCCGTGGGCATGTACCCCATCTTCCGGCGCCCCATGTCCCGGCATGTCCTGTTCCGGCATTTCCGTCACCGCCTGCCCGCCATTGTTGAGCAGGCATATCAGCGACGACACACCCAGCGATCCCGCCGCCAGCACCACTTCGTTGTGTGACGCCGTGGTCGCCTGCCCCACCCGTGCGATCACCGCGCAGGCCTGCTGGAACTCGGCTTCGGTCAATCGGGCCTCGCGGACAAACGCATGCAAATGCCGGACCGCGCTCTGCATGATCTCTTTGAAGCGGGGGTCGGTGGCGCGATCGAGTTCGGCCAGCACGGCCTGCGTGATGTCCTGCTCATTCCTGATGATCATGTAGCGGTCTCCGTTGGAAGGCGCCTGTAACGGCGTGACCGGTATCGTAGGCGCGTTGATCCGCCCGCCTCAATCGTTATGATCCCTAGCGGCCTTGCCACCGCGCCCTTCCCACGCCACCCGGTTTCCGCCTTCCTGCTTGGCCCGGTACAGCTGGACGTCGGCCAAGGCATATACCTCGTCGGCCGTCCGGTCGGGCGCGAACGGCGCCAGGCCCACGCTCACGGTCACCTGGAAGTTCATGCCGCCCTCCTGGAACGGCTCGTTGGCGACGGCAGCGCAGAAGGCATCGGCACTGGCGCGGACTTCGTCCAGCGTGCCGGTCAGCAACATGGCCGAAAATTCCTCGCCGCCAATTCGCGCCAGCGGCGCATCGGCGTGGAAGTGCGCCTTCATCAGGCGGCTGACGCCCTGGATCACCGCGTCGCCCGCGGGATGGCCGAAACGGTCATTGACCGTCTTGAATCGGTCGATGTCCACCAGCACCAGCATATGCGGCTGCCGACTCTCGGCCACGGCGCGGGCGCGATCGAAAAACGCGCGACGGTTGAGCAGGCCGGTCAGCGGATCCGTCGTGCTCAGCAGCGCCAGATAGGTTTTCATTTCGTACAGGCGCAAGTTGGCTCGGGCATGGGTATAGATGACATAGCCCCCCAACGTTCCCGCAATCAGTGTGGTCTGAATGGCCGACCGGACGATCTGCCAGGGCGCAAAGATCAGATTGGCGATCAGGTCGACCAGATCGGCAATCGCGACCACGCCCAGGGTGCCCACCAGCGTGCGCAGCCGCACCTGGCGCAGCGTTCGCACTTCTCCACGAACCCGCCATCGTTCCTGATTGTCCCGCCCTTCTACCGCATGCACCATCCAGAATTCCTGTAAGACAACGGGTGCTGGTACCCGCGACATCGCGCCGTGCGACGGCACCCTGCCCTACCCGCGACTTATCCCCAAGGAATGTGGACAAGCCATGGGATAGGCGACGGATAAGCCTTCCAGACCCGCATGGCGACTGGGGTTCCGGGCTGCTGCTTCAAATCGGGCAAAGCAGGCTGACAGGGCGGAAACGCCGGCTTTTCCACATCGTTGACGTTGATCCGACCACCTGCCGGTACTTTCCAGACCGAGAACCCGGGTTATCCCCGAATCATGTGGACAAGCTTGGGGACAGCGGTCGAGCAAGTCATCCCGACCCGCATGGTTGCTTGGGTAGGACAGGTTGCCCAGGTTTCGGGCACCTTGCCCCGCCCGCCCTATTGTCAACGTTGCACGAAGGATAACGGCCCAAACCGGCCGGAACTTGAGCGTTCCGCCGGTCGCGGCCCAAGTTATCCAGTGCCAATGTGGACAAGCGTGGGGAAAGTGGCAGGACAACCTCCCGAAACCCGCGTCAGTGCTAGGGTTTCGGGGCGTTGATCAAGAAACGGGCACCCGCCGGCGGCCGGACACCATCAGTGCGACGGCGGCGGCGCATGCCGCCGCGCCCACAAGGAAGCTGGACTGATAGCCATACAGGCCAATCACCAGCCCGACCACCGGCCCGGTCAAGCCGGCGGACACGTCGACAAACGCCAGAAAGCTGCCGACCGCCACGCCTCGCGCGTGCGCGGGCACCCGGGCCATGGCTTCGACCCCCATCGACGGAAAGACCAGTGAAAACCCGATGCCGGTCAGGACCGTGCCCAGGAATGCCAGGGTGGCGCTGTCAGCCTGCCACAGCAGCAGCTGGCCGGCCATCTCGATCACCACCGACACCGCGCCCACGGTCATCCCGCCCATCTTGTCGGGCAGGTGCGCAAGGAACAGGCGCACGGCCACATACCCCGCCGCAAAGCCGGCAATGGCAAAACCCGCGCCCGCCCAGTTGCGTGTGCTGTACATCAGCACCAGAAAGCTGGTGATGATGGCAAAGGGCATCGCGGCAAAGGCCAGCGCCAGCCCATACCGCCAGATCAGCCCGATCACGCTGAAGAACGACAGACGGACTGCGCTGGCCGCGCGCGCGGCCAGCGGCACCATGCGCGTGGCAATCACCCATCCCACCAGCGGCAACACGAACGTCATCGCCGCGATGCCGGCAAAGCCCCAGTGCTGCTGGACCGCCACACCGATGGGCGCGCCCACCCCCAGGGCGGCGAACATGGCAATGCCCTGCCACGCCATGACCATGCCCGTGCGCTGCGGGCCGACCCGGCCAATGCCCCACGTCATGGTGCCGGTCAGATACAGACTTTCGGCGGGGCCCATGATGAGGCGGCCCACGATCAGCACCACCAGGCTGGCCAGCGGCGTCGGCATGAACGGGGACGCCAGATAGAACAGCGCCGCCAGCGACGCCAGCGGCAGCCCCAGCCGCACCGACTTGCGCGGCCCGTGACGGTCGCAATATGCCCCGGCAACCTGGCGGGTCAGGATGGTGGCAAAGGCCTGGATGCCGACCACCCAGCCCACCGTAACGGCGTTGAAGCCCAGCGTGCCGTTCACGTAGAGCGCCAGGGCCGGAAGGGGAATGCCGATCGACAGGAAGCCAGCCAGGACGATGAGGACGAGCGGCGTCAGTTCGGCCGCGGGGGAACGAGGGGGTGGAGTCACCAGGGGAATCGCCCCACCATCAGCGCGACGCCGCAGGCTGCATCACCTTGGCCATGGAGTCGGCCACCAGTTCGAGGTTGCCGTGGCTCAGCCCCGCCACGCACATGCGGCCCGACTTGATCAGGTACACACCATATTCATCGCGCAGGGTGTCCACCTGCGACTGGCCCAGGCCCGTGTAGCTGAACATGCCGCGCTGGGTCACGAAGTAATCGACGTCCAGGCCGGGCAGCCGGGCTTTCAGGCCGCTGCGCAGCGCCGCACGCATCTCGTGAATGCGCTTGCGCATCTGCGTGACTTCGGCGGCCCACATGGCGCGCAGTTCGGGATCGCCCAACACGCCGCTGACCACTCGGCTGCCGAACAGCGGCGGGCTTGAATAGTTCTTCCGGACCGTGGCTTGCAGCTGACCGAGCACCTGGCCGGCTTCGGCCGACGTACCGCACACCACCGACAGGCCGCCGACGCGCTCGCCGTACAGCGACATGTTCTTGGAGAACGAATTGCCCACCAGCATGGCCGCGCCTTGCGCCGCCATGTGCCGCACGACCCAGGCGTCTTCGTCCAGGCCGTCGCCAAAGCCCTGATAGGCCATGTCGAAGAACGGGATCACGTTGCGGCGAAGCAGCACGTCGGCAATGGCCGTCCACTGTTCGCGTGTGGGATCGATGCCGGTCGGGTTGTGGCAGCACGGCTGCAGCAACACGATGGCGCGAGCCGGCAGTGTTTCCAGCGTCGCCATCATCTCGTCGAAACGGATGCCATTGGTGGCCGGGTCGTAGTACGGGAAGGTATGCATGACCAGACCCGCGCCACCCAGGATGTTGTAATGATTTTCCCAGGTCGGATCGCTGATCCACAGCTCGCTATCCGGAAAGTAGGTCTTCAGGAAATCCGCGCCCACCTTCAACGCACCCGATCCACCCAGCGTATGAATCGTGGCGACGCGCTGTTCCTTGACGACCGCGTGGTCGGCGCCAAACACCGTTTCAGCGATCAGGCGGCGATACGCGTGGTCCCCTTCCATGGGCAGATACACGTGCGGCACCGATTCATCGATGCGCTGCTGCGCCAGCTCGACGCTCTTCAACACGGGAATCTTGCCTGCTTCGTCGTAGTACAGCCCGATGCTGAGGTTGGCCTTGTGCGGGCGATCGTCCTTCATGAACGTGTGCATCAAGGACAGGATGGGGTCTCCCGGGTAGGAGGGGATATGCTTGAACACGGTAATTTCCTTGGCGGTTTGCCGGGTAGTCTAAGTCAATATGGCCGAGTCGGAACACGGTCTTGTCAGTATGGAACTACAGCGCGGTCCGTACGTGCCACAGCTCGGGAAACAGCACGACGTCCAGCATCTTGCGCAGGTAGCTTACGCCGGCGGTGCCACCCGTGCCGCGCTTGAAACCGATCACCCGTTCCACGGTGGTGACGTGGCGGAATCGCCACTGGCGGAACGCATCTTCCAGGTCGATCAGCTTTTCGCCCAATGCGTACACGTCCCACCAGCCATGCGTGTCGCGGTACACCGTCAACCAGGCCAATTCCACCGACACATCGGACGTGGTCGGCTGCGTCCAGTCGCGTTCCAGCCGGCCAGCGTCGATGGCCAGACCCCGGCGCGCCATCAGCGCGATGATCTCGTCGTAGATCGACGGCGCATGCAGCGCCGCCACCACCAGCGCATTGCGCTCGGCATGGTGTTCATGAGGCTGCGTCATGGCCGGGTTCTTGTTGCCCAGAATGAATTCGATCTGACGGTACTGGTAGGACTGAAACCCCGACGATGCGCCCAGCACGTCGCGGAATTCGGAGTATTCCGAAGGTGTGAGGGTGGACAGGACCGTCCAGGCCTGCACCAGTTGTTCCATGATCCGCGACACCCGCGCCAGCACCTTGAGCGCCGGCTCGACCCGGTCGGTCCGGATGTAGTCCCGGGCCGCCATCAATTCATGCAGGGCCAGCTTCATCCAAAGTTCACTGGTCTGGTGCTGCACGATAAACAGCATTTCGTCATGGTGGGTCGAAATCGGATGCTGCGCGCTGAGCAGCGCGTCCAGCGACAGGTAGTCGCCGTAGCTCATCGATTTGTCGAACTTCATCTGGGCATCGTGCCAGGCAGGCGGATTGGCGGCCGGCGCTTGGTAGGGACAGGACATGGCGGTCTCGGTGTCAGAGGTGACGGGGGCCACTGCAATGCAGCAACATGCGTCCATCTTATAGAAGGGCGCCTCGAATGTGCTGGCGTTGATGCACCGTTTATCGTCCAATAACCGCAGGATATTTCGTATGGCGCATCCGAAGGAGCAATTCATGCGACTAAATCTGGACAAGATCGATCTGCGCATACTTGAGTGCCTGCAGGCGGAAGGCCGCATCAGCAACCAGGACCTCGCGGCGCGCATCGCCCTGTCGCCCTCCGCCTGCCTTCGGCGCGTCAAGCTGCTGGAAGATGCCGGTGTCATCAGCGGGTACAAATGCATGCTGGATCCGGTCAGGCTTGGGCTGGAAGTCGAAGCCGTCGTGCACGTCTCCATGCGCCATGAAGTCCCGAACTGGCATGAAACCTTCGTGACGGCACTGCAGGACTGGCCTGAAGTCGTGTCCGCCCGCATCGTGACAGGCGGCGCCAATTACATGCTGGTGGTACGCACGCGCGACGTAAGCCATTACTCCGATTTCATCGTGAACCGGCTGTACCGCGCGCCTGGTGTACGGGACATCCAGTCGAACATCGTGCTCGGATCCATCAAGCAGCACACCTCTGTTCTGGATGTGCTGTCGGTGAAAAGCGGCAACTGATGGCATTCGTTTGATGGACCCTTAGATGGGACGCTCCGTCGGCTTCCTGTCGCGCATCCGGGTTAACCCGGACTAAACTCCATCATGCGGTGACCGACACCAGCCTGGAACACGTACTGCAACTGGACTAGGGCGCCTTGTGCTACTCCTTTGGACCCTTTCGCCGATGGGCGGTGCAGCAACATTTGGCGACACTATGTCAACTGCCTTGGAGGAGTTGCCATGTCGGCCCTGGATCCGATGATTTTCCACCCTTCTATCCTGAATCCCCTGATGCTGATGGGATTCGCCATCCTTGCCTACCTTGCGGGCGTGGCCACGGCTGCGTGGTGGTTTCGGCACGGACGCCCGGCCGCGATCGAACAGGACTACCAGCCAGAGCAGAACTAGCCATTGGGCGGCTGGGCACCCTGCTTGCGCAGGCTCAGCCATCGAAGCCGTCCAAGAGCCGATGCGTGGCCTATCCTTCAGACCAAGCCCTAACCCCCGACAGACCGTTCGGCAAGTTCCTGATCCCGCTACTGCTGGCGATCCACGTTTTTTGGCTGGTGCTGATGGGCCGCAGCGCAATCTGCCCCTGTGGCGTCGTGTCGCTCTGGCAAACGGGTTCCGACGCCGCCCAGAACTCCCAGCAGGTTGCCGATCCGTACTCGTTTTTGCACATGATTTTCGGGATGGCCCTGTCGCGCGGCTTCCGGCGCCTGCGCCCGACCTGGCGCGTGGCCGACCTGGCTTTGCTGGCCGTCTTCAGCAGCACGGTATGGGAAGTGGTGGAAAACACACCCTGGGTGATCCAGTTGATGGACAACGCCGCCAATGCAGCGCCCGATTATGACGGCGACAGCATTCTGAATTCCCTGGCCGACACCGGCTTCGTCATGCTCGGCTTCTGGGCGGCGCGCCTGCTGCCGTTGGCGGCGTCGATCCTGCTGGCGGTCGCGCTGGAGGTGCTGGTGTCGTGGATGATCCACGATGGCCTGGTGCTGGCCACCGTGCGGATCGTGTACAACCTGCTGCAGTGAGTGCGGGGCAAGAAAAAGCCCCGCGGTCATGACCTGGTTCATGACCAGGATCTGACTGCGGGGCTTCAAGAAATCCGCAGATCGGGCTTGCTGCATGGAGTTCACCCCATGGGACCCGCCCAACCTTCGTCTTTCAAATTGGTGCCGATGATCGGAATCGAACTGACGACCTTCGCATTACGAATGCGCTGCTCTACCAACTGAGCTACATCGGCTTGTACCACCCGCTGGCAGAGGCATGGCATTGCATGCATCGGTTTTGCCGATCCAGCTTTGCTGCTCTGTAGCGTAGCCCGCAATTCTAGCAAAGAATTTGGCAGAAATTCAAGGGGCGGGCATTTTCTTTATCAGACGCCAACAGAATGGGCCAACCCGCGCCGCCTACGCCGCGTCCACCTTGCGCGACAATCCCTTGGGCAACGGAAAGGACACGCCCTCTTCCGCGCCGTCCATGGTGCGGACCGAGACGGCGCCCAATTCCTTTAGGCGAGCGATCACTTGCTGCACCAGCAGTTCAGGTGCCGAGGCACCCGCCGTAACGCCGACGCGGCTGCGGTTGGTCAGCCAGGAAGGATCGATGTCTTGCGGACCGTCGATCAGGAAAGACATGGCGCCCTTGCGCTCTGCCACTTCCCGCAGGCGGTTCGAATTGGAGCTGTTGACACTGCCGACAACCAGTACCAGATCGCATTCGGGCGCCATGATCTTGACGGCGTCCTGGCGGTTCTGGGTGGCATAACAGATGTCGCTACGCTTGGGTTCGACGATGCCCGGAAAGCGCGCCTTCAAGGCGTTGGCGACTTCGGCGGCATCGTCCACCGACAGCGTGGTCTGCGTGACATAGGCCAGGCGTGCGGGATCCGTCACCTGCAGCGCAAGCACGTCGTCCACCGTTTCGACCAGGTACATGCCGCCTTCCGACTGGCCCAGCGTGCCTTCCACTTCCGGGTGGCCCTTGTGCCCGATCATGACGATCTCGTTGCCGGCGGCGCGCATCTTGGCGACTTCGACATGCACCTTGGTCACCAGGGGGCAAGTGGCGTCGAACACTTTCAGTTCACGGCCGTCGGCTTCGCGGCGCACTGCCTTGGGTACGCCGTGCGCCGAAAACACCACGGTCGAACCCGGCGGCGCATCTTCAAGGTCGTCGATGAACACCGCGCCCTTGGTGCGCAGGTCTTCCACGACGTAACGGTTGTGGACGATTTCGTGGCGAACATAGATCGGGGCCCCGAACAGCTCCAGCGCGCGCTCGACGATATCGATGGCCCGGTCCACGCCCGCGCAGAACCCGCGAGGCTGGGCAAGGACTACGTCGACCGGCACGGCGCGACGGGTTTCGCGCGCCACCAGGCCGTCGGCGCTGGCCGGGGCGTCGGCCGCGGTCGTCTCGGCAACAGTCATCTACATCACTCCCAGGATGGCCACGTCGATCTGCAGGGCATGGCCGGCAAGCGGGTGGTTGAAATCGAATACCGCCGTCGTCGCGTCCTTCTCCTTGAAAATGCCGGAGTATTTCGCGCCGTTCGGGGCCTGGAATTCGACCAGGTCGCCCGGGTCGAAGTTCTCGTCCCCGGCGTGTTCGCGCAGCATGGCGAGCGTCACGCGCTGGATCAGTTCAGGATTGCGGTCGCCATAGGCGTGCACCGGCGCCAGGGTGTAGCTGAAGCGCTCGCCTTCGGCGTGGCCGACCAGCGGCCCTTCCATGCCTGGCGCCCACTGGCCGGCACCCAATTGCAGCGTGGCCGGGCGGCCCGTGAACGTGTCGGCAAACACTTCCCCTTCGCCCGCGCCGGACGCCAGCGAAATGCGGTAGTGCAGGGTTACGTAGGAGTCCTCACGGATAAGCAAGGACGAATCGGCAGAGGCAGAACTCAAGGTATGTCACCGTATCGATACGAGTGCGCCGCGCAGGAACACCGCGGCAAAACGCCGATTTTACCTTGGTTTGCGCGGGTACCGGCGTCGTGTGGGCGCCTCGACTTTCGTGTTCCTTTTTCCGTCTTCCCTCCCTATCGCTACCGGCAGGACCCTCATGGCTTCGACCACCTCGCTGCAACACAGCGTCCCTCTCGATGAACGTCCGCGCGAACGTCTGCAGCGCCACGGCCCCTCGGTCCTGACCGATGCCGAACTGCTGGCCGTGCTGCTGCGCACCGGCACGGCCGGATGCAACGCCATTGAACTGGGGCGTCTGCTGCTCACCCGCTTCAACGGCCTGCGCGGACTGTTTGCCGCCTCGCGCGACGATCTTCGCCTGATCGACGGGCTGGGCGAAGTCAAGGTGGGCCAGTTGCAGGCCATCCTGGAACTGGCGCGACGTGAAGTGGCCGAAACGCTGCACCGCGAAGACGTGCTGACCCATCCGTCGGCCGTCAAGCAATATTGTTCGATGGCGCTCGCGCACCGGCAGATCGAATGCTGCCTGGCGCTCTATCTGGATATGCGCAACCGCCTGATCCAGGTCACGACCTTGTCAGAAGGAACGCTGGGGCAGACCACGGTCTATCCGCGTGAGATTGTCCGCGAGGCATTGCGCGTCCACGCCGCATCGGTCATCCTGACGCACAACCATCCGTCGGGCAATCCGGAACCGAGTCCGGCGGACGAACGTCTGACCCAGCACGTCAAGAATGCACTCGCGCTGGTGGATATCCGGTTGCTCGATCACATCATCGTTGCCGGAACGGTTACCACCTCGCTGGCGGAACGTGGCGCCATGTAAACCGTGGCGTTCTCCTTGATGCATCGGCACAAGCGCTTGATTGCATTGATTTTTCCATGCTATGCTCGTGAGCTTTACGGCGTGTTGAGTGCAGCCAACGGCAAGTCAGCCGTGTAAGCCCGGCATGCTAATCCGCTCGGTGCAGTTAGTACGCGAGCGGGTGCTTACCCGCCGGGCATCCCGGATGCCCCGTTAGGCGCAACCCTGTCCGTATCACGAATTCCACGAAATAGAAGAGGTGTCGCCATGGCACGAGTATGTCAAGTTACCGGTAAGCGTCCGATGTCGGGCAATAACGTTTCGCACGCGAACAACAAGACCAAGCGTCGCTTTTTGCCTAACCTGCAATCGCGTCGTTTCTGGGTCGAAAGCGAAAACCGCTTTGTCCGCCTGCGCGTGAGCACCAGCGCACTGCGCACGATCGACAAGAACGGCATCGAATCCGTTCTGGTTGAACTGCGCGCTTGCGGCGAAGCCGCTTAATCCCGCCAATACATTTCACGCCCATAGGAAGAGATCATGGCCAAAGGCGCACGCGAAAAGATCAAGCTCGAATCCACCGCTGGAACCGGGCATTTCTACACCACGACCAAGAACAAGCGCACGACGCCCGAAAAGATGCTGATCAAGAAGTTTGATCCGGTCGCTCGTAAGCACGTGGACTACAAAGAAACCAAGCTGAAGTAAGCAAGGCGACCTGACCTCGCGACCTTTGCAGTACGCGCAGGCTGTCAGCGCTTCTACTTTGCGGTTTCCGGTCAAGGCAGCAATGCCGCAGCCAAAAAAATGCCCCTCGGGGCATTTTTTTCGTCTTGACGCCGAATAGAGCGGCTGCCCGAATAATGCGCGCTATCTATCCCAGACAGCAGGGGCTACGCGGGCGATCAGCGCCATCGACACCTACCAGCGGCAGTCACCTGGGCGATCTTCACCACCCAAGCGGACCCACTACGCAATTACTTGGCGTCGCGGGTCACTTTTTCCTGACCTTTGCGGGTATCCAGCTGCGTGGTGCCGCGCTGACCAGTCGCGCCCTGGCCCACGCCCGCAACGTTACCGCTGGGGGTAGCTGTACTGCGGTTGGTATTGGCTGCCGCCGGGTCACGCGTGCCGCCCGTCTCTGCCTGCTGAGGCGACACGACAGGTGGCGTGCGGCCCTTGGCGTCCGCGCCAGCCGGCGGATTGCTCTGCGCGAACGCGCCGCCTGCCGTCAGGCTGGCTGCCATGGCCGTTGTTACGCAAATCAGTTTGAGTGTCTTGGTCATCGTTATTCTCCTGGTGATGCGGCGCCTACCGTACAGCGCATCCATATCGCTGTAGAGCAGCGCCCGAATACGGCTGCGCCTGCACGTTGCCGCGCTCTTGCGTCATGGCCGCCTAGTGTGCGATACCACGCCGGGACCATCGGCCCCTTTCGCATGGATCGCCGTCTTGCCCTTACTCGATCGTTTCGAAGAGCTCGCTCAGCACGAAGGCCAGCAGTTCCTCCTTTTCAGATTCCGGAGCGCCCTTCATGGACTCCAGCAATCCGGCCGCCAACGTGTGGGCGGTCATGTCATGTTTTTCTGGACCCTGGCTGCGCCAGTGCACATACGCATCGATAGCCATCTGCCGCGTTGCGACAAATTGCTCGCTGAAGTCCTTGACGGGAATCGGCACGACATTGGATCTCATGGTCAACCTCTTGCATGTTTAACGGCATTGGGATGAATGCGATTACCGCTATTGGTGAACAACTAGCAAGGGGCGTACCCGACCTGGCCAAAAGGCCCTGGCGGGTTGATGCAGCGCCCTATTCGCGCGTTACGGCGGGCGTCCAACCTGCGGTCTCAAGCTGACCTGCGTGGACGACACAGCTGGAAGGCATAAGCCCGTACGCAGGGTGATATGCCTAGCGTCAGGCGCAAAAAGGGAGCCTGACGGCTCCCCTTAATGCGCTAAGACTACTTATGAAAAACCGTCCTGGTCAGGCTGCGTAACTCCGAAGCCGGGCCGAGAACTCTTCAAGCCGCGCGATACCACTTTGCTGCGCGCGATTGCACCAATCCTGCAGGTCTTTCAACAATTGCTCGCTGGATGCCGTCGAGCGCTCCCAGATCGACGACAGCTCGCGACGCATCTGGACCAGTGTGGCTAGCGAATGATGATCCGCCAGCACCGAGGCCACTTCCGTACGATGCGCCGGCGGCAGCGATTCGTCATCAGCCAGATGGAGGAAGCTGCGCGTCCGTTTGAGAGGATGCCATGCCGCCGTTGCCGCCTTGGACGACTTCAGGCGCTGGATTTCGTCATGCGCGGCATGCTTGAGCAATTCGGCATAGCGGGCCATGATTTCATAGCGGTGCGTGATGACAGCCTGCAGCGTTTCCTGGTCGATGGCCGGCTTGGCCTCGTTCAGGCGCAGCTTGGGAGCCACCTTTTTGACCTTGGCAAGACCCAGGACCTCGAACGCGCGGATCCAGCCCCAGCCCACGTCGATTTCGTACCACTTGCTGGAAAATTTTGCCGACGACGCATACGCGTGATGGTTGTTATGCAGCTCTTCACCACCAATGATGAAACCCCACGGGAACACGTTGCGGCTGGCATCCGGGCTGGCGTAGTTGCGATACCCCCAGAAATGGCCGATACCGTTCACGACGCCCGCTGCCCAGAAAGGAATCCAGATCATTTGGACCGCCCAGACCGTCAGGCCGATCGCGCCAAACAGCAGGACATCGATGATCATCATCAGACCGGCGCCTTGCCACTGAAAACGCGAGTACAGATTGCGCTCGACCCAGTCATTGGGCGTGCCATGGCCAAACTTGGCCATCGTTTCGTCGATCTTGGACTCGGCGCGATACAGTTCGGCGCCTTCGAAAAACACCTTGCCGATGCCGAACACCATGGGCGAATGGGGATCGCCGTCGCGCTCGCAGCGCGCATGGTGCTTGCGGTGGATGGCAACCCATTCCTTGGTGACCATGCCCGTGGTCAGCCAGAGCCAGAAGCGGAAGAAGTGAGCAATCGCGGGATGCAGGTCGAGCCCCCGGTGAGCCTGGCAACGATGCAGGTAAATCGTCACGCTCAGGATCGTCACATGGGTGACGGCAAGCGCAAACAACAGAATCTGCCACCACGCGGCGTCAAGCAAGCCGTTGGACAGAAACGAAAGCAACCAATCCATAAAACCTCACAGGCCAGGCGGAAAGCATCACCGTCGGCACAAGGGGCAAGGTATGCCCCGCCAGCCGGGCATCGGATAGACGCCTTCGCTGAACAACAAGCCTCACTCGCACTTCCAACGCTCCGGGCTCGTAGCGGAACGCTCAATCAATGTAGCTGACCCCAACGTGGATCAGTCAGGGGAAAAGCCATCCGATTGGACGGGATTTTCCCTTAAAGGGTTCCCCTGGAGGCGCCCATTTCTGACACAGCCCTGAAATACACCGGCAGGCCGCGGCGTCAAAGATACCGTGACTTCGCCACTGCCACACGCCCTTTTTCAGGGTCCAAGCGCAGCGGTCATGGCATCGAGGCCAATGCGACCTTGCTGACGCCCGGACGGCCTGCCAGCGTCCTAGGCAGGCTGCTCTTCCGTACCATCGAGCGCTACCTGTGGCGGCAATGCATCATCGGCTGGATCGACCGCCAGTTCTTCCGTCGTTTCAGGCAAGGCCGCCGCTTCGGCATCGGCCTTGGGGGCGTCGCCGCCGCCTTGCGCTGGAACACGGCGGCAAAGAAGCCGTCGGTGCCATGGATATCGGTGCGCAGCTTCAGGTAGGGACCGGTCAGATCCAGGCCCGTGACCCGGTCGCCCAGGACCTCGGACGCCGCCAGCACTTCAAAGTCGGGATGCGCCGCCAGGAACGCGTCGACCTGGTCTTCGTTCTCGACCCGCAGGATGCTGCAAGTGGCATAAACCAGGCGGCCGCCCGGTGCAACGCAACGCGATGCCGCCGACAAGATGCTGCGCTGCATGACGCACAGTTCGGACACCGACTCGGGTGTCTGACGCCACTTGAGGTCGGGATTGCGGCGCAGCGTGCCGGTGCCGCTGCAGGGCGCGTCGACCAGCACCCGGTGCGCCTTGCGAGCCAGGCGCTTGACGCGGGCGTCGTTTTCATTGGCGATGACGATAGGAACCACGTTCGACAGACCACTGCGGGCCATGCGCGGCTTGAAGCGCGTCAGGCGGGTCTGCGACACGTCCAGCGCATACAGGCGGCCGGTCGAGCGCATCAGGGCGCCCAGCAACAGGGTCTTGCCGCCAGCGCCCGCGCAGAAGTCGATGACCATTTCGCCGCGGCGAGGCGCGACCAGCAAGCCCAGCAACTGGCTGCCTTCGTCCTGCACTTCGATGCTGCCGTCTTCGAAACGCGACCAACGGTTGAGCGCCGGGCGGCCCTGCAGCCGGATGCCGAACGGCGAATACGGCGTTGGCTCGACCTCGGCATCTTCCACCCCGGCACGCAATTCGGCCAGAATGGTGTCGCGATCGATCTTCATGGGATTGATCCGGATGTCGAGCGGCGCCGCGCGGTTGAGCGCCATCAGCAAACGCTCGCTGTCAGGTTCGATTTCCAGCGCTTCGGACAGCCAGTCAGGCACGCTCAGGCGCACTTCACGCGGCAGGGATGCCGGCGAGATGCGCAGCACGCGGCCCAGCCAGTCGGATTCTTCTTCGCCAAGGACGGGACGTACCTGTTCCGGACCGAGCACCGACGCCAGGCCCAGGATCGCCAGACGCCGCGTGGCGGCGCCCCGCCCCCTTCGGCCACCTGGCGATAGCGGCGCAGATGGCGCAGCACGTCGTAGATGGCTTCGGCTACGGTGCCACGGTCGCGCATGCCCAGCTTGGGGTTGTTGCGGAAGTAGCGCGACAGCGTCAGGTCGGCCGGGCCGGACCACTGCAGGATTTCCCCCAGCGCATCCCGGACCTGCTCGATACGCACGGCGATGGGATGCGACGGCGTGCGCGGGCGCGCCGTGCCTTCGGCACCGGCCACACGGTCGCGCGGCGTCCGGGCACCGTCGGCACGGGGGGCGCGGTCGCCTTCCGGGCGTGGGGCGCGGCCACCATCGCGGCTTGGGTCACGGTCGCCGCGTTCACCGTCGCCGCGCGGCGCGGGCGGCCATGCGTCACGATCACCTTGATTCGCGCCGGGCGCGCCCGGACGGTCCAGGCGCGGGCCGCGTGTGTCGGCCGAAGGCGTGCCCCGGTTCGTATCGCGCCGCTCGGAACGCCGATCAATACCGCGGCCGCCTGGCGCGGCGCCTTCGTGACGCGGAGCGTCAGCGTCCCCGCGGCCATGCGGCGCGCCGGCTGTGGGCCGGCGCAGCGGCGAGGCCGGGCGCGATTTGGACGGGGGACGGGGGGCGGAGGGCCGCGCTGGCTTCATACTGTTTCTCGCAAGGTTGCCGAACGGGCAACCGGTAATTGGGGAATGTCGGCAGAACCGGGAGCCACTTGGGCGGAGAACGCCCCAGACGCGACGGCCGACGCAGCGGCTGCGGCCGGGCGAGCCGGCGCCGACAAGGTCGCAGCGGACGCCGGAGCTGCAGCAACGGATGCCTGGGGTGCAGCTGACGTAGCCGCCACAGCCGCCGGCGTTGCTGCTTCCAACGCCACACCGAATTCACATAGCCGCCGGGTCACGCCTGCCACGCTGACGCGATCGCCAACTATCTGGACACGGCCTTCGGCCAGCCACTGCGCCACCGCCGGGTAGACCTGATGTTCAACCTGCAACACCCGGGCCGACAGGCTGTCCGGGGTATCGCCGGCTTCGACCGGCACGACGCCCTGGGCGATGATCGGACCATGATCGAGCTGCGGCGTGACCACGTGGACCGTGCAGCCATGCACCTGCACACCCGCATCCAGCGCCTGCTGGTGCGTGGCCAGGCCGGGGAACAAAGGCAGCAGCGACGGGTGGATGTTGATCAACCGGCCAGCGTAATGGTTGACGAAACCGTCGGTCAGGATCCGCATGAAACCCGCCAGCAGCACGTAGTCGGGCGACAGGGCATCGATTTCCTGCGCCAGCGCCGCGTCGAACGAGGCACGGTCGGTGTGACCCAGGTGCGACACGACACGGGTGGGGATCCCCCGGGAGGCGGCCCATTCCAGGCCGGACGCCGAGGCACGGTTGGCGATCACGCCAACCACCTGGGCGTGAAGTCCGCGGGTGCGGCAGGCGTCGGCAATGGCTTGCATATTGCTGCCACGCCCGGAAATCAGGATCACGAACCGGCACGGCCGTGACGAAGAAAATAAGGGTGCTTGCATCGGCGGATTATAGCATCGGGCCCCCGGCTCCCAGGCAAAAAACTCCTATAATTCAACGTTCTAGGACGTTTTCGTCCACTCTGGATCGACGCGCCCGCGCCACGTTTGCATGGAGTCGCGGCGCTGGCCGTCGTAGAATCCAGTTCTTGCCCAGCCCATTCGTTGTCCAGCTCATTCGTGAATCCGGTTTGAACCCTGTCCCGACCGCCGCCGCCCCGTCCACCGCCGGGCCCGCGGCCACCCAGCCCACCCTGCGCATCTTCCGGGGCCTGCCGCCGCCGTCGCTGCGGCAGCCGTGCGCGCTTACGATCGGGAACTTCGACGGCGTCCATCGGGGCCACCAGGCCATGCTGGCCAGGGTCAAGGCCGCGGCCGACGCGCAGGGGCTGATCCCCACCGTCATGACGTTCGAGCCGCATCCCCGCGAATACTTCGCCAACTACCATCGCCGTCCCGAACTGGCGCCCACCCGCATCGCGGGGCTGCGCGATCAGCTGTGCGCGCTGGGCCGCGCCGGCATGCAACGCGTGGTGGTGCAGCGGTTCAATGCCCATCTGGCGTCGATGCCGGCGCAGACCTTCATCGACCATCTGCTGCTCGATGGCCTGCACGTGAAATGGCTGTTGATCGGAGACGACTTCCGTTTTGGCGCGCATCGCAGCGGCGACCTGGCCTTGCTGCAACAGAACGCGGCGCGGCACGGATTTCACGTCGAATCGATCGGGTCCGTTCTGGAAGCCGGCCAGCGCATCTCGAGCTCGGCCATCCGCACGGCGCTGGCCGTAGGCGATCTGGATCGCGCGACCACGCTGCTGGGCCACCCGTACAGCGTCAGCGGCCATGTGATCCACGGCCAGAAGCTGGGCCGCACGCTTGGCTTTCCCACGCTGAACCTGCGCATTTCGCACAACTGTCCGGCGCTCTCGGGCATCTTCGTCGTGCAGGTGCACGGACTGGGTCCGTCACCGCTGCCCGCCGTCGCCAGCCTGGGCGTGCGCCCTACCGTCGATGATAGCGGACGCGTGCTGCTTGAAGTCCATGTCTTCGATTTCAGTGGAAACGCTTACGGTAAACTCGTCCAGGTGGAATTCCTGAAAAAACTGCGCGATGAAGAGAAGTACATCGATCTGCCGACGCTGACGGCAGCGATCGAGAACGATGCGCGCCTGGCCCGTGCGTTCTTCGGCGCAGACTTCCCTGGCCAGATCCCTCCGGCGAACGCCGCCACCGATCGAATTCGAACCGGTGGCGCGGCGTAACACTGCCGCGTTCATCTTCCCGCCCAGTCGTTAGTGCCCGCCCCGCGTACGGGGCCGATGTGCGATTTTGTGTGTTTCCATGGACTACAAGAAAAGCCTCAACCTTCCCGATACCCCCTTCCCGATGCGCGGCGACCTGGCGAAACGCGAGCCGCAGTGGGTCAAGGCCTGGGAGGAAAAACGTGTGTACCAGGCCATCCGCGCAGCCTGCGCCGGACGCCCCCGTTTCGTGCTGCATGACGGCCCCCCGTATGCGAACGGCGACATCCACATCGGACATGCCGTCAACAAGATCCTGAAAGACATCATCGTCAAGAGCCGCACGTTGGCGGGCTTCGACGCGCCCTATGTGCCCGGCTGGGACTGCCACGGCATGCCGATCGAGATCCAGATCGAAAAGCAGTTCGGCAAGGGCCTGCCCGTGGCCGAGGTGCAGGCCAAGGCCCGCGCCTACGCGACCGAACAGATCGCCCGCCAGAAGGAAGATTTCAAGCGCCTGGGCGTACTGGGCGATTGGGACAACCCCTATCTGACCATGAACCACCGGAACGAGGCCGACGAGCTGCGCGCGCTGGGCACGATCCTCGACAAGGGGTTCGTGTTCCGCGGCCTCAAGCCCGTGAACTGGTGTTTCGACTGCGGTTCGGCCCTGGCCGAAGCCGAAGTGGAATACGCGGACAAGGTCGACCCGGCCGTGGACGTGGCCTTTCCGTTCGCCGACAAGGCGGGGCTGGCCAAGGCCTTTGGCCTGGGCGGCGCCAATGACATCGAAGACGGCGCCATCGTCATCTGGACGACAACGCCATGGACCCTGCCGTCCAACCAGGCCCTGAACCTGCATCCGGAATTCAGCTACGCGCTGGTCCGTACCCGCCTGGCCGGCCCCTACGGCACCATGCTGATCCTGGCCGAAGAACGGGTCGAAGCCTGCCTGAAGGCCTGGGACATCGAAGGCGATGTGGTCGCGACCTGCAAGGGCGCCGCGCTGGACCACATGACCTTCCATCATCCGCTGGCCAAGGCGGCCAAGGGCTACGAGCGCGTGTCGACCGTCTACCTGGCCGACTACGTCACGCTCGACACCGGCACGGGCATCGTGCATGCCGCGCCGGCCTATGGCGTGGATGACTTCATCATCTGCAAGGCCAACGGCGTCAAGGACAGCGACATCATCAGCCCGGTGCTGGCCGATGGCGTGTATGCGGCCTCCCTGCCCCTGTTCGGCGGCCAGAAGATCTGGGACGCCAACCCGCGCATCGTCCAGGCGCTGGAAACGGCCGGCACGCTGATGAAGGTCGAAAAGTACAAGCACAGCTACATGCACTGCTGGCGGCATAAAACGCCGATCATCTTCCGGGCGACCAGCCAGTGGTTCGCCGGCATGGATGTGCAGCCGCACGAATCGGGCGCCGAGGCCGTTGCGGGCGGGCAGGCCGACACGGCCGCCGACACGCTCGACGCGCCGTCGGCCCTGTCGACGCGCGGCACGCTGCGTGAACGCGCGCTGGCCGGCATCGAGCACACCCAGTTCTTCCCGGCCTGGGGCAAGGCGCGCCTGCACGCGATGATCGCGAACCGGCCCGACTGGACCCTGTCGCGGCAGCGCCAGTGGGGCGTGCCGATGGCCTTTTTCGTGCACAAGGAAACCGGCGCGCTGCACCCTCGCACGCCCGAACTGATCGAAGCCGTGGCCAAGCTGATCGACGCGGGCGGCATCGAGGCCTGGCAGTCGCTGGACATCCGCGACCTGCTGGGCGACGACGCCGACAGCTACGAAAAGAATCGCGACACGCTGGACGTATGGTTCGACTCGGGCACGACGCACCAGACCGTGCTGCGCGGCTCGCACGCCGACCAGCTTGCCTTCCCGGCCGACCTGTACCTGGAAGGATCCGACCAGCATCGCGGCTGGTTCCATTCGTCCTTGCTGACCAGCTGCATGCTCAATGGCACGCCCCCTACAAGGCCCTGCTCACGCACGGCTTCGTGGTCGATGGCCAGGGCCGCAAAATGAGCAAGTCGATCGGCAATACCGTCGTGCCGCAAAAGGTGTCGGGCTCGCTGGGCGCCGAAATCCTGCGCCTGTGGGTGGCCACCACCGACTATTCGGGTGAACTGTCCATCTCGGACGAGATCCTGAAGCGTGTGGTGGAAAGCTATCGCCGCATCCGCAACACGCTGCGGTTCCTGCTGGCCAACGTCAGCGACTTCGACGTGACCACCCAGGCCGTGGCCGACGCCGACCTGTTCGAGATCGACCGTTACGCCCTGGCGCTGACGGCGTCGATGCAAAGTGAAGTCGACGCCCTGTATGCGCGGTACGAATTCCACCCGGCGACCGCGCGGCTGCTGGCGTTCTGCTCGGAAGACCTGGGCTCGTTCTACCTGGATATCTTGAAGGACCGCCTGTACACCACCGGCGTGGACAGCGTGGCGCGGCGATCGGCGCAGACGGCGCTGTGGCACATCACCCAGACCCTGTTGAAGCTGATGGCGCCTATCCTGTCGTTCACGGCGGAGGAAGCCTGGGCGCTGGTCAAACCGGAAGCGGTCACCATCTTTACCGAGACCTACCACGTCGTGCCGGCGCAGACCGACAGCGACGCGCTGACGGCAAAGTGGCAGCGCATCCGCCAGTTGCGTGCGGACGTGACCCGCAAGCTGGAAGAAGTGCGCACCGCGGGCGGCATCGGATCGTCATTGCAGGCCGAGATCGACCTGTACGCCAATCCTGCGGACCACGCGATCCTGAGCAGCCTGGGAGACGACCTGCGCTTCGTGCTGATCGTCTCGCGAGCCACCGTGCATGCGGACACCGCAGGCAATGCCAGCAGCGACCTGCGCGTGGACGTCACCCCGTCGTCCGCCACCAAGTGCGAACGGTGCTGGCACTGGCGTGAAGACGTCGGGTCGGATCCGCAGTTGCCCGAGATCTGCGGCCGCTGCGTGTCCAACCTGGAAGGCCCGGGCGAGCCGCGGGTGGCTGCGTAATGGCAACCGTCAAGACGGTAAAGGCCCCGTCGGGCAAATCGGGCGCCCCGGCCAGCGCGCGCAAGGCAGGCGCCGCGGCGCGCAACAACCCGACCATCTGGCTGTTGATCGCCGGACTGATCATCGTGATCGACCAGCTGACCAAGACCCTGATCAACCGGTCCTTTACCTACGGTGAACGCCTGCCGGTCGTGCCCATGTTCGACCTGACCCTGCTGTACAACAAGGGGGCGGCATTCAGTTTCCTGGCGGGCGCGGCGGGCTGGCAGCGGTGGTTCTTTACCGTGCTGGGCCTGGTGGTCGCGTGCGTGATCGTCTTCATGCTGGTGCGGCACGGCCACCAGAAGATGTTTGCCTGGGCGCTGGCGCTGATTCTGGGCGGCGCGCTCGGCAACGTGATCGACCGCATGATCCATGGGCACGTGATCGACTTCTTCCTGGTCTACTGGAATCAAAGCTTCTTTCCTGCCTTCAACGTGGCCGATGCGGCAATCACCGTCGGCGCCGTGTTGCTGGTGCTCGACGAGTTGTTGCGCGTGCGCAAGGCGCGCTAGGGAATCGTGATGGCAGACCTGACCGGCAAACGCATTGTGGTGGGCATGACCGGCGGCGTCGCGGCCTACAAGACGGCGGAACTGGTTCGCCGCATGATGGATGAGGGCGCGACGGTCGATGTCGTCATGACCGAGGCCGCCACCCGGTTCATTACGCCGGTCACGATGCAGGCGCTGTCCGGCAGGCCGGTGTTCGTCGATCCGTGGGACGCACGCGTGCCGAACAACATGGCGCACATCGACCTGAGCCGCGGCGCCGACGCCATCCTGGTGGTGCCGGCCAGCACGAACTTCATGGCGCGCGTGGCGCACGGGTTTGCCGATGATCTGCTGGCGACCCTGTGCGTGGCGCGAGCCTGCCCCCTGCTGATGGTGCCGGCCATGAATCGCGAGATGTGGGGCAATCCGGCCACGCAGCGCAATGCGGCGCAATTGCGTGCCGATGGCATCGTGCTGCTGGGTCCGGTCGACGGCGACCAGGCCTGCGGCGAAGTGGGATCTGGCCGGATGATGGAACCGCACGACGTCCTGCAGGAACTGATCGCGTTCTTCCAGCCCAAGCCGCTGCGGGGCGTGCGAGTGCTGATCACCGCGGGACCCACGGCCGAACCAATCGACCCGGTGCGTGTGTTGACCAATGTGTCGTCGGGCAAGATGGGGTATGCCATCGCCCGCGCGGCGCGCGAAGCGGGCGCGGACGTCACCCTGGTGTCGGGCCCGACCGCGCTGACCGCTCCGCGCGGCGTGCTGCGGATCGATGCGCACAGTGCGCGCGACATGATGGCAGCCGTCATGGCCGAAACGCCGCGCGCCGACGTGTTCATCGCGGTGGCCGCCGTGGCCGACTGGCGGGTGGCCGAGGCCAGCGCGCAAAAGATCAAGAAAACGGCGGGCGAGCCCCCCACCCTGAGCTTCGTGCAGAATCCCGACATTCTGGCCACCGTCGCCGCCCTGCCCAATGGCCCGTACTGCGTGGGATTTGCGGCCGAAACCGAACACCTGGACCAGCACGCGACCGAGAAGCGGCAGCGCAAGGGCATTCCACTGCTTGTCGGCAACCTGGCGCAGGACGCCTTGGGCGCCGACGATACGACTTTGATACTCTATGACGACCAGGGCCGCCATCCGCTGCCCCGGCAGTCCAAGCTCGCCGCGGCGCGGGAACTGGTCGCCCAGGTGGCGCGACGGCTGCCGGCGGGGCGGACGTCCACGCTGTCGGCCCAGTCGGCCCTGGTGTCGCCGGCGGCTTTGCCTTCCGCGCCGCCCTCGCCCCTGTCCCTGCCTTAACGCACCGGAGAACGACCATGCCTTTCGACGGCGAACCGCCCAACGGCGACTACGCAGGCTACATCGACCGCGTGATCAACCGTGGCACCGGCACGCCCGGCGAACAACGACTGCTCAAGAGCGGCAGCGGCGGCGTCCGCGCCCGCATGGGCATCCCTGGCCTGCAGAAAGGCACATTAAGCCCAGGCGAACAGCATTCCACCGGGACCGGCATGCCGTCGGCCCTGGTGGCGCCAGTCCCGACGTCCGACACCCTGCCCGCCGGCATCAGCGAACCCGCATCGACCACGACCCCGGCTGCGCAGCGCACGAATGTGGGCCAGGGCTTGGTGCAGACCGTGGTGGGCGGCGTGTTTGGCCTTTGGGCGGCAATCAGTCTCATCACGTCGATGTTCAGCGACCAGGGCGTGCAGCCTTATCACGTCGTGCAGATCCTGGTGCCAGCGCTCATTGCGCGTTTCCTGATCAAACGCGGCGTGGAACGGATGCGAACGAGCGGCCAATTGCCGCTGCAGACCTTCCCGCCGCTGGCGGTGAGCCGTGACGCCAAAGACAGCGGCGGACACCTGCCGACGCCGCCCGGATCGCGCCGCACGCGGGCATGAGCGCGGCGGCGGCGTCAGCCCGTCCTTTTTTCTTCCCTCCCCTTTTTCCTCACGCTGCCAGCGTGACGTCTCGTTCATGAAAAAAATTGCCGTCAAGATCCTTGACCCCCGCATGCGGGACTGCCTTCCTGCCCACGCGACCCCCGGGTCGGCGGGCGTGGACCTGCGCGCCAGCATCGATGCGCCGTTGACGATCGCCCCTGGCCAGACCGTGCTGGTGCCCACTGGCCTGGCTATCCACATTCAGGATCCGGGCTACGCCGCCATGATCCTGCCGCGCTCGGGCCTGGGGCACAAGCATGGCATCGTGCTGGGCAATCTGGTCGGCCTGATCGATTCCGACTACCAGGGCCCGCTGATGGTGTCGGCCTGGAACCGCAGCGACATGCCCTTCACGCTGGAACCCTTGGACCGGCTTGCGCAGATGGTCATCGTCCCGGTACTGCACGTGCAATTCGAAGAGGTCGATGCATTCGAAGCCACGGATCGAGGCATGGGCGGCTTCGGCAGCACGGGCAAGGGTTAAGCCATCACGGGCCTGCAGACAGGCCCGTTTTCGCCTACACTTGACAGACATCGTACATCTATCGGTTATCCTTTCTCGGACCGCTCTCCCATGACACCCTCCCTTCTGCAGATCGGTCGCCTTGCACCAGAACTCGAGGCCGAACTGGCCGCCGCGTTCCCGGTCCACCTGCTGGCCAAGGAAGCGGACGTGCCGGCTTTTCTCGAACGGCACGGCAGCACCTTCAACGGCGCCGTCACCTCGGCGCGGGTGGGCATGGATGCGACGCTGATTGACGCTTTACCCAACCTGAAGGTCGTGTCCAGCTTTGGCGTGGGCTACGAGTTGCTGGATGTCGAGGCCCTGAAGCGTCGGGGCATCGTGGCGAGCAATACGCCTGACGTCCTGAACGATTGCGTTGCCGACGTCGCCTTCGGCCTTGTGATCGACGCCGCGCGCGGCATGTCGGCGGCCGACCGCTATGTGCGGCGGGGCGACTGGCTCAAGGGCGCATTTCCGCTGCAGACGCAGGTGGCGCGCAAGCGCCTGGGCATCCTCGGCCTGGGCCGCATCGGGCAGGCGATTGCCCGGCGGTCGTCGGGCTTCGAGATGGACGTGCGCTACCATAGCCGCAATCCGGTCGAGGGGGTGGCGTGGCAGCATGAGCCATCGCTGACGGCGCTGGCCGAATGGTGCGACTTCCTGGTGGTGGCGGTGGCCGGTGGGCCATCCACCCGCCACCTGGTGTCCGCCGACGTGCTCGCGGCGTTGGGTCCCAAGGGCTTCCTGATCAACATTGCCCGAGGCACCGTGGTGGATGAAGCCGCCCTGGTTGCCGCGCTGGCCGACAAGCGCCTGGGCGGCGCCGGACTCGACGTGTTCGAATTCGAACCCCGCGTGCCGCAAGCCCTGATGACCCTCGACAACGTGGTGCTGCTGCCGCATATCGCCAGCGGCACGTTCGAGACCCGCAAGGCAATGGGCGACCTGGTGATCAGCAACCTGAAGCAGTACTTTGCCGATGGCCAGCTGCAGACGCCGATTGCCTGACCCGCCCGCTTTCGTATTGCGTTCACCTGACTTGCCTTCATCTGGATCGTCTTGCGCCCCAAGCCTCGCGCCGAACCGCGCGATCCAGATCCGCTTCCCTTTCCGACTCCAGGAGACCCCATGACCACCATTACCGGCGACATGCTCATTGGCCGCACCACTGTTCGTGGATCGGCCGCCACTCTGCGCGCCATCCAGGCCGCGACCGGCGAAGAGATCGATCCCCCTTCGGCGGAGGCGGCGAAGCCGAAGTCCAGCAGGCCTGCGATCTGGCGGCCCAGGCTTTCGATACCTATCGCGACACCACACCCGAGGCGCGCGCGGCTTTCCTGGAAGCCATTGCCACCGAAATCGAAGCAATTGGCGACACCCTGATCGAACGCGCCGCGCTCGAATCGGGCCTGCCGACCGCCCGCCTGCAAGGCGAACGCGGCCGCACCACCGGCCAGTTGCGTCTGTTCGCGAAGCTGGTGCGCGACGGCCGCTGGGTCAACGCCACCCTGGACACCGCCCTGCCCGACCGCGCGCCTCCACGGCCCGACATGCGCATGCGCAAGATCGCGCTGGGTCCGGTGGCCGTATTCGGCGCCAGCAACTTCCCGCTGGCCTTCTCGGTTGCCGGCGGCGACACGGCATCGGCACTGGCTGCCGGCTGCCCCGTCGTGGCCAAGGCCCACCCGGCCCACCTCGGCACGTCCGAACTGGTCGGCCGCGCCATTCAGAAGGCGGCCATTGCCTGCGACATGCCTGAAGGCGTGTTCTCGCTGGTGGTCGGCGCGGGCATCGAGATCGGCCAGGCGCTGGTCAACCACCCGGCCATCAAGGCCGTGGGCTTTACCGGATCGCGAGGCGGTGGCCTGGCGCTGTGCCGCACGGCGGCGGCTCGTCCGGAACCGATTCCGGTGTATGCCGAAATGAGCAGCATCAATCCGATGTTCCTGATGCCTGCCGCCCTGACGGCGCGCGGGGGCGACATCGCGCGCGGCTTCATCGACTCGTTGACGATGGGCGTGGGCCAGTTCTGCACCAACCCGGGCCTGGTGATTGCCGTGGATAGCCCCACGCTCGCCCAGTTCAAGACGGCCGTGACCGAGGCCGTGACCGCCAAGGCCGCCGGCACCATGCTGACCCCGGGCATCCACCAAGCCTACCGTCACGGCGTAAACGAACTGGCCGCGGCCAGTGGCGTGTCGCAGATCGGCCTGGGCGTGGCGGCAAGCGGCCCGCACGACGCGCAAGCCGCCGTGTTCGAGACCACCGCCGCCACCTTCCTGAAGAGCCCGCAGCTGCAAGAAGAAGTGTTCGGTCCGGCCTCGTTGCTGGTGGTGTGCGCCGACGACGCCGAGATGCGCGCCGTGGCCGAACACGTGTCGGGTCAGCTGACCGCCACCCTGCAGATCGACCCGGCCGACTACGCAGCGGCCGGCGCCCTGCTGCGCGTGCTGGAACGCAAGGCAGGCCGTGTGCTGGTCAATGGCTTTCCGACCGGCGTGGAAGTGTCGTATGCCATGGTGCACGGCGGCCCCTTCCCGGCCACGTCGGACAGCCGCACCACGTCGGTAGGTGCAACCGCCATCGAACGCTTCCTGCGTCCGGTGTGCTATCAGAACCTGCCGCAGGAACTGCTGGATGCGTCGTTGAAGGACGGCAATCCGCTGGGCCTGTGGCGTCTGGTGGACGGCGAGCTGGGTCGCGTATAACGGCTGGGCCGCGCATAAAAAGCCTCGCGGCACACCACCGCGAGGCTTTTTTCCTGGCCGCCAGCCACTGCTCACCAGCGGCCGCCGTGCTCAAACAGTAGTTACTCCAGATCCGCGCCAAGCTCACCGGACGCGACCCGCACATCGACTTCCGCCTGCAGGGCGGCCTCGATCAGATCCAGGTAGGTGTTCTTTTTCTCTGCGATCGCCTGGATCGCATCCACCAGTTCCAGAATCCCGCCCCGGCCCAGGGTGTAGGAATCCTGCGCCATCTGCCGCAAGCGCGGCGTCATCGCCAGGCCTTCCTTCTCGAACCGTTCCGTCAGTTGCTGGCGGCGGTTGAGCTGGTCGGTGGCGCGGCGCAATTCGCCTTCGGCCGCCAGGATCACTGCGCGGGCGCGCAACTGCTGGCCTTGGGCTTCGGCCACGGCGCGCGCGATCGGCCCCTGGTTGCGGTCGAACAGCGGGATCCCGATCGACACGCCAAAGGTGTTGCTGTTGCCATCTTGCCGGTTGTTGACCCGGCCCACCGACAGCGTCGGCACCGGATAGGCTTCGCGGCGTTCGGATTCCAGGATCTTTTCGGCAAAGGTCTGCTGCGCCAGGGCTGCCCGCACCGACGGCAGGCGGGTCTGGGCCTGCGGCCACATCGCGTCGAAGTTCATGGACGCCCAGCGCGGCACGATGGCGCCGGCCGCGCGCGGGCGCCAGGCCGGCTCGCCCACGTCGGCCGCCACGCGCGCCGAGGCCTCATAGGTCTGCCCCTGCGCCTGCGCCAGTTGCGCATCCAGCTGGGCGCGTTCGATGTCCAGGCGGGTCAGGTCGTACTGGCTGCGGGAACCGGCTTCCACCTGCCCGGACACGATCCGCGCCGCCGCTTCCAGATCCTGGCGCGCGTCGATCCACCGCTTTTCGCGCTCTTGCGCCACGAGCAGCGACATGAAGTCGCGCGCCGCGTCCTGCAACGCATTGGCGTACACCAGCCGCAGGTTGGCACGGGCGGCTTCGATGCCGCTTTGCGCCGCTTCGATCCGCTTGCCGCGCTGGCCGAAGATCGGCACATCCTGGAACAGCGTGGTTTCCTGCTCGCCCCGCTTGGTCGTGAAGCTGACGCCCGGATTGGTGTAGGTCTGGGCCGCCATCAGGTCCGCCTCGGCCATGGCGACCGTGCTGCGCTCGGCCGCCAGCGACGGGCTGAAGGTCTTGACCAGATCCAGCAACTGCTGAAGCGTGACTTCCGCCGTCAACGGCGCCGACCGGGCCGACGGGCCCACGTACCCCAGTGCCGTCGTGCCATACGACGGCTGCGACATGGTAGGCGGCGGCGCGTACTGCGGCGCCGGCACATTGGGCATGGAAGGCGACGGTGATCCGGTCACGCCGGGCGACAGGGCGCCAGGCATGGCAGGCGGCAGAGCGGACGGCGTCGCCCCCGATGCACCCGGCGTTGCCGCGCCGGGCACCACGGGCGCTGCGGAAGGCGGCAACCCGGGCGACATCGTCGGCGCGGCCGGCGAGGCCGAGTTGGGCGACGACGGCACCGACGACGAAGGCATGGATGACGACGGCATGGATGGCGACGTTGCCGCGCGAGGCGTGGACAAGGTCTGGGCGATCGCCGCGGGCAGCGACAGCGGCAGTGCCAACGCCATCATCAGCGCGGGCAGGGACTTATGCATGACGGGGTTCCTCATTCTCGTCGAGCTCGTCCTGCTGCTCGGCGGTCAACATACGTTTGGGTCCGAACCAGGCATACAGCACCGGCAGGACGAACAGCGAGATCAGCGGCAGCACGGCCATGCCGCCGACCACCACCGACGCGAACGGGCGCTGCGTTTCGCTTCCGACCCCGGTGGAAAGCGCCATAGGCAGCAGGCCCAGCAGACCCAGGCAGGTCACCATCAGGATCGACCGCATGCGTTCGGCCGTGCCTTCGATCAGCGCCGGAATCATCGCCACGCCGTCACGCCGCAGGTCTTCCACCGCGCTCAGCACCAGCAGGCCGGCCAGGGCCACCTGCCCCAGCAACGCGATGAACCCGATGGCCGCACTGATCGACAGGTCGATGCCGGTCAGGTGCAGCGCGATGACGCCCCCGATCATCGCGAACGGCGCGGTCAACAGGATCAGCACCGCACTGCGGGCACTGCCCAGCGCGCTGAACAGCAGCACGAACACCACCAGCAAGGACAGCGGGATCACGACCTTCAGACGCGCCGCGGCGCGCTGCTGGTTCTCCCATTGGCCGCCCCACTGCGCCAGGTAGCCTTCCGGCAGCTTGATGTCGCGATCGAAGGCTTCGAAGGTGTCTTTCACCACCGACCCGATGTCACGGCCTTCGACGTTGAACTTGAGCGCCATGTAGCGCGAGTTGCCTTCGCGGAAGATGGATGCATTGCCCACCTTGAAGCCGACCGTGGCAATGGCGCCCAAGGGCACGTAGTTGCCATCGGGTGTGGCCACCTGGATTTCGCGGATCCTTGCTTCGTCCATGCGATTCGGGAACGGCAGGCGCACGCGTACCGGCACGCTGCGCTCGCCTTCCCACACCGCGGTCACGACCTTGCCGGCCAGCGCGGTTTCGACTGCCGTATCGGCAACCGTCATGGCGATGCCATAGCGTGCCAGGGCCTCGCGGTTGAACTCGATGTGCAGTTGCGGCGCCGGGGCATCGCGATACAGGTCAAGGTCCACCACACCCGGAATCTTGGCCACCGACGCCTTGGTTTGCTGCAGGATGCCACGCATGGTGTCGATGTCCTGGCCGAACAGCTTGAGCACCACCTGGCCGCGCGCGCCCGAGGTCGATTCTTCGACGCTGTCGCGAATCGGCTGGGCGAAGTTGAACTGCACACCCGGCAGGTCGGACAGCGACTCGCGCATTTCGCCGACCAGGGTTTCCTTGTCCAGCCCCTTGCGCCACTGGTCGCGCGGCTTCAGGCGCACCAGCACCTTGGCGACGTTGATGGTTTCGTTGTCGGTGCCGTCTTCGGGGCGGCCCTGCTCGCTGGTCACGGCAATCACTTCCGGCGGCGCCTTCAGCCGCATGCGGATCGTGCGCAGCAGTTCCTGCCCCTTCTGCAGGGAGATCGACGGCGGCATCTGCACCAGCACGTAGGCGTCGCCCTCGTCCAGTTCAGGCAGGAATTCGGTGCCCAGATGGACGGCCGAATAGCCCGCGACCAGCAGCATGATGACGGCAATGCCCATCACTTTCTGCTTGGCGCTGCGGCTGCCCAGAATGCGCGACATCCACCCCGAAAAGCCGTGATGCATGCGCAGGAACACCTTGGGCTCGGGCGCCGCCACGTCTTTGGGACGCAGGAAGATCGCGCACAGGGCCGGCACCAGCGTCAGCGCAAAGACCAGCGCGCCGATCAGGGCGAAGGTGTAGGTCAGCGCCAGCGGACGGAAGATCCGGCCCTCAATGCTTTCGAGCGAGAACACCGGAATCAGTGCCG
The DNA here is from genome assembly GCF_048632615.1 of Pigmentiphaga litoralis. Classification (GTDB taxonomy): domain Bacteria; phylum Pseudomonadota; class Gammaproteobacteria; order Burkholderiales; family Burkholderiaceae_B; genus Pigmentiphaga; species Pigmentiphaga litoralis_B. Next base: position 930,277 of record NZ_CP184479.1, read on the forward strand.
CGATCACGATGGCCATGGCGAACAGCGTGGGCCGCGCTACCGACACGGCGGCGTCGATGATGAGCGCATACATGTCGCGCTGGGTCGTCGGCTTGCGCAGGCGCGCCTTGTGGATGATGGCCTCGGTCAGCACCACCGCGCCGTCCACGATGATCCCGAAGTCGATCGCCCCCATCGAAATCAGGTTGGCCGGCAGCTTCATCAGGTAGAGCCCGATGAAGGCGACCAGCAGCGACAGCGGAATCACCACGGCCACGATCAACGATCCCCGCAGGCTGCGCAGGAACAGCCACAGCACGCCGATGATCAGCGTCGCGCCAAAAAACAGGTTGTGATAGACGGTGTTGAGCGTATGACCGACCAGGTTGGAACGGTCATAGCTGGGCTGGATCACCATGCCGGCGGGCAGCATGGACTTGTTGATCTGTTCCACCTTGAGGTGGACCTGGTCCAGCACCTTGGTCGGATTCTCGTCGCGCTTGAGCAGCACGATGCCCTGGACGATGTCGTCTTCTTCGTCCATGCCCACGGAACCCTGGCGGGGGTGTAGGACTGCACCACGCGGGCCACGTCGGCCACGCGCACGGGCGTGCCGTTGTGGTTGGCCAGCACGACGGCTTCGATGTCGCGCGGTGTCTTGAGCAGGCCGATGCCCCGGATGATCAGGGATTGTTCACCCCGGCGCAGCAGGCCGCCCCCCACGTTCTGGTTGGACTTGCTGATGGCGTCCACGACTTCGTCGAGCGTCAGGCCGTGCGCGATCGCCTTGGCCGGATCCACTTCCACGTGGAATTCCTTGACAAAGCCCCCACGCTCACCACGTCGGCCACGCCCTGGATCTGCTTGAGCACCCGCGCCACCGTCCATTCCTGTTCGGAGCGCAACTGCGCCAGCGTATGGCGATCGCTATTCAGGCGGTAGTAGTAGATCTTGCCCAGCGGGGTGTTGTCGGGCGACATTTCGGGCGTGACGCCATCCGGCAGGTTCGCGGACGGCAGGCGCTGTGTGACCTGTACCCGCGCATCGAAGCTGCGCGTGGTGTCGTTGAACACCATGGTGATCATCGACAGGCCGAAGTAACTTTCGGACCGCAATGAGATCAGCCCCGGCGTGCCGTTCAGCTCCCGTTCCAGCGGAAAGGTGACCTGGCGTTCGACTTCCTCGGGCGCCAGGCCCGGCGCCAGCGAGATGACGCCCACCTGGACGTTGGTTACGTCGGGGTAGGCTTCAATGGCGGTGTTCAGGTAGGCGAAGACGCCATAGGCGGCAAGCACCAGAGTGGCGGCCACCGCGGCAAGACGGCGGTGCACCACCAACGCAATGAGAGAACGCATGAAAAGATCCCGTTACAGCAATTGATTGGCCGAGCCGTCGAGCAGCAGACCGCCCTTCACGACCACTTTTTCACCGGGATTGAGTCCGCTCAGGACCGGGATGAACCCATTGGACGGCTGTCCAAGCACCACCGTGCGAGCCTCGAATGTCGTCTCGGCCACCTGGACGAAGACCACCGACCGCTGGCCGTCCTTGATCAGCACGGCATTGATCGGTACCGACAGCCCGGCAGGCGCCGTCGTGTTGATGCCCACGCGTGCAAGCATGCCCGCGCGCAGCGCGGGGTTGGGCTGGTCGAGCGACACGAACACCGTGCCACGGCGCGTCTGCGCATTCAGCGCCGAACCGACACGTTGCACCTTGCCCGTTACGGCCTGGTCCAGCGACGGCATTTCGATGCGCACGGTAGCGCCTTCCCGCACGCCGCGCAGGTCGTTTTCGAAGACATCGGCCGTGATCCACAGCGCGGTCGGATCTCCGACGGTGAACAGCGAGCCCGTATCCGACGTGACCGATGCGCCCGGGATGGCCGTGCGGGCAATGACGACACCCGCGCGCGGCGAGCGCAGCTGGATGACGTCGCTGCCGCCGTTGCCGAGATAGGCCGAGGCGCGCGAGGCGATGTCGACGGCGTGACGGGCTTCCTGCAACTTGGCCTGCGCCACGAACAGTTCCGACGCAATGCCGATGCCTTTGTCGGTCATAAGCTGCTGGCGTCGGGCCTCCGCCTCGGCAACGCGCAATTCGACCACGGCGGTCTGGTAGTCCCCGCGGATGCGCGAGGCTTCGGGGCTGGAAATCGACGCCAGAGGGGTGCCGACCTTGACCGTGTCACCCACCTTGGCCGACACGTCGACCAGACGGCCCGCCACGGGCGACGTCACTTCCGACACCATTTCGTCGCGAAAGACGACGCGCGCGGGCGCATACACGACCCGCGCGGCGCCTGCCTGCGACAGGTCCTGGATTTCCATGTATTTGAGCGATGCTGCCTTGACCCGCACCTGACCGGGCTGCAGAGGGGGCTGCGCGGGCTCGGCCTGGGCCGCCGGTGGGGGCGCCGGCTTCTCGGAACAGCCTGTCATCAACCCGGACAAGGCGGCCGCAAGAACGATCGCTGGAACGAAAATTGGCGCCGACATGAAAACCCTCTTGCGGATAACGATTATCGATTCGATGCGGGCATACGCCACGCGCTCGGACGCCACTCTGCATGGCAAACGCGATGTTATCCACGGGCAAGGGGAAAGACTATTACCGTTTGGTCATGTTGTTGCGTCGCGCTTGAAGGTCAGGGTTGCTACCAATCCCGGACCGGCATCGTCCAGCTTAAAGGTCGCGTGATGCAGGTGGGCAATGGCCATGACACTGGCCAATCCCAGGCCATAACCGGGCACGGCGGCATTGAGCCGGAAGAACCGTGTGCCGATCTTGGCGCGTTCGGCGGCGGCAATGCCGGGCCCGTTGTCCTGCACCACCACGCAGACCGAGTCGGGCGTCTGCAAGGTGCGCACCGATACCTCGGCCGGGCTGCCGGCGTACTTGATGGCGTTGTCGATCAGATTGGCGATCGCGCTGGCCAGAAGGTCCCGGTCGCCATCGGCGACGGCGCCGTCCGCCAGCTCGGTCGTAAAGCGTACATCCTTCTCTTCGGCGACCGGCTCATACAGTTCGACCACGTCGCCCACGATGTCGCTCAAGGACACCGGCTGGAAAATCTGCCGCCGCGCGCCGGACTCGGCCTCGGCAATCTGCAGCAGCTTGTCGAACACCACCGTCAATTCTTCGATTTCGCGGATGGCAAACGTGGCTGCATTCTGCACCTGGTCCACCGTGGCGCCCGGCCGGTTGGCCACGTCCAGCTTGGAACGGATCCGGGACAGCGGCGTGCGCAGGTTGTGCGCGATGGTATTGGACACATGCCGCACGCCTTCCATCAGGATCTCGATACGATCCAGCATCAGGTTGATGTCGTTCCCGAGCCGCGCGAATTCGTCTTCCTTGCCCGACAGCGGAATACGGCGCGTCAGGTCCCCTGCTTCGATCTGCGCCGCCGTGCGCCGGATGGCGCCCACCCGCGATTCCAGCTGCTCGCGAAACACGATCGCGCCGACGATCGCCAGCAGCACGGCCACCAGGCTTGCCCCCAGCAAGGCGTTGCTCACCAGTTGTTCCAGGTCCTTCTGGTCCTGCATGTCGCGCCCCACCACCAGCCGCCCGCCGTCGGGCAAGGGGACGGACAGCACCCGCCCGTAAGCCGCGCGCCCATCCCGCACGAACACCTTGTCCATCACGCCGCTGGTGGGCTTGAGCAGGTCGGGCGACGCTGCAATGTTGCCCGCGATCCGCCGGCCCCGCGCATCGGTCAGCAGGAAGGCTTCGGTATCGGTGTTCTGTCCGTCGGTCAGCGCATCGGCAATCTCGGCCAGGACCTTTTCGCGTCCATCCGCTTCGAAATGCGTGATCAGCCTTGTGGAGGCGGACCGCAATTGGCGATCGATCCGGTTCTGCAGCACCCCGATCGTCTGCACGTACAACACCGACAGGATCACCAGCATGAACAGCATGACCGACACGCCGTAGCCCAGCGCCAGGCGAAACGCGACCGACGCCCACAATTGCCGCAGCCATGTCAGCGGTCCGGGGGAGTCGCCCGCAACTTGGAAGGCGTGAGGTTCACCGGTCGGCCGAAATCGTGTAACCCACGCCGCGCACGGTATGGATCAGCGGCGTCGTGAAGCCGTTGTCGATCTTGTTGCGCAGCCGGCTGATCTGCACGTCGATCACGTTGGTTTGCGGATCGAAACGGTAATCCCACACGGCTTCAAGCAGCATGGTTCGCGTCACCACCTCGCCCTGATTCAACAGCAGGTAGACCAGCAGCCGGAATTCCCGCGGCTGCAGCGCGATGGGCTTGCCGTCGCGCTCCACCGTGCGCCGGGTCAGGTCCACCTTGAGGTCGGCGATCTTGAGTTCGCGGATGTCATCGCGCGACCGCGACCGGCGATACAGGGCTTCAAGCCGCGCGGCCAGTTCCGAAAAGGCAAATGGTTTGGTGAGGTAGTCGTCGCAGCCGCCCCGCAGGCCGCGCACGCGGTCGTCCAGCCCCGCCAGCGCGCTGAGGATGAGCACGGGCGTCGTATTGCCGATGCCGCGCAACGTGGTGAGGATCGACAGGCCATCGACGTCGTCGGGCAGCATCCGGTCCAGGACGATCACATCCCAGGTTTCGTGCAGGGCCTTCTGCAGGCCGTCGGCGCCATCCCGGCACGCAACGGCGGTATGGCCGCTTTCATGCAGGCCATTGCAGATATACCGCGAGGTATCGACTTCGTCTTCGATGACCAGACAACGCATGGGGCAAAGGACTCCTTGAAGGCAACGTGGGACTCCATAGTCTACCCTCCCGCCGTTCGCGGGCACCTGAACGCGGCCGGACAAAAAAATCCCCCACCGCGAACGGTGGAGGATGTTGGGTCCGCGCTCACGCGTCCGAAGACGCGTGGTCTGGATTCCTTACGCAGCCCTGCGGCGCGAGTCGAAGCGGCGGGGTGCGGCAGCACCGTCCGTGCGGAACTCGCGGCGCTCGCCTTCCGGACGCGGCGAACGCGGACGGTCGGTCTGGCCAGCGGATACCGGACGATCGGCCCAGGTGCGGGCAGGACGGTCCGAGAACGAACGCTCGCCTTGCGGACGGGGCGGTTCGTTGCGGAAACCGGCGCCAGCCGATGCACCACGGTCACGCGAGAAACCTGGCTTCCAGCCCGGCTTGCCGCCAGGACCGCTGCGACGCGGGCCCGAAGGACGGTCGCTGCCCGGACGCGGGGCGCGTTGCGGCTCGAGACCGGCAATCGTGCTCACAGGCACCGATTGCTCGGTGTAGCGTTCGATCGTGCGGACCTTGTGGCGCTCAGCGTGGGTGGCCAGGGTAAAGGCGACGCCATCGCGGCCCGCGCGGCCGGTGCGGCCAATGCGGTGAACGTAATCTTCAGCCTGCATCGGCAGGTCGAAGTTGATGACGTGGCTGATGCCTTGCACGTCGATACCACGGGCAGCGACGTCAGTCGCCACCAGCACCTGCACCTGACCGCGCTGCATCATGCCAAGCGTACGGGTACGCTGACGCTGATTCATGTCGCCGTGAAGCGCGGCAGCCGAGAAACCCTGGTCGGCCAGATCGTTCGCCAGATCATCGGCGGCACGTTTGGTCGACGTGAACACGATGGCCTGTTGCAGGCTGGTGTCGCGCAGCAGGTGATCCAGCAGACGCGTCTTGTGGCCCATGTCATCCGCATACAGCAGCGTTTGCGTGATGTTGGCGTGCTTTTCCTTCTGACCGGCGACTTCGATACGCTGCGGGTCACGCATCATGCGCGAGGCCAGCTTGGCGATCGTGCCGTCCAGCGTTGCCGAGAACAGCAGCGTCTGGCGGGTAGCCGGGGTCTTGGCCACGATGGCTTCGATGTCGTCGATGAAGCCCATGTCCAGCATGCGGTCGGCTTCGTCCAGCACCAGCGTTTCCACTTCGGCCAGGTTCACACGGCCCGATTGCACGTGGTCGAGCAGACGGCCAGGCGTGGCCACCAGCACGTCGACACGACGCGACAGGGCCTTCAACTGCGCGCCATAGGGCATGCCGCCAACGACGGTCGTCGTCTTGAGCCAGCCCAGGGCCTTGCCGAACACGCGGGTGGCGTCCGACACTTGCTGTGCCAGTTCGCGGGTAGGCGTCAACACCAGGATACGGACACCGGCGGCGCGCAGCGGCGAGCCAGCCAGTTGGCGATGCAGGGCTGGCAGCATGAAGGCCGCGGTCTTGCCGCTACCCGTTTGCGACGACACCATCAGATCGTGACCGGCCAGTGCCAGGGGAATTGCCTGGGCCTGCACGGTCGTGGGCTCGGTAAAGCCTGCCTCGGTGCACGCGGTGACCAGAGCAGGAGCCAAACCCAATGATTCAAAAGACATTCAATTTCCTTTCGTTGCGATAAACGCTGCGCAACTCGACACACAAGCCGGTCCGGATGTGCCGTGCAAAACGCACACACATATGCGCTTCAGCCGTTGTGCTGAAGCGTTCGAACGAGCAAGCCTGGAAAGCTGGCGCTACGCTGCCGAAGGCGGATATCAGTGACCGCTTCGGACGGATCATCGGCGCCGACCGATATCACCGTGCGCGCTAAGCGAAGGGAAAGACGGGGTCAGAGACGATGCAGTTTTCGGGTGGCGGGTGTCGCCCCCGATCGGCTGCATGGAGGTCACGTCGGTGCCCGTATTGGTGAACAGGGCGGTGACGCAATTGATGCAGTGCAACGATAGTAACCTATTTTCGGGCGAAAGTCCCGGCATCTGTTGCTCTGGTCGCACAGAATGAGATCGCCAGTACGGAAAAAGGGGTGACCGACCAATGTCGGGCACCCCTTTTCATCACTGTGTCACACCGTGATCAGTCGGTCAGTTCGACCGCCGGTTGCGGCTTGGCCTTGGGCGATTCCTCGCCAAATGTCAGTTGCACCGTTTCCTTGTCGTCCACGTCCACGGTCACCTTGCCGCCATTGACGAGTCGGCCGAACAGCAGCTCGTCGGCCAGCGCGCGGCGGATCGCGTCCTGGATCAGGCGCTGCATGGGCCGCGCGCCCATCAGGGGATCGAAGCCCTTCTTGCCAAGGTGCGCACGCAGGGCATCGGTAAAGACGACCTCGACACGCTTCTCGTGCAATTGCTCTTCGAGCTCCATCAGGAACTTGTCGACCACGCGCAGGATGATGTCCTGGTTCAGCGCCGTGAACGAGATCGTGGCGTCCAGACGGTTGCGGAATTCCGGCGTGAACATACGCTTGATGTCCGCCATTTCGTCGCCGAGCTGACGCGAATTCGTAAAGCCGATCACGTTCTTCTGCAGCGCTTCGGCGCCCGCGTTCGTCGTCATGATGATGATCACGTTGCGGAAGTCCGCCTTGCGGCCGTTGTTGTCGGTCAGCGTCCCGTGGTCCATCACCTGCAGCAAGATGTTGAACACCTCGGGGTGCGCCTTCTCGATTTCGTCCAGCAGCAGCACGCAGTGCGGCTTCTTGGCGACGGCCTCGGTCAGCAGACCGCCCTGGTCGAACCCGACATACCCCGGCGGCGCACCGATCAGACGCGACACCGCATGACGTTCCATGTATTCCGACATGTCGAAACGCAGGAGTTCGATACCCAGGATAAACGCCAGTTGACGCGCGACCTCGGTTTTGCCAACCCCAGTCGGCCCCGAGAACAGGAAGGAACCAATCGGCTTTTCCGGCTTGCCCAGGCCCGAACGCGCCATCTTGATCGATGCCGACAGCGCATCGATGGCCGCATCCTGGCCGAACACCACGGCCTTCAGGTCGCGTTCGAGGGTCGCCAGCTTGCTGCGATCGTCGCTCGACACCGATTGCGGCGGAATCCGGGCGATCTTGGACACGATGTCCTCGATCTCGGTCTTGCCGATCACCTTCTTCTGACGCGACTTGGGCAGGATGCGCTGCGCAGCGCCCGCTTCGTCGATCACGTCGATGGCCTTGTCAGGCAGATGACGGTCGTTGATGAACTTGGACGACAGTTCCGCCGCAGCCGACAGCGCGGCCGCCGAGTACTTGACGCCGTGATGGTCTTCGAACTTCTGCTTCAGGCCGCGCAGGATCTGCACGGTCTGCTCGACCGACGGCTCGTTCACGTCCACCTTCTGGAAACGACGCGACAGCGCGTGGTCTTTTTCGAAGATGCCGCGGTATTCGGTATACGTGGTCGCGCCCAGGCACTTGAGCTGGCCCGATGACAGGGCCGGCTTGAGCAGGTTGGAGGCGTCCAGCGTGCCGCCCGAGGCTGCGCCCGCACCGATGAGCGTATGGATCTCATCGATGAACAGGATGGACCGGGGGCTTTCCTTGAGCTGCTTCAGCACCGCCTTCAGGCGTTGTTCGAAGTCGCCGCGATACTTGGTGCCCGCGAGCAAGGCGCCCATGTCGAGCGAGTACACGCATGCGTCGGCCAGCACTTCGGGCACGGTGCCTTCGGTAATGCGCCATGCCAGGCCTTCGGCGATCGCGGTCTTGCCGACCCCGGCTTCGCCCACCAGCAGCGGGTTGTTCTTGCGCCGGCGGCACAGCACCTGGATCACACGTTCAAGCTCGTTATCGCGCCCGATGAGCGGATCGATCTTGCCGGCCTTGGCGGCCACGTTCAGATTCTGGGTGTACTGGTCAAGCGGCGACTGTTTTGCTTCGGCTTCCGCTTCAGCTTCCGGCTCCTTGGGCGTATTGGCCGCTTCGAGCTGGGGCTGCTTGGTAATGCCGTGGGACATGAAATTGACCACGTCCAGGCGCGTGATTCCCTGCTGATGCAGGTAATACACAGCGTGCGAGTCCTTTTCGCCAAAGATCGCGACCAGCACGTTCGAGCCGGATACTTCCTTCTTGCCATTGCCCGTGCTCTGGACATGCATGATGGCGCGCTGGATCACGCGCTGGAAGCCAAGCGTCGGCTGGGTGTCGGCGTCTTCGGTGCCCGGAATGACGGGCGTGTTGTCGTTGACGAAATTGCGCAGATTGCGCCTGAGGTCATCGACGTTGGCGGCGCAGGCCCGCAACACTTCCGCTGCCGACGGATTGTCGAGCAGGGAAAGCAACAGATGCTCCACCGTGATGAACTCGTGCCGAGCCTGACGGGCCTCGACAAATGCCATGTGAAGACTAACTTCCAATTCTTGAGAAATCACGCTTCCTCCATGATGCACTGAAGCGGATGCTGGTTCTGCCGCGCAAACCTGCTCACCTGATCGATTTTGGTCTTGGCGATATCGCGCGCGTAGACTCCGCACACGCCCCGGCCCTCGAGGTGTACCTTGAGCATGATTTGCGTGGCTTGCTCGCGCCCTTTGCTAAAAAACTTCTCCAGTACCAGCACAACGAACTCCATCGGCGTGAAATCGTCGTTCAACAGTACCACCGTAAACATTGGAGGTGGTTTTGTCTTGGAAGTTTCCCGCTCGAGCAGCGTTGTCTGATTCGGATGAGAATCGAACCCGGTGCTCATGCGCCTATTCTATCCACTCGAAAGTACCCTGCCAGTCACCCTGCCGCCCCATTCCGGGCTAGTGCAAACGGTTCGAGGCCGCGGTGCCAGCTTGAAAGTCATGTGGTGTTGATCAATGCCATATCAACCCCTCACGCTATTAATAACGGATTACCGCCCCCGCCATCCAGCGTTCTTACATCCTGCCGGACCCTGGGTGCAGCATCTGTCCCGGCACGCAAACGACGCCAGAAGGCCGCACGTTTCGGCAGGGAGTTTCATTCATATTACTCCCGTCGCACGCATGTGGCGGTGTCGCGTGATGCCACGCAGCATTTTTTGGCCCCGCCTGCAACAAGGTTATTACGGTGCCGCGCCGGCATGGACGGCACCACTCATCGCGTCATGGGGTGAAGGCAGACAGGTGGCCGTCAGGCTTCCAGGCGATACGCCATGCTACGCTGCGCTTGCCACGCGTCCGGGCCCGATACCGTCGGTAAGCCGCCCCATCCGCCCTACGTAGCCAAATCGTATCCTACCCTTTAGTCATGCCGATCATGCCATCGACCGCTACTTGCCCTCCCCCGCCTTTTCCGTTGCGTTTCGCCGGTTCGCCACCCGCCTGGGCGCCGCGGCGAGCCTGGCCGTTGCCGGCGTGCTGCTGCCGGCGCTGACCTGGGCGCAGGCCATGCCGGTCCAGCAGCTGCGCGCGGGCATGCACCTGATCCAGGCGGAAGTGGCCGCCGCCCCGGCTACCCGTGAACGCGGCCTGATGTTCCGTGAACAGCTGGCGCCCAACGCCGGCATGCTGTTCATCTTCGATGCGCCCGCCACGCAGTGCATGTGGATGCGCAATACGCTGATTCCGCTGTCGGTCGCCTTCATTGCCGCGGACGGGACGGTGGCCAACATCGAAGACATGGCGCCCAAGACCGAAGACAGCCACTGTGCGGTCAAGCCGGTGCTCTACGCGCTGGAGATGGACAAGGGCTGGTTTGCGCGCCGCGGCATCAAAGCCGGCAGCAAGATCGAGGGCATCCCCGGCGTGCGCTAAGGTGGGCCACGCGCGCCGGCCTTCCAGCGGGCGCAAAAGTCTTTTCCGCTTTACCGGTTTCCCCGCTCTGCCCGCGCGTCTACAGTAGGCCACGCCACAGACGACGGAGACCGACTTGCGCAACCTGAACGAAGACACCATTACCCAGGCGGTGCTGGCGCGCCACGTGGACGCCCCCAGCCCCCGCCTGAAAGAGATCATGACCAGCCTCGTGCAGCACCTGCACAGCTTTGCGCGCGAGGTGAAGCTGACCGAGGCGGAATGGGTGCAAGGCATCGAATTCCTGACGCAGGTCGGGCACATTACGGACGACAAACGCCAGGAATTCATCCTGCTGTCCGACACGCTGGGCCTGTCGACGCTGGTGACGGCGATGAACCATCGTAAGCCGCCATCGTGCACCGAAGCCACGGTATTCGGGCCATTCTTCGTCGAAGGGTCGCCCGATTACGACAATGGCGACGACATCGCCAACGGCGCGCACGGTGAACCCTGTTTCGTGCGCGGCACGGTCAAGGGCACCAAAGGCGAGCCCATTCCGCATGCCAAGCTGGAAGTGTGGCAGGCCGATGCCGACGGCAATTACGACGTCCAGTACAAAGGCGATCATGGTCACCGTGCGCGCGGTACGCTGTACACCCAGGACGACGGCGGCTTTCATTTCACGTCCATCCTGGCCGAGGCCTATCCCATTCCGCACGACGGCCCGGTCGGCCGGATGTTGAGCGCGCTCAACCGCCACCCCTGGCGTCCGGCCCATCTGCACTTCATGATTCAGGCGGACGGCTATGAAACGCTGGTCACGCATGTGTTTCGCGATGGCGACCAGTATCTCGATTCGGATGCCGTGTTCGGGGTACGGTCGTCGCTGATCGCGCAGTGGGTGCGCCACGAGCCTGGCGAGACGCCCGCCGGCACCGACAGCGCAACGCCGTTCTATACCTTGGACTTCGATTTCATACTGAATCCGAAAAACTAGCTTTTCCCTGCCCCACCTCACAACAAGGAGACACGATGTACGACGAGGAAAAACTCGCGATACGCGAATTGATCGAAAACTGGGCGCTGTGGCGTGATGCCGGCGACTGGGAACGTTTTGCGACCGTCTGGCACGACGACGGGCGCATGAACGCCACGTGGTGCCAGGCGTCGGCTACCGAATTCATCCGGCAGAGCCGCGAAGGCATGGACCGCGGCGTCAACATCCTGCACTTTCTGGGAGGATCGACCATCGACCGCGCCGGCGACCGCGCCGTGGTGCAGACCAAGATGACGATTTCGCAGCGGGCCAAGGTGCATGACGTGCTGGTCGACGTGGTGTGCACGGGCCGCTTCTACGATTTCGTGGAAAAACGCGCCGCCAAGTGGGGCGTGGTCGAGCGCCAGCCCATCTATGAAAAGGATCGCATGGACGCGGTGGACCCGTCCGCTACGCTCAAGCTGGATCCGGACCTGCTGTCCCGATTTGCCGAGGGGTATCGTCATCTGGCCTACCTGCAGGTCGGCATCGGCATGGATGTGAAGACGACCATGCCGGGCCTGAAGGGGCCGGAAGTCGAAGCGCTTTATCAGCGCGGCAAGGCCTGGCTGGCAGGGTCGGCGCGGCCGTGAATGCGCAGGACTCCGTATCCGCAGGACCCGGGCAAGGTGGGGCAGACTCCTTGAAACGGTGAACAGGTGGCGGCGCCAAGCCGCCCCTTTTTGCCGAAATAGTCAGGCTGTCTTACTGGTTACCCCGATGGGACATTCCCTTAGGGCCGCCCCCGGAGCAAAACCGTTTTCCCCTTGTGCACTTCCCAAACAAGCCCCGCGCAGACCGGGGCGACGGAGACCATCATGCACCCCACTTCCCGGCGCCCCGGCGGCGCGTTGCGTTACGCGCTTGCACTGGCGCTTCCCGCTTTTGTTTCCCTTGCCCCCGCGGCGCATGCCCAGGAATGGCCGACGCGGCCGATCCGCATGCTGGTCGGCTTCGGGCCAGGCGGCGGCACCGACATCATCGCCCGGATGGTGGCGCAGCCGTTGGCCGAGCAACTCGGGCAGGCCGTCGTCATCGAAAACAAGCCCGGGGCGGGCGGCACGCTGGCGGCCAATACCGTGGCGCGGGCGGCGCCCGACGGGCATACCGTATTCGTGATGAACAACGGTCATGCGGTGTCGGCCGCCATGTACAAGCAGCTGCCCTTCGACGCGGTCAAGGATTTCGCGCCGGTGTCGACGCTGTGCGCGCAACCGCTGGTGGTGGCCGTTGGCAAGAAGAACACGGCCAAGGATCTGCCCGCATTCCTGTCGATGGCCAAGACATCGCCAGGCAAGCTGAACTATGCCAGCGTGGGTGTCGGCAGCACGCAGCATTTCGCGGCCGAATTGTTGCGGCAGATCAGTGGCGCCGACATCCAGCACATCCCATACAAGGGCACGCCCAACGCCGTGGCGGCGGTGCTGGGGGGCGAGGTGGACATGCTGGTGGAAGTGGCATCGCCGCTCTTGGGGCACATTCGCAGTGGCGAGCTGAAGGCTCTGGCCGTCACGTCGCCATCGCGTTTTGGCGGCCTGCCGACCACTCCGACAGCGGTCGAGTCGGGCGTGCAGGGCTTTGACGTGACGACCTGGTATGCCCTGGCCTTCCCGGCTGGCACGCCACAACCGATCGTGGACAAGATGAACCGCGCGCTGACCACCGTGCTGTCGTCGGACGCCGTGAAGCAGCAGATGCTGTCATCGGCGTGCCTGGCGCAGGCGTCGACACCGCAGGCGCTGAATCAGCACCTGGTTGCGGAAATCAACCGGTGGGACGACGTGCGGAGCAAGGCCGGGATCGCGAAGGAATAGCGCAGCGTTTACAACAGCGTCGACACTTCTTCGAACGCCAGGCGGGGCTGGCGTTCGAACAGTTTGCTTTCGTCGCCAAAACCCAGCGCGCAGATGAAGTTGGCCTGGTAGCGGCCATCGGCAAAGTATTCGGCGTTAACCTTGGCCATGTCGAAGCCGCTCATGGGACCGCAATCCAGACCGACAGCGCGTGCGGCAATCATGAAGTAGGCGGCCTGCAGCGTGGCGTTGCGCGTGGCGGTGCCGGCAGCCATGGCCGGATTGCCTTCGAACATTTCCTTGGCGCCTTCGCGAAACCAGATCCTGGGCATGTGTTCGTAGAACTTGCTGTCGTTCGCGAAGATCACGATCACGGGCGCCTGGCGCACCTTGTCGACGTTGCCCGGGCTGACCAGGGTGGACAGCCGCTCGCGCGCTTCGGGCGACCGCACGAACACCAGGCGCATGGGCTGGGTGTTCATCGACGTCGCTCCCATTTTTGCGATGTCGTAGACTTCCTTCAGTTTGTCGTCGGACACCGGCGTATCGAGCCAGCCGTTGTGGGTGCGGGCCGACATGAACAGCTGGTCGAGAGCATCTTGCGAAATGCGTGGAGCGTTGGCGGGCATGGCGAATTCCTGGTTGGACAGACGATGACGTCGTAGCCGAAAATTATAAGCCGCCCTGACGAATTCGCGGCGTCACCCTGAACAATAAAAGGCAGCAGACCGGGCATGGATCGTTGGCGGGAAATGGAGTTGTTCGTGCAGATTGCGGAGCAAGGCAGCCTGACGCGCGCGGCCGAGGCAGTGGGTCTGTCGAACGCCGCCGCCAGCCGCCACCTGAGCACGCTGGAACAGCGCGTGGCCGCCCGGCTGGTCGAACGCAACACCCGCCGCCTGTACCTGACCGAGGTGGGCGCTGCCTTCTATCAGCGCTGTAAAAGCATTCTGGCCGACATGCAGGATGCGGAGTCCATGGCGAACGCCACGGCCGCAAATCCGACCGGCGATCTGCGCATCACGGCGTCGGTATCGTTTGCGATGCGGCACATAGCGCCGGTCCTGCCGGCGTTCACGCAGCGTTATCCGCAGGTCAATGTGCACCTGATGACATCGAACCGGTATTACGACCTGATCGAGAACGGGATAGACCTGGCGATACGGACGCGCGAAGTGGAGTCGGATTCGACACTGACGATACGCCGGCTGGCCGAAACCCGGCGCGTGCTGGCCGCGTCGCCTCGCTACCTGGATCAGTATGGCGCGCCGCAGACGGTGCAGGACCTGGCCCGCCACCGATTGCTGCTGTACACCTACGCCAATCGGTATGACGAATTGCGCTTTACGCGGCGCGGGAATGCGCTGGCCGCAATCGCATCGAAGGTCAGCGCAGCGGGGACTGCGCCGATCACTCCATCGACCACGCTATCGACCCCCGAGGCGATCACCGAATCCATCACCGTCAAAGGCCTGCTCGAATCTAACGAGGGCCAGGTGCTGGTTGCGGCGGCGCTGGACGGCCTGGGCATCCTCGTACAACCCAAGTACATCATCTACGACGAGATCGTGGCCGGCCGTCTGGTGCCGGTGCTGGACGACTGGGACTTGCCGCGATTAAGCATCAACCTGGCCTACCCCAACCGTCAGTACCTGCCCGCCAAGACGCGATGTTTCATCGACTTCCTGGCCGGGCATTTCGATGCGATGGAATTCGGGCGCAAGTGGTCGACTTAGGGGCTGCCGCCCCCTCGCCTGACACACCGGGTCGCTCGCCGACCAAAAAATGCCCGGGCCGACCGCGCCCGGGCATCATCTGAGCAGGGCAGTTGCCCCGCCCGAATTACACGCGTTCGAGGATGACCGCGATCCCCTGGCCAACGCCGATGCACATCGTGCACAGCGCATACCGGCCACCGCTGCGGTGCAACTGGTTGACCGCGGTGGTCGCCAGGCGCGCGCCGCTGGCGCCGAGCGGATGACCCAGGGCGATCGCGCCGCCATTCGGGTTCACGCGCGCGTCGTCATCGGCCAGGCCCAGCATGCGCAGCACGGCCAGCCCTTGCGAGGCGAACGCTTCGTTCAGTTCGATCACGTCCATCTGGTCCAGCGTCAGGCCGGTCAGCGCCAGCACTTTTTGCGTGGCCGGCGCCGGGCCGATACCCATCACGCGCGGCGGCACGCCGGCCGTGGCCATGCCCACGACACGGGCCTTGGGAGTCAGGTTCTGACGCGCCGCTTCGGCCTCGGAGGCCAGCAGCAAGGCGCACGCGCCGTCGTTCACACCCGACGCATTGCCTGCCGTGACGGTGCCATCGGGACGCACGACGCCCTTGAGCTTGGCCAGCGCTTCCATGCTGGTTTCGCGAGGATGCTCGTCTTTCGACACGACGATCGGATCACCCTTCTTCTGCTTGATGGTCACGGGCGTGATTTCGGCATCGAAGAAGCCGGCGCGCTGCGCGGCCGCAGCCTTGCTCTGGCTGGCAAAGGCCATGCGATCCTGGGCTTCGCGCTCGATCTTGTAGTCGGTGGCGACGTTCTCGCCCGTTTCGGGCATGGCGTCGACGCCGTACATCTCTTTCATCAGCTTGTTGACGAAACGCCAGCCGATGGTGGTGTCGTAGATGGCGGCGCTGCGCGAGAAGGCGGTCTCGGCCTTGCCCATCACGAAGGGCGCGCGGCTCATGCTTTCCACGCCGCCGGCGATCATCAGGCCGGCTTCGCCCGCACGGATGGCGCGGGCGGCGGTGCCCAGCGCGTCCAGGCCCGAGCCGCACAGGCGGTTCACGGTGGATCCGGGCACTTCGATCGGCAGGCCGGCCAGCAGCGCCGACATGCGCGCCACGTTGCGGTTGTCTTCGCCTGCCTGGTTCGCGCAGCCGTAGATCACATCGGTGATGGCGGCCCAGTCCAGGCCAGGATTGCGTTCCATCAGCGCCTTGATCGGGATCGCACCGAGGTCGTCGGCGCGGACCGACGACAGCGCGCCGCCGTAACGACCGAAGGGGGTACGGATGGCATCGCAAATGAAAGCGTGTGAACTCATGATGTGTCCCTGATGTTTTTGACTAGTGGCAATTTTCAACTAGGAAGGCGATCGTCGCGTGCATATCAGCTTAGCCTTTGGGGCGCTTGCCTTCCCACGCGTCCTGCAATAACTGGCGAAGCGCGGCCCGTTCGATGGGCCGGGGGTTCCAATACGGGTTGCCGACGGCGATGTCGGCGGCGCGGTCCAGATCGGCTTCTTGCATGCCGATGTCGCGCAGGGCCACGGGGGCGCCTTGCGACTGCGCCAGGTCGAACAATCCTCCGGCAGCGTCATCGGGTGAACCGATGGCCCGGCCGATCCGCGCCATGACGTCCGGCACGGAGCGGGTGTTGTAGGCCATGGCGTGCGGCAGCACTACCGTGTGCACCTCGGCATGCGGCAGGTTGAAACTGCCGCCCAAGGTGTGGCACAGCTTGTGGTGCAGGGCCATGCCGACGTTGCCCAGCACGGTGCCGCACAGCCACGCGCCATACAGCGCGTCGCTGCGTGCCGACATGTCGGCGGGGTCGGCCTTGAGCGCCGGCAGGGCACGGGCCATGGCGCGCAGCCCTTCTTCGGCCAGAAGCCCCATGATGGGATTGGTATCTTGCGCGTACAGCCCTTCGGCCGCATGCGCCATGGCGTTCAGGCCGCTCGTGATCGACAGGCCGATGGGCAGGCCTGTCGTCAATTCCGGATCGTAAATCACGGTGCGCGGCAGCACGCGCAGGTCTTTGCCGGTCTTTTTCAGACCCGCTTCGGTAATGCCGTAGATCGGCGTCATTTCCGACCCGGCGTAGGTGGTCGGGATCGCCAGGATGGGCAGGCCCGAATCCAGTGCGATCGCCTTGCCCAGGCCCGTGGTGGACCCGCCGCCGATCGCGATGGCGCAGTCGGCGCCCAGCCGCTGCGCTTCGGCGCGCGCTTCCCGCGCCGATTCGATCGGCACGTGCATCACGGCCTTGTCGAAAATGCCTGCCGCGCGATCGCCGATGATCGTGGCGACGCGCTCCGCCTGATCGCGCTGTCCGGGGGTGCACAGGACCAGCGCCCGGCGGGCGCCCAGCAGCTCGATCTCGCGTTCGAGGTGCTGCAGGGACCCCGCGCCGAACACGACGCGGGATGCCATGCCGGTGTAGACGAAGGCGTCCACGATCAGTCCTTCAGAAGCGGCACATTGCAGAGCCGCTGCAGTTCGTCGAACGACAGGCCGTCCACCCGATCGATTACCCGCACGCCGTCCGAGGTGATGTCGAACACCGCCAGATCGGAATACACGCGGCTGACGCAGGCCACGCCGGTCAGCGGATAGGTGCAGGCCGCGACCAGTTTGCTTTCGCCGGTCTTGGTCAGCAGGTCCATCATGACGAACACGTCCTTGGCGCCAATGGCCAGGTCCATGGCGCCACCGACGGCGGGAATCGCGTCGGGTGCGCCGGTGTGCCAGTTGGCCAGGTCGCCCTTGACCGACACCTGGAAGGCGCCCAGGACGCAGATGTCCAGGTGGCCGCCGCGCATCATCCCGAACGAATCGGCGTGATGGAAGAAGGCCGCGCCGGGCAGCGTGGTGACGGGCTGCTTGCCGGCGTTGATCAGGTCCCAGTCCTCTTCGCCCTTGGCCGGCGCGGGGCCCATGCCCAGCAGGCCGTTTTCGGTGTGCAGCAGCACTTCGCGGTCGGCAGGCAGGTGGTTGGCCACCAGGGTCGGCAGGCCGATGCCCAGGTTCACGTAGGCGCCTTCCGGGATGTCGCGGGCAACCCGCGCGGCCATCTGGTCTCGATTCATCTTGTTCATGGCGGCTACCTTATGCGGCGACGGGTTGAGGGGCTTGCGCGGCGACCTGCACCACACGTTTGACGAAGATGCCGGGCGTGACCACGGCTTCGGGATCCAGCTCGCCCAGTTCAACGACTTCGCGCACCTGCGCGATGGCCAGCTTGGACGCCGTCGCCATGATCGGGCCGAAATTGCGGGCCGTCTTGTTGTAGGTCAGGTTGCCCCAGCGATCGCCGCGATCCGCCGAGATGAGGGCGACATCGCCGAAGATCGGGCTTTCCAGCACGTATTCACGGCCGTTGATGACGCGTGTTTCCTTGCCTTCGGCCAGCAGCGTGCCGGCGCCGGTGGGCGTGAAGAAGCCGCCAATGCCGGCGCCCGCCGCGCGGATGCGCTCGGCCAGGTTGCCCTGGGGCACCAGTTCCAGTTCCAGCTTGCCGGCGCGGTACAGCTCGTCGAACACCCACGAGTCGGACTGGCGCGGGAAGGAGCAGATGACCTTGCGGACGCGTTCGGTCTTGAGCAGCGCGGCCAGGCCGGTATAGCCGTTGCCGGCGTTGTTGTTCACGACGACGAGGTCTTTGGCGCCCTGCTCGATCAGCCCGTCGATCAGGGCATTGGGCAGGCCAGCCGTGCCGAAGCCGCCGATCAGGATGGTGGAGCCGTCTTTGACGTCTGCCAAGGCTTCGGCGACCGAAGCAACGATTTTGTTGATCATGAATGTCTCCGCGCGGAGCCGGAACCGGAAAAACGGTCTGGCGTACGCGCCTGGTTTGCGTCAGAAGTCGATGCGGACCGAACAGGAAAGTTCGCACGCGGACCTTGGTTAGCCCGCGAAAAGGTCTTACGCGGACCTTGATCGATTCGCACAAGGTCTCATGCCAGCCGACAGGGTCTGCGAAAAGTTCTATACACGAACTTTTGTTCGGATAATAAACATTATCCTGCTTATCTGGCAGCGCCACAAGTCAGCGCTTGCCCGAACCCATTCGGCTACTTGCGGGTAGCCGCGCTTCCCGCCAGGCCGCGCACCGTAAACGACACGCTATCGTAGCGCCCCGCTTCGTCCATCGCGGTCACGGCGTGCTTGCCGTTTTCCCTGAGTTTGAGCGTTACGGCTGCAGCGCCGGGCGCCTGCTGCTGTGGCTGCCCATCCAGCAGCCACCACACGGCGCCGCTGCCCCCAGCGCCCGCACCCCCACGGTAATCTCGCGGCCGCCCGGCACAGGCAGCAACTGCGCGCCGGTGTCCACGCCTTCGATCCGCAGCCCGGCGCGGGCATCGGCGGCACGGCAGGCCGGGTCCCAGGGTGGCGGAGCGTAGGCAGCCAGCAGGCCGGATTCCAGCCAGGGCTGCAGATAGGTCGGCCACCGCGCTACTTGCACGGGCTCGCCGGGCACGCTGCAAGTCGGGCGGGTGCGGTGACCGGTCACGGGCGACACCCACAGCGTTTCGATCGGTCCGGCCGGCGCCACGCGGTCCGGCAGCGTCGGGGGCACCGCCCCGTCCAGCGCCCAGGCCTGACGGCGGAGCTGACATAAGGCGGGCGGCGTGACCGTCGCGGCCAATCCCAGCGGCCAGCAGATGGACACTTGGGTGACCTCGGGCGGCGGCCTTCGCGGCGCGGGCGGCGGCGCGGGCAAGGCTGCCACGATGTCCTGCAGCAGCGGCGCGGCCACGTTTGCGCCAAAAACCCCGGGTTGGGCGTGCCATCGGGCCGGCCGACCCACACGCCGATCGTGAAGCCGTCGGTCACGCCCACCGCCCAGGCGTCGCGAAAACCGAAGCTGGTGCCGGTCTTCCAGGCAAGTCCGCGAGGCCCGTCATAGAACGGACGTTCAGGATGACCGCCGTTCTCCAGGATTTCGCGCACGATGAAGGCCGCGCCCGGACTCATGATGCGCGCCTCGACACGCGGCGCATCGGGTTCCAGGCGGGGCTGCCCGGCCATGCCGCCACGCGCCAGCGCCCGGTAGGCGGCAACCAGTTCTTCCAGGGTCGTGCCCCCGCCGCCCAGGATCAGGCTCAGATTGGGCGGGATGCCTGCGCCCATGCGCAGCCGCAGTCCGGCGGCACGCAGATTGGACGCGAACCGTGCCGGGCCGACGCGATCCAGCAGATCGACGGCGGGCACGTTCAGGGATCGCTGCAGGGCATCCGACACACTGACGGGGCCTGAAAACGCCGCCTGGAAATTGCCGGGCCGGTAGCCGCCAAAGGACTGCGGCGCATCCACCAGCAGGCTTTCGGAATGGATCAAGCCGTCGTCCAGCGCCATGGCATACAGAAAGGGCTTGAGGGTGGACCCCGGCGAACGCACGCCGCGCACCATGTCGACGTGGGCAGCGCGGCGGCGGTCCGAAAAGTCGGCGGATCCGGCGTACACCTTGGTGGCCAGGGTGTCGTTCTCCATGACCAGCACGGCCATGGACACCTTGGGTGGCAAGGCATCGACCCGGTCCAGCAGCATGGTTTCGACGGCGGACTGCAGTTCGATGTCCAGGGTGGACCGCACAACGGTGCGGGCGATGACGGCGGCCGGGGCGGTGAGCGCGGCCGGAGCGGTCGGCGCGGTGGCCGCGGTCGGGGCGATGCGGGCGGCCGGTGCCACGACCCGCGTGCTTTGGCGCAGGCGTTCCGCGGCCAGTGGCGCAAGCCACCGCGCGCGCAGCGGCTGCACGATCACCTGTTCGATACGCGCGTCGGCCACGGTGGCAGCGTCCCAGGTGCCCAAGTCCCGCAGGCGGTCCAGCACCTTGTCGCGCGCGGCCTGCGCGGCGGCAGGGGCGCGGTCGGGCCGAAGGCGGGATGGCGCCTGGGGCAGCGCGGTCAGCAGCGCGGCTTCGGCATGACTCAGTCGGGAAGACGGTTTGCCGAGGTAGGCGCGGCTGGCCATCTCCACCCCTTCAACGATGCCGCCCATGGGCGCATGGTTCAGGTACAAGGCCAGGATCTGCGCCTTGGACAGATGCCATTCCAGCTGCAGTGCGCGCAGCACCTGCCGCAGCTTGCCACGCAGGCTTCGGTCACCATAATGCAGACGCGGATCGACCATCCGAGCCACCTGCATCGTCAAGGTCGACCCGCCCGACACCACCCGCCCGCTGCGCGCCCACTGCCATGCCGCACGGGCCATGGCGACCGGATTCACGCCCGGGTGCCAGTAGAACCAGCGGTCTTCAAACGTGAGCAAGGCGTCGTAATACAGCGGCGAGACCTGGTCCGCCGCCACCGGATAGCGCCACACCCCGTCCGCGCTCGGGTACGTACGCAGCGGCGTGCTGTCTTCCGCCGTGACGACCAACCCGCCGTCGGGCCGCGCCAGCGCCGCGCGGGGCAGCGGAAAGGCCAGGTCCAGGCCCAGCAGTCCGATCAGCGATACCAGCCCGGTGGCCAGCAGAACGCGGGCCGGGCGCCTCAAAGCAACGCGCCGCCTGGCCCGAGACGACCCCTTGCCGGAGGCGCTGCCCTGTGCGCTGCGCTCACCGGCGGCCTCGCTCCTGGCAGCCTCCTCCCCGGCAGCGCCCGCCTCCGGCGCCGCGTCCGCCGCGGCCGGACCCCGTGCGTTCCGACGGCGCATCCCCTTAGCCTTAGCGCGCGCCACCCGCCGCGGCGCGCGGGTCCTGGATGACCAGGCCGGCGCTTTGCGTGCCCACGCCGCGCACGTCAGGCCGGTACATGTCTTCGACCACGGGCGCCGGCACCACGAAGCGGCCCGGCGTCACCACACGCACCTTGTAGAACACGGTCACGGTGCCCTGGATACGCACGGCAGCCACATAGCGGTCGTCGCGGAATTCCCGATGCTTGATGGCCGGATCGTTCAGGGCTTCGGCCACGTCCTTGCCGCCGACCGACCAATTCTCCAGCCCGGCGCCCTGCGTCAGGTTCAGGTTTTCGACTTCGAAGCCGGCCGGCACCCGATCGACGATCAGGCCGTCTTCGATACGGCGATCCGCCGTGGCATCCAGCTTGACGATCAGCGTGTCGCCGGTCTTCAGGCTGCGACCCGTCCACGCCTTGCCATCGGCCTCGTACCAGGTGCGCGCGATACGCACGCCATTGGACTTGGGCTCGGCAGGCGCAACCGGGTAGCCCTGGATGTCGGCTTCGACAAACAGCACGTCGGTGCCCTGGTTGATCACCTCGACACCTTGCTGCAACTGACTGCCCGCCACGGTGCGCGATTCGCTGGTGCGCGACGTCAGGGTTTCGTCCCGCGCGCCATTGCGCAGCACCGCGGTCCACGGCGCGTCGTTCTGGCCACCGGCCGCGCGAGCCGCCAGGAACAAGGCCAGCTGTTCCTGCGTGGACAGGTAGGGACGTCCCGCCAGACGGCCGGCAAGGTCGTTCAACATCACTTCGCGGCGCGGGTGGGTCAGGTTGTTCTGCGCCATTAGCGCATAGCTCATGGCCATGTCTCGCACGGGCGAACCGTAGTCGCCCAGCCATTCGCCATAACCGCCGCCCCGCCCGGCATCGATACCGTAAGGCCGCGCCATGGCGTCATCCAGGGCCACCTTGGACCGGGCTTCGTCGCCCATCAGCTTCAGCGCCACGGCCAGGTGAACCAGGGGAAGCGGCGACCGCGCGCGGTTGCGGAAGCTGTCGTGCAGCACCCGCAGGGTCGAGAGCGGCGCCTTCTGGTCGCGGGCCAGCACATACGCCGCGTTGGCCAGTTCCGCGAAACGGCGATGCCCGTTGCGCAGCGAGTCGTAGTCCGTATCCCGCAAACGCGTGCCTGCCGCCAGATCCTTTTGCAGATTGGCAGGCAAGGCAGGAATGTTGGCCACCCCTTGTTGCAGTTGCGCCAGCAACCATTCCTGGCCGCGCCGCGCCAGGGTGTCGGGCACGTTGAAGCCGTTGGTGCGCGCATCTTGCAGGAAGCCGGTCACATAGGCGCTCAGCCAGATTTCCTGCGCGCCATCGCCCCACAAGGTGAACCCGCCCGATGCCTTTTGCTGCCCGGCAATCCGGCTGATCGCGCCTTCCAGCATGCGTTCCCGTTCGGCGCGGGTGCGCGGCGTCAGGCCATAGGCCTTGGCCTGCACTTCGTCAATGAACACGTGCGGGTAGGCGGCGCTGGCGGTCTGCTCGAGGCACCCATACGGGTAGTCGAGCAGGCCCTGCACCAGCCGGCCAATGTTGAACGGCGGCCGGTTCGATACCGACATGCCCACGGTGACGGACTCGTTGTAGAAACGCGATGTCCAGGTCGGCTCAAGACGGAAACTGCCGCCCGGTTCGACACGGGCGCGTTTGACTTCCCGTTCGGCCGGCACCGCAGGCTGCACCTGCAGCAGCGATTCACGCACGATGTGCAGCGGCTCGGCCGACCCCGCGGCCGGCGCCCCATCCACGACCAGGCGCAGGCGTCCAAGGCCGTAGGCTCCCGTGGCTTCGGCGCCAAAACGCAGCGTGGTGCGTTGCTTGTCGGCCAGGCTGACCGTGCGCGACCCGTCGCGAATGCGCACCGGGTCCAGCCCTTCGAACCGGATCGACAGGTTCTGGGGCACGCCGCTCAGATTGGTCACATCCAGCGCCAGGCTCACCTCGTCGCCCGGGCTGATGAAGCGTGGGGTGGACAGCTCGGCCACCACCGGCGCGGCGACCACCATCTCGGCCTGCGCGCTGCCGTAACGATCTTGCGTAAATGCCGTGGCCATGATGCGCAGGGTGCCGTTGAAGTCCGGCAGGTCGAGCGGCACGGTGGCTTCTCCATTGGCGTCCAGCTTGACCGGGCCGCTGAACAGATCGACCAGCCGCACCTTGGTCGGCAGGCTGCGCGTATCGCGCGAGGCCGCGTCGCCGCCCCACTTCAGCTTGCCCTGCGTGCCGTCCATCTTCTCGATCAGCTTGCCGTACAGATCCAGCAATTCCGGCGCGTAGCGGTGCTTGCCAAAGAAGAAATCGAAAGGATCCGGTGACGCATACCGCGTGATGTTGAGGATGCCCAGGTCGACCGCGGACACCGTGACATGGGCCGACTGATCGGCCGCTTCGGACGAACGTTTGTCCAGGTTGCCCACCTTGACCTTCACGGTGGTGCGTTTTTCGGGCAGCACCTTGGCCGGGGCCGTCAGCGCGACCGACAGCTTGCGATCGTCCCGTGCCAGCGGCAGGTGGATCAGGCCCAGCGCCCGTGCCGGCGTCACGCGATCGCCTTCGCTGCCGGGCCGGAATACGGCCACCGACACATACAGGTCGTGCCGCTTCCAGTCCTTGCCGACCGGAATGCTGACGGTGCTGCCCGACGCCTTGACCGACGTGCGCTGCGACCACAATACCTTGTCGCCTTCGACGGCGATCAGGGCCTCGCCATCATGCGGCGGCGTGATCGTCAGGGTCACGTCGTCGCCTTCGCGCACCGGCGCCTTGTCCAGCTTCAGCTGCACGCGATCAGGACGATTGCCCATGTCTTCGGCGTCTTGCGCGCCCCAGCCGGCATAGAAGCGATACCGCATCGTCTCGCCGGTGTCGGGGTCGCTGATCTCCAGGCGGTAGCGGCCGTATTTGACCGGCAGGCCCAGCTTGACGCGTTCGCGCAGCGCGATCGTGCGGGAATCGATCAGGTCTTCGTTTTCGGTAAAGCCACTGTTCCAGCCACGCTGGTCATCGAAGCGCCAGTAGTACTGGCGTTCCTCGCGATACAGGCGCAGCTGCGCGCTTTCCAGCGGCACGAACTTGCCGGTGGCATCGACGCGAACGGCCTCGAATTCGGCCAGGGCGCCTTCGCGCGCCACATCGCGGTCAAACATCGGCCGCACGGCAATCAGCGCCTTGGCAGGCCACACCGCGCGATCGATCGACCGCACCACGGGCCGCCCGCCCGATTCCAGCAGGCTCACACTCGTCTTCACCTTCATGGGCGAATGCGTGCCGTCCACGTCCAGGGGCACGGTCAAGGTCACGGCGCCGCGTTCGTCCAGCTCGGTTTCTTCCAGATCCTTGCGCTGCTTGCGGGTGTCGTCGGCAAAGTCGCCAAAGATGAAGCCAGGCAACTGGGTGGGCAAGGCAAGGCGGTCACGCTGCACCGACACGACGCCCAGCACGCGATTGCCAGCGGCCGGCGACCCGTACAGGTAGTCGCCCCGCACCTGCACCTTCAATTCGTCGCCCGGCGACAGGATCTGCTGACGCGACTGCAGGTCCAGTTTCATGCGTTCCGGCAGGAATTCTTCGACCTGGAATTTCCAGGATGCATCGGCACTGCGGGCAGCCGGGTCCAGCCGCACTTCCAGCAGCCAGCTGCCGGTCTGCGCGTCGGCGGGCAGCACGATGGGCTGCTGCGCATACCCCGGCAGATTCGCCTGCGGACGCCACACGGCCGTCTGCATCACGCGGCCATCGGGACGCTTCAGGGTGGCGGTCAGCGGCATGGCGGCGACCGGCGCGCCATCGGGATTGCGCGCAAGCACCGACACGTCGAAGCGTTCGCCAGGCCGGTACAGATCACGGCCGGCATACACGAACAGCTTGTTATTGCGCGACGGGTAGCCACCCACATCGAATTCCGACAGGTCCAGCGCCGGTTCCTGCAATGCCACGACCGACATCTCGTTGCCACGCCGGCCAAGCAGCACACGCGCGGCATCGACGTCGCCCGTGAACACGGCATGCCCCTGGCCATCGGCCTTGGCCTTGCCCAGCGACTTGGCCTTGTCATCGAGCAGCTCGAATTCCACATCGCCGACCGCCTTGCCGCTTTTCAGCGAGGTGGCGAAGGCGTCCAGCTGGTTGGGATAACGGCGTGCATGCAGACCGACATCGGTCACATAGAAGTACGTGACCTGGTATTCGTCGCGAAACCGCCCGGGCTGCGTCATGACCGCCACATAGATGCCGGGCTCTTTCAGTTCCTTGATGGTTTCGACCGGCAGGAACGTGACATGCCGCCGGTTGGGCGTGGCGTCGGCCAGGAAGCGGCCCTGGTACACGCTGCGCGACATGGACTGGAGGCGATCGAGATCCCACAGGCTGACCGTGCCTTTCAAACCGGTGTTGCCGCCGTAGTCATTCTCGTAATCGGAGCCGGGATCGGCGTCAGCGTCGGCATCGGCGTCGGCGGCCTTGGCCGGTCCCCGCACGCCCAGCGCGTTTTCATAGAAGGTCGGCAGATTGGCCGCATCGACCCGCAGGAACTGCACGTCCACTTCGGGCGTATTGACGGTCACGACCGGCAGGCCGCCGTTCTGGCCGGCGGGCAGCACCACGCCCTTGCTGGCGAAATAGAAGGACGGGGGCATGGCCTCGCTGGCGACTTCGCAGGTGCTCAGGCTGTCCAGGGTCTGGCCCGAGGCATTCTTCAGGCCGCTGCTGATGCCGATCTTGTATTTGCGTTGCGGCTGGATCGCCGGGAAATACACGACACGGGGGTTATCGCCCACCACCCAGCTGCCCTTGGCGACATTGCCGGCGGCGACTTCGTCGGCGGCAACCGGCTTGCCGGACACGGCGGAAGCATCGGCATTGGCCGCATTGAACGCGCCCAGGTCGGACACCTGCAGGAAGTTGTCAAAGCGCTGGCGGCGGTCGACCGGCTGCGAAAAGGTCACGGCCAGCGCGGGCGACTCGTCGAACAGGCGTGCCTTGCAATCCAGGGCAACGAAGGTATCGCTGCCGGACGCGCCATCGACCACGGTAACGGCCGCGCCATCGTCGCCCGATCGCGACCCATTCCACCACCACGCGGCCCCCGCCGCGGCCACGACCACTCCGCATACGACGGCCACGGCCGCCGTCCTGCCTGCTTTCCAGCCCATACGTCTCCCCGGTCGGCACGGACGTGCCTGATTTCCCCAGGCGTATTAGGGCGCAAAGCCGGCCGTTTGAAAAGTCCGGCAAGCAATAACTTACAGTTATGGGCCTGGCGCGCGCGTTGCGTCGGCAAGGGCTTCCTTGCGAAAACGCAGCGCCACCGCATGGTAGAAGGGCCGGGGGCAGAACTGGCGCGAGACCAGTGACGCGAGCAGCGTGGCGACCAGCAGATGGAACATCAGGTCCTGGCTGCGCGTCATTTCCATCACGATCACGCTGGCGGTGATGGGCGCCTGCGTGGCGGCCGCCAGGAAGGCCGCCATCGAGAGCAACGCCAGGGTGCGGGGATCCGCCACCGGCCCGGCCAGTTGCACCAGGTGCTCGCCGACGCCCGCGCCGATCGCCAGCGCCGGCGTGAAAATGCCACCCGGGATTCCGGCAAAGTACGAGGCCACCGTGGCCACCCACTTGGCGATGCCAAAGCCCGACGATTCGATGGGATGGCCGTTCAGCAACGCTGCCGACGCCTCATAACCCGTGCCATAGGTTTCGCCGTGCGTCAGCAGGCCCAGCACGGCCACCACGATGCCGCACACGAACGCCAGGCGCACCGGATGGCCGACGACCCAGGCGCGCCACGCCACCGGGACCACGCCTGCCGCGCCCCGGATCAGGGTCGCCGCGAAGATGCCCCCCAGCACGCCATTCACCACCGCGCAGGCCAGTGTCCAGCCCCAGGCCGCGCCTGCCCACTGCATGGGGTCGCTGATATGGAAATAGGGGTTGTTGCCGGCAATGGCCAGCGCAATGAAGCCGGCGCACAGCACGCCTGACAGCGCCAGCCGGTCCCACCGCACCCCTGCGCCACGGCCCAGTTCCTCGATCGCGAACACGACGCCCGCCAGCGGCGTATTGAACGCCGCGGCCAGTCCGCCGGCCGCGCCCGCCGCCACCAGTTCGTGCGCGCGAAAGCGCAGTCGCACGCCAATGCGGGACTGCCAATAGCGCCCCCAGGCCAGCATGGCCGCCGCGCCCACCTGTACCGACGGCCCTTCACGGCCCACCGACGCCCCGGCCAGCAGCGCGGCGGCGGTCAGGGGAATCTTCCACAAGGCCTGGCGCAGCGAGACCAGGCCGCCCTGCCCCATTTCCACCGGCAAGGTGGTGGACGCGATCACCTGCGGAATGCCGCTGCCGCGCGCATAGGGCGCAAGCCGCAAGGTCAGCCAGCGAATCGCCGCCAGCGCGCAAGGCAGGATGATCAACGCCGCCCATGGCGCAGCGGAGGTCCACCGCGCATTCCAGGCCAGCGCGATTTCGGCCATCCACGCAAAGGCAAGCGACAGCAGCGCCACCAGCGCGGCGCCGCACAGCACCAGCGCGTACCGGAAGGTTTTGTGGGAGGCGCGCCGCATCTGCCGATGCTTGCGGCGAAGGGTGCCGCGCGCGCGGATGCGCAGTGGATCGAATCGGCGTGGGGTCACGGCAAGGTCCTGCCTGCTACGAAAACATACGATGCGGGTACAAAAAAACGCGGTGCAGGGACGCTGCCAGGGGCAAGGTCCGTGCACCGCGCGTCGCGTGATGCGCCGGACGGAAAGCATTCCGGTCCGGCCCAGGTCATGCGGCTATCCTGGATCAGCCCAGGTTCTTGGCAGCGAAGTCCCAGTTCACCAGCGCCCAGAAGTTTTCCAGGTACTTGGGACGGGCATTGCGGTAGTCGATGTAGTAGGCGTGTTCCCACACATCACAGGTCAGCAGCGGCACGTCGGACGTGGTCAGCGGCGTTGCGGCGTTGCTGGTGTTGACGATGTCGAGCGAACCGTCGGCCTTCTTCACCAGCCAGGTCCAGCCCGAACCGAAGTTGCCGGCGGCGGACTTGTTGAACGCTTCCTTGAAGGCGGCCAGGTCGCCCCACTTCGCCTTGATGGCGTCGGCCAGCGCGCCCGATGCGTCACCGCCGCCGTTGGGCGACAGGCTGTTCCAGTAGAAGGTGTGGTTCCAGACCTGGGCGGCGTTGTTGAACACGCCACCCGACGACTTCTTGATGATCTCTTCGAGCGACGCGTTTTCGAACTCGGTGCCCTTGATCAGGTTGTTCAGGTTGGTGACGTAGGTCTGGTGGTGCTTGCCGTAGTGGAACTCCAGGGTTTCCTTGGAGATGTGCGGCGCCAGAGCATCCATGGGATATGGCAACGGCGGAAGGGTATGTTCCATCTGAGAGCTCCTGTGTGGTGTTTGGGGTACTGCAAAAAAAGGCAATGCGTTTCGACCAAGCGCCGCATTTTATCGGCAACTGTCGCGTAAAGGGGTCATGTCCCCGCGTGACGAATGGTTAAGGCTGGGCAAAAAGGGCTCAGGCGAGCGGCAGGTCGGGCGCGATCTGCGCCACCGTCGCCTTGGCCGTGCCTTCGGAAAAATGCAGGTCGACCGTCTCGCCCACCCGCAAGGCCGCGGCTTCCCGCACGATACGGCCCCGGCCGTCGCGAGCGATCGCGTAACCTCGCGCCAACGTCTGCTGCGGCCCCAGCGCGCGCAACTGGTCCAGCCGGCCGTCCACCCGCGCCGCCAGCCTCGCCAGATAAGCCGCTTCGGCCTGTCGCAGGCGCCGTCCCAGTTCGCGCACCTGCACCTGGCACGCGCCGGGGTCCGGCAATTCGGTCGTCAGGCGCTGGCGCAGCAAGGCTACGTGACTTGCGCGGTCCCGCTGCAGATGGCGCCAGGCGCCCGACAGGTCGCGCGACAGCGTGGCCAGACGTTCCCGCTGGCGCTCCAGCCGCTGGCGGGGCGACACCAGCTGGCCGGCCAGCCGGTCCACGCGCTGCGCCATGCGTTCCAGCCGGCGTTGCTGCAGGCGGGTCAGCGTCGACGCGGCCTGCGCCACCCGGGCCAGCCACTGCGACTGGGGCAGGCAGGCCAGTTCCGCCGCCGCCGTGGGCGTGGGCGCGCGCAGATCCGCCACGAAATCGGCAATCGTAAAGTCGGTTTCGTGGCCCACGCCGCAAATGACCGTGATGGCGCTGTCGTGAATCGCCCGCGCCAGCGCTTCGTTGTTGAAACTCCACAGGTCTTCGATGCTGCCGCCGCCCCGCACCAGCAGCAGGGTGTCGACCTCCTTGCGGCGGTTGGCGGCCGCTATGGCCTGCACCAGCCGGCCGGCGGCCTCTTCGCCCTGCACCGGCGCCGGATACACGATCACCGGCACGTGCGGCGCGCGGCGGGCCAGCGCCGTCAGCACGTCGCGCAGCGCAGCGGCCTGCAGGGACGTGATCACCCCGATCGCCTTGGGCAGCGCCACTGGCACGCGTTTGCGGTCCGCGTCGAACAGCCCTTCAGCCGACAATTTTTCCTTCAGGCGCATGAACGCTTCGAACAGGTCGCCCTGCCCGGCCCGCCGCATCGCTTCCACCTGCAGCTGGTAATCGCCCCGAGGCTCGTACAGCGACACCTTGCAGCGGACCTCGATCTGGTCGCCATTGCGAGGGGTGAAGCCGACCAGGCTGGCCCGGCCCCGGAACATGACGCCCCGGGCGGCGGCCCCGCCGTCTTTCAGCGTGAAATACCAGTGGCCCGACGCCGCCGCCGTGAAATTGCTGACCTCTCCGCGCACCCAGGTCAACGGGATGCTGCGCTCCAGCAAGCTCGCCACGGCGCGGTTGAGCTGGGAAACTGTGAGAATTTCCCGCGACATTCCGTCATGTGCGCCCGCAAACCTAGCGCTCATGGGGCTTTCCGGGCGAGAACCTGTCCACAGGCGCGCCAGTCGTGGTTGTCAAGTAATTTCTCTGTCATACGCCCTGTTCTTACTGAATAAGCTTTTGATTTCATTGAAAATTTATGCATGGCACCGGTTGACCACAACGCAGGCACCCTAGCTGGAGCCGCATGTATTCAGGCCGGAGGCCGACTTGTGCACACTATTATCCACAGAATCTGTGGATACTTTCAGACGGTGGTCAGCTTGCCCTGGGCCCCGCTGCACCGTACATTCTCGCCTTCACTGCACAAGGAGAGCATCTTTGCTCGCCATCATCCGCGACGCGGGCTGGCCCATCTGGCCGCTCATCGCCACGTCTTTCCTCGCCTTGACCCTGATCGTCGAACGTCTGCTTGCGCTACGGCGCACGCGGGTCTTTCCGCCTGCCGTCCTCGATGACGTGCTGGGCCTGGTCCAGAAAAAGCGCATCACGCCCGACATCATCGACAAGCTGGACGCCAGTTCGCCCCTGGGCCGCGTCCTGGCGACCGGCCTGCGCCATCGTCACCGTTCGCGGTCGGCCACGCAGGAAGCACTGGAAGCCACCGGCCATTCGGTCGCCCACGATCTGGGCCGCCATGTCGGCGCCATCGGCACCATTGCCGCCGTGGCCCCGTTGATGGGGCTGTTCGGCACCGTGGTCGGCATGATCGAGATCTTTGGTGCGTACTCGCCGGTAGGCAATGATCCGTCGACGCTGGCCAAGGGTATCTCGGTGGCACTGTACAACACGGGCTTTGGCATCTTCATCGCCATTCCGGCCATGATTTTCTACCGCTACCTGCGCACCCGTATCGAAGACTATCTGCACGACCTGGAACAGGCGGCGATCCGCCTGGTGGACACCTTGCATGACGAGTAAGCGGCTTCCTGGCATCCCGGCGCAAGGCGGCGCGGCATGAATTTTCGCAGAAGACGCCATATCGAAGATCCGGAGATCAACCTGATCCCGTTGATCGACGTGCTGCTGGTGATCATGATCTTTCTGGCCGCCTCGACCTCGTTTTCCAAGTTCAGCCAGCTGTCGATCACGCTGCCCACGGCCAGCAACGAGACGCGCGCCGCGCCTCCGCAAGTGACCGTCACTGTGGCCGCCGATGGACGCTACGCCCTGAACGGCCGCGCGCTGCAGTATCGCGACGCCGAGACCCTGTCGCAGGCCTTGCGGGCCGCGGTGCAGGGCCGTACCGAGCCATCGCTGGTGATCGATGCGGATGCGGGCGCCACCCACCAGTCGGTCGTCAACGCCATGGAAGCCGCCCGCCTGGCCGGTATCGCCCGGGTCGGCTTCACGACGCGCACCAGCGCGGGCGCGAAGCGCTGATGGGGTCGGCGGCCGGCCACGCGCGATGAAGGACCTGCTGCAGCGGCAGTGGCAGACCGGCGGGTGGCTGTCTGTGCTGCTGACACCGCTGTCCTGGCTGACGGGCGCGGTGGTCGCGGGCAAACGCACCGCCTACCGGCACGGCTGGAAGCAGCCTACGCGGATCGACGTGCCGGTGATCGTGATCGGCAACCTGTATGTGGGCGGAACCGGCAAGACCCCTTTTCTGCTGGCGACCCTGGAAGGCTTGCGCGCCCGCGGCTGGACGCCGGGAGTGGTCAGCCGCGGCTATGGCGCCCAGCCTTTCGACAAGGAGTCGCCCAACGTACCGCGCACCGGCCAGGGTGCGCTGGATGCCGCCCTGTTCGGCGACGAACCCGCCCTGATTGCGGGCGAAGCCGGCGTACCCGTGGCCGTGCACCCACGCCGGGCGCTGGCGGCGCAGGCGCTGCGGCGCGACTTTCCTGCCGTGGATGTGATCGTTGCGGATGACGGTTTGCAGCATCTGGCCCTGGCGCGGGATGTCGAAGTCATCGTGCAGGACGCCCGGGGCGTGGGCAACGGCCGGTTGCTGCCCGCCGGTCCGCTGCGCGAACCTGCTGCGCGGCGCGATACGGTGGACGTCGTCGTAACGAATCTGACCGGGACCGGCGACGCAGCCGACGTGCCGGACCCGCAGGACGCCGCGCCTGACGCCCGCCACCCGCGACACCTCACCATGCGCCTGGTCGCCCGGCACCTGCGCCGCGTGAACGATGGCCAGATCCGTCCGTTGAGCTGGCTGATGGCGGACGCTTCCTTGCGCATCGGCGCCGCCGCCGGCATCGGCCACCCCGACCGCTTCTTCACCACCCTGCGCCAGGCCGGCATCCACCCCGTCGTCACGCGGGCGCTGCCTGACCATTTCGACTACGCGACGTCGCCTTTTTCGGATATGGCGGCCGACGTGCTGCTCGTCACCGACAAGGACGCCGTAAAATGCGGGCATCTGAACGATCCGCGCATCTGGGCGGTTGCCGTATCGGCGCACCTGTCCGATCCCACATTCTTCGACTGGCTGGATACCCGACTCCATGGACACACGCCTGCTTGACATCCTCGTCTGCCCGCTCAGCAAAGGGCCGCTGCACTACGACCGTACCCGCCAGGAACTGGTGAGCAAGGCCCAGCGCCTGGCTTTCCCTATCCGTGACGGCATTCCGGTCATGCTTGAATCCGAAGCCCGCGTGCTGAACGACGCCGACGTCGCCGCGCTGCCCTGAGCCATGAATTTTCTCGCAGTGATTCCGGCCCGCGCCCGGTCCACGCGGCTGCCCGGCAAAATGCTTGCGGACATCGGCGGCAAGCCCATGGTCGTCTGGGTGGCTGAAAAGGCGCGCGCCAGTGGCGCCTCCGACGTGGTCGTCGCGACAGACGATGCCGACATTGCCAAGGCCGTCGCATCGCACGGTTTCCGCGCCCTCATGACGCGCGATGACCACCCTACGGGCACGGACCGCCTGGCTGAAGTCTGCGTGCAACTGGGACTGTCCGATGACCACATCGTCGTCAATATCCAGGGCGACGAACCGTTGATTTCGCCCACCCTGGTTGCCGACGTCGCCCAGGCGCTCGACCGCCACCCGTCTGCGGCCATCGCCACCGCCGCCCATCCCTTGCAGACAGCGGCCGAGCTGTTCAATCCGAACATGGTCAAGGTGGTCTGCGACACCCATGGCCGCGCCCTGTACTTTTCGCGCGCGCCGATCCCTTGGGCCCGCGACGCCCTGGCGAACGGCGAGCAGGTGCTGGCTCCCGGCCTGCCCGCGCTGCGCCACATCGGCCTGTATGCGTACCGCGCCGGGTTCCTGCGCCGCTTTCCAGCGCTGTCGCAAGGCTCGCTCGAACGCTGGGAATCGCTGGAACAGCTGCGCGCCATGGAACACGGCTTCACGATCCAGGTGCACCTGACAGCGCACGCCCCCGCGCCGGGCGTCGACACCCAGGCCGACCTGGACCAGGTGCGCAATCTCGTGGGACAGCACGGCCTGGCCTGACGAGCCGCCAGGAATACCGCGCCGCCGCTATGCGGGTCTGTCCGTAGTCCAGGGATTTGACCGGCCCGGCGGCGTAAGGTAAGTTTTGGACAGGATTTTTGGGCACGAGAGCGTCCAGGGCTGGGGGGCGATCGACATGCATCGATTGCAGCTTTTGACCATCACTTCTCTGCACCATTCGCACAACGCTGTTTCACTGCGTGCATTCGAACTAAAATGACGAGCATTGCCCTTGTCACATCAAGGGCCATGCCCGATCGCAGTGATCCGGTCAGCCATTATTCAAACACCACCAGGAAGCATCAATGCGTCTAATCTTGCTCGGAGCGCCCGGCGCCGGCAAAGGCACTCAGGCCGCGTTTCTCAAGGAACGATTCGGCATTCCCCAGATCTCTACCGGCGACATGCTGCGGGCCGCCGTCAAGGCAGGCACGCCTTTGGGAATCGAGGCCAAGAAAGTCATGGACGCGGGTGGCCTGGTGTCGGACGACATCATCATCGGCCTCGTCAAAGACCGTCTGCTCGAGGCCGACTGCGCCAAGGGCTATCTTTTCGACGGTTTCCCACGCACGATCCCGCAGGCCGACGCCATGAAGCAGGCCGGCGTGGCGATCGACTACGTGGTCGAAGTCGACGTGCCCGAAGAAGAAATCATCGAACGCATGAGCGGCCGCCGCGTGCACCTGTCCAGCGGCCGGACCTATCACACCCGTTTCAATCCGCCCAAGGTCGACAACGTCGATGACGTGACCGGCGAGCCGCTCGTCCAGCGCGACGACGACAAGGAAGACACCGTACGCAAGCGCCTGGCGGTCTACCGCGACCAGACCCGGCCCCTGATCGACTACTACTCGCAATGGGCCGACTCCGGCGAGCCCGGCGCACCGCAGTATCGCAAGATTGCTGGCGTGGGAAGCGTGGACGACATCAAGAGCAAACTGTTCGAGGCGGTGAAATAAGCCGGAACCTCACGCAGTGACTTCAGGGCAGCGCGAAAGCGCTGCCCTTCTTGATTCAGGCGGGCGCGCCGCGCGCCGGCCCCACGCTGGCCCTCGATGATGTTGGTTTGTAGTGCTCCGCGGTCTTCCGCGGATAGGCAGTGACAACAACAAGGAGGAGTCATATGGCCTGGGGTCTCGCGTTTCCGCTGCTTTGCGGCATTCTTGCCGTCCTGTACGGCGCCTATTCCATCCGCTGGATTCTCAGGCAAGACCCCGGCAACCCGCGGATGCAGGACATCGCCGCCGCCATCCAGCAGGGCGCGCAGGCCTACCTCAACCGCCAGTACACCACCATCGCCATCGTCGGCATCGTCCTGTTCCTGATCATCGGCCTGGTGCCGGGACTGGGCTGGGCATGTGCGGTCGGCTTTCTGGTCGGGGCCGTGCTGTCGGGCGCGGCCGGCTTCATCGGCATGAACATTTCGGTGCGCACCAACGTGCGGACGGCGCAGGCCGCCACCGGCGGGCTCGACCCTGCCCTGGCGATCGCCTTTCGCGGCGGGGCGGTCACCGGCATGCTGGTCGTGGGCCTGGGCATCATCGGCATCGCGGCCAGTCTGTGGTGGCTGCTGACGCGCCCCGTCTCGCCCGAGATCACCAGCCTGCATGACGCCTTGCGGCCACTGATCGGCCTGGCTTTCGGCGCATCGCTGATCTCGATCTTTGCGCGCCTGGGCGGCGGCATTTTTACCAAAGGAGCCGACGTGGGCGCCGACCTGGTGGGCAAGGTCGAAGCCGGCATTCCGGAAGACGATCCGCGCAATCCTGCCGTCATTGCCGACAATGTGGGTGACAACGTCGGCGATTGCGCTGGCATGGCGGCCGATCTGTTCGAAACCTACGCCGTGACGCTGATCGCGACCATGCTGCTGGGGTCGCTGGTGATCGCGGATGCGCCGCTGGAAGCCGTACTGTATCCGCTGGCGCTGGGCGGGTTCTCGATCATCGCGTCGATTGTCGGCTGCGCGGCGGTCAAGATGCGGCCGGGCAAACGCATCATGTCGGCGCTATATCGCGGGCTGATCGTGGCGGGGGTGCTGGCGCTGGTGGCCTTCTACCCGATTACGGCCCTGGTCTTCAAGGGCAGCGCGCTGGGCGACACCGAAAGCCTGCTGCGCCTGTTCGGCAGCACGGTGGTCGGCCTGGTGCTGACCGGCCTGCTGGTCTGGGTGACCGAGTACTACACCGGCACCGAATACGGCCCCGTGCGCGCCGTGGCGCAGGCGTCCACCACCGGCCATGGCACCAATGTGATCGCCGGACTCGCCGTATCGATGAAATCCACCGCCGCGCCTGTCATCCTGGTATGCCTGGCGATCATTGCCTCGTACGCGCTGGCGGGGCTGTACGGCATCGCGATCGCAGCCACGTCCATGCTGTCGATGGCCGGCATCATCGTCGCACTGGACGCCTATGGACCGATCACCGACAACGCCGGCGGCATTGCCGAAATGGCCCAGTTGCCCGAGTCGGTGCGCGCCGTGACGGATCCCCTGGATGCGGTCGGCAACACCACCAAGGCCGTCACCAAGGGCTATGCGATCGGATCCGCCGGCCTGGCCGCGCTGGTGCTGTTCGCCGACTTCACGCATGGCCTGGAAGCGGCGGGGAAGGCCGTGGAGTTTTCACTGGCCGAACCCGCCGTGATCATCGGCCTGCTGATCGGCGGCCTGCTGCCTTTCCTGTTCGCGGCGATGGCGATGGAAGCCGTCGGCCGATCCGCCGGCGCCGTGGTGGTCGAAGTGCGGCGCCAGTTCCACGAGATCCCCGGCATCATGGCCGGGACCGCCAAGCCCGAGTACGGCCGCGCGGTCGACATGCTGACCAAGGCGGCGATCAAGGAGATGATGATCCCGTCGGCGCTGCCGATCTTTGCGCCGATCCTGCTGGCAATCGTGATCCGGGTGCTGATGGGCCCCGAAGCCGCGCGCATGGCGGTGGGCGGGATGCTGATGGGCGCCATCGTGACCGGCTTCTTCCTGGCCGTCTCGATGTGCACCGGCGGCGGCGCGTGGGACAACGCCAAGAAATTCATCGAGGAAGGCCACCACGGCGGCAAAGGGTCCGAAGCGCACAAAGCCGCGGTCACGGGGGACACGGTCGGCGATCCCTACAAGGACACCGCTGGCCCAGCGATCAACCCGCTGATCAAGATCATCAATATCGTCGCATTGCTGCTGGTGGGCATATTGTGAGCCCCCTTGGCGCTCCGCGCCTCCCCAGGGGCGACACTGGCGGACTGGCGGAGCCAGCTCCGCTGTGCCCTGGTCGGGGCCGGTTTGCTCGCTTGGACCGTGGTCAGACCAACGGCGCTCCGCCCTTTTTAAACTGATTTGGGCGGAAGCCCAAGGCAAAAAGCACGCCGAAGTAGACGGCGCCCGCCCCTGCCACCATTGCCAGCAGCAAACCGACGCGTAGCCATGCGTGCTGTTGCAGGGCAAGCCAGTCGATGAACATGTTCGCGCCGGCCAGGGCGGCGCCCATGATGGCCAGGGCAACGAGCAGCTTGATGAAAAAGATGCCCCAGCCCCTGGACGGCACATAGACGCCGCGGCGGCGCAGGCCGGTCAGCAGGGCCAGGGCGTTGATGCAGGCGCCCAGCCCGATCGACAGGGCCAGCCCGGCGTGGTGCAGGTAGGGCACGAAAATCAGGTTCAAGCACTGGGTCGCGACCAGCACCGCCAGCGCGATCTTGACCGGCGTGCGGATGTCCTGCCGCGCGTAGAAGCCCGGCGCCAGGATCTTGACCGCCAGCAGGCCCAGCAATCCCACGGCATACGCAATGACCGCCAGGCGTGTCTGCGCCACGTCGGCGGCGTTGAACGCGCCGTAGTGGAACAGCGTGCTCACCAGTCCTTCCGACATCAACGCGAGCCCCAGGCCGGCCGGCAGCCCCAGCAGCAGCGTCAGCCGCAATCCCCAGTCCAGCAGCGCGCTGTAGTCGTCCTTGTGGCCGGCGGCGTGGGCCTGCGACAGGCTGGGCAGCAGCACGGTGCTCAGCGCCGCGCCCAGCAGCGCGGTCGGAAATTCCATCAAGCGGTCCGCAAACGACAGCCAGGTCACGCTGCCCGGCGCGAGCCACGTGGCGATATTGGTATTGATCAACAACGACAATTGCGCCACCGATACGCCGACCGTTGCCGGCAACATCTGACGCATGATGCGCTTGACGGTAGGATCCGCCCACGCCGTCTTGAGGCGGATCGACATGCGCGGCCTCAAGCCCAGCCTGGCCAGGGCCGCGAACTGGACCGCCAGCTGGGCGACCCCGCCGATCACGACACCGATGGCCAGGGCGTAGATCGGCGTCTCGAGCCGGGGCGCCAGGAAGATGCTGGCTGCGATCATCGACAGGTTCAGCAGCACCGGCGTGATGGCCGGCACGGCAAAATGCCGCCAGGTGTTGAGCACGCCAGACGCAAAGGCCACCAGCGACATGCAGGTGATATACGGGAACATGACCCGTGTCATCCACACCGCCGCGTCGAAGTCCGACGCGCGATCCGCGCCCCGCAGGCCGCTGCCCATGGCGCTGACCACCAGCGGCGCCGCAATGATGCCGACCAGGGTCACGCCGATCAGCACGAAGGTCAGCAGGGACGCCACACGGTCGAGCAGCACCCGTGCCTCTTCGGGGGACCGGGTCGACTTGGTTTCGCCAAGAATGGGTACGAAGGCCTGCGCAAAAGCGCCTTCGGCGAACAGCCGGCGCAGCAGGTTGGGGATCCGGAAGGCCACCCAGAAAGCATCGGTAATACTTCCGGCGCCGAAGGCCCGGGCAATCAATACGTCGCGGATCAAGCCGGTCACGCGGGACAACAAGGTATAACTACTGACGGTCGCCGCCGCGCGTAGCAGATTCATAAATGCCTTTCGATCCGCGAGCAGGCGCGGCAGTTGTGGTGGAGATGCGTCGGCTTGATTTTACGGGCATTTGCCGCTATAGTCTTTGGCTTCGCGAAGCTCCTGTCGGGTGCCTTGCTGTCGGTGCCGTCGTGTCGGCTACTTCGGCTTGCCAGGCGTTTGCTGCAATACGGTTGCTGCAAGACATGTCTTCGCCTTACTCGATACGGAATTTTCATGGCAAATACCGCCCAAGCACGCAAGCGCGCACGTCAAGCTGTCGTTCGCAACAAGCACAACTCCAGCCTGCGCTCGATGCTGCGCACGTCGATCAAACGCGTTCGCCAGGCCATCGAAGCCGGTGACAAGGCTGCGGCCACGGAAGTCTTCCAAAAGACGACCAGCGTGATCGACCGCATTGCGGACAAGCAAATCATTCACAAGAACAAGGCATCGCGCCACAAGAGCCGCCTGGCGTCCGCCGTCAAGGCAATGGCCTGAGGCGGTTTGCCGACTTGACTCGTTCAGTCGGCAACGCGTGATCTTGCAGTGATCTTGCAGTAAGGCCCTACCCGGCCTTATCAGCGCCGAACGGGCAACCAGCAGTCATGCGGTTGCCCGTTCGGCGTTTGTGCGTTGGGCGTTTGTGCGTTGGGCGTTTGTGCGTTGGGCGTTGTGCGTTGTGCGTTTGGGCGTTCGGCGTTTGTGCGTTTGGCGTTCGGCGCTTGGGCGTTCGGCGTCCGTGCGTGCGTGACTCGCTGCTTCCAAGCTGCTCGCCCTCCCCCAGTCCCGCTGCGGGGCAAGAAATTACGCCGCTGCGGGGCCAAAAAAGCTACGCCGCTGCGTAGCTTGTTCATGCGTGCCGGTTTTCCCCGCTGGAATCGGCCTCCGCCTCGGACCCCCGCATTCAGCCGCCGCATTCCGCCGCCGCATCCGCCCAGCCAGGCGCTCCCACCTTACTTGACCGGCGGTTTTTCCACGCAGGCTTCGACTGTCGTCAGGTCGTTGTCCCGCGCGAAGTCGATCACGAACTGCCAGGCAAGCGGTTCCAGATCACGCAGGCGCGGGTCGACCACCACGCACTTCACGCCTTCGATGTGCGTGGGCACGACGTATGGCGAATAGGTCAGGTGATTCGCGACGCTGCCAGGCGGACGGAATGCCGACATGACCCCCGCCAGACGCTCGGCCCAATCGCTTGGGCGGAACGTGCTGCCGCTGGAAGTCTTGCCTTGGATAATGAAACGCCTAACGCTGTCAGCCATTGATCAACAGGGGGAATGAGGGGACGGCCTCGAACGAGGCAGTCAGGGATTGTACCGTATCGCCAGCCCGAAACCCGCCTGCGGCTTTGCCGAAGGGGCGTTGCCGCGCCAAACGTGGACGAAAACACCCACCCCCATCATGGGTTTGCCATGGACTGTCGGGTATCATGTCGGCTTCCCGTGAAAACGAAGCCGATGAGTCGATAGCCCGCGCGGCACACCTGTGCCCTTGCCCGCTGATTCGGCAGTTCCGTCGGAGGCGTCGCATGACCGCACCTATTCAGCAGTCCAGTTCCACAGCATCTGCAGCATCCCCCGCACCCGCCAACATCGGCCTGACCGCCCAGGGCAAGAACACCGCGCCCATCCGTCACTTTCTTGAATTCACCGATTTCGATCGCAGCGATATCGAATACCTGTTCGCCCGCGCCGCGCTCATCAAGCGCAAGTTCAAGAACTACGAACCGCACCTGACCCTGCACGACCGCACCCTGGCCATGGTGTTCGAAAAGGCCAGCACGCGCACCCGGGTCTCGTTCGAAGCCGGCATGTACCAGCTAGGCGGATCGGTCATCCACCTGACCACCGGCGACTCGCAGCTTGGCCGCGCCGAACCGGTCGAAGACTCGGCGCAGGTCATCTCGCGCATGGTCGACATCGTCATGATCCGCACGTACGAGCAGACCAAGATCGAACGTTTCGCGCAGTTTTCGCGTGTTCCGGTCATCAACGGCCTGACTAACGAATTCCACCCGTGCCAGATCCTGGCCGACATCTTCACCTACATCGAGCATTCGGGCCCGATCCAGGGCAAGACGGTCGCGTGGATCGGCGACTCGAACAATATGTGCAATACGTGGCTGCAGGCCGCCGAATTGCTGGACTTCAACCTGCATGTGTCCACGCCGCCGGGCTACGAAGTCGAACCTGAACGCGCCGGCCTGATCACCACCGAACGGCTCAAGCAGTTCGCCGATCCCATGGACGCCTGCAAGGGAGCGCACCTGGTCACGACCGACGTCTGGACCAGCATGGGGTTCGAAGCCGAAAACGAAGAGCGGCGCGAAGCCTTTGCCGATTGGTGCGTGGACACCGACATGATGAACGTGGCCGATCCCGACGCCATCTTCATGCATTGCCTGCCGGCCCATCGGGGCGAAGAAGTCACCGCCGACGTCATCGACGGCCCGCAAAGCGTGGTCTGGGACGAAGCCGAAA
The DNA here is from genome assembly GCF_048632615.1 of Pigmentiphaga litoralis. Taxonomy (GTDB): domain Bacteria; phylum Pseudomonadota; class Gammaproteobacteria; order Burkholderiales; family Burkholderiaceae_B; genus Pigmentiphaga; species Pigmentiphaga litoralis_B. The sequence goes on from NZ_CP184479.1 coordinate 971,521, forward strand.
ACCGCCTTCACGTCCAGAAGGCGCTCATGGAATTCCTGCTGCTCGGCAAGCTGGACTGACGGGTCGGACCGGGGCGCAACGCCGGCCCGGCCCGCCCTGACCCACCAGAGCCGATCACCCAGCAGCAGCCACCCCCGGGCAAGCCCGGATTGTTGTTCATTGCACAATTAAGACTGCGATCCGGCCCCGCACCCCGATCGCTTGAGTACAATCAACGATCGCCCTGTTTACGCCGGGGGGCGATTGTTCGATCCCGGGCGTATGTCAGGCTGACAGCAGCCGCATGCACCTCGGTGACCTCGACCGGCCGCTTAGCCGCACCGCGCCCTCCCCTGCGCGGCGCTCACGTCCATGTCTGGGAATATCAATGAGCGAAGTAAATAAGGTCGTCCTCGCCTACTCTGGCGGCCTCGACACCTCTGTCATCCTCAAGTGGCTGCAGGATACCTACAACTGCGAAATCGTCACCTTCACCGCCGATATCGGTCAGGGCGAAGAAGTCGAGCCTGCACGCGCCAAAGCCATCAAATTCGGCATCAAGCCCGAGAACATCTTCATCGACGACCTGCGTGAAGAGTTCGTGCGCGACTTCGTGTATCCCATGTTCCGCGCCAATACCGTCTACGAAGGCGAGTATCTGCTGGGTACCTCGATCGCTCGGCCGCTGATCGCAAAGCGCCAGATCGACATCGCCCGCCAGGTGGGCGCCGACACGGTATCGCATGGCGCGACGGGCAAGGGCAACGACCAGGTCCGTTTCGAACTCGGCTACTACGCGCTCGAACCGGGCATCAAGGTGATCGCCCCCTGGCGTGAATGGGACCTGCTGTCGCGCGAAAAGCTGCTGGCCTACGCCGAAGCCGCCGGCATCGCCATCGACATGAAGCACAAGCAAGGCGGCGCGCCCTACTCCATGGACGCGAACCTGCTGCACATCAGCTACGAAGGCCGCCATCTGGAAGACCCCAAGGCCGAGGCCGAGGCGGGCATGTGGCGCTGGACGGTGTCGCCTGAAGAAGCGCCCGACGAAGCCGAGTACCTGGATATCGAATTCGAAGGCGGCGACATCGTCGGCCTGAACGGCAAGCGCATGACGCCTGCCGAGGTGCTGACCGCGCTGAACGAGATCGGTGGCAAGCACGGCATCGGCCGTCTGGACCTGGTCGAAAACCGCTACGTCGGCATGAAGTCGCGCGGCTGCTACGAAACCCCAGGGGGCACGATCATGCTCCGCGCCCACCGTGCCATCGAATCGATCACGCTGGACCGCGAAGTCGCTCACCTGAAAGACGACCTGATGCCCCGCTACGCCAGCCTGATCTATAACGGCTACTGGTGGAGCCCCGAGCGCAAGGCGCTGCAGGTGCTGATCGACCACACCCAGGCGGCCGTCAATGGCTGGGTGCGGGTCAAGCTGTACAAGGGCAATGTGTACACGGTGGCACGCGACTCGAAAAACACGCTGTTCGATCAGACCATCGCCACGTTCGACGATGACGGCGGCGCCTACAACCAGGCCGACGCCGGCGGCTTCATCAAGTTGAACGCGCTGCGCATGCGCATCGCCGAAAACGCCCGCCGCCAGCGGGGCTGATAGCCCGCCACTATCGCACTACCGCGTTACCGCCCCGCCCAGGGCATTGCCAATCGGCGGCCCTGCGGGGCCGCCGATTGTGTATGGGGCGTGGGATGGCATAGGGGTGCAGTTTGGTACGGGTCCCGCTGTATGGGCCCAACGGTATATGGCGTTGCATATGTGGCGCTATGAAGACAGCGCCTTCGGTTCCGCTTTCGCAGTCACGAATCTTCAGGTTTGATGGGATATGGACACCGAATTGTCCGTAATTACCCGATATTCCATGTGCCAACAGGTGGTCGAGATGTCCCAGGCAGCACGCCTTCCCGTCGTCATCATCCAGACCGGGCTTCCGCCCGACGCCATTCACACACGCCACGGCAACTTCAGCCGCATGATCCAGGACGCGGCAGGCCTGGCCGACGACGAAATCCGGGTCGTGGCCGTCCATGAAGGCGAAACCCTGGACGCTCCGGGCCAGTACCGGGCGGCGTTGATCACCGGGTCCCCAGCCATGGTGACCGACGGCGCCGAATGGAGCGAACGCACTGCCGCCTGGATCCGCGACGCGGTCGCCGACGGCCTGCCCATGCTGGGTATCTGCTACGGCCACCAGTTGATCGCCCACGCATTGGGCGGCAAGGTCGGCTACCACCCGCAAGGCCGCGAAGTAGGCACCCAGGCGGTCGAACTGCTGGAAGACGCCCGGCGCGACCCGCTGATTGGCGACCTGCCTAGCCGCTTCTACGCCCACCTCCTCCACCAGCAAAGCGTGCTGCAGTTGCCCCCGGGCGCGCGGGTGCTGGCCCGCTCGTCGCACGATCCGCATCAGATCGTGCGCTACGCCGAGCACGTGCTGTCCACGCAATATCACCCGGAATTCTGCACGAACGTGATGACCACGTATCTGAACCACTTCGAACCCTATCTCGGCGCCGAAGGCTTCGACGTGCCAACGCTGCGGGCCGCACTGCAGCCCACGCCGCACGCACATCAGATGCTGCAGGGATTCGTGCAACGGTACGCCATGGCCGCGTAGTGGGGCGCGCCGCGCAGCCGGACCACGGGCTCGCGGCGCGTCCGTTCTCATCACCACATCGGCCTGATCGGCCAGGCGACCGCGGCAGGGTGTGCTGCCTAGTGTCCGCCCACCATCACCGGCTCGGCTTCAAGCCGCACGCCATATCGAAGCGCCACATCGTTTCTGATCGCGTCCGCCAGCGACAGGATGTCGGCCGCGTCGGCCCCGCCCCGATTGACAAGCACCAAGGCCTGACGGGCATGCACGCCGGCGCGGCCCAGGTCGCGGCCTTTCCAGCCGCATTGGTCGATCAGCCAACCGGCGGCTAGCTTCCACCGCCCATCGGGCTGGGGATAGGCGACCAGGCCAGGGAACAGCGCCTTGAGCTCGTCGTAGTGGCGAGATGGCACGACCGGGTTCTTGAAGAAGCTGCCCGCGTTGCCGATCACGGCGGGATCGGGCAATTTGTTGCGCCGGATCTCGCAGACAGCGTCGAAGATGGCGCGGGCCGTGGGCGTCGTGGCGGCCAGACGGGGTGGCGCTGCAGGTCGGGGTAGTCGATGACCGGCCGCCACGCAAGCGGCAGGCGAAAGCGCACGGCGGCAACGATCCAGCGGCCGGGCTCGGTTTTGAAGCGGCTGTCGCGATAGGCGAAGCGGCAGGCGGCGGCGTCCATCTCGACCCACTGGCGCCCCTGCACATCGTAGGCGGTCAGGCTATCGAAACGATCCATCAGTTCGACCCCGTAGGCGCCGATGTTCTGGACCGGCGATGCCCCCACGGTGCCTGGGATCAGGGCCAGGTTTTCCAGGCCGTCCCAACCCTGTCCGACGCAAAAGGCGACGAAGTCGTGCCAGTTTTCGCCCGCCGCGGCTTCGATGATGCGGCCGCCGTCCTTGTCCTGCAGGCGGCGGATCCCGCGCGTGGCCAGGTGCGCGACCAGTCCCGTGACCCGGGAAGGCAACACGACGTTGCTGCCGCCGCCCAGCACGAACAGCGACGGGTAGGTGGCGGCCAGCGAAGCCAATGTCGGCAGTTGCGCCGCATCGTCGATCCGGACGAACGCGTCGGCCGAACTGGCCAGGCCAAAGGTGTTGAAGGCAGACAGGTTCTGCGGCGCGGGCGCGGGGAAGGATGAAGTCACGGGGCCGAAGTATGGAAACGACTCAGCAAAGAGTCGGAAAGGGATAGGAAGCGGTCCATGTTACTTGACTACAATTGCGGGTATCGCGGCGAATGCCGATTCGCGCCACGCCGCCACAAAAACGCCAAGGGAGCCAACAAATGCCTACATTCGATGTCGTCTGCAAACCCAACCAGGTCGAACTGAAAAACGCGGTCGACCAGAGCATGAAGGAAATCGGCACGCGCTTCGATTTCAAGGGGTCGGCCGCCAAGGTCGAACATGCCGACAAGGAAGTCACGCTGACCGCCGACAGCGACTTCCAGCTGGGCCAGGTGCTGGACGTACTGCTGGGCAAGATGACCAAACGCAATGTGGACGTGCGTTTCCTGGATCACGGCAAGGTCGAGAAGATCGGCGGTGACAAGGTCAAGCAGGTGCTGACGATCCGCGACGGCGTGCCGCAAGACGCCGCCAAGAAGATCGTGGCCCAGATCAAGGCCAGCAAGATCAAGGTCCAGGCCAGCATCCAGGGTGACACGGTGCGGGTGCAGGGCGCCAAGCGCGACGATCTGCAGACCGCGATCGCCTTGCTGAAAAAGGAAGTGACCGATCTGCCGCTGGGCTACGAAAACTTCCGCGATTGAGCGTCGGCGGCGCGTTGGAAGTCTGCTGCGTTAGCCGGCGGCCGCTGTCGCAGACGGTCGGCGAGCAAAGCAGCTGTAACACGCGCCACTAGCACGGCCACGACAGGACGCTGCAGCAAAACGGCCCGGTATCCACGTGGTACCGGGCCGTGCTATTTGGCGCTTGCCCAAAAACCCGCAGCGGTCAGGCGGCCGCCACCTTGGCTTGCGGAGCTGTCGCAGTCGCCTGCCCGCCCAGCACCTTGGCAAAGCGCCCACGGACCGACGCTTCGATCCCCTTGGCGTCGAGCCCCAGCCCGGCCAGCAGGGTGGCCTGGTCGCCATGGTCGATGAACTGATCCGGCAACCCCAACTGCAGCACTGGCAGGGTCACGCCGGCCGCGTTCAGCGCCTCGGTCACGGCGCTGCCCGCGCCGCCCATCAGGCAGCCTTCTTCGATCGTCACGATGGCGGCATGCCGCGCGGCCACTTCCAGCACCAGCGCCTGGTCCAGCGGCTTGACGAAACGCATGTCGACCACCGTTGCGTCGAGCGACTCGGCAGCCGCCATGGCCGGGACCAGCATCGTGCCAAAGGCCAGGATCGCCACGCCGCGATCCGCGGTGGCCGATGACGACTCGCGCCGCACCACGCCCTTGCCGACCGGCACGGTGTCCAGCGTCTTGGCAGGAACCGCGCCCCGGCCCGCACCGCGCGGGTAGCGTACCGACGACGGGCCCACGTGCTCATAACAGGTGGACAGCAGCAGGCGGCATTCGGCTTCGTCCGACGGCGTCGCGATCACCATGTTCGGAATGCAGCGCAAGAAGGCGATGTCGTAATTTCCAGCATGCGTTGCCCCATCGGCCCCCACCAGGCCGGCGCGGTCCAGGGCAAACGTGACATCCAGGTTTTGCAGGGCCACGTCGTGCACGAGCTGGTCATAGCCGCGCTGCAGGAATGTCGAATAGATCGCGACCACGGGCTTCTGCCCTTCGCAGGCAATACCCGCCGCAAATGTGACGGCGTGCTGTTCCGCAATGCCGACGTCGAAATACCGGTTCGGAAAGCGCTGTTCGAATTCAACCATGCCGCTGCCTTCGCGCATGGCGGGCGTGATGCCGACCAGGCGGGTATCCGCGGCCGCGGTGTCGCACAGCCAGTCGCCAAAGACCTGCGTGAAGGTCTGCTTGGGCGGCGTGCCCGGCTTGCGGATGCCGACGGCGGGATCGAACTTGCCCGGGCCGTGGTACAGCACCGGATCGGCCTCGGCCAGCTTGTAGCCCTGCCCCTTGCGCGTGACCACATGCAGAAAGCGCGGGCCGGTCAGCTTGCGCATGTTCTGCAGCGTGGGCACCAGCGATTCCAGATCGTGACCGTCGATCGGGCCCACGTAGTTGAAGCCCAGTTCTTCGAACAGCGTCGCCGGCGTGACCATGCCCTTGGCATGCTCTTCAAGCCGGCGGGCCAGTTCAAGCACGGGCGGCACGTGCGCCAGCACGGCCTTGCTCACGTTCTTGGCGGCGGCGTAGAAGCGACCCGACATCAGGCGCGCCAGATAGCGGTTCAGCGCGCCGACCGGGGTGAGATCGACATGTCGTTGTCGTTCAGGATCACCAGCAGATTGATGTCTGACGTGACGCCGCCATTGTTCAAGGCTTCAAAAGCCATGCCGGCCGACATCGATCCGTCGCCGATCACGGCAATGTGCTGCCGATCCATGCCCGCGTTGCGCGACGCGACCGCCATGCCCAGCGCCGCCGAGATCGAGGTCGATGAATGGGCCGTGCCGAAGGCGTCGTACTCGGATTCGGTCCGCTTTGGAAACCCCGAGATGCCGCCCGCCTGCCGCAGCGTGGCCATGCCGTCACGGCGGCCCGTCAGGATCTTGTGCGGATAGGTCTGGTGGCCGACGTCCCACACGATGCGGTCATGAGGCGTGTCGAACACATAATGCAGGGCAATCGTCAGTTCGACCGTTCCCAGGTTGGACGACAGGTGACCGCCCGTACGGGACACCGATTCGAGCACGAAAGCACGCAGCTCTTCAGCCACCTGGTTCAGGTCACGGCGGTCGAGCGCGCGAAGATCGGCGGGCGACTGGATGCGGTTCAGCAGATCTGTGGACATGATTGACGATGTCTCCGTTATCGGTCGCGCAGCACGATGAAGTCAGCCAGCTCCGCGAGGCGCTGCGCCGCTCCATTGAAGGGTGCCAGGGCGGCGTGCGCCTGCTGCCTGAGGCTTTCGGCCAGGCTGCGGGCCTCGTCCAGCCCAAGGTGCGACACGTAGGTAGGCTTGTCGGCGGCGGCGTCCTTGCCGGCCGTCTTGCCAAGCTGGCCTGAATCGGCGGTCACATCCAGGATGTCATCCACCACCTGGAAAGCCAGGCCGACGGCATGCGTATAGGCGTCAAGCGCCCGGCGCTGTTCGGACGTGGCGGCAGTAACGATGCCACCCAACGCGGCGCTTGCGCGCAGCAGTGCACCGGTTTTCAGCCGGTGCATGCCTTCGAGTTCGGCCAGCGACAGCCGCTGGCCGACGTTCATGAGGTCGATCGCCTGGCCGCCCGCCATGCCCGCGCTGCCCGAAGCCTGCGACAGGACCTGCATGGCCTGCACGGTCAAGGCCGGAGCCAGGGGCAATTGCGACAGCACGTCGAACGCCAGCGTCTGCAGGGCATCGCCCACCAGCAGCGCGCAGGCCTCGTCGTACTGGACGTGCACGGTTGGCCGGCCACGCCGCAGCGCGTCATCGTCCATGCAAGGCATGTCGTCGTGGACCAACGAATACACGTGGATGCATTCGACCGCCGCGGCGGCGCCGTCAAGCGCCATGTCGGCCGCGGCCGTCGCGCCGCAGGCTTCGCCGGCCGCATACACCAGCATCGGGCGCACGCGCTTGCCGCCGCCCAGGGCGGCATAACGCATCGCTTCGTGCAAACGGGTCGGGGCCAGTTCGGCCGGGGGCAGCAGGCGCGCCAGGGCCGCCTCGATCCGGTCGCCACATGCACCCATCCACGTCTGGAAATCCGCCTTCATCGTGCTCAATCCTCGCTGTCTTCGATCGGACGAAGCAGTTCGCCTTCCAGGATCTTGACCTGGTTTTCGGCGCGCGCCAGGCGTTCCTGACACACACGCACCAGGTCCACGCCGCGTTTGTACGACAACAGCGAGGCTTCGAGCGGCAGCGAGCCGTCTTCCATTCGCGCGACCAGCCCTTCAAGCTCGGCCAGCGCGGTTTCGAAATCCTGAGGCAGCGCGGGCGCGGCACCGGCGGACTTGCGAGCGGCGGCCTTGCGCGGCGCGGCGGCCTCGGCCACCGGCGCTGCATTCGGGTCCGCGGGCGCTGCATGCTGCTGCGCGGGCGTCGGTTCCATCGGCACGGCGTCCCCGGCAAGGGGGTCCAAACTTTCGGCCATTAAGCCTCCTGCAAACTCATGGAGAGTCGAACCCGCAATTGTAATTGATCGGGTCCGCCAAGGCGTGTGAGCAGATGCGTCCACATTCGCCTCTTGAAAAAGCCTGCCGCCGGACTTATAGACAAGGACTGGGTACAATACCAAGCTTGATCGGCCAGATCATTTTCTTCGCGCCGGTACAACACACATGGGAATACGACCACGCCTCCCCAGGTTGCGTAAGGGGGGATCCCATGTTGAGGCCGGCTCTACCACTCACGCGGAGGGAAGTCATGACCGATATCGGTCGCGTGGAACACGTGGCAGCGAGCCGAGCGCAGCTCCCTGTCAGTGCCTATTTCGATGACGCGCGCTTCAAGCGCGAAATGCAGTCCATTTTCAGCCGGTCGCCCAATTACGTCGGGCACCGGAACAATCTCCCGGAAGTCGGCGATTACCGGACCCTCGCTCAGGAAAACGATGGCCGTGTGCTGGTGCGCAACCAGGACGGTATCGAACTTGTGTCCAACGTCTGCCGTCATCGGCAGGCCGTCATGCTGGGCAAGGGATCCGTGGGAAGCGACGGAGCGCGGCGTTATGCCGACGCGCCGACGACCGGCAACCTGGGCGTCACCGGCAACATCGTCTGCCCACTGCACCGCTGGACCTATAACGGCCAGGGCAAGCTGATCGGCGCGCCGCTGTTCGGCGAAAATCCTTGCCTGGACCTGGATCGATTCCCGCTGCAGGACTGGAACGGTTCGTTGTTCGAAGCGCCGCGCCTGGGGGAACGTCACGCGGGGCGCGAACTGTCCGCGCTGCTTGGCCGTCCTGAATTCGACCTGTCCGACTACGTGCTCGATCGGGTCGAAACGCACGTGTGCCACTACAACTGGAAGACCTTCATCGAGGTCTACCTCGAGGATTATCACGTGGGTCCGTTCCATCCGGGGCTGGGCCGCTTCGTGACGTGCGACGATCTCAGCTGGGAATTCAACGATTTCTACAGCCTGCAGAAGGTAGGCGTACACCAGGACCTCGAACATCCCGGCTCATCGGTGTACCAGCGCTGGCACGACAAGGTGCTGGAATACCGCAATGGCGAACCGCCCGATTTTGGCGCCATCTGGGTGACGCATTTCCCGACCCACATGATCGAGCTCTATCCGCACACGCTCGTGCTGTCGACCCTGTACCCGAAGGGTCCGCAGGAAACCGTGAACATGGTCGAGTTCTACTATCCGGAAGACATCGTGCACTTCGAGCGGGAATTCGTCGAAGCCCAGCAGGCAGCCTATATGGAAACCGCGGTCGAAGACGACGAGATCGCGGAACGGATGGATGCAGGCCGCCGCATTCTGCTGGAGCGTGGAGTCAACGAGGTCGGACCCTACCAGTCACCCATGGAAGATGGCATGCAGCACTTCCACGAGTGGTATCGCTCTGCCATGAATGAGCCAGAAAATCGTTAGCGGATCAGTAACTTTCCTGACCGTCCGTCGCAAAGGCGTCCGAAACAACGGACGCCTTTTTTCTTGGTTTACACGAGCATTTCAAAGCGGTGTCAGGTCGTAACGTCGCCCGGGCGCGGCTTTTGCGACGATTTAAACGTTATCGGCTCTCCGGCCATTACAAATCCACACACAGCCGCCTTGCCAAACGCCGGGCGCCAGCGTAACTTTTACACATCGCTTCAGAGTTTGATAATTTTTCAAAAGCCGCGTGGCTGCTGAGGATTGCGAGTCTTGAAGCGGGTCGTTCTGTACGAAAACCTTGGCGCAGCCATGTAGGTGAAGGAGTATCGGAATCAGGCACCTTTATTATCCGCCTAGTCCGGTATGAGTAAGGTGGGAGGGAACATGCTGCATTATGCTGTCGTATTTTTCATTATCGCGATAATCGCGGCAGTACTCGGCTTTGGCGGTATTGCTGCGGGTGCCGCCTCCATCGCCAAGATTCTGTTCTTTATATTCATTGTCCTCGCAGTATTGTCGCTGCTCGGCGGCGTATTTCGAAAATAAGCATTACCAAGGAGAATCAACCATGAACTTCCGTACCCTTTTGATCGCTGGCATTATCGGTACTTCGACGGTTATGGCCGGTTGCGCCCAGACGCGCACGCAGCAATCCGCTGGCGAATACTCGGCTGACGCCGCCATCACCGCAAAAGTGAAGGCCAAGCTGCTGGAAACGAAGGACATCCGCTCCGTTGACATCAACGTCGAGACGTTCCGCAAGACGGTCCAGCTGTCGGGCTTCGTCGACTCCAGCGAGCAAATCGCTCGTGCCGTGGCGGTGACCCGCACGGTGGAAGGCGTGGAAAGCGTCAAGAACGACCTGCGCGTCAAGGGCCGTTGATCGGCATCTGACTCGGGCGGTGGCATCCTGAGCCACCGCCGGCGCGTAGCAATATAAAAACGGCCCCGTCGATCTTCGATGGGGCCGTTTTCTGTTTACCGGAAAAGAATCCGATCCTGCCAATGCTTGCCGCACGCTCGCAACGGCAGATCAGTTTGTGGCATTTTCTGGTGACGGTTTCAATATACGATCGAACAAAGCCGTCAACGTCTGCCACCCGCGATGTGCCGACCCTGCGTCGTACACGGGGAAATCCGGCACCATCCAGCCGTGCGCCGCGCCAGCATATTCCTCGGCGACGTATTTCACACCAGCCTTATCCAAAGCCGATTCAAATCGCGCGGCCATGTCGGGGGATAGAAGTCGTCCTGATCCGCGCTGGCAATATACACCTCGCCCCGAATCGTGCTGACGCGCCGATGCGGACTGGCCATGTCATCCGACGCCAGATGGCCGCCATGGAAGCTTGCCACCGCGGCGATCCGGTCCGGCCAGGCGGCCGCGGCCGACAGGGCCATCCCGCCACCCATGCAGAAGCCAACCGCGCCGACCTTGCCCTTGCGGACGTCAGGGCGCGCATCGAGCCAGGCCAGGAAGGCCTCGGTATCGCGCGCTGCCTTGTCGTTGCCGGTCGTGCTCATCAACGGGCCCAGAATACCGCCGACATCCCCCGCAAACACTTCCTTGGGCACCAGCGGCGTGTAAGGCCCGACGCGGTAGTAGACGTCAGGCACGAGCACCAGGTAGCCCGCTGCAGCAACGGTTTCGGCCATCTCGACCATGGCCGGCCGCAGACCGCCGGCGTCCCCATACAGAATCACGGCAGGCCACGGGCCGCCCACGGAATCCAGCGCCGCAGCTGGCGTGGCATCCGCCGCGGCCATCGCCGGAGTGACCACATATGCCGGGCACTCGCCGTCCGGCGCATTCACTACGATACGTTCGGCGGGCATGGCGGTTTCCTCAGACCAGGGCGTCGGCTTTCAACAGGGTTTCCAGGCACTGCGCCTTGATGCCGTAGAAGCGCTTGATCTCATCGATCTGCGCCAGTACCGGCGCGGCCGCCTTGGGCATGGCACGCTTCACAGCCAGGATCATCTTGTTCTTGTTGGTGTGTTCCAGCGAAATGAACTCGAACACCTGGGTATCGTAGCCAGCCGCATCCAGCAGCAAGGCGCGGATGCCGTCCGTCAGCATTTCGGCTTCCTGGCCCAGATGCACCCCATGCTGCAGGATAGGCCGTAGCGGATGGGGGCTCAGCAGTTGCGGCCGTACCTCCTTGTGGCAGCATGGCGAACACATGATGACCGACGCGCCGGCGCGGATGCCCATGTGAATCGCATAATCCGTCGCGATGTCACAGGCATGCAGTGCAATCATCACGTCGAGCGGCTGCGGCGCATAGCTGCGCACATCGCCCGCGTCGAAGGTCAACCCTTCCAGTCCAAGCCGTTCAATCGCGCCATTGCACAGGTCGACCAGTTCCTGCCGCAATTCGACGCCGGTGACCCGGGTCGGCCTGCCCAGCACACCCCGCAGGTAATCGTGGATGGCAAAGGTCAGGTAGCCTTTGCCCGACCCGAAGTCCGCAACCCGGATCGGGTCGGAGCCGTCCTTGCCGGTACCCAGCGGCGACGCCGCCAGGGCCGACGCGAACACCTCGATGAATTTGTTGATCTGCTTCCACTTGCGTGACATTGCCGGCACCAGCTTGTGGTCACGATCGGTCACGCCCAGCTCGACCAGGAAGGGCCGGTCCAGGTCCAGGTATCGATGCTTGTCGCGATTGTGGCCGCTGGAGACCGGCCGCGCGCCCTGGCCGCTTGCCAAGGGTTCGCCTGCCGGCTGCTGCGCCTTGCCCACCCGCACCGTGGCCTTGCCTTTCTTGCTGAACGCCAGCTGGATGTCTTGCGTCTGCGTGGTCAGCTGCGCGTTGCGAAAGTCGCTGCCCAACAGGGTCTTCAATGTTTGCAGGCCTTCGTCCACCGAAAAATTCTTGGTGATGTCCTTGGTCGCATGCCGGTACAGCAGCGACAGCATGGGCATGCCTTTCAGGACGACCGCACGCGCCTGGACCCGCTTCAGATCGCCTTCCCCGCGATACCCCGCCAGCACCAGCATCGTGACCGTGCCGTCGGCAAAGGCCTGACGGGCCCGGGACAGAAAGTCGTCCACGGGTTGTCGATCCGGGTCCATGCTGGCGTCTGCGCCAGAGCGCAGTAGAGAAGTTGCGGTCATGCGGGTGATCAGCGGCGCTGGCCGGCCGCCATGAGAGCGCGGATGCGATCCTCGATCGGCGGATGCGATGCGAATATCGCCGAAATCGCGCCACCGCTGGAAATGCCCGACGCCTGGAAATTCTTGGGCAGTTCGCCAGGCGCCATGTTGCCGAGGCGGGCCAGGGCCCGGATCATCGGTTCGCGCGACCCCAGCAAGTGGGCCGAGCCGGCATCGGCACGGAATTCACGCTGGCGCGAGAACCACGCAACGATGATCGAAGCGACGATCCCGAATGCCAGTTCACAGACGATGACGGTCGCAAAGTAGCCGATGCCGCCCCCGCGTTCGTTCTTGAGCAGCACGCGGTCCACGAAGTAACCGACGACACGCGCCAGGAAGACCACGAAGGTGTTCACGACGCCCTGGATCAGGGTCAGCGTGACCATGTCTCCATTGGCGATATGCGCCACTTCATGGGCCAGCACGGCCGACACTTCTTCTTCGGTCATGCCGCGCAGCAGGCCGGTCGACACGGCCACCAGGGCGTCGTTCTTGAAGGCGCCAGTCGCAAAGGCGTTGGGTTCGCCATCGTAGATGGCGACCGTCGGCCGGCCGATCCCCGCGCGGTCCGCCAGCTGGTTGACGGTGTCGAGCAACCAGATTTCTTCACGATTGGCCGGCGCGTTGGGATCCAGCACGCGGGCGCCCGTGCTCCACAGCGCCATCCGCTTGCTCATCAGCAGCGAAATGATGGCGCCGGCAAAACCGACCACGAGCGAGAAGATGGCCAGCGACTGGATATTCAGGCCGTTGGCGTCCATGAAGCGGCCGACACCGAGAATACTCAGGGTCGCCGTCAGCACGAGCATGACGGCAACGTTGGTCATGATGAAAAGCACAATGCGTTTCATGAGGGGTAAATTCTCCGAGAACCTTCGATCAATCGAGCCGACGCCCCGCAGCGCCCGCCCGTCACAGACGTATATGGTAACGGTCGCGCAGGCTTCAAGAGCCGCGCCCTGGACAGACGCATCCTGGGGTTCCCCCGTAGATACCCTTGTACGGGGCTACAATCGTCCGATCTTTCCGCTCCACGACTTTTTCCGCCCACGCCAATGCAAGCACTCTGGATGTTGTTCGCCTCCCTGATGTTCGCGATCATGTCCATGTTCGTCAAACTGGTGTCGACCGAAGTTCCGCTGTCCCAGATCATTCTTTTCCGCGGCGTTCCCACAGCCATCGGCATCCTGGGCTGGGCGCTGTGGGCAGGCAAACCCATCATCCCGGCCACCTGGCGGTCCCACGTCATGCGCAACATCGCGGGCGTGGCCTCGATCTGCCTGTCGTTCTACGCCATGTCGCGGCTGCCCCTGGCCACCGCCATCACCCTCAACTACACGTCTCCGCTATTCATTGCGGCCTGGATGATGTTCCAGGGCAGCCTGCGCGAAGACCGCCTGCGCCTGTTCGCCGTGGTGTTGGGGTTCGTGGGCGTCATCGCGATCCTGCGGCCCGATGTCGACAACGCGCAGTGGCTGGCGTCGTTGCTGGGCCTGCTGGCTGGCGGCGCCACTGCGCTGGCCGTGATGCAGGTGCGCAGCCTGGGCCGCGCGGGGGAAGCCGAATGGCGCATCGTGCTGTTCTTTTCGCTGAGCACGGTGCTGACCGGCGGCGCGGCAACGGCAGCCACCGGCTGGGTGGCGCCGTCCTGGAGCGGCTGGGCGCTGCTGCTGGGCGTGGGCCTGAGCGGCCTCCTAGGCCAGTTCGCGATGACACGCGCGTTCAGCCAGGGATCGGCCGCCCTGTCGGCGGTGCTGCAATACGCGACCATCCCGTTTTCGGTGTTGCTGGGTTTCCTGTTCTGGAACGACTCGCCCGACGGCTTTGCGTGGTTCGGCATTGTCCTGATCGCTGCCGCCGGACTGGTGTCGACCTGGCGTACGATGGCGGTGCCGGCTGCGTCCAGATAAGTCCCTATCTTCAGATCCGCATTTGTCGACGCGCCTGGCGCCCATCTCCTCCCGCCAAGGAAGCGTCATGTTCACCACCCTGATTTCCGCCAAGGAACTGGCCGCCCATCTGGGCCAGCCCAACTGGCTCGTCATCGACAGCCGTCACGATCTCATGAACCCGGCCCACGGGCGTGACGCGCATGCCCGCTCGCGGATCCCCGGCGCGCGCTTCGTCGACCTGGATACCCAGTTGGCCGGCCGCCATACCGGCCAGAACGGGCGGCACCCCCTTCCCGATCCCGATGTCTTCCGCAAGCTGGTGGCGCAACTGGGCATCGGCCCCGATACCCAGGTCATCGTGCACGATGACCACACGGGCCAATCCGCGGGCCGCTTCTGGTGGATGCTGCGCTGGCTGGGGCACGCAGGCGTGGCGGTGCTCGATGGCGGATTCAAGGCATGGGAAGCCGGCGGCTTTCCGGTCGATGACGGCCCGGGAGAAAGCCATGCGATCGCCCAGGCGGACCTGGCGCAGGGCCAGCAAGATCAGGCGGCGAGCAGCGAAACGCTGCCGGGCAGCGCCGATGCCCCCGTTGCACAGGCCGGCGCGCAGTCCCTCATGTCGTCGGGCGCTGCACGTCCGCGCCTGGCGCCTACCGTCAACACGCAAGACATGCTGGCGAACCTGCGCACACGCGCCGCGACGGTCATTGACGCGCGTGCGGGCGCTCGCTATCGCGGCGAAACCGAACCGTTGGACCCGGTGGCGGGACACATTCCCGGCGCGCTGAATCGCCCCTTTCAGGAGAACCTGCAGGCCGACGGCACCTTCAAGCCGGCCGCCGCCCTGAAACAGGAATTCGCCGCCCTGCTCGGCCAGGTGTCGGCGGACAAGGTGATCCACCAATGCGGGTCGGGGGTATCCGCCTGCCACAACATCCTGGCCATGGAACACGCCGGTTTGAACGGCTCGGCGCTCTACCCGGGGTCATGGAGCGAATGGTGCGCCGACCCAGGCCGGCCGGTGGCGATCGGCGCAACGCCCTGACACGGCTCTCGGGTTGCGGGAAAACCACAGCGGGTTCACACTCTCTGCATCCCTGTCGAATGGCTCTGCCCCATGTCGCTCAAGCTTTCCGTACTCGATCTGTGCCCGGTGCCCTCGGGCTTCACGCCGTCCGATGCCATCGCCAACAGCATTGCCCTGGCCCAGGCGGTCGAAACTTTCGGCTATCACCGCTACTGGTTCGCCGAGCATCACAACACGGCGATGCTGGCCTGCTCGGCCCCTGAATTGCTGATCGCCCGCGCGGCCGCCGCGACGTCGACGCTGCGGGTGGGTTCGGGCGGGATCATGCTGCCCAATCACAGTTCGCTCAAGGTCGCGGAACTGTTCCGCATGCTTGAAGCCATGTTTCCGACCCGGATCGACCTGGGCCTGGGCCGCGCGCCGGGCACGGACCCGATCACCGCCAGCGCATTGCGGCGCAATGCCGACGACAGCGACAACTTTCCGCAGCAACTGGCCGATCTGGTCGGCTACCTGAAAGACGTCATGCCCGAGGGCCATCCGCATGCCCGCGTGCGCGCCGCGCCGATGGGGGTAGCCTGCCCGCCGCTCTGGATCCTGGGATCGAGCACCTACGGCGCCCAGGTGGCCGCGGCCAATGGCCTGGGCTTCGTCTACGCCCATCACATCGTGGCGGAGCACGCGCGCGAAGCCATGCACCTGTACCGCGACCGCTTCCGTGCCTCGGCCCTGGGGCAGTATCCGAAAGCCATGCTGGGCGTGTCGGTCATCTGCGCCGAGACGGCCGAAGAAGCCATGCGACTGGCCGCCACGGCCGACCTGACCATGATGCGCACGCGCAGCGGCCGCCGTGGCGAACCGGTGCCCAGCGTCGAAGAGGCCCTGGCCTACCGCTACAGCCCGCAGGAAGAAAGCCTGCGTCAGTACAACCGCAGCCGCATCCACATCGGCAGCCCCGACCAGTTGCGTGAATCGCTGGGCGCGCTTGCGGCGGCCACCCAGGCCGAAGAACTGGTCATTACGTCCACCATTCACGACCACGCGGCCAGGGTGCGCAGCTACGCACTCGTTGCCGAGGCGCTGGCCGACTGACCGCCCCGGCGGCGCAGCACTCCATTCCATTCTTCAACCAAGGAACACCACCATGCAGCTTCAGGGAAAAGTCGCCATTGTGACTGGCGGCGCCAGCGGTATCGGCAAGGACATCGCGATTGGCCTGAGCAAGGCTGGCGCGGCGGTCGCCATTGCCGACATCAATCTCGCCGCGGCGCAGGCCGTGGCGGCCGAACTGGAAGCCGCCGGCGGCAAAGCGATGGGAGTCGCGATTGACGTCACCGATGAAGCGGTCGTGGAAGCAGGCACGCAGCAAGTCGTGGATGCGTATGGCAGCATCGACATCCTGATCTCGAACGCGGGGATCCAGGTGGTGGCGCCCATCCACGAGTTTGCCTATGCGGACTGGAAAAAGGTCATGGCGATCCACGTGGATGGCGCGTTCCTGACGACCAAGGCGGCTCTCAAGCACATGTACAAAGACGATCGCGGCGGCATCGTGATCTACACCGGCTCGGTCCATTCGCACCTGGCTTCCCCGCTCAAGTCCGCCTACGTGACCGCCAAGCATGGCCTGCTCGGCCTGAACCGCGTGCTGGCGAAAGAAGGCGCTCCGCACAACGTGCGGTCCCATGTGGTGTGCCCGGGCTTCGTGCGCACGCCGCTGGTGGACAAGCAGATTCCCGAACAGGCCGCCAGCCTGGGCATCAGCGAAGCCGAGGTGATTAGCAAGGTCATGCTGGGCAATACGGTCGACGGCGAATTCACGACGCTGCAGGACGTGACGGACACCGTGCTGTTCCTGGCCACCTTCCCGTCGGCCGCGTTCACCGGACAATCGTTCGTCGTCAGCCACGGCTGGTATATGCACTGAGGCACAGGCCCGGCCTGTTGCAACGATTTTCAAGGAGTGATGACGGCGCGCGCCGATTGACGGTTCAATGACTATTCTGATCACCTTGCTTGACCTGGCCGGCTATGTGGCGCTGCTGCTGTGGGGCGTCCACATGGTGCAGACCGGCATCCAGCGCGCCTTCGGGCCACGCCTGCGCACGGCGCTCGGCATTGCGCTGGCCAATCGTTTCTACGGATTTCTAGCGGGCATGGGCGTGACGGCCATCCTGCAAAGCAGTACGGCCACGGGCCTGATGGTGGCGGGCTTCGCGGCCAGCGGCCTGGTCGGCTTGGTGCCCGCGCTGGGCGCCATGCTCGGCGCCAATGTGGGCACGACGCTGATCGTGCAACTGCTGTCCTTCGACATTTCTCCGATCGCGCCCGTCCTGGTGTTGATCGGCGTCGTCATGTTCCGCCGCAGCCATGCCAGCATGACGCGCGACCTTGGCCGCGTGATGATCGGGCTGGGTCTGCTGCTTTTGTCGTTGCACCTGCTGGTTGGCCTGCTCGAACCCTACCGTGACCTGCCCGCCTTGCGCACCGGCCTGCGCGCGCTGTCGTCGCAGACCGGGCTGGCCATGGCGATCGCCGCCATCCTGGCCTGGGCCGCGCATTCGAGCGTGGCGGTGGTGGTGCTGGTCATGTCTCTGGCGACGCAGGGCATCGTGCCGCCCGATACGGCATTCGCGCTTGTTCTGGGCGCCAACCTCGGCACCGCCATCAATCCGCTGCTGGAAGGCGCGGCAAAAGACGACCCGGTCGCTCGACGGCTTCCGCTTGGTAATTTTGTCGTGCGCGGCGTCGGCGCGGTGATCGTTCTGTCGCTGCTGGGCGTGATCCAGCCCTGGGTCAGCGCGCTGGGCGGCAGTCATGCGCGGGCGGTCGCCAACTTCCACACCTTGTTCAATGTCGGCCTGGCCGTGCTGTGCCTGCCGTTGCTGACGCCCTATGCCCGGCTGCTGCGGCGCTGGCTGCCGGCGAACGAAGACATGTCGGACCCTGGCCGCCCTCGGTATCTGGACAGCGCGGCTCGCGAAATGCCCATCGTAGCATTGGGCCATGCAGCCCGCGAAGCCCTGCGGATGGCGGACACCCTGCAAAGCATGCTGACTTTCACCCGCGATGCCTTCACCAAAGGGGATCGCAACCGTATCGCTGAAGGCAAGCGCCAGGATGACGTGCTGGATCGGCTCAATACCGCCATCAAGACCTACGTGTCGGCCCTGGATCCGGACGAGATGACGGCCGATGACCGGCGGCGCGCGGGCGAGATCATCGCCTTCATCACCAACATGGAGCACGCCGGCGATGTGATCGAGAAGAATCTGCTGGCGCAGGCCACCAAGCGGCTCAAGCGCGGCCTGCGGTTTTCACCCGAGGGGCAGGCGGAGATGACGGCCATGCTGGACAGGCTGTCGACCAATCTGCAGCTGGCGGCGTCCCTGTTCATGACCGATGACGCCCGGGCCGCGCGCATGCTGGCGGCCGAAAAAGACGTGTTTCGCCAGTTGGAAACCGAGGCCACCCGCGCCCACTTCGTCCGGCTGCGCGCCGGCCGCATCGACAGTTCCGAAACCAGTGGCATGCATCTGGATGTCCTGCGTGACCTGCGACGGGTCAATACGCACCTGGTGGCCGCCGCGGCCTATCCGGTGCTGGAACATCACGGTGAATTGCTGACGACGCGCGTGCGGCCGGAAGAAGAGGCGCCGGCGGCTTGAGGGAGGTGCTGGCGCCTGAGGGAGGTGCTGGCGCTTGAGGGAGGTGCTGGCGCCTGAGCGAAGCGCCGGCGGCTTGAGCTCGCGCAAGACCATCAGCGCTGCCCGCCCTGCGTACGATCAATGCGCGTGGAATACCACCGTTAGCGTGTACACGATGCCGACGCCCGCCCCCACCAGCACGAACTGCGGCAGGCTGTCGCGCAGGCTGGTTCGCTTCTGCATCTGCGGCAT
Organism: Pigmentiphaga litoralis; assembly: GCF_048632615.1. Classification (GTDB taxonomy): domain Bacteria; phylum Pseudomonadota; class Gammaproteobacteria; order Burkholderiales; family Burkholderiaceae_B; genus Pigmentiphaga; species Pigmentiphaga litoralis_B. Next base: position 990,726 of record NZ_CP184479.1, read on the forward strand.
CAGATCTGCCACGGCAATGTAAATGAAGCTGCTTGCCGCCACCACCAGCACATACGGCAGCAGGGCTTGCGAGCCTTCCAGCAGGAAATAGCCGAGCACGCCGCCCAGGATCGCCATCATGCTGGACAGCACATTGAACAGCAGCGCGCGTTTGCGGGCCAGCCCGGCGTTGACCAGAATGATGAAGTCACCCAGCTCCTGCGGCACCTCGTGCGCGGCGATCGACAGCGCGGTCAGCACGCCCAGCTTCGGATCGGCCAGGAAGGCAGCGGCGATCAGGATGCCGTCGCAGAAATTGTGCAGGCCGTCCCCTACGAGCACGGCCATCCCGCCGCGACCGGCTTCGTGGGCGTCGTGCCCGGCCGGGTGGTGGTGCCCGTCATGCTCGTGATGGTGGTTGTGCCGCAGCACCGCCACCTTTTCCAGCATGAAGAAGATCAGCAGCCCACCCAACAGCAAGGCGAACAGGGTCCGTGTGTCGGCGTCGGACTCGAAGGCTTCGGGCAAGGTATGCAGCAGCGCCACGGACAGCAGGACGCCGACCGAAAAGCTGACCATTTCATGCAGGTAGCGCGAGAAGTAGCGAAAGCCCAGCCAGCCGGCCACCAGGGCCGACACCACGCCACTGACCAGGGTCGCCAGCACGATATAGACGAGCGTCATGCCGCCACTCCTTCCATCGCGGCCAGCAGTCGGCCGCAGCGGAACAGCCGTTCCCGTTTGAGGGTCTGGGCGATCGGCTCGTCGCGCCCCCGCGCCAGCGCGTGCGTCCGCACGGTCAACAGCAGTGGCAGCATGCGGTCGGGCGACTGCTCGAGCCAGGCCGACAACTGACGGTCCGGATCCCATGCCGTCAGCCCCTGACGCTTCAATTCGCCCTTGTTGAAGTCCTTCAGGTTCCAGGTCAGCACCCGTACCTCGGGTGTCATCTGGCTGGCGCTGCGCGCGCGGCTGGCCAGCCCGGCGGCGATCACGTGCCAGTCCTTTTCATCGCTGTAGCGCAAGCCCGCTTCGTAGGCGCTCAGGTCGCCCGGGTCGGCATCCGGAAACCGCGCGGTCATGTCCGCCCACTGTGCTTCAAGCTGCTCGGGCGCGACGGCCCAGATGCGCGCCGCGTTGCGCCGCCATTCCTGGCCAATCCGCGCGCTCCAGATCGGGCTGAAAAAACCGGCGTCGGCCACATCCAGCAGCAAAGGCCGCAAGATGGACGACATGAGCACGCACGCGTCGAGCACCAGGCATTGCGGTGCACGACGCGCCGCCGCGAGCGCGGCCGGGACCGGCGCCCCGGTCGATGAGGAATCTGATACCACGGTGACCCTGTAGAGATTGGTGCGGCAAGAGGACGCGGCAGCGCCCTGCTCCCCCGCTGGAAGCCGACCCGAAGGATACACCGGCAGCGGCCGTCGGGCCGCGCCACGGCTAGGAAGGGAAGGACTCGACCAGGTTGCGGCCACGTTCCTTGGCCCGCGCCAAGGCAATGGCGGCGTTGCCAAGCGCCGTATCCAGATCGGTGCCGGTGGGCGTGATGCCGATCGACACGGTGATCTGCGTGGCGATGTGCCCGCGCAGCGCGAACTGCCGGCCGGCAATGTGATTGCGCAGCCGGTCGCATGCCGCCACCGCTTCATTCAGGGTGACGTCGGACAACAGCGCCGCGAAGCGGTCGCCCGACACGCGCACCAGCGTTTCAATACCTGGCAACACCTGCCGGATCAGGTCGGCGAGCTGGCGCAAGATGGCATCGCCGGCATTGCGGCCCAATGCCTGGTTGAAACGATCGAAGTGATCGATGTCCATCAGCATCAGGTGCAGCAGCTGCCCCCTGCTGGGACTGCGCGATCTCGGACTGGAACGCGTCCGACATCCAGCGCCGGTTGTGCAGGCCGGTGACGGCATCGTGGGTCGCCATGAAATCCATGGACTCGGTCTGTTCGTCGGGTTCCAGCCGAAGGTTCATGGCCCGCAGTCGTTCGCTCAACATGTCGAGCACATTGATGGCGACGCGGGGCACGGCATCGATCACGGTCCGCAGCGCAGCCGCGTTCAGCACGATCAGCCGCGACGGCCACTGCGCCGCCACATAGACCGTGCCGCCATCCTGCCCGATCAGGGCATGTTCCCCCACGGCGTCGCCTGGAACGAAACGCGCCAGCATGCGCTGGGTGGCCGCGTCGCGGTAGGCGCCCAACTGCCCTTCGACCAGCACGTAGATGTTGGTGTTGGCTTCGCCAGGCTGCAGCAGGAAGGCCCCATGAGCCAGGTGCCGGGTACACGCGAAGGGTTCGACCAGCAGCCGTTGTTCGGCGGTGGTGCCGGCAAACAGCCCGGAACGCGCAAGCGCGTCCCAGTCTTCAAGAGTCAGGCTGCCTGGCGCGCCGTCGGCGGGCAGGTGAGGAGGGATATGACGGTGCATCACTCACTTATCGGCAAGGGTTGGCACAAGTTTAGAGAAGGCGGCCCTACAGTTCCATGCTATCGCGTCCGATATAGCCCCTATGACGACATCGATATCCGCCCTAGCCATGTCCCAGACTTCCATCCTGCGTTCGATCGCACGCCCGCTGCGCCAGTCCGCCGCGCGGCTGGCCGTCCTGACCGCCCTGGGCTGCCTTGCGGGTTGCGACTATGTCGGCCTGCAGCCGGTGTCCAAACTCGAAGCCCGCAAGGAAGCGGAAGGCAAGGCCATCGGTGGCGCCTGCCGTCAGGCCGGCCGCGCACTTGAAGATTGTTATACGTTCAATCCCAACATGCCCAAGGCCGCAATCTTTCTGGGCTGGCGCGAAATGAACGACTACATGATGCAAAACAACCTGACCGTCATCCGGCCCGAAGTCGCCCCGGTGCTCCCCAGTGGCCGGGCCCGGTTGGACGCCCCTGCCCCGGCTGCCGCGCCGCCGGCCAACAAGCTGCCGGCCAAGGCGGCGGCGCTGTAGGTCGGCGCCCCCGGCCAGTCACCGCCCGACCGGCGCCGCGCGTGAACCGTGGCCGTTGGGTGCAAGCCTTCAAGCGCGCCTACAGGCTTGCGGCGCCGCCCGGGCTTTCAGGGCATCCCATCCCGTCTATCCGCGCTTATTCCGCGCTGGCGATCAGCGTCAGCAACCTGTCCACATCCACCGGTTTGGTCAGATAACTGTCGAATCCGTGCGCCAGGGCTTCTTCCCTGTCGAAGGCGGCATCACGCCCGGTCACGGCGATCAGCATGATGGGATCCAGGTGGGACGTCTCGCGGATCATGGTCGCCACGTCCAGGCCGTTCGGGGCCGGCATGTCGATATCCAGGACCATCACGCGGGGACGCCACGACAGCGCCATTTCCATCGCGGCCGAACCGCCGCCGACGAAACGCACATCATGATGATCGCTGCACGCTTCCGCGAGCGCTTCCGCGGCGCTGACATAATTGTCGACGATCAGCACACGGCGGGGTAAAGCCTGATTCAAATCCCATCTCCTCGAATGACACGCCGCGGCGGGCGCGCGCAAGGAAAATGCAAGATCCATACCTGTCGCACCGCGTTGGAACGCTGCAGTGCAGCGCATTCGCGCCCCCGAAACCGGAATGGAATCGTCAGCGCGAGGCGCCAACGGAAGTCCCCGTCAACGCAGGCGCCATCTTAACCACTTCGATCATTGCGTGCAGGCGCGCCATCGCCATTTTGCAGTTGCGGCAACCATCGGACACAACCGCAACGTGCGCGCGTCGCACGGCCTTGCACCCGGTATCAAGCAGGGATATCGCCGCGGCGGTAATTACCTTCGCCTGAAATTATGACGCGCGCGACACGCGCAGCGTGAAGGCATCTGCGGCAAGCGCCACGACGAAGCAGGAGAAAAACAAGGGGAAGGAAGGGGTGGGGTGACTGATGGGGCTCGAACCCACGACAACCGGAATCACAATCCGGGACTCTACCGACTGAGCTACAGTCACCACCGAAAAAACAGACTACCAAGTTGAACCTGCCGGTTCAGCCTGACTTCACGTGCTTCCCGAATGGGCTGCAGCAGCGAAGAACGACATTCTAGCCAACTTTCATGCGCTTGGCAAAGCGGACGTGAAATTCGGCGCGGCAAGGGCAAAATCAGGCAGCCGCGATCACGATACCCGCCCTGCTTGCTCCCGTCACGCCAGCGACCACTGACGTCCACAATGACAAAAAGCCCCCGAAGGAGCTTTTTGGACCGACGACTGGTAGAGCAACCGGACCTTGCGGACCAGCGCCGACAGCGCAGGGCTGACGACTACAAGCTTACAGCGGGCGGATCTTGGAGGCTTGCGGGCCCTTGGGACCTTGGGTGGCCTCGAAGCTCACCTTTTGGTTTTCCAGCAGCGTCTTGCGACCTTCTGCTTGGATTTCCGAAAAGTGGGCGAAAAGGTCTTTGCCGCCGTCATCGGGCATGATGAACCCGAAACCTTTGTCGTCGTTGAACCATTTAACGATGCCTGTGGCCATGCTGTACTTCCTTGAAGTTTAGGTGAGCAAATGCTCGGAACCGCAAGAAGAAATCAAGGAAGGGCAATAGGCCAACTGAAGTACCGTTAAAGGCAACCACACTGAACAAAACCGCGTCACTTGAAAATCTTGCCAATCGACTATGGGGCTAGGAGGCCTTGCCGTCAACAGGTTTGCGTTTGCGTACCGCTACTGTACAACAATGTCCAAGAAAAACATCAAGCGCTTTTCGCTTTTTTTAAGTAGTCGCCACAAGTGGTATTTGAGACGAATCCAAGTGCTTGATTTTGCAGGACTTATCCCAAGGATGGCACCAAAACGTTCGTGTTTTCCCTAGCCATGGGCAATTAAACGCACAGAATTTACGCAAGGCTGCCGCAATTTACCGATTGGCTGTCTGGGCAGATGCGCGACGCTGAAGATAATGCACTGGGTGAGCAGTCCCGGCACATCATTTGCTGCAAGGAAAACCGTGGCAAACGCCACGTCCCTTCGGGCTTTCCAAACCATACCCTAGGGAAAATCCTAGCATTTGGAGACGATAAATGAAGCAGACCTCTGACCAGCAACGCAACCAAGGCCAAAACGCCCAGAGCGCGGCCAATCCATCGAACCAGCAACAGCCGCAACAGCAAGCCAACACGGGTTCCCAGCACGGCCAGCAGTCCGGCGCAGCGCGCCAGGGCGAGCAAGGCAGACAGGGCAACCAGGCCAATCAGGACGCATCGCGTCGCAATGACCAGCAGGACCAGCAGAATCAGCGGTCCCAGCAGGCCGGCAACAACCAGCAGGGTGGCGCACGCCAACCTAACGAACGATAGTCCGTTCGTTTGACTGAAGGTATAAGGGCGGGCCGATGCATATCGGCCCGCCCTTTTGCTATCTGCCGACCCTGACGGCAGGAGCAGCGATTCTTGTCAAAGCCGCGCGTTCAGGCGCGCTCTGTCTCGTGCTTCAGGCCATCGATGAATTTGCGTGCGGCACGTTCCGCGTGGCGATGCGCCTCGAATTCGGTGCCAAAGACCTGGTCTTCGCCAATGTGCGATTCCGGCAGGATGTCTTCGTAGGCGGCATCCGGGTCTTGCGACACGCTGGCCGAGCCTTCGAACAGCACCGAGACCGAACTGTGCGGGTTGACTGGCCGGGCTACGGTCTTGATGAAATATCCTTTATAGGTTTCGCCTGCGCCATGCGACATGATTCACTCCTTTCAAACGCGGCATGCGATTGGCGGACCGGAGTGGAGCGCCAGAATCGCAGGCCGTGGGCGGTGATCGGTCACCGCCTGGGGGACGACACCCCCGGATGATGGGAACGGCCCGATCGTGCCACGCAGATCGTGCACCGCCCATCAAGACAAATCCTTACGCCTTTGGTCCGGTCGTGGCGGCGACGGGCCATGGTGTCCGTTGGTCACCGCAGCGCACCATTTGCCGTGGGATGGCAGACAATGGAGGTCACGCCGCCCTGGCGCCGATCTACGGAATCTTCCATGGCCAGAAAAAGCCGCTCACTGACACGACTGATGCTCGACGCCGCCACGGGCATCGCGCGGCTGCAACGTCGTGCCTTGAAGCTTGCTACGACCACGGCGACACAGACAGCAGCCGCCCATGCCAAAACGCTGAAAACCGCCACGTCCAAGTCCACCGCCGCCAAGGCCGGTACCGGGGCCGTACCCGCCTCTCCACGCAAACGCCGCGTGGGTGGCCCGGTAGCTGGCGCTACGAAGGCGGGCAGTGCTGCGCTCACTCAGGGCGCGCTGTCGGCCTCGCCCCTGCAGCGCAGCGTGCGGCGGGGAGTGCCTGCCGTCGCCTCGGCCGCAACAGGTAGCTGGGTGGCGGGCGCATTCTCCACGCCGCCCATGCAGGGCGAACTGATCGGGCGTCTGGACTATTTCGTCTACCTGCCATCCAGCCGTCCCGCAGCGGGCCTTCCGCTCATCGTCATGCTCCACGGCTGCAGCCAGAGCGCAAGCGATCTTGCGGCAGGAACCCGCATGAACCGGCTTGCCGAGCGCGAGGGCTTTGCCGTGCTCTATCCCCAGCAATCGCGCGGGGCCCAATCCCATCGGTGCTGGCGCTGGTTCCAGCCTGAAGCCGGTGTGGGTGCGGCGGAAGCGGACGCCATTGCCAACCTTGCAGACAGCGTAACTCAGCAATACCGACTGGATCCTGAACGGCGCTACGTGGCGGGCATGTCGGCGGGGGCCGGGATGGCGGCCCTGGTCGCCTTGCGCCATGCGCATCGATTTGCCGCGGTGGCCATGCATTCGGGCGCGGTCATTGGCGCGGCAAGCAGCACGTCGGCGGGGTTGAGCACCATGCGGCGCGGAACATTGCGCGACCCGTTGACCCTGCTGGCCGGGGTGCTGGGGGCGAATACCCGTCGGGGACGCCTGCAAGACGACGCTGCCCTGCCGGCGCTGATCCTGCAAGGCATGCGGGATCCCGTCGTGGCGCCACGCAATGCGGAACAGCTGACGAAACAGTTCCTGCACGTGAACGGGATGGACAACGAGACGCCGCTGACGACCGAGCTTGCCGTAGCGACGCCCGATGCGTATCGGCGCCTGGACTACCGGCGGGGCAGCAAGACGGTGGTGCGGGTGTGCGAAATCGCGCAGCTGGATCACGCGTGGGCCGGTGGAGACCCTGCGCATCGCTTTCATGCAAAGCGGGGGCCGGATGCGTCGGCGCTGCTGTGGCGGTTTTTCAGATCGCACCGCCGCGAAGGCGCGACGGCGGAACGAAGCGGTGGCCTGCCCTGAGGGAATCGAACCCCCGACCCACAGCTTAGAAGGCTGTTGCTCTATCCAACTGAGCTAAGGGCAGATCTGCGGAAGGCCGGAATTGTATCGTATCCCCCGGGCAGGCAACCGATCAGGTGGGCATGCCTGCTGCCGGAATCTGCGCCTGACTGGCGCCCAGCGCTTCGATCAGCTTGGCATTGAAGGCCGGCAGATCGTCCGGTTTGCGGCTGCTGATGAGGTTGCCATCGAGCACGACTTCTTCGTCCATCCAGTCGCCACCCGCATTGCGGATGTCGTCCTGCAACGATGGCCAGCTGGTCATGTTCTTTCCGTCCACCAGCCCAGCCGACACCAGCAGCCAGGCGCCGTGGCAGATCACGGCGATCGGCTTGCCTTGTTCATGGATGTCCTGCACGAAGCGCTGCGCGCCGGCTTCGCTGCGGATCGTGTCCGAATTGAACACGCCGCCGGGCAGCACCACGGCGGCGAATTGATCGGGGTCCGCGTCGTCGAAGGTCATGTCGACCGGGAAACTATCGGCCTTCACATCGTGATTCATGCCGGTCACCTGACCGGCTTCCTTGGATATGACGACCACCTTGGCGCCGGCGGCTTCCAGCGCCTGGCGTGGGCTGGTCATCTCGACCTGTTCGAAGTTGTCCATGACCAGAACGGCGACGCTAATACCTTCCAGGGACGATCCCATATGGTTCTCCTTGCCGTTGGCAATGCTATTGATGAGTGACGCAGCTCAACAATCGCAACTTCCATGCCCAACGGCTCCGTCAGCTTTCCGCGCTGCTACTTTCCAGGAAATGCAAAAGCCGCCGCTCATCCATGCTCAGGCCCCGAGGACTGGCAAGCTTGGGCGGCGCAGGCAGATCGCCTCGCAAATAGGCATCGATAATGGCCGGATGGATGTAGCAGGACCGGCACACCGCCGGGGTATTGCCCAGGCGCTTGGCGACGTCCTTGATGACGGCCACGACCACCTTGCGGGCATCGTCGGCGCTGGTGAAGGGAATGCGCTGCAAGGCTGCCAGTGCGATGACCGAGCCGCCCCAGGTCCGGAAGTGCTTGGCCGTGAACTCCCCCTTGCCGACTTCACGCAGGTAGGCGTTGACGGTTCCGGAGTCGATGTGGCGGATGGCGCCGTCGTTATCCCGGTAGTGGAACAGGTCGTGACCTGGGATCTCCATGCACCGTTTGACGATATTGGCGATTCGGCGGTCGGTGAGGGTGACGTCGTGCTCCACACCGCTCTTGCCGCGAAATTTGAAGCGGATGCGTCCGCCCTGCACCGACGCATGCTGCCTGCGCATGGTGGTCAGTCCGTACGAACGATTCACCTTGGCATAGCGGCTGGTGCCGATGCGGATCAGGGTCGTCTCGAGCAGGCGCACCACGACGGCCATGACCTTTTCCTGCGACAGGCCGCTGGCCGCCAGATTGGCATCGACGTGCTTGCGGATACGCGGCAGGGCGTGCCCGAATTCCGACAGCTGTTCGTACTTGTTGGCGTCTCGCACCTCGTGCCAGCGCGGATGATAGCGATACTGTTTGCGGCCGCGCGCGTCCCGCCCGGTTGCCTGGATATGGCCATCGGGGTCCGGGCAAATCCATACGTTCGTATAGGCCGGCGGAATCACCAGCGCGTTGATCCGTTTGACCTCGGCCTGGTCGGTAATGCGACGGCCACTGGGATCGAAATACTGGAAGTGCTTGCGGACGATCTTGCGCGAGATGCCCGGCAGCCGGTCATCGACGTACGTCAACCCGCCAACCTGGCAGTGCAGGGCCGCGTCGGCGGGGATCTCAGCAATCTCGTGCTGACTCGGGATCGGGTGCAGGTCATCCATGCCAACCCCCTATGCACGCTTCATGCCAAGGGGCACTGCCTGATGGGCCACCCGCCGCACGGCGCCATGGACGTGAAAAAACTGCGCGGCTCCGGCAAAAACTGCGCAAGGCGCCGCTCAGTGCACGGGCGCCTGGCCGTCGTGCGTCAGGCCAGGTGTCGCAGCCCGCCCAAGACGCGCAGATCGTCTTCCTGGAGCCTGACCGGAATGCCGGACCGGATCAGCGCCGCGAAATCCTCGTCGGGCACCATGACCGTCAGGCAATACAGCTTGCCCGCGCCCACGTTTTCGATGGCGTGGGCGGTACCTGGCTTGATCATCAAGGCGTCGCCCTTGGCGATGCGGGTGCATTCGCCGTTGGCATAGGCGTCGCCCTCCCCTTCCAGCACGAAAAACATTTCGTGGGCACGCAGGTGGCCGTTGGGCGGCGTGCGGCCACCGGGTTCGAAGATTTCGACCACGGCGACCAGGTCGCAGTCTTCTCCCTCCCGGTCGAACACCAGGGCAAAGTAGTTGGTGTCCCCGCTCGAGATGCGGAAGGCCGGGCAGGCCCCCATGGACTTCTTGATGGCTGCTGGCACGTTCATGCTGACATCCCTTGCAGCAAGGCGGTGGACTCGGCGACGAAGCCGAAACATTGATTGACGTTGTAGCGCGTGGCTTCGGCACAGAAGGCGGGCGACGTCGTGGCCGAGCAGTCGTCGAGCAACACGCAGTCGTAGCCTAGAAAGTTGGCGTCCTGCAGCGTGCACAGCACGCACTGGTCGACATTGACGCCCGCGAACAGCAAGGTCGTCACGCCCAGGTTGCGCAGGATCGAATCGAGCGGCGTATCCCAGAAGCCGCTCATGCGGTACTTGGCGACCTCGATATCGCCGGACTGGGGCGTCATCTCATCCACCACGGCCGCGGCCCACGACCCCGCCTCCAGCACCGGCGCCCCGTTGGACGGCAAGGGATCACCCAGACCGACGCCCTCGCCTGCCGGCTTGTAGACGTGCAGCAGCGACGGGCTCAGGTTCAGCTTGTCAGGACGGTTACCCCAATTGACCCACACCACGGGCACGTCGGCCTGGCGCAAGGCAGGCAACAGCCTGGCCAGCGGCGCGATCGGCGCGCGTGCCGGCGCGACATCCACGCCGATCGACGCAAGCCAACCGTCCGGATGGCAGAAGTCGTTCTGCATGTCGATGACCACGATCGCCGTGCGGCGCAGGTCAATGGTCAGCGCTTGCGGCGTGGCGGCGAAGGCGACCGGTTGCGGCGCGGCGGGCGTCCGCACCAGATTGGCCGACTCACGCGAGACCTGCCACTGATTGCGCGGCGATGAACCCAACGGAAAAGACTTAGCCGGCATGCGAAAGATCCGAAGCAAGCGTCGATGCGGGCGCGGCGCCATGCATGGCCAGGTCCAGCATGTCGGACACCGCGCGGCAATGCGCGATGTATTCAGGCGTGAGCCGGAAGTCATTGGTGCGCGGGTACGGCGTGTCCACGGCCAATTCGCCGATCATGCGGCCCGGCCGGGCGGCCAGCACCACGATGCGATTGGACAGGTAGACGCTTTCGTAGATGCTGTGCGTGACGAAGACCACGGTACATTGCGCGCGCTGCCAGATGTCGAGCAGATCGTTGTTGAGCTTCGACCGCGTGATCTCATCCAGTGCCGCAAAGGGTTCGTCCATCAACAGCAGCTTGGGCTGGGTGACGAGCGCGCGGGCGATCGACACACGCATCTTCATGCCACCCGACAGCTCGCGCGGATGCGAATTGGCAAAGGCGAGCAAGCCCACCATGTCGAGCGTGTCGTTGACACGATCCACGACTTCGGCGCGTGGAATGTCTTTGAGCATCAGCGGCAGATAGACGTTGTCGAACACCGTGGCCCAGGGCATCAGGGTCGGTTCCTGGAACACGAAGCCGATCTCGCGGATGGGCTTGCCGCGCGCGTCGTAACGGGCGGTGGGCCAGTCGATTTCGCCGCGGCTGTGTTCGCCCAGGCCGGCAATCATCCGCAGCGCCGTGGATTTGCCGCAGCCCGACGGGCCCAGCAGGCTGATGAATTCGTTGGCCCGGATGTCCAGATTCAGGTTCTGCACGGCCAGCGTGCCGTTGGCGTAGACCTTGTCGACGCCGCGCAGACGCACCAGCGGCTTGGTCGATACGGGAACATGCGGGGCATGCGGGGCCGCGGTAGTCACGGCGGCCAGGGTCGGGACGACGGAAATCATGCGCGGGACCTCATGCGATCCAGGGGATAACGATGGACTTCCTGCAGCAGCGTCGCGAAACCGCGCGCCGCGTGATCCAGGCTCTGATTGCCGCGCTCGGGATCGGCGTCGAGCGCGTTGCCGCAGGCGCCGGCCGGATGCAGGTCCTGCGTCTGCCAGCCGAAGCCTACGCGGCCTTCGGCATTCAGGTACCGATATTCCTGCGCCAGCTCGATGCCGAGCGGCTTGAAGTTCTGCGCCTTGTCCAGGCGCACCAGGTCGGGACGCAGCGCCAGCATCATGGACGTCTCGCTGGACCCGCCATGAATGCCATAGGTCTTTTCGTCGGGCGGATACTGATCGGGCACCGAACCGAAGCTCCAGGTCGCCGCCGTCACCACGAACATGTCCAGCCGCACGCGCAGATCGCGCGCCACGATGTCCATGACCTGCGGCTGGCCGCCATGCGAGTTGAACAGCACCAGCTTGCGGATGCCGGCGCGATACACGCTTTCGGCAATGTCGGTCCAGAGCTGGATCAGGGTCTCGGCACGCAAGGTCAGCGTGCCGGGAAAGGCCTGGTGTTCATTCGACTTGCCGATGGTCTGGGCCGGCAGGAACGTGACGGGCAGATCGTCGGGCAGGAGCTTGAGCGTGCGTTCGACCACGCCGGCATTGATGCAGGCGTCCACGAATACCGGCAGATGCGGGCCGTGCTGCTCGATCGCGGCCACGGGCAGCACCGCGACGGTGTCGGGGGTCAGCGCCGCGAATTCCTCGGTCGTCATGTCAACCCACTGGCGGCGGGGAAAACCGGACTTGATGACAGCGGACATGCTCAATTCTCCTGTTTGGTTTCGCTTTCATGCCAGCGATGCAGCAGCACCCACTGGATGAAGGCCGTCGCATACCAGATGCCGATGCCGAACACCGACAGCATCAACAAGGCGGCGAACATACGCGGGATATTCAGCAGATTCCCGCTTTCGACGATCGTCCACGCCAGGCCGGTGGCCGTGCCGCTGCCTGCCATGAACTCGGCCACGACCGCGCCGATCACCGACAGCCCGGCCGAGATGCGCACGCCCGCCAGGATGTAGGGCAAAGCCGACGGCAGCTGCAAATAGCGGAAACGCTTCCAGCGCGACGCGCCATACAGCTCGAACACATTGCGCAGGCCGTGGTCGACCGACTTCAGGCCGATGGCCGTATTCGACAGGATCGGGAAGAAGGCAACGATCCACGCCAGCAGCAGCAACGCAAGCCACAGGCGGTCCAGCCCCACCCAGATGATGATGAGCGGCGCGATGGCGATCGACGGCGTGACCTGCAGCACCACCGCGTAGGGCCAGAACGCAAGTTCCAGCGAACGGCTCTGCGTCAGCAGCACCCCCACGGCCAGGCCGCTGACAAGGGCCAGGAAAAAGGCGCTGAGCGTGATCGCGGCCGTGAAGCGCAGCGCGCGCAGCAGCGTCACGTGATCGGCGATCAAGGTCTGCAGGATCAGCGACGGCGATGGCAGCACGAACTTGGGAATGTTGTTGATCGTGACGAGCCATTCCCACAGCAGCAGGAAGGCAACGCCCGTGATCAGCGGCAGCAGGATGTTGGGCGCGCGGGTGCGCCATTTGGACGGGGCCTTGATGACCGCGCCGCCAGGCGCGGCGGGCAAGGCCGTGGCGGGCGATGCCGCCGCAGCGGCGCCGGCGGCTACCGACGCGGGCGGTGCGACGCCACGCACGGCGGCGCCGGGCAGGCTGTTGGCAGGTGTGCTCATGCAAAGGCTCGCTGTTCGGTTTCCCCATGCTCGCGCAGCAGTTGCGACAGCATGCGGCGCATGATCAGACCGGGACGGTCCGAGGGCATGTGCAGTTCTTCGCCGTCCTGGGTGGACAGCGGCACATCGGCTTCGCAGCTTTCAAGGATCAGTTGGTCTTCCAGCGTGACGGCGCGGTCGAAGGCGACGACGTCGGCCGATGCCACATCCGCTTCGGTGTCATTGCGATAGACCCACTGCACCACCATGGTGTTGCCATCGTCCATTGGCGTCGCACAGGTGATCAGCACGTGCTGCAGGCCGTGCGGGTAGCGAATGGCGGTGCGGCGCGCGAAGGGCATGTACCAGGTCGAATGGGTGTGGCGCACCGTGCGGCCATCGGCGGTCACGACCGCCTTCTGCGCCGTGTCGCCGCGCACCACGACGGGCGAGTCGTAGGCCGAATCGAATCCGAAGTCGCTGACGTCGACCTCGCGCGCGCCCACCTCGGGCTGGGCCACATCGCCAAAGGTTTCGCGGTGCACGTAGGCCACATGCGCCGAATCGAAGGAGTTTTCCATCAGCCGCAGCGCGCCGATCTTCCAGGGTTCGTAGAACTCGGGCACCTGCCGAAAGCCCGGCAGCGCGGCTTCGGGAATCTCGGGAATGCCGGTCAGCGGGTCATCGAGCGCGACCCACACATAGCCGTACTTTTCTTCGGCCCGGAACGCCTTCACGCAATGTTTCGCCGAGATGGGTTCATCGGGCCGCTGGGGAATGCGGACGCAGGCGCCTGCCGTGTCGAACGTCCAGCCGTGATAGCCGCAAACGATGTTGTCGTTTTCAACGAAACCCAAGGACAGCTTGGCGGTGCGGTGGCAACACCGGTCCTGCAGGCAGGCGATCTTGCCCTCGGCGGTTTTCCACAGCACGATCTTTTCGCCCAGCAGCGTGAATCCCTGTTGCCCTTCATCGAGCAAGGACATGGGCATCACCGCGTACCAGAAACGGCGCAGCACGGCTTGTTTCGTCACGATCATGGCAGGCTCCGTCTTACTTGGCGTTCACGAACTGCAGGGTGTACGCGCTCTTGTAGTCCAGCGTCTTCGAGATCAGGCCTGCGGACGCCAGCATGTCGAAGTGCGATTTCCAGCGCGCGTCGGTCATGGTGCCGATGCCGCCCTTGGCCGTATCGGCGGTCTCGACAATGCCGGCCGACTTCATCGTGCGGATGGAATAGGCGATCAGTTCGTCCGAGTTCTCGGGGTTGTTCTGCTTGATCAGCGCGACGGCCGGCTTGGGATCGACAAAGAACTCTTCCCAGCCCTTGCGCGTGGACGACACGAAGCACTGCACCAGCTGCGGCTTTTCGTCGATCAGCTTCTTGCTGGCGATCACGACCGAGCTGTAGGCCTCGTAGCCATAGTCGGCCAGCAGGAAGGGCTTGGGCGTCTTGCCGGATTCAGCCTGGACGCGGAATGGCTCGTTGGTCAGCAGGCCCTGCTGAATGCCGGTGGGATCGAGCAGCCATGGGGCGAGCTGGCCGGTATAGGCGCGCAACTGGGCATCGGTAAAACCGAACTTGTTGCGCAGGAAGGGCCAGAAACTGGTGCGCGACGAGGCCGACAACATGACGGGTTTGCCGCGCATGTCTTCCATCTTTTCGATGCCATTGCCGGCATGCGTCATCAGGATCTGGGGGCTTTTCTGGAACGAGGACATCACAGCCTTGGCCGCGAAGCCGGCTTCATTCACCTGGAAGGCGGTGTCGCTGAACGAGGCCATCATCATGTCGACCGCGCCGGCCACGAACAGCTGCTTGCCGTCGATGGCAGGACCGCCCTGGCGGATGTTCAGGTCAATGCCACAGGCTTGGTAGTAGCCCTTGGCCAGCGCTTGATAGTAGCCACCGTGTTCGGCCTGGGCTTTCCAGCTGGTCAGGAAGGTGAGCTTTTCTGCGGCGTGTGCGTTTGCTGCAGTCAACAGCGTGGCAATCGCCACGGGCCACCAACGACGTATAGACATTGCCTTTCCCCAAAGTGGTGCACACCGACATGGTGCGCTTCCCGATGTCAAACCGGCTCGATAGGCCGATGAAGCAGTCTATTCGGCATCCGGGGAAGGCGGCAGCCTCGCGGCCACCATACAGTACATAACGCAAGTGGTATGAGTCAGGCCTCGGCAGCAACGGCCGGGGTGAGCATGCCGCGATCGCCATGCGCAGGATCCACCACCAGTTCGCGCACGGCGTCGCTGACCTGCTGGCGCAGCCAGCGGTTCGAATCGCTGGCGTGATTGCGTTCGTGCCAAAGCTGGTAGAAGCGCATGGGAGGGAATTCACGGGGCGCCGGCACGATGGTGACCGGCAGGAGCTTGGCGTAATGCTCGGCAAACACACGACCGGTGGTGAACACCAGGTCGGTGGACAGCAGCACATAGGGCGCCAGATTGAATTCGGGCACGGTGGCCGAGATCACGCGGCGGTAGCCGACCTTGGCCAGTTCGCCGTCCACTGGCCCCATCTCGCGCAGCGAACTGGGCTGCGGCGCCAGATGCTGCATGTTCAGGTAGCGCGCCAGCGACAGGCGCGATTCGCCCGCCAGCGGGTGACCGGAGCGCATCATGCATACCACCTCGTCGGTGTACAGGCGGCCGATGCGCAGATCTTCGCGCGGATTGGGACTGTTGTTGATCACCAGGTCCAGTTCGCCCTCTTCCAGTGCGCGCGCGACGTCAAACGCGGGATCGATCAGGCGCAGCTTGGCGCGAATCCGGCGCCCCGCACTGGTCAACCGCGCAATGATCTGCGGCAGCAGCAAGGTCGGGATGCAGTCGGCGCAGGCAATCCGGAATTCCTTGTCGGACAGGTCTGGGGCGAAATTGGTGCCGACCTCGATCCGCGCAACCTGCGCCAGGATCTCCTGCAGCGGTTCGCGCATGGCTACCGCGCGTTCGGTCAGCACCATGCGGATGCCGCTGCGCACCAGCAGCGGATCCCCCGTGACTTTGCGCAGGCGGACCAGCATCCGGCTGATGGCGGGCTGCGCCTGCCCCGTTTTTCGGCCACTTTGGTCACGCTGCAATGCTGCAGGAGAAGACTCAGCACCGTCAGGTGATGGATGTCCAGTGACTGTAGATCGGCGCGCATGGCTGCCCCTAGATGAGCGTGGCGGTGACATGGCATTGTATCGGCAGTGCGCCGCCGCCTCCCTTTTGCCATTTGCGCAAAGATGAGCACTGTTCGGTGAGATTTGTGTGCTGGCAAATCGCGCGCAACTTGACTACAACCTCATACATGGCGATCGCCGAACAGCGGGGAGCAGGGCATGACGGATATCAAGGGCGGTTCAGTCCAGGTGGACGGCGGCATTCTGTTGCTGGCCGCAAGCCCTGAAGCGCGCGCCGCGGCCGAACACGACGTGATGGACTGGCTGCGGGTGCACGGGCTGGAAGAGGTGGCCGACCTGCGGGCGGAGCCGGACGGCGAACGGCCGGGTGTGCGCCTGACATTGCGGCCGGACCTGTTCGAGGCCTGGACACCCGACCACGACACCACGCGTTTGCACGACGAACTGGGACTCGACACCGCAACCCGTCCGCAGGACCTGGAAACCGAGGTGGTCGTGGCCATGCTGGCGTCGCCCGTCCCCTTCGTGTTTCCGCACGTGCCCGAACTGCTGTCGTCGATCCGCATTCGCCGTTACATCGTCGAGGCCGCGCGGCAGGCGGTGCTGGCGTTCGACACCGTCGACGCCGAACGGCCCATGGACTGGTGGGATTACAGCGACGAGCGAGGCTTTACGGTCAAACCGGGCAAGCCGCTGCGTGAAGCCCTGCAGAAGGCCACGCAGCCGGACCATGGCGAACGCAAGTGGTCATTTTCCTGTTATCGCGCGACCGAATACGTCACCCTGATGGGGCTGGCGCGCGAACTGGCCGTCTGCAACCCGGCCTTGGCGGACGACCTGCAACGGCAATGGGAAACCCGTGCGATCGTGTCCGGCGAATTCCACGAGGTCTTCCTGCGCGAATACGGCAGCATGGACGCCCCGCTACCCTTGAAATTCTATGTGCCCGGCGACCGGCTCTGGTTCCGCAATCCGGATCCGCATTCCTCCGACGTGGAAGGCTATGAAGGATCCTGGATCTTTTATCTCGGCAACGGCCTGTTCAACAATTTCTGGACGCCGACCAAAGTGTTCTCCTTGCAGCGAAAGTGCCTGGAAATCTATCACTGGCGGGATGCGACCTACCGCAAGCCGGATGGGTCCCTGGCGGTGAACGATGACATCGTGGACGCACGTGTGCGCGAGACAATGGCCGATCCGCAGGCCGTCGAGCGCATCTATTCGATGATGCTGAAACTGCGTGAGCCGCAGGGGGTGTACAAGGAAGGCGGCTGCATCGACGCGACACGGGAATGCCTGCGGTGGGTGCATCCGGGGGTGAGCGAGGTGACCTTGCCCGGCCGGTAGGCGGCGTGCCGGGTACGCCGCCACGCTACCAGCCCAGCCTCCACGCGGCCAGCCCCACGGCAAAGAACAGGCCGACCACGCCGCCCTGCCCCCACGCGCTGAAACGCCGCCCTTCGACCAGCCTGAAGAACACGGCGCCCGCCGCAATGCTGCAGAAGAACGCCAGCACCAGGCCCACCGCGTTGACGACGGGCGTGGCAGGAAGAAAGCGCGCAACCGCCGCATTGATCACCAGGCACACCGGAAAGTGCACCAGGAAGATCGAAAACGAAATGCGGCCCAGCCAGGACACGATGTCAGGCATCTGCCAACGCGTCAGCCCACCCGACAGCCGCGCCCAGCCCAGCAGGCCGGCCACGACCGCCGCCACGACGATCCGCGATCGGAAATCCACCAGCAGTGCCGCCATGACGCACGCCAGCATCAGCGCCAACCACACCAGCGGCCGTTTGACACCCGGTTCCGTCGCCCAGAACACCAGCGCACCCAGGCCGTAATAAGCCAGGTAATACAGGCCGGTTTCGTCCCACAGATCGTCGCGGTTGAACGCGATCAACGACGCCCACGTCAACCCGGCGATCGCCACGATTCCCATGCCTGGGATGCCGGTTCGCGCGGTGATCGCCAGCATCAACGCCATCATGGTGAACAACTGGAAGTCCACGGCCAGATACCAGACCCCCGCCGACAAAGCCTCCTGGTCGACCAGGTCCTGCAGGAAAAATACGTGGGCGAACAACTGCCATGGATTGGGCACCGCCGAAATGGAGTCGTGCGACATCCAGCGCCGCGCGATGGCATTGCAGACAATCGCCAGGGTCAGGGCGGCCGCGAGCGGGACGACCAGACGCAGATAGCGCTTGCCTATGGCGCGCCAAGGCGCGGGCGCCCCCAACCGTGGCCCCAGCTGCATCGCGCACAAAAACCCTGCCACCACCAGAAAAGCCTGCACCGCCATCCGTCCGTAGGCATAGAGCCAGTCGAACAAGGGATGCGACAGCGGATAGGCCACGTCGGACATCGGCCCATAAAAAGCCAGGTGGTGCGCCACGATCGCCAGGCAGCCGGCCGCCTTGATGGCGTCCATCAGGGGCAGGCGGTGTAGGGACGTCGCAGGGCGCGTCATGGCAGGCTGGGTCAGCAGAAGGCTTTGCAACGCATGGGCGGGATATCGCCGAGATAGTACTCAGCCGTGCTACCGCTGTCGTGTAGATTCTGTGTGGCAGAAGCACGCCGTTGCGCCGCGGGCACCCCGTCTTGGCCACCCTGTCAGAAGCACCAAGGTCTGCCATTCACACAGACATGCCGTCCAGACGAACAAAAGCCCGTCGACCTTGCGGAAGACGGGCTTTCAAATTGGTCGGAGTACAAGGATTCGAACCTTGGACCCTCTGCTCCCAAAGCAGATGCGCTACCGGGCTGCGCTACACTCCGAAGTACTTTGCGTTTGCCGTATTGAGTTCGGCGGGACGCTTTTGCACTGCCCTTTCAGGCAGAACGAAACTATAGCACCGCTGCAGCTTCAAAAGCAAGTCGCAGGCGGACGGAAGCACACCCAGGCAAGCGACGAGTTGCTGCGCAGCCTTGCCGTCGCTTCCCGCCGCACACCACGCTTAGCCGAACCGGCCCGTAATGTAGTCTTCGGTCGCCTTCTTGGTCGGCTTGATGAACACCTGGTCGGTCACGCCGAATTCGATCAGTTCGCCCAGGTACATATAGGCGGTGTAGTCCGAGCAACGGGCCGCCTGCTGCATGTTGTGCGTCACGATGACGACGGTATAGTCGTCCTTCAGTTCGGCGATCAGTTCTTCGATCTTGGCGGTCGAGATGGGGTCCAGCGCCGAACACGGCTCGTCCAGCAGCAACACCTGCGGCTTGATGGCGATGCCGCGGGCGATGCACAGACGTTGCTGCTGGCCGCCCGACAGGCTGTGGCCGCTCTGGTTCAGCTTGTTCTTGGCCTCTTCCCACAGCGCGGCCTTGGTCAGGGCCCATTCGACGCGCTCGTCCATCTCGCCCTTGCTCAGGTTTTCGAACAGGCGCACACCAAAGGCAATGTTTTCGTAGATGCTCATCGGGAACGGCGTGGGCTTCTGGAACACCATGCCAACCTTGGCGCGGATCAACGAGATGTCCATCTTGGACGTCAGCAGGTTTTCGCCGTCCATATTGATCTCGCCCTCGGCCCGCTGTTCGGGATACAGCTCGAACATACGGTTGAACGTGCGCAGCAGCGTCGATTTGCCGCAGCCCGACGGTCCGATGAATGCCGTGACCTTCTTTTCCGGAATGGTCATGTTCACGTTGCGCAGGGCGTGGAACTTGCCATAGTAGAAGTTCAGGTTCTTGACTTCGAGCTTGGCAGGCGAGGCGTGGATATCCATGGCGGGTCCGTTACGAGGGGTCTGGATCGAAGATGTCGAGTGAATGGCGGGCATGGGCGATCAGGCGGCCTGTTTGCGGAACATGACGCGGGCCGCGATGTTGATCGCCAGCACCAGGAGCGTGATCAGCGTTGCACCGGCCCAGGCCAGGCGTTGCCAGTCGGCGAACGGGCTCATCGCGAACTGGAAGATCGTGACGGGCAGGTTCGACATGGGGCCATTCATGTTCATCGACATGAACTGGTTGTTCAGCGCGGTGAACAGCAGCGGCGCCGTCTCACCGGAAATGCGGGCCACGGCCAGCAGGATGCCGGTCACGATGCCCGAGCGGGCGGCGCGGTAGCAGACCATGGTGATCATCTTCCACTGCGGGCAGCCCAGCGCCGCGCAGGCTTCGCGCAGGCTGTTCGGCACCAGCTTGAGCATGTCGTCGGTGGTGCGCACCACGACCGGGATCACGATCACGGCCAGGGCCAGCGAGCCCGCCCAACCCGAAAAGTGGCGGACCTGGGCGACATACACGGTGTAGATGAACAGCCCGATCACGATCGACGGCGCCGACAGCAGCACGTCGTTGATGAAGCGCGTCGCGGGCGCCAGCCAGCCGCGCTGCCCGAATTCGGCCAGGTAGGTGCCGGCCAGGATGCCGATCGGCGTGCCGATCAGGGTGCCCACGCCGGCCATCATGACGCTGCCGACGATGGCGTTCATCAGGCCGCCGTTCTGTCCGGGCGGCGGGGTGATTTCGGTGAACAGCGTAAAGGCCATCGCGCTGGCGCCCTTGGTGAGCAGCGTCAGGATGATCCAGAACAGCCAGAACAGGCCGAACATCAGGGCCGCTGCCGAGAGCGCCAGCATGACCTTGTTGGTAACGCTCCGGCGACGGTACACCGGGTTTTGCATGTTGATGATGGTCGGGATCATGGTCGCTTAGCTCTTGATGCCTTCGCTCTTCGACAGGCGCAGCAGCATGAGCCTGGAGAAGGTCAGCACGATGGTCGTGATGAGGAACAAAATCAAACCGAGTTCGATCAAGGCGGACAGGTGCACGTCGTCGGACGCTTCGGCGAACTCGTTGGCGAGCGACGAGGCGATCGAGTTGCCCGGTGCGAACACCGAGGTCGACAGCCGGTATGCGTTGCCGATCACGAAGGTGACGGCCATGGTTTCGCCCAGGGCGCGTCCCAGGCCGAGCATGATGCCACCGACCACGCCTACTTTCGTGAAGGGCAGGACCACCCGCGACACCACTTCCCAGGTCGTGGCGCCCAGGCCGTACGCCGATTCTTTCAGCAGCGCCGGAACCAGTTCGAACACGTCGCGCATCACGGCGGTAATGAAAGGGATGATCATGACAGCCAGGATGATGCCGGCGGTGAACACGCCGATACCGAAGGCCGGACCCTGGAACAGGATGCCCGCTCCGGGGATGTTGCCCAGCGTGTTGATCAAGGTCGGCTGTACATACGTCTGGAATAGCGGGGCAAAGATGAACAGGCCCCACATGCCGTAGATGATGGAAGGGATCGCGGCGAGCATTTCGATCGCGGTGCCCAGGGGCGGCGCAACCAGGTCGGCGACAGTTCCGTCAGGAACATGGCGATGCCGAAGGACACCGGCACGGCGATGATCAGCGCGATGAACGAGGTCAGCAGCGTGCCGATGATGGGCACCAGGGCCCCGTACTCGTTGTTGACCGGGTCCCACTCGGACGAGGTCAGGAAGTTCAGGCCGTATTTGGACAGCGTGATCTGGCTGCCGAACACAAGGGATACGAGGATGGCGGCCAAGAGGCTCAGGACCAGAAAGGCCGCGAGCCGGGTGACGTTCTTGAACAGCGCATCCATCAACGCGTTGTTGCTTTTCTTCATCGGGGGCGTGTTCCCGGTAGTTACTGGGACCGAGTTTCCTCGGCGTACGCCGGGCATGTTATCAAGGACCGCGCTCATCGGTGCTTCCCGTCAAGGGTATGAGATGCCGGAACGGCCGCCCAAAGGAGATGAATAGGGACGAATTCTGGGTACTGCGGGGGTGAAACGACGTACAGGCGGGACACATGACTCGGGAGCACGCCCCTGGCGCAGGACAGTGCTCCCGATCATGACGACATCCAGGATTTAGTAGACGGCCTTGCCGCTCGCGTCCTTGATGTCCGACTTCCACAGACCGCGGATCTGGGTGGTCACCGCGTCAGGCAGCGCCACGTAATCCATGTCCGACGCCGACTTCTTGCCGTTCTTGAACGCCCAGTCGAAGAACTTCAGGACTTCGGCCGCCTGCGCGGGCTTGTCCTGGGTCTTGTGGACCAGGATGAAGGTTGCGCTGGTGATCGGCCAGGCCTTGGCGCCGGGTTCGTTGTTCAGGATCACGCCCATGCCTGGCGCGCTCTTCCAGTCGGCGCCGGCGGCAGCGGCGGCAAACGCCTCTTCTTCCGGCTGGACGAACTTGCCGTCCTTGTTCTGCACCTGGCCATGCGACAGCTTGTTCTGCTTGGCGTAGGCGTATTCGACGTAGCCGATCGAACCGGCGAATTGCTTCACGTAGTTGGCGACGCCTTCGTTGCCCTTGCCGCCCTGGCCAGCAGGCCACTTCACGGCCTTGCCTTCACCCACGGTCGACTTCCAGTCGGCGGACACTTTCGACAGATAGTTGGTCCAGCCGAAGGTCGTGCCCGAGCCGTCCGAACGGTAGACGACGATGATGTCGGTCGACGGCAGCGTCACGCCGGGGTTCAGCTGGGCAATGGCCGGATCATTCCACTTCTTGACCTTGCCCAGGTAGATGTTCGCCAGCAGGTCGCCGGTGAACTTGAGCTGGCCCGGGGTGATGCCTTGCAGGTTGACCACGGGCACGATGCCGCCGATCACTGCGGGAAATTGCAGCAGGCCGTTCTTGTCGAGGTCCGCACCGCTCATCGGATCATCCGACGCGCCGAAGTCGACCGTCTTGGCGATGATCTGCTTCTGGCCGCCGCCCGAACCGATCGACTGATAGTTAACCGTGTTGCCCGTGGCAGCCTTGTAGTCGGACGCCCACTTGGCGTAGATGGGGTACGGGAACGATGCGCCAGCTCCGGTGATGTCGGCTGCATGGACGGCAACAGAGGCCAGACCGAAAGCGACAGCGACCGAAACTTGCTTGAAAACGTGCTTGAACATTGCAGGACCCTCTGCGTTGGGTGGGGGAAAGACAGCGTACTCATGCAGAATACCCAGGCAATATGACATGACCGTGACAGTCATGAACGGCGTAGGCGAAAACCCGGCATCGCCCCGCGCCTGTTGCCTTATTCGGACGTGGAGACGTCGCCGCCAAGCTGGGCCATCAGATGGGTATGCAGGTTCAAGGGCTTGCGGCGGCTCTTGATCCGGGCGTAGTTGCCGTCCGGCTGCTGGATCCATGCCAGTTGAGTATCCCGCAATGCGAAATTGAACGCCTCGTCCACCACGCGTTTCTTCAGCGCGGGATCGAATACCGGAAACGCCACTTCCACCCGCCGGAAGAAGTTGCGATCCATCCAGTCCGCTGACGCAAGGTACACCGCTTCCTGCCCGTCGTTCAGGAAATAGAAGACCCGGGAATGTTCCAGGAACCGGCCCACCAGCGAACGGACCGTAATGTTGTCGGACAAACCTCGCACCCCGGCCCGCAGGGTGCACACGCCCCGCACCACCAGATCGACCTGCACACCGGCCTGGCTGGCCTTGTACAGTTCTTCGATGATCGTGGGTTCGAGCAGCGAATTCATTTTGGCCATTACCCTGGCCTTCTTGCCGGCCTTGGCATGCCGCACCTCGCGCCGGATCATCGACACCATGGTTTCATGGAGCGAGAACGGCGCCTGCAGCAGCGCCTTCAGCTTGCGCTGTTCGCCCAGGCCGGTCAGCTGCGCAAAGATCTGGTCCATGTCCTCGCAAATGCGGGGATCCGCCGTGAACATGCCAAAGTCGGTGTAAAGACGCGCCGTGCGCGGGTGGTAGTTGCCGGTGCCCAGGTGGCCATAACGGCGGATGCGGCCTTTTTCGTGCCGCAGCACCAGCGCCATCTTGGCGTGGGTCTTGTGGCCCACCACGCCGTACACCACATGCGCGCCGACCTCTTCCAGGCGCGACGCCCAGTTGATATTGGTCTGTTCGTCGAAACGAGCCATCAGCTCCACCACTACGGTGACTTCCTTGCCGGACTTGGCCGCGGCCAGCAGCAGGCGCATCAGCTCGGAATCCTCGCCCGTGCGGTAGATGGTCTGTTTGATGGCTACCACCGCCGGGTCGGCGGCGGCCGCTGTCAGGAAGTCGATGACGGGCTGGAAGGATTCGTAAGGGTGATGCAGCAGGCGATCCTTCTCGGCGATCGCGCGGAACATGGCGTCGGGCGTCAACGACCCTTCATCGAACGGAGGCGGCAAGGCAGCGCGGAATTCGGCGAACTTCAGGTCGGGGCGGTCCACCAGGTCGACCAGTTGCATCAGCCGCGACAGATTGACCGGGCCGTCCACGCGGTAGGCATCGCGCGGCTGCAAGGAGAATTCTTTCAGCAGGAACTGCTGCAGATCGGGCGGCGTGGAATCCGCCAGTTCCAGGCGCACGCCGTTGCCAAAATGGCGCTGCGTCAGTTCGCCTTGCAGGGCATGCCGCAAATTGGTGATTTCTTCGTCGTCGACGAACAGGTCGCTGTTGCGGGTCACGCGCCACTGGTAGCAGCCATTGACCTTCATGCCGGGGAACAGATCGCCCACGAAAGCCTGCATAAAGGACGTGAGCATGACGTAGCCATGCGGATGGCCGGACAGCTCGGGCGGCATCTGCGTCAGGCGCGGCAGCGCGCGCGGCGCCTGCACGATCGCGATCGCGGCATTGCGGCCAAAGGCATCGCGCCCGGTCAACTGCACCGCAAAGTTCAGGCTTTTGTTGAACACGCGGGGGAACGGATGAGCAGGGTCCAGTCCTATGGGTGTGAGCAGAGGCATCACGTCCATCTGGAAGACTTCGTGCGCCCACTCCCGCTGGGCCTCGGTCCAGGTGTGCGCCATGTGCAGCATGACGCCCTCGCCCTGCAGGCGAGGCAGGACCACCTGGTTCAGCAGCGCGTATTGCCGGTCGATCAGCGCGTGCGCGCTGGCCGACACCGTCTGAAACACTTCTTCGGGAGTGCGGCCATCCAGCCCCTTTACCCTTGGGTTCTGGCTAAGCTGCTCATTAAGCGCCGCCACCCGGATCTCAAAGAATTCGTCCAGGTTGGAACTGACGATACAGACGAAACGCAGGCGCTCGAGCAACGGCGTGCGTTCGTCTTCGGCCAGCGCCAGCACCCGCTCATTGAATTTGAGCAGGGCCAATTCACGGTTCAGGAAGAGTTCGTTGACGGGCAAACGTGATGCCATAGACGGTCCGAAGAAAGGCTGGCTGCGGGCACACCCCGAAGCAGCGGTCCATTTTGCGTCAAAATGATGACTAGCCTGTGACAAAGACATGATCCTGTCACAGCAAACCCTTAATCTTGCGCTCCCGCCCCTATCCCCCGGGAACGTCATCTTGCCGGTTACCCACCCTATGAATTCCATGCTCGCCGCCGTCGACCTCGGCTCCAACAGCTTCAGGCTCCTGATCGGACGTATCGCGCGCGAGGGCGACACCGCGCAGGTCTATCAGGTCGACCGGCTCAAAGAAACCGTGCGGCTGGCAGCGGGCCTGGGCCCCGACAAGACGCTAGGGCCCGAAGCGATCGACCGGGCGATCTCGGTATTGGAACGGTTTGGCGAGCGGCTGCGCAGCTTCCATCCGGACCGCGTGCGCGCGGTGGCGACCAACACGTTCCGGGTGGCCCGCAACGTGGCGGACTTCCTGCCCCGTGCCGAAGCCGCCCTGGGCTTTCCGATCGAAGTCATTGCCGGCCGGGAAGAAGCCCGTCTGATCTTTTCGGGCGTGGCGCATTCGCTGCCCCCGTCCGCCGACAAACGGCTGGTGGTGGACATTGGCGGCGGATCGACCGAATTCATCATCGGCAACGGCTTCGAGCCCGAGCTGATGGAATCGCTGTACATGGGCTGCGTCAGCTATAGCCGCGCCTACTTTCCCGACGGCGTCATCGACGCCCACGGCATGAAGCAGGCCGAACTGGCCGCTCGCCGCGAACTGGAAGTCATCGCCAAGCAGTACCGGCGCACGGGCTGGAAAGAGGCCTTTGGATCGTCGGGCACCGGCAAGGCGCTGGGCACCATCCTGGTCGAATCCGGTCTTTCGGACCAGGGCATTACGCGGCGCGGCCTGGACAAACTGAAGGAACGCCTGATCAAGGCGGGCACGGTGGAACGGGCGCAATTGCTGGGCGCCAAGGTGGACCGCTATTCGGTGCTGCCGGGCGGTCTCGCCATCATGAGCGCGGTGTTCGACGAATTGGGCATCGATTCGATGAATACCGCCGACGGCGCGCTGCGCCTGGGCGTGCTGTACGACTTGCTGGGCCGCGACGCCGAAACCGACAAGCGCGACGACACCGTGCGCCAGTTCGTGTTGCGCTACGAGATTGACGTGGCACAGGCCACGCGGGTCAAGACAGCGGCGCTGAACATGTTTGCCGGCCTCGTTCCGGCCAAGACGCCTGGCTTCGAAGAGCTGGAGCGGGCCCTGGGCTGGGCGGCGGACCTGCATGAACTGGGCCTGTCGATCGCCCACAACACGTATCACAAGCACACCGCCTATGTGCTTGAGAACGCCGATATGCCGGGCTTCTCGCGCCAGGACCAGCGCCAGCTGGCGCTGCTGACGCTGGGCCATCTGGGCAAGTTGGGCAAGCTGCAAGCCCTGGTCAGGACCGATGCGCAGTGGGTGGCGATCCTGTGCCTGCGGCTGGCCGCGGTGCTGTTCCGCCGCCGCGAAGACCTGGACAGCCTGCCGGTAACGGTGTCCTTGCGGGACCGGTCGATCACGGTCAAGGTCGATGCCGGCTGGCTCAAGGATCACCCCTTGACCGACTTTACCTTGCGGGCCGAAGAATCAGAATGGAGCAAGGTAGGCTTTACGTTCCAGCTGCTTGAGCTCTGAACGCAGGCTGCCGGTGGTGCGCCGCATGAAACGCAACCCCGCGCGGCGCCACTGGCGGCGCAGCTGACGGCGTAACGCCGCGCGCCGGCCGAACGGCGCCCTGGCCTGGGGCAAGACCCGCCGCCAGGTCGTCATGCAGGCACCCGGCCTGGGGGCGAAGTGGCAGTCGGCGGCGATGCCGCCGGGCCCAGATTGAAGTGACGACGGTAGCGATCGTCCATCGTATCCACCGACAGCAGCATCGGAAAATCCGCGGTGTTGAAGTCCGGATCCCAGGCCGGTTCGCCGCAGACCCTGGCGCCCAGTTTCAGGTAACCCTTGATCAGCGGCGGCACCCGTGTCGGCAGGTCGGCGTCCAGCCGTTCCATGGGCAGCCGATGCAGGGGCGCGACCTGCAGGGGTCCCGGCATGGCCAGCTGGCCGGCTACCGCCCGATACACCCCCGCCGCCGTGGCGCCGTCATCCCGCAGGCTGACGCTGGCGCAGCCCAGCACATACCGGTAATTGGCGCGGCGCAGGAATTCGGCCAGGCCCGACCACAACAGCATGATGACGGCGCCGCTGCGGTAATCGCGGTGGGTACACGACCGTCCGAATTCGACCAGCTCGGACCGGATGGACGACAGGCCCGTCAGGTCGAATTCCGATTCGGAGTAGTAGCTGCCCGCCTGGCGCGCCTGCTTGGGACCCAGGATGCGGTACGTGCCAACGACGCGGCCGGTCGTCAGTTCGCGCACGATCAGGTGTTCGCACCACGCGTCGTAGCGGTCTTCATCGACGCCATTCACGGCGTTCGGGAAGATGGCGCCCATGTCTTCGGTAAAGACCTCATAACGCAGGCGCTGCGCGGCCTCGACCTCGCTCCACGACCGCGCCAGGCCCACGGCAAGACCGGTGGCCTGGGCAGGTTCCGCAAAACACTGATGGGCGACATCCGGAATCGGACGGCGGGCTTCGATGCGGCTGAACTCGAGCATGTACGCACTCCCCTTGGGCTAGTTGAGCTAGTGTCGGGGGTTTGCGTTGCAGTTCCTTGACCGGGATGTGACGTGGCCATGAAAACGCCACGGCCCGTCATGGCCCGCCCGTGGCGAGGCGTTTACAGCAGTTCGGGATTCACCACGGCGCGCACGACCACCTGGAAGTCTTCGTCGCGCTGACGGCGGGCCAGCCACCAGATGCCGCCCTTCTTGAGGGTCCAGGGCAGGTCTTCGCCCGCCAGCAGCGTGCTGGCCACGCGGCCCAGCGTGGGTTGGTGTCCGACGACCAGGACCGACGTCGAGGCGAACGGCCAGCCCGACGCCGCCAGCACGTTGGCGGGCTCGGCATCGGGGGCCAGGTCCGGCACGACGGTGTAGTCGAGCTTGAGCGCGTCCGCCGTCTGCCGGGTGCGCACTGCCGGGCTGACCAGCACCTGGAGGTCGGCGGGTGCGTGCTGGCGCAGCCACGCTGCTCCCAGCTCCGCCTGCTTGCGGCCGCGTTTGGTCAAAGCGCGCTGCATGTCGTCGTGGCCATCCTCGGCCTCGGCATGGCGCCACAGGAGCAAGTTCATGGAATCCGTTTCGATCAAGGACAAAGGGTCCCTATTCTGCGACGGTTGAATGACCGGACTTTGACAGTCGGGACCGCCCGAAGGGATGACCTGCTTGCCGTCGGTAGAGGGTACGCCTTCCTTCCGGCTCACTTGAGGCTGCCCTCGAGCAGCGCCAGGCAGTCGTCGACCAGCGTCTCGTCTTCGGCCTCGACCATCAGGCGAAGCTTGGGCTCGGTGCCCGATGCGCGGATCAGCACCCTGCCCCGGCCGGCCACCCGGGCCTCGGCTTCGCGAGTCGCCGCGGTCAGGCCGGCGTGCGATGCCCAATCCACTCCCTCGGCCAATGGCACATTCACCAGCTTTTGCGGGAACAGGCGCAGCGGCTCCAGCAGCTGGGACAGCGACTTGCCGGCGCGCTGCATGGCGGCCAGCACCTGCAGCGCGGCGACGATGCCGTCGCCCGTGGTGTGGCGGTCCAGGCAGATGACATGGCCCGACGCTTCGCCGCCATACAGCCAGCCGCGTTCCTGCATCAGTTCCATGACGTAGCGGTCGCCCACGGCGGCGCGGGCAAAGCCCACATTCAGCGCCGCCATCTGCTTTTCGAAGGCGTAGTTGGTCATGAGCGTGCCGACGACCCCGGCCACCGGACCGGCCGACAGCCGCTCGCGCACGATCACGTACAGCAGTTCGTCGCCATTGAAGGAACGCCCTTCGGCATCGACCATCTGCAGCCGGTCCGCATCGCCATCCAGCGCAATGCCCAGGTCGGCTTTGTGGGCCTTGACCTCGCGCACCAGGGCCTCGACGTGGGTCGCGCCCACGCCCGCATTGATATTCATGCCATCGGGCTTGCATCCCACCGCAATCACGGTGGCGCCCAGTTCTTCGAACACGCTGGGCGCGATCTGGTAGGCCGCCCCATGCGCGCCGTCCACCACGATCCGCAGCCCGTTCAGGCTCAGGTCGGACGGAAAGCTGCCCTTGCAGAATTCGATGTAGCGGCCGTTGGCGTCCGACAGACGGCGGGCCTTGCCCAGGGTTTCGGAAGGCTCGCAGCCCACCGGCTGCTCCAGCGCTTCTTCGATCCGCAGTTCCACGTCATCGGCCAGCTTCATGCCGCGGTCCGAAAAGAACTTGATGCCGTTGTCGTAATACGGATTGTGCGAGGCACTGATGACGATGCCCGCCGACAGGCGCAGTGCGCGCGTCAGGTAGGCGACCGCGGGCGTGGGCATCGGCCCCGCCAGCATGACATCGACGCCCGCCGCCGACAGGCCGGCTTCCAGCGCCGATTCCAGCATGTACCCCGAGATGCGGGTGTCCTTGCCGATCAGGACTTCGGGCCGTTTGCCGTTGACCCCGCGCTGGGCCAGTACCCGGCCGGCGGCGTAACCCAGCCGAAGTGCGAACTCGGCGTTGATGACCGGACCGCCGACTTCCCCGCGGATGCCGTCGGTACCAAAATATTTGCGACTCGTCGCCATGTGCTGTCCTTATTCTTTGCAGCGTCTGCAACGTCTGTTCTGCGCGCGTTGCGGTCAGAACTCAGGGTGTGGCGACAGTTTCCACCGTATCCCAGATTTTTAGCGCATCCACCGTCGCGGCAACATCGTGCACACGTACGATTCGCGCCCCCCGCTGCACGGCTGACAGGGCCGCGGCCACGCTACCGGCCATTCGGTCCCCCACCGCCTTGCCGGTCACCGCGCCAATCATGCTTTTGCGTGAGACGCCAATCAACACGGGGTAGCCCAGCGCGGCGATGCGGTCCAGCTCGCGCAGCAGCCGATAGTTTTGCGGCACGGTCTTGCCGAAGCCGAACCCAGGATCCAGGCTGATCCGGCCCGGGGCGACCCCGGCGGCCTCCAGCCGCGCGACCTGGACTTGCAGGAAACGCAGCACGTCCTCGACCACGTCATCGTACTCGGGCGCGGTCTGCATCGTGCGCGGCTCGCCCTGCATGTGCATGGCGCACAGGCCGCAGTTGCTGCCGGCCACGGCTTCCAGCGCGCCGGGCTGCCGGAAGCCCCAGATGTCATTGATCATGTCGGCGCCCGCATCCAGGGCCGCCCGCATCACGGCCGGCTTAGCGGTGTCGATGGACAGCGGCACGCCGCAATCCCGCAGCGCGTGAATCACCGGAAGCACGCGGGCCAGTTCGTCGGCTTCGGATACTTCCGCCGCGCCGGGGCGTGTGGATTCGCCCCCGAGGTCCAGCAGGTCTGCCCCTTCCGCCAGCAGCTGCCGCGCGTGGGCCACGCCCGCGTCAACGGTATGGTGCTTGCCGCCGTCCGAAAACGAGTCGGGCGTCAGGTTGACGATACCCATCACGCGCGGGCGCGACAGGTCCAGAAGGTAGCGCCCACAGCGCAAGGCAGTGGATCGGGCGGAAAGGTCGGTCATTCAGTCAATCGGAGAAGGCGGGACAGAGAACGGGTTGAGGACGACGCCATGCCCTGAAATGACTGCGGCCTATTGCAGAAGATCCGCAATAGGCCGCAGTAGGACATGCTGGTTGCCCCGGCATCGGTCCGAGGCGTCCCTAGCGGGTTGTATCGGATCGATGCGCGGAGCGGAACACCATCAGGCCGGCGCGTGCGCGTTGGGAGTGACCCCGGGCGTGGTGGGCGGCGTGGGGGTGTTGTTCGACTCGGGCACCTTCGGCGGACGCGGGGACGGCCGTCGATGATGTCATTGATCTGGTCGATGTCGATGGTTTCCCACTCGAGCAGCGCCTTGGTCATGACTTCCACCTTGTCGCGGTTGTCTTCCAGGATCTTGCGTGCGACGGCGTACTGTTCGTCGATGATCCGGCGGATCTCGTTGTCGACCTTCTGCATGGTCGATTCCGACATCTGCGTCGTCTTGGTGATGCTGCGACCCAGGAACACTTCACCTTCGTTTTCGGCGTACACCATGGTGCCGAGCGTGTCGGTCATGCCGTAGCGCGTCACCATGTCACGGGCGATCGCCGTGGCGCGTTCGAAGTCGTTGGATGCGCCCGTGGTCATCTGGTGCATGAAGACTTCTTCGGCGATCCGGCCGCCGAACAACACCGAAATGGTGTTCAGCATGCGTTCCTTGTCCATGCTGTACCGGTCGATCTCCGGCAACTGCATCGTCACGCCCAGGGCACGGCCACGTGGAATGATCGTGACCTTGTGCACGGGGTCGGTCTTGGGCAGCATGCGGGCAACGATGGCATGGCCCGACTCGTGATAGGCCGTATTGCGGCGTTCTTCTTCGGGCATGACCAGCGAGCGGCGTTCCGCGCCCATGATGATCTTGTCTTTCGCCTTTTCGAAGTCCGACATTTCGACCGTGCGGCCGTTGCGGCGGGCGGCGAACAGCGCCGCTTCGTTCACCAGGTTGGCCAGGTCGGCGCCCGAAAAACCCGGGGTGCCGCGCGCCAGGACCGATGCGTCGACGTCGGTATTGACCGGCACCTTGCGCATATGGACCTTCAGGATCTGGTCGCGGCCACGGATATCGGGCAGCGGCACCACGACCTGACGATCGAAACGGCCCGGACGCAGCAACGCGGGGTCCAGCACGTCGGGACGGTTGGTCGCGGCGATCACGATGATGCCGGTGCTTGTCTCGAACCCGTCCATCTCGACCAGCATCTGGTTCAGGGTCTGTTCGCGTTCGTCGTTGCCGCCACCCAGGCCGGCGCCGCGCTGGCGGCCGACCGCATCGATTTCGTCGATGAAGATGATGCAAGGCGACTGTTTCTTGGCGTTTTCGAACATGTCGCGGACACGGGCCGCGCCGACACCCACGAACATTTCAACGAAGTCCGAACCGGAAATGCTGAAGAACGGGACCTTGGCTTCGCCGGCAATGGCGCGCGCCAGCAGCGTCTTGCCGGTACCCGGCGAGCCCACCATCAGCACGCCACGGGGAATGCGGCCACCCAGCTTCTGGAACTTGGTCGGGTCGCGCAGGAAGTCGACCAGTTCCTGCACGTCTTCCTTGGCTTCGTCACAGCCAGCCACGTCAGCGAACGTGACGGTATTGGTGTTCTCGTCCAGCATCCGCGCGCGCGACTTGCCGAAGTTGAACGCGCCGCCCCGGCCCCCGCCCTGCATCTGCCGCATGAAGAATATCCACACGCCGATCAGCAGCAGCATCGGGAACCAGGATACGAACAGGCTCATCAGCAGAGACGGTTCTTCCTTGGGCTTGCCGGACACCTGCACGCCATATTTCATCAGGTCGCCGACCAGCCACAGGTCGCCAGGCGACGTGATGGAGTACGGACGGCCGTCAGCCGGCGTGACATTCAGGATATCGCCCTGGACGTCCACCTTCTGGATACGGCCTGCCTTCGCCTCTTCCATGAACTGGGAGTACGACACCGTATCCTGCGGGCGAGCACGGCCTTCAAATTGCTTGAAGACCGTGAACAAAACAAACGCGATCACCATCCAGACCGCGACTTTGGAGAACATATTGTTCAAGGTCGATCTCCTACTCGTATTGCCGACCGGCCAACCGCCCGGAACATACCGGACGGCCGAAACTGATTGCCTGATTCTACTCTGCCCGCATCCGGTTGACCTTCAAGCCACGGCCAACCAGAAACGTTTCGGAGGAGTTCGACCGCGAAGCTTTCGGCTTGCGTTCGACCACCCGATGAAAAGTATCCTTGAAGCTCTTCACGATCTGGGAAAACCCGCTGCCGTGAAAGGCCTTTACCACCAACGCGCCGTCGGGTTTCAGATGGGCAATCGCGAACTCGCGGGCAAGATCGCACACATGTTCCATCCGGGCGGCATCCGCCACGCCTACTCCCGAGAGGTTGGGGGCCATATCTGAAATTACAAGGTCCACCACCTGATTACCCAGCAACATTTCGAGTTGTTGCATAACGGCATCTTCGCGGAAGTCCCCCTGCAGAAATTCCACATCGGCGATAGGCTCCATAGGCAGGATGTCCAGCGCCAGGATGCGTCCACGCAACACGCCCTGCGGTCCCACCAGCCGTTCGCGCGCGACCTGCGACCAGCTGCCGGGCGCCGCGCCCAGGTCGACCACGACGTCGCCGGGCCGCATCAGCTTTTCGGTATCCAGGATTTCGGTCAGCTTGAAGGCCGCCCGCGCGCGGTATCCCTTCTGCTGGGCCTGTTTCACATAGGGATCATTGATGTGCTGGTGCAGCCAGGCGGTTGAAAACTTGTTCTTTTTTGCCATCTTTCTTTATACCGGCGCGACGCCTTGCTGGCGCCTGCCGTGCTCTAAGCCACTGATTTGGCGAAATCGCCCACCCGCAAGCATACTGCGGACAAAGAATCCTGCGGTCTGACGCGCCGTCCCGTACAATCGCGGCATGCCCGTCCTTGACATTACTTCCCAAACACGCAGCGCCCTGCGCGCCGCCGCCCATCCCCTCAAACCCGTCGTCCTGCTGGGCGACAAGGGTCTGTCGGCATCGGTATTGCAGGAAATCGACCGCAACCTGTCGGCCCATGGCCTGATCAAGGTGCGCGCCGGCGGTGAAGATCGCGCCGCCCGCGAAGACATCCTGCACCAGATCTGCGACCAGCTCGCCTGCGCCCCGGTGCATCACCTCGGCAAGATCCTGATTCTGTATCGCCCGACCGAATCCGATCCGGAAGGCAAGGCCTTCCTGGACAAGAAAAGCGGGTTCGACGTGTCGACCCTGGGTCTGAACACGCACCGCAAGGCCAGCGAGCCCCACGTGCCGAAGCGGCAGGCGCAGGTCGGCAAGCCCGCGCCCGAGCGCAAACGCACCGACAAGGTCGAACGCACGACCGGTCCGATCACCGCCCGCGAACGCTACCTGGGCGCGACCGAGAAAAAGACCCGCCCAACGTTGCACGACGAAGCCGGTTCGGCCCGTGGCGCCGCGCGCAAAAGCGCAGCACGCCGCACCACCGGCGGTCTGACCTCCACGCTGGGCGCCGCCCGCAAGAAGGCCACGTCGTTCACCAAGCCCGGTTCGGCCCGCAGCGCGCTGTCACTTCGCGCCGGCGCCCGCAGCGGCGCACCCCGCAAGACCCGCGGCGACAAGTAAGCGCGCCGCGACCGCCCTCCCCCACACGGCATCCCGTGGCGCGGGGCGGGGCGGACTTCCATCCCTGATCCGGTCTTTGTTGCGACCCTTGCCCCGCCAGGGCAGGCCGGCGTTCGCGCCCGCCCGCGATCCCTGGGGCAAACGCGTCAGATGTAGCGGACGTTCAGGATCTCGTATTCGCGGATGCCCGACGGCGCCTGCACTTCGGCCACGTCGCCTTCCGACTTGCCGATCAGCGCACGGGCGATCGGGCTGGAAATGGAGATCAGGTTGACGCGGATGTCGGCCTCGTCGTCGCCCACCACCTGGTAGGTCACCTTTTCGTTCGACTCGAGGTCTTCCAGGTCGACCGTCGCGCCAAACACGATGCGGCCTTCGGCATCGACTTCGGTCGGGTCGATCAGTTGTGCATTCGACAGCTTGCTTTCCAGTTCCTGGATGCGCCCTTCGATAAAGCCCTGCTTTTCTTTCGCGGCATCGTACTCGGCGTTTTCGGACAGATCGCCCTGGGCGCGCGCTTCGGCGATGGCGTTGATCACCGCGGGACGCTCCACCGTCTTCAGACGATGCAGTTCCTGCTTCAGGCGCTCGGCACCGCGCACGGTCAGCGGAATGGCAGCCATGTTCTACTTCCTTCACATTCTGGTGGATGTCCGCCGGCTGGGCGGGATCACGGGTCGGCAGGTAACTGCCTGACCCGTTCATCCCCGCCGGACCACGCACGGGCGGCCGGGCGGCGGACGGAAAAACAAAACCCCGGCTCGATCAGAACCGGGGCGATCAACAGCGATTGTCCTGAAACTTGGCGGATGACGCAAGCGTTCCGGGCAAGATTCCGGATTGTTCCGGATCCCCGGCGGGACCACAGGACACATCCCGCTCAGCCGTAGCGGCGGGATTCCTACCGGGGCGGGCGCCAAAGGCCGTCGGCGTGCGACACTTGCGGCCTGTCAATGCAAATGAGAATCATGCGCGCTATGTTGAAAGTGAGTGGGTTGAAAGTGGTTGGGGCCATTGCGGCCGTCATGCTGACCCTGGCCGCCTTGCCGGCGCTTCAAGCCCAGCCGCGGCCTGACCGGCCGATGGCAAGCCAGCCAGCGGACATTGCGGTGGCCATCGACGCGCATCGGGTCGACCGGTTCGTGTTGCCTTCCCCGTGGCGTGCCACGGGCTTTCGCATCCAGGTGTGGCAGCCACTGGCGCCCCCGCCGCCGGGGGCTATCCGGTGCTGTACCTGCTGGATGGCAATGCCGCGTTCGACAGTCTGCGGCAGGCGCGTGCACAGGTGGGCGCGGCGCGCGCGGCGCCGGTGGTTCTGGTCGGCGTGGGTTATGACGTCGATGACCGCTATGACGTACAGGCGCGGTCCATGGATTACACGCCGCCGTCGCCGGGCGCCGACACGCCTCGTGGAGTGCCGGGCAGCCCCACGGCGCCGGGGCGCGCGCAACCCGGCGGGGGCGCCGACCGGATGCTGGCCTGGATGGACGGTACGCTGCGGCCGCTGATCGCACAGCGGTATCCGGTGGCCAAGGACCGGCAAGGCATCTACGGCCATTCCTTTGGCGCGCTGCTGGTGCTGCATGCGCTGTTCACCGATCCGGGCAGGTACCAGACGTATGTGGCGGCCAGTCCGTCGACGTGGTGGAACGATCGCGCGATCGTGAAGGAGGCGCGTGCGTTCGCGGAGGGAGCGTCGGCGTCCGGCCGCCCTGCCCGCCTGTTCGTGCTGGCGGGCGGGAAGGAATTGGACGGTGTCATGGCGGAAGACAGTCCCGAGGCGATTGCACGGAGGGTGAATGCGTCTGGCAGCACTCGCGTCGACAAGCTGACTGCCGGAGTACAAGCGAGCTACGCGCACCAGCCCGGGAAAAGCCATGGCGAGATGCTGCCCATTGGCCTGGCGTATGCGATCCGGTGGATGGCGCTGGAATAGCGGGCGCGTCCCGGCAGCACGCTTGCTCGGTTGTCCGGTCGTGAGCATCAGCGTGGCGGAAAATGTCCTGGCGTCGGTTGACCGCGGTGCGTGCGATGCAAGAGACTTTCTGATCCTGAAAGGCGTGTCCACGTCACGCACAGGTCGTTGCCTGAAGTCTGCGCAAGCTGATGACAGGTTCCTTCATTACCCGACGCAGATCGCTGAAAGCTGATCACTTTGTTCTGGTGAAAGAGCATGAGTCTGACTGCGATCCGAAACGCCGACGGCACTAAGGTGGAAGCCCGGAATGTGCGGAAGGCAGGCGGACCGTACCATTGCCAGGGCTGCGGCGAGGTGCTGACGCTCAAGAAGGGGCGTGTGGTCGTCCACCACTTTGCGCATCGGCCGCCGGTCACTTGCGGCTGGGGCCTGGGCGAATCCGCCGAGCACTATGACGCCAAGATGGCCATTTTCGACGCGCTGTGCACCGACCCGGCGGTAAGCGACGTCCGGCTCGAAGCGCCGGTCGGGGACATTGCCGTGGCCGATGTGCTTGCCCTGATCCGCAGCCAATGGGTGGCGATTGAAGTGCAGAGAAGCGAGTTGACGGCGGCGCAGATCGCGCGGCGGACGGCGAACTACCATGCAATGGGCGTCAGTGTGCTGTGGGTAGCGCTGCCCTGTCCCGGATTGGCCCATGAACGCTACAGCCCCAGCGTGTGGGAAAAGTGGGTGCATTACGCCTATTTCGGCCGCATCTATTACTGGACCCACGGGCAGGTCGTCACGCCCTACCATATGGATGAGCATGCCTTGTATATGGAACCGCGCCGATGGTTCGACGTTGGGAACCTGAGATACGGTGGCGGGTATGAACGGCGTTCCAGGCGCTGGCGGACGCCGCTCAAAGGGGCGCCAGTCGTGATCGGTTCCCACTTTCAGGCGCGTCGATGTGCCGGCCGCAACACGAAAACGATGGCGGTGCCGGCGTGCACGCTCTACATCGATCGGCAGCCTGCCTGGTGGACGGCGGCGTAACCTCACCTACCCCCGAAACGTCTCTGCTCCCTCATCCTTTCTCCCCCAAAAACAAAGGCGCCTTGCGGCGCCTTTGTCGTTTTCCCCACAGACCTGCGGAAACTTCCCGCAGGCCGTCCTGCTTACGGCTTACAGCACCAACGTTTCGTCCCAGTACTCGAACTGGTCGCTGCCGACGGAACCGACACCGGCCGCGGTCGGCTGGCTGGAGAGCGAACCGAGCAGATAGGCCTGCTCCAGTTGCTCGGCGGCCACCGGACCCAGCAGGCCCAGTTCGTCTTCGGCGTCCATGTCGGCCAGATCCACCTGCACCGTCGAGCCGTACAGCTGGCTCAGGTAGGCGCGGGTCGCTTCGCTGGTCGGCAACAGCGCCGACAGGCTGGGCGAGGAGAAGGCCGCGAAACTGCGGGCCGACACCGCGGACGACAGGCCGTCGGCCGCGATGCTGGCGGTGACGCCGTTCAGACCGCCCAGGTCGGGTTGCAGCGGCGAAGTCACGCGTTCCGGCGTGCCCAGGGCCACCAGCTGACGGTGCACCTGCGCGCCCTGGTACAGGTTGAACACCGTTTCGCCATTGGAGCCGCTGTCGCGCAGGACCAGTCCGCCCGGGGCATCGACGTCGATGCGGCTGGCTGCCACTTCGATCGCCGCCACCGCCGACTGACCGTTCTGCCACACCGGACCGTAGCCCCGCATCACCAGCGTGCCGGTGGTGACGTTGGGTGCGGTGCCGTTGCCGACGTCGCTGATGATGCCGCTGTTGCTGACCAGGATGACCGTTCCCGAGGCGCCGGTGTTCAGGCTGCCTAGGGTCAGGTTGTCCTGTGCGTGCATCGTGATCGACGCGCCGTTGGTCGTGAGCGACGTCGTGCCGCCCATGCTCAACACACCGGCCGAGTCGATGCTGATGCCGCCGGTCACCCCCGTCAGCTGGCCGACGCCTTGCAGCGCGACCTGGCTGCCGTGGACGTTGACCTGGCCGGCAGACAGCTTGGCCAGCGCGGACAGATCGACCGTGGCGGAACCGGAGGCCGGGGTGGCCTGGCCATTGACCGCGCTGCCGATGTCCACTGTCGAGAAGCCCTGCAGGTGCGACAGGGTATCGCCGGTGATCACCAGCGAGCCCGCCGCGCCGCTGCCGCCGATCACGATGTTGCCGTTCGGCGTGGCTGCGAACAGGGTCAGGTTGGCATCGCCCGAACTGGTCACGTTGCCCAGCAGGCTCAGCATGTTGGCCGAGATGACCAGATCGCCGCCGTTGCCCAGCTGGACCGTGCCCAGCATGACGGACGACGCGCCAACGATGCGCAGCGTGCCGCCATCGAGCGTCAGCAGGTCGTTGAACTGCACCGTGCCGGTGGCCTGGATCACGACGTCGCCGGTGACGTGCACCGACTTGTCGAAGACGACGTTGACCGCATCGGACACCTGCAGCGCGTTCAGTGCCGTACCGGCGCCGACCGTGCCGCCGAAGGTGACCGACCCGCCCTGGCCCGACAGCACCAGGGAGTCGGCTGCACCACCGGCCACGGCATCGACCGCGCCGCGGAAGGTGATGTCGCCGGCCTTGCCGCCCAGGCCGGCCGCGACCTGCACGGAACCATCGACCAGGAAGCGATCGTTGACGTCGACCGCGCCCTGCACCTGCAAGGTGGCGGCCGAGGCCGTCGTGCCGGTGCCGGAACCGAGGACCGTCAGGGCGCCGGCCGAGACCGTGCCTTGCAGGACCACCTGGCTGCCCGCGCCCGTGGCGTTGAGCACCAGCGGATCGGCGACCTGGACCGGATTGGTCACGCCGCTGACGCGGATGATTTCGTCCGCCGCGCCGCTGCCGATAACGATGGCCTGGAAGCCCGGCACCAGCGCGCCCAGTGCGGCGTTGCCGACATACAGCGCATCCGGATACGTGGCGGCCAGCGAAGCGTCGCCGACCACGATGTCGCGCGCCGGATCGGCCGGGCGGATCGTGAGCGTGCCGCCGGCGCTGGCAACCGGTGCGCCGATGTCGATGACGTTGCCCACCAGTTCGACGTCCTTGCCTTGTGCGTCGACCGGCTGGGTGATGAAGGCCGTGCCGAACTGCGAGGACACATTGGCCTGGCCTTGCGTGCTCAGCTTGCCGGCCAGCACGTCGCCCGCGCCGTTCAGCACGATGTTGCCCGTGCCCGACGCGATGTCGGCGCCGGCGGCCGCGGTGATCTTGCCGGTGCCGGTCGTTTCGATGCGGACACCGCCACTGCCGTTGGCCGAGATGGCGCCGTCGGCCGCGCCCGCGCCCGCGGTCAGCAGCACGTCGCCGCCGGCCTTGAGCACGATGCCGCCATTGCCTGCCGTGGTGCGCAGATCGCCCATGGCCGGCTCGGTCGTCACCGACGATGCACCTGCCTTCTGCACCGTCACTGCCACGTCGCCGACCGTCACACCGTCGAACTCGTTCAGGAAGATGCCGCCCGAGGTCGCGCGTGCCGAGACGGTGTCGACACGCGTGTCGAACAGGTCGGACGCGCTGCCGACGCCCACGCCCGCCACCAGGCGCAGGCCCGATGCCGTGACATTCACGTAGGTGTCGCCGCCGTCGATGATCGATCCGGCCGTGGCAGTCAGGCCGACGTTGCCGGCGGTGGTGATGCCACCCACGGTCACGTTGCCCGCCGCGACGACGCGGATGTCGCTGGCCGCGCTGAACAGGCTGCTTGCGGCCTGCGTCACGTCGCCCGTCGATGCTTCGACGTCGACCGTGCCCGCGCCTGCCGTGGTGATGCCAGCGTTGGCGTTGAACAGGACCGAACCGCCGCCGAGCACCGACACGTTGCCGGAGCCCGAGGTGATGCCGGCATTGGCGACCACGTTGCCCGCCAGGGCCTGCACCAGGATGCTGCCGCTGCCGTTGGCGTCGATCGCCAGCCCATCCGCAGGCGCCGTACCGTCGTTCAGCACGAGGTCGCCCGTGGTCGTGCCCAGCACGATGCTGCCGTTGGCCGAGGTACGGACGTCGGACATCGCGCCGTCGGTCACCAGGCGGGTTGCGCCCGCCTCGGTCACGCGGTTGACCGCGGTGACAACGGTGCCGATCGTCAGGCCATCGCTGTCCTGGACGAAGACGCCGCCCGCGCCCGCGCGGGCGCTGAGCGTGCCCACGGTGGTATCCAGCGTGTCGAGCGCGTTGCCCACCGCATTGCCGGCGGCCAGGCGCAGACCCGCTGCCACGACGTTGGTGTAGCGATCGCCACCGTCGAGGATCGAACCGCCTGCCGTGACCGACACGCTGCCGGTCGTGGCCACGCCACCGATCGTGATGTTGCCCGCCGCCGCCAGCTGGATGTCGCCGGTGGCGGACACCAGGCTGCCTGCCGACTGGACAATGCTGCCCGTGGCGGCATTCAGGTCGACGGTGCCGGCGCCCGTGGTGCGGACGTCGGCAGTGCCTGCCAGGGTGATGGCGTTGGCGGCCAGCACCGAGATGTTGCCCGTGCCTGCCACGATGTCGGCGTTGGCAATGACGCTGCCAGTCTTGGCCGACAGCAGGACGTTGCCTGCGCCGTTCGCGCCGATGGCGCCGTCGTTCACGGTGGTGACCCCGTCCTGCAGCACGAGGTCGCCTGCGTTCGTGGTCAGCACGATGTTGCCGTTGCCGGACGTCGTGATGAGGTCCGATTGCAGGGCCCCCGCGACCGTGGTGGTGGCGGCATTAGTGCCGACACGTTGCACCGTCGCGGCGACGTCGCCAACGGTCAGGCCGTCGGTTTCGGTCAGGTAGATACCATTGCTGGCCCGTGCGCTCAGCACGTTGACCGTGGTTTCGAGATGGTTGACGGTGTCACCGATGCCGGCGCCAGCGTTCAAACGCAGCCCGTTTGCCGTGATGTCGACAAGCGCGTCGTTCACGCCGTTGGCCAGCGCATCGGCATCGACGATCGCGCCGCCGGTGGCCGTGATCGACACGTTGCCCGCGGTGGCGATCGTGCCCACCGTGACGGACTGCGCGGCCGACAGGCGGATGTCGCCGGTCGACACGAACTGGCTGCCCGTCGACTGCACGATGCTGCCGGAAGCGGCTTCGACGTCGATCGTGCCCGCGCTGCGCAGGTCGGCCGTGCCATTGAAGGCCACCGTGTTCGCGGCCAGCACCGTCAGGTGACCGGTGGCGGACGCGATGTCGGCGTTGGCGATGACGTCACCGCCCAGCGCCAGGACCAGGACGTTGCCCGATCCGTTGGCCGAGAGCGCCGTGTCATCCGCCGTGGCCGCGCCGTCGGTCAGCACGATGGTGCCGCCGGTCGTGATCACGATGTTGCCGTTGCCGGCGGTCGTGCGCACATCCGACTGCGCCGCGTCGGTCGTGGCCGTGGTGGCGGCATTGCTGCCGACACGCTGCACGGTCACGCCCACGTCGCCGATAACGAGGTTGTCGCTTTCCTTCAGGTAGATGCCGCCGGCGTTCGCACGTGCCGTTAGCGTATTGACCGTGAGGTCCAGATGGTTGACGGCGTCACCAATGCCGTTACCGGCATTCAGGCGCAAGCCGTTGGCGGTGATGTCGATGTTGGTGTCGTTGACCGTGCTGGCCAGGCCATCGGCATCGACGATCGAGCCGGTGATGGCCGTGATCGACACGTTGCCCGACGTGGCGATGTTGCCCACGGTGACGTTCGTCGCGGCCAGCAGACGGATGTCGCTGACCGACGTGAAGAGGCTGGTGGCCGATTGCACGATGGCATTGGCTTCGACGTCGATACTGCCCGTAGTACGCACATCCGCCGTACCCGTCAAGACGACAGCGCCAGCTGCCTGCACCGTAACGGCGCCCGCGCCCGACACGATGTCGGCGTTGGCAACCGCATCGCCGCCCAGCGCCAGGACCAGGACGTTGCCCGAGCCGTTTGCCGCCACCGAGATGTCATCCGCCGTGGCCGTGCCGTCGGTCAGCACGATGCTGCCACCCGCGGTCAGCACGATGTTGCCGTTGCCGGCGATCGTGCGGACATCGGACTGCAGGGCATCGATGGTCGTCGTGGTGCCGGCGTTCGTGCCGACACGTTGGACCGTGACGCCCACGTCGCCGATCATCAGGTCGTCGGTTTCCGACAGGTACACGCCGCCCGCCGTGGCACGCGCGGTCAGGGTACCGACCGTCGTGTCCAGATGGTTGACGCTGTCACCGATACCCATGCCGGCCACCAGGCGCAGCCCTGCCGCCGTGATGTCGATGTTGCGGTCGTTCGCGCCACCCGCCAGGCCGTCGGCATCCAGGATGGACCCGGCGATCGCGGTCAGGGACACGTTGGCGCTGCTGACGATGTTGCCCACCGTTACGTTCTGCGCAGCCAGCAGACGAATGTCGCTGTTCGTGCTGAACACGCTGGTGGTGGACTGCGTGATGTTGCCCGTCGCGGCCTCGACGTTGATCGTGCCCGCGCCGGAACTGCGGAGGTCCGCGGTGCCCGCGAAGGTGACCGACCCGCCGGCCAGCAAAGTGACATGACCCGAGAGCGAGGCCACGTCGGCGTTGGCGGCAATGTCGCCGCCCAGCGACAGGATCAGGACGTTGCCCGACCCGTTGGCCGCGACCGCCAGGTCGTCCGCTGCTGCCGTACCGTCGGTCAGCACGATGCTGCCGCCCGCCTGCAGAACGATGTTGCCGTTGCCGGCGGTCGTCAGCAGGTCGGATTGCACGGCGTCGATCACCGCGCTTACGCTGGCATCGCTGCCCACGCGCTGCACGATGGCGCCGACGTCACCGACGACCAGGCCGTCGGATTCGGACAGGTACATGCCACCCGCCCCGGCACGTGCACTGAGCGTGCCCGCGGTCGTTTCCAGATGGTTGACTGCGTCGGCGATGCCCGTGCCGGCATTCAGGCGCAGGCCCGATGCCGTAATGTTCACGACCGTATCGTT
Source organism: Pigmentiphaga litoralis (assembly GCF_048632615.1). Classification (GTDB taxonomy): domain Bacteria; phylum Pseudomonadota; class Gammaproteobacteria; order Burkholderiales; family Burkholderiaceae_B; genus Pigmentiphaga; species Pigmentiphaga litoralis_B. Next base: position 1,034,087 of record NZ_CP184479.1, read on the forward strand.
GACACCGCCAACGATCGCGTCGGCATCGAGGATGGAGCCGGACGTTGCCGTGATCGACACGTTGCCACCGGTCGCGATGCGGCCGACCGTGACGTTGGCCGCAGCCAGCAGGCGGATGTCGCCCATGCCCGAGGTGAAGAGGCTGCTGGTGGACTGCGCGATGCCGCCCGTTGCCGCCTGCAGGTCGATCGTGCCCAACGTGCGGATGTCCGCGGTGCCCGCAAAGGCGACCGAGTTCGCGCCCAGCACGGTGATGTGACCCGTGCCGGACACGAGGTCGGCATTGGCCAGCACATTGCCCGCCAGCGTCAGGACCAGGATATTGCCCGAGCCATTGGCCGACACGGCAATGTCGTCGGCCGTGGCCGTGCCGTCGTTCAGCACGATGTCGCCCGTGGCGCTGGCCAGGACGATGTGGCCGTTGCCCGCCGTTGTGCGGATGTCTGACTGGATGGCATCGACCGTCGTGGTCACGCCGGCATCGCTGCCCACGCGCTGCACGGTCACGCCCACGTCGCCCACCGCCAGACCGTCGGTTTCCTTCAGGTAGATACCACCCGCCGTGGCACGCGCGGTCAGGGTTGCGACCGTCGTGTCAAGGTGATTCACCGCGCCGCCGATGCCCGAGCCCGCCACCATGCGCAGGCCAGCCGCCACGATGTCGGCGCTGCCGTCGTTCACGCCGTTCACCAACGCGTCGGCATCCAGGATGGAGCCGGCGGTGGCGACGATCGATACGTTGGCCGTGCTGCTGACCAGGCCGAGCGTGATGTCTTGCGCGGCCAGCAGGCGGATGTCGCCGTTGGCGCTGAAGACGCCGGTGGCGGCCTGGGTGATGCTGCCCGTGCCCGCTTCGATGTCCAGCGTGCCCGCACCCGAGGTACGGATGTCGGCGGTGCCGGTGAAGATGACCGCGTTGGCGGCCAGCACGGTGATGTGGCCGGTGTCCGAGGCGATATCGGCCTGGCCGATCACGTCCGTACCGGCGCCCGCTGCCTGGATCAGGATGTTGCCCGAACCATTCGCGGCGATCGCGACGTCGTCGGCCGTTGCTGTGCCGTCGGTCAGGACGAGGTTGCCGGCCGCCGACCGCAGCACGATGTTGCCGTTGCCGGCGGTCGTGCGGATGTCGGATTGGGTGGCGTCGGTCGTTGCGGCAAGCGACGCATCGCGGCCGACACGCTGGATGGTCACGCTCACGTCGCCGACGGTCAGACCGTCGGTTTCATTCACGTAGATGCCGCCCGAGGTGGCGCGTGCGGTCAGCGTCGCTACCGTGGTGTCCAGGTGGTTGACGCTGGCGCCGATACCCGTGCCGGCGTTCAGACGCAGGCCAGCCGCAATCACGTCGACGTCGCCGTCGTTGGCGCCATCGACCAGGCTGTCCGCATCGAGGATCGAACCCGCGGTGGCAGTGATCGACACGTTGCCGATCGTCGATGCCAGGCCGATCGTCACGTCCTGTGCGGCAAGCAGGCGGATATCGCCTGCCGCGCCAATGACGCTGGCGGTGGACTGCACGATGCTGCCCGTGCCCGCTTCGATGGCTATCGTGCCCGCGCCCGAGGTGCGCACGTCGGCCGTGTTGGCCAGCACGACCGATCCCGCGCCCAGGATCGTGATGTGGCCGCTGCCCGACAGGATGTCGGCATTGGCCGTGACGCCCGAATTCGCGCCCAGGGTCAGGATCAGCACATTGCCCGAACCGTTGGCAGACACGGCGGTGTCGTCGGCCGTGGCGGCGCCGTCGTTCAGCACGATGTTGCCCGCGCCCGTCGACAGCACGATGTTGCCGTTGCCCGCGGTGGTCACGATGTCGGACTGGACCGCATCCGACACGGCGGCCGTGCCGCCCGCGCTGTTCACACGCTGAACGGTCACGGTCACGTCGCCCACGATCAGGTCGTCGCTTTCCGAGACGTAGATGCCGCCCGCCGTGGCCCGCGCGGTCAAGGTGCCGACCGCGGTGTCCAGGTGGTTGACGCTGGCGCCGATCCCCGCGCCGGCATTCACGCGCAGCCCTGCCGCGACGACGTCGACACGGGTGTCGTCCGCGCCGTTCAGCGCCGGGTCGGCGTCGATGACCGAGCCGGCCGTGGCGGTGATGGCCACATTGGCCAACGTTGCGATCGTGCCAACCGTGACGTCGATCGCGGCCTGCAGGCGGATATCGCCCGTGGCGGTCGTGAACTGGCTTTCCGTGGACTGGGTGATGCTGCCCGTGCCCGCCAGCACGTCGATGCTGCCCGCACCCGCGGTGCGCAGGTCGGCCGTGCCGGTGAAGGTGACCGAGGCCGCGGCCAGTACGCTCAGGCTGCCGGTACCGGACACCAGGTCGGCGCCAGCAATCACGCTGGTGCCCGCGCCCAGGGCCTGGACCAGGACATTGCCCGAACCATGGGCCGCGATTGCGATGTCGTCGGCGACCGCCGTGCCGTCGGTCAGCACGATGCTGCCGTTGGCGGTGGTCAGCACGATAGTGCCGTTGCCTGCCGTGGTGATGACGTCGGACTGGACGGTGTCGATGACCGCGGTCAGGCCGGCGTCGCTGCCGACGCGCTGGACGGTCGTGCCCACGTCGCCGATGGTCAGGCCATCGGTTTCGGACACATACACGCCGCCCGAGGTGGCGCGCGCGGTCAAGGTGCCGACCGTCGTGTCCAGATGGTTGACGCTGTCACCGATACCCAGGCCGGCCACCAGACGCAGGCCCGCCGCAACGATGTCGACATTGACGTCGTTCGCGCCGCCCGCCAGGGCGTCGGCATCCAGGATGGAGCCGCCGCTTGCCGTGATCGATACGTTGGCGGTCGTCGTGACCAGACCCACGGTTACATTCTGGGCCGCCGCAAGACGGATGTCGCTGGCCGCCAGGAAGATGCTGGCGGTGGACTGGGTGATGCTGCCCGCGCCGGCTTCGACGTCGAGCGTGCCGGCCCCCGCGGTGCGCAGGTCGGCCGTGCCGGTGAAGGTGACCGAACCGGCCGCCAGCACCGTGATGTGGCCGGTGCCAGACACGATGTCGGCATTCGCCGTCACGTTGGCGCCCGTGCCGCCCGCCAGGACCTGCACATTGCCCGCGCCATCGGCCGAGATGGCGATGCCGTCGGCCAGCGCGGCGCCGTCGTTCAGCACGATGCTGCCCGCGCGAGTCGTCAGCACGATGTTGCCGTTGCCGGCGACGGTGCGCACATCCGATTGCGCGGCGTCGGTGGTGGCGGTGAACGTGCCATCGGTGGCCACGCGCTGGATGGTGACCGCGACGTCGCCGACGATGAGGTCGTCGGACTCGGTCACGTACACGCCGCCAGCACCGGCACGCGCGGTCAGCGTGCCGACCGTGGTATCCAGATGGTTGACGTTGGCACCGATACCCGTGCCGGCGTTCAGGCGCAGGCCGGCGGCGATCACATCGGCGTCGGCGTCGTTGACGCCGGCAACCGATGCATCCGCATCCAGAATGGAACCGGCCGTGGCCGTGATCGACACGTTGGCCAGCGTCGTCACGCGACCGACGGTCACGTCCTGCGCAGCCAGCAGGCGGATGTCGCTGGCCGCGCTGAACACGCTGCCGGCCGACTGGCCGATGCTGCCCGTGCCGGCTTCCACGTCGATCGTGCCCGCGCCCGAGGTGCGCAGATCGGCCGTGCCGGTAAAGGCAACCGATGCCGCGCCGAGCACCGTGAGGTGACCGGTGCCGGACACGATATCCGCGTTGGCGATGAGGCCCGTATTGGCGCCCAGCGTCAGGATCAGGACGCTGCCCGAACCATTGGCTGCCACCGCGATGTCGTCCGCCGCGGCCGTGCCGTCGTTCAGCACGATATTGCCCGCCTGCGTGACTAGGGCGATGTTGCCGTTGCCCGCCGTAGTGACGACATCCGACTGGACGGCGTCAATGGTCGCCGTCAGGCCGGCGTCGCGGCCGACGCGCTGGATGGTGACCCCCACGTCCCCGACGGTCAGGCCGTCGGTTTCGCGCAGATGGATGCCGCCCGAGGTCGCCCGTGCCGACACCGTGCCGACCGTGGTCTCCAGGAAGTTGACCGCGGCGCCCACACCCGCGCCTGCGTTCAGGCGCAGGCCAAGTGCGGCAATGTCGAGACTGGAATCGTTGGCGCCGCCCACCAGCGCGTCGGCGTCGAGAATCGAACCGGCGGTTGCCGTGATCGAGACATTGGCCGCCGAACTGATGAGCCCCACCACCACGTCTTGCGCGGCGAGCAGGCGGATGTCGCCCGCGGCACTGAACACACTGCCCACGGCCTGGGTAATGCTGCCCAGACCGGCTTCGACGTCGATCGTGCCCGCGCCCGCGGTCCGCAGGTCGGCCGTGCCGGTGAAGACGGCGGCATTGGCCGCGAGGATGGTGAGGTGGCCAGTGCCGGAGACGATGTCGGCATTGGCCGTCACATCGCCGCCGGCGCCCAAAGCCAGGATCAGGATGCGGCCCGATCCATGGGCCGCGACCGAGACGTCGTCGGCCGAGGCCGAGCCGTCATTCAGCACGATGCCGCCGGCACCGCTCACCAGCACGATGTTGCCGTTGCCCGCGGTGGTGACGATGTCCGATTGCAGGGCGTCGAGCGTGGCCGTGACGGCGCCGCTCATGCCCACGCGCTGGACGGTCACGCTGACGTCCCCGACGGTCAGGCCGTCGGTTTCGGTCACGTACACGCCACCCGCGGCGGCGCGTGCCGTTAAGGTACCGACAGTCGTTTCCAGATGGTTGAGCGCGTCACCGATGCCCACGCCTGCCTGCATGCGCAGACCGGACGCAACGATGTCGAGGTTGCCGTCATCGGCGCCCGCCACCAGCGGATCGGCGTCAAGGATGGCGCCGGCCGTGGCGGTGACCGACACATTGGCGGACGTCGTGATGCGGCCCACCGTGACGTTCAGGGCGGCCAGCAGACGGATGTCGCTGGCGCTGCTGAACACGCTGGTCGTCGATTGCGTGATGCTGCCCGCGGCCGCTTCGACGTTGATGCTGCCGCTGGTGGTGATGTCGGCCGTCAGGTTGAAGGCGACCGAACCGCCTGCCAGCACGGACACGTTGCCGCCTGCCGACGTGACGTCGGCGTTGGCGATGATCGTGCCCGTGGCCGACAGCGTCTGCAGCAGGACGTTGCCGCCCGCCGACGCCACGGCCGTGTCGTCGGCCGTGGCGGTGCCGTCGTTCAGCACCAGATTGCCGGTGGCCGTGCGCAGCACGATGTGGCCGGTGGCTCCGCCCGAGCGGATATCGGACTGGGCGGCATCGGTGACCGCAGCGATCGCGCCCGAGCTCAGGACACGGTTGACGGTCACTGTCACGTCGCCAACGGTCAGGCCGTCGGTTTCGAGCAGGTACACGCCACCGGCCGAGGCGCGTGCGCTGAGCGTGCCGACCGTGGTTTCCAGATGGTTGACGCTGTCACCGATGGCCACCGCTGCATTCAGGCGCAGGCCCGATGCCACGATGTCGGCGCCCGCATCGTTCAGACCGCCGACCAGCGCGTCGGCATCCAGAATGGACGCCGTGGACGACGTGATGGAGACGTTGCCGCCGGTGATGACGTCACCGACCGTGACGTTGCCGCTGCCCAGCAGACGGATGTCGCCCGTGCCGGTCGTGAAGACCGAGGTGGCGCTCATGGCCACCACGCCGTTGGCCGCGACCACGTCGATCGTGCCGGCGCCGCCGGTGCGCAGATCCGCGCCCGCCGAGGCCGTCAGGCTGACGCCGGCCAGGACCGTCATGTTGCCGCTTGCCGACAGGATGTCGGCATTGAGCAGGACCCCGCCTGCCGTGGACAGCAAGACGTTGCCGCTGCCGTGCGCGTCGATGCCGACGCCATTGGTGTCGCCATCGTTGATCGTGACCGTGCCCGGCGCGGCGCCATTGACGCCAGCCGTGATCGCGATGTTGCCGTTGCCGGCCGTGGTGCGGATGTCGAACAGACCGCTGTCCGTCACGGTGGTCAAGCCACCCGCCGTGCCGACCCGCCCCACGCTGACCGACGGGCCGCCACTGCTCAGGCCGTCCCATTCGGTCAGGTAGATGCCGCCCGACGTAGCGCGTGCGGCAAGGCTGGCGATTTGCGTTTCGATCTGGTTGACGCTGTCACCGATACCGACACCGGCCACCAGGCGTGCGCCGGAAGCCTGGATATCGATGGCGCTGTCGTTCGGCCCGCCCACTGGCGCATCGGCGTCGATGATCGAGCCCGCCGTGGCGGTGACCGACACGTTGCCGGACGCGATCAGCGAGCCGATCGTGACGTCCTGGGCAGCGAGCAGGCGCACTGCGCTGCCCGATGCGATGCTGGTCGACGACTGCGTGATGCTGCCGGTCGTGGCTTCCAGATCCACGGTGCTCGAGGTGGTCACATCGGCATTGGCAGCGAAGCGCAGCGCGCCCGCGGCAACCATGCTGATGCGGCCCGTGGCCGCGGCGATGTCCGCATTGGCCAGCGCATCGATGCTGCTGCCTGCGCCCGTGGCCTGCAGCAGGATGTTGCCAGTGCCGGCTGCCTGGACGGCCATGCCGTCGGCGTCCGAGCCTTGCGTCAGCGTGATGCTGCCCCCGGCGACCAGCACGATGTGCGCCGCGCCGGTCAGCGTGCGCAGATCGGACAACACGCTGTCGTTGACGGCGCCGGCGCTGGCGCCTGCCGTCACGCGCTGGACCGCCACCGTCACGTCGCCAATGGTGATGCCATCGGCTTCCTGCAGGAAGAGGCCGCCCGTTGCGCGCGCGCCCAGGGTCGCCACCTGCAGGTCGAGTGCATTGGCCGTACTGCCTATCGTGGCGCCCGACACCATGCGCAGGCCGCTTGCGATCACGTCCACGCTGCTGTCGTTCACGCCGCCGACCAGGGCATCGGCATCAAGGATGCTGCCCGTGGTGGCGATCAGGCTGACGTTGCCGCCCGTCGATGCCAGGCCGAGGGTGATGCTGCCTTCCGCCTGCATGCGGATGTCGCCAGTGGCCGCCGTGGCGCGCGCCGAGGCGGCCTGGACGATGTTGCCCGTGACGGCCAACACTTCCAGCGTACCCGTGCCGCCCGTGCTGACATTGGCGTCGGCGTTCTGGGTCACGGTGCCCGCGGCGGTCAGGCTGATGTTGCCGCTGCCGCTCTGGACCGACGCATTCAAGGTCACGCTGCCGGCACTGGCCTGCAGCAGTACATTGCCCGCGCCATTGGCGTCCAGACCTGGCGTGCCGGCCGTGCCGGCCTGGATCACGAGGTTGCCCGTATTGCTCAGCAGCACGATGCTGCCGTTGGCGGTCGTGGCCAGGTCTTCCTGCGCGCCGGGCGCCGTTGCCGTGGCGACTGCCGCGGTATCGATGTGATTGACGCTGACCGAGACACGGTCCACCGTCAGTCCATCCGTTTCATTCAAGAAGATGCCGCCCGCACCGGCGCGTGCCGACAGGGTCGTCACGGTCGTTTCGAGCAGGTTGCCCGCGGCGCCGATACCCGTTGCCGCCGACAGCTTCAGGCCAGCTGCGGTCACGTCCACTTCGGTGTCGCCCGCCGCATCGCCATCGGTGATGGAACCCGCGGTGGCAACCAGGCTGACGCTGCCCGTGCCGGCAGTGATCGTCTCGATGACGATGTTATTGCCGGCCGTGAAGGCAATGTTGCCGCCATTGGTGGTGGTACCGAAGCCTTGCGCCTGCGTGATGTCGCGGCCCGCGATCTGTTCGATCGTGGCGGCGGCGGCCGAAGCCACCACATTGCCGCCCTGCACGATGTCGCGGCCGGCCAGCAGCGTGATGCTGCCGGTGGTGGCCAGGATGCGGGCTTCGATGAGGATGTCCGAAGCCGCGCCGCCGGCCTGCAGCAGCAGGTTGCCCGCCGAGCTTGCGCCCAGCGTGCCGGCATCGACGTCGCCCTCACGCACCGTGATGGAACCGGCCGTGGTGGTCAGGACCGCCGCACCGCCCGAGATCAGGTCGGATTGGATGGCGTCGGTGGCCGGCGTTCCGGACAGCGCGCCCGACGTCAGCACCCGGTTGACGGCGATCGCCGCCGTCTCGCCGATGGCGATGGCAGTCGATTCCGTCAGGAACATGGCCGCCGTACCCGAGTTCGCGCTGATCAGCGCGACTTCGGTTTCCAGGGCGTTGTTGCCGGCGGCGATACCCGCCGTGGCGTTCAGACGCAGCGAGCTGGCGTACACGTCCACGGCATTGGCCGTGGCTTCGGTCGCGTTGTCGACGATGCTGGCGCCGGAGAGGCTGACCGCGCCCCACCCTGCCTGGCCCGTCAACGCGTTGCCCGCGCGATCGGCGGCCGTCCGTGCATCCAGCACGCCGACCGTGACCACGCCCGCACCCGACACGCGGATATTGCCGCCTGCCGTCTGCATGAGCGCGCCGTCGGCCATCACGATGTTGCCGCCCGACTGGACGTCGAGCGTGCCCGTGCCCGCGGTAACGAGGTTGGCGCCGGCCGCTTGCAGAATGGCCCCGCCAGCGATCACGCTGAGGTTGCCCGTGCCGGATTGCGCCGTGGCATTCAGCGTCAGGGACCCGGCGGTGGCTTGCAGCAGCAGGTTGCCCGTGCCATCGACGTCCACGCCCAGGGACCCTGCCGTACCGGCCTGGACCACCAGGTTGCCCGTGTTCGTGACAAGCACGACGTTGCCGTTGCCGGCCGTCGCCAGGTCTTCCTGCGCGCTGGCGGCGGTTGCCGTGGCGATGCCGGCGGCGTCTACCCGGTTGACGACGACCGACACGCTGTCGACCGTTACGCCATCCGTTTCATTCAAGAAGATGCCGCCCGCACCGGCGCGTGCCGACAGGGTCGTCACGGTCGTTTCGAGCAGGTTGCCCGCGGCGCCGATACCCGTTGCCGCCGACAGCTTCAGGCCAGCTGCGGTCACGTCCACTTCGGTGTCGCCCGCCGCATCGCCATCGGTGATGGAACCCGCGGTGGCAACCAGGCTGACGCTGCCCGTGCCGGCAGTGATCGTCTCGATGACGATGTTATTGCCGGCCGTGAAGGCAATGTTGCCGCCATTGGTGGTGGTACCGAAGCCTTGCGCCTGCGTGATGTCGCGGCCCGCGATCTGTTCGATCGTGGCGGCGGCGGCCGAAGCCACCACATTGCCGCCCTGCACGATGTCGCGGCCGGCCAGCAGCGTGATGCTGCCGGTGGTGGCCAGGATGCGGGCTTCGATGAGGATGTCCGAAGCCGCGCCGCCGGCCTGCAGCAGCAGGTTGCCCGCCGAGCTTGCGCCCAGCGTGCCGGCATCGACGTCGCCCTCACGCACCGTGATGGAACCGGCCGTGGTGGTCAGGACCGCCGCACCGCCCGAGATCAGGTCGGATTGCGTGGCGTCGGTCGAACCGGTCGTACTCGTCGCGCCGGTGGTCACCACGCGATTGACGGCGATCGCCGCCGTCTCGCCGATGGCGACGTCCGTCGATTCGGTCAGGAACAGCGCGCCGGTCCCCGAATTCGCGCTCAGCAGCAAGACCTCGGTTTCAAGGGCGTTGTTGCTGGCGGCGATACCCGCCGTGGCGTTCAGACGCAGCGAGCTGGCATACACGTCCACGGCATTGGCCGTGGCTTCGGTCGCGTTGTCGACGATGCTGGCGCCCGAGAGGCTGACCGCGCCCCAGGTAGCCTGACCCGTCAGTGCATTGCCCGCGCGATCGGCAGCCGTCCGTGCATCCAGCACGCCAACCGTGACCACGCCCGCACCCGACACGCGAATGTTGCCGCCTGCCGTCTGCATGACCGTGGCATCGGCCATGGTGATGGCGCCGCCCGATTGCACGTCGATGGTGCCCGCACCCGCGGTCACCAGGTTCGCACCCGCGTTCTGCGCAATGGCGCCCTGCGCGACCAGGCTCAGGGAACCCGTATCGCTGCGCACGCCAGCGTTCAGCGTGATCGTGCCCGGCACCGCGACCCAATTCGCGCCCAGCAGCACATTGCCGCTGCCGTTGGCCGAGATGGCCTGGCTCACGAGCAGATTGCCCGCGTGGGTGTTGCCGTTCGTGATGACGATGTTGCCGTTGCCGCCCGTGGTCGTCACGCCGGCCAGCGCGGTGTCGCCACCGGCAAAGACAGCGGACGCACCTGTGGCGTCGACGCGGTTGATCGATACCGCAGCGTTGCTGCCGATCTCCAGTCCGTTGGCTTCCGCAACATAGATGCCGCCGTTGGCGGCCGTGGCGCTCAGCACGCCAATGGACGTTTCGATAATGTTGGCTGCCGTCCCGAAGGACACGCCGGCCTGCACGCGCAGGCTGCCCGCCGTCACGTTCACGGTCTGCGCGGCGCCATCGGCGTCGGCATCGGTGATCGCACCGGCGGCCTTGAGGCTGACCGCGCCGCTGCTGACGCTGCCGGTGGTGACCGAACCCAGCACGATGCCGCCGCCCGCTGCATCCAGACGGATGTTGCCGACGTTGCTCAGGATGCGCGATGCGGCATCGAGCGTGATGCCGTCATCGGCCGCCAGTTCGATCGTCATGCCCGCGGCCTGGGTCTGGACCCGGCCGCCACTGCCCACGACAATGCCGTCGGCCGATGACAAGGAGATGTTGCCCGCGGTCGACGTGACGTCGGCGCGCAGGTCCAGCGTCGCAACCGTGCCTTCGACGGTTTCGCCGCTGCGCAGGCGGATATTGCCTGCGGTCCCCGTGCTGCGGACCGGACCTTCGACCACGAGCGCGCCGTTCAGCGTCTCGATCGAAATGGCCCTGCCCGTGCCGGCGGCTTCGATGGACTGTGTGCCGGACGTGGTCAGCCGCAGGCCGGTGGCCTCGCGAATGAATACACCGCCGGTGGCAAGGTTGCTGCCGTTGGTGATGTTGCTGGCGCTCAATTGCGCGACGCGGGTCTGCAGCGCCAGTGCGCTCGTGCCCACGCCTGTCACCGCCGACAGACGCAGCACTGCCGTGTCGCCGTCGATGTTGGGCGTATCGCCCGTCAGGTTGTCGGTGATGCCGCCCGTCGTGGCGGTCAGGCTGATCGAGCCGCCCGCCTGGATCTGGCTGAGCGCGATCGACGTGCCACTCATGACGACGGCGCCGCTGTTGCCCGCGTTGAGCGAGCTGATCAGACGGCCATCAACCATGGTGATGGCGCCGCCCGCGCTGACCGTGACGACACCGCCAGCCGTGACCACGTCACTGCCGAGGGTGACCGCGCCGTTGGCCGTGAGGGTGACCGCACCGCCAGTGGTCGTGATCGGGCTGCTGCTGCCAACCGTGATTGCGGCGCTGCTCGTGAGCGTGATGGCGCCGGTCGTGGTGCTTAGCGCCTTGTTGTCCACGATGGCGCCGCCCACGGCTGCGAGCGTCAGGCTGCCCGAGCCCACGATGCTGATGCCCGTGCCGGCCGCATCGACCGAGATCGTGCCGTTCAGCGTGCTGACCGTGATGTTGCCCGAGTTGTCGGCGTTCGTCTGCGACAGCGACAGGATGTTGAGGTTGCCCCCGACCGCCGTCTCGCCGATCAGGATGTCGCCCATCGCGCCGGTGTTGGTCGCCGATACCGAGACGACCTCGGTGGCGCCCAGGGTGATGCCAGTGACCGCGTGGACCGTCAGCACCGCGCCACGGATGGGCTCGTTGTCCACGAAGTCGACGTTCGGCGGGCTGGTCTGCGTGACCGACCCGTTGGCCGAGTACAGCGTGATGTTCTGCGCCGTGCCCGAGTTCAGGCGGGCTTCGACCTGGTTATTGATCTTGATGTCGTTGACCGCGTCGAGCAGGATCGAACCCTGCACCAGGAAGTTCGCGTTGGGCGAGGTCAGGTCTTCGATGGTGATGGATCCACCGAAAATCCGGACGTCGTCACGCAGCGTGGGATCGGGCGAGAGCGTGCCGCCGATGCGCACGGACCCGGCATTGGCGACCGCATGCGTGCCATCGGAGTGGCCGATGACGATGCGGGTGAAGCCATCCGCCAGCGCGCGCAGATCGGTGTTGTCGAGGTTGAGCGTGTTGGTCGAAATCGAATTGCCCGGTGAGCCGAGTTCGATGTTCAGGTTGGTAGAACTCGGACGCAGGATCAGTTCGCCGGTGCCACGAATCGTTTCAGTGCCGCCCAGGAAGTCGATTTCGTTGGCGTCGATCTGGATCACGCCGCCGCCGGACACCAGCAGGCCGTTCTTGAAGATGACCTGGCTTGCGCCGGTGATGATCAGGCTGCCGCTGGTCAGTTCAACGTAGTCGTTGAACGTGACGACGCCGCTTGCCGTGATGGACATGCTGCCGTTCAGGACCACGGACCCGTTGAAGGTCACGTTGTTCGGCAGGTTGACCGAGCCGGCAACGGTCACGCCGCCGATGGTCAGCCCTTCGAGCGGATCCACCCCGCCGACCGGGCCCGAGATGATGATGTTGTCGGGTGCCAGCAGCGTGAGGGTATCCGGCGTGCCGTCACCGTTGCCGGTAACGAAGTGTGCCGTGTTGCCGCCCAGCTGGATCGAGCCGCTGCCGTCGCTGCCCGCGGTGATCGTGCGATTGCCCGCGAAGGTGGTCGAGTCCAGGATGGACACGTCGGCGTCCGACGTCACGTTGGCCGCGTAATCGGTGGTGTGGCCAGAACCTTCGATGACGAACGACGAATTGCCGGTCAGCACAACGTCCTGGTTGATGTACACATGGCCGCCGATCACCGGGGTCTTGATGACCAGGGTGTCCTGCAGGTTGATGCTGCCACCCACACCGGACTCGCCCAGGTACACCTTGTTGCTGCTGGTGTCGCTGCCGATCACGATCTGCGAGAAGCCGTCCTGCAGATGCGACAGCGACGTGTTGCTCAGATGGAAGCCGTTCGCGTCGAGCTGCGAGCCGGTGCTTTTCACGTCGCCCAGAACGATGGCGGCGGACGGGCTGGTCGGCATGAAGGTCAGCGTGGCGCCCGCACTGCGGACGTCCGCGGCGATCGACACCTGGTTGGAGCGGATCGTGATGTCCTTGCCGCTCGCATCCATGGCGTTGACGATCTGCTGTTCGCCATTCAGCGACGACACGTCGGTCTGGCCGCCGCGCGAGCCGCTGGCTGCCGCATCCGAGAACACCTGCACCGAGCCGGTCGCCAGCACCACCACGTCTTCGCGGTTGCTGCTGGACACGGTCAGCGTTTCCGCATCGACGATGATGGACAGGGGGCTGAACGTGAAACCGCTCACGTTCTGGCCGACCTCGTCGCGCACCGCGATGGTCAGATTGCCGCCGGTGGTCTGGAGCATGGGGCCGCCGGCTGCGCGCAGGGTGACGCCGTTGGCCAGATGGCCAGGGACTTCATGCGCGGCAATGCCGGACGTGATGATCTGCCCGGTAAGCTCGTTCATCGTGAACTTGCCCTGGCTCAGCACCCAGCCGATTTCCGGATCGAAGCCGCCGTTGCGGGTCAGCCAGCCCACCTTGCTGACGTCATTGACCAGGGCGCCCTTCAGGGCACGCACGGTAATGTCGCCATTGCCGATCACGTGGACGCCCGCGCCCAGCGTGATGTCGCCGTCTTCGGCAGTCAGGATCACGCTGCCGCCAGTGGTGTTGACCGACGCGTCGAGCGTCAGCGCGTCGCCGGCATACAGCGAGACCAGCGCGCGGGTGGCCTGCACACCGTTGTCGGTGACAACGATGCTGCCGCCGCGCGCGATGATCGAGACCTGCTCCGCGGCCTGCTGGTCGACACGGGTCAGGATGAGGTCGTCGACGTCTTCGATGAAGACCGCGCCGAAGCCCTTGTTGATGAAGTCCAGCACCCGGACCTGCGTTTCGATCGGGTTGCCGTCTTCGCCGATGCCGCCCTCGGCACGGATCATCAGCGTCGCGTTCGACGCAATGATGTCGGTCGTGCCTTCGGCCACGTCCAGCACGCCGCCGCTGGTGATGCTGAGGATGCCTTCGTTCGAGGTCCTCAGTTTGCCCAGCAGGATGGCGCCGCCGGCGTTCATCGTAATGGTGCCGGTGCCGGCGTTCACCACGGTTTCGCCGGTCATGTCCAGACCGCCCGCACCCGCGTCCAGCAAGACGTTGCCGGCGTTGGTGGTGACGTCGCCCTGGGCCGACATGGTCAGGCCCGCCGCACCGCGCAGCGTGACGCTGCCGGTATCGGTGACGATGCCCTGGTTGACCACCAGCGCGCCGCCGGTGGTGACCAGGTTGATGGCCGCATTACCGACGACGCTGATCGCGCCATCGAGGGTCATCGTGCCGCCCGATTGCAGGCGGACCGCGGCATTCGTGCTGCTGAGCGCCTGGGTGACGACGACGCCATCGGATTCGAACACGGAGATCGCCGCGCCCGCGGTGATCGTCAAGGTGTCCGCTTCAATGGTGCTGACCACGCTGCCGTTGACCAGCTTGCCGGCCGAGATGGCGCCGGTCGCGGTCAACGTGACGGCGCCCGCGCTCGTCATGCTGTCGATCGTGATGTTGCCGTTGGTGCTGGTGATGCTGACGGCGCCGGCCGTGCCGGTGATGGCGCCGATGCTGATGTTGCCCGAACCGAGAATGGTGATGTCGCCACCCTGCATCTCGATGCCGGTGATCGACAGGTCGCCGGTCTGGATGACCGTCAGGTTGCCCGCGCCGGTCAGCGTGACCTGCAGGGTGCCCACGTCGGACGTGATGGTCAGGTCGTCTCCGGCACGCACGGTCAGCGAACCCGCCGTGACCTTGCCTCCGAGCGTCAGCGCGAAGGTGGCGCTGAGGTTGACGCTGCCGGCGTCGCCGACGTTGATGTCGGACACCACGACGAGATCCTTGCCCGCGCCCAGCGTGATGGACTCGCCGGCGTGCGTGGGCATGTTGACCACGGTCAGGTTGCCGGTCACGGTCATGCTGGCGTCGCCCACGCCGCGGTCCGGCACGATCACGATGTAATCGCCGATCTTGGTCAGCGCCTGCACGGCGCCCGCGTCGCGGCTGGTGGCGCGCAGATCGAAGGCCGTGTTGGCCTGCAGCGCCGTGAGCGTCAGCTCGTGGCTTGCGGCGGCCACGTCGACCCGCACTTCGCCGCCCTGTTCGATCTTGTATTCAAGCGCGGACAGCACCGACGCCCAGGTGGCGGCAACGGTCGTGCCGTGCACCACGTCGCCCACCTTGACGGTGTAGACGTTGGACCCGAGCTGCACGGTGTAATCCACACCGGTCTTGACCACGCCCGCAAAGGTCAGCTTGCTGACTTGCGAGGCATTGGTGCCCGCGGCCTGGATCGTCGTGCCGGCGTCGATGACGCCATTGGCCACATCGGCCTGGTAGTGCTGTACCACCGAGGCGTTTTCAACCGTGAAGCCGTCGTTCGCCACCAGTGCGGTCAGCACCAGCGTGCGCGTGGCGGCATCGGGTGTCACGCTCATCGTGGCGCTGCCTTCGCCCTGCACGATCTTGGCGGCAAGGCTGCTCAGCACCGACGTCCAGCTGGCGGTCACGCCGCCCGTGCCGATGGTCACGGCATACGTGTTGCCATTGACCACGACCGAGAACTCATAGCCATTCTGCAGGCTGTAGCCCGCGGTGGACGGATTGGCGAAGCTCAGCGACGACACTTGTGCCGCCAGTTCTCCCGCGTCGCGATCGGTCGTGATGACCGGTGCGACGGCGCCCGTGCCGGCCGGGGCCGTTGCGGTGAAGGCGACGTTATTCGTCTCGGCTTCCAGACCGATGACGGTTTTCGCCTGGGCCGTCACGCCGAAGCTGGACGTGGCGCCGGTGATGGCGCTCGTGCTGAGCACGGTCAGGACGCCGCCCGTACCCGCGGCCGCGCCCTGGGTGTAGGTTTCGATGATCTTGAAACCGCCGTCTTCGACCGCCGACGACAGCAGGGACGTGACGACCTGGGCCGTATCGCCCGCGACCGCCGTGTAGCTGTACGCGGTGCCGTTGACCGTGACCGTGTACGTCGTTCCGGCCGCGACCGTCAGGCCGGACAGATCGAAGGTGCGGCCATCATAGGCCGTGCCGTCGATGGCTTCGCCCGCTTCCACGACCGAGACCAGCGCGCTGCGCAGGCTTGCCCAGTCGCTGACCGTGTAGTGGCTGGCGGTTGCCGAGTAGGTGGCATGCGCATCCACCTGCGCGGCCATGCCGGCGACGACCTGGGTCAGGGTGTTGCCCGCGGCGGCCGTGTAGGCGAATTCGGTAGCGCCCACCTTCACGATGTACTTGTAACCCGCCGTGACCTGGAGGGACGACAGGTCGACATGGGTGCCGGCCTGGGCGGTTGCCGTCTGCGTCACCGATGCCTGGCCCGCCGCCACCGTCTGCAGCGTGCGCGCCACCATGCTCATGTCGGCATAGACGCCGCCATCCTGCACGGTGATGGTGCTGCCGTTCACGCTCGCCTTGAGCGTGGCGTCGGCATTGATGAGCGTGGTCAGCGCGCTGGCGATGTCCACCGCGCCCTGCCCTGCCGTCGCCACGGTATCGAAGGTCTTGCCGTTGGCGACGGTGACCGTGTAGTGCGTACCGGCCGAGATGGTCATGCCCGACAGATTGATCGTCGGACCCAGCTTGGCGCTGACGGGCGCCGAGAAGCTGTCGGTGATCGTCGCGGTGCCTGCGCCGCTGCTGATGGTCAGCACATCGGTCGTGGCGTTGTAGGTCGCGGCGTAGTTGCTGTTGGCATCGATCGCGGCGGCCAGGGCGGCGCCGACGCTGTCGCGATCGGACGTACCGGTGGCCGTGGTCGAGAACACCGTGCCTGCGATCGTCACGGACAGCACCGTCCCGGACGAGGGCGAGGCAAGCGATCCGAAGCTGATCGTGCGGGCGCCGTCGGTCACGTTGGTGAGCGTGCCGGTGCCGTACGCGCTATCGGTCTGCAGCGCCTTGACGATGACCGAGATGCCGCTTGCGCCCGTTCCCGCGATATCGAGGAACTGATTCTCGCCCAGGTGCACCGCGTACTCGTGGCCATTGAGCGTGACGCCATAGGCCTTGCCCGATTGCAGCGCCGCGGCGCTGTCGAACATGACGTTGGTATGTTGCGCCTGGTCGAAGCCGGCGAACACGTCGCCTGCCGTGGTGTCGATGGTGGCTCCGTCCTTGCTCACGCCGCCGGTGACCAGCGAGGTGGCCGGCGTCGTCAGCGCGGCAGCGTCGATCGTGAATGGCGTATTGCCCGTCTCGGCAACGAACTGCAGCTTGAGCGTGGCGGCGTCCACGGACACGGTGATGTCCGATTCGCCCGTCTCGATCAGGGTCTTCAACGATCCGAGCAGCGTGGCGGCCGTGTCGCTTGCGCCAGCCGTGACGCTGTACTGATGCGTGTTGATGGTGACCGAGTACGTCTCGCCCACCGCCGGGACGGCGCCGAAGATGACGGCGCTGATCTGCGGCACGACGCGGCCCGCCGCGGTCACCGTGACCGGATCGACGTTGACGATGGCGCCGCCGGCCTCGAGCAGCGAGCGCTCGGTGACCGTGCTGACCAGGTTGTGCGTGAAGCCGTTGGCGGCGATCACGCGCACTTCGACATCGTTGCCGTTGCCGTGCTTGGTCGGATCCGACAGCAGCGTGGTCGTCGACGTGCCGTTGATGGTGACGCGATACCCATACAGGTCCGCCGTCTGGTCATCGTAGGCATTGAGCACGACGGTCTCGCGGCCCTGCGCATCCAGGGTCGTGACCGACGCGGCCTGCCATTCACGGATGCCGCCCAGGGCGTCGGCCGTGATGTTGCCCGACGTCTTCTGCGCGCCCATCGAGGACGCGGTTTCGACCAGATCGACGTACATGGTGCCGCCAGCGCGCAGCGAGATGTCGCTGCCGCCCGCGAAGTTGCGCACCTCGCGCAGGAACAGATCGCCGCCCGCGGCGATGTCGATGGCGCCGCTGCGCGCGCTTGCCAGTTCGACCGTCAGCCCGGTGGCTTCGTTGATGCTGATCGCACCGCTCTGGGTCGACCGCACGGACACCGTCTCGACCAGCGTGTTGAGCTGGATCGCGTTGGTGGCCAGCACATCGAGCCGGTCCGAGATGTAGACGGACGCGCCGTCGGTCGTCACGTTGGTCGCGATCAGGTTGAGCTTGCCGCCGCTGGTCGCCGCCGCCACGATGCCGCTCTGCACCGCCAGGGTGCCGGCGACGTCGATCGACACATTGCGGGCCGAATCGAAGCCCGTCAACCCACCGACGAAGCCGCTCAGCACAAGGCTGCTTTCCACGTCGACGAAGATGTCATTCTTGGCGCGGAGTTCGAAACGCGACGCCGGCAGCTGATTGATCTGCAGGTTGATGAAACCCGTGTCGCTGGCCACGGTGCTGGCGTTGGACTGGGCGTTGCTCTGGTTGACGTCGACCACCTGCCGGGCCTGACTGGTGCCCAGCGCCTTGATGATCACTTCTTCGATCGCCGACCCCGCCGACGTACCGTCGTAGTGCGTTGCCTTGACGTTGATCGTGCCCTTGACCACCACGTCCTGGCCCGCGATCAGTTCCAGATGGCGGTTGACGTTGATCGTGCTGCCAATCAGGCTGAGGCCTTCGCCGGTCTCGAGGATCAGCGTATCGGTCGTCAGTGTCGTGGGCAGCAGCTTGGTCACTGGCGCGCCACCCGATTGCGGCGTGCCGAAGATGAAGTAGTCGCCCGCGCGGTATTCCATGTGCTCGGGCGCATTGAAGAAGGTGTACAGCTCGATCGTCTTGCCGGCATCGAACACGATGCCGCGCGAGTACGACAGCGAGTCGCCGCTGGTCGGCGTGCGCACCACGATGCTGCCCAGCGAGCTGACCAGCTTGAGCGTGTCGCCCGCGACGCGGCCGGCGGCGTCCACCAGCAGGCTGCCTTGCGTGGCAAGGCTGACCAGGGTGTTGCCCGTGGTGGGCGTGACGCTGCTCTTGGCCTGGATGACCTTCAGGCCCGCGAACTGTTCGTGGTTGCCATCGACGTCCACCAGCTCGATGTTGCCTGCCGACGTGACCGCGTCGATCTCGTTGACCGCGATTTCCAGTCCGGTGATGCCGGTGGCCGCACGCATCGTCAGCCGGTTGGCCACCACGTCCACGGCGGTGTCGCTATACCCCTCGGTAATGGCGCCCGTCGTCGACACGAGCGTGATGTTGCCCGCCGAACTGACCGACGTGACCTGCGTGCCACCGATGGTCGGCAGGGCCTCGTTCGCGCCCAGGTGGATGCCCGCGGAGGCATGGCGCACCAGCAGGTCCTTCTCGGCCGTGATCGTGATGTCGTTGCCGGTCTTGTTGGTCTTGAGCGTGACATCGACTACATCGATGACGCCCTTGCCGGTAGCGGCGAAGCTGCCGTCGGCCACCGACACCTGCTGCAGCAGCAGCTTGCGAACGTCTTGCGCCAAGACCACGTCGGCCGCGGAACGCACATCGATCGTCAGGCTGTTCACATTGGTCGCGACATCGATCGCGCCCATGCTCGTGATGGACAGCTCGTCGGCCACCACCATCGTGCCGGCTTCATGCGTGACCGTGCCTTGCGCCTTGACCGTGACGTCGCCGCGCGCCACGTTGCGCACGTCGCCGAGCACCATGCCCGCAACGCCGCCCGTGCCGGTCGCGACCGCCGTCAGGCTGATGTCGTTGCGGTCGCTGCTGCCTTCCGTGACCACGCTGTGCGCGGCCAGGTTGCCCGTGTTCAGCACGGTGATGCCGCCGTTGGCCGCCTTGGCCGTCAACGACATCGCACCGGTGTTGGTCAGATCGATATTGCCGGCGCCCACCAGTGTCAGGTCGGCTTGCGCCACGCGCGAGGTCAGCATCAGGCCGGTTTCGGCCACGGCTTCAAGACGGTGCGCAACCAGGTTGCCCGCCGCGACCCACACACGGTCTTCGGGCGCGGTGGTGCCGGACGGCTGGACGAGTTCGCGCACTTGTTCCACGAAGCCTGCCGAGGCGTCCAGACGCACCGTGCCCGTGGCGGACGCGCTGGCGTCCAGGGTCACGTGCGACAGCACGATGTTGCCGCCGAAGTGACCGGCCTTCAGGCTGACGTTGCCCGACGTGGCGGTCAGCACGGTGTCCGCATCGGCGGTGATACCGCCGTCGCGGATCGTGTTGGCGCTGGCCGAACCCGACTCCAGGTCGATGCTGCCCGCGGTCACGATGCCGCTCAGGTACAGGTCCCGGCCCGCATCGACCGTGACGGTCAACAGCGTGTTGGCCGCCGCGCCGCCCGTCGTGGTCTCGGCACGGACTTCGCCGCCCAGGGTCACGTCGAGCTTGGCCGTCAGCTGGACCGCGCCGGCCGCGCCGGTGGTCGCGAGCACGGCCGAATCATCGATCTGCAGATTGCTGCCCGCCGACAGGTCGAGCGTGTCCGCCACCAGCTTGGTGCCAACGGCCTTGCCGTCGACGATATTGCCCTTGATCTGCAGCAGCGAGCCGCTGTCGATCTCGATATGGTCGGAGGCCGCCACCACCCCGCTCAGGCGCACCGAGCCGCCCGCGTCGATCTTGATGGTGCCGCCATTGAGCGACGCCGACTCGTTGAAGGAACCGTACGTGCTGTTGATGGTGGTCGTGTGCGCCTCAGTCGTGATCTGCGTCACTTGCTGGATGATCGGCACGGTCTTCCAGACCGTGACGTTTTCCAGCGTCGTGACCATCACGTCCTTGGTACTGGTCTGGTAGACCGGCCGGTAGTCGAAGTCATCCTTGGCAATGGTCGCCAGGTCGTACTTCAGCTGCACGCGCTGGTCGAAGATGTTGGAGGTCGTGGACGTCCACGCGTAGGTGTAGTCCTTGAACTGCTCGTAGCGCTTGCCCCACACCAGGGCCGAGCTCGACTCATCGTTCACGCCGCCAAGATTGGCCGTGGTGCCGCGATAGTCGGCGTTCCAGCCGCCGTAGTTGATGTGCTGGTACAGGCGCACGGCATAGGTGGCGTCCGAGAAGCGGACCGCCTGCGCATCGTCGTTCCAGTCGTCGCTGCGGCTGCTGTTGTAGTGGCTGCCGAGCCAGCTGTCGTTGCCGCGCAGCTCGAGCGAGGCGCCGACGAAGTTGGCCCACCACCACAGGGTCGGGCCGCTGTAGCCTGCCTGGATGCCAGGGGCCACGCCGACTTCGCGCACGCCATCCAGCGACGTGCCGACGTTGACGAGCGAGGCCGTGCCGCTGTTGAGCGTCGACTGGTACGCCGCGATCGCCTTGATGTTGGCGGTGGCGGGCGCCGTGCCCGAGATGCCGTAGGTCTGAACGAACTCGGCCTTGTTGGCGTCGCTCAGGTCGTACCACGACCATTGCGGCGCGTACGACAGCGTGCCGTTGTGGCCATCGGCCATCGTGCCGAACGAGCGCGTGCCGGTGCCATTGAGGTACGACACCTGCCACGTGCCGGCCTTGTTGTCGTAGTCCCAGGCGTTCTGCGACCAGTTGAAGTTGGTCTGGTAGGTGTTGCTGGTGTAGACCGAATTGATCTGGTCGTAGAACACCTTGGCGCGGTCGGTGTAGGTGCCGACCAGTTCGCCCTGGGGATTCTGGTTGGCGGAAACCCAGGTGCCATTGCCAACGCCGTCGGCCGTCGTGTCGCCGGTCAGATACGCCGGCGCGCCGTCGCTGACCAGCCGCAGGATGTCTTCCTGCGCGCCGACCTGCATCAGCACATACTTGTCGCGCCATCCGGCAACGTTGATGTAGAAGACCTGCTTGGCGTTGTTGCGCCATTCGGGCGCCCAGGCCGAAGTGGTCGTTGCGCCGTTGAGCGTCTTGACCGTGGACGCGGTGGCCGCGTCATAGCCGAAGTCGTACAGCGGCATGAAGCCGGTCGCGTTCAGCACGGCCCAGCGCTGCGCGTCATTCAGTTGCGAGAACGTGCGGTATTCGGTGCTCTTGTAGTCGCCGCTGGGCGCCGTGGCCGTGCGCGTCGGGTTCTGCTCGTCGCCGGCATTGGCCCAGTTCACGACCGGCACGGTGCTGCCCGCGGGCCGCTGGCTGGCGTCGTTGTAGTAGTCGATGCCTTCGATCAGGTACTCGCGATATTGCGAGCCCACCGGCGCCTTCGGGTTGTAGTAGCCGGTCTGTGACAGGGTGACGTCCAGCGTGTGGTACGTGCTGCCGACCTTGACGAGTTCGGTCCCGATCTGCTCGGTGATGGTCGTGGTGACGTAGCTGACCTTGGGGACTTCGATCTGGCCGTCGGCAACCTGCGTGTAGCCGGTCACGACGTCGACCTTCTCTTCCTTGGTCTGGTAGCTCGTCACTTCGACCGGACGCGCCGCCGCCACCTGTTGCGCGGCGTCGAGCACGACGTTGCCGCCAGCCTGCACCGTCAGCGTGCCCGCGGCCTGGATCAGGCCCTGGTTCTGCACGGTGATGTTGCCGCCCGACAGCTGCATGCGCAGGATGGGCTGCTCCATGCGGCCCTGGGTCCAGTTCATGTCCACGCCGGCGTTCAGCGTGATGTTGTGAGCCGAGCCAAGGAAGCCGCCGATGGTCAGCGTGCTGCCTGCGTTGACGAGCAGCAGGCCGTCGGTGGTGTCCTTGTCGACCTGCACGTTGCCGTTGATGACGACCGTCGGCGCGGCCAGGTGCACCAGCGACCCCGCCATGACGATAGGCGAATCATTGGCGCCCGTGCTGGCGCTGGACAGGGTCAGCTTGACGCGGGCCTGCATGTGGATCGAGGCATCGGCGCCGAACGCGAAGATATGGCTGCCGGCCGTCAGGTTGATGTTGCCGCCGATCAGCGAGACCGACTCCTGCACTTCGATATTGCGCAGCAGGTTCACATCGCCCGAGGTCGACTCGATCGTGACGTGGTGGACCGTGGCGCGCGTCGGCGTGGCCTGCGCCACCTGCTGGCCGATGATGGCCGCGATGGTGATGCCATCGGCCGCGCGGATCGTGACCGACCCGCCTTCGTGCGTGTCGAGGATACCGCCCGACACGTAAGCCCCGTTGCCGTCGAGCACAAGCGTGTCGATCAGCACGCCGATGCGCGTGGCGGCATCGGTGCCGCCGGTGACCCGCACCTGGTCGTCGGCGAGCACTCGGCCCGACACCACGACCTGCGACCGTGCCTGCAGGTCGACGTCGGCGCCCACGCCCGTCGCGCTGATGGCGGTATTGCGTTGCATGACGAGATCGCCGTCGGCGAGCATCGTGACCTGCCCTGCCGCACCGGTCACGGTCACGCCGCTGCCGGTGGTCATGAGAATGCTGTTGCCTTCGGCATCCGATCCCGCGATGAGCTGGACCTTGGCGCCGGCCGCAAGCTGCGAGCCGATGACGATGTCCTGCGCGCTGCGCAGGGTGATGGCGGTATCGGCACCCGAGGTCGTCCAGCCGCTGGTGACGCGGTCGTAGTCGGCACCCGCCCGGACACTGCCTTGCAGGTCGATGCGGCCGCCGTCAAGACGGATCTGGCTGCCGTCGGCCATGCTGTAGAGCTGGCTGTCGGACGCCATGCGCAGCACGCCGCCGGCCTTGATGTCCAGAAGGCGATGGGCTTCGAGCACCGCGCCGCCGGCATGGCTGCCGAACGAACCGATGTAGATGTCGCCCGCGGCCGAGAGCACCAGGCTCTGACCGGCCTGGTCGGCGCTGATGGGCGAGCCATAGACGGCAAGGTTGCCACCGGCAACGACGCGCATCGAGCCGGCCAGGGACACGTCGGCATGCAGCAGCACGTCGCGGGTCGCCGTGACGTCGACTTCGAAGTCATACGTCGCGGGCGTGGCGCCGTTGCTGCGGATCACGCCGGCCAGGTCGACCGTCTTGCCCGACAGCACGATCTGCGATCCGGTTTCGATCCAGCCCGCATTGTGTTCGAGGGTCAGCGTGCCGCTGGTGGATGCCAGCTTGACCATGCCGAGCGTCGGATTCGCGCGGCCAAGGGCGCTGTCGATCGACACGTCGTTCAGGCCGGTCATGATGATGCGGCCGCCGGCGTCGATCGTGTTGAAGTTGGCCGATGCGGTGGTCTTCAGGCTGACTTCGCCCGCGTGCACCGCCGTACCTGCCGTAATGATGATGTCGCGCTGCGCGGTCAGGTCGCCGCGCAATTCCAGCGTCTGCTTCGCGTCGATCACGATGTCGGCATTGGTCCCGCGCGCCACCAGGTCGCCCTTGATGATCGCGTTGCCGGCCGGGCTCAGGTGCATGCCGCCGCTGAGCGTTTCCATCAGACCGGTTTCGGTCAGTTCGACGTTCTGGTTGCCCAGCGCGTTGGTACCCGCATACAGGTTGATCGCCGAGTAGGCGCGGATCGAACCCGAAATGGTGATGTCGCCACTGGGCGCATTCGCGCGGCCCAGGCTGACCACCGAGCCGCGCTGGCTGGCGTCGAGCGCCCAGCCACGGTCGGATGCGGCGGTCGCGCCGACGATCTGCGTAAAGCCCAGCAGGGCCGCCTGGCTATCGGCCGCCGACACGAGCGAGAACGCGTAATCGCCGGTGATCATCAGATGGCCGTCGTTCAGACGGACCTTGAGCCCGTAAGGCGTCAGCGCCGGCACGGCGTCGATCGCCGCCTGCAGATCGGCGGCCAGCGAAGCCAGTCCGGTGTTGCCGGCGGTGGCGGCCGCGGCCAGCGTCACGACGCCGCTGCGCACGAAGCTGCCGTCCTTGACCTGGATGGTAAAGGTCACGTCCTGCGTCAGATGGCCGTCGGCATACTGGGCAAAGCCCGATGCCGTCAGTTCCTGGGTCCACGCCGGCGTCAGCACCGACACGTCGCCCGATGCAGACAGGCTCAGCGTGCTGTCTTCCTGCCAGGTCTTGAGGTGGACGTTGCCGCCCACCACGATGCCCTGGTCGGCCCACGGATTTTCAGCCGTCGGCACGCCGCGGCCGATGCCGCCGCGCACGTCGATGGTCTTGCCTGCCATCAGGTCGCGTCCCAGACGGATCTGCTGGTCGGCGGTGATGGTGATGACCGAATCGCCACCGAAGGTATGCGTGCTGCTGCCGAGCGATTTGCCGGCCGGATCGTAATGGTCGATGACTTCGCCACCGGCAACCACGAGTCCATTGATCTCGGCATCCTGCGAGGCCGAGATGGTGATGACGCCATCGGCATTGTGCGTGGCGACGCGCGCGCCGCCCGGCATCTTCACGCCGATGCCGTCGGCGCTGTAGCCGCCGGCCAGGTCGATACGCTGGCTGGCGCGCAGCGTGGCGCCGACTTCGATGCTGCCGCCCGACTGGGTCGGCGCCTGGCCGCCCAGGTACAGCTGGCCGGCCGATGTCACATTGATGGTGGACGCTTCGGGCGACCACTCGATGGTTTCGGACTGCAGTGCGCCCTGCGCATCGAACACCTGGCGGATGGTGCCGCCCGACACGATGCTTCCTGCGATGGTCACGCCGCCGTAGGCATTGATGGCGACCGAGCCACCCGACTGGTCGGACGTGATGCCCGCCGCGTTCAGGCCGCCGGCGCTGCCGATGACCACGCCCCAACCGTTGTCGTCGGCACCGGTCAGCCCGGTGGTGACGATGGTGACCGACTTGGCCGCCTGCAGGCCGGTATCGACCGACACCTGCTGGCCCGCCACGATACGGATGCTCGAATCGGCGCCCGACCAGGTCACGCCCGTGGCGCCCAGGGTCCCGCCGGCGACGATCGCGCCGTGCAGTTCCACGTCCTGGCTGCCCGCGATGGTGATCTGGCTGCCGGCGCGCGTGGTGTTGAGCACCGATGATGCGTTGATGTAGACGCTCGTGCCGTCGGCATTCGCGCCACCGCGGTCCGTACCGTCGATCTCGACGCCACCCAGCAGGGTGATGTTGCCGTTGACGTTGGCCTGCCCTTCCCAGTACAGCCAGCTGTCGGATTGCAGCACCAGGTCGGAGCCCTGGCCCAGCAGGTTGATGTTGCCGCGCACGATGACGTCATCGGCCGTCGACACGATGAAATCGGCGTTGTCCTGCAGGGTATAGATGGTGCCAGTCAGCAGGAAGCCGAAGCCGCGCTGGCCGGTCAGAGGATGCGGTTCCAGCACGCGGATGCTGTCCACCACGCCGTCGTTCTGCGCGTCGTAGGCCTCGACCACATATTCGTGGATGCCGTCGCTGACGAGCCAGCGGTTGGTGTCGCCCGCCGCATCGACGCCGTTGGTGTAGTCGATGCCTTGCGTGAACGTCGTCATCAACTGCTTGCCGTCGGCGGCGTCGGCGTTGAAGTAGACGGTCTGGCCGTACTTGGTGAAGCCGCTCTGGTCGTAGATGCGGAACTGCTGGTCGAGCGTCATCGCGTCGAACGCGGTGCCCTCGGCCGGGCGGCCCACATCGCTCCAGCGCAGGCTGTCGACACGGTAATCGCTGCCCGCGGCGAACGTGATCTTGTACTGCGCGCCGCTTGCGGCCAGCGCGTTGTAGTACACCGCGCCGTCCCAGCGCTGGTAACCCAGCTGCTTGAGCACGGCGTCCTGCTGGGCGGTGCCCAGGTTGTCGAAGCTGGTGCCGTCGGCCGGGCGGGTCAGCGTGCCCCAGTCAATGGACGCATTGCTGTAGTCGCGGCCCGCGCCTTCGACCAGCGTGCCCAAGGCCTGGCCGGTCGTTGCGTTGTAGAACACCTGGCGATCGACTTCGGCGTAGCCCAGCGATTCCAGCACCACCGCGCGCTGCGAGGGGTTCAGGTCTTCGAAGGTAGCGCCGGCGGCCGGCGCTTGCACGCCGCCCCAATTGATCGCATCCAGGTTGTAGTCGCCTGCCTTGCCTTCGGCAAAGCCGTCCACCACGCGCAGGGCGCGGCGGCATCGACCTTGATGAAGTTGACGCCTTCCAGCACTTCGTAGCCAAGGCTGCGCGCCACGACCTTCTGCTGCGCGGCCGTCAGGTCGGCAAACGACGCA
This sequence comes from Pigmentiphaga litoralis, assembly GCF_048632615.1. Lineage (GTDB taxonomy): Bacteria > Pseudomonadota > Gammaproteobacteria > Burkholderiales > Burkholderiaceae_B > Pigmentiphaga > Pigmentiphaga litoralis_B. Next base: position 1,060,823 of record NZ_CP184479.1, read on the forward strand.
TTGGCGGCAGGCGCGCCCGCCGAGCCCCAGTAGATGTCGGCATTACGGTAGTCCGACGACGGGCCCTGCGTGAAGTCGGCGACCGACTTCTTGCCTGGCGCGGCGTTGTAGTTGAAGAAGTTCTTGTAGCCCTCGCCGTGATCGATGAATTCCGCAACGATCGCGCGCTGCTCGGCCGTGAGCTGGCTCCATGCGGCATCGGCGCCCGGAATGGTGGCGACCGGGGTGGCATCCACCCCCGTGCCGAACCACAGGTCGCCTGGCATCGAGTAGTAATCGAAGGTGTAGCCCAGCGCCTCGGCCACCAACATTTTCTGCGCACCGGACAGCGCGGCGAACGCCGTGCCCGCGGCGGGCACCGCGACGCCGGCGGCCGCCCAGCCTATGGCCGCGTTGTCGTAATCGTAGGACGGACCTTGGGTGAAGGCGGTCGCCACGGTCATGGTGCCGCTGGCCGTCGTGTGCGTGAACACCAGGCCGTCGAACATCGTGTAACCCAGCGTCGTCGCGACGACCTGCTGCTGGACCTTGGTCAGCTGATCGAAGCTGGCGTTGGCTGCCGGCGTACCGGCCGCGCCCCAGACGATGTCCGCATTGCGGTAGGCGATCAGTTCGCCTTCGGTCAGCGTGGTGCCGAAGGTGTTGGTGGCGGCGTTGTAGTAACCGCCGTGCTCATGCGTCGTGTAGTGGAGGGACGCAACCAGGGTGGCCTTGGCCGCATCGCTCAGCGATTCGAACGGCGTGTAGTTGGCCAGCGACGTGACCGACGTGACGTTGGCGAGCGGCGTGTTGTCGGCGCCGAACAGTGCGCGCAGATCCACGTGGATCTGGTTCTGATTCAAGGCCGAGATGATGGCTGCGAAGCTTGCGGCCTGCGTCGTCGACGCCAGCTGTTTGCCTGGCAGGTTGTCGAAGTAGTCGGCATGCGGATCGCTCACGGCGCCCGCATCGATGCGCATGGCGCCGCCCGCGGTCAGCGAGCCGGCCAGCATCAGTTCGCCGGTGGTCTGGATCACGACGCCCGCGCCCGTGCCCGTCAGCACCGGGGTCTGCTGGCCGGTCACGAAGCGCGCGCCCGACAGGACCGCGCTGCCCGACAGCAGGCCGATCGAGCCCGTCGATGCCAGCGTGATCAGCGAGCGATCGCCTTCGGCCGATACCATGCCGCCTTCCAGCAGCTTGAGCGACGTGCCCGCGCCGATGGAGATCTGCGCATCCGCGCCTTCGGCGTAGACCCCCGCCGCCAGGATCACCGACTTCGAGCCGGTCATCATGACGTGACCGCCCGCCTTCACGGTCTCGATGGCGGCGCCCTTGTCGCCGGTAATACTGTTGGGTTCGGCGCCATAGCCGACAAGCGCCCCAACGCCGGTCGTGCCCGTTACCGCGACGTCGACCAGATCGTCGCCACGCAGCCAGCCGGTCACCACGAGCTGTTCCGTCAGGCGCAGCACGGTCTGGCGAGCGTGGATGCCGGAATCGGGCGCGCCCATGGGCGTGCGCACGTTCTGGCGCTGGATCTCCATGAGACGGCCCTGGAAGGTCAGGACTTCGGACGACTGCACGTCGCCGACTACCGTGATGTGGTCCGCCAGCAGCGTCGCGTTGTCGCGCAGCAGGGCCGAGTACATCGTCTCGCCGACCTGTGCGTCTTCCACGTCGCCCACATACATCCGGACGCCGGCCGCGGTATGGCCGAGCCGGATGGCGCTGAAGCCGTCCTTGAGCGCCGACAGATCGCTCATGCTGAATTCAAAGAAGCCCGAGTCCAGGCCTGGCGAATAGTCGCCGCCATAGATGCCCTGGGCTGCCCCGCCCACCCGGTAGCTCTGGTCGAGCGACCAGGCGCGCAGGGTCAGCTGACCCGTGCCGCTGACCTTGTCGTAACCCGAACGGAAGTCGACGTCGTCGGCCACGATGCTGATGTTGCCACCGCCCAGGCCAGTCGTGATTGCGCCCTGGTCGAGCGAGAGGATGGCCTCGCGCGTCGCCAGTTGCACATCGATCAGTCCGTTCGGCGTGGTCAGCCCGCCGGCTGCGTAGCCGTCGGTGATGACGGACAGGCTGTCCGCCTCGCGCACCACGATATTGCTGTAGGCCGCGCCCGCCGTGCCGCGGTTGACGACGTTCAGCTGCGCCACCTGCGTGGTCAGCGTGCCGTCGATGCCGGCGGCGTTGATGCTGAGCAGCGCGTCGGGCGCTTTCAGCAGCGTGGCCTGCGTGACGTCGACGATGCCGGCGCTGTACAGGCTGAAATCGGTATGGCCCCAGCTGGCGCCCGAACCCATCTTCAGGACGGTGCGCGTCGCGTTGGTGTCGGTCACTTCGAGACGGTCAAGCGTATCGTCGAAATTGATGATGCGCTCGGCGCCGTTGATCGTCGTGCGCAACTGGTGATCGCCCATCAGCAGCGGCGACGTGCTTGCGAAAGCGCCAAGCACCAGACGGTCGTTGCCGAAGCCGCCCTTCAGGTTCAGGGTGCCCGAACCCGTCACGTAGATCAGGTCGTCACCGTTGCCGGATTCGACCGTGTTGGTGCCGGCGCCGATATAGATGACGTCGTTGCCACCACCGCTCTTGATGGTGTTGACGCCCTCGCCCATGTCGATGATGTCGGCGCCATCGCCGCCCACGAACCGGTCGTCACCCGCGCCGCCTTCGAAGCGGATGCCGCTGGTGTCGCCGCTCAGGAATTCGTCCTTGCCCGCGCCACCGCGCACCACGCTGCCCGCGCCGCCGCCCAGGATGACGAAGCTGTCGTTGCCTTCGCCGCCATCGAGGTCGAGCTGGGCCGTGACATAGCGGCCGACATAGACCGAATCATTGCCCGAGCCGCCGCGGCCGACGATGTGCTTGACGCCAGTGAAACTGGCGGTCTCGCCCAGCGAGCTGACCGTGACGACGTTGCTGTCCTTCTCCTGTTCGATGGAGTAGGACTCGTGAACGATGTCGTTGTAGACCGAGTCACCGTAGCGGCCCGCGTTGTCCCCCATGTTGAGGTACAGCGTATCGCCCAGCTGGTAGGCGATCTGTGGGGGATCGGCCCACGACCACTTGAAGCTGCCCGATACCGTGATGCCCATGACGGTGACGCGGGCGGCCATATACGCACTGCCCGCGTTGATGTCGATCTCGGCGCGGAAGCCCGCCAGCGTGAAGTCGATGGAGAACAGGCCAAGGTCGATCTCGAAGTCGAGCGAGCCCCAGGCCGCTGCCGCGAAGCGCGGCTGGCTGCTCAGCGTCAGCGACATGCCCGCGTTCAGGTGCAGCGGTCCAAGGCGGATGTCGATCTCGGCCTTGCCGCGGATCTCGAAATTGCCTTCCGAGTCCGCATATCCGCCGACGTCCACCGTCAGCGCGTTGAAGAAGTTCAGGTGTCCGTTGAATTCCAGTTTGAAGACGTCGTCGACGATGCTGATGCCGCCGTCGAACTGCACCTTGAACGACAGCAACTGGATGGTGCCATCCAGCTGCATGTTGAACATCGTGTCGCCCTTGATCACGTCGCCGTGCAGGGTCGTATAGTCCCTGGAACCGGTGTTGATCTCGATCACCGCGTCGGCGCCGATGCCCAGCACGCCGGCGCTCAGGCCGACGTGGGTGGCCACGCGCATCGCGAAGATCGGGCCTTCATTGGCGTCCATCAGGAAGGCCGCCGCGCCGCCCACCTGCACTTCGCCGAAGCCACCCAGATCCAGCGACAGGTCCATCGCGGCCTGCACGCCTTGCTTGTCGATCAGCAGATCGACGGCGCCCTTCAATTCCACCGGGCCGACCGAGATGGTCGCGTTGCCCGACAGGCGCAGCAGATGCGCATCGAGCAGGACGGTGCCCACTGGCTGACCGGCGGCATCGAGCGCGAGCGTGCGCACTTCCTGCTTGGCCGACGTGGTGTTGAGCTGCAACAGGAAGCTGCCGGCCACGTTGAACACGCCGCCGTCGATCAGCTTGGAGTCCGGACCCGACCCGCCCACTTCGAAGGCGCCGTAGACGCCGCTGGCGCTGCCATCGGCGACGATGCCCAGTGTGCCGGTAACCGACAGAGGCTCGAACAGCGGCAGGTCGAGGACGGCGGTCGCGCCGAGCTCGGCGCGCACCGCACCGTTGGAGTAGGACACGATGACGCTGAAGTCGCCCTTCAGGTTGAGGGCGCCATCGAGCAGCGACAGGTTGCCGTTGCCGGTCACCGCCGCGTAGGGGCCGACCCAGCCGGGCTTGCCCGGAGGCGCTGCGCCGATGGTGAATTCGGTGAAGTCGACCTTGTCCAGGAATTGTTCCGGCACGACATACACGATGTCTTTGCCGAAGGTGTTCAGGCTCAGGTCCAGATCGGCCTGCAGCTGCACGACCGACCCGATCGACAGATTCGAGTCCATGGCCAGGCGCATGGCCACGCCCGGTTCCGCGCCGCCGCGGATCACCAGCAGACCGGTCGCGTGGCGGCTCAGGTTCAGCGCATCCGGACCGATGCGCACGTTCACGTCGGCAAATGCCGTCAGTCCTTCGCTTTCGCTGACGCGGAAGTCCAGCACGCCCGTCATCGACACCAGGCCGAACAGCTTGACCTGGGCTTCGCCGAAGACACGCAGCAATTGTTCGTTGTAGGTCAGCACCACCGGTTCATCGGGGTTGCCGGTTTCGATCGCATAGCCCGACACCACGGCGCCCGACGGGGTCGTGTGGGTGGACTGGCTGAAGTCGATCGTGGTCAGCGCGAACGTGACGTTCACACCGCTGGCGATCGATACCGCGCCAGTCTCGGCGTCATGCGTCGTCTGGCCGGCATGCAGCGTGACGCGCGCGCCGGTGTTGATTTCGATCTTCAGGTTCTGCGCATCGACTTCGGCGCCGTCGACACCGACCAGGCCGATCTTGTCGATGCTGGCCATGCCGGCCACGTACACGCCGATGTCGACGCCCGTGGTGCCGATGACCAGTTCCTTGGCGAGCACCAGGCCCAGGTCCAGGTTCTGGACGGCCAGGCCTACCGCGCTCGAATTGGGCGTGTCGCCTTCGTCGATGCGGTCGTTGTTGTTCGTGTCGCGCCAGTAGCCGCCCACGCCGACGAAGCCATAGGCGTCATTGATGCCGACGGCCAGCGAGGTGACGGTCGTTTCCTGGCCATTGCTCAGCGTGACGCGCTCGGCGCCGCGCTTGGTGAATGCCATCGAGGCCGACAGCTGCACGAAGCCGCCGATATTGATCTCGGCATAGCCCACCTTGGCCTGCACGATCTCTTCGGCGAAGTCGATGATGACCGCATTGTTGCCGCCCGCGGGCAGGGCATAGCCCTTGGTGGCGAGCACGCCGTTCAGGTCGCGGTCCTCACCCGCATCCAGCACCTTGTTGCCGTTGAGGTCTTCCGGCGAATTCGGGAAGCTGCTGGCCCAATCGATGGACGGCGGGCCGAACAGTTGCAGCGCCGCGTTCAGCGCGCCGCCCGACGGCAGGTAGAACGTGTTGATGTTGACGTCGATATTGCGCGCGGTGACCGACATGATGTCGTCGTCCACGCCGACCAGGCCGGCCTGGCCCACGTGCGCCTTGACCGCCAGGAACTTGGGCGCCACGGCTGCAAGCTGGGGAATCGCCAGCAGGCCCGGCGTTGCAATGGCCATGCCGAAATCGACATCGTCGATCACCAGGCCAATGGCGCCTTCGTTGATCAGGTCGCCCAGGCCGTCGCCGTTTGCGTCGGCGCCATAGCGGTACGGGCCGCCCACGCCGGCAAAGCCGGTCAGGTTCGAGCCGCCCAGCGTCAGCATCTCGACTTCGAGATTCAGGCGCGAGCCCACGCCCGCGGTCTGGTCCAGCAGCGTCTGCAGCCCGCCCAGGTTCACGTCGACGTTGGCGCGGTCACCCTTGCGGAAAGCCAGCGAGCCGCTCAGATACAGGAACTCCGACACCTGGATCTCGGCGTGACCGATGTCCAGGCCCATCAGGCTGTTGCCCTTCATGTTCAGGTAGACCGGCGTGCCGCCCGTCTTCACCTCGAAGCCCGCCGGGCGGCCGTTGGCCGGATCGGCCTTGAAGCTTTCCGAGAAATCGGCGGTCGAACGCATCAGGCCGCCGAAGAGTTCACCCCCGGTGTTGAGTTCGATCGTGACGTCGGTGGCCTGGATCTTGAGCACGTCGCCCATGCCGTAGGTCCGGACCGTATCGGCGTGCGCGTAGAACGAGAAGAAGTCCTTGGCCTGGAAGAAGTCGGGCAGTTGCGCCTTGAACATCGACAGGCCGACGTCCACGCCTTCCACGCCGAAGCCGAACAGGTCATCCGCGTTCGTGATCTGCAGCTTGCCGGGCTGACCCGCCACCGCCACATAGTCGGGCGTGCCGACACCCACGAAGGCGTAGACGTCCTTGGCGCCGAAGCTCAGGCCCTTGAAGCTGACATTGCTCAGGTGCGAGTAGTCGGACGACAGGCCGCCGACCGAGGTGAGCATGTTCAGGATGGTCTGCGTCCGGTCGCCAAGCAGCGAGGTCAGCAGCGAGATTTCCTTGGGCAGGCCGGTGTACATCGACCCGGTAAAGCTTTCGCCGATATTGAGCTGGAAGTCGCCGCGCAGGTGCACGAAGTCACCCAGGTTCAGCGACAGGTCGGGCAGATCCAGCGAGCCGAACAGCGTCAGGCCCAGGTTGGGGTCGAAGCCGATCGACAGGTCCAGGTTCTTGACGAAGTCGAGTGCGCCTTGCAGGAACGAGAAGTCCGGCGACAGCGTGGGCAGCATGTCGCCGATGCCCGACAGGTTGATCGACGGGAACAGGCCGCCGGTCGACGGCAGCTCGAACGAGAAGTCGAAGCCTGCATCGATCTCGATCAGATCGAAGATGCCCAGATGCGCGTCCATGCCGATGCGCAGCGAATTCGAGTTGAAGTCGATGCGCATGGCATCGCCCGCGCTGCCGATCGGGATGTCCAGGCCGCCGCCTTGCAGCTGGCTGAAGTCCACGTACGCGCCCGGAACGGGCACGTTGCCCAGGATCGCGCCGTTGAAGTCGAACTTCAGGTCGGTGGCGTTCAGGGTCAGGAAGGGGTCGGTGCCAACCAGGCCGGCCATGGCGGCCGAGGCGGTCAGGCCAAAGAACTTGCCAGGCAGCGTCGTTCCGGGAGCGACCGATGGCGCCATCATGGCCAGTGCGAAGTCGAGATCGTCGATGGCCAGGCCGATCGCGTCGTCGTTCGCGGTATCGCTGGCGTCGATCTTGCCGTCGCCGTTGGTGTCCTCGCGGTACGGACCGTTGATGCCCGCGAAGGCGTAGATGTCCTTGCCGGCAACGATCAGCGCCTCTGCCGACGTCTTGAGCGACGTGCCAGGCAACGCGAACGTCACGTTGTCGATCGTGCGTTTCTGGAAGGTGAAGCCGCCCTGCAAAGACAGGATGTTGGCGATGGATGCGGTGGCCTTGGCCACCGACGCTTCCATGACCGCGTTATCGAAGCCCAGGACGATCGGGTCACCGCCCGTGGCGATGGTGTAGCCGGCGGTCGTGCCGCCGTTGGTGAAGTCGGCGATCAGGCCGGCGCGGCTGCTGGAGTTGACGCCGACATTGACGTCCTGCAGCGAGAACTGGATGAAGTCCGTGCCAAAGCCGACAAAGCCCACCTGCTCGCCATGGCCCTTCAGGCCGACGAACTTGGTGTTGGCGGGGATCAGCGGATTCAGGGCGTCGAACTGCGTCGTCAGGATGGTCATCCCGAGGTCGAAGTCGTCGATCACCAGACCCATGGCTTCATCATTGATCGGGTCGAGCGCGTCGATGCGGCCGTCACCGTTCGTGTCGACGCGGTACGGGCCGTTGATGCCCACAAACGCCTGGACGTTGTTGGCGCCGAATTCAATGGCGTTGGCACGCACGCCGGTAAAGCTGGTGCCCAGCGGGCCCTTGACCGTCAGGTTGGTCTCGGTGCCCATGCGGAAGGCGAAGTCACCCGAAAAGTGCACGAACTCCGACACAGACAGGAGCGCGTCATGCACTTCGGCCTGCACGAAGGCGCCCGGACCGAAGTCGAGCGCCGTGGTCGTGCCACCGGTGGTGACCTGCAGGCCACCCGGCATGCTGCTTGCAAAATCGACAGACGCGTGCAGCTTCGGCGCGCCCTTCCAGCCGGCGCTCCAGTTCATCTGCACGTCGATGGCGCCGCTCGACAGTTCAAAGATGTCAGCGCCGCCCGCCACCAGGAATTCCGATGCGGACCCCTTCATGGCCATGAATTTGGGCAGGACCTTGGCGAGCGAGCCGGTCGGCGTCATGATCGCCAGCGCCAGATCGATATCGCTGACCGCCAGGCCGAACACGCCTTCCTGGTCGCGGATCGGCGTGGTCGAAGCGAAGTTGGGGGTGCCGTAGCCGACGAACACGTCCACGTCGTTCATGCCGATGGTCATCAGCTCGAGTTCGACGTCGTCCATGCGCGTGCCGTCCGACGACAGCTTGCCGGTCGCGGCCAGCTGCAACAGCGTCGGCGCCATTTCCAGGTTGCCGATCGACAGGCCGGTGTCGATGTCGAATTTTTCGCGGCGGCCCTTCTCGAAGCTGAAAGCGCCCTGGATGTGGACAAATTTTTCGATGGAGATCGTGGCGCGCGCCACGTCGACGCCGATGTAGCTGGCGGTATAGGCCAGGGCGACCGGATCGTTGCCGGTCGCCACCGACAGGCCGCCGGCGCCGAACGTCGACACGAAGTCCACGTACGGACGCACGGTGGTGCCGGCCCATACCGTGCCCTGGTTGGCCTGCACCTTGGCGCCAAGCGCTTCCAGCGTCAGGAAATCCAGACCGGTGAACGCGATCTGGTCGGCCGTCGCGGCCAGCGCCCACATGCGCCCGATCTTGGCGGTCGGGTCGGTAAACATCGCCAGACCCAGGTCGAGATTTTCGACCACCAGGCCCACGGCATCGGGGTTGCGCTGCGCATCGATCACGCCATCGTTGTTGGCGTCAACGAAATACGGACCGGCGCCCACGAACAGCTTCACGTCGGACAGGCCGAGCGTGATCATGCTCATGGCATAGTTGTCGATCGTGCTGTACGTGCCCGGCAGCTTGCCGAATTTCGACAGCGCCGCGGCCGCCTGCAGGTCGTTGTCGCCAAAGCCGGTCTTGATGTCGACCGCGACATTGGTGCCCTTGGCGATCGAGAAGCCGCCCTCGACGTAGAAGAAATCGCCGATGCTGATGAGCGCATGGCCCACTTCCACGCCGAAGGTGGAGTGCTCATACGTCAGCGAGATCGGCGTGCCGCCCGTCGCCACCTGCAGCCCGTCGGCGCCGAAGCTCGACTTGAAGTCGACGGTCGGCGCCACGGTCAGGCCACGCCACTGCGAGCCCTTGTTCAGTTGCAGCTCAAGGTCCTGCACCTGGAGCTTCATGAAGCCCCAGTCCAGGTCGAGCGGCGCGGGCCAGTAGGCCTTCATGGCGTACATCAACGGAATGACGCCGTTGGTGTCGATGGTCTTGCTGGCGCGCATCATCGCGAACGCGACGTCGATGTCGCGGATCGCGAACAGCGGCGACGACGGATCGCCCACCGTGATGGTGACGTCGCTCGCCCCGATGGTAATGGTATCGACCTTCAGGTCGTTGAAATGCGCGTTGTCGTTGCTCAGCACGCCCAATTGCTTGAATCGCGCGAGATCGGTCGCGAGCGCGGCCGCGCCCAGCGGCAACGTGCCGCTCAATCCGGTGTCCACGTCCACCTGCAAGGTGGTGCGTTCGAAGGCGAAACTGCCTTCGATCTGGAAGAAGTCGCCGATGTTGAGCAGGGCGTGGTCGAGGCTGACCGCGATCTTGGAGCGGTCGTAGTCCAGCACGATGCTGCTGCCGTTGCCGGTCGGGACCGCATAGCCGCCCGCAAAGCTGCTTGCGAAATCGACAAAGGGCGCGCCGTTGGCCGCCACGCCGCCCCAGTTGCTGCCTTGGTTGACGTCGATGGTCAGGCCCGTCACGTCAAACTTGAAGACACCGCCCAGGTCGATATCGACCGGGTGCGCCCACTTGACCTGCAGGGCAAAGAATTTCGGGATGATGGACAGAGGATCGGCGGCCAGCGTCGAATCGAACATGACCAGACCGAGGTCGATGTTCTCGAGCAGCACGCCAAACGCATCGGCGTTCCTGGCTTCGCCGATATCGCGAATGCCGTTGCCGTTGCTGTCGATAAAGTACGGGCCGAGACCGGCGAACACTTCCACATCGGTGGCGCTCAGCACCAGGGCCGAGACCGCCAGATCTTCGATGCGGCTGTTGTCGGCGCTTACGCCGTTCACCCGCGCCAGGCCAGCGCGGACCGACGGCGACAGCAGCGCGTCATTGCTGGGCAGGCCGGTCACGACATCCACCAGCACGCTTGCCGTCTGCTCGAAATAGAAGCCGCCGCTGACATACACGTAATCGGAAATCGCCAGCGTGGCGCGGCCGATCTTGACGGCGGTGGTCTGGCCACGCGCGCCGTCGATATCGAACGTCACCTTCTCGCCGTTCGTTCCCACCACCACATCCAGATGGGATGCGGCAAAGTCCACCACGGCCTGGGCCGGCAGGCTTGCGCGGTTCATGACCACGTCGATGTCGGTGGCCGCCATCGTGATGGCGCTGATGCCGACGAATTCGACGCTTGCGGCGTCGGCCTTCACCGACGTCCACTTCTGCGTGGCGTCGGCCTGGTTGGTCATCAATGCGATCGCGAAGTTGACGCCATTCAGCTCCAGACCCAGCGGGTCGGACGTGTTGCCGCCCAGCCCGGCAAAGGCATGCACGTTGCTCGCGCCCAGAGTCAGCAGATCGACGGAGACCGGATTGGCGGCTTCGTTGACATCGGGCGTCGAGGCCAGATCGGCCAGGATCACGTCGGCCGTGCGCGTCTGGATGGCAAAGTCGCCTTCCACGGCGACGAAACCGTAGAGATCCACAACGATATGCGCCGCGGCCTGCAACTGCTCGCCGGCCGCGCCCTTCATGTCGAGCGTGATCGTGTCGGTAATGCCGGTCGCGATCTCCAGGTCGGTGGCGTTGGCCGCATAGTCGACCACCGCGCCATTCAGCGTGCTGGCCTGGTTGATCGCCACCGAAATGTTCGAGGCCTGGATGACCAGGTCTCCCGCGCCAACGATGGCGGCGCTGCCCGCGGTCGCCTGCAGGCTGGTCCAGCTGCGGGCCGTTGCCGTGCTGTTCAGCGGCAGTTGCTCGCTCATCAGCGCCAGGCCGAACTCCACGTCGCCCAGCGCCAGCCCCATCCGGTTGGCCGTGCCGCCGTTCAGGCCGGCGAACGCATTGACGTGGCTCGCGCCGATGGTCAGCAGATCGACGTCCACCGTGCTGCGGTCGGACAACGTGACCTGCTTGGTGCTGGCCTCGATGGCGAACTCGCCGCCCACCTGGAAGAATCCGAACACATCCAGATTCAGGTTGCCCGTTGCCTGGACCAGCTCCCCCTTCGCGCCATTCGCAGCGAGGGCGATGGTCGAGGTCGGGCCCGTGGCCACTTCCAGCGACGTTGCGCCGGCCGCGTAATCCACCACCTGGTCACCCGCCTTGCCCGCCTGGTTGACCACCACCGACATCGTGTCCGCGCTCAGCGTCAGGTCATCACCCAGACCCACGAAACGCACGTCGGCAGCCGTGGCTTGCAGCGTCGTCCAGCTGCGGCCCGTCGGCGTTGCGGTCGCCGACTTCTGCGTCATCATCGCCAGGCCAAAGTCCACATCCGTCAATTGCAGACCAATGGCGCCCGTCGTGCCACCGTTCAGGCCTGCAAAGGCATTCACATGGCTCGCGCCGATGGTCAACAGGTTGACATCGACCACGCTCTTGTCGGCCAACGTGACCGACGAACTGCTCTTTTCAATCGCAAAGTTGCCGTCGACCTGGAAGAAGCCATACACGTCCAGGGTCAAGTGGCCAGCCGCCTGGATCATCTCGCCCTTGGCGCCGTCGATGGACAGCGCCAGGGTGTTGGACGGACCGGTGGCGACGATCAGGTCGGTCTTGCCGGCGGCGTAGTCGACGACCGCGTCGTTGACCTTGCTGGCCTGGTTCACCGATACGGTCAGCGTGTCGGCCGCCAGCTCGATGTCGCCCATGCCCACCACGGTGACGCTGGCCGCTTCGGCCTGCAGGGTGGTCCACGAACGGGCAGGCGTGGTGGCGCCCGACGCCATTTTCTGGCTCATCAGCGCCAGGCCGAATTCGACGCCGGTCAGTTGCAGCCCCATCGCGTCCGACGTGCCGCCATTCAGGCCGGCGAAGGCGGAGACGTTGCTGGCGCCGATGGTCAGGAGGTTGACGTCTACCGTCGAGTTATCCGACAGCGTGACCGTTTTGCTGCTCTTTTCGATGGCGAAAGCGCCGTCGACCTTGAAGAAGCCGAAGACGTCGATGTGCAGGTTGCCTGCGGCCTGGATCAGTTCGCCTTTGGCACCGTTCATCGACAGCGCAAGCGTGTCGGACGGACCGGTGGCGACAACAAGGTCGGTCTTGCCGGTCGAGTAGTCGACGACGGCGTCGTTGAGCTTGCTGGCTTGGTTGACGTTGACGTCGATTGAATCGGCGGTGAGCGTCAGGCCGTCCACGCCGATGAAGCTGGCGTTGTCGGCGTGGGCCTGGAGGCTGGTCCAGGTGCGGGCCGGGGTGGTTGCACCGGTAGCCATCTTTTGGCTCATCAGAGCCAGGCCGAATTCGACGCCGGTGAGTTGCAGGCCGAGCGCGCTGGTCGTGCCGCCGTTTAGGCCGGCGAAAGCGGAGACGTTGCTAGCGCCAATGGTCAGCAGGTTGACGTCAACCGTCGAGTCATCCGACAGCGTGACGGTTTTACTGCTCTTCTCAATGGCAAAACCGCCATCGACCTTGAAGAAACCAAATACATCAATGTGCAGGTTGCCTGCAGCTTGGATCAGTTCACCCTTGCTGCCTTCCATGGACAGCGCAAGCGTGTTCGACGGACCCGTGGCGACAACGAGGTCAGTCTTGCCGGTCGAGTAATCAACCACGGCGTCGTTCAGTTGGCTGGCTTGGTTGACGTTGACATCGATCGAGTCGGCAGTCAGGGTCAAACCATCCACGCCGACGAAGCTGGCGCTGTCGGCGTGGGCTTGCAGGCTGGTCCAGGTGCGGGCCGGGGTGGTTGAGCCCGTGGCCATCTTCTGGCTCATCAGCGCCAGACCGAACTCGACGCCAGTCAGCTCAAGGCCGAGCTTGCTGGTCGTATTGCCGTTCAGGCCGGCAAATGCCGAGACACCGCTAGCGCCAATGGTGAGCAGGTTGACGTCAACGGAGCTGTTGTCGCTCAACGTGACCGTCTTGCTGCTCTTCTCGATGGCAAATGCGCCGTCGACTTTGAAGAATCCAAATACATCAATATGCAGGTTGCCTGCAGCCTGGATTAGCTCACCCTTGCTGCCTTCCATCGACAATGCCAGGGTGTTCGACGGACCGGTCGCGACAACCAGTTCAGTCTTGCCAGCCGAGTAATCAACGACGGCGTCGTTCAGTTGGCTGGCTTGGTTGACATTGACATCGATCGAGTCGGCGGTCAGCGTCAGTCCATCAACGCCGACGAAGCTGGCGCTGTCGGCGTGGGCTTGCAGGCTGGTCCAGGTGCGGGCCGGGGTGGTTGCACCGGTAGCCATCTTTTGGCTCATCAGAGCCAGGCCGAAATCGACGCCGGTGAGTTGCAGGCCGAGCGCGCTGGTCGTGCCGCCGTTCAGGCCGGCGAAGGCGGAGACGTTGCTCGCGCCGATGGTCAGGAGGTTGACGTCGACAGTCGTGTTATCCGACAGTGTGACGGTCTTGCTGCTCTTTTCGATGGCGAATGCGCCGTCGACCTTGAAGAAGCCGAATACATCAATATGCAGGTTGCCTGCGGCCTGGATCAGCTCGCCCTTGCTGCCTTCCATCGACAACGCGAGGGTGTCGGACGGACCAGTGGCGACAACGAGGTCGGTCTTACCGGTCGAGTAGTCGACGACGGCGTCATTGAGCTTGCTGGCTTGGTTGACGTTGACGTCGATTGAATCAGCGGTGAGCGTCAGGCCGTCCACGCCGATGAAGCTGGCGTTGTCGGCGTGGGCTTGCAGCGAAGTCCACGTACGGGCAGGAGTCGTGGCACCGTTGGCCATCTTCTGGCTCATCAGAGCCAAACCAAATTCGACACCCGCCAGCTCGAGGCCAAGCTTGCTGGTCGTATTGCCATTCAGGCCAGCGAACGCGGAAACACCGTTGGCACCGATAGTAAGCAGATTGACTTCAACGGAGCTGTTGTCGCTCAACGTAATCGTCTTGCTGCTCTTCTCGATGGCGAAGGCGCCATCGACTTTGAAGAAGCCGAATACATCAATGTGCAGGTTGCCTGCCGCTTGAATCAGTTCGCCCTTGCTGCCTTCCATCGACAACGCAAGGGTGTTCGACGGACCGGTCGCGACAACCAGTTCAGTCTTGCCAGCCGAGTAATCAACGACGGCGTCGTTCAGTTGGCTAGCTTGGTTGACGTTGACATCGATCGAGTCGGCGGTCAGTGTCAGGCCGTCTACGCCGATGAAGCTGGCGCTGTCGGCGTGAGCCTGGAGGCTGGTCCAGGTGCGGGCTGGCGTCGTGGCACCCGTGGCCATCTTCTGGCTCATGAGAGCCAGACCAAATTTAACACCCGTCAGCTCGAGGCCAAGCTTGCTAGTGGTATTGCCGTTCAGACCTGCAAATGCCGAGACACCGCTAGCGCCGATGGTGAGCAGATTGACGTCGACGGAGCTGTTGTCGCTCAACGTGACCGTCTTGCTGCTCTTTTCGATAGCGAACGCGCCATCGACTTTGAAGAATCCAAATACATCAATATGCAGGTTGCCTGCGGCCTGGATCAGCTCACCCTTGCTGCCTTCCATCGACAACGCAAGGGTGTTCGACGGACCGGTTGCGATGACGAGGTCGGTCTTGCCGGCCGAGTAGTCGACGACCGCGTCGTTCAGTTGGCTGGCTTGGTTGACGTTGACATCAATTGAGTCGGCCGTCAGCGTCAGGCCGTCCACGCCGATGAAGCTGGCGCTGTCGGCGTGGGCTTGCAGCGAAGTCCACGTACGGGCGGGCGTGGTCGCGCCCGAGGCCATCTTCTGGCTCATGAGAGCCAAGCCGAATTCGACACCAGTCAGCTCGAGGCCAAGCTTGCTGGTGGTGTTGCCATTGAGGCCTGCGAACGCGGAGACACCGCTGGCACCGATGGTCAGCAGATTGACGTTTACGGAGCTGTTGTCGCTCAACGTGACTGTCTTACTGCTCTTCTCGATGGCGAACGCACCATCCACCTTGAAAAAGCCGAATACATCGATGTGCAGGTTGCCTGCGGCCTGGATCAGCTCACCCTTGCTGCCTTCCATCGACAATGCCAGGGTGTTCGACGGACCGGTCGCGACGACGAGGTCCGTCTTGCCGGTCGAGTAATCAACGACGGCGTCGTTCAGTTGGCTAGCTTGGTTGACATTGACATCGATCGAGTCGGCAGTCAGCGTCAGTCCATCAACGCCGACGAAGCTCGCGCTGTCGGCGTGGGCTTGCAGCGAGGTCCAAGTGCGCGCTGGCGTCGTGGCACCCGTGGCCATCTTCTGGCTCATAAGAGCCAAGCCAAATTCCACACCCGTCAGCTCAAGGCCGAGCTTGCTGGTGGTGTTGCCGTTCAAGCCGGCAAATGCCGAAACACCGCTCGCCCCGATCGTCAGCAGATTGACGTCGACGGAGCTGTTGTCGCTCAACGTGACTGTCTTACTGCTCTTCTCGATGGCGAACGCACCATCCACCTTGAAGAAGCCGAAGACGTCGATGTGCAGGTTGCCTGCGGCCTGGATCAGCTCACCCTTGCTACCTTCCATCGACAGCGCAAGGGTGTTCGACGGACCGGTTGCGACAACAAGGTCGGTCTTGCCGGTCGAGTAATCGACAACAGCGTCGTTCAGCAGGCTGGCTTGGTTGACATTGACATCGATCGAGTCAGCCGTCAGCGTCAAACCATCCACGCCAACAAAGCTGGCGCTGTCAGCGTGGGCTTGCAGCGACGTCCACGTACGGGCGGGCGTGGTCGCGCCCGAGGCCATTTTCTGGCTCATGAGAGCCAAGCCGAATTCGACGCCCGTCAGCTCAAGGCCGAGCTTGCTGCTCGTCGTATTGCCATTCAGGCCGGCAAATGCCGAGACACCGCTCGCCCCAATCGTCAGCAGATTGACGTCGACGGAGCTGTTGTCGCTCAACGTGACTGTCTTACTGCTCTTCTCGATGGCGAACGCACCATCCACCTTGAAGAAGCCGAAGACGTCGATGTGCAGGTTGCCTGCGGCCTGGATCAGCTCACCCTTGCTACCTTCCATCGACAGCGCAAGGGTGTTCGACGGACCGGTTGCGACAACAAGGTCGGTCTTGCCGGTCGAGTAATCGACAACAGCATCGTTCAGTTGGCTGGCTTGGTTGACGTTGACGTCGATCAAGTCAGCCGTCAGCGTCAGGCCGTCTACGCCGACGAAGCTCGCGCTGTCGGCGTGGGCTTGCAGCGAGGTCCAGCTACGCGCTGGCGTCGTAGCGCCAGTGGCCATCTTTTGGCTCATCAGCGCCAGGCCGAACTCGACGCCGGTCAGCTCAAGACCCAGCTTGCTGGTGGTATTGCCGTTCAGACCTGCGAAGGCGGAGACACCGCTAGCACCAATGGTAAGCAGGTTGACGTCGACGGAGCTGTTGTCGCTCAACGTGACCGTCTTGCTGCTTTTCTCGATGGCAAACGCGCCGTCGACCTTGAAGAAGCCAAATACATCGATATGCAGGTTGCCTGCAGCTTGGATCAATTCACCCTTGCTGCCTTCCATCGACAATGCCAGGGTGTTCGACGGACCTGTCGCGACAACCAGTTCAGTCTTGCCGGTCGAGTAATCAACGACGGCGTCGTTCAGTTGGCTAGCTTGGTTGACATTGACATCGATCGAGTCGGCAGTCAGCGTCATTCCATCAACGCCAATGAAGCTGGCGCTGTCGGCGTGGGCTTGCAGCGACGTCCACGTACGGGCGGGCGTGGTCGCGCCCGAGGCCATTTTCTGGCTCATGAGAGCCAAGCCGAATTCGACACCTGTCAGCTCGAGGCCAAGCTTGCTGGTGGTGTTGCCATTGAGGCCTGCGAAGGCGGAAACACCGCTAGCGCCGATGGTGAGCAGGTTGACGTCGACGGAGCTGTTGTCGCTCAACGTGATCGTCTTGCTGCTTTTCTCGATGGCAAACGCGCCATCGACTTTGAAGAAACCGAATACATCGATGTGCAGGTTGCCGGCGGCCTGGATCAGTTCGCCCTTGCTGCCTTCCATCGACAGCGCGAGGGTGTCGGACGGACCGGTGGCGACGACGAGGTCGGTCTTGCCGGTCGAGTAGTCGACGACCGCGTCGTTCAGTTGGCTGGCTTGGTTGACGTTGACATCAATTGAGTCGGCCGTCAGCGTCAGACCATCCACGCCAACAAAGCTGGCGCTGTCAGCGTGGGCCTGCAGCGACGTCCAGGTACGCGCTGGAGTCGTGGCACCAGTGGCCATCTTTTGGCTCATAAGAGCCAAGCCAAATTCCACACCCGTCAGCTCAAGGCCGAGCTTGCTGGTGGTGTTGCCGTTCAAGCCGGCAAATGCCGAAACACCGCTTGCACCGATGGTCAGCAGGTTGACGTCAACGGAGCTGTTGTCGCTCAACGTGATCGTCTTGCTGCTCTTTTCGATGGCGAACGCGCCATCGACCTTGAAGAAGCCAAATACATCGATATGCAGGTTGCCTGCAGCTTGAATCAGCTCGCCCCTGCTGCCTTCCATCGACAGCGCCAACGTGTTCGACGGACCGGTCGCGACAACCAGTTCAGTCTTGCCGGTCGAGTAATCAACCACGGCGTCGTTCGCTGCGCTCGCTTGGTTGACGTTGACGTCGATCGAGTCAGCGGTCAGCGTCAAACCATCCACGCCGACAAAGCTGGCGCTGTCAGCATGCGCCTGCAGCGACGTCCAGGTACGCGCTGGAGTCGTGCCACCAGTGGCCATCTTTTGGCTCATCAGCGCCAGGCCGAACTCGACGCCGGTCAGCTCAAGACCCAGCTTGCTGGTGGTATTGCCGTTCAGACCTGCGAAGGCGGAGACACCGCTAGCACCAATGGTGAGCAGGTTGACGTCAACGGAGCTGTTGTCGCTCAACGTAATCGTCTTGCTGCTCTTCTCGATAGCAAAGCCGCCATCGACCTTGAAGAAGCCGAAAACATCGATATGCAGGTTGCCTGCAGCTTGGATCAGTTCACCCTTGCTGCCTTCCATCGACAATGCCAGGGTGTTCGACGGACCGGTCGCGACAACCAGTTCAGTCTTGCCGGTCGAGTAATCAACCACGGCGTCGTTCGCGGCGCTCGCTTGGTTGACGTTGACGTCGATCGAGTCAGCCGTCAGCGTCAAACCATCCATGCCAACAAAGCTGGCGCTGTCGGCGTGGGCTTGCAGCGACGTCCAAGTACGCGCTGGAGTCGTGGCACCGGTGGCCATCTTTTGGCTCATAAGAGCCAAGCCAAATTCCACACCCGTCAGCTCAAGGCCGAGCTTGCTGGTGGTGTTGCCATTCAAACCTGCGAAGGCGGAGACACCGCTAGCACCAATGGTGAGCAGGTTGACGTCAACGGAGCTGTTGTCGCTCAACGTAATCGTCTTGCTGCTCTTCTCGATAGCAAAGCCGCCATCGACCTTGAAGAAGCCAAATACATCGATATGCAGGTTGCCTGCAGCTTGGATCAGCTTACCCTTGCTGCCTTCCATCGACAGCGCAAGGGTGTTGGACGGACCGGTCGCGACGACCAGTTCAGTCTTGCCGGTCGAGTAATCAACGACAGCGTCGTTCGCAGCGCTCGCTTGGTTGACGTTGACATCGATCGAGTCGGCCGTCAGGGTCAACCCGTCTACGCCGACGAAGCTGGCGCTGTCAGCATGCGCCTGCAGCGACGTCCAGGTACGCGCTGGAGTCGTGGCACCCGTGGCCATTTTCTGGCTCATCAACGCCAGACCAAACTCGACACCCGTCAGCTCAAGACCCAGCTTGCTGGTGGTGCCACCATTCAAGCCCGCGAACGCGGAAACACCGCTCGCCCCGATCGTCAGCAGATTGACGTCGACGGAGTTGTTATCGCTCAACGTGACCGTCTTGCTGCTCTTCTCAATGGCAAAACCGCCATCGACCTTGAAGAATCCAAATACGTCCAGGCTCAGGTTACCGCTGGCTTGCAGCAGGTCGCCCTTGGCGCCGTCCAGCGACAGGTCCAGCGTGCGGCCGGTGCCGGTCACCACCGACAGCGCCGTCTTGCCGGCCGCGTAGTCGATGACGTCGTCGTTGGCGGCGCTGGCCTGGTTGATCGCGACATTGATCGATCCGGCGCTGAGCGTCAGGCCGTCGACGCCCACGAAAGCGGCGCTTTGCGCGGAGGCTTGCAGGGTGGTCCAGGTACGGGCTGGCGTGGTGCTGCCCGCGGCCATGTGCTGGCTGGCAAGCGCCAGTCCGAATTCGACGCCGGTCAGGTTCAGGCCGGTGGCGCCCGGCGCGCCGCCGTTGACGCCGGCAAAGGCGTTGACGTTGCTGGCGCCGAGGGTGAGCAGGTCGACCGTGACGGTGCTGTTGTCGGCCAGCGTGACGGACTGCGAACTCTTCTGGATGGCAAAGGCGCCATCGACCTGGAAGAAACCGAAAGCGTCGACATGCAGTGCGCCGCTGGCCTGCAGCAGTTCGCCCTTGGCGCCGGCCATGTCGAACTGGATGACCGACGTGCCGGTGTCGATCGCCAGGCCTTGGGCCAGGTAGTCGACGACCGCGTCGCCGGCCTTGTTGGCCTGGTTGATGGCGACATCGAGTTCGCTGGCGGCCAGGGTCAGGCCGGTGATGCCTGCAAACGTGACGCCGTGCGCCTTGGCCTGGACGCTGGTCCAGGTCCGGCTGGCATCGGCCTGGTCGGCAAGCAGCGCCAGACCGAAGTCGACGCCCGTGAGCGAGACGCCCACCGCGCCGGTTTTGCCGCCGTTGACGCCCGCGAACGCCGAGGCCTGCGTTGCGCCGAAGGTCAGCACGTCCACCGTGACCGCGCCGGCATTGCCCGCCAGGGTGACGGTGTCGGTACGCTTGTCGATGGCGAACGAGCCGGTGGCCTGCACGAAGCCGAACAGGTCCAGGTTCAGGGTGCCCTGCGCGTGGACGAGGTCGCCCTGGCTGCCGGCCATGTCGAGGTCGACGTGGGTGGTGGCGCCGGTGGCGACTTCAACCGGGGCGCGGGCCAGGTCGACGACGGTGTCGCCTGCCTTGTTGGCGCGGTTGATGGTGACGCCGAACTGGCTGCCAGTCGCGGTAACGTTGTCGACGCCGCTCAGCGCGACGCTGCCGGCGGATGCCTGCAGACTGGTCCAGCTGCGGGTGGCGTCGTTGCGCGCGCTCATGAGCGCCAGCGCGAATTCGACGCCGCTCAGTTGCAGGCCGAGGGCGGTGCCCGCCAGCCCGGCGGTGGCGCTGACGTCGCGCGCGCCCAGGGTCAGCAGGTCGACCGAGATGGCATTGGCCGATTCGTCGGCCTGGGTCGCGGCATTGTCCGCCAGAAAGACGGATCCGACGCTTTTGTGGAGGGCGAAGTCGCCCGTGGCGCTGAAGAAACCGGCGACTTCGAGCAGGCCGCCGGTAACGGCGACTTCCTGCAGGCCGGCGGTCAGGCCGGCGCCGAAGGTGTGGGTGGCGCCGGCCACATCGATCGCCTGGCCGCTGGCGTTGTCCAGGGTGCTGTTCCAGCGCACGCTGGCGACGGTGCCGGCCAGTTCCACCTGGCCGCCCAGATTGACGTTGATGCCGCCGCTGGCTTCCAGGATGGTCCCGGCGTGCGGACCGGTGTCCTGCACCAGCAGGCCGACGGATGCATTGCTGACGCCGACGTCGAAGCTGCCCGAACGCAAGGCCACGTAGGCATGCGACGCGACGATCTGCATGGCGCCGGTAACGGCGTCGCGGCCGAACGCGAAGTCGCCGCTGACGACGAAGCTGTTCGACACGACGGCGTTCAGGCCTTGCACGTTGACCGTGGCGGAGGCCGAGGCGGGCATGTCGCCAAAGGTGTAGTCGAAGCTGCCGAAGGACAGCACCGTGCCGGTGAAGGCCGAGGTGGACTGGTTGAAGCGCAGCAGCGCCGATTGCGCGCTGACGCTGCCGAAGTCGCCGCCGACCAGATGGGCCGAGCCTTGCGCTTCGAGCGTGATCAGGCCGGTCGCGCCGATCACGAGGCCGAAGGAGCCTTGCGCGATACCGACGGAAATGCCGCCCGCGTCCAGATGCGCGCTGACGTTCTGGCCCGCTGCGTACAGCAGCGTGTCCGACGCCGACAGGCCGATGTCGCCGGCGATCGTGATGTCGTTCATGATGACCAGGGTGGCCGTGCCGCTCAGGGCGACATGGTCCTTGGTCGTGGCGGCGTCATCAAAGGTGAAAAGCGCCGTGCCGTTCGTGTCGGTCACCGCCAGGGGGTGCGCCGACAGGTCGAAGCCGCCGTCGTTGGCCGAGCCATCCGCATGGGTGCCCAGGCCGACCGCGAAATCGAGGGTGAGCTGCTGCGCGCTCAAGGTCATGCCGGGCATGCCGTTCAGCGAAAAACCGCTGGCCTGACCCGTGGCGAGCACCCAGCCCAGGTCGCTGCCGTCGGTGGCGCTGATGAACAGCGCGCCGATGTCGGCATCGCTGAAGCGCAGTCCCGGAGACGAGATGTTCGTGGCGTCCAGCCCGAGGTAGCCCTGGCCGTCGACCAGACCCAGGCGCCAGACGTCGTACAGACCCGATACCCCGTCATGGTCAAGCGCGACGTTGGCTGTGTAGCCCAGCGAGAAATTGCCCGACAGGTTCAGTCCGTTGCCCAGGTCGATGTCGCCGGCGAACGAGACGGTCTGGTTGTTGCCGAAATAATCGTAGTTGAGCCATTCGCCCATCCGGTCGCCCAGGCCGCCGGCGACGGTCGATCCTAGGGTGTCGACCATGAAGGCGGTGGTTTCGTCCAGATGATGCGCGACGAGCTGCAGGGTGTTCGCGTTCTGCTTCAGTTCGAAATACAGGCCTTCGTCGGCCGCCAGCAGACCCGTGCCGCTGGCAAAGCTGCCGCTGATGGCGCCAAAGGTCAGGAAGGTGAAGACTTCGCCATCGGCGGGCTTGAAGCCATCGATCAGCTTGACCGACAACAAGCCGTCCAGCGACGCGGTGTTGGCGACATTGAGCTGGTCGTAGTGGCCGGTGCCCGTGCCCGCCGTGTTGCCGCCCAGTTCGATTTCGAGCGTGGCGCCCGCGCCCTGCGTGTAGCTGGCAACGTTCTGGACGCCAGGCGAATACCCGGGGCTGACGACGCCCGCGTTCAGCAGCGACACGTTCAGCGCGCCGCTGCCGTGCAGTTCTTCGTTGGCCGCCACCGTCAACGTGCTGTCGTAATAACCCTGGCGGGAAATCACGCCCAGGTCGAACACGTCCCGATCCACCGAGAACGTGACCGGGGCCACCAGCCGAGGCTGCTCGACAAGCGCGTAATGCGCCTGCGCGCGCGTCAGCAGCGGCTCGGGGGTACCCGGATGGTCGAAGTCGTAGGCGGCATGGATCTGCTGGTCGTGATCGCGGTCATCGACCACCACGGCCTGGACGACGGCGCCCACCACCGGATCCGCAGAGAGCAGCACGCGCGGCTCGAGGGCCTCCACCCGCCATGCGTCGCGAACCAGATTGGCAACCTTTTTGTTCTGCGCTCTCATCGTCTTCGAACCTTTTTTCCGGTGTAGGTGTTTCTGTACGTCCGCACGCACTGGCGTCATTGCCGGGCGCTTACTGCTCAAACGCGAAATAGCGCCCGGTGGCGGGCGCTATTCGTCAAGGGATTTTGGTGAGTGTTAGGGATTAATTCCCAGCCCTAACCATACGTATTAATCTCGATCCCGAAGTATCCCCCGGCGCTGCGTCGCCGTCGACAAAATTCAGCTGCCACGCGGTTTTGGGGATGATTTGCGACGGTGAACTGGTCCAGTAACTTGCCAACCCCGTTCGGGGAAGTAAGCGCTGTTCACCGACGGCGAACGGCAGGCGCGATCGACGATCGAACCCAGTTCGTTCCGATTCGGAAGACGCCAGTCGGAATACCCCTTACCCAGCCCCGCGGCATCGGCATTGACCGAGGCGGCGGCGCCCAGCGCGGCGCTCCAGGAGGCCGCGGTCGGCGCACCCGTTGCGCAGGCGGCGCCGGACTGGCCCAGGCTGCATTGCATCCACATCAGCTGGGTCGTTTTGTCGGTAATGGTGCCGTCGCCGTTGTCCAAATAGCGGTCGGTTGCCGGGTTGATCGCGCCGCCCACCGTGCACGGTGCCGCCGAAGACACGGACTGTGCCGCGCCACTGACCAGCCGCAACGCCAGGGCGTTGCCGCTGCCGCTCGCCGTGTTCTTGACGCCGATCGCGCCAATGGAAAAATCGACGACCCAGGCGGTCTGGGTATCTGCGGGGAAGGTCGTGGCGCTCCAGTACAGGGATGCCGCCTGGTTGCCCAGGCCCGCCGTGTCCGCGAACCAGGCGGAATCCATGGCGACACCGGTCGTCTTGCCGCTGTTCACCAGCGACGACAGTTCGGCGACCTCGGGCACGCGCCACGTGGCGACGCCGCACAGGCGCGCCGCATTGGCGGCATCGACCCGGGCCTGCACGCTGGCGTATGGCAGCGCCGACGGCACGGCAACGGACGGTTCGACCTGCCAGAGCAGCCCGGTGACCGCATCGCGCACGCACGACCAGGCGGTCGCGCTGGCGGCCAGGGACTCGCCCGCCGCGCCGACCTTGGCATACGAGAAGCCGGCCAGCCCATCGGCAGGCGATTGCGTGACGGCAAGGGCATCCCGTCCGGTCTGGGCGTCCTGTCCGGGCAGGCCTGCGGCCGGGCACGCCGCGGCGGCGCCGTTGGCGTCCACGCAGGTGGCGATGCCGGTGTCGTTCAGGCCACCGACCTCGTCGTTGACGATAGTGGCCGCCGCGACGACGGGACTGGCCCCGCCATTGACGGTCAGGGTGAACTTCTTGTTGGCCTGGAAGGTGGCGTCATTGCAGGTCACGACCGTGATCGACCCGGTGGAGGCGCCCGCGGCGATGGGCAACGCCACGTTGGTGGCGCTGACGTAGTCGATGCCGGTCCCGCACGCGGCGCCGCCCCGCGCATAGCCCGGGATGGCCTTGGCCGCGAGCGTGGGGCTCAGGTCCGACGTCGAGTACGACAGCGTCACGCCCTTGGGCGACGGCTCGTTCAACGCAACGGCGAACACGATGCGGCCATCGGCCTCGAGCGTCGGGGCCGACGACACCGTCACGACCGGTGGCGGCGGGGTCGAATCGCCACCGCCGCCACCGCACGCGGCCAGCACGGCCGCCGCCAGCACGCTGGCGGGCAGGGCCAGGGCCGGACGGCCGAAACAACGCGGCAGCGTCGACAGATCAGGGCTTGAAAGTCGCATGGGATTCACCTGTAGGAGACGGCGTGGGCGCGGGGTTGCCGGACGGACGGGCCGTGGCAAACGCCAGCTGCAAACGCAGTTGTTGTTCGTGAAGAAACAGTTGGTGGCGCTGGAAACGCGCGCCCTTGGCGGCGCGGCGTCGGGATTGGAAGACGGCGCGGCGCAGCAGCAGCCGCATGCCCAGCGATGAGGCGGCCAGCGGCGCGACGCGGGCCTGGCGGCCCATGATGCGGTGCGCGCGCTGCAACCATCCGGGCACATCGCGATGCGCCAGATCGATCAGGCGCAGCCCCACGCGCGTGGTGCCCAGCCGGGCGCCTCGCGCCCAGAAGGCTCGCTCGGCACGCGCAGATTCGAGCTGCTCCGGCAGCATCAGCGCGAGCGGCGTGCGGGGCCGGTTCAGACGCACATCGGCGCCCGCAAGCAGGGGCTCGGGCACGATCAGCACTTCGCACGGCGAGATCACGAAGTCGGCGCTGACCGGCGGCGCGGCCCCCAGGACACGCGGCTCGATGCCGCGCCGGCGCAGGGCTTCGACCATAGGCCGGAACGAATCGACTTTCTGCAATCCGATCAGCACGGCATGGTCGGACGACACCCAGGCGACGACGGCGTCGACCGCAATGTCGACCCGGGCGGCCGCGTCGGTCACGACCCGGTGCTGCACCACGGCCTGCGCCGTGCCCGCGTCGCGCAGGCGTTGCGAAACCAGGCCATAGATGCGCCACAGTTCGTCTTCCAGGCCGCCCAGGCTGGACGCGCAACCGGCGATCCGGTGGTAGCGGGCGAAAAAGGCCTGGTAACTGAGCCGGTCGGCCGTGCGGGGCGGGTGGGTAAGCGGCAGGCCCTCGCGGGCCTCGATGGCTTGCGTGAGGCCCACGTGCATGGTGCGCTCGGGCAGCAGGTCGGCCACCGCCACGTCGCCGAAGGCCACGCGCGCGCCCTGCCCCTGCGGATCCTTCTGGACGACGTAATGCTGATCCCGCACCAGGCGATCCCGCACCAGAATGGCCTGCATCATCAGTTCGTCGCGCCGCCGCGGCGCCTGCCACAATGCGGGCAATTCGTTGGCAATGACATCGAGCATCGCCAGGCCGGCGCGGGTGAAGCGGATGCGCCGGCCTTCGAACCGGTAGTGCGTTGCCGGATCGAACCGGTCGCACAGCCTGCGCGCCAGCGAGATGGCGGTCAACAGGACGGGGTTGTCGCCCGGCTCGGACAGCATGAAGGGGGTGCTGGCTTCGTCGATCAGGACGCGGTCGGCGTCGTCGACCAGCGCCAACTGCAGACCGTCGTGATCCATCGGAACCGTGCCGCCGCGGCGGGCCGGACCGGGCGCGCCAGGCAGCCGCCGCTCGCGGATGCTGTCGAGCAGCATGCGGCGCGACGTGGTGTACAGCACGTCCGCGCGGTAGGCCGCCCCTGCCGCCTCGGGCGGCGTGGCCGACGTCAGCGCCGTGACTTCGACGCCGCAACGCGCGAACAGCGGCGTCATGTCGGCCGCATGGCGTGCAGCCAGCAGCTCGCTGGCCGCCAGCACGTGGCAGACGCGGCCCGCCCAGGCGCCCAGCACCGCCGCCAGCGCGATCGCCAAGGTCTTGCCACCGCACGCGGCCAGCTCGACGACCTGCCCGTCGGCCATGGCCAGCGCAGCCACCAATTGATTCGGCTCGGCGCGCAGGCCAAGTTGACGAAAGGCGGTCTCGGCCAGCAACGCCAGGGCTTGCGGACGGAAGCCGACGGCGCCCTGCATGCCGCTGCGCGCGACTGCCGACCGCAGCGCCCGGCGTGTCTCGATCAGCAGCGCGTCCAGCTGGCCATCGGTCAGCGCGGCGAGCCGGTCGCCCGACCCAAGGACAAAGGCAAGTTCACGCTGCAGCCGGCGGCGGCGCGGCACCGCCAGCACGCGCCACCATCCGCGCAGCTTGTTGCGGTTGCCCCAGGGGCTTTTGACTTCGACCGGCCCCTGCGTGCGCGTGCCGGCATCGGGATTGGGAAAGATCATAGGGCGTACCTGCGTTGCAGCAGTTGCAGGAAGGACTTGCGCGCACGGGCGTACAGGGGCTGGTCGTCCAGCGTCAGGCGCAGCACGCCCGACATGCCCTGATAGGCGGTGACCGTCGCAAGCGCGGGCGTCGGAACCCCGGCGCGGACTTCGAAGAAGGATTCGGTCGCGAGCGTGCCGCTGTTGTCGTCGGGCCGCACGGCCACGTCGCCGCCGCCCAGGAACCCCAGCGCCGGGGACGCCAGGCGCTCGCGTTGATAGGGAATCAGGTCGAACCGGGCGATGGGAATGCCTGCGCCGGCCTGCCCCACGAGACGCAGCTGTCCGCTTCCGTCCGCCGCTGGAAACAGCTCTGCCGCTTCGGCCTGGGCCAGCACCGCCGAAAACCGGAAGCTCGACAGATCCACAACTTCGCCCAGCGGCTGGCCGCGCTCGATCCAGCCATTCATGCGTTCGTGCAGGGTGGGCGCCACCCATTCGCCATCTTGCGGCGCGCGCACCACCAGCCGCGATTTCATGGCCTCGAACTCCGCGAGCCGCTCGGCCAGCGCCTGGGCGCGGCGCTCAAGCGGCGCCACGTCGGCCGGCGTACGCTGCAGCGCCTGGCGCAGCAAGGTGTCGTATTCCGCGATCTGAAGCCGCGTCAGTTGCAGGTTCAGCTCGAGGTCGTCGTTGCGCAGCACGGCAATCACGTCGCCCTTGCGCAAGGTCTGGCCATGGCGCACCGGCAATTGCGTGAGCGCCCCCGCCGTATCCACATACATCACTGCGCGCTGGCGTGCCTCGAGCACCCCCGGCAAGCGCACCGCGTGCGGCAGCGGAACCCAGACCACGAAGGCGTACACGGCGAACACCATGGCCGCGAGCGCGCCGACCGCGCGGCCGCGGCGCTGCGCCAGCGCAGGGCTCATCAGGTAGGCGATCAGCTTGCGGCCGGGCATCACGATCAGGGTGATCAGGGTCGTGGCCATCAAGGCAATGCCGATCGCGAACCATTGGTCCAGCACGGTCATCAGGATCGTCACGCTCAACAGCAGCCGGTAGACCAGGCTGGCCCAACCGTAGGACGTGAACCAGACGCGCTCGGTGTGATCGGTCGCCGGCGACACGCCCGCCTTGTTGCCGAGCAGATACTTGTCGCACTGGTGCACGACCTGCGCCTGTCCCTTCTGGTACAGGTTCGGAATCTCGATCAGGTCGGCAAGGACGTAATAGGCATCGAAGCGCAACAGCGGGTTGCCGTTGAACAGCAGCGCGGACACCGACCCGATGAACATCACGTTGAAGGCCAGGCTGTTGATCACCCCTTCCGACGTGTGGGCCCAGACAAAGGCACCGATCGCCGCAAAGAACAGTTCCGTGACGACCCCGGCCAGCCCGACATAGGCGCGCCGCCACTTGTTGCCGAACCCCCAGGCCGAGGTTGCGTCCACATAGGGCAACGGCGTGAAGATCAGGAACATCACCCCGAAGGTGTGGACCTGCCCGCCATACCGCTTGCAGACAAACGCGTGCGCCGTTTCGTGGAAGACCTTGAGCAGCGTCATGCCGGCATACAGCCACGGCAGGTTCGCAAGCGACAGCAGGCCTTGCGTATGCTGATGGAGTTCGTCGGCGTGTTCGATCACGTTGACCGCGCCCGTGATCACCACGGCCAGCCAGACCGCGAGCGCCGTGCGGCCCGTGCACCACATGATCAGCGGACGAATGCGGTCCAGCAGGCGATTCGGGTCGAACAGGCGCACCCGCACATACAGGAAGGACAGCAGCTTGCCGTACAGTTCACGCTGCTTTTGCGTGCGCGTGCGCTCGAAAATTGCGTCGCTGTGCGCCCGGCCGCTGAAGAACAGCATGTTGGACATGTGCAGCTGCGACAGCAGCCGCACGACCTCGTCCTGGCCCGGCGCGGCCGCGCCGTGGGTCTGCGTGTAGGCCGTCCACACCTCGTCGACCGTGCGTTCGCTGTCGAGCGCGCGGACGAAATCGTAGGCTTCGGGGGTAATGCGGAAGAACTTCTGGGAATACGGATCTTCAAGCACGAACCAGAGGCGTCCGCGATAGCGGTGGGACTGCACCTTGACCGCCGGCAGCAGCGCCACGCGCGCGTCGGCGATCCGGTACCACGCATCACTGAAGGTTGCGCCTGGCATCGCGTGCTCCTACCACCACAACCACAGGCGCAGTTTGTCGATCAGGCGGTGGGTCAGGATCCACGCCACGTTCCGTTCGCCTGCATCGATGCGCACCGCGCCGCTCATGCCGGGCCGCCACCAGGCTTCGGGCGCCTGCTGCAATTCCGCCCGGATCATGAATTGGTTGCCATCCTGGCCCTTGGTCTGCGCCACCGGAATCACCGCGGTCACCTTGAGCGGTATCTTGACGTCCGGACGGCTCACGAGCACCAGCTCGCCCGTGGCGTCGGGCGCGACCAGCGGCATGTCGCGCTCGGGCACCGTGACCACCACATACAGGCCCTCGATCCGCGCAAGCTTGAACATCTTGTCGCCCTTGCGCACCGGCGCACCCAGCAGATCCTTGCGTTCGCCCTCCACCACCACCCCGTCGAACGGCGCGCGGCTGATCGACTGCTCGATCATGTCCATGACGCGCGCCAGGCGCGCTTCGGATTGCTGCTGGCGGGCGGTCGCGATTTCGACTTCGGCCCAGGCGGCGCCGGCGCGCGCCTTGTCCGCTTCGGCGGCATAGCGCCGGGTCTCGGCACGGGCATCGGATTCCTGCTGCCGCAACTCGCGCGTATCCAGCACGCTCAGGATGTCGCCCGCCTTGACCAGATCGCCGGATGTCACGTCGGCGCGATCGACGCGGCCCTCGAAACTTGCGCTGACGAGACGGGTGCTGTCGGTCGTCAACTGGCCGCCGCCGTTGACGCGGTACTCCCAGGTCGCAAAGGTGGCGTACAGCGCGAACAGGCCGAAGGCCACCCCGATCAGCTTGAGCCAGACATGTTGCGGGCCGAACAGCGCGGCCAGGCGAACCGCGGTCCAGTCGCGCAGACGTTTGCCCCACCACTTTTCGCGCTCGCGCAGGTCGAGCAGCCATGGCAGCGTCAGGTCGAACATCATGCGGATATTGGCCAGGGTGCCGTCGTCCACGTTGCGATTGTCCGCATGGGCAATGAGCACGGCGGCGGGCGCGGGCTCCAGGCCACGGCGCAACGCCATCGCGCACACGTGCCGAAAGCCCTGCTCGTCGCGCAACCGTTCCTGCGCGGGGTACACCGGTTCGCCCGGCGGAACGGGGCTGCGCACCGTATCTTCGTATTCCAGGCTTTCGTCGAGTGCGGCTTCGCTGTATTCCACCAGTTCCGCGTGCGATTCGAAGCGGTCCAGGTGGCTGATGGTCGACATCTTGACGTGGCCACGGTGCGCCCATCCGAAGGCCACCTGTGCGGCGCCGGTCGCCGCGGCCAGCCCGTTGACCAGCGTCAACAGCGCCGAACCCAGGTGCGGCTGGCGCATGGCCTGCGTGGCAAGATCGAGCAATTCCGACAGCGGCACCTGCGGCGCTACGACGGGCATCGCGGGCGCGGCATCCGCCGCACTGCCGGCCAGCGCCGGCACGGTTGGCGGAACGACGCCACCGCCTTGGGACACGGCGGGAACATTCGCCGCAGGACCGGTAGTGGCCGGAACACTTGCCGATGGACCGCCGGCCGGGGCCGCCGGCACGGGCACCGCAGCCGCGGGCATCGGCCCGGCGGCCGGCACGGCGTTGCCCTGTCCTGGCAGCGGCGGAACCGGCGACAGGTCGCCCGGCAGGTCCGCCACCAGTTGCGCGCGCAGCACCAGTTCGTTCAGATTGGCGCGCTCGCGCTGCGGAATTTCCAGCAGCGCGAAGGACCGCGCCGTGTGCTCCATCCGCACCACGACCCGGAACACCGACAGCCCCGCGGCCGTGACGCCGGGGCTTGCCGCATAGCCCTTGCCCTCGGCCCGCGGCACCAGCGTTGCCAGTTCCTGCAGCCAGAGCGTGTCGAAGACGATCGCCGCGCTGTCGGCGGATTCGCCCAGCAGCAGCCAATCGCCCACGAGCCGGCCCGCCGCGCCATCGGTCCCTGCCTGGCGCACGACCCAGACCGCCGTCGCCCGGCACAGGAAACGCAGGCTGCCAGCCACCTGCTCCCAGTAGCCCGCCTGCGACGGCGAGCCGCGCCGCAAGGCCTGCAGGGCCTTGATCACCGACACGGCGTCGGGCGCGAACTGCGGCGGCGTACCGGGGGCGTTCATCTGGCGGTCTTGGCAGCCGACAGTTGCACGATGCCCTTGATCCCGGGCGGCACCTGATTCTTCGGATTCGGGAAGCTCACCCGGACCTCGACCAGCCCGCTCGCGGCATCGATGACCGGCGCAAGGTAGCTGACGTTGCCTTTGGTTGGCGCCACGTTGGCCGAGGCCTCGAAGCGCACCGGCAGTTCGGCGCCCACCTTGAGCCCCTGCACCGCGGCGACCGGCACATTCAGGCGCAGATAGCAGACCGAGGCATCGACGATCTGGATCAGCGCGTCGCCGGGCCGGGCCCATTCCCCGATGTCGGTGTCGACACGCGTGATGACACCCGCCACCGGCGCGACCAGCCGGCGCGTGTCACGTTCCTGCTCGGCCGCCGTCAATTCGACGCGCTCGCGCTGCTTCTGGGCCAGCAATTGCGCCTGGCGCGCCTTGGCCGTCAGCAGTTCCAGTTCCAGCCGGGCCACTTCGTCGCGGCTCACCGCGCCCCGCGCGCCAAGCAGCTTGCGGGTGTCCTCGAACAGCGGCGCAAGGATACGCAGCCGCTCTTCGATCGAACGCAGTTCCGACATGTCGTCGAGCAAAATCTTGCGGCGCGTGACCTCCGTCGCCTGGATGCGATCGTCCAGGATCAACAGCGGCGCCCGCGCGTCGACCTGCTGGCCGACCACGGCCGGCACGCGCGACACGACGCCCGGCACGCTGACGCTCAGCAGCAGGTCATGGCGCGCATGCACCAGCCCCGTATAGTCCTGGGCCAGCACAGCGGGGGCCCACGCGGCGGCCGCAACGGCCACGGCCGCCGCCACGCCGGCGCGCAGGCGATTGAAAGACCACGTCATATCAGGGGAAAACCTCGATTCCATAGTCGGTGAGCAGGGAGCCCTCCGAGATCGACAGCAGCGTGCGCGCGGTATGCAGGCGCGCCTCGCCCTCCAGCAGGCGCAGCCGGCTTTCCAGCACATCCGCTTCGCGGCGCAAGAGGCGCGCGCGGGGCGCCAGGTTGTCGCGGAAGGCGTTGCGGTCGGCGGTCAGCAGTTCAGTGCGCGAGCCCAGGTCGGCATTCAATTGATCCACGTCCTGCAGCGTGAGGCGGTAGGCTTCGGCGCGGCTGAACAGATCGTTCATAAGCGAGTTGCGGACGTTCTGCGATTCCAGTTCGGCCTGCCGCAGCTTGAGCGCCTGGCCTTCGTACTGCGCGCTGGCGCGCGTGACCGAACCGATCGGCACTTCGAAACCGATGCCCACATACCAATCCGGATACCGGTCGCGGGAAGCGATGCTGATGGCATCACGCTGCCCGTAGGCCAGGCCGTTGGTGCCGTAGCTGGCCTGCACATCGAGCTGTGGAAGGGTCTGATTCTTGGCGAAGCGCATGCGGTATTCGCCCTGTTCCACGCGCAGGCGGGCCACGCGGTAGGCGGGCCAGGCATCCAGTGCGCTCGCCAGCCGCGCATCGGGCGATGTCCGGGTGTCGATCCCGCGCACGACCGACCAGTCATCGAAGAGCGCCCATTTGCCATCGGTCGGCGGCAGATCGAGCAGCACGCGAACGCGCGCTTCGGCTTCGGCTATGGTCTGCAGGCTTT
Source organism: Pigmentiphaga litoralis (assembly GCF_048632615.1). Classification (GTDB taxonomy): domain Bacteria; phylum Pseudomonadota; class Gammaproteobacteria; order Burkholderiales; family Burkholderiaceae_B; genus Pigmentiphaga; species Pigmentiphaga litoralis_B. Next base: position 1,093,173 of record NZ_CP184479.1, read on the forward strand.
TGAACACGTCGCTTTCGCGAGCCGACACGACGACCATCGTCTCGGATTCCGCGGTGGGCGGCACCCGGCCCGACGCTTCGCGCTCGCGCACGTCACGCAGCGCATCGCGCGCGTTGTCGAGCAGCTTGAGGCGGATGGGGTGCGCCAGATAGGCCCGCTGCAGCTGCCAGTAAGCGCCCAGCGCATCGCCGCCCATCTTCATGAGCTGCTGCCGGTACTGCCAGCGCCCGATATCGAATTCCAGTTCGGCAATGCGCAGATCGGTTTCCACCGCATCGCGGCCGGCGCCCTTGAGCAGGGGCTGGCGCAGGGTCAGCACCATGGACGCGTTGCTTTCCAGCGTGCGGCCATTGGTGGTGGCGATCAGGTTGTTCCGGCGATCCACGTGCCGCACGGACAGGCTCATGTCCGCGCCGCTGGGCGTGCGCCACTTGACGCCGCTTTCCAGCGTATTGACGTTCTCGTCCAGGACATTGACCCGGGCGAGCAGCGTTGACAATTGTTCCTCGACGGTACGCTGCCGCTCACGTTGCTCGTGGCGGATGCCTCCGTAAGAGGTGATCTGGTAGACAGTCGATTCGGCATCGAGCCCGCGAGCTGCGATGTCGGCCTGCAACTGGGCGTAGGCGATCTCGGCGTTGCGAGCGACGACCAGCTGCAGAAAACGGCGGGGGTCGAGCACGCTCTCCCCCGCCTGCATGGGACGTACCGCGCCGGGCATCGGCGCGGTGGCGAACATGTCGTTCGCCTGGGTGGGCGCGGCCCGCGACGCGGCTGGCAGTGCCATGACTCCGAGTGCTGCCATCAGCATCACCCCGTTCCTCCACAAAACTGCCACGCGCCAAACTCCTCGACCCACCCAGTCACATGCTTTTGACGAAACGCCCCGGAATTACTTGGCGGCGCGCTTGTCGTTGAGCGCAACCAGGCGCTCGATTTGCGCCAGCGAGATCAGCTGGGCATAGATGGCGGGCAGGAAACGCTTGGCGCGGATGTCCAGGAAGCGTTCGTCCGACAGGTTGTTCAGGCGTTCTTCGTTGATCACGTAGCAGCCGGCGATGTTCTTGACACGGTCGCTTTCACGCACACGCATGTTGAGCGGGGTCAACATGTTGTTCTCGGCCAGGAACTTGGCGAAGTCGCGCGTCAGCACGTCCATTTGCTGCAGTTCGGACAGGTAGCGCTTGACGTTTTCGATGACCTGGGTCGGCTCGCCGTTTTCGAACAGCGGGCTGCCTTCGGTTTCGCTCACGAGTTCGCTGGCTTCGTCGATGCAGATCGTGAACTGGCCTTCGGTCGAGGTACCGGCCAGGGCGAACGGGTAGCGGCGGATGATCGCGGGCACGTAGGACGCATCCCACTTGCCGTCTTCACCGACGAACAGGTTGCTGCCGGCGTCGAGACCCAGCAGAGCGACCGGGCGGAATTCGTCCTTCTCTTTGTCTTCGAGGAAAACGATCGGGTAGATCGCCGCGGCGCGGGCGAACTCGTGCATCGTCACGTAGGCGATGTGGAAGCTCGAGGCGAACGAAAAGCCCGTGATCTCTTTGATCCGCTTGGTGGCATGACGCTCTTTATTGACGGGTACGACTTTTTCGAACACGTAAATCTCCAGGGTAAGAAATGACCCGCGCCACACCGGCCAAGGTCATCTTGGGGATCGCGCATCGGCGTGATCCAGGAAGCTCATTCGGTATTGCGGTTGCAGTCGTCCGCATCTTGCGAACCATCGATACGTTGCGTAACAGATATGACGAAGAAGGTGCGGACTGCATCGAAGCACTACTTCTTTATATCTAGATACTTGGATGTAGTACTTATGAGCGGAGCCATTCTGACTGGGTGCGCCCCTGTCGAGCAACGCTTTTCGCAGCGCGGTTTTTGCGGGATGTTGCTCAATAATCAAGACTCAACCTTTTGATTAGGTTGCTTTCGAAATGTGACTACATGCCGCTTCCACGTTTTGAAGCGAACTAACATTTATATCGGAAGTCGTTGGAGTCTTTTAGACCCGTCCCAGCCAGTGGATGACGGATGGCAAGTAGATGCAACGCATCGTTAAATCGGCGCTTTTCCCAATTAAATCAATTGCTTAAAATATTTATTGAACTTGCTGGGATTAATCCGGTAGCCATTCTTCCTTAGATTTCCTGGGTAGCGTCCCCTTACGTATTCGTGATTCAGCAGTCCCATTTGTCACTTATGTAACCAAATATGTATTAAAGCCAGAAATGTAAGCAGGACGCGGAAAAAGAAAAAAGCACCCGAAGGTGCTTGGCTTTGTATTGCGGAGGTCTGGACGCCAACAATGACAAAGGCCCCTTGCGGGGCCTTTGTCGCGACGGAAGCGTGAGACTTACTGGATATCCAGTCCGACGTGCAGTTCCTGTAGTGAATACACCTGCAGGCCGCCGCCTTCGCGCATGTACTGCATCCCTTCCACGGCGGCCCAAGCCCCCGCAATAGTGGTGTAGTACGTCACGCGCGACGCCAGCGCAGCCACGCGGATGGCCCGCGAGTCGGCAATCGCGTTGCGGCGTTCTTCAACGGTGTTGATCACCAGCGAGATGTCGCCGTTCTTGACCATGTCGACGATGTTGGGACGGCCTTCGGTCACTTTGTTGACGATGCGCACGGGCACACCGGCCGCCTCGATCGCCGCCGCCGTGCCGCGCGTCGCCACCAAGGAGAACCCCAGCTTGTGGAGACCCTGCGCCACGTGCACGGCCTTGACCTTGTCTTCATTCTTGACGCTGATGAACGCCGTGCCGCTTTCAGGCAGGCGGACGCTGGCCGCCAATTGAGACTTGACGAAGGCTTCGCCGAACGTCGTGCCCACGCCCATGACTTCGCCGGTGGACTTCATTTCGGGGCCGAGAATGGTGTCGACGCCCGGGAATTTCACGAACGGGAACACCGCTTCCTTGACCGAGAAATACGGCGGCACCACTTCGGCGCCGATGCCCTGCTCGTCCAGGCTCTGGCCGGCCATGGTCAGCGCGCCGATCTTTGCCAGCTGCAGGGACGTTGCCTTCGAGACGAACGGCACCGTACGCGACGCCCGCGGGTTCACTTCCAGCACATAGACGGTGCCGCCCTGGACCGCAAACTGCACGTTCATCAGGCCGACCACGTTCAGCGCGCGGGCCATCACGGCGGTCTGGCGCTTGATCTCTTCGATCAGGTCGTTGGACAGCGAATACGGCGGCAGGGAGCAGGCCGAGTCACCCGAATGGACACCCGCCTGTTCGATGTGCTGCATCACGCCGCCAATAAAGACGCGCTTGCCGTCCGACAGGCAGTCCACGTCCACTTCGATGGCGTCGTTCAGGAAGCGGTCGAGCAGCACCGGCGAATCGTTGCTGACCTTGACCGCTTCGCGCATGTAGCGCTCCAGGTCCTTCTGTTCGTGCACGATTTCCATGGCGCGGCCGCCCAGCACGTAGCTTGGGCGCACCACCAGCGGATAGCCGATGTCCTGGGCATGCGCCAGGGCTTCGGATTCGGTGCGGGCGGTACGGTTCGGCGGCTGCAGCAGCGCCAGCTTGTTCAACAGCTTCTGGAAGCGCTCGCGGTCTTCGGCGATGTCGATCGATTCCGGGCTGGTGCCAATGATGGGCACGCCATTGGCTTCGAGCGCCTTGGCCAGCTTGAGCGGGGTCTGGCCGCCATACTGGACGATCATGCCGACCGGCTTTTCCTTGTCGACGATTTCCAGCACGTCTTCCAGCGTAAGCGGCTCGAAATACAGACGGTCGGACGTGTCGTAGTCGGTCGACACGGTTTCGGGATTGCAGTTGACCATGATGGTTTCATAGCCCGCATCGCGCAGGGCCATGGCCGCATGGACGCAGCAATAGTCGAATTCGATACCCTGGCCGATCCGGTTCGGACCGCCGCCCAGCACGACGATCTTCTTCTTGTCGGTCGGGTCGGCTTCGCACTCTTCCTCATAGGTCGAGTACATATAGGCCGTGTTGGTCGCGAATTCAGCGGCGCAGGTGTCCACGCGCTTGTACACCGGGCGGACATCGTACTGGTGACGCAGCTTGCGGACCTCGGTTTCGGTCGTGTCCAGCAGATAGGCCAGGCGGCGGTCCGAAAAACCCTTGCGCTTCAGTTGCCAGATGGTGTTGCGGTCAAGGTCGGCCAGCGTCTTCTTTTCAAGCGCCAGTTCGATGTCGACGATTTCCTTGATCTGCGACAGGAACCAGTTGTCGATGTGCGTCAGCGTCTGCACTTCTTCCAACGAGAAACCCTGGGCAAAGGCGTCGCCCACGAACCAGATGCGTTCCGGACCGGGCTCGCCCAGTTCGACTTCGATGCGCTCGCGGTCGGTCGTTTTCTGGTTCAGGCCGTCCACGCCCACTTCCAGCCCGCGCATGGCTTTCTGGAACGATTCCTGGAAGGTCCGGCCGATGGCCATCACTTCGCCCACCGACTTCATCTGCGTGGTCAGGTGCGAATCGCTTTGCGGGAATTTTTCGAACGCAAAACGCGGCACCTTGGTGACGACGTAGTCGATGGTCGGTTCGAACGAGGCCGGGGTCGCGCCGCCGGTGATCTCGTTGCGCAGTTCGTCCAGCGTGTAGCCCACGGCCAGCTTGGCGGCGATCTTGGCGATCGGGAAGCCGGTGGCCTTGGACGCCAGTGCCGACGACCGCGACACACGCGGGTTCATTTCGATCACGATCATGCGGCCATTGGCCGGGTTGACCGCGAACTGCACGTTGGACCCGCCGGTATCGACGCCGATCTCGCGCAGCACCGCGATCGAGGCGTTGCGCATCAGTTGGTATTCTTTGTCGGTCAGGGTCTGCGCTGGCGCCACCGTGATCGAGTCACCCGTGTGGATGCCCATGGGATCCAGGTTTTCGATCGAGCAGACGATGATGCAGTTGTCGGCGCTGTCGCGCACGACTTCCATCTCGAATTCCTTCCAGCCCACCAGCGACTCTTCGATCAGCAGTTCGCTGGTTGGCGACGCTTCCAGGCCGCCACGGCAGATGCGCTCGAACTCTTCGGCGTTGTAGGCGATGCCGCCGCCGGTGCCGCCCAGCGTGAAGCTGGGGCGGATCACGACCGGGAAGCCGAGCGTCTTGCCCTCTTCCGCGATCTTGCGCTGCATGGCCCAGGCTTCTTCCATGGAATGCGCCACGCCCGAGCGTGCCGATTCCAGGCCGATGCTGGTCATCGCTTCCTTGAACTTCTGGCGGTCTTCGGCCTTTTCGATCGCGTGCGCATTGGCGCCGATCAGTTCAACCTTGTATTTGGCCAGCACGCCATGCTTGTCGAGGTCCAGCGCGCAGTTGAGCGCGGTCTGGCCGCCCATCGTGGGCAGCACCGCGTCGGGACGTTCCTTCTCGATGATCTTTTCGACGACTTGCCACGTGATCGGCTCGATGTAGGTGACGTCGGCCGTTTCCGGGTCCGTCATGATCGTGGCCGGGTTGCTGTTGACCAGGATGACCTTGTAGCCCTCGGCCTTCAGTGCCTTGCAGGCCTGGGCCCCGGAGTAGTCGAACTCGCAGGCCTGACCGATGACGATCGGGCCGGCGCCGATGATGAGAATACTTTTTATGTCTGTCCGCTTGGGCATAACTCGCCTTAACCTTGTTGCTTGCTGTGTTGCATCATTTGGGCAAAGCGCTCGAACAGCATGACGATGTCATGCGGCCCGGGGCTGGCTTCCGGATGGCCCTGGAAGCAGAACGCTGGCCGGTCGGTCAGCTCGAAGCCCTGCAGCGATCCGTCGAACAGCGACTTGTGCGTGACGCGCACGTTGGCAGGCAGAGTGTCCGGATCGACCGCGAAACCGTGGTTCTGGCTGGTGATGAACACGCGGCCCGAAATGACGTCGTGCACCGGATGGTTCGCCCCGTGATGACCGAACTTCATCTTGAGCGTGTTCGCGCCCACGGCCAGGCCCAGGATCTGGTGGCCCAGGCAGATGCCGAAAACCGGCTTCTGGCGTTCAAGGAATTCCTTGGTGACCGCCACGGCGTAGTCGCAGGGTTCCGGATCGCCCGGGCCGTTCGCCAGGAACAGGCCATCGGGGTTCAGCGCCAGCACGTCTTCGGCCGGCGTCTGGGCCGGCACCACCGTCACGCGGCAGCCGTTTTCCACCAGCAGGCGCAAGATATTGCGCTTCACGCCAAAGTCCATGGCCACCACGTGGAACTTGCCTGGTTCGGGCGTGCCGTGGCCTTCGCCCAGCTTCCAGACGCTGTCCGACCAGGTATAGCTGTCCTTGACCGTGACGACCTTGGCGAGGTCCATGCCCGCCATGCCGGGAAATTCGCGGGCCAGCCGCAGCGCTTCATCGGCGTCGTCGCCGACCAGAATGCAGCCTGACTGGGCGCCCTTCTCGCGCAGGATACGGGTCAGCTTGCGGGTGTCGATCCCGGCGATGCCGACCACGTTCTGGTCCTTCAGGTATTCGCCCAGCGAACGTTCCGAACGGAAATTCGAAACCATCAATGAATAGTCGCGCACCACCAGTCCAGCCGCATGTATTCTGCTGGCTTCATCGTCTTCCGACGTCACGCCGGTATTGCCGATGTGGGGATAGGTGAGCGTCACGATCTGCCGGCTGTAGCTTGGATCGGTCACAATCTCCTGGTAGCCGGTAATCGCAGTATTGAAGACGACTTCGCCCACGGTATGTCCAGGCGCGCCAATGGAGATGCCACGAAAGATCGTGCCATCGGCAAGCGCCAGAATTGCAGGGGTAGTCTCGGGAAAGAGAGACGGCAACAAGAGAAGATCTCCGAGTCGAATCCTCCCCCATGGGGTCCTCCACCAGGAGGGGCCAAGTTGATCTGCAGCGTATCGGTGCGCGCTAAGGGGGAGGCGTGAAATAAAAACGTTAAACCTTACAAGTATACCCCATCGGGCCCCTATCCTTGAAATACGGGCCATCAGAAAGCACTAAAACGGAGTAACTGCGGTGAATCAGCTCGAATCTTTACGTCAACACACCGTCGTCGTGGCCGACACCGGCGACTTCGAAGCCATGCGCGCCTTTCGCCCGACCGACGCCACGACCAATCCGTCGCTGATCCTGAAGGCCGTGCAGAAAGAGGCCTATCGCCCCCTGCTCGACCGCGCCGTGCGCGACTATCGCAATGAATCGCTGACGCACGTCATGGATCGCCTGCTTGTTTCGTTCGGCACCGAGATCCTGAAGATCGTCCCGGGCCGCGTGTCGACCGAAGTGGACGCGCGCCTGTCGTTCGATACCCGTGGCACCGTCGAACGCGGCCGCACCATCATTTCCTGGTACGAAGCCGCCGGCATCCCGCGCGATCGCGTCCTGATCAAGATCGCGTCCACCTGGGAAGGCATCCAGGCCGCGCGCGTGCTGCAGGCCGAAGGCATCCGCTGCAACATGACGCTGCTGTTTTCGCTGGTGCAGGCCGTGGCATGCGCCGATGCCGGCGCGCAACTGATCTCGCCCTTCGTGGGCCGGATCTACGACTGGTACAAGAAAAGCGCCGGCAAGGATTGGGATGAAGCCGCCAATGCGGGCATCGACGATCCCGGCGTCAAGTCCGTCAGCCGGATCTACGAGTACTACAAGACCCACGGCATTTCGACCGAAATCATGGGCGCAAGTTTCCGCAACGTGGGGCAGATCACGGCGCTGGCCGGGTCCGACCTGCTGACCATCAGCCCCGAACTGCTGGCCGAGCTGGAACAGGCCGAGGGCGACGTGCCCCTGCGCCTGAGCCCGGAACGCGCCGCCCAGGCCAAGCCGGAACGCATCACCGCGGACGAGATCACTTTCCACACGCTGTTGAACGAAGATGCCATGGCGACCGAAAAGCTGTCGGAAGGCATACGCGCATTCGCGGCCGATGCTCGGAAGCTGGATGTGTTGCTGGGGGCGGCGGCGACCGCCTGAGTTGTTAGGGCGGCGGCTGCCGCCCGAGGTGCCAGGGGCGGCGCGCCTGAAGTGTCAGCGCGGTGCGCCCGCTGCCTGCCAAAAAAGCGGGATGACGTTGGACACGTCATCCCGCTTTTGTTTTGCGACAGCCGGACGTTCCGTACCCGCGTCCAGTCAGGTCCGGCCGGCAAACAGAATGGCAATGCTCAGCCCGACGCCCAGCGCCCACACGATCGAACGCAACGTCGACTTGTCGCGGATGTAGAACCACACATACGCCAGCCGCGCCAGCAGCCAGGCGATCATCAGCATGTGCAGCTTTTCCAGCGGGGCGTTGGTGTACACGGCCAACGCCACCGCGATGAAAAAGAACGGCAGCGCTTCAAAGGTATTGGACTGCGCGGCGTTGGCGCGAGCGCGCCAGCCTTCCAGCCGCGTCATCCACTCACGTGGATTGTGGTTGTCGAATTCCTTGCTGCCGTACTTGGCCAGCCCCGCGCACATCACGGGCAGCATCGCTGCGATCAACACAAGCCAGAGCACCATCGTCATCGAAGTCATCCTTGGCCAGTGGCCGGGTAAGTAACACCATCGGGCGACCCCGCAGGCGCCTTGATCCATGCAGGCATCGGGACGGTCACGGCAACCCTGTCACGCGCGTCGGTGGGCGCCCGCGATCAGGACGCGCGCCGGTCCATCAGGGCCCACGCGATCGTGCCGGCGTCCACGTATTCCAGTTCGCTGCCAGCCGGCACGCCCCGCGCCAGGCGCGTCACGTTCACGCCCCGCGCCCGCAGCAGTTCGGCCAGGTAATGCGCCGTGGTCTCGCCTTCGGTCGTGAAATTGGTCGCCAGGATGACCTCTTTCACGACGCCATCGGCGGCGCGTTCCAGCAGCCGGTCGAAGCTGATTTCCTTCGGTCCAACGCCTTCCAGCGGCGACAGGCGGCCCATCAACACGAAGTACAGCCCCTGGTAACTGTGGCTGGCTTCGATCATGTTCTGGTCGGCCGGTGTCTCGACGATGCAGAGTAGCGTCGGGTCGCGCCGGGGGCTCTGACAGGTCTCGCAGATTTCCGACTCGGTAAACGTATTGCAGCGCGCGCAATGGCGCAGGCGCTGCACCGCGTCGGTCAACGCCTGGCCCAGTTGACGCGCGCCGTGCGGGTCGTGCTGCAGCAGGTGGTAGGCCATGCGCTGGGCCGACTTCACGCCCACCCCCGGCAGGCGCTTGAGTGCGTCCACCAGCATGGCCAGCGGGGCCGGGCCCGAAGTTCTGTCAGTAGCCATCAATGGCGTCCGGCAATCAGAAGGGCAGCTTCATGCCCGGCGGCAGCGGCATGCCCTGCGTGACCGACGCCATCTTTTCCTGGCTGGTGGCCTCGGCCTTGCGCAGCGCATCGTTGAACGCGGCGGCGATCAGGTCTTCCAGCATTTCCTTGTCTTCGGACAGCAGGCTGGGGTCAATGTTGACGCGCTTGACGTCGTTGCGGCAGGTCACGACGACCTTGACCAGGCCACCGCCCGCGGCGCCTTCGACCTGGATGTCGGCCAGTGCTTCCTGGGCCTTCTTCATGTTCTCCTGCATCTGCTGCGCTTGACGCATCAGGCCGGCGAGTTGTCCTTTCATCATGATGGAGTTCCTTGTTGAGTGTCGGGGGTCACCGGACGAATCGAGTCCGGGACGATTTTTCCACCGAATTGGTCGAGCAGATCCCGTACGAAGGGGTCCGCCATAATGGTCTGTTCCGCCGCTTCCTGCCGTGCCTGTCGCTCGGACACCGCGGCGGCATAGGCCGTATTGTCGCCGGTTTTGCCGATCTCGAACCGCAACCTGACGGTCGTGCCGAAATGCGCCTCGAGCACGACCCGCAGGCGTTCCACGCCCGCCCCTTCCGACAGCGTGCGCGTGGCGACGCGCAGCACGATCGTCGCGCCGTCCACGCCCACCCATTCGCTCTGCTGCGCCAGTTGCGCGGCCAGGCCGCGCAGCGGCAGGCGAGCGGCGAGCGTGGCCCACGACTCGGTCAGGGTGATCGTGCCGGCCGGCGCGTCGGCGTCATCGCCAGTGGCTTGCGGGGAGTCGAAGACAGCACTGCGGTCCACGGCTGGAGCCGCCGCAGGGGCTGCGGGGGCCGCGCCACGCGCGGGGGTTCCGCGCGCGCCAGCCGGACGCGTTGCCGTGGTCTTGCCCGAGGTTTTGCCCGAGGTTTTGCCCGCGGTCTTGCCCGCGGTGTTGCCCGTTGTCGGGTAATCGTCGTAGCCGTCATCCGGCGGCGCGCCCGTATAGCCGTCGAAATCGTCGTCGGGACCTTGCGAGGCATAGGCCTCGAAAGCGTCCATGTCCGAAATCTGGCGAGCCGGCGGGAGCGTGGGGTCGGCGAACGTGGGCTGGGCGGGCTTGGGGTCGGCTTGCCTCGGGTCGGCTTGCTTGGGGTGGGCTTGCCTGGGTTCGGCTTGCCTAGGTTCGGCTTGCCTGGGTGCGGCTAGCCTGGAGTCGGCTTGCCTGGAGTCGGCTGACACGGCTGGCTCAGCTGCGCTTTCAGGCGCGTCGGCAGGAACCGGCCTAACGGCCGCGGCGGGTGCCTTTAAGACAGCATCAACGTCCAGCGGCTTGGCCACAGGCGCTGGCTCGACGGCCGTCGCCATGGCAGCGGGCGCAGAGCGGACCGCCGTCGCGGTTTCAGCCGGAGCCGACTCGGCGGCCGTTGCATTCACCTGTGTCGCCGTAGCGACCGGCGCAGCGCCCCGTTCAGCTGGCTTGGCGGCCGCGGCGCCAGCGCGCGACGACGCGCCGCGCGCGCTGCCTGGACCCGCTGAACGCTGCAACGCAGCGTTGGCTGCCTGCAGTGCCATCGCGCTGGGCGATAGCTTGGCTGGGGCGGCAGCAGGCGCAGGCGCGGCAGTTTCAGGCACGGGCGCCGCAGCGGCGGACGCAGCGCCTGAAGACGCATCGCCTGCCGATTCCGCGACGGCAGGCGAGGCCGGCATCGTCCCCGCAGCTAGCGGAGCGGACGCGGCCCCCGCCACTGACGCCGCCGGCGTCGTGCCCGCAACTGACGCCGTAGCTGGCGCCGCCGCGGCAGTGCCCGCGGCCGGCGCGCCTGCCGCCCCGCTGCGCGGCGTGACCGGCGCGCTCGTTGCCGCCACCGGCGACGGCGAGCGCAGCGGCGCTGCGCGGGTCGCGGCCGGCTTGGACGGCGTTGCCATCGGCGGCGGCGTGTCTCCCGGCTCGGCGGTAAACGCCAGCATCCGCAGGCACGCCATCACGAAGCCCGCATATTCATCCGGGGCCAAGGGCAGCTCGGCCCGGCTGTGCACCGCCACCGAATAGAACAGCTGCACGTGATCCGGCGACAGCGTCGTCGCCAGGCGTCCGATGTCCGCCGCCAGCGGATCCTCGTCGGGTACCGTGCCCGCCACGCGCTGGGCCAGCGCCACGCGGGACAGCAGCACGGCCAGATCGGCCAGCGCGCCTGCGTACGACAGGCTGCGCAGCGACAGTTCGTCCGCCACCGCCACCACCCCCGGGCCATCGGCCGACGCCACGGCGTCGAGCAGGCGCACCAGGTGCCGCTGATCGATCGTGCCCAGCATGCCGCGCACGGCCTCTTCCGACAGGTTGCCGGCGCTATAGGCAATGGCCTGGTCCGTCAGGGACAGCGCGTCGCGCATCGACCCGCGCGCCGCCTGGCCGATCAGCCGCAACGCGCCCGTCTCAAACGGCATCTGTTCTTGCTGCAGCACGTGATCCAGATGGCCGACGATGGCTTCCGGCGGCATCTGCTTCAGGTTGAACTGCAGGCAACGGCTCAGCACCGTCACGGGGATCTTTTGCGGATCGGTCGTCGCCAGAATGAACTTGACGTGCGGCGGCGGCTCTTCCAGCGTCTTGAGCATGGCGTTGAACGCATGCCCGGTCAGCATGTGGACTTCGTCGATCATGTAGACCTTGAAGCGGCCCGAGGTCGGCGAATACACCGCCTGTTCCAGCAGCTGGGTCATCTCGTCGACGCCGCGGTTGGACGCCGCATCGAGCTCCAGATAGTCGACGAAGCGGCCGGCATCGATCTCGGTGCAGGCCCGGCACACGCCGCACGGCGTCGGGGTGATGCCCGTTTCGCAATTGAGCGACTTGGCCAGGATCCGCGACAGCGTCGTCTTGCCCACGCCCCGCGTGCCCGTGAACAGCCAGGCATGATGCAGCCGCTGGGTGGTGAGCGCGTGCGAAAGCGCACGCACTACGTGTTCTTGTCCGACCAGCGTTTCAAACGAACGCGGCCGCCATTTGCGAGCCAACACCAGATAAGTCATGCAGGGATTGTAGCCGCGGCGAAGGGAGTGAGGGGAGCAGGCGGACCGGTGCAACCCTGGGCATCGCCCAGACCGGCGTATTGCGTGAAGATAAGGGCAAAGGGCCGGAACGCAACCGTCTTGAGGGGGACGAATCCTGCAATGCGGATCCGGCAAGGCAGCACCGATCACGCTGCCTGGGCCGTCCAGGCTCGAAAGGGAGCCCTGGCAAGGGAGCCCCGGAACCCAGGCCCGAGCATACCGGTCCGATTCCGACGTGTGAAATGAAAACGGACCGCTGCGACAACGCAGCGATCCGTGGAATGGGGTGGCGAGCCTGACTTCGGCACTGACGGGATACAGCTGTGGCTGCTTCGTTCCCGACCTGACCAGGTTCACCGCTCCGCCATGCGAAGGGGCCCGCCGGGGTGAATTGTAGCAGGTCGGCAGGCCCGCGATTTTGCCCCGCCCCGTGGCGGATTCCCAACGCCCGGCCCGCGCATTTTGCCCACCCTTGCCTGCCAAAGGCGACAATTTGTCGGGCGTTGCCGCAGTCACTTTGAAAATCCGCTTTTTTACGGTTACCATTGACGCATCTCGGGGTCTTCGCCGCGACCGATTCCGGCGCCCACCTGCCCCTTCCCCAGTCTTGCACCTGCAGTCACCGCGTGCTCCCGGGGTTATCCCGTCAGGCCCGCGTTCGTTCGCACCCGCAATGACCTGGAACCCGAGTTCAGGCAGCCAGAGCCGAAGTCAAAGCCGCGGCAACCTGAGTTCACGACACAAGAAACCCTCTCCATCCATTCTTACCGCGTGACAGCAACGACCCCGGCGCACCACGCATACCCCCAGAAGGAAAACCATGAGCGACGCGATCAAGCACGTGAGCGACTCCAGCTTCGATGCCGACGTAATCCAGGCATCGGGTCCGGTCCTTGTAGACTACTGGGCCGAGTGGTGTGGTCCCTGCAAGATGATTGCCCCGATTCTTGAAGAAGCCGCGGGCACCTATCAGGGCAAGATCACCATTGCCAAGCTCAACGTCGACGACAACAACGCCACGGCCGCCAAGTACGGCATCCGCGGCATCCCGACGCTGATGCTGTTCAAAGACGGCCAGGTCGTCGCGACCAAGGTCGGCGCCCTGTCCAAGTCCCAACTGACGGCCTTCATCGACAGCGCCATCTGAAGCAACGGACTTGAGCGCCCTACCCGGGCGCGGCCCTTAAGCCCTTAAGTAGTACGACCCCAGGAAGCTCCGCGGCTGTTGCGCCCGGAGCCTCCCGCCGGGGGATCACCCCCGGCAGACGATCCAGTCCCAGAAAACATCCGCACCCGCCCACGGGCTGCCGGGGAACGGCGACACGCCGATCCGGTCACCGTGGCGCAGGCGACGCGCTATGCCCTCCCAGGGCGAACCATTACCAGAACTCCTCCCGGAGCTTTACCCGAGATGCATCTCAACGAACTCAAGGCGCAGCACGTTTCGCAGCTGCTTGAACTGGCCGCCACCCTCGAAATCGAGAACGCGAGCCGTCTGCGCAAGCAAGAACTGATGTTCGCCATCATGAAGCGCCGGGCGAAGCAAGGTGAGCCGATTTTCGGCGACGGCGTACTCGAAGTGCTGCCCGACGGCTTCGGCTTCCTGCGGTCGCCCGACACTTCCTACCTTGCCAGTACCGACGACATCTATATCTCGCCGTCGCAGATCCGCCGTTTCAATCTGCACACCGGCGACTCGATCGAAGGCGAAGTCCGCACGCCCAAGGATGGCGAACGCTACTTTGCCCTGGTCAAGGTCGACAAGGTGAACGGCCAGGCCCCCGAGAGCATGAAGCACCGCATCATGTTCGAAAACCTGACGCCGCTGCACCCGAACAAGCCGCTGCGCCTGGAACGCGACATCAAGAGCGAAGAAAACCTGACCGGCCGGATCATGGACATCTTCTCGCCAATCGGCAAAGGCCAGCGCGGCCTGCTCGTCGCAAGCCCCAAGTCCGGCAAGACGGTGATGATGCAGCACATTGCGCATGCCATCACGTCCAACCACCCCGACATCACCATGATCGTGCTGATGATCGACGAGCGTCCTGAAGAAGTGACCGAAATGCAGCGCTCGGTGCGCGGCGAAGTGGTCGCCTCGACGTTCGACGAACCCGCCACGCGCCACGTGCAGGTCGCCGAAATGGTCATTGAAAAGGCCAAGCGCCTGGTCGAGCTCAAGAAAGACGTCGTGATCCTGCTGGACTCGATCACCCGCCTGGCCCGCGCGTACAACACGGTCGTGCCGGCATCGGGCAAGGTCCTGACCGGCGGTGTCGACGCCAACGCCCTTCAGCGCCCCAAGCGCTTCTTCGGCGCGGCGCGCAACATCGAAGAAGGCGGCTCGCTGACCATCATCGGCACCGCGCTGATCGAAACCGGCAGCCGCATGGACGACGTGATCTACGAAGAATTCAAGGGCACGGGCAACTCCGAAGTGCACCTGGAACGCCGCCTGGCCGAGAAGCGCGTCTACCCGGCCATGAACCTGAACAAGTCGGGCACCCGCCGCGAAGAATTGCTGATCAAGCCAGACGTGCTGGCCAAGGTCTGGGTGCTGCGCAAGTTCATCTTCGACATGGACGAAGTGCAGTCGATGGAATTCATCCTCGACAAGATGCGCTCGACCAAGAACAACTCCGAGTTCTTCGATCTGATGAAGCAAGGCAAATAATTGCCGGACATGAAAAAACGCCCTTCGGGGCGTTTTTTCATGGGTGATGCTGTCTATCAGGAGCGCTCTATCGCGCAGCCTTCAGGAGCGTTCGAGCAACCGTGTCAAAAGAAGCAAAGGCTTCGCCAAACGAAGGTTTGACCTTGCCATACACCAGTGGAAGCAGGTTTCGTTCATATTCGGCGCGGGTCTGCATGTCTTTGCCCACTTGATCGAGAGCGCGAGTCAGCACGGCCACAGGATCACTGGCGAATTCCGGATGCTGCCTTCCAAATTCTAAGACGTCGCCCTGAATCAACGCGGCGAAGACCAGCGCGCTTGCGTCGACCAACTTCGCATCGTGCGTGAAGATGCAATGCACATCATAGATGTGGCGGACCAGAGTGCTGTCCCAACCCTGGACCATGTGACCTGCCCGGTGCTGCGCGTAGCGGCGCAGGAATGACAACACCTTTTCT
The DNA here is from genome assembly GCF_048632615.1 of Pigmentiphaga litoralis. Classification (GTDB taxonomy): domain Bacteria; phylum Pseudomonadota; class Gammaproteobacteria; order Burkholderiales; family Burkholderiaceae_B; genus Pigmentiphaga; species Pigmentiphaga litoralis_B. The sequence continues at coordinate 1,108,527 of NZ_CP184479.1, forward strand.
GACTGAGTTTCAGCAACTGACAGCACGGGCACCATGTAGGGGATCCTGTGCGTCCCGTTAAGCGATCAGCCAAACTACGTAGCGTTGCGCTTACTGCGGGAAGCACAGGTCGGCGCAGCGTCAGCTCGAGCTGCAAATTCGGACGCAGCCCCACCGCAGCCGGGTAGCCTCGTGCATACATCCACTGGCTATGCAGGTAACGGTGCTCGTTGAATGTCACGGCCTTATCAACTTCCTCGATTAGGCCTATCCCCGCCACTGCCTGCCGCACACGCCCCCGCACCTCGTCGCCGAGGTAACGCCGAAGCTTGGTGCGACTCAGATGACGGCCCGCTTCCGTCAGCACAATCTTGATATCGGCATCTTCCGACATACGCTCGATCAGCCCATGGGCCTTGGACAAGCTCGTTCCGCCACAGAAGACGAGTTCCACGCAATCGAACTTCAGCGTAAACACTTCACGCAACGCATCAGTCAAGTGCTCGTCTTTTTCCAGCAGACCGGTTGTGATGCCACCGAGATCGACTTCTGCGCTCAACGCTTCGATAAGGTCTGCGCGATCTCTGGAAAGGACTCTCATGCGCGTTCATATTCAACGAGCTTGCCGTTGAACCCAAGCTTGCGCCGGATCCGATGTTTACCGACGCCAAGCACCACACCAGTCGGAACTTGTGTGCTGCTTCCGGAGTTGTATTCCCGCATCTGACGGGATTCTTGAACTTCGACACCCAGCTTTTTAAGCACTTCGGGAGCCAGAACCTCAAGGGGTTTGATCGGGATAGGATTGCCTGACAGCACGCTAGTTTTGGCCTTTGCATAAACACCGACGCCGAGCCGCACCAGTGCTCCATCCCGCTGAAGTGCGGCAAGCGCACGGCCCACTTGGGCTTCGCTGCCGAACGCTGCGAAGTCAGCGCGCACGAAGACATCGGCGTTCCGATTGGCGACTGAACGTCTAATACGGCTGACAATGTTCATGCTTGCAACTCCTGCTCATTAACCTGACTTTAACATATGCCTTAATCTATTGAAAATAAAGGATTTTCTTACGCAAATACCGATCATTTACCTTACGCCGAAGACTTGATATCGGCCGGCCCTACCCCGCCGTCGACTCGCGCTCAACAATCCGGAAGCCCACATCAATGATCGACTCAGCGATCGGCGCCCCGCGGCATTGGTCGATGATCAGGCGGGCAGCAAGGCGGCCGATGTCGGGGCCGTCGACGTGGACGGTGGTGATGGAAGGGACCATGTGCGCGCTGAAGTCGGCGTTGCCGAAGCCGCAGATGGCAAGGTCTTGCGGGATGCGCAGGCCGCGCGCCTGCGCTTCCACCATCACGCCGTGGGCAAGCTGATCGGAGCTGCAGCAGACGGCGTCGAGGCGGGGTTCGAGGGCGAGCAGGTCGGCCAGCGCGCGGCGGCCGCGCTCCAGATTGCTGGGGGTTCGACAAATGCGGTGGGGACATCGCGGCCGAGCGCTTCGATGAAGCCGTCGCGGCGCATGCGGGCGCGGTGGTCGCTGCCGCTGGCGATGCCGATGTGGGTCCAGCCCTTGTTCAGGAAATACTCGCCCAGCGCCTGGCCCACCTTCTGGTGCGAGAAGCCGACCAGTTTGTCGATGGGTTGGTCGGACAAATCCCAGGTTTCGACGACAGGAATGCGGGAACGGCGCAGTCTGTCGCGGGCGGCGTCTGACTGGACCAGGCCCGTGATGACAATGCCGTCAGGCTGGCGGCCGATCATGGTGTTCAGCACAGACGCCTCGACGTCGGCGTCGTAGTTGGTCTGCCCGAGCAGCAGCTGGTAGCCCGCTGCGCTCAGCTCGTTGGTCAGGGCTTGCACCGTGGGCAGGAATTGCGAAACGGCCAAGGCGGGCACGACGCCGGCCACCATCAGGCTGCGTTTGGACTTCAGACCGCCCGCCAGCAGGTTCGGAATATAGCCGGTGGCTTCGACAGCGGCCTGCACTTTGGCGATGGTCTTTTTGGACACTACCCCGGGATTGCCCAGCGCGCGCGACGCAGTAATCAGGGATACCCCGGCTTCTCGGGCGACGTCGTGCAAGGTGGCGGCTTTGGGCGGGGTCACAAAGGTCTTCAAGGATCAGGGGGAAAACAACAGGGCTGGGACGCAGCCGGAAACCTTACCAGATGTCTTGGGCAACCCGGTTCCGACCGTCGGCAGGCGCGCTGGCGGGAACCGGCAAAACATGCCAAGGCGGGGCGGATACATGGCAAAAACTGGGGGGCACGGGCAAGGGCTGGCAGGCACTGGCAGTCGGAAGACAGACACGCGCGAGCCCCACGAAAACCCCTAGACCCGGATCATTGACCCAACAAAATGACAACGATATCATTCACCAAATGACAACGTTGTCATACCCACGCTTTTGCTTCACGTTCCCCCCATATAAGACCAAGCGAACGACGCCTGCGGCGTCATCCCGGAGACACGTTATGAAATTTCTGATGAGCGCCCTGGCCGTGGGCCTGACCGCTTTGGCGGCCCAGGCGCCGGCACACGCGCAGTCCAGCGCCGCGTCAACCGCCAGCACCTGGCCCACCACCCCGGTGACACTGGTCGTGCCCTTCCCGCCCGGAGGGTCGACAGACCAAGTGGCACGCGCGATCAGCCCTATCCTGACAGACAAGCTCAAGCAGACCTTTGTCGTTGACAATAAGGCGGGCGCGACCGGCACGATTGGCGCGGCGATCGTGAAGCGTGCGGCGCCGGACGGTCATACCTTTCTGGTGACGTCGCTCGGGCCGCTGGTGATCACGCCGCATCTGATCAAGGGTATGCAGTACGACCCCATGAAGGATTTCGACCTGATCACGGTGGCCGTGCAGTCGCCGAACATCCTGGTCGTGCCGACCCAGTCACCGCACAAAAGCGTGGCGGACATCATTGCGTTCGAAAAGGCCAACCCGGGCAAGATGACCTTTGCGTCGGCCGGCAATGGCACCAGCGATCACCTGACCACCGAATTGTTCTGGCAGCAGACCGGCACCTCGGGCTCGCACATTCCGTACAAGGGGGCGCGCCTGCGCACTTGGCCTTGATGGGTGGCCAGGTTGATGCGTCGTTCCAGAATATCAATTCAGTGGTGGGCTACATCAAGGGCGGCAAGATGCGGGCACTGGCCATTGCCAGTCCGACGCGGTCGGCCGTGTTGCCCGACGTGCCGACCCTGTCGGAAGCCGGCATTCAGAACGTGGACGTGACGTCGTGGCAAGCCATTGTCGCGCCCAAGGGTCTGTCGCCAGCGGTGCGGGACAAGGCGCATGCGGCGTTCGTGGAAGCGCTGAACGATCCAAAGGTAAAGGATCAGTTCACGTCGATCGGCTTCGAGATGGTTGGCAACACGCCGGCACAGTTTGCCGAGTTCCAGCGCAAGGAATATACGCGGTGGAAGCAGGTGATCGAGACCGGAAAAATCTCGATCGAATAAACCGGAATGCTTGCCGGGCGGACCTGCCGGTTGCTCGAGCAAGCAGATCCCGAGACGTGTGCTCCAGGAAGTGAACGGCACGACGTCAAGCAACCCAGACCCGCGCCAGACTCGCACCGCCCTCATGAATCCCTGTTCTTTTTCGCCCAGCCCGTTGATGGAAGACCCTGCATGACATCGCCACTGCCCACTGATACGCCCGCCTACGATGACCGCATTGCCTGGGTACGGGTGTCGTCGTGTTACCTGCCGCTGGCCAATCCGATCAGCGACGCCAAAGTGCTGACCGGCCGCCAGAAGCCGATGACCGAGATCGCAATGTTGTTTGCCGAAATCGAAACGCGGGATGGCCATCGTGGGCTGGGTTTCAGTTATGCCAAGCGGGCGGGTGGGCCGGGGCAATTCGCGCATGCCAAGGAGATCGCGCCGGCGCTGATCGGCGAAGATCCGAGCGACATTGCCCGGCTCTGGACCAAGCTGTGCTGGGCGGGCGCGTCGGTGGGCCGCAGCGGCATGGGGGTGCAGGCCATCGGTGCGTTCGACGTGGCCCTGTATGACCTGAAGGCGCGTCGGTCCGGCTTGCCCCTGTCGAAATTGCTGGGGTCGCAGCGCGGTTCGGTGCAGTGCTACAACACGTCGGGCGGCTTTCTGCACACGCCGATCGACCAGCTGGTGGTGAACGCGCAGGCTTCGATCGAACGCGGCATTGGCGGCATCAAACTCAAGGTCGGGCAGCCGGATCTGGCGGCCGACATCAGGCGGGTGGAGACGGTGCGCAAGCATCTGGGCGACCACGTGCCGCTGATGGTCGACGCCAACCAGCAATGGGACCGGCCCACGGCGCAGCGCATGTGCCGCATTTTTGAGCAGTTCAATCTGATCTGGATCGAAGAGCCGCTGGATGCGTATGACTTTGAAGGCCATGCGGCGCTGGCGGCAGCGTTCGACACACCGATCGCGACGGGCGAAATGCTGACCAGCGCGGCCGAACATGGCGAACTGATCCGCCATCGCGCTGCCGATTACCTCATGCCCGACGCGCCTCGGGTAGGTGGCATCACCCCTTTCCTGAAAGTGGCGGCGCAGGCCGAACAGGCCGGACTGAGTCTGGGACCGCACTTTGCAATGGAATTGCACGTGCACCTGGGCGCGGTGTATCCGACCGAACCGTGGGTGGAACATTTCGACTGGCTGGAGCCGCTGTTCAATGAACGGCTGGAGATCCAGGGCGGCCGTATGCTCGTACCGACCCGGCCGGGTCTGGGCTTGAGCCTGAGCGAACAGGCGCAGCACTGGACCCGCGAAGTGGCGGAAACGGGCATGCGCCCTTGAGCCAGGCGCGCCGGCGGAGGGGCTGATTGGGCAGGCGCCTTGGTGGTCAAACAGCCGGAGTTCTCATTGCCGGGGTCGAGACATCAAGCCGGACCGGATCGGGATCGACCCACGGCATGCTCACAAAGCCATCTCAATCACCCTCGTTTTCTCGCTTTTTTCTGACGCTTTCGGACATCGCATCATGACTGACCTTTCCACCCAAGCGACCCTTGGCACCGCGCCCCTCTGCATCACCATGGACCCGCGCGACAACGTGGCCATCGTGGTGAACGATGGCGGACTGCCGCCGGGCACGGTCTTTCCGTCGGGGCTGACGCTGGTCGACAAGGTGCCGCAGGCGCACAAGGTCGCGTTGGTCGATATTCCGGAAGGCGGCGAGGTGCGCCGCTACAACGTGGTGATCGGCTATGCGCTCAAGGACCTGAAGGCGGGCATGTGGGTGCACGAACGGCTGCTGGCAATGCCCGCCGCCCGCGAATTGACCGGGCTGCCCATCGCCACGGTCAGGCCGGAACCGGCGCCCCCGCTGGAAGGCTATACATTCGAAGGCTATCGCAACGCGGACGGGTCGGTCGGCACGCGCAACATTCTGGCGATCACGCAGACCGTGCAGTGCGTGGCCGGCGTGACGGACTTCGCGGTCCAGCGCATCAAGGCCGAACTGTTGCCGCGCTTTCCCAACGTGGACGACGTGGTCGCGCTGGAACATGGCTACGGCTGCGGCGTGGCGATCGATGCGCCCGACGCCATCATTCCGATCCGGACGCTGCGCAATATCAGCCTGAATCCGAATTTCGGGGGCGAAGTGATGGTGGTCAGCCTGGGCTGTGAAAAGCTGCAGCCCGAACGCCTGCTGCCGCCCGGGTCGATCGCGGTGGTGGAACGCTCGCGGCTGGATGCAGGCAAGACGGCGGGCGAAACGTCGGCAGGCGGAACGTCGTCAGACAAAGGCCCGGCCGACCCGTCATCGCCCCCGGACGTGGTCTGCCTGCAGGACGACGCCCACGTGGGCTTCATGGCCATGGTCGATTCGATCATGAAGCAGGCCGAGGTGCACCTGACCCGCCTGAACGCCCGCCGCCGCGTCACGGTGCCGGCCAGCGAACTGGTGGTCGGCGTGCAGTGCGGCGGCAGCGACGCGTTTTCGGGCGTGACGGCCAATCCCGCCGTGGGCTACTGCACCGACCTGCTGGTGCGGGCAGGCGCCACCGTCATGTTTTCCGAAGTGACGGAGGTACGCGATGGCATCGATCAACTGACGTCGCGCGCCAGTACGCCTGAGGTGGCTGACGCCATGATCCGCGAAATGGCGTGGTACGACGCATACTTGAGCCAGGGCCGCGTGGACCGCAGCGCCAACACCACGCCAGGCAACAAGAAAGGCGGCTTGTCGAACATTGTCGAAAAGGCGATGGGATCCATCGTCAAGAGCGGTACATCCCCGATTTCGGGCGTGATCGGTCCTGGCGAGAAGCTTACGCAAAAGGGCCTGATCTACGCCGCCACGCCCGCCAGCGACTTCATCTGCGGCACGCTGCAGCTGGCTGCGGGCATGAATCTGCATGTGTTCACGACGGGCCGCGGCACGCCTTACGGTCTTGCGCAGGTGCCGGTGATCAAAGTGGCGACGCGCGCCGATCTGGCCAGGCGCTGGCATGACCTGATGGACATCAATGCCGGGACGATTGCGACGGGTGAGAAGACCATCGCCGACGTGGGCTGGGAAATGTTCCAGTTCATGCTGGATGTGGCGAGCGGCCGCAAGAAGACGTGGGCCGAACACTGGAAATTACATAACGCATTGGTGCTGTTCAACCCGGCGCCGGTGACCTGATTCGGCCGATGGCCAGCAGCCCTTGAGGTGACAACGGCGCTTTCACGCGCCGTTTTTCTGCCTTGCCGGACCACGCGCAAGGCCAGCGCGGTTTGGTCGCGCGCCTGTCAGCGAGCCCTACCGTCAGCCTTCTCTTCCGGTCAATTCCCGGAGCAGATTGGTGCCGGTACGCTGCAGATGCTGCCGCAGGATCTCGGTCGCGCCGGCGGCGTCGCGAGCGAGCGCGGCCTGGTAGATCGCCGCATGTTCGCCTGGCACGTCGCGATCCGGCGCCTTGCGGGCGAGGAACAGGCGGCGGTAGCGGTCGCTCAGGTCATGCAGCGTATTGCAGAAACGCAGCAGCACCGGCATGCCACAGGCCGAAAACAGGGTGATGTGATAGGCGCGATGCGCCTTCTCCCATGCGATCAGGCGGTCCCCGGTCCGGTCGCCGCCTTCCAGCCGCGTCAATCGATGGTGGGTGGCGACCAGCGCATCTTCCCACTGGTCGTCGCCTTTGCGGATCGACTCGCCCAGCGCCCACACTTCCAGATTGACACGCAAGGCAGTCACTTCTTCCAGGTCGGCCGCGGACACGGGCGCGACCCGATAGCCCTTCTTGTCCGTCGGCACCACCAGTCCTTCGGCGCCCAGCCGCGCCAGCGCTTCCCGCAGCGGGCTCAGGCTGACGGCATATTGCTCACGCAGGTCGTCCAGGCGCAGCTTGGTGTCCGGGAGCAGCACGCCCTCGAGAATCGACGCGCGCAGGGCCTCGGCCAGCGTGGTGCTGAGCGTGGCGGACGACGCGGCCGGGGCCGCGGCGGGCGGTACAGAGGAAGAAGGGGTCATGGAATCAGACGGGACGACTCAGGCGATACAACTCAGGCGATACAACTCAGGCGATACGACTCGGGCGATACGACTCGGGCGATACGACTCTTGGCCGATCAGCGAGGCCGATACGACTCAGCCAGCACCCTCGGGCTGTCCGGCAGCACATCGCCGCGTCGGCAGCCGCCATTCTAGCGTTTCCCCGCAGCGCGGCACTATTTTTCGATGAAATCGAAAATAATCGATTAAACTGGTTCCATCGATAGAACCACCGTCACGCGGACCGTGTCTGGCTGTTCGCGCACGCCGCCCACCCCCTTTCCCGCGCCGCGCCCCGCGCGCCGCTTTCCGGAGCTTCCATGGCCGCTGCCCGTCTCGACCCCACCCCCATCATCGACGCTGTCGGCCCGTATGCCGACACCACCGCCACCCTGGAAGACCGCGCCGCGGGCTATCGGGACATGATCGGCTTCCTGCCGCCGCGGGTGGAAGCCCGCCTGCACCTGACCGGCGCGCTCGACCCCACCATCCTGGACATGCAGGAAAAAGTGCGCGCGCATGCCATCGAAAACTCCGCGTTCGATCCCAAGCAGACGCAGTTGATGCTGTTCGGCATGCTGGTGGTCGAACTGAGCGATGCCGCCTTCATGCATGGCGTCGCCGCGCGCAAAGCGGGCGCAACGTGGGCCGAACTGCAGTCCGTCGTGAACCTGGCTTACGTGTTCCGCGGGGTGTCCGCCGCCAATCGGGGCGCCGAATTCATCGCCAAGATCATCGACCGTGAACGCGCGGCCGCCGCCACGCCCACCCCCAACTGAGGATCGCCATGGCCCTTGAAAACGACATCGTCGACGAACTTGCCCTGCGGCTCGACACCGCCGAACTCAATGCCGCCCCGATCGCCAAGATCACCGACGACTACCCGGAGATGGACTGGCACGACGCCTATGCCATCCAGGACGCATTGCGGGCCCGCAAGGAAGCGGCCGGCGTCACGGTCGCCGGGCTGAAAATGGGTCTGACGTCGTACGCCAAGATGAAGCAGATGGGCGTGGAAGATCCCGTCTACGGCTTCCTGACGGACTATGGCCGGGTGCAGGACGGCGGCGATATTTCGTGCGCGCGCCTGATCCACCCCAAGGTCGAAGCCGAAATCGCATTCGTGCTCAAGCAGGACCTGATCGGACCCGGCGTGCGCAGGGAAGACGTGCTGGCCGCGACGGACCACGTGTTGCCGGCGGTCGAAATCATCGACTCGCGGTACGAGAATTTCCGCTTCGATCTGAAAAGCGTCGTGGCCGACAACACGTCGGCGGCGCGCTTCGTGGCCGGCACAACGACACTGCCCGTCGCGGGCCTGGACCTGGCGGCCGTCAAGGTGGACATCGTCAAGAACGGCGACGTGGTCGCCTCGGGCACCGGCGATGCCGTGCTGGGCCATTCAGCCGAAAGCGTCGCCATGCTGGCCAACCTGCTGGGCGTGCGCGGCATTCCCCTCAAGGCAGGCACCTTCATCCTGGCCGGCGCGATTACCGAAGCGATTGCGGTGGCGCCCGGCGACCGTATCGAGGCGCGCTACAGCGATCTGGGCGCCGTCACCATGCGCTTTACCGACTGAGGGCACGTGATGAAACCCTGCCAGGGACCTGACCGGGCCACCCGCAAGCCCACCTTTGTCATGCCGCGGCTTGCCGTGGACACCCATGCTCACGTGTTCGGGCCGGCCGCGCGCTTCCCGTTTTCACCCGAGCGCAGCTATACCCCCGAAGACTGCACGCTGGAACAGTACGTCACGTTGCTGGATACCCTGGGCATCGATCGCGGCGTGATCGTCCATGGCGGCGCGCATGGGACCGACAACGCGGCCACCTTGGACGCCCTGGACCGGCTGGACGGCCGGATCCGCGCGATTCTGGTGACGCCGCCGGGCATGCCGCTGGCGGAACGCCAGGCTTTGCATGACCGTGGCGTACGCGGTTACCGCATGTCGACCGTGGTGTCGGGCGGCGTCGGGTTCGATGCACTGGAAGCCCTGGCCGGCGAAGCCAGGGAACTGGGCTGGCACCTGCTGCTGCACTTTCATGCGTCGTCCGAACTGGTCGACGTGGCCGACCGCCTGCGCGCCCTGCCCTGCGATTACGTGCTGGACCATCTGGCGCGCATCCGGGCCGATGAAGGCGTGGACTCGCCCGCCTTCAAAACCGTGCTGGATCTGCTTGAGACCGGCCGCTGCTGGGTCAAGCTGGCCAGCCTGTATCGCCTGTCCAGCGAACCCTATCCCCACCGCGACATGCTGCCGCTGATTCACGCGGTCATCGCGGCGCGGCCCGACCGGATGATCTGGGGCACCAACTGGCCGCACCCTATCCATGTCGGCCCCATGCCGAACGACGGCGACATTGTCGACCTGATCCCGCTGTGGGCGCCCGACCCGGCCATGCAGCATCGCATGCTGGTCGACAACCCGTCGCGGCTGTACGGGTTCGAGACCTGACGCCGCGACCGGCTGCCCCGCCGCCTGCTGTTCCGATAACGACAAAAAACCCTACCAGGAGACCTCCTTGACCTTGACCCACCGCCTTGGCGCCCTTGCCGCCGGACTCGCGCTCGCCAGCATGCTGCACACCGCCCATGCCGCGTTCCCCGACAAACCCGTGACCATGATCGTTCCGTTCCCCGCGGGCGGCACCACTGACCTGATCGCACGGCAGCTGGCCGCGCGCATGGGCACCGAGCTGAAGCAGACCATCGTGGTCGAAAATCGTCCGGGCGCGGGCGGCAATATCGGTGCGCAGGCCGTGTCCCGGGCACAGCCCGATGGCTACACCCTGCTGCTGTCGACCGCCGGGCCGCTTAGCATCAACCAGCATCTGTACAAGGACCCGGGCTACAACCCCGTGACTGGCTTTACGCCGATCGCACTGGTATGCGCCGTGCCCATCATGCTGGTGGCCAATCCGTCAGCGCCCTTCAAGACCGTGGCGGAACTGATTGCCTATACCAAGGCCAATCCGGGCAAAGTGTCGTATGGATCGCAGGGCAACGGCACCACCAGCCACCTGACGATGGAACTGCTCAAGACCAAGGCAGGCGTCAATCTGATGCACATCCCGTATCGGGGCAGCGCGCCCGCCGCGACGGACCTGATGGGCGGCACGATCCTGGTCATGTTCGACAACTCGCCCAGTACCCTGCCTTACGTCAAGTCCGACCGCATGCGGGCCCTGGGCGTGGCGTCAGCCAAGCGGGTGAAGGGGCTGAATGACATTCCGGCGATCGCCGAAACCGTGCCCGGGTTCTCGTCGACGGCATGGTTCGGCCTGGTGGCGCCCCCGGCCTGCCGGCTGACGTGTCCGCCAAGCTGAACAAGACGCTGAACGACGTGCTGGCCACTCCGGCCTTCCGGGAAGAACTGGCGGCATCGGGCGGCGAACCCCTGGGCGGCACGGCGGCGGAATTCGCCACGTTCCGCGATGCCGAAACGGCCAAGTGGGGCGAGATCGTCAAGGCGTCGGGCATCAAGCTGGACTGACCGGAAGGGTCGGCGCGGTCAGCACCCTGGGGCCAATGCGCGGCGGCTTCCGGGCCGGGTTCGGGCATCGAAGTAGCCGGCCGGCCTATTCCGCTACGATGGTGGGCTTGCTTCACCCATTGCAGATCGCCCCATGACAGTGCCCGACCCTTCCCACGACGATGCCGATCGTCCCAACTCTCCCCTGGCCCGCCTGGCCATAGCCTTGGCGGCGTTCGCCGTCGTGGCCGGCATGCTGGGCGGCGGCTGGATAGGCTGGCAGACCTGGCGCAGCTCCCCGGGCTATACCCAAAACTACGTCGCGGATCGTGGCCAGATGGTCACGATCACGCTGCCTGACGCGGATACCGACGCCGATAAGACCGTCCTGCAGCTGGACAGCGCCACCAGTGTGAATGCGCGCCTGTACAGCAACCGGCGCGTCATGCTGGTGGAAGAAGGCCGCGCATCGTTCGACATCAAGCCGCCCCGGGACCAGCCTTTCTATGTGCTGGCGGGTGCCGCGCAAGTCGAGGGGACGGGCGCGATCTATTCGGTCGGCCAGGCCAAGACCGGCATGGAGGCCGGCAGGACAGTGATTTCGGTCGAAGCCGGTACCGTCACGGTCACCAGCACGGCGTCACCTGAAATGATGGCATCCAGTTCCCAGGACGCCGGCCAGGACTATGCGCCGCGCGAACTGAGCGCCGGGCAACGGTTGACGGCCGATGACAAGGGCCGGCTGGGGACCACCGTCACCCTGCCTGCTGGCGAGATCACCGCATGGCGCCAGGGGCGGATCGTCTTCAAAAACACGCCGCTGGCACGGGCGGTGGCCGAATTCGAGCGCTACGAGCGTACCGGACTGGTGGTGCGCCAGCCGGCAGTTGGCGCGCTGACCGTGGACGGCACCTTCGGGGTCAAGCAGTCCAGGGAATTCGCCGCAGCGCTTCCTGGCATGCTGCCCGTGCGGCTGCAGCGTCAGGGCGACGTCACGGAAATCATGGCGCGCTGAGTCGTGCGCCCGCGCGTTCCGGTCGCGCTGGGCGCTTTGGGGGTGGAACCGGGCCGTGATGCCAGACCGCACTGCAGGACAGTGGTGCAGGACTGTGATGCAAGGCCCCGCCAGTCAGCCGCCTTTCGGCTTCACCCGCGTCGACAGCCCGCCATCCCCGTGCTACAACGCTCTGCCCCGCTCCAGTTGCAGCCGCCGCGTTTTCCCGCGATAATCTAAGGCTTACTTATCGAAACTGGGCACGTTGTTGGAACGTTTGCCGGGTGGGCACAGCAAGGATCGCCACCGATCCCGCGCAATGCCCGTCCAAGTGGAATCCCTGCAAGTCCTTTTGCAGGCGGCCCGCGGCAATATCCTTCCGGCTGGCGACCCGAACAACTCAAGGAAAATGCCATGAAAGCAGGCGTTCACCCCGAATACCGCGAAGTCCTGTTCCAGGACCTGCAAACCGGTGCCAAGTTCATCACCCGTTCGACCCTGAACTCGCGCGAGTCGATCGAATTCGAAGGCAAGACCTACCCGCTCTTCAAGTGCGACGTGACGTCTGAATCGCATCCGTTCTACACCGGCGCGCAAACGCGTATCGTTGAAACGGGTCGCGTTGAAAAGTTCCGCGCACGTTTCGCCACGACGTCGGCTGTCAAGCCGGCTGCAGTCGCGGCCGAGACCAAGCCCGCCGCCGAATAAGACTGCGGGACGGCGACGAAACGGCAGCCCCGCGCTGCGTTTCAACGAAAAGGCAGCCTCGCGGCTGCCTTTTTGCTCCGCCCTGCCGGTCGATCGCGGTACCGATGTCACGCTGTAGCTCTGCTCCCAAACCGGCGGCTATCCCCGCCACCCGCTAGCGCGCACCTGAGCAAGACCGCGCGCGCTGGCCGGACAATCGGCGTGCGTCGCACGTCGACATGCTTTATCGGTCAGGTTTTATGTCCACTTCCCCAGCGCGCTACGCCGATCCTCATCAGCCCAATCCCGCCCGGCTCACGGCCACGGCGACGACCAAGCTGCCGCGCTGGGGACTGCTGGGCCTGTGCCTGATCTACATCCTGGCCGGTTTGATCACCCGCGAACCGTGGAAATCCGAAGACGTCATCGGCTACGCGCAGATGTGGTCCGCCGTGAATGGCGACTGGCGCCAGTGGCTCACCCCTGAAGTGGCCGGCATCGCCGTCACGCAGGAAGGCCCCTTGCCCACCTGGCTGGGGGCACTGTCGATGATGCTGCTGCAGCCGCTGGTCGGCGCCATCGTCGCCAGCCGCATTCCCAATCTGATCTGGTTTGCCATCACGTCGTCCAGCCTCTGGTATGGCGCCTACCTGCTCGGCCGCCGCGCCGAGGCACAGCCGTTGGCGCTGCCGTTTGGCGGCCAGCCCGGCGCGCGCGACTACGGCCGCATGCTGGCCGACGCGTCCTTGTTGCTGCTGGTCGGCACCCTGGGCGTGTTGTGGCGCAGCCATGAAACGTCGGCCGAACCGGCGGCGCTCGCGTTCGGGGCGCTGGCCTTCTATTCGTTGACCCGCATGCTGGACCACCCGCGGTGGGGCGCCGTGACGCTGGGGATCGCGCTGGGCGGCGCCTTCCTGTCGCGCGGGTTTCCGGCGCTGGCCCCGCTGCTGATCGGCGTCGTGCTGGCCGGGTGGCGCTGCGCCGCCCTGCGGCCGTCGGCCAAGTGGATGGCGACGATCAGCCTGCCGATCGCCCTTGCAATATCCCTGGCGTGGTGGATCCCGGCGGCGGAACGCAATCCGTACTGGATGCGCGGCTGGTGGAGCTGGAACGCCAGCGTGCTGGGTGTGCTGACCGGGCCGGGCGCCAGTGCGGCGTTCCGGAACGTGTTGTGGTTCCTGTGGCCGACCTGGCCCCTGGTGCTGCTGACCATCTGGCGCTGGCGCGGCTTTGTCGGCGCGCCGCACATCCAGATCCCGCTGGCCATGCTGATCGGCGCCGCGCTGATGCTGCTGGCGACCCGCACGCCGGTCGACGCCGAATTCCTGGCATTCGTCATTCCCAGCGCCATGCTGGCGGCCCTGGCGCTGCCCACCTTGCGGCGCGGGTTGATCAACGCGCTGGACTGGTTTGCCGTCATGGTGTTTTCGTTCGCTTTGGCCGTGATCTGGCTGGGCTGGATCGCCATCATGACCGGGGTGCCGCCCAAGATCGCCCGCAATATCGCGCGCCAGACGCCCGGGTATGAGGCTGAACTGTCGCTGTTCGCCCTGGCGATCGCCGTCGTCAGCACCCTGGCGTGGATCGCGCTGGTGGTGTGGCGCCTGCGCGAGCGGCCCACCGGGTTGTGGCGTGGCACGGTGCTGGCCGCGGGCGGCGTGGTGGTGAACTGGCTGCTGCTGATGACCCTGTGGCTGCCGTCGATCAACTACAGCAAGAGCTACCGCGAGGTATCGGGCAGCCTGGCCGCGGCGCTGGCCGAAGTGCCGGCCGGCACGGCGGGTCGAGCAGGCGCAACGGGTCCAGCCGGGACGACGCGCGCGACTGCCTCCCGGGGCGGCGAGTGTGTCCGCAGCGCGGGCCTGGGCCTGCCGCAACGGGCGTCATTTGCGGTGTTCGACGGCCTGGTGTTCGAGCGGTCGGCGGACTGCCCGCTGGTGCTCTTGCAGGGCAACGCCAGCACGCTATGGCACGCCGTCGGCCAGGGCGATTACGCGGGCGCCCAGGTGATCTGGGAAGGCGGCCGCGCGTCCGATTCGCGCCGCAATGCCACGGAACGTGAATACTTCATGCTGCTCCGCCTGGCCCCCGGCACGGGCGGACGCAAATGAACGCCTCCACCACGCCGCCGGCCGGGTCCGGCGCGCAGGGCGTCAGCCTGGCGGGCAAGGTCCCCGCCGGCGCGCCGGCCGAAGCCGCCGCGGCATCGGCCGCCACCCCGGCCCCGACCCCGGCGGGCCCGACGGCCCCCGGCGTGACCGGCCCGGCCACCTTCCGCCGCACGGCGCGCCTGATCCTGCAGCAGGGCTGGCCGGTGCTGGTCGGCCAGTGGGCGGGGATGGCATTCGGCGTGCTCGACACGGCCATGACGGGGCACGCCTCGCCCACCGCCCTGGCCGCGATGGCGCTGGCCGTTTCGATCTACATCACCGTCTTCGTGGGCCTGATGGGCGTGCTGCACGCGCTCATTCCGATCATCGCGCAGCATTTCGGCGCCGGCCGGCTCGACCGCATCGGCCACACCTGGGGCCAGGGCGTGTGGCTCGCACTGGGGCTGTCGGCCCTGGGCGCCACGGCCATGATGTTCCCGGAAGTCTGGCTGTCCATGTCGGGCGACGTGTCTCCGGAAGTCAGGGAACAGGTTGCCGGCTACCTGATGATGCTGGCGATTGCCCTGCCTGCAGGCCTGGTATTTCGGACCGTCTACGCCCTGAACACGGCCGTTTCGCGGCCCAAGGTGGTCATGATGATCAACCTGCTTGGCGTCGGCCTGAAATTCGTCTTCAACTGGATCTTCATCTACGGCAACCTGGGCGCGCCGGACATGGGCGCGGTCGGCGCGGGGCTGTCGACGGCTCTGGTCTACTGGATCAGCCTGGGCATTAGCGCCGTGATCCTGCTGCGCGACCCGTTCTACCGCCGGTTTTCGATGCGTATCGGCCGCCCAGACTGGAAGGTGCTGGGCGAACTGTTGCACCTGGGCGTGCCGATGGGCGCGTCCTATCTGATCGAAGTCACGTCCTTTACCTTCATGGCCCTGCTGGTAGCGCGTGAAGGGGTGTTTGCCACGGGCGGGCATCAGATCATGTCCAACCTGGCCGCGGTCTGCTTCATGATGCCGATGGCGCTGGGGGTGGCCACGGGCGCGCTGACTGCCCAGGCGATCGGCGCGGGCGACTACCCGCGCGCTAAGCGAATCGGCGCGACCGGTCTGCGGCTGGCCATGACCGGCGCGGTGTTGACTGTTTTGGTCATGCTGGTCGGGCGGCAGTGGATCGTTGGCGCCTACACCAACGATCCGAAAGTTGCGGTGGTCGCATTGGGCCTTCTGAACCTGCTGACCTTGTTCCATCTGGCCGACGCCCTGCAATGCATGACGGCCTACCTGCTGCGTGCGTACAAGGTCGCCGTGATTCCGATGTGCATCCAGGCAGGTGCGCTGTGGGGGATCGGCCTGACCGGCGGCTGGTATCTGGCCTTCGGTCCAGGCGCCGGGGCGCTGGCCGGCATCGTGAACCGGTTCATGCCAGGCGCTACGCCGGGCGCTGGCAGCATGTGGCTGATGGCGGTTTTCAGCATGCTGATTTCGGGCTCGTTGCTCCAGCTCTGGTACCGGCGCATCGTGCGCAAGCTGGCGCTGCAGGCGGCGCCATAGCCGCCCCTGCCCTTAGCCCGCCCGCAGCCCCAGCCACAGTCCGATCGGCACGAACAGCACGGCCATCGCATTGCCGATCATGACCATGGACGCGACCTTGTCCGGCTCGGCGTTGTACTGTTCCGCGAACAGATAGTTGATCACCGCCGGCGGCAGGGCTGCATACAGGAACAGCAAGGTGCGCTGTACGCCGTCCAGCGGCAGCAGCCACATCAGCGGAAACGCCAGCGCGATACCGATCGCGGGCCGCAGCACCGCGCTGGCCATACCGATCCGCCAGCCGCGCATCGTCATATGCGTCAGCCGCACCCCCAGCGAAAACAGCAGCATCGGAATCGCCGCGTCCCCAAGCATCTTGAACCCGGTCATCAGCCATGGCGACACCGGAATGCGCAGAAAGGCAAACACCAGTCCCAGGGCGGTGGCGATCATCAGGGGCGATAGCAACAGCACCCGCACCGACGCTTCCCGGCTCAGGATCTTGACCCCCAGCGAAAAGTGCAGCGTGTTGGTGACGATGAAGAAGGCCACGGCGGGCGCCATGCCTGTCGGGCCGAGCGCCAGCAAGGCCAGCGGCAGGCCCATGTTCCCGGAATTGATGAACATCATGGGCGGCAGCAGGGCTTGCGGCTTGACGCCCAGTGCACGCGCGAACGGCCAGGACAGGAGCCCCGACCCCGCCACCATCCCGACCGCGGCCAGCATCAGCGGCCACTGGCCCCGAATGTCGAAGTCCCTGGCCGCCAGCGCCGAGAACACCAGCGCAGGCGTCAACACTTCCAGGCAGATCCGGTTGAAGGTCGCCATGTCCGGATGGCGCGCCCGTCCGTACCACCATCCGGCCAGGACGATCAGGAACACCGGCGTGATGATGCCGGCGATCCGCAGAAAGAGATCCACCCGGCGTCAGGCCTTCAGGAAGTGCTCGCGGTAGTACTTCAGCTCGTCAATCGACTCGTAGATGTCGGCCAGCGCCTCGTGCTTGCTCTTTTTCTGAAAGCCCTTGTAGATCTCCGGCTTCCAGCGGCGGCACAGTTCCTTCAGCGTGCTGACATCTAGGTTCCGATAGTGGAAGAAGGCCTCGAAGCGCGGCATGTAGCTGAACATGAAGCGGCGGTCCTGGCTGATCGTGTTGCCGCACAGCGGCGATTTGCCCGGCGGCACGTACTGCGACAGGAAGTCGAGCAGCTGCGTTTCGGCATCGGCTTCGGTCACCGTGGACGCCTTGACGCGATCGATCAGTCCGCTGCGGCCATGCGTGCCCTTGTTCCAGGCGTCCATCGCGTCGAGCAGTTCATCGGTTTGATGGATCGCGAGCACCGGACCTTCGGCCACGACCTCGAGCTGCGCGTCGGTCACGACCACGGCCACCTCGATGATGCGTTCTTTTGCCGGGTCCAGGCCGGTCATTTCCATGTCCAGCCAGACCAGGTGGTTTTCGTTCAAGGCCATATAATCGGTACTCCGGGCGATAGGTTGACGGCGCGGCGTCGATGGCGGGATGTCGAAGCATTCCGTCTAAGGCATCTTGCGGCCAGGCGGTTGCCGGCGGCGCAGTACGCCACGCAATCCGCGATTTTCTCACACGCCGCCGCCAACGCCTGCAGCAAATGCGCGATGCCCCTGGCTTTTCGCGCCCTGTGCCCCGACATATCGTCTGTCCGCGCCCCTGCCTGGCCGCGCGTGCCCAACTTTCGAGCGAGCAAAGCCTGTGTTCACCCTGTTGTTCGTCTTCCTGCTTCTGCTGGGTGTTGCGTTGCGGCTCTGGCTGTCCACGCGGCAGACCCGGCATGTGGTGCGTCATCGCGGCCAAGTGCCCGCGGAATTCGCCGGCCGCATCGGCCTGCACAGCCATACCCGCGCCGCCGACTACACGGTGGCACGGGTGCGGTTCGACATGTTCGCCATCGTGTTCGATGCCGTGGTGCTGCTTGCGCTGACCCTGCTGGGCGGCCTGCAGGCCCTGGACGTGCTGGCGTCCCGCATGGTCGATGGCGACTTTGCCCGCCAGCTGGTGCTGATCGCGTTGGTGACCGGCGTGTTGGGAGTGCTTGGCTTGCCCTTTACCTTGTGGCGGCAATTCCGGATCGAAGCGCGCTTTGGCTTCAACCGCATGACCTGGCGGCTGTTCGTGGCCGATGCCGTCAAGGGGCTGGTGCTGTCGGCGGTGCTGGGGCTGCCTTTGGTGGCCGCGATCCTGTGGCTGATGGACAGCGCCGGGCCGCTCTGGTGGTTGTGGGCCTGGGGCGTGTGGATGGTCTTCAACGTGACGCTGTTGCTGCTGTACCCGACCGTGATCGCGCCCCTGTTCAATTCGTTCACGCCGCTGGCCGACGAAACCCTGGTGGACCGGATCGACCGGCTGGCCACGCGCTGCGGCTTCTCGCTCAATGGCCTGTTCGTCATGGACGGGTCCAAACGATCGGCACATGGCAATGCCTACTTCACGGGCTTTGGCAAAGGCAAACGCATCGTGTTCTTCGACACCCTGCTCGCGCGCCTGTTGCCCCAGGAAATCGAAGCCGTGCTGGCGCATGAGCTGGGCCATTTCACCCATCGGCACATTCTCAAGCGCCTGATCTTCAGCTTCGCGCTGACCCTGGCCGGCTTTGCGCTGCTGGGCTGGCTGTCGGGCAAGGTCTGGTTCTTTACCGGCCTTGGGGTCGAACCTTCGCTGACCGGCAGCAACAGCGCCCTGGCGCTCATCCTGTTCTTTCTGGTGGCGCCAGTGTTCAGCTTCCCGTTCACGCCGCTGGGCAGCTGGTATTCGCGCAAGCACGAATTCGAAGCCGACCGCTACGCCACGGAACACGCCAATGCCGACGATCTGGTGTCGGCGCTGGTCAAACTGTATGACGACAATGCCGCCACCCTGACCCCCGATCCGGTGCATTCGGCTTTCTACGACAGCCACCCGCCCGCCAGCGTGCGCATCCGTCGCCTGATCGATCAAGGGGCGACATCGCCCACGGCGCACGGCGCCATTCCCCTTCCGGAGTCCGCATGACAGGTCTGCCCTTGGCCGCACTTTCCGCAGCCGGCCCACGCTGCGCCACGAGCCCTGCCCGGTGAGCCGGCCCAAAGCCGCCGCCTCGGTCAGGCCCACCGACGCCGTCATCGTCCGCGGCCGCGTGGTCGAAGCCTTCGGCCGGCACTACACGGTTGAATTTCCGGATGGGTCCCGCCGGCAGTGCTATCCGCGCGGCAAGCGGGGGCGGCCGCCGTAGGCGACGTGGTCGATATCGCCATCGAAGGCAAGGCCGAAGGCGCCATCAACACGATCGTGCCGCGCCGCAACCTGCTGTACCGGTCCGACGATTTCCGCACCAAGCAATTTGCCGCCAATGTCGATCAGTTGCTGATCGTGGTGGCGACCGAACCCGACTTTGCGGACGACCTGGTCGGCCGCGCCCTGGTCGGCGCCTGGAGCGCCAACATCGCGCCCTGCGTGATCCTGAACAAGGTCGACAAGGTGGCCCGGCTGCCAGCGGCCCGCGAGCGCCTGGCCCGCATCGCCGCGCTGGGTGTGCCCGTGATCGAACTGAGCGCCCACGATATCGACGCCACGCGGGCCACCCTGGCGCCGCGGCTGGCCGGCGTCACGACGCTGCTGTTGGGTCAAAGCGGCATGGGCAAATCGACGTTGCTGAACGCCCTGATTCCCGAAGCGGCCGCGCCGACACAGGAACATTCCATCGCCCTGGGCGCCGGCCGCCACACGACGACCAGCACGCGCCTCTACCATCTGCCTGATGATCTTGCCCCCGGCGGTGACCTGATCGATTCCCCAGGCTTCCAGGCCTTTGGCCTGCAGCACCTTTCGCCCGAAGACATCGTGAACGGTTTTCCGGAGTTCAAGCGATTTACCGATCAGTGCCGCTTCTATAACTGCACGCACCGGCACGAGCCCGGGTGTGGCGTACTGGACGCGCTGAAGCGCGGCGAGATCAGCGAGTACCGCCATGCGCTGTACATGCGGGTGCTGGCCGAAAATGAGAGCGCTGTCCGGTACTGACGGTCTGGACGGGGCAGTTATAAGCCTGACGGGGCGGTTATAACCTTGGACCAAAACAATCGTTCGCCGCGCTGCCTGTCTCGCGTAGCCTGTCGGCCTTGACCACTGGCCGGCCCCTGGCGCACGAACCGATTGATGACACGACCCTCCCCCATACCCTGATCAACGCCCTGCGGGCGTACCCGGATCTGCGTAAGGCGCTCCGGGTGATGGCGGACGGAACGGCCGTGGGCCGGTTCTACGAATTCGACCTGGCCAGCGGATTCCAGCGCATTGTGCGCCTGGGCGCGCCGGCCGCCGTGGACCCGCATGTCGCACCTACTGTGGTGGCCTACGATGCCTACGCCCGGTCCAGCGGACAGGCCGGCGACACCATCAGCCCCTGGGGATTGTTTTCGCGCGCGGCCGAAGACGCCACCGTGGTCTGGCTGGACCGCCTGTGCCGCGTGGTGCATACCATTAACTACGTCGCGCAAGAAGGAAGTGAGGTTTCGTTGCACTTGCGTGTGCATGGACGCCTGTTGGCGGCCATCGCGCAGGACCACGGCCACACGTTCCGGGACATGCTGGACGCAATGGGTGTGTCCCATGACATCGTGCTGCAGCTGCCTGAGACGGCAACCTATGACGCGGACCTGGCTGCCCAATTGATCGGCAGCTACAGGCGCCATGGTTTCAGGATCGCGCTGCAGGCGTCGGGTGCCGCATTGGCCATCGCAAGGATCAAGCTGTACGAACCCGACGTGATGAAGGTCGACGTCCGCACGCTGAGCCAACCCGAGCAGCAGGTGCCCGAGTTATTGCGTGCCGCAGAAGGCGGCACAACGCAGCTCGTCTTTACCCGGATCGATCAGCCCAGGATCGCGCAGACCCTGGCAGCCCAGGGAGCCGAATATGGCCAGGGCTACTTTTTCGATCTGCCAGCCGCCCGCTTGGCAGGCGCCGCTGTCAACGCCTGATCTTTGGGGGGATGGCCCGCCCGGCGGGCTGCCCTTCCCAGGTGCTTAGTTCAGTTCCAGCAGGTCCGACATGTCGTCGGCGTGCTCTTCTTCCACGGCCAGGATCTGTTCCAGCATACGACGGGTGGTCGGATCATCGCCGCCGATGTAGTCGACCATGGCCTTGTAGCTGTCGATGGCGATACGCTCGGCTACCAGGTCTTCGCGAATCATGTCCTGCAACGAGTTGCCAGGTACATATTGCGCATGGCTGCGATCCAGCAGCGTCGCGGGGTTGAAGTCAGGTTCGCCGCCCAGTTGGACGATACGCTCGGCGATCGAATCGGCGTGCTCTTGTTCCTGGCCAGCGTGCTCGGCAAATTCCGCGGCAACGGCTTCCGAGTGGATACCCTTGGCCATGAAGTAATGGCGCTTGTAGCGCAGCACACAGACCAGCTCGGTCGCCAGCGCTTCGTTCAGCATCTTGATGATTTCTTCACGGTTGCCGGAATAGGCTTGCGTGACCGCACCCGATTCGAGGTTCTGACGCGCCTTGGCGCGGACCGCTTCGAGGTCGAATTGGAACTTCTCCTGCGAACCATTCTGTTGGGACGCGTCGTTCTTGACTGGCATATCCATGAGGTGCTCCAAGGAATGAGGAATTGACCTGATCAAGGATAGTCCTGCGTCTGACGGGGCGATGTAACGAACTCTTCCGGTTCGCCCTCGGCGTCTTGCAAATCACACGCATTCAGGCGAAGCGCGGCGCAAGGCCTTACACGGTGCGGGTTTTGGCGGACCGTGCTGTAGAGAAGCCCGACGCTGGTGGAACGGTCGCGCGGTTACGTTTCGCTACGTTGCGCTACCGATCCGCCTCGCTGGTTCGGCAGAAATTACGACGCGGGTGTCTTATCGCGGTGGATTACATCTGGAGACCTGACGCGCATTCCGTAGCGTAACGGTCCGAAACGATCAATCATGACTCTCATTTACCCAGCGACGAGCGGCAGAAGGTAGGAAAATGGGCAGGTCGGCAGCACAGCAGCCTGATCGGGTCGGGCTGCCTGGTGCCGGCCAAGCGCTCAGGTCGCCCACCCTGCCAGCGAAAGCAGCAGCAACAGGAACATCCACAAGACCACCGATCGCCACAGCAGGCCTACCGCTGCATGCAGTGCCGGCGGGTCCGGCAGGCGCCGTTCTGCATCATCGGGGGGATCGATTCCGTCATCCGTGTCGCTGGATGCCGCGGCCGACGCCATTTCCGGCGTCACGCCGTCAAGGGGTGGCAGGGTGCCGGGCGGCAAGCTGCCAGGGGGAAGCGGGCTTGCAGCCGATGCTTGCAGAGGTGCCACCGGCGAAGCCGCGGTTGCGGCAGCGGTCGCCGTGAGCAACAGCGGTTTGGGTGGCAAGGGCGTCAGCCGCACGCCAAGCGCGCCTGCCGCGCTTTCCACCACGATGCCGCGTTGCGGATCGGGCCACAGCGCCGCGCGCTGACGCCAGCCATACAGCGCCTCTTCAAAGTTGCCCACAATGGCAAAGCCGATGGCGGTCATGCGCGCGGGGAGCCAGTCCAGCACGGCAAACGCGCGCCGTGCAATGTTGCCGAACGCGTCAGGCCGGGCCGCCCATTCATGCCGGGCCATCCCCGCCAGCCGGTACAACGCGGCACCCGCCGGGCCAGGCAGCACGGCGTACCAGAACAGCACGCCATACACATTGCGGTGCGAGGCCACGACACCTTCTTCGATGGCCGTGCGGCAGATTTCAGGCAGCGTCAGCGTGTCGCTGGTCCAGGTCTCATCGGTGCTGCGCATCCAGTCATGCAGATGCCGCCGGGCCAGCATCAGGTCGCCCCGGGCCAGTGCCAGCTGCAGTTCCGTGAAGTAATGACTGAACTGCCGGAAGCCCAGCGTGAACCACAGCACCAGGACATGGAACAGCAAGGAAAAGATCGGGTGGATCGCCCACATCAGCGAGCCCAGCGCCCACACGAACAAGGTGGGCACCACCACCGCCAGGGTCCAGGCAAACGCGGCATAACTGGCGCTGCCGGCGTCCAGGGCGTGACCTGCCCAGCGGATCAGACTTCGAGCGGCCTCGTGCACGGCGTTGTTACGCGGCAAGGGGCGGATCTGCTCGGCAAGAAAGGCGAGTAAAAGGGCAAAGAAGCTCATAGGCGGATTCTAGCGGGCATCGGCTCGATCGGGGAGATGGCCTGCGCGGCACGCGCGTCGGCCACCTTGCGCACAGCGCTCAGGCGTCGAGGAAACGATAGAGATTGTGCAACATGCCGGCCGTCGCGCCCCACACAAAGTACTTCCCATAAGGCATGGAAAAATACGTATGGCTGCCGTTGTGCGGCAACGCCACCCGGTGCACCCGGTGATGGGCGGGGTCCATCAGGAAAGTCAGCGGGACTTCGAACACCTCGGCCACCTCGAACGGATTGGGCACCGGGTCGAAGTCCGGTTGCACCAGGCCCACCAAAGGCACGATGTTGTACCCGGTGCTGGTCACGTAATCCGGCAACTGCCCGATGATTTCCACCTTGTCGGGCGGCAGGCCGGTTTCTTCCTGCGTCTCGCGCAACGCGGCGGCGATCACCGATGCATCCGTCTTCTCGACCCGTCCCCCCGGAAAGCTGATCTGCCCTGCATGGTCATGCAGATGCGCCGTGCGCTGGGTGAGCATGACCTGCACGCCCGACGCGCGCATCACCAGGGGCACCAACACTGACGCCAGCCGCAGCCCGGTCTCGGGGCCGGGGAATCGGGTGGACCAGGTTTCGGCGGACTCGGGCGTCCACGCGGGAGGCCGGGCAAACCGGGCACGCAGGGCCATGACCGTCAGACGATCGGGCGGCACGGGCCGCAAACCACTGGGATTGGCCTCCCAGGGCTGGGAAGCGGGATCAAACCCCGGCCCCAGCGGCTTGCGCCGAGCCGGCAACACGACCGTACGATCAGCCGCCGGCGCCGCGCCGGCATCACCGCCTGGCGGCGGGAACAGGGAAGAGTCGGAAGCGTCGGAACGGGACATGGCAGAAGGATACGGCAGTCTCATCGCAAAACGACTGCAATGCGAGCAAGCGCGTAAGTAAATATGACGGCAAACGGTTCGCCAAGACCCCTTGGCTCGAACAACAGCATCCTAGCCCCCCTTCGCCCAAGCACGGCCACCCTAGGCGGACCGCGAATTAGCTCCTCCAGTCAGCAGTGCTACCGCGCAAGGGGAGCGCGGCCCGTACCCAGGGCACCGCGGATCTGGCTTCGCCAGTCCGCTGGTGCCGCCCCTGGGGGAGGCGCGAAGCGCAAGGGGGCAATCACCCCCCGTCCACTGGTACAACCTCTCGAGAAGGCGCCGCCTTTATCCAGGGCACCGCGGATCTGGCTTTGCCAGTCCGCTGGTGCCGCCCCCGAGGGAGGCGCGAAGCGCCAAGGGGGGCAATCTCTTCCAGTCCGCTGGTGCCGCCCCTGGGGGAGGCGCGAAGCGCCAAGGGGGCAATCACCACCCGTCCACCGGTACAACCTCTCGAGAAGGCGCCGCCTTTATCCAGGGCACCGCGGATCTGGCTTCGCCAGTCCGCTGGCGCCGCCCCCGGGGAGGCGCGAAGCGCCAAGGGGGGCCAAACACAAACGGCCTCCGAAACCGGAGGCCGTTTTTTCACCACTGCATCCAAGGATGCGTCGGAATTACTGCGCCGACGCCTTGGCTGCGGCAGCTGCAGCAGCTTGCGCCGCCGAGCTGTTGCGAACCAGCTTTTCCTTGATCCGTGCCGACTTGCCCGAGCGGAAACGCAGGTAGTACAGCTTGGCACGACGCACATCGCCACGACGCTTGACTTCGATCGAGGCAATGGTGGGTGCATACAACTGGAACGTACGCTCGACGCCTTCGCCAGACGAAATCTTGCGAACGATGAACGACGAATTCAGGCCACGGTTACGGCGGGCGATCACCACGCCTTCGTAAGCCTGAACGCGCTTGCGCGTACCTTCAACCACGTTGACGTTGACCACAACCGTATCGCCAGGAGCGAATGCGGGGATGGTCTTGTTTTCCATCAAGCGGGCGACTTCTTCTTGTTCCAGGATCTGGATCAGATTCATCTTTACTACTCCGTCAACCATCATTCAAAGCGGCCAAGTGTTATGGCGATGCCACCGCTTCCAGAGGATGGGGTTAAACCCCGCCAGGCCGATGCCCGGCAGATCTGCGTCCGGCTGCTGCCCGCCGAAGCGGACACCAGCCATCTTATTTCCCGTCGCGCCCGGTAAGGCTAGACAGAAACTTTTCATCGTCGCGGCTCAACCAGCCTCGCTCGCGCGCCGCCACGATCAGGTCGGGCCGCTTGCGCGCCGTGGCTTCCAGCGACTGGCGCCGGCGCCATGCAACGATATTGGCGTGATGGCCCGACATGAGCACGTCGGGTACCGGCACGCCATCGAACACTTCCGGCCGCGTGTAATGCGGACAATCCAGGAGGCCGGACAGGTGATCGTTGAACGAATCCTGTACTGCCGATTCGCCGTCGTTCAGCACACCCGGCAACAAGCGGACGGTGGCATCCACGACCGCCAATGCGGCGATTTCCCCGCCCGACAACACGAAGTCGCCCAGCGAAATTTCCTCGGTCACCCACCGGTCGATGAATCGCTGGTCGATGCCTTCATACCGCCCGCACACCAGGATTGCGCCTGGGCTGTCGGCCAGTGCCTGGGCACGGGCCTGATCGAAACGTCGGCCTTGCGGCGACATCAGGATCACGGGTGCTGCGCAAGCGCGATCCGCCTGGATCGCCGCCACCGCCTTTTCCAGCGGGTCGACCCGCATCACCATGCCCGGACCGCCCCCGTAAGGGCGATCGTCCACGGTGCGATGCACGTCGGTCGTGAAATCACGAGGATTCCACACATTCAACTGCCAGCGGGCCTGCACGTGCGCCCTGCCGGTCACACCTTGCTCGGTCACCGCCGAGAACATCGAACCAAACAGCGTGACGACGTCGAACCGCAACGCAGCGGACGCGGACCCGATACGGTCTGGCGTTCCATGCCCGGCGACGTCTGGCGTTTCGTCGGCGGCGACACCTGCATTCGCGTCGCGGGTCACACCGTCGTTCACGTCAGAAATCTGCCGGCCAGTCGCTGTCGATCACACGGCCAGACAGATCGACGTTGCGGATGAACGCGTCGACAAACGGGACCAGGATTTCCTGAACCTTGCCTTTGGCATCGAGCAGCGGCTGCGCGGCGTCATCGGGCGACACACGCTCGACCCGAAGGATAGCGTGGGCGCCGTTATCGGTGACATCCACGACGTTGCCCAGCACGATCTTGGGCGCTTCACCGGTTTTCGGGTCGTCTTCGCCTAGGCCGAGCAACTGACAGCCGATCAGATCGACCCAGTAGAACTCGCCCTCGGAAGGCGCCGGAAACTGGCTGCGCGGCACCAGGACCGACCAGCCGCGCCAGGCTTGCGCCTGATCGCGATCATTCACACCTGACCACGTTGCCGACACGGTCGCACCGTGCCGCTTCGCGTTCAGTACCGAAACCTTCAGAACCTGCGCGCCAGGCGCCGGCTGGGCGCCCTTGGGCGTCTTGCGCAGCCACCACACCTTTGCGGCAAGCAGGGTGTCGGGTTGCGACGAGTACGGTTGGACCTTCAGCCCACCTCGCACCCCCAGCGCTTCCGCAACATGACCGACCTCGATGAGGTCGGTGGGTGCGGTGGCGTCTGGCGTCGGTGCGCCGGCGTCGCGATCATCGGACATGGCGTACCTTGAGCGGGAAATGGATCACGGATCGAACACAACCCCGGGCGGATGACGCGGCACAGCGGACACACACGCTGGCGACGGCGATCAACCGGCCCGGAAGATCACACGGCAAAAGCAGTCAGGCGGTCAATGGCCTTCAGGTACGAATCAAAGCTTACCTGCACAAGGCTTACCTGCAAGCTACCTGGAGGCGGCTGAACAGACCTGCCTTCGCGGGCGTGCCATTGAAGGCCTGCGCGCCCGAGTGCTTGCACTCAAGATCAGGCTGCCGAAGCAACCTTCTCGCCGTAACCCTTGACCAGACGAGCCACGACCGGCGACAGTTGGGCGCCGTTCTGCTTCCAGTATTCGACGCGGTCCAGCGCGATACGCAGGCTTTCTTCGCCTTCCGAAGCGACCGGGTTGTAGAAACCCACGCGTTCGATGAAACGGCCGTCACGGCGGTTGCGCGAATCCGTAGCGACCAGATTGTAAAATGGGCGCTTCTTGGAACCGCCGCGCGACATACGAATCACCACCATGGTAGGTAATCCTAAAAAGAGGGTTGACTTGCAAATAGCCAAAAAGTATAGCGTGCTCTGACCCCACCTGCAAGCCGGCGTCAGGTAAAGTCCTTGTAAATCAAGGTGTTCTTCGATGGATTCCCGCCACACCATGCCCGGCAACACACCGACTTCGACCCGCGCTCGTACCACAGAGGACGCCTACGTCATCGGCGCAGGCGACGCGACCGTCAGCACCGACGACAACGCGGCCGTCACCACTGCGAGCGGACCAGGCGCTCGCCCTTTCCGCCACAAGGCAGTGGCCGGTCTGCTGGCTGCCGCGTTGGGGTGCACCGGCGCCCAGCTGTGGTACCTGGGGCTGCCGCGCGCCTGGCTGGTGCTGACGTTCTCGCTCCTGACCGTGGGCACCGCGCTGCGCGCCGATCCCTGGTATTTCTCGCCCGCGTTCTTCCTGTTCCTGATACCGGTCGTGGGCGGCTTCATCCACGCTCTGGTGTTGTGCCTGACGCCCGACGAAAAATTCGACGCGCGCTACAACGCCGGACAGACGCGCCGCAGCCGTACCGGCTGGCTACCGGTGCTGGTCGCCATCGCCACCCTGGCCGTCGGCAGCAGTATTTTGATGACCGGACTGGCGCTGTTCTTCCAGGCGGTATTCGAAGGGCGGTGGTTCTGACGGCGTCGAGCCCGAGAAGGTCAGCCGCAACCGGCCGCCCCGCCATCAGGCGAGTGGAATCACCAGGCGCCCGCGGACATCATGCAAGCGAAGACTTCAAGCGAATAAAGACAATTGCGGAGCTGCGCTGACCGACGCCGCCACCCCCCATCCCCCACCCTACCCACATCACCTGCAGCGCGACTTACCCCCGCCTGCCCCGACCCGCCTGACCCACGAGCCCCTCGCGCGGCGCCTGTCCTGACAGGCGCGACGAACGCCGTTCGATCCAGTTCCACCCGTTCCCGCACCATGCCGGCCTTGCGCAGCCCGGCTGCAAAACGCTGCGCATACAGTTCCGCCCAGATGCCTTCGCCTCGCATGCGGGTACCGAAGCGGGGATCGTTCTGCTTGCCGCCTCTCAGGTCTTCGATCCGGTGCAGCACCCGTGCCGCCCGGTCGGGGAAGTGCGCGTCCAGCCAGTCGCTGAATATCGTCTTGACCTCCCATGGCAGCCGCAGCATTGTGTAGAACGCCGTACGCGCGCCGGCGTCCTGCGCGGCGGCCAGCACGTGTTCCATCTGGTCATCGGTAATGAAGGGAATGACCGGCGCCAGGGACACGCCAACCGGTACACCCACCGAGCTCAATGTGCGCACGGATTCGATCCGCCGATGCGGGGCAGCCGCGCGCGGCTCCAGCTTGCGCGCCACGTCGGGGTCCAAGGTGGGCACCGAAACATATACCGCCACCAGATTGCGCTCAGCCAGCGCGGCCAGCAGGTCGACGTCACGTGTCAACAGCGCGCCTTTGGTCACGATGGTGACCGGATGCCGCGTTTCCAGCAGCAATTCCAGCAAGCCCCGGGTCAGCTTCCACTGCCGTTCGATCGGCTGGTACGCGTCGGTGGCCGCACCGATATTGATCGGCTCGACCCGATAGCCGGGGCGGGACAGCTCGCGCCGCAGCGCCTCCACGGCGTTTTCCTTGGCGATGAGCCGGGTTTCGAAGTCCAGCCCGGGCGACCAGCCCAGGTACGCATGCGTAGGACGCGCAAAGCAGTAGACGCAGCCGTGTTCGCACCCCCGGTAGGGATTGATGGCGCGATCGAACGGAATGTCGGGCGAATCGTTGCGCGACAGGATCTGCCGGGCCCGTTCGACCGTAACGGTCGTGCGCAGCGGGGGCAATGCGGCGTCGCAGTCGCAAGGTGGCGCGACAGGCGGATCGAATGCGTGAGAAAAATCGGTGAGGACTGAACCGTCAGGCGCCACGGCCGCGGACCGCGCCCACGCCCTATCAGAACCAGGGGCCATCCCTACGATAGTGGCGGCGGTCGCCGGACCGTCTTCCGTCCCTATCCGCCCCTGCCGTGCAGGCGCCTGTTCCGCACGACTGTTCCCCGCGCAAGCGCCCCCTGCCCCATCGTTCCCCACCCGGGCGTCCCCTGCCGCCTTGTTCCCGGCACGAGCCTTCCCTGCCCCGTCGGCACGCCCCGTGTGTTCGCCGCCAGGCCCGGCCCACCCGTTGTTCCAGCCGTCATCGGCAGCCTGCCGTGCGTCGTTTTCAAAGCGATGGGCCACGTTCCGGACCGCGCCGCGTCCCTTGAAGGGAAGCGGGCGCAGCGGCTGCCAAGCGGGTTCCGCCTCGGCATCGGGCGGAAAAGCGTCGGAAGAAGGAAAACGGTTACGGTCCATGGAAGAACTGTATATCCATACAGTATCCGCCGCAAGTACTGGTCAGGCCAAAAACGTCTCACGCCGCAGCAACCACGGCACAGAATTGCCCTGCTCCTGCTCCTGCTCCTGCTCCTGCTCCTGCTCCTGCTCCTGCTCCTGCTCCTGCTCCTGCTCCTGCTCCTGCTCCTGCCCTAACCCCAACCCGCTCCCGCCCTTCCCACGCCCCGTCAGACCACCTTGCCCGGATTCAGCAGCCCTTGCGGATCCAGGAAATCCTTCAATTGCCGCATCAGCGCCAGTTCTTCGTCGGTCCTCGACACGCCCAGCCACGACCGCTTGTCCAGGCCAATACCATGTTCAGCCGACACCGCCCCGCGGAACGCCGCCAGCGGGCCGTACACGATCTCGTCGATCCGGTGCTTGGTCTCGTCCGACCCATCGCCCACCGAAAACGACACATGCAGATTGCCGTCGCCCATATGGCCGAAAATCCAGCAGCGGCCTTGCGGCCAGTTGCGCGCGGCGGCGGCCGACACGCCGTCGGCGTAGGCCCGCATTTCGGACACGGGCAAGGACACGTCGTAGTTGAAAGACTTGCCGAACTTGAACATTTCTTCGACGCTGTCGCGCATGCGCCAGAGCGCATCGCGCTGGTCCAGCGACTGGGCCACCGTGGCGTCCACGATCAATTCGTCAGCCATGGCCTCTTCCAGCGCCTGCATGAAGCGCACGCTGTCAGCGTCCTGGTCGGCGCCCAGCGATTCAAGCAGCACATAGTACGGATACCGTTCGGCAAAGGGCGAGCGGCCCTGCGCCGGGGGCGTCGACACCAGGTCGAAGTACGCCTGCCACATCAATTCGAAGGCGGCCAGTTGCCCGCCCAGCTTGCGGTCCATGTGTTTGAGCAGGCGCACCACGGCGTCGAAGTCCGTGGCCGCGACCAGCGCCGTGCACTGGCTGGCGGGCATTTCATGCAGGCGGATCACCGCGCGCGTCACGACACCCAAGGTGCCTTCGCTGCCGATGAACAGCTGCTTCAGGTCATAGCCCGAATTGTTCTTCATCATGGTGTTCATGGACGAGATGACGCGGCCGTCGGCCAGCACGGCTTCCAGGCCCAGCACCGACGCGCGCGTCATGCCGAACCGGATCACGCGGTTGCCACCGGCATTGGTGGCGATGCCACCGCCAATGGTCGCCGTTCCGCGGGCGCCGTAGTCCACGCCGTAATACAGGTCCACCGCGGCTGCCGCTTCCTGGATCTGCTGCAGCGTGACGCCGGCTTCGACCGTCATGGTGCGGCCGGCCACGTCAATGCCTTCGATCCGAGTCATGCGTTCCATCGACAGGATCAATTCGTCGGGCGAAGCGTCGGCGCCGCGCACCAGTCCGGTCAGGCCGCCGTGCGTGACCACCGGCTGGCCCATGGCCGCACACCGCTTCATGACCTCGGCCACCTCGACGGTCGTCCTGGGGCGCACCAGCGCATAGGCAGTCAGTGCGTCCGGGCGGAAAGCCCCGCGCTGCGGCCGGTCACCGCGTCTCCGGTCAGGACGGCCTCGTCGCCCAGCAGGGCGCGCAGGTCTTGTATCAGCTGTTCTTTCATGGCAAATCCGTCAGACAAAATGGAAAGAGCCGCCCGGGGACGGCTCTGGGCAGCGCACACGATTCCGCAGCGCCGTCAGCGGGGGCACGCAGCCAGGCAAGGCAGGCATCCCCCAGCAGGGTGCCGGGCGTGGTCAGGTCGGTGATGACGTCGAAATGATTGCGCGCGGGCATCTCGAAGCAGTCCGTCAACGCACCGGCAGCCGCCAGCACGTCAGCATACGCCTGGCTTTGACGCTTGAATTCGCCGGTTTCGATCTCGCCCCAGCACACGATCGACGGCGGCGCGCCAAGGGCAGGCCAATGCAGCGGGCTAATTGCCGTCACGTTGGCGGAGGTGAGCGACAGCGCGTCGTTGATCGACGTGCCGATCAGGGGCGACAGGTCGTAGATGCCCGACACCAGCACCGACGCCGCAGGCAGGCCGACCGGCAGCTCGGCATCATCGGCCCAGGACCGCAGGCCGGCCATGGCCGCCAGGTGCGCGCCGGCCGAACTGCCCGCGACAACGATGCAGGACGCGTCGTATCCGAACTCGTCGGCATGGGCATGCAGCCACCGCAAGGCGGTGCGGCATTCCATCACCATGTCGTGGACGGTGGCGTGAGGCGCCAGGGTGTAGTCCAGCGCGGCAAACGCCGCACCTTCCGCAAGCGCCCCCGGCGCGCCGAACAGGGACAGGTCTTTCGACAGTTCCTGCCAGTACCCGCCGTGGATGAACACCAGCAAGGCCGGTAAGGCCGAGCCTGCCTCGGCGCTGTTACCTGTCGTGGCGCCCTTGCAGGCCGCCGGCAGGAAGAGGTCCAGCTTCTGCGCCGGCTGAGCCCCATACGCCAGGTCCCGCCTTGCCGCATGCCGGGCCAGCGCCTGGGCGCTAAGGTCGGCATAGGCTTTTATGAACGGGGCGTAGTTGCCGCCGATACACGAGCTGGGTGAATACTCGCGCTCGCGATCGGCGTCGTTCAGATGCGCAACGGGCGACACACCGCATGCCGTGCGCAGGGCCATGATGGGCAATCCCGTCACATCGGCTTGTAGTTGGCGTTCTTGACCATGGTGGTCCAGGCGCGGTTGGTCTTGGCGACGCGGTCACCCAGTTCGGCAGGCGTGCTGGCCTGGGCCGAAATGCCAAGGGCGCTCAGTTTCTCGATGAAGTCGGGCGACTTCACGATCTTGCTGATGGCCGCGTTATAGGTCTGGACCATATCGGCCGGCGTGCCGGCCGGCGCGAACATGGCCGTGAAGATGACTTCTTCGTAGCCCGCGACGCCCTGTTCGGCATACGTCGGAACGTCGGGCAGCAGAGCCAGGCGCTGCGTGCCGTTCACGGCGGCGATGTGCACCTTGCCGGCCTTGGCGAACTGCAGCATGGCGCCGACCGAGCCGATGCCGGCCGCGATCTGGCCGGCGACCAGATCTTGCGCCACCGGGCCGTCGCCGCGATACGGCACCGACTTCAGGTCAGTGCCCAGCGCGTTCGAAATGACGCCAACGGCAAAGTCGGGCGCGCTGGCCGGCGCCGGCACGCCCACATTGCCCTTGCCCGGGTTGGCCTTGGCCCAGTTTGCAAAGTCGCGCAGACCGGCGGTGGGCGTACCCACCACGGCCGGATTGATGGCGAACACGTCGGGGTTGACCGCGACCAGGCCGACCGGCGTGAAGTCCTTGATCTCGAAACCCGGGTTGAGCAGGGTCAGCGGGATCATCGACACCGTGTGGCTGTTCGACAGGAACAGGGTCAGCCCATCGGGCCGCGAACCTTTCAGCGCCTGCGCGGCGATCTGACCGCCCGCGCCTGCCCGGTTTTCAACGACCACGGTGCGATTCAATTCATGCTGCATGCCAATGGCAAGGTGACGCGCGATCACGTCGGTGCTGCCCCCTGGCGGGAAGCCGACCAGGATCCGGATGGGCGCCGACTGCGCCAAGGCGGCGGACGCCGCTGTCAGCAGCGCCAGCGCCGCTGCGCCACAGGTCAATGTCTTGACAGCATTCTTCAACTTCATGGTGACCTCGTCGTTCCTGGAAAGGGGGCGGCGCCAGGAGAAACGGCAGGCGGCAGGCCTGGCCGGGCGTCGCCGGATCGTAGCATGACCCATCCGTACTATTCAATGAACCCGCCTATTTTGCGCTGACTGACCCGCAAGCTAAACTTCATTGAATAATCTATTCAAACTACACGCGGGCACGGAGATGACTATGCGAGTACCCACTGACAACGTCGACCGCCAGTTGCTGGTCGCCCTGCAGCAGAATGCGCGGCTGACCACGGGCGAACTTGCGCAGATGACCGGCCTGTCGCAGTCGCCGTGCTGGCGGCGCATCCGCCAGATGGAAACGTCTGGCCTGATCGCTGGCTACCACGCGCGGCTGAATCGGCGGGCGCTGGGCTACGGCGTGGTGGCCTTCGTCAGCATCAGCATCGACTTCCAGAACGAGGCCTGTTCGGCCCAATTCGTGGAAGCAGTCCAGGCGATTCCGGAAGTCGTGATGTTCCATGGGGTATCGGGCCCGTCCGATTTCCTGCTGATGGTCGTGGCCAAAGACCTGGATGCCTATTCTGAATTGCTGCAACAGAAACTGCACGGATTGCCCAGCGTCAAGCAGGTCCAGACGTCGTTTTCGCTACAGGAATTCAAGCATTTCAACGACCTGCCGATGCCCGACTAGTGCCTGCGCCACCGGGCCGCCCGCGCCGGGGCTGAATTACACTTCCGCCCATGGCTTCTCTTTTGCTGACACCTGAACAACGCCAGATCATCGGCCACCCCGGACGCGCCCTGCTGATCGGCGCCGTGGCGGGATCAGGCAAGACCACTACCCTTGCCCACTGCGTGGCCCATCGCGAACGCCAGGGCATGCCGGCGCGCGACATTCTGGTGCTGGTGTTCACGCCCGCGGCCGAGCAGGTGTTCCGTCAGCGTCTCAGCCAGGCCAGTGCATCGCGGCACGTCCGTGTCGCCACCTACCCCGCGTACGCCAAAAGCCTGCTGGATCATTGGCAGGAAGCGGGCGCCATCGACGGGGCCACGGTCTACCTTGAATCGGCCGAAGCCCTTCGCCCCTATCTGTTCGAAGCGATCGAACTGGCATCGGAAGCGCCGGATGCCGACCCCGATTACCGTTATGACTTGACGAACCTGCATGCCGAAATCCTTCTGAACCAGATGTCGCGGCTGAAGGGCACGCTGGCCATGCGGCGGTTCGACGACGAGTCCGACGACGACATTGCCGAGAGCCTGGACCTGCCGCGCGGCCTGGTGGCGATCTGCCGGCAATACGAGCGCATGCGCTGCCTGGACTGGGGCAGCCTTGCCTTCCAGAGCGAACAGGACCTGGTCTATGACGCGCTGGGCATCCTGTCGGTCGAAGCCGGAGCGCCGGAGCTTCCGCGCCACGCCCTGATCGTCGCTGACGAATGGCATGATGCCAATGCCGGGCACGTCGACCTGCTGGCGCACCTGACCACCCAGGGCACTCGTGTCATTGCCGCGGGCGATCGCGAGCAGGTGATCCATACCTGGAACGGCGCCGACCCCCGCTACATGGGCGAGGCCTTCCTGGCGCGGTTTCCGGGCACCGAGCGGCTGCCGCTGACGGCATCCTTTCGCTGCGGCGCGACGCTGAGCGCGGGGGCGGCCGCCCTGACCGGCCAGCCCTTCACGTCGTCCCGCGCCACCGATACCGACATCCAGGTCACGACCTACACGGTACAGGGCGACGATGGCAGCAGTCACGCCACGGGCGACTGTGCCCTCGAGGTGCTGGATACGCTGATGCAACTGAATCAGGCATCGGCCGATGCGCGCTGGAATGACTGCGCGGTGCTGCTGCGCGATCATCACCAAAGCATCGAACTGGAAAACATGCTGATCGAGCATGGCGTGCCGTATCAGACGGAAGGCTTTTCCAGCTATTTCGACCGCGTCGAAGTACGGATGCTGCGCGGCATCCTGCACATCGTGCAGGGCACCATCGCGCCCGTGACCGCGCTGGCTGACGTGCGTGGCGTGCTGCGGGCGCTGGGCATGTTTGCCGGGCTGCGCTATTCGGAAGCCGAGTGGGTCGACGCCGAACGCACCATTGCCCGCCAGCCCGATACCCTGCGCGACTTCCATCGTGGTCAGCTCACGCGCAGTGACGATGGCGAGCATGCGCCCGATGCCGTGACGCGGCGATGGCGCGAACGCTTCGCCACGGTGTGCGATGCGTTGATTGCGGAGCGTGCCAACTGGAACGCGGGCCGCCTGCTGGCGCATGCCGCGGCCCACCTGAACATTGCCGACACCACGCGCCGGCTGTTTGTCCATCAACACCAGGCGGACGCTGTCAGCCGGTCCATTGCCGGTTTCATTACCTATGCCGCACGCACGGGACTGGACGCCGGCCAGTTCCTGGCGTCGCTGGACAAGGCGCAGGCTCGATCCAGCGCGTTGAAGAAGCACGCACAGCGACTGACCTTGTCCACCGTGCGCGATGCCAAGGGCAAGGAATGGAAACACGTGCTGCTGCCCTGGCTGGCGCGCGGCGAGTTTCCCGATGCCCGCGCCGAATCGGGCGAAGAACGGCGGCTGTTCTATGTGGCGATCACCCGCGCCAGCGACACCCTGACGTTGTTCACACTGGCTGGCGAAACGCATCCGTACGTGCACGCGATGCGTCTGGCGGCGCGGCCCGCGTCTGCCGTGCGTACGGGGCAAGCGGCATCGGTACGGACACCGCTGCGCACAAGGCCACTGCCGCCCTCATCCCCTGCTGCGGCCACGCCCCATCCGCCCACGGTGTCACCGCAGCTTGCCGGGCGTGTCTACCTGGACGTTCCCTACGAAGAAAAAGACGCCGCCAAACAGCTGGGTGCGCAGTGGGACAACATCCAGCGAAAATGGTGGATCACACCTGCCATGCCGACGCGGCTGTTCCAGAAATGGTTGCGCACGGAGACCGGGCGCGATGCCTGACGCCGCTTCCATCCCGGTCCGGAAGGCACACCCCACATGACGCACCCGAATGCCGTTGTGCGTTTCATACTGCTGCTTGGCGCACTGCTGTGCCTGGCGCTGGGAGTGATCGGCATCTTCGTGCCGGGCCTGCCTACCACGGTGTTCATTCTGATGGCGGCGGCGCTGGCGTCGCGCGGATCGCCCAGGCTGGCGGCGTGGCTCGAAGGCCATCGCCTGTTCGGCCCGATGATCCAGGACTGGAGAACCCATCGCTCCGTCAGCCGCCGCGCGAAGTGGAGTGCGACGGTAATGATGACGCTGTGTGCCGTGCTGCTGTTCATGACGGCCAGTCATTGGGAATATGCGGCACTGGGGTCGGCCATCATGGCCATCGTGGCCACGTGGTTGTGGCTGCGGCCCGAGCCGCCTACGTCCCCATCGACCCGTTTACCCACCACGCCGCCACGCTGACGCCCAACGCGATCAGCGCGGCCGCAAGCGCCCAGTTGGCGCGCCGCGTGCGCTGGTCCTGCACGGCCAGCGCCTGGGTCACGCTCTGCATCTGTTCCGTCAACTGAAGGATCAGCTCGGCCTGCTTTTCCTGCACGGCTTCGAGTTGGTGCAACTGCTCGACCAGGCTGTGGACCTGATCCTTGGGATCGGCATCCGGATCAGGCGCGGCGATGCGCTTGCGATTCTTGTAGCTTTTCATCAAACGGCCCGACACATCGACGAGCACATTGGCAAGACTCAGGATTTCTCCCACGGGCAACGCCACGATAGAACGCTCCATACACAAAGACAAAGGGCCAGCGCGTCAACCTGCAGCAGGTTCGACACGCCAGCCCTTTTACCATGCAGCCCTGGCGGGGCCGGCAGCGGGCGTGACCGGTGCGGCGCGGCCACGCCCACGTTCAACAGACACGCCGCCGCCGGGCTGCCCGCCAGAACGGCGTTTAGTCGGCCAACGCCTTGCGTACCATGCCCGCCGCCGCCGTCTGATGCGTCGCCTCGTCGATCAGGATGAAGGCGCCGGTCGTGGCGATCTCGTCATACAGATCCACCACCAGCGGATCGCGCGTGGCGATCACGACGCGGCCAATGTCGTTCATCGCCAGTTGGACCGTGCCATCCTGCACGTCGAGCAATTCATGGATGTCACGGCGCGACACCACGGACTTGATCTTGGCCGACGTCAGCCGCGTTCCCTGCTTGAGCAGATACTTGCGCGCCGGATTCAGCGCCTGCGTATCGAGCCAGCAGATCTCGGCATCGAACTGCCGCGTGACGGTGCCGGCGGTCTCGACATGCGACAGCACATCGCCCCGAGACGCGTCCACGTCTTCATTCAAGACGACGGTAACGGCGTCGCCAGCGATCGCCACATCCACCGATCCGTCGAAGGTGACGAGATCCTTGACGGTGGCTTGCGTTCCAGCCGGCTGCACGACGATCCGGTCGCCACGGCGCAAGGTGCCACTGGCCACCTGCCCCATGTAGCCGCGGAAGTCGTCGGCCCGGTCGCCGCCATGACGCGCCACCATCTGGATGGGAAAACGCAGCGCGTGGTGATCGTTGCCTTCACGCACTTCCAGCGATTCAAGCAACGCCAGCAAAGGTTCGCCGTCGAACCACGGCGTGTGTGGCGAACGCGTGACGACGTTGTCGCCCGTCAACGCCGACAGCGGCAGCACATGAAAATGGGCAATGCCCAGCCTGGCGGCCAATGCCGAATACGCTTCGCGGATGCGATCGAACACGGCGGCGTCCCAGCCGACCAGGTCCATCTTGTTGACGGCCACCACCACATGCTGCAGGCCCAGCAGCTTGACCAGCATGCTGTGGCGGCGCGTCTGCGCCAGCAACTGGCCATCGACCACGCGGGTCGCATCGATCAGGATGATGGCCACGTCGGACGTCGATGCGCCGGTTACCATGTTGCGCGTGTATTGCTCGTGCCCCGGCGCATCCGCAATGATGAACTTGCGTTTGGGCGTCGAAAAATAGCGGTAGGCCACATCGATGGTGATGCCCTGCTCGCGCTCGGCTTCCAGTCCGTCGGTCAGCAGCGACAGGTCGATCGTGTCGCCCACGGTGCGCTTGTACTTGGCGCGCGAAATGGCGTCGAGCTGATCGGCAAAGATGCCCTTGCTGTCGTACAACAGGCGGCCGATCAGGGTCGACTTGCCATCGTCCACGGAACCCGCCGTGATCAGGCGCAGCACGCCGGTATCTTCGGTGGAAAAGAATGCGGGATCGGTCATCGCGTTCATCAGAAATAGCCTTCTTTTTGCGGCGCTCCATCGAGGCCTCGGAGGTCTGGTCGTCCATGCGGGTGGCGCCGCGTTCAGTGATGTCGGTCACGGCCGTCTCGGCAATGATCGCGTACGGATCGGCGGCATCGGATGCGACCGGACACGTGCACGAAATGTCGCCCACGGTGCGAAAGCGCACGGTCACGTTCTCGATGGTTTCGCCGTCAGCGGGCGGGGTGATGGGCGTAACCGGCACCAGCAGGCCCTTGCGGCGGATCACGTCGCGTTGGTGCGCGTAATAGATCGACGGCAGCGCCAGGTTCTCGCGCGCAATGTATTGCCATACGTCCAGCTCGGTCCAGTTCGAGATCGGAAACACTCGCATGTTCTCGCCCTTGTGGACGCGCGTGTTGTACAGGTTCCAGAGCTCGGGACGCTGGGCCTTGGGATTCCATTGACCGAACTCGTCGCGGAACGAAAAGATGCGCTCCTTGGCGCGCGCCTTTTCTTCATCGCGGCGCGCACCGCCGATACACGCGTCGAAACCGAATTCTTCGATCGCTTCGAGCAGCGTCACCGCCTGCGCCGCGTTGCGCGAATCGGTTTCCTTGCGCAGCACGACCGACCCGCGCTTCATGGAATCTTCCACGCTGCGCACGATCAGGGTCTCGTTCAGTTCGGCGGCGCGGGCGTCACGAAAGGCAATCACTTCGTCGAAGTTGTGGCCCGTGTCGATGTGCATCATCGGGAACGGAAACGCACCCGGGCGGAAAGCCTTTTCGGCCAGGCGCAGCAGCACGCAGGAATCCTTGCCGCCCGAAAACAGCAGCACGGGTTTGGCGCATTCGGCCGCGACTTCGCGCATGATGAAGATGGCCTGCGCTTCCAGCCAGTCGAGATGGCTGCGCGTGGGGGTCAGAGTAGTGGACATGATTCAGCCTGAACGCTTCGAAAATTCAACAACGGAGACGGGTATGGCCGACACATTGCCGGCATGCAGCCCGCACTCTTTGGAGTCGGATGACTCCCACCACCAGCGGCCAGCGCGCAGGTCTTCGCCGGGGCGGATGGCGCGGGTACAGGGTTCGCACCCGATGGATGGGTAGCCCCGGTCATGCAGGGGATTGGTCGGGACACCCAGCTGGCGCAGCGTCTGCCATACGTCGTCCTGCGTCCACAGCGCCAGGGGGTTGTACTTTTCAAGGCCGAACACGGGGTCGTGTTCCCGCTCGGGCAGTTCGCCCCGCGTGACCGCCTGCTCGCGCCGCTGCCCGGTAATCCACGCGCTGCGTCCCGCCAGCGCGCCGCGCAGCGGCACGACCTTGCGGATGTCGCAGCAGGCCTTGCGCAGCGGCACGCTTTCGTAGAAGGCGTTGGCGCCGTGTTCGTTCACATACCGGTCGACCGCGATCGGGTCGGGGCGGACCACGCGGACGGTCTTGCCATAATGCGCGGTGATCGTGTCGATCATGCCCAGCGTTTCGGGGTTGAGCCGGCCGGTGTCGAGCGTGAAGATGTCGATCGCAATGTCGTTCGCGAAAATCGCGTGGGTCAGCACCATGTCTTCGGCGGCCAGCGAGGAAGCCAGGACGACGTCGGGGTGCTCGTCGGCAATGTCGCGCAAGGTGGAAACCAGGGCGTCGTAGCGGGCTTCGGCAGCGGCCGGCGATCGGGGCGCATCGGCGGCGGCCGACGTTGCAAACGCATCGGCGGTGGCCGATGCCGGGAACGCATCGCCAAGCGGCGTGCCCGGCGCGCCGTCAAGGGCCGCCGCGCTGTCATGCAATGTCGTGCTCATGTCAGGAATACCTGGGCGTTGCGCGGCCGGATGACCAGCGTTTCGCCATTCTGCGGGTTCAGTTGCTGGAACTCGGAAACCGGGATTTCCACTTCAATGGGGTTCTCGCGGCCTTCGCGCACCAGCTCCAGATAGGCGCTGGGACCCGATAGATACGCACGGGAAAACGTGGTGACGATGCCTTCATCGCCCAATGCGCCGCGCCGCACGTCGAATTCGTGCGGCCGCACATAAGCCGTTGCCTTGGCGTCCTGCGCCGACGCATGTTCGGGTGTCTGGAGCGCGTAGCCTTCCACATCGACCACCCCGCCGTGCGCGCGGCCCTGGAACTGATTCACATCGCCCAGAAAGCCGTACACGAACGGGGTCGCGGGGCGCTCCCATACTTCGCGCGGCGTACCCACCTGTTCGATCTTGCCCTGGTTCATCAGCACCACGCGGTCGGCCACTTCAAGCGCCTCTTCCTGGTCATGCGTCACGAAGACGCTGGCCACGTGCAATTCATCATGCAGGCGGCGCAACCAGCGGCGCAGTTCCTTGCGCACCTTGGCATCCAGCGCGCCGAAGGGCTCGTCCAGCAGCAGCACGCGCGGCTCCACGGCCAGCGCGCGTGCCAACGCAATGCGTTGACGCTGTCCACCCGACAGTTGCGACGGATAGCGGTCCGACAGCCAATCCAGCTGGACCAGGTTCAACAGGCGGTGGACCTTCTCGCGGATCTCGGCATCGCTCGGGCGGATGGCGCGCGGCTTGACGCGCAGGCCAAACGCCACGTTTTCGAACACGGTCATGTGACGGAACAGCGCATAGTGCTGGAACACGAAACCGACCTGGCGTTCACGCACGTGCACGTCGGTCGCGTCTTCGCCCGAGAACAGCACACTGCCCTGATCCGCCGTTTCCAGTCCCGCGATGATGCGCAGCAGCGTGGTCTTGCCACAGCCCGACGGCCCCAGCAGCGCGACCAGCTCGCCGGATTCGATATGCAGCGAAATATCGTTCAACGCCTTGAAGGATCCAAAGGCTTTGGACAGATTGCGGACTTCAATACTCATGGAGCATCCTTGTGCCGATCATGCGGCAAGGGTCTGTGGTCGAACCGAGGGCCGGCCAGGGCCTGTCCCGGGGCCGGTCACCGCGCTGGCGCCCGGGCCGGGATACTCGGCAGGCAGGCCGGCTTCGGCGCCCTGCCGGGACGATCGCCACTCGACCAATGATTTCAATACCAGTGTCACCAGCGCCAGTACCGCCAGCATGGAGGCCACCGCAAACGACGCCTGGTAGGCATATTCGTTGTACAGAATTTCAACGTGCAACGGGATGGTGTTGGTCTCGCCCCGGATCCGTCCAGAGACGACCGACACCGCCCCGAATTCTCCCATGGCGCGCGCATTGCACAGAATCACGCCGTACAGCAGGCCCCACTTGATGTTGGGCAGCGTGACGCGGCGAAAGATCTGCCAGCCCGACGCGCCCAAGGTCAAGGCCGCCTGCTCTTCTTCGCTGCCCTGCGCCTGCATGAGCGGGATCAATTCGCGCGCCACGAACGGGAAGGTGACGAACGTGGTGGCCAGCACCACCCCCGGCACCGCGTAGACGATTTTCAGATCGTGCGCCTGCAGCCATTCGCCGAACCAGCCCCGGCTGCCGAACAGCAGCACGTACACCAGGCCCGCCACCACGGGCGATACCGAGAACGGCAGGTCGATCAGGGTGATCAGCGCCTGCTTGCCGCGGAACTGGAACTTGGTGATGGACCACGCGGCCGAAATGCCCAGCAGCACATTCAGCGGCACGGCGATCAAGGCAACGAGCAAGGTCAGTTTGATGGCCGACCACGCATCAGGTTCCACCAACGCTTCAAGATACAGCTGCCAGCCTTTCTTGAAGGCTTCGAGGAAGACAGCCGCCAGCGGCAGCACCAGAAACAAAGCAAGAAAAGCAAAGGCGATTCCCAGCAGCAGAATTCGTACGGCCACGGGCTCGGTCAGATGATCGGGACGCGATGCGGACATCAGAGGGCCCTCCCGATGCCGCGGCGGGCCTGCCACCATTGCAGCGCATTGATGACCAGCAGGAGCACGAACGAGAACACCAGCATGACGGTCGCGATCGCAGCGGCGCCCGCGTAGTCGTATTGCTCGAGCTTGCTGATGATCAGCAGCGGCGTGATTTCGGAGACCATGGGCATGTTTCCGGAAATGAAGACGACAGACCCATACTCCCCTACCGCGCGCGCGAACGACAGCGCGAAGCCGGTCAGCAGCGCGGGCAGCAAGGTCGGCAGCAGCACCCGCAGGAAGGTCTGGACGCGGCCCGCGCCCAGACTGGCCGCGGCTTCTTCCAGTTCGCGTTCGGCGTCTTCGAGCACGGGTTGCACGGTACGGACCACGAACGGCAAGCCGATGAAGATCAGCGCCACCACCACCCCCAATGGCGAATAGGCCACTTTGATGCCTAGCGGTTCCAGATAGCGGCCCAGCCAGCCGTTCTGCGCGTACAGCGCGGTCAGGGCGATGCCGGCCACGGCCGTTGGCAGCGCGAAGGGCAGGTCGACCAGGGCATCGACGATCTTCTTGCCGGGAAAGGTGTAGCGCACCAGGCACCAGGCGACGATGGACCCGAACACCAGATTGACCAGCGCGGCAATGAATGACGCGCCGAAGGTCAGCTGATAGGAAGCGACCACCCGCGGCGCGGTGACCGTGGCCCAGAAGGTGGCCCAATCCACCGTCGCGCTTTTGAAGAAGAGCGTGGACAGCGGGATCAGCACGATCAGGCTGGTGTAGAGGACGGTGAACCCCATGCTCAGGCCAAAGCCCGGCAGGACGCCAACACGCCGCACGCGAGAAGGCCGCGCGGCAGGGGGCGGGGACGAAAGGGGCGGCAGCGATGCCGGTGCGTGGGCGCTCATGCCACCCACCTTCCGGAATGCAAACGGCGCGCCCGTGGCGCGCTTCGTTTACCGCAGCATGAAGCTACGCCAAGAATCATTTTTTGCCTGGTTGATAGAGCTGATCGAACGTCCCGCCATCCGCGAAATGCGTCTTTTGCGCTTTCTGCCATCCACCGAACACATCGTCGATGGTGATCAGCTTGACCTTGGGATAGGCCGACGCATACTTGGCCGCCACCGCCGGATCACGCGGACGGTAATAGTTCTTGGCAATGATTTCCTGCGCTTCGGGCGTGTACAGGAACTTCAGATAGGCCTCGGCCGTGGCGCGGGTGCCCTTCTTGTCGACGTTCTTGTCGACCACGGCCACCGGCGGTTCCGTCAGGATGCTGAGCGACGGCGCCACGATTTCGAACTTGTCCGGACCCAGGTCCTTCAAGGACAGCAGCGCCTCGTTTTCCCAGGCAAGAAGCACGTCGCCCAGGCCGCGTTCCACGAACGATGTGGTGGCGCCTCGGGCGCCGCTGTCCAGCACCGGAACGTGCTTGAACAGTTCGCCGATATAGGCGCGGGCGCTGGCCTCGTTGCCGCCCGGCTGCGCCAGGGCATAGGCCCAGGCGGCCAGGTAGTTCCAGCGGGCGCCGCCCGAGGTCTTGGGATTTGGCGTGATGACCGATACGCCCGGCTTGATCAGATCGCCCCAATCCTTGATGCCCTTGGGATTGCCCTTGCGCACCAGGAACACGATGGTGGACGTATATGGGGAGCTGTTCTGCGGCAGACGCTTCTGCGAGTCGGCAGGCAGAGCCTTGGCATTTTCGGCGATGGCGTCGATGTCGTAAGCGAGCGCCAGCGTGACCACGTCGGCGTCCAGTCCGTCGATGACTGACCGAGCCTGCGTGCCGGAGCCGCCATGCGACTGGCGCACGGTCACGGCAATGTTGGCGTCCTTCAGGTACTTCGCGGCGAAAGCCTTGTCGATATCCTTGTACAGCTCACGGGTCGGGTCATACGACACATTCAGCAGGGTCTGCTTGGTTT
Source organism: Pigmentiphaga litoralis (assembly GCF_048632615.1). Lineage (GTDB taxonomy): Bacteria > Pseudomonadota > Gammaproteobacteria > Burkholderiales > Burkholderiaceae_B > Pigmentiphaga > Pigmentiphaga litoralis_B. Next base: position 1,152,917 of record NZ_CP184479.1, read on the forward strand.
GCGCATGGACGGCAGGCGCCGCGGCGATCATCGCTGCCAGTGCAACCGCCACACCCAAAGTCTTCCAACGTGTCATGCCCGCTTCCCCTGCTTTATTGTCGAGCCGCCATATTCCGGGACACGACGCGCTAAGGGAACGAAGTCTTTGCTTATTGTTTATTCCATAAAACCATATGGAACCGGTGCGTTAGAACATTCCTGTCTTTATGCGCCGAACAGATGAGGTCATGCAAACACGGTCGTTGGTTCCAACTTACCTACAAGGCACCATGTGCGGTTTCCGGGAGATCGCGTCCCGCCCAAGGAGCAACAGCGTGAATTTCCAGCAACTGCGTTCGGTACGGGAGGCCCTGCGCCGTGACTTCAATCTGACCGAAGTGGCCAACACCTTGTTCACGTCCCAGCCCGGCGTCAGCCGGCAGATCCGCGAGCTGGAGGACGAACTGGGCATCACCCTGTTCGACCGCGCCGGCAAACGCCTGACCGGGCTGACGGAACCTGGCAAGGAAGTGATCAAGATCATCGAACGGCTGCTGATCGAACAGGAAAACCTGAAGCGCGCCGCCCAGGAATTCTCGTCGCGCGACCTGGGGCGGCTGACGCTGGCCACGACCCACACGCAGGCACGGTATGCCTTGCCGGTCGTGGTGCAGGCGTTTCGACAGCGCTTTCCGCATGTGCGGCTGAACCTGCAGCAAGGGTCGCCCACGCACATTGCCGAATGGGTGGCAGCGGGCGAAGCCGACATCGGCATTGCAACCGAAAGCCTGGCCACCGATACGCGCCTGCGCTCGTTCGCGGGCTACCGGTGGAGCCACGTCGTCGTGGTGCCGCACGGCCACCCGCTGGCGAACGTGGCGCGCCTGACGCTGGATGAACTGACCGACCACCCGTTGATTACCTATGACACCGGCCTGACCGGCCGGTCGCGTATCGACGAAGCGTTTGCGCATGCTGATCTGACCCCCGACATCGTGCTGACCGCGATGGACGCCGACGTGATCAAGACCTATGTGGCGGCAGGCCTGGGCGTCGGCATCATTGCGTCGGTGGCCTACGATCCGGAAGAAGACCGCAAGCTGGTCGCGGTGTCGGCTGAACACCTGTTTGCGTCCAACATGACGCGCGTCGCCATACGCAAGGGGGCGTATCTGCGCAATTTCGCGCTGTCATTCATCGAGATGTTCGCCCCGCACCTGAGCCGGCAGTCGCTGCTGGGCAATGCCGGCGGCGAGCCGCTGGACGCGCTGGATGCGGCGGTGCCCATCGAGCCTTCGCTGGCGGGCGCCGCACGGCAGCCCACGCACGGGCTGCGGCAGGCCGACGCGGCGTAATGAGCGTCGCGAGGGGCGGCCAGAGCCGCCCCCGTGGGCGTCAGTTGTACTTGCCCGTCTTGCCGCCGATGCTGTAGCGCCCTGCACCCAGGAAGGCAATGGCCAGGCCCGTGAACAGGAAGAACGCCTGGAGTTCCAGGGCCCAGCCACCGGTCTTGGTGATCGTGCCCAACTGGCCCATGTGCGCCAGGAAAACCGCGAACAGCATGTTGATGACGACCAGCACGCCACCGACGCGGGCGTAGATGCCCAGGATCAGAAGGATAGGCGCGAGCACTTCGCCCACGTACGCGCCATACGCCACGAAAGCCGGCAGGCCATGCGACGCCAGCATGCCTTCGGCGCCGCCGACGCCGTTGAATACCTTGTTGATGCCGTGCAGCAGAATCAGGATGCCCAGCGTCAGGCGCAAAATCAGTTTGCCGAGGTCGTCGGTGTTGTTCATCAGCAGATCCCTAGTGATCGAAGAGTGGACGAGATCGTGACCCTAGCAGGACATTGGACAGCCGTCGAGAGGGCTCAACAGTTAAACGCACATCGACCGCCCGCCAACCCTGACATTAAGGCTGAACGGGCGGTCGATCGCACGTGTTGCGGGCGGGAACCCGCCCTGATGATTTACTTGTTGGGTTGCGGCGTCGTGCGCAGGTAAGGCTTGACGACCGTATGGCCCTTGGGGAACTTGGACTTGATGACTTCCGGGTCCTGGATGGACGGCAGGATGATCACGTCTTCACCATCTTTCCAGTTGACCGGCGTGGCCACGCTGTACTGGTCGGTCAGTTGCAGCGAATCGATCACCCGCAGGATTTCGTCGAAGTTGCGGCCCGTGCTGGCCGGGTAGGTAATGGTCAGGCGGACCTTCTTGGCCGGATCGATCACGAACACCGACCGCACGGTGGCGGTGGCGCTGGCGTTGGGGTGGATCATGTCGTACAGCGTAGAGACCTTGCGATCGGCGTCGGCCAGGATCGGGAAGTCCACGGTCGTGTTCTGGGTTTCGTTGATGTCGCCGATCCACTTCTGGTGCGACGCGGCTTCGTCCACCGACAGGGCCAGCACCTTCACGTTGCGCTTGGCGAACTCTTGCGCCAGCTTTGAGGTGTAGCCCAGTTCGGTCGTGCATACGGGGGTGAAGTCGGCCGGGTGCGAAAACAGCACGCCCCAGCTGTCGCCAAGGTACTCATGGAACTTGATGCGGCCCTTGGACGAGTCCTGCTCGAAATCGGGGGCGGTGTCGCCGAGGCGTAATGTCGACATAATGTTCTCCACGTAATGGTTTTGTGTCGGTAAGACCGTCGCAACGGGGCAGTCGCAGCCAGCAATTCTGTAGGCTGGACGCGCGCCGGCGAACCAATACTTGCACATATCGATATGCCAGGCAAAGGGCGAAGGGCGCGGCAGGGCGGCCCGGCACGCGCTTCGGCTCATAGAACTTATAGTAATTAACAAAACATTAAATCTTCGTTCCAAGTAATGAAGACAGCAGGGATGATGCATCCCATGCGTCTACAACCCCTTATCGTCCCTGGCTGGCGCAATTCCGGCCCCGAGCACTGGCAAAGCGCCTGGGAAGGCTGCTTGCCGCGCGCCAGCCGCGTCATGCAGGCCGACTGGGAGACGCCGCGGCTGGCCGACTGGGTGGCCGAACTGTCCGCGACGATCGACGCATCCAACCGTCCGCCGCTGTTGATCGCCCACAGCCTGGGTTGCGTGACGGTGGCGCATCTGCCGCTGGGCATCCGCGACAAGGTGGCCGGCGCGCTGCTGGTTGCGCCAGCGGATGTGGAACGCCCTGGTGCGCCTGACACGCTGCACAGCTTCCGTCCGGTGCCCATGCATACCCTGCCCTACCCCAGCGTGGTGGTGGCCAGCACCAACGATCCCTATTGCTCCCTGGACCGCGCGCGCCGTTTTGCCGATGCGTGGGGCAGCCGGCTCGAAGTGCTGGAAGACGCCGGGCACATCAACGTGGCATCGGGGTATGGCAACTGGCCCCAGGGCCTGAAACTGCTGGCTGCCCTGCGCCGGCGCGCGCGCTGGCGCGTGCCGGTGGCCGTCTGTCGGACGCCGCCGCTGGCCGGCCACGTGCCGCCTTTGGGCTCGCACTGAACCGTCCCCTCTTTTTCTTCTTTTTTCGCTGTCCATCAAGCGCTGTTCATCAAGGAATCCGAGTTCATGTTCAAGAAATTTTTTATGTTGAGCGCCGTTACCGTGGCTGCCCTTGCCGGCGGCGCGGCGCATGCCCAGGAAAAGACCCTGCTCAACAGTTCCTATGATGTGTCGCGTGAATTGTTCGAAGCCGTCAATCCCAAGTTCATCGCCGCCTACAAGGCCGAGTCGGGCGAAACGCTGGTCATCAACCAATCCCATGGCGGCTCGTCGCGTCAGGCCCAGGCCATCGTGCAGGGGCTGAAAGCCGATGTAGTCACCTTCAACCAGGTCACCGACGTCGACTTCCTGGCCGACCGCAATCGGCTGGCCAAGGATTGGCAGAAAAAATTCGCCAACAACAGCTCGCCTTTCTACAGCACCATTGCCTTCCTGGTGCGCAAGGGCAATCCCAAGAACATCAAGTCGTGGGACGACCTGGTGCGCGACGACGTGAAGCTCGTCTTCCCGAACCCCAAGACGTCGGGCAATGCGCGCTACACCTATCTGGCGGCCTGGCTGTATGCCAACCAGCAGACCAAGGGTGACGACGCCAAGACCAAGGCCTTCGTCGGCAAGCTGCTCAAGAACGTTGCCGTGTTCGATACGGGTGGCCGCGGCGCCACGGTCAGCTTTGCCGAACGCGCGCAAGGCGACGTGCTGCTCAGCTTCGAATCGGAAGTGAACAACATCAAGAACGAATTCAAGAGCGCGGGTTACGAAGTGGTTGTGCCGCCAGTCAGCATCCTGGCGGAATTTCCGGTGGCCGTGGTCGACAAGGTGGTCGACGCCAAGGGCACCCGCAAGGAAGCGACGGCCTATCTGAACTATCTTTACACCAAGGAAGCCCAAACGCAGCTCACGACGTTTTATTATCGTGTCCACAACCCTGAGGTCGTGAAGGCAACGGCAAGCCAGTTCCCCGCCGTCAAGCTGCTTCGCGCGGAAGAGCTGTTCGGTTCGTGGGACAACATCACCAAGACCCACTTTGGTTCGAACGGCATTCTCGACCAGTTGCTCGCTCAGGGACGATAACCTCGGGACGTTGACGCCCGACGAGGAATAGGACACCTGGTGCCCCGATCAACCCTGTTTTTCACCCGGCATCCCACGCTGCCGGGATTCACGCTCAGCTTCGGTCTGAGCGTGTTGTTTTTAAGCCTGGTCATTTTGCTGCCGCTGTCGGCGCTGTTCATCTATACGAGCGGCATGTCGTGGCAGGAATTCTGGGCAGCGATATCGGACCCTCGCGTGGTCGCCAGCTACAAGGTGACCGCGCTGGGCGCCCTGTACTCCACGATCATCGTGACCGGGGTCGGGCTGCTGCTGGCCTGGATCATCACCCGCTATGACTTTCCGGGACGCAAGCTGGTCGACACGCTGGTCGACCTGCCCTTTGCGTTGCCGACCGCCGTGGCCGGGCTCACCCTGGCCGCGCTGTTCGCCGCCAACGGGTGGATTGGCCAATATTTTGCAATGGCCGACATCAAGATCGCGTATGCCTTTCCGGGCATCGTGATTGCCATGATCTTTACCAGCCTGCCCTTCGTGGTGCGAGCGGTGCAGCCCGTGCTGCAGGACGTCGGCCCCGAATACGAAGAAGCCGCGCATACGCTGGGCGCGACCCGCGCGCAGACCTTCTGGCGCGTGATCCTGCCGTCGCTGGTGCCGGCGCTGGTAACGGGCGCGTCGCAGGCCTTCATCCGCAGCCTCGGAGAGTTCGGCGCCGTGATCCTGATCGCCGGCAACATGCCGTTCGAAACCGAAATCACGTCATTGATGATCTTCGTGCGCCTGGCCGAATTCAATTACCCGTCGGCGGCCGCGATCGCGTCGGTGGTGCTGCTGGCCTCGCTGGTGCTGCTGTTCACGCTGCAGCTGCTGCAGGGCCGTTTCCTTTCCTGGCAACGCAGGGGCTAGCCATGCAGAAACCTCGTGGTTGGCAACAATGGTCGTTGGTAGCGGCAGGCCTGGTCTGCGTCGTGGTGCTGCTGATCCTTCCGCTTGTCATCATCTTTGCCAAAGCCTTCAGCGCCGGGTGGGCGGCGGTGGCGACGAACCTGGCGGACCCCGACATGGTCCACGCGATCCAGCTCACGCTATTCACCGCGGCCATTACCGTCCCGGTCAATCTGGTGTTCGGCATCCTGCTGGCCTGGTGCGTGACGCACTACGAATTCCGCGGACGCAAGCTGCTGGTCACGCTGATCGACATCCCGTACGCCACGTCGCCCGTGGTGGCGGGCCTGTGCTATCTGGTGATCTACGGTAGCGAAAGCGCGCTGGGCGCATGGTTCTCTGCCCGCGACATCCAGTTGATGTTTGCGTGGCCCGGCATTGTGATGGTCACGATCTTCGTGACGTCCCCGTTCGTTGCCCGCATTCTGATTCCGTTGATGCAGGCGCAGGGCAGCGACGAAGAACAGGCCGCGCTGACACTGGGAGCGGGCGGCTGGCAGATCTTCCGGCGCGTGACGCTGCCCAACATCAAATGGGCGCTGCTGTATGGCGTGGTCATCACCAATGCACGCGCCGTGGGGGAATTCGGCGCGGTGTCGGTGGTGTCGGGAGCGATCCGCGGGCAGACGGTCAACCTGCCGCTGCTGGTGGAGCAACTGAACGACGACTACAAGACGGTGGGCGCGTTTACGGCGGCGGGTCTGCTGGCCTGCATGGCGCTCCTGACCCTGGTGCTGAAGACCATCATGGAATGGTCGCAAAGCCGGCGGGAGCAGGGGCAAGGCGCTGCGGCGAGGTTGGGCGTGCGGCATTGATCGGCGGATCGATGATCGATTGATCAATGCGCGATCTGGTTTCCTGACTAGCGCGTCGAAACGGCCTGGGCAACGTGACGTTGTCCGGGCCGTTTCGTTTCCGGGGCGCCGCCGCCTTCTCATCGCGAGCCCCAGCTTTTCCAGGCATGGTCTCAGAGCTGGCGTCCAGCCAGTGCCGTTACACCGCCAAGAGCCTGCGGTTTGCCGCGCCTGGCAAGGCGCGCAGGCTCTTGTTCAAAGACGCCTGGTAGGTCTTGGCTTGCACCGTATCGACCACGTACCAATCGGATCGCGCTTCGGTGGCGGTCACGGTCAGGACCAGATAGCCACGTCTGGCGGTTTCGGCATACTTGAGCGACCCTGCCAGTCGCGCGCCGGCGCCCAGGGTGTTGAGGTTCGCCAGCGACGTCAGCGCAAAGGCCAGCTGGTCCGCCGGAAAGCCCGCGCCCAGGTATTCCTCGAAACCTGGCGACGTGACGGATGAGGTCGCGAATTCCACGCCCACCGCCGCGCCCGCAAAGGCGCCCGCGCCCACGCGCAGGTCGCTGGACCACGCGTTGTGCGTATCGCCTGCAAGCACCACCAGGTTCTTGTCGAGTGCGCGCGCAATCTCGTACACCGTCTCGCGCGCGGCCCAGTAGCCGTCCCACGAATCCAGGTTGTAGGGAATCGACGGCAAGGACAGCAGGGCCCGTTGCGCGGCGGTCAGGGTCGGATCGCCAGCCGCCTGGCGGCCCAGCAGGGTCAGGTAGGCGGCCGGGTCCAGCTTGATGGCCGACGGAATCTGCACAGTGCCCAGTTGCCCGGCGCCTTCCAGCAGGCCCAGCAGCACCGGCAGCGGGATCTGCACCGCGCCCATCAGCACCTGCTGCCCAAGCACCTGCCAGGTGGCGGTGGACGCGGTCATGCGTTGCTGCAGCCAGGCCGTCTGCTCCGCGCCCAGCAATTGGCGGTCGGACTTGGACACGTCACCGGCAAACTGCGCCAGGAAGGCCTGCACCCCCGCCACTGGATCCGGATTGCCGAGTAGCGCCGGGAAGTAGGCGCTGTAGTCCAGTTGCCTGTTCCGGGCGATCACACGCGAATCCAGCATGTGCAGCGACATGACGTCGCCAAAATCAAAGCTGCGATAGATCTTGTTGAGCGGGCTTTGCTCCCGGGTGGGCAGCCACTCGTGGTAGGCCCGGATGGCCGCCGCCTTGCGCAACGCAAAGTCTCCTTCGGTGGCGGGCTGGTGGTTTTCGGCGCCGTCGGTCCAGGCGTCGTTGGCGATCTCGTGATCATCCCATACGGTAATGAACGCCATGGCGGCGTGCGCGTTCTGCAGGTCAGGGTCGCTGCGATATTGCGCATACCGGCGGCGGTAGTCGGCCAGCAGAACGATCTCGTTCGCCGGGTCCGACACGCGTCCCAGCGCGGCCGCCTTGTCGGACGCATAACCGGTGCTGGCGTATTCGTAGATGTAGTCGCCCAGGTGAATGGCCGAATCCAGATCGGTGCGTTTGGCGACTTCGGCATACACATGAAAGTAGCCGGCCGGGTAGTTGGAGCACGACAGCACGGCCAGGCGGACGGCGTCGACCTTGCCGACAGGCAGCGTCTTGCCCTTGCCGGCAGGGGACGTGCGATCGCCCTTGCGGAAGCGGTAACGATAGACCGTGGCAGGCGACAGTCCGTCCACGTCGACCTTGACCGTAAAGTCGCGCGACGCATTCGTGGTGGCCGACCCAGACCGAACCACGTTGGCGAACGCATCGTCGGTGGCGACCTGCCAGTCGACCGTCACGTCGCCGTCGCCATTGCCTTCCGGCACGGCGCGGGTCCAGATCACCAGGCGGTTGGACAGCGGGTCGCCGCTGGCCACCCCGTGCGTGAAGCCGACGGCGGGATCGGCATCGTCACCGCCCCCACACGCAGCCAGACCCATCGTGGCCGACACCGAGGCGGTGCCGGCAGCCACACGCCGGAAGAAACGACGGCGCGGCAAAGCAGTGGAGTCGACCATGACCATTCCCGATAGTGAAGTCCCGGGAGTGTGGGCGCGCTGCGTGACAGTGGCGTGACCCCCTCACGGCGAGCGCAAGCTGGCCGATCGTAGTTCTTCGAATGGCTCGAACTCGACCTATGCCATGGCCAACCCCTGCACCAACGCCGATGCTGGCGCTTGAAGCGATGGCATTCATGGTGGGTCGGCCGATACACGTCATCACCCCGCCGCAGCGTGCGGTCACGCTTGAAATTAACCCTTCGGAGGAATAGTATTCATGCAGTGGGTGGTCGAATATACCGATGAATTCGGCATCTGGTGGGAAGAGCTCGATAACGCGGAGCAAGTCGACGTTGCGGCATATGTGACCAAGCTTGAACAGCGTGGCCCAAACCTTCCGTTTCCCTACTCAAGCGGTATTCAGGGGGCACGTATTGCCCACTTGCGCGAGCTTCGCGTGCAGCGTCGTGGCACGCCCATACGGGTGTTTTATGCCTTCGACCCGCGCCGGTCCGCCATATTGCTGATCGGCGGAATCAAATCGGGCGACAAACAGTTTTACGAGCGGATGATCCCGCTGGCAGATGCGCTTTACCAGACACACCTGCAAGAACTGAACAAGGAGATTGACAATGGCGGGTAGGCATTCTTTCGCCCAGCTACGTGCCCGCATGACGCCGGAAGCGCGGCACGCGGCGGATGACGTGGCAAACAGGCTTGAACACGAGATGGAACTCGCTGATCTGCGGCGGGCGCTCAGGCTGTCGCAGGCCGAGGTGGGTGATGCCTTGCAGATCAGGCAGGGGTCGGTCGCCAAAATCGAAAGGCGTACCGACATGCATGTCAGCACGCTGCGCCGATTCATCGAGGCGATGGGGGGCGAACTGGAACTGGTGGCAAGGTTCCCCGACCAGTCGATCACGATCCGCAACATTGCCGAACTGCCCGACCCAGGGCAAGCCTGATGCCAATCAGGTGCGCCCTTTCAGGGGCTACCTCGTCGCCTGCAATGTGAGGGTCAAGCTTCGGTATTGACCGGCGTCTCTTCGGGCGGGGGCAGGATCTCGCGCACCAGGTCGGACGGGCGGCAGAGGCGCACGCCCAGCTTGGTGGAGACGATCGGGCGGTTGATCAGGATCGGATTGTCCACCATCGCATCCAGCAGCTGTTCATCGGTCACGGCCGGATCGTTCAAGCCCATCTCGACATACAGCGACTCTTTCTGGCGGACCAGGTCACGCACTTCCACGCCAGCCTGGCGGGCCAGGCCGGCCAGGGTGTCGCGCGACGGCGGCGTCTTCAGGTATTCGATGATGGTCGGCTCGTAGCCCAGCGACTCCAGGAGCGCCAGCGTGGCCCGCGACGTGCCGCAGGCCGGATTGTGGTAGATGGTGGGTTGCATGATCAGAATTGGTCCGGATCGAGGGCGAGCACATCGGCGCTGCCTTCAAGAATCGCCGTGCGAAGGGCACTGGCGCGAGGCAGGATGTTAGAGCAATAGAAGCGGGCCGTCGCCAGCTTGCCGGTAAGGAAGGGTTCCAGATCGCCGGCCGCCATACGATCCCGGCACACCACGGCGGCGCGCGCCATTTGCCAGCCCCCGTGCACATAGCCGGACAGCATCAGGTAGGGCACGCTGCCGGCATGCACTTCCCGCGGCCGGGCCTTGCCCTGCTCCACCATGTAGTCGACGCAGGCTTCCAGATCGGCGATGCCCACGGCCAGGAATTCGGCGATGTCGCTCAGGTCGGCCAGGTTGGCACCCGCGACCGAGGTGGCGGGCGTCGACAGCAAGGCGGCATGCGTTTCGCGCATGGCGGCGATCACGCCGCGTGCCACCGTGCCCTGATCCCGGATGGTCTTGCGTCCGACCAGGTCATTGGCCTGGATGGCGGTAGTGCCTTCATAGATGGCCAGGATGCGGGCGTCACGGTAGTGCTGCGCAGCGCCCGTCTCTTCGATGAAGCCCATGCCGCCATGCACCTGCACACCTGCCGAGGTGACTTCGATGGCCATCTCGGTGGCAAAGCCCTTCACGATAGGCACCATGTACTCGTAAAAGGCCTGGTTCTTCTGGCGCACGTCGGCCTCCGGGTGCCGATGCGCGAAGTCGAATGCCCCGGCGGCCACGTACGCAATGGCGCGGGAGGCTTGCGTCAAGGCCCGCATCGTCATCAGGTTGCGGCGGACGTCGGGGTGATGCACGATCGCGACCGGACCGGCGGAGCCTTCCACCGCGCGGCTTTGCACCCGATCGCGCGCGTAGGCCACGGCCTGCTGCATGGCGCGCTCGGAAATCGCCACGCCCTGCACGCCCACCGCGAAACGCGCCGCGTTCATCATGATGAACATGGTTTCCAGGCCGCGATGTTCCGTCCCGATCAGGGTGCCGATGGCGCCGGCGCCCACGTCGCCCTGGTTGTCGCCAAAGAGCAGCACGGCCGTCGGGCTGGCCTTGATGCCCAGTTTGTGTTCGAGCGACGCGCACCAGACGTCGTTGCGCGGCCCCAGCGACCCATCGTCGTTGACCAGGAACTTGGGCACCATGAACAGCGAGATCCCCTTCACGCCGTCGGGTGCGTCGGGCAAGCGCGCCAGCACCATGTGCACGATGTTCTCGGCCAGGTCATGCTCGCCATACGTGATGTAGATTTTTTGCCCGTACAGGCGATAGGTGCCGTCACCCTGGGGCACGGCGCGCGTGCGCACCTGCGACAGATCCGACCCGGCCTGCGGCTCGGTCAGGTTCATGGTGCCGGTCCACGTGCCATCCACCAGCCTGGGCACATACCGCGCGCGCTGCGCGGGCGTGCCGGCCGTCAACAGGACTTCGATCGCGCCATCGGTCAGCAGCGGGCACAGGCCGAACGACAGGCTGGCTGCGTTCAGATTTTCCACGCACGGTGTCGCCACCAGCTTGGGCAGCCCCTGACCGCCAAATTCCGCGGGATGGGACAGCCCTTGCCAGCCGCCCTTTGCGAATTCGCGAAAGGCGGCCTTGAACCCTGGGGAGGTAGTCACCCTGCCGTCGGCCAGCGTGGCTGGCTGGCGATCCGCCGGGTGGTTCAGCGGCGCGACGGCGTCCTGCAGCAGCCGCGCGTTTTCTTCGAGGACGGCATCGACGATCTCGGGCGCGGCATCGTCGCCACCCGGGAGTTGCCGTACCTTGTCGAGCCCCGCGAGCTCGTCAAGAACAAAGCGGATGTCTCGTAAGGGTGCGACAAATGCCATGGGTATCCTCCGCCCGGCGGGTGGTGAAACAGCGCGCTGAAAACAAACACGCCGGCCCCTGGGAGGACCGGCGGTGGGAACTGCGGGGTGCTGTTGGCGCGGGTCGTGTCAGGTGACGCGCCCCGCGCCGGCAATCGGTTGCCTGGATTGCCCTGCGGCGACTTACAGCGCCTGGACCAGTTCCGGAACCGCCGTGAACAGGTCGGCCACCAGACCGTAGTCGGCCACGCCAAAAATGGGGGCTTCGGCATCCTTGTTGATCGCAACGATCACCTTGGAATCCTTCATGCCGGCCAGGTGCTGGATGGCCCCCGAAATGCCGATGGCCACATACAGCTGCGGCGCAACGATCTTGCCGGTCTGGCCGACCTGCCAGTCATTCGGCGCATAGCCTGCGTCCACTGCCGCGCGCGATGCGCCCATGGCCGCCCCCAATTTGTCGGCCAGCGGCTCGAGCAGCTTGAAGTTGTCGGCGTTGCCCATGCCGCGGCCGCCAGATACCACGGCCTTGGCAGCGGTCAGTTCCGGACGGTCGCTTTTGGCGACTTCGCGGCCGATGAAGGCGGCCTTGCCCGCATCGCCTACCGCCGACAGCGTTTCGACCGATGCCGACCCGCCCGTGGCGGCGGCGCCGTCGAAGGCGGTGGTGCGGACGGTGATGACCTTGACTGCGTCGGCCGATTGCACCGTGGCAATCGCGTTGCCCGCGTAGATCGGACGCTGGAAGGTATCGGGCGATTCGACGGCAATGATGTCGGACACCTGGGCCACGTCCAGCTTGGCCGCCACGCGCGGGGCAATGTTCTTGCCGTAGGCGGTCGCGGTGAACAGCAGGTGGCTGTACTGATTGCCACCGGCCACGGCCAGCACCTGCTCGGCCACGTTCTCGGCCAGGCCTTCGGCAAACGCGGGGGCGTCGGCCAGCAGCACCTTGCTGACACCGGCCACCTGAGCAGCGGCGTCGGCGGCGGCTTGCGCGCCTGAACCGGCGATCAGCACATGGATGTCGCCGCCGATCTTGACGGCCGCCGTGACGGCGTTCAGCGTGGCAGGCTTGAGGCTGGCGTTATCGTGTTCTGCAATGACGAGCGTTGTCATGATTGTCATACCACCTTGGCTTCGTTCTTGAGCTTGTCGACCAACGTCGCGACGTCGGCCACCTTGACACCGGCCTGGCGCGCAGGCGGCTCGGACACCTTGAGTGTCTTGAGGCGCGGCGCCACGTCCACGCCCAGGTCTTCCGGCTTGACCGTCTCGAGCGGCTTCTTCTTGGCCTTCATGATGTTGGGCAGCGTGACATAACGCGGCTCATTCAGGCGAAGGTCGGTCGTGACCACGGCCGGCAGCGTCAGCGACAGGGTTTCCAAGCCGCCGTCCACTTCGCGGGTGACCGTGGCCTTGCCGTCGGCAACGTCGACCTTGCTGGCGAACGTGGCCTGCGGCCAGCCCAGCAGCGCCGCAAGCATCTGGCCGGTCTGGTTGGAGTCGTCGTCAATCGCCTGCTTGCCAAGGATCACCAGCTGCGGCTGTTCCTTGTCGACCAGCGCTTTCAGCAGCTTGGCCACGGCCAGCGGTTGCAGGTCGGCAGTGGATTCGACCAGGATCGCGCGGTCGGCCCCGATGGCCATGGCGGTACGCAGCGTTTCCTGGCTTTGCGTCACGCCGCAAGACACGGCCACGACGTCGGTCGCCACGCCTTTTTCCTTGAGGCGCGTGGCCTCTTCGACGGCGATCTCGTCGAACGGATTCATCGACATCTTGACGTTCGCGATGTCCACGCCCGATTGATCAGACTTGACGCGTACCTTGACGTTGTAGTCAACCACACGCTTGACTGGCACAAGCACCTTCATGAAGCGGCCTCTCGAGTTGGGCCCCGGCTGCAAGCGCCCGGGGGATTACCAAAGGAATCTGTATCAGCCCTTTATTATGCCGCCATTTGCCAGGACGATCCTGAAGGGGGATACGGCCCGGCAGAAGGGTCGGAATCCTGGCCGCGCCGTGCGGCATGGACGTCCATGGTGCGGCATGGGCCGGATGGAACGCGGCATCCGGGCCGACGGGTGGCCCGGGTCAGATACCTGCCAACGCCCGGATATGCGCGGTCACGCTGCGGCCCAGCGCCGACAGGTTGTAGCCGCCTTCCAGGCTGCTGACGACGCGGCCCCGCGCGTGCGCCTGCGCCACGGCCATGATCTGCGTCGTGATCCAGGCAAAGTCCGCTTCCACCAGGCCCAGCTGGCCCAGGTCGTCTTCGCGATGGGCGTCGAAGCCGGCCGAAATCAGGATCAGTTGGGGCTTGAATTCGTGCAGGCGGGGCAGCCAGACGGTTTCCACCAGGTCGCGGATCGCACCCCCGGTCGTATAGGCGGGCACCGGCTGGTTCAACATGTTCGGCGCAGGATGGTCAGCGCCGCTATGCGGATAGAGGGGGTGCTGGAAGAAACCGCACATCAGGACGCGGGGATCGTTGCTCAATGCGGCTTCGGTGCCGTTGCCGTGGTGAACGTCGAAATCGATCACGGCCACCCGCTCCAGGCCGTGATGGTCCAGGGCGTGACGGGCGGCAATCGCGATGTTGCTCAAGAAACAGAAGCCCATCGCCCGATCGGGACAGGCATGGTGACCCGGCGGGCGGACCGAGCAGAAGGCGGTGTCCGACTCCCCGGCCAGAACGGCGTCGACCGCGGCAATGCTGGCGCCGGCCGCGTGCAATGCCGCGGCGTGCGTGTGCGGGTTGAGCGAGGTATCCGGATCGATCTCGGCGTAGCCCTTGGCCGGCGCGCGGCGGGCCAGCTCGGCCAGGTAAGCAGGTGTATGGACGCGCAACAACGCGTCGGGCGTGGCCGCGGGCGCTTCGCGCTCGTCCAGATGGGGCAGCACGCCCGAGGCAAGCAGCTGATCCGTGATGGCGTCAAGGCGTAGCGGCGTTTCGGGGTGCCATTCGCCCATTTCGTGCAAGCGGCATTCGGGGTGGGTAAAAAACAGCGTGGCCATGCGTGAAAAGGGTCTCCGACTTGCAACCGTGGCTGACACCGTGCAGCATCCTCGTTTTCCTTGCTTCAGCCAACCGGGTAATTACGCGTGCCTTTCTCCGATCGACTTTCCCGCCCCGCCTCCCTTCCGTCCCGAACCGCCTGGGTCCTTTGCCTGACCGCCGGCGTGCTGGCGGGCTGCGCATCCACCGGGCCGGCCGCGGGCGACATGATGTCGACCCCTGCGGCCGGAGGCACGACCGCCACTGCAACCGGTGCGACCCCGGGCGCTGCGCCCGGGACGGCGGAGGGCGGTGGTCGCTTCGGGGACGCTGGATCAGCAGCATCCGGCACGGCCGCAACCGGCAGTGCGGCATCGGGGGCGGCATTGGGGGCGACACCCGGGTCGGCTGCCGTCAGCCCGGCGGCGTCTGATTCTGCCACCGCCGGACCCGCCAGCGCTGGCGGAGCCACTTCCCTGCCGGTCGCGGTCACCCCCTCGCCAGCGCCTTCCATCGAGGTCGCGCCCTCGCCCAACGAGGGCAATGCGAAGGCCGCATTCGCCGCCGAAATGGCCCAGCGCGGACTCGACCCCGCCGACGTCGCGGCGATCCTGAAGCAGGCCCGGTTCTCGGCCACCGTGGCCAAGCTGGTGCTGCCCGCCGCCACGCCGTCGGTGCGCAGCTGGCCGCGCTACCGCGCCCGCTTTGTCGAACCGCGCCGCATCAAGGAAGGCGTGGACTTCTGGGCCAAGCACGGTCCCATGCTGGCGCGCACCGAAGCCAAGTACGGCGTACCCGCATCGATCATCGTATCGATCATCGGCGTCGAAACCTTTTACGGACGCGTCACCGGCAACTTCCGCGTGCTGGACGCGCTGTCCACCCTCGCCTTCGACTACCCGCCGCAAGCGCCCAATGACCGCAGCGCCTTCTTCCGTGAACAACTGGCGCAATTCCTGGTGCTGTGCAAGGAATCGGGGCTCGATCCGCTTTCGGTGCAGGGGTCCTACGCCGGCGCCATCGGCCTTCCGCAGTTCATGCCGGGCAGCCAGCGCCGTTATGCGGTTGACGGCGATGGCGACGGCAAGATCAACCTGCTGACCAGCCCCGATGACGCGATCGCTTCGGTCGCCAACTTCCTGATCGAGCATGGATGGAAGCCTGGCCAGCCCGTTTTCCTGCCGGTCCGCCTTCCCGCCGACCCGAAACCGCTCGTGGACGGCGGTCTGACGCCCACCTTGACCTGGCCCCAGCTCAACGCAGCCGGCGCCCGGATCATTAATGCCGACGGCACGTGGAGCGGCGCCTGGACGGACTGGAAGATGGGCGTGATCGACCTGTACGACGGCCCGACCGACACCACCGAATACCGCGTGGCCGCGCCCAACTTTTTTGCCATCACCCAGTACAACCGCAGCTATTTCTACGCGACGTCGGTGGCCGATCTGGCGGCGGAGCTGGACAAGAAGAAGCCCTGATCGCGTCAGGGATCGCTGCTCAGTTGAAGACGCCGGTGGACAGGTAGCGGTCGCCGCGATCACAGACGATGAACACGATGGTCGCGTTGCTGGCCTCTTCGGCCACACGCAGCGCCGTGACCAGCGCACCCGCCGCCGAAATGCCGGCAAAGATGCCTTCTTCGGATGCCAGCCGGCGCGCCATCTGCTCGGCATCGGCCTGCGTCACGTATTCCACACGGTCCACGCGGCTGCCGTCATAGATTGACGGCAGATAGGCTTCGGGCCACTTGCGGATGCCTGGAATCGACGAGCCTTCGGTCGGCTGGGCACCCACGATCTGGATACTGGAATTGCGCGATTTCAGATAGGTGGACACGCCCATGATCGTGCCGGTCGTGCCCATGGCGCTGACGAAGTGCGTCACGGCGCCGTCTGTGTCGTCCCAGATTTCCGGGCCGGTCGTCTCGACATGGGCCAGCGGATTGTCGGGGTTGGCAAACTGGTCGAGCACCTTGCCTTTGCCTTCGGATTGCATCGACAGGGCCAGATCGCGGGCGTATTCCATGCCGCCGCCTGCGGCTGGGGTCAGGATCAGTTCCGCACCGTAGGCGGTCATGGCCGCGCGGCGCTCGATCGACAGGTTGTCCGGCATGATCAGGACCATCTTGTACCCGCGGATGGCCGCCACCAGCGCCAGCGCGATGCCGGTGTTGCCGCTGGTAGCTTCGATTAGGGTGTCGCCAGGCCGGATCTCGCCCCGCTCTTCCGCGCGTTTGATCATGGAAAGCGCCGGCCTGTCTTTCACGGAGCCGGCGGGGTTGTTGCCCTCGAGCTTGCCAAGAATGACGTTGCCGCGCGCCGCGTTGCCCGCACCGGGAATCCGCTGCAGGCGCACCAGTGGCGTCTTGCCAATGGTGTCTTCAATGGTGGGATAGGATTTCATAGGTCGATGATAACTCCGCGCGAGCCGGTTCAATGGCCCTTGCCCTTACTGGCATCAGGCGTATTCACGATCAGCGCCGGCGGCATCCGCGAGGGATCCGGGGCCGGCGGAAACGCCGAGGTGCGGGCCGGAGGAACCGGCGTCATGTTGCGCTGATGCGTCTTGGCGGGCGATCCCGCCGGCAGGACGCGAGCCGCCGTACCCACGGTCAACCCCTGCGCCGCCAGCCGTTCGGCCCGCTTGGGTCCGATGCCGCGCACCCGACCCGCGAACTCCTCGAACGACGAGAACTGTCCGCGCTGCTGGCGTTCCTTCACGATCAATGCCGCCGTCTTGGGTCCGATGCCGCGGATGCCTTCCAGCTGCGGCTCGGTGGCGGTGTTGACGTCAAGCCCGTAAGCGGCGCCCGGTGTTCCAAGCGACATCCCGCCCGCGGTCAGCGCGGCCAGGAAAACAAAATGATGCGTGCG
Source organism: Pigmentiphaga litoralis (assembly GCF_048632615.1). GTDB lineage: Bacteria > Pseudomonadota > Gammaproteobacteria > Burkholderiales > Burkholderiaceae_B > Pigmentiphaga > Pigmentiphaga litoralis_B. The sequence goes on from NZ_CP184479.1 coordinate 1,170,244, forward strand.
GCGCCGGACGGCGCGTGCGCGCCTTGTCGGGACGGCCACCGTCGCCATGGCCTCTTGCGCCGGCCTCACTTCGGGCAATTCCGGGCTGGGGGCAGACCACTGGCCCACGGCCAGTTCCTCGGCCGACAGCCCGCACAATGCCGTTTCAGCAGCGCCCGCGCCAGCCGATGGCGGCGCGGTACCTGGATCGGCCGAGGGCCGGGCGCAGGCGGATTCAAGGAAGGGATTCATGGGTCGGCTCCAGACACGTTGCTGCCCGCGTTCCGGCCGGCTGGCACGGATACGCAAAGGCAGGTCAGGTCGCCATCGTGCGCCGACCGGCCGCCCAACGGGGCCGCGGCGCGCCGCAATGTCCTAGCGCAACGCTACGTAGGGAACCCGGTGCCGCTCATTGCTTGGCGCGCAGCGCCCGCACGTACTCCGACACGCCCGTCTGCACATCCCGCATCGGCGCCGTGTAGCCGGCTTCGCGCAGTTGTGTCGTGTCGGCCTGGGTGTAGCTCTGATAGCGGCCCTTCAGGTCATCCGGGAACGGGACATACCGGATCAGCCCCTTCGAAACCAGTTCGTCCAGTGGCAGCGCCGCCTCGCCCTGCTCTTCCCGCAATGTGTTCACCACCGCCATCGCCACATCATTGAAGGGCTGGGCGCGGCCGGTGCCGCAGTTGTAAACGCCCGGCTGATCGTGGTTTTCCAGGAAGTGAAGGTTCACTGCAACAGCGTCGTGCACCGAAATGAAGTCGCGTTGCTGACCGCCATCGGGATAGCCGTCCCAGCCACCGAACAGCCGCACGTGCCCTTCGGACAGGAACTGGTTCATGTTGTGGAAGGCGACCGATGCCATGCGCCCCTTATGCTGTTCGCGCGGGCCGTACACATTGAAATAACGCAGGCCGATCACGGGGGCGGTCAGCTTGCCCAGGTACCGCCGCAGCACCTGGTCGAACAGGAACTTCGAATAGCCATACACGTTCAGCGGCTTTTCGTACTTGAGGTCTTCCACGTAGTCCGGGCCGGCGCCATACACCGCCGCCGACGACGCATAGATAAGCGGAATACGCTGCTGCTGCGAGTAGTCGAACAGCTCATGCGTGACGCGGTAATTGTTGTCCATCATGTAGGCGCCATTGCGCTCGGTCGTGTCCGAGCACGCACCCTGATGCAGGATGGCGTCGATGGGAGGCAGGCTGCGGTCCATGACACGCTTGCGGAATTCTGCCTTGTCCATGTAATCGGCGATCTGGCCATCGACCAGGTTGACGAACTTGTCCCCCTCCAGCAGATCGTCCACCGCCAGGATGTCGCGATGCCCCTTGGCATTCAGCCCCTGGACGATGTTGCTGCCGATGAATCCCGCGGCGCCGGTGACGATGATCATGATGTGGTTCCTGTTTCGTGGCGAACGACGCGCGGCCCACTCACGCACGCGGTCCACCGGTTGAAATTCGTACGGGGCCGGTGGCCCCCGTGGTGGGGTCAGCCTGCTTGCGCCGCGCTCAGTTCGGCCGGCGTGACAATGGACGTCCCCAGCTTTCCGACCACGATACCGCCGGCAAGGTTCGCCCAGCGCATGGCGTCGTGCAGGTCCAGCCCGGCCGCCTGCATCACCGCCAGCGTGGCAATGACGGTATCGCCCGCGCCCGATACGTCGAATACCTCACGCGCCTGCGCGCCGATATGGTCCCGGCCGTCGGCCGTGTACAAGGTCATCCCAAGCTCGGACCGGGTCACCAGCAGCGCCTGCAAGTCCAGCGCTTCGCGCAGCCGCTGGGCCCGTTCAGCCAGTTCGTCGTCGTCGCGCCAGCGGCCCACCGCATCGCGCATTTCGGACTGGTTGGGCGTGACCAGGGTCGCGCCGCGATAACGGCTGTAGTCATCCCCCTTGGGGTCGACCAGAATGATGCAATCGTGGCGCCGGGCCAGAGCGATCAGCGGCTCGACATGTTCCAGCACGCCCTTCGCATAGTCCGACAGGACCACGACATCGTGATCGCTCATCAGGGTCGCCACCCGTTCCGCCAACGCCACCAGGGTGTCGGGGCCGGGGCTCTGCTCGAAATCCACTCGCAGCAACTGCTGCTGCCGGCCCAGCACGCGCATTTTCATGGTGGTCGGGATCCGGGCATCGGTGACCAGTTCGGCCGTCACGCCCGCTTCGGCGCACAGGCGCGAAATGGCCGCGCCCGAATCGTCGTTGCCGACGATCCCGACCAGGGTCACTCGCGCACCCAGCACCGCCACATTGCGCGCCACGTTGGCCGCGCCCCCAGGCGGTCTTCGCTGCGCGACACCCGTACCACGGGCACCGGCGCTTCCGGCGAGATCCGGTCGACTTCGCCGAACCAATACCGGTCCAGCATGACGTCGCCAATGACAAGGACTCGCGCCGACTGGCGCACGGCGTCCGAAGGAAAGGGCTGGCCTGGAGCGGCCTTGGTGTCAGACATCCAGTTCTTCCAAACGTTTGGGCGAGTAGGTCTCCCAGGCGTTGCAGCCCGGGCACTGCCAATGAAAGCGCTTTGCCTTGAAGCCGCAGGCGCGGCACGCGTACCGGTCCAGCCGCTGCGTGTGTTTGTGGATCAGGCTGCGCATCAGCGCCACGTCTTCCACCGACAGCGCGGTGCAGCTGCCCGGCACGGTCTCGATCGCGGGAGGCGTCTCGGCGCCGCGCGCCAGTTGCGCTTCGAGCATGCGGTCCAGGCCCAGCAGCGACGGATTGCGTTGCAGGGCAGCCCGCGCAAACGCCCACGCGTCCGCCGCGCCATGCAGACGGCCGCGCGCCAGGAAAATGGTATTGAACAGGTCCAGCGACGGATGCCGCGCGTAATGGGCTTCCAGCTGTTCCAGCCCGTCGTTTTCCCGCTGCGTGGCCCGATAGTTGGTCAGGAAGGCTTCGGCAATCAGGCCGACATAATCCGGATGCGAGGCCAGGATGGACTTGAGCTGCAGGCGCTGCGCGCGCAGGTCGCCTTCGCGCAGCGCCAGGTCGGCCCGCATGATGGCGATCCGCACGTGCGGCGGCGCCTCGGCGCTGCGCTGCGCCAGTTCCGAGGCATGCGTGGCGGCGTCCAACGCGTGGGTCGCGGCGTCGATATCGGGCACCGGCAACGCCAGGGCGGCAGCCGCCTCTTCGCAATGGAAATGCACCGCCTGCGGGACCGGTTCGTCGACCAGGCCCTGCAGCGCGTGCACCGCCTGGATCGCAGCCGGCCAGTCCCGCTCGGTTTCGTGAATGCGGATCAGGGCGCGCAAGGCATCGGGCGCGAATCGGGTCGGCTTCAATTGATCGAAGGCGGCTTCGGCCCGGTCCAGCATGCCGGCGCGCAGGTAGTCCTGCGCCAGTTCGTTCATGGCCTGCTCGCGCTGGCTGACTGGAAGATCCGGCCGCTGCAGCAGGCTCTGGTGCACGCGGATCGCGCGTTCGATCTCGCCCCGGCGCCGGAACAGGCTGCCGAGCGCGAAGTGAAGATCGGTGGTTTCGGGATCGAGCTTGGCGACTTCGACAAAAGCGTCGATCGCCCGGTCGTGCTGCTCGTTCAGCAGGAAGTTCAGCCCGCGAAAATAAGAGTCGGGCAGGTTGCGGTTCTCGGACAGCATCTGCCGCACGTCGACCCGCGCCGCAATCCAGCCGAGTCCGAACAGCAAGGGAACGGCGATCAACCACCAGGGTTCGAAATCCACGGGCGCGCCTTACAACGGAGACAGCGGAACGTAGACGTCGGGCGATGGCGGCCCTTCCGGCTGGATCGCGGTCGCGGGCACGAGCGCGCGAGTGCGTTCCAGTTCGCGGCGCAGCGTGGCCATTTCACGGCGGCGGCGCAAGACGGCCGGCACGGTCAGCAGCAGCCCGAACACGGTCCCCGCAACGAAGCAACCCAGCATCACCACGATGAGCGGCACCTCGCTGATCAGGCGATCGGCAAAGAAATACACCGTGACGCGATCCGTGTTTTTCAACGCGAAGAGCAGCACCACGACAAAGATCAGCAAGCGCAACGCCCAGACGAGATATCGCATTGTCGATGCTCCAGGAAAGAAGTAGGGAGCGATTGTAAGCCGGGCAGCGTTGCGCCGGTTACCGGGACGACGCCTTGCGTAGGGACACGCCGAGGCTGCCCGCCAGGCGCTCGGCCAGATGCTGGGTTTCGAACGCCTCGGTCACCCATTCGATGAAGACCCGTGTCTTGGCGGGCAGCAGGGCTCGCGATGCGTAGTACAGCGAGATCGCGCCGGCATCGGCGTACCAGTGAGGCGCCAGCCGCACAAGGCGGCCCGCTTCCAGCTCCGGCAGCACGTCGGGCACCGCAAGCATTGCGGCGCCCAAGCCCAGCAGCGCCGCGTCCCGCATGGCCGCGGGTTCGTTCAGGACCAAGGTCTCGCGTAGCGGCGCGGCCATTTCGTTGCCGGCCACGTCGCGCATCGTCCACTGGCGCCCCCTGCCGGTCCGCGGTGTACGCATCACGATTCCGTCGAGATCCGCCAGACCGCCTGGATCCGCCGGTAGCGGACGTCCTGCCAGGTAGCCGGGCGACGCGACCGCAACGATGTGCGCGGGCGCCAGCGTGCGGGCAATGATCCCGGGCGTGAGGTCGAAGCCGCCGCCGATGGCCGCATCGTAACCTTCGGCAATCAGGTCGACCGGACGCGTTTCGAAATGCCAGTCGGGGCGGATGCGGGGGTAGCGAGCCAGAAATGCCGGCAGCAGCGGCAGGATATGGGTGGTGCCCAGCAGCGGGGGCAGGCTGACCTTGAGTACACCGGCGGGCTCGCCGCCATCGGTGGCGACCGAGGCAATGGCGGCCTGCAGGCCCAGCAGATGGTCGGTGACGGCCAGGCGAAAGGCTTCGCCAGCTTCCGTCAGCGCAAGGCTGCGGGTGGACCGGTGGAACAGCCGCACGCCCAGATTCCGTTCAAGCATGGCGACATTCCGGCTGACCGCCGCCGGGGTCAGCGACAGACGCCGTGCGGCTTCCGAAAAGCTGCCCGATTCGGCGCTGCGAACGAACGATTCCAGGTTGGCCAGCGTTTCCATGGGCTGATTGTAAAGCGATCGTTGAAGATCAAACCAGCGATTAATGGCTTATCAGGGCGGAGTGACGCCTCCACAATGCCTCATCGACCTTTCACATGGAGCACCCATCATGACCACTTCCACCCCCACCTCGCCTGCCGCCGCAGCCGCGCGCGACCTCAGCATCGGCATCATCGGCGCTGGCAACATCGGCCGCGCCATTGCTATCGCGCTGGCCCGCGCCGGCATCTCGGCCACGCTGTCGAACAGCCGTGGTCCCGAGAGCCTGGCCGAGACGGTTGCTGCGATCGGACCCACGATCCAAGCCGGCACGCGAGACGAGGCGGCCGCCAAGGACATCGTCTTTGTCGCCGTGAACTGGTCCAAGCTGCCTGCCGCGCTGGCGGGACTGCCGGATTTCGGCCAACGCATCGTGATCGACGCCAACAATCCGATCGAAGCGCCGCTGTTCAAGCCCGCCGATTTGCAGGGACGCAGCTCGTCCGAGGTGGTGGCCGATCTGGTGCCCGGCGCGCGTCTGGTCAAAGGCTTCAACCACCTGCTGGCGGACCTCGTTTCTGGCGACCCTCGACGCGAAGGCGGACGACGCGTACTGTTCTATTCCGGGGATGACGCGCAGGCAAAGGCCGACGTGGCCGCTTTGATCGACCGTCTGGGCTTCTTCGGCATCGACCTGGGTGCCCTCGCGATCGGGTCCCGCCTTGCGCAGTTTCCTGGCGGCCCGCTGCCTGCTCTCAATCTTGTCAAATTCGGCTGACACGCTGTCACCCTTGCAATCGCCTGTCCGTTGCGCACGCCTTCCGGCGCTGCGCGGCGTCGTCCACACCGCAAGCCCACGTTCGTTGCGCCACCCCGTGTCGCACGTTTTTGACCCTACCGGAGCTTCGCCATGCCTTTCATCACCACCTCTGACAACGTCAACATCTTCTACAAGGACTGGGGCCCGAAGACCGCCCAGCCCATCATGTTCCATCACGGCTGGCCGCTGTCGTCCGACGACTGGGACGCGCAGATGCTGTTCTTCGTGCAGCACGGCTTTCGGGTCGTCGCGCATGACCGCCGGGGCCATGGCCGGTCCGACCAGGTGTCGGAAGGCCATGACATGGACCACTACGCCGCCGATGCCTTTGCGGTTGCCGAGGCGCTGGACCTGAAGAACGCCGTCCACATCGGTCATTCGACCGGCGGCGGCGAAGTTGCGCGGTACGTGGCGAAACACGGGCAAGCTGCGGGGCGGGTGGCCAAGGCGATCCTGGTGTCGGCCGTGCCGCCGCTGATGGTCAAGACGGACTCGAACCCCGACGGCTTGCCGATGGACGTATTCGACGGTCTGCGCAGTGCGCTTGCAGCCAACCGCGCGCAATTCTTTACCGATCTGCCGACCGGCCCGTTCTACGGCTTCAACCGCGAAGGCGCCACCGTGCACCCTGGCGTGATCCAGAACTGGTGGCGCCAGGGCATGATGGGCAGCGCCAAAGCCCATTACGAAGGCATCAAGGCGTTTTCGGAAACCGATCAAACCGACGATTTGACGTCGATCACCGTACCGACCCTGCTGCTGCATGGCGAAGACGACCAGATCGTGCCGATCGGCGCCGCCGCGCTCAAGGGCATCAAGCTGCTGCCCAACGCCACCCTCAAGACCTATCCGGGCTACTCGCACGGCATGCTGACGGTCAATGCGGATGTCCTGAACGCCGACCTGCTTGCGTTCATTCAGGCCTGAAGACGGAAGCGCCGCAATGCGGCGCGTTCGTTCCAGGCAATAAAAAACCCCGGCAACCTTGCAGCTGTCGGGGTTTTCGTTTTGCCGGCGCGCCGCCCGTTCTACACGGGAGGCGGTTCGGCCGCGGCAACGTCGACACGTTCCCGCAGTTCCTTGCCGGCCTTGAAGTGCGGCACCCGTTTTTCAGGTACCAGCACCCGTTCGCCGGACTTGGGATTACGGCCTATGCGCGGTGGGCGCTTCGACAGCGAAAAGCTGCCGAAACCCCGGATCTCGATACGATGGCCTTCCGATAAGGACTGGGCCATCGCGTCGAGGATCGTTTTTACCGCGTAATCGGCATCCTTGGCGACCAGCTGGGGATAGCGGGCCGCCAAACGCGCGATCAACTCGGATTTCGTCATGGAGTCCATGCCTGGGCGAGCCGAAAGCATCGTCTGTCAGGAAGCCATCAGCCGTTTTCGCGTTCGTTGAGCTTGGCCTTGAGCAGTGCGCCCAGGTTGGTCGTGCCCGACGATGCGCTGGCATCCGACATACGCTGGATGGCGTCAGCCGTCTCTGCGCTGTCCTTGGCCTTGATCGACAGCTGGATCGAACGCGTCTTGCGGTCGATGTTCAGGATCATGGCGTCGATGTTGTCGCCCACCTTGACGATGGTCGATGCATCTTCCACGCGGCCCGACGACATCTCGGAAGCGCGCAGGTAGCCTTCGACGTCCACCGACAGGGTAACGACTGCACCCTTGGGTTCGACCGACTTGACGGTGCCAGGAACCACGGCGCCCTTGTCGTACGTGCCGACGAAGTTGGTGAACGGATCGCCCTCCAGCTGCTTGATGCCCAGCGAGATACGTTCCTTGTCGGTGTCGATGCCCAGAACCACGGCTTCGACTTCGTCGCCCTTCTTGAAGTTGCGCACGGCTTCTTCGCCGGTTTCGCTCCAGGACAGGTCGGACAGGTGCACCAGGCCGTCGATGCCGCCAGGCAGACCAACGAACACGCCGAAGTCGGTGATCGACTTGATGGCGCCGCGGACCTTGTCGCCACGCTTGTGGTTGATCGAGAATTCTTCCCACGGATTCGCGCGGCACTGCTTCATGCCCAGCGAGATACGGCGGCGGTCTTCGTCGATTTCCAGAACCATGACTTCGACTTCATCGCCCAGGGTGACAACCTTCTTGGGATCGACGTTCTTGTTGGTCCAATCCATTTCGGACACGTGGACCAGGCCTTCGATGCCGGCTTCGACTTCGACGAATGCGCCGTAGTCCGTGAGGTTCGTGACCTTGCCGAACAGACGCGTGCCTTGCGGGTAGCGGCGTGCGAGGCCCACCCAGGGATCTTCGCCCAGCTGCTTGACGCCCAGCGAGACGCGGTTCTTTTCCTGGTCGAACTTGAGGACCTTGGCCTGGATTTCCTGACCGACGGTAAGCACTTCCGACGGGTGACGCACACGACGCCATGCCAGGTCGGTGATGTGCAGCAGGCCGTCGATGCCGCCCAGGTCCACGAATGCGCCGTAGTCGGTGATGTTCTTGACCACGCCGTTGACGATCGCGCCTTCGTGCAGCGTTTCGAGCAGCTTCTGACGCTCTTCGCCCATGTTGGCTTCGAGCACGGCACGGCGCGACAGCACGACGTTGTTGCGCTTGCGGTCGAGCTTGATGACGCGGAATTCGAGGGTCTTGCCTTCGTACGGCGTGGTGTCCTTGACAGGACGCAGGTCGACCAGCGAACCCGGCAGGAAGGCGCGGATTGCGTTGGTCATGACGGTCAGGCCGCCCTTGACCTTGCCAGTGATGGTGCCGGTGACCAGGTCGCCGGATTCCAGCGCCTGCTCGAGTTGCAGCCAGGCAGCCAGGCGCTTGGCGCGGTCACGCGACAGAACCGTGTCGCCGTAGCCGTTTTCCAGCGCGTCGATCGCGACGGAGACGAAGTCGCCTTCCGACACTTCGAGTTCGCCCTTGTCATTCAGGAATTCTTCGAGCGGGATCAGAGCCTCGGACTTCAGGCCAGCGTTGACCACCACGAAGTTATGGTCGATGCGCACCACTTCAGCAGTGATGACCTCGCCAGACTTCATCTCTTGTTTCTTGATGCTTTCTTCAAACAGTGCGGCGAAACTTTCTTCGCCTGCTGGAATTTCGGAAACCGAAGACATTGTTGTGTTGTACCGGGGTTACACACCTTCATTGGGGGCAGACGAGGATTCGTCCTGGAACCGTACCAATCGGTGGAGTCAAACAACCTCATTGCTGAGGGCCAATCAGCGCACTCGAACCAAAGCCTGTGCGCTGTCCTGCGAAAAAGTCTGTGGAGCTTCGCCGCCATGCCTGACGGGATCGGGGTGGCTTCCCTCTACTACCCTCTGGGTAGTTTCCCTCTACTACCCTCTGGGTAGTTTCCCTCTACTACCCTCTGGGTAGCTTCCCCTTATACCAGGCCATTACCTGGGCGACTGTCTGGTCGATCGACAGATCGGACGAATCGAGCACCAGGGCATCGTCCGCCGGGAAAAGCGGGGCATTGACCCGCTGCATATCGCGCGCATCGCGCGCTTCCAAATCATGCAAAAGGGTTAAGAGGTTAGCCGAAAAACCCTTTTCGATCAACTGGTTATACCGCCGTTCGGCCCGCGCCTGGGCGCTGGCTACCAGGAACACCTTCAGGATGGCATCGGGGAACACCACCGTGCCCATGTCCCGGCCGTCGGCCACCAGTCCCTGCGGCTGGCGGAACGCGCGCTGGCGCTCCAGCAAAGCGGCCCGCACCGGGCCCAACGCCGCGACCTGCGACGCCCCATTGCCGACGGCTTCCTGGCGGATCGCTTCGCCCACATCCTGGCCGTCCAGGTACACCCCCAGTTCATGGAACCGGACATCCAGCTGTCCCGCGATCTCCGCCACCTGATCCACCGCATCCAGCGGAATACCGCGCTTCATGCACGCCAGCGCCGTCAGCCGATACAAGGCGCCGCTATCCAGCACATGCCAGCCGAGCTGCTGCGCCACGCGGTGGGCGATAGTGCCCTTGCCCGAGGCAGTCGGTCCGTCGATAGCGATAACCTGCACGTGCGCGCCGTTCATTTGTCTTTTCCTATCAATGCAATGAAATCTATTGTCTTGAAGCTCAACGCCGAAAACCCAATAATGAGATCAATTCTCAATTGGCAATTACGCTTACGGAGTATCCATGGCCAAGACCCTTGCCTTCGGCGGCGTGCACGTCGTGACCGCGTTCAGCGTGACCTACTTGATCACTGGCAGTGTGGCGATGAGCGGCGCCGTGACCTTTATCGAGCCCATCGTCAACACGGTGGTCCATTATTTCTTTGACCGCGCCTGGGAAAAGCGGGAGCGCGCCAAAGCGTTGCGCACCCAGGCTCGCTCGGCGGGCGCATACGGTCAAGCGCCAGGACAGCTTGCGGGCCAATCCGCCGGTCAACCCGCGACCAGCCCGGCGTAAACGTCGAAATAGGTCGGGAAGGTCTTGCTGACGCAATTCGGGTCCAGGATGCGAACTGGCTGATTGCCGAACGCGGCCAGCGAAAAGCACATGGCCATGCGGTGGTCATCCCAGGTGCCGATCTCGGCAGGCGTCCAGCGTGCCGGTGGCGTCACGGTCAGGCTGTCGTGCGTGGCCGTGACCGTCGCGCCCAGCTTGCGCAGCTCGGTTTCCATGGCGTGGATGCGGTCGGTTTCCTTCACGCGCCAGCTGGCGATATTGCGCAATGTGCACGGACCGTCCGCATACAAGGCCAGGACCGCCGCCGTCATGGCCGCATCGGGAATCAGGTTGAAGTCGCTGTCGAACGCGCGCAAGCGCTCGCCGTCGGCCACACGCACCCCGGTCGTCTCTATCCAGTCCGGTCCGGTGCGGACCGTGGCGCCCATCGCGGCCAGGGTGTCCGCAAAGGCCACATCGCCCTGGATGCTGCCCTCGCCCACGCCCGTCACGCGGACGGGGCCGCCGCCAATGGCGCCCAGCGCCAGGAAATACGACGCCGACGACGCATCGCCCTCCACCAGGATCTGTCCGGGCGACGCGTAGCGAGCGTTTGCCGGCACGGTAAAACGCGTCCAGCCGTCGCGTTGCGCCGTCACGCCAAAGCGCGCCATCAGGTTCAGGGTGATCTCGACATACGGTTTCGAAATCAACTCGCCTTCCACCTCGATGACGAAATCGCGACCCGTTGCCGCCGTGGCCAGGGGCGCCGCCAGCAGCAATGCGGTCAGGAACTGGCTCGATACCGATCCGTTCACCCGCACCGGGCCCTTCAGCGTCAGATCGCCCACCCCGATCGATAGCGGCGGGTAGCCTTCCTTGCCTTGATACGCCACGCGCGCGCCAAGCATGCGCAACGCGTCGACCAGGTCGCCGATCGGGCGTTCATGCATGCGTGGCACGCCACTCAGCAGATAATGCCCGCCCATCATGGCCAGCGCCGCGGTCAGCGGACGGATTGCCGTGCCGGCATTGCCCATGAAGAGCGTGGCGTGCGAGCCGGGAAAACGGGGCGCGCCCGTGACGGACACTTCACTGGTGTCAGCACCCTGCACCACCGGCACCCCCAGCGCACGCAAGGCGGCCAGCATGACGCGGGTATCGTCCGAATCCAGCAGCCCCGTGACGCGGGTCGTGCCTTCGGCCAGGGCCGCCAGCAACAGCACGCGGTTCGAAATGCTTTTGGAGCCCGGCAGCGCCACGGTGCCCCGGGCGGTGCGCACCGGCGGCAGGTCGAGATGGGGCAGATGCGGGGCGTCGGACATGGCGGAGCTCAGGGTAAAGGTCAGGCTGGAAAGTCAGGGCGGAGAATCAGGGCAGAAATCAGGGCATCGGGGCTGACATCGGGACAGAGAATCAGGGCTGATAGTCGGGGCAAGATCGCCGCAGCTCACTGCGAGCGGTGAACCCGGCTACAAGCAATCAATCCGGCTGCAAGCGATCAACCCGGCTACAGCGATCAACCCGGCTTATCAAAGCGACGGGTCAGACGTCGATCGACGGCGCAGCTTGCGTATCGCCACACTGCGGCACGTTGCCGGCCGGCGGCTCGGCGGCATGCGCCTCGCCCCAATTACGGCGGACCGATGAAATCGCCTGCAGCAGCATCGTCAGTTGTTCGGTGTCGCCATGGCGGATCGCCCGTTCGAACATGTCGAGCATACCGCGCACCTGCGCGACCTCGTCCAGCAGCATGTCGGAATTGGCCAGGAAGATATCGCGCCACATGTCGGGCGATCCGCCCGCGATCCGCGTGAAATCCCGGAACCCACTGCCGGCCAGGTCCAGCCGCAACGCTGTGTCGGGCGCACCGATCACCTGCCCCATGTAGGCAAAGGCCAGCAGATGCGGCACATGGCTGACCGAAGCCAGCGCGCGGTCGTGCAACTCCGGAGTCATCAGGCGGACGTCCGCGCCGCACAGCTCCCAGGCCAGTTGAACGAATTCGACGTCGGCCCGGGTGTTCTGTTGCAGCGGCGTCAGGATCACGTCGCGGCCCTGATACAGCCCGGCCTGCGCCGCGTCGGGGCCGCTCTGCTCGCTTCCTGCGATCGGGTGGCCCGGCACGAACTGGTTGATGCGGTCGCCCATCGCGGCTTGCGCGGCGGCGATCACATCCCGTTTGGTGCTCCCGACATCGGTCACGACAGCATGTTCGGGAAGATGCGGCAGCAGCGCAGCCAGGGTGGCTTCGGTTGCACCCACTGGCACCGACAGCAGCACCAGATCGGCCTGGGCCACCGCGTGTTCAAGCGGCAGGAATTCGTCGATCAGGCCGAGGTCCCGTGCGCGTTCCAGACTGGCGGCCTGGCGGCCCACGCCAATGACCTTGCCGACCTGGCCCACCTGCCGCAACGCAGCGGCGAACGACCCACCGATCAGGCCGACACCCACCACGACCAGCACGGGAACAAGCGGCGCGCCGGGCGCGGTCGGAGGAGTAGGAAGGGTCATGCAGCTACAGGAAAGAAGGGGCCAGAGACGGAGGGCTCAAAAACAGAGGACTCGAAGAAGCAGGCCAGGCGGACCAGGGCTGAAATGGCCGCCCGCCGCTGCGATCAGGGCGCTACCGGGTACGACCCCAGCACCTTGAAAAAGGCCGCGCGCGATTTGAGCACGGCCAGCGCGGCCGCGACTTGCGGGTCCGCCTGATGGCCTTCGATGTCGACGTAGAAATAGTATTCCCACTGACCGGTGCGGGCCGGGCGCGATTCGAATCGCGTCATGGACACACCGTTGTCGGCCAGCGGCTTCAACATCTCGTACACGGCGCCTGCTTCGTTCGGCACGGCCAGGATCAGACTGGTCTTGTCCTTGCCTGACGGCGCCGGTTCGATATGGCCGATTGCCAGGAAACGCGTGCGGTTGTGCGGATCGTCCTGGATATGGGGCGCAACGATGCGCAGATCCCACAGGCCCGCCGCCTGCTCGCTGGCAATCGCGGCCACCGTGGGATCTTCGGCCGCCATGCGGGCGGCTTCGGCATTGCTGGACGCCGATTCGCGGATCAGGTCGGGACGGTGTTCGGACAGCCACGCCTGGCACTGCGCCAGCGCCTGGGGGTGCGCGCGAACACGCAGCACGCCGTCCAGCGTGCCGCTGCGGGTCATCAGGCAATGGTGGACCGGCACCGACCGTTCGCCCAGCACCTTGGCCGACGTGGTCAGCAGCAGGTCGAGCACCCGGTTGACCGCGCCTTCATTGGAATTTTCGAGCGCTACCATGCCGAAATCGGCCCGGCCCGCTTCGACTGCGCGGAACACTTCGTCGAAGTTGATGCACGGCACGGTGTCGACCGCATGGCCAAAATGCGCCAGTGCAGCCACTTCGGTATACGTCCCCTGCGGCCCCAGAAACGCGACCTTGGCAGGCTCTTCCAACGCGCGGCAGGCCGACATGATCTCGCCCCAGATCGCGGCGATGGCCGCCGCCGGCAAGGGCCCGGCGTTCATGTCCTGCAACCGGCGGATCACCTGCGCTTCCCGCTCGGGGCGCAGGACCGGGCCACTGACATGCTGCTTGACCTCGCCCACGGCCAGGGCCGTGCGGGCGCGTTCGGTCAGCAGCGCAAAGACTTCGGCGTCGATGGCATCGATCCGCGCGCGCAGGGGCGCGAGCTTTTGCGCAAGCACGTCATCCATGGCTTTGCTCGAACGATTTCATGAACGCGATCAGGGCCTGGATCCCTTCCATCGGCATGGCGTTGTAGATCGACGCACGCATGCCGCCCACGCTTTTGTGCCCCTTCAACTGCAGCAGCCCAGCCGCGTCCGCTTCCTTCAGGAATGCGGCGTTCAATGCGTCGTCGTGCAGGATGAACGGCACGTTCATGCGCGAACGCACCGACGGCGCCACCGGGTTGCGATAGAAGGACGACGAGTCGATGTATTCGTACAGCGCGCGGGCCTTGGCGGTATTAAGTGCTTCCATGCCCGCCAGGCCGCCCTGCTCTTTCAGCCACTTGAACACCAGCCCCGCAATATAGATCGCATAGGTCGGCGGCGTGTTGTAGCGCGAGTCGTTCTCGGCCACGATGGCGTAATCGAAAGCGGACGGGCAGATCGGCAGCGCCTTGCCCAGCAGGTCTTTACGGACGATGACGATCGTCAGGCCGGCCGGACCGATGTTCTTTTGCGCGCCGGCAAACACCACGCCCGCGCGGGTCACGTCCATGGGGCGCGACAGGATGTGCGACGACGCGTCGATGCTCAGCACCGTATCGGGGGCGCCCAGGCTGGCCAGGTCGGGCCAATCCGGGAATTCGACGCCGCCAATCGTCTCGTTGCTGCAGATATGCAGATAGCTGGATTCCGGCCGTACCTTCCAGGTGGACGGGTCGGGCATATAGGTCCACGGCGCCTGCTGCACGCCGTCGATCTCGATAGCCTGTTCAGCCGTTGCCGCCACCGCCACATTGCCATAGCGGCGCGCTTCCTTGTACGACTTGACCGCCCACGATCCGCTCAGCACGAAGTCCGCCGCCTGCGCTTCCCGCAGCCCGATCAGGTTCATCGGAACGATGGCGTTTTCGGCCAGGCCGCCGCCCTGCATGAACAGGGCCGCGTAGTCGTCGGGAATCGACAGCAGTTCGCGCAGGTCGGCTTCCGCCTCATCGCAGATCTGGCTGAAGTGTTTGCCGCGATGACTCATTTCCATGACCGACATGCCGCTGCCCTGCCAATCGAGCATTTCGGCAGCGGCGCGCTGCAACACGGTTTCCGGCAATGCGGCCGGACCGGCAGAGAAGTTGTAAGGACGTTTCATCACGGTCTGCACTGGCTGTTGATCGGCGGAAGCGGCCGGGTGGATCGGTTCAAGGAAAGCGCGACATGACAGCGCGGTAGATCGGGAACCGGCACGGATCGTCAAACAGCATCCGGCCGATTTCCCGGCTTACGCGTCGGGCGCGGCGGCGTCGGCGTCGCTGTCGGATGCGTCATCGGACCCATCTCCCGCAGCGCCCTCGTCGCTCGCACCGGCACCTGTCGCCACGTCGTCGCCGGACGACAATTCGCCAGCCAACGATGCGCCCGACACCGAGCCGTCTTCTGCAATGATCGCCTCGGCATCTTCGTGATCGGTCTCGACCACACGCTGCACGCCCGACAGATGCGTGCCTTCATCGACGTTGATCAGGGTCACGCCTTGCGTGGCGCGGCCCATCTCGCGGATCTCGCTGACCCGGGTGCGCACCAGCACGCCGCCCGTGGTGATCAACATGATCTCGTCGGTCGGCGTGACCAGCACCGCGCCCACGACCTTGCCGTTGCGCTCGGATGTCTGGATCGCGATCATGCCCTTCGTGCCACGGCCGTGGCGCGTGTACTCGGCGATCGGCGTGCGTTTGCCGTAACCGTTCTCGGTCGCGGTCAGCACGCTTTGCGTTTCGTTTTCGGCCACCAGCAGCGCGATCACGTTGTGCGCTTCGTCCAGCATCATGCCGCGCACACCGCGCGCGGTACGACCCATCGGGCGCACGTCGTTTTCGTCGAAACGGACAGCCTTGCCGGCGTCGGAGAACAGCATGACGTCGTGCTTGCCGTCGGTGACCGAAGCGCCGATCAGGTAATCGCCTTCATCCAGATCCACGGCGATGATCCCGGCCTTGCGCGGGTTCGAGAAATCGGACAGCGGCGTCTTCTTGACCGTGCCCTTGGCCGTGGCCATGAACACGAAGTGGTCTTCGTCGAACGCCTTGATCGGCAGCACGACCGTGACCTTCTCGCCGTCGGACAGCGGGAACATGTTCACGATAGGCTTGCCGCGCGACGTGCGCGTGCCCTGCGGCACTTCCCAGACCTTGAGCCAGTACACCCGGCCGCGATCGCTGAAGCACAGGATGTAGTCGTGCGTGTTCGCAATGAACAACTGGTCGATCCAGTCGTCTTCCTTCATTGCCGTGGCCGACTTGCCGCGCCCGCCGCGCTTTTGCGCACGGTATTCGGACAAGGGCTGGCTCTTGATATAGCCGCTGTGCGACAGGGTCACGACCATGTCGGTGGGCGTGATCAGGTCTTCGGTGTCGAGTTCGGTCGCGTTCAGCTCGATGTGCGAGCGGCGGCCGTCCTTGGCGTCGGTACCGAATTCCGCCTTGATCGCCGACAGTTCGTCGGTGATGATCGCCGTGACGCGCGGCGGCTTGGCCAGGATGTCGAGCAGGTCGGCGATGGTGGCCATCACTTCCTTGTACTCGGCAACGATCTTGTCCTGCTCCAGGCCGGTCAGGCGCTGAAGCCGCATGTTCAGGATTTCCTGGGCCTGCGTATCGCTCAGCCGGTACAGGCCGTCTTCCTGCATGCCGAAGCCGGCCGGCAGGCTTTCCGGACGATAGGCCTGCAGGCCGCCGTCGGTCTCGTTCTCGGCGCGAGCCAGCATCTCGCGCACCAGCGACGAATCCCACGACCGGGCCATCAGGTCCTGGCGCGCCACCGGAGGGGTCGGCGCGGCCTTGATGATCGCGATGAAATCGTCGATGTTCGCCAGCGCCACCGCCAGGCCTTCCAGCACGTGGCCGCGTTCGCGGGCCTTGCGCAGCTGGAACACGGTGCGGCGCGTGACCACTTCCCGGCGGTGCGCCAGGAAGTATTCGATCATCTGCTTCAGGTTCAGCAGGCGCGGCTGGCCGTCGACCAGCGACACCAGGTTCATGCCGAAGGTGTCCTGCAGCTGCGTGTTCTTATACAGATTGTTCAGGACGACTTCGGGCACTTCGCCGCGCTTGAGCTCGATCACGACACGCATGCCGTCCTTGTCGGACTCATCGCGGATGTCGGAAATGCCTTCGACCTTCTTTTCGGTGACCAGCTCGGCGATCCGCTCGAGCAGCGTGCGCTTGTTCACCTGGTAGGGAATTTCGTCGACGATGATGGCCTGGCGTCCACCGGCGCGATCCACGTCTTCGAAATGGGTTTTCGCGCGCATGACCACGCGGCCGCGGCCGGTGCGGTAGCCTTCGCGCACGCCGGACATGCCGTAGATCGTCGCCCCGGTCGGGAAGTCGGGCGCCGGAATCACTTCGATCAGTTCGTCTACCGTGCATTCCGGATTGCGCAGGCAGAACAGACAGCCGTCGACCACTTCCGACAGGTTGTGCGGCGGAATGTTGGTGGCCATGCCGACCGCGATGCCCGAACTGCCGTTGACCAGCAGGTTGGGCAGGCGCGATGGCAGCAGCAGCGGTTCTTTTTCGCTGCCGTCGTAGTTCGGCCCGAAATCGACGGTTTCCTGGTCGATGTCGGCCAGCAGTTCGTGGGCGATCTTGGACAGGCGGATTTCGGTGTACCGCATGGCGGCGGCGCTGTCGCCGTCAACCGAGCCGAAGTTGCCCTGGCCGTCCACCAGCATGTAGCGCAGCGAAAACGGCTGGGCCATGCGAACGATCGTGTCGTACACCGACTGATCGCCGTGGGGATGGTACTTACCGATCACGTCCCCGACGATACGCGCCGACTTCTTATAGGCACGGTTCCAGTCGTTGTTCAGCTCGTGCATGGCGAACAGGACCCGTCGGTGCACCGGCTTCAGGCCGTCGCGCACGTCGGGCAGGGCGCGCCCCACGATCACGCTCATGGCGTAATCGAGATAACTGCGACGCATCTCTTCTTCAAGAGAGATCGGTATTGTTTCCTTGGCGAAGGAATCCATGGGCAAGCTGCATAAAGTGAGTGATCGCGCCCCCGGACATCAGGCAGGGCGAAGCTTCGGAGTTTACCATCCGGCACCCCGCCGCGCCCATGATGTAATAGCCGCCATCCTTCCCCGCGGTGCGTGCCATGGCCTTGACCACCCTCCTCCTCCCCGACTGGATCATTCCGGTCGAACCCGCCGGCACGGTGCTGACGGGCCACGGCGTTGCGATACGGGACGGCCGCATCCTGGCCATCGCGTCGCACGGCGACCTGCGCCAGCGCCATCCGGAAGCCGACGTCAGGCATTTGCCTGGCCGGGTGCTGCTGCCGGGTTTCGTCAACCTGCACACCCACGCCGCCATGAGCCTTCTGCGCGGCGCGGGCGACGACCTGCCCCTGATGACCTGGTTGCACGACCGCATCTGGCCTCTCGAAAGCCGGCTCGTGTCGCACGATTTCGTCCATGACGGCAGCGTGCTGGCGTTTGCCGAGATGCTGGCAGGCGGCACGACCAGTTGCGCCGACATGTATTTCCATCCGGACGCCGTCGCGCGCGCGGCGCTGGCCGTCGGCCTGCGCTGCGTGGTCGGCATGACTGTCATCGACTTTCCGACGCCCTATGCCGCCAACGCCGATGCCTATCTTCAGCAGGGCCTGGCCGCGCAGTCCGAGTTCCGGGGCGAAGCGTCGCTCGGGTTCATGTTCGCGCCGCATGCTCCTTATACAGTGGGCGACGACACCTTGCGCCGGATCGACATGCTGGCCGAAGAACTGGACGTCCCGATTGCCATCCACCTGCAGGAAACCGCGCAGGAAGTCAGCGACGCCCTGGCCCGGACCGGCCTGCGGCCCACCGCCAGGCTGGCCCGCCTGGGCCTGCTGTCGCCGCGACTGATTGCCGTCCATGGCGTCCACCTGGACGCCGGTGACATCGCGATGCTTGTTGCGCGGGGCGCACACGTGGCTCACTGCCCGGCTTCCAACCTGAAACTGGCAAGCGGCATTGCGCCGGTGTCCCAATTGTTACGAGATGGATTGAACTTTGGCATCGGAACCGATGGCGCGGCCAGCAATAACCGGCTCGATATGCTGTCCGAACTGCGGCTGGCGGCGCTACTGGCGAAAGGCGCCAGCGGCGACGCGTCATCCCTGTCGGCGCATCAGGCGCTGCATGCGGCCACGCTTGGCGGCGCATGCGCCCTTGGATGGCAGGACAGGATCGGATCGCTGGTTCCCGGCAAGCAGGCCGACATGGTGGCGATACGGCTGGAGGCCGCGCATCAGATCCCCGTTTTCGACCCCGCATCCCACGTTGTGTACACGGCTGGACGGGAGGACGTGGACGAGGTTTGGGTCGCCGGCGAGTCAGTTGCTAAAAAACTACAACTCACCAAGATATCGGCACGGATGGAACTCGAAAGGATATTGTCCAGAATCCCGCAGTGGCACACGCTCGCAGTGGGTGTCCTTTCTGGCACAAAACCTTACGTGTCCAAGGAGTGACATCTATGAGAAAACAGTCCGAATGCTATACTTACCTCGTAATTCATGTTGCGGCGGGGGTTCGCTGCGAGTTTTATTTCAAGCTAAGAGGAGAAACATGAACAAACGCTCCAAAGTTGGAATCTCTCTGGCGCTCGCCTTCGCTGCCGTAACGGCCTCAGGCGTGGCCACAGCTCAGACCACGACAACAAACGATAACTGGCAAACCGCTGGTGGCCCGCTTCTGAAGAGCAACGATGGCCTCTGCTGGCGCAACGGGTTCTGGACCCCTGCGACTGCTGATCCCTCCTGCGATGGCGCGCTGAAGCCGCCAGCTCCAGCTGTGGTTCCTGTTCAGCAACCTCGTCCCGCACCTCCGCCAGCCGTCGTGCCGGCACCGGTGCCTGTCAGCGAGAAGGTCACCTACTCGTCCGACGCCCTGTTCGACTTCGACAAGTCTGTCGTGAAGCCAGAAGCTCGCGCCAAGCTTGACGAACTGGTCGCACAAGTTCGCAACATCAACCTGGAAGTCGTCATCGCCGTGGGTCACACCGACTCCGTCGGTACCGATGCGTACAACCAGCGCCTGTCCGTTCGTCGTGCCGAAGCTGTCAAGGCCTACCTGGTCAGCAAGGGCATCGAAGCCAACCGTGTTTACACGGAAGGCAAGGGCGAAAAGCAGCCTATCGCTGACAACAAGACTGCCGCCGGTCGCGCCAAGAACCGTCGCGTTGAAGTTGAAGTGGTTGGCACGCGTAACCGCTAAGGCGATTGCGCCAGCCAGGCTGGTAAATTCGGTTGCTGTTTGACTGAATCCTGACGGCAGCCGGTTCGGTGCCGTTAGAATTAAAACCCCGCAGATCATTGACTGCGGGGTTTTTTATTTTGGAGTGGATCCCATGAATGCCGCTGTTTCTGCCCCCAATACCCCGCACGTCAATGCGGATGCCGCTGAACTCGCAAAATTCAGTGCATTGGCTTCGCGCTGGTGGGATCCGGAAAGTGAATTCAAGCCGCTGCATGCCATTAATCCGCTGCGCCTGGACTGGATCAGCCAGAATGCGCGCGGCTTAGGCAATAAAAAGGTGCTGGACGTGGGATGCGGCGGCGGAATTCTTGCCGAAAGCATGGCCGCGCGCGGCGCGATCGTGACCGGAATCGACCTGGCTGAAAAATCACTGAAAGTCGCCCGGCTGCATAGCCTTGAAACGGGTCTCAAGGTCGAATATCGTAATATCTCGGCCGAACAGATCGCGGCCGACGAACCCGGCCAGTACGACGTCGTCACATGCATGGAAATGCTGGAACATGTGCCGGATCCCGGCTCGATCATCCGCGCCTGCGCCGCATTGGTGAAGCCCGGCGGACACGTCATGTTTTCGACGATCAACCGTAACCTCAAAGCCTTTGGCTACATGATCCTGGGCGCCGAATACCTGCTGCGCCTGGTGCCACAGGGCACGCACAGCTATGAAAGCTTCATCCGCCCGAGCGAGCTGATCGGCGATGCTCGCCGCGCCGGGCTGGAAGCGACCGAGATCCGCGGCCTGCAATACCAGCCGATTGGCAAACGTTATTCCCTGACGTCCGACACCAGCGTGAATTACATGGTTGCGATGGTGCGCACATGAAGCCGCTTGTCCTGTTCGACTTTGACGGCACGTTGGCCGATACCGCGCCCGATCTGGCGGCGGCGGCCAATGCCCGGCGTACGGCCAAGGGGCTCCCTCCTCTGCCGTTGAGCGATCTGCGGCACATGGCGTCGCACGGCGCCCGCGGTTTGCTGGGCGTGGCGCTGGGGCTCAAGCCCGACGATGCGGACTATGAAGCGGCCAAGCAAGCCTTTCTGGCCGACTACGAACGCAACATTGCCGTACATACCGTGCTGTTTCCGGGGGTCGAAGCTCTGCTGGCCGAGTTGCACCGCCGGGGTACGCCGTGGGGCATCGTCACCAACAAGGTGACCCGGCTGGCGCTGCCGCTGGTCAGGCACCTGGATCTGCACGAGGCCAGCGTGGTGACGGTGTGCGGTGACACCACCGCGTATTACAAGCCGCACCCCGAACCCCTGCTGCATGCCGCGCGCGAGGCAGGACATGCACCGGAAGACTGCATCTACGTGGGCGACGACCTGCGCGACATCGTGGCGGGCAAGGCCGCAGGCATGAAGACGATCGCGGTCGGCTACGGCTACAACGGCGACAGCGACCCGGTTACGGCCTGGGGAGCGGACGAGGTGGCGCACACACCCGAAGATTTGTTGCCCGCGATCGACCGTCTGCACTTGAAATGACGGGATCGCGTACAATATAAGACTCCTGGGGCCGATCCGGATTCGACGTGGGTCGCGACGCAGAGTAGGGCATGTCGAGCACCAGTACGCTTCGTAAAACCACTGGAACGCAAATAAACGCCAACGACGAGCGTTTCGCTCTCGCCGCTTAAGCGGTGAGCCGCTGCACTGATCTGTCCTTGGGTCAGGCGGAGGGAGGGTAAAACCTTCCTAAAGGATGATCTGGAGGGCTAACCCCCAAAGGGTCATTTTTGAACCGCAGCAGTGACATTCACAAGGAATCGGTCTGTACTGGGGTCACACGGTCCAGATTTAAACTACGTGAATCGCCTCACTCCGGCCTGTCGGTTGGCTAAGTGTGAGGTTAAACAAAAATTAATCGACTACACATGTAGAACTGCCTGTTGAGGGCTTGCGGACGGGGGTTCAATTCCCCCCGGCTCCACCAGTCTCCGAATCCCAGCCTTGTGCTGGGATTTTTTTGGCTGTGTTTCGTTCAGTCAGGGTCCAATGCCGGCGGAGGTGGTCTCACTCGCCAACGCCGTGTTTGACGGCCGATTCGCCTCTATATACCATTGCTATATACATCCATGGAGCGAGAGATGGCGATCGGAACCGTTTTCATCAACAATCGGACACAGGCGGTGCGGCTTCCGCTGGATGTCCGCCTGCCCGACGGCGTGCAGAAGGTGGAAGTCCGGGTCAAGGGTAGTGAGCGCATTCTTACCCCGGTGGGACACACTTGGGACAGCTTTTTTCAAGGCGGCCCGATGGTCAGCGATGATTTCCTGACCGAGCGCGCCAGCCAGCAGACATCGGAGCGGGAGACGCTCTGATGCTGCGGTACCTGCTGGACACGAACATTGTGATCTATGTGCTGAAGCGTCGGCCCATCGAGGTACGGGATACTTTCAACGCCAACGCAAGCCGCATGGCAATATCGTCCATCACCCTGGCAGAACTGCTTCATGGTGCCGAAAAGAGCACTCGTGTCAGCGAGAACCTGTTGGCGGTCGAGGACTTCTGCTCCCGGCTTCAAGTATTGCCGTACGGCCCCAAGGCCGCCCAGCATTACGGCGCCATACGCGCAGCCCTGGAGAGGTCGGGCCGGCCTATCGGGGTGAACGATCTACATATTGCCGCGCATGCCCGCAGCGAAGGCCTGGTACTCGTAACGAACAACGTGTCCGAGTTTGCGCGCGTTCCAGCAATTGAAGTGGAAAACTGGGTCGGCCCCTGATCGGCCACGGATCGTGATTGATCGTCGGTGGCCGGCCATCAGGGAACGGTCTTCAAGGGGCGGCCTTCAGGGAGCGGGCTTCAGGGAGCGGGCTTCAGGGCTCGACCGTCACTCGGAATCCGTCGATGACCCTTAGTGGTAGTCACTCATGCTGGTCGTCATCTCCCCTCCCCGCTCCCGTTCCTGGAAGAACCGCAGCAGGCGGTAGTCCGTGACGAAACTCAGGCAGGATTCGGCGTCCAGCAACGCGGCAGGCGATTGCGGTTCGGCCACGATGAAGCCTTGCACGTAGTCGACGCCCATCTCGGCCAGGGCTTCGACAGTCTCGAAATCTTCGGCCCATTCCGCGATGCTGCGCATCCCCAGGTTATGGGCAAGTTCGACAATGGCTTCCACAATGGCCAGATTGGCCGGATGGCGGTGCATGCCGCGCACGAACGAGCCGTCGATCTTCAGGGCGTCCGCCGACAGATCCTTCAGGTACGAGAAGGACGTGTAGCCGGCGCCGAAGTCGTCCAGCGCAATCCGTACGCCCCACTGCCGCAGCCTTTCAATGAAGCGGCGCGAATTCTCCAGGTCGTGCAGCGCCACGCTTTCGGTGATTTCGATGCACAGCATGGGCGCCACGTCCTGATATCGCTCCAGCAGGGCAAAGACGTCTTCAATGAAGGCTTCGTCGTTCAATGACGCGCCACTGACGTTCACGCACACGAATTTGGTGCGGGGCAGCCGTGTGACGTTGGTGCGCAGCCATTGCAGCGTGCTGCTCAGCACCCACTTGTCCAGTTCCGCGATGTTGCCATTGGCCTCGGCCGCCGCCACGATCTTGGTCGGCGGCAGGCGCTCGCCGTGGGAGTCGAGCATGCGCAGCAGCACTTCGAAGTTCAGCGAGTTGCCCGGGTCCTTGAGCGCCATGATGGGCTGCATTTCCAGGAAGAAACCGACCGGCGAGAAGGTGCTGCCGAGTTCTTCGATCAGGCGCAGTTCTTCGGCGCGGTCCAGGAATTCACGGGCGTATTTCTTGTAGACCACCACGTGACCGTGCGCGCCGCGTTTGGCTTCGCGGCAGGCGCGGTCGGCGGCCGAGATCAGGTCCTTGGCGTCCATGCCTGCGGTGGCTTCGACCAGGCCGATCGAAATCTTGACCTGGAAAGCGCGATTGCGCAGCTGATAGGGCCGCGTGCAGATGTCCTTGACGATGCGCAGGCACAGTTCGTTGGCGCGCGCGGTGTCGGTGTCATGGAAGATCACGATGAATTCGTCGCCGCCCACCCGGCCCAGGAAGTGGCCAGGCTCCAGCACGTTGTCGACCCGGGCACAGACCTGCTTCAGGACTTCATCGCCCGCCTGGTGCCCGTACAGGTCATTGATCAGCTTGAACCGGTCCAGGTCCAGGTAGCCGATGGACAGGGGATGGTCATCGGAAAAGTTGATGATGGCGCTGTCCAGGATCTCTTCGACCCCCCGCCGGTTCAGGACGCCGGTCAGGGAGTCGTTGTTGGCAAGATACTGAAGGCGCTCGGTGTATTTCACGCGTTCCGTAATGTCCTGCAATGACCCTTCGATCCGGTTGCCGGCATGGGCGGCACGCACCAGGTACCAGCGCGAGTCGCCTCCCGCCCCGCTTCGGTCCGCTTCGTCGGCCGGCCCCACGCCGGAGACTTCCAGCTCGCCGCCCAGCGGGTGCGCGGCCAGGCCCTGAAGGGCCTCCCAGGCGCCGGGCGCGAAATAGTCCGCCCATCGCTTTGCAGGCAACGCATCCTTTTCCAGCCCCAGCTGTTGCCGCAGCGCCGGGTTCACACGCACGAACGACCCGTCGGGGTCCAGCGTGAACAGGCCGACCGGGGTAACCTGATAGGTCCGATCGAGCTCGGCCTGGGCCTGCATCCGCTCGTGCTTTTCTTCGCGCATCTGTTCCGCGAACGCAAAGCCGGCCATCAGGCTGGCGCCCAGTGCGGCGGTGACGCTGTTGAAGGATTCGAGCAGGGCCTTGAAATCGAATGCGGCGGCGATCACTTCCGAGAAGGTCGCGAACAGGGTGAAGACCAGGGTGGCGCTATACCACCAGGCGATCCGCGACCGCGTGATGACCAGAATGCGAACCAGGAAGAAGACCAGCGACGCCGCGCCGAACCCGGTCACCGCCCACAGGGCGGGCAGGAACATCGGGTACGGCAAGGTCACGGCCAGGATCAGCAGCACGATGCCCAACATCTGCACGACGCGCATCAGCCAGCGGTAGCCGATCACCCGAAGTTCGCGTTCAAAGAACTGGGTAAACAGCGTGTAGGTGACGACGTAATAGAACGCCATCGTCAGCATCCGGATGACGGGCATCCAGTCGTTGTCGATCACGCGGCTGAGCCACTGGGTGTCCCATCCCATCGATAGCGCGCCGAGGCGCAGGTTGCCGACCAGCCAGACGGCGAACAGGACATAACGCGACTCGCGGTTGATCAGCGCGGTCACGATCGTGAAAATGGCCAGGGTCAGCAGACCGCCTTCGAGCAGGCCGATCCCGTGCGCAAAGGCGCGAGAGGCGTTGGCCAGCTGATCACGCGGCCAGATCGAAAACGACAGACGCGCCGGACCGGAACTGACGACGCGGCACAGCATTTCGCGCACGTCGGGAATGCGGTCGATCGAAAACGCATAGCCGGCCCGGACCGGCTGGATCAGGCCACTGAACGACGCCCGGTCGGTCTGCCCCAGGGGCGCCAGGGTGTCGGCATTCCAGCAGGACATGGCCTGGGTATGGCGCGACGGGAAATCCAGAAAGGTGTCTTTGGACCGGGATGCCGGGGGCAACTGCACGGCAAGCCAGAACGGGTATTCGGAGAGTCGGGTGGTGGCCGCAAGCACGTCGGGCTGGCCTCGCAACGCGTCGCGCGCGCTGGCGGGCGTGAAGTCCGTGGACGTGGCTTCGATGACCCGGAAAGGCAGGGACGTCTCTCCACGGGTGTCGTAGATGCTGGGCAGAAAGAACAGGAAATACACCGAGAACAGGGCAATCGCAACGGGCAGCAGGTAGTACGAGAAGTTGCGAAACAACTTGTCGACGCTCCGGCAAGCCTGCCTGATCCATTCCATACCACTCGCCCCCCATGGGTTGACCCGACGCTAGGTCTACGTGTTAATGCCAACGCATGATACGACGGGCAGAAGGTGCAGGGCGACAAAAGCCATCGGCCCGTGTTCCGCACGGGTCGATGGTTACAACTTGATCGGAAGGCGTGGTGAGAAACGCGGCAATTACGCCGCGATATGCACGACACGCTCTTCCTGTGCCAACACGTCCTGATCGGCGCGATCCTGCTCATGGCCGCGGATGTCGATATCGGGGTGATGCGTGCGGATCATGTAGTCGAACAGACGGTGGCCGCTTTGTTCCCAACGCGTCCGCGCAGCGGCCACGTCGAACGCCATGACACGGTGCGCGATGTTGCCAATGTGCTGCATGGGGATGAAGCCCTGGCCCGGGAAGACGTCCTGGAACATCAGCGCTTCATAGCCGCGATCCAGTGGCGAACGGGCGGCCGTGATCATCCAGTCGACATTGGTCTCGACGCAATACTGATAGTAGGCCTTGAACAGGGCAATCTTGGCGACATGGCCGATCTTGCGTTCGGACACGCCCAGACGCGTGGCTTCGGCAAGTCGTTGCTGTTGCAACCAGTCGGGCAGGAGCACGGAACGTTCGACACCCAGTCGGGCGCGAAGGTTGGTCTGGATGCGCATGGTGCCGACGGCTTCGCCATCCATTTTCGATTCGGCCAGCAGGATGACCGCACCCGGCTCGCGATCGTAGGATTCGGGCTCGCCCAGCGTCTTGGCAAGTTCGGGTACGTGACGGCCATAGGCGGCCTGGCGGATGCGGACGGCCTTGGCCAATGCGCCTTCGTCCTGGACCACACGAATAGTGAACGGGAGTCGTTCTTCGGTTTGCGGCAGGAAAGCGGCGGCGTCGTTGCGGGCGGTGGTAGCGGCGGTAAAAGTGGTCGTCATGATGGAATTCCTTGATTTGAAGTAATGGAGGTAATGGATTGCGATCGGGGTATGGCGAGGCCTGGGGGCATTACGCGGCGATGTGCTCGGGGCGGGCTTCGCGGGTCTTGACCTGGTCGTCGACGAGACGGCCGCCGTGATCACGGATGTCGATGTCGGGGTGATGCGTGCGGACCATGAAGTCGAACAGGCGATGGCCGCCCTGCTCCCAACGCTTGCGGGCCGACGCGACGTCGAAGGCCATGACGCGATGGGGAATGTTGCCGATATGAAGCATGGGGATGAAGCCCTGGCCCGGGAACACGTCCTGGAACATCAGCGCTTCGTACTGGCGGTCCAGCGGCGAGCGCGCGGCGGTGATCATCCACTCCACGCCCGTCTCAAGGCAGTACTGGTAATAGGCTTTGAACAAGGCGATTTTCGCAACGTGGCCGACACGTCCTTCTGACACGCCAAGGCGCGTTGCTTCCGACAATCGTTGCTGCTGCAACCAGTCAGGCAGCAGCACCGAACGTTCGACACCCAGCCGGCTCATGGCATTGGTCTGGATACGCATCGTGCCGATCGCTTCGCCGTCCATCTTGGATTCGGCAAGCAGGATCACCGCGCCGGGTTCGGCGTCATAGCTTTCGGGCGCGCCCAGCGTCCGGGCAAGCTCGGGTACGTGGCGGCCATAGGCGGCCTGGCGGATGCGGACCGCCTTGGCCAGAGCGCCTTCATCCTTGACGACGCGAATAGTGAATGGGAGTCGTTCTTCGGTCTGCGGCAGGAAAGCGTCGCTGTCGTTGCGGGCGGTCTGGGAGAAAGTGAAGGCGCGGTTCATGGTGTGAACTCCTGAGATGAGATGAGATGAAATGCGATGCCGTTGCCGCGTTTGACAACGGATACGGCAGAGTCGCATAAGTACGTAGAAGATTCACCGTCCCTTTCCTGCGCAAAGTGTCGCGACGCGCAATGCATCACTCGCGGTTATGGAAGTTCAGTGCACTCACACAAACGAGCGGTTGGGTGTAATCCCTCGCATGGCTTCCATGCGGCCTTCGACTTCATGCACTTGCATGCTTCGACAAAGTGCATCGCGCGCGAACCATCGTTGCCCGCAGATGACGGCATCACGTGCTTCCCGAGCAGAGAGGATTCGAGACGACACGCGCGCGATGACATGGAGCGCGATGCGTCGGATCGCTGCAAGGTGTGTGCATGCGAACGACGAGGAGGAGGGAGGGTGTACGTGGGATGAGGCGAGGGATGGATGCGACGTCCATACGGGCGATCATCCAACTGGACGACCGTGAATGTCGCGTTTTGATCAGCCGTTTGTGGTGTTTGCGCCTACAAGAAAGCGCATGCCGTCCACCCATGCAAACGGCTTCATAGGTGGGTGCGATGGAGGATGAGGATCGCTCCTGACGTCAGTCCACATCTCCGTAGCGACGGACAGGGCGAACGATGGCGCGGTCTACTCGTGCGATGTCGGTGCAGCCGCAGAAGGCCATGGTCAGGTCGAGTTCGCGCTGGATGATACGCAGCGCCTGCGTGACGCCGCTCTCCCCCATCGCCCCCAGACCGTAAAGCATGCTCCGACCTATGTAGGTGCCTTTCGCACCTAATGCCACTGCTTTTAGTACGTCCTGACCAGAACGAATTCCCCCGTCCATGTGCACTTCGATGTAGGAAGCTACCGCGTCGACAATCTCCGGCAAGGCGGCAATGGAGGACGGTGCGCCATCGAGTTGGCGGCCCCCGTGATTCGACACGATCAGCGCATCCGCACCACTGTCGACGGCAAGCCTGGCGTCCTCCACTTCCTGGATGCCTTTCAAAATCAGCTTGCCACCCCACTTGCGGCGGATCCATGCAACGTCGTCCCAGTTCAAGGTCGGGTCGAATTGTTCGGCCGTCCAGGCCGCCAGCGAATGCATGGTATCGACCCCTTTGGCGTGACCCATGACGTTGCCGAAGTTGCGGCGCGACGTGCGCAACATGCCGGCGCACCAGCGCGGGCGCGTCATCATGTTGGCAAGGTTGCGCAGGGTCAGGCGGGGCGGCGCGCTCAGTCCATTCTTCAAGTCCTTGTGGCGTTGACCGATGATCTGCAAGTCCAGCGTCAGCACCAGAACCGGGCAGCCGGCCTGCGCCGCCCGCTCCATTAATCGCTCGATAAACGTTCGATCCCGCATCACGTAAAGCTGGAACCAGAACGGATGGTTATGGGTGGCCGCGGCGACATCTTCGATCGAGCAGATGCTCATGGTCGACAGCGTGAACGGGATGCCGAACGCCCGCGCCGCACGGGCCGCAAGGATCTCGCCATCGGCATGCTGCATGCCGGCCAGGCCGGTCGGCGCGATGGCGACGGGCATGGCCACGTCCTGTCCCACCATTCGGGTGCGCGTACTGCGATGTTCCAGATTGACCGCCACGCGCTGGCGCAGCAACAGTCGGTGGAAGTCGTCTTCGTTCGCGCGATAGGTGCTCTCGCTCCAGGAACCCGAGTCGGCATAGTCGTAGAACATGCGCGGCACGCGCTTTCGGGCAAGCTGCCGCAGGTCTTCGATACTTGTTATGACAGGCATGACGCGCCTTACTCTGCCGAGATCTTGCGATCGCGAATGACCTTGCCCCACATGGCCGACTCGCGTGGAATCTCGCTCACCATGGCGGACGCCGGCAGGTAGGCAGGCACCGCGCCCTGCACGGCGGCGGCTTGAGCCAGCTCGGGCGCGGCCATGACGGTGCGGGTCGCCTCGCTCAGGCGGTCCACGATCGCAGCGGGCGTCCCGGCGGGGGCGATCAGGAACAACCGCGGCGCGGCGTCGAAGCCTGGAAGCGCATCGGCCACCGGAGCGATGTCAGCGCCCGCGATGGCAACCGGGCTCATGATCGCCACGGCGCGCAGGCTGCCCGCCTTGGCCTGGCTGATGGCGGCGGCGACACTCACCACACCGATCGGCACCTGACCGCTGATGACATCGGGCACGATCTGCGCCGCGCCGCGATACGGGATGTGCATGACCTCGGTGTCGGTCAGGCCCTTCAGCATCTCGAAGCCCAGATGGTGCACGGTGCCGACACCCGACGTGGCGAATGAATATTTGCCAGGCGCCGCTTTGAGCGCGCTCACGAACTCGGCGGGTGTCTTGGCCGGGAAGCGATTGCCCGTGACGATGACCAGCGGCAGCGTGAAGACGGACGCGATCGGCGTAAAGCTTTTTACCGGGTCGAAGGTCAGGTGCGGCTGCAGGTATTGCGCGATCAGCAGAGAGCTGTCGCCGAGCATGATGGTGTATCCGTCGGGGGTGGCGCGTGCCGTCGCATCGCCGGCGATCACCCCGGCGGCGCCCGCCCGGTTCTCGACCACGACCTGCTGGCCGAGCTGGGTCGACAACCTTGGCGCCAACAGCCGTGCCATCGCATCCAGCCCTCCGCCCGCGGAATAGCCGACCAGCAGACGGATGGGACGCTCGGGATACGCCGTCGCGGCGCTGGGGGATTTGCCCGCCGCGGCAGGGGTCGCCTGGGGCTGCGCGATGGCCGAGGCAGCGGACAGCGCGGCGCAACAGGCGGCGAACGCAAGCGCGCCACGGCGCGAGATACGCGTCTTGAAACTCATGGGGTGTCTCCTGGTCTGGTCTTGTTATCGTGTTCTTCCGGCCTTCCTGGCGGCTGGCGGCCGCCTGTCATGACATGACATGACATGACATGTCATCGCGCGATATGCGGGAGCGTTGCCGGCATGAACCGCCCAACGCAGCAACGCCCGCGGACGATCAGGCTTTTCCTACGCCACGCGAACCCGGACGGCGCGCCAGTTCCTTCACCCGCTCGCGGTTCGGGTTGAAGCCGAGCCCGGGCGTCTCGGGCAGGGTCAGCATGCCGGCACTGGGCTCGGGCAGGTCATCGAATACCTGCTTGCAGCACTCCACCGCGACCGAGTGATATTCGACCAGCGACCCGTTCGCGAGTCCTGCATGCAAATGCATGTTGTGATGCGGCCAGGCGCCGCCATTCGCAAACCGCGTGTTGAAGGCGGCCGCCATGCCCGCGATGCGCAGGCACTGGGTGTAACCGCCACTGATGCAGGCATTGGGCTGCACCACGTCCACGGCCTGCGCCACCAGCAGATCCCGAAAGCGGCTGGCCAGCCCTTCGTTCTGGCCGCCCGCCAGCGGAATGGATGTGGCCTGCCGCAGCTTGACCAGGTTCGGGATGTCGTTCTGCGTCACGGGCTCTTCAAAAAAGTGATGCCGTACGGCTCGACACGTTTGGCCAGCGCATGCGCATGGAAGTAGTCCAGGCTGCAATTGGCGTCGATATATAGCTGCACGTCAGGCCCGACGGCCTCGCGCACCGCGCGGATGCGGGCCACGTCTTCGGTGATCAGCGTGTCGAGGGGCCGCGGTTCATCGCGGCGCTGCAGGCCATGATGGCCCACCGTCATCTTCAGCCGCGTAAAGCCGCGGTCCACCCAACCGCGCGCCGCCGAGGCAAGCTCGTCGCGATCGAAGAAAGCGAAACCAAAAGTGGCGTATACGGGCACCTCGGCACGGGCGCCGCCCATGAGGCGCCAGCAGGGCTGGTTCAATGCCTTGCCTTTCAGGTCCCACAGGGCCAGGTCGATGGCGGCGATGGCATGGCTGGCATAGCCCGACTGGCCACGCGGCGTCAGCAGCCAGTACAGGCGTTCCCAAAGCTGTTCATGCCGCAGCGGGTCGGCGCCGATGAGTGCATGCGCGGCAATGTCATTGACGATGGATCCGATCACCTCTTCTTCGGTGATGGCGGTCATGCCGGTTCCGACCAGGCCCGTGTCGGTCTCGATGTCGACCAGACACACGGACAGGGATGTGGTTTTGGTACGGCCGGAAATGGTGACCGATACGGGCAGGTTCAACGGCGTGGCGCTGACGCGGGAAATCTTCATGCTGTCTCCGAAGGTGCCTCTGGCGGGCATCGATGGAAGCAGTGTAGGAAGCCGCGCGCCGAGGCGGCAAGCACGTGGGGAGAATGCGGCTTTCGCGAAAGGCGAAAGCAGTAGGAATGACCGGCACGCTGGCGCAGGGCCGGCTTCAGCGCTGCGTCGCCAAGCCGGCCGCCACGGAGCCGAATGCGGCTTGCCGGCGCATTACGGCGCCATCAGTGTCGTGATCACGGTCCGGGCGGCGGGGGACGGCGGCGGCGCGCTGCGGGTGATCAGCCGATGGGTGCGGATGGCCCAGGGGTCGGACAAGGGCACGGCGGTGATGGGTAAACAGGCCAGTTGCGGCCCAACCGCTTCCAGCGGCAGCACACCGACGCCCAGCCCAGCGGCCACCATCCGGCACACGGCGTCGAAGCCGCGCATCTGCATGCGAATCCGGACGGTGCGGCCGGCCTGCCGGGCGGCCAGCATGACCCGGTTGGACAAGGCCGTGCCATCCGTCAGCGCAATGAAATCCTGGTCCATGGCGTCGATCAGGGCAATACGGTCGCGGTGGGCCAGCGGGTGGGCGGTCGGCACCACCAGCACCAGCGTGTCGGTGAACAGGTCCTGCAAGACCAGACCTTGGGGCGGGTTGGAAATGTCGACAATCCCCAGATCGGCGCGGCCATCCAGCACTGCCATGGGAATGTCGGGGCTGCTGCGTTCTTCGACATCCACCCGGATCAGCGGGTGGCTGCGCATGACGTGCTCGAGCTTGCCCGGCAGCGCCTCAAGAATGGCCGACGAGTTGGCCAGGATCCGCACATACCCCTGAAAGCCCTGGCTGTAGTCGCGCAGGTCGAGCGCCAGCCGGTCGGCATCGGCCAGCAGTTCCCGGCTGCGCTGCACCAGCAGGTGGCCGCCCGGCGTCAGTTGCACACCGCGCGACGATCGTTCGAACACCCGGAAGCCAAGGTGGTCTTCCAGCGCCGAAATGCGCACGCTGGCGGCCGCCACGGCCAGGTTCAGACGGTCGCTGGCCGCGCTGATCGACCCCAGGTCGGCCGCGGCGGCGATCACACGCAAGGTTGTCAGGTCGATCGAGTCGGTCATGGCGTCCACCGCAAAGCGTTTTGGCTGACTGTAGCAGGGGACCATGGGGCGCAGCAGGCCCATGTCGCCTGCACGGTGGCTGGGGTTTGCCCGAAGCGCGGGGGTGGGTAGACTGGCGACGCCTCTACTTCGCCGGAAACCCCAGGTGCCACAGTCCGTCTTTGCCCACGCCCTTGTCCTTCTCCGCAAATGGCATCTGCCGCCATGGTGCGAGCAAGGGCCGACCCCGGCTGCGTTCCTTGGCATCGTGCGTACCAAGGCCCTGCGTGCCACATCTACCGCGTGCCTTGCCCTTGCGGCCGCGCTGGCCCTGGGATTCGCGACTGCCGCCATGGCGGCGCCCTGCCCGCCCGCGCCCCTGACGGCGGCCGAGGTGGCGGCTGCGGCGGCGCGGTCCGACGGCAAGGATCGCGGCTTGCTGTGGAAGCTGTCGCGCGATGGCACGACGTCGTGGCTCTATGGCACCGTGCATGCCGGCCGGCCCGCGTGGGCTGCGCCGGGGCCGATCGTGGCGCGCGCCCTGAAGGACAGCGGCGTGCTGGCCCTGGAAATGGACCCGCTGGCACCCGATTTGCAGGCGCGCATTGCCGCGTTGATGGCCGCGCCGCGCGGCGTCACCTTGCCGTCGGCCGTGACGAACCGGCTGACAAGGCAGTTGCAGGAAAGCTGCCTGCCCCCGGCGCTGATCCAGGCCTTGCACCCGCTTGCCGTGACCACCCTGGCGCAACTGACCGTGGCGCGGCGCGCGGGTCTTTATGCGGAATACGGCGTGGACATGATGCTCGCCCGGCAGGCGCGGGCAGCGGGCACGCCCGTCGTGTCGCTGGAGACCCCGGAGCTGCAGATCCGCGCCTTGTTCGGGCCACCCGGCACCGTCGACCTGCAGGAAGTGACGGCCACGCTGGACAGCCTGGAAAACGGCAAGGACACCGCCACGCTCGAACGGCTGATCGCCGCCTGGGACCGAGGGGACCATGCCGAGTTGTCGAGCTACGCGCGCTGGTGCGACTGCCTGACGACCCCCGAAGAACGCGCGATGATGCGGCGCGTGCTGGACGATCGGAACCCAGCCCTGGCTCGCGGCATTGCCGGCCTGCATGGCCCGGCGCGCAGCGTGTTCGCCGCCGTGGGTGCGTTGCACATGACCGGCGACCTGAGTCTGCTGCGGCTGCTGGCCGAACAGGGTTTCGAGGTGGAACGGGTGCCGCTGCGGCCGGCGCCATGACGCTACGGAACAGCCGGGCCTCCTATACTGCTGACGACGCTGCCCTTTCCTGCCCCCTATGTCCCGACTTCGCACTTTCCTGACGACCTGCCTGCTGGCGCTTGCGTCGGTCACCACTTTTTGTCGGCTGCCTGGGGCGCGATGGCGCTCTGGTACCAAGTGCCCTTCCCGCCCGCGGTCAAGGCGGCGCTGGTGGCGGCCTGGGTGCTCGTGGCATTGACCGCATTGGGGCTGGCATGGCGCGAACGGAGTTGGCTTGGCTTTGGCGCCTATGCCGTCGCCTTCGCGCTGCTATCGATCTGGTGGAACACGCTGACGCCGTCGAACAACCGGCAGTGGGCGGACGACGTGGCGTCCATGACGTCGGGCACCATCAATGGCAACCTGGTCACCTTGCAGAACGTGCGCAACTTCGACTGGCGCAGCGAAACCGACTATACCCCCGCTGGGAACGGCGGGACTACGACCTGGACCGGCTGGCGTCGGTGGACATGATCCTGTCGTCGTGGGGGCTGCCCGGTATTGCGCACACGCTGGTGTCGTTCGGGTTCGACGACGGCCGCTTCCTGACCTTTTCGGTCGAAATCCGCAAGGAAAAGAACGAAAGCTTTTCGGCCATCGGCGGCTTCTTCAAAGAATTCGAGATGAGCGTGGTGGCCGCGGACGAGCGCGACATCATCCGGGTGCGGACCAACGTCAGGCAGGAAGACGATCACCTGTTCCGGGTGCAGCTGTCCAAGGACACGATGCGATCGCTGTTCCTGGCGTACGTGGCAGAGGCCAATTCCCTGGTGCATACGCCGCGCTTCTATCACACGGTCACGGCCAACTGCACCACCATCGTCTATCACATGATGGCGCGCATCGTGGGAGGACTGCCCATGGATTACCGGCTGCTGCTGTCCAGCCTGCTGGATGGCTATGTGTATGACGCGGGTGGGCTGACGCAGGGGTATTCGCTCGAGACGCTACGGGAACGCGGACGCATTACCGACCGGGCGCGCGCGGCCGATGCGGACCCGGATTTTTCGATTGCGATCCGCAAGGGGATTCCGGGCGCGGATCCGGCGGTGGAGCCTCGGAACTGAGGTTCGCGCCGCCCATGCGTCATCAGGCCGCGGCGCGGTAACTTGCCGTGGCCACCGCATCGTGCGGATGCAGGCTTTCCAGGTGGCGCACCGACACGTGGGCGCTGACCACGTCGGGATCGGCCCGGCACGCGGCGTCGACTGCCCGGGCCGCATCTTCCACGTACATCAGGTGACTGCCGTTCAGGCGCGCAAAAGCCTGCTCGTCGGCGCGTTTGACGGCCGTCTGCACGGGGGTGCCCAGTGCGGCTTCGATGCGGTCCAGCCAGTCGCCAAGGGCCAGACCTGACTGCCCCGCCCCATCGGTTCGCCGCAAGACCGTCACGTCGGCGACGCTGCGCTGACTGTGCGGCGTGGCGAGCGTGGCATGCGCCGACAGCCATTGCGCGGCGGCGTCCAGCGTCAGGGGCGCTGCCGAAGTGCTGCACGAACGCCTCGCGCACGGCCTGGCGCGCCAGCGCAGCCGAGCAGGGGCAGGTCGACGAATACACGACTTCGGTCCGCAGGCTGAGCGTGGTGACGCCGTCACGACGCTCGGCGATCAGGGTCAGGGGATAGTCCTGCCAGCCGCTGAGGCCAGGTGTGACCAACGCCGGCCGGGCGCGCAGTACCCGGCACCGGAGCGTGACCCGCGCCGCGGTCGATCCGCAATCCTGGTGACTGTCGACCATGTCGGCCAGCAGCGTCGTCAGCACAGTGGACGTGAGTGGGCCCGCTTCGCACGCGGCGGTGACCAGCCGGTGCAGGCGCGACATGTGGATGCCCTTGACGCGGGGGTCGGGCAGATCCACGGCGGCATCGGCGTGGCCGATCAGCGCCGCTGGAAACGCCGGATCGTCGATGCGCATGGGAACGGCGATGCCTTCCATGCCGACCCAGGAAAGCGGGGTCAGCCGTGTCGGGAGATCGTTACGGGCGACGTCGGGGAGCGGATCGGAATAGGCGTCGGACAGCGGATCGGAATGTGTGCCGGGGATGGCGTAACGGGACCGCAGTTCGGGCATCGGGCTGCTAATGGCGGAGTCGGGCATGGCTGGCTTCCTGGGAGCGCACGGCCAACGGGCTTCACCGGCACGCACGCTAATGCAATAGTGTTGCATTATACCGGTAAGGACGAGCGCCGCGTCGGCGTATTTCGCGCACCCACCGTCCAAAAAAGGCGGGCCGCAGCCCGCATCTCGCTCCAGTACCGGGCCCTGAAATACCTGGCCCTGAAGCCCACCGCTTACGCCAGGGCCGGCTCCATCCCCATCAGGCGCGAAAAATCACCCACGCCCAGCGGCCGCGCCAGCAGGAAGCCCTGGGCCTGGTCGCACTTCATTTCCGCCAGCAGGGCCAGCTGGCTGGCGGTCTCGACCCCTTCGGCCACGACTTCCATGTCCAGCGCGTGCGCCAGCCCGATGATGGCCGACACGATCGACCGGCTCTTGGAACCCTTGACGTCCAGTTCATTCACGAACAGGCGATCCACCTTCAGTTGGCGCACGGCAAACTGCTGCAGGTAGCTCAGGCTGGAATAGCCAGTGCCGAAGTCGTCGATCGCCATTTCGAAGCCGGCCAATTGCAGCCGTTGCACGGCTTTCATGGTGTCTTCCGCATTCTGCATCGCCACCGATTCGGTGATCTCGAACATGAGGCGGGACGGCGTCACGCCATGTTCCCGGGTCAGCTCGATCACGTCGCGGATCAGGCTGGACGAGCGCAGCTGGATCGGAGACAGATTGATCGCGATCTTGACCGGGGCAAGACCGGCGTTGTCCCATGACTGGATCTGCTGGCACACCGCTTTGATCACCCACTGCCCGATGCGCGTGATGTTGCCGGAACGCTCGGCAATCGGTATGAACTCGCTGGGTTCGATGGGCCCCAGTTCGGGATGGGTCCAGCGCAGCAGCGCTTCGGCGCCAAGCAGCTTGCCGCTGGCGCAGTCGAACTTGGGCTGGTAATGGATATGCAGCTGATTGCCGGCCACGGCGCCCCGCAGGCTGCGCTGCAGATTCATGGCGCGCTGGGTGCTGGTGTTCATGGCCGCTTCAAAGAAGCGGTAGCCATTGCGGCCGGCGTTCTTGACCTCGTACATGGCGGCGTCGGCGTTCTTGAGCAGCGCCGCGCTGGTCAGGCCGTCTTCCGGAAACACGCTGATGCCGATGCTGGGCGACACGGTCATGTGCGTGTCGATCAGGTCGAACTCTTCCTGAAAGCAGTCCAGCAGCTTTTCGGCAAGGTCGCCGGCGATGGCCGCGGTGGACAGGTTTTCCACCACGACCACGAACTCGTCGCCGCCAAAGCGCGCCACCACGTCTTCACGCCGCAGTTTGAGGCGCAAGCGGGCAGCCAGCTCGCGCAGCACCGCGTCGCCCACGTTGTGCCCGAGCGAATCGTTGATGGCCTTGAAGCCGTCGATGTCGATGAAGTACACCGCGAAGCGCTTGTCGTTGCTGCGGGCGAACAGGATGGCCTGTTCCAGCCGTTCGGCCAGGAAACCGCGATTGGGCAGGCCGGTCAGTTCGTCATGCGTGGCCTGATACAGCAGCAGTTCGTTCGCACTGCGCAAGGTGTCGTTGAAACGCAGGGTGCGATCCTGAAGGCGGGAATCGAGCACCGACAACACCAGCGCCACGCCCAGCACGCCCAGGGTCCCGGCAAGAATGGTCGCGGCCAGCCAGTGGATGTCGATCTCGCCCGCGGCCAGGCACACCACGCCGACTGGAAACTCGGCGGCCCACATGCCGGTGTAGTGCATGCTGCAGATCGCCGCGCCCATGACCATGGCGGCGGCCACCCGCTGACGCAGGCGCCGCCGCGCGTCGGCTGCGCGCAGCACGAAGGCCAGGCGCAGCGCCACGAAGGACGCAGCGATCGCCACCGCGACCGACAACAACACGCGCGGCAGGCTGTACTCAATACCGGGCGACATCTGCATCGCCGCCATTCCCATATAGTGCATGCCCGAAATGCCCATCCCGACGACCACCGCGCCCGCGGCGAGCCGGGTGGGCGTCAGCGTGCGCTGGGTGACCTGGTGCAAGGCCAGGTAGGACACGCCGATGACGACGGCCAGGCTGTACAGGGTGGTGCTCAGGTCGTAGCCGAGCGGGATCGGCAGCGAGAACGCCAGCATGCCAATGAAGTGCATCGACCAGATGCCCAGCCCCAGGGCGACCGCGCCCCCGCCAGCCAGAACGTCCGGTTGGACGCGCGCGGCAGGCTGGCGATGCGTCCGGTCAGGTCCAGGGAGGTAAAAGCTGCCACGGTCGCTATCAGAAACGACAACAGCACCAGCGGGTAGCTATAGGTAGATTCGAGCATCGTTGTCGTTGGGGGGCGTTCGCGAGATGCCGTGCCGGGTCGGCGAGTGGCAGCACTATAGCGGCAATCGGCGCTGCTGCGCGCTTTGGCGTTGTTTTTGCCGCGATAAGGAAGAGCCGGGAACGCCCCTTGCTGTAGCGCTGTTGCGGACTCTCCCGCGATAAAGGAAAAGCCATGAACAAAGACCAAATCAAGGGTACGGCCAAGGATCTCGGCGGCAAGGTGCAGGAAGCCGTGGGCAAAGCTACCAACAGCCCCAGCACGCAGGCCAAGGGCCTGGCCAATCAGGCCGAAGGCAAGGTTCAAAAGAATGTGGGCGACGTGAAAGAAGCCGTCAAGGACAGCAAGATCTGAAGTCCTGCTTGCCCACGGTCTGCGGTTGCCGCCAGTCGGCAATACGCAACCGGCAAGGTGCAAGCCCAAGTCCGGCGCGGCGGCACTCAAGCCCGCGCGACGACCCGATCGATATGACGGGATGGCCTGTCGCTCCGGACGCGCTGATTCGTGGACCTCAGGGTCCACACCTCATTCCCGCCAGCCCGCCGGGGCTGGTATTGACAACGGAAGCCTGACGGCAACGACGATGCCGGGATTGCGCTATCACGCAAGTCCGCGGTGCCGTGCGCCTGCCGCAAGCCTCCACGCCGACCTGAAGGCCGATCTTGCTGGGCTCCGTCCGATCCACTGCGCCATCCGCTTCCCTGCCACAGCCTGCTGGCGGCCAGGCGTTGGCGGTTGCGCAGGCATCGCGCGACCGCGACGTCCGGGCGCTCGGCGCAGCCGGGCGGCAGCAGCCGCCGGAGCCGCATGATGGCCTGCCAGCAAGGCTGCAGGACGTCCTGTCCGCCGCCGCCCCGGCCAGTGCCATCGAGCCGGGCGACCTGTTACGTGACCTGGTGTCGGCCGGCCTAAACCTGCTGTCACTGCCCGCAAGCGGCAACACCCTGGCGCGGTGGCGACTGTTCGCCGCCGTTGCCGGCGTCGATCTGTCGGCCATCAAACTGGTCGAAGGTCATACGGACGCCCTTGCCATCCTGGCCGAGCTGGATGGCCCGCCCCCGCCGGCAGGCAGCCTGTGGGCCACGTGGGCGGCCGAGCCACCCTCCGCCCGCGTGGAAGCGCGGTCCGGTCCCGATGACGGCGTCCTGCTGACCGGCACCAAAGCCTGGTGCTCGGGCGCGGCCGCCGTGACGCACGCGGTGGTCAGCGCCTGGAATGCCGAGGGCGAGCCGGTCCTGGCAGCCGTGGCCCTGGATCAACCTGGCGTGACCGTGACCCATCGCGGCTGGCATGCCGTCGGCATGGAAGCCACGTCCAGTGTCGACGTGGACTTCGCGCAAGCCCGGGCGCGATGGGTCGGCACGCCTGGCCAGTATGTCGGGCGGCCTGGCTTCTGGCACGGAGGCGCCGGTATCGCCGCGTGCTGGTACGGCGGCGCGTGTGCCCTTGCCGACGCCGTGCGACAGGCCTGCGGCAACGCGGTCCAACGTCACCGGGGCAGCACATCTGCAGCCGTCTCTCCGGCCCTGTCGTTCCGCCTGGCTCATCTGGGCGCAATCGACGTCGCGCTGGGCCAGACAGCCGCGTTGCTGCGCGAAGCCGCGAACTGGATCGATGCGCATCCGAGCCAGGACGCCATGGCCGTTGCCTTGCGGGTGCGGGCCAGTGCCGAAGCCGCCGCGACCCGGGTGCTCGATCACGCCGGCCGCGCCCTGGGCGCCACGCCCTATTGCCGCGATCCGCGATATGCGCGCATGGCGGCGGATCTTCCCGTCTTCATTCGCCAGAGTCATGCCGAACAGGATCTGGCCGCCCTGGCGCGGACACAGCTTGACGCCGCGGAGGGCACATGGGGCTTGTAGGCGATCGCGACATTTACGCCCAAGGTACGCCCGAAGCGGTCTGGGATGCCTGGGACCGCCTGCACTCCCTGCCCGTCCTGGACGCCGCGGAGCTTGTCCCAAGGCGCGGCCGCGCCGTCGTGATCGCCCCGCATCCTGACGATGAGCTGCTCGCCTGCGGCGGGCTGATGCGCCAATGGACGGATGCCGGCCGCGAGGTCGTGGTGGTGGCCGTGACGGATGGCGGCGGCAGCCATACCGGGTCCCGCGTCTGGACGCCCGCCACGCTGGAGGCCGCGCGCCGCGCCGAGCGCCTGGCCGCGCTGCATCAGATGGGTCTGGCCCTGGTGCCGGTGATCGGCTTGCAGTTGCCCGACGGCGGCGTGACCGGCGCCGAAGCCGCGCTGCAATGCGCACTCATACCCATGCTGCGGCCAGGCGATGTGGTGTTCGCCACCTGGCGTCTGGATGGGCATCCGGACCACGAAGCCACCGGTCGGGCGGCCGCCGCGTGCTGCGCCGAAGCCGGCTTGCCCTTGGTGGAGTTGCCGGTCTGGATGTGGCATTGGGCCGAACCCGATGACCCGCGCGTGCCGTGGCACCGCCTGGCGCGGGTGCGCCTGGATCCGTCCGAGCGCGCGGCCAAGCGCCGCGCGATTGCCGCGCACCGCACGCAGGTCGAAGCCGATCCGACGCTGCCCGGCCACCCCATCCTGCCACCGTGGGCGCTGGCGCGCCTGATGCGTGACCACGAATTCGTTTTTGCCTGACCGGAGCGCCATGCCTCTTTCGCCGCCGTATTTCGACAGCCTGTTCGCCGCTTCGGACGATCCGTGGGGCTTCCGCACGCGCTGGTATGAACAGCGCAAGCGCGCCGTCACGCTGGCCTGCCTGCCCGCCAGCCACTACGACAGCATCTTCGAGCCCGGTTGCGCGAATGGCGAACTTGCGGCGGACCTGGCGCCGCGCTGTCATCGCCTGCTCGCCTGCGATGCCAGCGCACCGGCCGTGCGCCTCGCCCGGCAACGGCTCAAGGACGTGCCGCATGCCCGTGTCGAGGCCATGCACATGCCGGCGGACTGGCCGGCTGATACCTTCGATCTGATCGTGATCAGCGAACTGGGCTATTACCTGCCCCCCGCCGATCTGGCCACGCTGGCGCGTGCCTGCCTGGGATCATTGACCGACACCGGGACACTGCTTGCCTGCCACTGGCGTCCGCTGATCGACGGATGCGCGTATGGCGGCGACGCGGTGCACGACATCCTGGCAGCCGAAACCGGCCTGCCGCGGATCGTGCATCACCAGGAAGACGATTTTGTGCTGGATGTGTGGACACGCCAAGGGCAGTCCGTCGGGCGCGCGGAGGGACTGACATGATAGGTGTGGTGATACCGGCCCATAACGAGGGCGAGCACCTGGCGGCCTGCCTGGCGGCCGTGGCCTGCGCCGCGGCGCATCCGGATCTGCGCGGCGAAGCGGTCTATGTCGTGGTGGTACTCGATAGTTGCACCGACAATTCCGAAGATGTCGCGCTGGCCCACGGCGTCGGCATGGTGCGCGTACAGGCACGGAACGTGGGCCTGGCCCGCGCCACGGGCGCCTCGCAATTGATTGCCAGCGGGGCGCGCTGGCTGGCCTTTACCGATGCCGACACCCTGGTCGCCCGCGACTGGCTGGCGGCGCAGGTCGGACTGGGCGCCGATGCGGTGTGTGGCGTCGTCAGCGTGGACGACTGGTCCGCGCACACCACTGCGGTCCGCGACCGCTATGAAAGCCTGTACCAGGATCGCGACGATCACCGGCATATCCATGGCGCCAACTTTGGCGTATCCACGCAGGCCTACCTGCGCGCTGGCGGATTCAGCGCCCTGACCGTAAGCGAAGACGTCGCCCTGGTCGAAGCCCTGGAATCCACCGGCGCACGAATTGCGTGGAGCGCGCTCTCCCGCGTCACCACCAGCGCCCGCACCGATCCGCGCGCCGCCGGCGGGTTTGGCGATTACCTGCGATCGCTGGCCGCGCCGGTGTGGAAGCCGGAGGCAGTGGGCTGACAGAACAACGCTGCGTCAGCAGTCAGGAGACAGGAGGCCGCGGTGGCACACCGCCGCTTCCTGTTGGCCGTACGCAAATGCTTACTACATTCGGCCCTCATGTGAGATTTGTTACGTAGAATCCCCAACCTGACTTTCCACATTGATGCAGCAACAAGGACCTCCATGCCCCTGCAAGACGCCTCCGCCAAGCTTCTCGAAGTCCATTACAACGATCTTCTCGATACCTGGGTGGCCAGTCTGCTGCAAGCGGCGCGTCAGAAGCGCCAGGCCGAACCGCAATTGCGCGATCAGTGCCGGCAATTCCTGGGTGCGTTGATCGCCGCCCTGGGACGCAGCACCGCCGCCGACATTTCCGGCCGCGACTGGGACGAAGTGCGAGGCCTGCTGACCGAAATTTCGAACACGCGCGCGCGCAGCGGCTTCAGCCCGTCCGAGACCGCGATGTTCATCTTCTCGTTGAAGAATCCGATTTTTACCGTGTTCAGCCAGGCGCTGAGTCAGACGCCCGAGGTGCTTGCCGAACAGAATCGCGCCATCGACACCCTGCTCGACCAGCTCGGCCTGTACACCACCGAGGTATTCCAGAAGAGCCGCGAAGAGGTGATCGTGCGCCAGCAACAGGAACTGATGGAACTGTCGACCCCGGTCGTCCAGTTGTGGGACAACATCCTGGCCCTGCCCCTGATCGGCACGCTCGATAGCGGCCGCACGCAGGTGGTGATGGAAAGCCTGCTGGAAAAGATTGTCGAAACCGGCGCATCGATCGCCATCATCGACATTACCGGCGTGCCTACCGTGGATACCCTGGTCGCGCAGCACCTGCTCAAGACCGTGGCCGCCGCGCGCCTGATGGGCGCGGACTGCATCATCAGCGGCATCCGCCCGCAGATCGCGCAGACCATCGTGCACCTGGGCGTGGACCTGACCGACGTGACGACCAAGGCCACGCTGGCCGACGCCTTCGTCATCGCCCTGAAGCGCACCGGCGCCACCAACATTCCAACGATGGCGCGCTGAGCCATGGAACGTATCCCCATTCTGAAAATGGGCAAGTTCCTGCTCGTGACCATCCAGGTGGATATGCACGACCGGCTTGCCATGACGCTGCAGGACGACCTGACCAACCGGATCGTGCGGGACCGCGCATCGGGTGTATTGATCGACATCTCCGCCCTGGACGTGGTCGATTCCTTCATCGGCCGGATGATCAGCAACACGGCCGCCATGGCCCGGGTGCTGGATGCCGATACCGTGCTGGTCGGCATGCGGCCGGCGGTGGCCATCACATTGGTTGAACTGGGCCTGACGCTGGACGGCGTCAAGACCGCCCTCAACGTGGAACGAGGCATGGCGCTATTGACGCGCGACGTGGATCGCCTGACCGAATGATGACCGACGCCGAAGTGCTTGCCGTGCTGCCCTTGCAGACGGACGAGGACGTGGTCCGCATGCGCAAATACGTGCGCGAGCGGGTCGTGGCCCTCGGGTTCGGATTGGCCGATCAGACCAAGGTCGTGACCGCCGCCAGCGAGCTGGCGCGCAACACGCTGAAGTATGGCGGGGGCGGAGAAGCCCATGTGTCGCTGCCCGAACAGCCTGGACGCCGCGGCATCCAGCTGTCGTTCATCGACCAGGGCCCCGGCATTCCTGATCTGGATCTGGCGTTGAAAGACGGCTTCACGAGTGGCGGCGGGCTGGGCATGGGCCTGGGCGGCTCCAAACG
The DNA here is from genome assembly GCF_048632615.1 of Pigmentiphaga litoralis. GTDB lineage: Bacteria > Pseudomonadota > Gammaproteobacteria > Burkholderiales > Burkholderiaceae_B > Pigmentiphaga > Pigmentiphaga litoralis_B. The sequence continues at coordinate 1,214,413 of NZ_CP184479.1, forward strand.
TCTGTGCGACGAATTTTCCATCGATTCGGAAGTGGGCCGGGGCACGCGGGTATCGGTCATCAAGTGGAAGCGCATGTGATGGCAAACGCGTGATGCGGCAGATCGCCCTTCCGATCGATGAGGTGAGCCAGGTGGCCGACGCGCGCCGCCAGGCCACCGAGATCGCGCGCAGCCTTGGCATGAACGACACCGACCGGGGCCGCGTGGCGATCGTGGTGACCGAGGCCGCCACCAACATCCTCAAACATGCCGGCAGCGGCGTGCTGCTGATCCGTCCCCTGCCCCATCCCTTTGCGAACGATGCGGGCGACGGCATCGAAGTGATCGCCATGGACAACGGTCCCGGCCTGCCCGATGTGGCGCTGAGCTTTGCCGACGGGCATTCGACCGCCGGCACCGCGGGCACCGGACTGGGCGCCCTGGCGCGGCTGTCGGATCAGTTCGATTGGTATAGCGACGGCGCCAATGGGTCGATCTTCTGGATGGCGCTGTGGCCCGGCCGCGTGGTGCCCGACCAGCTGCTGCACATCGGCGCGGTCTGTCTGCCCTTGCCCGGGGAAAGCCTGTCGGGGGATGACTGGCGCGCGGAACAGCAAGGTGAACGCTGCGTGATCATGGTGGCCGACGGCCTTGGCCATGGATTGGAAGCCTATCGCGCGTCGATGGCGGCCACCGAGGTCCTGCCGACCCGTGAAAACTGGCCGGCCGCCGACCTCATCCAGGAAGCCCATGGCGCCTTGCGCGCCACGCGTGGGGCCGCCGTTTCGGTCATCTCGATGAACCTGTCGACCGGCCAGACGCAGTTTGCCGGCGTCGGCAATGTGGCCGCGTTCATTGGCAGTCACGGTGGGCGCAAGCAGCTGGTCACGCACAATGGCATCGTGGGCCACAACATGCGCAAGGTGGCATCCCTGGACATGGAGTGGCCGCATGACAGCTGGCTGCTGATGCACAGCGACGGCCTGTCGACGCAATGGAACCTGAACGATTTTCCGGGACTGGATGCGCGGCATCCGGCGGTGATTGCCGCCGCGGTGTGCAAGGCCTATTGGCGCAAGCGTGACGACGTGACCGTCCTCGTCGCGCGGCGCAACTGACAACGGATCGCAGTGGGACGGACATGAGTCATCGGATATTGAGCCTGAGCATTTCGCTGGAGCAGGATGTCGTCCTGGCTCGCCAGCGCACGCGGCAGATCGCCGAGTTGCTGGGTTTCGGCGTGCAGGACCAGACGCGGCTGGCAACGGCCATCTCTGAGGTCGCACGCAACGCCTTCAGTTATGCGGGTGGCGGTCGCATCGATTACCAACTCGAGGGCGAAACCGCGCCCCAGGTGCTGATCGTGACGATCTCGGACAAGGGTCCGGGCATCGGGCAGCTGCAGCAGGTATTGAACGGCCGTTATGTGTCCACCACCGGCATGGGTGTGGGCCTGGCGGGCGCCATGCGCCTGATGGACCAGAGCTCGGTCGACACCGGCGAACGCGGCACCGTCATTACCCTGAAGAAGTTGTTGCCGCCTGGCGTGGCCGCCCTCTCCGGCCCGCAGGTGGGCGATCTGGGTTCGCAGTTGGCCAAGGGGCCGCTTGCCAGCAGCTTCGATGAAGTGCAGCGCCACAACCAGGAATTGCTGCAGGCATTGGAAGACGTGCGGGCGCGCCAGGAAGAGCTGATCCAGCTGACCGCCGAGCTGGAAGATACCAACCGCGGCGTGGTCGCCCTGTATGCCGAGCTGGACGAAAAAGCCGAAGACCTGCGCCGCGCCGACCACATGAAGTCGCGCTTCCTGTCCAATATGAGCCATGAGTTCCGCACGCCGCTCAGCTCGATCCGCGCGTTGTCGCGCCTGCTGCTGGCGCGGGTGGACGGCGATCTGGAGCCCGAGCAGGAAAAGCAGGTCAGCCTGATCTTGCGAGGCGCCGAAGACCTGTCGGAACTGGTGAACGATCTGCTCGACCTGGCCAAGATCGAAGCAGGCAAAACCGATGTGCGCGCCGCACCCGTCGACGTGGCCAATGTGTTCAGCGCCTTGCGCGGCATGATGCGGCCCTTGCTGTCCAGCAAGGTGGATCTTCTGTTCGTGCACGACGAGGCCCTTCCGGCCATGATGAGCGACGAAGGCAAGATTGCGCAGATCCTGCGCAACCTGATTTCGAACGCGCTCAAATTTACCGAGCGCGGCGAAGTCGAGGTCTCGGCGCAGGTGACGCCTGACGGCCGCGCGATGGAATTTCGCGTGCGCGATACGGGACTGGGGATCGCCACCGAACACCTGCCGCTGATTTTCGAAGAATTCACGCAGATCGAAAACCGCCTGCAGCGCGGGGTGAAGGGAACCGGCCTGGGCCTGCCGCTGTGCCGCAAGCTGGCCGAACTGATGGGCGGCGACCTGAAGGCCGAAAGCACGCCTGGCGTGGGCTCGGTGTTCATCGCCACGCTGCCGCTGCGGTATGCCGAAGAAGACCCGCTGCACGAACCGTCGTCGACCGACCGTGCGCTGGCGCTCGACCCGGAACGCCCCACCGTGCTGATCGTGGAAGACGATCCGGCAACCCGCCTGCTGTACGAAGACTATGTGCGCGGCACCCGCTACCAGCCTGTGTCGGTGGCTACCGTGCACGACGCCCGCAGGATGCTGGCCATGATTCCGGTGGCCGCCGTGCTGCTGGAGATCGTGCCGCCCGAAGAAGAAGCGTGGCGCCTGATGACCGAGATCAAGCAGGGCGACACCGATCCCTTGTTGATCGTTGCGACGGACAACCTGGACAAGAGCAAGGGCCTGGCTCTGGGCGCCGATGCCTATCTGTCGAAACCGGCGGAGCGGCACGATGTGCTGGCGCTGCTGGCGCGGCTCGACACGCCCGGTGCGGCGCCGCTTTCCCCCGCTTCCGGAGATTCCGTGGCATGACTACGCCGCCTCGCAACGATCTGATCTTGAACGTCGACGACAACGAAGGCGGCCGCTACGCCAAGTCGCGCCTGCTCAAGCTGGCCGGATACCGCGTCATCGAAGCCGCCACCGGACAGGAAGCGCTGGACGCCGCCGCCCGCGAACAGCCCAGCCTGATGCTCCTTGACGTGATGCTGCCGGACATCAACGGCATGGAAGTATGCCGGCGGATCAAGGACGACCCCATCACCGGCTCCATCATCGTGCTGCAGACGTCGGCATCGGCCGTGCAAAGCCGCGACCGCGTCAAGGCCTTCGACGGCGGCGCCGACAGCTACCTGATCGAGCCGATCGAACCCGAGGAGTTGATCGCCAACGTGCGCGCGCTGCTGCGCCTGAAGGCGGCCGAAGACGCGCACCGCATGGCCGAATCCGCCTTGCGCGAAAGCGAAGAACGGTTCCGGCAGATGGCGGACGCGATTGGCGATGTGTTCTGGGTGTATGAACCCGCGCTGGGCGAACATGCCTATGTGAGCAAGGCCGCCCGCGGCGTATGGGGCGTGACCGACGAGGCACTCATGGCCAACCCTGACCTGTGGTGGGCGCCGGTGCACCCCGACGACCGCGAACGCGTGAAGGCCGCACTGGACGGGGCTCGCATCACGGGCAGCTATGACGAGGAATACCGGCTGCGGCACGCCGACGGCCGCATCGCGTGGATCCATGACCGGGGATTTCCGATACGCGGCGCCGATGGCGCGATCACGCGGCTGACCGGTGTCGCTCACGACATCACGGACCGCAAGGCCGCGGCGCAGGCGCTGGTCGACGCCGACCGCCGCAAGGACGAATTCCTGGCGATGCTGGCGCACGAATTGCGCAACCCGCTGGCGCCCATCCGCAACGCCGTCGAACTGATGCGCCTGATCGAGCCGGGCGCCACGGGGGCACAGGTGAAGGCGCGCGAGATCATTTCACGGCAGGTGGATCACCTGAGCCGGCTGGTCGACGAACTGCTCGACGTGTCGCGCATCACGCACGGCAAGATCTCCCTGGTGCGTGAACCGGTGGCGCTATCGACCGTCGTGCGCGTGGCGTCGGAAGCCGTCCGGCCGCTGATGGATCAGCGCAACCACGTGTTCAACGCCGTCATGCCCATGCACGAACTGTGGCTGTCGGCCGACCCGTCCGCCTGGCGCAGGTGTTGGGCAACCTGCTGAACAACGCGGCCAAGTACACGCCCATGGGCGGCGAAATCACGCTGACCGCCGAACAGCATGGCGACCGCCTGCACCTGAGCGTGCGCGACAACGGCATCGGCATCGCGGCCGAAACCTTGCCCCATGTGTTCGACCTCTTCATGCAGGCCGATCCGTCGCTGGACCGCTCGCAAGGCGGCCTGGGACTCGGCCTGTCGCTCGCCCAGACGCTGGCGCACATGCACGACGGCCAGATCACGGCAGAAAGTGGCGGCGCCGGCAACGGATCGGTGTTCACGCTGGACCTGCCCCTGGGCGCGCCGGGACCGGGCGCCTCCGCCGACGCCGCTGCCATGGCGGGTCAGTCCCCATCGCGCAGGGTCCTGATCGTGGAAGACAACGCCGACGCCGCCGAAGGCATGGCGTTGCTGCTGGGAGAACGCGGGCATGTCGTGAACGTGGCGCTCGATGGCGTGAGTGGCCTCGACGCCGCGAGGCGCCTGCAGCCCGACGTGATCATCCTGGATATCGGCCTGCCGCTGCTCGATGGCTACCAGCTGGCGCGCGAATTGCGCGCGTCGCCGGCCACCTCGCGTGCCGTGCTGGTCGCGCTGTCAGGCTATGGCCAGGCGGCCGACAAGCTGAAATCGCGGTCCGCCGGGATCGACTTTCATCTGGTCAAACCGATAGACCTGGCCAGCCTGGAAGCGGTGATCGACACCCTGCCGGAGCAGGCGGAATAAGCCGATCAGCCTTCCTTGAATTCCAGCGTGTACTTGGCGCCGTCGTCCTGTCCCAATGCCTCGGTCAGCCAGGGCAAGGTGTCCTTCAAGGCAGCCGCCAGGGTCCACGGCGGGTTGAGAATGAACATGCCGCTGCCATGCAGCCCCAGGCCATCACCCGATGGGGACTGCACGGTCAGCGCGGCATGCACCCAGCTTTTTACCGGCAGTTTGGCCAGCCGCTCGGGTAACTGGATCGCCTCGTTGCGGGCCACCTGCGGATACCAGACGGCGTAACAGCCCGTGGCAAACCGTTCCAGGCCATCCTTGACGCTCTGTACCACGCGCGCGTAATCGCGCTTGTCTTCATACGACGGATCCAGCAGCACCAGGCCGCGACGGGTCGGCGGCGGCAGCAGCGCCTTGATGCCCTCGAACCCATCGGCCGCATAGATCATGGTGCGGCGGGCAATATCCCTGCCCTGCGACTGCACATTCCTGCGCAGTACGTCGATCTCGGTGGGATGCAGTTCGAACAGCCGCAGGCGGTCACGCTCGCGCATCATGCGTGTGGCGATGAACGGCGATCCGGGGTAATAGCGCAATGTCCCGTCTTCGTTGAAGGCGTCCACCTGTTCCAGGTAATCCGCGATCATCTCGGGCAGGTCTTCGCGTTCCCAGATCCTGGCGATGCCCGTTTCGTATTCGGCATTCTTTTCCGCCCACTCGTCTTCCAGCGCATAGGCGCCTGCCCCGGCGTGCGTGTCGATGACCCAATAGGGCGCGTCCTTTTGCGCCAGATGGCGCAGCAGGTAGACCACGATGGCGTGTTTGAGGACGTCGGCGTGATTGCCGGCGTGAAAGGCGTGACGGTAGCTGAACATAGGGACTCGGAACGTTGTAGGCGCAGTGTACTAGGGGTTACACGCAGGGCTTTGACGAGACCCTGCCGCCGCACTACCTTGGCGGTCTGAGCAGGGGCCGGCACCGGCCGCCCCGCACCCTGACATGGAGCCCGCAATGAAACGACACTCACTGATCGCCGCCGCCGTGCTGGCCACCGCCGCCGTGTTCTCTCCGCTTACGCACGCGCAGACCCATTCCAACCCACCCGGCCGCACCGCCGGCGAAGTGGTCGACGACAGCGTCATCACCACGAAGGTCAAGGCCGAACTGCTGCGCGCCCAGGCCACCAAGTCGCTCAAGATCAGCGTCAAGACCCTGGACGGCGTCGTAAACCTGTCCGGCAGTGTCGAGAGCAGCGAGCAGATGGATTCGGCCCTGCGTATCGTGCGTGGCATCAAGGGCGTCGTGGACGTCAAGAACAATCTGCAGCTGCGGTAAGCCCCCTTGGCGCTGCGCGCCTCCCCAGGGGCGACACCAGCGGACTGGCAAAGCCAGATCCGCGGTGTCCTGGGTCTGGGCGTGGCGGTGCCGGCACTGTGCTTTTGGGCATTAGCATGCAAATCCGCGCTTTGCCATAGCGGCGACGAACGCACTGCAAACACACCACAGCGCCCTGGCATGCCGGGGCGCTTTTGTTTTCAAGTGTGCGCTTGCACCCCTACTATTGGGGAACCATATGATCAGGACAGCCACCATGTTCGAGCGCCTATTCAAGCTGAGTGAGCACGGAACTTCCGTGAAAACGGAAATCATCGCGGGGATCACGACCTTCCTCACGATGTCGTACATCATCTTCGTCAACCCGCAGATCCTGTCCACGACCGGCATGGATCGCGACGCGATTTTTGTGGCGACCTGCCTGGCCGCGGCCATTGGTTCGATCGTCATGGCGCTGGTGGCCAACTATCCGATCGGCATGGCGCCGGGCATGGGGCTGAATGCCTTCTTTGCGTTCACGGTGGTTGCGGCGCTGGGCTATACCTGGCAGCAGGCGCTGGGCGCCGTATTCATTTCCGGCTGCATCTTCCTTCTGCTGACGGTAACGGGGATACGCAGCTGGCTCATTGCGGGCATTGCGCCGTCCTTGCGCAGCGCGATCGCCGCCGGTATCGGTCTGTTCCTGGCGATCATTGCCCTGAGCAGCTCGGGCATCATCGTCAAGAATCCGGCCACCATGATCGGCCTGGGCGACCTGCATTCGCCGCAGGCGCTGCTGGCCGTGCTGGGTTTCTTCGTGATCGCCGTGCTGGATGCGCTCAAGGTTCGCGGCGCGATCCTGATCGGCATTCTGGTGGTGACGGTGGCCAGCATGCTGCTGGGCATCAACACCTTCAAGGGCATTCTGTCGACGCCGCCCAGCCTCGCGCCCACCTTCCTGCAACTGGACATCCTGGGGGCCCTGCATGCCGGCTTCCTGCAAGTGATCCTGGTGTTCGTGCTGGTCGAAGTCTTCGACGCCACGGGCACGCTGATGGGCGTGGCCAAGCGCGCCGGCCTGCTCGAAGGTTCCAAGAACCGCATCGGCCGGGCGCTGTTCGCCGACAGCACCGCGATTACCGCCGGCTCCTTGCTGGGTACCAGCAGCACCACCGCCTTCGTTGAAAGCGCGTCGGGCGTGCAGGCCGGTGGCCGCACCGGGCTGACCGCGCTGGTGGTCGGCATCCTGTTCCTGGCCGCGCTGTTCATCGCGCCGCTGGCCGGCTCGATTCCGGCCTACGCCACCGCGCCCGCGCTGCTGTACGTGGCCGGGCTGATGATGCGCGAACTGATCGATGTGGACTGGGAAGACGTGACCGAGGCCGTGCCGGCCGCGTTGACCACCCTGGCCATGCCCTTCACGTACTCGATCGCCACCGGCCTAGCCTTCGGTTTCATCAGCTACGTCGTGCTGAAGGCGTTCACCGGCCGCATCCGCCAGATCCATCCGGCAACGTGGGTGGTAGCTATCTTGTTCCTGATCCGCTTCGCGTTCTTCAGCGAATGACCTGAACGCGGGGGGCGGGGTGCGCGGCGGGCACCTGCCGCCCACCTTGGTCGTCCACCTCAGTCGTCCTCGTCCGCCGTGCCTTCGGGGTTGACCGCTTCATCGGTCTCGAACAGCGTGCACGCGCCCCGTTCGGCCGCGCTCACCGTCTTGCGCAGATTGCCGAACAAGTCCCGCCCGATCCCATTCACATGGGCCGACAGGTCATGCTCGAACGGCGCGCGGCGCAGCCAGTCCACCGGGCCCAGCACGTCCAGCGTGCCGGCTTCCGCATCCAGGCGTACCAGGTCGCCTGTCTGGATACGCCCGATCGGCCCGCCCGACAGGGCTTCCGGCGTCACATGGATCGCAGCCGGCACCTTGCCTGACGCCCCCGACATGCGCCCATCCGTCACCAGCGCCACGTGGAATCCCCGTTCCTGCAGAATGCTCAGGGTCGGTGTCAGCTTGTGCAGTTCCGGCATGCCGTTGGCAGCCGGGCCCTGCCAGGTCACCACCGCCACGAAGTCGCGTTCCAGTTCGCCCCGATCAAAGGCGGCCAGCACGTCGTCCTGCTCCTGGAACACGATGGCCGGCGCTTCCACGATGCGATGCGGCGGCTTGACGGCCGACACCTTGATCACCGCGCGCCCCACATTGCCCTTCAGCAGCTTGAGCCCGCCATCCAGCGAAAACGGCTCGGCAAATGGCCGGACGATGTCGCGGTTCAGCGGTTCGGGCGTGCCCGCGCGCCACGCCAGCCGGCCGTCGTCCAGCCAAGGTTCTTGCGTGTAGGCGGACAGGCCGCGGCCAGCCACGGTGGTCACGTCTTCGTGCAGCAGGCCGGCGTCCAGCAACTGCGCCATCACATAGCCCAGCCCGCCCGCCGCATGGAATTCGTTCACGTCGGCCTTGCCGTTGGGATACACGCGTGCCAGCAGCGGCACCACATCGGACAGATGCGAAAAGTCGTCCCAATTGAGCACGATGCGCGCGGCCCGCGCCATGGCCACCAGATGCAGGGTGTGGTTGGTGGACCCGCCCGTGGCCATCAGCCCGACGATGCCATTCACGAAGGCGCGGACGTCCAGCACGTCGCAGATAGGGGTGTACGTGTCCGAACCGTGGCAAAGTTCGACCGCCCGCCGCGCCGCCCCGCGCGTCAGCGCTTCACGCAGCGGCGTGCCGGGATTGACGAAGGCGCTGCCCGGCAGGTGCAGGCCCATGAATTCCATCAGCATCTGGTTGGAATTGGCCGTGCCGTAGAAGGTACAGGTGCCGGGTCCATGGTAGGACTGCGCCTCGGCTTCCAGCAGGACTTCGCGGCTGACCTTGCCTTCGGTATATAGCTGCCGCGTGCGGGCCTTTTCGTCATTGCTCAGGCCGGTCGTCATCGGCCCGGCCGGCACGAAGATGGCCGGCAGATGGCCGAACGACAAGGCGCCCATGACCAGCCCCGGCACGATCTTGTCGCACACGCCCAGGTACAGGCCGGCATCGAACATCTGGTGCGACAGCGCGATCGCGGTCGACATGGCGATCACGTCGCGCGAGAACAGGGACAGCTCCATGCCTTCCTGGCCTTGCGTGACGCCATCGCACATGGCCGGCACGCCGCCCGCGAATTGCGCCGTTGCGCCGGCCTGCAGGGCGGCTTCCTTGATCCAGGCCGGATAGGCTTCAAGCGGCTGATGCGCCGACAGCATGTCGTTGTAGGCCGACACGATGGCCAGGTTGGGACGTTGCTGCTCGCGGATGCGGAACTTGGCGTCGTGCGGCATGGCGGCAAAGCCATGGGCCAGATTGGTACACGAGATCTGGCTGCGCGTCACCCGCGCGCCGGCGCGCGCCCGCGTCTCGGCCAGCCAGTCGTCCCGGCGGGTGCCGCTGCGCTTCATGATGCGTTCGGTAACGGCGTCAAGGACGGGGTGATGGGCCATTCGGCATTTCCTCCTGCGCCGGCGGGCGGCGCGTGTAAGTCCCACGCCGGCAAGGGCGCGTGGGATGTCCGGCGCCAGCCTTCGGCGCCATGGATGCTCCTGTCAGCGACCGGAGGGGGTGCGCCGGATCAGGATACGAAACGGCAGCAGCATGGAGATCCCGATCGCCAGCTTGACCGCCAGGTCGCCGGCCGCCCAGGAAGTCCAGGGCAAGCCCTGGCCCGAAAACGCGATGCTCCAGAACAGCGCCGTGTCGAGCGTGGCCGACAAGACAGTGGAGACCAGCGGCGCGCGCCACCAGTTCCCCTGGCGCAGTCGGTCGAACACCTGGATGTCCAGCAGTTGCGATGCGATGTAGGCCGTGCCGGAAGCGATCGCGATGCGCGGCGGCGCCAGGATCAACGAGGCTACCACGGCCACCGCGAATCCCACCCAGGCCACCCGCCGCGCCTGCCGCGGGCCGTGCCGCCGGTTGACGAGATCGATGGCCAGATAGGCCACCGGGTAGGTGAAGGCGCCCCACGTCAGCCAGTCATTGATGGGGAACTGGACCAGCAGGTTGGAGCTGAGCACGATCGCGCCCATGGCAAGGATGGCGCGCACGAACTGCCACCGCGACATGGGCTCGAAGGTCATCATCCCTCCAGCGTCCGCAGGCGCCGCAGCGCCGGGAACAGGAACATCCACAGCCCGGCAATCGCAATGGTGCCGACGCCGCCGATCAGTACGGCCGGCACGACGCCGAACAAGGCGGCCGTGACGCCGGACTCGAATTCGCCCAGCTGGTTGGACGTGCCCACGAACAAGGAATTGACCGCGCTGACCCGGCCCAGCATCTCGTTGGGTGTCTGCAGCTGGACCAGCGTGAAACGGATCACCACGCTCACCACGTCGGCCGCGCCCAGCAGCACCAGGGCACCCATCGACAGCAGGATGTTGGTCGACAGCCCGAACAAAATCGTGGCCAGACCGAACACGCCCAACGACGCGAACAACATCGGCCCCACGTTCTTCCTGATCGGATGGTGCGCCAGGAACACCGACATGGCCAGGGCGCCCAGGGCGGGCGACGTCCGCAGCAGGCCCAACCCCCAGGGCCCGGCATGCAGGATGTCCTTGGCGTAGATGGGAAGCAGCGCGGTGGCCCCACCCAGCAAGACCGCGAACAGATCCAGCGACAGCGTGCCCAGGATGACCGGACGGCTGCGGATGAAGCCGATGCCGGAAAACACCGATTTGAACGTGACCGGTTCCTTGGACGGAATGGCCCGTTCGATCCGGATCAGTGACACCACCAGGCTGCCCAGCCCGAAGAACACGCAGGCCACGACATAGGCCACGGTGGACCCGAAGCCGAACAGCAGGCCGCCCAATGCCGGCCCCAGGATCTGCGCCGTCTGCGTCGCCGACGTGGACCAGGCCGCGGCCTGCGGCAGCATGATCCGCGGGACCACGCCCTGGACCAACGCCGCCATCGTTGGCGATTCGAACGCCCGCGCGGCGCCGCCGATCGCCACGATCACCAGGATCGCGTCGCGCGTCAGCCAGCCTTCGTAGGTGCCAAAGGCAAGCACCCCCGCCGCCAGCGCTTCCACGGCCATGCAGATACTGGCGATGGTCCGCCGGTCGTACCGGTCGGCCACATGTCCGACGACGAAAGTCAGCACGACCATCGGCAGGAACTGCGCCAGCCCGACCAGGCCCAGGTCCAGCGCGCGGCCGGTCAGGTTATAGACCTGCCAGCCCACCGCTACCGACAGCATCTGGAAGGACAGCGTCGACAGCACGCGGCCGAACCAGAACAGCACGAAGGGCCGATGGCGCGCGACCGATGACGGCAGGCCAGCGGCCGCGGGGTCGGATGCCACGCCCGCCGCGGCGGCGGGACGATCCGATGCAGGAGGTTCAGTTGCCGAATTCATCGCCCATCTCGTGTGCCCGGTCGGCCGCCGCCTGCATGGCGCGCACCACCGTGGCCTTGAAGCCATCCTGTTCCATCACGGCCAACGCGGCCGCCGTCGTGCCCCCTTGGAGGTGACCCGCTCGCGCAGCAGCGATGGCGGTTCGGTGGATTCCGCCGCCAGGCGCGTCGCACCCGCCAGCGTCGCCAGCGCCAGGGCGCGTGACTGTCCGGCGTCCAGCCCCACGGCCAGTCCGCCTTCGATCAGGGCTTCTATCATCAGGAATACGTAGGCCGGCCCACTTCCCGACAGCGCCGTGACGCCATCGAGCTGCGATTCTTCCTGCACCCACACCACCTCGCCCACCGACGCAAGAATCTGTCCCGCAAGCGCCCGGTCGGACTCCGGCGTGCCCGGCAGCGCGGCCAGCCCGGAAATGCCCGCGCCGATCAGCGACGGCGTATTGGGCATGCAGCGCACCAGCCGCGTCGCCGACAGCCAGCGCGCCAGGTCGGCCGCGCGAATGCCGGCCGCGATGCTGATCACCAGGCTGTCGCGCAGGAAGGGCTCGGTGGCGATCGCAACCGCCTTCATGACCTGCGGTTTGACGGCGTAGACCCACACCTGGCAATTCGCCAGGGCTTCGTCCGGCTCGGCCGATACGGACGCGCCGCGGGCGCGCCAGGCTTCCCGCAGATCGTCGTTGACCTCGACCACGTGGATATTGCCGATCGGGCACAGCTTGCCCGCCAGGCCGCTGACGAGCGCGGACGCCATGTTGCCGCCGCCGATGAATGCAATGGAAAGGTCTTCAGAACGCATGAGCAGGAACCGTCAGAAAGAGTCGAGGGCGACAGGCGGCAGCCCGTCGGCAGGAATGAAAGGAAGTCCGTCGAGCGCGCGGCCGGTCAGGCATACGCCCGCGCGCCAAAAATGGCAGTGCCTACCCGCACGATGGTGGCGCCTTCGGCCACGGCGGCCTCCAGGTCGTCCGACATGCCCATCGACAGGGTGTCGACTGGCAGGCCTTCGTCCTGCAATTGCCGCTGAAGCGCGGCCAGCCGGGCAAACGCGGCGCGCTGCACCATCGGGTCGTCCGACGGCGCTGGGATCGCCATCAGGCCGCGCAACCGCAGCCGTGGCAGTCCGTGCACCGCCCGCGCCAGGGCCAGGACGTCCGGCGGGGCGACGCCGCTCTTGGTGGATTCATTGTCGATGTTGACCTGGAGGCAGACCTGCAGCGGGCCCAGGCTGTCGGGCCGCAGATCGGACAGGCGCTGCGCGATCTTCAGGCGGTCGATGCTGTGCACCCAGTCCATGTATTCGGCCACCGGGCGCGCCTTGTTGCTTTGCAGGGGGCCGATGAAATGCCAGGCAAGCTGGCCGGGCGCGGCCTGCAGCGCGTCGATCTTGGCGATCGCTTCCTGCACATAGCTTTCACCGAACACGGCATGGCCGGCATCGATGGCTGCTTGAACGGCCCCGGCATCAAAGGTCTTGGACACGGCCATCAATGTGATGGCCGCCGGATCGCGCCCGCAGGCCAGCGCGGCGCGATCGATACGCTGCCTCACGGCCTGGAGATGGTCGGCAATCGGCGACATGGCGGTGGGCGCAAAAGCCTCGATTATAAGGGTGGGGAAGCACCGGGCACCGGCCGGCGAGCGGCGCATTCAGACGCGGGACAGCACCGATGTCTGCACGACAATGCCGGCGAACACGGCAAAGCCGAACCACGTGTTGTTCAGAAAGGCGCGAAAGCACGGGCCCGGCTCACGGTGCCGGATCCAGACCAGATGCCGCACCGCAATCGCCGCCGCGGCCGCCAGGCCCAGATAGAAGGCCCAGCCGTAGCCCAGCATGAACCCGATGCCGCCCAGCATGACGAGCGTTACCGCATAGCAGATGCCCACCATCAGCACGTCATACCGGCCAAAGGTGATGGCCGACGTGTGCAGGCCCAGCTTCAGGTCATCGGGCCGGTCCACCATGGCGTACTCGGTATCGTAGGCAATGGCCCAGACGATATTGGCCAGCAACATCAGCCACCCGATCGCGGGCACGGTGCCCAGCACCGCCGCGAACGCCATCGGGATGCCAAAGCCGAACGCGATCCCCAGATAGGCCTGGGGAATCGCAAAGAAGCGCTTGAACTTGGGATAGCTGACGGCCAGGAAGGCCGCCACGACCGCCAAGGCCCACACCAGGTGGTTCATGGGCAGCACCAGCAGCAGGGACACCAGCGCCAGACCCGCCGCGACCAGCAGGGCTTCCTTGGGTGAGATCAGTCCGGACGTCAGCACCCGGTCTTTGGTGCGGGCGACGTGCAGGTCCACGTCGCGGTCGAAATAATCGTTGATGGCGCAACCGGCCGAACGCATCAGCGCGGTGCCAAGCACGAACGCAAAGATCAGATAGGGCGTGGGCGCGCCGTCGCTCGCGATCCAAAGCGCCCACAGCGTGGGCCACAGCAGCAGCAGAATGCCGATGGGCTTGTCGATGCGCACCAGGCGCGCGTACAGGCCGATGCGCCGGGACAGGGAAAGAGAGGCGGTAGTCATCCCGCCATCGTAACAAGCCCGGGGGCCTCGGGGCCAGACGCGGCTCATGCCCCGGCCAGGAACCGCGGGCTCACACCCCGAGTTCAGACCGCGGGCTCACGCCCCGAGCCCAGGACTGCGGCCTTATCCCCGACCCAGGACCGCGGGCTCATCCCCGCAGGGCATACCGCTTGAGCTTGCCGGTTTCCGTGCGCGGCAGCCCGTCCACGAACTGGATGGTCCGCGGATATTTGTACGGCGCGATCGTCGCCTTCACGTACTCCTGCAGGGTCTTGACCATGCCGTCGTCGGCCGCAAAGCCCGGCTTCAGCACGACGAAGGCCTTGACGACCTGCCCCCGCTCCGGGTCCGGCGCCCCCACCACCCCGCACTCGGCCACGGCCTCGTGCAGCAGCAAGGCGCTCTCGACTTCGGGCCCGGCAATGTTGTAGCCCGCCGAAATGATCATGTCGTCGGCGCGTGCCTGATAGAACAGGTAGCCATCGGCATCCATCAGGAAGCTGTCGCCGGTCAGGTTCCAGCCGTTCTGCACGGCCGTGGCCTGGCGCGCATCGGCCAGGTATTTGCATCCGGTCGGACCGCGCACCGCCAGCCGCCCGGGCGTGCCCGGCGGCACCGGCCGCATCTGTTCGTCGACAATGCACGCCTGGTACCCCGGCACGGGCTTGCCGATGGCGCCCTCGCGGACCTCGCTGCCCGTGCTGGAGATGAAGATGTGGATCATCTCGGTACTGCCGATGCCATCCGTCATTTCGAGCCCGGTGGCCTGCTTCCAGACCTGCCGCGTCGCATCGGGCAAGGCCTCGCCCGCCGACACGCTGGCACGCAAGGACGACAGATCGAAACCGCTGGCCAGCGCCGCCATCTGGCGGTAGAAGGTCGGAGCGGTGAACACGATGGTGGCGCGGAAATCCTGAATGGTCTGCAACAGGCTGTCGGGGGTCAGGCGCTCGGCCAGCACGACCGACGCGCCCACCCGCAGCGGAAAGCACAGCATGCCGCCCAGGCCGAAGGTAAAGGCCAGCGGCGGCGTGCCGCAGAATACGTCGTCTTGCGTGGCCTTGAGCAGATGGCGCGGGAACAGGTCGCACATGGCCAGCACGTCGCGGTGGAAATGCATGCACCCCTTGGGCGATCCGGTCGTGCCGCTGGTGAACGCGATCAGGCATACATCGTCGACCGCCGTATCGCACGCATCGAACCGATCGGGCTTGCCGGCGGCCAGCGTTTCCAGTTCCTGTGCACTCGCGTCGTTGGCGCCGGTAGCGTTGAACAACACGACGCGCTGAAGCGATCCGCAATAGTGGGCCTGGCCGGCGTCCATGCAGGCCACCAGTTCATCCTTGAGCCGGACGTCACACAGGGCGGCGGTGACCTCGGCCTTGTCGATGATCTGCTTGAGTTCGGTCGCGCGCAGCAGCGGCATGGTCGGCACGACCACCAGGCCGGCCTTGACCGCGGCCAGCCAGGCAATGGCCATGCCCGCGTTGTTCGGGCCCCGCAGCAGCAGGCGGTTGCCGGGCACCAGTCCCATGTCGCCGGTCAGCACGTGCGCCACGCGGTTGACCGCGCGCTGCAGGTCGCGATAAGTCATGTGGGCCGGGCCGGTGTCCCCCAGCCAATGCAGTGCCGGGCGGTCGCCCTGCCCGCGCGCCACGGCGCCGTCGACCAGTTCGGCCGCGCAATTGATACGGGCCGGGTAGGCCACGTCGGGGCTGTCGAGCAGGAATTCGGGCCACAGCCCGGGGTCGGGCAAGTGATCCCGCGAAAAGCTATCGATGTGCGCCGAACGCTCCATGCTGGGCTCCAACGGTGGTGTATCGATCCCGCGTCTGCGCGCGGAAGTCCGGAGTCCCGCGATGGTCCGCAAGGCTCTCTGCCGATAACTGTAGCCGAAAACCTTTAGGTTTCAACTAATTTTTGGAGGGGATGGCGGGCGGGTGCGAAGCCGAAAAAACCGCGGCGCCAGGCCGCGGTTCTATTGGAGTCAGATCCTGAACGCAGGCCCTGACCTCGAGCCCCACCTTCAGCAGCGTGACATGCCTGCGGATCACTGCAGGATGCTGCGCAGCATCCACGCCGTCTTTTCGTGGATGTCCAGGCGCTGGGTCATCAGGTCGGCCGTTGGCTGGTCGTTGGCGGCATCGGCCATGGCGAACGTTTCGCGTGCCGTGCGTGCCACGGCTTCGTGACCCGAGACCAGCAGGCGGACCATGTCGAGCGCTTCCGGCACGTTCACCGGCTCTTCGATCGACGAGAGCTGGTTGAAGTCGCGATAGGTACCCGGCGCGAAGTGACCGAGGGCGCGAATCCGTTCCGCCACGTCGTCGATCGAATTCCAGAGTTCCGTGTACTGCGTCATGAACATCGTGTGCAGCGTGTTGAACATCGGACCCGTCACGTTCCAGTGGAAGTTATGGGTCATCTGATACAGCGTGTAGGTGTCGGCCAGGAGCTTCGACAGACCACCCGCGACAGCGGTGCGGTCGGCATCCGAAATGCCGATGTCGATGCGCGGTGCGACCACGGCGGTTTGGCTCATGTTCTTGCCGGCGGAAACCTTCACGGGTTCCGGGACTTTCGTGCTGACTTTCTTAACCATCGTTAACTCCCCTCGTTGTTGTTCGAGACCTATGAACAAATTACCAGATGGCGATCATTCGCCGCATTACAAGGCAACGCTCAGACCTCTTGGGCTGCCTCGGAAATCATTGTCACGCCGTTCAGGTCGCAATCCTGGACGGCCGCCACCAGCGCCTCGATGGCCTGGGTGCGCGGAAAACTTTTGCGCCACGCCAGCACGACGCGGCGATCCGGCGCCGGGTCCTCGAACGGAATGTAGGCAAGCATTTCGCGCTCATCCGGATGGGCCGGAACCGACGTTTTTGGCACGACGGTAATGCCGATGCCAGACGCCACCATGTGCCGGATCGTCTCCAGCGACGACCCTTCAAACGTTCGCTGGATGCCATCGTTCGACGCCGAAAACCGCGCCAGCTCGGGGCAGACTTCCAGTACCTGGTCGCGAAAACAGTGCCCGCTCCCGAGCAGCAGCATCGTCTCGTTCTTCAGCTCTTCCGACGCGACGCTTTTTCGATGGGCCCACGGATGGTTGTTGGGTACCGCGACCACGAAGGGCTCGTCGTACAGCGGCTGGATCACCAGGCCCGCATCGGGCAACGGCAGGGCCATGATGGCGCAATCGATCTCGCCCTGCCGCAGCAATTCCAGCAGCCGCACCGTAAAGTATTCCTGCAGCAGCAAGGGCATCTGCGGCGTCCGCGCGATCAGGCGCGGAATCAGCTGCGGCAGCAGATAGGGACTGATCGTGTAGATCACCCCCACCCGCAGCGCACCCGACAGCGGATCGTGCCCCTGCTTGGCGATTTCCTTCAGGTTGGCGCCTTCTTCCAGCACTTTTTGCGCCTGCGCGACCACGCGCTGCCCGATGGGCGTCACGCCGACTTCGGATCCGCCCCGTTCGAAAATCGTCACGCCCAGTTCATCTTCCAGCTTGCGTATCGCCACCGACAGCGTCGGCTGGCTGACGAAACAGGCTTCGGCCGCGCGGCCGAAATGGCGTTCACGCGCCACGGCCACGATGTACTTCAACTCGGTCAGCGTCATTGCCTTGCCTCCGGCTCATGCCTTGAGAAAATCTTCGCGGCCGCGCATCCAGCGCGCCAGGTGGCGCGCCACGACGTCGGGCTGGCTGGCCTGCAGCAGCGCTGCGGCCTCGTGCGCCTGTTCGGCGATCTCGATATCGGTTTCCAGGTCGGCAAAGCGCATCAGCGCCAGACCGGATTGGCGCACCCCCAGGAATTCTCCCGGCCCCCGCAGTTCAAGATCGCGCCGGGCGATTTCGAAACCGTCCGTGGTCTCGTGCATCGTGCGCAGGCGGGCCTTGGCGATCATCGACAGCGGCGTCTGGAACAGCAGCACGCACACGGATTCGGCCGCGCCCCGCCCGACCCGGCCGCGCAATTGATGCAGCTGCGCCAGACCGAATCGCTCGGCATGCTCGATCACCATCAGCGACGCATTCGGGACGTCCACGCCCACTTCGATCACGGTGGTGGCCACCAGCAAATGGATCTCGCCGGCCTTGAAGGCCTGCATCACGGCGGCCTTTTCGGCCGTGAGCAGACGGCCGTGGACCAGCCCCACGTTCAGCCCGGGCAAGGCCTGGGTCAACGCCAGGTGCGTATCGACGGCCGTTTGCAGTTCAAGCGTTTCGCTTTCTTCGACCAGCGGACAGACCCAATACACCTGCCGCCCGATCCGCGCTGCTTCATGAATGCGCGCCACCACCTCGTCGCGCCGCGCGTCCGACAGCAGCTTCGTGACCACCGGCGTGCGGCCGGGCGGCAACTCATCGATCACCGAGACGTCCAGATCGGCAAAGAACGTCATGGCCAGCGTGCGCGGAATCGGCGTCGCCGTCATCATCAACTGATGGGGATAGAGGTCCGCGCGGTCCTTGCCTCCCCCTTCCCCCGCAACGCCAGCCGCTGGCCCACGCCAAAACGGTGCTGCTCGTCAACGATGGCCAGCCCGAGCTTCGAGAACGTGACCTGGTCCTGGATCAGCGCCTGCGTGCCCACCGCCAGATGCGCCTCGCCACTTTCAATCGCGGCCACGGCCTCGCGCCGCAGCTTGGCGCTCAGGCTCCCGGTCAGCCACATCACCTTGATGCCCAGCGGAGCAAACCAGTCCGCCAGCTTGCGGTAGTGCTGCTCGGCCAGGATCTCGGTCGGCGCCATCAGGGCCGCCTGGTAGCCGTTATCAATGGCCTGCGCGGCGGCCAATGCCGCCACCACGGTCTTGCCGCTGCCCACGTCGCCTTGCAGCAGCCGATGCATGGGGTTGGGCTTGGCCAGGTCCGCCGCGATCTCTTTCAGCACCCGCTGCTGCGCACCGGTCAGGCCGAACGGCAGCGTGGCCAGCAGCCGGGACACGACCGTGTCGTCCCCCTTGCGCAGGGGCAGGCGCACGGCGCGTTTGTCGAGCCGCGCGGCGCGGGCCTTGGCCAGGGACAGTTGCTGCGCCAGCAGTTCATCGAACTTGACCCGCAGCCAGGCCGGATGGGCCCGCGCCGTCAGGCCCTCGGGATCCACGTCGGCCGGCGGGTAGTGCAGCAGCCGCACCGCCTGCGCGAACCCCATCAGGTCGTACTGCTGGCGCAGGGATTCCGGCAGCGTGTCCGACAGATCGGCGTCTTGCAGGGCTTCGGCGATCGCCTTGCGCAGCACGGCCTGCGGCAGGCCTTCGGTGGTCGGATACACCGGCGTCAACGACGTAGGCAGGCGCGATACATCGGTTGCCACGGTGGTGCGCGGGTGCACCATCTCCATCCCGAAGAACCCGCCCCGCGCCTCGCCCCGCGCACGGATGCGCCGCCCCACCGCCAGCTGCTTTTGCTGGCTGGGGTAGAAGTTGAGATAGCGCAAGCCGAGTTCACCCGACTCGTCGCGAATCGACGCCTTCAGCTGCTTGCGCGGCCGGTAGGTCACTTCGCAACTCGTGACTTCACCTTCGACCTGGGCCCACATGCCAGGGATCAGACGGGCGATCGGCGTAATGGCCGTCTCGTCCTCATACCGCATCGGCAGATGAAGGATCAGGTCTTCAGGACCATGCAGGCCCAGCTTCGCCATCTTGCGCTGCTGGGCGGACAGGTCCCTGGAGGAAGCCTTGGCAGGCGGTGCGGCAACAGGCAATCAGATCACCAGAATCGCTTCGACCTCGAACGTCGCGCCCTTGGGCAATTCCTTCACGCCCACGGTCGAGCGCGCCGGGAACGGCTGGGGAATCAGTTCGGCCATGATGTCGTTGACCTGGCCGAATTTGGACAGGTCGGTCAGGAACAGGGTCAGCTTGACGACTTGCGCCAGCGTGCCGCCCGCCGCGGCGACCACCGCCGCCATGTTGGCAAACGCGCGGCGCACTTCGGCTTCGAACGTGTCGTTGACCATGACGCCGGTGGACGGCTCCAGGCCGATTTGGCCCGACAGATACACCACCTTGCCGCCGGCCGGTACGGCGACGGCTTGCGAATACGGACCGACGGCGGCGGGGGCCTGATCGGTGTGCAGAATTTCTTTCGTCATGGGTCAAGTCCTGTAAAGCGGGAGGGGACGGCGCCTAAGGGGGTGGCTCCTGGCGTGTCGTCGTGAATGCCATTGGCGCGCCATGTACAAAGCTATCA
This sequence comes from Pigmentiphaga litoralis, assembly GCF_048632615.1. Lineage (GTDB taxonomy): Bacteria > Pseudomonadota > Gammaproteobacteria > Burkholderiales > Burkholderiaceae_B > Pigmentiphaga > Pigmentiphaga litoralis_B. Next base: position 1,234,703 of record NZ_CP184479.1, read on the forward strand.
GAAATCCAAGTCCAATAGCACCCGTTTGAACGACCAGGTAACAATATCCCCGTTAAGATTCGCAAGCGCCCGCAACGGACGCCGGTGGGCCGCCGTTGCTCATCGCATTTCTGGAACCACCGGTATGAAAGCAACGTCGTGGCGGGAACGCCTGTTGGGCCAGGCCCGCGACCCTTTGTCCGCGGACACGCGCCACTCGATCGCGCTGGCCGCCTTCCTGGCCTGGGTCGGCCTGGGCGCCGACGGTCTGTCCTCGTCGGCCTATGGTCCCGAAGAAGCGTTTCGCGCATTGGGCGCCCATACGCATCTGGCCCTGTTCCTGGCCGTGGCCACGGCCATTACCGTTTTCGTCGTGGCGCTGGCCTACAACCAGGTAATCGAACTGTTTCCTACCGGCGGAGGCGGCTACCGGGTATCGACCGCCCTGCTCGGGCCGACGGCCGGCCTGGTGTCCGGGTCGGCGCTGATCGTCGACTACGTCCTGACCATCGCGATCTCCGTCGCCAGCGGAACCGACGCCCTCTTTTCGCTGCTGCCCGCTACCTGGCAGCCGTTCAAGAACTGGACGGCCTGCGCCATGGTGCTCCTGCTTTTGTGGCTCAACCTGCGCGGCGCCAAAGAAAGCATCCGCTTCCTGCTGCCGATTTTTATCGGCTTCGTCGTTTCCCATGTGATCCTGATCGGCTGGGGCATTTTTGCCCATGCCGATGGTCTGCCCGCCCTCATCCCCGACACCTTTGCCGAACTGGACAGCTTTACGGACGAGGCCGGCTGGCTGTTCGTCCTCGCCGTGTTCATGAAGGCGTATTCCCTGGGCGGTGGCACCTACACCGGGATCGAGGCCGTCTCGAACAACGTGGACCGCCTGGCCGAACCGGTCGTTCGCACCGGCAAGATGACCATGATGCTGATGGCCATCAGCCTGGCCTTTACGGCCGGCGGCATCATCCTGCTGTACCTGCTGTGGGCCGCCGCGCCGGTGGAAGGGCAGACGCTGAACGCCGTCGTGTTCCAGGACATTCTTGGCGAGATGGGGCTGACCGGCAGCGGTCTGGTGGTCGCCCTGACCCTGGTGCTGGTCTTCGAGGCCGGCCTGCTGTTCGTTGCGGCCAATACCGGGTTCCTGGGCGGACCGTCGGTTCTGTCGAACATGGCCGCCGACTCCTGGGTGCCGCATCGCTTCCGGTATCTGTCGAACCGGCTGGTCACGGAAAACGGCATTCTGCTGATGGGTGTCGCCGCGCTGGCCATCCTGATCCTGACGGGCGGCAAGGTGTCGCTGCTGGTGGTGCTGTATTCGATCAACGTGTTCCTGACCTTTACTTTGTCGCTGGCGGGCCTGTCGCGCTACTGGGTCGTGAACCGGCGCAACCCGGCGCACCGCCGCCACTGGAAGCGCCGGCTGGCGCTGTCCTTGGTTGCCCTGACCATCACCAGCGCCATCCTGGTGGTAACCGTGGTCGAAAAGTTCTACGAAGGGGGCTGGGCCACGCTGCTGATCACCTCGGCGCTGATCCTGGCCTGCTTCGGCATTCGCGCGCACTACCGGGACACGCGCCGCCGCATTGCCCTGGTCGACGAGATCTTTGCCGATCAGGCCTTCGGTTCCGAATGCGATCCGCCCGCGCTCGATCCGCAGGCGCCCACGGCGGCCTTCCTGGTCGGGTCCAGCCGTGGCGGCGGCCTGCATGCGCTGCTATGGGTGCAGCGCATGTTTCCGGACCACTTCAAGAATTTCGTGTTCATCAACGCGCGCACCGTCGATGCCCGCGTCTACGGCGGGCCGGAAGCATTGGAAGCGTTACGGATGCAGGCCAACACGTCCCTGAAGTTTTTCGAGCGCTTCTGCAACAGCTACGGCATGGCGGCGACCAGCCGTCTGGGGTACGGCACCGATGCCGTGCAGACGCTGGAAAAGCTGTGCAATGAGACACTGGAGACCTATCCCAACACGCTGTTCTTTGCGAGCAAGCTGGTGTTCAAGCGCGACAACCTGTTCACACGCCTGCTGCACAACCAGGCGGTCAATGCGCTGCAGCGGCGGATGCACATCAACGGGCAGCAGATGATGGTGCTGCCGATGTTGATCGATTGATGGATGGAATGATTGACCGATTGACCGGTTGTTCGGTTGTTCGGTTGTTCGGTTGTTCGGTTGTTCGGTTGTTCGGTTGTTCGGTTGTTCGGTTGTTCGCTTGCAGCTGCATCATGCGGGCGCTCAGCTTGGGCGCCTTGACCAGGGCGGCGGCCAGGTAGACGATTGGCGGCGGCTTGACGACTGCCGCATGCAAAGCGGCGATCGATCAGGCTTCGGTCGCCTTGGGGCCAGCCGCCTTCCTTGCGGATCTTCCGCCTGCGGCGCCCCCTGCCTTGCTTCCCGTCCTTCCCCCACCCTTCCCTGCCGGGAAGGACGGCCGTCGCGCCTTCACCAGCGAATACAGCGCCTCGGCCGCCGCCGACATCGACCGGTCGCGCCGGCGCACCAGATACAAGGACCGGGTCGGGCCGCGCACCGACAGCGGAATCACCGCCACGTCCGGATGCGAAAACTGCGACAGCGTCATCTCGGGCACCAGGCTCACACCCAGCCCCGCCACCACCAGCCCCGTCACGGTCGCCAGGTGCTCCACCTCGAACGCCGTCTGCATCTGCACCGGGTGCAAGGCGGCGTCCAGATGCTGCCGCACGCTACTCGACCGGGCCAACTGGATAAAGGGGTAATCGGCCACATCGCGCAGCCGCACCGTCGGTAACTGCGCCAGCGGATGGTCCTTGCGGCAGACCAGATAAAAACTGTCCACGCACAGCAGTTCCGTCGTGAAATCGCTCATGTCGGCGCCGTTCGCGGCCAGGGCAAAATCGACCCGGCCCAGGCGTACCAGACTCAGGCACGGCTCCAGCAAGGCGTCGTGCAGTTCCAGCGCCACGCCGGGAAATTCGGCGCGAAATTCCCCAGCACGCCCGGCAGCCAGCCGGATGCCAATGACGGCAAGGCCGCCACGGACGCCCTGCCCTTGCGTTTGGCCACATGATCGCTCAGTTCTTCCATGGCCAGTTCGAAGTCGCCCAGCAGGCGCCGCGCGGACCCTTCGAACAGCACACCTTCGGGCGTCAGTTCCACGTGCCGCGTCGACCGGTCGAACAGCCGCACGCCGGCCACCGTTTCGATCGACCGGATCAGTGCACTGAAAGCGGGCTGAGACAAAAAGGTCTTGTCGGCCGCGCGCGTAAAGTTGCGTTCCTCAACCAGTGCGATGAATGCCCTCAGCTGGCGCGTCGACATGTTGGTCAGGTTCATGGCGTGGTCACCCTTGATGACCGGGCGCCGGCATATTCCGCTGGCAGATTCTTCCTGGCCGCCATGGCGCCTGGCCGCTTCCACCGCGTCTTCTTGAACCCCGTGCCGTCCACCATATGCCGCGCCCCCTCTTCATCCATGATCAACTCATCCGCTTTTCAGATCAATCAATCTTTTTTTCTATTTTACGGATGATTTTTCCGACCCTATAGTGGACTTTCATAAAAGCACAAAGACAATCCCATGCCAACAGCTCCCATCCTGATCGGGTCGGCCTCGGGTTTCTCTGGAGACAGGACGGACGCGGCGGGCCCGGTGGTCGACACCCTGATCGCCCGCGGCGGTCCGGCGGCGTTGATGTACGAGACGCTTGCCGAGCGCACCCTGGCGCTGGCGCAACTCGAACGCGAACACCATCCGCAGGGCGGCTTCGATCCGCAGCTGGACGACCTCGTCGGCCCGGTCATCGAACGCTGCCTGCGTCACGACATCGCCATCATCGGCAACTTCGGCGCGGCCAATCCGCCCGGGGCCGCGCAACGCCTGCATGATCTGGCCAGCGCGCAGGGCATCGCCGACGCACGCATCGCCATCGTGCACGGCGACGACCTGTCTGGCCCTGGCTACCGGGACCTGCTGCGGGAGTGCATCGGCCCCCAATTCGACGACCTGGACGTGGTCAGCGCCAATGCCTACCTCGGCGCCGAAGCCATTGCCGACGCCTTGCGCGGCGGCGCTCAGATCGTCGTCGCGGGCCGCGTCGCGGATCCGTCCCTGGCGGTGGGTCCTGCCATGGCCCACTTCGGCTGGGCCGCGGACGACTGGGAACGCCTGGGCCGTGCGACCATGGCCGGGCATCTGCTCGAATGCGGCACCCAGGTCACCGGCGGCTATTTTGCGGACCCTGGCTTCAAGGATGTGCCCGATCTGCACGCGGCCGGCTTTCCGATCGCCGAGATCGATGCCGATGGCAGCTGCGTGATCGGCAAGGCCGACGCGACCGGCGGCTGTGTCGATCCTCGCACGGTCAAGGAACAGCTGCTGTACGAAGTCCACGATCCGGCGCGCTACCTGACACCCGATGTCGTGGCCGACATCAGCCAGGCGCGAGTCATGGATCTTGGCAACGATCGGGTCGCGCTCAGCGGCGTGACCGGGCATGCTCGCCCCGACCGGCTCAAGGTCAACGTCTGCTATCGCGGCGGCTGGCTGGCCGAAGCCGAAATCTCGTACGCCGGCCCGCGCGCCGAAGCGCGTGCCCGCCTTGCCGCCGACGTCATCGTCAAACGCCTGGGCCCCGACCTGCCCGTGCGCATCGACCTGATCGGCGCCGTCAGCATCCTGGGAGATGACCGCGGCGATATGCTGCGTGGCGCGCCCGCCGGCCACGGCCGCGACGTGCGTCTGCGCGTGGCCTGCTCGCAGCACGACAAGCGTCAGGCCCAGCGCATCGTGCGCGAAGTCACCGCGCTGTACACCAACGGACCGGCCGGTGGCGGTGGCGTGCGCACGACGCTCAAACCACGGCTCAATCTCATTTCATGCTTCGTTCCGCGCGCGGCCGTGCGCAGCGGCTGGACGATGCTGACCCCGGGGAGCCTGGCATGACATCGACCACCCCTCAATCCCCCGCGAACACCGTGCCTCTGTATCGCCTCGCGCACAGCCGCGCAGGCGACAAGGGCAACCGGTCGAACCTCAGCCTGATTGCCCACGACCCGGCGTACTACGACCACCTGGTCGAGCAGGTCACCGCCGACGCGGTCGCCCGCTGGTTCGACTACCGTCAACCCACCCACGTCGAACGCTACCTTCTGCCCACGCTCTGCGCGATGAATTTCGTGCTGGACGAAGTACTGGATGGCGGCGTGAACGGATCGCTCAACCTCGATGCGCACGGCAAAGGCCTCTCGTTCTGGCTGCTGGACATGCCCGTGACCCCGCCGCCCGGCTTCGATGCCAATGGCGACGGCATCATCGAACGGGCCCTGCCCTGAGGGATGCCGACCGCCCTCCTGTCTGACCGCCTTTCCTTTCACCCACAACAAGAATTCCGGAGACCTAGCACCATGACCTCGCATCCCCGCCGCCTTGTACTCGCCGGCCTCATCGCCGCTGCTTTGCCGTTGGCCGCGGCGCCCCTGACCGCCTCTGCCCAGACCTATCCGGCCCGCCCGGTCACCTTCGTGGTGCCATTCGCGGCCGGCAGCGCGACGGACCAGATCGCCCGCGCCATTGGCCAGGGCATGACCGAAGCCAGCGGCCAGACCGTCGTCATCGAAAACAAGCCGGGCGCCAGCGCTATCATCGGCGCGCAATCGGCCGCCCGCGCGCAGGCCGATGGCTACACTGTGCTGATCACCACCAACACAACCCACGCCGCCAACGAACACCTGTACAAGTCGCTGCCTTACGACCCGGTCAAGGACTTCGCACCGGTTACCGCCTTGGGCAAGGGCGGACAGATCATGGTCGTCAACCCCAACCTGCCTGTCAAAAGCGTGCAGGAGCTGCTCGCCCTCGCCAAGAAAGACCCGGGCAAGCTGAGTTTCGGCAGCGGCAGCTCGTCCAGCCGGATCGCCGGCGAGCTGCTCCAGCAAATGACTGGCGCCAAGATCCTGCACGTGCCCTACAAGAGCAACCCGCTGGCCGTTACCGACCTGCTGGGCGGCCAGATCAGCATGATGATCACCGACACCGCCACCGGCCTGCCGCAGGTCAAGAGCGGCAAGCTGCGTGCCCTGGGCGTGACCAGCCTGAAGCGCTCGCCCCTGGCGCCCGATGTGCCGACCATCGCCGAATCCGGTGTGCCTGGCTATGAGATGGGATACTGGTTTGCCGCCTACGTGCCCGCCGGCACGCCCAGCGCCGTAGTGACGCGACTCAACGAACTGCTGATCAAGGCATCCACGTCGTCCGCCGCCAAGTCTTTCTATGAATCGACCGGCACGGAGCCCTACACCACGACGCCCGGCGAACTGGCCAGCTTCCAGAAAGCCGAATCGCAAAAGTGGGGCAAGATCATCAAAGCCGCCGGGATCGAACCGGAGTAAGCATTAAGGCTGCACCGCCGCCGGCATCGAACCGGAGTCAGCATCAACGATGCACCGCCGCCGTCAAGGCGGCGGAAAGGTGGACAAAACGCCTTGTAGCCTTCTACCACTGGGCCGCCTATCGTCGAGTCAGCGCCCCGCAAGACCTTCAACGCCCGCGCAGTTCCTCGCGCGGCGTGAACAGCTTGATCATCATCGACGCAAAGTGGGTGGACCGCAGCACATGCACCCGGGACAGCTCCATCATGTCCTGGCCCGGTTGCACCCGTCCGCGCCGCGTCGTGGTGGCGCTGGTGTATCCGCTCTCGGCCACCAGTGCACACTGCTCCGCCAGGTAGTATCCATAGGGGTAACAGAAGGCGTCGACCGGTTCGCCGCTCACGTCCTGCAGCATCTTGCGCGACCCGCCAATCTGCTCACGCGCCTGATCCACCGAACATTCCTTCAGGTTCGCATGCGCGATCGTATGCGAGCCCACTTCGTGTCCCGCTTTCGCCCAGGCCCGGATCTGCGCGCCGTCCATCAAACGCGCCGTCGGCACGCCCTTCTCGGCATCCCACGCATTCGTGCCCCCGACCTGCGCCGCCACGAAGTAGTTGGTCGCGGTAAAACCCAGGTCCGCCAGAATCGGCACCGCATTTTCGGCCACGTTCACGAAGCCATCATCGAACGTCAGTCCGAACACCTTGCCCTGCCGCTCGCCCCGCAGGTAAGGCTGCAGATCCCGCATCGACAGCCCCCGATACCCCAACGCCTTGAGCCAGCGCATATGCCGCGCGAACACGGCCGGGTCCACCGTGAGGCTGCGAAACGGCGTGCCCTTGGCCGGCGGCGTCGCGCACTGGTGGTACATCAGGATGGGAATGGGGCGAGAATTGCGGGTCGTCGTCATGGATGAAACTGTATATCAGGCAGCCCTGCGGCAGGGATTGGCAGCCGTCCGTGCAACTGCGCACGCATCGGGTCAAGCCGGCGACTTGTCCAGCACCTTTGCGTACGTCTTCACGAACGCCTGTTCCACCTGCCGCCAGTCAAACCGCGCGGCCAGCGCCAGGCCGTTCGCGCGCAGCTTGCCGCGCAGCACCGCGTCTTGCGTGATGCGCTGGATCGCGGCGGCCAATTCGCAGGCGTCGCGCGGGTCGGCAACCACCAGCGCATCATGTTCCGCTTCGACGCAGGCGGTAAAGCCGCAGTATTCCTTGGAACTCAGGATCACGGGCAGGCCGAACGACATGGCCTCCAGCGGCGCCATGCCAAAAGAGTCCTGCAGCGTGGGGTGCACGTACACGTCGCTGCAGGCATAGAAGCGGCAGACGTCCGGCCGCGCCGGAAACGCGTGGACACGGCCGGCCAAGGCGGGCGGGATCACGTCGCGCAGCTTGTCCTGGCCGTCGGCCGGGCCACCCAGCACGATCAGGTGATATTGCGCGTCCAGCGATTCCAGGGCCGACAGGATCGTCATGAAGCCCTTGCGCAGCGGGTCGTTCGCGACCAACAGGCAGTACACGGCGGACGGATCCAGCCCCAGGCTTTGAAGCGCGTCGTGGCGCGTCTGCACATCGTCGGGCAGGGTGACGCCAGGATGGATGGTGACCATGGGCGGCAGGCGTTTGTAGGCAGCCTGCAACTGGTCGATGGTCTGGTGCGCCGGAGCCACGAGCACGCGGTTGGGTTGCACGCGGAAACGCAGGCGTTCCAGCAGCAGGTAGCTGATCAGCCGGGGGCTCAGCAGCGCGCTGATCCGTTTGAGCAGCGACCGGTTGTGCATGAACAGGCTGTAGCGTACCGGCATGACATGCACGACCTGCACGTTGCCGACCCAGCTGTTTTCGTGGGAATGGACGATGTCGTAACCCTGGCGGACCAGCAGGTGGCAGCACAGGTTGAACCATAGCTGGTTGAGCCAGCGTGGCAGCAGCCTGCTGCACGGAACGCGGGTGAACGGTGCCTGCACAGGGCTGTCGAACTCCTGGCAGATGACGCGGACGTCGTGGGTCTGGATCAGTACTCGGGTCAGGTTTTCCGCATAGGCTTCGGCGCCGCCGAAACGCGCGCCGAAACGGCGCGTGACAATCGCAATTCTGAGCTTTGTAGGCACGTTATGATGATTCGTGAATATCTACCGCACTTGCTTGCCCGCGGTCCCGTCGCCATCTGTTCCCGGAACGACGACCCCGCGGGGCGGTTCCAGCGTTGCGCTGGCTGACCGCCTTCCCGCCCGCCGACATCCGGCAGGCAATCTTTGCGGCGCCCTGACCCAGGCACCGCAGCATGACCACTCCCGATTTCTAGACCGACACTATGCTGACTTTCGAACACCTCGTGCAGATCAACGACCCGCGCGTTCCGTTGATCCAACCCCTTACCCGCATGGACATCTGGCACGGGCTGGTGCTTCGTGCCCATCATCCAACCGAATTCATCATGGGATTGGAAGGCTGCGTCATCGAAACACAGGAAGAGCAAGGTCGGCAAACTTTATTGACGCGGGTGTTGGACTTCGGCCCATTCCAGGTTCACGACCGGGTGACCTTGACGCCCATGCATGAAGTCCGGGTGCTTGCGCTGGCGACCGATCGGTGGCCGCGCAGCGAGGCCACCGTAACGGTGGAAGAGCCGGAAGAAGGTGCGATTTTCCTGCGTTTTACCTACGAATTGGACCTGGCGGACGACAGCGACGACATGGATGAAACGACGGTCGAAATCCGCAAGCAGGCGTATGTGGCTGCCGATCTGGACACCGTAAAGCGCATCCGCGAGATCGCGGCCATCCGTAAAGCCCACTAGTCGTTGCCGTGCCACATATCGCGCACGACACATCTCGCGCGACACCGCACGCCCGGCTCCGGCACGCGTCGGCCCGGAAATGACAAAAGCGCCCGAAGGCGCCCTTGTGGTGACTGACCGGCGACGAATCCGCGGGTGGCTACCTTGGCCACGCGCCATTCGCCCGCCGTCGATTATTTTTCAGCGAACGCGCGTTCAACCACGTAGTCGCCCGGCTCGCCGGTGTGCGGCGATACCTTGAAGCCGCGCTGGTCCAGCATCGCGCTGATGTCGGTCAGCATGTGCGGGCTGCCGCACAGCATGGCGCGGTCGTGCGCCGGATCGAGCGGCGGCAGGCCGACGCCGGCAGCCAGCTTGCCGTTATCGATGATATCGGTGATCCGGCCCATGTTGCGGAACGGCTCGCGCGTGACCGTTGGGTAGTAGATCAGCTTGTCGCGGACCATCTCGCCAAAGTATTCGTTGTTCGGCAGTTCTTCGCCAATGTAGTTGGCGTAGGCAAGTTCGCTGACGAATCGTACGCCGTGCACCAGCACCACCTTCTCGAAACGTTCATAGACGTCCGGATCCTTGATGATGCTCATGAACGGGGCCAGGCCCGTACCCGTGGCGAACAGGTACAGGTTCTTGCCTGGAAGCAGGTCATCCACGACCAGCGTGCCGACGGGCTTGCGGCTGACCAGGATAGGGTCGCCTTCTTTCAGGTGCTGCAGCCGCGAGGTCAGCGGGCCGTCCTGCACCTTGATGCTGAGGAATTCGAGGTGTTCTTCGTAATTGGCGCTGGCGATACTGTAGGCGCGCATGAGCGGCTTGCCATTGACTTCCAGCCCGATCATCACGAAGTGCCCGTTGTGAAAGCGCAGGGCGGGATCGCGCGTGGTCTTGAAACTGAAAAGCGTATCGTTCCAGTGATGAACGCTGGTAACGCGCTCGGTATTGAAAGCGGCCATGGCCAGTCACATTCCGTCGAGGTAATGAGATGAGTTTACCAAAGCCGAGGGCATTTCGACGCGTTCTTGCCGCGATCTGACGGGATTCGGGCTGCATTACGGCACTTTTCCTTGTGATGCCATGCCCTGGCATAAGTCCAGGTTCTGAGGTCATTGCCGCAAGTCATGATCAGCCGGCCGGGCCGTTCAAATCCTGTTGCACCTGTCACCATCCGGACCATGCTCATGCATTTGCCGCTGGCCAGGCTCACTGATATAGTTTCTGCACGTGGGGGGTAGCTCAGCTGGGAGAGCGCGTCGTTCGCAATGACGAGGTCGGGAGTTCGATCCTCCTCCTCTCCACCACACGTTTTTCCTTCTGCTGCATTTTGTGGATTCAACGATAGGGTTGTCGTGGCCGGCGACGCTGGGTCCGACAACGATGCAATGCAGACAGACCGTGAAGCCATGACCGGAACGGCGGACTTTGGCGTCGTCGTGATCGGTGCCTCGGCAGGCGGACAATCCGCCATCCTTGCCTTGTTGCGCAATCTGCCGTTGGACTTCGACGTGCCCATCGTCGTCGTGCAGCACCTGCCGGTGGAATCCACCCTTCGCGACATCTACGCGGCCCGGCTTCCATATACCTTCGAATGGGTGACCGAACAGTCCACGCTGGCTCCCCGCAAGGTACTCCTTTGCCCCCCACGCTCCTGTATCGAACTGCTGCCCGACGGCAGCTTTCGCCTGCATGCCTGCGAAGGCGGCGCGCTCGACCGACAGATCGACCGGGTGCTTCACTCCGTCGCGCTGAGTTTCAGCCATCGGGCCATCGCCGTCGTCCTGACCGGCCTGGGGCGCGACGGCGCCCTGGGTGCCCGCGAACTGCATGTCGCGGGTGGGCGCGTCCTCGTCCAGATGGCGGCTTCGGCCGAATACACCGACATGCCCAAGGCAGCCATTGCGGCTGGCGCGGCAGACCTGGTCGTGCCGCTGGACGACATGGCGCAGGTGCTGACCGAACTGGTCTCCGGCGCCGTGCGGCCAAAGGCCCGTTCGGAACTGGAGGCCATCGAGCAGGTATTCGGAATCAAGGGCGAAGTCGCCGCCCTTGCCCGCGACATCGACTGGTCCCGCACGCCGATAGGCACCGCCCTGGAGTGGCCCATTGAACTCCGGCTGCTCGCGCGCACGGCGATCGAATCGCCGCACCCCACGGCCATCTGGTGGGGGCGTTCCCTTGTACAGATCTACAACGATGCGTACCGCCGTTTCCTTGGCGTACGTCAACATCCTGAAGCGCTGGGCCGTCCGGCCTGTGAAACCTGGAACGACGCATGGGGAAGGCTGGCCCCCATTGTCGACCAGGTCCTGACGCGGGCCACGGCAGTAGACGCCAAGGAAGTGCGCCTGGTCATCGACCGGCATGGCGTGGATGAAGAAGCCTTTGTCAGTTTCGCCTACTCGCCCATCCGTGATGTGCGGGGGTGGTTGTCGGTATCCATAGCGCGGGGTGGGAAACGACGCGCACGGTCGTCGCCGAACGGCGGATGGCCGCCTTGCGCGCGCTGGCGGCGCATATCATCGGCGCGGACACCCCGCGCCAGGCCTGCGAACGGGCCGCCTCCGTGCTGGATGCCGCGCCGTTCGACCTGCCCTTTGCATTGCTTTACCTGTTCGACCCCGGCCGGCGCAATGCCACGCTTGCAGGTACGGTTGGCCTGCCCGCCGGTAGCGCCGCGGCGCCCCACACCTTGGGCATGGTGGCCGCGCGCGACCTGTGGGCGCTGCAGCGCCTGCTTCAGACCGCTTCGGCGGCGTATTCGCCTGGCCTGTTGCTCGAGGACATCGACCGTCGGGCGCCCGAGATCGCCGCGCTTCTCAGCCACCAGGAAGACAGGCTGATTCCACGCGCCGCGCTGGTGCTGCCGCTGCGGTGGGCCGAAGACAAGCCGCCGATTGGCGCATTGATCGCGGGGCTCAGCCCCCAGCGGCCGCTGGACGAGGACTACCGCAACTTCCTGCGGCTCGTGACGCAGCAGATCAGCGCCGGCCTGGCGGAGGCGCGCGCACGCGAACTCGAACGCGAACGCAGCGAGCGGCTGGCCGAGCTCGATCGGGCCAAAATCGAATTCTTCGCCAACGTCAGTCATGAATTCCGCACCCCATTGACGCTGTTGCTCTCGCCGCTTGAAGAAATACGGCGCAGGCGCGACGAACTGCCCGTCGGGCTGGCAACGGAAATCGATGTCGTTGCGCGCAATTCGCACCGGCTGCTGCGGCTGGTCGATAGCCTGCTCGACTTCGCGCAGGGCGAAGAGCGGCGGCAACGCGTGGTTCTGCAGCTGACCGACCTCGCGGCGTTGACGACCGACGTGGCAAGCGTGTTTCGAAGCGCCATCGAACGAGCCGGATTGACGTTGCGTGTCGAATGCCAGCCAGGTCTTCCCCTCGTTCCGGTGGATCGGATCCTTTGGGAAAAAGTCCTTTCCAACCTGCTGTCGAATGCACTCAAGTTCACGTTCGAGGGCGGCATTGTCGTTCGCCTGCGCGCCATGTCCTTGCACGTGGAGCTGGTCGTCAGCGATAGCGGCGTAGGCATTCCGAAGCATGAGTTGCCCCACCTGTTCAAGCGTTTCCATCGGGTCCGCGGCACCCGTGCGCGAACCATCGAAGGCTCGGGTATCGGGTTGGCCATCGTTCACGACCTCGTCACCCGCATGCGGGGCCAGGTCCAGGTACAAAGTTCCGAAGGCCGCGGGACGTCCTTCACGATCTGGATGCCCTTGAAGGCGCATCGCCAGGCGTCCGATATCCCAACGCCATTGGCGCCGGGGGACGTCACTTCGCACATCGCGGCCGGACTGGCCGAAGAGGCGAACGCATGGTTTGGCTCGGGCACCAACGCCGGCCTGCTCGACGACCCGCTCGCGTCTCCAAAGAACGAGCAGCTGCGGCTGGCCCCGGGCGCCCGGGTCCTCGTTGCCGATGACAATGCCGACCTGCGCCAGTATCTGCAGCGTCTGCTTGGCGCCTATTGGAAGGTCACTGTCGTGGCGGATGGCGCCGAGGCGCTGGCCGAAGCGCGCCGGGCGCCGCCGGACCTCATCCTTGCCGACGTCATGATGCCCGTGCTCGACGGATTTGCGCTGCTTCGCGCCATACGCGACGACGCGACACTCAAACACACGCCATTCATCTTCCTGACCGCACGCGCGGCCGAAGACCGGGCGATCGAAGGATTGGTGGCGGGCGCCGACGACTATCTGGCCAAGCCGTTCTCCGCTCGGGAACTGATCGCGCGCGTTGGCGGCCAGATCGTCCTGTCGCATGCCCGGCGCCGCACCGAAGAAATCAACGCTTTCCTCGTGCGTTTTTCGGATGCCGTTCGCGGGCTCGTGGACGCGCGCGAGATCGGGCAAACCGCGTGCCGCATGCTGCACGAGCACCTTGGAGTAGAGCGCGCCTACTGGGCCGAGGTCAATCAAGCCACCGGGGAATACGTCGTCACGGGCGGCGTGCATTCACCTCACGTAACGCCCATCGAAGGCCGGTTCCCCCTTGACGCCTGGGAATCCTTTGCGTCGCCGGAACGGGAGCGGTGGTCCCATATCGTCGAAGACACGCAGACCGACTCCCGCATCTCCGACGTCATGAAGTCTGACTATGCCAGCATCGAGATCGGGGCGGACCTGACATCGCCGGTGGTCGTCGACGGCGCCCTGCGGTGCGTGCTTGCAGTCAATCAGCGCAGTCCAAGGCGGTGGACGGCCGAAGAAGTCGCGCTGGTCGAAGGCGTGGCCGGCAGGTGCTGGGCCGAAGTCGAACGGGTGCATGCCGAAGCGGCGCTGCGCGCCAGCGAGGCCCGGCTGCTTGCGGTCCTTCAGCAGGCCCCCTCGCCATTGCATTCACCGGGCTGTCTGGCGAAATCCTGTTCCGTAACGCGATGTTCGATACCTTGTGGGGCCAACCGGCGCACCCAGCTGCCGCGCGGACCCACGGCGACGTCTATGCAGGGTTCCATCTCGATGGGCGACCGGTGGCCTCCGGGGAATGGCCCGGTGCGCGCGCCGTACTGAACGGTGAGGTCATCAAGGATGAGGTCTATGAACTGGTCCAGCGCGACGGGCGCAGGGTCGCATGCGGGTTCGCGGCGGGGCCGATCCGCGACCAGAACGGGCAGATCACGGGGGGCGTCGTCCTGTTCCGTGATGTGTCCGAGGAACGGCGCATCCAGGAAGCGCTGCGCCACAGCGAGGAAAAATATCGCGGTCTGTTCGAGGAAATGGACGAAGCCTATGCCGTCGTCGAAATGATCGCGGATGCAAGCGGTCGGTGGACCGACTTCCGTTTCCTGGAAGTGAACCGTCCGTTCATGCGCCATACCGGCATGCCTTATCCGGTCGGCCGCACGGCAACCGACCTGTTGAGGAATCCCAACCCGCGATGGGCGGAGTTGTACGGGCGCGCGGCCGACACCGGCGAGTCGGTCCGGCTTGAAGAAGGCGAAGTCACCCTGGGCCGGGTGTTCGACCTGAACATTTTCCGGCTCGGTGGTCCGGGCAGCCGCCGCATCGCCGTGCTCTTTACCGACATTACCGAGCGCAAGCGCGCCGAACTGGCCTTGCAGAAAGGCGAGCAGCGCCGCCTGGTCGCGCTTGACATGGCAGGCATCGGCGACTGGGCCTACGACGTTGCAAGCGGGGAACTCCACTGCTCGGCGCGCGCCCGCGCCATGCATGGCGTCGGACCCGAAACGCGCGTCGAGATCGAACTGCACGATCGCCTGATCCATCCTGATGACCGCGCAGCCGTGCAGGCAGCCCGCGCGAGTGCGCTCGATCCGGCAGGCACGGGCGAGTACTTCATGGAATTCCGTTTTCTTCCGGTCGACGGCACCGAGCGGCTGATGCAATCCATGGGCCGCGTCATATACGAAGACACCCCCGACGGGCGGCGCGCGGTGCAGATCATCGGCGCCATGATCGATGTGACCCACCGGCTAAGCGTCGCCCGGCATCGTGGCATCATCTAGGCTGCGCAGACCCGTTCAACGGCAAGCGGGTGCTGCTTCCTGTTCCGTTTTTCCTGCAAGCAAGGTCATGCCTTCGTGTCCCCCATGCCTTCCACCGTCCGCACGCGCGCTTTCGTCGCGCTGGCCATCGCTTCCGCCCTGCTCGGCAGCAGTGTCCCCTCTCCGCTGTACCCGCACTACCAGGAAATCTGGCAACTGAGCTCCAGCTTCGTGTCGGCCGTGTTCGCCACCTACGCGATCGGTGTTCTGGTGTCGCTGACGCTGCTGGGCCGGATTGCGGATCGCATCCGTGACCGGCGGGTCATCGTGCTGTCAGGGCTGGGCGTGATTGGCCTGGGCTCGGTGATCTTCGCCTTTGCCGACACGCCCGCCTGGCTGCTGGTGGGACGGCTATTTGCCGGTGCGGGCACGGGCGCCATGGTCGGCGCGGCCAACGCGGCACTGGTGGAACTGGACCCTCGCGGCGACCAGCAACGGGCCGCGGTCATCGGGACGATGGCGTTCACGGCAGGCGGCGCCTTGGGTCCGGTTCTGAGCGGGCTGGCCTTGCAGTGGAACCTGTGGCCGACCGTGCTGCCCTTCCTGGCGATTCTGTTGACGGCGGTGTGCGCCTTTGTGGGCATCGTTGCGTCGCCATGGGTGCACCGGCCGTTCGTGCCGGCTGGCCAGCGCCACGACGCGCCGGCCGTGTCGGCGCGCACTTTGTACCGGTCGCTTGGCTTTCCCTTCCTGATCGCGATGGCGGCGCTGATGATGTCGTGGTCGGTCGGGTCGGTATTCATGGCGGCCAGTTCAACGATCGCGACGCATCTGGTCGGCATCGTCAATCCCGCCCTGACCGGCCTGCTGGTGTTCCTTTTCCAGGCCATGGGCAGCGTCAGCCAGCTGGCCTTTCGCACCGTTCGTTTCCAGACCTCGATCACATGGGGGGTACTGGTCGTTGCCCTGGCGCAGGCCAGTTTCTTCGTTTCGGCCTGGACGCACAGCGCCGTGGCATTCCTGGTGGCCACCGCGTTCGCCGGACTGGGGTATGGCGCGGCGTTCGTGGGTGCAGCGGGCCTGACCAACTATATTGCGCCCTCCGCGTCGCGGGTGACCGTGGTGTCGTGGTTCTACGTCGCGGGGTATGTCGGCGGCAACGCGCTGCCGGCGCTGGCGGTCGGCGTGCTGGCCGACGCCTTCGGCCTGTTTGCCGCAGTGGGCATCTTCAGCGCGGTGGTGATGGGCGGTGGAATCTACACCCTGCTGCGAAACCGGCACCTGCAGGTGGCGCCGACGCCCGCACGCTAGGCTCAGGCCGCGCGCATCCAGCCGCGCGCATCAGGCACCCGTCCGGGCTCAGATCCACTCCGCCCGCCGCAGCCGCCGATACAGCACGCAGCAGCCGGCAACCGTCGCGGCCACCACGGTCGGGTAGGCATAATGCCATTTCAGCTCGGGCATGAACTCGAAGTTCATGCCATACAGGCTGAAGACCACGGTTGGAATGGCCAGAATGGCGCCCCACCCCGCCAGGCGTTTGACCACCTCGCCTTGCCCCACCGTTACGATCGCCAGATTCACCTGGATCGCCGTCGTCAGCATTTCACTGATGGCATCGAGCAGCGCGACGATACGGTTCACGTGGTCTTCCACGTCGCGAAAGTACGCGCGCAACTCCTTCGGCACCAGGTTTTCATGGAAGCGGATCAGCTGCGAACAGATCTCCTGTACGGGCAAGGCAGCAGACCGCAGCCGCAGCAGCTGGCTTTTCAGCTGATACAGGCGACCGATGGCCGCGCGGTCGAAGCGGTCGCGGAAAATATCCTTTTCCAGGTCCTGGAACACGTCTTCAAGCTGATTGGCGATCGGCTGGTAATGATCGACCACGAAATCGAGCACGGCGTACAGCACATAGCCTGGGCCGCGCCCCAGCTGCTGCGGCGTCCGCTCGCACTTTTCGCGCAGGGAGGCATAGGTGGTGGATGCGCCATGACGCACCGACACGATAAAGTTGCGTCCCACGAACAGATGCGTTTCACCGAACACGATGTGTTCGTCCACCAGTTGCGCCGTGTTCAACACCACGAACACCGTGTCGCCATAGGTTTCGATCTTGGGCCGCTGATGCGCGTGCAGTGCGTCTTCCACTGCCAGTTCGTGCAAGCCGAATTCGGACTGCACGTCGCGCAGCAGGGCGTCGTCCGGCTCGTACAAGCCCAGCCACACAAAGGTGCCTGGCTCTTTCAGCACCTCGCTGATATCGGCCATCGGCACATCGCCGAGCTTGCCGCCGTCGCGGTAGGCGACCGAATTGATGACCATCGATGTCTGTTGCATGGCGCTTTCCTGACCGGGCAGAGGGCCACGGGTGGCCGCATCATACGCCGCCTTGCGCGGCCATCCCGCCCCTACACACTTGCGCACGGAGTTTGCAAAACGTTGCAAAGGATGAGCAGGCATGAGTTGTCCCAGCGACATGTGGACAACCGTGGGGACATTGGCCCTGGAAAGTCGAAAACCCCTTGCGGAACAAAAACTTGCGTGCGCTGCCCAAACAGCAGGCACCCGGATGAGTCGATCCAACCGGTTTGTGGAGCACGCCAGACCGGGCAGCTAAGATGCCTTCAACGAAAACCCAATCAGAACAAGGACCTGCGCACCGTATGATCGATCGCCGTACGTTTCTCGCCACCGCGGCCAGTACCGCCACGCTGGCCGCCATGGGCTACCTGCCAACCGCCAGCGCCGCCCAGATCCGTTTTGGCAAACGCACGCCGTTTTCCTTCGATGCCCTGGTGGCCCGCGCCAAGGACCTGGCCGGCAAGGCCTACCAGCCCCCAAGCGCCCTCCACAAGACATCCTGGACAAAATCGACTACGCCGCCCACGGCCAGATCCAGTTCAAGCCCGAGTACGCCGTGTTCGCCGATGGCCCGGGCCAGTTTCCCGTGACGTTCTTCCACCTGGGCCGATATTTTCTGTCGCCCGTGCAGATGCACGTGCTGACCCAGGACAGAACCGGCCTGGCCGCGCGCGAAATCGTCTATCAGGACGATTACTTCAATATGCCGGCCGACAGCCCTGCGCACCAGTTGCCCGCGGGCAGTGGCTTTGCGGGTTTCCGTTTTCAGGAAAGCCGTACGGCCGACCAGGGCAAGCTGGACTGGAAAAAGAATGATTGGGTCGCTTTCCTGGGAGCATCGTATTTCCGCGCGATCGGCGAGCTGTACCAATACGGCCTGTCGGCCCGCGGCGTCGCGATCGACGTAGCCGAACCCGAGCGTCCGGAAGAATTTCCCAATTTCACCCAGTTCTGGTTCGAGACCCCCAAAGACGGCGCGGACACCGTCACCGTCTATGCGCTGATGGACGGCCCCAGCATCTCGGGCGCCTTCCGTTTCGACATGACCCGCAAGGCCGATGTGACCATGACGGTCGACGCCGCCCTGTTCGTGCGCAAAGACATTGCCCGCTTCGGCATTGCGCCCTTGACGTCGATGTACTGGTATTCCGAAGCGCAAAAGACGACGGCGGTGGACTGGCGCCCGGAAGTGCATGATTCCGACGGCCTGGCCATGTGGAATCGCCGGGGGAATACCTGTGGCGGCCGCTGAACAACCCGCCGCGCACCATGGCGTCGTCGTTCAGCGACATGAACCCGCGCGGCTTCGGGCTGCTGCAGCGCGACCGCAACTTCGATCATTACCTGGATGGCGTCTATTACGACCGTCGGCCGTCTTTATGGGTGGAACCCACCAATGACTGGGGCGAAGGCGCGATCCAGCTGATTGAAATCCCGACGGATGACGAAATCCACGACAACATCGTCGCCATGTGGGTGCCGAAAGCCCCGGCTACCAAGGGATCCAGCTATCGCCTGGGCTACAAGCTGTACTGGTCGGCCAACGAGCCCTTCCCGCCCGCCCTGGCGCGCTGCGTCGCCACGCGTCTTGGCAATGGCGGCCAACCCGGCAATGCGCGGCCGCAGGGCGTGCGCAAATTCATGGTCGAGTTTCTGGGGGGCGGGCTGGCCAATATGCCCTACGGCGAAAAGCCGGAACTGGACCTGTGGACGTCCCGCGGATCGTTCTCGTACATCTTTGCGGAACCGGTGCCCAATGGCGTGGCGGGGCACTGGCGCGCCCAGTTCGACCTGACCGTGGACGGCGCCGACCCGGTCGAATTGCGCCTGGCCCTCAAGCATGCCGGCACGGTCCTGTCCGAGAGTTGGTTGTACCAATACCACCCGATGCCGAACCAGACCCGCTAGCCCGGCGCAAAGCGGTGGTCCGCCGGGCGCCGATGCTAAACTCGCGCCGCCTGGCGGGCCGGATGCTTTAGGGCCCCGGCCCGGCTTCGTGTGAGGAAGACACCGGTCACTCCCTGAAAGGACACGCGCGCAGAACGCGGGCCTCGACGACTTTGGCATTGGACTAAGATCTAGCGACATGAAGCCTTCACCCTCGCTCGCTCCTTCTACGGCGTCGCCCGCCGAAGCGCCCGAACCCGCGCGCCGCTCGCGGTGGGCCACGCTGCGCCCCTGGGTCGTTCCCGCCATCGTTCTGGTGCTGGCGGTTCTGCTGATCGACGCCCTGCAGGTGCTGCTCAGCCAGGTGCACTACCTGGACGTGATCGCGGCCGCGGCCGCCACGCCCCATCTGGACCTGATCTTCGCGGTGCTGGCCACCGCGCTCAGCTACCTGATCCTGACCGGCTACGACTTTTCCAGTCTGGCCTACGTCGGCGCCAAAGTGCCCCGGCCCACCATTCTGCTTACCTCCTTCGTCGCCTATGCCCTTGGCAATACGGTCGGCCTGGGCGTGCTGACCGGCGGCACGGTCCGGATGCGGCTGTATGCGGCCGCGGGGGTCGAGGCCAGCAAGGTGGCGCAGGCCATCGCTTTCAATGCCGGCGCCTTCGGGCTCGGCATGACGGCCTTTGGCGCTGCGGGCCTGTTGTGGGGCGCGCCACAGGTCGCCGACCTGCTCAAGATGCCGGCATGGGCGCTGCAGGGCCTGTCCGGCCTGGTGCTGGTGGGCATTGCCGCGTTCGTGCTGCTGTGCGCGCGCTTCACCACCCTGCCCATCGCGGGGCGCTGGAAGGTGCCCCTGCCCAACGCCGGGCTGGCCGTCCGCCAGCTGGTGATCTCCGCCGCCGACCTCAGCGCCGCCGCGGCCGCATTGTGGTTCCTGCTGCCTGACAACGTCGTCGACCTGCCCACCTTCGTCGCGTTCTACGCCGTGGCCATGGCGCTGGGGGTGATCAGCCATGTGCCAGGCGGTCTGGGCGTGTTCGAAGCCGTGATCCTGCTGGCCTGCGGCGGCCGCGCGCCCACTGAGCAGATCGCGGGCGCCCTGATCCTGTATCGCGGCATCTATTTCATCCTGCCGCTGATCGTCGCCGCCATCCTGCTGGCCACGTTCGAACTGCGCAGCACTGCCGTGGCCAAGGTAGGCCGCGCCGCCATGAAGCTGACGCCCGGATTGCTGGCGGGCCTGGCATGTATTGCCGGCATCATGCTCCTGGTGTCGGGTGTCACGCCCACTACCAGCGATGCCGTGGCCGAACTGCTGGAATTGAACGTGCCGCTGTTCGTGGTCGAAGCGGCTCACCTGATCGGCAGCGTGATGGGGCTCGTGTTGCTGTTCGTGTCACGCGGCCTGCTGCACCGGCTGGATGCCGCCTGGTGGGCAGCCCTGGGCGCGGCCATCGTGGCGGGCGTGCTGGCCTTGCCCAAAGGCATCGCGGTGTCGGAACTCGCCGTCATGGGCCTGCTCGCGCTGCTGCTGATCACGTCTCGCAAGCAGTTCTACCGTCGCTCGTCCCTGTTCACGCAGACCTTCGAAAAAGGCTGGCTGATCGCCGTGGCCTGCGTACTGGCCGCCATGACGTGGATCCTGTTCTTTGCCTATCGCGACGTCGATTACGCCGACCGCATGTGGTGGGAATTTGCCATGGACAGCAGCGCGTCCCGGTCCATGCGGGCCATGATGGCGGTCGCCATTATTGCGCTGGTATTCGGGCTGTGGCAGTTGTTCCGCCAGCCCGCCGGCACTTCCGCGCCGCCCAGCGCCGACGACCTGGTCAAAGCCGATGCCGTGGTACGCGCCCAGGCCGCGGCCGATGCCTGCCTGGCGCTGATGGGCGACAAGAGCCTGCTGTTTTCGCCGTCGGGCAAGTCTTTCATCATGTACGGCAAGCAGGGCCGCTCGTGGATCGCGCTGGGCGACCCGGTGGGTGTCGCCAAGGAATGGCCGGAACTGGTCTGGCGTTTCATTGAAATAGCGCATGGCAATGGCGGGCGCGCGGCCTTCTACAAGGCCCGTCCACAGACGCTGCCGCTGTACCTGGATGCCGGCCTGCGCGCCTTCAAGCTGGGCGAAGAAGCGTATGTAACGCTGCACGACTTCAGCCTGCAGGGATCACGGCGCGCCAATGTGCGCCACGGGGTGAGCCGCGCCGAACGCGAAGGCTCCAGCTTCGAGATCGTGTCGCCACCCGACGTGCACACCATCCTAGACGAGATCCGCGAGATTTCGGACCTGTGGCTCGCCCAGCACAACGCGCAGGAAAAGGGCTTTTCGCTGGGCGCGTTCGATGATGACTACGTGCAGCGTCAGCCGGTCGCGGTCGTGCGGGCCAAGGGCCGTATCGTTGCGTTTGCAACGCTGATGTCGCCCGAAGTGCTGCGCGTGGAGGTCAGCGTCGATCTCATGCGGCAGCGGCCCGATTCGCCCGCCGGAACGATGGACTTCCTGTTCGCCAAGCTGATGCTGCACTTCCAGTCGCTGGGCTACCAGCGGTTCAGCCTGGGCATGGCGCCCATGTCGGGCATGGTGGACCACCAGTTGGCGCCGCGCTGGCACCGATTCGGCCGGTTGATGTTCCAGTATGGCGAGCGCTTCTACAACTTTCGCGGCCTGCGCAGCTTCAAGGACAAGTTCGATCCGGTTTGGGAAGCCCGCTATCTTGTCGCCCAGGGCGGCGTCAATCCACTATTCGCGCTTACTGACACGGCCGCCCTGATCGGCGGCGGACTCAAGGGAGTCATCGCCAAATGAAACACCGCGTGCTTGCCGTGCTGGGCGCCGCCCTGCTGCTGGCCGGATCGGGCGCCCAGGCGGCGTCTCCGGAAACGATTTCGCACGGCCGGTTCAACGACCTGCCGGTGTACAAGCCCGCCGGCCCGGTCAAGGGTTTCGCGCTGCTGCTGTCTGGCGCGGCGGGTTGGGACGCTGCCGCAAAGACGCAGGCCGAAGCCCTGGCCCGCCAAGGCACGATGGTCGCGGGCATCGACACCGCCAAGCTGCTGGCCAACCTGGAAGCCGACAAGGGCAAGTGCGTAATGCCCGATGGCGACATGGAAAACCTGAGCCGCTTCATACAAGCCTACGAACACCTGCCCACCTACTTCCCGCCTATCCTGGTCGGACAGGGCGCGGGGGCATCGCTGGCCTACGCCATGAACGCCCAGGCGCCTGTCACGCGCTTCGGCGGCCTGCTGACGGTCGACTTCTGCCCCGTGCTGCCGATGCAGAAGCCTCTGTGCAATGGCGAAGGCGTGCATTTCGAGAAGGCCACGTCGGCTGCGGGCGCGAAGCTGCTGCCAGCCAAGAAGCTGGACCACCCGTGGATCGCGCTGCAGGATCCGAATGCCGGGACCAGGGCAGTCACAGCGGCCCCGGGCGCGACGACGGGCGCCGTCCGCTCCGGCGTTCCGAACCCGGGCATGTCAAATCCGGGCGCGGCCAACACGAGCGCAGCCCCTGCCGCCTGCGCGCCCGGCGCGGCGCAGGCCTTCCTTGCCGCCGTTCCTGGCGTCGAGATCCAGCCCGTGACGCTGCCCACTCGCCGCGACGATGCATCTGCCCCGTGGATCGGCACCTACACCACGGCCTTCAACAAATTGAACGCCGAGCGCCCCGCCGCGCCGCCCATCCCACCCGCCACCATTGCCGACCTGCCGGTCGTCGAGATCCCGAGCAAGGCGCCCGGCGACACCTTCGTCATTCTGCTGAGTGGCGATGGCGGCTGGGCGGGCCTGGACCGCGACGTGGCCGCATCGTTGCTCAAGATGAACGTGCCAACCGTAGGCTTGGATTCGCTGCGTTACTTCTGGAGCAAACGCACGCCCGCGTCCGTCACCGCCGACATGGACCGGCTGATCCGCTTCTACCTGACGCGGTGGAACAAGAGCAAGGTCATCCTGGTGGGCTATTCGCAAGGGGCCGACGTGCTGCCTTTCGTCATGAACCGCATGCCCGCCGCCACCCGCAAGCACATCCCGCAGACAGTGCTGATGGGACTGGGCAAGAAAGCCGCATTCGAATTCCAGGTGACCAACTGGATCTCGGCCCCGTCCAACGGCCTGCCGATCGCGCCCGAAACCGAAAAACTGGCGGCCGGCACGACCACGTGCATCTACGGGCTGGAGGAAGCCAAGGACTCGGGGTGCCCCCTGGTCGATCCCGCGAAGATCAAGGTCGTCAGCCTGCCCGGCGGTCACCATTTCGACGGCGACTACGATAAGTTGGCTAGGATCATATTGAGCCCCCCTAGGCGCTGCGCGCCTCCCCAGGGGCGGCACTGGTCGACTGGCAAAGCCAGATCGACTGTGCCTGAAGTGGGCCGCGGCATAGCGCCGGACGACAACAACTAACTAGCTTGCAACGCCCCCTTATCGCGGGCACAGCGGATCTGGCTTTGCCAGGCCGCCAGTGCCGCCCCTGGGGAGGCGCGCAGCGCCAGGGGGGACTTACCTTTGGATTACTCGACCAAGAACATCAAAAAATTCGTGTACAGCCACTACTTCTACGGTGGCGTGCGGCAGGCGCTTGGGGCGTTGGTGCCGGCCATGGTGCTGCTGGGGCTGTTCGACTTGCCGGTGCTGGGCCTGGCCGCCACGTTCGGCGCCATGTGTGTGTCCATCGTCGACCAGCCGGGCCCGGTGCGGCATCGCAAGAACGAAATGCTGGGGTGCGCGGTGCTGGGCGCCGCGACGGCGGGCATCACCGCGCTGGCGACGCCCTATGCGTGGGGGCTGTGGTTCACCGTCATCGGCCTGTGTTTCTTCCTGTCGCTGCTCAGCGTATTTGGCCGCAAGGGCGGGCTGATCGGCTTTGCGTGCATGCTGCTGATGACGCTGACGATGCACAGCGACTTCACGCCCGGACAGGCGCTGCTGCACACCGTCGTCACCATCGCGGGCGGACTCTGGTACACCGGTTTCAGCTTGGTGGTCACACGGCTGCAGTGGTATCGCCAGGAACAGCAGGCGATCGCGGCATGTATCTTTGCGTCGGCCGAATACCTTGAGGTCAAGGCGCGTTTCTATGATCCCGACGTCAGGCTGGAAGACAACTACCAGCAACTGATCGTCCGCCAGGCGGCCGTGGCCGAACAGCAGGAAGCCGCGCGCGACGTGGTCCTGCGCGAGCTGCCCCGCGCTGCCAGTGAAGGCATGGACGCGCGCCGCGCCCGCATGTTCAAGATGTTCATCGACATCGTCGATCTGCATGAGACCGTGGTGGCCGTGCACACGGATTACGAACTGCTGCGGCGGGTGTTTGCCGGATCCGACCTGCTGGTGTTCTTCCACGATCTGCTGCACAAGCTGGCGCTGGATACCGAAGCGGTCGGCCTGGCGATCACGCAAGACCGGATCACGCATCGCCACATCAACGTCAAGGCTGAACTGCGCGCCATCGAATACGAGATCGACCAGCTGAAGAAGGCCGACTTTCCCAAGCTGGAGCCCGAAGCCTATACGGCGCTGATCTGGACCTTCCGACGCGCGCGCAATGCGTCCCACATCCTGGACCGCCTGCATCGCGATACCGACCCGGCCAGCGATGGCGAAGCCTCGTCGCTCAAAATGGATGCGTCCCTGCGCCGCTTCCTGTCGAAGCAGGACTTCAGCCCCGCTCGCATCACCAGCAACCTCAAACTGTCGTCGCCCAATTTTCGTCACGCCCTGCGGGTGACGCTGGCGGTGGCGATCGGCATGACGATATCGAGCGAGTGGCTGATTCCGCATCACATCATGCACAGCTACTGGATCGTGCTGACCATCGTCGTCATCATGAAGCCGGGCTTTTCCTTATCCAAGCAGCGCAACGTCCAGCGGCTGACCGGCACGCTGATCGGCTGCGCGCTGGTCCTGGCGCTGCTTTCGTTCGTTGACAACACGCTGGTGCTGTTCGCCGCCATGATGCTGGCGGCGGTCATGGGCAACAGCCTGGTGCAGCTGTACTACCTGGCCAGCGCCACCTTCAACACCACCTTCGTGCTGCTGGCGTTTCACTTCATTGCGCCCGGGTCGCTATCGGTGATCGGCGAACGGGCCCTGGATACGCTGGTGGGCTCCATCATCGCGCTGGGGTGCAGCTACTTCCTGCCGTATTGGGAATACCGCCTGATCAAGCCGGCCGTGCAGCGCGCGATCGCGGCCAATCGCAACTATCTGTCGGCCAGCCAGCAACTGGTGGCCACGGGCGTTGCGCAGCCGGCCGATGACGTCGACTACCGGCTGGCCCGCAAGAACGTGCACATTGCGTTCGGCAACTTTGCCAATTCCTTTTACCGGATGATGCTGGAGCCGCGCTCCAAGCAGCGGTCGGTGGCCGAGTTGAATAATCTGGTGATCCAGAACCACGAACTGGCCGCGCAGATCGGTGCAGCCGCTCCGCTCCTGGCCACCCTGCCCGCCATGCCGCCGCCGTTGGCAGGCGTCGCGCGCCGTATCGAAGGCATTCTGGATGACGCCGTCAAGGGCACGCCCGACACGCGGGATGACTCGGAAGTCTTGCGCGAACTGGCCCGCGATCTGGACAGCACCGTATTGGATGCGGAAGCCACCGGGTCCGTAGACGGTGACACCGTCCACACGCTGCGCCAGTTGGTGTTCCAACTGAAACAGATGGCCAAGACGAGCCTGTCGATCCGCCGCAGCGCCGCGTTCGCACGACTGCCCGCCTGAGGAGGCAGACAGCCACCATTCCGCAACCGGCGATCAGCCGGCAGCCGTTAGGGCCGCGCACTTGTGCGAGCTCACGCGACTCGGACAGCGTCAGGAACTGGCGATGCGGCGGTTCGACCCACCAGGCGCCCGGCCCGCCCGACTTCAACTGTGTGTCGGCCCCAGCAATCCGTGCTTGTGCGTCGAATCGTGCCTTGGAGGCGGGTCGACCGCCTCGGCCAAGGTCTGCAGGATGCCGCAGTCCTTCGCGGCCTTGGCCTGCAGGCATTGTTCCCGCAGGCTTTTCAACTGCTTCTGCAGCGCGCGCAGTTCGGTGATCCGCGTGGCCACATGGCCGATGTGCTCATCCAGCAAGGCATTGATCTCGCCACAGCTGGCATTCGGCGCATCGCGAAATTCCAGCAAACGCCGGATCTCGCCCAACGTCATGTCCAGAGACCGGCAGTGCCGGATCATCTGCAGACGTTCCACATGGCTCTCACCGTAAATCCGATAGTTACCCGCCGTGCGCGCGGGAGGCGGCAACAGCGCCTCACGCTCGTAGTAGCGAATGGTCTCCACCGGTGTGTTGGTACGTGCGGCCAGTTCGCCGATTTTCATGTCGCACCTCGAACCGATTCTTTGGGGAGCTGGTTGCTCCCGACTCGTTGTTACACAAGCATAGCGCACTATCGGCACAAAGCTTGACTCTGTACTTGCTATAGGGTTTTCAATAGAGGCTCATGATTGGAGGGCCCATGTCCGACTCGAAGGGCTGCTGCGGCAGCGCCCAAGCCCAAGCACACGCCCGCGCCGCTGCACACGCACACGCCGGCGCGCACGCCCATGCACACGCTGATGCGCACGCACACGCCCATGCGGATGCCCACGCGCACGCCCAGGACACCTGCTGCGCCGCCGGCCCGGAAGACCTGGCTGCGTCGGTCGCCGCCCAGCCCGCGCCCGACGGCACGCCGTTCTCGCTGTTCCGCATCGACCAGATGGACTGCCCCACCGAGGAACGGCTGCTGCGCAAGGCGCTGGAGCCCCTGCCCGGCGTGCATCAACTGGCGTTCAACCTGATCGAACGCACGTTGCGGGTCCATCACGACCTGCCCGACCCGGAACCGCTCATGGCAACGATCCGCGGCCTGGACATGAAGCCGGTGCTGCTCAATGCGCCCGGGCAGGAAGGCGCCGCGCCCGCGGCGCCTGCGCCCGCCGTGTCTCGCACGATGGCATGGCGCATGGGCATTGCCGGCGTCCTGGCGATCGGCTCGGAAGTGGTCGCCTTCAGCACCGGCGACGAAACCTCGTGGCCCATCGCGGCGCTCGCCCTGGCGGCCATCCTGATCGGCGGTCTGCCCACCCTGCGCAAGGGCTGGATCGCGCTCAAGAACCTGACGCTGAACATCAATCTGCTGATGACGGTCGCCGTGATCGGCGCCGTCCTGATCGGCCAGTGGCCCGAGGCCGCCGTGGTGATCTGGCTGTTCGGCATTGCCGAAATGATCGAGGCCCTGAGCCTGGAACGCGCCCGCAACGCCATCCGCGGCCTGACCGCGCTTGCGCCCGACCGCGCCCTGGTGCGGCAGCCCGACGGCGGTTGGCTGGAACAGTCGGTCGATACCTTGGCCATCGGCCAGGTGGTGCGCGTGCGGCCCGGCGAACGCGTCGTGCTCGATGGCGTGGTGCTGCGTGGGGTGTCCAGCATCGACCAGTCACCGATCACCGGCGAAAGCATGCCCGTGGACAAACAGACGGGCGACCGCGTCTTTGCGGGCACCATCAACCAGGACGGTGTGCTGGAGATCGACATCACGACCCGCAAGGGCGACACGATGCTGGACCGCATTGCCCGCTCCGTGCAGGACGCGCAGGCGCAACGCGCGCCCACGCAACGCTTCATCGACCGCTTTGCGCGTATCTACACGCCCATCGTCTTCCTGGCGGCCATCGCGGTTGCCGTCGTCGCGCCCCTGGCATTCGGCGCGCCGTGGCAACCCTGGATTTACCGCGCCCTGGTGCTGCTGGTAATCGCCTGCCCTTGCGCGCTGGTCATCTCCACCCCCGTCACGATCGTCAGCGGGCTGACCGCCGCAGCACGCCGCGGCATCCTGGTCAAGGGCGGACTGTATCTGGAACAGGGCCGCAAGCTCACGGCGCTGGCACTCGACAAGACAGGCACGCTGACCGAGGGCAAGCCCACGTTGACCGACATCATGGTGCTGCCTGAAGACAATGCCGACTCGGCGTCAGGCACAGCCCCGACGTCGGGCGCTTCCTTAGGCTCCGGCCCAGGCGCTCCCCTTCATTCGACTGCCGCCCTGTCCCGCGACGCCGCCCACCGGCTCGCCGCCAGCATCGACGTGCTGTCGCCCCACCCGGTCGCCGTCGCCATTGCGAGTGGTGTCAACGCCGCCGACCTGGCCGAGGTCACCGGCTTCCAGTCCCTTCCCGGCCGCGGCGTTCAAGGCGCGATCGACGGCGTCATGTACTACGTCGGCAACCCGCGCCTGATGCAGGAAATCGGCGCCGACACGCCCGCCGTGGCCAGTGCGATGGAAGCCCTGGAGCGGCAGGGCAAGACGGCCGTCGTGCTGGCCCGGAAAGGCCAGGCGCTGGCGCTGCTGGCCGTCGCCGACACGGTGCGCGACACCAGCCGGCAGGCCATTGCCGATTTGAACGCGCTGGGCGTGCGTACCGTCATGCTCTCGGGCGACAACGCCGCCACCGTCAGCGCGGTCGGCACGTCGCTGGACATCACCGACGCGCGCGGCAACCTGCTGCCTGAAGACAAGCTGCGTATCGTCAACGACCTGTCGAACCAGGGCCGGGTCGGCATGGTCGGGGACGGCGTGAACGATGCGCCTGCGCTGGCCCGGGCCGACATTGGATTTGCGATGGGCGCGGCCGGTACCGACACGGCCATTGAAACGGCCGACGTCGCCTTGATGCAAGATGACCTGCGCAAGATCCCGGAATTCATCCGCCTGTCGCGCCGGACCGCGGCGGTCCTGATGCAGAACATCGCTTTCGCGCTGCTGCTCAAGATCGTGTTCTTTGGCCTGACATTTACCGGCCATGCCACGCTGTGGATGGCCGTGTTCGCCGACGCAGGCGGAAGCCTGCTGGTGGTCTTCAACGGATTGCGGCTGCTGCGCACCCCGCATGAGGCCCGTACGACACCCGCGCCCGTGGGCAAGCCGGCCACTGCTTAACGCGGTACGGCGTCCCGCTCCGCAGTGGCCCACCCCACTCAGTCCGCGGCAACATCCCGGCGGAACACGAGCCGGTCGTCGGTCGACTCGGCTTTGGCGTAGGCATAGCCCGCCTTGTCGAAGCCCAGCAGATCCTTGGGCGTTGCCGCCTGGTGCTCAATGGCGTAGCGCACCATCAGACCCCGCGCGCGCTTGGCGTAGAAGCTGATGACCTTGTAGTCATTGCCCTTCCGGTCCTCGAACACGCACTGCACCACGCGCGCATCCAGAACGCGGCGGTCCACCGACTTGAAATATTCTTCGGACGCCAGGTTGATGACGACGCGCTCGTCTTTGCCCTTCAACCGCTTGTTCAGATACGCGGCAATCTCGCCGCCCCAGAACTGGTACAGATTCTTGCCGGTCGGGGTCTCCAGCTTCGTGCCCATCTCCAGCCGATAGGGCTGCATCAGGTCCAGCGGCCGCAGCGCGCCATAGAGACCGCTCAGTATCACCAGATGCTGCTGAGCCCAGTCCAGTTGCTTGGCCGACAGGTGGGGCGCGTCCAGCCCCTCGTAGACGTCGCCATTGAAGGCCAGCACCGCCTGCTTCGCGTTTTCGGTCGTAAACTCGGGAGTCCAGTCGTGGTACCGCTCGGAGTTGAGCGTGGACAGGTTCTCGCTCAGGTCCATCAGCTTTGCGATTTCGCGCGGCGACTTGCGCCGCAGCACCTCGATCAAGGCCGCGGCCTGATCCAGGAACAGGGGTTGCGTATGCTTGGCCACGTGGGCCGGCGATTCGAAGTCGAGTTTCTTGGCGGGCGAAAGCAAAAACAGCATGGTGGGTACCGACAAATGAAGCGAGGCGATACTGTAGACCAAATGTGCCCCTGTGGCGTCCGCCTGCCCTATGCGGCCTGCTGCGGCCGCTGGCACGCCGGACCCGACCGGCTCAAGGCGCCCGATGCGCCGTCGTTGATGCGATCGCGCTATAGCGCCTTCGTGCTCGATGACCTGGATTACCTGCTGGATACCTGGCATCCCAGCACCCGCCCCATCACCCTCGACCCCAATCCTCCCGGCATGCAATGGCTAGGCCTGGAACTGCGCGGCCATGCCGCCACGGGCGATGGCCAGGCCACGGTCGAATTCGTCGCCCGCAGCAAATTCGCGGGCCGGGCGCAGCGCATGCACGAAGTCAGCCGCTTCACGCGCGAAGCCGGTATCTGGCAATACGTCGACGGCGACTTTCCCAAGGAAGCCAGGCGCGCAACGCGCTAGCCCGGACGCGCGCGCAAAGAAGCAGGCGCGTGCGCTGCGGTATCCTGATCGACTGACCTCTTGCCGGCGCGATGTCACCGGCATTTTTCATCGACGGACCCATGGCCACCACCCGACGTTCTCCTGCTGCCGCCGCGCCCCATCCCAAGCCCGGTACGCCCGACTATTTCGAAGCGCACTACAACACCAGCTTGCGTGTGCCCGAGTTCCACGCGATCCAGGCGCACTGGGCGCAAGCCAGCGTCGAAGCGCGCCACCGCCAGCCGCGCATGCGCACGCTGGCCTATGGCGATCAGCCCGGCGAAACGCTGGACTTTTTCCGGCCGAATCCGCCGATGCGCCGCTGTTCGTATTCATGCATGGCGGCTATTGGCGCGCGCTGAACAAGTCCGACTTTTCCTGGATCGCGCCTGAACTCGTCAGGCAAGGCGTATCGGTTGCCGTGGTCGACTATGCGCTGGCGCCCGCCAATCCCATCGAAGGCATCGTTCGCCAGATGCTGGCGGCGCACGCCTGGCTGTATCGCCATGCGGACGACCTGCGTATCGATCGCGACCGCATCGTCACCAGCGGCCATTCGGCCGGGGGCCACCTGACCGCCATGATGATCGCCGCGCGCTGGCCGCAATGGGGAGATGATCTGCCGTCCAGCCTGATCCACGGCGGACTCGCGATCAGCGGTCTCTATGATCTGGATCCGGTGTCGAAAGCGCCCTTCCTGGCGTCGTTGGCGCTGACACCGGAACGCGTGGAAAAGCTGTCGCCCGCCTACATGTCGCCAGGGTCTGGCGCACGCCTGATCACTGCCGTGGGCGGCGAGGAA
Source organism: Pigmentiphaga litoralis (assembly GCF_048632615.1). GTDB lineage: Bacteria > Pseudomonadota > Gammaproteobacteria > Burkholderiales > Burkholderiaceae_B > Pigmentiphaga > Pigmentiphaga litoralis_B. The sequence goes on from NZ_CP184479.1 coordinate 1,266,046, forward strand.
AGCGGCGAGTTCAAGCGCCAGACGGCATTGATCGCCGAACGTTGGCCCGACAACGTCGTGCGCGACGTGCCCCTCCCGGGCCTCAATCACATGACCGTCTGCGACGGCTTTGCCGAGCCGGATTCGGCCTTGTTCCAAGCTGCGCTGGAGCTGCTGCGGGACTGACTCGCCGGCCCTCCCAACAAGTTGACAAAGTTAACTATCTAGTTATCATTGTCAACTATCAGCGCACCTACAGGATCACCATGGCCGACCTTCTCGTCAGCACGCAGGACCAGACCCGACTCCTTACGCTGGACCGGCATGCCAAGCGCAACGCATTGACGAACGGCCTGATCCGCGCGCTGCTTGACGAGCTTTCCGCCGCCGATCGTGACGACGCCATTCGTTGTGTCGTCATCACCGGCAACGGCTCGGCATTCTGCGCTGGCGCCGACCTTGAAGAGTCCCGCAACGCACCCGATCCGGCGGCTGTCCTGGCGGAACGCAACGGCCTGCTGGTCGACCTGTTGCTTGCTCCACAACGCATGACCACGCCGGTGATTGCTGCCGTCAATGGCGGTGCGATCGGCGGCGGCGCGGGCCTGGCGCTGGGCTGCGACATGGTGGTGGCGTCTCCAGCCGCGCGCTTCGGTTATCCCGAGGTCAAGCACGGCATTACCGCCGCACTGCTCATCCCCAACCTGATCCGGCAGGTCGGTCCCAAAATCGCCTTCGAACTGATAGGCACCGGCGAACCCATTGGCGCCGAGCGCGCACGCGACCTGAACCTCGTCAACCAGTTGGTGCCGGCCGAAGAACTCCTGCCGGCCGCCTTGGCATTGGCCGCGAAACTCGCCGCCTTTCCGCCTGCCGCCATGCAGGCTTCCAAGCGCCTGTTCTACGCCGCCTTCGACATGACCCAGGCCGACGCCGTCATTGCCAACCGCGATGTGAATACGGCGCTGCGCCAGCAGACGCCGGGCCACTGACACTGCCCGACTCCATCCAGCCACTACCCCGGACGCCGCCTTTTCCTGGACACCACGATGACCCTGACTACCCGCATCACCCGACTGCTCGATATCGAACACCCCATCATCCAGGGTGGCATGAGTTGGGCATCGTCCAATGCGGCGTTGGCCCTGGCCGTGTCGCAGGCAGGCGGGCTGGGCGTGATCGCGGCCGGGCCGATGTACCCCGACGCGCTGCGGGCCGCCATCCGCGAAGTCCGCGAAGGCACATCGCGTCCCTTCGCGGTCAACGTTCCTCTGTACAACAAGCGCGCCGCCGAATTCCTGGACATCGTGCTTGAAGAACGCGTGCCCATCATCATCGCGTCCCAGGGTGGACCCAAGGCGCACATCGCGCGCTTCAAGGCGGCCGGCGTCACCTGGATCCAGGTCACCGCCAATCCCCTGCATGCCAGGAAGGCGGAAGAGGCCGGTGTCGACGCCGTCATTGCCGTGGGCTATGAAGCAGGCGGCCACCCCGGTCCGGAAGAAGTCGGCACGGTGGTGCTGGTGCGCTCCACGGTCAAGGCCGTATCGATACCGGTGATCGGCGGCGGGGGATTGCGGACGGTGCGGGCATTGCGTCGATGCTGGCCCTGGGCGCCAGCGCGGCGCTGCTTGGCACTCGCTTTTTGCTGACACCCGAGTCCGGTCTGCATCAGGCCTACAAGGATGCGGTCCTGCGGGCCCGCGTGAACGACACGGCGGTCGTGGGCAAGGGGCGTTCCCCGATCCGTATGGTCAAGAATGCGTTTTCAGCGGCCTACGCCGCGGCGGAAACGTCCGGCGCCGGTGACGAGGCCCTGGACGCGCTGTTTGCCGGCAGTTCGCTCAAGCTGGCGGCGCTGGATGGCAATGTCGAACAGGGCAAGATCGAAGCAGGCCAGAGCGCCGGATTGATTGATACCCTGGAGCCGGCCGGAGAACTGGTGGCGCGGCTGATGCGCGAAACCGAAGCGGCCATTGCCGAGCTGCGCGACGCGATCAACTGAACGCACGGCAGCACGTGCGGCAGGCGGCGCGATTGCGTTGAGTCCTTCCCTGCCGAACGCCGGTCACCGGCCAGCATCAGCCGCCCAGCCCTATCGCCGCTCAGTCCTATTCTCCCAGCGTCACTCCCGACGCAATGCCGTCGGGCACCGCCAACGCCCCCTGTTCGGTCGTCAGCCCGCTGAAGGGATCGTCCAGCAGATGCTCGAATTCCGACAGCTCCGCGCCTGCATGGATCGTCCCGGCCACCGCCGCCACGGCTACGCCTTGGGCAGCCAATAGCCGCGGCCCGAAGATCGCACCGAAGCGATAGCCCACCCCTGCCGCTTCGCAGATCCGTATCGCGATCAGCGTGTTGCGGATACCGCCCAGGTAATGCAGCTTCAGGTTGTAGGAATCCGCCGCGCCCAGGCCGATCAGGGTTACCAGGCCACGCAGCGTCTTGATCGATTCATCGGCTTCGATCGGCAACAGCCCGCTTGCGTGCACCCGCACCAGTCCATCCACGTCATCCGCAGGCACAGGCTGTTCCATCATCGCGATGCCATACGGCTGCAGTGCCCGGCAGACGTCGATGGCGCGATCGGCATCATAGGCCTGGTTGGCATCGACCGTGAGCGTGATGGCGGCGCCCACCCGCGTGCGCACCGTCGCCACGCGCGCCACATCGAGCTCGGACTCGCCACTCAGCTTGATCTTCAGGCAGCGGTAGCCTTCGTTCACCAGGCGCGCGCAATGATCGGCCATCGCGTCCGGTGACTTGAGCGGAATCAGGCGCGACGCCTCGATCCGGTCGCGCACCTTGCCGCCAAGCAGGGTGTGCAGTGGAATGCGCAAGGTCCGCGCGATCAGGTCATACACCGCATTCACAAAGCCGGACAAGGCGCAGGCCTCGTCTTCGGCCACGGGCGCAAGCAGGGCATGCAGGGTCTCGATCTCGAATGCATTCTTGCCCTGCACCACCCCCGCCAGCGCATGCAGCACCGGTTCGATGCGCGCCACATCGGGCGCGTAGATCGGCGTGCCCAGCACATGGCCGTAACCCACGTCCCCCGCGCGCGACGTCAAGGCCACGATCCAGCCATCCACATGCGTAATCGTGCCACGCGCAAAGCGCCAGGTCGGGTCATCCTGCCGCTGGCGGCACGGCGTGATCTCGACCCGGTCGATCACGCAACGGCCGATGGGCGCGCGATCCCGTGCATCCAGTCCGCTCATGATCACTCCAGCTTCAGGTTGGCGCTCTTGATCAGGTCCACCGTGCGCTTGGCATCGTCCTTCACGAACCGCGTGGTCTCTTCTGGCGACATGGCCGTGACTTCGGCGCCCTGCGCGTCCATCAGCTTGCGGAATTCTGGGTGCTGATACACGGTGGCGATCGCCTTGTTGATCTTGTCGACCACAGCCGCGGGCGTGCCTTTGGGGGCCGCCACGGTATACCACGACGACGATTCGGCGCCGCCCAGGCCCACCTCGGCAAAGGTCGGCACGTCAGGCAACAGCGGCGATCGTTTGGTCGACGCATACGCCAGCGCGCGCAGCTTGCCGGCCTTTACATACGGCAGTTCGCCCGACAGGTTCATCACGGCAGCCTGCAGCCGGCCCGCCACCAGGTCGGTCAACGCGGGCGCGGCGCCGCCGTAAGGGATGTGGACCAGGTCGATCTTGGCGGTCAGCTTGAGCAGCTCGCCCCCCAGGTGCGGCGACGTGCCCGCGCCTGACGAACCATAGTTCAACTTGCCTGGACTGGCCTTGGCCAGCGCAATCAACTCTTTGACGTTGGTCGCCTTGACGTCGGGGTGAACGACCAGCAGATTGGGCTGCGTCGGGGCCAACGCCACGAAGGCAAAGTCCTGAATGCCGTCATAGGGCACCTTCTGAATCAGCGGCGTCACGATATGCGCGGCCGCGGTGCCCAGCAGCAGGGTGTAGCCATCGGGTTCGGCCCGGGCCACGAAGCCCGCGCCGATCGATGCCCCGGCGCCCGGCTTGTTCTCGACGACCACGCTTTGCCCGAGTTCAGTGGCCAGGTCCTTGGCCAGTGCCCGGGCGATCAGGTCCGCCGGGCCACCCGCGGCATACGGGTTGACCAGCACGATAGGCTTGGTCGGAAAAGCCTGCGCCGAAACGCCGTTGGCCGCCAGGCTGGCGATCAGTCCGGCAACAACGCTCAATACCCGCAATGTCGTGTGTTGCATGTCTCTCTCCTTGGTGGAAGGGGTTCGTCGTTCCGGGCCGCCTTGTTGGCAGGCGTGCCCGGGCGCGGTGATTCAGATGGCGTTCTTGTCCCGCAACGCCTGCACGGCTTCGCGGGTCATGCCCAGCTGTTGCATCAAAATCTGTTCGGTGTGTTCGCCCAGCAGCGGCGGACGCGCCAGGCTGGGATTGTCGTAGCCGGTGAACTTGAATGGCACGGGCACGGCATTAAAGGTGCCAATGGTGGGGTGCGCAAAGCTCGCCACCATTTCGCGCGCCAACACATGTTCATTCGTCAACACTTCGTCCACGCTCAGGATCGGCCCGGCAGGCACCTTGGCGTCGTCGCACATGCGGCAGAAGGTATCGCGGTCGATCTTGCCGATCGCCTCTTGCAAACCGGCCATGACCTCCAGGCGGCGGTCCACCCGCGCGCGGTTCTTGCCCAGTTCGGGATCGTCCGCCCAGTCGGTCAAGCCCAGCAGAGTGCACAGCGGTTTCCAATGCTGATCACTGCCGGTCACCTGCACCCACTTGTCATCGCGGCAGCGGAAGGCCGCCGACGGCACACGCCCGGGATGCTCGGTGCCCATGCGCGCCGGCACTTCGCCCAGCGCAAAGAAACGCGCGGCCGCCAGCGACAGCAGGCCCACCTGGCCGTCCATCATCGAAAAATCCACATGGCAGCCCTGCCCATGCGTACCGCGCCCCACCAGCGAAGACAGAATGCCGATGGCCACCCACAGGCCCGACGTCAGGTCCGCGACCGGCAACCCCGGCTTGACCGGCCCGCCGCCCTTTTCGCCCGTCAGGCTCATGATTCCGCCCATGGCCTGGAAGACGGTGTCGTACCCCTTGCGCGGTGCATACGGTCCGGTCATGCCAAAGCCCGTGCACGACACATAGATCAGCGATTCGTTGAAGGCGCGCAGACGGTCGTAATCCAGCCCGTAGCGCTTGAGCGTGCCCACTGGAAAATTCTCCAGCACGACGTCCGCAGTGGACGCCAGCTGGCGGATCACGTCCTGTCCTTCAGGCGATCGCAGGTTCACCGTCACTGACTGCTTGCTGCGATTGAAAGCCATGTAATAGGCCGACTCGGTACCGCCCTCGCCCTCCACCTTGGGTTCGAAGCCGCGGGTTTCGTCGCCGTCGCCAGGCTGTTCCACCTTGATCACCGTGGCGCCAAGCTCCGCCAGAATCATCGACGCGAACGGGCAGGCCAGGACCCGCGACAGGTCCAGGATGGTCACGCCATCGAGCGGCCGCATTATTGCGCCGCCTTGGCGCGGAACCCACGCATCAGGATGTTGGTGTCACGGCCCGCCTCCAGGCCCTCGGCCAGCGTCAGGTCGGCCACACGATGGAACAGGCGCTTGGTCGTCGCCATGGCAATCGGACTCCAGCCAGCTGCCCGGGTGGCGATCTCTACCGCGGCGTCCAGCACTTTGTCGTCCGGCTCGACCCGGTTCGCAATGCCGAGCGCCAACGCGCGCGCGCCATCGATGGGCTCGGCCATCGCCAGCAGTTCGAACGCATGCTTGCGCCCCATCTGCCGCACCAGGTTCGACATGACCACCGCGGCCACGATACCGTGCTTCAGTTCCGGATAGCCGAAGCGCACGGTGGCCGACATGACCGCCATGTCGCAGGCAATCGCCAGACCGGCGCCACCGCCCAAGGCGTTGCCGCGCACCGCACCGATCACCGGCTTGGCCATTCTGGAAAACGCCAGATGCAGACCCGTCGTCAATTGGGCGCGCTCACCCACGGCATGCGGGGCTTCGGGCACCAGCGCGCTGAACTCGGTCGTGTCGGCGCCCGCGCAAAAGGACTTGCCCGCGCCGGTCAGCACCACGGCATGCACGCCCGCCGCGGCGTCGGCGTCGCGCAGGGCGTCGACCAGCGATTGCGTCAGCGCCGTGTTGAGGGCATTGTGTTTTTCCGGACGATTCATCGTCAGGATACGGACAGCGCCGCGATCTTCTACCAGCAGTTCATTCATATCGGTCCTCGCGACCCGGGGTCGATGAAGAGATTCCTACAGGGTCGACAACTAGTTGATTTTATATACCATTTAATTGACTTTATCAACTATCTACCCGAAAGGCGGCCGGTTTCCGGCAATGAAAAAGCCCCGCCACGGTTTCCCGTGCGGGGCTTTGTGCATGCGCTTTCCGGTGCGCCGAAGACTGCGGGAAGTTCAGCGTTTGACGGCCGTCTTGCCGCGCGCGGGCTTGTTCTTCAATTCGTCCAGCAAACCCAACGTGTGGTCGGTCAGCTTGTCGATCGCGCGCTCCAGCACCTCGCGTTCTTCAGGGCTCAGGATTTCCAGGATCCGCTCATTGCGGTCGACCGCTTTCGGGAACACCTTGCGGTAGAGCGCACGGCCCTGGGTGGTCAAGTCCAGACGCACGCCCCGGCCGTCGGACTCGTCGGCGCCGCGCTTGATGTAGCCACGGTCGATCAGCTCGCCAACGCTGCGGCTGGCCTGGCTCTTGTCGATATTGGCTTCATGCGCCAGGGCATTGAGCGACATTGGCGCGAAGGCGCCAAGCAGGCCGATGATGCGCCAGTCCCGGGAACCGAGATCGTACTGGCTTTCATTGGCGCGGGCCGCCATGCGGCTCGACACATGGGCCAGACGGTTCAGGCGGTAGGAGAACAGCTCCTTCAGATTCGCGGGAACAGGACGGGTCATTCTTCTATCTCTTTAAGGGAACCCCTGCAATTTACCTTAGAGTGCCTTTGCGCGTCGCAGTTTGAAGCTGCTCATTGCCGTTGCGACCAGCTTTTGCGTGGTATCCCTGACTTCGCATTGACAGAATGCAATCGATCCCCCGGCATGCGTCACCTGCGCGGTCGCGGTCAGGCTGCCGTGGCCGGGGGACACGAAATGGATATTCAGGTCGACCGTACCGCGCGTTTCCAGTCCCGCTTCGACCGACCGGGTCGCCAGCGCCATGGCCGAATCGACCAGAGTTGCGATCGCGCCGCCGTGGATGGTGTTGCGCCGGTTGGCCAGTTCGGGCTTGAGCGGCAGATGCAGCACCGACCGGCCGGCATCCGCCTCCAGCACCTCGATCCCCAGCCAGGCCGAAAATCGGGCAATGGGCGAGCCGGCCAAAGGACCGGTCGCCACCGTCTTGGGCACGTAGCCTTCCGACAAGGACGCCAGCGACGGAGTGCCGGGCGCGGCCGTCGTGTCGGGTGCGTCCTTCGTGTCGGATGCGTCCTTCGTGTCAGGTGCGTCCTGCATGTACGGCGCGTCCTTCCTGTCGGGCGCGTCCTTCGTGTACGGCGCGTTCTTCATGCCGCGGAGGTCTCGCCAGACCGCAGCAGCGGATGCAGCCCGCTCATCGCCACCCGGCTATGCAGGGTGCGGCCCAGCGCCGCTTCGCATTGCGCCGACGCCGCCAGCAATCCTTCCAGATCGATGCCGGTCGACACCCCCATCGATTCGAACAGGCTGACCAGGTCTTCCGTCGACACGTTGCCCGTGTGCCCGCCGCCATACTTTACCTTGGCCGGATGCCCGCCCACGCCGCCGAACGCACAGTCGAAATAGCGGCAACCCGCATCCAGCGCGGCCACATAGTTCACCAGCGCCGTGCCACGCGTATCGTGGAAATGTGCAACGGTATGGACCTCGGGCACTTCCGCATGCAGCTGGCTGAACAGCGCCTTGACGGACCTGGGCGTGGCCATGCCCGTCGTGTCACCGATCGCCACGTGCAACACCCCCAAGGCGGCAAATCGCCGCACGTCATCGATCACGCCCGCCGGGTCCACGTCGCCCTCGAACGGGCAACCCATCGCCACCGACACCGTGCCTATCATCCGGAAGCGGCCGTTCGCTGCCTGCACCATGTCCGCCACGTTCTTCCATTGGTCATCCCGGCTGCGCCGCAGATTCTTCATGGAATGGCTTTCAGTCGCCGATACCAGCAGGCTGATCTCGTTCGCGCCAAAGCCCGCGTCGAGGTCGTTCACGGCGCGCTCGACCGCCCGCACATTGGCGCAGGTGGCCTTGTAGAAAACGCCATCGCGGCGCGGCAAGGCCTGGAGCAATTCGCTCGCGTCCGCGAACTGCGGCACCACCTTGGGATTCGAATACGACGTCGCCTCGACGCGCTGGAATCCGATGTCGGCAAATTGCTTGACCAGGGCCACCTTGGTTGCCGTGGGAACGAAGTCGACTTCGTGCTGCAGCCCGTCACGGGCGAAGCACTCGCACAATGTGACGTCTGTCATCCCTGCCCCCGGACCCCAGGCCGAACAGCACGATCGCATGGTCGCGCAGCTTGTTCTTCTGCACTTTGGAACTGCCCGTCATGCCAATGTTCTCGAAGGTGTCGACCACCTCCAGATAACGCGGCACCTTGAAGTTCGCGCAACGCCCTTTGCACCAATCGATCAGTTCCTGTGAACTGGCCGTCTTGCCTGCCTTGAGCAACACGAACGCCGCGGTCACCTCGCCCAGCCGCGCGTCGGGCACGCCAATCACCTGGGCCTGCTGCACGGCCGGGTGCGCATGGAGCGTCTCCTCCACTTCGGCCGGCGCCACGTTCTCTCCACCCACGCGGTACATGTCCTTCAGCCGTCCCACCATCCGGATCCGGCCGTCCTGCGACATCTCGCCCAGGTCACCGGTCTTCAACCAGCCATCGGCCGTGAACGCCTTGGCCGTGGCTTCAGGCATCTTGTAATACCCGCGCATCACATGCCAGCCCTTGACCTGGATTTCACCCCGTTCACCGCGCGGCGGCTCGACACCCGTATCGGCATCCGCAATACGCACCTGCGTGCCCTCGTGCGGCAATCCCCAGCCCGCGGCCCGCAACTCGAATGCATCGTTGCGATCCGACAGCACCACATTGGGCGACGCTTCGGATTGTCCATAGGCGTTGCACACATTCGGCACACCCATCACGTCCTGGATCTGCTGCATGACTTCGGGCCCCGCCGCCGCCCAGCCGCCACGCAAATGCAGCTTGTTCCGGTCGAAGTCGGGATGCCCCATCATCATCAGAAAGATCGTGTCATTGCCCGACGTCAGCGTGCAGCGTTCCTCATCCAGGATACGCAGCGTCTCGGCCACATCGAACTTCGGCAGCGTCAACAGGCAGCAGCCATATACCAGGCTGACCAGCACCGACAAGGTCGTGCCGGACACATGGAAGAACGGCCGGATGCTGAAGTAGCGGTCATCGGATCGCACCCCGATCCGCTGCCCGGCGGCCCAGGCATTCGTCACCATGTTGGCATGCGTCAGCATCACGCCTTTAGGGAACGATGTGGTGCCCGACGTAAATTGCATCAACAGGATATCGTCGGGCGTGACCTGCTCAGCCAAGGCATCCACATCCACCTGCGCCGCGTCACCGGCAGCCAGAAAGTCCGCGTAGCGCTGCGCGGCCGCTGGCGCCTTGCCGTCACCTGCCATGACCGCGTAGGCCAGCTCGGGCAATGCCTGGCCCGGCAATCGAGTATCGAACGCCGGCTCCACTGCCTTGAGCAGGTCCACGAAGTCGATCCCCAGAAAGCTGTCGACGAATACCAGCAGCTTCACATCCGCCTGTTTGAGGCAGAACGCCAGCTCGTCCGTCTTGAAACGGGTGTTGACCGGCACCGTCACCGCACCAATGGCCGCGCAGGCAAAAAACGCCTGCAGCCAGGTCGCACCGTTGCCCATCTTGATGCCCACGTGGTCACCCTTCCGGATCCCCCTCGCATGCAAGGCCGCCGCGATACGACGCGTGCCAGCCAGCGTCTGAGACCAGGTCAGCCGTTCGCCCTGGCAGACAAAGGCTTCCTGAGCGCCGTAGGTCTGTTCAGTGTTCAGCAGCGCCTGGTACAGCGTCACGGGCGCGCCGATCATGATTGCGCTCCCGCCGTGCGTCCGGTGGAGTGGACGTCACCATTGCGCTGAGCGGCGTCGGTGCTTGTGCCGGTGCCGGTGCTGGAGCCGCTGCCAGTGCCGGCATTGCCCTCCTTGCTTCCGCCAAAGGAAGATATGGCCTTCTTCCAATCGGTGTGGCGCAGGTTCTCTTCGATCGCCAGCATCTCGACCGCCATCGCGCCTTCGCGTGTCGTCTCCACGCCCTGGTCCACGCAGCGTTTGGTCAACCGTACCGTCAGGGGCGCCGCCGCCGCGATCTGCGCTGCCATCTCGGCCGCGCGCGCGGGCAACTCATCCACGCCGTACACATGGTTCACCATGCCCAGCGCCAAGGCTTCCTGCGCATCCACGACACGGCCGGTAAACAGCAATTCCTTGGCCATGCGCACGCCCACGATGCGAGGCAGACGCTGCGTTGCACCGATCGTTCCCCAGCCGACTTCCGGATATTTGAAGCGTGCTTCGGTCGATGCCAGAATGAAATCGCTGGCCCCGGCGATCTCGCATCCCGAGCCAAACGCAGCACCATGCACGACCGCGATTACCGGCTGCGGAAGACGTTCGATCGCCGCGTAAGCGGTAAAGCCCCGCACCCGACGCGCCGTGATTTCTTCGGTGGACATGTCCTTGCGTTCTTTCAGATCCGCGCCTGCGCAGAACACCGGCCCCGCCCCGCGGATCAGGACCACATGGGCATCCGGATCGGCAGCCAGCAGCTCCGCCGCCTGCACCAGTTCCACACACATGCGGGAATTCAGTGCGTTGCGGCTCTCGGGCCGGTTCAGCGTCAACGTCGCGACATGGTTGCTGACGTCGAGCGTGATCGTGGTGAAATCGTATGCCATGTGGCACTGCCTCCGGGTGCTTGCTTATAGTTGATTTTATACACTACTTTGTTGACGATAACAACTATATAGCCAGCGCACGCCAGGGTGCGGCGGGGACGTGGCGGGGACGTGGCGGGGACGTGGCGGGGATGTGGCAGGGACGTGGCAGCAACGCGGCAGGGGCGCCGACGACGTGCAACCAGTCGCGGCGGAGACCCTACGTCCTCGAGCTAGCTGTCCAGCAGTGCCTCGAAGCTCGCTGCGACGGGACTCTTCGGCCGGTCCCGCAGCGTCAACCGATACAGCGGCCGCAGCAGTGGCCGGCCAGGCGTCACCGAAAGGATCGCAAGACGTTTCAGCGCCACCAGATCCTCGATCGCCACCCGCGGAAGAATCGCCACCCCCATCCCGGCGGCAACCATCCGGGCAATGGCTTCATTGCTGCCCACCTCCAGACGTTCCCGGGGTTCGATGGCGAGCGCGGCCAGCTGTGCAGCGCTGGCCTCTCCGGTACCCGACCCTTCTTCCCTCACGATCCATCGGGCATCGCGCAGCTGTTCGATTCGCGTCGCCTGGACCGGATTCGGCTTTGCGTCGCTTGGATCACTCCACATCGCAGCGTCATCCGTGGCCCTTGCGGCGCTTGGATGACCCCACGTTGCAGCGTCGCCCGTTGGCCTTGCGTCGCCTGGGCCAGCCCACATCGCAGCGTCGCCCGCTTCCTCGAAGTCGACGGGCACGACGATCACCATCTCATCGTCCCGCCAGTGCGCCACATCGATACGCGGATCGTCCACATGACCTTCCACCAGGGCCAGATCGACTCGGCAATCCAGCAATTGCTCGACCACCTCGTGGGTGTTCCCGACGACCACGCGCGGCGACGCCAGCGGATACGACTCGGCAAAACGTCCCAAGGTAGGCGGCAGCCAGTAACTGGCAATCGTCGTGCTGGCGCCCAGCGTCAACGTCCCGCGGCGCAGCTTGATCCGCAGATCGATGTCCTCCACTGCCGCCCGTTCCAGCGCGAAGATGCCGCGCGCATGATCGAACAGCGCCGCTCCGCTCTCGGTCAGGCGCACTCCCTTGCTGCCACGCGGGCCACCGGCGCCCCGTTCGATCAGGGGCAATTCCAGCAGATGTTCCAACTCCCTGACCGCCTTCGACACAGCGGGCTGGCTGATGAACAAGTCCTCCGACGCGCGCGAAAAACTTTGGCGCAAGGCCACACGGTGAAAGATGCGCAGCAGATGCAGATTGAGTTGCATGAAAGGGCAATCGTAGGGGGCATGGATACACGATTTTATAACCCTGGATCATACAAAGTTAATTTAAATGAACTGTACTCATGTCAGCAGCACCCCTAGTATGAGTCATAACGTCATAACGTTTATGTCTAAGGAAGTCGACCATGTCCGCAGCGCCCGACAGTCTTGTCCTTCGTCCGCCGTTGTTCAAAGGCCGCATGCCGGGAATACTGCTGGCGGGCGTCATCGGCGCGATCGCGCTGGGCGTATCCTCGATGCCCTCCGTCGCAGGACTCGGGCTCAGCGCACTGACCTTGGCCATCGTCATCGGCATCGTCCTTGGCAATACGGTCTATCCGCAAGTCGCAACCCGCGCCAACCCAGGTGTGGACTTTGCCAAGTCCACCTTGCTGCGCGCCGGGATCATCCTGTATGGCTTTCAGATCAGCTTCCAGCAAATCGCACAGGTCGGGCTGGCCGGCATTCTCATTGCCGCGCTGATCGTCGGACTGACGTTCACGTTGTCGGTGCAGCTCGGCACCCGCGTCTTCAAGCTGGACCGCGAGACGTCCATGCTGATCGGCGCCGGCAGCGCTATCTGTGGCGCGGCGGCGGTGATGGCTTGCGAACCTGTCGTCAAAGGCCAGGCAAACAAAGTGTCTGTCGCCATCGCCACCGTGGTGGTGTTTGGCACCCTGTCCATGTTCCTGTATCCCTTCCTGTACCCCTTGCTGGGAATGAACCAGGAATCCTTCGGCATTTTTGCCGGCTCCACCATTCATGAGGTCGCGCAGGTCGTCGCCGCGGGAAACGCCGTCGGCCAGGACGCCGCCAACATGGCGGTTATCGAAAAAATGATCCGCGTGATGATGCTGGCGCCCTTCCTGCTATTGTTGTCGGGGTTCAAGCGCAACGATCCGCAGTGCGCTCAATCCAGCGCGGCGAGCGGATCCAGTCAGCAACGCAGCAAGCTGTGCATTCCGTGGTTTGCCGTCGGGTTCATCATCGTCAGCGGCATCAATTCCCTGAGGATCATTCCACAAGAAGTGGTCAGTGTTCTGCTCAAGCTGGATATCCTTCTGCTCGCCACCGCCATGGCCGCACTTGGCATGCGCACACATATCGGCGCGATCCGTCAGGCTGGCGCAAAGCCTCTTCTGCTTGCGGCCACGCTCTTTCTCTTTCTTTTGATTGGCGGCTTGCTGATCAATCTAGGCGTGATGCAACTCACGGGCGTTGCGATCCGTTGAGAGGCGGTGGTCCTTCTGTCGCATAGCGATCCGGTAAGGGGCGGCGGTCCTTCTGTCGTATAGCGATCCGGTGAGGGGCGGCCGTCTTTCTGTCGTGTAGCGATCCGGTGAGGGGCGGCCGTCTTTCTGTCGTGTAGCGATCCGGTGAGGGGCGGCCGTCTTTCTGTCGTGTAGCGATCCGGTGAGGGGCGGCCGTCTTTCTGTCGTATAGCGGTCCGCCCAGACCGACCGGTACAAGAACCGAGACCCTGGCCTCGCTACATTGAGGCGTCAGCACGTTTCCGGCGCACGTCCCAGCGCTTCGGCATAGCGCCCATTGAGGTAATGCAGCACTTGCGTGGCACGACTCAGCGGCCAGTGGCACAGCGTGTCCCAAGAGTCCAACACCGACATGCCGAAGTCCCGCTTGAACGCCGACAGCGTGGCGGCGTAGGCATCGTCCCCCAGCCAACCTTCGCGCTGCGCGACCACCCGGCTGAAGGCCGCCTCGATCGCCGCCAACACATCAGGCGCATCCCCGATGCGACGCGCAACGACCCGGTCGCGCTGAGCTTGCCTGGCCAGGGTGGCGGCTGCATCGATAGTGCAGGGGTTGAAGAGACGGGTCGAAGGCGAGGTGTGGATCTGGGTTCTCATGGACAGCTCCTGGTGTGCAGGCAAGGCGCCGGGTCGGGCGGCTTGGAAGCACAACAACGGGTGATTGGATGAGACGCAGAATATCAACGTGCTGACAATACTCGCTGACCTGGGATGTCAGCGTTCTATCAGCGAAGCGGGAAAGACGTCGACCACGCGACGTCTGCAATGAGGCGTCTGCGATAGGTTGTCTGCAATGAGGCGTCTGCAATGAGGCGTCCGCTATGAGACGTCTGCGATGAGACGTGTGCAATGAAACGTCTGCGATGAGACGTCAGCGATGAGACATCAGCATCGAAACCTCGACATCGTAACGCCCGTCGGAAGGCACTCGCCACGGTCGGTCCGCCAAAGCAAAACCCCCGCAGCATTCGCTACGAGGGGTTCTGGGTATAACTAGCCTGACAATGACCTACTTTCACAGACGTCCGTCCACTATCATCGGCGCAAAAGCGTTTCACTGTCCTGTTCGAGATGGGAAGGAGTGGTACCACTTTGCTATGGTCGTCAGGCATTAACTTGTTGGCTCGCTGGCAAGCGGGTCACGGTGCGGTCGCACGGTGGTGAGGCTTGAGGCCAGGTCGCCCAATTTGGAAAGAAGCACAACAGATTCGAGTGTGTGGGGTCATCAGACGCGCTTGGGGCGTCTGAGGTGCACGACGCGCTGGCGCCGTGACTTTGTGATTGCGTGCACTGAACACTACAACCGCCAGGGTTATAGGATCAAGCCGCACGGGCAATTAGTATCAGTTAGCTTAACGCATTACTGCGCTTCCACACCTGACCTATCAACGTCCTGGTCTCGAACGGCCCTTCAGGGGGTCAAGCCCCCGGGAAATCTTATCTTTAGACGAGTTTCCCGCTTAGATGCCTTCAGCGGTTATCTCTTCCGTACATAGCTACCCGGCAATGCCATTGGCATGACAACCGGTACACCAGAGGTACGTCCATTCCGGTCCTCTCGTACTAGGAACAGGCTCCATCAAATTTCCAGCGCCCACGGCAGATAGGGACCAAACTGTCTCACGACGTTTTAAACCCAGCTCACGTACCTCTTTAAATGGCGAACAGCCATACCCTTGGGACCGGCTACAGCCCCAGGATGAGATGAGCCGACATCGAGGTGCCAAACACCGCCGTCGATATGAACTCTTGGGCGGTATCAGCCTGTTATCCCCAGAGTACCTTTTATCCGTTGAGCGATGGCCCTTCCATTCAGAACCACCGGATCACTATGTCCTGCTTTCGCACCTGTTCGACTTGTCAGTCTCACAGTTAAGCACGCTTATGCCATTGCACTATCAGCACGATTTCCGACCGTACCTAGCGTACCTTCGAACTCCTCCGTTACCCTTTAGGAGGAGACCGCCCCAGTCAAACTGCCCACCATGCACTGTCCCCGATCCGGATAACGGACCAAGGTTAGAACCGCAAATAAATCAGGGTGGTATTTCAAGGTTGGCTCCACGAGATCTGGCGACCTCGCTTCAGCGCCTCCCACCTATCCTACACAGACCGATTCACAATCCAATGCAAAGCTACAGTAAAGGTTCATGGGGTCTTTCCGTCTAGCCGCGGGTAGATTGCATCATCACAAACATTTCAACTTCGCTGAGTCTCAGGAGGAGACAGTGTGGCCATCGTTACGCCATTCGTGCAGGTCGGAACTTACCCGACAAGGAATTTCGCTACCTTAGGACCGTTATAGTTACGGCCGCCGTTTACCGGGGCTTCGATCAAGAGCTTGCACCCCATCACTTAACCTTCCGGCACCGGGCAGGCGTCACACCCTATACGTCCACTTTCGTGTTTGCAGAGTGCTGTGTTTTTATTAAACAGTCGCAGCCACCGATTATCTGCGACCCTTTCACGCTTTGCGCGCAGGCGCATCACGCTACCAGGGCATACCTTCTCCCGAAGTTACGGTATCAATTTGCCGAGTTCCTTCTCCTGAGTTCTCTCAAGCGCCTTAGAATACTCATCCCGTCCACCTGTGTCGGTTTGCGGTACGGTCTTGTTTAACTGAAGCTTAGAGGCTTTTCTTGGAACCACTTCCGATCACTTCGCGAACAAGTTCGCTCGTTCCACACCCTTGAATTACGCGCCCGGATTTGCCTAAGCGCCTTCTATGATGCAGCAACAGGGACTTCCAACACCCTGATGACCTTCCGCGATCCGTCCCCCCATCGCATTAAACAATGGTGCAGGAATATTAACCTGCTTCCCATCAGCTACGCATCTCTGCCTCGCCTTAGGGGCCGACTCACCCTACGCCGATGAACGTTGCGTAGGAAACCTTGGACTTACGGCGAGAGGGCCTTTCACCCTCTTTATCGCTACTCATGTCAGCATTCGCACTTCTGATACCTCCAGCATCCTTTACAAGACACCTTCGCAGGCTTACAGAACGCTCCCCTACCACGCATGGATATGATCCACGCATCCGCAGCTTCGGTATATTGCTTAGCCCCGTTACATCTTCCGCGCAGGACGACTCGATCAGTGAGCTATTACGCTTTCTTTAAAGGATGGCTGCTTCTAAGCCAACTTCCTGACTGTCTATGCCTTCCCACTTCGTTTCCCACTTAGCAATATTTGGGGACCTTAGCTGGCGGTCTGGGTTGTTTCCCTCTTGAGTCCGGACGTTAGCACCCGGTGCTCTGTCTCCCAAGCTGTACTTCCAGGTATTCGGAGTTTGCAATGGTTTGGTAAGTCGCCATGACCCCCTAGCCATAACAGTGCTCTACCCCTGGAGTAATACTTGAGGCACTACCTAAATAGTTTTCGGGGAGAACCAGCTATTTCCAGACTTGTTTAGCCTTTCACCCCTATCCACAGCTCATCCCCTAATTTTTCAACATTAGTGGGTTCGGTCCTCCAGCACGTGTTACCGTGCCTTCAACCTGGCCATGGATAGATCGTCTGGTTTCGGGTCTACACCCAGCGACTAGTCGCCCTATTCGGACTCGCTTTCGCTACGCCTTCCCTATTCGGTTAAGCTTGCCACTGAATGTAAGTCGCTGACCCATTATACAAAAGGTACGCAGTCACGGAACAAGTCCGCTCCTACTGTTTGTATGCATGCGGTTTCAGGATCTATTTCACTCCCCTTCCGGGGTTCTTTTCGCCTTTCCCTCACGGTACTGGTTCACTATCGGTCGATTACGAGTATTTAGCCTTGGAGGATGGTCCCCCCATATTCAGACAGGATTACACGTGTCCCGCCCTACTTGTCTTGCGCCTAGTTCCACATCAGAAATTTCGGGTACAGGACTATCACCTGCTATGGCCAGACTTTCCAGACTGTTCCCCTATCACTGAAGCTAAATCGCAAAGGCTGATCCAATTTCGCTCGCCGCTACTTTCGGAATCTCGGTTGATTTCTTTTCCTCGAGCTACTGAGATGTTTCAGTTCACCCGGTTCGCCTCGCACACCTATGTATTCAGTGTGCGATACAGCCGAAGCTGTGGGTTTCCCCATTCGGAAATCTACGGATCAAAGCTTGTTTGCCAGCTCCCCGTAGCTTATCGCAGGCTACTACGTCCTTCATCGCCTGTAATCGCCAAGGCATCCACCACATGCACTTAGTCGCTTGATCCTATAACCGTAGCGGCTATAGTCTCTAGTAATTCTAGCGTTTGTGCGTTTTAAAGCATAAGAACTCTTTAAAACTTAATAATGCAATCACAACCCGTTTGCTCAGCAAAACTCCACAGGCTCTTAACCTGCGTGCTGAGCACACTTTATTGTTGTGCTTCTTCCAAATTGTTAAAGAACAAAACAGCCAAATTCGGTACATCAAACTACTGAGCCAAAGCTCAGCTTTAAGCATCGACTCGCGACACTTAAAATTGAGTTTTGAGATAAGCCACCCGTTTGACATCCGGTGATCGATGTTCCAAGAAACCTTGGTGGAGACGCACGGGATCGAACCGTGGACCCCCTGCTTGCAAAGCAGGTGCTCTCCCAGCTGAGCTACGCCCCCAGGGACTTGCGCTAACCGTAAAACTGTTTTGTATGCCTACAGTGTCTTAGATTTCTCTAAAAGATCTGGTGGGTCTGGTTGGACTCGAACCAACGACCCCCGCCTTATCAAGACGGTGCTCTAACCAGCTGAGCTACAGACCCAACACTGCAACAACCGATAAGCGTGGACACTTTGAAGACCAGAGCGCTATTCGCTCTGAAAGGAGGTGATCCAGCCGCACCTTCCGATACGGCTACCTTGTTACGACTTCACCCCAGTCATGAACCCTACCGTGGTAATCGCCCTCCTTGCGGTTAGGCTAACTACTTCTGGTAGAACCCACTCCCATGGTGTGACGGGCGGTGTGTACAAGACCCGGGAACGTATTCACCGCGGCATGCTGATCCGCGATTACTAGCGATTCCGACTTCATGCAGTCGAGTTGCAGACTGCAATCCGGACTACGATCGGGTTTCTGGGATTGGCTCCCCCTCGCGGGTTGGCTGCCCTCTGTCCCGACCATTGTATGACGTGTGAAGCCCTACCCATAAGGGCCATGAGGACCTGACGTCATCCCCACCTTCCTCCGGTTTGTCACCGGCAGTCTCATTAGAGTGCCCTTTCGTAGCAACTAATGACAAGGGTTGCGCTCGTTGCGGGACTTAACCCAACATCTCACGACACGAGCTGACGACGGCCATGCAGCACCTGTGTTCCGGTTCTCTTTCGAGCACTCCCAAATCTCTTCGGGATTCCAGACATGTCAAGGGTAGGTAAGGTTTTTCGCGTTGCATCGAATTAATCCACATCATCCACCGCTTGTGCGGGTCCCCGTCAATTCCTTTGAGTTTTAATCTTGCGACCGTACTCCCCAGGCGGTCAACTTCACGCGTTAGCTGCGCTACCAAAGTCCGAAGACCCCGACAGCTAGTTGACATCGTTTAGGGCGTGGACTACCAGGGTATCTAATCCTGTTTGCTCCCCACGCTTTCGTGCATGAGCGTCAGTATTATCCCAGGGGGCTGCCTTCGCCATCGGTGTTCCTCCACATATCTACGCATTTCACTGCTACACGTGGAATTCCACCCCCTCTGACATACTCTAGTTCGGGAGTTAAAAATGCAGTTCCAAGGTTGAGCCCTGGGATTTCACATCTTTCTTTCCGAACCGCCTGCGCACGCTTTACGCCCAGTAATTCCGATTAACGCTTGCACCCTACGTATTACCGCGGCTGCTGGCACGTAGTTAGCCGGTGCTTATTCTGCGGGTACCGTCAGTAGCGCCAGGTATTATCTGGCACCGTTTCGTTCCCGCCAAAAGTGCTTTACAACCCGAAGGCCTTCTTCGCACACGCGGCATTGCTGGATCAGGGTTGCCCCCATTGTCCAAAATTCCCCACTGCTGCCTCCCGTAGGAGTCTGGGCCGTGTCTCAGTCCCAGTGTGGCTGGTCGTCCTCTCAAACCAGCTACGGATCGAAGCCTTGGTGAGCCTTTACCTCACCAACTAGCTAATCCGATATCGGCCGCTCCAATAGTGAGAGGTCTTGCGATCCCCCCTTTCCCCCGTAGGGCGTATGCGGTATTAGCTACGCTTTCGCGTAGTTATCCCCCGCTACTGGGCACGTTCCGATACATTACTCACCCGTTCGCCACTCGCCACCAGGTTGCCCCGTGCTGCCGTTCGACTTGCATGTGTAAGGCATGCCGCTAGCGTTCAATCTGAGCCAGGATCAAACTCTTCAGTTTAATCTCTAACTATTTGTGTACTACGACTTCGAATCCGAAGACCCTACGTCGCGGCACGTTCGCTGCGTACTCTCAAAGAACTTGAAGGTTGGATATGATCCTTCCTACAAATTTACTTCTATGAGCACTTGATTTCATTGGGCTAGTCGCTTGCGCAATCCGAAGATCGCGCCGCGTGACACGCGCACTGGCTTCAAGTGCCCACACTTATCGGCTGTTTAATTTTTAAAGAACGGGTACTGCCAATTACGGTACTGCTAAATTCTGCACTGCTGAACCGCTAACTTTGCTGCGTCGCTGACTTAACTTTCGTTTCGCCGTTTGCTGCAGCAAGCCCGCTATTCTAAACCATCTTTTCGCGTCGTGCAAGTCGCCTTGCTTTACTGCTTTCGTCGCGTGCGCTGCGTGTTTCGCTGCGCCTGGTTGTTTACTACCACTGCTTTCTTGCCGACAACTTCATCAGCACAGAAGCGAGATTATGAAGGAGTTTTTTACGCTTGTCAAACCGCTGAAACATCCAGCTGCTGACTTCTTCATACTGCACTCTTCATATCGCACCACTGCTCTTCAGAACCCGCTGCACCGCTGCTGCCTAGGCAGATCGCGTTGCGTTTTGCGTTTGTTCCGTCGAGCCAATGAATATAGCACGCATTAATTTCGGTTTGCAAGCGGACGGCAAGATTTTTCTTTAGCGCCATATCGCAGACGGCTGACCTGAGGCGCATCGCCTCCACTCGTTCATGCAGATTAGATTTGAGGAGCCTGCACGACAGGGTGACGTAGATCGTCAAGAATAGCTGCCTATATATAGGCGTACAGCAAAGGCGCGTTTAGCCGCGCGGCGCACGCCCGCCGTACAGGCGTACCGGAAACCGTAGGCGTACCAAGAACGTGGGCGTACCGGCGTCCGCAGGCGGACCGGTAGCCATAGGCGAACCTGAAACTACAGGCGCGCTGGGCACGCGCGCGCAGCTCATACCTCCGTAGGCAGCCCGGTGCTGTCAACCCTTCGCCCCGTGGCCTCAGTCCTGGGGCTACATCGCTACGCCAAATCTCGCTAAATCTTTTTACCGCCTTTATTTACGCCGCTTTGTAATTCCTTCCCGACGTCGCACCCCAGCCATTGGTGCCGGTACCTGCCGTGCAACCAAAAAGTTCCCTTGGATTTGCCACCGTTACCTGGGCCGAGTCCTCATCCCAGCTCATCCATACAAGACATCGCTGCAGTGCGGCATGGCGAGTGGCACGGTCGTTGCTCAGTGGGCTGCAGGAGTCGCCGCCCGGACGGCTCCGGTCACAAACAACAATATGGACTTGATCATGACAACCATCGTCAACAACGACCGCGGCCCCAGAATTTCCTGGGGCGCCATCTTCGCAGGCGTCAGCCTGTCGCTCGTCTCCTACCTGATCCTGAGCGTGCTTGGCACAGCGATCGGTGCAGGCGCCATCGAACCGCTGGAAGAAGGCAATCCCGTGCAAGGCATGGGCATGGGCACCGGCATCTGGTTGTTGCTGACCACGGTGATCTCGATTGCCATCGGTGCGTACTTCGCAGGCCGCTCGGCGCGCTCGCAAGGTAGCCTGCACGGCGTGCTGTCGTGGGCCATCACGACGATGCTGACCATCTGGCTGCTGACCTCCATCGCTGGGGGCATCTTCGGTGCGGCGGGCAGCATTCTCGGCAAGGGTCTGTCGATCGCTGGCGAAGGTGCCGCGCGCGCTGCGCCTGCCGTAGCCGACACGGTCAAGGACCAGCTGCGCAAGAACGGTGTCGACATCGACATGGGCAGCATCCAGTCGCAACTCGACACGCTGCTGCGTCAGACTGGCAAGCCAGAGTTGAATCCGGAGCGCCTGCAGAATCAGGCACAACAGGCCGCCCAAGATGGTCAGAACACGGCGCAAAACGCCGCGACGCAGCCGCAATCGGCGGACAATGATCTGGCCGCCTGGTGGAACCGGGTGAAGAGCCAGGCCGCACCGGCTCTGAACGCCGCCGACAAGGAAGCGCTGGTCAACATCATCCAGGCTCGCACCGGCAAGTCGCGTGAAGAATCGCAGCGTATTGCCGACAACTACGAGCAGACGTATAACCAGACCATGGCCAAGATCGAAGAAGCGAAGAAGCAGGCCGAGCAAAAGGCGCGTGAAGCCGCCGATGCAACCGCGCGTGCCGTGTCGCAAGGCGCATGGTGGACCCTGGCTACCCTGATCATCGGCATGCTGATCGCCGGTGGTGCGGGCGCCGCGGGCTTCAAGCGTCGTCCGCTTGCCTACCGCGACGACGTGGTTGCCGGCGGCACGACCGTGGTCCGTCCGTAATACCAAGGAAGATCAGGTCAGATCGCTTTTCTGATCGGGCCTTTTCCTGACCGGGACTTCAATAGAGAGACGCCGGAACACGGCGCAATAGAGAAAGCCCGTTGGCCAGTCGTTGCACCCCGCAACGACTGGCCTTCGCACATCGGGTTTAAAGTCTTATGTGATTGCACGGCCTGCCGGCATGGTCGGCAGATGACAACGACTAGCGACGTCCCTTGCGAGTCTCGCCAATGGCACCGTCGCCCACGGAGACAGCCATGACCGAGAAAACCGCCAGCCACCCAGCGACCGCTGCGACGGCTACCCCCTCCCCCCACTGAATCAACGCAACGTGCGGCCGGCTGCATCAGCCTCCCCTCGCGGCGCGCCACCGCGCACGCCCGCGCCCACCCGCCGTGGCACGGCTGCCGACGCAGCGCCAGCCAAGCCCAGGAAGGGCTTGCCCAGGTAAGGTCCGGAACCGCGGCTGGCCCCCACCACGCCGCTAGCGATACAGCAACCGCCGCACTTCATCCACTTCCTGTTGCAGCAGCGGGACGATGTCCTGTTGCCGCGCCGGGGTCATGCGGCTGGAAATCGCCGCGACAGTCAAGGCCGCCACCGGCACCCCCAACTGGTTCACGATCGGCAGTCCGATCGCCGTGACGCCAGGGACCGCCTTTTCGCCAATCAACGCATAGCGCTGCGCGCGCCCCGCTGCAACGGACTGGCGCAGGTCATCGGCATCGAAGTCACCGTAGGCGCCAAGCCGCGGCCGTACCGCCGCAATGATTTCGTCCACTTCGGCCGGGGTCATGCTCAACAGCAACGCCAGGCCGCCTGCATTCACGCCTAGCGGTTGACGGCTACCCACCGGAACCACGGGCGTCTGGATCGGGTAATGCCCGGGCACACTGCTCACGCAAATGGCGTCGTTGCCGCGCCGGATGAAAAGGAATGACGTGTCTCCCGTGGCGCGCGCCAGGCGTTGCAAGGACGGCGCGCACAAGTCGACAAGATTGAAGTGGTGCGCGGCGGCCAGGCCCAGTTCGAAGGTCAGCGCCCCCAGCCGGTAGCGTTTGCTGCGGGGATCACGCACCAGCAGGCCTTCTTCGACCAAGGTCTTGAGCATACGGTGAGCTGTCGGCCGTTCCAGCTCGCAGAGGTCCGCGACTTCAACGAAACGCAGGCCCACATCCCGATGCACAGCCAACACCTTCAGTACACGAACGACCCGGCGTATGCCCTGGGTGCCGTCGGAGGCGGCACGCGTGGCGGACTTTGCTGCGAAGGGAGGGATGGTGCTCAAAGGCGATGGTTCCATATAGTGGACATTTTGACAGGCAGCGTTGACACACCTGTTGCGCGCGCGGAGTATGGATTCACAGAATCCGTCAGCCATATTATCCACATACTGGACATTCGATGCAGCCACGCGACCGTCTGCCTTATTCGCCCATCATCGACCGCCCCCGTCTGACGCCACCCCAAGGGGCGCGCGTCATCGTGTGGCCCATCGTCAACGTGGAGGACTGGCAGATCGAGCGCGCCATGCCGCGTCAGGTGCTGCCGCCGCCTACCGGCGTCACTACTTTGCCCGACATTCCGAACTGGGCCTGGCATGAGTACGGCATGCGGGTTGGCTTCTGGCGGCTGAAAGCGGCGCTGGATCAGCGCGGGATCGTTCCGACGTTGTCGATCAACGGGAATGTCTGCAACCGCTACCCGCGCGTCGCGCAGGAAGCGCATGACGCCGGCTGGGAATTCATGGGCCACGCCTTTACGCAGATGCCGACCCACCAGGTCGAGGATCAGGCCGCCATGATCCGGCAGACCGTGGAAACGATCGAAGGCTTTACCGGCAAGAAACCAGTGGGCTGGCTGGGACCCGGCCTGACACAGACCTATGACTCGGTGGACCTGCTGCACGCCGCCGGCATCCGCTACATCGGCGACTGGTGCCTGGATGACCAGCCCTGCCGCCTGACGGCCGGGGCGGGCGAGATGGTCGCCATGCCGTATTCAGTGGAACTCAACGACATTCCAATGATGGCGGTCCAGCATCACCGCTCCGACGTGCTGCTCGAACGCATCAAGGATTCCTTCGACCGCCTGTACATGGAAGGCGGGGACCACGTGCGGGTAATGGGCATTGCCGTCCATCCGTTCCTGAGCGGCGTGCCGCATCGGATCAAGTATTTCGAACAGGCGCTCGATTACATACAGGGTCATTCCGATGTGGCCTTCATGACCGGAGCGCAGATCCTGGACTGGTTCGATTCGCAGGAGCAGGCATGAATAGCAAGACATCGGGCGGGGCGCAATTCCTGAACATGCGCCTGCTGGCCCAGAACGATCTGGGCGGATACGGTGGCGTGGGCGAAGGCGTGGCGATGCAGGTCCTGCCCGGCGGCCGCCGCGTGTTGTGGATGGCGCATGAAAGCGCGCCCAAGAACTTCACCGCGGTGGATGTGACCGAACCGCGCGCGCCCAAGGTGATCGCGCAAACCGACCTGCCCCATGCATCGATGCGTTCCAATTCCCTGGAGATTTCGGGCAACCTGATGGCGGTGGCGTATCAGGTGAGCAAGCCGGGCCTGGCCCCTGCCGGCTTCGAGATGTTCGACATCAGCGTGCCGGAAAATCCCCGGTCGATCGGGCATTTCGACGCGTCCGGTCCCACGTCGCGCGGCGCGCATGCCCTGTGGTTCGTGGACGGCGAAACCGTGCACATGACCTGCAGCGATCCATCGCTGACGCCACGCAATCCAAAAGACGACCAGATCTACCGGATCGTTGACGTTCGCAACCCGACCAAGCCCGAGGCCATCGGCCGCTGGTGGCTGCCCGGCACGATGGAAGGCGACGATGCTCCGCCGCCGAAACGCCTGGCGCCCGAACTGGACTCGGGATTTCGCGCGCACAACACGAACGTGTATCCCGATCGTCCGGATCGTTGTTACCTGGGCTACATCGATGGCGGCGCGTTCGTGATGGACATCTCGGACAAGCGCAACCCGACGCCGATTTCGAGCTTTCGCAACTCGCCTCCGTTCAAGGGCTTCACGCATACGCTGATGCCGCTGTTCGGCCGCAACCTGATGGTGCTGACCGACGAGTGCGTGCAGGACAATGGCGGCGACTGGCCCAAGCTGGTGTGGCTGCTCGATGGCAGCGACGAAACCAACCTGGTCAGCATCTCGACCTTGCCCGCACCGCCGGTCGACGTTTTCAAACGGCGCGGCGGCCGGTTCGGCGCCCACAACATCCACGAGAATCCCCGTCGCCGGCGCATTCAAGTCCGAAGAACTGATCATTGGCACGTTCTTCAATGGCGGCGTGCGGGCCTATGACATCAGCGACCCGTACCAGCCGCGCGAAGTCGCGTACTTCGTCCCGCCCGCACCGGCCCATTCGCCCGTGGGCGCAATCCAGCTGAACGATCTGTTCGTGGATGACCGCGGCATTGTGTTCACGGTCGACCGGCACACGGGCGGCCTGTACGTGATCGAAATGACGGTGTGATGCCATGACGTCGCCCACGCCCAAGGACGCACGCGTACCGGTGATCGTCGTGTCGGGATTTCTCGGCAGCGGCAAGACCACGCTGCTGAAGAAAGTGCTGGCGACGCCCGAGTTGTCGGACTCGTTGATGATCGTGAACGAAATCGGCGAGATCGGCATCGATCACCATTTGCTGGAAAAGTCGGATGACCGCACGGTGCTGCTCGATAACGGCTGCCTGTGCTGCCAGCTGCGCGGCGATCTGCAGGAACTGCTGGTCGACATCACGCTGCGCCGCCGACGGGGCGAGTTGCCCGGCTTCGACCGGGTGATCGTCGAAACCAGCGGACTGGCCGACCCCGGCCCAGTCGCACAGACCTTGTATAGCGACGCGCCGCTTGCGCGGGATTATCGGCTGGCCCACGTGGTGGCGCTGGTCGATGCAAACAATGCCGAGGGGCGCCGTGCGGCGCCCGTGATCGCCTCGCGCCAGGTGGCTGCCGCCGACCTGGTGATCGTGACGAAAACGGACCTGGCAACGCAGGACCAGGTCGACGAAAGCCTGGACTGGATAAACACCATCAACGGATTTGCCAGGCGCGAGATCGCGTCGCACGGTGACATCGATATCGCCCTGCTTGCAGGGGTATCGCCTTTCGCCTGGCAAGAACCCACGGAGACAGAACAAGGAGGGTATCTCGGGTCTTTACTCACGCCCCACCCCAGGGACGTGACGAGCTTCACTCTGACATTCAACGAACCCCTGCCCCGCGAGCTGTTCCAGGATTTCCTCGACATCCTGGTGCGCCTTCGGGGAGCGGACCTGCTGCGCGTCAAAGGCATCCTGCATTTCGAGGGCGAAGCCGCCCCGTCCTGGTCCAGGGTGTCTGCCATGTGTTCGACAAACACGTGGCGCTGGCCAAGGGCGCGTCTGCCCCTGACCAGTCGACGCTCGTCTTCATTGTCCGGGCGCTTGCGCGCAAGGACATCGAATCGCTTTGGCTTTCGCTGCTTTCACTGTCACGTTGACTCGTAATCCACATCCGTCTCCGGAGGTTCCATGTCTGCCCGCCGCTTCACTGCCACCCTGGCAACAACCGCTGCCGCCTGCGCGGTCGCCCTGATCGCCGCCTCGTCCGCCTGGGCCCAGACGGCTTACCCCACCAAACCGATCCGCCTGGTCGTCGGCTTCACCGCCGGCGGCATCTCGGACGTGATCGCGCGGTCCATCGCCGTCAAGTTGTCGAGCGAAATCGGCCAGCAGGTCTATGTCGAGAATCGTCCGGGCGCCGGCACGACCATCGCGTCCGACCTGATCGCGCGTGCCGAACCCGACGGCTATACCTTGATGCTGCAGGACGTCACCACGCACGCCATCAACGCCACGCTGTATCCCAAGCTGTCGTATGACACGGTCAAGAGCTTCACGCCGGTGGCAATGGTCGCCTCGACGCCCCTGATGCTGGTGGTCAACCCCAGCTCCCCCGCGAAAACTGTCAACGAACTCATCAGCATGCTGAAGGCCAAGCCGGGCGGATATTCGTATGGGTCGTCGGGCAACGGCACGATCGTCCATCTGACAAGCGAGATGTTCAACAACGCCGCCAAGGTCGACGCGGTGCACGTGCCCTACAAGGGCAGCGCCCCGGCGACGCAGGCCATCCTGGGGGGCGAAGTCGCCTTTGTGTTCAGCAGCATGCCGCCCGCCATTGCCGCCATGAAGGGCAATCGCCTGCGCGCACTGGCCGTGACGACGCCCAAGCGCGTGGACACCGCGCCCGATGTGCCGACCATGATCGAAGCCGGCGTGCCGAACTTCGAAGTGGTGCTCTACAACGGGATCATGGGACCGGCCAACATGCCGGCCGACGTGGTGCAGAAGCTCAATGGCGCATTGGCCAAGGTCGTGGCCACGCCCGAGATCAAGACGCTTTACGAGAGTCTGGGGGCCGACGCGGTGACCATGTCGCCAAGCGAATTCGGCACGCTGCTCAATCGTGAAGTCGTGAAGTACGGCCCCATCGTGAAGGCGACGGGCGCCCGCGTGCAGTAAGCGACACGCAGCAACCCAAAAGGAAAACGGATGACACGCAAGCCGCTGCTGCCGCAGCATTCTCGTTACGACTACGTTCCCCTGCCGGAGCGCAAGGACTACGCCTGGCCGGAAGGCAAGCGGCTGGCGTTCTGCCTGACCACGAACATCGAGTGGTTCGCGTTCGGCGCCGGCATGGGCCACGATCCCGCCAAGACCGGCGAGCCGCAGACGCACCGCAATTATTCGTGGCGCGATTACGGCAACCGGATCGGCATCTGGCGCCTGCTGGACCTGCTGGATGAACTGGACCTGCCGGCGGCGCACAACTGCAATAGCCTGGTCTATGACTACGCGCCGCAGATCATGGATGCGCTGCGGGCACGGGGCGATGAGGTGGTCGCCCATGGCCGCAGCAATGCCGAGAACCTGCGCGGCTTGTGGGAACCGGACGAAGAACGGATCCTGCGCGAGATCACCGAGACCATCACCCAGCACGAGGGCGCGGCGCCCAAGGGCTGGATGGGATCGGGCGCGTACGAAACGTCGAACACGCTGGATCTGTTGAAAGAGATCGGCTACGAATACGTCATGGACTGGCCGATGGATGATCAGCCGGTGTGGCTGCGCACCAAGCATGGCCCGCTGCTGTCGGTGCCTTACCCGATCGAGCTGAACGACTCGCAGGTAGTGATCCATCGCAAGCAGGACGCCGGCGATTTCTGCCAGATGATCATCGAGCAATTCGACGAAATGCTGGAACAGTCGGTCAAGCACCCGCTGGTCATGAACGTGTCGGTGCACCCGTACGTGTTCGGCCAGCCCTTCCGCTTGCGCATGCTGCGCCGGGCCCTCAAGCACTGCGTCGATCACGTGGGCAGCGATGCGGTCTGGTGGACCCGGCCGCGGGATGTGGCGGCGCATTGCATGGCGCTGCCGCCGGGCGTGGTGCCGTGACCACCAATATGAAATTTGTGTGAAGTCTCCGACAAGGCGCCCCGGCGCCTTGTATAACGTCATGGATACGCGACACTTCGTCGCCTCGGGAATCGAACCCGTTGCCGGCGCCTGCGATGTCCTCCATGAAATTCGGTATTACCTCGAAGTTGTTCGTCGTCATTCTGGCGACCTGCATCCTGATTGCGTTCGCGATGGCGGGCGCCCTGCGCTGGAGCTTTGAACGCGGCTTTGTCGAGTACTTGCGCGAGCGGGAGGCCGAGCGGGCCACCAGCCTTAGCCTGGTTCTGGCTGATGCGTATCGCGAGCATGGCGACTGGGAGTTCCTGCGCAACAACCCACCGCGCTGGCGGCGGGTGCTGAGCGCGCCCGGCCGCAATGTGGAACGGGCCGAGTCGGCGCCACAGGACGATTACAGTCCCCCGCCGCCGCCGCCGCCGCGCTTCACGCTGCTCGATGCCGACCACAAGGTGGTGGTGGGCCAGCAGCCAGGGCAACCCATTGCTTCGCAATTTCCGATCGTGGTCGACCGGCAGGCCGTGGGCTGGCTGGCGGCGCCGCCGATCCGGGCCCGCAACAACAGCGATGCCGACGACCGCTTCCAGGAGCAGCAACTGCTGGCCACCTGGATCATCGGCGGAATCTCATTGCTGGTGGCCGCGCTGGTCAGCATCCTGCTGGCGCGAGGGTTCCTGGCGCCGGTCCGGCGCATGGCGGGCGCGACCCACCGGCTGGCCGCGGGCGATTACGGCACGCGGGTCGATACGCGGTCGTCGGACGAACTCGGGCAGCTCGCCCAGGACTTCAACCACCTGGCGAGCGCGCTGGAGCGCAACGAGGAATTGCGGCGGAATATGGTGGCCGACATCTCGCATGAACTGCGCACGCCGCTGGCCGTGCTGCGGGGCGAGCTCGAAGCCGTCGAAGATGGCGTGCGCGCCATGTCGCCGCAGACCATCGGGTCCTTGCAGGCGGAGGTCACCTTATTGAGCAAGCTCATCGATGACCTGCACGAACTGTCGCTGGCCGACGTGGGCGCGCTGACCTACCGGATGACACGTGTCGATGTCGGCGCCCTGCTCCGGCAGACCGCCAGCATGTTCCAGGACCGGATGGCGCGCAAATCGCTGGGCATGCAGATCGAGCTGCCTGCCGACCTTCCGCCCATCCAGGGCGATGCGCAGCGGCTGACGCAGCTGTTCACCAACCTGATCGAAAATTCGGTGCGGTACACCGACCCGAACGGCATGCTGCAGATCACGGCGCACGCGGCCGGTCCGGATGTGGTCCTTGTCTTGCAGGACACCGCGCCGGGCGTTCCAGCCGAGATGCTGCCCCGCCTGTTCCAACGTTTCTTTCGCGTGGAGTCGTCACGCAACCGGCAGCATGGCGGGTCGGGCCTGGGCCTGGCGATCTGTCAGCGCATCGTCGAAGCGCATGATGGCCGCATCGAGGCCCTGCCGTCCGAGCTGGGCGGCCTGCAGTTGCGCCTGACCTTTCCTGCTTCCCTTACAGTGGATTGACCCATGGCTAGCATCGTCATTGTTGAAGATGAACCCAAGCTCGGCGCCTTGCTGGGCGATTACCTGAAGGCCGCCGGCTATGACACGCACTGGGTGGCGGACGGCCTGGAGGCCCTGCCCGCGATCAAGCGTCATGCCCCCGACATGGTGCTGCTGGACCTGATGCTGCCCGGCAAGGACGGCCTGGAAATCTGCCGCGAGCTGCGCGTGTTTTCCGACGTCCCGGTGATCATGCTGACGGCGCGGATCGAAGAGATCGATCGTCTGCTGGGGCTGGAACTGGGCGCGGATGACTACATCTGCAAGCCGTTCAGCCCGCGTGAAGTGGTGGCGCGGGTCAAGGCCATCCTGCGGCGCGCGCGGGGCTCGGCGGCCCATGCGGCGCAGGAAACCACTGGTCTGCATATCGATGAAGCAGGTTATTCGGTCACCCTGGATGGCCACGACATCGACGTGACGCCCGTCGAATTCCGGCTGCTGCGCGCGCTGGCCTCCAGCCCGGGCAAGATCTTTTCGCGCGACCGCCTGCTGGACCAGCTCTATGACGACCACCGCGTCGTGACCGACCGCACCGTCGACAGCCACATCAAGAACCTGCGGCGCAAGCTCGAGGTGTGGCGGCCGGACCAGGACGTCATCCGGTCGATCTATGGCGTGGGCTACCGGCTCGAGCTGTGACGCGCGCGCCCTGATGCGTTACTTGCGCAGGTCGCTCCAGTCGGCTGCGTAGGCGGACAAGGCCGCGGCGACCCACATCACGAACACACCGATCCAGATGGTGTTGCTGCCGCCCGGCTGCTGCTTCATCAGCGCATAGACCGTGCATCCCACCGCGATGAGGATGAGGTAGGGCGCGCGGCGGCGCGCGTAACTTGCGCGGGTGTCGTCCGGCGATCGCCGGGGGTCCTTGAACAGTCCCATGGTGTGCTCCAAATGATTCGGTGGCATTTTACGAAGATCTGGGACCCACGCGCGACTTGGCCCATTCGGGATGCTGGGGATAACCCGCGGAGGTCAGCTCAAGGGGGCGAGCCGGGTAGCCAGGAAGCTGACGAACTCCTGCACCAGGCCAGGCAGGCTGCGGCCGGCCAGGGTCTGGATTTCGATGTCCCGCTGCGCCATGCCGCGTTCCCGAACCGGCACCGCGGCCAGCGTGCCGGCGGCCATGCGGTGGCTGACCGCGACCCGCCCCGACAGCGTAATGGCGTCGCTGTTGGCCACGAAGTCATACACCGCCGACGCACTGTTGCTGCACAGGGCCGGCACGATGGCAATGGCCCGCGCGCTGCACGCAATGTCGAACAACTGCCGTATCGTGGTGCTGACCGGCGGCAAGGCCAGGGGATACGCCGCCAACTGTTGCAGGGTGACGCGGTCGGCGCCGGACAGCGGATGGGTGGGCCGCATGACGGCCATGATGGGCGAGCGCTGGCTGTATTCGACCTTGATGTCTTTTTCGGCAACCCGGCTGAAGGTCAGCCCCACATCGGCGTCGCCTTCCCGCAAGCGACGCGACACGTCAAAGGTCTCGCCAACGTCCAGCTCGAACTGCACGCCCGGATAGCGCTTCTGAAAGTCGAGCATGGCCCGGGGAACGAATTCCATGGCCAAGCCTTCGGTACTGCAAAGGCGGATCAGTCCGGTCTTCAGCCCACTAAGCGCCTGGATTTCCTTGGCCACCCGGTCGGCATCCTGCGCCGCCTTGTAGGCATAGGCGGCAAGCACTTCGCCTGCCGAACTGGGCACCATGCCGCGCGCATGACGCTCGAACAGCGCCGCGCCCAGGTGTTCTTCCAGCGTGGCGATCTGCCGGCTGATGGCCGATGCGCCGACATTCAAGCGTTCCGATGCCGCAGTGATGGAGCCGCAGCGCACGACTTCCAGGAAGTACCGCACGCCGGTTTCCTGCAGGGGACGAGAATCCATGACAGTGACCGGTAAAGACAATGGTGCATGACGATGATGAACGCACGGCTAGCCATGCGTCGTGACAGGGTACACCTGTCGCCCGCGCAAGGCTGCCTTCATCCCGTCAGTCCATCGAAATTGCGCCGCGCTGCGCCACGCCCGTGAACTGGGCGATCTCGGCATTGACCTTGTCGCGGAAGGCGTCGCGGCCAAGCATGACCGGCTCGAAGCCATTGGTCGTAAAAACCTTGCGGACCTCGGCATCCTGCATGACGTCTTCGGTTGCCTTGCGGATCGTGTCGATGATGGGCGCGGGGGTCGATGCCGGGGCCACGAACCCGTACCAGCCGACCAGGCCGGCGCTGGCGGGCAGGCCGGCTTCCTTTAGCGTCGGGACATTCGGCAACTGCGGCATGCGGTGGTCACCCGACACGGCAAACGCTTTCATGCGGCCGGCGTTGACGTGCGGCGCGGCCGACGCCACGGTGTCGACGGCCCAGTCCAGTTCGCCGCCGATCAGGGCGGTGGTGAGCTGCGCGCTACCCTTGTAGGGCACGGCCAGCATGGTCGCGCCGATGGTCTGCGCGAACATTTCACCGGCCAGGTGCGGGGCCGATCCGGCGCCGAAGGTGCCGTAGGTCACGCCGCCCTTGCTGCTCCGCGCCTTGGCCAACGCAACCAGATCCGCCAATGACGTGGCGGCCAGGTCGGGCTTGCCAACCAGCACCGACGGAGCCAGCGCAACGATGCCGATCTGCTCGAAGCTGGCGAGCGGCTTGTAAGGCAGGTCTTTTTCAGGGCAGGCAACACCGAATATGTGCTGGAGCCGGAAATCATCAGCGTGTAGCCATCGGGCGCGGCGCGGGCCACGGCCTGTGCGCCGATCACGGTCGCGGCGCCGGGGCGGTTTTCGACGATGACCGTCTGACCCAGTTTGTCACCCAGCTTCTGCGCCAGCACGCGGGCCACCGCATCGGTGCCGCCGCCCGGCGGAAACGGGACGACGATCTTGATGGGATGGTCGGGATAGGTGGCGTGGGCCTGGGCGGTGACCAGAAGGGACAGCGCGGCGGCAAGGGTACAGACGATGCGATGCATGGCGGATCCAGGATGCAGAAGAGGCGAATCGGGCAGGCAGACGATGCCGGAGGTAATCAGTGCGTTGATGAGCGGGTCAGCCAGGTACGCCGTGAGATACGGTCGCGCCTGGCGTCAGGCCGCGCGGCGGCGGGTGGCGCCGTCACGCAGCCCCGGGCCCGCGTCACCCAGGTCCCAGAACAGGCCAGCCATGACCGCCAGTCCCTCGCGGGTCACGCTTTCAAGCAGGTGTTCATTGGGCGCATGTTGCGCGCAGGCGGGATAGGAATGCGGCACCCACAGGGTCGGCAGACCCAGTTCGTCGGCGAACACATCGTTGGGCAAGGAGCCGCCCAGATTGGGCAGCAGCACGGGGGCCTGGCCGGTCGTGGCCGTGACCGACTGCGCGGCCCACTGCACCCACGGGTCTTGCGGATCGAGCCGCGTCGCCCCGGCGCGAGCGCCTATCGTGATCTGCACCATCGGGAACCCGGCCGCGTCCAGATGCGCGCGCACGTGTTCTTCCAGGTGCTGCCAGTCGGTGCCGACCACGAAGCGCAACTGACACCACGCGCTGGCCTTGGCTGGAATCGCGTTGACGGGCTTCGCGGGCTGGCCGGCATCCAGGGTCAGGATTTCCAGCGTGTTCCAGCCGAACACTTGTTGGGCCGCATTCAGGCCGGGCTCGCCCCAG
This sequence comes from Pigmentiphaga litoralis, assembly GCF_048632615.1. Lineage (GTDB taxonomy): Bacteria > Pseudomonadota > Gammaproteobacteria > Burkholderiales > Burkholderiaceae_B > Pigmentiphaga > Pigmentiphaga litoralis_B. Next base: position 1,299,799 of record NZ_CP184479.1, read on the forward strand.
GCAGGATCGATCACCGGATCATCCTCGCCCGTTCCGACCTGCAGGTCGCGGACCGCGCGGTCCACCGTGTCGGGCATGGCGGGCGGCCGCAGCGCGTCGATGACGATACGGCCGCGCGCATCGACCAGACTGGCCAGCGCATGCGCCAGTACGACGGCGGGATTTTCGAGCAGCCCACCCCAGTTGCCCGAGTGGTAGGCCCGGTCGCGCGAGACCACGCGCAATTCGAAGTTGACGGCGCCGCGCGATCCCATGAAAAGGGTCGGCCGTTCGGCCCCCAGACGGGGCCCGTCGCTGGCGATCAGCAGGTCGGCCGACAGGCGCGAGCGCTGCGCGCGGCAGAACTGCATCAGGCCCGGCGACCCGGCTTCTTCGCCCATTTCGAACAGTATCCGCACGTTATAGCCCAGCGTGCCCTGGCGGGCATCGATGGCGGCTTGCAGACCGGCGAACACGATGGAGTGCTGCCCCTTGTTGTCCGCCGTGCCCCGGCCGAACCAGCGGCCGGCATCATGAACCAGGGTCCAGGGTCCAGGCCATCGCGCCAGGACGCGGCTTGTCCGCGGACCACGTCGCCATGGCCGTAGAGCAGGACGGTGGGCAGGCTGCTGTCTTCGATACGATCCGCCACCAGGAAGGGCAGATCGCGCCCGGTGGGGTTGGGGTAGGTGGTGCAGACAAAGCCCATGGCGGTCAGGGCTGGCGCAATGTCGTCGGTCAGGTAGGCATGCAGGACCGGCGCCTGACCCGCTTCTTCGCTTTCGGTCGCCATGGCGACGCGGCGTCCCAATACCTTGGCAAAGTCCCCGGAATCGAGGTGATGCAGGGCAAGCTCAATGGCGGATTGGCGGCTCACGGCACGGGTCCTTCTGAATTCGACGAGCCACTTTATTACCGGAATAGCCTTTCTACAATTGGAATTTATCGATGCCAGGTTTGCTTTTTATGCAAACCTTCGTCAGCGCCGCCGCGCGATGGAGGGCGTTTGAAGGGCGTTAGAGAGCGTTCAGCGCAGTGCCGGCCTGCCCTGGAACAGCGCCGTCCAATCGACTTGCTGAACCAAGGCTGTCACCGCCAGGGCGGCCGCACCGGGCGGCTTGCCGCGAGACGTCGCCAGGACCAGGCGATTGCGCAAGGCCGGGCTGCCGATGGGGGCCCAGGCCAGGTCGGCCGCGCGCGCGGTCACTGACAGCGTGCTTTGCGGCAGCACCGTATAGCCTTGCCCTTCGGCCGCCATCCGCAACTGGGTATGCACGGCGTCGACCTCGGCCACGATCTCCAGCGCAACGCCTTGGGTGCGGCAGGCGGCTTCGACGACCGAACGGATGGCATTGGGCCGGCTCGGCAGGATCATGGGGTAATGGCCCAGCTCGGCCACCGGGATCGCCGCCGGCAGACCGGCGCCATCGGGCGGGTGTCCCACCAGCACCATCTCTTCACGGAACAGCGGCACGACATCCAGTTGCGGCGTGGCCGGCGGGTCATAAAGCAGCGCCACATCCAGCCGGCCGGCCAGCAGGGCCTCGCGCAACTGGGCGCTCAGGGCTTCGACCACATTGATGGACACCTGCGGTTGCGTATCGCGAAAGGCGCGCAGCAGCACGGGTGTCAGGCAGTGCGCCACGCGCGGCGGCAGGCCGATGCTGACGCGCCCCGCGCCGGTGTCGATCACCGCGCGCACGTCGCGCTTGATCTGTTCGGCGTGTGCCAGCAGCGCCTGGCCATGCACCAGCATGCGCTGCCCGGCTTCGGTCGTGACCACGCCGCGGCCATGCCGATGCAGCAGCCGGCAGCCCAGTTCCGCCTCGAGCAGGCTTACCTGACGGCTGAGCGCGGGCTGGGTCACCCCCAGCACATGGGCCGCGCGGGAAAAGCTGCACAGGTCGGCGACCTGCACGAAATAGGCGATCTGCTGAAGGTCCATGGCACGAAGGATATAACGAAACCTGATAGCAGATACCCCCGGGGTCGGCTTGTTCGGCCGGGTCAAAGCGCGCAGGATTCGCATCATCCGGCCGCCTTGCGCCCGACTCGCCTCATTGCGGAGACTGCCTTGCCCCGTTCTACCCATCTCGTCAAAATCCTTGGCCGCGCGCTCGATGCCGATGCGCTGCGCCAATTGTCAGAGCGGCTCGTGGCCGCGCTGGGCGTCAATCCCATTCTGGATGCGCTGGCGTCCACGCAGTCCGACGACACGTACCTGATCCTGGATCGGGGCGATATCGATCCCGCCTTGTTCGACGGGCTGTCGACCGAGACCGTCGAACTGACCGAAACAACCGTGCTGCCCGGCGCATCGGCTGGCCAGCCCGCGCCCTTCCATTACATCGTCGAGACCGACGTTGCACCCGATGCGGAGGCCGACATGAACGCGTGGTACGAGCAGGAGCACCTGCCGGGCCTGGCGGCTGTCGAAGGCAACGTCCTGTCGCGGCGACTGGTGGCGGCCCAGGGCTCACCGCGGTACTACGCCTGTTACGACCTGGTGGATCCGTCCGCCCGCCAGACCGCGGCCTGGACCGCGGTCACCGCGACACCGTGGAGCAGCCGTGTGCGCCCCAATTTCCGCAACACGCGGCGCACGATCTTTGCGCGCCTGCCGCTGCCGTCTTCCCCTGTTTCGTCTTCTTCCCTCCATCCCCGCCCCGAGAGCGACCGTCCATGATTGCACCTGCCACCGACACTTCCGCGCTTGCCCGTGCCCGCATCGTCCGTATCGAGACGATTCCGTTGCGGGTCAAGCTGGACCGCGCCGCAACCGGATCGACCTTGAAGCTGACGCATCGGTGCACGATCGTGACGCGGATCCATACCGATGCCGGCGTGGTCGGCGAATGCTTTGTCGGGAATGACGAGGAACTGCAGCCTGCCATCATCAAGCTGATCCACACCGAACTCGAACCGCTGCTGGTCGGGCAACGCGTGGCCGCGATCGAAGACCTGTGGGCGCTGACCCGCAAGGCCACCGAGCCGTTTCTGCGGGACCGGCGCGTGGCGCTGCGCGCGCAGGCGCACATCGATGCCGCCTTGCATGACGCCGTCGGCAAGCTGCTTGGCGTGCCGCTGCATGTGTTGTGGGGCGGCGCCAAAACGCGCGTGCCAGTCGTGGCCCTGGGCGGCTACTACCGCACGACGGGCGACCTGGAAGGCCTGACCGACGAAGTGGCCGAACTGAAGGCTTTTGGCATCCACGGTCTGAAGTTGAAGCTGGGCGGCAAGACCCCTGCCGAAGATGCCGAGCGCGCGCGCACCGTACGCCAGGCCGGCGGCGCCGACTTCACCCTGGCCGTTGATGCCAATCAGGGGTGGAACCGGCAGCAGGCGCTGCAATTCATTTCGATGACCCGCGACCTGGACCTGGCGTGGTTCGAAGAACCCTGCCATTGGGATAATGACCGGTCGGACATGGCCATGGTGCGCGCCATCGGCGGCGTGCCGGTCGCGGCCGGACAGAGCGAGCTGTCGCGCTTCGGCTGCCGCGACCTGATGGTTGCGAATGCCATCGATATCTGCAACTTCGACGCCGGCTGGGGCGGCGGGCCGACCGAATGGCGCCGGGTGGCGGCCATGGCGTCGGCGTTCGGCGTGCGCGTGCTGCAGCATCTGGAACCCCAGATCGGCCTGATGATGTCGGCAGGGGTCGGCAACGGCATGTTTGCCGAAGTCATGCTGCCGTGGCGCGACCCCTTCTTCTATCAACTGATCGGCAACCAGAAAGCGCGGCCTTTCGAGGACGGCTACTACACCCTGCCCGACGGTCCGGGCTGGGGCATGGAGTTCGACCTCGACTACCTGGAGTCGGCGCGGCGCAAGGACTGACCTTGCGCCTTACTTGCCAAATTCCAACGCGACCTGCGACTGCTGCGCAATCCGGTCCCATCGCGCCAGTTCGCTTTGGTTCGTGGCAAGGAAGGCCGTCGCGTCCTGCGGCCTTGGCTCGAAGCCGGCGGCTTCGATGCGCGCCATCATGTCGGGCTGGGCAAGGCCTTCGGCAATGTCCCGGCCCAATTGCGCCACCAGGGCGGCCGGCATTCTGGATGGACCGTAGATGCCCAGCCAGCTGGTAACGGCGAAGTCGGCCACGCCGGCTTCAGCCATCGTAGGCACGTCGGGCAGCTGTTTGGTCCGGTAGGGACTGGTCACCGCCAGCGCCTTGAGCTTGCCAGCCTTCAACAGCGGCACCAGCGGCGGCAGGTTGGAAAAACAGAAGTCCAGGTTGCCATTGGCCGTGTCGATCAATGCTTCGCTGCTGCCCTTGTAGGGCGCATGCATCAGCGCCACGCCGGTGGTCGACCCGAACAATTCGCTGGTCAGGTGCGCCGATGATCCCAGTCCATTGGTGCCATAGCTGAGCGGCGCCTTGGCTGCCTTGGCCCGTGCGATCAGTTCCTTGACCGAGCTGGCCGGGTAGTTGCTGGACACCACCAACACGTTGACGAATTCAGCGACCTGCGCGATCGGCACGAAGGACTTCACAACGTCGAGCGGCAGATTGCGCACCGTGACCGGCGGGATGACGTTGCCGCCCAGGCCCCCCGTGATCAGGGTGTAGCCGTCGGCAGGCAGACCCGCCACGTACTGCTGCCCTATGACGCCGCTGGCCCCCGGACGGTTTTCGATGATGACGGGCTGGCCGTATTTGCGGTTCAGGATATCGCCGACCAGGCGCGCCGCCACGTCGGTCACGCCGCCCGGCGGATACTGCACGACGATCCGTATCGGCCGGGACGGGTAGACGTCCTGCGCCACTGCCGGTGCCACCCACGGCATTGGCGCCATGAGACCCATTGCCTTCAATACTGTTCGACGATCCATATTGCCTCGAAGTCTTTGAAAAACGTTGCGGGGGCGTCTCCTCACGCCTGGTCTTGTCGGGCGGCAGGTGCATCATTCACTGGCTCGGCGCGGTGTCCTCCGCAGTCGGCATGGGAAAACGGAAGCCTTGCCTGACCAGCGTGGCCGCCACGGTGGTGTAGGTCGGGACGGCGTACCGGCTCGAGATGGCGTCCGACCAGTTCTGCGCATCGGGGCGGCCAAGGGCCCGCGAGTAGTCGTGCATCCGCGCATCCAGCGTGTCGATGGCGTCGGCTAGCGCGTGATCGCGGTAGACCTCGTCATGCCAGGAGGCCGCCAGGTCGAACCGAGGCTTGGGCAGGCTTGACCGGGTCTCGGCATAGCCCATGCAGATTCCAGCCATCGGGACCACCAGGGGCGGCAATTCGAGCAGGTCGATCACGTCCTGCATCTGGCGGCGCACGCCGCCAATTGGACAGACGTCCAGCCCCAGCGCGCGCGCAGCGGTCATCATGGTGGCCATGACGATGCCGGTGTCCACGCCCCCGATCAGCAGGCTGTTGACGTCGTGGTGTACCACCTGATCCCGCCCCTGCTTGCGGGCGGCCAGCGCGGTTTTATGGAAGTCCATGAGCAGCACGACAAACACCGGCGTCTTGGCGATCCAGGCCTGATTGCCGCAATACGCGGCGAGCCTGGCCCGCGTTTCGGCATGGCGGACGACCACCCACGACACGTTCTGCGCGTTGTTCCAGGTGGGCGAACGGCGCGCGGCATCGAACACGTGTTCCAGCGTGTCGTCGGACACCGGCGCACCGGTAAAGGCACGTTCGCTGCGGTGGGCACGCAGCAGATCCAGGACATCACACGCTTCTTGCATCGTCAGGCTCCGTAGACTAATTTATATGATAATCGTACAATCGTAAAACGATCAATGTCTGTGTACCAGGAGACTTTCGATGTCCGCCACCCGCCCCCTTATCCATGTTCCCGTACCCGGCAGCCGCTCGCCCATCAGCCGCGCCGTGGGTGTGCCAAGCGGGGCAACCACCTGGTACCTGAGCGGCCAGATGCCCGCCGTCATCGACCCGGCGGCGCCGCCCGACAGCCGGGCGGCCTACGGCGATACCTACCGCCAGACCTTGAGCACGCTCAAGCGCCTGGATGGCATCCTTGCCGGCATGGACCTGTCGATGCGCGACGTGGTGCACGTACGTGCCAGCCTGGTGGCCGATCCAGACATCGGCCGCATGGACTTCGATGGTTTCAACGCTGCATGGGCCGAGTTCTTTGCGGGGCAGGACAGCGCCTGGCCCGCGCGCATGGTGCTGCAGATCGCGGGACTGGTGAATCCGGCCTGGCTGCTGGAACTCGAAGTCATCGCGGCGAAGTAATGGACACGGCCTTGGCAGGGTCTTCACTGGAGACCCCCCATCGGCCGCGACCACCCGCGCCATGTGACAAACATAGGCGCGACAGGGGGACCCGTCGATACGTCGTCAGCCATACCCGGTATGGCTGACGCGCATGATCAGCGCCTGAAAGCTGACGGAGCGTGCCAGGCGCAGCGCGTTTGACGCCCCGTCAACTCATGCAATATCATTTGTTGCATGAAACGAGATAGCCGATTGTCGGGCGTGTTGCACGTGTTGCTGCACATGGCCCAAAGCCCCACGCCCGTGACGTCCGAAGCCATGGCGCAGATGATGTGCACGCACGCCGTGGTCGTGCGCCGGGTCATGGCCGGCCTGCGCGACATGGGCTATGTCCGATCGGAAAAGGGACACGGCGGGGGCTGGACACTGGCCTGCGATCTGAACGCGCTCACCTTGCGCGATGTGTACGACGCCTTGGGTGCACCAGAGCCGTTCGCCATGGGCCATCGCACCGAAGCGCCCGGCTGTCTGGTCGAACAGGCCGTGAACGCGGCGCTGGAAGACGCGTTCAGGAATGCCGAGGCGCTGCTGCTCGAACGCTTCGCGCAAGTGCCGCTGTCGGCGCTGGCCGACGATTTCGGGCGCCGCCTGGCGCTTCACCACGGAAACCCGGGAGACCCTCACCATGCATCATGACGCCATCATCGTGGGCGGCAGCTATGCCGGCCTGTCTGCCGCGATTCAACTTGGACGCGCGGGCCGCAAGGTCTGCATCGTCGATACAGGCCTGCCCCGCAACCGGTTCGCGGCCGCCTCGCATGGCTTCTTCGGCCATGACGGACAGACGCCGGCCGAGATGCTGGACCGCGCGCGCGCGCAAGTGCTGGCCTATCCGACCGTCTCGTTCGTGCAGGATGAAGCGATCGCCGCCGATGGCCAGGACGGGCAGTTCACGGTGCGCCTGGCGTCGGGCGTGCAGCGGTCAGCCAGCAAGCTGCTGCTGGCCTTCGGCGTGTCGGACGAACTGCCGCCCATCGACGGGATGGCCGAACGGTGGGGGCAGAGCGTGCTGCATTGTCCCTACTGCCATGGCTACGAATACGGCGGCAACGCCTTGGGCGTGATCGGGCGGTCGGCGCATGCCGCGCAACACGCGGTGCTGATTGCCGAGTGGGGGCCCACCACCCTGTTCCTGGACGGACACGATGCACTGGATGCGGACGGCCGCGCCTTGCTCGCCGCCCGAGGCGTCGCGGTGGAACCGGCGCCGATCCGGGCGTTGCAAGGCGTCGCGCCGTCGCTGAGCGGAGTGGCGCTTGCCGATGGGCGCACGGTAGCGATCGAAGCGTTGTACCTTGCGCCCGTGACCCGCCTGAACAGCCCCATCGCGGCGCAACTGGGGTGCGAACTGGAAGACAGCATGTTTGGACCGATGATCACCACCGATGCCATGAAGATGACGACGGTGCCCGGCGTGTTCGCGGCCGGTGACGCCGCTCGGGCGCCGCACAACGCCACGTGGGCGTCGGCGGATGGGGTCATGGCAGGCACGGCGTTGCACCGCGCCCTGGTCTTCGGGACGGCCTGATCGGCGCGTTCAACCGCAGGTGAAGTTGGCCGCGTCGTCGATACTGCCGGTGCCCGAATATTTCGCTTCCTTGGGATAGGCGCAGATCGGCCGCGTGCGGTTGACGACCTGATTCGCAACCCGGCTGGCAGGCAACGCTTCGGGCGCCACGCCGCTTTCCACCCAGTTGTCGAGCGCGGTCAGCCAGTCGACAGTGGACGTTCCGGTGCCGCCGCCGCAGTGACCCATGCCCGGAACGAGGAACAGCCGTGCAAAGCTGGCGACCTGGGCGGCCGAGCCTTGGGCCTGGGCCAAGCGATCGAAATACGCGATCGTGTCGATCGGATTGACGACGGGATCGGCCCAGCCGTTATAGACCAGCAGCTTGCCGCCGCGTGCCTTGAAGGCGGAAACGTCGGTGCTGATCTGGTCGACCAGAGGACCAACGGTCGTCCGTGCCGTGGCCATGCCCTGGTCGAAGTCGAAGGTCCACCAGTTCCAGTTCGGATCGTTGAACACCCAGTAGCGCCAGTAGTCCGCGCGGGTGGGTTCGGTGGTGCCCCAGTACGAGGCCCAGCCGGATTCACTGCCGACGGGCCAGCCCGGATAGACCTGTTCGCCCGTGCGCAGGTTGCGCGCGCCCGCATACATTTTCTGCATGGCGCTGACTTGCGGCGCGGTCAGGCAGTTGGCATTGTCGGCGCCCGTGCATTGCAGGCTGGCGACATTGAACACATCGGGCGTACACCGGCGCGGATCGCTGATGACGCCATCCGTCACGCCGTCCCTGGCATCGCAGGCGGCCACGGCCTGGCGGGTCACGAGCTGGATCTTGGCGGTGGTCAGGATGGGCGTGGTGTTGTCGTTCTGTGCATGATTGGCCAGGAACTGCCACATGAAGCCCGCGTTCAACGCGGTGCGGTTGTTGCCGGGCGCACCCGCGATCACGCCATCGAAGTCGGCGGGATAACGCTGCACCTCGGCATACCCTTGATGGCCGCCGGTGGAGCAGCCCTGGTAATAAGACCGCGCGATCGCCTTGCCCTGCACGGCGGTGATCGCCGGTTTGGCCGCCTGCGTGATCGCATGGATGGACCGGGTGCCCCAATCGCGGATCTTTTCGGGGTGGCCGATGCCGAACTTCAGGTCGTTGGGATCGGCGCTCTGGTGGCCGGTGTCGCCTCCTACCGTGGCGTAGCCGCGGCCCAATGCGGCCACCATGTCGCCGTAGCTCAGCGCGGGGCTGTAGCCCCCGTTGCCGGTGACCACGACCTTGCCGTTCCAGGCGGTCGCCTGGGGGACCCACACTTCGAAGTTGATGAGGGAGTCGCTGGTCGGGGTGGATCGGCCTTGCAAGCGGCAGAAGGCCGGGACGGTGTAGCTGGCGGTGCCGGTCGGAACGAACGGGCCAGCCGCTACGTCGGTTGCTGTCGTAATCGTTGCGTCGGGCAGCGCCATGCCGACCATGCTGGAACAGCTCATGGCAACCGGCGGGGTCGGGGCGCCGCCATTTGCGTCATCGTCGTCGCCGCCGCACGCGGCAACGATCAGCGGCGCGCCCAGGATGAGCACACCGGCGCGCAGGCCGGAATGCAGACGCCGATGAAGGGCAGTTGCCCGGGACCGGCCACCGCCGGGGGAACGAGGCTTGGACGCACGCATGAGTTGTCTCCGTGGATGTCTGGATCCGCTGATGGGTCAGCTAGTTGTTTTGATCAACCGGATAATGGACTTTATCAACGGTCTGCCAGAGACTCTATTGCGGGGCGGCACGACTCGGCCAATCGATTATTCGGATCGATTTACTTGTTTTGCGGATGGGTCAACTTGGGATGGATCGGCGCAAACGGGCTGTGCGTTCCCTGCGGCGGGTCTGTGAACACGCGTTACAACGGTTTCCGGCCGTGGCATGGCGGGGGTGCGAGGGTATGTCGCCGCGCCGACTCGCGTAGACTGAGGTCGTTCGCACGTCGGAACACTCTCGTTTCGCCGGCGTTTCAACAGGAGAGCACCATGACCCACGCCAGCTTCGGCTTCATGCACGCTACCGCTGCCACGCTCGACGTCGTCCGTGGCAAGACCACCCACCGGAAGAATCCGGGCAAGCGCGGCAAGCAAGGCGGTTCCGCCACCCGCGGCGCCTGATCGGCGCAGGGACGGCACGCGCGCCTATCCATGGCGCGCATGTGCCGTCCCCGGTCGTCCGGACTCGCGCAGGTACTTTGATCTTCCCGCACGTACTGCGATCTCTTTTCCTTCCTGTCTTTCCCCCTCCCCTTGTTGACCGTAACGCTTTGCGCGTCACCGCGTTCAAGATCAATGCGTCAAGCATTGGCGCTTTGAAGATCGACGCTTTGAACGTCAGTGCGTCGGGCGTTGCTGCGTCGAATGTCACCTGCTGACCATCATCCTTTGTGGCGGATCGCGCCGATCACCAGCGCCAGCGCGCGCGACGAATGCCTGCGGCTCGGGTAGTAGGCATGCAGGCCGGGGAAGCTTGGGCAGAAAGCTTCCATCACGCTGATCAGGCGGCCGTCTTTGACGGCGGGCCCGGCCAGGTCTTCGGGGATGAAGGCCAGACCGCAGCCGCTGAGCGCCGCATTCAGGATCTGATAGGCGCTGTTGAACCTGCATTGGCCGCGCACCCGAACTTCGACGTCGCGACTGTTGTCACGCAATTCCCAGGCATACACGCCGCCGCTGCCTGACAGGCGCAACGTGATGCAGTTGTGCCGGTGCAGGTCGGCGATGGATGCCGGCAGGGGACGGTCGCCAAAGTAATCGGGGGACCCCACGATCATCATGCGGACATCGGCGGTCAGGCGCACGGCAATCATGTCCTTCTCGACCTGGTCGCCAAACCGCACGCCAATGTCATACCGTTCGGCAGCAATGTCGACCAGCCGGTAGTCCGACGTGATCTCCACATGAAGGTCAGGATAGCCCGGCAGAATGGGCGCCAGGCGGGGCCACAGCACCGTATCGATCACGTGATCAATAGCAGTGATCCGGATGGTGCCGGCGGGCTTGTCGCCCAGGTCGCTGATCGCGGCGATTTCGGCTTCGACCTCGTCCAGTCGCGGCGCCACGTTCTGCAACAACCGTTCGCCCGCTTCGGTCGGCGACACGCTGCGGGTGGTGCGGATCAACAGGCGCACGCCCATTCGCGCTTCCAGCCCGCGAACGATATGGCTCAGCGCGGACTGCGTCATGCCGAGCTTGGCCGCCGCTCGGGTAAAGCTACGTTCTCGGGCCACGGCGAAAAAGACGAGAAGGTCGTCGAACTTGGCGCGAGCCATGACAGATCCGGCAAGAAAATTGGGTTTTCATGATATCTCGCGCTGAACAGAACTGCCTATTGATGATTGCAGTTCATAGGCCCGACGAATTCGGAAGGGATTGGATAAGGCGCGGCGGGCATACCATGGAGGCCCCGTTACGGGTATCCCCGTACGCCGCGCGGATCCGGTAGTCGATGCCTTTGGTTGCCCCGTGCGGCTGCAGTGTGGTGTTGCTATGTGTGGCTGCTGCGTGTCGCTCCGGCGTGTGGCTGCTGCAAGTCGTTGCTGCGAGTCGTTGCGGAGTGTCGTTGCTGCGTGTCGTCGCAGCGATTCGCTGCTGTGTGCCACTGCAGCGCATCGCTGGTCTGTGTCACTGCCGGACGCCGGTCCCCGTCTGCACTTCCTGTCTTCCTCATTCCTTGATTCCATGACCTCTTCCACCGCCACCCATCACGCGGGGCCTGAACCGACGACTGCGCCCTTGGCCGCTGCGTCTTCACCCTCCGCCGTCGCCACTGCCACGCCTTGGGCCGCCGCCGTAGGCTCGATGGCCATGTGCGTCGCCCTCCTGATCGCGTCCGAGTTCATGCCTGTCAGTCTGCTGACGCCGATTGCCACCGACCTGCATGCCACACAGGGCATGGCGGGGCAGGCGATTTCGGTGTCGGGATTGTTTGCTGTGGTGACGAGCCTGTTCATCGCGACCATTGCCAGCCGCTTCGACCGCCGCCACGTGTTGCTGGCGTTGACGGTCGTCATGCTTGCGTCCTTGCTGCTGATCGCGTCGGCAACCAACTTTGCCGTGTTCATGGCCGCGCGCGCCCTGTTGGGCATTACCGTGGGCGGGTTCTGGGCGCTTTCGACCGCAACCATCATGCGGCTGGTGCCTGATGCGGCCGTGCCCAAGGCACTCGGCCTGCTCTATACGGGCAACGCCGTGGCTGCCGCGTTTGCGGCGCCGATCGGCAGCTACGTGGGCGGGCTGATCGGCTGGCGCGGCGTCTTCTGGGCCATGGCCCCGTTCGTGGTCGTCAACCTGATCTGGCAATGGGCCAGCCTGCCGTCCATGCCCCCGCAGGCGGCTACCCCCGTGCGCAAGGTGCTCGGCCTGCTGAAACGGCCGCATGTGGCCTTTGCCATGCTGGGCGTAATGCTGACCTTTGCGGGCGCCTTTTCCAGCTTTACGTATTTCCGGCCCTTCCTGGAAGCCACGACCGGCGTCACCGTAACGCAGTTGTCGTTGCTGTTGTTGTGCCTGGGAGCGGCAGGTTTTCTGGGAACGTACGGCGCCAGCATGCTGATCGGCCGACACTTGTACGCGCTGATGCGCTGGCTGCCCCTGGCCCTGGCCGCGGTAACGTTGGCCATGCTGGCCGTCGGCCACTGGTTATGGGCCGTCGGTGTACTGATGGTTGCATGGGGCACCTTGAATTCGGCGATCCCGGTGTGCTGGTCGACCTGGCTGTCCAAGGGTGTGGCGGACGAGCCGGAAAGCGGCGGCGGACTGATGGTCGCGGCGATTCAGTTGGCGATCATGCTGGGCGGCGGACTGGGTGGGCTGCTGCTGGATGGGGTGTCGATTACCGCGACGTTTGTGGGCAGCGCAGTGTTGCTGACGGCAGCGGCTGGCAGTGTGGGGAGTGGGGAAAGGATCCGGCCGGCGGAGTGAACGGGGGACGCGAGGATTGCAGGGCGCTGGGAGCGAACTGCAGGGCGCGTAATCCCGCTTGCAGTCCGAGGGCTGCCGCGGCTGTTGCCTGTTATTTCGCTTTCGCCCGACTGGTCTTTCTGGCCGCGCCAGGCTTCACGGCGTCCTTGCCCATCGGCATCCCGAAGGCATTGACCTGTTCCATCCACGACAGCCCATCGACATAGGCCAGGAAGTGCCGCAGATAGCCGGGCGACAGCTCGCGCATCATCAGCAGTGACCGGTGCACGAGGTGATTGGAGTTGAGCGGGCCGGCGTTTTCCGGCACGCGTTCCAGGGACTGGCGCACCTGCCGATTGGTGCTGACCTTGGATAGCGCATCGCGGAAGTAGTCGATCTCGGGCAGTTCAGGGTAGGTGGCGCGTTGCAGCGCCACCTTGCGCAAGGTGCGGTGCGCGTCCGATTCCGCCGTCTGCTTGTGGATATAGTTGAGAAGGTCCACCAATGGGCGCGTTGCGCGGGCGCGGGCTGGCTCAGGTGCAGGTACGGGTGCAGGTGCGTGCGCAGGTATAGGCGTGGACGCGGGTGCGGATTCCGATGCGGGCTCCGCTGTACGGGCCGGCGCGGCACGATCAGCCGCCGCAGTGCCAACGCCAGCCTGCTCAAACTTATTTTCATACGCCGCAATCAGGTCGCCCAGCCGCGCATCCAGCACGCGCCGGGCCGCACCGCTCTGCCCTGCGGCCTTCCGTGCCAGTGCGTCGATCAGGTGGAAACGCACCGGGTCGATACGGTCGGCGCCGCGCGCTCGCCACTCGGCAAGCTGCGACGCCATATCGAGTACGGGCGCAACGTCTGCCCGAGCATCCGGCTCCACCGTCATCCCTGGCGCTCGCTCATGCCTACGCCCCTTCACTCACGCGGCTTGGCCGCATCGGCCGCCGGTTTGCGGATGGGCGCGATTTCCACGCGGCGATTCTTGGCGCGGCTGGCTTCGTCGGTATTTGCCGTGACGGGCTGTTCGGATCCGAACGCCGCCGCAAACACCAACGACGGCGCGATGCCTTCTTCGATCAGCGCGCGGGTCACCGTCAATGCGCGTTGCGCAGACAGTTCCCAATTGTCGGCGAACCGGCGATTGGTCTCCTTGACCTGCTGATCGTCGGTAAAGCCGCTGACCATCAACACCTCCTGACGCGCCTGCAGATAGATCGACAAGGGAGCGATCAGCGTGCGCAGGACCTCGCGGCCTTCGGCCTGCAGCTGGGCGGAGTTGATCGGGAACAGCACACTGCCGCTGATGCCGATGCGGCCGTTCACAAGCGTGACTCGCCCAGCCGCCAGCGGACCGGCAAGCGCCTGTTCGAGGGCTTCGCGGCGCTGCGTTTCTTCCTGGCGCTGTTTGACTTCTTGTTCCAGCCGCGCCGACAGTTCCAGTTGCACGCCGATCACGCCGACCAGCACCAGCACGAAGGCGCCGAGCATGACGGACATCAGATCGCCAAAGACGGCCCAGACCGGAACGCTGCTGTCGACGCCAGCGTCGATGTCGTCGTTCATATCGCCGCTGCCCCGCCACGCTGGCCGGCCAATTGCTGGAGATCGTCAACAATCTGCTTTTGCGCGAGCATGCTGAGGTCGATGACTTCGCGAGCCTGAGCCACGTAGTAGGCAAGCTGTTCGTCGCTGCGCGTGGTGGTCTTTTCCAGCGCGGCTTCCAGGCGCTGCAGATTGCCCACCAGCGATTCGTTCGATTGACTGAACAATTGGACAGCGGTGCCGAAAGCTTCGCCCAGGCTGGCGACTTCGAGGGCGCTGCCAGTGACTTGGGCGGCGACTTCGGTCAGCTTGCCGGTCTCGCTTTCGACCTGTTGCGTGAAACGGCTGCCGACCCGTTCCAGCATGTCGGACGAGGTCGTTACCAGGGCATCGACTGCTGTCCGCTGTTCCGTGGATGCATGGTTGACGGCGTCAAGCAGTGTGCCCAGGGTTTCGAGCAGGCGGCTGCGTTCTTCGAGCATGACATTGTCGCGGGCCATGCTGTCGGACAGCTTCTGGCGAACCTCGGTAATCACATCGGCCGCAGCCTTGGGCGCTTCGGACGCCGCCTGCACCAGTCGGGCCATTTCGGCGATTGTCTGGCTGGCGTGGGCCTGGGTGTCGGCGGTGATGTCGCGCGCGGTCTGCGCCAAAGCGTCGCAGATCTCGCGCTGCTGACGGGTGACCTGATCGCCGGCCTGCGCCCATTCCTGGCGCAGCGTGGTGACCATGTCGGTCAGCGATCCGGTCCAGGCAGACAAGCGCTGCTGGTCTTGCGCGGCCAGTTCGGCCTGCAAGGCCGCGGCAGCCTTGGGGGCTTCGGCCGCAACCTGTACCAGGCGATCGATCTCGGCCAGCGTGGTGCTGGCGTGGGCCTTGGCCTCCTCGGTCATGTCACGCGTGGTCTGCGTGATCGCGTCGTACATGGCCTGCTGGCGATCGGTGGTGTGCGTGCCAGCCTGCTGCCATTCTTCGCGCAACGTGTTGGCTATTTCGGCCAACGATGCGGTCCAGGCCGAAAGGCGCTGCTGGTCCTGCGCGGCCAGTTCGGCCTGCAAGGCAGCGGCGGCCTTCGGCGCTTCCGCCGCAACCTGCACCAGGCGATCGATCTCGGCCAGCGTGGTGCTGGCGTGGGCCTTGGCCTCCTCGGTCATGTCACGCGTGGTCTGCGTGATCGCGTCGTACATGGCCTGCTGACGATCGGTGGTGTGCGTGCCGGCCTGCTGCCACTCTGCGCGCAGGGTGTTGGCCATCTCGGCCAGCGAGGCAGTCCAGGCGGCCAGGCGCTGCTGGTCCTGGGACGCCAGCTCGGCTTGCAAGGCAGCCGCCGCCTGCGGGGCGGCTGCGGCCACGTCGACCAGGCGGTTGATTTCTTCAAGCGTTTTGCTGGCGTGGGCCTGCGTCTGTTCGGCCATGTCGCGCGCGGTCGTCGCAATCGCGTCGTACATGGCCTGCTGGCGATCGGTGGTGTGCGTGCCGGCCTGCTGCCATTCTTCGCGCAGCGTGGTCGCCATCTCGGCCAGCGATGCGGTCCAGGCGGCCAGGCGCTGCTGGTCCTGCGCCGCCAGATCGGCCTGCAGGGCCGCGGCGGCATTGGGTGCGGCGGCGGCCACTTGCACCAGGCGTTCGATTTCAGCCAGGGTGGACTGGCTGTGGGCACGGGCTTCCTGGGTCATGTCGCGCGCGGCAGAGGCCAGGGCATCGACAATGTCCTGCTGGCGGGTGGCGGTGACCGACCCGGCCTGCTGCCATTCGGCGCGCAGCGTGGTGGCCATCTCGGCCAACGAGGTGGTCCAGGCCGTCAACCGTTGCGCGTCCTGCTCGGCCAGTTCGGCCTGCAATGCCAACGCGGCCTTGGGCGCATCGGCGGCGGCCTGTACCAGGCGGTCGATCTCGGCCAGGGTGGCGGTCGCATGCGCCTGCGTCTGGGCAGCGATGGTGCGCGCCGTGTCGGCCAGCGCATCGCAGATCTGCTGCTGATGGCCTGCCGACGCCGCGCCCACGTCCTTCCATTCTTCGCGCAAGGACCCAGCCAGCGTGCCGAGCGCCCCGGTCCACGTGGACAGGCGCTGTGCGTCCTGCGTCGCGAGTTCGGTCCGCAACTGATCGTGCGAGGTGCTCAGCGTGCTGACCAACGTCGCTGCCTGCTGCGCAAAGCCGGCCGACGCGGCGGTCAGCGCCAACTGGTTGTCTTCCGCAAGTTTCCGGCTGGCGGCCGACTGATGCGCCAGCACGGTTTCCCACCTGGCCGACACGGTATCGGCCACGCCGTCCATGCGGGTGGCAACCTGATCCATCAACTGCGACGACCGGCTTTCGAATGTGCCCGCGAAACCTTCCAGCGACTGGCGCAAGTCGGCCGTCAGCGCTTCACCGGCCTGGCGTTGGTCGGCCACGGCCCCCTTCCAGATGTCCGCCACGGTGGCCGTTGACGCTTCGAATCGGGCCGACAGCCCATCCAGCTGGCGCTGAACGGCCTGCGTTACGGTGTCATGCAGCACTGCCGTTTCGCGAGCGACGCTGGCCATGGTGGCTTCGACCGCGGGCTGGATGGCCGCGCCGGCGGACCGGACGCCTTCGACGACACTGTCTTTCAGGCTCTGTTCGACGGACGCGGCCAGGCGGGTGTAGGCGGCATCCGCCTTGCCATGAAAGACATCCTGCTGCGCGACCAGGCGATCGTTCAACGCCTGCGTCTGCTGCGTAATGGTCGTCATCATGGCTTCAAGCCGGTCGACCACAGTCGGCATCAGGTCCGCCTGCCGTTGCAGCAGCTTGAAGCTTTCTTCTCGTTGATGCGTAAGCGAAAAGGCGCGCAGCGATCCGGCAAGCAGCCCGTCCAGCGACCGCGCGGCCTGGATGCGTTCACGGCGGCACAGCGCGGCGATCAGGCCCAGCATGGCCGACGTGGCGACACCGGCCACCGACGTGCCGAACGCAAAGCCGAGGCCCTTGACCGGTTCGGCCAGCGACGCGCGGATGGCTTCCAGATCGGTTGAACTTTCCAGCGCAACGCCAGTGCCGCGCAACGTGGCGACCATGCCCAGGAAGGTGCCGAGCATGCCCAGCAGCACCAGCAGACCGACCAGATACGGCGTCAGTGTGGGCGCCGGCAGCCCGGTGCGCTCGCCTTCGACCCGCAGCCGTACGGCATGGCGCAAGGTAGGATGCACGGTGTCGATCCAGTCGCCCAGGCGGCCGGGCGCTTCCTTGAGTCCGGCAATCGCCCGCGTCAGGGTGCCGGTGGCCATCTGATAGCGGTACAGCTCGAGCGCGCCCAATAGATAGACGGCAACGATCAACAGCGTGACGGCCAGCGCCAGGGGGTTGGCGGTCAGGTAACCGGCACCGATCCAGCCTGCTACCGCCAGGCCCACTACGAACACTACATACGGAATAAATCGGGTCATGACGTCCTGGTCAACCGCCCCGAAGCGCCTCCAGCAGCGCTTCGATCGGTTCTAAACGGATTTCCAATTCGGCGAGCAACACGCTCTGCATATCCTGGCGGAACACCTCCAGCCAGGGACCGACGCTAAACATCGGCTTGTCGACAGCCTTTTTCGGGCCGGAACGTGGGGCTGCGCCCGCCTCGGCCACGCTTTCCCCGTCCGGTGCCATCTCTGGCGCCGCGTCCGCTTCCGGGCCGGCCGCAACCTGCCCCGCCCGCCGCACGCGGTCGAAATGCGGTTCGAGCAGCCCGGGAATACCGGCAAGCAAGGTACGCTCGCGCGTGCCCAACGCCTGCTCCATGGCCGCGTCCACCACCGCCAGCCGGTTCAAGGCAGGCGACGCGGCAGCCAGCACGCCCCGCAGACGACGGCGCAGGCCGCCGATATTCGTCTCCATGGTCTGCTGAAGCGTCGAATAGCGCTGGCGATGCGTCGCGTACTGGACGAGTTCGGCCGCCTGGACCTCGGGCTGCACCACCGCCCGGCGCTGGCCGCGCGGGCCTGCTTGGGCCCGTGCCGACGCCGCGCTTTTGCCAGTAATGGCGTTTTCGAGCGCGGTTTTTACGCGCGCGCATTCGCGCTCCTCGGCGCTGTAAGCGGCGGGAAGCACGGGCGTTGCCGCGACCGGCGCCCCGCTCAGGGCGCCCGACAGGGCAATTGCGTCGGTCCAGGCAAGCCAGCCACCCAGCTTATCGGGTGGCGACAACGGACTGGCGGGCACGTCGGCGTCGGTCAGGCGGGCCAGCAGACGAATCAGCTTCGGGCCGCCGAAACCCGTGCGCCGTGGCGGTTCTTGCACCATAAAACCCGGGTCAAAGACCGAGGAGTTTACCCTTTTGGCGCGATCAGCCGGAACTCGGGGTTGCGGGCGGGCGATGCGCGGGTGCGCGCCAGGTAAGCGCCCGCTGTCGAGTTCAACGCGGCAAGGCGATCCGGTTGCGCATGGCGTCCCATTCCCCGCGCAGCGCGCACCGGGTGTTGTGGACGATGATGGGCAGCACCTGGTCGGCGTACCGGTCGGATTCACCGCCCAGGTGAGGAGTGATGAGCAGGCGGGGCACGTCCCATAAAGGATCGTCGGCGGGCAAGGGTTCCCGGTCGAACACGTCCAGCGCGGCGCCCGCCAGCCGCCCTTCGGTCAGGGCGTCGACCAGCGCGGCCGTGTCGCACAAACCGGCCCGGGCCACGTTGATGAAGAAAGCGCCCGGCTTCATGGCCGCGAAAACGGACGCGTCCACCATGCCTCGTGTCGTGTCGTCGAGCGGCGCCAGGGCCACCAGTGTGTCGGCCTGCGCCGCGCCGTCGAGCAAGGCGGTTCGGGGAAGCACCGCGTCGAATTCCGGCACGTCGCGCACGGTCGCGGTCACGGCGACGGTGCGCATGCCCAGCGCCCGGCAACGGGTGGCGAGCGCGCGGGCGATCAGGCCGGTGCCAAGAATGACCACGGTCTTGCCATGCAGCAGGGGCTGCGGCCGCCGTTTCCACACGTGGGCGCGCTGGTTGTCGATCAGGGACGGGAAGTCGCGGGCCAGCGCCAACATCAGCATCAAGGTCAGCTCGGACACGGCCGGACCGTGCACGCCGTGCGAGGACGTCATGACCAGTCCCGCCGGCAGGTTGGGCAACGACACGATGCCATCGACGCCCGATGACAGCGCATGCAGCCAGCGCAGCCGCGGCAACTGGGCAATCAAGCCGGGGGTCAGCGCGCTGGCAAAGCCCATGACGGCGGTGGCCGATTCGGCGCCGTCAGGCAACGGCTGGCCGGGGGTGGCGGCAAGCACGGTGACGGCTGGACCGGCGGCCTCCTCCACGGGCTGCGCCAGTTCCTCCATCAATTGCGCCGCGTAGTACGCCGCGTCGGCGTTGACGATCAAGAGAGTCTGCGACGGTGTCATCGACGCCTCAATCCGTCTTGATGTTGGCGGCGGTTACTAGGGGCGCGTAGGCCTTCTGTTCGGCCACGATGCGCTGGGTCACAGCCACGGGTGACGAGGCGGTGGCCTCCTGGCCCAGGGCCGCCAGGGCGGCCTTGGCCTCGGGCGTGGCCAGCCATTTGGCAGAGAGCTCTCCCAGCCTGGTGACCACGGGGGATGGCGTGCGCGCCGGCGCATACAGCGCAAACCAGGTTTCCACCTCGTAGCCGGGATACCCCAGCTCGGCCACGGTGGGCACCTCGGGAAACATGGGCGAGCGCTGTGCGGCGGTCGACGCAAGGATTTTGATGCGTCCCGATTTGGCGAAACCGCCAAGCGTGGCCAGGTCGATCATCGTCAGGGGGTGCGGCCCGACACGACGTCGCCCAATGCGGGCGCGAAGCCTTTGTACGGGACATGGGTCATTTGCACGCCGGCGCGCTGGGCCAGCAATTCCATGCCGATATGGGCAGAGGCCCCGATACCGTTCGACGCATACGCCACCGCGCCCGGCTTGGTGCGGGCCAGGGTCAGTACGTCGGCCAGGGTGTCGGCGCCCAGTGACGACGACACGGCCACCAGGTAAGGCCCCTTGGACAGCATGCCGATGGGCGAGAAATCCTTGAAGGGGTCGTACGGCAGTGGCGTGCTGGCCGTGAGCGGCAGCAGCGACATGGTGGACCCACCGGTCATCAGCAAGGTGTAGCCATCGGGCGCGGCCCGCGCCACGGTCTGCGCCGCGATGACGGTGTTGCCACCCGCCTTGGATTCGACGACCACGGCCTGGCCCAGGTCTTTTTCCAGTTGCACCGCCAGCAGGCGCGCCACCCCATCGGCCCCGCCGCCCGGCGCGAAGGGGATGATGATGCGGATGGGGCGGTCCGGCCAGGTCTGTGCCGCGACGGGCGACGGTGCGATCGTCGCCGCCGTGAGCACAGTGGCAGCCAGAATGGTCAAGAGGCTTGTCGGCACCAATGTCGCGGCAGCCGACGTCCGGGCCCCCAGACGGGCCAGAGCATCGAAGGTAGTAAACATGCGTGTCTCCTAGACGGGCCAGTGGTCTGGCCTCGTTATGCTTCGTCGCGGCGAGCCGTCCCGCCGCAGGGGTGCCGCGCTGTGGGTCGTGCGTTGCAGACGTTGCGTTGCGCCCCCGTCAGTTGCGGTCTGCAACCGTCGCGCCTACTGCCGGAACGACGGGTCCAGCCGGTCCATCCGCCGCAGCAGCGCGGGCCATTCCATGTGGCCGAGCGGGCTGATCGAGCCGTCGGCGCGCGGCTGTCCGGGTTCCCGGAAGCTGTTGCTGGCGATACGGGTCGCCAGTTCGGGCGATCCATAGGTCAGCTTCTGGCCGCTGGCCAGCGCATCGACCTGGGCCTGCATCGCCATTTCCAGGTGCCACATCATGGCAAAGGCCTGCCCGATCGTCTTTCCCGCCACCAGCGTGCCGTGGTTGCGCAGGATCATGACCGGCTTGTCGCCGATGTCCCGCACCAGGCGTTCGCGCTCGCCCAGCTGGTTGGCCAGACCTTCGCTGTCGTGATAGCCGATCTTGCCGTGGAAGAGCATGGCGTGTTGCGTGAGCGGCAGCAGTCCGCACTCCATGGCGGACACGGCCATGCCGGCGCGGGTGTGGGCGTGGATCACGCACTGGGCATCGGGCCGGCCGCCGTGGATGGCGCTGTGGATCACGAAGCCGGCGCGGTGGATCGGGTGCGGCGTCGGGCTGACCACGTTGCCGTCCAGGTCGATCTTGACCAGGTTGGACGCCGTGATCTCGTCGAACATCAGCCTGAAGGGATTGAGCAGGAAGTGTTCTTCGGCGCCCGGCACGCGGGCCGAGATATGGGTGTAGATCAGGTCGGTCCACCCGTAATGCGCGTGAAGGCGGTAACAGGCAGCCAGGTCGACCCGGGTCTGCCATTCCTCGGCGCTGATGGACGACGAGACGGCGTCCGGGCGGATGTACATGGGGTTCTCGGCTTTCATCGGACGTTTCCAGGTAATGAGCAGGCGGATGTTCTGCGTGCTGAATGGCAGGGTGCGGAATGCTCGGGGGCCGGACGCGTCAGGCGGAAGGAGAGCCACGCCGTGCCCCGGGAATGCGCCCATTGAACCGCCAGCCACAATCGATTCCAATCGAAAAAACTGCAGCACCCTACAAAAAAGCTTCAATGTCGATAGAAAGCCAGCTGAGCCTCAAGCAACTCCGTGCCTTCGTGGCCGTCTATCGGTCCGGCAAGCTGAGCCTGGCCGCCACCCGGCTGTCGGTGACCGAGTCGGCTGTCAGCACCATGCTGCGCCAGATCGAAGCCACGTTGAACCTGGCCTTGTTCGATCGCACGTCGCGGGCCTTGACGCCGACCCAGGCGGCGCACGACACCATTGCCGTTGCCGAACGCATCCTGCAGGACGTGGCCAGTCTTGGCAGCCACTTCGAGGCCTTGAGCGACCTGCGGCGCGGCCGGGTCCATATCGTCGTGACCGCGACCGTGGCGGCGGTGCTGATGCCGGCCGTGGTGCGGCGCTTCAGCGCCGTCTACCCCGACGTCAAGATCATCCTGGACGACTGCGCGCCCGATCAATTCCTGTCGCGCGTGGCGGCCGACCATGTCGACTTCGGCATCGGCACGCCCGAGGCCCATGATCCCCAACTCGAACTCGTGCCCCTGCTGCACGATCACCTGTGCCTGGTGTGCGCCGACGACCACCCGCTGGCCGGCCGCGAAGACGTCACCTGGGCCGACGTGGCGCCCCACCCCTGATCGCCGTGCGGACGGGCCTGGGCTATGGCATGCGCCGCAAGCTGGACGCGGCGGCCGACCATGCCGGCGTGCGCCTGATCATCGGCCACGAAGTGAATTTCCTGTCGTCCGCGTTGTGGATGACGGCGGGCGGCCTGGGCGTGACGATCTGGGCGTCGTCGTTGGTCGCCAAGACCCAGCACGACAATCTGTGGCGATGCCGCCTGTCATCACCGCGCGTGCCCATGGATATCTCGTACGTCAATACGCGGGGCCGGACCTTGTCCCCCGCCGCCGAGGGTTTCTTGAAAGTGACGCGCGAGGTGTTCGGCGAGGTCCTTACCTTGTAGGGCATGGCCCAGACGATGCCGCTGTCCGCCAGGTCGTTGCACCCGTCCACCCGCTCGTTGCTTGCGTCCAGCAAATCGTTGATTGCATCCAGCAATCCGTTGACACCGCTCCTTATTCCTCGAGTGTCGACGTCTCGCCATCGGTGCGCTCCGACATCCGCACCACGCTGACCTGCCCATTCGATTCGATATACGCGCGCTGCACTTCATCGAGCCGGCCGATGCCGAGCAGCCGCAATTGCGCCATCAGTTCGGTGCGCGTGACGTGTTCCTGGCGCATGCCCCGCGCCACGATCCGGCCATTCCTGACCAGCAGCACCCGCCCGGGCTCCAGCCACTTGCGCAGCATGGGTGAGCGGTATCCCATCCGATCCACGAACACGCTCCACCCGACGATGGTGGCGACAACGATGACGCCGTCGCCCACCGACGTCGACTCGCCCGCCATGGCGTTGCCAGCGGCATCGGCCACCAGAACGAGCACCAGGAAGTCGGCGACGCCCATCGATCCGACATCGCGCCTCCCGGCCAGGCGCAGCAGGATGAACAGCGCCCAATAGATCACGGTGCCCCGCGTAAACATTTCTACAAAGCCTGCATCGAGCGCCAGAATGTCTCGAATGTCTTCCACGTCTTCCTCAATGAAGTGCGTTGAATGGCGCCCGTGCAAGCGCCATTGATGCACGATCTGTCGCAAAGTTCGTGCGCGGGACCATGTCACCGAAATCTCATGCGCTGGCTGGTAACCAAACGCTCAGCCTGGCGTCAGGCCTGGAGGCCGCGCCAGCATTGGCTCTACGCTAGCAGGTGCACGGGTGCATCCCGTTCAATGCCGCCCTTTCGCACCTTTGGTTTCATGAAACCGCTTCATAGTCCCATGCACTTCCGGCTACCTAATCAAATGCGTGCGCGACAGTTAGGATGGATGCATCGCCAGCGTGGGATACCGCTGCGTGTCTACGCCCGCATGTGTCGCCTCGCGGCCCTTAAGGAACGACGGCTTGCGGAGCCGCTCGTTCATCACGAACAACAAAGGATTTCCCCATGGAAAAAATCGACGACCTGAACACCGGCCGGCGCAACGTGCTGATTGCCGGCGCCGCGTCTGCCGCGGCGGTCGGCCTGCCGCTGACTGGCCATGCACAGGCCACGGGCGCCAACGTGCGCCCTGCCGCGGCGCCGGGTTCAGCCACGAATGGCGCGCCCGTACCCGCGTCTGTCTCGCTCAAGGTCAACGGCAAGGCCCGCACGTTGAAGGTCGAAACGCGCACGTCGCTGCTCGACGCGCTGCGCGAACACCTGATGCTGACCGGCACCAAGAAGGGGTGCGACCATGGCCAATGCGGCGCCTGTACGGTCATCGTCAACGGTCAGCGCATCAATTCGTGCCTGACGCTGGCGGTCATGCATGACGGCGACGAGGTCACGACGATCGAAGGCCTGGGCACGCCGGGCAAGATGCACCCGATGCAGGCCGCCTTCGTCAAACACGACGGCTACCAGTGCGGTTACTGCACGCCTGGCCAGATCTGTTCGGCCGTGTCGGTGCTGGACGAAATGAAGCGCGGCATTCCCAGCCACGTAACTGCTGATCTGAATGCGCGCCCCTTGCTGAGCGCCGATGAGATGCGTGAACGCATGAGCGGCAACATCTGCCGGTGCGGCGCCTATTCGAACATTGTCGATGCGATGAGCGACGTCGCAGGGAGCGCCGCATGAAAGCCTTCACCTACGAACGCGCCACCTCGCCCGCTGCTGCCGCGGCGGCGGCCGCCGCCACACCGGGCGCCAAGTTCATTGCGGGCGGCACCAACCTGCTCGATCTGATGAAGCTGCAGATCGAAACGCCGGTGCACCTGATCGACGTGAATCGCCTTGGCCTTGACGAGATCAGCGCGACGCCGGAAGGCGGCCTGCGCATTGGCGCCCTGGTCCGCAATACCGACCTGGCTGCGAACGACCGCGTGCGCCGCGACTATGCGCTGCTGTCGCGCGCCCTGCTGGCGGGTGCGTCGGGCCAGTTGCGCAACAAGGCCACCACGGCCGGCAACCTGCTGCAACGCACGCGCTGCCCCTACTTCTATGACACCAACCAGGCCTGCAACAAACGCCAGCCCGGCAGCGGCTGTTCGGCCATCGGTGGCGTCACCCGCCAGCTAGGTGTGGTCGGCACCAGCGACGCCTGCATCGCCACACACCCCAGCGACATGGCCATTGCCATGCGCGCGCTGGACGCCGTGGTGGACACCGTCAAGCCCGACGGTTCGCAACGCCGCATCCCTATCGTTGACTTCCACAAGCTTCCGGGCAACACGCCGCACATCGAAAACGCGCTGGAAGCCGGCGAGTTCATTACGTCGGTCACCCTGCCCCAGCCCGTGGGCGGCGTGCAGGTCTATCGCAAGGTGCGCGACCGCGCTTCCTATGCGTTTGCACTGATTTCGGTGGGCGCCATCGTGCAGCGTGACGGCTCCGGCCGCGTTGCCGTGGGCGGCGTGGCCCCCAAGCCCTGGCGCGTGGACGCCGCCGATGCGCAGATGCCGCAAGGCGCGCAAGCCGTGGCCGCGCAACTGTTCGCCAATGCGCGCCCGACGCAAGACAACACTTTCAAACTGAAGCTGGTCGAACGCACGCTGCAATCCGTGCTGACGGAAGCGAGGGTCTGACCATGAAATTCGATACTCCCGCGACTATCAACCCCATCGACCAATTGAAGGTCGTGGGCAAACCCACCGACCGCATCGACGGCCCTTTCAAGACCACCGGCAGCGCCCCGTACGCCTACGAGTGGCACGACAGCATGCGCAACCAGGCCTATGGCTACGTGGTGGGCGCCGGCATCGCGAAAGGCCGCATCACGCGCATGGACCTGGCCGCTGCCAAGGCGGCGCCGGGCGTGCTGACGATCATTACCGCCGACAACGCGGGCAAGCTGGAAAAGGGCGACTACAACGTCGCCAAGCTGCTGGGCGGACCTGAAGTCGATCACTACCACCAGGCAATTGCCCTGGTGGTAGCCGAGACCTTCGAACAAGCCCGCGCCGCGGCCTACCTGATCCAGGTCGACTACGCCGCGTCAGCCGGCAAGTTCGACCTGGAAGCCGAAAAGGCGTCGGCGACCAAGCCCTCGCCCAAACAAAGCGAGAAGCCTGACACGGCGGTCGGCAACTTTGCGTCGGCCTTCGATGCGGCGCCCGTCAAGCTCGACGCCACGTATCACACGCCCGATCACTCGCACGCGATGATGGAACCGCATGCGTCGATCGCCGTCTGGCAAGGCAGCAAGCTGACCGTGTACACGTCCAACCAGATGATCGCGTGGGGCGCCGGCGACGTGGCCAAGACCCTGGGCCTGAAAAAGGAAGACGTGCGCCTGATCTCGCCCTACATTGGCGGCGGCTTTGGCGGCAAGCTGTTCGTGCGCGCCGATGCCATCCTGGCCGCACTGGGCGCGCGTGCCGTCAAGCGTCCGGTCAAGGTCGCCCTGACGCGCCCCTTGATGGGCAACAACACGACGCATCGCCCCGCCACCATCCAGCGCATCCGCATCGGCACGACGCCGGACGGCAAGATCACCGCCATCGGTCATGAGACCTGGTCGGGCAACCTGGAAGGCGGATCGCCCGAAGAAGCCGTGCAACAGACACGCCTGCTGTATGCCGGCGCCGACCGCATGACGCAGACGCGCCTGGCCTTGCTGGACCTGCCCGAAGGCAACGCCATGCGCGCCCCAGGCGAAGCGCCCGGCCTGATGGCCCTGGAAATCGCGATCGATGAAATGGCCGAAAAGGTCGGCATGGACCCGGTGGCCTTCCGTGTCCTGAACGATACGCAGGTCGATCCCGAAGACCCGAAGCGGCCGTTCTCGCAACGGCAGTTCAAGGAATGCATGCGCATCGGCGCCGAGCAGTTCGGCTGGAGCAAACGCAGCGCCAAACCCGCCACGCTGCGTGATGGCCGCTGGCTGGTCGGCATGGGCGTGGCGTCGGCCTTCCGCAACAACCTGACGATGACATCGGGCGCACGCGTTCGGCTGGACAAGCGCGGCATCGTCACCGTTGAAACCGACATGACCGACATCGGCACGGGCTCCTACACCATCATCGCGCAGACGGCGGCCGAAATGATGGGCTTGCCGCTCGACAAGGTCATGGTGCGGCTGGGGGACTCCAGCTTTCCGGTGTCCGCCGGCTCGGGCGGCCAGTGGGGCGCCAACAGCTCGACCGCAGGCGTGTACGCCGCGTGCGTCAAGCTGCGCGAAGCCGTGGCGCGCAAGCTGGGCCTGGACCCGGCCACGGCCGAGTTCACCGATGGCCAGGTCCGCGCCGGCGGCCGCAGCCAGTCGCTGGCCGCCGCGGCCCGCAGCGCGGACATCGTTGCCGAAGACAAGATCGAATTCGGCGACCTGAGCAAGAAGATGCAGCAGTCCACGTTCGGTGCGCACTACGTCGAAGTGGGTGTGGATATGGCCACCGCCGAAGTCCGCATCCGGCGCATGCTGGCCGTGTGCGCGGCGGGCCGCATCATCAACCCCAAGTCGGCGCGCAGCCAGGTGATCGGTGCGATGACGATGGGTGCCGGCGCGGCGCTGATGGAAGAGCTGGCCGTGGACACGCGCCGCGGCTTCTTCGTGAATCACGACCTGGCTGGCTATGAAGTGCCGGTGCACGCCGACATTCCGCATCAGGACGTGATTTTCCTGGACGAGACCGATCCCATGTCGTCCCCCATGAAGGCCAAGGGCGTGGGCGAGCTGGGCATCTGCGGTGTCGGCGCCGCGGTGGCCAACGCGATCTATAACGCGACGGGCATCCGGGTGCGCGAGTATCCGATCACGCTGGACAAGTTGCTGGATCGGATGCCGGCAATGGCGTGATGACGTTCGGGTGATGCTCGGGAGTCGCTGAGCATGCATGGGGCCGCGGTGGAAACACCGCGGCCTTTTTTGTTGCGGACCGGAACGCCGGTGTCAGGACGCCTGCAGGTGGCCTGTGTCGTCCTATGTCGTTTTCAATTGACCGGCAGCAACCAGCACGCCGGCTGCGTCGAAGCCGGACCTCCGCACTGCCGGTACTTGACCGCGTACCAGGCCTTGCCGGCCGTGCGGTAGCGATTGGAACTGTTGGTGTCGGCGCGCCATACCTCTTCTTCCAGCAGGTCGTTCCAGGCGCCCGCGGTGGCGGGCTGGCCTAGCTTGCCGAGCTGCACGGCCGTGCGGTTGGGTCCGATCGGTGCCGTACCGTCGAGGGCGATCATCCGCAAGGCCGTGTCCCTGACGGCGGCGACATAGCTGGTGGTGCTGTCGCCCGAGCGCGCGGCGGCAATGCCATTGGTGACCGTGATGCGGCTGCGTTCCAGGTTGCGCAGGTTGTAGGCTGCGAGGTCGACGCCATTGTTGCGCAGCCAGTTGCCCCAATAGAACTCCGCGAACTCGGACACATTGGCGTTGGTGTAGCCCAGGTCGCGCGTCAGGTAGACCAGCGAACGGTAGCGGTCGTCCTGGAAGCCCGACAAGGCGACACGCGAAGGCAGCGCGGCAGGTTCGATGACTTTGTCATTCGCATCCCGCAGCCAGGCGTAGCCGGCATCGGCCATGCGTTTCCAGAAGGCCGACGTGTCGGTCGTGTCGCTGAAGTTGGCGGCGACACGGACCCACACGGGCAGCTTGGGGCCGCCATCGGCCAGTTCGTTCAGGGTCGTGAATGTGTGATGACCGTCCGTCAGGTAGAGCGTGCCCTGTGGACCGATCACGACGGTTTTCAATGCCGTGGCGGCAGCCGAGCCCGCGACCGGTGCGGGGCCAGTACAGCGGTAGGTGGCAGGGTCGATCAACCGGACCGTCTGCGGCTTGTAGGCGGCCGGATCCGCGCCGGTCTGGCCGTTGTCCGCGCAGTAATCGTCCACGCGTTTGAATTCGCTGCGGTACAGGTAGCGGGAATAGTTGTCGGTGTCATCGTCGCCCAGGTAACCGGCGGCGGAAGGCGCATAGCGCGTGAAGTCGGGCTGCTTGCGGCCCAGGTGGTAGTAGATCTGGTCGTAGCCGACCACGGCCTGGGTGGGGTGCAGTTGTTCGATGCCGACCTTGAGGACATCTCCGGTCTTGGCGGCCAAGTAAGGCGATGGCGGGGTGCCGGGGGCTGCCGTGCTGTCGTCACCGCCGCCGCAGGCGGCCAGCGTGCTTGCCGTCACGGCGATGGCCAGCCAGGTGGAAGAGTGCCGCATGCCGGTCTGGATCGCTGAAACAAAAGGGGATGGTCGCATGAATCGTGTCCTGTCGGAATCCTGGCGCGCGGCGCAAGGCCGTCGCGCATTGAGGTCTGCTCAAGGACACGGAGTGTGACGGCTTCACAAGTCTGTCATATGACAGGACACGGCAACTTGCCAAACCGTAATGATCCAGGCGGCCGGGCGGGAGGTGTCTACTGGCGGACTTCAAGCGGCCATCACGTTGTCGTCAGCCCGCTTTGACCTCGCGCAGCAAGCCTTTGGTCATGAGCGAGTCGTAGCCCGGCACCACCCGCACATCGACGACACACACCTTGCCGGCCTGCACGTCGGCAATGGCTTGCGTCATGACCCGCGCCAGTTCGTCGGCATCGTGCACCGGGCCGTAGCCGACCGCGCCCTGTGCGCGCGCGATGCCCGCGATATCGATGTCGGGGTCGCCAATGTGCTGGGCGACAGCCTTGTTTTCGGTCGTGCGCGAGCGGGTGCGGGCAACCTTTTCCTGGTGCAGTTCGTCGTTGAAGTAGCCCAGGTTGTTGGCGACGACGAACAGCACCGGCACCTTGTACCGGGCGGCGGTCCAGATCGCGCTGACGCCCATCATGTAGTCGCCGTCACCGATCACGGCCAGCGGCAGCCGGCCAGTGCCTTGCAGGGCGAGGGCGCAACCGACCGACATGCCCGGACCCGAACCCAGGCCTGCGCCGCCGTCCTTGCCAAGGAAGTCCAGCGGATGCCGGAAGTGCCAGGCGTTGCCGGGCCAGCCCAGGGGGTGCGCAGCAGGGACACGTCGTGATCCAGCGTCGATGCCCGAAGCACCGAGGCCAGGATGTGCAGGCTGATCGGAACCCCGCCCGGGCTGGCGGGCGGGGCCACCGGCACCGGTGCGTAGGCGGCACGCGTCTTCGCTTTGAAGCACCCTTCCGCATCATCCAGCCGCAGCAAGGCATCGACCAGGGCATCGGGCTCGCACAGCACATGCGCTTCCACGGGGGCAAGGACTGGTGATCCATGCTCCAGCCCTTATGCGAGTATTGATCGGGCGAACAATGCACCACGCGCGCCGTAACGGCGCCTTTGGCCGAGGCCACCTTCAACGCACCGCCCAGGTCCAGCCAGTCCAGGCTAAGCACGACGTCGGCATCGCGCAGCAGGGCTATGCCGTCATCCCCCATGAAGAACGCGGGCGGCGCCACATGCAGCGGATGGTCGGTCGGAAAGACGGCCGGCAGTTTGAGGTCGGACATGACCTGGGCGCCAAGACGCTCGCACAGGTCGACGCGCTTTGCCCAGGCGGCTTCGTCGCGGGACGACCGTCCCGCCATCACCACGGGATGCCGTGCCGCAGCCAGCCATGCCGCGATCTGGCGCACGGTGGCCGGATCCGGGTACGGCATGACCGGCTGGCTGTAGCCGGAGATATCGGGCGGGCTCACGC
Source organism: Pigmentiphaga litoralis (assembly GCF_048632615.1). Classification (GTDB taxonomy): domain Bacteria; phylum Pseudomonadota; class Gammaproteobacteria; order Burkholderiales; family Burkholderiaceae_B; genus Pigmentiphaga; species Pigmentiphaga litoralis_B. The sequence continues at coordinate 1,330,126 of NZ_CP184479.1, forward strand.
CCTCGTCAAGCCGTGCTTCCTGCAAAGACACGTCGAAGCACACATACACCGGGCCGCGCGGCGCGGTGTTTGCGATCATGGTTGCGCGTGTCAACGATTCGGCCGCGGCCGGCAAGGATGCAGGCTGGTCGTCCCACTTGATGAAGTCGCGCACCAGCCCGCCCTGGTCGCGCGATGTGTGGATCCAGTCGATCCACGGGCGGCGCTGCGCCGCATCGACGGGTCCGGTCGCGCCGATCACCACTATGGGCACGCGGTCGCACCAGGCATTGAAGATTCCCATCGACGCATGCATCAGGCCCACATTGCTGTGGACCACTACCCCCATGGGCTTGCCGGTCACCTTGGCGTAGCCATGCGCAATCGACACCGCATGGTCTTCATGCAGGCAAAGCAGCATCTGCGGGTCATCGTTGCCCAGATAGTTGACGAGGCTGTCATGCAGGCCGCGCAGGCTGGCGCCGGGGTTGATGCTCAGGTACTTCAGATCCAGTTGGCGGATGATGTCGGCCAGGTAGTCACTGCCCCACTCCAGGCCTATCGACTCGTCGATGACGGGTTTTTCCACGTTCATGCTGTTCCTTCGATTCGATGGGACGCCGTCGCGGCGGCCGTCAGGGTGTGTTGCCGCCGACCACTTCCGCCGCCTGCAGGTAGGGCGACCAGTGCGTAATTTCGGCGCCGACGTAGCGGGTGAAGGTGGCGGCATCCCAGTCTTCAGTCACCATGTTCTGCTGGCGCAGTTCGCGCTGGATCTCGGGCGTGCGCATGGCCTGCCGAACCGCCGCATTGAGCCGGGCCGTCACGACGGGGTCCATGCCCGCCGGTCCGGACAACGAGAACCAGGTGGTACCCGTCAGCTTGGGATAGCCCTGCTCGGTAAAGGTTGGCACGTCGGGGAAATCATCCAGCCGCTTGTCGGCCGTCAATGCGATCGCTCGGATGCGGCCGGACTTGATACCCGCGGTGGCGCTGCTCAAGGTGATGAACGCCGCCTGGATCTGGTTGGCGATCAGATCGGTCACGGCCGCGTTGGCGCCCTTGTAGGCAACGTGCACCATCTTGAGTCGGCTCGCGTCCTTGAAGGCATCGCCGATCAACGAGCCATGCGTGCCCTGCCCCGGCGATCCCCAGCTCACACCGTTGGGCAGGCTGCGTGCATAGGTGATGAAGCCGGCCAGATCCTTGACCGGGCTGTCGGCGTTGACGATCAGCGCGGCGGGCGGACCGCCCAGAAACGCAATATGGGTGAAGTCCTTGATGGGGTCGAACGCATTGGGGTTCTGGAGCGGCGCGATCACATGCGAGCCGATGCCGGACACCACCAGCGTGTAGCCGTCCGGCTCGGCCCGCGCCACCGCCTGCGATCCGATAAAGCCGGCTGCGCCCGCCCGATTTTCGACCACCACGGTCTGATTCAAGGAACCGGTCAGGGACTGCGCCAAGGCGCGCCCAAGCGTATCGGCGCTGCCGCCGGGTGGGTAAGGCACGATCAGGCGGATCGGCTTGCGCGGCCATGCCGCGTCGGCCGCATGGGCGCTTGCCGTTGCAGCCATGGACAGCACGCCTGCCATCAACAGGCTGGCAACACAGGAGACGAATCGCATCATGGACACCTTATTCGGGGCTTGGGTCAGGACTCGTAACCCGGCAGGACCTGGGCGTCGATCACACACAGGGCGCCGGCTTCGACACGGGCAATGGCGTCCTGCATGGCCGCTTTCAGTTCCGCCGCGGTGCGTACAGTGGGGCCGGCATGCGCCCCCTGCGCGCGGGCAATTGCCGGAATGTCGATGGCCGGGTCCGTCATGGTCTGCGCGATGCCTTTGTTTTCGGTCGTGCGGCCACGCTGACGAGCGATGCGTTCCTGATGGATCTCATCGTTGAAATAGGTACTGTTGTTGGCGACAACGACCAACAGCGGCAGGCGGTAGCGCGCCGCGGTCCAGAACGCGCTGGCGCTGAACATGAAATCGCCGTCGCCGATCACGGCCAGCGGCAGCCGGCCGCTGCCCTGCAGCGCCAGCGCCGCACCGATCGCCATGCCCGGCCCGGAGCCGATACCCGCGCCGCCATCCTTGCCCAGGAAGTCAAGCGGGGCATCGTAGTCCCACACTTCGTTGGACCAGCCCAGTGGCACTTTGATGAGCGAGGTAAGCCTGTCTTTGGTGCTGTCGCGTAACACCTGGGCCAGCACGCGGATGCTCAATGCGGCGTCGCCGGCCGGTTCCGGATCCGCCTTGCGGACGCGTACGGGCGGGATGGACCGCGCGCGCCCGGCGAATCGGGGCGACGTATCGTCGGCCATCAACAGCGCATCGACCAGTGCTTCCGGCTCACACAGGAAGTGCAGGTCTGCCTTGAGCAAGGCCTGATGGTCCATGCTCCAGCCTCGATGCGAATACTGCTCGGGCGAACAATTCACGACGGCCGCTGTGACCGCCGCCCCGCGCTCGCCCACTACCTTGATCGTGCCCGCCGGATCGAGCCAATCCAATGCAAGGATGACATCGGCGTCCCGCAAGGCCTGCGCGCCGTCCTGGCCTACCGTGAACGGAATGTGCAAGGGGTGACGCGTGGGAAACGCGGCCGCCTGCTTCAAGTCGGTGATGACGGTCGCGCCGAGCCGTTCAGCCAATGCCACGCGTCTGTTCCATGCATCGGGGTCGCGGGACAGGCGCCCCGCCAGGATCACGGGGTGTCTGGCATTAGCCAGCAGGTCGATGAGTCGCTGCACGGCGCCGGGTTCGGGATAGGCCGCCACGGGCTGCGCGAACCGGGCCGGGTCTGGCAACGCCAGCGCGGGATCGCAGGCCTGCTCCTGCAGCGACACGTCGAAGCACAGATACACCGGACCTTGCGGCGAGGTAGTCGCGATCCGCCGGGCGCGCAAAGCGGATTCGCCGGCCGCCTGCAGGGACGCGGGCTGGTCGTCCCACTTGATGAAGTCCCGCACCAGCTTGCCCTGATCTCGCGCCGTGTGCAGCCAGTCGATCCACGGCCGGCGCTGGGCGGCATCGACCGGGCCGGTCGCACCCACGATCACCATCGGCACCCGGTCGCACCACGCGTTGTAGATCGCCATCGACGCATGCATCAAGCCAACATTGCTGTGTACGGCCACAGCCATGGGCGTGCCGGTGACCTTGGCATAGCCATGCGCGATGGCAATGGCGTGCTCTTCATGCAGGCACAGCAGCAATTGCGGATTGTCATTGCCCAGGTAGTTGACCAGGCTGTCGTGCAGACCCCGCAGGCTGGCGCCCGGATTGATGGCCAGGTACTTGAGGTCGAGCTGGCGGATCAGGTCGGCCAGATAGTCGCTGCCCCACTGCCTGTCGGCCGCCAGTGCGCCGACCGGTCGTTCAATGTTCATGCATGCTCCAGAAAGGGGGTGACGCCGCGGCGCGGGTCGCGTGGCGACACGTCATCCGGTCACGGCTTGGCATCCGCCTGGGCCGGCGACACATACGGCTTCCAGTGCTGGATCTCGGACCGCACGTAGGCGTTGAACGCCGGCACGTCCATGTCCCGCGTTTCCATGTTCTGCCGCCGCATCTCGGCCACGATCTCGGGCGACCGCAAGGCGCGACGCACTTCGACGTTCAGGCGGTCGACGATCGCAGGCGGCAGGTTGGCCGGCCCCGACAGCGAAAACCAGGTCGTGCCGGTCAGCGCCGGATAGCCCTGTTCGGTAAAGGTGGGCAGTTGCGGGAAGTCGTCCGCGCGCTTGTCGGACGTGATCGCCAGCGCGCGCAACTTTCCCGACTGGATGTAGGGCGTGGTCGTGCCGAAGGACATGAACGCCGCGGTAATGTGGCCCGCCAGCAAATCGGTCATGGCGGGGTTGCCGCCCTTGTAGTTGATGGTGACCATCTTGATGCCGGCCGTGGCCGCGAAGGCGTCGCCGATCATGTAGCCGTGCGTGCCCTGCCCTGGCGAGCCCCAGCTGATCTTGCCGGGATTGGCCTTGGCATAGTCGACGAAACCTTTGAGATCCTTGTAGGGCGAGTCCGGCGCCACCACCAGCACCGTGGGCGGCCCGCCCAGAAACGCAATGTGCGTGAAGTCCTTGATGGGGTCGAAGGTGTTCTCGTTCACCATCGGCGCGACCACGTGCGAGCCGATGCCCGACACCACCAGCGTGTAGCCGTCGGGGTCTGCCTTGGCAACCATCTGCGAGCCGATCACCCCGGCTACACCCGACCGGTTTTCCACCACGAAAGTCTGCTTGAACACCTCGGACAGGCGGCGTGACACGATGCGCCCCAGCGTGTCCGACCCGCCCCCGGGGCGTAGGGAACGATCACGCGAACCGGCTTCGTTGGCCAGGGCGGGGACGACGGACTGGACTGCGACGATGTCGATGGCGATGTCAATGGCGATGGCGACTGCGCCGTTGCCACGACGGCCATGCTACAGGCGGCTACGGCAGTTGCCAGCCTCGCGAGCAAAGCAAGGGCCCTAGGTTTCATCAAGTCGTCTCCTGAGCCTGACACCCGCCCTGAAAGGCAGTGCGCCGGCCGTCTGATCAACCGTTCCTTTATGCGGAACGGCGTTCCTTTTATGAGTTCAGCTTAGACGGCTAATCAAGTGACTGTCAATGCACGCAATCGAGCGCAACTACGGTATCGTCCAAGTCTCGCAGATGCTCACGATTGCTGAGCAGGATGCGATATTCGCAGTCATCGAGACGACAGGAGTCTTCGTGAATCGGTCCCGTATCATCGCGACGGCGCTGCTGCTGGCAGCCCTTGGGGCGCTGCTGCCGCTTGCCGTTGCCGCCTATGCGTCCTGGGTACGAGCGGTGTCGCAAGAGCAACGCCTGCTGGACGGCTATGCGGCCCGCGCGCTGCGCAATGTGACCAATACCCTCGATCAGGGCAGGCAGGCGATCGCCGACATGGCAAGCTGGCGCGGCACGCCCTGTTCCGTCGAGCACGTGGAGCACATGCGCCGCACCGCGATCAACTCGCGGTACATCGAACAGGTGGGCTACCTGGAAGACGGGAGGCTGCGCTGCACATCCTGGGGTCCTGTCCCGGCAGACAGCGCCGAAGCCAACCCGGCGGCCCCGCCAGACGCCGAACTGGCCGACGGTTTCCGCCTGACCCTGCGCACGTCACCCGGCTTCGCGGGCGGCGCCCCGGTCACGGTGCTGCAGCAAGGTCCCTACAACGCCTTCATCAACACCAGCCGGTTGTCGGATGTGATCGTCGATGACCGCGTGCAGCTGGGCGTCGCGTTCAACGGCAAGGTCGTCAGTACACTGCGCGCCGCCGATACCGGCTTCATCGCCCGCACCGCTTCATCCACCGCCCCCGCCGACGACAGCCGCTACCTGCACGCCGTCGCCCGGCAAGACGCGTGGGCCGCCGTCGTTCTCGAACCCTACGGCAATCTGCGCACCAGCCTGCTCAAGGAACTGCTGTGGCTACTGCCCATCGGCGTCATCATCAGCTGCGTGATCGTGGCGCTTGTCATCCGCCTGCTGCGCAAACGCCTGTCGCCGCTTGCCGAGCTGAGCATCGCCGTCCAGCAGCGCGAATTCGTCGTCTTTTATCAGCCGATCATCAACCTGAGGACAGGCGCGTGCATCGGCGCCGAAGCCCTGGTGCGCTGGCGCCGCCCCGATGGCACCATGGTCCGGCCCGACCTGTTCATCCCGCTGGCCGAAGAAAGCGGCTTGATCCTGCCGATCACCGACCAGGTCGTCCAGACCTGCGTGCGCGATCTGCGCGAGTTGCTGGTGGTCGACCGGTCGTTGCATGTCGCCATCAACTTGAGTGCGAACGACATTACGACCGGACGTTTTCTGGGCGTGGTGCGGAACGCGCTGGAAGGCACGGGCATCAGAAATGACCAGATCTGGCTCGAGGCCACCGAACGCGGCTTTATCGATGTCGATGCCGCCAGCGTGAACCTGGCCAAGGCGCGCGCTGGGCTTCGGCATCGCCATCGACGACTTTGGAACGGGCTATTCGAGCCTGCAGTATCTGGAGCGGCTGCCCACGGATGCGCTGAAGATCGACAGGTGTTTCATCGCAGCGATCGGCCGGACCGTTGCGACGAGTTCGGTCATTTCGCACATTATCGACATGGCAAAGACGGTGGGGCTGGCAGTGGTCGCGGAAGGCGTGGAGACCGAGGCGCAGGCCGCGTACCTGAGAGCGCATGGCGTCGAGTTCGCGCAGGGGTGGCTGTTCGCTAAGGCAATGCCGATCGAGGATTTTCTGGCGTTGGTCAGGACGCAGGCGTGGCGGGAGGCGAAGGGGCGACAAGACGCGGCCGCCCAGGCTGCCCGAAGGCCAGACCCGGCTCCCGGTTCGGCAGCGCACGGCCTGTCCACGCCGTAATTTCCGGGATCATCGCAGGGGCGCTACCTATCGCCCGCGCCCAGCGCGATCCCGTCAAAAAACAGCCCGATCAGACGCGTCACCTGTGTCGTAGACGCGCCCGCTTGCTTGGCCGGGTCCCTGTCCTGCTCGGTCGCCAGCGACGTCGCCATGGCCACTGCCACCAGGTCGTCGAAGGTGACGTGCTTGCGCACGACCCCTGCCTTCTGCGCCTGCTTCAACAGCCTCTTGCCTTCCTTGCTCGTCGCCTCGCAACCTGGCGTCCCGCTTTCCAGCATCGCACACAGCGATGCGGCCAGCCCGCGATAGACGCTGGTGTGCACCACCAATTCTTCCAGATACCTGCGCAGTGCCATCAACGGGTCGAGCGTCTCGGCGCGCGCGTGGCTTGCCGCGGCCAGCGACAGAAACCGGTCGCTATAGGCCGCCGCAAATAACGCATCGCGCGTCGGAAAGCGCCGATAGAGCGTGCCGATGCCCACGCCCGCCCGCTTGGCCACGTCTTCCATCGACGCCTCGGCGCCCCGTTCCAGAAAGACCGCTTCAGCGGCGGCGAGCAGGCGTTCTCGGTTTCGCTGCGCATCGGCGCGCAAGGGGGAACAGCGGTCAACGGATCATCCTGGCTCTTTGCTTGATAAGTGGAGGTTACCTCCATATACTAAGTGGAGCAAACCTCCACTTATACAGACAAGGAACGATATGACGAAGGGATTCGAGGGAAAGATCGTTGTGGTCACGGGCGGCAGCGAGGGCATCGGGCTGGCGACCGCACAGGCGTTTGCCGCGCAAGGGGCGACGGTATACGTCACAGGACGGCGGCAGGAGCGGCTGGACGAGGCGGTGGCGCTGATCGGATCCGGCGCGGTCGGAATTCAGGGGGACGTAGGCAACCCGGACGACGTGGACCGGCTTTACGCGCGCATCCGGCAGGATCACGGACGGCTGGACATCGTCTTTGCCAATGCAGGGATTTCCGAGTCGGCAGCGCTGGGGGAGATCGATGATGCCCATGTCGACCGCGTGCTGACCACCAACATCAAGGGCACGATCCACACGGTGCAAAAGGCCCTTCCCCTGATGACGGCCGGGGGCAGCGTGATCCTTGCAAGTTCGGTCGCAGGCAGCATGGGCTTTGGCGCGCTGTCCATCTACAGTGCAACGAAGGCGGCCATCCGGTCCTTTGCACGCACCTGGACGACCGACCTGAAGCCGCGCGGCATTCGTGTGAACGTGGTTTCGCCCGGCATGGTAACGACGCCTGCGATGCAGAGCTACCTGACCGCCAACGCAGGCGCCAAGGAAGCCATGACACAGATGATCCCGTTTGGCCACATGGGCGATCCGGAGGACGTTGCGAAGGCCGTGCTGTTCCTGGCATCGGACGCCGCCAGTTACGTGGCGGGGCACGAACTGTTCGTGGATGGCGGGATCATGGCGGTGTAGCAAGGGTGGGCGGCGGGGTGGATCGCATTGTGCTACTAATGGCCATTCGTCAGGTCATTTTCGCCAAGGTTCGATGCATCCCATTCAGGCTTCAGACGCCACCAAACTCATCGTCGGCACCCGCGCGGCCTGGCTGGCGGCCCGGCTGATTGTCGAGTTCAACGACCACTTGTGGATCATGTACGGCTACACCGACGCCTCCAAGCTGGGCGACAGCCGCAAGTTCGCGGCGATGACGCTCAAGGACCGCCGCCAGCATCAACGTGACGCCGCCAAGAAACTGATGCCCGGCTTGCAGGGCGCCCTCGACATCGCCGCTGGCCGCATCCAGGCATTCCTGCGCACGGCCGATGCCGAAGGCTTGCTGCACTTGGCCGACGACGTTGCGGAGCACCTTGCCGAGGGCATCAACCTGCTAGATCTTCCACGCATCCTTGATAGCGCCCTGTCGTCGCTGCGCATCGAAAAGACGCGCGAAGCCATGGGCAGGGCCATTCGCCAGGCAGTGCGGCTCGCCGATTACCCCGAATCCTTCCGCGCGCATTCGCGCAAACGCCGCCTGATCGCCGTCCTGGGCCCGACCAATTCGGGCAAGACCTACGACGCGTTCAAACGCCTGGCGAAGGCGGATACCGGCGTCTACCTTGGCCCGCTTCGGCTTCTGGCGCTGGAAGCGTTCAACCGCCTGAACGACGAGTTCAAGGTGCCGACGTCCCTGCTGACTGGCGAAGACCGGCGCGATGTGGCGCGTTCCCGGGTGACGGCGTCCACCATTGAAATGCTCAACCCCGATCGGCAGGTCGACGTTGCCATCATCGACGAAATCCAGATGCTGCTCGACCCCGATCGCGGCTGGGCCTGGACGCAAGCCGTCGTTGGCGCGAATGCCAGCGAGGTCTGGCTGCTGGGCGCGCTGTCCGCCGAAGCCGCCATCCGGGCACTGGCATCCCGGCTCGATCTGGAACTCGAGGTCCACTACAAGGAACGCAAACACCCCTTGACCGTCGCGCAGAACGCGCTGGCGGGCGACCCCGTCGCCGCGTTGAGACAAGCCCGCAAAGGCGATGCGTGGGTAGTGTTTTCCCGGCGCAATGCCCTGAGCCTGCGCGACGATTTCCTGGCGCGCGGGATGACCGTGGCCTGCGTCTACGGCATGTTGAGCCCCGAAGTGCGCGAGCGCGAGGCTCAGCGATTCGCGGACGGCGACGCGGACATTCTGGTGGCGACCGATGCCATCGGCATGGGCCTGAACCTGCCCATCCAGCGCGTCGTCTTCACGTCCGTCACCAAGTTCAATGGCGAAGCCATGCAGCAGCTGGACATCCCGATGCTGCAGCAGATCGGCGGGCGGGCCGGACGGTATGGCCACCAGCCCGCATCGAAGGGGAAGCGGACGCAAGACGGCATCGTTGTTGGCCTGACCCCTACCGAACATCGCGTTGTGGTCGCACTGATGCAGGCGCACCAGCCCCCCTGCCCGCCCGCGGCTTTCTGATCGCGCCCAGCCAGGCCTATCTGGAACAGCTATCCAGACTGGCCAATACGGAACGCCTGGAAGCGCTGCTTGCCGCCTACGAGCAGCATGCCGACCAGGGCGACGGTTTCTTTCGCGCCCACGTTCCCCAGGAAATGCTGGACCGCGCGTCCACGCTCGACGCGATGCCTAACCTGACCTTGCAGACCAAGCATCTGCTGGCGATGGTGCCTTTGAGTTCGAATAACGAGGTGCTGGACGGCACGTGGATGGATTGGGTGCGCAAGGTGAATCGTGGCGTGCCGGTCGGCCTGGATTTCCTGAGGGGCTATCCGCAGAACGCCGCGCTGGACAAGGCGGAGATGGCGGTGCAGCAGTTGTGGGCGTATCTATGGCTGTCGTATCGGCTGCCGGAAAGCTTTCCGATGGCCGAGGACGCGCGGGGGCTGGTGGAGCCGTGGGTGGAGGCCGTGGATCTGCATTTGCGCGGGCACAAGCGGCAAGGGGCGGCGCGTACGGCGGGGAACGCGGCGTGGTATCGGGCGGGGGCGGTCAGGCGGCGGTTTTGAGGCGTCGCTGCTCTACGAACCGGCATGAAAGGAACGCAATGAAGGAACGGCGATGAAGGAGCGGCCCATTCTTTTCAGCGGCCCCATGGTTCGCGCGCTGTTGGCGGGCATCAAGACCCAGACGCGGCGCGTGGTGAAGCCGCAGCCGACCCGTTTCACCGGCGGATCGGGTGAGCAAATGCCGGACGGATCGCCGGCTTCGGGCACGCCGATCGACGATAGCGCTGGCCCGCCGGGACGAGTGATCGCCTGCCCGTACGGCGTGCCGGGAGATCGCTTAAGAGTGCGAGAAACCTTCTTTGCCTACGGCCGCTGGGAGGCCCGCCATAGCGAGACACTGCAGCGCGCCGAATGGCGCTTTGTCGACATGACGATCGAGAGCGGCCGGACCTACCGCTATGCGGCGAGTGGCAATGATCTTGCGCTATCGACAAGGCACGATGCCGAACCGGGCTGGCATAAGCGATCGGCGCTCTTTATGCCACGCCTGGCGAGCCGGATCCTTCTTGACGTCGTCGATGTCCGCATTGAACGGCTGAATGACTGCAGCGAAAGGGATGCCGTGGCGGAAGGGATCGGCGTGGGCGCCGAGCGGGTGGGCCACAAGGCAGCCGCCGATGCCACTGAAGCGCCAGCCGTGGCCGCTTACCGCGGCATCTGGGAGTCGATCAACGGGGTCGGCAGCTGGGCGGCCAATCCCTGGGTCTGGGTCGTGGAGTTTCGCCAACGAGCGCCATGAACCCTGGTGGGAAGGTGGCACCCGCAAACCTGCGGCTCACTGAAAACCAAAAACAAAAAAGCCCGCGTTAGCGGGCTTCATTGAACGCCAGAAACTGGCGATGGTACTGGCGGAGAGGGTGGGATTCGAACCCACGGTACGTTTGCACGTACGCCTGATTTCGAGTCAGGTACATTCGACCACTCTGCCACCTCTCCGTGCATCTTTCGACGCTCACGATCGCCCGAGTGGTTGGGCAATCGCGACAGTCAAAAAGTATATCAGGAAATTCGTGGCAAGTGTTGGATGTGCCCCTCCGCGCGTGCCGACTACGTGATTTTTTGAAGATCGTGACGCCCAAGACCAGGAAGATCACGAACAGGATCAGCGCGGCGAAGAACAGGAACTTGGCGATGGCGGCGGAACCCGCTGCGATGCCCGTGAAACCGAAAATACCGGCAATGATCGAAATGACTAAAAAGATGATGGCCCACTTCAACATGGCATGCTCCTTCGGGTGATGACGGGGTGTGTAGATGCCAGCAAAGCTTACACGCCCCCCAAAACCGTGTGTAACTTCTACGTTACGCGCGGGGAGCGACCTGAAGGCGTTCCAGGCCGCCCATGTAAGGGCGCAAGGCCTCTGGAATCACGATAGAGCCGTCGGCCTGCTGGTAATTCTCGAGCACGGCCACCAAAGCGCGCCCTACGGCAAGCCCTGAGCCGTTCAGGGTATGCAGCAGCTCGGGCTTGCCCTTGCCGACGCGGAAGCGGGCTTGCAGGCGGCGGGCCTGGAAGGCTTCACAATTGGAGACGGACGAAATCTCGCGATACGTATTTTGGGCGGGAAGCCACACTTCCAGGTCGTAGGTCTTGCTGGAACCGAAGCCCATGTCGCCGGTGCACAGCAGCATGACGCGATAGGGCAAGCCGAGCAGCTGCAGCACCTTTTCGGCGTGGCCGGCCATGGCTTCCAGCGCGTCGTACGACGTGTCGGGGTGGACGATCTGAACCATTTCGACCTTGTCGAACTGGTGTTGACGGATCAGGCCTTTGGTGTCGCGGCCGCTGCTGCCGGCTTCGGAACGGAAGCATGGGGTATGGGCGGTCAGCTTGATCGGCAGGTCTTCGACCGGCACGATGTCGCCGCGCACGGTGTTGGTCAGGGTGATTTCCGACGTGGAGATCAGGTACAGGTCTTCACGCGGGATGGCGTTGCCGTGTTCGTCCAGCGATTCGCCGCCCTTAGTGACCCAGAACATGTCGTCCTTGAATTTGGGCAGCTGGCCGGTGCCGATCAGGGTGGCGGTGTTGACGATGTACGGGGTGTAGCACTCGGTGTAGCCGTGCTGCTCGGTTTGCAGGTCCAGCATGAACTGGGCGAGCGCGCGGTGCAGCTTGGCGATGGGGCCGCGCATCAGCGTGAAGCGCGAGCCGGACAGTTTGACGGCGGTTTCGAAGTCTAGGCCGAGCGGTTCGCCCAGGGCGACGTGATCCTTGGCGTCGAAGCCCAGGGGCGCGGGGTCGGCGCCGGTGGGGCTCCAGCGGCGCACTTCGACGTTGCCTTCTTCGGATTCGCCGGTCGGGACGCTGGCGTGCGGCACGTTGGGCACGGCCAGCAGCAGGTCTTGCAGGTCGCGCTGGATGATGGCGAGTTCGTCTTCCAGCGTCTTGAGGCGGGCCGGCAGCGCCTGCGATTCGGCCAACAGCGCCGACGCGTCTTCGCCTTTGGATTTGGCCATGCCGATCTGCTTGGCAAGCGCGTTGCGGCTGGCCTGCACGGTTTCGGTTTCGGTCTGGACGGCCTTGCGGCGCGACTCCAGCGCATTGAAGCTGTCGACGTCGAGCTGGTAGCCCCGATCGTTGAGACGGGCGGCGACCGCCTGGATGTCTTTGCGCAGCAGGGCGATATCAAGCATGGGAAATGGAGGTTCGCAGTAAAAAGTGGGCGGGTGGCCCGCCAGTGTCACGTGCTGCCGGCGGGCAATCCTGCGATTTTACCGTTCAATCCGCGCCGGGCGCCCTGCTTGGGCCGAATCCGTCCATTCGGGGAAGCCATCGTGGCGGCAGGAAGGGCCCGGATGACTGGGCCCGATGCCGTGAGCATAACGGAAGCGCCCCGCCCCAGCCGTCCCGTTCTTGCGGCCTGCTAGTGCGCGTGGTCAGCCGCAGCCATAGCCTCCAAGATAACCTCCTTGTTACCCGAGGCCGCCCTGCTGCCCTGGCCGGACGACGACGCCACGGCTGCCCGCAAAGGCGTCGACCCATAAACCACCTTGCCGCCCACCAGCGTCATGACTGACCGAATGGCGTGGATGCGATCGGCGGGCACCCGCAAGTACGGCGCATCCAGCACCGCCACGTCCGCCAGCATCCCGGGCTTCAGGCTTCCGCGGCGTTGTTCGTCGAACGAGATCCAGGCGGCATTGGCCGTATAGAGCTTCAAGGCCTCTTCCCGCGACAGTTGCAGATCGGCGCGGCGTTGCACCATGCCACCGACCGATCGGCCCGTGACGTGGTATTCGATGGCGCGCCAGACGTTGATCATGCCGATGCGGGTCGAATCCGTTCCCCCGCGACCATCATGCCCTTGTCCAGGGCGAACCGGGTGGGCGGCGATGCCTGCGCGACCGCCTCGCCATTAGTGTCCTTGATGGCCTGGGCTTCGAAGTACGGCCCCATCTGCACCGAATACGAGATGCCCAGCCGGCGCATGCGGTCCAGCGTGGCCGCGGTGCCGGTATTGAGGTGGGTGAGGGTCCAGCGCAGGTCGTGCAGCGGCGTTTTCTGGGCGACCTTTTCGAATTCATCCAGGATGCGGTTGGCCGCATCGTCGGTGTAGGCGTGGATTTCGAGCGGGTAGCGATTTTCGGCGGCCCAGGTGGCGACCTTGAACAGTTCGTCGCGCGCGGCTTGCGGGGGCGAGAAGCCGGGCGCCTGGCGCACGCCGTCGTTCATGCCCGCAACCAGGGATTCACCCAGGCCGACGAATCGAAGCATGTCGTCGCCCGACCGGGGCGGGATATAGGCGAGCGTGCTCTTGAACCATTCCAGGTCATTGTCGCGCTGGAAGGACGACGCGCGCCACCCGACCCGCACCGTCAGCGCCTTGTCTTGCCACAACGCATACAAAGGGTTGAAGGCGTTGCGGTCACCCGCGGCAGGATCGATCAGCCCCGTCACGCCCAGGTGATTCATCTCAGTGAAGAACGCGCGCAGGCTGTCGCGATAGTCGGTAGCCGGCCGGGCGCCGATGCGGGCGAACAGTGCCGAGAACGGGCCGATGCCGCCCAGCAGCTTGCCGGTCGCCTTGCCTTGGGCATCCCGTTCCACGGTCACGCCTGCGGGCACCTGGCCGTTATTGTCCAACTGGAGGACGTCGATGCCCTTGGCGTTCAGCAGCGCATAGTCATACAGGTACTGCACGTAGGCCGGATTGTCGGGCAGTTGCGCGGTCAGGTCGGCCACGGTGGGCGCGCGGTGTTCGGCGAACTGGTCGGGATGCCACGCGCCGGTCACGGCCACCCACTTGCCGGCGCCGCGCTTGCCGGCTTCCTGCTTCAGGGCGGCGAGTGCATCGGCCAGCGTGGTCTTGTCGTACCAATAGCTTTCGAAGGTGAAGCTCTGGCCGCCGCGGATCGCGTGGATGTGGCTGTCGATCAGCCCTGGCACCACGGTGCGGCCGCCCACGTCGATCACCTCGGTGCGCGGGCCTTTCAGTCTCATGATGTCGGCCCGGCTGCCGACGGCGGTGATGTCGGTGCCGCGAATGGCCAGAGCGGCGGCCGTGGGTTGCGACGGGTCCATGGTCAACACGTCGGCGTTGACCAGGATGCGGTCGGCGGGCGCCTGGGCGGTGGCGGTGGCCGTTGCCGTCCGTGTCGTGGAAGGCCCGGCGGAGGGGGCGGCGGACGGCGTTGCGGCGAATGCCTGCGTGCCGATCAGGCAACATAGCGCGGCAGCGCTGGCATGCGTGCGTAATAACGTAGGGCAAAGGTCCATGTGTCTCGATCTCATGGCAAGCATGGCGCCGGACGGATCGTGAAATGTCCGGATCTCGGCGGCATGCGGGTGGCAGGGCGTCATCCCTATCTTGTCAGCACGCCCCGAACGCCAGAAGATGCCAATATTTGCTCAGCGATCGCTGCCGGGAATCACCTTGAAACTGCATCACCTGCGGGACGTCATTGCCGTGGCCGACGCCGGCAGCCTGCGCGCGGCCTCGCGCAAGTCGGGCTTGTCGCAATCGACGATGACCAAGAGCATTCAATACCTGGAAAAGGAAATCGGCGCGCCCATCTTCGAGCGGCAGCAGCGCGGTACCGTCCTGACCCCATTGGGCGCGCTGTTCGTGCAGCGCGCCCGCGTCGCCACCGGCGAACTGAGCCGCGCCCGCGAAGAGATCCAGCAGCACCTGGGCGGCGGCGACGGCCGCGTCGTGGCCTGCCTGTCCACCGTGCCCCACATGGCCTTGCTACCCGAGGTGCTGCCCCGCTTCCTGGAACGCTATCCGCGCGTGCAGCTGTCGGTGGTGGAAGGCCTGGGCTTCAGCGCCGCAGAGAATGCCCTGCGAGACGGCGAGATCGACTTCTACATCGGCCTGGGGCCGGGCCATTCGCTGCCCGGCGAGTTCGTGCTGGAAAAGCTGTTCGATAACGAACGCTGCGTGGTCTGCCGCAAGGGCCATCCGCAGGCCGAGGCCACGTCCTTGAAAGACCTGATGGAAGCCCGCTGGTCCATGAGCAGCCCGGCCTTCGACGATGAGGAATTCGCCGCCCTGTTCCGGCGCCATGGCTTGCCGGTGCCGTCATCACGCACCTTTGGCGGCAGCATTCTGGGGCAGATCGTGTTCGTGCTGCATGCGGACATCCTGGCGATCGTGCCGCGTCAATGGTTGGCGTTTGCTCCATTGCAAGGGTCGATACAGGAAGTGCCGATCAAGGAAACGATAGGCGCGCCAGCTATCGTGATGGTGCGGCGCGCGTCGTTGCCGTTGACCCCGGCGGCGGAGTATTTTTGTGATCTGGTGCGGCGGGCAAGCCGGCATTTGCCGGAGCTACCCTGCTCCGCATCAATGCGGTGACTGCGCCTTCAGCGCGAGGGCGAACAGTTCGTTTCGAAAGTGGATGCCAAGGCGGCTGAACGCGCGGTTGCGGTAGGTCTTTACCGTAGGCAGGGTCAAGCCAAGATCACAGGCGATACCTTCGTGCGTAAGACCCTGCAGCAGCCGGACGCAGACGTCCAGTTCGCGTGCGGTCAGTCCGGCATGCACACGCAGCAGCCGCTCACGCAGTGCGGCAGGCGGGTACGGCAGCGGCCCGACAGGGCGGTCATCCTGCCCGATGCGGCTCGCCGGCACGGGCGCTGGCCTGCGTGCCGTTAGCGCAATGTGTTTGCGCGCGAGCGCAAGCAGGCCCGGCGCGATCGCTTTGAAAGCGGCGAGCTGTGCATCGCTGAAAGGCCGTTGGTGCCGATGCCGATACACATTGACGGCGAACAGCGTGGCGTCGTCTTCGAACTCCACGATCGACATGCGTTCGACGACCCCGTACGCGTCGTACACGCGCGCCTGATGTTCGCCGCCCACCTGTTGCGCAGTGATGTGGCACAACCGGGTGCGAGCACCCATTCGTGCGGCAGCGTCGCCTGCCGCTCCCCTGCTCCAGCTGCCGTCGTGCAGGTAGGGGCCTGACAGATAGGCCCACCAGCAATCCTGCGTGGTGTCGGGCACCCCCAGACTGGCCGACAGAAACAAGGTGGGCACGCAGCGTCGCCCGGTGCGATACACCGACCACGACGCTGCCGGGACGAGCGGAGACAGCTCGCGCAGCACTGCCGCTTCGAAGCCTTCCTCGCCAACCCACCCGATCAAATGGCCCAGCACCGTGCCGACGCTGACGTCAGCCGGTGGCGAATGTGACGGCGCTGAATGCGCCGGCAGTCTGCCGGCGTCTTGGTGATGCACGGGCATCGGCACCGCTGACTGCATGGCAGGTCCCTTGCGTGCGTAGAGTCCCGTCATCTTCCGAGATGACAACCGTGGCACGCAACGGGACTTACGCTAAGCCTCATCACATCGATCCTTCAGAGGCACGCGTCATGCACGATCCAGCCGGGTTTGCGGAGCCCCGATTCCAGTTCTTTGCCGACCTGCACGTCAGCGTGGGCGCGCCGCAGGACGTTGGCGCGACGGCGCGGGGACGTCGTCGTGTGGTTCCCATCACCGGGGGCACCGCGACGGGAAACGGCTGGCACGCGCGGGTGCTGCCGGGCGGCGCCGATGTCCAGCTTGTGGTGAACGCGCGCATGACGCAGCTCGATGCCCGCTACGTGCTCGAAATGGACGGCGGCGATCTCGTGTATGTGCACAACCGGGCGGTGCGTTCCGGTCCACCCGAACTGATGGCGCAACTGATGCGGGGCGAGCCAGTGGACCCGGCCCAGCTTTATTTCAGATGCTGCCCCAGCTTCGAGACAGCGTCGCATGCGCTCGCTTGGACCGTTGAACGCATGTTTGTTGGTCAAGGCGCACGGCATCCGGACAAGGTCGTCATGCGCTTCCACGAGTTGCTCTGACCCCATGCTTAGTCTGGCTGCCATGACTCATTGCGTTGCCCCCTGGCTTGACCGGCCGCCTTCACCCGCTGCCTTGACGCACGACAGCGAAGCGTGCGCGAGCACTTACCCGCGACAACCCACCTGGAGACCTCGACATGTACCCTTCACCCCTCGACCGCATGGACTCGCCGGGCTTTTTCGCAGGCGCGCGTTACGCGCTGCCAGCTTGGTACTGGCGAGCGCAACGCTGCTTGCGCCCTGCGCAAACGCGGTGGCCCAGGCGGGCTACCCCAGCCGGACAGTGCGCCTGATTGTCGGCTTTGCCGCGGGTACCGGGCCAGACATCGTGGCGCGTGTGTTGGCCCAGAAGCTGTCCGAGAACTGGTCAGGTACGGCGGTCATCGTGGACAACAAACCCGGCGCGGGCGGGCTGATTGCCGCAAGTGAAGCCGCCCGCGCCACGCCCGATGGCTACACGCTGATGTTGGGTGAGACGGGCCAGCTCAGCATCGCGCCCAGCAGCTACAACCGGCTGCCCTACGACCCCGCGAAAGACTTCGTGCCGGTCAGCCAGGTCGTCAGTTCGGATTTCGTACTGCTGGTGAATCCGCAAAAGACCCCTGCCCGCAACGTGCCGGATTTTGTCGAGTGGGCGCGGCGGCAGAATCGCCTGGTGATGGGTACCTTTGGCGCCGGCACGCCGGGACATTTCGGCGCCCATCTGTTTGCCGACGCGGCGAAGCTGGTTTCCGAACCGGTGCACTACCGGACCACCAGCGATGCGCTGGGCGGCGTCTTTGCGGGAGACGTGCACGCGGTATTCGCCAGTGTGGGTCTGGCTGCGCCCAATGTGAAGGCGGGCAAGCTGGCGGCGTTAGGGACGACCGGCGGCAGCCGCACGAGTCTGCCCGGCGTGCCGACGATGAAGGAACAAGGCTACCCAAGCCTGGAATTCACGTCGTGGTTCGGCATCGTTGCGCCCGCAAAGACGCCTGCCGACATTCTGGCGAAACTGAGTCAGGACGTGGTGAAAGCCGTGCAATCCCCTGACAGCAGGGCACGCCTGGAAGAGGCAGGGTTTCGCGTGACGGGCTCCAGCCGCGACACGTTTGCCCGGATCATTGCCGAGGACAAAGAGACCTGGGGCAAGGCCGTTGCGGCGACCGGCTTCAAGGCGGACTAATCCTCGCTGGCGTCTTCATCCAGCTGCCGCAAGTGCGCCAGCTTGTCCGCGATCTTCAGCTCCAATCCGCGCGGCACGGGCTGGTACCACCCTGGTTCCGGCATGCCTTCCGGCAGATAGGTCTCGCCCGCGGCGTAGGCTTCGGGCTCGTCATGCGCGTATCGGTACTCATGCCCGTACCCGAGTTCCTTCATCAACTTGGTCGGCGCGTTCCGCAAGTGGACGGGCACCTCGCGCGATTTGTCTTTCTTGATGAACGCGCGGGCCTGGTTGTAGGCCATGTAGCCGGCGTTGCTCTTGGGCGCGATGGACAGGTAGATCACGGCCTGGGCCAGCGCCAGTTCGCCCTCGGGCGAACCGAGCCGCTCGAAGGTCGACGCCGCATCATTGGCGATCTGCATGGCGCGCGGGTCGGCCAGGCCGATGTCTTCCCAGGCCATCCGCACAATGCGGCGGGACAGGTATTTGGCGTCGGCGCCGCCATCCAGCATCCGGGTCAGCCAATACAAGGCGGCATCGGGATGGGAGCCGCGCACCGACTTGTGCAGGGCCGAGATCTGGTCGTAGAAGTTGTCGCCGCCCTTGTCGAAGCGGCGGGCGTTCAGGGTCAGCGCGTTCTGCAGGAAGTCAGGGGTGACCAGATCCACCCCGGCGGCGCGGGCCGCCGTATCGGTCTGTTCGACCAGATTCAGCAGGCGCCGCGCGTCGCCATCGGCATAGCCGACCAGGGTGTCGATGGCGGCGTCTTCCAGCTTGAGGTGCGTCAGCACCGTGTCTTGCGCACGCCGAACGAGCTGGCGCAGTTCGTCGTCGGTCAGCACTTGCAGCACGTACACCTGCGCGCGCGACAGCAATGCCGAGTTGACTTCGAATGACGGATTTTCGGTGGTGGCGCCGATGAAGGTGACCAGGCCGGATTCGACAAAGGGCAGCAGGCCGTCTTGCTGGCTCTTGTTGAAGCGGTGGATTTCGTCGACGAACAGGATGGTTTTCTTGCCGAGCGCCAGGTTGTGCTCGGCGCGTTCCATGGACGCCCGGATTTCCTTGACGCCGGAAAACACAGCCGACAAGGCAATGAATTCATAACCGAAGGCAGTGGCGGTCAGCCGTGCCAGTGTCGTCTTGCCGACGCCAGGCGGCCCCCACAGGATCATGGAGTGCGGCTTGCCCGATTCGAAGGCCAGGCGTAGCGGCTTGCCGGGGCCGATCAGGTGCGACTGCCCGATCACCTCGTCCAGGGTGGCGGGCCGAAGCGCTTCGGCCAGGGGCGCGGTGGGCGCGGCGTCGAACAGATCAGCCATGGGATTCAACGGTCAAACGATCAACGCTTGGCCGGTTGTCCAGGCTGCTGGTTCATCTGGACCACGTCGACGCCCTTGGGAGCAACGAACCGGAAGCTGTCGGCGGACACGGCCGGATTGCGGACCATGTCGGCAAACGTGACCTGCGTGGTCTGGCCGAAGGCATCGAGCAGTTCGAGCTGGGCCGGCAGTCCATCCCGGAAGCCAATGTCGACGCGCGAGAAACCGGCGTCGGGCGACTTGGGCGTGGCGCGCAGCCATTCGACGCCCTCTTTCGCAGGCAGGGAGGCGACGTTGAACGACTGTTCCAGCGAACCCGAACCGAACAGGATGGACGCGGGCGACGAGCCGATTGCTTCACCCACGGCGCGCACCGTGACCTGCATCAGGTCAGGGTCGTACTGATACAACTGCTTGCCATCCGAGACGATCAACTGCTCGTAGGGCTTTACGACTTGCCACTTGAACTTGCCGGGACGCTGGAACGAAAAGGTGCCGGACTGGCTGGGCGTACCCTGCCCCGTCGTGGCCTTGGTGGTCTGCGTGAAGCTGCCGGTGGCGGACTGGGTGCCGCTGACGAAAGCGCGCAGCTGCTCGGCGGCGGTGGCCGCCCATGCGCCGGCAGGCAGCACCAAGACACTGACCAGCACAGGCAGCGCAGCCTTGCGCAGCGCCGGAAGCCGCGGAAAGGGGAACGTAGCGGTCATGACATCTCCATAAAAAACGGCGCCGTAGCACCGCGTCCAACATCCGAAGGAGTCGTGCGGCCCGCGAAGCGCACCGGGCGCCTGGCAGGCCGGACACGAAGCCGGGCTTATTCGCCCTGCGTGGCGGGCACGAGGATCTCGCGGTTGCCGTTGGACTGCATGGAAGACACGATACCCGACTGTTCCATCTGTTCCAGCAGGCGCGCGGCCCGGTTGTAACCGATACGCAAATGGCGCTGCACCAGCGAGATCGACGCGCGGCGGTGTTTGAGCACCACCTCGCAAGCCTGGTCATACATGGGGTCGGATTCCGCATCCGCCATCCCGGTCACGCTGCTGACGCCGTCGCCGGTGTCGCCTTCGCCCGAACCATCCAGAATGCCGTCTTCGTAGTTCGGTTCGCCCTGCAGCTTGAGCTGTTCGACCACCCGATGGACTTCTTCGTCGGTTACGAACGCACCGTGGACACGCGTGGGCAGGCCCGAGCCTGGCGGCATGTACAGCATGTCCCCCTGTCCCAGCAGGGCCTCAGCCCCCATCTGGTCCAGAATGGTCCGCGAATCGATCTTGGACGACACCTGGAACGAGATCCGGGTCGGAATGTTGGCCTTGATCAGGCCGGTGATCACGTCAACGCTGGGGCGCTGCGTGGCAAGGATCAGGTGGATGCCCGACGCCCGGGCTTTTTGCGCCAGGCGGGCAATCAGTTCTTCGATCTTCTTGCCGACCACCATCATCAGGTCAGCCAGCTCGTCGATGATCACGACGACCATGGGCAGCGGCTTGAGCGGCTCCGGTGCGTCCGGCGTAAGCGAGAAAGGATTCGGAATCGGCGTTTCCTTCTTGATCCCGTCGGCAATCTTGGCGTTGTAGCCCGCCATGTTCCGCACGCCCAGCTTGCTCATCAGGCGGTAGCGCTTGTCCATTTCGCCCACGCACCAGTTGAGCGCGTTGGCCGCCTGGCGCATGTCGGTCACGACCGGCGCCAGCAGATGGGGAATGCCTTCGTAGACGCTCATTTCCAGCATCTTCGGGTCGATCAGGATCATCCGGACCTGGGTCGGATCGGCTTTGTACAGCAGCGACAGGATCATGGCGTTGATCCCGACAGACTTGCCCGAACCGGTCGTGCCGGCCACCAGCAAGTGCGGCATCTTGGCCAGGTCGGCCACCACGGGCTTGCCCGCAATGTCCTTGCCCAGCGCCATCGTCAGATGCGATGCGTTGTCGTGAAAGGCCTGCGAGCCCAGGATTTCCGACAGCTTGACCGTCTGGCGGCGCATGTTCGGCAGTTCCAGGCCCATCAGGTTCTTGCCGGGGATCGTCTCGACGACCCGAACGCTGACCAGGCTGAGCGATCGCGCCAGATCCTTGGCCAGGTTCAAGATCTGGCTGCCCTTCACGCCCACGGCAGGTTCGATTTCGTAGCGGGTCACGACCGGGCCGGCCTGCGCCGCCACGACCGACACCTGCACGCCAAAGTCGGCCAGCTTCTTTTCGATCAGGCGCGACGTGAACTCCAGGGTTTCGCTGGACACCGTTTCCTGCACGGGCGGCGGCGGATCGAGCAGGCTCAAGGCCGGCAGGTCCCCGCTGGCGCTTTCGTTGCGCTGGTCGACGAACAGCGTCTGCTGCTTTTCCTTTTCCACGCGCGGCGATTTTGGCACCACGGTCACGGCGGGTTCGATCCGCACGGGCTGTTCGTGGACCAGCTTTTCCTGCTTGGCCACGACCACTTCGGTACGGGCCTGCAGGGCGACTTCACCCGCGCGGCGGTCTTCGCGCGCCTGGACGGCAACCTTGGTGCGGCGAATGCTGGATTCCAGCAGGAAGCCGACGCGTTCGGCCAGGGCCAGCCACGAAAAGCCGAAGAACAGGCTGGCGCCGATGGCGAAGCACACCAGCAGCAGCAGTGTGGCGCCGGTATAGCCGAACGCGTTCGCGGCGTAGCGGGCAATGCCCTCGCCTATCATGCCGCCGCTGCCGTGCGGCAAGGACGCGCCAAAGGACTTGAGGCGCAGCGCTTCGAGCCCGACCGAGCCGAGCAGCATCGCGCCAAAACCGAAACCCTGTTCCCATTTCACGCGGACCGGGGGATCGCTTTCGTTGGGGGTTTTCAGCAGATGGTTGGCCAGCCGCAGGTGAGCTGGCATAGACGCGTTGCAACAGCAACACGACCATCCACCAGGCGGACACACCCAACAGGAACAGGGACAGGTCAGCCAGCCAGGCGCCAAAACGCCCGCCGCTGTTGAAGACGCGGTCGGTGTTGACCGCGTGGGACCAGCCGGGGTCGGCCGTGTGGTAGGTAGCGAGGACCAGCGTCAGATAGACCGCGAGCGCGGCAAACAGGATCCAGCGCGCCTCACGGAACAATCGAGACAGGCGACCCGGCAGCGCGCCGGTACTGGTGCTGGGGGAGGAGACTTGCGGGAATTCCCGGCAGTTGCGGTACGAGCCATGGCGGTGATTATATGTGCGACGCCGCATGCCCAGCGGCGCGGGCGCTATCGTCGTGATAGATAAACTCAAGCACAGTGCAACAAACCGCTACTTATAATCGATCTTTCCACTGCAATGCCTTGAATGTTCGGTTCGTGGTCCAATTTGAACGGAACAGACAGGAAAACGACGTCAACTATGAACGAAACCAAACACGCTAAAGTCCTCATCCTCGGGTCGGGCCCCGCCGGTTACACCGCGGCCGTCTACGCGGCGCGCGCCAATCTGTCGCCGGTGCTGGTCACCGGGATGGAGCAAGGCGGCCAACTGATGACCACCACCGAAGTGGACAACTGGCCGGCCGACGTCAACGGCGTGCAGGGTCCGGAACTGATGCAGCGCTTTCTTGAGCACGCGGAACGGTTCAAGACCGAAATGGTGTTCGACCATATCCACACGGTAAAGCTGGACGCGCGCCCGTTCACCCTGGTGGGCGATTCGGGCACCTATACGACCGATGCCCTCATCATCGCCACGGGCGCATCGGCCAAGTATCTGGGCCTGCCGTCGGAAGAAGCCTTCAAGGGCCGTGGCGTATCGGGCTGCGCGACCTGCGACGGCTTTTTCTACAAGCAGCAGGACGTCGCGGTGATCGGCGGCGGCAACACCGCGGTCGAAGAAGCGCTGTACCTGGCCAACATCTGCCGGACCGTGACGCTGGTGCATCGCCGCGACAAGTTCCGCGCCGAACCTATCCTGATCGACCGCCTGAACGAAAAGGCGGCCGAAGGCAAAATCATCTTCAAGCTGCACAGCGAGCTGGATGAGGTGCTGGGTGACAACAGTGGCGTCACCGGCGCCCGTATTCGCAACAACCAGACGGGCACGACCGAAGACTTGGCGTTGACGGGAGTGTTCATCGCGATCGGCCACCACCCCAACACCAGCATTTTCGAAGGTCAGCTGGAAATGAAAGACGGCTACATCATTACCCGTAGCGGTCTGCATGGCCTGGCCACCATGACGTCGGTGCCGGGGGTGTTCGCCGCGGGCGACGTGCAGGACAACATCTACCGCCAGGCCATTACCAGCGCCGGGACGGGCTGCATGGCCGCCCTGGATGCGCAGCGCTGGCTGGACGGCGAAGCGGTCTAAATCGCATTTTCCGCCCTGAATCCGGAGTTCGACCATGGCCACGAAACCTGGCCGCAAAAGCCTGGCTGACCTCAAGTCCCTGAAACAGGAGCTTGAGGAACAGCGGCGCGTGGACGAAGCCCGCGCCCGGGAAGCCGCGCGCGCGGCCGAGGAAGCCCGCAAGGCCGCGGCCGAATTCCGCAGCCTGGTCGGCGCCGTCAAGCCGCTGAAGCTGGCGCCGCGGGTGGAAAAGCCTGTCGCGGCGCCCGCGCCCTTTCCGTTCAAGCGGTGGGAAGACGACCAGCAAGTGTTGAGGGAGTCGATTTCCGACGAGTACGGCGCCGACTGGCTGATCGAAACGGACGAAACGCTGTCATACCGCCGCCAGGGTCTGGGCCATGACGTGGTGCGCAAGCTGCGCCGCGGGCAGTGGACGATCCAGTCGCAGCTGGACCTGCATGGATATCGGGTGGACGAGGCGCGGGAAGCACTGGCGGAATTCTTGCGCGGCTGCGTGAAAATGGAATTTCGCTGCGTGCGCGTGATTCATGGCAAGGGATTGGGGTCCGTCAATCGCACCCCGGTCCTGAAAGAGAAAGTGCGGCGCTGGCTGGTGCAGAAAGAAGAGGTGCTGGCCTTTGTCGAAGCGCCGCCGAATGATGGCGGCGCTGGCGTCGTGCTGGTGTTGTTGAAGGGTGCGCGGGTGTAGGCCCCGCGCGGCTTTTTACGTCATCGTCATCAGGCTGGCGTTGCCTCCTGCCGCCGCGGTATTGGTACTGACGGCGCGCTCCATGATCAAGCATTCGAGTGGCACCGCGGGCGCATCGTCCGTGATCGCATAGACCGGCACGATGGCGCCGTCGCGCGCGGCCAGGCTGGCCATCAAGGTCAGCAGCGAAGCATCTGTTCCTTGATGAACTGCCGATACGATCGGCGTGCTGCCTTGGCCTGTGTCCCTTTGCAGCGTGATGTAAGCACGCACTGCCGGCGGCAGGCGCAGGTGCAGGCTGGCGGCGTTCGGGCTGGCGGCATCCCAGACGGCGCGGGATCCGACGGCCAGGACGGAAACCGTCATGGCCAGAAGCGCACTCGGGTCGCTTGCGACGCAGAGCACCGCATCGCGGGGCACGAGTCGATAGGTGTTGCGTTCGCCCGTCGGGCCGGCCAGGACGAACGTGGCATCCATGGGCAAATCGGGCGGCGTGGGCACCCTGAAACCTTGTTGGGCGCACCACTGCGCAAGGGCCGCGCCCCGGGCAATGCCGCCTGCCGCGGCCGAAGGCGTAGCCGGCGTGCTTTCAACCTCCTCCTTCACCAGCCCCTGCAGCGCCAGATCGATCGCATCATCCGGACGGTCCGCCAGCAGGCGAAGCAGGTACAGCGGGCCACCCGCCTTGGGGCCTGTGCCCGACAGCCCTTCCCCGCCGAACGGCTGCACCCCCACCACCGCGCCGACCATGTTCCGGTTGACATACAGATTGCCGACATGCGCCTGCCGCGCGACGCGGGCGATGGTCTCGTCGATACGCGTGTGCAGGCCCATGGTCAGCCCGTAGCCGGTGGCGGCAATGTCCTGCAGGACGGTATCCAGATCCTCGCGGCGATAGCGGATGACGTGCAGCACCGGGCCGAACACCTCTTGCCGCAGTTCGCGCAACGACGGCAGCTCGATCAGCGTAGGGGGATGTAGGTGCCCTGCTCCATCGTGGCCTGGCGCGCGGCGGCGTCGCCCCAGGCCGTCTGCATGACATCGAAGCCTTTGGCGCGCATGGCGTCGATGTGGCGTTGAATGGTGTCGCGCGCGCGGGCATCGATCACGGGGCCGACGTCGGTGTGCAGCCTGCCGGGGTCGCCCAGGCGCAGTTCTTTCATCGCGCCTTTCAGCATGTCGATCAGCCGGTCGGCCACGTCGTGCTGCACGTACAGCACCCGCAGTGCCGAGCACCGCTGCCCGGCGCTGTCGAAGGCGGACTGCACGATGTCCTGCACGGCCTGCTCGGCCAGCGCGGAGGAATCCACGATCATTGCGTTCTGTCCGCCGGTCTCCGCCACCAGGGAATGGGCCGGCCCGTTGTACCCAGGCGGTTGGCCAGGCTGCGTTGAAGCTGGCGGGCAACGGCGGTCGATCCAGTAAACATGACCGCTTGCACGCGGGGATCATTCACCAGCAAGGGGCCGAGCACCTGGCCTGATCCAGGCAACATCTGCAATGCGGCGCGCGGAATGCCTGCCTGCCACAGCAGGCGAACCGCTTCGGCTGCGATCAGTGACGTTTGCTCGGCCGGCTTGGCCAGTACGGTATTGCCGGCGGCCAGCGCCGCCGCGATCTGCCCGGTAAAGATCGCCAGGGGAAAATTCCAGGGACTGATGCAGACCACCGGTCCCAAGGGCCGGTGCGTCGCATTGTCGAACGTGGTGCTGACCTGCCAGGCGTAGTAGCGCAGGAAGTCGATGGCTTCGCGCACTTCGGCCACAGCGGCGGCGCAGGTCTTGCCGGCTTCTCGCACCAGGATGCCAACCAGGCGTTCCGTGTCCGACTGCAGCGCGTCCGCCGCGCGTTCCAGGGCAAAGGCGCGTTCGAAAGGCGGCACGTTGGCCCAGGTGGCGGCGCCGTCGACGGCAGCGGCCAAGGCGGCGTCGACGTCGGCTGGCGTTGCGTGTCGGACCTGGCCCACGCGGTCACGGTGATCGGCCGGGTTGATCACATCCACGGGGGCGCCGGGTGCGGCCTGCGATGCCAGCATCGGCTGCGCGCCGAGCGCATCGGAGGCATGCCGTCGCATCGTGCCATCCAGCTGCGCCAACAGGTCATCGCTGGCCAGGTCGATACCCCGCGAATTGTCGCGCGCATGGCCGTACAACTTCGCAGGCAGTGGAATGACCGGATGCGGCAATCCGGTGCAGCCCTCTTCTCGCGTCATCGCATCCACCTGCGCCACCGGGTCCTGCACCAACGCGTCGAGCGGAATCGACGGGTCGGCCACCTGATTCACGAACGACGAGTTCGCGCCGTTTTCGAGCAGGCGGCGCACCAGATAGGCCAGCAGGGTTTCGTGCGTGCCGACCGGCGCGTAGATGCGGCAGGGGCGGCCCAAGGTGTCCGGACCCGTGCCGACGACCTGGTCATACAGCGATTCGCCCATGCCGTGCAGGCACTGGAATTCGTACTGGCCGGGCTCCCAGCGTGCGGGATCCGCCAGCTCGTGGATTGCGGCCAGGGTGTGCGCGTTGTGCGTCGCGAACTGCGGATAGATCTGATCCGGCGCCGCCAGCAGCTTGCGCGCGCAGGCAATATACGACAGGTCGGTATAGGGCTTGCGGGTGTAGACGGGATAGTCATCCAGCCCGTCGATCTGCGCGCGTTTGATCTCGCTGTCCCAGTAGGCGCCTTTGACCAGCCGGACCATCAGCCGGCGGTTGCTGCGCCGGGCCAGGTCTATCAGGTAGTCCACCACGGCCGGGCAGCGCTTTTGATACGCCTGGATCACGAACCCGATGCCATCCCAGCCGCGCAAGGACGGCTCGGCGCACAACCGTTCCAGGAGGTCCAGCGACAGTTCCAGTCGGTCGGCTTCTTCGGCATCGATGTTCAGGCCGATGTCGTAGTGGCACGCCAGTTCGGCCAGTTGCAGCACGGACGGGTAGAGTTCGTTATGCACCCGGTCGATCTGCGCGCGGCTGTAGCGCGGATGCAGGGCCGACAGCTTGATCGAGATGCCGGGTCCGTCCTGGATGCCGCGCCCGGCCGATGCCGCGCCAATGGCATGGATCGCCTGAGCGTAGTCCGCGAAGTAGCGGGCGGCGTCGGCCGAGGTCAGCGCCGCCTCGCCCAGCATGTCATACGAATAGCGGTAGCCGGCCGCTTCGCGGTCACGGGCGTTGCGCAGCGCCTCGGCAATGGTTTCGCCGGTCACGAACTGCTCGCCCATCAGGCGCATGGCCACGTCCACGCCTTTGCGGATCAGCGGCTCGCCGCCTTTGCGCATGACGTTGCTCAACGTCGACCCCATTCCGGTTTCGCTGTGCGTGGCGACCAGCTTGCCGGTCAGCATCAGGCCCCAGGCCGCGGCGTTGACGAACACCGACGGGCTTTGGCCGATGTGGTCCTTCCAGTTGCCGCCGCGGATCTTGTCGCGGATCAGCGCGTCCCGCGTGGCAGTGTCGGGAATGCGCAGCAGCGCTTCGGCCAGGCACATGAGCGCCACACCTTCTTGCGAGGATAGCGAGAATTCCTGCAGCAGCCCTTGCACCAGCCCGGACTTGCCCGGTGCGGTGGGCTGGTTCCGCAGGCCTTGGGCAATCCGGCGCGCCAGTGCGGCAATGCGTTCCGCGCTGTCCGGGCCGACACGGGCGGCGTCGAGCAGCGGCGGCACGGCGTCGGGCTCATGCAGGCGCCACGCCCGTGTGATGGCCTGGCGCAGCGGAGACCGGGCGGGGAGCGGCGTCAAGGCGTCCCCGGTGACGGGATCCGCTACGGGGGTCTGCGCGCTGTCGGCCGCGCGGTCGAAGGTGACGGGGGGTTTGGCGGTGGCAAGGGGGTGCGCAGACATTGCAAAGCTTCCGATCAGGTTTAACGTGGACTTTCGACAATGATGCCGGCATTGATGCTGAGTAATTTGCTATATTTTTTGATCAAAATAGAGAAATCATCATGCCGCCCGACACTCCCGACCTGGACAAGACCGACCTGCAGATCCTGGCGCTGCTTCAGCAGGACGGCCGGATCGCCAATACCCGTCTGGCCGAGGCCGTGCATCTGTCCCCCACCGCCGTCCTGGCCCGCGTACAGCGGCTAACCAAGGACAATCTGATCCTGGGATACGAAGCGCGGCTCAACCCCCGCAAGTTGCGCGCCGGGCTGCTCGTGTTCGTGGAAGTGCTGCTGGATCGCACGACCCCGAATGTCTTCGACGAATTCAAGGCCGCGGTGCAGGTGCGCACGGAAATCATGGAATGCCACATGGTGGCCGGAGGATTCGATTATCTGCTCAAGACCCGCCACGCCGACATGGACGGCTACCGCGACTTTGCAGGCCGGGTCTTGTGGCAATTGCCGGGCGTGCGGGAAACGCGCAGCTATGCCGTCATGGAGGAGGTCAAGCACTCGGCCCATCTGGATCTGGCGCCGGCGCGGCTGCAACTTTGACGCCCTGCCAGCGCAGGGGGCGCCTCATGCCAGCGGCGGGCAAGGCACGACACCCGCTTTCACGCCGACGATTCGTTCGCCTCGAAAACCAACATCGCCGCCGCAAGGTCCTCCAGCGCCGTGCCGACGGCTTTGTACACCGTGATTTCATCGTTGCGCTCGCGGCCGGGATGCCTTCCGCGGCACAGGTCTTCGAGCGTGGCCCGCACGTGTTCCGCCGCGAACACGCCCGCCGCCATCGGTGACAGCACATCCCCCGCCTTGTCCAGCGCTTCGCGCGTGTCCACGAACACCGACGTATCGGCAAACGTCGCGTCATCGCTTTCGCGCATCTGTGGCGTGAACCCGCCGATCAGGTCCACATGCACCCCGGGCTGCAGCCAGGCCCGGCGCACCAGCGGCGCCTGCGACAAGGTGGCGCACGTCACGATGTCGGCGCGCCGCACGCCGGCTTCCAGATCCTCGATGGCGGTCGCGTTGAAGCCGTCCTCGCGCAAGCGCGCTGCCAGGACCTCTGCCTTGTCGGCCCGCACATTCCAGACCGTCACCTCGTCGATATGCCGGACCGCCGCATACGCGGGCGCCAGCGCCGCCGCGACCTTGCCCGCGCCCACGATCAGCAGCCGGCGCGCATCCGCCCGCGCCAGCGACCGCGCCGCCAGGGCCGATGCCGCCGCCGTCCGCCGCACCGTGATCGCGTCGCCATCCAGCATGGCCACCGGCACACCCGTGCGCGCGTCGAACAGGGTGTACGTGGAATGCAGACCCTGCAGACCGGCTTCGCCGTTGCCTGGAAAGATGGTGACGTGCTTGATGCCCAGATACCTGCCGGGCTGCCAGGCCGGCATGATCAACAGGCTGCCGGCATGGGGCGGCGCGTCGGACAGGACGTGGAGATGCCGGCGCGGAACGGTCACGTCCGCGCGGAACATGTCGTCCAGCGCGGCGATGAGCGCCGGAAACGGGAGCCGGCCGATCGTGGCCGCGCTATCCAGGATGTGCATGGGGGGTGTCCTTGCAGATAAGACGCCGTGGCACCGCCAATGCCACGGAAACGCCGGTTCAGGCCATGTGCGGGTAACGATAGTTGGTCGCAGGCACCCAAGTCTCCTTGATCGTGCGGGGTGACGTCCAGCGTTGCAGGTTGAGCACCGACCCCGCCTTGTCGTTGGTCCCGCTGCGGCGCGCGCCGCCGAAGGGCTGCTGCCCCACCACGGCGCCCGTCGGCTTGTCGTTGATGTAGAAGTTGCCGGCGCTGGCGCGCAGGTGCGCGCTGGCGTAGTCGATGGCCTGCCGGTCGGTGGCGAAGACGGCGCCGGTCAGCGCATAGGGGCTGGTGTCATCGACTTCGGCCACCATGTCTTCCCACGCGGCATCGGGATAGACGATCAGCGACAACACCGGCCCGAAGATTTCTTCGCGCATGGTCACGGCCTTGGGGTCCGACACTTCGATCACGGTGGGCGCAATGAAGTAGCCATCGCGGTCATCGCATTGCCCGCCGGCCAGCACCCGGTCACCCGCCGCCCGGGCGCCGGCGATGTATCCGGACACACGGTCGAAGGCCTTCCGGTCGATCACGGCGCCCATGAAGTTGCCGAAGTCTTCGATATCGCCCATCTTCAGCGTCGCCAGATCGTCCAGCAGCCGTTCCTTGATGCGCGGCCACAGCGAGGCCGGCAGATACGCACGCGATGCCGCGCTGCATTTCTGGCCCTGGTATTCGAAGGCGCCGCGCAGCAGGGCCACGGCCACCGATTCGGGATCCGCCGACGCATGCGCAAGCACGAAGTCCTTGCCGCCCGTCTCGCCCACCAGCCTCGGGTAGCTGCGGTATTGCGGCAGGCGGCGCGCGACCTGTTGCCACAAGGCATCGAAGACGTCGGTGGACCCGGTAAAGTGCAGCCCGGCAAAGTCACGCGAAGCCAATACCGTTTCCGACACGGCGGCTGCCGACCCCGGAACGAAATTGATGACGCCCGGCGGCAATCCGGCCGCTTCCAGCAGTTCCATGAACAGATAGTTGCTGAGCGAGGCGGTGAAGGCGGGCTTCCAGACCACGGTATTGCCCAGCAGGGCTGGCGCGCAAGGCAGGTTGCCCGCAATCGCCGTGAAGTTGAACGGCGTGACGGCGTAGACGAAGCCTTCAAGCGGCCGATAGTCCAGGGCATTGCGCATGCCGTCGGGCGAATGCGGCTGATGGGCCTGCAAGGTGCGCGCGAAGGCAACGTTCAGGCGCAGGAAGTCGATCAGTTCGCAGGCCGAATCGATCTCGGCCTGCACCACCGTCTTGCCCTGGCCCAGCATGGTGGCGGCATTGAGCCGCTGGCGCCATGGGCCGGCCAGCAGGTCGGCGGCGCGCAGGAACACCGCTGCGCGGCTTTCGAAATCCATGGCCGCCCACGCCCGCTGCGCGCGGGTCGCCGCCACGATGGCCTGCGCGATGTCGCCCACTTCGGCCTGGCTGACCGTCGCCAACTGACGGCGGTGCGCGTGCGGCGCATGCAAGGGCAAGGAACCGCCCCCGGCATGCCGGCGGCCGTTGATGACCAGGGGAATATCCATCACCTCGCCGGCGTGGGCATCCAGCGCGGCGCGGATGGCGTCGCGTTCGGGAGATCCGGCTGCATAGGACAGTACCGGCTCGTTTCGCAGAATCGTCGGGTTCATAGGTAGCTACCGAAGCAGGAAGGTCACCGGCCGGGAATCACCGGCGGCACGTAGGTGAAGGTAGGCATCAGCAAGGCCGCGGCCAGGATCACGATCGGGGTGTGGATAAAGAACTGCAGCGAGGTGTAGCCCACCAGGTCCTTGGACCGGAGCTTGAGGATGCCCAGCAGCGGCAGCATCCAGAACGGATTGATGAAGTTGGGCAGCGTCTCGGAAATGTTGTAGACCATGACGGTCCAACCCAGATGCGCCTCGATCTGGTTCGCGGCGGTCATGATGTAGGGCGCTTCGATGATCCACTTGCCGCCCGCCGATGGAATGAAGAAACCCAGCACGGCGGAATACACGCTGACCAGCACCGAGAACATGCCGGAGTCATGCCCCACGCTGACGAACCAGTGCGCGATCTGATCGGACAGGGTCGCGCCTTGGGCATTCGGCACCTTGGTCAGCATGTACCCGATACCGCCATAAAACGGGAACTGCAGAAGCACCCCGCCCACGCTCGGCATGGCCCGCACGAAGCTGTCCAGGAAACTGCGCGGCCGCCAGTGCAGCAGCAGTCCCAGCATCAGGAATACGAAGTTATAGGTGTTCAGCTGCGACATCGTGATCAGCGGATTGCCGCTGCGAAACGCGTTGTACAGCCAGCCTGCGCCTAGCAACACGACCACGATCGTCAGGATCGGGCTGTACTCGAAGTAGTCGCCCTTGCGTTGCCGTGTCAGGACTGGCGGCTGGTCATCGTCCAGATCGACCCCCAGGTCGGCGGCGGTCCGGGTGGCGTCGCGGCCTGGCGCGGTCCAGTAGCAGATCAGCGCCGACAGCACCGTGACCAGCACGATGACCACCAGGTTCTGCCAGGTCAGGATGGTCTGATCGAAACCGATCACGCCGGTGATCGGCAGCAGCGACGACGGGATGCTGGATACCGTGGCCTGAAGCTGCGCAGCCGATGAACTCATGCCCAGCGTGAAACCGCAGCCCATGCCCAGGTAGGCGGCGGCCCCGGCCGCGCGGTAGTCGAGCGACATGTCGGTACGGCGCGCCATTTCACGCACCAGCAGGCCGCAGAAGATCAGGCTCAGGCCCCAGTTGATCAAGGACAGCAGAATGCTGAGCACGCCGATGAAGACAATGGCGCCCCGCGCCGTCGACGGTACCCGGGCAATCCGGCGCAGCAGCGTGGACACCGGCCGCGACATGGCCAGCACATAGCCGGTAATGGCCACCATGACCATTTGCATGGTGAAGGGAATGATGCTCCAGAAGCCGTCGCCAAACGCCTTGCTGACAGCCATCGGATTGCCGCTATGGAAGGCGGCGCCCAGGGCGACGGCCAGGCAGGCCACGACCACGAAGACGTAGGCATCGGGGAACCATTTTTCGGCCCAGGACACGATGGCTTGCGATACGCGCGCCATCAGGCGGGTGTCGGGCGTCGGCGATTCCGGCCGGATCTGCGAATGAGTCATACCATTTCCCGTGTTGAATGCTGAAGGGTGAGAGGGGAGCGCAAAGCAGGAAGGACGTGAAACCGGTGCGTGGCCGGGCGCTACGGCGACCGCCGCAAGGTGACCGGCGTCAGCGGCACCGCGATGCAGGTCAGGCAGCGATCCGGGGGGCCGTCGTAGGGCGCCAGGTGGGCGACCTTCCCGTCGACGACCGCCATGACGCAGCTTTCGCATTGCCCCACGCGGCACCCGCTGGGCAAGGCTACGCCGGCACGGTCGGCCGCATCCAGCAAGGTGCCGGCGGCTGGGTGCCAGTCAAACGTTGGCAGGGACGGCGTGTCGGGGGTCTCGATCCGGACCGGCTGCGGCGCCAAGGTGCGGGGAATCGTCACTTCGGAAGAAAAAGTCTCTTCGAAAATGTCGAAATCGGGCATGCCCTGGGCGCGCAAGGCGTCGCGCACTTCCTTCAGGAAGCCGGGTGCGCCGCACAGGTAGGCCAGCGGACGGCACGCCGCGAACCTGGAAGACAGGGTGTTCAGGTTGGCCACCACGGATCCACGGGCGAACACCAGTTCGACGTTGCCAAGCCGGGCGGCAAGCGCCGTCAGGGCGGGCGCGAAAGGATGCGGCGCGCCGGGCCGCGCGCCATGCACCAGCAGCACGGGCGGCGTGGGCAGGCCTTCGGCCTGGCGTTGTGCGAGCGCTTCCAGATAGCCCAGGAACGGCGTGATGCCGATGCCGCCCGCCACCAGCACGATGGGACGGGTCGTGTCGGCTGGCAGGGTGAACACGCCCGCGGGCGATGACAGGAGCAGCGTGACGCCCACGTCCGCCGCGTGCAGCCGCGACGACACCTGTCCGGGGGCCTCGCCAGGCGTCAGCGCCAACCTGACGCCGATGGCCAGGCGGTCCGGGGATCGGTTCGGCCCGACCAGCGAATAGGCGCGGCGGCAATCCATGTCCGGCATCGTCACGATGACGTGCTGACCCGGCAGGTAGTCGGGCAGAGGCTTGCCATCGACCGGCACGAACTCCAGGCGCTGCACGTCGTCGGTGACCTGCGTGCGCCCGGCCAGCCGGAAGGCACGCATGCCGGTCCAGTAGCCGCGATTCGATCCGGCGTCCGCCTCGATGCGGCACAGGGTGGCGCGCAGGGGCACGCTGCCGCTGACCGGGTCGCGTGCGTCATCATCCAGCACGGCGTTGATGTTGGCGCTCGAAGCGCCCCAGGCCGGGCCGCCGGTCAGCCCGAGGGCATCGCACCCCTGCCACCAGCCGAATTCGGCCACGGCCACCTGATCATGCAATGCCCGATCGATCAGTGCCTTCAGCCTTGCCGTTCCGTTGCGTGTCACCACCCGCACCCATGCGCCGTCTTCGATGCCCAACTGCATGGCCAGTCCCGCGCCAATCTGCACGCGCGGCATGGGCGCCTTGCGGCGCAAGGACGCGATGTGCCGATGCGATGAATGCACGTACCAGCCGCTTTTGGCGGTGGTCAGCACGACCGGAAAATCCGGGTCGCTGCCTGGATGCTGGTCAGGCTCGAAGAAGGTCGGCAAGGCGGGTTGCCCGATATGGCGCAGCGCTTCGGAATGGAGTTCGACCCGGCGCGATGGCGTGGCAAAGCCGGTCACGGTGCCGTCAGGCTGCCTGCGTGCATATTTGCGGGTGGCGAACGGCTGCGGAAACCGCCGTCCCTCAGGCTGCGCGCGCAGGTCCTCGATGTCGATGCCCAGCGGCGCCAACTGATGATTCCAGCCGGCCTCGATGTCACCACCAAAAAAGGCGTCGTCCATGCCCATGCGCGTGGCCAGGGCCATCACGATGTCGTAGTCGGCGCGGGCGTCGCCGGGCGGCTCGACCATCTTCGGCCGCAACTGCACATGCTCGACGGCGTGCTGCGAAATTTCGAACCCCAGCTTCAGGGCCTCGCGTTCCCAGGGCAGATTGGCTGGCAGGACGATGTCGGCAAGGTCCGCGGTCGGGTTCATGAACACGTCCACGTGCACATGGAAATCCAGCGCACGCAGCATCTGCGCATTGCGTTCCGTGTCGGCCTGGGTCACCAGCAGATTGCTGCCAAAGCTGACCAACGTTCTGACGGGATAGGGGTCCGCCTCCAGAACGGCCTTGGCCAGATCACGGGCGGTAATCCATCCCAGCCGGGGCGGACCCAAGGGCAGGTCCCGCAGGCCAAGCGCCTTGGCGCGCTGCGGCGCCGGCAGCAACGCGTCATACTCGTTGACCAGGCGGTAAGGCGGCGGCTGCGTCCACAGGTTGCCGCCTTCGCGATCACAGGCCCCGGTCAACGCGTACAGCGTGCCGATGGCGCGTTCGGTCTGCGTGGCATTGGTGTGCTGACCGACGCCCGTCCAGGAGTGATAGGCCAGACGGGGCGCGTTCATGAACAGCGCGTTGAATTCGGTAATGCGGTCCTTGGCGATCCAGGTCACTGCCGCAACACGTTCTTCGGTGTAGTCGGCAACGTGCCGACGCAACGCGGACAGTACCGTCCGGTATCGTCGGCGCTCGCCGTGAGCCGTCCGGTACGTGCCTTCGGCAAACAAAGGGGTATCGCGCGGCAAGGGCCGGGCGGGATCAATGGCCGACAGTTCGCCCGACGGGGTCGAGACGACGAAGGCATCGGCGGTGGGTGCCGACCGGGATAGGGAGGCGGGTGCCTCGGGAGCTGTGGCCGATGCCGTTGACGCGCAATGTCCTGCTGCAAGAGCCGAGTCATGCAGATCACTGACCCGCAGCAGCGCCCCCGTCTCGGCATCGACGAGCAAGGGCGCATTGCTCCATTCGCGCACGAAGTCGGCATCGTAGCTGCCGGTTTCGAGCAGATGCCGGATCGCGCCCAGCGCCAGCGCGGCATCGGCACCCGGACGCACTGGCATCCAGAGATCGGCCTGCTGGCCCGAACCGTCCTGCTTGGGATCGATCACGACGACCTTGGCGCCCCGCTGTTTAGCCGCGGCAATCCGTGCGGCCTGCGCCAGCCAGGTCCGGGCCGGATTGAACCCCCACAGCACGATCACGTCGGCATGGTCCAGGTCCGGCACGCCGATGCCCCGCCCGAAGGTCAGCGCATGTGCGTAATCCTTGTGCCAGCCGCAGACTTCGACCGCGTAAAGCAGGTTCGGGCTGCCGAAGCAGCGGATGAAGCGTTCCACCCAGTCAATGCTGTCCACCATTGGCGTGCCACTTGGCGTCGTGACGGCGAACGCCACCGATTCCGCGCCGTGCTGCTTCCGGGCCGCCAACAGGCGATGGGCGATCTCGTCCAGCGCGGCGTCCCAGGTCATGGGTTCCCACTGGGGATCGGCGGCGCCGCGCGGTGTCGTCCTGCGTAGTGGTTGTGTCAGTCGCAGCGGGCTGCCGAGCAGTTCCGGCGCCGCCCGCCCTTTCGCGCACAACGCGCCACCCGTGGGGTGCTCGGGCGCCGGCGCGACCCTGGCAAGCCGTCCGTCAACGATCTCGTTGAGGGATCCGCAGCGGGATCGGCAGAGCGTGCAGTAGCCGGAAAAGAGGGTCGTGGTCATGTAGCGCGTGACACATTACTAAGTCAAGGCGCACATAGTAGCGCGTTACTGGCGTGTTACAACAGGGGTTTACGCGGGTGTTCTGCGGGGAAGTCGAACTGATTGCGGTGCCAGGGGCCTCGTCAGCCAGCGGCCGTTCGATCAGTAGCGCGCTACTCAAGTAGCCGTGGCAGCCGCGTTCACAGAGGCCGTTGCGACCGTCACAGCCGATGCGAGCGGGAAGACTGTCGCATCCATGAACGCCGTTGCCCCAGCTGCTGCCGTGTCGTCAGGACGCGCCCGCCAGCGCCGACCGGAACAGCGGCTTCCAGGCCAGGATGTGCCGGCTGATGAGATCGCCGATCTGCTGCACGTCCTGCCGGATGGCCAGATCGATCATCTGATAATGCTCCTGCACCGACGCCTTCTGGCGCTGCAGGCCTTCCTCCGAATCGATGCCATACAGGCGCATGTCGTCACGCAGCTGCATCACCAGCCGTGTCATCAGGGGGTTGCCTGCCTGGGAAACCAGGGCTTCATGAAATGCCTGATCGCTGGCGATGTAGCCGGCGACGTCCCCCTGCTCCACCGCCACGGCCACCGCATCGGCCAGCAGGCGGACGGGATGCGGATCCTTCAATCCCACGCGCGCCAGCGTTTCCAACGCAAACCGTTCCACCAGTTCGCGCATGGTGAACAGGTCGTCCAGCGCCTGCAGCGACAGTTGCTCGACACGGAATCCACGATTGCGCATCGGAGACACCAGACCGGTCCGGCTCAACTCCAGCAAGGCTTCTCGAACCGGTGTGGTGGACACACCCAATTCGGTGGCCAGCCCCGGCACGGTATAGACCGATCCGGGCGCCTTGCGTCCGGTGATGATTTCCGAGCGTACCTGCCGGACGACCTGCTCACGCAGGTTGAAGGACTTTGGCGCCTGACTCGACTGCATAGATCTCCCTTGTTCCGCTCGCACTTGCACGTCCCGGCAAGGGGGACGGCGTGCGTGTCGCGTCCATGCTCGAGGACGGCGGCTTTTGTGCGTCAAAAGCCCGGCCGTCGGATGGACAGGCGGAATTATCACCGGGATCGCGATCGGGCGGAGCCGCCCGGCTGGGACAGAGGTGCCGGCTTGGCCGCGCCGGCCCTCGACTCACGTCACATCAAGGAAAACAGGTCATGTCGATCAGACGGCGGCTTCGCCCGTTTCACCCGTGCGGATGCGGATGACCTGCTCGACCGGGCTGACGAAGATCTTGCCGTCGCCGATCTTGCCGGTGCGCGCAATGCGGATGATTGCGTCGACGGCCTGGTCGACCAGTTCGTCGGCAATGACGAGCTCGACGCGGATCTTGGGCAGAAAGTCGACGACGTATTCGGCGCCGCGATACAGCTCGGTGTGGCCTTTCTGACGACCGAAGCCTTTGACTTCGGTTACCGTCAGGCCATTGACGCCGACCTGGGCAAGCGCTTCACGGACTTCGTCGAGTTTGAACGGCTTGATGATGGCGGTGACTTGTTTCATGGCAGAACCCCTGGGTTACTCAAACACTTCGTTGAATCGGTTGGTAATCGGATAGCGCCAGTCGCGCCCGAAGGCCCGGTGCGTGACACGGATGCCGACCGGCGACTGGCGGCGCTTGTATTCGTTGATCCGGATAAGGCGCGTGACCCGCTGGACGTCGGCGGTGGCGTAGCCAGCCTGCACGATCTCGGCGCCCGACCGGTTCTCTTCCATGTACATCTGCATGATCGCGTCCAGCACGTCGTACGGCGGCAGGCTGTCCTGGTCAGTCTGGTCCGGGCGCAGTTCGGCCGACGGCGGGCGGGTGATGATGCGTTCGGGAATCACGTCCGACACCGTATTACGCCAGCGGCACAGCCGGTACACCAGCGTTTTCGCGATGTCCTTGATGACGGCGAAACCGCCCGCCATGTCACCGTACAACGTGCAGTAGCCCGTGGCGAGTTCAGACTTGTTGCCTGTCGTGAGCACGATGGATCCGAACTTGTTGGACAGCGCCATCAGCAGCGTGCCGCGCACCCGTGCCTGAATGTTTTCTTCCGTGGCGTCGACCGCCCGACCTTCGAATTCGCCGGCCAAGGTCTTTTCGAAGGCGTCGACCATGGGCGAAATGGGGTGCTCGTCGTAGCGCACGCCCAGGCGCTCGGCCATGTCGCGGGCGTCGGTCCAGGAAATGTCGGCCGTGTACCGCGAGGGCATCATGACCGCGCGGACCTTGTCGGCGCCCAGCGCGTCGACCGCCACGGCCAGCACCAGCGCCGAATCGATACCGCCCGACAGGCCGATCAGCGCACCCGGAAAGCCATTCTTGCCCAGGTAATCCCGCACGCCCAGCACCAGCGCGCCGTAGACCAGCGCTTCTTCGCTCAACGGCTCGGGATAAGGCTGGCGCACCGGCTCGGCGCCGTTGAACTCGACGATTTCCAGGACTTCTTCGAATGCCACCATCTGCGCCGCCACGGCGCCCTGGGTGTCGAGCACGAACGACGCGCCATCGAACACCAGTTCGTCCTGCCCGCCCACCAGATTGGCATAGACCAGCGACAAGCCGGTTTCGGAGACGTGTTCCCGCATCGTTTCGACGCGGGTCATGTGCTTGGTCAGATGAAAGGGCGACGCATTGGGCACCAGCAGCACTTCGGCGCCCAGGTCGGCGGCCGCTTCGGGCGCGCGCGAAAACCACGTGTCTTCGCAGATGTTGATGCCGAAACGGATGCCTTTGACGTCGAACGCGAAGGGCTGGACGCCGGGCGTGAAGTAGCGCCGCTCGTCGAACACCTTGTAGTTGGGCAGTTCGTGCTTGCGGTAGGCCCCCATGCAGTGGCCGTCGATCAGCACGCTGGCCGAGTTGTAGATCTTGCCGTCTTCCAGTTCGGGGTGGCCGACGATCACGTGCAGGCCGGTCAGGGTGGCCAGTTGCTGACGCAGCTGGCCAAGGAAGTCGTGCGAGCGCTTCAGGAAGTCCGGCCGCAGCAACAGGTCTTCGGGCGGGTAGCCGCACAAGGACAATTCGGGGGTGAGCAGAATGTCCGCGCCGCGGGCGTGCGCGCGCTCGGCCATCGCGACGATGCGCGCGACATTGCCGGCGAAATCGCCGACGGTGCAGTTGATTTGTGCAATCGCGACTTTAACTGTCATCGCCCTGAGATCCGACCGTGGTTGACGCCGCCGATTATCGCACGCGCCCTAGGCGGCCGATGCCTTGAACGGGGTGTGGGATTCGAGTTCGTCCAGATACCGTCCCATGCCCTGGGTCTCGCGCTCAAGGAAGTCGGCGATCGCCTCGGCAAACCGCTCGTCGGCGATCCAATGCGCGGACCACGTCGGTGTGGGCAACAGGCCGCGCGACATCTTGTGTTCGCCCTGCGCGCCGCCCTCAAAAGTCTGCACACCGTGCTGGATGCAGAATTCGATGGCCTGCAGATAACAGGTCTCGAAATGCAGGCCCGACACGAATTCGGTGCTGCCCCAATAGCGGCCATACAGGACGCCGTCGCCCAGGATGTTCAGCGCCGACGCCACCGGCATGCCATCGCGCTCGGCCAGGATCAGCAGCACGGCATCGGGCATCCGCGCCAGCAGGGTCTGGAAGAACTCGGGATTCAGGTAAGGCGACGACCAGTGGTTTTCGTAGGTGCTGGCATAGCAGCGGTAGAAAAAGTCCAGGTCGGCCTGGGAAATCGCGTTGCCGCGCACGTGGCGGAAGGTCACGCCGGCGTCCGCCACGCGCCGGCGATCCTGGCGGATCTTCTTGCGCTTGTCGTGATTCATCCCGGCCAGAAAGGTGTCGAAACTGTCGTAGCCGGCGTTATGCCAGTGGAACTGGACGCCCTCGCGCAACAGGTAGCCGGCGGCGCGCAAGGCAACCACGTCGTCGGCGTTGGGAAACAGCACGTGAAGCGACGAGATGCCGTATTTTTGAGCCAGGGTGACTGCGCCGTGCGCCAGGATTTCACGGCTGGCGGCGTCGCGAGCCATGAGGCGCGGGCCACGTACCGGTGTGAACGGCACGGCCGACAGCAGCTTGGGGTAATAGTCGATGCCGTGGCGCTCGAAGGCTTCGGCCCAGGCGTGGTCGAACACGTACTCGCCCCGTGAATGGCCCTTCAGATACAGCGGCATGGCGCCCGCCAGCCCGTCGCCGTCCCCATGGCCATCGCGCAGCAGCAGATACTGCGGCTGCCAGCCCGTCTTGCGCACCGCGCACCGGGTGGTGTGCAAGGCATGCAGGAAAGCGTGGCTGACGAAGGGATTGCCCTGCGTCAGGGCGTCCCATGCCTCGGGATCCACCCCTTCCAGGGTATCCACGACCTCGATCTTGATATCCGCCAAGGGTCCTCCGGGGGATGGTGTACCGGGCTTGAGTGACGTGCGGGGCGCCGGGCAACCCTATTGTAGATCCAGGGACAGCCCGGCGACGATGGGCCGGATCTCGCGCCAGCGGCGCCGCGACACCGGAATCCGTTCGGCCGTGCCGTGCAGCACGAGTTCCCAGTAGGCATCGGCGGCCGGATCGCGCTCGCCCGCGGCCACCCGCCGCGCGCCGGCGATGGCATGCCTTGCGACCAGGGCCGCGCGGTGCGCCTGGACAAACTGGTCCGGGTGGTCGTCAAGAAGACGGGTCAGCGGCTGCTCGGTCAGATACTCGGCATCCCGCGTACGAATCCGCACGTATTTGAGTTCGGCGCGCAAGTAAAGAATGTCGGGAATAGCGACGGCATCGCAGCCGCTCTGCGGAACGATGGGGAGAAAGCGGCATCGACTGGCGGCATATCGACCCGCGGCAGTACGCAAGGCCTCTTCCAGCTGGTCGGCGCGCACCGGCCTGCGCAGCGTGGCGGCCACGTCCAGCATCGCGGCGTCGTTCAGCGCATCCTCGCCCGGGCCGATCAAAATGATCTGGGGCGCCGAGGGCCGCTTGCGGAATTCTTCGGCAAAGGCCAGGCCGCTGCCATCGGGCAGCACCACGTCGAGCACCACGATCTGCGGCGCGGTCTGCGCCGCCGACGTATCCAGCACGTTGCGGGCGCTGCCGCCGTCGTCGGCTTCGGCTACGATCTGCACCGGAAAACGCCGATGCAGCGCGCGCAACTGCGTGCGCAGCCGCCGCCGGGCCGCCGGATCGCGATCCACGATCAGCAGCCTGGGTGCGCCCGTGCCCGTCCGCGCTGAAGACGATGCTCGCCATGTCGACTCAGGTAGTGTCATAACCCGCTTTATAATTTGCCCCATGTCCCAAACCACCGACCCCCGCCCCCAAGACCAGTTCGCCAAAAAGGCCGAAGCCTGGTCCGCCCGTTTCTCCGAACCCGTGTCGGACCTCGTCAAAAGGTACACCGCGTCGGTGGACTTCGACAAACGCCTTGCGCATGTCGACATCCAGGGCTCGCTGGCCCACGCCGAGATGCTGCACGCCGTCAAGCTGATCAGCCAGGAAGACCTGGACGCCATCCGCGGCGGCATGGCCTCCATCCTGACGGAAATCGACGCCGGCCGTTTTGAATGGCTGCTCGATCTGGAAGACGTCCACCTGAACATCGAACGCCGCCTGACCGAACTGGTCGGCGACGCGGGCAAGCGCCTGCATACCGGCCGGTCGCGTAACGACCAGGTCGCCACCGACATCCGTCTCTGGCTGCGCGAAGAGATCGACACCATCGTCGACCTGCTGCACCAATTGCGCTTCGCGCTGGCCACGATCGCGCTGGAACACGCCGACACCATCCTGCCGGGCTTCACGCACCTGCAGGTTGCGCAGCCCGTGACCTTCGGCCACCACTTGCTGGCCTACGCCGAAATGTTTGGCCGCGACGCCGAACGCCTGATCGACTGCCGTAAGCGCGTGAACCGCCTGCCGCTGGGCGCTGCCGCGCTTGCCGGAACGTCCTACCCGATCGATCGCGAACGCGTGGCCCGCACCCTGGGCTTCGACGGTGTGGCCCGCAACTCGCTCGACGCCGTGTCCGACCGCGATTTCGCGATCGAATTCTGCGCGGCCGGCGCGCTGATCATGACCCACGTCT
Source organism: Pigmentiphaga litoralis (assembly GCF_048632615.1). GTDB lineage: Bacteria > Pseudomonadota > Gammaproteobacteria > Burkholderiales > Burkholderiaceae_B > Pigmentiphaga > Pigmentiphaga litoralis_B. The sequence goes on from NZ_CP184479.1 coordinate 1,372,856, forward strand.
CGCGCCTGTCCGAAGAACTGGTGCTGTGGATGAGCCCGCGCGTCGGCTTCATCGACCTGGCGGACCGCTTCTGCACCGGCAGTTCCATCATGCCGCAGAAGAAGAATCCCGATGTGCCCGAGCTCGCGCGCGGCAAGACCGGCCGGGTCAACGGCAATCTGGTCGCGCTGCTGACCCTGATGAAAGGCCAGCCGCTGGCCTACAACAAGGACAACCAGGAAGACAAGGAAGGCCTGTTCGACACGGCTGACACCGTGCGCGATACGCTGCGCATCTTCGTGGACATGGCCGCTGGCATCAAGGTCCAGAAAGACGCGATGCGCGCTGCCGCGCTGCAGGGCTTTTCGACCGCGACCGATCTGGCCGACTACCTGGTCAAGAAGGGCCTGCCCTTCCGGGATGCCCATGAAGCCGTCGCCCTGGCCGTGCGTGCGTGCGTGGACCGCAAGTGCGACCTGGCCGACCTGACGGTCGATGAACTGCGGGTGTTCCACCCGTCGATCGACGAGGACATCCACGCGGTGCTGACGCTGGAAGGCTCGGTTGCGTCGCGCTCGCACGTTGGCGGCACCGCGCCGGCCCGTGTGCGGGAAGAAGCGCAGCGCGTGCTGGACGAAACGCGCAAGTAATACCGGCGCGAGGTGGGCGTAGCGCGCTGGGTGGACGGTGGGATGTGGCCTCAAGCGCGTAGTTCTCGTGTGGTCGCACCTTGAGCGCGTCGTTTGGCGCGCTTGAGGTTCGTTGCGAGAGTGAGAGCTCTTGCGGCGACGATGGTTGCTGCTGCGGTGGCGATGGATGTCGCCGTGTGGATGGTTGCTGCATGAGGTTATATCCGGGCGCCCACATCCAGACCACAGCGTTGCGCGCATCCCGCCGCCGTTTCCACGACCTCGATTGCTCCGCGCCGCCAGACGATCCTCCCGGGCGGCACGCGTGGCACCACTGCCAGAACCACTCCCCCTCTTCCCACGAATACGACGTCGATCGCCTGGCGCATGCCGAAGGTGTGCACGGCTGCGCACGGGGTGATCCGCAGCGCTTCGTCGGCAGCCAGCGGCGGTTGCCCGAGAAGGCCGACCAAGCGCGTGCGAAAGGTGCGGGCGTGCCGCCATCGCGTGTTCTGCGCAGGCTGCGCCGTCGCATGTGGCGTCGGTGCGCAAGCATGCGCGTCTGACGGGAAAGCCGCTGGCGGGTGACGCCTGGGCGAGTCGCTCGCAGGCTGTTCTTCGGCCTGTGGGCCTTTCGACGATGTGGCTTCCGATGATGTGCGTTCCGACGATGTGCCTTCCGACGATGTGGCTTCCGACGAGGTGGCTTCCGACGAAGCGCCTTCCGCAGGATTGCCCTTCCTCATTGCGACAGCTCCAGCAACCTGATGCCAATTGGAAACGCGATGACCACGAAGGTGCACGGAAAAATGAATGCGATCAGCGGGAACAGCATCTTGACCGGCGCTTCCATCGCGAGTCGTTCGGCGCGCAGGAAGCGGTCGCTGCGTTGCTGATCCGCTTGCGCGCGCAGGATCTGCGCCAGGTTCATGCCGAGCGTGTCGGCCTGGATCAGGGTCCCGACCAGCGCGGTGACGGCTGACGTGTTGACGCGCGTCGCCAGATCCCGCAGGGCCTGGGCGCGCGGCACGCCCGTCCGGATATCGCCCAGCACCCGCTGCAACTCGTCTCGCAGCGGACCCGGCGGACCTTTGCGCACGGCCTGCTGCAAGGCGCCGGACAGGTTGAGTCCGGCTTCTACGCACAGAGTCGTCATGTCCAGCATGAAGGGCAAGGCGCGCAGCAGCGCGCGCTGCCTCAGGGCAATGCACTCCCGCAACCACAGCCGTGGCCAGATCCATCCCAGACCGCTGCCTGCCGCAATCACCAACGCGCCCGTCACGCCGGGCGTACCCGCCGTCAGGATGTGCAGCAGCGTGATCACTCCAGCGACGGCCATCGCAATGAGCCACTGCGCGGCCAGGATGTGTTTCGCGGCTAACGCCTGATCCAGGCCGGCGGCAATGAGCCGCTTGTCGAGCGTCCGGCGATACCGCCACGACAACGTGGGCGCGCTGTAGTGCGCGGCCGCGGCGATCAACCACCACATCGCGCGGAACGCCGGCGGCGGCTGGTCGCGGCCCTGCGCGCCTGCGGGCGGGGTGTCGGCAACGAATCGGTAGGCGAGCCAGACGAGCAGCGCAACGCTGACGCCCGCGGCCAATGCAGCGGCCAATGCTGCGGCATTGAACACGTCGGGGCCGACGAAAGCCGCGAGGGTGGGAGGTGTCTCGGTGTTCATGGGTCGGTCCTGGTGGCTTGATGTTGGTGTCTTGATGTTGGTGTCTCGGTGCTGATGTCTTGATTGTTGGTATCGTTGTCGGTGTCGGTGTCGGTGGCGGTGTCTCGGTCTTGCTGTCTCGGTGCTGGTGTCTCGGCGACCGTGCGTCGGCGTTCGTATCTCTGCCTTCGCGCATTGCTGTTCACGCATCGATGATGTGCCAGCATGTTCCCTCCACGGAACCCTCCAGCGGCTTTCATATCCGGGAGCCTGGGCTTACACGTCGATGGCCACGATGCGGCGGATCAACCAGAGGCCGGCCAGCTCCAGCATCACGATGACCGCCAGGACCGCGCCGCCCGTTGCAGTGGTCCACAGTTGCCGCATGGCGTCAGGCTCGAGCTGATACAGCACGGCAATCAACAGCGGCGGCAGCCCGCCGACCACCCGTGCCTGTAGCCGGCCTTGCGCGGTCATGACCTTGATGCGCCCTTCGATCTGCAGGCGCGCGCGCAAGGTGCCAGCGATCCGAGCCAAGGTCTCGGCCAGGTTGCCCCCTGTATCGGCCGCGATACGCATGGCCGCGACGACCAGGTGGGTGGCTTCCGTCGGCACACGGGCGTCCAGATGCGCCAGGGCGTCATCGAGCGACACGCCAAAGCGCTGTTCCCGCAGCATCAGGCCGAACTCTTGCGCAAGCGGCGACCGGCCCTCGGCGACCACCTGCGTCAGTCCCGACTGCAGACTCGCGCCGGCCCCCAAGGCCCCCGCCAACGCCAGCAGCGCGTCAGGCAGTTGGCCGTCAAAGCGCTGCAAGCGGCGGCGTTTGAGCCAGCGCACCGCGCGGCTCGGCACCCACAGCCAGGCAACACCTGCCACCAGCCCCGCTGTCACGCTCTGGACGAGCAGGCCGCTGACCGCCGCCGCCGCGCAGGCCAGCAGCAAGTTGACGCCCCACAAGCGCTCGGTGTCGAAAAAGAGGAAGAGGTCGCTCATGTCGACGCGGGCGGTTTCGGTGAACATCGCGCGATATCGTTTGAGCGCGTCTGCAACGGCGAGCTGGACACCCCACGCAGCGATCGCGGTACACACCATCACCAGCAGCGCAATCAACGCGACATTCATGCGGAGGCTTCGCGTGACGCAACGGCTTTCGAAGGCGACGCGTTCACCGACACGTGTGACGACACTGCGCCGGACGAGCGCTCTGGCTCCTGCCCCGCCGCTTGCCCGTCCCTGCCCTCTCCGACCGGTGTCCGGCCGCAGAACAGCGAGGAATCCAGCGTGATGCCGGCACTGCGCCACGCGTCGTAGAACATGGGCATCAGTTCGCAGCCGACGAATTCGCCTGTCTCGGTGCCATCGCTGCGCACGGCTTTGCGCTCGAAACGGAACAGTTCCTGCAACTGGATCTTGCCGCTTTCCATGCCACTGACCTCGACAATAGCGGTGATCCGCCGCCGGCCCGCTGGACTGCGGCTCTGCTGCACGATGATGTCGACGGCGGACGCGATCTGCTCGCGTATTGCGCCTAGCGGCAGATCCATGCCCGCCATCAGCACCAGGGTTTCCAACCGCGACAAGGCGTCGCGCGGAGTATTCGCATGCAGTGTCGTCAACGATCCCTCATGTCCGGTGTTCATGGCTTGCAGCATGTCCAGCGCTTCCGAACCTCGGCACTCGCCAATCACGATGCGGTCGGGCCGCATGCGCAGGGCATTGCGCACCAGGTCCCGGATGGCCACGGCGCCCCGGCCTTCCAGGTTGGCGGGTCGGGCCTCGAGCGACACCAGATGTTCGTGATCGAGACGCAGTTCGGCAGCATCCTCGATGGTGATCACGCGTTCACCGGCCGGAATGAAGTTCGACAGGATGTTCAATAGCGTGGTCTTGCCAGACCCGGTTCCACCAGACACCACGACATTCTTGCGGTAGGTCACGCACGACTGCAGGAACGCCGCCATCGAACGGTCCAACGATTCACCAGCCACCAGATCCTGCAGGGTCAGCCGACGCTCTGGAAACTTGCGGATCGTCAACGACGGTCCTTTGAGCGCCAGCGGCGGAATGATGGCGTTGACGCGTGACCCGTCGCGCAGCCGCGCATCGACCATGGGCGAGCTTTCGTCGATGCGCCGCCCGATCGGCGCGACGATACGCTCGATCACGCCCAGCACTGACTGGTCGCTGCTGAAACCGCTGGCGTGGCGGCGCAACTGGCCGCTTTGCTCCACCCAGATTTCGTCATGACGATTGACCATGATTTCCGAGACGGTTGCATCGGCCAGGAGGCTTTCGAGCGGGCCCAGGCCCAGCGCTTCGTCCACGACCTGTCGGCGCAACTGATCGCGGTCGAGCGTGCGGGGGATATCGGACTCTGCGATGAGCGTGCTCAATACGTTGTCGGCTTCAGTACGAAGCATGGCGTCGCTCATGCCGGCCATGTCGCGGCGGCGCAGATCCAATGCCTCGAGCAACCCGCTGTGCAGGCGACGGCGCCATTCGCTCTCCGACGGATGGGGACGCACCGCCGGTTCAGCACGGGCAGGCGCCGCCGGCGCATAGGCATTCCGGGGCGGCTCGGCCGCGATAGCGCCCGCAATCGGCACGACACCCAAGACCTTCAGCATTGCCGCTCCAATGAACACTTCATCGGTATCGACCAAGGGTCCGAACTGGACGATACGCTTGCCATTGACCGTGGTGCCGCCGAACGAGCCAAGGTCTTCAACGAAGACGCCATCAGGATGATGCACCAACCGGGCATGAACCCGTGCAACCCGCCAATTGCGCAGCCGCACGGCGCATGCATCGCTGCGCCCCACCAGCGCGGGCGCGGCCACCTCAAGGCGGCGCGGCTGGTTGTCTTCGTCCAGGATCTCGATCTGCAACATTATTGGGGCTCCGTAAAAAAGACGTCCGGATGGACAGGAATGAGCAAGCGCCGCGCGGGCATGGCCGCGTCGACCAGAGCATCCGCGCGGCGGACACGCTCGCGCAGGTCTGGGTTGGCTGCCGTGACCACACGGGGCGTGACGAAGATGACCAGCTCGGTGTCGGCGCGCTGCGTGCGCGTGGACCGGAACAAGGCGCCGAGCAGCGGCAGGCGCGAGAGTCCCGGCACGCTGCTGACCTCTTCGGCCTGTTCCAATGACAGGAAGCCACTGAGGACGAGCGTTTCATTGGGGCGCACATTGAATTCGGTAGACGTGCGGCGCACCTTGAGCGCCGGACCGCCCGTGCCCGTGACGGACGGGTCGACCGTGCTGACCTCGACGTCGATGACGGACCGCACGGTGCCGGTACGATCCACGCGTGGCGTGATCTGCAGTGTCACGCCATACGGTTTGAAAGCCGTGTTGGTGGCGCCATTACGGTCGGTGGTCGAGTATGGGACTTCGCCACCCGCCAGAAACCGCGCGGTGGATCCGCTGCGTGCAGACAGCTGCGGCTCGGCCAGAATCAGGGCATCGCCTTTCCTGGCCATGGCATTGAGCCGCGACGACAACAGCGCGTTGGCGCCCAGATACCCTGCGGGCGCGCTGGTCGGGAACGGCAGCGCGATCGCATTGCCTCCCGGCCGGATCGATTCACCCGCCGAGGCCGCATCGGCCGCCGCGCGAAAGCGGCTGCCCACGGCGGCATCCCATGCCACCCCGGCGGTCAGTCCGCCCGTGGTTGCGGCGTCCCAGCGCACGCCGAGTTCTTCCATGGTGGACCGTGGCAACTCGACCACTTTCACGTCCATCATGATCATGCGTTCCCAGCCCACCTGCTCGGTAAAGTCGACGATCTGCGGATAGCGTTTGGCCAACACGGCGATCTTGGCCTGGTCCGCATCGGACAGGTCGTCCCCTTCGATGATGACCTTGTCGCCCACCACCATGCTGCGAGCATTCGGAATCCGCGCGAGAAACGCGGCAAGTTCCTGCTGCACCCGCCGTGCCTGTGTGGCGACGACCGAGATGCGCAGCCGCCGGGCAACGCCGTCGGCATTCCACACGACAAGCGACGATTCACCGGGCGCGTTGCCGAACAGGATCACTTCCTTGTCGTCGCCGGTCGCGGCATGGATGACGCGGCCATTGCCGACGGCGATGCGGGCCACGCCAGGTGTCGGCAGGACCAAGGTTTCGCCGACGAAGAGTTCCATGTCTTCGGAATCGACCTGCAAGGCCTGCGCAGGCGGCATGGGCGTTGATGCCAGCGTGTCTGCGGTCGGAATGGCTGGAAGCAGCGCCAGCATGGCGGCTTGCAGCAGACGCATGCATGGTGCAAGAAGCGTGATCACGGCGTCACCCCGCGGCTGCCGGAAGGGCGCAGCACCTGGCTGATCGTCTGCTGATCACGCGGGGCCACCTCGGGCGCCACGCCAGGCATCGATGTGTCCGGCGCCGGTGCACGCAAGACAGCTTCGGGTCCCAAGCCGGGCATGCTGTTGAGCGGGCCGGTTGCCGGTGCAGCCTCGCTGCCACTTGCGGCAGCCCACGGCATGACAGGTAAAAACGCCGCACCCGTTGGCGGCCCGATAGGCGCGTCCGCGCCTGGACCGCCTTCTATCGCGCCAGGCATCGCGTCCGCCCAGGCTTCGCCCAACCTGGGGATGGTGCGCGGCGTGCGGTCCCCGTAGATGATCGGCACTTGGCCGCGTTTCGGTGGGGCACGGTCGGGCGAGGGCTCTTGCAACCCGAGCAACTTTCCGAGGTCCCCCAGGTAGGCAGACGACGCTGGCTTGTTTTCCGTGGCACCGCGCAACATGGCCGTGACCGTACCGTTCTGGCGCGCCGCAATGAGTTTGACGGCCTCTTCGGGAGACGCATCCAGCGTAACCGTCGAGAAAGACCGCCCGGTGTCGTAGGCCGGCGCCGGGGCGGCGCCGGCGGCATCGGCTTCGACCTGCCGCCCCGTCGCCAGCACTTTCATGCCTTGCAGCAAGGGCACCGTGACCGGCTTGCCGCGATGGTCGAACGACACATACAGATCGATCAGATCACCGGGCTGCAACAAGCCGGATACGGACGACATGTCATCGACGGGCAAGGTGACCGCACGACGTCCGGCGACCAGCTTGTCCGCCAGGCTGCGTGCCCGCGCGGCCTCAAGATGCGCCCGCAAAATCGGCTCGCCCCGCCGGACCGGGTGGGACAAGGATGCCGACAGGACAGCCTCCGCATGCTCGGGCGTGAGGGCGCTGTCCGACGTCCACTCGCCCGGCATGTCTCGCACCGCAATACTTGCATGCGTCAGACGCATCCCGGCGGGCAGATCTTCCGCGGCGACCAGCACCGCGACCTGTGGCTTGCGCGCCCCGGCTTCGACCTGATCGATCCGCGCCTGCACATACCGCTGGCTCAGCCACGCCGCGATCGCTCCTGCCGTCAACGCGACGGCGAGCATGCCCCACTTCTTCTCGATACGAAAACGCGCCATGCCAGGGCTCACAAAGGTAAGGACAAGGTGGTGGTGAACCGGTGATGGAAGCCTCGTAGGGCGTCCAGCAGCAAGGCAAGCAGACCGCCCTGCTCGCCAAACAGGCCCGCGCCCCAGATGCCGCCCAGCAGCACACTGACGATCACCAGATATTCGACGGCGGACTGGCCGTGGCTGCGTGATGCATGAAGGCCGGGCCGGTCGCCAGGCCGTAATGTCAAAGGTCTTTGCATGGTGGCTCCAGTGCGGTCAAAGCTTGAGGCGGCGCGAAGACTGCCCCGGCCAGGGACGCACGCGGCAAAGGCGCAATGAGATGCAGCACTGCCCCGCTCCCACCCTCCCTGGGAACAACGATCAATTCCAGACGCATGCCCGCGCGTTGCCAATGCCGCAGGGGCGAGGAAGTCGAACCGGGCTGACGCACCCAGCCCTCGCGGTCCAACGCGATGTCGAAGTCGCCCAGGGTCGATGCGGCGGTTGCGGTGGAGGTCAGCACCTGATGGATATGGCAACGGTCACCGTGCACGGCGCGTGTGTCCAGCACGCGCATGCCGCCGCGCGGCATCCATGCTGGCAATGCGGGCGACGCAGGCGCAACGGGGTGACGCCGTCCGCGTCCAGAAGCATCAGGCTGCCCACCATCGTGCCTTGCGTGCGATAGGCGCCGGCCCCGTTTGCATCCTGAAGATGCACCGACCACCACATGCGGTTGTGCATGCCGGACATCAGCAGGCCGTCAGGCACGGTCATGACTGTGGGCGTTGCGCGCGCCTGTGCGGACAGTCTTGCCGCGACGACGGGCAACGCACTGGCAGACCGGAAAGTGCGTGTGACCAGCAGGCGGCCATCGCGCCAGAAGCGGGTGGGTGCGGACACGTCGTCCCCGACCGGGAAGGAGAATGGCAAGGTGCCTGTAACGCGCGCCGCCGAAATGGACCCAGAAGCCTCTGCAACGATACGAATCGACGGTGCTGCAGATGGGGTACTGAACGGCGCTGCGAAGGCGATGTTGAACGGCGCTGCAGAGGCCATGTTGGACGGCGCCTCGGAGGCGATGTCGGACGGCGTTGCGGAGGCGAGGTCGGACCGCGCCGCGGAGGCGAGGTCGGACCGCGCCGCGGAGGCGATGGCGGACGGCGCTCCAGCGGTGCGCTCGTCGTTGGCCCTTGCAGCGCCCGCAATAACGCCGCAGCAGCATGCTCCGACAACAACACATGCCCACGTGCGAGAGCGACCGTGAGTTCTCGAAGTCGGCGAACGCGTCCACGATCCTCGACCCATCACGCGGACGCCCTGCCTGGCCAAACCGGCTGTCATCGGACCCATAATGCGCCCTCCTGCTTTCCAAGCCGATCCGCGGGCACCAGCGTCTCCCACGGCGTCAACCAATCGAAGCGCGGCAGCGGCCGCCCCCACGCACGATCGATGCCAGCCAGTTGTTGCGTGACGTCACGGCCCACCCGCGTCGACTGCCCCGCCGATGCCGCCCAGGTCATTGGCGCGCCTTGAAGGCGTTCGGTCACCTTTTGGTCGCTTGCGGCGTGTCCGCCATCGGTCAGGATGGCGGTGTGCCGGTTCAGGCGCACGGACATTGATTCCCATGCAGTCAACCCCAACGCGTCCCCATCCTTCCCGCGCGACCGGCGCAACACAGGCAGCACACCCACCGTCGCCACGGCAATGCCATGGTCACGCCGCAGCACCTCCTGCCTTAGCGTCGCAGCCTGCATGTCCTGCTGCCCGACCTGCATGCCGTCATGAGCAGAACGCTCGTCTACTTTGACTCGGATCGATGACGCATCGCCCAGCATGGCGTCGCCCTGCCGGGTCTGCCAACGATGTCGTGGGCCCATGAAGAAGCGGTCGCGCACATCCCGCGTCAGGTCATTGCCAGCCGGGGCCGCATCGCGCGTCAACTGCATTGCCGCGTAGCGACCCGCCATCGATGCACGCAGCGCCAGGTCCTGCACCCTGTCGGTCGCTGCAGCGACATGCCACAGGACGCCCAGGACCACTACGCCGACGACGGCTTCGGCCATCGCTTGTCCGGCCTGGGGCGCCACGGCGCGGGCGTCGACCCGGTGCTTCGACTCATTACTCATGCAGGCCATTACCGTCCCCCTTGCAGACCGCGCGCACGCGCACGTTCGTCGTCACGGATGGGCGTGAGCCGCGCATGCCAATAGGGCTGGAAAAGACTTGCCATTTCATGACGGCCGTCTGCCCGTGGTGCAGGCCGCTCATAGAACGTTTCGGCCGCGGCAATGGCTGCCACGACGCCGCCTGCCGCAGGAGACGCCATGCGCATGGCGCCCGCTCCGGACAGCGTCGAACCGCCCTCACCTGCACCAGCGCTTCGTGCTGACGGTACGGTCGACGTCCCTGTTGAAGCAACCGGCCGATACACCCGCACCGCGAACCGCAGGGTCGGCGCATCGCCCGACTGTCCCGCGCCAGCGATCTCAGGGAAGGAAGGCAGCCCCCGCCCCGGCCAGGACGCTTGGCCCGATACCGCCAACGAACTGGCGTACGGATTCGTCATCACGTTCAGCAGGTCCCAGGTGCGAATGCGCTGTACCCATCGCCAGAAGGCTTCCTCGCTGAAGGTTTCGGGCGGCTGGTCCACGTACTCGATGTCATCATCCGCAGGCGACCCGCCGGCCTTGACCATGCCGTAGCCCATGGGGTACTCGCGGTAGTAGCAGCCGATCCATTTGTTCGAGCGCAATGCGTGGTAGGAATGCGTGTCGATGGCGCGCCATGTTTCCAGGCCACGCAATACGGTCGACCCGCGCCGCCGGAGTTCATGGCGGGCCAAGGGGCATCGTTTGTCAAAACCGAGCAGACTGCGATCGACGTCATTGCGCGGCGCAAGGAACCCATAGGGTTCGACGCTGGCCTCGACCAGCGCCTTGAGACGCTCGCGCGCCTGCCCGCCATAGCGCAGCACATAGCCCGGCAAGGTGTCGGACAACAAGGCAGGGTCCAGCACCGCGGGCGTTCCGTGATCATTCGCCGCCACGACGGCGCGCATGGCCTCCTGCCGTGTCTGCGCAAGCGACTGTTGCACGGCCACCTGCGCGCGCACCAGCACGTCGTGCACCACCCGGTCGTGTTCCGCATATGCCAGTGCAAGACCACCGCTGCCCCATCGCGCCTGCGCACCGATGCGCCCGCCCAGCCCTCGAGCACTCAGGTAGGCAGCGGCCTGCCGTGGACCGAAGAACCCGGCGATCAGACTGGCAGGCGGATTGCTGCGAGTCACACGCCGGCCCTGCGCATCGCCGAACTGCGCCCACGCGGCAAGCGTGACGAGATGCGCCATGGCCACCTGGTGCGCAACCAGCGCCCGGTTCGTGTAGCCAAGGAAGTTGAGCGCCCTGGCCTGCACCAGCGCGCCGCTGTAGGCCGCGGCGTCGACCGCATGCGTGAGCCGTGTCTTGTCCTGAATAGCCTGACCGCTGTTGAACAACTGGATCAGGCCCGCCGCGCCAGCCGCCAGCAGAAACAAGGCGAGCACGAGTGCCTGGCCATGCATCGCAGGAAGGGCCTGCATCGCAGGGAGGCCTTGCACCCCAGGAAGGCCTTGCATCCTAGGAAGGCCTTGCATCGCAGGAAGGGCTCGCACTGGCACTTGCGCTCTCAGGCACGCTGGCACTGGCACTGGCGCCGACACTGGCAATGGCGCTGGCACCGGCACCGACACTGGCGCCGACACTGGCACTGGCGCTGACGTCATGGGCGGCAGCACCAGCGTGGGCGCCCGCATTGGCTCCGTCGACAGCATCAAGCGTTGCTGGCAATCGCAGCCGGGCCATGGTCGCCGGTGCGACGGCAGGTGCCGGTTGAACCGGGGCGGCCGGACCCACAACGCGTTTCGGGCAAACGACGCGGTCACGATCGTGGCCTACTTCGAGCTGGAACCGGCCAGCGAAGCATTGCCGGTAAATGACTTGAGCGACCGTGCAGCCGCCTGAGCCTTCGCCGTTGCCGCCGCGGTCTGCGCTGCCTTCGATTCGGTCGAGCCGTCCTCGCCCGCAATCTCGCGCACCATGGCCGCGGTCTGCGAACGCACGACCTGCCCAAACAGTTGATACACGGCGATCGCCGCGACGGAAATGAGCGCGACGATAATGATGTACTCCGTCATGCCCTGGCCGCGCATGGCCCGCGGTTGTGCCGCAATGTATCTGGTCGACATGGTGCTTCCTCCGGTTCGGGCCCCGCTGGCGAGATGCCGCGGATGGCCTGGAGGAATGCAGTGTGCGCAGCGGCGGCGACGCTCACAATTGGCGCTACCCGCGACGGACGGAATGGTCCGTTGGACAGGAATGTCCTGGGGCGCAAGGCCTGTTCACACGCGGTCGTTTACACTTCCGGCACTGTCCACCCACTCGATGAACGAGCCGCCGTGAAGCTGTTTTCCAACAAAGATCTGACGTGGGGCGCCCTGGGTGTGGCGCTCCTTCTGATGTTCATCGCCTCGAACGCGTTTCGGGGTTCGCTGCCCGAAGGGGATTTTTCGGCGCGCGTGCCCATGCTGTTGCAGTTCCTGGGCGCGTTCCTGGCGTCCGCGATGTTCGCGGCGCTGGTGGTCGTGGTGATCTGGCTGTTCCGCCGGTTCAACAATCGGACGTATGAAACGCCGCGCCGCGACTATGCGCTGGCGGTGGCGTTCATGCTGCTGGTCACGTTCAAGCGCGTCGATGCCGCGCCCCTGCCAGTGCACGTGCCGACGGCTGCGCCGGCGGAAGTCGTGGCGATCGCGCCTGCGCGCGAGGCCTTACAGGCCGATCGCGTCACGGCCGCGATTCAAGTAGCCGGTGAGTGAAAACAGATCGACGTTGCCGCCGGACACAATGACGCCGACGCGCTTGCCTTGCGCGGCCAGCTTGCCGGACAGCAACGCCGTGGCGCCCAGGGCGCCCGTCGGTTCGATCACCATCTTCATGCGTTCCATCAGGAACAGGGTCCAGTGGATCAGTTCGTCGTCGGGCACCGCCATGACGTCGTCGACCTCCGACAGGATCAGCGGGAAAGTGATGGCGCCCGCACTCTCGGTACGAGCGCCATCGGCGATGGTGTCGGGATTCTTGCAGGTCTGCAGGGTCTTGAGCTTGAAGCCCCGCGTGACGTCATCCCCCGCAGCCGGCTCGACGCCGATCACCTTGATGCCAGGCGACATGGCCTTGGCGGCGATGGCCGATCCGGATAGCAGCCCGCCGCCGCCACATGGCACGAGCAGGTAGTCCAGCGGGCCGACGTCCTGCAGCAGTTCAAGCGCGGCCGTGCCCTGACCGGCAATGATGTGCGGATGGTCGAAGGGCGGGATGGTGACGAGGCCGTCCTTGCTGGCCACTTCCGCCGCCACGGCTTCGCGGCTGTCGGTGGCGCGGTTGTAGGTAACGACGCGCGCGCCATAGCCCTGCGTGGCTTGCAGCTTGACCTGCGGCGCGTCGGTCGGCATGACGATGGTCGCCGGAATGCCCAGCAGCTTGCCGGCAAGCGCAACGGCCTGGGCGTGGTTGCCCGATGAAAAGGCCACGACACCGCGCCGCTTGGCGTCATCGTCGAGCCGCGACAGCGCATTGAAGGCGCCGCGGAACTTGAACGCACCCATCCGCTGATAGTTCTCGCATTTGAAGAACACCGACGCACCTGTCAGGGCATTCACCGTGCCGGAGGTCAGGACCGGAGTCCGGTGGGCGTGGCCACTCAGGACCTGCGCGGCGGATTCGATATCGGAGAACGTGACGGACATACTGCGTGGCCTCGACAAGAGATGGAAGGTAAGCCGGCGCGCGGGTGGGCACCTGGCCAGAAGTGTCCAGGCCCGGGCTAGACACGCCGGGACACACACGACAGTATACGAAGCAGCCGACACATATCCGAAGCACCTGCCACGTATCGCCGTAGGCCGTCGCTGCGCAAGGCGTCCGTCCGGTGCGCCACCAAGTCCACACCTCCGGCGCCGCGCCCAACCCTTCCGCATTCCGACGGCTGCCTCACACGGCATGGCACTTGCATATGCCGATGTCTCCACTTGCTCGTAAAGGATCCGCATGACCGCCGTCACCGTCCAGGACATCATCTTCACGACGTCCCATGAACCTGCCCTGTCGGGGCGCCTGTACCGCCCCGCCGCGAGCGGGCCGGTGCCCCTGCTCGTCGACATTCACGGTGGCGCCTGGAACAAGGGTGACCGGCTCAACAACCAGGTCATGCACCACTATCTGGCCGAGCACGGCATTGCCACCTTTGCCCTGGATTTCCGGCTGGCGCCCACGACGCAATATCCTGGCGCGGTCCGTGACGTGAACCAGGGCATCCGCTGGGTCAAGGCACATGCCGCCGAACTAGGTACGCGCGCCGATTGGGTAGGCGGGCTGGGCACCTCCAGTGGCGGCCATCTACTGATGCTCAACACCCTGGTGCCGGACCATGCGGACCACGCCATGCCGGACGCAGGGGCCGACGCCAGGGTCAACTATGCGGTGGTGTGCTGGGGCATCCTGGATCCGCTTGCCCGCTACCGGATGGCGCAGGAAAAGAATCTGACGCAATTGATCTGGGCACATCATGACTTCTGGCCGGACGAAGACGCCATGACTCGCGCCAACCCGCAGCTGATTCTGGAACGCGGCGAGCATGCGCACTTGCCCCCGGCAATGATCATTCAAGGGACCGGTGACCAGAATGTCGAGCATGCACGGGCCGATTTGTTTGCCGATGCGTATCGCAAGGCAGGGGGCGAGATTGCCGTGCACAAGTTCGATGATGTGCACATGTTCGTGACGTCCACCCCGGATACCGATAATTCGCGCCTGGCCTTGCAACGTATCCGTAATTTCGTGCTGGCGCAGACCACAGGCGCCCATTAATTCTCACATCTTCAAACGATGTGTTGCCGCTTCTGGCTGAGCACGCCTGTAACATTTGCCGTCAGTACCCGACGCAAAGACTCACAACAGGAGCGCCACCCATGAAGACATCTACTGTTAGCAAGCTCGTTCTGGTTGCCGCCATAACTGCGTTCACCGCAGGTTGCGCGAACCAGCAGCAAAACAATGCCGCCATTGGCGCGGGCGGCGGCGCTGCTGCCGGCGCGGGACTTGGCGCGCTGTTCGGCGGCGGCAAGGGCGCGGCTATTGGCGCAGGCGTTGGCGCCGTGGCCGGCGGTCTGGTTGGCTACAACTGGAGCAAGGTCAAGCAGGACGTGGAGCAATCCGGCGCCAAGGACCTGGGCATCGACGTGGCCGAGCAGCCCGACGGCACGCTGAAGGTGAACATCCCCAGCGGCGTGTCGTTCGACACCAGCAGCTTCGCCTTGAAGCCTGCCTTGCTGCCTGTGCTGGACAGCGTGGCCCGCACGATGCAGCAAAGCCCGGAGCTGCGCGCTCGCGCGATCGGCCACACCGACAACACCGGACAGATGGCCTATAACCAGACGCTGTCGCAGAACCGCGCAACGGCGGTGACCAGCTATCTGGCCGGCAAGGGCGTGGCCAATGCGCGCCTGAGCTCGGAAGGCCGTGCGTCGAACGATCCGGTGGCGGACAACGCCACGGCAGAAGGCCGCGCTGCGAACCGCCGCATCGAAATCTTCCTGTACGCCACGAAGAACTAGAGCGCCAGCACCGCCAAAGCGCCAGCACCGCCGTTCGCCCCCGTGGACGGCAACCGTGCTCGGTTGGCCGAGACGCCAGTCATTCACCCACGAATGGCTGGCGTTTTTTGTTGGCGCGTTTGGCGAGTCAGCGCCAATGCCCGCGCGATGCCAGCGCCAACGACGATGCCAGTACCCCTGCCAGCAGGCGTGCCCATGCCGATCGCCGCACCTGCCTCCATGCCGCGATATGCAACCGCACGCCGCCATGTGCAATGCAGCAAAATCTATGTACATTTCCTTAGCTGGCAAACCCTCAGGCACGAAAAAATCCCATAGGGACTACCTTGAACGGGCTTCCCCTAGTTCCTGATACCTACGCTGCGGCGCACAATCAACTGACGGTTTTAGTTTTGAAATCGAGGCGGTGCAACCCCGGAGGCAGCCATGCAAGACACTACGACCGATTTTTCCCATGTGAAGCCGGGCGATACGCCCTACCGCGGCGAAGGCCTGCGGGACTTCTTTCAATATCGCGATCTGGGGATCGCGGCAGCAACGCGTGGGAAGGTCATCGCGCACCTGGTGAGGGCGCATTCCGCACCGGAGAAAGGCACGGGGTGGCACCGGCATGAGGCGGATTTCCAGATCGTGATCATGCTGAAGGGATGGGCGAAATTTATGTACGAGGACAAGGAAACGCTGGTTGAAGCCGGTGATTGCGTGCATCAGCGTCCGGGCATCGTGCATTACCTGTTCGATTATTCGCCCGACATGGAATACCTGGAAATCGTCGGGCCGGCTGACTTCAAGAGCATTGCCGCCCCGGCGCCGTGTGCGGTCCCGTCGCCTACGCCCTGGGATACGCCGGCAAGAAGCCAGCAGGCCGAACGCGCGGCGTGATACGACAGGCCGCACGCCGGAGAAGTCATGCTCGGCCCGACCATGGCGCGGACCGCTGCGCACGTGGGTAATCACCGTCAACCACGGTAGCGGTGACCGCCGCCTGAGATGGCGACGGCTATCGCCCAGCCGTGGCGACGGCCATCGCCCAGCCGTAACGACGGCTATCGCCCAGCCGTGGCAACAACCCCGCCTACTCCGGCGAAATCCCGGCCTGGCTCGTGATGCCGCGATATACCGACACGCTGCTGTTCAACAGCGACAGGAATTCCGAAGGCGACGCGCTCTTGGCTACGTTGAACCCGGCCGCATCCAGCCGCGACCGCATGTCGGCGGATTCCAGCGACTTGCCGATGGCGGCACGGATCGTTTCCACGACCGGCGCCGGCATGCCCGCCGGGCCGAGCACGCCCACCCAGGTATCCGGCATGGCGTAGCCGGTCACGCCGGCTTCGGCCATGGTGGGTGTCGACGGCGCGGCGGCGGCGCGCTGGTTCTCCAGCACGGCCAGCAGTTTGAGCTTGCCCGACTTGACGAAAGGCATGACGTTGGACAGCACCAGAATGCCGACCGGCACCTGTCCGCCGACCACGTCGGTCAGCGCCAGTGACCCGCCCTTGTAAGGGACGTGGACCATATCGATCCGGGTGACGGCCTTCAACAGTTCGCCGCCCAGATGTTGCGATGTGCCGACGCCCGCGGTGCCATACGACAGCTTGCCGGGGTGGCTGCGGGCGTACTCGATCAAGCCCTTGACGTCATCGACCGGCAACGCGGCATTGACGACCAGCGCCTGGGGCGCGGTGCCCACGACCGCGATGGGGGTGAAGTCCTTGATGGGATCGTAGGTAATCGCCTTGGCAAAGAAGGGCAGCGTGTTATGCGGCGGGCCGAGCTGCACCAGCAAGGTGTAGCCATCGGGCTGCGATCGGGCGACCATTTCGGAACCGATCATGCTGTTGGCGCCGATGCGGTTGTCGACGATCACCGGTTGCCCGGTGGCGGCCGACAATTGCTGGCCCAGAGACCGGCCAACCGTATCGGCTGCGCCCCCGACCGCGAAGGGCACGATCAGCCGGATCGGCTTGTTCGGAAAGTCCTGGGCCATCACGGCGGCGGGCAACAGGACGAGCGCGGCCAGCGCCTTGCGTAGCAAAAGCATGGGTGTCTCCTCGGTGGATTCCACATCCGCCGCCTTGGCGCCCGGTCGGGCCGCGTGGCGATCTGGTGGCCGCGGCGCCGGCGGCGCCGCGATAAAGCCGTGTCGGAACAGCTGGCGCGCGGTCAGGCCGGCGTTAGCGGAAAGCGCTCCGCGTAGGTGATCTCGTCCACCTGGTTCTCGTTGATCCAGTCGGCCAGTTCGTCATGGCGCGGCATCCATACGCCCTCATGCGACGTGATGTAGCCCAGCACTTCATCGAGCATGGCGCTGATCAGCGGGCGCCCGCCGAAGTGGCCGTGCACCGTGATGTTCATGAACGCGTCCGGCTCCTTGTTGTGCAGGTAGTCGAACGTGTCCTTGTAGCACTGGAAGAAATCGCGGGGCGCCGCGCGCAGCACGCGGTTGTCGGCAAAGTCGCTATGGGGAATCGCCACCATGCCGCCCCCGCCGTTCGGCAGACGGCACGGCAGGTCCAGATAGTTGTAGTCGCCATGCCAAAGCATGCCGGCTTCGGCCAGCAGGTCGGTGGTGCGCTCGGTGGTCGCGATGGTGGAACTGAGCCAGCCGCGTGGCTTGATGCCCGACACGTCTTCCAGGATGCCCAGGCTGCGGGCGATCAGGGCGCGTTCTTCGGTTTCGTTCAGGCCCGGCAGCACTTCGTCCTGCGCATAATTGTGGCCCGCCAGCTCGAAGCCGTTGGCCACGATGCGCTGGATCACGCCAGGGAATAGTTCGGCCACCCGCGCGTTGACGCAGAACGTGGCGGGCAGGTTGCGCTGGCGCGCAATGCGCATAAGGCGATCCGCGCCGGCGCGGGCGCCATATTCGGACCACGTGATGCCGGCCAGGTCGGTCGTGCCCGGGCGCGGCGGGCTCGTCATGGGGGAATACGGCGGGGCCTTGCCTTCCGACCAGCTTTCCACCAGGAAAGTCAGTACGACCACGGTGCGGACGCCTTCGGGCCAGATCGTTTTCAAGCGGGTCATGCGGATTCCTTGTCGACAGCCTCGACACTGAGGCGTTGCAGCGGACTATCGCCCACGCCTCTGCTTAATTCAATTTGAATGAATCGAACTAAAATTCAGGAAAACTCAATGCCTGTCCAAGCCGTACCCCGTTCGCCACCAGGTCGCCTGCGCCATGTCCTCGTCCGCCCTCAAGATCGCCGTCCTGCGCCAGTTCCTGATCGCCGCCCACCGCGGCAGTTTCCGCGCGGCGGCGTTGGAAACGCACCGGTCGCAGGCCGCCATCACCCTGGCCATGCAGCAGCTGGAAGACGAGGTGGGCGGCGCGTTGTTCGAACGGGGACATCAGGCCCGCCTGACGCCACTGGGTGTGTCCGTCCTGCCCCTGCTGACGGAACTGGTGGCCGTTCACGACCGGGTACAGGGCGAAGTACGGCAGCTGGCCAGCGGCGAACACGGCACCCTTGCGCTGGCCGTGATGCCGTCCCTGGCCGAAGAATGGCTGCCCCGGGTACTGCGCGAGTTTGCGGCCACGCATCCGGGGGTGCGCTACCGGGTGGCCGACGTGTCGTCGCCGCAGGTGGGGCCGCTGGTCGCCAGTGGTGAAGCCGAAATCGGCGTGACCGGTCTAATTGGCGAGGATGCCAAGCTGGATCGTGTGGCAGTGGCGCGTGACAGCTTTGGTGTGGTCTGCCGGCCGGACCACTGGATCGCCCGTCGCGGCAAGGCGCTGCCCTGGAAAGCGCTGGGCGACGAAACCCTGATCGCCAACACGACCTTCCACGCGCTTCAGGGGCATGGCCTGGAACGCTGGCTGGACAACCCCTACATGGTGATCGCCAACCGCACGTCGCTGATCGCCACGGTACGGGGCGGACTGGGGATCACGGTCTTGCCGACGCTGGCGCGCCCGGCACCGGAACACGGTCTGGCGTTCGTGCCGCTGACCACGCCGCGCGTGCCCCGTGTGATCGGCATCGTGACCCGCGCCGGCCGTACCTTGTCGCCCGCGGCGGCAGCCATGCACACGGCCATGCGCGCTTCACTGGCTGCCTTCGCGCTGGCGCAAGGAGCGCAACTGGCATGACGGGCAGCATCCGATGCGCGGCATCGATTGCCTGGCGCTACCGGCCTGTTCCGTCGACCCCGCCCCGGCGGTCTTCCACCAAATGGACGTGTCATCCGGACGGCACCTATGGCGCACGCGCAACGTTCGCGCGGCAATCCGGCGCGACCATCGGCGCCGCGCCACCATCGCGACGCTGGCCCACTACAATGGGACCCCTACGAACGTCATTGCCTGTGTCCATGACCTTTTTGCGGAAAAGCCTGGTTGCTTTTCTCATCCTTGCCGGTTTCGCCCTGGGTGGCTGCAACGTCGCGCGCGCCGAAAAGATGCGTTTTACGTTCGGGTCGGACACCCCGCGCTGCAATGACGCCGCGTGCGCCACATGGATCAACGCCCGGGGCGTGATCACCAACGAAACGCCCGCCGACTTCATCGCCTTCATCGACCGCAATGCCCTGCGAGCCAAGACCGTGCGTTTCGATTCGCCAGGCGGCGACCTGGTGGCGGGCATGCGGCTGGGCGAAGTCATCCGCGTCAAAAAGTTCGATACCGAAGCCATTACCTGTGCGTCGGCCTGCGCCTATGCGTTCCTGGGCGGCGTGCAGCGGCGCTTCACCAGCAAGCAGACGCGGTTCGGTGTGCACCGGTTCTACCGCAGCAAGCCACGCAATCCCACCTTGCGCCACTATTCGGGTGAAGACCTGGACACGCCGCAGCGCCTGATGGCCGGCCTGATGTTGTATGCCATGAAGATGGGCGTGGACCTTCGCCTGCTGGCCATGGCCACCGAGGCGGGCCCCGGCGAAATGCGCTGGATCGATGCCGAAGAAGCGCGCACGCTGAACGTGACCTACACGCCCTACACTTGGGACCGTTGGGAAATCAAACCGCTGGGCAAGGGCATCATCGCGATCTCGCAGAATCAGGACAAGAACGCGTCCATGCAGATCGCCTGCACCAAAAGCGAAGGCGCCTATTTTCTGATTCGAGACGAGCGGGAAAACGCCGGGTGGTTCCGCCAATGCCAGGCCACGCGGGGCAATGGCCATCCGATCCTGGGCGCACTGGTGGGAGACCAGGATGTGGTCACACGGACCAGCCAGGATAAAGCCACGATCGCGTTCTTCATCGACCCCCGCAAGGTGACCTTCAGCAATGCCACGGTGTTTGCCGATCCGAATACCTATGGACCATCGTGCATCGCGCCGTTCGACAAGTATGTGGGCGCCACCGCAGGCCTGAAAGAAGCGGCGCAACTCGCGCTGCGCAACTGCGTGGAATGACGGGCCGGCGCTTACGCCCGGAATAGTTCGTGCACCTGCGCGCGCAGCCGCATGTTGCCGGCGTCCTTGTGAAAGCGCCGCGGCCAGAACTGATGCACTTCAATCGTGGGCGCCTTGATCGGCACGTCCACGATCCGTATCCGCGCATGCCTGACGCACACGTCCGCCAGGTCCCGCGGCACGGTCGCGATCAGGTCCGACCCTTCAATGATGGGCAACAGGCTGGTGAAGTGGGACGTTTCCAGCTGCACCCGGCGCGTCAGCCCGCGCTGCTGCAGGAATTCTTCGAACAGGTGTTCCCGCCCCGGCCGCACGGCCGCGTGCGGCGCGGCCAGATATTGCTTGAGCGTCATCGTTGCCCCGATGGTGGGGTGATCGTCGCGGATGATGCACACGAAGGGATTGCGGAACAGGCGCTGCTGGAACAGGCCGGCCTTGTGCAGGTCCGGAAAGTAGCCGATCGCCAGTTCGGCTTCGCCCGATTCCAGTGCGTCGGCCGCCGCGTGGCGCGGCATGGCCAGGGTCCGGATGTTCAGCCCGGCCCCGGATTCCGTAAAACGGGTCAACAGTTTGGGCAGGAAGTTGATCTCTCCGATATCGGGCGTGATGATCGTGAAGGTCCGCTCGCTGGTGGCCGGATCGAAGGTGTGGGCCTGCAGGATTTCGCTGCGCACCGTATCCATCACGCGATGGACCGCGGGGGCCAGCGCGGCGGCGCGCGGCGTGGGCCGCATCTGCGAGCCGGTTCGCACGAATAGCGCGTCATCGAACAGGCTGCGCAGCCGGGCCACCGCCGCGCTCATGGCGGGCTGGCTCAATCCCAGCGCCTCGGCGGCGCGGGTCACGCTGCGGTGTTCGATCATGGCGTCGAACACGCGCAACAGGTTCAGGTCGATCGTCCGGATATCCATCCCGCCACTTCTCCGCAATCATTATCCACGGGGTGGATTTTAACTATCCAGCAGATCGTCTGGATGGATGGACTGCGCGCTCGTAGACTGCTTCCCAGCATAACGAGGAGACACGCGATGACCCGGCTTACCCTGGATCAGGCCAATCAGATCATTACCGCGGCGCTGCAACAGTCTGCCGCCAGCGGCTACAAGCCCATGGCCGTGGTCGTGCTAGATGATGCCGGTCATTTGAAGGCCGCGCAGCGCCAGGACGGCGCCAGCATGTTCCGCATCGACGTAGCCACCGGCAAAGCCTGGGCCGCCGTGGGCATGGATGCGTCGAGCCGCACCCTGGCCCAGCGCGCCAAGGACAACCCCAACTTTTTCGTGACACTGGCATCCACCGCCCAAGGCCGCTTCTTGCCGCAGACCGGCGCCGTGCTGATCCGCGATGCTGACGGCAGCATTCTGGGTGCGGTGGGCGCCAGCGGCGGATCGGGCGACGAGGACGAAGCGATCTGCATCGCGGGCGTGCAGGCGGCAGGGCTGGTCCATGGCTGAGCCCGCCGGTTCGTCCATCCATGCACCCACCGGCACCAAGCGCTGCGGCTGCGGCATCGACATCCACGCGCACATCGTGCCCGGCCACTTCCCGTCTTACCTTGGCAACAAGGTGCCCGCCGCCTGGCCCAGCATGGCCGACGCGCCGCCGCAGCGGGGCCTGTGCCATCGCCACGTCATGATCGCGGGCAAGACCTACCGCACCGTGTCGGAGCAATGCTGGAGCGTGCCGCGCCGCCTGTCCGACCTGGCCGGCATGGGCCTGCGGCATCAGGCCATCTCGCCCATGCCCGAACTGCTGTCCTACTGGATGGACGCGGCCGACGCACAGCCGCTGCTGCGTTTCCTGAACGAACAGATTGCTGAAATGTGCGCGGCGTCGGAAGGCGTGCTGCTGGGCCTGGGCGCCGTGCCCCTGCAGGACGTGGACCTGGCGGTCGAGGAACTGCGCTACGTGATCGAGACGCTGGGCTTTGCCGGGGTCGAGATCGGCAGCAACATCAATGGCGTACCGATTGGCGACCCGCGTTTCCTGCCTTTCTTTGAAGCGTGCGTGGCGCTGGATGCCGCCGTGCTGGTGCACGCGATCAAGCCCGCCGGCATGGACCGCCTGATTGGCCCGCCGCCCTTGCAGCAGGTGCTGGCCTACCCGACCGATGTGGGGCTGGCCGCCGCATCGGTGATGACGGGCGGGCTGCTGCAGCGCCTGCCCGCCTTGCGGCTGGCCTTCAGCCATGGCGGCGGCACGCTGGCCACGCTGCTGCCGCGGTTGCAGCAGGGCTGGCAGGTATTTCCCGCCCTGCGGGACAGCATTCCGGAATCGCCACTGGCCCAGGCGCGCAGGCTGTTCTACGACACGCTGGTGTTCGATGAAGACATGCTTGCGCACCTTGTGGCGCGCTTTGGCAGCAGCCAGCTGATGCTGGGCACCGACTACCCCTTCAATTTCCACGACCGCACGCCGCTGGACCGCCTGGCCCGCGCCGGCCTGGATACCACCACGGCCGAACAGATGACGGCCGGCAATGCCAGGCGCTTTCTGGCGCGCGCGTTCGCGGCGTCGTCTTGAAAGTACCGAATGCCCTGAATATCCGGGTGTGCCTGGCGCACCGACTGCCCTGAATGCCCCGAACCTACCGATAACGACAACGGAGACCCTGATGGCTTCCCCCACAATTCAGTCGCTGCGCAGTGTTGCCCTGAACGTGCCCGACCTGCAGCGCGCCGAAACCTTCTACACCCAGGTCTGGCATCTGACCGTTGCCGACCGCACCGATGACGCGATCTATCTGCGCGGCACCGGTCCCGACCACCACATCCTGGCCTTGCACCAGGGCGGCGACAAGGCCGAGATCCGCCAGGTGACCCTGCGCGCGCACAGCGACGCCGCGCTGCAGGCGATTCAGGACGCCGCGGTCCGGGCGGGCGGCACGATCGCCGCGCCGTTGCATGCCATCACCGAACCGGGCGGCGGTAGCGGGCTGACCGTGCGCGATCCGGACGGACGCCTGATCCAGGTGGTTGCCAACGACGCGCGCCATGCCGACACGTCCGAGGCCAAAGACCGCCCGATCCGGCTGGCCCACGCCGTCTTCAACAGCCACGACGTGGCGGCTTCCCAGGCGTTCTTCGAACAAGCGTTTGGCTTTCGGCTGTCTGACCGCACGAAAATCATGGCCTTCATGAATTGCAATCGCGACCACCACAGCATCGCGCTGGGGGATGCGGACAACGACGCGCTCAATCACATCGCCTTCGTGATGCCCGACCTGGAATCGGTCATGCGGGGCGGCGGCCGCATGAAAGACGCGGGGCATGTGATCGAGTGGGGCCCTGGCCGCCACGGTCCGGGCAACAACGCCTTCAGTTATTTCGTCGGCCCGTTTGGCGAGGTGATCGAGTACACCGCCGAGGTCCAGCAGATCGATGACGACTACAAGGTCGGCGGCCCCGGCGACTGGAGCTGGCCCGCCGGACGGATCGACCATTGGGGCATTTCAGCGCCGCCCAGCGCCAATCTGAAGGCCGCCCAGCGCTCCCTGTTCTTCGTGACATCGCCCGCGCCGACGTCGGCCTGACGGCTCGCCGGCACACCGCCTTTTCATTGCCTTGCCCGACCCCGCGCGCCATTCCACGCGCGCGGGCACGCCACCCGCTTAGCTTTTTTCTTCGGATTTGCCATGCAATTGACTACCTTCCTGCAATCGGGCGCGCCGCGACTTGGCCTGGTGGACGGCAACGCCGTCATCGACCTGAATGCCGCCCTGCCCGCGGTGCCGGCCGATCTGCGACAGGCCCTGCTCGCCGGCGCCGACCTGTCTGCCGCCTGCACGCAGGCCTTGGCGTCGGATGCGCCGCGCCTGCCCCTGGCCAGCCTGACCTTGGCGCCTGTCGTCCCGGAACCGGGCAAGATCGTCTGCCTGGGGCTGAACTACTTCGACCACGCCAAGGAAGGCGGCCGCGACAAGCCCGATTACCCCTGGTTCTTTTTGCGCGGCGCCAGCTCGCTGATCGCCCATGGCGCCGACGGCATCCTGCCCAAGGTGTCGGAACGCTTCGACTACGAAGCCGAGCTGGCCCTGGTGATCGGCCGCCGCGTGCCGCGCCATGTGCCGCACGATGCGGCGCCCGACTACGTATTCGGGTATGCCTGCTTCAACGACATGTCGGTACGGGACTACCAGAAGCGCACACCGCAATGGACCATAGGCAAGAACTTTGACGGCACGGGCGGCTTTGGCCCGGTGCTGGTAACCGCCGATGCCCTGCCGCGCGCCGCCGTCGGCCTGAAAATCGAAGGCCGCCTGAATGGCGAGGTGATGCAGCAGGCCAATACCCGGGACATGATCTGGGGCGTGGCCGAAACGATCTCCTTGCTGAGCGAGGTCATGACGCTGGAACCCGGCGACGTGATCATCATGGGCACCCCAGCGGGCGTGGGCCAGGCGCGCAAGCCGCCGGTCTGGATGCGCGCGGGCGACACCTTCGAAGTGGAAATCGAAGGCATCGGCACCCTGTCCAATCCGATCCGCGCCGAGGCCTGACATGACCCCAGGCATGGATCAACACAGGGATCATGGCACCCATCAAGGCATGGGCCAAAGCACGGACCGAGGCTTGAACCCAGGCGCGGACCCATCCTTGAATTCCGGTGTCGACACAGGCTCAAAGCCCCGGACGGCTGACACATCGGCCGCGTTCTACGACGTGGCCATCGTGGGCTTTGGCCCCTCGGGCGCGGTGGCCGCCGGGCTGCTGGGCGGCCAGGGACTGACCGTGCATGTGTGCGATCGTCAGCACACGGTGTACGACAAGCCGCGCGCCATTGCGATCGATCATGAAATCCTGCGGGTGTTCCAGCAGCTGGGCATCGTTGACAAGATCGCGGCGCATGTCGAACCCTTCACGCCCTCCGAATACTTCGGCGTGGACGGTCAGCTGATCAAACGCCTGACCATGATCGAGCCGCCCTACCCCCTGGGCTACACGCCATCCAACGTGTTCTCGCAGCCCCCGGTGGAACAGGCGCTGCGCGAGCACGTGCGCGGCCTGCCGAACGTGACCGTGGCCTTGGGCGCCAGCGTGACCGCCGTGACGCAGGACGAAGCGTCGGTGTGCCTGTCGGTCTCGCACGACGATGGCCGGACCGAGACGGTGCGCGCCCGCTACGTGGTGGCGTGCGATGGCGCGTCCAGCTTCGTGCGCGAGCAGGTCGGCATCAGGCTGGAAGACCTGCAGTTCGACGAGCCCTGGCTGGTGGTGGACGTGCTGGCCAATGAACGCGGCTTGGCCAAGCTGCCGGTGACGAGTGTGCAGTATTGCGAGGCCGAACGGCCCTGCACCATGGTCATCGGGCCGGGCAACCATCGCCGCTGGGAAATCTCGTTGAAAGAAGGTGAAGACCCGGTCGAGGTCACGCGGCCCGAAGCCACCTGGAAGCTGCTGTCGCGCTGGATCACGCCCGACGACGGCGAATTGTGGCGTCAGGCCAGCTACCGCTTTCATGCGCTGGTGGCCGACCGCTGGCGCGTGGGCCGGGTGTTCGTGGCCGGCGACGCCGCGCACCAGCAGCCGCCCTTCCTGGGCCAGGGCATGTGC
Organism: Pigmentiphaga litoralis; assembly: GCF_048632615.1. GTDB lineage: Bacteria > Pseudomonadota > Gammaproteobacteria > Burkholderiales > Burkholderiaceae_B > Pigmentiphaga > Pigmentiphaga litoralis_B. Next base: position 1,399,094 of record NZ_CP184479.1, read on the forward strand.
CAGGGCATGCGCGACGTGGCCAATCTGAGCTGGAAGCTGGGCGCGGTGCTGCGCGGCGACGTGCACGGCGGCGCGGCCGACCGGCTGCTGGACAGCTACGGCGACGAGCGCAAAGCCCACGTGCGCGAACTGACGTCGCGCATCAAGGCGATCGGCGCGGTGATCTGCGAACGGGACATCGGCAAGGCCCGGGCGCGCGACGCGCATCTGCTGGCCGAGAGCGGCGGCGTCGTGCGCGACACCCCCGCCAGGACGTGATTCCACCTCTGGACACTGGCCTGCTCGCCCCGGCCACGAACCCGGCGCGCGGCACATTGTTCCCGCAACCCTGGTTGCGGCAGGACGGATCGGACGTGCGGCTGGACACGGTGGCGGGCAATGGCTGGCTGCTGGTGCTCGGCGCCGGGTATGACGGCCCGGTTCCATCCACGCAGGGCATTCCCGGACTGCAGGTGCTGCGGCTGGATGACACGCTTCCCGAACGGGAAGGCGTCGCGGCCGCCTGGTTCGAACGGCATGGCAGCACGGCAGCGCTGGTGCGGCCGGACCGCTATGTGTACGGCACGGCGGCCTCGAGCCAGTCGCTGGCCGACCTGGTCCGCAGGCTCGCGGACACCCTGGCCTGACGCCGCCAGGAACGGCAATCACACTACCCATACATACCGACAACAAGAGTTGGAGACCCGCATGAACCGTAGAGATCTCATCAAAGTCCTGGCGCTGAGCGCGCTGTCCCCCTTGCCGGTCGCGACCGCGTTCGCGCAGGCCTGGCCGGACAAGCCTATCAAGATGGTGCTGTCGCAGCCCCCGGCTCCGGACCGGACAACATTGCCCGCCTGCTGTCGGAGCGTCTGTACGCCAAGTGGAACCAGGCGGTCGTGATCGAGAACAAGCCGGGCGGCCAGAACACCGTGGGCGCCCAGGCGGCCGCCCGGGCCCCGGCCGACGGCTACACCTTCTACTTTGCGACGACGGCCGCGCTGGTCACCAACCGCTTCCTGTTCAAGACGCTGCCGTACGACCCGGAAAAGGACTTCGTGCCGGTGTCGTTCATTGCCCGCAGCCCTTTCGGCGTACTGGTCCGGGCCGATTCCCCGATCCGCACCATTGACGAACTGATCGCCAGATCCAAGGCCGCGCCCGGCACTTTCTCATTGGGCAATGAAGGTCCGCGCACCTTTGGCGGCATGATCGCGCGGCTGTTCAATTCGCGGTCGAACGCCCAGGCCAACCTGGTGCCCTACGTGTCGGTGGGGGTCTCGACGCAGAACCTGATGGGCGGGCATGTGGATGCCATCGTGGCGGACGTCGCGTCCACCGCGCAGTTGACCAAGCAAGGGCGGCTGCGCCTGCTTGCCACCACCGCCGACAAGCGCCTGGCCGATTTTCCGCAAGTGCCGACCCTGGCGGAAAGCCTGCCGGGCTTCGATATGGTGGGCTGGTTCGCCATCGTGGCGCCTGCCGGGACGCCGCCCGCCGTGATCGAACGCGTCAATCGCGACATTGACGCCTTGCTGGCGGACCCGGACGTTGCCGCCAGGATCGCCACGGTGGGCCCCATTGCCGCGCCCGGTTACAGCCCGGCCCAGACCGGCGCGTTCCTGAAGGCCGAAACGGCTCGCTGGGCCACCATTACCAAAGAGATCGACATTCTTCCGGAATAGGCCTTCCCGCGTTTGCGCCGATCACCCGCGATCCGCTGCGGCCTTCAGGCTGCCACTGACCCGCAACGCTCCGCGTTCGCGGGTCTTTTTCGCCCCGTACAGCCTGGTTACAGGCTTGCGTCCGGCATGCAACACCCTGGGGTTATAGTTCAGGGATTCATCCTTAAGGCGTAGCTAAGGTCAACCAAAAGGGGTAACTTCTATTGACCTGTGCCTGGCTGCAAGTGCGCGCCTGCACCTCATTTCTTGCCCCGTTGCTTTCATGAATTCCCCTTCTGCCGAATCCTCGCTGTTGTCGCTGAGCCAGTTGGCGGCAATGGTGGCCGCGCGGCGCACCCTGATCATCGCCGTCGTGGTGGCGATGGTGGGCGTGACCGCCGCCATCACCGCGTCCCTTCCGCGCCAGTGGACCGCATCGTCCGACATCTACGTGGACTACCGGGAAAACGATCCGATCAACGGTCGCAACTTTTCGGCGATGCTGGACGACAGCTACATGCAGACCCAGATCGACATGATCAAGAGCCAGGTGGTCGCCCAGCAGGTCATTGACACCCTCAACCTGACGCAATCCGCGCAATACAAGGAAGCCGTGCAAAAGCTGGGCGAAGCCCGGGCGCACGACAATCTGATCGACAACCTGAACAAGAACACCGACGTCATCAACAAGCGCGGCAGCCGCGTCCTCGAAGTGGCCTACACCGCGGGCACGCCGGAAATGGCGCGCGACTATTCCGCTGCCGTGGTCAATGCCTTCATCGGCCTGACGCAGCAGATCGCCAGCCGGGCGGCCCGCTCGCGCACCGAGCAGTACAGCGCGCAACTGGAACAGCTGCGCAAGGAAGCCGACGCGATCCAGGAAAACATTACGCGCTATCAGCGTGAAACCGGCCTGCTCAAGGCGACGGATAACGACGATATCGACACGCGCCGCCTGAACCAGCTGTCGCTGCAGCTGGCCGAGGTCCGCGCGCAGCAACAGGCGGCGCAAGCCCGCAGCGATGCCACGCGGCAACTGGTCCAGCGCGGCATCCGGCCCGACGAAATCCCGGAAGTCGGCCAGTTCGGTCCGATCCAGGAACTGCGCGGCAAGCTCAATGATGTGGATCGCCGCCTGGCCGAAGCACAGGCCACGCTGGGCGACCGGCACCCCACCGTGATCGGCCTGATGTCCGAACGCCAGGAACTGCGCGCGCGGCTGGACCGGTCATCGCGTGCCGCCATGGACAGCCAGGGCGGCGACACGGCGCGCCTCAGCATGCAGGAAGCGGCGCTGAACCGGGACATCGACGCGCAGCGCGACCGCGTGCTGAAACAGATGCAGGGCCGCGACCGGCTCTTGTCCTACGAACGCCAGCTGGCCAGCGTGCAGCAGATCTATAACGCGGCACTGCAGAAATACGATGGCCTGCTGATGGCCAGCAACATCACCCTGCCCAACCTGGCGGTGCTGCGCGCGGCCGAGCTGCCCAGCGCGCCATCGGGTCCGAAGGTGCGGCGCAACCTGGTTTCCGGCTTGCTGGTGGGCGTGGCCGCGGGGCTCTTCCTGGCCTTGATCCTGGAACTGTTCAATCGCCGTGTCCGCACGCGCGACGACCTGCTGAAGGGACTGCCGCTGCCCTTGATCGGCACGATAGGCCGTCGGGGGCATTGGCATGAGCGCCCGTCCGGACAAGGTGGCGGGCGCGCATGCCGATGCCAGGTCGACGCCAGTGGCCGCCGCGCCGGCCCTCGGCAGTGCCGCCGGCGCGGCCTCTGGCTTGTCTTCCGCCCCCCTTCTGCCACCCCTTCCGGCGCTCCGTCCGGCGCTCCGTCCGGCGGCGACCGCATCGGCGATCGGTTCGTGCAGTCCGGCCTGCTGACGACTGACCAGGCGGCGCGTGTCGTCCAGTTGCAGGCTTCCGAAGGACTGCGCTTTGGCGAAGCCGCCGTCAAGCTCGGCTTCATTACCGACAAGCAGGTCCAGGCCGTCCTGTCCAAGCAATTCCACTATCCCGTGGCGGCGGAACGCAGCGGCATTTCCGCCGACCTGGCGATCGCCCACGCGCCGTTCAGTCCCGAAGCCGAAGCCATCCGCCAGATCCGCGCCGAACTGTCGATCCGGCTGGCCGGGTCGGGGCCCATTTCGCTGGCGGTGGTCAGTCCGAATGAAGGCGAAGGCAAGAGCTACCTGGCGGCCAGCCTGGCCATTGCGTTTGCACAGGCCGGCATGCGCACGCTGTTGATCAACGCCGACATGCGGGACGGGGGGCGCGACAAGCTGTTCACCCGCACGGGCGACGTCGGCCTGTCGACGCTGCTGGCCGGGCGCGCCACGCCTACCGCCGGCGTGCCCGTCGACAACTTTCCCCTGCTGAACGTGCTGGACTCCGGCCCGCCGCCGCCCAATCCGATCGAAATGCTGCACGACGGCGCGCTGACGCGGCTGCTGGCCGCATTGCCTGGCTTCGACGTCGTCATCGTCGACACGCCATCGGCCGGCAAGTCGTCGGATGCGCAAGTGATCGCGCAGCAGATCGGGTTTTGCCTGCTGCTGGGCCGCAAGGACCACACCCGTCTGGCCGACCTGGTCGCGACGCAAGACAAGATGCGCACCGCGGGCGCGCAGATCGTCGGGACCATCTACAACGAATTCAAGGCCGGCCGCTCGCGCCGCGGCTGGTTCGGGCGAAGGCGCGGGTAGCGGGCGCGACCTGCCGCCCGCAAGCCCGACGCCACGCACCTGCCCCCGACGCCTGCCCTGCCCACATGAAGCCGCCCATGGACACCGCGCCCTCCGCCTCTTCCGCGCGATTCAACCGGCGCCTGTCGATGGCGCTGGTGTCGCTGAGCCTGATTTTTTCGCTGGTGGCGTTTACCCTGGGCGTGGGCGAGACGGGGCCGGAAGCCACGCATGAACTTGCCGAAGGGTCGTCGCTGCGGCAGATCCAGTTCGGCTCCATCTTCCTGGCCGCCATCTGGCTGGCCTGGCAGCATCGACAGTGGACCTGGCTGCACCTGCGGCATGCCAACCCCTTCCTGATCGCGGTCGTCGTGTATTGCTTCGCGAGCATGCTGTGGTCGGTGGCGCCGCTGGTGTCGATCAAACGGTCGGTGCTGCTGGTGGGGCTGCTGCTGATCGGCCTGGCCACCGCGCCTCCGGTCGGCGACACCCGCCTGTGCGCGCGCGCCATGATGTTCACGATTACCGGCATTGCGATCCTGTCGGCCATCGTGGCGCTGGCGCTGCCCCGGGTCGGCGTCGACTACCAGCTGGGCGGCGCGTGGCGCGGCATTCTCTGGCAAAAGAATGTGCTCGGATCGATCACGAGCTTTGGCGTGATCCTGTGGTTGCGGGAATGCCTGACGCGCGACATGCCCCTGCGCCGCTGCGTGGCCGGACTGCTCATCTGCCTGTTCGTGCTGATCATGTCCAAGAGCGCCACGTCGCTGCTCGTCACCATCCTGGGCTGCGGCATTTATCTGGTGTTGCGGCGCCAGTATCTGGCCGGGTCCCACACGCAGCTGGCGATCAGCCTGGTGGCGGTCGTCCTGCTGATGCTGGCGCTGCATTTCGTCTACGTGATCTATGGCCGTCTGCCGACCCTGAGCGACCTGATGGGGCCCATCACCGGCGCACTGAACAAGAGTTCGGACTTTACCGGGCGCGGCGAGATCTGGAAGCTGGTGTTGATCAGTGTCGAGCGCCACCCGATCTGGGGCATAGGCTATGGCGGCTTCTGGCTGGGCGAAGGCAGCGCATCGCAATACATCAAGGACCTGCTGGCCTGGATGCCCGCCACCGGTCACCAGGGCTACATCGACATCCTGAACGAACTGGGTGCCGTCGGGCTGGGGCTGACCATTGCCGCGCTGCTCTGGCATTTCTATCAGCTTGCCCGGCTGGCGCGCTTCGACCGCGAAGAAGCGACCGTGCATTTCGCCTTGATCGTGCTGGTCATCGTCAGCAACTTTTCCGAAAGCCAGCTGCTCGCCGACGTGGCCTTTCAGAACATCTACTTCTTTTATTCCTCGCTGAACGTGTCGGCGATTCTCGATCTGCATCGCAAGGGGCCCTGCCCGCTGCGGCGCGCGGAGGGTTGGTTCATGCATAGACTTGCTGCCCTGTTGCTGGCGCTGGCCCCCTTGGCGCCTGCCGTGGCATTGGCCCAATCCGTGCCGCCGCCGTCCGCCTTTACGACCGGCGACAACGGGGCCGAATACTTCCCGTTCGTGGTCGATGAAGACCTGTTGGGAGGCGCGCCCGACCGGTCGGCCATGAACACGCCCATCACCCCGGCGTCGCGCATTGTCGTCAACAACGGGCATTTCTATGCCGTTGGACGCGATGGCCGTCCGGGAACGAACGACGACGTGCGCACGCGGCTGTATGGCGTGAACCTGAGTTTCGGCAGCAACTTTCCGGCACAGGACGACGCGCCGCGCCTGGCCAAACGCCTGCGTAAGCTGGGATTCAATGCGGTGCGTCTGCACCACATGGACAGCTTTCCGACCGACGACACCACCGCGCCGGGCAGCATCCTGACCACCGGCCCGTTCCCGACCTTCAACACCGAGGCCATGGCGCGGCTCAAGCGCTTCATTGGCGCCCTTGCTGCCGAAGGCATCTACGTCAACCTGAACCTGCACGTCGGCTACCGTTTCCGGCCCGATGTCGATCAGTTGCCGGTCCCGCAGGGCCCGCCCGGCGTCGCCCCCATCGGCAATCCGCTGCATGTGTACATGCCCCGGATGATCGCGCTGCAGGAAAGCTATGCGCGCGGCCTGATCCGCGGCCTGGACCTGCGCGGCAACCCCGCCCTGGCGATGGTGGAGATCAACAACGAATCGTCCCTGCTGGCGGCCTGGCAGTGGCGGCAGTGGGAATGGGTCGTGCCGGGCGGTTATGCCGAGACGCTTGCCGCGCTGTGGCAGGCCTGGCTGACCAACCACTATGGATCGACGGCCAAGGCCTGCGCGGTCTGGCAGGTGTGCGCGAACCCCGCGGCCCCCGTGCCCCTGCTGACGCCCGCCGATGCCGACATCCCGCAAGATGCGCTCGGCCGCCTGCGCGTGCGGATGGGCGAAAAGTGGCGCAAGGTTTCGTCTCAGTGGCTGGGCAACGATGCCAGCGCCACGCCACCCAGTGGCCGCATGCTGCGCCTGCAGGACTTCCTGCAATTCCTGGCGGACACCGACAGCCGCTATCTGAATCGCATGCGCGCGGTGGTCAAGGCCGAGACCGACGCGCGGGTGCCGGTCACCGGCACGCAGATGGCCTATGGCGGGGCGCTCAATTTCGATTCGCACGCGGCGATGGACTATATCGACGAACACATCTACGTCGGCCATCCCGAATTCCCTTCACGGGGCTATACCCCGCGGGACTGGCGCATGCGCAACGTGGCGCCGTCGGGTGGCGTGGAACTGCGCCGCCTGCTGGCGATGTCCTACCGGCGCGATCGCACCAAACCTTTCGTGGTAAGCGAGTACAGCCAGCCCTTCCCCCAGCCGCGCGGCGCCGAGACCCTTCCCGTGCTGGCCACGATCGCCGCGCTGCAGGACTGGGACGGCCTGTTCTACTTCGATTACACGTACACGCGCGACGGCCTGAAGGCGCCCGCCAACTTTTCCTTGAGCGGCGACTGGGGCAAGTACGCGCTGACCGGCCCCAGCGCGCAGGTTTTCCGGCTACCCGTCGTGGCGCCCTTGCCCGACCGCATCGCACTGCCGTTGCCCATCTCGGCGCGCCGCGCCATTGCGGCCTCTACCGCGTTCGATGCGCTGGATGCCGATATTGCCACCCGGCTAGGGGTGATGCCCGAACTGGCATTTCGCACCCAGGTCGCCATCGACACGACGCCCAATGCGTCGACCCGCTACGTGCCCCCCGCGGCGGCCGCATCGGCCACGCCCGACGACAGCGTCGGGTTCGATGCGGCGGAGCATCTGTTTACGGTCCGGCACGACGGCGTATGGGGCGTGTTCGGCGACGCGGGCGGCAAACGCGTTGAAGGCCATGGCCTGTTGGCTGAATTTCCAGGCAAGGCCGGCCAGCACACCAGCTTCTGGATCACCCCGCTGGACGGCGCCCCGTTGCCGCGCGCACGCAGTTGGCTCGTCACCCTGGGCACATGGACCACAGGCACCCAGCCCGGCTCGATGCCCGCGCGGCCCAAGGAAGTGGTTGCCTACAAGGGCGACAGCAGCTGGCTGACGCTGGAACCGGACCCCACCACGCCGGATCAGCCTTCCGGCGCGACCGAAACCGCCGCACCGGCGTGGCAGGCCCGCAGTCCGCTGCGGCTGACCTGGATGGCGAAGGACGGCATGCCGACCGTGTACCCGCTGGACGGCGCCGGCCGCCGGCTGGCCCCGCTGGCCCCGCCCTCGGTGCGGCGGCTGGGTGATCAGGTCACGGTGGATCTGCATGCGACGGCGCCAACGGCCAGCGTCTGGTACGAGATCGTGATGCCAGCGGCGGCTGGACGGGCTTCGGCCGCGGCGGCGGCCATGCCTGCGTCTGACGCGCGAGCGCCCAGCCGATGACCGCCACGCCCTTCCCTGACGACCGCACTGCTGCGGCCCGCAACAGCGCACGGGACACCTCCTTGTCGCGCGCTCATCCGGCACGCGCCGCAGCCGGGGTAAGCACCACCGACGACGACACGGTGTCAGTCTGCATCTGCACCTATCGCCGCCGCGACAAGCTTGCGCTGCTGCTCGACGACCTGCTGCGCCAGCGCCGCCTGCCCGACCAGATCGTTGTCGTCGACAACGACCGCGACGGCAGCGCGCGGGACGTGGTCGAGGCGTTTCGTGCGCGCGTGAAAAGCGACGCGGGCATCGACGGCGGTGAAGGTGCTGACGGCACCGGCAACAGCGCAAGCGGTACCAGCAGTGCTAGCGGCCACGGCGCTGGCGGCATCGATGTCGTCTACGCCGTGCAGCCCGAGAAAAACATCGCCCTGACCCGCAACGCCACGGTCGCCCATTCCACGTCGTACTGGCTCGCCATGGCCGATGACGACGAACGTGCGCCCGAAGACTGGATCGCCAACCTGCTGCGCACCGCGCGGTCTTCGCAGGCCGATGGCGTGCTGGGACCTGCCGTGCCCCTGGTTCCCGACACCGCCCCGGACTGGATCCGCCGTGGCCGCTTTTACGACTGGGCGCGCTTCCCGACCGGCACGCCCGTTCCCACCAATGCATTCCGCGCGGGCAATCTGATCGTGCGCCGCGACGCGATCCTGGCCATGCAGCCCATGTTCGACCCGGCATTCGGGCTGACAGGGGGCGAAGACGGTGATCTGTTGATGCGCATGCAGGGCGCCGGCTATCGCTTCGTCTGGTGCGACGACGCCGTCGTCACGGAAATCGTTGAGCCAGTCCGCCTGACGCTGGGCTGGATCCTGAAGCGCGCGCGGCGCGGCGGGCAGGATTTTGCGCGGCATGTGCTGGGCGGCAAGCTGGGTCCGGCCACGCCGGCTCGGCTGGCCGTGTTCTTTGCGCGAGCCGTCCTGCAGATGCTGCTGGGTGGCGCGCTGGCCGTGCTGACCCTGCCGCTTGGCCGCCATCGCGCCGTGCACTGGCTGGCCCGCGCGTGTGCCAATTACGGCAAGCTGACCGCGCTTTGGGGCGGCCGCGATTTGGAATATGCGTGACGCCATGATCCCTTTCTTGCACCTCTTCTTTTTCGTGCTCGCCCTGCCGGTCGTGCTGGCCTGTCTGTATCTGGGACTGATGACACTGCTGTCGGCGCGGGTGCCGGTGCCGCCCCGGTCTTCCCGCACCCTGCGCTTCGACATCCTGGTGCCTGCCCACAATGAAACGGCGGTGATCGAACGCACCGTGCGCAGCCTGCGCCGCATCGACTGGCCCGCCGACCGGTTCCGCGTTGTCGTGATCGCCGACAACTGCGAGGACGACACAGCCGCGCTGGCCCATGCCGCCGGCGCCCACGTGCTGGTGCGCCGCGACCTGGAACGGCGCGGCAAGGGTTACGCATTGGCCCACGGCATTGCGCAGAGCGCCGCCACCGGCCGCGCCGATGCCGTCGCCGTGGTCGACGCCGACACGGAAGTCTCGCCTAATCTGCTCGAAGCCTACGCGTCCCGTATCGAGCAAGGCGCCGAAGCCATCCAGGCCAATTACGGCGTGCTCAACCCCGACGACTCGTGGCGCACCCGCATGCTCACGATCGCCTATGGCGCATTCCACGCCGTGCGGTCGCGCGCCCGCGAACGCTTGCGGGTGTCCTGCGGCCTGCGCGGCAACGGCATGTGCCTGACCCATGCGCTGCTCGCCCGCCATCCCTTCGCCGTGTTCTCGATGACGGAAGATCTGGAATACGGCATCCAGCTGGGCGAAGCCGGCATCCGGGTGTTCTATGCCGACGAAGCTGCGGCTGATGCCGAACTGGTGTCGTCGGAACAGGCCTCGCGCTCGCAGCGGCAACGCTGGGAAGGCGGTCGTTTCACGGTCGTACGCAACTACGCCGGCCATCTGCTCAAGCTGGGCGTGACCCGGCCCGACCGCGTCACCTTTGAACTGGGCTGCGATCTGTTGCTGCTGCCCTTGGGATATGTGGGCCTGCAGATCGGCCTGCTGCTGGTGCTGTCAGGCATCGCGGCGTGGTTCGTGCCAGCCATGGACGGCTGGTTTTTGCTGTCGCTGGCGCTGCTGCTGGTCCTGATCCTGCACGTGCTGCGCGGCTGGCAACTGACGCCGCTCGGCCCCCGCGCGCTGCTGGACCTGGCCCGCGTCCCCTTCTTTGTCGTCTGGAAGCTGATCGTGCTGGTGCGCAACAAGAGCAACACGGCCTGGGTCAAGACGATGCGCGGCACGGACTTGCCGGACGGGGACATGACAAATGCCGCCACCCACGACAAGCCGCGGAAGGACCGTTCCTGAATGGCGCGCGGCGATACCCACCCGCAGGCTGGGCAGCCGGCTGAAGGCTTCGCCGGCGGTCCGGCTGACCGGCCCGCTGCCGGTTCTTCCAATGCCGCAGCCCGCCTGCGGTCCAGCCGCCTGGGCCGCAAGCTGGACCACAAGCTCGTCAAGTTGTTCGGCAGTTCCATCATCGATCAGGCCATGCTGTCAGCGGCCAACTTCGTAGTCGGTCTGATCCTGATCCGCTACACCCCCGAAGCGCAGTATGGCTACTACGTGCTGGCCTTCAACGCCATGATGCTGGCGACCACGCTGCAAGGCACCTTCGTGGGCACGCCATTGGTGATCCACCTTCCCCAGCTGACGAACGACGAACGCCGCTCGTGGATCGGCAGCCTGCTGCGCGACCAGATCCGCTGGGGCGCGATCGGCAGCGTCGTCACGATCGCGTTTGCCGCGGTCGCCTGGAGCATGGGCTGGCTGGACCCCGATGCCGGCCCCGTACTGCTGGCCGGCCTGGCGCTGATTGCCTGCGCGCTGTACCGCGAATACTTCCGCGCCGTCCTGATGATGTATCAACGCACGGTGCCGGTGCTTGGCGCCGACGCGGTGTATGTGGTCTGCCTGATCGCCGGCGGTGCGTTGGCGACGCGATTTCCGGCGGCCGCCGTCACGGCCCTGCTGACGGCAGCGGTGTCCGCGCTGATCGGCGCGGCCTTGCTGCGCCGCGTGCTGCGGCCAGAATTCGACCCGCACGCGGCGCCCGGCCGCCTGGCGGGCATTGCCAGAATGGGGGCGATGGCGGCCGCGGGCGGCGTGATCTATTGGCTGTTTACCCAGGGCTACAGCTTCCTGGCGGCCGCCACCTTGAACGTGACCGACGTGGCGGCGTTGGCCGCTTCGCGTCTGCTGCTGATGCCGATCAACCTGCTGTCGTCGGGCGTGCAGCGGCAACTGGTGCCCATCGCGTCGAACTGGGTGCACAACCATGGCGTGGCCAGCACCCTGCGCAAGCTGATCCTGTTTTCGGCGGGCATCGGCGGGCTGACGCTGGTGTACGGCATCGTGGTCTGGGTCCTGCGCGACTGGATTTTCCTGGACCTGATGCGCAAGCGCTTCGACGACCGCGACACGCTGCTCCTGATGTGGATTGCCATCTTCCTGGTGATGGTGGTGCGTGATCCGCTCAATCAGTTGCTGGTGCTGCGTCAACGCTTTCGCATCCTGATGGCCGTGTCGCTGGTGTGCGCGGTGATCTCGCTCAGCATCAGCTATGTCGGCATGGTGCAGTGGGGAACCCGGGGCGCGTTGGTCGGCATTCTGGCCGGCGAAGTGTTGAATCTTGTGGCGGTGTTGTGGCTGGCGCGGGTCGAGTCCCGCACGGATACCCATGAAAAAGCGCCGGCAGGGGCGGCGGGTGCGGGCGCCGATGCAGCCACTGCCACTGTCGCCGCCGTCGCCGCTACCGCGGAAACCGGCGCCGTGCCGGGTATGCCGCCGCCCGTGGACCCACCCTCCTCGTTCGACGCGGGCCGGCAATGATCCCCTTCCCGATTTCTTCCCGCGCCCTTTCCGGCGCGCACCGTCTAGGCTGATCTTTATGGAAATGCTGTCCATCCAATACCTGCGCGGCATCGCGGCCATGATGGTCGTTGGCGTGCATCTGTATCCGCAGCTTGAACGCATGGGCTACGACCACTATTGGCCACATTGGCTGGCCAGCGGCGTCGACATTTTCTTTGCGCTGAGCGGCTTCCTGATGTGGATCACCACGCGCGGCAAGAACGTGACCGTGCTGGAGTTCTACCGCCGCCGCGTCGTGCGGATCGTGCCGCTGTATTGGGTGCTGACGTCGGTGGCCGTGGCCATCATGCTGATTGCCCCGCACCTGATGCAGAGCACGCAGTTCAACCTGATGCATGTGATCGCGTCCTACCTGTTCATTTCAACGCCGAACCCGGCGGGGCATATGGAACCGGTGCTGACGGTGGGTTGGACGCTGAATTACGAGATGCTGTATTACGTGATTTTCGGCCTGACGCTGGTGTTGACGACGGCATGGCGGTTCGGGGCGACGGCGCTGGTGTTCGGGGCGCTGATCGCGGCCGGCTGGCTGTTCCCGAGCAGCAATCCGATGTGGGTGTCTTATACGTCGAACATTACGCTGGAGTTCCTGCTCGGGATGGGCATCGGCTGGTGGTACGCCCGGGATCCGCGCAGCGGGTCCGCGGCGCTGGGGTGGGTGTTGGTGCTGGGTGGGCTGGCGGCGATCGTGTTGCTGTCGTTTATCGCGCCGACGTTGACCCGGCCGGTGCAGCAGGGGATTCCGGCGGCGGCGATTGTGGTGGGGGCGATCATGCTGGAGCGGTATGAGTCGCTGCCGCGCTTGCCGCTGCTCCACCGGCTGGGGGACGCGTCGTATTCGATTTATCTGTCTCACACGATTGTGTTGTCGGCGTTGAGTCAGGGGTGGCGGAAGGTGGGGCTGGATGCGCTGCCGTTCGGGAAGACGGCGTTTTGCGTGGTGGGGGTTGTTGCCGTCAGTGTGGTGGGACTGGCGATGTTCCGGTGGTTGGAGCAGCCGTTGATTGAGGTGTTCAGGAAGAAGCGGGTTCCTGTCCAAGCGCATGCGGGGGAGCGGGTGCCTTCGCATTGAGTTCTCTTGCGCTTGGGTTCTTGAGTACGGTTCTTGCGCGGCCGCCGCGGGTAGGGGGTGGGGGTCAGAGCTGGCGCAATTCCCCCCACCCTCTACCCGCACCGTCCTGGGTCTGGACTGAATTCGTTGCCTTTTTGGGTCTCTTGGTGCCGGCCGAGTTTGTTTGCGGCGTGTGTGGCATGGCAATGCACTACGGGAAAACTGGGATGGCGTGGGGAGTCGCATTGCGAGGCTTTGCTAAGCCCGGGCCCGGCGTAGGCCGGGACCCAGCGAGCTCGGCCTTGCAATGCGACTCCCCGCGACGTCCGGGCTGACAGCCAGCAAATCTTCCGAAGCAAACCACCCAACCAGATCACCCGAGCAGCAGCCCCCTAAGCAAGCGAAGACATACCCAGATTCAGGGACGGCGTGGGGAGTCGCATTGCGAGGCTTTGCTAAGCCCAGGCCCGGCGTAGGCCGGGACCCAGCGAGCTCGGCCTTGCAATGCGACTCGCCACGACGTCCGGGCTGACAGCCAGCAAATCTTCCGAACCAAACCGAACCGAACCAAACCGAACCTGACCGAACTCAACTCACCCCGATCCGGTCCTTGAACAACCTCCACAACCGCTTATGCCGCCTCCCGCGAGCCCGCGGCTCCGACCAATCGATCATGCTGTCATTCATGTCGTAATCCCCCCGCTGCGCTTCCGGCACGTCACCGCGTTCCACCGTCGCGATCAGCTCTGGCAGCCGGCGGTAGAACTCCTCGCTCCGGTACGGGGGTGCAGGGACCACATGCCGGGGGCGTCGCCCAGGAAATCGATGCGCCACAGGTGGTTGGCTTTCAGGACCTCGCCCAGGATCACTTCGGCTTCGCGGGCGTCGGGCGGGTTGCCGAGCAGGCGGGATTTGCAGCGGCTCAGGAAATTGGGCGCCAGCAGGGGAGCACGCCCAGCGTGTCGCGCAGGCGCTGCAGGTCGATCATGAAAATGCGCGTGCTCACTTCCTTGAACCGGTAGGCGGGGCCGCCGGCGACGTCGACCGGGGCATGTTCGCCGCTGTGGCCGCGCACGGCGCCGTCGCTGCGCGCAGGGCCCGGAAACGGGCCGACGAACAGGGTGTCGGGGCGCGCGGCGAACAAGGCAAGGGCTTCGCTCACCCAGGTCGAACTGCCGCCGCCGAACAGCATATCGCCGTCGAAGTGGACGACATACCGCGCGTCGGCGTGCAGCAGGCCAAAGAAGTAGGCGTAGAACGGGCCGCCGTCCCAGGCCTTGACCGGAATGTCATCCCGGCCGAAAAACGCCTGCGCCACCTGCTTGCGGGCCGCGGGGCTGTAGTCGACCAGCACCGTGCGCAGTTGCGGGTAGCGCGCTTCGAAGCGGGTCAGCAAGGCGCGCAGGTCCGTCATGTACTGGTCGAAGTTGCTGCCGCGGTAGCGGCCCGAGCGGCTGCGGTGCGTGTCCACGGTCACGACGATGTGATCGACCATCGGTCCCCACACGCGGATCTGGTGGTCCAGCAGGTGTTCAACGTGCCGGTAGTCCATTGGGTACATGTTGATCTGCACCGCGATACGGTTGGGATAGTCCATGCCTTGCACTCCTGGGTTCATGACGTGGCTCGCAGGCCGGCTTCCAGCGGCGTCCAGCGCAGGCCCAGCAGGGTCTCGGCCGCGTCGGGCACGAGCGCGATGTCCTGCTGCCACAAGGCCAGCATCGACGGACTGAGCACCGCCGGGGTGTGACGCAGGCCCAGCTTGCCGCCTATTTTTTCCAGCACCTTGAGCGGGATGGCCGCGCGGCGTTCGATGGCGAGCCGGCGCGGCGTGATGCGCTTGACCGGCACGGCGCCCAGCGCGCGGCCGTACCGCACGAAATACTCGTTCCAGCGCGGCGCATCGCGCATGGCCAGGTTGTAGGCGCGGCCGCCCGCTTCCGGCTTGCGCAACGCGGCTACCACGGCGTCCACGACGTCGTCGATGTAGATGAGATTGCTGCAGCCATCTCCTGCCGGTCCCAGGTCGCCGATGCGGCGGGCGCGCAGCAGGTCGGCTATCCGGATCGACCACTGCGTGCTGCCCGGTCCGTAGATGCAGCCGGGCCGCAGCATGACGGCGCCGGGCAGGTCGGCCAGCAGTTTCTCGGCCTCGACCTTCGCGCTCGAATAGGGTCCGACGTCACCCAGCAGCGGATGGGATTCGTCGACCTTGCCAAGCGCCGAGCCGTACACGGCCATGGAACTGAAGTGGACGACGCGCGGTACCTGGCGCGCAGAGACAGGCACGCCGTGCGCCGCCGAGGCACCCGATGCAGCCGGCGCAACGGAGCCCTGCGGCGCATTTGGCACATTCGGCGCTTCGACCACGCCAAGCACCGCCTCGCGCAGCGCCCGCGCGCTCGCCACCATGACCTCGGCCGAGGCCGCCACGCAGTTCACCACGGCATCGGCCTCGCGCACCGCGGCACGCAACGCCGAGGCATCGGCGGCGTCGAAGGTGACGTTGCGCGCCCCGGCCACGGACACCGGGCGGCGGGTGGCGGCGATTGGCGTCGCCCAGTCCGTCGCGGCCAGCCGCGCCACGATCTTGCGGCCGACAAAGCCGTTGGCGCCAAGAATCAATACGTTCAATGTCATAAGCGATCCGGGCGGGCACGCGTCAGGCGGCGCGCAGTGCGTGGGTCAGGTGATCGGCCATGCGCAGCGCGAACGCCACGATGGTCAAGGTCGGATTGGCCTGGCTGGATGTCGGGAAGACGGCCGAGCCGGCCACGTACAGATTGTCGAGTTCGTGCACACGGCCGTCGGCATTCACGACGCTCGTGGCCGGGTCGGCGCCCATGCGGGCCGTGCCGATGTGGTGGCCGCCGTACGCGCCGTACCGCGTCATCTCGGCCTCGACGTCGGCCGGCGCGTAGTCCAGCGTGCCGACGCCCGATGCACGGATATCCTCGGCCAGCAGCGCCAGGGCGCACTGCACCGTCTCGACATCGAGCGGGGTATACCGCCAGTCCACCGACAGCGTCCGCATGCCCAACACGTCGCGCGTGTCGGTCAGCGTCACGCGGCTGTCGCGGTGCGGAATCTGTTCGGCGTGGAAGTCGATGCTGTACCGGTGCGCCTTGGGGTGCACGATGATGGACGGAAACTTGCGTGACGCCAGCGTGCGGTCGCGGCCCCAGTGCCACAGGAAGCCGATCACGCCAGGCAGGTCGAACAGCACGTTGCGCAGATGGGCGAGCCAGGTGCCCAGGCCCGTCTTCTCATCGCCATACAGGCGCTTGGCGTATTCGTAGGGCACCATGAACTTGGCCAGGCACAGCAGGGACAGGATGCCGGTGCGGTGACGCGGATCCGTCATGCGCGGATGGTGCAGGCGCGCCACGAAGTTGCCGACCCGCCGCGTGCGCTGCACGTCGGGCAACAGCGCCAGCCGGCGGCGGCAGTAGACCCCTTCGTCGCTCACGTCGTAGCCGTGCCAGGCATGACGTCCCGGCGCCAGCTGCAGGCTGCCGATGGTGCCTGCCACGTGGCACATGTAATAGCGGCCCACGTTGTCGTACGTGTTGCCGATGCCCTGCCCGCTGGCGCCTGGACTGTTCAACAGCAGACGCACGGTTTCGAGTCCGCCCACGGCCAGCACATAGCGGCGCGCCTGCACGGGCACGGTCACGCCGCTCAGGGTGCGCACGGTCAGGCCGGTGACCGATGTGCCGGCGGCATTGACCTCGATGGCCGTCACGTTGGCGTGCAGCACCATGCGTAAGGTGGGTGCGATCGCAAGACGGCGGCGATAGCGCCAGCCGAAGTTGGTCGGACAGCTGAACCGTTCCAGGGTGTCGGTCGAAAAGTTCTGGCTCTGGAACCCTTCCATCATGGGCTTGAGCGGCCGCGCAAACGTCTCGCCCGCACGATAGCGGAAGTCGCCCGCTTCACACAGCGCATTGGCTTGCGGATAGTAGGCAGCAAGCTCGTCATAAGGCACGGGCCAGGCTTCGCTGCCGATGTAGTCGCGGGCGTCGAAGTCGATCGGATCGAAGGGCATGCATCGGCCGCCCCACACGGTGGTGGATCCGCCCAGCCGCCGCATGCGGTAGCGGTGGATTGGGCTGTGCATGGTTTCGTCGGCAACCTCGCCGCTGTACAGGGCCTGCGTGGCTTCGTCTTCGTCGTCTCCGCCGCTTTCCAGCAACAGCACAGTCAGCCCGCTGTCGGCCAGCGCCAGCGCCATCGAAATGCCCGCGGCGCCCGCGCCCACGATGCAGATGTCCGCGCTCAGGGGGTGCCCGACAACAGGTCTCTTGCGTCGATGATCATCGGTAGCCTCGGCGTGTTGGCAGTGGCGCGCAGGCCCGCCGTCCTGTGCTCGGGCACACCGTTGCCGGCGTCAGCCTTGCTGGCCGTGGCGGGCGCTCACGCATCGTCAGTCGTAGCACAGCGTTGTCTCCACATATCTTGGCGGCGCGCAGTCCGGGCTGCGCAGCAGCCGTTCGGGCTGGCCCGCGCCGCCGTTTTCCGTCATCAGGGTCAGGCCGACGCGCACCACGGTGCTGGTCGAACTCGGATAGTTGCGGCCCTCAACCTTGTCCTGCCAGCCGTCCACCGTCAGCTTCATGTTGCGCGTTACCGCCCATTCCACCCGCGGGCCGAAACGCAGCGCCTCGCTGCTGCCATCGTTGATGGCCGCCAGCCGTGTGTTCTTCTGGTTTTCGCGGACCACGTTGAAGGACAGCCACAGCTTGTCGGTGTACTGCCAGCGGATCGACGCGCGCGCGCCGGTCAGCGTCGAATACAGAATGCCGGGGTCTTCTTCGTTCGCGTAGGGCCGATGCCAGACGGCCACGTCGAAGCGCGTCTTGGGCGAGTACTGCCATGCCGCTTTGGCGTCCACCGTGATCAGGCTGGTGTTGCGGTCGGTCAGGGTCTCGTAGCTGCGCTGCCGGTAGCCGATGCGGCTCGACAGCATGGTCTTGGCGCTATAGACCCATTGCGCGTCGACAAAGGCTTCGCGATCCGCGTAGCGGTTGTCGACCTGGGCGATCAAGCCCGGCGTGCGATCGATGTAGTCGACCCGCGACTGCATCAGTCCGGCCTGCACGTAGCTTGCGCCCCAACCGCTGTACCGCGCCGCGACCTGCACGCGGTTCTCGTCGCGGTTGTACAGCGTGGCGTTGAGCGGATATTCATAACGCAGCGAATTGCGGGACACGCTCAGTTGCGGCAGCGTGAGCGACTCTGTCACGCGCAGCCCGACATCGGCAAACACGTTGCGGCTGTCCACCAGGTCGCGATCGGGGGCGCTCAATGACAGGAAACGATTCAGGCGTTGTTCCTGGCCAAGCCCGACCGATCCCTGGAACAGCCTGCCCGCGCGCCACTGGAATGCGGTGTCCAGGCGACTGGGGTGATGCGTGAGTTGAGGATGCCGGTCGTACACCGCGCTGCCGAAGCTGCCCGACGCCACGAACCGCGTCCGGTCCGACAGCAGCGGCACGATCACCGCCCCGCTGATCTCATTGAGCCGGACGGTGTCGGGCCCGTAGAACCCGCGCTCGGCGTCGGACACCCGAAACGGGTTGCTCAGACGCTGCAGGGAACTGTCGGCTTTGAGCACGTAATCGATGAACTCGGGAAAGTCGGCGGCGGCCGCCGGCGGAAGCACGCCAAGCGCGCATGCGCAGGCCGGCCCCGCCAGCCACCGGGCGCGACGCATCGTCATGCGAGAGCCGCCGCGCACCGGGGCAATCGATCAGAAAATACGCTCGTCCACATGGATCACGTCCCCCGGCTGCACGGGATCGGTCAGCCTGACGCGCATCTTGCGGGTTTCGCCCGTCGTGGCGTCCTTGCGGCTGATGTCGATGCGGCGATCGGACGCACGGGCGTTCAGCCCGCCCGCCAGCGCCAGCGCACGCATGACATCCAGTCCGGCTTCCATCGGGTAAGCCCCGGACTTGCCAACTTCGCCATAGACAAAGAAGCGCGCCACCTGCGGTACGTAAACGATGTCGCCGGCCTGCAAGGGCATGTCCTGGATCTGCAGCGACGGCAGCTGCCGGTTGCCGATGGCGATCCGCAGACGCTGCTGCGCTGCGTCGGGCGTGGCGCCCCGCCGCAGCACCACGGCATGATCTTCGGCCAGTTCCTTGGGTCCGCCCGCCACGGCCAGCAGTTCCAGCAGCGTCATCTGCCCTTCAATCGGATAGCGGCCCGGCCGGGTGATCTCACCCAGCAGCGACACCATGCGGCTGCGCACGCGAACCACTTCGACCGCGATCTGCGGGTCGCGCAGATAGCCCTGCGTTTTCATCTGCTCGGCAATGCGCTGGCCTACCTGGGTAGGCGACAAGGCCGCCACGGCAACCGGGCCGATGAAGGGCACGACGATCCGGCCATCGACGTCCACCGTGACCTGCACGGACAGCTCCGGCCGGCCGTACACGGTCATATACAGCGTATCGCCCGGACCGACCGTGGCGACAGCGCCGCCTTCGACTTCGGACATGGACATGGTGGAGGGAACCAGGCGGCCGGGATGCAGGGTGGTCTGCGCCGAAGCCGGAACCGCGCCGCACAGTGCGCCCGCCAAGGCGAGCATGGCGCCCGCGCGACGGCAGGCGAATGCCAGCCATCCGGCGGCATGGCGCCGAGAGGCCATGCCGCGCACGTTCGTGCCAGGGCCCGGCGTATCGACATCCCGGCGCAACGTCATCCTGCTTGCCAACTCATGTTCTCCTGTATCGCCGTCTTTCAGGCGGTGCCTGTAGATTGTTGGCAACCCGGCCGGCAATGGAAAGTCCGACAGGGCTCAGTTGCACCGATACAACGCAAGGCGTTGGAAAAGCTGCATAACGCGCGGTTAAGTCCCAAAAAGGGGTGTAACCGCAGGATGCATACTGCGATTGTACCGTAAGCTATTTGGATGAATTGACAGCTTGGCGGCGCGAAATCTGTCTTGCCCGCAACGATTGTCGCAGCCGAATTTCATCCCTTAGCCTGGGCCCACCGCACCCGTGAAACCCGCTCCTTCCCAGCCTGCCGGCAGCATCCGCCTGTTCGATCTGAATGTTCGTCCAGTTACCCTCAAGCAGGCGGTCGACCTGCTTGCCGCGTGGATCACCGAACGGCATAGCCGTGGGGGCGTGGTGGTCACTCCCAACGTCGATCACATCGTCCGGATGGAAAAAGCGGCGCCTGAATTCCGCGAAAGTTATGCGTCGGCCGAATTCATTTTTGCCGACGGCATGCCCGTGGTCTGGGCCAGCCGCCTGCTGGGCCGGCCGCTGCCAGAACGCGTCACCGGGGCCGATCTGTTCGTTGCGCTTTGCCAAGAAGCCATAAGTCGCAACTGGCGGGTATCGGTCATTGGCGGTATTCCCGGAACCGAAAAAACGTTGGAAGACCGCTTCCGCGACTCCTACCCGGGTATCGACGTGCAGGTGCACTGCCCTTCCATGACCTTCGATCCATTGGGGCCCGAAGGCCAGGCCGCAGCCGACCTGCAGCGCGCGCGCGCCCGCACCTGCTGTTCGTCTGCCTGGGCATGCCCAAGCAGGAAGTGTGGTCCCTGCATTACGGTCCGACGCTGCCCGGCAGCCTGATCCTGTGCGTGGGCGCCGCCATGGAATTCGGCATCGGCCTGCAGCGCCGCGCGCCGCGCTTCGTGCAGAAGGCCGGCATGGAATGGGCCTGGCGCCTGCTCTCCAATCCCAAACGCTTCTGGCGCCGTTATCTGGTCGACGATCCGCGATTCGCCCGCATGTGCTGGCGTGAATGGCGGCAAAACGCACGGCCATGAGGCGGGCCCCCACGCCATGACCCACCGAGAAAAACACACGCAGCATCAGCGGCTGTTCTTCTACATGGTAGGCGTCGGCGCAGCCGTCGTCGCCCTGTTCGGCTACTTCGCGGCGGCTGTCTTCGAACGCTATCCGCTTGCCGACCTGGACCTCATGAAAGCCGCGATCATCGCGGTGTCCACCTGTGTCCTGTTCTACCAGTTCGACCAACTGCTCAGCACGCGTGAAATGAGCTACATGCTCGGCCGCGCCAGCGTGCGTTGGGTGCAGGTCGTGATGGTGGTGCTGCTGGCCTATGTGCTGCTGCCCGAACCCGACCGCGATCACATGCGCGAAGTGATGCAGCTGTGGGCCATCGGTACCTGGCCGCTGCTGCTGGGCGCCCTCGCCCTGATGCGCCTGAGCGCCGTGCGCCTGTACAGCGGCGCCGACGCGCGCCGCGCGATCTTCATCCAGCCCGGCCGTCAATCGCGCACCCTGGCCCTGCGGCTGGCGCGCTCGCCCATGCTCGGCATCCGGATCGACGGCTATTTCGGCCGGCCCTACAAAGGCGAAGAAAGCACGGTCAAACGGCTGGGCGGACTCGATGAACTCGACAACTATCTGCGCACCACGCCGTGCCAGGTAGTATTCCTTGGCACCGGCCTGATCACCGACCCGCAGGCCACTCCCATCCTGGACCGCCTGGGCGACACCACCGCCGCCATCTACTTCGTCCCCGAATCGCCGCGCGAAAGTCCCTTCCAGATCAACGTGGCCGACATCGCGGGCGTGCCGCTGCTGGCCCTGCATGAAACCGAAATCCTGGGCATGTCGCGCGTGCTCAAACGCGCGTTCGACGTCACGGTCGCGCTGGGCATGCTGGTGATCTTCGGGCTGCCGATGATCCTGATCGCGATCGGCATCAAGCGCACGTCGCCCGGCCCGGTGTTCTTCCGCCAGATCCGCTACGGCCAGGATGGCAAGCCGATCCGCATCTACAAGTTCCGGTCCATGCACGTGCACCTGCCCGAAGCCAAAGTACAGCAGGCCACGCGGGGCGACCCCCGCATCACGCCGTTGGGGCGCTTCATCCGCAAGACCTCACTGGACGAACTGCCGCAGATCCTGAACGTGCTGGACGGCAGCATGAGCCTGGTGGGCCCGCGGCCCCATGCGGCGGAACACAACGAGCTGTACCGCCAGCAGATCAAAGGCTACATGCTGCGGCATACCGTCAAGCCTGGCATTACCGGCTGGGCGCAGGTCAACGGACTGCGCGGCGAGACGGACACCCTGGACAAGATGATGCAGCGGGTCGAACACGACCGGTACTACATCCAGAACTGGTCGCTGTGGCTGGACATCAAGATCATTGCGCGCACCGCGTTGCTGGTGGTGCGCGACCGCAGCGCGTTCTAGGGATCTATTCCAACGTAATGCCCGCCGCCTTGATCACGGGACCCCACTTGGCGTCTTCGTCTTTCAGGAAGCGTGAGAACTCGGCCGGCCCCATCGCGGCGGGCGTCAGGCCCTGCTCGATCAGCTTGGCTTTCAGGTCCGGCGACGCCATCACGGTTTGAATGGTGGTGACCAGTTTGCTGACGACGGCAGGTGGCATGCCCGCCGGTCCGGAAATCCCGAACCACGCTTCACCCACCGTACCCGGAATCACCTCATCCATCGTTGGCACGTCGGGCAGATCGGGCAGCCGCTTTGCTCCGCTGACGGCCAGGATCCGCACCTTGCCCGATTTGGCCTGCGCCGCCGCCACGCCCGGATTGTTGAAGATGGCATCCAGTTGCCCGCCCAGCAGATCGTTGATCGCCGCGCCCGTGCCCTTGTACGGCACATGCGTCATCTTCAGGTTCGCCTTCTGCTTCAGCAGTTCGCCCGTCAGGAAGCCTGCGGACCCCACGCCAGCCGACCCGTAGTTGTAGGTGCCGTTGGCGTTCCGCGCCAGGGTGACGAATTCCTTGAAGGTCTTGGCTGGATGGTCGCTGCGCACGACCAGGCCATTCGCGAACGTGCCGATCATGACCATGTGCGTGAAGTCGTCGATCGGCCGGTAGGACACCTTCTGGCCGAGCAGAGGACCTGTGGTGATGGCCGCGCCGTTCGTCAGCACCAGGAAGTAGCCCTTGGGGTCGGCTTTGGCGCCTGCGTCGGTTCCAAGAATGGAGCCTGCGCCGCCCTTGTTTTCGATGAAGACGGTCTGACCCAGCGCGTCGCTCAGGCTGCTGGCGACCAGGCGCGCCACCACGTCGCTGGTGCCACCCGGCGCGAACGGCACAATCAGTTTGACGGGGTGATCCGGATAGGCGCCCTGCGCCCGGGCGGATGCGGCGGGAAGCGCGGCGGCGGCCAGCCCAGCCGCGGTGATCGCGATCGCGCGCGCCGTCGCCTGCCTGACCGCGCCCGACAGCGCACAGTGCGCCGCGCCCGCCATGCCCACGCCCTCCCCTGTGCCGCCCGTGCGTCGGCCTGACCCCTGTCCATCCTTCAAACGTAAGCGCATGACTTTGTCCGGATAATGTTCAGCCAAGCTTCATATTCCGGCACCGGCGGGTTCATCGTCAAGCACCAATGTCATATCAACCGGACAATAGGAGCGGCGTCCAGGCCGGGCAATCCGCGCACGGGCGCCTTGCCCGCGAGCGTCGCCGCCGGCGCTTGACATTGTCCGGACGATTCACCTAAGGTGAAGCCGCCAACGCGGTCCGTCCGGACCGCGCGCGCGCGTTTGACGGAGCCCACGCATGGTTATCGCCGTATCGAACGAGACTGCCCGCACGCAGTCCGCCGCGCTTGTTCAGGCCGGCGTCATTCCGGCCTATCGCATCGAGTACATCGGCGCCAAGCCGGACCGCGGCGGCGCCGGGCGGCCGCAGGCCTTCACGGTGGAAATGAGTCCGAACAAGAAGGTCGGCGCGCATTACCACACGGTGTCGCAATACCAGGTGATCCTGCGGGGTGGCGGCCATATCGGCAGCCATCCGGTATCGACCTATTCGGTTCACTACACCGACCCGTACACCACGTACGGCCCGCTGGTCGCCGGGCCTGACGCCCTCCATTACATGACGCTGCGCGCGGCGGGCGATCCCGGCCCGCAATACCTGGCCAAGCCGGGCGTCAAGGAAGCGATCCGTCCGTCGCGGCGGCGGTTCCTGCTGAGCACCGACATCCGGTCGTCCACGCCTGACGAAGCCGCGGCACTCACGTCGCCGCACATCGACGTGCTGCTGGAACCGAATGACGACGGCGTGGCGTCCACGCTGTATCGCCTTGGACCGAACATGACCGTGCGCGGCCCCGACCCGTCCCTGGGCGGAGGGCATTACTTCATGGTGATCGGCGGCGCGCTGGAATACGATGGGGAACGGCTGGACATCGACTCGACCCTGTTCGTCGAAGCCGACGATCCGGCCCTGACCTTGCATGCGGGCGGCGCCGGTGCGGACGTCCTCTTTCTTCAGTTTCCCAAATCATGACGATCCGGCGCATGCACTGTACAAAGTGCAATTACGTGTTCGATGAAACCATGGGGGATCCGGAAGACGGAATCGTCGCCGGCACGCAATGGGAAGACATTCCGGACGCCTGGGCCTGCCCGAACTGCTCGGCCGGCAAAGAGGATTTCCGCGAAGAGACGTGAATGCCCCTTCGAGGTGGCTGGCCCCGGACGATCAGCCGCCCTCGAACAACCGGCTCGCCTCCACGGGGGAGCCGAACAGCCACCCCTGCCCCAGTGCGTCGCGATCGATGTCGGCCACGATCCGAGCCTGCGCATCGGTTTCGATGCCTTCGACTACCAGCCCCAGCGACAGGGTGCGGGCCATCGCCACCATTTGCGGCATCAGGCTTTGCGCCGCACCGTCTTCCAGCGCGAGCGTAAAGCTGCGATCGATCTTGATCATGTCCACCTGCAATTGCGCAAGGTAGGACAGGCTCGAATAATCGGTGCCAAAGTCGTCGATGTATACGGCGTGCCCGGCCTTGCGCAGGGTCTGGATGCCACGGCCGATGGCCTCGCGGTCCGCGGTCGACCGCTCGGTCAGTTCAAAGCCGATCGCGCCCGGCGATACCCCGGCGGCATGCAATTCCTGGCGCACGAAGGCGGCAAAGGTAGGGTCCAGCACGTCCCTGGCCGACAGGTTGACCGTCACGCGGAACCCCGGGCGCTGGCGCAATCCGTCGGCCAGTTCGGCCAGCACCCGCCGCAACACGAAGCGGGTCACTTCTGAGATGAAGCCGTCTTCTTCGGCCACGGCAATAAACACATCGGGGCTGATTGCGTGGCCTTGGCTGTCGCGCCACCGGATCAGGGACTCGGCGCCGACCCGCTGGCGGTCCGCCAGCCGCACGATGGGCTGATACACGACGGTCAGTGCATTGTTGCGCAAGGCGGCGCGCAGACGGCGGGACAAGGACCGCGATCGTGCGATCGCCGACACCAGCCCGACGCCGCCCCCCAGGCCGGCAAACAGACCGAACAGGCCGAAGGCCATCACCAGCGGGGATCGCCGGGCGCTGGGGCGGTCGCGCAGCGCCGCCACGATGCAGCCCGTATGCGCGGTCGAACAGCGCACTTCGAAGCGCCGGCCGTCCAGCACGACGGGCTCGCCCGTCAGCAGGGTGCGCGAGGCCAGTCCGGCGGGCGGCATGTTCGAGATGAACACGTCGCGGTGCGTGTCGTATTCGGCGACCACCGTGTAGTCCAGGCGAGGATCGACCTTGTCCACGAACGCATCGCGATTGAGCACGACCGAGGCGTCCCCTTCTTCGATCACCATGCCGTGGACACCGGGCATCCCGATCAACGGCGTGTCGACCCGCACGCGCCGGCCACGGTGGGTTTCGTAATCCGGCCGGCCCCGGGCAGTCGGCACCGCCAGCCTGCCCAGGGTCGAGCTGCACAGCATGTCCCGATCGTGCAGGCGCACGGCGCTCTTGACGTTCCGGGATTCGATGACGATGCGGCGCAGCCAGGCCAGGTCGGCATCGCTGCAGGGTTCGGCGGGGGATTGCCGGATGCGTGCCAGCGCCTGGACGATGTCGTCACCCACGGCGTCCGAACGCTCGATGTACAGCTGAGCCAGCCGGCCCGTGTCTTCCTCGATCTGCCCGTGCAGCGTGGCCACCCCGGCCCACAGGCCGACACCCAGCCCGATCGCCATGCAGGCAAGCACGCCTGACGTTGCGAAAGTGACGGGTTGTGCTGTCATCGAAGGAAAAATGCTCGACCGTGTGGGCGGTCAGGATACACCGAGGTGGCGCGCAACCCACAGAGTGAGAATTGATGAATACGCCCGTTCGCGGTTTTGGGTATAAAGCCGTCTGGGTGCGTGGGCTTACTACCAAGGCTTACTCCACCAGATCGACATCCGTCGCGCGTCACCCTAACCCCCTCTGTTGCATCGGCCAGCTCCCGGATTCCGGCCATGGCCTGGAGAAGTCATGCTTCCGGTCAACTATCACCCTGCCCTGGTCGTCCTGTCCATCTGCGTGGCCATCCTGGCGTCGTACACCGCGCTGGGCATGGCCAACCGCGTGCGCGCAACCGCCGGCATCGCCCGCCGGATCTGGCTGACGGGCGGCGCGCTTGCCATGGGCCTGGGCATCTGGTCCATGCACTTCATCGGCATGCTGGCATTCAGCCTGCCCATTTCGCTAGGCTACGACGTCGGCCTGACCACGCTGTCGGTCGTGATCGCGATCGTGTCGTCGGCGTTCGCGCTGAATGTCGCCAGCCAGCCGCAGCTGTCCGCGGGCAAGCTATGCGGCGCCGCGGTGCTCATGGGCGCGGGCATCGCCGCAATGCATTACGTGGGCATGGGCGCGATGCGCATGGACCCCGGCATTTCGTACGACACGTCCGTGGTCATCCTGTCGATCGCGATTGCGATTGTCGCGTCGGGTGCCGCGCTGTGGATCGCGCGCCGCACCGACACGTCTTCCTTGCGGGAACGCCTGCTGCGCCTGGGCGCCGGCGTCATCATGGGCCTCGCCATCGTGGGCATGCACTACACGGGCATGGCGGCGGCCAGTTTCCCGGTGGGCACGGTGTGCCTGGCCGCCGGCAGCGGCATGTCGGCGTCGTGGCTCGCGCTCCTGGTCACCACCGTCACGCTGGGCGTGCTGGCCATTGCCCTGGTCGCCGCCCTGCTCGACGCCCGCATGCAGCAACGCACGGCGGCCCTGTCTTTTTCGCTGGAGGCGGCCAACGAAGAACTGATCCGCCTTGCCCTGCACGACACGCTGACCGGGCTGCCCAATCGCATCCTGCTGCAGGAACACGTCAAACGGTCAGTCGAACAGGGCCAGCGCGGTCGCGGCACGTTCGCGGTCATGTTCGTGGACCTGGACGGATTCAAGGCCATCAATGACGCCTACGGCCACCACACGGGCGACGCGCTGCTGGTCTCGATCGCGCAGCGCCTGCGCCACGAGCTGCGGGCCGAAGACAGCATTGCCCGGCTGGGCGGCGACGAGTTCGTCGTGC
This sequence comes from Pigmentiphaga litoralis, assembly GCF_048632615.1. Classification (GTDB taxonomy): domain Bacteria; phylum Pseudomonadota; class Gammaproteobacteria; order Burkholderiales; family Burkholderiaceae_B; genus Pigmentiphaga; species Pigmentiphaga litoralis_B. The sequence continues at coordinate 1,426,553 of NZ_CP184479.1, forward strand.
TGGCGTCGGCGGCCGACCCGCAAGACGCCGCCCAGCTGGCGCAGCGTCTGATCGATGTCGTCTCCGCGCCGGTCGCGCTGTCGGAACATCTGCTGCTGGTCACGGCCAGCATCGGCATTGCCATGTTCCCGGGCGACGGCGATTCGGGCGCAAGCCTGATGACCAATGCCGACGCCGCCATGTACCACGCCAAGAGCCTGGGTCGCGCGGGCTACTGCTTTTTCGAACCGTCGATGAACGCCAATGCGCGCGAACAATTGCGCCTGCTGCAGGACCTGCGATCGGCCGTCGCCAACAACGAATTCGAGCTGTATTACCAGCCCAAGTTCGAGGCGCCGGCGGGCCCGGTCGTCGGAGCCGAAGCGCTGCTGCGCTGGCATCATCCGGAACGGGGTCTGGTGCCGCCCGACCGGTTCATCCCGCTGGCGGAAAAGACGGGCCTGATACTGACCATCGACGCGTGGGTCATCAACGAAGCATGCCGGCAATTGCGGGCGTGGTGCGATTCGGGTCACACGGCGTGGAATATGGCGGTCAACCTGTCGGCGCTGCAGTTCCAGCATGCCGGCCTGGTCGACCTGGTGCGCGATGCCCTGGCGCGGCACGGGGTGGCGGCCGAGCGCCTGACGCTGGAGATCACCGAGTCGATCGCGATGCGCGACGCCGAAGCCAGCATGGACGTGCTGAACCGGCTGGTCGCCCTGGGCGTGTCGATCTCGATCGACGACTTCGGCACCGGCTATTCCAGTCTCATGTACCTGAAGCGCCTTCCTGCCACCGAACTCAAGATCGACCAGGGCTTCGTCAGCCAGCTCGAACATGACGGTGACGACGCGGCCATCATCTCGGCCATTGTCGCGCTGGCCCACAAGCTGGGCCTGAACATCGTGGCGGAGGGGGTAGAGACGCCCGAACAACAGGACTTCCTGACCCGGCTGGGCTGCAATTCCCTGCAGGGTTTCCTGCTCGGCCACCCGCTGCCCGCGGCGCAGTTCGTCACGGCCAACGCGCACATACACGGCGCGGCCGCCTGATCTCGGGCGGCCGCGCCTGCGCGGGGGCAAACGCACCCCGTGTCTTCTGCTTAGCGAGTCACGGTCGCGCCTTGACCCGACGTGGCCAGACGGCTGTGCTGGCCAGCCTGGCGGCCTTGCGGCACGGTGTGTGCGGGCTCGGGATAGGTCGCGTCGTCGAACACCACGCCTTCGGCGCGGGCTTGCGCCAGCTCGGCACGAACCGCGTCGCGGGTCACCGCGGGGCTGCTGGCGCTGGCGGGCCGGGCGAACGGGCCGGGGTATTGCGCATCGGCAACGATCAGGCCCGCGTTGCGGGCGCGGATCAGTTCGGCCTGTACCTGGGCGTGGGTCGTGTTGCTTTCCAGCGAGAACGGACCGGGATAGTTGGCGTCGGTAACGACGTTGGTGTCGGCAAAGGCATTGGCGCCTGTGACGGACAGGGCGACAAGCAGTGCGGCGGTCGTTGTCTTCATGATCATTCCTTCGTTTTTGACCGGCGGAGCGGGGCTCGTTGGCGGCGCGGGCCGGCGTCCTGACATGGACGGTGGCTGAAGAAGCTCATGGGGTCATGAGCAAGTGATGCCACTGTATTAGCATTGACCGGCGGGATAAACACCCACCAATCGACATCACTATTCATGAAAGACTAACAATCGCCTTGAGTCAGAGATCAATGCCGCGGTAGACCCAGTCGATCTCGAAGGTGCTGCCCTTTGGACGCTTCGTCACGATACTGTTGCGGACATCCCGCGCACCGCCGCCCGCATGGCAGAAGCCGCAGAAAAATCGCGACGACAACTGGATGCGGCCCGTGCGCAGGTAGCGCTCGTTTTCGTAGGCAACAAGCGCCGCGTCCAGGTCAGGCATGGTGGTGACCTTCCTGGCCAGCACAACCGCATCTTCCATTGCCATGCACGCCCCCTGCGCCAGATATTGCAGGGTCGGATGCGCCGCGTCACCCAGCAGGGTAGCGCGGCCCTGCGACCAGCCAGGCGTGGGATCACGATCCTGCAGGACCCAGTGCCTGTCCTTGCGCACAAAGCCCAGCATCTTCTGCACCGATGGAATGCAGTGACTGAAGATGGCTTCCATTTCTTCAGGCCCGATCGTTTCGGCGCGCCCGGTGCGCATGGCCTCGTTCTCGACCACCGCCACGTTGTTCATGACCTTGCCGCCGCGCAGGCGATATTGGACGAGATGCAGATCGGGGCCGACCCACATCACCACATCGTCAGCATGCGTCGCATCTTCGATCTCTTCGATGGGCACCACGCCGCGATAGGCGACCTGCCCCGCCACCCGCGGCGCGCCATCGTCCAGGATGGCGGCGCGCACCCGCGACTTCAGGCCGTCCGCGCCGATCAACGCGGCGCCACGGTACTGGCTGCCATCTTCACAGACCACATCGACGCCGGTCGCGTCCTGCGTGAAGCTGGCTACCCCGCGCGAGGTCTCGATGCTGACACCCGGCAACGCACGTGCCGCGTCCAGCAGCATCTGGTGCAGATCGCTGCGGTGGATCACGGTGTAGGGATAGCCGTAGCGTTCCTGGAATGCGTCGCCCAATTCGATGCGGGTCAGTTCCTTCCCGTCGATGGCGTCGATCATGACCAGGTTGTTCGGATAGAAGGCGACTTCCTTCAGTTTGTCCGCAATGCCCAGTTCGACCAGGATGCGGTAGGCATTCGGCCCAAGCTGCAGGCCGTAGCCGATTTCGCCCAGCTCGGCTGCGCGTTCCAGGACCCGCACCGCGCGGCCTGCGCGCGCCAGCGCCAGCGCGGTGGCAATTCCGCCTATGCCGCCGCCGGCAATCAGGATCTCGTGCGATGCCGGTGTAGAGCTGCTTCCCATCATTGTCTCGCTATCGTTATGGTTGTCGACTTCCGCCAGTCCCGTGCACTGTAGGCGCGGCGGCAGCATCGAACAATCCAATAGATTCGATAACCTCAATTCGACAATTGAATACTGCAAGGGGCGCCTGGACGGTCGGGCAAGGCGTCGCAGCGGCACGGCGCATCGGGTGCGCTGCGGGTTATCCCTGGGTCAGGCGCTGCCCGCTCAACCGCGCCGGATCGTGGGCGCGGCCAGACCTTCCATCATCACGTTGATGCACGCCGGCCTGCCGCTGGCGACGGCGGCCTGCACGGCCGATTCCATGGCGGCCGGGTGCGTCACGTTCACGCCAAAACCGCCGAAGGCGGCGGCAACCTGGTCATAGCGCGTCGGCAGCAGTTCGCAGCCCACGGTGCGGTCGGGGCCGTAGTCGCGCACCTGGATCTGGTATTCGGCGTTCCAGCGCGCATCGTTGCCAACGACAACGACCATCGGCAGGCCGTGGCGCACCGCGGTGTCGAATTCGGCCCCATGAAAGCCGAAGGTGCCGTCGCCCAGGACCGCGACGACCGGTGCGTCCGGCACGGCCAGCCGCGCCGCCACCGCAAAGGGCAATGCCGATCCGATCGACCCGGCGATGCCATTGATGACTCGCTGCGGCGCGGACAGGCAGGCCTGCGCCCACTGGCCGATCTCGCCGCCGTCGACCACCAGCACGGCGTCGGGGTGGCTGTCGAGCAGCGCCTGCAAAGGCCGGAAGGCGGCGGCCGGGTGCACACGATCGGGCGCCGCCGCCGTGGCCGTGGCCCAGGCAGCTGGCCGGTAGGCGATCGCGGCGTGAACGGCATGCTGCCAGTCGGCGCGGTTCTGCACAGACGGGTCGCCCAGGACAGCATGCTCGGCGGCGGTGGCGAACGGCCTGGTATCGGTCTGACCGGACAACCCACCTGCCGCTGCCATCAACCCTTGCGCGCCCGACACCGCATCGGCCACGCAGGCCGCCACCAGGCGCTCGCCGAACGCAGCGCGGCTGCGGGCAATCTCGTTGTCATCCGCATCGATCTGCAGGATGGCTGCGTTTGCGGCTAGCGCAGGCGCTTGACCAAACTTCAAGGTGAAATCCAGGCGCTTGCCCAACAGCAGTACGCAGTCGGCCTGAGCCAGCATGTCGGCAAACGCGCCCAGGCACGGATCGTTGGTCCCGCGAGGACTTTCCATCCCGACCACGGGCACGCCCGTTGCCGCGGCCAGCGCCGCCGACAGCACGCGACCCGGTCGCGTCAGCAAGGCCGGGCCCGTCACGATCAGCGGCCGGCTGGCCGACCGCATGCGCGACAGCATGTCGGCAAGGACAGTGGCCGACGGCACGACAGGCGATGCCAGCCAGGCTTCCCGGGGCACCATGCGCGGTGATGCCACCGCCGCGTCCAGCAAATCCGTCGGCAGGCTGACATGCACCGGGCCAGGCCGGCCCGACAGCGCCGTCGCAAACGCGCGCGCCATGTCCTCGCCCAGTCCGTCCGTGGTCCGGGCCGTCCACGACGCCTTGGTCAATGGCGCGGCCAGATCCGCCTGAGCCATTTCCTGGAAGGCTCCTTTGCCCAGCTGATTCAACGGTGCATGGCCGGACAGCAACACGACCGGTGATTCCGCCTGGGCCGCCGTGTACAGCGCGCCGACCGCGTTGGCGTGCCCCGGCCCGCCGGTCACCAGCGCCACGCCCACGTTTCCGGTCAGCCGCGCCCACGCATCGGCCATATGCACCGCCGCTGCTTCGTGCCGCGTGTGGATGAGCCGGATCCCCGCATCCTTGCAGGCGTCGAAGATGGGCATGATGTGGTTGCCGGACAGCGTGAAGATCGTGTCGACACCGGCGTCCGCCAGGGACCGGACCAGCAGGTCCGCACCGCGGGATGTAATCGTGGGCATGATGGCTCCAGAGGGAATGCACGCCATCATGGACGACTCGCCCCGCCCTGCAAAGCGTCGCCTTATCTATCCAGGTCTTCGCTGCGCTTCAGTTGCAGGATGACAGGGGCCCAGCGCTTCTTGCGGCGGTTCTGGGTCTGGCGGTAGTAGTGGCAGGCCACCACGACCGGGGCGATTGCGGCGAGTACGGTAAAGGTTTGCAGATCCATCTCAGTCTCCTTGCCAATCGTGGTCCGATCGTGACGGATAGCTGTCACGCCGGCAATACGACGTGAAATGGACAGGAGGGGGATGGACGGATGGTTCGTACTGTGGCTGGCGTTGTCACGACAACGTCAGCCACTGCACGAGCGATGCCATCAAAGCTTGCCTTCAGCGGCGGATCACCATTCCGTGCCGTAGTGGCGATACACCGATTTTGCGTAGTCTTCGTTGTACTCTGGCGCCGCCGTCGACGTGTCGTAGCGTGGCGCGTTTTCAAGTTGCGCCTGATCCAGAGGCACGACATACCCGTCCAGGTCGGTGCTGTACTCCAACACGTTCCAGGGCAGTGGGTAGCGATCGGTGCCGATGCCAAGGAAGCCACCGAATTCCAGCACGGCATAGCGAACCTGGCCGGTGCGCTTTTCGATCATCACATGGTCGATCGAACCGAGCTTTTCGCCTAGCTTGTTGTAGACGGTGGTGCCCTCGACGCGGTCCGACGAGATCAGGGTATTGGGTGAATTGAGTTCTGCCATGATGGTTCTCCTTGCGTGTGCAATGGGAGCGTGTCTGCAGCAACACGCCGCGTAATGCCTGGTCAGGCACTCCGCCATTGCTCAGCACGGAACATGCCCGGCTAGAAACCGCTTTCCCGGATGATGGCGCTGCCCAGGGTGCGCAGCCAGTCGGCCGCGATGGCATACGGCTGACCATGAATGACCACATCGACCAGCGCCGTCCGCGCGTGGGGCAGCGGGTCGGCCAGGCGCAGCCGGACGCGGTAGAGGGCATGCTGCACTTCGCGCTTGCCGTTGGTGCCGACCCTGATCGGGCCGCCGTGGGTCGCGGCCAGCATGTCATCGGGCAGGACAAGCGTGCGTGTCGTATCGATACCGATGACGGTGGCGCGCAAGGGCTCGAACGCGCTGCCCACATACACGCTGGCCCTATCGTCCAACGCCAGATGGCGCAGCGCATCCTGGCTGACGAAGGCATCGGCGACCCACGCGCCGGCGTCGACCAGCATGCCCAGGGCCTGGGTGGGGTTCACCCAGGCGCCGGACTGCACTAGCGGATCCAGATCGGTCAGCGTCCCGGCAAAGGGGGCCACCAGTTCCAGCCGCCGCATTTCTTCCGTCGCGCTGACGCGCTCGGCCATTTCCTGCCGTAGACGGCTGCTGAGCAGGCCGCGTTGCGCGGCGTCCGCTTCGGTGGCATCGGCACGGCGCAGCTGCGCCCACAGCGTGGCGGTGGCGGCGTCGGACCGTTCACCCCGCGCGGTGGTGTCCGGCGATTCCAGGGTCAGCAGGACATCGCCTGCCGCTACCGGACCGGCCGCGCGCACCTGCGACACGCGGGCAGGGAATGGCGCATACACCGCCAGCGTCTTTTCGGCATGGATCCATCCGGGGGCGCGGACGCCATGCGGCAAAGGAATCGCCAGGAACAGCATGACCGTCACGAGCACGCTCAGGGCGATCAGTTTGCGGCTGACGCGGATCTCAGTGCGGCGGCGCGCCCAGACCTTCATTTCGGACCAGATTGGCATAACGATGAACCAGCAGATCTCGACAAGAAACAGAAAGATGCCGAGTGCCTTGAAAAAGTAGAGGTAGACGGCAACGGCAATGCCCAGGAACACCACGGCGCGCACGACCCACACCGTCAGGGCAAAGGCGGTCAGGCCCACCTGCAATCGCCGGGACAGCAGTTCGGGAGCGGGTTCATTCCAGCCCAGCAGGCGGCGGCGAACGAAGGCGCGGCCAAACGCCGAACTGCGGGCATGCAGGTTGGGCAGGTCCAGCAGATCCGACAGCACAAAGTAGCCGTCGAACCGCATGAAGGGGCTTGCGTTGACTCCGAGCGTCAGGATCCACGACGTGGTCGCCAGGAAAAACAGCGCGGAACGGATGACGCCGTCTTCGGTAATGCTCCAGCCCAGCGTGGCCAGCAGCGCCAGCCCCATCTCGGCCATCATGCCCGCCGAGACGATGGCCAGCCGCTGCCGGGGGTTGGTCAGCTTCCACGATTCCGACGTATCGGTGTAGAGCATGGGAAACATGACGACCAGGGACACGCCCATGTGCGCGACCCGGACGCCGTAGCGCGTGGCGGTGAACGCGTGCCCGAGTTCGTGCAGCACTTTGGCAAAAGACAAGGCCGCCATGTAGGCCAGCACCCCGGCGGGTGTGAAGCTGTCCTGCACGCTGGCCAGGAAGCTGTCCCACTGCTGCGACGCCAGGATCAGGCCAAGCAGGCCCAGACCCAGCAAGGTGAACAGGAAGGCGCGGGTGTAGATGAAGGACACATAGGGCAGCGCACCGGCCAACAGGCGGTCGGGGCGCACCAGCGGAATGCGGATGTACAGGTAGTGATGCAGGAGCCACTTCAGGCCGAACTGCCGGCGGGTGGCCGAGACGGCCGCCAGATGGTCGGCCGCGCGGGCCGTATCGGTGCGGACCAGATAGTTCTGGCGCAAGAAGGCGAGCAAGGCGTCGAGCGCATCCTTGCCCGGCCGCAGCAGGCTTTCGGCATGGACGGCGGCAAGCACCGCGTCGCCATCGGGCTGCCAGTGCGACAGCATTTCGAATTCGAGCCAGCCGATGCGATAGAAGCGATTCGCAACCGGGTCCTGGATCATCCAGGCCGGCGAGCCGTCGCGATTGTCGCTGGCGGGCAGCAGGGAAAGATCCTGGCGCAGCTCCGGTAAAGGCTCGGGCGCGCTGGCCGGCGCGCCAGGCAGGCCAGACGGACCGCCCGCAAAGCGCCCCGACGCACCCGGCACCGTTATGCCGTCCATCATGCTATAGCCCGGTCCACTGGCGCAGCGCGGCCAGCGGCCGGCGCAGCAGGTAATAGACGACCGGCACTCGGCGGCCGTAGATCTTGGCCGTGCCCTTCAAGCCGATACGCGCCACGTCCTTGCCGGCGTCGCCGATCGCCCCGCGCAAGCGGTACGACGCAACGTTATCGGGCGACAGCACGGCCTGGTAGCTCGTTTCGGTCAGGGTGGCATCGACCGGCGACAGCGGCGCCACGTGCAGGAACAGCCGGATCGGCGCGCCTTCATCGAGCGAGATGGCGTCGGCGGCGGGCAGGTAGACCAGCACGCCGGTGTCCTGCGGGTCGGCGATCTGCATGACCCGCTCGCCCGTGACCACCGGCCTGCCCTGCCAGTCGTTGGTGTCGCCGAAGACGGCAATCCGTCGCGCGGCGCCACCACATCGATGCGTTTGAGCTGTTCTTCGACGGCATGCAGCTCGGCGCGCCGTTCAGCGATCTTGCCTTGCAATGCGGTGACCTCGCTGCGCGCCTTGGCGTCGTCGAACGCCCGCTGCTGCGCGGACAGCAGTTCCGCGGCAGCGACTTCCAGCGCGCGAGCCGTGACTTCGCGGCGGTTGCGCAGCGTGGTGTCGTCCAGCGAGAACAGCAAGGTTCCGGCTTTGACGCGCTGGTTCGGCTGGACGTCGAACGACTTGATGACTCCATCCAGCGGCGCGGCCACCGCGATGGCTTTCAGAGCGACCAGTTCGCCAGGCGCCAACGCGCTCTGCCGGACCGGCACGCACATCAGCGCGATCAACAGTGCGGCGGCCAGCCAGACCTTGGGTCCGCGAGGCAGCCGGAATCCGACAGGCGATTTGCGCACCCGTGTCAGCGCCCAGGCGCAGTAGGACCAGCAGGCCTGCAGCCGGTCGAAAATGGCCAGTTCCGTCTCGTTGGGGGCGTTCTCGAACACGAACAGGCAGACGCCCAGGCGTTCGCCGTCCTTGACGAGCGGCACCACCACCAGATGCGCCGGCCACCACTCTTCCCAGCCGTCGATCAACGCAGGAGTCAGCGCGGGCAAGGCCGGCACGGCGTCCGATGCCGTGGCGTCTGCCCTCGCATCCAGGTTCACCACCTGCACCGCGTCGGGCAGGTCCTTGGCAATCGCGCGCACGATACGCCGCGTCCAGACCGTGAACGGGCTGTCTTCCGACAGCGCGGCCAGGCCCGAGACAGCCACCAGGTCAGGGCCCGTCGCGCCCAGGCGCCAGAACGACGACTGCCGGTAGGGCAGCACTTGCCACGTCTCGTTGACGATGGTGAAGCACAAGGCATCGAAGGTGCGGGCCTTGCGGCAGCTGTCTTCAGCCTGCCACAACGCGGAAACAGCGGTCATTTAAGTCCTGCGAATCGCGCCGTGCCGCTCATGCCCGCAAGCAGGCCGGGATGCACGGCGGTGAACTGGCCTTCGATCTCGATGGTCTGTGCCGACACGTCCACGCGCGCACCCAGCGCCGACACCTTGGCGGCATAGGTGACCCCGGTTTCGTCGACCGCAACCTCGAATGGCGTGCCGACCTTGAGCGTCTTGAGCCAGCGCGACGGGGCATTCAGGCGAATCTTGAGCGGACCATTGCTGATGATCTCGGCCAAGGGCGTACCGATGTTGACGCCTTGATACTGGCGCACGAAGATCTTGGCGACACGGCCCGCGAATGGCGCGACCACCGCGCATTGCGCGTTCTGCACCTGCGCCAGTTCCACCTGCCCGACCGTGCGGTCCACGGCAGCGGCGGCAAGATTGACCTCCACATCACCCGCGGCTTGCAGCCCTTGCAGACGTACCTTGGCTTCATAGGTTTCGCGCGCAGCCTTCAGTTCGGCCGCGGCGATCTTGGCGCGGGCATCGTTCTCGCTGCAATCGAAGGTGGCCAGCGTGCGGCCTTGTGGAAACGTGCTGCCCAGCGTCAGGTTCAGGGTCTTGATGCGTCCGTTCATGGGCGCGGCCAGAGTCGTTTCCTTGTCGGGCGAGATCATCACGCGCACGACGTTGGGGTCCATGGCTTCCGGCGCAGCCGTCGCGGCGGGCGTCTGCGCCACCGCCGTCAGGGTCGACAGACTCAACGCGGCTGCCAGAGCGGATCGTTGAAACCGCATCACTTCGCGTCTCCCGCCACACGCAGCGGCTCGGCGCTGACGGCCAGTTGCGCTTGCGGCGCGATCGACATGGCGTCGGCCGGGGCGACCGCCACAGGCGCGGCCTGCAGCACTGCCGCGAGCTTGGGCGCATTCGCGGCCACGGCGGCATCGACCACGCCGGACAGCGCCCGCTGCGTCACCTCGCCAATCACGGCGGCGTACGTCAACACGCGAGGCGCCGAGCCTTGCGCGTCCGTCAGACGCATCGACACCGTTGCGGTCCGGGTGCCCACCGGGCCACCCTGCACCGTCACCGTCAGCCGCAGCGTTTGCGGCGCGCCGGCGTTGCGCGCCAGCACGTCATGGCGAATTAATGCGTCCTTTCCCACTTGCGCCAAGGCCGCGCGGTCCATGCCTGCCGGCGCGTCATCGACCGCCACGGGCACGGGCTGCATCGCGCCGCCCACGGGCTGCGACGACTGGAAGGTGGTCTGCTCCCACTCGGCCGTCGTGCGCGCAATCGACTGCGCCAGCGTGACCACGTCAAGCCCGGCGATCTGCTCGGGCAACACATCCAGACCGATCGAGTTGTACAGGCGGCCCCATGCCGACTGCGCGTTCGAGTAGCTTGCAAACTGCTGATACGTGGTCAGCAGGTCACGCGCTTCGGCGCGGATCACTTCGAGTTCGGAGTCCACGCGGGTCGTCGCGGCGGCCTTGGCGTAGTTGAGCAGGCGGGCATCGACACGCGCCGACTCGCGCGCCAGGCGCAGGTCGTTGGCCGCCAGCGCGTAACGCTGCACACCGATGCGGACCTGCGTCAGGATCGCCATGCCGAGCGCCATGCGGCGATAGTCGTCGGTCTTGTTCTGGGCCTCATGCGCGCGCTGCAGGGCAGGCAGCGAGGCCAGCCGGAACAGGTTCCACGACACGCTGATGCCCGAGTCGATCCACGAATTGTTGTACAGAAAACGGTTCGAGTCGTACTGCGCATTCAGGAAATCGAACTGGATGCCAGGCATGGCCAGGATCATCGCCGCCTTGATGTCGTTGGCCGTCACGCGCTTGCGATACCACTCTTCCATCAACTCCGGCCGATGCTGCAGCGCCATCTCTTCCAGTGCGCTGACGTTCGTCGGCACGGGGGGCAGCGTCGGTTCGGCCATGTCGGCCAGCGTATAGGTCGTTCCTGGCGGCAGCGTCATCAACGCGGCCAGTTCCGCCCGCGACAGCTCCAGTTCCTGCCGGCGGACCGACAGCAGGCTGACGGCGTCGAGCAGCGCGCGCTGGTAGGCAAGCGCGGTCGGTTGCGGCAGCAGGCCTTGCTGCTCCGCCTGGCGCGAACGCGTCAATGCGGCTTCGACGCGGGTCATCAGGTCATCGACACGGGCGATCAGCTTCTGCGCGCCCAGGGCGCGCCAGTAGGCGTTGCGCGTGTCCTGGAGCACGTTCTGGATGACCTTGCGCTCGCGCTCCTTGGCCATCAGGTACTGGTCCGCCTTCTGCTTGGTGCGGTAGTACGAAACACCAAAGTCCAGCATGTTCCACGACAGCTCGACATTGGCCTGCGTGTGCGTGCGTTCCTGCGAGGTGGAAGGCGACAGCGTCTCTTCGCGGCTCACGATGCCGATCGACCGGCCGCCCGAATCGTTGCTGCGCGACGCGTACCCCGCCCCGACCAGCAGGCGCGGCATCATGTCCCAGCGCGAGACGTCCTGCAGGCCTTGCGCCAGCGCCGTTTCCATCAGCTTCAGGCGGTAGTCGAGGTTGTACTTCAGCGCGCGCGCGGCGGCTTCCTCGAACGTGATCGGCTTGAGGATGGGCTCCTGGTCGGCGTACATGCTGGCGCGGTCGGCGGCGACGCGGTCCTTGACCTGCGACTCGGTAAAAGGCGTCGGGTTCATCGACGAGCAGCCAGCCAGCGCGACGGATACCGCCGCAAGGACGCTGAGTTTCAGTGCGTTCATGGTCATCATTCTTGGTGAGTCGAAGGCATGGGGGCCGGTGTGCGCAGCGCCAGTTGCGGGGCGGACACCGGGTCGGCGGCGCGCAGGGGGCTGACGCTCCGGCTTGCGCGCTTGAGTTGATCGGCAAAGCCCGCAGCGCCACTGCGCTTGGCTTCGGGAACCGGCGCCGGGCGATCGGCGGCGGGGTGGCGCAGCCTCGCGGCTGCCCTGCGCGGACGGGACGAGGTCCAGCGCGAAAAGGCTGTTGGTCGGCAGCAGGTTGTCGGCCGACAACGAGACGCGTCCATCACGTCCCAAGGTACGAACGCGCAACCCGGCCTGTTCGCGTTCCGCTTCATTCACGGCATGCCGCACGAAGATGGATGCATCCTGGCCGAGCCCCTGCCCACGCGACACGATGTCGGTGCTGCCGGTATCGATCGCGTTGACGTCGATGCCCGACGCCGACATGTCGCTTCCCGAACGCAGCGCCTGTTCGCGTTCCACGGTCACTTCGACGTACACGATCGGGTGGATGGGCAGCGGCAGATTGATGACGCGGTTATCGCCCCAGTATTCCTGCCAGACGCCAGGCGGTTCGGTCATGAAGCGCGTCGCCATGACGCCCGACCGGACAGCGTTGCTGCCGATCTGGATCGGTGCTGGCGATTCCGGCAGGGGCAGGACCGTGGGCGCCGTGGGAGACGTTGGCGAGGTCGGTTCGGACGGGGTCACTGGGATCACCGGTGCGGTCCCGGTCACCGTGATGGTCAGCGTCGCTACCGCCGTGCCGCCGTGGCCATCGCTGACGGCATAGCTGAACACGTCAGCCGCCTGCGCACCGGCGGCAAGCTGAGCGGCGGCAGGCTGGTTGGCCACGTAGGTATAGCTGCCATCCGGACGCAGGGTCAGCGTCCCGAAGGCGCCGACCAAGGGCTGGCCGACCAGGTTGCCGACGGCTGCGGCGTTGGCCGCCGTGCCGGTGGAGACGCCCACGACCTGCAGCGTGTCGCCATCGACATCGCTGTCACGGCCCGTGGCGTTGGCGCCCTGGATCACGCCCTGCCCTGCCGGGACCACCACGGTCTCGCCGTTGCGCACCGCGCCCGTGTCGGCTTGGGCGATTGGCGCATCGTTCGTGCCGGTCACGGTGATCGTCAGCGTGCTGAAGGCCGTGCCGCCGTTGCCGTCGCTGATCGCGTAGCTGAAGGTGTCGGTGGCCGTCTGCCCAGCGGCCAATGCATCGGCCGCGGCGCGATCCGCCACGTAGCGATAACTGCCGTCGGCGTTGAGGGTCAGGGTGCCCAAGGTGCCGACCAATGCCGTCCCGATATTGGCCGTACCGACGCCGCCGACGGAAGCCGACGTGCCCGTGCTGACCCCGATGACCTGCAAGGGGTCGCCATCGATGTCGGTGTCTGTACCAACCGCGCCCAGAATCACGCCGTTGCCTGCGCCGACCACCAGCGTGGCGTTCTCGCCCACGCTACCCGTGTCCGGTGTCGCCACCGGCGCGGGGTTGGTGACCGTGAAGTCGAAGCGCTGCGACGTGCTGGCGCCCTGGCTGTCAGTCGCGGTGACGACGACGCGATGGACGCCGCCGATCCCGCCTTGGCTGGCCTGACGATCCAGCGTGCCCGAGATGACACCCGTTGCAGTATCGATGGTCAGTCCGGCAGGCAGGCCGCTGGCGCCGTAGGTAAAGGTGTCGTTGCGGTCCACATCCGCAAAGGCGGCGGCAGTGGGCAGGCTGACCGTCGTGCTGTCGGCGCGAACCACTGCCGGCAGGGTGCCGACCGCCGTCGGGGCATCGTTGCTGCCCGTGACGGTGATCGTCAGCGTGCTGAAGGCCGTGCCACCGTTGCCGTCGCTGATCGCGTAGCTGAAGGTGTCGGTGGCGGTCTGGCCTGCGCCCAGCGCGTCCGCCGCGGCCTGGTCGGCCACATAGCGATAGCTGCCGTCGGCGTTCAGGGTCAGCGTGCCCAAGGTGCCGACCAGCGCCGTACCCGTGTTGCCAGACCCGACAGCCGCCAGGCTGCCAGCCGTGCCAGTCGTCACACCCGTGACCACCAGCGTGTCGCCGTCCACATCGGTATCGGTGCCGACCGCGCCAAGAATCACGCCATCGCCTGCTCCCACGACCAGCGTGGCGTTCTCGCCCACACTGCCGACGTCCGCCGCCGCGACCGGTGCCGGATTGGTGACGGTGAAGTCAAAGCGCTGCGTGACCGTTGCGCCCTGGCTGTCGGTGGCCGTGACGACGACGCCATGGACGCCAGCCGTGCCGCCCTGGCTCGCCTGATGATCCAGCGTGCCCGATATCAGGCCCGTAGCCGCATTGATCGTCAGCCCGGCGGGCAGGCCGCTGGCGCTGTAGGTAAAGATATTGTTGCCGTCCACATCCGCAAACGCTGCCGCCGTGGGCAGATTCACGGAAGTGCTGTCGGCGCGCACCACGGGCGGCAAGGTACCGACGGCAGTGGGGGCATCGTTGCTGCCCGTGACCGTGATCGTCAGCGTGCTGAAGGCCGTTCCGCCATTGCCGTCGCTGATCGCGTAGCTGAAGGTGTCGGTGGCCGTCTGGCCAGCGCCCAACGCGTCCGCCGCGGCCTGATCGGCCACGTAGCGATAGCTGCCGTCCGAGTTCAGCGTCAAGGTGCCCAAGGTGCCAACCAACGCCGTTCCGGTGTTGGCAGACCCGACAGCCGCCAGACTGCCAGCCGTGCCAGTCGTCACACCCGTGACCACCAGCGTGTCGCCGTCCACATCGGTATCGGTACCGATCGCGCCAAGGATCACGCCGTTGCTTGCGCCCACCACCAGGCTGCCGTTCTCGACCACCGTGTTGGTATCGGGCGCCGCGACCGGTGCCGGGTTGGTGACGGTGAAATCGAAGCGCTGCGTGACCGCCGAGCCCTCGCTGTCGGTCGCCGTCACCACGACGGCATGGACACCGCCCGTGCCGCCCTGGCTCGCCTGGTGATCCAGCGTGCCCGTGATGGCGCCGGTGGCCGGATCGATGCGCAGACCTGCCGGCAAGCCCGTGGCGCCATAGGTGAAGCGATTGTTGCCGTCCGTATCGGTGAATGCCCCCGCCGTCGGTACGTTGACCCGCGTGCTGTCGGCCTGCGTGACCGGTGGCAGAACGCCCACCGCCGTCGGCGCATCGTTCACGCCGGTCACGGTGATCGTCAGCGTGCTGAACGCCGTCCCGCCGTTGCCGTCGCTGATCGCATAGCTGAAGGTGTCGGTCGCGGTCTGGCCTGCGCCCAACGCGTCCGCCGCGGCCTGATCGGCCACGTAGCGATAGCTGCCATCGGCGTTCAGGATCAGCGTGCCCAAGGTGCCGACCAGCGCCGTACCCGTGTTGCCGGACCCGACAGCCGCCAGGCTGCCAGCCGTGCCGGTCGTCACGCCCGTGACCACCAGCGTGTCGCCGTCCACATCGGTATCGGTGCCGACCGCGCCAAGAATGACGCCGTCGCCTGCACCCACGACCAGCGTGGCGTTCTCGCCCACGCTACCCACATCCGGCGTTGCCACCGGCGCGGGGTTGGTGACCGTGAAGTCGAACCGCTGCGTGATCACCGCGCCCTGGCTGTCCGTGGCGGATACGGTGACCGCATGCACGCCGCCGACTCCGCCCTGGCTGGCATCGCGGGTCAGCGTGCCCGAAATGACGCCGGTCGACGCATCGATCGTCAGTCCCGCAGGCAATCCGGCCGCACTGTACGCAAAGGTGTTGTTCTGATCGAGATCCGTGAAACCGCCCGCCGTCGGCACGTTGACCACCGTGCTGTCGGCCTGCGTCACGGGCGGCAAGGCGCCCACCGCTGTCGGCGCATCGTTGACGCCGGTCACGGTGATCGTCAGCGTGCTGAAGGCCGTTCCGCCGTTGCCGTCGCTGATCGCATAGCTGAACGTATCGGTTGCGGTCTGCCCTGCGCCCAGCGCGTCGGCCGCGGCCTGATCGGCCACGTAGCGATAGCTGCCATCGGCGTTCAGGGTCAGCGTGCCAAGCGTGCCCACCAGCGCCGTCCCGATGTGGGCCGTGCCGACGCCGCCCACGGACGCCGCCGTGCCGGTGCCGACGCCGATGACCGTCAAGGCATCGCCGTCCACATCGGTGTCGGTCCCGACCGTTCCAAGAATCACGCCGTCGCCGGCGCCGACGATCAGCGTGGCGTTCTCGTTCACGCTGCCGGTATCCGGCGTTGCCACCGGTGCGGGATTGGTCACGGTAAAGGTAAAGCGCTGCGTCACGCTGGCGCCCTGGCTGTCGGTCGCCGTGACGGCAACGGTATGCACGCCGCCCGTTCCGCCCTGGCTGGCCTGATGATCCAGCGTGCCGGAGATGATGCCCGTCGCCGTATCGATCGTCAGCCCAGCCGGCAAGCCGGCCGCGCTGTAGGCAAAGGTGTTGTTCTGGTCGACGTCGGCGAAGCCGCCTGCCGTCGCCACGGAAACGACCGTGCTGTCCGCCTGCGTGACCGGTGGCAAGATTCCCACGGTGGTCGGCGCGTCATTGGTGCCGGTCACGGTAATGATCAGCGTCGTGAAAGCGGTGCCGCCCTTGCCATCGCTGATGGCGTAGCTGAACGTATCCGTTGCCGTCTGGCCCGCTGCAAGGGCTTCCGCCCCCGCCTGGTCCGCCGCGTAGCGGTAGCTGCCATCCGCGTTCAGGGTCAGCGTGCCCAGCGCGCCGACCAGGGCCGATCCGGTGTTGGCCGTGCCGACGCCCGCCACGGTCGTTGCCGTGCCCGTCGTCACGCCGATCACCGACAGTGTGTCGCCATCCAGATCGGTGTCCGTGCCGCTGCTGACCGCGCCCTGGATCACGCCACTTGCCGCCGTTGTCGTCAGCACTGCGTTTTCGGTCACGGCCCCGGTATCCGGATTGGCCACGGGTACATCATTGACGTCAGTGATGGCTATCACGCTGGTCACGGCGCTGCTGCGTGCCGCACCCGCGCCATCCGAATCGGCGTCCACCACGGTCCAGGAAATCGTGCGCGTGGCCGAGGACTGCGCGGGGGTTTCACTGGTCGATGCGTAAGTGACCGTGCGCAGCGCATCGCGGTACTGCGCCAGGGTGGCCGTGCCGGACAGGGTCAGCACGCCCGTGGGTGCGTCGTAACTGCCGCTGATGCCCGATTGGTTGACGAATGCAAGCACATCGCCTGCCGTCAGGCCGGCAGCGATGCTGACGGTCGCGCCGGTCAGTTGCGTGTCGTCGGCGTCGGTGATGGTCAGTGTGCCGTCGATAACGGCAGCCGCCTGATTCTCGGTGTAGTTGAGCGTGGCGCCGGCGGTCATGACGGGTGCGTCCTGCGCCGGGGTCACGGTCAGGCTGGTGGTGCGCACCAGGCTGGTCGTTGCCGCCGCGTCCGATCCGGCGTCCGTGACGGTCCAGCGGATGCCGCGCGTGGTGGCGGTGCCATTGACCGTCGGGTCGTCACTGCTCGACAGGAACGTGACCGATCGCAGCGCGGCCTGGTATTGCGCCAGCGTCGCGGTGCCGCTCAAGCTGAGCACACCCGTCGCGCTGTCGTAGCTGCCGGTAATGCCCGATTGGTTGACGAATACAAGCGTATCGCCCGCCGTCAGGCCGGTGGCAATCGCTACCGACGCCGCGCTGATCTGCGTGTCGTCCAGGTCGGACACCGTCAGATTGCCATCGAGCACGACGGCCGTCCCGTTTTCAATGAACTCGGGCGCGGGCAAGGCGCCGCCCAGCACCGGCAAGTCATTGCTCGGGGTCAATGTCAGGCTGCTGGTCACGACCGCGCTGCTGGCTGTCCCGGCGCCATCCGAATCGGCATCCCGGACCTGCCAACTGATCGTGCGAGTCGCCGAGGTGGCCGTGGGATCGTCCGACGTCGATGCAAACGTGACCGAACGAAGCGCCGCCTGGTACTGCGCCAGGGTCGCGGTACCCGTCAGCGTCAGCACGCCATTGGTATTGCTGACCACGGTGATACCGTTCTGCGCCGTGAAGCCCAGGGTATCGCCCGCCGTGTACCCACTGCTGATCGTGATGGTTGCGCCGCTCAACTCGGTGTCATCGGCATCACTGACCACTGTCACGCTGCTGTCGATGACCTGCGCCGCCGCGTTCTCCGCATAGGTCGTGGACCCGCCGGCCGTCAGAACCGGCGCGTCCTGCGTGGCCGTGATGGCGATGGTCTTGGTGGCCGTGCCGAAAGCCGCGCCCGCACCGTCGGAATCCGCATCCGTCAGGCGGTACGTGATCACACGGCTGGGCTTGCTGCCGTTGTCGGTCGGGTCGTCACTGCTGTTGCGGTAGGTCAGGCTGCGCAGCACCGTCTGGTAATTTGCCAGCGTGTCGGTGCCGGTCAGGGTCAGCACACCCGTGGCCGCATTAAAGCTGCCGGTAATGTTGCTGCCTGCCACCACAACGGCCAACTCGTCCGACGCCAGGGCGCCGGTGGTGATCGTGATGGTGCCGCCAGTGATGAGCGTATCGTCGGCGTCGCTGACCGTCAGGCCCGTGTCGACGGCAATGGCCGATCCGTTTTCGGTGAACGCCGCCGACCCCGCCTGTGGCGTCAGCACAGGCGCGTCATTGACGGCCGTCAGGGTGATGGTGCTGGTGACGACGGCGCTGCTGGCAACGCCCGCATCGTCCGAATTCGCATCACGCACCTGCCAGCTGACCGTGCGGGTGGCCGACGTGGCCGTCGGGTCTTCCGACGTCGACGCATAGCCCACCGAACGCAACGCGGCCTGGTACTGCGCCAGCGTGGCGTTGCCGGTCAGGACCAGCACGCCATTGGCGTTGCTGACGATGCTGATGCCGTTCTGCGGCGTGAAGCTCAGCACGTCGCCCGCGGTATAGCCGCCGCTGATCGTGATGGTGGCGCCGCTCAAGTGCGTGTCGTCGGCATCGGACACCACCGCCAGGGTGGCATCGATCGCCTGCGCCGGCGCATTCTCGATATAGGTCGAGGATCCGCCCGCGGTCAGCACCGGCGCGTCTTGCGCCGGAACGACCGTCACGCTGGTCGCGCGCGTGCCGCTGCCTGCCCCTGCCCCATCGGAATCGGCATCGGTCACCGTCCAGGTAATGCCGCGCGTCGTGGCCGTGGCATTGGCCGTGGGATCGTCGCTGGACGACCCGAACGTAATCGTGCGCAGGGCCGCCTGGTATTCGGCCAGCGTGGCCGTCCCGGTCAGGCTGAGCAGCCCCGTGGCTGCGTCGTAACTGCCGCTGATGCCAGACTGGTTGACAAAAGCAAGTACATCGCCTGCCGTCAGGCCTGACGAAATGCGCACCGATGCCGAGGCGATCTGCGTGTCATCGAGATCGCTCAAGGTCAGTCCGCCGTCCAGCACGACGGCCGTGCCGTTTTCCGTAAAGGTCGGTGAAGGCAGCACGCCGCCCAGCACAGGCGCATCGTTGACCGCGGTCAGGGTGACGGTGCTGGTCACGGCCGTGCTGGTGGCGACCCCTGCATTGTCGGAGTTCGCATCGCGGACCTGCCAGCTGACGGTGCGCGTGGAAGACGTGGCCGTGGGGTCATCCGAGGTCGACGAGAAGGTCACCGACCGCAGCGCCTGCGTGTACTGCGTCAGGGTCGCGGTGCCGGTCAGCGTCAGCACGCCATTGGTATTGCTGACGATGCTGATGCCGTTCTGCGGCGTGAAGCCCAGCGTATCGCCGGCCGCATAGCCGCCGCTGATCGTAATGGTTGCGCCGCTCAAGTGGGTATCGTCGGCATCGGACACGACGGTAACCGTCCCGTCGATGACCTGCGCCGGCGCGTTTTCCACATATGTGGACGTGCCACCCGCGCTAAGCACCGGGGCATCCTGCGCAGGCGTCACCGTCAGGGTCGTGGTGCGCGCGACACTGCTTGCCGCTGCCGCATCCGAACCCGCGTCGGTGACCGTCCAGCTGATGCCGCGCGTCGTTGCGCTGGTATTGGCGGTGGGATCGTCGCTGGTGGACGAAAACGTGACCGAACGCAGCGCCGTCTGGTACTGCGCGATGGTGGCGGTGCCGGTCAGGCTGAGCAATCCCGTGGCGGCGTTGTAGCTGCCCGTGATGCCAGACTGGTTGACGAAACCAAGCGTGTCGCCGGCTGTGAAATTGGACGAGATCGCGACCGACGCGGACGCGATCTGGGTATCGTCGACATCGACGATCGTCAGATTGCCATCCAGCGCAACGGCGGTGCCGTTCTCGGTATAGGTCGGCGCAGGCAAGGCCCCGCCCAGCACCGGCGCATCGTTCACCGGCGTCAGGTTGATGGTGCTGGTCACGACGCTGCTGCTTGCCACGCCGGCGCCATCCGAATTGGCGTCACGCACTTGCCAGCTGACCGTGCGCGTCGCCGACGTCGCCGTCGGGTCTTCCGACGTCGACGCATAGCCGATTGAACGCAGCGCGGTCTGGTACTGCGCCAGCGTGGCATTGCCGGTCAGGGTCAGCACGCCATTGGTGTTGCTGACGATGCTGATGCCGTTCTGCGGCGTAAAACTCAGCACATCGCCCGCGGTGTAGCCGCTGCTGATCGTGATGGTCGCGCCGCTCAGCTGCGTGTCGTCGGCGTCCGACACCACGCTCACGGTGCCATCGATCGCCTGTGCCGCGGCGTTTTCGGTGTACGCCAGCGTGCCGCCTGCGCTGATGACCGGCGCGTCCTGCTGGGGCGTCACGGTCAAAGTGGTCGTGCGCGTCAGACTCGTGGCAGCCGCGGCGTCCGATCCGGCATCGGTCACCGTCCAGTTGATGCTGCGTGTCGCTGCGGTGCCGTTGGCGGTGGGATCGTCGCTGTCCGAGAAGAACTGGACCGACCGCAAGGCAGCCTGGTATTCGGCCAGGGTGGCTGTGCCGGACAGCGTCAGCACACCGCTGCTCACGTTGTAGCTTGCAACAATTCCGTTCTGGCCCGCGTACAGCAGCGCGTCGAACATTTGCAACCCCGATGCAATCGTGACAGTCGCCGACGAGATCTGCGTGTCGTCGACATCGCTCAGGGTCAGGCCGCCATCCAGCACCACCGCCGATCCGTTCTCGACAAAGGTCGGTGACGGCAAAGCGCCGCCAAGCACGGGCGCATCGTTCACGGCGGTGATGGCGATCGTGCCGCTCAGCGCCGCCGTCAGCGCGCCGGTGCTGGACGTCGCACCCTTGCTGTTGCCGCCATCGTTCAAGGTGATCGTCAAGGCGCGGCCCGTCTGCGTGCCGTTGACGGTCGGGTCATCACTGGTGGAGCTGTAGCGCAGCTGCGCCAGCAAGGCGCTGACCGCCGCCGGCGTGGCGGTGTTGGACGTAAAGGTCAGCACCAGGTTGGCGGCTGATCCGCCAGTCATCGTGGCGAACGCCGCGCCGCCATACGACACGGTGCTGCCCGACACGCCGATCTGGCCCGCAGCGGTCCCCTGATTCGCGACCGACAGCACGTCGCCGGTCTGATAGCTGCCCAGGGCGACCGTCAGCGACCCGATGTTGGCCCCACCGTTGTAGAAGTTCGCGACCGCATCCGGATCGGACACGGCAATAGGGCCGCCCAGCAATGCCACTGCCGTCCCTTGCTCGGTATAGCCGGTGCCGGCCACCGACCCTGCCGTCATGACCGGCGCGTCGTTGTCGCGCACGATCGTGACAAGCACCGTCTGCGTCTGCGCCGTGCCGGTGCCGCCATCGTTGAGGGCCAGCGTCAGCGTGCGCGTCGTCGTGGGCGCATCCGACGTATTGGCAAAATTCAGTGCACTGACGACCGCCTGCGCGACATCACGGGTCGTGTTGGCATTGAAGCCGATGGTCAACGTGTTGCCGGCGCCGCCGGCGATCGAGCCTACCGTGATCCAGGCGCTGCCGTTGTAGTACTCGACCGTGGCGCCGTTGCGCTGCACCGCGCCAACGACGGCGGGCACGTTGCTGCCCAGGGACACGATGTCCTGTCCCGCCACCAGTCCCGATACGGTCAGGCTGCCGCCGGCGAAGCTCGCGCTGTCCACGTCGGCCACCACCACTGCGCCGTCGATGATCGCGGCGGACTGGTTGATGGCGTTTTCAAAGAAGGTGACCGGATCGAGACCCGAGATGACCGGCTGATCATTGGCAGGCACCACGGCGATCGTCGCCGTGGCGACGTTGCCGGCCAGCTTGCCGGTCGATGCCGCCGTATCCTCGAAGCCGGCGTCGGTCACCTGCAGTGTGACGGTCCGGTTGCCGGCCGTGGGGTTGTCGCTGTCATTGACGTAGGCCAGACCGCGCACCAGCGTCTGCAGGGCCCCGGTCGTCGCCACACCCGACACGGGCGCAACGGTAAAGGTGCCCGTCGCGGCCACATAGGTGATCGTGTAGGCGCCGCTGGTGTCGTTGATGAGCTGGTCGGCATTCAGCGTGAAACTGCGCCCGCCCAGCACGATGCGTTCGCTGGCGCCATCGACCACGCCCGCGACGACCAGACGCAAGCCGGTCAGGTTGCTGTTGTCCACGTCGGTCACCAGCGTGCCCGCGACGAATGGCAAGGCCACGTGGGCCGCGTTGGACGGTTCGGTCCACGTAAAGGTCACGTCCGTGCCCGCGGCTGCGCCGTTCAGGTCGATCACGGGTGCGTCGTTGACCGGGGCAATCGTCAGACGGCCGGTGATCGGCGCGCTGTCGAGCGCGGTCGGACCGCCCGCATTGCCGCCGGCTTGCTGGTTGTTGCCGTCACTGACGGTCACGCTGTAATCGCGCGTCGTGCGCGAACCGTTGACCGTCGGGTTGTCGCTCGTGCTGCGATAGGTGATGGCGTCAACCAGTTGGCCGACCTGCGCCAGCGTCGTGCCCGCCGCCAGCGATATGACCAGATCGGCGCCCGATCCGCCCGACACGCTGACACCGGCAGGCAGCGCACCACCCGGCAGGCTGGCAAGATCCACCCCCAGCACGTCGCCCGCGACGTAGCCCGCCGCATCGGTGATCCGCACCGTGATGCTGCCCTGGCCGAAGATCGTGCTGTCCAGTCCGGCCGATGTGGCCAGGTCAAGGTCGGCGATGGCCGATCCGGCGTTGACGAGCTTGACCGGGTCGACCGACACACCGCTGCCCGTCGTTGCGTTTTCGGTTTGGGTCGGAGACGCGGCGGTGCCAGTCAGCACGGGCGCATCGTTCTGCCGCGCAACCGTGGTGCCCAGCGACACCGCGGTGGACCAATGGCTGGTGGCGCCCAGGCTGGCCGAAATGTCGCTGCTCGCGGTGGTCGTCACGGCGCTGTCGGACACGTACACCACCAGGCTGCCTGGCGTGCCGTTGTAGTTCGCAACGTTGGGCAGGAAGCGCAGGCTGGCGGTGGTCGACAGCAGCAAGGCCGATCCATCGGCCGGCGCGGACGCACCGCTGCCTATCGTCACCCACCCCGAGCCCGCGTTGTCGTTGTATTGCCAGACACCTTCGGTCGCGGCGCTGGCGGCGTTGCCGACGATGGCAATCCCCCGAAGGCCGTGGATGCATTTCCGCCGCCGGGAATGTTCGCGCCGCCCGTGCTCTGGTTATCGGTCACGTCGCTATAGCCAAAACCCAGCCCGGCCACCGTCGCGCCGGACGGATTGGTGGCGTCCTCGACCGTGGCGGTCAGGGTGGTGTTGGCGCCCGTCGGCCGATCGTTGACATTGGCAACGGTCGTGCCGATGGTGCGGGGCGTGCCGGTATTGCTCCATGCGCCCGTGGCCGACGTGCCGCCGTTGCTTGCCAGGGACTTGGTATCCGATGCGCTGTTGCTGGTGGTGATGGCGGCGCTTGCGTCCGCGGCCACCACGCTCAACGTGCCCGGCGTTCCAAAAAGTTGGCGGCCGGCACGAAGCGGATGTCGCGGCTCGACGAAAACACCAGCGCATTGCTGGCGGTCAGCCCCGAGGGCGGGATGGTGATCCAGCCGCCCGCGCCATCGGACACCTGCCACGCGCCCTGCGCGGCGGTATACGAGGTCGAACCGATGATCGCAAGGTAGGAGAAGGCCGTGGCCGTGTTGCCCCCGCTGACGCCGGTGCCGGCGTTGGTCACGCCCGACTGGTTGTCGGTCGTGTCGCTATATCCCAGCGCCAGGCTGCTGATGGTCGCGCCGGTGCCAGGGACTTCTTCGGTGCCCGCCGGCAGCGTCACGTTGCTGCTGATCGTGGGCCGGTCGTTGGCGGACGTGATGGCGATGTCCAGCCGGCTGTTCGTGGTCTGCCGGTTGCCCGACACGCCGTCCAGCGAAGTGTCGGTTGTCGACACCGCGATGCTGGCGATCCCCACGGCACCTTGCAGGTTGGCGGTCGGCGTGAAGGTCAGCGTGCGCAGCGCGGTATTGACGTCGGTCTTGCTGCCCGTCAGCGTGATCGATGCACCCGACAAGGCGCCAGCCACACCGGTCGTCGTGCTGCGCGCCAGCGTGCCGTTGGTTGCCGTCAGCACCACCGTCATGGTCGACCCGAAGTCGTCCGCATCGGTGATCTGGATGTACTGGTTCGAGCCGTCGCGCACCGCGGTCGCGCCGGCATCTTCGGCCACGGTGAACGACGTTGGCAACACATTGACCGGCGCATCGTTGACTGATGAGGCGCGCAGCTCGACGCTGCCCACGGCCACGTTGTACAGCGCGGTCGCGGTCGCGGTTGGCGTGTTTACCGGGTCGGCCGCGAACGTGTCCGTGGCCGGCACGGCCGGCAGGCCCGGCTGCTGATTGACCGCGCCACCATTGGCGCCGCCCGTCAGCACACCGTTGGCATCGCGCGTCCGGTCATCGGCCAGGACCTGTACACGATAGGCGGCGTCCCGGTCACCTGTCACGGACACCGTCAATCCGGCCAGCGCCGTATTCACCGCGGCCACGGTGCCACGCAGCACCAGTGGCGCGGCCACGCCGCCATAGGTCGTATCGATAGTCGCGCCGCCGGCCACCGCGAAGGTCATGCCCGTGTAATCGGTGATCGGGGCGCCGGCCGTATCCGTCAGCCGCACGGTGACCTGGATGAAGTCCGTTTCGCCCGGCTGCACGCCGGCGGAATTGCCACCGAAGTCGTTGGCGTCCCCTACCGACACGCCAGTAATGGCCTGGGGCGTGCCATCGCCCGTCACCGCGACCGGCGAGCCGGGCATGGTGACCGTGGCCTGATCGTTCACCGCGATCAGGTCGAGCGCCACGGTGCGGGTGACTGGCGCATTGGCCACGCTGCCGCTCCCGACATCGCCGCCGATGGCCGCCTGGCCTTCCGTCAACGTGACGGTCAGGGTATCGGTATCGTTGAATTGCGACTTGCCGGTATAGGTAAAGCCGGCATCGAGCCGGGACTGGATGTCTGCCGCGGTGCCGACCAGCGTCACCGTTGCCGTGCCGCTGCCCGTGACCGTGACGCCGGTCTGGGCGCCCACGTCCAGCACGCCGTCCGTGACCGTCAGGGTCAGCGTGACCGGCAGCTTGAAGACATCCGATTCGACGTCGCTGATCTGTATGCCATTGCCGTTGGCCGCGCTGAACGTGAACGCGGTGTCCTCGGCCGGCGTTTGCGCACCCGGCACCGTGACTGTCTGCGGATCATTCTGGTTCGAAGCCCACACCACCACTGACTTGGCGCCGATGTTCGGATGGTCGGCCGGCACGGCGGCGCTGTACCAGTCGTACTCGGTGGCAGGCACCACGGTCGGATTGCCTGGCGGCGTCTGCGTCTGGTTGAGCGCGCCGCCGTTGGCCTTGACCTGCACGCCCGCCGTGCCGGCATCGGTGTCGACGAGCGCGCCGCTGGCCACATCGCGGACGCGGTCATCGGCCAGCACTTCGACCTGATAGATCGCATCGCGGTCATTGGCGAACGTGACGGTCAGTCCCGCCAGCGCACCGTTGACCTGCGCCCGCGTCCCCCGCAGCGTCAGCAGGGCTTGGTTGCCATTCTGCGTGGCATCGACCGTCGCACCGGCGCCGGCGCCATAGCCCAGCGTGACGTCGCTGTATGCCGCCTGATTGAAGGCGACGCCGGCTTCGGTCAGCAACCGCACCGTCACCTGCAGGAAATCGGTTTCGACGGGCGCCAGCGACACCAGATCCGCATCGGCCACGCTGAAGCCGACAACCGGGTTGTTCGCGGGCGTAAGACTGTCGATCACAATCTGCCCGGTCGGCGCGGTCACCACCGGCGCATCGTTGGTGGGCTGCACATAGATCCAGAAGGCGTTGCCGGTCTGTTCCTTGTCGCCGTCGGCAATGGTGAACTGGAAGGTGTCGTCGGGCGTGCCCGGATAGCCCGTACTGCTTGGCTCCGTGCCGTCATGGATGTAGTAGATCCGGCCGCTGGCGATATCCTGCTGCGTAAAGGACGAACCCACCCCGATGGTGGCAAAGGTCACGCCGTTGTCGGTCGAATACGCAATGCGGCCCTGCGCCGGCGCGGCGGTGATGCGGTATTGCACCTGCATCGCCGTCGAGTCCGGATCGTAGGCTTGCAACATCGCCGGCGTCAGCTGGACGAAGTCGCCTTCTTCCACGATGGTGAGCGGATTGTTGGCCGGCGCGCCGCCGATATTGTTGGGCGAGCGGCCTGCCGTGGTCGGGTCCGCCTGGGTCGGGTCGCGGGCGATTTCGGGCGCGTCGTTGATGCCCGTCACCGCAATGGCGACCGTGCCCACCGTGCTTTCGGCGCCGCGGTTGTCGCGGGCCACCACCGAGAAGCTGTCCGCGTTCGCTTCCGATCCATCGTGCACGTAGCGCAGGCCGGACGTGCCGGCGGCGCCGGTCACCAGGCTGGCAGCGAACAGACGTTGGCCCGTCACATCGGCAGCGGTCACGGCACGCCAGGTGCCGTTGTCATTCCATTGCAGTTCGCCATGCGTCGGCAGCGCCGTCACCCGAAAGCGCAGCGGATCCGAGCCGCCCGCGCCGTTGTTCAAGGCAAAACTGTCGTCGGCGCCGCCAAAGGTGACGTTTTCAAGATAGCTCTCGGCGCTGTTCGCGTCGTCGGGATCGCCAAAGCTCAATTGCCCGGTCGTGATGACCTGCGTGCCGCCTTCCGGCATCACGATGTTCGCGCCGCCCGTCGCGGTCGGCGCATCATTGACCGGGGTGACGTAGAAGTGGAACACGACGTTATCGGCGATCAGGGGTGCGCCGGTCGAGCCGCCACCCGCCGAGATCTTGAAGGTGACGCTGGACTCGAAGTCTTCGCCGCCATCGTGCGTGAAGGTGACGATGCCGTCGTTCAGATCCTGTTGCGTGAAGGTGCCGTAGGTTGCCAGCGGAACGCCGTTCTTGGCGATGACGCCGGCGGCATCCAGATTCGTGATCGTGTAGACGACCTGCGACGGCGACACACCGGTCGCCGTGTAATTGAGCATGATCGGCGTGGCGGGATTCCCGTCATCCCCCAGCAACACGACGCTGCCGCCTTCGGTCAGTTGGCCGATCGGCGTGCCGGTGGCCGGATCCGTGCCTGCATAGGCGGTCGTCAGTGTGCTGGCAGGCGCCGGGGTCGGCGCTACGGAACCGCCGGGGGCCGTGTAGACCGGTGTGGTCTGTACGAGGTTGACGGTAAACGCAAAGGTCGTGAACGCGGCGTTGGCGGCGGGGCTGTCATAGATGCCGCCTGGCCGCTCGAACTGCGCGCCCGCGCCGTCCCAGTGCAGCGCCACGGCGTTGTCCCGCACCTGGAAGCGGAACTGGTCCGACGGATTGGCGTCATTGCGCGTGGCGGTCTGCAGGTACTGCACCCGACCGTTGCGAACGTCATCCATCGTGAAGGTGGACCCGACATCCAGCTGCGCATTGTTGAGCAGGATCAGGCCGCTGGCCGGCAACTGGGTCAGCACGAAACTGAGCTGCGAATCGCCCGAATCCACATCCAGCGCCTGCACCATGGCGGATGTCAGCGTGACCCGGTAATCGTCGGCAGTCGACGCGGTGTTGTCAGCGCCCAGCGCGGTGACGGTGGCTTCGCGCGTGCTCGACGCCACCCAGGTCGGATCGTCGTCAACCGCGCGCACATTGATGGTGATCGTGCCGTTGGCCGTGGCCGGCACGCCCGTGCCGCCGCCCGCATCCGTCACCGAAACGTTGAAGCCGTCGGCGGGTGGCTGGCCGCCGGGACCGTCCACGCCGTCGTTGCTATAGGTCAGGCCTGATCGACTCGCATACGCCATCACGAAGCCCGCGCCTGTCAGGTCGGCCGCGGTCAGGTCGCGGTCGATGGTCGTCGTGACACCATTGATCGTGGCCGTTCCTGAAAAATGCAGCGTCCCATGCGTGGGCAGCGACGTGATCGCGATCGTCAGCGCAGCGTCATCGCCCGGATCTCCGCCACCGGTCGCCGTAATGAAATCGCCCACTACCGAGCGTGGCACGCCGCCGTCAGTCGCGTCGCGCGGCTGGCCTTCGAACACGCTTCCGCTGCCGCCAACGGTTGGCGCCTGGTTCACGGGCGTGATGGTCAAGGTCACGGTGGCCGTGTCGGAATTGGCCTGCGGCGTCGCGCCATCGTTCACGGACACGCTGAAAGTGTCGGCCGTATTCTGCGTGGCGCCCGTGGCAGTGTGGGTATAGGTCAGGCGATTGGCCACCACATCGGCCTGCGTGAACACCGAGCCCACGCCCAGCCGCGTACCCGACAGGCTCAGGTAACCCTGGGTCGTCGCCGACGTCAGCCGATACACGATCTGCGCGTTCATCTGCGTGCCGGCGGCCACTTCCGGATCCACCGGCACCAGCGCGGACGAGATGACCGTGCTGCCGATTTCGCTGACCGCCTGGTTGCCGTCCGCAACCAATACCGGATCGTTCGATGGCGTCACCGTCACCTCGATCGTCTTGGACGTGCTGAGCGGCGTGGCCTCGCCATCGGTCACGCGGACAGTCAGGCTGGTGGTTGCCGCCGTGGCGCCCAGCTCGACATCGGCCGCGGTAAAGGTGATCTGGTTGATCCAGGCATTCAGGTCCGCAGCGGTGCCGGTCAGGCGATAGCCGCCCGTGATCGCGGTGCCCTGCCCGCTCGCGTCGCCCAGGGTGCCCTTGGTCGTGTCGGCCAGCGTCACATCCACGGACAGGGTTGTCGACCCCAGTCCGTCATCGGCCACCGCCCAGCCGCTCAGGGTCGCGGTCGACGCACCGGGCCCGCCCGGATTGAGCACGCTGGGCTCGACCACACGAATCCCCGTCGTTGGCGCGGTGACCGACGGCGCGGCCAGCAGGTCCGCAAAGCTGGTCGCCCGAATCGCGGTGGTCTCGATCCCGCCCGTCTGGAATTCCAGCGTCCAGTTGCCGCCTCGTGACGCGGCGCCCGTGGCGTCCGTGGACGCGGCGACATCCGCACCCGTGGCCCGCGACAGGGCATCGAGGAAAGCCGCGCCCGAGCCGCCTTCGGCGATCGAGCAGCCGTACAGCAAGATATCGCCGTCGGTGGTCAGGTGGCTGCCGATCTCGGCCAGGCGCGTGGCCTCGCCGGGCAGGGACGCCAGGTTCACCGCGGCGCCGCCCAGTTGCAGTTCGCCTTCGGAACCGTGCGAAATGATGTGAATGGCGTCGACAGGCGCGCCGCTGGAGACGGTTTCGGCGATCTGTTCCAGCGCGTTGCGGCTGGCGTCGAGCATCACCACGTCGACGTCGGGCCGCACATTGGCGACGATCTGCTCCCAGCCCGTCACGGCCGGGTCGACGAATACGATTTCACGCCGTGGCGACGCGGCTTCATCCGATGGCGTGCGCGCCGCATCCTGCGCCGGTGTGCGGTCCGGGGCCTGGGTTGAACGCGCCTGGGTATCGGTGGGCGTGTCCTTGTGCCCGGCGCCGGCATCCTGCGGCTTGTCGGCCGCGACCGCTCCCGCTCCGTCAAACAGGGTCCGGGCTTCCAATGCCAGCAACTGCGTCCTTGGCGCAAACGCCGCATTCGACGAGGGTGAACGGGGATGTGCAGGCAAGGCGCGAGGCTGGGTCATGAAGCGGATCTGGGTAGCGGAATGCGTCGCACGTCCCTACAGGAATACGGTCCGTGCCTGGCATGTCGATTACGGAATAAGGACTACAGAAATTTACGTAGTCCAAATGGCGGAAGGGACTATAAGGCAACCGACCAAGCCTTCCTTTCGCTGTTACATGCCGGGTGTTGCGACATTCACGACTGCACGGATATCTGCACGAGGTTCTTGACGGATCGCGCAGAAATCTCACCGAAATCTCTGGAATTGCTGCAAAGCCAGTCTAAAACTGTCGCAAACCTGAATGCCCTGTTTCTTGCCGGCTTGTTACGAGGAAAAAAATTGCCTGACTAAACACTGACGATCGGCTTCCGCTTTTTCTTACAGTTTTTCTCAACACGCACTTGCTCGTTCGCACCATCGGTCCCGCCCACGCCGTCAGGGTCGCCGGTCCATTCCGCACGACCGGGACGCGGCTGCGTCCGATCGTTCGCGTCAACTTTCGCTACAGTGTCGCTTCTTCGACGGGACGGTTACGCATCGCATCCGCCTCGTGGATTTACTCATTCATTGACGCAAGGTGGCTCATGACGCCGACACATCCTTCCCCGCCACCCGCTGGCTTCACCCTCAAGGCCTTCGGCTGGCTCGCGCTGATCGTTCTGACCGTCGGCATCATCGCGATATCGATCGGCATCTATGCCGACGACCCAAGCAACGGCTACCCCTATGCGCTGAACGGCGCCACGCTGCCCGCCGCCTTTGTCATCTACCCCACCGCCTGGCGCGTCGGCGCCAGCATTGCCGTCCTGGCCGGCTTCATCACGTTCCTGGTCATGCGCCGGCGCATCCAGCGCGGGCAGCCTTTCCTGTCCCAACGCGCCCAGTCCGCCATCATGCTGATCGTTGCGACAGGGACCTTGTACGGACTGGTCAGCACGATGAATGTCGACAAGGTCGAAGAAACGGCCAAGCCGATCGTGACGTCGATGGCGCGGTAAGGCGCCGGCAAGGGCACTGCGCTTGGAGACTCCTTATCCAGATCTCGCGGCACCGTGACGTCATTCAGGCAATCGTTTGCCTGAAGACTTAATGTGCATACAATAAATCCGCGAATCACGTTCGATCCGGCCAAGGAAAGCGCAAACCTTGCCAAACACAAGACTTCGCTGACCGAGGCCGCCTATTTCGAGTGGGACACGGCAGTCACCCTGGAAGACGTCCGCCACTGCTATGTGGAAGAGCGGCTGATTTCGATCGGTTATATCGGCGCGCGTCTACATTGCCTTGTCTATGTCGTGCGCAATGGACAGTGTCGAATCATCAGCCTTCGAAAAGCCAACACGAGAGAGGTCAAGCGCTATGCCGAAACTTAAGCCTGGGACAATTCTGCCTACACCGGAGGAAGATGCGGCGATCGACGCTGCCGCGGCCGACGACTCCGCCGCTTACGTCATGACCGATGCCGAATGGGATGTAGCAAGTCGGAAGGCGCGCATCGGCCGGCCCAAAGCAGAAACTACGAAAGAGCGCATCACCATCCGGCTCTCCTCAGAGGTCCTTGCGCAGTTCAGGGCGACGGGCCCAGGGTGGCAGACGCGCATCAATTCGGCGCTCGAATCCTGGCTCGCAAGCCGCTGAAAGCGACAGCCCGCACAGACAGCCGCGCTAACAGCGCAGAAATACGACAGCTTGCACTCACACCAAAAGTTCGGGGCGTTGCTTGATCGCCCTCGGGTAATATGGCGACCGCTGTCCGCCCACGCCGGACGCCGCGCCGCATGTGCGCGAACGCAGCCCACCAAGGACGTTGCCGTTGCCCCGAGTCAGGTCGTCCCGTCGTCCCTTGTCATTGCGGCTCCTGCTGATCCTGCTGATCGGCGCGGGGCTGCTTCCGCTGGCGCTGCTCGGCATGTGGGGCATCAAGGCCGTCGTCAACCAGCATCACGCCGATCTGGAACGCGCCACGCTCGACATGTCGCGGGCGCTCGCGTCCGCCGTGGACGCCGAGATCGAAAGCACCGTCGCGGCCCTGGTCACCCTCTCCTACCATCCCTACCTGGCCGGCGGCCGGCTCGAAGAATTCTACGAAGTGACGCGCGATGCGGTGCGCGCGCGGCCGTACTGGCGCTCGGTCATCCTGACCGACGGCAAGGGGGGCATCATTTTCCGGTCAAGCATGCCTTACGGTTCGAACGGAGTGCGGCTGACGGACCCCGACAGTCTGAAGCAGGTGCTGGAGGAAAAGCGGTCGGTCGTGGGACAGGTCGGTGCAGGACAGTTCGGCGGCCTGGCGATGCCCGTGCGTGTGCCCGTCGTATCGGGCGGTCAGGTGCAGTACGTCGTGTCGGCGGCCTTGCTGCCCGACCGCATCCACGAAATCCTGCTGCGACAGGACATTCCGCCAGGCTGGGTGATCACCGTGGCCGATCCGCAAAATCAACGCCTGGCGCGTGCCCCGGAACACAGCGCCTTCGTGGGCAAACCAATCACCCCGTCCCTCATCGATCTGATGGCGGGCGTCGAGATCTCAGGCAACGGTACGGCATTGAATGGCGAGGGCATCGAGTCCGTCGCCGGCATTACCAAGCTCCCCCGCTGGGGGATATCGGTCATCGTCGGCGCGCCCACGTCCTTGCTTGACCGCGCCCTGTGGACCGCACTGGCCATGTACGCCGCCGCGCTGTCGCTATCCCTGTTCGCCTGCCTGCAGGCGGCGCGCGCCATCTCCCGCCGCATCATTGCGGGCATCAACGATCTGCAACAGCAGGCGGGCGACCTGGGCCAGGGCCGGCCGGTCCGCGCCCATCCTTGCGGCATTCGCGAGATCGACCAATTGGCCACCTCGCTGCAGGCCGCGTCGGTCGACCGTCTGGCGGTCGAGCAACAACGCGAAGCGCTGCTTGGCAACCTCAACCGGTCGCTGGGGTCGCTGCGCGTTGCGCTGGACCAGGCGCAGCAAGCCGCGCGCGCCAAGGACCACTTCCTGGCCGTGCTTGGCCATGAACTGCGCAACCCCTGGCGCCTATCGTCTCCACGCTGGACCTGATGGACCTGCGCGGCGGCGACATCTATCAACGCGAACGGCAGATCCTTCGCCGCCAGGCCACCCACCTGCACCGCCTGGTCGACGACCTGCTCGACGTGTCGCGCATCGTGCAGGGCAAGCTGTCCTTGAACACCCAGCCGGTGCTGCTGAACGCGCTGGTGACGCGGGCGCACGAGTCCATTCTGGCGACCGTACCAAGGCGGTCCGCGCCCCTGACGCTGGTGCTGCCGCCGCACGACGTCTGGGTGCAGGGCGACGAAGCCCGCCTTCAGCAACTGGTGGTGAACCTGCTTGGCAATGCCGTGCGGCATTCGCCGGATGCGCCCGTGCAGGTTCGCGTCGATGGCAGCGGATCGACCGCGACCATCGTCGTGACCGATGCCGGCACCGGCTTGAGCGCCGACGTCCTGGAAAAGATCTTCACGCCGTTCTATCAGGCGCCCCAGTCGATTGCACGATCGACCGGCGGCCTCGGCCTTGGCCTGACCATTGCCCGCAGCATCGTCGACATGCACGGCGGCACGATCACCGCGCACAGCGCCGGCCTTGGCCAGGGATGCGAATTTCGCGTCGACCTGCCTTTGAGCGGTGAAGCCATTCCCGCCGCGCCGTCCGTACCCTGGTCCCCACCGCGCCAGGCCGCGCGCATCCTGGTGGTCGACGACAACATCGATGCCGCCGCCACCATTGCCGAAGCCCTTGCTGTCTCCGGCCACGACGTGCGTGTCGCGCACTCGGCCACCGCCGCCCTCGCCATGGCCGCCGAATTTGCCCCTGCCATCGCCGTGCTCGACATCGGCCTGCCCGACATGGATGGCTTGACTCTGGCTCGCCGGCTGCGCGCCAGCGGCCTGCCCAGCGACCTGGTGCTGATCGCCATTACCGGTTACGGCCAGCTGGAAGATCGCCAACGCGCGATGCAGGCCGGTTTCGACCTGCACTTGACGAAGCCGGTCGCGATCGGCGCGCTGCTGGACGGGATCGAGACCATCAGGGCGGCGCCAGGGACCTAAGCGCGTCCCACAGGCGCGTCCACACGCCCGTCCCACAGGCGCGTCCCGCAGGGCGCGTCCCGCAACGCGGGGGATCACGCGCCGCGCCAGCCTGCGCATGCGATCAATTCCGTGCGCCGACCGGCTTGTCCTCCAGTTCCCCGATGCGCCGCGACGCGTCCTGCAGGCGCGGCACGACGCCGAGCACGGTCTCGCGCTCCTTTTCGGTGTTGGGCGACAACAGCAGCAGGCTGCCCACGACCTGCCCGGCCACGGTCAGCACCGGCACGGCCAGCGCCAGCACCTTGGCATTGCGCCGCCCCACGGTCGCGGCATAGCCTTGTTTGCGGATCGCAGCGAGCGCACCGCGGAAACTTTTCCAGTCGTCACCCAATCCGGCGTCACGGATTTCGGCAGCCTTGGCCAGGTACAACGCACGGATCTGATGGGGCGCCAGATAGGCCAGGATGGCCTGCGATCCGGCGCCCTGGAACAAGGGCAGCACCGATCCCCGCCCGCGATAGATCGGCATCTTTTCCTTGTTGTAGACAATGTCGTTCGCGCCGACCTGATGCGTGCACAGCACCCGGTCCTTGAACAAGGTGCACAGCAGCAGCGTACGGTTCTGGCATAGGTCCGCCAGATCCGCCATCACGACCTTGCCGGCGTTCAGCAGCGGATCGGAATTCTGCAGCAGCCGTTCCAGTTCGATCACTCGCGGGCCCAAGGCATAACGACCCTTGCCCCGCTGGACCAGGAACCCGCGCTCCCCCAGTTCCTGCAGATAGCGATAGGCCGTCGACCGGCCCACCCCAAGATGTTCGGCAACGCCGTCGATCTGGATGACCGTGGCGTCGGGGGAGAACAGGTCGAAGATGTCGAGCATCCGGGACAGTGCGCTGCCCCCGCCGCCGGGGTCGGCCGGACTGGACAGTGCGTCCACCGGATCCGAAGTGTCTGAAGTCGTGGCAATACGTGGGGACATCGGAGGCCGCAGTCTGGAAGAAGGGCCCAATGATCGCACAGCGCTGCATCCTGAAAACGCCTCTCGCCGCGAAAAACAATTTTTCTCGTCTTGTAGGAAATAATTTCTTCCGATATTCTTGGAAAACCTAATCGGAGGCAACATGACCCAGAACAGACAGGAAGTACTGAACGACTACGAGGAATACAAGGCCCAGGGCCGCATCTGGGGCCAGGTGCCCGTTGAACGCATCACGAAGATCAAGTTCCCGCGCACGCCCAAGGAGGTCATCGACCGCTACCTGGCGCTGCCGGACCTGACCACGACCGTGTCCGATCTGCTGGACGGATTTGGTGTGCAGAGCGTCATTGCGGCGTCCTACATCAAGCCGTTGATCGAGGGAAAAAATCGTCGGCAATGCCGTCACGCTGCGCTCGATTCCGGAACGCAAGACGCCCACCCAGGGCTACATCGACAAAGAACCAATCAAGATGTCGACGCGCGAGATCTACTATCTTTCAGAGCCGGGCGACGTGCTGGTCGCGGACTTTGCGGGCAACCTGGA
This sequence comes from Pigmentiphaga litoralis, assembly GCF_048632615.1. Lineage (GTDB taxonomy): Bacteria > Pseudomonadota > Gammaproteobacteria > Burkholderiales > Burkholderiaceae_B > Pigmentiphaga > Pigmentiphaga litoralis_B. The sequence goes on from NZ_CP184479.1 coordinate 1,461,849, forward strand.
TGTCTCGAACATGGGTGGACAGTCGGCCCTGGTGGCCAAGACCCACGGCTTTGTCGGTGCGATCGTGAACGGCGCCGTGCGCGACCTGCCCGCCATCCGCGAGATCGACTACCCCGTCTGGGCCGCCGGCGTGACCCCGATTACAGGCAAGTTCCGCATGGAAGCCATGGAGATCAACGGACCGGTGCGTGTGCACGACGTGGTCGTGTATCCCGGCGACCTGATCGTGGCCGACGATTCCGGCATATGTGTGGTCCCGGCCGAGCATGTCGTCCCGCTGATCGACGAGGCCGAGCGAGTGGGTGGCGCCGAAGACCATATGCGCGCCCTGATCGAGTCCAAGGCGCCGATCTCCGAATTGCGTCCGTTTTTCCGCAAGCGTTACGACTAGACCTGCTCCAGCAGGCAGGGGCCGTCCGCGCCCCGCTTTCCCTTCTCCAGGAGACACCCATGTTCTCAGCTATCCGCATGCTGGGCGCCCTTGCATGCCGCGCCCTGCCCTTGCTGGCCGCGGCGGTCACGACAGCCGCGCTGCCCGCCGCCGCCGTGGCGCAGCCATATCCTTCATCTCCCATCAAACTGGTAGTGCCCTTTGCCCCGGCCGGCGGGACCGACGCCGTGGCCCGGGCCGTCGCGCAGTCGCTGTCCAGGCAGTTGGGCCAGACGGTCGTGGTGGAAAACCGGCCTGGGGCCGCGGGCGCGCTTGGCACCATGAACGTGGTGCGCGCCAAGCCCGATGGCTACACCCTGCTGCTTGGAAGCAACGGTCCGATAGCGGTCAGCCCGAGCCTGGATCCCAAGCTGCAATACGATCCCGCCCGCGACCTGGTGGCGGTGGCCGGCATTGCCGCCGTGCCCTTCCTGCTCGCCGCGAACAAAGACCTGCCCGCCAACACAGTGGGCGAATTGCTGGCCCTGGCCCGTAGCAAGCCCGGCGCCATCAACTTTGCGTCCCCTGGCACGGGCACGACCAACCACCTGGTGGGCGAACTGCTCAATACCATGGCGAAGGTCAACATGGTCCACATTCCCTACAAGGGCGCGGCGCCCGCCATGAACGACGTGGCGGGCGGCACGGTGCAGTTCATGTCCGGCGATATCAGCACCCTGTTGCCCATGATCCAGGGCGGCCGCTTGAAAGCCCTGGCGGTGACCGGCGCTGCACGCAGTCCCTTGCTGCCATCGGTGCCGACCGTGGCCGAAAGTGGCGTACCCGGATTCGAAGCCAACGGATGGTTCGGTTTGTTTGCACCGAAGGACACGCCCAGGGACGTGGTGACCACCTTGTCGGGCGCGGTCCGGCAGGCCCTGGCCGACCCCGAGGTGATGGAGCGCATCGCCACCCTGGGCGGCGTCACGATGCCCATGCCGTCAGACACCTTCACGGACTTTTCCGCAAAGGAGCGGACCAAGTGGAAAAAGGTGATCGACACCAATCAGATCAAACCGGGCGAGTAGGCGGGGCTGACTATCCGCCTACCCCGGAAGCGCCGGTCAGTTGCGAGATACTGCAGCCGTTCTTGAATGAGTCACGACCCGTCCACGAGGCCGGCATGCGCCCTTGATCGGCGCGCATGCCGGCCTCGTTCAGCTTAAATTTAGAATGATCATTCTAAACTCGCGTATAGAAGAGCCAAGAGGTGGCCACATTGAGACGGAACACACGGGCAGCGAAAACGGTGGACGCCGCGCCGAACGTTGAATGGTCGAGAGCCGACGCGCGTCGCAACCAGGTGCTGGAGGCGGCGGCCGAATGTTTTCGAAAAGACGGCTTTCGCGGCACCAGCATTCAGCGCATTTCGACCGTTGCCGGGATGAGCCCGGGCCACATCTATCACTACTTTGACAACAAGGAAGCGATCGTTGATGGCATCGTGCGCCGCTACACGGACGAGCGGCTGGCCATTGCCGACCGCATAGAACCGGCATCCGAAAGCGTTGGCGTGCTGCAGGCCGCGGCGGACCTGTTCACCGACGCCATGCAGTTGCGGCTGGGTCACGAACGCGCGTCGCTCGCACTCGAAGTGCTGGCCGAGGGCATTCGCAATCCCGCCATTGGCGCCGTGCTGCAACAGGCCGATGCCAGTGCCGTGACCCGTGTGTGCCATCGGCTCAAGGATGCGCCCGAGCTGCGGCCCATGACCGAGGCCGAGCTCAAGGCGCGCCTGTCCGTCATCCACACCTTGCTCGATGGATTGACCGTGCGTACCGCAGTCGACCCCACGCTGGACATGGCCACCATCGCACCGGTCATGGCCGAGGTCGTCCGCTTCGTACTTCAGGGCCTTGCCGCGCCCGATCCGGAATCGCCGACAACGGCGGGTCCGCCCGTTTGACCCGGGCAAGAATTGCGCATGTGCTTCTTGCCCTTACCAGGATGACGCAAGAAGCCAACGATGTCCGACTATTCCCTTCCCAACGCCTTGCCGCGCGTTTCGCGGCGAACCGTGCTGTTCGGCGGCGCCGCGCTGCTGGGCAGCTATCTTGCCGGCGCCTCGCTGCCGTCCTTGGCCTTGCCGGCTTCGGCGCGGCCCGCGCCCGATCCCACGCAACTGGCGCGCTTCATGCGCCTGTCGAACCTGCTGGTCAATCACCGGCTCGACCCGCGCGTGGGCGCGCGCATCCTGCAGACAGCGGCCAGCGATCACGCCGACCTGCAGGCGCTGACCGACGAACTGATCGGCATTGCCGAGCGCAAGCAGGCCACGATCGTTGAAGACTTCTTCGATGACATTCCCGACGGCAAAGCCAAGGATCTGGCGCACTGGATCATTTTTGCCTGGTACACGGGCGTGTCGTCGGCCAAGCCCACCGCCACGGTCTTTACGTTCGAACAGGCGCTGACCTTCCAGACCACGATCGACGTCGTCACCATCCCGTCGTACGGCATCTCGGGCCCCAACCAATGGCGCCAGGTCACCGTGCCGCTGAGCCCCCTGCCTCGCTTCTGAGCGCCCTCTTCCGGAATAACCCATGACTCAACCTTCCTCCGCCGATGTCGTCATCGTCGGCACCGGCGTCGTCGGCATCGTCATTGCCGAAGAGCTGCTGGATGCCGGCGTCTCGGTCCTGATGCTCGAAGCCGGCCCCCGCGTGTCCCGCGCGCAGATCGTTGAAAATTTCCGCAATCTGCCGCTGGGCCTGAAGGGGAGCGCGTCGTCGTCCTACCCGCCAAGGCCCTGGGCGCCGCACCCGATGCCGCCCACCGGCAATCCCGACGATACGTATCTGCAGCTGACCGGTCCGGACTCGTACGACCAGACCTTCATCCGCTATGCGGGCGGATCGACCTGGCATTGGGCCGGCACCTGCTGGCGCATGACGCCCGACGACCTGCGCCTTCAGTCCCTGTATGGCGTGGGCCGCGACTGGGCATTCGACTACGACACGCTCGAACCGTACTACGTCCGCACCGAATACCGGCTGGGCATCTGCGGCCCGTCCGACCCGGCGCTGCAATGGCCGCCCCGGCGTTCGAAGCCCTACCCGATGGGACCGCTGCCCTTCAGCCCGGGCGAACAGCGCTTTACCGAGGTTGTGAAAACGCTGGGCTACACCAACATTCCGACCGCGCAGGCCCGCAACAGCGGCGTGCCCTACGACGAACGGCCGGCCTGTTGCGGCAACAACAACTGCGTGCCGGTGTGCCCGATCGGCGCCAAGTACGATGGCGCCACCGCGCTGGCCCGGCTCGAAGCCAAGGGAGCGGTCATCCTCAGCGACGCGGTGGCCTACCGCGTGGAAACCAATGCGCGGCAACAGGTGGAAGCCGTCCACTATTTCGACCAGAACAAGGTCAGCCACCGCGTGACCGGCAAGCACTTCGTGCTGGCCTGCAATGGCCTGGAAAATCCCAAGCTGCTGCTGATGTCGGCCGACGACCGCAATCCCAAGGGCGTGGCCAACCGCTCGGACCAGGTCGGCCGCAACATGATGGACCACCCGCAACTGGGACTGTCGGTCACCCTGGCCGAACCGTACTGGTCGGGCGTCGGCCCGGTCGTGAACAGCGGCATCATGGAAACGTCGCAGGGCGCGTTTCGCAGCGAACATGCCGGCGCGTACTTCCGCTTCAACAACTTTGCCCGCAACCGGTTCGTCACGTTCAACGCGCTCAAGACCGGCCTGGTCGGCAAGGCGCTGGACCAGGAAATCCGCCGCCAGACAGCCTGCACGGCCGACATCATCCTGGCGCACGAAATGCTGCCGCATGCCGACAATCGGTTGACGCTGTCCAGCAAGAAGGACTGGCTGGGCCTGCCCAAACCATCCATCCACTACGACGTGGGCGACTACGTGCGCAAGTCGGCCGAGCAGTATTCACTGCCCATCGGACGCACAATCGCGGCCGCGATGGGCGCGACCGACGTCAAGGTCACCCCAAAATTCAATCAAAGCAAACACATCATGGGCGGCACCATCATGGGCAACGATCCCGGCAATTCGGTGGTCGATCCCGACTGCCGTTCGCACGACCACGCCAACCTGTTCCTGCCGGGCGGCGGCGCCATGCCCAGCACCGCCTGCGGCAACAGCACCATTACCATGGTGGCGCTGGCCTTCAAGGCCGCCGACGCGCTGGTCAAACAGGCGAAGGGGGCGTGATGCGACGTTCGTACATAGGGTTATCGGGATCAAGCATCTCGCTCGTGGCGCTGGCGCTGATGACGGCAACGATGGCGACCCACGCTGCGGATCCCTCCGCAGCCGCGCCTGCTCTTGCTGCGCCGGTGAATCGGTCCGTTGCCGCTTCTGCCGACCCGGCCATGATCGATCGTGGCCGCTACCTGGCGACGGCATCGGACTGCATCGCGTGCCACACCACGCACCACGGCAAACCCATGGCGGGCGGCCTCGTCATGTCGTCCCCCGTAGGCGACATCGTCTCGACCAACATCACGCCCTCAACCACCCACGGCATCGGCAACTACACCGAACAGCAGTTCTCGAACGCCGTGCGCAAAGGCGTACGGGCCGACGGCGCGCACCTCTATCCCGCCATGCCCTACCCGTCCTACGCGGTGATGACGGACCAAGACATCCACGCGATGTACGTCTACTTCATGCACGGCGTGGACGCGGTCGACACCGAAACGGCCGCCACCACCCTGCCCTTCCCCATGAACCTGCGCTTCCTGATGACCGGCTGGAACCTGCTGTTCGTGCCCGACGCGCCGCTGGTTGCCGATGTCAACAAGTCGGAGGAATGGAACCGTGGCCGCTACCTGACCCTGGGCGCCGCGCATTGCAGCACCTGCCACACGCCGCGCGGCTTCATGATGCAGGAGCAACTTGGCAAGAGCCTGGCCGGTGCGCAAGTCGGCCCCTGGTACGCACCGAACATCACGCCCGACAAGGCCACCGGCATCGGCACCTGGTCGCAACAGGACCTGGTGACCTACCTGCGGACCGGCCGCGTCGAAGGCAAGGCGCAGGCAGCCGGGAGCATGGCCGAAGCCATCTCGTTCAGTTTCAGCAAGCTGACGGACGCCGACCTGAACGCGATCGCCACGTATGTGCGGGACGTGCCGGCCGTGCGAATGGCCGGGGCGGCGGGCGATGCGGCAGCCTCGGCATCGGCAGCCCCGGCATCGGCAGCCCCGGCATCGGCAGCGTCTTCTAAAGGGTCGGCGGATTCGGCCGCAGACAGTCCGGCAGCCTCGGCCTCGGAGGCCCCGGCACCGCACAGGTCGGCGGCAAGCACCCGCTTCGAACACGGTGCGCCCGCCAACGACCTGCCGGACTTTCGCGGCGAAGGCTACGTCAACGGCATGCAAGGCCGCAGCCCAGGCGGCCAATTGTTCTCGGCCAACTGCGCGTCGTGCCATGGCTACAACGCCCAGGGCACCCCGGACGCCTACTACCCCAGCCTCTTCAGCAATTCGGCCACCGCGGGCGCCAGCCCCAGCAATCTGGTCGCTACCATCCTGTACGGCGTGGATCGCAATACCCCGTCCGGCCAGGTGTTCATGCCTCCATTCGGCGGGCAACCCAACGCCTTGACCGCATTGAACAATGACGAGATCGCGCAGTTGGCAAACTACGTGTTCGACCACCACGGCGATCCGGCGCTGAAGGTGTCGGCGCAGGACGTCCAGCAGATCCGCGAAGGCGGCCCGCGATCCAACCTGGTGACGCTGGCGCGGATCGGCATGGCGGCTGGGGTTGTGGCGATCGTGCTGCTGGCCGCAATCGCAACGCGGCTGCGGCGCCGGCGGAAGCCGTCAGCACGCTGATCGTTGATGCGGGCAACGTCTTGGAGAGCCAACCCTGAACCCTTCACAGGGTTCATCAGCAGCACAACACCTTCTGTCAAGAAAAGCAAAGTTGGGTCGCCCATATGAATGCGAATGTAAATTACTCGCATTCACAGCTAGCGGCGTGTCGACGCACGTCGCTACCTGCCATTCGCTTTCATGTATTCCGGAGTGTTGTGTCATGCCTGTTCGTTACCCGGTCACCCGTATCCACCCGCTTGCGCTGGCGATCAGCATGGCCCTGGTATCCATGCAGTCCGTCGCCCAGACGCAACCGGCCAGGGTGGCGGCCACCGACCCCAAAGAACTGTCGGAAGTGCAGGTGCTCGGCACGGCCGAAGAAGAACTGAAACAAGCGCCGGGCGTCTCGGTCATCACCCAGGAAGACCTGGAAAAGCGCCCGCCTGCCAATGACTTGTCCGAACTGATCCGCACCATGCCGGGCGTCAACCTCACGGGCAACAGTTCGTCGGGCCAGTACGGCAACAACCGCCAGATCGACCTGCGCGGCATGGGTCCGGAAAACACCCTGATCCTGATCGATGGCATTCCTGTCAGCTCACGCAACTCGACCCGCATGGGCCGCAGCGGCGAACGCAACACGCGCGGCGACAGCAACTGGGTGCCGGCCGAAGCGGTGGAACGCATTGAAGTGTTGCGCGGCCCGGCCGCCGCGCGCTACGGGTCGGGCGCCGCTGGCGGCGTCATCAACATCATTACCAAACCGCCTACCGACAAGTACGCCGGGTCGGTCACGGTGTACTCGCTGTTCCCGGAACACAGTGCCGAAGGCGGATCGAAACGTCTCGGCTTCAACCTGAGCGGACCGCTGGCCGACAAGTTGTCGTTCCGCCTGTTCGGCAACGTGGCCAAGACCGAAGCGGACAGCCTGGCGCTGAACCAGCAGTTCGCCACCGGCATCACCCCCGGCCGGCCGGGAAGGTGTGCGCAATCGGGACATCAATGCCCTGGTGCGCTGGGCCCTGACCGACAAGCAGTCCATCGACTTCAATGCCGGCCTCAGCCGCCAGGGCAACATCTACGCAGGCGACCGCGCGGTCAGCACCGATGGCACGGCCGAAGCCACGCAACTCGCGCAGGCCGGCGCCGAAACCAATACGCTGTATCGCCGCACCGCATCGGTCACGCATCGTGGCGACTGGGGCGCCGGCCATCGTTCCCGCCTGACCTTCTCTTACGAAGGCACCGACAACACCCGTTTCAACGAAGGCTTGGCGGGCGGTCCGGAAGGCAGCATCCAGGCCGCGCTGCGAAAGTCGACGTCCGAACTGAACAACTACCTGGTCAACGGCGAATACAGCATGCCCTCGCAGCTGTTCGGCACCAGCCAGGTGTTCACCTTCGGCTTCGATCACCGGACGGAAAAACTGAACGACCCGTATGGCAACTCGCAGGCCGACAACACGGGGCAGCTGGTGAACGCGGCCAGCCGCAACGGCAAGGCCGACGCGTCGTTGACCGGCCTCTTTGCCGAAGACAACATCGCACTGACCGACACGCTGACCCTGACGCCCGGCCTGCGTTTCGATCACCACGACAACTTTGGCGCCAACTGGAGCCCGAGCCTGAATACGTCGTATCAACTGACCAATGAGATCACCCTGAAGGGCGGCATTGCGCGGGCGTTCAAGGCGCCGAATCTGTATCAGTCGAATCCGAACTACCTGTACTACACGATGGGCCAAGGCTGCCCGGTCAACTTCCCGAATGCGGGCGCCGGCTGCTACATCCTGGGCAATGCCGACCTGGCTCCGGAAACCAGCATCAACAAGGAAATCGGGATTGCCTACAACAGCCGCGGCTGGGTATCGGGGCTGACCTACTTCCACAACTACTACAACAACAAGATCGCCGCCGACATGTTCGACCAGGGCGCACCCATCGTCATCGGCGTGCCCGGCGCGCAGTCACAAGCCTTCCAGTGGTTCAACGCCGGCAAGGCCATCGTGCAGGGCCTGGAAGGCAACCTGACCGTCCCGCTGATCGGTGAACAAGGCAACGTCCTGAAGCTGATCAACAACGGCACCTACATGATCGAAAACGAGCAGAAGTCCACCGGACAGCCGTTGTCAATGATTCCGCGGTACACCGTCAATTCGACGCTGGACTGGACCGTCAACGACAAGGTCTCGGCGCAGATTTACGCCACCTTCTACGGCAAGCAGAAAGCCCGCACCCTGACACAAGCCGGCGCCGCGTCGACGGGAAATGCGTTGAGCGATCGCGGATCGTATTCGCTGGTGGGCCTGAGCGCTGGCTACAAGTTCAGCAAGTCACTGTCCTTCCGCGCCGGGATAAACAACATTTTTGACAAGCGCCTATTCCGCCAGAACAACAGCAGCGGCGCGGGCGCCAACACCTACAACGAGCCCGGTCGGTCGCTATACGTCACGATGACGGCTTCCTTTTAAAGCACAAGGCCGACCGCTCATGACGCGTGACACGTTCGACGATGCTGACGGCGCGCGGGCTGGCGCGGGGCAGGCTGCGGGTCGGACCGCACTCTCTGATGCTGCCCACGCGGACCCGTCCCGCCCGGATACCGCCCATGCCGTTGCGGCCTGCCCCGGCGCCGCCTATCCGGATTTCTTCCACCGCGAAATGACGCCGACATGGTTGCGCGCAGCAACCATCGCGCTTGGCCGCCAGACACCGCCGGACAACGAACCGTTCGTATGGATGGAACTGGGATGCGGCGCAGGCATGGGCGCCCTGCTCACCGCCGCCGCGCATCCCGATAGCCGCTTCATTGCCGTGGACATCGACCCGCGGCACGTGGCGGTCGCACGCGAACGCGCAGCCGCAAGCGGCGTCGACAACATCGACTTCGTTCACGCAGACGTCGCGGACATGGCCCGCGCAGCCGATGACGCCTATCCCCACTGCGACTTCATCGTGCTGCACGGCGTGTATGCGTGGGTCACGTCAGACACCCGCGCCGCGATCCGCAAGGTCATGCAACGCTGGCTCAAACCGGGCGGCCTGGTGTACGTGGCCTATATGAGCCACCCAGGTGCGTCAGGCCTGGCGGCGGCGCAACGGCTGCTGCGGCTGTCGGCAGAGGCAGCAGCCGGGGCGGCGGCCTCTTGTTCGGCAGCTTCAGGCACATCGTCTTCCAGTGCCTTACCGGCAAGCACGACGCCCTTTCCAGCGGCACGCACTTCGCAGGTCGAAACAATCGGCGCCGCGCACGCGGGACTTCGCCACGGGGTTGCGCTGCTCCGGCAACTGGAACGATCGGGCGCCGGCTACTTTATCGCCACGCCCGACATGGCGCGCCAGCTTGGTCATCTTGAACAGGAAGACGATGCCTACCTTGCCCATGAATTCATCAGCGCCGACTGGCAGCCCCTGCATGTCGCCGACGTCATGCAGGACTTCGCCGCCATCGGCTGCACGTACATCGGCAGCGCCACGCTGATCGAAAACATTGACGCGATATCGATTCCCGCGCGCGTGCAACCCATGCTGCGCGGCGTCCACGATCCCGCGACAGCCGAAACCCTGCGCGACCTGGCCCGCAATCAAAGCCTGCGGCGCGACATCTATCAGCGTACGGATGATGGACAAGATCATCGACTTGCCGCCGACGCCCATCGCGCCCGGCTGCTGAACCAGAACATTGCTGCCCTGCCTGGCGCACCCGAGCACGGACCGCTGCAACTCGACACCCGCATCGGCGTCATTGAAGCGCCCCATGCCTGGTTCACGCCCCTGCTTCGGGCTCTGTCACTTGGCCCCGCGAGCTACGCCAGCATCGCCCGACAGGCGCCTTACTCGGCGCAGCCCGGGTTTCTGAACCAGGCGTTCCTGACACTCTTCTGGGCACGGTGCGCGCATCCTTTGCCCACGCCGACCACTCCAACAGCCAACATCGCGGGCGCATCTGCGGACACGGCGCGATGGCAACGAGCCTGGCAACTGAACGCCTGGCTCGGCGAACAGCCCGGTCCGAGGCATTGGCTGCTTGCGCCCGCGCTTGCCACCGCGCTCGAGGTGCCTGCCTGGCAAGCCGCCGTCGGCCATACCTTGATTGGCCAACCCGCCCTGCGCAGTGCCGCGCTTGCGTCACGGCACCCGGACATCGATCCGGCAACCCTGGCGGCCTTCGAGGCCGAGGTGCTGCCCCGGTGGACACAGTACGGCGTCGTGCCGGACACGGCGGCCACGGCAGCGCATTTACCAACTCCGTAAGCGATCGATCCCGGTCATCCTTCGTCCGCCGGCGTGGCATGTGCCTGCCCGACACGCGGCATGCGCCAACCAAGGACGCGACCGCCCTCTACGTGGCGGTCAATTCCTTCAACACCGCATAGAATTCGGCGAAGCGCGCCTTGCCTATCCGCGCTTCCCACTCCTTCTCCACGTCGTGCACGGCGCTACGCTGAATCTTGGCCACTGCCCAGCCCCGTTCCGTCAACGAAATGCGGCGTGCAGTCGTGCCTTCTGCCGCGACCCGCTCGACATACCCCATCTCTTCCAACTGGACCAGCAGGTAGTTCATCGCCTGCTTGGTCATGCCAGCCCGCTGCGCAAGGTCGATCGGTCGTTCGTTCTCGGGCGGCGGAAAGCGCAGCACCTTGAAATGCGCGACCTGAATATCGGCGTAGCCCGCTTCAACAAGGGCATCAAGAATGCGCTGCTCGACATACGACAGGCCGAAACGCAGCCGCGCCCCGATCAAGGGGTCATCGGGATCGGGATCCTCGGGAAACCGAGAAGTCGAAGATGATTGTATTTTTGCATGCATTTGGTAAAGTCACTTTACCCTAAATATGTCAGGAGTTCCACGATGACCACGCATGCCATGCAGCAGGCCGCCACGGGGCGCGGCGACCTGATCACCATCGGATCGCTATCAATGCAGTTTCTGGTGGACGGGCGGCACACGACCGGCCACATGGCCATGGCCGAGATGGTCGTCCAGCCGCAGGCCAAGGTGCCACCGCCCCATCGCCATGTCGATGTCGACGAAACCATCCACATGCTGGAAGGTTCGTTGACCTACCGAGTCGACGGCGAGAGCCGCGTGCTCAACCCGGGCGACTATTGTTTTTCGCCGCGCGGCAGCGTGCATCACTTTTCGAACCCTGGCACTGTACCAGCGCGGGCGTTGGTGGTCTTTTCGCCCGCCAATATCGGGCCGGACTACTTCAATGAAGTCGCAGGCGTATTGGGCGCTGGCGGGCCGCCTGACCTGGCCGCACTAAAAGGCGTCATGCAGCGGCACGGCCTGGAACTGGCGATGTAAGCAGTTGTGGCAGTGCAGAAGGCGGCTTCTATGGACGCCTTGTTTTCGCGCTCGTCGAAGTAGCGATCGGTTACGCGGGACGTGGTGCGTAAGCCACTCGGCGGATGGCCCGCCACACTGGCTGCAGTAAATTGGTGTCATACGGATTTCTTGCCCGCACCATGAGCAACGCTCCCCAGTGGTCTACACGCACCATCAAACTTGACGACGGCCACCTGCTGCACGAATGCAGCATTCAGACGCCAACCGGCCTGACCCATTGCACCGGGATCATTTCCGACCGTCGCGGCCGCTTCACACGCCGCTTTGCGGCGACCGGACGTTCCTCATTTGAAGCCGCGCTTGAACTGTCCATGATCGCGCACGACACGCTGGACCGGGGCGACGCCCAGTTCTATTCAAGTCGCCGCGACTGACGGCTGGACAAACTTCACGGCGACCATTTTGCCGCTTTGTCAGCGATGGCCGATGTGTCGCTTTGCCCGGCTTGCGCAGTTTCACGCATCCCCAGTTTTTGCCATGACGCTTAGCATCTGACTTCCCGTAGACGATTCACGAGGAAGACGATGCGACACTGCTTGGATCAGACAGTGTTGCCGGCCGTTGGGGTGGCCACTACCGCCAGCACGGGTTTCTGGATAAAGCAGTGACTTACGACAATCGTCTGAAGAAACCCAACGACTATTTGCGGGACCGCCAGACCGAGATAGTTGGCGGCAAAGAGGTTTGCCGCTCGCGTGCAGAAAGTATAGGATTTAATCCTACACTTCCCAAAAGAGAGCCCACTATGCGCTCGACTCAACAATTCAGCATCACCTTGCCGAACGAAATGGCCGATGTGGTCAAAGCCAAGGTTGCCGCTGGCGAGTACGCGACCGAAAGCGAGGTCATCCGCGACGGCTTGCGCGCGCTCCTGGCCCGGGATCGCGCCATGGAATCCTGGCTGCGCGAGCAGGTCGTCCCGGCGGCTCAGGCACTCAAAGACGCCCCCGAGCGTGCGCTGTCGGCCGATCAGGTGCGAGAGCATCTGGCCGCGAAGCGCCGCAACCGCGCGAGTAAGGCGGCTTGAATTACTCCGTCCGGTTCGCGCCCCAAGCGATCACACAGCTCGACGCAATCGAAGCGTACATCGCGCACGCAGGTTCGCCGCACACTGCGGCCCGCTACGTCGACGCCATCGTCGCCTATTGTGAGAGCCTGACGACGTTTCCGCAGCGCGGCATCCAGCGCGACGACCTGCTGCTGGGGCTGCGTATCACGAACTATGGACGCAATGCCGTCATTGCCTTCATGGTCGAGGCTGATATCGAAACTGTGTCGATCATCGGCGTTTTCTACGGCGGACAGGACTATGAATCCCTTCTGCCGGACGTGTACGACGAATAAGCATCGTTCGTCACGCAGCGGCGCATGTCAGGCTTGCACCCTCATCGACGCCATACTGTAGTCGCCAGGAACGAGCCCGGGCGAAGAAGGCCAAGCTACCGCAGCTCCTGAACCGAATAGCTTCGCTGACCACATCACCGCGTCCAAGAACCTTGTACGAAGCGTACAAAAACATCCTGGAAAACAAAAAACCCCGAAATCCAAAGCAGGAGGATTTCAGGGTTTTTTCATTGACGGTCTTTAAAACCAACTGGCCGCCAAACAGGAATTGTTGGCGGACAGGGTGGGATTCGAACCCACGATACGTTTTCACATATACACGCGTTCCAGGCGTGCGCCTTCAACCGCTCGGCCACCTGTCCATGCTGGCGGCTTGGACGTGTCCCAGCCGCTAACAGCCGCGCAGTATATCAGATCCCCGGACGCCAATCACGCGTGAGTTTTTCGACGCACGGCGACGATGCGGAATTACACCCAAGGATGGCTCGGCACCATGGCTGCGCACCAGTGGACACACAGGACGCACGAAACGATGCAGCCTTGCAAGGCACCGATGCGAAAGATTTTAGAGCTTGCCTGACTCGGCAGAGACCACGCGTGACCGCTGAAGCCAGAAGAACACCAGCGCAGCAGAACAGGGAAAGTACAGGGGGAGTACAGCAGAGGAGATCAAACAACAGCAGGAAAATTATTGCACCGGCGGCCGATCTACTTATGGATCGGCCGCTCGGGCGTTTTGCTCTTCTAGTGACTGCAGGGGTTTGTCTCCTCCACTGCATAACGATATTCTGCGCCTGGATTGTGCGACTTACACTAGGTGTTGACCCCTATGTTGGTGCAAAATGCACCATCCTTTTGGTGGAAAACGCACCAGAGCTGTGCAGATTATCGCGCAAATCAGAGCGCTTTGCCTAGCTGATCCAAAATGGCGGGATTTTCCAGGGTGGAAACGTCCTGGGTCACCTCTTCTCCCTTAGCCACCACGCGCAGCAGCCGGCGCATGATCTTGCCCGACCGCGTCTTGGGCAGGTTGTCCCCAAAGCGGATGTCCTTGGGTTTGGCGATCGGTCCGATCTCGCGGGCTACCCAGGCTCGCAAGTCCTTGGCAATCTCGGCCGCTTCGGCGTCGTCGGGACGTGCCTTCTTCAGCACCACGAATGCCACGATGGCCTCGCCCGTCAGGTCGTCCGGCCGGCCCACGACCGCGGCTTCGGCTACGAGGGGGTGCGACACCAGGGCCGATTCGACTTCCATGGTGCCCAGGCGGTGGCCCGATACGTTCAGCACGTCGTCCACACGGCCCATGATCCAGAAGTAGCCGTCGGTGTCCCGGTTGGCGCTGTCGCCAGCCAGGTAGTACGTGCCGCCCAGTTCTTCGGGGTAGTAGCTTTTCTTGAAACGTTCCGGATCGCCCCAGATGTTGCGGATCATGGCGGGCCAGGGGCGCTTGATCACCAGGAAGCCGCCCTTGCCCAGTTCGACGTCCCCACCGGTCTCATCGACAATGGCCGCCATGATGCCGGGCAGCGGCGTGGTGCACGATCCGGGTTTGAGCGGCGTGACACCCGGCAGTGGGGTGATCATGTGGCCACCGGTTTCGGTCTGCCACCAGGTATCCACGATCGGGCAGCGTTCGCCGCCGACGTTCTTGTAGTACCACATCCACGCTTCGGGATTGATCGGCTCGCCGACCGACCCGATAACGCGCAGGCTGGACAGGTCGTATTTTTGGGGATGATGTTCGGGGCTGCCTTCGGCGGCCTTGACCAGCGAGCGAATCGCGGTGGGCGCCGTATAGAAGATGCTGACCTTGTGCTTCTGGATCATGTCCCAGAACCGGCCGGCATTCGGGAAGGTCGGCACGCCCTCGAACACGACTTGCGTCGCGCCGGCGGCCAGGGGGCCATACGCGATGTACGAGTGCCCGGTGATCCAGCCGACGTCGGCCGTGCACCAGTACACGTCATCGGGCTTCAGATCGAAGGTCCATTTGACGGTCAGGTGCGCCCACAGCAGGAAGCCGGCGGACGAATGCTGCACGCCCTTGGGTTTGCCGGTCGACCCCGACGTATACAGGATGAACAGCGGGTGTTCCGCATTGACGATGACCGGTTCGCACGTGTCCGACTGGCCGGCCTCGACGTCGTGCATCCAGACGTCGCGGCCTTCTGTCCAGTTGCCGGCAACGTCGGCGCGCTTGTAAACCACGACCTTGCGGATGGCGTCGCAGCCGCCCAGTGCAAAGGCTTCCTCGACTGCGGGCTTGAGCGGAATGGTCTTGCCGCCGCGCTGCTGCGCATCGGCCGTGATGACCAGCGTGGCGCCGACGTCAACGATGCGTTCCTGCAGGCTTTTGGCCGAAAAGCCGCCGAACACGACCGAATGCGTGATGCCCAGGCGGGCGCAGGCCTGCATGGCCACCACCGCTTCCACCGACATGGGCATGTAGATGATGGACCGGTCGCCGGTCTTGTAGCCCAGCGCCGTAAGGCCGTTGGCGAAGCGGCACACGCGGGCCAGCAGGTCGCGGTAGGTGACCTGGGTGATCTTGCCGTCGTCGCTTTCGAAGATGATGGCAACCTTGTCGCCGCGGCCGTTGTTCACGTGGACGTCAAGGCAGTTGGCCGACACGTTCAATTCGCCGTCGTCGAACCACTTATAGAAAGGGGCGTTGCTTTCGTCCAGGGTGCGCGTAAACGGCTTGGCCCACTGGATGTGTTCGCGCGCCAGCCGGGCCCAGAAGCCTTCGAAGTCGCGTTCGGCCTCGTCGCACAGGGCCTGGTAGCCTTCCGGCCCCGACACGTTCGCCTGGGCGACGAAGTCTTTACTGGGCGGGAACACCCGCGTTTCTGTCAGAACTGAATCGAGGTTGGCCATCGCCGCGTGTCCTTGTAGTCATTGTTGGAAGTGCGCCATGCGCCGCGCGCCCGGCATCTGGATGCGGGGCGTGTCTCGGCGTGCACGGCTCCAGTCGCTATTTTGCGACGCGACACCGTCATGCCGGAACGGTGTTAGCCATAGGTTACAGAAAGCGGGCCGAGTCCGTCCGCCGCGGCGCAGCATCCGCAAGCACCGTACAATCCCGCGCGGTAATCCAATTTCCTCAACAGGCAGCACATGTCAGACCCCAGCAAGCCTCGCTCCGAATTCAGCCCGCCCCGCGCGCTGCGCCCCTTGCCCAACCTGATTTTCATGAGCCGGTGGCTGCAGCTGCCGCTATATCTCGGGTTGATCGTGGCCCAGGGCGTTTATGTCTTCCATTTCTGGGTGGAACTGGTCCACCTGATCGAAGCGGCCTTCGGCAACCAGCACGCCATCGAACTGCTGGCCCAGGCCGTCATGCCCTTCGTGCCGGGCCAGACGCCCATGCCAGTGCCGACGGTCCTGAACGAGACGACCATCATGCTGGTGGTGCTGGGCCTGATCGACGTGGTGATGATCTCCAATCTGCTGATCATGGTGATCGTGGGCGGCTACGAGACCTTCGTGTCGCGCCTGCATCTGGAAAACCATCCGGACCAGCCCGAATGGCTGTCCCACGTCAACGCGTCGGTGCTGAAGGTCAAGCTGGGCACGGCGATCATCGGCATTTCGTCGATCCACCTGCTCAAGACCTTCATCAACGCGGCGCACTACGACAGCAAGACGCTGATTGCCCAGACCAGCATCCACATTGCCTTTCTGCTGTCGGCGCTGGCCATCGCTTACACCGACCGCCTGATGGCGCCCACCCACGAACGTATCCAGAATGGCGGCCACTGACGCATCGCGTTCGCCCCTCCTCTTTTTGTATCGACCCGGAGAGTTTGCATGACTACCGTCATCAAGGAAGAAGACCTGATTCAATCGATCGCCGACGCTGTGCAGTTCATCAGCTACTACCACCCGGTCGATTACATTCGCCACCTGGCGCGCGCCTACGAGCGCGAGGAAAGCCCCGCCGCCAAGGACGCGATCGCCCAGATCCTGACCAATTCGCGCATGTGCGCCGAAGGCAAGCGCCCGATCTGCCAGGACACCGGCATCGTCAACGTGTTCCTGAAAGTGGGCATGGATGTCCGCTTCGACAGCAAGTTCTCGCTGCAGGAACTCTGTGACCAGGGGTGCGCCGCGGCTATCTGAATCCAGATAACCTGCTGCGCGCCTCCGTGCTTGCCGACCCGCAATTTGCCCGGAAGAACACCGGCGACAACACGCCCTGTGTGGTCAACGTCGAACTGGTCCCTGGCAACGTCGTCGACGTGCAGGTGGCGGCCAAGGGCGGCGGTTCGGAAAACAAGTCCAAGTTCGCGATGCTGAATCCAAGCGATTCCGTGGTGGATTGGGTGCTGAAGACCGTGCCGCTGATGGGGGCTGGCTGGTGCCCGCCCGGCATGCTGGGCATCGGCATTGGCGGCACCGCCGAAAAAGCGATGCTGATGGCCAAGCAGTCGCTGATGGAAGACATCGACATGTACGAGCTGCTGCAACGCGGCCCGAACAGCAAGCTGGAAGAAATGCGGATCGAGCTGTACACCAAGGTCAACGCCCTGGGGATCGGCGCGCAAGGCCTGGGCGGTCTGACCACCGTGCTGGACGTCAAGATCAGCATGTTCCCGACGCACGCCGCGTCCAAGCCGATCGCCATGATCCCGAACTGCGCGGCCACCCGCCACGCGCACTTCACGCTGGACGGCTCGGGCGTGGCCCGCCTGGATCCGCCGTCGCTGGAAGAATGGCCCGATGTGAACTGGGCGCCTGACTACAACAAGTCGGCCCGTGTCGATCTGGATACGCTGACCAAGGAAGAAGTCGCCTCGTGGAAGCCGGGCCAGACCCTGCTGTTGTCGGGCAAGATGCTGACCGGGCGCGACGCCGCGCACAAGCGCATCCAGGAAATGCTGGCCAAGGGCGAATCGTTGCCCGTGGACTTTACCAACCGCGTCATCTATTACGTGGGCCCGGTGGATCCCGTGCGCGAAGAAGTGGTAGGCCCCGCCGGCCCGACCACGGCCACCCGCATGGACAAGTTCACCGACATGATGCTCGAGAAGACGGGACTGATCTCGATGATCGGCAAGGCCGAACGCGGCCCGGTCGCCATCGAATCGATCCGCAAGCACAAGTCGGCGTATCTGATGGCCGTGGGCGGATCGGCCTACCTGGTGTCCAAGGCGATCCGCAGCGCCAAGGTGGTTGGCTTTGCCGACCTGGGCATGGAAGCGATCTACGAATTCGACGTGAAGGACATGCCGGTGACGGTCGCGGTGGATTCGACGGGCACCTCGGTGCACGAAACCGGCCCCAAGACCTGGTCGGCCAAGATCGCGGGCATTCCGGTGGAAGTCGCGTAAATGCGGCGTTGAACGGTCTGGGAGGGCGCGCGATGCGCCGTCCCGTGCTGGCAGAAAAACGGACAGCATGCGCTGTCCGTTTTTTTGCCTGGTCTGGCATGGCGGAGCATGGTGGCGCCGTACCCCGCCTGCGGCCGGCGATCTGGTGTCCGGCAGACAAGTGCCTTGGCAGGGCGCGCCTTGTCGGAGGAGAAATCTGCGCGGTCGGCCCTGACGGGGGCCAACTCGGCAGGGCGCGCCGTGCCTTAGCCCTGCCTGGCCCGCGCGACCCGGAGGGCTTCGCCCCGGCGCATGTCGATGCGGGTCAGCACCAGCAGGCCGATCACGAAGAACACGCCGGTAATCAGGATTCCCAGACGATGATTGCCGTCGGTGATCCACGTCACCATCCCGTAGGTCAGCGGCCCGATGATGGCGGCCAGCCGCGTCGCAAACGTCCACAGTGCAAAGAATTCGCCCAGGCGCGTGGCTGGCGCCAGGGCGCCCGTCATGGCCCGGCCGGCGCTCTGGCTTGACCCCATGCACAGGCCGGCCAGGGCCGCGGCCGCCCAGAAGCCGCCGCTGGTCTGCGCGAAATAGGCCGTCAGGACCATGATGATCCAGCCGACCAGGGTGGCGCTGAGCGCGGCCCGGTGGCCGATCCGGTCCTGCACGAAACCGAACCCAAAGGCCCCTGCCGCCGCCGTGATGTTTACCAGGAAGACCAGCATCATGATCTGGGCCTGCTGGAATTTCATGACCTGCTCGGCGTACACGGCGGCCAGGGTAATGACCACCGCGATGCCCGCCTGGTAGAACACGCCGCAGATCAGCAGGTTGCGAAAATCAGGAAAGGCCTTGGTGGCGCGCCAGGAGGCGCCCAGTTGCCGCATGACGCCCATGAAGCCCAGGGCCTGGCCCGCCGCAGACGGTGGTGCGCCCAGGGCGCCCGCGGTGGCGGCGGCCGCGGCGGTCGTCGTTGCGGCGTGCGCTGGCGCGGTTGCGGAAGCCTTAGTGTGCGGTGGCGCCGACCCAGGCGCCGCGGCGGTCGCCCCGCCGGGCTGCGGTGCGGATCGCTCTTTCAGAAAAACGAAAACCGGCACCGCCGCGATCGCGAAGATCCCGGCCGTCAGCAACATCGTCAAGGGCACGAAATGCGCGGCCGTTCCGCCCGCCGCCTGCGACTTCATGACGACCAGCAGCGACAGACCGAGCGTCAACATCCCGCCGAAATACCCGAAACTCCACCCCCAGCCGGATACGCGCCCCAGCGCTTCGGGCCTGGCCAGCTCGGGCAGAAACGCGGCGATGACCGATTCCCCGATGCTGAAGCACACGTTGGATACGATCACCGCCGCGACACCCAGCCACAGCCCGCCCGGTCCCACCAGCGCCAGGGATGCCGTGGCCGCGATACAGCCCACGCTGCTGACCGCCAGCAGCCGCTTTTTGGCGCCCCGCGCGTCGGCCCAGGCGCCCAGGCCCGGCATGGCCAGCATGACGATCAGGTAAGACACGGACAGGGTGCCCGTCCAGGCCAACGTCGCCCACGACGCATTGCCCGCCACGACGCTCACGAAGTAGGCGTTGAATACCGCCGTCAACACCACGGTGGTGTAACCGGAATTCGCGAAGTCGTACAGCGACCATGCGAAGACTTCGCGTGGTCGCACGCCGGCATTGAGCGCGCCACGAAAGCGCGAAGAGGTCGGGGTCGAATGCATGGGGACGGCCCCGCTTGGGATAAAGGTAAGAAGGTACCTGAAAAGCGGCAAGGCCCGTCATGGACGCGCCGGGGCGATGCCGGTCCGGGGCATGACTGCCCGCGCCAGTGCATCCACCGCCACGCACGCCGCAGCGACGCACGCCTCAGCCACGCACGCCCGAGCCACGCACGCCTCAGCCACGCACGCCCCAGCCACACGCGCCGTGTCCACGCGCCTCCGAAGCCCCACGCCCCAGACGCAACGAACCCCGACCGCACCTGAACGCGCGGCCGGGGTTCGTTTTGCACAGCGCAAGCGGCCAGATGGCGCAGCTGTTGCCTTTGGCCGACAGCAGCAAAGCCGACCGTGGCCCGTCAGGCCAGGCTTACGCGCCCAGAGCGGCGATGCCTGCCTTGGCGATCTGGGCGTCTTCGTTCGACTTGACGCCGGACACGCCGACCGCGCCGATCGTCTGGCCTTCGACGATGATCGGCACGCCGCCTTCGAGCAGGCCGTCCAGCGGCGCCGACAGGAAGGCGGTGCGGCCATTGTTGACGATGTCTTCGTAGATCTTGGTTTCGCGTTGGCCGAGTGCCGCCGTGCGTGCCTTGGCGGGTCCGATCATCGAGGAGATCGGCGCGGCGCCGTCCAGGCGTTGCAGATTCAGCAGGTGGCCGCCGTCGTCGACGATGGCGATGGTGACGGCCCACTTGTTGGCCAGCGCTTCGGCCTCGGCGGCAGCGGCGATCTTCTTCACATCATCGGAGGTCAGGACGTGCTTGGTCTTCATGGAGGATCCTTGTTGGGGGGCTCGGTCGCCGCGGGTACACCGCGCGCGGGTCGGATGACGCGCAAATTGTAGGCCCTGTGCAGGCCGCTCTTTTGCACCTTCAACGCATAAGTGCATTGACCTGCTCGACAGCAGCCGGTATCTTAGCCACTCTTTTGGACGATTGACTTACTTTTGGTCACCCCTGACACGGCATGACACATTCCTCCTTCGTCCTGGCCTGGTGCCGCAAGCCCCTGCTCATCGCCGCGCTTGCCATGGTTTCGGGCCTCACGGGCTGCGCTACGACCGCTCCCACCGCTGGCGACGACGGCATCATGACCACTGCGCAACTGCGGGCCCGTCTCCAGAATCCGCAAGTTGCCCGCGCCACTGCCAACAAGCCGCTTCCCCGCTACCCCAACACCGCCTGGCAGGACCCGTTCGCTGCCGCGGCCGAAGGCATGCTGGGCCTGCCTGACACCGATATCGACCCTCGCGCCAACGCACGCGACCCGGCCATGATCCTGTCCGGACAGTGGCACGCGCCTGACAGCCTGCTTGCGCCAACGTCGGAACTGGCGTCGCAGGCGCTGGGGTATCTGGGTATCCGCTATCGGATGGGCGGCTCGTCACCCGATACCGGCTTCGATTGCAGCGGACTCGTGTCTTACGTGGCTCGCCAGGTGCTGGGCTTCAACCTGCCCCGCAAATCGGAAGAAATCAGCCGCATGGGCCAGAACATCGAACCATCCGACCTGCAACCTGGCGACCTGGTGTTCTACAACACCTTGCGCCGCCAGTTTTCGCACGTTGGCATCTATCTGGGTGAAGGCCGCTTCGTGCACTCCCCGTCCGCCGGGGGCGTCGTCCGTGTCGAACGGATGGATATGGCCTACTGGAAAGCGCGCTTCAATGGCGCGCGCCGGATCGCCGCGACCGTGGCATCTGTACCCTGATTTCGGCGGGGGCGGCGTCGGCACGGGCACATGGCTCGTTGCCCGCCGCGCCACACAACCCGCAGGTTTCCAGCGCCTGCTGCATCGCATACACTGACCGCCGGCACGCAACCACGCGAATGCCCGAGCGTTGTGCCGCCTGTCGGAACGCCTTCATGACGTTGTGACCAAGGAAATCGGTCAGCAGGATCAGGACCTCGGTGCCCGAGGGCAACTGCAACGTCTTTTTCTGATGGGACGGGTCGCGGCCACTGATGTGGTGCGTGATCGCGATATTGTGTCCTTTGAGCAGGTCAGGAATGTTCCCGAGCCGGTCTGCCCCGACGATGACAGCGCTGAGCGTCATGATGCCTCCGGTAATTGATACGAGCCAGATCAGATGATAATGATTCTCGTTATAGAGTCAACATGAATGAGACGAGTTCTCATTTGATTATCAAATCGACTTTGCGGACGGGATAGGAGAATCAGAAATCCGGCGCGCTTTCCAAGGAAGTATCATCGCCCGGTGGGGACGCGGGCAGACGTGGCGGAACGGCAAATGTCCCAGCGAACAGCTCCGGATGGACCAAAACGACCGCGTGTCAGGCCGGGGCCGGCCGCAACGCTTCCTGCACTACCTCGCGCGTGAGCGCCGGGGCCAGCAGTTCCACGAACGTGTAGACGTAATCGCGCAGGAAAATGCCCGATTTCATGCCAATCCGGCTGGTGTGCACGCCAAACAGGCGTCCGACCGGAATGCCGACCAGATTGGTATCACGCTTGGCGTCGTAGGCGACCCCCGCGATGATCCCTATCCCCATGTTCAGTTCCACGTAGGTCTTGATCACGTCGGCGTCGATGGCTTCGAGCACGAAGTCGGGATGCACGTCTTGCGAGCTGAAGGCCTGGTCGATCGCCACCCGGCCTGCAAACGCGCGGTCATAGGTGATCACCGGGTACTGAGCCAACTGCTCCAGCGTCAGCTTCTTGGATTGCGCGGGCGTCAGCTGGGCCAGCGGATGGTCTTTGGGCACCACCACGACATGTTCCCAGGTATAGCAGGGCAAGGTCACCATGCCCGGCGTCAGCGCCAGGGCTTCGGTGGCCACCGCCAGGTCGGCCTGTTCGTTCAGGACCATCTCGGCAAGTTGGCCGGGACTGCCCTGGATCAAAGACAGATGCACCTTGGGAAACAGCTGGCGAAAGGCCGGGATGACGATGGGCAGCGCGTAGCGTGCTTGAGTATGGGTGCACGCAATGGTCAGGCCGCCTTCATCGCGGCGGGCGAATTCATCGCTGACTTTCTTGAGGTTGTCGACTTCGCGCATGATGCGGTCGACGATCTGCGAGACGGCCTGACCTGGCTTGGTCAGACCCTTGATGCGCTTGCCATGGCGCTCGAAGATCTTGACTCCCAACTCGTCTTCCAGCTCGATGATGGCTTTGGAGACACCCGGCTGCGACGTGTACAACATGCGCGCCGCTTCGGTCAGATTGAAGTCGCGACGAACGGTTTCGCGGACGAACTTGAATTGCTGGAGGTTCATGGGTGGTGTGTTCTTATGAAAATCAGCGGGCTATGCCCAGTTGACTAAGATCATAAGGTAATAAGCGCCACCCGCTTAATTCTATTTGGCTATATGTAAAGTCGGGCCGTGCAGAAGGAGGGGCGGCGTTCAGCGGAGGGGCCGCGTCCGGCCCCCACCCCCACCGTTCAGGCTGTTGCAGCCTTGGGCGCGCGAAGTCGCATGCGGAAGTACATGAGAATGGCGGTCAGCAGCGCGACCGTGCCATGCAGCGCGATCAAGGCCACGAACACGTCGGCCCGCCCGTTGTTGACCCACGCCTTGGCCAGATTGACCATGTTCAGATAGAACAGTGCCACCAGCAAGGCGATCACGACGTCCCCCGAGCGGCCCAGGCGCGGGTTGACGGCCCCCAGCGGAATCGCCAGCAGGGCCAGGTTGATCGCCAGAAGCGGCAGGCTGACGCGCCACAGCAGTTCGCCGCGCGCCTTCAGGTCGGGGTCCCGCAGCAGGTCCATGGTAGGGCGAGACTTGGTCGACGGATCGTCGGACGCGGCTTCGTTCTTGCGTTCCATGCGCACGCCATACTTTTCGAAGCTCATGAGCCGGAATTCAGGGGACCCGGGCATCAGTTCATAACGATGCCCCGACGACAGCACCATGAAGCGGTCGCCATTGGCTTCCTCTTCGATCGTACCGGTGCCGGACGTGAGCACGTTCAGGCGGCCATTCTCGATCCAGCGCACGAACACATTGCCGACCTTGTCTGCCAGGTCGGTGGCCGATTCGACGAAGAACACCCGGTCGACGCCATTGGATTCCAGGAACTGGCCCGGCGTGATCTTGGCGACGTCGGACCGCGCTTCATACCGGTCGCGGTAATCGTTGATCTGGCGGTACGCCCACGGCGACGCGAACATGGTGAAGGCAGCCACCACCAGCGCGGTGGGAATGGCAAAGCGCAGAATCGGCTTGAACCAGTCGAGCAAGCTGAGACCGCTGGCGAACCAGACCACCATTTCGGACTCGCGATAGTTGCGGGTCACGGTGGTCAGCACGGCAATGAAGGCCGACACCGCGATGATGGTCGGCATCGAATTGATCGACGAGAACGCCGCGATGCCCATCACCACGTCCGCGCCGATGCGGCCCGCGGCGGCTTCGCCAAGCAGGCGCACCATGAGCACACTGATCCACACCACGACGAGCGTCGAGAACACGACGCTGCCATGGCTGGTGAGTTCGTCTTTGACGGAGCGCTGGAAAAGGGACAAGGGAATGCTTTGTGCGACGGATCCGCATCTGCGGGATAATTGGGAATCTCGCGACTACATATAGGAAGAATCGCGCATGGACTTTAGCACACAGACCTCGTCACCCGAGAAGATCAAAACGGCCGCGCTGGTCGTCGGCGTGTTCGCCGACGGCGTGCTGACACCGGCCGCCGACGTGGTCGACCGGGCGCTTGCGGGCGCCATTCGCGACGTGGTCAAGAACGAATTCAAGGCGCGCCCCGGCGAGACCCTGGTGCTGCGCAGCCTGACTGGCGTCGCCGCCCAGCGGGTCGTCCTGGTGGGCCTGGGTCCGCAGCCCGGCTACACGGCCAAGGTGCTGGCCAGCAGCTACCGCGCGGCGCTGCAGGCCGTCGTGGCCACCGGCGCGGCCGAAGCGGTGCTGACCCTGGCCGCGCTGCCGATCGAAGGGTGCGACGTGCGCACGCGCGCCCGCCTGCTGGCGATCGCGGCCGGCGACGTCACCTACCGGTACGACGGCACCTTCGGCAAGCGCGAGCCGGTCGTCCGTCCCAAGCTGGCCAGGCTGCTGCTGGCCGTGGACAAGGCCGACGCCAAGGAAGCCGAAGCAGGCATGGCCCAGGGCCGCGCCATTGCCAACGGCATGACGGTCGCGAAAGACCTGGGCAATCTGCCCCCGAACATCTGCACGCCTACCTACCTGGGCGAGACGGCCAAGAAGATGGCCCGGGCGCTCAAGTTCCGCGTCGAAGTGCTGGACCGCCGTCAGATCGAAGCCCTGAACATGGGATCGTTCCTGTCGGTGGCGCGCAGCTCTTACGAAGCGCCCAAGTTCATTGTGATGCGCTACGAAGGCAGCAAACTGGCGCCGCCCGTCAAGGCGCCGCGGGGCAAGGCTGCGGCCGCGGCTGCGGCGGCTGCCGGCGGCGCGGCGGGCAGCGCCAACGCGCCCGTCGTGCTGGTCGGCAAGGGCATTACCTTCGATTCGGGCGGCATTTCGATCAAGCCGGCATCGGGCATGGACGAGATGAAGTACGACATGTGCGGCGCGGCCAGCGTGTTCGGCACATTGAGCGCCGTGGCGGAAATGCAGCTGCCCATCGACGTGATCGGCGTGGTGCCCGCGTGCGAGAACATGCCGAGCGGCCGCGCCAACAAGCCTGGCGACGTGGTGACCAGCATGTCTGGCCAGACCATCGAAATCCTGAACACCGACGCCGAAGGCCGCCTGATCCTGTGCGACGCGCTGACCTATGTGGAACGCTTCAAACCGTCGTGCGTGATCGACATCGCCACGCTGACGGGTGCGTGCGTGACCGCGCTGGGCCACGTCAACACCGGTCTCTTCACCAAAGACGACGCTTTGGCCGATGCCTTGACGGCGGTTTCGCGCCAGGCGATGGACCCGGTGTGGCGCCTGCCGATGGACGACGAATACCAGGATCAGCTCAAGTCGAATTTTGCCGACATGGCCAACATTGGCGGCCCCCCGGGTGGCGCGGTCACGGCGGCGTGCTTCCTGTCGCGCTACGCCAAGGCCTATCGCTGGGCCCACCTCGACATCGCGGGCACGGCATGGCGCAGCGGCAAGGACAAGGGCGCCACCGGCCGCCCCGTCCCGCTGCTGTCGCAATTCCTGATCAGCCTGGTGTGATGCGCCGGGCGCCCTTCCCTGCCTGGACGGTCGCGGCATGACCGAGATCGACTTTGCCTTCGGTGCGCCCGACCGCCTGCGGACGGCCTGCCAGGTCGCGGTCAAACGCGTCAAGGCCGGCCAGAAGCTGGTGGTGTACTGCCGCGACACCACCCGGCTGGACCAGTTCGACCGGCTGCTGTGGGCCTTCGACGATCTGGCCTTCGTGCCGCATGTGGCCGTCGACGATCCCCTGGCGGCCCAGACGCCGGTGGTGCTGACCTCGTCGGATGCCGACACCCCGCATCATGAATGGCTCCTCAATCTCGACGACAGCTGGCCGCCGATCTACACCCGCTTCCGGCGGGTGATCGAGATCGTGTCGAACGACGCGTCCGAGCGCGAGGCAGCCCGCGCCCGCTGGCGCTTCTATCAAGAATGTGGCCACCAGATCGTCAAGCACGATCTGGCGACCCAGGACCTGCCCTGACATGCCTATCGACCCCCTGATTTCCCGCGACGACCCGAGCATTCCGGTGCTGACCGAGGTGATCGACGTGCCCGCTGCGTCGCCTGCCGGCGACCCCGAGCCATCGGCCTCGGCCACCGCGCCCGCCGCGCCGCTGCCGCTGATCCAGCAGGCGGCGGACATGCCGCGCAGCGGCGGTGTCGTTGACGAAACCCTGTTCAATGACATGCGCACTGCGCTGCTCGAAGACGTGCACCGACGCATCGAACCCATCCTGCGCGCCCGCATGCAGCAGCACATTGCCGCCGCCGTCGACCGGGTCATGGACGACGTAGCCGATCAGCTGCGCGATGAAATATCCCGCATGCTGGACGAAGGCTTGAACAGGGAATTGATCCGCCAGACCGCCGTCGTCGAGCAGCAACGCCCCCGTCCGCGCAGCGACGATCGCTTGCCCTAGGCGCCCCGCCGCCGCGTCCGATCGCCTAAAATGGTCGGTTGACTCTGGCGCCCCGTGCATCGGCGCGCCCTGACCTGCTTTTCCGGAATGTTGATGACCCAAGCTGACACGACCCCTCCCATCGCGACCGACGAACTCCCCAAGAGCTTCGAGCCCGCGCCGATCGAAGCCCGCTGGTACCCGGAATGGGAAAAGCGCGGCGACTTCGCGGGCGGGACCCACGTCACGTCGGACAAGAATGCCGAGGCCTTCGCCATCCAGCTGCCGCCGCCGAACGTGACGGGCACGCTGCACATGGGTCACGCCTTCAACCAGACCATCATGGATGGCCTGACCCGCTACCACCGCATGCGCGGCTACGACACCGTGTGGGTGCCGGGCACCGACCATGCCGGCATCGCCACGCAGATCGTGGTCGAACGGCAGCTGGACGCGCAAAAGGTCAGCCGTCATGACCTGGGCCGCGACGCCTTCATCAAGAAGGTGTGGGAATGGAAGGAATATTCGGGCGGCACGATCACCGGCCAGATGCGTCGGCTGGGCACGTCCCCCGACTGGACCCGTGAATACTTCACCATGAGCGACGACATGTCGCGTGGCGTGACCGAGACCTTCGCGCGGCTGTACGAGCAGGGCCTGATCTACCGCGGCAAGCGCCTGGTGAACTGGGATCCGAAACTGGGTACCGCCGTCAGCGACCTGGAAGTGATCAGCGAAGAAGAAGATGGCCACATGTGGCACATCCGCTATCCGCTGGCCGATTCCGATGAATCCGTGGTGGTCGCCACCACGCGTCCGGAGACCATGCTGGGCGACGTGGCCGTCATGGTCCATCCTGACGACGAACGCTACACCGCCTTGATCGGCCGCCAGGTCCGCCTGCCGTTGACCGGCCGCCTGATCCCGGTGATTGCCGACGACTACGTGGATCGCGAATTCGGCACGGGCGTGGTCAAGGTGACGCCTGCGCATGACTTCAACGACTATGCCGTTGGCCAGCGCCACAGCCTGCCGATGATTTCGGTGCTGACGCTCGACGCAATGATCAACGACGAGGCGCCCGAGGCCTATCGCGGCCTGGAACGCTTCGAAGCGCGCAAACGCATCGTGGCGGACCTGGAAGCTTTGGGCCTGCTAATCGAAGTCAAAAAGCACAAGTTGATGGTGCCGCGCGGCGACCGGACCAACTCGGTCATCGAGCCCATGCTGACGGACCAGTGGTTCGTGGCGATGAGCAAGCCAGCGCCCGAAGGCACGATCAACCCCGGCAAGTCCATTACCGACGTCGCCCTGGAAGTGGTGGCCGACGGCCGTGTCAAGTTCTATCCCGAAAACTGGACCACCACCTATAACCAGTGGCTGAACAACATCCAGGACTGGTGCATTTCGCGTCAGCTCTGGTGGGGCCACCAGATCCCGGCGTGGTATGCCGAAGACGGCCAGATCTTCGTGGCGCGTTCCGAAGCCGATGCGCAGGCCCAAGCGCTGGCGGCCGGCGTGACCGGTCCGCTGACCCGCGACCCCGACGTGCTGGACACGTGGTTCTCGTCGGCGCTGGTGCCTTTCACGACCATGGGCTGGCCCGAGCAGACGCCGGACCTGTCCAAGTATCTGCCGTCGTCGGTGTTGGTCACGGGTTTCGACATCATCTTCTTCTGGATCGCCCGGATGGTGATGATGACGACCCACTTCACGGGTCAGGTGCCGTTCCGCCACGTGTATGTCCACGGGCTGATCCGCGATGCGGAAGGCCAGAAGATGAGCAAGTCCAAGGGCAACACGCTGGACCCTGTCGACCTGATCGACGGCATCGGGCTGGACGGACTGCTGGCCAAACGCACCACCGGCCTGATGAATCCGAAGCAGGCCGAAAGCATCGCCAAGAAAACGAAAAAGGAATTTCCGGAAGGCATTCCCGCGTTTGGCGCCGATGCGCTGCGCTTCACCATGGCGGCTTACGCGACTCTGGGCCGCAACATCAATTTCGACTTGAAACGCTGCGAGGGCTATCGCAATTTCTGCAACAAGCTCTGGAACGCCACGCGTTTCGTGCTGATGAACGTGGAAGGCAAGGACTGCGGGCTGGACGAGTCGGCCGAGATCGAACTCTCGGTGTACGACAACTGGATCATCAGCCAGCTGCAGCGCACCGAAGCCGACATCGCGCGCGGGTTCGAAGACTACCGTTTCGACAACATCTCGACGTCTCTCTACCGCTTCGTGTGGGACGAATACTGCGACTGGTATCTGGAACTGGCCAAGGTCCAGCTGCAACGCGGTACCGACGCGCAGCAACGCGGCACGCGCCGCACGCTGATCCGCGTGCTGGAAACCGTGCTGCGCCTGGCGCACCCGATCATCCCGTTCATTACTGAAGAACTGTGGCAGAAGGTGTCGGTCGTGGCCGGCAAGCGCAGCGCGGATGTGGCTACGTCGATCGGCGTGCAGCCCTATCCCGTGTCGCAGCCCGAAAAGATCGACGAAACCGCCGAAGCCGCCATGGCGGAACTGAAGGCGCAGATCGATGCCGTGCGCGCACTGCGTGGCGAGATGAACGTGCCGCCGTCCCAGAAGGCCCCGCTGAACGTGACCGGCGACCGCGCCACCCTGGAACGCAACGGCCCTTACCTGGCCGCGCTGGCCCGGCTGAGTGAAGTCAACGTCATGGACACCCTGCCCGACGTGGGCGCGCCGGTGCAGGTGGTCGGCCAGGCCCGTCTGATGCTGCATATCGAAATCGATGTCGCGGCGGAACAGGCACGGCTCGACAAGGAAATCGCGCGCCTGGAAGGCGAGATTGCCAAGACCACGGCCAAGCTGAGCAACGCGAGCTTCGTGGAACGCGCGCCAGCGGCGGTGGTGGATCAGGAAAAAGCCCGGATGGCCCAGTTCAACGACACACTGGCCAAGGTCCGGGAACAGCGTCAGCGCCTGAAGTAAGGCGGCTGACCGGAAACCACGAAACGGGTGCATCGCGAAGGCGGTCACCCGTTTTTTTATCGACCCGCGTCGGGGCTGAGCGTTGCGCCGCGCGATTGACGACATGACGAGGCAAACACATGAAAAGAGTGACGATCTACGGCGCCGGCGCCGTTGGTGGCAACGTGGCAGTCCGATTGGCGTCGGCCGGTGTGGCGGAGGTGTCGGTGGTTGCGCGCGGCGCGCACCTGGCGGCGATCCGGGAACGGGGCCTGACCTTGGTGCAGAACGGCCAGCGCACCACCGTTCAGCCGGCAGCGGCAACGGATGACCCCACCGACCTCCCGCCGCAGGACCTGATCATCGTGACGCTGAAGGCCACGTCCCTGCCCGAGGCCGCGCCCGCCCTGGCCGCCCTGCGCGCACCGGGCGCGCCGGTCCTCTTTTGATCAATGGCATTCCCTGGTGGTGGTCTCATGGGCTGCCGGCGGGTCACCCGGCGTCGGTCGTCCCAATGGATCTGATCGACCCCGACCGTGCCTTGCGGGACGGCCTGGGCGCCGACGCAGCGCTGGGCGGCGTGATCTATTCGCCCAACGAAGTGACAGCGCCCGGCGAAATCACCAACCGCGGGCACAGCCGTTTCCTGCTGGGCGAGCCGGACGGCAGCCTGTCGCCGCGTCTGTCCGCAGTGGTCGATCTGTTCGCGGGGGCGGGCATCGAAGTGGCCGCCCGGACCGATCTGCGCCGCGACGTCTTCGGCAAACTGGTATTGAATGTTTCGGTCAATCCGCTGTGCGCCCTGACAGGACTGACGGCGCGTGAACGCCTGCTGGAGCCCGGCATCCGGGATCTGTCGCGAGCCCTGATCGACGAAGTCATTGCCGTGTCCCATGCGTCGGGGTTCCCGGTCGCCGACGGCCTGGACGTGGAAGCCTTGCTCGATCCAGCGCGGGTGCCCGAAGCCCGGCCATCCATGCTGCAGGACGTACTGGCCGGCCGGCCTATGGAAGTGGACGCCTTGTTGGGCCAGGTGCAGGTGCTGGCGCGGTACGGCAAGGTGGCGACGCCAGCGCTGGATGTGGTGCTGCCCCTGTTGCAGGGGCTGAACCGGCGGGTGACGCGGCAAGGGTGAAATTGTTGGGGCGTCCCACTTGTCCGTCCACCGCGCGGCCCTATATATGTATCCGGCATTACAAAATCATGCCGCACTATTGCCGGCAGGCCGCGTTTGGGAGCAGACTCGCTGTCTGTTCAACCCTCGGTTCTGTCGTATTGACAGTTCGTCCAGCAACCACTTCATGAGATTGCCATGACCCGAAAGACCCCTATTGAACGCTACCGGAACATCGGAATCAGCGCCCACATCGATGCCGGCAAAACCACCACGACCGAGCGCATCCTGTTCTACACCGGGGTCAATCACAAAATTGGCGAAGTGCATGATGGCGCCGCCACCATGGACTGGATGGAACAGGAGCAGGAACGCGGCATTACCATCACGTCGGCGGCCACGACTGCTTTCTGGCGGGGCATGGCGGGCAACTATCCCGAGCATCGCATCAACATCATCGACACCCCGGGGCACGTGGACTTCACGATCGAAGTCGAACGTTCCATGCGCGTGCTCGACGGCGCCGTGATGGTTTACGACTCGGTCGGCGGCGTGCAGCCCCAATCCGAAACCGTATGGCGGCAGGCGAACAAATACGCCGTGCCCCGGATCGCGTTCGTCAACAAGATGGACCGGACCGGTGCGGACTTTTTCCGCGTGCAGCGCCAGATCGGCGACCGGCTGAAGGGCCGCGCCGTGCCGCTGCAGATTCCCGTGGGCGCCGAAGACCACTTCGAAGGCGTGATCGACCTCGTCAAGATGAAAGCCATCATCTGGAACGATGCCGACAAGGGCGTGACGTTCGAATACCGCGATATTCCCGAAGACCTGCAGGCGACCGCCGCGGAGTGGCGCGAAACCATGGTGTCCGAGGCGGCCGAGGCTACCGAGGAACTCATGGACAAGTACCTCAATGGCGACACGCTGACCGAAGAAGAAATCAAGCACGGTATCCGCCTGCGGACCGTGGCGAACCAGATCGTGCCGATGCTGTGTGGCAGCGCCTTCAAGAACAAGGGCGTGCAGGCCATGCTGGATGCCGTCATCGATTACCTGCCGTCGCCGGTAGACGTGCCCGCCATCAAGGGCATGGACGAAGACGACAAGGAAATCGAACGCCACCCGGCCGACGACGAGAAGTTTTCCGCGCTGGCATTCAAGATCATGACCGACCCGTTCGTCGGTCAGCTGATCTTCTTCCGCGTGTACTCGGGCATCGTCAAGACCGGCGACACCGTCTACAACCCCTTGAAGGGCAAGAAGGAACGCCTGGGCCGGATCGTGCAGATGCACGCCAACGAGCGGATGGAAATCAAGGAAGTGCATGCCGGTGACATCGCGGCGGCGGTCGGCCTGAAGGACGTCACGACGGGCGACACCCTAAGCGATCCCGATGCCGTCATCATCCTGGAACGCATGATCTTTCCCGAGCCTGTGATCTCGCAGGCCGTGGAACCGAAGACGCAAGCCGACCAGGAAAAGATGGGCATCGCGCTGAACCGGCTGGCCCAGGAAGACCCGTCGTTCCGCGTGCATACCGACGAAGAATCCGGCCAGACCATCATTTCCGGGATGGGCGAGCTGCACCTGGAAATCCTGGTCGACCGGATGAAGCGCGAGTTCAACGTAGAAGCCACCGTCGGCAAGCCGCAGGTGGCGTATCGCGAGGCCATCCGTTCCAAGGTGTCGGATGTCGAGGGCAAGTTCGTCAAACAGTCGGGCGGTCGCGGTCAGTACGGTCACGTGGTGCTGTCGCTCGAACCCCAGCCGCAAGGCAAGGGCTACGAGTTCGTCGACCAGATCAAGGGCGGTGTGGTGCCGCGCGAGTTCATCCCGGCGGTCGACAAGGGCATCCAGGAATCGCTGAAGGCTGGCGTGCTGGCGGGCTACCCCGTGGTCGACATCAAGGCGACACTGACCTTCGGTTCCTACCATGACGTCGACTCGAACGAAAACGCGTTTCGGATGGCCGGCTCGATGGCGTTCAAGGAAGGCATGAAGCGCGCCACGCCCGTGCTGCTGGAACCGATGATGAGCGTCGAGGTGGAAACGCCTGAAGACTTCATGGGCAACGTGATGGGCGACCTGTCGTCGCGCCGCGGGATGGTGCAAGGCATGGAAGACATTGCGGGTGGCGGCGGCAAGCTGGTGCGCGCCGAGGTGCCGCTTGCCGAGATGTTCGGGTATTCGACCGGCCTGCGGTCGCTGACCCAGGGCCGCGCCACGTACACCATGGAATTCAAGCATTACGCGGAAGCCCCGCGCAATGTGGTGGAACAGGTGGTGGGGCAGCGGCAGTCGCGGTAAGCATGCTGCAGTAGTCGGCTGACGCCGGGCCAGGCCGGACGGCGTCGGCCACATCGAAAACGGATCCTTCGGGGTCCGTTTTTTTATGGGCAGTATTTGCAGCGCTTCATGCTACGATCCCGCACAAATAATAATAGTTCTCATTCAATATAGGGGTGCGTGTTGGTGCAGCAGCAGGGTGCGATTAAAGCAGTCAGGGTGATGGGATTGGCCGGCATGTCAGTAGGTATGCTGACCGTTTCGATGGCGGTGACGGCGCAGACGCCGGCGCCGGACGCCGGGGTCAGTCCGGGGACGGCGACGGTGCAAGGCGCGGGGGCGGCCGCCACCACATTGCCCGCCATCACCGTGCAGACCGGAAGCGCGGCCGAAGAACGCGCGGCCTTCAATCCGGTTGCCCCGCCCCAGGTCAACAAATCGACCTTTGGACTGAACGAAACGCCGCAATCGATCACCGTCGTTCCCCGCGCCGTACTGGACAGCCAGCAGGCCCAGTCACTGTCCGACGCACTGCGCAACGTGCCGGGAGTCGTGGCGCAGACGTTCGGTCGGCGGGGGTGGGACGATCTGATCATTCGCGGCCAGGTGGCGTCCGACGCCCTCTTCCTGGACGGACTGCGTACTGGCGCCAACAACCGCGTGGCCGAAGAGTTGTATGGCATCGATCGTGTCGAGGTCGTCAAGGGTCCCGCGTCGCTGTTGTACGGCCAGGTCCTGCCCGGAGGCCTGGTCAACATGGTCAGCAAGCGCCCCCAGGCAAGCGCCTTTGCCGACGCCGATCTGACCGTCGGCAGCTATGGCCTGCGCCAGGGAACGTTCGACCTGGGGCGGCCGCTGTCCGAGAACGGCAAGGCGGCGTTCCGGCTGAATGGCCTTGTCATGAACAGCGACGACCCGACCGACCCCGTGTATTTCCGAAATCGACATATCGCGCCGTCCCTGTCGTTCGACCTCGGTCCGCGCACCGACTTCACCCTGCTCGCCAGCTATCAGGAACGCGAGTATCTGCGGCAGCAAGGGTTGCCCCTGTCGGGCTCCGTGCTGCCCAACGTCAACGGCCGTCTGCCACGGGATCGATTCACCGGCGAACCGGGACAGAAACCCTACCGCGCGTACCAGTCGCGCGTCGGCTACGCCCTGACCCATCGCTTCGATTCAGGGTGGACACTGCGCCAGACGGTCCGCAGGCAGGATTACACGATGTCCGGGCAGTTCGTGACGACCACTTCTCTGTCCGCCGACAGCGCAAGCCTGCGTCGCGGTGCGACCGACCAAGTCCTCAATGGGGCGACGAGCGGCATCGACACCCATGTCCAGCGCGTCTTTGCCACGCGGTTTGGCACGCATGAAGTCACCCTGGGCAACGACTACATCCACTCCCAGGAAACCGCTTTGCAAAAGACGTGCACAGTGGCCAACCTGAATGTGTTCAACCCGGTTTACGGCAGTCCCGTCGTCTGCCCGGCAACCTTTCGCACCGACAACGTCACCACGATCCGGTCGCTGGGGGTGTATGCACGCGATCAAGTGAAGTTCGGCGACCGGTGGACCGTCGTGACAGGTCTGCGGCGGGACCATACGGCTACCTATACGACCAACAATCTGAACGGCAGCTATCAGTCCAATCCCGCATCCAAGACCACCGGATCGGCGGCGGTGATGATGGAAGTGGCGCGCGGCGTCCGGCCTTATGTCAGCTACGCCACGTCCTTCTACCCGAACACCGGCACCGACGTCCAGGCGCGGCTGTTCGCCCCGGAAAGCGGGCGTCAGTGGGAAGCCGGCGTCAAAGTCGACCTGGACGACGGCGCGACGGCCGTGACCCTTGCCGCCTTCGACCTGCGCCGTCGCAATGTGCTGCAAGCCGACCCCGTGAACACAGGCTATAACCTTGCCATTGGCGAGCAGCGGACGCGCGGCATGGAACTGGGAGTCGCGTCTGACCTGCGCAACGGCCTGAGTCTGTTCGGCGGCTACGCCTTTACCGCCGGCGAGATCACCGAGGATGGCGCAAGCACCGCTGCCACCACCACGGCCGGGCAGCCTTTGAACAACGTAGCGCGCCACCACCTGACGGTGTCGGGACGGTACCGATTCAAGGACGCACTACGGGGATGGGAGGTGAACGCAGGCGTCCGCGGCGAGGCGAAACGCTACGCCTACGGTTACGAACTGCCGGGGTATCTGGTGGGAGACGTGGGCGTGGGCTACCACGCCGATGCCTGGCGCGCCGCGTTGACAATCCGGAACGTGCTGGATCAGACGTATTACGCGGGTGGCCTGGCGGCGGCGGTGGCGGCGGGCAATCCCCGCACGGTGATGCTCACGGTGGGATATCGGTATCGCTAAGGGTGCTTACCGCCGCTTCAGGAAGTGCGTGTACACGCCCTCGCCGTCATCGGTCTGCGCCAGCAATGCATTGCCTGTCTGCTTGGCGAACGCCTGGAAGTCGCGCGTTGACGACGTGTCGGTCGCAATGACCTTCAGCACCTGACCACTGGTCAGCGTCGCCAATGCCTTCTTCGCCCGAAGGATGGGCAAGGGGCACTTCAGCCCCTTGGCATCCACTTCCAGGTCGAACGACAGATCTCCATCACTCATGCGATTCTCCTGGAGGGTTACAGGCGGGATTCCACCCAGGCCTGCACGCCCGCCAGGGCCGTATCCAGACCGGAAGGATCGGTGCCGCCGGCCATGGCCATGTCAGGACGGCCACCCCCTTGCCGCCGACCTGCTGCGCCACGAAGTTCACCAGTTCGCCCGCCTTGACCTTGCCCGACGCGTCGGCCGTCACCCCTGCCACCAGGCTCACCTTCGAGCCTTCGACAGCGGCCAGCACGATCGCGGCCGAGTGCAGCTTGTCTTTCAGCTTGTCCACAGTCTCGCGCAGCGACTTCGGATCCACGCCATTCAGCACCGCGGCCAGGACCTTCACGCCCTTGACGTCAACCGCCCCCGCAGCCAGATCAGCCCCGGCGCTGGTCGCCAGCTTGCTCTTGAGTTGCGCCAGTTCCTTTTCCAGCTGACGCACCTGATCCTGCACCTGACCCAGTCGCGCAGGGACTTCGCCCGGCTGCACCTTGAGGGTGTTCGCCGCCGTGTTCAGCGTTGCGTTCAGGTTTTGCACATACGCCAGCGAGTTGTCGCCCGTGATGGCCTCGACCCGGCGGATCCCCGCGGCTACGCCCGTCTCGGTCACGATCTTGAACAGGCCGATGTCGCCCGTGCGCGCCACGTGCGTGCCGCCGCACAGTTCGCGGGAAAAGCCGATGTCCAGCACCCGCACTTCGTCGCCGTACTTCTCGCCAAACAACGCCACCGCGCCGTCCTTGACCGCCTCGTCGTACGACACCATCTTGGTCGTGACGGGCGTGTTGGCCAGCACTTCCTTGTTCACGATGGCTTCGACACGGGCAATCTCGTCCGACGTCATGGGCGCGTCGTGCGCGAAGTCGAAACGGGTCTTGTCCGGATCGACCAGCGAGCCCTTCTGCTGCACGTGGTCGCCCAGCACGATCCGCAAGGCCTTGTGCAGCAAGTGCGTCGACGAGTGGTTGCGGCCCGTGCGCGCGCGGCGCTCGGCATCCACTTCCGACTTGACGGTCTCGCCCAGCTCCAGCCGGCCGCTTTCCAGCTTGCCGTGATGACCGAACACTTCGGACTGCACCTTCAGCGTGTCGTCAACAATGAACTTGCCCTGGCTCGCGTACAGCACACCCGAATCGCCCACCTGCCCGCCCGACTCGGCGTAGAACGGCGAGTGGTCGAGCACGACGACGGCTGACTGGCCCGCCTCGATCGATTTGACCGGCGTGCCATCGACATACAGTGCCGTGACCCGGCCTTCGCCCAGCAGTTCGGAATACCCCACAAACACGGTCTTGGCGCCGTCATACGACAGGCCCGCCGACTGCTTGAACTTGCCCGCGGCGCGCGCCTGGTCGCGCTGGCGCTTCATGGCGACCTCGAAGCCCGCCATGTCCACGTCGATGTCGCGTTCGCGGCAAATGTCGGCGGTCAGGTCCGTCGGGAAACCATAGGTGTCATACAGCGTGAACAGCGTATCGCCATCCAGGGCCTGGCCTGGCTTGAGACCCGCCAGCGCCACGTCCAGGATCTTCATGCCGTTTTCCAGCGTCTCGCCGAAACGTTCTTCTTCCTGGCGCAGCACCTGCTCGACGCGCGACTGGTTGGCCACCAGTTCGGGATAGGCCTCGCCCATCTCGGCCACCAGGTCCTTGACCAGGCGATAGAAGAAAGGCTTTTTCTGACCCAGGTTGTAGCCATGGCGCAGCGCGCGGCGGATGATCCGGCGCAGCACATAGCCGCGGCCTTCACTGCCAGGAATCACGCCGTCGACGATCAGGAACGAGCATGCGCGGATGTGATCGGCGATCACCTTGAGCGAATTCTCGTTCAGGTCCGTGCAGCCCGTCTCGCGCGCGGCGGCCTTGATCAGGTTCTGGAACAGATCGATTTCATAGTTGGAATGCACGTGCTGCAGCACGGCCGCGATCCGCTCCAGCCCCATGCCGGTATCCACGCAGGGCTTGGGCAGCGGCGTGAGCGTGCCGGCCGCGTCCCGCTCGAACTGCATGAACACCAGGTTCCAGATCTCGATGTAGCGATCGCCGTCTTCTTCGGGCGATCCCGGAGGGCCACCCCAGATGTCCGGACCGTGGTCATAGAAGATTTCCGTACACGGACCACACGGACCCGTGTCGCCCATCTGCCAGAAGTTGTCGGACGCGTAACGCGCGCCCTTGTTGTCGCCGATGCGGATGATGCGCTCGACCGGCACGCCGATTTCGTCCCGCCACAGCGCGTAGGCCTCATCGTCTTCCTGGTAGACGGTGACCCACAGCTTTTCCTTGGGCAGGCCATACACGCCTGTCAGCAACTGCCATGCGTACTGAATCGCTTCGCGCTTGAAATAGTCGCCAAAGCTGAAATTGCCCAGCATTTCGAAAAAGGTGTGATGCCGCGCCGTGTAGCCGACGTTTTCCAGGTCATTGTGCTTGCCGCCCGCACGCACGCTGCGCTGCGACGACGTCGCGCGCTTGTAGCTGCGGGTTTCGGTGCCCAGGAACAGGTCCTTGAACTGCACCATGCCGGAGTTCGTGAACAACAGCGTCGGGTCGTTCCCGGGAACCAGGGACGACGACGGGACAATCGTGTGCCCCTGGGATTCGAAGAATTGCAGGAATTTCTGACGGATCTCGGCGGATTTCATCGCAGCGCTCATGGGCGGGGATGAATCGCAAAAGACCGCAGTTTGCATCCCCAGGGGTAAGAATCGAACCTCTGATTATAGAGGGTCGCGCGCCCGGAAGGGGTCGCCCGTGCGCGCCAGCGTGGCTCGGTGGCGAAAACGCTGATGGGCCAAGGCGGAGGGGCAGGTCGGCCGGCCAGGCGGCCGGGCAGATCAGCGCGGGAAGGCCGTGCGGATCTTCTGGTCGGTCTTGTACTGACTCAGGGCATAGACCGCCCAGATGGCCGCGGGGATCCAGCCGATGACCGTGATCTGCAGGATCAGGCAGAGGATGCCGGCGAACGGGCGGCCGATCGTGAAAAACAGCAGCCAGGGCAACAGCAGGGCAATGACCAAACGCATGGAAACGAACCTTTTTGCTAGGACAAAACTGTCCATGTGACGGCCGTACAGGCTACCCCGCCGCGTTAGGCTGTGTAAAGCCGGGTGGTCCGGCGGACCGCGGCGAGGGTTTCGCCGTTGATGTGGGGATAGGAATGAAGATTGTGGGGAAGGACATGGCGAGGGGTTGCGTGACGGGGCTTGGTGGTTGGGCGGTGGGGGGCAGAGGCCGGGCGGTGGCGGGTAGAAGAGGCTGGGCGGTGGCTGGCGGAGGCCGGGCGGTCGCGGGCGGAGGCTGGGCGGTGGCGGGCATCGCTGCCATGGCGGCTGGCATGGTGGTCGCGGGGTGCGGTGGCGGTGGGGATGAGGGGCCTGCCCCGGGCGGGTCAGCAGCCGTGTCGACGGAGAAGCCGGTCGAGCAACCAATCCTGACGATGCCGACATCAACGTATACGGGGATGCATGCCGAGGCGTTCAAGCGGATCAACGAAGCGCGGATCGCGGCTGGAGTGAGTGCGTTGAAGCAGAGTGTGGAGCTGGATCGGGCTGCGCAGGCGCATTCGGATTATCAGGTGCGGAATAATGTGTTCGGGCATGAGCAGAGCAGCGGGCAGCCGCTATTCACCGGCGTTGACTACATCCAGCGTGCACGACAACAGGCATATCTGAACCTTCCGCAAACCGAGGTTCTTGCAAGGATAGGGTCGACCAGGAGCGGCGCCAACCACATCAATTCGCATCTGAACTCCGTCTACCACTTAGCGGCGATACTCACCCCCAACGCGAACGAGCTAGGAATAGGATTTGCGGTCGAATCAGGAGGGGCGCCGAGCGTCATCAGTTCTATCACCATAGGAACAAGCGACAGACGTTTGCCACCGGTAATTGAACCCTGGACATGGCCCGTGAAAGACGCGACCGATGTCCCAACGACGTTCGTTCCGTACTCGGAGACGCCCAATCCGCTACCGGATGTCGCATCCAACTACAGTATTCAAGTGGGTCCACCCATCATGTATTGCACGCGGGTCATCCGAACCGTTGGGATGCAAGTTGACTTCTCAGGGCTTAACGACGTTGCACGCGCGCGAGTCGTGCCGGGGTGGATCCTAAAACACTCATCAACACAAGTCACAGCTCCAAGCGGAACTGACGTTCGTAACGACTCTAACCTGATTAAAGCGCCTCACTGCGTCTTTGTTATACCGAAGGAGCCACTACAGAAAGGAACCCAGTACGAACTTACGCTGAAAGTCGTATATGAGGGCAGGTCCAGCCAGACGCGATGGTCTTTTACCACCGCCTCTTAACGGCAACGTCTGGGATGTCCTGCAACGTCAATCGTTAGATCCCACATCGGCGTAGCAGGATGCCCATAATGAGTCTCGCTGCAGTACCCAGTGCTTATCAACCGCGCCTAATCCACCCAACTGAACAAAATCTGTCCATTTAAATTCCGCGCTCCCGCCTGCATTTCCATTGAGCCCACCACACCCTCTCCTAGTGACCGTCAAACCCTCTGGTGACAAAAAAATCAGGTGATTGCCGTGAACACAACGCGGCATGCGGTCGTCCGCACTGCAGCCGTCATACCAATTCCAAAGTGCAGTGAACTGGGTTTGCATTTTTCCGCTGCTGAAACGAAAGCGAAGCTGTTCGAAAGCTCCTGCGCGATCATTACCAGGCATCTCGAGCAGAACCCCGTCGAATGCGGCCAAGAGTTCGGCTATGGTCGAGGGCGCTTTTAGAGGGGCTCCATCACGCCGTCCAACTTGCTCGCAATCTCCGGCATCACCCGCTCCGCCGTCCCCGTCACATGCGTCGAGTCCATCGCGGGGCGGGTCCATTGCGGGGCGGCGAGTTGCGCGGCGGCGGGCACGGCGAACGTTGCAGCGCCCATTACGGCGGCAAGCAGGGAAGTCTTCGCTATGGCAATCGATAGCTTGGTCATGACAATGTCCTCAGTACTTGCAATAAAGATGCGCGAGCGCGGTGGCTTGCGCGGAGAGTGGCGTGCCGTCGTAGTCGACCAGCTGCACTTCCCAGTGGGCACCCAAGTCACGGGCGCGGCGGGTGAAGGCGGAAGCTTTGGATGACTCAAGTTGGGGAATCAGATAAATCAGTGGCACGCCGGTGCCGGTGCCCAACGGCCCGCAGGCGGGTTTGGGCACGATGGCGGCGTGGCTGACCAGCACGGTCGAGACGAGCACGTAGCTGGACAGCAGGTCGTCGACGCGGCCCCAGACACCGAGCCGGCACAACAGCCCGGTGCCGCTGGCGGTGTCGGTGGCGATTGCGCCGTTGGGGGTGCAGGCATTGCCGGTGGCCGCCAGGGAGGCGAGCGCGCGCCATACGCCCTGGCTGCACACTGCCAGGCCGCCTGACGCGGTCCGTGCGTATTCGGCCGAGGCACCCGCCGCCAAGGAGATGGTGCTTTGGCAGGCTTGGTCCGGGACGGCAAGGTCCCGCAAGCCAAGGCGTCGCGTCGAGACGTTTCCTTGGGCTACCGCGTCCTGGCCATCGACCGTCAGCGCCAGGCCCTGGGCGGTGGCCAGCAGCATCTGCCCCGCATTGACGCGCAGGGTCGGTGTGGCGTCGGCGGTATCGAAAACCGTGCCTCGCCGCGTCGACAGCCCGGCGTCGGCGTGCACGCGTTGGCTCGACACGATGCCAGTGACGGGGTTGATGACGACGCTGTCGCCTTGGTCGGACACGAACGCGCCGGTCTTGGCGTTGAGCTTGCCCGCGCAGCGCAGGGTGATCGACCCATCGGGATTGGCCGCGACGCAGGTCTGTCCATCGGGGCCGCGCAGGGCGAGCGTATTGTCCGCAGTGATTTTGCCTTTGACGGTCAGGTCGCCACGCAGGTCGGGGTCGCGGCGGTCGCGCAGGCGGACGAATTCGTTGAAGAGGGTCGTATCCAGGCTCGCGAGAACCCCGACGATCCCTGGCACGCCACCCAACGGGTTGGGTACTGAGAAAGCCGTGCCGCGCATGATGGCGGGCTGTTCGGGATAGACGGCGCCGCCATGCCCCGCCGTGGCCATCATGACTTGCGCGATCAGATCGGTGTTGGGCGCGGGCGATCCGGGCAATTGCACGGGCGTGCTCGTATAAGCCAGCGCGTCCAGCCGGCAGCCGGTGCCGGGGCAGGTGCCGGACATCGCTATGCGGGTGGCGACGCTTTGATTGAGGGGTGTCAGGTCAGGGAAGCCGCCCTGCAGAAGACCCAGGGCGCGCAGTTCCGCCAACCTTGGCGCGTAGGGATTGGCGACGGCCGATACGTCTGACGCGCCAGGCGTCGAGCTGAGCCGGTCGTAGTGGCGCACGAGGTAGGTGTCCAGCGCGCTCTTGACGGCAAGCAGGTAGGTGCCGGTGGCTTCGGCAGCGGCGTCGTGAACGCCTTGCAGAAGTTTGCCGACGGACAGCACCGTGACGATGCTCAGGATGCTCGCCGTGATGGCCAGTTCGACCAAGGTGAAGCCGCGCTGAAGTGACGGTCGCCGTCCCGCCGCCGGATTGGCTGGCACTGGAAAGGTATCCGTCGGACGTGTTGCCCTGTTCATCGCCGTTCCTATCGCGCGGTGAACACGAAGCGGTTGCTGTCGCCGCCGGTGCACAGGGCTTCGGCGCCGGTCGCATCGTAGATGCCGATGGCACCGCCTGCCGCCGGCTCCTTGACCGTGGTGCCGTTGATCTGGATGCGTTCGGACACGCGTTGCAGCACGGCGGCCAGGCCGGGGCATGCGGCTTCGTTGACACGCGTGAAGGTCAGCGTGAACGCATCGCCCGCCGCGGTAATGCCGCCTGGGCTCAGCACGAGCAAGCCATCGGTTGCACCAAGACCATGGCGCACTGTGGCGTTGGCGCCCTGCCCTTCGACCGTCAGTACACTGCTGCTGCGCAATCCATTGGCAAGTTGCGCCATGCCGATACCGGCGTAGGGCGTCGGCCCCAGTCCTTGCATCGCGGACTTGCTGCGCGCGACGAAGCGCTGCAACTCCTGTCCCACGCTGGGCA
Organism: Pigmentiphaga litoralis; assembly: GCF_048632615.1. GTDB lineage: Bacteria > Pseudomonadota > Gammaproteobacteria > Burkholderiales > Burkholderiaceae_B > Pigmentiphaga > Pigmentiphaga litoralis_B. The sequence goes on from NZ_CP184479.1 coordinate 1,504,786, forward strand.
CCTTGTTTTCGATGATGTAGCCATTGATGGCGGGTATGCCAAGGATGGCGGCGATCAGGATGATGGCAGCCACGATGGCAATCTCGACCAGGGTGAAGCCCTGTTGACGGCATGGGGTGGCTGTCCTGGCAAGCGATGTGGGCACGGCACGCGCGGATGCCGAAGCGGGCGCGGCCGGCGCAACGCGCGCCGTTGCTGCAGGTGACGGATGACAAACGTTGGGCATGGAGGCTCTCATCGACTGGAGTAGAAACGGGTCATCGCCATACGCATGTCGTTGACGACGGCGAAGTGCCAGAAAAGAATGCCGAAGAGCACCGCAACAGCCACCAGCAGCATGACCCACCGTGCCACTGCGGCCTTGCGGGCGACGTCGTGCACGGCGCGGGTTTCGACGCGGGACCGGGCGCGGAGCAAGGCATCATCCATGCCGCGCGTTGCGATCAGATCGGTCAGGAACCACAGGGTCTCGCGATCGACGACACCGGTATCAAAGGTCGCGCTGCCCACCTGGCCGTCGTCGATGCGCGCAATCATCTGTTCGATGTGCCACCGTTGCCATGCGTTGGCGCCGACGGCCTGCACCTCGAGCACGTCACGCAATCCGGGGCTGACGTTGCCCCGCTTCTTGACCAGGGTGGCCAGCGACGCCAGGAAACGGATGCCCTGGAAGTCCCGGTACAGGCGCCAGATCAGGTGCTCGTCCAGCCAGCGCCGAACCGGGCCGACCAGGTTGGGCAAGGACCATGCGATCAGCCACAGCAAGCCCGCGCTGGTGATCGCCAGCACCATGGCCCAGGCTTCGATGAAGTCCGACAGGCCGTAGAGCCGTGCCGCCTGGCGGCCCACGAATTCCGCCGGCAGCATGCCGAACGCCTGCTTCAGGCGGGGCACCGTGAACGCCGGGATGGCAAGGACCGTGGCGACCATCACCACCATGGCCACGACGCCGACCGCGGCAGTGCGGATAAAGGTGCTTTGCGCCAGTTCCACGATACGCGTCACCGCGGCCACGTCACGCAGGGTCTGCTCGAGTGCGCCTGCCCCGCCGCGCTGCCCCATGCGGATCAGCACCAGATCGTCATCTGGCAAGGTGCCACGGAAGGTCTCGTACAGGTCGCCGCCGACCTCCTGATGCAGATCCGCCCAATGGTGCGACAGGATGCCGCGCGGGTGCCGCCGGCCATAACGATCGGCATCGCTGCGGAAGACGTCGCGCAGGGTCTTGCGCCCGCCCGTGCCTTCCATGACATCGGCCAGGTACTCGTAATAGTCGGCGCGGTCCTTGCGGAACGAGACGGCTGCCAGGCGTGCCGGCGACAAGCGATGCCGCAAACGGGTGAGCAGCGTCATGACGCGTCCCTTGCTGCCGCCCGCCCTGGCGTGGCCGCCGACCGCCGGCTGGCGAATGCCGTGATTGGCCGGCGAGCCACCCCCACGGCTGAGCGTGCGCGGCGCGTCTGGTGCGACCGCTGCAGCGCCACCGTCTCGAAACTCATGAAGCGTGGTTCGATGTCGCGCGGGTCGACCTCCCCCACCGAGGCTTTATAGACGGCGCATTCCATTGCGGTCTTGCCCGTCATGTCGGGACTCGTGAAAGGAGTACTTCGGTGCGAGAGGAAATGCGCGCGCAGGCCCAACGCGTCGCCCTTGCGGATCAACCGCAACACCGTTTCGTCCGTCGTGGGTTCAATCATCTCGGCCACGACGGTGCGGCCGCTGATGCCGCTCAGCTCGGGCAACAGTTCTGTCCGGCAATGCGTGCACCCTTCCGGATTGCGTATGCGCAAGGCGTTCACGTCGATGCCATACAGACGGACCAGACGCTCGGCATAACGCTGCCAGTAAGCGGACGCGTCCCCATCGAATAGCGATGCGAACGGCAGACGGCAATGCGGGCACAGGGTTGGCAGCAGCGTCTGGTAGACGAGCAACTTCAGGATGCCTGGGGTGGCAAGCAGGTCGCGCGATATGCCGATGAAATCCGACGACAGGCGGTCGGGAATCAGGATGGCCGAGCCCGCGTGGGTGGTGGTGTAGAGGTTGCTGCCGGAACTGGCCAGGTCCATGAAGGCACGACCGGTTTCGTGATCGCGGATCTCGCCGATCAACAGATCATTCATGGCAGACCGCTTGATGGTCTTGAGCTTCGCGTCGAATTCCCCGCTGCCGCTTCCATCAAGCGTGCGCGTCACGGTGTTCTGCAGCGCGTTCGGTATCAGGTATTCGACCGGATCTTCCAGCGTGATGACCTTGCGCGTCCTGGGCACCATCGACATCATGGTTGCGATGGTCGTGGACTTGCCCGACCCCACCACCCCCGCCAGCACCACCGCGCCACCTTCCGACAGCAGCGCGCGATCGATCAACGCGATCTGACTGGGCAGATAGCCCAGCGAGGCAAAACCATCGAGCTGCATCTCGGCATCCAGATGCAGAATGCGCAAGGTTACGGACGGCCCGCAATCCGCCGACAGGGACGCCCATCGCAGCATGTAGCCGCGGTCATCGACTTCATGATGAATGCGCCCTTGCTGTTCAATGGCCGGGTCGAAGACGGCGCCGTTGCCGCCCTGAATGTCCATGTAGGCCACGGCAAGAACCTCCATCAAGGTGGCGGTCTGCATGCGCTGGAAGCGGTATGGCGTCACGTACTTGCCGCCTACCGTGTACTTGATCTCGGACTCGGGCTCGAGCAGACGGATGTTGATGTGCAGGTCGCTGGCGCCGTGCCGCACGCCCCACGCCACGATGTCATGGAAAGCCGCCGCCATCGAACTCTTGAGCGGGTCCATCAGCACCCGCCGCCGGTTGCGCAGGGTATCGCCGGTGATCTGTTCCCTTGCGATCGAAAGCAGCAAGGTGGCGGGAACGACGATGCGCGACGCCTGCGCCAAGGGCCGCGGGCGGCGGCGCACCATCCGTTCGATCTCTTCGATGTGCTCGCTGTCGACATACTCTTCGACCGTCAGGATGGCGACCGACCCGTCTTCGAATTCCACGGGGCATAGCTTGTTGACCAGAGTTCCGATGTCGAACTCGGCGCGTAGGGCGCGGCGGAACGCCGGCGACAGACGCGCCAGTGCGTCACGGCTGTCGATCCGTATCGGGGGCGCGGGCGGTGCCGTTGTCGTGGTCGTCGCCGAAGGCGCCAGCACGTCGGATGTGGGCTCTGCCAACTGGATCGGCGACGTCCCGAGCGACAGGGCGGCGTAACGGGGTTTCCGGCCAAACAGGTTCATGGCGTTCTCTGCAAAATCGTGGAAAAAAGGAAAACTCAATCCAGGGGAAATCACTTCGGGATGGATGGCACGCCGGGCGCCGCGCCATGCGGCGGAAGCATCTGCGTGCCGAGAGGGAAAGTCATGGACGTTCCGGGCGAGCCTGGAAAGCCCGCCGCCGGCGCCATCCCCGCCGCATAACACGCCACCCGTGGCGTTCGCTCTCCGGACCGCGTCAAATGCACGCACAGGTCATCGATCTTCGCCAACTGGAACGAGCCCGATCCCGTGCCCGAAGCGGCGTTGCGTGCCTGCGCCTGGCCCTGGCGAAAGTGCAGCCGTTCTCCGTTCACCAGCACATCGGCTTGCAGCGCACCGGCCAGTCCATAGATGGCTGCAACCGTTATCCGGTCGGGCCGCTTGACCGGCGGCGTCATCACATTGGCCGCAGGCCGGCCCGACTTTGCGCGCTCCGCTTCAAGCGCGCGTTCGGCATCCAGGCGCAACATGTCCCGAACCAGGTTCAGCTCGGTTTGCGCCCGCGGACTGCTTGCCGGCAGCGACGCGCCAGCGAGCAGAAGCAGCAGACCAGTAAGCGCCAGGTGCCTGCATCGCAGAACGCCCGTCGGGAGCCTCCCTTGCAGAGCCCCCTTCCGGTGCGCGCAGCACAATGCCCCATCCGGCCGGCGGATCCTCGCCACCGGCGCATTGGCATGACCCGGGCAAAAACCTTCAACAACATCGACATCAACGAAGTGCATACAAAGTTCCTTGCAGGCTGGCCATCCAGCGGCTGCGGTTGAGTGCGGGTTCGGCGGTCTCGTGCAGACGGGCATCCAGAAGGCGCCAAGCCACCTGTCCTGACAGCGATGCCGGCACCAGGGCGAGCGATCGCAGCGGCCCATCGAGCGACAGCGACCGTTCGTGGACCGAGGGCATGCCGGGCAGCGCAGGCATGGGCACACCAAAGCCGTCGACAGGCGGCTCGATGCGCAACGCTGTGGGTTCCCCGATCGCAATGGAGGCGAAAGCGGGCAGCACACTTTGCAGCTGGCTGAAGGTGTTGGCGTCGTGGGTGGAAAGGGGCTGCAAGCGGTCGATGGCGAGCGGCTCGGCGCCGTCCGCCAGCGCGAACGATGCGGTAACGCCATCGAGCGGATGCCAGCTTTCGGTCCACCCTTGCGGCCGGGCCGCCAGGAACGTGGCATTGGTCGCGCTACGGCGTTGCCGCTGGTAATGCGCCCCGCACTGCCAGCCAACGGCGGTGTGCGGCTGACATTGCGCGCCGCGCAACTGCCATCCGCCGAGATCCATCGGCAAGGCCACGATGGCCGCCAGCACGGCTGACACGCCTTCGTCGGTGTGCACGCGCGTCTGGGAAGCCAGACGCGCAAAGGCCTCGCGCCAGGCCACTTCGGGCGAAACACCCGACAAGGCGGAAGGACCTGGCTGCGCCGCCGAGCGCCAGGACCGGATCAGGTCCCACCCGGCCCGTCCGCCAACTGTCAGCATGCAGGCCGCCAGCGCCACGATCATGGGCGTGGGAATGACCCGGCCCACTGACCGCAGGCTGTTGGCAGGCGACAGTTGCGCGCCCAGTTGCGTCAGGTCGAACGGTTCGGCCGGCGACGCCGGTACCTGGCCATGAAGGGTCAATGCGGCCCCATGCCGGTCCATCAATGCCTGCAACGCCACATGCGCATCGGCAGGCGTGGCATACACGCGGTCCGTCTGCGTCAGCACCTTGCCTTGGTGGGCAGCCACCAGCCATGCGCGGCCATCGGGCAGATCGACGCAGCAGGCATGCAGCCCGCGTGCATGCCCCTGCGCAAAGGCCAGCGCCGCGCAATACCGCGTCGTGCCGCGTGCGGGCCGGTCTCCGCGCGGAAAGCGCAGGACGCCCACCGCCTCGGCACGCTCGCCGCCATGCGCGTAATGCGTGGCGCGGTGCTCGCGGGCCTTCTTTTTGCGCGCACCGTCAATTCGCTGCCCAGGATGGTGTGCCAGCGCAAGCCGAGCACCAGTTCGGCGCTACGACCTGGCAGCGCGACGACGGCATAGTCGCTGGACATCAGAAGCCCTCCTCGACCTGCGCGGTGACGATGACTACCGTCGTTGCGCGCTGTTTCGTCGCCTTGCCCGATCCGCCAAACAGAATCGACGCGTCTTCATCCACCCGCCGGCGGTCGTATTGCGCATGGCTGCGGTCAAAGCCGGAAATGACCACGGGCTGCCCGGGCCGCAGTTCGACCTGCTGGACCGTGCCCATGCCTTCGATGGTCTTTTGCTGCAGCTGGACCTGGTTGCTTGACGAGCCGAAGGTCAGCGTCTTGAGCGGCTGCGCGACGGTGTTGTCATAGGCGATCGACAGCAGGATCTGCCCATCGTCCTGAGCATCGGGGATCAGCGTCAGGAAGGAACCGACCGTCTCTTCCTTTTGCGTGACCGAGGGCGCCGTTGACGTCCCGGCCGACGAGGCGACGGTGGTGACCTGCACCTGATCGATGTAGCTGAAGGTGGTGCGCACCGCATGCGTGACGGGCCGGCGGTTCAACGTCTGCAGCGGCACCGACGTGCGCCGCACGATGGTGCCGACCTCGCTGATGGCTTTGATGACCAGTGCGGTCCCTTCCCATTCACGACGCCCCGAGGCCATCGACGAACCGGCTCCGGCCACGCTGGATACCAGCGACGTCAGGGGCGACAGCCGCAAGGCCGCTTCGGTGCGCGCGTACAGCACGTTCCAGTCGATGCCTTGCTCATTGCTGTTGTTGGAGACGACATCGACCTCTTCGAACACCAGCCGCACGCGCCGCGTCAGCGCCTTGTTCTCGCGATCCAGATAGGTGGCGACACGATCGAGGGCATCCCGGGTATCGGTTACGACGACCAGCCCCGATGCATCGTTGTTTGCCACGACGACGCCTGCGCGGGTCAGAAACGGTTCGAGCTTGGCCTTAACGGCGTCGATGGGCGAACCGCCTTCGCTTTCGATCCGTGTGCCCGACGAACTTTCGAAAGCGCCGCCGGACGTCTTGCCGCTGCGACCCAGGCTGGCCGAGGCCGACGACTTGAGCGTCAGCGCGCGCACGTCGAACACCCGCGTTTCGGTGCGGTAGAAGCGGATCACCGAATCTTCGTATTTCCAGTAGACGCCCAGGCGATGCGCCGCCAGGTCCAGCAACCGCGGCAAGGGATGTGCGCCGATCGGCACGGCAACCGTTGACGACATGACCTGCGGGGATGCAGACGCAGCGGACGGCGCCGCCGCGCCCCCGGCCGCAGTGGCCAGCCGCGGCGAAAACCCGTCGGCCGGCAACAAGGCTTCGGGTGAAATCCTGACCTGTATGCCGGTGGCAAGAAACACTTGTTCGCCCAGCGTGACCAGATCGACCCGGCCGCCCGGGAACATCAATGCGGTCTGCACGTCGCCCCGCAATGCCGCCGGCAACGAGACCTCGCGCGCCACCGGCTGGGGCGCGCCCGCCAGCCAGGGACGATCGACTTCCTGCTGCGCCCGGCGGGCACTCGCGGCGGCCAGCTTGGCGTCGAAGCCCGCGCGCAGCGCCGCCGCATCGGCCGCGGCGCTTGCGGCTTGCGTGTCGACCTGCTGCCCAAGCCGCACGTGCGCGCAGCCGGATAGCACGGTGGCCGCCACGAGGGGCAGCAGACGGAAAGACACCGTGTTCATCGCTTGCTCGCCACGGTTGCGGCGCGGTTGCAGGCTTCGGCCAGAGGCACGACGCGCAGGACCTGATTCGAATAGAAGCAGGGCTGCAACGGCCGGGTCGACAGTTCCGTGGCGGCGAGCAACTCGCGGACGGCGCTTTTGAAGTCGGCACCGAACGAGGCCGTTCCGGCCAGAGGGATATCGACATCGACGGTCCAGTGCTGCGGATCGAACGACCAGCCCGCCAGCTTGGCCCATCGGCTCAACACGGCACGCATGGTGGGATCGGCGCTCGACGCATCGAAGGCCACGGACGAGCGCACTGGCGCCGGAGTGGCGTAGGCGGTGTGTGCGGCGTAGGCGGCGACGGCTGCGGGCCGCGTCGGCATCGCCTGCCCGCCCGCCGCCGCCGTCCGGACGCCCCGCGCATCGGACGAACCGCTTCTGCCGCCCGGGCCTGTGCCCGCCGGTAGCGGCGCCGCGCCACGTCCTTGGCTGATCAGGCCCGGCGAGCCACCTGGCGAGTCCGCCGAAGAAGATGACCACGCCGTGTCGTCGGCAACGACGAGCGCATTGCCGCGCGCAACCGTTGTGCCCCGGCCATCCCTTGCGTCCCCCTCGTACTGCGCGGCCGAGACCACGCTGCCGATACGCATGATCCATTCATGGGCCGTGCCCGCGAGCACGACATACCCACCGCGCAGCGTGCTTGGCACGAGCTGTTCGCCGTCGTCCCCCACGCGGAAAATCGCGGGCACCGTCTGGCCTGCCTTGAACTGTACAAAGGTGGATTGCCCGTCATCGAACACCTGCACGGGCGCGACACGGCGGTCTCCGGACACGCGGTACGCAAAGTCGTACAGGCCCGGCGCGGTGGCTTGCGCGAGCACTGGCGACGCGGGTAACAACGGGATTAACAGACTGGCAACAATGAAGCGCATGACCATGGACATTCCTTGCGATGACAGCGCCATCGCAAGGGCAATGCGATAGCATGGAGCCATCGTGCCCGACCGCCGCAACCACCCGGAAGCGGGTCAATTACGTACCTTGGGACGCGTTTTGTCCTAGGTCCCCAGCACTGGAATTTGCGCGCATGCGACTTCTTATCCTGTCCGATCTGCACCATGAAACTTTCGGCGGCGAACGCCCGATTCCCGCGGCGGACGCCGATGTCGTCGTCCTGGCCGGCGACATCCACACGCAACGTAACGGCCTGGCATGGGCGGCGCGGCGCTTTCCGAATACGCCCATCATCTACGTCGCGGGCAACCACGAGTACTACCACGCCCACCTGCAAAAACTGGAAGCGCAACTGCGCATGGACGCGCGGCGCCTGGGCATCCACTTCCTGGAAAAAGACGCGGTGATCATCGATGGCGTGCGCTTTCTGGGTACGACGTTGTGGACGGACTTCGACCTGTACGGACCGCAGGGCTCCGTCGCGGCGGCCAACATGGCAAGCCAGGTCATGCCCGACTTTCGTATCATCGAAACTGACGACGGCGACTACACGCCTTTAATGAGCGTGGCGCGTCATCGGCAGTCCCGCAACTGGTTGCAGATGCAACTGGATACGCCCTTTGAAGGCAAGACCGTGGTCGTCACACACCATGCGCCCAGCGCCCGGTCGGTACCCGAGCAGTTCAAGGGCGACACCCTGTCACCGGCGTTTTCATCGAACCTGGACGCGATGGTCGAGCAGGCGGATCTATGGATCCACGGCCATACGCACACCTGCTTCGACTACCGCGTCGGAAGGGGCCGGGTCGTCGCCAACCCCGGCGGCTACCCCAATGAAAACGCCGCATTCGATGCGGCGTTGGTGGTGGAAATCTGACTGGCAGGTCAAGCGCCGGACAAAGGCGAACTGGGCATCCCGTCATGTCCGGGGTCCAACTGGCCTAGCCTTATGTGAAGTCAGGCCCGATCAGATCGATGCGATCCGTGCAGAACGCATCGACGCCCCACAACAACAGTTCGCGGGCCCGATCCGGCTCGTTGACCGTGTAGCAGAACAGCCCGTACCCCGCTGCCTTGACCTGCGCCGCCAGGCCGGGCGTCAAATTCCGATGATTGCAGTGCAAGGCGATCGCGCCCACCGCGTCCAAACGCGCCTGCCAATCCGCCGGCGGCGCAGACAACAGCAGGGCACGCGGAATGTCCGGCGCCGCGCACCGCGCCGCCAGCAAGGCATCGACCGAGAACGACGACAGCAGCGGTTTCAAGGCAAGGTCGTCAACGCCCGCAAACACCTCTTGCGTCATGCGCCCGACCACCGTGCCGGTCGCGACGTCGGCTCCCGGTGAGGGCTTGATCTCGACATTCATCCACACGCCTTGCTGACGCAACCACGCCACGACGTCGACATAACGCGGGACGCGCGCCAACGAAAAACGCGGGGCCAGCCAGCTCCCCGCGTCGAAGGTCGTCAACACGTCGGAAGGCAGGTCCGCAACCGGACCCGCTCCCGCCACCGTGCGGCCCAGCACATCGTCATGCATCAACACCGGCACGCCGTCACCGGCCAGCATCACGTCGAACTCGACTGCGACGTGCCCATGAAAAACGGCGGCATCCATGCCCACCAAGGTGTTCTCGGGAGCCAGGATACCGCCGCCGCGATGGGCCACGACCCGCGGATAGTGCCAGCCCCGGGGGCCGGTCCATGCACGGGTGCGGTCACTGTCATCGCGCCATCATGCTTACTTGCTGCTGCGTGCCGCCGGCTTCTTGGTCGCCGCGGCCGTGGCCGGTCCGGGCGGATTCATCAGCAGCGAAGCGCGCGACACGCCATCATCCAGACCTTGTTTCGGCGGCTTCTTGCCGCTCCAGACATCGTCCAGTTCCTCGTCGAGCACGCGGCTGACGGCGTAATAGTTGTTCAGGCGGAAGCCGCGCGTGTATTGCGCCGGCACGGCCGCCATTTCACGCACGACGCTTTCGGCGCCCGGAATGCTCTTGTAGTACGAGACGCCGGACGCGCGGTACGCCGCTTCGGTCAGCGGAAGGAAGCCGGTCTTCTGGCTCCAGTCCGCCGCCACCACGGGCGAGGCCAGGTAGGCGATGAACTGCGCCACGGCCTTTTGTTCGGCGGCCGAATGGCCAGCCAACGCCCACAGCGACGAACCGCCCACGAAGGGGTTGCTCGGCTTGGTGGCTTCTTCTTCGTAATAAGGCAACGGCGCGACGCCATACGAGAACTTCGCATCGGCCTGCACCTTGGCCAGCGCGCCGGTTCCCGTGGTCAGGATGGCGCATTCGCCGGACGCAAATTGCGCATCGGCCTGGTCGCCCTCGCTACGCACCGGGAACAACTTGCTGCGCACCCAGCTCATCATCAGCGCCAGATGGCGCACGTGCAGCAGGTCGTTCGCCAGCAGGACCGCGCCGTTCGAGCCGTCCAGCCCATTGTTCTTCGACGCATAGGGCGTGTTGTGCAAGGCCGACAGGTTCTCGAGATGGATCCACGTCTGCGAACTGGTCGCGTACGGGCAGCTGACGCCCGCACCCGACAACGCGATCAGGTGCTTCTGCATGTCACGCCATGTCTTCGGCGGCGCGTCGGGGTCCAGACCGGCTTGCTTGTACAGGTCGCGGTTGTACATATAGACCGGCGCTTCGGCCATGAACGGCAGGGCCAGCAGGCGGTTCTTGGAATCGCGCATGGTGCCGGTGGTCTGCGGCAGGAACCAGCGCAGATCCTTGATCGGATACTTGTTCAGCAGTTCGAACATCGGCAGCACGGCGCCTTGCTGGGCGATCAGTTCGGGCGAATGGTTGTCGCTGATCTGGATCAGGTGCGGCTGGCGCTTGGCGCGGATCGACGCGATACCGTCCTGGATCAGCTTTTCCTGGGTCGGTTCGGTACGGACCTTCACGGTGAAGCCGATGTTCTGCGCGTTGAAGCGGTCCACCAGCGCGTTGAATTCCTGGGACTGCTCTTTATTGAGCGCGTGCCAGACTTCCAGTTCGATCGGCCCGCCGCTGGCGGGCTTGGAACCGTCGGCCGCCAGCGCGGAGCCCGCGGCGGCTGCCGCAGCGGCGCCACCGGCTGCCGCGGCAGCCTTGCCCTTGCCCGTCGACTTGGCGGGGGCCGCGGCCTTGGCGGGCGCCGCCTTCGCGGCCGGCTTGGCGGCAGCCTTGGCCGACGGCTTGGCTGCCGGCTTGGTCTGCGCCTGGACAGCCGACAGGCCGCCCATCATGAATATGGCGGCCGCCAGGGCGGAAACGCCCGCGGAACGCCACGAATTCGGTTGCTGCATTGATCCGTCTCCGAATGGGGATATGGAGTTATAGAAAAGGGAAATCGACCTCGGGACGGCGCCCGGAGATCAGATCGGCAATCGCCCTGCCCGAACCGCATCCCATGGTCCACCCAAGGGTGCCATGGCCCGTATTCAGATAGAGATTCGGCAATTTGGTTCGCCCGATCAGCGGAACGTTCGACGGCGTGAGCGGCCGCAGGCCCGACCAGTACGACACCTTGTCGAAATCGACCGCGTCGGGAAACAGCTCGCGGGTCAGCCGGGTCAAGGCTTCGCAGCGCGTCGGATTCAACGCCCGGGAATAGCCGTTGAGTTCTGCCGTGCCCGCGACCCGCAACCGGTCGCCCAGACGGGAAATCACGACTTTGTGCGCACTGTCGGTCAGGCTCACTTCAGGCGCCCGGAGGGGGTCGGTGACCGGAAAGGTCGCCGAATAGCCCTTGGCGGGATACACCTGGCAAGGCACGCCCAGCGGGCGCACCAGCTCTGGAGAGTAACTGCCTACTGCCACGACAAAAACGTCGGCGTCGAGTTTACCGTAAGCGCCGGATGAGTCTATGGTTTCCACTGCCACAACCCGCCCCCTTCCGCAATCAGCCGTGTGGCCTGGGTCAGGAAGCGAAAACGCACCCCGGCCAGCTTGGCCTTGTCGGCCAGGTGCTGGGTGAACAGATGGACATCCCCGCTTTCATCCGCGGCCGTATAGTCGCCGCCAACGATCGCCTGCCGGTGCGCGGCCAACGCCGGTTCGATGGCCAGCACCTCGTCGGTCGACAGCACCCGCCGGTCGACGCCCACGTCGCGCATCATGTCGGCCGCCTTCTGGGACGCCTCGAACTGCGCTTCGTCGCGGTAGAAATTCAGGATGCCCCGTTCCAGATGGTCGTAGTGGATGCCCAGTTCGCGCCGCATGCCCTGCAGCGTGTCGCGGCTGTACTGGGCCAGGCTGACCAGGGCGCGGATATTCCCGGGCAGGCGGCCGGGCAGGCATTCGCGTAGAAAGGCGAAGGCCCACAGCCATTGATGAAGGTCGGCGCGAGGCCGGAACAGCAGTGGCGCGTCGGGCTGGGTCAGCCACTTCAAGATCTTCAAGGGGGCATCGGGATTGGCCCAGGGTTCGGCGTACGAGACCGAAATCTGGCCTCCATTGCCGAAGCTGGTCTCTTGCGCCGGGCCGAACTGCCGGTCGACGACGGTCACGTCGTGCCCTGCCCGGTTCAGCCACCATGCGCTGGCAGTGCCGATAATGCCACTGCCAAGTACGACAACTTTCATCCTGACTCCTGGTGCGGACCGCTGAATGTGGACTCCCTGGGGCGGCCGCCTTGCGCCGACATTCTAGACCCGTCCGCGACTCGTCACGCCGCGTGCCAGCGGTTATGCTGACGCCAACGCAAGGAACCCGCTTGGAAACCCTACTTCAGCAAATCTTGAACGGCCTGGTCCTGGGCAGCGTCTACGCGCTGGTCGCACTGGGCTACACGATGGTCTACGGCATCCTGCAACTCATCAACTTCGCCCATGGCGACGTGCTGATGGTGGGCGCCATGACGGCCATGGTCACGGTCCGGTGGGTCATGACGACGTTTCCTGACCTGCCCGGCCCGCTGGTCTTGCTGGCCGGACTGGCCGCCGCCATACCGACCTGCATCATCGTCAATGTCCTGATCGAGCGGATTGCCTACCGGCCCTTGCGCAACGCGCCGCGGCTCGCGCCGCTGATCACCGCGATCGGCATCTCGATCATGTTGCAGACCATGGCCATGATCGTGTTCGGCCGCGAATACCACCAGTTTCCCAATCTGTTGCCGAGCGAGTCGATCAACGTGGGCGGCGCGCTGGTCACGCCCACCCAGATCGGCATCCTGGTCATCGCGGCGCTGGCCATGCTGGGGCTGACCCTGCTGGTCGAGCGCACCCGGCTGGGCCGAGCCATGCGCGCCACCGCCGAGAACCCGAAAGTGGCCGCGCTGATGGGGGTCAACGCCAACCACATCATCGTCATGACCTTCGCGCTGGGCGCCGCGCTTGCCGCCCTCGCTGGCGTCATGCTGGCGGCCAACTATGCCGTCACGCACTTCTACATGGGCTTCCTGCCCGGGCTGAAGGCGTTCACGGCCGCGGTGCTGGGCGGCATCGGCAACCTGTACGGGGCGATGCTGGGCGGCCTCTTGCTGGGACTGGTGGAATCGCTGGGCGCCGGCTACATCGGCGACCTGACGGGGGTTTCCTGGGCAGCCACTACCAGGACATTTTTGCCTTCATCGTGCTGATTCTGGTGCTGACCATCCGGCCGTCGGGCCTGATGGGTGAACGGGTGGCGGACCGCGCATGACCGACGATCGCAAACGACACCTGTGGCTGGGCGCATTTGGCGTGCTGGTCATTGCCCTGCCGTGGATCATGGGATCGTTCGGCAACAGCTGGGTCCGCATTCTGGACATGGCGCTGCTGTACGTGATCCTGGCGCTGGGCCTCAACATCGTGGTGGGTTTTGCCGGCCTGCTCGATCTGGGCTACATCGCCTTCTATGCCGTAGGCGCGTATCTGTACGCGCTGCTGGCGTCGCCCCATCTGGTCCAGAATTTCGAATGGATCGCGCAGATGTTTCCCGATGGCCTGCACCTGTCGGTGTGGCTGGTACTGCCCCTGTGCGCCGCCGTGGCCGCCCTGTTCGGCGTGCTGCTGGGCGCGCCGACGCTGAAGCTGCGCGGCGACTACCTGGCGATCGTCACGCTGGGGTTTGGCGAGATCGTCCGGATCTTCATGAACAACCTGAATGCCCCGCTCAATATCACCAACGGTCCGCAGGGCATTTCGCGCATCGACCCGGTCAGCCTGTTCGGCACGTCGCTGGCGGGTCAACGCGGCAGCCGGGGCATGGTCGAGATCTTCGGTTTTTCCGTGTCGGGCCTGACCGCGTACTACTACCTGTTCGTGGCGCTGGCGCTGGTCATCCTGGTGATTTGCCTGCGCTTGCAGAACTCGCGCATTGGCCGCGCCTGGGTCGCCATCCGCGAAGATGAAGTCGCGGCCAAGGCCATGGGCATCAACACCCGCAACCTCAAGTTGCTGGCCTTTGCGATGGGCGCGTCGTTCGGCGGCGTCGCGGGCGCCCTGTTCGCGGCCTTCCAGGGCTTCGTCAGTCCGGAGTCGTTTACGTTGATGGAATCGATCGTGGTGCTGGCCATGGTGGTCCTGGGCGGCATGGGCCATGTGCCTGGCGTGATCCTGGGGGCCTTGTTGCTTGCCGGCCTGCCCGAGTTCCTGCGGCACTTCATCGTGCCGGTGCAGGAAGCGATCCTTGGCCCGGGCGGCGCGATCCTGGATGCCGAAGTCGGCCGGACGCTGATCTTTGGTCTGGCCATGGTGCTGGTCATGCTGTTCCGGCCCAAGGGGCTGTGGCCCGCGCCCTTGCATGGTGTCGGGCGCGCGGTGCCCAAGGCGGCGCAAGCCAACGATACGGTGAACAGCCTATGAGCACGCCTTTGCTCAAAGTCGCCCACATCAACAAGCGGTTCGGCGGCCTGCAGGCCCTGTCGGACGTCGGCATGGAAATCCAGCAGGGCCAGATCTACGGCCTGATCGGACCGAACGGCGCGGGCAAGACCACCTTCTTCAATGTCATCACCGGCCTGTACCAGGCGGATACCGGCAGCTTCGAGCTGGGCGGCCAGCCGTACACACCGTCCGCCGTCCATGAAGTCGCCCAGGCGGGCATTGCACGAACCTTCCAGAACATCCGCCTGTTCGGCGACATGACCGCGCTGGAGAACGTCATGGTCGGGCGCCACGTCCGGACCCGCGCCGGCCTGTGGGGCGCCATGCTGCGTACCACCGGCGTGCGGCGCGAAGAAGCGGCCATCCGCGAACGGGCCATGGAACTGCTGGACTACGTCAAGATCGCGCACTACGCCGACTTTCGCGCCCGCACCCTGTCCTATGGCGACCAACGCCGGCTGGAAATTGCACGGGCGCTGGCCACCGATCCCAAGCTGCTGGCGCTGGACGAACCCGCTGCCGGCATGAACGCCACCGAGAAGGTCGGCCTGCGCGACCTGCTGGACCACATCCGCAGCGATGGGCGCACGATTCTTCTGATCGAACATGACGTGAAACTGGTGATGGGACTGTGCAACCGCGTGACCGTGCTGGATTATGGGAAGCGTATCGCCGAAGGTACGCCCGCCCAGGTGCAAAGCAACCCGGCCGTCATTACCGCGTATCTGGGCACCGGCCAACAGGGGACGCCATGACCGATCTGGCCTCAACTTGGCCCCGGCCCCCGGGGATTGCGACCGACGTCGTGCTCGACATTTCCGGCCTGCAAGTCGCCTACGGCGGCATCCAGGCAGTCAAGGGCATTGATCTGCAGATCCGCAAAGGCGAACTGGTCACCTTGATCGGCGCGAACGGCGCCGGCAAGACGACGACACTCAATGCGATCGCGGGCTCACTGACGCCGCTGAAAGGCGAGATCGCCTACTTCGGTTCATCGTTGAAAGGGCGCCGCACCGACCAACGCGTCGCTGACGGCCTGGTCATGATTCCTGAAGGCCGCGGCGTGTTTGCACGCATGACGATCACCGAGAACCTGCAGATGGGGGCGTACCTGCGCAACGATACCGCGCAGATCGCGCGCGACATCGAACGTATGTTCACGCTGTTTCCCCGCCTGAAAGAGCGCGCAGCGCAACTGGCCGGGACCATGTCTGGCGGCGAACAGCAAATGCTGGCCATGGCGCGGGCCATGATGAGCCAGCCGAAGCTGCTGCTGCTCGACGAACCGTCGATGGGCCTTGCGCCCATCATGGTCGACAAGATCTTTGAAGTGATCCGCGAGATCGCCGCCGAAGGCGTCACGATGCTGCTGGTCGAGCAGAACGCCCGGCTGGCGCTCATGGCCGCGGATCGGGGCTATGTGATGGAATCGGGCGTGATCACCATGGCAGGCGACGCCAGGGGCATGCTGGACGACCCGAAGGTTCGCGCGGCGTATCTGGGCGAGGACGTGGACGGGATGCCGGTTGCCCCCTGAGTGGGCCGAGGATGCGGCCGGCCAGGGTGCGGCCGGCTAAGCCATCGCAACGTCGCGTTTGCCCGGGTAACAGATGGCAATTCCAGGCCCGGCCGCCAGCGGGTCCGTGCTACTTCTCTCGGCATAGACCCCGATCGTTACGGGGCATTCGTTGCCGGGAGACCGTTATGCCTATCTCGATGAATTCATCTGCCATTCGCCAGCCACGCCATGACCACAGGATCGGCGTGCTGACCCTGTCGGTGGTGCTGGCCTGCGCCGCCTGGACCGTGTCCGCACATGCGGACACCCGTGCCGACACCGTGACCCCCGCTCCGGCAGCCCGCGTGGCCGCCGCCGAAAGCCGCAGCTACAACATTCCGTCCGGCACCCTGCCGCAGGTACTCCAGGCCTTTTCGCAGCAAGCCGGGGTGCGCGTGTCGTTCGACGCCGCGAAGCTCAGCGGCCTGACCAGCCCGGGGTTGCAAGGCCAGCACACCCCCCAGGCTGCACTGGATGCGATCCTGGCAGGCAGCGGCTACGTGTCGAAACCCGAGGGCGATGCCTTCGTCCTGGTCCCTGCCCCGCCCGCGTCCGCGATGCTGAGCCAGCCGGTGGCTAGGGCTGACTAGAAGCGCTCAAAGTATTGCCTGCAAGCCTTTGTCGGCAATGATGTTCAAGAGCTTGAGTGCAGGGCCTGCTGGCCGGCTTTCTCCCTGTTCCCATTTTTTGACGGTTGACGCTGTCGTGTGCAAATGGTGTGCAAACACGGGTTGACTGACATTCAGGCTTTCGCGCAAGGCCTTGATGTCAGCGGCGCTGAAGGCCCTGACAGGTGCAGGGAAGCGAGTCTGGAACTCGCGCATCGTTACCTTGTTGATGGCGCCGGCCTGGAGCAACGCATCCATGTCCTCGCGGACGGACTCAATGATCCTGCTCGTCACACTCGATCTCCAATAAAATCCCCTGCTCAATGGCAGCGTCGAAAGCGGCTGGCATCAGGTTCAGCAACACCTGGCCCAAATGCTTCAGCGCGAGCAGTTCGTCGTTGTTGATATTTCCAACGTCGCTTTTGGCGAAGCCTTCCAGGAATACGGCCCGGTGCGGCATTCGCGCCGAAATCAGCACACGGAAACCATCGCGTTTTCCGCTATGTGGCCGTGCCACGCGCTTCTTGTACAGATCGCCGCCGAGCCTTGCATCGACCAAGCCCCGTTCCATCTCTCCAATCGCATGACATAGCTCGACATCCGTAAGACGTTGGCACGCCTGCCATCGCGCGAAGCGTTTTCTCTTTACCACTCGTCGCTGCATGTTGCCTCCAATATACCCGCTACGGGTATATCTTTCACACCTGACACACACCCTCAAGCCGAGGCTCGTCGGGAGCACAGTCGGACAACATAGCGTAGCCAGGCCCATCCAGGAGGGGTCGCCAGGACACCAATGTCCAGGTTTCACGCCCGTGCAGACCTGCGCATCGCGACCCGTTGCAGCAATGACATGTCATGCACGCCCAAAAAAACGCGCCCCGAAGGACGCGTTTCTCATTCCACTGACAGCAATTTACTTGCAGATCCGCTCCACCAGCACGTCCAGCTGCTTCAGCATGCTGTCCATATCCTCGGCGCTGACGTTCAGCGCGGGCATGAAACGGAGCAGGCTGGGACGTGGGGCGTTGAGCAGCAGGCCCGCAGGGTTCTGATCGCGCGCGGCGTCGACGATGGCGGGGCCGTGGTCGGTGCCGAGCTTTAGGGCGCGGAGCAGGCCCATGCCGCGTTCGCCCTTCATGCTGTACTTTTCGGACAGCTGCAACAACCCATCGGACAGCTGCTTGCCGCGGGCATTGACGCCTTCCAGGAAGCCCGGCGCGGTAACAGCGTCGAACACGGCGATGCCGACGGCGGTCATGAGCGGGTTGCCGTTGTAGGTGCCGCCCTGGTCGCCGTGCTTGAACACGCACACGTCCTGGCGCGCCAGCAGTGCCGCCAGCGGGGCGCCGCCGCCGATACCCTTGGCCAGGGTCATGATGTCGGGCGTGATGCCGAACTGCTGGTATGCGAACAGCGAACCGGTGCGGCCCATGCCGGTCTGGACTTCGTCGACGATCAGCAGCAGCTTGTGCTTGTCGGCCAGCTGACGCAGCGCCTGCATGAATTCCTGGGTGGCGGGAATCACGCCGCCTTCGCCCTGCACGGGTTCGAGCATGATGGCGACCGTCTGGTCATCGACCAGGGCTTCGACCGACGCGATGTCGTTCAGGTCGGCCTTGGGGAAACCTTCGACCTGCGGCGCAAAGATGGTGCTCCAGCCAGGCTTGCCCGATGCCGACATGGTGGTCAATGTGCGGCCGTGGAAGCTGTGGTCGAACGTGATGATCTTGAACGCGCCGTTCTTGTTGACCTGCCCCCACTTGCGCGCAAGTTTGATCGCGCCTTCGTTGGCTTCGGCGCCGCTGTTGGCAAAGAAGACGCGGTCAAAACACGACGCGCCGGTCAGGCGGTCGGCCAGTTCCACCATGGGCTGGTTGTAGAAGGCCGGCGACGGGTTGATCAGCGTGCGCGCCTGCTTGTCCAGCGCGGCGATGATTTCTGGCGGGCAGTGGCCCAGGGTGTTGACCGCCCAGCCCTGGATGAAGTCGAGATAGCGCTTGCCCGCATGGTCTTCGAGCCACGACCCCTGCCCTCGGACGAACACGATTTCCGGACGCTGCGTGATCTCCATAAGGGCGTTGACGTTGAACTGGCCGAATTCCATGACTAAAACTCCTAGGTGCCCGACTGGGCGAATGACACAACGAAATGACCCGGCGACCGCCGGGTCGGCACGCGCAACCGTGACTACCGGACGCGCATGATCGGGTAGGAAACCTTACACCGTGTTGGCTGCAATGTCTGCTTCAGACGTAAACGAATCCGCATAAAACTCTTCGAACGGCAGCCCGGCTTCGGCGCCGAAATCGCGGCCGGCCGACTCGACCACGATCGGCGCGCCGCAGGCGTAGACCTGGAAACCCGACAGGTCCTTGAAGTCTTCCAGGACGGCGCGATGCACGAAGCCCGTGCGGCCGGTCCAGTTGTCGTCGGGCAGTGCGTTGGACACCACCGGCACATAGGTAAAGTTGGGCAGTTCCTGCGCCCAGCCCTTGGCCATGGCGTCCGCATACAGGTCGTGCGGACGGCGGCCGCCCCAGTACAGCGTGACCGGGCGCGTGATGCCCTTGGCCTTGATATGTTCGACCATCGCGCGGATCGGCGCGAAGCCGGTGCCGCTGGCGACCATGACGATGGGCTTGTCGGAATCTTCCCGCAGGAAGAAGGACCCGAACGGGCCTTCGAAGCGCATGATTTCGCGCTCTTTCATTTGCGTGGCGCCAGCGCCGAACACGTGGTCGGTGAACGCGCCGCCGGGCAGATGCCGCACGTGCAGTTCAAGCGGGCCTTCTTCATGCGGCGCGCTGGCCAGCGAATAGCTGCGGCGGCGGCCATCTTTCAGGATCACTTCGATGTACTGGCCGGCGTTGAAGCGCAGCTTTTCGGTCGCAGGCAGTTGCAACTTCAGGATCACGACGTCGGGCGCCACCTTTTCGATGCCCTGGACGCGGCACGGCAGCTTCTTGATCGGGATATCGCCGATGCCCTGGACTTCGCGGATCTCGATGGTCAGGTCGGTCTGCGGCTTGGCCACACAGAACAGCGACATGCCGCGCGCGATGTCATCCGGCGTCAGTGACGCGGACTGGTGCGGGCCGAGTTCGACTTCGCCTGCAGTAATCTTGCCCTTGCACGATGAGCAAGCGCCATTCTTACAGCTGTAGGGCAACATGACGCCTGCCTGAAGGGCCGCGTCGAGCACGGTCTGGCCGGCTTCGACTGCAAATTGATGGCCGCTTGGCAGTACGGTGACCTGATGACTCATCACCTGGATCCTAAAAATGGAAGTTCTATGAAACCCGGACCGACTTCAGCCGGAACGCACGTTTTTCCCCACGTCCAACCCGCCTTGGAAAGCCGCGCCTGCTGATCGTCGGCTGTGGCGACACCGGCATGCATGTGCTGGCGCAACTGGCCGGGCGCCTGCGGGTATTCGCCCTGACCTCGCATCCGGAACGCGCCGGGGACTTGCGCCGCGCCGGGGTGGTTCCGCTGGTGGGGGACCTGGATCAGCCCCGCAGCCTGGCACGACTGCGCGGATTGGCCGGCTGGACCCTGATGCTGGCGCCGCCACCCTCGCAGGGGCCCGAGGACACCCGGTCGGCCAAACTGGCTACGGTGCTGCGGCGGCCTGCGGCCAGGCTGCGGGCCGGCATGACCCGGTCTTCACAGCCTTGCAGCGGACAGCGCCACCTGCGACACGCCCTGATTGTAGCCAAACCCGCCTGGACCGGCGCGCGCTGGGCAGGGGCGCCCCGCCAATGGGCGTCGCAGCAACAGCTGGGGGGCCGGCTCGGAAGCGGCCGGCATACCGGGCGCGCACCGTCTATGCCGCTGGCCGGAATCCAGTACGGCCCGTCCTTGCCGCCTGCGCGCCGTCTGGTCTATGCCAGCACGTCGGGGGTGTACGGCAACGTCGGCGGCGCACGGATCGATGAAACGCGCCCGACCCGTCCTCAGACGGACCGCGCCCGCCGCCGCGTCAGCGCGGAAACCACGTGGCGCGCAGTCGGGCCGGACAGGGCGCGGCTGGCGCGCGGCGTGCGCGCCGACGTGGCGCCCTGGCGCAGCAGCATCCTGCGGATACCCGGCATCTACGGCCGTGACCGGCTGCCGCTGGAACGGCTGCGGAAGGGGCTGCCGCGGCTCCATCCTTCGGAAGACGTCTATACCAATCACATCGAGATCCATGACCTGGCCCGCTGCGTGATCGCGGCCTTGTGGCGCGGCAAGCCGCAACGCGTCGTGCACGCGGCGGACGGCCAGGAACTGTCGATGGGGGATTATTTTGATGCGGTGGCGGATGCCGCCGGCATGCCCCGTCCACCCCGGCAGTCGGCCGACGAGGTCAAAGCCGCGGTCAGCCCGGCCATGTGGTCGTTCATGAACGAATCGCGCCGGTTGATGAACGGTCGATTGATCAAGGAACTACGGGTGACACTGGCCCATCCGACCGTAGAGTCGGCATTGACTGCCTGGTATGGCAAGGCGCATGCGGACGAATGACGCGCGCGGGGCTGGCCCCGGCTGGCGTGGGAACGACGTTCAAGTCAGGTGCGGCGGGGCGCTGGCGGCCGACTGAGCGGGGGCCCGATGCTCGCAGGCGGCAACCCAGTGTGCGTCAAGCGTGAGTGAGGAGTAAGCCGTAGCCGGTCAATAGCAACCCTCCATCACGACGACCACACGATCCGCAGCGCCAGCAGCAGGAACACCACCCCGGCCAGGCGATCCAGCCACACGGCGGCGCCGGGCCGGCGCTGCAGCCATTCGCCCACATAGCCCGCGCCCCAGGCGATGGCGCCGAACACCACGGCGGTCTGCACGGCAAACACCGCGCCCAATATCGCCATCTGCCCATCCGGATGTCCGAGCCACGGATTGACGAATTGCGGCAGGAAGACGAGGAAGAACAGCGTGACCTTGGGGTTCAGCATGTTCGCCAGCACGCTCTGGCGATAGATCCGCCACCGCGAGACTGGCGCACCCGACGCCCCGACCGACAGGCCGCCGCGGCTGCGCAGCGCCTGCACGCCCAGCCACATCAGGTACGCGGCGCCCGCCAGCTTGATGGCGTCGAAGGCCATGGGCGATGCGCGCAATACGGCGGCAATGCCGACCACGGCCAGCGTCGTATGGAAGACGCATCCGGACGCAAAGCCCAACGCCGCCGCCACGCCCGCTGCCCTGCCCTGGCTCAGGGCCCGCGCCAGCACCTGCAGGTTGTCAGGCCCCGGCGCGATCGTGACGGCCAGCGATGCCGCCAGGAACAGAAGGAGGTTGGGCAACATGGGCGATCAGGGCGTCGGGGTGGGTTGCTGGCGGTCGGAGTGGCTGGTGCGAGCGCTAAGACCCGCAGACCCCGAAGCCCGCCGGCCCGAAGCGTTCGAGGCGCGTAGCTTGCGGCGCGGGCTCCTGGGAACCATCAGCCGTTCGAGTTCTTCTCGATGATTTCCTTGATGCGGTTGTTTTCGTCAACGAGGATGACTTTGGGCTTGTGGGCGTGGGCTTCTTCTTCGTTCATCGGGCCGTAGGTGCAGATGATCATGAGGTCACCGATCTGAGCCCGCCGGGCCGCCGCGCCGTTCAAGGAGATTTCGCCGGATCCACGCTTGCCTTTGATGACGTAGGTGGAGAAGCGCTCACCGTTGTTGATGTTGTAGAGCTCGATGCGTTCGTATTCTTTCATGTCGGCGGCGTCGAGGAAGTCTTCATCGATACCGCAGGAACCTTCGTAGTTCAGATCGGCCTGGGTCACCGCCACACGGTGGATCTTGGCGCGAAGCATGACGCGTTGCATAAAGAGGGGTCCAAAGTTGCTGTGTTAGACCGGGTTTATAACTTATTGGAGGGGTGAGGGGGTTGCTTGGGGGTTTGTCTTGCGCGGGGGTGCTGGCTTGGAGTAAGGATGGGGTGGGGCGGAAGGTCTTGTGCGTCGAGCCCGGACGGAGCGGACAGTCCCCTGGGAAGGCCGAGCTCGCGAAGTCCCGGCCTACGCCGGGCCTTGCATAGCAAGTACCTCCCCAGGGGACTGTCCGCTCCGTCCCTGCTTGCGCGTAGGTCAAGGCATTCGTAGGGGGCGGCTGCGTCACCTAACTGCTGGCGCCAAAATGCTTGTGCAAAGATGCGGTGCCAATATGCTGGCGCAAAGATGCTGTTGCAAAGATGCGGTGCCAATATGCTGGCGCAAAGATGCTGTTGCAAAGACGCAGGTGCCAATAAGCTGGCGCCAAGATGCCGCACAGCGCATCGAACGTGGAGACGAACCTAAGGCTGGGGCGGGGGCTCGGGTTGGGAGGCTTTGCTAAGCCCAGGCCCGGCGTAGGCCGGGACCCAGCGAGCTCGGCCTTCCAACCCGAGCCCCCGCCCCGGCCGCGCAAGAACTCAAACAACGATCGCGCGCCGCAACCGCTCAAACTCAGACAACGATCACCAACACCTGACAACCGCCACCCAAGCCCTGACGACAGCGCTCGGTCACTCCCCTACTTTCCGACCGCCCGCAAATACCCCGGCTCCACCGGCTTGATCGCGGCAAAGCTCTCCCGCGTCGCGATGAACTCGGGTCGTGGCGTCAATCCGAACTTCGGAGACCCCAAGGCGTTGTCCACCGAGTTGTAGACCATGAACACATTCGACCGGGGCGACGGCGAAATGTTGGAATTCGAACCATGCATCGTATTGCAATCGAAAAACACCACCGACCCGGCTGGCCCCATCAACGTCTCCACGCCGCCCTGGTCCGCCAGCAGCTTCAGGCTCAAGGTATCCGGCACGCCGTACTCCTGCTTCTTCAGCGACGCCTTGTAATGTTCCTCGGGCGTCTCGCCCACGCACGAAACGAACTGCTTGTGCGACCCGGGCATCACCATCAGGGGGCCGTTGCCCGCATCGTTGTCACTCAACAGCACCGAACAACTCAGGGCCCGCATTGCCGGCATGCCATCTTCCACATGCCACGTCTCAAAATCCGAATGCCAATAGAACTCCTTGCCCTTGAAACCCGGCTTGACGTTCGCGCGTGACTGGTGGATGTACACGTCGGACCCAAGAATCTGCCGCGCGATGTTCACCAGCCGCATGTCTTGCGACAGGCGCGCCAGTACCTTGCTGAGCTTGTGCACCATGAACACGGACCGCACCGCGTCACTGCCGCGTTCGGTGATCGCTTCTTCGCGGCGGCGGATGGCGGGGTCGACGGTCAGGCGTTGCACTTCGTGCAGCAGCGCCGCGGTTTCCTGTGCGGAAAAGAAATGCTTGAGCATGATGAAACCATCGTGCTCGTACGCCGCCAGTTGCGTCGTATCGAGCCCGGATGCCGGGGCGTCGTCGGGCCGGCCGTACACCACGGGGTCGTGGCGCTGGACAATGGCCGCGCCGCGATCCGAACGGCTCGCGTATCTATCTCGTGCTGGGGTAATCAATATCGTCTCCTGTGATGAAACATCGGAGGAAGGCAGCCTCGTCGCAAGAAAGGCTGCCCGGGAATCAGGCCGGCTTGCAGGCTCAGGCGGCCTTGGCGTCGGGCAAGGGGTAGACGCCGTCGGCGTCATGCACTTCCTTGCCGGTCAGTGGCGGGTTGAACACGCAGATCACCCGCAGCGGCGCCTTGCCGCCACGCAGGTAATGCTCGTCGTTGTCGTTCAACGCGTAGACCACGCCCGGTCCCAACGCATATTTCCTGCCGTCGGCCACCGTCTCGATTTCTCCATCACCTTCGATGCAGAACACGGCTTCGACGTGGTTCTTGTACCAAATGTGGGTTTCGGTACCCGGGAAGATGATGGTCTCGTGAAACGAGAACCCCATCCCGTCCTGCTTGAGCAACACGCGGCGGCTGGTCCAGGTGTCGGTCGACACTTCGTTGTCGGTGCCAACGATATCCTTCATGTTCCTGACGATCATCGTGCTTTCCCTCCAAATTTGATGACGCGGGCGTTGGCCTGCTTCTGCTCGGGCTGGGCGGCCACGACGTCGGCCACGCTTCGATCCAGCACGTCCAGCGCCTGGCGCAATTGCACTTCTTCAATCGTCAGCGCGGGCAGGAATTTCAGCACTTCGTCGTTCGCGCCCGATGTTTCGATGACCACGCCATGTTTGAACGCCTGCGCGGCTACCTTGTTGCTGAAGCCCGGAATGTCGCTGACCAGGCCCTGGATCAGGCCGCGGCCACGCACCGACAGACCCGCTTCCGGATGGCTGTGCACCATGTTTTCCAGGAAGTCGCGCAGCAGCGTCGCCTTGCCGGCAATGCTCTGCGTAAAGCGGTCATCGGCCCAGTAGGTTTCCAGCGCCTTGGCCGCGGTCACGAAGGCCAGGTTGTTGCCTCGGAACGTGCCGTTGTGTTCGCCGGGTTTCCAGACGTCCAGCTCGGGCTTGATCAGCACCATGGCCATGGGCAGACCGAAGCCGCTCAATGACTTGGACAGCGTGATCAGGTCGGGCTCGATGCCCGCGGCTTCAAAGCTGAAGAAGGTGCCGGTGCGGCCGCAGCCGACCTGGATGTCGTCGATGATCAGCAGCATGTCGTGGCGGCGGCACAGGCGCTGCAGCTCTTTGAGCCAACGCTGGGTGGCGACGTTGACGCCGCCTTCGCCCTGCACGGTTTCAACGATGACCGCGGCGGGTGCGTCCAGGCCGCTGCTGCGGTCTTCGAGCATGCGTTCGAAGTAGGACATGGTGTCCACGTCCGGACCGAAGTAGCCGTCGTACGGAATGAAGGCCGTGTTGGCCAGGCTCACGCCGGCCGCGTCACGGTATTTCGAGTTGGCCGTCATGGCGAGCGAACCGCCGCTGACGCCGTGGAAGCCGTGCGTGAACGACACGATGTTCTGGCGCTGCTTGACCTTGCGCGCCAGCTTGAGCGCGGCTTCGACGGCATTGGTGCCGGTCGGGCCGGTGAATTGCATCGAATACTGCATGTTGCGCGGCTTCAGGATCACGCGCTCGAAAGTCTCGAGAAATGCTTTCTTGGCAGAGGTGGCCATGTCCAGGCCATGCACCACGCCATCGGACGCAACGTAGTCGAGCAGGGGCTGCTTCAAGACGTCGTTGTTGTGGCCGTAGTTCAAGGTGCCCGCACCGGCGAACAGATCGATGTATTGCTTGCCTTCTTCGTCGAACAGCAATGAGCCCTTCGCCTTGCTGAACACCACTGGAAACGAGCGCACATAGCCGCGCACTTCGGATTCGAGGCGGTCGAAAATATTGAGATCCATCGGTTATTCCTTCTGTCTTGCTTTGTGAAAACAACGTTCGGCATACCCGGCATGGCGCCGGGACAGGTACATGGCGTACCCGGCCTCGCTTAAAACGGACCGATCCGCAACAGTCGTTCGTCGTCGTGATCGGCCCCCCAAACAACGTGGGTGGAAACAGCGCCTGCTCATCAAGCGGCGCGTGCAGGGCGTCGGCCAGTCGCGCGAACATGCGGCGCGACGCGGCGTTGTCGGGAGAAACAGTCGTTTCGACATACCGCACCGGCGCTGCGGCATCGCGCGCCAGAAGCTCGGTCAGCATGGCCGCGCCCAGGCGCTTGCCACGCGCGGCAGGATGCACGGCGACCTGCCAGACGAAGAGCACATCGGGATGTCGGGGGGCACGTAGGCGGAGATGAAAGCCGCCAGTTGACCGTTCTGTTCCGCAACCGCACAGGTGTCGCGGAAATGAAGGCAGAGAAGCAGGTAAGCGTAGGTCGAATTCACATCGAGTGGCGGGGCATCCTGGATCAACTGCTGGATGGCCGCGCCGTCGGACAACTCGGGCTTCCTGATACGGCACCCTGTTGCGGGGGCCGGCACACCATTCGGTACTGCTGTGACGGGGGTCGTGTCTATCGCGTTCAGACCGTGATCCTCCTTTTACTTTGCCGCCGGTGGCGCAAGGCTGCCGGCGTGGTTCATGTGGCCAAGGTCACACCGCCAGGCCGGACTCCGGTGACTGTTCCGATGCATGGATGTCCAGCAAGGGGGACGAGTCCGCCTGCCGGGCCTCCATCAGGTCGACGATGCGTTCCAGTGACAACGTGATCGTGGCCTGCTCGAGTTCGGGCAGGGCGTTCAAGGCGTCGGCCAGCGTCTTCTGCAAAGGCGACGGCGCGTCGGCAGCCAAGGTCCGCCCTGCATCGGTGGCCGTAATGAACACCGTGCGGCGATCCTCCCGGCTGCGTTCGCGGCGGATCAGCTGCTTGTCTTCCAGGCGATCCAGAATCCCGACAACGGTGCTGGGGCTGACGCTGATAAGGCGGCTGAGCGCGGTGGCGGTGACAGGACCGGATTCGATCACCGCCAACAGGCACACCAACTGGGGCGCGGTGATGTGGCTATACGCCGCCAACTGCCTGGAATGCAGGGCAACGTTGCGCGTGATGCGGCGCAAGGCACGCAGGATGCGCAGGTCGTAACTGCCGGGGTGGGATGCGGTGGGCTGGTCCATCTGGGTCAAGTCGTGTTTGAGTCCAATCTTATGGCGTCGAATCATTTCAACTCGAATGATTCTAACGCGATGAATCCCGCGTTGTCAAAAGTGCAGCCGCCGGCAAAGACCAGATCTGGACTTACAAAGTAGAGCAATGGGCCGGGAAAACGGCGATAACTCCTGTCATCGCCATCCAATTGCAAGTCAGGCCTTGAAGGCGTCGGTGCTCAGGCCGAGCCGGTGCATCTTATCGTAGAGGGTCTTGCGCGGCATGCCCAGCATTTCACTGGCGGCAGTCGCCCTGCCCGCACAGGACTTGAGCGCATCTTCGATCAGGTGGCGTTCGAACAGGGACACCTGTTCTTCCAGCGACCGGGATGGCGCCAATGGGGCCACCGGTGTCTTGTCCTTGAGCAGGCCCAGCACGTACCGGTCGGCGGCATTGCGCAGTTCGCGCACGTTGCCCGGCCACGTCTGCGACATCAGCTCGCCCATCAGGGCGCTCGACACGGTCGGCACGTCGCGGCCGTAGCGCAGTGCGCCCTGCATCAGGAAATGTTCGAACAGTTGGGGAATGTCTTCGCGGCGTTCGCGTAGCGGCGGCAGTTCGAGCACGGCCACGCTCAGCCGGTAGTACAGGTCGGCGCGGAAGCCGTCGCGCGCCGCCAGGGCCAGCAGGTCTGCCTTGGTGGCGGCCACCACCCGGCTTGTCATGGGCAGCGGGTCGTTGGAACCCAGCCGTTCAAAGCTGCGTTCCTGCAGGGTCCGCAGCAGCTTGATCTGCAGCACCATCGGCATAGTTTCGATTTCATCCAGGAACAGCGTGCCGCCTTGCGCATACTCGATCTTGCCGATGCGCCGCTTGGCCGCGCCCGTGAATGCGCCTGCCTCGTGGCCGAACACCTCGCTTTCGAACAGCGACTCGGGCATGCCGCCGCAGTTCAGCGCGGCAAAGTGCTGGTCGCGGCGCGCGCTGTAGTCGTGCAGGCAACGGGCCACCAGTTCCTTGCCGGTGCCCGTCTCGCCCACGATCAACACGTCGGCATCGGTATCGGCCAGGTCAAGAATCGTGCGGCGCAGGGTCTCGACCGCGGGCGATCGGCCCAGGATCAAGGACTCGATGGCCTGCCGGTTCGCCAGTTGCTGGCGCAAGGTCTGGACTTCCAGCGTCAGGCTGCGTTTATCCAGCGCGCGATGCACGACCTCGGTCAGGTGTTCGGACGAAAACGGTTTTTCGATGAAGTCGTAGGCGCCCAGCCGCATGGCTTCCACGGCCATGGAAATGTCGCCGTGCCCGGTCACCAGGATGACGGGCAGGCTGGCGTCGATCTGCAAGGCATGGCGCAGCAAGGCCATGCCATCCATGCCGGCCATCTTCACATCGGTGACGAGCACGGCAGGCATGCCCGGGACGAGGTGGCGCGCGACCTGCTCGGCTGACTCGAACACCTGCACGGTCAGGCCGGCCAGCTGCAGCGCCTGCTTGCCACCCAGTCGCACCGCGGGATCGTCTTCGACGAACAGGACGGTCAGGTTGTCATGCATCCGCGCTTTCCTCGATAGTTGCAGATCGCAACTGTATGACAAATTCGGCGCCACCGTCCGGATGATTGCGGGCTTTCAGGGTGCCGCCGAATTCGCGGACGATGCCGGCTGAAATCGCCAGGCCCAGCCCCAGGCCGGCGCCCTGCTCTTTGGTGGTGAAGAACGGTTCGAACAGCCGTGGCAAGTGTTCTGGCGCAATGCCCGCGCCGCGGTCGCGCACCGCGATCCGGACCACTGGCCCGTCTTCCCGGGCCGACACCGTCACCACTCGCGTTTCGGACTGCGCCATGGAATCGAGCGCGTTGCCGAACAGATTGACGAAGACCTGTTCGAGCCGGTTGGCATCGCAGTACGCATGCATGTCGGACGGCACGTCCGACGTGTCCAGATCCGTGTGCGCTTCACGGAAGCGTTGGCCCATCAGGAACACGGCATCCGCGATCACGGTGCTGACCGACGTCGGCCGCAGTTCCGCTGGCGACTTGCGCGCGAACTTCTTGAGCTGTCCGGTGATCTTGCCCATGCGGGTGATCAGGTCGCTGATCAGTTCCAGATTGGCTTCGACCTCGATCGTCTGGCCCCGCTGCAGCAGCACGATTGCGTTGTCCGACAGCGTGCGCAGCGCGGCCAGCGGCTGGTTCAGTTCATGCGTGACGCCGGCGGACATCTGGCCCAGCGCCGCCATCTTGCCGGCCTGCACCAGTTCTTCCATGGCCGCCTTCAGCACGACCTCGGCGCGTTTGCGTTCCGCGATTTCCGTCTGCAGGTGCAGGTTGGCGTTGCTCAGGTCGCCGGTGCGCAGCGCCACCTTGCGCTCCAGTTCGTCATGCGCCCGCTGCAATGCTTCCTTGGCCGCCACGTTCTGCGCGATCGCGCGGCGGCGTTGCCGGACATACAGTGCGCTGATTCCCAGGAACGCCAGCGCAAAGGCCACACTGATGGCGCTGATGCGCGCGCGGGATCGGATGGGCCCCATGTCGGACAGGACGATCAGCTTCCACCCCGTGCCCGGGATCGCCCGGCTTTGCGCCAGATACAGCGGGTCGATGAATGCAGACGGACCCAGGCGGGTAGCGGACCCGCCCGCCGGATCCCGCAGGCCGGCGTGCCCTTGCACGCCACGCTGCGCAACCCGCACCACGCTTGCGTCATCCGCCAGTACGCGGACTTCATTCAACCCGATCGGCCCCGGCTCGCCAGCTAGATGGTATTGGCGGGTCACGGCCAGTTGCGCCTGCGTGCTGGCGCTCAGCGGCGCCAACGCCTTGAACTTCCAGTCGGGCACGGACGTCAGGAACACGATGCCGTTTTCATCCACGACCACGACCCGTTCATCGGCGCGCAGCCAGGCGTCGTCGAGCTTGTCCAGGTCGACCTTGAGCGCGGCGACCCCCACCATCCGGTTGTCGCGATAGATGCCGTACGAAAAGTAATAGCCCGGCGCCTGGCTGACCGTGCCAATGCCATAGAAGCGGCCCGGCAGGCCCTTGACCGCGTCAGTGAAGTACGGGCGATACGAAAAATTCTTGCCGACGAAACTGTTCGCGGCGTTCCAGTTGCTGGCGGCCAGGGTCAGTCCTTCCATGTTCATCACATAGATGTCGGACGATCCGGCTTTTTGATTGACGGTATGCAGGTAGCGGTTGACCCGATCCAGCATGACGGTGTCATCGGGCGATTGCAGCAGCGCGATCACATCCTTGTTCAGGGACAGGATGCCCGGCAAGTAGTCGTAACGGGTCAGTTCGCTGTGCAGCCCCACGGCGTATACATCCAGCCGGTGCGCCATGGTCTGGCGCAACGCGCGCACACCGGTCTGCTCGCCCCATAGATAGGCCAGCACGACACCGGTGGCGATCAGAAGGGCGGACAGGCCGCCTGTGATCAGGCGGCGGCGCAAGGACATCGACGGCGGGGCCCCGGGCAAGGTGTCTCCATGCATGTCGGGAGGGATGGGCATTCAACCTCCCGCGAAATTTATCATGATGGAGACACCGCGCCGGGACCGCGGCCAGCCCGACATGACGTCCGGACCGGCCGATGCCGTTGGCTTACCTGCGACGCAGGCTCAAGGCGTTGCAGTCGGGTTGGTGATGTCGAACACCAGGTTCTTCTTCGACGGGCCGAACGAGGCCCAGGTCGACTTCAGTCCCTGCTGTTCCACCCCCGGCTTGGACCAGTCGCACACGCCCGCGGCAAAGGTCGCGCGCAATGCCGCGGCCTGAGCATCGGTGAACGTGACCGGCGCGTAGTCGGCCAGATTGACCGGCTTGAGCTGACACTTGACGATGTCATCGGCCAGGGGTCCACCAGCGACCAGGCGCGGCGTGGTGCCGGCCGGATAGGCGGTGTTGCACTGTCCGGCGCCCGCGGCGGTCGATGGCTCGATCACCTTGGTCGTGCCGATCCAGCATGCGTCCACCAGCGCGGCAGGCCGTGCCTTGATCAGCTTCTCACGCTTGGCCGCGGCTGACGTGTCGGCCAGCATGCCCGACAGCCACGTGTCCATCAGCCCCAGCGTGTCGTCCTGAATGTTGCCCGGTCCGACGATGACATGATTGTCGAAATTGCCGTTGGCCTTGGTCAGGCGTTCCCGCACCGAATACGAATGGATCTTCTGGTGGATGTCGCCCCCGACGGCGTCGTCGAAGTAATCGCGGCGGTCGATGATGGCCGTGGTGGCCAGGCCGCCGCCTCCGTTCAAGATCCGGCCCGACTGGTAGGCCCGGCGGATCGCGCCCAGGTCACCCGTCGTGCGCGCGGTCTGCGGCTTCATGTCCGGGTCCAGGCCGCCGATACGGGCATTCAGGTCCAGGAAGTCATCCACCGTGATGGCGCCCGCCAGCAGGGCTTTCAGGCCGTACTGCACACCCACGTTGTCGATCGGGCGCTGCGCGAAGCCCCGCGCATCCTTGCCGTACACATTGACCGTGTGGTCATACACGGTGGCGCGGGTGCCGGTGGGGTTGGTGGTCGGGTTGTACTTCAGCTCGTTCGGGAAGCCCGCCGGGAAGGACACGACCGGATCCAGACGCGCCGCGCTGCCGCTCATGTTCGAGATCTGGTTGACCTGCAGGTAACCCGAAATCGCCTTCTTCTGGTCAACC
Source organism: Pigmentiphaga litoralis (assembly GCF_048632615.1). Taxonomy (GTDB): domain Bacteria; phylum Pseudomonadota; class Gammaproteobacteria; order Burkholderiales; family Burkholderiaceae_B; genus Pigmentiphaga; species Pigmentiphaga litoralis_B. The sequence goes on from NZ_CP184479.1 coordinate 1,536,680, forward strand.
GTGAACGTGCGCCCGCTGGTGTTGAAGTAGTTGTTGAGCAGGCGGGAGTCGAAGATCTTGAAGATCGTGGCCGTGGTCACATCGGGGAACACCGAGTTCACGATGATGCCGTCGAACAGGCCAGGATAATTATCGGAGGTCTGGTAGCTCTGGTATGCGCCGCCCGATCCCCCGGTGCCGATGGTATAGGTCGGCTTGCCGTAGGCTTCGGTAAAACGTTCCTTGGTCATGGCCACCGTTTCGGACGACAGCAGGTCATTGCAGTTCGTGCCGAAGGTGTTGAGCGTGGACGTAACTGCCGCATACCCGCGCTTGAACCACGTGTCGTTGATCGACAGCGACACGTTGTTGCCCTGCATGTACCAGCCGCCCTGGCAGCCGCCACCCAGCGGGTACATCAACTTGCCGTTCCAGTTGGCCGGGCGGGTCGTGGGGCTAGGTGCCGGTTCGGTCAGGGGATCGTGCAGAATGATCGACTGATAGATACTGCGGTTGATGGTGCCGGTCTCGACGCGCACCAGGTAGGGCACCCGCTTGTTGGTGCCATCCATCACCAGGAATTCCATGTCAGCCGGGTAGACCGGGTTGGCGGTCGGGATGCCGGTGGTCGGCGGCGCCCAGGCCACGACCGGACGGCCCGCGGCGGTGCTGCGATACACGTACGTGACGCGGGTCGGCACCGAGCAGTTGGCGTCCAGCGGATTGCCCAGGCCGGTGCTGCCCACGGGAATGCCGGCGAACGTGGCGGTGGCGCACACATAAGGCGATTCATGCGGACCTGAAATCATCGGGCCGGTAACGGGATAGTTGGTCAACGTCAACGATCCGGTGGCCTCGCCCATCCGGGCTGCCAGCGTATGTTCGCCCACCGCCATGCCTTCGACCTTGCCCAGGTACGTACCGGTGGATGTGGCCTTGAAGGCGGCCGAGACGTCGCGCCCATCCAGCGTCACGACGGGCGTGCCGGTCGCGCCCGCAGGTGGCGCGATCTCGACCAAGGCGTCGCCGCCGCTCACATATTCGGGCATCGAAGACACGGTGCTGACGCGCAGGGATTGCGCGGGCGTATCCGAATCATCGCTCCCGCCGCAACCGGCAAGGAACAGGCTGGCGATCCCCGTGGCCAGCAGGGTCTGACCCCGCGTGAAGCCGCGCCGTTGCGTACGTTGGTGCTGTCTCATCCCAATCTCCTGGACTTCTATTTGGTGTTATGGATACGGCGATACCGCAGGTCAGCGGAGACGATGCCGTGAGTCGCCCCGCCCGAAAGACTGCGGGAAGGCAAAGCAATCGGCATGCCATGGCGCGAGAATCCGTGAAGAATGGCGCCAAGGCCAAGGCCTGCGCGGCCGGCCAGCAGGTGGCATGTCGGAGGCGCGAAGCAGGTGTGCAGGAATCCGGAATTGACCTCGCGGCAATGTCTGCCTTTCCAGACAGGTTGGCGGCTCCATGCCAAGGGATAACCCGACTGGGCGCCGTCCGTGCTCCTTGCCTGACGCCGATCCGGCCCCACTTGGTAGACTGAGTCCCCGCCGCACCTCCCTTCGCTCCCTGCCTTCCTCGATGTCCCTCCCCTTAGCCTTCGTCGACCTTGAAACCACCGGCACCACGGCCGCCTTTGACCGCATCACCGAAATCGGCATCGTGCGCGTCGACGAGAACGGCGTGAATGAATGGCACCGGCTCGTGAATCCTGGCCGGCCGATACCGCCGATGATCCAGTCGCTGACCGGCATTTCGAACGAGATGGTGCGGGAGGCGCCGCCGTTCGCGGCCGTCGCCGCCGAGGTCGCGGAACGCCTGCAGGGCTGCCTGTTCATCGCCCATAACGCGCGCTTCGACTACGGCTTTCTTCGTGCGGAGTTCGAACGCGTCGGCGTGCCCTTCCGGCCCGACGTGTTGTGCACCGTGCGGCTGTCGCGGCGGCTGTACCCCGAGCACCGGCGTCACAACCTCGATTCATTGATCGAGCGCCATGGCCTGGTGATCGCCGAAAAGGATCGCCACCGCGCGTTGGGCGACGCCAAGCTGGTGTGGCAGTTCTGGCAGTCCATCCATGGCCACTTTCCGGCCGAACATATCCAGGGTATTGCCGACGTGCTGTCGGCCCGGGTGAGCCTGCCGGATCATCTGGACCCGGCGCTGCCCGACGTGCTGCCCGATGCCCACGGCGTATACGTGCTGTACGGCGACCAGCGCGAACCGCTGTTCGTCGGCCGGGCCGACAACATCCGCAGCAAGGTGCTCGCGCACTTCAAGGTGGCGGGGGCGCCGGCCAAGGCCGTGCGGATGGCCGAACAGACGCGGCACATCGAATGGAAGGAAACCGGCGGCGCGATCGGCGCGCTGCTGCATGAATTGGAGATGGTGCAACGGCTGGCCCCCCGCCACAACCGGCGCGGCCGCAGGGCGACCGATGTCACGGCTGACTGGCCCTACGCCGGCGCCATCGGCATCCGGGAAGGGCATGCCATTCATGTGGTCGACAATTGGCGCTTTCTGGGCACGGCGTATCAGGACGAAGGGCTGTGGGCCTTGCTCGACAGTGGCCGACCCGAGTTCGACTATGAGGTGTACCGCATCCTGCGGGACCGTCTGGCGCTGTTGCGGCTGGTGGACCTGAGCCGGTCCGACAGCAGCGACTTCTAGCTTCGCTTTCAGCGGCGCCTTCTGCGCGCGGGTGCGGCGCGCATTGCCGCGTACCCGTCGAACCTTGCCCTGTTCCGGCGGTCGAACCTTCATGGTGTCTTCTGGATCGCACATGGAACTCGCGGGTCACCCTGCACCCCCGGCCCGCGCCACCCGGCGCGGTGTCATCTTCCCCTGCTGCTCGCCTTGACCGCGTGGCTGGGCTGGCCGGTAATCGAGCACGCGCTCGAACTCCCCATCTACACCTATCGCCTGCTGCGCATGCCCGCGCCCGAGCGCGTGGCCGTGCCGGTCAAAGGCGTGCGCCCGGGCAACCTGCGTGACTCGTGGGGCGGCGCGCGCAGTGGCGGCCGTCGTCATGAAGGCATCGACATCTTCGCGCGCATCGATACGCCCGTCATCGCGTCGACCGAAGGGATCGTGACGCGAGTCGGCACCAATTCGTTGGGGGGAAAGGTGGTCTGGGTGATGGGGCCGGGTGGCCAGCGCCATTACTACGCGCACCTGAACGACTACGCGAATATCCGTGCCGGGCAGCGTATCGATGTCGGCACCGTATTGGGATTCGTGGGGAACACCGGCAATGCACGCGGCACGCCCCATCACCTGCACTACGGGATCTACAGCAGTAAGGGGGCAGTCAATCCCTACCCCTGCTGGTCCCGAAATGACAGTCGGTTGGCGACAGCGTGCTTACTTGCCGCCGGGGCCGGCGATGTCGATGCCGCTGCCCGAGGTCTTGTTGGTGCGGCCCGAACGACTGCCGTAATCGGCCGAGGTATTCTTGTCGTTGATACGATCCACGATCTGCTGTTCGCGTTCATGATCCAGGTTCAGATCATGCTCGGGATTCATTTCCTTGGGCGTGGACTTCTTGGGTTGGACGATAGTGGTCATGGTGGCTCCTTCGTGTCAAAGACGGCGTTGCGATCACGCCGGAGAACCCACTCAGCAGCATCATTCGTGCCCGCCTACCCCTCAAGGAGACCCCGATGAACGCTTCTCCCGACACCAATCGCCGCATCGTGCTGGCGCGGCGCCCGGTTGGCGCACCCACGCTGCTCGACTTCCGGCTGGAATACGGCCCGGTGCCCGAGCCTGGCGAAGGCGAGGTCCTGCTGCGCACGCGCTACCTGTCGCTTGACCCCTACATGCGGGGCCGGATGAGCGACGCCAAGTCCTATGCGCCGTCGGTTGCCCTGGGAGCCGTCATGGTCGGCGGCACCGTGGCCGAAGTGGTCCGGTCCCGTCATCCCGACTTCCAGCCCGGCGAACTGCTGCTCGCCAACAATGGCTGGCAGGACTACGCCGTGTCGAACGGCAAGGACCTGATGCGCCTGCCGGACAACCTGGCGCATCCGTCCTGGGCGCTCGGCGTGCTGGGCATGCCCGGTTTCACCGCGTACATGGGGCTGCTCGACATCGGCGACCCCCAGCCTGGCGAGACCGTGGTGGTCGCCGCGGCCACGGGCGCCGTGGGCGCAAACGTGGGCCAGATCGCGAAACTGAAGGGATGCCGGGTCGTGGGCATTGCAGGCGGCGCGGCCAAGTGCCAGTACGCCGTGCGCGACCTGGGCTTCGATGCCTGTCTGGACCATCGCGAAGCCGACCTGGCCGGGCGCCTGGCCCAGGCGTGCCCCGACGGCATCGACGTGTATTACGAGAACGTTGGCGGCAAGGTGTTCGAAGCCGTCTGGCCGCTGCTGAACCGCCACGCCCGCGTGCCGGTCTGCGGCCTCATCGCGCAATACAGCCAGATGCCCACGGCAGACGCCCCGTCCACGCCCGACCTGCGCCCGCAGATGCTGCGCGACATCCTGACCCGCAGCATCCGTATCCAGGGCTTCATCATCTTCGACAGCTACGGCCACCGCTACGGCGAGTTCGCGCAACAGATGGGCGAATGGGTCGCGCAGGGCAAGATCAAGTACCGCGAACATCTGGTGGACGGACTGGAAAACGCCCCCCAGGCGTTCATTGGTCTGCTCGAAGGAAAGAACTTCGGGAAGATGGTGGTGAAGGCAGACGCCTGAGCGGCGATCGCCTTGCGGGGCCGACGCGTGCAGGCCGATCGTTCAGGCCGCGTGCGGCCTGCGCACCGCCCCGCTTTCATACAGCCGTGCCCGCGCGTCCACGTCATACCCGGCTTCTTCCAGCACACCTTCCGCATCCTGTCCCACGGTGGGCGCCGGACGGCGCGGGGCGGGCTCGTAGGCCGACAGACGCGTCACGTCCTGCAGATCCCACATGCGGCCTTCGGTGGGGTGATCGACACGTTCCAGCAGGCCGGACGCAAGCACCTGCGGGTCGTTCATCAGGCTGTCCAGGGTGTTGTAGCGCATGCAGGGAATGTCGGCGGCCTCGAGCAGTTCGAGCCATTCGGTGGACGTGCGGGTCAGCATGGCGTCGGCGCGCAGCTTGAAGTAGTCGGCGCTGTTGGCCGCGCGGGCGGCCTTGGTCGAAAAGCGCGGGTCGTTGCGCAGGTCGGGGTAGCCCATCACCTCCATCAGGCGGAAGGCCTGGGCGTCGGTGTTGGTGGTCAGGCACACGTAGCCGTCCTTGGTCTGCACCGGCCGGGCCTGCGGGTCGATCAGGCGCAAGTCGCCGGGGGGCGTCAGGGCGGGGTCGTAGGTGGCGCCGTACAGATGTTCGCTCAATACCAGCGACACCATGTTCTCGAACATGGGGACGTCCACCGATTGGCCGCGGCCGGTGCGCTCGCGCTGGAACAGGGCCATCATGACCGCATTCAGGGCCATGAGGCCGACCGTGCGATCAGCCACCACATAGGGCACATAACGCGGTACGCCGGTGTACATCTCGTTCAGCGCCGCCAGGCCGGACCCGCCCTGGATGATGGAGTCGTAGGCGGGCTTGTCGCGATAGGGGCCGGGACCGAAGCCGCTCATGGCGCAGTGAATCAGCCGTGGATGGTGCGGCGCCAGGCTGGCATAGTCCAGCCGCAGGCGCTCGATGGGGCGAGGCCGCATGTTGATCAGCAGCACGTCGGTGCGCGCGATCAGGCGCGTCACCACGTCGTGGCCGGCCTGGGATTTCAGGTCCAAAGCAATGCTGCGCTTGTGGCGGTTCAGGTGGACGAACTTGCCGGACATGCCGGGGCCCGGCGACGGGCCGGCGATCCAGCGGATGACGTCCCCGTCTTCCGCTTCGACCTTGATGACGTCGGCGCCATAGTCGGCCATGATCTTGGCCGCATAGGGACCGACCACGGCCGACGTCAGGTCCAGGACGCGGATGCCCGCGAGCGGCGCGCTGGCCGGGTCCGGGCTCATGGCGTCACCCGGTGCTTGCGCGCAAGGCCTTGGTCGAACGCACGGCGTCCACGCGCCGTTGCTGCTGCCGATCTCATCGTGTCTCCTGAACGGGTCCGTGGCCGGACCAACTAGTTGTGAAACGCAATCATAATCGAAGCGCGGCTATTTGATCCCCAGGCGTTTGGCCAGCCGGTTCAGGTTGGCGCGGTCCAGCCCCAGCCCCCGCGCGGCCGATGCCCAGTTGTGGCCATGGCGCGCCAGCGCATCCAGGATCAGGCGGCGTTCGTAGTCATCGACGGCGGCCCGCAGTCCGATCGATGGATCGATGGCGGGCGCGCGGACTGGCGCAGGGGCGGCGGTGTCGGCGGTTTCTTCCTCCTGTGCCATCACGGGCCCCGTGCGAGGCAGGTCGATGTCCACTTCAGACAGGCTGAGGATGCGCGGCCGGCGCCCCTGTCTTGCCAACGCCTTCAGGACACTGCGGCTCAGCAGATGTTCGAGCTCGCGCACGTTGCCGGGCCACGCGTAGGACAGCAAGGCGGCCTGCGCGTCGGCCGTCAGGCGCAGGCCGCTCAGCCCCAGCCGCACGCGGTTTTCTTCAAGGAAGAAGCCGGCCAGCATCAACACGTCGCGCTGCCGGTCGCGCAGCGGCGCGACATGAACCGGAAAGACACTGAGCCGATGGAACACATCGGCCCGGAAGCGCCCTTCCTGCACATCGTCGGCCAGGTCGCGATGCGTGGCGGCGATCACGCGCACGTTGACGCGATGTTCGCGGTCGGATCCCAGCCGTTGCAACTGGCCATTCTGCAGGACACGGAGCAATTTGGCCTGGATCGGCAACGACAGTTCGCCGACTTCATCCAGGAACAGCGTGCCGCCGTCGGCCAATTCGAACTTGCCGCGGCGGTCGCCCACCGCGCCGGAGAAGGCGCCACGCACATGGCCGAACAGTTCGCTTTCGACCAGGGTTTCCGGCAGTGCCGCACAGTTGATGCTGATCAGGGGCTGACCGCCACGGCGTGATGCCGCATGGATGGCCTGCGCGACCAGTTCCTTGCCGACGCCGGTCTCGCCGGTGATCAGCACGGTCAGGTCGCTGTCGGCCACCACAGCGATGTCCTGCAACAGGCGCTGGTTGGCGGGGCTGTTGCCGATCAGGTCGCGTGGCGGTTGCTGGCCGGCCGCAAGGCGGTAGACCTCGGCCCGCTGCCGTTCGTCTTCGACGCGCGACGCCAGCGAGTGGATGCGGTCGGCCACCGTGACCGTCGCGGCGGCCAGGCTTGCGAATGCCTGCACCGAGGGCAGGTCCACCGTGGCGAAACGTTCGGGATCCAGGGCGTCCAGCGTCACCAGACCCCATGGCTGTTCGCCCACCATCAACACGCAGCCCATGCAGTCATGGACTTCAAGCACGTCGGGTGGACCGTCGACCAGGCCATCATAGGGATCGGGCAGATCGCAGTCCGGCGGGAAGCGCAGCGGGCCGTCGGCCTCGAGCAGCGCCTTGAAACGCGGGTGGTCGTCAATGCGAAACCGCCGGCCCAACGTGTCGGTCGACAGGCCATCGACCGCGAGCGGTAATAGCCATTCGCCTTCGCGTTGCAGCAGCGCTGCGGCGTCGCAGGGCAGCACGGCCCGCATGGCCTGCAACAGCCGCCGGTAACGCTCGCCTTCGGGCAGGTCTCGCGACAGGTCGTCGACCAGGGGCACCAGCGCGGCAAGGAGGCCGCCGGTATTCATGGCGAGACGGTGGGGCCGTTGATGCGCAAGGGGCGATGAAAAAGGGCGACATGAGGGACTCCTGTTCGGTAACGGTAAGGCGGCTCGGCATAGGGTCGATCCGACACGCGACTGGTCATTATGACCTCAAAGCGGCATGTGTCGAATCGACTCGCCAAACGTAAGAATTGGCGTCAACGCTTGCGCTGCGCGATGGCACGGATCGTGAAAAGGTGGTGTACGCCTTTACCCAGCCCATGTCATTGGAGACCTTCCCATGCTTTCCGTTCCACACCGCAACATTGTCAAGGCAACCGTGCCCGTGCTAGAACAGGGCGGGGTAGCGCTGACCACCCACTTCTATCGCATCCTGCTGCGGGACCACCCCGAGGTCCGTCCGCTGTTCAATCCGGCCCATCAGAGCGACGGCGCCCAACCCCGGGCGCTGGCCAATGGCTTGCTGAAGGTGGCGCGACACATCGATCAGCTGGACGTGCTGGGCGACCTGTTCGCGGTCATCGTGAACAAGCATGTCTCGTTGCAGATCCAGCCGGAGCACTATCCGGCAGTGGGCGCGTCGTTGTTGCAAGCCATCCGCGAGGTGCTCGGGCCCGATCTGGCGACCGATGACGTCGTGGACGCGTGGGCCGCAACGTACGGGCTGCTTGCGGGCATGCTGACGTCGGCGGAAGGCCAGGCCTATGATGCGCTTGCCGCGGCGCCCGGAGGATGGCGCGGCGGGCGGGCCTTCAAGGTGGTGGACAAGCGCAGGGAAAGCGCGGAGATCACGTCGTTCACCTTCGCGCCGGTCGATGGCCTGCCGGTCCTGGCCTCCCTGCCGGGGCAATACATCGGACTGCGGCTGTTCGTGAACGATGCCGAGGTGCGGCGCAACTATTCGCTGTCGGCAGCGGCCAATGGGCGCGACTACCGGATCAGCGTCAAGCGGGAAGCGGGTGGGGTCGTGTCGAATCATCTGCATGACCACATCGGGATCGATGACACCGTCCACTTGTTTCCCCCGCAGGCCATTTCACGCTGCAGGCCGGCACACGGCCGGTCGTCCTTATCAGTGGCGGCGTGGGCATCACACCGATGCTGCCGCTGATGTCCGCTGCACTGGACGCCGGCCGCGAGGTCCGTTTCATCCACTGCGCGCGGCACGCCGGCGTGCATGCGTTTCGCCAGTGGGTAGACAGCCATCTCGAGCGCCATCCGGCATTGCACACCTACTACTGCTACGAGCGCCATGACGACATGGTTGGCGATGACAACGTTGACCATGGCAACGATGGTTCACGGCGCGCAGCGGCGCCCCACGCGGTCGGCCGGCTGACCCGGAATCGCCTGGCCGACTGGCTGCCCAGCCATCGCGACGTGGATGCCTATGTGATCGGTCCCAAGCCGTTCATGGCGTCGGTGCTGGAGGACCTGCGCGCGCTGGAGGTGCCGCCCGCGCAATGTCACTACGAGTTCTTCGGGCCTGCCGAGGTGCTGTGAGTTTTCCTGACCGGCTGTGAAAGCTTGTCGATGGATCGTTCGACGGCCCGGTCGCACACTGCGACCTGTGTCATTCGACTGTCCTGAGGGGTGTCTCGCATGCTGTCCGATTTTCGCGTTCTCGATCTGACCTGGGTGCTGGGCGGCCCGTTTGCCGGGCAGTTGCTGGCGCAATTGGGCGCCGAGGTGATCAAGGTCGAGCCGCTGGAAGGCGACCTGTCGCGGCAGGTGTCGCGCCACGGGTCCGAATTCGAAGGCGACTCGGGCTTCTTCCTGTCCGTCAATCGTGGCAAGTCCAGCATTGCGATGGACCTGAAATCGCCCGAAGGACGCGAGGTGTTCTATGACCTCGTCCGGGAATGCGACGCGGTGGTCTACGGTTTTGCGCCCGGCGTGCCGGCGCGATTGGGCCTGGACCGCGATGCCTTGCTGGCCGTGAATCCGCGCCTGTGCATCGCGCAGATGATCGGGCTGCACGATCAGCCGCCCTACGCGGATGCGCCCGCCTTCGATCTGGTGGTGCAGGCGCTGAGCGGCGTCATGAGCATTACCGGCGAACCGGGTGGCGCACCGGTGCGGGTCGGCTATCAGGTGGCCGACCTGGCGGGCGGACTGTATCTGGCGCTGGCCTGCCTGGGCGGCATGCTCAAGGCCCTGAAGACCGGGCGCGGCGAACTGGTGCAGGTGTCGCTGCTGGATTGCCAGCTGGCGCTGCTGACGTGGCAGGCGCAGAACTATTTCGTGTCGGGCGAGGTGCCGCACGCCAACGGCGCACGCCACCCGGTGATTGCCCCCAGCGACATCTACCGCTGCCTGGACGACAGGTTCATTGCGATCTCCCCCACGGGGCAGCAGTTCTGGCGGACCTTTTGCGCCGCGATCGACCGCAAGGACCTGATCGACGACCCGCGTTTTGCGCTGCCCAAGGACCGCGTCAAGCATGTCGATGACCTGACCGCGATCCTGCAGGACGTATTCCGCCGCTACACGGCGGCGGAGTGGCAGGAACGCCTGTTTGCGTCCCGCGTGCCGGCGGGCGCGGTGCATGACGTGGCGCAGGCGGTGGATCAACCCCTGGCGCATCTGCGCCAGATGGTGGAAGCGCTGCCCCACCCCGCCACCGGCGAGACCTTGCGATTCCTGGGCAACCCGTTCAAGTATCCGTCGGCGCATCCCCTGTCCTATCCTCCGTCGCTGGGATCGGATACGCAGGCGGTGCTGTCGCGGGTGTGCGGCTACGACGCCGCGCGGATTGCCGACCTGACCGGCCACCGCGTGGTGGCGACGGGCAAGCCCGTCTGAGTGTGGACGGTGCCCAGTGGACGGCACCACGGAGGGCACCATCAAACGGTGCTGGCCGCCTGCCCGGCCGGCGCCCGCCAGTTCATCACAGTTCCGTCCCAAGAGGCGGACCAAGGAGACATCGCCATGCCCTACGTTCCGTCCTTGCTGCCCGCCCGGCGGCCTTCCACCCGGCTGCCATCAGGGCTGCGTGCCGCCCTGGTCGCGCTGGCACTACCCCTGGCGGCCCGGGCCCTTGTTGCCCTCCCCTTGCTGCCCTGCCCCTGGCGGCCCAGGCCCAGCCGGCGGCCTTCCCCAGCAAGCCGATCCGGCTGGTGTGCGCGCATGCGGCCGGGGGCGCCGCGGACCAGTTGTCGCGCATCGTGTCGCAGCAGCTGTCGAATACGCTGGGCCAGCCCGTGGTGGTCGAAAACCGGCCCGGCGCCAGCACCATGATCGCCGCCGAACAGGTGGCCCGATCGCCCGCCGATGGCTACACGCTGTTGATGGCGACCGTCACCACGCTGTCGATCAACCCCGCGCTCTACCCCAAAATGCGCTACGACCCGATCAAGGATTTCGCGCCCATATCGATCGTGGCTTCGACGCCCTTCTTTCTGGGCGTGAATGCGGCCCTGCCGATCACGTCGGTGAGGGAGCTGGTCGCGGCGGCCAAGGCATCGCCGGGCGGGCTGAACTACGGGTCGTCGGGCCAGGGCACCTCGTCGCATCTGGCGGGCGAGCTGTTCACGTCCATGTCGAACACGCAGATGGTGCACGTGCCCTACAAGGCGACCGCGACCCGGAACACCGACCTGTCGGCGGGTTCCATACAAGTAGTGTTCGGCAACGACCTGCTGGAGTTCGCCAAGACGGGCAAGGTCAGGATTCTGGGGGTGACGTCAGCCCAGCGCCTGTCCGGATATCCGGACATTCCCACCGTGGCCGAAGCGGGCGGCATGCCTGGTTATGACGCCAGTGTCTGGTACGGCCTGGTCGCGCCGGCCGGCACGCCGCCCGCGATCGTTGCGAAGATCAACGACGCGCTGCGCACCGCCGTGGCGGACCCGGCGGTGCGCCAGCAGATCATGAGCACCCTGGGTGGCGATGCCGTTGGCAGCACGCCCGAAGCGTTTGCATCGGTGATCAAGAGCGACCGCGACAAGTGGACGCAGGTGATCAGCCGGGCGCACATCAAGGCTGAGGAATAGGCACTGTCCGGCTATCCTCTGCATCGGCACGATCATGCGACGGGGACAACCGATGGAACGGCGGGCATTGCCTTTGAACGCGCTGCGCACTTTCGAAGTGGTGGCGCGCAACCTGAGCTTCACGCGCGCGGCGGCGGAGCTGGGCGTGACCCACGGCGCGGTCAGCCGGCAGATCATTGCGCTGGAAACGGCGATGCGCATGCCACTGTTCCACCGCGACGGCTCGCGCATCCGGCTGACCCATGAAGGCTCGCGCCTGTTCACGGGTGTGGCGCCCGCCCTGGACCGGATCGCCGCAACCATGGACAGCCTGCAGGACAGCACCGCCGCGCGCGTGCTGTCGGTCAATGCGCCGCCCACCTTCACCATGCGCTGGCTGATCCCGAGGCTGACCGGCTTTCAGCGCGCGAATCAGAACGCCGAAGTGCGGCTGGCGACCGGCACCGGGTCGCCCCAGACCTTGAAGATGAACGACTACGACGTGGTCATCCGGCGCATGGCGGCCGATGACGAGACCGATGCGCTGCGGTCCACGCCGTTTCTGTCGGGCGCTCTGGTCGCGGTTGCGTCGCCGGACCTGATCGGCGCCGGTCCGGTGCAGACCCTGGATGACATTGCCCCCTTCCGCCTGATCGAAGCGGCCACCAATGTCGTGGGCTGGCCCGACTGGTTCGCCCGCGCGGGCGGCAGCCTGCCGACACCCACCCGTTTTTTGCGCCTGGAAGAAATGTTCTATGCGGTGCAGGCCGCGCTGGATGGCCTGGGCGTGGCGCTGGTGCCGTCGGCCCTGGTGGTCGATGACCTGGCCGCGGGGCGGCTGCAGCGGATCCTGGATGTACCCGGCGTGTTCGAGCGCGACTACTGCCACCTGGTGTCGCCGGTGACCCGCAATCCGGAGCTGGCCCGCGCGTTCTGCGCCTGGCTGGATCATGAGGGGCAAGAAGCCCGCCGCCTGTCGTTGTCGGTGATGGGCGACGGAATGACGTAACGCCGTGGAAAGACGCCGTGGAACGACGCCGTGGAACGACGCCGCCGGACAATGCCGGAGAACAGTGCCGCGGGACGACGCTGCAGGACAACGCCGTGGAACGTCTCGCCGACCGCCTGCCGGATCAGTCGTCTTCCGGCGGCTCGTAGCGCACCGCGGCCTTGCTTGCGCGCCAGATGGCCCGGGCCGACGGCCTGGCCGCTTCTTCCAGCAGATGCCCCGCCAGTCCTCCCGCGCGCGACACCACCGAAAAGCTGCGCATGGCCGCGATCGGCACGCCGATCTCTAGCAGCAAGGCGGCAATGGCGCCCGTGGCATTGATGGTCAGGTGCCGGCCCGACGCCGCATCGACCGCCGCGCCGAAGCGCTGCAGTGTGTCGACATGCGCCCCGGAAACCCCGGCCAGGCGGCCGACTTCGAACAGCCGGATCGCGCGGGGATCATCGGGTTTGTGGGTCGCATGGCCGAAACCCGGAATGGGACTGCGGCTGTCGCGGAAGGCTTCCGCGCGCAGCCGCAACGCATCGGTATTGCCCGCCGCTTCGTCGGCCTGCAGTTCGACCAGCAAGGCCGCGCACTGCTCGGTGGTGCCGGCAAACACACTGCCAATGGCCAGCAAGCCGGACGCGATCGCGACCTGCGGCTCGCCCGGCACGCTGTCGGCCATCAGCCGCGCAATCACGGCGCTGGGCGTCAGGCCATGTTCCATCAGCGTCACCAGGCAGGCATCCAGCACCCGCACCTGGGCCGCATCGGGCCGGCGGTGGCAGGTCAGGAAGTACAGCATTTCGGTATAGCTGTACTCGCCGATCAGCTCGTTCACCAGATCTTTGCCGCCTACCGTAATGGACGTGGCGTCAGAAGTGGAAATGCGGGTGACGGGCCGCGTATCGGCTGCGCGATCCGCGGCGGGGCCGGTGTCTGCCATGGTGTCTCTTCCTTATCGGGTCAATGTGGCGGACCCCACCAACGTCGTGCCGAATTGCGAACGGCATTCGGCTTTGCCATCGTCGGCCAGCGTGACCTCCAGCTCATCGCCGGGGCATACCGGCGCCACGAACTTGACGGTCAATTCGCCGCGGTAGTGCCAGTCGGCGCCATACTTTTTCGCGGCCAAGTCGGCCACATAGCCGGTGTACATCAGGCCGTGGCCCAGCGTGCCGCGAAAACCGCGTTCCTTGGCATAGGCATCGTCGTAGTGGAGGATGTCGTTATCGCCGTTGAGCTTACCGTAGTTGTCGAACTTTTCCTGCGTCTGCGCAATCGTCTTCTTCAGCATGCTGATCTCCTGGAACGTGGGCAAGGTCACTCGGCGAAGGCCGACGTGTGGCGGACGCTGCACAGCCGCGTGCCGTCGGCGCGATGGAAGTCCACCTGATAGCAGATGTACTTGCGGCCCTTCTTTTCGTATTTGTCCGTCAGCCGCCCGCTTCCCACGACGTCGGTGGACTCGTCGGCCCAGATGGGATGATAGAAATTGAAGGTGTTGCCGATCATGATGCCGCCCTGCTGCGGCGGATACTTGCGGTACATCACGGCCATCATGTAGACGGCCAGGACGTTGGGGGCGCCGCCCGCCGGCCATCGATCAGGTAGTTCGCCGGGTCGCCATCGACCACCGACAGATATTCGTCGACGATATCGGGCGTGACGGTAAAGGCGAGTTCGGGAAACTCGGCGCCTACCTGCCAGTCCTTGTACAGGGCCGCGGGCAGGTCTCCTTCACGGGGTTTGACTTCGCTGGGTCGTGTCATGGTGTCTCCTCAAGAGACGCCATGGTGCGATACGCACAACGGCCGGACAATCGATTAGATTTGCCCGGCCGTCAGGAAAACTCACAGTCCTTGGTCTTTAGTCCTCAATCACCCACGATCTTCTTGGCCTGGATGATCGCGCCAAAGCGCTTGGCGTCTTCCATCGCCTTGTCGTGGAATTGCGCGGGGCTCATCGGCGCGGGATCTCCGCCCAGGGCCAGCATGCGTTCCTTGAAAGCCGGCGTCGCGATGATGCGATTGATCTCGGTGTTCAGGCGCGTGACGACGTCTTGCGGCGTACCTGCTGGCGCATAGAAGCCGAATACCGTATCGGCGTCGAAGCCCTTCAGCCCCGCCTCGTTCAAGGTCGGAACGTTCGGGAACAGCGGCGAGCGCGTCATGCTGCCCACCGCCAGCATGGTCAGGCGGCCGGCCTGCACGTGCTGCATGGCGATACCCGGATCGAACGCAAAGTCGATCTGGCCGGCCAGCAGGTCCACCAGCGCCGGCGCCGCGCCGCGATACGGCACGTGCACGGCCGTGACCTTGGCTTCGCTCTGGAACATTTCACCGGCCAGATGGGGCGAACTGCCATTGCCGGGCGACCCATAGGTCAGCTTGCCGGGATTGGCCTTCAGGTAGTCAATGAAGCCCTTGATGTCACCCGGCAGCTTGCCCGGCTTGGTCACCAGAAACACCTTTACGCGCGCGGCAGCGGCGACCGGCACCAGGTCTTTCGACGGGTCGAACGACATCTTCGGATAGATGAAGGGATTGACCGATACCATGCCGCCCGAGCTCATCAGCAAGGTGTAGCCGTCGGGCGCGGAACGCGCGACCGATTCGCCGCCGATGTTGCCGCCAGCACCGCCCTTGTTCTCGACCACCACCGACTGGCCCAGGGTTTCCTGCAACGGGCCGGTAATGGCGCGGGCGATCTGGTCGGCGGCGCCGCCCGGCGGGAAGTTGACGACCACCTTGACGGGCTTGTTGGGCCAGGCCTGGGCCTGGACGACGGCAGGCAGTGCGAGCGCCGCGACGGCCGCCGCGCAGCCCAGCACCATCGCGCCGACACGCCCGCCGAGCGAGCGGCAAGTCTTGGGGTTATGCATGTTCTGTCTCCTGCTGAAGGTCTTGTGAGCCGCGGCACGAATCGGCCGCGTGCGGGAATCCGGCAGGCGCGCGAGAACGCGCCTGCTTCGAAAGGGGCAAGGGCATGGTCCGGGGGCGGTCGCGTCGCCTGGCTGGCGCCGCGAACCGCCCCCGCGCGATCAGAACGGGTAGTGACGCGGCGTGTTCTGCAGCGTGATCCAGCGCAGTTCGGTGAACTCGTGAATGCCGGCCTTGCCGCCGAAGCGGCCGATGCCGCTGGCCTTGACGCCGCCGAAGGGCATCTGCGCCTCGTCGTGCACGGTCGGGCCGTTGACGTGGCAAATGCCCGATTCGATGCGCTGCGCGACGAGCATGGCGCGCGACACGTCGCGGCCGAACACCGCCGACGACAGGCCGTATTCGGTATCGTTGGCGGACGCAACCGCTTCATCGACGCCGCTGACGCGCACCACGGCCTTGACCGGACCGAAGGATTCTTCGGAATAGATCTTCATGTCGGCCGTGACGTGATCCAGGATGGTTGCGGGCATCAACGTGTTTTCCGCCTTGCCGCCGCACACCAGTTTGGCGCCTTTGGCCAGGGCGTCGTCGATCAACGCGTTGCAGCGTTCGACCGTGCTCATGTCCACCACCGAGCCCAGCACGCCCGGTCCCTTGCGCGGGTCCTGCAGCGGCAGCGCGCTGGCCTTGGCCGCGAACTTGGCGACGAATTCGTCCGCAATCGCGCGGTCGACCACGATGCGTTCCGTCGACATGCAGATCTGGCCCGAGTTGGCGAACGCGCCAAAGGCCGCCGCATTCACGGCCGCGTCGATATCGGCATCGTCCAGCAGCACCAGCGGCGCCTTGCCACCGAGTTCCAGCACCACCGGCTTCAGGTACTTGGCGCAGGTCATGGCAATGATCTTGCCGACCCGTGTGGAGCCCGTGAAATTGACGCGGCGCACGGCGGGGTGGGCCACCACGGCTTCCACCACGGCGCCGGCATCGGCCGGGGCATTGGTGATGAAGTTGACGACGCCCTTGGGGAAGCCGGCCTCATCCAGCGCGTCGACGATCAGGCCATGGGTGGCCGGGCAAACCTCGGATCCCTTGAACACGACGGTGTTGCCGCAAGCCAGCGGCACGGCCAGCGCGCGCACGCCCAGGATCACCGGCGCATTCCACGGCGCCATGCCGAGCACGACACCGGCGCCCTGGCGCACGGCCATGGCCACGCTGCCCGGCACGTCGGAAGGAATGATTTCGCCACTGATCTGCGTGGTAAGCGCGGCGGCTTCAAGGAACATGCCGGCGGCCAGGTGCACGTTGAACCCGGACCACATGGCCGACGCTCCGGTCTCGGCGGCCATGGCCGCAATAAACGCATCGGTCTTGGCTTCAAGGGCGGCGGCGGCTTTCATGAGCAGCGCGCGGCGCTCGCTCGGACCCACGTGGCGCCAGGTTTCGAAGGCGCGCGCCGCGGCATCGGCGGCACGCACGGCGTCTTCGACCGTGGCGGCGGGCGCTTGCGTCGCGACTTCGCCATCCAGCGGATTGCGCCGTTCGAAGGTGGCGCCATTGCCGGCGGCCACACGGGCGCCGTCGATCAACATCGTGATTGCGGTCATCAGAGTTCTCCTTGTTGTAGGGTGCGTGCGCGAGCGATCAGCCAATCTGGATATCGACCAGGATAGGCTCGGGGCTGGCCAGTGCCTCGCGCAGCACATCGTGCAGCGTGGCCGGATCTTCGACACGCACACCGCGCATGGCATGCCCGCGGGCAAGCGCCACGAAGTCCAGATCAGGCAGGGCCGTTCCCACCAGCGGGTCTTCGGGCTTGAACCCGAAGGTGGATGCAAATTCCTGCAGAGCCGCGTACCGCCGGTTGTTGATGATGATAAAGGTGATGGGCAGACGCAGACGCGCCGCGGTCCACAAGGCCTGGATCGAATACATGGCCGACCCGTCACCGATCAGCGCAATGATTTTCTTGTCGGGCTTGGCCAGCGCCACGCCCACGGCCGCCGGCATGCTGTGGCCCAGTCCGCCGCTGCACATGGTGTAGAAGGTTTCGCTGTGCAGCATGGGCAGGTAGCGGTGCATGACCGGCCGGGCGCTGGGCGACTCTTCCACGATGATGGAATGCGCATCGCGCACTTCCGCCAGGGTCTGCAGGGCAAAGGCGGCCGACATGACCGGCGTGGGTTCCGCGCGTGGCGCCGGCACCCGCAGCGGCGGCAGATCGCGTTGCGATGGCTTGCTCAGGTCCAGCAGGTCGCGCACGCCCGCCTTGATGTTGCCGACCGCCGACGTGCCCACAGGCGCCCAGGCAGCGATGGACGGATCGTCGATCAATTGCACGAGTTCCGCGCCTTCCGGCAGGTGCGGGCCAAAGCCTTCGACGTGGTAGGTGAAGGCCGGCGCGCCCAAGGCAAAGACCAGGTCGTGACCGCTCAGCAGGCTGACGATCTTTTCACGCATGGCGGGCAGGAAGCCGCTGAACAGGCGATGGTCTTCCGGAAAGCCGCAGCGGCCCGACATGGGCGCCACGAACACCGCTGCGTTGTGGCGTTCGGCCAGTTGCAGGACTTCGGCCCACGCGCCACTGCGATCCACGGCGGCGCCGATCACGAAGGCCGGGCGCTGCGCGCCATCCAGCTTGGCCGCGATGGTGGCCAGTACACCGGCATCGGGCCGGACCACCGTGCTGACCAGGCGCGGAGCCACCGGCTCGCAGGCACGCGCCCAGTCGTCGGCCGGAACCGACACCAGCACCGGGCCTTGCGGCTCCTGCATGGCGATGTAATAGGCCCGCGCAATGGCCAGCGGCACGTCTTCGGCGCGCGCCGGCTCGCAGCTCCACTTCACGTAGGGCTTGGGCAGTTCGGTCGCCTGATTCGAAAAAAGGAAGGGGTCGAACGGCAGGATGGAGCGGGCCTGCTGACCCGCCGTGATGACCATCGGCGTGCGGTTCTTGTGGGCGGTAAAGATGTTGCCCATGGCGTTGCCGACGCCGGCGGCCGAATGCAGGTTCACGAACGCGGCATTGCGTCTGGCCTGCGCATAGCCGTCGGCCATGCCGACCACCACCGCTTCCTGCAGACCGAGCACGTATTCGAAATCATCCGGGAAATCGAGAAACAGCGGCAGCTCGGTCGAACCCGGGTTGCCGAAGATGGTGGTCATGCCAAAGGCGCGCAGCAGATCCAGGACGGCTTCGCGAACGGTGGTCGGTGGGGCCGAGGAAGCCGATGGGGCGGCGCCGGGGGCGGTGCCAATAGCGGCGCGTGCGGACACGGGGGCAGTCGCGGTCAAGCGTGTCTCCTGAAGGTGAGTGGGCGTCGTCTGGCGACGATCTGTGCCCGCAGTATGGCGATCGCTCCCTTGCTTGAATATTGCCTTTTCGACCAAAAGTCATTACCGTTTTGCATGACTTTGGATATCCGACAGCTGGGCGCCTTCCTGTGCGTGGCGCACCACGGCACCCTGGGCCGCGCGGCTCAGACGCTCAACATCACGCAGCCCGCCCTCAGCCGCACCATCAAACGGCTGGAAGACCAGGTGGGAGCGCCCCTGTTCGAGCGTCACACCACCGGCATGGTGCTGACGCCCTTTGGGCATGCCCTGCTGCCCCATGCCAAGGTGTTGCAGCACGAGGCCGATCAGGCCACCGAAGAAATCGATGCCTTGCGTGGCCTGGCCAAGGGAACGATACGGGTGGGCGCCGTCGCCAGCGCCATCAGCCTGATCCTGCCGCTGGCCATTGCCCGGGTGCTGGCGCGCTGGCCCAACCTGCAGGTTCACATCGTGGAAGGCGTCGGCGACCTGCTGACCGATGCGCTGCTCAAGCATGAGATCGACCTGGCGATTGGCGTGTCCCTGACCGAGAACGAGGCCATCCGCGCGATTCCGGATGCCGAATGGCACGACACCAGCGAAGTGATTGCGGCAGTCAACCATCCCCTGCGATCACGCGGCCCCTTGCGCGTGATCGATCTGAGCGGCCACAAATGGGTGCTGCCGCCACAAGGCACCGCGCCGTTTGCCGAAGTCGTGGCGCTGTTTCGCGAGCAAGGCTTACCCGGTCCGGACGTCGTGGTCGAGACGCGCTCGATCATCGCGATCAAGAGCCTGGTCACCCATGCCGGATTCTTGAGCTGGATGCCCCGGCCCATGTACGACGCCGAACGCCTGGCCGGTCTGGTGCAGGCATTGAGCGTCAAGGGCACGCCACGGGATCGCCGCTTGATGGTGTTCAGACGGCGCCAGGGCGTATTGTCGGGGCCGGCGGTCAAGCTGCTGGATGCGCTGCGGGAAGTGGCGGCGCAAGGATGATCAGTCGTTCATGAACGCCGCGGGGTAGCCCCTGCCATGGTCGATCGCAGATGCTCGACGAAGCACTGGACCGCACGCGGCACTTGATGGCTGCGAGGGCGCAAGGCGTAGATGCGTTCGCCAAAGAAGCCGTGGGCGCGCCAGCCGGGCAGCACGGCCACCAGGCGGCGTGAGCTGTGGCCCGCGTGGCCTGCGCGTGTGTTACCTGTGTTGCCTGCGTTGGCCGTGTTGCCGGCCGTCACGCTGAAGTCCGGCAGCAGCCCGATGCCCAGGCCATCGAGCACGGCTTCGCGCAGCACTTCGCTGTTGTTCGCCTTCAAAGGGCCCGACACCGTCACGCTGATCGGCTCGACGGCCTTGCGGGCGGCGGGCCGCGAGAACGTCCAGGTGTCGGCCTGCCCGCCCAGATATAGCAGGCAGTCATGCTCCGCCAGTTCGGAGGGGTGCGCTGGCGTGCCGCGCCGGTTCAGGTAGGCGGGACTGGCGACCAGCAGGGACCGGGTATCGGACAGCACCCAGGCCACGAAGGTGTCGGGTGGCGTGCTGGTGTGGCGGATCGCCAAGTCGAAGCCTTCCTGGGCAAAGTTGACGAAGCGGTCGGTCAGTTCCAGTTCGACCGTGATCTCGGGATAGGCGCGCAGGAAGTCGGCCAGGCGCGGTGCGATGTGCTGACGGCCCAGCGCGACCGGAGCCGTGACGCGGACCACGCCGCGGGGCGAGCCGGCCTGATCCTGCACGGCGGTGAAACTGTCATCGATCCGGCCGAAGGCGGGGCGGGTGTCGTTGACCAGCTGCTGCCCGGCTTCGGTCAGGCTGACCGACCGGGTCGTGCGGCGCACCAGCGGCACGCCTGCGTGGCGTTCCAGGTCGCCAATGCGCATGCTGACCGATGCCTTCGATATGCCCAGGCGCTGCGCGGTCTGCGTGAAGCTGCGGGTTTCGGCCAGCACGGTCAGCAGGTGCAGATCGGCCACCAGGGTGGCAAGGGTGGCGGTAGACATGGTGATGTTTCCTTGAAAGTCGGCCGCGCCTGAAAGGATGCCGCGATCCGGGCTGGCGCTTGTTGGCGGCAGGATACCCGCCAGCACTTCACTGTTCAATCGTTTGAACAATCAAATCAGGAATTGGCGGATTATCAAAGCCCCGCGACCGCCCTACACTTGCCTGGCTCGGGAACCCAGCGCAGGCGCCCGCCACCAACGACAAGGAAGCGACATGAACATCTCTGCGAAAAACGATCCGGTGAATACGGTTGCCCAGGTGGCCCATTGGGTGTCCGGCCAGCCATCGCCGGGCACCAGCGGCCGCAGCGGCCCCGTGTTCAACCCGGCAACGGGCGCCCTGCGTGCCGAAGTCGCGATGGCCAACGCGGCCGATGTGGATCACGCGGTGGCGTCCGCCCGCGCGGCGTTCCCGGCCTGGGCCGACACGCCACCGATCCGCCGCGCGCGGGTCATGTTCAAGTTCGTGGAATTGCTGAACGCGCACAAAGATGAGCTTGCTCATCTGATCACCGCCGAACACGGCAAGGTGTTCACCGACGCGCAGGGCGAAGTGGCCCGAGGGATCGACATTGCCGAGTTCGCCTGCGGCATTCCACAGCTCTTGAAGGGCGACTACACGGATCAGGTATCCACCGGCATCGACAACTGGACGATGCGCCAGCCGCTGGGCGTGGTTGCGGGCATCACCCCATTCAACTTTCCGGTCATGGTGCCGATGTGGATGTTCCCGGTTGCGATTGCCGCCGGTAATACCTTCGTGCTCAAGCCCAGCCCGACCGACCCCAGCGCATCCTTGATGCTGGCCGATCTGCTCAAGCGCGCGGGCCTGCCCGATGGCGTCTTCAACGTCGTGCAGGGCGACAAGGAATCGGTCGACGCGCTGCTGGCGCACCCCGACGTCGCCGCAATCAGTTTCGTCGGATCGACGCCGATCGCCAATTACATCTATGAAACCGGCGCACGCCACGGCAAGCGCGTGCAGGCCCTGGGCGGCGCGAAGAACCACATGGTGGTCATGCCCGACGCGGATCTCGACCAGGCGGTGGACGCCCTGGTGGGCGCAGGCTACGGGTCGGCGGGCGAGCGCTGCATGGCGATCAGCGTCGCGGTGCTGGTGGGCGACGTCGGCGCGCGGCTGCTGCCGAAGCTGATCGAACGGACACGTTCGCTGAAGGTGCTGAACGGCACGAACCTTGACGCCGAAATGGGGCCGATCGTGACGGCCGCCGCCAAGGCGCGTATCACCGGCTACATCGAACTGGGCGAAGAAGAAGGCGCGGCGCTGTTGGTTGACGGCCGCAACTTTGATGGCAGTACGGCGGGCGACGGCTGCACCGACGGCTTCTGGCTGGGCGGCACGCTGTTCGACGAGGTCACTCCCGACATGCGCATCTACAAGGAAGAGATCTTCGGCCCGGTGCTGTCGTGCGTGCACGTGAAGGACCTGGCCGAAGCGGTCGACCTGATCAACGCCCATGAATTCGGCAACGGCGTGAGCTGCTTCACGCGCGATGGCAACGTGGCCCGCGAGTTCGGCCGCCGCATCGAAGTCGGCATGGTCGGCATCAACGTGCCGATTCCGGTGCCGATGGCGTGGCACGGGTTTGGCGGCTGGAAGCGGTCGCTGTTCGGCGACATGCATGCCTACGGCGAAGAAGGCGTGCGGTTCTACACCCGCCAGAAAAGCATCATGCAGCGCTGGCCGGAAAGCATTGGCAAGGGTGCGGAGTTCGTGATGCCGACGGCGAAGTAATCAGCGAGCCTGGTTCCGGTCAATGCTCTGCTCGATGGCATCGAGCAGTCGCATCGACGGGATCACCGAGTGGATGTCGCTTTCGGGCGTGCTTTGGTTGCGGACCGCATCGATGAACGCGCGGTCCTGCCGGTCGAACGCCGTTTCGGCATCGAGCGCAATGATCTGGTCGTCCGACCCGCGCAGTTCATCGCGCCACGCCCGGTAGGTATCTTCTTCGCCAATGTAGCGATAGAAGCCGCCGAACGGCCCCTTGTTGTTGAAGGACATGGCCATCGTGAACAGCACGCCCGTACGCGGCGACCGCATCACGATGCTCATGTCCATCGGCACGCCCAGTTCCGGATGATCCGGCCCCTGCTGCGCCTGCACGACAAAGTCCGGTTCATCCAGCAGCCACACCGCCAGGTCCACGGAATGGCAGGCGTGATGCCACAACAGGCTGTCCACCCAGGTGCGGGGCTGGCCGAACATATTCAGATTCGTGCGGCGCAGGAAGTAGGTTTCCACGACCATGTGATGCAGCGTGAAACTGCCGTCGCGGATCCGGTCGCGGATGAGCCGGTGCGGCGCCCCGAAACGGCGGCTGTGGCAGACCATCAGCGGCACGCCCGACGCTTCCTGCGCCGCCGCCAATCGCAAGGTGTCGGGCAGGTTCAGCGCGGCGGGAATTTCCAGCAATACCGGTTTGCCTTCGCCGATCACGCTCAATGCATGTTCGGTGTGCAGTCCGGACGGCGTCGCCAGCACCACGGCGTCGACATCGGGCCGGGCAACGCAGTCGGCCAGGCTGGTGGAGTGGAAGGGAATGCCGTATTTCGCGGCGAACGCCGCGCCTTGCACCGGGTCACCGACCGCGGCTGCCGTCAGCCGGACACCGGGCATGGCAGCCAGCACTTTGGCATGCGTCTCGCCCATCGCGCCTTCGCCGGCAATGCAGATGCCTACGGTGGATGTCGTCATGGTCCCTTCCTCGGTCGATGATGAGGGCAGCGTGCGTCGCCGCCTGGTTGCGCCATGATAGGGGATTCGGAAGGAAGAGATTCATGAGCACGCTCAACCGGTGCGTAGGCGCAAGTGACTGCAACCGCAGGGGTGGAGAGCAGTGGGCAGTGGCAGTAAGCAGTAACGGTGACATTGGGCGGTAACGGTGGGTGGGCGGCGCCCTGGCGGCGGGTGCTTGTTGACGCGGGCCGTCCGCGCTAAGGTCAACGCCTCATTCCTGCCACCGGATTGCCGTGCCCGACCCCTCACGCTTTCCCCGCCCTGACCCGCCGCCGCCCTTCCCATCCCCCGCAAGCCCGGGTCCGGGTTCCCGTCCGGACGCATCTCGTGCGCGCCCTGCCGGCCTGCTGCCCCACGAGCGCCCCGCCGTGGCTGCCGGCTTCCTGCTCTTCTTCTGTCTGTTCGCCGGCTACTTCATGTTGCGGCCCGTGCGCGAAACCATGGGCATCACGGGCGGCGTGCAGCACCTGCAATGGTTGTTTACCGCAACTTTCGTCGTCATGCTGGTGGCCGTGCCGATCTACGGCGCGTTTGCGGCCAGGGTGCGCCGGTCGCGGCTGGTGCCCTGGCTCTACGCGGCGTTCATGATCCAGCTGGCGGCGTTTGCTGCCGCCTTCCAGGTGGCGCACGACAGCGTCGTGCTTGCCCGCGTCTTCTATGTCTGGGTATCGGTCTACAACCTGTTCGTGGTGTCGGTGGCGTGGAGCTTTCTGGCCGACGTGTGCCAGCCTGGTCAGGCGCGCCGCCTGTTCGGGCCGATCGCCGCCGGGGCCAGTGTCGGCGGTCTGGCCGGTCCGGTGCTCGGCGGGCTGCTGGTTCGCGCAATCGGCTTTTCGGGGTTGTTGCTGCTGTCGGCCGCGTTGCTGGGCGCCAGCCTGGCCTGCGTCGCGTGGCTGCTCGGCTGGCGTACGCGGCATGGCGCCGCGGCAAACAGTGAAGCGGCAAACGGAGGAGCAGCAAATGGAGCGACCGCAAACCGCGGGACAGCAGACGGCGCGGCAGCAGATGGTAAACCGGCGGACGACAAAGCAGCGAAGGGCATCACTCTAAGCGGCAAGCCCGACAGCCCCGGGCAGCCCTTGGGCGGATCGTCGTGGGCGGGATTCGTCAGCCTGCTGCGCTCCCCTTACCTGCTTGGCATCAGCGCCTTCGTGATCCTGCTCGCCACCGCCAGCACCTTCCTGTATTTCGAGCAGGCGCGCATGATGGCCGAACGGTTTCCCGACCGGACGCGGCAGGCCGAGATTTTCAGCACCATCGACGCCGTGGTGCAGGCATTGACCATCCTGATCCAGCTGGGTGTGACCGGGAGACTCGCGCAGCGCTTTGGCGTGCGGGTGCTGCTCGCGGCCATCCCGCTCGCGATCGCGGCGGGCTTCATTGCCCTGGCCGTGATGCCGGCCTTCAGTGTGCTGGTGATCGTCATGATCGTGCGGCGCGTGGGGGAATACGCCTTGATCCGGCCCGGCCGGGAAATGCTGTTCACCGTGGTGGATGCCGAGACCAAGTACAAGGCCAAGAACGTGATCGACACGGCCGTGTACCGCGCGGGCGATGCCGTGAGCGGATGGGCGAAGGCAGGGATCGACGCACTGGGTGCCGGCGCCGGACCCGCCGCGTGGGTGGGCGCGGCGCTGGCGCTGCTGTGGGCGGGATTCGGGATCGGCCTGGGTCGGGCCTATGCCAGGCGGCTACGTGACCCGCGATGATGGGACGGGTCTTTTCGCGACCCGCCCTTTGCGTTTCTTCCACCACACATACACGCCGGTACAGGACAGCATCGCCGCCACCAGCCCTGCCAGACTGATCAGCACTCGCCCGGGCAGTCCCGCCACCTGGCCTGTATGCAGCGGATATTGCCAGGCCAGGACGGTGTCGCCCGTTGTGCCGCGGTCATACCCCACGCTGGCCTGCAGCGCGCCGGTATCGGCATCGACAAAGACCTGCTCATAGGCCACACGAGGCAGGCGATCCCTGTCCGGTGGCGGCCGAAAGTACGCGTAATAGCTCCGGGAAGCTTGCAGGTAGCCGATGATCGAAGGCTCGACGCGCCGTCCCTCTGTTGGCAGGTGAGATGTCGCGGCGGCCAATGCCCGGTCGAAACCCAGCCGGGGCGGCGACCGGGTGTCGGCCGAGGCCGGCAACGTCTCGAACGGCGACGGCGTGACGTCGCCAAACTGCTGCAACACGGGCCTGACCCACTGCAGGTTCAAATGCACGCTGGTCAACGCCAGCACGAAAAACACCCCCACAGCCACAGCCCGGCCGCGCGGTGCAGGTCGAACTGCGTTCGGTAGAAGCTGGCGCCGCGTTTGATCTGCCAGGCGGGCTTCCAGCGCCGCCACCATGTCTTCGCTGGCGGCTCGGCCTGCACACCCGGCCTGGGCAAGGCAGCGACAGTCCTGGCCAAAGGGGCGGCCTTGCGCCCCGACGCAACCGGCAAGGTCAGGTAGAAGCCCACAAAGCTGTCCAGCATCCACACGAACGCAATGATGCCCAGGAACCACTTTCCTATTGGTCCCGCCAGCAGGGTGCGGTGCACTTCGTAGATCACGGGCAGGATCTGCGTGCGAAGCGGGCTCTCGCCGATACCACGACGCTTGCGCTGACCCAGCACCTTGCCGGTGTAGGGATCGACAAAGACCTCGTCATACGCCAGCGAGACACGTTTGCCGGTCGCCGGATCCCGGCCGCCCTGCACCAGCACGCGGGTACTGTGGCCAGGCTGGGCGCCCAGGAAGATGAAGGCAGCGCGTGCGGCCGGAAGCGCCGCTTCAACGCCCGCGGCAAGCGCGCTTGGCCCCAACATGGGTTCGGCTCGCGCGGGCACCCGGTACAGGTCGGGGTTGATCAGCGCATCGAGTTCTTCTCGGAACGCGATGATGCTGCCGGACAGGCCGGTCACGACGATGAAGACGGCAATCGCCAACCCCGCCCAGCGGTGCAAGGGCACCCATGCAGCGCGCTTCATGCGCGATTACCAGCGATAGCTGACGGTGGCGATGACGCTGCGCGGTTCGCCATACCGGCAACCCGTCGCCACCGTGCACTGTACATATTCCCGGCCGAGCAGATTCCTGGCGTTCAGGCGGACCAGTGCGCCGCGCAAACGCGGATCCACGCGCTGCAGGTCATACGACAGCATCGCGTCGAACAGCAGGCGGCCAGGAATGTTGGTGGCCTTGCCTGCCGAGGTCGTGATGGGCGACTCGCTCAGGTAGCGCGCGCCCAGGCCGGCCTGCATGCCGGGGACGCCCATCCCGGCCAGATCGTAGCGGCCCCAGACGGATGCGGTATGGAAAGGCACGCCGTTGGTGCGTTGACCGATGTCCGCCGGCACGCTGCTGGCCGTGGTTCGCACATCGGTGTAGGCGTAGTTGGCGATCAGTTCCAGCCGGTCGAGCCGGGTGCGGGCTTCCAGTTCGACGCCGCGTGATCGCAGGCCCGCCGTCTGAACCGAAAACGTGGTGTCGACAGGGTCTGCCGACAGGCCATTCTTCTGTTTGATCTCGTACACCGAGCCGCTCAACAGGGTGGAAGAGCCGGCCGGTTGATAGCGGATGCCCAGTTCATACTGGTCGCTTTCGGTAGGCTGGAAGCGATTGCCCAAGCGGTCACTGCCTGCCTGCGGCACGAAGGATTGACCAAAGCTGGCGTACGGTGCGAGCCCGTTATCGGCCAGATACACCAATCCCGCGCGGCCCGTGAATGCATGGTCCTTGGCGTCGGTGTCGAGGCGTGTCCGGTAGTTGGTCGACGTGCTGTCCACCCAATCCTGGCGCCCGCCAAGCACGAACACCCACTTGTCCGACAGCTTCATCTGGTCCTGAAGATAGATGCCGAGCTGATCGGACTCGGTCCGCGTGCCGTTGTCGATGCCCTTGTTCAGCGCGGGCAGCGAGCCGTACACCGGGTTGTACAGCGACAGTGGCGACGCCGTGCCTGCATAGCGATGGGTGTCGTAGGTGCTGCGGAAGTAGTCGAACCCGGCCAGCAGCTTGTGGTCGAGCCCGCCGGTGCGGAAGTTGATTTCCATTGACGTGTCCGCCGCAAGCCCGTCCGACTGTTCCGTGCGGTTGACCACGCCGCGCGAAAAGATGTTTGCCGCGCTGAGCGTGCCATACGACAGGTAGTTGAACTTGGCCGACGAATTGAAATAGCGCAGGTTGTGGCGGATTTTGACCTGGTCATTCAACGCGTGCTCGAACAGATAGCCCGCCGAAAACACATCGCTGTCGTACCGGTCGTACCCCGGCTCGCCAATGAAGAAGCTGCGGGGAATCCGGCCGTTGACCGTGTAGTCGTAGCGTGCGGGCGCGACGAACCGGGTCCGCATTTCCTGGTAGCTTGCCAACATCGTGAGCGACGTGCGTGCGGACGGCCGCCAGGTCAGCGCGGGGGCAATGTACCGCTTGTCGTCATTGATGTAGTCGACCGACGTGTTGGCCTCGCGCAGCAGACCCGTCACGCGATAGCTCCACACGCCGTCTTCCGTCAGCGGGCCACCGAAGTCGCCCGTGACCTGCCTGCGATCATGGTTGCCGATATCGGCGGTCAGTTCGCGCAGCGGGTCGAGCGTGGGCCGTTTGCTGACGGCGTTGATGATTCCTCCGGGGCTGAGTTGTCCATACAGCACCGACGCGGCGCCCCGCAACACCTCGATCCGCTCCAGGCCATACGGTTCCTGCGATCCGTCATACACACTGGGCTGGTACTTCATGCCATCGCGCAGCATGCCGGTGTTGGCATTGGCCAGATTGAAACCCCGCACGCGCACGTCATCGACCATGCGGTTGAAGGTGGATGCCTGACTGACCACCCCCGGCGTGTACTCCAGGGCATCCGAAAGCGATTGCGACTTGGTGACTTCGATCTGGTCGGCCGTGGCCACCGACACCGATTGAGGCGTTTCGCGGATGGGCGTATCGGTCTTGAACGCCGACGCCGCGCGCGTCGCGACGACGCCCGCCAGCGGACCGGTGGGGCTCTCGCGTTGGGCGGCGCCTGTCACCACGACCTGCGGCAAGGTTGCTGCCGACGCCGCCGCGCCCCGGGCGGCGGGTGTATTGGGCGCACCGGGTGCCGCGAGCAGCGCGTATCCCCCATCCGCCCGCAAGGTGGCCTGCAGACCGGTGCCTGCCAGCAATGCGGCAAAGCCTTCCGGCACGGAATAGGCACCTGCCAGGCCCGGACTGCGGCGGCCATCGGCCACGGCCGGGTCGAACGACAGCAGCACCCCCGCGCGGCGCGCGAACTCGGTCAACGCGCCGTCCAGCGGGCCGGCTGGAATGGCAAAGACAGTACGCGCGGCAGGCGCCTGCGCCTGGACGGACGCCATCGGGGCAGCGGCAAGCAGGCCGGTTGCGAGGCTGCGTAGCGCCGTCCGCAGGGCGCGGTCCAGCGTCCTGGCCGGTAATCGTGGAAACGCCAGCGTCTGCAAGGATGCGGGACGGCGGCCGGCAAGCGGTTGTGGCGTGGAGCGGGATGTCGTCGTCATTCTGGGTCCGGATTGATAGAGGTGCTATCAGGTAGACCGGACGAGATTCAAGAACCTGCAGAATTAAATTTGGTTCAGGCGGGCGAACCCCTAACCGGCCGCCCGCACCGTGATCCAATATGGCGTCAGCGCCTCCATGCGGACCGGCAAGGTGCGCGCAATGGCCGCCAGCACACGAGCGGGGTCGTCGAGCGGAAAGACGCCGGAAATCTCCAGGTGCGCCACCGCCGGATCGCAGCGCAATTTGCCCCAGTAGTACCGGTCGAGTTGCGCCACGAGCGATCCGAGCGGCAGTCGCCGCGCGACGATCACACCGTCCACCCACGCCATGCCGTCCGGGTCGGCCATCGTCTTGGCCAGGCTCGTCTCGCCGCCAAACATCCATTGCTCGCCGGCATTCACGCGCAGCGGACCCGCGTGGCCCAGCGGCCTGACCTCGACCGCGCCTTCATACACGGCGACCAGCGTCGTCCCGTCGCGGTCCTGCACAAGAAAGCGCGTGCCCAGTGCATGAATGGCGCCCTGCCGCGCATGCAGGGTGAAAGGACGGTGGCGGCCCGCCACGTCCGGCGCGGTGGTCACCAGCACCTCACCCCGGTGCAGCCGCACGCTCCTTTGTGTGTCGTCGTAGCGGGTATCGATGGCCGTGCGTGTGTTGAGATCCAGCCGCGTGCCGTCCGCCAGCGTCAGGGTGCGCCGTTCGCCAGTGCCTGTGGCGACATCGGCCAGATAGGCACGCCAGGCCGCGGGCGGGTCGCCAGACATTGCCAGCCACCCCGCGCCGCCGGCCGCCCCCAGTACCCCCAGGATCTTGAGGGCGTCGCGTCTGCCATGGCGGCGGCGTACCGCAGTGGCGTCACCCAAGGTGGCATGCGCGATCCGGGACGGCAGGGTTTGAACCCTGGCGGTCAGACCCTCGAGCCGCGCCCACGCCTGTTCGTGATCGGCCCGCGCGGCGCGCCAGCGGCGGCAGGCATCCACGTCGTCGGGTGTGGCGGCGCCGGATTGAAGGCGTACGCGCCAGGCGATGGCTTCCTGGACCACCTGCTCGTCCGGCACGGATTCGGCAGTGACAGGCGCCATCAGGCCGGATACTGCGCGCGATAACATGCCGTGTAAGCGCGCGTCATGTATTGCTGTACCGAGCTGACCGACACCTTCAATTCGACTGCGATATCCGCGTAGGTCAGGCCGTCGAGTTGCGACAGCAGGAAGGCCCGCCGCACCTTGGCAGGCAGGCCATCGAGCAGCGTGTCGACCTGAACGAGCGTTTCAAACACCAGCAGTCGGGCTTCGGGTGACGGGGCATGAGCTTCGGGCAAGGCGGCCAGTGCTTCAAGAAAGCTGGTTTCAAGCGCCCGCCGCCGATAGTGATCGACCACCAGCCCGCGAGCGATAGTGGCGAGCAGCACCTTGGCTTCCGTGATGTACAGGGAGTCACGCGCCGTCAGGACCCGGGCGAAGGTGTCCTGCGCCAGATCGGCTGCACTATCGGCGCAGTGCAGCCGCTGCCGCAGCCAGCCAAGCAGCCACCGATGGTGGCCGGCACACAGCTGTCCGATCGCGTCGGGAGTAAGAGAAGGTGCCGGAACCATGCCGCCAGCGTTATGAAATAAGAATTGTTCTCATCATATCTGCGGACACATCGACGCGGCAATCAGGCCGGAAGAAGGATGTTGTTTCGGACACCACGTAGCCAGCATGCTTGCCGCATGCTCGCTTGGTTACTGCGCCAGCCTTGCCTGGGCAAGGACAAGGCCATGGCCACGCCGCGTGCGGGTCTCAGTCCACCTTCAGATTGGTGTCCTTGACCAGCTTGCTCCACTTGCCCGCTTCTTCCCTCAGGAACGCGCCGAACTGCGCCGGCGAAATCGGCGTCGGCTCGGCCGCCATCTCGACGAACCGCGCCTGGATCGCGGGTTGCCCCAGCGCGTCGTTCAGTGCTTTGTTGAGGGTCGCAACCACCGGCGCGGGTGTCTTGGCCGGTGCGCACAAGCCCCACCACTGGATGGCGCTGAAGCCCGGAAAGCCCTGCTCGGCAACCGTCGGCACGTCGGGCGCGGCCGGGTCGCGCGCTTCCGATGCAACGGCCAGCGCGCGA
The DNA here is from genome assembly GCF_048632615.1 of Pigmentiphaga litoralis. GTDB lineage: Bacteria > Pseudomonadota > Gammaproteobacteria > Burkholderiales > Burkholderiaceae_B > Pigmentiphaga > Pigmentiphaga litoralis_B. Next base: position 1,567,850 of record NZ_CP184479.1, read on the forward strand.
AGCTTGCCGCTCTTGATGTGCGGCAAGGCAGTGGTCAGGCTGGGGAACATGGCATCGACCCGGCCGGCCAGCAGGTCCTGCATGGCAGGCGCGGCGCCTTTGTAGGGGATATGGGTCAGGTCCACCTTGGCCTGGTTTTCCAGGTATTCCATGATCAGGTGAGTGGCCGATCCCGCGCCCGCCGACGAAAAATTCAGCACGCCGGGCTTGGCCCGCGCCAGGGAAATGAAGTCCTGCAGGGTTTTGGCCGTGGAGTCGCTGCTGACGACCAATACGTTGGATGTCTTGCCCATCATGCCGACGGGTGCGAAGTCGGCAATCGGGTCGTAGCTCAGTTTGAGGACGGCGGGATTGGTGCTGTGGGTGGCGACATAACACTGCACCAACGTGTAGCCGTCGGGCTCGGCCCGGGCGACTTCGATGGACGCGATCGACCCGGATCCGCCTGCCTTGTTCTCGACGACGATGGTCTTGCCCAGGGATTGCGACATTCTGTCGGCCACCATCCGCGCGACGGCGTCGGCGCCGCCACCGGGCGCCACCGGCACGATCATCTTGATCGGGCGGTTGGGGAACGGGCCGGTCTGGGCGTGGGCGGCAAGTGGAACCGCGATACAGGCTGCGCCTGCTGCGAGCAGGCATACGGTGGTGTGGAAGAAACACGTTTGGTGCGTGGTCATGGCAGCCGTCCCCAATCTGATTGTTATGTCCCGGGATTGTCACTACCCTGCCGCGACACTAATAGTAGGCACTTACCCTCGGCAAGACCGCGACGTAGCCAGATGGAATGTTGTGGAACCTTGCCCTGTGTGGTCCGGCCCTGGTGGTCGCGGCGTGGGCGCGGCGACCTGGGGCCGCGTGCCCTGCCCAACCGGCTGCCGCCTACCGTTTGCTGCGCCGCGTCCGCTCGTAGAAACCGGGGGCTTGTTGCGGACCCACTTCACGAATCGCCGGATCGCGTCGTTCGTCATCAACGCGTCGATCGTCGCGTAATCGTGCGCCAGTTCGCTTTCGGTGAACAGGGCATGGATCTGGCGGTGGCAGATCCGGTGAAGGACAGCCGTTTCCTTGCCACCCTCGGACTTGGGAATCAGATGATGTTTGTCGCGCTGATCGTCCGGCACGACCCGGCCGCAAAGCGCGCAGCGCTCTTCGACAGGCGGGTGGTACCAGGGTTCGGTGACGCGTTTGGCCATGCCGAAAAGTGTATCCCTGTGCGGCGCGGCCTGTCGGGCTGGAGCACGTCTCGGTTACTCTCGGCAGCATGCGCAACACGAACCCCGACATCACCGATGCCGACCTGGCCGACCGCATCGTCGCGTTGCTGGCGGAGCGCCGCCCGGACGTGTCGATCTGCCCGTCGGACGTGGCCCGTTCGCTGTCGGATGACGAGGCCACGTGGCGGGGGCTGATGCCGCGGATCCGGGACGTGGCGGCACGACTGGCGGATGACGGAGTGATCCGGGTGACGCAGGGGCAGACGACCATTGACCTGAATCAACCGGTGCGGGGGCCGATACGGCTGCGCCGGGCTGGCAGGTTCGGCTCGACAACCTGAAGCCAGGTGCTTGCCGCTCATGCGCCGACTGGACCGGTCGTATGCGGTACCTGCCTTCGTGGGCCGCGCAAGGCTGGAGTAAACTCCCGGCCATGCATGCGCCTTCTTCCCTTCCAAACCGCCCGGTCAGCCCGCCCTGACACGTTGATCCAGTGTCATGCCGGCCCGCTGCGCTGAGTTCGACGCGTCGGCGCCACCACGCGCGACACGTCCGCGCTTGTGACCTGATGCCGCGTTGCTACCGCCCTGCCCTGCCACCGGCCTGCTCTGCTTTCGGCCTGCCGTCCTGGCCGACCTCGCGTGCATCCCTTCCTTTGCTCCTGTATTGCTTCTGACGCGCCGCTGCTTCGTGCACCGGCCAGGTGATTCCATGTTCTCTTCCCACTCTTTCCGCCAGGACTGGCTATCGAACGTCCGTGGCGATCTGCTGTCTGGCATCGTGGTCGCGCTGGCGCTGATTCCCGAGGCCATCGCGTTTTCCATCATCGCGGGCGTGGACCCCAAGGTGGGCCTGTATGCCTCGTTCTGTATTGCCGTGGTGATCGCCTTCGCAGGCGGGCGGCCGGCCATGATCTCCGCTGCGACGGGGTCGATGGCGCTGGTGATGGTGACGCTGGTCAAGGACCATGGCCTGCAGTATCTGCTTGCGGCGACCTTGTTGACCGGGGCGCTGCAGATCGTGGCGGGCCTGATGCGGCTGGGCGTGCTGATGCGGTTTGTCTCCCGTTCCGTGGTCACAGGCTTCGTCAACGCGCTGGCCATCCTGATCTTTGCCGCGCAACTGCCTGAATTGATCGGCGTGTCATGGGTGGTGTATGCGATGACGGCGGCTGGCCTGGGCATCATCTATCTGCTGCCCTACGTGACGAAAGCAGTGCCCTCGCCGCTCGTCTGCATCGTAGTGCTGACGGCGGTGTCGATGTTTCTGGGGCTGGATATCCGCACGGTGGGCGACATGGGTCAGTTGCCCGACAGCCTGCCGATCTTCTTGCTGCCTGATGTTCCTTTCACGCTGGATACGCTGTGGATCGTCCTGCCGTATGCCTGCACGCTGGCGATCGTGGGTCTGCTCGAATCGTTGATGACCGCAACAATCGTCGACGACATGACGGACACCCCCAGCAACAAGAGCCGCGAGTGCGCGGGTCAGGGCATTGCCAACATCGCATCTGGTCTGCTGGGCGGGATGGCGGGTTGCGCAATGATCGGGCAGTCGGTGATCAACGTGCGGTCGGGCGGACGCACGCGTCTGTCCACGCTGGTGGCGGGCGGGTTGCTGCTGGTGATGGTGGTGTTTCTTGGACCGTGGGTGGCCCGCATTCCGATGGCGGCGTTGGTGGCCGTAATGATCATGGTGTCGATCGGCACGTTCAGCTGGGCGTCGCTGCGCAACCTGCGCACGCATCCCGCCAGTTCCAGTGTGGTGATGATCGCCACGGTGATCGTCACGATCGCAACCAACGACCTGGCCAAAGGGGTAGGCACTGGCGTGGTGCTGAGCGCGCTGTTCTTTGCCAGGAAAGTCAGCCGCCTGTTCCGGGTGGAAAGCCAGCTGTCGGGCGACGGACGGCAGCGCGATTACCGCGTGCGTGGCCAGGTGTTCTTTGCGTCGGCCGATGCGTTCGCCGATGCGTTTGACGTCAGGGAAGCGCTGGCTCGCGTCACCATCGATGTCAGCCAGGCGCATTTCTGGGACATTACGTCGGTGGGCGCCCTGGACAAGGTGGTCATGAAGTTCCGCCAGGCCGGCACGCAGGTGGACGTGACGGGGCTGAATGAGGCCAGCAGCACGCTGGTGGAAAAGTTTGGCGTGCACGACAAGCCCGATGCAGGTGAACGCATCCTCGGGCACTGAACCTGCGCGCGGGTGAAAAAACCCCGGCGGCGACACAGGGTCGACGCCGGGGCGGGTCCATGCTGAACGAACGTTACACCGGCACTTGGGCAGGCTGCTGCATCTGGGGAGCAGGCTCGCCGTTATTGGGAGCGCCGTTGGGGGCGTTGCCGGGGGCGCTGGTGTTGCCGGGGGCGCTGGTGTTGCCGCCATTGCCGCTACCGGCGTCGGCCGGAGCGTTGCCCACGACGCCATTGTTCGATGCGTCCCCGCCATTCGTCGCCGGCACGGCCAGCGTCGAATTGTTGACCGGCGCAACCGGATTGTTGACCGGCGCCATGGTGTCGACGGATGCAGGCGCGGATACAGGTGCCGATGCAGACGCAGGGGTCGATGCGGCCGCGGGCGCGGCATCGGCGTTCAGCGGCGGCGCCGAAGTACCCGCATCTGCCGGCGCGGCTGGCGCCGGCGCATCACCCACCGCCGCCGCGCCGTCCGGCGTGGAACTCGGCCCCAGGTTTTGGCCCTCATTGTTCCCCATGCCGTCCCCTTGCGATTGACCGGCATCGCCCTGCTCTTGCGTCTGCTGGTTCTGCAGTGCGGCGGCGCCCGCCATCAGCGTCGGTTCCTCGATCGTCACGGCCACGGTCTCGTCACGGCTGACCTGCTCGCTGCCGGCCTTGACCACGCGGTGGATGAACTGCAGTTTGCCGACCACCGGCGCCGGCAGAACGAAGGGGTAGAAATCGCGCTGGCCCATGGCACGCGACAGTTCATTCAGCACGCCGGTCAGTGCCACCCACGCGTTCACGATCCGCAGGAAGTCCTGCGCCGACGGATCGTCGGGATCGGTCAAGACGGCCTCGGTGAATGGCTCGTAGTCACGCTGCACGGCCTTGGGCGAGATGCCATAGCTCAGTGCGGTGTCCACCGTGTCCATCATGTGCAGGTAGTGGGCCCACGTTTCGGCCCAGTCTTCCCAGGGATGCGACGACGCATACGTGCTGATGAAGTGGTTGGCCCAATCCGGCGGCGCGCCATTTTCATAGTGCACTTTCAGGGCTTCGCCGTAGTCGATGCGCTCGTCGCCAAACGCCTTGCGGTAGTGTTCGAGGAAGGGGCCGTCGGCAATCAGCACGTCCCAGTAGTAGTGGCCGATTTCGTGACGGAAATGGCCCAGCAGCGTGCGATAGGGCTCGTGCATCTGCTCGCGCATCTTGGCGCGTTCGGCGTCGTCCGCCTCTTTGATGTTCAGGGTGACAAGGCCACTGGCATGGCCTGTCAGCGGCGCCACGCCGTCGGCGGATGTACCCAGGAAATCGAAGGCCAGACCGCCATCGCCTTCTTCGACCATGGGCTTGACCGGCAGGCCCAGCGTCAACAACTGTGCGACCAGCAGCCGCTTGGCCGCTTCGATCTTGCGCCAGAGTTCGCCGTTTTCAGGCACCGACAGATCGGGAATCGTGCGGTTCAGCTGGCACGCCAGACACAAGGTCTCTTCCGATTCGGCGGGCAACAGCCAGTTGCACGCAGCCGGGGTGTGCAGATTGCCGCAACGCTTGAAGACCCGGCCTTGGGGCTGGGACGCCAACACCCAGGTGTCGGGTTCCGTGCCTTCGGCCAGCGACCGCACTTCACCCAGGTCGGGCTCGTAGCCCAGTTGCGCCTGGCACGCCAGGCAGGCGGTATTGTGGAAAAACACGGGCTGGCCGCAATCGCAATGGAAAATCTTGCCGCGGGAATTGTCGCGTTTCCTCTTGCCGGAGTCGGCCACGCGGGCGCTGATGGAATCGAAGAAACTGCTCATGGGGGTGCCTTGCGCGATGGTGTATCAGGGCGCGCCTGCCGGTCGGCAAGCGCGTGATGTCGAGAATGCACTGTAAAGAGCCGCCTGCCGCCAGGGTGTAAGCAAGCATGTGCAACTGTCAGTAGATCACCGCGCTGAAAGCCCGATGCATCGGGCTTTTCGGCTCATCGTCACACGCCGATACGTTCGAATTCAGCGTAGGTCCGGTTGAGCCAGCTCTTGATGCGCTGGCGCTCGAGCAAGCCCACCTGGCTGGGCGACGACGAGTGCGTGACCGCCCAGAAACTGCTGCTGTGCGCGTCGATCTTCTGCATGGTGCTGTCCTGCAGACGGCGCAGGGTGATGACCTTGGCGCCCATGGTCAACGCACGTTTCAGCTCGGCCGACGCGTCCAGCACCTGGAAGTCGCCGCCGCGCACTTCGTTCTTGACCAGCACCAGGTCCAGCCGGCCACCAACGGTGTCGAGCAATTTGCGCAGCAGGTCCACCGAGTCGCGTCCGGTGTCCATGACGTGCCAGTAGGTCAGCGGCAAGTCCATTTCCGACGCCAGTTCCAGCAGATTGGATTCTTCGATCCAGTGCAGCAGCGCATCCTGTGTCTGCGCGGCCAGGTCCACCAGCACGTCGGATTCGGGCTGGGCCACGGCTGTCTCCACGATCCGGTCCAGGCTGTCGTATTGGTCGGTCCGCACCGGCGACGTGTAATCGGCGTAGAAGCGCATGAGCGCGCCGTGTGACGGGTCCGCATCGAAGCCGACGAACGGACGTTCGCGATCGATGAAGTATTGCGCCAGGACGCGAGCGACCAGCGACTTGCCTACCCCGCCTTTTTCGCCGCCGATGAAATGCAGATGACTCATGGTGTGTCCTGTGAGTGTTGCGATGGTTGTTGCGTGTGTTGTTGCGACGCTTGCTGCGTTTGTCGTTGTGTCTGTCCGATCATTTCGTGGTCGGGCGCGACCGTGACTCGCACGGTCAGGTCGTGGCCGCCGCCACCGCGGATCACGCCGCGCAAGGGCGTCACATCGCCGTAGTCGCGGCCCCACGCCAGCATGGCGTGGCTGGCAGCCGGCACCATGCCGTTGGTCGGGTCCAGGTCGAGCCAGTCGTCGTGCCTTCCCAGGCCGGGACAGTGCACCGCCACCCACGCATGCGATGCATCCGCACCGATCAGGCGCGCCTGCCCGGGCGGCGGCTGCGACATGAGGTAGCCACTGACGTATCTTGCGGCCAGCCCCATGGCGCGCAGGCAGCCAAGCATGACGTGCGCGAAGTCCTGGCACACGCCGCGCCGCTGCGTGAACGCGTCGATCATGGGCGTCGAGACGTCGGTGCTGCACGAAGCATAGGTGAAGTCCTGATACACCCGCTGCATGAGGTCCAGGGCTGCCTCGGCCACCGGCCGGCCGGCGGTGAAGGACGCGAGCGCGTATTCCCGCAAGGGCGACAGGATGGCGACGTACGGTGACGCGAATGTGAATTCGACTTCACGGCGGAAACCGCCCCCGGCGACATACCGCAGCGCGTGCGCGACCTCCTCCCAGGGCTGGGTGGCTTCCGGCGCGATGCCTTCGAAGCGCGGACGCACGATGACCCGGCTGGTCGCGCTGACGCGCAGGGCATCGTGCGGCGCATACATCTCGAAAATGCTGCGGGCGTTGCCGTAGACGTCGGTTTCGGTCGTGCAGTGCGACGGCTCCGGCTCGATATCCAGCGTGAACGATTCGAGGCGCTGGCACGGCTGGTCCAGCGGCTTCAGGTAGGCCAGATGATGCGCCTGTTCCACCCGCGCGGCGTAGTGGTAGAGCGTCTCGTGGATGATGGTGAGCGCGACACTGCCATCGCCGGAGGACGGCCGGTTTGGCGGCGCCAGACCATCCAGCGGCGGCAACGGGTCAAGCGGCACGATGGGATCCATTGCCGTCATGCGCGCACCGCTCGCGGAAAGTCGACGGCATGGCTGAAATACCGCCGGCCGATTTCGTCGGAGATGCTGCTGGCGGCGCGTGTCAATTGCGCGGCCAGCGCCAGCACGGCGGCATAGCGGCCGTCGGCATCACGCTCGCACAGGGAGGACAGGGTCACGCCGAGCCCTTCCGGCGGCAGGAGGGCCAGCACGGGATCGGGCCGCGCCGGGTCGCTTTTGGTGAAGCGCGCGAGTTCGCTGCGCAATTCGCCGACGATGCACGCCAATGACCGGGGGTTGTCTTCGTCCAGCACCAGCAGATTCAGCAGCACCGGGATTTCATGCCGGCTCTGGAAGTACGCGCGAAAGGTGATCGTGCTGTCGAACACGTCGAGCAGCAAGGCAAAACCGGATTCGAGCAACACGGCATTGTCGGCAAACAGGCAGTCCAGCGACCGCGACATGACCGACAGGCGTTCGGTCTGCCGGCCGATGGTCAGCAGACGCCAGCCGTCGTCGCGGGTCATGCGGTCGGCCTGCGCCCCCGTAATGGCGGACAGCCGCGTACCCAGCCGCTGCAGCGCTTCCTGAGCGCGCAGGGCCGAGTAGTCGGCGCGATCGTCTTCATCCGGATCACCGGCCAGGTCGGCGCTGAAATCTTCCCCCGCGACCAGGATCAGCCGCCAGTGATCGGGCGACAGCCGATCACGGATCTGCCCGGCCGAGCTGGCCAGGGCGCGCAGGTTGTACCGCACGCCCATGGTGGCCGTATCGTCGGCCAGGTACTTGAGCAGGCCCTGCTCGAACGCACGTGGCGAATCGATTGGGGCGGGAAACGGAATGAGGCCGTTGCGCTCGCACAGCCGGGCCAACGCCGCGAACATCTCGCCGGAATCGACGGCGCCGCTGCCGACCCGTTCCAAGGTGATCCGGCACAGTCGCACGCCCGTGTCCGCACGTTCGGTATAGCGGCCCAGCCAGAACATGTTTTCGGCGGACCGGCTGGAAACTGGCCGGCGCTTCTGCGACAGGTCTTCGGGGCTGAGCTGCTCGGGCAGCATCGAGAACGTATCGACCTCGCCCGACGTCATCACCCAGGTGTCGACGCTGCTGCCCCCGCTCTGCATCGACACGACGCGCTGGTCGCGCCCGCCCACCCGGGTCAGGCCGCCGGGGACGATACTCCAGCCGCCCCGCCCGTCGGCCACGGCGAACATGCGCACCATGGCCGCCCGAGGCAGCAGATGCCCGCCGCTCCAGACCGGCGCCTGCGACAGCGGCAGATAGGCCTGCAACGTAAAGGCGTCGGGGTCCGCGGCGATCCGCTCGCGAAGCGCATCCAGTTCCTCGGGCGACGCATAGGCGCCGATGATAGGCTCGAACGCCGCGTTGGCCTTGCGTTCCGGATAGGTCGGCTTGATGACCAGCGTGGACAGGTAAGGCAGCACCTGCTTGAGCGCGGCTTCTTCGCCGCACCACCATGACGCCAGCGACGGCAGGGTCAGTTCCTCGCCCATCAGCCGCTGCGCGATGGCGGGCAAAAAGCCGTTGAAGGCAGGCGATTCCAGGAAGCTGGTGCCGAGCGAGTTGGCGACCAGCACATTGCCCGCGCGCATTGCCTGCAGCAGGCCGGGAATGCCCAGCGTGGAGTCCGATCGCAATTCCAGCGGGTCGCAGAAGTCGTCATCCAGGCGGCGCAGCACGGCGTGCACCCGTTCCAGCCCGTGCAGCGACTTCAGGAAAAGCTGGTTGTCGCGAACCGTCAGGTCGCCGCCTTCGACCAGCGTCAGGCCCAGGTAGCGCGCCAGGAACGTTTGCTCGAAGTAGGTCTCGTTGTACGGCCCCGGGGTCAGCAGCACGATGCGCGGCGGGGTGCCCGGCGCCAGGTTCAGCGGGCTGAGCCGGTACAGCATGTCGACCAGGGTACGGTAGCTGGCCGCCAGATGCTGCACCCGCAGTTCGTGAAACGCCTCATTGAACAGGTTGGAAATGGCCAGCCGGTTTTCAAGCGCGTAGCCCATGCCCGAGGGCGCCTGGGTACGCTGCGAAACGACCCACCACTTGCCATCGGGCGCGCGCGCCAGATCGAACGCCACGATGTGCAGGTAGGTGTCGCCCGGCGGCCGGAAGCCGCACAGGGGCCGCAGATAGCCCGGATGGCCGTAGACCAGCGCCGACGGCACCAGCCCTTCGGTCAGCAATTGCTGCGGCCCGTAGATGTCGGCGACGATGCGGTTGAGCAGCGTGGCGCGCTGGGTCAGCCCGGCTTCCAGCCCCTGCCATTCGTGGTCGGGAATGATGAAGGGCAGCAGGTCGAGCGACCACAGCCGGGTGGGGCCATCGGCATCGGCATAAATGTTGTAGGTGATGCCGTTTTCGCGGATCTGACGCGCGACCGCGTCGGCACGTTCGTCGAGATCCGAAAAGCCGGCGGGGCCCAGATGCTCGAAAAAGCTTTGCCAATGCTGACGCAGCGCCTTGCCGCGCGCCGCATCGCGAAGTTCGTCGTAATGACCGGTGCGTGCCGCCAGCGCCAGATGCAGCGCAGTCGCCACGGCGTCCTGAGACGCCTCGGTCGGAAAAAGCAAAGAAGCCATCGTCTACTCGGTGTGCTTGGGCGCCGGGGAGCAAGCCCTGGCGTTTCCCTCGGAACGGATCCGGATGGCGGCGCGGCGGGCCATGCCGCCGCCCTGCCCTCGGGTCAATCGTGCCGCAGATCGAGCGAATAGGGGAATTCACGTCCGGGGATGGCCGGTTCGACCACCATGCGCCCGGCCGTGTGGCCCATTCTAAGGAAGCGCGCCAAGCGCCGGCTTTCGGCTTCGTACGAATTGACGGGGAAGGTTTCAGGATTGCGCCCGCCCGGATGCGCCACATGATACTGGCAGCCGCCCAGCGAACGCTGCGTCCAGGTGTCGACGATGTCGAAGGTGAGCGGCGTGTGGATCGGGATGGTCGGATGCAGCGCGGTCGGCGGCGCCCAGGCCTTGTAGCGCACGCCCGCCACGAATTCGCCCACGCGGCCGGTCGGCTGCAAAGGCAGCGCGCGGCCGTTGACCGTGATGACGTAGCGGTTGTCGTTCAGTCCGGTGACCTTGACCTCGATCCGTTCCAGCGACGAATCCACGTACCGCGCCGTGCCGGTGGACGAGCTTTCTTCGCCCATGACGTGCCAGGGTTCCAGGGCCGACCGGATCTGCAACTGCACGCTGCGTGCCGCCACTTCGCCGAAGAGCGGGAAACGGAATTCGAAGTGCGGGGCGAACCAGGCGCGATCGAAGGCATAGCCGGCCTCGTTCAGCTCGTCCAGCACGTCGTCGAAGTCCATGGCCACATAGGTGGGCAGCAGGAAACGGTCGTGCAGTTCGGTGCCCCAGCGCGTGATCCGGGCCTTGTAGGGCCGCTTCCAGAAGTAGGCGACCAGGGCCCGCAGCAGCAATTGCTGCGACAGGCTCATGCGGGCATGCGGCGGCATTTCGAACGCGCGCAACTCCAGCAGGCCCAGGCGGCCCGTGGAACTGTCGGGCGAGTACAGCTTGTCGATGCAGAATTCGGACCGGTGCGTGTTGCCGGTAACGTCGATCAGGATGTTGCGCAGCGCGCGGTCGACCATCCAGGGTGGGCAGTGGCCCCCGTGGGCGGCCATCTGCTTGTCGATTTCCTGGATGGCGAGTTCGAGTTCGTAGATCTGGTCATTGCGGGCTTCGTCCACCCGCGGCGCCTGACTCGTCGGCCCGATGAACATGCCCGAGAACAGATAGGACAAGGACGGGTGGTTGATCCAGTAGGCGATCAGGCTGGTCAGCACGTCCGGACGCCGCAGGAACGGGCTGTCGGCCGGCGTGGCCCCACCCAGCACGAAGTGGTTGCCGCCGCCCGTGCCCGTGTGGCGGCCGTCCAGCATGAATTTTTCGGTGGACAGCCGGGTTTCGAACGCCGCCTGATACAGGAATTCGGTGTGGTCGACGAGGTCGGCCCAGTTGCTGGAGGGGTGGATGTTGACTTCGATCACGCCCGGATCGGGCGTGACGGCCAGCAGCTTCAGGCGCGGATCGCGCGGGGGCGGATAGCCCTCGATCACGATGCGCATGGCCAGCTTGCGGGCCGTGGCTTCCACGGCCGCGACCAGCTCCAGGTAGTGTTCGACATCGGCCAGCGGCGGCATGAAGATGTAGAGGATGCCCTGGCGCGCTTCGACGCACAGCGCCGTGCGGTTGATCCACGAGGCGGACTCGAAGGGAGCCGGCATGCGGTCGGCGCCGGGCTCGGTCGAACCTGCATCTGCACCCCCGCCACGCTTGCGCCGTCGCGGCCGGCGATGCCCGTTCCGGCATTGCGGCCGGCATCGGGGCCACGGCCGGGCGCCGGCACCGCTGCGCTGCCGCGCGACGGATCGCCCGCCCCGTTGCGTTCCGCGGCCATGCCCGGCAATTGCGCCCGGATCTGCACCGGGTCGGCCAGGCCGCCGCGCGGTGCAAAGGGATCACGGTCGAACTGCTGCACGGCGTCGGCTTCGGACACCCAGGGCAGCGAATCGAGTGGCAGGCGATAACCCATGGGCGAATCGCCTGGGAACAGGTACATCCGTTCGTCCCGGAAGAACCACGGTCCGGTCAGCCACGCCGGGCCGGTGGCGGCGTCATTGCGGCGGATGGGCAGTGTGTAGCCGACGACCTTGTCGAGCTTCTGCTGGAACACCTTGCGCAGACGCGCCCGTTCCATTTCGTCGTCCAGCCGCGCGTCGAACGGGTCGACGTTGACCGGCAGGCGGCGTTCACGCCACAGGTAATAGAAGACGTCTTCATACCCCGGCGCGATCGTGCCGGTGCCAAGACCCAGCAAGGTCGTCAGGCTTTCGATGAAGCGCTTGGCGTCGGCTTCGGTATAGCTGCCGGGTTCACGTTCGTCGGCAAACAGGGAAGGATCTTCCCAGCACGGCTTGCCGTCGGCGCGCCAGTAGATCGACAAGGCCCATCGGGGCAGTTGTTCGCCGGGATACCACTTGCCCTGGCCGAAGTGCAGGAAGCCGCCCGCGCCATATCGGGCGCGCAGCTTGTGCACGAGTTCGGTGGCAAACCCCCGCTTGGTCGGGCCCAGTGCGGCAATATTCCATTCGGCGCCGTCGCGGTCATCCACCGAGACGAAGGTGGGCTCGCCGCCCATGGTCAGGCGCACGTCCATGGCCTTCAAGTCGGCATCGACCTGTTCGCCCAGCTTCAGCACCGATTGCCACTGGTCTTCGGTGTACGGCTTGGTGACCCGGGGCGTCTCGAACACCCGCGTGACTTCCATGGTGTGTTCGAACACGACCTCGGCCTTGTCGACCGCGCCCGTTACCGGGGCCGCACTGCTTGGTTCGGGTGTGGCGGCCAGCGGAATGTGCCCTTCGCCCGCGAACAGGCCCGACGTGGGGTCCAGACCCACCCATCCCGCGCCCGGCAGGTAGACCTCGCACCAGGCGTGCAGATCAGTAAAGTCGGCCTCGGCGCCCGACGGGCCGTCCAGCGACTTGACGTCGGGTTTGAGCTGGATCAGGTAGCCCGACACGAAACGTGCGGCCAGGCCCAGCTGGCGCAAGGCTTCGACCAGCAGCCAGCCGGAATCGCGGCAGGATCCCGCCGCCAGTTCCAGGGTTTCTTCGGGCGTCTGCACGCCCGGTTCCATGCGGATGAGGTAACTGATGTCGTCGTGGACCTGCTGATTCAAGGCAACGAGGAAATCGATGGTGCGGCGCGGTGTGACGTCGATGCGGTCGACAAAGGCTTTGAAGCGCGGCGTCAGTTCGCCCTTGACGAGGTAGGGCGCAAGTTCGCGCGCAAGGGCCTCGTCGTAGGTAAAGGGAAATTCTTCGGCGTCGGGTTCAAGAAAGAAGTCGAAGGGATTGAGCACCGACATTTCGGCGACCAGATCGACAGTGATCTTGAATTCGGTGGTCTTGCTTGGAAAGGTCAGCCGCGCCAGATAGTTGGCGAACGGGTCCTGCTGCCAGTTCACGAAGTGTTCGGCCGGGTCGATCGTGAGCGAATACGACAGGATGGGTGTGCGGGAATGTGGCGCGGGACGCAGCCGCACGACTTGCGGCGACAGGGTAACGGGGCGATCGTAGCGGTAATGCGTGACGTGTTTTAAGGCAACTTGAATGGCCACGAGCGGCTCCGAGGGTGACGATACCGTTAAGACAAGAGCGTGGATTCAAGCAGAAAGCATGCCAATCCAGACCACGCACGCGGACCTTCCGCGCGCACTTGGGCATAGTACGGTGACCCGGGGCGCAAGTGGCGGTGCAGCATGGGCAAATCTGTCCTGGGCCCGATTTTTTGAATCAAATGCCACGATGTCTGGCCTTGACGGCCCAGCCTGGGGGACACTGAGAAGGCTTGCGCCGGCCCTGCGCACCGCCCTAGTGCGATCACCGGCTGCCAGAACAGTCAGGAGATGATCATGGAAAAGATGACGGCACACACCGCACACGTTCAATTGGCCAGCCTGCCACAGTGGCATTTCGACGAGGCCCGGGGCGCCATTACCCGCGACTTCAGATTCAAGGATTTTGCGCAGGCGTTCGCCTTCATGACGCAGATCGCCATGGCCGCCGAAAAGCGCGACCATCACCCCGAATGGTCCAACGTCTACAACAAAGTCCATATCCTGTTGACGACCCACGAAGCCAACGGGCTGACGCATCGGGACATCGACCTGGCCAGATATGCCGATGACGCGTACGCACGGTTTGCGCGCTGACCATCATGCGTATGCCGACGCCCCCCGCGGACAAACACGGCCTGGCTGCCGCCGACGCCCCGCCGCCCGGCCGGCCTGACTGGACCATCCCGCAAGACTGGTCCGGTTACGGGCCGGAAGACCATGCCACCTGGAAGACGCTGTTCGAACGGCAATCCCGGCTGCTGCCGGGGCGGGCCTGTGACGCATTCGTGCAAGGCATGCGCGACCTGCCGATCGCGGCCGACCGGATCCCGGAATTCGATGCGCTGAGCGAGGTGCTGATGGCTCGGACTGGCTGGCAGGTGGTGGCTGTGCCGGGCCTGGTCCCCGACGAGGTGTTTTTCGATCATCTGGCCAATCGCCGCTTTCCTGCCGGGCAGTTCATCCGCCGGCCCGACCAGCTCGACTATCTGGAAGAGCCCGACATCTTCCATGATGTGTTCGGCCATGTGCCGATGCTGCTCAATCCGGCCATTGCCGACTTCATCCAGGCGTATGGCCTGGGCGGCCTGCGCGCGCGGCAGTTGGGCACCCTGGCGCAGCTGGCACGCGTCTATTGGTACACGGTCGAATTCGGCCTGGTGCGCGAAGCCGGTGGGCTGCGGATCTACGGCGCCGGGATCGCTTCATCGTTGACCGAGACGCGCTTTGCCTTGGAAGACCCGTCGCCCCACCGCGTGCGGTTCGACCTGGACCGGGTGATGGCGACGCGCTATCGCATCGACGATTTCCAGGAAATCTACTTTGTGGTCGACAGCCTGGACGCCGTACTGGATCTGGCCGCCATCGACTTTGCGCCGGTCTATGACAGGGTGCGCCGACGCGACGAACTATCGCCCGGACAGCTGCTGCCTACCGACGCAGTCCTTACGCGCGGCAACGGCTACTACCACCGGTAAGTGCTTGTGAGCCTTCGTATGCACGCCGTGAGAACTGGTTGCATTTGGTCTTGAATGATCGCGTTTACCCCTGCATCTGATTGATAACGCCGTGGGTAGGATCCCCTACCGACACCGGCCCGCCCGAGCCGGCGCCTTGCCTTGCACCGCCAATGCAACGCGCTACCCGGACCCGTCTGCGCCTGGCACGCCATCCGGCGGAAGAGACCTCAGCGCCCTTGCGCACGCGTCTCTAAGTGAGTTCTCAAGGAGTATCCACGATGTTCCAGAACGACAACGACAATGCCATCATCGACCTGCTCGACAAACGGGTTCGCAAACAAGAACAACGCCGCCACTTTTTTCGCAAGACCGCCGGCCTGACCGCCGGGTTGGCCACCGGGGTGGTCCTGGGCGCTTGCGGCAGTTCGGGCGACGACGCCGTCGCGCAGACGGGCCCGACCGATCCCGAAATCCTGAACTTCGCGCTCAACCTGGAATACCTGGAAGCGCAGTTCTATCAGATGGCGGCCTATGGCCGGACCCTGCCGGCCAATTTGCTGACGGGCACGGGACGTCAAGGCGCGGTCAGCGGCGGACATATCGTTCCGTTCAAGGATCCCCTGGTGGCGGCCTATGCGAAGGAAATCGCCGATGACGAAGTGGCACACGTCGCGTTCCTGCGCGCCGCACTGGGCTCGGCTGCCGTCGCACAACCTGCCATCAACATCGATGGCGCCAGTCCGACCGGTGCATTCTCGGTCGCAGCGCGCGCAGCCGGCCTGATCCAGGCCGGCCAGACCTTCGATCCCTACGCCGACGACAATAGCTTCCTGCTGGGCGCCTATATTTTTGAAGACGTGGGCGTGACGGCGTACAAAGGCGCGTCCCCACTGATCCAGAACAAGACCTTCCTGGAAGCCGCCGCCGGCATCCTGGCTGCGGAGGCCTACCATGCCGGCCTGGTCCGCACGGTGCTGTACGCCAAGGGCCTGACTTCGCAGGCGCAAGCCATTTCGGACGCCCGTGATTCGCTGGATGGCGCCACTGATCTGGACCAGGGCATCGGGACCTCCACCGTGGCCAACATCGTGCCGCTGGACGCCAATGGCGTCGCCTTCAGCCGCACGCCGGGTCAGGTGCTGAACATCGTGTTCCTGAACAAGGCGGCCGTGACGCAGGGTGGGTTTTACCCTTCAGGCGTCAACGGAACCCTTGCGATGAGCGCGCCCAACTGATCAGATGACGCTGTCGTTCCGCTGAAGCCGGGCGCGCCGCATGGACTTACCACGCAGCGCGCCCTGCCCGCTTTCTTCCTTGATGTTTCCCCGCACACCCTGACCACCCGTCAGCGAGGAGCCCGACATGGACAGCTCTGCCCTGGAGTCTTCCGGTAAACGCCCGGGTCATCCGCCCGCCTGGACCTGGCGGCGGCTGCTTGGCTTCGGCATTGTCGCCGCCGGTGTCCTGATAGTGCTGGGAGACGGGTACGGTTGGCTTGCGGCGCAGAATCCGCATGTGCGGGACGCATTGCTGGCGGGCTCGCTCGCCGCTTTTGCCACTGCCCTGGGCACGGTGCCGGTGGCGCTGTCCCAGACCTTTTCCCAACGCGTGTCCGACTCCGTCATGGGCTTTGGCGCGGGCGTCATGCTTGCGGCCAGCGCGTTTTCGCTGGTGATCCCCGGCATTGCCGCGGCCAAGGCGCAAGGTGCCGGCGCCTGGGGTGCGGGCGGTATCGTGGGCGGCGGCATTCTGGTGGGCGCCTTGCTGCTGTTGCTGCTGGACCGGCTGGTCCCGCACGAACACTTCGTCAAGGGGCTGGAAGGCCCAAGCGCCCGGGCGATGAAACGGGTGTGGCTGTTCGTCCTGGCCATTACCTTGCACAACCTGCCCGAAGGCATGGCGATTGGAGTGGCCTTTGGGGGCACCGACGCGTTGGGGGCCCAAGCGCTTGCCACGGGCATCTCGATCCAGGACATGCCGGAAGGCCTGGTCGTCGCCATGGCGCTGCGGGGCGTGGGCTACCGCAAGCTGACGGCGGTGGGATTGGGCATCCTGTCGGGTCTGATCGAACCGATCGCGGCGGTGTTTGGTGCGGCGGCGATCGGCCTGTCAGCCGGACTGCTGCCTTGGGGACTGGCCATGGCGGCGGGCGCCATGCTGTTCGTCATCAGCCACGAGATCATTCCGGAATCGCATCGCCAGGGCCACGAAACCTGCGCCACCGTGGGCCTGATGCTGGGCTTTGTGGTGATGATGCTGCTGGACACGGCCCTGTCATGAATCACGACCGCGACAGCAAGGCTTCCCACGAATTTTCCGATCTTGCGCAATCAAATCGCTTGACATTAGATCGTGCGCTATCTAGTATGCCAACCATGGACACCAAGACATTGCCCGACCCGGCAACCCGCAACCTTCTGGCGCTGGATGGCCAGCTGTGTTTTGCCCTGTATTCGACCTCGCTGGCCATGAGCAAGGTCTATCGCAAGCTGCTCAAGGATTTGAACCTGACTTACCCGCAGTACCTGGTCATGTTGGTGCTGTGGGAAAAAGATGGCGTGACGGTGTCCGAGATCGGCGAACACCTGTTCCTGGATTCGGCCACCTTGACTCCGCTGTTGAAGCGCCTCGAAGCGGCTAGTCTGGTCAGCCGGGTGCGGGCCGCGCATGACGAACGTCAGGTGATCGTGTCGCTGACCGACGCCGGGCGGGACCTGCGGGAGCAGGCCATCGCGGTGCCCACGGGGGTGTTCTGCGCCACCGAATGCAGCATTGATGAACTGGACACCATGACTCGCCAACTGGCGGGGCTACGTGCCCGATTGATCCAGAACGGCTGACCGGGCCTTGCACGACCGGTTTCTTGACCTATTTAAATAGCACGCGATTTATTCATCAACGATACACTCTGACAAAGGAATCACCATGTCGCTCGATAAAGTCCTCTACACCGCCAACGCCACCGCAACCGGAGGCCGTGAAGGTCGCGCGGTGTCTTCCGACAAAGTGCTCGACGTCAAGCTGACCACCCCGCGCGAACTGGGCGGCAACGGCGCCGAAGGCACCAATCCGGAACAGTTGTTCGCGGCAGGTTATTCGGCCTGCTTCCTGGGCGCCATGAAGTTCGTTGGCGCGCGTGACAAGATCACCGTTCCAGGCGCGACCAGCGTCCATGGCGCAGTCAGCATCGGCCCGATCCCGACCGGCTTTGGCATCCAGGTCGAACTGCAGATCGCCCTGCCCGGCCTGGCGCGCGACGAGGCGGAACGCCTGGTGAACGCCGCCCACATCGTGTGCCCGTATTCGAACGCAACGCGCGGCAATATCGACGTGACGCTGACGATTCTGTAAAAAGCCAGCGGACACGGGTCAGGCGCCGCGGCAAGCCTTCAAGGCTTGCCCTGATAGTCGCGAACAAAGGCGTCGACGTCGGACGCGGGAATCGGCCGCGACAGGTAATAGCCCTGCGCTTCGTCGCAGCGCCAGTCCTGAAGCAGGCGCAGGGTGCGCGCATCTTCCACGCCCTCGGCCACCGTGCGGTAGCCGAGGTCTCGTGCCAGATCCAGAATGGCGCGCGTGATCCGCTGGTCGCGCAAGGTATCGGGCAAGTGCCGCACCAGGCTCTGGTCCAGCTTGATGATGCGGGCCGGGATGTCGCTCAGGTAGCCAAAGTTGCTGTAGCCGGTGCCAAAGTCATCGATCGCCAGGTTGACCCCATCGGCCACCATGTCGGCCAGTTGGCGCGCCACGGACGCACTGCGGTACAGCCACTCCCCCTCCGTCACCTCGACTTCCAGCCGATCAGGCGCGATGCCGTGCCGCGCGCAGGCGTCACGCAAGGCCTGTGGCAAGGCGTCCCCGTCAAAGTCCCGGGCAGACAGGTTGACCGACACGCGCAGGTCCGGGCACGCGGACGACCAGCGGGAGAGTTGCGCCAGGGCCGCGTCCACGACCCACAAGGTCAGCGGCTGCATGAGGGCCGTGCGCTCGACGACAGGAATGAATTCCGCCGGGCCGATTTCCCCCAGGTCCGGATGCGTCCACCTCAGCAAGGCCTCGACCGCCGTCACGCGGCCCAGGGTCAGGTCCACGCGCGGCTGGTAGACCAGGTACAGCTGATGCTCGGCCAACGCTTGCGGCATGTCGACGGCAAGCCGGAAATTGCGGCGGAACCGGGCGTCGCGGTCCGCGTCGTACCAGGTCCACGGGCGGTTTTCCTTCAACGACGCAGTGACTGCGCTCATGGCCTGCCTGAGCGCATCGCCCACGCCGCCTTCTTCCAGCCGCAGTTCGACCAGGCCCAGGTGCGCATCGGGCCGCAGCGGCACCGATTCAATGATCAGCGTGCGGCTGGCCACGGCAATCAGTTCCGTCAGGAATGCGTGCTGATCCGTCGCACCGTCATCCGCCATGACAAAGGCGTAGCGGCTGGTACCCACGTGATACAGCGTGGCAATGCCGGCCAGATGATTGCTGACGTTGACGCCCACTTCATAAATCAGGGTTTCGACCGCCTTGATGCTGAGCGCCTGCCCCATGTCGATGGCACGCGCAAGGTCCATGACTTCGATCAGCACCAGAAGCCGGTCCTCGCCGGGATACAAGGCTGGCAGGGCTTGCAGATGCCGCACGAATTGCTGGCGGTTGGGCAGACCGCTGACCGCGTCGCGGTGGCCGACCACCTGGCGCAGCGCCACCTGCGTCATGACCATCTGCGCCAGGGCAAGCAAGTGGGTGCGCTCGGTGGGCGTCAGCGAGCGGGGGCGAAAGTCGATCAGGCAGAGCGTGCCGATGGCATGACCCGATTCGGTCACCAGCGGGGCGCCGGCATAGAACTGGATTCCGGGGCTGTCGACGACCAGGGGGTTGCTGGAAAACCGGGTGTCCGTCGTCAGGTCGGCCACTTCGAACAGGCCGCGTTGCCGGATGGCATGAGCGCAGATGGAGACGTCGCGCGGCGTTCCGGTCAGATCGGTCCCGACGCGGGACAGGAACTGCTGCCGGTCTCGATCCACCAGCGAGATAAGCACGACCGGCATGTCGAAGCAGAAGGACGCCAGGCGGGTGATCTGGTCGAAATTCTCGTCATGCACGACATCCAGCAGATCGAGCGCATGCAAGACATTCAAGCGCGCCTGTTCTTTTTCTACATCGTCGCGCATGGTGTCCTGGTGGTGTCCACTGATGGCAACCGCAAGGATAGTCCATCATGGAAACAGGATGAAGCCGGTGCGCAGCGGTATGCCGGCAAATCAACGTCATTCGAGTGGTCGCGAGCACACACTGGCCCCGCCGTTACTGCATTCCGCACGGATGAGCCAGGTCAGGCATGGCCCCGCAGCGGAGCGGCCGGTGTTGCGCCGCTGCCTAATTCGCGCGATGCATCCGGCCGGGCGCACACGTCCTGGCACCAGGTCTGATGCTGATGGATCGCCGTGTCCGACCAGGCGCCCGCGCGCAGCAGGGTGCCGATCAACGCGTGCAGCTCGGTATCGGACAAGGGGCATTCGGGATCGCCGGGGGCGTCTGGCGCATCGAAGGGGTGGGTCGTGCCGTCCGTCAGGGTGATCAGCAGCCGCGCCCCAAAATGCGCGGGGTAGGTCTGCGCAATGGCCGGCAACACCGTCAAGGTGACCTTGGCGCGCAGGGTGGCGACATCCGGATCCTGGCGCGCGCCGGCTTCGAAGGCATCGAAACCCGGAGCGCCGCGCAGCAAGGTCACCGCCACGGCATGCTGGAGGCTGAAGCGGGCCTGTTGCAGGTCCGCGGGCGCCGGGGCGTCACAGAAGGCGATGGCATCGGGGTAGGTCTGCACGTCGATCGCGGCGATGGCGGCAGCGGGTGCGGTCGATGCGCCCCGACCTTGCGGCCCCGCCAGACCGAGCGTCGCTCGCGCCGCCAGCGCCGCGGCAATGGCCGGATGCGCGTGGCGGCAGGCGGGCCAGGGCTTGAAGCTGGTTTCATGCAGCCGCCATGCACCCTGCGGATCCGCCGGCAATTGTTCGGGCCGCGCGTCGGGACACATGACCGTGAAAAACCCTTTGGCGCCCTCGAACGCATGCGCCGGACCGCGCAGGCCGGCGCGGGCCATCCCGGCGGCGGCCAGGCCAAGCTGGCTTGCCTGCGACGTATGCCACGGCTTGCCGTCGCTGGCTTCCAGCCGGATCTGCCACAGGCCGGACGCCCGCGTCGCGGCCAGCGCCAAGGCGTGCGCGGTAGCCGCGGCATCCAGGCCGAACATCGACGCCGCGGCGGCGGCAGCGCCGAATCCCCCGCAGGTGGCGGTGGTGTGCCAATGGACATAGTGGGCCGGGCCGACCGACAGGCCGGTCCGGATCGTGGCTTCATATCCACGGACAATCGCATCGGCCATGTCAGCGGCCGAACTGCCCAAGACTCGGGCCAGGTGGCGCACGACCGGAATCACGACGGGGCCGGGGTGCACCAGCGCTGCGCGGTGCGTGTCGTCCAGTTCGTCGAGGCTGCCCAACGACGCCTCGAACAGGAAATGCGCGGTGTCGGTGGGCGAATTGACCGGCAGGCCCAGGCTCGCGGCCTGCCACAGAGGCTCGCCCAGGTCGGCGGCGGCCACGCGCGCCGCGGCACCGGTCCAATACGACAGATGCCGGAAGGCGCGGCGGCGATCGTCGTCGCCCACCGGCCGGGCCAGAATGTCGGCCAGCTGGCGGGCCAGCGGCAAGGCGCCCACCGTCATCCCCGCAGCCATCCCGTCAGTGCCGCATCTTTTGCAGGATGTCCCGCTTCAGCTCGTTGAACACGTCGCCCGTGATCAGGTCGAGCGTGCGCGGCCGTTCGATCGGCACGGGAATCCGCGTGGCGATCCGCCCCGGCCGGACCGACATCACATAGATGGTGTCGGCCAGCAGAATGGCTTCATCGATATCGTGCGTGACGAACACCACCGTGGTCCGCAAGTTCTGCCACACCGACAGCAGCAACTCCTGCATGGTCAGGCGGGTCTGGGCATCCAGCGCGCCAAAGGGCTCGTCCATCAGCAGAACCTGCGAACCCAGCGTCAGCACCCGGGCGATGCCCACGCGCTGGCGCATGCCGCCCGACAGCTGCACGGGCAAGGCTTTGGTGAACGCCGACAGGCCCGTGATTTCGAGCATGTCCTTGGCCCGCTGTTCATACTGGGCCTTGGGCAGGCCCGCCGTCTTGGGCCCGAAGATCACGTTCTCCCACACGTTCAGCCAGGGGAACAGCGCGGCTTCCTGGAACACCACGCCCCGTTCCGGACCGGGCCGGGTCACGGGTTTGCCCCCGACCAGCAAGCTGCCGCCGGACGCCGATTCGAAGCCGGCGATCATGTTCAGCAACGTGGACTTGCCGCAGCCCGACGGCCCCAGCAGGGCCACGAATTCGCCCGCCTGCACGTGCAGGTCGATGTTGTCGAGGGCGTGGACCGGCGTCGCGCCAGGATAGGTCTTGCTCAGTTGCGAGATGGAAATGTCTGACATCTGGAACTCAATGATTTTGCAGAATGCGCCAGACCAGCACGCGACGTTCGATGAGCACGATCAGCCGGTCACTGATGAAACCCATCAGGCCGATCGACACCATGTCGGCCAGCACGATATCCATGCGGCCCACGTAATACGCGTCCCACAGCACATAGCCGAGGCCCGACTTGACCGCAACCATCTCGGACACGATCACGGCCGTCCACGAAATGCCCAGGCCGATCCGCAGCCCCGTGAAGATGGAAGGCATGGCTGCCGGCAGCACCACGCGGCGCAGTACCTGTCCCGACGACGCGCCCATCATGCGGGCGGCACGGACCAGATTGCGGTCGACATCGCGCGCGCCCTGGGTGGTATTGACGATGATGGCGTAGAAGCCGCCCAGGAAAATCAGGAAGATCGAGCCCATGTCACGGATGCCGAACACGGCGATCGAGAACGGCAGCCAGGCGGTGATGGGAATCGGGCGCATGCCCTGCACCAGCGGGTCCAGCATGAGGGACGTGATGCGGCTCCAGCCAATGGCCAAGCCAATCGGAATGCCGAGCACCATGGCCAGGATGAAACCTTGCGCGACACGCATCGTGCTGTATTGCACATTGCCGAACCACGTGCCCAGGTACGGATTGAGACCCATGCCCGGATCGCCGAACATCCAGTCATACCAGGCGCGGCCGACCTGCATCGGAACGGGCACGACGCCCGACATGGCGCTCGATTGGCCCACCAATTGCCAGAGCACCAGGATCAGCACCGGCACGCAGGCGCCCAATGCGAAGCGGCCCAGCGCGCGGCTCGACCCACCCCAGGCGCGGGTCGGCACGGTGGCCGGTTTCAATACGGAAGTGGTCATTCAACGTCTCCAGAAGCGCGGCCGGAAATCGGCCGCGCAATGGCAACCGGCCGCATGTCGCCATGCCGCCCGGTTGCCGTACGACTTGCTCAGCGCTTCATGACCGCGTCGGCCAGCGACGGGTCCCACACCGTGTTGACCGTACCGCTCACGTCCTTGGGAATGATGCCCAGCGTGTTGAAGGTCTTGGCCTGGCGCTGCAATTGCGGCAGGTCCAGCACGCCGCCAAGCTTGATCAGCTTGACCGACTCGCGCGTGACTTCGATCGGCAGGCCGGTGTACTTGGCATAGGCCTGCGCAAACCCTTCGGGGTCCTTCGCCATCTTTTCTTCGGCGCTCTTGTAGGCCCACATGAAACACTTCATGGCTTCGGGCTTGTTCTTGAGGGCTTCGCGGGTCGCGGCCAGCAGGCCCAGTTCCGCGCCCACGGCCTTGGACTGGCTGTATTCGATCTTGCGCGCGAAGAAGGCGGTGTTCTTGGCCACCAGTTGCGATTCGAACGGTTCCCACACGGCGACCGCATCGACATCGCCCCGTTCCAGCGCCTGCACGAACGCCGTGCCGCCGCCCTGGATGTTGACGGCCGTGAAGGTCGTGTACGGAATGTTCTTTTCGGTCAGCGTCGCGGCCCACTGGAACCACACGGCCGATCCCGGTGCAATGCCGATGCGCTTGCCTTTCAGGTCGGACCAGTCTTCCAGCTTCACGCCTTTCTTGACCACCAGGTACTTGGGCGACGACGCCACGCCCGACAGGCCGACGATACGATCGCTGCCTTGCGACAGCGCGATCGCCAGGTCGGCCGGGCCGATGCCTGACACGTCCACCGACCCCGACAGCAAGGCAGTGCGCGCATCGGCGTAACGGACGAACTCGACCGGCTTGACCTCGACGTTGCAGGCCTTGAGCGGCTCGGCCACGTCCATCATCGGCGACAGGTGGCCAACCTTCACGTAGCCGATCGTCAGGGTTTCCTTGCGCGGCGACGGAGCCGGCTGGGGACCGACCGCAAAGGCGCCACCGGCGTAGACGGCGAGGAGTGCAATGCTCAGTACACGGTGCTGGATGGTCATGCCTTACCCCTGGTTCTTATCTAAGGAATGGAAACGCCGGCGCGTCGTCAGGACGGGCCGGCGGTACAGCAGATGGTGCGGTGGCGGCAGCGATCAGAAT
The DNA here is from genome assembly GCF_048632615.1 of Pigmentiphaga litoralis. Lineage (GTDB taxonomy): Bacteria > Pseudomonadota > Gammaproteobacteria > Burkholderiales > Burkholderiaceae_B > Pigmentiphaga > Pigmentiphaga litoralis_B. Next base: position 1,592,069 of record NZ_CP184479.1, read on the forward strand.
TCGGCGAACAGACGGCCGTAGCCTTCCTTGCGATCCTGGATGCCGATGCTGCGCAGGGCGTTCCAATAGGTGGCGACGTTCACGCCGATCAGCGGCTTGCCGCTTGTCTTTTCGATCTCTTCGGTGATCGCGCTGACGGGCAGGTTGGTGCCCACGTGCACGAAGGCTTCGGCATCGGAATGGTCCAGTTCCACGAAGGCCTTGCGAATGGTGTCCAGCGACGTGCGCGCCACATTGGTGGGGCCCTGGCACTTCAGGCCGACCTGCGACACGACGTCGTAGCCGCTGTCGACGAAGAAGGAACGGATCAATTCATCGGCCGGGGGCCAGTACGGGGTCAGCACCGCAATGCGCTTGATGCCCATGGCTTCCAGGCCGCGCACCACCGACACCGACGGCGTCATGAAGGGCACGCCCGCCAGTTGCGCCAGGCGGTCCTGGTCGGCCTGCGCGCGGTCGATGTTGCCGCGGAAGGAATGGATCGAATGCCCGTGCGCGATGACGTCCGGCTCGCAGTTGACGAGCAGGCGCACCGCTTCGGCCAGATTGCCCTCTTCCGTGTCCAGCGCCTCCCGATACTTCTTCATGTCGTCGTACGGGCGGACCGGCAGCTCCATGCGCATGACGTGGTTGGTCACGCCGGGCACGCGCATGCCTTCGTATTCAGGCTGCACCACCGTGTTGGTGGACGGGACGATCGCGCCAAGAATGGCGCGGTAGCCAAGGGTATCGGGTATCGGGGAGGACTTAGCCATGGTTCATTCCACTTTCAGGTTGGCCGCCTTGACCGCATCCGACCAGACGTCGATGTCGGTCTTGATGGTCTGGGCAAAATGTTCGGGTGTGTCGGCAACGATGTCGACGCCGAAATTGGTCATGCGTTCGATATAGACAGGATCCTTGGCGATCTTCTGCACTTCACGGGCGATGCGCTCGACGATCACGCGCGGAGTGCCGGCCGGCGCCATCAGGCCGTTCCACGTTTCGGTGCGAAAGCCGGGATACGACTCGGCAATGGTCGGCACGTCGGGGAATTGTTTCGACCGCTTGTCGCTCGACACGCCGATCAGGTGGATCGCACCGGACTTGGCCTGCGGCGCCAGCGCCGAGAAATTGCCGAAGTACATGGTGACTTCGCCGCCGATCAGGCCTGCCATGGCGGGGGCGTCCCCCTTGTAATTGATATGCATCATGTCCAGGCCGGCCCGCTTCTGGAACAGCGCGCCCGACAGGTGCGACACGCTGCCCGACCCGCCCGAGGCAAAGTTGTACTTGCCCGGCGCCGCCTTGACCATGTCGACGAATTCCTTGACGTTCTTGGCGGGCACGTTCTTGTTCACGCCCAGCACGAAAGGATTGCTGCCGAGGTTGGTGACCGGCACGAAGTCCTTGATCGGGTCGTAGGGCACCGCCGAAATCTTGGGCAGGATGGCGATGACGGGCATGGCCGCCACCAGCAGCGTGTAGCCGTCCGACGGCGCGCGCTGCACCTGTTGCGCGGCGATCATCCCGTTGGCGCCCGGCTTGTTTTCGACCACGACGGTCTGGCCCAGCGCGTTGGTCAGGCGTTCGGCGGTCACCCGCGCGATGCCATCGGTATTGCCGCCGACCGCGAACGGAACGATGAGGCGGATCGGACGTTGCGGCCATTCCTGCGCGTGGCTGGCCGAAGCCGCCCCCAGCAGACAGAGCGTTGCGGACAGAGTGAAGAAATGCCTGAATGTCATGCTGCTTCCAAGTTGAGTGAACCCACGTGTTTCGTCAACGCCTCCAGCCCTCGCACCGCTTCTTCTTATGGGGTCGTGCAGCCCGGCATCATTGCCACGGCGTCATTCGATCTCGGCCGCGCGGCGCAGACTCATCATCATCGAGCTCTGCATCAGGAACGGCAGCGCCGACTTGGGATCGGACGCCTGGGCGCGCAGTTCGTCGAAACGCTGCGCACGCACGGCCGGATCGTTTTCTTCCAGCATGCGTTTGTTGCGGATCGAATTGGCCTGGACGAACTCGATGTTGGTGGTGCGGCGCTGGCGCACATAGCGGTCCAGCAGGGATACGTCCGCATCCTTGCGCCACACCTTGCCCAGCTTTTCGGCCAGGTTCATGGCGTCGTGCAGCCCGCCGTTCAAGCCGAAGGCGCCCAGCGGGTTGTTGACGTGGGCCGCGTCGCCAGCCAGCAGCACGCGGTTGACACGCCAGTCCTTGGCCACGCGCTGATGCACCCGGTAGATGCTGGAATACGGCACGTGATAGCGGTCCTGCCAGGGCATGAAGCCGCGCAGGCGCGCCTGCGTTTCCGCATCGGACAACACTTCTTCATCGGGCTGATCGGCATTGGCGATCGGGAAGACGGCGCGCCACAGCCCCGGCGGGCCGTTGTGCGGCACGCAGAACACGGCCACCCATTCGGTGGGATCGGCAATGTAGGCATTCATGGCGTAGCCATGCTGCGCCAGGTCGTAATCGGTGCTGATGACGGCGAAACGTTCCGGCCAGGTAAAGCCTTCGAATTCCGTGCCGATCGCCTTGCGGGTAAAGCTGCGGCCGCCGTCACAGCCGATCAGCCAGTCGGCGGTCAGGGTGATGTCTTCGCCGTTCTGCGTCACGGTGGCGCGCACGCCGTTCTCATCCTGCTCGATGCCGCTCAGGGCAGCGCCGAACATCACCTTGGCATGCGGATAGGTCGCCAGCTTGTCCACGATGATGCGGGCCAGCTTGTGCTGCTCCAGATGCAGGCGGTACGGATAGGGCGTGATGTCGGACATGACACTCATGTCCCATTCGGCGATCACGCCTTCCTTGCGATCGCGCACCTGCCACACCGGCACCTTGATGCCCTGTTCCAGCATGGTGGCCGTCACGCCGTAAGGCGCCAGCATTTCCATGGTGGGCGGATGGAAGGTGCCGGCGCGCAGGTCGTGCTGCAGTTGGGGCTCGGATTCGAGCACCGTCACCGGGATGCCCTGATCCGCCAGGGCCACCGCGGCAGCCAGTCCGACCGGACCTGCGCCCGCCACGATGACGCCCGGATTGTGTTGATGCGCTGCCATGCAAACTCCAAGGATGAGGGCCTGGACGCGCGCGGTGCGCACCCCGAGTCAGGCGGTCACGACCCGTCGCAGTGCGAGAGCCGTGATGATTTGTGTTGATAAATATATTTGAATTAACTATAAATATACGGACGACGCAGTGTCAATATTTTTATAGCCGGGGAAATAACGATGATGGATGCTCATCCCGAGCTGACTGCCAGGCCGGATGCGATGGCATGCATGGCGGTGGCGGCGCGTGCCGGCGTCGTATTGACGCTGCCGGAGGCCACGGGCGTGGCCAAGGCGCTGGGTCGGTTGCAGCCGATGGAAGCGGATGCGGCCTACAGGGATACCGCGTCAGCCCCCGCTTGGCTATCCAGACAAACTCGGTTGACGGGTCGGGGGATCCGGTGTCGGACCGGCGGGCGGCGTTTGCCGCGCTGTTGAGGAAACTGGCGTGACGCAGGCATCACCCCCTTGCGCGCGGCCGATCGTGGTGCACCGGCACCCTTGCACCCGGATGATGCAAGGACCTTGCCAGCGGATATCGCGGGCCTGCGCGACGAGCTGCGCACGGGCCGCCTGTCGAGCGCCGAGGCGCTTGCCGCGCAGTGGGCGCGGGCCCGCGCGGCCGATGCGGCATGCCAGTCGGTGGTGCGTTGGCACGAAAGCGGTGCATGCAGCGTTACCTCCGCTGCCGCAGGGCCAGACACCCCGACCGACGGTCCGCTGACCGGCGTCGCCCTGGCGCACAAGGATATTTTCGCGATTGCGGGCCAGCAGGCCGGATGCGGTCGCGATCAGGCGCCCGACCCCGTTGCAGACCGGGATGCCGACGCACTGACCCGCCTTGCCCAGGCCGGCGCCACGAATCTGGCGGCGCTGTCGATGGCAGAACTCGCCTGCGGGTCCACCGGCGAGTCGCCCTGGTCACCCCGGCCCGTGAATGCGGTTTCAGCCGACGCCGTGGTGGGCGGATCCTCCGGCGGGTCGGCGGCTGCCGTCGCGGCGGGCCTGTGTTACGCGTCGCTGGGCACCGATACGGCAGGTTCCGTGCGCATCCCCGCCGCCACTTGCGGCCTGATCGGCCTGAAGCCGACCTGGGATGCGATCTCGCGCCAGGGGTGCATCCGCTGGCCCCGTCGCTCGACACGGTCGGCGTCATTGCCCGGACCGTGGCCGATGCCGCCGTGGTGTACGCCTGCGCGGCGCAGGCCGCGCCGCCTGAGCTCGTCCATGCCGCCGCGACGCCGCATGGCATGGCCGACTGGCTGTCGATGCCGGCCCGTTTGCGCATCGCCACGCATGTGCCCCCGGCTCCGCCTGATGATGAAGTCATTGGCGCACTGCAGGCATTCATTGACCGGGCCAGCGGCGATCACGACGTCCACGCGGTCGAACTGCCGCAGCTCGACGCGCTGTCCCGGCTCGCCCATGTCGTGCTGCACGCCGAAGCCGCCGCCGCGCATCGCGCCTTGCTGCAGGACCCGGCTGCGCACCTGGGCGCTTCCGCGCGCGCCGTGCTGGTCCCGGGCGCCGCGATGCCCGAGGCCTGGTATCACGACGCCATCGCGCAGCGGGGTGCCCGCCTGCAAGCCTTCGTCGACACGGTGTTTGCCAAGGCCGACGTGTTGCTGGTGCCTGCCCTGTTCCGCCCCGTGCCCGACTGGGACACCGTCACCCCGGGCGCGCCCGGCTTCGACGTGCACCAGTTGCTGGCCCTGCACCGCTGGATGCCCTTCGTCAATTACCTGGGGCTGCCCGCCTTGGTTTTCCCGATAGGCCACGATCGCCGCGGCCGTCCCATTACCGCGCAAGCCGTCTCGCGCCCCCACGCCGAAGCCGTGCTTCTCGCCTTCGCCCATCGGTATGACCGCGGCGCTGCCAGCCTGTCCATACCCTCCCCCTCCGCCCGCTCTTCGTCGGCGACTCTTCGATAGATCACCATGCCCAAGATTTCCGCCTCCAAAGCCTTGTCCCGATTTCGCGTGCTCGACCTGTCGCGCGTGCGTGCCGGCCCGACCTGCGTCCGCATGCTTGCCGACTTCGGCGCTGACGTGATCCGGGTCGAACCGCCCCCGGGTGTGGACCCGAACGAAGCCATGTTCGCCGCCGACCGGCTGGGCGGCGACTTCCAGAACCTGAACCGCAACAAGCGATCGCTGACGCTGAACCTGAAAAAGCCGGAAGCGCTCGAGATCATCAAGCGCCTGGTCAAGGACGCCGATGTGCTGGTCGAGAACTGGCGGCCGGACGTCAAGGCGCGGCTGGGCCTGGACTATGAATCGCTCAAGAAGATCAACCCGCGCATCATCCTGGCCAGCATTTCGGGCTTCGGCCAGGACGGCCCATACGCCGGCCGGCCCGGCTTCGACCAGATCGTCCAGGGCATGGGCGGCCTGATGTCGGTCACCGGCCATCCGGACCAGGGCCCCGTGCGCGCGGGCCTGGCGGTGGCGGATTCCAGTTCCGGCCTGTATGCCGCGCTGGGTATCATGACCGCGCTGCTGGAACGCGAAAAGTCCGGTGTCGGCCAGTGGGTGCACGTGTCGCTGCTGCATGCGCAGATCGCGATGATGGACTTCCAGGTCGCACGCTATCTGAACGATGGCGACATTCCGGTGCAGGTCGGCAACGACCATCCCACCAGCAGCCCGATGGGCCTGTTCAGTGCGTCCGACGGCTACTTCAACCTGGGCGCATCCGGCGAAGGCAGCTGGGTCCGCTTTGCCAAAGCCGTCGGCAAGGAAGACTGGCTGAACGACCCGGAATTCAAGACCGAAAAGCTGCGCGTCAAGCACCGTGAACGCCTGAACCGCGAGATCCAGGAGATCTTTGCGCCCAAGACGGTGGCGCACTGGGTGGACCTGCTCAACGAAGCGAGCGTGCCGGCCGGCCCCGTCTATTCGGTGCCGCAACTCTTCGACGATCCCCAGGTGCAGCACCTCCGGGTCGTTGCCGAATCCACCACGCCGCAGGGTCCGACCAAGCAGTACATCACGCAGCCCGTGCATCTGGAACGCACGCCGTCGGCCATTGCGCGATCGGCGCCGGATTGGGGCGAGCACACCGACGAGATCCTGAAAGAAATCGGGTTCGATGACGACGCAATCCGTTCCATGCGTGCCAGCGGCGCGGTCTGACCATAAAGGAATTCCCATGAGCCAGGTCGACCTGACCCTGACCGACGGCATCGCCCGCATCACGCTGTCGAATCCCGCCAAGTACAACGCCATGAGCTTCGGCATGTGGACCGGCCTGGGCGACATTGTCGAATCGCTGCTGGGCCGCGATGACGTGCGGGTGCTGGTGCTGCGCGGCGCGGGCGAAAAAGCCTTTGTGTCGGGCGCCGACATTTCCGAATTCGAAACCCAGCGCGGCAGCGCCGATGCGGTTGACGCCTACAACGCCGCCGTGGCGCGCGCGCAGAATGCGCTGACCGATTTCCCGCTGCCCGTCATCGCGCACATCCACGGCGTATGCATGGGCGGCGGCATCGGTCTGGCACTGGCGTGCGACCTGCGTTACTGCGCGCGCACCTCGCGCTTTCGCATGCCGGCCGCGCGGCTGGGGCTGGGCTATGGCTTCGATGGCATCCGCCATACCGTGGATGCCATAGGCGCCGCGCGCACTGCCGAACTGTTCTACACCGCGTCCACCTTTGACGGAGCCGAGGCCGAACGGATCGGCCTGGTCCACCGCGCGCACGACGCCGAGGCGCTCGATGCCGAAGTGCATGCGGTCGCCACGGCGATCGCCGGCAACGCGCCGCTGACCCTGCGCGCCGCCAAAATGGCGATTGCGCATGCGCTGCGCGATCCAGCCGACCGTGACGCCGCGGCGGTGGACGCCGCGGTCGACGCGTGCTTTGCCAGCGCCGACTATATCGAAGGCCGCCGCGCCTTCATGGAAAAACGTCCGCCCGCATTTACGGGCAAGTAGAGCGGCGTCGCGATCGCCGGCGGGCGCCTGCCTGCCAGCGACCTCGTCCCCGCGCTCCAGGCATCCGAACCTTTACATTTTGACAAGGCAGCATTCGATGGCCAACCCCCGCGTTCCCTATCGTTTCTCCGACGACCGCCGGCCGCTCACGGCCCACCCCAAGGGCCGCATCATGGTCCACCTGGTGGTGAACGTGGAGCACTGGCAGTTCGAGAACGCCATGCCCCGCACCATCATCACGCCGCCGCACGGCAAGGAAACCGTGCCCGACGTGCCCAACTTCAGCTGGGTCGACTACGGCATGCGGGCTGGCCTGCCGCGCATCATCCGCGCGATCGCCGACCGTGGCCTGCCCGCATCGACCAGCTTCAACGCCAGCGTGATCGACGCCTACCCGCGCGCCGCGGCCGCCATGCACGAAGCCGGCTGGGAATTCATCGGCCATGGCCTGCACCAGAAATCGATCAACCATGCGGGTTCCGAGGCCGAACTGATCGATGCCACGCTGAGCAAGATCGAGGGCTTTACCGGAACGCGTCCGCGCGGCTGGCTCAGCCCCGGCCTGCGCGAAACCGTCGACACGCCCGAGCTGCTCAAGGCCGCCGGCGTGGACTACGTTTGCGACTGGGTCATCGACGACCTGCCCGACTGGCTGACGACGACGAAGGGGCCGCTGCTGGGCCTGCCCTACAACCTCGAAATCAACGACTCGATCATCTACGCGATTGAAAAGCATTCATCGCCCGAAATGCTGCTGCGCTTGCAGAACACGCTGGCCCTGTTCGAACGGGAATCGGCCCACCGCCCCCGCGTGCTGGCCCTGGGGCTGCATCCGCACCTGATCGGCGTGCCGCATCGTTTCGGTTACCTGGAACAGATGCTGGACCTGCTGCAACGGACCCCGGGCGTAGGCTTTTTCACCGGCAGCGAAATCGCTGACTGGTATGCCGAACAATCGCCAGCCGACAAGGACTGATATGGATCTGCAACTGAACGGCAAACGCGTGCTGGTGACCGGCGCATCGCAGGGCATCGGCTATGCGTGCGCGCTGGCCTTTGCCCAGGAAGGCGCCACGCCCATCCTGGCCGCGCGCGACCCGGCCAAGCTGGACCAGGCCGCCGCGGCGATCGCGGCCGCCACCGGGATCACGCCGGCATGCATTCCGGCCGACCTGGGCCAGGAAGGCGCCGCGCAGCGCCTGGCCGACGCGGCGGGCGAGGTCGATATCCTGGTCAACAATGCCGGCGCGATTCCCGGCGGCTCGCTCGACAAGGTGGACGATGCCCGCTGGCGCGCCGCCTGGGAACTCAAGCTGTACGGCTACATCAACCTGGTGCGGGCCTGCCTGCCCGGCATGCAGGCCCGTCGCAGCGGGGTCATCGCCAACATCATCGGCATGGCCGGCGCCGAACCGCGCAACGAATACGTGGCGGGCAGCACCGCCAACGCGGCATTGATGGCCTTTACCAAGGCCGTCGGCGGCGCATCCCCGCGCGACAACGTGCGGGTGTTCGGCATCAACCCCAGCCAGACCCGCACGCAGCGTATCGTGTCGGTCAGCAAGGACCTGGCCGCCACCCGGCTGGGCGACAGCGACCGGTGGGAAGAACTGACCAAGGGCCTGCCCTTCGGCCGCCTGATGGAACCGGAAGAAGTGGCCAGCATGGTCGTGTTCTGCTGCTCGCCGCGCGCCGCGTACCTGAGCGGATCGGTCATCGACCTGGATGGCGGACAGGCGAACGCCACGCCAGGTTGAGTCGAAGGTCAGGCAGGTAACCGACTGTAGGACCTGCCAGCCGAGGCTTGCGCAGGTCCTGTCCGATCGACTATCTTGAATCGTCGACTCAACGACCGCGCAGAAGAGTCCGGCCTCGTGCCGGCGCCGAAGGAGCAACCACCCCGGAATCTCTCAGGCAACCAGGACTGCGCGGGACAGACGATCTGGAGAGAGATGCCTTTGCGGCATCCACCGAAGGGGAACCGGCCTGTTGCATGTCAGGCCGGTGAAGCTCTCAGGTAACAGGACAGATGGGGTGATCCGTGGCAACACGGCCATCCACCTCTACGTCCTGCGAGTGCCCTCATGTCCCGTATCGCCATCATCGGCGCCGGCATTACCGGCGTCACATCCGCCTACGCGCTCAGCAAGCTCGGTCACGACGTGACCGTCATCGACAGGCACCGCTATGCCGCGATGGAAACGTCGTTCGCCAACGGCGGCCAGCTGTCCGCCAGCAATGCCGAAGTCTGGAACCACCGCAGCACCCTCATCAAGGGCCTGAAGTGGATGACCCAACGCAACGCCCCCTGCTCTTCAATCCGCTGCCCAGCGTGCACAAATACCTGTGGGTCGCGCAGTTCCTCAGCCACATCCGCGACTACCGCAGCAACACCATCGCCACCACCCGCCTGGCCATCGAATCGCGCAAGCATCTGTACCAGATGGCCGCCGACGAGGGCATCGACTTCGACCTGGAACAGCGCGGCATCTTGCACATCTATCACGACAAGGCCAGCTTCGACGCTGCCGGTCTGGTGAACCAGCTGCTGGTCGAAGGCGGCCTGGAACGTCATGCCGTCACCTCGGCCGAGGCGCGCGTCATCGAACCGGCCTTGGGCCGCGACTGCTATGGCGGCTACTTCACGCCGTCGGACGCGACCGGCGACATCCACCGCTTCACGCGCGGCCTGGCCGATGCGTGCGCGCGCCGTGGCGTGCGCTTTGTCATGGACACCGACGTGCAGGCCATAGCCCGGCCTGGCGACGGCGGCTACCGTTTACGCGTCGCGCGCAGTCCCACCCAGGACGGCATGACCCAGCAAGCCGCAGCCGTGCAGCGGGCCGACACGCTGAGCGCGGACGCGTCCACCCCGGCCGCGCAGGGCGATGCCGGCCACGATGACCTGATCCAGGCCGACGCCGTCGTCATCTGCGCCGGCGTCGCCAGCCGGCGTTTTGCGGCCATGCTGGGCGACACGGTCAACATCTATCCGGTCAAGGGCTACTCGATCACCCTGGACCTGGACACCGACGACGGCCGCGCCGCCGCCCCGTGGGTCAGCCTGCTGGACGAATCCGCCAAGATCGTGACCAGCCGCCTGGGCGCGAATCGCCTGCGCGTGGCCGGCACCGCCGAATTCAATGGTGAAAATCATGACATCCGCGCCGACCGCATCGCGCCGCTGGTGGCCTGGACCCGCCGCGAATTCCCGGGTGTTCCGACCCACCACATCTCCCCTTGGGCGGGCCTGCGTCCGATGATGCCGGACATGATGCCGCGCGTCAGCCCCGGCCGCCTGCCCGGCGTGTTCTACAACACCGGGCACGGGCACCTGGGCTGGACCCTGTCCGCCGCCACCGCGCAGATCCTGGCCGTGCAGGTGGAAGCGGCAGAGCGGGCATTGATGGCGAAAAGCCCGATCGTACAAGCGGCAAGGGAGACCACGGCGGATCTGCATGGGCTGGGTTTCGTCAACAGACCAAAGTAGCAACGGCCCCGGAGCGGCCAAAAGGTCTGCTCTGCACTGTTTTGGCACGACGCCAACGTGCGGGCACCACGGCGGCGCACGCGATTCGATGATGGTCGGGCGCGCCCGCTGGCGTGGCCTTGTGACGCAGAAGGAAAGCGTCGGCCAGCACTAGCACGGATATTGCTTCGTTCCTTGTCTCAAGCCGACGCGCGCTTTCCGGCCCGTCGGCTCCCGAACAAGGAATGCAATGACCCTCGCCGTACCTGCTGTTTCGACACCTGCCCACCGCCTTGTAAACCGTCTGCGCCTGACCACCGTGGCCGGCGCACTGATCGCCGCAACAATCAGCAGCATTGCCATCGCGGCCTACCCTGACCGGCCCATCACCGTCATCATCTCCTTCCCACCCGCGGGCGCAACCGACGTGCTCGCGCGGGCCATCGGCCAGCAACTGGGCGTCGAACTGAAGCAGACCGTGGTGATCGAAAACCGTCCGGGCGCAGGCGGCGCCATCGGGCTGGGCGCGGCGGCCCGCGCGGCGCGCGATGGCTACACGCTGCACCTGGCCGCGGTCACCAACCAGGCCATCGCGGCCAGCATCTACAAGAATCAGCCCGTCAGCCTGGTGGACGATTTCGTGCCGATCGCCGGGGTCGGCAACGTGCCGCACGCGGTCGTGGTGCCGACGTCCTTGCCGGTCAAGGACGTGGCCGGGTTGATCGCGTTGCTCAAGGCCGCGCCGGGCAAGTACAACTTTGCGTCGCAGGGCACGGGCACGCTGTCGCATCTGGAATCCGAACTCTTCGCGCTCAAGACCGGCGTGTCCATGACGCACATCCCCTACAAAGGCAGCGTGCAGGCCCTGCCCGAACTCGCCAACGGATCATCGTCAATGATGTTCGACAGCATTCCGGGTTCGATGCCGCTGGTGCAGGCCGGCAAGCTCAAGTTCCTGGCCGTGGCCTCCACCACGCGCGTCACGCTGTTGCCCGATGTGCCGACCATGGCCGAAGCGGGCGTCAAGGGCGTCGAAGCCAACAACCTGTTCGGCTTTACCGCGCCCAAAGGCACGCCCAAGGAAGCGCTCGACACCATCGAAAACGCGCTCAAGAAAGTGCTGGCCTCGCCCGATCTGAAGAAATCCCTGGCCGCGCAGGGCGCCGAACTCATCTACACCCCGGCCGACGCCTTTGGCCAGATGATCCGCCAGGAACACAAGACGTGGGCCGACGTGGTGTCCGCCGCGAAGGTAACCGTGGAGTAAGACGGGTCGATTCCCCGGGGGAGTTGACCTATCATGACGCGTTGCGCCGGTCTTGCCAGGCCTGTTGGCGCGTTTTCTCGATGGCCCGACACCATGTCTTCTTCCCCCGATCTGCTGTCCTATCCCTATCCCTCCCAACGCATGCCCGTGCTGGCCGACAACGTCGTCAGCACGTCGCAGCCGCTCGCGTCGGCCGCCGGCCTGCAGATGTTCCATCGGGGAGGCAACGCGGTCGATGCGGCGCTGGCGACCGCCATCGCGCTGACCGTGGTCGAACCCTGCATGAACGGCATTGGCGGCGACGCCTTCGCCATCATCTGGGACGGCAAGGAACTGCATGGCCTGAATGCCAGCGGCCGTGCCTCGCGCCATTGGACCAGCGACCGTTTCGCCGGTCTGGACAGCATGGCGCCGCGCGGCTGGGGCAGCGTCACCGTCCCCGGCACCGTGTCGGCGTGGAAAGCCGTGTCCGACAGGTTCGGCACCCTGCCTTTCGAAACGCTGTTCGAACCTGCGCTGCGTTATGCCCGCGACGGCTTCATCGTGTCGCCCACCGTGCATCGCCAGTGGCAGGCGCAGGTGGCCGACATGTCGGCGCAGCCCGGCTACAAGGAGGCTTTCGCGCCGCAGGGCCGCGCGCCCTTGCCTGGTGAACGGTTCATCTGTCCAGGCCAGGCCGATACGCTGGAAAAGATTGCGCGGACGGGGGGCGAAGCCTTCTATCACGGCGACCTGGCCAAGGCGATTGCCGACCATGCCCGCAACACGGGCGGCCTGATCGACGAGCAGGACCTGGCCGCGCACAAGCTGGACTGGGTCACGCCGGTGCGCATGGCGTACCGCGACCTTGAATTGGTCGAGATCGGCCCCAGCGGCCAGGGCATTGGCGCGCTGATGGCGCTGGGCATGCTCGACAGCCTGGACCTGTCCGGCGTGCCGGTCGATTCGGCGCAGATGCTGCACCTGCAGATCGAGGCGATGAAGCTCGCATTTGCCGACATGTACGCCTATGTGGCCGATCCCGATCACATGCTGACCGTGACCAAGGAACACCTGCTGGACCGCGACTACCTGGCGCGCCGCGCGCAGGCCATCGATTGGAACGAAGCGCGTTATCCGGGCCCCGGCACGCCGCATCAGGGCGGCACGGTCTACATGACCGCAGCCGACAGCAAGGGCATGATGGTTTCGTTCATCCAGTCCAACTTCAAGGGCTTCGGATCGGGCGTGGTGGTGCCGAACACCGGCATCGCGCTGCACAACCGGGGCTGGGGCTTCAGCACCCAGGCCGGTCACCCGAATCAGGTCGCACCGAACAAGCGGCCGTTCCACACCATCATTCCGGGCTTCCTGATGCGCGACGGCAAGCCGTTGATGAGCTTCGGCCTGATGGGCGGATCCATGCAGGCGCAGGGCCACGTCCAGGTGGCCTGCCGCATTGCCGACTTCGGCCAGAACCCGCAGGCCGCAAGCGATGCGCCGCGCTGGCGCGTCAAGGACGACAACCGCGGCGTGGCGGTCGAATGGAACATGCCCGAAACGACCGTGGCCGGGCTGCGCGAGCGCGGTCACGACATTACCGTGGCGCCGCGCTTCGATACCGAATTCGGCTGCGCGCAGATGGCCATGCGGCTGGATGGCGGCGGCTATGTGGCCGCGTCGGATCACCGCAAGGACGGGATCGCGCTGGGGTATTGAATGGCGGGCCGGCGTCGGCGCGGCGCGCCGGAAGTTCCGTGCGTGCAGGCGTGCGGGCATCGACGCCCCCGTGCCGCGGCGTCTTGGAAGCGCCCTGTCTAACCGTGCAGCGGCAGCGCCGTCTTGTAGCGCACCTGCTTCAGCGCAAAGCTGGAGCGGATCTTCTCGATCTCGGCAATCGGCGACAGGTGTTCAAGAATGAAGCTTTCCAGCGCCGGCATGTCGGGCACGGCAACGCGGATCAGGTAGTCCGCGTCGCCGGTCATCAGATAGCACTCCATCACTTCTTCGCGGGCGCAGACGGCATCTTCAAATGCCTGCAGCGCCTGCCGGCTCTGCTGCTTCAGGCTGATCGAAATGAACACGTTCAAATGCAGGCCCAGCTGTTTCGGGTCCAGCAGCGCCACATACTGACGGATCAGCCCCGCCGCTTCCAACGCGCGCACGCGGGCCAGACAGGGTGATGGCGACAGATGCACCCGCCGGGCCAGTTCCACGTTCGACAGGCTGGCGTCCGCCTGCAAGGCATCCAGAATGCGGCGATCGGTGTCATCCAGCGTCATCGTGCTGCTCCAAGGGTAAATCACGGCACATTGTGCTGACGATCGCGCGTTCGCGCCACTGATTCAGCGCCCTATGCGGACCACTCAGGCATAAACTTTTCCGCTGGACCGACGCATCCCACGGAGACCGCAGTGAAAGACGACGCGCGCCAACCCGCCTTCCTTGCCCACCTGTCCCTGGAAGGCGCCAACGACCCGGATCCGCAGGAAACCGCCGAATGGCGCGACGCGCTGGCGTCGCTGCTGCAGGCAGCGGGTCCGGGGCGTGCCCGGCAGATCCTGGATCGGCTGGCGGCGGACTGCCGAGCGGCAGGTGCACCCTGGACCGGTCCGCGCGGCACCCCGTACGTCAACACCATTGCGCCCGAACACGAACCGGCCTTTCCGGGCGACCTGGCGATCGAAGAAAAACTGGCCTCGACCATGCGCTGGAATGCGCTGGCCATGGTCGTGCGCGCCAATCAGGCCTATGGCGACCTGGGTGGTCACATTGCCAGCTATGCCAGCGCGGCCGACCTGTTCGAGGTCGGCTTCAACCACTTCTTCAAGGCAGGCGCGGCGGCCCAGGCCGACCTGGTGTTCTTCCAGCCGCATTCGGCCCCTGGCGTGTACGCGCGGGCCTTCCTGGAAGGCCGGCTGGAAGAGCGTGACCTGGCCATGTACCGGCAGGAAATCACCGCACGCCATCAAGGCACGCGCGGCTTGTCCAGCTATCCGCATCCCTGGTTGATGCCGGACTTCTGGCAGTTCCCGACTGGGTCGATGGGCATCGGTCCCATCAGCTCCATCTACCACGCGCGTTTCATGCGCTACCTGGACCATCGCAGCCTGCTCGATACGGCGGACCGCACGGTCTGGGGCGTGTTCGGCGATGGCGAGATGGACGAACCGGAAAGCATGTCCGCCCTCACTCTGGCCGCACGCGAAGGGCTCGATAACCTGACCTGGGTGGTCAATTGCAATCTTCAACGACTGGATGGGCCCGTGCGTGGCAACGGCCGCATCATCGATGAACTGGAGACCCTGTTCGGCGGCGCGGGCTGGAACGTCATCAAGCTCGTATGGGGCGCCGACTGGGATCCGCTGTTTGCACAAGATGTGACCGGCGCCTTGGCGCGAGCTTTCTCCACGACCGTCGACGGGCAGTTGCAGACCTTTGCAGCAAAAGACGGCGCCTTCAACCGCGAACACTTCTTTGGCCAGTCGCCCGCCCTGCAGGCGCTGGCGGCCGGCCTGACCGACGCGCAGATCGACCGCCTGAAACGCGGGGGACATGACCTCGCCAAGATCCATGCGGCCTACGATGCGGCGCGCCGCCATCGGGGCGCGCCCACGGTCATCCTGGCGCAGACCAAGAAGGGCTACGGCATGGGCGATGCGGGCCAGGGCCGCATGACCACGCATCAGCAGAAGAAGCTGGACCGCGACGCCCTGCTCGCCTTTCGCGACCGCTTCGACCTGCCCCTGTCCGACGAGGCGACCGAGTCGCTGACCTTCTACAAACCGGCCGCCGACAGTCCGGAAATGCAGTATCTGCATGCCCGCCGCGCGGCGCTGGGCGGCAGCCTGCCGGTCCGCGCCGTGGGCGCCCCGGCGGTACCGGTGCCGGCGATCGGCAGCTTCGCCACGTTTGCGTTGCAGGCCGACGGCAAGGACATGTCGACCACCATGGCCTTCGTGCGGATGCTGACGCAACTGCTGAAAGACACGCGGCTTGGACCACGCATCGTGCCGATCGTGGCGGACGAAGCCCGCACCTTCGGCATGGCGAACCTGTTCAAGCAGATCGGCATCTACTCCCGCTCAGGTCAACAATACGAGCCCGAAGACATCGGGTCGGTACTGAGCTATCGCGAAGCGCGCGACGGCCAGATCCTGGAAGAAGGCATCAGCGAAGCCGGCGCCATCAGCTCGTGGGTCGCGGCGGCGACCAGTTACAGCGTGCATGGCCTGGCCATGCTGCCCTTCTACATCTACTACTCCATGTTCGGCTTCCAGCGCATCGGCGACTTGATCTGGGCGGCGGCCGATCAGCGCGCGCGGGGCTTCCTGCTTGGCGCCACCGCGGGCCGCACGACCCTGGGCGGCGAAGGACTGCAGCACCAGGATGGCAGCAGTCACCTCGTGGCGGCAACAGTGCCGAACTGCCGGGCCTATGATCCGGCGACCGCGGGCGAACTGGCCGTGATCCTGGACCACGGCATGCGGCAGATGCTGGAAGAACAAGTGGATGTCTTCTACTACCTGACCTTGATGAACGAGAGCCTGCCGCAGCCCTCGTTACCCGACGGGGTCGAGGTGGGCGTGATCAAGGGGATGTATTGCGTGCGCGGCAGGGGCGAAGCGGGGGCCGAGAGCGGGGCGGGAATCGGAAGCGAGGCTGGCGCCGGAAGCCGGGCGGGAACCGGTAGTGGGGCTGGGGTCCGGAGCGGTGCTGGAACCATCCGCAAGACTGACACTGGACCTGGCGGCGCAGCGGTGCGTCTGCTCGGGTCCGGCGCGATCCTGGCCGAGGTGCTTGCCGCCGCCGACCTGCTGGCCAATGACTGGGGCATCGACAGCGAAGTGTGGAGCGTAACGAGCTACAGTGAACTGTCGCGCGATGCGGCCGAAGGCGCGCGCCATGCCCGCCTGCATCCGAATCAGCCAGCGGGCCGCAGCCATGTCGCGGCCTGCCTGGAAGGCGACGCGCCGGTGATCGCCGCTACCGACTACGTGCGCGCCGTGCCGCAGATGGTTGCGAATGACATCGATGCGCCGATGACGATTCTTGGCACCGACGGCTTTGGCCGCAGCGACAGCCGAGCGGCCCTGCGCCGGTTCTTTGAAGTGGATCGGCACCACGTGGCGCTGGCCGCGCTGGATGCCTTGCGGGTCAAGGGAGTGGTGTCAGCGGACCTGTGTGCGCAGGCCATCGTTGCCTATGGCATCGATACGAATGCGCCGTCGCCGTGGACGTGCTGAGGCCCTAGCCGGGCCGCCGCCAGCTCAAGGCATGGTCGGACCCGGGGCCGGGGCCGGTGCCGGCTGCTGGCTGCTGGCCGCTGGCACCCGGCGGTACTGGCAACGCCGCTTGCCTTCAAGCCTCGAACTGCCGCTTCAGATACGGCGCGGTCTTGCTCTCCTCGACCCCGCACACCTCCTGCGGCGTACCGGCAGCCACGATGCGCCCGCCGCCCTCACCCGCGGCGGGGCCGACGTCGATCACCCAATCCGCATCGGCCACCACGCGCATTTCGTGTTCGACCACGATCACGGTGTTGCCCGCATCCACCAGGCCATTGAGCTGCGCCATCAGCTTGTCCACGTCCGACGGATGCAGTCCCGTGGTCGGCTCATCCAGCACATACAGGGCATCGCCGCGCTGGGCGCGCTGCAGCTCGGTCGCCAGCTTGATGCGCTGCGCCTCGCCGCCCGACAATTCGGTGGCGGGCTGCCCCAACCGCAAATAACCCAGGCCGATATTCCGCAGCAAGGTCAAGGGACGTGCCACGGCGGACTCGTCCGCAAAGACGTCCACGGCCTCCTCCACCGTCATGCCCAGCACGTCGGCAATCGTCTTGTCATGCCAGGTAATGGCAAGTGTGTCGGCGTTGTAGCGCGCGCCATGGCAGGTCGGGCACGGCGCATACACGCTGGGCATGAACATCAGTTCGACGCTGACAAAGCCTTCGCCTTCGCACGTTTCGCAGCGGCCCTTGGCCACGTTGAACGAGAACCGGCCGGCATCGAACTTCTTCTTGCGCGCGGCGGGCGTGGCCGCGAACAGCTTGCGCACGTGATCGAACAGGCCGGTGTAGGTCGCCAGATTGGACCGTGGCGTGCGGCCGATCGGCTTCTGATCCACCCGCACCAGCCGCTTGATGTGCTCGATGCCGGCGTGGATATGGCCCCCACTGCGCGCAATCACCTGCGGCTCGCCATCGTCCGACTCGTCCTCCTGCTCGGCCGCATCCTCGCCAAAGTGGTCCTGCACCAGTTCCACCAGCGCCTGGCTGACCAGGCTCGACTTGCCGGAGCCCGACACGCCGGTCACTGCCGTCAGCACGCCCAAGGGAAATGCCGCATCCAGCCCATTCAGGTTGTTGCGCGTCACGCCGCGCAGTTCCAGCCATGCCGTGGGCGCGCGCGGGGTGCGCCGCACGGAGGCGGCGTCCGCGAACAGGTATCTGGCGGTGGTGGATTCGGCCACCCCGCGCAGGCCTTCTGGCGGACCGCTGTACAGCACGTGTCCTCCGCGCTCGCCCGCTTCGGGTCCGACATCCACCAGCCAATCCGCGCGGCGCATCATGTCCAGATCATGTTCCACCACGAACAGGGAATTGCCCGCCGCCTTCAACTGGGCCAAGGACTGGATCAAGGCTTCGCCATCGGCCGGATGCAAGCCGGCTGATGGCTCATCCAGCACGTACACCACCCCGAACAGGTTGGACCGGATCTGCGTGGCCAGACGCAACCGTTGCAACTCGCCGGGCGACAGCGTCGGCGTGCTGCGCTCCAGTGACAGGTAGCCCAGGCCCAGGGCCTGCAAGGTCGCCACGCGTGACACCAGATCCTGCGTGATGCGCTGCGCGGCCAGGCGCTTTTCTTCGGACAGGTTGGGCGTGCGCCGCACGTCGGGCGCGGCCTGATGCGCCGACCCGCCCGCCGCCACCCGCCGCGCCGTATCGGCCTTCGCGGTGGCGCGGTCAAGCACGGCGGCGTCCAGAGCCTTGGCCTTGGCGGCGCCCTTGCCTGCGTTCTCGCGCGGCACCCCGTCATCCTCGAAACGCCCTTGTGCAAACGGCGCCAGCACGTCGGCCAAGCGATCCATCGACAATGCCGACAACTCCCCGATATCCAGACCCGCAAAGGTGACCGACAAGGCCTCGCGCTTGAGCCGCTTGCCATCACACACCGGACACAGGCTGCCCACCATGTAGCGCGACACGCGCTTCTTCATCAGGGCGCTTTGCGTGGTCGCAAAGGTCTGCAGCACATACTTGCGCACGCCGGTAAACGTGCCCTGATAGCTCGGCTCCAGCTTGCGGCGCAGCGCGGCCTTGGTCTCGGCGGGGCTGAAACCCGCATACACCGGCACGGTCGGCTGCTCTTCGGTAAACAGGATCCAGTCGCGATCCTTGCGCGGCAGGTCGCGCCACGGCGTGTCCACGTCGTAGCCCAGCGTGACCAGAATGTCGCGCAGGTTCTGGCCATGCCACGCGGGCGGCCACGCCGCGATCGCGCGTTCGCGGATCGTCAGGCTGTCGTCGGGCACCATGGAAGCCTCGGTCACTTCATATACCCGGCCCAGCCCGTGGCAATTGGGACACGCACCTTGCGCCGTGTTGGGAGAAAAATCTTCCGCATACAGCATGGGCTGCTTCGCGGGGTAGCTTCCGGCGCGCGAGTACAGCATGCGGACCAGGCTCGACAACGTCGTCACACTGCCCACCGACGACCGCACGCTGGGTGTGCCGCGTTGCTGCTGCAATGCCACGGCGGGCGGCAGGCCATCGATGGCGTCCACGTCGGGCACGCCCACCTGGTCGATCAGGCGGCGCGCATACGGCGCGACCGATTCGAAGTAGCGGCGCTGCGCTTCGGCGTACAGCGTGCCAAAGGCCAGCGACGACTTGCCGGATCCCGACACGCCCGAGAACACGACCAGCGCATCCCGGGGAATATCGACGTCAACGTCGCGCAGATTGTGTTCACGCGCGCCGCGCACGCGCACGAAACGATGGGTATCGGCGGGGTCGATGGCGGGCTTGGCTTGTGGCCTGGTTGGGGTCGTGGCTTTGGTCATACGCCAGTGGATCAGTTGCCGGCCTCTTGCACAACGGCGCTTTGCAACAGATTGATCTGCCGTGGCTCGCTGCGTTACCCCCTGTGACTACCCCGGCGATGCGGCCGCCGGCAGCGCTGCCGCCAACGCCTCCCGGAAGTCCGATGCGGTCTCGGTCTCCTTGATGCCGCGACGGCTGACCAGATACAGGCTCAATTCGACCGCTGGGTCTACCAGCAGGTCGGTCGTGACGCGATGCCGGTGGCAGGCGGCCAGCGCAAACGACGGGATCACCGCCGTGCCCATGCCCGCCTCCACCATCGCGATCAGGGTATTGAAGAAGTTGAAGGTGGGCCGTTCTTCGTCCCCCGGCCAATGGCAGCCAGATGCGTCTCCACCAGCTTCTGAATGGGGTTGCTGGCGGGCAGGCTGATCAACGCTTCATGTTGCAGGCTGGCCCATGGCGCCGACCCCGTGGAAAAGTCCTGCGGCCCACCCGCTGCCGCCACCCGCATCAGCCGGAAGGTCCCGACCGGCGTGCGCACGATCCCCGGCATCTGCTTGAAGAAAAAGCCCAGGCCGAGATCCACGTCGCCCGCGCTGACCATGGCCTGGATCTGATTGAGGTCGGCATCGGTCAGGCGCAGTTCGACATGGGGATGGCTGCGCCGAAACTGCGCGAACAACCCGGGCAGGATGTTGGACGACACCAGCGGCGTGGCCGCGATACGCAAGGTCTGACGCGCCTTGCGGCCGCTTTCGCCCAGATGCGCGACCACGCCATCGATGTCCGCAAGGACCCGCTGCGCCACAGGCAACAGGTCCCGCCCGCATCGGTCAGCACGACCATGCGGGTCGTGCGGTCGAACAGCCGGCAGTCCAGCTGCTTTTCCATCTCACGCATCATGATGCTCAGACCCGCCTGGGTCATGTGAGCCTGCTCGGCTGCCCGCGTAAAGTTGCCGATGCGGGCAACGTGGACGAACACACGCAATTGGCGAAGCGACAGGTTCACGAAAGGGTCTCGGCAAGAGAAAAGGACGGACGAACATGTTGCCGCTTGCGCGGCGAGGACCTGGCGGCCATGCCCTGTGGACCGGCTCCGGCACTCATAAGGAATCACTATTTATGCATATGATATCTAAATTTCCCAAATGCCCGGATTCGGTTCCTAATGGCGCCATCGTTCAATTCCATTGCGAGTCCTTTACATGTCCCAAGACGTCGACGTCCTCATCATCGGTTCTGGCATTGGTGGCCTGACCCTGGCCCTGAGCCTGCACCAGGCCGGCATCTCGTGCCGCATCTACGAGGCCGTGCCCGAGCTCAAGCCCCTGGGCGTTGGCATCAACGTGCTGCCGCATGCCGCGCGCGAGCTGGCCGAACTCGGCCTGCTGCCCGAACTCGACAAGGTTGGCGTGCGCACCGCCGAATCGGCTTTCTTTACCGAGCATGGCCAGTTCGTCTACAGCGAACCGTCGGGCACGGCGGCCGGTTACGACTGGCCCCAGTACTCGATCCATCGCGGCGACCTGCAGACCGTGCTGCTCACTGCGGTGCGGGAACGCCTGGGCGCCGACAGCGTGGTCTGCGGCTACAAGTGCACCGGCGTCACGCAGGATGGTGAACGCGCCACCGCGCATTTCGTGTCGCCCGAAGGCAACGCTCTGCCGGACGTCAGCGCCAAGGTGGTCGTCGGCTGCGACGGCGTGCACTCGGCCCTGCGCAAGCAGCTCTACCCCAACGAGGGCGCCCCGCGCTATTCCGGCGTCAACATGTGGCGCGGCACCGCCAAGCTCAAGCCCTTCCTGAGCGGCGCAAGCATGACGCGTATCGGCTGGCTCGAAATCGGCAAAATGGTGATCTACCCCATCCGCAACGACATCGATGAAGATGGCAACCAATTGATCAACTGGGTTGCCGAGATCAACGACGAGACGCCCGCGATCCGCGACTGGAGCCGCCCCGGCCGTCTCGAGGACTTCCTGCCTGCGTTCGAAAACTGGAAGTTCGACTGGCTGGACGTGCCTGCCATGATCAAGTCATCGGACTCGATCCTGGAATATCCGATGGTCGACCAGGACCCCCTGCCCACCTGGACCGACGGCCGCCTGACGCTGCTGGGTGACGCCGCCCACCCGATGGTGCCGCGCGGTTCCAACGGCGCCGGCCAGTCCATCATCGACGCGCGTTACCTGGCCGGCCGCCTGAAGGAACTGGGCGTGGGTCCGGAAGCCTTGAAAGCCTATGACGATGTGCGTGTGAAGCAGACCACCCAAGTCGTGCTGACCAACCGCGTCAACCCGCCCGACACCGTGCTGCGTGTCGTGTTCGATCGCACCGGCGGCAAGCGGGTCGAGAATTTGGACGAAGTGGTCACGCAAGAAGAACTGCAAGAGATCACGAGCAACTACAAGAAGATTGCCGGCTACGCCCCCGAAGAGCTGCGCGCCCGCCCATCGTTTCTATAAAGGCCAACGGTGGAGGAGACATCACCATGAAAAAAGCCATTGTCATCACCGGCGCGGCCCGTGGCATCGGCTTTGCGTTCGCCCAGCGCCTGGCCACGCAGGATTACCACCTGGCCCTGGTCGATGTGGGTGACGTCGACGCCGCGGCCAGCCGCCTGGCGGCCGGCGGCGCCAGCGTCTCGGCCTATCGTGGCGACGTCACGAAAGCCGACGATTGGAAAGGCATCATCGGCGACGTGGCCGCGCAGCACGCGGTGTACGGTCTTGTAAACAACGCGGCCCTGTTCGCCAGCCTGCAGGTGCAGGCCTTCGACACGGTCGACCCTGCCGAGTGGATGAAGGTCATGGAGGTCAACACCCTGGGCCCCTATCTGGGCGTCCGCGAAGTCGTGCCGCACATGCGCCAGCATGGCGAGGGCCGCATCGTGAACGTGGCGTCGACGTCCCCGTTGAAAGGCGTGACCGGCATGCTGCATTACGTGGCGAGCAAGGGCGCGGTGATTGCCATGACGCGGTCACTGGCGCGCGAACTCGGCGCCCATGGCATCACCGTGAACGCGCTGGCGCCGGGCTTCACGCTCAGCGACGGCATCATGACCAATACCGAGCACGTCGAACTGTTCCGCGACATCGGCAAGGCCGGCCGCGCACTGAAGCGGGATCAACAACCGGACGACCTGGTGGGCACGGTGGCATTCCTGCTGGGCAAGGATGCGGCATTCATGACCGGCCAGACGTTGGTCGTGGATGGTGGGTCGACCTTCGTGTGACGAGCAAGACAGGCCACGCCTGCACCGAGTGAAGGCAGTAACAGAGACGGCGGTACCGATCCATTGCCGTGCACCTGCCGCAATTTCAGATCCGCCCGACGCGGACACAACGATTGCAACGTTCAACTATCTCGTGGGGGAGACACCATGACATTGACCCGCCTTACCGGTACGCCAGGCGTGACCCGCCTTGCCGCATCCTTTGCCGTGTCCCTTGCCGCGATGGCCGGCCTGCCCTCGCTCGCCACCGCCGCCGATGCGAACTGGCCCACCCGGCCGGTCCGCGTCGTGTCGGCGTTTTCGACCGGGTCGGGCCCCGACGCCATGTTGCGGCTGGTGGCCGACCGGCTGTCGCGCACCTGGGGCCAGCAGGTCGTGGTCGAGAACAAACCGGGTGGCAGCGGCTTCATCGCCGCCAATGACGCCAAACGCGCCGCACCCGACGGCAACACCCTGTTCCATGCGGATGGCCTGAACTTCACGGCCATCCCGCACATGTACAAGAAGCTGCCCTATGACCCGGTCAAGGATTTCACGCCGGTGATTCCGCTGCATCACAGCTACTTCTTCGTGGCCGTGGCAGCCAATTCGCCCTGGAAGACCGCTGGCGACATGCTGGCGGCCGCCAAGGCCAAGCCGGGCACGGTCACCTACGGCTCATGGCAGATCGGCAGCGTGGCCCACCTGGGCGGCGCGCAGCTCGAAGCCGCATCCGGCACCCGCATGACGCACGTCCCCTTCAAGGACAATAGCCAGCTCTACACGTCGGTGGCCAACGGCGAAGTGGACTGGGCCTTCGGCACGGCGGGCAGCGCCGGACCGCTGCAGAAGTCCGGCAAGCTGCGCTTCCTGGCGCTGGCGGGTCCGGAACGTCTGTCAACGCACCCCGATGTGCCGACCCTGGGCGATGCGGGCGGACCCAAGGGCTTCGAGACCTCGGGCTGGGTGGGATTGTTCGCACCGGCCGGCACGCCGACCGACATCGTTGACAAGATCAACCGGGACATCGCCGCCATCGTGGGCACGCCCGACATGCAGCCACGCATGATGGACTTCGGCTACATGCCGCTGGCCATCAAGCCGGCCGACGTGCGCGCCCTGATCGACAAGGAATCGGCCCAGTACGCGAAAGTTGTGAAAACAATCAATCTGTCGCTGGATTGAGCGCGGTCGATATTGAGCACGGCAGGTTTTGCGGCGCGGCCAGGTCACATGGCAGGCTGCGGCGTAGCGGCCGTTTGCGGTCGGTAGCGCGGCGGCTGGTGTCTGCTTACTTCGCCGCCGCGCGTCGTTCGGCGAACAGCTGCGACAGCACCTGCGACGCGGCAATCGCCTTCGGAAATCCCGCCGGCACCGTGATCAGGTAGATGATCTCTTTCAGCTCGTCTTCGGTCACGCCCACATTCAAGGCGTAGCCTGCATGGATCTTCATAGTGGCGGTCTCGCCCATCGCAGCCATGGCGGCCACGGTCGCCAGTTGGCGGGTGCGATGATCCAGGCCCGGCCGGCTCCACACATCGCCCAGGGCATAGGCCTCGGTCGCTTCGGCCAGAAAGGGAAACTCGCGGCGCATGGTTTCCAGCGCAGGCTGCGGCTGGCCGCGGTTCAGCTCCGTGATGACGGCCGCACCGCGCTGGGCGCGTTCTTCGGTAGTGGATGCGTGCACGGCGGGCGATGCGCCCATGGATGCCGTGACGACGATGGCGGCTGCGCAAGGCAGCCTGGCAAGCCGGCCGACGATTCGATCCGCGGCACGGTCGATGGCATCGTTTGCGGCTTGCGCGATGGTCTTGGCGGTCCCTGCTGCGAACGCGCGGGCAACCTCGGTGGCGGCGTCAACGCCCGCCCGGGTGCTGACCCGGACAGCGTTGCAACGGTGCGGCGGCTTCATGACTTTCCTTTGTTGGGGGAGTGTCATGCCATGCTAGGCAATCCTGCCTGGCCCGGATAGCCGCTTTCGTCTGCCATCCTTGCCTAAAGCTATTGGAAAGGCTGCCACCCGTACCCGCAGCGCCGGTGCAGGCCGCCTGGACCCGCGCAGCAACCTGATCAGAACTGGTACAGCCGTGCCGGGTTGTCCACCAACACCCGCTGCCGGATGGCGGCATCGGGCATCCATGCCAGCGCCGCCTCGACCAGGCCATCGATCTTGCGATAGGCGCTGACCTCCAGCGGCCCTTTGCCTGGCTCGCGATTGGTGTGCGGCCAGTCACTGCCCCACAGCACGCGTTCGGCGTTGGCGCCAATGAAGGCCGCAGCCAGCCGCGCGACGGCCGTCGCATCGCCTTCCGACGGGTCCACCGGCATGATCCGGTAGGCCGCCGACAGCTTGATGTAGGCGCGGCCGTCCCGCACCAATCCCAGCACCGTCGTTACGTCCAGCGCGCTCAGTGGCGTGCCAGCCGGCACCATCGCAAAGTGATCCAGCACGATGGGCGCCGGCAAGGACGGCAACAGCGGGATGGCCGCGGCCAGTGCCGTCAAGGAGGCATAGACCTGCACATGCCACCCCAGCGGCGCCACCTGCCCTGTCCAGTGCACCAGGGCATCGACGATACGCTGCGGGTCACGTGCCCCCGCGCTTTCGACATTGACCCGCAGTCCGCGCACACCGGCCGCGTGCAGATCCTTCAGCCCGGCCAGATCGATGTGATCGTCAACCACCGCCACGGCCCGGCCTGCATCACCCAGCCGGCGCACGCTGTCCAGCGTGCATCGATTGTCGGTGCCATACACGCTGGGCTGGATGATCACCGCCCGCGACAGGCCATTGCGCGCCATGTGCGCCAGCAGGTCCTCGTGCGACGCCAGCCCCGGCGTGTAGTGCCGGTCTGGCACCATGAGGTAGGCGTCGGCGGGGCCAATGACGTGCACGTGGCAATCGCAGCTGCCGGCGGGCAGAACGCTCGCCGGCCTGGCCAATGCGCCCGATGACGACGCTGCCGCTGCCGGATCCGACGCGGCCCCCCGGACGATGTCGCGCCCGTCATGCTCAGCCCGCAGCCAGGCGGCGCACGACCGCTTCGCCCGTTTCCTTGGTGCCCAGTTTGCCGCCCACGTCGCGCGTGGCTTCGCCCGCCGCGATGGCATCCGCCACGACATCGAAGATCGCCGCCGCCGCATCGTTGAACGCCTGCTGGCCCTTGCGCTGGCCGTACCAGCCCAGCAGCATCGCCGCCGACAGGATCAGCGAGAACGGATTGGCAATGTTCTGGCCCGCGATGTCAGGCGCCGAGCCATGCGCGGCCTGACCCATGGCATGGTCGGTCCCGGCATTCAACGACCCGCCCAGACCCAGGCTGCCCGACAGTTCCGCCGTCAGGTCGGACAGGATGTCGCCAAACATATTGGTCGTGACGATCACGTCGAAACGCTGGGGTGCACGCACCACGTGCGCCATCATTGCGTCAACGATGAAGTCATCGATCGTGACTTCCGGAAATTCCTTGCCGACCTGGTGGCAGATATCGATGAACATGCCATCGGCAATCTTGAGCACGTTCGCCTTGTGGACGATCGTGACGTGCTTCTTGCGCGTCATGGCCAGTTCGAAGGCCGAGCGCGCAATCCGTTCGCAGCACAGGCGCGTGATCCGGCGCAGCGAAATCACCACGTCCGGCGTGATCAGCATTTCGCTGCCGCCCGACTCGACGTTGCGGTCCGCGTAGAAGCCTTCGGTGTTCTCCCGCACCACCACCAGATCGAACTCGCCCAGGCGCGCCGGCATGCCGGGATAGGTCCGGGCCGGGCGGATGTTGGCGTACAGATCCAGGCTCTTGCGGAAGAACTTCGACGGATTCACTTCACCCTTGGCTTCGTCCTTGAAGTCGTAGGTGGCCATCGGGCCAAGCATCAGGCCGTCGGCCGCGCGCACCTTTTCCAGCAGTTCGGGGGTGACCGTCGCGCCATGGCGCTTCAGGCTTTCGTGGCCCGCAATGTCGTGCTGCAGGTCAAGGTTCAGATTGAAGCGCTTGGACGCGGCTTTCAGAACGTCGACCGTGGTGGCCATGGTTTCAGGACCGATGCCGTCGCCGGGAATCACTACGATTTTCATGGTCTAGCCTTTCAGGGAAATAAGGGGGAATTCAATCGGCCTGGATGCCGGTGGCTTTGACGAGACCTTGATACTTGGCCGCGTCACGCTTCACGAAGTCGGCAAATTCAGCCGGGGTGTTCTGGCGGACTGCGCTGCCATCGGCCTCCAGGCGGCTGCGGATCGCGGGTTCGGCCAGGATGGTGTTGATCTCCGTATTCAGGCGGGTCACGATCGCATCAGGCGTGTCAGCCGGCGCAAACACGCCGCCCCACAAGCTGAAGCTGAAGTCAGGCACGCCGCTTTCGGCCACGGTCGGCACGTTCGGCAGCGTCGGCATGCGCTTGGGCGTCGATACGGCCAGGGCGCGCAGGCGATTGCTGGTCACATAGCCCATCACGGCCGACGCACTGGAAAAGAAGAAGTCGACCTGGCCGCCCAGCAGGTCCGTCATGGCCTGCCCGGCGCCCTTGTAGGGAACGTGAACCATGCTCGACTTGACGCCCAGCGCCAGCGCGGCGGCGGCCAGGTGCCCTGGCGTGGCCGTACCCGACGATGCGTAGGCAACAGCTTCAGGCTTGACCTGCGCGGCCTTCACCAGATCCTGCAAGGTCTTGTATTTCGAGTTGGCAGGCACCGCCATCACCAGGGGCGCATCGCCCACCAGCACGACGGGCTTGAAGTCCTTGAGCGGGTCGTAACCCAGTTCCTTGACCACGAACTGGTTGACGGCCATCTCGCCGGTCTGGCCCAGCAGCAGGGTGTAGCCGTCACCCTTGGCGCGGGCCGCGATGCGGGTACCGAGCGCGCCCGATGCCCCCGGGCGGTTATCGACGATCACCGGCTGCTTGAGCGCCGTGCCCAGGCGCTCGCCGATCAGGCGCGCGAACACATCGCCCTGCCCGCCCGGGGCGTAGGGAACGATGATGGTAATGGGCTTGGACGGATAGCTGTCTTGCGCCAGCACCGCGCCGCTGAGCGTGCTCAACATCAGCGCGCCCGCGGCGGCGGCCAGCACATGGCGGCGGGCAGGTTGGAAAGTACGGTTCATGGGATATCTCCTGTGTTGTTCTGGTCGTTACTGCAGCTTCATGCCCGACGTCTTGACGACGCCCTTCCACAGCGCCAGTTCGCTGGACAGCGCGCGCTTGAAGTCGGCGGGCGAGCCGCTGATCGGATCGGCGCCTTCATGGACCAGGCGATTGCGCACCAGGTCGGCAGCGGCCACCTCATTGATGGCCTGATTCAATTGGTTGACGAGCGCAACCGGCGTCTTGGCCGGGGCCAGCACGCCCCACCAGGTCGTGATGTTGAAGTTCGGCACACCGGCTTCCGCCATGGTCGGCACGTTGGGGAACAACGGCGAACGTTTGGCGCCCGTCACGGCCAGCAGGTCCACGCGATTCGATTGCACGTGCGTCAGGATGGTCGGCACCGTGGCAAAGAACAGCTGCACGCGGCCGGCCAGCAAGTCCACAGTGGCGGGGCCGCTGCCCTTGTAGGGCACGTGCGTCATGTTCAGGCCGCTGCGCTGATGGAACAGCTCGCCTGCCAGATGGTTGATGCTGCCATTGCCTGCCGAGCAGAAATTGATGCCGTCGGCGCGAGCCTGTCCCAGCGCACGCAGTTGGGTAATGTTCTTGACGCCCAGCTCCTTGCTGGTCACCACGAACAGCGGACCGCGGCCGATCATCGCGACCGGGGCATACGACTTTTCGACATCGTAGGTCGCGTTGATTTCCGACGCCGCGTTGGTCACAAAGGTGGACGTCGCGAACAGCAGCGTGTAGCCGTCGGGCTTGGCGTTGGCCACCATCGTGGCGCCGATCGATCCGCCGCCACCGCCCCGGTTGTCCACCACCACCGTCTGGCCCAGCTTGTCGCCCAGCGTCTTGGCCACGTCACGCGCAATGCTGTCGGTGCCGCCGCCGGCCGCGAAGGGCACGACCAGCGTGATCGGGCGAGTCGGGTAGCTCTGCGCCGAGGCCAGCGCGGGCAGCACGGCCAGTGTGGCGGCGGCGGTCCAATGCAACAAGGGGGTACGGTTCATGAATCGTGTCTCCAGAAGGATGTGGGTGTTCTTGATCTTTTGGGATGGCTTGCCGGGCGCGGTCAGCGCTGCCTGAGCATCTTCAGCCGTTCCAGCAAGGCTTGATGGATATGGGCGCGGGCCACCGCATCGGCGCGCTGCGGATCGCGCGTGCGGATCGCGTCGACGATCGCGCGGTGTTCGATCAGCGCCTTGTCGGCGCGAGCCGGCGTCATTAACGTGCTGCGTCCGAGCAGATAAGTGGTGTCCGTCAACGATTGCAGCGAACGGATCAGATGGCGGTTGTGCGCCGCGCTGTAGATGGCCTGGTGGAACTGCAGGTTCAACGCGACCGGGTCGGCGTCGTGATCGGCTTCATCCAGGATCGCTTCCATGTTGGCGATCTCGGCATCGGTTGCGTGCCGCGCCGCAAAGCCGGCGGCGGCGCCTTCCAGCACCTCGCGCATCGCATACAGCTCGGACACGCCCTGCTGGTCCATTTGCGTGACGACCAGACCGCGACGCGGTTCGTGCGTCAGCAGCCCTTCGTCCTGAATACGCTTGAGCGCCTCGCGAACGGGGGTGCGCCCCATGTCGAGCTGGTTGGCAACGTCGATCTCGCGCAGCCTGTCATGGGCCGTGAACAGGCCGGTCAGAATGCGCTGCTTGATCTCGTTATAGGCGGCCAGCGCCTGCGTGTTGGTCTTGGCTATAGGCATATTCGTCTCTGGGTATATTTTTGCATACAAAAATATATGCTGCAAACAACTGACGGTTTTCCTCGGGAAACCCCGTAGGATTGAGGTTTGCGAAATTAATTAAGCGACCGATTATGAATGCAGTGACCGGCCGCCGCGGCGACGTGGCCGCGCAGCCTTCGCGCAAACCGAAGCGTGGCACCCAGAAAGGCCCGGGCCGCCCGGAAGGCACCAGCGTCGTGCGCGAAACGATCCTGAACGCCGCCGAAGGCATCTTCGCCAACCTCGGCTACGCCGGCACCACGCTGCGCGAGGTGGCCAACGAAGCCAATGTGACGCAGGCGCTGATCAACTACTACTTCGGGTCCAAGTATGGCCTGTTCGAAGAAGTCTTTCTGCGCCGTAGTCAGATCATTGCGGACGCCCGCACCGAAAATCTGGCGGCCTTGCAGGCAAGCTCGGACAAGCCGTCGGTGCGCGACATCGTCCAGGCCTTCCTCATGCCCACGCTGGCCTTTCGCGACACGGCCGAAGGCCGGTCCTTCCTGCGCCTGCAGGCCCGCCTGCATACCGAACCGCCGCAGATCTCGTACCAGTTGCGGACCAATGCCTACGGCACGTCCACGCGCGACTATGTGAACGCCCTGCGCGCGGCCCTGCCCCACCTGTCGGAACTGGATGCGACCTGGCGCGTGACGTTCATGGTCGGGACGTATCTGTATGCGTTTTCTGATACGCACCGGATGGAAGAGATGATGCCGCCGGGGGTCTATGACCCCGAGGACACCAACGACCTGATCGAACAGGTCACGCGGTTCGTGACGGCGGGGTTGCTCGCACCGTAAGCCGCTGTCAGGCCGTCGTCACGCCTTTCCCGAATGCACCGTACAGGGCCCGCGGGTTGTCCACCAGAATGCGCTTGCGCACGGCCGCGTCCGGCGCCCAGGTCGCCAGCAGATCGAACAGGTCGCCGTCATTGGGCATGCCGCGGCCGTTCATGTTGACGTGCGGCCAGTCGGTGCCCCACACCAGACGTTCCGGCGCCGCGGCAATCAAGGCCTGCGCGATCGGAGTGACGGGATCGTAAGGATAGTCGCCATCAATGCACCGCATCGGGCCTGACAGCTTTACCCAGAACCGGCCGGTATCCAGCAGTTGCAGCAGCCGATGCATGGCGGGCTGGTCCACGCCGCCGCGTGCGGGCACCGCAGCGAAGTGATCCAGCACGACAACCATGTTCAGGGCTTCGAGCGCATCGGCATGCTCAAGCAGGTCGGTGCCCGACGGGTAGTACTGGATGTGCCACCCCAGGTCCGCCACGCGTCCGACCATGGGTGACGGCAGGCGCGGCAGGTCGCCACGATGCCCCGGGCTCACGAACCGCGCGCCGACCACCCCCAAGGCATCCAGCCGTTCCAGCGCCTGATCGCTGATGTCGTCGGGCAGCAAGGCCACGCCTTTGAATCGGTCCGGATGTGCTTCCAGCACCTGCGCCAGATGCGTGGTGCTGCGCCCATATCCGCCGCCACTGACCACGACCGCGCCGGCCAGTCCCAAGGTGTCCTGCAAGGCGATATTCGTTTCGGGCAGCGCGTCGTCCGACACGTACCTGCTGTCCGGATGGAACGGGTGCTGCGCCGCCGGGCCGAACAGATGCACATGGCAGTCGATGGCGCCAGGCGGACATGCGGTACGCGGACGACGGGGATGGGGGTCGGGCGGCTGGGTGCGCGGCGGGGAAGGCCGTGACACTGACGACGTCGCGGCGGCTGCAGGCGACATGGCGAATGCGGGGGTCGGAGCTGCGGAAGATACGTCGGCCGGCAATCGTGAAGTCATGCTCATTGCGCCTTGATGTTCGACTTGCGCACCACGTCCGCCCACTGCCCGATCTCTTGATGGATCAGCGTACGAAAGGCGTCCGGCCCCGTGACGACGGACTCGACGCCCGCCGCCTCCAGTTGCTTCTGGTAGGCCGGCTGGCGTGAGACCGCGGTGATCGCGGCATTCAGCGTACTGACGATCGCGGGCGACGTTCCCTTCGGCACCAGCATCCCCATCCATAGCGTAGCCTGATAGCCAGGCACGCCGGACTCCGCCACGGTCGGCACGTCGGGCATCAACGGTGACCGCTTCAGGCTGGCGATCGCCAGCGGCCGCAGCTTGCCGGTTCCGATCTGCGGCGCCGACGTGGCAATGGTGTCCATCTTCAGCGCGACCTGCCCGCCCAGCAGATCGTTCATGGCCGGGGCCGCGCCCTTGTACGGAATGTGTGTCACCTTGATGTCCAGCTTTTGCAGCAGCAGTTCCATGGTCACATGCGGCAGCGTGCCCGCACCCGCCGACGCGTAGTCGAGCTTGCCCGGATGGGCGCGCGCATAGGCCACGAAGCCTTTGAAGTCGGTGAACGGTTGGTTGCCATTCGCAACCACCAGTTCGGGTATCTGTGCGACCAGCGACACCGGCACCAGGTCCTTTTCGGTATCGAAGGGCAGCTTGGCGATGATCGATGGGTTGATGGTGTGATTGGGCGTCGTGAACAACACGGTGTAGCCATCGGCCTCGGAACGCGCCACGCGCGCGGTGGCGATGGTGCCGCCCGCCCCCGGCACGTTCTCGACCACGAACTGGGTATGCAGCTGCTGGCCCAGGTTGGCCGCCACCAGGCGCGCCACGACATCTACCGTGCCACCCGCCGGAAACGGTAAGATCAGCCGCACCGGCCGGTCGGGGTACGCAGCCTGCGCCTTACTGGGAACTGTCACTGCAAGGGCCGACATCACTGCCGCAACGCATGCCGCGGCGAAAGGCGCCTTGATTGCCGAAGCGAGTGAGGCCGTGAATGACGCAACGGATAAAGCAAGGAATGGCGCGCGCACCGGCGCACCGGTAGCCGCATTCCTTGCCGCAGCCTGGCCCCCGGACGCCTTTCTTCTGCCGGGTAAAAGCGCGGGCCCTTCCTGCTGGCGCATGTCCTGTCTCCTGGGGATATCGGTCTTGTCCTGGCAGTACAGCATCGGCATGCACCCCCGACAAATGATTTGTATGCAGCTATCGATGAACCTTTTTCACCTCGGACGCCATGTCGTCGCAGATTGATTTCCTGGGCATCCAGGCCTTCCTGGCCATCGTCGAAACGGGCAGCTTCCAGCTTGCCGCGTCGCAGCTGAACCTGTCGCAAACGGCCATCAGCCACCGCATGCGCAAGCTGGAAGACAGCCTGGGCGTGCGGCTCGTCGTCCGCACCACGCGCGAGGTGACCCTGACCGAGGCCGGCCGCGCGCTATTGCCCCGCGCCCGCAGCGCTGTCAAGGAACTGGCCAGTTCGTGCGACACGGTGCGCAAACATGGACAGCACGCCAACGACTGGCTCACCATCGCCTGCCTGCCGACCGTGGCCATCGGCATCCTGACGCCGCTCCTGCTGGCTTGCCGCCAGCGCTGGCCCGAGGTGCCCGTGCGGGTCTTCGACAATTCCGTGATCGAGATCGCCGAGCTGGTGGCGTCACGCACCGCCGCATTCGGCATCACGGTGTTGCAAAGCGCGCGGCCCGAGCTTGCGGTGGAACGCGTGATCGACGAACCCTTCGTGCTGGTTTGTCCCGACGGCCATGAACTGGCCTCGCGCGAGCATGTCACCTGGCGCGAGCTGCAACACGAATCCTTGATACGCATCAGCCTGCCGTCGGGCAACAGCATGACGATCGACGACACCCTGGGCGCGCAACGCGACACGCTGCGCTGGCGATACGAGGCGCAGCACAACGGCATGGCGCTGGAAATGGTGCGGGGCGGGCTGGGCTTGACGATCGTGCCCAAGCTGTCGGTGGTGGGTGGCCAGGGACTGCGCACGCTGGCGATCACGGATCCGCCGGTCGTCCGCGCCCTGTGCGTGGTCACGCGGCGCGATACGGTACTGAGTGCCGAAGACACCTGGGTCAAGGATCGCGCCGTGGCGCTGATCAAGGCACGTGTCCAAGGTGATGCCGCCGACAGGTGATGCCGTCAACAGGAGAGGCTGCCGACAGGTGATGGCCTCAGGGGTGCGGGACAGCGGGTGACTGCCGCCCAGCGGCTATGACGCCCCGCCCAGGCGCTGACATGAATCTGGCGCATGGGTCGGCACGAAACATTCATTTGTTCGCGTCCCCTGCCCTACCTACACTTTCTCCGTGGCCCGACAGGCCCCCTGGCAGACCTGCCAGGCATATCAACGGAGACCGTGCATGCCCACCTTTTTCAATGCGCCGCCGCATCGCGGGCGGCGCACCCTGCTCAAAGGCCTTGCAACAGGCGTCCTCACAAGCGTTGTCAAACCTATCGCCACGCGCGTTGCGACGGGCGCCGCGCTTGGCGGATCCGTGGCCACCCCGTTCCGCGCCGCCTTGGCCCAAGGCACTTACCCGTCGCAGCCGATACGCGTGATCGTGCCCTTCGGTCCGGGCGGCCTGGCCGATATCTCCATGCGACTGATCGGACAGAAACTGGGCGAGCGGCTGGGCCACCCGATCATCGTCGACAACCGCCCCGGCGCAGGCGGCGTGGTGGCGGCAACGTCCACGCTGGGCGCACCCAAGGACGGGCACACCCTGATCCTGTTCACCAACGGCACTGCCATCGGCAAGTCTCTGTTCAACCTGAAATACGACCCTGAAAAAGATTTCACGCCGATTTCGACCCTGGCCTACTTCGACCTGATCCTGCTCACCAAAAAAGACGGTCCCATTACTGACCTGCAGGCCTTGCTGGCCGTGGGCAAGACACGCCGGCTCACCTTGGGCACCATCAATCCGGGCAGCACGCAGAACCTGTCGGGCGAACTGTTCAAGTCGGTTGCCAGACTCAATGCCGACCTCGTGCCTTACAAAAGCACATCCGAAGTCCTGGCCGCATTGATGCGCGGTGATGTGGACGTCGCGTTCGAATCCTATGCCGCGTTGAAGGGCGCCGTCGATGCAGGCCAGGTGACCGTCATTGCCGCGACCGGTCCCACGCGATCGTCATGGCTTCCGAAGGTACCTACCGTGCGTGAAGCGGGTCTGCCAGGATATGAAGTCACCGGCTGGAACGCCTTGTACGCGCCCGCTGGCATACCCGCTGCGGTCATCGAGACCCTGAACCGCCACATGCGGGAGGTCCTGGCTCAGCCCGACGTGCGCCAGCGCCTGCTGGACCTGGGCACGGACCCGAAGCCGAGCAGCCCTGCCGAA
The DNA here is from genome assembly GCF_048632615.1 of Pigmentiphaga litoralis. Lineage (GTDB taxonomy): Bacteria > Pseudomonadota > Gammaproteobacteria > Burkholderiales > Burkholderiaceae_B > Pigmentiphaga > Pigmentiphaga litoralis_B. The sequence continues at coordinate 1,627,018 of NZ_CP184479.1, forward strand.
TTGGCGGAGGTGTTCCGCCGCGACACGGCCAAGTGGGCCGCCGTGATCCGGCAGGCCGGCATCAAGCCACAGTGAATGAATGAACTGGACAAGGACCCTACCCATGACCGACACCCCAGCCGGCGATCGCCCCTGGTCGATACGCACGTCCACATCTTCCGCAAGAACATGCCGCTCGTGCCCGATCCCAGGCACGCCCCGACCTACGAGTTCACGGCCGAACAATTGCAAGGCGTGCTGGATGCGCATGGCGTGCAGTTCTGCGTGATCGCCGCGGCCAGCCCGTGGGGCGACTGCAACGACTACGTGATCCGGTCACTGAGGACGCGGCCGCGGTGGCGCGGCACCGTCATCCTGGAACCGTCGACCGACCTGTACACCATGGAACAGATGACCCGGGACGGCGTCGTTGGGGTGCGCCTGCCCTTCATCAGCATGAAGACGCTGCCTGACCTGGACAGCTGGGACTACCGCAAATTTCTCTATCGCATTGCCGAACTGGACTGGCACGTGCACCTGCACCTGGACGGCCCGCGCATCCCCCAGGTGCTGCCGCAACTGGAACGGTCAGGCGTCAAACTGGTGCTCGACCACATCGGCCGGCCCGACCCGGTGCAAGGCATTCACAGCGAAGGCTTCAAGGCCATGGCCCGCGCCATGGAAAACGGCCGTACGTGGGTCAAGCTGTCGGGCGCCTATCGCCTGGGCCCGCAAGCCGCCGAACAGGCCCGCGAGCTATGCCGCCAGGTCGGCACCGACCACATGGTGTGGGCCAGCGACTGCCCGTTCGTGGGCGACGAAGCCACCAAGTACCAAAGCACCATCGACTGGCTGGCCGGCGTCGTCCCCGACGCCGCCGAACGCCGCAAGATCATGGGCGAAAACGCTTTGCGGCTGTATTTTTCGTAAGGCGCTTCAGTAGCCTGCTTCTCTTTGATGGCGAACCGCGAGAATGGCGACAGCGTCGCCCTTGGTTCGGTACAGCGTCACATAGCCACTGTCCCCGAACTCGATCAGGCACTCTCGAAAGTCGGTATCCAAGTCAGCGATCGGACGCCCCAGGTGGGGCTGTGCGGCAAGGACTTTGACGCCGCTTCGGATTGCCTTGACGGCTCGCCGTCCGGCGACAGCGTCTTTCAGAACCAGGAAGCGATAAAGGCGCTGGACATCTGCGAGCGCGGCCGGCGTCCAGATCAACGATGGCACGTGGGCGGCTCGATGTCGTCACCGGCCTCAAGCCGTTCCAGCCAGGCGTCGGCTTCTTCACCCGTCAGATGCAAGCCGTTGTCTTGATAGTTTTCCCAAGCCTTTAGCGCGCTTTGCTTGTAGGCCTCGTGTTTTTCTTCACGGTCGACGTACTGGACAATGGCTTCGCGCATGATCCAGTGCGAGCTGCGTCGGCGTGATTCAGCAAGTTGCTGCACGCGTCCTTTCAATTCTTCATCTAGTTTAATTGACGTGACGACCGGCATGAGGACGCTCCTGGTAGCGAGAGGTATTACCTCTCGCTACTATAACCCGCGCTCCCCATAGCCCACTTGATCGTGCGACCGGATCAGCTTGCGCCCCCCATCGCCTCTTCCACCACCTTCCCCGCCACCACCACCTCCTTGCCATCCACCGTCACGGTGCAGCGGCGCAGTGGAATATCCATGTGGCAGGCGGTGGTGCGCGATCCGCCCACTTCGTTGTTCGGTCCGAGCGAGAACAGGAAGTTGCCGGCAAAGGCGCGCGCGTCCATGCCGATCGTGGCCTCGCGGTCGTACAGGCCCAGGGTCGACCAGCGTGCGCGGTCCTGCACGCCCCAGCCGATATGCGACATGGCATAGGCCTCGGGGTCGTTGAACGATTCCATATAGTCGTTGAGCAGATCGGCATCCATGCCGCCCGTGATCGACCGCACGTAGCCGCCACGCACTTCCATCACGATGCGTTCATTCACATACGACTTCATGGGCAGCAGGATGTCGCCCTTGTCGACCACGATGCGGCCTTCGGTGCCGCCTTCGTTGGGCCAGGTCAGCGCAAAGCCGCTGGGCCAGTGGTCCCATCGGCCAGGCTCATCCACAAAGCCGTATTCCTTGACCACCGGGAATTCGCCCAGCGGGCAGGTCAGGTCGGTGCCGGCTTCCGACGTGATGCGCATGCTCTTGGCGCCTTCGAGCAGCGCGGCCGATGCCTTGACGCGCTGCCGGTCGGCCTCGGTGGGCACCATGCGCAGCAGGATCTCGGGTGGTTCGACGGCCAGCAGGATCTTGCCGCCGCCTTGCAGGATGTCGTGCTGCTCGGGCGAGAACAGCAGCGTCATCAGGTCCAGCACCAGGTCGCTGGCCTTGAGCGCGGCGATCGCTGCGCGGTTGCCGGTCAGCGGCGTGGTGCCCAGATAGGCCAGGGTGTCGCGGCTCAGGGACTTCTCGCCATTGACAGGCGACAGGTCGAGCCGGTTCACGGTGGCGCCCAGCAGGCCCGCCGCCGTCATGGCGGTGCGCAGGGTCTGAGGGTGGGTCACGCCTTCGGTCGTCAGTACAGTGACGATATCGCCGGGCTTGAGGTTGGACAGGGTCAGGACCTGGGTCCAGGCCTTGACCATGTCGGCATCGCTGACAGCCATAGTGGGCTCCTAACTCAACAAGGTGATGGCCAAAGATTCGGGCAGGCGCTCAGGCCGTCACGGCCTTCTGGACCGGCGCGGTCTTGCCGAAGCGTTCGGCGCAGGTGGTGGCGTCATACGCGTACACCCAGTTGGCCTGGATGCCGACGGCGTTGGGGTTCATCCACTCGCGCCAGCGGTAAGCCAGGTCGCGCTTGAACTGCGCCCACGGCGACGGCAGGTGATAGGTACGGCCGCGTTCGCGCGCTTCGAGCTGCACGCGACTGGTGCGCGGCAGGCGTTCCGCCTCGTAGGCCTTCAGTGCAGCCGGAACGTCGCGGCCATATTTGGCCAAGGCTTCGGCCAGCACATAGCCGTCTTCGATCGCCATGGCGGCCCCTTGCGACAGGAAGGGCAGCATCGGGTGGGCGGCGTCACCGAGCAGCGTGATGCGGCCCTTGGACCAGGCGGTCATCGGATCGCGATCGAACAGCCCCCATTTGAAAACGTTTTCGGTGCGGCTGAACAGCTTGATGATGTCTGGATGCCAGCCGGTGTAGGCGTTCATCAATTCTTCGCGGCTGCTGGGCTTGTTCCAGGACTCTTCCACCCAGTCCTTGCTCTCGTTCACGGCAACGATGTTGACCGACTTGCCGCCGTTCACGTAGTAGGTGACCAGGTGACCGTGCGGTCCCATCCAGAATGCCGAATCCGGGCTCACATAGGGCAGCGGAAAGTGATCGACCGGGACCAGCGCACGCCAGCACATATGGCCGGTGAACTTGGCCGTTTCGGCGCCCCACAGCGCGTCGCGCACAATGGACCGCAACCCGTCCGCGCCCACGATCAGATCGGCCTCGTACTCGGTACCGTCGTCGAACACCGCCACCGATTGATGGCCGTCGTCCCGCACGGACACGCAGCGCACGCCAAGGGTCGCGCCGCCTTGTTCGAGGTGTGACGACAGGATCGCGTGCAGGTCGGCACGGTGCACGTGATAGAAGTCCGCGCCGTACAGTTCAGGGCAGTGGCCCTTCAGCGGCGTGCGAAACAGTTCACGCCCCGACCGCCAGTTGCGCCCCACCATGGCTTGCGGCAGGAAGCCCACCTTGGCCAACGGTTCGGCCAGGCCCAGCGCACGCAGCACCTTGACGCCGTTCGGCGTCATCTGCACCCCGGCGCCGACTTCACCGAAGGCCGACGCGCGTTCGAATACGTGGCATTCGATGCCGCGCAGCATCAGCGCGCGTGACAGCGCGACCCCGCCGATGCCGCCGCCGATGATGCCCACACGCAATGGCCTGTCCACGGGTTTGTTCATGTCGTTCTCCTTGCTGCTTGACTGGCGGCCCTGGCGCGTCGTTGGCGCCGCGGGTCCGCGCTGTGATTCATGATGGAAGCGGACGGGCAGGCGCCCTCACCCGCCCAGATAGGCGCTCAACAATTCCGGATCCTGAAGCAGGCCGGCGGCATCGCGGTCGGCAACCACACGGCCGGTCTCGAATACATAGGCACGCGACGCGGCCGACAGGGCGTTGTGCACGTTCTGCTCCACCAGCAGCACGGTCACGCCATGGGCATTGATCTCGCGCACCACGTCAAAGACCTCGTCAGCCATCTTGGGGCTCAGGCCCAGGCTGGGCTCGTCCAGCAACAGCAGCTCGGGCTCGGACATCAGCGCGCGGCCGATCGCCAGCATCTGCTGCTCGCCGCCGCTCAGCGTGCCGGCTAGTTGCTGATGCCGTTCCTTGAGGCGCGGAAAGCGGTGATACACCATGCCCACGCGCTGCTGCACGACTTCACGCGACTTGCACAGGTAGGCGCCCAGGGTCAGGTTTTCGTACACCGTCATGGCCGACCACACGTGACGCTCTTCGGGGCTTTGCGCAATGCCCAGGCCGACAACACGATCGGCCGGCATGCCGCCAATATCCTTGCCCTTGAAGCGGATGCTGCCGCGGGTCGGCTTGAGCAGGCCCGAGATCGCACGCAGCGTGGTGCTCTTGCTGGCGCCATTCGCGCCGATCAGGGCGACGACTTCGCCCGGCTGCATCGACAGCGTCACCCCATGCAGGGCGGCTGTTTTGCCGTAGCTCACGTGCAGGTTGTCGATCTCCAGCAGCGGCGTGCCCGTCGGCACGGCGGGCCGCGTTCCCGACACCGCGCCGGGCGCATTCAGAACGGCGCTCATGCCTGGGCTCCCCGGCCCAGATAGGCCTCGATCACTTGCGGATGGCGCTGCACTTCCAGCGGCGTGCCTTCGGCCAGCTTCGCGCCAAAGTGCATCACCACCACGCGATCGGACACCGCCATCACCAGTCCCATGTTGTGCTCCACGATGAGAATCGACTGGACCATCGTGCCGCGCAGCCGCTTCAGGATGTGGCCCAGTTCCGCCGCTTCCTGGCTGTTCAGGCCCGCGGCCGGTTCATCCAGCATCAGAATGTCCGGTTTCGCGGACAATGCCAGCGCGACTTCGAGCAGGCGCAATTCGCCGCAGGACAGCAGGTACGCCGGGGCGTTCATGCGCGCGCCCAGCCCCATCACCTGCACGATGCGCTCCGCGCTGTCGCGGGCGGCCTGCTCGGCCTCGCGCACCGCCTTGCCCGGAAAGAACGTCCGCAGCAGGCTTTGGTGCGCATTCAGGTAGTGCCCGGTCAGCACGTTCTCGAACACCGTCAGCGACTTCAGGATGTTGGTCTTCTGGAAGCTGCGGACGATGCCCCGGCGCGCCATGCGGTATGGCTTTTCCCCGGTCACGTCCTCGCCCTTGAAATGCACCTTGCCGGACGTCGGCGCGTAGAAACCGGTGATCAGGTTGAAGCAGGTCGTCTTGCCCGCGCCGTTCGGGCCGATCAGGCCGACGATCTCGCCAGCGCCCACATCGAAGCTGATGTCCTGCACGGCCTTCAGGCCACCAAAGGTTTTCGACAGGCCGCGCACGGCCAGCATCGGCGCAGTCGTTGAAGACATCGTCATGTCAGGCTCCCTGGCGGCGCGCGACGGCCGCCGGTGGTGGAGGGGATGATGCCGACGAACCGGCCTCCGGCGTGCTGTTGCGGCTTTCACGGCGATGCGTCAGGAAGCCCATCAGCCCCCGTGGCAGGAACAGCACGATGGCCATCACCGCCAGTCCGAACAAGGACAAACGCAGTTCCTTGGCTTCGCGCAGGTACTCTTCAAGGAAGGTCACCAGCAGCGCGCCGATCAGCGGTCCCACTAGCGTCCCCTTGCCGCCGATCAGCACCATGATGATCATGCTGGCCATGAAGGCGAAGCGGAACACTTCCGGACCAACGAACGAGATGTAGTGCGCGTAGAAGCCGCCCGCCATGCCGGTCAGGAAGGCACCGAGCACCAGGGCCAGCATGGCGTAGGTGAACGGACGGATGCCGATCGACTGCGCCACGTAGCGGTTCTCGCGCACCGCCACCGCGGCGCGGCCCGCATTCGAATACACGAAGCGGTACGACAGGTACATGGCCAGGGCCAGCACGGCCCATGCAATGTAGAAATAGAACTGCTTGGCGCCCACATTGCTGGCCTCCGCCAGCACCGATGGCTGCGGCACGCCGGCGATGCCCATCGGGCCGTTGGTCAGGCCGATCCAGTTGTCCGCCACCAGACGCAGCACTTCGGCAAAGGACAGGGTCACAATCACAAAGAACGGCCCCTGCAGCCTCAGCGTGATGGCGCCGATGACCAGGCCGGTCACAGCCGCGATCACGCCCGCAACCGGGATGGTGGCCCACATGGGCCAGCCATATTGGGTCGACAGGATGGCCGCGGTATAGGCGCCCATGCCCAGAAAGGCCGTGTGGCCCAGCGAGAACTCGCCCACGTAGCCGACGACCAGGTTCAGGCTGGTCGCCAGCACGGCAAAGAACAGCACCATGATGGCGATGTGCAGTACGTACTGGTCTTGCACCACCACGGGCAGCAAGGCGGCGATCAGCATGAAGCCCAGGATCGCGTTTCGTTCGAAGGTCATGTCAGGCCCGCTCCGCACGTTTTGAAAACAGCCCGTAGGGCCGGAACACCAGGGTCAGGATCACGATGGCAAAGCCGATGATGTCGACCCAACCTGTTGCGATGTAACCGCCCCAGATCGCTTCGGCCAGCCCCAGCACCAGACCGCCCAGGATCGCGCCGGCAAAGCTGCCCATGCCACCCAGGATCACCACCACGAACGCCTTCATGCTGACCACGCCGCCGATCGCCACCTGCGCCGAATAGATCGACCCCAGCAGCATCCCGGCCATGGCCGCGATCGCGCTGCCCAACGCGAAGGTGCATGCATAGATGTTGGCGGTCTTGATGCCGGCCAGTTGCGCCGCCATCGGATCCTGGAAGGTTGCGCGCATCGCGCGGCCCAGCCGGGTCTTCTGGATCAACAGCCAGGCGCCCAGGATTAGCACCGCGCAAACCGCCACCGCGAACAGGCGCAGCTTGGTCACCACCACCGGCCCGAAGAACAGCGGACCGCTGGCCACCGGGCTTTCGATCTTGAGCGGGGCCGTGCCCACCACCAGCAGCGCCGTGTTGGCCAGGAAAATTGACAGGCCGATGGTCAGCAGGATGCCCGCCTCTTCACCCTGTCCGCGAATGCGTTCGATCAGGAACCGATCGATCAGCCACCCGAAGGCGGCCATGGTGATCGCAACGAGCGCCAGGCCGGAAAAGAAATCCAGGCCCAGCCAGGTGGTGGCCCACCAGCCCATCACGCCGCCCAGCATGTACAACTCGCCGTGCGCGAAATTGACGACGCGCATCAGGCCCAGGATCAGGGTCAGCCCCAGCGCCGACAGCGCATAGAACGACCCCGTCACCAGCCCGTTGGCAAGCAACTGCGGCAAAAAATCCATCGTGCCTCCGTACCTTTCAATGCAGGAATCGTGCTGCCTTACGGCTTCTCGGTCGGGGCTTCCGCGACGACTTTCGGTTCCTTGTTCTGGATCTGCACCAGCACGACATCAAAGCCGTAGCCCTCACCCTTGTCGGTGAACCGGTAGGTGCCGTTGGGCGCCTGGTACTCGGTCTTGCGCAGGGCATCACGGATCGCATCCGATTGCGTATTGCCCGCGCGGGCCACGCCTTCCATCAGGATGTTCATGGCATTGAAGCCGGCCGCGCCGTACTTGCCGGGCTTTTCCTTGTAGGCCTTCTGGTATTGCTCGACGAAGACCTTGTTGCGGTCGCCGGGCATGCTCGATGCATACGGCACGGCCGCGTAGATGCCTTCGGACGCGTCGCCCGTCAGGCCGATGAAGTCCGCCGTCGCCCACGATCCGACACCGAAGATCTTGGTCTTCAGACCGAATTCCTTGAACTGCTTGACCAGGATCGAGCCGTCCTGCGTTTCGGCCGCCACGAACACGCCGTCCACATTGGCCGAGCGCAGCTTCGTCAGCAGCGTGTAGAAGTCCGTTGCGCCGTGATCGAAGTACTCCTTCATCACGGTCGTCACGCCCAGCGCCGCCATGTCTTTCGAAAAGTCCTCGACACCGCCGCGGCCCCAGTCATCGTTCACGCCGATATAGGCGACCTTCTTGAGCTGGAGCTTGTCGACCAGGATCTTGCTGAAGGTCTTGGACATCAGGCGATCGGTCTCGGCCGACCGGAAGAAGTACTGCATGCCCTTCTCGGTCAGGTCGGCCTTGGACGACACGCCCGTCAGGAACGGCATCTTGTACTTCTCGGCCACGGGCATGACGGCTGCGGTCGCCGAGCTGCAGAACGCCCCGCTCAGCGCCACGACCTTGTCCCGCGCGATCAGCTTCTCTGCCGCGTTGACGGACTTGGCCGGCTGGCACTGGCCGTCTTCGATCACGAGTTCGACCTTCTTGCCCAGCACGCCCCCGGCGGCATTGCGGCGTTCCACCGCGAGCTTGGCGCCATTGACATAGGTCAGCCCGTTGTAGGCGACCGAACCGGTGAGCGGCTGGATCACGCCGATCTTGATGGTTTCCTGCGCGGACGCAGCGGACATCGTTCCACCGGCAAGACCCGCCAGCACCAAGGCTATGGACAACTTACGCATGACAACCTCTCGAGGATGAATGTTCAGGGGAAACGCCATACCGCCCAGACCCGGTCACCGACCCGGCCGCTGCATTAATTAAACATATAATTAATTAAGCGGCACGGCCATGTCCAGCGGTTTTTGCGGCTGAATCGCAAATTAATTAATCAGGTCAATAATTCCGATTGCTGCAGCTTTCCAAAGCAGAAACTGTGCCAGTGAGGTGAGAGTTGGCGCTTGCTGAGGCGTGTGCCCCGGGCCGTCGCGACGACGCACCAGTATCGATCGCGCCCGCACCACCACAGCGACCATTCACGATCCGTTGTGGGGAGGAGAGCGTGTGCTATCGGGTGTGACGGTGGCAACGCACATACAATCGCCTATCGATCGGGATCCGGTTGACCTGCGTGATGCATGACCTCGACGCTATCCCTTCTCAAGCACCGTTTTGACGACTTCCCCTTCCAAGGTTCGCATGCCCGCAAAGCCGCAAGCAGAAGACCAGGCCACTCCCAAGGTTCGCGCCAAGCCTGCTATAACAAGCGCCGCCAAGAGCGCCAATCAGAAGGTTGCCAAGACTCCCACCAAGACCGCCACACGCGCGCGCAAGACTGCCGCTACCGGCGCGCCGACCCGCCCTGCCAAGAGCCGGCGCAGTCCCGAAGAACTGAACGCGCGCATCCTGGATGCGGCCATCGTGGAATTTTCGGAGCATGGGTTTTCGGGCGGGCGCATCGACCGCATCAGCAAGCGGGCCAAGACGGTGGATCGCATGCTGTACTACTACTTCGGCAACAAGGAGCGGCTGTACCAGGCGGTGCTGGAACACGTGTACGCCGCAATGATCGGCGCGCAACGCACGTTCGTGACGCCACCGGACGACCCGGTGGCCGGCATGCGTCAGCTGATCGCGCATTCCTGGGAACACTACAGCGCGCACCCGGAACTGGTCCGCCTGCTGATGACCGAGAACCTGATGCGCGGTAAACACATCCGCAAGTCACCCACCATCAAGGACGTGTCTTTTCCGTTGGTTGAGACGGTCAACGGCATCCTGACGGCGGGTCAGGCCCGCAAGGTGTTTCGCAACGATGTCGAGCCCGAGTTCGTGCTCATGAGCATCATGTCGCTGGCGTTCTTCTACGTGTCGAACCACTACACGTGTTCGCAGTGGCTGGGCGTGGACCTGGCCGACGACGCGCGGCGCGCGGCGTGGCTGGAGCACATTACCGAGGTGGTGTTGACGCACCTGGAGCCGGGCGCGAAGGGATCCGGCGTCAGGGGGTCGGGCGCCAAGGGGTCCGACGTCAGGGGGTCGGGCGCAACGCGTCCCACGTCTCGCGGATGAAGCGGGCGATCGCGGCGTTCTGCCCGATCAACGAGAACTTCGCGTTCAACGCGTAATCGGGCAGCGTGATCATTTCGGTCGTGATGAGCCGCAAGCGCGATGACGGCGTGCGGTCGTGGTGGGCCAGCACCTTGCGCACCACTTCCTTGGTCGGCTCCAGCAAGTAGGCATTCCAGGGGAATGCCATTCACCAGGCGCGGGTTTCATGAACGGATAGAGGATGCCCCGCCCTGGATCGCCACGCTTTACTGGCAGACTGGGGTAGCGCGGCAAGGCCGCCACCTGGGCATCGGGATCATGGCGCGCCCACGCATTGCGCGGCCCGTTCGGCACTGCCGCGCGCACCTGCATCCAGCGCACAATGCCCAGTGCCAGCCACTCGTCCACCAGATTGCCGGGTTCGAACGGGTCGAGCACCACCCGGCCCGCGTGAACGTCATCGCGCATGCCTGCCACATCCAGCTCTTCATCGTTGCCGATCTTGTAGAGCACATGGCTGTAGTCCAGCGTGAAGTTGAAGGGCACGCCCCGCCGCATGACGGCCTCGGCCACCGGCGTCACGCGGCGCGGATCCTCGCTCACATATTGGTGTGCAATTCGAAGCTGGGCTCCACGCCCTGCTTCATGCCTTCGTCGTACACCCGCAGATAGCAGTCGACGATCTCGTCGTTGGTAACGACACGGCCATCGGCGTGGCGCGCGTACACCATGACGTTGTGCGTGCGGGCGCCGACACGTGCGCTAAGCCGAAGATTGTCAGCGTACTTCGCATCGTCGGTGCCCATCTCGTAGAACCAGCTGGTGGTGTGCACCGGCAGGCCATACGTGTCCATGCAGGCCAGGAAAGTGTCGACTTGATCAGGCAACGGCAACCGGTCGAAGCAGTCGAATACGCCGGCGCGCCGGACCAGGCGGAACTGCTCCTCGATCGACGGCTCGTCCATCGAGACGGGCGACACCATCGACGAGTCCTGCACGCCGCGGCCGTTGCAGCCGATGGGGCACAACGAGCGCACGGCGCCGACGCTTGCGTAAGTTCGGTCGCTGGGCTGAGCGCTGGCTGGACGCCCGATTCGCGCCGCGGCTTGGTGACTGACCTGCTTCATGGCGCCGTCCGCCATGCACGCACCTGATCATCGGTCGGCTGCAGCGTCGCGCCATCGATATAGGCGGCGGTCTTCATATAGCCCTTGCCCGCCTTGACGCCCAGCCGGCCCACGTAGATGCCGAAGGTGGACTGGTTGTCGATTGCACGGAACATGGACGGACCGAACGGCGTGTCGAACGTCAGTCCACTGAAGGCCGTCGCCAGCTTTTCGCTGTCCGTGGAACCCGCCTTCTTGATGCCGGCCGCAATCGCTTTCACGGTGGCGTAGCCCACCACCGAATTCAAGCGCGGATAGTCGTTGTACTTTTTCTGATAGGCCGCCACGAAGGCTCTGTGTTCCGGCGTGGCGATGCTGTAGTACGGGTAGCCGGTGGTGATCCAGTTGTCGGGGGCATCGTCTTTCAACGGGTCCAGGTACTCGGGCTCACCCGTCAGCAGGCTGACGACTTCCCTGCCCTCGAACAGACCGCGTGTCTTGCCTTCGCGGGCGAACTTGGTCAGGTCCACACCGAACAACACGTTGAAGATGGCATCGGGTTTGGCATCAGCCAGCGCCTGCGCGACCGCGCCCGCGTCGATCTTGCCGTAGGGCGGCGCCTGCTCGGCAACGAATTCGACGTCGGGTTGCGCCTTCTTCAGCGCCTCCTTGAAGGTCTTGACCGCAGCCTGACCGTACTCGTAGTTGGGGTACACGATGGCCCAGCGCTTCTTTTTCAGCTGGGCCGCTTCGGCCACGACCGACGCCGCCAGCACATGCGTGCCGGACCGCAGCCGGTAGGTGTAGCGGTTGCCGTTTTCCCAGACCATCCGGTCGCTGAGTGGCCCCGACGCCAGAAAGAAACGCTTGCGCTGCTTGGCAAAGTCCGCGACCGCCAGCCCGACGTTGGACAGCGTCACACCCGACAGCACGTCCACGTTTTCGCGCACCAGCAGTTCGTCGGCCACGCGCACGGCATCGCCGGGGTTGGCGTTGTCGTCACGAAAGACGGTTTCCAGCTTCTTGCCCAGCAGGCCGCCACTCGCATTGATTTCGTCTTGCGCCAGCTCCCACCCTTTCTTGTAGGGCACCATCAGCGCGGGCAGCGCCTTGTAGCTGTTGATTTCGCCAATCTTGATGACGCCCTGGGCATGCGCCAACGGGCTCACGCTACAAACCGCGGCGGCCAGGCACACCGCGAACACCGCATGGAAACGAGGCATGGAACTCTCCGGAAGAAGACGTCGGGAAGCGGCCGGATGGCCGTAAATGGGAAAGCGATCACGATCAAAGGAGCGACGACGCCAGGGCAGCGGGTGCGGTGCCGGCAGGCAGCGGGTGCGGTGCCGGCAGGCAGCGAGCGCGATACCGGCAGGCAGCGACGCTCAAGCACCTGGCAATGCTCAGGTAGCCGCCACGGACGCTTGGGCCGACTGCTCGGCCTGGATCATCTCGTCGACCATGCGCCGCATGCGCACCGACGACACGTCGATCGCCAGCTTGACGGGCCGGGTCGAGCGCTGCTTTACCTCATTGCGCTGGATGGCTTCGAGCAAGGCCTTGTCCTCATCGAAGGCAAGACGCAGGCCGGCGGCCAGACGACGATCGGTCGCCGGGTCGGACGGCAGGTTCTTGATGCACAGCCAGTGCTGCACGCAAGTGGTCGCATCCACGGGCGTGATGAAGTGGCAGGCATACATCTGAATTGCATCCCGCCGATTGCCCTCGGGCGCACCGGTGCCCGTAGGCGCGGACCCGAAATCGATCACGGCAATGCACGGCGCGTAGTAGTGGTAGTAATGCCAGCGATCGACATTGCCTTCAAAAGGCTTGAGGCCCTGGAAGATCGGAATGAGCGGCGAGTCGATGATCCAGCGCCACGTCACGACCTTGCCGTCCTGCCGTTCATACATGACCGGCACGTCGCCATGCTCGGGATTGGACAGCGTGGATTTGTGGACAAAGGCCACATGCGATGGATCGCACAGGTTGTCGGCCAGGTTCAGGTAGCTGGCTGCCACCGGCAGCGCATCGCCCTCGACCACGCTATAGGACGGGTCGTGATATTCCGGCAGGTCGAATACGGTGGATGGATCCGCCAATGCCGGATCGCCCATCCAGACCCACACCATGCCCATGTTCTCCACAGTCGGGTAGGCCCGCACTTTCAGGCTGGCTGGCACGTTGGCCTGCCCGGGCACGCGGGTACACGACCCGCTGCAATCGAAGGTCAGGCCGTGGTAGCCGCATTCGACCGTGTCGCCCTTCAGGGTGCCGATCGACAGCGGCGCCAGCTTGTGCGGACACGCATCTTCCAGCGCGACAGTCTTGCCGGCTTCGGTCCGGTAGACGACCAGGTCTTCTTCGATCACGACGTGCCGGGCCAACGCACGGCCGACGTTGCGGGACCAGGTCAGTGGATACCACGTGTTGCGAATAAACATGGAGCCCCCCAGGCGCTTCGCGCCTCCCCGGGGGCGGCACTGGTCGGCTGGCGGAGCCAGACCGACGGTGCCCCGAAGGGGTTGGTGCACTCTGAAGCGATGTCTTGGTTACGGTGTAAGTGAAAGCTTAACTAATGGAGTGTTTACTCCATTTTTTGCAGCGTAGATCTTGCAGGATCGGTTTAGCAAGAAAAAATGCAGGGATTTACAAGGTGCTGGGGTGTGGTGCAGCGGTGCACCAGGATGGCCGGGAATGCACACCGGTGGACGCCTTTTCAGTGCGCGTTGACGTGGCCGCGCACAAAAAAGGCCCGGACTGAGCCGGGCCTTGAAGCGATGCAATGAGGGGGACGTTGATGACATTGCGCCTGCCACCCGTCAGGAATCGCCCTAGCGCTGCATGCCCCACTTGCGGACGGTTGCCCGCTCCAGCAGGTTGAACACCAGGTTCTCGACCACCAGACCGATCACGATCACCATGGCCAGACCGGCAAACACCTTGTCGGTGTAGAGCTCGTTGCGGTTCTGGAAGATGTACCAGCCCAGGCCGCCCTTGCCTGACGACGCGCCAAACACCAGTTCGGCCGCGATCAGCGTGCGCCAGGCAAAGGCCCAGCCGATCTTCAGGCCGGACAGGATGGCTGGCAAGGCGGCGGGCACCAGGATTGCGAGCACGTAACGCAGGCCGCGCAGTCCGTAGTTGCGGCCCCCCATGCGCAGCGTGTCCGACACGCCCTGGAAGCCCGCGTAGGTGTTGAGCGCCAGGGGCCACAGCACGGAATGGATCAGCACGAAGATCAGGCTGCCATTGCCCAGGCCGAACCACAGCAGGGCCAGGGGCAGCAGCGCGATGGCCGGCAACGGGTTGAACATGGAAGTGAGCGTGCTCAACAGGTCGCGGCCGAACTGCGTGGACACGGCCAGCGTAGTCAGCACGAAGGCGAGCACGATGCCGGCCACATACCCCTGCAGCAGCACCCACAAGGAGGCCTGCACCCGCGTCAGCAGTTCACCGGTCGCGACGCCGTCAATGAAGGCTGCGGCGGTCTGCACGAAACCGGGCAGCAGCAGGTCGTTGTCCTGCCAGCGGGCAATGCCTTCCCACAGTACGGCCAGCAGCACCAGGATGACGGTCTTGCGCAGCCACGCCTGCCGCCACAGGCGCTGGGCCAGCGGCAGGTCCCGCTTCAGGGGCAGATCGCCGACCGGGGCGAGCGGCAGCTCGTATTCCGGACGGATGGGAGGAGACACGGTTTGGGTAGTCATTACTGCTCGATCAAAGGTCGTCGGAAGTTGTTGAAGCGGGGGAAAGGTCGCATGCACCGCGGCACGTTTGCACGGCAGGCGCCGCAGTCACACCGCAGCGCGTTTGCACGGCAGGCGCCGCAATCACACCGCGGCACCTCCGCACGCCACGCATTGCAATCACACCGCCGCCAGTCGCGCGCGCCCCGGCACGTGCGCAGCGGGCGGCTCGGCCGCCGCGCCCTGCGCATCCGGCGCTGGCGTGTCAAACAACAAACGGTGGATCCGCTGCGCCGTCGACTGGAATTCCGCGCCGCCCTGGCTATGCAGCCCGAACTGATGGGCATTGATCTCGGCGCGCACGCGTCCTGGATGCGGAGACAGCAGCAGGATGCGATTGCCGACGACCAAAGCCTCTTCGATCGAATGCGTGACGAACAGCAGCGTGAAATGGATGTCGTCCCACAAGGCCAGCAATTCTTCCTGCATCTTGCGGCGCGTGAGGGCGTCCAGGGCGGCAAAGGGCTCGTCCATCAACAGCACCTTGGGCTGCATGGCCAGTGCCCGGGCAATCGCCACGCGCTGTTTCATGCCGCCCGACAGGGTGTGCGGGTAGGCGTCGGCAAATGCCGAGAGGCCCACCTTGGCCAGATAATGCCGCGCGCGTTCTTCCGCTTCCTTGCGGCCCAGCGTGCGCGAGGCGCGCAGCGGGAACATGACGTTCTGAAGCACCGTCTTCCACGGCGGAAGCTGGTCGAATTCCTGGAACACGACGATGCGATCGGGACCAGGCTCGGCCACACGTTCACCGGCCAGGGCGATCTCGCCTTGCGAGGTCGGATGGAAGCCGGCAATGGCCTTGAGCAGCGTCGACTTGCCACAGCCCGACGGCCCAAGCAGCACGAAGCGGTCCGCCTGGTAGACATTGAAGTCGACCTGATGCGTCGCGCGCACTACGGTGTTGCCGGTGGTGTAATCCAGGCTCACGCCGCGGACCTGCAGCAAGGGCGAGTCGGCGGGACGCGTTGCGGCGCGGCCGTCGTTGGCTGACGCCAGGCTCAGTGCGGGGGTGTCATCTCAACTGCCTCCGGCGGTTTGCGCATCGTCAAAGAAATAGTCTTTCCACGAAGCGGGCTTGTTCTTGATGGCGCCGACGCGGTGCAGGAACTCGGCCATCGGGTAGGTGTTCTTGGGCACGGTGCTGAATTGCACTTGCGGGTCGGCCAGGATGCGCAGCAGTTCGGCGCGGTCGGCCTTGCCCCCGTCACGCGCAGATAGGTGTCCGCGGCGCCTTCGTGGTTCTTCTGGATGTACTGCGCGGCTTCCTGCAAGGCTTGCTGGAACGCCTTGTAGGTCTTGGGATTCTGCTCACGGAATTTTTCGGTCGCGAACAGCACGGTCGGCGAATTGGGCCCGACCACGTCGTACGAATTGAGCACCACATGCACGGCCTTGTTGGCCTGCGCCTGGTACTGGAAGGGTGGATTGGAAAAGTGCGCGTTGATTTCGGTGCCGCCTGCGAGCAGCGCATTGGTCGCGTCCGGATGCGGAATCGCCACCGAATACTTGTCGAGGCGGTTGAAGTCCTTGTCCCCCCACAGCTTGGCCGACGCCATCTGCAGGTAACGCGACTGCACCGACACACCCACGGCGGGCACGGCAATGCGGTCTTTCTCGGTGAAGTCGGCAATGGTCTTGACCGCCGGGTTGCTGCTCAACAAGAGATAGGGAAAGTTGCCCAACGACGCCACGCCCTTCACGTTCTGCTTGCCCTTGGTGCGGTCCCAGACCGTCAGCAGCGGCCCCACGCCCGCGCCGGCCACATCGATCGCGCCGGTCAGCAGCGCATCATTGACCGACGCTCCCCCCGACAGCTGCGTCCATTCCACTTTGACGTCCACCCCGGCCTGCTTGCCGTATTTCTCGACCAGCTTCTGGTCGCGCACCACATTCAGCAGCAGGTAGACGATGCCGAACTGCTCGGCCACACGCAGCTTGCCTTCCGCGTGCGCCACGGTGGGCGTGGCCACGCCGGCCGAGAGCAGGCTCAGGCTGACGCCGAAGGCACCGGCCACACGCCGCCAGCTGGCGCGATCGGGAGATGTCGAAAAAGTCATTGCAGCGGTGCTCCGTAGGGGTAGGCGGAATGGCTGCGTCATGCACGGGGTACCGGCGTGACGGGCCGCATGCCGGTTGTCGGCATGGTGGAAGGTCGGGGTAAAGGTGGCGGAAATGGACCCGGTGCAGCGGAAGGCAGGGTGCTGCGAAGGTCAGGTCCGGTCAGCAATCAGGCCAGCGGCTCGGGCCGCCGAAGCCGGACGGTGTCGCCGGCCCGGCGCCAACCGGTCAGTCGTCAGAACGGGCGATCGCCTTCGATCGTCGTACGGAACAGCTTGCGGCGCAGGTGGTCCGGACAGCCGGCGGCCAGGTGCGTGACCGACCGGTTGTCCCAGAACACCAGATCGTGGTCGGCCCACTGGTGGCGATACACCAGTTCGTCGCGCGAGCTCAATGCGAACAACTCGTTCAACAAGGCCTGGCTTTCGTCTTCAGGCAGTCCGACCACCCGGGTCGTGAAATGCTCGCTGACGAACAGCGCCTTCTTGCCGGTTTCCGGATGCGTGCGCACGATGGGATGCACGACCGCCTGCACCTCGGCAATCTGCGCTTCGGTCAGCTTCGGGCGCCATGGGGCGTTCTTTTGCAGTTCGGCGTACTTGGCCAGATAGGAATGTTCGGCGCTGCGGCCTTCGATCGCCGTGCGCAGGTGCGCAGGCAGCTCGTCATAGGCCAGGTGCTGGTTGGCGAACAGGGTGTCGCCGCCTTCGGAAGGCAGTTCCTGCGCGTGAAGCAAGGATCCGAGGCTGGGCAGTTCTTTGTACGACAGGTCGGAATGCCAATACTTGCCAGCGTCGCCCAGGCCGATCGGCTTGCCGTCTTCGACCACGTTGGACACGATCAGGATCTCGGGATGGCCTGCCAGCGCGAACTGCTTGAGCACGTGGCGCTGCAGCGGACCGAACCGCGCGCTGAACTGCACATGCTGCTGGGGAGTGATGCGCTGGTCGCGAAACACCACCACGTGGTAGTCCAGATGGGCACGATGCACCCGGGCAAAATCGCTGTCCGACAGCGGCACGGACAGATCGATGCCAACGATCTCGGCGCCCAGCGGCGCATCGAACGCGCGAACGTCGAAGTCCTGGTTGCGCGTGATGGGGTGCGTGGCTTGCTGCTGAAGAACCGCCGACATAGATGCTCCGTGTGAGTTGCGTTGCTGCTGAACGGGAACAGCGCCATGCGTGATGGGTGCTGCCCCAGGTCACCAATATAGGCAGTCAGCCTAACAACTCAAACAACGAATTCTTTCTATGGTTAGATCAATAACTGAATAAGGTTGCTCAGTTCAACCGCTTGCGCCGCCGCATGGCCGTCGCCAGGGCAATCGTCACCATCGGCATCATCACCATCGCGAGGGCGAACGCCCAGGACACGCCCACGTGCGCATCGATCTGCGACACTGCCCACACACCCAGCGATTGGCCAGTGAACAGAAAGGACGCAAACATGGCCACCGCCGTGCCTCGGATCTGCGGCGCCATCTGCGTGGCCTGGGTCTGCAGCGTGCTGTGCACCAGGTAGTACCCGAAGCCGCACAGCAGCCCGGCCGGCAAGGCAAAGGTCCACGACCATCCGACCAGCAGCGTCAGGAAGGCCACCGCCAGCACGAAGCCGCCAGTCAAGACCATCTTGCGTTCGCCCAGCCAGGGCACGAACCAGTTCGCGACAGCGACATACAGATAGCCGCCCACCGCGAACACGGCGCCCGTGGCGCCCGCGACCGTGGCCGATACACCGAAACGCGTCTGCAGATAACTGGGCACGAAGGCCAGAATGCCGAAGACGATGGCGCCTTCCAAAAGCCGGCCAGGATGATGACGCGCGCCCACTTGACCGAGAACAGATGAGCAACGGTCGAAAACAAGTGACCCGGACGCTTTGGCGGCACGATCTGCCCGGCCGGCCGGAAGACATGCAGCGCAACCCCCGCGCACAGATACATGGTGGCCAGGAAGACGAAGCCCGACCGCCAACCCAGGGTGTCCGCGAACATGCCGCCAATCACTTGCCCACCTGCAATGCCAGTGATCGAGCCAACCAGGAAGCGCGCCATGGTGGCCTGCCGCCGTTCATAGGGCACGCTGTCGCCCAGCCATGCCAGCGCCAGCGGCATCACTCCCGCGCCGCCGATGCCCGACAGCACGCGGCAGAACACCAGCACATCCAGGGACGGCGCCAGCGCGGCGCCAATGCTGCCGACCGAACAGAAGAGTGTGGCCAGCGTAATGGTGCGGTACTTGCCGATACGATCGCCCAGCGGCCCGTAAAAGAACTGCGCGATGCCATAGGCGATCGCGAATACGGTAACGACGTGCGCGGCGCTGCTGGGCGTGGTGCCGAATTCGACGGACAGTTGCGGCAGCAGCGGATCGCCGATACGAAAGGCGCACGCGCTGGCGAATGACGCCATGGCCAGCAGGAAAACGGAAAGGCGGGTCGGTACCGGCGGGACCGACTGAGCCACTGGCTCGGCAAGCGGAGTTGTCATTATGAAAGCGCGGGAGCGGGTCCCAAAAACCATCAGTACCCTGAAGGTTCAAGAGCATACACCGCCCACCGCCCTCTCTGCCCTAGCCTATCCTGCCCGGCAGCCAGGTGGCGATGCCGGGAATGAAGAACACTGCCGCAAGCAACAGCAGGCTCATCACCACGTAGGGCACCACCGCCACGAAGATATGCGCCATGGTGACCTGGGGCGGCGCCACGCCCCGCATGGTCATCAGCAGCAGCCCGTGCGGCGGCAGCAGCAGGCCCAGCTGCATGCAGATCAGGAACAGCACGCCGAACCACACCGGGTCGATCCCCAGGGCCTGCACCACCGGCATGAAGATCGGCAGCGTGATCATCATCATGCTGACCTGATCGACGAAAATGCCTAGAAAGATAAGCATCAGCATCATGCCGGCCACGATCATCCCGGTGGAGAGCCCGTGCCCGGTGATCATCTCGACCAGCCCATTGCTCGCGCCCGAGAACGACAGGATCTGCGCAAAGGTGGTCGCGCCCAGGATGATGAACAGGATCATGCCCGAGATGCCCGCCGTGCCGCGCAGGGACTTCAGCACCGCGTCCCACGTCAGCACCCGGTAGGCCAGCGCCAGGATCATGGTGGCGAACGCCCCCAAGGCGGCGCATTCGGTCGGCGTCGCCCACCCCGCGGCCAGTGCGCCGACCACCACGCCAAAGATCGACAGGGTTGGCAGCACGTACGCAAAGAACAGGCGCCAGCGGTCCCATCCCCTGTGGCGCGCGCCTTCACCGTCATCGGGCGCCAGATGCGGGCTGATCTTGACGCGGATCACGATCCACATCACGAACGAGATCGACAGGATCACGCCCGGCATCACGCCCCCGATGAGCAGCTTGGAGATCGAGATGCCCGACAGCGAACCCAGCAGCACGGTCAGCGCGGATGGCGGAATCAGCATGTCGACCGCGCCGATCGCCATGATCGGGCCGGTGGCGATCTTGGGGTGATAGCCGCGCGCCAGCATGACCGGCAGCATCAGCGATCCCAGCATGGCAGTGGTGGCGATGGTGGACCCCGAGATGGCCGAGAACACCGTGCCGGCCACGACCGCCACCACGGCCAGCCGGCCTGGCAGGCGGGTGATCAGGCGCTCGACGCCGTCGATCACCTTCATGGCCAGCCCGGTATGGAAGAGGATCTCGCCCATCAGCACGAAGAGCGGAATCGGGGTGAGCGAGAACGCCGCGACCGAACTGACGCTGCTGCGCGCCAGTTGCGTCAGACCGACTTCGCCGCCCATATACAGCCACGCGCCCACGATGTTGATCGTGATGAAGGTCAAGGCCACCGGCATGCCGATGAACAGCAGCACCGTCGACCCGCCCAGCAGCAACCACGCCGCGACTTCCCAGCTCATGCCGCGCTCACTGCGTCGCTGCGCGGCGCGCGTTCGCCCTGCCACAGCCGATGCATGCGGAACACCATTTCGATGGCCAGCAGCACGAAGGCGATCGGCAAGGGCGCCAGCGACCACCACTCGGGCGTCACCAGCGTCTTGATGTTGACCGATCCGGCAAGATAACTGGACCAGGCCGACCCCGCGCCGACCCAGGCGATCACCAGGCAACAGGCCAGGCCGATCGTGTCGCCGATCCCCTCCAGCGTCCAAGCCAGGCGCTTGGGCAGCGCCTGCAGCAGGATGTCCACGCGGATGTGCTGGCCCTGGCGCAGCAGCCACGGCGCGACGCACATCGTCATCAGATAGAGCATGAGCTCGGACACCTCGTTGCTCCAGGCCAGGCCTTGCGGCCATCCCGGAATGGCCAGATTGCGCAGCGCCACGTCGGCCACGATGATCAGCATCATGGCAAGCAGCAGCGCAAAGCCGACCATCGCCAGCGCTTCCAGCGCGCGGCCATAGCGGACCGACGCCCGCGCGATCGCACCTGGCTTCGTCATTTGGCGGCAGGCGATGAGAACAGGGGCTTGAAGCGCGCCGCGATGTCGGGGCTCTGCTTGGCGGCGCCCGCCCAGCCGATCTCGTAGGCCTTGTCGCGGAAGCTCTTGGCGGTCGCGTCATCGAAGCGGATGGTCTGGATGCCGGCCTTTTCCTGGCGCGCGGCTTCGTCCTTGCCGTATTGCGTCCAGAAGGCATTGCCGGCTTCATAGGCTGCCAGTTGCTTGTCGAGGAAGGCGCGCTGCGCGTCCGTCAGTTTCTTGAACGACGGCAGGTTCATGATCAACGACACCTCGGCATCGTAAAAGCCCGGCTCGACACGAAACTTGGTCTTTTCCTGCCAGTTCAGATCGAAGATGCCGCCGATCGGCCAGCCGTAGCCATCGACCACCCCGCGTTCCAGCGCGGTGTAGACCTCGCCCGGCGCGGTGGTCACGACGTTGGCGTTCAGGGCCTGGAAGAAGTCGCGGTACACCGGCGTGATGCGGATCTTCTGGCCGGTCAGATCGGGCTTGTCGATCTTCTTGTTGGTGTACAGATGGAAGGGCTGGTTTTCGACCACGCGGGCCAGATACTGCATGTTGCCCTTCTCGTTCCAGACCTTGTTGATGGCTTCGAACGCGCCGTTCTTGCGCTGCTCGACCACCGATACCTGCGTCAGCTTCAGGAAGTCCGCTTCGGGCATGACGTTGGTGTAGAACGCGCCGGTCGTCAGCGCCATGTCGACCACGCCCGTCTTGACCGCATTGCCGACTTCGAATGCCGGGATGGCCTTGGGGCCGCCCAGGAAGTTGATCTGCAGCACGCCCTTGCCTTCGGTATTGAACTGCTTGATCCACGGCAGCAGGCGCTGCACGTAGATGCCGTTTTCCGGAAAGCCGCTGACCAGGCGCAGCGTGCGTTCCTGGGCGACCGCCCCGGCAGACACCGCGGCGGCGGCAAGCAGGACGGCAAGGCGGGTCAGCAGGCCGGAAGGCAGGACGCGAGAAGTCGGAACGCGGGATGTCATCGAAGTATCTCCATCATTGTCATGTGCAACGATCATCGGGAACTGCGGCAAGGCGGTCAATCGGCACTTACGTGCGTGGTGCGTGGTGCAAGCTCGGTGATGCGGGTTCGGGGTGACGTGGCCGGGCCGGCCTATCAATGCGCGAAGGCTGGCGCGGGCCGCTGGACCGGGGCGCTGGCCAGCGCGTCGATCGCCGTGGCCAGCGTGCGGCCGCTGTCGTCGGCCAGCGCCGCGGCGATCAGCGCCTGCATCTGCGCCGCGCCGTCGGGCAGGGTTCGCAGCGCGGGCAGCATCGCGGTCACGCGTTGATAGCTGTTCCAGCCGCGGTGGTGCGTGTCGCCGTAACCTTTGACCAAGCGCTGTGCGCGCACCACCTGTTCGGCCAGCGCCGGGTGGTCGGGCAGCAGGCCGGTCACGGCCGCCAGCCAGTCGTCGATGCGTTGGTGTTCGACCTGGAAGCGCAAGGATCTGGGCCGCATCCCCCGCATGGACGCGATCGCGTACAGCAGCAGAAAGCCGCGGATCGATGTGGTCTGCACCACCCTGCCTTGCTTCAGGAAGGGTTCGACGCAGGCCCGGGCTGCGCGGGACCCGAGCAGCCAGCGTCCCAGCCCGGCGGGCAAGGTGTCCGCGATCTCTTCAAGGCGCGGGTGCAGGAATTCGTTGATGTCCAGTTGCTGCTTGGGGGTCAGCCGCACTTCGCCGCTCACCCGGGCAAACCTTGAGCGGCGGGTTTTCAGGTCGGCCACTCTGACGGTGTCTTCGTAGGTCATCCATAGGGCCAGATGGCGGGCGGCTTCGTTCAGCAAGGTGTGCGATGCCGCGCCGGTCTGCGTTCGATCCGACGTGGCCGGAATGGCCGGAATGGCCGACTGCAGGGCGGCCAGGCGATCCAGATAGGCCACGGCGTACGGCACGTCCTGGTAGTCGGCGCAGCGCAGGATGCCGGCATGCAAGGTCTTGTGCACGGCCGCCGGAAAGTCGCGGAGGATGCGGTCGGACAGAGGTGCGAGGCGCGCGCCGACGCGAGGAAGGTCCTGAGGAATGGCGTCCGCAACGTTGCGGTCCGCAAGCATCGCCGCATCGAATCCCGCGCCGAACGCGTTCAGGCTCGGTTTGACGCCCACGCCACCCCGGCGGATAGTGTCTTCGAACTGGTCGCGCGTGAACGGCAATGCGCCGGTCGCGGCCAGCGCGCCATACAGCGCAGGACTGATCGGGCTGCCGGTACGTTCGGCCAGCGTCGCAAAGTCGGCCGTCACGAACCGTCGGGCGGCGGCCCGGCCCCCTTCGATCAGCTTGTTCGAGTCGACCCGGTCATCGCCCATGGCGGTGCGCTCGGTCATCGAATACACCCGATGGCTGGACGCGATGAAGGTCGTCCGATCGGGCGTCACCAGGCCCCGCTGCACCGCGCGGCCCGCCTCCATCAGTTCCGATGCAATGACGATATCGACTTCGCCCGGGACGGGACTCAGCCCCAGCACGGGCGCATCGCCCGCGGGCACGGCGCTTTCCGGAAACATTTCCAGGTAATAAATGGTGGCGCCGGTGCGCTGGGCGACGCCAGGCACCGACGTGGTCTGGGCCAGATAACCATTGGCTTCGGCCAGGTCCACCAGCCAGTCGGCAAGCACGCCGCCGCCCTCGCCCCCCATGGCCAGGATCGCAATCGTAATGGCGCGGGGCGGGGTCATGCTGCGATTCCTTCCAGACGGCGGGCGATGCGGTCCTGCAGGGCGCCGATCACGGCGGTGCGCAGGCGCAGCTTGAAGCGGTCCCAGCGGGTGGGGTTGTTGATGATGCCGGCGCGGTAGAACGACGGGCACAGCACGGCGGCATGCGCCACTTCACCGCACAGGCCGCAGCCCACGCAACTATCGATCACGGTCGCGATCGGATCGGTGCGCAGCGGATCGGGATTGGGCTTGATCGTCAGCGACGGGCAGCCCGACAGGCGGATGCAGGAATGGTCGCCGGTACAGGTATCGGGATCGATGCCGAAACGTTCGCGCACCACGCGGCCGCCGTCGGCGATCTGCTTGCGCACCAGGGGCTTTTCGCGGCGTTGGCGATTGAGCATGCATTCGCTCTGCGCCACGATGACCTTCGGCCCTTTCGATGGCGTCGTCAGGGCGTCGCGCAGCGCATCACGCATGCGGGTCAGGCTGTAGGTGTTGTCGACCGTGCGCACCCATTTCACGCCCACCCCGCGCACCGCCTTTTCGATCGGGTTGTTGGTGCTGCGGATCGCGTTGGCGGCCTTGGACGACAGTACGTCCTGCCCGCCCGTGGCGGCGGAATAGCCGTTGTCGATCACAACCAGAACGTTGTCGGTCTCATTGAATACGGCATTGCCCACGCCGCTGGTCAGGCCGTTGTGCCAGAAGCCGCCGTCGCCCATGATCGCGATCGTGCGTTTGGCGGTGTCGCCGCTGTTGAATGCTGACGCCCCAGCCCACCCCAGCCCGTACCCCATGGTGGTCGCGCCGATGTTGAACGGCGGCAGCACCGAAAACAGGTGGCAGCCGATGTCGCAACTGACGTGGTGCGTGCCCAGCTCGCGTTCGATCAGCTTCATGGCGGTAAAGATCGGCCGTTCCGGACAGCCTGTACAGAACGACGGCGGGCGGCCCTGGACCTGGCTGGCCGCGGCCTGGATCGCGAAGGCCTTGGGATTGCCTTCAAGCCGCGCGGGGGCGGCGCGGGCCGGGCGGCGGCCGGCAACTGGCGGTCGTGCAGGCTCCCGGGCAGATGCTTGTTCAGGAACGCCGCCAGACCCTTGACCACCACGCCGCCGGTGTATTCGCCCGCCAGCGTCAGCATGTCCTTGCCATGCACCTTGGTCTGCACGTCAGCCCGGCGCAAGATGGCATGCACCGCCTGTTCGATAAAGTCCGGCTGCCCTTCTTCGACGATCAGGATCGCTCGCTTGCCGGCGCAGAAAGAGGTGAACTCGGCATCGACCAGCGGATAGGTCACGTTCAGCACGTACAGCGGGATCCGCGTATGGCCGAAGGCATCGGCCAGGCCCAGCAGTTCCAGCCCGCGCAGCACCGCGTTGTACAACCCGCCCTGCATCACGATGCCCACGTCGGCCGTGCCCTCCCCAAAGAATTCGTTGAGGTGATGGTCCTGGATGTACTGGATCGCGGCCGGCCAGCGGCGGCTGATCTTCTCCTGTTCGTGCAGATAGCTGGCGGGCGGCAGCACGATGCGGTTGACATCGCGCACCGGCGCGTCGATCGCGTCTTTCAGGGTGAACGCCGGCCGCACGTTGTCGCGTGTCGGAAAGCGCCCGTGCACATGACAGGCGCGGATGCGCAGTTCCAGCATGACCGGGGTGTTGCTGGCCTCGGACAACTCAAAGCCGTGCTGCACGGCGTTGACCATGCTGACCAGGTTGGGCCGAGGATCCAGCAGCCAGACCTGTGACTTCATCGCGAACGCATGCGAGCGTTCCTGCATGATGCTGGACCCTTCGCCGTAGTCCTCGCCCACGATCAGCAGCGCGCCGCCCGTGACGCCGCCCGAGGCCAGGTTGGCCAGCGCGTCGGACGCCACGTTGGTTCCGACCGTCGACTTGAAGGTGACTGCGCCGCGCAGCGGGTAATTAACCGACGCCGCCAGCGTTGCCGTGGCCGTGGCTTCCGACGCGCTGTGCTCGAAGTGCACCCCCAGTTCGTTGAGGATGTCATTCGCATCGGTCAGCACATCCATCAGGTGCGAGATGGGCGCCCCCTGATAACCCGCCACGTACGACACGCCCGATTGCAGCAGCGCCTTGGTCACGGCCAGGATGCCTTCGCCGCGGAATTCATCGCCGTCACCCAGGCGCAGTTTTTCCACTTCCTTGGCGAATGAACGTTCTGCCATGACGGCCTCCTGAGAATGCGAACGGTGGATCGGGCGCTGCGGCGCCAGTGAAATTTACGGAGGCCGCTGTCATCTGACTAATGGTTTTTTCACATGCGCTACATTGATGCGGTGAATAATCCGGACCAACCCTGAGACGCGTCCGGCGGCCTGGAGACGCCATGAATTTTCGTCAGCTGGATCTGAATCTGCTTCGTGTGCTGGCCACCATCCACCGCACCCGGTCGGTCACGGCCGCGAGCAAGGCGCTGTCCTTGTCGCAGCCCGCGACCAGCAATGCGCTGGCGCGGCTGCGCCACTTCTTTGACGACGAACTGTTCGTGCGATCACCCACCGGCCTGAAGGCGACGCGCCTGTGCGAGCGTGTGGCGCCCGCCGTGCTGGCGCAATTGCAGGCGCTGGAAATCGCGGTGGCCGGCCATGACGCCTTCGACCCGGAGACCAATCCGATGCGCTGGCAGATGTCGATGTCGGACCTTGGCGAAATGATGTTCCTGCCCCCGCTGGCCGCGGCGTTGCGCAGGCAGGCCCCGCATGCGCATCTGTCCAACATTTCGGTGGGCGCGGCCGATGTCGCGGCGGCGCTCGACAATCGCGAGATCGACTGTGCGATCGGCATTCTGCAGCCGCGCCATCGTGGCATCCGCACGGACCTGCTGTTCCGCGAACGTTATGTGGCGATCGCATCGCCGTCGTGGCGGCCGGCGGCGGGCAAGCCTTCGCCACGCCGACGCAGCCGCGTGCTGACGCGCGGCGACCTGGCGCAGGCGGCCCTGGTGGTGTCATCACCGACCGCGACCTTCCACAGCGGCGTCGAAGAAATGCTGGCGCACATGAAGATGTCGGACCGGATCGTGATGCGCGTGCGGCACTTTGGCGCACTGCCCGAGATCGCGCTGACCACTGACATGCTGGCGATCGTGCCCGACATGTACGCGCGCAGCCTGCAGCAGCGGCACGATTTGTCGACCTGGGAACTGGCCGATGCGCCGGCCTACGAAGTGCGGCTGGTGTGGCACGCCAGCACCGAAAAAGACCCGGCGCACCGGTGGATGCGGGAGTTGATCCACGAACTGTTCGCGCGGGCGGACTGAGGCGCGTGCCGAGAGCGATCCCGGCCTGACGCGGGCGGCCCGCGCGAGCAGGCGCGGCGCACGATCTGGTGATCCCCGACCCGACAGCCATGCGACAACCCCG
This sequence comes from Pigmentiphaga litoralis, assembly GCF_048632615.1. Lineage (GTDB taxonomy): Bacteria > Pseudomonadota > Gammaproteobacteria > Burkholderiales > Burkholderiaceae_B > Pigmentiphaga > Pigmentiphaga litoralis_B. Next base: position 1,654,382 of record NZ_CP184479.1, read on the forward strand.
ATCAAGACCAACAGCGCAGCTCGCTTAAACCGCAAAAATGAAAACGGTTTTTGAATTCGCTTGTGGCGCCTGGTGGCGTCTTTTATGGTCGGATCTCTTCGCTCCGAGTCCGCCATGCGCCGTCATACTGTTCCGCCCATCCCCGTCAACGCACTCGAACGCGGCTTTGCCGTGCTCGAATGTTTTGCCGCCGCGGGCAGGCCCCTAGGCAACGGCGAAGTGGCGGAGGCGACCGGCATTCCACGGCCGACGGCCTACCGGCTGATCTCCACCCTGGTCGCGCTGGGCCAGCTGCGGCCCTGTCCTGACTCCGAAAAGTACGAACTGGCCGCTGGCGTGGTCCGGCTGGCGCAATCCTTTCTGGGCAAGATCGACGCGCGGCGCTGGGTGCGGCCCCATCTGGTCGCGCTGGCCGAAGCGTGCAGCGCGTCGGCCTTCCTGGCCCTGCGCGACGGCAAGGACGTGCTGGTGGTCGAAGCGGCGCGCGCCCGGTCGGCCGTGGCCTATCTGGGCGCCGATGTCGGCACCCGTATGTCGCTGGCCACGTCGGCACTAGGCCGTGCGTGGCTGGCCGGCGTCGACGCACCGACCCGCCAGGCCGTGCTGGCCGAGCTGCAGGCCGGCGGCCACCTTGCCGGGCACCCGGACCTGGCGCCCCGGCTGGAGGCCGCGCTCCGCAAGGCGCGCCGCGTCGGTTACGCCGTCTCGCTGGGCGAATGGCAGGCCGATACCAACGCCGCCGCCGTGCCGATCCGCGTGCCAAGCGGCGAAGTGTTCAGCCTGAACTGCGGCAGCCCGTCCTTCCTGACCAATCCCGACAAATTGCGCGATGTCGTCATTCCCCGGCTGGTCGAGGCCGCGGCCGCATTCGCTGCCGACGTCGGCGGCCTGTCGGGCCGTGAGCTGATGGCGTGGCAGGACACGCAGGCAGCGGCAGTACCCGAATTCCCCTCCCTTTCCCCTGCCTCCTCAAAGCAAGGACGGCGTCGTTCCATCCCACAAGGAGACAGTCATGGAGACCCCCTGTCGCAATGAAGGGCACCACGCCGGACGGCGGCGCATCCTGAGCCTGCTGGGCGCGAGCCTGGCCCTGCCCGCCACCGGCTTGCCTGGCTTGGCGCGCGCCCAGCCCGACGCCGCCTGGCCCACCCGGCCCGTCAAACTGATCGTGCCTTTCGCGCCCGGCGGCCCGACCGACATCATCGCGCGGCTGATGGCCGAGAAGATGCAGGCGGCTTGGCAGCAACCTGTCGTCGTCGAATACAAGCCCGGCGGCGGCACCATCACGGGCATCAACATCGTGGCCAAGTCGCCACCCGATGGCTACACCCTCGGCATGGCCGTCAGTGCGCTGATGATCAATCCCAGCCTGCAGCCGGCGATTCCCTACGACACCAAGAAGGACATTGACGCGGTCTCGCAAGTCGCCTTGACGCACTTCGGCCTGTTCGCGCATCCATCGCTGGAGATCAACTCGATTCCGGAATTGATCGCCTACGCCAAGAAGCATCCCGGCAAACTGAGCTACGCAACCGCGGGCGTAGGCACCGGCCCGCACCTGGCAGGCGAGATGCTCAATGACATGGCCGGCATCGATCTGGTCCACGTGCCTTACAAGGGCAGCAGTCCGGCGCAGCAGGATGTCGTGGGTGGACGGGTGCAGTTGCTGTTCGATGTCATGTTTTCGGCGCTGCCCTTCGCTGACGAACGCAAGCTGAAGCTGATCGCGCTGGCCAGTCCGACCCGCGCCGCTATTCGCCCCGACGTGCCGCTGATCGGCGACACGGTCAAGGGCTTTTCGGCCATGAGCACCATCGGCATTGTCGAGCCTGCCGGCGTGCCGGCCGCACTGCGCCAGCGTATCAGCGCGGACATTGCCGCCCTGGTCAAGGCGCCGGAACTGAGCGCCCGCATGATGCAGCTGGGCATGGAGCCGGTCGGTTCGACCGCCGAGCAGTACACGACGCTGATTCACAGCGAGATCGAAAAGTGGCGCAAGGTGGTCGCCAACGCCCACATCAAGCCGGAATGACGCGGCCGCCGCGGCCGCGGCTGCCGATCTATCGATTCCCGAATCCCATTCGTTTCCCTTTTCCTGGAGCCTGACATGAGCTTGCAACTCACTCCCCTGACCCCTGGCTTTGCCGCCGAAGCCACCGGCATAACGATTACCGAGCCGCTGGACGACGCGCAGGTGCGCGCGATCGAGGCGGCCATGGACCAATATGGCGTGCTGGTCTTTCGCGGCCAGCCGGTGACCCAGGCGCAGCAGATGGCCTTTGCCACCTCGTTTGGTCCGCTGGACCTGGGGCTGCGCAAGGTCAAGGGCGGCGCCCACCGTTTCGACTATGCGGAACTGGCCGACATTTCCAACGTGACGCCTGATGGCGCCCTGGCGGATCGCAATCATGCCAAGATCATCGGCAACATCGCCAATCAGCTGTGGCACAGCGACAGTTCCTTCCAGCGCCCACGCGCCAAGTATTCGATGCTGTCCGCCGTGTCGCTGCCCGGCTCGGGCGGCAACACCGAATTCGCGGACCTGCGCGCCGCCTATGACGCGCTGCCCGCCGCACAGAAGGCTGCGCTGAAAGACCTGAAGGCCATCCACTATGCGCTGCATTCGCGCTTCCTGCTGGGCGATACGCAGTACACGGAAGAACAGCGCAAGGCGATCCCGCCCGTGGCCTGGCCGCTGGTGCAGACCGATCCCCGATCAGGCCGCAAGATCCTGTTCGTCGGCATCCATGCCTGCGAGATCGAAGGCATGACGGTGGCCGAAGGCCGCATGCTGCTGCTGGATCTGCTGGAACACGCGACCCAGCGTCAGTTCGTGTACGCGCATGAATGGCAGGTGGGCGACCTGGTGATGTGGGACAACACCGCGACCCTGCACCGGGGCCGCGCCTTCGACATGGCGACCCGCCGCGAACTGCGGCGCGCCACAACAGAAGAAACGGTGACGTCGCCGGAAGCCGCAACGGCGTAGGCCCTGCCGCTTTGTTGCAAGCCCGGCGTAGCCTTCCCGCAAACCCGCGGCATATCATGGACGCTCCATGTCGCGGAGTCGTCCATGAGCGTGTTCCGAACCAAGAGCATCGACCTCATGCTGGCGCAGCGCGCCGACGCGGGGCTCGTCAAATCCCTGACCACACTGGATCTGATCCTCCTCGGCGTCGGGGCCGTGGTGGGTTCGGGCATCTTCGTGCTGACCGGCACCGGGGCGCTCACGGCGGGGCCGGCCCTGTCCCTGTCCTTCGTGCTGGCGGCCGTTGCCTGCTTTTTCTGCGCGCTGGCCTATGCCGAGTTTGCATCCACGGTGCCCATCGCCGGATCGGTCTACACCTATACCTACGCCACGTTGGGCGAGCTCGTCGCGTGGATGGTGGGCTGGGTGCTGATCCTGGAGTTCGGGCTGGCCACCGCGGCCGTGTCGGCCGGCTGGTCGGGCTATTTCCAGTCCCTGATCGCCGGTTTCGGCTGGCACCTGCCATCCACCTTGACGGCGGCGCCCAATGCGATTCCCGGTCGCGACACACTCTTCAACCTGCCCGCATTCCTGGTGATGACGGCGATCACCGGTCTGCTGTCCCTCGGCATCAAAGCGTCCAAGCGCGTCAACAACATCATGGTGGCCATCAAGCTGGCCGTGGTGCTGCTGTTCATCGGTGTGGGCGTCTTTCATGTCAAACCCGAGAACTGGCAGCCTTACATGCCCTTTGGGATGCAGGGGGTCTACACCGGGGCGGCGCTGATGTTCTATGCCTTCGTCGGCTTCGATGCCGTGGCATCGTCCGCCGAAGAGGTCCGCGATCCGCAGCGTGCCTTGCCGCGCGGCATCCTGGGGTCCCTGTTCGTGTGCACCGTGCTGTATGTGTCGGTGGCCGCGATCATGACCGGCATCGTGCCTTATGCCGAATTCGCGCGGAACCTGGACCATCCGGTGTCGCTTGCCTTGCAGGTGGCGGGCCAGGGGTGGCTGGCGGGCTTCATCGACCTGGGCGCCATCATCGGGATGACAACCGTCATCCTGGTGATGGGCTATGGCTTGACGCGCATCCTGTACGCCATGGCGCGCGACGGACTTCTACCCGCGTCCTTGGCAACCCTGCATCCGCGCTACGCCACGCCCACGCGCCTGACCTGGACGGTCGGCATGGCCTCGGCGCTGATCGCTGGCTGGGTGCCGCTGGGTGTGCTGGCCGAGTTGATCAACATCGGCACCCTGGCGGCCTTCTCGCTCATTTCGATTGCGGTGGTGGTGCTGCGCCGGACCCGGCCCGACCTGCCGCGGGGCTTCCGCTGCCCCGGCGTGCCGGTGATTCCTGCTTTGGGGGTGGCCAGCTGCGTCTTCCTGATGGCGCATCTGGGACGGGTCACGTGGATCGCGTTCGGCATCTGGGTCGCGGTCGGGCTCGTGGTTTACGCGATGTATTCACGGCGGCACTCCGTGCTGCACAATCCGGGTCAGCCGCAATGATCGTTGCCACATCAACAGCAGCACACTGATCGTCAGCACCAGGAAGATCAGTGCCCTGACGATCCGCGTACTGACGATGACCGTTCAGTCTTTTGTAAGCTTTCATGAACGGACATGACGGGGTCGCGCCTCGACAGGCATAGTCGCGGGTGGACCAGCCCCCACCCACTGCGAGCGCCCTGCCCCATGCGTCCTGCGACTTCCGAGACCTCCGGGTCGGCCATGCCTGCTTCGGGCGCCCTGCCATCCGGCGTGGGTGACACCACCGCCAACAATCAGCCGCGTCCCCAGCTGTCCACTTTGGACACCATCGCGCTGGTGGTCGGACTCGTGATCGGCGCGGGCATCTTCAGCGCACCGGCCCTGGTGGCGGGAAACGCCGCCACCCCCAGCCACATGCTGATGGCCTGGGTCTTTGGCGGCCTGCTGTCGCTGGTAGGCGCCATGTGTTACGCCGAGCTGGCCACCGCCCATCCCCACGCGGGCGGCGACTACCACTACCTGCGGCTGGCCTTCGGCGACAAGGTGTCCTTCCTGTTCGCCTGGGCGCGGCTGACCATCATCCCGACCGGATCGATCGCGCTACTGGGTTACGTGTTTGGCGACTATGCGTCGCAGGTGATCAACATCGGGCCCTATTCGTCGGCGATCTACGCCGCGGTCATGGTGATCGTGCTGACCGCCATCAACATCATCGGCCTGAAGTCAGGCAAGTGGACGCAGAACCTGCTGACCCTGCTGGAAGTCGGCGGTGTCGTGCTGATCATCGTCGCCGGCCTGCTGCTGTCCCCTGCCGAAGCGCCCGCCGCCGCGGCCTCGGCCGCCCCGACCACCCCCGCCGTCACCCAATGGGGACTGGTGCTGATCTTCGTGATGCTGACCTATGGCGGCTGGAATGAAGCCGCCTACGTGTCGGCCGAAGTCATCGGGCCGCGCCGTACCTTGCCGCTCGCGCTGTTCTGGAGCCTGTGCATCGTCACGGCGCTCTACCTGCTGGTCAACCTGGCCTACCTGAACGGCCTGGGCATGAGCGGCATGGCCGGCTCGTCCGCCGTGGCCGCCGACACCATGCGCGCCCTGGTCGGCCCGCAAGGCGCCGGGTGGATCAGCACGCTGATCGCCATTTCGGCCCTGACGTCGGCCAACGCCACCATCCTGACCGGGGCCCGCACCAACTTCGCCTTTGGCCGCGACACGCCCATGTTCCGCGCGCTGGGTGTCTGGAACACCCGCAAGGGCGCACCCGTGAATGCACTGCTGGCCCAGGGCGCGATTGCGCTGGGCCTGGTGATGCTCGGCGCGGTCACGCGCAGCGGCTTTGCCACCATGGTCGAATACACGGCGCCCGTGTTCTGGTTGTTTTTCGTGCTGACCGGCATTGCCCTCTTCGTGCTGCGCCGCCGTATGCCCGACCTGCCACGCCGGTTCAAGGTTCCGCTCTACCCGCTGACACCGCTGGTGTTCTGCGCCAGCAGCGGCTACCTGCTGTACGCCAGCCTGGTGCACACCGGCATTGGCGCGCTGGTTGGCCTGGGCGTGCTGGCTTCGGGCGCGGTGCTGCTGCTGTTTCGTGGCCCGTCGTCCACCACGGCCGACGCCAACCACGGATCGTGAACCCGACCGACCTGCCATTGAACGCCAAGCCAAGGAGATCGCCATGTTGACTGCCCGTCTGGGCTGGCCCGCCGCCCTAGTCGTCCTTGCCCTGCTGTCTTTCGCACCGCCCGCCGCGGTGCAGGCCGCGAGCCCGCCCGAAGCGGCCCGCAGGCCGGACGTCATCTATGTGCCAACGCCGCCGGAAGTGGTCGATGCCATGCTCAAGGTGGCCAATGTCGGCCCGAACGACGTGCTGTACGATCTCGGGTCGGGTGACGGGCGCATCCCGATTACGGCCGCCAAACGATTCGGCACACGGGGCGTGGGATTCGACATCGACCCGCAACGCATTGCCGAGGCCAATGCCAACGCCAAGGCAGCCGAGGTCACCGACAAGGTGCGTTTCGTGCAGGGTGACCTGTTCCAGCAGGACCTGCGGGCCGCCACCGTGATCAGCCTGTATCTGCTCCCAGGCCTGAACGCCAGGCTCAAGCCCACGCTGCTCAAGCTCAAGCCGGGCACCCGCATCGTGTCGCATGCGTTCCAGATGCCCGATTGGGAACCTGAACAGACCGTGGACATCAACGGACGCAAAGTCTATTTCTGGACGGTGCCCCAGCCGAAATAGGAGGAACCCAGTCTTTCGATTGGGCTGCGGGAGGAGTAGACCGCGACACTAGGACGCCCGTTCTACGGCGCGTCAGTAGTACGTTCTCACGATGCACCAACGGTTACATAGCGTTTACGGTAGAGCCCAATGTCAATTGCGATGAGGGGCGCGCTTCCCCTCCAATCTGGGGAGACCAACGTGGGCACTGCGGCCTTGCTTTCCGAACAAGAACTCAACGATTATCGAACCAAAGGCTTTATGCGCCGCGAGGGCATCTGCCCGCCCTCCGAAGTCCAGCAAATCCGCGACACGCTGCTTGGTCTGTTTGCCCGTAAAGCGGGTTACGAAGAGGGTGCGCAATACGATTTCTCGGGGCGCGATGAGCCGGGCAAGATGCAGAGCTTTCCAAGCATGCACGACCCGAGCCACTATGTACCCGAACTGCGCAAGACCACCTTCCATCGCCGCGCGCTGGCGCTGGCGAAGGAACTGCTCGGCGAAGACGCCGCGCTGTACGGCGAGCATGCCCTCCTCAAGCCGGCGTTGTACGGCCCGGAAACGCCCTGGCACCAGGACGAGGCCTTCCGCTCGCCCGACTTCGAATACAAGGAACTGAGCATCTGGATGGCCCTGCAGCCGGTCACCGAAGCCAATGGCTGCATGCAATTCCTTGAAGGCTCGCATCTGGGCGACGTGCTGGAACACCAATCGCCCGGCGGCGACCGTTCGCTCCACCCGCTCGAATGCATCGGCGACTTCCCCAAGTCCGAAGCCATTGCCGTCCCGCTGGAACCTGGTGACTGCACGATCCACGACGTCCGCACGCTGCACTACACGGCGGCCAATACGTCGACCGCGCCGCGTCTTGCCTACATCCTGATCTTCAACGTGCCGCCGGTCTACAAGCCCGGTCTGCGCAAGGCGGACTGGCTGATCGGCCGTCGCACCGACAGCCAGGAACGCCGTCGTACCTGGTACCGCAAGGGTGGCATTGCCGTCGAAGTCCTGCGTCGCCTGCCCCAGGTGCGCGTGACCAATCGCCGCTGGCTGGCATGGGCGGCCATCCGCCTGTCGAGCAAGATGCGTCAGCGCGCAAGTCGCCTCCGTCCGTAAGGAAGCGCCGGCCCCCCAGGCCGGCAGACTGACCCACGATGAACAGCCGGCCTTTGCCGGCTGTTCGTTTTTCCGCGCCGCATGGGCACGCACCTTGCTGTCCTTGGGACACACGAAGGCTCGCTCACCAAGGATTCCCATGGACGCACAAGTCACCCCCAGGCCCAGCGTGGCGCCCGCTGCCGCGCCGCGCTACCCCATCACCCTGCGCATCAACGGCCAGGAAACACAATTTGAGATCGAAGCATGGGTCAGCCTGCTGGACCTGTTGCGGGAACACCTGCATCTGACCGGCAGCAAGAAGGGATGCGACCAGGGCCAGTGCGGCGCCTGTACGGTACTGGTCGACGGCAAGCGCATCAATTCCTGCCTGACGCTGGCGGTCATGCAGAACGGACGCGAAATCACGACGATTGAAGGACTGGCCGACGGCGACACGTTGCATCCCTTGCAGCAGGCGTTCATCGACCACGACGCGTTCCAATGCGGCTACTGCACGCCCGGCCAGATCTGCTCCGCGGTCGGCCTGATGAATGAAGGCGAAGCCAGGAACGCCGATCAGGTCCGGGAGCTGATGAGCGGTAATGTGTGCCGCTGTGGCGCCTACCCGCAGATCGTGCACGCCGTGACCCAGGTCATGAACATCCCGGTCGTCATCGAAACCACCGATCGCAGCGTCGTCGTCGGGACGGTGCCAGTATGAATCCCATCACCTACCTGGCGCCCGCGGATGCGGCAGAGGCGCTCGATGCATTGGGCGGGCATGAAGGCAACAGCATGGCGGTGGGCGTGGCCAAGTTCATTGCCGGCGGGACGAACCTGATCGACCTGATGAAAGAAAACGTGATGCGGCCGGTGCGTCTGGTCGACATCAATGGCTTGCCTTACAACCAGATCGAAGAGACCGGGAACGGTGGCCTGAAGCTGGGCGCGCTGGTCCGCAATGCCGACACGGCCTATCACCCGCTGGTGCGTTCCCGCTACCCGCTGCTGACCGCCGCCATTCTGGCCGGCGCGTCTCCCCAGCTGCGCAACATGGCCACCAATGGCGGCAATCTGCTGCAACGCACGCGCTGCTATTACTTTTACGACTCGCAGGTGCCCTGCAACAAGCGCGACCCGGGTACCGGCTGTTCGGCGATCGGCGGCCTGAGCCGTCAGCACGCGATCCTGGGCGCCAGTGAACACTGCATTGCCACCCACCCCTCGGACATGTGCGTGGCGCTGGCGGCATTGGGCGCCATCGTGCATGTGCAGTCGCCGTCGGGCACCCGCCAGATCCCCTTTGCGGAGTTCCATCGTCTGCCCGAGGATCGTCCCGACAAGGACACGACGCTGGCGTTCGACGAATTGATCACGCATCTGGAACTGCCCGATGCACGGGCGTTTGCCGGTCATTCGGTGTACCTGAAGCTGCGTGAGCGCGCGTCGTATGCGTTTGCGCTGGTCTCGGTCGCGGCGGCGCTGGACCTGGCCGACGACGGCACCATTCGTGAAGCCCGGCTGACGCTCGGCAGCGTGGCGCACAAACCCTGGCGCGACTTGCAGATCGAAGCCGGCCTGGTCGGCGCCCGGCCCGATGCCGCCGTGTTCAGCCAGGCTGCCGAAGCCCTGCTAAGCAATGCCAAGGGCCAGGGCGCCAACGATTACAAGATCCCGATGGCCTATCGCGCCATCGTTCGCGCATTGACGCTGGCCGCTGAAGGCACCGTGACCAATACCGGTGAACCCTACATTTCCGAGGTAACCGTATGACTGACCTGATCGAATCGCTGAAAGCGCCTGTGGCCCCGGAAGGCACGGGCTATGTGACCAAGGGCATGTCAGTGTCACGCGTCGACGGCCGCGCCAAGGTCACCGGGACCGCACACTATGCCGCCGAACATTTCGCCGACGACCTGGCCCATGGTGTCGTGGTCAACAGCAGCATTCCCAAGGGCCGCGTGACGGTGTTTCATCTGGAAGAGGCCCTGGCCGTTCCCGGAGTCATTGACATCATCACCTATCAGAACCGGCCCAAGATGCGGTCGTTCGACCTGTCGTACAAAGACATGACCGCCCCGGGCGGCTCGCCGTTCCGTCCGCTGTATGACGAGAAGGTGTTGTACAGCGGCCAGCCGATCGCGCTGGTCGTCGCCGAGACCTTCGAAGCCGCCCGCCATGCTGCATCGCTCGTGAACGTCGAGTACGCGATCGAACCGCACGAAACCAATCTGATGGACAACCTGCATCGCGGCTACAAGCCCAGCCGGCTGAAGGCGGGCTATTCTCCGCCACCCGACGAACGCGGCGATGCGCAGGCCGCGTTCGATGCGGCCCCCGTCAAGATCGCGGCAACCTACTACAACGGCGTGGAGCACCACAATCCGCTTGAATTGTTCGCGTCCACGGTGATCCGTGATGCCGATGGGCATCTGACCATCTACGACAAGACGCAAAGCTCGCAGAACAGCCGCTGGTACGTGTCGCACGTGTTCGGCCTGTCGAAGGACAAGGTGACCGTGCGCAATCCGTACGTGGGGGGCGCGTTCGGGTCGGGGCTGCGTCCGCAATACCAGCTGACGCTCGCGGTCATGGCCTCGCTCAAGCTGGAACGGTCGGTCCGCGTCGTGCTGACCCGGCAGCAGATGTTCACGTTCGGCCATCGGCCCGAAACCCTGCAGCATGTGAAGCTGGCCGCCGAGCGAGACGGCACGCTGCGCTCGATCATGCACGAAGCCATTGCCGAAACCTCGCGGATCGAGGATTACGTTGAAGTGGTGGTGAACTGGTCCGGCCAGCTCTACGCGTGCGACAACGTGCGGCTGGGCTATCAGCTGGTCGACCTCGATCAGTACACGCCAATAGACATGCGCGCACCCGGCGCGGCGCACGGCGTGCACGCGCTGGAAGTCGCCATGGATGAGCTGGCCTATGAACTGCACATGGATCCGCTGGCCTTGCGCTTGAAGAACTACACCGAACGCGACCAGATGAATGACCTGCCCTTTTCCACCAAGGAATTACGGGCCTGCTATGAACAGGCGGCCGAGCGCTTTGGCTGGTCGCGCCGTCCGCTCGCGCCGCGATCGATGCGGGAAGGCACCGAGCTGGTGGGCTGGGGCATGGCGACCGGCCAGTGGGATGCGATGCAGATGTTCGCGCGCGCCAGCGCCGTGCTGCATGCGGATGGCCGGCTCGTCGTCAGCAGCGCGGCGACCGATATCGGCACCGGCACGTACACCGTCATGGCGATGATTGCGGCGGCAGCGATGGGCCTGCCGCTGGAAAAGGTGACCTTCCAGCTGGGCGATTCGACGTTGCCGGTGGCGCCGATCGAAGGCGGATCGTCGCACGTGGCCACCGTCGGCTCGGCGGTGGAAGGCGCCTGCGAGAAGCTGCAAAAGCGTCTGTACAAGATGGCCAGGTCGCTCGAAGGCCAGCCGTTCGAGCACTCCAGCCTGAATGACGTGGAATTCGTGGAAGGCCACATGCGCTTGAAGCTGGACCCGACGGTGTCGGTCACCCTGCCCGATCTGCTCGCCGCCGCGAAAGAGACTCGCATCGAAGAAAAGTACCTGCTGCTGCCCAACGTGCTGAAGCAGAAGAAGTACACACGTTCGACCCACTCGGCGGTCTTTGCCGAGGTCAAGGTGGACGAGGAGTTCGGCACGGTGCGCGTGACGCGGGTGGTCAGCGCCATTGCCGCCGGCCGCATCATGAGCCTGAAGACCGCGCACAGCCAGATCACCGGCGGGGTCGTGTGGGGGATTAGCGAGGCCTTGCATGAAGAGACGCATGCGGATCATCGCCTGGGCCGCTTCATGAACCACAACCTGTCCGAATACCATGTGCCGGTGAATGCCGACATTCACGACATCGACGTCATATTCGTGGACGAAGACGACCGCATCGTCAGCCGGCTGGGTGCCAAGGGAGTGGGTGAGATCGGGCTGGTCGGTGTTTCGGCCGCCATCTGCAACGCGATTTTCCATGCCACCGGCAAGCGGGTGCGCAGTACGCCCATGACGCCCGACAAGGTCATGACCGATCGTCCGGGCTACTGAAGCGCATGGACGGGCAAGGAAATAAACCTGGAATCGGCGTGCTCAGCAGGAAGCTATTTTGACAAGGGCGTCCTAGAATCGGTAGCTCGATGACCGCTCCGACGACAGGGGACGCCACGATGCAGCATAAAGAACTCCTCATAGAAATGGCGCACGCCATGCAGGAACTCGAAGCGCGTCAGATCGTGATGGCCGAGGCGCTCGAGACCCTGCTGGGCACCTTGTCGGTGCGCGCCCAGCGCGAATCCGCTGAATTGTTCCGGTTACGCATGGAACGCGTGTTGAGTGCGCAAGACGACCAGCCTGCCACGATCGGCATGCGCCAGCCGATGGCCGAACAGGCTGCCGCTTTTCTGGCCGCGCTGGGGGAACGCTTGCCGCGTCCCTGAACTGGCCATCCGCAATGGCGCGTCCAGCGCATCCGCCCGTTATCTGGCCACCTGTTCAGCCCGCTTTCGCCAAGGCCGGGCCGTCACATCGCGTGACAACCGCAGTGGCACAACCGCGCGCCAGCGGCTAGATTGTCTGCTCTTCGATTACGTCCTGGAGCACCACCATGCGCATTCTCATTCCCGCCCTGCTTGCCGGCCTGCTGGGCGCCGCCGCCGCCCATGCCGACACGACCGTCCCAATGTACATGGCGACGGAAAAGGGTCAGGGTCAGGCCATCGGCGACGTGACGCTGTCGGACAGCAAGTACGGTCTCGTCTTGACCCCCAAGCTGACCGGGCTGCCTGCCGGCGTTCACGGCTTCCACGTGCATGCGATGGGCAGCTGCGATGCCAAGGAAGATGGCGGCAAGATGGTCCCGGCCGGCGCGGCCGGCGGCCATCTGGATCCGCAGAACACCAAGAAGCACGGCCATCCGTGGGATGACAGCGCCCACCTGGGCGATCTGCCGCCCCTGATCGTGGATGCCCAGGGCAACGCCATGCAGCCCGTGCTGGCCCCCCGCCTGAAGCTGGCGGCCGTCAGCGGCAAGGCCCTGATGGTGCATGCCGGCGGCGACAACCACAGCGATCACCCCGCGCCGCTGGGCGGCGGGGGCGCGCGTCAGGCGTGCGGCGTCATCAAGTAATCGACGCCTTGTTCCATGCCGCCAGCGCCGCGTCGACCGCGGCGCCCGGCGGGCAGGCGTACCCTTCGGCGCGCAGCACCGATTCCAGCGCGCCAAGGGTGATCAGGATCTTGTGCTTCATGGCGTTGTAGCCCATGGCGCCGATCCGCCAGATCTTGCCCTGCAGCGGGCCAAACGCCGACCCGATCTCGATTTCGAAATCCTCGCGCATGCGGCGGCGAACCGCTTCGCCATCCACCCCTTCCGGAATGAGGATGCCAGTCACGTTGGTCATCTTGTGACGTTCGTCCCCGAACACCGTCAGCCCCATTGCCCGAACGCCCGCCATCATGGCCTGGCTTGCGGCCGCATGCCGTGCGTAGCGTGGCGCCAGCCCTTCGCCCAACGCCACCCGGGCGCATTCCCGCGCGCCGTACAGCATGGTCGTGGCTTCGGTGTGATGGTTCAGGCGTTTTTCGGACCAGTAATCCATGATCATGGCCAGGTCGAAATAATTGGACCCGATGCGGATGCCGGTGCCGTCGGTGATGTCATCGCGGCGGATGCCCTCTTCGACATGACGGCGCGCGAAAATGGCTTCGGCCGCGCGGTCCGAGATGGTGATAGGCGAAGAGCCCGAGGGCCCGCCCAGGCACTTCTGCAGGCCGCCGGTCACGACGTCCACCCCCACCGGTCGGCGGCGATTTCCATTCCGCCTATGGTTGCGGTGGCGTCCACATACGACAGCGCACCCGCGGCGCGGCACAGGTCGCCCAGGCCGTCGAGCGGCTGGGCCATCGTGGTGGACGTGTCACCATGCACCGTGGCCACGACCTTGGGCTGGAAGCGTTCGATTGCCGCCGCCACCGCGTCCATGGGCACCACTTCGCCCCAGGGGGCGTCAACTGTTTCAACCACGGCGCCGATACGCGCCAGGATCTCGGTCAGCAACAGGCCGAAGCGGCCGAAATTCAGCACCAGCACCCGGTCGCCCGGCGCCACCATCGACACCAGTGAGGCTTCGATGCCTGCGCGCGCGGTACCGTCGACCAGGAAGGTCCACCGGTTGCCGGTGCCGAATACAGGGCGATACAGGGCCATGACCTCGTTCATGTACGACGTCATTTCCGGATCGAATTGCCCCAGCAGATCCGCCGCCATGGCGCGCAGCACGCGCGGATGGGCGTTGACCGGGCCGGGTCCCATCAATAGCCGTTGAGGGGGATCGATTTCGCCGATGGTGTGAGGCAACAAGGAAGTTCTCCGGTTAGGTTGCGTTGCAACATGCATTATCGCCTCATCCCGTCCGGCCGGTGTAGTCCGTGTCACCTATGTTCAACGCCGGGACCCCGGCGATAGCATGTGCCATCGATATCGAGGGCTTGCCCATGAAACAGTCAGAACTGGATGCATTGACCGATTTTGCGCATGCGTCGCGCGATATGGTCGATGCGTACATCAAAGCCAGCAAGGCGGGCGCCGACCCTGTGCTGTGGGATACCTTCCTGGAAGCCCGCGAACGCATGGGCATGTCCGGCCATCGGCTGTATCGTTTTGGCGTCAAGCTGCGCGTGGGCGAAGCGATCTGATCACCCGACGCCGGTGGGCCCCTTCATGACGATCTTCACTTTCTTGGACAGATCGCCGCGGCTGTAGGGTTTGTAGAGAATGTCGAATTCGGACGCCCGTTCACCTTTGCGATTGAGCTCCGTGTCCGCAAACCCCGTTGTCAGCAGGATGCGGATCCTGGGGCGCAACAGACGGGCTTCACGCGCCAGCATCACGCCGTTCATCTTGCCCGGCATGATCACGTCGGTCAGCAGCATATCGATCTTTGCGTCGCTGGCCAGGACGGCCAGCGCGTCGTCCGGCGTATAGGCCACGATGGCATCGTAGCCAAGCTGGTCGAGCAGCGCCTTGCTCACATCGGCCACTTCCGGCCGGTCGTCCACCACCAGAATCCGTTCCTTGCCGATTTGCTCGACGATCTTGATTGGCGTCGGCAAGGGGTTTTCGTCGGCGTCCAGCGCGGGAAAATACAGGGTAACCGTCGTGCCGACGCCTTCCTGAGATTCGATGTTCATGGCGCCGCCTGACTGCTTGACGAAGCCATAGACCATGGACAGCCCCAGGCCGGTGCCCTTGCCCAATTCCTTGGTCGTGAAGAAGGGGTCCACGACCCGATCGACCACTCCGGGCGGAATGCCGCTGCCATTGTCCGAAACCTTGACCGTCACGTACTGGCCTTCATTCAATTCGGCAAAGCCAACCAGCTGATGATGATCGATGGTGACGAGCTCGGTGCGCACTGTGATGGTGGCATCCTGCGTGTCGGCCAGCGCATCGCGCGAGTTGACCAACAGGTTGAGCATCGCAACTTCCATTTGCGTCGAATCCACCCTCACGTTCGGCAGGTTGGGCGCGTATTCGTTGCGGATGCGGACATGCTCGCCCAAGGTCCGGTCGCTCAGGCTGACAATGTCTTCCACCAATCCGTTCAGGCTCAGCACCCGGCCGCTCAGGCTTTGCTTGCGCGCGAAGGCGAGCAGTTGCTGCGTGAGCCGCGACGCCTTGTCGATCGCGTCCTTGACCCGATCCAGATTGGCGCCGACCCGCGCCGCCCCCGCGCCGGATTCGAGCCCGACACGGGACAGCTCGACGTAGCCGGACATGACTTGCAACAAATTATTGAAGTCGTGGGCGATGCCGCCAGTGAGTTGACCCAGGGATTCCATCTTCTGGGCCTGCCGCAACGCATCTTCGGCGTCGCGGCGGCGGCTGACATCCAGCTGGGACGCGAAGAAATAGATGACCTCGTCGGCTTCGTTCACGATGGGCGAGATGAACAACGCATTCCAGAAGGTCGAGCCATCCTTGCGATAGTTCAGGATTTCGGTAGCGATTTCCTGATTGGCCTGAACGGCCTTGCGCACCTCATCCACCGTGGATCGATCGGTATCCGGCCCCTGCAGGAAACGGCAGTTGGTCCCCAAGATTTCATCTTCGGTGTAGCCCGTCATCATCAGGAACGCATTGTTGGCGAACACGATAGGGTTGTCGTGCTGCTTCGGGTCCGTGACGATCATGGGCATGCGCGTCGTCGACACCGCGGCCGCGAAGATTTCGTGCGAACGGCGGTCGATGGTCTGCGTTGCGTTGGGCAGATGAAATGGCTTGGGGTTGTCGTTCATGCTGTTCCCAGTGGATGAGCTAAAAATTTAGCACGCGGCTTTTAGGCGAAATGTAAGCGTGAGGTGCTGGCCGATCCGTTCTTTCGCTGCAACACGCGAATTACGATACGGTAAGGATGACGCCCCGGGGCAGTGGTGCATGCTGAAATCCGGCTGACATTGATTGCCAGCCGCAACGATCTTGCGGCCCCCTGATCCCCTACATGCCAGCGTCCCCGACCTCGATCACCACGCCTGCCTCGCTCGCACAGTGCAGCGCCCTGCTGCGCGATATCGACGGCCATGTCAGCTTGCGCGACGATATCCAGACGCTGCTGGTCAACGGCGATGCGGTCATCGTCAAACCCCTGCGGGCAGCACGGAAAAGTTGTCTCGCCACCCTGGCCATGCGGATGGCGTGCCGCCTGATCTTCAAGGCATCGCTCGACACCGCGGCAATCCGCCGCCGGTCGCCTGGCTATGAAGCCGATCGCCTGCGGGGCCTCCGGCGCCTGGGCTGGCCGGTGACGACGGTCTACCTTGAAACGCGCCGCTACATGGTGATGCAGCATTGCGGCCCGTCGGTCGAGACGCTGCTCAAGCGGATGGCGCCGACCCCGCGCCTTGCCCTGCTTCAACGCATTACCGACGACCTGGCCGATTTTCACGGGACCGGGCAATGGCACGGCGGCGCCCAGTTGCGCAATCTGACCTTGCAGGACGACGTGCTGTACCGGATCGATTTCGAAGAACCGATCGGGGACGCCGTGCCGCTGCCGCTGGCACAGGCCTTCGACGTTGCGCTGTACCTGGCGTCGGCGTCCGATCTGCTTGGGCCCGACGGCGGCGACGGCGCCGCCCTGCTGACCCGCTATCTGGATGCCGCGCCGCGTTCCGAGGTGATCGGTTATCTGCAGCGGTTGAGACGGGTCGTGACAGGGGCGGCCTGGGCCCTGGCGCGAACGCGCGGATCGCGGCGGCAGACAGCAGAGGTCCGCCGCGTCCACGCGCTGTCGCGGATGCTGGCGCAGGCGCTGTAGAAGGGTCGATGCGCCAGGCTCGGGGCCTTCACGATTCGTGAAGGGGCTTGTGCCGTCAGGGATGGCGGCGGCACCGGGCGGACCCTACAGTAGCGGCCTGACCATCCCCCTCGGACCTCCCGATGATTGACGTACTGGTAATTGGCGGCGGCAATGCCGCGTTGTGCGCTGCGCTGATGGCGCGCGAGGCCGGCGCCAGCGTAATGGTGCTGGAGTCCGCGCCACGCGAATGGCGAGGCGGCAACTCCCAGCACACCCGCAATCTGCGCTGCATGCACGATGCGCCGCAGGACGTGCTGCTCGACGCCTACCCCGAAGAAGAATTCTGGCAGGACCTGCTGAAGGTGACGGGTGGCATCACCAATGAACACTTGGCGCGCGTGGCGATCCGCCATTCGGCCACCTGTCGCGACTGGATGCGCAAGCACGGCGTCAATTTCCAGCCGCCGCTGTCGGGCACGCTGCACCTGGCTCGCACCAACGCGTTCTTCATGGGCGGCGGCAAGGCCCTGATCAACGCCTACTACCGCAGCGCCGAAGCCCTGGGCGTGCAGATCCGCTACGACAGCACGGTCGACGCGCTGGAACTGGACGGCGACCGCTTCGTTGCGGCCCGCATGGGTGACACCCGCATCGAAGCGCGCACCTGTGTGCTGGCATCCGGCGGCTTCGAGTCCAACCTGGCATGGCTGCGCGATGCCTGGGGCCAGAATGAACGCGGCGAATGGCCCGCCGACAACTTCCTGATCCGCGGAACCCGCTACAACATGGGCGTGCTGCTGCGCTACATGATCGATGCCGGCGCCGACATCATTGGCGACCCGTCCCAATCGCATTGCGTGGCCATCGATGCCCGCGCGCCGCTGTACGACGGCGGCATCTGCACCCGCATCGACTGTGTGTCACTGGGCGTGGTGGTGAACCGCGACGCCCAGCGCTTCTATGACGAAGGCGAAGACTTCTGGCCCAAGCGCTACGCGATCTGGGGCCGCCTGACCGCCATGCAGCCCGGGCAGATCGCCTATTCGATCATCGACGCGAAAGCCGTCGGACGGTTCATGCCACCCGTGTTTCCGGGCACCAAGGCCAATACGCTGGAGGAGCTGGCCCGCGCGGTCGGGCTGGACGAGGCCGCGTTCGTTGACACCATCCACCAGTACAACGCCGCCTGCCGCATTGGCACCTTCGACCATACCGTGCTGGACGACTGCCATACCGAAGGCGTGACACCCGCCAAGACCCACTGGGCCCGGCCCATCGACACCGCGCCGTTCTACGCCTACCCAGTCCGGCCCGGCATCACGTTCACCTACCTGGGCCTGAAAGTGGATGAGGGCGCGACCGTGCATTTCGGCGGCCGCCCCAGCCCCAATCTGTTCGCGGCGGGCGAAATGATGGCCGGCAACGTGCTGGGCAAGGGGTATACGGCCGGCGTGGGCATGACCATCGGCACAGCCTTTGGCCGCATTGCCGGCACCAGCGCGGCGGCCGCCGCCCTGAACACGCATGAAGGAGCACGCCGTGAAGCAGCTTGAGATCCTGACGCGGGAAGCCGTTGCGCTTGCCACGCCGGGCGTGACCATGAAGGAGCATCCGGTCCGTTGGGCAGGCAAGGACAGCAAGGCGCTGAGCCACGACGAAAACGAAGTCGGCCGCATGATGGAAATCTGCAATGCCTGCCGGTATTGCGAAGGCTTCTGTGCCGTGTTCCGGGCCATGAGCCGGCGGCTGGAATTCGGCAAGGCTGACATCCATTACCTGGCCAACCTGTGCCACAACTGCGGCGCCTGCCTGCACGCCTGCCAGTACGCGCCGCCCCATGAATTTGGCGTGAACGTGCCGCAGGCCATGGCCAAGGTACGCGTGCAGACCTATTCGGACTTTGCCTGGCCTGCGCCGCTGGGCAAGCTGTACGAACGCAACGGTCTGACGGTCGCGATGGCGGCGGCGGTCTGTCTGACGCTGTTCCTGGTGCTGGCCGCAGGGGTCAACGGCGGCCTCTTCCACGAGCCGCTGCAAGGCAATTTCTACGCCATCTTTCCGCACAACACCCTGGCGCTGATGTTCGGCAGCGTGTTCATGCTGGCCCTCCTTGCCTTGGGCATCGGCGTGACACGCTTCTGGCGCAACGTCAGCCCCGGTGCGGCAAGCGGCGAAGCAGTTGCCGAAGCCGCCGGCAATGCGCTCAAGCTGAAGTACCTCGATGGCGGACACGGCAAGGGTTGCAACGACGAGAGCGACAGATTCACGCTGCGCCGCCGGCGGTTCCACCACTTCACGTTCTACGGCTTCATGCTGTGCTTTGCCGCGACGTCGGTCGCAACGCTGTACCACTACTTCCTGGACTGGCACGCGCCCTACCCGTTCTTCAGTCTGCCGGTGCTGCTTGGCACCGCCGGCGGCATCGGGCTCATCATCGGCCCGGTCGGCCTGCTGTGGCTGAACCTGAAGCGAGACCCCGCGCAGGGCGACGTGGCGCAGCGCCCAATGGACCGCGGGTTCATCGTGCTGCTGCTGCTCATCAGCGTGACGGGCCTGCTGTTGCTCGGATTGCGCGACACCTCTTGGATGGGCCTGCTGCTGGCCGTGCACCTGGGCGTGGTGATGGCGCTGTTCCTGACCCTGCCCTACGGCAAATTCGCGCACGGCATCTACCGCAGCGCCGCGCTGCTCAAGTGGTCGATCGAAAAACGCCAGCCGAGCAAGCTGCAGGTGGGCGCGGACTAAACGCTTGTACAGATCCAGGGCACAGCGGATCTGGCTTTGCCAGGCCGCCAGTGCCGCCCCTGGGGAGGCGCGCAGCGCCCAAGGGGGCCTCCTACTGTCGCCCCTGGGGGAGGCGCGCAGCGCCTAGGGGGCCTCCCTGCTTTCGCCCCTGGGGGAGGCGCGTAGCGCCTAGGGGGGTAAGATCCCTGACTGCCATTCTGCGAAGACACCCCGATGTCCCACACAACTCAGGTGCCGGCCTACGACAGCCGGGCCAGCACCTGGATCGCATTGCTGGTCGCGGCCTCCTTCTTCATGGAGAACCTCGACGCCACCATCATCGTCACCGCCGTTCCGCAGATGGCCGAGTCCTTCGGTGTGCAGGCGGTCGACCTCAGCATCGGGGTCAGCGCCTACATGCTGGCGCTGGGCGTCTTCATTCCGGCCAGCGGCTGGGTGGCCGAACGCTTTGGCGCCCGCACCGTCTTTGCATCGGCGGTCGCCCTCTTTACCGTATCGTCGCTGCTGTGCGGCTTTGCCACCGGGCTGTGGGAATTCGTCTTGTTGCGTGTGCTGCAAGGCATGGGCGGCGCCATGATGGTGCCGGTCGGCCGGCTGGCCGTGCTCAAGACAACACCGAAGGAAAAGCTGGTCAGCGCCATCGCCACCCTGACCTGGCCGGCGCTGGTCGCGCCCATCCTTGGCCCTCCCATCGGCGGCTTCATCACCACCTACGCATCGTGGCGCTGGATCTTTTATCTCAACCTGCCGCTTGGCATCCTTGCCTTCTACTTTGCCTGGAAGCTGATCCCCAACGACAGGAACCCGACCCCGCAACCCTTCGACACCCAAGGCTTCCTGCTTGGCGGCGGCGGTCTGTTCTGCACCCTGTGGGCCGTCGAACTCGTCAGTGGCGACGGCACGCCCTGGGCACAGGCTGTGGGCTTCCTGATCGCCGGGGTGCTGCTGCTGGCCGCCTGCGTCTGGCACATGCACCGCGCCACCCACCCGATGATCGACCTGAGCGTGCTGAGAGTGCAGACCTTTGCCGCGACCGTCAGCGGCGGATCGTTGTTCCGCATGGCCACCGGCGCCACCGCGCTGCTGCTGCCGCTGATGTTCCAGGTCGGCTTCGGTCTGAACCCCTTCCATGCCGGTTTGTTGATGGTCGCCATCTTTACCGGCAACCTGGCCATGAAGCCCGCCACCACCGGCATCATCCGCCGCCACGGCTTCAAGCGCGTGCTTGGATGGAACGGGCTGGCCAACGTCGTCTTCCTGCTTTGCTACGCGATGCTGTCGCCCAACACGCCGCTGGGCTGGATCCTGGGCGTGCTATTCGTGGGCGGCCTGGCCCGGTCCCTGCATTTCACCGCGTTGAACACCTTAGCCTTTGCCGATGTGCCGCCCGCCAAGCTGCGCGCCGCCAACACCTTGTTCAGCACGGCGTTCCAGCTGTCGCTGGGCGTGGGCGTGGCCGTCGGCGCACTGGCTCTGCGGGTCGGGTCGTGGGCGAAAGATGGGCTGGGCGTGACCGACGTGCCGGCCGTGGATTTCCGCCTGGCGTTCGTGCTGATCGCCCTGCTGTCGTTGATCGCGCTGTACGACGTGCGCCCACTGCCGGCGGATGCGGGGGATGAGATTGCACGGAAGGCAAAGAAATAGGCGTCAGGAAAGCGAGGCGGCGTGGCCTGCCATCGATGCTCGGCAGGCGATGCGGCGTGAGACGCTGCAATGGCGATGAATCGATGCCTGGCCAGGACTACGAACCGGCGCGCTAGGCAGACGTCCCGGCGTGCCGCCACGCATTCAGCTCCGCCCCGATCAGCATCGAAAATCCCGCCATGTACAACCACAGCATCAGCACGATCACCGCGCCGACGCTGCCGTACGTGGCGCTGTAGTCCCAGAAGGTCTGCACATAGCGCGCAAAGATCAATGACGACAGCACCAGCAGCGCCGCAGCCGCCAGGTTGCCCGACGTGATCAGCACGAACTGCTGCTTGCGGTTGGGCGCCAGGTAGTAGATCAGCGCGAAGCCGAGGATCAGGCCCGACAGGATGATGACCCAGCGCAGTACACCGAACACCACCTGCCATAGGGTAGACATGCCGAGCTGGTTGCCCAGCCATTCCTGCAGCAGGCCGCCCAGCACGACCAGCGAAAACGCCAGGATCACCAGCACCACGAACAGCAGGCTGAGGCAGATCGCGACCCACCGGCCGCGAAACACGCCCCGCCCTTCCTGCACGCCGTAGATGGTGTTGAGCTGCTGCATGATCGCGTACATGCCGGTGGACGTGGCCCACAGGCTGGCGCCGATCCCGAACGACAACAGGCCGCCGCGCGGTTGCTCGGTCACGTCCTTGACCACGTCCTGGAACATGGCGGCGGACTCGGGCGGCAGGGCCTGGCCCAGCAGGTCCATGATGGCCTGGTCCACGTGGTGCACGGGCAGATAGGGCAGCAAGGCCATGATCAGAATGATGGCCGGGAAGATGGCCAGGGTCAGGTAGAACCCCAGCACGGCGGCGCCGTTGAACAAGTCGTGTTGATTGATCTTCCGGCAGAAGCCGAGAACAGACGAAAGAAGTTTCACGGTGGCGTGCGGGGCGAAAGGTGGACGAGCCGGAACTGAACCGTAGCACGCGGCGATCTGGCCGACAGGTGCATATACGCCGCGGTCACGTTAATGCAATCAGGCGAATGGCTTGAGCGCGTTGACCTTCTCAGCACAAACGGGGAGGTCATCCTTGCCACCTAGAATCCAGATCTTGGGTTGATCGAGCACTCTAGTCAGAAACGAGTCCTGCGCCATCAGGCGTTTTGCGAACTCCTCGCGCGTCAATATCGTGGGATTGATCGGCCGACCCAGGGCTTGCCCCGCCTCCTCCAGCGCAATAAATACGTCTCCATAGCTCAACGCCTCGCTGATCAACATCAAGTCGATATCGCTGCTGGCGGTGTCGCTCTGCTTGGCTATGGACCCGTAAACGAAAGCGGCCGCAATCTCGTTTGCAAGCGGAGTCACAGCCTGCAGGATAGGTTCTGCGATTCCCACCGTCTTTTGAACGATGGAGCGCAACTCAGTAAATATGGGCGATGTTGGATTGGCCTGATAGTGCACTTGATTGCCGATGCGCTTGGCCGTGATCAACCCGGCTTGCATTAACGTAGCCAGTTCACGTTGCACGGCGCCGGATCCGCCCGCGACAAGTTCAATCACCTCACGTGCGTAAAAGCTGCGGTCCGGACGGCCGAACAGGACCGCAAGCACCCGCTGCTTAGTTGCAGGGAAGAGTGCGTCGGCAAGGCTTAGAGAGCGCTCGGCGGCAGGTTTTTCTGTACCCATATTAGGTTCCATCGTACTCTTTTTGGGTATGAAAGCACACGGTGCGAATAAGTGTCAACGTGGTACACGTAAACCCTGTAGTGCATCTACCCCTTCGTGGCCTACGTTAACGGTCTGACTTGCCGCGCCCCTTCACCCCGCCGCCAACCCGCAGCCCCCTAGGACGCCCCGTGATCCACTTCTATTTCCACCCCACGCCCAATCCCGCCAAAGTCGCCCTTTTCCTTGAAGAAGCCGGCCTGCCGTACGAGGTCATTCCAGTCGATACCAGCAAGGGGCAGCAGCACGCCGCGGAATTCCGCGCCATCAACCCGAATGGCAAAGTGCCTGCCATCGTGGACACGGAAGGTCCTGCCGGGTCGGACACGCGAGTGTTCGATTCCAGCGCCATCTTGCTGTACCTGGCCGAAAAGACCGGCCGCTTTCTGGGTTCGCCCGCCGACAAGCCCGAGCTGCTGTCGTGGCTGTTCTTCATTTCATCGGGCCTGGGCCCCTTTTCGGGCCAGGCCGTGCACTTCCAGTACGCCGCCGAAAACGAAAGCCCCTACGCCACCAACCGCTATCGACGCGAGACCGAACGGCATTACCAGGTCCTGAACGACCACCTGGAAGGCCGCGACTACATTGTCGGCAACGAATACACCATTGCCGACATGTCGGCCTGGGGCTGGGTGGACCGTGCGCCGCGCGTGTTCAAGGGCGTGGAGGATCCTCTGTCGGCCTATCCAAACATCAAGCGCCTGTACGACACGATCAACGCGCGTGATGCCGCCACCCGTGCGCGCGCGGTGGGCAAGGACATCGACTTCAAGAAGGTCAATGACGAAGAAACGCGCCGGTCCTTGTTCCCGTCGAACTTTCCGCCAGCAGCGCGCTGACGCCGGTCGAACCAGGCGGCGCACGTTACCGCCGCGTACTGTTGCGCAAAACCGTGTGATCGGCGGCAAGATGTAGCTGCTCGACCATTCGCGCAACATTGCGTAAGCGCGCGTCGTGCCGGGATCCCGGCAACAAGTCGGTAACACCTACACTCCTGGGTGTGCTACTGCGCATCGATTTCGCCATCGATGCCCGGCGGCGCACACCCGCAACACGTTTGGCGGTTGCAATGTCCATCAATTGCCAGACACCAGGAGACACCGTGCTAACGGCGATGACCCAAGAAGGATTCAGGAACGCATTCGAGGAAGCGCCATGCCCGGCCTTGCTGCTCGATTGCGACCTGATGGTGCTGGCGTGCAACAGCGCCTACGAAAACGCCGTAAAAACGGATCGCACGGCCATGCTGGGCCGCCAGATTTTCGATCTGTTTCCAGGATCCGACGACCAGCAGTCCGAGATCATGCGCGAGTCGTACCGGCGCGTCCTGGACAGTGGCCGGCCGCATCACATTTCGCAGATCCAGTATTCCGTCGCTGCAAAAGGGATCCATCAGGAACGCTATTGGACCGTGTCCAACACGCCTGTCTTCGATAGCGACTCGACCCTGCGCGGCATTCTGCATTGCGCGGCGGACGTTACCGAGCTGGTGCTGGACGTGCATGACGATGCACGTTCGCTGGACGCGGCCCTGATGGCCGGCCAGCAAGCCACCACCCATCGCTGGACCCGCAACATCCAGAACATCCTGCAAAGCGAAATCCAGCGCTTGCAACAGCTGTTCAAGCAGGCGCCCGGCTTCATTTGTGTTCTGCAAGGTCCGAACCATGTGTTCGAGCTGGCCAATGATGCCTACAACCAACTGGCCGGTCACCGCACGATCATTGGCCACCCGTTTGCCAAGGTCATGCCCGAAGTGATACAGCAAGGTTTCCTGGCCAAGCTGGACAACGTGTATGCGACGGGAACGCCCTTCGTCGGCCGCGCCATGCCGATCAAGCTGCAACGCGAGGCAGGTGGCGAGCTTGAACAGCGTTTTATCGACCTGATCTATCAGCCCATCTTTGACGCCAGCCGCGCCGTCACCGGCGTGTTTGTGCAGGGCAACGACGTGACCGAGGCCTACGAGCTGGGCCAGGAAATCGCCTATCAAGCGGCCCACGACGCGCTGACCGGCCTGATCAACCGGCGCGAATTTACCGCGCGCACCGAGCACATTGACGGCCCCGGTCCCCATGCGCTGCTGTACATGGACATCGATCACTTCAAGATCATCAATGACCGCCGGGGCCATGCGGCGGGCAACGGCTTGCTGATCCAGGTGGCCAATCTGCTGACATCAGTGTGTCTGGACGACGATGTGCTTGCGCGTTTCGGGGGCGACGAATTCGTGCTGGTCCGGCCCAACTGTGG
Source organism: Pigmentiphaga litoralis (assembly GCF_048632615.1). Lineage (GTDB taxonomy): Bacteria > Pseudomonadota > Gammaproteobacteria > Burkholderiales > Burkholderiaceae_B > Pigmentiphaga > Pigmentiphaga litoralis_B. The sequence goes on from NZ_CP184479.1 coordinate 1,679,844, forward strand.
GCCCGACGATGCCCTGGAATGGGCGAATCGCCTGTGCGCCGCGATCGACGACATGGACTTCATGTGGGAAGACCGGCGCTACGGCGTCACGGTCAGCGTAGGGGTGGCCTTTGCGGGCGAGCCCGAGGGGTTGTCGTTCGAGTCCGCCCTGGCCCAGGCCGACGCCGCCTGCTTCCTGGCGAAGGAAAAAGGGCGCAATCGGGTGCAGGTCAGCCTGCCCAGCGACGAAGAAATCCGGCAGCAACAGCAGGACATGGACAGCGTGACGCGCCTGAAAGACGCCATGCGGGAAGACCGTGTGCTGCTGTATGCGCAGCGCATCGTGCCCTTCCACGCCAGCACGGACGCACCAGAGGTCTTCTATGAAGTGCTGGCCCGGATCCAGGATCTGGACGGCACGGTGGTACTGCCGGGCGGCTTCATCCCCGCCGCGGAACGGTTCGGCCTGATCGAGGAACTGGATCGCCACATCGTCCGCAAGACCTTTGCGCATATCCAGGCGCAGTCCACACAGCCGGGCGAGACGCCCTGCTACTTCATCAACCTGTCGGGCATAACGCTTAGCGCGCCGGGCTTTCTTGCGTTTGTCGAAGCCGCATTGGAGATGTACCCCCTGGTTCGATCCAGCCGCATCTGCTTTGAAGTGACCGAGACGGCGGCGGTGTCGAATGTGAACCGGACTGCCGACGCGATGCGCCAGTTGATCGCGATGGGATTCCAGTTCGCCCTGGATGACTTTGGCAGTGGCATGGCGTCGTTCACGTACCTGCGGCACTTGCCCGTGCACTACGTGAAGATCGATGGCGAGTTCGTGAAGGCGATTCTGGATCAGCCGGCTAGCGCGATCATTGTCGAGGCGGTAATCAAGGTGGCGCAGACGATGAATATGCAGACCATCGCGGAATCGGTGGAATCGGAAGCGTTGATCCCGTTGCTGAGGTCGCTGAATATCGATTATGCGCAAGGCTTTGCGCTGCATCACCCAGAGAAAATAAGCCCCCCTAGGCGCTTCGCGCCTCCCCCAGGGGCGGCACCAGTGGACTGGCGAAGCCAGATCCACGGTGCCCCTGGTCGGGCCATGCACGGGGCGCGGTTGCGTCTGTGGGAGGGGCCGATGCGCTCGACTGCGGTGGGTGTTGCTTAAGGGCGCACTGGCGGCTTCGGGCGGGATAATCCAGCGTGGCCTGAACGGTCCTGCCCCAGGACGGTTTAGCGTCTTGGGTGGCACTAACCTGGGTCACGTGGGCTACATGGACGGACAAGAAAAAGCCGCTGGCTCGGTAGAGCGCAGCGGCTTTTCGCGCTTGCGGGCGGCGATCAGGTTGACGACGGAGCAGGCGCAGCAGGAGCGGCCGGGGCCGGGTCCGTCGGGGCGGACGATGCTGGCGGGACCACAGGGGCCGGCTCGGCGGGCGGGGTTTGCGTGCCGGGTTGGGTGCCCGGCTGTGCGCCGAGGGCCGGGTCCGCTGGCGTAACCGGTGGAGCGGCCGGCGGCGTGACGGGCGCTGCCGCTGGGGGCACGGAAACCGCCTGGGTCGGCGCCACGCGCCAGATCGTGTTGGCGAGATCGTCAGCCACGATCAGCGCACCACGAGGGTCCACGGTCACGCCCACCGGACGGCCGCGGGTCGTGCCATCGTCGTCCCGGAACCCGGTCACGAAGTCCACGGGATTGCCCGAGGGCCGCCCCTGGCTGAACGGCACGAACACGACCTTGTAGCCCACCGGATCCTTGCGGTTCCAGCTGCCGTGCTCACCCACGAACACGCCATTGGCGAACTGCGTGCCCATGGTTTCCGTCGAGAAGTCGACGCCCAATGCCGCCACATGCGACCCCAGCGCGTAGTCCGGCTTGACTGCCGCCGCGACCTTGTCCGGATTCTGCGGCCGGACGCGATCGTCGGCGTTCTGGCCCCAGTAGCTATACGGCCAGCCGTAGAAGGCGCCCTCGCGCACCGAGGTCAGATAGTCCGGAACCAGGTCCGGGCCAATCTCGTCGCGCTCGTTCACGACAGCCCACAGTTGCCCGGTCTCGGGCTGAATGGTCAGCGCCGTCGGGTTGCGCAGCCCGGTTGCATACGCCTTGTGCTCACCCGTGCGCGCATTTACGCGCCAGACCATGGCACGGTCGACTTCCGCCGTCATGCCCCGCTCGGTAATGTTGCTGTTCGACCCGATACCCACATACAGATACTGGCCGTCGGCGCTTGCCGCCAGCGACTTGGTCCAGTGGTGGTTGATCTCCGAAGGCAACAAGGTCACCACTTGTGCCGGGCCGCTGGCCTGCGTCTGGCCTTCCTTGTAATCAAAGCGGACCAGGGCATCCTGGTTGGCGACATACAGCACGTTGTCGACCAATGCCAGGCCATAGGGCGCATTCAGGTTTTCGGCAAAGACGGTCGACGTTTCATACTTGCCATCCTTGTCCGCATCCCGCAACAGCGTCAGGCGGTTGCCGCCCTTGACGGGGCTGGTGCCTTTCGCCTTGATCACGGCGGCAATGACATCCTTCGGTTTCAGATCGGGTGCCATACCACCGCGCCCCTCGGCCACCAGGATGTCCCCGTTGGGCAAGACCAGCGTCTGGCGCGGAATCTTCAAGTCGGTAGCGATGGCCGTGACGGTATATCCGGCAGGCACCACGGGAACCTTGTCCCCCCACGGGGCAGGCTTGGCAATGACCATGTCGGGCAACAGGCCACGCTGCGGTTCAGGCAACTGAGGCTCCGCCCCGACCTGGACCGGCGCGGGCTTGTCGCCGCAAGCGCTCAACAGGGCGGACAGGGTAACAATGGCAAGCGAACTGGCGTATTTGATAGTCATAGTGGCCCCAGGACGCGTGGAGTACGGAAACCCAGCCAAGTCGCCAGGCAGGCAAGCACGAATACGACGACCGACAGGATCAGTCCCATTGGCATGACGGCCCACGCATCACGGGCGTGCCACAGGGCATTGATGAAGCCAAGTACCCAGGTGGCCAGCAGAACGATGAAATAGGCGACGGCGCCCCGAGCCCGTTGGTACGGCCGGAACAGGTCCACCAGTGCAAACACGAGCGCAATGCCCGCGAGAACCAGCGCGCCCGCAATCAGCCACGAAGCGAAGTTGCTCCACTGAATATGGAAGCTTTTGGCATACGCCATGTCGCTGAGCATGGCGCCCAGGAATAGCGGGACCGTGCCAGCCAGGAAGACGGCATGCAACGGGTAAAGGGTGACGCTGTAGCGATGGTCGATGACGTGAGCCACGGACTGTCTCCTTGGTAGCGAGGTCTAGCAGGGTGCTAACTCTGGAAGACTGCGCAGCAAGATGCGTACCGTTACAACGCAAGGGCGATTTGGGAACCAAGCCGTGCCGCTACGAGGCGCCGGTCCGGCACCGGCATGCGCCGTCTTCCTGGCTCGGGACGTGATGCGGAAAGGCGCAACGCAGCGGAAAGGCCGACTAACCGACAACCGGGCTGATTGGCGACGAGGCGCCGGTCGGGCACCCGCATGCGCGGTTTGCCTGGCCTGGGACGTGGGTGCGGAAAGGCGCAACACAGCGCGAAGGCCGACTGATCGAGAACCGGGCTGATTGGCTACAGGGCACCGGTCTGGCGCCAGCATGCGCAGTCCGCCTGGGCTGTGACGTGAGTGTGAAAAGGTGCAACGCGCGTAGAAGGCTAATGCGCGAACTGCGCGAACGCAACAAGCCCGTGCGGTGGCTGATTATCGCTGGCGGCGGCTGACCGGGCTCAGTGCAGGCTTACGCACTGCAGTGCTTTTCGTCCCCTTATTTACTCAGCACATTGACCGGCTTGCCGTCTTTCCATGCCTGCACGGCCGCCAGCGCATTCTGGTAGAAAGCCCGGAAATTCGATTCGCTGACATAGCCCAGGTGCGGGGTAAGAACGACGTTGTCGAGCTGGCGGATCGGATCGTCTTCGGGCAGCGGCTCCCGCTCGAACACATCCAGCCCCGCCCCGCCAATCTTGTGTGCCGTCAGCGCACGCATCAGTGCGTCGTCATCGACCAAGCCTGCGCGCGACGTGTTGACCAAAAACGCGGTCGGCTTCATGGCATCGATGGCCGCCGCATCCACCACGTGACGGGACCGGTCGCTTAACACCAGATGCAGACTGATCGCGTCCGACGTGGCGAATAGCTCGTGTTTGTCTACCCGCTTTACGCCAACTTCAGCCGCCTTCTCGTCGGTCAGATTGGCACTCCACGCCACCACGTCCATGCCGAACGCCAGGCCCACGCGCGCCATGGCGGCACCCAGCCGGCCCAATCCCACCACGCCAAGCCGCTTGCCATACACAGGCACAGGCATGCGCGTTTGCCACTGCCCCCGCCGCATCGATTCGTTTTCGTGCGGCAGGTTCTTGAACAATGCCAGAAGCAAGGTCCACGCAAGCTCTGTCGTGGCAAGGTTGGCCTCGGCACTGCCCGCCGAACCGCACACCGTGATGCCCCGCGCCGTGCAAGCCGGCACGTCGATGGAATTGTTCTTCAACCCTGTCGTGACTAGCAGTTTGAGATTGGGAAGCGCAGCGATCTGGGACGCAGGGAACGGCGTGCGTTCACGCATCGCGATGATGACGTCAAAGGGCTTCAAGGCCACGTCGCGTTCCGGACCTTCGGGCAGGTAATGCGGGAAGGTCGTTACCTGCGCATCGTCGCCAAGCGTTTTCCAGTCGGCATAGGTGCTGGCTACGCCATGGTAATCATCCAGAACGGCAATCTTCACGCGGGTCTCCTGAGGGGTGCGATCAACCTGGGGGGCAGTGGTGCGCGTCACGTATCGACTGTGCGGCGCGCTGGCCGGTTGTGGTGGGCGATCATGGTCGCACCAGACCGCGGATCGCGCCAGTCGAATATGGCGGACCACGGCGGGGCGCCGGACCGGACTGCACGGGCATTAGCCGCGACCCCACGGGCATCGGCACGGCCTCAAGGTCATCGGACCCGGCCTCACCGGTATCGGACCCGGGCGCGCGGACATCGACCTGGCCTCGCGGGCATCGGACCCGACTTCACGAGCACCCGACCCGATCGCACGGGCATCCAACCCCGGCCGCACAGGCATCGGCCCCTACCGCACGGTCACTTCAGATCGAGCTTGCCGGCCGCCACCAACTTTTCCCAACGTTGGGTCTGCGTGTCAAGGTAGGTGCCATAGGCCTGCGCGTTCAAAGTGCCTGGCTCAGCGCCGATCTGATTGAGCCGATTCCGGACATCAGGGGCGGCCATGCCTTCCAGCAAGGCGGAAGCAATACGGTCCACCACCGGCTTGGGCGTACCCACGGGGGCGAGCAGTCCGAACACCGATACCAGATCGGTGTCCGGCAGGCCCGCTTCCGCCAACGTGGGCAAGTCAGGCGCGCCGGGCCAGCGTTTTGTCGATGTGACCGCAAGCGCCCTCACGCTGCCAGCCTTGGCATTGGCAAGTCCGTTGATCAGGTTGTCGAACATGAGCGGAACCCGACCGGCAAGCAGGTCGACCTGCGCGGGCCCTGTGCCCTTGTAAGGAACATGCAGCATGGGCACCCCGGTAGCATCCCCGAACAGCACACCTGACAGGTGACTAACCGTACCCAGGCCCGCGGACCCATAGCTGAAGCTGTCCTTGGGGCTGGTCCGCTCAAGCTCGATGAATTCCTTGGCAGTCGTTGCCTTGACCGACGGATGCACTACCAGCACGTTGGGCGACTCGGCCAACATCACCACGGGCATGAAGCGTTTGGTGATGACGGCATCTTTGTCACGCGCGACCACCGGATTGACGATGTCCGCCACCACGTTGACCAGCAGCGTGTTGCCGTCGGGCTTGGCGTTGGACACCGCACTGGCCGCAATCGCGCCGCTGGCGCCCGGCCGGTTTTCCACCACGACCGACGCACCCAGCTTGGTGGTCAACACTTCCGCGGCGATGCGAGCCACGGCATCGGTCGGGCCGCCCGGCGCGAATCCCACGACCAGGCGCATGGGTTCGGGGCGCGCCTGAGCGTGGACGACGCCGGGGCTGAGAGCAGTTGCGGCAGCGAGATTCAACAGCAGGATGCTGAACCACCTTGCCTTCGGTGATGCATTCGACAACGTTGCATTCGACAACTTTGCAGTCGACAACGTTGCATTCGACAACGTTGCAGTCGACAACTTTGCGTTCGACAACTTTGCATTCGACAACGTTGCGGTCGACAACGTTGTCTCCAGCAACATTGTCTTTGATAACCCTGTCTTCGATAACCTTGTAGTCAACCACCTTGCGTTCAACAACATAACCGTCTCCTGATTTTTATCGTTTGGGAATGTCGGGTCAGCCGGTGCCGCTACCGGCTTCGGCCTTTATGCATTGTTGAAGAAGGCAAATGCCCGTTCACGAGGCGCCTCCCACTCCAGATCGAACCCCACCACCGTCTTGGTCCAGGCGCGCTGGCTGTCGATGACTTTCTTGAAGAAGGGATCGGAAGACAGATCATCGAGAACCGTGGCCCACGCCGCCAATTGAGCGTCCAGAATGCTTTCCGGCGCTTGAACCACGGTGATGTTGTCCACCACCTTCAGCTCTTCCAGATCCCGGGGGTAATAAACCATCTGCTTGTAGGCCATCGACGACGACGCCGCGTCACCGGCGATCTCCAGAATGCGCTTCACCTCATCACCAAGCCCATCCAGTCGGGACTTGTTGAAGATGATCTCGAAGCATTCGCACACCTGGTGATAGCCCTGCACGATGTACAAAGGTGCCGCCTTGGCCAGACCGACCTGCCGGTCGATCGTCGGATTCAGATATTCAGCCGCATCGACACGCCCGCTGGCCAAGGCCTCGGCAGTCTCGTTTCCGGGAATCAGCACCGGTTCCATGCCCATCACTCGGCACACGTCCGCAGACAATCCACCGGTCCGGAACCTCAGGCCCTTCAAATCTTCTGGCGAATGGATCGGCTTCTTGAACCAGCCCAAGGGCTGGGTAGGCATCGGCCCGACCAGATACCCGGAAATATTGTGGCCATGCACCGTCTGCACCAGTTCGTCATACAGCGCCTGCCCGCCGCCGTGACGCATCCACCCCAGCATCTGCGTCGAATTCCAGCCAAACGAAGGCGGCGTGGTGAACAGCGCATACGCCTTGTCCTTGCTGTACTGATTCGACGCCACGCCATGGGCCGCATCCAGCGCGCCCGACGCCACCGCGCCATACAGATCGCCACCCCGGCTCACCACCGCCCCGCGCGGCAGCATCTCCAGACGGACCCGCCCTGCCCCGATCGTGTTGACGATATTGACGTAATCCATGGCGAACTCGTGCAGCACGGAATCCTCGCTCCACACGGCCTGCATTCTCAACGTGACGTCATGTGCCTTCGTTGAAGACGACTGACGGTTGCTAGTTTGGTCGGACATTGACTCGCGATCCTGCTAAGAAGGTGTTGAAAGCGCAACCTGCACGGCGACAGCACCATTACCGACACGCGCACACACACATGCACATGCACATGCACATGCACATGGACTTGCACGCAGGCACTGATGCCGGTCGCCGGTAATCGTTGCCGGCCCCCACCCGCGCGCATGCACACAATGCCGTAGACACAGGACTGTCTAAACGGCAGCGTTCATCTCAATCGGCTCTTGGCAGATCGGCAATGTGACATCCAGAATCAATCGCGGCGCACTTGATCTCCTCGTCCTTAACAGTTTTCTGCGCCATGACCAGGACTTCCTGCGCCCGCGCGATCGGGATAAAACACACGCCCGTATCGTCCGCGAACACGATGTCCCCGCAAGACACGCGCACGCCGTCGATCTCGACATCGCCATTGATCTCAACGGTCTCCACCCGCCACTTGCCCGTGCGCGGCGTGATCTCCGATGCCCACACCGGGAACCCCACCGAGCGCGAATGGGCCACATCCCGCACGCCACCCATTACGATCGCGCCCACTTCCCCATGGCGCTTGCCCAACTGCGCGGAGATACCGCCCATATTGGAAATCCCCGGCACGCCCTGGATCACCAGCACGTCATCAGGCTGAGCAAGGTTATGCGCCTCAAACTCCGCCATCTTGTTCACCACGGACCGCGCAGCCTCATACTCATGACCCCGCTGCATCACATTGCGAACCGTCAGAGCCGTACCCACGATCACCTTGCCAGGAAGCGTCGGCGCCAAAGTCGACGCCGCCACCACGCCCGGAATCCCCAGGCGATCCATCACGTCAGACAGCACACCGCTCGCGTCGCCCAGCGCACGGTAGGCGGCCAGCAAAGCCGGATCCGCGCGGGGAACGGCCATCTGTCGAATGCGCTCGCGTGCGATCTTTCCGGTCAGTCGCTTTTCCTGTTCCATGGAATGTCTCCCTTTGTTGATTGCATTAGATGGGGCGAATTCTTGGGCATGCGCAGGGGGCGCTCAAGCGATTTAAACTGCAGTTCGGTTGAGTTTTTTAGAATCGAGACACGACATGAGCCTGCCTCCATTGAACGCTGTTCGCGCTTTCGAAGCCGTGGGGCGGCGCGGCAGCGTCAAACACGCCGCTGAAGAGCTGTGCGTGACGCCAGGCGCCATCAGCCGCCAGCTGGGATTGCTGGAAGAACACCTGGGCATCGCCCTGTTTAAGCGCTCACACCGGCAAGTAACGCTTACCCACAGCGGAACTCTTTATTTGCAAAGCGTGAGCGACGCCTTGCAACGCCTAAGTGACGCCACCGACGAAATAAAGTCAACCAAAGGACGCGACCCACTGCACATTTGGTGCCCCATGACGTTTGGCTTGCGCTGGCTTGTCCCCCGCCTGCCCGCCTTTCGTGCCGCCCAGCCTGACAGAGATGTCGTGTTCACCACGTCCCTCGGCCCAATCGACTTCAGCGCGCGGACTACGGATGTCGCGATCCGCATCGGTCAGGGTTCGTGGCCCGGATGCGCGAGCCACCGGCTGATCGATATCGAGCTCACGCCAGTTTGCAGTCCAGCACTCCTGGATCGTCTGGGGCCGATGACTCGCCCCAGCGACCTCAGGCGCGCGACGCTGCTGCAGTCCGCCGCCCGCCCCGGTTATTGGCGCCAGTGGCTAGAGGCTGCCGGCGCGTCAGACATTGATCCTGACCGTGGCATCACTTTTGAAAGCGTCAGCTTGGCGTATCAGATGGCGATGAATGGCGCAGGCGTGGCCTTGGGGCAGCTGGCGCTGGTGGAAGACGATCTGCGGACAGGGCGGCTCGTGGCACCGTTTGCGCAGCGTACCCATTCGGGGGATGCGTTCTATCTGATCTATCCGAATCGGTTGATCGGCGATCCGTTCGTGGGGATGTTTCGGGATTGGGTGGTTGGGGAGGCGGGGGTGGCGGCGTGGTCGCGCGCTAATCGCAGCGACTTTTAACAGGACCAAGCTCAAAGACGTAAAAAAGCCGCTGACTAATCACAGTCAACGGCTCTTTATATCTGGTGCCCGGGGCCGGAATCGAACCGGCACGCCTCGCGGCGGGGGATTTTGAGTCCCCTGCGTCTACCAATTTCACCACCCGGGCGTCTCGTGACGCGAGCGCGGCTGCTGCATGCGCTCGGAGAGAAGTCGTGCATTATAAGCATAACTTTCGCAAAAAGCGCAGCCCACCTGCCCAACCGGTTATCATCGCTGGTTTTCCGCAAGCATTACGCCTCATCCCCCGTGTCTGATCTGACCCTGGACGACTTCGACTACGTCCTTCCTCCCGAGCTGATCGCCCAGTCCCCGGCCGCCGATCGCACTGCCAGCCGTCTGCTGCATCTCGATGCGCAGGGCGGGCTGCATGATCGCCGGTTCACTGACCTGATCGACCTGCTGCGCCCCAACGATCTGCTGGTGTTCAACGACACGCGGGTGATCAAGGCGCGGCTGTTTGGCGAGAAGTCGAGTGGCGGCAAGGTGGAGGTGCTGGTGGAGCGGATTACGGCACCGGATCGCGCGTTGGTGCATATGCGCGCCAGCAAGTCGCCGAAGGCGGGTGCGGTGATCCGGTTGGAAGACGCGTTTGACGTGACGATGCTGGGGCGCGAGGACGATCTGTTCGACCTGCAGTTCCCGGGGCCGGTGCTCGATCTGCTGGAAGCGCATGGGGCGACGCCCCTGCCGCCGTACATTACGCACACGCCGGATGCGGGGGACGATGCGCGCTACCAGACGGTGTATGCGCGTGAGCCTGGCGCGGTGGCGGCGCCGACGGCGGGGCTGCATTTCGATGAGGCGACGCTCTCGACACTGAAGGCCAAGGGTGTGAACACGGCGTTCGTGACGCTGCACGTGGGCGCGGGTACGTTCCTGCCGGTGCGTACGGAAAAGCTGTCGGAACACGTGATGCATAGCGAGTGGTACACGTTGCCCGATGCCACGGTAAAGGCCATTGAAGCAGCCCACGAACAGGGCGGCCGGGTGATCGCGGTGGGCACGACGAGTGTGCGCGCGCTCGAATCCGCGGCCAAGGCGCATTGGCCTCTGCAGGCGACGGAGGGCGATACGAAGCTCTTCATTACGCCGGGCTTTGACTACAAGGTGATCGACGCGATGGTCACCAATTTCCATTTACCCAAGTCCACGTTGATGATGCTGATTTCTGCCCTGGCAGGGATGGCGCCGATCAAGGCGGCCTATGCGCATGCCGTGGCGCAGCGCTATCGCTTTTTCAGCTATGGCGATGCGATGTTTATCGAGAAACCATGAACGGACTCAATTTTGAGCTGCTGGCAACGGATGGTCTGGCCCGACGTGGCCGGGTGACGTTGAACCACGGCGTGGTGGAAACGCCGATTTTCATGCCGGTGGGCACCTATGGCACGGTCAAGGCGATGGCGCCGTACGAGCTGAAGGAGATCGGCGCGCAGATCGTGCTGGGCAATACCTTCCATCTGTGGCTGCGCCCGGGTACCGAGATCATGGAGGCCCATGGCGGCCTGCATGGTTTCATGCAGTGGGACAAGCCTATCCTGACGGATTCGGGTGGCTTCCAGGTGTTCAGCCTGGAAGGCCTGCGCAAGATTACGGAGGAAGGCGTGCGGTTCGCGTCGCCTATCGATGGCGCTCGGCTGATGCTGACGCCGGAAGAGTCGATGCGGATCCAGCGTTCGCTCAATTCGGATATCGCGATGGTGTTCGACGAGTGCACGCCGTACATGATGGGTGACCGTCCGGCCACGGCGGAAGAAGCGGCCACGTCGATGCGGATGTCGCTGCGCTGGGCCAAACGGTCGCTGGACGCGTTCAATGGGTTGGAGAATCCGAATGCGCTGTTCGGCATTGTGCAGGGCGGGATGTATGAACACCTGCGGGATGAGTCGCTGGCGGGTCTGACGGATATCGGCTTTCACGGGTACGCCATTGGCGGGCTGTCGGTGGGTGAACCGAAAGAGGACATGCTGCGGATCCTGAATCATGTGGGTCCGCGTCTGCCGCAGGATGCGCCGCGTTACCTGATGGGCGTGGGCACGCCGGAGGACCTGGTGGATGGCGTGGCGCACGGGATCGACATGTTCGATTGCGTGATGCCGACGCGGAATGCGCGCAACGGCTGGCTGTTCACGCGGTTTGGCGACATCAAGATCCGCAACGCGCGTTATCGCGCCGATACGACGCCGCTGGATGAAACCTGTGGCTGCTATACGTGTCAGAACTTTTCGCGGTCGTATCTGCACCATTTGTTCCGCTCGAACGAGATCCTGGGCGCGCGGCTGAATACGATCCACAACCTGCATTACTACCTGAACTTGATGCAGGAAATGCGTGACGCCATTGCGTCCGGTACGTTCTCGGCATGGCGTGCGCAGTTCCACGCCGACCGGGCGCGCGGCGTCTAGCAAAGGTTATCCCTAGTCCTGCCGAGGCCTGCGGGGGCGGCGGTGGGCTACAATTTCGCGTTAATTTTGACGCAAGTCATTGATTCTGGAGAAGAAAACGTGCTGACAATGAATGAGCTGGCCGCTCCGCTGGCCCAGTTGAACCTCGGCGGCGGCGCCGGCGAAAGCCCCTTGATGGGCATGCTGCCGATCGCGCTGATGTTCGTGATCCTCTACTTCCTGATGATCCGTCCGCAAATGCGTCGCCAGAAAGAGCACAAGAATATGGTGGCTGCGCTGGCCAAGGGCGACGAAGTCGTGACCTCGGGCGGCCTGCTGGGCCGTGTCGTGAAGGTCAACGAGACGTACGTCACGCTGGAACTGAACCGCGAAGGCGAAAAGTCGGTGGAAGTGCTGGCGCAGAAGGCCGCCGTCGCAACCGTCCTGCCCAAGGGCACGATCAAGGCCCTTTGATGCAGTGTCGGGCCGCGCCCCCTATCGGGCGGCGGGTGCGGCCTGGCAAGACGATTTTCCGGGGCTGGCGCATGGCGCCCGCCCCTTTTCGTGTCTTGCTGGCTTGAGGCCGCCCTGCAGTAGCAACACTGGCCGCCGCCACCTTCCGTGGCGCGGCCTTCCGAGGTCAGATTACTCATGAATCGTTATCCTCTCTGGAAGTACATCATGGTCGCCGTCGCGATCGTGATTGGCTTCATCTATACCTTGCCGAACTTTTTTGGCGAATCGCCCGCGGTGCAGGTGTCGAGCGCCAAGGCGACCGTCAAGGTCGACGCGTCGATGATGGGCAAGGTCGAACAGTCGCTGCAAGCGGCCAACATTCCCAATACGGGGCTGTACTTCGACCAGAACGGTCCGGTCGGCACGGTGCGGGCGCGTCTGACGTCGACCGACCAGCAACTGCGTGCGCGGGACCTGCTCGAAAAGGAACTGAATCCGGACCCGACCGACCCGAGCTACACGGTGGCGCTGAACCTGCTGTCGGCATCGCCGGCCTGGCTGACGTCGCTGCATGCCCTGCCCATGTACCTGGGCCTGGACTTGCGCGGTGGCGTGCACTTCCTGCTTCAGGTGGACATGCGCGCAGCCCTGACCAAGCGCTATGACTCGCTGACCGGTGACGTGCGCAGCCTGCTTCGCGACAAGAACGTGCGCCACAACGGCATCGACCGCGTGGGCGATACGATCGAAGTGAAGTTCCGCGATGAAGCCTCGCGTGAAGCGGCCCGTGGAGCGCTGACCGATGGCATGCCGGACCTTCAGTTCACTGAGCAAGTGGCGGGCACCGACTACAAGCTGATCGGCGCGCTCAAGCCGGCCGCGATCAAGACGGCGCAAGACAATGCGCTGGGTCAGAACATCAGCACGCTGCACAACCGGATCAACGAACTGGGCGTGGCCGAGCCAATCATCCAGCAGCAAGGCGCCGACCGTATCGTGGTGCAGCTGCCGGGCGTGCAGGACGTGGCCAAGGCCAAGGACATCCTGGGCCGCACCGCGACCCTGGAAGTGCGCCTGGTGGACGATTCGCCCGAAGCGCAGGCCTCGTTCGCCAGCGGCACGGTTCCGTTCGGTCTGGAACGTTTCAACGATCGTGACGGCCGCCCCGTGCTGGTCCGCCGTCAGGTGGTGCTGACGGGTGAAAACCTGACGGATGCGCAGGCCGGCTTTGATGGCCAGAGCCAGCAGCCGGCCGTGCACCTGACGCTGGATGCCAAGGGTTCGCGCATTTTCCGTGACGTGACCCGCGACAACCTAAAGAAGCGCATGGCCATTCTGCTGTTCGAGAAGGGCAAGGGCGAGGTCGTGACCGCACCGGTGATCCAGTCGGAAATCAGCGGGGGCCGGGTGCAGATCTCGGGCAGCATGACGTCGGCCGAAGCGGCTGACACCGCGCTGCTGCTGCGCGCCGGTTCGCTGGCGGCCCCGATGGAAATCATCGAGGAACGCACCATTGGACCCAGCCTGGGCGCGGACAACATCGAGAAGGGCTTCAAGTCGGTGGCCTATGGTTTTGCCGCCATCGCCATCTTCATGATGCTGTACTACGGCCTGTTCGGCGTGTTCTCGGCGATCGCCTTGTCGGTCAACCTGTTGCTGCTGATTGCCTTGCTGTCCATGCTGCAGGCCACGCTGACCCTGCCGGGTATTGCCGCTATCGCACTGGCGCTGGGTATGGCCATCGACTCGAACGTGCTCATTAATGAGCGCATTCGTGAAGAATTGCGTGCAGGCGCGTCGCCCCAACAGGCGATCAACCTGGGCTTTGAACGGGCGTGGGGCACGATTCTGGACTCCAACGTCACCACCCTGATCGCCGCGGTCGCCCTGCTGGCCTTCGGCTCGGGTCCGGTCCGCGCGTTCGCCATCGTCCATGGTCTGGGCATTCTGACCTCGATGTTCTCCGCCGTTGTCGGCGCGCGTGCTCTTGCCAATCTCTGGTACGGCCGCCGCAAGAAGCTGCAGAAGATATCCATCGGTCAGGTCTGGAAACCCAAAGAGGTCTAAGAGATGGAATTTTTCCGCATCCACAAAACCATCCCGTTCATGCGTCACGCCGTGATCCTGAACGTGATCAGCCTGGTGACGTTCCTGCTGGCGGTGTTCTTCATCGCGCACAAGGGCTTTCACCTGTCGATCGAGTTCACGGGCGGCACGGTCATGGAAGTGGCCTACCCCCAGGCGGTCGAACTGGAAAAGGTCCGCGAAGTCGTGGCCGCCAAGGGCTATACCGACTTTCAGGTGCAGAACTTCGGCACGTCACGCGACGTGATGATTCGCCTGCCCAACATCGAGGGCAAGACGTCGACGGCGCAGAGCACGGAGGTGATGCAAGCCCTGAAAGCCGCCGATTCGGCCGTGGAACTGCGTCGGGTGGAATATGTCGGGCCGCAGGTGGGCGAAGAACTGGCGCATGATGGGCTGCTTGCCATGCTGTTCGTGGTGATCGGCATCATGATCTACCTGGCCTTCCGCTTCGAATGGAAGTTTGCCGTGGCCGGTGTGTTGGCCAACCTGCACGACGTGGTGATCATCCTGGGCTTCTTCGCCTTCTTTGGCTGGGAGTTCTCGCTGCCCGTGCTGGCGGCGGTGCTGGCCGTGCTGGGCTACTCGGTGAACGAGTCGGTCGTGATCATGGACCGGATCCGCGAAAACTTCCGCAAGCAGCGCAAGGCGACGGTCCGTGAAGTCATCGACAGCGCCATTACCGCGACGATGTCGCGCACGATCATTACCCATGCATCCACGCAGATGATGGTGCTGGCCATGCTGTTCTTCGGCGGTCCCAGCCTGCATTACTTTGCGCTGGCGCTGACGATCGGCATCTGGTTCGGTATCTATTCGTCGGTGTTCGTTGCCGCGGCGATTGCGATGTGGCTTGGCGTGAAACGCGAAGACATGGTCAAGCCGATCAAGAAGGACACCGAGGTGGTGGGCGGTTGATCCGCTGACTTCCTGGTGATGCTGTAGCAAAGCCCGGCCTTGTGCCGGGCTTTTTGTTTTTGGTGGGGGGCGTCCTGGACGCCTCAGCTCAGCTGGGCTGGCACAGCATCACGCTCGCGCCAGCGCGACGCAGCGACGGGCAAGCACATCCGTCGGGTCGACCAGCGCGACACGCCATCCTTGCACATCGATCGCCGCCTCCCGGAAGACCAATGGCAGCTCGGTGCATCCAAGGATCACCACGCGCGCGCCCTGCTCGACCAGCTCATCCATGGCGACTCGCAAAGCGTCTTTGCACAAGCCCGTTGTGTGCCCCGCCTTGATGCCTTGCGGTCCATAGATGGCTTCCATGACCTCCGCTTGGGCAGCGGCCGACGGCGTCAGCAGGGTCAGGCCACGCTGCGCAGCCGCGCTCGCATAGACCCCGCTGTTGACCGTGCCGGTCGTGGCCAGCAGGCCTATCCGCACCGCGCTGCCCTGCTGATGAACAATGTGATCGAGCGTCTCGGCGATCATGTCGATCACCGGGATGCCCAGGCGCGATGCAATACGAGGCACGAAGGCATGCGCGGTGTTGCACGGAATGGCAATGGCGCTGGCGCCCTGTCGTTCAAGTCGTCTGCAGGTGGCATACAGCGCGACCGACGGATCTGCGCCGCCATTCAGCAGGCATGCCGTGCGGTCCGGTATCTGCGGGTTCTGTTCCAGAAGCACCTTGATGTGGTCCTGGTCCCGTGCGGCCTGCGTGCTGCGCACGACCTTGCTCAGGAAGTCGACCGTGGCGGCAGGGCCCACGCCCCCCACGACTCCGAGCCGGAAAGCCTGGCGTGCGGCCCGACCGGCCATCTTCAGCGCGTAGTCGGCCAGACGGCGGTCCAGGTCCATCGGATTCACCGAGTCCGCAGAGCCCATGGCATGCCAGGCTGGCGCCGCATTATCCATGGATGCGGGCAGCACGGTCCGCCATCCGATGACGGGTATGCCGACTTCATCGATCAGCAGCGGCAGAAGATGCTGATGGCGGGCGGACCGCAGGAGCAATGCAGTGGCGCCTTGCTCGGCCAGATGGCGGCAGGCATCGAAAATATCTAGGCCGTCCAGATCAGGCAGGGGCGGTTTATCAGGCAGCGTCGATTTACCAGACAGGGTCGATCCACCAGGCAGCGTCGATTCACCAGGCAAGGTCGATTCACCAGGCAGCGTCGATTCACCAGGCAGCGTCAATTCACCAGCCAAGGTCGATTCACCGAGGCTCCCGGTCCGCCCGTGCCCCCGCTGCCGGTCACGGTCGGCAGCCGCCAGTTCGCGCAGCCCGGCAAGCAGGTCCGACGACCGCACAACCCGGTCTCTTCCGACGATGCCGAACAGAGTTTGATCCATGGCCCTTCCCTGCCCCGGCCTTCCCCTATTGCAGGGTGACCTTGCCCTTCTTCACGACGTCGTCCCACTTTTCCGCCTCGTTGCGGATCAGGGTCGCAAATTGGGAGGGTGTTGCCGTCATCGGCTGCGCGCCCTGCTCCGCCAGCAACTGGGCCGTGGCGGGGTCTTTCGCCAGGGCTGTCACGGCATCAGCCAGCTTCGTCACGACATCGGCAGGCATCCCCTTGGGACCCATGACGCCAAACCACGAATCCACCGCCGCGTCCGGAATGCCGGCTTCCTGCATGGTCGGCACATCGGGTAGCGCGGGGGAACGCGACGCGCTGGCAAGCGCCAGGGCGCGCAGTTTGCCGGCCCGTACATGCGCCAGCACGTTGGGCAGATTGACGAAGGTCAGTTGCACCCGATTGCCCAGCAGATCGACCATGGCGGGTCCGGCACCCTTGTAGGGGACGTGGGTGAACTCCGCCCCTGTCCGGAGCATGAACAATTCGCCGACCAGGTGATTGGCGGAGCCTGCCCCGGCCGAACCCATGTTCAGCTGATTCGGATGACGTTTTGCGTAACTGATCAGCTCAGTGGCAGTGGCGGCGGGGGTCTGCGGCGACACGACAAGCACGTTCGGCACACTGGCGAACAGGGCGATCGGCGAAAAGTCCGTCTTGGGATCGAATGGCAGATTCTTGGATACCGCGGGCTGAATGGATTGCGCGCCCATGGTGGCAAGCAACAGGGTATAGCCATCGGGCGCGGCCTTGGCGACCACATCGGCCCCCATGATGCCAGCCGCGCCGGCACGATTTTCCACGACCACTTGCTGACCCAGGCTGGTGGATAGACGGTCGGCCAGGATGCGTCCCATCAGGTTGACGCTTCCGCCCGGCGGAAACGGCACCACCAGGCGTATCGGCTTGTCGGGATAGGACGCCGCGTAAGCGGGCTGCAGGGACACGGCGCACAGCGTGGAAACGAGAAAGACAGCAATGGGTTTCATGGGCGACTCGGTAATGAAGCGTGAGGGGGCCGCGCAGGCGGCAGGGAGCATGCGGGCGGGCTCAGGCCTGCCGGGCAGCTAAGGCGCGGATGTCCCGCTTGAGCGTGTCGCGGGCGGCCGCAAGCCGCTGCCGCCAGGTGGCGACCTCGGACAGCACCGCTTGATGCTGTTGCCGTTGCGCGCCGATGCGGCCGCGCACGACCGCCGGTGCGGGCCCGCCTGTCGCGGTTCTTGCCGCTACGTTGCGTTCCGGATCGAGGCAGTTGCGCACGGTGTCGTCGCTCAAGTGCACCGCGCGGCCGAGTTGGTCCATCGCGGCCCGGTCGATCATGGCCGACGTGATCTCGTCGGCGGGCACCTGCTGGTCCAGTGCGTCGCGCACCACGGCGCCAACGATGTGGTGCGCGTCGCGGAAGGACAGGTCCGCCTCGCGCACCAGTGCATCCGCCAGATCGGTTGCAGTGGAAAAGTTTCGGCGGGCATGACGCGCCATGGCGTCGGGTTTCGGCACGACGCTTTCGAGCACCAGCCTAAACAGCGCAAGGCAGCGGCGGCTTTCGTCGGCGGCTTCATAGAAGCTGCGCATGCTTTCCCGGCTGCCGTCCCCGGTATGCGTGAAGTTGCAGCCCTTGACCGTGGCAAGCGACGCCGTCAGCAAACCGATCAAGTGGCTTGCCTTGCCCTTGAGGTGTTCCAGCACCGCCGGGTTTTTCTTTTGCGGCATGATGCTGGACGTGCTGGCCACGCGATCCGGGAATTCGAGCAGACCGAACTCCGGTGTGGACCAGATGTAGAAGTCTTGCGCGACGCGGCTCCAGGTGACGGCATTGATGGTCAACGCCGACATGATTTCCCACGCGAAGTCGCGTGACGCCACGGCATCGAGCGCATTGTCGACGACGCCCGAGAAGCCCAGCCACTGGGCGACGGCTTCGCGCCGGATCGGAAACGCGGTGCCGGCCAGCGCGCCGGCGCCCAGCGGGCAGGCGTCCAGGGCGGCAAGACCCTGGCGCAGACGCGCCATGTCGCGGCCCAACGCATCCGCCACTGCCGACAGATAGAAGCCGTAGGTGATGGGCTGCGCGGCCTGCATGTGGGTGTAGCCGGGCATGACGACATCGGCGTATCGGTCTGCCCCTTCGATGGCCGCATGGGCGGCTGCGCCCATGGCATCAAGCACATCCAGCGCCAGCGCGCGCGTCCGCATGCGGTCGACCGTGGCGCCGATGTCATTGCGGCTGCGCGCCATGTGCAGCCGGCCACCCGCATCGCGTCCGGCGATGTCCATGAGACGGGCTTCGTAGTTGAAGTAGGCCTCTTCCCGGCGCGCGTCGAGCGGCACCGCGTCCATGCCCTGCTCTTCCATCTGAATCAGTGCCGACGCCAACGCGGCCGAGGTCGTGGTGGGCATGAGGCCGACCGAGTGCAGCATCAGCAGGTGGGCCTGGTTGATGTCGGTCAGGTGGCCGAAGTTGTTCGTGAATTCGCGGTTCAACCGCGGAAGGAACATGTACTCCAGGACTTCCGGGGCAATGGCTTCTTTCAGGCGACGACTGACTTTCGATTCCAAGATGTTCTCCGCTTCAGGTGTGAAAGCAGTATGGAAATCGGGGCACGTACCGTCAAATTCCGAGTTTGCAGGAGGCCATGCAGATTTGATATACCCTTTGGAGTCGTCTACCGCTTGCCTCGCACCATGAACTTCAAACAGATCGAGACCTTCCGGTCGGTCATGCTGACCCGTTCGATGACGGCGGCAGCGGCGCAGCTGCACACTTCGCAGCCCAACGTGAGCCGTGTCATTGGCCAGCTGGAAAAGGAAGTCGGCTTTGCGCTGTTCGAGCGCGTGGCGGGCCGGCTGTCGCCGACGGAAGAAGCGGAAGCCTTGTTTCAGGACGTGGAGCGGGCCTTTATCGGGCTGGACAATCTGCGCGATTCCGCCCGGTCGATCCGCCGGCTGGGCACCGGTACGCTGCGCATCGGCGCGGCCGGGTCCATCGCAATGAGCGTGGTCCCGCTGGCAATTCGCGCGTTCAGCGCCGCCCATCCGGATGTTGCGATTGTCGTCCACACCGGATCGTCGGCCACGGTCGCCAAATGGACCGCCACGCATTTCTGCGATATCGGACTGGTGTCCTACACGTCCGACATTCCGGGCGTGGAAATCGAACTGCTGCGCCAGGAAAACGGCGTCTGCGTCGTTCCGGCGTCGCACCGGCTGGCACGGCGGCGGCGCATCCGCGCCAGCGATCTCGACGGTGAACGGTTCATTTCACTGCCTTACGGCAGCGCCACCCGCATTGCTACTGACGCGGCGTTTGCATCCGATCGCCGGCTGCTGACGGTGGAAACGCCGTTCGCGGCGACGATCTGCACCATGGTGAACATGGGGCTGGGCGTCGGCATCGTGAATCCGATCGTCACGCGAAGCCTGAAACTGCCTGGCCTGCGCGCCATTCCGTTCGATCCGGCGGTGGAGTTTCGCAGCTATGTGGTGCGCGCCACGCAGTTTCCGGCGACGCGACTGGCCAACCTTTTCCTGGCGTGCCTTGACGAGGCCTGGGCCATGTCGACCTGAGTGCTGTGTCACCACAAGAAGATTGATGCGCAAGCGGTAGGCAGTGGCAAAATGGCGGCGTCATTCATCCCTTGCACCCCCGCCATGGCCACTCCTAGAAAAATCCGCGTCTGGGATCTTCCCACCCGACTGTTCCACTGGCTGCTCGTGGTCTGTATCGTCGGCGCCTACGTCACCATCAAGGTGGGCGGGCTCTGGCTGGATTACCACATGCTGTTCGGGTACACGACGCTGGGCCTGATCCTGTTTCGCATCGTGTGGGGGTTCGTGGGGCCGGAGCCGGTGCGCTTCCGGCACTTCGTGCGTGGACCGGGGGCGGTCCTGGCGTACCTGAAGGGCACACGGGTGCGAAACACCGGGCACAACCCGCTGGGCGCCCTGTCGGTCGTGGCGATGCTGGCGCTGCTGGGCTATCAGGCGGTGACGGGCTTGTTTGCCACCGATGACATTCTGAGTTCAGGGCCGCTGTCGGGCCGGGTGAGCAATGATCTGGCAAGTACCCTGACCGGTCTGCACAAGCTGGACGAGTGGCCGATCCTGATTTTGGTGGCGCTGCACGTGCTGGCGATCATTTACTACCGGATTGCCAAGAAACAGAAGCTGGCGGCCGCCATGATTACGGGCGATGCGCCAGCGGATGAATTCCATTCCGCTGCCGAACCCACGCGGGACACGTGGAAGGTGCGCGGGACGGCACTGGTGATCGCGGTGGTGGCAGCGGGCGTCGTGTACTGGATTACGACGCTGCGGGTGTCGTCGGGGTATTAAGCAAGGGTTGTTTTACGGGTCGCGCGATGGCAAGCAGTTTGCTGCCGTCCGTTCACTCACGAACGTCCACCGCCGTGACCGCCGCCATGGCCGCCGCCGCCACCATGGCCACCGAAGCCGCCTCCCCCACCTCCGCGTCCACCGCCACCGCCACCGCCCATGCCCGGCGCGCCGCCCCCGCCTCCACGCTGGAAGCCGCCACCGTTCATGGACGGGGCGCCCCCACCGCCGTTGCGTTGAAAGCCGCCGCTCATCTGCGGCGCACTGCCACCGCCCACCTGCGGCGCCGGGCCTCGCGCAAAGCCGCCGCCCGCGCTGATGCTGCGTTCGGACGCGCCACTGTTGAAACGCTGGCCGCCGTTGATCTGCGGAGCGGCACCGTCGCCATAACGTGAGCCGCCGCCGATCTGGGGCGCGGCGCCGCCCCCATTGAAACGGGGTCCGCCGCTGATCTGAGGTGCACTGCCATCACCGCGGCTGGCACCACCGATGAACTGGGGAGACCCGGCGCGAAGCGACCGGCCGTCGCCGCCCTGCCCGGTCCGCGGGAAACCGCCATCGGGCCGGCTGGCGGCTTCGCCAAAGGACGACATGCGCGAGCCCCCGGTGGTCTGCGGATTGCCCGGACCGGTACGGGGATTGCCCGGAGCGGTTTGAAAGCCGCCTGGTGCGGTCTGCGGATTCCCTGGCGCCGTTTGCGGGTTGAGCGGCCCGGTTTGCGGGTTCATGGACCCGGTCTGCGGGAAGCCGCCACGGCTGCCGCCGAAGTCGGAGCGCGGAAACCCGTTGCCATTGCTGCCCGGTCCGCCCCCGGGGGCTCCCCCTGGCGCGCCGCCCTGCCCGCCAGGCCCTCGGCCGGCACCGCCGCTGTAGAAGCCTTGAGCGCCACCTGGGACGCCACCGCCGCCAAGGTGCTGACCGCCTCCGCCGCCGGGCCCGCCCGGCCCACGGCCGCCGCGATCACCGAATCGGTCCCCACCGCGATCTCCGCCATACGCGCCACGATCCACACGCCCCAGGTCTGCACGCCCGGCGTCGGCGCGCGGCCGGAACTGCTCGCGCGACCCAAAGCGGTTGCCCGGCCCGCCGTCGCGGAAGCCACCATCCCGATAGCCGCCATCCCGATAGCCGCCATCCCGAAACCCATTGCCGGGGCCGTACCCGACCGGCCCGCGATGCCCCGGATCGTGCCGCCATGGCCCGCCACCCCACGACGTGCGGCTGTAGCGATTGTAGTTGGTGACGTTGACCACGTTCACACTGTGCCGGCGCCAGTCATACCCGCCCCACAGGGCGTGGCCAACAAAAATGCCCGACGCAAAGCCAAGAATCGCCCCCGCCGCGACATACCCGGGCGGCGACCAGTAGAACGGCGTGTAGGCCGGGTAGGCCCACCCGCCGTACACCACCTGCGGGTTGTAGGTCGGCACGTAGATCACGTCGGGCTGGGCCGGTTCGATACGGATGATCGTGCGTGGCGCGGTCTCGGCCACGATCACGTTCTGCTGGGGTGTCGACTGCAGGTTACCGGCGGTCTGCGCCCGATAGCGCATCTCCTGCACCTTGTCCATCACGGCGGTCTGCTGCGACAGGAAGGCGTCACCCAGGTCGGACGTCCAGCGCAGGTGCTCGTTCATCATGTCCAGCACCGTGGGAAAGGCAACCAGCGACTTGACGCTGGGATCCCAGTCTTCCTGCCGCAGGGCATCTTCCAGCGCCGCGCCCGTCAGCCCGGGATGAGCCTGCCGCCAGCGTGCCGCCTCCACGACTTCCAGCGGATAGGTGGACGCCATGAGCACTTGCGAGAGCAGTGAGTCGGGATACAACGCGATAGGCGCGACCAATTGTTCCAGTTGGCCGGGCTGCGCGTAGTTGGCGCTAGACGCGGAACTGATATTGGAATCAGGTAACGTCGGGAAGACGGTTTCCTGCGCCATGCCTCGCAGCGGCACGGCGAGCGTCGATAACGCAGTGGCGACGCAGACGGCGATTCGGGAGACGGAGACCATGATGGCTCCTCCTTCAAGGGATATCCCATTCGACCGCCGGGACGCAAAAAAGCCAGAAATCATCCGGCTTTTTTGCAACAGGCGCCGAAAAGCGCCTGAAAGATATTGCGATCGATTACAGGGCACCAAATTGCCCGCAACCGTGCGACTGACCAGCTGCCACGCGGGTTTTGCCGCAATGCGGCGCCCGTGTCCAGCCAGCCGGAAGTCAGCCGAAAATCAGCGTGCGCGGAAGCTGTCGTGGCAGTTCTTGCAGCTGGCGCCCACTGCGCCGAAGGCCGTGCGAATCTGGGCGATGTCGCCTGATTGCGCAGCGGTCTGCAGCTTGGCGACGTCGCCTTCCAGCCGCTGGGAAGCTTGCACGAACTTGGCGTTGTCGGTCCAGACTTCCGGACGGGCCTTGCCGCCCTGCGTGCCTGGACCAAACGCCGCCCAGGGCAGTTTGGACATGGACGCGACCAAGGCGGCGTCCGCCTGCACCGTGGCGGCGTCGAACGGACGTTCACCCTTGACGATGGCGCCAATGCGGCCAAAGTGCGTGGCCATGACCGTCAGTGCCGACTGGCGGTAGTGGATGGCATCTTCGGGCTTGGCGAATTGGGCGGCAGCCGTTGCGGAATACAGCATCGGCGCGGCGACCGTACAGGCCACCAGCAGCACACGAGTCAATTTCTTCATGCGGGAAACTCCAGAGAAAGCTAGCGGGAACGCAAGGGGGATGGCGTGAACGGACGGCAGCAAACTCGATCAGGACATCGGCAGGCTGCGGAGTGATGACCCACAGCCTGGCTCAAGCCTACCGGGAAAGACGGCCGCTAGCCACCTGCCGAAACCCCGTTACAGCTTGCGCGCCAGCTCAGCCGCAAGGCCAATGTAGCTGCGAGGCGTCATGGCCATCAAGCGTGCCTTGGGTTCTTCCGGCAATTCCAGCCCACTGACGAATTCGCGCAACGCTTCTTCGGTAATGCCCTTGCCGCGCGTGAGCGCCTTGAGTTGTTCATACGGCTGTGGCAGGCCATAACGGCGCATGACCGTCTGGACCGGTTCGGCCAGCACTTCCCAGCAGGAATCGATATCGGCGTCGATCGCGGCGCCATTGATTTCCAGCTTGTTCAAGCCGCGCAGGCAGGCGTCGTACGCCACCAGTGCGTAGCCAAACCCCACGCCCAGGTTGCGCAGCACCGTGGAGTCGGTCAGGTCGCGCTGCCAGCGCGACACGGGCAGCTTGTCGGCCATGTGGCGCAGCGTGGCGTTGGCCAAGCCGAGGTTGCCTTCGGAATTTTCGAAGTCGATCGGATTGACCTTGTGCGGCATGGTCGACGACCCGATTTCGCCTTCTTTCAGACGCTGCTTGAAGTAGCCCAGCGAGATATAGCCCCAGATATCGCGGTTCACGTCCAGCAGGATCACGTTGGCGCGCGATACGGCGTCGAACAGCTGCGACATCCAGTCGTGGGGTTCGATCTGGATGGTGTGACGGTTCTGCGTCAGGCCCAGCGAGGTGAGCACCTTGGCGCTGAAGCCTTCCCAGTCGATTTCCGGATAGGCCGACAGATGCGCGTTGTAGTTGCCCACGGCGCCATTCATCTTGGCCAGGGGTTCGACACGCGCGATTTCGGCGATGGCGCGGCCCAGGCGGGCGGCCATGTTCGCGAATTCCTTGCCCATGGTGGTCGGGCTGGCCGGCTGGCCGTGGGTGCGCGACAGCAGCGGCTGGTCGGCGTGGTCGTTGGCCAGCGCCACCAGTTTGTCGTGCAGGCCCTGCAGCGCGGGCAGCAGGCCTTCCTTGCGCGCGGCGTTCAGCATCAGCGCGTGCGAGGTGTTGTTGATGTCTTCGGACGTGCAGGCGAAATGGATGAATTCGGCCGCGCCCGACAATTCGGCGTGATCGGCGACCTTTTCCTTCAGCCAGTATTCGACGGCTTTCACGTCATGGTTGGTGACGCGTTCGATGTCCTTGATGCGCTGTGCATCGGCTTCGGTAAAGTCCGCGACCAGCGCCTTCAGGCGCGCGCGGGCGTCGGCCGAAAAAGCGGGCAGTTCGGGCAGGCCCGCGTCGGACAGCGCTTCCAGCCAGGTGACTTCGACCTGGACCCGGTGCAGCATGAAGCCGGCTTCGGACAAAAGCGGACGCAACACGGCGCCCCGGCTGGCATAGCGACCGTCCAGCGGCGACAATGCATTGAGTGGGCTGAGCTGGTCGGAAGTTTTCATAAGCGCTTGATAGTAAAAAGAAATTGTAGCACCGGCGCATCAGGGGATGCATCCCGGGTGGTATACTCGGCGCCCGTTCGGCTGTGCCGTTCGGACACGAATTGAGTCGTCCCTTTTATCATCTTTTTTCTGATCTGCTGCACTATGAAACTGATCGGTTCCCTGGCCAGCCCCTTCGTTCGCAAAGTGCGGATCGTGATGGCCGAGAAAAACTCGACTACCAATTCGAGCTGGAAGATGTGTGGGCGCCTGATACGCGCATTCAGGATTCCAATCCGCTCGGCAAAGTGCCCTGTCTGGTGATGGAAGACGCCGGCGCCGTGTTCGACTCGCGCGTGATCGCCGAATACCTCGACACCATGAGCCCGGTCTGCCGCCTGCTCCCGCAATCGGGCCGCGAGCGCGCCGAAGTCAAATGCTGGGAAGCGCTGGCCGACGGCCTGCTGGACGCCGCGATCCTTATCCGCGCCGAACACACGCAGCGCGATCCGTCCTTGCGCAGCGACGCCTGGATCGCCCGCCAGCACGGCAAGATTCGCGCATCCCTGGACGCGATGGCCAATGGCCTGGCCGAAAAGCCGTTCTGCGTGGGCAACAACTACACGCTGGCCGACGTGGCGACCGGATGCGCCTTGGGGTATCTGGACTTCCGGTTCCCCGATCTGGACTGGCGCAGCCGCCACCTGAATCTGGCGCGGCTGCTGGACAAGCTCAGCCAGCGTCCGTCGTTCATGGATACCCGTCCGCCTGCGGCGTGACCTGAGCGGCCGTAAGCCGCGGCACACTGTCGCGGGCGTTGCGACGGCGGGGTCTCGCTTACTCGTTCCTACGTAGTTCCCGACCTGGCCCGATTCATCCGGGCGTTCATCTTGCCGTGACCGTGCGCTGCTATCCTAGTCGGCTATCTGGCTGACCCAAGGAAGTACGCATGGCCTGGTTTGCTCCCCGTTACGCCACGCTGTGGCTGTCTGTCATTGGCACGATCGTTTTTGGCGCCATCGCGCTTGAACGGCCGGGCTGGGCCATCGCCGCGCTGATCTGCGCCCTGCTCGTCGCCGTCGGCATCCACGACCTGCGCCAGCGCCAGCACGCCATCCTGCGCAACTACCCCATCATCGGCAACCTGCGCTTCCTGTTCGAACTGGTGCGCCCCGAAGTGCGGCAGTACTTTCTGGAAGATGACACCAACGCACAGCCCTTCTCGCGCAATCAGCGGTCGATCGTGTACCAGCGGGCGAAACAGGACGTCGACAAGCGGCCATTCGGCACACAGGAAGACGTCTACGGCACGCGCTACGAGTGGATCAACCACTCGATGGCCCCGGTGCATATCGACAACTTCGACTTTCGCGTGACGGTCGGCGGCCCGGACTGTACGCAGCCCTACAGCGCCTCGATCTTTAACATCTCGGCAATGAGCTTTGGCTCGCTGTCGGCCAATGCCGTGCTGGCGCTCAATACCGGCGCCAAAAAGGGAACTTCGCGCATGACACCGGCGAAGGCGGCATCAGCAGCTATCACCGGCGTCCGGGCGGCGACCTGATCTGGAACATCGGGTCGGGTTATTTCGGCTGCCGCGACGCCGACGGCAACTTCAGCGAAGAAGCCTTCGTCCGCAATGCGACCCAGCCCAATGTCCGCATGATCGAGATCAAGCTGTCCCAGGGCGCAAAGCCGGGTCATGGCGGCATCCTGCCCGGCAGCAAGGTCACGGCCGAAATTGCCGAGGCGCGCGGCGTTCTGGTTGGGGTCGACTGCAACTCGCCCGCGGCGCACAGCGCGTTCAGCACGCCTCTAGGCCTGATGCAGTTCGTGCAGCGTCTGCGTCATCTGTCGGGGGGCAAGCCGGTCGGGTTCAAGCTCTGTATCGGCCACCCGTGGGAGTGGTTCGCGATCGTCAAAGCCATGCTCGAAACCAACATTACGCCGGACTTTATCGTGGTGGACGGCGCCGAGGGTGGCACCGGCGCGGCGCCCGTCGAATTCACGGATCATGTTGGCGTGCCGATGCAGGATGCGCTCCTGCTCGTGCACAACACGCTGGTCGGCACGCACCTGCGCGACCGCATCAAGCTTGGCGCCGCGGGCAAGATCATCACGGCGTTCGACATCGCGCGCACCATGGCCATGGGCGCCGACTGGTGCAACAGCGGCCGCGGCTTCATGTTCGCCGTGGGCTGCATCCAGGCGCAGACCTGCCACACCGGCACGTGCCCCACCGGTGTCACGACGCAGGATCCGGTGCGCCAGCGCGCGATCGTCGTGCCCGACAAGGGCGAGCGGGTCTACAACTTCCATCGCAATACGCTGCGTGCGGTGTCGGAACTGGTGTCGGCGGCCGGACTGCCCCACCCGAACAAGCTCGGGCCGGAGCACATCGTGCGGCGGCTGTCGGGCAATGAGGTCAAGCTGCTGGCGGGCCTGTTCCCGTTCCTGAAGCCGGGTGAACTGCTGGACGGCAACGTCGACTACGCGGTCTACCGGACGTTCTGGCCGATGGCGCAGGCGAATTCGTTCGAGCCGGTCAAGCCTGATGCAGGCAGCGGGACGTCTACCGGCATGGCAAAGCAGACGGTGAGCGAAGCGGTCCTGGAGAAGATGAGCGCATAGTGGAATGCCCCCTAGGCGCTGCGCGCCACCCCGGGGGCGACACCAGCGGACCGGCAAAGCCGGATCCGCGGTGTCCTGGATCGGAGCAGCGCTGGGCGCCTTGCATCGGGATTTACGAGGCGATGATGCCGCCGCCCAGGCAGACGTCGCCGTCGTACAGCACGGCGGACTGGCCTGGGGTGACGGCCCACTGCGCGGTTGCGAAGTCCAGGGCGAATTCGGCTCCGCTGGCGGCGTTGAGCACGGCGGGTGAATCGCTCTGGCGGTACCGGGTCTTGGACCCGTATTCACTTGCCAGCACCGGCGCATCGCCTGCCACCCAGGACGCGTTCTGCGCCTGCAGGGACTGGCTCAACAACCAGGGATGGTCATGCCCCTGCACCACGTACAGCGTGTTGCTCGGAATGTCCTTGCGCGCCACGTACCAGGCGTCGCTGGTGCCGTCGTCATGCTGCTTGCCTTTCACGCCGCCAATGCCCAGGCCCTTGCGCTGCCCGAGGGTATAGAACGACAGGCCGACATGTTCCCCGATCAGATCGCCTTCGGGCGTCTTGATCGGGCCCGGCTGGGTGGGCAGGTAGCGATTCAGGAAGTCGCGGAACGGCCGCTCGCCAATGAAGCAGATGCCGGTCGAATCCTTCTTGGCGGCATTCGACAGGCCCAGTTCATGGGCAATGCGGCGCACTTCGGTCTTCGGGATTTCGCCGAGCGGAAACACGGTGCGTGACAACTGCTGCTGGTTCAACCGGTGCAGGAAATAGCTCTGATCCTTGCTGGCGTCCAGCGCCTTCAGCAACTGGTAGCGGCCCGCGTCGGGGCCGCCCGTCACCTGCCGCACGCGGGCATAGTGGCCCGTGGCGATCTGCTCGGCGCCCAGCGCCATGGCGTGATCCAGGAAAGCCTTGAACTTGATCTCGGCGTTGCACAGCACGTCCGGATTCGGCGTGCGGCCGGCCGAATATTCCGTCAGGAATTCGGCAAACACGCGATCCTTGTATTCCGCTGCAAAGTTCACGGCTTCGATGTCGACGCCGATCATGTCGGCCACGCTCACGGCATCGAGCCAATCCTGGCGGGTCGAGCAGTATTCCGAATCATCGTCGTCTTCCCAATTCTTCATGAACAGGCCCACCACCTCGTAGCCCTGCTGCTTGAGCAGCCACGCGCTGACCGAGGAATCGACTCCCCCGGACATGCCTACGACGATACGACCCTTGTTTGCCATGATGAATTGCCAATGCTGCGAGTGAAATGACCGGCCATGCCCCGTGTCGGAAACGACGTTCAGGGAAGCGACGTGCCGGATGGGGATGAATCGGGAGTATGTGAATCTGGAGTACGTGAGTCTGGCGCGGATGAATCCGAAGCCGCCGCGTCGGAACTAGACGCGGACGCAGGCGACTGTGAAGCCGCCAGAGCCGAACCGGACTCGGACACAGGCGACAGTGAAGCCGCCAGAGCCGAACCGGACTCGGACGAAAGCGAATCCGACACCGACGAATCCGTGTGCAACGCGGTCAGCGGGATCCAGCCTCGGCCACTGGCGCGACCGGCCAGGTAGTGGTCCACGCACTGCATGACCAGGGACTGCGGTGCAGGGCTGGGCAGGCGCGCAACGCATCGGCGGTCATCCAGAGGGCCCGCCGAATGCCAACGTCCAGTTCCCGGCTGCGATCGGGCTCGCCTACCGTGCCGACAAAAGCGAACCGCAGATAGGTGGTGCCGGTGCGCGCCGTATCACCCCCGGTGCGCCATAAATACGTGCCGAGCAGGCCGATCGGCTGCAGCACGTGCGCAGTTTCTTCAAGGGTTTCGCGAATGGCCGCCGCAGCCAGGGACTCGCCAGGTTCGAGATGACCGGCAGGCTGGTTCAGCCGGACACCGTCCGCGGTGTCTTCTTCGACCATCAGGAACTTGCCGTCCCGCTCGATCACGGCAGCAACGGTGGCGCGGGGCGTCCAGACGTGGGTGTCGTTCAGGTTCATCCGACGATTTTACTGCACCCCGGAATGGGTCATGGGCTGCCGCCACGACAGGATACATAAGCCGTTCCGCCGGCAACCTGCAACCACGCACGCAGGTCGCCCGCACCGCCACCGCGCGACATCCCGGGCGCATCGCCACGGGGTCGCGCGATAGGAGCGCTTGAACGCTTGGCGCCTGGCCGCCCAGGCGCCTGGCCGCTGAACCGCCTGGGGGGCGGTTGCGCGCGTGGGCGCTTGCGCGCTTAGCCGCGCAGACCCGGCATCGTGAAGCCCGTGGCCTTCAGTTTGGCCAGCATGTCGGCTTCCTGATCGCCAGGCAGTTCGACCAGCGGCGGACGCACGGTGCGCCATGCCGAGTCACCCGAAAAGTCGGCAATGATGGCCTTCAGCGCCGGGATCATCGAATACTTCTGGACCAATTCACGCGTCGACGTAATGCCTTGCTGAAGCGCGTCGGCTTCGGCGGTCTGCCAGTTGCGATACACGTTGGCAATCGCACCCGGATTGACGTTCCCGGTGGCCGTGATGCAACCCTTGCCGCCATGGCGCATGTTTTCGAGCAGGAACACTTCGCTGCCGGCAAACACGTCAAAGCCCGACTTGGAAAACTCGTCCAGCAGCGCCTTGGTGTTGCTCCAGTCGCCCGACGAATCCTTCAGACCGGCGATGTTCTTTGGGTAGGCCTTCAGCAGACGTTCGACCAGCTTGAGCGAAATGCCGACCTGCGAGACCGGGGGATGTGATACAGGTAGACCTGCAGCGCGTCGCTTGCCACCGTCTCGATCACGGTGCTGTAGTAACGGAACAGACCTTCGTCGGACACGCCCTTGTAGAAGAACGGCGGCAGCATCAGCACGCCACCGCAACCCAGCTTTGCCGCATGCGCGGTCATGGTGATGGCATCGGTCAGGCTCGATGCACCCGTACCCGGCATCAGCGTCTGCGCAGGCACGCCCGAGCCGACCAGGGCGTCCAGCAAGGCCGTTTTTTCGTTGACCGACAGCGAGTTGGCTTCACTGTTCGTGCCAAACACCGCCAACCCCGCGCAGCCGCTGTCCAGCAGCCACTGGCAGTGCTTCACGAAGCGCGAGGCATCCGGCGCGTAATCAGGTTTGAAGGGCGTGACAACCGGTGCAAGAACACCTTCCAGGCGGGTAGACGTCGACATGGATTCATCCGAAAAAAGTGATCACGCGGCGCGGATCAAAGTTGAATGGCTTCTAGTACAAAAAGAGGGCGCGAAGCGCTTAACGAAATACGAGGCGCCAAGCGCCCAAGGGGGCCTGCTACACGGGATTCATACGGATTCTTTGAAGGCGGGTCATGCCGTTCCTGAGGTGGGCATGCGCTGCGCTGCGTGCCGCCCCGACGTCATGCGCGGCGATCGCATCGAATATCGCCTGATGTTCCAGCTGGATGTCCCGTAGCCAGCCGGCGATCTCACAGTTCACCCGGCTGATCGACAACTGCTCGCGTGTGTGACGCTCCAGGAATTCAACAAAGCCGTCATACAGCGCGTTGTTTGCCGCCCGCGCGATCGCGCGATGGAAACGCAGATCTTCTTCAACGCCGTTCGACCCGATCTCGCTGGCGCGATTGAGCGTGTTCAACGCCGTGCGGATGGCCTTGATCTGCGGCGCCGTGCCGCGCTCCGCGGCCAGCGCCGCCGCTTCCGTCTCGACACCAATACGCAGCTCAAATACTTCCTGCACCAGCGTGTGGCTGTCTTTGCGGTCGCCGTCGATACGGAATGGCGTATTGCGCAACGAGCTTGCCACGAACGCGCCCAGTCCCTGCCGGGTAAGGACCAGACCATCGGACTTCAGGCGCGAGATGGCTTCGCGGACCACGGTGCGGCTGACGCCATAATCGGTGGCCAGCTTTTCTTCCGTCGGCAAACGGCTGCCCGCCACGCGTTCGCCCGAGACGATCTGGGCGGTAAGCGCCTGGCTCAATTGCTCGACGAGGTTGTTGCTGCGCAGGGCGGAAACGGTCATGGGGCGTGATGCAGAAGAGGCACGTGCGAGCGCGGCTCGGGGCACGTCAAGAGGCCGTACCTTACCCGGTCATCATACAACCAGTCAACTGCAGGGGCAGCCGTCATACCAGGACATTCCTGTCCTTCCGCGGGAAAGAACGCATGTAAGCAAACGTGTTCTGCGTGCTAGGATGCCCTGCACAACAACAAGAATCCGCGCTACGAACGCTAGCCAAGCCTGACCGGCGTGTCACCCGCGACGCGTCGTCCACTGGAGGAGTCCGCTCATGAAGATCGGTATCCCGACCGAAATCCGGTCTGGAGAGACGCGCGTCGCCGCCACGCCCGAAACGGTCAAGAAGCTGCGTGCCTCCGGCGCGCAGGTCATGATCCAGGCAGGCGCCGGCCAGGCCTCGAACTATCTCGACGACGCTTACGCAACCGCCGGTGCCCAGCTCGTCCCGACCGCGGCAGACCTGTACGCCCAGGCCGACGTGGTGCTGAAGGTGCAGGCGCCCGCTTCCGATGAACGCGCGTGGTTGCGCCCAGGCCAGGTAGTGATCGGCATGCTGAACCCGTTCGACGCCGAAGGGCTGTCTGCCTTGGCCGCAGCGGGGGTCACCGCGTTTGCACTGGAAGCGGCGCCGCGGATCACCCGGGCGCAGAGCCTGGACGTGCTGTCGTCACAGGCCAATATCGCCGGCTACAAGGCGGTGCTGCTGGCCGCCAATGCGTACGGCCGGTTCCTGCCAATGCTGATGACGGCCGCAGGCACGGTCAAGGCGGCGCGGGTGGTGGTGCTGGGCGCGGGCGTGGCGGGCTTGCAGGCCATTGCGACGGCCAAACGACTGGGCGCGGTGGTCGAAGCGTCCGATGTGCGGCCGGCGGCCAAGGAACAGATCGAATCGCTGGGCGCCAGATTCATCGACGTGCCTTTCGAGACGGACGAGGAACGCGAGATCGCGCAGGGCGTGGGCGGCTACGCGCGGCCCATGCCGGCGGCGTGGATGGCGCGCCAGGCGGGCCTGGTGGCCGAACGGTGCAAGCAGGCCGACATCGTCATCACCACGGCATTGATCCCCGGCCGCCCCGCCCCCGTACTGGTATCCGAAGACACGGTCAAGGCCATGAAGCCGGGGTCGGTCATCGTCGACCTGGCAGTGGAACGGGGCGGCAACTGCCCGTTGTCCCGGCCCGACCAGGTGGTGGTCGCGCATGGGGTGACCCTGATCGGTCATACCAACCTGCCTGCAATGGTGGGCGCGGATGCGTCGGCCCTGTATGCCCGCAACGTGCTGGACTTCCTGAAGCTGATCCTGGACAAGGAAGGCGCGCTGGCCATCCAGCGTGAAGACGAGATCGTGGCGGCCTGCATGGTGGCCGACGCCAACCGCGTGACGAGGAGCGCCTGATGGACCTGATCGATCACACCGTCATCAACCTGATCATTTTCGTGCTGGCGATCTACGTCGGGTATCACGTGGTCTGGAACGTCACACCTGCCCTGCATACGCCGTTGATGGCGGTGACCAATGCCATTTCGGCCATCATCATCGTGGGCGCCATGCTGGCGGCGGCGCTGACCGACACCACGCTGGGCAAGACCATGGGCGTGCTGGCCGTGGCGCTGGCGGCGGTCAATGTCTTTGGCGGCTTTCTGGTCACGCGCCGCATGCTGGAAATGTTCCGTAAGAAGGACAAGGCGCCGCGCGCGGCGGGCGCGCTGGCTGAGGGTGGGGAGGCCGGCAAGGCCGATGCCGAGGCCACTGCTTCCACCGTGAAGGAGACACACTGATGCTCTCGCTCAATGTGGTCACCCTGCTCTATCTGCTTGCGTCGGTGTGCTTCATCCAGGCGCTCAAGGGGCTGTCGCATCCGACGACCTCGCGGCGCGGCAACGCCTTCGGGATGATCGGGATGACCATCGCGGTGCTGACGACCGGCGCACTGATCGCGCGGCTCAGCCAGGCGCCCGCGATCGGGCTGGCGTGGGTGCTGGTCGGCCTGTTGGTCGGCGGAACCGCCGGCACGATGATGGCCAGGCGGGTCGAGATGACCAAGATGCCGGAACTGGTGGCCTTCATGCACAGCATGATCGGTCTGGCGGCCGTCTTCATTGCGATCGCCGCGGTGGCCGAACCGCATGCTTTCGGTATTGCCGCGGCCGGCACGCCGATTCCCTTCGGCAACCGCATCGAACTGTTCATCGGCAGCTTCGTGGGCGCCATTACGTTCTCGGGGTCGGTCATCGCTTTTGGCAAGCTGTCGGGCAAGTACACGCTGCGGGTGTTCCGTGGCGCGCCGGTGCAGTTCGCCGGGCAGCACCTGCTCAACCTGCTGCTGGGGATCGTAATGCTGGCGTGCGGCCTGTGGTTCGTGCTCACCCAAAGCTGGACCCCGTTCGTGCTGATGCTGGCCATCGCTTTTGTGCTGGGCGTGCTGATCATCATCCCGATCGGCGGGGCGGACATGCCGGTGGTGGTGTCGATGCTGAACAGCTATTCGGGCTGGGCCGCGGCCGGGATCGGGTTCTCGCTCAACAACCCCATGCTGATCATTGCCGGGTCGCTGGTGGGATCGTCCGGCGCCATCCTGTCCTACATCATGTGCAAGGCCATGAACCGGTCGTTCTTCAACGTGATCCTGGGCGGCTTCGGGGGCGATGCCAACAGTGGCGCGGCGGCGGGCGAGCAGGTGCAGCGTCCGGTCAAGTCGGGCAGCCCCGACGACGCGGCCTTCATGCTGACCAATGCCGAAACCGTGGTGATCGTACCGGGATATGGCCTGGCCGTGGCCCGCGCGCAGCATGCGCTGAAAGAGCTGACCAGCAAGCTGGTGGCGCGGGGCGTGGACGTCAAGTATGCGATCCACCCGGTGGCGGGCCGCATGCCAGGGCACATGAACGTGCTGCTGGCCGAGGCCGAAGTGCCGTACGAGCAGGTGTTCGAGATGGATGACATCAACAGCGAGTTCGGGCAGGTGGACGTGGTGCTGGTCCTGGGCGCGAACGATGTGGTCAATCCGGCAGCCAAGACGGACCCGAAGTCGGCCATTGCCGGCATGCCCATCCTGGAGGCCTACAAGGCGCGGACGGTGATCGTGAACAAGCGGTCCATGGCCGCGGGCTATGCGGGCCTGGACAACGAGTTGTTCTATCTCGACAAGACCATGATGGTTTTTGGCGACGCGAAAAAGGTCGTTGAAGACATGGTGAAAGCGGTGGAATGAGGACGTCCGCGATTCACGCCTGCGCGAGTCCCTGCACCTGCCATACTCCGCCTCCACCGGCCACGTAGATGCGTCGGCCGGGGGCATGCTGCACGGCATAGCCGCCCGTGAAGTCACCGAACGCCGGCAGCACCGCGGCGCCGTCATCGAACACGAAACCGGGCAGCCTCAGGCTGTCCCGGCCGAGCCCGCGCAGTACGAACACGGGGTGCTCGTGCCCGGCCAGCACATAGTGGGTCGGATGGCGCTGGGGGTGATGACACAACGCCAACGCCCCCATCAGAAAAGGCTCGTTTACCACCTGGAATTGCAGCGCCTTGGGCGGATCCCCGGCACGCGCATCGTGATTGCCGCGCACCAGCGTGCACCGCAGGTCCGGACGCCTTGCCCGCCATGCGAGCAGCGTGTCGAAGGTCGGGCCGGTGGACCGGTGCACCTGCGGACCATGCAGGAAATCGCCCAGAAAAACGATGTGTTCGGCCGGGTAGCGGTCCAGCAATGCATCGATACGCTCGACATTATGTTGGGTAGTGCCGTGCGGCACGGGTTGGCCCAGCACGCGGTAGGTCGCGGCCTTGCCAAAATGGGCATCGGCGATCAGCAAAGTGCGCTGCGCAGGCCACCAGATGGCGTGATCGGCCAGCAGCCATAGTCGTTCACCATGGCAGTCGATCTCGACATGAACAGGAAGATTCAAAGCGGGCAATTCCAATACTAAGAGGCCGCGCGGCGCGGCTTGACGGTTGCGTCGGCGACTTGTTCGAGATTCTGGACCATGCGGGCTACGCGGTCGGCCAGTGATTCATTCGACAATTTTTCGCGGAAACGTTCCACCAGCAAGGGAAAGCCGAAGGGCGTCGGGCGTTCCAGCACCCGCAGATCCAGTTCGCGTTCCCGCAGCCGCTCCAGCGTGTGCTGCAGGCGCGCGATGTCGAGTTCCTGGCTGAGCACCTCGCGTTCGGCCTGGGTCAGCAGCAGATTGCCCGGGTCATACTTGCGGAACACGTCGTAGAACAGGCCTGACGACGCCTGCACCTGCCGCATGCTTTTGGCCGCGCCCGGGAAGCCCTGGAAGATCAGCCCCGACACGCGCGCGATTTCCCGGAAGCGGCGCTGCGCAAGTTCGCCCGCATTCATGCTGTCCAGGATCTCCTTGAGCAGATCGTCGGGCAGTTCAGGTGGGGCAACACCGGCGGGCAGGCGCGTCTCCAGAATGCGCGGCAGGGCATTGACCCAATCCACCGGCGTGGACGACAGCAGCTCCAGACCGTAATCGTTCACCGCCATGGAGAAGGTCGCGGGCTGCAATTGCGCCGCGCGCCAGGCCAGCAGGCTGGCGATGCCCAGGTGCACATGGCGGCCCGCGAACGGGTACAGGAACAGGTGCCAGCCTTCGCGCGACTTGAGCGTTTCCGCAAGCAGGCTGTGCGCCGTCGGCAGTGCCGACCATCGCTGCTGGATGTCGAGCAGCGGCTTGGCCAGGCGCAACTCGGGACTGTCGTAATGGCCTTTGGACGCGGCTTCAAGCTGGTCGACGACCGCATCCGCCAATGTCGACGACATGGGCATCTTGCCGCCATTCCAGCGCGGCACGGCAGGCTTGCGGGCCGACGCTCGCTTCACGAACGCGGTCATTTCGTGCACACGCACCAGTTCCAGCACCTTGCCCGCGAACAGGAAACCTTCGCCGGGTTTCAGCCGGGCAATGAAGCTTTCTTCGATGGTGCCCAGCCGTCCGCCGCCGCCCTTGCCGGTCCAGTACCGCACCTGCATGCTGGCGTCGCTGACGATGGTGCCGACGCTCATGCGGTGCCGGCGCGCCAATCGGGCATCCGGCACGCGCCACACGCCTTCGGCGTCGGGCACCACGCGGCGGTAGTCGGGATAGGCGGCCAGGGACTCGCCGCCCTGTCGGACGAAGTCCAGGCACCACTGCCAGGATTCGCGCGACAAGGACCGATAGGACCACGCGGTACGCACTTCGTCGTACAGGCGGTCGGGCGTGAAGCCGCCGCCGAGGGCGACGGTGACCAGGTGCTGGACCAGCACGTCGAGCGGTTGATCAGGGGCGGTGCGCGCTTCGACATGCCCTTCGCGCACGGCTTCGCGCGCGGCGGCGCCTTCGATCACTTCAATGCTGTGCGTCGGGACCAGCGTGACCCGCGAAGGCCGGCCCGGCGCATGCCCCGAACGGCCGGCACGTTGCAGCAGGCGCGCCACGCCCTTCGCGGATCCGATTTGCAGTACCCGGTCCACCGGCAGGAAGTCGACGCCCAGGTCCAGGCTGGAAGTGCATACCACCGCACGCAGACTGCCGGTCTTGAGGCCCTCTTCCACCCAGTCGCGCACTGCTTTGTCGAGGGACCCATGGTGCAAGGCGATTTCGCCTGCCCATTCGGGCTTGGCGTCGAGCAGGGCCTGATACCAAAGCTCGGCTTGGGAGCGGGTGTTGGTGAAGACGAGGGTGTTGGACGATGAGGCGATTTCCCCGATGACCTTGGGCAGCATGCGCAGGCCGAGGTGCCCGGCCCAGGCGAAGCGTTCGACCTCGTCGGGGAGCAAGGTGTCGATGAGCAGGGTCTTGGGTTCCTGACCGCGGACCAGTACGCCGCGCGGATCGGGTTGGATGATGGCGGTGTGTGTTGAGGCTGCGGTGCTGGTGCTGCGGGTGTCCGTGCTGCTATTGCCAGTGCCACGGCTGCCGGAGCTGTCAACGTCGTTGACGGCGTTGCGGGCCGCATTGGCGTTGCCGCTCCCGTTTGCGCCCAGCAATGTCTGCATCGCCTCGTCGAGATTGCCCAGCGTCGCGGACAGGCCCCAGACCTGCAACTGCGGGTTCCACCGCCGCAGGCGGGCCAGCGCGAGCTGGACTTGCACGCCGCGTTTGTTGCCAAGCAGTTCGTGCCATTCGTCGACGACGACCATGCGTATCGTGGAAAGCGTGGCTTCCGCGTCGTTGCGCGCGAGCATGAGCGACAGGCTTTCCGGCGTGGTGATGAGCGCGGTGGGCAGGCGGCGGGCCTGGGCGGCGCGGTCGCTGCTGCCGGTGTCGCCGGTGCGCTGCCCGACGGTCCAGTCCAGGCCCAAGGCGTCGACGGGCGTGTTGAGCGCCTTGTAGGTGTCGGCTGCCAGCGCGCGCATGGGCGTCAGCCAGACCACCGTGAGCGGTGGCGGAGGAAAGGCGCGGCTGCGAAGACGAGCGGGCGGTGGCGGCGCGGCGACTGAGGTGGATGGCGCCGACGCGGCCGCATGGGCAGCGCGGCTGGCCGCGATCGCCCGCCGCATGGCAGAGGACGCGGCCCGCATGATGGCGCCGGGGTTTACGGCGGCCTGGGTTTCGAGGTCGTCGATCGAGCGCGGTTCGCGGGTCGGAATGAGGGCAGCGTTATCTGACGCAGACCTGGGGTCGGCGGCGGGGTTCTTGCTCTTCGCGGCGGCTCTGCTGTCTGCGTGACCGTCTGCTTGGCTGCCTGCCTGAGTGCCTGCTTTGCTGCCGGCCGAACTTCCTGCTCGGCCGCCCGCCGGACTTCCTGATTGGCTGCCTGCCGGACTGCCTGCTCGGCTGCCTGCCGAACTTCCTGATTGGCTGCCTGCCGGGATGCCTGCCTTGCCGGGCGCTTTCCCTGCGGCCTCTGCGGCAGCGCGCGCGGCAGCTTCCGCCGCCGCCTTTTCCGCTTTGGCCTGCGCCCAGGCGGCATAGCTGCCAGGGCCGGATACGGCGGGCGTGCCTTGCGCAGTAGCCGAGCTTGATGAAGTAGCCGGTCCTGATGCGGTAGGCGAGCCTGGTGCGGTGGCCGGCCGTCCCCCACTGCCTTGCGACTCCAGCGTCCCGCGCTCGAACGCCGGGTTGGGGGCGCTCAGCCCGAGCGCGGCGTCCAGCGCGCGGCGGCGTGTGGCTTGCGAGCCGCGCCGGCGGTCGCGCGGCACGCGCCGCGGTTCGGGCAGACCGCCCGATAGCGACGGCGAGGCGCAACGGCCATGGCCTTCAGGCGCCTCATCACCGTCCTCATCGGCAGGATCGTGATCGACGTGACGGCGGCCGCCATTGCCGCTGGCGGCAGCATCCTCGTTCTCCACCTCGTCATCGTCCATGCCGGCCACGGCATCGAAATGCGTGGCGCGCGGCGGCTTGCGGGGGGCGGATGCGTCCGGGGACGACCCGTCGGCATCGATCACGGCACCGTTCCCCTGATCAGCTGCGGCATCCGCAACGGCTTCACCCGTCGCATCGAGCATCGGCGGATGCACCGCCCTTGCACCAAATGCCAGCAAGGCCCCAAGCCAGATCGCATAGGTCTTGCCGGCACCGGTCGTGGCATGCAGCAGGCCGGACTTGCCGCCTATGATCGCGTCCCACGCATCCTGCTGGAAACGGAAGGGCGACCAGCCACGTGCTGCCATCCAGGGCGCAAGCAGCTTGGGCACGGCACGGCGGCGCGCGCGGGGACGAGGCGCTGCCGACGGCGCGGCGCCGCCTTGCACAGGGACGGACGAGATGTCGGACGCAGCGGCAAGCGTCGCTGCCCCCGCGGTCTTCCGACTCGATGGCCTTCGTGTCGCGGCCGTTGCACCGTCCTTGGCCGGTTTGCCCGCCGCCGTCTTTGTCGTCATGACGGCAGCAGCGCGGATAGCGTGGTCAGCGTGTCCGCTTCTTCCACCGGCTTGTCGGTACGCCAGCGCAGCATGCGTGGAAAGCGTACGGCGATCCCGCTCTTGTGCCGCGTGCTGCGCGCAATGCCTTCAAAGCCAAGTTCGAAGACCATGGTCGGCTTGACGCTGCGCACGGGCCCAAAGCTTTCGATTGTCGTTTTGCGGATGATGTTGTCGACCTTGCCGATTTCTTCGTCGGTCAGTCCCGAGTACGCTTTGGCAAACGGCACGAGCTTGCGGTCGGGGTCGCCCGGGTCGCCATCCCACACGGCAAACGTGTAGTCGGAATACAGGCTGGCGCGGCGGCCGTGGCCGCGTTGTCCGTAGATCAGCACCGCATCGATCGTGAACGGGTCGATCTTCCACTTCCACCATACGCCCACGTCCTTGGTGCGGCCCACGCCATAGTGGGCGTCGCGGGCCTTGAGCATCATGCCTTCCACGCCCAGGTCGCGCGATTGTTCGCGTATTTTGGCCAGGTCGGACCATTCCGCGCCATTGAGCAATGGGCTGGCGTGCAAGGCCGGATGCGGATGCGCTTCGACGATGCGATCGAGTTGCGCGCGGCGCGCGTGCTGCGGCTGGGAGCGCCAGTCGACACCGTTCCATTCCAAGACGTCGTAGGCCAGCAGGGCAACCGGCGCGTCGCGCAGGATTTTGGGGCCGAGCGTCTTGCGGCCGATGCGTTGCTGCAGGATGGCGAAGGGCTGCACCTTGCCGTCCTGCCAGACAACGATTTCGCCATCGATCACGGTGCCATCGGGCAGGAAGTCGCCAATGGACACCAGTTCCGGAAAGCGGTCGGTCACGAGGTCTTCGCCCCGCGACCAGATCCACGTCTGCCCTGCCCGCTTCACAAGCTGGCCGCGAATGCCGTCCCACTTCCATTCGATCTGCCAATTTGCGGGCGGGCCCAGCACGGTCGGGAAGGTCGCCACGTCGGCTTGCAAGGGGTGCGCCAGAAAAAAGGGATACGGATGGCCGCTTTGCTGCCGCAACGATTCGTCGCCGGTTTCTTCGGCGATCAGGGCGCGGAACATGTCGGCGTTTGGCCGCGCCGATAGATCGGTGTAGCCGACCAGCCGCTGCGCAATGCGCTTGGCATCCACCCCGCTCACCTCGGCCAGGGCGCGGGTGACAAGCAGTTTGGACACGCCCACCCGAAAGCTGCCCGTAATGAGCTTGGTGCCGACCAGCCGGCCACGCGCGTCGAGCCGCGACCACATGTCGAGCAGCAAGGGCCGCGCCATATCCGGCGCCATGCCGCGCAGCGGCAGCAGGGCTTCGGCCATCCACTGCGCCAGGCCACGGTCTTCGCCATGCACGGACTCGGGCAGCAGTAGCGCAATGGTCTCGGCCAGGTCGCCGACGGCGTGGTAGCTCTCGTCAAACAACCATTCCGGGATGCCGGCCGCCTCACGCGCGAATTCGCGCAGGAATTTGACCGGGATGATCTGCCGGGGCTTCCCGCCCGCGAGGAAGTACACGGCCCACGCGCCATCCTCGGGCGGGACGGCGCTGAAATAGTCGGTCAGCGCCTTGAGCTTGTTCTTGCTCGACGTGGTGCTGTCGAGCGCGGTGTAGAGGTCGACGAACGCCTTCATGACGAGGTGCCCAAACCTTGCGCGGCGGCGGCACGATCGGACGCAGGCTGGCCGTCTTCCGTGGCATCGGACGACGCGGCGCCATGACCTGGGTCAATTGCGTCGCTGGAGTCAGCCGATGGGTCCGGCGTGCCCTTGGCCACCGGCGCCTTCAATTCCGTTACGGCTTCCAGCACGTCAGACGGCGCGTTCAGGGCAAGCTCGGGCTGCGTGCCGGCTTGCACGCCGGGCGCTGCCTTGGCGCTTGCGGCATCGGCGGCGCTACCGGCAGCCGCACCACCGGCAGCCGCACCACTAGCAGCCGCACCACCGGCAGCCCCATCGCCTTCCGCATCAGCGCCTGCCGCAGCAGCGCCAGCCGCATCCACGTCCGCCGCCGTATCCGTCGCCTTGCCGCCTGCCGGCTCGGCCGCCCCCGGCTCGCCACCCGCCTGCGAATCGTCTTCCTCGTCCCCATATTCGGTCGTGAACGACAGGGCCTCATACCCTTGTTCGGTCAGCCACCGCACCATCGGGCCAACGCTGCCGTGCGTGACGTACACCGTTTCGGCGCCGCTTTCCTTGATCGCGTATTGCAGGCCGGGCCAGTCCGCGTGGTCGGACATGACAAAGCCGCGATCCACGCCACGCCGGCGTTGCGCGCCGCGCACCTGCATCCAGCCGCTGGCAAAGCCATCGGAATATTCTCCGAAACGCCGCAACCACGGCGTGCCCTGCGCCGACGGCGGGGCCACAACCAGGCAGCGCCGCAGCAAGGCCTTGTCTTCGATGTCCGTGACTTTGAACGCCGGGGGCAAAGGCACGCCGGCGGCGCGATAGGCCGTGTTGAGCGGATCGACGGCCCCATGAATGACGATGGTGCCGATCGACGGATCCACGCCGGCCAGCACCCGCTGCGCCTTGCCGAACGCATACGCGTAGACCACCGACGCGCGCCCGGCGTCGGCGTTCTCGCGCCACCAGGCATTGATCTCGGCAAACAGGTCGTTGTCGCTCTGCCAGCGGTAGATAGGCAGGCCAAAGGTCGATTCGGTGATGAACGTGTGGCAGCGCACGGGCTCGAAGGGCAGGCAGGTGGGGTCGGTGCCGATCTTGTAGTCGCCCGACGCGACCCAGATTTCACCGCGATATTCGATGCGCACCTGCGATGATCCCAGCACGTGGCCGGCGGGATGCAGGGAGATCGTGACGCCGTTATGAACCACCTTCTCGCCATAGGGCACGGCATCCAGCGATATCTCGCCCATGCGCGATCGCAGCACGCCTTCACCGGGCGCCGCTGCCAGGTAGTGGCGATGCCCCCGCCGCGCATGGTCGGCATGGGCGTGGGTGATCACGGCACGGTCGACCGACCGCCACGGGTCGATATAAAAATCGCCAGGCGGGCAGTACAGGCCCTGCGGCGTCGCGATGACAAGGTCCATAGGCTCTCCCCTGGGGCGCTTCGCGCCTCCCCCAGGGGCAGCACTGGCGGACTGGCAAAGCCAGATCCGCTGTGCTCTTGTTGAAAACATGCGCTTTGGCGTTGCTTTGGCGCTTGGTCTACGTGGGTCTGGATGGCTTGAAAACAAGCTGATACGCCAAGGTGGACTCACGCATGATGCTGGCTCAGCAGGAAATGCGCCCGGGATGTTGGGGCGCGTTGGCGCCTAGGCTGCGGCCAGCGCCGCGTCCACCAGTTCCACCCAGTGCCGCACGGGGATCTTGGTTCCGCCCTGCAGGTGGGTCAGGCACCCGATGTTGGACGACAGGATCATCTCGGGGTTGCCAACTTCGATGGCGTCGAGTTTCCGGCGCCGCAGTTCGCCCGCCATGGCCGGTTGCAACACCGAATACGTGCCGGCCGATCCGCAGCACAGATGGCTGTCGGTAAACGGCTGCAGGGTCAGGCC
This sequence comes from Pigmentiphaga litoralis, assembly GCF_048632615.1. Lineage (GTDB taxonomy): Bacteria > Pseudomonadota > Gammaproteobacteria > Burkholderiales > Burkholderiaceae_B > Pigmentiphaga > Pigmentiphaga litoralis_B. Next base: position 1,722,986 of record NZ_CP184479.1, read on the forward strand.
CAGGTCGGCCAGCAGTTGCTCGGTCACGGGCCGCAGGCGCTGCCAGTGCTGCAGGGTGCAGGGCGGATGGAAAGCCACGCGGCCGGTCGAGCCGGCCGGCAGGCCGCCGATCACGCGCGGCCGCAGCGCTTCGGCATGGGGCGCGACGATCTCGGCAATGTCGCGAACCATGTCGGACACGCGAATGGCCTTGCCGGAATACACCGGATCATGGCGCAGATGATGGGCATACTCGCGCACCATGGCCCCGCAGCCCGAGGCGTTCATGACAATGGCGTCGATGGCGCCGGCTTCGATATCGGGCCACCAGGCATCGATATTCGCGCGCATCTGCATCTTGGCGCCGTCCTGGTCATCCAGGTGGAACCGCACCGCGCCGCAACAGCCGGATCCCGCCGCCACGCGCACGCCCACCCCAATGGCATCGAGCACCCGGATGGTTGCGGCATCGATGGCCGGGATCATGGCCGGTTGCACGCATCCGGCAAGAATGAGCACATTGCGGGCGTGTGCGGGCACGCGTACGTTGCCGGCCGGGCGCCGTGTCGGCACCTTGGCCGCCAGCACGTCGGGCAGCATGGGGCGCAGCGCCTGCCCGGCCTGCATGGCCAGGTTGAATGCCGCCGACCCGATCACTTCTTTCAACACCGTGCGCTTGAAGCGGTCGGTTCGGGACCGCGGAACCCGCTCGTTGACGATCTTGCGCCCGATGTCGACCAGATGGCCATACTGCACGCCCGACGGACAGGTGGATTCACAATTGCGGCAGGTCAGGCAACTGTCGAGGTGGCCCTGCGTTTCGGCGGTGACGGGCTCGCCTTCCAGCATCTGCTTGATCAGGTAGATGCGCCCGCGCGGACTGTCCAGTTCATTGCCTGTGACCTGATAGGTGGGACACGTGGCCGTGCAGAAGCCGCAATGGACGCACTTGCGCAGGATCGCGTCGGCTTCCTGGCCGTCGGCGGTGTCTTTCAGGGATTCGGCAAGCTGGGTCTGCATGACAGTCGATACGCCTTCGGCTCACAAGCCGGGATACATCCGCCCGGGGTTGAACACCCCCGAAGGATCGAATTCGTTTTTCAGGCGATGGTGGATCGCCGCCAAGCCCGCCGTCAGCGGCTGGAACACGCCCACTTCATGCGCTTGCGCTTCCGACGCCGCGCGAAACAGCGTCACGTGCCCGCCCAGATCACGCGCCTGGGCGCGCATCGGCCGGGCCAGGTGCGGGCCAGTCAGCCACCGCTGGGCGCCGCCCCACTCGATCAGGGTCGGCCCGAGATTCAACGGCGGGGTGGCCGACGGCACCGACACGCGCCACAACGGACACGCCGTCAGGAAGGGGTGACGATGGTCCCGCAAGGCGCGCCAGAAGACGTCGCCATCGTCCATCACATCGCCGCCGATCCGGGCCCGCGCCGCCGCCACCGCCGCGGTCGAGCCCGACAGCCGCACGCTCAGCAAGCCGCCTTCAGTGCCCTCTCCCACCCACGCCGTGCCGCTGATGGGCAAGGGCTGCCCGGCCCACTGGTTCATGGCGTGCAGCGCCTGGGACTCCGTCATTGGCAGGCACAGGGTGGTCTCGACCGCGGGGCGCGGCAGCACCTTCAAGGACACGTCGAGCAGGATGCCCAATGTGCCCAACGACCCGGTCAGCAGGCGCGACACGTCGTAGCCCGCCACGTTCTTGATGACCTCGCCACCGAATCGCAGCACCCTGCCCTGTGCATCCATCATCCTCACGCCCAGCACGTAATCCCGTACGCCGCCCGCCGTGGCTCGCCGCGGACCGGCCAGGGCTGCCGCAATACAACCGCCAATCGTTGCGCCCGCCGCGAAGTGCGGCGGCTCGAACGCCAGCATCTGGTGACGGCTGGCCAGTTCGGCTTCGAGATCGGCAAGCCGTGTTCCCGCGCGCGCCGTCACGACCAGTTCGGTCGGCTCGTAGCTGATGATTCCGGCATAGCTCGACATGTCCAGCACGCTGGCGCCTTTGGGCGGCGGATTGCCATAGAAGGACTTCGTGCCGCCCCCGCGGATCGTCAGCGGCTTGCTTGCCGCATTCGCAAGGATCACCCTTGCACGCACATCGGATAACAGGACATCCATAACAACGCGTGGCCAAAAAGAAAGCAGCGCGCCGCCCTGGCACGCTGCAGAGGACGAAAGATGTCAGAAACGCGGTATCTCGGGAAACCGGACGTTTGCCGAATGGGTATGACTGCGGCCGTACTCGTTGCAGCGCGCCAGGGTGGGAATGGCCTTGCCCGGGTTGAGCAGCCCGCTGGCGTCGAAGGCGTGCTTGACCGAAAAGAAGACATCGAGTTCTTCACGCGCGAACTGGACGCACATCTGGTTGATCTTTTCCATGCCGACGCCGTGTTCGCCGGTGACCGTGCCGCCCACTTCCACGCACAGCTCCAGAATCTCGGCGCCGAACTGCTCGGCGCGCTGGACCTCTTCCGGATCATTGGCATCGAACAGGATCAATGGGTGCAGGTTGCCGTCGCCCGCATGAAACACGTTGGCGCAGCGCAGGGCATATTTTTCTTCCATTGCTTCGATCGCCGACAGCACGCGGCTCAGGTGGCGCCGCGGAATGGTGCCGTCCATGCAGTAGTAGTCGGGCGAGATGCGGCCCGCTGCCGGAAAGGCATTCTTGCGCCCGGCCCAGAACCGCAGCCGCTCCGTCTCGTTGCGGGACACCTGGATGCGGGTGGCGCCACTGCCTTCGAATACCGCAATCATGTGGGCGATTTCGTGCGCGACTTCTTCGGGCGTGCCATCGGATTCGCACAGCAGGATGCTGGCCGCGTCCAGGTCGTACCCGGCCTGCACGAAAGGTTCCACCATGCCGGTCGCGCGCTTGTCCATCATTTCCAAGCCTGCCGGTATGATGCCGGCCGCGATGATATTGGCGACGGCATCACCGGCGGCTTCGACCGTTGGAAAGCTGGCCATGATCACCTGCGCCAGGGCCGGCTTGGGCACGAGCTTGACGGTTACTTCGGTGACGACGCCGAGCATGCCTTCCGATCCGATGAAGACCGACAGCAGGTCCAGGCCGGGCGCATCGAGCGCTTCGGACCCGAACTCGACCACATCGCCATCGATCGTCACGACGCGGACGGCCATCACGTTATGCACCGTCAGGCCATACTTGAGGCAATGCACGCCGCCCGAATTTTCGGCCACGTTGCCACCAATGGTGCAGGCGATCTGGCTCGATGGATCGGGTGCGTAGTACAGCTTGTAGGGAGCGGCCGCTTCTGAAATCGCAATGTTGCGCACGCCGGGTTCGACCACGGCCAGCCGTGCCGTGGGGTCGATCCGTTTGATGCGGTTGAACTTGGCCAGGCCCAGCAGAACGCCTTCGGCATGCGGCATGGACCCGCCCGACAGCCCCGTGCCCGCACCGCGCGCCACGACCGGCACCGCCAGCCGCTTGCACAGACGCAAGACGTCTTGCACTTGCGCTTCGGTTTCGGGCAGCACGACCACCATCGGCAACTGACGGAACAGCGCCAGGCCATCACATTCGTAGGGGCGTGTCTGCTCTTCGCGGTAGAGCACGCAATGCGGGGGAACGACCCGGCGCAATGCTTCCACGACTTCAGCCTGACGGGCTGCAATACCCAGGTTATGCCCAACGTCCAAAGGGGCGTTCATCCGCAATCTCCATGACCCCTTGAAGATAGCTTGCGCGCCCCGGTACGCACAGCGGATAAACCCGCAGGATTCAGGGCGCGTGCGCCACAAAACGTGACAGGATGCGGGTCGCCAACAACCCGTAACCGCTTGGTGGACAAAGAGTGCCAAAATCCCTGATTGCGCGTGCTACGCGCCATCTGATTCATTGGAGTACTGCATGGGTAACCGACTCTCCGCCATCGCCACGCGCACGGGGGATGACGGCACGACCGGGCTGGGCGACGGAACGCGTACCGCCAAAGACGCCCTGCGCGTCCAGGCTATGGGGGATGTGGACGAGCTCAACAGCACGATCGGCCTGCTGTTGACGGAAGACCTGCCTAACGACGTGGCGCGCGACCTGTTCGACATCCAGCACGACCTGTTCGACCTGGGCGGCGAGCTGAGCATTCCCGGGTTCACGCTGCTCAAGCCCGAACAGGTGCTGCGGCTGGATGAATGGCTGGCGCGCTACAACGCACCGCTGCCTGCGCTGCGCGAATTCATTCTTCCCGGTGGCTCACGCGCCGCGGCGCTGGCCCACGTGGCCCGCACCGTGTGCCGGCGCGCCGAACGCAGCGTGGTGTCGTTGGAAGCCAATGAGCCCATCAACGACACGCTGCGCCATTATCTGAACCGCTTGTCGGACCTGATGTTCGTGCTGGCCCGCACCCTGAATCGGGTGAACGGGGGCAATGATGTGTTGTGGCGATCGGAACGCAACGCGCGCGCCACGGCTGCCGATCAGGATTGACGTCCTGCCTGTTTGATCAGGTGACGGTCCAGGCGCCACCCGCCTGACCGTCCTTCATACGGTGCGCCGCCTTACTTGCCGGCCTGGCCCACCGCCAGCCGACGCGCCTTGACCGCCTGCGACAGGCGCTGCAGCACCTGCACCGAGCTGTCCCAATCGATGCAGCCGTCGGTAATGCTTTGGCCATACACCAGCGGCTGCCCCGGAATCAGATCCTGACGGCCTGCCACCAGGTGGCTTTCCACCATCACGCCCACGATGCGCGTGTCGCCGGCTTCCATCTGGCGCGCGACGTCGTCGATCACCTGCGGTTGGTTTTCCGGTTTCTTGCTGCTGTTGGCATGGCTGGCATCGATCATGATGCGCGGCGCCAGGCCGGCCTTGGCCATGTCCATGGACGCGGCTTCGATGCTGGCGGCGTCGAAGTTCGGCGCCTTGCCGCCGCGCAGGATCAGGTGGCAGTCTTCATTGCCGTTGGTCGACACGATGGCCGACACGCCGCCCTTGGTGACCGACAGGAAATGATGCGGCTGCGACGCGGCCTTGATCGCATCGACCGCGATCTTGACGTTGCCATCGGTACCGTTCTTGAACCCCACCGGACACGACAGGCCGGACGCCAGCTCGCGATGCACCTGGCTTTCCGTGGTGCGTGCGCCAATGGCGCCCCACGCCACCAGGTCGGCAATGTATTGCGGCGTGATCATGTCCAGGTATTCGCAGCCGGCCGACAGTCCCAGCTCATTGATTTCCAGCAGCACCTGGCGCGCCGTGCGCAGGCCACGGTTGATGGCGAAGCTGCCGTCCAGATCCGGGTCGTTGATCAATCCCTTCCAGCCCACCGTGGTGCGCGGCTTTTCGAAATACACCCGCATGATGATTTCGAGCTCGCCCTGGTATAGGTCGCGCTGGACCTTCAGACGCCGAGCGTAGTCGAGCGCCGCTTGCGTGTCATGGATCGAGCAGGGACCGATGACGACGATGAGGCGGTCGTCCATGCCGTGCAGGATGCGGTGCGAGGCCTGGCGGGCGTTGTACACCGTAGTGGCGACGTCGGTGCTGCACGGCAACTCGCGCATCAGGTGCGAGGGGGAGCGAGTTCCTTGACTTCACGAATGCGCAAGTCATCGGTATTGTGCGACACGGGTGTTCTCCTGAAGGGGCTGCGGATCTTGTTATGAAGGGGGTAGTCGGGTGCCCGGTCCGGTCGCCAGTCCACGCTGGTGGGGTCTACCCGCGCGGCGCATAAAAAAGCCGCCAGGGTAGCTGGCGGCTTTTTTGGGGCAGGAATTCGTTACGTACGACGCTTCCTTTCCTCCGCCAGCGGCATTGGAAATCCAAAAAGTAAAAATAAAAATGGCGGGAAGCGGCGTTCATGGGATTCATACTAGCAGGCCCTTTGCGGCCGAGCAACCGGGGATCCTGTGGTTTTTTCGCGCATGGGTCAATCCGCAAACCACGCAAGCATCAGGGAATTGACCGCGTCGGGGCGTTCGAACATCAGCCAGTGTCCTGCTCCGGGCAAGGCTTCCCAGGCCCGTTCCGGGTGCCCGTCCTGCAAGACCGGCCCCGCCAGATCCGCCTGCGCCGTCGCATCGAACTCACCCCACACGAAGCGCATCGGCACCGTCAGTGGCGCCAGCACGGCAGCAACCGATCCCGACTGCGACAGGTTCTTCGACCGGAAATGGGTCTGCACACAGGCATCGCGATGGACGGTCAACGCCAGGGCATCGATCTGCGCCGGATCGTGAAGCATCAACGCCCGAAGGTTGTGGCGCAGGTCCTCCAGCATCGCGGCTTCATCGGTCGACCGGCGCCAGTTCACCATCGCCAGGGTCTGCCGGCGCGGCGTGCCGTGGCCCGCGGAACCCAGCAAGGCCAGCTTGCGCACGTGGCCGCGTTTGGCTGCGATGTGCGACGCGACCAGGCCGCCGAACGAAAACCCGGCAAGATGAATGGGTGTCGTGCCGCCAATCAGCTGGTCCAGGCTGGCGATCGTCACGCGCACCAGATGATCCAGGTCATCGGGCGATGTTGCCAGCGGGCCGGAAGCGCCATAGCCGGGCAGGTCCGGAACATAGACAGTGTGCTGTCGGGCGAGCGCTTCGATGTTGCGTACCCAGTGCAGCCAGCTGCCGTGCCCGCCGTGGATCAGAACCAGTGGCGTGCCGGTGCCCAGGCTGCGCCAGGCGACGTGTTCGCCCAGGGCCAGGACGTCGTGACGGGTGGTCAGGGATTCCAGACGCGCGACGATGGCGGCAGCTTCGGCGAAGTCGCTGATGGGGCGAGGGGCGGTTGAGTCGGCAGGCAGGGACACGGGCAAGGCAGGTGGCAGTGCACCCGCGCGGAGGGTGAAGGACGCGGGCATCGTACCACCGGGGGGTGGACGGGGCTGGCGGCTGGCCGGCTTGCGGCCCGTCAGGTGCGGCCCACGGCTTCGTGTACCGGCAATCGGCGTGTCGGGCAGGACACGCACACACCGCGACATTGGCGTATAAGGAACTCCTTCATTCAAGGTCACCTCTCCATGAGCCATCCCGTCTTTCTCAACGCGACGTCCAACCCCCGCATGCCCGATGGCAGCAGCCATGAGTGGGAGGCGTTCTTTCTGGAAGGCGGACCCGAGCTGGAAGCCAATGCGCATATCCCCTTCTGTGGATGGCGCTGTTTACGCCCATGGACCTGCATTGGGCGCGACTGATCGATGACGAGGACCTGGACAGCGACGCGCGCGAAGACATGATGGACTATGGCGACACCCAGTATCCGTACCTGGTGACGTCGCTGGAACGCGCGCTGGCGACGCTGGCGCAGCGCGCGCCGCTGCTGGTGGCGCGGTTCGGGACCGACGTGGCGCCCATCGTCGACAACTTTGCGCGGCACCTGCGTCTGCATTACGGGCCGTATGTGTTGTGCCGGACGAGCGGCTTGCCGGACGTGGAAGCCTTCGGTCCCGAACTGCAAAAAGCGCTGGAAGACTTCGAAGCGTTAACGCGGTCCGGGGACGCCGCGTCCGATAACGTGATCGTTGCCGATATCAACCATACGCGCACCATGCTGCGGCCCGACCGGATGCATCTGCTGACGGGCCATAGCCACGACTTTACGCAGGCCGAGCCGGAACCCGAGGTCGTGGACGTGGTGCTGCCAGTGGATGCGGAGGTGGCTGAGCCGGCCAGGGTCACGCAGTCGGCGCGTGCGTCGACGCGAGTGGCGGCTGACGATGCGCTGGTTGCGGCTGTGAAGCGAAGCGCGGATCGGGCTTCGGGCTGGAGCGCGGATCAAAGCATGGATCGGGCTGCGGGCCGGAGCGCGGATCAAAGCATGCATCGGGCTGCGGGCCGGAGCGCGAATCAAAGCACGGATCGGGCTGCGGGTCACGCTGCGGAGACCTCAGCCGCGGCTCGCGGTGGCGCCACGGCCAACAGGGACGCAGCGACCGCCCGATCCCAGCAACCCGCCAGGCGCGAGAACAAGCTGGTTGGATGGCTGGTGGCGGTGGCTGTTGGCGTGCCGACCGTGCTGGCCTATCAGACAACACGGTCGGTATGGATCAGCGGCATCCTGTTCCTGCTGCTATGTGCGGCGGCCGGATGGTTCATGAAGCGACGAGCTTGAGGTCTGGGCGGATATCACGGGTGACGCCACGAGTGACGCCGCAAGTGATGCCACGCGTGATGCCACGGGTTAACGCCACGCGTGATGCCACGAGTGATGCCACAGGCAACGCCACGACTGATGCCACGCGTGATGCCACGGGTAACGCCACGCGCGATGCCACGAGTGACGCCCCGTTGATTGCGACTAAAATGCCGCGTTACCCCTCCTTGATCCGACCAGCATGTCCGAACCCCTACGCCTTTCCAAACGCATGTCCGAACTCGGCCTGTGCTCCCGCCGCGAAGCCGATGCATGGATCGAACGCGGCTGGGTGCGCGTGGATGGCGTCGTCGTCTCGACCCTGGGCAGCAAGGTGCTGCCCGAACAGAAGATCACCGTGGAACGCCAGGCCAGCAACGAGCAGGCGCGCCGCGTCACCATCCTGATCAACAAGCCCGTGGGGTTTGTGAGTGGCCAGGCCGAAGACGGGTATCGCCCTGCCGTGTCCTTGATCAGTTCGCGCACGCGCTGGAAGCTGGATCGGTCGCCCACGCAGTTCCAGCCCAATCAGCTGCGCAACCTGGTGCCCGCGGGCCGGCTGGACATCGATTCCGTTGGCCTGCTGGTGCTGACGCAAGACGGCCGCATCGCCAAGCATCTGATCGGCGAAACGTCGGAGGTCGATAAGGAATACCTGGTGCGCGTGCAATACCACAAGCCCGGCCGCCTGCCGGAGTCGGACCTGCGGTTGCTGAATCACGGTATGACCATGGACGGCAAGCCGCTGAAGGAAGCCAAGGTCTATTGGCAGAACGAGGACCAGCTGAGCTTTACCTTGCGCGAGGGCAAGAAGCGCCAGATCCGCCGCATGTGCGAAAACGTCGGCCTGCGGGTGATCGGACTGAAGCGGGTGCGGATCGGCAAGGTGACGCTGGGGGATCTGCCGACTGGTGAATGGCGGTATCTGGGTGCCGACGAAAGCTTTTAGGCTCGGCTTGGCCAGACCATGAAACATGCCGCGCACTGCGCGGCATGTTTGCGTTGGAACTGGCGAAATGAAGACATCGAAGTCGGGCTAATCAAGCCCGGCTTCGGCTGCGGGGATAAAAGTCAACCCACCGAGGCCGAGCAATACGGTGCCGCGCCGCCGCTTTCCAGCGCGCGCTGGCTGGCGGCTACGGCGTCGACGACCTGACCCACGACGCGTTGATGCGCCACGATCACGTCGGCCACCTGCGCGCCGGCGGGCGCTTCGAACCGCGCCTGACACACCCGGCCATTCGGCCCGGACACCTGCTTGACCAGCCATGACACATTGGCCCGCACCGCCCCGCCCTGCTGCGCGTCGAGCTGGTTGAATTCGATCGAGATGCGATAGGACGGCGCCTTGCCGGCCAGGCCGGTCTGCGACACGTCGGCCGCGTTCAGCTGCGACTGCAGGCCGAACGAAATTGCGTCGTGCAGTTCGTCAGCCAATGATGCCGACCAACGGTCTTCTTCCAGCACCCGCAGTTGCGTGGCGTCGGTGCGCAGCACGAGCTGGCGGCGGCGCAGGCGTTCGGGAATGATGACAGGGGCAACGTCGATGAAGCGGGTGGGGCCTGAGGTGGACGCATTACCGGTCGACGCAGTGCCGGCCGCGGCGGCGTTGCCAGCGGCAGTGGACGATGCCATGCGGTCGGTCCCCGGCGCCATCTGCGCGCCGCCTTGTATTGCGGACGGATCCTGCAATGTGTAGATGCGCGGCGCAGACGGACCTGCGCACGCGGCAAGGCCAAGAGTCGCCAGGCCCAGCGCCCAGATCGTCATGCTCGACCACAGGCGGCTGCTTGCAACCCCCGCAGCGCTTCCACCGACCGCGCCGGCACGCGACGCCGCGCCAGCCGAAGCTCTGCCAGCCGAAGCTCCGCCAGCCGAAGCTCTACCAGCCGAAGCTCCGCCAGCCAAAGCTCCGCCAGCCGAAGCTCCACCAGCCGAAGTTCCGCCAGCCGAAGCTCCACCAGCCGAAGTTCCGCCAGCCGAAGTTCCGCGACACAAAGCGCCACCATGGTCTTCCTCCACGCGTGTAACAGCCAAGCCCATCATCGTCCGGCGCGGTGCAGCGATTGGTCTCATCGTTCGTCCTTCGGTTTGCCCCGGATCAGCGACTGGGGATTCTGTTCAAGATAATCGGTCAGCTGACGCAGCGAGTTCGACGTGCGCATCAGTTCCTGCATCGCGCGGCGCACGTCCTGCTGCAGCGGCGCGTCGGACGAGAAGGTCTGTTCGGCGGCGCGCAGGGTCGCACGGGCATCCTGCATGGTGGCCGTGATTTCCGGCGCGACCTTGCCATTCAGGGTGCTGACCAGTTGCTCGGTGGTGGCCATGGTGGTGCGCAGGCTGGCCAAGGTCGCGGCGATGTCCTGACCCATGGTGTCGAACGGGAACTTGCCGATCTTGTCGACGATTTCGGCGATGCGCGTCTGCAGTTCGTTGAACGTGCCCGGCACGGTCGGGAACTCGGGCAGGGTCGACTTGCCGTTCGGGTTCAGCGTGGGCGCCTTGGAACCCGGGAAGAAGTCGATGGCCACGTACATCTGGCCGGTCAGCAGGTTGCCGTTGCGCAATTGCGCCCGCATGCCGTTCCTGACCAGGCCGTCGTAGATCTGTTTCTGATCCATGTCGTTGGCGGTGGTGCCGCTGGCGGACCGGCTGCCCAGACCCAGACGCTGCGGGTACAGGTCGACCACCACCGGCAGCACGAAGACCCGTTTGTCGCGGCGGAATTCGATGCCGATCGATCGCACCTGACCGATCACGACACCGCGGAAGTCCACCGGCGCGCCGGGCGACAGGCCGCGCACGGATTGTTCGAAGTACATGACGACACTGGTGGGCGCGCCATCTTCGGGCTTGAGCGCCATGTCCTGGTCGCCGAACAGGGCGAACGTGGCGTCATTCGGTGCCGGGTCGGAGGCAGGCAGATACGGCGACGCCTGGAAGGACACGCCTCCCAGCACCACGGTCGCAAGCGATTGGGTCTGCAGCTTCAGGCCGTCGGCATTGAGCTGCACGTTGACGCCGCTGGCGTGCCAGAAGCGGGTGTTCGCGGTGACGAATTTGTCATACGGCGCATTGACGAACACACGCAGCGTGATGCCGGTGCCATCGGGGTCAAGGTCATACGCCACGACCTGGCCCACGTTGATGCGCCGGTAGTACACCGGAGACCCGAGGTCCAACGAGCCGAGATCGGTCGCGCGCAGCACGAACTGCTTGCCCGGGGTGTCGGTCGTCACGATGGGCGGGACTTCCAGCCCGGTAAAGTCGGTAACGCGTTCTTCGGATTTGCCGGGGTCCACGCCAATGTATGCGCCTGACAGGAGCGTGTTGAGCCCGGTCACGCCGCTGGCCGCCACCCGGGGCTTGACGACCCAGAAGCGCGAGCCTTCGACGGCGAAGGTGTCCGCGTCTTTGGTCAACTCGACATTGACGATGACGTGGGTGCGGTCGCGCACCAGCCGGATCGATTGCACCTGTCCGATGTCCACGTCCTTGTAGCGGACCTTGGTCTTGCCGGCTTCCAGCCCTTCCGCCGTGCGGAAGGTGATATCGACCGATGGCCCGTGCTTGGACAGGATGTTGAACATGAACGACAGGCCGGCCACGGCGGCGACGATCGGGATCAGCCACACCAGCGATGGCAGCCAGCCCCTGCGATGTCGGCGCGCCGGCTCAGGCACGGGCCGGGTCGTTTGCGGTTCAGTCTGTTGTGTCATGCGTATCCACCGGGTCCCAGATAAGGCGTGGGTCGAAGCTGAGCGATGCGAACATGGTAAGGACCACGACCGCGCCGAACGCCAGGGCGCCGGGCTCCGGCGTCACCATGGCCAGCGCATCGAGCCGCACCAGCGACGCCAGCAGCGCCACTACAAAAATGTCGACCATCGACCAGCGGCCGACGGCTTCGACCATGCGATACAGCCGCGTGCGTTCGTAGGGACGCCAGGTCGAGCGACGCTGCGCGGTGATGACCAGCATGGTCAGCACCGCGAGCTTGAAGACAGGGACGACGATGCTGGCGATGAACACCACGGCCGCCACGAAATAGGAGCCGTCCAGCCACAGGTAGACGACGCCGCTCATGATCGTGTTGGTTTGCGAGCTGAGCAGCGTCCCGGTCGTCATGATGGGAAGCAGGTTGGCAGGGATGTACAGGATCAGCGCCGCGATCAGGAACGCCCAGGTGCGTTCGATGCTGGCGACTTTGCGGGCATGGACGGGGGCGCCGCAACGGCCGCAGGGCGTTTCGGCCACGGCAGCCGGATGCACAGCGCCGCAATGCGTACACTCCACGACCCCGGCCTCGGCCGCCGTGCGCACGGGCGCATGGTCGTCCACGGCGGTGCTGTGGGACGTGATGATGGACGCGCCTGGCGTGGCGGAGCCGGTCGACGACGGCCCCGGGCCATCGTCACGCAATGGGGCGGGGTGCGGAACGGTCAGTTCTGGCATCGATCCGCCCGGTCCCACAGTTCGGCGGGGTCGTAGCTCAGCACCGACGTCAGCAACAGCGTCAGCAGCGCGAACGACCATAAGGAGATGCCCGGCACGATGGTCGCCATGGTCGACAGTTTGACCAGCGCGGCAACGATGCCCAGCATGAAGACTTCGATCATGCCCCACGGACGCCCCATGCGGATGGCGCGGATGACCAGCCCGAAGCCGGGCGGCACATGGCCGGCCGCCAGGGGGCCAGCACATAGAGCAGCAAGGCCAGTTCGGCGAACGGAAAGAAGATCGTGGTCGCGAACACCAGCATAGCCACCAGAAACATGTCTTCGTCCAGCAGCACCAGAACGGCTTCCCAGGCGGTGGTTTCGGTACGGATGCCCTGGATCTCCATCGCCACGATGGGGAAGGCGTTACAAATACAGAAGACGATCAGGCAGGCAATGACGATGGGCAGCAACCGCTGATACTGGCGTTCGGTATCGTGATAAAGCTCGGTGCCGCACCGTTCGCAATACGCGACTTCCTTGCGCGCAAGGGGAACCCTGCGATAGACCGCATCGCAGTGTTCACATACCTTCAACGCAGCGCCATCAGACGCATCGGGCAAGCCAGTTTCGGTCATCGCGCAGACCCGGGCGCCGTCAGGACGGACCCAGAGGGATACTTCAGGGGATATGTCGGGGAAGGGATCCGATTAGGGCGTACATACGAACGCGCCAAGCCGGTACCCGTTTACAAACAACAGTGTATGTAAACGGTCCCATCATATCCCAAGGCGTACCCGCAGCTGTGGTGCGGATGAGCGCCCTGGCAAGGGAAATGGCAACAGGGCGCGACATTTGCTTCATCCGTCGATGGTATACGGACGGAGGAGGAGAATGCAGAGAGTATTGGCGCCCCACGGCGCTGTGTACGCGCCACAAACCGCGCGCCGCAGACCGTGCGCTACAGGCCACGCGCCGAGGATCGCGCCGGCCAGGTAACCCGGCCCTTATCCAGGCACCGGTATTTACGCCGTGCCGCCCACGGTCAGCCCGTCCATGCGCAATGTAGGCTGCCCAACGCCCACCGGCACGCTTTGACCGTCTTTGCCGCAAGTCCCGACCCCCGAGTCCAGGCGCATGTCGTTGCCGATCATGCTGACCTGGGTCATGGCTTCCGGACCGCTGCCAATCAGGGTAGCGCCCTTGACCGGGTACGAAATCTTGCCGTCTTCGATCATGTAGGCCTCGGACGTGGAGAAGACGAACTTGCCGTTCGTGATGTCGACCTGGCCGCCGCCGAAGTTGACGGCGTACAGGCCACGCTTGACCGACCGGATGATCTCTTCGGGGTCTTTATCGCCGTTCATCATGTAGGTGTTGGTCATGCGCGGCATGGGCAGGTGCGCAAAGGATTCGCGGCGGCCATTGCCGGTCACCGGCGTCTTCATCAGCCGTGCATTGAGCGAGTCCTGCATGTAGCCCTTCAGGATGCCATCTTCGATCAGCACGTTGCGCTGCGAGACATTGCCTTCGTCGTCCACGTTGAGCGAGCCGCGGCGATCGGGCAAGGTGCCGTCGTCGACCACGGTCACGCCCTTGGAGGCCACACGTTCGCCGATACGGCCCGAAAACACGCTGGATCCCTTGCGGTTGAAGTCGCCTTCCAGGCCATGGCCCACGGCCTCGTGCAGCAGGATGCCGGGCCAGCCCGACCCGAGCACCACGGTCATTTCGCCAGCCGGCGCCGGGCGGGCGTCCAGGTTGACCAAGGCTTCGTGCACCGCGCGTTCCACATAGCCTGCCAGGACGTCGTCGGTAAAGTATTCGAAGCCGGTGCGGCCACCGCCGCCGCCATGTCCCATTTCACGCCGGCCGTTCTGCTCGGCGATCACGGTGAGCGACAGGCGCACCAGGGGCGGACGTCGGCCGCGAGACGGCCATCGCTGCCCGCGACCAGCACCACGTCATATTCGGCGCCCAGGCTGGCCATGACCTGCACGATGCGAGGGTCCTTGGCGCGCGCCATTTTTCGAAGCGTTCGAGCAGCGCGACCTTGTCGGCCGCTTCCAACGAGCCGATGGGATCCAGCGCCGAATACAGCGAGCGCGAATCGCCTTGCGCGTAACGGTTCGGCACCTTGATCTTGCCCGCGCCCTGGCGTGCGATGGTGCGCACCGCGCGGGACGACGACATCAGGGCTTCGGGCGAGAGCGAATCGGAGTAGGCAAACGCGGTTTTTTCGCCGCTTAGCGCGCGGACACCCACGCCCTGGCCGATCGAAAAACTGCCGGTCTTGACGATGCCTTCTTCCAGGCTCCAGCCTTCGCTGCGGGTGTACTGGAAGTACAGGTCGGCATAGTCCACCTTGTGCGTGAAGATCTCGCCGATCGCGCGCGACAGGTCGGCCTCGGTCAGGCCCCAGGGGTCGAGCAGCAAGGACTTGGCGGTCGCGAAGGCCTGGATATTGGGTTCTACGATATGCATTGAGGAAGCTCTGATGAATGCGTGACGGTCACATCACACGGTGACGCAAGGCGGGCAGTGAACTGCGGACGTCGGCAATGCGGGCGGGATCGATGTTGCCACAGACCACGCCGGGCCCTTCGGGCAGAACGTCGATCACGGTGCCCCAGGGATCGACCAGCATGGCGTGGCCCCAGGTGCTGCGGCCATTGGGATGCCGGCCGCCCTGCGCCGGCGCCAGCACATAACACTGGTTTTCGACCGCGCGGGCGCGCAGCAGCAATTCCCAATGGGCCTTGCCTGTGGTGTAGGTGAAGGCGGCCGGCACCAAAATCAAGGCCGTGTCGCCCAGCGCCCGGTAGAGCTCGGGAAAGCGCAGGTCGTAGCAGGTGGACATGCCGACCCGGCCGAACGGCGCCTGGAATGCGACCGGCTGCCCGCCCGGGCGGATGCTGATGGACTCGTCGTAGGACTCGGCATCGCGGGTGAAGCTGAACAGGTGGATCTTGTCGTAACGCGCAAGCACGGCGCCGTCCGGCCCGTAGACGAAGGCAGTATTAAAGACGCGGTCGGGATCCGGACACGCCAGCGGCAAAGTGCCGCCCGCCAAGATGATGCCGTGCTGTTTTGCCTGGCCGGCCAGGAAGTCCTGGACCGGTCCATTGCCTTCCGGTTCGCGGATGGCCACTTTTTCGTGGTCAGCCCGGCCCATGAAGCAGAAGTATTCGGGTAGCGCCACGAGCTTGGCCCCCGCCCCACTGCCTGGGCGATGAGTTCGGACGCCATATCCAGGTTTTCCTGGACGTCGGGCGTGGACACCATTTGCAGCGCGGCGACGCGCGTAAGCGGAGAAACGTCAGCGGAATCAGGCATGGCAGGCGGCTATCCGGCGGTCGAAAACCGTATTGTGACGCAGAACCGCGATGGTCATGTACGGCACCTGGACAGAGATGTCCTGCTCGCGGCGGCCATCCTCAAGGCGCGGCCACGGGCTCATTGGCGACCGGCCCCGGCCGCGGCACGACATTCGGAATCCGTGCAATGACGGGATCGGCCCAACTGCCCGAGATGCCGTACTGATACGTGAACGCCGCGCCCAGCGGCTCGCGCAGCAGCAGCTGGGCGACGAACATGCTCAGGCCGACCACGGGGTTCACCAGGCCGTACAGCAGGGTCGCGCCGCCCGCATCCAGCTTGGGCACCACCACCACGCGCAGCTTTTGCGTCTCGTGCACGAGGTCGGTGTCGCCGGCCATCATGACGGTGGCCGAAATGCCGTTCATGCGGAAGTCTTCGGTGTGCGCGACGCCGCTGCGGATGGCGGCGTGGCCATGCAGGCTGTCGAATGCGAAGCCTTCGCTGAACACGTCGCGAAAGTCCAGGCTGACGCGGCGGGGCAGCGACTGCAAGGACAGCACGCCCAGCAGCTTGGCGATGCCCGGGTCGGCTTTCAGGAATTGGCCTTTGCCGATGTCGAGCGCCACGGTGCCGCTGAGCGTTGGCATGTCGATCGAATACGGCATGCCCAGCCATGACACCTTGGAATTGACTTTGCCCGCCCCGCCCGCGAGGGTCGCGGGCAGGCCCATCCGGTCCAGGAATTTGCCGGTGTCGACCAGATTCAGCGACGCGTCCAGGGTCATGCGGCGGCGCGTGGTGCGGTTGTCGCCCGGTTCCACGCGCCACACACCCGAGCCTTCCAGCGTCGCATCGGGATTCTTGACCGTCAGGTGGCGCAGCTGCCATTCCAGGCCGCGGTCGACCGTCTGGGCCTGCACTTCAAGCCGCCCCAGCGACTTGCCGTACAGGTCGAACCGGTCGGCAATCAGGTCCACCTCCGGCACGTCGACCGGCTTGGGGTCGGCGACGACCTCGTTGCCGTCGGCGGCCCCCGGTTCGTCTTGCACCACCAGGCGGCGCAGGCGCGCGGTCAGCTTGCCGGCCGTGCCATCCGGGCCTTCGTTCCACGACAGCCGGCCCGCGACCTGGTCGGAGTCGATGTCGACGCGCCAGTCACCACTATCCACCACGGCAGGCTGAGCGGCGGGCAAGGCCGTGGGCGGCAGGCGGGGCGGCGTGGCCCCCTGGCGCGCGGCATACAGGGTGACGTTGTCCAGATGCCGGCCATGCAGCTGCAGGGACCCGGTCTTGAGGTTGACGCGGTTCAGGCTGAACAGCCGCGCGGTAGCGGGCGCCATCGAGGAAGGCGGGGCCACGACCGCGACCGGAGCGGCCAGGGTCGATGCGGTGTCGGTGCCCGGCGTGTCGGCGGCAGCCGGCGCAGAAGTTGAAGCGGAAGCGGCAGCGACAGCCCCCAACGACGACGCCCCACTTGCGGCGCCTCCCGCCCCGGCCGGCGCCGGCGCGGGCGCGGGCGACACGAATTCCGCCATCACCGTGCGCCAGCGATCTACGTCCAGCACAGGCAAATCGATCGCCAGTCCGAACCCGGGTCCCGACAGGCTGGCCGCGCGATTCACGCCCAGCGCGCCGCGCAGACCGCGCAACTGGCCGCTTCCGGCAGCCAGATCCCGTTCGATGTGCAGGTTCACCAGGCTGCCACCGATACTGGCCGCCAGCCAGTCACCCTGGGCGCCGGCCTGTTCCTGCGGACCCCATTCGGCGCGCAGCGGCAACGCGTCGGCAGGCGCCTTGCGTAGCGGCACAGGCAGGTCCATGCCCAGGCCCTGCAGGGTGGACTCGATCACCGCGCCGGGCGGCCTGCCGGGAGCCACACGCAGGGTGGCACGGTAGGCGGTCTGCCCGCTCAGGCGCGCCATGCCCGGCGCGGGCCACACGGTCTGCAACGCGCGGGCCGGGACCGTGCCGTTCGCGACCAATTCATTCACCCCGTTGGCGCCCGGTCCGCCCGACAGCGTGACCGGACCTTCGAGCAGGGTGCCCGTCACGTCCTTGGGGGACACGCCGTCGTTGGAAAAGTGCAGTGTGCCGGTCAGCCGGCTCAGGGGCGGGCTGTCGGCGTTGAAACGGAAGGTGTTGCCCGCCAGCTGGATGTCGCCTTCGACCCTCGCAAAGTCCGCGTGCTTGAGCGGCAGCCGCAAACTGAGCGGCACCACCAGATTGCCAGTGGCCGTCGCGTCGCTTAGCACCTTGCCGCCCATCCGGGACAGGGGCGTTTCGCGCACGAAGCGCAGAAAGTCGGTGGCCGTACCGCGTGCTTCGGTGTCGATCTCGAGCAATGCGTCTTTTTCGAGATGGGCGATGCGGACGTCGGACTGGCCCAGCATGACCGCCGAATCGGGGGCGGTCCGCACCCTGCCGCCCCGGGTGCGCAAGGTCATGGACACGCGATCGAACACGAAGTCGCCGGCAATGTCGTCGATCCTCGGCCAGATGTCGGTATGACCCATGGCCGCGCCCGCCGCTTCCAGTGACACGCCCTGGAATGCGCCCGCCACGTGAAATTCCCCAGCCTTGCCTTCGCCGTACGGGAAGTCGGCCAGGTCGCCCTTGACGCGAAAGTCGACGTCGGACGCCGTGCCGGCCAACAGGGCGTTCCTGAGCCAGACACGCACGTCTTCGGAAACGACCGTCGGAATGAAGCGATGCACGTCCCGCGGATCGGCCCGGGTCAGCTGCCCGGTCAGGTCCAGCGAGCCCGCCGGGGTACGGCCGCGCGCCGTCCAGGTCGCCTGCACGTGGCCGTGATTGCGCGCCTGTTCGAATTCGACCTTGGACATCGTGACCGTCAGCGGGCCGTGTTCAGGCCGCTGCACATCGATGTCACCCACCAGGCGCTGCACCGGCACGGTTGGCGCGGCAAAGACGCCGGGCAGGGTCAGGGTCAGGTTGGATGCGTCGATGGCGATACGCGCGGTGTGCGGCCCGGCATCCAGCGTCCCGCTCAGGTTGGTAACACCCGGCCGCTGGGGGTGATGCGCGTCCTTGCCGGTCGGCACCGGGGCGGCTGTCAGCGACAGGCCGGAAAAGCGGGTTTGCAGGTGGAAGGAATGCAGCGCTGGGGTAGCTGGGGTAGCTGGGGAGCTGACGGGTGCGGGTGCGGGTGCGAGTGCGGATGCGAGTGGGGGTGCAGGTGCAGGTGCGGGTACGGCTGCGGGTCCAGATGCAGATGCAGGTGCAGATGCGGGTGCAGGCGCAACTGCGGCTGGGGGCGAGGCCGCTGCCACGGGTGGCGTAGCCCCACCGGTGGCAGTGCCCGCCAGCGCGGTCAACGGGTCTCCCTGCCATGTCAGCACGACATCATCCAGCCGCCCGGCGGGTTCCGCCTGCGCGATCCGCGTGCGCGTCGCCTCGGGCAGCGGCAGGCCCGGCGCTATGTCCCGCAGCACGCCCAACGACAGCATGGGCACCCGCACCTCGCCCGCATCGGTGTCGGCCGTGTACGACGCCGCCACCGTCCCGGGAGTCATGACTTCGCCCGCGCCGATCCGCACCTGCGGATCGGTCAGGGTCACGCGGTGGCCCGACGCATCCTTGCCGGCATCCACGCGGGCGACGATATCGCGCAGCGGCAAGGCGGGTTGGCCGGCCGCCAGTTGCAGGTCCAGATCATGCAAGGCGACGTCGGCCAGCACGTGGTGCACACGCCCGTCGCGAAAATCGGCCCACCCCCGCAGCGCCCCGTAGCCATTCAGCACCGTGGCCGGCAACGGCAGCCACGCGCGCCACTCCAGCAGGTCGATGAAATCGGCATTGCCGTAGACGGTGCCGCGCCAGCGCGTCATGTCCGTGGGCCGGGTCTCGAACAGGCGGTGCGAGAACTCGGCCCGCAGGTCGATGGTCGAGGCCAGCGCCGGGGGCGGCGTGGCCAGCAGCGCGGCGCGGTGCCGGCGCCCGTTGTTGCGCAGCCGGAAGGCCACGTCATGGAAGTCCAGGGCGGGCGCCTGATTCATGTCGTCCAGCCAGCGCACCGTGCCGCCCCGCATGGACACGTCGCCTTGCGCCAGCAGCCAGCGGCTGGCGGCGTGGGACCCGGATTCGCGCGGATCGAACGAGATACCGGCAACCCAGATGCGCCCGGCGGCATCCCGGCGAACGTCGATGTGCGGCGATTCGATCTGCAACTGGAGCAGGCGCGGCTCGAACACCAGCAGGCTGCGCCAGGAAAACAGCGTGGCGATGCGCGGCAGCGCCAGGGCAACCCGGCCTTCGGCATCCAGCACGTCTACCTCGCGCAGGACCAGCCGGGGATGCAGCCCCATCCAGTTCGCGTCGATGGCGCCGATGCGTATCGGCACGCCCGCCTGCCTGCTGACCATCCGTTCCAGGGCCGGCCGGTAGTCGTCGATCGCGGGCAACACGGCATACCGGAGCGCGATCACCGCGAACGCGAACAGGAAGTAGCCGGCCAGCAGCAACAACAGGGCGGGTCGAACAACGAGACGATACAGAGGAGACAGACGCACGTAGGAAGGACAGGGGGAGGATGCGGCGATCCGGGCAAGCCCGTATCGGAGGCTGAGCCGAAGCTTACCGCGTAGAACCTGGCTTATGCTGCTACAGATCAAAAACAGCGTAACGAGAGACGCACGTGTCAGCGGATCGGCCACACTGAGCGGTCACTTCCGCCACGACCGTCTGTTCACGCCAGACCATCGACGCTTATTACGAGACCGCCCATGTCAGATTCTTCCCTTCTTGCTTCCGCCCTGGCCTGGTCCGGCCACTTGCGGCGGCGCGTGAGCGCGCAGCCCGCCTGGGTGGACGGGCTGGCCGACGGGGCGCGGCACCCCGTCACCAGCGAGACACTGGCCACCTGGTTCGATGAATTGTGCGCGCGCCGCAACGTGGCGCCGGCCGGCCCCCTGCCCGTGGCCGATTGCAAGGCGGTGCTGCGGCAACTGCGGGAACGTGTGTTCTGCACCATCATGGTCCGCGACCTGGGCGGCCTGGCGCCGCTGGAAGAGGTGGTCACGGCAATGACGCGGCTGGCGGACCTTGCGATTGCGCAGGCCTACCGCAGCGTGGCTGCCGAACTGGCCGAGGTGCACGGCATTCCGCGCGAGGCGGCCAGCGGCCTGCCGCAGGAAATGTTGATCGTCGGCATGGGCAAGCTGGGCGGCGAAGAATTGAATGTGTCGTCCGACATCGACCTGGTCATGCTGTATGGCGACGAAGGCGATACCGACGGCCGCCGTCCCATCTCCCACCACGAGTTCTATGGCCGCCTGACGCGGCGCATGATGCCGGTGATCTCCGAGATCGACGCCGACGGCCACGTGTTCCGGACCGACCTGCGCCTGCGTCCCGATGGCGATTCCGGCCCGCTGGCCTGGAGTCTGGATGCATTTGAAAACTACCTGGTATCGCAGGGCCGCGAATGGGAACGCTATGCGTGGCTGAAGGCGCGGCGGATCGAGGTGTCGGCGTTCGAGGGCAGCGATGTGTCGTCACAGGCCGCGCAACTGGAAGCCCTGCGGCGGCCCTTCGTGTACCGCAAGTACTTCGACTTTGACGCGCTGGCGGCGCTGCGCGGCCTGCGCGAACGGATCCGCGAGGACTGGAACCGGCGCGCGTTCAAGGGATCGGGGGCAGACACCACGCAGGCCGACAACATCAAGCTCGGCGAAGGCGGGATCCGCGAAATCGAATTTGTCGTGCAGCTGTCGCAGCTGGTGCGCGGCGGGCGCCAGCCGTCTCTGCAGACACGCGGACTGCTCGCGGCCCTGAAGGCCGAGACCGAAACCGGACTGGTATCGCCCGGCGATTCGGAGCGCCTGGAGGCGGCTTACCGCTTTTTGCGCCGGACGGAACATGCACTGCAATATCGCGAAGACCAGCAGACGCATCTGCTGCCCCACGAACCCGACCGCCGCGCCGACCTGGCCAAGGCGCTGGGTTTCGAAGCGCTGGACGCGTTCGAGGCGGAACTGGCGGGGCATCGGCAGTTCGTGGAACAGACCTTCCGGGATGTGTTCGGGCGGCAGGGCATCGGGGCCGACACCGCCGTCAACTCCTCGCCCGACAACGACGGCGCACCCTTGCTGGCGTGCGATCCGTCGGCTGCCGACACCGATCCCGAAACCGTGCTGGCCGTGCATCTGCACCAGCATCTGCCGGCGCTGGAAGCGGAACTGCTGCCGCGCGGGCTGGCCATGCTCAATGGCAGCCGGATCCGCACCTTGTCGGACGCCAGCCGCCGCCGGCTGTCCGCCCTGCTTCCGGCGGTGATCCAGGCCGCGGCGCTGACCAAGGCGCCGGGCCCGGCGTTCTTGCGCATGTTCGATCTGATCGAGAATATCGCGCAGCGCAGCGCCTACATGGCCCTGCTGACGGAATTTCCGGACACGCTGGCCCGCGTCGCGCGCATTATGGCGGCCAGCGAATGGGCAGCGCAGTATCTGATCCGCCACCCCATCCTGCTGGACGAACTGCTGGATTGGCGCACCCTGCTGGCGCCGCCGAATTTCGACCAGATCGCCCAGACCCTGAGCGACGACCTGGACCGCTGCGTGATCGAAGGCACGCCACCCGTGCCCGACATCGAACGGCAGATGAACATCATGCGCGACGTGCAGCGCCAGTGGGGCTTCCACTTGCTGGCGCAGGACCTGGAAGGCAAGTTGACGGTGGAACGCCTGGGCGACTTCCTGTCCCTGCTGGCCGACCTGCTGCTGCGCGAAACCCTGAAACGCGTCTGGCCGCAGGTGTCGCGCGACGGCGGCGCGTCGCCCGCCCGCTTCGCCGTGATCGCCTATGGCAAGCATGGCGGCAAGGAAATGGGTTACGCGTCGGACCTGGACCTGGTCTTCCTGTTCGAAGACAGCCGCGACGATGCCGGCGAGGTCTATGCCCGCTTCGGGCAGCGCATTCTGTCGTGGCTGGGGTCCTTGACCGCGTCGGGCCGCCTGTATGAGGTCGACCTGCGGTTGCGGCCCGACGGCCAGGCCGGCCTGATGGTGATTTCGACCGAGGCCTTCGAGCGCTATCAGAAAGAACACGCCTGGCCCTGGGAACACCAGGCCATCACCCGGGCGCGCTTTGCGGTGGGCGACCCGCATGTGGGCGCTCGCTTTGAAGAAATCCGCCGGCAGGTGATGCTGATGCCGCGCGATCCGGACAAGCTGGCGCGCGACGTGATCGACATGCGCAAGAAGATGAACGAAGGGCATGTGAACCGCACGTCCCTGTTCGACCTGAAGCACGATCCGGGCGGCATGGTGGACGTCGAATTCGTGACGCAGTACCTGGTGCTGCGCCACGCGGCCGACCACCCGCGCCTGCTGGAAAACCTGGGCAACATCACCCTGCTGCGGCTGGCGGCCGAAGCCGGCCTGCTGCCGCAACCGCTGGCCATGCGCGCCGGAGACGCCTACCGCACGCTGCGGCGCGAGCAGCACGCGCTGCGGCTGCAGGGCCTGGACAAGGCCCGGGTGCCGCAGGATAGCCTGACCCCGGAACGGGCGGCGGTGATCGAACTGTGGGAGACGGTCATGGGGCCGCGGCAGGCGGCAACGCCGCAGCTGTAAGCAAGGCGAGCCGGCCAAGGGGCAGCCGCTGGCGCCGCCACGTGATCTTGCGTGCGGCGCGCGGGCGGCTCAGCCGGTCACGGCCCGCAGCACCCACAGCGTCACCATGCCCGCCGCGATCATGGCCACCGTGCTGCGCGAGACGGCCATGACGCCCACGGCAGCCGCCGCGGCGACGATACGCAGGTCGAAGGTTGGCCCCGTTACCGGCGACCAGGGCAGCAGTTCCGGCACGATGATCGCCACCAGGGCCGCCGCGGGCGCATAACGCAAGGCGCGGCGCACGCCATCGGGCAGCGGGACGCGGTCGCCGAGCAGCATGAAGCTGGCGCGCGTCACAAGGGTGCACAGCCCCAGCGCAAGTATCGCGAGCCAGACATACAGGTTGTCGGACATGGAGGGAAAGGTCGATGGCGTCATGCGGCGCTTCCTTCTTGCAAGGCACGCCGCGCCTGTGCCTTCTCGACCACGATCCCGGCGACGACCCCGGCCACCACCGCCGCGACCAAGCCCAGGCGCAACGGCAGGGGTTGACCCACCCACCCGACGATGGCGGCCGCCACGATGGCCGCAAGCACGGGTCGGCCCACGGCCATGGGCACGACAATGGACATCAGCGCCAGCACGGCCGCGAATTCCAGCGACCATCCTGCCGGGATCAGCGACCCCGCCACGATGCCCACAATGGAAGACACCTGCCAGACGATCCAGTTGCCGGCGTTGACGCCCAGGAAGAAGCCGGTCTGCTCGGGCGTGCCCTTGACGGGCGCGTCGCCGTAGCGCGGCAGGAAGAGCACGAAGGCGATGTCGCTGGAAAAGTAGCCGAGAATCAGCCGCTTCCACGCCGGGAAATGACGAAAGAAGGGGTGAAAGGCTGCCGAAAAGATCACGAAACGCAGGTTCACCACGAAGGACGCAAGAAAAATCAGCCAGATCGGCGCGCCGGCCAGTATCAGCGGCAAGGCGGTCAGCTGCGCCGATCCGGCGTACACGACCAGCGTCATGGCCAGCGCCAGCGACTGCGTCAGCCCCACCTTGACCATGGCCACGCCGGTGACCAGCCCCCACACCCCAATGGCAAACGAGGCCGGCGCCAGCGCCCGCAGCCCCGACTGAAAGCCCGCGCGCAGGGCGTCGGGGCCGTGGGGCGCGGGCGGCAGGGCCGGGCCGCGATCGGCAGGGGGATCGGGAAGCAAGGCGGAAGGGTCTCGATCGGCAGCGGACGTGGCGCGTGCCGTGGTGGATGAATCTGGGGAAGCCATGACGGATGCTGCAGGGGGTGAGCCCGCCGATTGTACTAGGCAGCCAGCGCAAAGGCGGCCAACGTCTGGGCGGCCGCGTGCCAGGCGGCAAGCGGCGCCAAACGGCCTGGGCGCGCCATCAATGACGCCATGC
The DNA here is from genome assembly GCF_048632615.1 of Pigmentiphaga litoralis. GTDB lineage: Bacteria > Pseudomonadota > Gammaproteobacteria > Burkholderiales > Burkholderiaceae_B > Pigmentiphaga > Pigmentiphaga litoralis_B. The sequence goes on from NZ_CP184479.1 coordinate 1,747,816, forward strand.
CCCCTGCCGCCAGGGGCCGTTTCAACGTCAAAGCAACGGCGCCGCCGCCAAAACCCCGCCTGCCCTAGCGTCTGTGCCACCAAAAAGCAAATCGCGGCCCAGGTTGCTACAATACTCGGCTAATTTCGGAGATCCAACATGTCGATGGCAGACCGCGACGGCTTCATCTGGTACGACGGCAAGCTCGTGCCCTGGCGTGAAGCCAATACCCACGTGCTCACACACTCCCTGCACTATGGGTTGGCGGTATTCGAGGGTGTACGTGCGTACAAGACGGAATCGGGCACCTCGATCTTCCGTGTCAAGGAACATACCGACCGTCTGGTCAACTCTGGCCGCATCTATCAGATGGCCCTGCCTTACAGCAAGGAACAACTGATCGAAGCCCAGAAGGAAGTGATCCGCGCGAACAAGCTCGAGTCCTGCTATCTGCGTCCGATCGCCTTCTACGGCTCCGAAAAGATGGGTGTGTCCCCCAAGGGCGCGAAGGTCCATGTGGCGATCGCCGCCTGGGAATGGGGCGCCTACCTGGGCGCCGAAGGCCTGGAAAAGGGCATTCGCGTCAAGACTTCGTCGTTCGCCCGTCACCACGTGAACGTGACGATGCCGCGCGCCAAGCTCGCCTCGACCTATGCCAACTCGATCCTGGCCAACCTGGAAGCGACCGAAAACGGCTACGACGAAGCCCTGCTGCTGGACACCGACGGCTTCGTGGCCGAAGGCGCGGGCGAAAACGTCTTCATCGTGCGTGATGGCGTGATCTATGAACCGGAAATCGCGTCGGCGCTGTCGGGCATCACCCGCGCGACCGTGTACACGCTGGCCGAAGACCTGGGCCTGAAGATCGTCAGCAAGCGCCTGACGCGCGACGACATCTATATTGCCGACGAAGCGTTCTTCAGCGGCACCGCCGCCGAAATCACGCCGATCCGCGAACTGGACAACCGCGTGATCGGCGAAGGCCGCCGCGGCCCTGTCACCGAACGCCTGCAAAGCGCTTTCTTCGAACTGGTCGCGGGCCGCAATCCCAAGTACCAACACTGGCTCACGCAGGTCTGACCAGGAGTCAACCATGTCTGATGTGAATGCGCCCACCGGCGTCATCGAAGTCGATGCCGAGGATCTGCCGATTTCCTGCCCCGGCCCGCACACGCCGCTCTGGAACATGCACCCCAAGGTGTTCCTTGACGTTGCGACCACCGGTGCGGCCATGTGCTCGTACTGTGGCCAGGAATACCGGCTCAAGCCGGGGGCCAAGGTCCACGGCCACTAAGGCCCGCAGGCCGCGGCCCCACCGCCCCGGCCCCCTGCCCTAGCCCGACCTCAACGGCCAGCCCCGGACTTCCGGGGCTTGTCGTTTCATCGGCGCCCACCGGCTTGCCGGGCGCGCTTCATCTCTACAGGAATCTTTCGTGCAGCAAAACGACCATATCCTGACGCTCGCTTGCCCGGACTCGATCGGGATCGTCTTTCACGTTTCGGAATTCCTGTTCGAGCGTGGCTGCAACATCCTGGATTCGCAGCAGTTCGGCGACAAGGATACGGGGCTGTTCTTCCTGCGCGTGCATTTCGAGATGCCCGCCGCGATGACGGCTGCCGATGTCCAGGCGCAGTTCAATGACGTCGCGACGCGCTTCAGCATGCAGTGGCAGATCCGTGACGCGCAGCGCAAGTCACGCGTCATGCTGATGGTCAGCAAGCACGGCCATTGCCTGAACGACCTGCTGTTCCGGGTCAAGAGCGGCCAGTTGCCGATCGAGATCCCGGCCATCGTGTCGAACCATCCGGACTTCGCGCTGCTGTCGGCGTCGTACGGCATCCCGTTCTATCACCTGCCCGTCGTCAACGGCGAAAAGGCGCAGCAGGAACGCCAGGTCCTGCAGATCGCCGAACGCGAAAAGATCGACCTGGTCGTGCTGGCGCGCTATATGCAGATCCTGTCGAGCGAAATGTGCGAAGCGCTGTCGGGCCGCGCGATCAACATCCATCACAGCTTCCTGCCCAGCTTCAAGGGCGCGCGTCCTTACTATCAGGCGCACGAACGCGGCGTGAAGCTGATCGGCGCCACGGCGCATTATGTGACGGCGGACCTGGACGAAGGCCCGATCATCGAGCAGGACATTGCCCGGGTCGATCACAGCATGTCGCCCGAAACGCTCACGGCCGTGGGCCGCGACGTCGAATGCCTGGTGCTGTCCCGTGCGGTTCGCTGGCATGTCGAGCACCGCATCCTGTTGAACGGTCACAAAACTATCGTGTTCCGCTGATCATGACGCCACGCAAAACCAATCTGTTCGCCACGCCCGACGAAGCCGAGCACGCGTTCTATGAAGCGCTGGAAACCGGCGATCTGGCCCAGTTGATGGAAGTCTGGTCGGATGACGATGAAATCGTCTGCATCCACCCGGGCGGCCAGCGCCTGATCGGCCACGACGCCGTGCAAAGTTCGTGGCAGGAAATCCTGAACAACGCGCCCGTGCCCATCCGGCCGACCCGTCAGCACGCCATGCAAAGCATGATGAATGCCGTGCATACCGTGGTCGAGCAATTGACGGTCGACACCGAGCAGGGTCAGCAGGTCGTCAATTGTTATGCGACCAACGTGTTCCACAAGGGCACGTCGGGCTGGCGGCTGGTGCTGCATCATTCGTCGCAGGCGCCGGACGATCTCGGTCCCACCGATCGTCAGGACGTGCCCGATCTGCTGCACTAGGCAGCAGCCCATCGCGACGCATGCCCGCGCTCCTGGATACCACATCCTGCCCTAGCCCCCGCTGGTTGCCCGAAGGTCACAGTCAGACGATCTTCGCGGCGCTGTTTGCGCGTCACCACCGCGCGTCGTTCGTGCGCGAGCGCGTCGACACGCCCGATGGGGACTTCATCGACCTGGACTGGACCGCGCCGGGCCTGGTGCCGGCGGCGATGGGGCAGGCCGGGCCGGCGCGTCACACTCGACGGCCGGGTGCCCAGGCCGCGGGCACACAGACCCTGCCCGCCGCGCAGCCGGTTCGCCTGCCCAATCCCTTGCCGCAGTCCACCGACAACGCCCTCGTCCTGTTTCATGGCCTGGAAGGCAGCAGTCGCAGTCCTTACGCACAAGCCATTACGCAGTACTTCCGATCGCGCGGCTGGACCGTGGTGATCCCCCACTTTCGCGGATGTTCCGGCGAACCCAATCGGCTGCCGCGCGCCTACCATTCCGGCGATTCGAAAGAGATCGGCTTCATGCTCGACACCGTGCGCAGCCGCCTGCCCGGCGCGCGCTGGCATGCCGTTGGCGTTTCGTTGGGGGGCAATGCATTGCTCAAGCATCTGGGTGAAGTTGGCACCGCGGCCAGCTGGCTGACGGCAGCCGCGGGCATTTCCGCGCCCCTGGACCTGATGGCCGGCGGCAGCACGCTCGGCACCGGCTTTGTGAACCGGCAGGTCTACACGCAGATGTTCTTACGTACGCTCAAGACCAAGACGCTGCTGAAGTCGCAGATGTTTCCCGGCACGATCGATATCCTGCGGGTCGCCAACGCCCGTGACCTGTACGAGTTCGACGATGCCTATACCGCGCCCTTGCATGGCTACACGGGCGTTACCGATTACTGGACGCGCGCGTCGAGCAAGCCGCTGCTGGGCGGCATTGCCGTGCCCACCCTGGTGCTGAATGCACGCAATGATCCTTTCCTGCCCGGCCGCTATCTGCCCGGCACGCATGAAGCGTCAAGCCACGTCTTGCTGCACCAGCCGGCCCAGGGCGGACATGTCGGCTTTTCCAGCGGGCGCTTTCCTGGCAACCTGAACTGGTTGCCGCAGCGGATCGCCACGTATTTTCGTTGCGGCGCGTAGGCCGTGGCGCGTCGTGGGTGCAAGCCGCAACGCAGTGCCTTGTCCTGCCTTGCGCCCTGTCCTGCCGCCCGTTTTTTTACGGAGCCCCGCATGAACTCCGATGACCTTGCCTGCTTTGCCCGCGTCGTGGCCTGCGGCAGCTTTTCGCGCGCGGCGGTGGAGCTGGGCAGCGACCAATCCACCATCAGCCGGCAAATGGCGCGGCTGGAAGCCGAGGCGCGCACGCGCCTGTTCCACCGCAGTGGCCGCGGTGTCGAACTGACGGAGCCCGGCCGCCTGCTGCTGGCCCACGCCCAACGCGTGGCCGCCGCCCTGGACGACGCGCAGCGCACGCTGCAAGCCTGCGCCGACGATGGCCCGGCGCAGATCGTGATCGCCGCCCAGCCCACGATTGCCAACACCACCTTTGCCGCGGTGGGCAAGGCGCTGCGGCACCAATTTCCGCGCACGCGTTTGCGCTTCGTGGAAGGCCTGGGCACGCATATGGTGGGCTGGCTGGCATCGGGCGAGATCGACATCGCCATCCTGTACCTGCCCGCGCATGCCGGCGGGCTGGAGGTGGATCTGCTGCTACGCGAGCAGCTGTGTCTGGTCGGGCCGCCAGGCGATCCTGCCGATGCTGCCAATTCGGCCAAGCCTGCCACCAACACCGGGGCGTGGCCGCTGAAGGCGCTGGCCGACGTGCCGCTGATCCTTCCCAGCACGCCGCATGGCCTGCGCCTGCTGGCGGAATCGCTGGCCAGCCGGTTGGGCATCACGCTGAACGTGGTGATGGAGTGCGATGCATCCACCAGCGTGACCAAACGTCTGGTGCAGGAAGGTTGCGGCTACACCTTGCTGCCGCTGGCGGCGGTGAGCGATGAACTGGCTGCCGGCCGTCTGCACGCCGTGCCCCTGGCGGACCCGTCTCCGCAGCGCGATGTGGCCTTGGCCACGTCCAGGAACCGGCCGCCCGTGGCGGAGCAGTGGGACATCACCCGGATCATCCGGCGCGAAGTGCAGATTATTGTGGCGAGCGGCGGCTGGCCCGGGGCAACGTTGATCGAGCAAGCGTAGCGCGGCAGGCTGGCAGCAGTAGGCGTCGCGCCTCTTGCCTCCATCCCATGCATCCGCCGCATACCTGATCTGCGTCGAGCTCATGGCGGACGATGCGAACCCTGTCCACAATGACGGCTGTCGGCGCCTTGCGCCCTTAACCCCGCTTGCTGGATGCTTCTAATGAACGCCCCTTCCGCACCCCGTTCCGCCGCTTCCGACGCCACCGCCGCCCGTTCGGGCGGTCAACTGCTGGTCGATGCGCTTGCCGCACAGGGCGTGGACCGCGTGTTCTGCGTGCCGGGGGAAAGCTACCTGGACGTGCTGGACGCGCTGTACGCGCATCCGGACATCGAGACCATCGTGACCAAACACGAGGGCGCGGCCGCCAACATGGCCGAAGCGGACGGCAAGCTGCTGGGCCGGCCGGGCATCTGCTTCGTGACCCGCGGCCCGGGCGCGACCCACGCCGCAATCGGCGTCCACATCGCGCAGCAGGACTCCACCCCCATGATCCTGTTCGTCGGCCAGGCGCCGCGTGACCATCTGGGCCGCGAAGCCTTCCAGGAAGTCGACTACGCCGCCACATTCGGATCCATGGCCAAGTGGGCCGGCCAGATCGAAGACACCGCGCGCATTCCAGAAATGGTCGCCCGCGCCTTCCAGGTGGCCACGTCCGGCCGCCCCGGCCCCGTCGTGCTGGCCCTGCCCGAAGACGTGCTGGGCGGTACGGCTACCGTGGCCGACACCCTGCCCTATCAGGTGCTGTCGCCCGCACCCACCGCCGACCAGGCGGCCGACATTGCCAAGCTGCTGGCGTCCGCGAAACAACCGCTGGTGATCGTGGGCGGCGCCAACTGGCCTGCGCAGGCCGCCGACGACTTCAAGGCTTTCGTGCAGGCGTGGAACCTGCCAGTGGCCGCATCCTTCCGCCGCCAGGACCTGTTCGACAACCGCGACCCGCATTATGTGGGCCACCTGAGCCTGGGCATGAACCCCGCCCTGGCCGAACGCGTGTCGACCGCCGACGTGATCCTGGCCGTCGGCACCCGCCTGGGCGAAATCAACACCGCCGCGTACACCCTGCTGGACGTGCCCACGCCCAGGCAGCAGCTGATCCATATCCATGTCGATGCGGCCGAACTGGGCCGCGTTTACCGTCCGACCATTGCCGTGCAGGCGGCGCCCGCAACCGCCGCCGCGATGTTGCGTGCGCTGGAAGCGCCCGCAACGGCGGGCAATACTGCGGCTTACTCTGCCGGCACCGCCGCTGCCAATGCTGCGGGCAGCGGCAGTGCCGAGTCTGCTGCAAGCGCCGCTGTCGATGCCGCTGCCAATGCTGCTGCCGCCTCATCGGCCGCTCCTGCCTGGGCCGGCTGGACCGAAGCCGCCCGCGCCGCCCACGTCGCCTTCAGCGCCGCCCCCAAGCCCGCCGCCGACTACCAGGGCGTCGTCATGGCCGACGTCATGGCCCACCTGAACACCACCCTGCCCGACGACGCCATCCTGGCCAACGGCGCCGGCAACTACACTGTCTGGGTCCACCGCTTCTACCAATACCGCCAGCCACGCACCACCCTGGCCCCGGTATGCGGCGCCATGGGCTACGGCTTTCCTGCCGCCATCGCCGCCAAGCTGCGCTACCCCGAACGGGATGTGATCGCCTTCGCAGGCGACGGCTGCTTTCTGATGTATCCGCAGGAACTCGCCACTGCGCTGCAGTTCGGCGCGAATGTCGTCACGATCGTGGTCAACAACGGCATGTACGGCACTATCCGCATGCACCAGGAAAAACGCTTCCCCGGCCGCATCAGCGCCACCAAGCTGCAGAACCCGGATTTCGTGGCCATGGCGGCCGCGTTTGGTGCGCATGCCGAATTGGTGGAGAGGACGGAAGACTTTCCGGCGGCATTCGAACGGGCCCGCAAGGCCGGCCGGCCCGCGCTGCTGGAGTTGCGCGTGGATCCCAAGCAGATCACGCCGGCGGTTCGGTTGGGGTCGGTGGACTGAGGGCGCTGGTCGATATGTCGGCTCGTGACGGGCCGGCATAACGGCGTCAATGCGCGCATCGCATCGCACCGCATCGCGTCATGGCCGTCGGTGACGCGGTTGCTGGCCGTGTCATACGGCCTGCAGCCGCCTTAACGCGTCTTCACGATATTGGCCAAAAGCCGCATTGTCCGGGCTGACGGCCCGAGGTGCCTTGAGAACTAACGTCCGCAGACGTTCTCGTTCCACGGCATTGGCAAGCGCGATAAGGTCATCGGCAAAATAGGAAGCCATCATCATAACGACGGTTTCGGGGGTGTCGCCCGAAGCAAGCAGAAGGTCCAGCAAGTGTCGGGTCAGCTCGTCTTGCCTGACACCCGACAACCATGCCTTGGCTTCCAGCCACTGACCGAGCGGCCGTCCCGCCAGATGATAGAAACGATCTGGCACCGTGGTGAACTGCGAAGCGTTGTCCTCCAAATAATCGAGCAAGATGTTTCGCCCCTCTCGACTTAGCGTCTCCACGCCTTGGCGCGAACTCAGAAGGCCGATCAGATGCTGGCCTAAGGTGGGCAGTTGGTCATCCTGGGCACGGGTGAGTTCTGCACGAATCATCTCCTTGATCAACCGTTCCTGCTCGGCATGCTCAAGGTTCCACAAATGACCGTGCGCCAAGCGAATAAATTCTCTTGCCGGCAAGATGCCGCTGCTTAGCGATTCTCGAAGAAATGAGATGGCCTTATCTGCAGGCGCTGCCTTCAAATAGGCCAATGCGGCCTCCTGTGCAACAGGGTCACGCGGATCCTGGGCGGCCGACTTCAGGAACGCCAGAATCCTTGCCTTTTCTTTCTCGGCAGCCGAATCCGGCGCGACCTCTGCCTGGCAGGCATTGCCGATGGCACGCACGATCATGGACTGGTTTGCCGGACTCAATACGTCGGCGTTAAACATCGACATGAGCACGTCAACGCTGAACCATCCTGGAAGCACTACGGCCATCTCGATCATGTAGCGTGACACGAATGCTCCGATTGCCTGGGCTTGCGACTCTGTTCGTGCGGGGTCGTTGATGATCGGCAATCCGATCGTTGCACCGGCCGCCACGCACACCGCCACGGCAATACCTATCGCTGCATTCCTGAATGACACCCTTGTTCTCCTTGCACTGCCACGACGGATAGTCGAGCAAGCTACCTGCAAAACCCGACGGATGCAGACTGTCGGATTTGACAGGCCAGGCAACATCCCGCAACGCCTGCTGCCTGCACGCCGGGCGCAACACGTCAGCCGCCCGTAAGCGTTGCGGTAAGCTTGACGGGTTCCCACTCAACGGATTTCGATCATGGATGACGACGTCATCGCCGCCATGGCGCGCTGGCCCAACGTGCCTGCCGTGTGCGGCTGGCTGTCGCTCGACCGGCGCGGCCGGTGGCGGCTGCATCCGCTTGGCGACGCGGATCAGGGCGGACCGGGCGAACCGATCTCCAATCCGCAGATCTTGGCGTTCATAGACCGCAATTACGTGCGGGACGTGACGGGCCGCTGGTACTTCCAGAACGGCCCGCAACGGGTATTTGTGCGGATCGATGTGGCGCCGCTGGCCTTGCGGGCGACGGGCCAGGGCGCGCAACTGACCACGCATACCGGCCAGGACGTGACGCAGGTGGCGCAGTGGTATGCAGACGAGGCGGGCCGGCTGTATGCGCAGACGGAACATGGCCCCGGGGTGGTGGATGACCGGGACATGGCCGCGCTGCTGGCGGCGTTCGAACTGGCCGACGGCCGCAGCGTGCTGGATGCGCCGCCGGACTGGCTGGGGGTGGCAGACGGGGCCGATGCGGCGGGCGGGGCCATGATGCGCGGCGGCGCACCGCTGGCAATTCAAACCGCTTCGTACGGCGCGTCGTTTCTGCATCCGCTGGCCGAGGCGGATCGGGAACATGTACTGGGCTTCGTTGCGACGCCTGCGCTGGACAGCTAAGTTAATAGCGGGCCGTCGGCTTGAGCGGATCGGCTGCCCGCGAGATTTACCGAGGTCCTCGAACTACAATTCAAGAAGAAATATCTTGCTGTACTAGCCAATCGGGAGTTGCTACGACCATGACGCAAAGCAAAAAGGTTTTTGGATTCGACACCGGTAGCCGGGAAAACATTGCGCCTTCTCGTGCCGTCGACCGTTCAGGTCGCACATCGGAGCAACGCGAGGTCACGAAAGCGGCGGCTACCAAGGTGATACGAACGCATCGCAAGGTACTTATTGCTTTAAGGGATAAGTAATTGCTTGACGTGGATTTCGTAATTGCTGTGCACGACCAGATCATCGAAGAAATTGGTGGACTTCCAGGCTTAGCCGGCGGAGGAAGAGGTGCGGTGCAGGCAGCGCTCAATCGGATCGAAATGCGTCGGACTTACGAGGCGCTAAACGATGTGTTTGGTATCGCAGGACACTATGCCGAGGCAATTGCGCGCGGCCATGTCTTTAATGACGGTAACAAGCGAACGGCGTTGACTTGCGCCCTGACCTACCTGGAAGAAGAAGGAATTGAAATCCCGGAGGTAGACGTCATCGATGAAGTGATGGTGATGTTGGCGGACGGAGATCTATCAGCGACCGAGTTCTCGAACTTCTTGTTCTCGGTATGGAGAGCGCATAACAGGCCGCGATCCATGCCCCAATAGCAAAAAGCGGCCGAGGCCGCGTTTTGCTAACCTCCGACGCTGGCAGCCCGGGACTTAAGGCCACCAACTATCGCGTCTAATGCAGACATCAGTCCGCTTCGATGTTGAACTCTTTCACGATCTTGGCGTAGTACGCGTGGTCGTCGGCGGTCAGCTTGCCCAAGGCATCGGGCGTGCTGCTCTTCGCGAACGCGCCGAACACGCGCATCTTCGACACCACGTCCGGCATCTTCAGGATGTCGGCCATGGCGGCGTTCAGTTGCTGCACGATGGCGTCGGGCGTGCCCTTCGGCGCGTACAGGCCTTGCCAGGCCGCCACGTCCACGTCCTTGTAGCCCAGTTCGCGCATCGACGGGGCGTCGGGTGCCAGCGGGGTGCGTTCGGCGGCGCCGTTTGCAAGGATGCGGATCTTGCCGGATTGCAGGTGCGGTTCGACCGGACCGTAGGTCATCCAGCTCAGCGCCACGTGGCCGCCCAGCAGGTCGTTCACGGCAGGGGCGACGCCCTTGTACGGAATGTGCGCGAGCTTGATGCCGGCAGCGCGGTTGAAGACTTCACCCAGGATGTGCATGGGCGAGCCCGAACCAGGCGTGGCGTAGGTGATGGACTTGCCGCCTTGCGCATCTTTCACCACCTGCGGCACCGATGTATAACCCGATCCCTGGCTGGCGACGAGCAACAGCGGCTGCGTGGCGGTCTGGGTGATCGGCGTGAAGTCGCGCGTGGGGTTGTACGTGGTTGCGGCGTTGCTCTTTACCACCAGGGTCGCAAGCGCGAACGTGTTGGGGGCAAGCAGCAGCGTGTACCCGTCGGGCTTGGCGCGCGAGACGTAGTTGCTGCCGATGATGCCGCTGGCGCCGCCGCGGTTTTCGATGATGACCGGCTGTCCCAGTTTCTGCGCCAGCTTTTCGCCGAACAGACGGGCCATGGCGTCGGTGTCGCCACCCACGGCATAGGCCACCACGATGGTGACGGGCTGCGTCGGATAGGCTGCGGCAGCCACTGCCGGCAAGGCGCCGGTCAGACCTACGGCGCCCAGCACGGCGACGGCACCCAGTTTCAGGAAATGACGTTTGTTCGACACTGCTTTACAGAAGGACATGACGGCGACTGGTAAGTGTTTGTACGTGCGCAGCATAGCAGCAGTTGGCCGCCGAACGCGCCGATCCGGCACACGATGTAGCGTGAAAACCCGCAGCCTTGGCAGGATAACGACAGGTGGCGCCAGGACGTTTCATCAAAGGAACAAATTGGCTGCCGAGCGTGCTCAAACTTGAGCAGGCGGGGTCCCATTGCCGCTTCCGGCGCCGCCTGTCTCGGACCAGGTAAAAGCTGTGACAAGCGCCTGGTTCGGTGATTTTTCGGGGAGACAATGGACGCATCCCTACGTTTACCGGAGACCCCCATGACCCACCGCACCGAAAAACAGAAGATGCTGGCCGGCGAGCTGTATGTCGCGGACTGCCCGGAACTGGCGGCCGACAATCGCCGCGTGTCGGAATGGATGGCGCGCTACAACGCGTCGATCGCGATGCCGCCTGCGCAGCGGCTGGCGTTGCTGAAGGACATGCTGGGCGCGGTGGGCAACCACGTGAACATCCGGCCGCCTTTCCATTGCGACTACGGCTACAACATCCGCCTGGGCGACGGCGTGTTCATGAACTTCAACTGCATCATCCTGGATGTCGTGCAGGTGACGATCGGCGACAACACGCAGATCGGGCCGGGGGTACAGATCCTGACCGCCGACCATCCGCGCGACCCGGCGCTGCGGGCGCAGATGCTGGAGTTCGGGCGGCCCATCGTGATCGGCAAGAATGTGTGGATTGGGGGTGGTGCGTTGATCATGCCGGGCGTGACGATCGGTGATGATGCGCTGATCGGCGCCGGCAGCGTCGTGACGAAGGACGTGCCCGCGGGCGCAACGGTGATGGGCAACCCGGCGCGGGTTCGCGGCTGACACAGCAGGCCAGCGCATCTCGCCGACGCATCAAACTAATTTCCCGGCTGCCGGGCCAGCCAGCCGCCTTGCAAGGCAACAACCCTGCATCCCGCGCAGGCGCTCAGCTCTTGAACCGTTTCAACATGTCGTTTTCCTCTTTCACCCGCCGCTGCAGCTCGCGCAGTTGCGCGTCGATCTGCGACTGTTCGTAGAAGTCCTTGGACAGGCCGCGCGCCTGGGTCAGCAGTTCCACCGCGGCGGACATGGCACCGGTGCGTGAATAGAACTCGGCCATGGCCCGCCGCTCGGCCACAGGCTGCTGCAGGCCGCCGTAGCTGGTCGCCAGCATCTGGCGGAACCGGGGCTGGTCGGGATAGCGGGAAATCTGCTCGTTCAGAAACGTGACCGCGTCGCTGTGGCGGCCCGTGCGTTGCAATGCATCCGCATAGTCATAGGCCAGGCTGATCTGCTGGGGCCAGCGCTCACGCGCGGCCCTGCTCAGCGCCAAGGCCTTGTCGGCGTTGCCCTGCGCCATGGCGATGTCGATCGCCAGACCCGCCAGCATGACGTGATCGCGCGCGCCCGACGTGGCGTTGTCATAGGCTTCTTGCGCCTTGGTGTAATCGCGCCGGCGCAAGTACCCAACGCCCACCCCGTAATACGCGGCCGCCTTTTCGATGCCGGTGGTGGCTTCCATGGCGCGGCTTTCCAGGAAACGGATCGCGTCGATCGTGTCCTGCCCGCTGGCCGCCTGCAACACGCGCAGCTTGGCGCGCACGAAGTAGAAATCAGGCGGACTGGGTGGTGTGGGCGCGCCGGTGCTGAGGGACCGCGCCCGGTTCTGCATGTCCGACATCCGCTCGATGGACAGCGGGTGCGTCCGGGTGAACGACGTGCTGGTACGTTCGTTGACGGAAGACAGCGCCATCAACCGGCCAAAGAAGGTGGCCATGCCGTTCACGTCATAGCCTGACGCGCTCAGCATTTGAAAGCCGGTGCGGTCGGCCTCGCGTTCGGCCTCGCGCGAAAAGCCCAGTTGCGCGTCGATCGCCGCGGCCTGCCCGAACGCCATGGCCGCTTCGGGCGCCTGGGAATTGCCGCGCGCCGCGACCAGCGCCGCAAGCAAGGCCGCCACCATGATGACGCTGGTCTGCTTCTGCTGCACCAGGCCCCGTGCCACATGCCGCTGCACCACATGGCCGATTTCATGCGCCATCACGCCGGCCAGCTCCGATTCCGACTGCGCGGCCACGACCAGGCCCGCGTTGATGCCGATGAATCCGCCGGGCATCGCAAACGCGTTGACGCTGGCGTCGCGCACCGGAAACACGTGGATCTGCTGCGTGTCCGACGGGGCATGCGCCGACAGGTTCGACGCCATGGTGTTCAGGTACTGGGAGATGTCCGGATCGTCGATGTAGTCCGGGTCGTTCAGCGACTGCGCCATGATGGCTTCGCCCAGCCGCCGTTCCAGCCGCGGCGACAGTTCGTCGGCCGACGATTCGCCCAGGTCGGGCAGGCCCGCCGGCTGCGCCCGCGCAACGCTGGCGCCGGGCAGCCAGGCAGGCGCGGGCATGGCCAGCAGCACGGGCAACAGCGCGCAGGCGATCGCGTTGCGCGTAAAGAGTGGGAAGCGGGTCGGTGTCACCATCCAAGTATGATAGCCAGCTTCGCCGACGGGTGCCCTGCCGGGCAGTTATCAAGTGGTAAGCCATGTCTACGCCGCGTGCGCCGCGCGGATAGCCATGCCAGACCTGAGCCAGCGTGCAAGCTTGGCGCGCGCACGTATGCACCCAGGCAGGCCGGCACACCTGCTTCTGGCCCTTTCTTTGCATTTTCACTCTGGACCGCCTTATGTCAGGACTGACCCATTTCGACGCCGCCGGACAGGCCCACATGGTGGATGTCGGCGCGAAACCCGCGACCGCCCGCGTGGCGCGCGCCGGCGGCAGCATCCGCATGGAAGCAGCCACCCTGGAACGCATTCGCGATGGCAACGCCAAGAAAGGCGACGTGTTGGGCATTGCCCGCATCGCTGCGATCATGGCCGCCAAACGCACATCGGACCTGATTCCGCTGTGCCATCCCATTCCGCTGACGCATGTTTCCTGCGACTTCGACATCGACGAAGCGGCATCGGCCGTGCACTGCACGGTGCAGGCGGAAACGGTGGGCGGCACGGGCGTCGAAATGGAAGCGCTGACAGCAGTGAACGTCGCGCTGCTGACCATTTACGACATGTGCAAGGCCGTGGACCGGGGCATGGTCATCGACAACGTGCGGCTGCTGGAAAAGCGCGGCGGCAAGTCAGGGGTGTGGCTGCGGCAGGAGTAATCGCCCCGCCGTGGCGACCGCTTCCCGTTCCATCAGTGTGGACAGGGCTTCCGCAGCGGGCGTCAGCGGCAGGTTGGCCCGCGTGATGCGCACGATGTCCGGCCCCGGAAACCGTTCCGGGATTGGAATGGTGGCGATCACATGCCGCAGCACGGGTGAGTCCACCCACTGGCGCGGCAGCACGGCCAGCATGTCGGTGGTGGACAGCAGCGACGCCACGCCGATCATCGAATCGGATTGCGTCAGGGCCACGGGCGGCGTCAGGCCGTTGTCGGTAAAGACCTCTTCGAACTCGTTGCCCACCTGATCGCGCACGCCGGTCAGCAGCCATTCCGCGCCGACCAGATCGGCCAGGCGCCGCGCCGTGCCCAGGGGATGGCCATGCCGCCCCACCACGAAGCGTTCGTTCTCGAACAGCAATTCGATGTGGAAGGGCTTGCCCGCGGGCCGGTCCGGACGCGGGCCGACCAGGAAGTCGAGCGATCCGTCTTCCAGGCGTTGCCCCAGCGTCCTGAAAAAGCCTTCCACGATCTGCAGCCGCACGCCCGGAAAGCGCTTGCGAAACGCGTTGTACACCTGCGGCATCAGGGCCATGCAGGCGGCCGACGACACGCCCAGCGCCACGCTGCCGGTCAGCTCGCCCTGGCGCTGCGCGACCTCGTCCTTGCCTCGGCGCAGTTCGGCCATTGCGGCCTGTGCGCGCACCAGGTACAGCTCGCCAAGCTCCGTCAGGTGCACGCCCCGCGCGTGCCGCTCCACCAGCGCGGCGCCCAGTTCCGCTTCCAGCTCCCGCAGGCTGCGGGTCAGCGCCGGCTGCGCCAAGCCCAGGCTGCGGGCGGCCGCGCGCAGGCTGCGCGTCTGTGCAATCGCCACGAAATCCCGCAAGTGATGCAGTTTCATTGCTGATACCTGACAGTTATCGGTGGGGTCATTTTGCCATCTCACAGCAGGCAGTTGCACTGCCTACTATCCGGCTATCCCAACCAGGATGCCCAGGATCCCGCGGCGCACGTTCGTGCACCGACAGAAGGATCCGCGGCCAGCCCTAGCAAAAGGTGGAGACATGACGTTCAGACAACTCGCAATCGGGCTGCTCAGCCTGGTGGCGGCCAGCGCCCCGTTGCAGGCGCAGCCATCCTTCCCTTCCCGGCCGATCCGCGTGATCAGCCCCTTCCCGACCGGCAGCGGGCCGGACGTGGTCGTCCGGGTGGCGGCCGAGAAGATGACCAAGTCGCTGGGCCAGCCGGTGATTGTCGAGGCGCGCCCGGGTGGCAACGGCTTCATTGCGCTTGACGCCGTCAAACGCGCGGCGCCGACCGGGTACGAGCTGGGCCTGGCGGACGTGGGCCACCTGGCGATCAACCCGTCGCTCTTCAAGAAGCTGCCTTACGACGCGGCGGCCGACTTCACGCAGATCAGCGGCGTGTATCGCACGGCGTTTTTCGTGTTCGTCGGACAGAACAGTTCGATCCGGGACGTTCGCGGCCTGGTGGCCGAAGCGCGCCAGCATCCGGGCAAGGTCACCTACGGGTCCAACTCGGTGGGCGGGCCCTTGCATCTGGGCGCCGTCCAGCTCGAAACCGCGGCGGGCGTGCAGATGCTGCATGTGCCGTTCAAGGAAACCGCCGCCGTCTACAACGCCGTCGCCACGGGCGACGTGACCTGGGCAATGGGCAGCCTGGCCACGGCCGGCCCCTTGTTGCAGGCGGGCAAGCTGCGGCTGCTGGCGGTGGCCGACAAGGAACGGTCGGCCGCGATGCCGGAGGTTCCCACGGTGGAACAAAGCGGCGGTCCGGCGGGCGTCGAAGCCACCACCTGGGTTACCTTTCTGGGCCCGCGCGACCTGCCGCCGGCTGTCGCCGAGACACTAAGCACCCACTTTCGCGCCGCCCTGGATTCCACCGACGTGCGCGATCGCATGACCACGTTCGGTTTTGCACCGGCCGGCAGCACCGGCGCCCAGGTGATGTCCTGGATGCGGGCGGACACGCCGCGCTATGCCGACATGATCCAGCGCACCGGCGCGCAGGCCGACTGAAGGAGCCGTCATGGATACCGTCATGACCGATGTCGCCATCGTAGGCGGCGGCCCAGCCGGGCTGATGCTGGCGATTGAACTGGGCTGCCGCGGCGTGCGCTGCGTGCTGCTGGAAGAAGACGTGGACGGGCCGGACTTTCCCAAGGCCAACGCCACGTCGTCACGCACCATGGAGCACTATCGGCGCCGCGGGTTTTCCGCCGAGATCCGCGCCTTGGGCCTGCCCCCGACCATCCGCAGGATGTGGTCTATTGCACCCGCCTGGCCGGGCACGAACTGGCGCGCTTTCGCATCCCGTCACGGGCCGACGCCGCGGCGGGCGTGTCGTTTGGCGACTATGGCGAGCAGGCCTGGCCCACACCCGAACTGCCGCACCGCGCGCAGCAAATGGTGATCGAGCCGATCCTGCGCAGGCAGGCGGCGCGCTATGCCAGTGTCGATGCCCGGTATGGGGAACGCGCGTCGGCGGTGGAGGATCGTGGCGACCATGTGCGGGTCACCGTCACGCCTGCCGAAGGTGGACCGGCCTGGGAAGTCCACGCCCGGTATGCGGTCGGCTGCGATGGTCCCCGCAGCCTGATGCGCAAGTCGATGGGCATCGGCTACAGCGGCCAAAGCCAGGAAGCGCGCGATTTCTTTGGCGGGCAGATGCTGTCCTTCTACTTCCGGTCCAGCGACCTGGCGCAGGTCATGGGCAAGCGCCCTGCGTGGCAATACTGGGCCGTCAATCCGGAACAGCGGGGCCTGCTGGTGTCGATCGACGGCGCGGAAACCTGGCTGTTGCTGGTGCAGGTTCCCCCTGGCAAAACCATGGCCGAGATGGATGGCGCGGCCTTGTCCCGCGCGGTCGTGGGCGCGCCGCATGACTTCCGGCCGATCGCCACCATGCCCTGGAGCGCCGGCTATGCACTGGTGGCCGACACGCTGGCCAAGGGCCGCCTCTTCCTGGCCGGTGATGCCGCGCATCTGTTCACCCCCACCGGGGGCATGGGCTACAACACCAGCATCGACGACGTGGTGAACCTGGGGTGGAAACTGGCCGGGGCGGTGCGGGGCTGGGGCGGCCCGGCGCTGCTGGCAAGCTACGACCAGGAACGGCGGCCGATTGCCTTGCGCAACACGGCTTTTGCCCGGCGGATGGCGGACAGCATCGGCCGCGTGCCGGTAGACCCCGGCGTCGAAGCCGATGATGCCGGCGCCGAGGTAGCCAGGGCTGCGCTGGGCGCGGCGCTGGCCCGGCATGTGGCCTCGGAATTCAATATCCCGGGCCTGCAGCTGGGGGTGCGCTATGGCGACAGTCCACTGGTCGCCACGGATGACGCTGCGCCGCCACCCGACGAACCGAATCATTATGTTCCGTCGGCCTACCCGGGCGCACGGGCGCCCCACGTCGCGCTGCCTGGCGGCCCGCTGTTCGACCGCTTCGGACCGGACTTTACGTTGCTGCTGACGCGGGACGGGGATGCCGCGCGATGGCAGGCCGCGGCCGATGCGCTGGGCGTGCCGCTACGGGTGCTGCGAGTCGCCGATACGAGCGTGCGGCAAGTCTATGAGGCGGACGCGGTGCTGATCCGGCCGGATCATCATGTGGCATGGCGGGGAGCCATGGACGCAGACGCGGCTGTCGTTCTGCGGCGCGCGACGGGGCATGGCGCGGACGTGTCGGCTGCTGATGCGGGGAATGCGGGCACCTTGAATGCCAACGGCGCGGCCAGGGTGACCGCGGACCCTGCAGACGCCAAGGCCATCCACGCCACCACACGCCATCGCTGCGCCCTTGCCGTGCACTCGGTCCACCGCGTCGTGTACACCGTGCCCGATCTGGACGAAGCCGAACGGTTCTATGTCGCCTTCGGACTTGACGTCAGGCGGATCAGCAGCGGAAGCCGCCCACGGCTCGATCTGTACACCTACGGATGCGATCACTGCTGGGCGACGATCCACGCCAACGGCGAGCCGAAGCGGCTGCAAACGGTCGTCTACGGCATTTTCGAGCAAGACGTGGAGGCCTTCGGGCGGCGCATCGAGACACTGGGTCTGGCCTGCCCTCCCCATCCGCTGGGCGACCCCGGCGGGCTGTGGCTGCGCGACGCCGACGGCCTGCCGATCCAGTTGGTCGTGGCCGAGAAAAGCTCGCCGGACAGCAAGTCAGTGCCCACTCCGCAGGTGCTCGACGCCGAAGGACGCGGCGCCCACAACCGCAGCGGTGGACCGGTGGTTCGCCCCCGGCGTCTGTCGCACGTGCTGCGTTTTTCGCCCGATGTGCCACGCATGACGCGCTTCAGCGAAGACGTGCTGGGCCTGCGGCTGTCGGACAGCGCGGCGGACGTGATCGCCTTCATTCATACCCCACATGGCAGCGACCACCACTTGGTGGCCTTCGCCAAGGCATCGCACCCCGGACTGCACCACATGAGTTGGGATGTGGGCAGCGTGGACGACGTAGGCTGGGGCGCGGAACGCATGAAGGCGCAGGGCTACACCCTGGGCTGGGGCGTCGGCCGGCACTTCCTGGGCTCCAACTACTTCTACTACGTGCGCGATCCGTGGGGCAGTTACGCCGAGTACTCCTTCGACATCGATTACGTGTCGGCTGACACCGATTGGCCCACGGGCAATCACGCGCTGGCCGACTCGCTGCATGTGTGGGGCCCCGACGTGCCACACGACTTCATCACCAATTTCGAGGTGAATGACGCTGCCGGCGGAATGCCCGGGCAGACGCCAACCCAGGCGGCTGCCCTGCCCGACGCAGCAACCGACGCCCCTCCCGCGCCCCAGACCGCTTTGGCGCCCACCCACCAGCTTGCCACCGAGACATTGGCCGACACGATCGCCGACGCCGCTATCGAGGCCACCGACACCCACCCTCCTGCCAAGGACCCTGCATGAAACTCGTGACCTTCACCCACCACGGCGCACAGACCATCGGCCTGGTGGCCGGCGACCGCGTCATCGACGTGGCGGCTGCCGACCCGTCCCTTCCCAACGACATGATTGCCCTGATCCGCTCGGGCGGCCAAGCCCTGGATCGGGTCCGTGCCATTGACCTTGCCACCGCGCCATCGTTCGCCTTGGCCGACGTTCACCTGGACGCCCCCGTACTGACGCCGTCCAAATATCTGGCGATCGGCATGAACTACCGCGCCCACGTCAAGGAAGCCCTGAGCAAGGGTGTGCAGGTGCCCGACACGCAAGTCTGGTTCAACAAGCAGGTGTCCTGCATCAACGGTCCCTTCGACGACGTGCACAAGCCGCGCGCGTCGGACCACCTGGATTACGAAGCGGAACTGGCCGTGGTGATCGGCCGCCGCTGCCGCCACGTACCGGTGGAACACGCCAAAGACGTGGTCTTTGGCTACACCATCGCCAACGACGTGTCCGTGCGCGACTGGCAGTTGCGGTCCAGCACCTTCACCCTGGGCAAGTCCTGGGACACGCACGGGCCCATCGGCCCGTGGATCGTGACGGCCGACGAACTGCCCGAACCGCACGGCCTGCGCCTGCGCATGCGGGTCAATGGCGAGGTCCGCCAGGACATCACCACCGACCAGATGCTGGCCAATGTGTGGGAGCAGATCGCGCATCTGTCGACGGTCATGACGCTGGAACCGGGCGACCTGATCGCGACCGGCACGCCGTCGGGCGTGGGTCTGGCGATGCAGCCGCCCACCTGGCTGAAGGTGGGCGATGTGATGCGGGTGGAAGTGGAGGGCATCGGCCACATCGAGAACCGCGTGGTGGCCGAGCCGGAATCGACGGTGATGCGCTAGCGGGTACTACTGCCAGGCTGGCCGGGGCGGCGCCTGACTTGCCGGCCTGGGCGGAGCGTCCGCGGCCGGCTGCCTGCCTCAGTGCAATTTGACGCGCGGCCGCGATCGCCGCGTCAGCACCCGCGCCAACGACCGCATCGTGGCGCCCCAGATGCCCAGCACCGCCGCATAGTGGGTCCAGTGCGAGCTCGAATACATGATGCGCGCGACCCAGCCCTCCACTTTCAAGTTGGGTCCCGACAAGCCACCCATCAAACTGCCGACGCCTTCGGAATGCCCCAGCGACACCAGGGACCCGAAGTCGCGAAACCGGAAACCTTCGGCAACCGGCGCATCGTTGTTCATGCGGGCGGACAGCACCTTGAACAAATAAGACGCCTGCTGGTGCGCGGCCTGGGCCCGCGCCGGCACCGTCTTGTCGGTGCCCGCCCAGGGCGCTGCCGCGCAGTCGCCCAGCGCATATACATTGGGGTCGCTCGTCGCCAGGTGGTCATCCACCTGGATCTGATGTTGCCTGGTCAGCGGCAGGCCCAATTTTTCGAGCAGCGCGGGCGCCTGGATCCCGGCGGCCCACACGCACAGGTCCGCCGGAAACTCGCGGTCGGCCGTGCGCACCGCATGCTGGGTGACTTCGGACACCCGGCAGCTGGTCTCGACCTGGATGCCCCGCTCAACCAGCAAGGCGGACGCCGCCTCGGATACGCGTTCGGGCAGCGGCCCCAGAATGCGCGGCCCGCCTTCGATCAATGTGATCTTCAGTTCGTCGGCCACGCTGTCTTGAGACAGGCCATAGTCCGAGATGCGGATACCCGCCTCGTGCAGTTCAGCGGCCAGTTCGACACCGGTCGCCCCACCGCCCACGATCACGACGTTGACCTGGCTACGCGTGCCTTCCTTGCCGAACGCTTCCGCGCGCGCCATGGCTTTCAGCAGTTCCGTACGGAAGAATTCCGCCGAATCGGTGGAATCCAGCGAAATCGCGTGCAGCTCCGCGCCCGGCGTGTTGAAAAAGTTGCCATAGCTGCCCAGCGCAAGCACCAGGGTGTCGTAAGGCACGGTGCGCGCGGGCAGGATCGGGTCGCCCTTGGCATCGACGAATGCATCGATGGCGACGGTGCGCGCGGCGCGATCCACATCCGTCACGCGGCCGATCAGGAATTGAAATCCGCTGTCATGGCCAAGCATCGCGTACGACAGGCCTTCGCGATGAATGTCCAGCGTGCCGGCCGCGACTTCATGCAAGGAAGGCTTCCAGATGTGGAAGGGGTTCGAATCGATCAGGATCACATTGCTGCGACCATACCGACGCCCCAGACGGACCGCCAGTTCCAGGCCCCCGGCGCCTCCGCCCACGATAACCACACGGTGCGACGTGCTGCGCATACCTGCTTCCTTCTTTTCTAGATGAATACCGGGCGGGGACATCCCGCCCGCAATACGTGTCTCCTGCCTCCGTGTTCGGTGATTTGGACGGCCGCGCCGCGTGCGATGCGCAAGGCGGACCGGAACGCCGCGGGCTGTCAGGCGCCGCGGCCATTCCGCTTGCCGGATCAGTTGCCGGCGATGGACATGCTGGCGATCAGGATCGAACCGGTCCGCTTGGTGCCGCGCACCAGCGTGTCGGCGCCAATGGCCACCATGTCGCGGTACATTTCGTTCAGGTTGCCCGCAATCGTGATCTCCTGCACGGCGTACTGGATCTCGCCGTTTTCCACCCAGTAGCCGAACGCGCCACGCGAATAGTCGCCGCTGACGTAATTGACGCCCTGCCCGATCAACTCGGTCACCAGCAGGCCCGTGCCCATCTTCCTGAGCATGGCGCGGAAATCGTCTTCAGGGCGCGTCAACCGCGACGACAAGGTCAGGTTGTGCGAGCCGCCCGCGTTGCCGGTGGTCTTCATGCCCAGCTTGCGCGCGGTATAGGTCGACAGGAAATAGCCTTCGACCACGCCCCCGCTGATCACTTTGCGGGCCGACGTGCGCACGCCTTCGTCGTCGAAGGGCGAGCTGCCCTGCGCGCCGGGTACGTGCGGATCCTCGTTCACGTCGATGTGCTCAGGCAGGATCTGCCGGCCCATGCTGTCGACCAGGAAGGTGGACTTGCGGTACAGCGCGCCGCCGCTCAGCGCCTGGGTCAGGGACCCCAGCAGGCCAGCAGCCAGCGGCGCTTCGAACAGCACCGGAAACTTGCCGGTCTTGATACGGCGGGCGCCCAGCCGCGACAACGCGCGTTCCGCAGCGTAGCGGCCCACGGCTTCGGGGTCGGCCAGTCGGTCGGCGCGGCGGTCGCTGGTGTACCAGTCGTCGCGCTGCATGTGATTGCCGCGCCCGGCGATCGGCGCCACCGACAGGCTGTGACGCGAATACGGATAGCCGTGCAGAAAGCCGCGCGTGTTCCCCAGCACGAAGTGGCCTTCGTAGGTCGAGACCGATGCGCCATCGGAATTGGTCACGCGCTTGTCAGTGGCCAGCGCGGCGCGTTCGGCGCGGATTGCGATGTCGGTGGCTTCTTCGGCGGTGATGTCCCACGGGTGGTGCAGGTCCAGGTCGCGGATGTCCGCATCGGTCGCCATCATGTCGGCGTCTGGCAGGCCGGCCATGGGGTCTTCGGCGGTGTGGCGGGCGATGTGGAACGCGGCTTCCACGGTGTCGCGCACAGCCTTGTCCGAAAAGTCCGAGGTAGACGCCGATCCGCGCCGCTGACCCACGTATACCGTCACGTCAAGCGAGCGGTCGCGCGTCTGTTCGACCGTTTCCAGGTCGCCCTGGCGCACGTTCACGGCCAGGCCCTGGCTTTCCGAGACCTCAGCCGCGGCGTCGGTGGCGCCGACGCGCTTCGACTCGTCCAGCACGCGGGCCACCAGGTCGCGAAACTGCGCGTGGTTGGCGATCAGGGGCTCGCGGACCGGTTCGCCACGGGGGCGTTGCGGGCCGAACGGGACGAGGCGTCGGTGCGGGAAGTGGTTTTGACCATCGGTGTCTTTGCAAAGGAGGCGGCCCCGGCATCGGAGCGAGACAGTTATCATAGCCAACAAGTGACACCCTCTCTTTGTCCATTGGCTTTCCATGTCCCGCAAAAGTTTCGTTCCGATCGACACCAACCCGCCCGTCCGCTTCGACGAGGACGGCAATCCCGACCTTCGCCCGCCCAGCAAGTCGCAGCTCAAGCGCGATTCGACGCGGCTGCAGGAACTTGGGGTCAGACTGACGAAACTGTCTCCCGCGCGGCTCAAGCAGCTGCCGCTGGCCGAACTGCTCTACCAGGCGATCCGCGAAGCGCAAAAGATCACGTCGCATGAAGCCAAGCGCCGGCAGATGCAACTGGTCGGCAAGTTGATGCGCGACGCGCAGATCGACCCGATCCAGGCCCAGCTGGCCAAGTGGGAAGGCGATTCGCAAGAAGACATCGCTGCCTTCCATCAGCTGGAACTGTGGCGCGACAAGCTGCTGGCCGACGACGAGCAGTTCACCAAATTCATGAACCTGTACCCGGCCGCCGACGCGCAGCACCTGCGGGCGCTGATCCGTGCGGCGCGCAAGGAACAGGCCGCGAACAAGTCGCTGCTGCAAGGCCAGGAACCGCAGCGCAAGCATTTCCGGGTGCTGTTCCAGGAAATCAAGCGGCTGCAGGCCGACGCGCAGGGCGACACGGGTCGCGATACCGAACCCGACATCGACGATGACGAGGACGATTGATCCCATGGCCTTTCCCCAGCAGGAACCCCAAGACGCGACCGCCGTCCGCATCGAACGCTCGCACCCCGACGAACTGATCTGCGGCCTGGTGTCGATCAGCGACCGCGCATCGGGCGGCGTGTATGAAGACCAAGGCATCCCGGCGCTCAAGACCTGGCTGCAAGGCGCGCTGACCACCCCGGTGCGGTTTGTCGAACGCCTGATCCCCGACGAGGCGCCCGGCATTTCCGCCACGCTGACCGACCTGGCCGACACGGTGGGCTGCGACCTGATCCTGACCACCGGCGGCACGGGTCCCTCGCGCCGCGATGTCACGCCCGAGGCCACGCTGGCGGTAGGCACCAAGGAAATGCCAGGGTTCGGCGAACAGATGCGCCAGATTTCCCTGCGCTTCGTGCCAACGGCAATCCTGTCGCGCCAGGTGGCGGTGATCCGCGAACGCGGCACGACCGACGCCGACGGCGCCACGCTGATCATCAATCTGCCGGGCCAGCCCAAGGCCATCCGCGAAACGCTGGAAGGCCTGCGTGACGCCGACCAGGCGCTGGTTGCAGCCGGCATCTTTGCCGCCGTGCCTTACTGCATCCAGTTGATAGGCGGCCCGTACATCGAAACCGATCCCGCGGTGTGCAAGGCGTTCCGCCCCAAGACGGCCGTGCGCCCGGCCTGACGGGCGCAGCGCCAACGACCTGCCCCGGATCGGCGGCACACGGCATTCGCCGCGTCATCCAACCGGGCGCCCTGCCCCTTTCGTCTCCTCTTTCGTGCAGCATCCGCCATGACCGACACCCCGCTTCTCGACTCCATCGAAACCACGACCGGCCCGGAACCCACCCGCGCGGTGATCTTCCTGCACGGCCTGGGCGCCGATGGCAATGACTTCTTTCCGGTCGTGCCGGAACTGAATCTGCAAGGCATTCCGTCCGTGCGCTTCGTGTTTCCGCACGCCACCATCCAGCCCGTCACCATCAACGGCGGCATGGCCATGCGGTCCTGGTACGACATCAAGCTGGCCGACCTGACGCGCCGTGAAGATGAAGCCGGCATCCGCGTGTCGCAGCAGCACGTGGAACGCCTGATCGCGCGCGAAAACGCCCGTGGCATCGCCACCGAGCACATCGTGCTGGCGGGGTTTTCGCAGGGCTGCGCCATGACCTTGCATACCGGCCTGCGCCATCCCCAAAAGCTGGCCGGCCTGGTCGCGTTGTCGGGCTACCTGCCCATCGCCGACATGCTGGACGCCGAGCGGGCCCCAGCCAACGCAGCCACGCCCGTCTTCATGGGCCATGGCACCAGCGACCCGGTCGTGCCCCTGGCCCGTGCCGAAGCGTCGCGCGATCGCCTGAATGTGCTGGGCTATCCGGTGGAATGGCACACCTATCCCATGCCGCATTCGGTGTGCGTGCCGGAACTGGCGGACATCTCGGCATTCCTGCGCAAGGTACTGGCCTGAGGTCGATGTGCCCGAGGTTCGCCTCTGGCGCAAACGGGGTATCCTGCGGTTGATGAGTCACTGTGAGGAGTAGCCACCATGTTCAAGAAAATCCTGATTCCCACCGACGGTTCGCCGCTGTCCTCGCAAGCCGCCAATGCCGGCGTGATGTTCGCCCGCTCGGTCAACGCCGAAGTCGTCGCGCTGCACGTCACGCAGCCGTTTGCCGCGACCATCGGTTTCGACGGCATGGCGGCTGCCTATGCGATCACCGATGACGCGTACGAAAAGGCCTCGTCCGAACAAGCCGCCAAATACATCGACGCCGTCATGAGCCGCGCCGACACCGCCGACGTCAAGGCAACATCCCTGTCAGTCTCGAATTTCAACGTGGCCGACGGGATCGTCCAGGCGGCCGCCGAATCGGGCGCGGACCTGATCTTCATCGGCAGCCATGGCCGCAGCGGCCTGTCCCGTCTGCTGCTGGGCAGCGTGACCGCCAAGGTGCTGTCGCTCGCGGGCACCGCGGTACTGGTGTATCGCGTGAAAGAGGAAAAAGACAAGAAGTAAGCTGTGGGTGAAACAGGCTTGGCCGCGGCGTGCAGCAAGTGCAGTCGCAAGTTGAAGCCGGCGCGGCCTTGAGCTGAAAAGGCGTGTCCTGATGCCGGATCAGTCGGTCTGTTTCCCCGCAAGAGCCCCGGGGCTGACAAAGCATTCGTCGGCCCCGTTTTCATGAGCTGAAAAGGCATGTCCTCATGCCGGATCAGTCGGTCTGTTTCCTGGCAGCCCCCCCGGGGGCTGACGGAGCACTCGTCGGCCCCAGTTTCTTTTGATTGCGGCCAGTTGCTGGTGGATTGTGGCCAGTTTCTGGTCACAACTGCTTACGCGTCGTCTTGCACGCCTGAGCAGCATTCAGGTCATATACAGCTTCTTTCCCTTTCCGACAGGAGCTGCACTGAAACGCCATTCTTCGCCCCCTCGTACACGCCGTCACCTTCGCGCGCGAGCCTTGAAGCGCGTCATGGCCGCGTCCGGCGTCGGCCTGGCCCTGGCCCTGGCGTTCAATGCTGCGCAGGCGGCGCCTGGCGCTCAAATGGCGGCGGCTGCAACCGCATTGCCAGTCGCTCCGCTACCCGCGCCCTCCGCTCCGCAGGTATTGCCGAAATCGCCCGCAATCCCCGCAGCAGGCGCAACCCCGCCGTCCACAGCCGCCGCCACTGCCGCCGCAGCCGACTGGCCGGCGCGGTTGGTGACCGAATTGGCGCGGGTCGACGCGCGCTTTCCTGGTGCGATTGGCGTGTACGTGCGGGATCTGGACACGGGGGTCGAGGCGTCCTATCACGCCGAAGAAACCTGGTACCTCGCGTCGACGGTAAAGATTCCCATCGCCTTGACGGTAATGCGCACCATCGAGCGCGGCGAACACACGCTGGACAGCACGCTGACCCTGCGTGCAACGGACTATGTCGATGGCACGGGCGAAACCAACAGCCACCCGCCCGGCACCAAACTGACGCTGCGGTATCTGCTTGAACAGATGATCGTGCACAGCGACAACACGGCCAGCGACATGCTGATCGACATGGTCGGCATCAACGAAGTCAACGCGCTGGTACGCGGCATCATCCCCAAAGGTTTTCAACGCATCACGTCGCTCGCCGACGTGCGGCGGCACGCCTACAGCCAGATCGTGCCGGCCGCCATGCAGTTGTCCGGATCGGATTTCCTTTTGCTCAAGAAACAGCGCACCGATTCGGCGCGGCTGGAGATCCTGGCCGATCTGTACAAGACTCCGCCCAAACAATTCCAGATGAAGACTGTGGGCGCCGCGTTCGAGGCGTATTACGCGACCCAACTGAACTCGGCACGGCTCGATGCGTATGGCGAACTGCTGGCCAAACTGATGGCGGGAAAGATTCTTGCTCCAACGTCGACTGCCTACCTGCTTGACGTCATGCGGCGGGTGCAGACCGGCCAGCAACGGATCAAGGCCGGCCTTCTGCCCCCTGCCGTTTTCGCGCACAAGACCGGTACCCAGCGCGCGCGCACGTGTGATTCGGGGATCATTACCGAACCCACGGCCTACCCTGGCAAGCGGATCGTGATTGCCGCCTGCACACGGGGCGACCTTTCGGTGGCGCGTTCGGACCGGGCTTTGAAACAAGTGGGTGAGGCCTTACGGACATCCGGGCTACTCACCATCGAAGGGTTTCATGATCCCACCGCAGACCTTATTCCGGTCGCTGTCCCTGGCACTGGGGCTGCTCGCCCTTGAGCCCGCTTACGCGGACTGGACCGACGCCCTCGAATCGCGCATCGAGCGTATCGACCAGGACACGCCCGGCAAAATCGGCGTCTACGTCAAACGCCTGGATGACGGAAAGTCCATGAACTACGAGGCGGATCGCCTGTGGTACCTGGGATCCGCCGTCAAGCTGCCAATCGCGCTGGCCGTGCTGCAGGAAGTCGAAGCGGGCTCCCACCGGCTTAATGAATCCCTGACGCTGCAAGACACCGACAAGATCGACGGGTCGGGCAACGTGGTGTGGCAAAAGGCCGGCACGCGCTACACCCTGGACCAGCTGCTGAAGAAGATGCTGATGGAAAGCGATAACACCGCGGCCAACATGCTGGTGCGCGCCATTGGCGAGGACACGGTCAACCGCCGGGCGCGCGACTACCTGGGGTCCCGCGGCTTCAAGCAGATCACCAACTTCACGCAAGTCCGGTACGAGGTCTACCGCGAACTGCACCCGGATGCGAGCAAGCTGACCAATGTGCAGATGGTGGAAGTGGCCGGTGCACCCATGGGCGCCGAGCGGGTTACCGCCTTCCGGCGCGCGCTGTCGCTGGAGCCCAACGAGCTTAAAGCCACGAGCATGGACGACGCCTACAACCGCTATTACGCAAAGGACATGAATGCCGTGACGCTGACCGCGTATGGCGACATGCTGGAAAAGCTGGTGACCGGCAAAGTGCTCAAGCAGCCGCAAAACCTGACCGCGCTCTACAAGAACATGAAGTACGACAGCTATGACGCATATCGCCTCGAAGCCGGCTTGCCGCGTACCGTGCGATTCATCCACAAGACCGGCACGCAGCACGAACGGGCGTGCCATGCCGGCGTGATCAACCCGCAGGACAACGGCCGCAACGCCATCGTGGTGGTGGCCTGCGCGGAAGAGATGGACGAATCGAAGGTCGCCGCCAAGGCGTTCGAGCAGGTAGGCCGTGCGATTACCCAGACGATGCTGGGGGAGCAGACCAGCAGGAAGTAGCGGACGGGCTAGTCTTCCCCCGCCGTCCCGACCGGGTGCTCGCCGTGTTCTTTCGCGGCCTTGCGCACGCACTCCACCAATTCGTCCACCGCCGCCGACCGGTACGGATCGTTCCGCCAGTACATTGAGACCGATCCGTACCCTTCCAATGGAATCGGCAGGATCCGCAAGGCTTTCAGCATCATGTGCCGAATGGCGGCGCCATGCGATG
Organism: Pigmentiphaga litoralis; assembly: GCF_048632615.1. GTDB lineage: Bacteria > Pseudomonadota > Gammaproteobacteria > Burkholderiales > Burkholderiaceae_B > Pigmentiphaga > Pigmentiphaga litoralis_B. The sequence continues at coordinate 1,776,060 of NZ_CP184479.1, forward strand.
CCACCCCGATCATGTCGCTGTGGGACAGCAAGGTCACGTTCAGCGTGGCCGATGCCGACTCCAGGTCGTTGCGCGGGGCGCGGCCCGCGGCGGCCAGAGCCGCGTCCAGGGCATTGCGAATCGGCGTGCCGCGTGGCCACATGATCCAGCGATAGGCCAGCACGTCGTCCCAATCCATCGTCTTCCGCTCGAACAGCGGGTGATCGGGCCGGGCGATGAAGTGAATCGACTCCCGGTACAGCCGTTCGGTCAGGATGGCCGGGTCCAAGTGCTCTGTTGCGCTGCGGCCAACCACCACATCCAGATCGCCACGCACCAGCTGTTCGAGCAGCGTATCCAGCGTGCCTTCGACCAGTTTCACATGCACCTGCGGCATGCGCTCCAGCAGCATCAACACGGCATGCGGCACGGTGCCCGGCGCCGATGCGCCCGACGTCCCGATCATCACCTGCCCGCTCCCGCCTTCCCGCAAGGCATCCATCTCGGCGCGAGCGCGATCCAGCTGCACATCCAGCCGTTTGGCGTGGGCGATCAGCGCCTCGCCATGCGGCGTGGGCCGCAAGCCGCGTGCATGCCGCTCGAACAGTGGCAGCCCGATGTCGTCTTCCAGGTCCTTCAGCCACTTCGACAGACCGGGCTGCGTCGTGTTGAGCGCCGCCGCCGAATGGCTGATGTTCCGGGTATTGGCCAGGCTGATCAGCATCTGCAGGTTGCGCAGACGCAGCCGGTGAGTCCAATCCATGGTGCGTCCCTTCAGGCATAGATATACGCCCCACAGTATAGATAATCATAAACAATCATTGTTTTTGGCATATCTGATTGGCCATACTGCTGAAAAAATGCGCCCGCCGATGCTCGGGGGCCAGACGGAGACAGCGTGGCGCGCCAGACGGCGCGCTCGCATCAAGCGGGCCGGTCGACTACGGCCATGACCGCCGCGACCCGGCTTGCTCCAGGGTTGCCCTCCCTCTGTTGCCCAAGCTGCCGGCGGCGCATTGCGCCGATCACTTCCAAGGACACTCGCATGGCTTTCGTCGTTACTCCACCCCTGCCGTCAGCATCCCCGTCGTGGGTTCGCAAGACCTCTTTCCCGTCCGCCGCGTGTATTGCGTAGGCCGTAACTACGGCGCGCACGCGCGCGAGATGGGTTTTGACCCCGACCGCGAGCCGCCCTTCTTTTTCTGCAAGCCTGCCGACGCGGTGATCCCGGTGGCCGAAGGAGAAACCCTGTCGGTTCCCTACCCCACCCTGACCGGCAACTACCACTACGAAGTCGAGCTGGTGGCCGCCATCGGCAAAGGCGGCGAAAACATTCCAGTGGAATCGGCGCTGGACCACGTCTGGGGCTACGGCGTCGGGCTGGACATGACCCGGCGCGATCTGCAGATGAAGATGCGTGAGATGGGCCGTCCGTGGGAAATCGGCAAGGCCTTTGATGCGTCGGCGCCGGTCGGCCCGCTGCGCCCGGTCGCTGCTGCCGGCAACCCGCACGACGCGGCGCTGTCGCTGCATGTCGACGGCGCGCAGCGCCAGCACAGCCGCACGTCGATGCTGATCTGGTCGGTGGCTGAAACCGTGGCTGACCTGTCCCGGTATTTCCGCCTGGAACCCGGCGACATCATCTTTACCGGCACGCCCGAGGGCGTGGGCGCGGTCAAGCCCGGCGAGACGATGACGGCCACGGTGGAAGGGCTGGGCAGCCTGTCCGTCAAGGTCATCTGAGACGACGCGGCGGCGGCCCGCCCCGGCCGCGCGCCCGTCAGGCTTGACCCTATAACAATGATTCGGAGACATCATGATCCTTGACCGCATGTTGGGCTCGCTTGCATCGACTGGCCGTTCCTTTGCTTGCCTGGCCCGTCCGCTGGCCGGCGTCGCGCTGGCGCTTGCCAGCCTGAGCGCGTCGGCCGCGTGGCCTGAGCGCCCCATTACCTTCATCGTGCCATACACCCCCGCCACGGGCATTGACCTGGTGGCTCGTCAACTGGCTGCGCATTTGCCCAAGACTCTGGGGCAGACCGTGGTGGTCGAGAACGTTGCGGGCGCGAGCGGCAACATCGGCAGCGAACGCGCGCGCGCGCGCAGCCCGATGGCTACACCTTCATGGTCCAGGTCAACACCTTGGTCATGAACCGGAGCCTGTACAAGTCCTTGCCCTACGACCCCGTCAATGACTTCGACGCGGTCGGCCTGACGTCCTGGGGCACCTTGCTGCTGGTGGCCAATCCCTCGCAGGCGCCCAACACCGTTGCCGAGGTCGTCGCCGCCGCCAAGGCTGCGCCCGGGAAGCTCAATTACGGCACGCCGGGCGTCGGCACGCCCCACCATCTGTCGATGGCGCTGTTCCTGCAGCAGACCGGCACCGACATGATGCAGGTGCCCTACAAAGGAACGGCAGGCGCCGTGACCGACATCCTTGGCGGCCGCATCAATTACATGTTCCTTCCCGTGCATGTGGCCCTCCCGCAGATCAAAGCCGGCAAACTCAAAGCGATCGCTACCGGCAGCGCAAAACGCCTGCCCCAGTTGCCCGACGTTCCCACCCTGGCCGAAGCCGGCCTGAAGGGCGGCGACGTGGACATGTGGTACGGCGTGCTTGCCCCAAAAGGCACCCCACCCGCCATCATCGAACGCATGAATCGCGAGATCGCCGCCGTGTTGAAGGCGCCGGAGCTGGCCACCGCCTTCGAGGCGCAGGGCATGGTTCCAGCGACGTCTACCCCGGCGCAATTCCGCGACCTGATCGGCAAGGACGCTCAACGTTGGGCTGACGTCGTCAGGAAGTCCAACATTACTGCGGAGTAGAAACGGCTGCGAGGCCTTCGCCTGGACACCTCCAATGGGAGTTGGACCGATGGCTGCTTTCGTCCAATGGGCGCTTTTGTCCATTGGACGAAATCGTCATCTGGACGGATGTCCGGCAAGGGTCGATACTCGCTCAAGTCTGAACCTGCTCATTTTTCCGGCCACGTCGTGATGTGCGCGCGACATGGCTCGCGCCCTGCGTTTCAAGGCCCGAATTTCACGGAGTGTCTTTTCATGCAGCTTTACAGTTTCTTCAACAGTTCCACGTCCTATCGCGTGCGTATCGCGCTTGCTCTCAAAGGCCAGGCCTATGACACGCACGGCGTGAACCTGCGCAGCGGCCAGCAGCGCGACGCCGCGTACCTGCAAGTGAATCCGTCGGGCGTGGTGCCGTCGCTGGTCGACGAAGACCTGACGTTGTCGCAATCGCTGGCCATCATCGACTACCTGGACGCGCGCTTTCCAGAGCCCCGGCTGATTCCAGCCGACCCGGTGGAACGCGCACGCGTGCTTGAAGTCTCCAACGCCATTGCCTGCGACATCCATCCGGTCAACAACCTGCGCATCCTGCGTTACCTGAAGGACCAGTTCAATATCGACGAAGACGGCCGCAACGCGTGGTACCGGCACTGGGTGGCCGAAGGGCTGTCCGGGGTCGATGCCCTGTTGCAGCGCCATGGTGATGGCCCCTACTGCTTCGGCGATGCCCCCACACTGGCCGATTGCTGCCTGGTCCCGCAGGTCGCCAACGCCCTGCGCATGAAGTGCGATTTGTCCCCCTTCCCCCGCGTCATGGCGATCTATGCCCATGCCTCGGCGCAGCCCGCATTCGTGGCCGCCGAGCCGGCACGCCAACCCGATTACATTGCCTGAACCTGGAGCCAACATGCAGATCGCCCGACATTACATCGACGGAGAGTGGCTGGGCTCCGTCAGCGGCAGCGAAACCCTCGCGCCAAGCTATAACCCCGCCACCGCCGAAGTCGCCGCCCAGTTCGCGGACGGTTACAAGGCCGAAGCAGAAGCAGCAATCGCCGCTGCCGTTCGCGCCTTCGACGGCACGGCCTGGAAGCACTCGGCCAAGCTGCGTGCGGACGTGCTGCTTGGCTTCGCCGACCGGCTGGATGCACAAAAAGAAGCGATCGCCGACTGGCTGGTCACGCTGAACGGCAAACTACGCCGCGAAGCGCTGGGCGAGATCGGCGCAGGGGTGTCCGAGCTGCGCTACTACGCCGGCCTTGCACGCAACCTGTTCGGGCGCATCCTGGAAATCGAGCCGGGCTGCTTCTCGTCACTCGATCGCGAACCATCAGGCGTGGCCGCCATCATCCTGCCGTGGAACGCGCCGGTAACTCTGCTGGTCCGTTCGCTCGCACCCGCCCTGGCAGCGGGCTGCACAGTGGTGATCAAGCCTGCCCACCAGACCTCGCTGGTGAACAATCTGGTGCTGGAATGCCTGGTCAGCGACAGCCGCGTGCCGAAAGGCGTCATCAACTCGGTTATCGAATCGGGCACCGAAGTCTCGCGGTGGCTGTGCGAGTCGCCGGATGTCGATGTGATCAGCTTTACCGGATCGTCGGGCGTGGGCAAGAAGATTGCCAGCGCGACGGCCGACACGCTCAAAAGGCTGTCGCTCGAACTGGGCGGGAAGGCGCCTGCCGTCGTATTCAAGGATTGCGACCTCGACAAGACGGTAGCGGGGATCGTGGCCGGTGGCCTGGTCATGGCCGGACAGCAGTGCACGGCCGTGGCCCGCGTGCTGGTTGAAGACAGTCTGTACACCGACTTTTCGGCAAAGCTTGCGCAGGCCTTGAAGGCCGTCAAGGTGGGGCCGGGCAATGACCCCACGTCCCAGATGGCCTGCCTGATCGACAACGCGAACCGCGACCGCATCGCGGGTCTGGTCGAAACGGCCGAACGCACCCAAAAGGTCCTGTTGCGCGGCGCCATTCCTGAAGGCGCACTGGGCCGTGGCGCGTTCATCACGCCCAGCCTGGTCGAAGTCGAAGATTTGTCGAGCAACTTCGTGCAGAACGAACTGTTCGGCCCGCTGCTGGTGATCGAGCGTTTTTCGACCGAAGACGAAGCGGTGCAGCGCGCCAACGCTACCCGCTTCAGCCTGGCCGCCAGCGTGTGGACCACCGACATGCGCAAGGCGCGCCGGATGGCGACACGCATCCGGTCGGGCACCGTGTGGTCCAACACGCACAACCGGTTGTTTGCCGAGATCGAGACGGGCGGCTATCGCGACAGTGGCTATGGCAAGCTGCATGGCGTGGAAGGCCTGAACGACTTCATGCAGACCAAACACTTCTACTTCGAAACCGGCGTCTGAATCCCTGCCTTCGCCCCCGTCATCCTGACCGACCCTCATCTTTATCGCGGAGCGTGTCCATGCGCAGCAGCGCCCATTACTTTGTCGAAGGCCTGACCGGCCTCGGCATCGATTACATCTTCTCCAATTTCGGCACGGACCATGTGTCGCTGATCGAAGCGTTTGCGCAGTGGAAGAAAGAAGGCCGCCCGCATCCGACCGTCATGCTCGTTCCGCATGAAAACGTCGCGATGCACATGGCCATGGGTTACGCCGCGGTGACCGGAAAAGGACAGGCGGTCATGGTGCACGTCGACGCCGGCACAGCCAATGCCGCCATGGGCATGCACAACATGTTCCGCACCCGCATTCCGGTCATGCTGATGGCCGGACGCTCGCCCTATACCTTGCGGGGCGAATTGCCCGGGTCGCGGGACAACTATGTCCACTTCGTGCAGGACCCATTCGACATTGCCAGCCTGGTGCGGCCTTATGTGAAATGGGACTACTCGCTTCCCACGGGGGTGGTCGCCAAGGAGGTATTGCGCCGCGCTCACTCGGTCATGCAGAGCGATCCCCCCGGACCGGTCTACCTTACCTTGCCGCGCGAAGTGCTGGCCGAGGAATGGGAAGCGGATCGTATCCGCGATTTCAGCAGTGAACACTATGGCGCGGTACAGGCGGGCGGGGTGACGCCTGCCGTGGCCGAGACCATTGCGTCGCGGCTGATGGCGGCGCGCGAGCCCATCGTCATCACGTCGTACGTCGGGCGGAAGGCCGACGCCGTGCATGCGCTGGAAAAGCTGGCCATTCTGTGCGGCATCAAGGTGTATGAGTTCAGCCCGACCGCGATCAGCGTCTCGCGCGAGTCGCCCTGCTTTGGCGGCTTCGATCCAGGCAAGGCGCTTGCCGGCGCGGACCTGGGCCTGCTGCTGGATGTCGACGTACCGTGGCTGCCCAAGTATGCGCAGGAAGATCCTTCCACCGAATGGATCCACATCGACGTCGACACGATCAAGAAAGACTTTCCGATGTGGGGGTTCCGCACTGACATGCGGATCCAGGCGGATTGCGCCACGGTGCTGCAACAGGTAATCGAGATCGTCGAACAGCGCGCCGATGAGACCTTTCGCAAGACAGTTGCGGCCCGTGTCGAAGGATGGGAAGGCGCCAATACGCAGCGGCGGCAGGCCGTCGCCAAAGTGGCGCAGGATGTCGGCAAGAAGGGAGCCATTTCGCCCGCACATGTGTGCGCCACGCTGGGCAAGCTGATCGCGCCAACCGACATTGTCGTGAACGAGGCCGTCCGCAACACCTTCGCGGTACTCAATCAGATTCCCCGCACTGAACCCCTGTCCTTGATCGGCTGCGCCGGTGGGGGCCTTGGGTATAGCGCGGGCATCGCGCTTGGCGCCAAGCTGGCCAAGCCGGACGTGCGCGTGGTGCAGGTCGTGGGCGACGGGGGTTTCCACTTTTCAACGCCGACCTCGGTGTACGCGACCGCGCAGCGTTATGGCATACCCATCTTTACCATCGTGCTCGATAACAGTGGCTGGCAGGCCGTGAAAGAGGCCGTGCTGCGCGTCTACCCTGACGGGGCAGCCGCCGACAGCAACGACTTCCAGGCCAAGCTGGGCATGGGCGACAACGTGCGCAGCTTCGAGCAAGTGGGCGCCGCGTTCGGTGCCTATGGCGAGTGCATCGACGATCCTGCCGAAGTCGAAGCCGCGATTGCCCGCTGCCTGAAAGCGGTGGATGCCGGACAGGCCGCCGTGCTGAATGTGCGTATCGGATCCATCTGATCCGGATCCGCCAGGACCCTTTATCCGCTTTGCAGCAGTTCTCACAACGACATGGAAAGGCAACGATCTTTCCAGTACCGGAGGAAGACAGATGTATACGAAGCATGCCTGGCACGTTGCCACCGCCGCCCTGATCTGTGCGGCGCCTTTCGGCCTGGCGCACTCGGCAAGCGCGCCGGCCGCGTTTCCGACCAAACCCATCACCATCATCGTCGGCTACGCCGCCGGTGGCGGTAACGACGTGCTGGCGCGCGTCGTGGGCGAACGGATGGCCGCCAACATGGGGCAGCCCGTGATCATTGAAAACCGGCCTGGCGTCGCGTCCATTATCGGCGCCAACGTCGTGGCCAAGGCCAAGCCGGATGGCTACACCCTGCTGTGGGGCGCCAGCGGCCCCATCTCATTCAATCCTGCCCTGTATTCCAAGCTCAGCTACAAACCGGAAGACTTCACGCCGGTATCGCTCGCGGCCACCTTTCCGCTCGTGCTGCTGACGCAGGCCAACAACCCGGCCAAGACGGTCAAGGAACTGGTCGACTTCTCGATCAAGTCCCCGGAAAAAGCCAACTACGGCGCCAGCGCGGCGTCGTTCCAGCTCGTGTCCGAACTGTTCAACAGCAAGACGGGTGGCAAATTTACCCGCATCCCGTACAAGGGCAGCAACGAATCGGTATCGGCCGTGATGGCTGGCGACGTGACGATGACGCTGGTCGATCCAGGTCCGGCATCCACCGCGTTGCAAGGCAATCGCGCCAAGGCGCTCGCGGTGACGTCGGCCGAGCGGATGGCCGAGTACCCGAACGTCCCGACCTTGAGCGAGCTCGGCATCGACTTGAAAGTGGAACTGTGGAGCGGCGTCCTGGCGCCGGCAGGCACGCCCGAGGCCATCATCCGCAAGCTCGAGCAGGAAATCGCGCGTGCCGTGGCCGATCCCGAGGTCAAGAAACGCATCCAGGCGCTGGGCATGATCCCGACCAGCAACACGTCGGCGGAATTTACCAAGATCATCCAGGAAGAAGTGCCGCTCTGGAAGAAGGTTGCGAAAGAGAACAACATCAGCGCGGACTGAAGGCCAGAAGCCGGCGCGCGGTGCTGCGGCGCAACGACAACCCGCCACCGTACTTGGCTCCCCGGGCAAGCCAACTTGCGAACCGCCGTATCGCTTCCTCTACACGCGTGTGTAGATGGGGCGGTCCGGCTTTCTAGTCAGCAACCCGAGCTTGACGGCTTCAGTCAGTTGACGGTCGATGTTGGCGAACTCCGCGTCGCCCCACGTGGGCACGAAGATGCGCGCCAGGCGCTCAGGCAGCAGCTTGATGGCCGTGGTTTCGGTGTCGGGAATGCCGATCGCCTTGTGGTACTTCGCGGCCAGGTCCGGATCTTTGCGGATCACGCTGTTGACGGCAAGGAAGGCATCGGCGACCCGTTTCGCGGTGGGCTTGTTGGCTTCGATCCAGTCACGCCGTCCGCCATTGCCCACCAGAAACAGCGGGGCACTGTCCCCAGTGGCCTCTTTCCATTGCGCGGCCACGTTCGCGATCTCGCGTGCGCCGTTCCCGATGATGCGGGATGCCGTCGGTTCGATCGCGATGATGGCATCGACGTCGCCCCGATTGAACAAGGCCAGGTTGGCGATCGGCGCGCCGTGGATGACTTCAAAGTCCTTGCGCAGGTCCAGCCCGTGCAACGCCGCTGCCATGCGCGCCTGCCGGTAGGTGTCACTGGTCTGCGGCAGCGTGGCGATACGTTTGCCTTTCAGGTCACGCGGATGCTGAAAGGGGCTGTCGCCCCGTACTAGCCAGGCACCGTGATTGGAGATCTTGGGACCGAAGATGACAATGTCGTTGCCCTTCAATTGCGCCTCGGCCGCACCCAGCGCCCCATAGGCACTGCTCTGGACGGCGCCCGACAGCAACAGGGTCTGTACCTGTCCGGGATCGCCTCCAACCCAGTCGATGTCCAGTCCTTGCGTCAGGTCGGGCAACGCCTTGAACAGGGCCGACGCCAACGTTTCGGCCGATCCCGGCCCCCACTCGTCAGCTTGACCGGCAACCCGCCCGTGGCGAACGCATTCCGCTGCGGCACGCCCATCCCTGCCAGCGCCAGCCCGATCAGCGCGAATGCCGCGCGGCGGCGGCTGGCGGATGCCGGCGCATCGTCCTGCGGGTCGATGCGTAGATCGGGGTTCAGGCCGAATGCAGACATGTCGACCCCTGGATCGCTGGCGGAAGGAGGGCCGACTGCAGAATAGGTGGCGGCAGAATAGCTAGCAGCATGGCGGTTGGCTGCAGAGCGGCCGCTGGCGGAACGTTCGGCTGCAGCACGGTCGGCGGCGGAACGGTGGACTGCGGGATCGTTGGCTGCAGGATCATTGGCTGCTGAGCGGTCGCCAGCCGGCGATCCAACGGGAGAGATAGGCGTGCGTGCTTCGTACATAAGACCTTTGCAGGGCGCGTCGACAAGACGGGTTCATGCTCAGTGTGACGTCGGCATTGGCGCGGACAAACGAAGGAATCGGCCCATGCATATGCGCATTCCGAGGAACAGCCGCCGATGCGCGGCTTGGAAGTGCAGTTTTCCTTGCCCCTGTTTGCCTGCTTGTTGGAGACGCTTCCACAAAGGCGCTTCGGATGCCGCGCCGCAGGCATTGCGCTTAATCGGTTTTCGTATATGCATGCGCCGAATCGTGCCTTATCGCGCCAGGACACGACGCCTATCATGGGCTGTCCCGTGATCGACCCGGAGTTGCTGTCGTGCCTTACTTGCCTTTCCAAAGCCTTTCCGATTCTGCCCGCGCACGCATCGCTTCGCGCGGCCCGTTCTGACATGAGTGGCCATGCCGCGCTGGCCGGTCGGCCGACGCTCACACCTGCCCACCCCCAGAGCAGCGCGTCGGCGAACGCGTCTGCAAGCGCACCAAGCAGCGCACCAGTCAATCCGCCTTCTACCGCGCGCGCTTCAACGCCTGACCTCGCCTCATCGTCGGCTCCGCCCGCACCTGCACTATGGGCGCTAGGAATGCCGACCGCCTTCCTGGTTCTTCTCGCGATCGGCTGGGAAGGCATGGCGCGTGCCCTCCACAATCCCCTGATCCCAGGGGTCGAGGACGTCGCGCAGGCGTTGGGCGCGATCCTGAGTGACGGCAGTTTCGTTTCACAGATGGCAGTCACCCTGCAACGCGTGGCGCTGGGCTTCGTGCTGGCGTTCGTAGTGGCCCTGATTGCCGGCATCGGCATGGGGCGCAGCCGCAAGCTGCAGCAGTTTCTTGAGCCGGCGATCCTGATCGGGCTGACGGTGCCGGGTCTGGTCTGGGCGCTGCTGTGCATCATCTGGTTCGGCATGTCGCTGATCAGTTCGACGCTGGCGGTGGCGCTGGGCATTGCGCCGGCGTTGACGTTGAGCGTGGCCCAGGGCATCCGGTCGGTCAACGCGGATCTGGTCGAGATGGCCGGTGTCTTTCAGTTGTCGTGGCTGGCGCGTTTGCGACTGTTGTGGTTCCCGACCTTGGTGCCCTTCCTGCTGAGCGGCACGCGGCTGGGGCTGTCGCTGGCGTGGAAGGTGATCGTTCTGGTGGAAGTGTTTGGTCTGTCCAGCGGCGTGGGCTACCAATTGAATACGGAATTCAGTTCGCAAAATGTGGCGGCCGTGCTGGCCTGGACGCTCGCGTTCGCGGCGGTGATGGCGGTGCTGGAGTACGGCGTGATCGGTTCGCTTGAACGCCGCGCCACTCGGTGGAAACGCGTGGCCACGGTGTGAACATCGCGTTTTGACGGACTCGCTTGATCGCACGCGCCTGCGGTGTTGCGCTGGCGCTTGCAAGGTTTGAGGGTGCTGGCGGTGTCGGGACGTTGCTTGCAGGGTTGCGACGGTGCTTGCAGGGTCGTTACGGCGCTTGCAGGGTTGCGACGGTTTGCAGGGTTGTCACGGCGCTTGCAGGGTTGCGACGGTTTGCAGGGTCGTCACGGCGCGTGCAGGGTTGCGACGGTTTGCAGGGTCGTCACGGTTTGCAGGGTTGTCACGGCGCTCGCAGGGTTGCGACGGTGCTCGCGACCGGTCTCGCCCGATCTTGAAAGATCGACGAACCTTGAACGACCGACGAACCGCCAAAGATCGAAGAAGCTGAACCTTTCGACAAGCCTCGACCTATCAACGAACCTCGACCGCTCGACACACCTCGACCTATCGACCAACTTTGACCGCTTCAAGAATCCTTATGACAACTGTTCCATCCCCAGGCGCCCTGGTGTTGCGTGACGTCGGCAAGTCGTATCCGTCGGCACACGGCAGCACCTTGGCGCTTGACCGCGTTTCCCTCTCCGTCGCGCCTGGAGAATTTGTCAGCATCATCGGCCACAGTGGCTGCGGCAAATCGACCCTGCTGCGGCTGGTGGCCGGGCTCGACAAGGCGTTCACCGGCGCCATTGCGTTCGATGGGCAACCCATTACCGGGCCGAGCCTGGAACGCGGCATCGTGTTCCAGGAACATCGTCTGTTCCCTTGGCTGTCGGTCCGGCAGAACGTTGGCCTGGCGATTCAGGAAGCGCCCCTCAGCAGAGCCGAGAAGGCCGACCGGATCCAGTCGCGTATCGACCTGGTGGGTTTGCAGGGGTTCGAAGACGCCTTTCCTTTTCAGTTGTCGGGCGGCATGGCGCAGCGTGTGGCGATCGCGCGTGCGCTGACGGCGCGCCCCAAGTTGTTGTTGCTGGATGAACCGTTCGGCGCGCTGGATGCCTTCAATCGGTTGAACATGCAGACGGAACTGCGCCGCGTCTGGCATGAGCAGCAACTGCCCATGGTGCTGGTGACGCACGATGTGGAAGAGGCCATTTTCCTGTCGGACCGGGTGGTGGTGATGTCGCCGCGTCCAGGTCGCATTCAGCGCATCGTGCCCGTACCACGTGGCGTGTCTCGCGATCGGACCAGCGCTGATTTTGTTGCGATCAAACGGTTGTTGCTCGATGAGTTGGGCGAGTCGCTGGCAGGAGCCGCGCACGACCAGGCAGCGTAAGCCGGGTCGGCGGCAGGTCAAGGTCGTCAGCGGCTCGGAGCGTCAAGTGGTCCACGCCTTACGCCCGTGCCCGATTCCCCAGTCCTGCCTCATCACGCGTCGCCAATGCGGCCGACGCAAAGAAGGTGCGATGCGCCATCAGGTGGCCGGCGGCGTCGCCCAGCAGTTCGGCATCCTGTACCCAGGCCGCACCGCGCAATGACTCGGCGCCATACCCTCCGGCCGCAACGCGCAATGATTCGGCACCATGCTCCCCGGCCGCACCACGCAATGACTCCGAGCCATGCTCCCAGGCCGCAACGCGCAATGACTCGGCGCCATGCTCTCCGGCTGCAACGCGCGATGATGCAGCAACCTGCACCTCTACCGCACCGCGCACTACCCCAGCATCCTGCACCCAGCCCACATCGCGCATGGGCGTGTTTCCGGATGACATTGCGCCCGCCATGATCTGACGCGCCACCTCCTGCAAGGCCGAGGCGGCGTTGTTCGGGTGGTGCGACACACGGGCCAGGGCGTGAATCGCTCCTCGCACGGCCGTACGCACGGCAAACGGCGTGTCGTCGGCCCGCAGCAGCGACTGCAGGCGCAGCACGGCGTGGCCGAGCTGCAGGGCAGCCATGCCGTCGCCGACGACCTGGCTCGACTGCGCATCGTTGGTCCGCGCAACCAGTCGCAGAATGCGCTGATGCATACGTGCGCGCCATTTCCATTCGGGCAGGCGAGTACGCGACCGGGCCATGCCTTCGATGTCGCCGACGATATGGCGGACCAGCACGCGCAGGCGCTGGCCCGGATCGACCGGCACGATGTAGCGGAAGGCAAGCCAGGCTGCGGTCAGGCCGAGCGTCATGGCCTGCGCGCCGCCGACGGTATCCGCCAGAGTGGTATGCATGGGCCAGGAGGGATGCGACACCAGCAAGAAGCCCATGCAGTAGTCGAGCGCGTACGGCATCGTGGTGCGATGCGCCAGCGCCAGCGCGCCGACAGCCAGCACGGCGCCGACAGCGGCGAGCAGCGCGATCTCGCTATGGACATAAGGCAGCACGAGCCAGGTGAATAGCACGGCCGCGCTCACGCCCGCGATCGACCCGAGAGCCACGTTGCGCATCAGGGCGCTGGGCGTTTCCATGGTCGAGAACAGCGGAAGGAATACGGCGGTGCCCAGCACCATGTAGGGGCCGTAGTGCCAGCCGGTGGCTACCCAGGCGCCGCCGACGAGCAGGATGGCCAGTACGGTACGGAACGCCGCCTGGCGCGCGCCGACCCAATCGCGATGGGGGTGCAACGTAAAGCTGTCGTCATTGCGCGATGCAAGCGGCGGAGCCTCCGGCTGCGGTACGTTCTGCGGTCGGGCATTCTGCAGTACTGCCGTTTTCAGCGACGACTTCTGCAGTGACGCATTGTGCAGGGACGCCTTTTGCAGTGACCCGTCGTGCAGTGACCCGTCGTGCAGTGATCCGTCGTGCAGTGACCCGTCGTGCAGTGATCCGTCCGACACCGACACGTATCGCAATGCCCCATCCCGCATAGCCCCATCCCGCAGAGCCCCATACTGCAGCATCGCATCGAGCGCCGTCACCAGCTCCGCCAGCGCCACAGCCAGCCGACTATTGGCCGGCGCCGTCGCCACCAGGCGGCGCAACGGGGCAATGGCATCCGCAGCCGCTTGACCAGCATTCATCGCCGCCTGCACAGCCCGCAGGCCGCGATCCAGGTCGTCACGCCAGGCGCGCAGCGCGGCATCTGCTTCCAGCCGATCCAGGTGCCCCACCACCGTGCGCGTTGCGGTAGCCAATGCCAGCAGCGCCGAGAACACCCGCCGCACCTGCACCATGCGGCGGCGCTTGCGCAGCGAACCAAAGGCAGCCTCGTCCAGCCCGAATTCGATGTCGGCCATCTGCCGCACGCGCGCCTGTTCTTCGGCAATCAGGGCGGGCGTAGGGCCGTTGGCAATGATGCGGGCGGCCCAGCCCAGGGTGTCGCTGACCAGGACCGGGATGCTGTCAAGCCGGGCCAACGTGCCCGAACGCGGCGTCAGCATGCCGTTGGCCAGCACGGCCACCAGCGCGCCTAGCAGCACGCCTTCCACCCGGTCGAACGCCAGGTGCGCAACGCTGCCGTGATGGTTGAGCGACAGCAAGGCGACGATGCCCGCGGTGTAGCCGGACAGCATGAATCCATACGCCCTCAGCGGCCGGGCAAGGTTGCCCAGCCAGCAGCACAGCCCAAGCCACACCGCCAGGCACAGCACCAGTTGCAGCGGCGACCCGCCGGTCGCCACGATCATTCCGGCCCCTACGAACGCACCGACGACGGTGCCGGCCACGCGGTAGAAACTGCGGGCCTTGAGCAGGCCGCGGGTGGGCTGGCTGACCAGGAATACCGTCATGGCGGCCCAGCCAGGACTATCGATGCCCAGGGCATTGGCCAGCACCAGCGCCACCAGCGCGGCCAAAGCCGTGCGCAAGGTCGCGCGGACCCGCTGGCGGTCAAAGCCATCGACCAAGTGATGCAACGCCCCGGCGCGCAGAGTCCCCACGGCCAGAGGCCCCGCAGGAAGAGTTCCCACAGGCAGAGGGCTCGCAGGCACCACCCCGCCCAAGGTCTTCTTCGAACTGTCAACGACCGGACCCATCAAGCCGCTCCCTTGTTCCGCTCGGGCTCCAGCACGGCTTCCAGCCGGTCGAACACGTCGCTGAAGCGTGCGATGTCCCGGTCATCGATGTCGCGCAGCAGGTCCTGCTCGAATTCCTGGATGCGCACATGGACGCGCCGCGCCAGGGCATGGCCGGCGTCGGTCAGGCGCAGCAACTTGGCCCGGCGGTCGGCGGCATCATCGGTGCGTTCAACCAGGCCGTCGGCACACAGGATATCGAGCAGGCGCACCACGCTGGACCCGTCCAGGCCCAGGCGGGCCGCCAGGTCTTTCTGGCGGATGGGGTGATCGACCAGATGCAGATGGATCAGCGGGCGCCAGGTGGCGTCCGTCAGGTTGAGCGACGCCAGTTCGAGATCGATCGCACGGCGCCAGTGGCGCGCAAGCGCCGACATGCGGCGGCCGAACTGTTCGCGCCGGGACGCGGCGTCGGTCGGGGCACCGGGCGCGGTTGCAGCAGTTGCAGCGGTTGCGGTTGCAGCGCTTGCAGCGGCATCGGTCGGGGCAGCGGTTGCGGTGGCAGCGCCAGCGGATCCGACGTCTGCCGCTGCCGCAGCACGGGAAGCGGTCGCGCTTTTCCTAGGTTTTGAAAGTGCAGAGCTCATGAATTAGATGATATACCATCTATTTGTATCTCACCAATATTGCCTTGCACCAGCGTTGTGCCCACGCACCGCTCCGGCTCGGATCAACGGAATCATCATGGTGCGGCAGACCGTCCGCCTGGTGCGCAAGCTATTGATTCAGAACGACTTTGGCGATTGGCACAGTCTTTGCATCGACAGCTTCGCGAGTCAACGAAGATTCGTCCCAATCTATCGAGCGCCCGGCCAACGGGTGCTGCGGACAACGGCGTCCCCTGAAGCGGTCTATGACCTCCTCACGGGACGCCGTTTGTTTTTCACGGATCCGATATGACACGTTCCACACCGCTTGCCCAATCCACGCCGGACCGTCCGGCTGCACTGCCCCAGGAGCACGACACCATGAAACTGATCGTCATCGGCCACGGCATGGTGGGCCACAAGCTGCTCGAGTCGCTGGCCGACGCAGGCGATGATCGCCTTGATGTGACGGTGCTGTGCGAAGAGCCGAGGGCCGCCTATGACCGCGTGCATCTGTCCGAATTCTTTTCCGGACGCACTGCCGAAGACCTGTCGCTGGTCAAGGCTGGCTTTTTCGATCGCGGCAACATGCTGCTGCGCCTGAATGCGCGCGCCACCGCCATCGACGCCGCGCACAAGACGGTTACGGTATCGACAGGCGAAACGCTGCATTACGACAAGCTCGTCATGGCCACCGGGTCGGTGCCTTTCGTGCCGCCGGTGCCCGGCAATGATCGCAAGGACTGTTTCGTCTATCGCACGATCGAGGACCTGGAGGCAATGCGGGAGTGCGGCGCGCGGTCGCGCACGGGCGTGGTGATCGGCGGCGGGCTGCTCGGACTGGAGTGCGCAAAAGCCCTGTGCGACATGGGCCTGCAGACGCATGTCGTGGAATTTGCGCCACGCCTGATGGCCGTGCAGATCGACGAAGCCGGCGGCCGCGTGTTGCGCAGCAAGATCGAAGCGCTGGGCGTGACGGTGCACACGCAAAAGAACACGCTGCGGATCGTGGACGGCGAAAGCGGCACGCACCGCCTGGAGTTCGCCGACGGCACGCATCTGGACACCGACATGATCGTGTTCTCGGCCGGTATTCGCCCGCGCGATGACCTGGCGCGCCATAGCGGCCTGGCGGTCGGCGCGCGCGGCGGCATCGTGATCGACAACGCCTGCGTCACGTCCGACCCCGACATTTTTGCCATTGGCGAATGCGCGCTGTGGGAAGGCAAGATCTTTGGTCTGGTGGCCCCCGGCTACGACATGGCCCGCACCGTGGCCGCGCAGCTGCGAGGCGAGACGGCCGCCTTCACTGGCGCCGACATGAGCACGAAGCTGAAGCTGATGGGCGTGGATGTGGCCAGTCTGGGCGACCCGCACGCCACGTCACCGGGCTGCCGGTCCTATCAGTACACCGACGAACGCAAGCAGGTCTACAAGAAGCTGGTGGTGTCGGACTGCGGCAAGTATCTGTTGGGGGGTGTCATGATCGGCGACGCAACCGAATACGGCACCCTGCTGCAGATGATGCTGAATCGCATCGAACTGCCTGAGTCGCCAGAATTCCTGATCCTGCCGCAAAGCGATGGCGCGGCACGCCCCGGACTGGGGGTGGACGCCCTGCCCGATAGCGCGCAGATCTGTTCCTGCAATGACGTCTCCAAAGGCCAGCTATGCCAGGCCGTGGCCGACGGCGCCGTCACCATCGGCGCGCTCAAGGCCTGCACCCAGGCGGGCACGACCTGCGGCGGCTGCGTGCCGCTCGTCACCCAGGTGATGAAGGCCGAGATGAAAAAGCAGGGCATGGCCGTCAACAACCATATCTGCGAACACTTTCCCTATTCGCGGCAGGAACTGTTCCACCTGGTGAGCGTGGGTGAGATCCGCACGTTTGCCGATCTGCTCGACAGGCACGGCAAGGGGCTGGGTTGCGATATCTGCAAGCCCACCGCCAGCAGCATTTTGGCGTCGTGCTGGAACGACTTCGTGCTGAAGAAGGAGCATGCGTCGCTGCAGGACAGCAATGACTATTTCCTGGGCAATATTCAGAAAGACGGCACCTACTCGGTCGTGCCGCGCATGACCGGCGGCGAGGTCACGCCGGATGGCCTGATCGCCGTTGGCCAGGTCGCCAAGAAATATGGCCTGTACACCAAGATCACCGGCGGCCAGCGCGTGGACCTGTTCGGCGCGCGTGTCGAACAATTGCCGCTGATCTGGGAAGAACTGATCGCCGCCGGCTTCGAGACGGGACATGCCTACGGCAAGTCGTTGCGCACCGTGAAGTCGTGCGTGGGATCGACGTGGTGCCGCTATGGCGTGGACGACAGTGTCGGCATGGCGATCCAGCTCGAGAACCGCTACAAGGGCCTGCGCTCGCCACACAAGATCAAGTTCGGCGTGTCGGGCTGCACCCGTGAATGCGCCGAAGCGCAAAGCAAGGACGTCGGCATCATCGCGACCGACAAGGGCTGGAACCTGTACGTGTGCGGCAACGGCGGCATGAAGCCGCGCCATGCCGAACTGCTGGCCACCGACCTGGATCGCGACACGCTGATCCGCATGATCGACCGGTTCCTGATGTTCTACGTGCGCACGGCCGACCGCCTGCAACGCACCAGCACCTGGCGCGACAACCTGGAAGGCGGCCTGGATTACCTGAAGCGCGTCGTGCTGGACGATTCGCTGGGCATCGCCAACGACCTGGAAGCCGACATGCAGCGCGTGGTCGACGCCTATGAATGCGAATGGAAGCGCGCCGTGAACGATCCGGAAACCCGCCGCCGCTTCCGCCACTTCGTGAACAGCGATCAGGCCGACTCGACCGTGACGTTCGTGGAAGAACGCGGCCAGATCCGCCCTGCCACGCCGGCCGAGCGTTCCCGTGCGCGCCTGATCGACATCCCCGTGGTCACCGAATCCGTCAAGGAGCTTGCCTGATGTCCGCCCAACTCGACACCGTTCCGCTGCACTGGACGCCTGTCTGCGCACTGACCGATATCGTGCCCGACACGGGCGTGTGCGCCTTGGTCGCCGGCCGGCAGGTCGCCATCTTCCGGCTGGCCCGGCTGCAGGACAAGGTCTTTGCGATCGACAACTATGATCCGAATTCGAAGGCCGCCGTGCTGTCGCGCGGGCTGGTCGGCAATCTGGGCGACCGCATCGTGGTCGCGTCGCCGATCTACAAGCAGCACTTCGACCTGGGCACGGGCGAATGCCTGGAAGCGCCCGAGCATTCGGTGTCGGCGTGGCCGGTCGACGTGCGCGACGGACAGGTCTGGATCGGCGCATGATGACGGCGCCGGACGTGCCCAGCCAGACGCCCGTGGCCAATCCTGTCGCGGCGATGCACGCGGCGGACCCGGCGGCCGCCCTGCGCGCCACGGCGCCTGCCCGCCGGCCGTCGCTGGTCGTGATCGGCAACGGCATGGCCGGCATCCGCACGATCGAAGAGCTGTTGAAGCTGGCGCCCGACCGTTACGACATCACCGTGTTCGGCGCCGAACCGCACGGCAACTACAACCGCATCCTGCTGTCGCCGCTGCTGTCGGGCGAAAAACAGCTGGACGACATCATGCTTAATCCGCGCGAATGGTATGCGCGGCACCACATCACGCTGCATGCGGGCGATCCGGTCATTGCCATCGATCGCGCGCGGCGGAGCGTGCGATCGGCGGCGGGCGTCGAGGCGCATTACGACCGGTTGTTGATCGCAACCGGTTCCAAGCCGGTGATCCTGCCTGTGCCCGGCCATGACCTGGAGGGCGTGATTGCCTTTCGCGACATCCAGGATGTGGACACCATGCTGGCCGCGGCGCGTAATCACCGTCATGCGGTCGTGATCGGCGGTGGCCTGCTTGGACTCGAAGCGGCCAATGGCCTGATGCGCCAGGGCATGTCGGTCACGGTGGTGCATGTGGCCGATGCCTTGATGAACCGGCAACTGGATGCGCCCGCGGCCGCGCTGCTGAAGCACGCGCTGGAACGACGCGGCCTGCGCTTCCTGCTGCAAGCCCATACGCAGGACATCCTGGGCGCCACGCGTGTGGAAGGCGTGCGCTTCAAGGACGGCAGCACGGTGCCGGCCGACCTGGTGGTGATGACAGCGGGTGTGCGCCCGAACATCGAACTGGCCGCGCAATGCGGCCTGTTCTGCGAACGCGCGATTGTCGTCGACGACACGCTGCAGACCTACGATCCGCGGGTGTATGCGGTGGGCGAATGCGTGCAGCATCGTTCGGCCACCTTTGGCCTGGTGGCGCCGATCTGGGAACAGGCGCGCGTATGCGCGGCGCACCTGGCCGGCGCCGGGCACCGGCGATATGTGCAGCAGGCCACCGCCACCAAGCTCAAGGTGACCGGCGTCGACCTCTATTCGGCCGGCGACATCCTTGGCGCCGCAGGCACCACGGACCTTGTGCTGCGCGATGCGCGGCGTGGCGTCTACAAACGGCTTGTCCTGGATGGGCAGGTACTGGTGGGCGCGGTGCTGTACGGTGATGTGGCCGATGGCCCGTGGTACTTCGACCTTATCCAGCAGCGCACCGACGTCGCGCCCCTGCGCGACCGTCTGCTGTTCGGCAAGGCCTTTTGCGAGGCGCTTGCCGCCTGACCGACAGGAATTCATCGTGACCGTCGTTCCCATCCTGCCCGTGTCGGCAAGTGCTGTGTCTGCATCCCCGTGGCCGTCATCGATCGCGCCTTCCCACGTGCCGGGGGCGGCGTCTTCGGCGGCGGCGCACAGAGTCACCTCCACCACCTGCCCTTATTGCGGCGTGGGCTGTGGCGTACAGGCCAGCGTGGCCGCCGATGGCAAGGTCACCGTCGCCGGCGACCCCACGCATCCATCCAACTTCGGACGCCTGTGCGTGAAAGGATCGGCGCTAGGCGAAACAGTAGGCCTGGAAGGCCGGCTGCTGCACCCCTGCAACGCACGGAGGATGGCCTGCGGCGCGTGTCGTGGGACACCGCGCTTGACACCGCCGCCAGCGGCCTGCGCCGCATCATCGACGCGCATGGGCCCGACGCGGTGGCCCTGTACGTGTCCGGTCAACTGCTGACCGAAGACTATTACGTCGCCAACAAGCTGATGAAGGGCTACGTCGGGTCGGCCAACATCGACACCAACTCGCGGCTGTGCATGTCATCGGCCGTCGCGGGGCACAAGCGCGCGTTCGGCGAAGACCTGGTGCCGGTGTCCTACGCCGACCTGGAACTGGCTGACCTGATCGTCCTGGTAGGGTCGAACACGGCATGGTGTCACCCCATCCTGTTCCAGCGGATCGCCAAGATGCGCGAGGCGCGGCCATCGGCACGGCTGGTCGTGATCGACCCGCGCCGCACGGCGACCTGCGAACTGGCCGACCTGCATCTGCCCATCAAAGCCGGCACCGATGTGTGGCTGTTCAATGGCCTGCTCAGCTATCTGACGCGTTCGGGCGCGGTCGACACCGTCTTTGTCGAAACGCACACCGCGGGCTGGGACGCTGCCCTCGTTGCCGCCGACACGGACTGCGCTGACCCGGCCCACGTCGCGCGCGTGTGCGAGATCGACCTGGATGCCTTGCTTCAGTTCTACCGGATGTTCTCGGACACCGACCGGACAATTACCGCCTTTTCGCAGGGCGTGAACCAATCGTCCGCCGGGACCGACAAGGTCAACGCCATCATCAACTGCCATCTGGCCACCGGCCGCATCGGTCGCCCGGGCGCCGGGCCGTTTTCCATTACCGGCCAGCCCAACGCCATGGGCGGACGCGAAGTCGGCGGCCTGGCCAACATGCTGGCCGCCCATCTGGATCTGGACAACGCCGGGCACCGCGATCTGGTGCAGACGTTCTGGTCGTCCCCGGCGATCGCCAGCCGGCCGGGACTCAAGGCCGTCGACCTGTTCCATGCAATCGAAGCGGGCACCGTCAAAGCCGTCTGGATCATTGCCACCAATCCCGTGGTCAGCCTGCCCGATGCCGACCAGGTCAAACGCGCACTGGCCGCCTGCGAACTGGTGATCGTCTCGGACATCATGGCCGAGACCGATACCAGCGCCTATGCCGACGTGTTGTTGCCCGCACTCGGCTGGGGCGAAAAAGACGGCACGGTCACGAGTTCGGAACGCCGCATCTCGCGCCAGCGGGCGTTCCTGCCGGCCCCCGGCGAGGCCCGCGCCGACTGGCAGGTGCTGTGCGACGTGGCCACGCGAATGGGCTATGACGGTTTCGATTTTGACGGACCGCACGCCATCTTTGATGAACATGTCCGGCTGACGGGATATCGCAATGAAGGTGATGATCCGCATCGTGTTCGGCGGGTGCTCAATCTGGGCGGGTTGAGCGGGATGGATGCCGCGCAGTTTGACGGGCTGGTGCCGGTGCAATGGCCGGTAGCCGGGGTGTCGGGCAGGATAGCGGGTGCGGTGTCGGGTGCGGCATCAGATGCGGTGTCGGGTGGCGTGTCGGGCGCAGCATCGGGTGCCGTGTCAGGTGCCGTGTCAGGTGCCGTGTCGGGTGCTATGTCGGGCGCAGTATTGACTGCGGTGTCGAGTGGCATGCCGGCCGCCGCGCCACGCGTACTGGCCGACCATGTCTTCTCCTTCACGGATGGCCGCGCGCGTTTCGTGCCCACGCCGCCGCGCGCACCACGGCATGCCGTCGACGACGACTATCCGTTGACGCTGAACACCGGCCGCGTGCGCGACCAGTGGCACACCATGACACGCACAGGCAAGTCGGCCACCCTGGCCAGCCACATTGCCGAAGCGTTCATCGACATCCACCCGCAAGACGCCTTGCGCTATGGCGTGCGGGAAGGCGGTCTGGCACGCATCCAGAGCCGCTGGGGCGCCATGGTGGCGCGCGTGCAGCACGGCGGCGGCATGACACGGGGCAGCGTCTTCGTGCCGATCCACTGGAACGACCAGTTCGCGTCCGACGCGCGGGTCGGCGCCGTCGTCAATCCCGTCGTCGACCCCGTGTCCGGCGAACCGGAATTCAAGCACACCCCCGTGCGCATCGAAGACTTTCCGGTCGCCTGGTACGGCTTCGTGCTCAGCCGCCAGCCCGTCGCCCTGGACGGCGCCGCGCACTGGACCCGCATCCAGGGCAAGCACTTCACCCGGCTGGAACTGGCGGGACGTACCGTGCTGGACGACCCACGCGCCTGGGCGCGCGCGTTGTTCGGCGCCACCGACCCCGACGCGGACTGGCTGGACTATCGTGACCAGGCCGGCGGGGTCTACCGCGCGGCCTATGTGGTCGATGACAGGATCGAAGCCTGCGTGTTCCTGTCGCCCCGCCCGTCCCTGCCATCACGCGCCTGGCTGGCAACGCTGTTCGATCACGCCGTGCTGGCCGACATCGACCGCATCGGTCTGCTCGCGGGCCAGCCCATGACACCCGGCGCGGATGTCGGGCCTATCGTCTGCTCATGTTTTGGCGTGGGACGCACCACGCTGCGCAATGCGATCGTCGACGGCGGACTGACCACGCCGGCGCAGGTCACGGCGTGCGTGAAGGCAGGCGGCAACTGCGGATCATGCGTGCCTGAAATCAAGAAGCTGATCCACGAGACGCGTATCGAAGTCGCGGCCTGACGCAACCTCCGCGCGTGCCGATATCCTAGGACATCGGCACGCCCGACAGGACCCACTCGAAGGATCAGTCACGTAGGCTTTGGGTTTGCCACCTACCGCTACGGCACGCGCCGCGTGTTGATCCATATCGAAATCCAGGGCCGCGCCGATGCCCGCTTTCCGGCGCGCATGTACCGCTACAACGCGCTGCTCAAAGACACGCGGGGCGGCCCCGTGGTTGACAGCCTGGCAGTTCTGACAGGTCATGACGCAGGCCCGGAATGGATGCGCTACCGTGACGAAGGCCTTGCCTGCACCACCGAATTCACATTCCCGGTCGTGGCGCTGGGCCACTGGCGCAGTCGCCTGCCTGAACTCATTGCATTGGCCGCCACCAACCCCTTTGCGGTCATCGTGATGGCGCAACTGCAGGCATCGCACGATCGTGACGCCGAGCATCGCCTCGACGGCAAGATCCAGCTACTGCGCCTGCTGTACCGCAGCGGTTATGCGCGCGACGACATCCGCGCGCTGATCCGATTGATCGACTGGATGATCACCCTGCCCCTGGCTTCGACCAACGATTCAAGCAGGCCGGGCGGGATATCGAGGAGGAAATAAGGATGCCTTTCGTGACGACGTTTGAACGGCTGGGCGAAGAGCGCGGTCTTGCCAAGGGACTGGAGCAAGGCCTTGAACAAGGCCGCGCCCAGGCGCGCGAGCTTGCCGAACAAAAGCTGCAGGCGATGCAGGCCGGCGCGCTGTGCCGTCTGCTCACCCGCCGTTTCGGAACCTTGCCCGCCTGGGCGTATGAGCGGCTTGGTACCGCATCGCAGGCCCAGTTCGACCTGTGGTTTGATCGGCTGCTGGATGTCGAGACGGTGGACGACGTGTTTGCGCCGGAATCTCCCGGCCCATCCTCCGACAAGGACTCGCGGTAAAAGGCGTGCGTCAGCTTGCCCGCGGTGAAGGGCCCGTTGAAGTCCCCTTGTCGACGTTCCTGCCTAGGCTCGGGCGCCGCGAACGTTCGTCATGGCGTGGCACCACCTGTCGCCGGCTCGTCGCCGCTACGCAACACCTGTCGATCAATCGTTAATTGCGCGTCTCTTCGGTAAGCAAGCCGTAACGCGCCGCCTGCCGGCCCACCCTGCGTCATCGCACGCAGGTAGACTCCTGACGATTACCTGAACAGGAACCCTTCCCATGGCCGGCAGCAGTTTTTTTGCTTTGCTCGATGACATCGCCACGATGCTCGATGACGTCTCCATCATGACCAAGGTGGCGCTGAAAAAAACCGCCGGGGTGCTGGGTGACGACCTGGCCCTGAACGCGCAGCAGGTTACCGGGGTGCCGGTCAACCGTGAACTGCCCGTGGTGTGGGCGGTGGCCAAAGGGTCTTTCATCAACAAGCTGATCCTGGTCCCCTCGGCCCTGGCGATCAGCGCCTTTGCGCCGTGGCTGGTGACGCCGCTGCTGATGGTGGGCGGCGCCTACCTGTGTTTCGAAGGCGCGGAAAAACTCGCGCACCGGTTCCTGCCCGACAGCAACGGCCACCACGCGCACGCCGAGCGTGCGGAAGCACTCAAGAACCCTCAGGTCGACATGGTTGCGTTCGAAAAGGACAAGATCAAAGGCGCTGTGCGCACCGACTTCATCCTGTCCGCCGAAATCATTGCCATTACGCTGGGCGCCGTGGCCACGGGCACGTTCACCGAACAGGTAGTCGTGCTGTCCGGCATCGCGCTGCTGATGACCGTGGGCGTGTATGGCCTGGTGGCTGGCATCGTCAAGCTTGACGACCTTGGCCTGTATCTCACGCAAAAGGCGTCGGCGGCCGCCAAGGCGATTGGCGCAGGCATTGTGCGCGCCGCGCCGGTGCTGATGAAGACGCTGTCGATCGTTGGCACTGCTGCCATGTTCATGGTGGGCGGCTCCATTCTGACCCACGGCATTCCGGTCGTCGCTCACACCATCGAAGGCTGGGCAGCCGCTGCCGGCACGATCAGTGGCGTGGGCGGCGTGTTGCAAGCCATCCTGCCGACGGTGTGCAACGCCCTGTTCGGGATCGTGGCGGGTGGCTTGGTCATGGTGGTGGTGGAAGGCGTCAAGAAGCTGTTCAAGAAGAACAAGGCGGTGTGATTGATGGCGCGATAGTGCGCTAGGACGACGGCGCGACGGGGCGGCGGCGCGACGAGGCGACGGCCGCGCATCTCTTGACGCCGCGGGCCGACCGACCCCGGCGGCAGAATGATCGAGGCGCCGCCGCACCTGTCGGCTTGCGTTGGACACTTTCTTGATCGCGGCGCCAGCGCCCCCGCTGGCTTGCGCTGATGCTTTCATGATCGCGGCGCCGCCTCCAGCCACAGCCTGCGTTGACGCTTTCTTGACGCCAACGCCGTGAATCTGAACGCCGTTTTTGCAACCCGCTTCCTACACTGGGTCATGTCCAACAACGCGGCGGCGTCCGTCGACGACGCTGCCTGCCACCATGCCCCCCAGATCGCTGTCCACCGCCGTCCCGCGCATCGCACTCCCCTGCAGCCTGACACTGCGCATCGACACTCCCCGCGCCGAGCGCACCCATCGTTGCCTGCTCGAAGCCCTGGGCAACGCCATCCAGATCGATGACATTGCCAGCGATAGCCGGGGCGGGCGCAGCACGTTGCTGTTGCATACCGACCCCGCTCATCTCGATGCCCTGATGCATACGATCATGACGTCCCTGCCCGAAGCCGAGTTCGGCCCGATCGGGCAGATCGGCCCGCAGGTGCACTGATGACCGCCCCGCTGCATGGAACGCCCCAAGGCGTAATCCGGCAGGACTTAAGGCTCCCGATCCGGCAGGGCTTGTGGATTCCCGTGGTCACGCCGTTCCACCACGACCGGATCGACCTCGGTGCGTTGCAGTCGCTGGCCCGCGATCTGGGTGCGGAAGGCGTGGCGGGCAACCTTGCCGGCGCCGTCCTGTTTGGTTCCACGGGCGAAGGACATCTGCTGTCGATCGCCGAGCGCCGCGATGCCGCCAACGCCGTTCGCGACGCCGCGCCGTCCCTGCCTCTGATCTTTGGCGCGGGCGGCATCGACACCCGCGACGTGGCCCGCGATCTGCGGGCACTGGATGCCCTCCAGCCAGACGCCTGGCTGATCCCGCCGCCCTGCTATCTCCAACCGTCGGAAGCGGGCATCCACTGGCATTACGCCACCTTGAGCGACGCCTCGGACCGCCCCATCGTGATCTACGACGTGCCCGGCCGCACGGGGGTACGCCTGTCGGCCGGCACCGTCGAATCGTTGTGCGAGACAACGTCGTGCGCGGCCATCAAGGCCTGCGACGCCGCGCTGCGTGGCGACCTGCTCGCCCAAGGACGCATCCCGGTGTTCTGTGGAGACGACACCGCCTTTCTGGCCCATGCGGCGGCGGGTGGCCAGGGGGCGATCAGCGCCTCGGCCCACGTGCGGCCGGATCTGTTCGCGGCGATCCTGCGGCTGGCCCCGACGGATGCCGTGCCGTTGGCGCACGAACTGTTCAACGCCGTCCTGCCGCTCATTCACGCGCTGTTCCAGGAACCCAATCCGGCGCCACTGAAGGCGCTGCTGGCCCAGGCGGGCCGGATTCATGATGAACTGCGCCGGCCCCTGACGCCCGCTTCCCGAACGCTGGCCCGACAGGTACGCGCACTGGCGGCGGCACTGCCTTCGCGCGATCGGGTGCAACACATGGAGAGACAGCACGGCGTGCCAACCATGACGTGCTTGTGACATCCGCCCGGTTATGACGTCCAAGCCGGAAACGCCGTGTTCACCCGGACCCAGCGCCGTCGCGGCTTGCAAGGCCTAGGACGAACGCAACCTACATGCTCGCCGGCCGCTGCCCCAGTTCGCGCGACAGCACTGCCGCCTCTTGGATCAACAACGCCCCGAAGCGCGCCACATCGTCCGCATCCAGCCGCACGCCCGGACCGAAGATGCAGATCGAGCCGGCCACCCGGTCTGATCCATCAAAGAATGGCGCCGCGACCGCCACGGCGCCGGTGATCAATTCATCGCGGCTCATGGCGTAGCCGCGCGCGCGCACGTCATCCAGCACCGCCGGATAGGTCGCCAGGTCCATGTCGATGCCCGCCGCATAGGTCGCCAGCGCGTCCGCCGACAAAGGCATGTTGGCCAGGATGCATCGCCCGCTGGCGCCGAGCACCAGCCGCTCGCGATACCCCACGCCGCGCTTGAAGCTCAGGGGCTGCGCGCTTGGCAACTCTTCCACACATAGCCGGTACACGCCTTCGGGCACGAACAGGGCGACTGTCTCGCCGGTCGCCTCCCACAGGCGTGTCAGCATCGGTTCGGCAATCGTGTGGATGCTCAGGCTTGCTCGCCATACATGCGCCAGCCGGGCCACCGAACTGCCCAGGCGAAAGCGCTGCGGATCGCCCGACGACACCAGAAAGTGATTCTGCTCCAGCGTCGCCAGCAGCCGATACAGCGTCGGCCGGCTCAGGTTCACCCGCTTGAGCAGTTCGGCCACTGTCAGCCCCTCGTCTCCGGGCCGCCAGGCCGAAAGAATTTCCAGGGCCCGGTCCACTGCCCGGACGCTGTCCTGCCCCTTGTCGTTTTCCACGCCGCCCCGCCATCCGCAAAACCTGCATGTTACTGAAAGCCCGCCGTATCGCCGTCGCGGGCGCTGCCCGCTCACGGCGCCCCCGCGCCCAGGCTGGATTGACATCGGCCAGCGCATGTCCGTAGAATGGACAACATTATCACTAAGCGGACAACCCGGGTTAGGGTTGAGGAGACACAATGGAACAAGCGATGGCAGACACCCTGGTGCGCACTGGCCCGGGCACTCCAATGGGCAACGTCATGCGGCGCTACTGGGTGCCCGTGCTGCAGGCCAATGAAATTGCCGAACCGGACTGTCCGCCCGTAAAGGTGCAGATCCTGGGCGAAAAGCTGCTGGCGTTCCGCGATACGGATGGCAAGGCCGCGCTGATCAGCGAGTTCTGCTCGCACCGTGGCGTTTCGCTGTACTTCGGCCGGAACGAAGAAAACGGCATCCGCTGCGCGTATCACGGGCTCAAGTTCGACCGGGACGGCAGATGTGTCGACGTGCCGTCCGCCCCGCAGGCGTGCAAGTCCATGGGCATTACGGCCTATCCCTGTATGGAAATGGCCGGTCTGGTGTGGGCCTACATGGGTCCGAAAGACAAGATGCCCGCGCCGCCGGATGTGGAGTGGTGCACCCTTCCGTCCAGCCATGTCTTCGTGTCCAAGCGCCTGCAGGAATGCAACTACCTGCAGGCCATGGAAGGCGGCATCGACACCAGCCATGTGTCCTACGTGCATCGCTATGAGGTCGACACCGATCCCATGCACCAGGGCACCAAGGCGCTCGATTACATCAAGGCCGACGGCAACGTCATTTTCGACATCGAAAAAACGCCTTTCGGACTGACCCTGTTCGGCCGCCGCAACGGTGACGCCGACACCTTCTACTGGCGGGTCACGCAGTACCTGTTCCCCTGGTACACCCTGATTCCCCCGTTTGGGGACCACTCGCTGGCAGGCCATGTGTGGGTGCCGATCGACGACCATTCCTGCTGGGCCTGGAGTATCAACTTCCGTCCGGACCGTCCGCTCAGCGACGAAGAAATGGCTGACCTGGAAGCCGGCAAGGGCATCCACTGCGAATACGAGGCCGGCACCAACCAACCCGGCGGCACCTTCCGGCCCAAGGCAAACAAAGACAACGACTACCTGATGGACCGCCAGGCGCAGAAAGACAAGCGAGCCTACAGCGGCGTGTTCGGCTTTGCGGTGCAGGACTCGTCCCTGCAGGAAAGCATGGGCCTGATCCAGAATCTGCGCGACGAAAAACTGCTGCCCACCGACCGCGCGATCGTGATGGCGCGCCGCATGTTGTACGAGGCCGCCACCGCACTGGCCCAGGAACAGGCCGACCCCCGGCGTTGGCCGCCGACAAGCAGCGGGTGCGCGCCGCCGGCGTGCTGCTGCCGCGCGATCAGGACCCGCAGGACTGGGCCGCCATCCACCTGGCGGACGGCAAGGACCAGCCCGTCTACACGATCTAGTTTCTTCCTTGCCGCCCCGCCCCCTCCACCGGTTCGTTTCCGGTCAGGGGTAGCGATGCGGCAGCCCCTTTTCCTGCCAAGGCGCACCAGCGCCCCGGTACGACTTTGGACCCGGCGCACAGACGCCGGGCCTTCCCTGGAGACACCTTCATGCCACGCTTCCCTTTTCCCCGCGGGCTGCTTGCTGCCGCCTTGCTCGCCTGTACGGCGGTCCCCCTGGCCGCGCAGGCCGCCGACTGGGCGCCCACCAAACTCGTCCGCATCGTGGTGCCTATCGTCGGCAGCACCAATGACGTCCTGGCCCGCCTGGTCGCGCCCGAACTGCAGCGCGTGCTGGGCCAGACTGTCATCGTCGAAAACAAAGGGGGCGCCGGCGGCAACATCGGCACGGCCGAAGTCGCGCGGTCCGCGCCCGATGGCCATACCTTGCTGGTCGGCTTCAATGGCCCGATCGCCATCAACCCGACCCTTTACAGCAAGCTGCCCTACGACCCGATCAAGGACCTGTCGCCCATTACCCTGGCTGTGACGTCGCCGCAGTTCCTTGCCGTCAACGCCAACGTGCCGGTCAAGACCGTGGCCGATCTGGTCGCCCTGAGCAAGACCCGGAACATGGCCTATGCCTCGGTCTCGACCGGCAGCGCATCGCACCTGACCATGGAAATGCTCAAGTCCGCCGCCAAGATAGACATTGCCCACGTGCCCTACAAAGGCGCCGGCCCCGCCGTGGTGGACCTGGTCGGCGGACAGGTCGATGCCGCCTTCATGGTGCCCGGCAATGTCCAGCAATTCGCCAAGGAAGGCCGCGTGCATCTGATCGCGTCCACTGGCGACAAACGCTTTGCTTCTACCCCTAACGTTCCGACCATGATCGAGTCCGGCTACCCCGGCTTTATCGCGCTGTCGTGGATCGGCTTCTTTGCGCCAGGCGGCACGCCCCAGCCCGTCATCGATCGCTATAACCGCGAACTGGTTGCCATCCTCAAGCAACCGGAAATCCGAAGCAAGCTGGAACAGATGGAATTCGACGTGGTCGCCAGTTCGCCACGACAGTTTGCGGACTGGATACAGACCGAAATTCCGCGTTGGGGCAAGGTCATCAAAGACACCGGCGCCAAGGCCGACTAAGGAGCACGCCATGTATCAGCAAGACCAGCCTTCCTCCACCGATGCCGGCCGGCGCAACGGGCGGCTGCACGGAAAAAGCGCGCTCATTACCGGCGGCGGGGGTGGTATCGGCGCCGCCACGGCAGGCGTGTTCTGCGCCGAAGGCGCATCCGTGATGCTGGTGGACGCCAGCGAAGACGGTCTGGCCCGAACGGCCGCGGCGCTGCGCGCGGCGTACCCGAGAGCGCACGTGCTGACCTGCGTGGCCGACGTCGCCGACGCCGACCGCGCACGTCAGGCCGTGGCGCAAGCCGTCAAAGGCCTGGGCGGCCTGGACATCCTGGTCAACAACGCGGCCATGCGCAATTACGATGCGCTGGCCGACGTGACCCCGCCGCGTGGCAGGCCATGGTCGCCGTCAACCTGATTGGCCCGTCCAACTACATTGCGGCCGCCCTGCCAGCGCTGCGGGCGTCCGGCAAAGGCAGTGTCGTGACGGTGTCATCGTGTTATGCGGTGACCGGGCGCAAGGGCATGGGCCTGTACGACACGACCAAGGCCGGCCTGCTCGCCATGACACGTACCCTGGCCTGCGAAGAAGCCGCGAACGGCGTGCGCGCCAATGCGCTCTGCCCGGGGTCCACGCTGACCGACTTCCATGTCGGCCGCGCCCAGGCCAGTGGCAAGTCGGTGGAAGTGCTCAAGACGCAGCGGCAGGACACGTCCCTGCTCGGGCGCTGGGCCAGTCCGGAAGAAATCGCGTGGCCCATCTTGTGGCTGGCGTCCGACGAAGCCTCGTTCATCACCGGCGCGACGCTGATGGTGGATGGCGGGCTGTCGGCCATGTAGACACGGACGCACAGGCGCGTCATTCAGTCACGGCCAGGCAAGTCGTCGTCAGACGAACCCCGCCTTGCGCGCGCCGAACTCCCGCAGTGCCGGAAAGATGTCATTCAGATCGCCGGCGCTTGCGCCGAACCACCCTCCCAAGGTCGCGGCAAAGGTCTCGACCGACGTCGACGGCAACATGCGCCCATGGTCGACAAAGCCCGGTCCGGCCACATCGATATCGGGGTGTGACCCATAGAAACGCCCGCCACGCACCGCACCGCCCATCACCAGATGATGGCCGCCCCACCCGTGATCCGACCCATTGCCGTTCGACGTCAGGGTGCGGCCGAACTCTGACGCCGTGAACGTCGTCACCTGCTTGCCCATGCCCATGGCATCGATCGCCTGCTGGAACGCCGCCATGGCCGCGCCAAGCTGCGTCAGCAGATCCTTGTGCGCGCCCATCAGGCCATCGTGATTATCAAAGCCATTGAGCGTCACCACGAACACCTGCCGATTCACGTCCAGGCTGCGCCGCGCCGCGATCATCCGCGCCACGACCTTCAACTGCTTGGCGAACGGCGTCGAAAAATCGCCCTGCACCGTGATGGGTTCCAGCGCCGCGCGCAGCTTGGCATCCGCCTCGATGGACCGCGCCACCGTCTGCGCATGCAGATCGCCCAGCACGTGCTGCTGCGACTGCGTGATCAGTTCGCGCAGCAAGGCCGTACACGTGCTCGATCCGTACGTGTCCCGACGCAGCAGTTCGATCGGCGTCGATCCGTCGATGCCGACGCGGTAGCCCGCCACATGCCGGCCGGACAGCAGCACCGCGCCTTCGCCCGCCGTCACGTTGGCGAAGGTACTCTTGCCCTTGCCCGACGCAAACAGATCGGCCAGCCGCCCGCCCCAGCCCGTCGATGCCCCCTCCGGCGCCAAGGCCTGCCAGTAGGCCTGCTGGTCGTTATGCGAGAACAGCTTGGGCGGCAATGGCACGCTGCCGGAGATGTATTGCGCCTTGGTCGTTGGCACCATCAGCGGCCCGACGTTCAACTGCACCGCCAGTTGCCCCTTGTCGAACAGCGGTTTGAGCGGCGCCAGCCCTGGCGCCAGGGCGAACTGCGCATCGTCGTCCGCGCCACCCTGCACGCGCAGGGCCGTTGCTTCCAGGCTGTTGCGCGGCAAGGCGATGTCCGTACGCGCCGCCGCGTACTTGCGATAACCGGCCGCGTCGTACGGAACGATCGTGTTGTAGGGATCGTTGCCGCCGTACAGAAAAATGCAGACCAGCGCCTTGTAGTCCGTTGCCGACTGCGCCGCCGCCTCGCTCATGGCGCCCAGGCCCAGCGCCAGCGGACTGGCCGCGCCCAGGCTGGAAATGAGGGGACCCGCGACGCCGCCCGCGCCCAGCGCCGACATCTGCTTCAGGAACGTGCGACGCGCCTCGCCCGCCAGGCTGGCGGGACGCATGGGCTGCGAAGGGCGTGTTGGCTTGGATGAATCGGACATGACGCTCCATAGGTTTGCTGCGGCGGTACTTTGCAAGAACAGGTGAAAGCCGGACGGTGGCAAGGATGAAAGCTCAGAGTTACCTTGTGCTCATCTATCCAGAGCGTTCATCGTTTTTGCAGGTTCATCTTGGTACGGCGCTCGTTTTAATGCGGTGGTTCATCTTCGTACGGTGCTCGTTGCAATGCGGTGTTCATCTTCATGCCGTGCTCATCTTCGTGCGCTGTCCAACTGCATGCCGTGCCCGCCGTTATGTCGTCTTCGTCTTCAGCCGACGCCTATTTCTGCACGAGATATTCCGGGCTGGCCACCACTAGCATCACTGCGGCGCGCACCCGGTCCTTGGCGCGATCGGCCGGAATCTCAGCCACCGCCTTCGCAATCCGCGCCGCCGTCTTGTCGCTGTACGCATCGCCTGCCAGCAAGGTCACGATGTGATCCACCAAGGCAGGCGTATCGCCCGCCAGCTTCACCTCGTCCGAGTACGTGGTTTGCAGATCCTCCCACCCTCGGTCGACGTAAACGGCCACGAAATTCAGGTAGCCGGCGACACTCGTCTCATCGGTAATCTGCAATTCGGGCGCGACCAGCCCCTTGCGTTCCAGCCTGTCTCCGGGCGGCGCATACCCCGGCCGAAAAAGTTGAAGACCGATGGCGATCGCATCGGACTCTGCGCCAGCCGGATCGTGTTGTCCGACGTATCGGGCATCGACCACTTGCCATTGGTCGACGTCGCCTTGAATGCCCGCGCCCACGCCGCAAAGCGCACGATGGGCTCACGCACCTTGCCCCAGGTCGGTGACGACAGGTCCGGCGACCGCGCTTCCGCGTCCAGCAGAATGGCGCGGAACACCGCGCGCAGATTGCCACGCACGCCCTTGCCATCGTCATCGAAGACGGCCGACACCCGCCGCACATAGGCCGGTGACGGATTGCTCGTCACCAGCCGCTGGATCAGCTGCCGCCCGATGAACGGCCCGACGTTCGGATGCGCCGCCAGCGTGTCCATGGCCATTCGCAGCGCGGTATTGCCGTCCGTGCCCGCCTTGATGGTGGTGCCCAAAAAACGTTTTTCACCCGGCGAATGCTGCGCGGCATCCAGCGCCATGGGCCGGCGATGGAACTCCACATCGCCCTCCCCGCCGCTCAGATCCCAGCCCGTGAACACCTTGGCCAGCCCCTGCACATCGGCATTGGTATAGGTGTCCACCGGCTTGCCCTTCACCAGCTTGGGCGTGCCGTCCGGGTTGAGCTGATACAGGCCGATCGTGAACAGCTGCATCACCTCGCGCGCGTAGTTCTCGTCGGGCTGCCGGCCCGTCTTCGCGTCTTCCTTGCGATTGCCGCGAAACGTCAACATCGCCGCCATCGACAGACTGCGTGACACCGCCTCGATCAGCTCGCGAAACGTGCCGAACGCGTGCCTGGTCAGCAAATCCATGAACGACGCCGCGCCAAACAGCGGCCAGGACGCCGTCACCGCCGCAACGTTCACCACAAAGATTTCCGACAACGCAAACGCCGCGCGCACCCGCACCGCGTCGGGCGCGCTGATGAACGCGCGCCACATCGTCGCATCCAGCGGCGCATTGATCCCGTTGCCCTTGAAGGCCTCGGTATTCACTTTCTGCGAGAGCAGCCAGTCGAAATGCGTGATCGACGGCGGCATGGCCAATTGCGCATCCAGCCAGCGCGCATAGCCCTGCTTGACGACCGCATCGATCGCCTCGGGCGTGGGGCCGAACGTGGCTTGGGCAAGAAAACGCGAGGCCGCGCCGCGCGTGGGCGTGTGCGCCGAATCGGCGCGTACGTCGGGTGGCATGGTGAGCGGTCCTGATGCCCGCGCGAACCGGCGCAAGCGAGGCGGCAGCAGGCAGACATACTGTCCGGAAGTGGCCAGCGGCGGACCACACGTCGGACGCCCACCTGCATCGGTTAGAGGAGTCGACTTCAGTGTAGGCGACCCACGCCCCGATCGCGTCCTGCTTCCGGCTTCATCCTTCGTACTAGTTCTTCATGTCGGAACCAGGGATAACGTCTGCCTGGCCCTGAGGCGGAGCCTGGCCCTGGAGCGGTTGCCTGACTCTGCCGCGGGGGCCTAGCCCTGGGCAGAAGCTGCTCCCGCTGGAGCTACCGACAGCCGCAATCCCACGACATGCAGCACTGCCAGCAAAGTTCTAAGCGTTGGGTTGCCGGTGGGAGACAATGCGCGATACAAAGATTCGCGGCTGATACCAGCTTCTCGCGCAACCGTCCCCAGTCCCCCATAGGCCTCGGCAACATCACGTAAGGCCAGCAGGCCGACCGCGCGGTGGTCAGGATCATCGAGCTCTTCCAGCGCGGACTTCAAATATTCGATCGCGAACTCGCGATCAGCGCGCAGTTCCACGATGGTGGCTTCCGTGTGGGACACCGAAGCTGCCTGCTTGCGACGCGTCATGATTTTCTCCGTTTCCAGTCCGTCCAAAAAGCCTTGGCCCTGGCGATGTCTGCCTGTTGCGATCCTTTGTCACCACCAGCCAGAAGAATCACCAGTTGCGTTCCGTGACGACCAAGATAGATGCGGTAGCCCGGCCCCACATCCAGTCGCAGTTCCAGGACCCCATCGCCCACGGGCTTGATGTCTCCGAGCAAACCTAGAGACACTCGGCGGATCCGGATTTCGAGCTTGGACCTTGCGCGCGCGTCGCGAAGAGCGGCCAGCCATTGCGTGAACGGCACAGAACCATCGACGCGCTGATACCGCCGCACTTCGAGCATCTTTAACTTCCATTGTAATTTAAAAGCTACAAGTCTGGCGGGTGGTCGTTGCCGTTTACGCCCACCATCCGGACGACCGGACGCGCAGCTCCCTCTGTGCGTGTCTTCAATGTTTATCGACCGCCGTGAGCCAAACGGCGATGGGCACATCTACGCTCGGCCCCCCATGTCCTACCGCATCAACAAAAAAAGCCCGTGCACACTCGCACGGGCTTTCGTCTTGCCAGCGGCGTTCACCGCCCGGTTAAGGGACCTACTCTTCGAGCGTATACGCCAGCACCGAATCGCCCGGCGTGGTGCCGATCGATCCGTGGCCGCCTGCCGCCAGCACGACGTACTGCTTGCCGTCCGCGCCGCGATAGGTCATGGGCGTGGCCTGGCCGCCCGCCGGCAGGCGCGCCTTCCACAGTTCTTCGCCCGTGCTGACGTTGTAGGCGCGCAGGTAGTTGTCCAGCGTGGCCGCGGTGAAGGACACGCCGCCGCCGGTCATCAGCGTGCCGCCATGGCTGATGATGCCCATGGGGAACGGAATCGGGAACGGGAAGGGCAGGAAGCTTGTCTTCTGATCCTTGACGGTTCCGTTGCGGCGCACCCATGCGGTCTCGCCGCTTTTCAGGTCCACGCCGGCCATGGTGCCCCAGGGGGCGCCTGGCACGGCAGACCCAGGCCCGACCGGAAGTGCTGGATGCTGACGGCGAAACGGGCGCCGAAGTTTTCGTTGAATACCGGTTTGCCGTCCTTGGTGACCATGCGCTGGTCAGGCTTCTGCTGGTACTCGGGCCGTTCCACGAAGTGGTACAGATAGGCCAGGCGCACCGGCGTGCCGATCAGCACCTGGCGCACCGGATCCACGGCTACGCTGCCCCAGTTGAACACGCCGATGTTGCCCGGGTAGATAAGCGAACCCGCAATCGTTGG
This sequence comes from Pigmentiphaga litoralis, assembly GCF_048632615.1. Lineage (GTDB taxonomy): Bacteria > Pseudomonadota > Gammaproteobacteria > Burkholderiales > Burkholderiaceae_B > Pigmentiphaga > Pigmentiphaga litoralis_B. The sequence continues at coordinate 1,812,028 of NZ_CP184479.1, forward strand.
CGGCGTCCACGGATTGCCGTCGTAGCGATGCTTGTTGAACGTGATGCGGCACATGAGCTGGTCGATCGGCGTCGTGCCCCACATGTCGCGTTCCTTGAGCGCAGGCGGAATGAAGTTCAAGGACGACACCGGCTGCGTGGGCGATGGCTTTTCGCCAGGCACATCGGTCTCGGTCGAAACCTGCACTTCGTCCACTGGCAACACGGGCTTGCCGTTACGGCGGTCCAGCACGAACAGGTTCCCGCCCTTGGTCGGCAGCACCAGGGAAGGCACCTGGGCGCCCTGCACGGTCAGATCGAGCAGCGACGGCTGCGACGGATTGTCGCGGTCCCACAAGTCGTGGTGAGAAGTCTGGAAGCGCCAGATGGGCGATCCGGTCTTCAGGTCCAGCGCCACGACCGTGTCGGTATAGGCTTCGTCATCGATCGACCGGTCGATGCCCAGTTGATCCGGCGATTTGTTGCCCAGCGGCACATAGACCAGGCCAAGCGCTTCGTCGGCCGCAAAGATCGTCCAGCTGGTGGGCGAGTTGGGCGTATAGGTCCGGCCTTCGGGCAACGGGCGGGTATCGGACGGATTGCCCGCATCGAAATTCCAGACCAGCTTGCCGGTCCGCACATCGAAGGCGCGCGTCACGCCTGAAGGATTGTTCACATACGCATTGTCGATGATGGAACCGCCCACGATCGCCAGGTCGCGCGTCACGGTTGGCGGCGACGTCTGCATGTAGGTCGACTTGCGGAGGTTGGTCAGGCCCTTGAGCAGATTGACGTAACCGCCTTCGCCAAAGCCCTGGCACAGCTTGCCGGTGTCGGCGTTGAGAGCAAACAGGCGGCCGTCGGTCGTGGTGGCGATCACACGGCGGCGGCAGTCGGCCGTGGCGCGGCCCGCCGCGGCCGCAGATGCGGCTACCGGAGAGACCGCGGCGGCGGGACTTGCGGCAGCCCCCACACGAGCCCCCGGTGCCGGCAAAACAGCCGCCGCGTCTTCATCGTGATACGACACGCCGCGGCACGTCTGGTGCTGCAGCATCGCGTCCGGCTCAACCACGGGGTCGAACTTCCAGCGTTCCTTGCCAGTGGCCGGGTCCAGCGCCACGATTCGATTATGCGGCGTGCACAGATACAGCATGCCGTTCACCTTCAGCGGGGTCGCCTCGAACGTATATTCGGACGCGTCCCGCGCCGGGTCCCGCAAGTCACCGGTGTGATATTCCCAGGCCAGCTTCAGCTTGCCCACATTGTCCAGATTGATGTCCTTGAGCGACGAATACCGCTGCCCCAGGTTGTTGCCGCCATAGGCGACCCAGTCGTCGGCCGGGAACGGCGCCGTACCCGGAATGGCGGGCGGCGGCACGGCGTCGGCCTGCGTGGTGGGCAGGCTGCCTTCGGTCGGGAACGGATCGTGGAAGCACATGCCTATCGTCAAGACGATCAACAGCCCCATGACGCCTGCCAGCAGGCCATGCGCGCCTTTCCACAGGGGCGCGATGCCACGGCGGCCGTCGTGCGCCCTCAGGCGCTTGGAAATCGGATCGACATTGTTCTGGCGGGCGACTTGCCCGTTGTTCAGCCGGCGCGCCACGAACGGCAGCGCCAGCCACAGTCCCAGCACGGCCAGCAAGGCGCCACGCGGAATCAGCTGCCACTTGTCGAACCCCACTTCCCAGAGAGACCAGACCAGTGTCAACAGCAACACCACCGCGTACACGCCAAACGCGGCGCGGCGGCGGCGCATGATCAGCACGCCGGACAGAATGAGGCCCAGCCCCATCACGATATAGAACGGACTTCCTCCCACCGTGACAAGGGAAATACCCAAGCCACCAATGACAAGACCAAGCACACTGAAAAGCATGCCGGTGATTAGTACTAACATCTAATAAACCCCCAGTTAAGAGCGAATAGTCCCACATCCGTGGCGCGCGGCAGGGCATAACCCTTGGGCGGTCCTAGGATAGATGGGTCAGGGCCGGACCGAATCCGCGGCAGGGGCGGTGGCGATACAAGGCAACGCGGCACCCGGTCGCGCAAGACGCGCAGCAGGGAAAAGGCCTGGTGGGCGAGCGCTAAAGGCGCCGCCATGCTCATATTGCGGACAGGCCGGCGATACGCGCCGCCACAGGCGACGCGCACGAATGGGGATATCATCAGACCATGCATCACCTTAAAGTGACCTGATGAACGTACTGATCAACAGCCTCGTTTTTGTCTCGACCGTTGTCGGGATGGAGCTTTTCGCCATCGTCGCGCACAAGTACATCATGCACGGCTGGGGGTGGGGATGGCATGCGTCGCACCACGCGCCGCGCACGGGCTGGTTCGAAAAGAACGACCTGTACGCCGTCGTGTTCGCGGGGGTGTCGATCGTGCTGATCGCGTGGGGATCAGCCGGCCACCACCCGCTGGAATGGATAGGCGCGGGCATGACGGCCTATGGCCTGCTGTATTTCCTGGCGCATGACGGGCTGGTGCATCACCGCCTGCCCTGGCGCTACACGCCGCGGCAGGGTTACCTGAAGCGGATCTACCAGGCGCACCGCATCCACCATGCCGTGCACGGCAAGGAAGGCTGCGTCTCGTTCGGTTTCCTGTATGCGCCGTCGGTGGCTACGCTCAAGCAGCAGTTGCAGCGGATCCATGGCGAGGCCGGTCTGCGCCAGGCCGCGACGTTTCCGGCGGACGCGTCATCGGCGGATCCAGATCCGGCCGTGGCCGCGCCCACAGGTGCGCGGGACGCGCGGCGGGCGTCTGCCCCCGCAGGCGAAGCGCGGTAACCGCCGCGCCGCTCAGCAGCCGCAGTTTGTCGGCCTTGGAGGTCGACACCCGCTTGTCCCAGGCGCGCGCCCCCAGCGCCTTGACCTTGACGCCAATATCGCGATAGACCCCGCGCGCCGTCGCAATCGACCACGCCGACCGCCCAGGCAGGACCTTCACCCCTTCCAGCGCCGATGCGTAATACGGCTCGGCCTCGTCCACCAGCCGCGCGCCCAGGGGCGCCAGCTGGGCGCGATACGCCGGGTCGCCCACCCGATCCAGCGGAATGCCGGCATCCCTCAGCCAGTCGGACGGGACATAACACCTGCCTACCGCCGCGTCATCCACGATGTCCCGGGCGATATTGGTCAACTGGAACGCCAGCCCCAGGTCGCACGCACGGTCCAGGGTGGCCTCGTCCTTGACGCCCATGATCACCGCCATCATCAGGCCCACGACACCGGCCACGTGATAGCAATAGCTCAGCGTGTCTTCCAGCGTTTCGTACTTGCGTTCGCGCACGTCCATCGCAAAGCCGTCCAGATGCTCGAACGCATATTGCTCGGGAATGCGATGCTTCAACGCCACTTCCTGGAACGCGGCAAAGGCGGGGTCCGTCAAGGCCTCGCCCGCATAGGCGCGGCGCGTCTCCGTGTACAGCGTGGCCAGCCGCGCTTCGCCTTCGGCCCGGTCCTGGGCCGCATTGCCGGGTTTGGCCGGCGTTGCGCCAAACCCCAGTTCCTGCCCGTCGACCACGTCATCGCAATGCCGGCACCACGCGTACAACATCAAGGCGCTGCGGCGGGTGTCGGGCGCAAACAGCCTGGCGGCAGCCGCAAAGCTTTTCGACCCGACCGCAATGGTTTGCGTCGCATGCGCCAGCAGCGCCTCGCTCATCGTCCGGCCCCCGCCAGCATCAGGGTCGCCGTTGCCTTGGCCGACCCGATCACGCCCGGCACGCCGGCGCCCGGATGCGTGCCCGCCCCTACCAGGTACAGGTTGGGCAGATCGGCATCCCGGTTGTGCGGACGGAACCACGCGCTTTGCGTCAGGATGGGTTCAAGCGAAAACGCCGACCCCACGTGCGCGTTCAGTTCGTCACGGAAATCCAGCGGCGTGAAGAATCGCGTGGTGACCAGCTGACTGCGCAGCCCCGGCATGTAGCGCTCTTCCAGATAGGCCAGGATCTTGTCGCGGTACACCGGGCCTTCCACTTCCCAGTCGATGGGCGCGTTGCCCAGGTGCGGCACCGGCGCCAGCACATAGTGGCTGCCGCAGCCCGGCGGCGCGAGCGACGGGTCGGTCACGCACGGCGCATGCAGATACAGCGAAAAATCGTCGGCCAGCGTATCCAGATGGAAGATGTCGTGGATCAGTTCCTGGTAGCGCGGACCGAAGCACACGGTGTGATGCTGCAGCTGCGCATGGTGATGATTGACGCCGAAATACAGCACGAACAGCGAATTGCTGAACCGTTTCTTGCGCAGCGCATTGGCCCGCGACACGCCGCGCGGGTGGTGCCCCAGCAGTTTTTCGTAGGTGAACATCACGTCGGCATTGGACGCGACGGCATCGGCCGGGAACAGCTCGCCCCCTTCCAGCCGAACGCCCTTTACCCGGTTGTCGTCGACCTCGATTCGGGCTACCGGGGCATTGACCTCGATCCGTCCGCCCAGGTCTTCGAACAGACGCACCAGTCCACGCACCAGCGCCCCCGTTCCTCCCTTCGGGAACCACACGCCCCACTTGCGCTCCAGCGCATGGATCAAGGTGTAGATCGACGACGTCGCAAACGGATTGCCGCCTACCAGCAAGGAATGGAAGGAGAACGCCTGGCGCAGATGGTCGTCCTGGATGAACTTGGACACGATGCTGTACACGGTGCGCCAGGCCTGCAGCTTGGCCAGCTGCGGCCCCACCGCCACCATGTCGCGGAACGACAGGAAGGGCACGGCGCCCAGCTTCAGATAGCCTTCGTCGAACACCGCCTTCGAATACGCCAGAAAGCGCTGGTATCCGGCCACATCAGCCGGATTACGCGCGTGGATCTGGCGGTTGAGCGCCTCCTGATCATTGACGTAATCGAAGCTCGATCCGTCTTCCCAGCACAGGCGATAGAAGGGCGAGACAGGCAGCATCTCGACGTAGTCCGACATCTTCCTGCCGGCCAGCGTGAACAGTTCTTCGATTGCCGACGGATCGGTAATCACGGTCGGGCCGGCATCGAACACAAACCCCTGGTCTTCGTACACATAGGCGCGGCCGCCCGGCTTGTCCCGCTTTTCCAGCAGCGTGGTCTGCACGCCGCTTGCCTGCAGGCGGATGGCCAGGGCCAGTCCGCCAAAGCCGGCGCCAATCACCACGGCACGTTGCGCGTCGCTCATTCGTCATTCCTGATTCGATGGGGATGGACCGCCAGCGCGGCCTTCATGGCCTGCGCTATCGGCACCGGCGGCTTGCCGACCAGAATGCGCAGCTTGTCGTGCAGGGCAAGGCGCCCCGCATAGAAGCGGCGGATCAGGCCTTCGGACAAGCCGTAGAAACGTTGCATGACACGCCACCGGTCATCCGATCGGCCCGCCAGGAACAGCATGCGGTTGAGAAGACGGAAGTACCCCTGCGCGCGCCATTCCTGGCGAGCCTCGTCGCGGATCGCCGCGAACAGGGCCGGAGCGCGCACGTCGGGCAAGGCCGCCAGCCGCCATGCCAGTCGCAATGCATGCGGTAGAGAATACCCGGTCGTCGGGTGGAAAAGTGCGGCGCGCAGACCGGTGGTCGGCTGCTGGCCGATATCCGCCCAGAACGCGTCGGGATCGCCTGCCAGGATGATGGGCAGCGACCCCTGTTCCTCACGGATGATCTCGGTGATCGTCCACCCCTGGACTGTGCGTACTCGGTGACATTTGCCCGCAGCAGGTCGTCCGTCAGACGCTGGTGATCGACATAATGCGTGTCCTCGATCAGCAGGCGATCCGGCCCGAACGGCAGCACGTACACAAACCGGTAGCCCCCGCGTTGCGGCACGCTGGCATCCATGATGATCGGCGCCGTCATCCCGTGGGGCTGCGCCAGCCGGACTTCCTGGCCCAGGAAAGTCTGATAGCCCAGCGCCAGATGGTCGCTGGCCCGAGGTCCCCGCCCGTCGACCACAGCGGCAGCCGTCAGCATCTGGCCGGTCGCCAATCGAACCGACGTGGGAGTGACCTCCGTCACGGCCACGCCTAGCCGCAGCCTTTCGCCCAGGACGGGACTCACGACCCGCGCAAAGTCGTCCGACGCGATGCTGGCATAGCCGCTGTGCAGCGTGCGTTGCCGTTCGGGGAAGACCACCTGATAGCTCTGCCAGCTGCTGGATATGACAGGCTCCAGCCAGGCCCGCTGCGCTGGGTCGATATCGCTGTCATGGAACGACCAGGTGTGATTGCCGCCAAGTTGGTCGCCGCCTTCCAGAAGCAGGAAGTTGATGTCTGGCCGTTCGGTCGCCAGCCGCCATGCCAGCAGACCGTTCGCCAGGCCGCCGCCGACCAGGATCATGTCCAGGGGGCGATGGCAGAAGGCGCGCCCTCGTGATCTGCGTTGTGATCCGCGTTGCGATCTGCCTTGTGATCCGCCTCGCCCTTTGCCGTGGCGTCGGCGGCGAGCGTGGACGCCGCGACCTGCTCGGCTGGTGTTGGCAACTTGCTCGCGCTCATACTTGCTCGGCAGCCGGCGTGCGAGCGCCTGCCGGTCCGGTTCGGTCAAGCGTGGCGCCGACGCTCGCCTTCTCTTCCAATGGCATCTGCGGCCCGCTGGCCAAAGGGGCCGTCTCCCCGTGCAAAGGCGGAGCTGCGTGTGCGTCGGTGGCTGCGGTGGCCACGGTGGCCGCGTGCCCAGGCGGGGTTCTTCCTTCCACCGCGTCCAGCACGATTTCCACGGCACGCCGCGTCCCGCCCGCGCGCAACACGGCCGCCGATAGCGCTTCCAGCCGCCCGGCCATCTGCGTGTCGTCCAGCAATTCCCGCAGCAGCGTTGCCAACCGGCCAACGGTTGCAAAGCGGGGCGACGCCCGCCGCCCTGCCCCGATGCGCACCATCCGCGCCGCGGCGCCGGGCTGGTCAAACGCAATCGGCATGGCCAGCATCGGCGTGCGCGTCGCCATCGCATCCAGCACGGTGTTCAAGCCCCCATGCGACACGACCGCATCGGCCCGCATCAGCGCGGCGCCCTGGGGCGCGTAATCCGTCACCCAGGTTGCGCCCGCGGCCTCCAGTTCCCGGGCCTGCTGCGCGTTCAGCCCGCCGCAATGCCCCACCAGCAACTGCGCATCCACCCGCCGGCACGCCTGCGCGATCCGCTTGAACAGATCCACCCGATACCCCTGCACCGTACCCAATGACGCAAAAACGAAAGGCCGGTCATTCGCAATCGGCCACGCCAATGGCGGACCCGACGTATCCACCGGCCGCAAGGGACCCACGTAATGGAAGTGCGCAGGCAAAGCCCGGCGGGGAAAATCGAATTCCGGGATGATCTGGCTGATCTGCGCCAAGGGCGACAGGCACTCATGCAAGGCCCCGCGCCGCGACAGGCCAAAGGCGGACGCCCGCGATTCGATCACGCGGCGATGCGGCGTCATCATCCAGTCGTACACCCGCTCGCTTTGCGCGGCCATCTGCGCCGATTTTTCGGTGTCTTCCCACACGAAAGGCATGACCGGCAACGGCAGGCCAGGCTCGCGATTGACAGGCAAGGCGCAGGCAATCGAAACATAAGGCAGGCCAACGCCTTCGGCGATCAGTCCGCCCGCGGCTTCCATCTGATCGCACAACAAGGCGTCGATGCCCAGGCGCGAAAGCGCCGCTGGTACCTCGCGGCACAGCATGTCGGTGCAGCGGGCCAGGTCGACGATCACCCGGCGCAGGCCCCACGGGCTGCCCGGATTGGCCGCGGCGCGAATGGTTTGCGCCAAGGACCCCAAAGGATGCGTATCGGCGCCCACGGCTTCGAATCCGATACGCGAGTCGGTCACGAACGGACGCGTATCGGCCTGGTGGACGAAGGTCACACGATGTCCCTTGTCGACCAGGGCCGAGGCCAGCGCCTGCAGCACCTGAAAATGGCTTGAAAACGCCGGCGCGATGACGCCAAAATGAATCATGCCCAACGTTCCATACTGAAAGAAGAAAACCCGTAAGGCGTGTTGGCCCCGCGGCGCCCATGCGGTGCTGGCGACGCCGGCCTTGACGTTGTACAACATCCGTCACGGCATCTGTCCGCCCGGCTCACGAAACTGCTACCGGCTGCGTTCCATCGTTTACAAGACTGCAGCCGAAAAGCAGGTACCCTGACGGGCTGAAGCGCTCGAAAGCATGCAGCATCGGTCCCGCACCGGGGCGAATTGTCGCAGTTCGAAGTGTCACAAGGCTTTTCAAAGGACTTGGCCTATGGTTTTACCCGTTACCGCCACGCAGGACGCCCCGCCGTCATGCGACGTGCGCGCGCTTCGCCAGGACGTGGAACGGCGGCTGGCCGACCTGTTGCCCGAAGCCGGCGGCGAACGTGACCTGATCGCCTTGGCCATGCGGGAAAGCACCCTGGCGCCTGGCAAACGCGTTCGTCCGCTGCTGCTGGTGCTGACCGCGCGCGACCTTGGGTACGACGACCCTTCCCTGCTGGACCTGGCCTGCGCCGTGGAAATGGTGCATGCAGCCTCTTTGGTGCTGGATGACATGCCCTGCATGGACAACGCCCGCCTGCGCCGCGGCCGTCCAACCATCCATCTGCATTTTGGTGAGGATGTCGCAATCCTCACGGCGGTAGCCTTGCTCACACGTGCCTTTCATCTGGTATCGAGCCTGTCGTCCGTGCCGCCCTTGCTGCGCACGCAACTGGTCGGCGGGCTGGCCAACGCGGTCGGCACGCAGGGACTCGTCAAGGGTCAGTACCAGGATCTGCGCGAAGGCACCCGGCCACGGTCAGCCGACGAAATCGCCTCGACCAATGATCTGAAAACCAGCGTGTTGTTCAGCGCCACCATCGACATGGCGGCCATCATTGCGCAGGCCGATGAACCGGTCCGCGTCACTTTGGGCAGCTTTGCGTCGGAACTCGGCCAGGCGTTCCAGTTGCTGGACGACCTGCGCGACACGCGCGACAACGACACCGCCACCACCGGCAAAGACATCTGCAAAGACGAAGGCAAATCGACGTTGATCGCGCTGCTGGGCGTCGAGGCGGCGCATCGCCGGCTCGGCATGCACCTGCATCACGCCGACGCACACCTGAGCCGCGCGATGGGCGATCGGCAAGACACCCGCGCGTTCGTGCGCGCGCTGTTCGACGCCGCCATGCTGCCGGCCGTGCAACGCACCACGGCGCTGACGGGCGCGGCGGGTTAGCGCGGCGCGTCAGTCGGCGGCGCGTTCCAACGCCGCACGCAGCGCACCCGGATCGGTATAGGTTTTCTGGTTGACCAGCACGCCATCGCGCAGCTGCAACCACGTCACCGCGTCGTTCTGCTCCACATACTTCGAAGCGACCGTGCCTTCACGATCCAGCACGATCCGGTAGCTCGCCTTCTTCATGGCCGGCACCATGAACATCCGGCCCACAGACGGCACCCGCGCGATATCCGCCACGTACACCACCTTGCGCGCTTCCAGATAGCCCGCCGGCTGGTCTTCCATCGCTGCGTTCACCACCTTGGCGGCGTCCATGCTGCGCGCCACCAGCAGCACCTTCACGTCACTGCTGAACGCATAGGGTTTGTCGAACTGATCGTCCAGGGTCCACGGCTCGACGCGCGCGCCGGCATCCATGGCATGCGCGCCCAGCGAAGCGAGCGTCAGGACCACGGCAGCAAAGGTTTTGATCATGGCGTTTCCGGTAAAGAGAAGTGCGGGCAATGTAGCCGATCGCGCGGGCGCGCAGACCGGTGCAATTGCAGCCGGATGCTACGAAAAAGAGGATTGCCGTCAGCAGGCGCCTGTCGAACGCAATCCCGTCGCCATGCGGCCTGGGCAACTGAAGAATTCGCCCATTGCCCTTCAATATTCCAGATACCAGAGCAGCTTCACCATTGCCCGCGTTTCGTTCGCGCGAAGCCGGTCCGCTGGCGCTTGCGTTTCCGGCGCATGCCGATCCGCCCCGACATACCCCAGCCGGTCGATCGAAGCGATCACCTCCCGCTTCGCCGTCCACAGCCACCGCGCGCGGGCGCTCATCCCCAACCGGCTCGACACGTTATCCCACTGCAGCAGCACGCTTTCGGACCAGCGGGTGGACGGCGTGTGATCGACCCGGAAAGTCGCCATCCGCACGGTAAACGCACCGGATGGCAAGCGGATCGCGTTGCGTGTCAGGCCTGCGCGTGCGCCCCATGTGGACGACGGCTGCCATGTCAGCGTTATCGACTGATCGTCTCGCCGGCCATGGTAATACCCGCCGGCACGCCACTCGGCCGCAGCCGACAGCGGCCTTGACGGCGCTGTCTCCAGGTTGGCAAACAGGTACCGCCAGGTGTAATTGCCGGCGTCCACCACCACGCCGGGCACCGGCGAGAACGTCGTCGCCACCTTGTCGGTCTCCACAAAAATCTCGGCCATGGCACTGTCACCCGCCGGTGTCGTGTAAGCCACCTCGGGATTGATCAGGAACGACCGCTCCACACCTCCTGGTTTGCGCCGGAAATTCCAGTCGACGCCTGGAATGAGCGTTGTGCCATTACCGGTGCGATGCCACCAACCGATCTCGCCCTTGCCGCGCGTCACCGCCGCCTCCGCCAGATACCCAAGCGCCGGACGAAAGCCTGCGCCGATATGCTGCACCTCGGCATTCCCCGTCGCGCCCAGGTTGGGATACAGGACGCTCGCGCCCCACGCCTGTCCGGCGCCGAGGTCCGGGTTCAAGGACCGCTGGGTCCATGCATGACCTTCCAGCGTCTTGCCGCCCGCGCCACCAAACAAGGAAAAATCGGTACTGCGATACTGATAGTCCACGCCCCACACCCGGCTTCCCGACGTGCCCTCAGGATTGCCTTGCGTACCCAGCATGCCGACCCGATGGCGGGCATCCAGCGCCCGCGCCACCCGCAACACCGCCACGTCGGCAGATCGCTGAGCAGGCTGGTTCGGCGCGACCGGCCCGCCCGCCACCCGCGCGCCAAACAGTCCCACATCAACGCCGCCCACCGATCCCGACAGCTTGAGCCCTGCATCCAGACTGCGCGGCCGCCTCGATGCATCCAGCCCAATGCGCCGCGAGTAATACGGAATCACCGCCGTTTCCACCAGCCCTCCAAAACTGAAGCGGCCCGCATCCTGCAGAAAGAACGCCCGCTTCTCTGGCCGGAACAACTCGAAGCGCGTCAGATTGACCTTCCGTTCATCCGCGTCGGCATCACCAAAATCCACGTTGACGGCCAGGGTAGACCGCAAGCCGGCCGGGCTGTCGTGAAACAGCTCCAGCCCCGGCTCCACCGCCCGCTGCGCGCGGCCCGTGCCGGACGCGGCGGATGACGCCGCCGTGCCTCGCAACGACGCCTTCACCCGCACCCCAAGGCCCTCGTGGTCAGCCGCAATGGCCGGCATCGGCAACGCGTCGCCCAGCGAATACACCTCCTTGTCGGGCTGGATGCCGGCAAGGCGCACCAGCTCGCTGCCATTGGGCATCCAGCGTTCCGCGTTCAGGCGCCAGGTGGGCGGCAGGCCGGCGCGCATTGCGGTTGAGTGAGTACTTCCCTGCTCGTTAGAAGTGGCTATTGAAGCGTTTGGGTTGGCGCTTGGGGTAGTGCTTGGGGTGGTGCTTGGGGTGGCGCCACCGGTCGTGCCTGTGTTGATGCCTGGGACAACCGTCGCGTTTGTGCCTGGTTCAACGCCTGTGTTTGTACCTGCCTTGACACCTGCGGTCCTGCCTGCATTAACGCCGTGTTCAAGAGCGCGCGTGCGTCCGAACACCGAGAGAGGGATCGCCACGTCCGCATGCCACCCATCGGGTCCGATGCGGGCCTGACTCGCCCACCGCGCATCCCAATCGAATCGCATCTGCCCGCCATCGAACACCAGCGCGTCGAACTGCGCGCCGTTGGCGTTCACCGCGAACAGGAACCCATTGCGTCCGTCACCATCTGGATCGATCACCACCGTGACCTGATCTTCCTTCAGCATGCCTTCCACGTCGCGCCGCATCTGCCGCGCCACCACGGTGGACGGCGCCGGGTCCCAGGCGTCGATCCGCAAGTACAGCATTCGTCCATTATGCGCTACGCGCAACTCGGTACGCCGGGTCGGCGCCATGCCCGTTTGCGGAGCGACCTGGATGAACTGGTCGATGACGGGGGCTTGGTCCAGCGATGGGAACGCGGTGGCGTCCAGCATCCGGTGATCCAGGCGATGCGCGCCCGGCAACGACGTGCTGGGCATATTTGCAAGTGCCACCGCTCCATGGCCAATGAACAATCCCTGGCAGACCGCCACGCGACCCAGCCAGGTCAGTCGCCATAAGCATGGCCTGCTACGTGCGCTGGAAAGTCCCATTCAAGCCGCCCGATCGTGTACCACGGACGAGGTTGCCTTTGGCGACGCAAGGAAAGATTGCGCACGTGCCGCCTGCGCCCGCCGGCCCCGCCATTTCTTCCACCAGATGACGAAGCCCGTCACGCTCAGCATCGCCACCGCGATTCCCATCACAGTGACGAACACATCGAATGGCAATCCCCACACCGCCGCCATGTGCAAGCTGGTCAGCCAGGTGCGCACCGTATCGCCCGCCGCCGTGCCGGTGGGCAGCCACACATGCACAAACCGGCCCGCGGTGCCATCAAACGTCAGGCGAGTACTGCCACGGTGATCCCGGATGTCCCGATCGCTACGCACCACGTACCGATAGGTGCGGGCGGACGCGTCGTAACCTAAGGCTTCCTCGTGCAGCACCACCACGGCAGGAACTTGCGCAGGCGCAAGCTCGGCCATCAGGCGGCGTCCCGTCTCCCGCGCGTGCCGCCAATCCATCACGGGCGCGGAATCGGATGCACGGGCCACCGGTGTGGCCACCTCCGGCTGATGCGCCAGCACGGTCTTCATGACCGGGTCATACACCTCCGACAGATTGAACGCGACACTGCTCCACGCAAACACAAACAGCATGGCCCACACCCAAAGCCCGCCCGCGCGATGCAGATCAAAATTCACCTTGTACGGGCCGCCGTCCCACCGTACCTTCCACGACGGCCACCATCGCCGCCGCCAGGACTTGCGATCCGGCCGCTTCGTCTTGAGCGCCGCGGGAAACGTCAGATAGGCGCCAACAAAACAATCAAGCGTCCACAGCAGGGCAATCACGCCAAACACGTAGCTGCCGATCGTGTCCAACGCCAATGAAAAATGCAGGCGATAGATGAAGGGCATCAGGTTCTTCCACCCCTGCCCGATGTCTCCCCACTTGCGCTCACCCACCACCACGCCGCGGTATGGATCGACAAAGACCTGGTCGTTCGGCAAGCCCGCCGTTGAATGCGACGCGGCGTGTCCGCTCGTCGCCTCAGCAGGCACGCCGTCACCGCCAGCGACACCGGCAGCCCCACGTTCAGCGTTGGCGGCAGGTTGGACGTCTTTACCTACCGCAGCGCGCTGCGCCGCCTCGACCTGCGCAGCGTCACGCTTCGTGGTGTCCACAGGGGCAGCAGCAGCCGTTGCTGCCCCGTCACCAGCCCCCAGATACACCACCAGCGTCCGCCCGGCTTCTATCCGCAGCGGTGCGTAGCGAACATGCGCATGCGGATAACGGGCTTGCACGCGCTCCACCAGGTCGATCGGATCCATCGGCCGCGCATCATCGGAAGGCGGCGTCACGCGAAATAAAGACGGGGACATCGCGGCGTCCAGGGTGTCGTTCCACACGAGCAACGCACCGGTCAGGCCGGCAAGCAGCAGAAAGCCCGCCAGCACCAGCCCGACCCAGCGATGGACCACGACAAACATTTGACGGTCGACCGGCCATCGCCTGCCGACCGGAACCGGCCGGACGGGCCTCACGATCCGCTCGGCGTCTCGACAGCGATCACCTGCCCGTTCTCCATCCGGACCAGCCGGTCGGCCAGATGGAAATACCGGTCATCGTGCGAGATCACCAGCACGGCTTTGCCACGTGCGCGCAACTCGGGAAGCAGCTCGCGATAGAACACTTCCTTGAACACCGGGTCCTGGTCCGCCGCCCATTCGTCGAACACCAGGAAGGGTTTGTCCTCCAGGTATGCCACCACCAGAGCCAGGCGCTTGCGCTGCCCCTGCGACAAGGCCCGTGTCGTGAACGCCCCATTCACCACCTGCACCTTGTGATGCAGGTTCAGCTTGGTCAACAAGCCATTGCCCTGGGCGTCGAGATCGGCCGACGCGCCTTCCAGCAATCGATCGAACAAATGGAAGTCGGAAAAGATGGCCGAAAAGTTCTGGCGGAATCGGTCCCGGTTGGCGTCCGTCACGGGTTTGCCATTGCACAGAATGTCGCCGCTTTCTGGCTGATACAGGCCCACCAGCAGCTTGGCCAGCGAGGTCTTGCCGCTGCCATTGCCCCCTACCAGATAGGTGATTTCGCCCGGCGCAAATTCCAACGAGATGGGACCCAGCTTGAAGAGATCGTCCAGGCCTTCGTGGTAGTAGGTATGGCAGACTTCCCGCAACACCAAGCCCGCGAACGGCAAGTCTGGCGCTGCCCAGGACGGCGCGCCGGTCGATGCTGGCGACGGCTCGCCAATCGTTGCCGATAACGGCTCGCCAGTCGTTGCCGATGACGGCGCGCCAGTCGATGCCGGGGACTGCGCGCCGGTCGACGCCGGCGATGGCGTGCCGCGGCCAAGCTCGGGTAGCGACGCATCATCCGGCGTTATGCGATCCAGCGTCGTGCGATCCAGTTGCTGCGTGATCTCGTCGATCCTCGCCCCGGACACCCGCGCCATGTTCGCGCGCGGCAGGGCCATCAGCAGGTTTTCCAGCGGCGCCACCATGTACACGAACACCAGCGCAAAACCTGTCATCACGCGGCCGCGTTCGGGCACGTCCCCCACCAGCACGAACAGCACCAGCCCGATAAAGGCGTAGATCAGAAAATTGCCCCAGGCCGTCGACACGAGAAACACCGACATGCCAAACGTGCGTTCCCGCCGCACCGTCTCGATCGATCCGCCCAGCACCGTGTCTGCAAACCGCTGCCGCTTGCCGGCATGCAGCCGCAATTCCTTTGCCCCATCCATCAATGACCGGAAGTGGTCGAACAGCGTGTCCTGCTCTTTGGCCGCCACGTCCAGATGCCGGATCGCACGCAGGTGCGCAAGGTGATATCCGACGGAGCCCAGCCCGATCACGACCACTGCCGCCAGGAACACGTACCACGACAGCAGCGCCATGTAGACCAGGCAGCCCGACACAATGATCGCGTTCACAAGAATCGTTGGAAAGCTGACAAAAAATTCGGCCACCTGCGTGCTGTGATCGGACAATGCCGACTGCACACGCGGACCGCCAATTTCTTCCAGCCGCCGATATTCCGCGTTGATCACGCGTCCGGAGATAAAGCGCCGCATGTCCGCGTGCGCCCGCTGATTCAGCCGCTCGAACAGAACCGATGCCACCATCTGGCTGCCCATGGCCACCACTGCACAACCGGCGAACCGCCACGCCAGCACGGCGCGCTCGGCCGGCGACGCCGCCGTCAGCGCTGCGGTGATCTGCGTCAGCAGCAAAACACTGCAGATGCCGCTGAGCACACTCGCCGCTGCCGCGGCGATCATCAGATTGCGCGACTGTTGAATGAGATAGGTAAGCAAGCCACGCCCTCGGAAGATGAACAAGCGCAGACCAACGTGAGCGTCGGGGTCTGCGCTTCAACTTCACTGGAACGCGGATATATCGAATTTGTTTAGCGATGACACCCGTTATTTCGGATGCAGGAGGCCATGGGCCGCAGCATGTCGCATGCAGTTTTAGCGGCTAAATTTCTCCAGGGACAAAGGCTGACTTGACCCTTCCTTCGGGGCTGGAGCCGAATCGTGGCCCGGATTGTGGCTGTAGCCACGCCTGGGATACCGATCTTCACCGAAGTGGCCCGTCGCACGGGACCGCCGAAGCGCTAAACAACCTCCGCGACTCAGCGTCCCACGCGCATGACATCTGCGCCACCTTGCACGCCGGGGCAACCGTTGCCCGCCTTCCGCCGCGGCCTTCGCAAGGCGAACCGATGATCCCGATGCTCGCGCCCCTCTTCACAGGAGACTGGACGGAGGAAGGCGAATCGCTGGCCTATGCCCCGGACTGGCCCGCCGATGCAATACCCGTATCGCAGCTCATCAACGATCCAATGCTGCTGCGCGACACCCTTTGGCGGCACGCCCGCTACCGCGGTGTCGTCGGCGCGGATCTGCGCGCAGCCACGTCGGCATGGAGCCTCAGCTATCTGTGGACCCTGCTCCCGGCGTTCGCCGCCGCAGCCAGCGTCTTGCAACATCGATTTCCCGTAGGCGCGGATGACATGGCGGTCAGCCTGGATGGTGACGGCGCCGCCACGCGGTTCCATATCCGGCGCTTGGGCGATGCGCTTCCGGGAACATCGACAGGCGAGCGTTATCAGCCCCTCCTCGCCGACCACCTAGACCCCCTGTTTGCAGCGCTCCGCGCGCAGACCCGTATCGCTCCGAAAATTCTGTGGGGCAACGCCGCGAGGTATCTGGAAAGCGTGCTCGAGCAAGGCTTGGCGCTGACGGGCGGTGCGACCGGCATCGCAGCCGACCACCACGCGCTGCTGGAATGTGCAGTGAACGATGATGGGTCGACGAATCCGCTGCATGGAACGAGGCGTGTTTCCACACGGGTGGAGAGTGGCGTGGTGACACCAGTGAGGCTGCACCGGCAATGCTGCCTGTATTACCTGCTGCCCGGCGAAGGGTATTGCGGTTTGTGCCCCCTGGCGCCTGAACACCGGCGCGGAGCAGACCCGGATCATTGATCCGCACGACTAGACCAGCCGCTGACCGAACGCCCTAACGTACAACGCGCTGACCCACGACGCCCTGACTGACGACGCGCGGAGTAACGACACGCTGACCCACGACGCAGTGTGTCAGGATGCACTGACCCGCTACGCCATGGCCCACGACGCCGTGACCCGCTCGCCGCAAGCCGGCCCTGTCGCGACTCACGGCGGCAGAACGACTCTCCGCAGTCCAGGATCCCGCGCGATGTCCGCCTCACGGAACGGAAAGTGCAACCACGCCTTGCGCGAATAGCGCGCGACCGGTTCCACGCCGCGCCCGCCCGTCAACGCCGCTTCGTCCTGGCCATGCGCCAGCAACGTCTGTGCGTCCACCCCATTGGCGCCAAAACGCACCACTTGAAGGTAGCTGTTGCCCATGGCGTCCGGCCCCCACTTGCTCTGGCCGTCCTGGTTGCACGCCACGGTGAAGTATCCGGTCGAAGCGCAACCGCCATAGACAGGCCATCGGCGGCCGCCGCTCTCGACATACCGCCGCGCCTGCAACGGCTCATTGAGCGCCCGCGCCTGTGCGTCCCATGCGGCTACTGTCAGCGCCAAGGCCTGAGCGACCCGGCCGCTTTCCGCATTCAACACACGCGGTGCGTCCAGAGGCATGGCGCTCGAAAATTCGTCGGAGTACAGGCCGGAGTGCTGCCCGGCGGTCAGGCGTGCCCAAAAAGCTTCCCACAACAGCGCACCGCGCTCGGTCGCGTCAGCAAGGTTCGACCATTGGCGCAGGACGTTGCACGCCTTCGACACGTCGACCCGACGCGGGGCGGCGCCATCGGGTCCCTTCGCCAGACCGGCGGCCACCAGCGCCTGGCCGTCCACCTGCACAACCGGCGCCGCGCACGCCTGAGTCAGTACCTGTGTCTTGAACACGTCAGCCGAGTATGCCCGGGGGTCAGCACGTCCGTCATGACACGCCGGGCGGCAGCGCCGGAAGTGCCGGGCGACGCCGCCAGGATATCCAGCGCGATCCGGTGCCCCAACCGCCCTCGCAGTGTCAGGGCCTCCCGCTCGCCGCCCATCACTGCAGGAAAGCCTTCCAATGGCTGGCGGGCGTTGCTGAGCCAATAGCTGTCGTTCATGTTGGCCACGTAGTCCGTGCGCATCAACCATGGCATGCCATCGACTGGCATGGCGCCGCCCTGGGCGGCATCCGCCGACACCTGCCAGTTGCACGCCGACCGGCTTCCATCCAACACGGGGGTAGCTGCGTCCAACTGTGCAAAGCCCTGCGCGCGAGCAGTGCTGCACGCCTTGCGCAGCGCGTCGGGCACATTAGGCACTGCGCCTATGTCGGCGTACCAGACACGTCCGTCAGACGCGGACCCGGATCCCGCCCCGGGACTGGACGTTGCCAACGCCCCGACCCTCGTCCCAGACCCGGCCTCAGCCCGAGAGCTGGCCTCTTCCCCACCCTGCTGACGCGTTCGCCCGATCGCCACCGTATTCACCCAGGGCACGGCGGCTTCCCTTCGTTGGATCGCGACAAACTCATCCAGCGACGTCGCCTGATTCCAGAAGAAGAAATTGCGGAAGATGCGGAAGTTATCGGCGTTCACGTCGCGGATTGCCATGGCGTGCCCGCCGCCCCAGCCCAGCGACGGATGGTGACCGCCAAGATTCACCACCGGCCCAAACCGCGTGCCATAGAAAGTGCGCGTCAACCGCCCGATCTTCCCGTCCGCGTCACGCACATACACGCTGACTTCCCGAGCCGTCATGGGCTCGCTCCGTCCATCTACCTGGTAGCGCTGCGGATCGGCCGCATCCAGCGTCAGGTCGAACAGGCCAAAGCGCCGCGCGGTCGACACCGTATGGGTCCAGGCCACGTCGTCGTTGAAGCCGATCATGACCAAAGGCACGCCAAGGAAACCGACGCCTGCCACGTCCACACGCCATGGAATCGTCAGATGCATCTGGTAGAAACGGTCCGGCCCGCCCCAGAACCAATGCGGATTGCCGAACAGCACGGCGCCGTCCCCGCCCGTTGCCTCGCTGCCCAACGCCAACGCATTGCTGCCGATGCCGGCCTGGGTGCCGATGCCATGCGCCAGGATCCGACGCAGCGCGTCGCCGCGCCCCATTTCGCCCACCGCAGGCAGCGTTGCCGCCGAGCCTGACGCCTGATGCGCTGGCGAATCAGCAGCGTGCGACGCAGGAACATCCCCAGGCACTGAAGACACCGGCGCACCCGCCTTCGCCGGGGTCACGTTGGTCAATTCGGTAATGAACTTGGCGTACCCGCCCGCGATCTGCGCCGCATACAGTCGGCGGTGCACATCGTCCGGCGAAATCTGTTGCACCCACGGAGCCTCCGCGCAAGCCCTGTCCTGCGGACCGGACGACGTCTTGGACGACATGCCACCCCGCCGTGCCCGCAGGTGGGCAACGTAACGGTTGTAGCCCACGGCAAACCCATCGACCAGTTCCGCCAAACCCGGCGGGTGTTGCGCGCGGTACCGTGCCAGGACCGCATCATCGACAAACGCGCGGAAAAAGAAATCCAGGTCCACATTCTTGGGCCGGCCGAACGTCGAGTCACGCGCGGGCCGGGCATCGGGACCAAAAAACAGCGATCGCCGCCCCTGGTAGGTCACGAATGCCTCGGCAAGCGTGCACAGCGCATCTTCCGCCTGCACGTAGCCCACCCCTACACCCAGTGCGTGCCAGGTCGTTGCACGAACATGGGGAATGCCGTCCGTCGTTCGGCGGATCTCGACGTCCGACCCGCTGCCACGCAGCACCGACAGGTCGGGCACGGCCATGGATTCCTGCACATCCGGTACCCGCGTCGTGACATCCACGAATGCCACGTCGCGCTCGGGCAACTGGACCACGGATGCCTCGACATTGGCCTGCACCCCACGTGCGCACACCATCACGGCCACCACTACTGCGAAGCCCAGCACGATACGAGCCGGCGTCCACGTTGCGGCACGCCCCACCCGAACCGCACGGCGCCGCCCTTTCAGAGATCTCATGACTGACACGCTACATATCCTTCCAGAACGTTCGCTACATTCACACCAATTGCGTTCACCGCATAGCCCCCTTCCAGCACAAAGACCGTCGGCAAACGTGCGTAGGCAATGTCCTCACCAACCCGCAGGTAGTCATCACTACAGAGCCGGAAGCCCGAAATCGGATCCCCTTCAAAGGTATCGACACCTAGTGACACCACCAGTGCGTCCACCCCGGCATCAGCGATCACACGCATGGCCTGTGCGAGCGCGTCCCGCCAAACCCCGAACGACGCACCGCGCGCCAACGGCAGATTCACGTTACTTCCCTCGCCCGGTCCTTGGCCGCGCTCATCCGCGTGGCCAAGGTAGAAGGGGTAGTCCGTAAGAGGATCGGCATGGATGCTGACGTAGACCACGTCAGCGCGCTCGTAGAACAACGACTGCGTGCCGTTGCCATGGTGGTAGTCGATGTCCAGCACCGCTACCCGTTTCGCGCCCCCGTCAAGCAAGGCCTGCGCCGCCAGGGCTGCATTGTTAAAAAACAATAGCCGCCAAAAAAGTCATAACCCGCGTGATGACCCGGCGGCCGGGTCAACGCAAACGCACCCTTTGCACCCAGCTGCACATGCCGAGCAGCAGCAATGGCGCACGCCGCGCCGCCGCGTGCGGCACGCCACGCTCCCTGTGTCAGCGGCGTGCCGGCATCGAACGAAAACAACCCCAGCTGCGCAGCAAAATTGCCAGGCACGACGTCACTGCGATGCTGCCGCACCGGCCACACCGACGGCAACGCGTCACGATAGGCATTGGCGGGATCCAGGGCCACCCACGACGACCAGGCATCACGCAGAAAGTCCACATAACGCGGCGCGTGCACCCTAAGCAATGCGTCATCCTTGATCGGCGCCGGGTTGGCCATGGTTCCCAGGCCACGCCGCCGCATCTCGACCAGCACCCTTTCCGCACGCGCGGCCACATCGAAACACGGCACGAACTCGCCACGGAACATCTCCACCAGACCTTCGTGATGCGCGTGCTCGGCATTGAAGAACGTCTTCATGGCGTCAAATGGGCCGGCAGTCCGGCCATCACAGCCAGCCCCTCGCACAATGCAGGAAAAAGACTGTGATGGAAATTGTTCCAGCGCAGCTCCAGGATCGTGTCATCCGGATCGACCCGGGTGTTCAACACGTCCACGATCACCTCTCCCGAGTCGATACCCGTGTCGACATAATGGAACGACGCACCGGTCATATCCACCACGGGCACCGGCTCCGTCGCCAGGGTCTTCCAATCCGTCACCCGCAGACCCCGCGCGCCATACAGCGCATCCAGCGTCGCATGGGCACCCCTGCGCTGGTAAGGCGAATGGCTACGTGTGATGCCCGGATGGATGTTCACGATCTTCCGGCTAAACGGCGCCCCCGGGCGAACCAAAGCATCCAGGATCACCAGCAACCCGTCGATGACCACCACGTCTGCCTTCAATCGTTGCAACAGGGTCAGCAGCCGTTCTTCGAACATCCGCTTCGCAACCGGCCGCTCGGGCGACGCCAGCGGCAAACGCCGGTAAGCCGACGGCACCACCCGCAGCAGGCTGTTCACCCGCACGCCCTGCACTTCCAAGGTCGGCGGATAGAACCAGCGCGCGCCCGGCATATAGGAAAATCCATAGCCCTTCAGCGCCAGTTGATCGCGCTCCGAATCCACGTCGTCATCGAACAGCACGCCACGCAGCGCGTAGGCATCGCCCAGCTCCGTATCGTTCAGTGCCTCGACAAGGAATTCCAGCGGCGACTTCATATAGCGCTGATCGCCCTTGTACGTAATGTATTGACCCGCCTTGTCGGCCGCGGCATTACGCATCGACCACAGGTACACCAGGTTCTTCTTCGCCATGCGTCGCCGTCTCCAGTCGGATCGCGCGGCGACAGCGCCCTACAGACGACAGCCGTTGCGACGGACAGCCCGTCACACGCGATACCCCCAGAGACGCACGCGCCCAACGTGCGTTTACCCCGTCCGGGGCATCGCCAGGACAGAAAGCACACCCACGCGTAAACAAACACACGCCCACCTCGTCAGGCGCCCATACACACCGATCATCGACACCCGTCGAGCGGCAGCTGCTGCCGATCGAGACCCACCAGGAGCGCGGCATGCTCGTTCACGACCTCATCGGCATAGGCTTCGGACCGTCCAATATCGCGCTCGCCATCGCGCTCGAAGAAGCACGTCCCGCCGCCCCCGCGATCAAAGCGCTCTTCATCGAACAGCACCCCCGCTTCGCATGGCATCCCGACATGATGCTGGGCGACGCCCACATGCAGATCGCCTTCCTCAAAGATCTGGCCACCCTGCGCAACCCCACCAGCCGCTACACCTTCGTCAACTACCTGCACGAAAAACAGCGGCTGCAGGACTTCATCAACCTCAAGACCTTCTATCCCAGCCGCCACGAATTCAGCGACTACTTCGCGTGGGCGGCAGGCCGGTTTGCAGAACAGGTTGCCTACGGCGAAAGCGTTGTCGACGTCCAACCCGAACTGCGTGGGGGCAACGTCGAGCTGCTGCGCATCAAAACGCGCGACCAGGCCGGCCGCCATTCGGAACGACTGACGCGCAACCTCGTCGTCAGCATTGGCGGCACACCGCGCATGCCGCCCGCGTTCCATCCTTGCGCTGACGATGACCGTGTCTTCCACACCCACCATTACCTTCGCAGCATCCAGACCAACGCCCACGCCAGCCGCATCGCCCTGATAGGCGGTGGCCAAAGCGCCGCCGAAATCTTCCTGGACCTGCATGGACGCGCCCATGCGCCCCAAGTTGACCTCATCATGCGCGCCCGCGCCTTGAAGCCTGCCGACAGCAGCCCTTATGTCAACGAAGTCTTCAACAGCGAATTCGTCGACCACGTATTCAGCCAGCCCACCGAAGCACGGGACGCCATGCTGGCCGAATTCCGCCACACCAACTACGCCTGCCCCGATCCTGCTCTCATCGACCAGATCTTCAAGATTTTCTATGAACAGCGCGTGCGGGGGACGGCCGCCACCGCTTCCTGCGACGTCACGATGTCAAGGAGGCCCGGGTCGCAGACGAAGGTGTGTATCTCACGCTGTTCGATCACAACACCACGGGCCACGTCACCCAACGGTACGACGCCGTCGTGCTGGCGACCGGCTATGAGCGGCAATCGCACCGGACGATGCTAGCCGCGCTGGCGCCGTATGCGGAAGGGTTTGAAGTGGATCGCGGGTATCGGTTGAAGACCGTGGACGAGTTCAAGCCTGCGGTCTATTTGCAAGGCTCCAATGAGCCGACGCATGGATTGAGCGACACGTTGTTGTCGGTGACGTCGGTACGGGGTGGGGAGATTGCGGAGGGGGTGTTGGCGGCGGTGCGAAAGGGGCGTGCTTCCTGATTCGAACGCCGCCTAGCTGCCACTGCTGATGCGATAAAGGCGGCTCGTTCTGCAATGCCAACACTGCTTTGCAAGCGCCCGCCCCCAGCCGCTCCATCAATGAACTACTTGGCCGCGCGCTGCGCCCTTGCCAGATCTTGCAGCATCAATAAGCCGATCATACGGTGATGATCGTCTAGAACGCGGTAAGCCCGGTGCAAAGCCTGCATGTCATTGTCATAGACCGCTTCGACTTCTTTGAGCTGCCTATCGTTCCCGGTAGCAGGCACTTCGATCATCTTGACGATATCAGAGGCCTTCACTTTTAACGCCGCAGCTAATGCCAACAGACGGTCGAGCGTCACCGCCTGTTCACCCTTCTCCAATCGTGACAGATTGGATGTCGCAAAACCCACCTCAAAAGCAACGAACTCCTGAGTCAGGCCTTGGCGGCAGCGAATGAGACGAAGGGCTTCTCCGATATGCATTCCTACATTGTCGAAGTCGCTTGCTTTACGCGCAAAGCTCCTTACGCAAAGACATTCTTTGCATATTGCGTCTCACACATAAATTTAAGCTTCGCTCAAGGGGAGTCAGCTCGGTTGGCGATGAAGTGATTGCACACTATACGCAAATCAATGCGCTAGGCAGCGGGTTCCCACACAATCAGCGAACTTATAAGTTGGATCACCAAGCTACGCCCTCTTTGATGCGGTAGAAGCCATTCGACTATGCACGCATAACTTGATTGCAGAATTAAATCGCCATTGGGAGGTCCCGGCAATTAAACGCGCCGAGGCGCGCTTCGTCGTACGTGGCACGCTGAACGTTAGAAGGACATCCTTTGCTCTCAATCACATACGATCCGCATCTGCCCATTGCACCGCCACCAAACCCGCCGCGCGCCTTCCATATCTCCTATATAAACGGGAAGAAAATCGATGTCCGACTGGCTGGGGGCATCTTAGAGGTGGATGGGCCGGAGTACACACACAGAAGCCGCTGGTCATTAGTGGTATCTGCTTCACAGCTGACTGTCACTTTGCTCGACTCTGTTGCCGGAACGATCAATGACGAGACAGTTATGGCAGCACTGGATACGGCCTTTGTGTTGTATCCATCTCTCCCCTGCTAACAGTGCAGGCGCCTAGCGAACATCTGTCAGCGCTCGTGAGTTGCGGTGCGGTTGCAAAGGCATCAGACGGAGTCGTTCGAGCTAACCGAGGCGCGTTATGGCAGCACCCACATGTGTATTACACAGCTCGACCGTTTCCCTACCCGCTTCAATACGTTATCACTGAGGGTAGGCGCCATCCGCTCAGGCCTCCGAAAACTCCAGGCGACGTCTACCGAAGGTACATACCATGGCTGCAGTGCACACTTAGTTTTCGACCTGTTGCCCCCCTTACAGACCTGCTCACCTTTCACAGATGGATGAACGATCCAGTCGTCAGCGAATTCTGGAATGAAGCCGGAAGCCTCGAGGACCACGAGGGCTACCTAGCAAGACTGGCAGCGGACCCCCACACCAATGCCTTCATCATCTGCTTCGACGAGAAACCTGCAGGTTATTTTGAAGCGTACTGGGCCAAGGAGGATCGAATAGGTGCCCACTATGACGCCGACGATTTCGACCAAGGATGGCATGTGCTGATCGGGGATTTCAGATATCGAGGGAGAGCGTTCGCTAGCGCGTGGATGCCATCTGTTTCACACTTTCTATTTCTATCGGACTGCAGGACACAGCGGCTTGTCATTGAGCCGCGCATCGATAACACAAAGATGCACCGAAACCTTGCCCAATGTGGTTATGCGGACATTAAAGAAATTGTTTTTTCTCATAAGCGAAGCAGGCTAGGAATGTTGCTCAGAGAGCGTTTTTTTGACGAAGCGCTGCTAATTCCAAAGTCGAACACCCCCAACATAAGAAAAACTTAGTCGGTACCGTCGCGCAGCAGATGATCAGCGGCTTACGAGCTGCGTAGCGGACGGACTTCGTGTCGTTTAGCCCCGAAGATCGTCAGAGCGAAACAGTCGCTGTCCGGGTGACTTCGCCGGCTAGAAGCACAGCCATACTAAGCCAGCCCCAGACCCTGGCACTTCCCACACAACGCGTTCAACCAGTTTTCAAGGCACGCTAGCTGGCCCGCGGAGTCTTTTCGCATGAATGACGTATGCCGAGCCTCGGCGCAGACCTACCGCCACTTCGGGGTGCGTCACGAGCAACGTGTATGGGGACTCGAATGACATTACGCCGGATCGGCGCTGATCTAGTCGCGCTTGCGTCAGACGCAAACTAAACAGTGCCCATTTTTGTACGTCACTCCAATCCCGAGCCATCTGACAGGGCTCACATTGTGCATGCGATTGCTCACTTCAGGGCTGGCCCATTCGTAATTCTCGGCCGCTACCCGGAACGACCGGAAGTACTGCGCAAAGCAAGCACAATTTGGACCTGCCTCCAAGGTGGCCGGATGCAAGAGCTTTCGATACCCAGCATAACCAACACACTTGGAACAGACGCATGACGTTAAGTGGATCGTTCATATCGCCCGCCTTGATTAGCGGCAACGTAGGTTTGATTGCATTGCTTATGGCAACCGCATCTCAAGCAAACGACGCTGACGCAAAACAGAACCACACCTCGATATCTCACCTTCCCGAAATTATTGTTGAAGCCAGCTCGGCATCTGATACTGCGACTGGTCCCATAAATGGATATGTTGCCAAGCAAACGCTGACCGGGGCAAAAACGCAGACCACGCTCATTGAAATCCCGCAGTCGGTCTCCATTATTGGCGTGCACGAAATCGAGGATCGTGGAGCTTCTTCTGTCATGGACGCGCTGCGCTACGTCCCGGGCGTAGCCACGGAAACATATGGAGCACTTCTCAGAGGACAAGACGATTTCCTGCAGTTACGCGGCTTTACTGGCCTGGGTACGTCGCTTTACTTAGACGGTCTTCGTATGAATACGGACGGAAACAATTTCTCGAATCAGCGCAATGAAGTCTACGGACTGGAGCGTATCGAAGTCCTGCGTGGCCCAGCGTCGGTCTTGTACGGCAAGGGCGATGTTGGTGGTGTGATAAACCGGGTAAGCAAACGTCCGCAGACCACCGATCATGGCGAGATTGAAGCGAAGTGGGGTGCCCCCAACCGACGTCACATCGCCGCAGATATCGGCGGACCTCTTGATAAGGACAAGACGTTCCTTTACCGATTGATTGGCGTGAGTACCGATGCCGATACCCAGATCAAATATCCTGATGGAAGTGTGATTAACGACCGGCGGTATTATTTTGCCCCATCGCTGACGTGGAAACCAACCGCTCGGACCTCGGTGACAGCTCTCGCAGAGACGATGCAAGACCGCAACAAGGGCTACTCCTTTCTTTACAGGCCTGTCGACAATGGCACCAGACGCTCAGACTTCACCCTGCTTGGCGACCCGAAATTCACAGGGCTGGACAGCAAGCAAATGTCTCTGGGCTATGTACTCGGTCATAGCTTCAACGATGACTGGCAACTAAGCCAGAACATGAGGTACTCGAAGGTCGACATCGCTTACAGGCGGGTCAAAGGCGGATTATTAAGCGAGGATGCACAGTCGGTAACTCGGGTCGCTCGTGTCTTCAATCAAGAAAACAATCAAACCGTGATCGACACTCATATCGAAGGTCGCCTGAAGACGGGCTCGGTCATGCACAAGCTGCTATTTGGATTCGACTTTGAGCGTCAGAACACCTCCGATCTGACGGCAAAGGGCCTGATAGGCGACCTTAATCTTTTGAATCCGATCTATGGCCAGACAGCATTCGTGTCATCGACAGCAGACGCCAACAACTCAAGGCAGCGTTTGGGCCAGCTTGGCATATACGCACAAGAACAGCTTCGATTGACACCCAGATGGCTATTTACCGTTGGAGGGCGGATCGACCGGGCAACGATACGGACCGTCGATCATATGACCGGCACCGATTGGAGACAAACAGACAACAACTTCAGTGGACGCATAGGGGTGAACTACACCCTTCGCACAGGATTGGTACCCTACTTCAGCTATTCCGAGTCATTCTTGCCCGTAGCAGGGCGTGACGCCGCCGGCAAGCCGTTCAAACCCAGTGAGGGCAAGCAGTACGAGGCAGGCGTGAAGTACTCACCCGCAAATAGTCGCAGCCTTTTCACAGCAGCGATCTTTGATTTGCGCAAGACCAATGTGTTGACCACGGACCTCAACGACTCCGAGTATTCCACTCAGACAGGAGGTGTGCGATCTCAAGGAGTTGAACTAGAAATAAAAAAGAAATCACACGAGGCGTGAATTTCATTGGAAATTACTCGTTTAGCAAGGTTGACATCACTCAGAGCAACGACGGGGACGTAGGAAAGCGGCCCATTCACACGCCCAAGCAAGTAGCCTCAGCGTGGATAAACTTCGTCGTGCCAAACGGGGAGTTGCAGGGGCTTGGGTTCGGACTCGGTATCCGACACGTTGGTGCTTCGTTTAACGACGCTCCAAACACCTGGAAAAATCCACCTGTTAATTTGTTCGATGGCGCGATCAGCTATAACGCGGCAGCATGGCGTTTGGCGTTGAATGTGACGAATCTGGCCAATAAGGAATATGTCGCGGCGTGCTTCCCCTCGGTAGGTGGAGGGAGAGAGTGTCTGTTCGGCCAGAAGAGAGCAGCAGTTCTCACCGCAAAATTACGATTCTGAGTTCAGGCACTCAGGCGTGATGTAAAAAGATGTCGAACGTCGTTGCCTCAGGCGACCTCGTTCGGCAAGCCATTGTGGGCGGTGCATAGAACCGGTCCATGTGTTGGGAACATGAGGACCTGACTTGCCAGTCATCGTCCTCGGCAACGTCGTTTCACATCGACAGCTGCAAAGCCCTGCCCAGTCCTGATGCGACCTCGCGGCTGCGAACGATGCCGAGGTGATCCGTGTCGACATTACGCTCGCTGACACGTGCCATGGCATACCAAGCGCCGAATCGTTGCCTGTCGGCAGCTGAGTTGTCGTTGGACCACCATACATGCACGGGCAATTGCGTCCCAATTGGGTCGCAGGGCGCCTCTGCAGCAGACTGCAGTACGCGCGCGGTTTTGAACATCGCCATGAGTCCATCAGCGCCCACCGCAGCATATTCGTGGAGGTCGGCCGGGTCGATGCTTGCCAGCACGGTAGTCAGCAAAGACAACGCCGATGCATCGTCAGTAACGTTTGCAAATTCAACTGATAGCACTTCATCGTTCTCGAGTGACCGCTGCGACGCAGCGGGAAGCAAGATGGCAAGGAATTGACGCAATTGGTCCTTGAACAGTGAGGGGCCGGTGTGTTGCTGGTGTGGGGTGAAAGGATCGATGACACCGACGAACTCGACGCAATAGCCACGGTGCGTCAAGGACGACGCGATGAGCAACGCCAGAGCACCACCCAGGGACCACCCCGCGATCCGATAGGGATCGGGCAGTCCCATCTCGAGGATGGCTTCGCAGTGCTTGTCAGCCAACTCAGCCAAACTGCTTGGCGAAAACCGATCATGTTCATTGGCGTTGAACGAGACACCGATCACTGGGCAAGCATTTTGAAGCGATTGGGCGATTGCTGTGTAATCCAGCACGCTTCCCCACCCGTCGTGAACCAATAGCAATGGCGGATGATTCGCGGCCGACGAATTCAGATTTACGTAACCCGGCTGGAGCCTATTTAACCGCGACAATGCGGCAACCGTTGGCTCGGCAAAAAGGCGCTGAACCGTTAGCGCCAGTTCCGGCCATTTTGCGTTCAGTCTTCGGAGAACGCGCAGGGCCAGCAAAGAATGCCCGCCGAGATCAAAGAAATTTGCGTGGCGACCAACGCGCGACACGCCAAGCTCCTCGGCCCAGATCGCAGCCATCTCCTGCTCCACCCCTGCACGCGGGGCCTCGTAGCCACCTGTCTCGTCAAAGACAGCAGCTGGCAGCGCATGCCGATCCACCTTGCCATTCGCGTTCAACGGGAAGGCATCTAGGATAATTACGGCTTCAGGAACCATGTAGGTTGGCACAAAGCGGGCGCACCACTCGCGCAGCAACGGCTGGCTTGGGCTCTCCGTTGCGCACGTCACATACGCAACCAGGCGAGGGCCGGCCGGACTATCCGATGCGACTGCCAGGGCTTCCTGGACATGCGGGTGATCCAGCAGCCGTGCTTCGATTTCGGTGAGTTCGAGGCGACGACCACGGATCTTCACTTGGTGATCCGCACGCCCGAGATATTCCAGTTGCCCAGTCTCGTTCCAGCGGACCAGATCACCTGTCCGATACAGGCGCGCACCGCCGGGCACAAAGGGGTTCGCTATGAATTTCTCTGCAGTCAGTGCTGAACGGTTCAAGTAACCTCTGCCGAGCAAAGCGCCACCGATATAGAGTTCACCGATAAGACCTGCAGCAACTGGTTCAAGCGCGAACCCAAGGACGTATGCCTGAGTATTCGCAATCGGCGAGCCGATGGGCACGGTGTGGAGGCCATCATTCCGGCACGTTCCCATCGTGACGTGAATTGTGGTTTCGGTTGGCCCGTACAAGTTATGCAGGCTGACGCCTGGAAGGCGATTCAACGCATCATTCCGCAGAGTCGCCGTCACGGCTTCGCCGCCGATCATGATGTGGCGTAGCCCTGCCATCGTGTCGCGTCGACCGTGTTGCAGATACGCGTGCAACATGGAAGGAACGAAGTTCATCACCGTGACATCGTTCGCATGGATCAATTCACCAATGCGCGCCGGATCCATCTGGTCCCCGGGCCTTGCAACAGCTAGCCTTGCACCAGCCGTCAGAGGCAAGAAAATCTCCCACATCGACACGTCAAAGGAGAACGAAGCCTTGTGAAGTATCGTGTCGCGTTCCGATATGCTGAATTCGTCGATCATCCATTGCATGCAAACTGCCAACGATTCATGCGATATGGAAACGCCTTTCGGTTGCCCTGTCGAGCCAGACGTGTAAATAACATAAGCAAGGTTCGACCCGCGAATTTCCACCGCAGGATTGCACGCGGGAAGCTGAGAAAATGCGGGCCGATCTATTGCGACGACGTCGATACCTAACTGAGAAACCAGCCCCTCAAACCGTTTCGTCTGCGTAAGCACGATACGGACGTTGCTTTGTTCGACCATAAACAAGAGGCGATCCTGGGGTAATTCTGCGTCCAAAGGAATGATTGCGCCGCCCGCCTTCAACACAGCAAGCACGGCCACAACCAGCTCGAAAGAACGGTCTACGGCCACTCCGATTTTCGTTTCGAGCGCTATGCCTGCGCTAATGAGGAAATGAGCAAGTTGATTGGCTCTCGCATTCAGCTCACCGTACGTCATGATTTCGGTATCGAATAGCAACGCTACGTCGTCTGCAAGCTTCTTTGCTTGTGTCTCGAAAGATCTGTGTACCGGGTGCGAATACAAGAGCGCCTGTTGGCCAGCACTCCACCCCAGCAAGGTTTCGCGTTCGTCCGACGTAAGGAAATCGATATGGTCAACCCGTGTGTCAGGTCGCTCTGTTGACTGCTGCAGAATCGAGATGTAGTGACCGATCATGCGATCAATGAACGATCCCGTGAATAATTCAGCTGCATAATTGATAGCAAGCACGACCGCCGTCGGCGAGTACTCAGTCACATCCAACGTCAACTCAAATTGCGCCTCAGCGCTTCCTAAATCCATATGCTGTACCGATAGGTCGGGCAACTGCACAGCAGGCTCACCATCTTCGTGCTGATAGTTCATCATCACCTGGAAGAGCGGGTGACTACCCTTCTCCCGTTCAGGATTGAGCGCTTCAACCAAATCCTCGAAAGGAAGGTCCTGAGACGACCGTGCGTCCACGACTGATTGGTGAGCACGCTTCAACACCTGGTCCAGCGTCGTGTCATCATCAAAGACACACCGCAGCACTTGCGTATTCACAAATAGACCAATGATGCCCTGAACTTCTTGCCTCTGGCGATTGGCAATCGCCACACCAACTCGAATGTCGCGCTGGTTAGAATATCGGTGCAGCAGAGTATGCAGGGCCGCCAGGAACGTGGTGAACAAAGTGACGCGATTCGCTTCAGAATTCTGCCTTATGGCGTCCAACAGCGTTCGAGGCACCCTCAGGCTGCGCTGCTCTTTGGTGTAGCGCGCATCGGCTCGACGGGGCTTGTCGGTGCATATCTGCAGTACCGGGTGGGTATCGCCGAGATACGCCGTCCAATACGCGAGTTGCCGCTGTCTTTCGCCGGCGTCCAACCAATGCCGCTGCCACGCGGCATAGTCCGCATAGTCGATTTCGAGAGGAGGCGGCTCGTAGATCCGACCCGTAGCCAACGCAGCATAGTGACGGCTGAGCTCGTCAAGAATGATGCGCATCGACCAAGCGTCAGCAATGCTGTGGTGGATCGCCAGCACCAACACGTGTTTATCAACCTGTTCCCGGAACAGCCCCACCCGCAGCAACGGCCCCTGCCGTAGATCGAAAGGTTCGAGACTGAAGGACTGTGCAGCCGCCTCAATCGTGAAGGGAGCAGTCACAGCAGTATCGGCCAGCTCGAATCGCTGCATGCAGATCTCGTCTGGCCCCATCAGTCTGGTTTGAAGGACACCGTTTTCGTCTTCCTCGAAGACCGATCGCAAGGCGGCATGCCGAGCGATCAGCATCTTAAGGCTGGAGACGAGAAAATCCGTGCGCAGCCGTCCCTTCAGAATCAGGGCTCCTCGCATGTGGTATCGAGTGCTATGAGGCTCCAGCCGCCACAGAAACCATTGTCTGGCTTGCGCAAACGACGCGACCCTGGGTGCACCATCTTTCAGCCGACTGATGGGCAAGTGGGCAAAATCAATGCCGCGGTTCTTCAAGAATTCCAAAAATACTTTTTGTTTCTCTGCAGATAAAGAAGAAAAGCGCTCCGCAAGTTCGATGTTCGGGCTTCGCTTCATTTTTCCAAAGCATCCAGGAAAGTTTTGATCGTTTCGATGTCAGGACTGCCGTGAGCGGCCCGCGTCGATGCGTCACGTAAGTGGACAGCCAGGGATGCAGGCGTCGGGTTCTCGAAGTAGGTCGCCAAAGGCAGGACAAGGGACAACTGTTCCTGAACTCTTGCCCTCAACTTTAAGATGGACAACGAGTGACCGCCCAGATTGAAGAAGTTGTCATCCCGCCCAACCCCTTCCACGCCAAGCACAAGCTCCCACATGCGCACCAGATCCGCTTCCATTTCGTTCTTTGGCGCGCTCCCTTTCATATTGACAACCGGCGCCGGCAGAGCGGACTTGTTGATCTTCCCGTTCGCGCCAAACTCGAACCGCTCAAGCGCGACGATGGCGGCCGGCACCATGTAGTCAGGCAGCTTGGTCCGCAGCGTTGCGAGCGCGGAGGCCTCATCAAATGAATCCGGTATGCCAAGGCAGACATATCCCACCAATTGGGGGTCGGATGTCGTCGTCGACTGCGCGATGGCAATGGCGTCAGTGACACCGTGCAATTGCTTCAGGCATGCGGCGATTTCTCCGAGCTCGACGCGATATCCGCGAATTTTTATCTGGTCGTCACATCGCCCCAGATAGTCCAGATTGCCCTGCTCGTCCCATCGCGCGCGATCCCCAGTACGGTACACACGACCGCCGTTGTTACCAAAGGGGTCCGCCACAAAGCGTTCTGAGGTCAGCCCTGGACGCCCGACGTAGCCGCGAGCAAGCAGTTCACCGCCAATCAAAAGATCACCAGTCATGCCGAAAGCGAGAGGAGCCATCTCCCCGTCAACTACCCACAAAGATCTTCCCGGTAGCGGCTGACCAATCCCCATATGCATGGGCAAGGCCTTGCCACCTGCAAGGTATGCACTGCAGTCAAGTACCGATGCCGTGACGGTGGCTTCGGTCGGCCCGTAAGTGTTCAGCAACTTCACATGCTTGAGCCCGATCGCCCGCCAGGCGTCAAGCGCGCCGGGTGCCAACGCTTCACCGCCGACGTTGACTTGTCGCAAGCAGCCGAGATCCGACACACCTGTTCTCACAAACTCCTGAACCAGAAAGGTCCAATAAGCGGTGGTCAGATCGGCCACGGTAATCCGCTCGCCAAGAACCCGCCGAAGAAATGTCTGAGCATCCCAAAGGTCAGGTCCGCGCATGACGATCGATGCGCCCACCAGGAGCGGCGGGTAGATCTGCTCGACGCACCCATCAAAGTTGAGCGTCGCAAACTGGAGCGAACGATCGCAATTTCCGATCGAGAAAAATCCTGCAGCAATCTGTGCGTGCTCTGCCAGGCTCGCATGAGAGATGCCCACTCCCTTGGGTCGTCCGGTAGAGCCCGATGTATAGATGATGTACGCAAGGTTTTCACCACGCACCGAGATGGCAGGAGGGCGCAGGGACAAAGAAGCCTTGGCCAGGCCATCGATGAGGACTACCTGGACTTGATTCAATGCGGGCAATCGCCTGATTACCTTCTCTTCGGTGAGCAACATCGCTAGCTGGCTATCAGTCATGATGTGCTCCAGGCGATCCGATGGATAGTCGGGGTCCAGCGGCACGTACGTTCCACCAGCCTTCAGGACTGCCAAGACTGCGACGATCAGATTCGTTGACCTTTCGACTGCAATGCCGACCCGCTGCTCGAGATGCAAACCTCTGGCCAACAAATGATGCGCCAACGCATTTGAGCCCGCTTCCAGCTCCTGATAGTTCAACCGCTGCCCATCGCAAGTCACCGCAGGCGCATCTGGCCGCAATGCAGCCTGACTAGAAATCAGTTCATGAACAGGCCGTGCTGCCGAGAAGCGGCTTTCGTTCTTCCCAAGTTTTTCAGCTAGCCGCATCTCGGATTCCGGGGCGCCGATGTCGCAAATGCGCACGCGTGCCGGATCGCAGAAGGCAACCAGCGCATGCCGGACGTAAGCAGCGATTCGCTCGACATCTTGCGTCGCCAAAGAGCCAGCGTTATAGGCGTATTCGAGAGAGAAATCTGGCTCGTCAATGATTGAGACCGTCATCGGATAGCTGGTGTCATCTTCGACATGGCGGACGACGAACTGGAGGTCGCGGAATTCGCCTGGCTCTCTGCTTTGGTGAACCAGTGGATAATTCTCAAAAACCAGAAGACTGTCGAAAAGACTTTGGCCTTTCGTATCGGCCCAAACCTGCATATCTGCCAGGGACACATGCTCGTGCTCCCTGGAAGCGATGTTCTGTGCTTGCAGGTGGCGAAGCCATTCGCCGACGACCATCCCAGGCTCTACCTGTACGACAACAGGCATGGTGCTGATGAATAGTCCCAGGGTATGTTCCGCTCCATCCAGATCGCAGGGGCGCCCAGATGTAGTGACGCCGAACGTCACGGTATCGGCCCCGACCATGCGCCGCAGGAGAAGTGCCCATGCCCCCTGAACCAGCGTGCTCAGGGTGAAATGACCGGCGCGCGCAAACTCCCGAAGGGTTCCGCACTCTTCGGGCGACAAAAGCGTGCGGATCTTTGCGGACTTTCGGCCCGCAGGCCTTGTCTGTGGCGCCCAAACGAGGCGCGTTGGCTCCTGCATCTTACTGACGACCGTTTGCCAGTAAAGTCTTGCGGCATGCCAATCCTTGGCTGCCAACCACTCGATGAAGTCCCGATACCGCCCGCTCGGCCCCAGGTCGATTGCCCCATCGTAAACCTTCGACAACTCCGAAAATAGTCGTGCCGTGCTCCAGCCATCCAGAAGCAGGTGATGGCGTGTCCAGATAAGATGGTGCCGATGCTCGGCAACTTTCGCCAGCACCAGTCGCATCAACGGGGGATTGAGATAGTCGAAGCCAGTGCGCAGTTCAGACGCTGCCAGTCCGTCGACGTCCATCTCGGCGTGCGGCCGGGCGCAGAAATCGATGATGCGTATGGGGACATCCACCGACCTTGCTACCCACTGCAGCTCCAGGTCTGCGTCAAGGAACCCCGTCCGCAAGACATCATGCCTTTGCACCAGCAGCGTCCACGCTCGCACGAACCGCGGTACATCCAGATGCATCAGGTCGATGCGAATTTGATTGATATACGCGGTATCGGCAGGACTGAGGACGCTGTGGAAAATCAATCCAGACTGCAGCGGCGACACGGGATAGATATCCTGTACATTCGCTGGATCAAGAGGCAAACGATCAATTGCCTCTTGCGTGAGCTTCGCCAACGGAACATCCGAAGGAGTGATCCCTGCAGCACCCTCCATGCAATGCTGAATCACACTGGCAAGCTCCTCCAGGTACCGATCTGCCAGGTATCGGACTTCAGTTTCGGTATGGACGCAAGAGTTGTAGGTCCACGCAACCTGCAGTTGCCCTCTTCGAATGGCCACCACGATTTCAAGTAACGTCCTGCGAGGACTGCTGCCAGCCTTCTGAGTGCCTGCGCTTTCAGGAGCAACCTGCCACAGGGCATCTTCACCCAGCGCTTGATCCTGCTGTCCGAGATAATTGAACGTCACCTGCGGGTAGGGCTGGGCAGCGAGACTTGCCCCTGCCGCACTCATGTATCGCAGCAATCCGAATCCGATACCCTTGTTCGGAATGTGCCTGAGCGTTTCTTTCACCGACTTGATGGAGTCGCCGATACTCGACTTGTTCGCGTGCAGCCGAACGGGAAACAAGGTCGTGAACCACCCCGCGGTGCAAGACAAGTCGATATCGTGCCCTGGAAGGTCTCGGCCGTGCCCTTCTAGCTCTACGAGTACGCTATCCCGCTCTGCCCAGCCGCACACGGCACGTGCCAGCGCGGTCAAAAGGATGTCGTTTATCTGGGTGCGGTATGCGTTCGAAACGTCATACAGCAGCATGCCGGTGTGGGTCTCACTGAGCGACCTGTGCAAGGTACGCTGATCCCGGACGAGATTGCTGGTCATCGACGTTCCTGGAAGACCCGGCTCCCGTTTGCCGAGAACATCGACCCAATAGGGGAGCTCCGCAAGAACTTCATCGCTGCGGGCAAATCCGAGAAGGTGGTCGGACCACGCTTGATAACTGGTCGCGGCACGAGGCAACTGCGGAGCCCGTCCAGCAGCAATCAGCCGGTAGGCGTCTTTCAGGTCATTCAAAACGATGCGCCACGAAACGACATCGATGATGAGGTGATGTGCGACAAGGAGCAATCTTGTCGACCGCCCACCGATATCCAACCAGAATGCCTTGAACAGGCTCTGAAAGGTCAGCGACTTCTGCAGCGTTTCGACGACATCGATGATGTCGGCGGAGTGCCGCAGCTGGATCTTTTCAAGGCCATTCCAACCATCGGGCGACATCACGCGCTGGCGCCAACCTCGATGATCGTGCTCGAAGCTCGTGCGTAACACGTCGTGCTGGGCGACGACAACTTTCAGCGCGGTCATGAGATCGCCCACGTCCAATGCTGTGGTTGGCGCCAGCATGACCGATTGATTCCAGTGATGCGGCTCTTTGAAGTCTTGATCGAAGAACCAGCGTTGTATGGGCGTCAACGACCATGCGCCGCCTGCCAGATCCCGACTTGATGGTGACGGCTGTAAATCCGCTTCGCTTCTTGTCATCACGGCACCGATACGAGCGATCGTTTGCAACTCGAGCAGTTGTTTCGGCAATATCTTCAATCCTTGCTTGCGCGCCCGAGCGATGATCTGAAGAGCGAGAATGGAATCTCCGCCCATCTCGAAGAAGTTGTCGTTCCGGCCGACACGCTCGATTCGCAGGACTTGCGACCAGATCTTGGCGAGGGTGTCCTCTATCTCTCCAATCGGTGCGACGAATGTTCGGTGATCGATATGTTGAGAGTCAGGGAGGCGGGCACGATCAACCTTTCCGTTCGGCGTCATCGGTATCACGTCCAGTTGCATGAAGGCGCCTGGAATCATGTGGTCTGGTAGGATGCGCCTGATTCTTTCGAGCAATCGTCGTTGATCGACCTGAACGCCGTCTGGTGTTACCAGATACGCCAGCAGATGGTATGTTCCATCGTCGTTTGCACGCGCGATCACCTCGGCCTGAGACACTTCGGGTGCCGAAGACGCGATGGCGATGGCAACTTCTTTCGGCTCGACGCGATATCCTCTAATCTTTATCTGGTCATCGGCCCGGCCTGCAAACTCAAGTATTCCGTCGTCCAACATTTTTACGCGGTCACCCGTCCTGTACATTCGTTGACCTGGCAGGACGGTACTTGCGATGAAGCGTTCCGCGGTCAGTGCGGGACGTGTCTCGTAACCTCGACCCACATTGACACCACCGATGTAAAGCTCTCCTGTTACGCCGACAGGCACAGGAATGAGATCGGCATCCAGGACGATCGCCGAGACGTTTGCGATCGGCATGCCGAGCGGAACCGTCTTACCTTGCCTGTTCTCCAGACTGGCAAGATGTGTCAGCACGCCGACCGTAGTTTCCGTCGGTCCATAATGATTGACGACCTTGCATTCGGGCCGAACTTTGGAGATGCGGTCAATAAGCGACCACGGCGTTGGCTCTCCGCCCAGAATGAGTCTGTGACGCGGCAAGACCGAAGCCACATCGGCAGCATGCATCAACGCTTGCAGATGAGCAGGCACGATTTTCAGAATGTCGATGCGGTAGCGCTTCATGTATGTAGCGAACTGATCGGGGTCGAAGGCATGGGCTGCACTGACAAGATGCAAGGTCCGGCCGGAGCAGAGCGCCCCGAACAAGCTGGTATGTCCCAGATCGGCCGCAACGGTTGATGTCATCGCAACCGCGACGGCGTCGTCAGACAGTTCGAGCGTTTGAAGCAGACCCTGAACGTAGTTGGCCAATGCCGCGTGTCCAATCACAACGCCTTTGGGTTTGCCGGTGGAGCCGGAGGTGTAGATGACGTATGCAGCCTGCTGCGGGTGGACGTCCGCGCACGTGCGACCGTCGACAGGCGCCATCGCCCCAAAGGACAGATGCAGATAAGGCGCATCCACCTTCCAGGCAGGGGCTTCAATGCCAAGCACGATGAGCGCATTGCTGTCGCTTAGCTGATAAGCAAGACGCTCAGCTGGCAACTTTGGATCCAACGGAACAAACGCAGCGCCGGACTTCAATACCGCCAGCATGCCAAGGACGAAATGGCATGAGCGGTCCACATGAATTGCAATGCGTGTTTCTGGGCCCGCCCCAAGCTGTTGGAGTTGAAACGCAAGCAAATTCGCGTGAAGGTCAAGGTCCTTGTAGGAGTATTCACCGTCGTCAGCTCGGACGGCTGTGCGTTCCGGCACGCGGTGCACTGCATCGTTCCACATATCGAGCACGGTACGGTGCGGGAATAGTCGCTTCAAGAAGCGGTGGCCTTTCCTCAATTCGTCTTCGGCAATCTTTTCGTACCCTTGATCAGGCAGATTCACAAGGACGTCGGCCAGCGCGACAAATGTCATTTCAAACCGCCTGATGGTTGCATGATCAAACAATGCGGTGTCAAAAGCGAAGACGCAGTCGATGCCTGGTTGTCGATCACAAAAATCCAAGCTCAGGTCAAAGTGAGAATCGCCGGCCGGTACAGGTGACAGTTCGATGCACAGTCCTCCCCGCTCCCAGCGGGTCGCTCCACTGCTCTGCTCCGCGCACTTCACCTGGAATAGTGGATGCACCCCGGCTTGACGTCGTGGCTGCAGCGCCTCGACCAACGCATCAAACGGAAGATCAGGGTGACTTTGCGCTTCGAGCAGGATGCGCCGCACTTCAGAAAGCAGTTCACGGAAGGTGCCGTTCCTTTCTATTTGGGTTTCAACGACCACAACATTGGTCAAGTAGCCGACCAGCTTCTGCGTCTCGGCACGCTGCCGGTTCGCGACGGGCACCCCGACCCGGACGACGGAGTCGCCGCTGACTCTGTACATCAGGAACTGGAACAAAGCGAGGACGATAATGAACAGCGACGCGTTGTTGGAACGTGCGAACTCCCTGAGAGCACTGCTGATGTCCGAAGAAAGCGTGAACGCGTGGCGGGCTTCCCGACGACTGATTCCAGAGCCACGCGGACGATCGAAAGGAAGTTCGATTGGCGCGCGATCCATCTTCAATTTTTCCCGCCAATAGGCAAGTTGCCGGTGCCGTTCTCCGGCTTCGAAAACATGGTTATGCCAGACGGCATAATCAGCAAACTGCACAGGCAAAGGCGCAAGGTACGATGTTTCCAATCGGCATTCCTGCTCGAACAACGAGAGAAATTCATCGACCAACAGGTTTAGCGACCAGCCATCGCCAGCGAGGTGATGCAACACCATCCCCAACACAGCTTCTTCGTCGGAAAGACGCCAGATGGCTGCTCGGAACGCCGGTTCTTCTTCAAGTTTGAAAGGCTGCGATGAAAAGTCCTGTAAACGGCGTGTCGACTGGTTGACGCGTTCGGCCGGCGTGAGCTCGGAAAGGTCGGCGACGACGAAGTCCCGATCCGCTGCCGGCAGTATTTCTTGAAATGCCGAATCCTGGTCATCCGCATGGAAGCGAGTTCGCAATGGCTCATGCCTTTGCACCAATGCAAGTAGTGCTCGACGAACGTGGCTCAGCTCAAGCGGCCCGCGGAAATGCAGCGCGCCTGCCATGTTGTAGCCGCTGTTGGTTGGATCCAATCTCCAGGTCAGCCAAAGACTGCGCTGTGCGAACGAGATGGGGAGGCGACCTTTGCCCGCACGCTCGTATTCGGCGGTGACGATGGGCAGCTCGGACACACTTCCACCGGCATCGGTCAATGTCCTCACAAACTCTTGCTTGCCTTTAGCGCTAAGCGCAGCGAAACGTCGGGCAAGATGGTGAGCATCGATTGTCATGATTGCGCCTCGATCTGACTGATGATTGAACTAATTTGGGATAGGCGAGATTGGCAGGAGGGGCCATCGCGTAGCGAGTTGCTGGGCAGCCGCGCCGCCAGCAGATGAAGAGTTGGGGATTCGAAGAACCACTTCACAGGCACATCCCACCCATATCGCTCCGACATCAAAGCGATAATCCGAAGCGCCATCAACGAATGGCCACCTGCATCGAAAAAGTTCTGATCCCGGCCGACTCTGTCGATGCCAAGCACTTCTGTCCAAAGCTCGGCAAGGGCCTTTTCGGCAAACGATGCTGGAGCTTCAAAGGTTAATTCGCGATCAGGCTCAGGGTCGGGCAACGCTTTTCGGTCAATCTTTCCGTTCGCATTCAGTGGCAAGCCATCAAGAATGACAATTACACTGGGCACCATGTACTCCGGCAACACCCGAGCCAATGCGGTGCGCAGCGCTGCAGGTTCAAGAATCGCGCCGGTATGCAGGGACACGAAGCCGACTAATCGCGCGCCAGTTGGCCCGTTCTTTGCTACCGCGACGGCCTCTCGGACGCCCGGCTCGGCAAGCAATCTGGCTTCCACTTCGCCCAGCTCGATACGAAAGCCGCGAATCTTCACTTGATCGTCACGCCTTCCTAGGTATTCCAGCACGCACGCACCGCTCCAACGGACGAGATCGCCTGTGCGATAAAGCCGGTCTCCGACCGTACCTGCAGGATTGGCGATGAACCTGTCTGCACTCAACGCTGGCTTGTCCAGATAACCTCGCGCCAACCCGACGCCACCCAGGTAGAGTTCTCCAGCAACGCCTAGAGGCGCCATCTGCAAGTCATCGTCGAGCACGTGGGTCGTCACGTTCCAGATGGGAAGTCCGATCGGAACGCGCAGCGACGCCTGGCGGTCGCAGGTCCAGTGCGTAACGTCGATCGCGGCCTCCGTGGGTCCGTAAAGGTTGTGGAGTTGCGTGCCTGGAAGAGCTTCCAGCAGCGCGTTCGCTGCATCGACGGGTAATGCTTCACCACTGCAGATCACACGTTTGACGCTGCTGCACTCCGCTATGCCAGCGTGCCGCAGGAAAGCCTGCAGCATGGAAGGAACGAAGTGCAATGTCGTGACCCCATGCTGCTTGATGAGTGCCGTAAGCAGGCCAGGGTCACGGTGGTCCCCTGGCGCTGCCATGCTCAGTTGCGCGCCAGCCATCAACGGCCAGAACAACTCCCATACGGACACATCAAAACTGAAAGGTGTTTTCTGAAGAACGACGTCTTCGGCGGAAAGACGATAGGCATGCTGCATCCAAGCCAGGCGATTCGAGAGGGATACGTGTCGATTGGCCGCTCCTTTGGGATTTCCGGTCGAGCCCGACGTGTATATGACATACGCCAGTTGTTCGGGATGGGTTAACACCGCGGGCGCGTCCGATGGCTCCTCGCTCAGGCTCGCCAGATCAATGGGAATGACGTCGACCGGTTGATCACGCGGCAACCGTCCTAACGCCTCGGGCTGAACAAGGACTACCTTGATTTCGCTATCTCGGATCAGGTAATCAATACGCGCCTCCGGCAGTTCAGGATCCAGCGGAAGGTAGGCGCCGCCAGACTTCAGGATCGCCAGCAATCCCACCACCATCTCGACGGACCGCGTGGCAGCGATACCCACAGGCATATCGCGTTTGATGCCGAACCGTATGAGCCGATGTGCGAGTTGGTTGGTAAGGCGATCTAACTCGCCGTAGCTGATCCTTGCGTCACCAGCGATTAGAGCCAAGCGAGACGGATGAGTGGACGCTGCGGACTGAAAGACCTGATGGACGGGCTTGAAGATCTCGTCAACCGTCGGCCCGCGACTGCAATCGGCCAATGTCCGGCGTTCCTCCTGGTCCGGTAGAACGACCTCGGAAACCCGCCCCTGGGGATCACTGGTCAGCGCCTCAAGCAAGGTTAGATAGTGACCTGCGAGGCGAGCAATTCTTGGGGATTCAAACAAGGCCGCCGCATAGACGAAAGTCGCAGTCATTCGTCCGTCGGCCAACTCCCGTGTGTGTAATGCCAAGTCGAATTGAGTATGCGGTTCAAAGCTGACGATCTTCTCGACCTGCAGTCCTGTCCAGTGTTGCTGTTCCCGTTCTTCTTTGAGGTGATTGAACATCACTTGGAACAGCGGAGTGTCGCCAAGCTGCCTTTCGGGCTTTATCGCTTCCACAATGCGGTCCAACGGCACAGCATTGTGTTCAAGCACTTCGTGAGTTTCGTTGCGAGCCTGCTCGATTAGGTCACCTGCTGTGCACTGCCCGTCGATCTCGCATTGCATGACCACCGTGTCAACGAAAAATCCCACGACTTGCTGGATATCGACATGCGATCGGTTCGTTATCGGCACCCCTATCCGCAAGCATCGTTGTCCGGTATGGCGGTACAGGAGCGCCTGAAAAGCGCTTAGCAGCCCGGCAAATACAGTAGCGCCCAATGATTTGGTGAGCCGGCGAATTCGAAGCGCCAATTCGGTCTCGATTTCGATGCTGTGCGACGCGCACGCACTGACTTTCCCGACCGTACGCGGATGATCCGTTTGCAGTGCCAGTGCAGGCAACTCTTCCGCCAGTCGGGACTTCCACCATTCAAGATGTCGCGCCTGCAGAATGTCAGCCGTCCGCTGGTTCTGCCACACTGAAAAGTCCGCGTACGAGACCCTCAAAGGAGCGAACGCGACGCACGTTCCTGCAACGTCACCGTTGTACGCAGCGGACCAATCATCGACCAGAATCTGTACCGAACGGTGGTCAGCAACAGCATGGTGTAACGCGACGTGGATCTCATGAAGATAGGGTCCGCGGCGGATAAGTAGCGCTCGGATCAATGGCCCACGTTCGAGATCGAACGGGGTTTCTTGAAGCAGTCGAATTCGCTCCAACGCATCGGTGGATCGGTCGGTACCGGTAGAAGACTGCGTATCCACGCAGGGCAGATCAATGCGCAGGTCGTCCTTCACTATCTGTCGAATATCACCTGCAGCGTCGGCTGTAAAAACCGTGCGTAAAGCGCCGTGCCGTGCTATCACCGCATTGAGACCTCGTTCAAGCGCCTGCGCATTCAGATTTCCTCTGAGTCTGAGACCGCCAAGGAGATGGTAGGCCGCGCTGTCCGGATCCAGTTTCCAGAGAAACCACTGCCTGCGCTGCGCGAGCGACGCCAATGCCTCGCCTGTGCCAGGAACTTTGGGAATCGATTCGTGCAGGGGAGTGGACACGTCGCCCCCCAGGCGTCGTTCCAGCGCGATTCGTTGCTCGGGACTCAGTTGGTCCCGGAGTCCTTCCATGTCTTGTCTTGAGATCATGAGATGCCTTTAGGGGTGGCAGACGGATCTGCAGAATGCGCGTCGCCAGATGCAATCTGGTCAATCAAAGCGGTTTCGACAAGCAGCGAAAGTGTTGCTATGGTCGGCGCTCGCAAGAAAGGTGTCGGATGGACGTCAACGCCGTACGTCATTCGCACCTTGGCAATAATTTGTATCGCCAGCAGTGAATCGCCGCCTAATTCGAATAGGTTGTCATTCACGCCAATCGGACCCACACCCAGAAGCTCACTCCATAAAGCTTCGATGGCCTTGTCGAGCGTCGTGGCTGCGCCGACGTATTGGGTAGACAGCGCAGTGGCGGTTCGCTGCGCGTGAGAACTGGCTGGGAGCAACGCTGTTACGTCGGCCAACGATGCAAGGTTCCGCCGATCTGCCAGGTCGGGATGGATGGATGAAACAACGGTCTGCGGTTGCCCTGCCCCCAGCACCGCTTCAAGTAGCGCTCCGGCCATCTCTAACGGTATTCCAACGCCGTCAGGCAGAACCTGCCTGGCGGCCATGCCCACACCGCGCCAGACGTCCCAGTTGACCGATCGGACATGCGCTTTCCGTTGCTTTGCGGCGCTCCATGCCAGTGCATCTTGAAACGCATTGGCCGCGCAGTAATCCACCTGTCCAAATCCGCCTGTGATCGACGTCAATGATGAACACATCATGAAAAAGTCCAGCGACAGGCGGGACACGGCGGCGAGGAGATTGAGCGAACCCTGGCACTTGGGTGCGATGACGCGTTCCATTGCACTGCGACTTCGCGTTTCTATCGCACCTCCACCAGGTATGCCCGCGGCGTGAATCACGCCATGCAGTGTCTGGAACCGCTGTGTTACCGCCTCTACGACACCTTGAATCTGGGTGGCGTCATTGACGTCAGCACACATGACCACAGCCTGGGCACCGTAACCTTCCAGCAGCGACACAGCGTGTTGATGCCTTGCTGCATCATCTGTCCTGGTCACGAGAACGACGGAGGCCTGGTAAGTTCGGGCCAGGTAAGTTGCAAACGCGTTGCCGAGGCCGCCCAATCCGCCGGTGATCAAATACACACCGCCTTGTCGAATACGTGACTCGGGCGGCAATTTGACTTGCGCGGGTTCAAACGCCCTGGTCCAGGCATACACGCCACGGTATGAGACTGCTCCACCAACGGAGGCTCGCAGCGAGTCTTGGATCACCTGTTCAATCAACCGGTTGCGTTCTTCTTCACCCGATGGAATTGGCACGTCTATCAGGCGACACCTAATATTCGGATACTCTTGCGGAATCACGGCGCAGGGGCCCTGCAACAACGCCCGTTCCGCCACCAGTGCATCGCTACCGGTTACGTCAAAGACGCCAGACGCGACTACCCTGATTGCGACCTCTGTGCGGAAGTCTTGTCCGAACACCTGGGCCAGCGCGAGCAGACTC
This sequence comes from Pigmentiphaga litoralis, assembly GCF_048632615.1. Taxonomy (GTDB): domain Bacteria; phylum Pseudomonadota; class Gammaproteobacteria; order Burkholderiales; family Burkholderiaceae_B; genus Pigmentiphaga; species Pigmentiphaga litoralis_B. Next base: position 1,856,696 of record NZ_CP184479.1, read on the forward strand.
CACAACGTTGACTCGAAGGCTGCATCGCCGAGCGCTGGTGAATCAACGCCGACATTCAAAAGGTGATAGATATCAATCTGCCGCCCCAGATCTCCGCCTAGCGCATACCTCAGAAGGTTGTAGTGCTCGCGGTTTCCCATATCCAGGGTGTACTCGCGCTCTCCGATCTGCGCAAAGTCGGCACCGTGCCACACGTTGAGCACGTCGTTACCGCTCTCGCGCAACGCACGCAATAGCCCACGTGCAAATGGATCATTGTTTCCAAACATGAGCACGTAACGTGGGGACCGTACATTTGCCGACGTGGGCAGCATGCCGGATACGCGCTTCCAGGTGGGCAGATAAAGCCAATCGGATGCGGCCTTGAGACGATCGGCCGAATTGGCGATTGGCTCGGGTGCAGTCCGACGTTCCACCCAATATCGCTCCCGCTCAAACGGATACCCCGGCAACGGCACCCTCCACCCTTCTCCGTCCCCACGCATTGCCGGCACGTCAACCCCCGCCACCCACAACTGCGCCAGGCAGCGCGCGGGCTGCTCACCATTGCTCGCCGCGCGCTGCGGATGGCATTGCGATGCGATGACCGGCCGGCCCGCAGCCTCGGCGTGCCGGCGCGCAAGCGCCGTCAACGTGTCGCCCGGCCCGACTTCGAGCAGCACTCGATCCGACTTTTCCAGCAACACACCCAGCCCATCGGCAAACCGAACCGTGCTTCGCACGTGATTGGCCCAGTACGCGGGGCTCGTGGCCTGGTCGTTGGTGATCCATTGGCCGGTCACGTTCGACAGGAACGGGATCGTCGGGGCGCGTAGCGGCGCGGTGGCCAGCAGGTCTTCGAAGCGGGCGAGCATGGGCTCGACCATGGCGGAATGGAAGGCATGGGACACGTGCAGTCGCCGCGCGCCGATGCCGCGGGACAGGATGTCCTGTTCGGCACGTTCGATGGCGTCGGCAGGGCCTGACAGCACGCACAGGTCGGCGGCGTTGACTGCGGCCAGGTCGCACCCGGCGTAGCGGTGCGCGCGCAGCTCTTTTTCTGGCAGGCTGATGGCGAGCATGGCGCCGGGGGGCATGGACTGGATCAGCCGTCCACGTGCCGCGACGATGCTCAACGCGTCTTCTAGCGTGAAGACGCCCGCGACGCATGCGGCGGCGTATTCACCAATGCTGTGGCCGAGCATCGCGTCGGGCTGGATGCCCTGATGCTGCCACCATTGCGCCATGGCGTACTCGATCACGAATAGCGCAGGTTGGGTTATCGCCGTTTGGGCGAGCCGCTCCGCGGCGGCAGCAGCCTGGTCTGCTGTTGGGTATAGCAGCTCGCGCAGATCCAGCGCCAGGTGGGGCCGTAGCAGAGCGCTGCATTTGTCGACGCACGCCCGGAAGACGGGTTCGGTGTCGTATAGCGCCTTGCCCATGCCGACATGCTGGGCGCCTTGCCCCGGGAACAGAAAAGCGACTGAAGGACGTTCGGACAGGATTTGGCCTTCAACGATCGTGGCTGGGTCGCGCCGCTGTAACGCGCCTGCCGCATCGGCGCAGCTGCGCGCCAGGGCGACGGCGCGGTGGGGCATGTGCCGCCGCCCGACTCGCAGGGTGTGGGCGACGTCGCGAAGCGTCACGCCGCGCGCGTTGGCAAGCGCATCGCCCAGGTGGCGCGTGGCGGACTCCAGCGCGGTGGCAGTACGTGCGCTGATCGGCAAAAGGTGCAGCGTCGTGGCTGGCAGCAACGCCGCATCCATCTCGGCGGCCACCTGCAAAGGCGCTTCTTCCAGAATGACATGCACGTTCGTTCCGCCGATGCCGAATGAACTGACACCTGCGCGTCGAACGCTGCCGTCCGTCTCCCACGGCTTGCACGCCGTGTTGACATAGAAGGGACTGTTCGCAAAGTCGATCTGCGGATTGGGCGTCTCGTAGTTGAGACTGGGCGGCAAGGTGCGATGCTTGAGCGCCAGCGCCGCCTTGATCAATCCAGTCACGCCGGCTGCAGCGTCAAGGTGACCGATGTTGGTCTTGACCGAACCAATGGCGCAGTACTGCTTGCGGGCCGTACTGACGCGGAACGCTTGCGTCAGCGCGGCGATTTCAATGGGATCGCCCAGCGTCGTGCCGGTGCCGTGGGCCTCGACATAGCCGATGGTATCCGCAGCAACGTCGGCCATCTCTTGCGCTGCGCGAATGACCGCGGCCTGGCCATTGACGCTGGGCGCCGTGAACCCGACTTTCTCCGACCCGTCGTTGTTCGCTGCGCTGCCCTTGATGACGGCATGAATGGTATCGCCGTCGCGCAGTGCGTCGTCCAGGCGCTTGAGCACGACCAGCGCGGCGCCGCTGCCTTGCAGAGTGCCGGCGGCCTTGGCGTCGAAGGCGCGGCAGTGGCCGTCGGGGGAAAAGATGGCGCCGGCCTGATATCGGTAACCTCCGTTCTGGAGCAGGTTCAACGACACGCCGCCTGCCAGGGCCATGTCGCATTCCTGGCCCAGCAAGGCCTGGCATGCCGTGTGGACCGCCATCAATGACGTGGAGCATGCGGTCTGTACGGTGACGGCAGGGCCGCGCAGGTTCAGCTTGTAGGCAACGCGGGTGGCGAGCGTATCCGGCATGTTGCCGCTCATCAGGCCGAGGAGTTCCGAGACGCCGGCGCCTTGCTCGAGCTCGCTTCCCTGCAATAGATTGCGCATCAGGTAAACGTTGGCGCCGGCCCCGGCGTAGATGCCGATCATCCTGTCGTAGCGGTGCGGGTCATAACCGGCATCTTCCAACGCGTGCCACGCGCATTCCAGGAAGATCCGATGTTGCGGATCAATGCGCTCAGCGTCTCGTGGGGTGTATCCGAAGAACGTGGCATCGAACCGGTCCATGCCTTCAAAGCGGACACCTGCCTTGACGTAGTCAGGGTCGGCAATCAATTCGGCCGGTACTCCCAAGGCGGCCAGTGCCTCATCGTCATAGCGCGTGACGGCTTCAACGCCATTGCAGAGGTTTGACCACAGGGCGTCGACACTGTCTGCGGAGGGGAATCGCCCGGCCATGCCGATGATTGCCAGGTCCAGGCTGGAAGCGGCGTGATGATGTGTCGGATCTGTCATGACCGGTTCCTTGCATTCGATCGGTTACGGGTGAGCAGCGTGGCGCGGCGGCTGGCTGAGGGCCCGCCGCGGGGATCTGCGGCATGACGGACCGCAGCGTTGGACTGGCCTTGTTCGATACGGCGGGCCAGCGCACGGATCGTTGGATACTTGAACAGGTCAATGACCGACAAGCCGGGATGCAGCGCGTCTTCCAGCGCGGCGTGGACCCGGACCAGCAGCAGGGAATGGCCGCCAAGTTCGAAGAAGTTGTCTTCGACCCCTACCCGCGCCAGACCCAGCGCAGTCGCCCAGATATCGGTGATGATTTGTTCCGTGCGCCCTTGGGGTGCGGTGTAGGCATGTGCGCTGACGTAGACAGGTGCTGGCAGCGCACTGCGGTCGAGTTTTCCGTTCGCGCTGACAGGCAGTTCGGTCATGACGACCAATGCCGCGGGAATCATGTAGTCGGGTAGCGACAGCCCGAGGCGTTCCCGCACTTGGGCCACGTCGATGACAGCGCCTTGCCTGGCGCAGAGATAGCCGGTCAACTGCTGGCCGCTCGGGCCTTCCTTTACCACCACAGCGGCGTCGCGAACGTCGGGCTGTGCGATCAGTTGAGCTTCGATTTCGGCCAGTTCTACTCGGAAGCCGCGAATCTTGACCTGGTGGTCGAGCCGGCCCAGGTACTCAAGGTGTCCTTCCGCATTCCAGCAGACGCGGTCACCCGTTCGGTACAGCCTTGCCCCGTCACTGGCGGCCACATCGGCAACGAACCGCTCGGCGCTCAGACTTGGGCGCCCGGCGTAGCCCCGCGCCAAGGCCACGCCACCCAGGTACAGTTCCCCTGGCACACCGATCGGCACATGATTGAGTCGTTCGTCCAGTACCCGCACGATCACGTTGCCAATGGGAAAGCCGATGGGAACACGCAGCGCGCCGTCGTCATGGCACGTCCAATGCGTGACATCGATCGCCGCTTCGGTCGGACCATAGAGGTTGACCAGTTCGACATGCGGCAAGGTGTGCAGGACGTCGTTTCTCAACTCCGCGGAAAGCGCTTCGCCGCTGCAGATGATGCGCCGTACGCTGTCGCACGATTGAGCAACGTCGCTGGACAGGAACGCCGCAAGCATGGACGGAACAAAATGCAGCGTGGTAATGCCATGCGTTCGAATCAGTCGCCGCAAGCGTTCTGGATCACGGTGCTCGCCAGGCTGCGCAAGCACCAGCCGGGCACCCGTCATCAGGGGCCAGAAGAATTCCCAGACAGACACGTCAAAGCTGAACGGCGTCTTTTGCAGGACGGCATCGGCTGAAGTCATCGCGTAGGCATCCTGCATCCACGCAAGTCGATTCAGCAGCGCACCATGCCGATTCGCCGCGCCCTTGGGACGCCCGGTCGACCCCGACGTGTAAATAACGTATGCAAGGTTCTCGCTGTGAACAGCGACGTCGGCGTCGCTGGCGGGAAAGGCGTTCAGATCCAACGCGTCGACGTTGATGAAAGGCAAGGCGTCATGGCTAACGACTGTGGCGTGGGTAGCGTCATGCGTCAGCGACAGGAGGACCCCACTCTCTTGCAACATGGCGGCAATGCGCCCTGCGGGGTACTCCGGCTCAAGGGGAACGTAGGCAGCACCGGCCTTCAAAACGGCCAGCATGGCGACGATGAGTTCAGAGGAACGTTGCATGCAGATGCCAACCAGTGCATCGATGCGCACGCCATGCCCGATCAGATAATGCGCAAGCCGGTTCGCACGGCGGTTCAGCTCCGCATAGGTCAGCGCCTGGTCGGCGAATACGACCGCTATGCTGTCAGGGGTGTCGCGAGCCTGTCGTTCGATCAGGCGATGTATCGGTTCTTGCTCCGGGTAAATAGCCGGCTCTTCGCTCCAGATATGCAAGGCCTGTTGCTCAGCAGGTTCAAGGATGTTGACGTCACCGACATAACGCTGTGGCTCATCGACGAACGCCGTCAACAACATCAGGAAGTGGCGGGACATCCGTTCAATCGTCGCAGGGTCGAACAGATTGGCTGCGTAGACGAAGGTGACGGTTATTGCGCCGTGCACACGCTCATGGATATCCAGGGCCAGGTCGAACTGCGCATCGCTTGGCGTCAGTTCGCAACGCTCGACCTCCACATTGCGCCATTGCTCCAGCGCCAATCGATCGTCCTGAAGGTAATTGAAGAGCACCTGGAATAGCGGACTGTGGCTGGCGCTGCGCTCAGGATTGAGCACCTCGACCAGCGCTTCGAGTGGCAAAGACTGATGCCGTTGCGCATCGACCATGGCCCGCCGTGTCGTGGCAAGCACGTGTTCCAGCGGCTCGGTACCGTCAAAAAGGTGACGCATGACCAGCGTGTTCACGAACAAACCCACTACGTTGTCAACCTGAGGCTGTGTGCGGTTCGCGACTGGCACGCCAACACGAATGTCACGTTGGCCGGTGTAGCGATACAGCAGCGCCTGGAACGCCGACAACAACACCATTGGAAGCGTTGCGTCATGGTGCGTTGCCAACGCCCTTAACCTGGACAACAGCGGTGCTTCGATTGAAAGGTGGCATCGGCCGCCCACATACTTTGTGTTGGGTGCGCGGGGCCGATCCGCGGCAAGCGCCAGGACGGGATGGCATTCGCCAGGTTCGACCGCGAGCGCTTCCCGCCAGTAGGCAAGGTGTTCCGCATGATGCTGGGTGCTTCCTCCGGCCTGTTCCCACGCGGCGTAATCGGCATACTGCAACAATGCTTCGGGCAGCAGCAGGCTTGCATCGGCACTCGCACCCGCCGAATACAAAGTGCCAAGCTCGCTCATCAGGTGCGCATTGACGCCCCATCCGACACGATGTGATGCATGGCCAGGGCAAGGATGCAGACCTGTTCGTCCAGCCACACGAGCGCCGCGCGCGCCACGGGTCCGTCAATCAGATCGAAGGGGTCGCCGAGCAAGGCGTGCAGGCTTGCCGTCGAGCGCATGTCGCGTTCACCGGGTGCGACATGGCGAAGGTCGATGATCTGCAGATCCAGCGTGCGGTCGGCGTGGACCACCTGGCGGATGACGCCGTCCGGTTCGGCGATGAATGTCGTTCGCAATAGCTCGTGGCGTCTGGCTACGACCTCCACCGCATGTCGCAGCGCGTCGACATCAATCTGCCCCTTCAGCCTCAGCGCACCCAGCACGTGATAGGCCGTGCTCATGGGATCCATCCGCCACAGGAACCACTGGCGTTGCTGCGCCGACGACAGGGGCAAGGGCTGCGCGCGCTGTTCGGCCGAAAGCACCGGGATCACGGCTGCCGGCACCGATGGACCTGCCTGCACCTGCGCGCGGATCGCCGCGGCCTGCGCCGCAAGGCGCGGGTGGTCGAAGAGGTGGCGGATCGTGAAGGGGATGTGCCAGTGCTGCGATATGCGCGCAGCCAGTTGCACGGCGGCCAGCGAATTTCCGCCCAGGGCAAGAAAATGGGCATCGCTTGCGTAGCGAAAGGAGGGCTCGTGGCCGAGCAGGTCGCGCCAGATGTCAGACAGATCGTGCGCGACGTCGTCAGGCGCTGAGGTGCCGGAGGTCGCCTTAGGCGCGGCTGCGTCGGTTGCGTGGGGCGCGCTGCCGGACTTGCCTGCACCCTCTCCCAGCACGCACCGTCCGTTCTGGAACGCGGCGTAGGCATCCAGAGAGCGCTTTTCCCACCCTTGCCTGCATGCCGACCGCTGCAGTTTGCCGCTCGACGTTTTGGGCATGGCGCCGGGGTTGAGTAGCACGACCGTCGCGGGCGCCTGGCCGCAATGTTCGCTGACGGTGGCGCCGATGGCGTCGGCCAGTACCTGGGGCGGCACGAGCTTTTGCAGGCCGCGCGAGACTTCGGCGGCGACGGCGATGCCTTCCACGCCGTCGACCATGACGGAGAATGCCGCGACCCGGCCTTTGCGCACGGCTTCGACGTGGGCTTCGACGACGCGTTCGATGTCGTGCGGATACAGGTTATGGCCGCGCACGATGATCATGTCTTTGAGCCTTCCGGCAACAAACAGCTGGCCGTCGTGCAGGAAGCCGAGGTCGCCGGTGCGCAGCCACCGCGTGCCGTCGCGCTCGACGAACGTTTCCGCGGTCTCTGCCGGTTTGTTCCAGTAGCCCGACGCGATGCTGGCGCCGGCCGCCCAGATCTCGCCGATGGCGCCGTCGTGCACCGGCGCGCCCGTGCCGGGGTCGGCGATGCGGACATGGTGGTCCCGAGGCACGCTGCCGCAGCCGACGAGTGCTGCGCCGTCGGCCTGGACCTGCGCGCTTCGGGCGCCAAGGGCGGTTTCGTCGAAGCGTGTCACGACCATGCCTTTTCCGCGCTGGCCGCCGGTGACGTACAGGGTCGCCTCGGCCAGGCCATAGCAAGGGTAGACGGCGCCGGCATCGAATCCGGCCGGTGCGAACCGGGTGCTGAAGGCGTCCATGGTGTCGTAGCGGACGGGCTCGGCGCCGGTGTAGGCAATGCGCCAGCTCGACAGGTCCAGGTCGTCGATCTGTGCGTCGCTGATGCGGTCCAGGCACAGGCGATAGGCGAAATCCGGGCCGCCGCTGATGGTGACGCGGTGGCGGGCGATCATCTGCAGCCAGCGCACGGGGCGCTCAAGAAAGAAGCGCGGCGACGACAGCACGCAAGGAATGCCGCTGTAGAAAGGCTGCAGCAGGCCGCCGATCAGGCCCATGTCGTGGAACAGGGGTGACCAGACACCGAAGATGTCGCTGGCGCCAATGGACAGCCCTTGACGGATGGCGCGTTCGTTGGCCATCAGGTTCGCGTGCGTGACCATGACGCCTTTGGGTGCGGACGTTGAACCGGACGTGTACTGAAGAAAGGCGACGTCGCCCGCGTCCGGACGATGGGGCTGCCAGGTATCGGCGGCCATGCGGTCGATCTCGTCCACCGCGATGACGGTGGACACGCCGAACTGGCTGGCGGCGGTTGCGACCATGTCCTTGAGCGTGCTCAAGGTCAGGATGCCCGACGCCTGCGCATCCAAGGCAATCCCGGCCAATCGAGCCATGTGCTGCGGGCGGGCAGATTCCGGGGGAACACGGGCACGGCAATCACGCCTGCGTGAAAGCACGCGAACATGCTGATGGCGTAGTGCTCGTCGTTGTCGAGCAGGATGAGAACCCGCTCTTCCTTGGCGAACAGGTGCTGCAGGGTGGCGGCGAGCGCCAGGACGCGTTGCGTGAAGACGCGGTAGCTCAGAACCGTTTCGATCCAGTGATCGTTGCGTTCCGCAACCACCGTCAAGGCGATGTCGTCGGGCCGGGCCGCGGCCAGCTCTTGCAGGCAGTCGACAAAGTCGGTCGGCGGGGTGAAGGTGTCGTTCCTGAACGCGGAATCGGTCGTCATGGGGTACCTCTTTGCGCGATGGGCGCGGGATGGCTCAGTGCCGGGGTGGCTTGACGCGGGGTGGTTCAGTGCGGTGGCAGATTGCTGTGTGACTCAGCCATGGCCACGACGACTTTGCGCGGTCCTTTGAAGGGGGATCGCGCGTGCGCGACAAGCATGTTGTCGAGCATCAGCACGTCGCCTTTCTCCCAAAGGAAGGACACGGCTTCGGCATCCAGTACGGCGCGTACCTCATCGAGCATGGCGTCGGGGATGCGGGAACCGTCGGCGAATGTGGTGTCGCGCGGCATGTTGTCGATGCCCAGCACGTCTTCCAATGTTTCGCGGACTTCAGGCTGCAGATTGGACACGTGGAACAAGTGCGCCTGGTTGAACCAGACCTGCTCTTGCGTAATGGGGTGGGTCTCGATGGCCTGACAACGTTGTGTCGTGCGCAGGTCGCCATCGGGCTTCCATTCAAAGGCGATGCCGGCCTGGCGGCAGAATGCTTCGACCTCGTGGCGGTGTTCGGTGTTGAAGACCTTTTGCCACGGCACGTCAAAGTCGCCATAGTTGCGGATGTAAACCAGTCCTGGCGCGAAACGTTCGCGTATCGCCCGAGGCATGCGCTTGAGCACGGCGCGGCTGTCGGCAATCGGCGTCTCGCCTTGTTCAAGCGCGGGGGTGACGCAGTGGAACCAGATCTTCATGGGCCATACGCGGGTATAGGCCTGTTCGTTATGCAGGGGGATGGCCTGGTGCGAGGGGTATTCGGTCGCGGTGTAGACACCGCCCCCCAGGCCCGAGCGCGGCGTCGATCCGAACTCGTAACTCAGCAACGGATGCCCGAAACCCGCCGCGAACTCGCGGAAGCGGTCGACCGACGGGACGTCGAAGCCACGCAGCAGCACCCCGCCCACGGTCGCCAGGTGCGCCTCGATGTCGGACTGCAGCCGGGGCAGCGCGTCCAGCAACGATTCGCCCTGGACCGCCGGCACCATCAGCGCGGGCAGGTCGGACCCAGGCGGGGCCTTGCGTTCGAATCGCTGGATCGATGCATTCATCTCAACTCCTTCAGTCAGTTCCTATCCACGCGAGTGCAGCCGCGTAGCCCTTGGGCGCCCACAGGCGACAGGCACTGACGCCCGGCGAGGCCATGCCTTCAATGACGAGGCGATAATGGCCGCCCCCCGGTGTGTCATTCGATGGGTCGGGCAAACACACCGACAGGTCGCGCAGGTGCGCTGCGACGCCGATGCCGATGGCCTTGAGCACGGCTTCCTTGGCGGTCCAGCAGTCGAAGAAGCGCGGACGTTGGGTCATGTCCGCTCGCCATTCGGCGTCGGACAGGATGTGCGGCTCGAGTTCCGGGATGTTTAGCGTGGCATCACGGCGTTCGATGTCGATACCGACATGCCGGTCGGTCGACACGGCAATCAGCACGTACTCGCCCGCGTGGGACACGTTGAAATGCAGCGCGTCGTCCATGGCGCAGGCGACCTGCAGTTGCGGCTTGCCATGACGATTCGTCTCGAGCACGACATGCGCCGGACGGATGCCCATCACATCGCCAAGCACCTGCCGCACGCCTGCCCGTGCGCATACGAACCGCATGCGATCCGCGTGCTGGCCAAAGCGCAGGGCTCGCTCGCGTTCCGCGGGGGCAAGCAGTGTCCAGTCGGTAGCTGGCAGCGGTGCGCGCAGGTCGACTTTGCGCTGGAACACGTGGATGCTTGTTGGTACGCCGTCAGGCAAGCGCAACGGCTGCATCGCCCGCTCCTTGTGCAAAGGGTGACAGCACGCGAATCAGCGCGGCAAGCACGTCTGATTCCCGGTCGCGGATGAAGAAGTGCCCACCGTCGAACCAGTCAACCGAAAAGCGATCGCGCGTCTCGTGGTGCCACTGTTCGATGGCGTGCTGGCCAATGTCGTCGTGACGGCCACCCCACGCGTGCACGGGCAGCGCCAACGCCTGGGTGGCGCGCGATGGAAAGCTGGCGCAGACGGCGTAATCCGCTGCCAGCGTATCGAGCGTCATCCGCAACATGTCGGCATGTGCGAAGACCTCGTCAGGCGTTGCGCCCTGCTTGCGCAAGTCAGCGATCAGCGTCGCGTCGTCGTGCCTGTTCGCGTAGCGCTCGGGACTGCGGCAGCGTGGCGCCGCGCTGGCCGAGACGATGAGCAGTTGCGGCATCGGCCTGGACAGCGCACGTTGCCGCAGTGCCATGCCATACGCCAGCAACGCGCCCATGCTGTGCCCGAGCAGCACAAAGTTGCCCTGCAACGCAGCAGCTTGTTCATCGCACAATTTGGCAACCAACGAATCGAAGTCCGTCACGTAAGGTTCGTTCGACCGACCGCCCCGGCCTGGCAATTCAATCGGCACGACATTCAACCAGGTGGGCAACGCGCGCCGCCAGCGCAGGTACATGGTCGCGCTGGCGCCCGCGCACGGCAGAACCAGCAGATCCAACGTTGCTTGGCGGCGGGCCATGGAACGGCTCAATGGGAGGATGGGCATGGGCATAGCGGAGGTACGGCGAGGAGTCGCGGGTTGGCGTGTTGCAGCGTGGGCGCGAGGGTGGACGGCGTGTCGGCGTTGCAGCGCGTGGGCGCCTCAAGGGGCCAGACGCCGTCGGACGATCACGACTGCGGTTCCGCCGCCTTCTTGGCCGCCTGTTCGTCCATCCACTTGCGCAGCGACAGCGGGCGCATGTCGGTCCAGGCCTGCTCGACGTAGGCAAGCACCGTTTTCTTGTCGCCCTTCACGCCGTCGATGGCGGTCCAGCCGCCAGGCACGGCCTTCCAGTGGGGCCAGATGGAATACTGTTCTTCGTGGTTGATCAGGACGATGAAGGTTTCGTCTTCGCGATCGAAGCAGCTGGTGGACATGAGCATCCTCGTGCAGGGTGGGAAAGCGTCTTGCAGCAGGCGCTGATGGACATCACGCACCTGCTGAACTTCCCTAATAGACGAAAGCGTCTCAGCACCGTTTAGCCATTTGCATGCGGCGCAATGGGTTCAGGGCAAATCGAATGGGTGTTGAACGGGGTTTCAGCTTGGAGAGGCTTGGCAGGCGTGCGGGAAAACTCGCCTGTCAGCCTTGCCAGGACAAAACACGGCGTTGACGGCTTTTGCTTAGCGCCGCACGCAAACCTTCAGGCGTGGGACATGGAAAAACCTGACGGCGCGGCGCGGTCAGGCAAGGATAGGCAGATCGGGAATGGGGACCGATGGTTCTCTGCGTGGCAGGAATCGGTCCGATGAAGGGTGTGAGCCGGTCGGGCTTTTTATTGGGCAGGCTTTCTGTAGGCCAGGCTGGCGGTGGGTCAGGCTGTCTGTCGCTTGGCCGGTCAATCAGTCAGTCATCCAGCATGTCGCGGCATTCGGCGATGGCCAGCGTGGCGTCGCGAATCATGAAGTTGATGAGCGTGGCCGAGCATCCCATCTCGGCGGCAAGTTCACGTTGCGTGAATCCGCCCAGGCGGTACAGCTCGAACGCGTGGCGCGTCTTGGCTGGCAGGGTGTCGAGCACTTTGCCCAACGCGGCGATCACCTGGCGTTCGCGCAGCCGCTGTTCCGGGCGGCAGCCGCCCGACACGTGCGGCAATTCCCCGTCGCTGGTGTGCATGCGATAGATGGATTCGGTCGACTGCCGGCGGCAGTGATCCCGTGCCACGTTGCGGATGACCTGGCAGCAGTAGCAGTACGGCTTTTCGATATCCCGGTCGTAGCCGCCGGTGATCAATTTCAGATAAGCGTCCTGAGTGACCTCGTCGGCAATTTCCGGTGTGCCGACGATGCGCTGCGCGATGCGGCGCAATTGTGGACGGTTTGCGATGAACACTTCTTCGAGTGTTGCACCTTCGATGACGATCGCCATTGCAGTTCCCCTGACCGCGCCGTGGATGGCGTGATCGAGGGATGATTGTTGCGAACTATTATCATTTGCGCAGCTTTGTAGTTCTACGACTTGCCGCGGCCGAACGGGGGATGGCGGTTGCAGTGATGAAGGTGGCGGTGATGGTGCCTTGGGCAAAAGGACCAGCGGCGGGCCGACCTTGAACCGCGCCCCCCAACGAAAAAAGGCCACGTCGCGATGACGTGGCCTTTCGAATCTTTTGGCGGAGCGGACGGGACTCGAACCCGCGACCCCCGGCGTGACAGGCCGGTATTCTAACCAACTGAACTACCGCTCCGCAGCGGCACTGCTAACTTCTGTACTGCACACTTCTACTACCTGCACTACACGCTGCCCTACCCAACCAACAGGTTTGGTGGCGTCCCCAGGGGGATTCGAACCCCCGTACTCACCGTGAAAGGGTGATGTCCTAGGCCTCTAGACGATGGGGACAACATGTACTGCTTTTTGCTTACCAGCGCGCTGTTGGCTACAGCCCGCTTAGCGAAGCCCTACATCTTACTACATACTGCTTTCTTCGCACAACTCATCGACTTGTTTGATCGAAGGTTGGTGGTGGAGGTAAGCGGGATCGAACCGCTGACCTCTTGCATGCCATGCAAGCGCTCTCCCAGCTGAGCTATACCCCCGTGCAGCGAAGAACGACATTATGCACACTTTTTAAATCCTGTGCAAGCGTTCCAGCACAACTTCTTTGCCAAGCAATTCCAGAACCGCGTCGATGGCTGGGGTTTGGGCCCGGCCGGTGACTGCTACGCGCAAAGGAATGCCCAACAGCGGCATTTTAACCCCATGTTTGGCCAGAAGTGGCTTCATGAGGCCCTGAATGTTCTCGCGGGTCCATTCGATCTGGGCCGCTTGCGCCGCGAAGTCCTGCAATATCGGGCGCGTGACGTCGGTCAGGTGCTGCGAAATTAATTCTGGCGGTGTCGCGGATGCGTCGAATTCACCGCAGAAAAGCATGGCGTCGTCGGCCAGCTGTTCAAGCGTTTCGGCGCGTTCCTTGAGCAGGCCCATGATGGCTGCGACGTTGACGCCGTCGGTCTTGCCGCCGCGCTCGGCAATGCGGGGCGCGACGCGGGCGGCCAGGTCGTCGTTGCTGCTGGCCTTGATGTAGTGGGCGTTGACCCAGTTCAGCTTTTTGGGATCCCACTGGGCTGCCGACTTTGACAGGCTGCGGGTGTCGAACCAGTCGACCAGTTGTTCACGCGAAAAGATTTCGTCGTCGCCGTGGCTCCAGCCCAGGCGGGCCAGGTAGTTGACCATGGCTTCGGGCAGGTAGCCCTGGTCGTCGTATTGCATGACACTGACGGCGCCGTGGCGCTTGGACAGTTTTTCGCCGTCGGGCCCCAGAATCATGGGGACGTGGCCGTATTCAGGCAGGCTGGCGCCGAGTGCGGTCAGGATGTTGATCTGGCGGGGGGTGTTGTTGACGTGGTCGTCGCCGCGGATGACGTGGGTGATCTTCATGTCCCAGTCGTCGACCACCACGCAGAAGTTGTACGTGGGCGTGCCGTCGGGGCGCGCGATGATCAGGTCGTCGAGTTCGCCGTTCGAAAAGCTAATGGGGCCTTTGACCATGTCGTTCCAGGTGACGTCGCCGTCGGCTGGATTCTTGAAGCGCACGACGGGTTTGCGGTCGGCGGGAATCGAGGGCAAGGTTTTGCCGGGTTCGGGGCGCCAGGTGCCGTCATAGCGCGGCTTGCGGCCTTCGGCGCGGGCGAGCTCGCGCATGGCTTCGATTTCCTGCGGCGAGCTGTAGCAGTAGTAGGCGGTACCGGCGGCCAGCATATGTGCGACGACGTCGCGATAGCGGTCCATGCGCTGCATCTGGTAGAACGGGCCTTCGTCGTGGGACAGGTCCAGCCACTGCATGCCGTCGATGATGGCCTGGACGGCTTCGGGCGTGGAGCGTTCGACGTCGGTGTCTTCGACACGCAAGATGAACGTGCCGCCGTGGTGGCGCGCGAATGCCCACGAGAACAGGGCCGTGCGGGCGCCGCCCAGGTGCAGGAAGCCGGTCGGCGACGGGGCGAACCGGGTGCGCACGTTAGCGAGGCGGGCGGGCGATGTCGGGGTGTCGGTGCTCATGGGCAATCTCGAATAAGAGGGGACTGCGGCACAGTCCAATCCCCGATTGTACGAAAAGCCTCTTGCAGTGAGACGGCATATCCCTTGAAATGGCCGCATGCCGGCCCCTGCCGGCCTTGAGAAAGGGCTATGTCACGCCACAGCTTATCCCCCTGTTCGATCCGCGTTCGCTGGTGGCGATCAGCGACCGTCCCTTGCCGCTGATGATCACGCTGCCGCCCGCGCTGCGCGCGACGACGACCGAGATCCGGCTCGATGCCCAGCAGCGGATCACCCTGCCCTCGCCCTTGTGCGGCAGTGCCGACCCCAAGGCCCGGCCCGATCTGGCGGTGATCAAGGTGCCCCGCGCGGCCTTGCGTGGCGTGCTCGAGACACTATCTTCGCTGCCGCCGCGCGCAGCCATCGTGATCACCCACGAGCCGTCGGATGACGACACGGCGTTCTGTCGGCGGTGGGCGCAGGCGCACGATTGCATGTTGCTTGGACCGCACAGTTTTGGACTGCAGCGGCCGCATGCGGGTCTGAACGCCAGTGTGCATCCGCAGCTGGCGCGGCTGGGCCGTGTGGCGCTGGTCACGCAGTCGCGCTCCATCATGGCGGTGGTCATGGATTGGGCCGACGACAATCGCACAGGCTTTTCAACGGTGGTGTCGCTGGGTGCCGAGGCCATGCTGGACGTGCCGACGGTGCTGGATTTTCTGGTGGCCGATCCACGTACCGACAGCATCGCGCTATATCTGGAAGACGTGCAGAACGCACGCGAGTTCATGAGCGCGGTGCGGGCGGCGTCCAGTGTGAAGCCGGTAGTGGTGTTGAAGGCGGGCCGCGCCGGGCAGGCGCGCACCAGTGTGCGGCCGGGCGCGCCCGCGGATACCGGCGTGCCGGACAACACGGTGTCCACGATTCCGTCCGACGTGGTGTTCGATGCGGCGCTGCGCCGGGCGGGGGCGGTGCGGGTCCGTTACTTTGTTCAACTGTTCTCGGCGGTCAAGGCATTGGGTTTTGCCAAGCGCCCGAGTGGCCGGCGCATTGCCCTGTTCGCCAATGGCAGCGGGCCGGCGCAACTGGCGTTGGATTTGATGGGGCCGGGAGGCGCGGCCGTGTCGCCTGCTGAATTGAACGAGATCACCCGGGTGGAGTTGGCGGGCGCGTTGACCGCGACGTCCTGGGTGGACAATCCCGTGGTCGAGTTTTCGGCGCTGACACCGGATGCGTGCGCCAAGGCGATTCGCAGTCTGGTCGCGGATCCGGGGGTGGATGGCGTGCTGGTGGTGCTGTCGCCGGATCCGGACGCCAATATGGAAGCCGTGGCGCAGGCCTTGACCGAGGTGGCGCCCAAGGCGGCCAAACCCGTGATCACCTGTTTCATGGGGGACGCGGCCATGCGGCCCTTGCGGCGTGTACTGGACGATGCCGGGTCTCCGGCCTTTCGCACACCCGAGTCGGCGGTGGACGCCTTCGGCAACCTGGCGACCTATCACTACAACCAGCAATTGCTGCTGCAGACGCCACCGCCCGAGCCGCCGGGCCAGTCGCCCGACCTGACGGGAGCGCGCATCATGATCGAGACGGCGCGGGCCGACGGACGGCTGACGTTGACCACGCCCGAAGCCAAGGCCTTGCTGGCCGCCTTCCATATCCCTGTCGTGTCGGTGGTGCTGGCGCGGTCGGCGGCCGAAGCCGTGATCGCCGCGCAGCAGATCGGCTTTCCGGTGGCGATCAAGATCGATTCGCCCGACGTGGAGCGCAAGTCGGCGGTGCGCGGCGTGCATCTGGACATTCGCAACACGACCGAGCTGGTGACGGCGTATCACCGCATGCTCGCCAATGCGCATGACGCGGCGCCCAACGCCCGCGTGGCCGGCATTACGGTCGAGGCCATGTCGAGCCCACCCGGCGCCGTCAAGGTCGCGATCGGTGTCGCCCGCGATCCGCTGTTCGGCCCGGTCATACGCTTTGGTACGGGCGGCACGCGCCCGGAAGGCATCAACGGAAGCGGAGTGGAACTTCCGCCGCTGAACGGCTTTCTGGCGCAGCGGCTGATGGAGCGCACGGCCGTCTGGCGGCACACCCTGGCGGGTCAGGCGTCGCCCGAGGCGCTGGATATGCTGGAAGACACGCTGGTGCGGGTGTCGGAGATCGTATGCGCCCTGCCGGATATCGCGACGATCGACATCAATCCGATCATCGTGGATGGCGCGCGCGTGCTGGCGGCGGATACGCGCATCAGCCTGATGCCAGGCGTTGCGTTGCCCGAGGGCGCCACGACATCGGGGGCGACGGAGCTGGGCGTCATCGATGCTGGCGCCACCGCCTATGCGCATATGGCCATCCATCCGTATCCCACGCGTCTGGTACGGCATGCGCAGTTTGCGAATGGCGCGCCCTATACGATCCGGCCGATCCGCCCGGAGGATGCGGTGCCCCTGCAGACGTTCACGCGCGGACTGTCGGAACATACGCGCTACATGCGCTTCATTTCGACGATGCGGGAACTGTCGCCGCGCATGCTGGCGCGCTACACGCAGGTCGATTACCACCGCGAGCTGGCCGTGGTGGCGACGGTGTGGGAACCGGATCCCGAGCGCCCTGCCCTGCTGCATGAAGTGGTGATCGGTGTCGCCCGCTATCTGCTGAATCCGGATGGCGAGAGCGCGGAGTATGCGTTGGTGATCGGTGACGACTGGCAGCGCAAGGGATTGGGCATCCAGCTGATGACGACGCTGATCGAGGCGGCGCGCAACCAGGGGCTGTCGCGCATCGAAGGCTTCGTGCTGGGCAACAACGGGCCGATGCTGACCTTGATGCGCCGTCTCGGTTTCCAGGTGGATGTGGACAAGAACGATCCGTCGATGCGGCAGGTGTGGCTGGCGCTGCAGACGGAGGGGGTGGCTCCTGAGCAGGTCGTTGACAGCAGCAACACGTTGTTTGCCGCAATCAACGAAGTGGTGGGTCAGGTCAACGTACGGTGGGTGGCTTCGAGGCCATCGTTGATCACTTCAACGAGAAGTCCACCCGCGTCGTCTTGCCATCCTTGACGCCGTTGGCGTCGGTGTGCGGTGTGATGATGAAGGCGCGTTCGCTCAGGCCGGCGTCGCGCAGCACGGCCATGACGGCCTGGGCGCGGCGCACGGCCAGCTCCCGCAACTGCGGGGCGCCGACTTCCACCTGCGCTTCGAGCAGGGATCGCATCTCGTCGTCAGGCAGCGATTTGGTCAGGCCGATGGCATTGCGCGGCTTGTCGAAGCGGGCGGCCTTGTAGGCGGCTTCGAGATAGGTTGCCTCATCACCCGCTTGCAGCGTGATCGAGGCGGGGTCGACATCGTTGCGGCGAGTCATGACGCGCCGCTTCTGGTCCAGCATCATTTGTTCGACGCCCACTTTACGCAGCGCGTCGGTATCGACGGCGGGGTCGGCGCGGCCGCTGATGTCCAGCTTGAGCGCGGGTCGGTCTTTTCAGAGCCTTGATCAGCGTGTCGATCTTGCTTCGCGCGGTGCTGCTGAGCGCCGTGCGGCCGGGTTCGAATTCCACATAGGACAGTTCCTGCGCGCCACTGCCGCCGAAGGCCGATGCGATCAACGAGAACGGTGACGTGACGGCGCGCACGATCAGGTTGCCCAGCGCGCGGAACACGACCGCGCCGATCGAAAACTGCGGGTCGTCCAGCGAGCCGGCCACGGGCAGATCCAGATTGATCTCCCCCTTGCTGTTCTTGAGCAACGAGACGGCCAGACGCACCGGAAGATTGAGCACGCTCGGTCCGTCGACACGATCACCAAAGGTCAGCTGGTCCAGCAGCAGCTTGTTGCTGGCGGTCAGCTTGCCGTTTTCGATCAGGTAGTGCACGTCCATCGACAGCTTGCCGCGTTCGATGGGGTAGCCCGCGTACTTGGCGGCGTACGGGGTCAGGCCGGGCAGGTCCACCCCTCTGGCGCTTGCCGTGATGTCCGTATAGAGCTGTTCGCCAAAGGGTTGCACCTTGCCGCGGATGTCGACGGGCGCATTGCCATCGACGCGGCCTTTCAAGGTGACGTCGGCCGGGTCCGGACGGTCGGTGGCCAGCGCGGTAATGCCGCCTTCGATGTCCGTCAGGTTGGCCGTGTAGTTGGGCTTGACGAAATTGTCGGTGAAGTTGATGTTGCCGCGGCTCAGTTGCAGGCCGCCGACGCGAATGGTGCGTTTGCCGGTGTCGGGGGCGGCGCCGACCGACGCCTGCGCCTTGCCGCTGCCGCCGCGCTCGCTTGACGCCTGCGTGATCGATGCGTTGCCTTCTTCACCCGGGGTCACCAGCAGTTCGCGCAGGTTCAAACGGCCGCTTTCACGCAAGATGACGCGGGCAAAAAAATCCTGCAGCGCAATGTCGCCAAGGTCGGCCGTCAGTACGTCGCCCTGCTGTCTGACGTCGAGTTGTTTGAAGCCCAGACGGCGCCAGCGCAGGAAGTCGGCGCGATTGGCTCTGTCGAGCAGGGTCAGATCGTTGACGTCGGCTGATCCTTTCCAGGCCACGGATTGCGGCGTGCGGCCTGCGGCGGCGGCATAGTCCAGGCGGCCCTTGGCGCCGACGACCAGACTGGCGACGGTGGCGTTGATGCGTTCGGCAATGTAGGGAGCAAAGGCCGTCAGGTTCAGGCGGGTGGCGGTCAGGTCGGCGTTGACGGCGAGTGGCGAGGGCGTGACCTTGCCGGAAGCGTCGAGCTTGCCGCCGCGTTGCAGGCCGCTGGAGAGCGTGAAGTCGATGGGGGCGGTGGCGGGCCAGGCGAGCTTGCCGGTGGTCAGGCGCAGGTCGTCCAGGCGGGCGTTGACGCGGGGCGTGACGGATTCGTCGGTGAAGCGGACGGCGGAGTCCGTGATGGCGACGCTGGTGGCGGAGACGGTCCAGGGGGTGGCGGCGGGAGCCGGCGATGCGGTGAGTGTGGCTGGTGCCGTTGGTGTAGCCGAGGCCGGTGTTGCTGGTGTGGCTGAGGCCGGTGTTGCTGGCGAGGCTAAGGCCGGTGTTGCTGGTGTGGCAGCGGCCGGTGTCGCTCGTGTGGCAGCGGCCGGTGTCGCTGGTGCGGCTGCCGGTGTCGCTGATGCGGCTGCTGGTGTCGCTGGTGTACCTGCGCTTGCTTTCGACGCGCGGCGCTTTACTGGCTTGGTATCCGCTGCGGATCTCGGTTGACGGGTGGATGCACCCGTTGCAGACGCACCCGTTGTGTTCGTCAACGATGCCCAGGATATGGCGCCGCTGCGATCGCGTTGCGCGGCAAGATTGAGCGCGCTCAGTGTGATGGCGCCCAGGTGCGCGCGGCGGGTTTGCAGGTCGCCTTCCAGGCCTTGCAGCGCCAGTTGATCGAATTGCAGTTGCGATTCGGGGTTGGCCAGCGGTGCGGCGCGCAGTTGTCTGATGCTGACGCCGCCGTTGTTCCAGGCGACTTGCATGCCGCTTGCACCTTGCGAGGCACGGACCTTGGCCTTGACGTCGAGCGTTCCGCGATCTATGGCGAGCGCGAGGTAGGGTTTCCAGAGCGGCGCGAGGGCCGGCAAAGCCAGGCCGGTCAAAGAAGCGTCCAGGTCCGCGCCGAAAGGCTGGAGGCGGACGGGGCCGCTCACCTTCACGGCTCCGGCGTCGGCGACCTTGGCGTCGAGGGACAGGGTTGCGGGTGCGTTGGCCGGGTCAGGAAAATTGAGCGCGCTCACCTTCACGGCGATGCCGGACAGCGAAGTGCCGAAGTTGTCCCTGGCGTCCTGCCAGCGGACATTGCCGCCGGTCAGGTCGATTTCCTTGACGGCAACGTGCCAGGCCGCAGATGCGGAAGTCGCCGCGGGTGCAGGGGTCGCCACAGGCGCAGGGGTCGCCGCAGGCGCAGGGTCGCCGCAGGCGCAGGGGTCGCCGCAGGCGCAGGGTCGCCGCAGGCGCAGGGTCGCCGCAGGCGCAGGGGTCGCCGCAGGCGCAGGGTCGCCGCAGGCGCAGAAGTCGGCGCAGGCGCAGGGCTGGCCGCAGGTGCAGAAGTCGGCGCAGGCGCAGGGCTGGCCGCAGGTGCAGGGGTCGCCGCGGGTACTGGGGTGGCTGCAGGCGGCGTCGTCCTGGTCGCACGCACCGTCGCTGCCGGCTGTGCCGTACCGACGCGCACTACGTTCACTTCCCCGCCGCATTCCGCGTCACATTCACGTGCGGGTCGGCCACCTCCACACGGCCTATCGTCACGCGCCGGGCCAGCGGTTCGACGGCCATCTCTTTCACGGCCAGCGTCTTGACCTGCATCAACGCGGCGTCGCCAGGGGTGCTGCGGATATCGACGTCATGCAACGCGACATCGCCGCTGATGCGGAAGGTGGGCGCAACGTCGGGCGGTGCGTCGAACACCATCTGCACTTGCGCGTCCAGCGTACCCTTGCGCAAGGCAACCGGATACGGCAAGGGCCAGGCGTCGGCGAACGCGTCGAGCGCCAGGTTGTCCAGGTGGAAGTCGAGCGAGGACGTGCGTGATGTGTCGAAGGGCCGTGCGCGGCCGCCCAGGTCCAGGGGACTGCCGTTGATGACGGCCGTGAGGCGGGGCAGGACGTCGATCTCGGCCGCGTACGGCAAGGTCGACAGGAATGGCAGGCCGATGTCGAGCGACTGCACGGTGTGCGTGCGGCCGGTGATTTTGTCTTGCAGGGTAATGGCGCCGCCCTGCAAGGACACGTTGTTCAACGAGAACCGGGGCGTGCCGCCGTCGCCGGCGGGGCGCGCGGCCAGGCGTTCAAGAATGTCGCTGATATTGAAGCGGCGGGTATCTTCGCGCACCAGGGCTAGCCGGGGCTCGGTCACGGTAATGCGATCGAGCACGGGCGCCAGCCGGAACAGCGACGTGATCGATGCGTCGACGTCCAGGCCCGCGACGGTCAGCAGCGGTGTCGTGCCGTCGGGTTCAAAGACGTGCATGCCGCGCGCGCGCAGCACCAGGGTGAACGGGTTGAAGGTGACGGTGTCGATACGCGCCGGGCGGCCAAGGATCTCGGCGGATTGCGACGCGGCAAGGTCCTGTACCAGGATGGGCACGCGCCAGGCGGCCAGGCCTGACAGCAGCAGCCAGCCGGCCACGACGCCGCCGCCGATCTTGAGGGATCGCCTGGCCCAGACGGGCAGCGTGCCAAGCCGCGCGCGCACGACCACCTCGTTCAACGCTGCGAGATGGCGAGCTGGTACAGGCGGGTGCTGCGGGCGCCGCTGCGGCAGAAGGCCAGGATCGGGCCGGGCAAGGTGTCGAGTTGCTGGGCGAAGGTGGCGACGTCGCCGGCCTGGATGTTGGCGCCGTTGACGGGCTGATGCACGTAGTTCAGGCCGGCGGCGCGCGCGGCTTCACCGATCGTATCGGCGGCGGGCTGGTCGGCGCCGCCTTCGAAATCGGGGCGGTTGTTGATCACGCTTTTGAAACCAGCGGCGGCCAGAGCAGCCATGTCTTCAGGGGCCAGTTGCGGCGCCACGGCAAAGTTGTCGGAAAGCGGGGTGAACGAAGGTGCGGACATGACGATTCCTGAACGGGAAAGGGTAAGTCAACCATGCTACCCCGGCGATGCGTCGCCGCCAAACCGGCACAAAAAAGGGGAGCCTGAGCTCCCCTTCAGCCGCCAGCGGATGGCCTCGACTGGCGGTCCTTTCTCGTTACCCACTTGACTGCTACCGGATCAGCGCCTTGCCGCCGATGCGTTGCCGGACGGCGTTGCAAGACGGCGTTGCAAGATGGCGTTGCCCGTGGGCCTTGCAAGACGGCGTTGCCGGTGGCGTTGCCTGGTGGCGTTGCGGCGTAGGCGCCGCGCCTGTGCGTTGCCTCGATGGCGTTGCGCCGGAGCGTTGCGGTCGATGTTGTGATCGATGCGTTGCCTGCCGTGCGTTGCCATGATGCGTTGCGCCAGTGCGCTGCCTTGCCGCGTTGCCGCCCTGCGTTGCCTGCCTGCGTTGCGTTCCTGCGTTGCCCTCCGACCTTGCCTTCCTGCGCTGCCCTTTCGCGCTACCTTCTGGCGTTGCCTGCCTGCGATGTGTTGCGGCAGGGCGCCGACCCGGGCCACCCTTTTTGAAACTTGCTAACGGCGTGCCTCCGCCTTGCCCGTGATTTCGAGTTCGACCCGCCGATTCGGGGCCAGGCACGCGATCAATTCCGTACGGTTGCTTTGGGTGCACTGGACCACCGGTTCGCGCGATCCGCGGCCATCGGACGTGACGACGTTGCCCGGCACGCCCGCGCGCACCAGATAGCTCGTCACCGTGGCGGCGCGTTCGCGGGACAGCCTGTCATTGGCCGCGGCGTTGCCGATGCGGTCGGCGTGTCCGATCACATGGACCCGTTCGACATCGACCGCACGGATTTCGCGGCTGAGCTCATCCAGCCGGCGGCGGCCCGCGGTCGAAATGCTGTTGATGTCGGACTTGCCGAAATCGAACAGCGCATCGGCGGCCAGCGTCACGCGCCGTGGCGCGGGGGGCGGGGGCGGCGCGACGGGAGCGACCACGGGTGCGGGCGGCGGCGGTGGCGGCGGCGCGGCCACGGGGCGCGGGAATACCATGTCCGCGCACTCGCGCTTGTCCCACGCACCGGTCTGGGTGCGCATCGCCTCGTCGTACTTGATCTGGTATTGGCAGACCAGGTACTCGTTGCCCTTGCCCGTGCGGAAGTTGAAGATGTAGTCCCACTGCCGCACGTTGAACAGGCCTTCGCTGAAGTGCGGCGGACCGACCAGGTCGTATACCTGCGGCTTGGTCAGGCCGGGGATCATCTTGCGCAGGTTTTCGATGTTGGCGAACGTACCTTCCTTCAGGGTCGCGCTGGCCTTGTCCGGGAACTGCGGGGCGCCGGCATCGGCATTGGCGACGACCGGCCGGCTCGGCGCGCCGCCCTTGAACATCGAACAGCCGCTCAACACCAGCAGCGTCAGCAGGGATGCTGCGACAAGTGCGCCCTTGCGTGGGTGGGACATGAAATTCTCCAGGGGTGGGTGGTGCCGGTTCAGGGTGGGTTGCCGATCCATGGTGGGGTGCCGCATCAGAACTGGTAACCGGCGCCGACCACCGCACCGAGCTTGCCCTGCGAGTTGACGTTGCCCGCGAACTTGTAGACCCAGCGGCCGTTATCGGTGATCGTCGACACGCCGATCGCCACCGCGGACTGGCCCAGGTAGTTGCTGACCGCGGCCGAGGCCATGCTCTTGCCCGGCTGATAGGCCGACGGCAAGCCCGCCACTGCCATTGCCGACGCCGCACCCGCATACGAATTGCGTTCGTACTTGCGCAGGTCGCCACGCAGGTTGTTGAGGTCGTCACCAAAGCCCGACGTGGCATCACGCAATTGCTGGACGTTGACCGCATCGGTGCCCTGCGTGCCGGCCCGCACGTTGGTGATCTGGCGATCTCCCGTTGCGCCACCGCCCACCGATACCGAGTTGTCGCGGCTGGCCACCGACGAGGTGCCGATCGCCACGCTGTTGGTCGCCGCGGATGCTACCTGCGTGCCATTGCCCAGCGCCATGCTGCCCGACGCCTGCGCCTGCGCATTGTTGCCAACCGCCACTGAATTGGTGCCCGAGGCCACGGCCGCCTGACCGAACGACGATGCGTTGGCGCCTGAAGCCACGGCGCCCTGTCCGAGCGATGCCGTGTTGGTGCCCGACGCGACCGCGCCGTTGCCGACGGCGGTGGCATTGCTGCCCGCGGCGTTGGCCGCGTTGCCCAGGGCCGTGGCTTGCGCACCGGCCGACAGCGCGCCCGCGCCACCTGCCACCGAGTCCACGCCCGTGGCTGCCGGCTTGGCGCGTGCCAGCGAGTTTTCGACCTGGAACATGCCGTCCTTGCCGGCGATCACATTGGTGACGTCGCCTGAGATCGCCTTGACCTGGCGCACGTTGGCCGCGTCGGTGTCCGCGACGCCGTCAGCCACGTTGGTGATCTGGCGTTCGGCGCCCACGGCGCCGACCGACACGCTGTTGGACCGGTCGGCAACGGACCCGCTGCCCAGCGCCACGCTGTTGCTGGCCGTGGCCTTGGCATCGGCGCCCAACGCGGTCGACTGCGCGCCGCTGGCGGTCGAGTTGGAACCCACTGCCACGGCAGCCGTGCCGGTCGCCGCGGCGGCATTGCCGGTCGCGACGGAGTTGTCGGCGGCGGCGTTGGCGGACTTGCCGGTCGCCACGCTGTTTGCGCCTGCCGCAACCGCTTGCGGGCCCGCCGCCGTGCTGTCGAGGCCGGTGGCCTGCGCGCCAGCCAGGGTGGAGTTGGCGCGGAAGTACGGCGAACCGCCGCTGGTGTTGATGTTCTGGATGCTGTTGTACAGGCTGGTATTGCTTAGGACATTGGTGGGGTCCTGCGTCCATCCCCACAATTGCGAGCCGTTCACGGCGTCGGTGCTGGCCGCGGTTTCGGCGCCGCGCGACAGGTTCGTGATGCGCGTCGAGCCGCCGCCGGCATTGAGCGTCAGCACGGTCTTGGTCGCATCATCGTATTTGACGGCCAGCTGGTCGAGCTGGGTGACCTGCGAGCCCACCGCGCGCAATTGCGCGATATTGGCGGCATCGGTATCGACGCTGCCCGCCGCGACATTGGTCAGCTTGCGTTCGGCGCCTGCCGAACCAATTGACACTTCACCGGCCGACGTCTGCGGCGCGGCCAAGGCCACGGCCGTGTAGCCGGTCTGCGCGCCCACCGACGTGGTGGATCCCGCGCCCAGCGCGACGCTGTTGGCCTGCGTCGCCGCGGCGTTGGTGCCCAGCGCCACCGAGTTGGCGGCCGATGCCGTCGATGCGCCCCCGCCGCCACACTGTCGGCGCCCGTTGCGGCCGCCCCGGCCAGGGTCGTGTTGGCGCGGAAGTAGCGGGTGCCTTGCAGGTCGATCGTGTTGATCGTGTCGCCCAGCGTCGTGACGGTGTTGGTGACCGTTGTCACGTTTTGGTTGGTGGCGTCCAGTTGCGCGCCGTTGACGGCATCGGTGCTGGTGGCCGAGAGCGTGCCGGCCGCCACGTTGCTGATGCGCGTGGACGTACCGCCTGCGTTCAGGGTGAGCTGGCTTCTGCTGGCATCGTCATACTTCACGGCCAGGGCGTCCAGGTCGCCAACTTGCGAGCTGACGGCGCGCAGTTGGGCAACGTTGGTGGCATCCGTATCGGCGCTGCCCGCGGCCACGTTGGTCAGCTTGCGTTCGGCGCCCGCCGAACCAATCGATACTTCGCCAGCCGAGCTTTGCGGCGCGGCCAGCCCGAACGCAGCGTAGTTGGTCTGCGCACCGACCGTGGTGCCCGCCCCCGCACCCAGGGCCACGCTGTTGGCTTGCGTGGCGTTGGCGCCGGTGCCAAGGGCAACGGAATTCGTGGCCGACGCTGTCGAGGCCCCGCCTGCCGCCACGCTGTCGATGCCGGTTGCCGACGCACCGGCCAGCGTCGAATTTGCGCGGAAGAAGCGCGTGCCCTGCAGGTCGATCGTGTTGACGGTGTCACCCAGAGTGGTGACGGTGTTGGTGACCGTGGTGACGTTCTGGTTGGTCGCGTTCAGTTGCGACCCGTTCACCGCATCGGTGCTGGTTGCAGAGACGGCGCCAGCCTTGAGGTTGGTCAGGGTGGTACCGCCGACACCGGCCAGGGTGGCGGTGCCCTTGGTGACGTCGTCGTATTTGACGGAGTTGGCATCGCCCACGTTGATCTGCGTTTCCAGTGCCCGCAGCTGGCGCAGGTTGACCGCGTCGGTGTCGACCGTGCCGCCCGCCACATTGGTGATCTGGCGTTCGGCCCCTGCGCTGCCGACTGACACCACGCCCTGCACCGGTACGGCCAGGCCGCTATAGGCTTCGACACCGGTACCTACCCGATCGGCAACCGACTGGAAGCCGAGAGCAACGCCGCCGGCCACGTTGGACGTGGCTTCCGCGCCGATGATGGTCTGGCCGTTCGCGGTGCCCAGCGTGTTGTCGCCGATCACCACTGAATGGCCCTTGCGCGCCGCGTAGTTGGTGTTGGGGACGCCCAGCATGTTGGGGTCCGTAAAGATGTCGTTCGCGTTTTCGTTCGGCAGCAGGTGGCGCGCGTTGGTGCCGATCACCACTTCCTGCGAACCGTTGGCGGACGCGCCGTCCCCGATCAGGACCTGGTTGTTCTGCGCCGCCGGAATGTCCCAGCAGGTGGCGCCTGCGATCCCCAGTACGTTCAGGCAGTTGTTGCCCTGCACGTAGGACGGCGGCGTGGTGCCAGGCAACAGCAGGCCGTTGTTGTAGGTCAGGCCGGAATTGATGTTGGTGATGTAGTTGCCCGATGTGACCCCGCCCAGCAGCGTCAGGTTCTGCTGCGGCAAGGTCCCGCCCGTAGTGCCGGCCAGCGTGCCCGTGACAGGCGCCAGGTCCAGCACCGGCAGGCCCAGCACGTTGACCACGCTGAAGCGCGCGTTGATGTTTTCACGGTTGACGGCCAGCGCGCCCGACCGCAAGAAGGTTTCCTGCTGGCCGAAGGCGGCCAGGGTCAGCGGCGCCAGGCCTTGACCCACGCCGCCGGTCACACCGGCCGTGCCGATGACCAGGCCCGACGGGGGCTCGGGGTTCAGCGGCGGCGCGATCGAGCCCGAAACGACCGGAGTGGGCGCGATCATGGGCGACACCACATTGCCGATGACAGGCAGGGCTGCCAATGGCGTTGTGATACCGCCCAGGGCGTTGGTGACCGGCGCGGCAATGACGCCGACGCCGTTGGTGACCGGGGCCAGCGGCGTCGTGACGGGCGCCAGGGCCGTTGTAACGGGTTCCAGCGCGCCGGTGACGGCGTTCAGGACCGGCGTGGTGGCCGTGGCGACAGGGGTCGTCACCGTCGTCAATGACGCTGTTACGGGCTCCACCGCGTCGGTCACGGGTGCCAGCGGCGAACTGGGCGTCCCGGCCAGCGGAGGCACCAGGGCAGCGACCGGCGCCACCACGGTGTCCAGCGTATCCGTGACCAGGCTGATGGACGGCGTGCCGTTGCTGCTGGGGGTAACGACCCGCGATACGGGCGCGATGGCGGCGTTGACCAGAGTGGGCAGGCCCGACGCCGGATTGGAACCGCCGCTTTGCGTGACCACGGTGGACAGCAGTTTGGGCACCGCGGTGCTGAGCGTGGCCAAGGGTTCGGACACGACCGGCGCGGCCGCGCCGCCCACGATCGGGCCGGTGACGGCGGCGACGGGAGCCTGCGCGGTCCGCGCAACGGGCGCCGTACGCGCGGCCGTCGTGGTGACGGCGGTGCGGACCGGCTGGGTGACCGTGGCGACGACAGCCGGCGCGGCGGTGGGTGTGGCGCCCGCCAGGGGCGCGGTGACAGCGGCCACCGGCGCCTTGAGCGTCTGCACCGTGTTCTGCAGCGAGGGCACGGGGGTGATGACGGCCGGAACTTGCGACATCGATGGCGAGGCCATCGGCGTGTCCATCAGGGGGCGTTCAGCATCGGCACCACGCCATTCATGGCGGACACCGTAGCCGATTGCAGCACGGCCGGCGCGGCGGTCGCGACCTGCACGGTCTGCGGGGTCTGGCTGACCTGATTCAACGCGGCGGTCATGCTGCCCACCAGGGGGCGGCCGTCAGACGGCCATTCAACAGGTCCGGGGTGTCATGCATGCCCGCCGCGAACGACGGCGCAGCAACCAGGGACGCGCCCAGCAGCACAGCGGCGCTTGCGCCGACCCGCGCACCGCCGCTCTTGCCCTTTGCCCGGGCGTTTTCGGCCACGGCAACCCAGGTGCGCAGGGTGTCACTCCAAACGGTGCGATAGATCTTGTTCACGTTCAATCCCCCATCACGAACTCATGAATCCACCCCTCGCTCCGTAACGCCCTGCGTTGGTCTTTGGGTGGATGGCTTGATGGATGAACTTTTGCAAAAGGTGTGCCATGGGATGACATGAGGACCCATCCGATGGATTAACCCTTCATTCGGGCAATGACACCGTTGCGCAAGTCATTGAATTCATTGGTCTTATTGATGAGCCACAGACGTTTTTCTGCCACTGCGCGTGGGTTGCCGACCCGGCTTTTTAGCCTTGGGGATTACCCTTGTTTCGTGGGGGACGTTACGTCACAGCCGATACGACGTTACGTAACGTCATCGCAAACTTGCGACTAATTCGGGCCCCGGAATTGCATTGGCTTTTCATATGGATCCATATGAATTTTTCGATAACGCATATGGGTCGGCCCCTGCTAGATTGCGTTCAGGTACCTGCTGCAGAGGTGCCCCGCAGTGCGTCGAGCCGGTTGTGCGCAGTGGTGAACCGGCCATTCACGAGACATTCCCGCTCCCCTTCGCCTCTCGAGAACCGTCATGCACCTTTGTCTTTCGCCCGCGCGCCGCGCCCTCCTCGCCTTCGCCTGTGGCGCCGCCCTGCTGGCCGGTCCCGCCGCCCAGGCCGCCGATGCCTGGCCCAGCCGGAACATCCGCCTGGTCATTCCCTATGCGCCCGGAAACGCCGGCGACGTCACGTTCCGCCTGATCCAGGCCGATCTGGAAAAGCGCCTGGGCGCGCGTTTCTATATCGACAACAAGAGCGGGGCGTCGGGAAACATCGGCGCCGAAGACGTGGCGCGCGCGGCGCCCGATGGCTACACACTGCTGCTGGGGGCCACGAACAACTTCGTCATGAACCAGTACCTGACCAAGGGGCTGCGCTACGATCCGCTCAAAGACCTGGCGGCGATCACCAAGGTCAACCTCGCGCCGTCGGTCGTCGTGGTCAATGCGGCGCTGCCCGTCAATTCGCTCAGTGCACTGACGGCGTATGCCAAAGCCCATCCGAGCAAGCTCAACTTCGGCACGCCGGGCAATGGCACGCCGCCACATCTGACCGGCGTGCTGTATGCGCAAATGACGCAGACCGAGATGGTGCACGTCGCTTTTCGCGGCGCGCCACCCGCTGTGCAGGCGCTGCTCGCCAATGACGTCCAGATCTTTTTCGCCAGCGCCGGCATCAGCACGGTGGCCGGGCATCTGGCAGCGGGCAAGCTGAAGGCCCTGGCCGTGGCCGACACGCAGCGTCTGGCCGCATTGCCCGACGTGCCCACCACAGCGGAACAGGGG
This sequence comes from Pigmentiphaga litoralis, assembly GCF_048632615.1. Classification (GTDB taxonomy): domain Bacteria; phylum Pseudomonadota; class Gammaproteobacteria; order Burkholderiales; family Burkholderiaceae_B; genus Pigmentiphaga; species Pigmentiphaga litoralis_B. Next base: position 1,886,177 of record NZ_CP184479.1, read on the forward strand.
CTGCCCGAACTGCGCACCGGCAACTGGTGGGGCCTGGCGGCGCCGGCGGGCACCGATCCGGCGATTCTGGAAAAAATCGCAGCCGCGGTGAAGGCATCGATATCCCTGCCCGAGACCGTTGCCAAATTCAATGAATTGGGCCTGACCGGAGTGGGCGACACGCCCGCGGAATTCGCCGCGCAGAACGCCCGGGAAGCGGCGGTGTGGCAGGCGACGATCAGCAAGGCGAATATCCAGGTCGAATGACTTTCGCACCGGCGTCATCAGCCGGTTACGCCGAGTCGGGGATAATGGATTTGTTGCAGCGCAGCGCTGCTTACGCCAGGACACCCCGCCGATGAAGTATTCCCTCGCGATCTTCGACTTTGACGGCACCCTTGCCGACTCATTCGACTTCTTCGTCAGCGTAGTGAACCGCCTAGCGGCCCACCACGGCTTCCGGCCCATCGACACCGCGCATCTCGACACGGTGCGCGGCTACGACATCAAGACCCTGCTGCGCAAGGTCGACCTGCCCTTGTGGAAGCTGCCCCAGGTCGGCAACCACTACAAGCGGCTCATGACCGAGAGCATCGAGACGATCCGCCTGTTCGACGGCATCGGGCCGCTGCTGCGCCAACTGGCTGACGGTGGCGTCGTACTTGCGGTGGTCAGTTCCAATTCGCAGGACAACGTGCGGCGGGTGCTGGGGCCGGATCTCTCCGCCCTGGTGCGCCACTATGAATGCGGCGCGGCCCTGCTCGGCAAACGCACGCACCTGCGGCGGGTGCTGTTGCACAGTGGCATCCCGGCCCACCGCGCCATCTACATTGGCGACGAGACCCGGGACCGCGAGGCCGCGCGTGCCGAGGCGATCGATTTCGGCGCGGTTGCCTGGGGCTATGCCACGCCCGCGGCGCTGGAAGCGTCGGGCCCGACCTGCATGTTCGAGTCCCCTGCTACGATCGCGGCAGCGCTGCTGCCGGACACCCAGTCGGCGGCATAGATGTTTTCCGGACCCCACCCCATGTCTGACCTGCCCACCGATATCTCGACCTTGCCAGCGCGCGAGCTTGCCGCTCTGTTCGACGCCGCGCCCGTCTCGCTGTGGCTGGAAGACTTCAGCGGCATCCATCACCTGCTGGACGGCCTGCGCGCCGGCGGCATTCAGGACCTGGCCGCCCACATTGCCGCGCATCCGTCGTTCGTCGATACCTGTCTGTCCCGCATCCGCGTGCTGGCGGTCAACGCATGCACGCTCAAGCTGTTCGGCGCGGCGTCGCAAGCGCACTTGCTGGACAACCTGCACCGCGTGTTCCGTGACGACATGGCGCAGCACTTCACCGCCGACCTGCTCGGCATGTGGGAAGGCCGCTTCGAGATCGAAACCGAGGGCGTCAACTACGCGCTGGACGGCCGTCCGGTCGAGATCCTGATGCGAAGGTCCGTGCTGCCCGGCCATGAGCACGACTGGTCGCGCGCCCTGATTTCATTGCACGACATCGGCGCGCGTAAAGACGCGGAGCGCCAGCGCGAGGTGATGCGCGATTACTCCCAAGGCCTGTTCGAACACTCGCCAGTGTCCTTGTGGGTCGAGGATTTTTCGGGCATCCGGACGCTGCTGGATGGCCTGACCGAACAGGGCGTCGCGAACCCCGCTGCCTACATTCGCACCCACCCGGACTTCGTGCAGCGATGCCTGCACGCAATCAAGGTGCTGGACGTGAACGGGCGCACCTTGCAGATGTTCCGCGCGTCGTCCAAGGCGGAACTGCTGACCAACCTGGGCACCGTGTTCGGGGGCGACATGCGCGTGCATTTCACCGAGGAACTGGTCGAAATGGCGCAGGGCCGCGTGGCGTATGAATGCGAAGGCATCAACACCACGCTGACGGGCGAACCGGTGGACGTGCACTTGCAGCGGTCCGTGATGCCGGGGTCGGAAGCGACGTGGGATCGTGTGTTGATTTCGTTGACCGACATTACCGCCCGGAAGCGGGCCGAAGCCTACATGCGCTACCTGGGCACGCACGACGCGATGACAGGTCTGCTCAATCGCGCGTCGTATGAAGAGGCGCGCGTGCGCATCGAGAAGGACGCCTCGGTCACGAGCGCCGTGGCCATGATCGATGTGAACGGCCTGAAGCCGGTGAACGATGATCTGGGACATGCGGCCGGAGACACCTTGATCCGGCGCGCGGCCGAGGTGCTGAAGGAAGTGTCGCAGTCCGGTGACATCGTGGCGCGTGTGGGCGGCGACGAATTTGCGGTGCTGATGCCCGGCCAGGACCTGGACTATGCCGCGCGCCTGGCCGACCGCCTGCAGCGATTGATTGAAGTCAACAACCAGTTCTATCAGGGCCCGGAACTGAGCGTGGCGATCGGCTATGCGCAGACCGGCCCGGACGTTCCCTTTGCCGCAGCCGAACGCGCGGCGGACATGGCGATGTATGCAAACAAGGGGGCGCGCCGGCGGTAGGTTGGGCGGGTCTGCAAGTCCGATTACGCCGGGCGTCCGGCAGGGGCGACAGGGGCCGGCACGTGGGCTATACCCGCGCCTGCCAGCGCGCCACTGCGCGCCGTGTGACTTCCATGAAGGCCAGTGACGCGGCCGACGGCGAACGGAAGCGGTCGCGCGCCAGCACGATCTGCGACGGGATGACCGGCGCGCTGACCGGCCGCACGACCGTCTTGCGCCCGGCCGGAAACAGCGCGGTGTAGGGCGGCAACAGCGCAATGCCAAAGTCCGCTTCCACCAGGCTGATGACGGTCGCCAGCTGGGCGACCTCGATCGCGATCCTGGGCGTCAGGCCCAGCTGCGCAAAGGTGCGATCCAGGAACGCGCGGAATCTGTTTTCGGGTGTTTGCGTCACCAGGGGATAGGTGGCCAGCTCTTCCCACTTGATCGCGCGTTTGTGCGCGCACGGATGATCACGCGGCATCAGCACCATCAGCGGCCCTTCCAGCAGCGGTTCGATGACACAATCGTGATCGTCGTCGCTGAACGCGCCCACCCCCACATCCACCTCGGCACTGGCAATACGCGGCAGGATGGCTTCAGACGGGATATCCAGCAGCGTCACGGCAATGTCGGGGTACTGCCGCCGGAAATCCGCGGCGACCGGGATCAGCAGCCGCGCCAGCAGCAGCGGCGGCGCGGCGACCGTGACGTGCCCATGCTGACGGGTGGCCAGACCGCGCACATTGCCGACCGCGCTGGACAGGTCGGCCAGCAGCCGCGCGGCCGGCGCCCGGAACTCGCGCCCCGCGTCGGTCAAGGTGACCTGCCGCGTGCTGCGGTCGAACAGCCGGCTATCCAGGTTCTGTTCCAGGTCGCGCACCAGGATGCTCAGCCCCGACTGCGAGATGTGGATGCGCTGCGCGGCCTTGCTGAAGCTGCCTTCATTGCAGACGGCCACAAAGGCTTCGAGCTGGCGCAGCGTGATCGACATGGCGGCTTGCAGTATTGAAGAATCGAATAAATCTATATGAACATTTCAATTTTTTCAATCTGCGCGCGCTGGTAGATTGGGCGTCTGCCTCAGGAGCCGCCCGCTGTGTCCGCTTACGTTTTCGATCGGTTTACCCAGGAAGCCCTGGACGCCCAGTACAACAATCAGCTGGCCTGTCCTGGCTTTCGCGAGACGCTGGCGCAGGGCACTGCGCTGTCCGCGGCAGCCGCCGGGTTGCCCGGCGCGCGTGATATCGCGTGGGGTCCCCATCCGCTGGAACGCCTGGATATCTACGGGCCGCCACGTGGGACGGGATCGCGCGATGCGGGGCGTCCAGGAGCCAGCGGCGAGGCGGGCGCCGCGGAGGGTGCGGCGGATCCAGGGTGGCGGGCGGAGCTCCCGGCGCCCGTACCAGCACTGCTGCCCGTCCTGCTGTTCGTGCATGGGGGCGCGTGGCTCACCCAGGACAAGGAAGACAGCGCCTTTGGTGCGCAGGCGTTTGCCGATCATGGGTGCATGTGGGTGGCGCTGGGATTTCCGGATGCGGCGGACGTTCCTTTTGCCGACATGGTGGCCAGCGTGCGGCGCGGCATTGCCTGGGTGCACGCGCACATTGCCGAGCATGGCGGCGACCCGCAACGTATCGTGCTGGCCGGACATTCGTCGGGCACGCATCTGGTCAGCCAGGCGCTTACGCATGACTGGCCGGCGGAAGGCCTTGGCGCCTGGCCGTTCCATGGCGCGGTGATGGTCAGTGGGCTGAGCGATCTGGAACCCGTGCGCCTGTCCTATCGCAATGCCCGGCTGAACCTGGATGCGGCGCATGTCCGCCGCTATTCGCTGGCCCACAACGCGCCCACGGTGCGGGTGCCGGTGGTGGTGGCCGTGGCCGAACGCGATACCGCTGAATTCCGCAGGCAAGCCCGCGCCATGGCCGACCGGCTGCGTGCGTTCGACATGCTGGCGGACTTCGACGTCGTGCCGGGGCGGCATCATTTCGATGTGATCCTGGACCTGGCCGATCCGCGCAGCAAGCTGTTTCGCGACACGCTGGGTTTGCTGAAGGGGAATGGAAGTGGCGGGGGTGGCGGCGGGAGTGATCGCGGCGGCAATGGTGACGGCGGCAACAACGGCGCCAACGACGCCAACGGCAAGGACGGCGGTAACGACCACGACGTTGGCAGCAACGCCAACCGCAACGACAGGAATCGCCTGCCATGACGACCCCGCTTGCTCCGCGGCCTGACCAGGCCACCCTGCTGCTGTACGGCGGCACGGTCATCACCTGCGATGGAGGGAGCGGCTCCGGCTCCGCCATCCATCGCAGCACAGACCGTGGTGCAGGAAGCGGCACAGGCAGTAAGACAGGCATTAGCACGGGCAACACAGGCAACACAGCCACCATCGCCCAGGCCGTCGCCATCCACGGCAACCGGATCCTGGCCGTGGGCCGCGACGATGACCTGGCCGCGCTGGCCACCCCCGCCACGCAACGCGTGCACCTGGCCGGCCGCACCGTCATGCCGGGCATGACCGATGGCCATGCCCACTTGGACCGCGAAGGCTTGCGCAAGCACCTGCCCTCCCTGCAGGGCGCGCGATGCATCGACGACATCCTTGACCGCATCGCCCAGGAAGTGCGGCGCACGCCTCCCGGCACCTGGATCGTCACACAGCCGATCGGCGAGCCGCCCGAGTATCCCGACCCCGCGGCGGGCCTGCGGGAAGGCCGCTACCCGACCCGTCATGACCTGGATCGCGTCAGCCCCGACCACCCGGTGTATATCCGGCCGATATGGGGCTACTGGCGCAACCGCGCGCCGCTGGTATCGATTGCCAATACCTTGGCGCTGCGCCTGGCCGGCATCGACCGGCACACCGTCCCGCCGAGTCCGGACATCACCCTGGGCCGCGACGCACAGGGCGACCCCGACGGCACGTTCAGCGAATCGACGCTGGTGCCGATCGTGGAACATACCCTGATGCGGGTCGCGCCCGGCTTCAGCGCCGCGCAGCGCGCCAGTGGCTTGCGCCGCGCCATGCGCGCGTACAACGCGGTCGGCACGACGGCGGTGTTCGAAGGACATGGCGTGGCGGGCGAGGTGATCGCGGCCTATCGGGATGTGGCGGACCAGCGCGCCGCCACCGTGCGCGCGACGCTGACCTTCAGCCCGCGGTGGCGAATCGAAGCCAGCGAAGCGAGCGAGGCCAGCCCGGCCGGCGAGCGCAACGCGCCCTCCACTGCCGCCGACACGGCCATCGAACTGCTCCGCGACTGGCGCACCTGGCTGCGCCGCCGCCATGGCGATCATCCATGGGTGCGACTGCAGGGCCTGTATGCCGAGATCGATGCCGATCCCTTGAACAACCAATTACGTGCCGCCAATCATCCATGCACCGGCTGGGCGGGCTTTCAGGCGGGCGCGGCCTTGCCGGCCTCGGTGCTGCAGGCACTGCTGATCGAAGCCGCGCGTGAAGGCATTCGTGTATGCGGCATCTGGCCCACGCTGCTTCCCTTGTTCCAGGCCGCGCACCGCGTGCACCCGATCCATGACCTGCGATGGGTGCTCGGCCATCAGCCCGTGCTGACAGGAGAAATGATTGCGATCGTCCACGATCTCGGCCTGGTCATCACCACGCACACCAATCGGCACATCCACAAGGATGGCGATGCGTGGGTGGAAAAACGCCGGAACCTTAGCCGGAACGACGGCGCGATGGCCGGCAGCACCGGCAGCAGCAACACCCGCGGCAGCATCCCAGGCACCCGCGATACAAGCGACCCCATCAATGACATTGTCCCCCTGCGCCGCCTGCTGGACGCCGGCATCCCGGTCGCCTTCGGCAGCGACAACCTGCCCGTGTCCCTGTTCGGTCCGATCAGCCATGCGGTGCTGCGCCAATCGCGCACGGGCAACCCGGTCGCACCCAACCAGGCGATTACCCGTGCGGAAGCGTTGACGATTGCAACGATGGGCGGCGCGTGGCTGACGCATGACGAGTCGGTACGCGGCAGCATCACGCCCGGCAAGCTGGCCGACCTGGTCCTCCTGAATGACAACCCGCTTACCTGCCCGCCGGAGGCCCTTGCCGGCCTGCGGGCAGACCAACTCATCATCGACGGCCGCCTGCATGCTGCCGACCCACCCCAGGAGTTCTCGCATGACTGACCCCACCGCCGCACCTGCCCGCCGTGCCGATTCCCGTGGCTACGCCAGCCTGTTGACCGCTGCGGCCGTGTTCATCGCAGGCGCCGCATTCACGGTGCCCGCGCACGCCGCAGACGCCTGGCCGTCACGCCCGATCCGTATCGTCGTTCCCTATGCGCCGGGCAACACCGGCGACATCACGTTCCGCTTCATCCAGCCGCAACTGGAAAAGCAGTTTGGCGTGCGCTTCCTGATCGACAACAAGAGCGGCGCATCGGGCAATATCGGCGCGGACGAAGTCGTGCGCGCGCAGCCCGATGGCTACACCTTCCTGCTGGGGGCGACCAACAACTTCGTCACGAACCAGTTCCTGTTCCGGAACATGCGTTTCGACCCGCTCAAAGACCTGATGCCCGTGGCCCTGCTGAGCAATGCACCGTCGGTCATGATCGTGAACAGCGCGCTGCCGGTGAGCACGCTCAAGGATTTCACCGAGATGGCGCGGCAAAGTCCGTCCAAACTCAACTACGGGTCGCCCGGCAACGGCACGCCGCCCCATCTGGCTGGCGAGCTATACAGCCAGCTGGCCAAGGTGCAGTTGACGCACGTGCCTTATCGCGGCTCGCCCCCTGCCGTGGCAGGGTTGCTTGGCAGCGAGATCCAGCTGTATATCACCGCCTTCAGTTCGGTGGCGGGCAACGTGGCAGGGGGCAAGCTCAAGGCACTGGCGGTGGCGAGCGATCAGCGGCTGGCGATTCTGCCCGACGTGCCCACGACGCGCGAGCAGGGCCTGCCGGACCTGTTGACCGGCAACTGGTGGGGCATGGCGGCGCCGGTGGGCACCGACCCCGCCATCATCGACAAGCTGTCGGCGGCGATCAAGGCCGCCCTGGCCGACCCGGCCGTGCGCAAGCAGTATGCGGACATTGGCGTGACCGCCGTGGGCAGCTCGCCCGCGGAATTCGGCGCGCAGATCGCCAAGGAAGCCGTCGCGTGGAAGCAGGTGATCGACCGCGCGCAGATCCAGCCGGAATGACCACCCCGTACCGCCGTCCGCGCAAGCCAGGGGCGGTGTTCGTCGCCCCCGGTCTGCCTGGCGGGTCGGCTCGGGAATCGCGGTCCGGGCACTGCCCGACGGAAACTGCGTTCTTGGAATTGCGCCCTAGAACTGCGTGTGCAATCGCACCGAAAACACCTTGGCCGGACCGCGATCCCGGTTGTAGCCCGGATTGCGGATGTATTGCGCATCGCCCGTCAGCCAGAAGTACTTGAAGGGCCGCCAGCTGTAGTAGGTCTCGGCAATCTGTTCGACGCCGTAGTTCAGCGCGCCGTCACCCAGGAAAGGACCGATGCCGCCTGCCGCCAGATAGCCACGGTGCGTGCGGCTCAGCGCGTTCACGGCCACGGCGGCGCCAACCGTGTCGTACGGCCGTGACCACTGCGTGCCCTTCACGACCACGCCGGCCGAGACGGCACGGTCGATCTCGGTGAAGGCATAGGTCTCTGTCTTGCCGTCCGACCAGCTGGCGCGCATGAAGGCATTGACGTCGTCCGTGACCGACTGATCGAAGCCTATCCCTACGCCGACCTTGGCATGTTCGCGGCGCACGGTGTCCAGTTCGGGGGCGGCCCCGGCCGCGCGGCCGGCGGCGATGGCGTCACCGAAGTCGGCCATGCGGGTCTTGTTGCGAAACCCGATGATGCGTGCCGTGCCCGGCCGGTTCCCCGCCTGGTACTGCTTTTCGAATTCGATCTGGTCGCCATAGTGCTTGCCCAGCCGCGTATCGAGCGGCAGGCCGTTCGATTCCTTGGGCATCATGAAGCGGCCGGCGCGCACGGCCCAGCCGTCATCGATGTATTCCAGCGCCGCGCCACTGGTGTAGCCGCGCGAGTCGGCGGCGTAGTCGAAGCTGCCGTGCGTCAGGAACGACCAGTTCAGGAACTGCGTGCGGGGGTCATGCGCCGATTCCAGCGAGTCGAAAATGTCGAGCATGGACACCGTGCCCACGGTCAGCACCACGCGGCGCTTGTCCTGCCCGCCCGCCAGTTGATTCATATCCCCTTCGACCGCTTCGCGCCCGCCGCCCAGGCCCCAGGTCTGCCGCAGGAAGGTGCGCGCGCGGTAATAGACCATGTCGGCGCCCGCCGTCTTGGCCAGCTCGCCATTGGTCAGTCCGCCCAGGCCATGCAGTCCCGAGAAGGCCTGGCCACGCGCACCTTCGCCATTCACATGGAACTCGGCGCCTTCCCACAGGCGCAGGCCCAGATCGACGGTGGCGGTAAAGGAATAGCTCTTGGCCTTCTTGCCTTGCAGGCTGTTTTCGCCTTCATACGGCGACGCGAATGCGGGCTTGCGCTGCCAGACATAGGTGGACTGGCCGTGCAGCGCATAGCGTTCGTCTTCGGGGATCAGGCCTGGGTCTTGCGCCCAGACCGGCGCGGCGCAGCACAGTGCAACAACCGCCGCGACGGCACGGCGTTCGAAGGTTCTTTTCATGGTGATTCCGCCAGTGCCGGCAAAGCGACAGGGTGCGTTCAAGCAGTGACAAGGGCATGACCGCGCACACCCGCATGTGGCAGTCGGCCAACGGTGTCGATTGTCCCTGTTTTATGCCGGGCCGGCGTTGCACAACGGCATCATGCTTCGAACGGCAGGCCCACGTAGTTTTCCGCCAGCGAGGTCGATGCGGCTTCCGACCCGATCAGGTAGGCAAGCTCGGCCTGCTGGATCTTGTGCCCAAAGGCGCCATTTTCAGGAAACTTGTGCATCAACGACGTCATCCACCACGAAAATCGCTCCGCTTTCCAGACGCGCTGCAGGCACTTCTGGGAATAGGTGTCGATGCCGTGCGCATCGCCATCAAAGAACTGCAGCAGCGCCTGGGACAGGTAACGCACGTCGGCCACGGCCAGGTTCAGCCCCTTGGCGCCCGTGGGCGGCACGATGTGGGCAGCGTCCCCCGCCAGGAACAGCCGTCCGAAGCGCATCGGTTCGGCCACGAAGCTGCGCAGCGGGGCAATGCTTTTTCGATCGATGGCCCCGTCACCAGGCGGTCGGCGGCCTCGTCATCCAGGCGCAACCGCAGCTCGTTCCAGAAGGCGTCATCGGACCACTGTTCCACCTTGTCGTCCAGCGAACACTGCACGTAATAGCGGCTGCGCGTGGCCGACCGCATGCTGCACAGGGCAAAGCCGCGTTCATGGTTGGAGTAGATCAGTTCGTCTGATACAGGGGGCGTGTCCGACAGGATGCCGAGCCAGCCAAAGGGATAGACACGTTCGTAGGTCTGCACGGCGTCTTGCGGCACGCTGGCCCGGCACACGCCGTGAAAGCCATCGCAGCCAGCGATCACATCGCACTCGACCTCGTGCGCCACCCCGTCCTTCAGGTACCGGACCTTGGGGTGATCCGTGTCGAAGTCATGGACGCTGACGTTCTGCGCTTCGTATACCGTCTCGTAGCCGGCAGCCTCGCGCGCGTCCATCAGGTCGTGGGTGACTTCGGTCTGGCCATACACCATGACTCGCTTGCCACCACTCAGCGCCTTCAGGTCGATGCGATGGCGCGCGCCGTTGAAGCAAAGCTCGATGCCGTCGTGATACATGCCCTCGGCGTTCATCCGGCGGTTGACGCCGATCTCGTTCAGCAGGTCGACCGTGCCCTGTTCCAGCACGCCGGCGCGGATGCGGCCCAGGACGTAGTCCTTGCTGCGCTGTTCGATGATCAGGGTGTGGATGCCAGCCCGCGACAGGATCTGGCCGAGGAACAATCCGGCAGGGCCGGATCCGATAATGGCTACTTGGACGCGCATGGCCTGTCTCCTCGATTCGTTATTTCGGCGATCTTAATAGCCGAGCACGGCCGCGAGAATAGATTTTGCCGACATTCGGATGGATAATCCGAACATCGTCCGCTACCGGCCCCCGCCATGACCAGCACCGTGCCCACCTATGCGCTGTACGGCGAACACACGCAGTCGCTGGTCCCGGACAGCCTTCACTGCGAGTCGATTCCCATGCGCAGCCGCCATTACGACTGGGAGATCAAGCCGCATCGGCATGAACTCTTCATGCAAATTCTGTACATCCGCAGCGGGTCGGCCGACATTCATTTCGATGCGCGTGAATTCCATGTGAACGGACCCTGCATGCTGGTGGTGCCGGCTTTTTTGCGCATGGTTTCCGCTTTTCGAGCAATGTGGACGGATCGGTCGTAACGGTCGTGACGCAGCACATGGAACACCTGCTGGCGCCCACGCCCGAATTGCTGGGCTGCTTCGGCAGCGCGCAGGTGCTGCATTGGCCGGCCGGCCAGCCCTCGCCCGCCGCGCGGTCGCTGGAACACTTGTTGGAAGAGTTCGATACACACGGACCCTGGCGGCTGGTGGCGCTGGAAACCCTGCTGCGTCTGGTGCTGGTGATGCTGGCCCGCGAAGTGGGCGTGCGCGCCGAACAGGCGTTGAACGCCCGGCCATCGCGGGCCGTGCAGCATGTCCAAAGCTTCAAGGCCATGCTGAATCAATGCTTTCGCGAACAGCGGGACATTGGCTACTACGCCGGACACCTGGGCATCACGCCGACGCAATTGAACCGTGTCTGCCGTGACGCGCTGGGCCAGTCCGCGCTCGAAGTCGTCCATAACCGCCTGGTCATGGAAGCCAAACGCGACCTGGCGTATTCGTCGCTCAGCATCAAGGAAATCGCGATCGCCCTGGGGTTTTCCGATCCGGGTTATTTCTCGCGTTTCTTCACGCGCCAGACGCAGTATTCCCCTACCGATTTTCGTGTGCTGGCCCGCGAGCGCCTGGCGCAGGACCGGGGCGCGCCGGTCCGCGTGGCGGCGGATCCGGCGTAACGCATACACGCTCGATGACTCCCCCATCCGGGCGACCCAAGGGGCCGCGCAGCCAAGTCATGGCATCATGGCCCGCCTGCCGCGCCCGGGTTTTATTCGACCGGGCGACAATAGGACACTTCAGACTGCCGGATTCGCTCCACACTTTCATCGACATGCCGACCTTCCTGCGCCGCATCGCCCCGATCACCGGGGTGCTCATCCTGGTCAACGTGGGCCTCTTCCTGTATCAGGTCGCCACGGGCATCAGCCCTACCAATCCGGAACTCGACGACCTGGGCCGCTGGGGCGCCAACATCGCGGCCCTGACCCTGACCGGCGAAAGCTGGCGCCTGCTGGCCAGCATGTTCCTGCACATCGGCGTGCTGCACCTGGCCCTCAACATGATCAGCCTGCTGTTCCTGGGGTCGATCGCCGAACGCAATTTCGGCAAGCTCAACTACCTGTTGGTGTACTTCCTGTCGGGCCTGGGCGGCAGCCTGGTCAGCGCCCTGTGGAACGCCCGCCCGCAGGCCGCCGCCGACCTGAGCAACGCCACGCCCACCATTTATCTGGTGGTCAGCGCGGGGGCCTCGGGCGCCGTCATGGGCCTGGCCGCCGCGGCCATCATGCTCAAGCTGCTGAAAAACGCCAGCCGCGAACCCCTTGCCCTGCCGTTCAGCGCGGTCGAACTGGCCGTGCTGGTCGGCATCAACGTGGTGTATGGCTGGCAGACCAACGGCACCGACAACGCCTGCCATATCGGCGGCCTGCTTGCGGGCGCGGTGGTCGGCCTGGTGCTGGGCGCCGTGCGCAACACGCCCCGCCCCGTGCGCATGGCCGCGTGGCTGCTGGTGCTGGTCGCGGCGGCATGGGGCACGCAGCGGATCCTGGACGTCAACGAAGCCCGCGCCGACCTGATGGACATTCGCGAAGAGCTGGATCAGGAAAGCATGGACAACGCAAAGGTGAATCCGGGGCGCGACCACGACGCGGCGCCGGCCACCGGACGGCGGTAAGCGGACATGTTATCGATTCACGCAGACACGTCCCACGTCATCCAGCTGGCAGTGGGCCCGGCGTTCATGCTGGCGGCAATCGGCGGCACTCTGACGGTGCTGACCAACCGGCTGGCCCGGGTCAACGACCGGACCTTGAAGCGCCGTGACGACTTGAAGGCCGTTGCCGACGACCAGCGCGCCGAGATCGAAGAAGAACTGCGGACCCTGAACCGCCGCGCAAAAATCATCAACGCCGCCGTGACGGCCGGCGCGGTCTGCGCGATTCTGGTGTGTGTGTTGATCGGGTCGCTGTTCGTGGGCAATGAACTGGAGATCCCGTTTGACCGGCCCGTGGCCGTGCTGTTCATCCTGGCGATGCTGGGGTTGATCGCGACCTATACCTTGCTGCTGGTGGAGATCTTCATTACGCAGCGGAGCATCAACCCGACGTAGCCTTGCCCACCACTGCCCGCATCTGCGTGGCCAGATCCGTCTGCAGCCGCGTAACCGCCGCGGTCCAGTCGCTGGCGGTCGGGAACTGCATCGTGGCGCGCGTGTTGCCCACGAAACGCGGGCCTTGCTGCAGGCCTGGCAGCGCCGCCGACACGGTCACGTCGTAGCTCGCCTGCAATTCCACTTGCCAGAACCCGGACTCCGTCCACGCCCACAGCCGATCGATCCTTGCCGTGACCGGAATGGCGCGCGCGTAGTCGGGATCCCCGCCTTGGCGACGCGGTAGCCCGCGTCCTGCAGCACTTTCAGGATCGTTGCTTCCGTGACCTTCGCCACCGATTGCCCGGCCGGCAGCAGCACGCTGCCCAGCGGCCTGCCATTGCTGTCCCGCTTTTGCGCGAAAGCGCGCGCGCGAACCGCCGGGTTGGCGGCCTCGTCGTCATTCAGGAAAGGCGTCGTGGCGACCCGCGTGCGCGGCTCGAAGCGGCGAGCATCGTCGACCCGGTCGATGCGGACGGCGGGCGGCAGCGCGGGGGTGGTGACATCGGGCAAGGGCGTCGCGCCGCTGTCGGGCGGCATGGCGTTGCGGCTGAGGGTGCAGCCGGCCAGCAGTGTGGCGGCGAGCACGAGCGAGAAGATGGATCGAATATGTGGCACGGAGCGAGTGTGTAAAAAAGGACGTTGCGTAAAGCGGCGCGGATCGAATTCCATTCATGTCATTCCAAGGTCAGCCGGGTCGCTCGCGTGGTGACATCGTCAAGGTGCCGGAAGGCGGGACTGATGCGTTCGATATCCTGGGCAGATACGCCGAATCGTTCGAAATGCACCTTCCACTCCCGGACCTCGCTCCAGACTTTTGCTACAAGCTCGCCAGCGCGTCTAGCGTTAAGGGTAAAGACGCCGCAGCCTGCAATCGCATTGTCTATCGAGGCATGCCGTCCTTGTGGTCCGACACCCAGATGGAGCTGGCGCTCTTGCGCGTGGGTCGGCCTGGGCAGCACGTCATAAAGCGGGCTCAGCCGCCAGCCCTTGATGCGCGGGTCCCACAAGAAGCCATGATTGCGCAAATGATCGTCGTCATTGGTGACGAATATATTGAACACCATGCGCATGTACAGTTCTTCGTTGTCCGCACGAATGACAGAAGGATGGCAATACCGCCGGATCGCTTGCGCAAGATCCGAGTAGCTCTTTTGGCGCGATTCCGTTTCATCGCATCCAACCATCGTCAGTCCACTGACGAACGCCCTGCGCCGTTCCGTCTTGCCAGGTCCGGGATCAAGGGACAGGGACGTCACAGGCCCTGGCACCTGGCCTTGTTCGAGCCAGTATCGATCGAAGCGCCGGATCATCATCACGCGACGATTACCCACGAGGCTCGTGCAGACGTCGGGCACGTCGAGACCCACCTGCCGTGCGAGCAGCAAGGACGCCGACTCAATGGCCGGAATATCGAATGGATCACCGGCACTGGGAAATTTGGCCATCGCCAGACGGCCGGCCGCATCCCTGACCGTCGCCTTGGGGCGCGCGCCACCCAGGCCGCTGCCGTGGTCAAAGATCATTTCCAGCGCGTTCGGGACAGGCAAACCTTGTTCGATTCGCTCGGCGGCCTCCAACAAGTAGGCCAACTGGTGCGTATGGCTGACGGATGGTGACGGCGGTGATGCGATGGACTCGCGGACATCGAGCGCGCCGACACGCTCAGAGCCTGCCTCCAGCAGGTAGGTCGATTCGGGCAGGCTGTTGGCAGGCTGACGATGTTTCGCCTCGATGACACGCCTGCCCCAGGCGTCGGGGGCGGCGTCACGAATTCCGCCAAATGCGACGAGCGCGTTGGCCGGAAACAGCCGGTTGCCTTGTGGCGACTCGCCGTGACGGAGGGGGAGGCTGACAGGATCGACCTCGATCGCATTGCTGCGAGCGACATAGCGCGTGCCATACGCAAAGCTTGACGCCAGCAGCTCCGAGCCTTCTTCGGTCATCGAAAGTTGACCGCAAGGCGCCCATGCTTCATCGAGATGCGCAAAGACCATCAGTTTGCGGTTTCTGGCCATTGATGTCAGAAATCCAGCGCGTCGCGTTCAGCAGCGGTCAACCCACGTACCCTCTGGGTAGCCTCGCGGGACGCTAATGCCTTGAGCGCAGGATCTGTTTCGAGTAGCAGGCTTTCAAGGCTGGCCCCAGGCGAAATGGCGTCCAGATACCGAAGCATCAGACCCACGGCCAACCCTGGATCGCCTTTTTCGATTCGATAAGCAGTATTGCGAGACAGCCCCGCGCGAAGCGCCGCGTCCGCCTGCTTGACCTGGCGGGCGCGACGCAGCCGGGCGAATTTGAGGCCAACCTCTCGCGCCTGGGCGATCAAGCCATCGGATAGTACTGCCGCCTGCGTTACCTTCATGATCGTTAAATCGAGTTTTATGCGCTTAAAGATTGATAATACGCGCATCACCTATTGCCAAGTGGGATTTCGTCCACGCAATAAACAAAAAACCCGCAACGCCATGCAGCGTTGCGGGTTCCTGGAATCTGGTGGGTGGTACAGGGATTGAACCTGTGACCCCTGCCGTGTGAAGGCAGTGCTCTACCGCTGAGCTAACCACCCATGTGGTTGGTACTGTAGTGGGTACTACTGGCTGCCAAACGTGGAAACGTCCTGGCAGCCCAAGAATATAGCACAGATTTCGAATCGTGCAGCAAGTGCGATCAGGCGGCTTCGGCCACGCTATCCCATTTGCGCCACACGGCCTGGCCTTTGGACTCTTTGTCCAGGCTGGCCAGGTAGGCGGCGTGGGCGGCGAGTTCGTCGGCGGGCACGGCCGGGATGGGCAGGACGGACGGATCGAACGCGCCCAGGTCCAGGGTGCCGGCGCCACCGGTATCGCCCAGGTCGATCACCAGGCTGTCCTGGCCGCGGGTCATGGCAAGCCAGACTTCGGCAAGCAGTTCGGAGTCGAGCAATGCGCCGTGCAGCACGCGATGCGCGTTGGAGATGCCGTAGCGGTCGCAGAGCGAGTCCAGGGAATTGCGTTTGCCCGGGTGCAGTTCGCGGGCGTGCAGCAGGGAGTCGATGACGTCGACGCAATGCGTGCGGAAGCCGGGGCGGTCCAGGCGGGCGAGTTCCGCATTCAGGAAGCGGATGTCGAACTCGGCGTTGTGGATGATGACGGTGGACCCCTGGATGAAGTCCAGGAATTCGTCGGCCTTTTCGTGGAAACGCGGCTTGTCGGACAGGAATTCGGTGGTCAGACCGTGCACTTCCAGCGCGCCCGGTTCGCTGTCGCGTTCGGGATTCAGGTAAGTGTGAAAGTTGCGTTGGGTGACGCGCCGGTTGAAGATTTCGACGCAACCGATTTCGATGACCCGATTGCCCAATTGGGGGTCGAGGCCGGTGGTTTCCGTATCGAGGACGACGTAACGCATAGGGGTCCGGGTATTCGTAAAAACAGCAAGGGTGCAGTGTAGGCCAACTGGCGCGGACCCGTCGATGGCGGGTCCGCGCGCCTTACCCTACCGACTCGGGCGTCGCGACATGTCCCGGCGTGCGGCCATGCTCGGGCGCGTGGCTGTCCACGCCCAGCGGCACCGGCTTGTTGCGGGCGCCGGCGATCAGGGTATAGACGCAAGGGACGACGAACAGCGTGAGCAGCGTGCCCAGGCTCATCCCGCCGACGATCACCCAGCCGATCTGCACACGGGATTCGGCGCCCGCGCCAGTGGCCAGGGCCAGGGGCACGGCGCCAAGCACCATCGCGCCGGTCGTCATCAGGATGGGGCGCAGGCGCATCACGCTGGCGTCGACGACGGCATCGACCAGGGCGTGACCTTCGTCGCGCAGTTGATTGGCAAATTCAACGATCAGGATGCCGTGCTTGGTGATCAGGCCGACCAGGGTGATCAGTCCGATCTGGCTGTAGATCGATAAGGTCCCCCCGGTCAGCCACAGGGCGAGCAAGGCGCCGGTCAAGGACAGTGGCACCGACAGCATGATGATCAGCGGGTTGCGCCAGCTTTCGAATTGCGCGGCCAGCACCAGGTAGATGAAGGCGATGGCCATGCCGAACACCAGATAGATGCTGCCGGCCGAGTCGCGGAATTCGCGCGACTGGCCATCCAGATCGGTCTGGGCCTGCAGCGGCAGCACCCGGGCCGCGATGGTGTTCATTTCCTTGAGCGCTTCGCCCAGTGAATACCCTGGCGCGGGCGCGGCCGAGATCGTGACGGAACGCAGGCGGTTGAAGTGGTTGAGCGTTTGCGGCGATACGCCTTCGCGCACGTTCAGCACGTTGGCCAGCTGGACCATTTCGCCGCTGCGCGCGCGCACGTAGATGTCCGAGATGTCGTTGGGGCGCGACCGGTCGCGCGGCACGACCTGCACCAGAACGTCGTACTGCTCGCCGCTTTCCTTGTAGCGCGTGACCTGGCGGCCGCCCAGCATCGATTCAAGCGTGCGGCCGACTCGCGACACGTCCACGCCCACGTCGGCCAGCTTGGCGCGATCGACCTGCACCCGCAGTTCCGGCGTGTTCAGCCGCAGATCGGTCTGCACGTTCTGCACGCCTGGATACTTGGCGAGTTCGGCCAGGAAAACGTCGACGATGCCCGACAGTTCCGAGTACGACACCTGGCTCATGATCACGAATTCGATCGGGGACGAGCGCTGCGATTGACCCAGCGAAGGTGGATTGAGCGGAAAGGCCTGCACACCCGGCAGCGCGGCGAACTTGGGTTGGAGCTCGCGGGCGATCTGCTGTTGCGACTTGGTGCGTTCGTCCCAGGGCTTGAGCCGCAGGATGGCGTTGCCGTCGGTCACGACCGGAAAGCCGGCCACGGCCTGGTGGGCGGCGGCTTCGGGAATGTCGGCGTAGATCTGTTCGATGCGTTCCAGGTAGTTGGTGGTGTAGCCCACCGTGGCCCCCTGCGGGGACGTGATGCGGCCAAAGATCATGCCGCGGTCTTCGACCGGCGCAAGTTCGCTTTTGATGACCGAGAACAGCGGCACCATGGCGCCGCCGACCGCCAGGCCCAACGCCACGACCCACAGCCGATGCCGCAAGGAGAATCCGAGCACCCGGCGATAGCCTCGGTTCAGGGCCTCGAGCCAGCCTTCGACCAGGTTGTACAGGCGGCCATGCTGTGTTTCGTGCCGCAGCAGCAGCGAGCACATCATGGGTGTCAACGTCAGGGCAATGAAGCCCGAGAACAGCACGGCGCCCGCAAGCGCCAGCGCGAATTCGATGAACAGGCGGCCGGTGCGGCCGGTCGCGAAGGCCAGGGGCGCGTAGACGGTCACCAGCGTCAGCGTCATCGCCACCACCGCGAAGCCGATTTCCTTGGCGCCCAGCAAGGCCGCCTGGATGCGGGTCTTGCCTTCTTCGATGTGGCGGAAAATGTTTTCGAGCACGACGATGGCGTCGTCCACCACCAGGCCGATGGCCAGCACCATGGCCAGCAACGTCAGGGTATTGATGGAAAAGCCGAACGCGAACATCAGCGTGCACGCGCCGATCAGCGACACCGGAATGGTGACGATGGGAATCAGGCTGGCCCGCCAGTTGCGCAGGAAGAAGAAGATGACGAGCACCACCAGAATCACGGCTTCGACAATGGTGTGAAAGACGGATTCGATCGACTTTTCGATGAACACCGACGTGTCGTACGCCAGGTTCAGCTTCATGCCGCTGGGCAGCGATTCGTTGATTTTCTCAATCTCTTCGCGCACCGCTTTCGACAGGTCGAGCGGGTTGGCGGTCGATTGTTTGACGACACCGATGTTCAGCGCCGGCTGCCCGTTGAAGCGCGACGTGACGCGCTCGTCCACGGGGCCCAGCCGCACGTCGGCCACGTCGCCGATGGTGACGCTGTAACCGCTGACGTTGGCAATGACGACGCGGCGGAATTCTTCGGGCGTGCGCAGATTGGTGGCGGCCACGACGGAAAATTCGCGGGCCTGCGATTCGATGCGGCCCGACGGGATTTCGACGTTCTGCGCGCGCAAGGCGTCTTCGACTTCCTGCACGGTCAGCCGGAAGGCGGCCAGTTTGCTGCGGTCGACGTTGACGCGCATGGCGGGCAGGCGCTCGCCGTACACACGCACTTCGGCCGCGCCCGGCAGCACCGACAGGCGCGGCTTGATGAAGCGGTTGATGTAGTCCGACGCTTCCATGCTCGACAGGCTGCCCGCTTCCACGGCCAGCTGGATGACGGGCTGCGAGTCGGCTTCGACCTTGGCGATGATGGGCTCGTCCACTTCGTCGGGCAGGCGGCCACGGACCCGCGCCACCTTGTCGCGCACGTCGGCGGCGGCGGCATCGGGCGGGATGTTCAGGCGAAACTTGACGTTGATGTTGCTGCGTTCGGCGCGGCTGGCCGAACTCATGATCTGCACGCCTTCGATTCCCGACAGCGAATCTTCCAGCGGCTTGGTGACCTGCGATTCGATCACCTCGGCCGACGCGCCCTTGTAGACCGTCGTGACCGATACGACCGGTTCGTCGATCTGCGGATATTCGCGCACCGTCAGGCGCGAATACGAAATCGCGCCGACCAGCACGATCAGCAGCGACAGCACCGTCGCGAAGACAGGCCGCTTGATGCAGACTTCGGAGAGCTTCATGACCGCGTTCCTGCAGGACGGGGACCGGCGCTGGGGGCGGCGGGCCTGCCGCGCTCAGCCGGAGCGGCGTCGGTTCTTGCCGTGGCAGGCCCCGTTCCGGTGGGCTTGGCGACGGTGACCGCGCCGCCGTCACGGATCTTCTGCGTACCGGCAACGACCACGATGTCCTGGTCTTCGATGCCGCGGATCACTTCCACGAGTCCATCGCGGCGCTCGCCCACTTCGATCTGCACGCGCACCGCGCGGCCCTCTTCCACCCGGAAGACGAACTGGTTGTCGCCCACCGGCACCAGCGCCGCTTCGGGCACCAGCAGGGCTTCGGACTGCCCGCCCATCTGGAGTTCGACCCGCGCGAACATGCCCGGCCGCAGCTGCGCCGCCGTGTTCCGGACCTGCGCGCGCATCACCACGGAGCGCCCGCCGGCATCGATCAGGGGACTGATGGCATAGACGGAGCCGTTGAACATCTTGTCGGGGACGGCGTCCACCATGATGCGCAGGGCCTGGCCGTTGCGGATCTGCGGCAGGTAGCGTTCGGGCATGCGAAAGTCCACCTTGAGGGCATCGATGGCCTCGATCGGCACCATGTCCTGTCCCACTGCCACGTAGTCCCCCACGGACACGCTGCGCAGACCGATCACGCCATGGAACGGCGCGCGGATCTCGCTTTTGTCGAGCTTGACCTGGGCCAGCACCATGGCTGCCTGCTGCACTTTCATGGCGTTGTCGGCTTCGTCGCGCGCCTGCTTGCTGATGAAACCCTTCTGCTGCAGTTCCATCGACCGGTCGAAATTGCTTTTGGCCAGCGAAAAGTTGGCGCGCGCCTGTTCGAATTCCGCGCGCGGCACCGAGTCATCCAGCTTGATCAGCACCTGGCCGCGCTGCACGCGTTGGCCTTCGGTAAAGCGGATTTCGCTGATGCGGCCAGCCACTTCCGGACGCAGCGTGACCGATTCGTCGGACCGCAGGCTGCCCACCGCGCTGACACCACGCACGAAGGGCTGGCGGCGGACGGTGGCGACTTCGACCGCGACAGGCCGGGCAACGGGCGGCTTGGGGGCCTCGGCCGCAGCCTGCGTTCCCGGACCGGCGGACGCGCCCAGATACCGGGGCGCGACGAAACCGATCGCGCCACCGGCGACCAGTGCGAGGACCACAAACAGGACGACGGAGCTTTTTTGCATGCTGAACGGAGGTTGAATGCCCAGGAGGTGTAGCCAAATGTAGCACCGCGATCGAGCCGGAAGCACGTCCGCAACAACTTAACTTCTGGCTTAGGCAATCGCCCCACACGACCCGTGCATGCGGGTCGGCGCGGCAGTGCCGGCTTACTCGCGCTCGCTGTCGGGCCGCGTCGCATTCATGCGCGGGGCCACCGCCACCGCGGCGGGCGGCGCAGCCGCTGGGTCTTCCAGGGCGGACCCATCAGGCGCATGCCCGCCTGCCGCTTGACCGCCGACACGATGTACAGCGACCCGCAGAACGGCCACCACTTGGCGCCCGCGTTTTCCATGAAGGCGAATCGCTGCAGCCAGACGTCGCTGCTGCAAGGTGGCACGTAGCCGCCGAAGTGGGCGCGGTCGACTTCGAATGACAGCAGCTTCAGCCAGTCCTTCAGGCGCGGCACCGGCAACGGGCCCAGGCTGGTGGGCAGGAAGGCGGCGCGTTGCCCGAGCAGGCGCCCCGCGCCCCACAGGCTCCAGGGATTGAAACCGGTCACGATCAGGCGGCCCTCGGGCATCAGCACGCGTTCGGCCTCGCGCAGCACCTGGTGCGGGTCGGCGGACACTTCAAGGGTATGCGGCAGGACGAGCAGGTCGATGCTTTGCGAGTCGAAGGGCAATTCTTCGAATTCGGCCACGACAAAGGCGTTGCACCGCGGCGCGACCATGGGCCCACCCGGGGCCTGGTCGCCCACGCACCCCTTGAAAGGCATGCGGTTGGCCCGCAGGCCGTCGATCTGGTGCAGCCCGACCTGCACCGCGAAAAAGCCAAATACATCCGATACCGCCTCGTCAAGCCGGGCTTGTTCCCAGGCCAACAGGTAGCGTCCGGGAGGCGATTCCAGCCAACGGCCGAGTTCGGAAATCGGGTAACCTTGGGCGGCAGATAGGGGCATCGGATGAAAGGTTCGGATAAACGACAGAAGCAAACCGCCAGCACCACCCCCGGCGTGCCGCCGGGCAATTCGGGCATCACCGGGTTGGCGGCGTTCAGTGACAACTATATCTGGTTGATCCGCAATGGCAGTCTTGCCGCCGTGGTCGACCCCGGCCAGGCCGCTCCCGTCCTCCAGGCCTTGCAGCAGCAACGCCTGCAACTGCGCGCCATTCTACTGACTCACCATCACAACGACCATGTTGGCGGGGTGACCGAACTGGTCGAGCGCACCGGCGCCACCGTGTTCGGCCCCGCGGGCGAAACCCTGCCGCACTGCGACCGCAAGCTGGTCGAAGGCGATCAGGTGGCATTGCCCGAACTGGACCTGAATCTGGAAGTGATCGACGTGCCGGGCCATACGGCCGGGCACATTGCCTACGCCGGCCGCGCCGGCGGGGTCGAGCCTTTGGTGTTCTGCGGCGATACGCTGTTCGCCACGGGCTGTGGCCGGCTGTTCGAAGGCACGCCCGACCAGATGACCGAATCGCTGGGCAAGCTGGCCGCCCTGCCCGACGACACCCGCGTGTACTGCGCCCATGAGTACACGATGTCGAACATCCGCTGGGCCAAGGTGGTCGAGCCGGACAACGGCGCCCTGGCGCAGTGGCACGATCAGGCCCAGGCGCTGCGCGACAGCGGGACGCCCACGGTGCCTACCACGCTGGCGCTGGAACGAGAGGTGAACCCCTTCCTGCGGACGGACGAACCTGCCGTGGCCGCCGCCGCCGTCACCCATGCCGGCCGAGCCCTGGCCACCCGGACTGAAGTATTCGCCGCGCTGCGCGAATGGAAAAATTCCTTCAAGTAATCCGGAAATATGCCGTTTGTATTGAACGTGCTCGGATCGTCGGTCAACCCCTGACATCAGCCGCTGATATGTAAGGAAGCTTGACGTGAACCCCGTCAGGCTCCTACTATGCGCAGCGCCTTTAACCCAGTCAAACTGAAGAACATCTATGGAAATACGCCTTGGCGGCGCGTGGATCTCGCGGACGACGCTCCGCGATTGCATCCCCGCGGCGCGCTCCTGAAAGTGATCACGGCGGGTGCCCTTCTGGCCCTTGCCGCTTGCGCTCCCCTCCCTCCCGCCAATCCTGGCGACTCCACGGCCACTGCCGAAACGACGTCCACCGTGGCCGATCTGCCCAACGTGCCGGCCAATCCGCGCGTGGCGGCAGCGACCCAGGGCCGGCGGCTCGACTCGCCGCTGATCAAGCAGGTGGCCCCAACGGGCCTCTCGCCGCTGGTGGTGGACCTGACCGTTGCGCCAGCCGATGTCTGGACCCGCATCCGCCGCAGCTTTGCCGTGCCGAACATCGACACGCCGCTGGTGCGCGAATGGGAAAACTTCTACGCCAGCAAGCCGGAATACCTGCAGCGCACGGCGCAGCGGGCCGGCAAGTATCTGTACTACATCATTGAAGAAATCGACCAGCGCGGCATGCCCAGCGAATTGGCATTGCTGCCCTTCGTGGAAAGTTCGTTCGACCCCTGGGCGCTGTCGCGTTCGCAGGCCTCGGGCCTGTGGCAGTTCGTACCGGCCACCGGCCGCGGCTACAACCTGAAGCAGGACTGGTGGCGTGACGAGCGCCGCGATCCGATCGCGTCGACCAACGCCGCGCTGGACTACCTGCAATACCTGTTCGAATTCCACGGCGACTGGCACCTGGCGCTGGCTTCCTATAACTGGGGAGAAGGTTCGGTCAAGCGGGCGATCGAAAAGAAGGCCGGGCAAGGCATGCCGACCGACTATCTGTCGCTGGACATGCCCGATGAAACGCGCAACTACGTGCCCAAGCTGCAGGCGATCAAGAACATCATCGCCAACCCGGCCAAGTTCAGCATCGTGCTGCCGACCATCGACAACCAGCCCTACTTCGTCACGGTCACCAAGAGCCGCAACATCGACGTGAAGCTGGCGGCGCAGCTGGCCGAAATGCCGCTGGAAGAATTCAAGGCGCTGAACCCGTCGTTCAACCGCGGCGTGATTCTGGGCCGGCATGAACCGACCCTGATCCTGCCTGCCGACCGTATCGGCGTATTCGAAGCGAACCTGCTTGCGCACAACGGCGAACTGTCGTCGTGGCATACCCACCAGATGGCGCGCGGCGACACGCTGGCCAGCGTGGCCAAGCAATACCGCACGTCGGTGGCTACCCTGCGCAGCGCCAACGGCCTGGGGCCCAAGTCGTCCGTGTCGGCGGGCGACAGCCTGATCGTCCCGGTGGGTGCGGCGGCTGGCGAACCCGCGATCATCGCGACGGCGGTGCCGGCGGCAGTGCGCCCCGTGGCCGCGCGCGGTACGGTGGCTGTGGGCAAGAAGGTACATGTGCGCACGCACCGCGTGACCAAGGGCGACAGCCTCTCGTCGATCGCCAAGCGCTACGACACGACGGTGGACCAGTTGCGCGCGCTGAACCGCATCAAGGGTAGCGCCGTGCAGATGGGCAAGACACTGCAGATTCCGGGAACGGATTCGCGCAGCTGATCGGACGTCATGACCGCAAGCAAAAAGGGGCGATATCGCCCCTTTTTGTCGTCTGGGCGTCGGGTTTTGTCTGACCCGGGCGTGGCGATACCCCGGCGGTCATTTCCCCGGAGCTCATTCCCCCGGCAGTTCAAACGCCGCGCGGTCGATGCCGTGCCGCTGCAGTTTGTCGTAGAAGGTCTTGCGCGGAATACCCAGCGCCTGCAGGGTGGCGCGCACGTCGCCGCGGTAGGTGGCCAGGGCGTCCCGGATCAGGCTCGCTTCATACCGTTCCATACGTTGCGGCAGCGTGGCCCCGGCGTCACCGGCATCGTCCGGTCGGGCCTGTATGCCTTCCATCCCCTCCTCCGCCAGTCCCAGCGCGACGCGCTCGGCAAAGTGCGCCAGTTCGCGCACGTTGCCGGGCCAGCGGTGCGTGGCCAGGTAAGCCCCGATGCCATCGGTCACGCTGGGCACGGGCATCTTGAAGCGGGCCGCGGCGCGGGACAGGAAGTAGGAGAAAAGCAGGCCGACGTCGTCGCGCCGCTCGCGCAGCGGGGGCAGCCGCAGCGTGACCACATTGAGCCGGTGGAACAGGTCTTCGCGGAAGTCGCCGCGTTGCGCCGGATCGCTCAGGTCGACCTTGGTGGCGGCCACGACGCGCAGGTCCACCTGGCGAACGTCGTTGGTGCCCAGCGGCGAGACTTCGCGCGCTTCCAGGACCCGCAGCAGCTTGACCTGCAACATGACCGGCATGCTTTCGATTTCATCAAGAAACAGCGTGCCCCGGTTCGCATGTTCGATGCGCCCGACCCGCTTGCGCTGCGCGCCGGTGAAGGCCCCGGGTTCATGACCGAACAGTTCGCTTTCAACGACCGCTTCGGGCAGCGCGCCGCAGTTCACCGCCACGAAGGCGTGTTCGCGCCGGCGACTGCTCCATTGATGCAGCGCGGTGGCCACGACTTCCTTGCCGGTGCCGGTTTCGCCTTCGATCAGCACGTCCACGTCGGCATCCGCCAGGTGCCGCACGGTGCGCCGCAGCCGCTGCATCACTGGCGTATCGCCGATCAGCGGCAGGCTGGCGCCCGCATCGTGCGCAAGCTGTTTGAGCTGACGGTTTTCCAGCACCAGGCGCCGCTTGTCCAGGGCGTTGCGGACTGTGGCCAGCAGGCGGTCGGCCGGATAGGGTTTGGGGATGAAGTCATAGGCGCCCTGGCGCATCGCGTCGACCGCCATGCCGATATCGCCGTGGCCGGTCACGAGGATCACGGGCAGGTCAGGGTCGCGTTCGTGCAGCGCGCGAAACAGCTGCAGGCCGTCGATGCCGGGCATGCGCACGTCGGTCACGACGACGCCGGGAAAGTCGGCGGTCAGCAGGTCCAGCGCAGCGCGGGCGTTGGGCAGCGCGGTGACGTCCATGCCGGCCAGTTCCAAGGTCTGGCTGTTGGCTTCGCGCAGGGCGGGGTCGTCGTCGACGAACACCACTCGTTGGGGGGCAGGACTGTCGGGCATGAGGGAAGTGACGGGTGACATCATGATGGCCTTGCGCGCTGCAACAGCAGGGTGAACCGGGTGCCGACGCCAGGTTCGCTATGCGCCTGCAGCTCGCCGCCGAAGTCGGCCGCAATGTCCCGCGAGATGACCAGCCCCAGGCCGAGGCCGTTGGGTTTGGTGGTGGTGAAGGGGGTGAACAAGGCCGCCATGACTTCCGGGGCGATGCCGGGGCCATTGTCGGTCACGTCGATGCGGACGCGATTGGCACCCTTGACGACTGCCTCTGCGTCGACGCGCACACTCAGCACGATCCGCGCGTCAGGCGTGCCTTCCAGCGCATCCACTGCGTTCTGCAGCAGATTGACCAGCACCTGTTCCAGCCGCATGCGTTCGCCCATGACCCAGACATCTTCCGTCGTGGCCGGCCGGATCAGCGTGATGCCCTGCCGTTGCAGCGCATTACCCACCAGCAGCAACGCACCATCGATCGCCGCGTCCACCCGCGTCGGCACGATGCCCGATCGCCCCTTGCGCGAGAAGGCGCGCAGTTCGTCGGTGATGGCGCCGATCCGCTGCGTCAGGCCGGCGATCGACGCCAGGTTGCGCCGCACCGGTTCAGTCTGCGCGCGATCCAGGAAGGTGGCCGCATTGTCGGCAAAGCTGCGGATCGCCGCGACCGGCTGGTTGATTTCGTGCGCAACCCCCGCGGTGATCTGACCCAGAAAGGCGAGCTTGTTGGCCTGTTCCAGCTCTTCCTGCAACTGCCGCAGGGCGGCTTCCGCGCGGCGGCGGTCGTCCATTTCACTGACCAGGTGAGCATTGGTGTCGCGCAGTTCCGCCGTGCGCGCGGCGACCCGGCGTTCAAGCTCTTCCCGCACGGCGGTCTGCGCCGCGATGGCGTTGCGGGCCAGATGCCGCCGGTGCATGACCAGCCCCGCGGCAAAGACGGACAGCAGCACGGCCAGCACGCCCACGGCCTGCGCCAGGGTCGCGGCGCGCGCCACCGGCTCACGGGTCGGCCCGAGGAAATGAAAGGTCCACTGGGTGCTCGGGACCGGCAGGCTGACCTGCAGATAGCGGTCTTCGCGGCCCGTGCCGGGCACCGTGGCCAGTACCCGTTCGTCCCCCCGGCGTTCAGGGTCGGTACGGATCGGCAAGGGCTGCAGCGGCGCATCGCCAAATTGCAGGCTGTCCCGCAGCCGGGCGCGGTCGGCGTCGGGCAAGGTGCCCAGGGTCATGAACTGCCAGTCCGGCACGGCGGACAACAGCACGACACCGTTCTCATCGGTGACGAAAGTCGGTTCGGGAAACCTGCGCCAGTTGTCTTCGACGCCATTGAATTCGACCTTGACCACCACCACGCCCAGCAGCAGGCCGTCTTTGTCCACCCGGCGCGTCAGGTACAGCCCGGGCCGCTGGCTGACATTGCCGAGCGCAAAATGCTCGGCCGCACCGTTGGCCACGCCTTCCTGGAAGTACGGGCGAAAGCCGTAGTCGCTGCCAACGAAGGACGTCGGCTCGCGCCAGTTGCTGGCCGCAAGCGTGATGCCGGCCGGGTCGATCAGATAGATGACCGCCGCGCCGGTACCCGACTTGAGCGCGAACAGTTTGGCGTCCAGCGCCTCCAGGCGTGCCGGATCGCGGGACCGCAGGGCATCCTGGACTTCCAGATCCTGGGCCAGGACAAAAGGCAGCGACCGCTGTTTTTCCAGCTCGCTCATCAACACCGCGACCTTTAATGCCGCCGAATTTTCGGCGCGGGCGCGCACGTCGTTCACCGCCTGGTCCTCGCCAACATGCGACGCCAGGAACAGCACCGCCGCCAGAGCTACGGCGGCCGCGGCCGCAAAGTAGCGCCACGCGCGGCGCTGCCGCGCCAGCAGCGCAGGCGCGGGAGTGGCGAGCGACGGCTCGGTCAGGTCATGCACGGAAGATGTCACGCGATGGGGACAACGGGAGGGCGTGTGCGGATTATCACACACGGCGCCCCCGGCGCGAGCGAAAGTCCGCACACAGGTTGGCGGTCCAGGAATCCGCCATTGCCCGAATCCCCTTATGTATCAACGTTTGATTCAGCGGGACCAACCTGGCACAGGCATTGCTAATTCCACGTACCGAATGCCGCTGGCCATTGCCGGAAGGCAGAAGACAGTGAAAACAATGTGCTGGCACGCCTTCGTGACGGAAGGCCGCCAAGCTCCAACACCTGGCAGGGGACATCCCAACATGATCGCACCACAACCCGTGGTGAGCGGCGCGCCCGCTCGTAAGAAAAACTCTATCAGCACCTGTATTTCCAGGTCATCTTCGCCATTACCCTGGGCATTCTGCTCGGGCATTTCTATCCGCAGCTCGGCGAACAGATGAAGCCGTTGGGCGACGCGTTCATCAAGCTGGTCAAGATGATCATCGCCCCGGTTATCTTCCTGACCGTGTCGACCGGCATCGCAGGCATGCAGGACTTGAAGAAGGTCGGACGCGTGGTCGGCAAGGCCATGATCTATTTCCTGACCTTTTCGACCCTGGCGCTGATCATCGGCATGGTGGTCGCAAACGTGGTCCAGCCCGGCCATGGCCTGCACATCAATCCGGCGTCGCTCGATGCGGCCAGCGTGGCCAGCTACTCGGCCAAGGCGCATGAGCAGACCTTGACCGGTTTCCTGATGAACATCATCCCGAACACCGTGGTGGGCGCGTTTGCGGGTGGCGACATCCTGCAGGTGCTGTTCTTCTCGGTATTGTTCGGGATCTCGCTGGGCGCGATTGGCGAGCGCGGCGCGCCCGTCATGAACTTCCTGACGGCCATTTCCGGCGCGTTCTTCAAGCTGGTGTCGATCCTGATGAAGGCGGCCCCGATTGGCGCGTTCGGCGCCATGGCGTTCACCATCGGCAAGTACGGCATCGGTTCGATCGCCAACCTGGCCGCGCTGGTCGCCACGTTCTACCTGACCTCCTTGCTGTTCGTGCTGGTGGTGCTGGGCGCCGTGGCCCGCTACAACGGCTTCTCGATCCTCAAGCTGATCAAGTACATCCGCGAAGAACTGCTGCTGGTGCTGGGCACCAGCTCGTCCGAAGCCGCCCTGCCGACGCTGATGGAAAAAATGGAACACGCCGGCTGCTCCAAGCCGGTGGTGGGCCTGGTTGTGCCGACCGGATATTCGTTCAACCTGGACGGCACCAACATCTACATGACGATGGCGGCGCTGTTCATTGCCCAGGCCATGGACATCCAGTTGCCGATCGCCGACCAGATCCTGCTGCTGGCCGTCGCCATGCTCAGTTCCAAGGGCGCAGCCGGCATTACCGGCGCAGGCTTCATTACCCTGGCCGCCACGTTGTCGGTGGTGCCGTCGGTGCCGGTGGCGGGCATGGCGCTGATCCTGGGCGTGGACCGTTTCATGTCCGAATGCCGCGCGCTGACCAACCTGGTCGGCAATGCGGTAGCCGCGATCGTCGTGGCCCGCTGGGAAGGCGAGCTGGACAAGGAACAGCTGGCGCTGACCTTGAGCGGCGAAAGCGTATTCGTGCCCGAAAATGCGACGTCGGGCCGCGATCCGGTGCCGGTGGGCAGCCACTGATCCGGGCAACACGGGGCGCAGCCATGCGCCGCGCGCAAACAAGGAAAGGCATGCTTTAAGGCATGCCTTTTTTCGCGCGCGAACGCTAGGAAACTACGAACCGGGAAAGTCCCTTGCATTTGCGTCACACGCAATTGGTTACATTCACTGCGACGGCCGAAGTGGCTGTTTTGTGCGTGAACAAAAGGGAGGAGAACCACCATGACAACACATGCACCGGGTTTACCGGGCAGGCGCCTGAGCGGTGGCGCGGCCGTGCTCGGGCTGACCGCGCTGACCTTGCTGTCCGGTTGCGGCGGCGACGATAGCCCGGCATCCACCGGCACCCGTGCCGGCTCGGACGCCACCTCGGCCGCGCGGCTGGCGTGTACCGACGTCTCGACAGCGGCACTGGGCCTTCCCCAGTTGCTGATCGACAGCGCCAACCACACCGGCGCGCAAGCCGGCGCCACCCCGGCGCAATCGGTGCCGGCGCACTGCCTGATCCGTGGCCGCCTGAACCACCGCAACAGCACGGTCGACGGGAAGACCTACGCAATCGGTTTCGAACTGCGCCTGCCGGACGTGTGGAACGGCCGCTTCTTTTTCAGGGCGGCGGCGGAGCGGATGGCACGGTGCGTGCGGCGCTGGGCGCGCTGAGCGGCGCCGGGCAGGTCACCAACGCCCTGTCCATGGGATTTTCCGTGGTCAGCACCGACGCCGGCCACCAGATGGAAAGCGATGCGCTGGTGGGTGGCTCGATGTTTGGCGTCGATCCGCAAGCCCGTGTCGACTATGGCTACAACGCCGTCGGCACGGTCACGCCGGCGGCCAAGACGATCGTTTCCCGGGTATATGGCCGGGGTCCGGACAAGTCCTATTTCCTTGGCTGCTCGAACGGTGGTCGGCAGGGGGTCGTTGCAGCATCGCGGCATGCGACGCTCTTTGACGGCATCGTGGCTGGCAACCCCGGCATCGACCTGCCCAAGGCGGCCGTGCAGCACGCGTGGGACACGCAACACTTTGCGGCCGCAGCGCCGTTGTCGGCGTCGGGCCGCGCCCTGATCGGCCAGTCCTTCTCGAACACCGATCTGGCGCTTGTGGCGAACGCCACGGTCGCCGCCTGCGACGCGCTGGACGTCGCCACCGATGGCATGATCGACAATCCGCAGGCCTGCAAGACGGCGTTCACCCCGGACACCCTGCAGTGCACCGGCGCCAAGCACGCCGGTTGCCTGTCCGGGCAGCAGGTCAACAGTCTGAAGGCCATTTTCAGTGGCCCAAAAAACAGCAAGGGAGAAGCGCTGTACGCCGACTGGCCCTTCGACGCCGGCGTGGGCGGGGCTGGCTGGCGTTTCTGGAAGCCGGGCTTTTCGCAGACCGACGTCCCGGACGCGCTGATCATGACCATGGGCGGCGCGGCCCTGCCCTATATCTTCACGACACCGCCCGTGAAGGTCAGCAGCACAGGCTTCCAGGTGCTCGACCACCTGCTTGCCTACGACTTCGATCGGGACGCCCCCAAGATCTTCGCGACGGATTCGATCTACACCGAGTCGGCCGTATCGTTCATGTCACCCCCGCCCCGCGGATCTCAGCGCATTCAAGAATGCCGGCGGCAAAATGATCGTCTACCACGGCAATAGCGACCCGGTGTTCTCGGTCAATCACACCATTGACTGGTATGAAAAGATCCGTGCGGCGGAACCGCAAGCGAGCGACTTCGTGCGTCTGTTCACGATACCCGGCATGCACCATTGCTATGGCGGACCGGCCACCGATCGGTTCGACATGCTTACGGCGCTGGTGAACTGGGTGGAGCGCGGCGTTCCCCCGGCGTCGGTGCCGGCGGCAACGGGTCCTGACGG
Source organism: Pigmentiphaga litoralis (assembly GCF_048632615.1). Taxonomy (GTDB): domain Bacteria; phylum Pseudomonadota; class Gammaproteobacteria; order Burkholderiales; family Burkholderiaceae_B; genus Pigmentiphaga; species Pigmentiphaga litoralis_B. Next base: position 1,917,210 of record NZ_CP184479.1, read on the forward strand.
CAACACGCCATGGCCCAACCGCACGCGGCCGCTGTGCCCCTACCCGCAGCAGGCGCGTTACGTCGGCACCGGGTCGCTGGAAGACGCGGCAAACTTCCGCTGCGTCGCGCCGGCTTCCTGAATCGGCTGACGGAGGGCCGGGCCCGTCCCGGCCGCTGGCCCGAGCCTTGAACAGGCGAAAAAACCGTGGTGCGAGCACCACGGTTTTTTCTGTCGCGACAGGCTCAGGCCTTCTTGACCTTCTCGAGCATCTTGAAGATGCCCTTGGGCGAACCCACAAACAGACGCTTGAAGGTTTTGCCAAGGCAACGGCGCTCGAGGGTGTTGCGACGTGTGCGCTTCTTTTCCGCCATGTCGTTCTCCAGGAAATAGATCGTTAAAACAGGCTGCCGGATAACAGACTGCCAGGAAAAGCAGACCGCTAATCGAAATAACCGCAGGCTGCTGAATCAGACTAACCCACGATTCTAACGGGTTTTTAGTGCAGCGGGGGGATGAAGGTAGGTTCGGCGGCCGGCGCGAAGTTGGCGGTCAGGTCCGACAAGAGCTCGGCGGTCTGCACTTCGGCCTTGCCCAGGACGCGCGCCAGGGCGCGGTCGGTCTGGTGGCTGACGACGTGCCAGGTGTGGGCCGCGGCCGGCACCACATTCACGGCAACCACGGTGGCGCCGATGCTTCCCGCAATGACCACGACCGCGACCAGGCGCAGGCTGCGCGGCGGCGGCGGTGCGTCACCCAGCACGCGAGGCGGCATATAAATGCCGGCTTCAACGCCGAGTGCTTCCGAAGGGGTCAGTGGACGGGCTTTCATGGCTTCATCTTACGCCTCGCTCCACCGAAAGACTGAGCCCGCAGGTGTTACCAAAGCTTGTCAGGCGTTGCCGAATGCGCGGCGGTGTGGCGTTTTTCGCGCGGCCTTGTAACGGGCTACGATCTGAGGATTGCCGACGAGCGAACCGGCCCCATCTTGCATCCATGACGTCCGCCTCTACTCCCCCGCCGTTACCGATACCGCCCTCGACACCGACACCGGCACATCCGATATCCAGGTCGTTGGCGCCCGCCAGAACAACCTCAAGAACCTGACCCTGACCATTCCCACCAACGAACTCGTGGTGGTGACCGGTGTCTCCGGGTCGGGCAAGAGCTCACTCGTGTTCGACACGTTGTATGCCGAAGGGCAGCGGCGCTATGTCGAAACCTTCTCGCCCTACGCGCGCCAGTTCCTGGACCGGATGGACAAGCCGCAGGTGGACCGCATCGACGGGATTCCGCCTGCGATCGCCATCGACCAGACCAATCCGGTGCGCAGTTCGCGCAGCACGGTCGGCACGATGACGGAGCTGAACGATCACCTGAAGCTGCTCTTTGCGCGGGCGGCCACGCTGTACGACCGCCAGACCGCGCAACCGGTGCGCAAGGACACGCCCGATTCGATCTACGACATGCTGGTCGACCGGGCCGCGCAGGCCGGGGATCCCCGTCTGGCCATCACCTTTCCGGTCCAGGTGCCGGCCAACTATGGCGAGGACGAGATCCGCGCCTTCCTGGAACGCCAGGGCTACACGCGGGTGCATGCCCGGCGCGCGGTGGGCAGCGGCAAGGACGCCGCGCAGATCCTGGATGTGGTGCAGGACCGCCTGCGCATGGCCAGCGCGGAACGCGCGCGGGTGATGGAAGCGCTGGATGCCGCCTTGCGCCTGGGCGCGGGCCGGGTGGACGTACGCGTGCTGGGCGATGACGGCGCCGATACGGCCGTGTGGAAGTTCAGCGACGAGTTGCACTGCGCCAACAGCGATATTTCGTATTCGGCGCCCACGCCCAGCGCGTTCTCTTTCAATTCGCCGCTGGGCGCCTGCGAGGCGTGCCGGGGGTTTGGCCGGGTGATCGGTGTCGATTACGGCCTGGTCGTGCCCGATGGGAACAAGACCTTGCGCGGTGGCGCGGTCAAGCCCTGGCAGACGGCCAGCAACAAGGAATGCCAGGACGACCTGATCAAGTACGCGGGCCGCGCGGGCATTCCGCTGGACGTGCCGTGGGCGCGGCTGACCGATGCGCAGCGCGAATGGGTGCTGAATGGCACGCCGGACTGGAAGGGCGCCAGCAACGCGTGGAAGAACCAGTGGTACGGCGTGAAGCGCTTCTTTGACTGGCTCGAGACCAAAGCCTACAAGATGCACATCCGGGTGCTGCTGTCGAAGTACCGCGCCTATACGCCCTGCGACGTGTGCCGCGGCTCGCGCCTGAAGCCCGATGCCCTGCTGTGGCGCGTGGGCAGCAAGGCCGACGCCGATGCCGTGCTGCCGCAGACCGATGACAAATACACGCGATTCCGCCCGGTCCATGCGGCGTGGAGCGCCGCCACCCTGGCGTCCCTGCCCGGCTTGAGCATCCATGACCTGATGATGCTGCCGATCGAGCGCGTGCGCCGTTTCTGCGACGGTCTGGCGTTCGACGGCGTGCTGGATGCCGCGACCGACCTGCTGCTGGAGGAAGTCCGTGCCCGCCTGAAGTTCCTGTGCGACGTCGGCCTGGGCTATCTGACGCTGGATCGCCAGAGCCGCACGCTGTCGGGTGGCGAGGTGCAGCGGATCAACCTGACGACCGCGCTGGGCACGTCCCTGGTGAACACCCTGTTCGTGCTGGATGAGCCGTCGATCGGCCTGCATCCCCGCGACATGAACCGCATCGTCGAAGTCATGCATCGCCTGCGCGATGCCGGCAATTCGCTGGTGGTGGTCGAACATGATCCGCAGGTCATGCTGGCGGCCGATCGCGTGATCGATATCGGCCCGGGGCCGGGCGAGCGCGGCGGCAACATCGTGTTCAACGGGTCGCCGTCGCAACTGCGCACGGCCAAGACGCTCACGGGCGATTATCTGTCGGGCCGCCGGCACGTGGCCGCGCCGCGGCCGATGCCGGTCACGGCCAGCACGCCGCGCCTGATCGTGGAAGGCGCGCGCGAGCACAACCTGAAGAACGTGACCGTGGAATTCCCGTTGGGCCGTCTGGTGACGGTGACGGGCGTATCCGGGTCGGGCAAGTCGTCCCTGGTGCAGGACGTGCTGTATCCGGGCCTGCTCAAGCTGAAGGGCAAGCCGACCGAAACGCCGGGCGCGCATGACCGCATCCTGGGTGACGACTGGCTGGTGGACGTCGTCATGGTGGACCAGTCGCAGATCGGCAAGACGGCGCGGTCCAACCCGGCCAGCTACGTTGGCGCTTTCGATGGCATCCGCAAGATCTTTGCGCAGGCGCGGCTCTCGAAGGAACGCAATTACACGGCGGGCATGTTCAGCTTCAACGCGGGCGACGGGCGCTGCCCGACCTGCGGCGGCACGGGCTTCGAACACGTGGAAATGCAGTTCCTGTCGGACGTCTACATTCGTTGCCCGGATTGCGATGGCACGCGTTTCCGCGCCGAAGTGCGCGAAGTGACGGTGGAGCGCAATGGACGCGCCGCGTCGATTTCCGACGTGCTGGACATGACCGTGACCGAAGCCCTGGAGTTCTTTGCAGGCGAGCGTGATGTGCAATATGGCCTGGCGCCGCTGGCCGATGTGGGGCTGGAATACCTGCGCCTGGGGCAGCCCGTGCCGACCCTGTCGGGCGGCGAAGCGCAGCGGCTGAAGCTGGCGGGCCATTTGGCCGAAGCGGCCCGGTCGGGCATCTCGACCGTGGGCGCCAAGCTGTCGAAGAAAGGCAGCCTGTTCCTGTTCGACGAACCGACCACCGGTCTGCACTTCGACGACATCGCCCGGCTGATGGGCGCGTTCCGCAAGCTGCTGGCCGCGGGCCATACGCTGATCGTGATCGAACACAATCTGGACGTGATCCGCGCGTCGGACTGGCTGATCGACCTGGGTCCGGAAGGCGGCGATGCTGGCGGCGAGATCGTGGCCGTGGGCACGCCCGAGCAGGTCATGAACACGCCGGCATCCCATACCGGGCTGGCGCTGCGCGAGTACGAACACGAGATCGGCGCGCTGAATGCCGACCGGCCCGAAATGTCGCCCGACATGACCCTGGCCGAGCGCATGACGCCCTACGCCACCAGCCGCACCGAGATCGACGCCGCCGCCGAACTGGCGGACGACATTGCCGAAGACCTGGGCGTGCCGCTGCAGAACGTGCTGGCCAAGCGGCGTTCCACGGCAATCGAAATCAAGAACGCACGCGAACACAACCTGAAGGGCGTGGACGTCGACATCCCGCACAACGTGTTCACGGTGATCACCGGGGTGTCGGGATCGGGCAAGTCGACCCTGGCCTTCGACATTCTGTTCAACGAAGGGCAGCGCCGCTATCTGGAATCCTTGAACGCGTACGCCCGTTCGATCGTGCAGCCCGCGGGCAAACCGGATGTGGACGCCATTTTCGGCATTCCGCCCACGGTGGCGATCGAGCAGCGCACGAGCCGCGGCGGCCGCAAGTCGACGGTCGCGACCATGACCGAGACGCATCACTTCATGCGCCTGCTGTACATGAAGCTGGGCACGCAGTACTGCCCGAATTGCGACGTGCCGGTCGAACCGCAGACCTTCGATCTGATCGTGGATCGCATCATGCGCGAGCTGAAGGGCCAACACATCGGCGTCATGGCGCCGCTGGTGACCGCGCGCAAGGGCTTCTATACCGACATGGCCAAGTGGGCGGCCAACAAGGGGCACTCGCACCTGCGGGTCGATGGCGCCTTCTTGCCGACCGCGCGCTGGCCGCGCCTGGACCGCTTCAAGGAACACAACATCGAACTGCCGGTGGCGGACTTCCTGGTCGATCCGGCCAATGAAGCGCAACTGCGCAAGGCCATCGACATTGCGCTGGAACATGGCAATGGCGTGATGAGCGTGGTGTGGCCGCTGGAACGGCTGCGCGAGGCCATGGCGGTCGACAGCAGCGCCGCGGCGCCGTCGCTGGAACAGCGCGTGTTCTCGGTCAAGCGGGCCTGCCCCTGCTGCGGCTTGAGCTTTCCCGAGCCGGATCCGCGCATGTTCTCGTACAACTCCAAGCACGGCTGGTGCCCCTCGTGTTTCGGCACGGGGGTGAAGCTGGAAGGCTTCGACCAGGAACAGACCGGCGAAGAAGCCGCCTGGAACGCTGCGTTCGAAGGCGAAGCCGTGGCCTGCCCGACCTGCGAAGGCCAGCGCCTGAATCGCAATGCGCTGGCGGTGCGCTGGCGCGGCAAGTCGATCGCGCAGATGGCGTCGCTGGCGGTGCGGGACGCGGGCAGCTTCTTCCAGACCCTGGAAACGCATGGCCGCGAAGCGGAGATCGCCCGCGACATCCTGACCGAACTGCGCAGCCGGCTGGACTTCCTGGAAGAAGTCGGACTGGGTTACCTGGCGCTGGACCGGGCCGCTCCGACGTTGTCGGGAGGCGAGGCGCAGCGCATCCGGCTGGCCGCGCAACTGGGGTCCAACCTGCAGGGCGTGTGCTATGTGCTGGACGAACCGACCATCGGCCTGCACCCGCGCGACAACCGCATTCTGTTGAACGCGCTGTCGCGGCTGGAGGGCAAGGGCAACACGCTGGTCGTGGTGGAGCATGACGAAGACACCATCCGCCGCGCCGCGCACGTGATCGATATCGGCCCGAGTGCGGGGGTGCGAGGCGGCCGCGTGGTCGCGCAGGGCACGGTCCAGGACATCATGGACAATCCCGATTCATTGACCGGCAAGTATCTGCGGCATCCGCTCAAGCACCCGCTGCAGCCGCGCCGGCCGGTGGATGCCGACACGCCATCGATCCAGGTCAAGAGCGCGCGCCTGCACAATCTGGCGAACGTCGATGCGCGTTTTCCGCTAGGCCGGCTGACGGTCGTGACGGGCGTGTCGGGGTCGGGCAAGTCGACGCTGGCGCGTGAAGTGCTGCTCGACAATCTGCAACGCGAAGTCGCCAACGCGGCCTTGCGCGAAGACAAGCGGACCAAAACGGCCTGGAAGGGCTGCGCCAACATGACTGGATGGGAAACCCTGGACCGGGTCCTGGAAGTCGACCAGACGCCGATCGGTAAGACACCGCGATCGTGCCCCGCCACCTATGTGGGCTTCTGGGACACGGTGCGCAAGCAGTTTGCCGACACGCTGGAATCGCGCATGCGCGGGTGGACGGCCGGCCGTTTCAGTTTCAACACGGCCGGGGGCCGCTGCGAGGTCTGCGAAGGCCAGGGCATGCGCACGATCGAGATGAACTTCCTGCCCGACGTGAAGGTGCCGTGCGATGTGTGCAACGGCGGCCGCTTCAACCGCGAGACCCTGGCCGTGCACATGCGCGGCAAGAGCGTGGGCGAAGTGCTGGGCATGGAAGTGGACGATGCGGTCGAATACTTCGGCGCGCATCCCTCCATCCTCAATCCCCTGCTGCTGTTGCAAAGCGTGGGGCTGGGCTATCTGACGCTGGGGCAGCCTTCCCCTACCCTGTCGGGCGGCGAGGCGCAGCGGATCAAGCTGGTGACCGAACTGGCCAAGGCACGGCTGGAAGACGGCACGATGCGAACCGGCCGCGGGTATCGCCAGCCGCATACGCTGTATGTGCTGGACGAGCCGACAGTGGGCCTGTCGATGGCCGACGTGGAAAAGCTGATCCGCGTTCTGCACCGACTGGTCGAAGCCGGCAACACCGTGGTCGTGATCGAGCACAACCTGGACGTGATTGCCGAAGCCGACTGGCTGCTGGACATGGGGCCGGAAGGCGGCAACGAAGGCGGGCAACTGGTGATCGAAGGCACGCCGGAAGCGGTGATCGACTATCGCGATCAGTCGCATACCGGGCGCGTGCTGCATGAATTCATGCAGCAGCAGGAGGGTTCATGACATGCGGCCGCATCTGATCGAAACGTTACGGGTCGAAGCCGACGGCCGCATGCCCCTGCTGCCGTGGCACATCGAACGGCTGGGCGCGTCGTCAACGGCGTTGGGGTACCGGTGGTCCATCGACGCGCCGCAGCGGGCGATTGCCCGCGCGGCGGCGCCCTTGGCGGAAGGGGTGTCGCATCGCCTGCGGTTGCGGGTGAGCGATGACGGCGTCATCGATATCGAAACGCAGGTGTTGCCTCCCCTGCCCGTCACGCCACGGGTCATGGTGGCGCGCCAGCGGCTGGCTTCCGATGAACCGTTGCTGCGGCACAAGACGACGCATCGCCCGTGGTATGCCGGCGCGGCGGCCTGGATCGCGACGCATCCGGACCATTTCGATCTGCTGTATTTCAACGAGCGCGATGAACTGTGCGAAGGCAGCCGGTGCAATGTCTATCTGCGGATCGATGGGCAGTGGGTGACCCCACCTATCACGTCAGGCGTGCTGCCGGGCGCGCAGCGGGCGGCCTTGCTGGATGACGAAGCCGCGGTAGAAGCCGTGCTGACGCGCGGCGACCTGATGCGCGCCGACGCCCTGCGGCTGTCGAATGCGTTGCGGGGATGGTTCGATGTGACGCTGCTGCCGGGCGAGGTTGCCTGACGGCGCGCCGTTATCGGGCCAGTCCGAGTCGGCTCCGGGCCAGCTCTCGGCTCAGTCCTCTGCCGGCCCGTTGGCTTCGTCCAGCAAGGCTTGCCAGGCTGCATTGACGTCGGCCGCCGACCATCCCCCCGCCACCGTGCGCTGCGCGCTGGCGGCCACGTCGGAAGGCGGCACGCGATCCGCGGGCGCCGGCCTTGCACCGGTTGAGGTCTGGCCGCGGGCCAACAGGCCGCGCAGCACGTCCAGCAGGGGTCGCCGGTTGACGGTCACGGCCAGCACAATGGATTCGCCCACCGAAAACCCTTCGTGCCAGCAGCCGGCGGGCAGGTAGAACGTATCACCCGGGTGCAGGGTCTGCTCGACGAATGCGTCGGCGGGGGCGTTCCAGATCGCCCCAGGGCAGGGGCAGGCTGTCGACGTCGGCCGGCAAGGTCACGTCGAGCGGGGCGCCGCCGGAAATCGGTTCCGGCACGTAGCGCCAGGTATAGCGGCCCGACACCTGGAAAATGCACAGCGGCGTGCTGTGGATGCCCAGGGGGTGCAAGGATCCGTCCGGACAGACCGCGCCATCGAGCTGCAGCGGAAGGGCCGATGTCTGCAGGCTTCGGTAGGCGTCCAGGAATGTCTTGAGGCGGCCTTCTTCAGGCAGCTTTTCGGCCAGTACCGTCATGCCGGCGCCCAGCATGCGCGGGATCTGCCCTGGCGTAATGGCCACATTCACCATCCACCCATCGACGTCCACGAACGATGCGTGCAGACGGCCGGCCGTGGCTGCCAACGCCTCGAAACCTTGCCGGTCGAACAGACCGTCGAAGCGCGCCGGTTCGCCGGTCAGAATCACCGCGCGCCGATCGCGGTACTGATCAAGGAAATGCGGCGCCTGCACGTCCTGGAGCAACGTGGCGAGCACAGCATCGGATGACCAGTCGGGGGTCGACACAAGGGTGGGCATTGTCGCTACAGACGTTCCGGAATGGGAAGGCACTGGGCCGCGCCGGGTAATAGCGTAACTGTAGAGCAATATCGCGACTTTGCCGTACGTCGCAAGCTTGCGTCTGTTTGTCTCAAAAAGCTAGGTCGCAAGCTCTGACAAGGCCGACTGACGGTCCGGCGCAACATTCAGGATCGCAAGAAAGCCGCTGACGTCGAACACTTCGCGCACGTGCGGCTGCATGCCGGCAAGCACCAGCTTGCCTCCAGCCTGCTTGAGGCGCTTGGCCGCCACCAGCACCACCCGCAATCCGGCGCTCGAGATGTAATCGAGCGCGGTCAGATCGAGCACGACCTTGCGCGCGCCGCCAGTCACCTGCGCAAGTATGTCGCTTTCCGCCGAGGCGGCATTGCCGCTGTTCAACTGTCCCTGGAGATCGAAGACGTGAACGTCGTCGACGCGCTGATGTGCGATCGTCATGGCTGCCTTGGAGGTGAGATCTTCATAAGTATTCTTAGCTGTTGATCATACAATGCGCCTAGTCTGGACTCATCAATGATTGACGACATGCGCGACTCTCTGGAAGTACCCGCCGACCTCGCGCAGATCGCTCACGCGCTGGCCTGGCTCGAACAGATCGGCGAACGCGATGCGTGGCCGCCGCGCCTGCGCTTCGGCATGGAATTGAGTCTGGATGAAGCGCTGACCAATATCGTGTCGTATGCCTACCCCGACGGGCGGGACGTGGGGCCGTCCGCCGGACGCATCACCCTGCACCTGGCGCGCGTCGATGACCAGGTGGCCCTGACGATTGAAGACGATGGCCTGGCCTTCGATCCCACCCAGCTGCCGCCGCCCGCCGCCGTCGACTCGATTGACGACGCCGAGATTGGCGGACACGGCATGCAACTCATGCGGCATTACATGGATGCGATCCGGTATGCCCGCGTCGATGGGCGCAATCAGCTGACGCTTGTCGCGGACGGCGTTGCCGCGCGTGGCGCATAGTGTTCGGGTAGGGTCGCCCAGGCCTGCGCCGCCTGCCGCACGTCGCGCGGTGACGCGTCGAACAGGCGCCGGAAGGCCCGGCTGAACACGGCTTCGTTGTTGAAGCACCAATGTTCGGCAATGTCCGAAATCCGCCGATGGGCGTGCACGGGCGAGACGATGTCGCGGAAACAGGCGCGCAGCCGCTGGTCCCGCAGGTAATGCGCGAAGCCGCCAAAGGGCGCGAACAACCGGAACAGCGTGGACCGCGACAGGCCGAACCGGTCGCACACCTGTTCGGCGCACAAATCGGTGCGGGTCAGGTGGTCATCGACATACCTGCGGATGCGGGTGAAGGACGCGGCACGGACCGGCGATTCGTGCGCGCCCGATGTCTGCCCCAGGCATCCCGCCATCAACGACGCCGATCCGGACAGCACGCGCTGGGCATCGTCCTGCGTCATGCGCGGCAGGTTGCGCCATAAGGACTGCAGGTGCTCGCACAGCAGGCGGCCGGCGGTCGTGCCGCCGCTCAGTACCGTACCGTGAGCGCGGTCGGGCTGGCTCAGCAGCGGTTCGAGCATCGCGCGCGGCAGCATCAGCGACAGATGCCGGAAGGGCTTGCAGGTGGCGTTCCACGTGCGCGACAGATCGAAGATGCCCACATCGCCTGGCAGGACTTCGAAGCTGCGGCCTTCGGTCACGCCGTGATAGCCGCCTTCCAGACAGGTGTGCGCCATGATGTGATCGACCTGGCTGCGCGCGATCGTGGTGCTGGTGCGCTGGCAGTACTGCGCGGCGGCGACGGCGTAAGTGATCAATGCCGGGCCCAGGTGCATGGCCGTCAGCTGCGCATGAAAGCGAATGAGTTCGGCCGCCGACGGACGCGCGACGTCGTACACCGGCGCCAGCATGTCCCGCCAACGGTCGAAGGTTTCGGCGGGTGAATCGAAGTCGGCGCTGTCGAAACGCAGCGTCGGCGTGCACAGGCCACTGCCTGCCGGCATGTCCTGCATGGCGCCCATTGTCAGCTGTCCCCCAGGCTCATGAGCCAGCTTTCGATCAGGCTGTCGGTGCTCCAGCGCGAGGCGCCGGCCAATGGCGCTGGCGCCTGACCTGATGCGTGGCCTGGCGCGTGGCCCGGGCGGGCCCCCGACCTGGCCGCGGCTTGCCGCAATTCGCGTGGCGACACATCGAACTGCCGGCGGAACGCCCGGCTGAACGTCGCTTCGCTGCCAAATCCCCAGCGCTGCGCGATATCGGCAATCCGCTGGCCCCTGGCATGCGGCGACGTCAGTTCGGTAAAGCAGCGGCGCAGGCGGCGTTCCTGGATGTACCGCATGAAGCCGCCATAGGGTTCGAACAAGCGGTACAGCGTCGGGCGGGACACGCCAAAGCGGCCGCACACCCGTTCGGCATTCAGGCTGGACGCGCCCAGGTTGCCTTCGATGAAGCGTTTGATACCGACCAGCGTGGCGGCGCGGATGTCGTCGGCGGCCATCTCGCGTGCATCGGCAGTGGGCCCGATGCACGCGCCCATCAAGGCGACCGTTCCTTGCATCAGCGCTTCGGCCTGGTCGGCCCGCAAGTCCGGAGCCTGCGTATACAAGGATGTCAGATGGTCGCGCAGCAAGGCGCCCGCGCCGGTAGTGGCCCGCAAGACGGTGCCATGGACCGCGTCGGGCGACGCCAGCAGGGGCGCCAGCATCCGGCGCGGAACGACCAGACTGATGTTCTCGAAACTTTGCGCCCGGGTCTGCAGCGGCAGGGACATGTCCAGGACGCTGACATCCCCCGGCCCCACCGCGATGCTGCGGCCATTGGCGTCGCCGTGATAGCCGCCCTGGCGATAGAGCTGCACCAGGTAGTGGTTGATGCCGTTGCGGGCAATGGTGCCGGGCGACCGGCGAAAGTGCTGCGCCGAGGCCGCCACCGACGCGAACAGGATGGTGCCCGGATGATAGGACCGCACTTCGGCGGCAAAGGTGTCGACGGCGTCGGACGATGGCAAGGCCACGTCGAACAAGGGCGACACGGCATCCCGCCAGGCCCAGAAGGCGTCATCGCCCGACCCCACGGCGGCCGTGTGGAAATGATTGCTGGGAATCGTATCGGGAGGGCGCGGCTCTGCCACGGGGTCATCCTTGCAGCGTCGGCGGGACCGAAGTGGTTGCTCAGGCTTTTGTCACCAAATGTCAGCATAGCGCAAACAATCGGTAATCAAGCGTGGGCAATCACTTCCATGGCGCGCTTTGCCGCGGGACGTTGCGTGGAAGCCCTATCAGGCGGCCGGCGGGCTTTCGAACAACAGTTGCAACACCTCGTGGGCGGCGGCCAGGCCCATGGCGGCCGTGACGGTCACGATTGATCCATATCCCGCGCACGACAGGCCCTGCAGGGCCTCGGCGCCTTCGCTCCCAGGCTCGGCGGTCACGGCTGCCTCGACCCAGGCGGCGGGCAGGCGCACTGGTTCGTTGACCCACAGGGCGCGAATGTGCATCTTGGGAATGCGCTTGAGCGGTTTGCCGCCGGGCGTGGCCGCGCGCGCATAGCCGTGCTGCCGCCGCAACTGATTGCGCACTTTCGCCAGCAGGGCGTCGTTCAGGGTTTCGGTAATGTCGGTGGCCCGGAGCGCCAGCGGATTGGTCTTGCCGCCCGCGCCGCCACAGACGACGACTGGCACGTTGTTGGCCTTGGCGAACAGGATCATGGCGACCTTGGCGGCGGCCTGGTCGGTACAGTCCAGGATGGCGGTCAGCGGGCCCGCCTGGGGGTCGTCCAGCAGGCTGGCGGCGTTGTCGGGCGTCAGGAAGTCGTCCACCCGCGTCAGCCGGCAATCGGGGTTGATGGCCAGGATGCGGTCGGCCATCGCATCGATCTTGGCCATGCCCAGCGTGCTTTCCAGTGCGTGCGCCTGGCGGTTGATATTGGATTCGGCCACGTGGTCGAGATCGATCAGCGTCAACCCGCCTATGCCGCAACGGGCCAGCGCTTCGGCGGCCCACGACCCGACGCCGCCCAGGCCCACGACCGCCACGCGGGCGTTGGCCATGGTTTCCAGGGCGCGATCGCCGTGCAGGCGCGCAACGCCGCCAAAACGGCGGTCGCGGTCCAGCGCCGGAGTCTCTTCAGTCGTCATGCGAGTCGTCCATGTCTGCCATCGAAAGCGGGATCGCGCAATGTTAGCAGCGGGATGCCTGAGGATCGGGGCGGAGCGGCGTCGCGCTGGGGAGACACCAGGACATTGTCCTGCCCCGGATACATTTTCCGCTCAGCCTCGCAGATACAATTTGTGCCGAGTGCCACGCCCGGCCGGGTAGAAGCGACTGCATCGGCCGGCTCCGCCAACCCGCGCGCCGTATTCATAAGGTTCACGTTCATGACCCGCACCGTGAGTGGCTTGCTCGCGCTGTTTGCGTTGGTGGCTGGCGCCTGCATTGCCTTGGGGGCCTATTTCACCTACGGCGCGCTGGTGGCGGCCCATCGCGATGCGCTGGAATCCCGCTACGTGCTGGCGGCGCAACGGGTCGCGGGCACAGCCGAACTGGCGGCATCGTTCGGCATCGCGCTGCCGGCGCAAACCACCTTGACGCCGTTGATCGAGCGCGAAGCGCGCCTGGACGCCAGCATCGTCGCCCTGGACGTGCTGGATGCCTCACGCACCGTCTTGTTCAGTACGCGGCCCGACCGGGTCGGGCACGCCGCCACCCCGCTGGGCGAAGACGTGGTGCGCCCTATCCGTAACGACCTGGGACGCGATATCGGCCGCGCCGTCGTTCACTATGATGACGCCGCGGCCTTGCAGGCCCGCGCATCGCTGGCGCGCCAGATCCGCACCGTGGCGATTCCGGCGGCCCTGGTGGCCAGCCTGGGCACCCTGCTGATCGGGTGGGTGCTGGCGCGGCGGCTGCACGGCCGGGCGGTGCGCGCGGCCGACCCGGTGTCGTGGCCGGCGCAGGCGCACGACGCGCTGGATGACGTGGCCGCGGTGCATGCCCGGCTGGCCGCGCGGCTGGATGCCGGCGACGCGGCGCTGTACGGAGCGCGCCCATGATCGGCTTGCGCGGCGCCCTGTCCATCTCGATTGCGCTGATCCTGTGCGCGGCGCTGGCCGTGGTCGGCTGGAGCGCGCAGCGCGCCGTGTCGGACACCATTGCCCCCGCCATTGCGGCCAAAGGCGACGCGGTGGCGCGCGGGTCGGCATCATTGATTCAGCGGGCCCTGCAGGCGGGCATCCCTTTCACTGAACTGACCGGGGTGGACGCTTCGCTTGCCGCGCTGCGCAGCGCCAATCCCGAGGTATCCGCCATCGAACTGGTCGATGCGGCCGGCGTGACGCGGCTGCGGGTGGGCCCGGCGGCCAGCGATGACGCGCCGGCGCGCGAGGCCTCGCGAGAGCCGGTCCGCGCGCCGATCCTGCTCGATGGCGCTACGGCCGGCGCCGTGATGCTTTGGGTGGATCCGGGCGTGGTGTCGCAGCGCGTGCGCAGCGTGCTGCTGGACATGGCCTTCCTGGGCGTCGTGGCGTTGCTGATCGCGCTGGAACTGCTTGCCCTGGCCGTGGGGTCGCGCAGCGCCCTGTCGCTGGGCGCGCTGGAAGACCGGCTCAAGCGCCTGGCGCACGGAAAGCTCGCCCCCGCGACCCGCACACCGCAGGACGCAGCGGTGCGCGCACTGACCGCGCCGATCGATGCCCACCTGCAGGCGATGTGGGCGCGGCATCATCAATTGATCGACGCGGCGCAGGCGCGTGGCGACACCGCCGCCCTGGCCGAACTGCGCGCGCTGGGCGACCGCCACGGCATCGATGCGCCCGTTACCCAGGAAAGCCGCGCCGCGGCCGTGGTGCGCCCTGGCCTGTTCCTGTTCATGCTGTCCGACGAACTGACGCGGCCGTTTCTGCCGGGCTTCGTGCGCAGCATTGCGCCCGACACCTGGGGCATCGGGCTGGACGTCCTGGTCAGCCTGCCCATGGCCGCCTTCATGTTGACGATGGCCCTGTGCCAGTTGCCGTTTGCGTCGTTGTCGGAACGCATCGGACGGCGCGAAGGATTCCTGGCAGGCGCCGTGCTGGCCGCTCTCGGGTATGCCGTCGCCGCCGTCACCACGCACTACGGCGTGTTTGCCGCGGCCCGCATCGTCACCGCCATCGGCTACACCTTGGTGTTCGTGTCGGCGCAAGGGCACATCATCGACGGGTCGACCGCCGCGGATCGCAGCCGCAGCCTGGCCGTGTTCGTGGGCGCCATTCTGGTGGCCGCCCTGTGCGGCCCCCCGATCGGCGGGGTGATCGCCGACCGCCTGGGCGCGTCTGCCGCCTTCGCCGCGTCGGCCGTGCTGGCCCTGCTGGCCTGCGCCGCCGCCTGGCGCATGCTGCCGAAACGCACGCCGCACACCGGCGCGATGGCACCGGGCTTTGCCCTGCACGACGTGTCGGTGGCGGTGCGCACGCCCCGGCTGCTTGGCCTGCTGTTCGGCTGCGCCTTCCCGGCCAAGTTCATCCTGGCGGCCATCTGCTTCTATCTGGTGCCGGTCGAACTCGACAAGCAGGGCTATGGCAGCGCCGAAATCGGTCGCCTGCAGATGATCTATCCGCTGATCATGGTGGTGTGCGTGCCCATGTTCGCGGCGCTGGCCGATCGCCTGCGGCAACGCACCGCCTTCGTGGTGATGGGCGGCGTGCTGGCCGGCGCGGGGGCCCTGCTTGCGGGCGTCGGCGCCAGTCCGGCCGTGATTGCCACGATTCTCTTGCTGCTTGGCCTGGGTCAGGCCATGTCGATTACCTCGCAGTCGGCGTTGGTGGCCGACAGCGCCCGCCAGGCGCCTGGCGCGTCGGGCGCGGTGCTGGGCGTCTTCCGCCTGGTCGAGCGAGGCGGCAACGCCGCCGGCCAGGCCGCCGCCGGCATCCTGCTGGGCGCCATCGGATTTTCGGCCGCTACCTTGTCGATCGGCGCACTGGTCGTGGCGGGCGCACTGGGGTTTGCCTGGTCCGTCCGCCCGGGCAGCCGTCCCACTGAGACTTCTTCCCGACCATGACTTCCCGCCGCGACCTTCTTTCCCTGGGCATGGCAAGCGCCGCGCTGCTCGCCATGCCGGTGGCTGCGCGTGCCGCGGCCGCTGCCGGCGCCGCCACGCAGGCGGCTTCTGGTCCGTTCCGCATCCTGATGATCACGTTTCGGGGCGAGACCGACGCCGAACGGGGCTTTCGTGACTACTTCGCCAGCGCGGGCATCCCGGTGGAATTCATTGCCCGCGACGTCAAGCAGAACATTGCGAACCTGGCGGCGATCCTAGAAGAAATCCCGTCGCTCAAGCCCGACCTGATCTACACCTGGGGCACGCCGGTCACCCTGGGCGTCGTCGGGCCCTTCGATGCGCCCGCCAGCACGCCCTTCGTGCGCGACATTCCCGTGGTGTTCTCGCTGGTGGCGGCGCCCGTGCAGTCGCGGATCGCGCGCAGCCTGGCCTCGTCCGGCCACAACGTCACGGGCGCCGTCCACGTGGTGCCGACCGACGTGCAATTGCGCGCCATGCAGTCCTATCTGCCGTTCAAGAAGATCGGGGTGCTGTATTCGCCGGCCGAACAGAATTCGATCGCCATCGTGGACCAGGTCAAGGACTTCTGCGCGCGCCAGAACAGCACCCTGGTGGCGCGCACCTTCAACCTGAACGCGCAAGGCCGCCCCACGGCAGACGGGGTCGAAGCCATCATTGCCGACATCAAGGCGCAAGGCGCCGACTGGCTTTACCTGTTGCCCGACACCTTCCTTGGCACGGTATATGACCGCGTGACACCGGCCGCGCTGGCGCAACGATTGCCAACCTTCGGCGCCGCCGAACTGGCCGTGCGACAGGGCGGCGCGCTGGTGGGCCTGATCAGCCGCTATCAGTCGGTGGGGCAGCTGGCCGCGGCCAAGGCCGTGGACATCCTGGTGCATCGCAAGGCGCCTGCCGACATTCCGATCGAGACGCTCAAGCGCTTTTCGCTGTTGATCAACATGCGCACGGCCAAGCAACTGGGCGGGGTCTATCCGCCCATCGACATGCTCAATTACGCCGAGGTGATCAGCCTAGGCAAGGATGGCGCGTCGTGATCGGGCGCAATGACGGCGGGCAGGGCGACGCGCAGCGGGAAGATGCCTGCCACGACGATGCGCTGCGCGGCGATCCTTTGCGGCACGATGCCATGCGCAACGATGCCTGGCGCATGCTGGGCACCGGCGATCTCGATGCCATCGAGCAGTTGCACCGGCTGTCGATCGGGTCGGCCGGACCCGACGTGGTCAAACCCGAGACGCGTGATTTCTTTGCGGGGTTGCTCGGCGGACGCGGACGCATCCTGGGATGCTTCGACGGCGGCGCGCTGGTGGCCTACGGTGTGCTGCAGACCGAAATCCTGGCCTACGACGACCCGCGTGCGGAACTGGGCTACGGCGCCGACCGCGGCATCGCCAAGCTGGCGGGGGCGGCCGTTGCGCCGTCGCATCGTGGCGCGGGCTTGCAGCGGGCGTCGATCCGGCAACGCGTGGCATTGGCGGGGAACACGCCTCTGCTGTTTTCGACGGCGGCCCCGAACAACACGGTCAGTCTGCAGAATCTGCGGGCCGAAGGGTTCGAGATACGGGCCACCGTCACGCGGTATGGCGGGTTGCGGCGGTATCTGCTGGTGCGGGAACATCAAGGTGCGGCCCAATGAGCGCCGCGCTGTCGCTGGACCGTCCCACCATCACCATCGATCTGGCCGCGATCGGCCACAACTGGCGCGCAGTCGCCAGCCGCTACCAGGGTCGGCATATCGGCGCTGTCGTCAAGAACGACGCCTATGGCCTGGGGGCGGCGCAGGTCGTGCCGCTGCTGTCATCGCTGGGCTGCCGCGACTTCTGGGTGGACCACTTCCAGGCCGCCCTCGACGTCCGGCGGCTCGTACCCACCGGGCGGGTATTCGTGCTCAATGGCCTGGCTGGCGCCGACGCCGCCCGTTGCCGCACGCACGGCATCGTGCCGGTGCTGGTGGACGAACGCGAACTGCGCCTGGCCAGCACCGAGGCCCGGCGGCACGGTCCGCTCCAGGTCGCCATCCATCTGGATAGCGGCCTGACCCGGGTCGGCCTGGACGCCGCGGCCGTATCAAGGCTGATCGCGCAACCCGACCTGCTGCACGGACTGGATGTCATTGCCTGGGTGACCCACCTGGGCCGCTTCGCCGATCCGGACGCCACCGAAAACGTCGAACAGCGCGCGCGCTTTACCGCGTGGACCGACCGGTTGCCGCGCGCCGCGCGCAGCATCGCAACGTCGTCGTGCGTCTTTGCCGACAGCAGCTGGCACATGGACATGGCGCGGGTCGGCAGCGCCCTGTACGGCGTCGACACCACGCCCTCCGCCCCGCAAGGCCTGATGCCCGCGGCCACACTGAGCGCGCCTGTGCTGCGGGTCGCAACGGTTCCCGCCGGCACGGAGATCGGCTACGCCGGCGGCTTTCGTGCGTCGCGTAGCTGCACGGTGGCGACCCTGGCGATCGGCTATGGCGACGGTCTGCCTTTCGCGCTGGCCAACCGCGGACAGGTGGCCCTGGCGGGCGGTCTTGCGCCGGTCGTGGGCGGGGTCAGCATGGGTCTTATCAGCGTGGACGTGACCGCATTGGGCGAAGGCCGGGTGCAGCCCGGGATGCACGCCGTGCTGTTCGGCGCGGATCTGCGGCTGGAGCAGGTGGCGGCAACGGCGGGCATGGCGCCCAATGCGCTGCTGGTGGCATGCGCATCGCAGGTGCATCGCAGATACAGGATGGGCGATGCGCTTGATCCGGCGGGAACGACGATCCCCGGGGCAACGGCCATGACGGGAGCAGACGCGGACGCCGCTGCAGGCACGGGCACCGATGCCGTCACCGGGCCAGGCGTGGATCCCCGGCACCTTGGGGGCAGCCGGCACGCCCCCGCCATGTCGAAGGAGGCGTCATGACCTACCGCGGCCGTCTTGCCTGGATCCTGGTCGTGGCCGTGCTTGCGGTGCTTGCCGCCACCGCATTGACCGCGGGCCGGGCCAGCCAACGCATCCGCGATGACATCGAACGCGCCCGCGGCGCGCATCTGTTGAACACGCTCAAGAACACGGTCGACAGCAACCTGGCCATCGGGCTCACCTTGGAGCAGATGGGCGTGCTGCAGACGTTGATCGAACGCGAAAAAGGCGGTGCGAATGACGTGCTGGCGATCGACGTCTTCCTGCCCGATGCCACCCTGCTGTACAGCACCGACCGGGGCGTCATCGGCGCGCCGGTCGGCGAAGACTGGGTCGCGCGGCTGGCCACGGACGATACCTGGCAGATTGCCACGCGCGGCGAAACCGTGCTGGGTGCGCGCGTTGACACCGACCTTGGCACGCCGGCGGGCGGCATTGCCGTCACGCTGGCCAACGACGACAGCCATGGCGATCTGGCCCTCTGGACGAAGGCCTGGCCCATCCTGCAGCCGCTGCTGCCCGTGTCCGGCGTGGCCGTGCTGCTGGCAATCGCCGCCGCCGCGCTGGTGACTGTGCGGATGATGCGACCCTTTCACGACGTGGCCCGGATCCTGGCCAAGCCGGAACCCGATGGATCGGCAACGCAGGCGGACCTGACCGGACCCGCAACGGGGCCAGCCGCAGCCGCCCACGACGTGCGCCGGGCCTGGGCGGACGCGGAGCGCCATGTCGCCATGGCCACCGCCGGCCTGCGGGAGATCGACGATGTCCAGTGACCGCTGCGCCATCATCCGGACGGGCCTGGTCACCGCGGTGCTGGTGCTCGTCATCGGCGGCCTGGGTAGCCTGCTCGTCCTGGCGCACGTTCAGTGCACGGTCGAAAACGACGCGCGGCAGGATGCCGGTCTGCTTGCCGATTCGGTCGCGCGCACCCTGGTGCAGCAGTTCGAAAAAGCGGGACGCTACGGCATTCCGTTCGATCGCCTGCCCGGCGTGCAGGGCGCGCTGCAACGCACGCTGGACGATGTGCCTGGCCTGGCCACCATCACGCTGACCAATGCCGCCGGCGCCACGCTGAATCGCGTTGACCGCGCGGGCGCCGTGGCGCGCGACACGGTACGTGTTCCCATTGCGGTAGCCGGCGAGCCGCTGGGCGCCATTGCCATCGGCACCGCGCCGGCCGAACTGGCGGCCGCCTTCGACACGGTGCGTCAGGTGTGCGCGATCACCACCGTGCTGCTGGCGCTGCTGGCCGGCATCGTGGCAGCCGTGGCGGCGGGGGCCTTGCTGGACAGGCGGCGGGCACAACTGCGCGACGCCCTGTCCGCCAACGCCGCCGGGCGTTTCGATCACGATCTGTCCGCCGCCGCGCTGGGCCGCGACGCCGTCGCAATGGCGTTCCGCGCCCTGGCCGATGGGCAGGCTGCGCAGCGCGAACGGCGCGAGGCCTTCGATGCCTACGCGCAGGAATTGCTGGCCGTCGATTTCGACGGCAGCCAGCGTGAATTGGTCGCCGCCTGGAGCCGCGTGGCGCGGGGCATGACGCCGGTGACCTCGGACTACCGCACGCAACCTGCCCGAGATGTGGCAGCAGGTGTTGCCGATGTCCGCGCTGGGGCCGGGGCTGATGCCGTGCCCACCCGTCTCGATCGTGACGACGGTGTGGCCGCGACGCCTGCCTCCCCCTCATCCACGCCTCGTTCCGGAGCCCGCTGATGCTGCTCCGTTCCCGCATCACCCTGATCGTCGCGCTGGGCTTTGGCGCCCTTACCCTTGCGTTGGGCAGCGCCAGCCTGGTCCGTGACCGCCTGTTAGAACAGCGGCTGGCGCAAACGTCGATCGCCGCGCAGTCCGCGCTGTGGGGCGAAATCGTTGCCGTGGAAACCGGGGCGCTGAGCGCCCGCGCGGGCGCCATCGCCATGAACCCGGCCTTTGGCGCGGCGCTGGCCCGGGGCGACCAGAACGACGCCGCGCGCGCGCTGGCGTCGCTGGGCATCGATGTCGGGTCCGCCGACAGCATCGACTTCATTGCCGTGATCGGCGCCGATCGCGAGCCGCTGTACACGGCAGGCAAGACCGCGGGCCTCGCCCTGCTCGACGCCAGCACGCTGGACCGGGTGCTGACCGGGCAGGCCGCGGCCGGCCTGCGCCAGGCATCGGCCACGCAACTGCCGGTGATCGCGGCCAGCCCCCTGCGGATCGGCGACAGCCCGGCGGCCCTGGTCGTGGGCCGCGACGTGCAGCACGCCCTGCGCCGCTACGCATCCCGCGCGGGGGCGGGCGTGACCTTGCTGACCTTGCGCGGCCGGCTGGCGGCATCGACCGATCCGGGCTTGTGGCAACGCGCCGCGCTGACCCTCAGCCCGCGCGCCGCCCTGGCCGAACAAGTCGACTTCGACAACCGTATCTACAGCCTCATCAGTGTGCCGGTGCGCGACATTGCCGACGGCGCGGTGGGTGCGATCGTGACGCTTAGCGACGCCACCGACAGTCTGGCCGCCAGCCGCTGGGTAGGCCGGCTGGCCATCGCCGGCGCCCTGCTGCTGGCACTGGTCGGCCTGGCCCTCGTTAACTTCTACCTGTGGCGCAGCTTCCGCCCCTTGCAGGCGGCCATCGCCGCGCTGCAGGCCCTGTCCCGCGGCGACGCCACCGTACGGCTTGAAGCGGGCGGATCCGACGAGATCGGCCGCATTGCCCAGGCGGTGGCCGCTTTCCGCATGAACGCGCAGGAACTGGCGGCCAGCCGCGCGCTGCGCGAACGCGTGCGCCGTCGCCAGGAAAGCGTGATCCGCCGGGAGCTGCACGCCCTGGCCGACGCCACCGACATGACACGGCGTGATGAAGTGCTGGCGCTGCTCGACGGCCCGGGCGCGTTGCAGGACGGGGGCCATGGCGCCGTGGTCAGCCCGGACCTGGACGCCACGTCCGGCGCGGCTGCCGGCTCGACTATAGGCGCCGCGTCCCCACCGCCCGCCGCCCAGGACCGCGACGATGATCAGTTGCGCCGCCTGGCTCGCATCATGGGCGACCTGACCCGTCGCATCGTGGACCAGCACAACAGCCTGTCGACCATGGTGGTCGAACTGCGCGACGCGCTGGTCAGCAAGACCCGGCTGGCCGGCCTGCAGCAGGAATTGCAGATCGCCAGCCAGGTGCAGCTAAGCATCCTGCCGCGCGACATGCCGGTCGACCCCCGCGTCAATGTGTTCTGCCACATCACCCCCGCGCGGGAAGTCGGCGGCGACTTCTACGATTACTTTCCGATCGACGCCAACCGCTTCGGCTTCGTGATTGCCGATGTGTCCGGCAAGGGCGTGCCCGCGGCGCTGTTCATGGCGATCTCGCGCACGCTGCTCAAGTCCACCGCGCTGTTCGTCGACTCGCCGTCCGCCTGCCTGCAACGCCTGAATGACCTGCTGGCCGCCGAAAACGAACAGATGCTGTTCGTGACCGTGTTCTACGCGGTGATCGACCTGTCGACCGGCCAGGTTGATTATGTCAACGCCGGCCACAACCCGCCGTGGCTGCTCCGGCGCGATGGCGACCTGTCGCCCCTGCCCCGCACGCGTGGCATCGCGGTGGCCGTGCATGAAGGCTTTGCCTACCAGCAGGGCATGGTCCAGCTTGCTCCCGGCGATACGCTCTATCTGTACACCGACGGCATTACCGAAGCCTTCGATGTCGACGGGCAGGAATATGGCGATGCGCGGCTGCAGGCGTCGCTGGAGCGTATCCCGCCCGCCACGCCCATCGACGCGCTGTCACAGCGCGTGATCGACGACGTGCGGGCGTTCGAGCGCGGCGCGGCGCAGGCGGACGACATGACCAGCCTGGCACTTCGTTACCTGGGCGGCAGGGCACCGGGAGTAGAATGAACATGCTCAATCGCGGCGCTCGCACCCGGCATTGACCCGGGCAGGCCGTCCGCGACCTTACGGCAAACTTCAGGATCGGTTCCCACGCTTTGGCCGAAGACGGTTCACAACGACAGGTGCCCGCAGGCACCGCGCACGAGACTGCGCCCCACTCCACACTCTCCAACCGCGGCGTGTACGTCTTTTGCGGCCTGGCGATTCTCAACCACTTTGCATTGACCGGCGGGCGGGTCACCGTCGCGCTGGGTTCGCTCAGCCAGGGCGCGTCGAGCTTCACGGTGGGCGTGCTGATGGCGCTGTTCGCGCTGCTGCCCATGCTGCTGTCGGTGCATACCGGGCGCTGGGTGGACCGCATCGGCGTGCGTCGCCCCATGCGGGTCGGCACCCTGCTGCTGATCTTTGGCAGCGCCCTTCCCTTTGCCATCACCCGCACCGAAGTCCTGTTCCTGTCGAGCTGCACGGTAGGCATCGGCTGCATGCTGTACATCATTGCCGCGCAGAACCTGATGGGCGCCAACATGCCGCCCGATCGGCGCATCGTGAACTTTGCGCGGCTGTCCATCTCGATGTCGATATCCGGCTTCAGCGGCCCCCTGGTAGCGGGCCTGGCGATCGACCATCTGGGCTACCGGTGGTCGTTCGGCATCCTGACCCTCGCGCCGCTGGCCGCATTGCTTGCATTGATCCACTATCGGCGACTGCTGCCGCGTACGCTCAACCTGGTCGCCCGGCAGGAAAACGCGCAGCTGAGCGACCTGCTTGCGATGCCGGTCATGCGCAAGATTCTGGTCGCTACCCTGCTGCTGTCTGGCGCCTGGGACGTCAACGCGTTCATGATGCCGATCTTCGGCAACAGCATCGGGCTGTCGGCGACCACCATCGGCGTCATCCTGGCCACCTTTGCGGCGGCCACGTTCGTGGTGCGCATGCTGCTCCCATGGATACAGCGCGCGCTGACGCCGTGGCAGCTGCTGCGCACGGCCATGTTGTCGGCTGGCACGGTCTACCTGCTGTTCCCCATGTTCACCCAGGTGCCGGTGCTGATCGGCCTGGCCTTTCTGCTGGGCCTGGCGCTGGGGAGTTGCCAGCCCAGTCTGCTGAGCCTGCTGCATACCCACGCACCGCTGGGCCGCGCGGCTGAAGCCCTGGGCCTGCGCATGGCGTTGATCAACGGGGGACAGTTCGCGCTGCCCCTGACCTGCGGCGCGCTGGGCGCGGTCGCCGGCGTCGGCCTGCCCTTCTGGACGATGGCGACCGGCCTGCTGCTGGGTGGCATCTTCAACGGACCGCCAAGGACGTCGCCTTGCCCGATCAAAGTTCCTCCGCACGACTAGACCCCGGCCAGCTGCTCGCCTCGATGGACCGCGCCCTGGCGCAACGGCCCCCAGGCGACGTATGGGTATTCGGGTACGGGTCGCTGATCTGGCGGCCCGGCTTCGAACCCGCCGGCCGCCGGATGGCGCGGGTGCGCGGGTATCACCGGTCCTTGTGCCTGTGGTCGCGCATCAATCGCGGATCCCCTGACGACCCTGGCCTGGTCTTCGGGCTGGACCGCGGTGGCAATTGCCGAGGCGTCATCCTGCAGGTGCCCGAAGACGCGCTTCGCCCTGTCTTTCACGACCTGTGGCAACGTGAAATGCTGATGGACTCCTACCTGCCGCGTTGGCTGACCTGCAGCACCCCCGACGGCGACATCAAGGCACTGGCCTTCGTCATCAACCGGCAGGCCAGCGGCTACACCGGCGAACTGCAGGAACAGCATTTGCTCGACATTGTGCGCCGGGCACGTGGCCGTTACGGCCCTTGCATGGACTACGTCATGGACACCGCCCAGGCCTTGCGCGACTGCGGCATTCGCGACCGGCGGCTGGAACACATCGTCCAGCAGCTGCAGCATGACCCGCACGCAGCGCTATAGTTGCTGGCGAGGCGCACACTTATCTTATTTACCGGAATTTCAGCATGTCGCTAGCCGACCTTCGCAAGACCTACCAACAAGGCGCGCTGCATGAGGCGGACGCGCTTCCTTCACCGGTCGACCAGTTCACCGCGTGGTTCGAACAGGCGCTGCAGGACAACCTGCTCGATCCCAACGCCATGACCCTGGCCACCGTCAAAGACGACGGCCGGCCCGCCGCGCGGATCGTGTTGTTGAAGGACTATGACGAACGCGGCTTCGTGTTCTATACGAATTATCACTCCAGCAAGGGCCATCAGCTGGAGGGCCACCCGTGGGCCAGCCTGCTGTTCTTCTGGGCGCCGCATGAACGGCAGATCCGGATCGAAGGGAAGGTCGAAAAGGTGTCCGACGCCCAGTCGGATGCCTACTTCAAAAGCCGTCCGCTGGCGTCGCGCATCGGCGCATGGGCGTCCGACCAAAGCACCGAAATCCCGCGCCGCGAATGGCTGCGCGAACGCGAAGCCGAATTTCGCGCGCGCCTGGGCGACGATCCCCCACGGCCGCCGCATTGGGGCGGCTACCGCGTGGTGCCCGACCGATTCGAATTCTGGCAGGGCCGCCCGTCGCGTCTGCATGACCGTCTGGCGTATGTCCGAGATGCCGAAAGCGGCGGCGATGCGTGGCGTCTTGCGCGGCTGTCTCCCTGAAGCCTGCACCGACGGCCACCGGCTTCGTTTGCCGGCCAGCATGCGGCACGACGTTCGCTAGCGCCTGAACAGGGCGGCGTGCCCCGGGCGGGATACGCCTGCGATTCCCGCGCCCGAATACATAAGCTGGAAGTTATGTGTCATACATAAGCCCGATGTTATGAATCAGACGTCCTTTTTCGAGCTGGATGCGCCTGATGCGCAGACAACCCCTGCCGACGCAGACGCAGCAGCCGTGCCCGCCAAGAAACGCCGGGCGCGCGGCGCCGTGGCCCAGGTGCCCCCGGCCGAGCATTCCGACGACCTTCGCGCGCTGGGCGCCGACCTGCCCGCCGACATCCATTTGGGCACGTCGTCGTGGGCGTTTCCAGGGTGGCGCGGGCTGGTCTATGGCGACGACGCCAGCGAAACGCTGCTGTCGCGGGAAGGCCTGCGCGCCTATGGCAAGCATCCCTTGCTGCGCAGCGTCAGCCTGGACCGCACCTTCTACGCGCCGATCTCCGAAGCGCAGTACGCCACCTACGCCGGCCAGGTGCCTGAGGGTTTCCGCTTCGTGGTCAAGGCGCCGAACCTGGTGACGGATGCCGTCCTGCGCCAGGACAAGGGCACCCCCACCGGTCCCAACCCCAGCTTTCTGGATGCGTCGATTGCCACCGAGCACTTCGTGACACCCTGCCTGGCCGGCCTGGGTGCGAAGGCCGGACCCCTGGTGTTCCAGTTTTCGCCGCTGCCCATGGACCTGCTGGCCGACCCGGCGGGCTGGGTCGACCGCCTGGAAGCCTTCCTGGCGGCGCTGCCGCCGCTGCCCGCGTCCGACGCTGCCCGGCAGGCCTTCTATGCCGTGGAATTTCGGGATGCCGACGTCGTCACGCCGCGCATGATGAAAATGCTGGCACGGCGCGGCGCCCGCTATTGCGTAGCCATCCACAGCCGCATGCCGCCCGCCGCGCGCCAGCTGCAGGCCGTGGCCGCGACCGGTCCGGGACCGCTGGTGGTGCGATGGAACCTGCTGGCCGGACAGCGGTACGAAGCGGCCAAGTCGCGCTTCAAGCCTTTCGACAAGATGGTCGTGCCGGATCCCGAGACCCGCAGCGCCCTGGCCGATGCCGCCGCCATCGCCCACCAGTCGGGCATGCCGGTCTGGATCGTCGCCAACAACAAGGCCGAAGGCAGCGCGCCGCTGACGATCGAAGCCCTGGCCAGGGAAATCACGGCCCGCCGCCGCACGCGCTAAACTCGAAGTCTCTCAGCCAACCTGACGTCGCCCTGGATGCCCGCTGCCCCACCGGATTTCGACTCCACCGACTTTCGCGCCGCCCTTGGACGCTTCGCCACCGGCGTGACGCTGGTCACCGCCGTGGGCGCCGATGGCCAGCCTGTGGGTTTGACCGTCAGTTCGTTCAATTCCGTGTCATTGACGCCGCCCCTGGTGTTGTGGAGCCTGACGCTCACGTCCAGTTCCTTCCGCACGCTGGAAACGTGCCAGCACTACGCGATCAACGTGCTGGCCGCCGATCAGCTCGAACTGGCCAAACGGTTCGCGACCCGCAAGGGCCCCGATCGGTTCACCGACGTGGCGTGGCGCCCGGGTGCCCACGGCGTACCGCTGATCGATGGGTGCACCGCCTGGTTCGAATGCTTCAACCGCAGCCAGTATCGCGAAGGTGACCATTGCATTTTTGTGGGCGAAGTCGAACATTGCGGGCACACACCGGCAATGCCGCTCGTGTTCCACGCAGGGGATTTCGACCTGACGCCCCAGCCGGCGCGGGCCGACGACGCGGCCTGACCGCCGCAGGACACGCATCATGTCGCAACGCCGAATGTCTGCCTATTCCTTCTTGTCCGGCCGTTTCATGGCTTGGTAAACGGCGGCCCCCGCATCCTGTCTACTGGCATCACCCCCCCTGGAGTCCACCATGCGCCGCCCTGCCCTTTTCATCGCCTTGTTCAGCGCCGCGGTGCTGGCCGCCTGCAACGGCGGCTACTTCGGTGTCGATTCCGACAACAACGGCAGCGGGGGCGGCAACGGCGCGACCAGCGACGCGCAGGGCCTGTGGACCGGCACCACCAGCGACCGCTACACCTTTGCGCTGCTGGTCACGCCAACGAATGACGTGTGGGGCCTGTCGTACGACGAAAGCGCCAATACCGCCTTCCGCCTGTTCCGCGGCACCGGGGCGCTGACCGGCAAGAACTTCACAGGAACAGGCAAGACCTATGCAAGCGGCGCCAGCGGCACCGTCACCTCGGGCACCGTAACGGGCTCGGTCACCACGGCATCCGCTTTCGATGGCAACCTGCCGAACAACCTGACGTTCACCACCAACTTCAATGGCCAGTACAACACCGCCGCCCCGCTGTCCGACTACGCCGGCACGTGGGAAGGCCGGGACAGCAGCGGCGCCCGCCTGGTCGTGACCCTGGATGGCGGCGGCCGGATCACCGCCACATCGACCGTCCCTGCCAAGCCCGATCCGTGCGCGATCAACGGCGCCCTGTCCAGTGGCGCCGGCAACAAGAACTACACGGTCTTGAACCTCAGCTTTGGTGGCGATTCCGGCTGTGCGTCCAATGTGGCAGGCCAGTCCATGCAAGGGGTGGGCGTCCGGATAGCCGACGCCGCCGGCACCGCGCAGCCGTTGCTGTTGCTGGAAGCCACCAACAACGGCCAGACCGCCGCCTGGTTTGCGTACGCGCGGCGCCGCGCGGTCGCGACGGGGTCCTGAGCCAGAACAAAAACGGCGTCCCGAGGGACGCCGTTTTTCATTCCACCCAGCCGTTTTACTGCGGGCCGAGCTTCTTGATCAGGCGATCCAGGTCGGCCAGTTCGCTGTCGTTCAGGTCGGTCAGCGGGGCGCGGACCGGACCGGCGTCATGGCCAACCAGGCGGGCGCCTGCCTTGACGATGCTGACGGCATAGCCGGCGCGGCGGTTGCGGATTTCCAGGTAGGGCAGGAAAAAGTCATCGATCAGCTTGCCCACCGTGGCGTGGTCTTCAGCCGCAATCGCGCGGTAGAAGTCCATGGCGGTTTTGGGGATGAAGTTGAACACGGCCGACGAATACACCGGCACGCCCAGCGCCTTGTAGGCCGCGGCGTAGACTTCGGCGGTCGGCAGGCCGCCCAGATACGAGAAGCGGTCGCCCATGCGGCGGCGCACCTTCACCATGTGTTCGATGTCACCCACGCCGTCCTTGAAGCCGATCAGGTTCGGGCAACGGTCGGCCAGGCGTTCCAGCGCGTCGGGGCCAAGGCGCGAGTTGGCGCGGTTATAGAAGATCACGCCGATGTCGAGCGCCTTGCAGACCTGTTCAACGTGGTCGGAAATGCCTTCTTCGCTGGCTTCGGTCAGGTAATGCGGCATCAGCAGCACGCCGTGCGCGCCCAGGCGCTGGGCTTCCTTGGCGTACGCAATCGCCGTACGGGTCGGGCCGCCGGCGCCGGCCAGGATCGGCACCTTGCCGGCGCACGTCTTGACGGCAGCGTCGATCACCTTGGAGTATTCGTCCGGTGCCAGCGAGAAGAATTCACCCGTGCCGCCCGCCGCGAACAGCGCCGTGGCGCCATAAGGCGCAAGCCATTCCAGACGTTCGATATACGTCGACTCGCGAAATTCGCCATTCTTGTCGAAGTCCGTGATCGGGAAGGACAGCAGGCCTTCGGACACGATGGACTTGAGTTCTTGGGGAGACGTTTGCATGGCACCGCACCTTCTTTGAATGGACGCCGCTACAACAGCACCGCCCCGTGTTGAGATAAGTCATCGTACAACTAAATGCCTGTATTGCACATACGGGTTGTTGCTAATGCACCCCAGCTACGTGCGCCCTGCGTACGACGTTCAATCTTACGATTGGCTTAAGGGAAATTCCCTAATGAGCAACGACCAGCTCAACATTTCCCGTGTTGTATGATGACTTATCACAAATCGGATGCAGCATCGTTCGCGACGCATTCGCACATCTCGGAGATACTCTGGTCATGTTCCTCAAACGCGTGCTTACGTCTGCTCTCGCCACACTTGCCGTCCTGGGTGGCGCGGCCACTGCCAACGCGGCAGACGACTGGCCCAGCCGCCCCATCCGCATCGTGGTCCCCTACCCTGCGGGCGGATCGTCCGACATCATCGCGCGTCTGATCAGCCAGCAACTTGGCACCGCGCTCAAACAAACCGTCATCGTCGACAACCGCCCGGGCGCCAACGGCAACCTTGGCGCGTCGCAAGTCGCCCAGGCCACCGACCAGCATACCTTCCTGCTGTGCGACGTGGGCGCACTGGCCATCAGTCCCTCGGTCTACAAAACATTGACGTTCGATCCGTCCAAAGACCTGCGCGGCGTGTCGATGCTGGCCTATTCGCCGCATATCCTGGCCGTGAATCCCTCGGTGCCCGCCAACACGCTGCCGGAACTGGTGGCGCTGGCCGGCAAGCAGCCGATCAGCTTTGCCGTGACCGCCATTGGCAGTGCGCCGCACCTGGCCGGCGTGGCCGTGGAACAGGCGACGAAGGCCAAGTGGCTGTACGTGCCCTACAAGGGCGGTTCGCAAGCCGTGACGGACACCATGGGCGGCCAGACGCAAGTCATCATGAACGGCATGCTCGCCACCCTGCCCTATGTGAAGTCGGGCAAGCTCAAGGCCATCGCCATTTCCAAGCGTGACCGCATGGCGGCCGTGCCGGACATCCCCACTCTGGCCGAACAAGGCATGACCGGCTTCGAGTCGGGCACCTGGCAAGGTGTGATGGCCCCGGCCGGCACGCCCGACGCCGCCGTCACCCGCCTGTCCGCCGAACTGGCCCGCGTGATTGCGTCGCCGGAGATCAAGGCCAAGCTGCTGGAGCAAGGCGCCGAAGTCGTCGTGCAGAACCCGAAAGAGCTGGACACCTTCTTCAACAGCGAACGCAAGCGCTGGGCGACCGTGGTCGAAAAGGGCAACATCAAGCTGGATTGATTGTCTGCTTGGTCCATCGGCTTGCGTGGCCGATGGCAGAGACGCCAGAGCCGCCGAAAGGCGGCTTTCGGCTAGGGATCGGTAATCACTTGAACGTCGCGTGGAGTCCTGTAGCGCGGGCACGAAACGCCGTCGCCCGCGGTGCCGCCTGGGCCAAACGGCACGGCCTGCAGGTCTGACTGTCCTGCCGTGGGCCGCGCGGCCCAGCCGGACAGTCTGAGCGCCCCGCCAACAACTTCACCCTTTGCCCGACCCCACCACGGCGCGCCCAAGACGGTCATTCACGGCGGCCCACGCATCGGTGTCGGGCAGCGCGTCCACCAGCAAGATGTCGCAGCCTTGCGTGTCCAGGAAACGCAGCGTGGCATACAGGTCTTGCGCGTAGGCGACAGGGTCCAGCGGCGCGCCGACCCACATCACATCCGCCGCCGGCTTGACGGTAGACCAGACCCCCACGCGACGGCCAGACGCCACCAGCATACGGGCGCGCACGTCCAGGGCGCCCGCCGGCACGCGTTCCAGCGGCGTGCGTGGTGCGTAATGGGCGGCCAGCGCGCCTGACACCCGGGGCACCTCGCGCGCGGCTTGCGTGCCGGCGTTCGTGCCGGCGTTCGTGCCAGCGTTCGTGCCGGCGTTCGTGCCGGCTTGCGTGCCGGCTTGCGTGCCGGCCTGCTTGCTGGCTTCAGCGTCGGCTTGGGCGTAGGTCTCCCTGCGCAACTCAACCTCGGCGCGCGTCAGCACCGACTTGCCCAGCGCGTCGGCCAGCATGGCGATCGAGATGTGTCCGGGCCTCAGCAGGACGGGCGTATCGCCGGTCACGTCAACGATCGTGGATTCAATGCCGACCTCGCACGGACCGCCATCCAGCACCAGGCTCAATTCCTGTCCGAACTCGTCGGCCACGTGTTGCGCGGTGGTCGGACTGACGCGGCCGAAGCGGTTCGCGGAGGGCGCTGCCACCCCGCCCCCGAAGGCCGACAGCAATGCCTGGGCGACCGGATGCGACGGGCAGCGAACGCCTACCGTGTCCTGCCCGCCCGTGACCGCATCGGGTACACCGGCCGCGCGAGGCAGGATCAAGGTCAACGGACCGGGCCAGAAGGCGTCGATCAGGGCGCGGGCGTCGCCGCTGATCGTGGCGGCCCATGCCGACAGATCATTGCCCGGCGCCACATGCACGATCACAGGATGATCGTTCGGGCGGCCCTTGGTGGCAAAAATCCGGGCGACCGCTTCGGGACTGGACGCGTCGGCGCCCAGGCCATAGACCGTCTCGGTCGGAAACGCCACGAGTTGGCCGGCGCGCAGCAGGGCCACTGCGCGATCCACGGCCTCGGGTGACGCGGGCGAAATGCGTGGCACGGCCACACTCACGGAAACGCGATGCCCAGCACGCCAGCCACCTTTGCCGCGGCCGCCGACGCTTCTTCGGCGGTGTTGCCCAGACAAGTGATATGCCCCATCTTGCGGGCGCGGCGGGCGTCGGTCTTGCCGTACAGATGCAGCTTGGCCGTCGGAACCGCCAGCACCTTGGCCCAGGCGGGTTCGGTGACCGCGTCGGCGGCGGCAGCGGCTGTATTGGCGGCGACACCTGATGCATTAGCGGCGGCACCTGATGCATTGGCGGCGGCACCGGCCGCATCGGCGGCGGCAGCGGCTGCATTGGCGTCCGCACCCTCACCTGCACCTGCACCCGCATTTGCATTTGCACCCGTGCTCGCGCCTGCCCCCGCGAACCAGACATCCCCCAGCACATTCAGCATCACCGACGGCGCCAGCACGTCGGTCGACCCCAGCGGCAATCCCGCCATGGCCCGCACCTGCTGCTCGAACTGGCTTGCCACGCACGCGTCGATCGAAAAGTGCCCGCTGTTGTGTGGCCGGGGCGCCATTTCGTTCACGACCAGGCGATCGCCTTCCAGTACGAAGAACTCGACGCACAGCACGCCGTGGTAATCCAGGCCGGCCGCGATCGTGCGGGCGGCTTCCGTCGCGCGCGCCACCACAGCGGGTGACACGTTGGGCGACGGCACGGTCGACACGGCCAGGATGCCGTCGCGATGTTCGTTTTCTGACGCCGGATAGCTGACCGACTGCCCGTCGAACCCGCGCGCCACCACAATGGAAATTTCGTACTTCAATGCCAGCATGGCTTCGAGGACGCAGGGCACGTTGCCGAAGGATGCAAACGCGGCCCTGGCTTCGTCTGCCGTCTTGACCCGAGCCTGGCCCTTGCCGTCGTAGCCCAGCCGGGCGCTTTTCAGGATGGCCGGATAGAGCGATGCCGCGGCGGCGTCCAGGTCTGCGGCGGTATGGATCTCGGCATAGGGGGCCACCGGCACGCCCTGCGACGCAATGAAAGCCTTTTCGGCCATGCGATCCTGCGCAATGCCGACGGCCTTGGCATCGGGGGCCACCGGACGTGTCGCCGCCAGGAATTCCAGGCTGGCGGCCGGCACGTTCTCGAATTCGGTGGTCACGGCAGCGCACAGATTGGCCAGTTCAGCCAGCGCGTCACGGTCGTCGTAATCCGCCACGATGTGCAGGTCCGCCACCGACCCCGCCGGGCTTTCCTGCGCCGGGTCCAGCACGGCCACACGGTAGCCCATGGCCTGTGCGGCATGACAGAACATGCGGCCCAGTTGGCCACCCCTAACATGCCCAGCCACTGGCCCGGCAAAATCGCGGCGCGCGGCGGCGTCATGGCTGCTTTCCTTGCGCGGCGCCGGTGCCCGCTGCGATGCCAGTGCCAGTGCCAGTGCCAGTGCCAGTGCCGGTGCCAGTGCCAGTGTCGGTGCCAGTGTTCAGGCCCGTGATCGGCAGCGCCATGGCGCGGGCGGCTTCGGTCTGACGGGCGCGGAAGGCGTCCAGGCGGGCACGCAGATCGTCGTCCGTCGTGGCCAAGTTGGCGATCACGTGCAGCGCCGCGTTGGCCGCGCCCGCTTCACCAATGGCAAACGTCGCCACGGGCACGCCCTTGGGCATCTGCACGATCGAGAGCAATGAATCTTCGCCCCGCAGGTAGCGCGACGGCACCGGTACGCCAAACACGGGCACCGACGTCAGCGCCGCCACCATGCCAGGCAGGTGGGCCGCGCCCCCGCGCCCGCAATGATTGCGCGCATGCCGCGCTGGGGCGCCTGCGCGCCGTAGTCGACCATGTCGAGCGGCATGCGGTGGGCGGACACGACGCGCGCTTCGAACGGAATCCCGAATTCGGTCAGGATGGTCACGGCATGCTGCATCACCTCCCAATCGCTGGACGAACCCATCACGATACCGACGGTGACGGGCGCAAGAGAAGAAGACGGTGCGGGAGCGTGACTGGACATTGGCTAAGGATCCCGGGGATCAGACCCCGATGGTAAACCGGGGATCGGACCCCGATGGTGAACGGAGGCGGCGACGCACGTTGTAGCCGCTAAAGTTGCCTGGCCGGACCTTGGCGTCTGTTCAGGTCCTTCGTGCGTCAACCGGTATATCGAACCCGCGATTTTACCGCGCTCCACGGGTTTCCCCGTTGCCTCTGCCACAAAACGCCCCACATAGAGGAAAATTCGCCTAAACGAACGCTACATAGGATGCTTGCCATGGATGTCACACTCGCCAATTTCGAACGTGAAGTCATACACGCGTCGCGGGAGGTCCCTGTCCTGGTGGACTTCTGGGCGCCGTGGTGCGGGCCCTGCCGCACATTGACCCCCACGCTGGAAAAGCTCGAGCGCGACTACGCCGGCCGCTTCAAGCTGGTCAAGGTCAACGTGGACGAGAACCCCGAACTGGCCGCCCACTTCCAGGCACGCAGCATTCCGCTGGTCGTCGCGATCGTGAACGAGCGCCCGGTCGACAAGTTCACCGGCGCGCAGCCCGAAGGCCAGATCCGCGCGTTCATCGACCGCTTCCTGCCCCTGCCGCACGAAGAGGAACACCAGCAGGCATTGGCTGCCGCCCAGGCCGGCGACATGGAAACGGCCGAAAAACACCTGCGCGCCGCGCTGGTGCTGGACGCCACCTATGATGAAGCCCGCTTCGATTATGTCGAGGTGCTGATCGCCACCGGCCGCCCCGAAGACGCCAAGGCGCAGTTCGCGCTGCTGACGCCCAAGGCCAAGGCCGACCCGCGCTATGAACCGATGGAAACGGCGCTGAACGCCGTCGACCAGGCCCAGGACCTGCCGGACGAAGACGAGATCCTGACCCGCATCGAGGCCAACCCGAACGACCTGCAGGCCCGCCTGGAACTGGCCAACAAACGTATCGCCCGGCGCGCCTGGGCCCTGGCCATGGACGAATTGCTGGAAATCGTGGCCCGCGACCGGACCTTCCAGGAAGAGATCGGCCGCAAGACCTTGATCGCGGTGTTCGGCATGGCGTCAGCGCAGCCTGAACTGGTTTCACAATACCGCCGCAAACTGTCCACATTGCTGTTCTAGACTGCAGCCTGGGCGGCGCGCGGCAACGCGCCGCTGCCCTTTACCGTCGGGTCTCTGCGGTTTGCGGTTTGCGGTTTGCGGTTTGCGGTTTGCGGTTTGCGGTTTGCGGTTTGCGGTTTGCGGCCTGCGGTCTGCCCCTTGCTGCTTGCCGCTTGCCTTTGCCGCTTTCGGCTTGCCCTTTGCTCTTTGCCGCTTTCGGCTTGCCCTTTGCTATTTGCCGCTTGCCGCTTTCCGCTTTCCGCTTTCCGCTTTGCCGCTTGCCGCTTGCCGCTTGCTGCTTGCTGCTTGCCCCGCAGTTTGCCCTTTGCCCCCCACCCTCTGCCGCCCCTTACACCGGCTGCCAGGAGCTTACCGTGTCCGCTTCCCGTCCTTTCCTGGCCCGCCTGGGCCTGTCCCTTCCCATCATCCAGGCGCCCATGGCCGGGGTGTCGACACCGCAGCTGGCCGCCGCCGTGTCCAACGCGGGCGGGATGGGCTCGCTGGGCATCGGCGCCAGCACGGTGGAACAGGCGCGCGAGGCCATCAAGGCCACGCGCGCGCTGACCAAACGCCCGTTCAACGTCAATGTGTTCTGCCATGCGCCGGCGCAGCGCGACGCCCAACGCGAAGCTGCCTGGCTGTCGCACCTGGCGCCGCTGTTTGCCGAGGCGGGCATTCCCGCGCCCGACCAGCTGAACGAAATCTACCCAAGCTTCCTGGGCGACGACGCGGCGTTCGACATGCTGATCGCCGCCCGTCCGGCCGTAGTCAGCTTTCACTTCGGCTTGCCTTCAGCGGATCAGATCCAGGCCCTGCGCAAGGCCGGCATCGTGACCATGGCCACCGCCACGAACCTGGATGAGGCTTGGCGGATCGAACAGGCCGGCGTCGACGCCATCGTGGCGCAAGGCATCGAGGCCGGCGGCCACCGTGGCATGTTCAACCCGTCTGCCGTCGACGAAGCCCTGCCCACCTGGGTGCTGGTGCGCCTGATACTGCGGGAAACCCGTCTGCCCGTGGTGGCGGCGGGCGGCATCATGGACGGCCGCGGCATCAAGGCGGCGCTGGACCTGGGCGCGGCCGCGGCGCAGCTGGGCACCGCCTTCGTGCTGTGCCCGGAATCGGCGGCCAATGCCGCCTACCGCGCCAACCTGAGCGGCGACCGGGCCTATTCCACGCGCCTGACATCGGTGCTGTCGGGCCGGCCGGCGCGCGGCATGGTCAATCGCTACATCGAGTTCGGTGAAGCCGCCGGCAGCCCTCCCCGGCCGACTATCCGCTGGCCTACGATGCGGCCAAGCAGATCAATGCCGCGGCGGGCAAGCAGGACAACCACGAGTTCGCGGCGCAATGGGCCGGGCAAGGCGCCCCGCTGGCCCGGGAAATGGCTGCGGCGGACCTGATGAAGACGCTGGCCGAAGAAATGAAAAACTGAACGCAGACGGCCGGGTGGCCAGGCAGGACCCGACGGAGCAGGCGAGGCTCGACGGATCAGGCCTGGCTCGACGGACTAGCCCAGGCCCAACGGACCGGGCCTGCCTCAACGGACCCGGCCCGGTTCGACGGACCGGGCCCTGGGACAAGGCGCAGATCCATGCGCTTCCGCGAACACGGTGCGCCGGTGGACATGCCCTGCCCTGCCGCCGCCCCAAAAAAACGCCGGTTCATGATGAACCGGCGTTTTCACATCCTGCTGACATCTCGTTTGCCGATCGCCGCGGGCTACAGACTCACCATCCACGCGATCAGCCGTTTTATTCGTCGTTTCAAGCCACCAACCTCGCACGGGCTTCCTTGTACTTGTCCGACGTCTTTTGCAGCACATCGGCCGGCAGGCGCGGGGCGGGGGCGGTCTTGCCCCAGTCCTGCGTCTCGAGCCAGTCGCGCACGAACTGCTTGTCGAACGACGGCGGGCTCATGCCCGGCGCATACGAATCGGCAGGCCAGAAACGCGACGAGTCCGGGGTCAGCACTTCGTCCATCAGGTGCAGCTGGTTGTTTTCGTCCAGGCCGAACTCGAACTTGGTGTCGGCAATGATGATGCCGCGCTGGGCGGCGTAGTCCGCCGCGACCTGGTAGATCCGCAAGGACACTTCACGGATCTGCTCGGCCAGTTGCGGGCCGACTTCGCGCACGACGTGCTCGAAATCGACGTTTTCATCGTGCGACCCCAGTTCGGCCTTGGCCGCCGGCGTAAAGATCGGCGACGGCAGCTTTTCGGCTTGCTGCAGGCCGGCCGGCAGCTTGATGCCGCAGACCGAACCGGTTGCCTGGTAATCATTCCATCCCGAACCGATCAGGTAGCCCCGCACCACGGCTTCCACCAGCACCGGCTTGAGGCGCTTCACCACCACGGCCCGGCCCGTGACCTGCTCGCGCTCCAGTTCCGTCACCACCGTTTCGGGCGCGATGCCGGTCAGGTGGTTGGGGATGATGGTCCCGAGGCGGTCGAACCAGAAGTCCGTCAGCGAGTTCAGCACTTCGCCCTTGCCTGGGATCGGGTCATCCAGGATGACGTCGAACGCGGACAGGCGGTCGGTCGTCACGATCAGCAACTTGTCGTCGCCAACCGCGTACATGTCGCGCACTTTGCCGCGTGCAAGCAACGGCAGGGATTGAATGGTGGACTGATAAAGCGGTGCGGACATGGATCTGCCTGAAGTTCGGAATGGATGCCGCTTACGCGACGACTTGCTGGAGTTTACCCGTTGCGTACAGGGTTGCGATTTCCGACAGCGGCACAGCCTTGATCTTGCTGGCGTTGCCGGCGGTGCCGAATTCCTGGTAGCGCTGCAGGCAGATCATCTTGGCGGCTTCGCGAGCAGGCTTCAGGTATTCGCGCGGGTCGAACTTTTCGGGGTTCTCGGCAAAGAACTTCCGGATCGCGGCGGTCATGGCCAGACGGATGTCGGTGTCGATGTTGATCTTGCGCACGCCGTGCTTGATGGCTTCCTGGATCTCTTCGACCGGCACGCCATACGTTTCCTTCATGTTGCCGCCGAACTCGCGGATGATCGCGAGCTGGTCCTGCGGAACACTGGAGCTGCCGTGCATGACCAGGTGGGTGCTGGGCAGGCGGCGATGGATTTCCTTGATGCGGTCGATCGCCAGGATGTCGCCCGTGGGCTTGCGCGAGAACTTGTACGCGCCGTGGCTGGTGCCGATGGCGATCGCCAGCGCGTCGATCTGGGTGCGCTTGGCGAAGTCGGCGGCTTGTTCCGGGTCGGTCAGCAGCTGTTCGCGGGTCAGGGTGCCTTCGAAGCCGTGGCCGTCTTCCTTGTCGCCCATCATGGTTTCGAGCGAGCCCAGCGAACCCAGTTCGCCTTCCACGGTAATGCCGCGGGCATGGGCCATTTCCACGACGCGCTTGGTCACGTCAAGGTTGTAGTCGTAATCGGCGATGGTCTTGCCGTCTTCCTTGAGCGAGCCGTCCATCATCACGCTGGAAAAGCCCATGTTGATGGCGCCTTCACACACTTTGGGCGACTGGCCGTGGTCCTGGTGCATCACCACCGGAATGTGCGGGTAGGTGTCGACTGCCGCGGCGATCAGGGCCTTCAGGAAGCCTTCGCCGGCGTACTTGCGGGCGCCTGCCGAGGCTTGCATGATGACCGGGCTGTCGGTTTCGTTCGCCGCTTCCATGATGGCCTGGACCTGTTCCAGGTTGTTCACGTTGAAGGCGGGAATGCCGTAACCGTTTTCTGCCGCGTGATCGAGCAGTTGACGCATGGAAACTAGGGCCATTTTTGAAACTCCTGGAGAGTGATGCCTGAGCAGATCGAAAACACGAAATCGTTGTCGCGATCAGGCGTCTGGGCCTGACCGTAAAGCATTCTGTGGGCGATATTCCGCAGACGTATCGCCGCTCGCCCGAACTAGATACGCGACAACCCGGGCGGTAGCCAGGGTTTTTGCGTTCGGTAGCGATTTACGAAAGAGGGCTCCGAAACGGCCTACCACTTTACGCCGTCTCGAAGCCCCGGGTACTACGTCAAACGCCGCAGTCCAGACGATGTCTGGCGCACGCGGATCTTTGCTTGGATCACCCCGCTCAGGCGGCGCGTTCCTGCAGGATCGCCACGGCCGGGAGCGTCTTGCCTTCCAGGAATTCCAGGAAAGCGCCGCCACCGGTCGAGATGTATCCCACCTGGTCCGCAATGCCGTACTTGGCGATCGCAGCCAGCGTGTCGCCGCCCCCGGCGATCGAAAAGGCAGGCGAGGCGGCGATGGCCTGGGCCAGCGTCTTCGTGCCGTTTTCGAACGCGTCGAACTCGAACACGCCGACCGGACCGTTCCAGACGATGGTGCCGGCCGCCTTGAGCGAATCCGCCAGGACCGCGGCCGTTTGCGGGCCGATGTCCAGGATCATGTCGTCGTCGGCCACGTCGGCAGCCGCCTTGGTCTCGGCAGGCGCGTCGGCGGCAAACTTCTTGGCGCAGACGACGTCGGTCGGGATCGGCACGGCAGCGCCACGCGACTGCATCAGGTCGATGATCGCGCGGGCTTCTTCCACCAGGTCGGGCTCGGCCAGCGACTTGCCGATCGGCAGGCCCTTGGCCAGCATGAACGTGTTGGCGATGCCACCGCCTACGATCAGCGCGTCGACCTTGTCGGCCAGCGCACGCAGGATCGTCAGCTTGGACGAGACCTTGGAACCGGCCACGATGGCGACCAGAGGACGCTTGGGCGCCAGCAGCGCACGGCCCAGGGCGTCCAGTTCGGCTTCGAGCAGCGGACCGGCGCACGCCACGGCGGCATACTTGGCAATGCCGTGGGTGGTGGCTTCGGCACGGTGGGCGGTGCCGAAGGCATCGTTCACGTACACGTCGCACAGCGCGGCCAGCTTCTTGGACAGCGCTTCGTCATTCTTCTTTTCACCCTTGTTGACGCGGCAGTTCTCGAGCAGAACCACTTCGCCCGGGGCGACGTCCACGCCGTCGACCCAGTCGGTCGCCAGGCGGACCGGCTTGCCCAGCAGTTCGGACAGGCGCTCGCCCACCACCCCCAGCGAATCCGCCGGGGTCAGCGTGCCTTCGGTCGGACGACCAAGGTGCGAGGTCACCATGACGGCGGCGCCCGCGTCCAGCGCCAGGCGGATGCCGGGCACCGACGCGCGGATGCGCGTGTCTTCCGTGATCTGGCCCTGGTCGCCAAGAGGCACGTTCAGGTCGGCGCGAATGAACACGCGCTTGCCCTTCAGCTTGCCTTCCGACGCCAGACCCGACAGCGTGAGGACCTTGCTCATGATTACTTCGCCGACGTCAGGGCGATGGTGGTGTCCAGCATGCGGTTGCTGAAGCCCCACTCGTTGTCATACCACGACGACACCTTCACCAGGTTGCCGATGACCTTGGTCAGCGTGGCGTCGAAGCTGCTGGAGGCCGGGTTGTGGTTGAAGTCGACCGACACCAGGGGCGCGGTGTTGTAGTCCAGGATGCCCTTCAGTTCGCCTTCGGCGGCTTCCTTCATGATGGCGTTGACTTCTTCAACGGTCGTGTCGCGCGAGGCCACGAACGACAGGTCGACCAGCGACACGTTGATGGTCGGGACGCGGATGGCGAAGCCGTCCAGCTTGCCGTTCAGTTCCGGCATCACCAGGCCCACGGCGGCGGCAGCGCCCGTCTTGGTCGGGATCATGCTGTGGGTGGCCGAACGGGCGCGGCGCAGGTCTTCGTGATAGACGTCGGTCAGGACCTGGTCGTTGGTGTACGAGTGGATCGTGGTCATCAGGCCCGACACCAGGCCCAGCTTGGCGTGCAGCGGCTGCACCAGCGGCGCCAGGCAGTTGGTCGTGCACGATGCGTTGGAAATGACGGTGTCGGTCGACTTCAAGACGTTGTGGTTCACGCCGTAGACGATCGTTGCGTCGACATCCTTGCCGCCCGGGGCCGAGATGATGACTTTCTTGGCGCCGCCCTTGATGTGCGCGCTGGCCTTTTCCTTCGTGGTGAAGAAGCCCGTGCATTCCATCACGACGTCGACGTTCAGCTCGCCCCACGGCAGTTCGGCCGGGTTGCGGTTGGCCAGCACGCGGATCTTGTCGCCGTTCACGACCATGTAGTCGCCGTCGACGGTGACCGTGCCCGGGAACTTGCCATGGGCCGTGTCGTACTGCGTCAGGTGGGCGTTGGTCTTGGGATCGCCCAGGTCGTTGATCGCAACGATTTCGATGTCATGCTTCTTGCCGCCTTCGTAGTGGGCACGAAGGACGTTGCGGCCGATGCGGCCGTAGCCATTGATCGCGACACGGATGGTCATGGTGTGTTTCCTCGAGGTAGTGATGTGAATATTCGGGTACTAGTCGTCAACTCTCAGCCAATCACTTTCTTGACCGCAGCCGCGACACGTTCCGCGGTGAAGCCGAAATGCTTGAACAGGACACCTGCCGGGGCGGATTCACCGAAGGTGTCGATGCCGACCACTTCGCCTTCCAGGCCCACGTACTTGCGCCAGAAATCGGTCACGCCGGCTTCGACCGCGACGCGCGGCAGCCCCTTCGGCAGGACCTTCTCGCGCCATTCGGCATCCTGCCGGTCGAACACGTCGGTGCTCGGCATCGACACGACGCGCACCAGCACGCCTTCGGCGGCCAGCGCTTCCTGCGCGGCCAGCGCCAGGCCCACTTCGGAACCGGTCGCGATGATCACCGCGGCCGCGCCCAGCGCGTCACGCAGCACATAGCCGCCGCGCGCCACGGCTTCGATGGTGTCCTGGTCGCGTTCGACGAACGGCAGGTTCTGACGCGACAGGAGCAGCGCCGTCGGGCCGCCGGCACGCACCTGCATGCCGATGCTGGCCGGACGCTCGACCGCCGCGCCCCACGCCACCGCCGTTTCCGTCGTATCGCACGGACGCCATACCGACAGGTTCGGGATCAGGCGCAGGCTGGCGGCGTGCTCGACCGATTGATGGGTCGGGCCATCTTCGCCCAGGCCGATCGAATCGTGCGTGAACACGAACACCACGCGCTGTTTCATCAGCGCCGCCATCCGCAGCGCATTGCGCGAATAGTCGGCAAAGGTCAGGAAGGTGCCGCCGAACGGCAGGTAGCCGCCGTGCAGCGCGATCCCGTTCATGATCGCGCTCATGCCGAATTCGCGGACGCCGTAGTTGATGTGGCGGCCGAACTGGATGCCCTGCTCGCCTGGCCGCACCGCCGCCACGCCCTTCCAGTCCGTGAAGTTCGACCCGGTCAGGTCGGCCGATCCGCCCAGCATTTCCGGCAAGACGTCGACCAGCGCCGTGATCGTCTGCTGCGACGCCTTGCGGCTGGCCAGCGTTTCCTGCTTGTCGGCCGTCTGGGCCACGATGCGCGCCAGGGTGTCCGAAAAATCCGCAGGCAGGTCACCCTTCATGCGGCGCTCGAACTCGGCGGCCAGCTCGGGGAATTGCGTGCGGTACTCGGCAAAGCACTTGTTCCAGGTCGACTCGGCGGCCTGCCCGGCTTCCTTGGCGTCCCAGGCGGCGTAGACGTCGGCTGGAATCTCGAACGGCGCATGCGGCCAGTCGATCGCGGTGCGCGTGGCCGAAATTTCCTTGTCGCCCAGCGGCGCGCCGTGCACGTTGTGCGTGCCGGCCATGGTCGGGGCGCCCTTGCCGATCACCGTCTTGCAGACGATCAGGGTGGGCTTGCCATTCGCGGTCGTGGCTTGCGTCCTGGCGCCTGCAATGGCCGCGTCGACAGCGTCCACATCGTGGCCGTCGACATCGCGGATCACGTTCCAGCCATAGGCTTCGAAACGTTTGGCGGTGTCGTCGCCGAACCAGGGTTCGATATGCCCGTCGATCGAGATGCCGTTTGCGTCATACAGCACCACCAGCTTGGACAGCTTGAGCGTACCTGCCAGCGACGCCACTTCGTGCGACACGCCTTCCATCAGGCAACCGTCACCCACGAATGCGTACGTGAAGTGATCGACGATGGGCAGGCCCGGGCGGTTGAATTCGTTGGCCAGCAGCGCTTCGGCCAGCGCCATGCCCACGGCGTTGGAAACGCCCTGGCCCAGCGGACCGGTCGTGGTTTCGACCCCGGGGGTGATGCCGACTTCGGGGTGGCCGGGCGTGCGGGAATGCATTTGCCGGAAATTGCGCAGCTCGTTGATCGGCAGGTCGTAGCCGGTCAGGTGCAGCAAGGCATAAATGAGCATCGAGCCGTGCCCGTTCGACAGCACGAAGCGGTCGCGGTCCGCCCACGCCGGATTGGCGGGATTGTGGCGCAGGTGCCTGTTCCACAGCGCCTGAGCGATCTCGGCCATGCCCATGGGCGCGCCGGGGTGGCCCGAATTGGCCTGTTGAACGGCATCCATCGCCAGCGCGCGAATCGCGTTGGCCATCGATGAATGAGGGGCAGCTTGCTTGCTCATAAAGGCGCT
Source organism: Pigmentiphaga litoralis (assembly GCF_048632615.1). Lineage (GTDB taxonomy): Bacteria > Pseudomonadota > Gammaproteobacteria > Burkholderiales > Burkholderiaceae_B > Pigmentiphaga > Pigmentiphaga litoralis_B. The sequence goes on from NZ_CP184479.1 coordinate 1,959,765, forward strand.
CTATCCGGCGGGAAACCCCGCAGCTACAAAGCTTTAGAGTTTAACATTCGTGTCAGCTTCGCACCGATCGCGCCTTGCGGACCGTTACTGATCTGTTACATCGACCCCCGCCCAGCATGTCTCTCCCACGTTTTTTCGTTGATCTTCCGCTTGCTGCACATACCCGCGTCCCGCTTCCCGCCGACATCGCGCACCACGCGTTCCGGGTGCTGCGCCTGCGCGACGGCGAAGACGTCATCCTGTTCAATGGACAGGGGGACAGGTCCCGGCGCGGCTGGAAGCCGAAGGCAAGGGCGGCTGGGCGGCGCTCGGGGATCACGACCCGCGCGAAGCCGAACTGCCGGGCCGCATCACCCTCGTCCAGGGCATCGCCTCGGGCGACAAGATGGACTGGGTGATCGAAAAGGCGGTCGAAGTCGGCGCCCACGCCATTCAGCCTATCGCGGCGACCCGGTCGGTGCTGCGCCTGTCGGGCGACCGGCTCGACAAGCGGCTGGTGCACTGGCGCCGCATCGCCATGGCGGCCTGCGAACAATCCGGCCGCAACCGCGTGCCGCGAGTGTTCGCGCCGTTGACGGCCGAGCAGTACTTTGCATCGGCTGCCGCTGGCGCCTCGGTGGGTGCCGCCGGCGATCCGCCCGGCAACGCTTCTCCTGCCTCGTCTTCCGCTCCGCTGCGCCTGATCTGCGACCCCGACGCCAAGAACCGCCTCACGATACTCGCGACCCAGCGCCCCGGCGACCTGGCAAATGGCCTAGAACTCCTGATTGGTCCGGAAGGAGGATGGTCACCCGAAGAAATGGCCCTGGCCGCCCGCCACGGCGTGCTGCCCGTGCGTTTCGGCGACCGCGTGCTGCGGACCGAAACCGCCGGGATTGCCATCGTGTCGGCGTTGAGCGCGGCGCTGGGCTGGGTGTAACCACGAGACTGTTCCGCGGGCGCCACACCGCGCGGCCGTCACGCGCCCTTCACATTGCGGACGGATACTGCCGCACCTTTCACTCCCGCGTCCCGCCGCCGTGCACCCATGACTGCTCTTCGAGCGACCCCTGCCGGGAACTGGCAGTCGGTGGAGGATGTGCCCTGGACGCTGGCGCGCGTGCTGGCAGATAACGCCCTGCATCCGGTGTTCCAGCCCATCGTGCGCCTGGCCGACGGCGCCGTCACCGCCCATGAAGCTCTGATCCGCGGCCCGGCGGGCACGCCGCTGCAGATGCCCGACGCCATGTTCGCGGCCGCGCGGGCGGAAGGCCTGCTGATCGAACTGGAGATCGCCTGTGTGCGGGCCGGCATCCTGGCCTGGTCGCGGCAGGCCATGAAAGGCAAGCTGTTCGTGAACATCAGCGGCGCGGCGCTGGTGGAAGCCCTCGCGCGGCACGATGTGCCCGACCTGCTGCGGGTGCTGCGGGGCATCCGGGTGTCGCCGGAATCGCTGGTGTTCGAGCTGACCGAGCACGATCGCGTGGCCGACATGCCTGCCCTGCTGGCTGCGGTGGCTCGCCTGCGGGCGTGCGGGGTGCAGATCGCGCTGGATGATTTTGGCGATGGCTGTTCCAGCTTGCGGCTGTGGACGGAGGTCAAACCCAACATCGTCAAGATCGACAAATTCTTTGCGCGCGACATTGGCGACCACGGCGAAAAGGTGCAGATGCTGGACGCCTTGCTCCGCCTGGCGGCCAGCCTGGGCACGACGGTGATCGTCGAAGGCATCGAGACCGACGTGGAACTGCGGGTGATCCGCGACCTGGGCGTGGCCTATGGCCAGGGCTATTTCTTTGGGCGGCCCGCGCCGCTCGGGGTGCGCGCGATCGACGCCGACGCCCGCCGCGAACTGGACAGCACCGAGATCGCGGTGCTGCCGGAAGTGGGCCGGGCGGTGCATTCGGACTTTCGGGTCGAACGCATGCTGATGCGCGCGCCGGCCGTGTCGCCCGACACGTCGCACCAGACCGTGGCGGTCATGTTCCAGGCCGACGAATCGCTGCAATCGATCGCCATCGTGGAAGACGGCGCACCGGTCGGCATGCTCAATCGCGAACGGTTCTTCGACCAGTACGCCAAGCCGTATTTCAAGGAGCTGTACGGCCGCAAGCCATGCACGCTGTTCGCCCACATGTCGCCGCTGACACTGGATCGGTATACCGGCATCGACACGCTGACGCAGGTGCTGACGTCGGAAGACCAGCGCTACCTGACCGAAGGCTTCATCATTACCGAAGGCGGGAAGTACCTGGGCGTCAGCACCGGCGAACAGCTGGTGCGCGCCGTGACCGAGATCCGCATCGAAGCCGCGCGCCATGCCAACCCGCTGACCTTCCTGCCCGGCAACATTCCGATCAGCCAGCACATTGCGCGATTGCTTGCGAGTGGCAACGACTTTGTCGCCTGCTACGGCGACCTCAATCACTTCAAGCCTTTCAACGACCACTACGGCTACTGGCAGGGCGATGAAATGATCCGGCTGGTGGCCAGCGTGTTCGTGGCGCACTGCGACGCGCGCCGCGATTTTGTCGGCCACGTGGGTGGCGATGACTTCGTGGTGGTGTTCCAAAGCCAGGACTGGGCTACGCGCTGCGCCGGCATCATCGATGATTTCAACGGCAAGGCACGTTCGCTGTTCGATGCCGAGGCCCTGGCGCGCGGCGGCATCGAAGCGGAAGACCGCGACGGCATGATGCGCTTCTTTGGCTTTACCACGCTGTCGATTGGCGCGGTGCGGGTACGTGGCGGGCAGTACACACAACCCGAGCAGGTCGCGTCGGCTGCCGCGCTGGCCAAGCACAAGGCCAAGCTGGCCACGCGCGGGCTGTACCTGGAGGAAGACGGGGCGCTGCGCGAGGCTCCGCCGCGGTAGGCCACGGGCAGGGCATGCGCGCGAGGCGGATCGCCTGCCGCAGACCGATTGCCGCAGGCCGCCTGTTCGGGCCGCGGCCCGCTTCCAACGATGGCCTCAGCGTGTCTTGGCGCGCTCGACGTAATCGAGCACGGTTTCCAGCATCCGGCGCAGCGTGGGCTGGACCTTGCTGGCCACGTCGGGCAAGTAGTCGAACGGCAGCGCTTCCTGCATGTAGCTCGACTGCGTCATTTCCAGCTGGATGGCCTGCACGCCGTCCGCGGGCTGGCCGTACTGGCGCGTGATGTAGCCGCCGGTGAAGCGGCCATTCAGGATGGCCGTGAGCCCTGGCGCCTGCTGCGCAATGCCATAGACCGACTCGGCCAGCTCGGCGTCGCAGCTCGATCCCTTGCCGGTGCCCAGGTTCAGGTCGGGCAGCTTGCCTTCAAAAAGCGCGGCAGCACCGACCGGATCGAATGGCAATCCCACAGTGCGACCGTGCCGTGCTCGGCCTTCATGCGGGCGAGTTCTTCGGCCAGTTTGGCGTGGTACGGATACCAGATGGCGTCGCGGCGCGCGGCCACTTCGGCATCGTCGGGCGTGTCGCTGGGGTCCAGATAAATGCCGCGGTCGTCGAAATTGTCGACCGGGCACAGACCCGTCACGCTCTGTCCAGGATACAGGCTGGCGCCATCGGGCGGACGGTTCAGGTCGATCACATACCGCGAATGGGTGGCGACCAGCACCGAGGCGCCAAGGGCGTCGGCGAAGTCATACAGCCGTTCCAGATGCCAGTCGGTGTCCGGTACCTGACGCGATTCGTCGGTCAGGCGCTGGGCCAGGTCCGGCGGCACGTAGGTGCCGACATGCGGCATCGACAACAGCAGCGGGCGGGTGCCCTGGCGGAAACGGAAAGCGGGTTCAGTGGTGGTGAACGTCATGATCATTGGTCCTGAAGAAGCTGGGCGCGCGCGGCAATGAACGCCCGCGCAGCCGTGTCGTGCAAGGAATGCCGGCCGGCGGTCACGCGCGCCTGGCCGGCCCGCCAGACCTCGGCAATGGCGGAGGTGCGATGGCTGGCAAACACATGGGCCGACAGCATATCCTCTGGCGCTAGGCCTTGCAGCGCAAGGTGGGCGCTGTCCAGCACGACAAAGTCCGCCTGCTGGCCGATCGCCAATCCGGCAATGGCCCGGCCCGACGCCTGCGCGCCGCCCTGCACCGCGCCCAGGGTCAAGGCCGTCGCGACATGGCGGTGGGCGGATTCGGCGCCCACGTTGCGTTGACGGGTGGACAGCCGCTGGCCGTATTCGAGCAGAATCAGCTCTTCGGCGGCATTGACGCAGGCATGGCTGTCGGACCCCACGCCCCACACGCCGCCGTGGTCGCGCCATCGGGAAAAGTCGAAGATGCCATCGCCCAGATTGGCTTCGGTGGTCGGGCACAGGCCGGCCACCGCACCGCTGCGCGCACCGCGATCGTATTCGTCGTGGTCCATGTGCGTGGCATGCACCAGGCACCAGCGCCCGTCCACGGGCAGGTGGTCCAGCAGCCAGGCCACCGGGCGCTGGCCGCTCCAGGCCACGCAATCGTCGACTTCCTGCGTCTGTTCGGCAATGTGGATATGCAAGGGCGAGGTCGGGTCGATGCGGTCCAGGCCCGCAATGGCATCGCGCAGGCTGTCGGGCGGCACGGCGCGCAGCGAATGGGGCGCCAGGCCCAGGCGCGCACCCTGCGCATCGCACCGAGGCTTGAGTCCTTCCAGCAGCGCAAGCATCGAGTCGGTGGACCGGATGAAGCGGCGTTGGCCTTCGGCCGGCGGCTTGGCGCCAAAGCCGCTGGTCTGGTACAGCACGGGCAGCAGGGTCAAGCCGATGCCGGTTCTGTTGGCGGCCCGCAGCAGCGCCAGGCTCAGCTCCGCATCATCGGCATAGGGCTTGCCATCGGCAGCGTGGTGCACGTACTGGAATTCGCAGACGGACGTGTAGCCCGCTTCCAGCATCTCGGCATACAGCCAGGTTGCGATGGCTTCCATCTGTTCCGGGCCCAGGCGCGAGGCAAACCGGTACATCAGGGTGCGCCAGCTCCAGAAACTGTCCTGCGCCTGGCCGCGATGCTCGGTCAGGCCCGCAAACGCGCGCTGGAACGCATGCGAATGCAGGTTGGGCATCCCGGGAATGACCGGTCCGGCGGCGCGCGCAACGTTGGCGGGGGCCAGGGTGTTGGCATCGACGTGGGTCAATGCGCCCTGTTCGTCCCAGGACAGGACCACGTCCTTGGCCCAACCAGACGGCAGCAAGGCGTCCGTGGCGAACAGTTGGCGGTGGGGGACGATGACGGTCATAGAGGGGTACCCGTGGACGATGCTGCAGGGGTCGAAGAACCGGTGGCTGCCGTTGCGGTGACGCCGCCCGATGTAGCGGGCGGCCTCGGCGCCGTCACGGCAATGCGCCCCTGGCGCACCACGGTCCGCACTGGACGCTGGCCAAACCAGTAGGCCAGTTCGGCCGGGTCGCGCACGTCCCACAGCACGAAGTTGGCGGGGACGCCGACCCGCAGTTCGCCATGCGTATCCTGCAGACCCAGCGCGCGCGCGGCATGGCGGGTCACGCCGGCCAGCGCCTCGGGCACGGTCAGCCGGAACAGCGTGCAGGCCATGTTGACCATCAGCAGCAGGCTCAAGGCGGGCGACGTGCCGGGGTTGTGATCGGTGGCCACGGCCATTGGGACGCCTGCCTTGCGCAAGGCATCGATGGGCGGCAGATGGGTGTCGCGCAAGGTGTAGTACGCGCCGGGCAGCAACACCGCAACCGTGCCCGAAGCCTTCATGGCGTCGATGCCGGCCTGGGACAGGTGCTCGATGTGGTCGCACGACAGCGCGCCGTATTTTGCGGCCAAGGCGGTGCCGCCCATGTCCGACAGTTGTTCGGCATGCAGCTTGACCGGCAAGCCCAGGGCCTGCGCCGCCTTGAAGACCTGCTCGGTTTCTTCAAGGGAAAACGCGATGCGCTCGCAGAACACATCCACCGCATCGACCAGTCCTTCGGCGGCCAGGGCGGGCAGCATGTCGTTGCACACCGCATCGATATAGTCGCCGCTGCGGCCGGCGTATTCCGGCGGCAAGGCGTGCGCGCCCAGAAAGGTCGTGCGCACCGTCACGTGGTGGGCGTCCGCAAGCCGGCGCGCCACCCGCAATTGCTTGCGTTCGTGTTCCAGCGACAGGCCGTAGCCCGATTTGACTTCAATGGCGCAGACGCCCTCGGCCAGCAAGGATTGCAGGCGGTGCGAGGCGCTGGCAAACAGTTCGTCTTCAGACGCTTCCCGCGTGGCTTTGACGGACGACACGATGCCACCGCCCGCCTTGGCAATGTCTTCGTAGCTGGCGCCGGCCAGCCGCATCGCAAATTCATTCGCGCGCTGGCCGCCATAGACCAGATGGGTGTGGCAGTCGACCAGGCCCGGCGTGACCAGCGCGCCATGCCCATCGTGACGGGGCAGCATGGCGTAATCACCAGGCAGATTGGCCGGTGAGCCCATCCACGCAATCATGCCGTCCTGGACAACGATGACGGCGTCCGACGTGTCCGTGCCGGCTGCCACGCGCAGCCGGGTCCAGACGCCGTCGGCGGAAGCGGGGCTCTGTGACGGTGCAGGGGTGATCGTTGCGTCCGTCATCGTTGCATCCTTCAACGAGTCGCCCGAACTTGAGCCGCCCTGCTCGCCTGTTCCACCCATTGCATTCTTGATCATGCTCACGTCCTTTTGCTGTTCTACCGCGGCATTGCCTGTCGCGGTTCGATGCGCACCGCGATCATGGCGGCGTCATCACCCCGCGGCGTCAGGCGCGCGCCAAACGGCGTATCCGCCCACCATACGCCCTCCCCGGCTTTCAAGGGGCGCGACGCGTCGTCGCTTTCCGCCGTCCATTCGCCGGCAACCGCCAGCAACAGGCCATGCGGCGCGGGCGCCAGGGTATGCGCCGCACGCAGCACGCGGCACTGCGACGCCAGCCGGTCCGCGCGCACCATGACGTTGAAGTCAGTGGACGTGCCGCCCAGCAGATCGCAGTCCAGCGCCGTGCCGCCGTCGAAATCAAAAGGCGCCAGCGGGGTGTCCAGCCTGTGGTCGATCGCGGCCTGCGCCGACCGCAGCCGCACGCCGCAGCCTTCCAGCAGCATGATGGTGCGCGCGACGCCTGGAAACGCCGAAAACGGACCTGGCCGGTCGATGGTCGCGATACTGACGCGCCAGTCGAACGCATCCATGCCCGCGCCCGGCGGCTGGCACACGATTTCGCGCGTGGACCCGCCCCCGTTCTTCCAGGGCATGGACAGCAGATGTTCAACGGCGAAGCGCTGCACCGTCATGGCGCCACCGCCATGCAGGTGCGGGGGTCGCCGCCGTCGATGATCCGGTAGTCGCCGCCATGGATGCTTCCGTGGCCGCCCCCATGGACGCTCGGGCAGTCGCCGCCATGGATGATCGGGTGGCCACCGCCACGCAGGTTTCAGTCGCCGCCATTCACTTGATCATCGGCAGGTTCAGCTTCTGCTTCCGGGCCGTGTCGATGGCCTGCTGATAGCCGGCATCGGCATGGCGCATCACGCCCGAACCGCTGTCGTTGACCAGCACGCGCGCCAGGCGCTTGGCCGCTTCATCGGATCCATCGGCCACGATCACCATGCCCGAGTGTTGCGAGTAACCCATGCCCACGCCGCCGCCATGATGCAGGCTGACCCAGGTCGCGCCGCCGGCGGTGTTCAACAAGGCGTTGAGCAGCGGCCAGTCCGACACGGCATCGGTGCCGTCCTTCATGGATTCGGTTTCGCGGTTCGGGCTGGCGACCGACCCGGTGTCCAGGTGGTCGCGGCCGATCACGATCGGCGCCTTCAATTCGCCGTTCCTGACCATTTCGTTGAAAGCCAGCCCGGCAAGGTGGCGTTCGCCCAGGCCCAGCCAGCAGATGCGCGCGGGCAGGCCCTGGAACGCAATCCGTTCCCGCGCCATGTCCAGCCAGCGATGCGTGTGCTTGTTCTCGGGGAACAGTTCCTTGATTTTGGCATCCGTTTTGTAGATGTCTTCCGGATCGCCCGACAGCGCCACCCAGCGGAACGGACCCTTGCCTTCGCAGAACATGGGGCGAATATAGGCCGGCACAAAGCCAGGAAAGTCGAAGGCGTTGGTCACGCCCTCGTCGAACGCGACCTGGCGGATATTGTTGCCGTAGTCAACGGTAGGCACGCCCAGCGCCTGGAAGTCCAGCATGGCCTGCACGTGCACGGCGCACGATTGCGCGGCGGCCTTGGTCAGGCGGACGTGCTGCGATGGGTCCTGTTGCGCGGCCTTCCATTCGGCCACCGACCAGCCTGCCGGCAGATAGCCGTTGATCAGGTCATGGGCGGACGTCTGGTCCGTCACGATATCGGGGACGATCTGGCCCGCCTTTGCGCGCTTGACCAGTTCGGGCAGGACTTCGGCGGCGTTGCCGAGCAGCGCGATCGACACGGCTTCCTTGGCTGCCGTGTGCTGCGTGATCAGCGCGATCGCATCGTCGATGTCCTTGGCCTGCTTGTCGACATAGCGGGTGCGCAGGCGGAAGTCGATACTGCTCTGCTGACATTCGATGTTGAGCGACACGGCGCCGGCCAGCGTCGCAGCCAGCGGCTGCGCGCCGCCCATGCCGCCCAGGCCCGCTGTCAGGATCCAGCGGCCGGCCAGGTCGTTGTTGAAGTGCTGGCGGCCCGCTTCCACAAAGGTTTCGAAGGTGCCTTGCACGATGCCCTGGCTGCCGATGTAGATCCAGCTGCCCGCCGTCATCTGGCCGTACATGAACAGGCCCTTGCGATCCAGTTCATTGAAGTGTTCCCAGTTCGCCCACTTAGGTACCAGGTTCGAATTGGCGATCAGCACGCGCGGCGCGTTGGGGTGCGTCTTGAACACGCCCACCGGCTTGCCCGACTGGATCAGCAGGGATTCGTCGTTTTCCAGGTCGCGCAGCGACGCCAGGATCTGGTCGAAGCACGCCCAGTCGCGCGCCGCGCGGCCAATGCCGCCATACACCACCAGGCTCTGCGGATTCTCGGCCACTTCGGGGTCGAGATTGTTCTGGATCATGCGGTAGGCGGCCTCGGTCAGCCAGCTCTTGCACGTCAGCTCGGTGCCACGCGGTGCGCGGATGACGCGCGTCGGGTCCACACGGGGATCTTGCAGAACGGAAGTTTCGGTTGAAGTCGTGGAGTTCATGAGGTGCTCCTGGAACAGGTACGAATAAGGAAGTGGCCGGGCGCGAATCGAGTCGGATGCCGTGTGGCCCGGTTCAAGGCAGACTTCAGGTCAATGCGGCGGCTGGAGGTGTGCCATGTGCTGCGGGTCGATGTGATGCGGTCGGTTCAATGCGGATCGGTTCAATGCGGTTCGCTTCAATGCAATCCGAGATACGCGGCTGACAGGGTGTCGTCCTGCCGGGCATCGGCGGCGCTGCCCTGCCATACGGCACGGCCGGATTCCAGCACGCAGACATCGTCTGCCACCGACAGCACGCGTTCGGTGTTCTGCTCCACCAGCAGCACGGTCATGCCATCGCTGCGCAAATGTTGCAAGGCGCTGTAGCACAGGTCGATCACTTTCGGCATCAGGCCCAGCGACAGCTCGTCGATCATGATCAGTCGCGGGCGCGCCATCAGCGCGCGCCCGATCGCCAGCATTTGCTGCTCGCCGCCCGACAGATTGCCCGCCAGCGATTTGATGCGTTCACCCAGACGGGGAAACATTGTCAGCACCCGGTCGCGATCCTGCGCATAGCCCTTGACCGGATGAATCATGCCGCCCACGCGCAGGTTGTCTTCGACCGACAAGTCCTTGAACAGACGGCGGCCTTCAGGCGAAATCGCGATGCCGCGGCGCACGCGTTCCGTTGCCGGCAGCGCGCTGACGTCCTCGCCATCGAACAGGATACTGCCGCCCTGCTGTGTCACGTGGCCGGCTATGCACATCAGGGTCGACGACTTGCCCGCGCCATTGGGGCCGATCAGCCCGGTGATGGTGCCGGGCCTGAGTGTCAGGGTCAGGTCGTGCAGCGCGTGGAAGACGCCATAGCCGCACGACAAGTTGCGAAGTTCAAGCATCAGGGGCTCCTGGCACGGTGGCGGTCGTTGCCGGTGCGGATGGGCTCGGTTGGATCGGTTGGCCCGATTGGCTAGGTCGGCTCGGTTGGCTCGATGCCGCAGCCTGCCCGCCCGCCTGACCGTCGGCCAGCGTGTCGCCGCCCAGATAGGCGCTGCGCACCGCCGGATCGTTCATGACCGCGCGGGGATCGCCTTCGGCAATCCGGCGCCCGTTGTCCAGCACGACCAGGCGTTTGCAGATGCGCATGACTTCGCCCAGATTGTGCTCGATCAGCACAATGGTCACGCCCTGCGCGTTGATATCGGCGATGGTATCGGCCAGCGAATGCGCTTCCTTGGTGTTGAGACCGGCCAGCGGTTCGTCCAGCAACAGCAGGCGCGGCGACTGGGCCAGGGCCCGCGCCATCTCCAGCCGCTTGAGCACACCCAGTGGCTGGATGGCCGGGCTTTCGTCGGCATGCCGTGCGATGCCCACCCGTTCCAGCATGACCATGGCTTGCTCGCGTTCAACGGCTTGCGACCGGTTCAGCAAGGCGCGCAGGGGCGACACGGTCTTGGCGGCGCCCGCAGCCAGTGCGACGTTGTCGATCACCGAAATGTTGCGCAGCGGCTTGACCAGCTGCTGCGACAGCGCAAGGCCCAGGCGCACACGGCGGTCGATGGACAATCCCGACAGGCTGGACCCTTCCAGCGACACGTCGCCTTCGGTAGGCCGAACCACGCCGGTGATCGACCGAAGCATGGTTGTCTTGCCCGCGCCGTTCGGCCCGATCAGCCCAAGCAGTTCGCCGGCAAATACGTCGAACGACACGCTGTCGATGGCGGTCAGTCCACCAAAGCGCACCGTCACATTGGAAACCCGGAGCAAGGGATGGCTTGTGGCCGCAGGCGTGGCAGCGATCACCCCGTTCGCCGTCGCGGTGGTTCCCGTCGTGTTCATTGCAGTCCCGCTCATGACGGCTCCTTCTTCATCGCGTTGCGCATCCTGCGGACCAGGGCTGCCATCCCGCCGGGCGAAAAGCGCATCATCAGGAACAGCAGGCCGCCGTACACCAGCAGCTTGTAGTCGCCAATGAACTGGAACCACTCGGGCAATATCGACAGCAGCGCAGCGGCCACCGTCACGCCCGCCACCGACCCGATGCCGCCCACCACCACCATCGACAGCACGGTGATCGACTCCACGAAACCAAAGCTGTCGGGGCCAATGAAGTGCAGGTGCTGCGAATACAGGGCGCCCGCCATGCCGGCCAGCGCGGTCCCGATCGCAAAGGCCGCCAGCTTGTAGCGCGGCACGTCCATGCCCAGCACCCGCATGGTGTCTTCGTCTTCGGCAATGCCGTTGAACACCCGGCCCATCCAGGACGCCCGCACGTAAACACTCAGCGCGGCAACCGCCACACACAGCCCCAGCACCAGCAGCATGAAGCCCGTGCGCGACAGGCCCGATTCCGGAAAGCCCGACAGGCCCATCTCACCGCCCAGCCAGCCCTGCTTGCGTACGATGCCGACGAACAGGAAACCGACACCCATGGTGGTGATGGCCAGGAAGTCGGCCCGCACCCGCAGGCTGGCGAAGCCGACCACGACGCCCACCAGACCCGCCAGCAGCATGGACGCCGGCAGCGTCACCAGGAAAGGCACGCCCGCTTGCGTCAGCAGCACCGACACATAGGCGCCCACCCCCAGGAAGGCGGCATGACCCAGACTGATCTGCCCGCAAAAGCCGGTGATCATGTTCAAGGACAGTGCGAACAGGACCGCAATGCCCATGCTGGTCAGGAGCGAAATTTCATATTCCATTTCGGTCTCCCTTAGCGTTTCGCGAACAGCCCTTGGGGCCGCAGCATCAGGACGAAGATCAGGAAGGCGAAGGCGATCGCATTGCGATCCAGCACGTTGCCCAGATAGATGGTGCCGTAGGCTTCGACCACGCCCAACACCAGCGCCGCCAGCAAGGTGCCGCGCACGGAACCCAGCCCGCCCAGCACGATGATGGCCAGCGCCTTGTACGAGGGCACGCTGCCCATGGTCGGCTCCACCAGATTGTTCAGCAGCGCCACCCATACGCCCGCGAAACCGGCCAGTGCCGATCCCACGAAGAAGTTCAGGTCACGCACGGTCTTGAGACGGATTCCGAACGACTCCGCCATCTTGGGATCCGACACCGTGGCCTGGCAGGCCACACCAATGCGCGTGCGCATCTGCAGCCAGCCCAGCAGGCCGATGATCAGGGCCGCGCTCACCATCACGGCAAGCTCGGCTTGCTTGAATTGCAGGCCGCCCGGCAGGACCACCTGGCCTTGCAGGAACGGCGTCACGAACGACATGCCCGACGCGCCGAAAATCAGGCGAAAGGTTTCTTCGGCCGCCACGAACAGGCCGATCGACGCAATCAAGGCCACGAATGGCGGTTGCGACAGCAGCGGCTGATAGGCCAGCCGGAACATGGCGACCCCGGCCACGCCACTGGCCAGCATGGCCGCGGCAAACCCGAGCAGCGGCATGCCGGTCGCGTTGCAGACCAGCACGCCCACGTATGCGCCCAGGGTGAACAGCGCGGCGTGGGCGACGTGCAGGATACGCAGCAGGCCGTAGACCAGAGTCAGGCCCAAAGCGACCAGGGCATAGATACTGCCCTGCACAAGGCCCTGGGCGGCAAGTTCCAACAGGAGCATGAAGAGTCCGTTCGTGGATGAAAAAGTACAGCGGACGGGGGCGCCGCCAGCCTCAGTTGCCCGCCTTGGTCGGCGGCGCGAGCAGGACCGGGTCCGAAATCACCGAATGGCGATGGAAGGCCTTGTCCTTCACGATCTGGACCTGAATGTCCTTCTTCACTTCATGCAGATCGTTGAACGACAGCTGGCCGATCGGCGTGTCGTACTTGCCTGCGGCAATCGCGTCGCGCAGCGCCTCGCCGCCCTTGCCGCCGGTCTTGGTCAGGCCGTCGATCACCACCTGCACGGCGGTGTACGACGAGGCGCCCACCATGTCGGCGCCAAAGTTGGCGGACTTGCGGAATTCGGTCAGGAAGGCCTTGGTGGCCGGTGCGGTCGAATCGCGGTCCAGCGACGTCGTGATCAGCGTGCCTTCGGACGCGGGGCCGGCGATTTCCATGAACTTCTCGGAGTCATACCCTTCCTGGCCGATGACCGGCGCGGTGATGCCCGCGGCGCGGATCTGGCTGACCAGCGGGCCTGCCGTGAAGAAGTAACCCGACGCATAGATCACGTCGGGGTTGTCGCTCTTGAGCTTGCTGACCAGCGCGCCGAACTGGCGGTCCTGCATGCCGTAGTCGTATTCGGCAACGATCTTGAAGTCGAACTTGGGCGCGGCTTCCTTGAAGCCTGCGGCCAGGGCCTGACCGAAGTCGTTGTTGATGCTGACCAGCGCCACGCGCTTCTTGCCCAGTTCGCTGACCAGCTTGGCGCCAGCGCGGCCCTGCACTTCGCCCATGGCCGACACGCGGAACATGAAGTCGCCTGCGCGGGTGATGTCCGGGTGGATCGCATAGGCCACCACGTACGGGACCTTGCCGCGCTGGAAGATCGATGCGGCGGCGCGGGTCGAACCGGAATACGAACCCGACACGGCGGCAACCACCTTGTCACGCTCGACCAGCTTGGTCGCGGCCGGCACTGCGTCTTTCGCGGCGCCCTGGTCGTCATACACCACCAGTTCCAACTTCTCGCCCTTGACACCGCCCTTGGCGTTGGCCTGGGCGATCGCCAGCTTGGCGCCTTCCAGCGCCGACTTGCCGTCCGCCGCGGCAAAGCCGGTCAGCGGCACGTTGAAACCGATCTTGATATCGGCGTGGGCGGGCAGCGCGGCGCCGGTGGCCAGTGCTGCCAACACCAGGGCCAGCGAGGTGTGCTTGAAGTGGGACATGGACGATCTCCTGCGGATAGGGTGGCCGTGGCTGACTCGGCAGCACACGCTGAACATGACTATGCCTGTATATACAAGTCAGCTCAACCCAAATTCGGCGGGGTTTTCCATTAGACGAATGCGTCCATGGAACACGCGCACCGCCGTGTATCGGTATCTTGGCTAGACAGGCATAGTCGAGTATTCTCAAAAGCATGAACTATGCCCGTCCCACCGCCGCCTACGCGCACGTCAAGCACTTCCTGAAGTCCGGTCTGGCGGAAGGCCGCTGGGCGCCCGGCACCCTGATGCCGTCTGAAGCCGAGCTGGTCGAGCAGTTCAGTGTCAGCCGCATGACGGTCAGCCGTGCCGTGCGCGAGTTGCAGGCGGAAGGCTTGGTGGAGCGGGTGCAGGGTGTCGGCACCTTTGCCGCCCAGCCCTATCGCGCGTCATCCACCCTGACGATCCGCGATCTGCATACCGAGATCAGTGAACGGGGCCACCGGCATCGGGCCGACGTGCAGCTGGTGCAGAAGGAACAGGTCACGGCGGGTGGCCTGGCGCAGCGGCTGGGCCTGCCGGTCGGCAGCGACGTCTTCCACACCCTGATCGTGCATTACGAAGACGACGTCGCACTGCTGTGCGAAGACCGCTATGTGAACCCGTCTCGCGCGCCGGACTATCTGTCGGTGGACTTCACGAAAACCACGCCGACCAACTACCTGCTGGCCGTGGCGCCGTTGTGGGAAGCGCAATATTCCATCGAGGCAGGCACCCCAACGGTGCAGGAAGCCCAACTGTTGGGCATCGAATCGGCCGACCCGTGCCTCATCATTGTGCGCAGGACGGAAAGCCAGGGCACGCCCATTACGGTGGCGCGGCTGGTGCACCCCGGGGCGCGGTACACGATCGAAGGATCGTTCAAGCCTTGAGCTGACGGCAGGCGGCCCTTACCCGTCGTAGGACGACGTGGGCGGCAGCGGCGTAGGTTCCAGCACGCCCTCGTCCGTCTCGAGCACGAACGTAAACACCTTGCCATTTTCGCGCGCGAATTCAACCGTGTCTTCACAGACCTGAACAATGCCGGCCACGTGCGGGACCAGGCCCGGATCGTTTTCGTGCAGGTGCCGCAGCGCGAGCACCATGCCCCGCTTCTGGTCGAGCAGCGTGTCGGTCAGACAGTCGTACAGCGCGTCCAGATTGCCGCCGAAATGCTCCGGAAAATCGACCGCATTGGCGATCGCACGCAAGACCGCCGACTTGGTCCGGGCGCGTGTGCAGTCGATGTCGAACAGGGCCAGCTTCAGGTCATGCGCTGCCCGGTGCAGCGTCACCGGTTCCAGCGCCGTGCGATACAGCGTGCCGCCATCTTTCAGCAGGGCATGCAAGGGCGTCGCGGTGTCGGACATGATCACTCCTGAATACGTTGAAACGATGAATAGTGATCGGACGTGTACCAGTATTCGCCGCTGGTTGCCGGGTTGCCGCCGGCGCCACGTCCCGCCACGATACGCCGTGCGCCGCGGTTGCGGGCGCCTGGGGTCGGCACCGTGTACTCGGTATAGTATCCGCGCGCTTGTGACGGCAAGAGGCGCTCTCGGTTAAAAAACGTCACGCCGTCTTTCCTGTGCGGAAACGGCCCGCCCTGCCGGATCAAGACCAGCACGCGCTGCGCTTCGGGCGGCAGGGCGCGGATCGAAATCACGTCTTGGGAAACGACGTCCTGTCGGACAATCTCTTGCCGGGCGATGTCTTGCCGACCGAATTCCTGCGTCTGACGCGCTACGGCGGGTGTGGATCCCGCCACACCAAGCGCGATATTGAACAACAGGCCAAGCAGCAGGCCCGCCAGCCAGCGCTGCCACACCACGCGGCCCCGCGCCGCTCCCAACGTCTTCAGCATGTGATTCCCCGCGATACCCGCTTGCGTCCGCTGCGCGCAGCCGTCTGCGCAGGCCGTCGCTAACCGCGGACTAGTCGAAAAAATCGATCACGTCGGACCGACGACTGAGCGTATCGCCAAACCCCAGCGCGATCAACTCACGGGTGTAGCCGGGTTCGAACAACAGATATGAGGCAAGCGCGGCGCCTCGCGGATCGCCGGTGCGCGACGACACGCCGATGCCCCCCAGCAGGCCGCGGATGGTCGGTGGCAGGCTGGCCGTGTGGCGCGATGCGATGTCGTCCAGCCGCTGGCTCGGCGCGATCACCAGCACCTTGACCGGACGCAGGCCCGAATGGCCACGCCGGTCGGCGGGCAGCAGCGTCAGGGTCTGGTTGATGCGCTCCAGCCGTTCCACGTCCACCGCCAGGCTGTCCAGAAAGATATTGGACAGCGCGTGGCCCGCGATCTGCGCGACTGACGGATATGCGCTCGACGCCGGCGCGGCCCGGGCGGGCTCGTGCATCCGCCCTGCCCCGATCACCAGCACCTTGTTCGCGCCCAGGTGGATGGCTGGACTGATCGGCGCCAGTTGCCGCATCGACCCGTCGCCGCACCACTCGGCATGGCCGAACACCGGCACGCGGTGCGCCGGAAAGACGAAGGGGATGGCGCTGGATGCCAGCAGGTGGTCGACGGTCAGCGTGGTGCGGCATGCCAGACGCTGCGTGCGCCGCCACGGTTCGATTTCGTAGGCCGACTGGTAGAAGGTGATGTGCTGCCCGGTCGTGTAGCTGGATGCCGAGATGGCCAAGGCCTGCACCGCGCCCTGCCGCAGGTGGTCGGCCAGCGCCGGGAAGTCGAGCATGCGGGTCAACAGGTCGCCCAGCGGCCGGTTGTCGAGCAGCGAACGTGGCTTGAGCCGCCCCAGCCGCGCCAGCATCCAGCCGAACGACAGCATGGACAGCCATCCAGCGCCGGTTCGCATCACGCCCAGCGCATCCGCGCGATACACCTGCTCGGCATGGAAGTGTTCCCACACTTGCAGCATGCGGTCCACAGTTCCGGCAATGTCGTCCGCCCCGCAGGCCAGCGCACTGGCATTGATCGCGCCTGCCGACGTCCCGCAGATCACCGGAAACGGATTGCGCGTCAGCCCGCCGGGCCGTTCCTGCAGGACCTGGACGATGGCCTTGAGCACGCCCACCTGATACGCCGCGCGCGCACCCCCGCCCGTCAGGATCAGGCCGAGGGTATCGGGATCGTGCACAGGCGATGCGCCCGCCGGCACATCACCGGCAGGCGAAGCTTGAAACTCAGGCCTGGCGGGTGGCGTTGGCATCCATGACCGTCAATGCAGTCATATTGATGATACGGCGGACCGTGGCGCTGGCCGTCAGGATGCTGACCGGCGCCTTGCAACCCAGCAGGATGGGACCGATGGCCACGTTGTTGCCGGCGGTCGTCTTGAGCAGGTTGTAAGAGATGTTGGCCGACTCGATCGTCGGGCACACCAGCAGGTTTGCTTCGCCCTTGAGCGTCGTGTTTGGCAGCAGGCGGTTGCGCAGCGTTTCAGACAGGGCGCAGTCGCCGTGCATTTCGCCGTCGATTTCCAGCCAGGGCGCCATCTCGCGCACCAGGTCCAGCGTGCGGCGCATCTTGACCGCCGACGCCGAATTGTTGGACCCGAAGTTCGAGTGCGACAACAGCGCCGCCTTCGGTTCGACGCCCAGACGCTGCATTTCTTCGGCGGCCTGGATGGTGATCTCGGCCAGTTGCTCGGCTGTCGGGTTCTCGTTCACGTGCGTGTCGACCAGCACCAGGGTGCGGTTCGGCAACACCAGGAAGTTCATGGCGGCGTAGACCTTGGCGTCGGGACGGCGGCCAATGACTTCATCGACGAACTGCAGATGGTTCGAGTACGGGCCCACGGTGCCGCAGATCATGCCGTCGGCGTCGCCGGTGTGGACCATCATCGCGCCGATCAGCGTCAGCCGGCGGCGCATTTCAATCTTGGCGTATTCCTTGGTGACGCCCTTGCGGTTCGTCATTTCCCAATACAGCTGGGAATATTCACGATGGCGTTCGTCGAATTCGGTGTTGGTGACTTCGACGTCGACACCCAGCCGCATGCGCAGGCCCAGCTTTTCGATGCGCTTGGCCAGCACGGCCGGACGGCCCACCAGAATCGGCTTGGCCAGACCGTCGTCGATCACCGCCTGCACGGCGCGCAGCACGCGTTCGTCTTCGCCTTCGGTGTAGACGATGCGCGCCTTGCCGCCGCTGGCCACCGTGCGGCGCGCGGCGCCGTACAGGGGCGCATGAACGCGCCCGAGTGGTAGACGAATTGCTGCAGTTGCTCGACATAGGCTTCCATGTCGGTGATCGGCCGCGTCGCCACGCCGGAGTCCATGGCCGCGCGGGCCACGGCCGGCGCGATACGCACGATCAGGCGGGGATCGAAGGGCTTGGGAATCAGGTATTCCGGACCGAAGGCCTGGTCGGCCGTGTCATAGGCCGCGGTCACGATTTCGCTCTGCTCTTCACGGGCCAGTGCCGCGATCGCGTGCACGCATGCGATTTCCATTTCGCGCGTGATCGTCGTGGCGCCCACGTCGAGCGCGCCACGGAAGATGTACGGGAAGCACAGGACGTTGTTGACCTGGTTCGGATAGTCCGAGCGCCCGGTTGCCATCACGGCGTCGTCGCGCACGGTCTTGACCAGTTCCGGCAGGATTTCCGGGGTCGGGTTGGCCAGCGCCATGATGATCGGGCGCGGCGACATCGTCGCCACCATTTCCGGCTTGAGCACGCCGCCGGCGGACAGGCCCAGGAACACGTCGGCGTCCTTGATGACGTCGGCCAGCTTGCGGTGTTCGGTGGGCTGCGCGAAACGTGCCTTGTCCGGATCCATCAGCGTGGTCCGGCCTTCGTACACGACGCCTTCGATGTCGGTCACCCAGATATTGCTGATCTTGACGCCCATGTCGACCAGCAGGTCGATACATGCCAGCGCGGCCGCGCCGGCGCCCGAGGTCACGAGCTTGATCTCGTCGATCTTCTTGCCGACGACTTCAAGGCCGTTGATGATCGCCGCCGCCACCGTGATCGCGGTGCCGTGCTGGTCGTCGTGGAACACCGGGATGCTCATGCGTTCGCGCGCCTTGCGCTCGACCACGAAGCATTCGGGTGCCTTGATGTCTTCCAGGTTGATCCCGCCGAAGGTCGGTTCCAGCGCGGCAATGATGTCGACCAGTTTGTCGGGGTCGGTTTCGTTCAGTTCGATGTCGAACACGTCGATGCCCGCAAACTTCTTGAACAGCACGGCCTTGCCTTCCATGACCGGCTTGGAAGCGAGCGGGCCGATGGCGCCCAGGCCCAGCACGGCGGTGCCGTTGGTAATTACCGCGACCAGGTTGCCCCGCGCGGTGTAGCGGAAGGCGTTGGCGGGATCGTCGACAATGGCCTCACACGCGGCCGCGACGCCGGGCGAATAGGCAAGCGCGAGGTCTCTCTGGTTGGAGAGCTGCTTGGTCGCTGCAATGGAAATTTTGCCCGGGCGACCTTGCTCGTGATATTCGAGGGCGGCCTTGCGCAGATTGGGATCGAGGGGTTGAGCCATTGTCGATGTTGTGCCCTGGGGGTAGACAGTTTGCGAGCCAGGGATTATCCGCTCCAAACCGGGGTTAGACAACCTGACTGGGGAACAGGCCCAATGGATCGAAACATCCTTTGACCATATCGTCCAGATCATCGAGCACATGGCGGCGTACGGGCGGGATCGCCGCGGACGCCTCGGTTGCGGCTGTTGCGGGCGTCGTAGCAGGCCCTGGCGACGCGGCCGGATGGTTTTTGGACGATCGCGAGGGGTCGCTCCCGGCTGGCGCATCTCGCAGCAACTGCAGTTGCACGCGGCCGGTCCACGCCAGCGTGCCGCGGCTGCCCAGCAGCAGATGCGCCGGATTGGGCGCCAGGGCGTCAGCCCCAGGCGCGACACGACCCTGCGCATCGGCGCCCGCCCGCGCGGCAGTACCCTGCAAGGCCGCGCCTTCTCGCGCGGCAATACCCTGCTGGGCCGCGCCCGCCAGCGCGTCATCGGCCTGGACGGCGTCATCCGGCCTTTCATCGCTCCGCGGCGTCAGCGCATCCAGCCGGTAGGCCGCCAGCCAGGTTGGCTGCGCCAGCAATGTCTGCATGGAAGATGCGCCACTGAGTTCGAACAGCGACGAAATCAGCCGGCTGCTGGCGGCGGACCGCAGCGGCCGCGTGGCGTCCACACCGAAAGGCCCCAGGCGCTCGAACTCACCGCCGGCGAGCATGACATCGGCCCAGCGCAGGCCGGAATCGCGGCAATGTCCTGGCCGCCAGGGACCCGGCGCGGCCATCCAGGACGCCACCGTCGCGCCATCGTCTCCATGCGGCCAGGTCCAGCCAGTGCCTGCCAGTGCCTGCCGAAGCATTCCGAACGTGCATCCGACATCGATGTCGATATGGCCCTGCGCCAGGTCCACCGGGCCCAGCGTGTTCAAAGCGTCGACATCCAGTATCAGCCAATGGCGATCCGGCGGCAGCAAGGCCGGATCCGCGCCGGGCAACACCAGCATGACGCCCAGTTCCGCACACAAGGCACGCGCGTGAAAGACGTCCTCGTCCCGCGCCACGCGCAGCCGCGCTCGCCCCGGCGCACCCGGCGCCGGCGTGTCGTCGTCCACCCGGCCCTGCGCGGCCCGCGCCAGGCGCTGGCAAAAGTTCGCCCAGGGCGTGGCCGCGGCAAGCCGGGGCAGGAAGAAGGCGCGTCGACCGGGTTTCATGAAGGGATGCGTGCGGCGGCCTGAAAGGGCCAGAAGGAAGATGCGCCATTGTAGGTCCGGTAAACTTCTTGCATGCCTCGTCTCGCCTCCCGTATCGCCCGCATTTCTCCGTTCTACGCCATGGAAGTCGTCAAGCAGGCCGCGCAGCTGCAGGCGGCGGGGCGCGACATCATCCACATGAGCATTGGCGAGCCCGACTTCACCGCCATTCCGGCCGTGGTCGACGCCCTTGACGCGGCTGCACGCAGCGGGCGCAGCCAGTACACCGAAGCCCTGGGCATCCCGGCGCTGCGCGAAGCGATCGCCGGCTTCTACGCCACGCGCTTTGGCGCGCAGGTCGATCCGTCGCGCGTCATCGTGACCGCGGGCGCGTCCGGCGCGCTGATGCTGGCCTGCGCCGCGCTGGTCGAACCCGGGCAGGACGTTCTCATGCCCGATCCGACCTACCCTGCCAACCGGCACATCGTGACGGCGGCTGGCGGCAACCCGCGACTCATCCCGTCCGGCCCGGCCGACCGTTTCCAGCTGTCGGCGGACCATGTGCGGCAGCACTGGTCGCCTGCCACGGCCGGCGTCATCGTTGCGTCACCCAGCAACCCGACCGGCACCTCGGTGGCCCCCGGCGTGCTGGCGGAAATCGCAGCCGAAGTCCGCGCGCGGGACGGCTTTACCGTGGTTGACGAAATCTACCTGGGCCTGAGCTACGACGGCGACCGCAAGTCGGCGGCCGCGCTGGGCGATGACGTGATCCTGGTCAACAGCTTTTCCAAGTACTTCCATATGACGGGCTGGCGGCTCGGCTGGCTGGTCGTTCCACCCGACCTGGTGCCTGCATTCGAAAAACTGGCCCAGAACGTGGTGATTTGCCCGTCCGCGTTGTCGCAGCACGCGGCCCTGGCCTGCTTCACGCCGGAATCGCTCGAAATTTTCGAGACCCGGCGCGGCGCCTTCCAGCAACGGCGCGACTTTCTGCTGCCCGCGTTCGAGCGTCTGGGCCTGTCGGTACCAGTGCGTCCTGACGGCGCCTTCTATATATATAGTGATGTGAGCGCCCACGCGTCCGACAGCTTCGATTTTGCGACCCGCCTGCTCAATGAAGCGGGCGTCTGCGCGGTGCCCGGACTGGATTTTGGCGATGCCGAGGCACATCGCTACCTGCGCTTTTCGTACGCCACCGAACTGAGCCGCCTGGAAGAAGCCATGGCGCGTATCGGTGACTTTCTTGCCAAAGCCTGACTCCTGTGAACCCTGCGCCCCGTGTAGCCCGCGTGCTGCGCGAACGGGGCCTGGCGGCGCGCCACGCCGCACGCACACGCCGGCCGCCACCCGCCAGCATCCATAAAAAAGCCCCGATGGCGACCATCGGGGCTTTTTCGTGGGCACGTCGTGCCCTGCCGGCGGATGTATGCCTTACATCATGGCAGACGAAGCCACCACTTGCTGACCCGCGGCCGGGCGCTGGGGCTCGTTGGATGCCGACTGCGCCGGCTTGGCCAGCGGCGCGATCTGCTGCATGCCGGCCGCTGACGCCAGGCGGCGGCGTTCCGCCAGCACCTTTTCGCCGTACGGGCTCACGCCATCGGCGGTCACGCCGACGTACATGCGCAGCCCCGTCACCAGCGAACCGCCGCGCGCGATACAGTCACGCAGGATCATGGCGCCGACACGGATGTTGGCCACCGGGTTGAACGCGGCCTGCTCGCCACCGAAGTGCTGGAATTTGTCCTGATGGACCTTGGTCAGCACCTGCATCAAACCCTGGGCGCCCACCTGGCTTTCAGCAAACGGATTGAAGCTTGATTCGATAGCGATGATCGCCAGCAGCAGCAGGGGATCCAGCCCCATTTCCTGCCCGACGCCATAGGCCGTCGAAATCAGCATGCGGGTCGCTTCGTTGGACACGCGGTACTTGCCGGTAATGTAGCGGCGCAGCGATTCGACCTGGGCCGGAGACATTTTCACGGCCGGCAGCTTGTGCACCGACTGGCCGTCGCCCATGGACTCCAGAAACGCCACGGTGCGGCTGTGCGGCACGTCCAGCGGAACGATCACGTCGTCCACGGGGGCAGCGGGCACGCTAGCTGCTACAGCATCGGTGTGCCACTGAAAAACATTGTTCCGCAGATCCGGGACGGACCAGACGGCACCCATGACGACCAATAAGGCGAGGCCGAGAAAACCGGTGAACGAGCGTGACAGGTCGGCAACGCCTTTGTGGGCATTGGTAGCCATCAGCTTGAGCGACGTGCGCGGTTGCGCGTCGGGCATGCTTATTACCTCCTTGCTGAGGCCGGCAGACCATGCGCGTCCCTGGAAGATGTGCTTCCAGCCATGACATCGCATACCTGACAGCCCGCTTGGCTGTACATCGCACCGCTATCAGAACGATTAGGCGGTACACCTGCACGGCGCGGGGTCGCAGAGACTCCCTGATGGCCGTGCCTGTTTCGGGCTAGGACGCGTTCGCGCCGCTAGGAACTCCAGTAGGGTGGGCACCCGATGACCCGTTAGTCCAGCCTGATCGCTCTGTCGGAACCCGCGCTTGCGGGACATGTAGGAGGGACAGAAATCGTGATCAGGCGTACGCTGAAAGTGGCCCGATTTTAGGAACCGATTTTTGACCGGTCAACCAACCCCCGGACAAAAGCGCCCTGATTCAGCCGTTTTAGCAGCCATCTGAAGATGTAAGCGGATTTGAATCCGCCATATATGGAAAGATCGGGAAAAGTGAGCGGTCACTTTCAAGAATTATGGCGTAGATTTTGAACACGGTTCGAAAAAACCCGTAAATTGGCGGCTTTTCGGACGCGGGTTTGCCCTGGTTTCCCGCGATTTCCGGCGCATTTCTAGCGCGTTTCCAGCTGCTTTCCGGTCCGGTCCTGAAGCCGTTGGAACACCCTGGTACCCTTGCATGACTGCCCCCTTTTCCAAGGCTTTGCACGAGTGAAATACCGCGATCTCAGAGACTTCATCCGCCAGCTCGAATCCATGGGCGAACTCAAGCGGATTACCACCCCCGTGTCCACGCACCTCGAAATCACCGAAATCGCCGATCGCGTGTTGCGCGCCGGGGGTCCGGCGCTGCTGTTCGAACACGTCACGCAACCCGGGCGCGGCCGAGCCACGATGCCCGTGCTGGCCAATCTGTTCGGCACGCCCAGGCGGGTGGCGCTGGGCATGGGCGCCGATGATGTCGGCGCACTGAAGGATGTGGGCGAACTGCTGGCGTCGCTGCGCGAACCCGAGCCGCCACGCGGATTCAAGGATG
This sequence comes from Pigmentiphaga litoralis, assembly GCF_048632615.1. Lineage (GTDB taxonomy): Bacteria > Pseudomonadota > Gammaproteobacteria > Burkholderiales > Burkholderiaceae_B > Pigmentiphaga > Pigmentiphaga litoralis_B. Next base: position 1,983,550 of record NZ_CP184479.1, read on the forward strand.
CGCTGGCCAAGGTGTCGATGCTCAAGTCGGCCCTGTGGGACATGGCGCCGCGCACCGTGCGCAGCGCGCCATGCCAGGAAGTCGTGATCGAAGGCGATGACGTGGACCTGGGCGCCCTGCCCATCCAGCATTGCTGGCCCGGCGATGTGGCCCCCTGCTGGCCTGGGGCCTGGTGGTCACCAAAGGACCCCAGCGCAAGCGCCAGAATCTGGGCATCTACCGGCAGCAGCCCATTGCCCGCAACAAGCTGATCATGCGCTGGCTGTCGCACCGCGGCGGCGCGCTGGATTTCCGCGACCATATGCTGGCGCACCCCGGCGAGCCCTTCCCGGTGTCCGTGGCGCTGGGCGCCGATCCCGCCACGATCCTGGGGGCGGTCACCCCGGTGCCCGACGCGCTGTCGGAATACCAGTTCGCGGGCTTGCTGCGGGGTGGACGCACGGAAACGGTCAAGTGCATAGGCAATGACCTGACGGTGCCCGCATCGGCGGAAATCGTGCTGGAAGGCTACCTGCTGCCCTCGACCGATCCGCGGGCGGTGGCGCCGCTAGTGCCCGACGGAATGACCCCGCCGCCCTCCACCGGCTACGAAATGGCGCTGGAAGGCCCCTACGGCGATCACACGGGCTACTACAACGAACAGGACTGGTTCCCGGTGTTTACCGTAGAGCGCATTACCCTGCGCCGCGACCCTATCTATCATTCGACCTATACCGGCAAGCCGCCCGACGAACCCGCCGTGCTGGGGGTGGCGCTGAACGAAGTGTTCACGCCGCTGCTGCGCCGTCAGTTGCCCGAAATCGTGGACTTCTACCTGCCGCCCGAAGGCTGCAGCTACCGCATGGCCGTGGTGTCGATCCGCAAGCAGTACGCCGGACATGCCAAGCGGGTCATGTTCGGCATCTGGAGCATTCTGCGGCAGTTCATGTACACCAAGTTCATCGTGGTGGTGGACGAAGAGATCGATGTGCGCGATTGGGCCGAGGTAATCTGGGCGATCACTACCCGCATGGATCCGGTGCGGGACACGCTGCTGGTCGAGAACACACCGATCGATTACCTGGACTTCGCGTCTCCGGTGTCGGGTCTGGGCGGCAAGATGGGGCTGGATGCGACCAACAAGTGGCCCGGCGAAACCACCCGCGAATGGGGCACGCCGATCGTGATGAACGACGAGGTGAAGTCACGCGTGGATGCCATGTGGGGCGAGCTGGGGCTGGGACCGGCGGCCAGATCCTGACACATCCGCCAACGGCACGCCTTGGCGGAAACCAGTAAGCTTGCGGGGCGAACTTCGCGTTTCCCTCAATTAGGAGGCCCCATGGCCCAAGCTACCGCCCGTCACATCCTGGTTTCGACTGAAGCCAAGGCCGCAGAACTGAAGAGCGCCATTGAAGGCGGCGCCGACTTTGCACAGATCGCCAAGGAAAACTCGAGCTGCCCATCGGGCCGCAACGGTGGCGAGCTGGGCTCGTTCGGTCCTGGCCAGATGGTCAAGGAATTCGACACCGTCGTGTTCAGCGCGCCGATCAACGTCGTGCAAGGCCCGGTCAAGACCCAGTTCGGCTACCACCTGCTGGAAGTCACCAGCCGCAGCTAAGCCGCGCGCCGTGAATGCAAAAAGGCCCGATCACGATCGGGCCTTTTTGTTGGCATCGGTTCGGTCAGTAGTACCGCCCGCCGCCCGGTCCATTGACCGCGCGCCAGATCTTGTACACCTGCATCGCCACGGCCGCGACGCCGCCCAGCTTTGCCAGCTTGAAGACGCCGCCGGACGCCACTCGTGCCAGCAGCATGGATATGGCCGACGACACGATCGGGTAACGCCGCAGGTTCTGGAACGCTCTGAGCGCAATGGCAGGGCCTTGCTGGCTGAGCATGCGCGCCGGCAAGGCCAGACGGATCAAGGACGACGGGGTCGCCGCCGACTTGACCCGGCCCACGTGCGCCGCGAACTCCATCCGTTCGATGGAGGCCCGCGCCAGCAGCAGTTCCTTGCGGGTGGCCAGTCTCGAACGCGCATCGCTCATGGCCGGCTCCGGTAGGCGTCGTCGGGGGCATCGCCTGCAAGCAGTTCACGATCCCGTTCCAGTTCCGCCAGCGTTTCTTCAAAGGCAATCGGCGCATCGATGGCCTTCTTGCGGACCGCGAACAGCATGCCTATCCCCAACAGCAGGTAGACCAGGCCTACCAGGACGATGGAGAGCAGACGATGATCGGTGTCCCAGAAAGCGACGACGACCAGGAACGAGAACATCAGCAGGCCGATCGCCAGACAGAGCAAGCCGGCCAGCGCCAGGATCAGCAGGCCCATCAGACGCGTCTTTTCTTCGGCGAGTTCTATCGCAACGAGTTCAAGCCGCGTCTTGAGGATGCCCACCGACGTAGCGGCGAGCGACCTGAGCGATCCGACCAGTGGAAGGGGTCCGGGCACCTTGCGCGGAACGCTTAACGACGACCGCTGTTGACAACCAGGCCAGCCAGGAAGCCGACCGCGGCAGCGATGCCGATCGCGCGCCAGGGGCTTTCATGCACGAAGTCGTCGGTGACGCGGGCAGCCTGCTTGCTGCGTTCCATGACGGAGTCCTGCACGTCGACCAGTTTTTCCTTGGCGCGCTTGAGCGACGCCAGCGCGCTTTCACGCAGTTCAATAGCACGGTCGCCCGTGCTGGCTGCGGCTTGCTTGAGCAGATCTTCTGCGTCAGTCAGCACCACTTTCACATCGGTGATGAGCTTTTCTTTTCCGGCTGTAGACATAGGTTATTGCTCCTGTGCGGTGTGGTTGACGATTGATCATAGCAGCGTCGTTCGGCATCCGGAACCCATACCTGCACAGCGCATCATCGGGTAACACCTGCAACGTCAGCTTGCAGCTTGACGAGGATCAGCGAGCCGCGATCCAGGCGATGAGCTGGTCATTGAAGGCATTGACCTGCTGCGCCTTCTCGTCGTTGACCACGCTCACCACCAGATACCGCTTGCCGCTGTTGGCCAGCACGTAGCCGGCCATCGCCCGTACGTCGCGCAGCGATCCGGTCTTGAGGTGGGCCATCCCCTGCGCCGACGGATCGCGCAGGCGGCGGCGCACGGTGCCGTCGGTGCCCGAGATGGCCAGCGACGACACGAACTCGGGCATGACCGCCGACTTCCACGCCGCCCCGAGCAGACGGCCCAGGCTGTCGGCGGAGATGCGGCCATTGCGGGACAGCCCCGACCCGTTATCCAGCACCAGCTCGGGAAACTCCAGGCCGCGCGCCGCCAGGATGGCGTTGACCGCCTGCCCCCCGCTGGCCACCGTGGCCGGTCCCCGCTCATGGTTGGCGCCCAGGGTCAGCAGCAGCGACCGGGCCATGACGTTATTGCTGAGCTTGTTGATCCGTCGCACGACATCGCCGAGGGGCGGCGAATCGTGCGACGCGAACAGCACCGCATCGGGCGGCACCTGGCCCTGGCGGATGCGGCCGGTCAATGTCCCGCCCTGCTCCTGCCACATCAGCTTGAAGGTGGCCTCGGCATGGGCGGGCTGGGGCAGCGCCAGGCGGTACACGGTGAACTCGCCGCAGGACCCGGCCGCGGTGCCGGTCACCCGCATCGATACGCCGCCGCTAGGCGTAATGAAAGGCTCGGTCTGGACCACGGGTGATCCCGGGCACACGGCGTCCGACCACTTGGGGACGCCATCGACCCGCACGCCGGGCAGGGGCGGATCCATCACGACCCGCCACTGGCGCGCGTCGCGGTCGGGCGTGAACAGCAGACGCACCGCGCCCAGGCCGACCATCCATGCGTCGGGGCTGGCGTTATAGGGACGCGAAGGATCGTTGTCGAAGGCGCCTGGATCGATCGCCACCGGCCCAAAAATGCTGCGGTCGACGATGAGTTCCGGAATACGACGAATGCCCCGCACCCGCAGCTCGCGCAGCAGGCTCCACAGGTCTTCGAGCTGGAACTCCGGATCGCCGCTGGCCCGCAAGTACAGCGGTCCCGACAGGCTGCCATCGGGCAGGCGCGTGGTACCGGGTTCGACCAGCAACTGCGTGCGCCATACGTAGGCCGGGCCCAGGCTGTCCAGCGCACTGAAGGTGGTGACCAGCTTCATGACCGACGCGGGGTTGCGCGGCTGCTGGGGATTGACGCCAACCAGGCGCTGGCCGTCGACCTCTTCGACCACGACCGACAGCGCCGATTCGGGCAGCCCGGTGGCGGCCCAAGCGCCGGTCAGCTCTGGCGGAAGCGACTGGCCGACGGCCGGGGTGGCACACGCAAGAACCGCGGCAGTGGCCGCGGAGGCGAGCAGGCAGGTCCAGGCGCGATGAACACAACGACCTGTTGCGTTTGCCTTGATGCGCGGGCGGCCAGAAAGCTGCTGACCGGCCGGATGGCGTGCTGGCCCGATCCGCAACGCGGCGTGCTGATCGTCGGGCTGGCTGTTCTGCTCGTTGTCGTCCTGGCCTGATGCCAGGGCCGAACGGCCCCGTGTCCGCAACCGCATGATCCCCCAACCGCCCTTCTTCACAGACCTCTCCCGCTATTGCATCGACATGCCAGCCCAGAGCATACCGGGAGAGGCTGACAGCCCGCTGGGCGAGCGGCGCAAGCGCGCTGCGCTGTGGCGGGCGGGCGACGCGGTCGGGCGTGAACGCGCCGTCGCATCCTTCGCGCCGCCGGTCCCTGCGCCGTCGCTTCTTGTTTACGCCGTCAACGACTCTTCATACCGCACCAGCAACTGCCGCATGTCCTGCACCGACCCGCGCAAGGTGTCGGTGGCGGTCGACAAGGACGACACCGATGCGGCCGTGCGTTCGACTTCGCCAGAAATCCCTTCCATGCTGGTCGCGACTTCCTGCGACGCGGCCGACTGCTGCTGCAGCATGTCGGAAATGTCGCGCGATCGTTCCACCACCAGCGACGATGACTGGCGCACCCGTTCAAAAATCCCGCGCTTTCGCGGATCTGTTCGCCGCTGTTCTTGACCGACGCCACGGCTTCTTCCATGGACCGCGACGTTTCCGTCGCAAACCGCGTGATGGCTTCCAGCGCGTGGCCGATGTCGTCGGTGCTGCCGGCCGTGCGATCGGACAGCGTCCGCACTTCTTCGGCCACCACGCCAAAGCCGCGGCCATTTTCCCCGCACGCGCCGCTTCGATCGCGGCGTTCAAAGACAGCAGGCGGGTCTGGCTGGCGATCTCGCTGATGGCCTGCGTGACCCCGGAAATGGTCGACACCAGCGCATGCAGCGAACCGATCTGCTGGTTCGTGCGGCCCACGGCATCCGCCACCGAATGCGTGCCGCGCACCGAATCGCCGATCTTGCCTTCTGCGGTGTCCACCTCGCCCAGCGCCGACTCCGACAAAGACAGCGCCGTGGCCGTGTGCTGAGAGGCTTCGGCAATCGCCACGCTCATTTCTTCGACCGCCGCGGCAATGCGGGTGATGCGGTCGCGCTGTTCGTCGACCACGCTGCTGATCGCCGCAATCTCACGGCCGACGCGGTCCGCGCCACCTTCGACCGAGCTGGCCACCTGCAGCACATCGCACAACGTCGACCGCAGATGGATGCGGGTGGATTCGATCCGCATGGGCAGGCCCAGCAGGTCGAATTGGTCCTTGCTCCGGATGCGGGTCGACAGCACGCCCTGGCCGATCGCATCCAGTGCCTGGTCGGCGCGGCGGATCGGGCCGCTGACCCGCCGGCGCCAGAGCGCGACGCCCGCCGCCAGCAGGGCCGCCTCACCCGCCAGCCAGCCCCAGTGCGGCGCCAGATACATGCCAACGAACAGGCCGAGGGTGGCCGCCGCCACGCCCGCGCCCCACGGCGTCGGGTCATGCCACCAGCGGCGGCGCGGCGTGACCGGAAAGCGGGCCGCGCCCCGCTTGATGGCCGCATACAGCTCGGCCGCGCGCGCAACGTCGGCGCGTTCGGCCGCGTTGCGGACCGACATGTAGCCGACCTGCGTGCCGTTGTCATACAGCGGGGTTGCGTAGGCTTCCACCCAATAGAAGCCGCCATCCTTGCTGCGGTTCTTGACCATGCCACGCCATGGCTGCCCACGCTTGAGCGTGTTCCACATGTCGGTGAACGCTTCGGACGGCATGTCGGGGTGGCGGACGATGTTGTGGTGTTCCCCCAGCAATTCTTCTCGCGCAAATCCGCTGACCTCGATAAAGGCCGGATTGGCATAGGTGATACGCCCGGTCAGGTCGGTGGTCGTGACCACGGGACGGTGGGCGTCGACGAAATGTTCGACCGCGGTAACCGGCTGATTATTGCGCATAGTGGAAAAGGGTCTGGTGGAAGGCGATCCTCACGTTGACGGCAGAAATCTCACGAAGTTGAGTCCTATTTGTTGACATGGCAATGTGGGCATCCGGCGGCGCGATGGCATGCTCTAAACTGGCGGATTGACCTTGCGCACCCCAGACCAGGAGCCTCAGCATGAAGACCAAAGCCGCCATTGCATGGAAAGCCGGATCCCCCTGACCATCGAGGAAGTCGACCTTGAAGGGCCGCGTGCCGGCGAAGTCTTGGTCGAGATCAAGGCCACCGGCATCTGCCATACCGATTACTACACGTTGTCGGGCGCCGATCCGGAAGGCATCTTTCCGTCCATCCTGGGCCATGAAGGCGCCGGCATCGTGCTCGAAACCGGGCCGGGGGTCACGTCCGTCAAAAAGACGATCACGTCATTCCGCTCTACACGCCTGAATGCCGTCAGTGCAAGTTTTGCCTGTCGCGCAAGACCAACCTGTGCCAGGCGATTCGCAGCACGCAGGGACGCGGCCTGATGCCCGACGCCACCTCGCGCTTTTCGCTCGATGGCAAGCCAATCTTCCACTACATGGGCACGTCGACCTTCTCCAACTACATCGTGGTGCCGGAAATCGCGCTGGCCAAGATCCGCAATGACGCCCCCTTCGACAAGGCCTGCTACATCGGCTGCGGCGTGACCACCGGCGTGGGCGCCGTGGTGTTCAGCGCCAAGGTCGAAGCCGGCGCCAACGTGGTCGTGTTCGGCCTGGGCGGCATCGGCCTGAACGTGATCCAGGGGGCCAAGATGGTTGGCGCCAACAAGATCATCGGCATCGATCTGAATCCCGAACGCGAAGCCATGGCCCGCAAGTTCGGCATGACCGACTTCATCAACCCGTCCAAGGTCGACAACGTGGTGGACGCCATCGTGCAATTGACCGACGGCGGCGCCGACTACAGCTTCGAGTGCATCGGCAACGTCAAGACCATGCGCCAGGCGCTGGAATGCTGCCACAAGGGCTGGGGCCAGTCCTTCATCATCGGCGTGGCCGCGGCCGGCGAAGAAATCGCCACGCGCCCATTCCAGCTGGTGACCGGCCGGGAATGGAAGGGCTCGGCCTTCGGGGGCGCGCGCGGCCGCACCGACGTGCCCACCATCGTCGACTGGTACATGGACGGCAAGCTGAACATCGACGACCTGATCACGCACACCCTGCCGCTGGAACGCATCAACGAAGGCTTCGACCTGATGAAGAGCGGTGAATCGATCCGGTCCGTGGTGCTGTACTGATAGCCGGGGAGCCCCGCATGCTTGAACTCCTGAACGAACACCGCTGCTTTGGCGGGCGCCAGCGCTTCTACCGGCACGCGTCGGCCGTCATCGGCCTGCCCATGAAGTTCTCGGTCTTCCTGCCCGAAGGCGCCGAGGCCGGCAAGGTGCCGGTGCTGTTCTACCTGGCCGGCCTGACCTGCACCGAAGAAACCTTCATGACCAAAGGCGGCGCGCAGCAATTCGCGGCCGAGCACGGCATCATGCTGGTCGCCCCCGACACCAGCCCGCGCGGCGCCGGCGTGCCCGGCGAAGCCGACAGCTGGGACTTTGGCGTGGGCGCCGGCTTCTATGTCGACGCCACCCAGGCGCCCTGGTCCACGCACTACCGGATGGACAGCTACGTGACGCAGGAACTGTTCGGCCTGGTCACGTCCGAACTTCCGGGCGACGCGGATCGCGTGGGCATCTTCGGCCATTCGATGGGCGGGCACGGCGCGCTGGTGCTGGCGCTGCGCAACCCTGGCCGCTTCACGTCGGTGTCGGCCTTTGCGCCGATTGCCGCGCCCAGCCAGTGCCCCTGGGGCCAGAAAGCCCTGGGCAACTACCTGGGGCCGGACCGCGCGGCATGGGCCCGCTACGACGCCACCGCGCTGATGGCGACGATGCAGTCACCGTTTCCCCAAGGGATCCTGGTGGACCAGGGCCTGGCCGACAAATTCCTGGACGAGCAGCTGTACCCCGAAGCATTCGAAGCCGCCTGCCAGCAGGCCGGCCAGCCGCTGACCCTGCGGCGGCATGACGGATACGACCATGGGTACTACTTCATCTCGACGTTCATGAAGGATCATCTGGCGTTCCATGCGCGGAATCTGGGCGCATCCTGAACGCCGTCTGCCGCAAGACAAAAGCGCCCTGGACCGGGCGCTTTTTTCGGGTGCGCCATCACGTCCCGCGCAGCGCCCGCCCGTGCTCCTGGCAGTACTCCACCAGGGTATCGATGAACAGCCGCACCCTGGGCAGCAGGTAGCGGCTTTCCAGATAGGTGGCGTACGCAATGCGGATTTCGGACGACCAGTCGGGCAGCAGGCGCGTAAGCGTGCCGGCGTGCACGGCCTCGTTAGCAACGTACTGCGGCAGGTAGCCGACGCCCAGGCCTGAGGTGGTGCCGCGCATGACGGCGGTGCTGTTGTTGACGCGCAGCAGATGGCGCACCTGCAATTCGACGTCGCGTTTGCCCTTGCGCAGCATCAGGGCGGGCGAATGCGCGGGCCCACGAAAGGACAGGAAGGCATGGCGCCGCAGGTCATCCGGCACACGCACGGGCGGGTGCTGCGACAGGTAGGCAGGCGTCGCATACAGGCCCCACTCGATGGGCATGAGCATGCGGGATTCGGCGTTGTCGGGCGGGTCGCGGCTGATGACGACTACAACATCCAGATCGGCTTCTTGCGGGTCCACGGTCCGGTCGGTCAGTTCCAGATCAGACTGCACCAGGGCATTGCGTTCGACGAACCGGCACAGGGCGGGCATGACGGCGCGGTTGCCGAAGGTGACGGGCGCGGTCACCCGCAGATTGCCGACGGGTTCTTCGGTGGTCTGCCGCAGAAATTGGTTGGCTCCCTTCTGTTCGGCAAGTACCCGCGCGCAATAGGTGTAGTAGGCGCGGCCGATCTCGGTGACTTCGATCTTGCGGGTGGTGCGACGGAGCAGCACCACGCCCAACGACGCTTCGAGCCGCGCGATGTCTTTGCTGACCGACGATTTGGCGACGCCCAAAGAGGCGGCGGCCTGCGTATAGCTGAGGGTTTCAACGATGCGGGCAAAGACCGCCATGGCGCCGAGTTGATCCAACGAATTCACTGTTCGCTCCACGAAACAATCACGCCATACTAACAGTTATCGTTTTCGAAACATGCGCCCGCTGCTATCTTGGTCGCCATCGTTCAAGGAGCAGACATGCAGCAGACGCTGAGTCAGAAAGTATTGGCGAAAGCCAGTGGCCGCGAGCACGTGGCGGTGGGAGAAGTGGTGTGGACGAAGGTCGACGTGCTGATGTCGCACGACCCCTGTATGCCCGGCGTGGTGGGCGTGTTCAAGCGGGAGTTCGGTGAGGACGCCAAGGTGTGGAACCCCGACCGCTTCATCATGATCCCCGACCACTTCGTCTACACGGCCGATCCGCTGGCCAATCAGAACATCCGCTTGATGCGCACGTTCGCGCAGGCGCAGGGAATCACCCATTTCTATGACGTGGGCACCAAGGACTACAAGGGGGTCTGCCATATTGCGCTGGCGGAAGGCGGCCACAACCGGCCAGGCGAAGTGCTGCTGGGCACCGACTCGCACACCGTCACGGGCGGCGCGTTCGGCACGTTTTCCATCGGCGTGGGCAACACCGATGCCGCTTTCGCGCTGGGCACCGGCATCATCCCGCTCAAGGTACCCGCCACGATCCGCGTCAATTATCACGGCACGATGCCTTCGCACCTGATGGCGAAAGACCTGATCCTGGAATTGATCGGCCGGTTGACGATCGAGGGCGCGACCTACATGGCGCTGGAATTCGGCGGCGCGGTGGTCGATGCGATGTCGGTCGAGTCGCGCATGACCTTGTGCAATATGGTGGTCGAATGCGGCGCCAAGAACGGCATCATGGTGCCCAATGCGGCCACTCTGGCGTACCTGGCCGAGCGCACCGACATTCCGTTCGAGGTCATGGAACCGGATGCGGACGCCGTCTATGCGCAAGTGATCGATATCGACGTCAGCACGTTGCAGCCAAGAGTCGCCAAGCCGCACTGCCCCGACAACGTCACGGGCGTGGACACGCTGTCCGATGTGCCGCTTGCCCAGGCTTACATCGGTTCGTGTACCGGCGGCAAGCTGGAAGATTTCGTGGAAGCGGCGCGCGTGCTGCGCGGGCACACCGTGTCGGTGCCGACCTACGCCGTGCCGGCCACGAAAGAAGTGTTCCATGGCCTGATCCGCACCCGCATCGCGGACCAATCGGTCTACGACATCCTGGTCGATGCAGGCGTGGTGCTTTCATCCGAGACCGGCTGCGCGGCGTGCTGCGGCGGGCCGTCGGATACGTTTGGCCGCGTTAACGATGCGATCAGCGTGATCTCGACCACCAACCGCAATTTCGTGGGCCGCATGGGCAACAAGGGCGCGCAGGTGTATCTGGCGTCGCCCTATACCGTGGCCGCGTCCGCCATTCACGGGCGCATCGCCAACCCGGCGGATTATCTTTCCCTTTGAGGAGTCGTTGATGTCATCCCCTATCCCTGCCGGCCGCAATGTCATCCGCGGCACCGCCTATGTCCTGGGCGACAACATCGATACCGACCAGATCCTGACGGCCGAGTATCTGAAGATCAATCCGTCTACCCCCGACGGCTATGCGGAGCTGGGCAAGCTGGCGATGTGCGGCCTGCCCGATGACGCGCTGCCTTTCGTCGACCCGGTCACCGGCGCCTGTGCGTATACCGTCATCATCGCCGGCGCGAACTTCGGCTGCGGATCGTCGCGCGAACACGCGGTGATTGCGCTGGGGTCGGCGGGCATTCAGGCGGTGGTGGCGCAGTCCTTCGCACGCATCTTCTTCCGCAATTGCGTGTCGACGGGTGAGGTCCTGCCCGTCGTCGCGCAAGAGGCCTTGACCGCCACCGTGCGCACGGGTGACGAGGTGGAGGTGCACGTCGATGAAGGCCGCGTCGTGGTGCACGCGCGAAGCGTTAATGTGCCCACCGAACCCGTGGGTGAACTGGCCGACATCGTGACCGCGGGGGGCCTGTTTGCGTATGCCAGGGCAACGGGTCGGATGCCGGCGCGGACTTGAAGCAGCCGCCTGCCGCGCGTCAATAAGCGCAGCTACCCGCCCGCAACGGCGGCCGTGCCTGCCCGCCCCGCCTCACTCCCGCTGCCGCCCCGTGGCAAACAGGTCATACGACATCTGGAACATGGCCTGCGCGTCCTGTTCCAGCACCGGGTTATGCGGGGCGGGCCGCAACTCGCCCAGCGCGGCGTCATAGGTCTCGGTCTGCACGGTCTTGCCGAAACCCAGCGTTGCGATCTGGTCGCCGCGCATCATCGCAATGTTGCGGTTGTGATTGAAGACGGCGTAGCCCTCTTCGGGCTTCATGCGCAGGATGTCACGCCCGGGCAGCCGTGACTCGTACGACAGATGCAGCATGCCGAGCAGCGTCGGGCCGATGTCGATCTGGCTGGCCAGGGTGTCCACGCGCTGCGGCGCCAGGTAGGCCGGGGCATGCACGATGAACGGCACCGAGTAGGTCGGCACGGGAATCTGGGCGCGGCCATAGACACGCGCGCCGTGATCGCCCGTCACCACCAGCACCGTATCGCGATACCACGGCCGGGTCTTGAGCTTGTCGTAGAACTTGCCAATGGCATAGTCGGCATAACGCACGCCGGCGTCGCGGCCACCGCCCTTGGCCTGCACGCCCGCAATGCCTTCCGGAAACGTGAAGGGCTTGTGGTTGGACGTGCTCATTACGACCGAGAAGATTTTTTCTCCGTGCGCGACCTGTTTATCGAACACGTCGAGCGCGTTGTCCATCAGCTCTTCATCGGCAATGCCCCATATGTTGGAAAAGCGGGGGTGGGCATGTCTACCCGGTCCACCACGCGCCATCCGTTGCCGCCAAAAAAAGCGTTCATGTTGTCGAAGGTGCCGTAGCCACCGTAGATGAAAGTGGGTGCGTAGCCCGCGCGCCGGGCCACCGTGGACAGGTTGAACAATCCTTCGTTGTGGCTGCGCTTGACGACGGCTTCGGGGGGCACGGGGGCCAGCGACGTGGTCAAGGCTTCCATGCCGCGCACGGTGCGCGTGCCGCTGGCATACAGATGCGTGAAGCTGACGCCTTCGCGCGCGATGCGATCGACATTGGGCGTCAGGTCGCGTCCGCCCAGGCTGCCCACGAATTCCGATCCCAGGGACTCCTGCAGCAGCACGATCACATGCAGCTTGCGCGGCGGCCCCAGGTCGCTGTTGTCGACCTGGCGGGCGAGCGGATGGGTGGTGACGGACGGCGGCAGGAAGCGGGTGTTCGATTGCCGCACCAGATGCCGCAGCCGCACCGCGGCATCGGTGTCCGACAACGTGGCGTAATAGCGGTCGTAGTCGATGTCGGCATTCTTCAGTGCACTGAAGAACGAGTACACACCGTTGTCGGCCAGCTCGCCGGAGATGCGATTGGTGTTCGCCCCCTGTGCATTCTGCAACGACAGGCCTTCCAGCGACAACGCGATCAGCACGCCATAACCCAGCATGGCCAGGGTGCGCGCGCGCAGCGCACCGGCATCGTCCTGAAAGGCCCGGCGCAGGCGATGGCGCAGCAGAAAGGTCGCGCTCAGCCCGATCGACAGCGCCGTCAGCAAGGCGCGTCCGACCGGATAGGACTCGCGGATATTGGTGAAGACTTCCGTCGGGTAGATCAGGTATTCGACGGCGGTGTAGTTGAAACGCGCATTGAATTCGTCAAAGAAAAACGCCTCGGCGGCGATCAGATACACGAACGCGGCAATGGCGACGACGAAGCCTGCGAACATCAGGCGCCGTCCGAAGCGGGACGCGAACAGCCCGCGGGGCGCCAGCCACAGGTAGAGGGCCAGACCACCGCACAGATACAGGCCGGTCACCGAATCCAGCAGCATTCCCATCGCAAAGGCGCGCGGCAGCATGGCCCAGGTGACCAGCCCGTCATGCAGGCTGATGGCCGACAGGATCACGCGTGTGATGAACGACGTGGCCAGATAGGCCAGCCAGGCCAGGCCGAACACCGTCAGGCGCCCGTTCTGCAAGGACAACAGCAGGCGGCTGATGCGCCCGCTGCCGGGCGGCGCCATGCCCGCCGGCGACAGGGCGGCGGCGGGCGGCAGGGTTTTGATGGACGACATGAGGGCGGTTTCCTTGCACCAGAACAGACCGGGGCAAGGCTACGGACCGGGGTGTCGAATCCCTGTTGAAGCGGTGTCGAATTTGCGTCGAATCAGGCGAACTGCAGGAAGAAAGACGTGTGATGCCGGTCGCTGTCGGTGCTGGACGTGACTGTCAGCGTCCAACCCTGGGTGTCGCACACCCGCTTGGCAATGGCCAGACCCAGTCCACGTTCGCGTGCCGCCGCATCGGACGTGGTGCCCGCCTTGAGGGGATGATCCTCGGGCGCCCCGGCTTCCATGCGATCCTTCCATCGGCCGCGGTAGTACCGTTCGAACACGAAGGGCAGATCGGGCGCCGCGATGCCTGGGCCATCGTCCGTCACCACCAGCCCGCTGCCTTGCGCCGTGACCCGCAGGGTGGCCGGCGCGGCATGGTCGATCGCGTTGCGGATCAGGTTGCGCAGCACGATCAGCAGGCCGTAACGATCCAGTTCCGCCACCGCGGTGGGCGGCAGTTCGTTCACCAGCACGAGGCCCGCGCGCTGCCCGCGTTCGTTCAACCCGCTCCAGGCGTCGTCCAGGCACTCGGCCAGCACCACCTGGGTGCGGGGACCGGCTTCGGCGCTGCTGATGGCCCGCGCGGTTTCCAGTGTCGAGCCGATCTCGTCCACGTTCTGCATGATGCGCGCAAGCCGGTCGCGCAGCGGTGGCGACACGGCCGCATCCAGCGCGGCCATCTCGGCATCGGTGCGGATCGATGTGAGCGGCGTGCGCACCTCATGGCTCAGGTTGGCGGAAAACTCGCGTTCCTGCGCAATCGATTGTTCGACGCGGTCCTGCACGCGGCTGAAGGCTTCGATCAGCCGGCCGGCTTCATCGTCGCGATCCACCTTGATCGCGGGCGCGCCCGGCGCCCAGCCCGACACGCGGTCCGTCACTTCCATCATGGGCCGCAGGATCAACCCGGCGACCGATCGGGACAGCCAGAACCCGGCCAGCGAACAGGCCAGCCACAGGCCCAGCAATATCGCGCCGAATTCATACACCCGTTCTTCATTGTCGGTGGCGTCGTAGCGCACGAACACGCGGCCCGAGGGCGAGTCGGTCACGATCACGTGCCACACCGATTCATCGGGATTGACCTGATAGGCTCCCGGCGGCAGGGCCTGGATGCTGGCAGGAATCTCGTCATGCGCACCCCCGGTGGCGCCACCCAGGCCTTCAGGCTCGGCCCCAGTTCAAGTGGACCGCTGGCGGGCGGCACCACTTCGCCCAGGGTCAGCCGCTGCACCAGCCGCGTGGCTTCGGTCGTCACGATCTGGTCGACCAGCGCGTCTTCCTGTTCGTCCAGGACCAGGTAGACCAGGGCCGCCTGCAGCGCCACGAACAGGGCCACCGCGCCGGTCAGCGCCCACGTTACCCGCTGCTTCAGGGTCATGCGGCCAAAGCGGCTGTTTTCCGCCAGGCCCGCACGGCCCGCCGCGCTTGCACCGGCTCCGCCAGCCCCACGCATCATCACGCGTCTCCCGCCGTGTCGGCCAGCCGATAGCCCACGCCATGCACGGTGTCCAGCCCGTCAAAGCCAGCGTCGGACAAGGCCTTGCGCAGCAGGTGGATCTGGCTGCGCAGCGCATCGCGTTCGGGCACGTCGTCGCCCCACAGGGCCGATTCCAGTTCGCTGCGCGGCACGACGCGGCCCGGGTCGCGGATCAGGACTTCGACGATGCGGCTGCCCTTGGGGGTCAGCTTGACGGCCTTGCCCGCCACTTTTACCGATCGGGTCCGCGCGTCGAACGCCAGGCGGCCGAACTCGCGCACCGGGTTGGCGACCACGCCGCTGGCCCGGTTCAGCAGCGCCCGCAGCCTGGCTTCGACCTCGGCCAGCGCATAGGGCTTGGTCACGTAATCATCGGCGCCATGCGAAAAAGCGTCCAGCTTGTCGCTCAATTCATCGCGCGCCGTCACCAGCAACACAGGCGTGGCCAGACGCAGTTCGTTGCGCAAGCGCCGCAGCACGGTAATGCCGTCCAGGCCGGGCAGGCCGATATCGAGCAGGACGGCGTCGAAACTGTCGGCCCCCAGGCGGTACAGTGCCGACGCGCCGTCATACGCAACGTCCACCGAAAAGCCCTTGGCTTCCATGAAGGCGCACAGGTTGGCCGAAATCGTAAGATCGTCCTCGATAATGAGGACCCGGGGAAGCAGCGCGATCATGGCAGGGACACAGTCAGGTCGGCGGCCACCGGGACCGGGGCGCCGTTCAGCCGCTGAGTGTATCTGTCCATTCATCAAAATGCGTTAAGGTTTTGCCTGCGCCAGGGTTTGCCTGCGCCGCGCCCACGAACGGACTCCCATGCCTGCCCTGACCTGTCGATCGCTGTTGGCGACCCTGCTGACCGCGCTGGCGCTTTGCGCCGGCTCCGCAGGCGCGCGGGCCGACGCCAGCATCGACGCCAATCCCGAATCCGCCAGCGGCGTGACTCCCAAGGCGCTGGTGACGGCGCGCCACCTGATGGCGGTGACCGCGCATCCGCTCGCCACCGACGCGGCGTACGTCACGTTGCGGCGCGGCGGCAGCGCGGTCGATGCGGCCATTGCGGCGCAGATGGTGCTGACCTTGGTGGAACCGCAATCGTCGGGCATCGGCGGCGGCGCCTTCCTGCTGCATTTTTCGGCATCGGATGGCGCGGTGCGTTTCTTCGATGGCCGCGAAACGGCGCCCGCGCGGGTCGATGAAGACCTGTTCATGCGCAATGGCCGTCAGCTTCCTTTCTTTGACGCCGTCAACAGCGGCAGGTCGGTGGGCGTGCCGGGCGTGCTGCGCATGCTGGAACTCGCGCATCGCCGGCACGGCAAGCTGCCCTGGGCCGACCTGTTCCAGCCCGCCATCGCGATGGCCCAGGACGGCTTTCTGGTCACGCCGCGTCTGGCGGGATTGATTGCCGGCAGCGAGGCCCTGGCGCGCCAGCCGGCCGCGCGCGCCTACTTTTTCCGCCCCGATGGCACGCCGCTGCAGGTGGGCGACCGCCTGCGCAACCCTGCCCTGGCCGCCACCCTGCGCACGATCGCCGCGCACGGCGCCGACGCTTTTTATACAGGCGCGCTGGCCGGCCGCATCGTCGATGCGGTGGCCAGCCACCCGGTACCGGGCACCTTGTCGCGGCAGGACCTGGCTTCCTATCAGGCGCTGGAACGCGAACCGGTGTGCGCGCCCTACCGCCACTATCAGGTATGCGGCGCCTCGCCGCCCAGTTCCGGCGGCATCGCCATCGCGCAGATGCTGGGCATTCTTGCCCATACGCCGATCGACCGGCTGGCGCCGAATTCGGTCGATGCCGTGCATCTGTTCAGCGAAGCAGGCCGCCTGGCCTACGCCGACCGCGATCGGTACGTGGCCGATCCCGCGTTCCAGCCGGTGCCGGTAGCCGCCATGATCGCGCCTGCCTACCTGGCCCAGCGTGCCGCGTTGATCTCGCCAACGCGGTCGATGGGCCGTGCCGCCCCCGGCGATCCGGTTCCGGGCGGCCTGGTGCGGCTGGGCCTGGACGACACGCCCGAACTGCCGTCGACCACGCACCTGTCGATCGTGGACGCGGACGGCAACGCGGTGGCCATGACCTCGACGATCGAACAGGCGTTTGGCAGCAAG
The DNA here is from genome assembly GCF_048632615.1 of Pigmentiphaga litoralis. Lineage (GTDB taxonomy): Bacteria > Pseudomonadota > Gammaproteobacteria > Burkholderiales > Burkholderiaceae_B > Pigmentiphaga > Pigmentiphaga litoralis_B. The sequence goes on from NZ_CP184479.1 coordinate 2,000,626, forward strand.
ATCTTCGTTGGCGGCTTCCTGCTCAACAATGAACTGACCGACTTTTCTTTGTCGCCCACGGATCAGCAAGGCCGCCGCGTGGCCAATCGGGTCGAGGCCGGCAAACGGCCGCGCAGCACCATGGCGCCTACCCTGGTCATGGCGCCGTCGGTCGATGGCCGCCCGCCCCGCTTGCGGCTGGTGGTCGGATCGCCCGGGGGTAGCGCCATCGTCAACTATGTGGCGCAGACCATCGTCGCGAACCTGGACTGGGGCCTCGATATCCAGGCCGCGGTAGCTCTGCCGCACCGGGGCAGCCGCAACCGCGACACCGAACTCGAAGCCGCGACGGGCCTGGATTCGCTGATTCCGGCGCTGGAAAAGCGTGGTCATCATGTAACCTTGCATGAGTTCCCCAGTGGCGTGCATGCCATCGCGAGCACGCCCGACGGTGGGTTGCAGTCGGGGGCCGACCCTCGCAGAGAAGGCACCGCCATGGGGCACTGAGCCAAGGCTGTTGTGCAACAGCCCGTGAATGGCGACTTACCTCGTTGCCGAAGCAACATCTCGTATTACTTGCGTGGCATGAAGGGGTATCGCATATTGCCGTGCCCTCTAAAATCCCCCAAAGCTTTGCCCAGCCCTACCCCTTTCTATTGCAGACGTTAAGAGGTTCCGTGACTGAGTCTTCCACTATTGCCCATCGCGCGTACGCCCGACTGACCCGTTCGTTCATCGTGGGTCTGTTGGCCGTTTCCGGGGCCGTGAGTGCCACATCTGCGCACGCGTTCAATTTCTATGATGTCGCCCGGCGAGCCAAAGAGCTCTCCAATGAAAAGTTCAAGGCGCCGACCAGCGCCCTGCCGCGGGAGTTGCGCGACCTGAAGTTCGCCGACTACCAGCAGATCCAGCTCAAGCGCGAGAAATACCATTGGGCCGACAACAAGTCGCCCTTCGAACTCGTGTTCCATCACCAGGGCATGTACTTCGACCTGCCCATCAAGATCAACGAAGTGGATGCCGAAGGCGTCCGCGAAATCAAGTACGACCCGAACGACTTCGACTTCGGACCACGCAAGCCCGACGCCAAGGCGCTCAACAATCTGGGCTTTGCCGGCTTCAAGGTGCTGTACCCGCTCAACAATTCGAAAAAGCCCGATGACGAGATCGCCTCGTTCCTGGGAGCCAGCTACTTCCGCGTGATTGGCAAGGGCCAGCAATACGGCATTTCGGCACGGGGCCTGGCCATCGATACGGCGGTGCCGTCGGGCGAGGAATTTCCCCGTTTTCGCGAGTTCTGGGTATCGCGTCCGGCCAACTCTGACAAGCACATCGTGATCTATGCGCTGCTGGATTCGCCGCGCGCCACGGGGGCCTTCCGCTTCACGATCACGCCGGGCGAAGACACGACGGTGGACGTGAAGTCGCGCGTGTACCTGCGCGCGCCCGTCGCCAAGCTGGGCATTGCGCCCATGGCCAGCATGTTCCTGTATGGATCGAATCAGCCGACCACGTCGTCGAATTTCCGGTCCGAACTGCATGATTCCGACGGCCTGGCTTTTCACGCGGGCAATGGCGAATGGCTGTGGCGTCCGCTGAACAATCCGCGCCGCCTGTCGACCAGTTCGTTCGGCATGGAAAATCCCAAGGGCTTCGGATTGCAGCAGCGCGGCCGCGAATTCAGCCGCTATGAAGACATCGACGACCGCTACGAGACCCGTCCTTCCTTGTGGGTCGAGCCGAGCGGCAACTGGGGCAAGGGCCGCGTCGAGCTGATCGAGATCCCGACGGCCGACGAAACCAACGACAACATCGTTGCGTTCTGGGTCCCGGAAAACCAGCCCAAGCCGGGCGCGGCGCTGGACCTGGACTACACCCTGCGCTTTACGCGCAACGAGGCCAAACTGCAGGACCCGAAGCTGGCCCGCGTCATCCAGACCCTGCGATCGGCCGGCGAACTGAAAGGCGCCGACCTGATCCGCCGTGCCGATGGCAGCCTGGCGCTGATGATCGACTTCACGGCGCCGGCAACGGCCCGCAAGAATGATCCGCGCGTGCCGGTGTCGCTCAGCTTTTCCAACAACGGCAACGCCGACGTGATGGAGAACAGCCTGCGCCACAACCCGGTCACGGGCGGCTGGCGCGTGACGCTGCGCCTGAAGGTCAAGGACCCCACCAAACCGGTCGAGATGCGCGCCGCGCTGGTCAATGGCCAGACGCAGGTTTCGGAAACCTGGAGCTATCAATTGCCCGCCAACGAGACGGCTGAATGATGAGCGTGCTACCTGACGACGGCGCCAGCGCCGCGGTCCCGAACGATCGCAAGGCGCTGGCGCGTGCCTACGGTCCGGACATGGACGCGGCGGGCCTGGTGCACGTCGCGCCCGACGGCGAAGCGTGCATTGCCGCCACGCCGCCAATGCATCGCAGTTCCATGGTGCCCGAGCCCTGGATCACCAACCCGCTGGTGCGCGGCTGGCGCAGCTTCCGTGGAAAGGCCCGCGCCGCCAAGGCCGGCCGCGACCAGTCACAGGAACCACGCTGGAAGTCGGCAGGCCGCGCGCGCCGCATGTGCCTGCTGATTGCCGTCATCGTGCAGACGGTGGTTGCGACCTGGTACATGAAAGCAGTGCTGCCCTACCAGGGCGGCCAGATCCTGGAAATCGCGATCCTGTTCCTGTTCGCGCTGCTGTTCTGCTGGGTGTCCGCCGGTTTCTGGACCGCCCTGATGGGCTTCCTGCAACTGATGATAGGACGCGACCGCTACAGCATTTCCGGCACGGCGGCCGAAGGCATACCGATCAACAAGTCCACCCGGACCGCGATCGTCATGCCGATTTGCAACGAAGATGTGGCCCGTGTCATGGCCGGCCTGCGCGCTACCTATGAATCGGTGGAGCGGTCCGGCGAACTGGCGCAGTTCGACTTCTTCATCCTCAGCGACAGCTACAAGGCCGACACCTGCGTGGCCGAGCAACGCGCCTGGGTGGAACTGTGCAAGGCCGTGGGCGGCTTCGGCAAGATCTTCTATCGCCGGCGCCGCCGCCGCGTCAAACGCAAGAGCGGCAACATCGATGACTTCTGCCGCCGCTGGGGCGCCAACTATCAGTACATGGTGGTGTTGGATGCCGACAGCGTAATGAGCGGCGAATGCCTGAAGCGCCTGGTGGTGCTGATGGACGCCAATCCTGAAGCGGGCATCATCCAGAGCGCGCCCCGCGCCGCCGGAATGGACAGCCTGTATGCGCGGGTGCAGCAGTTCGCAACCCGCATCTACGGCCCGCTGTTCACGGCCGGGCTGCATTTCTGGCAATTGGGCGAATCGCACTACTGGGGCCACAACGCCATCATCCGCCTGGAACCCTTCATCCAGCATTGCGCGCTGGCGCCGTTGCCGGGCAAGGGCAGCTTCGCGGGCGCCATCCTGTCGCATGACTTTGTCGAAGCGGCCCTGATGCGCCGCGCCGGCTGGGGAGTGTGGATCGCCTATGACCTGCCGGGCAGCTACGAAGAACTGCCGCCCAACCTGCTGGACGAACTGCAGCGCGACCAGCGGTGGTGCCAGGGCAACCTGATGAACTTCCGGTTGTTCCTGGTCAAGGGCATGCACCCCGTGCATCGCGCGGTGTTCCTGACCGGCGTCATGTCTTACCTGTCGGCGCCGCTGTGGTTCCTGTTCCTGGCCTTGTCGACGGCGCTGCTGGCGGTCCATACGCTGACCGAACCGCAATACTTCGTGGCCCCCCACCAGTTGTTCCCGGTGTGGCCACAATGGCATCCCGAAGAAGCCATTGCGCTGTTCTCGACCACGGCCATTCTGCTGTTCTTCCCGAAGATCCTCAGTGTGCTGTTGGTCTGGGCCAAGGGCGCGAAGGAATATGGCGGCGGGGTGAAGCTGTTCTGGAGCATGCTGTGGGAAGTGCTGTTTTCCATGCTGCTGGCGCCGATCCGCATGGTCTTCCACACCCGTTTCGTGGTGGCCGCCTTCCTGGGCATGTCGGTGCAGTGGAAGTCGCCCAAGCGGGACAACAACGAGACGTCCTGGGGTGAAGCGACCCGCCGTCACGGCCTGCAGACCCTGCTGGGGCTGTGCTGGGGCGCGCTGGTGGCCTGGCTGAACCCGAACTTCCTGTGGTGGATGATTCCGATCCTGCTGTCGCTGGTGCTGGCGATTCCGCTGTCGGTGCTGTCGAGCCGGGTGGCGCTGGGCAAGGCGGCGTACCGCAACCGCCTGTTCCAGATCCCGGAAGAGACGCATCCGCCCGTGGAACTGGTCCATACCAAGACCTACACGCAGCAGAACAACGCGTCCCTGCCCAGCCCGGGCTTTGCCGACGCGCTGCATGATCCGGACGTGAACGCCCTGTCGGCCGCGATGGCGACGGGCCGGCATCGCAGCACGGAACTGCTCGCGCAAAGCCGCGCCGCGCGGATCGCGCGGGCGCTGGAACGGGGTCCGGAAACCCTGCCCGAGCCGGAAAAATCCGTTTGCTGGACGACCCGGTGGTGCTGCGCGAAGTGCATCGCCAGTTGCTGCTGGCGCAGCCCAAGGAAGGCCTGGCCGCGTGATCCGACGCCGCGACCCGCGGTGAGTCACGCAACGCCCCGGTCCATGGATCGGGGCGTTGTCGTTTGGGGTGCTGTCACGGTCCGGTCATTCGCGAGGCCTAGGCTGGCGCTCTTCCCTCTTGCGCCATTTCCCCTATCATGCCCTTCCGCCTGCCCCGCGCTGCCCTGCTCTGTGCCGTCTTCCCGCTGCTGCTCCTGACCGGTTGCGGCAGCGACGACGATGACAGTACGCCCGAACGCAGCGTGGGTTCGCTCAAACTGATCGGTCAGCAGGTCCTGCCCCGCCGCGGTGAATTCCAGGGCACCGTGGTCGGCGGCCTGTCGGGCATCGATTACGACGCGGCACGCCAGCGCTACCTGTTCATTTCAGATGATCGGACCACCACCGACTCGCCCACGCCGCCACGCATGTACACCGGCACGCTGACCTTCGACGCCACCACCTTCTCGTCGGTGCAGATGCTGTCAACCTTCACCATGAAACAGCCGGGCGGCGCGGTCTACCCCAAGGTGCCCAATCCGCTGGTGGCCGATCCCGAGTCGGTCCGCGTCGATCCGGTCAGCGGCAACTACGTGTGGACCAGCGAAGGCGATCGCACGCTGGCCAGCGGCGCGACGGCCGAACGCCTGATCAACCCGTTCATTCGCGAGATCCGTCCCGACGGCACGCATGTCCGTGAATACACCTTGCCCGGCATGTTCCAGATGTCGCGCGGCGAAAAGGGCCCGCGCGGCAACCTGGCGTTCGAAGGGCTGGCGTTGACGCCCGATACGCTGAGCGCCGCCGTGATGATGGAAGGCCCCTTGTTCGAAGACGGCCCCGCGCCGTCGGTCACCGCCGGTGCGCTTGCGCGCCTGACCGTATTCAACCGCGCCGCCGGCGTGGCGGTATCGCAATATGTCTATCCGGTCGACAAGGTGCAGGTCGCGCCGGTGCCGGCCGACCAGTTCTCGGTCAGCGGCGCAACCGAGATCCTGGCTATCACCAACACGCGTTTCCTGGTGCTGGAACGCAGCTTCTCAGTGGGCGTGACAGGCAATCAGATCCGCCTGTACGAGGTGGACATCAGCAAGGCCAGCAACGTGCTCAACACGACGTCGTTGACGGGCGCGGCCTATACGCCCTTGACCAAGCGCCTGGTGCTGGACTTCGAAACGCTCAAGACCCAACTGGGGGGCATCGCCAACCTGGAAGGCATGACCTTCGGCCCGAAGCTGCCGAACGGCCATGACTCGCTGGTGATCGTTGCGGATGACAACTTTCCGGCCGCGGACTCGGCAACGGATCGCAATCAGATCATCGTGTTCGACGTGCAGCCTTGACCGGCGAAAGACAGGCGGCCGTGGCCGCCTGTCACGCCCATGCGCCTGTCGTGCCCATGCAGGGCCGCGACGGGACGCTTAGTCGCCGTATACCGCCGCCGCCCTGATCGGCCCTGCCCATCGCTCGATTTCCGCTTCAAGGTATTGCCGATGGCCCTGCGGCGCCAGCCGCGCGTCATCGACCGGGCGAATGCCCGCGTCTTTCTGTTGCTGCCGGAACGACGCAGACGCCACCACCCCGCGCAGCGCGGACGACAGCGTGCGGACGATGGCATCGGGCGTGCCACGTGGCGCGTACATGCCGTACCAGATCGTGATCGGCGCCTGATCGATGCCAAAGGATCGCAACGAAGGGACGCTTGCGAGCGGCGTCCCCGACAGCGGGTCGTCCACCGTCAACGCCACCGCCTGCACCTTGGCGGCCTGGATCTGCGGCAGGGCGTTGGCCGTCAGGTCGCACATCAGATCCACCTGACCGCTCAGCATGTCGATCATGGCCGGCCCCGTGCCGCGGTAGGGCACGGTCGTCATGCGCAGCTTCAGGGCATTCTGCAACAGCAGCCCGCACAGATGCGACGCGGACCCCACGCCGGCATTGGCCAACGTGACCTGCGGCTGCCTTGCCATCCAGCGCAACAGATCGCCCGGGGTGGACGTGGGCACGTCCGGTCTGGCGATCAGCACCAGCGGCGATTCCGCGATCACGCCCAGCGGTTCGAAATCGGCAACGGGGTCGACGTCCAGCTTGCGGTACAGGCTCGGCGCCGTGGCCATGTGGACGTGATCCAGCAGCACGGTGTAGCCATCGGGCGCGGCGCGCTTGGCGGCGGCTACGCCAATGTTGCCGCCGGCGCCCGCCTGGTTCACCACCACCACGGTCTGCTTCAGTTGGGGATTGAGTTGCGCGGCCAATTGCCGTGCCAGTTTGTCCATGGGTCCGCCCGCCGCGTACGGAACGATAAGCGTGACGGGTCGCTCGGGATACGCGGCCAGGGCGGGCAGCGCCGTCGCGCACAGCAGGGCGGCCAGGGTGTGCAGCAGGAAAGGTCTGCGCGCAGACATGCTGGAGGGGTCGCCGAACGCCCTGTGGGATGGCGGCTCACAATGGCGACGACCCGGTGAGCGACGCGGCAGGCGACGTGGCCGACGACGTGGCCGACGCGGCCGACGACGTGGCCGAGCGCGTGGCCGATGCGGTCGACGCAGCTGACGCAGCAGACGTTGCCGATGTCGCCGACAACAGCGACGCCGCCTGCAGCACGGCGCGTTCGCGGATGGCGTAGCGCTGCCGTGTCGCGTCCAGGCAGCGCTGCACGATGTACTGCGGAGACGTCGACGGGGTGCCACCTTCGAAGGGCGGCTCGGGGTCGTATTCGATCTGCAGCTGGATCTGCCGCGCGGTATCTTCGTCGATCATTCTGCCGACGGCCAGCAAGGCCATGTCGATACCGGACGTCACGCCACCCGACGTGAAGATATTGCCGTCGATACACATGCGAGACGTATCGGGAATGGCGCCGAACGCGGTCAGGAAATCGCGGGCCTGCCAGTGGCAGGCGGCACGTTTGCCTTTCAGCAGGCCTGCCGCGCCCAGCAGCAAGGACCCGGTGCACACGCCGATCACATACCTTGCGGTGGCTGCCTGCTGCGCCGTGAAGGACACCCATCGCGCGTCCGTCAGGCAGTCGTCGGTGCCGGGTCCGCCAGGTACCACCAGCACGTCGCAAGGCCGGGCCGTTTCGAAGGTGGCGGTGGGCATCATCACCAAGCCCCGGTCGGAGCGCACCGGGTCCATGGACGGCGACACGAAGTCGATCGTAAAGCCGGGCGCGCGGGCGAGCACTTCGAAGGGACCAGTCAGGTCCAGTTGAGTCAGGTCAGGGAATAATAGAAAATTGACGTGCATGACATCCTCCGTATGAAGCCCAGACGATAGAAGGACAACCCATGACAGGCGCGCCAAAAACAGAGGAAAACGCGCCAATTGCCGTGGCGTTCCTGGTCTTCGACGGCTTCCAGCCCATCGACCTGAGCGGGCCGTGGCAGGCCTTTGCCACCGCCAATGACGAGGTCGGCCAGATCCGTTATGCGCTGTCCACTTGCGGCGTGTCGCCCACGGTGTCGACCACCGACGGCGGCCTGCGCATCCTGGTGGACCACACGCTGGATGCCTCGGCGGGCACCCCGTTTCACACCGTGGTGGTGCCAGGCGGCGAAGGCGTGCACGTGGCGTCGAAAGACACTGCCTTCACCCGCTGGTTGCGGCAGCAGGACGCCACGTCCCAACGCACCTGCAGCGTGTGTTCGGGCGCTTTTCTTCTTGCCGCGGCAGGCGTGCTGGACGGTCAGTCTGTCACCACGCACTGGCGGTCGGCGGACCGCCTGCGCAGCCGGTACCCCAAGCTGGACGTGGCCGACGAACGCATCTTTTGTGAGAGTGATAAGTATTGGACGGCGGCCGGTGTCACGGCAGGCATCGACCTGGCGCTGGGGCTGATCGCCCGCGACTGCGGCGAGATCATCGCGCAGCGCGTCGCGCGCCGCCTGGTGGTCTACCTGCGGCGTTCCGGCGATCAACGCCAGTACAGCCAGACCCTGCGCCTGCAGGATCGTGCAAGCGCGCCGTTTCGGGCGTTGATCGAAAAAATGGAAGCGGACCTGGCGCGTGACTGGCACGTCGATGCCATGTCAGACGAATGCGCCATGTCGCGGCGCACGTTCCAGCGCAAATTCAAGGCGCAATTCGGCATGGCGCCAAGCGAGGTGTTGCGCGGTCTGCGCACGGATCGCGCACAGATGCTGCTGGCGGGCGGAACGCTGTCGCGCAAGGACATTGCGCGACAGGTCGGCATGGCGCCGGGGGACTTCTAGATCAGCCCACCGTTGGATGCATGGGTGTCCGGAAAGCGCGCATCATGGCGTCGGCTTGCCGCCCGTCACGCCATACACCTCGCCGGTCGTGAAGCTCGACTCTTGCGAGGCCAGCAGCACATACACCGGCGCCAGCTCGGCGGGTTGCCCCGGACGCTTCAAGGGCAGCTGCTCGCCAAAGTGCACCACCTTTTCGGGCGGCTGACCGCCCGTCGGTTGCAGCACGGTCCAGAACGGGCCCGGCGCAACCGCGTTCACCCGGATGCCTTTGGGCGCCATCTGTTCGGCCAAAGCCTTGGTAAAGCCGACAATGGCCGCCTTGGTGGACGCATAGTCCAGCAGGCCGCCCGACGGCTGATAGGACTGGATGGACGCCGTGTTGACGATGGTCGCGCCCGGCGGCATCAGCGGCACCGCGGCCTTGCACAGCCAGAACAGCGCATAGACATTGGTCTTGAAGGTGGCGTCGAACTGTTCGGTAGTGATGTCTTCGATCGACTCCTGCGTGAGCTGCTTGCCGCCCACGTTCACCAGAATGTCGAGCCCGCCCAAGGCCTTGCTGGCATTGGCGATCAACGACTTGCAGAATGACTCGCCGGTCAGGTCACCGGGCAGCGGGAAGGCCTTGCGACCGGCTTCCTCGATCAGCTGCACGACCTCTTTCGCGTCGGGTTCTTCTTCGGGCAAATAGTTGATGGCGACATCGGCGCCTTCCCGTGCAAAGGCAATGGCCACGGCGCGGCCGATGCCCGAATCTCCACCCGTGATCAGCGCCTTGCGGCCGGCCAGGCGGCCAAAACCGCGATAGGTCTTCTCGCCATGGTCGGGCGGCGGATTCATCTTCATGTCCAGTCCGGGCTCGGCCTGTTCCTGTCTCGGAAACGGCGGCTGCGGATACTGGGTGAGCGGATTCTGCATGGCGTACTGGTTGGGGGTCTGGTCATTCGACATCAGAGGGCTCCTGCATAAATAAGGTTGAGGGGAAGCGCGGCACAGGACCGCGCGGGCGTCGATACCGTCGATACTGTCGATACCCATGACATCCGCGGTCCTGTCACCGGTCAGTCCTGATCGTTGGGACGCTGCCCGCCCACCGGGCCGCCCGGGCGCGTGGTGCCCTGCTCCAGATCGCCGTCGCCGGCCGCCTTGTCGGGTTGGCTGTGGGCGCGAGTACGGGCTGCATCGGCGTACTCATCCGTACCGGGCAAGGTGCCCACGCGTGCCTGCGATTCTTCGGCCGCAACGGCCTGGTCGAAACCGGGCTGGTCATGGCGCTCCGCGCGCGGCACGTTGTCCATGGTGGACACGGGCGCATCATCTGCATCGACGTGTTTGGGCCGGGGCGCGCCGCCCGTCATGTCGGGCTGGTCGGCCAGGCGCTCTTTGACAAGGGGATTGATGGTGTCTGGCATGGTGTGTCCTTTACGGTTCCGTGATTCGGTCTTGTGATTCCTATGCCGAAGCTCCAGCACATACTGTGCCCTCTGGCAGGCACGGAATCTGCGCAGTGACAGCTACCATCGTCCATCGCTGCGTCTCACTCATGCCCGTCGCTACCGCTGTCGCTGCATCATCCCCTGCCCGCAAGGCTTCGCCCCGCCCTCCCGCCAAGGCCGCTACTCGCCGCCCTGGATCGTCCCGTGCATCGTCCGGCCGCGCATCATCCACGGCCACGTACAAGGCCGACATTGGAAGATTGCTGCGCGACGTGTTCGGGCTGGAACGGTTGCGTGAAGGGCAGTCCTCGGTCATCGACCGGGTATTGCGCGGCAAGCACACCGTGGCGGTCATGCCGACCGGCGCAGGCAAGTCGCTGTGCTATCAGTTGCCGGCACTTATGCTGCCGGGCTGCACGGTGGTGGTCACACCGCTGATTGCCTTGATGAAGGACCAGTGCGACAAACTGCGCGCGCTGGGTATCGCGGCCGTGCAATTGAATAGCGCGATCGAATCCGACGAAGCCCGCCAGACCGAAGCGGCCATTGCCGATGGGTCGGCGCGCATTGTGTTCACGACGCCGGAACGGCTCGCATCGCCCGACATCATGGACGCGCTGTCCGCGCATCCCATCAGCCTACTGGTGGTCGACGAAGCGCATTGCATCTCCCAGTGGGGCCACGACTTCCGCCCGGCGTTCCTGGAAATCGGCGCCGCGGCCCGCGCGCTGGGCAGCCCGCCCGTGCTGGCGCTGACAGCCACGGCCACGCAAGAAGTCATCGCAGATCTGACACAACAATTGCAGATGCAAGATGCCGCGGTGATCAACACCGGCGTCTTCCGCCCGAACCTGCATTACGCGGTGGAAACCGTGACCGACGAACGGGCCAAGCTGGCGCGCGTGCGTGATCTGGTCCAGCGCACTGAAGGCGCCGGGATGGTCTATTGCGCCACGGTGGCCGCCGTCGAACAGGTCTACAGCGCCCTGGCCGAGACAGGCGAATCCGTGGGCCGATATCACGGCCGCATGGGGTCGGCACAGCGGCGGGCGAGCCAGGATGCGTTCATGGCTGGCGAAGTCCGCGTCATGATCGCGACCAACGCGTTCGGGCTGGGCGTGGACAAGTCGGACATCCGCTTCGTAATCCACTTTCAGACCCCATCGGGCCTGGACGCCTACTACCAGGAATCCGGCCGCGGCGGACGCGATGGCGAGGTGGCCCAGTGCACCCTGCTGTTCCACGACAAGGATCAGGCCGTCCAGCGGTTCTTCATGGCGGGAAAGTACCCGTCGGCCGAGGACGTGGGCGCGGTGTATGCCGCCCTGCTCCATCCGCCGGAAGATGCCGCCGCGGGCTGGACGACGGATGCCCTGTGCGAACACCTGGAGCGGCCACGCAGCAAGGTGCAAGTGTCGATCAGCCTGCTGCTGGACCATGACGTCATCGTAAAAGACCGGCAGGGTCACTTGCGGGTCGCGATGGCCGAGGTGCTGGATCGCGACCTGCATGCGCTGGCGGCGGCGTACCGCGAAAAGCGCGAACACGATCGGTCCATGCTGGAAGAAATGGTGGCCTACGCCCATAGCGGCGCATGCCGCTGGCAGGCGCTGCTGGCCCACTTCGATGCCGCGTCGGAAAGCGGCCCGTGCGGCACCTGCGATAGCTGCCTGCGGATCGCCGCAGTGTCTGCCCGTCAGGCGGTGGAACAGGCGGCGGAACAGGCGGCGGAATCGGTCGGCGATGATGCCATTCGTGTCGGGCGGGACGACGTGCTGATGGCGCGCCGCAGCGGCGCCGCTGGCGGAATCGGCGGAATGGCAGGCCGCGCGACCCAGGGTCAGGCGGTCAAGGCCCCTGGCTCCGTACAGTCGATCGCGCCATCGGCCGTCATGCCCGAGGCCGAGGGGCCGCCGGAAAGCGCAGGCTCAGGGTCCGACGCCGCGCCGGCTTTCGCCCCGGGCGACCTCGTCAGCGTGCGCCGTCATGGCACGGGCACCGTCGAGCGCGTGGACGCGGAAACCATTACCGTCTCATTCGAGGACGGGGCGCATCGCGCGTTCGTGGCGAGCTTCGTGCAGCCCGCCGAACGCGCGGCCAACGCTTGAACAGGCAGCCCGGACCGTGATGCGCCATGGGACCGGGCAGCTCTGTTCTGCGCAGCCGCCTTCGTTCGCAACCTAACAGGAGAACCCCATGAAACTGCAAGGCAAACGCGCGCTGATCACAGGCGCGGATTCCGGTATCGGCCAGGCCATCGCCGCCCTGTTCGCCCAGGAAGGCGCCGATGTCGCCATCACCTATCACACCGACAAAGACGGTGCGGAAGAAACGCGCCGCCTGATCGAAGCGGCAGGCCGCCAAGCCATCGTGATTCAAGGCGACGTAGGCGACTCGTCCTCGGTCGAACGTACCTTTGACGAAGTCATCAACACCTTCGGCAGCCTGGACATCCTGGTCAACAACGCCGGCAAGGGCATGGGCGGCGTTCCGGTCGTCGAATTGACCGATGAACAGGTCGAATTGATCCTGCGCACCGACCTGATGGGCCCGCTGTTCTGCTGCCGCGCGTTCATCAAGCGCCGCCGAGCAGCCGGTCCCGGCGGGCGCATCGTCAATATTTCGTCGGTCGCGCAGCACCTGCCGACGCCTGAAAGCGCCCCGTACGGCATGGCCAAGGCGGGTGTCGGATCGCTGGCGCGCAGCCTGTCGCGCGAACTGGCCGAAGACAAGATCAACGTCAACAATATTGCACCGGGGCTGATCCAGACCCCCATGACGCAGGAACGACTGGATGACCCGGAGAAAAAGGCCGAGTCGATGAAGGCCATTCCGTGGCACCGCCCGGGCCAGCCGGAAGAGATCGCACGACTGGCGCTGTTCCTGGCGTCGGACGACGGCGATTACGTGACGGGGCAGACCTGGACGATGGACGGCGGGCTGACGATGCAATGGGGCGGCGCCTGATGCATGTTCGGGCAAGCGCTCGATCCGGGCATCGAGGCGGGTGCCAATTCGGGTATCCATCCGGGTGCCCATTCGGAGAAGGTCCCGCCCTGATCCCCTGACTCCTGCTTGGCACCGTACCCCGCACTCGGTACTTACCATGACAACGGCCGCGATACTCTCGCGGCCGTTGTGCTACAAAGCCAGCACTTACCCCGCGCGCCCGGCGGTGCGTCTTGCGCCCCTGAGCTTCCTTGCGGCGCTTACAAAGAAATATAAATCTGGACCGCCCTTGAAACGGTCCATCACCGTCCCTATAATTAGCACTCGATCGCATAGAGTGCTAACAGCGCTGGAAGCCGTGCTTCCGCCTGCCCCACTGTGTGATCCGGCGTCCGCGGCGTCTTGTGCGCCCGGCTTGCCGATCCTGGCTGACTCAGCCCCTTTTTCCAATTCATACGTCAATTTTTCGTATATCAGGAGTTTGTATGGCCCTCCGTCCCCTGCAGGATCGCGTGATCCTCAAGCGTCTCGACAACGTGCGTACAACCGCTTCGGGCATCGTGATCCCTGAAAGCGCTGCCGAAAAGCCTGATCAAGGCGAAGTCCTGGCTGTCGGTCCTGGCAAGAAGAGCGACGACGGCAAGGTGAGCCCGGTTGACCTGAAGGTCGGCGACAAGGTGCTGTTCGGCAAGTACGCCGGCCAGACCGTCAAGATCGACGGCGAAGAACTGATCGTTATCCGCGAAGAAGAAATCCTGGCCGTGATCCAGTAAGCGCCTGCCGCGCCTTGCTGTCCTGATCACCCGATTTCGCTTCTAGACCCCTACTCAAGGAATATCCATGGCTGCTAAACAAGTTGTATTCGGCGACGACGCACGTGCTCGTATCGTCCGCGGCGTCAACGTTCTCGCGAACGCCGTCAAAGTCACCCTCGGCCCGAAAGGCCGCAACGTCGTGCTCGAGCGTTCGTTCGGCGCCCCCACCGTCACGAAAGACGGCGTGTCGGTTGCGAAAGAAATCGAACTGAAAGACAAGTACGAAAACCTTGGCGCCCAGCTCGTCAAGGAAGTGGCTTCCAAGACCAGCGACAACGCCGGTGACGGTACCACCACCGCAACCGTGCTGGCCCAGGCCGTCGTGCTGGAAGGCCTGAAGTACGTGACCGCCGGCCTGAACCCGATGGACCTGAAGCGCGGCATCGACAAGGCCGTGGCTGCCGCCATCGAAGAACTGAAGTCGATCAGCCGTCCTTGCGCCACCAGCAAGGAAATCGCGCAAGTCGGCTCGATCTCGGCCAACAGCGACAGCTCGATCGGCCAGATCATCGCCGACGCGATGGACAAGGTTGGCAAGGAAGGCGTGATCACCGTTGAAGACGGCAAGTCGCTCGAGAACGAACTGGACGTCGTCGAAGGCATGCAATTCGACCGCGGCTACCTGTCGCCCTACTTCATCAACAGCCCGGAAAAGCAAGTTGCCGCGCTGGAAGACCCGTTCATCCTGATCCACGACAAGAAGATCAGCAACATCCGCGAACTGCTGCCGGTGCTGGAACAAGTCGCCAAGCAAAGCCGTCCGCTGCTGATCATCGCCGAAGACGTCGAAGGCGAAGCCCTGGCCACGCTGGTGGTCAACAACATCCGTGGCATCCTGAAGACCACCGCCGTGAAGGCCCCTGGCTTCGGCGATCGTCGCAAGGCGCTGCTGGAAGACATCGCCATCCTGACCGGCGGTACCGTGATCTCGGAAGAGACCGGCCTGTCGCTCGAAAAGGCAACGCTGGCTGAACTCGGCCAGGCCAAGCGCATCGAAGTGGCGAAAGAAAACACCACGATCATCGACGGCGCTGGCGACGGCAAGAACATCGAAGCACGCGTCAAGCAAGTGCGTGCCCAGATCGAAGAAGCCACGTCGGACTACGACCGCGAAAAGCTGCAAGAACGCGTGGCCAAGCTGGCCGGCGGTGTTGCCGTGATCAAGCGTCGGCGCAGCCACCGAAGTCGAAATGAAGGAAAAGAAGGCCCGCGTCGAAGACGCCCTGCACGCTACCCGTGCAGCCGTTGAAGAAGGCGTGGTTCCTGGCGGCGGCGTTGCACTGATCCGTGCCAAGCAAGCCATCGTGGACCTGAAGGGCGACAACGCCGATCAGGACGCAGGTATCAAGATCATCCTGCGCGCCATCGAAGAACCGCTGCGCACCATCGTGTCGAACGCTGGCGACGAGCCTAGCGTCATCGTCAACGCGGTGCTGGCTGGCAAGGGCAACTACGGCTACAACGCGCAGTCCGGCGAATACGGCGACATGATCGAATTCGGCGTGCTGGACCCCACCAAGGTGACGCGTACCGCGCTGCAGAACGCTGCATCGGTGGCCTCGCTGCTGCTGACGACGGAAGCCATCGTGGTTGAAGTGGCCGAAGACAAGGCACCTGCCGGCGGCATGGGCGGCGGCGGAATGGGCGGCATGGGTGGCATGGGCGGCATGGACTTCTAAGTCCTTACGGCGACACGCTCCACCTGTGTACGACCTCCCCGGGCTGGCCCGGGGCTGCAAGACAAAAAACCCCCGACTTCGGTCGGGGGTTTTTTTATGGGCGGCCTATCCTGGCTATGAGTCGTTGCGCCAGATCCACCTAATGGCGAGAATCGGCTTTCAATGCCCACAAAGTTGGTATGCTTCACACCTCAAGTAACCAAACGTATTAATTAGATCAGTGGGCTTCGTCAGGCCAAGGTCGACCAGCACAGTCAGCACAAATTTGTAATTTATTGCGCATGCATACGCTTGCTCAGCAAAGAATTTGTGCGGACACGTCTCTACACGATTGAAGTCAGCACGGTCTTAAATACCAAAAGTCGTCCGCAGACATTGAGTGGGCGTTTTTTCAGTAGCGGGACTCGCCAATTATGCTTTTGCAAGCGAACTTGACGTGAAAAGCAGACTTCGAAAGTCCCGCCGCCCTGGCGAATAGTGCAACGGCGCCTGCAGGCTGGAGACGATAAAGCTAAAGGGTTTCGAGCACCACACACATGGCGGATTCCAGTGTGTTGACATAACAACCCAAGTTAGACCTGTGCGCTACTTTGTCAGAGGACGGCTCGGGCAGCTCGCAGCCGGACGAGACAAGTGTCCTGTTCTGGCGGTTAAATCGATTGCTTTTTCAAACTGCCACAAACTTGCGCAGAACTCCGCATTGCCGGACGCAAGTGTAAGCACAGACATGCAGAAAATCAGGTCAACCCGTAGTTAGGAGGAAACATGGAGTGGATGCTCAAGCACCCGGAGCTTATGCAGCCATGGGTGCTGGCGATTTTCTTCGGCATCTTAATTGGCGGCTTTTTTACCTACGTTTGCTGGGCCCAGCCAATAATCAGCAGCGCGCGGGTAAAGCTAGATAATTTTGCAGACCTGGTCGAAATTCATAATCCCGGCGGTGCCAACGAGAAAGTACTAAACGATGCAGCGGAAGCGACACCATGGATTAATCAAGCTTGGAAGACTACTCGCAGCCGCCAATTTCTGTTAGGCAGTGGGGGCAATCAGAGGCGAGTGCTAATGGTACCTATAGGCGATGTGTGGCACGCCGAACGGATGCTCCATAAAGATTTCAACCTTTCGCTTTTCGAAGCTGTTCCTAATATCGCGGTAGGTGTAGGGCTATTTTTCACCTTCCTCTTTCTCACTTTCGCACTGAGTGACGCCACCGTTGCGCTCAGCGCAACAGGCACCGCTAATCCGATCGAAGCGACAAAAGGCCTGCTAAGTTCAGCAGGGGGCAAGTTCTTATCATCGCTGGCAGGCCTGCTGGTGTCGTTGGTTTGGACTGTGATGGGCAAGCGCGCGTGGGCGCGGGTTCAACGCGCTAGTGACCGAGTAGTGATAGCCATCGAAAGCTGGTGGCCGCCAATTGGTGCCGAAGTTGCCGTAGTCGAACAATTGGCGCAGTTGGACACTGTCAACGACCAGCTGCGCGAACATCATGAAAC
Organism: Pigmentiphaga litoralis; assembly: GCF_048632615.1. Classification (GTDB taxonomy): domain Bacteria; phylum Pseudomonadota; class Gammaproteobacteria; order Burkholderiales; family Burkholderiaceae_B; genus Pigmentiphaga; species Pigmentiphaga litoralis_B. The sequence goes on from NZ_CP184479.1 coordinate 2,017,740, forward strand.
CGCGCAAGATCAGACGGCCGTCGCAGGCGAATTGCTGGTCGAAGCACAAGAGCAGACTGGCGTGCTTAAACGCTTCGAAACCGACCTTGCGATGAGCATTGGCAAAGCAGTCTCGGCTGGCTTCAGCCCGCAGATGGAGCAGATGACTGAACGTCTGGAGCGCGCAATTTCGGATTTGAGCGAGCGCATGAGTTCGATGAACGAAGACGCCCTGCGAACCATGATGCAGGACTTCTCGCAGGCTATCAGCGCCAATACGGCAGAAGAAATGCAGCAGTTCAAGGAAACGCTGACCGGGCTGTCGGGCAAGCTCGACGCGTCCGCCGCGTTATTAACGTCCGGTGTTGAAGACGCCGCCGCGCAGCTAGGCCAGGCTACCCAGGGGATGACAAGTGGCATCTATTCGGCGACCGAAAAGATGAGCAGCGACATCGCTGCCGCGGCGCAGGGGCTTTCTGCCAGCGTGGGTAGCATGGAAACCGTCATCGCCCGCACGACTGAAGCGGTGCAGGAAATTGATGTTGCTTTCCGCCGCGCCGCGTCGCTGGGCGCGCAGGGCGTCGAACAAATGGACCGGTCCATCAAGGCAGCAATTGAGCTCGTGGACGACTTGGGTGACGTGGGCGAAGACTGGGAAAAGATCAGTACTGACGTGTCCAATCTCGTCGGCAAGCTAACCGAAGCCAGTGACGCAGTCGATGAGGTGTCCGAAGGACAGCGTTCCGTTATTCACGCCGTGCAGTCAATCGGGCCGGAGGTCGTGGGTGTCGTGACACAAATGCGCTCGCAAATGGAAGGCACGTCACGAGCCGTTGCGGATGCAATGCAGCAGGTTCAAGGCGCCATGGGCCGCACAAGCGAGGATCTTACCGGCGTGGTCAGCGCCGTCAAGGAAGGTGTGACAGAGTACTCCCGTCAGCTTGCTGCGCTGCACTTGGATATGGACACGGCCATGGCCACGGCTGTGGGCAAACTAGGTGGGGCTATACACCAACTGGAAGACACGATCGAAGATCTTACCGACGGTCTGGAAGCGATTCAAGCAAAGGGCTGACGCATGTTGATTCTTAAACCGCGTAGCACGCTTTCTAGTAGCCGCGAAGAAGGAGAAGGCAGCTACTTGGCATCGGCAAGTGACCTGATGATTGGTTTGCTGTTTATCTTCATTATTCTGGTGGTGGTGCTTGCGCTGGAACAGGGGCGACAGCAAGGTGAACTCAATGCGGTGAAGGGTGCCGCAGACCCACGGGCTTCGGTGACGGAGGTCATCGGCCAAGCATTGAAGGACGCCAGGCTTGACGTCCGAGTGGATCCTGCAAGCGGCGTCATTTCACTACCATCTGACACACTATTCGCGCTTGGATCCTCGTCACTCAGCGTGCCCGCGACGCAAGCCATCCGCGACGCCCGTGAGCGTTTGGCGACCGTGTTGCCCTGTTACGTTGCCAGCGAGCGGCCTCGCGTTTCTGACAGGCAATGCGCCAAGAATCGAGGATGGCACGAGATCGACACCATCTTTCTGGAAGGTCATACCGACAGTGTGGTCAACCTGAAACCGGGGGGCAACCTGGGGCTGTCGTTCGACCGCGCACGTGCGATTCAGCAGGTCGTACTTGGAGACGGCTCGCCACTGGAACCTTTTCGCAACGCTGCAGGACAACCGATTTTTTCATATAGCGCTTACGGCGCTGACCGACTTCTACCCGGCATCGACGGGACGTCCGCGCAGAACCGCCGCGTGGACCTGCGCATTGTTTTGAAGTATCAGTCCATCAACGACACCTTAGAAAACCTCAAACGCGTCGAGGGCGGGACCTGACATGTTCGTACGCCTGCCTTCCGGCTTTCCAAGCCTGCATGCGGCGATCGAAGCGTTGGGACAATTCTCATTGCCTCCGCCGCCGCCACTGGATTCGATCGGCATGCGCATGCGCAGGGCTTATGCGGCAGCCCGGGGCGACGGCTATCGGTACCTTAGCCGCGGCGCGCTACGTCGATTGCCGTATGCACTTTGGATCCCAGACGAGCCACCCTTAAGTAGCACGGACCCCCAGCTGCTCCAAGCGTATTGGGATCACCATCTTCCTGCAGCAGTGCGCGATCCCAGAGCTGCCAAACGCTGGTTGCTACCGCTGTTCTACGTCTATTGCCACACATTCAATAAACACAACGCAGACTTTCAGGACTTCGCGCGACGCATCCGGCAGTCTCTTGCCGAAGCCAAAGGGCCAGCGGCTGAAAAATTTCTAGCGCTACATTCCGCACAGCGATGGTTTTCGCCGCATGAAGTTGGTGCGGCCTTGGGCAAGACGATTGCAGAAGGGAATGGGCACGTACGGGACACCTTCGCATCCATGGAACTGTGGTCCGGCTTCATGGAAGAGCCGATTTGCAGTGAGGCATTTGCCGGCGCACTGAAAGCCCCAAGTGATGTGCTGTCTCAGGAGCACGTCGTCACTCGAATCAAGTCATGGGCTCAGGTCGATAGGGTCGGCCCGCGCAATGCACCCTTCCTGCGCTATAACGAGCACCGAATCGCGTTGGCAGACGGCCTCGTCAGACCCTGGCTGAAGCAAAAGCCCCCCGATAGGGTTCGTCAAGTTTTGGCTTCATTCCTGATCAAGCATTACGGCGATCCCCGCATGCTTACAGAGGTTCATGGCGGGCATCGATGGCAAGACGTTTCGCCGTCGACCATTGATACGGTGCGCCGTTGGCTAGTGGGCGATACCCTGCGCGGCTTCATGCGAATTCTGCAACTAACGGCAGACCATATCTGGCGGCACCGCGAACGTTTCTGGATGGCGTACTACGACCATGGCGACATCGAAGAGGCTTGGCTCGTTCTAGGCTCGCAAGCCGCCGCCCACGCCCAGCGGGAATTTAGCAAGGCCGATTGGGCGCAATACGGAGTGCTTGTGTCCGGCGCGACTTCTGACCAATCAGTGCTTTTCCTCAGAATTGGACACATGGTCTTCATGGAGTGGAGCCATAACGGCAGCCTGCGCGCCTGCACGTATGCAAACACTCACGTGCCTGCTATGTACCTGCCTGAGTACCGCGGCGAGGAACTGCGGGACGTCGTTTCCTACGACTTCCACAACGGCCAGAATCAACGCCCTGAACTTCGCCACATGAATTCCGAGGGTGGCACTTGGCAGCGCAAAGCACGGGACTTCATCGCATTGCATACGGGAGTGAAACTCAGTGACCAAGCCATCATTGGTTGAGGGCGGCGCCTGCTGGACAGTGGGTTCCGACGTTGGTTTATGGCTAGACATGCTATCGGTCGGCGCGGCGGCCGCTGTTAACCAAGCGCTCGAGCAAGGTTCCACGCAACGCGGCGATCAACTTTTCGTGCCAACGGCCGCCCTTTCGCAGTGGTCAGAAAGCGTGGCAGTGGAGCTTGGCCTGCCCCCCAACTGTCCAATGGCATTGGATCTGAGGCTCAGTGGCGCGCTCGGGCGCGATGGTGCGAAACTCACCGCCCGTTGGTTGCAGCCCGGCAAAACCATCCCTGCCCGCGATGTAGACCTCCGCGGCGGCTGGCTCTATCGCGGGGACCAGGTGTTTCGACTTCAAGCGCCTCTGCACGAGATAGGAGTGCATGTCGACGCGTTCAACGGGCTGCGCACCGATGATCGTGACAGCCAGTTGAAAATTTGGGCCAGCATCCGTGCAAGCCTTGGGGACGATGCGGCGAATCAGCTTACGGACGGCTTCCTGAAAAGTCTGAGGGTTGTCACCGCATCGGCCTTTACCTGGCTTATTCGCACCGACAAAGAAGGCCAGATCGAACTCATTCCGAGCCTGCTCACCGAGCAGCATTCCGCAGACGGGCAGACCACCGAGCTGGTCCCAGCTTTGCCTGCGGCCGACACTGACGTGTTCGCCAATCGGCTGGACCAACTACAGGAAGGCGCTTCGGCCTTTCCGGTCAGCCAGGGACTGTATGTCGTTGCCGAAGATGGACTGCGCAAAGCGCTCACGGCGGTTCGCCAGCTGCGGAAGGCTCCCCCGGAACAACGAAAGCGTGCAGCATTGCACCCAGAAGCGATCATCCGTGAGCTACTAGATCAAGCTGAAGATGCACCTTCGGTATTCGTTGAAACTGAGCGCTATGCGGACCGCGTGGTCGACGTCGCCGACTGGGTCAACCCCATACTTCCATGGATCAAGATCCAACCACAGTCTTGGGCGCCGCCCACGCAGATGGGCTTCAGGCTGAACGGGGTGGATGTTCCAATCCAGCCCGACCAGCTCGATGAACTCCGGACTGCTATGGCACAAGCACTCCAGAAGGGAGAAGCCAGTATTGACGTCGATGGCGTGACGGTACCCGCGACCCAAACCAATATGGATGCGCTCACCACACTTCAGGCCACGATAGACGCAAGAAAAGAAGGAAAGCCAGAGCGCGACATTGACGGTCAAGAGAATCGACAAGATAAGAAGGTACTGGTCATTGAAAGCAACTTCGACGCCGTGGGTTTCAGCCGTACTAATGATCGGCAGCGACCGGGTTCATTTGATTGGCCTTCTAGCATGCGCACATCACCTAAGCCTCACCAGGAGGTTGGATTGGCCTGGCTTCAACGGCACTGGGTGTCCGGTAGCAGTGGAGCCATGCTGTGCGATGACATGGGTCTGGGCAAGACCTTCCAGGCGCTTGCCTTCTGCGCATGGTTGCGGGAACTGATGGTCGCTGGCTGCATTGATCGCAAGCCAATACTGTTGGTCGCCCCGGTGGGACTGCTCAGAAACTGGGAAAAGGAACACGAAGAACATTTGTGGAGTCCAGGTTTGGGCGACATCGTTCGCGTATACGGCGAACACGTGAAGCACCTGAAGCGGGGCCGGCACGGCGATGGCACCGCAAGCCTGGACACCGCTCGCATAAGCCAGGCAGACGTCGTCTTGGCCAACTATGAAGCCGTGTCGGACTATCAACTGAGCTTCGGAGCCATCCGCTTCGCTACGGTCGTATTGGATGAGGCACAAAAGATCAAATCACCTGGAACACGCGTGACCAACGCGATCAAAGCGATGAACGTAGATTTCTTCGTGGCAATGACCGGAACGCCCGTTGAAAATCGTCTGGCCGATCTATGGTGTATTGCCGATGCCGTTCAACCTAGTGCACTTGGGGACTTGAAGAGTTTCAGTGCCCAGTACGAGGCAGATGCTGGGAACGTAGTGCTCCTGCGCGAACAGGTCTGGCAAGAAGAGGAACAGACTACTGGCACACCAAAGTTGATACTGCGCAGACTAAAATCCGAGAAGCTCAAGGGGTTGCCTCGAAAGTTTGAACATCCCATCCAGCATCCGATGCCACCCCGGCAATTGGATGCGTACTTGCGCGCAATCCAGCAGAAAGGCATGTCGGGTGACGGCGCCATGCTTGAATTGATCCACAACATGCGGCGGGTATCACTGCATCCTATCTTGATGGATGGGGGGCTAGGCCGAGGCGAAATCCTTGATCCTGCAGAGTCGGCGCGCATGGCAGTGACCTTTAACGTGCTGGACGACATTGCCCGCAAAGGCGAAAAAGCGCTGGTATTCCTGGAATCGCTGGACCTTCAGGACGCTAGCCAATTGCCCACCATCATCGCGCGTCGCTACGGACTGAAGCGACTGCCTATGATCATCAACGGCGAGGTCGGGACGGATGCGCGTCAGCGGCGGGTCGATCTGTTCCAGCAGGAGCAGGGCTTCGACGTCATGCTGCTTTCTCCGAAAGCCGGTGGTGTTGGACTTACGCTCACAGCAGCAAATCACGTGATCCACCTTTCACGTTGGTGGAATCCTGCTGTTGAAGATCAATGTTCCGACCGCGTTTACCGCATCGGGCAAACTAAGGATGTCCACATCTATTATCCGATGGCAGTCCTGCCCGACACCCCGGAACACAGCTTTGATCTTCAGTTGCAGATGCTGATGGAAAGAAAGCGAAATTTGGCTCGCAACCTTCTTGCGCCGCCAGCGTTCACCAAAGAAGACTATGCCCAATTGCGGGCGGGCTTGACAGCGGAGGGATAAGAAGGAATGCAAGCAAGAGAAACCCAACTGCTAACGCTCCTTGCGGGCCAGCATCAGTTCGTCGTTCCCATTTTCCAGCGCGACTACAGTTGGGGCGCAGATGAATGCGAACGCCTTGTGAAGGACGTTCTGGCCGTAGCCGGCGCGCCCGAGGGCGCAATTCACTTTCTTGGCTCGGTCGTGTGGGTTGGCAGTGAGTCAGGAGACGCGGTGCTGCAGCAGCGGTTAGTCATCGACGGCCAACAGCGGCTTACCACCTGCCTCTTGCTGTTGATGGCGTTACGCGATCATTTCAAGCAAACCGGCGTTCAAACAGCTCCAGCAGATTCACCTGAGGCGCTACATAACCAATATTTGGTGAACCCGTATGTTGATAAGGTCGAGTTGCGGTCGAAGCTGCAATTGCGACGATTGGACAACGAGTGGCTGCAACACCTATTGCTTGAAGCTCCTGAATCCAAAGATCGACAGAGCCAAGTGCCTTCGAACCTTGAGTACCTGCGCAATCTTATTTCCGACAAGGACGCCGCGCAAGTTCTGAAGGGCATCCGCCGACTAATGATCGTGTCGGTATCTTTGTCGCCGGGGCAAGACAACCCGCAGCTTATATTCGAAAGCCTGAATTCGACAGGCGTGAAACTCGCGCAAGCCGATCTGGTGCGCAACTACGTGCTCATGGGTCACTCGGAGCAGCTGCAAACCGATTGGTATTTAAAGTACTGGCGACCTTTGGAAGAGGTCTTTGGCACTAGCTACCGAGCGCTCTTCGATAGTTTTTTGCGAGACTTCCTTACGCTGGAACTACGACCCACCAAGCCGTTCAAGCTCGAGAACGTCTACGCCGAATTTAAGCGCTGGTATCCCGCTTACTTGAACCGCAGCGAAAACCACGGCCAAGCCATCGTTTTATTGCAGCGCATGGCCAGGTTCGGGCGGTACTACTGCAGGTTCATCATAGGGCCCGACGAATCTACAAAAATCGAAACGTGCCTAGCAAGGCTCCGTAAGCTGGTGGATGTGGCAGCAACAACTGTCATGGTGCTGTACGAGCGCCTACATCACGACAAGACAATGAGCGACGACGAGTTTGCGGAGGCGATCGATACATTGGAAAGCTATGTATTTCGGCGATCTGTGCTGGGCGCCGAGACGCGGAGCGGCGGCACGATGTTCGCCACTCTCGCGTCTAAGATTCGTAGCGATGCTCCTTTAAAAAGTCTAAAGGCGCGGCTTGCGATCATGGGTCGCGGAAAGGAGTTTCCCAGCGACGAGGACTTTGCGCTTGCCTTGACCACTGCAGATTTGTATCACCGCCGTACGTGTTTCTACATGCTTGAGCGTCTCACTAACTTCGGCAAGGAAAAGACGGCACTGAATGGTCTATCGATCGAACACGTGTTGCCACAGAAAGCCGAACTGTCTGATGAGTGGAAATCGATGCTTGGCGTGCAGTGGCGCGAGGTTCAGCAGATGTGGCTACATTGGCTAGGCAATCTTACGCTCAGCGGTTTCAACTCGGAGTTGCAAGCGGCTCCTTTTAAAAAAAGCGCGATCTGAAGCCTGGCGGTTATGCAGATAGCAGCGTCTGGCTTAATTTGGAACTTGCTCAGCTCGAACGCTGGACACCTGCGGAAATTGAGGCGCGCGGCCAGCGACTGGCAGTTCTCGCGCTAAAGGTTTGGCCCAGATTGATCGCTGACGATCTTTGGGTGAAGCAAGCGCGGCTTGATGATGCCGTTCAAGCTGCCAGCGGAAAAAAACGAGCTGACTTGAAATGCGATACGGTCGTCCGGTCGTGGCTAGATAAGCTGGCGGACTTTTCCGTTGCTTTAGGTGAAGATGTCACCGAAGTGGTCGCAACAAAGTCCACTGTCTTTCATAAACCGGTCTGGTTTGTTGAGCTTCTACCGCGCGCAATGGCATAGATTTGCGACTGGGCTGCGAAGCAACGGAATTGGCGACAGTTACTACTGGGGTGCAGGTCACGTCACAATGGGCTTGGATTCCAAACTCCGCGATACAAGGAACGGAGGGCTCAATGTTTCATGTCAATGCTGATACCAAGCTTGACGTCGCATACGCTTTGATCCGGAAGGCCTATGAGCTTGCGAGTGACGACGCCGAATAAGACGCAGCCAGCTCGCACATCGCCAACGGAGCGTTGACTAACCGACTTTCGTGCCGCTTGTTCAGGGATAAGAGCGGTTTCGGCCGCGATTTGTCTGTAGCATGGTCACCTGTGGCAACGGACGATGCAGAATTCTTGTGCAGTTTTGAAGGCGGCCCACCGTGCACTATCGAACGTCATTTGCTTCCCTGGGCTACGTGTTTCCCGACCTGAAGACGCTGATGGCCAAGGCGACGCCGGCGCGGTCGGGTGACCAGCTGGCCGGGCTGGGGGCATCCACCTATGAAGAACGGATGGCGGCGCGGATTGCCCTGGCGGACGTGCCGCTGCGCGACTTCCTGCAGAACGCGTTGATCCCCTACGAGATCGACGAAGTCACGCGGCTGATCATCGACACCCACGACGCCGCCGCGTTTGCACCCATCAGCCACTTCACCGTGGGCGACTTTCGCAACTGGCTGCTGCTGGACACCACCGACAGCGTTGCCCTCACCGCCGCCGCGCCCGGCATCACCCCGGAAATGGCTGCGGCGGTCAGCAAGCTGATGCGCAACCAGGACCTGGTGCTGGCCGCGCGCAAGTGCAGCGTGGTGACCCGGTTTCGCAATACCATCGGCCTGCCGGGGCGGCTCTCGGTCCGGCTGCAGCCCAACCATCCCACCGATGACGTGGCAGGCATCGCGGCCAGCATGCTTGACGGCCTGCTGTACGGCGCCGGGGATGCGGTGGTCGGCATCAATCCGGCCAGCGACTCGCTGACGGCCCTGACCCGCCTGTGGCACTTGCTGGACGACGTGCGCGCCCGGTTCGACATCCCGACCCAGACCTGCGTGCTGACCCACGTGACCACGCAGATCCAGGCCATCGAACGCGGCGCGCCGATCGATCTGGTGTTCCAGTCCGTGGCCGGCACCGAGGGCGCGAACCGGGGCTTTGGCGTGACGCTGGACCTGCTGCGGGAAGCGCGGGCGGCGGCGCTGTCGCTCGATCGCGGCACGCTGGGCGACAACGTCATGTATCTGGAAACCGGCCAGGGCAGCGCGCTGTCGTCGGGGTCGCACCATGGCGTGGACCAGCAGACCTGCGAAGCCCGCGCTTACGCAGTCGCGCGGGAACTGAAGCCGCTGTTGACCAATTCCGTGGTCGGCTTCATTGGCCCGGAATATCTGTACGACGGCAAGCAGATTATCCGCGCGGGCCTGGAAGACCACTTCTGCGCCAAGCTACTGGGCGTGCCCATGGGCTGCGACATTTGCTACACCAACCACGCCGAAGCCGACCAGGACGACATGGACACCCTGCTGACGATGCTGGGCGCGGCTGGCATTACCTTCATCATGGGCGTGCCGGGGGCGGACGACATCATGCTGAACTACCAGAGCACGTCTTTTCATGACGCGATTTACCTGCGCAACGTGCTTGGCCTGAAACGCGCGCCCGAGTTCGAATCCTGGCTGGAAAAGATGGCGATTACCGATACCGCCGGACGGCTGCGGGACGTGGGCGCGGGCCATGCGCTGCTGCGCCAGTTGCCCGACATGTCGCGGGGCAGACAGGAGTGATGATGAGCGATTCAGATTCCAAGCAGGGAGCGGCGCCGGAGCAGGCGGGCAACGAGGCGTCCATGGCAGCGCGGGTGGGCGGTGCGTCGTCGATGGCAGTCCGGGCGGATGACGAGCCGTCTGCTTCCGAGGCGGCTGCTTCCGAGGCGGCTGCTTCCGAGGCGGCTGCTTCCGAAGCGGCTGCTTCCGCACAGCCACTGCCCGAGTCGTTCCGGCCTGCTCATTCGGTCTCGGCACCCGGTTCCCGGGCAATGACCGCCGGGCAGCCCGTCGCGCCATCGCCGGACGTACCTGCGTCTGCAGCGTCAACCGACGACGACCCGCTGGTTCAACCGGACCCGTGGGACAGCCTGCGCGCGCATACGTCGGCCCGCATCGCCGTCGGCCGGGTGGGCGGCAGCCTGCCGAGCGCCGAAGTGCTGCGCTTTGGTCTGGCCCACGCCCGCGCGCGCGATGCCGTGCACCATCCCCTGGACAGCGCCGACCTGGCCACCCGTCTGCGTGCAGCGGGTTTCCGGGTGACCCAGGTGCGCAGCCAGGCGCCCGACCGTCAGACCTACCTGCTGCGGCCCGACCTGGGCCGGCGGCTGCATGAAGACGACCGCAACGCCCTGCTGGCTGCGCCACCGGCCCCCGAACTGGCGTTCGTGCTGGCGGACGGCCTTTCCACCTTTGCGGTGGAACGTCACGCGCTGCCCCTGCTGGAAGCCCTGCGCGAGCGATTCACGACCGACTGGGCCGCCACCCCGGTGGTCATGGTGGACCAGGGCCGGGTGGCAGTGGGCGACGACATCGGCGAGGCCTTGCAGGCCCGCATGGTGGTCGTGCTGGTGGGCGAACGCCCCGGACTGACCTCGCCCGACAGCCTGGGCATCTACTTTACCTACCAGCCCCGCACCGGGCGCATGGACAGCGAACGCAACTGCATATCGAACGTGCGGCCGGAAGGCCTGCCCGTGACCGCGGCCGCCGACAAGCTGAGCCATATGCTGCGGCAGTCGTTGACGCTGCAATTGAGTGGCGTGGGGCTCAAGGATGACAGCGAAGCGCCCGACGTCCTGAAGGAGAGCGCCACGGTAGACGTTGCCCTGAACGCAGCGCCGTCTCAGGGCCCAGCGCCCTGACCAAGGCTCGGGCACGGCTTGGGCACAACTCGGGCGCGGCCTGGGCACAACTCGGCCACGGCCTGGGCACAACCCGGGCACGGCTTGGGCACGCAACTCGGCCACGGCTTGGGCAGGGCTTGGGCAGGGCTCGGGCTCGGGCTCGGGCTCGGGCGCGGGCACCGGCATGGGCATGGGCATGGGCACAAGCATGGACGCGGGCGCGCGACTAGGCGTCATTTTCCTGGCAGCACCCGGCGCAGCGGCTGGCAAGCCCCCAAGGACTCGACCGTGACGCTCCTTAGTCCAAGGGGAAGCTTCTTATTCGACCGTCACGCCTGACGTCTTGACCACCTTTGCCCACTGATCCACTTCCGCCTTGATGAAGGCGCCGAACTCGGCAGGCGATTGCTTGACGGCGACGGCGCCCAGTGCGTCGAGCTGCTGACGGGTATCGGGCCGGTCCAGGACCTTGGTAATGGCCGCGTTGAGCGTGGCGACCACATCGGCAGGCGTTTTGGCAGGCGCCAGCACCCCGGTCCATGACGTGACGGTGAAGCCGGCAAACCCTGATTCGATCATGGTCGGGATCTCCGGGGCGACGGGCGAGCGTTCGGCCGACGTCACGGCAAGCGCCCGCAGCTTGCCGCTACGCACGTGGGGCAGCGCTGACGGCAGGTTGTCGAACATGAACTGCGCCTGATTGGCGGTCAACTCAGCCAGGGCCGGCGCACTGCCACGAAACGCAATGTGCGGCGTGTCGCCGCCGATGCGCTGCTTGAACATTTCACCGGTCATGTGGATGGATGTCCCCTGCCCCGACGACACGAATGTGAGCTTGCCCGGATGCTTCTTGATGGTGTCAGCCAGTTCCTGCACGGTCTTGGCGGGTACCGACGGATGCACGACCAGCAGGTTGGGCACGCGGGCCATCATGCCGACCGGCGCGAAGTCCTTGAGCAGGTCGAATGAGCTTTTCCTGACCAGCGTGTAGTTGATGGCGCTGTTGACCGCTGCCATGAACAGAACGGACCCGTCGGCGGGCGCCTTGGCCACATAGTCGGCCGCCAGGTTGCCCGCGCCGCCCGGCTTGTTTTCTATGGTGACGTCCTGGCCCAGCGTGTCTTTCAAGCCCTTGGCCAGAATGCGCGCCAATTGGTCGGTGTTGCCCCCGGCGGCAAAGCCGACGACGATGCGCACCGGCTTGTCGGGGTAGGCCGCGTGCACCACGCCGGGCGAGGCCAGGACCAGGCCCATCGTGATGGCGGCGGCGAGGCCCGGAACAGTGATGCGGGAACAGAGTGTTTTGCCCATGTCGTTTTCCTTGTCAGACAAAACGCCGCGGCGGCGCCGTGGTCGTGTTGAACCTAACGGCATCGCATCCTGGCAGCCGGATGCGGGGATGTGCGCACGGACGGGTTTGTCCTGGCCCGGCGGCGACACGTGCCGCCTGCCCTGCCCGCTGCGCCGCATCGCAGGGTTCCTACGGGTATTACCTAGCCGCGCGCCGGACTACGATCTGACACGCTCGCGCGCGACGTGTGCCTTTGATTGTCCAGACAAAGATGGGATACTCGTCCCGCGCATCGGCGCCTTCGCGCGTCATCCTTACCTTTCCCGGAATCCGCTTCCCAGGAGAACCCCCGTGGTCGACTTCGTACTCAATGGCAAGCCCGTCTCGGCAGACGTGGCGGACGACAAGCCTTTGCTGTGGATCATCCGTGAAGATTTCAATCTGACCGGCACCAAATATGGCTGTGGCGTCGCCCAGTGCGGCGCCTGTACGGTGCATCTGAATGGCGCGCCAACGCGCTCCTGTGTGCTGCCGGCCGCCGCCGTGGCCGGCATGCAGGTCACGACCATCGAAGGCGTTGCCGCCACGGCCGAAGGCAAGGCGCTCAGCGCCGCCTGGGTCGCGCAGCAGGCCCCGCAATGCGGTTACTGCCAGTCGGGCCAGATCATGACGGCCGCCGGCCTTCTGAAAGACGCCAAAGGCCCCCTGACCCGCGACGCCGTGCTCGAAGGCATGGCCGGCAACCTGTGCCGCTGCGGAACCTACAACCAGATCGCCGCTGCCGTCATCAGCGTGCACAAGGCTTCGGCCTGAGCCGACGGGAGCAGCACATGGACATCAAGAACATTTCCCGCCGCCGCTTCATCGTCGGCGCCGGCGCCTTTTCGGTGGGCGTCGCCTTCGGCCCGCTGGCCTCGCTGAACGACGCCCAGGCGGCGGACGGCACGGCCGCCGCGGCATCGTCCGGCTTTCGTCCGGTGGCCTGGGTCAGCATCTCGCCAGACAACATCGCGACCATCTACTCGCCCGCGTCCGAAATGGGCCAGGGCACGATGACCGCCATTCCCATGATCTTTGCGGAAGAAATGAATCTGGACTGGAGCCGCGTCCGCGTGGAGCAGGCGCCCACTGACGCCAAGCGCTTCGGCAATCCGGCATTTGGTGGTGGCCTGGTGACCGGATCATCCCGCACCATCAAGGGCTACTACGAATCGCTGCGCCTGGCCGGCCTGCAGGCCCGGCTGGTGATGATCGATGCCGCGGCGCAGGCCTGGAAGGTTCCGGCCAGCGAGATCCGCGCCGAAAAGAGCACGCTGGTGCACACACCCACGGGCCGCCGCGTGACGTACGGCGACATCGCCGCTACGGCGCAGGCGCCGGCTGCCTTGCCCAAGGTCGACAAGACCATGCTCAAGCCCATGTCGGAATTCACGATCATCGGCACCGACCCGATGCGTGTCGAAGTGGCGTCCAAGGCGGACGGCACGGCGGTCTATGGACTGGACATCCGCCGGCCAGGCATGGTGTGGGCGGCGATCCGCTACGCGCCCGTGCAAGGTGAAAAACCGGTCAAGGTGGACGACACCGCCGCGCGCGCCGTCAAGGGCGTCAAGCAGGTGGTGACGTTGCCGCAAGCCGTTGCCGTGGTGGCCGATTCCTTTGCGACCGCGCGCAAGGCCCGCGACCTGCTTGACGTCACGTGGACCACGACGTCGCAGGCCCGCAGCTACGACAGCGACGTCGTGCTGAAGGAATATGTGAAGCGCGCCGAAAACCTGGACGATGCCGGCACGGTCTGGCACAAAAGCGGCGACGTGGCGGCCGCGCAGTCCGGCGTCGCCCGCACCTTCAAGGCGACCTACACCAGCGACCACGTGGCGCAGTTCACGATGGAACCCATGAACTGCACGGCGCTGGTCACGGGCGACACGATCGAGCTCTGGGTGCCTTCGCAGGTGCCCAGCGTGGTGATCGGCACGGTCGCTGCCGCCGCCGGGTTCAAGCCCGAAAACATCAAGGTCAACATCACGCTGCTGGGCGGGGGCTATGGCCGCCGCGCCGAAGCCGACTACACGGTCGAAGCCGCGCAACTGGCCAAGGCCATGCCTGGCGTACCGGTGCAGATGATCTGGACGCGGGAAGACGACTTCCAGCGTTCCAAGCCGCGTCCGCTGACCGCGCATCATGTGGTGGCAGGCGTCGATGGCAGCGGCAAGCTGCAAAGCCTGCGCCACCGGACCGTGTCGGAAAGCATCTACGCGCGGACCTCGCCGGCCATCTTCAAGGCGGCCGGCGGCAAGGACTCGCCGGTCATGGAAGGCGCGGACGGCGTCTATGGCATCCCTGCCACCCTGGTGGAACACGTACGCGACGAACGGGGCGTGGACGTCAGCTACTGGCGCGGTGTGGGCGCTGGCTACCAGAAGTTCGTGATGGAAACCCTGGTGGACGAGATCGCCGCCGAAACGAAGCAAGATCCGCTCAAGCTGCGCATGGACCTGACGCAGGGATCTCCGCGCGCGCAAGGGGTGCTGCGCACGGCGGCCGACATGGCGGGCTGGAACACGCCCCGCACGAACGGCCGCGCGCTGGGACTGGCCTTTTCAGACGCCTGGAACACCTTCATTGCAATGGTGGTCGAGGTGTCGATGAAAGACGGCAAACCCGTCGTGCACCAGATGTGGGCCGCGGTCGATTGCGGGCACGCGATCATGCCCCGCAACGTCCGGGCGCAGGTCGAAGGGGCGGCCATTTTCGGCTTGTCGGCGGCGCTGGGCGAAACGCTGAGCTACAAGGCCGGACAGGTCCAGCAGAGCAATCTGACGGACTACCCGATCCTGCGGGCCGACGCGACACCGCTGGTGGAGATCAAGGTCGTGCCGACCGACAATCCCCCGGGCGGCATCGGAGAAGTCGGCTTGCCGCCGGTCGCGCCGGCAGTGGCCAATGCCATGGCCCGGCTGACCGGCAAGCGGGTTCGCAGCTTGCCGTTCCCGCAGATCGCCTGACGCAGGACCGCCGCGGCCGCCCTGGCCGCGGCAGCACCTAAGCGGCGGTCAGTCGACCGTCGCGCCCGATGCCTTCACCACCGTTGCCCACTGGTTGACTTCGGCCTTGATGAAGTTGCCGAATTCGGCAGGCGTCGTCTTGACCCACACCGCGCCCAGGTCCTTGAAGGACTTCTGTACCGACGGGTCGTCCATCGCCTTCACCACGGCGGTATTCACCTTGGTCACGACGTCGGCCGGCGTGCCCGCGGGCGCGATCAGGCCGAACCACGACGACACGTCAAAGTCGGGAAAGCCCGATTCGGCCATGGTGGGCAATTCAGGCGCCGTGGCGGACCGTTCCTTGGTGGTGACCGCCAGCGCGCGCAGCTTGCCCGCCTGCACCTGTGGCCATGACGACGGCATGTTATCGAACATGTACTGGGTCTGGTTGCCGATCAGGTCCGTCACGGCCGGCGCGCTGCCCTTGTAGGGCACGTGCTGGATGTTCAGCCCGGACTGCAGCTTGAACAGTTCGCCCGCCATGTGGATCGACGTGCCGCTGCCCGACGACGCGTACGACACCTTGGCCGAATTGGACTTGAGGTAGCTGACCAGTTCCTGCACCGACTTGGCCGGCACCGAGGGATTGACCACAAGCAGGTTCGGCACCTTGACCACCAGTGCGATGGGCGTGAAATCCTTGTTCAGATCGAAGCTCAGGTTCTTGTACAGGGTCTGGTTGATCGCGCTGGTGACCGCAACCATGTACAGCGTGTAGCCATCGGGCTTGGCGCGCGCCACCTGTTCGGCCGCGATGTTGCTTCCGGCGCCCGGCTTGTTCTCGACCACGAAGCTTTGCCCCAGGGCGTCGGTCAGGGCCTTGGAGATGATGCGCGCGGCAATGTCGGTCGAGCCGCCCGCGGCGAATCCCACCACCACCCGCACCGGCTTGTCAGGATAGTCCGCCGCGGCAGCCGGCGCCGCCCAGGCCGTTGCCATCAGCGCCGCCAGCGCCAGGCGCGCCACGTGTTTCTTTGCGGTTCCATGACACGTGTTGGAATTGCCCATCGTCAGTCTCCATCCTTGTCGGTCCGCCACGCGGTGATTCGCGGGCGTGCTGCTCGTGCCGGCAGCCTGACGACTATAGCGCCACGAACGGCTTTCGCGACAGGCGGGCAAACGCGGAAGGACAGACCTGTCCTGGCGTCCCGCACCGGACACGCGTCCGGGCAGGAATTGCCTGTATCCTGCTGCCACCTGACAGCTTCCGACCGATCGCCGACATGACCAGCCCACCCGGACACTCTCCCTTCAAAAGCAAAGGCGGCCTGCAGCGGGTGGCGCGCGCGCTGCAGTACTCGCTGCAGGGCCTGCGCGCCGCCTTCAAGCATGAAGCCGCCTTCCGCCAGGAAGCCGCGCTGGCCGTCGTCATGGTCCCGGCCGCCTTCTGGCTCGGGCGCGACCTGCTGGAGATCATCGTCCTGCTCGCAACGATCGCGCTGGTGCTGGTGACCGAACTGCTCAATTCGGCCGTGGAAGCCGTCGCCGACGCGCTGACCGTCGAGCCGCATCCGCTGATCGGTCGGGCCAAGGACATCGGCAGCGCCGCCGTCATGGTGATGCTGATGTTTGCCGGGGTCGTGTGGTTCGCGGTGGCCGCCGACCGCTGGCGCTGGTTCGGCTGAAACAGGACGGATTTAGCGCATTTCGCGGTTGCTCCTACAATGGCGCGGTTGAACACCCCTCGCACGGCGCTCCCGATGTCATTCACCCAAAAGCTCGCCCAGGCCTGGTCGGCCTCCGATTCCCTGTTGACCGTGGGTCTGGACCCCGATCCGGCGCGGTTTCCCGCCGACCTGAAGGGCCGCCAGGACCGTATCTTCGACTTCTGCCGCGACATCGTCGACGCCAGCGCCCCCTACGCGTCCGCCTTCAAGCCGCAGATCGCCTACTTTGCCGCCCAGCGCGCCGAAGACCAGCTCGAAGCGCTCTGCGCGCACATCCGCCAGGCCCATCCGACGATTCCGGTCGTGCTGGACGCCAAACGCGGCGACATCGGCTCCACCGCCGAGCAATATGCGATCGAAGCCTTCGAGCGCTACCAGGCGGATGCCGTGACCGTCAGCCCCTATATGGGCGCGGATTCGGTCGAACCGTACTTTGCATTTCCGGATCGCGGCGTTTTCGTGCTGTGCCGCACGTCCAATCCGGGCGGGTCGGACCTGCAATTCCTGGAAACCGGCGGTGAACCGCTGTACCTGCGCGTCGCCAGCCTGGTGGCCGACAAGTGGAACCGCCATGGCCAGTGCGGCCTGGTCGTCGGCGCCACCTTCCCGGCCGAACTCGCCGCCGTCCGCGCCCGGGTCGGCGCCGACATGCCCTTGCTGGTGCCCGGCGTGGGCGCCCAGGGCGGCGACGTTCTGGCAACCGTCCAGGCGGGCTGCAATGCTGCTGGCACCGGCATGCTGATCAACTCGTCCCGCGCCATTCTGTACGCGAGCCAGGGCGACGACTGGCGCGACGCCGCCAAGGCCATGGCCTTGCAGACGCGCGATGCGATCAACGCGGCGCGGTCGCAGAAGGGCTGAGGTCAGTTCTGACTTTGTGAGGGGAACTGCGTACAAGCGCTCAAGGAGCTGTGATCTGGCCGTGTGTCAGGTTAGGATCATGGATCACCTGACGGCATTCCAGGTCGGGGGCTGACGTATGTCGGGCTCCCTGGTGCCGCATTCGGATGACCGACCTACATGGAGAAACAACATGAACACTGTGCCGCTCGTCCTGGACGTTCGTCCCTGGCCTTGAGAACCCTATTCAGCTGATGACCCGCCACAAGCGGGTTTTTTTATGTCCCCGGAATTTTTCGCAGCTGGAGTCAGGTTGATTCATGATGCGAGTTGGTCGTCCCGCCTACCAAGGCTGCAAACCGCCGGCCGTAAAGGGAATGACTTCTTAGCCATTCGAAATCTGCGTCCTTTGACGCTCGGTCGCGAAAAGGCTCGCAATGCGCAATGGAGGTGCTCAATGATGACAAGGCCTCTTCTGCAAACCTTCCAATCTGCTCACCGCCGCCACCGCCGCTTATGGCAACTTCCCAAGCCGCCACCA
The DNA here is from genome assembly GCF_048632615.1 of Pigmentiphaga litoralis. Classification (GTDB taxonomy): domain Bacteria; phylum Pseudomonadota; class Gammaproteobacteria; order Burkholderiales; family Burkholderiaceae_B; genus Pigmentiphaga; species Pigmentiphaga litoralis_B. Next base: position 2,035,967 of record NZ_CP184479.1, read on the forward strand.
GACACGCGTAGCAGGCATGGTTGTAATGGGCCCAGGGATCGTTTGGCGCGAGTCGAATCGTCTCGATCGCCGCTTCCAGCGCGCCGACGGGATCACCGAGCCGCTTCTTGACGTTGCCTACCGTTCCGAGCGCACGACACCTGACCTTGGTATCTAGACCGGAGACGCTCGTAAGGGCACGGTCTAAATAGGCCAGGCTGTCACGAAGACATTGCCGGCGCTCGGGAAATGTATCGGGCATGCCATGCAACGACATGCGTCCACCGACTGCTTCGTACACTTCAGCAATTTCACGCATGATCAGGCCGTGAGCGACATTGATTTCGGCTGTGGTATTGCGAGGGTAATCCTGCGTCAGGAAACGGTGTAGTTCGGCTATGGCGTCCTCTGCCCTTTCGCGCGCTGCCGCAGCACCCTGAATGGCAGCTTCCGCCATTTCCACAGTTGTTTCTGCCTTGGCTCTAGCCAATGCGAAAGACTCAAAGCCCTTGAATCCGAGGAACGCCAGGAGCGCTCCCAGAGCCGCAATCAATGCAAACAACCTGTCGTAGGTTTCCTTCATTGCATCGATGCGTTCTTTTGACGCATCGATTGCAAGTTTGGCGATGTCAGAGATGCTTTTCTGATCATTGCCGGCCGATGCTGAATCAAGAAGGACGGGTGCCATCTTGTACGCTCGCTTCGACTCTGAGTTGGCCGGGGCATGGTCCACTGCCAAGGCCGCATCAGATGGTGTGGAAGGCAGCAAGGCCGTCACACTTACTAGCAGCAAGCAGCCAAGCACCGCATACAACGGGATTCCATTGGTCAGTAGCCAAGCCATGCCTGTCAGCAGCCCGCGGCGGGCAAAGGGAGGTCGGACCGCGGCACCGGCACGGTACATCGCAGGGATCTCGGTATGGGTCGTAGAGGGCATGGAAGGAAGCAACTGAAGTGGATCGCGAGCAAGCGAAGGCGCAGCCAACATCCTATGCGGGTGACGGCCACCGGTTGTCACCACCTTACCCGTGCTCCATTGGCGCAGCCAGTCGTAGTCGCCGCTCTCCAGGACAACGTTGTCCAGCACGCGCCTTACACGCGATCCACGTGCCCCATCTCCCTTCCCGGGTCCAGCCGATCCCGCACGCGTTGCTTCAGCACCTTGGCTTCCGGAAATCCGCCGTCGGCCTTGCGGTCCCAGATCAGGGCGTCGTTGTAGTGGATCTGGAAGATGCCGCCCGTGCCGGGCACGAGGGCGACCTCGCGCAGTTCGGTGCTGAATGTGGACAGCAGTTCCTGCGCCATCCAGGCGGCGCGCAGCAGCCACAGGCATTGGGTGCAGTAGGTGATGGCGATGCGGGGCGCGGTTGCGGTTGCGGAGGATGCAGCGGCCGGGATTGCGGGCTTATCGGTGGTGTCGGTCATGGAAGGTCCATCGGGCGGGCGTCGGTCCCATCGTACCGTGCAAGAGGCACAGGCCGCGCCGGTCGACACGCCCACCCAGCCTCGCCAGGATGGGCGGCGGCGATCCGCCTCCTCGCAACCCTCGACATGGCATCTCCCCTGCCCCCTACCGCACCAGCGACGCCCCGCCGCACAACTGGATGTCCTGGCCCGTCATCGCCTCGGCGGCGGGCGAGAGCAGGAAGGCGACCGTGGCCGCGATTTCTTCGGGACGGATCAGGCGGCCGATGGGCGGCAGGCGTGGGGCGTCGGCGGCGCGGGCGGGGTCGTTCGACATGGCGGTCTGTGTGGCGGCGGGCGAGACGACGTTGATAGTGACGCCATAGGGGGCGACTTCGGCGGCCCAGCTGCGCGCCAGGGCGATCAGGGCGGCCTTGGTGGCGGCGTACTGGCTGCGGCCGGCCATGCCCTGAGCGACGCGGCTGCCGAGCAGGACGACGCGGCCGTGACGCCGGTCGACCATGCCGGGAACCAGCACGTTGGCCAGCACGGAGGCCGCCTGGACATGCAGCTGCCACATCAGGGCGCCGGCAGCGGCATCCATCTGACCGAGCGCGCCGACGCGCAGCACGCCCGCTGCATGAACAAAGGCGGCGACGTCACGCAATTCCCGCGCGGTGGTGGCCATGGCCTCCACGTCGCGCAGGTCGACGGTGATGGAGCGGAACCCGGCGTGATCGAGCGTGGGCGGCGCCACATCCAGGCCGCTGACCCGCCAGCCGTCGGCAAGCAGCCCGGTGGCGATCGCCTTGCCGATGCCGGAACTGCTGCCGGTGACCACCGCGTGTCGGGCCGCCTTGGGCGCCTCGGCGGCACCCGATGACGATGCCCAGCCAGAAGCCGTAGCTGCCGTTCCCGCATCATCGGACCGGGAGCCAGCCGCCATGCCACCCCCGGTGCCGGTCGTCAGTCCGCTTCCGGCCGACGAGCCCTTGGCCGCTTGGGATCCGCTTTCACTCGGCACGGATATTCCCCTCGGTCACGATCTTGAGCGACCGCGCCATGTCATCGCGCTGGAATGCCACGAAGTCATCGATGGAGCCGGGTTGCAGCACCAGGCCCTGCTGTTCCAGCCGCTCGCGCATATCGCCGGCCAGGGCTTTGTTGACTTCCACGTTGAGCTTTTTGGCAATGTCCATGGGCAGCTTGGCCGGACCCCACAGGCCGTACCAGCTGTAGAACTCGTAGCCCGGAATGGTTTCGCCGACTGTCGGCACGTCGGGCAGGGTCGGCACACGCGCTTTGGAAGTCACGGCCAGTATCTTCAGCATGCCGCCTTTGTAGTAGGACATGGAACCCAGAATCGGGTCGATGAAGCCGGAGATCATGCCGCCGACCAGCCCCTGGTACGCGGGGGCCGAGCCTTTGTAGGGCACGACCAGGTATTCCATGTCGCCGGCGCGGCGCAGCAGTTCGGTGGCGAGCTGGCCGGCGGATCCGGTCGACCCGATGGCGAAGCTGAGCTTGCCGGGGTGGGCCTTGGCGTAGGTCAGCATGCCCTTGACGTCGCTGAAGGGCAGGTCTTTGTTGACCGCGACGGCCAGTGGCGCCTGGGCCACCAGCGCCACCGGCTGGAAGTCCTTGACGACGTCGAACGGGGCTTTCATGGTCATCGGCGTGGTGGTGAACGTCGATGCGTTGAAGAGCAGCGTGTAGCCGTCGGCGGGGGCCTTGGCGACCGCGTCGGCACCGATGATGCCATTGCCGCCCGCGCGGTTTTCGACCACGAATTGCTGGCCGGTCTGCTCGGTCAGTTTCTGAGCCAGCAGGCGGCCCACCGTGTCCAGGGTGCCGCCGGGCGGGAACGGGATCAGCATGCGGACCTGTTTGGACGGCCACGTGTCGGCAAGCGCCGCCGCGGCGGGAATCAGTGCAAAAGCGGCCACAAGGGCTCGCGCAGCAAAGGTGCGTAGCATGAAGGTGTCTCCGATGTCGTTCTTATGATGGCGCGGCACATTGCGGCGGATTGTCGCCGCTAAGGTGTCTTTAAAGGAACGCCTTGGCCCGTGCCGCAATGAATCGCCGTAAGTCGTTGCGGTTGGCGATCACCGCGGCGCGACCCCCACGCCGTGGTGACCCTGCCTGGGCCCGTGATTTATCGGGCAAGCAATCCGGCCTTGCGCAGCCCTGCCTTCAGCGCCTCGTTGTCGGCCGCGGTCGGCGCTTCGGTGGGCGGGCGCACGGTGGGATCGGCGATCACGCCGGCCAGGTACATGCCAGCCTTCATGCGGGCATGCGCTTCGCCAGTGGGCTCGCCGCCGCCGTACACGGCATCCTTCAAGGGTGTGATCAGCGCCTGCACGTCCTGCGCCTTTTTCAGGTCGCCGGCCTTTACGGCGTTCCACAGATCGATGATCAGCTGCGGAATGAAGGTGGCGAAGCCAACCAACGCGCCGTCCACGCCTTGCACCATCGACGCCAGCAGATATTCATCATGGCAGGTCAGGATAGCCTTGCCGGCATCGGCTTCGCGGATCGCCTGAATGTCGCGGGCGTACTTGTTCATGTCGCGCTGCCCCACCTTGAAGGCCGCCAGATAAGGCAGGCGAGCCAGGTCGGCCAGCAGTTGCGATGAGTACGACGCACGCGTCCATGCCGGGTACACGTGGCACACCAGATCCAGCTCGGGCGCCGCGCGGTGGATGGCCTCGAAATATTGCAGGGCGTGGCCCGGCGTGAAGCCGAAGCGCAGCCAATGGTGCGGCGGCATCACGTCAAGCGCCTTGGCGCCGGCAGCCTGCGCGGCGCGGGCATGTTCGGCGGCTTCGACCACGCCTTCGCACACGATGGACGAGATTACGGGCATCTTGCCTTCCAGCTCGGACGCCACGATGCGGGTGACCTCGGCCCGCTCGGCGGGCGTCAGGGAAAACACTTCCCCGGTGTGGCCGTTGGTCATGATCGCGACGACGCCCTCATGGCTGGCGAGCCACGACGCCAGCTTGCGCAGCGCGGGTTCGTCGATGCGGTGATCGGGCGTGAACGGGCACGAAATGGCGGGGATGATTCCGTGGTAATTGGTGATCGATGGCATGGCGTCTCCGGTGTCATGGTGTGAGTAGAATGACTGCATCATTGCCGCCCGCGGCCGGGCGGTCCAATACTCGAATCGCATACATCTATCCACGGAGCATCGGCAGCATGGGACCCGGCAACCGGCCCCTCGACATCGAGTGGCTCGAAGACTTCGTCACCCTGGCCGAAACCGGCAGTTTTTCGCGCGCGGCCGAAGCGCGCACCATTGCGCAGCCCGCCTTCAGCCGCCACATCCGCGCGCTGGAAGAGTGGGTAGGCGCGGACCTGGTGGATCGCGGCGCGCATCCGGCCACGCTGACCGCCGCGGGCAAACGGTTTCTTCCGCTGACCGAAGACGTGCTGGCGCGCCTGATCGCCGCCCGCATCAAGGCGCGCATGGCGCATGACCAGAGCGTGGCCAGCCTGCGCTTTGCCGCGACGCATGCGCTGTCGCTGGGCTACTTTCCGCAATGGCTGGGACGCATCGAAGCGCAGGGAGCGCTGGGACCGATCGAGATGATGTCGGACAGCACCCTGGGCTGCGAAGAACTGATGCTGCAGCGGCGCGCGCAATTCCTGATGTGCTACGCGCACGACGCCGTGCCGAACCGGCTGGATGAGGCGGGCGTGGCGTGGGTCAAGCTGGATGACGATTTGCTGGCGCCGGTGTCGGCGGTCGATGCGCAGGGTGCGCCCCGTTTCCGGCTGGATGCGGGCACGTCATTGCCCTTGCTGGCCTACAGCGATGCATCGGGCGTGGGCCGCATTATGCGGGGCCGCCTGCGTGCCGTGTCCGCCAAGGACGCGCCTTTTCATACGGTGTTCACCGGCCACCATGCATTGGTGCTGAAAAGCCTGGCGCTGGAAGGACGGGGTCTGGCGTGGCTGCCCAAGCGGCTGATTGCCGATGAACTGGCCAGCGGCCGCCTGGTGGTGACGGGTGGCGAGAACTGGCGCTTGCCGATGGAGATCCGGCTGTACCGCCAGCCGGTGGTGATGTCCGATGCGGCCGAAGCGGTGTGGACGATGGTGGCCAAGGGACAGGAATAGGACTGAACTACCCGATGCAGGCTGGCGTGGCGCTAGGTGTCCGGCACTGGCAGGCGAACCCGACGGCATACCGTACCGCAGGAACCACCACGCGGCCCTGAGGGGCGGGCTTGCGGCAGGTCACCCCCGCCCGTTCATACCGCCGGCATATCCAGCAATCCCCGTAATGCGACCTGTACCGCCGCGACACGCACATCGGTGCGGTCGCCGGGAAAGACGTCGGTCAACACACGCGTGCAGCGGCCTTCGGGGCTGTCCCAGGCCCACGCAAAACACACCATGCCGACCGGCTTGCCAACCGTTGCGCCCCCGGCCCGGCAATGCCCGTGGTCGACACGGCCACGTTGGCCTGACTGCCTTCCAGGGCGCCGATCGCCATCTCGAGCGCGGTCGCCTCGCTGACGGCACCGTGGGCGGCCAGTGTGTCTTCGCGCACGCCGATCTCTTGCGACTTCGCGTCATTGCTGTACGTGACATACCCGCGGTCGAAGCAGGCGCTGGACCCCGCAATGGCGGTGATGGCGCCGGCCACCAGGCCACCCGTGCAGGATTCCGCCGTGGCCAGCACACGCCCGCCCACGGTCAAACGGTGGACGACCTGTTCGGCCAGTATCAAGGTCTTGGGATCGAACATTCGGGTCTCCGTGAAAAGGTCAACCAAACAGCCGCGACACCAGCGCAAACACCAGCACCGCGTAGAACGCGGCCACCAGATCGTCCCACATCACCCCCAGGCCGCTCTTGAACCGCTTGTCGAAGTAGGCGATCGGCGGCGGCTTGAGGATATCGAACAGGCGGAACAGCAGAAAGCCGAAGGCCTGGGCCACCGCCGTATCCGGAATCAGCCACAGCACGACCCAGAACGCGACGACTTCATCCCAGACCAGCCCGCTGTAGTCGCCCACGCCCAGTTCGCGGCCGACCCGGTCACAGGCCCATACGCCGATGCCAAAGGCCAGCAGCAAGAAAAGGGCCATCGCCCCGGGGGACGTGATCATGGACACGGGCTGCCACAGCAGCCAGGCGAGCAAGGTGCCCCAGGTGCCGGGGGCGGGCTTGATCAGGCCGCTGCCAAAGCCAAAGGCAATCAGGCGGCTCAGCTTGAGGCGCATCCACCCGAACGTGGGCTGGACGAGCAGGTTCTTGGTGGACGATTCAGCCATGGCTCATGCGAAATGGTCGTAGCCGCCATGCGGCGGCGGATCGAGGGGGCGCCCGACGCGTCAACCAGACGCAGGCCGGGCGCGGCGGTGATCTGGCCGATGCGGGTGACGGGAACCCCCGCGGTTGCCGCGGCGGCAAGGACTTGGGCACGGTGGCCCGGGGCGGCGGTAAAGCAGAGTTCGTAGACATCGCCCCCGGACAGTGCCGCCAGACGCCGCAGGGGGCCGGCAAGGCCGCGACCGCGGGCGACACGGGCACCGCGTCGGCCTCGACACGGGCCCCCACGCCGCTGGCGGTCAGGACATGGCCCAGGTCCTGCAGCAGCCCGTCGGAGATGTCCAGGGCGGCGCAGGCCACGCCGCGCAGGGCCTGCCCCAGCGCCACGCGGGGTTCGGGCCATTCCAGCGCACGGCGGGTGGCAGCGAGCAAGGCGGCGCGGTCGACGTGAGGCAAGAAGGCGGAAGCGTTGTGCGGGACGGGGTCAATCCCCTGCGTTGTGGGATCCCCCCTGCGCGGACGGACCTGTCCGGGCGCTCGCATCCCCCAGCAACAACCGCAATGCAATATCCGCATCGCCCAGGCAGCCCGACACCCAGATATCGTCATCGGGCCGGGCCCCATCGCGGCGCAACGCCTGCGCCGGCGCCACCGTGCCGAAAATGGTGATGGAGATGACGAGGCCGTCCTGACCGCGCGTGGTGTCGCCACCGATCAGCGGACAGGCATGGCGGTCGGCCAGGGCGTACAGGCCCTTGGCAAACCCCGCCAGGAAGTCGTGGTCGATCCGGGGCAGCGCCAGGCCCAGCACAAAGCCGGCCGGCTCGGCGCCCATGGCGGCGAGATCCGACAGGTTGACCGCCAGGGACTTGTGCCCCAGCGCAACCGGGTCCACGTCGGAAAAGAAATGCCGGCCTTCGACCAGCAGGTCGGTGCTGATGGCCATGGCGCCCGGCCGCATGGGCAGCAGCGCGCAGTCGTCGCCCACGCCCAGCACGCCAGACGGCGCGGGCCGGCTGAAATGCCGGCGGATCAGGTCGAATTCGCCGTCGGCCATGATCAGGCGCCGGCGATCACGATGCAGGCAGTCGAGACGCACGCCACCGCCCTGCACGATGCGTCCGCAGGCCCCGACGCCAATGCCGCCATCAACGACGCAGGGACTGCACTTCGTTGGGCCGCACTTCGGCCGCCAGCTTGTCCAGCACGCCATTCACGAACTTGAACCCGTCGGTGCCGCCAAACGACTTGGCCAGTTCCACGGCCTCGTTGATGACGACCTTGTACGGGATCTCGACGTGGGTGGACAGCTCGTACGCGCCGATCAGCAGAATGCCGTGTTCGACCGGTGACAGCTCATGCACCGGGCGGTCCAGGAAAGGCGCGAACTTTTCGCGCAGCACGGCGGCGTCGCGCACCGCGCCGTGCAGCAGCGCGCGGTAGTGCGCCAGGTCGGCTTCGTCGAAACCTTCAGCGTCGCGCATGTGGGCGTCGATCTCGCCGGCTTCGTCAGGGTTGCCCCCTTTTACCAGCCATTCGTACATGCCTTGCAGGGCAAACTCGCGCGCGCGGCGGCGCGCTGCGCGCGTTCTGCCGTTGGGTGCTGTCATTCATCCTGGTCGTCCTCGTCGTCGAAACGGGGATCTTCGTCCTCGTCGTCTTCTTCGGGCTCCAGGCCGGCCAGCAGGTTCGCCATTTCGACGGCGGCCTGGGCGCAGTCACGGCCCTTGACCTCGGCACGTTCCAGCGCCTGCGCTTCGGTGTCGACGGTCAGCACGCCGTTGGCGATGGCAATGCCGGTTTCGAGCGACACGCGCGTGATGGCGGCGGCGCTTTCATTGCTGACGACTTCGAAGTGATAGGTTTCGCCGCGCACCACCGCGCCCAGCGCGATCAGGGCGTCGAATTCGCCAGTGTTGGCCAGTTGCGCCAGGGTCACGCCGAGTTCCAGCGCGCCGGGCACGGACACGACCATGATGTCCTGTTCGTCGACGCCCAGCTTGCCGAGTTCGGCCAGGCAGGCGTCAAGTTCGATTTCGCCGATGTTTTCGTTGAAGCGCGCACGGACCACGCAGATGTGCAGCCCTTCGCCGTTCAGATCGGGAGTGAGGGTATAGGGATTCATGATGCGGCACCGTCCTGTGCGGAGTGAGAGTCATGGCCGGCTTCATAGCCGGTCACGGTAAGGAAAAGCCCGCCATGCTGGGCATCTTGCGCGGCTGCGCAAGCAACTTCATCTGGCAGACGTCGAGATCTTTCAGGATCTGGGCGCCAATGCCGTAGGTGCGCAGATCGACGCGCACGGGCGCCATGCCGGTGCGTCTGCCGCTGCTGTCCATGTCGGTCAGCTGCTGGAATTCCTTGAACAGGTCACCGGCGGCGCCATCGCAGTTGAGCAGGATCACGACGCCGGATTCGGCCGCCGCGATCGCTTCCAGCGCGGCCGGCACGCTCCAGCTGTGCGTGCTCTTGTCGACTTCCAGCAGGTCCAGCACCGACGTGGGTTCGTGCACCCGCACCAGCGTTTCGCGATCGGGCTGGATGGTGCCGTGGACCAGGGCCAGGTGGGGCGCCCCGCTGGGCGTGTCGCGATACAGCACGCAACGGAAGTCGCCATGCACCGTCCGGACCACGCGTTCGGCCACGCGCTGCACCATGGATTCGTGTTCGCTGCGGTACTGGATCAGGTCGGCGATCGTGCCGATCTTCAGTCCGTGCTGCTTTGAAAACTGGATCAGGTCGGGCAGGCGCGCCATGGTGCCGTCTTCGTTCAGCACTTCACAGATCACCGAGGCAGGCGTCAGGCCGGCCAGCGCGGTCAGGTCGCACCCGGCTTCGGTATGGCCGGCACGCATCAGCACGCCGCCATTGGCCGCCTTGAGCGGGAAGATGTGACCGGGCTGGACCAGGTCGGTCGGCTTGGTGTCGCGCGCCACGGCCACCTGCACCGTGCGCGCGCGGTCAGCGGCCGATATGCCGGTGGTGACGCCGGTGGCGGCCTCGATCGACACCGTGAAGTTGGTGCCGTGTTTGGTGCCGTTGGCGCTGACCATCAGCGGCAGGCCCAGCTGGCGGCAGCGTTGTTCGGTCAGGGTCAGGCAGATCAGGCCACGGCCGTAGCGGGCCATGAAATTGATGGCTTCGGCGGTGACGTGTTCGGCGGCCATGACCAGGTCGCCTTCGTTTTCGCGGTCTTCTTCGTCGACCAGGATCACCATGCGGCCCGCGCGCAGCTCGGCAATGATGTCCGATACCGAGGCGATGGCCGATGCCTCGGGGGAGACGGCCGGCGCGGCGTCCGTCGGCACGGCGGCGGGAACGGCGGCGGCAACTTGATCAAATGCAGACATTGGCGGGGGTCCGGCGGGGGTTGGCTCGGCGCGGCGCCGCATCTCGGGATACGACACGGGTCGGCTAAGGAAGGAAACCGCGCATTTTACCGCCTGAACGCGAAAATCTTCAGCGCGGGTGGGACAACCGTGCCCAGGTGGCGTTTTGGCGTCAGGCAGCGGGCGCGTTCACGCGGGGTTGCAGTCCGGCATCCAGGGTCTCGCGTTCGTCGAACACGAAGCACGACCCGTTGAATCCCGTGCCCCCGGTTTCCTCGAAATACTTCAGGATCCCGCCTTCCAGCTGGTACACGTGGTCGATGCCGGCGTCGGCCATGTAGATCGCCGCCTTTTCGCAGCGGATCCCGCCGGTGCAGAAGCTGACCACCGTCTTGCCTTCCAGCTCGGCCCGATGCGCCTGCACGGCCGCCGGAAATTCGGTGAATTTGCCGATGCGCCAGTCGATGGCGCCTTCGAATGTGCCTTTGTCCACTTCGAAGGCATTGCGGGTGTCGAGCATGACGACATCCCGCCCTTCGTCGTCCTTGCCCTGCCGCAGCCAGCGCGCGGCGGTGTGCGCATCGACCGCGGGGCGCGGCCCGCGGCGGGTCGGATCGTGGGATGGTCCATGCGGATGATTTCGCGCTTGATCTTGACCAGCAGCTTGCGAAACGGCACGCCGTCCGACGTGCTGAATTTGACTTCGAGGTCATCCAGCAGGCCCTGGAACCACGGCCCGTTGCGCAGCCAGTCCAGCCAGCCGTCGATAGCGGCGCGGTCACCGGCCAGAAAGAGGTTGATGCCCTCTTCGGCCAGCAGCACCGTGCCCTTCAGCCCCGCGGCAGCCGCCTGGTCGCGCACCGCCTGCTGGCGTTCGGGCAGGCGGTCGAGCGGCACGAATTTGTAGGCGGCGATGTTGACGATGGCGGGCACAGCGGACTTCCAGGACGAAACGATCAGCCCGCCATTTTACGCGGAAGCGCTGTCGCGCTCTTCCTCGCCTTCTCCCTCGAACTGCACATGGTGGTAGCCATACCGCTCGGCCGTCATGTGCGCAATGATCGCCACCGCGATTTCGGGCGGCGTGCGTGCGCCGATGCGCAGGCCCACCGGCCCGTGCAGGCGGTCGATCTGTTCCGGGCTCACGTCGAATTCCAGCAGCCGTTCGCGGCGGCGTGCCTGGTTCTTGCGCGATCCGATGGCGCCCACGTAGAAGGCGTCGGACTTCAGGGCTTCCATCAGCGCCAGGTCATCCAGCTTGGGATCGTGCGTCAGCGCGACGACCGCCATATGGCGATCCGGCCGCATGTCGATCACGGTGTCGTCGGGCATGGTGCGCACCAGGGTTGTACCGGGAACGCTCCAGTGGTCCGCATATTCTTCGCGCGGATCGCAGATGACGACGTCGTAGTCCAGCGCGCGAGCCATCTGCGCCAGGTATTGGGTCATCTGCCCGGCGCCGATCACCAGCAGGCGCCAGCTCGGGCCATGCGTGGAAATCAGGCAGCTGTCGGTGATCTCGAAAGCGTCTTCCCCCTTGGCCGGCGCGTGTGTCACCTGGCCGGACGCAATATCCAGTTCGCGGCGCACCCGCTTGCCAGCATCCAGGTCGGCCAGCAATTCGTCCAGCCGCGTGGCGGGCGTGACGGGCTCCAGCACCAGTTCCAGCGTGCCGCCACAGGGCAGGCCGAAACGGTTGGCTTCTTCGGCCGACACGCCATATCGGGTCAGGGCTGGCGACTGGGTCGGCAGTTCGCCCTGGCGCGCTTTGATGATGAGGTCATCTTCGATACAGCCGCCCGACACCGATCCGGCGATCGATCCGTCGTCACGCACGGCCACGACCGACCCGATCGGCCGGGGCGCCGAGCCCCAGGTGCGGGTGACCGTTCCCATGACCACCCGGTGGCCTTCCCGCTGCCAGGCCGCGACGCGCCGCAAGACGTCAAGGTCGACGTTGTCCATAGTCCATCCTCATGTGCTGGAGCGCGGCGGAACCGCGCGATGGGCACCATGATAATGCGGGCGGGGGAAATACGTAGGGCAGCCGCAGGAGGAGTTCGCCATGCGCAGGACAGCGGCCAAGTCCGCACGACGGCGCCGCGCCCCAGCGCCGTCTACGCCGCGGCCGGGAACCGCCCTGCCCTGGCCAGTCCGCTCATTGGCGGATGGCCCAAGCGGTCGCCCAGCCAGCCGGCCGTATCGATCAGCCTCTGCAGATCGACACCGGTATCGATGCCCATGCGCTCGAGCAGATACACCACGTCTTCGGTCGCGACGTTGCCCGTGGCGGCCGGCGCGAACGGGCAGCCGCCAAACCCGCCGATGCTGCTGTCGAGCGCATGCACTCCGGCTTCGACCGCCGCCAGCACGTTGGCCAGCGCGGTGCTGCGAGTGTTGTGGAAGTGGCAGCGCAGGCGCATGCCGGCATCCAGCGCCTTCGCCCCGGCCAGCAGTTCGCGCACCTGGGTCGGCACGCCGCAGCCGATGGTGTCGGCAAACGCGATTTCGTCCGGCCGGGCGGGCAGCAGCGATTCGACCAGGCCCAGCACCTTGGCCGCGGGCACTTCGCCTTCAAAGGGGCAGCCAAACGCGGCGGCAATCGTGACCGATGCCGTCATGCCCGCCTCGCGCGACTGCGCCAGGATGGCGGACGCGGCGGCCACCATGTCGGCCATACCGGCGCCCTGGTTCCTGCGCGAAAAGGTGTCGCTGGCGACCACGACTACGTTGATTTCATCGCACTGCGCCGCGCGCGCCCGATCGAACCCCGCCTGATTCAGCAGCAGTCCGATCAGCGCCGCATGCGCCGGCTCGGCCCGCGCGCCCGCCATGACCGCTTCGGCATCGGCCATTTGCGGCACGCGTTTGGGGCTGACGAAACTGGTGGCCTCGGTACGGCGCAAGCCCGCTGCGTGGATACGCCGCAGCAGCTCCAGTTTGTCGTAGGTCGACAGCACGATCTTTTCATTCTGGATGCCGTCCCGAGGCGATACCTCGATCAATTCGACGCGTCGCGCCGCGTGATTTCCTTGTGGTGTCATGGCTGCCTCCAAGCATGCATTCCCAGCGGTCAACGGATAGTATAGTATTTGTCCGGACAAAGCATCCGACCTCCGTCAAGACCACCCGCCACGAGTCCGCGCACCCCGCGATACCCGGGCACCAGACCATAAGGATTGCCATGAACGAAGCGCGCGACGCCACCCGGTCGGGCCCCCTGACCGACCTGCGGGTCATCGAAATGGGCCAGCTGCTGGCCGGTCCGTTCTGCGGCCAGCTGTTTGCCGACTTTGGCGCCGAAGTCATCAAGGTCGAGCAGCCCGGACTGGGCGACCCGATGCGCGAATGGGGCCGTGAAAAGCCGCATGGCAAATCGCTGTGGTGGCCCGTGGTGGCGCGCAACAAGAAGTCGGTCGAGATCAACGCGCGCGAACCCGAAGGCCAGGCGCTGATCCGCGACCTGGTCAGGAACGCCGACATCCTGCTCGAAAACTTCCGCCCCGGCACCATGGAACGCTGGGGGCTGGATTACGCCACGCTGCGCGAATTGAATCCGCGGCTGATTATGGTGCGGGTGTCGGGCTATGGGCAGACCGGGCCGTACGCATCCCGCGCCGGCTACGGGGCGATCGGTGAAGCCATGGGCGGCCTGCGCTATGTGGTCGGAGACCCCTCCGCACCGCCCAGCCGCATGGGCATCTCGATCGGCGACACCCTGGCCGCCACCTTTGCCTGCCTTGGCGCATTGACGGCGCTGCATCATGTCCAGAAGACGGGCCGTGGCCAGGTCGTTGACAGTGCCATCTATGAAGCCGTGCTGGCCGTGATGGAATCGCTGGTGACCGAGTACGACCAGACCGGCTACGTGCGCGAGCGAACTGGCGCGATCCTGCCGAACATTGCGCCGTCCAACGTGTACCCGACCCGTGACGGGCGCTTTACCTTGATCGCGGCCAACCAGGACACGGTGTTCAAGCGCCTGGCCACCGCCATGGACCGCGCCGATCTGCTGGCCGACCCGCGTTACATCACGCATACCGCGCGTGGCCAGCACCAGACCGAACTGGACGAGATCATTGCCGCGTGGACGCGCACCCTGAGCGCCGACGCACTGGCCGCGTTGATGGAGCAGCACGGCGTGCCCTATGGCGACATCTACCGCGCGCCCGACATGCTGGCCGATGCCCACTTCAAGGCGCGCCATGCGATTGCAGAGGTGCTGCATCCGGCCTTCGGGTCGCTCAAGATGCAGAACGTGGCGCCGCGCCTGTCCGACACGCCAGGCAGCATCGTGTCGTGCGGACCGGAGCTGGGCCAGCACAACCGGGAAGTCTTCGAAGGCATACTGAAGATGGAGCGTTCAACATTGAGCGCGCTCATGGAAAAAGGCATTATCGGCACCCTGGACAAGAACGCTGCCGAGGTCCCCGCATGACCGCACTGAGCTTAGGCGTGATTGCACCGCCCACCAATACCGTCAACCAACTGGAATGGGGCACGCTGCTGCCCGCCGGCGTGTCCATGCAATTCACGCGCATGGGGCTGCATGCGGACACCGACACGCCAGCCGGCCGGCAGGCCCTGCACGACGACCTGGCCAGCGCCATGACGCAGCTGCGCAACGAGGGCGCCGACGTCATGGTGTATGCCTGCACGGCGGGGTCCATGACGTTGCCGCACCATGACCTGCCCGACTGGATGGCGAAGGCGTCGGGTGTCCCCGCCGTCACCACCGCCGCGGCGATCGTGGATGCGCTGCGTTTCCTGAAGGTCAAACGTGTGGCCGTGGCCACCCCTATCACGATGCCCTGAACGCGCACGAGACCCACTTCCTGGAACACGCCGGATTCGATGTGCTGGCCTGCAAAGGCCTGGGCATCGGCGCCAACGGCCCGCATGAATACGTGCGGATCGCCAAGGTGGATCCGGCAACGATTCAGGCGCACGTCAGGTCGGTCCATCAAGATGGCGCTGACGCACTGCTGGTGTCGTGCACCGATTTCCCGACGCTCGATCTGATCGAAACGCTGGAACAGGAACTCGGCATCCCGGTGCTCTCCTCCAATACCGCCACGCTGTGGGCTGCCCTGCGCGCCGGCGGCGTCCGCTTTCAGGATGCCCCGGTGCCCGCATCGGGCGGCCAGTTGTTCAACCCTGGGAATCAAGCATGAACGAATCGGATCTGTCGTTGAAGGATCGTGTTGTCGTCGTAACGGGCGGCACGCGCGGGCTGGGCAAGGAAATGGCGCTGGCGTTGCTGGCCGCTGGCGCACGGGTGGCCATTACCGGATCGGACATCACGCCCGCCATGGACGAGACGCTGGCCGAAGGCCGCGCACTGGCGGGTGAGGACCGCATCGTTGCCGTCGTGGCCGACGTGACCGATCCGGGCGACTGCCGCCGGGCCATCGACCAGATCATCGACGCGTTTGGCGCGGTGCATGTGCTGGTCAACAATGCAGGCCGCGGCATGCGCCTGATCAGCGAGACCTTCAATACGCAACCCACCCGCTTTTGGGAAGCGGACCCGGTGGCGTGGCGCCAGATCATCGATACCAACGTCAACGGTCCGTTCAACATGGCGCATGCTATGACGCCGCACCTGGTGGCGCAGGGCTTTGGCAAGATCATCAACGTATCGACCAGCGATGTCACCATGGTGCGCAAGGGCTACGCGCCGTATGGCCCGTCCAAGGCTGCGCTGGAAGCCGCATCGCGGGTGTGGGCGCAGGACCTGGCCGGCACCGGCGTGACCGTCAATGTGTACCTGCCGGGCGGCGCGGCCGATACCGATCTGCTGCCCACGGGTCCCGACAAGAAAGGCGCCGACGGCAAGCTGCTGTCGCCGTCCATCATGCGGCGCGGCATTCTGTGGCTGTGTTCGGATGCCTCCAACGGGCACAACGGTGAACGGTATACGGCCAGGTTGTGGGACGAGTCGCTGCCAGCGGATGACGCCGCGGCCGGCGCCCGATCAGTTGCCGTGGAAAAGCCCGCAATCATGTAGGCGGCGTCCGCAAGCCCGGCGCAACGCACGCAACGCACAACGCCGTCATTCGACGGCGTTGTCATGTCAGGTCATGTCATGTCGACCGGCGTCCTAGCGCTTGCGTTCGATCTGCATCCTGTAGCTGAAGCTGTCGGCCGGATGCCAGTTGAAGGACGCGATCTGCACACCTTCGGCCGAAAAGTATTGCCGGATCAGGCACAGCGCAATCGCGTCGTCGTCCGCCCCGAACACGTCCCGCAGATGCGCGGGCATCCGTTCGCCGCGGATCTCCTGCGTCGCGTGCGTCAGGGGCTCCTTGCTGCGCTCTTCGATGTGGGCGTAGAACGGCCCTACGCAATCAGGCAGTTCCGGCCCGACCCAGGCCAGGCGTTCCGGAATGAAGGAACTGGTGCAGCAGATCGGCGTGCCGCCCGGCGCGGTCCAGCGCACGCTGTCCACCTGAAGCCAGCGTTCGCCCGGCGCGGCGCCCAGGGTGCGCGCGATGTCTTCGGTCAGCTCGACCATCGTGCTGGACCGGATCAGCACATACGTATCCAGCGCGAACTGAAACAGGTCGGCCAGCGAACTGATCGACTGCTGATACGCCCGTTGCGAATGCGCCGCGATCACCACTGTCCCAATGCCCTTGCGGCGCGTCACCATGCCGTGTTCAACGAGATGGCTCAGCGCCGCGCGCACGGTGTAGCGGCTGACGTCGAATTCGTCGCACAGCTCGCTTTCGGTCGGCACATGGCTGCCGACCGGATAGACCCCTTGCGCGACCCGTTCGGTCAGGGTCTTCAGGATCTGGCGATAGCGGGGGCTGTCGTCGGCAGGCGCCGGGATGGCGGCGCTGCGTCCAGCGCTGCGGACCGCGGAACGAGCTTGGGCGCGGGATTCCGGGGTGCGGCCCGCCGCGCGGCCTGCCTTCACAGATGGGGAAAGCGAATCCGGGGCCGCGCGCCCGGACCCGGTCCGTCCTGTCTCCGGACGGACGTGTTTTTTGCCGGCATACCGCTGTCATCCTCAACCATGCATTATTCGACTAGCCCGGGAAGATACCACTTCCCCCGGCGGATCCCGGGCGCCGAAGCTTATTCCGGCTTGACGCCGGCGTCCTGCAGGGCCTTGGTCAGGCGCACCGACTCCTTGTCGATGAAGGCCACGAACTCGGCGGTCGTGCCGCCCGTGGCGTCGGCGCCGCCATTCGTGATCGCCGTCTGCATGGCCGGTGTCGCCAGGATCCTGGCTGCCACCGACTGCAGCTTTTCGATGATGTCGGGTGGCGTGCCGGCGGGCGCCAGCAGACCGAACCACCCGGTCAGTTCGTACGGCACACCCAGCACTTCCGACACCGTGGGCACCTCCGGCATCAGCGGCGATCGCTTGGCGGAGGTGACCGCCAGCGGGCGCAGCTTGCCGCTGTTCACGAAAGGCACGGCAACGGGGGTGTTGACGATGCCGAACTGCAGGCTGCCGCCCAGCAGGTCGGTCGTGGCCTGCGCATTGCCGCGATAGGCCAGGTGCACGATGTCCACGCCGGTGGCGGACGCCAGCAGCACACCCGACAGATGGCCCGAACTGCCGTTGGCCGGCGACCCGTAATTGAAGGTGCCCGGCTTGGCCTTGGCCAGGGCAATGAATTGCTTCAGGTCTTTCGCGGGCGAGTCGGGCGTGACCGCGATCACGTTGGACATGCCGCCGACCGAGATGATAGGCGCGAAGTCCTTGATGGGGTCATAGGGCAGCTTGCTGAACAGCGCCTTGTTCGTGGCGAGCGTAATGCCGTTGACCAGCAGCGTATAGCCGTCGGGCGGGGCCTTGGCCACGTAGTCGTTGCCGATATTGGTGCCAGCCCCGGCGCGGTTCTCCACCACGAAAGGCACGCCCATCGCCTCGGACATCTTGGTCGACAGGATGCGGCCCAGGAAGTCGGCCGTGCCCCCGGGCGCCGAGGGCACGATCACGTGCACCGGTTTCGACGGGTAGGACTGGGCCAGCACGGAAGAGGCGGCCAGGCTGGCGGCGGTCAGGCAAAGGGAAGTCAGCGCAAGTCGGATCATCTCGGTTCTCGGTCAGAAGGGTCAGGAAAAAGGGTCGAAGCCAAAAACAGGTCGATGCCAAAAGCCGTCCGGCGGGCGCGGTGCGCCTGCCTGTCTCCTGCGGGGTAATCGAGTCGCGGTCTTGATGCCGGCTGAGGTGTGCGGAAGAAATCCCTGGATCAGTAGTGCGACAGCAGCTTGCCGAAGCCCTGGATCTTGTCGTCGATGCCGTTCTGGCGCAGCGCCCACCAGTAGGTCGCGGTGTTGATCGCGATCACGGGCTTGCCCAGCCAGAACTCGGCAATGCCGGCCACGCGCGCCATGGCCAGGTTGGTGCCGACCTGCACGATCGCATCCACCGACGGGTCATCCACTTCGATGATCGCGTCGCGCAGTTCGGCTTCGCTCACGTGCGCGATCAGCATCGGCCCGGGGCACTTCAGGCCTTTCAGGTTGACGACTTCGAAGCCGCAGTCCGCAAAGAACTTGCGCACCTGCTGGTCACCCACCGGCATGTAGGGCGTGATGACGGAAATGCGCTTGATGCCGCCATAGGCCTTCAGCGCGGCGCGGCACGCATCGGATCCCATCGCCACCTTGACGCCGGCGCGCGCTTCCACGCGCTGCTGCAATTCCACCGAGCCGTCCAGGCCGTCCCAGAAGGTTTCGGCCGACATGCCCATCACGATGTAGTCGGGGCTGCAGGTCATGACCGCATCCACCGAGTCCATCAACGTCTTGCGGATGTCATTCATCAGCTTGTTGAAATCGTCATCGTTCCGCACCGGGTTGTCGGGAATCACGATGCGCGAAAAGTGATTGGTCACCCCCACGGGGCGCATCGAGTCGAATTCGGGCTGTACCGAAGTATTGGTGGACGGGGCAATGACGCCGAACTTGCGGCGGTATCCAAGACTGTCAGTCATAAGGGTTCCTTGGCGATCTGAAACTTCAACGATGGATCAGTGCGTCAACCGACGACAGGTCGGCATACTTCTGCCCCATGTCGAACAGGTTGGCGTCGTGCGGGCCGATCGCCCGGTCGCCCGTGGCGTCCACAGGCAGAATGGTGCGGAAGTTGTGGGCCACGCTGTCGATGACGGTGGCGCGCACGCAGCCCGACGTCGTGCAGCCGGCCACCACCAGGGTGTCGGCGCCGCGCCAGTGCAGCCACCCGGCTAGCTCAGTGCCAAAAAAGGCCGAGGCCTGGCGCTTGCGCACGATCAGCTCGCCCGGCATCGGGGCCAGTTCCGGCACGATCTGGCTCAGCGGCGACTGCTCGGTCAGTTTGAGCAGGCCGGGCACCTTGCTCGTGAAGGCATTGGCATCGGACGCATCGTCGGCATACACGACGCGGGTATGCGCAATCGGCCACATCCGCGCGCGGGCATGGGCCAGCAGCTTTACGGTCTGCGTGATGGCGGCGGCAATGTTGCCGCCGCCAAAGTGGACAGGGTCGGCAAACGCCACCACGAAGTCCACGATCACGAGGGCGGGCGTCTTGCCAAAGCCCACGCTGTGCCCCATGCCCTGACGGCGATAGATGTCCAGTTCGTCGTCCGGCGCGCCGGACGGGTGCGGTGTTGCCTGGTTCATGGCTTCATTCCCTAGGCCTTTCGGTGCGCGATCACGCCACGGTATCCAGGTCGCGCAGCGACTGGATCATGGACGATTGCAACAAGTAGGCGCGATGCTTCGCCGGGTCCTGCACGGTGGCGCGCAGGCTGTCGTGATGCGCGCGCCGCGCCGCCGGATCACGTTCGTTCAGTACCTTGCGATTCTTCAAGGCCTGCGTCTGCACGGTCTCGACCGCGACCTTGCGGCGCTGCCGCTCATAACGTTCCATGGTGTCCAGCGGCGCACCCTTCCACACGTCCGACAGCTTTTCCGCCAGGTTCATCGCATCGTGAATGCCCCCGTTCATGCCCATGCCGCCCAGCGGATTGTTCAGGTGCGCGGCATCGCCCGCCAGGAACACCCGGCCCTGCACGTAGTGCTCGGCCACGCGCTCATGCACGCGGTACGCCGTGCAATGCGCGATGTCGTAAGTGCCGTCTATCGGGTTCAGCTTCTGCAGGCGCGCTTCGATCGCATCGGCCTGTTTGATGACCTCTTCGGGCTGGCGGGGATCGGTCGGCAACAGCACGCGCCACAAGGTGGGTGTACGCAGCAGCACGGCCCATTCGTCGGGGTCCGAGATGTAGGCGATGTTGCTGAGTCCGCCAATGTCGTCGCTGAACGAATGCGGGGTCGACATCGACAGATAGATCTCGGGAATCGTCATGCCGTCAAAGGCGACGCCCAAGGATTTGCGCACCGTGCTGCGCGCGCCGTCGGCACCGATCAGGTAGCGGCCACGATGGGTTTCCTGCACGCCGTCGGGCATCGTGACGGTCAGCGTCACGCCATCGCCGTCCTGTTCGACCGTGGTGGCGCTGGCGCCGTAGATGAACTCGGTGCCGGCCGTTTCCAGCTTGGCGCGCAGCAGGCGCGTCAGTTTCCATTGTTCGCATTGCAGGCGATAGGGGTGCCGCGTGTCGTTCGCCAGCACGGCCAGGTTGAAGGTCACGATGGGGCCTTCCTGCCGGTCCCGGAATTGCCACTCGGGACAGATCAGGCCCTGCGCAATGCAGGCGTCGGCCACGCCAAAACGGTCGAGCATGTCGAGCGTCGGCGGATGGAAGGTCGAGGCCCGCAGGTCTTCGGGCAGCTCGCGGCTCAGCTCGAATACGGTCACGGGAATGCCTTCACTTGCCAGATAGGTGGCGGCCACCAGTCCGACCGGACCCGCGCCAACGATAAGTACGCGATCACGCGCCATACAGCCGTTCTCCTGAAGTCATCCGGGGCAGCGCCACGGCACGTCACGCTGCCGACATGGCTCACATCCTAAGTCCAAATCTTTGTCCGGACAATATAAATATGCGGTGTTCCATGGAGGTTTTTCAGGGCGCTCATGCGGGTGCCTGGAACGCCATCAGCGAGCGCACCACAACGGATCGCCAGGCGGCGATCCGCGCATGACGGCAGGCCAAGGGAAAGACGGGAATGACGGCGCCAGGAGGGCGCAAAGTGGTGCATGGCGGCACGGCGCGCGCACCGGTATGCAACGTCATGCAGCGGGCAAAAAAATGGACCCCGAAGGGTCCGATGCAGGGGATTGCGACGGGCGCGCGTCGTCTACATCTCCACCGTCAGCACATGCGTGAACATGGTCCGCTTGGGATTGCGGAACATGGGCCGCACGCGGTCGCTCCAGGGCGATGCACGCACCTTCAGCCACGCAGGCGACCCGAAGGTTTCCTGCGTTTCGAGTTCGTACAGGGCGTGGTATCGGGGCGACCCGGTGGGGTCCGACAGGCGCTGCGCGAGCACCGTCCCGGGCACCGAGGCAAGACCCGGCAAATGTTCCTGGTCGTACCAGGCATTCAGGTCCTCTTCGCCACCCTGCGCCACATCGGTTTCGACCACGTAGTGGAAAGGCGCCGGCTTGCCTGCCGATGCGCCGTCGACCGACATCATCAATTGGAGCGGTACCAGTTGGGCGCCGGGTTCAAGACGGGCCAGCGCATCCTGCAGCGGCCCCAGGTGCGGCACACCGGGTTCGCGCAGCACCAGGTACACGTACGATTCGACCGATTCGATCGACGCGTGCGCGGCGATGTGCCGCAGCGGGGGCGCCACGTCGCGCAACGATGCAGCCAGTTCGCGCACGCCGTCGGCAGCGATCCGCCGCGCGGGCAGCTTGAGCAGCAGGACGTCGATGGATGTCATGCGCGTCTCCGTCTCAATGACCGATATGCATCGCGACCAGGAAACGCGACACCATGTTGTAGGCCGCCACGGTGGCGGTCAGTTCCACCATGCCCTGCGGACCGAAGTGGGCTTCGAGCGCGTTGAACTGCGCATCGGGCACCTCGATCTCGCGCGTCATGGTGTCGGTCAGGGCCAGCACCTGGCGGTCCAGGTCGTCCAGCTCGACGCCGCGGATGGCGCCGTCGGCGTCGTCGCGCAGCGCGTCGATGGCCGCCTGCGACACGCCGCCCTTGAGCGCATGCGGCACATGGGCATCGAACTCATACGCCGCGCGATTGAGCATGGCCACCCGAAGGATCACCAGTTCACGATGCCGGGCCGAGATGCCCGTCTTGTTGCGGATGGCGGTCAGCATGGCTTCCCAGCCCTCGACCACGGCCGGGCTGTTGAGCAGCACCTGATACAGCGGCGAGATGCGGCCGCGCGCGCCCTGGATGCGGGCTTCCATGTCGGCCAGTTCCGGCCGCGTGCCGGGCTCGACCAGCGCCACGCGCGGGCCGTTCGCCCCATTTGAAGTCGTTGATGTCGTCATTCATTCCGCCTTGATGTTCTTGGCCTTGATCAGGCCGCCCCACTTGGCCGTGTCCGATGCCATCAACTTGCCCAATTCGTCGGGCGTCGATGGCGCGGGTTCGGTGCCCAGCGCGATCAGCTTGCTGCGCACGGCGTCGTTGCCCAGCGATTTACGCACGGCGGCATTCAACTTGTCGATGGTGGCCTTGGGTGTCTTGGCCGGCACGACAATGCCATACCAGTTGTTGGATTCAACGTCTTTGATGCCCAGTTCGCCCAGCGTCTTGACGTCGGGCAGCAGCGGGTGGCGCTTGGGCGACGCAATGCCGATGGCCTTGAGCTTGCCGCCCTTCACGAAATTGATCACGCCCGGCACGTCGCCGAAGAAGCCGGCCACCTGGTTGCCCATCACATCATTGATCACCGGCGCCGCGCCCTTGTACGGCACGTGCAGTACGTTGGCGCCGCTGGCCGCCGCGAACAGTTCCATCGTCAGATGCGGAATGCTGCCCACGCCCGACGATCCGATGGCCACGGCCTGCTTGGCGGTCTTGGAACGCGCCACGAAGTCCTTGGCGTCGGTGGCCGGATTGGACGGGTTCACCACGAACAATTCCGCATTGTTCACGACCAGCGACACGGGCGCGAAGTCCTTGGCCGGATCATAGGGCAGCGTTTCATACAGAGCCGGGCTGACGGCCACGGCGCCCACGCTGGTCAGCAGCATGACGGTGCCATCGGCCGGACCGCGCGCCACCGTGTCGGCGCCGATATTGCCGTTCGCGCCGGCGCGGTTTTCAACGATCACGCGCTCGCCCAGTTCTTCGGACAATTGCTGCGCAAGAATGCGGCCGACCAGATCGACCGGACCGCCCGGCGGGAAGGCCACGACCATGCGGGTGACGTTGTTCTGGGCCTGGGCGCCGCCAATCAGGCTCAAGCTGGCGGCGATCGCCAGCAGGCTGGTGCGCAAGAAGGAAGTCATGGAAAGTCTCCGTTGGTTTTATCGGGAAAGCAGGAATCAGGGGGATCCATCCGCGCGGCGGCGGGCCGCGCGGGCGGCAATCAGAACTTGAACAGGCGGGCCGGATTGTCCACCAGGATTTTTTGGCGGGTGGCGGCGTCGGGGCAGGCTTCAAAGAAGCTGTTCACCAGTTCGCCGTCATCGGGCATGTCGCCCGCCACGTTGGGATGCGGCCAGTCGGTGCCCCACACCAGGCGGTCGGGCATGGCGCCGATCAGCGCGCGAACGTAGGGCAGGCCGTCATCGAAAGGCCGCTTGCCGCTGGAAATGCGGTCGATGCCCGACACTTTCACCCAGGCGGTCGGCACGTCCTTCAGACGCAGCAGATTGACGAAGGCCGGATCGTCCAGCCCCCGGTCGGCGCGGATGCGGGCCATGTGATCGATCACGAAGGGCATGGGCAACCGGACGAAACGATCCAGGTGCTGGGTCAGATCCTTGCCATCGATGTGCAGCGCGATGTGCCAGCCATACGGCGCCACCAGATCGACGATACGGTCGAATACCTCGGGCGACGGCGCGCCGCCCAGGTGCGGGACGAAGTTGAAACGCACGCCGCGCATGCCACCGTCGTGCAGCGCGCGCACCTGGGCATCCGTTGCCTCGGCGCCCAGCAGGCACACGCCGCGATACCGGCCCTCGCTGCGCGCCAGGGTGTCCAGCAGCGCGGAATGGTCGGTGCCATGGCAGTTCGCCTGCACGATCACGGCCCGGCTGGCGCCCACATGGGCATGCAACGCGGCCAGCTTTTCATAGGGCGCGTCGGGCGGCGTGTAGGACCGGCCTTCGGCATAGGGGAAGCGGTCGCCCGGCCCAAACACGTGGCAGTGGCTGTCGCAGGCAAGCGGTGGCAGCGCATGGCGCGGAGCGGAAGGGTGCGACAGCGGTGGCGCGCAATCAGGCATGGCGATCGGTCCAGTGACGGGAAAGACGCTCATGGTCCCGGATCCTGCACCGCGGAACAAACCGATATCGAAAATTTCTGATATCTCAAAATGAGATATCCTGGCGGCATCATCCGGATTCAAGCCGTCTGCCATCGCGGATCCGCCGCGCTGGCACAAACGGTTGCCCAGGAGGAGACCCCGGTGGATCTGAAGCAGATCGAATATTTTCTGCGGGTGGCCGAACTGCGCAGCTTTTCGCGCGCGGCCGAATACCTGAACATTTCGCAGTCCGCCCTTAGCCGCCAGGTCCGGCTGCTGGAACTGGACCTGCGCCAGCACCTGCTGTACCGCAACGGCCGCGGCGTGGAGCCTACCGAAGCCGGCGAGCGCTTCGTGGGGTACGCCAAGGCGCTGCTGCAACTGGTGGACCGGGCGCGCGAAGACATGCAAAGCATGCAGGACGCGCCCTCGGGCAAGGTCACGCTGGGCCTGCCGCCGCGCGTGGCCCACGTACTGACGCCGCCCATGGTGCTGGCCTTCCGCAAGCGGTTTCCGCAAGGCGCGATCAGCGTGGCGGAAGGCCTGAGCGCCCAGACCCGCGAATGGCTGATCACCGGACGGGTCGACATCGCCCTGCTGTACGACCCGCCGCCCTCCCCTCTGCTGGGATACGAAACGCTGTTTCGGGAAGAATTGGTGCTGGTCTGCGCGCGTACGCAAACGCCGGCGCTGCCCGCGTCGGTCACCGTGGCGGAACTGGCCAACTACCCGCTGATCCTGCCCAGCCAGCCCAATGCCATCCGCACCCTGACCGAACGGGTGTGCGGATCACAGAACGTACGGCTGAACGTTGTGGCGGAAGTGGATGCGGTGCATACGATCACCGAGCTGGCCGCGCAAGGTCATGCCTACGCGATCCTGCCAGAATCGGCCGTGGTGCTGGAAGCCAATCCCGAGGCCTTCGCCACGGCAAGAATCAGCTCGCCGGCGATCCGCAACAACCTGGTGCTGGCGGTGCCCCGCAGCCGGCCCATGACGCGGCTGGCCGTGGCGACGGCGGAACTGATCCGGGCCACGGACTTTCCGTCCCTGTTCGTGAAGACAGCGCGGGCGGGACAGGTGGCCGCGACCGAGGCGGCCCATCTCGACCAGGGTGTCGCGTTGCCCTGAGTCGGCACGGCGCCTGGCCTGGCCTGCCTTTGGCGCGGCACGGCGCCTTCTTTAACCTCAGCGGACTTCGGCCAGCACCCGGTGATAGTCATACGAACACACCCGCTGGAACAGCGTGCGTTTGGTGTTCGTGAACATGGGTCGCACCACCCCGCTCCACGGCGTATTGCGCACCGCCAGCCAGGCCGGACTGCCGGCCGTGTGCGAGCTTTCCAGGTCGTAGCACGCGTGATAGCGGGGCGAGCCGCTGCTGCTGCGGAAACGGCGGGCAAGGACATTGCCCGGCACGGCGGCCAGACCCGGCAGATGCTCGCTGTCGTACCACTCGTTCAACTCTTTTTCAGCCACCGGCACCACATCGGTTTCCACCGTGTAGCGGTACGGCGCGGGCCGGCCGGCCGATGCGCCCGGCAACGACAGCAGCAGATTCAGGTCGACCAGCTTGAGCGATGGATTCACGTCGGCCAGATGCGCGCGCGCCCGGCTCATGCACATCGCGCCACCCAGAACCGGCTCGACCGTCAGATAGATATACGCTTCACGCGTTTCAAGGCCGTTATAGGCCGCCACATGCAGCACCTGGGGATAGGCCGGCGCAAGCCGTTGCACCAGCGAACGTACCCATGTTTCATCGACATGCGTGTCCGCAGCTTTCAGCAGTAAGACGGAGATGTCGGACATAGTCTTCAGTAGTACCTCAATTGGCCAATACGAGGCGGCAGGCGTCACCCCGCCCGCCGCGATGCGGCGCCACGACATCGGCGCGGCAGCCCGCCGGCATGCGACAGGGCAGCGCCAACTTCGCGCGGTTCATAACCAGGGGAATGTGGACTCGTCGGACGGGACGTCGATGCGCGGGCGCATCTGCGATGACCGAGCCAGGATGAATACCTCGCTATGCTCCGGCATACCGCCGCGAATGACAATGCGACTTGGCGTATTTCTGATATCCAGAAATGGGATATCGGGCGGTTGCCAGCAGGCCATCATAAACCACATTTGGTGAGTATTTAGAGGACCCAGCCGCTGGTACACGGCGTTTCCCGGGTGTCAGAACTGTTTCCGATTGCCATTTCGATGCGCAGACGGTGCCGTTTGCAGGATGATCCTTCCTGCGTCGTGCCGTGTGGCGCGCGCGATATCTAAGGGCAGTACCGCGGTCCCTATCCGCGGTGACCAGGCAGTCACGAAGTCGCAGCGACTTCAGGGAGTGAGAACATGCAACGCAGAAAAATGATGGCAGGCCTCGTGATGGGCGCCGCAGCGCTGATGCTGGGCGCGTGCACGACGACCCCGCAGACCCCGGTGGATAAGGCAGCCAAGCGCACCGAGATCAACAACAGCTATGACGCAGCGCTGAACAAGCTGTATGCGTCGGCGCCCAGTTCGCGCGAGCTGGTCAGCCGTGCCCGTGGCGTGCTGGTGTTCCCGAACGTGCTGGCCGCGGGCCTGGGCGTAGGCGGCGAATATGGCGATGGCGCACTGAAGGTGGGCAACCGCACCGAAGGCTACTACCGCACCATCTCGGGCTCGTTCGGCTTGCAGATCGGCGCGCAGTCGAAGGCCGTGATCCTGCTCTTCATGACGCAGGATTCGCTCGACAAGTTCGTGGCCAGCAAGGGTTGGACGGCAGGCGTGGACGCGTCGGTGGCCGTGGCCAAGGTCGGCGCCAACGGCGAGATCGATACCAACACGATCCGTCAGCCGGTCATCGGCTTTGTCGTCACCAACGCCGGCCTGATGGCGAACCTGACGGTGGAAGGCACGAAGATCACCCGCCTCGATCTGTAAACCGGATCGCGCGCGGCAAGACGGCGCCTGGAATTTTCCTGGCGCCGTTTTTTTATGTACCGCGGCGCTGGGAGACGAACCCGGCGCTTTTTTGCCGTTTTTGTTCTTTAGTCCTTCAACGCAAACAGACTCGTCGCCTGCAGGTCCAGGACTTCGACATCATCCTGGTTGAACAGCTGCCAGCGCCACCGCAGGATACCCATGGGTCTGGTACGCGCGCGGCGTACTTCCACCACTTCGGCCCTGACCCGCAGATGGTCCTTGGCGCGCACCGGATGGGGCCACTTGATGTACTCGATCCCCGGAGACGCAAACGATTCCGACCCCGCCAGCGCCTGGTCGGCAATCAGCCGCATGGCAATGCCACAGGTCTGCCAGCCACTGGCGATCAGGCCGCCGAACGGGCCGCCCCGCGCCGCATCGGGGTCGGTGTGGAACCACTGCGGATCGTAGCGATCGGCGAATTGCAGCATCTCGTCTTCGGCCAGCACATACGGGCCGGCCTCGATGATCTGGCCCACGTGGAATTCGGCGAACTTCATGGCGCGGCTCCTGAAGGGGTGGCACCCTGGCCGATGCCAGTGCCCGTACTTTGACTGGCAACGGCGTTCGTGCCCTGGATCGCACCGGAGCGTCCGGCCGGCGTGGACGTGGCAGGGGTTGGGCCGTTGAACTGGCCGCTGAACTATCCATCGGCAGCGCAGGCACATCGCTCCGCGGCGCAAACACCGGCGCACGCCGCTCGGCCATCGCCGCCAATCCCTCGCGCGCATCCGCTCCCGCGAAGCCGGCGATCTCGGCACTGAGCGAATGTTCGAACGCAGGCCACGCGGCGCGCAGCCAGTGGTTCAGGCTGCGCTTGGTCGCGGCGATGGCACGGGGGCTGCCCGCGGCCAACTGGCGCGCGACCTGTCTTGCGGTGTCCAGCAAGCGATCGTCGGCCACGACGCGGCTGACCAGGCCGATGCGCTCGGCCTCGATGCCAGTGAGCGGCTCGTTCGTCAGCAGGTAGTACTTGGCCTTGGCCATCCCGCACAGCAGCGGCCAGATCAGCGCTGCATGGTCGCCCGCGGCAACGCCTATCTTTACGTGTCCATCGATGACCTTGGCGGATTCGCCCGCGATCGACACATCGGCCAGCAGCGCCACGGCGGCACCCGCCCCCACGGCCGCGCCGTTGATGGCGGACACGATGGGCAGTTCGCATTCGACCATGCCCTGCACCAGCGCCCGGGCCTCGCGCATCACGCGCAGGCGGGCCGATTCGTGATCCAGCATGTCGTTGACCAGGTCCATGTGCCCGCCGGCGCAGAAACCCTTGCCCGCGCTGCGGACCAGCACGGCGCGCACGTCGGCCTGCGCCTCCAGCCGCGGCCAGACGGCGGCCAGGGCGCCATGGCCGCGTGCATCGGTGGTGGGCATCGTGCCTGCCTGCCCCAGCACGATCTCGGCCACGCCGTCATCACCAATCTCGACGGCAAAGTCGTTGGTATCCACAAGCAGTGCGCGCGTCATGCCCCATCCTTGCCGGCGATCCACGCGGCCGGTCGTTTGCCAAGAAAGGCCGCAAAGCCTTCGCGGGCTTCATCCGTCATGCGCACGCGAGCGATGGTTCGAGCCGTCAGTTCGCGTGTCGCCTCGGTCACCTCGCCCACCGGCAACTGGCTGAACAAGGCCTTGATCTCGGCCAGGGAATCCGGGCCATTACGCAGCAGTTCATCGATCCGCGTCTGCACGGCGGCATCCAGCCCATCCCGCGGCACGACTTCGTCGATCATGCCGATGCGCTGCGCTTCGGCCGCGCCGATGCGGCTGGCCAGCAGGGCCAGGCGGCGCGCATGGCGGCGCCCCACCGCATTCGTCAGGTAAGGACCGATCACCGACGGCAGGATGCCGAAGCGCGCCTCGCTCGCGGCAAAGGCCGCGTCGTCGCTGGCCACCGCCATATCGCAGGCGCAGATCAGGCCCACGCCGCCCCCGAGCGCCACGCCATGCACCCGTGCAATCGTCGGCTTGGGGCAGGCATCGATCCGCTGCAGCATGGCGGCAAAGCGCCGGGCGTCTTCCAGATTGTCGGCTTCGCTGGCCACGCTGGCGCGTTTCATCCACTGCAGGTCGGCGCCGGCTGAAAAGGCCTTGCCCTGCCCTGCCAGCACGATCACGCGCACGGCCGGGTCCTGGCCGAGTGCGGTGAACACCTCGGTCAGTTCCGCGATCATGGTTTCGTCAAAGGCGTTGTGCACCTCGGGGCGCGCCATCTCCACCGTGGTTACGCCCGCTGCGCCGTACGTCACGGCCAAGGTCTTCATGTCGGGTGTCTCCCTTGTTGTCGTTCCGATCACCTGGCGCACGTATCGGTCACACGCGATGGACCGCACGCATTAGCCACAGGTATCGGTTGCAGCTTTCCGTTGCATTCGCCAGCATCACGCATCGCTCTTGCGCGACGCCGGCACTCCCCGCATCAATACGTTTCCAGGTGCAGCCGCCCTTCCCGCTTGAGCGCCCCCGCCACGCTGTCCCAGTCCATGCCCGCTTCGCGCACGATGTCGCGCAGCGTCAGCACCACGCCCTCTTCCATGCTCTTCAGTCCGCACACATAGATGTGCGTGGCGCCGTCCTGCAGCAACTGCGCCAGGTCGGCCGCGCGCTCGCGCATCAGATCCTGCACATACCGTTTGGGCTGGTTGGGCGCGCGCGAAAACGCCAGGTTGACGTCGATGAAATCCTTGGGCAGGTTCTGCAGCGGCCCGAAATACGGCAGTTCCTGCTGGGTGCGCGCGCCAAAGAACAGCATCAGCTTGCCGCCTTCGAACTTGCCGCTGGCCCGCAGGCGGCGGCGCCACTCGGTCATGGCGCGCATGGGGGCGCTGCCGGTGCCGGTGCAGATCATCACGATGTGCGACTTGGGGTGGTTGGGCATCAGGAAGGAATGGCCGAATGGTCCCACCACCTGGACCTTGTCGCCCACCTTCAGATCGCACACATAGTTCGACGCCACGCCGCGCACCGGATTGCCCGCGTGGTCCACCGTCACGCGCTTCACGGTCAGCGCGACGTTGTTGTAATTGGGACGTTCGCCATTGCGCGGGCTGGCCACCGAATACTGGCGCGGCATGTGCGCCTTGCCGTTCGCATCGGTCCCGGGCGGAATGATGCCGATGGACTGCCCTTCCAGCACCGGAAAAGGCATCGCCCCTAAATCGAGCACGACATGATGGGTTTCGCTGTCGAAGCCGGCATCGGTACAGTTGTAATTGCCAACGACCGTGGCGGTCGTCGCGTTCTTGGGGCCATACAGATTCGTGAAGGCCTTGGCCGCCGACCAGGGCGGCGTCGTGGCGCCGAACGAGGCTGAATTGAACACGTCCTCGCCCGCGGGCGCGACCGGCGCGGTCGCGGCGCCGAAGGACGGCGCCACGTCAATGTCGGCCGCATCCACTTCCATCTGCTCGGGCGTCAGTTCCGCCGGCAGCACTTCCCAGGTCAACTGTTCTTCGATCGAATAGGCCTTGGCGACCGGCATGGTGCGCCAGTTGTCGATCGAGCCCGTCGGGCACGGCGAGATGCAGGCCATACAGCCATTGCAGACGTCGGCGCGGACCACGTAGTTGTTGTCATCATGCGTGATGGCGTTGACCGGGCAGGTCGCCTCACAGGTGTTGCACCGGATGCAGATCTCGGGGTCGATCAGATGCTGCTTGATGATCGTCACATCGGTAGCCATGTCCATGTCGTCTCCTTTCTTGCTGCAGGGCGGTCCCTGCGTACATAAGCCCGCCAGGGCGGGCCTGCGCGGGCTTGCATCGCGTCGGGCTTATGGGGCCGGCGGGTGTCGCCCGCGCGACGCCGTCCGCATCAGCCGAAGCGCACGTATTCGAAATCCACCGGCTGGCGATTGATGCCCATGACCGGCGGCGCAATCCAGTTGGCGAATTTGCCGGCGTCGGTCACGCGGCCCATCAACGACGCCACGAAGGCGCGGTCGTCGGCCGTCGGCAGCCATTCGTCCTTGCGGCCTTCCCATTCGGCGGCGCTGACGACCTTGCCCTCGGGCGACATGCGGATCCCGGCCAGGGCGCCGATCTGGCGATTGAAGGCCTTGTGCGGCACCGTCAGGCGCATGGGCAGCCCGGCCTTTTTGATGACCTTGTTCCAGCGGTTCACGCCAGCAATCGAATCCTTGATGAAGTCATCTCGCAGCACTTCATTGAGCGCGTTCAACATCGGGGCGTCCTTTTCGACCAGTTGGCCGTTCTGGACTTCCAGCACCTTGTAGGTCTGGCCCTTGAGGACGTGATCGTCAGTACGCTTGCCTTCTTCGTAGCGCCCTTTCAGGCCGCTGCTGTAGAAGCTGGCGGCGTTGCTGGACTGGTCGGCGCCGAACAGATCGATGGTGACGCTGTAATGGAAATTCAGGTAGCGCTGGATGGTCGGCAGGTCGATCACGCCGGCGGCGCGGATCTTTTCCACGTCGTCCGTCTTCAGTTCATTCATGACCTGGCAGGTGCGCGAAATGGTGCGCGAGATCCCGCTTTCCCCCACGAACATGTGGTGCGCTTCTTCGGTCAGCATGAACTTGGTCGTGCGCGCCAGCGGATCGAAGGCGCTTTCAGCCAGGGCCGACAGCTGGAACTTGCCATCGCGATCGGTAAAGTAGGTGAACATGAAGAAGGCCAGCCAGTCCGGCGTCTTTTCATTGAACGCGCCCAGGATACGGGGATTGTCCACGTCGCCCGACGTGCGCTGCAGCAGCGCATCGGCTTCCTCGCGGCCATCACGGCCAAAGTGCTTGTGCAGCAGATAGACCATGGCCCACAGGTGGCGGCCTTCTTCCACATTGATCTGGAACAGGTTGCGCAAGTCATACATCGACGGCGCGGTCAGGCCCAGGTGCCGCTGCTGTTCGACCGATGCGGGTTCGGTGTCGCCCTGCGTGACGATGATGCGGCGCAGGTTGGCGCGATGTTCCCCAGGTACGTCCTGCCAGACTTTCTCGCCCTTGTGATCGCCGAAGTGCACTTCGCGGTTGGCGTCGCCGGGGTTCAGGAAAATGCCCCAGCGGTAGTCGCGCATCTTGACGTGGCCGAACTGGGCCCAGCCTTGCGGATCCACGCTGACCGCGGTACGCAGATACACCTCGTGGTTGGTCGATCCTTCCGGACCCACGTCATCCCACCAGTTGATGAAGTTGGGCTGCCACTGCTCCAGTGCGCGCTGCAGCGTGCGGTCCTCGGCCAGGTTGACGTTGTTGGGGATGCGTTCGCTGTAGTTGATGGAAGACATGTCGGATTCCTTGGATGCGTGAATGTTGACGGTCAGACCCGGTTCAGGTCGAAGGCAGCCTTTTCGCCGGTGCCGTAATTCTTCAGCGCACCTTTTTCTCCTACAGCGTTGGGCCGGTTGAAAATCCAGTTCTGCCAGGCGGTCAGCCGCCCGAAAATGCGCGTGACCATGTTCTCGTTGCTCGAGAACCGCAGGTTGGCTTCGAGGCCGGTCAGGGCATCGGGCGACATCGCCGCGCGCTCTTCGATCGCGATGCGGATTTCGTCATCCCAGTCGATGTCATCGGGAGCGGCGGTCACCAGGCCCAGGGCCAGCGCCTGGTCGGCGTCCAGCGGCCTGCCCGCCGCGTCACGCACCGCTTCCATCGGCGACGTCTCTTCATAGAAGCGGCGCTGCAGGCGGCTCTGGTCGTTCACCATCGAGAAATAACCAAAGTTCATTTCGTTCACGGCAATCCGGGGCGCACGCTCGGGTTCGTCGGGCAGCGCCAGCATGTAGGCGCGGTCAGCGGCAAAAGCCACTTCGGCCAGCGTGCCGACGAAGCACGACCCCGGTTCGATCAGCGCGAACAAGCTGCGCGACGACACATCCAGACGGGCCAGCGTGCGGCGCAGCAGGCCGATCGTCTCGTTGACCAGCCAGTGGTCCTTGTGGGCCAGCAGCGTGGCGTCGGACGCCAGCACGGCGTCGGCATCGCCCGCGGTCTTGAGCAGCCAGGTGCCCACGTCCAGTTCATTGGTGCGCATCACCAGGATGGCGTCATCCAGTTGACGGGCCATGGCCAGCGGCCACCAGTCGGCGCCCTGCGCTTCGATGCCGGCGATGTCGGTCGGCGTGGCGGTCGTGGGCGCCTTGATCGTGAACGTGGCGCAGCGCTTGGCGCGATCGATCGAGACCGTCACGTGTTCGTAGTTCACGCCGTTCTCGGTGTCTTCCCGGTCGATACGCGGCAAGGCGATGCCTTTGGCATCGGCCGGACGCGTGCTGCCTTCCGCCAGCCTGGCGGCGCGTTCCTGCACGGTAGCCGCGAACTGGGCAGGCTTGGCCACGGCATCGACCAGACGCCAGTCCACCGCCTTCTGTCCGCGCACGCCTTCCACGCTGGTGCAGAAGATATCCGCCAGATCGTGGCGCACGTGGCGCTTGTCGGTCACGCGGGTCAGCCCGCCGGTGCCCGGCAGCACGCCCAGCAGCGGCACTTCGGGCAGCGACACGGCCGACGAACGGTCGTCCACCAGCACGATGTCGTCGCAAGCCAGGGCCAATTCATACCCGCCACCGGCGCAGGCGCCGTTCACGGCGGCCAGGAATTTCAGGCCGGAATGACGGGACGAGTCCTCGATCCCGTTGCGGGTTTCATTGGTGAATTTGCAGAAGTTGACCTTCCACGCATGGCTGGAAACCCCCAACATGAAAATGTTGGCGCCGGAACAGAAGATCCGGTCCTTGCCGCTGGTGACGACCACGGTGCGGACTTCCGGATGTTCGAAGCGCACGCGATTCAATGCGTCGTGCAGTTCGATGTCGACGCCCAGGTCGTAGCTGTTCAGCTTGAGCTTGTAGCCGGGGCGGATGCCGCCATCTTCGGCAATGTCGAGTGACAGGCGAGCCACCGAGCCCTCGGTGGAAAGCGTCCAGTGACGATACTTGGACGGTTCGGTGCGGTAATCGACGCGCGGGGCTGCGGTGGTGGTCATACGGTCTCCGACAGGCAGTGGAAATATAATGCATTTCTTGTGTACGAATGCCTGCAGAATATTGCACTAAACTGCCACTGTCAACCGCGACGCGATGCTTTTTATTGCATGCTGGGGATTACCTGGAGGCCGCCCCTTCCGCCTGCCGCACCAGACCACGCAGCGCCGCGAACGACTGCTCCAGCGTCTGGCCGGTGGTGTCCACGGTCATGTCGGCCTTGGAATAGAAAGCGGACCGGCCGTTCAGAATGCGGCGGAGGTCTTCCATGGCCTCGGTACTGGCAGCCATGGGGCGGGTGTCGCCCTGCGCCGTGACGCGTCCCATATGTTCTTCGGGCGCGGCCTGCAGCCAGACGGTGGTGCAATGGGTCAGCAGCTGATTGAAGGTGGCCGCGTCGGACACGATGCCGCCCGGCGTGGCGATCACCACGTCGGCATGGATCTGTATGGTTTCTTCCAGCGCCCGGCGCTCGTAGCGGCGATAGGCATTGGTGCCATACAGGTCATGGATCTCGCGAATGCTGCAGCCAGCAAACTTTTCTATCTCGCGGCTCAGCTCCACGAAGGGCACGTCCAGGTCATTGGCCAGCATCTGCCCCAGCGTGGACTTGCCCGCGCCGCGCAAACCGACCAGGGCGATGCGCCGGTGACGGGCGTCGTCTTGCGTGCCCGCGCCCAGCAATTCCGAGATGCCGATGCGCACGCGCCGCAGCTCGGCCTCGCTGCGGTTTTCCAGCATTTCACGGATCAACAGCCATTCGGGAGAACTGGTCGTGACGTCGCCCAGCAGCTCCGACATGGAGCACTGGAGCGCCCCCGCGACCTGCTGCAGCACCAGGATGGACGCATTGCCCGTGCCGTATTCCAGGTTGGCCAGATGGCGCTCGGACACGTCGGCCGACACCGCCACGGCCTTGCGGGTCAGGCCGCGCCGGGCGCGCAGCGTACGCACGCGCTCGCCCAGCGCTTCGAGCAACGGATTCTTTTCGGACGGAACGACAGACAAGGGCGAATCGGAGCCGGAAGGGTTGGCGTTCAACATGTCAGGGAAATCACCATATATGCATTATACTGCTTGACACTCATTTCGCTCGACGCTACCTTGCAGTCACCAGCAAGATACTGCATAAGGCATCGACCAACAAGCGACGCCCTTGCAGCTTATAAGGGAGACACGCATGTCGCAGCAGGAATTTCGGACCTTGATCCAGAACGTGACGTCCCAGCTGGCCGGCCGTTCCATCGATGCGTCGCTGGATACGTGGCTGAATGCGGAGCACGGCGCGCAAAGCGACACCTACCGTCATCTTACGCAAGCCTGTCGACGCGGCGTGGAAGAAGGGTGGCTGGCCGACCGCGAACACGGCGGCATCCGCTACGGCCGCATCTTCAAGGCCGATGACGACCTGCACGGCTTTTCGGTGGATGTGGTCGACATGCATGACATTGCCGGTCCCCACCATGTGCACCCGAACGGCGAAATCGACCTGATCATGCCGATCGACGACGACGCCCGCTTCGACGGACGCCACGCCGGCTGGTGTGTCTATCCCCCGGCAGCGCCCACCGCCCCACGGTCAGCCAGGGCCGCGCCCTGGTGCTGTATCTGCTGCCGCAAGGCGCGATCGAATTCACCCGAAACTGATGAGTACCGTTGCCGCAGGCCGCACGCCCGCTTGCGCGCGTGCGGCCACGGCGCCAGCGACAAGGCAGGCCGGCGCTGCACGCCATGCCTGCCCGATAAAGGAAGCCTGTGGATCTCTTGAAAAACCATGTTGGCGGACAGTGGATCGCCGGTCACGGAGACGGCATTGCACTGCGCGACGCCGTACTGGGCACGGAACTCGCCCGCGTGTCGTCGGCCGGCATCGACCTGCCCGCGGCGTACCGCTATGCCCGCGAGACCGGCGGCGCCGCCTTGCGCGCCCTGACCCACGCGCAGCGCGCCGGGCTGCTGGCCGACATGGCCGCAGTGCTGCAACAGCACCGCGACACGTACTACGACATTTCGATGCGGAACTCGGGCACGGTCAGGAATGATTCGGCCGTGGACATCGACGGCGGGCTCTATACGCTGAACTATTACGCCAAGGCCGGTGCGGCGTTAGGCCAGCACGGCGCCCGCGCCGATGGCGATGCGGTGTCGCTCGCCAAAGACAAGGCCTTCCAGTCGCAGCACGTCATGGTGCCCACGCGCGGTCTGGCGCTGTTGATCAATGCCTTCAATTTCCCAAGCTGGGGCTTCCTGGAAAAGGCCGCCCCGGCCCTGCTCGCGGGCGTGCCGGTCGTAGTCAAGCCGGCCACGGCCACGGCCTGGCTCACGCATCAGATGGTCAAGGACATCCTGGAGGCCAAGGTGCTGCCCGAAGGCGCACTGTCTATCGTGTGCGGCAGTTCCGATGGCCTGCTCGACCCCCTGGCGCCCTTCGATGTGGTGTCGTTCACCGGGTCGGCGGACACGGCGTCGGTGCTGCGCCGCCATGCGGCGTTTGCCGATCGTTCGGTCCGCCTGAACGCGGAAACGGATAGTTTGAACAGTGCCATTCTGGGACCCGACGCGGCGCCGGGCACCGAAGCCTTCGACGCGCTGATCCGCGAAGTGGTCCGCGAAATGACCGTGAAGTCCGGCCAGAAATGCACGGCCATCCGCCGCATCCTGGTGCCCCAGGCCTGGTATGACGATACCGCGCAAGCCATCGCCGCCAGACTGGCCAAGACCACGGTCGGCAATCCGCGCAATGAATCCGTGCGCATGGGATCGCTGGTCGGCCGCCCTCAATATGACACGGTGCAGGCCGGCCTGCGCGAACTGGGCGGCGTGTGCGACACGCTGTTCGACGGCAAGGGTGTGACCCTGGTCGATGCCGATCCGGCCGTGGCCGCCTGCGTTGCGCCGCACCTGTTCGGCACGCGCAATGCCGATGCAAACACTGTGGTGCATGAACTGGAAGTGTTCGGCCCGGTGGCCACCTTGATGCCGTACCGCGATGCCGCGCACGCCAATGACCTGGCGCGCCGCGGCCACGGGTCCCTGGTGGCGTCGCTGTACAGCGCCGACGCTGCGTACCTGGCAGCCACCGCGCTGGACCTGGCCGACAGCCATGGCCGCGTGCACGTGATCACGCCCGACGTCGCCAAGGTGCAGACCGGCCATGGCAACGTCATGCCGCAGTCGCTGCATGGCGGCCCCGGCCGCGCAGGCGGCGGCGAAGAGCTGGGAGGGCTGCGCGCGTTGGGGCTGTACCAGCGCCGCGCCGCGATCCAGGCGTCACCGGACGTGGTGGCCGCGCTGTTCCCGGTGGCGGCTGCGGCTGCCACTTCTGAGGCGGGGGCTGCGGCTGGCGCCCAGGCATCGGCGGCGCCATCGCCCGCCTCCGGCCGCAACTGAACCACGAGCCGCCTACCCGACTATCAACTACCGATCCCACGCGCGAAGCCAGCCGCCAGAGCCGCCCACGCGCCATGCAGGAGACCATCGTGACGATCACCCCACCCAGCAGCGACCTGAACTTCGCGAGCTATCTGTTGGACCTGAATGCGGGGCGCGGCGACAAGCTGGCGTTCATCGACGACACCCGCCGGCTGACGTACGGCCAGCTGGCCGATCGCATTCGCACGTTCGCTGGCGTGCTGCGCGACCTGGGCGTACGCCGCGAAGAACGGGTGCTGCTGCTGATGCACGACACCATCGACTGGCCCGTGGTGTTCCTGGGCGCGTTGTATGCGGGCGTGGTGCCGGTGGCCGTCAACACCCTGCTGACCGCCGACGACTATGCCTACATCCTGGCGCACAGCCGGTCGCGCGCCGCGTTCGTGTCGGGCGCGCTGCTGGATACGCTCAGGCAGGCAATGGCGTCGGGCCCGAATCAGGTCGAGCACATCGTGGTGTCCCAGCCGGCGGGCGACGTCAATGTCGTTGCGGGTGCCGTGCACGAATTCGAAGCCTGCCTGGCCGCCGCGGCGCCCCGCGCGCAAGCCGCGCGCACGCTGGCCGACGAAATCGCGTTCTGGCTGTATTCATCGGGTTCCACGGGCCGTCCCAAAGGCGTGGTGCACAGCCACTGCAACCTTTGGTACACCGCCGAACTCTATGCCAAGCCCGTGCTCGGCATCAACGACAAGGACATTACCTTCTCGGCCGCCAAGCTGTTCTTTGCGTATGGCTTGGGCAATGGCCTGACCTTTCCGCTGTCGGTCGGCGCCACGTCGGTGCTGATGGCCGAACGTCCCACGCCCGCGGCAACCTACGCGCGCATCGTCGAGCATCAGCCCACGATCTTTTTCGGCGTGCCGACGCTGTACGCCAGCATGCTTGCGCATCCCACGATTCCCGCCCGCAATGACGTCGCCCTGCGTGTCTGTGCCTCGGCCGGTGAAGCCCTGCCGCAAGACATTGGCGATCGTTTCACCCAGCACTTCGGCTGCGAGATCCTGGACGGCATCGGTTCCACCGAAATGCTGCACATCTTCCTGTCCAACCACAGCGGCAAGGTGCGCTACGGCACCACCGGCCTGCCGGTGCAGGGCTACGAGGTCGAACTGCGCGACGAGAACGGCAAGCCGGTTGCCGACGGCGAAATCGGCGACCTGTACATCCGCGGA
This sequence comes from Pigmentiphaga litoralis, assembly GCF_048632615.1. Lineage (GTDB taxonomy): Bacteria > Pseudomonadota > Gammaproteobacteria > Burkholderiales > Burkholderiaceae_B > Pigmentiphaga > Pigmentiphaga litoralis_B. The sequence goes on from NZ_CP184479.1 coordinate 2,074,785, forward strand.
CCGAGCGCCGCCGTCATGTACTGGAACAACCGCGAAAAGACCCGCCAGACGTTCCTGGGTGACTGGTTGAAAAGCGGGGATAAATACCAGCGCGACGCCGACGGCTACTACACCTATGCCGGCCGCAGCGACGACATGCTGAAGGTCAGCGGCCTGTATGTGTCGCCCGTCGAAGTCGAGAACGTGCTGTCGCAACATCCCGCCGTGCTCGAAGCCGCGGTGGTCGGGCTGACCGACAGCGATGGCCTCGTCAAGACCAAGGCGTATGTGGTGCTGTGCCAGGGCAATGAGCCGTCGGTGGCCATGCAGGAAACGCTCAAGCAATTCGTGAAGGCGCACCTGGCGCCATTCAAATACCCCCGCTACATCGAATTCGTGGACGACCTGCCCAAGACCGCCACCGGCAAGATCCAGCGCTTCAAGCTGCGCCAGGCGCAGGAAGCGCTTGCCCAACCGGGAGCCGCGGCGTGAGCGCGCCCTCATCGTTCGTCGACATCCGCCATGGCGATCGCGACTATCGCATCGAATACCGGTGGGTCCATGGCGAGCGCGCCAATGCGCCGGTCATCGTGTTCCTGCATGAAGGCCTGGGCTCGGTATCGATGTGGAAGGACTGGCCGTCGGAAGTGTGCAGTGCGCTGGGCATGCGCGGCCTGGTGTTCTCTCGCTATGGCTACGGCAAGTCGACACCGCGCCCCGATGCGGAACGCTGGACGCCAGAGTTCCTGTTCGAGCAGGCGCGTGACGCCCTGCCCGCCGTATTGCGCGGCGTAGGCATTGACGCGAAGCGCGACCGGCCGGTGATCCTGGGCCATAGCGATGGTGCATCGATCGGTCTGATCTACGCGGCGCTGTATCCGGATTCGCTGTCGTCACTGATCGTGCTAGCGCCGCATGTGATGGTCGAAGATGTGTCGATCCAGAGCATCGCCGCGGCCCGCGAAGCGTACCTGAACACCGACCTGCCCCGGCGTCTGGCCCGTTATCACGCGTCGCCCGACTCGGCGTTCTGGGGCTGGAACGACGTGTGGCTGTCGCCAGCCTTTCGCGCCTGGAACATTGAAAGCCTGTTGCCGCGCATCACCTGCCCCGTGATGGCGGTGCAAGGGGTCGATGATGAATACGGCACCCTCGACCAGGTGCGCATCATCCGTCGGCGTACCCCGCAAACCCTACTGGCGATCCTTGACGATTGCCGGCATTCTCCCCACAAAGATCAGCCTGTCGAGCTGGCAAAACAACTCAAGGGTTTTCTACAAGCCCAACTGCAGCACACATAAAAGTCACCCAGGAGACACACCATGACTTCGTTGCGCAACAAAGTACTGCAGGCCACCGCCTGCGCCACCCTCGGCCTGATCGCAGCGGGCGCCGAGGCCCAGGAAAAGATCAAGGTCGGCTTCATGCTGCCCTATAGCGGCACCTACGCCGCCCTTGGCACGGCGATCGAAAACGGCTTCAAGCTGTATGTCGAAGAACAAGGCGGCAAGCTGTCGGGCCGCGAAGTCCAGTACTTCAAGGTGGACGACGAATCGGATCCGGCCAAGGCCACGGCCAATGCCGACCGCCTGATCAAGCGCGACAAGGTCGACCTGCTGGTCGGCACCGTGCACTCCGGCGTGGCCATGGCGCTGACCAAAGCCGCCAAGGACAACGACGTCACGCTGATCGTGCCGAATGCCGGCGCCGATGCGATCACCGGCCCGATGTGCGGACCGGGCGTGTTCCGCAGCTCGTTCTCGAACTGGCAGCCGGGCTTTGCCATGGGCAAGGTCGCCGCCGAAAAGGGCAAGAAGACCGCCGTGACGGTGACCTGGAAATACGCGGCCGGCGATGAGTCCATCGGCGGCTTCAAGGAAGGCTTCGAGAAAGGCGGCGGCAAGGTGCTGAAGGACCTGAACGTGCCTTTCCCCAACGTGGAATTCCAGTCGCTGCTGACCGAAATCGCATCGCTCAAACCTGACGCGGTCTATGTGTTCTTTGCAGGCGGCGGCGCCGTCAAGTTCGTGCAGGACTACGCGGCCAGCGGTCTGGGCAAGACGTCCACGCTGTACGGCGCGGGCTTCCTGACCGACGGCACGCTGCAGGCCCAGGGCGCCACGGCGCAAGGCCTGTTCACCACGCTGCACTATGCCGATGGCCTGAACACCCCGCGCGACACGTCGTTCCGCACGGCCTATGCCAAGTCCTTCAAGATGCAGCCTGATGTGTATGCGGTGCAGGGCTATGACGCGGCACAGATGTATGGCGCCGGCCTGAAGGCCGTGAAGGGTGACTTCACCAAGAAGGCCGACCTGCGCTCGGCGATCCGCGTGGCCAAGATCGACAGCCCGCGTGGCCCGTTCAGCCTGTCCAAGGCCGGCAACCCGGTGCAGGACATGTACCTGCGCCAGGTCGACGGCATGGAAAACAAGCTGGTGAGCGTCGCGGTCAAGGGACTGGCCGATCCGGGCCGCGGCTGCCGCCTCTGATCCTGTCGCACGATCCCTGCAGCACGATGTGCCAGACCTGGCCTGCGCCGCCGCGTGACGTAATGCGTGGCGGCGCGGGCCGGGCCCGACAGCCAGGGCTGCGTTCGCGCGCCCGTGCAATGGACTCACCATGGATGTATCGATCTTTCTGATCCAGTGTCTGAATGCCGTCCAATACGGACTGCTGCTGTTCCTGGTCGCCAGTGGGCTGACGCTGATCTTCGGCGTCATGGGCGTCATCAATCTCGCGCACGGCAGTTTCTACATGATTGGCGCCTACATGGCGTTCGCGCTGTCCCCGCTCGTCCAGGGCGTGGTGGGCGGCGGCTTCTTCACGACGCTGGTGTTCGGCCTGCTGCTGTCGGCGGTGCTCGGCTATCTGCTCGAGTGGGCCTTCTTCAGCTATCTGTACGACCGGGATCACCTGCAGCAGGTGCTCATGACCTACGGCCTGATCCTGGTATTCGAAGAACTGCGCAGCATCCTGGTCGGCAATGACGTGCACGGCGTCAAGGTGCCCGACTGGCTGGCCGGCACGGTCCAGCTGGGCGACGTCATGACCTATCCGGTGTACCGGCTCTTCATCTCGGCCGTCTGTATCGGCGTGGCGCTGCTGCTGTACTTCCTGATCGGCCGCACGCGGCTCGGCATGATGGTGCGGGCCGGCGCCAGCAACCGCGAAATGATCACGTCGCTGGGCATCAACATCAAGCGCCTGTACCGCATCGTGTTCGCGGTGGGCGTGGTGCTCGCGGCGCTGGCCGGCATGCTGGCCGCGCCCATGTCGTCGGTGTACCCGGGCATGGGCAACCATGTGCTGATCATCTGCTTCGTGGTGGTGGTCATCGGCGGCATCGGGTCGATCCGCGGCGCGTTCCTGGCCGCGCTTCTGGTGGGCTTCGTCGATACCTTCGGCAAGGTGCTGTTCGCGGAAGCGGCCGGCGTGGCGGTGTATGTGCTCATGGCCGCCATTCTTCTGTACAAACCCGAAGGCTTGTTCAAGCAAGGCTGATTCCATGCAAAACGCAACTACCCATGCCTTGCCCGCGGCCGTGCCGGCGGGCCTGCCGCAAAGCCACGGCGGCTCGCTGGCCCGGGCCGTGCCGCTGGTCGCGGCCCTGGTGCTGCTGGCCGTCTTCCCGATGTTCGGCGACAGCTATTACACCGGTCTCGTCATCAAGATCATGATCTACGCAGTGTTCGCGCTCAGCCTGGAACTGCTGGTGGGCCAGACCGGACTGGTGTGCTTCGGCCACGCCGCGTTCTTTGGCATTGCGGCCTACACCGCCGCGCTGCTGACGCCGCAGGCGGGTCCGGTGTCGCTGTTCTTCCTGCTGCCGGCCGCCTTGCTTGCAACGGCCCTATACGCCCTGGTGACCGGCGCGCTGTCGCTGCGCACCAAAGGCATCTACTTCATCATGGTGACGCTGGCCTTTTCGCAGATGGCCTACTTCGTCTTCCACGACACCAAGATCGGCCGCGGCAGCGATGGCATCTACCTGTACTTCAAGCCGCTGGTCGAATTCGGGGGATGGTCGCCCTTCAGCCTGGAAGACGCCAGCACCTTCTACTACTTCGTGCTGGGCGCCCTGGTGCTGACCTACGCCTTCCTGGCCATGCTGCTCAATTCGCGCTTCGGCCGCGCCCTGGCCGGCATCCGCGTCAATGAACAGCGCATGCGCGCGGCAGGCTTTTCGACCTTTCCGTACAAGCTGACCGCCTTCGTGATCTCGGGCACCCTGGCCGGCCTGGCAGGCTTTCTGTTCGCGCTGAAAGACGGCTTCGTGAATCCGGAATTCCTGTCGTGGCACCAGTCGGGCGCCGTGCTGCTGATGATCATCCTGGGCGGCATGGGCAGCCTGCGGGGCGCGGTGCTGGGGGCCTTCATCTTCACGATGCTGCAGGAAATCTTCCAGTCGCAGGAGATCTTCGGTGACTTTGCCAGCCACTGGAACCTGAGCCTTGGCCTGGCCATCATCGTGCTGGTCGCGCTGCTGCCGAAGGGTGTGATCGGCCTGCCGGCGCAGCTCGGCGCACGCTTCAACAAGGGGACCCGAGCATGACTGACATTCTTGTCCAGGCCGACAACATCACGCGCCGCTTCGGCGGCCTGACGGCCGTGAATGACGTGTCGCTGACCCTGCAACGCGGACAGGTCCATGCCGTCATCGGCACCAACGGCGCGGGCAAATCGACCCTGGTGCACGTGCTGTCGGGCGAGATCGCGCCCACGTCGGGCACCATCCACCTGGGCGGCCGCGACGTCACCCGCGCCACCCAGCCCGACCGCGCCCGCGCGGGCCTGGGCCGCAGCTACCAACGCACCACCATCTTTCCGCAGTTCAGCGTGTTCGAGAACGCGCGGCTGTCGGCGCAGGGCGGGTATCAGCGCTTCTGGAACTGGTGGTCGCGCGCGTCGACCTGTCCGGATTCGTCGGCGATCGCGGCCGATGCCCTGCGTCTGGCCGGCCTGGACACCGTGGCCGACCGCCCTGCCGGACTGCTGTCCCACGGTCAGAAACGGCAGCTGGAAATCGCCATGTGCCTGGCGCTGCGGCCCAAGGTGTTGCTGCTGGACGAGCCCCTGGCCGGCATGGGAGCCGAAGAAACCGAACGCATGCTGGCGCTGCTGCATACCCTGAAAACCGATCACGCCATCCTGCTGGTCGAGCACGACATGGACGCCGTGTTCCGCGTATCGGACGTCATTACGGTGATGGTGAACGGCAGCGTAATCGCCAAGGGCGCGCCCGAAGCGATTCGCGCCGATCCGCTGGTGCAGACGGCATATCTGGGCGAAACGCATGCCGAGGCGGGTGCTGCTTCAGGTGCTGCCCCTTCCCCATCCGCGCCTTCATTTGCCGTCGGTCATGCCGCGCCCATCCATCAACCTTCAGTGCACTGACCATGACAGCGACAATGACAGCTCCCGCGCCAGCACCGATCATCTCCGCCAGAACCGGCCTGGACACTGGCAGCCCCGCGGTTCGCGGATCCGCCCAAGGGCCGGCAGCAGCCACCGCTGCCGCCGCCCCGCTGATCCAGGCCGACAATCTGCACGTGCACTACGGCGCCAGCCACGTGCTGCGCGGCATCGACCTGACGATCGCACCCGGTGAATCCATCGGCCTGCTTGGCCGCAACGGCATGGGCAAGACCACCCTGATCCGCACGCTGATGGGCCACCTGCGCGCCACGGAAGGCAAGGTGCACATCAGGGCACGCGACTGCACCCGCACCCCGCCTTACGGCATCGCGCAGCAAGGCATCGCCTATGTGCCCGAGGGCCGCGGCATCTTCCCGAACCTGAGCGTGCGCGAAAACCTGCTGGTCGCCGCCCGCGCTGGCGTCAACGGCCAACGCGCCTGGACTTACGATCGTGTGCTGCAGGTCTTTCCGCGCCTGAGCGAGCGGCTTGGCAATGGCGGCAACCAGCTGTCGGGCGGCGAGCAGCAAATGCTGGCGATCGGGCGGGCATTGATGACCAATCCCGACCTGATCATTCTCGATGAAGCCACCGAAGGCCTGGCGCCGCTGATCGTGGCCGACATCTGGCGCATCATCGGCGAGATCCGCAAGACCGGCATTTCGTCATTGATTGTGGATCGCAACTATCGAAGCGTGCTCGAACACACGGATCGTTGCGTGGTGATGGAGAAAGGTCAGTGGGTGTTCCAGGGCGACTCGCGATCGATCGCATCGCAGCCGGATGTGCTGACGCGGTATCTGGGGGTGTAATGGCGTCTTCGTCGGGGCACCAAAGGCCTGCCCAATACGTGAAGATCCAGTGCGCAGGCGGCCCTGATCCTATGCCCTGACGTGCGCGCACCGAGTCGTCACGGGCGGGATCTCGAGCATCAGGTACCGCTGATCTGGCGTCCTCCAGCGGGTATTGTGGATCCGACGCCAGATACCACCTCGGGTGGCATCACCGCGGCGTCTTGAACGCCTGGATCACTTCCGGCTCGACGCGGATGGCGGCTTGCCCGCCACCTTGCCCACTGCCCTGCTGCGACTCGATCGCCGTCTTGGCCGCCAGCGCCGCCGCAGGGCTTGGATAGACCAGCATCGCCATCGACGCCGCGGTGATCAGGCTGTCCACCGCGCCCCCGGTGCTGCTTGCCACCGATGCCGCCTGCGCGGTCGACACGCCGAACAGTTTCAGATGATTCGAGACCAGCACCGGACTTCCGGTGCGCCGGTTCACGGCGACGAGATAGTCGGAAGTCGCGGAGGAGGCCGGCGCGGATTGCGGTGCTATCGCGCCGCTCGCGGCGGCAGTCGATCCGACGCCTGATCCGCTGGCTGATGCCGCCGCCGCGCCTGTCGCGGTACTCGATCCTGTCGCTGGCAAGGTAATCGTGTAATCGCCGATCGTCCCCACCGTCACGGCTGCCGCATTCCCTGCTTCCGAACCCGCCGCCGAGCCCGCAGCCGCCCGCGCCGCCGGATCCGCACTGCCATGCTCGGCCCGCGCGCGCGTCACCACCTGATACGGCGTGCCGCCTACCGTGAAGCTTGCGCCATCGGCTGCATTGATCAGCGTCGCGTCGGCCGCCCCGGCCGGAGCCGCATAGGCTGCCGAATACACTGCCGCTGCTGCCACGGTCACCGCCGCCCGTATCGACGCCCGCACCGCTACCCGCATCGACAACCGCAGTCCGGTCACAGCCCTTGAAGCATTTGTCATGATGACGCTCCTGTCAGATCCTGCAGGGTAAAAATGTGCGTGTGCGCCGGGCTCGTCATCGCCCCGTCACCCGCAACGACCATGACACCAGCTGGCTGGGACTCGTCCCCGACGCCGCCGTCACGTCCACCACCTCCAGCCGCCACGTGCCCTGCGCGTTCTCGTCCAGGAATGCATTGGTCAGCATGCGGTCGGACCCGAACCCTGCCGTCGTCGATCCCGTCAGCGGCCGAATGCCACTGAACGGCCAGACCAGAATGCTGCGCGTGCCGCTGGGCGAAATCAGCGCGACCCGCAGGTTCGCCGGACGGCGATGCGTGGTGGTGAAGGCCACCTGCACACTTTCCACCGTCAGGCTGGCCCCCACCGAAATCGGCAGACTGCCCCCCGTACCTGCCCCATCCCGATAGGGAATCGCCACCGGCGTGGCAGGCGCAGCCGTCTGCCAGTCGATCTGCCGGCGCGGCGCCAAGGGGGTGAAGGAGCGGGCCGCCGCGACCGCGGCCTGCGCATCGACCAGCCCGAATCCGTACGAATTGCTGAACGCCCGCCGCGCGCCATTCACGACCCACGCGTCATCCACCGCAATGCCCTGGAACTGCACCGGCGTGCCCGGATAATCGACGCGCCGCGCCGTGGTCGCCAGCAGATACTGCACTTCCCGCTGCGACAGTTGCGGATTCACTTGCAGCATCAAGGCGGCCACCCCGGCCACCGTCGGCGCCGCCGCCGACGTTCCGTTGAAAATGGCCGTGTAGTTGCATGACGGGTCCAGCGGCGACGGTCCCACCAAATCCAGCGGATTGGCCGGCGTGCCCACGGTACGGTGGTAGCCCTTGTCGCAGCCCGAATAATCGGTGGTCAACAGGGCCGGCTGGTAAGCCACGTCCGCCTGGCCGGGCGCCTGCGCCCGGTTCTCGCCAAATTCGCCGCCCAGCCCCATGACCGCCAGCGACGCGCCCTGCGACGAATACGAGGCCCGCCGGCCCGCTGCGTTGACCGAACCCACCACCGTCATCGACACGAGATTGCTCGACGTTTCCAGATTGGTGTTGCCGCAACTCACGCCCAGGCGCTGCGCCACGCTGCAATCCACGCCGTCGATGGCAAAGAAGCCATTGCCGGCCGACTTCACGTAGATGCCGCCCCGACCCGCCCGCGACGACGCCATGACTTGCTCGCGCGCAGCCAGTTCATCCGCCGACACCACCGCGACTTCCGACAAGTCTTCCCCGTAGCTCAGGTTGAAGACCTGCACCGGCGCGGCCTGCGCCGCACCGCCAAACGACGCCAGTTCGTTGGCCAGCGTCGGTGCTACCAGGAAATTGAAGCCGTGCAGCACGGCTTCAGGCGCCACCCCCGGCCACCCAGCCCGTTCCACGCCCGCGCCGCCACCACACCCGCTACCGACGTGCCATGGTCGCCCCCCGTGCTGGCCGACGTCGGGTCACCCGATCCATTGCGGAAATTGATCGACCCGCCGATCGCCACATTGGCCTGCAGGTCTTCATGACGGATGTCGAGCCCCGTGTCCAGCACCGCCACGCTGACGCCTGTGCCGCGCACGCCCGAGTCGTACAGATTGCCCAGGTTCAGGTCCACACCCGCAACCGGCCGCGTCGACGACAGGGCGTCCTGCCCGGTGTTGAGCAGGTGCCACTGGTAGCGCGCCAGCGGATCTTCGGCGACCACCGAGGGCACCACGGGCAAGGTGACGGGCGGCAGCGTGCCGGGTGGCGTCGCTGCCGCGGCCGGCTCGTCCCCGCCGCCCCCACCGCCGCATCCCGCCAGCAGCAGGGCTGCGATCAGCGCCGAGAACGTGTGGGTGTAAGGGAGATTGGGCCTGCCAGACAGGGGCGGCGGGCACGATCCGCTCGAGGGGTCAGCACGGCGGGGCGAGCCAGGACGGATCGGTATGTCAGACAGGCTACGCGCGCACGACTGTGCAGGCGGACAAGGCAAGCCGGACGACCCTTGGTCGGCCACATCGATTCGAACATGCGTCATCACCTGCCCCCGTCACGCACGCCGTCATGGCAGCGCACTGTCCACCCGCAACAGCGCGGGCGTTCCGAGATATTCCGCGTGCGCGGTGACGCTGGCAAGCGCGGCAGGAAAAGACTTGTGTAACGAGTCGCGAATGCCGGGATCGTGACGTGTCATGGACGGCGGGCTACGTCGTGCGGTCGGGTGGCTACGTCGTGCGGTCGGCTGGCTACGTCGTGCGGTCGGCTGGCTACGTCGTGCGGTCGGCTGGCTGATTAGACCTGACGCCAGGAAAAGCTCGGCGCCCAGGAACTCGCAATGCGACCCTGGGCCGCTCAGCGCACGGTCAGCGCGGTGTCATGAACGCCTGGGTGACTTCCGGTTCAGCTTGCGCGCCACTGCCGCCGGTTTGAATCGCCTGCAGCGCGTTCAGCGCCACTGTCGGGCTGGCGTAAAGCAGCACCGCCATGGACGCGGCGGGTATGGCGACCTCGACACTGCCGCCGGTCTGCCGAGCCACCGCGGCAGCCTGGTCGGACGACACCTTGAAGAGCTTGAGCCGGCGGGACACCAGCGCCGGCCCGCCCGTGCGCCGGTTTACCGCCACCGCATACTCGGACGACGCCGTGGACTGCGTCACATGACCCGTCGTGCCGCCCAAGGTAATGCGATAGTTGCCGATCCGGCCGACCACGGCCGCGGACGCGCCTGTCGCGTCGCGGGTGACCTGCTCGTTGCGGACGCCGCTGCCCGTGGCAGCACCTGGCTCCGCGCGCGCCGCCGTGACCACCTGGTAGGGCGTGCCCCCAATGCTGAATGCGGGTCCGTCCGCTGCGTTGAGCAAGACGGCGTCAGACGCCACGGCGGGCACGGCGCACAGCGCGGCCAGCAGCGTCAGCCACAGCGCAGGCCGCACCAAGGACAGCGCTGCGGTAGCCGCGCGCAGCGAAGCGGGCAAGAAAGAAAGGGGGTTCGTCATGGGTGATCGCTCCTGATTAGCGGCCGGCAATACGCAGCGACCAGTGGGTGAACAGCGCCGTGCTCGATCCGGAAGGCGCCGACACATCGACCACCTCCAGCCGCCACGTGCCCTGCGCCTTCTCGTCCAGAAAGGCGTTCGACCGCATCAGATCGGAGCCAAATCCGGCCGCGGTCGTCCCAGTCAGGGGCTTGAGTCCGCTGAACGGCCACACCAGAATGCTGCGCGTGCCGCTGGGAGAAATCAGCGTCACGCGCAGCTTGGCGGGATCGCGATGGGTGGTGCTGAAGGACACCTGCACGGTTTCCACTGTCAGCGCATCGCTGACCGCAATGGGAATGCTACCTCGGGCGCCCGCGCCATCCCGGTAGGGAATCGCCTCGGGCGACGCCGGCCGCGCCGACAGCCAACTCGATTGGCGGGGCGCGGACAGTCCGCTGCCCTGACGCGCCGCCGCGACGGCGGCGCGGGCGTCGACCAACCCGAAACCAAAGGCGTTGCTGAACGCCCGGCTGGCGCCGTTCACTACCCACGCATCATCGATCACAAGGCCTTCCACCTTGACTGGCGTGCCCGGGTAATTGACGGGGCGCGCCGTGGTGGCCAAAAGGTATTGCACCTCGCGGCGCGTCAGGGCGGGGTTGACCTGCAGCATCATCGCCACCACGCCCGAGACGGTCGGGGCAGCCGCCGACGTACCATTGAACATCGCCGTGTAGTTGCATGACGGGTCGAGCGGCGACGGACCCACCACGTCCAACGCGTTGATCGCTTTTCCGATGCTCCGGTGGTAACCCTTGTCGCAGCCCGACAGATCCGTCGTCACCATGGCCGGTTCGTACAGCAGGTCTGGCAGGCCCGGCAGCCGGTCGCGGTGAACGCCTGCCTCTCCTCCCAGGCCTGCCACCAGCACGGAGGCACCCGGAGTCGAGTACGACGATCGCTTGCCCGCCGCGTTGACCGCGCCCACCACGGTCATGGCCGACAGGTTGTTGAGCGTCTCGAAGTTGCTGTTCGCGCAGCCTACGCCGTAACGTTGGGCCAGCGAGCAATCCACCTTGGCCATCTCCAGGAAGCTATTGCCTGCAGACTTCACGTAGATGCCACCAAGATTGTTCCGGGTCGATGCCAGGAATTGGTCGAACGCCTCGATTTCGTCCAAGGATATCGGGCCGGCGTCCAGCGTTTCAGATCCATAGCTAAGGTTGAACACGTGCGCCGCGGCGGCCTGCGGCGACATCCCCAACGCCAGGACCATGTTGGTCCCGTTTTGCGACTTGATGTAGTTGAAACCCTGAAGCCCTGCTTCCGGCGCAACCCCGCGGCCGCCCAGGCTGTTCCACCCGCGCGCCGCCACGATGCCGGCCACCGCGGTGCCATGATCCGGATCCGACTCGCTTGGCGTGGGATCGCTGGAATTGTTCTGGAAGTTGAGGGACGCCCCCGCCACCACGTTTGCCTGCAGGTCTTCATGGCGGATATCCAGCCCGCTGTCCACGACGGCCACCCGGACACCCGTACCGCGCACGCCCGCGGCATGCAGGCCGTCAAGGTTGAGATCGATGCCGGCCACGGGCCGCGTCGACGACAGTGTGTCCTGCCCGGCATTGGCCAGATGCCATTGGTAAGGGAACAAGGGGTCGGTCAACGTGGTGACCGGCTCGGTGACGGGTGATGTTACGGGTGCGGGATCCGGCGTGGTGACCGGCGTGGCGGCCGAGGGCGGTGCGTCGCTCGTGCTGTTACCCCCTCCCCGCCGCCGCACCCGGCCGCCACCAGCGCCGTCATCATTGCCACCGCCAGCGCCACGGCATCCCGCCTCGGTCGCTGCCTGCCTGTGTCTGTCATCGTCCCGTCCTCTGTCCGCGGGCCGCCTGGACGGCCCGGTAGTCACCTGCACCATGCAGGCAACCTCGGATGGTGCTCAGAGGACATCAACCCAACCAGTTCGTAGACCACACAATTGCCGGAACGATGAGCCTACGGGTCCGGACAGTCTCCGCAGGTACGGGACGACGGGTATTCGGGACCGTGCAACGCGATTCGAACAGCGACCACAGACACATCCAACTCAATCCAGCACAATCCGGTTCGCTTCGATCACCGGCTTCCAGCGCGCGTACTCCTTGTCCATCCACACCTTGAATTCGTCGGGCGTGCTGGCCACCACATCCATCATCTGCTGGCCCAGTACCGTGCGCGTGGCGGGATCGTTGAGGACCGCAACGATTTCGTCGTGCAGCCGCCTGGCGATCGGCAGGGGCAGGCCGGCCGGGGCGACGATGCCCATCCAGGCGCCGGCGTCGATGTCGGTCATGCCTTGCTCGCTCAATGTCGGAATGTCGGGCAGCAAGGCGGACCGTTTGGCGGTGCTGGCGCCGATCACGCGCAGCTTGCCCGCCTTGACCTGCGGAAGCACGGCCAGCGCGGGCAAGACGGCCATGTCGACGTCGCTCGAGATCATGGCCATGACGGCCTGGCTCGAACCGGGATAGGGCACGTGCACGATGCGCGTGCCGCTACGGGCCGCGAGCAGTTCCATCGTCAGGTGCGACAGGGAACCGTTGCCGATGGACGCATAGTTGTATTTGCCAGGCTGACGCTTGAGTTCCGCAACCAGTTCCGACAGCGTGCGGGCAGCCAGTCCGTTGCGCACGACCAGCAGGCTGGTCTGGTTGACGGCCACCGAAATGGGCAGCAGATCGCGCACCGGGTCGTAGGGCATGGACTTGTAGAGCATGCGGTTGTTGACCAGCGGCCCGGCCACGCTGACGCCGATCGTATAGCCATCAGGCGGTGCCTTCGCGACCGCGTTGGTGCCGATCATGCCTGCGCCGCCGCCTTCGTTCTTGACGACCACGGCCTTGCCCAACCGTTTGCTCAGGCCTTCGGCCAGGATGCGTGCAAAGGTGTCGGGCGTGGAAGCGGGGGCGAATGGCGCAATCAGCGTCACGGGGCGGGCGGGCCAGTCGTCGGCATGGGCGGCCGGGGTCAGCGCGACGGCCAGTACGAGCGCGGCCAGGCGGGCGAACGTGTTCATGAAAAGTCTCCTTGGATGTTGTTTTGAGTGGGTGTCATGGCAGCACAGGATGGGACGGCGCCCGGCATGCTGAAACGCGCCGCGGCGCGCGGGGACACAAGCGCGTTGCACCCATACGCGGCTGCGATTCGCCATCCATCCGCAGCCGCGTATAAATCAGCCCAGGAACGCGCCGTCCTGCTGCAAGGTGCGCTGCAGTACCGCCACATCGATATCGCGCGGCCGAACGCCTTGGCGGTGTGCCTGCGCGGCCGCCGTGCCAGCAGCCTGCCCCATCACGAAGCACGCGCCCGACACGCGCGCGGCCGACTGTCCCATGTGCGTCATCGATGCGCAGCGGCCCGCCACCAGCAGGTTGTCGATGCCCTGCGGCACGATCATGCGGTAGGGCAGCTGGTTGTAGCCGCGCACTTCGGGAATGTCGGGGAACTTGAAGAGGACGTCACCGGCCACGTGCGCTTCGATCGGCCACCCATTGACCCCGATGGCGTCGTCGAAGCTCACGCACTGCAGCACGTCTTCTTCGGTCAGCTGATAGCCGCCCACGATGCGGCGGGTTTCGCGCACGCCTACCTGGGGCGCGATTTCCAAGATGTAGGCGTTTTCGAAACCAGGCGCCGTGCTGCGCAGGAACTCGAAGAAATCCACGATCTGCCGGCGGCCTTCCATCTCGGCCCAGCTCAGTTGTTCGGCATTGGTGCAATCGACGGCGGACCCATCCGGCATGGCCAGCTGCGTGACGTTGGCGCGCCATTCCATCGGATTCTTTTGCGGACGGATGATGGGCGTCTTGCGCGGGAACACGCGGCCCTTGGCGATCGCTTCTTCCATCCATCGGCCAAAGTGATTCCATGCATCGCCCGCGCGTTCGGGGTCCACGCCGTTCACTCGGAACATGGTTGATGGATACAACATATCGTGGCCGCCCTCGCCTTTTTCGAACGGCGCGCCGGCCAGGGCGGCCATGTCACCGTCGCCCGAACAGTCGATATAAGTGCGGGCGGTGACCGCGAGGCGGCCCGACTTGGTCTCGATCAGCAAAGCGTCTATCTCGGCGGGGGTGCGCATGATCACGCCCACGGCGCGCGCATGGAACAGCACGGCGGCTCCGCTTGCCTGCACCAGTTGATCGGCTGCGACCTTGAACGCAGCGTTGTCGTAGGCTTGCGCGGCAATCTTGCCCTGGAACATGACGTGCGGTTCGCTCAGCCCGCCCAGGGCCCGCATGCGCGACAGCAGCGCGTCGGCGTCGCCATGCACGACCTGCCGGATCTCGCCGTACACGTTGGCATGCAGACCGCAGAAGTTGGTCACGCCCGCCGCCGTGCCCATGCCGCCCAGAAAGCCATAATGCTCGATCAACAGGGTGCGCTGGCCGGCACGCGCCGCCGATGCAGCGGCGGTCATCCCGGCCGGGCCGCCGCCGAGGACCACCACGTCGAACTCGCCGAACAGGGGCGTCTTGCGGGCGGGCTCATCGATCTCGCGGCGATTGGGGGTAGTGGCCATGCAGTGACTCCAGATAATGGCGGCTCGTTGCCGCGTCGGGGTCATTCTATCTACGCCTGGCGGCGAGCAATTGCTCTATATTGCGAAACCATCTATCGCGATTGTGAACAGATAAAGGCGCATTTATGGACACGCTGGGCAACCTCAGAGCCTTCCTTGCCACCGTCAAACTCGGCAACTTTTCCGAGGCGGCGCGTGAATTGAGCGTGGTGCCGTCGGTCGTTGCAAAACGCATTAATCATCTGGAATGGACGCTGGGCGTGACCCTGTTCCAACGCTCGACCCGCAAGGTGGCACTGACCGAAGCCGGCCATCGCTTCCTGCCCAAGGCCAGTGCCTTGCTTGCGCAGTTCGACGGCATCGTGCGCAGCTTTGAACAGGACACCGGCGCGGTGGAAGGGCATGTGCGGCTGAAGGCGCCAACGTCCGTCACGGTGCTGTACCTGGGCGAGATCCTGGCGCGCTTCAAGAAGGCGTACCCGGCCATCACGCTGGACGTGATGCTGGTGGACCGATCCGTCAATCCGATCGAAGAGAACTACGACATCGCAATCGGCGGCCGCGCAGGCGCCTATGACGGCGTGACCGATGAACCGCTATGCCGGCTACGGCAAGTGCTCTGCGCGGCGCCCGACTATCTGACCACCCAGGGCCGGCCGGCGCATCCGCGCGACCTGCTCGACCACCCTTGCCTGGTCTTCAGTCCGACCGGCAATACCTGGCGGTTCGAAGGGGCGCGCGGGCCGGTCAGCGTGGACGTGCCGGTTGCCTTGTCATCGAATGACAACCACATGCTGTACTCGGCCGCATGCGCCGGCACCGGCATCGCCATCCTGCCGTCGTACGTCGCGCGGCAGGCCATGGTCGATGGCACGCTGGTGGAGTTGCTGGAGGATTTTGCGCTGCAGTCGACCTGGCTCAAGGCGCAGGTGCCCGCGCGCAAAACGGGGCTGCGGCGGGTGCAGGTCCTGCTGGACTGGCTCAGGAACGAGCTGGGGCCGGTGCCGCCGTGGGAAGCGGACCGGACAAGGACCGAGGCAGGCCGGCTTGCCTCGTCGACTGGCGATCCTCAGTAGGCTGAGCAATGCGGCCAGGCCCTTGCCGGCTGATTGCCGCAAAAACAGCAGCCCTGCGCGTCGTCGGTCTGGCCCGCCACGGGAAGGTCAGCCCTGCGCGTCCTCTGCCTTGCCCGCCGCCGGCGCCGTGGCCATGCGCTCGACATATCGCGCGATCATGTCAATCTCGACGTTGACCTTGCGGCCCACACGCAGGTGCTTGAGCGTGGTCACCTCGATCGTGTGGGGGATCAGGTTGATCGACACATCGCAGCCGGCCTGGTGATCGCGCACGCTGTTCACCGTCAGGCTGACGCCGTTGATGGTGATCGATCCTTTGTAAGCCAGGAAACGCGCTAGATCGGCGGGCACGCGCACCACCAGTTCATGCGACTCGCCGACCGGTTCGAATTTCATGACGATGCCCAGGCCATCGACGTGGCCCGACACCATGTGCCCACCCAGCCGGTCGCCCAGCCGCATGGCCTTTTCCAGATTGACGTCGCCTTCGGCGTCGAGTCCCACCGTGCGGTTCAGGCTTTCGCGCGACACGTCCACGACGAAGTGATCGTTGTCGAATTCAACGACCGTCATGCAGGCGCCCTGGATCGCGATCGAATCGCCTAATTGCACATCGGTCAGGTCAAGACCGCCCGACGCGATATCCAGCCGCACGCCGCCTTCGATGTCGCCCCCCTGCGACGCCACGCGCGTGACGCGTCCGACTGCTGCAACGATGCCTGTGAACATGGTCCTGCTCCTGGAATGCTTGATGAATCGGTATGGAAAGAATGTCCTGCCACGATCTGCCGGCTATCGATGCGGTGGCCAACGCAAGCATCGCCAGCGCATCGACACGTGAAGCGCGATAACGAGCGCCGGTCAGTCCGCCGCGACTTCGACCGCCTGTCGCAGCGTCTGCCAGCGTGTGTGCACCTGCGCGCGCACACGCAGGTCGTCACCCAGCTGCCGCACGTCGGCATACCGATAGCGCTGCGCCTGGTCCAGTTGCGTCAGCTCCGGCAGCTTCGCCATGGCGGCGCCCTCGCCCAGCAGCAGCGGCGCCAAATACAACAGCAGCTCGTCGACGCAACCGGTGCGCAGCAACGAGCCATTCAATTTTTCGCCCGCCTCGGCATGCACTTCGTTGATCTCGTGGCGGCCCAGCCATTGCATCATTGCGATCAGATCGACCTTGCCTGCCGCGTCGGGCAGGCAGATCACATCGATGCCCCGGTCGGCCAGCGCGGCGGCCTTGGCCACGTCTTCGCGTGCCGTGAAGATCCAGGTGGGCGCGCCGTCGAGCAACCTGGCGTTCAGTGGCACTTCGAAGCGCGAGTCGAGCAGGATCTTGCGCGGCTGGCGCGGCGTGCTCACGGCCCGCACATTCATTTGCGGATCGTCGGCCAGCACCGTGCCGATGCCGGTCAAGACGGCGCAACTGCGCGCACGCCAGTGGTGGCCGTCGCCCCGCGCATCCGGCCCGGTGATCCATTGCGAGACGCCATTGGGCAGCGCGCTGCGCCCGTCCAGGGACGACGCCATCTTGAGCCACATCCACGGCGTGCCGCGATGCATGCGTGCAATGAAGCCGATGTTCAGCGCCAGCGCGTCGTCCAGCAAGACACCTGCCGTGACCGCAATGCCGGCCGCACGCAAGCGGGCCAGGCCCTGGCCATTCACCTGAGGATTGGGATCGCCCATCGCGATGACCACCCGCGCCGGCGCGGCCGCGACCAGCGCGTCCACGCACGGTGGCGTGCGGCCGTAATGGCTGCAAGGTTCGAGCGTCACATAGACGGTCGCCCCTGCCACCCGTTCGCCCCGCGACTGCGCATCGCGCAGGGCCATGACTTCGGCATGCGGGCCGCCCACGGGCTGCGTGGCGCCTTCACCGATCAGCCGGCCGTTCTGCACGATCACGCAGCCGACACGGGGATTGGGGGTTGTGGTGTAGAGCACGCCTTCGGCCAGCGACAGCGCGCGCCGCATCCACGTCAGGTCGGTAGCCGGGTCGGACATCACGACAAGGCTCATTCGGCGCGCGAGGGTTTCACCACGGAAGGTGGCGCGACGGGCGTCGTTGCCGACGGCGCGGAAGCGGACGCCGGGGGCTTGGGCACGGCGGGCGGGCCCTGCATTTCGCGGACTTCGTCGGCGAAAGCGTCGATGTCTTCGAAATTCTTGTACACCGACGCAAATCGGATGTACGCAATCTTGTCGAGCTTCTTCAGCTCCTGCATCACCAGTTCACCGACGCGGTGCGAGGGCAGCTCGCGCAGGCCACTGGTCATCAGCGCTTCTTCGATACGCGTGACTGCAAGTTCCACGGCATCGGCGCTGACCGCCCGTTTGCGCAGCGCCAGCATCAGGCTGCCGCGCAACTTGGCGGGATCGTATTCGGTACGGCTGCCATTACGTTTCACGACCGCCGGCATGAGCAGCTCGGCCCGCTCGAAGGTCGTGAAGCGGCGATCACAGCTCGTGCAACGCCGCCGGCGCCGGATGGCGTCGCCGTCTTCGAGCACCCGGGTGTCGACCACCTGGGTGTCGTCGTGACGACAGAAGGGGCACTTCATGTGTCAGTCCGGCGCGGGGCGATGGGAACGATCAGCCGTAAACCGGGAACTGCGCGGTCAGGGCATTGACGCGTTCGCGCACGGACGCGATCACGGCTTCGTCGTTCGGGTTGTCCAGCACGTCGGCAATCAGGTGCGCCGTCAGTTCCGCCTCGGCTTCCTTGAAGCCGCGGGTGGTCATGGCCGGCGTACCCAGGCGGATGCCGCTGGTCACGAAGGGCTTTTCGGGATCGTTCGGAATCGCGTTCTTGTTGCACGTGATGTGCGCGCGGCCCAGGGCGGCCTCGGCTTCCTTGCCGTTGATGCCCTTGGAACGCAGGTCCACCAGCATGACGTGGCTTTCGGTGCGGCCCGACACGATGCGCAGACCGCGTTCGACCAGGGTGTCCGCCAGCACGCGGGCGTTTTTCACGACCTGCGCGGCATAGTCCTGGAACGAGGGATCCAGCGCTTCCTGGAACGCCACGGCCTTGGCCGCGATGACGTGTTCCAGCGGACCACCCTGGATGCCCGGGAAGATGGCCGAGTTGATGATCTTTTCGTGCTGCGCCTTGCACAGGATCAGGCCACCGCGCGGACCGCGCAGCGACTTGTGCGTGGTCGACGTGACGAAGTCGGCATGCGGCACGGGATTCGGGTACACGCCGCCCGCCACCAGGCCTGCGTAGTGGGCGATGTCCACCATGAACAGCGCGCCGCACGACTTGGCGATCTCGGCGAAGCGGGCAAAGTCGATCTTGAGCGAATAGGCGGACGCCCCCGCCACGATCAGCTTGGGCTTGTGTTCCTGCGCCAGGCGTTCGACCTGTTCGTAGTCGATCTCTTCGTCGGCGTTCAGGCCGTACGAGATGAAGTTGTACAGCTTGCCCGAGGCATTCACCGGCGAGCCGTGCGTCAGGTGCCCGCCTTCGGCCAGGCTCATGCCCAGCACGGTGTCGCCCGGCTTCAGGACGGCCATGTACACGCCCTGGTTGGCCTGCGAGCCCGAGTTCGGCTGGACGTTGGCGGCTTCGGCGCCAAAGATTTTCTTGACGCGATCGATGGCCAGCTGTTCGACGATGTCGACGAACTCGCAACCGCCGTAGTAGCGCTTGCCTGGATAGCCTTCGGCGTATTTATTGGTGAGCTGGGTGCCCTGGGCCTGCATGACCGCCGGGCTGGCGTAGTTTTCGGACGCGATCAGCTCGATATGCTGTTCCTGGCGTTCGTTTTCCTGCTCGATGGCGGCCCACAAGGCGGGGTCGATCTGGGCGATGGTGACTTTACGGTCGAACATGTAGGTTCCTTCCTGTGCAGAACGAGGGGACCGACCGGGACACGAGGGGAATCCGGCCAGCCGCGAATGTGCGAACACCGTACCGGCAAAACCGGAACGATCGTCGTAACTGCCTACGGCTGCCCAGGCGAACGGCGTGGCGCGGAGTGCACGCAACGATGCCGTGCACTGCCTCGCCAGAACCCTGCGCTTCCTTGTGGTGATCCCACCTAGGGTGGCCAAGTTGCCGTGGCCCTAGAATTCGCCAGTCACGCAGGGAAAGGCAAACTGATTATACCTGTATGTTGCCGCATGTATGTGCCCCCCTGGGCGCTTCGCGCCTCCCCAGGGGCGACGCGGGCGGACTGGCGTAGCCAGATCCGCCGCGTCCTGGGTCTGGGGCCTGTGAGGGTGCAGACGGCGGGGCTGTTGCGGGGATGGTTTCCGACAGGCGC
Source organism: Pigmentiphaga litoralis (assembly GCF_048632615.1). Lineage (GTDB taxonomy): Bacteria > Pseudomonadota > Gammaproteobacteria > Burkholderiales > Burkholderiaceae_B > Pigmentiphaga > Pigmentiphaga litoralis_B. Next base: position 2,094,804 of record NZ_CP184479.1, read on the forward strand.
CAAGATCGGCTTAGGCCAGCAATGCATCCGCGCCGTCGTAAAACACCTTTCGCGCATTCGCATCGAAAGGGATCTCCTGTCCCAAGGCTTCCGCCCAGGCCGCCGGCAACGCATGCAATGCCGGGTAGTCCGCGACCTGCTCGAAGTTTGTGCAGGGCCAGTCCGAACCCCACAACAGGCGGTCCGTGCCAAGCAGGGACGCCCACCGGCTTAGCAAGGCAACGGGATCCTGGCCCTGCAGGCGATAGGCGGCGCTGCACTTCACGTACACGGGGTGGCGATCGGCCAGGGCCATGGCGGCGGCGAAGGTGTCGCAGGCGGGGCCGCGCGCGGGGTCGGGTTTGCCGAAATGGTCGAGCACGAGCGGGATGGCGGTGGAGGCCAGGTCAGGCAGGCGATGCAAGGCGGCAGGCAGGCCACCGACATCGCTGTGCACTTCCAGGTGCCACCCGAGCGACGCCACGTGCGCAAGCAACGCGGGCCAGTGCGGGTGCGACCACGACGCATCGTCCAGGCGGCCCGCCATGTTCCAGCGCACGCCGCGCACGCCTGCCGCATGCAGGGACGTAATGACGTCGGCCGGCGTGCCGGGCAGCAGTTGCACGACCCCACGCATGTGCGGCGCGCGGGCAAGCACGTCGAGCAGCGCGCTGTTGTCTGCGCCCAGAAAGCTGGGCTGCACGAGCACGCCGGCGCGCACGCCACAGGGCTCGGCCAGCGCCTGCCATTGCGTAAACGTAGCGGCATAGGCCGGGCGGTAGCGCGCGCCGGGTACGGCGTCGGCGCTGGCGGAAAACACATGGAAATGCGTGTCGATGGAAGGCGACGACACCGAAGATTTGACAACTGCCATGACCGGCCCCTATGCTGCGTCCTCTAGATGACTAGAGCTATCAATGACCGAGTATAACGGTCCGACATCGAGACGTCATGCCCGCACCCTCTTCTTCCCTGCATTCGGACAAGTACACGCAGTCGCAGCCCCTGTGGGCGCGCATCGCGCTGGCCCTGCGCGGCCGCGTGCTGTCAGGCGAATGGAAGGCGGGTGAAGCCATTCCTGCCGAAAGCGCGCTGAGCGAGTTCTATGGCGTGGCCCTGGGCACCATGCGTGGCGCGATCCAGTCGCTGGTCGAAGACGGTCTGCTGGAACGCATCCATGGCCGCGGCACGTTCGTGCGCGGTGGCCTGACCGGCGCAACCATGCTGCGTTTTTTCCGCTTCGGGTCGGCGGAAGGCGACGTGCCGGAGTCACGCATCAAGACCGTCAAGGCGGTCAAGGCGCCTGCGCTTGCCGCGCGTGAATTGCTGCTGGGCGCCGACGATCAGGCGATCTGCATCGAGCGCCAGCGCTGCTGGGGCGGCAAGGTGCAGTTGCTGGAAACGCTGTGGGTGCCGTACGGCCCGTTCAAGGCGCTGCTGGATCTCGACAAGAAGGATTTTTCGCCGCTGATGTATCCCATGTATGCCGAACGGCTGGGCATCACGGTGAACCGCGCGGTGGACGAACTGAGCTTCGACCGGCTGTCGGCGGCGCAAGCGCGCACGCTGGACCTTCCGGCAGGCCACCCGGCGCTGCGGGTCGAACGCGTCGCCTTCGACCTGGCGGGCCGCCGGATCGAATTTCGCGTCACGGTCGGCAATGCCGATCACTTCCGCTACCGGGCCGAGATCCGCTAGCAGGGGTTCGTACTCGGCAGCACCCAGGCAATACACACCGACCGCTATACCGATCACCGCATCACATCACATCGACCGCAAGCCGGTCTCTTCACTCGACCACCGCGGGCCGCAGAGCCTGCACCAGGAGACGCCATGTTCGCCCGTATGACCTCCCTTCCCCGCCTGACCGCCCTTGGCGCGATTGCCGTGTCGTTCGCTGCCGCGGCGCCCGCCGTGGCGCAGCAGGCGTGGCCGACACGCATGCCGATCCGTCTGGTCGTGACCTACGCTCCTGGCGGCGGTGCCGACACCATGGCGCGTCTGATCGCGCCCAAGGTCGGCCAGATCCTGGGGCAGACCGTGGTCGTGGAAAACCGCCCCGGGGGCAGCGGCCAGATCGCCGCCGCCAACGTGGCCCGCAGCGCGCCCGACGGCTATACCTTCATGGTCGACGCCGCGTCGTTCTCGACCAACCCGTCGCTGTTCAAGAAACTGCCCTACGACACCGCGCGCGATTTCACGCCCGTGTCGGTCCTGGCCCGCTTCCCGAACATGCTGGTGGTGACGCCCACCCTGCCGCAGAAGAACGTACAGGAACTGATCCAGGCCATCCGCGCCAAGCCGGAATCGCTGGCGTATGCGTCGTCGGGCAATGGGTCGGCGCAGCACCTGGCGGGCGCCCTGTTCGCGCAGCGCCTGAAGCTGGATCTGCTGCACGTTCCGTACAAGGGGGTGGCCCGGCCATGACGGACGTGATGGCCGGACAGGTGCCGATCTTTTTGCCAACACGGCGTCGGGCCTGCAACACGTCAAATCAGGAAAGCTGCGCGCGTTGGCCGTGACCGGCGCGACGCGCGTCGGCGCGCTGCCTCAGGTGCCGACCTTGTTGGAGTCGGGGGTCACGGACTATGAAGTCTACGAGTGGAATCCGGTGCTGGCCCCGGCCGGCACGCCTGCCGATATCGTTGCGAAGATGTCGGACGCCATCGCGCAAACACTGCGCTCGCCTGACGTGACCAAACATATCGAAGAGCTGGGCGGTCGGGTGGATGCGATGTCGCCGGAGCAGGCCAAGACTTTCATTACGGCAGAAATGCAGCGATGGGAAGGCGTGATCAAAGCGGCCAAGATCCAGCTGGACTGAGCGGCTGACCGCCATCCGCCCGGCTCGAACCCTCAGGCCGGGTGGATTTCCGCTGGTGCGCCAGCCAGATGCGACACATCGCCCCAGCCCAGCACCCGCCACTGTTCACCGTCGATCTCGAGCCGGTTGATGCTGGCGTTGGGCACGGACCGGCGCCGCTCAGCTTCGACCGGAATGCCCATGGCATAACGATAGGCCATATCGATCACGCCACTGTGGGTGAATACCAGCACCCGCTGATCGGGATGCTGCGTGGCGATCCGGGTCAGCGTGCTCACCACCCGCTGCTGAAACTGGCGCAGCGATTCGCCGCCCATCATGTCGTAGTCCGGACGGCGGTGGTGCACGGCATCGGCCGCCTCGGGAAAACGTTCGGCGAGTTCCGGAAAGCTCAGCCCTTCGAACACGCCGTACTTGCGCTCGCGCAGTCCGGGTTCGATGGCCAGGGGCAGTCCCAGCTGCGCCGTTCCGGGCCGCGCCGTGTCGTGCGCCCGGTCCAGGTCACTGGTATAGCTGGCATGCGCCTGTGGCGGGACGTCGCGAAAGTGCGCGGCCAGCTGCTCCGCCTGACGATGGCCTTCTTCGTCCAGGGCGATATTCAGCATGCCTTGCACACGATGCGCGCGATTCCATTCGGTCACGCCATGGCGTATGAGCCAGAGTTCAGTCATCTGCTGCGATCTGCTTTGGCGCGAGGGCCGGGTTCAGGGTGTAGGTGCCGGTGATGGCTGCCTGGTCGATCACGTGCTTCTCGATCGCCCGGCGCACATCGGCTCCCGTAAAGTTGCCTTCGATCGGCAATACCGGAATGTCCAGCGCGTACAGCGTGAACACGTAATGGTGCACCAGCGAGTCGTTCCACGGCGGGCACGGGCCGTCATAACCATAGTAATCGCCGTTCATGTCGTGATCGGCCGAAAACCAGATGGTGTAGTCGTTGATGCCCTGGCGCGCGCCCAAGGGCGTGGCCGGGCTTTTGCCGCGCGGCGTTACGCCGCTGCTGAACGCGCCTTCGTCGATGTCCCGCACGTCGGCGGGCAGGTCGACCAGCACCCAGTGGAAGAAATCGACACGCGGCAGGTCGGCCGGGACGTCGACGCCCGACTGATTGACGGTGTCGCCCACGCTGGGCACGTCGTAGTCATGGCAAAGCAGCACGAAGGACTGCGTGCCCAGCGGCACGTCGCTCCATCCAAGCTGCGGATTCAGGTTGTCCGACAGCGTCACCTGAGTCTTGGGGTCGATCTTCCCGAACGCGTAGCGGGGGAAATCGGCTGTCCGTCCGCGAATGAGTTGCTCCAGATCTTCATCGCGCTGCTCCTTATAAGGTGAGGTCGAGATTGGCGTGCCACGTCCTATTATTCACCATGCACCGCAGCAAATCGCGGGAGACGGCAACGCTTTTACACCCTGGAACGCGCATCACGTTCCATGCGCACGGAACCCAAACGGCCCGGTGCTCCGGCTACAGGAAAGCCCTTAGACGTCTTCGACGATAGCACGCAGCCGGGTGTACTCCCTGTGGCCGCAGCGCGACACTCCTGGTAGAGCCGGATAGGCCCCCTGTCAGAACCGACAGGGGGTGCGCGGCGTGCTGCTCTGCGGCGTAACGCGGCGGCCAGGATGACGGCAGCGCTTGCCGCGAGGATCAGGCCAGCGTGACCCGCGCGAATTTCCGCTTGCCGACCTGCAACACGTAGGTGCCGGCGTCCAGCTTCAGACCCTTGTCCTCGACCTTGACGCCGTCCACCCGCACCCCGCCCTGTTCCACATTGCGCTGCGCGTCGGACGACGACGTGCACAGGCTGGCCTCGCGCAACAGTTGCAGGATGCCCATGGGCGCGCCGGCGAGTGCGACTTCGGGCAGGTTGTCCGGGATTTCCTTGTTCTTGGTGCGGGCGACAAAGTCGGTCCAGGCCTGTTCCGCGGCCGCCTGGCTGTGGAAACGCGCCACGATTTCCTGCGCCAGCACTACCTTCACATCACGCGGGTTGCGGCCGTTCTCGGTTTCCTGCTTGAGCGCGGCGATCTCGTCCAGCGACTTGAACGACAGCAAGGTGAAGTACTTCCACATCATCACGTCGGAAATCGACATGAGCTTGCCGAACATCGAGTCGGGCGTTTCCGAGATGCCGATGTAGTTGTTCTTGGACTTGGACATCTTTTCGACGCCGTCCGTGCCTTCCAGCAGCGGCATCGTCAGCACGCACTGCGGTTCCTGTCCATATTCCTTCTGCAGCTCGCGGCCGACCAGCAGGTTGAACTTCTGGTCGGTGCCGCCCAGTTCCAGGTCGGACTTCAGGGCCACCGAGTCGTAGCCCTGCATGAGCGGGTACAGGAACTCGTGCACCGAAATCGGCACGCCGCCCTTGTAGCGCTTGGTGAAATCCTCACGCTCAAGCATGCGGGCCACCGTGTAGCGCGAGGCAAGCTGGATCATGCCGCGTGCGCCCAGGGGGTCGCACCACTCGGAGTTGTAGCGGACTTCGGTGCGCGCCGGGTCCAGCACCAGGCTGGCCTGTTGATAGTAGGTTTCCGCATTGACGGCGATCTGCTCTTTCGTGAGCGGGGGGCGGGTGGCGTTGCGGCCGCTGGGATCGCCGATCATGGACGTGAAGTCGCCAATCAGGAAGATCACGGTGTGACCCAGTTCCTGCAGCTGGCGCATCTTGTTCAGCACCACCGTGTGGCCCAGGTGGATGTCGGGCGCGGTGGGGTCCAGCCCCAGCTTGATCCGCAGAGGCACGCCGGTCGCGCGGCTGCGAGCCAGCTTGCGCGCGAACTCGGATTCCACCAGCAGTTCGTCACAGCCCCGCTTCACGATCACCAGGTCGCGCTCGACCTCGGGGGTGATCGGATAGGCCGCAGCCGCAGCGGCGGTGGGAGGGGTCGGAGAAACCGGTAGGGTGGAGTCAGTCATTTCAGCCGTCTGGGGGAAGAGATGTAAATGGTAAGGAGGGCGTGTTGGCACGCCAGCTTGAGTTATATATACTCGGCGCGTTCCGGTTGAAACATCGTTGTTACATATACGGGTTCAATTGGTGCACGCGCAGTCCTGATTGCGTCGGTGCCCTTATGGTGTCCGACGCGATGTTGCGTGTGCGGCAGCCGGAACCCGCCGCGTTTCGAACCCGCACTTCGAAGCAAATTCTAGCCCAACCGTCTCTTGGGGCCAGGACGCATGAATCCTAAGTTTTCAGGCGTTGCTCACGCAATGCTCAGCCGTATCGCGCACGCCGTGCGCACCGCCATCACCCGCATCACCTCTCCCAGCACTGCCGCACAACCCACCGCTGCTCCGCTCAAGAAGCGCATCCTGATCGGCGCGGGCGCGGTTGGCGTCTTCGCCACCGCAGCCGCCATTGGCGTTGCGCCGCTGTCTCCCGATGACGCCCTGCCGCCCACCACCCGCGTCACGCAGGCCCTGCTGCTGCCCGACCTGGCCGACCAGGTGTTGCGCGACGAAGCCGCCGTATCCGCCAACTTCATCCGTGAAGAGCGGGTCCAGCGGGGCGATTCGATCGCGTCGCTATTGAACCGGCTGGGCGTGGACGATCCGGAAGTCGAAAAATTCCTGCGCGCGTCGCCCGACGCCAAAGGCTTCTACCAACTGGTGCCGGGCCGCACCATCCAGGCGTCGACCGACGTGCTGGGCCAGGTCCGCTGGCTCCGTTATCTGCACACCCCGGGCGCCGATGTCGATGGCAAGGTCGTCTCCAAGATGTTGCAGGTGGAGCGCACGGCCGCCGGCCTGAACGCCCGTGAAGTCCAGTTCGACACCGATCGCCAGGTCCGGATGGCCCATGGCGAGATCCTGAGTTCGCTGTTCGGCGCCACCGACGCCGCCGACATTCCCGACTCGGTGGCCACCCAGATCGCCGAAATCCTGTCAGGCGAAATCGACTTCCACCGCGACCTGCGCCGCGGCGACCACTTCAATGTGGTCTACGAAACCTTTACCCACCAGGGCAACTATGTGCGCGCCGGCAAGGTGCTGGCGCTGGAATTCGTCAACAAGGGCGAATCACACGAAGCCATCTGGTTCGACCAGCAACCCGGCGCGACCGGCGGCTACTACACGTTCGCCGGCAAGAGTCTGCGCAAGGCCTTCCTGCGCTCACCCATGGAATTCACGCGGGTGACCTCCGGTTTTTCGCGCCGCTTCCACCCGATCCTGAAAACCTGGCGCGAGCACAAGGGCGTGGACTACGGCGCGCCCACCGGCACCCCCATCCGCAGCACCGCCGATGGCGTGGTCGATTTTGTCGGTACGCAGAACGGCTACGGCAATGTGGTCGTGCTGCGCCATAGCGGCCAGTATTCGACCTTGTACGGCCACATGAGCGCGTTCGCGCCTGGCCTGAAGAAGGGCCAGCGGGTACAGCAGGGCGAATTCATCGGCAAGGTCGGTTCGACTGGCTGGGCCACCGGACCGCATCTGCACTACGAGTTCAAGATTGCCGGCAACGCCGTCGACCCGCTGACCGTGGCCCTGCCCGGCGCGCCCGACCTGAGCGCGAAAAGCCTGGCGCTGTTCCGCAGTTATACCGCCCCGCTCCATCACCAGATGGAACTGCTGGCGACGCTGAACGGCCCCACCGGCCCTGGCCTGCCCGTCGCTGCCAAGTGAGCACGCACTCGTCATCAGACCTCTACATCGGTCTGATGTCGGGGACCAGCCTCGACGGTGTCGATGGTGTGCTGGCCCGCTGTCCGGCTGACGGCCAGCCGGTTGTGCTCGCGCATGCCGACCTTCCCTTTCCCCCGGATTGCGGGAAACGCTGCTTGCCTTGAACGCTCCCGGCCACGATGAACTCGATCGGGCGGCGCGGGCGTCGGTCGCCCTGGCGGACGTCTACGCCGATGTCGTCAGCGCCGTCCTGAAGACAGGGGCCTGGCCGCATCGGCCGTGCGCGCCGTGGGCGCCCATGGCCAGACGGTGCGGCACCGGCCCGAACTGGGCTACACGCTGCAGCTCAATGCCCCGGCGCGGCTGGCCGAAACCAGCGGCATTCCGGTGGTGGCCGATTTTCGCAACCGCGATGTGGCGGCGGGCGGCCAGGGCGCGCCCCTGGTGCCCGCTTTCCATGCGGCCTGCTTCGGCACCGACACGCCCCGTGTCATCCTGAACCTGGGCGGCATTGCCAACGTCACCCTGCTGCACCCCGGCCAGCCCGTTACCGGCTTTGACACCGGCCCGGCCAACCTGCTGCTGGACCTTTGGTGCGCACGGCACACCGGGCAGCCCTATGACGCCCAGGGCGCGTTTGCCGCATCCGGCAGGGTGTCGGACAGCCTGCTTGCCTATTTCGTCGCCAGCGAGCCCTGGCTGGCCTTGCCGCCGCCCAAATCGACCGGACGCGACCTGTTCCATGCGGACTGGCTGGACACGCGCCTGGCGGCCTGGCAAAGGTCGCCAGCGGCGCAGGGCGCGGGCGCCCCGCTGTCTCCGGCCGACGTGCAGGCCACCTTGCAGCGGCTGACCGCACATACCGTGGCCAACGCTCTTCAGGGCCGCGTCACCGATAGCGCCCAGGTCTGGGTATGCGGTGGAGGCGCCCGCAATGATGGCCTGATGGCCGATCTGGCCCACTGCCTGCGCCGGCCCGTGCAATCCACTGACGCCCTGGGCATCCCGCCGCAGCAGGTGGAAGCGCTTGCCTTCGCATGGCTGGCGGCGCGCCACGTGCAGGGGCGGACGGCGAATCTGCCGGCGGTGACCGGCGCGCGCGGGGAACGGATCTTAGGGGCGTACTACCCGGCGTGATCCGGCGGGGCGGCCAGTGTCCTGGCCTCGCCATTCGCTCCCACACAGGCTTCGTTGCTGGCCTGGCCAAGCGGGCTTCTCAAGCAGGCTTTTCAACCCGTCTCCTGACGCGGTTCGGCCTTCGGCGTTGTCGGCTGGCCATACGGCGGGTGGGTCGACCCGTCGCAGTATTCGATCAACAGGTCGATCAGCGCGCGTATCTTCCGGGCCGGATGCTGCCCCGGCGGCCTGACGACGTAGGCGCCCGCCGGAGGCGGCGGATGCTCCGGAAGCACGGGAACGAGCGCCCCGGACGCCAGGTGTTCGTGCGTCAGGCAATCCGGCAGATATGCAATGCCCAGCCCTGCCACGGCCGCCGCGACCAGCGCCGCCCCGCTATCCGATTTGAACCGCCCCTGCGGGCGCACGGTAAGGGTCTTGTCGCCGTCCGTCAGTTGCCACACTTCCGCCCCTTTGGTCAGCGCTTCATGACGAAGCAGGTCGTCGGGCGTCTGCGGCGTGCCGTGGGCCTGCAGATAGGCCGGGCTGGCCACCAGCTGTCCGTAGACCGGTCCGACGCGCCGGGCAATCAGGTTGGAATCCGGAAGGTGGCCGACCCGTATTGCACAGTCGTAGCCCTCGGCAATCAGATCGACGAAGCGGTCGCTGTAGCAGGTCTGCATTTCCAGCTGGGGATGCCGCCGCGCCATTTCCGCCAGTGCAGGCGCGAAATGATTGGGGCCGAATGACATGGGCGCCGAGATGCGCAGGTAGCCGCGCAATAGACCGGCAGGCAGGATGGCTTCCTTGCCTGCCTCGATATCGGCGTACACCCTGGCCGCGTAGTCCCTGAACGTGACGCCGGCCTCGGTCAGCGCCGCACCGCGGGTGGTGCGCGAGAGCAACTGCACGCCCAGCTCCGCTTCCAGGCGCGCCAGACGGCGGCTCACGATCGATTTCGACACGCCCAGCCGTAGCGCACCTGGCGAAATGCCCCCGGCGTCCGCCACTTCCACGAATGTTCTGAGTTCTTCGATGTCCATGGGGGCGTTTCCCGGTGATGTTCGTTGCGGGTGCATCCAACGGGCGTTCCCATTCCCGCGACACAGCTTGCCCGCCGATGGTACTACTGGTGCGGGAACAGGAACATGACAATGCGTCCTCGGCCCATTGCACCAGACGATGGCAGCCGGCCAAGCCTTTCAACCGCTCGCAAAAGAGGATGTACCCATGACGACCCTACGCAACGGACTGGATTCCCTGCTTCGCCCCGAAGATTCCGTGCTGGTCCTGATCGACCATCAGCCCTTCCAGCTCACCAACCTGAACAGTCACGATCCGCACATGGCCGTCAACAACGCTACGGCGCTGGCGAAATCCGCCAAGGCCTTCAACGTGCCGACCATCCTGACCAGTGTCATTGCCGACCGGGGCGGTTATATCTTCCCGCAGATCACCGAGGTGTTTCCGGGCCAGGAAATCATTGACCGCACCCTGATCAATACGTGGCAGGACAAGAAGGTGGTCGACGCGGTCAAGGCGACCGGCCGCAAGCAATTGATCATCGCGGGCCTGTGGACCGAAGTGTGCGTGGCGATGCCCGCCATCCAGGCGCTGGGCGAAGGCTGGGACGTGACGGTCGTGACCGATGCGTCGGGCGGGATTTCGGTGGAATCGCACCAGGTGGCCATCCAGCGCATGATCGTTGCGGGCGCCAACATGATGACGTGGATGGCTGTCACTGCCGAATGGCAGCGCGACTGGGCGCGGCTCGAGACGGCCGGCGCCGTGACCGAGATACTGAAGCAGCATGCCGCGGGCAGCGGCATTGCCTATCTGTGGGAGCAGCAGCTGCTGAACACGCCCGTGCCCGCAGCCGCGTAAGCATCACCCGCGCTTGCTTTCCAGCACTTCCCAGCGTTCCAGCTTCTGCAGCATCTCGGCTTCGATCTCGGCCAGGCGCTTTTCGAACGCTGCGGCGTCGGCCGGCTTGTCGCGGTAGATCATGCCGTCGGCCAGCTTGGCCGTCAGGTCGGTCTGCTCGCTTTCCAGCTTGGCGATGACGTCGGGCAGGCCGTCCAGTTCCTTGGCTTCCCAAGAGCTGAGCCGTGACTTTTCGGCCGGCTTGGCTGCGGGGGCTGCAGGGGCGGCGGGCGCAACAGGCGCCGCGGAAACCGTCGCCTTGGCCGTTTCAGCGGGCTTTGCAGCCGCCGCTACGGGCTTGGCCGCCGCAGGCGCGGCCGAGGTCGGCAGGGCCACCGCCGCTTTGGCTTCATAGGCCGCTTCAGCCGCCGATGACCGCTGGTTCAGCCAATCTTCATAGCCGCCCACGTAATCCCGCCACCGTGCGTCGCCTTCGTACGCAATGGTCTGCGTGACGACATTGTCGAGGAAGGCGCGGTCATGGCTGACCAGGAAGACGGTGCCGCTGTAGTCCTGCAGCAGGTCTTCCAGCAGTTCCAGGGTTTCGATATCCAGGTCGTTGGTCGGTTCGTCCAGCACCAGCACGTTGGCCGGGCGGGCAAACAAGCGTGCAAGCAGCAGGCGGGCACGCTCGCCCCCGACAGGCTCTTGACCGGCGAACGGGCACGCTCCGGGGCGAACAGGAAGTCGCCCAGGTAGCTCATGACGTGCTTGCGCTGGCCATTGATTTCGACCCATTCGCTGCCCGGGCTGATGACGTCGACCAGGGCATCGTCTTCATTCAGGGCGCTGCGCATCTGGTCGAAGTAGGCCACGGCCACGTTCGCGCCCAGCTTCACGGTGCCGCTGTCGGCGGGCAGCTCGCCCAGGATCAGCTTGAGCAGCGTCGTCTTGCCCGCTCCGTTGGGGCCGATCAGGCCGATGCGGTCGCCGCGCATGACGGTGGTGGAAAAGTCGCGGATGATCGCGCGGTCGCCAAACGACTTCGACACGTTTTCCAGGTCCGCCACCAGCTTGCCCGACCGGGCGCCTTCCGCCACTTCGATCGCCACCTTGCCGACCTGATCGCGGCGCATGGTGCGCTGCTGCCGCATTTCCTGCAGGCGCTTGATCCGGCTGACACTGCGCGTGCGGCGTGCTTCCACGCCCTTGCGGATCCACACTTCTTCCTGCGCCAGCAGCTTGTCGAACCGCGCGTTTTCCAGCCGTTCGTTTTCCAGCATGTCGGCCTTGCGCGCCTGGTATTCCTTGTACGACCCCGGAAAGCTGACCAGCCTGCCGCGATCCAGCTCGACGATCCGGGTGGCTACGGCGTCAAGGAAATGGCGATCGTGGGTCACGAAGATCACGCTGCCGGCAAAGCCGCGCAGCAGTTCTTCAAGCCAGGCGATCGCATGGAAATCCAGATGGTTGGTCGGCTCGTCCAGCAGCAGCAGATCGGGATCGCCCAGCAGCGCGCGCGCCAGGGCAACCCGCTTACGGGTGCCGCCCGACAGGCCCGATATCAGCGCGTCGGCCGGCAGGTTGAGCTTGACCAGCGTGGCTTCGATCCGGGCCTGCACGGTCCAGCCGTCTTGCGCTTCAAGCTTGCCTTGCAGCACCATCAACTCGTCCATCAGCGCGTCGTAATCGACGTCTTCGCCCGGCTCGGCCAGGTCATGCGTGACCCGGTGGTAGGCGCGCAGCAGGTCGCGGCTTTCGGCCAGGCCTTCGCTCACGGCGTCGAACACCGTGTCGTCGTCATTGAGCAGGGGTTCCTGCTCGACGGTCGTGACCTTGAGCTTGCCCTGGCGCACCAGCAGGCCGTCGTCCGGGACGGAACGGCCATCGAGCAGGCGCAGCAGCGACGATTTGCCGGTGCCATTGCGCCCGATCAGGCCCACGCGTTCGCCCGTCTCGATCGAGAAGTTCGCTTGGTGCAGCAGGGGAACATGGCCAAATGCCAGTTCGATGTCGGTCAGAGCAAGGAGAGCCATAAGGGAGCGGCGCGGCGTACCGGCCAGAATGAGGTCACAGACAAAGACAAAAAGCGCCCCGCTTGCGCAAGGGCGCTCCAGGCACCGGCCGGGGCCGGTGGCGAAGGGACAACTACCCGATCAGACCGAGAAGGACGAACCGCAACCGCAGCTGCTGGACGCGTTCGGGTTCTTGATCACGAACTGCGCGCCTTCCAGACCTTCCTTGTAGTCGATCTCGGCGCCGACCAGGTATTGGAAGCTCATGGCGTCGATCAACAGCTGCACGCCGTTCTTTTCGAACGTCGTGTCGTCGTCGTTCACGTCTTCGTCGAACGTGAAGCCGTACTGGAAACCGGAACAGCCGCCGCCTTGCACGAACACGCGCAGCTTGAGCGCGGCGTTGCCCTCTTCTTCGATCAATTCCTTGACCTTGGCAGCGGCCGAATCGGTAAAGATCAGCTGCATGGGAGGGGCGTCGAGGTTGACTTGTTCTACTGCTGCATTCATGGACTGCTCCTTGTGCACGCCCGCTGCGACGGCCCCTTGGGGAAGCCTGCGAACGAAGGTGCTGAATCGATCTTGCGATACGGTTGACGCGGCCAGGTTGGCGGGCCGCGGTCGGTTCTATTCTGCGATACGGGTATTGCACCGCTATCGTCGGCCAAATTCAACCCCGGCGTCGTCAGGGGTTCTTGATCGCCCGGGCCAAGGCAACCTTGAACGATCGCGCCGCGACGCAGGTCGGGTGCGCCGTAGTGCACATCATCCAAGATGCGGGCTGTTGGCTGGAGTTCAAGCTCGCGGCTGAACGCCCAACCGGTAATAGTACCGCCAACCACCCTGTTCGAGGCCTTGACCTTGCCTTCGACTGTGGCAAGTTCGCACACCTGAAGTTCCCCGCCCAGCCGGCGCCATGGCAGGGCGTGCGGCTCAGGGCATCAGGGTGACGGTACTTTGCGACCGGACCGCGCCGCCTTCCAGCACCCGCACGGTCACGCTGCGCGGCGTGAAATTGGCGGGCAGCGCCAGTGCGCCTTCGGCCCGCTGGTACTGCCGGAAGCTCAGGGCCAACGGGTTGCCGCCCGGGGCTGCCGTGACCGCAGGCGATGCCGGCAACGGATTTCCCAGTACCGGCGCACCCAGCACGGGCGCCGTGGGCCGGATGCCGCCGGGCATCGCAAGGCCCGGCGCCGCCGGCTCCACCAGCGGTAGCAGGTCCACCGTGGCGCTCGCGCCGCCGCGCGTGCCCACCGCCGAAAACTGCAGCGCCCCTTGAATTCGCCGGATGGCCGGCCACTACGCATGAGCAACACCCGGTAGCGCAGCGCGGTACCCTGCTTTTCGAGTTCGGCCGAACGGATGCTGACCTGCCCCATGCGGGGATCGGCCGGAATCAGCTGTTCGAAAAACGCCAGGTCATTGCGCAGGTCGCCCACTTCCTTTTGCGACGCGCGCAACTCCGCCTCGAGTTTGTCCTTGGCGGCGCGCTCCATTTCGATGCGGCCATCGGCGGCATTGAGCCGGCCCTGCAAGGCCTGCAGTTCGGCCGCCAATCGTTCGCGGTCGGCGCGCAAGGTTGCCGCGTCGGACGCGCTGACTTGCGGCGCCAGTCCGGCCACCCGGCGCACCCATTCATACAGCCCGCTACCCAGCGCGGCGCCCAGCGCCAGGATCAGCAGCAGGGCGAACGCGCGCAGGGGCCACGGTGCGCGAGTCTTGGCAGCGCGAGGGGCGGACGCCGCCGCCTGCCGTCGCCTGCGCTGGACTGCCGCAGGAAACAGGGGGCGGCGCTTCATCAGGGCAGGACCGCGACGTGGCCCAGGCCTGCGTTTTCGGGCAGGCCAAACATCAGGTTCATGTTCTGCACGGCCTGGCCAGACGCCCCTTTCACCAGGTTGTCCTGCACCACCAGGATCACGAGCTGGTCACCGCCATTCGGGCGGAAGACCGAGATCCGGACCATGTTGGATGCACGCACCGAGCGCGTTTCCGGGGTGCTGCCGGCAGGCATCACGTCAACGAAGGGCTCGTTGGCATAACGCGCTTCGAACAGCGCCTGGAAGTCCACGTCACGCGCCTCGGGCTGGATGCGGGCATACAGGGTCGAATGCATGCCGCGGATCATTGGCGTCAGGTGGGGAACGAAGGTCAGGCCAACCGGCCCGCCGTGCAGCTTTTCCAGCTGTTCGACGATTTCGGGATGGTGACGGTGACCGCCCACGCCATAGGCCTTGAAGTTGTCCGATGCTTCCGAGAACAGGATATGCACTTCGGCCTTGCGGCCAGCACCCGTGACACCCGATGCGCAATCGGCGATCAGGGTCTGCACGTCCACCAGCGGCTTGCTGTCGCTGCCCCGGCCTTCGAGCAAGGGCGCCAGGCCGAGCACGACCGTGGTCGGGTAGCAGCCGGGATTGCCCACGACCCGGGCATTGCGGATCCGGTCGCGGTTCACTTCGACCAGGCCGTACACCGACTCTTCCAGGATGTCGGGGCAGGTGTGCGGCATCTTGTACCACTTCTCGAATACCGCGGTGTCCTGCAGGCGGAAATCAGCGGCCAGATCGATGATCTTGACGCCCGCAGCGAGCAGCGCCTGGGCCTGCGCCATGGCGACCCCATGCGGCGTCGCAAAGAACACCACATCGCAGTCTTCAAGCTTCGCGTTGTCGGGCGACGAGAACTTCAGGTCGACGACGCCGCGCAGGTTCGAATACATCTCGGCCACTGGCAGGCCGTCTTCCTTGCGGGAGGTGATGGCTCGCAGTTCGGCATGGGGGTGCTGGGACAACAGGCGGAGCAGTTCGACACCGGTATAGCCCGTGCCACCCACGATACCTACTTTGATCTTGGCGGTACCCGCCTCGTCGCGACTTGCCATCTTCCTCTCCAGATTTTGTACAGCCAGAATCGGCGCGGTGCCCTCTGAAACCGGGCACCAGCATGCCATCGCAATATGAACACAAAACAAAAAAGGCCGCATCGCTGCGGCCTTTTTTGCCCACCCCAGGTGTATCCACCAGGGGAACTGCCGGGCAAGCAGGGATCAGCGCTTGCTGAACTGCTTCCTGCGTCGTGCTTTACGGAAGCCGACTTTCTTACGTTCAACTTCACGCGCATCACGCGTGACGAAGCCAGCTTGCGACAGCTGCGACTTCAGCGTTGCGTCGTAGTCGATCAGAGCGCGGGTGATGCCGTGACGCACCGCACCGGCCTGGCCGCTTTCGCCGCCACCGCCAACGTTGACGTGAAAATCGAACGACTCGACGTGACCGGTCAGCACCAGCGGCTGGCGAACGATCATGCGGCCCGTTTCACGAGCAAAATATTCGTCGACAGGCTTGCCGTTGACGACAATCTTGCCCGAACCTTTCTTGAGGAACACGCGCGCAACCGAAGACTTCCGGCGGCCGGTTCCATAATTCCAGTTACCGATCATTCACGGCTCCTCAGAGTTCCAGCAGCTTGGGCTGCTGGGCGGTGTGCGGATGCTCGGATCCAGCGTACACCTTCATCTTCTTGATCATGGCGTAGCCCAGGGGACCCTTGGGCAACATGCCCTTGACGGCCTTCTGGATCGCACGACCAGGAAAACGCTCTTGCATCTTCTGGAAGGTGGTTTCAGTAATACCGCCCGGGTAGCCCGAGTGACGGTAGTACCGCTTGTCTTGTGCCTTGTTGCCGGTAACGACAATATCGGCGGCGTTGATGATGACGATGTAATCGCCGGTATCAACGTGAGGCGTGAATTCTGGCTTGTGTTTACCGCGCAAACGGCGTGCGACTTCGCTGGCCACACGACCTAGGACTTTGCCCTTGGCGTCAATCACGTACCAGTCACGCGTCACTTCTTGCGGCTTCGCAACGAAGGTTTTTTGCATGAGAGTGTTCTCTGTGACGTTGGTTTTTGCCGGAAAGCCCCCTTCGGGCCGTCCTGACTGCCAGAAGCAACCCAATCGGGCAACGGTTGATCGCCGCCGATGGCCTTTCTGACACCTGCCCCGCCATCACCTCAGCATTGTCTAACTGCGAGTGTAAATAGGGGCAAGCCTTTGATCATAGCGGGTTTGGAGCCTCGAAGTCAACACAAGGCTGCCCAAATGGTGTAGGCAAAAAAAAGCCCGGAGCCGTGAGGCTTCGGGCTTAATCCACCAAATGAGGAGGTGGAGGAGACACGGTAGAGATCGCTTTGCGGGACTTTCCGTCGAATGCCGAGGGGCCTGAGGCCGTGTCTGCATCCAAAGCGACATCTGTTGAATGAATTATAGGAAGCTTTTTTGTGCGGTGCAAGACCTATTTGAGCGATTTACCACAATGCGGTGTGGCATTTCACAAACAGGATTGCCTTATAAAACAACTACTTAAAACCTAAACTATCCGGCCTTTGCGCATTGTCCAGGCAAATCAACGACTTACCAGGGCAGTGCCCCTGCCCAATGGCAGCATGGAACGCCGGTTTCATGGCGCAGCGCAACATGGATGCAGCATGAAAAATGCGCATCGTTACCATCGGAGCAGCCAGACACGGCAAAGTTCCGTGGTCTTTTCGCATCGTTCGCGCAAGGGAAATCTTGTGTGATCGCGAACTGGACAACTCTGCCCGGCAAATGAACCACGCAAAAAAGCCCGGAGCCGTGACGGCTTCGGGCTTAATCCACCAAATAAGGAGGGTGGAGGAGACACTTTGGAGATCGCTTTGCGGTGCTGTCCGACGGAGACGAGGGGCCTTGGGCCATGTCGTCACTCAAAGCGACTTCCGTTGGAACAATTATAGAAACGCGTTTTGTGCAGCGCAAGAATTTTCTAGGGTTTTCGTGTAGGTAATGACCACCAGTGTGGCGAGCGCGCTGACGCCACCGGGCCGCACGCTATGATCCCGCCCTATCGACACCGCAATATCAAAGGACAATCGACATGGAATGCACAGTGAGCTGGGGCGGCCCCCAGGGGATGTTGTTCACGGCCCGGACCGGGAGCGGACACATTGCGGTCATGGACGGCGCGCCCGACGGCGGTGGCAACAATCTGGCCCCCCGCCCCATGGAACTGGTCCTGGCCGGGACGGGTGGCTGCACGGCGTATGACGTGGTGCTGATCCTGAAGCGCGGCCGCCATGCCGTCCGCGGCTGCACGGTCGCCATGCAGGCGGAACGCGCCGACACGGATCCCAAGGTGTTCACAAAAATCCACTTCCAGTTCACCGTCACGGGCAAGAACCTGCCGGTCGCCGCCGTCGAACGCGCCGTCCAGTTGTCGCACGACAAGTATTGCTCGGCGTCGGCCATGCTGGAACACACGGTCGCCATGACCTGGGGCGTGGACGTCGTGGAAGCCGACTAAAGGCTCCGTCCTGACTGCAGCCGCGGCGGTTACCCGGTCGCGGCCACTGCCCTTCAGGCCATGTTCTCAAAAGGCCGTGCCTTCAAAAGACCGTGTCCTTAAAAGCCGTGTCCTCAAATATAGTAGGAGGTCGTAGTCATCACCTTCGACCCCGCCCGCATGGCCGCGCGGGCCAATGGCGGCAACGGCCGCCCGCCCGCATGCTGCGCCGTTTCGCGATGATGGCGCTCTTCTTCGCACATCTGCGTCACGATCGCCCGTGACCGCACATCATTGACCGGCAACTTCTGCAGATGCCCGTCAAGGTGCTGTTCCACCTGCTTTTCGGTCTCGGCCATGAAGCCCAGGTTGACGGCATCCCCCGCCCTGCCCGCCAGCACCCCCAAGCCGAATGCGCCCGCGTACCAGAGCGGATTCAGGAAGCTGGGGCGCGATTTCAGTTCTTTCAGCCGGTCGGCCAGCCACGTCAGGTGGTCGGTCTCTTCGACCGCGGCTTCCAAGAAGATGGCGCGCGTTGACGCGTGACGGCTGACCAGCGCCTGCCCGCGGTATAGCGCCTGCGCGCAGACCTCGCCTACGTGATTGACGCGCATCAGCCCGGCGGCATGGCGGGTTTCGGCGGGCGTCAGTTCGGCAGTCGCAGCCGGATCGTCGACGCCCACGCCGCCTTGTGAGCTGACCCCCGCCGACGCGCCAACCACGGCCAGCGGTTCGGTGGCCAGGACGGCCGGCGGCGTGGGCTTGCGCAGCGCCGCGGCCGGATTGGGGCGGGTGCCCGACGTACTGCCCGACAGCACCCGCAGCGCGCGATCCGCCTCGGCCAGCAGGCGATCGAGCGGCGAGATCCGGCGAAAGCTGGACGGCGACGAAGAGGAAAACGACGAAGTGGACGACGAGGTCATGACCGGTGCCTTCTGCATGCGGCCCGCGAGCACGCGGGCACGAAAGAACGATCTGCCCAGTATAGGCAATCGCAGCGATGGCAGCGGTCAAGCACGCCGCGTACCTGCGCGAAGGTGGTCTTTCCGACGCTTCCCGAGTGCCGTTGCACAGGCACAACAGACCCTGCGCCACCCCGGGGCTGTCACGTGGGGCACATATTCACTCGTCATTCTGACCGCCGTGCACCAGGAAAGACGTGCCGCACCACCCTTACTCATTCGGAGCTCCAATTGAACAAGACCCTTATCGCCGCCGCCCTGCTCGCTGGCTTCGCGGGAGCCGCCCAGGCGCAAAGCAACGTCACGCTGTACGGCATTGCCGACGCGGGCTTTGTTTCCAGCAAGAACGACGGTCAGCGCGCCACCAACGGCATTGACAGCGGATATGCCGGCGGTTCGCGCTGGGGCATTCGCGGTTCGGAAGACCTGGGCAACGGTCTGAAGGCCAACTTCCAGCTGGAAAGCGGCATCAACATCGACCAGGGCACGACCGGCCAGTCGCTGGGCACCACCAGCCGCCTGTTCGGCCGTACCGCCTGGGTGGGTCTCCAGTCGACCTCGCTGGGTGAACTGCGCCTGGGCCGCCAGGACTCGTTCGCGTTCGGCTGGTTCGGCAGCAGCATCAACCCCTTCGGCAACGCCTACGGCCAGGCCCAATCGCAAACCATCTTCGGCTTCAACGCCACGGGTGGCACGGGCGACCGACTGGACAACACCGCTCTGTACATGACGCCCGTGTTCGCGGGCTTCCAGGCCGGCATCGGCTACAGCTTCAACGCCGCGGGCGCCGAAGCCACGGTTGCCTCGGGCGCGGCGCGCACCGACCAGCGCGTCATTACCAGCGGCCTGCGCTATAACAACGGCCCCCTGGCCGTCGTGTTCACGTACGACCAGCGCAATGCGCCTGACTCGGCTGCCGCCGCCGCCAGCAGCGACATCAAGAACTACCAGCTGGGCGCCACGTACGACTTCGGCGTCGTCAAGGCCCACGCCGGTTACGGCCGCCTGCAGAACTACGCGTTCCGCTCGGCGTCGGAAAAAGAAAATGCCTACCTGCTGGGCCTGAGCGTGCCGTTCGGCGCCCACGCCCTGCTCGCCACGTACCAGCGCCTGGACAACCGCAACAAGAACCTGGGCCGCGAAGACAACAACATCGACGGCTTCGCCATCGCGTACAACTACAAGCTGTCGAAGCGCACCATGGTGTACGCCGCGGCCAGCCAGTACAGCGACTCGGTGCAATACACCGGCGCCGCCGCCACGCGCACGGGCGACCGCCGCGAACTCGGCTTCGGCATCCAGCACCGCTTCTGATCGTCACGGCACCACGCACTGGCGGCTGGCTCAGGCCGGTCCGCCTTGCCGGAACGCAGCACATGCTACCGGCCTTGAAGGCTCGTTTTCCCAGGGAAAACGGGCCTTTTCACTGCCGCTGTTGGTACAAACGCACGTAGGACGTAAGCAGTCGTAAAAACACGGGCTCAACTGCAGGCAATCTTGGCCCTGGAACGTTTTTTTGATGGAATAGCACCACGGCTTCCACGGAAGCTAACGAGACCGGGCCCAAGGCAGGGACCGGAACCGACGCTGCGGGCGTGCATCGACCGCCCCCGTCGGCCCCCTGCCCCGGCCCGTCTTCCAGACAACAACCATCCGATCGCGGAGATCTTCATGAAGAAAACGCTTATCCTCGCAGCCATTCTGGCCAGCGCAGCAGGTACCGCCCAGGCACAAAGCTCGGTCACGCTCTACGGTCTCGTGGACGCCGGTTTCCTGCACTCGAAGACGGATGGCCAGAGCTCGCGCAACGCGCTGGACAGCGGCATTCAGAATGACTCGCGCTTCGGCATGCGCGGCTCGGAAGACCTGGGTGGCGGCCTGAAGGCCAACTTCACCCTGGAAAGCGGCATCAACGTCGATGACGGCACCACGACCGGCAGCGGCCTGTTCAACCGTCAGGCATGGGTGGGTCTGTCGCACTCGCGTTTCGGTGAAATGCGTCTGGGCCGTCAGTTCATCCTGGGCTCGGCATTCTTCACGTCGATCGACCCGTTCGGCACCGTGTTCCGCCAGGCTGGTATCGGCTCGACGGTCATCGCCGCGAACCAGGTGCGCAACGACAACACCGCCATGTTCTTCTCGCCGAACTTTGGTGGCCTGCAAGCCGCGATCGGCTACAGCTTCACGCGTTCGGGCCAGGAAGTGGCTGGCAACGCCAACAACAACCGCGCCGTGACGACCGGTGTCCGCTACAACAACGGCCCGATCGAAGCCGCTGTGACGTATGACCGTCTGGACCCGGGTACGGGTGGCGCGAACGGCATCTCGACGCAAGTCGGTGGCGCCTATGACTTCGGCGTCGTGAAGGTCCACGCCCTGTACGCTGACCAGCGCAATATCGCCGTGACCGCCGGTACCGCCGCGACTCCGGCCACCAGCGTGCCGTTCGCATCGAACACCAAGTCGTACATGGTGGGCCTGTCGGCACCGATCGGCGCAGGCCGCGTGTTCGGTTCGTACCAGAAGGCGAAGGACTGGGACATCAAGGGCTACAGCGTCGGCTACACCTACGCGCTGTCGCGCCGCACGAACGCCTACGCGTTCTTCAGCGACATCGACAACCTGGGCAGCCGTGCCTCGGTCAGCAACGACATCGGCACCCGTCAGGCCGGTTTCGGCGTGCGCCACATGTTCTAAGTATGTCAGGGGCTTCGGCCCTTGGGATGCTGGAACAAAAAAGCCGGATCGCAAGATCCGGCTTTTTTCGTCCTGACAAAGCCGAAAGATCAGGCGCCGGCCAAGGCCTTCAGGGCGTCGTCACGCGTCATGACGGTGGCGTACTTCTGGCCCATGTCGAACAGGTTGGCGTCGTGCGGGGCAATGGCGCGATCGCCCACGCAATCGGACAGCACCAGCGGCCGGTAGCCGTACGACATGGCATCGACCACGCTGGCCCGCACGCAGCCACTGGTGACCGCGCCGGCGATGACCAGCGTCTTGACGCCGCGCTGTGCGAGCCAGGCCGTCAGCATGGTGCCGAAAAAGGCGGACGGCACCGTTTTGCGGACGACCAGTTCGCCCTGCGCGGGCGCCAGTTCGGGCACGATGGCGCTGCGCGCTTCGTGTTCCTTCAGGGTCAGCATGCCCGGCACTTTCTGGGCGAACACGTTGTGATCACCGCCGTCATCGGCGAACACGATGCGGCTGTGCGCCACCGGCCAGCCGCGTTTGCGAGCTTCTTCGAGCAGGGGCACCGTGTTGGCGATGGCCTGCGGAATGTTTCCGCCGCCGAAGATCTCGGGGTCGGCAAAGCCGTTGACGAAGTCAATGATCAGAAGACCGACCGGGCCTTCCAGTTTCAACGCGGTGCCGAAGCCCTGGCGCTGGTAGGTGTGAACGTCGTTGTCCATCAATTGTCCTGTGGTTGATCCAATACCTTGCCATTCCGCACCACGGGTTCGCCGTCCAGGCTGACCGTGCAATCGCGCAGCGGGATATCGATATGGCAGGCGGTGGCGCGGCTGCCGCCCGCCTCATTGTTGGGTCCGAGCGAGAACAGGAAGTTGCCTTCGTACGCCCGCGCGTCCATGCCAATCGTGGCCTCACGATCGTACAAGCCCAGCGTCGACCAGCGCGCGCGCGGCTGCAGGCCCCAGCCGATGTGCGAGATCGCATAGGCCTCGGGGTCATTGAACGACGACATGTAGTCGCGCAGCAAGGCCGCATCCACGCCGCCTTCGATCCTGGTGGCATAGCCGTTTTCGACCGTCAGCGTGATGGGCTCGGTCACGTAGCATTTCTGCGGCAGCAGGATGTCGCCTTTGTCGATCACGATGCGGCCCGAGGTCTTGCCGTCGTCGGGGAAGGTCAGCACGAAACCGCTCGGCCAGTGGTCCCAGCGGCCAGGTTCGTCGACAAAACCGTATTCGCTGATGACCGGGAATTGCCCCATCGGGCAGGTCAGTTCCGTACCGGCGGGTGACGTGACCGTCATGGTCCTGGCGCGAGACAGGCGGGCATTGGCCTTGATGACACGCTCGCGATCGGCCGCGGTCGGCACCAGGCGCACCAGCACTTCGGGCGGTTCGACGGCAAGCAGGATCTTGGTGCCGGTCTTGAGGATGTCGTGCTGCTCGGCCGAGAACAGCAGCGTCATCAGGTCCAGCACCAGATCGCTTTCCTTCAGCGCGGCAATTGCCGCGTTGTTGCCCGTCAACGGCGTGGTGCCCAGGTAGGCCAGCGAATCGCGGCTGAGCGCCTTGTCGGCATTGACCGGCAACAGGTCGAGCCGGTTGACCACCGCCCCCAGCGATTGCGCCGCGACCAGCGCGCTCGACAGCGTTTGCGGATGGGTGGCCGCGCCGGTCAGCACCGTCACGGTCTGGCCCGCTTCGAGCTTGGACAGCTTCAGCACCTGGGTCCAGGCGTTGATCATTTCATAGTCACTGACCGGCATGGCGGTTACTCCTGGAAGAAGCGTAAAGAGGAAGGTCGGTGGTTGAAAGGGTCACGGTGCCGAACTCGACCGTTGCCGGATTCAACCGTTGATCTTCACCATGATCAAGGCGTGGCGGGCGTGCCCATGGCGGCATCGCCATTCGTGGCGCCTGACTTGGCCAGCGGCGCGCCCAGGAAGGTGCCGAAGGCGGCGTAGAAGCCCGCTTCGTCGTCCCACGGAATCATGTGACCCGCGTTGGGCACGTGCGCCACTTCGGTCTGGGCGTGCAGCGAGCGGATTTCTTCGATGTCTTCGGGGCGGATCACGTCACCCCGTCCCGCCACCATCAGCATGACCGGCACGGTCAGCTTGGGCAGGTCGGCGTGGATGTCATCGGTGGCGAAGGCTTCGAAGCTGGTCAGGATCGCGCTTTCGTTGCAGGTGTGCAGCCATTCGGCGCGCAGCGCGCGTTGCTCTTCGGTCCATGTCGGGCAGAAGGCCAGCATGCCTTCTGCGTCGGTGCCCTGCACGGCCAGGCGGATCGAGTCGATGTACCAGGGCAGCTTGGCGGGATACGCGCGGCGGCCCGGACCCGACACGGGCGGATCGATCAGCACCATGCGTTCCAGGCCCGCGGGGGCCGTGCGGCCGGCGCGCACCGCGATGCGGCCGCCCATCGAATGGCCGACGATCATCCAGCGGTCCAGCTTGAGCGCCTGCGCAAAGGCCAGCACATCGGCCGCCTGGGCATCCAGGCTGTAGTCCAGGCCGTCTTCGGCCGACGACAGGCCACGGCCGCGCACGTCCAGCACATAGGTGTCGAACTGCTCGCCGAACACTTCGCCCACGAAGCCCCAGGTAATGGCAGGGCTGGTGATGCCTGGCACCAGGATCACGGTGGGCCGCGACGCGCGCGCTTCGGTGGCGCCGCCGTAACGGAGATAGTGTTGGCGGATGCCATTGGCGTGCACGTTGCCGCCAGCGATGAATGTGCTCAAGAGTTGCTCCTGTTCGCGATGAGGAACGCCTGCGTCGGACCACGACGACGACGCGTCGGGATCCGGCGCAGGCGCTGTCTGGGCAGGCCGCCTGCTGCGGCCCCGGCGGCGCGTTGCGGTCTGCGGCTTGATGAAGCCTACAGCTTGAACAGGCGCTCGGCGTTGCCGTGGCAGACCAGGTGCCGGGTTGCCTCGTCAAGCGGGGCGGCTTCGATGAAATCGGCCGCGTCGGCACTCGACTCGTAAGGATAGTCTACCGAGAACATGACGGCTTCGGCACCCATCTCTTCGATCGCGCCCATCAACGCGCCTGGCGAACAGACGCCGGACGTCGTGATGACGATGTTGCTGCCGATGTATTCCGACGGCTTGCGCTGCAACGTGATGCCGTGCGGATAGGCCGCGAAGCGGCTGTCGAAACGCCAGCGCTGGTAGGGCAGCCCTTCGCCCATGTGGCCAATCACGATCTTCAGATCGGGGAAACGGTCGAACACGCCCGCAAACAGCAGGCGCAGCGTATGGGTGCCGGTCTCGACGCCCCAGCCCCAGGCCGCGCGGCTGATCTCGGGGTGATCGTTGTAGGCGTGGGGCATGATGAACGCATCGGTGGGGTGCAGATACATCGGCACGTCCAGCGCCTGCATGCGTTCCCAGAAGGCGTCGTACTTGGGCTCGTCCAGGTACACGCCATTGGTGTGGCCGTTGACCAGCGAACCCTTGAAGCCAAGGTCGTTCACGCAACGTTCGAGTTCATCGGCGGCGGTGTCGGGATCATGCATGGGCAGCGTGGCGAAGCCGGCGTAACGGGTCGGATGACGCTGCACCTGGCTGGCCAGGAAATCATTGTTTTCACGGGCGCGGCGCAAGGCGACGGCGGCATCGGGCTCGGCCTGCACACCCGGACCGCTTTGCGACAGGATCGCCAGATCGATACCGGCGGCATCCATTTCGGCCAGGCGCATGTCGTCGAAGTCCGACAGGCGGGAGCCGAGTTCGGCGATCTGCACGGGATCGATGTGCTTCAGGAAGCTCGAGGAATAGCTCTGGAAGCCGGCTCCCATGAAGTGTTCTTCGAACGCGATCTTGCGAATCCTCGTCATTGCCTTTTCCCCAGGGTGGCCGGTGGTGCGGACCGTGTGTCCCGCATCAATTGTCAGTGTACTGATAATAAAGTCTAGCAACGGAAATCATAAAAGTCCAGATTTCGCGCGGGTCGCGGCAGGGCTCCCACGCCCGCTTTGCGGCCATGCATGGAATCGGTGCCGGACCGCGTGCGCCCTCACGGATTCGGTGCGCGGCGGCTCCCGTTTCTGGTGCGCCTACCCCGGGCATCCCCTAGCGCCGCGCGCCGTTGACCCTGTCCGAGTCCGTCAGTATGCTCACCATATGTTCAGTGTACTAACGAACAATTCAGTATACGTACAGACTTGCGGGCAGGCTGCGCGCGGCATTGGCATGCAGATTGCTTGATGGCCCCATCCGAATTGTCCTTCCTTCCTCGAGGTCGCCATGCTCCAGAAACTGATTTCCACGATTACCGGCGCGGGCGCCATCGGTCTGCTGGGATTCTGTCTTTCCACCCCCGCCATGGCGCAGACGGCCGAGCCGCTGCGGGTGCGTCTGGACTGGACGCCGTGGGGGGTGCAGGCGCCATTCCACCTGGCGCAGCAGAAAGGCTGGTTCAAGCAGGCGGGTCTGGATGTCATGCTGGAAGACGGCAATGGTTCGGTCACGACGGTGCAGATCGTCGGATCGGGCGACAGCTTTGACGTAGGCCATGCCGCACTGGCCTCGATGATGATCGCGCGTGACAAGGGCCTGCCGGTCAAGGCCGTGGCCGTGTTTGCGCGCCAGAGCGACATCGGCCTTTTGGTGCCCGATGGCAGCGGCATCACCGGCCCGGCTCAGCTCAAGGGCAAGAAGATTGCGTACACGGCAGGTTCGCTTGAAGCGCCGTTCGTCGATGCGTTCCTGGCGGCCGGCAAGCTCAAGCGCACCGACGTCGAATTGCTGAATGTGGACGCCGCCAGCAAGGCCACGACCTATGCCGTGGGCCGCGCCGATGCGGCGTTCTCGACCATCCCCTTCTTCCTGCCATCGGTGTCGAAACAACGGCCGTCGCAAGCCGTGCGCTTTGCCGACTACGGCCTGAACATGCCCAGCTTTGGCCTGTTCGCCAGCGAAGCCAAGCTGGCCAGCAAGCGCGATGCCATCAGCCGCTTCGCCAGCGTGACCGCCATGGCATGGGAATACATCCATGCCGGTCATCAGGATGAAGCGGTGGACGCCATCGTCGCGCAGCGTCCGCAGGCGCGCCTGGACAAGACCGTGCTGCGCGGGCAGATCGACGCGCTCAAGCCTTACTTCGGCACGGGTGCCCGTGTGGGCGCGATGGTGCCCGCCGACTGGACCGATGCGGTCAAGACGCTGTCGTCGGTCGGACTGATCGGCACGACCCGCGCCGCCACCGACTATTACGTCGAAGGCCTGGCCACGCCCGAAAAATTCAGCGCGCTGGCCACGAAGAAATGAGTGGTTCGGTTCACGCGGCAGGCGTACGCAAGCAGTACCCCGGACCTCGCGGCGTCCAGGCCCTGGCGGGCATCGATGCCGACATTCCACAGGGACGGTTCGTCAGCATCCTGGGGCCCAGCGGCTGTGGCAAAAGCACCTTCCTGCGCTGCGTGGCGGGTCTGGAAACCATCACGGACGGCACGCTGGAAGTGCACGGCAAGCCCGTGCGCGGCGCGCCCGACGGCATCGGCATCGTGTTCCAGCGCGACGCCCTGCTCGACTGGCGCAGCATCCGCAGCAACATCCTGCTGCCCGTGGAATTCGCGCACAAGCCGGTTGACCGCTATACCGACAAGGTCGACCACCTGCTGGCGCTGACCAAGCTGACGGACTTTGCCAACAGCTATCCGCGCGAACTGTCGGGCGGCATGCGCCAGCGCGCCGCGATCTGCCGCGCCCTGGTGGACGACCCCGAACTGTTGTTGATGGACGAGCCCTTTGGCGCGCTGGACGCACTGACACGCGATCAGATGAATGTGGAGCTGCAGCGCATCTGGATGGAGACGCGCAACACCGTCATGTTCGTGACGCACGGCATTGCCGAAGCGGTATTCCTGGGGGATGTGGTCATGGTGTTTTCGCCGCGCCCCGGCCGTATCGTAGAAACGATCACCATCGACCTGCCCCGCCCCCGGCCGCTCGCGATCCGCGAAACGCCCGAATTCGGCCAGTATGTCGCGCATATCCGCGGCCTGTTCCAGGACATGGGACTGATCGACGAGAAGAAGGCCTGATATGCGCGAGTCCCGTTATTCCAGCACCCTGGCCGGCCTGTTTTCGACCGTGGTCGTGCTGCTGCTGTGGGAAGCCGCCGGCCGGCTGCTGCAGGTGCGGCCCATCATGCTGCCCCTGCCGTCCGCCATCCTGATGGAACTGGCCGCGGAATTCCCCTGGTACATGGGCCACGCGGCCTATACCTTGCTGACCACCCTGGGCGGCTTCCTGTTGTCGGTGATCGGCGGCGTGGCGATTGCGGCCATCATTGTCGGATCCCGGACGTTCGAGCGTTTCGTGTGGCCGGTCATCGTTGCCTTCAACAGCGTGCCCAAGGTTGCCATCGCCCCCCTGTTCGTGATCTGGATGGGCACGGGCGCCGAACCGAAAGTCGCCATCGCTTTCCTGATCGCCGTGTTTGCGATCATTGTGGATACCGTCCACGGACTGCGTTCGGTGCCGCCCGACGTGACCGACCTGTCGCGGGTGCTGAAGGGATCGGCATGGGACGTGTTCTGGAAGGTCAAGCTGCCGTGCGCGCTGCCGTCCATCGTGACGGGCATGAAGGTCGCGATTTCGCTGGCGCTGGTCGGCGCGATCGTGGGCGAATTCGTGTCGTCGCAGCGCGGCCTGGGCTACGTGATCATGAGCGCGCAAGGCACGTTCGATACCGTGCGCGTGTTTGCCGCGCTGTTCATTCTCGCGATCATGGGCATGGTGCTCTATGGCGCGCTGGTGCTGCTGGAACGCCGGGCCACGCCCTGGCGGAACGACCCGTCGCATTGATGGGAAAGCGGGCGACCACAATTCGCCCGCACCATCTTCCATTCGGCAATAATCTCAGTATACTGACGATTATTAGTCAGCATACTTACAGATAGGATTCATTATGGCCTGGATCAAAGTCGCAAGCGCCGGTCAGCTGCAGAATGGCGACGTGATCGGCGTGCATGCCGGTCAGGCGCACATCGCGCTCTATCGCGACGACGACAGCTATTTCGCCACCGACAACGTCTGTACGCACCAGTACGCGCTGCTGTCCGACGGCTACCTGGAAGACGGCTGCATCGAATGCCCGCTGCACCAGGCTACCTTCGACATCCGCACGGGCAAAGCCCAATGCGCGCCCGCGACCAAGGATCTGGTGACGTACCCGGTCAAGGTCGAGGGCGACGACGTGCTGGTCGACGCATAAAGGCAAGCCATGAGCGCCGATACCCCCGTCAACGATTCCGCCGCCCGGCCCATCCTCATCATCGGGGCCGGTCAGGCGGGCGCCACCGCGGCGGCCACGCTGCGCCAGCTGGGCCACGGCGGCGGCATCGTCATGCTCGGCAGCGAAGCGCATGCGCCCTACGAGCGCCCGCCGCTGTCCAAGTCCGTGCTGAGCGGCGAGCAGGCCGATCACGAGATCGGCGTGCACCCCACGGCGTTCTACGCTGACAACACCATCGACCTGCACCTGGGCCGCACGATTGCGTCGCTGGACGTCGCGGCGTCGGTGGCTCACGACGGCGCGGGGAATACGATCCCCTACAGCCACTGCCTGATCGCCACCGGCGGGACGGCCCGCGAACTGCCCGAGCTGCCGGCTGGCACGCCTGGCGTGCACTACATCCGGTCGCTGGACGACGCCCGCGGCCTGCGTGCCGCACTGGCCGACCTGAAGGCGAGCGACACCGTGCTGGTGATCGGCGGCGGTTTCCTGGGACTTGAAACGGCGTCGACGGCATTGACGCTGGGCCGCCGGGTGGTCCTGGTCGAAGCCGGCAGCCGCCTGCTGGAACGCGCCGTGCCGCCCGCGCTGTCGGAATGGTTGTCCGCCCGCGCGCGGCATGCCGGCGTGGACCTGCGGCTGGGCCGCCGGATCGCCAAGCTGACCCACACTGCCGACGGCACGTCGTTGATGCTGGATGACGGCGCCGAAGTGTCGGCCCGCCTGACGGTGGTCGCGATCGGCCTGGTGCCCGATACCGGCCTGGCCGAGGCCGCGGGCGTTGCGGTGCACCCGGCCAATCGCGGCGTGCGCATCGACGCGCAGTGCCGTACCAATATTGCCAATGTGTTTGCCGCGGGCGATTGCGCATCGCAGTTCCAGCCGCTGTTCAAGCAGGAAATGCGCCTGGAATCCTGGCAGAGCGCCAATGAACAGGCGCGCCTTGCCGCCGCCGCCATGCTGGGCGTGGACACGGCGCCGCAAGCCGTGCCGTGGTTCTGGACCGACCAGTTCGGCTGCAACTTCCAGATGCTGGGCGCGTACGACCCGGCGCTGGAATACGTCATGCGCGGCAACGCCGATCCGGATGCGGCCGCGCCCAAGTTCCTGCTGCTCGGCCTGGAGCAGGGCCACCTGCGTCATGGCATTGCCGTGAACGCGGGCGGCGACCTGCGCCAGTTGCGCGTGCTGATCGAAAAGAACCTTCCCTGCGCGCCCGAGGCGCTTCAGGACACGACGCTGAATCTGCGGCAACTGGTGCGCGACGCTGTCGCCGCGTCGCCCGCCGCGCCCCTTCCCTGACAGGAATCGCCATGTACAACGCCCACGCAGTTATCAACCGGACGCTCGGTCACAAGGATGCGGAGCTTGCCTCCTATGCCTGGCCCGACGACGCGCTGCACGAAATCCCGGACTGGATCTACACGAGCAATGCCGTGTACGACCAGGAATTGCAGAAAATCTTCAAAGGCCGGGTCTGGAACTTTGTCGGCCTGGAAGCCGAAGTGCCCAACGCCGGCGACTACAAACGCTCGTACGTTGGCGCCACGCCCGTGGTCATGTCGCGCGCCGAAGACGGTTCGATCAACGTGTTCGAGAACCGCTGCGCGCACCGCGGCGCCGAGTTCTGTCGCAACAGCCAGGGCAACGCCAAAGAGTTCGTGTGCCCCTATCACCAATGGTCGTACGACCTGAAGGGCAACCTGCAAGGCGTGCCCTTCAAGCGCGGCGTGAACCGGATCGGCGGCATGCCCAAGGACTTCAAGAACGAAGACCACGGCCTGCTCAAGCTGCACACCACCGTCTATAACGGCGTCGTGTTCGCGTCCTACCACGACGACGTCGAACCGATCCCCGAGTACCTGACGCCCGAAATCCTGCAGGATTTCAATCACGTGTTCAACGGCAAAAAGCTGAAGATCCTGGGCTATTACAAGAACGAGTTGCCTTGCAACTGGAAGATGTATCACGAGAACCTGAAGGATCCGTATCACGCGACCCTGCTGCACTCGTTCCTGGTGGTGTTCGGCCTGCTGGTGGCGGGCAACGATTCGGCCATGATCGCCGACCCGGTGCATGGCCGCCACGGCACCATGGCGTCGGCCAAGAAGGAAGACAAGTACGCCGAGGTCAGCAGCGAGAACAAGAAGGAAATGCGGTCGTACCACGAAGGCATGCGCCTGCAGGACGACCGTTTCCTGGAATACATCAAGGAAACGGATTCGCGCTGGTCGGTCACGATGCAGACGATCTGGCCCAACCTGGTCGTGCAGCGCGAGATGAACACGCTGGGCGTGCGCCACATCGTGCCCAATGGTCCGGACAGCATGCTGATGATGTGGACCATGTTCGGCTACGAAGACGACACCGAAGAAATGACCCAGCACCGTCTGCGCCAGGGCAACCTGATGGGTCCGGCCGGCTTCCTGGGCCTGGAAGACAACGAGGCCATGAAGTTCGTGCAGGAAGGCGTGCGCCGCACCAGCACGGACGTCAACGTGCTGAAACTGGAATCGGGCCACGTGGGCACCAGCGAAACGCTGATCTCGGAAGCGGCGATCCGTGCCATGTACCAATACTATCGCGGCGTCATGGGATTCTGACCGTTATGACCTTCACTACGACTTCACTGTTCCACGCCTCGACCCTGGCGCCTGCCCGCGCGCTGGAACTGCGCCAGCGCGTCGAGGCCTTCCATGCCGACTACTGCGCGACCCTGGATTCGGGGTCGCTGGAAGACTGGCCCGGGTTCTTTACCGAAGACGGCATCTACCGCGTGACGGCGCGTGAAAACGCCGAGCTGGGCCTGCCCGTGGGCCTGGTGTATTGCGAAGGCAAAGGCATGCTGCAGGACCGCGCGGTCGCGATCAATCGCACGCAGATGTTCGCGCCCCGCTACATGCTGCACCTGGTGACCAACACACGGGTGACGGCCGAGGAGGCCGACGGCGCGATCAAGGCGCAAGCCAACTTCCTGTTGATGCAGACCCTGGTGGAAGGCCCGACCACGGTACACATGGCCGGCACCTACCACGACGTGTTCGTGGTGGAAGGCGATCGATTGCTGTTGAAGGACCGCCAGGTGATCTACGACAGCACGATCATTGCGAACGACCTGGTGTATCCGGTCTGACCTGGTTGCTGGCGGAAGGAGGAAGCCGCGGGGGCGCGATGGCCCCGCGGCTTTTTTATCAGCTGCGCAGCGCGGCGCGGCTGTACTGGTTGTTGGCTTCCACCAGTTGCGACACCAGCTTCATGAAGGTTTTCTGCTGCGCGTCGGTCAATGGGCTGAGCATGCGTTCCTGTGCGCGAACCATGTCGGCATGCATGGCGTTGACGGCGCTCTTGCCTTCGCGCGTCAGGAACACGTGACGGGTGCGGCGGTCGGCCTCGTTTTCGCGGCGTTCGAGCAACCCACGTTCTTCAAGGCGGCGCACGACGTCGGCCGTGGTGGTGCGATCCAGCCCCACTTCCTGGCCCAGCGCCGTCTGGTCCAGGCCGGGCATGACGGCCAGCGCCGACAGGATGGCGTACTGCACGGGCGTGGTGTTGGACGATTTGCATTCTTCGAAGAACATGGCCACGTGGATCTGGTGCAGCCGGCGCACGAGGAAGCCGGGCCGCGCCCACAGCAGTTCCTTGGCGGGATCAACGACAGCCGCCGCCGCGGGCTTGCTGGATTTCTTCTTGACTGCGGGTCGGCTGGTGCTCGACGACATGAAAGTGCCCGGGGTTATTAGTAT
Organism: Pigmentiphaga litoralis; assembly: GCF_048632615.1. Classification (GTDB taxonomy): domain Bacteria; phylum Pseudomonadota; class Gammaproteobacteria; order Burkholderiales; family Burkholderiaceae_B; genus Pigmentiphaga; species Pigmentiphaga litoralis_B. Next base: position 2,127,198 of record NZ_CP184479.1, read on the forward strand.
GCTGACGATTATAACCGCCGGCACCCGCGCCAACAGGCCGAATGCGGCCGTTTTTCCACGTCGCCGTGGCGGTGCCGATGAATGGGCGGCATACGTCTTAAATGCTCAGCATACTGATCATCTGCGAGTACGTATCGCCGCCCCTGTCATGTCCATGGCATCGCCGCCGGTCCGGAACGCTGGAAGACGCTCCAGGGATCATCAGCATACTGCTCATCTGCACTAAAACGGGCCAGCGTTGCGCCCCAATATGCCGCAGCACCGGGCCGCTTTTGGTGCATCGCCCACCCCTTGCCGGGCGCCCCCCAGGATCAGGATTAACCCCGATCCGATCCGAAAAAATTTTTCATACCGTCAGTACACTGATAATATGGCTCAGCATACTGACGAACTGCGAGAAGCGCCCAGGCGATGAGGGCGCAAATTTTCAAATTGGCATAGCGCTTGCTTGAAAGGGGTCGAAGCCCGATGGCGTCACCCCCACCCTCACTTCCTACCCTGAACCTTCTGCAGGAGTCTTCCATGTCGTTCTGGAAACGTGTTTCAGTATGCGCCTCCGTGCTGGCCGTCAGCTGTCTGTCCTCGGCCACCGCCGTGGCGGCCGATGCTGCGACCTTCCCGACCAAGCCCGTCACGATCATCGTGACCTTCCCCCGGGCGGAGGCACTGACCTGCTTGCCCGCCTGATTGGCGGCGAACTCCAGAAGGTGTGGGGCCAGACCGTGATCGTCGACAACCGCACCGGCGCGAGCGGCAACATCGGCGCGCGCGCGGTGGCCGAAAGCCCCGCCGACGGCTACACGCTGTTGATGGTGAACAGCTCGTTCGCGGTCAATCCGGGCGTGTTCCGCAACCTGCCCTTCGATCCCAAAGCGGACTTTGCGCCCGCCGTGAACGTGGCCTTCGTGCCGTCGGTCATCGTCGTGTCGGCCGAGTCCCAGTACAAGACCTTGCCCGAGCTAATGGCGGCGGCCAAGCCCGGTTCAGGCAGCGTCTCTTTCGGTTCGTGCGGCAACGGCACGCCGCAGCATCTGGCGGGCGAGATGCTGAACGTGCAGGGCAAGATCGGCATGCAGCACATCCCCTATCGCGGTTGCGGTCCGGCCCTGACCGACGTGCTCGGCAAGCAGGTGCCCGTGGCGATCGTGACCGCGTCGTCGGCCATGCCGTACGTCAAGGCGGGCAAGCTGCGCGCGCTGGCCGTGACGTCCAAGGGCCGCTCGCCCTTCCTGCCCGACGTTCCAACCGTGGCCGAAAACAATCTGGCGGGTTATGAACTCGACCAGTGGCACGGCCTGCTGGCCCCGTCCAAGACGCCCAAGGCGGTGGTCGACAAGATCAACGCCGATGTGGCCAAGATCGTGGCCCGTCCGGACATCAATGAAAAGCTGCTTGGCCTGGTGTATGCGCCAACGTCGAGCACCCCGGCGGAATTCAGCAAGATCGTGTCCGACGACATCGACCGCTTTACCAAATTGACGCAGCAAATCGGCCTCAAGGTAGATTGACGGTTGCGTGGCCACCGGCGCGGATGCGCCGGTTTTTGTTCAACATCGCTTGAGAAAATCAGATGAAGAAATTGCAGATCAGCCTCTCGTGTGGCGACTATGACCGGACCCGCGCCATTCTGGATGGCCGCGCGCAGATCGAAGGGTGCGAGGTCGTCACCGCAGCCATCGAACCGGAAGAAGCCTTCCACCGCGCATTCCGCTACCAGGAATTCGACGTCACCGAAATTTCGATGAGCAGTCACATGATGACGACGGCTCGCGGCGACAACGAGTACATCGGCATCCCGGCTTTCATCTCGCGCGTATTCCGCCAGTCGGGCATCTATGTGCGTACCGACCGCGGCATCAACACGCCGCAGGATCTGAAGGGCAAGACCATTGGCGTGCCCGAATACCAGATCACGGCCAACGTGTGGATCCGCGGGATCCTGAAAGACGAATACGGTCTGGAACCGCGCGACGTGAAGTGGGTGCGTGGCGGGATCGAAGAACCCGGCCGGGGCGAGCGTTCGCCTATCGTGCTGGACGACGACATCGACCTGACCCAGATTCCGGACGACAAGACCCTGTCGCAGATGCTGGAAGACGGCGAGATCGACAGCTATATCGGCGCGCGCGCCCCATCGTGTTTCCTGCGCGGCGCCCCCAACGTGGGCCGCCTGTTCGGCGATTACATCGAGGCCGAGAAAGACTATTTCCGCCGCACCCGTATCTTCCCGATCATGCACATGGTCGGCATCCGCAAGTCGCTGGTCGAACAGCATCCGTGGCTGCCCGTGAGCGTCTACAAGGCCTTCATCAAGTCGAAGGAAATGGCGATCCACGAGTTGAACGAGATCTGCCACCTGGCCGTGACCCTGCCGTGGATGGTCCATCACCTGAACGAAGCCAAGGCGCTGATGGGTGACGACTACTGGCCTTTCGGCATGGAGAACAACCGCCATACCATCGAGACGTTCGCACGTTATCACTACGACCAGGGCCTGTCGAAACGCCTGGTCAAGCCCGAAGAACTGTTCCACCCGGCAGCGCTCGACCTGTCGAAGATCTGATACAAGGCAGGCCGCAGTGAAACCTCCCGTCGTAGGCTACCACTCCCCTCCAGCGTCGATGACGCATTGCGGCTTCTGGCTGCCCACGAGAACGTTCGCGTGCTCGCCGGCGGCCAGTCCCTGATGGCGATGCTCAACATGCGTTTTGCGTTCCCCGACCATCTGGTCGATATCAACGGGCTGCAGGAACTGGGCTATATCCGTGACGACGGGTCCGCGGTCCATATTGGCGCCCTCACGCGCCAGCGGGACGTGGAGTTTTCTCAGGTGGTCAAGGACCGCCTGCCGCTGCTGGCCGAAGCCATCCTGCAGGTCGGGCATCGCCAGACCCGCAACCGTGGCACGGTCGGCGGCAGCCTGTGCCAGCTCGATCCGGCGGCCGAGATCCCTTCTGTCGCGATGGCGATGGATGCGGTGATCACGGTCGCCAATCAGGGCGGCACACGCCAGATCGCCATGACGGATTTCCCGGCCGGCTACATGACGCCGTCCATGGAACCCGATGAATTGCTGACCGACATCATGTTCACGCCCTGGCCTGCCGGCCACGGCTGGTCATTCCTGGAATACGCGCGCCGCCATGGCGATTTCGCCATCGTGTCGGTCGCCGTGCTGCTTGCGCCAGGCGCCGATGGCAGCATCGCGCGGGCATCGATTACGCTAGGCGGCGTGGGCTCGGGCCCGGTTCGCATGACCGACGCCGAAGCGCTGCTGGTCGGCTCGCGCGGCAACGCGGCCTTCGACGCCGCGGCCGCTGCCTGTGGCCTGATCGACGCCAGCAGTGATTCCTATGTACCGGCGTGGTATCGCCAGCGGCTTGCGCGCGTGCTGACGCGGCGCGCCCTGGACACCGCGCTTTCACGCATTGCAAGGTAAGCCATGGAAGAATTCGATCCCGCGCAGAAGCGCACCATCATGCTCAAGGTCAACGGGACCGACCACCAGTGCGAGGTCGACGTGCGCATGCACCTGGCCGACTGCCTGCGTGGCGAACTGGGCCTGACGGGCACCCATGTCGGCTGCGAGCACGGCGTCTGCGGCGCCTGTACGGTGCTGGTCGACGGCCAGTCGGCACGCAGTTGCCTGATGTTGGCGGTGCAGGGCAACGGCCATGACATCTCCACGGTGGAAGGGCTGGCCGATCCGGCCGATCCGCTCCACCCGATCCAGCAGGCCTTCCATGACCTGCATGGCCTGCAATGCGGGTACTGCACCCCGGGCATCCTGATGTCGGTGGCCGAACTGCTGGCCGACGATCCCGACCCTTCGGAAGCCACGGTGCGGGACGTGCTGTCGGGGCACCTGTGCCGCTGCACCGGCTACCAGAACATCGTTGCCGCGACGCTGCACGCGGCCCACATGCTGAAAACGAGGGCCGATCATGGACACGCGGGTTAAACACGGCGCCGGCGTCAGCGTCGGCCGCATGGAAGACCAGGCGCTGCTGCGCGGCACGGCGCGCTTCGTCGACGACGTGCCCGTGACGGCGCCGCTGCACGCCTGTTTCGTGCGCAGCCCGCACGCGCATGCGCGCATTCTGTCGATCGATACGTCCATGGCGGCCGACCTGCCTGGCGTGGTGGCCATCTATTCGGCGGCCGACCTGCGCGGCGACGTGACCACCCTGCGCATGCCGCTGGGCTTTCCGTCGCCGACCATGCCCAAGAACACCACGCCTTTCGTGCTGGCGCCTGACGAAGTCAGCTTCGTGGGCGAAGCGCTGGCCGTGGTCGTGGCCGAGTCGCGCTACCTGGCCGAAGACGCCGCGCAGATGGTGATGGTCGACTACGACATTCTGCCGGCGGTGGCGGACTGCCGCGCCGCGGTCGAACCCGGTTCGCCTACCGTGCGCACCGAAATCGAATCCAACGTCCTGCAGCAGTATCAGCTGGCGTACGGCGATTGTGATTCGGTATTCGCCGCCGGCCATACCATCGTGGCCGACGATTTCTGGGTGCATCGCGGCTGCGCGCATTCAATGGAAGGCCGCGGCGTGCTGGCCGTGCCCGACCTGTCGTCCGACACGCTGATGGTATGGTCGTCGACGCAGCTGGCGCACGAACTGCACGCGGCGATCGCACAGATGCTGGGCCAACCCGAAGACAAGCTGCGTGTGATCACGCCCGACGTGGGCGGCGGCTTTGGCGCCAAATTCATGATCTATCCGGAGGAAGTGGCGATCCCGGCCGCGGCGCGCAAGCTGCGCCGTCCCGTCAAGTGGGTGGAAGACCGCCGCGAGCACTTCACCAGCGCCATCCAGGAACGCGACCAGTACTGGCACGCCGAGATGGCGGTCGATGCAGCCGGCAAGATCGTCGGCCTGCGCGGCAGCATGATTCACGATCACGGCGCCTACACGCCCCAGGGCACCAACGTGGCGTACAACGCGGCGTCGTCGCTGACCGGACCGTATGTGGTGCCGAACTTCGTGCTGGACGTGCAGGTGGCGCATACCAACAAGGTGCCGGTCGCAACCATTCGCGGCGCGGGTTACCCACAGGCCAACTTCGTGATGGAACGCCTGCTGGACCAGGCCGCCCTGGTCCTGGGCATGGACCGCGCCGACCTGCGCCACCGCAACCTGATTCCGCCCGAAAAGATTCCGTACACCAAGCCGCTCAAGTCGCGCGCCGGACTGCCCCTGGTCGTTGACAGTGGCAACTTTCCGGCCTTGCAGGCTGCGCTGCTGGAACGCATCGACTACGCCGGATTCAAGGCCCGCCAGGATGCCGCGCGGGCGCGTGGCGTGTACCTCGGAATAGGCATTGCCAACAGCGTCAAGCCGACCGGCCGCGGCCCGTTCGAAACGGCCAGGGTGCGGGTGCTGCCTTCGGGCAGGATCACCATCCATACCGGCGCGCTGGCCATGGGCCAGGGCCTGAAGACCACGCTCGCGCAGATCTGCGCGGGCCACTTCGGCGTGTCGATCGATGCCATCGACGTGATCGCGGGCGACACGTCATTCGTGGGGTACGGCATGGGCGGCTTTGCCAGCCGGCAGACCATCATGGCCGGATCGGCCGTCCACCAGGCGTCGATCGCCGTGGTGGCCAAGGCCCGCGCCGTGGCGGCCGCCATGCTGAAGCAGCCCGAGTCCGACATGTCGGTGCAGGACGGCTACGTGACCGGCGCGGGCGGCAAGAGCCTGTCGCTCGCGCAGATCGCGCTGGCCATGAAAGGCGCGCCCGGGTATTCGCTACCCTATGCGTCGGACCCGGGCCTGGAAGCCATATCGCACTTCCATTGCGATGACCAGACGTATGCCGGCGCATCGCATGGCTGCGAAGTCGAAGTCGACCCCATGACCGGAGCGATCACCTTGACGCGCTACGTGGCCGTGCAGGACAGCGGCAACCTCGTCAACCCGCAGGTGGCCGAAGGCCAGGTGCATGGTGGGGTGGTGCACGGCATCGGCAATGCGCTGTTCGAGTTCATGGCTTACGACGAAAGCGCGCAGCCCGTCTCGACCACCTTTGCCGAATACCTGCTGCCGACCGCGCCCGAACTGCCGCACATCGACGTGCTGTTCTGCAATTTTCCGTCGCCGCTCAACCCGCTGGGCGTCAAGGGCATAGGCGAAACCGCCACCATTCCCGTGGCATCGGCCATCATCGGCGCGGTGGAACATGCCCTGTCGGACCTTGGCGTGCGGATCGCCGAATCCCCGCTGGGCCCGGTGCGCCTGCTCGAACTGATCGACGCGACCGGCCACGACGCACCTCTCCGCTAGGAAAACCGTATGGAATTCACCAATCAATTTCACGTTCCGCTGCCCATCGACCAAGCCTGGGCGCTGTTGCTGGACGTGCCGCGCATCATGCCGTGCCTGCCCGGCGCCAAGCTGACGGAAGTCGTCGGGCCGGGCAAGTACAAGGGGTCGGTCAGCGTCAAGCTGGGCCCGGTCTCGTTGACCTTCAATGGCCTGGTGGAACTGGTCAAGCAGGATGACGACGCGCACATTGCGTGGCTGAAAGGATCGGGCGTCGACCCAGAGGCCGCGGCGGCGCGCAGTCGGAATTTAGCTTTGCGCTGACCGAGGCAGGCGCGGGCACCGATGTGCTGGTGACGACCAACCTGGCGCTGTCGGGCTCGGTGGCCCAGTACGGCCGCGGCAGCGGCATGATTTCGGAAGTGGCCGCGCAGATCCTGAAGCAGTTCGAGAAGAACCTGGCGAAGTCGTTCGCGCAGCCCGAAGGGGCCGCTCCGGCGGTAGCGGGTGCAAGCGCTGCGGCAACTGCGGTGGCGCCTCCGGCGACGCCAGGGCACACCGCCAGTGCATCCTCGGGCATCCCACCGGCTGCGGCGGAGGTTCCTGCGGGAGGCCCGGCCAGCGCGCCGGCTGCCACCGGTACGTCATCCCACGCCGCACCGGCCGCGGGCGTTGCCGCTGCGACGGCTGCGGTGCCCGCATCGACCGGCATACATGCGCCGGCATCGATGGCGGCCATGGCGGCTGCCGCCGACGGCGCGGCGTCGCCTGTCGCGCCTGCCAGCCCGGGCTCGACGGCTGCTGCAACCGCAGCGCCTGCACCCGCACCCGCCTATCGTCAGCCCCCGTGGCCAACGACGATCCGGTCCAGGAAATCAATATGCTGGCCATTGGTCTGAAAGCCATGTGGCGTTCGTTCTTGGGCATGTTCGGCATCGGCAAGAAACGCTGATCAGTGCGCGGCGGTACCCGTATTGACGGGGGCCGCCCGCTTTGGAAACGCCAGGTTGGCCACCAGCGCAGCGGCCACGCCGCAGCCCGCGATCGCCCCCAGCATCGGCGCCGCCGTGCCGTCGGCCAGGGCCGCGACGATCGCGCTGCCGATCGCGCCCAGGCCGAACTGGAACGCCCCCATCAGCGCGGCCGCCGTGCCTGCAATGGCGCCATGCGCTTCCATCGCGAGCATGGTGCTCGGTGGCAGCAGGAAGCCCATGCTCGAGATGACCACGAACAGCAGCACGCACAGCAGCGGCAACGTGGCCACACCCGCCTGGTCCGCCAGGGCCAGCGCCACGGCGGCGATGGCATAGACCACCGTCGCGCATCGCACCACCGGCGCCGCGCCATGCCTGCGCACATAGCGTGCGTTGAGCTGCGCACCCGCGATCAGGCCCACCGCGTTGACCCCGAAGATGATGCTGTACGCCATGGGCGACAGGCCATGCAGCGAAATGAACACGAACGACGACGCCGACAGGTAGGCAAAAAGCCGGCCTGCGCCAGCGCCAATGCCAGCACATACGGAATGAATTTGCTGCTGACCAACAGGCCGGCGTAGTGCTTGAACGCGGCCGACGGATGGCTGACCGCGCGCAATTCCGGCATGCGGCTTTCAGGCAGGAAACGCGCCACGACAGCCATCGCTACTACGCCGTAAACGGCCAGCACAATGAAGATGATCTGCCATGTGGCCACCGACAGCACCACGCTGCCGAACAGCGGCGCCAGGATGGGCGCGATGCCCAGCACCATGATCATCAACGACATCAGCCGCCCTGCCAGCGCACCCGTGTACAGGTCGCGCACCACGGCCATGCCGATCACCATGCCAATCGACCCGCCCAAGCCCTGCACCAGCCGCAGCACGGTCAGCTGGTCGATGGACGTTGCCATCGCGCAGCCGATCGACCCCAGCGTGAACAGCGCCAGGCCAGCGTAGATCACCGGCTTGCGGCCGACCTTGTCGGACACCGGCCCGTACACCAGCTGGCCGAGCGTCAAGCCGATGAAGAACGACATCAGGCTGCGCTGCACCGCGCCGTCATGGGTCGCAAGATCGTTCACCATCATCGGCAACGCCGGCAGATACATATCGATGGCCAGCGGTCCGAGCGCGCTGAGCGCGCCCAGGATGATGGCGATGCGCAGCGCGCGTTTGTCCATGATCGTAGTCAAATAAAAAAGAAGGCCGTATTATGGAACCATTGAGTTTCCTTAATCAAGGCTCGCGACCGTTTCGATGACGCAAGACACCGACATGACCGACAAAAAGGGGCCTGGACGGCCCCCGTGTTGTCGGCCGCCGACAGGCGCCGCCGCATCCTGGACGCCGCCGAAGCCCTGTTCACCGCGAAGGGATACGGCGACACAAGCATGGACGACATCGCCCGCGCCTGCGGCATGTCGAAGAAAACGCTGTACGCCGTCTTTGCCGACAAGGCCAGCCTGTTCTCGTCGCTGATCGCCGACAACGACGCCTTTCCCATCCTGGCCTACCAGGGCAGCGACACGATCGCGGACACCCGCGCCGCATTGACGGACGTGCTGAGCGGACTGGTGGATTTCATTCTGATGCCGCGGCAGGTGTCGATGACCCGCCTGGCGATCTGCGAGACGCTGCATGCGCCCGAGCTGAGTCAGCAGTTTTTTACCGCCGCCCTTGATCGCGGCGAAAGCTATCTGCGCGAGGCGCTGACGCGCGTCTTTCCGGCATGGAATGCCAGGACGATCCAGCCGCTGCTGCCCATCATCGTGGGGGCCGCGCTGGGGGCTGCAACTGCGTGCGCTGGTGGAACCCGGCAAGCTGCCCGACCGGCGCACCCGGCGGCGCAACGTTGCTGTGTGCGTGGCGATGGTGTGGCCGCTCCTCAGCCGGCCACCGGGGGCAGCCGACTGAAGGGCGTACCGAGGTCCGACCGCATGGCGATCAGGGAGTGGAGGTCGACGGCGCGCGCTTGATGGACGATGACGGCGTGACAGGTGACGGGGTGACGACCTTTTGTGCATCGGCCCGTTTGGACTTCTTGCCCAGCATCATGGCGATCATGACCATTGCGTAGATAAGGGCACACGTGCCGCCGATAAGACCCACGACGATGAGTAGCGTAACCATGGCAACTCCTTGACTAGTGAGCTTCCAGTCTAGGAGCGCGGGCGCCGGAAGAACCGGATTGCGCCTTACCGTATGGAAAGGCCCGATCCCTGGATCAGGCCCGCCATTGCTCAATCTTGAGCTTGCTCAGGGGTTACGGTTTGGCAAGAATTGGCCCTGACCGAGGGATAACCCGGTCAGGGCTTTGTCGTTGGAGCAGGCTTACAGGAAGCCCATCGTCCGCGAGCCGAAGTTCCCAATCCCCGGCACCACCAGGCTCAGCTCACTGTCGGACACGCCGAACCAGCGCGCCATCGTCGCCGCGAACTGGTCGACCGACGTGGTGGGCAGCAGGCGGCCCTGGCCAACGTCATCCGGCCCGTTGACCGAGACCGACGGCGCCGTGCCGTAGAACTGCTTGCCCTTGACCGCGCCGCCCACCACGAAGTGGTGCGAGCCCCAGCCGTGGTCCGAGCCGTCGCCGTTCGACACCAGCGTGCGGCCGAAGTCCGATGCCGTGAAGGCGGTCACGCTGTTGGCGATGCCGAGTTCCACCGTGTTGGCGTAGAACGCCGTCATCGCTTCGGACACTTTGGCCAACAGGGCCGGGTGCTGATATGGCAGGCCGTCATGCAGGTCGAAGCCACCCATCGACACCATGAACACCTGACGCTTGGTGCCCAGCGCGCTGCGCGCCGAGATCAGCTTGGCCACCATCTGCAACTGGGCAGCCAGCGGGTTGTCCGCCGGATAGGGAGTGGTGGAAGTCGGGATGCCGGCCAGCGCCGCCCCGACCTGCGCTTCCGCCGCGATGGAACGGCTGGTCACACGGGCGTATTCGTTTTCAAGGACGTGCGTGCTGGATCCGGTGATCAACGACTTGAGCGCCGCGCTGCACGCGTTCGAGCCATACAGACCGCTCTTGGTGGGCCACATCGACACGGGGCCCGACGGGCTGACCTGGTACTGCAGGGCCGAGTCCCCCGACAGGTAGACGGCGTTGCCGGACACGGAAATGCAGGTGAAGACCGAGCTGCCGTTATTGGCCATGGCCAGGTCACCCATGCGGCCACCCCAGCCACGCGTGGCGCCTTCGGTCTGCGACGACTGCCAGATGGATTGCTGGTCGTTGTGCGAGAACAGCTTGGGAGGCAGCGGCACCGACCGCGCCTGGTATTGCGCCAGCGTGGTCGGCACCCGCAGCGGACCCACGTTCAACTGCACCGCCATGCGGCCGTTGTCGAACAGTTGCTTGAGACCGGTCATTTGCGGCGCCAGGGCCAGCTTCATGCCGTTGGGCAGGGCTGTGGTTGGATCGAGGGTGGTGCCGGCCAGGCTGGCCTGGGGCAGGCCGAGGCCGCCGCGGATCGTGGCGTACTTGGCATAGTTGGCCGAGTCGACCGGGATCACGGTGTTGCCATGATCGTTGCCGCCGTACAGGAAGACGCAGACCAGCGCCTTGTAGTCCGACGCCGTGAAGGCGGCGGCTTCGCCAATGGCGGCAAGGTTGAGTGCCCACGGCGTGGCCACGCCGGCCAGTCCGAGTTGACCCGCGCGGCGCAGGAAGGCGCGGCGGGCAAGCTGGCCCGAAGAATGGAGAGGAGTCATGGCGGGGCCTATTTCTGGACGATGTATTGCGGGGAAGCCATCACCAACAGGATGGCGGCGTAGACCCGGTTCTTCAGACCGTCGGCCGACCCGGCCGAGATCGACGACACGGCGGTCACGATGGTGTTCAGGGTCGCAGCGCTGAGTTGCCGGCCCGTCATCAACAAGTTGACGCGGTCCACCAATGCGGTGGCGTCGGCGGCGATGCTGAGTTCCTTGGTGTAGTTGGGCACCAGTTGCACGAAGCCCTTGCGGACGGTGTCGGCCATGAAGTTGATGTAGCAGGCGACGGTCGATTCGTTGGTGATCTGGAATTCGGGCGCCACCTGGCCGGTGGCGGCCAATGCGGTATCCGGCGGCACATACCCTGGACGGAAGAAGTTGAATACCGATGACGAATAGAACGGGCTTTGGCCCAGGGCCCACGAGCTGCTGTTCAGGTCGCCAAGCGTCCATTCGCCCGACGGCGAGCTGGCGTTGAAGGTGCGTGCCCACTGGATGAATCGGATCATGGGTTCGCGCAGCTTGCCCCAGGTCGGGCCGCCGGCGATGCTGCCGCTGCGGGCTTCGTCGTCGAGCAGGATGGCGCGGATCACGGCCTTCAGGTCACCGCGGACACCCGATCCGTTGTTGTTCCAGACCGCCGACACACGGCCGATATAGGCCGGGCTGGGATTGCTGGTCACCAGACGCTGGATCAGCTGGCGGCCGATGAAGGGCGCCACGTTTGGATGGTTGGCCAGGGTGTCGAGCGCCATCTTGAGCGCGGTTGCGCCGTCGGTGCCGGCCGCGACATTGGTTCCCAGGAAGCTGGCGGCGCTGGTCGAATGCAACGAGGCATTGAGCTTCATCGGCAGGCGCACCTGCACCGGGTTTTCCTGCGTGTGGCCTTGCGTGTAGTCGTAGTCCCAGCCCGTGAAGACGCTGGCCATGGCCGATACGGTGGCCTGGTTGTAGGTTTCAATCGGCTGACCGTTGCCGTCGGTCTTGAGCGTGCCATCCTGGTTCAGCTCGTACAGGCCAATCGAGAACAGTTGCATGACTTCGCGGCCAAAGTTCTCGTCGGGCGCGCGGCCTGTCGACGGGTTGGCTTTCTGGTTGCCTCGCACGTTCAGGAAGTAGCCCATGGCCGGATTCAGCGTGACCGCTTCGAGCAACTGGCGATAGGTGCCAAAGGCATTGCTGGACAGCATGTCCCAGTAGGCGGCCAGCAGGAACAGCGGCCGTTCGGCGCCCTGCACGTTTTCGGCAGCGACCACGAAAATTTCGGACAGGGCCAGCGCGACACGTTTGCGCACGGCGTCGCCGCTCATGATGAGCTGATGCCACGCCATGTAGTTGATCGGGAAGAAGTTGCCGTTCTGGTTGCTGCCGTTCAGGCCGCGGCTGATCAGCCAGTCCCAGCCGCTGATGGCGGACGGGGTGTTGAACTGCTGGTCCAGCCAGGCCTTGTAACCCATCGTCTGCACCGCGGAGATTTCCGCGTCCGAGGCCGAGAACTGCGCTTGCTGCAGGAAGCGAGACGCCTCGGCGGCCGTCGGCGCGATGGTGGGCTGCGGGGTCGGCTCGGGCGTCGGCTGCGGAGTGGGCGTGGGATCCGGCGTCGGTGTTGGCGTCGGGGTCGGATCCGGCGTTGGCGTTGGCGTTGGCGTTGGCGTTGGCGTTGGCGTTGGCGTTGGCGTTGGCGTTGGCGTCGGCGTTGGCGTCGGTGTTGGCGTCGGCGTCGGCGTTGGGGTCGGGGTCGGCGTCGGCGTTGGCGTCGGCGTTGGCGTTGGCGTCGGCGTGGCTACCGCCGATCCGACTTCCGCGCCGCCTTCACCGCCACCGCACGCGGCAAGCACCGTTGCGGCCAATGCCGACGGCCAGGCAAACAGCGACGACCGCACCGTATTGAGCAGGCCGTTCGATGCGGGCGTCGCGGAGACGTCTTCCGGTTCAGGCATGGCGACGCCGGTCACGGCGTCATCGATCGTCACGTTGGACGCGATCGGGTCGTCAAGGCTGGGATGAGTGCTCAAGGTATTCCGCCGCTGCAAAGGGTCGGGCGCTTTGAGGCACCCAACTATGTAGAATCTATATTTACGTGGTAATCCTTACAAATAGTGAACGACTGCGGTCTTGTACATCGTTTGAAAAGGACTACTTTCCCGGTCCTAATCTTGTCTGTCTCAAAATTGACGACACTTCCCGAAAAGCCCGATATAACAGGGTTTTACGTATGCATGACTGTCGCGAAGTAAGAGCTAAGCCTACATACTTCAGGACCTATACCGCTTCCCGTTGAGCAGCCAGGCCAATACTGTCAAAAGTTCACTTCAGAACGAGTAAGGAATACAACCCACAGCGCGGCTGCGCGTCCCTGACACATCCTCTGACAGACATTCCCTTACACAAGGTTGACACCCAGTCCGGAAGAAGGACGAAAAAACCGGCCACTTGGGCCGGTCGTTGTTGCTGCAAACACCACAGTTCCTTCAAGGCTGCAACCGCTTGGTCACGCCAATGTCACCCGGACGTCATCGGAACGTCATCCTGACGTCACCCGGACCTCACCCGGACGTCACGCCAACATCGTGCCAACTTTACGCCGAGATCCCGCGGGTCAGGTGGCAGTCGTGTGGTCCAGACCGATGCATGAACGAAAAAAGCCGGATCATCTAAAGATGATCCGGCTTTCCGATTCTTGGTCGGGGCGAGAGGATTCGAACCTCCGACTCCTGCGTCCCGAACGCAGTACTCTACCGGGCTGAGCTACGCCCCGACGGTAACGCTGGTTTTGATCGGTTGCCCGATCACGGGATTTCTTTCAGCGATCTCGATTGACCGCGAAAGCGCAGAATTCTATCAAAGAATTCCTGAAATCGGAAATGGGATAGGTCTCCAACGCCTGGCGCGCCGCATCGGCTTCTTCGATCGCGCGCTGACGGGTATAGGCCAGCGCGTCGGACTCGCGGATCGCCGCGGCAACGGCCGCAAAATCGCCTTCCCCGGTTTCGATGGCATCGCGGATCAACGCCTGCTGCGACGGCGTGCCGACGTTCATGACGCGGATCAGGGGCAGCGTGGGTTTGCCTTCGCGCAAGTCGTCGCCCAGGTTCTTGCCCAGCGCGTCGGCATCGCCGCTGTAATCGAGCACGTCGTCGATCAACTGGAATGCCGTGCCGATGCGGCGGCCGAATTCCGTAGCCGCGGCTTCCTGTTCCGGGGTGGCGCCAGCCAGCACGGCGCCCAGTTGCGACGATGCCTCGAACAAACGCGCGGTCTTGTAGCGGACCACCTGGAAGTAGCGTTCTTCGGTCACCAGGGGATCGTGCACGTTCAACAGCTGCAGCACCTCGCCTTCGGCGATCACATTGGTGGCGTCGGCAAGGATCTGCATGACCCGCACGGATCCGGTTTCGACCATCATCTGGAACGAGCGGGAGTGCAGGAAGTCGCCCACCAGCACGCTGGCGGCATTGCCGAACACCGCATTGGCGGTGGGACGGCCGCGGCGCAGGCTGGATTCGTCGACGACGTCGTCGTGCAGCAGAGTGGCCGTATGGATGAATTCGACCACCGCCGCCATCAAGTGATGGTTGGTGCCCTGGTAATTGAGAGAGCGCGCGATCAACAATAACAATGCAGGCCGCATCCGCTTGCCGCCCGCGCCGATGATGTAATCGGCAATGGTGCGGATGAGCGGCACATCGGAGTCGAGACGCGCGCGGATCACGGCATCGACAGCTTTCATGTCGTCGGCGATCGGGGCAAACAGCGTAGGCAGGCTCAAGGGGAATCCGGGCGGCAAACTGGCTGCCGAAGGTCGAGTGCACAACCGGCGGCCAGGACAGTGATCAATGACCGAGAACCCCGGTCGGCGGCAGAGCTGCAGGTTGCCCCGCAGTCAGTCGGCGCATCGGGGAAACCCCGGCGCGCGTTCCCGGATTATACGGTGCTGCGCGCCCGCCACGGCTCAGGTTGACGCCGTGAAACAAGTCTTGCTATAGTCGCATGTTCACCCTGTCAAAAGGATGAATACGTGCGCGTTCGAAGTATTGAATGCGGACGGACAGACGGCGAAGGACAGACGGCGAAGTTGACGCCGTATCAGCGGCGCATGATGTTAACCGCCGATGCTAACCGCCGTATCAGCCGGCGCATGATGAAATCCTGCCCGCAATCCCCTTGGAATGCATTCCGGCGGATTTCGCGTCAGCTGATTGAAAAGTACAGCCGTACAGGTGCAGCAGTACCAGTGCAGCAGTACAAGCACAGCACGACAAGCATTACCCTGCGCATTGCTGCCGGACGTTGTCCGCCGCGGCTTTGCAAACAACCCAAGAAAGAAGCTAGAGGTTATCCCATGTACGCGGTCATAAAAACCGGTGGCAAGCAGTATCGCGTTGCCGCTGGTGAAAAATTGAAGATAGAACAGATACCGGCAGACATTGGGCAAGAAATCACGCTGGACCAGGTACTGGCAGTGGGTGAAGGCGATCAGATCGTGATCGGCGCTCCCCTCCTGACCACCGCGGTCGTTACGGCAACGATTCTTGCACACGGTCGTCATGACAAGGTCCGCATTTTCAAGATGCGTCGGCGCAAGCACTACCAGAAGCGCCAGGGCCACCGTCAGAACTACACCGAAATCCAGATCGGCACCATCACCGCCTAAATTGGCTTGATGTTGCGCGGTTTGCCGGTGTAGCGGGCAAGAATCTTAAGAGTAGTAGGAGTTCAAAATGGCACAGAAAAAGGGCGGCGGTTCGACACGGAACGGCCGCGACTCAGAATCAAAGCGCCTGGGCGTCAAAGCCTACGGCGGTCAAGTCATCTCGGCGGGTTCGATCATCGTGCGTCAGCGCGGTACGCGTTTCCACGCTGGCGTGAACGTTGGCATGGGCAAGGACCACACCCTGTTCGCGCTGAGCGAAGGCCGTGTGACGTTCTCGTTCAAGGGCGCCCTGCGCAAGCAGGTCGTCTCGATCGTTCCCGCCTGATAGACGTCAGCCCTGCGCGGCGGGCCTTCGCGCCTGCCACGTGGTGCGGCGCCTAGGTCGTGCACAATGGGTCCTGTCGCTCGCGTGGCAGGACCTTTGTCTTTTGCAGTCCCTGTTGTTGCAGTCCCTGTTGTTGCAGCCTCTGTTGTTGCACTCCCCCTTTCCAGCGTCGGATTGCGTGACGCTGTTTTGCCGTTGATTCACAGCGGCGGCTCTTCTATGCGGTACAGATCATGAAATTCGTCGACGAAGCCACCATCGAAGTCATTGCCGGCAAGGGCGGCAACGGCGTGGCGAGCTTTCGCCGCGAAAAATTCATCCCCTTCGGCGGCCCCGATGGCGGCGACGGCGGCCGCGGCGGCACGATCTACGCGATCGCCGACCGCAACATCAACACCCTGATCGATTACCGGTACGCCCGGCTGCACCGCGCCCAGAACGGCGAACAGGGCAGCGGGTCCGACCGGTACGGCGCGGGCGGCAAGGACATTACCCTGCGGATGCCCGTCGGCACGATCGTGCATGACGCGGACACCGGTGAATTCCTGTTCGACCTGTCGACCCATGGGCAGCGCGTGGTGCTGGCGGCAGGTGGCGCTGGCGGACTGGGCAACCTGCACTTCAAGTCGAGCACGAACCGCGCGCCGCGCCAGTTCACGTTTGGCGCCGAAGGCGGTCAGCGCAAGCTCAAGCTGGAATTGAAGGTGCTGGCCGACGTGGGCCTGCTGGGCATGCCGAACGCCGGCAAGTCCACCCTGATCCGCAAGGTGTCGAACGCGCGGCCCAAGGTGGCCGATTATCCCTTCACCACCTTGCATCCGAACCTGGGCGTGGTCCGGACCGATACCGATCGCAGCTTCGTGATTGCCGATATTCCCGGGTTGATCGAAGGCGCATCCGACGGCGCGGGGCTGGGTCACCAGTTCCTGCGTCACTTGTCGCGCACCCGCGTGCTGCTGCACCTGGTGGACGTGGCCCCGCTGGACGCGTCGGTCGACCCGGTGCACGAAGCGCGCGCGATCGTCGAAGAACTGCGCCGGTACGACGAAGAGCTTTATAACAAGCCGCGCTGGCTGATCCTGAACAAGCTGGACATGGTCGATGACCCCAAGGGCCTGCAGGAAGCCTTCTGCTACGAACTGGGCTGGGATGGTCCGGTATTCGGAATCTCGGCCCTGAGCGGGGCCGGCACCCAGGAACTGGTGTGGGCGTTGCAGAACTGGCTGGATGAGCAACGCCTGGCCGAACAGGCTTTTGACCAGGACTCGCGTTTTGCCGACAGCCGATCGGCAGCGTCCGCCAAAGCGGAACATGACGCGGCCATGTCGGCGGCGCAGGCGGGTGTGGATGCCGGTGACTACCCCGGGTCGGACACCCACTCCGGCCGCGGCGCGCATGGCAACGCCGCCATTCGCGACGAAGACCAGGACGACCAGGACGGCGAAGCCTTCGTCAAGCGCAGCGACGACCCCCGCTTCCGTTAAATCGTCAGGTCCTTCCCGATGACATCGACTTCAGTGATCGCCGAGGCCAAGCGCCTGGTAGTAAAGGTGGGCTCTTCCCTTGTGACCGACGAGGGTCGCGGCCTGGATCGCCAGGCCTTGGCCCGGTGGTCGGCGCAGATCGCGCGGCTGCGCGCGATGGGCAAGGATGTGGTGCTGGTGTCGAGCGGCGCGATTGCCGAAGGCATGCTGCGCCTGGGTTGGGACAAACGCCCTACCCACATCCCCGAATTGCAGGCTGCCGCCGCTGTGGGGCAGATGGGCCTGGCGCAGGCCTATGAAACCAGCTTTGCGCAACATGGCATCCATACCGCGCAGATCCTGCTGACCCATGACGACCTGTCGGACCGCCGCCGCTACCTGAACGCGCGGTCGACGCTGTTCACGCTGCTGCGCCTGGGCGTCGTGCCCATCATCAACGAAAACGACACGGTCGTGACCGACGAGATCAAGTTCGGCGACAACGATACGCTCGGATCGCTCGTGACCAACCTGATCGAGGCCGATGCGCTCGTGATCCTGACGGATCAGGCGGGGCTGTACTCGGCCGACCCCCGCAAGCAGCCCGACGCCCGCTTCATCTCGCTGGCCAACGCCGGCGACCCGGCGCTGGAACTGATGGCTGGCGGCGCGGGCAGCAGCCTCGGCCGCGGCGGCATGCTGACCAAGATTCTGGCCGCCAAACGCGCGGCCGGCAGCGGCGCGCACACGGTGATTGCGTCGGGTCGCGAGCCCAACATCCTGGAACGCCTTGCTGGCGGCGAATGCATCGGCACCGAACTGCGTGCGTCCGTCCCCATGCTGTCGGCGCGCAAGCAGTGGCTGGCGGATCATCTGCAATTGCGCGGGCGGATCACGCTGGACGAAGGCGCCGCCAAGGCGCTGACGCGCGACGGCAAGAGCCTGCTGCCGATTGGCGTCACAGCCGTGGAAGGTGATTTCGAGCGGGGGATGTGGTGGCGTGCATCGACGCAACGGGTCAGGAACTGGCCCGGGGGCTGATCAATTATTCAGCCAGCGACACGCGGCGCATCATGCGCAAGGCGTCCAGTCAGATCGCCGCGATCCTGGGCAGCATGGAAGCGCCTGAACTGATGCATCGCGACAACCTGGTGGTTCGGTAAGCAGGACCCGTCAGCGAAACAATTCAGGCGCCGTCGAATCCGCGTAGCGCGTCCAGTTCCGCAAACGGTAGACCAGATCCTGCGGCCGCAACGCAGCCGGGCCACCGCCGGTGCAGAACACCCCGTTGCGCAGCACCTGTTGCACCGTGTCGGTATCGATCAGCCGCCAGTCTTCCCGGTACGGCCGTTCCCAGCCCGTGCCCTTGCGCAACGTGGCGACCGGCCGCCATTCCTTGCTGCGGCAGCGGATCGACTCGTAGCTTGCCGTTTCGGCGCCCCGATCGCTGACCTGGTACAGCGTATAACGAACGATGCCGCCAGGCGCGATGCCCACCGACCGCGGGTCGATCCCGAAATCGAAGGTGCGGTTCTGCCGCACGGACATCGGTTCGATCGGCAGAAGGTCAGCCTTGGTCGGCACGGGCGGCAACTGGGTCTTCAGTTCTTCCCAGCCCGCATCGGGCAGCATCTTGTCTTCGTCCAGATCGTCGAGCAGGTAGGTGCCCGGCGGCCGCGGCGCGCCGCATGCCGCCAGCCCGGCCACGAGACCCAGGGCCACCCCGCCTGGGCGGCGCGGCGCATCCAGGAACGTCCGTGGGCGCGATCAGGCAAGGCATCAGACGACGCGGCGGCCGCCCCGTCGCGGGCGGCCGCCGAAGCAGGCGCAGGTGTCCCAGCAGTCAAAAGCATCATTCGATTTCCGGCGCGCCGCTCTTCAGCGACGGTTGTTCTTCGGTTTGCGTGCGGCGATGCGTGCCGACGTGCTGACGCAGGTAGCGCGTTTCGTGGCTGCGGCGAAACAGCACCAGCGACAGCTCGTTCAGCGCCAGCGTGTACACATCGCGCTTGAATTCGATCACGGCGTCCAAGGGGACCCAGTAATCGCTCCAGCGCCACGCATCGAATTCCGGATGCGTGGACGCGCGCAGGCAGACATCACAGTCCCGGCCCAGCATTCGCAGCAGGAACCAGATCTGTTTTTGTCCCTTGTAGTGCCCTCTCCATTCGCGTCTGACGAAATGATCGGGCACGTTATAGCGTAACCAGTCTCGCGTTCTTCCCAAGATACGGACATGCTCGGGCTTCAAGCCCACTTCTTCATAGAGCTCGCGGAACATGGCTTGCGCAGGGCTTTCGCCGTGCTTGATGCCCCCTGCGGAAACTGCCAGGAGTGTTCGTTGATTCGCTTGCCCCAAAAGACCTCGTTACGTTGATTCACGAGGATGATGCCGACGTTGGGACGGTAACCTTCGCGGTCAAGCATGAGCCACCCCAGCGATTCTCATACAATTGAGTCGATTATAGGCCCGAGGGGGCCGAACCCACATTTACTCTCGTGAGCAACGCAATGCGCGCATCGCAGTTCCATATCAGCACGCTCAAGGAAGCGCCGGCCGAAGCCGAAATCGCCAGTCATCAATTGATGACCCGCGCAGGCATGATCCGCAAGTTGGCGGGCGGCATCTACAACTACATGCCCCTGGGCCTGCGTGTGATCCGCAAGGTCGAAGGCATCATCCGCGACGAAATGCAGCGCGCCGGCGCGCTCGAATTGCTGATGCCTCTGGTGCAGCCGGCCGAGCTCTGGCAGGAAACCGGCCGCTGGGAACTCTACGGCCCGGAATTGCTGCGCATCAAGGACCGGCATGGCCGCGATTTCGTGCTGCAGCCGACGTCGGAAGAAGTCATCACCGACATCGCGCGCAACGAGATCCACAGCTGGCGCCAGCTGCCCAAGAATTTCTTCCATATCCAGACCAAGTTCCGCGACGAACGCCGCCCGCGCTTTGGCGTGATGCGCGGCCGCGAATTCACCATGAAGGACGCGTATTCGTTCGATCGTGATGAAGCGTCGGCGCAAAAGAGCTACGACGTGATGTACGCCGCGTACATGCGGATTTTCGAACGCATGGGCCTGACGTTCCGCGCGGTGGCGGCCGACACCGGTTCGATCGGCGGTTCGCGCAGCCATGAATTCCAGGTGATTGCCGATACCGGCGAAGACCTGCTGGTCTACAACCCCGATACCCAATACGCCGCCAATATCGAGCTGGCCGAAGCGCCCTGCTTGATTGCCGAGCGTGCCGCCGCCGTCCAGCCGCTGACCAAGGTGTCGACGCCGGGCGCAGGCAAGTGCGAAGCCGTGGCCGAGATGCTCAAGCTGCCCCTGTCGCAACAGGTCAAGACCCTGGCGATCGCGGTCGAGCCCGAAACGGCCGGGCAGCCGGCCGAGATCTGGGCCCTGCTGCTGCGTGCCGATCACGACCTCAACGAAATCAAGGCCGGCAAGATCGACGGCCTGAAGCGCGGCTTCCGGTTTGCGACCGATGACGAAATCGTGGCGCACTTCGGCTGCCGCCCGGGCTTTATCGGCCCCATCGGCACGGCCAGGCCCATTCGTACGATCGTGGATCGCACCGTGGCGAATATGAACGATTTCGTGTGTGGCGCGAACGAAGCCGACTTCCACTACATCGGCGCCAACTGGGGCCGCGACCTGCCCGAGCCGACCCTGGTGGCCGACCTGCGCAACGTGGTGGCGGGCGATCCGTCGCCCGACGGCAATGGCACGCTTGCCATCCAGCGCGGCATTGAAGTGGGTCACGTGTTCTACCTGGGCACCAAGTATTCGGCGGCCTTGAAGGCGACCTACCTGGACGAGACCGGCAAGCCGGCCCTGCTCGAAATGGGCTGCTACGGCATTGGCGTGACCCGGCTGCTGGGCGCCGCCATCGAACAGAACCACGACGCCAAGGGCATCATGTGGCCCCGCGCGCTGGCGCCGTTCGAAGTCGTGATCTGCCCGGTGGGCTGGGGCAAGAGCGAAGCCGTGCGCGACGAGGCCACCCGCCTGTACGAGCAATTGCAGGCGCAGGGCGTGGACGTGCTGCTGGATGACCGTGACGAGCGGCCCGGCGTCATGTTTGCCGACTGGGAACTGATCGGCGTGCCGGTGCGCGTGACCGTGGGCGATCGCAGCCTGAAAGATGGCGTGATCGAACTTCAGGGCCGCCGCGACAGCGCATCGACCAAGGTCGAAGTCGCGCGCGGGCTGGAAGAGACGCTGGCGAAGCTGGCTGGCGCGGTGTAAGTGGCGCGACCGGAACGGTAAATTCGTTCCACTCGACGTAATAAGAAAGGGAGACGCTTCACGGCGTCTCCCTTTTTATCGAGGATCCCCGGGCGGAACTTCGTACGCGCGGCCTGTTGCGCGGGATCCCGCCGGGTGCTGATTCCGAACGCCTATCTTTTCTACTTTCCCAGCAACGCGATCATTCGCGCCTGCATGTCGATGTCCGGATACGGCCCGACGCCGGCCTGCACGTTGTCACGCATGTGCTGCGGCTTGCCCGTGCCCGGAATGGCGCACGTGATGGCCGGGTGCGCCAACACGAACTTCAGCAGCAGCTGCGCCCACGATGTACAGCCGATCTCGCCCGCCCACGACGGCAGGGCCTGGCCGCCCAGCGATCGCAACAGGCCCCCGCCGCCGAACGGCTGGTTCACGATCACGGCCACGCCACGGTCCGCCGCCAGCGGCAGCAGGCGCTGCGCGGCCGCGCGATCATCCAGCGCATAGTTCAGCTGCACGAAGTCGAGCTTTTCAGACTTCAGGACGGCTTCGAGCTGGGCGTGCGCGCTGGCCGTGTAGTGGGTCACTCCCAGATAGCGGATGCGTCCTTCGTCTTTCCACGCTCGCAGCGTCGGCAAATGCGTCTTCCAGTCCACCAGGTTGTGGATCTGCATGAGTTCGAGCTTGTCGTCGCGCAGCAGGCGCATGGATTCACGCATCTGCGCGATGCCGGCGTCGCGGCCCTGCGTCCACACCTTCGTGGCCAGGAAGGCACGGCCGTGCGCCTCGTTCGTGAAGCCGTCCATGAGGGCGAGCACGTCGCCCGTCACCTTTTCGGACGCGCCATACATGGGCGAGCTGTCGATGACCGTACCGCCGGCATCGAACAGCACCTGGAGCACTTCGGCCAATGGCGCGCGGTCTTGCGGCCGGTCGCCCACGTCAAACGTGCGCCAGGTGCCCACGCCGATGACCGGCAAGGTTTCGCCGCTGGAAGGAATACGGCGGCGATGCATCTGGCCCGAGGCGGCTGCCGTACCGGCCGCATCGGCCGACTGGGCAGCCGCCTGATCCGGTGAAGGCGGCGGCGACGACGTGGCGCCAGACGCCGGATTGGCGCCCACCGACGGCGTCTTGGCCAGCGGAGGCGGATCGACGCGGCCGGACTGCACCGCGGTGGCGGCGTTCAATGCGCGGGCGGCGGCATCGGAAGCGGCCGACGCGCGAGCCGTGCCGGGGGTCAGACCCAGGGAGCCTGCCACGGCCGCGCCCGCACTGGCCACGCCGAGTCGCAAGAAATCGGCGCGGGTCATCCGCGCGTCGGGAACGCGTTGCTGCGTGGTTCGCTTCATCGTGCCTCCTGATCGAAGATGCGGCGCGGCTTATTCACGAGCGCTCCAGCCGCGCGGCCGCAGGGGTGTCACGCCGCCCCTTCCGCATTACTTCATGCCGGGCAGGCCCTTCATGCCCTTCAATGCCTTCATGCCGCCCATGGCCCGCATCATCTTGGCCATGCCGCCCTTCTTCATTTGCTTCATCATCGACTGCATCTGTTCGAACTGCGACAGCATGCGGTTGATTTCCTGGACCGGCACGCCTGATCCCGCCGCAATGCGCCGCTTGCGCGAGGCCTTGAGCAGTTCCGGCTTGGCCCGTTCCATTTCCGTCATGGAATTCAGGATGCCTTCCATGCGGCGGATCTGACGCGAGGCCTGCTTGCTGTCGACCTGCGACGCCGCCTGCGAAAACTGCGCCGGGAGCTTTTCCAGCAGCGAACCCATGTCGCCCATGTTCTTCATTTGCGCGATCTGGGCGCGGAAGTCGTTCAGGTCGAACTTGTCGCCGGCCTTCATCTTGGCGGCGAGCTTTTGCGCCTCGTCGACGTTGATGGCCTTTTGCGCCTCTTCGACCAGCGACAGGATGTCGCCCATGCCCAGCACGCGCTGCGCCATCCGTTCCGGATGGAACGGTTCCAGGCCGGCCAGCTTTTCGGATACGCCCACGAACTTGAGCGGCTTGCCCGTGACGTGACGCACCGACAGCGCCGCGCCGCCGCGCGCATCGCCGTCCAGCTTGGTCAGCACGACGCCGGTCAATGGCAGCGCTTCGTTGAAGGCCTTGGCGACGTTGACCGCGTCCTGACCCAGCATGGCGTCGACCACGAACAGCGTTTCGATCGGCTTGAGCAGGGCGTGCAGCGCACGGATTTCCTGCATCA
The DNA here is from genome assembly GCF_048632615.1 of Pigmentiphaga litoralis. Lineage (GTDB taxonomy): Bacteria > Pseudomonadota > Gammaproteobacteria > Burkholderiales > Burkholderiaceae_B > Pigmentiphaga > Pigmentiphaga litoralis_B. The sequence goes on from NZ_CP184479.1 coordinate 2,151,068, forward strand.
TGGCTTCATCAATGCCCAGACGGCCGGCCGTGTCGACGATGAGCACGTCGTGGTGATGGCGTTTGGCGAAATCCAGCGCGTTGCGGGCGATGTCTTCGGGTTTCTGGTCGGCCGACGACGGCATGAAGTCAACGCCTGCCTGACCCGCGACGGTCTTCAGCTGTTCGATAGCGGCCGGACGGTACACGTCGGCGCTGACCACCAGCACTTTCTTCTTGCCTGACTTGTGGCCGTTCTGGCTGTGGCCGCCTTCGGCCAGCCAGCGGGCCAGCTTGCCGGTGGTGGTGGTCTTGCCCGAGCCCTGCAAGCCGGCCATCAGGATGATGGCGGGGGGCTGCTGCGCCAGCGACAGTTCGCTGGCATGCGGGCCCAGGTCGCCGCCCATCAGGGACGTCAGTTCCTTGTGGACCACGCCCACCAGGGCCTGGCCCGGCGTCAGGCTGTTGGCGACTTCCTCGCCCAACGCCTTTTCTTTGACGCGCGACACGAATTCGCGCACGACCGGCAGCGAGACGTCGGCCTCGAGCAGCGCCAGGCGCACTTCGCGCAGCATGTCCTGCGTATTGGCCTCGGTCAGTCGGGCTTCGCCGCGCAGCGTCTTGACGACGCGCGACAGGCGGTTGGTAAGGTTATCAAGCATGACTGGGTTCGCTTACACTTCCATATGGATATGGGAATTGTATTGCACGCACTGGCCGCGGCCGGTTACGCCGTTTTGGCGGTAGCCGCCTGGCGCGCCGTTTCCTCGCACCCCGAAGCCCGGGCGGGCAGGTCCGAACGTATCGGCCTTGCCCTGGTGCTGCTCGTCCATGGGATTGCGGTGCAGCAGGGCATGCTGGGGGATGGCGACCTGCGCCTGGGCTTTGCGCTGGGCGTGTCGGCGGCCTTGTGGATGGGGCTGGTCGTGTTCTGGGGCGAAAGCCTGTGGATCGCGATCGACGGCTTGCGCCTGTGGTTGATGCCGATCGGCGCCATCGCCACCCTGCTGGTGCTGCTGTTTCCCGATGGCCGGGTGATCGCACATGCCGACAGCGGCTGGCTGCGGGTGCACCTGGCCATTTCGCTATCGGCCTACGCCATGATCACGATCGCCGCGCTGCATGCCTTGCTGATGGCGTCGGCCGACCGCCGGCTGCATGAACTGTCGACCGACGCCGCCGTGCCCGCCTCCCGCACGGGCCAGGTGCTGGCGCGGCTGTTCGACGCCATGCCGCCGTTGCTGATGCTGGAACGCCTGCTGTTCCGTTTGATCTGGGTAGGTTTCGTGCTGCTGACCCTGGCGGTCATGACCGGCATCATCATTTCGGAAGCGCTGTCGGGCAAACCGCTGCCTTTCGACCACAAGACCGTCTTTACCCTGCTGTCATGGCTGACCTTCGGCCTGCTGCTGCTGGGGCGGCAGGTCTGGGGGTGGCGCGGCCGTATCGCGCTGCGCTGGACCCTGACCGGCTTTGCCCTGTTGCTTCTAGCGTATACCGGCAGCCGTTTCGTGCTGGAAGTCATTCTTCACCGCTAAGCTGACGGTATTCCCTTTCTTTGACCTGCTATGAGCAAGCTTCTGTTCTGGATCGTGATCATTCTGGTGGCGCTGGTGGTCGCGCGGCTGCTGGCGCAAAAGGCTACCCGGGGCGCACCGCCCACGCCGTCATCGCGCCATCGCTACCCGCCAGGCGCTCGGCCCGGGGCCAAAGACAGCCCTGGCAGCGAATTGATGGTGCGCTGCGCCCACTGCGGCATCCAGCTGCCGACCGACGAAGCCGTGCGGCGCAAGGGCTATAACTACTGCGGGCTTGCGCATTCGCTGCGCGGCCCGAAGACCTGATTGGGCGCCGCCATGACGCAGCCCGCCGCGGGCGGCCTGTTGGCGCAGGCCGATGCCGCTGTGCCCCTGTCCCAATCCGACCCTTTGGGGCCGGTCGTCGCGGCCCCGGCTTTCCTGGATCGCCACGGGTGGATCATCCATCCGGCCGTGCGCCACGCGCCGTCTCCCAACAGCGACGCCCGTCCGCCGGGCACGCAGGTGTCGCTGCTGGTGCTGCACAACATCAGCCTGCCCCCGGGCCAATTCGGCGGGCCCTACGTGAGCGGGCTGTTCACCAACACTTTGGATTACACTGCGCACCCCTGGTTCGACCGGTTGCGGCCGCTGCGGGTATCGGCGCACTTCGTGATCGGCCGGGACGGCGTGATCGTGCAGTTCGTGAGCACCGACCGGCGCGCCTGGCATGCGGGGGTGTCGTCGTTTCGCGGACGCGACCGGTGCAATGACTTTTCGATCGGCATCGAACTCGAAGGCACCGACACCCTGCCCTTTACCGCCGCGCAATACCGGTCGCTGGCCTGGCTGACGCCGGCGCTGCGCACCCGCTACCCGCTGAGGGCCGTGCGAGGGCATGAACATATCGCTCCGGGGCGCAAGACCGATCCCGGGCCCTGTTTCGACTGGTCCCGATTTGCAACAGAAGCCGGTTGGGCGCTGCGGCAATTACCGGGTTGAAAATATTTTTCGGCCGGTCCGGATCGTTGCAGAACGGGCGTCTTCAGCCGATTGTGGCTGGAATCCCTTGCCAATGACCGATGTGCGCCGCAAAGCGGCGCAGTTCATGCGTTTGGCGGAGATTCCAGCGTCATTTTGCGTAGCCGCAAGCCGCTTCTTGCCCCCGTTAACACGGTTTGGGCAGCTTGATCAAGCGCCCGCGCACCACTACACTTAGTGCAATCGCTTCGAGACACCACTGCATATAGTGTTTCCAGGCCGAATTTCGTAGGTTAGCGCAGTAGCTTGCGCAGTAGCTCGTTTACCAGTCAGTCGACCCGTTTGTCGGAAAGGCCTTACCGCGCGGCGGTTGGGCCTTTCGCTTTACTACAAGCCTTCGACCACGGCGTCAGTACCTGTCCAGCCTTATCTCATAACCCGATCTTGAGCATCGTCCATCCCTGCTCACAGTCTTCGAGGAGCCACCATGCAACTTTCCACGCCATCGGCCCAACCGGTCGCCGTGCCGCCCGCCACCAAGCCAGCCACCCCGGCTGCCGAGTCCAGGGCGGTCTACAACGATCACAAGATCATCCGTCGTAACGGCAGCGTGGTCAGTTTCGAACCCGGCAAGATTTCCGTCGCGCTCACCAAAGCCTTCCTCGCCGTCAATGGCGGCCAGGGCGCAGCTTCCGCGCGCGTGCGCGAGCTGGTCGAGCAGCTGACCGGCCAGGTGGTGAATGCCCTTGTGCGCCGCCAGCCCAGCGGCGGCACCGTGCATATCGAAGACATCCAGGACCAGGTCGAACTCGCGCTGATGCGCTCGGGTGAACACGACGTGGCCCGCGCCTATGTGCTGTACCGCGAAAAGCGCGCCCAGCAGCGCGCCCTGATGCACACCGACGCCAGCCAGCCCACCCTGCACGTGACCGACAACGGCCGCCGCGTGCCGCTGGACCCGGCCCATCTGCATTCGGTGATCGAAGCCGCGTGCGTCGGCCTGACCGAGTTCGTGTCGGTCGACGGCATCTTCAAGGAAACGGTCAAGAACCTGTATGACGGCGTGCCCGTCGACGAAATCTTCAAGTCGGCCATCCTGGCGGCCCGGTCGCAGCTCGAAAAGGACCCGGCGTACAGCACCGTGACCGCGCGTCTGCTGCTGCACACGATCCGCAAGGAAGTGTTGGGTGAGGAAGTCGAGCAGTCGGCCATGGCCGAGCGCTATGCCGAATACTTCCCGACCTTCATTGCCCGCGGCATCGAAGGCGGCCTGCTGAATCCGGAACTGGCCAAGTTCGACCTGGACCGCATCGGCAAGGCGCTGGACGACAAGCGCGACCTGCAGTTCACCTACCTGGGCCTGCAGACCCTGTACGACCGCTATTTCCTGCACATCGAAGGCAAGCGCCTGGAACTGCCGCAGGCCTTCTTCATGCGCGTCGCGATGGGCCTGGCGATTGCTGAAAAGGACCGCGAGGCCCGCGCCATCGAGTTCTACAACATCCTGTCGTCGTTCGACTTCATGAGCTCGACCCCGACCCTGTTCAACTCGGGCACGCTGCACTCGCAACTGTCGTCGTGCTACCTGACCACGGTGGCCGACAACCTGGAAGGCATCTACGACGCCATCAAGGAAAACGCGCTGCTGGCCAAGTATGCCGGTGGCCTGGGCAATGACTGGACCCCGGTCCGTGCGCTGCGCAGCCACATCAAGGGCACCAACGGCGAAAGCCAGGGCGTGGTCCCGTTCCTGAAGGTGGTGAACGACACGGCGGTTGCGGTCAACCAGGGCGGCAAGCGCAAGGGCGCGGTCTGCACCTACCTGGAAACGTGGCACCTGGACATCGAAGAATTCCTGGAACTGCGCAAGAACACGGGCGACGAGCGCCGCCGCACGCATGACATGAACACCGCGAACTGGATTCCCGACCTGTTCATGAAGCGTGTGATGGAAGGCGCGGACTGGACGCTGTTTTCGCCGTCGGACACGCCTGACCTGCACGATCTGGTCGGCAAGGACTTCGAAGCCGCGTATATCGGCTACGAAAACAAGACGCAGACCGGCGAACTGAAGCTGTTCAAGAAGATGCCCGCGCTGACGCTGTGGCGCAAGATGCTGTCGATGCTGTTCGAAACCGGCCACCCCTGGATCACGTTCAAGGATCCTTGCAACATCCGGTCGCCGCAGCAGCACGTCGGCGTCGTCCACAGCTCGAACCTGTGCACCGAAATCACGCTGAACACCAACGACTCTGAAATCGCCGTGTGCAACCTGGGTTCCGTGAACCTGGTCGCCCACCTGACGACCGGCGCCGATGGCAAGGTCACGCTCGACCACGACAAGCTCAAGCGCACCATCGACATCGCGATGCGCATGCTCGACAACGTGATCGACATCAACTACTACGCCGTCGACAAGGCCCGCAATTCGAACGCGCGTCATCGTCCGGTCGGGCTCGGCATCATGGGCTTCCAGGACTCGCTGCACATCATGCGGGTGCCGTACGCCTCGCAAGACGCCGTCAGCTTCGCCGACACGTCGATGGAAGCGGTCTGCTATTACGCCTACCTGGCGTCGACCCGTCTGGCCGAAGAACGCGGCGCCTACCAGTCGTTCAAGGGTTCGCTGTGGGATCAGGGCATCCTGCCGAAAGACTCGGTGCAACTGCTGCGTGACGCACGCGGTGGGTATGTCGACGTCGACGACAGCCAGACGCTGGACTGGGATGCGTTGCGCACTCGCATCAAGGCCCATGGCATGCGCAATTCGAACTGCGTCGCCATTGCGCCCACCGCCACGATTTCCAATATCATTGGCGTATCCGCGTGCATCGAACCGACCTATCAGAACCTGTACGTGAAGTCGAACCTGTCGGGTGAATTCACCATCGTCAACGATTACCTGGTCCGCGATCTGAAGAAGCTCGGACTGTGGGACGAAGTGATGGTCGCCGACCTGAAGTATTTCGACGGCAGCCTGGCCAAGATCGACCGCGTGCCGGCCGAAATGCGCCAGCTGTACGCCACCGCATTCGAAGTCGAACCGAGCTGGCTGGTGGAATGCGCATCCCGCCGCCAGAAGTGGATCGACCAGTCGCAATCGCTGAACATCTACATGGCCGGCGCGTCTGGCAAGAAGCTGGACGAAACCTACAAACTGGCATGGCAACGGGGTCTCAAGACCACCTACTACCTGCGCACGATGGGCGCGACCAGCGCCGAGAAGTCGACGGGCCGGGGCGGCGAGCTCAATGCCGTGGCCAACACGTCGTCGACGGCGAATCTTGCGGCATCGGGTCAACCCGCTCTGCCCGAGGCCGAGGTACTTGGCGCGGCATGCACGATGCGGCCAGGCGATCCTGGCTTCGAAGAGTGCGAAGCCTGCCAGTAAACCGCAACACAAGAATCTGGAGTGAATGACATGCTGTCCTGGGACGAAGACGTCGCAACCCCTACCCCCGCGCGTGGCGCACGCCCCGCCGCGGGGGCGCCCCGGTCTGTCGACAGTTCGTTTGACGATGGCGCGCTTGCCGTGCCCGCCGTTGCGAACCCGGCCGCCGAGGCCCCTGCCGCCCACCGTGTGAACGTGGCCGACAAACGCATCATCAATGGCGAAACCGACGTCAATCAGTTGGTTCCGTTCAAGTACAAGTGGGCATGGGAAAAATACCTGGCCACGTGCGCGAACCATTGGATGCCGCAAGAAATCAACATGTCGCGCGACATCGCGCTGTGGAAGAACCCCACCGGGCTGACCGAAGACGAGCGCCGCATCGTCAAACGCAATCTGGGCTTCTTCGTCACGGCCGACTCGCTGGCCGCGAACAACATCGTGCTGGGCACCTATCGCCACATCACGGCGCCGGAATGCCGCCAGTTCCTGCTGCGCCAGGCGTTTGAAGAAGCGATCCACACGCACGCGTATCAGTACATCGTTGAAAGCCTGGACCTCGACGAATCCGAGATCTTCAACGCCTACAACGAAGTGCCGTCCATCCGCGCCAAGGATCAGTTCCTGATCCCGTTCATCGACGCGATCGCCGATCCCAACTTCAAGACCGGCACGCCCGAAGCCGATCAGACACTGCTCAAGTCGCTGATCGTTTTCGCATGCCTGATGGAAGGGTTGTTCTTCTATGTCGGCTTCACGCAGATTCTTGCGTTGGGCCGCCAGAACAAGATGACTGGCGCCGCCGAGCAGTACATGTACATCCTTCGCGATGAATCCATGCACTGCAACTTCGGCATCGACCTCATCAACACGATCAAACTGGAAAATCCTCACCTTTGGACACCAGAATTTCGTGAAGAAATCCGTGCACTCTTCCGCAAAGCCGTCGATCTGGAATACGCTTACGCCGAAGACACGATGCCGCGTGGCGTGTTGGGTCTGAATGCACCGATGTTCAAGTCGTATTTGCGCTTCATCGCAAATCGCCGGTGCCAGCAGATCGGGATCGAACCGTTGTTTGCGCAGGAAGAAAACCCCTTCCCGTGGATGGCGGAAATGATCGACCTGAAGAAGGAACGCAACTTCTTCGAAACGCGAGTGATCGAGTACCAGACCGGCGGTGCGCTGAACTGGGACTGATCGCACGATTGCGACAACGGCGCGATAGGCGCCGTTGATGAATACGGCGCGTGTTGCGCCGTTGCAGATACGGCGCCTTGTGCGCCCGAGCTGCGAAGCTCGATGCGTCAGACGCGAGCGGGAGAGGCACCCTGCCCCCGCACACCGCGCACCATCGGACTTCGACGCGGCAGGCCGACCGGCCCGCGGCACAGCCGGGACACAAGGCGCCATTCGGCATACGGGAAACAGACCGTTTGCCAGGCCATTCGACATCAGCCGCACCGGATGCGGGTTATGTCGAATGGCTGTGTGCCGGATTCATTAGCGCAAACCGTGGCGCTGACTGGAGATCGTATCCAGCAGCGGGGCTTGCGCCGATGAATAGCCCGTCAGGATGGTCCGAGCGGGTTTGTGTTCTGGGTCCCTGAACGTCTCGTAAAGGAGCAGACCATGGCGACAGCCAAGAAGGCCGCGAAAACGGCCGCAAAAAACCGGCAGCCACTAAGGCGCCGGCGAAGAAAGTAGCGGCCAAGAAAGCCGCCGCGACGAAGGCACCGGCCAAAAAAGCCGCTGTGAAGAAAACTGCAGCTACCAAGAGTGCAGCGACCAAAGCTGCGGCAAAGAAAGCCGCAGTGAAGAAAACAGCAGCCACCAAGGCACCGGCGAAAAAAGCGCCCGCCAAGAAAGCCGCTGTAAAGAAAGTCGCAGCAAAGAAGGCCCCGGCCAAGAAAGCGCCTGCCAAGAAAGCCGCCGTGAAGAAAACGGCAGCCACCAAGGCACCTGCAAAGAAAGCCGCAGCCAAGAAGACCGCAGTAAAGAAGGTCGCGGCCAAGAAAGCGCCAGCCAAGGCCCCCGCGAAGAAAGCCGCGGCAAAAAGACGCCCGCCGCTAAAAAGGCGCCAGCGAAGAAAGCAGCCGCCACCAAGGCGCCTGTGAAGCCGGCGGCCACGAAGGCGCCTGCGAAGAAGCCCGCAGCCAAGAAACCGGCGGCAAAGAAAGTTGCAGCAGCGCCCGCAGCCGAAGCGCCCGCAGCAAAGACCGCCGCCAATCCGGCAGCCGCCGCTTGGCCATTCCCCACGGGCAGCCGTCCGTGAACGAATGATCGGCGTGCCATTGGCGCGTCGATGCGAGCCCCACCCGGGCAGTTACCGGGTGGGGCTTTTTTATTGGGTGATCAAAGGGCGGGGTGCGGGGTGGGGTGCGGGGGTGGGTTGCGGGGGTGGGTTGCGGGGTGGGTTGCGGGGTGGGTTGCCTGCGAAGCTGACATTTTGCTGACCTGTCGGATGCGAAGGCCGGCGACTCCATGCGACAATCGACGCTCTTGATGGTCCGCCATTTGCGGCGGGTTTACCGGAGCTACCGTCATGGGCGATATTGCCCGCTTTATCCTGAATATCATTTTCACCCTGTTCGGCGCGGTGCTGCTGCTGCGCGTCTGGCTGCAGATGGCGCGCATGCCGCCGTTCAACACCGTGTCGCAAACCGTGTTCAAGCTCACGGACTGGCTGGTGATCCCGCTACGCCGCGTGCTTGGCAGCCGTGGCGGCATCGACTGGGCCTGCGTATTCGCCGCCTGGCTGTGCGCGGTGGTGTTCCTCATGGCCACGGTAGCCGTGTCGGGCATCAGCCCGCTGGAATTCTTCCCTGAAGCCTTGTGGATCGCGGTCGTGATGGTCCTGAAGTGGGCCGTCAATCTGGTGATGTGGATCACCTTGCTGATGGTCATCATGTCGTGGGTGAACCCCAGCGCGCCCGCCATGCCGGTGCTGATCGCGCTGACGGACCCGCTGCTGGCGCCCATCCGCCGCGTCATGCCGTCGTTGGGTGGTCTGGACCTGGCGCCTATCGTGCTGTTCATCCTGACCCAGGTTGCGTTGATGGTGATTGCGCGGATCGGATTGCCGTTCCTGGGGATGTAGCCGGTCTGCATTGCCGTTCGGGTCGGCTCGGCTGACATGCAAAAGGGAGACCGCAATGGTCTCCTTTTTATTGACGTGGCGCGATGAGGTGGCTGTCGTGATTCCGGCCTATCGCACCTGTCGGTGGTGTCGCGCCTTTCAGCTGTGCGGCATCTGTCAGCCTTCTCGGACCGTCATCGACGCAGACGGAACGATCTTCAGCGATCAGCGATGCGTCACGCGCGATGCGCCGCTGCCACTCAACACACGCACGCGGTCGCCCACGTAGAACTGCTCGTCGGCTTCCTGCACGATCGAACGGATTTCGCCGCTTTCGAAGCGCACGGTCAGCTCCAGGCCCTGCTTCTTCTGCACGCCGCCTTCAATGGCCTGGCCTGCCAGGCCGCCGGCAATCGCACCAAGCACACTGGTGATGATCGAACCGCGACCGCCGCCGATCGAACTGCCGGCCACGCCACCCACGATGGCGCCGCCCGCGGTGCCCACGCCGCTCTGGCCGCGATCGATCGTGACCGGGCGAACCCCTTCGATCGTGCCGTAGCGGACGATCTGCTCGCGCTGGGTGGAGTTGCGGTCATACACCGCGCCCGAGTTGCTTGCGCTCGTCCCACCGCCAGCCGCGCATCCTGCCAGCGAGGCGACGAGGGTCAGCGCAGCTGCCATCACCGTCAGGCGGGCGCGAGGCGCGTTATGGAAACTGGAACCACGTTGGGCTTGCATAGTATTTTTTCCCTGCAGGTGACCGGCGATCAGCCGCCGGCAAAACCGAATCATGTCTGTTTGACGTAGTTATACCTGCTAGGTTCGGCCAAATCGCCACAGTCCAGCCTGCCGCCCCCCGAAAGGTGTGTCAAACGATAACAACTCAGGGCAGCGTCAGGCCGTAGTGCTGCTGCAGCAAGGCGGAGATCTGCTCGCGTGTAGCCACGTGGTTCTGCGCACCACGCTCCGCGATCTTGAGCGATCCCATCAGGCTCGCGACGCGGCAGCAATCGGCCCAGCTCCAACCCAGCGTCAGGCCGTACAGCAGGCCCGCGCGGTAGGCGTCCCCACAACCGGTCGGGTCGACTACGGCTGTCGCCTTGACGGCCGGAATATGCGTTTCGGCGCCGTCGGCCAGCAGGGTCGAGCCCTTTTCGCCACGCGTGATGATCGCGGCCTGCAGGGTCTTGGCAATGTCAGCCATCGACCGGCCCGTGCGCTGCTCGACCACCGTGGCTTCGTAGTCATTGACCGTGATGACCTGCGCCATCGTCAGCATCTCTTCGATGTCGGCGCCACTGAACAAGGGCATGGCCTGGCCTAGGTCGAAAATGAACGGAATGCCCCGGGCGTGCAGGCGGCGCCCATGCGCAAACATGCCGTCCTTGGCGTCGGGCGCCACGATGCCCCATACGCCTTGCGCGTCCGACAGATCATTGCTGGCCGAATCGCCCATGGCGCCCGGGTGGAACGCCGTGATCTGGTTGTCGGACAGGTCGGTCGTGATGAAGCATTGCGCCGTGAAGGTATCGTGGATCACCTTGACGAACGACGTGTCGGTGCCCTGTTCCCGCATGCGCGCCAGGTAGTCGCCCGCGTCCTGGCCGACCGTGGCCACCGGCACGGGGTGCCCGCCCAACAGGCGCATGTTGTAGGCGATGTTGCCGGCACAGCCGCCATATTCCTTGCGCATCGATGGCACCAGAAAGGACACGCTTAGCGCATGCACCTGATCAGGCAGGATGTGGTCCTGGAACTTGCCTTCGAAGACCATGATGGTGTCGAAAGCCACCGAACCGCAAATGATGACCGGGGATGTCTGGGTGCTGTGCATGGCGGATAGGGACCTGGCGGAATTCAAGGAAAGAAGGCGGCAACACGATAGCCGCTGGCACGCGCTTCCGTGGTGTCGATCGGAATGCGCAGCGATCGTTCTTGCCCCGCGGGGATCGGATCGGCCAGTTGCTGCGGCGGCAGATAGGTGGATGGCAGCAACACGCGCCGCGCCACCACGGTTTCGGAAAAATCGGTCAACGACAGTTCCAGCGCGGGCCACGGCTGCGGGTGCTTCGCGCGATTGCGCAGGGTCACCCGCAGCGCAAGATGGCGCACGCCAGGAGTGGCTGACGGTACGGCTGCCGGCGTGGCCGACGCGCCGATGGCGCCCGGGTCGGACGGGTTCGCGGCGGCACCGGTCGCCGGTGCGCCGTCCGCGCCGGCCGCTGCCTCGGGCGACCAGGTTTCCAGCGCCGATGATTCGATGGTCAGTTGCCGCGGATCGCGCGGATAGCTGACGGTGCAGTCCAACTGCACGCAGGCCTTTTCCAGCGCGGGCCGCATGGCCGGGAACCACGTGGCCAGCTCGGTGCGATAGAGCCAGATCGACTGGCCCAACAGGGCAAGCACGGCCAGCGTCGCCAGGACGATCCAGACCCAGCGCCACGGCGAAGGCTCGGCGTCGTCAGGGGTCGCCATGAAGCCGGGCGACGAGGGAGGGTGGCTGTCGGGGGCTGCGTCTGGGGACGCGCCGCTTGCGGGGGCATGCGCACGGTCGTCATCCGCATCGTCGTCGGGCGCGCCATCGCGCATATCGCCAATGACGAAGTGCGGTTCACGATCGTTGCGAGACAACGGTGGCGTACTGAAGCTGGGTTCGGTCGCGCGCGGCGCGGCATCGCCGAGAGAAGGTTCCGTGCCACGCGGCGAGGGATTGGAGAAGGAAGGTTCCGTGCCACGCGGCGAGGGATCGGAGAAGGAAGGTTCGGCGCCACGCGGCGAGGGATCGGCGCGCTCGAACAACGGGTCGGTCCTGCGGGAAGGCGCAGGACGCGGCTCCAAAGAAGGCTTGTTGGCTCGCGGCGATGCAGGAGGTGACTCGAACGACGGTTCGTTGCCCCGTGGCGAAGCCGGGCGTGGTTCGAACGACGGTTCGGTACCCCGTGGCGATGCCGGGCCTGGCTCGAAGGCCGGTTCGGTACCCCGTGGCGATGCCGGGCGTGGCTCGAAGGCCGGTTCGTTGCCCCGTGGCGAAGCCGGGCGTGGTTCGAACGACGGTTCGTTGGCGCGCAGCGATGCAATCTGCGGATCGAACGTTGGTTCGTTGGCGCGCATCGAGGGCTCGGCGCCTCTCAAACCGGTATGTGCGCTGGCCCCCGACTCGCCGGCCCACACGGTCGGCTCGGTGCGCCCCGACGCAGCGGCGCCATGCTCGAGCGCAGCACGCAAGTGCGCAGCGGACGCGGCCTCGGTGTCGGCGCGGAAGGTCGAATTCGGGACGAAGGGGCCACGTGCGGGCGATGGTGCACCAGGCCCCGGCGGTGCCACGGGCGACGGTGGTGCGAGGGACGACGACGGTGCGACGGGCGACGGTGCTGCAACAGGCGACGACGGTGCAACGGGCAACGATGGTGCACTAGGCGCCGGTGGTGCAGCAGGTGCTGGTGGCGCAGCAGGCGCCGGTGGTGCAGCAGGCTCCGGTGACGCAGCAGGCGCCCGGGATGCAGCAGGCGCCGGTGACGCAGCAGGCGCCCGTGATGCAGCAGGCCCCGTCGATCCGGCAGGCGCGGAACCTGCAGGCATGAACGCAGGCGCCGTCGGCCGCGGCTCCACCGGCAACGCGGCACGGCGTGCCGCATCGGCAGCAGGATACAGATCGGGCACCGGGCCGAAGCCAGCCCCGTCGTCGCGAGCCAACCCTGTCTCGCCATCTGCCAGTCCCGATCCGGCAGCCGCCGCGTGGCCGTCCACCGGAACCGGCGCGCGCGGCACCCGCGTGCGCAACACCGCCGGGTGGTCTTCGATCGGGTCAGGCGCAGGCGGCGCGGGCTGGGCCGAATGCGGCGCAGCGACCGGGGCTTGCGCCGCCACCGGCGGTTCCACGGGCGCCGGGGAGGCCGGCACGTCGATCTCGATCAGCGACGCATGGCTGTCGAACGGCGTGGAGCACACGCCGCAACGCACCCAGCCTTCACGCAGCTTGATCTGGTCGCGCACCACACGAAACGTGGTGCCGCACTTGGGGCAGCGAGTCGCCAGCGCCATGGTCGCGCTCAGCCGGCCAGGGTGGTGCGCTGCCCATGCAGGCAGACCCAGCCATCGAGCGAGCGCCAGACGCTGAGCTGGATCCACGGCGCATAGAAGGCCGCCACTTCCTCGGCCTGGCGTTCCAGCACGCCCGACAGCACCAGATGGCCGCCTTCGACCACCCGTTCGCACAACATGGGCGCCAACACTTTCAAAGGATTGGACAGGATGTTGGCAACGACTACATCGGCATGCCAGCCTGGCAGCATGTCGGGCAGACCGGCTTCGATCACCACGCCATTGGCCGACGCGTTGTCTTGCGCGGATTGCACTGCTTGCGGGTCGATGTCGATGCCGACAGTGTCGCCCGCGCCCAACTTGCGGGCGGCGATCGCCAGGATGCCCGAACCGCATCCGTAGTCCAGCACGCGCTGGCCAGCCTGCAGATGACGCGCCAGCCACGACAGGCACAGGTGCGTGGTCGGATGGCTGCCCGTGCCGAAGGCCAGGCCCGGGTCCAGCCGGATCGAAATCGCATCACCCAGTTCGGGTACTTCATGCCACGAGGGCACGATCCAGATCCGGTCGTCGATCGAAATGGGGTCGAACTGCGATTGCGTCAGGCGCACCCAGTCGGCATCGGGCACGTCCCGCAGCGACCACGCGGGCACCTCGGCAATACCCGTGGCGGCGCAGGCCGATTCCAGCATCAGGGCCGGATCTTCGCCGTCGGGCAGCAGCGCGACGACGCGGTTCCGGCTCCAGGCCTGGGTGGTCGGCTCCAGCCCGGGCTCGCCAAACAGCGGCTGCTCGGCTTCGGTGCCAAAGTCGGCGTCTTCGACGGACACCGACAGGATGCCTGCGTCGAGCAGCGCGTCGGACAGGGCTTCCGCCAGTTGCTCGGGACAATCGAAGACGAGTTCACGCATGGGGCGATCTTATTCCGGACGCTGCGACAGACGGTGTTCCAGGTAATGGATGTTCGTGCCGCCTTCGATGAAGCGGGCATCCTGGAGCAGTTCGCGGTGCAGCGCGATGTTGGTGGAAATACCTTCGACCGCCATTTCGGACAGCGCGATGCGCATGCGGGCAAGGGCCTGCTCGCGCGTGTCGCCGTACGAAATGACCTTGGCGATCATCGAGTCGTAGTTCGGCGGCACGAAATAGCCCGCGTACACATGCGAGTCGACACGGATGCCGGGACCGCCAGGCACGTGCCAGTTCAGGATGCGGCCCGGGCTGGGCGTGAACCGGAAGGCATCTTCGGCGTTGATCCGGCATTCGATGGCATGGCCACGGAAGATGATGTCGCGCTGACGCAGGCGCAGCTTTTCGCCGCAGGCGATGTAGATCTGTTCCTGCACGAGGTCGACACCGGTAATGGCTTCCGTGACCGGATGCTCCACCTGGATCCGCGTGTTCATTTCGATGAAATAGAACTCGCCGTTTTCGTACAGGAATTCGAACGTGCCGGCGCCGCGATAGCCCATCTTGCGGCAGGCATCGGCGCAGCGATCGCCGATCCGGTCGATCAGGCGGCGCGGGATGTGCGGCGCCGGGGCTTCTTCGATGATTTTCTGGTGACGCCGCTGCATCGAGCAGTCGCGCTCGCCCAGCCACACCGCGCCACGCTGGCCGTCGGACAGGACCTGGATTTCCACATGGCGGGGGTTCTCGAGGAACTTTTCCATGTAGACCTCGGGGTTGTTGAACGCGGCGCCCGCTTCGGAGCGGGTCATCGTCACGGCGTTCAACAAAGCCGCCTCGGTGTGCACCACACGCATCCCGCGTCCGCCGCCGCCACCTGCCGCCTTGATGATGACGGGATAGCCGACCTTGCGGGCGATCTGGATGATTTCCTTGGGGTCTTCGGGCAAGGCGCCTTCGGAACCTGGCACGACCGGCACGCCGGCGGCAATCATGGCCTGCTTGGCGCTGACCTTGTCGCCCATCAGGCGGATCGTTTCGGGCTTCGGACCGATGAACACGAAGCCGCTCTTTTCAACACGTTCCGCGAAGTCGGCGTTTTCGGAAAGGAACCCGTAGCCCGGGTGGATCGCTTCGGCGTCGGTGACTTCGGCCGCGGAAATGATCGCGGGCATGTTCAGATAGCTTTCCCGCGATGGCGCGGGGCCGATGCAGACCGATTCGTCGGCCAGCTTCACGTACTTGGCCTCGCGATCGGCCTCGGAATGGACGACCACCGTCTTGATGCCCAGCTCGCGGCACGCGCGCTGGATACGCAGGGCGATTTCCCCGCGATTGGCGATCAGGATCTTTTCAAACATGATGAACGGATGTCCTGGAAACGTCGGGGCGCGCGGCCTGGCCGCGTCCTGGCGACCCGCGCCACGCGGGCGCGTGCGCCCCGACAGATACGTCATTGCGGCGCCGCATCGCCCCAGGCGTCATGCGGCGCGGGAGGCTGACCGGAATCAGCCGATGATGAACAGCGGTTGGCCGTATTCGACCGGCTGGCCGTTTTCGACCAGGATTTCCTTGATCACGCCCGACTTGTCGGCTTCGATCTCGTTCAGCAGCTTCATGGCTTCGATGATGCAGAGCGGGTCGCCTTCCTTGACGGTCTGGCCCACTTCGACAAACACCGGCGAGCCGGGGTTGGGCGCGCGGTAGAAGGTGCCGACCATGGGCGACTTGACGGCGTGGCCCGTTGGGGCCGGAGCCGCCACCGGTGCGGCTTCGGCGACGGGCGCGGGCGCGGCGGCGGCAGCTGGCGGGGCAGCCTGCGGCGCGACGGAGTAAGGCTGCACGCCGGACATCACGCCAACCTGCCCACCCTGCGCAAACTTGACGATACGGACCTTGCCCTCGCCCTCGGTGATTTCCAGTTCGGCAATACCGGACTCGGCAACGAGGTCGATCAAGGTTTTCAGCTTTCGGAGATCCATGGATGGTTCCCTAACAAAATTCTTTTAGTGCGTCAGTGCGTAGCGCACTGCCGCTTCGTAGCCATCGGCACCCAGCCCGGCAATCACACCCACGGCCAGATCGGAGAAATAGGAGTGATGCCTGAACGCTTCCCGTTTGTGGACGTTCGACAGATGGACCTCGATGAACGGAAGGCCCACGGCTGCCAACGCGTCCCGTATACCGACACTGGTATGCGTGAACGCCGCCGGGTTGATGACGATGAAGTCGGTCCCATCTTCCCGCGCAGCCTGAATGCGATCGATCAACGCGCCTTCATGATTGCTTTGATAGGAGGCGGTCACGGCGCCGCTTGCCTGCGCAAGCGCTGCCAGGCGGGCATCGATATCGGCCATCGTCGTCGACCCATAGATATCGGGTTCACGGGTGCCGAGCAGGTTCAGGTTCGGGCCGTGCAAGACGAGGATGCGTATGGCCATGGTGCCTGTAAGCGAGTCAGAAGGGCGCGATTTTTACGCGATTCACCCTGTATTGTCCATCAAGTGTAACCAAAATGCGGATTTATCTTGATTGTGTGGGTCAGAAACGTCCTGGCGATGACGTGTCAGGCATCCCGTATGACCCGACGCAGAGTATCCACGTGGATCCGCCCCGCGTATTGATGGATAAGCGCGCCTTTTTCGTCGATCACCACGGTAAAAGGCAATCCACCGCTGGTATTGCCAAGTTCGCGTGCCAGTTCCGTTCCGACATTGCCCGCGACCAGCAAGGGGTAGCGGACCGCCACTTTTTCAACAAATCGCTTCATGTTGGCGGCTGAATCGATGCCGATGCCAATGAATTGCGCCGAGTCCTTCAGTTCGGCCTGCAGCGCATCCAGTTCTGGCATTTCGTCGACGCAGGGGGCGCACCACGTTGCCCAAAAATTGACTACCAGGGGCCGGCCTTGCCACTGGGACAAAGCCTGTTCCGAACCATCCAGGGCAGTCAGGCGCTGCGCAAACAGGATGTTGACGGCTTTGTCTCCCGCGGCGCCTGGGGCCAGGCGTTGCCAGGCCAGTGTGCCACCGGCTACCGCGGCCAGGGCGCCAACACCAGCGAAGGTCAGCGCGCGTCGGCGATTCATTGGTCGTCTCCCGGGGATGCGGCGGTTTCGTTGATCAGCCGTTCGAGCGCCTTGGCATTGGCGCGTTCGGGACGCCCGTCGGCACCGGTGCGCAATGCGCCGCGCAAGGCATGGCTGTCGTAGATGCTCAGCACCACGCCCTCGTCCTGCCACATGAAGTACAGCGCTTCGACCATCTTCCGGCCGCCACGGAAGTCTGGACGTTCGCCCACTTCATACTGGATGCTATGGTTGATCAGGTAGATCTCGACCTCTTTGGACGAGTCGACGAAACACTGCAGATAGATATCGGAATGTTCGCCCGCCGTGCCTGTCCAGACCGGCCCGACCAAGTACGGACGGAAGATGGCCAGCCGTTCCATGACCGACAGCGCGACCTGCCGCAGGCGAGCCAGCCGCATGGGCTGCGTATCGCCCATGTACAAGGCCTGGTACTCGCGCACTTCGGTTTCGATCTCGTCGTTGTCGGGCAGGAGGTCGCCGCGGGCAAGGGTGCCGGGGCCTACCAGCTGCTTGATGGCCTTGCGTTTGGCCGTGCTGTAGTCCAGGCCGTCTTCGGCGATCATGCGGGCCGCCGCCGCGGCGATTTCCTGGCGCAAAAGGGGTGCGTCATGATTGCTCCAAGAATGCGACCTCTCATGATACTTCCTGGACGCCGCGCCAACATGCCGCCGCCAGGACGTCTTGCGCCTTGTTACCCTCCGGCCCATCGCGCGCCCCACCGCCGTCCAGCGGCGCTGCATGGACAGTTTTGGCCTGCCCGCATGCGGGCTCGCGGCGCAAGACGCTCTACAATCCCCCTCCCTAAGCTGATACGCGCCGCACCGCGCGGACTTCCGGACATGCACCTACACATCCTTGGCATCTGCGGCACCTTCATGGGCGGCCTGGCGCTGATCGCCCGGGCGGCCGGCCACCGGGTGACCGGTTGCGACGCGGGCGTCTATCCGCCCATGAGCACCCAGCTGACCGAACAGGGCATCGACCTGATCGAAGGCTTCGGCGCCGACCAGCTTGCGCTGCGGCCCGACCTGTTCGTGATCGGCAACGTGGTGACCCGTGGCAACCCGCTGATGGAAGCCATTCTCGACGCCGGCCTGCCGTACACGTCCGGCCCGCAATGGCTGGGCGAGCATGTGCTGGCCGGCCGCCACGTGCTGGCCATCGCGGGGACACATGGCAAGACCACCACCACCGCCATGCTGGCGTGGATCCTGGATCAAGCCGGACTGGCGCCATCGTTCCTGGTGGGCGGCGTGCCGCAGGACTTTGGCATGTCGGCGCGGCTGGGCACCACGCCCGCTCCCGCCGCCGCCGGCCGCAATGTGTTCGCGATCGAGGCGGATGAATACGACACCGCCTTTTTCGACAAGCGGTCGAAGTTCGTGCATTACCGCGCGCGAACGGTGGTGCTGAACAACCTGGAATACGACCACGCCGACATCTTTCCGGATCTCGCGGCGATCGAAACGCAATTCCATCATCTGGTCCGGACCGTACCCATGTCCGGCCGGATCATCGCCCCGACGCATACCCCCGCGATCGATCGCGTGCTGGCGCGAGGCTGCTGGTCGGACACCGTCGCCTTCGGCGCCGATGGCGACTGGCAGGCTGGCGCCGAACAGGATGACGGGGCATTTGACGTGGCCCTGCGCGGATCCGCGGTGGGCACGGTGCGCTGGGCATTGAGCGGCGCGCACAACCGGATGAACGCGCTGGCGGCCATCGCTGCCGCTGACCACGTGGGCGTATCGCCTGCCGACGCGACCGCGGCGCTCAGCCGTTTCGCGGGGGTCAAACGCCGCATGGAACTGCGCGGTACGGTGGCCGACATTCGTGTCTATGACGATTTCGCGCATCACCCGACTGCGATCGAGACGACCGTGGCCGGGCTGCGCCGGCGCATGCCGGCCGGCCGCATCCTGGCCGTGCTGGAACCGCGCTCGAACACCATGAAACTGGGCGCCATGAAAGCGCAACTGCCCGCGTCACTGCAGCAGGCCGACCGTGTCTTTTGCTTTGGCGCGACCGACGGCAAGCAGGCGCTGGGCTGGTCGGCGGCGGACGCCCTGGCGCCCCTGGGCAGCAAGGCGCAGGTGTTCAGCGACCTGCAGGCGCTGGTTGCGGCGGTGTCGGCGGACGCCGCGCCGGGCGATCATGTGCTGGTCATGAGCAATGGCGGCTTTGGCGGCGTGCATGACAAGCTGCTGGCGGCGCTGGCGTCAAGGTTTGATGGGCGATTCGCGCAAGGTGGCTCGCAGACCGTGGGCGCCGCGGACGCGACAGGGGCGGCGGGTTCTGGTCCCCATGCAGCGTCTTCCGCCAAGGGTCCCACGCCATGATCCTGTATCTGCACGGGTTCCGTTCATCGCCCGAATCCTTCAAGGCGCGGTTGCTGGCGCAGGTCATGGCCGCCCAGGGGCGCAGCGACGAATGGGCCTGCCCTGTCCTGCCCGCCAGCCCCCGGCTTGCCGTCGAACTGGCGGAATCGCTGGCCGCCGACCTGCAGCGGCGGGCCGGGGTGCGGCAGTCGCCGGACCGCCCGCGGACTGGCCTGACCATCATCGGATCGTCCTTGGGCGGCTACTATGCCACCTGGCTGGCCGAACGCCTGGGGTGCCGCGCCGTGTTGCTCAACCCAGCGGTCCACGCCGCGCGGGACCTGGCCACCCAAGTGGGCGAACACACCTCTTATCATGACAACCAGCCCTTTGTGTTCACGCCGGCCTATGTCGACGAACTCAAGGCCATGGAAGTCCCGCGCATCACGGACCCCGACCGCTACTTTCTGGTGGCCGCCACGGGCGATGAAGTGCTCGACTGGACTGAAATGCGGGATTTCTACGCCGGCGCCCGCCAACGCATCATCGAAGGCAGCGACCATGGCATCGCCGATTTTGCGACCTGGCTGCCCGAAGTGCTGGCCTTTGCCGATGCCCCGCATCCGCATGCCCCCAATGACGAATAACGCGCCGCTGGCGCAGCAGGATTGTTAGCAATGCATGTCTTATACGAGGATGACGGCGGTTTCAAGGCAGCCACCCTGCTGAGCGAAACCGACGCCAGCCTGCAGGTCGAAGCCACCTCCGGCAAACGCAGCAAGATCAAGAAGACCGCAGTGATCCTGCGGTTCGACAAGCCATCGCCCGACGCGCTGGTCAAGGAAGCCGAGGC
This sequence comes from Pigmentiphaga litoralis, assembly GCF_048632615.1. Taxonomy (GTDB): domain Bacteria; phylum Pseudomonadota; class Gammaproteobacteria; order Burkholderiales; family Burkholderiaceae_B; genus Pigmentiphaga; species Pigmentiphaga litoralis_B. The sequence goes on from NZ_CP184479.1 coordinate 2,171,229, forward strand.
CGCCTCGGGCGACCTCGACCTGGAATTCCTGTGGGAATGCGCGCCGAAAGAAGACTTTGATGTTCCGGCCCTGGCCGAAGAGTATTTTGGCCACAAGCCCGGCCCCGTCGAACAGGCCGCGCTGTTGTTCCGCCTGCATGGCGCGCCGGTGTATTTCCATCGGCGCGGCAAGGGCAAGTTCCGTCCGGCGCCGCCCGACATTCTGGCCGCCGCGCTGGCCGCGGTCGAAAAGAAGAAGCGCCAGGCCGAACAGCAGCAGGCCTGGGCCGATGAAATGAAGGCGGGCACCCTGCCCGAGGCCATGACGCGCATGGCCGACATCCTGCTGTTCAAGCCGGACAAGAACACGCAAGAGTGGAAGGCCTTCGACATGGCCTGCACGCAGATCCAGATCCGTCCGGACCGTCTGCTGCTGAACCTGGGCGCCTTTCCCAGCGCCCTGTCCATCCACAAGCGCCGTTTTCATGGTGAACACTTTCCGAAAGGCACGGCCTTTGCACCTGTGACGGTGCCGCCGGTAGCCGCAGAATTGCCACTGGCCACGGTCGACGCGTATTCCATCGACGATGTCACCACGACCGAAATCGACGACGCCCTGTCGGTGGAAACGCTGGCCGACGGCAACGTGCGAGTCGGCATCCACATCGCCGCGCCGGCCCTGAGCGTGACCCGCGACAGCCCGCTCGACCTGTTGGCGCGGGGCCGCATGTCCACCGTGTACATGCCCGGCGAAAAGATCCCGATGCAGCCGGACGAAGTGATCGCGGCGTTTTCGCTCGATGCCGGCAAGCCCGTGCCAGCGCTGTCCTTGTACGTGACGGCCGACCCGGCCACCGGTGACATCCTCGCCAGCGAAACGCGCATCGAACGCGTCGTCGTCAAGGAGAACCTGCGCCACAACCTGCTTGACGAATCGGTCAGCGAAGCCGCGCTGGATGACCCCGCGTCCGACCTGCCCTACGCCGCCCTGTTCCGCCCGCTGTGGAATCTTGCGCAAAAGCTGTCCGCCAAACGGGACGCCGTCCGTGGCCGTCCGGAACTGAACAATCGCGTCGACTTCAGCTTTTACGTGGACGGCGACCCCGACCTGCCCGATGAAGCCACCGTCCGCATCGTGCAGCGCAAGCGCAATGCGCCGCTGGACCGCATGGTGGCCGAATACATGATCCTGGCCAATAACCTGTGGGGCGGACTGCTCGCCAGTTGCGGGGTGCCCGGCATCTATCGGTCGCAGCAGATGGGCCGCGTGCGCATGAGCACCGTGGCCGCGCCGCACGACTCGATCGGCGTGCCGCAATACGCGTGGTGCACCTCGCCGCTGCGCCGGTATGTCGACCTGGTCAACCAGGGGCAGCTGCTGGCCGCCGTCGAACACGGCGTATCGGCCCGCCTGGTGGCGCCCTTCAAGCCGCGCGAGGCCGACCTGTTCGCCATCATCAGCAACTTCGACGCAAAGTATTCCGCGTATTCCGACTTCCAGCAGCAGATGGAACGTTTCTGGTGCCTGCGCTGGCTCAAGCAGGAAGGCGTGACCCGCGCCGAAGCCGTCGTGCTGCGCGAAGACGCCGTCCGCCTCAAGGACGTGCCGTTGTTCACGCGTGTGGGCGGTCTGCCCGCGCTCCAGCGCGGCCAGACCGTGCTGCTCGACATCATGGGCAGCGACGAGCTGGACCTGGAACTGGACTGCCGCTTTGTGGAAGTGGTGCAGACCGACGCGCTGGAAGCCCCGGAAGACGAGCCCCTGCCCGTGGACACCGACGTGGAACTGGCCACCGGCGACGTCAGCCCCGAAGCCGTGGCCGAAACTGCCGAGGTCGAAGCGGCCGATGGCCCGGATGCGAATGATCTGCCGCTGGATGTCGTCAATGATGACGCCGCGGCGGCGCCGGGAGACGGGGGGACGGCGCGCAGAGCGAAGGCGCGAAGCAGGAATGACCGGCCATAGGAATGACCGGCCGCGTTGATGACCGGCTGCAGCGATGACCCGCCGCAGCGGTGACCAACCGCTGCGGTGACTAGCCGCAGCGATGACCGGCCGGCGGGCGACCGTCCACACCGCCGTAAAGAAAAATGGGTGCCCTGGGGCACCCATTTCTGCATCAAGCCGCCACGTCCTGCCGGCTGCGGATCAGGCGCAGTACGCTATTGCCCAGCCGCGCATGATGGCTGCGCGTCGCGTTGTACGCCCCTTCGCAATCGCCGGCAAGAATCGCCTGGACAATGGCGGCGTGGTCATCGTGCGAGATCTGCAGGCGATCATCGACCTGCGACTGGGCCTGGCGGAAAGGGGCAAGCCGCTCACGCAGATCCGCCACCATGCCGGTCAGCACATCGTTGTGCGCACCAACCAGAATCAGGTTGTGGAATTGGCGATTGTTGGCCAGGTAGGCGTCGATGTCGCCATCCCGGCTAAGCGTCGTGCTTTGCTCGAAAATGAATTCGAGTTCTTTCTTTTCCATCGCGGTCATGCATTCGGCGGCGCGGCGGGCGCACAGCGCTTCCAGTTCACAGTCCGCCTCCAGCAGCTTGGCCAGTTCGCCAACGCCGATGCGCGCGACCACCACACCGCGCCGCGGCACCACTTCCACCAGCCCTTTGCTTCCCAGCTCCCGCAGCGCTTCCCGGATCGGGGTGCGCGACACCTCGAATTTTTCGGCCAGCACCCGCTCTTCGAGCTTCGCGCCCGGAGGGTAGGTGCCATCGACAATCTGTGCAGCGAGCAGTTTGGAAAGTTTGGACGAAATGGTGGACATGACTGCCTGGATTGAGCCGGACCGCCTGCGGGAAGGTCCGGGCGCGGGCGTGGACCCTGAAAGATACACGATCACGCAGTGCGCATGAAATCCAGGATCTCGCGTCCCAGCAGTTCCTCGCCACTGTCGAAATGGGCCACGATCGACGTGTGATTGTGTTTGCGCATCTGCAGGAATCGGGGCACCTTGCCGCGGGCTTCGCACAGGCTTTGCACGAAGGCCACGCCATACAGATCAAGATACGGATTTTCGTATTGCGCGATCACGACCATTACGGGCAGATCCCAATGGGCGGCGTGGGTGGCGGGCGAACGCAGCGCATACGTCGACGCGTCTTCGCCAAAATAGGCCTGGACCGCCTTGGCGTTGGGATTGCCTGCCAGCGCGTCCGCCTGCAGCCGGCCGCTGATCAGAATGGCGCCGCGGACTTCCGCCGCCGCACGGCGCGGATGGTTGGGGTCGAAGCAGTAGCTGGCCACGTGCGTGCCGCCAGCCGAATGGCCGATCAGGAAGACCCGGCGCGGGTTTCCGCCGAACGAGGCAATGTTGGCCACGACCCAATCCACCGCCGCCGCGACGTCTTCGGTACCCCCGGAAACGGCGCTTCAGCCGCCAGGCGGTATTCAACATTTACAGCTACGCATCCCTGGCGCGCGAACCACCAGCACACGTTGTCGTAGATGTGGCCGTTCGAACTCTTGGCGCCCCGGATGAAGGCGCCGCCATGCACGAAAACGACCACGTCAGCATCATGGGCGCTGTCCGGCTGGAAGACGTCCAGCACCTGCCGGGCGCTTGCGCCGTACGCCAGGTCCTTGTGCATGGTCATGCCGTCTTTGGGCGTGGCCGATACCAAGGGCGTATAGGCATTAAAGACGACGTCGCGGAACCCATTGATGTCGGTGCCCCAGATCGGGCCGATCGATTCGAGCAAGGCGGCCTGGTCGGGCGGCAGGCTGCCCAAGGGTTCGAGCGGATTCACGGCGCGGGAAGCATCAGTCGATGGCATTGGCGGTTTCCAGGCTTTCGAGAAGGGAAGCCCGGCGCATATAGCGGCGGGCGGATTCCGGATTGGAAGCCGTGCGGCGCAGTTCGTCAAACTTGGCCTGCCGGCTGGCCGGATCCTTTTCTTCAAGCAGCTTCTTGTTGGCGATCGTCTGGGCCTGCACGAACGACACCGCGGCGTGGCGTCGCTGGCGGCTGTACTGGTCCAGGCGAGCGTCGTCCGCGCCGTGCCGCAGCACATCGGCCAGCTTGCCCGCCAGATTGATCGCGTCGTGGATCCCGCCATTCATGCCCATGCCGCCGATCGGATTGTTGACATGGGCGGCGTCGCCGACCAGCAGGATGCGGCCCCGATGAAAGGTTGCGGCAACCCGTTGGCTGACGTTGTAGACGTTGACATAGGCAACGTCGTAGCGCCCGGCCTTGGGAAAGAATTTCTGCAGCCGCGCTTCGATGCCTTCGGGACTCAGCGCCTCGGCCTCCGTCTCATCCGCCCGTGTGGGAAAGATCGCGCGCCACAGGCCGGCGCCGTCCTCGCCGCGCACCTTGAACAGGTTGCACCATTCGTCGGGATCGGAAAAATAATTACGGTACGCGTAATCCGGATGGCCGGATTGAAAGTCGAAGTCGGTGGCGATCTTGATGAAGCGTTCCTGGTAAGTAAAGCCTTCGAACGCAATACCCGCCGCCTTGCGCACCGTGCTGCGGCCGCCGTCCGCGCCGATCAGATAGGCGCCCGAATGGCGCTCGATACCCTCCGGACCCTCGACTTCGATGTCCACGCCGCCGTCGTGCTGCACGACGGATCGCAGCCGATGCGCATATCGCACATCAAAGTCGGACTGATCGGCATAGGTCTGCGCAATGTCATGCGTCAACTTGTATTGCTCGTACTGCAAGACGTAGGGAAAGCGGAAAACGTCTGCCATCGTCGAGAGGTCGAACTCCGCGATCAGGTCGCCGCTGACGCGATCGCGGTACTGATAGGTGTCGGACACCAGGCCCCGTGGCACGATGGTTTGCGTCACGCCCAGTTCGTCCAGCATGTCGAGCGTGGTCGGGTGCAACGACGCAGCCCGCTGGTCGTGGACGGGCCCGGCTTCCTGCTCGAACACCGTTACCGGAATGCCTTGCCGATGCAAGGCCAGGGCGCACACCATGCCGACGGGGCCGGCGCCGGCAATCAGCACGCGCTGCGGTTGTCCATGTTTCATGCTGCTCATCTCCTTTGAATGTCCTGGCTCAGGGAAAGCCGGGCGCGACGGAGGGATCCGCCCGCGCCCGGCGCCGTCATTCCGGCTTGATGCCCGCGTGTTCGACGATCGGCTTCCACGTCGCGATGTCGTTCCGGATACGCTGCGCGAAAGCCGCCCTGGCCTCCGGCAACGGGGTGATCCCGGCGTCTTCCAGGCGCTTCTGGAAATCAGGGGACGCATGCGCCTCCATGACGGCATCGGCGATCCTGTCGACGATGGCGCCTGGCATGCCGGCGGGTCCGACCAGGCCGTTCCACGTTTCGACCGGCTGCGCATCGGGAAACAGCTCCGTGACCGTGGGTACGTCAGGCAGTTGCCGGATGCGCGACTTGCTCGACACCGCCATCAGCCGAACCTTTGGATTGTTGGCGTAGGGAAGGACTTCGGACAGGTTCCCGGAATACAGGTCGGTCTGGCCGCTCAGCACGTCGGCAAGCGCCAGGGCCGCCCCCTTGTACGGCACTTCGGTCACGTCGATGCCGGCCCGCCGGGCAAACAGCAACCCCGATAGGTGGGTCAGGCCACCGACCCCCGCATTGCCCATGTTCAATTTGCCAGGGTTGCGTCTGCCGTACTCGATCATCTCGGCCATGGTCTTATAGGGTTTCTGAGTGCTGACGGTAATGACGAAGGGATTGCCGCCCACGTTGGCGATCGGCACAAAGTCCTTGATCGGGTCGTACCGGATCTTGTTGGTGAAGGGCGCCGTAGAGATCTGCGTCAGCGTTGCCATGAACAGCGTGTAGCCGTCGGCGGGTGCCCGCGCAACGAAGTCGGCCGCAATCGTTCCGCCCGCGCCCCCTTTGTTGTCCACGATGAAGGGCCCGCCCAGTGACTTTGTCAGGCGCTCGCCGATCAGACGCGCCATCAGATCGGTGTTCCCTCCTGGGGCAAATGGCACCACGATCGTGACCGGCCGCGTCGGCCATGCCGCGGTGGGCGTGTCAGCCTTGCTGGCGGATGTTGTCAGCGCGGATACGACGGCGAGCAAGCTTGAGGCAATGAAGCAGGACCTGCGTGTCATGGCGATACCCCTAAGGATGGAAGACGAACGCCGCACCCGATTGGGGCATCAGCGATATGCAACCCACGCAATGCAATTTGCATTCCAGAACTCAATCTGGTGCGCAAACATACCTCTAATGTTCTCTTGTTCTTCTTTGGGTATACCAATAATATATTCAGGAATATTTTTTCAACAGTGTTTATTTCTTGGCTGGCGTACCGGCTGTAGGAGCAACCTCGTGGACAAACTCAGGCACATCGCGCTGTCGGTCAGCGACCCGGAAGCGGCCGCGCAGTTTTTCGAAAAGGCGTTTGGCATGCGACGCGCGGGCCCGGCCATGCGTGGGGTCTACATGACCGATGGCGTCATGAATGTGGCGCTGCTCGACTTCACGAACGAAACCGTGCCGGGCTACGCGGGATTGAAGGACGTACGTGGAGTGATCCACTTCGGCATGTGGGTCGACAATCTCGAAGAGGCCGAACAGCGCGTGATGGAGGCGGGCGGAACCTATCTGACGGGCCGCAAAGAAACCGACCCCAATGTCTTTTATGAGGTCAAATACCGCATGCCCGACGGCACGGTGTTCGACATCACGGAAAGCGGCTGGAAGGGTGCCGTCAAGGAAGTTGCCCCTGTCGACCCTTCGGCGGTCCCTTCTACCCTGCCCTGACTCCTCCCATAGGTTCTCCATGTCCCACGACGTCCTGGCGCTGATCGGTCTGTCCGGTCCGATGCGCACCGCGCTGCAATCCCGCTTCCGGCTGCATCTGTACGAACAGGGGCCCGACACGCTGGACTGGACGGAACCTGGCTTGGTGGACACCGTCGCCGTGCTGACCAATGGCACCGTTGGCTATGCGCCCGCGCTGATGGACCGCATGCCGAACCTCAAGCTGATCATGGCGATTGGCGCCGGATACGAGAACATCGATGTTGCCGCGGCGGCGCAGCGGGACATTACGGTCACGCACGGGCCCGGCACGAATTCGGTGTCGGTGGCGGAACATGCGGTGGGGTTCGCGCTCAGTCTGGCGCGGGGCTATGCGCCGCTGCACCAGGCCTTGCGCACCGGCACGCCGTGGATGGACCTGCGGACCTCGCGGCCGGCGTTCAGCGGTTCGCGTGTGGGCATCCTTGGAATGGGCCAGATCGGGCAGTTGGTGGCGGCGCGGGCAGCGGCGTTCGGGGCGTCGATCGCCTATCACTCACCCCGGCGCAAGCCCGAACTCGAAGCGGCTTTCCAGGCCGCCTATCACCCTGACGTCATCCGCCTGGCGGCGGCCAGCGATTTCCTGTTCGCCTGCTGCCCCGGCGGCCCGGCCACGCGGCATCTGCTGTCGAAACCGGCATTCGACGCCCTGGGTCCCAAGGGTTTCGTGATCAATGTGGCGCGGGGGTCGGTGCTCAAGACCGCGGATCTGCTGGACGCGCTGCGCAGCGGCACGATCGCGGGGGCAGGCCTGGACGTGCTGGAGGAAGAACCCTTGCCGTCACCGGACCTCCTGGCGGAATTGACGTCGTATCCTAATGTGCTGATCACGCCGCATATGTCGGGACGGTCGCCGGCGTCCGTCCTCGCGCAGCGCGACGTGGTGGTGCAGGCGATCGAAGCCATCGTGGCGGGTCAGGCGCCGGCGCATCGGGTTACCGCCTAGCCAGGCTTATCCCGCCACTGCGTCAACGCCACATCGAGCTACTGGGTCACCGCCACCTCGGATCACCACGTAGCCGCCGCCTTCCACCTCGCGCACAGCAACTGCTCACCAGCGTCGAGCATTGCGCCGCTACGGTCGAGCATCCCGAACTGTCCAGCCGTTGTTTACGCCGCACCGTGGCGGTTTGATCCGCACCCGTCCCGTAACTTGCCCCTACAATTGCGGCGTGCCAGTTACCTTGACTTCTCGCCCTTCGGCTTTGCTCCGCGCAGCGCGGACTGCGCCGCGATCCTCGCCGCCGCCCAGGCGCCCAGACCGCCCGGCGGGCCCGATTGCGTCCCTGTTCCACGACCGCCGGTACCGCCTGATGCGCACGGCGGTGGTGATTTCGCTGCTGACGCACGGCCTGGCGATGACGGTGCATTTCACGTCGCCCGAACCGCCCAAGCCGACGGCGCAGGAAATCGGGATGGAAGTGATCCTGGTCAATGCCGGGACCAAATCTGCCCCGGCCAAGGCCGACGTGCTGGCCCAGGTGAACAGCGATGGCGGCGGCAACAGCGATCGGGGCCGCGCCGCCGCGCCGGTGCCGCGGTCGGCCGCCAACAGCGATGGCGAGATGCTGGCCAGCGTGCAGCAGCAGCAGGCTCAGCTGGAAGCCCAGCAACGCCTGCTGGCGGCCGAGGTCGAGGCGCAGAAGCGGCACGTCGCGCCGCCGCCCGCGCCGGAAGGGGCCAATGGCGTGCCGACCCAGCAGCCGGTGGACGCCAAGACGCGGGCGAATCAGCTGACGCGTCAGTTCGCCGAGATTGCCAATCGCATCGAAGACTACAACAAGCGGCCGCGCAAGCATTTCTTTGCGCCGTCGACGTCCGAATACCGTTTTGCGACCTACGTGGACCAATGGCGCACCCGGATCGAGGCGGTGGGGAACCGCAACTATCCGCCAGAAGCACGCGGCCGCCTGTATGGGTCCTTGCGGATGACCGTGTTGATCCGGGCCGATGGCAGCATCGATTCCTTCGACATCGATCGCCCGTCGGAACACAAGGTCCTGAACGACGCCGCCCGCCGCATCGTGGCGCTGGCCGCGCCGTTTCCGCCATTTCCGCCCCAGATCGCGAAAGACACCGACATCCTCGCGATCACGCGCACCTGGCACTTCACCAAAGACTCCTTGATAGCGACACCCGGTTAATGGCCCCCACCGACCTCCCCTCGCGCTACGCCGTGATCGGCAACCCGGTCATGCACAGCAAGTCTCCCCAGATCCATGCGGCTTTCGCGGGCCAGACCGGCCAGAACATGGTCTATGAACGGCTGGCGGCCCCGGTCGATGCCTTTCCGCATACGGTCGACGAGTTCTTCTCGACGGGGGAGCCGGCCTGAACGTGACAGTGCCGTTCAAGATGGAAGCCTTCGAACTGACGCGCGGCCGGCAGACGCCGCGGGCGATGGCGGCGGGCGCGGTCAACACCCTGTGGGTCAAGCACGGCGAATTCCACGGCTGCAATACGGATGGCGTGGGTCTGCTGCGCGACCTGGGGCGCCTGGGCGTCGCGCTGGATCGCGCGCGCGTGCTGCTGGTGGGCGCGGGCGGCGCGGCGCGGGGCGTAGTGCTGCCCTTGTTGTCGGCGGGTGCGCAGCGGCTGCATGTGGTCAATCGCACCGAAGAACGCGCGCATGAACTGGTGCGGGCATTTGCCGATCATCCTGCGGCGGCGCGTTTGAGCGCCGGTGGCACGACCAGCGGCATCATGCTGCACAGCCAGTGGGATGTGGTCATCAATGCCACGGCAAGCAGCCTGGGCGATACCGCGCCCGACCTTCCTTCGGGGCTGTATGCGCCGGACTCGCTGGCCTACGACATGATGTATGCCGCGCAGCCGACGGCGTTCATGCGCCAGGCCACGGCAGATGGCGCCGCGCGCACGGCCGACGGTCTGGGCATGCTGGTCGAGCAGGCGGCCGAAAGCTTCTTTTGTGGCGTGGCGTGCGTCCGCAGACGGCGCCCGTGCTGTCGTCGCTGCGTGCGATGTTGCAGACGGGCGCCTGAACGATGGCGGCACGCAAGGCGGCAGCGGCAGGGAAAGGCACGAAGACCCGCAAGCGCGGGGTGGTCGGAACCGTGTTCAAGATCCTGGGCGTCTTTCTGCTGCTGGTCGTGCTGTACCAGGCGTGGCTGTTCGGCTGGGTGGTGTGGTATGCCTACCAGGCGCCCGCGAGCACCTCGGTCATGCGCAATGAACTGTCGCGTCTGCAGACGACCGATCCCAATCGCCGGCTGCAATATCAATGGGTCGATTACGGCCGCATCAGCAACAACCTCAAACGTGCGGCCATCGCGGCCGAAGACGCCAACTTCATCGAGCATGGCGGCATCGATTGGGACGCCATCGAGCGCGCCTACGAGCACAACCGCCAGCTGGCCGAGGCCACCGAACGCGCCCTGGCCCGCGGCCGCAAACCGCCGTCCAAGCCCGTGCGCGGCGGATCGACCATTACCCAGCAGGTCGCCAAGAATCTGTTCCTGTCCAATTCGCGCAATTACGTGCGCAAGGCGCAGGAAGTCGTCATTACCTACATGATCGAAACGGTCATGAGCAAAGAGCGGATTCTTGAGCTGTACCTGAACATTGCGGAATGGGGCGAAGGCGTATTCGGCGCCGAAGCCGCGGCCCGCCATTACTTCCGCACGTCAGCCAGCAATCTGACCGCCTATCAGTCCGCGCGGCTTGCTTCGATGCTGCCGCGGCCCCGCTTCTACGACCAGCATCCGGGGTCCGCCTACCTGGCGTCGCGCACGGATACGCTGGTGCGCCGCATGGCCGGCACGCCCATCCCCTGACGCAATTGCAACAAAGCGGGACGGCCTCCTTGCTGCAATGACGGAAGAGCAACCGCCCGCGTACAATCCTCGCTTCGTTGACTCCGCGGCGCCTCCTCGCCGCTCACCGGAATGGCCTTACCGCCACCCCCAAGCATCCCAGCCCGCAGTGCCGGTTTCCTGAATTCCGGATCTCGCACCCGCCCGCTCTGACTGACGCGCCCTCGCGCATGACGGTCAGGCGCCCGGCTCGTGCGGACCCGTTTTGCCTTTCCCCGCGCGATGGTCGAATCCGTTCACACCCACAAGTCGCTCGAGCGTAACCGGCTCGAACCCGAAGACGCCCAGGAAGCCCTGGAACACGTCCAGGAACTGTTGCGCCGCCAACATCTGGTGGCGGATCTGGTCCACCGCCAGGAAGTCGGCGACAGCCGCGGTCCCCTTGTCGAAGCCCTTGTCCATCGCCAGCACGACGCCGAACTGAGCGCCCTGCTCGACGACCTGCATTCGGCCGACGTCGCCTTCATTCTGGAATCGCTGCCCAAAGACGATCGCCAGAGCATCTGGCAACTGGTGCGGGCCGACCGCGATGGCGAGATCCTGCTGGAAGTGGCCGACTGGGTTCGCGAGTCGCTGATCTCGACCATGGACCAGCAGGAGCTGGTTGCGGCGACCGAAAATTTGGAAGCCGACGAACTGGCCGACCTGGCTCCCGACCTGCCGCCCGAAGTGGTGGCGGAAGTCCAGAAGGGCTTGACCGACGAAGAGCGGGCCCGGCTGACCGCGGTCATGAGCTACCCCGAAGATTCGGTGGGCGCGATCATGGACTTCGAAATGGTCCGGGTGCGCAGCGACGTGACGCTGGAAGTCGTGCTGCGCTATCTGCGCCGGCTGCAGGAACTGCCCGACCATACCGACCAGATCTTTATCGTCGACCGCCAGGAAAAGCTGATTGGCGGTCTGCCGATCAACCGCCTGCTGGTGACGGATCCGGAACGGCTGGTGACCGACGTCATGGACACCGAGATTCTGACCCTGGCACCGCTGGACGAAGCCGACGAAGCCGCCGCCGCATTCGAACGCTATGACCTGGTGTCGGCCCCGGTGGTCGACGCCGTAGGCCGCCTGATCGGCCGCGTGACCGTGAACGACGTCGTGGACGTGATCCGCGAAGCGTCCGATGAACAGGCCCTGTCCAAGGCCGGTCTGGGCGAAGAAGACATTTTTGCGCCGGTGTCGCAAGCCATCCGCAACCGCGCGCCGTGGCTGTTGGTTAACCTGTGCACCGCCGCCATCGCATCGTTCGTGGCGTCGCGTTTCGAAGACACCGTCGGACACATCGTCATCCTGGCCTTTCTGATGTCGATCGTGGCCGGCATTGGCGGGAATTCGGGCAACCAGACCATGACCCTGATCATCCGGGCACTGGCGGTAGGCCGGATCAACAGCGCCAACGTGTCCAAGCTCGTGCGCCGTGAATTGCAGATCGCCCTGGTGGTCGGCATTGGCGGCGGACTGGTCGCGGCGCTGTTCGCGTGGGCCATTTCGGGCCGCTATTCATTGGGCCTGGTGATGATGTCGGCCATGGTGCTGAACCTGCTGGTCGGCGCCAGCATCGGCATGCTGGTGCCCCTGACCCGCACCCGCTTCGGCAAGGACCCCGCCATCGGATCGTCGGTGCTGCTGACGTTTGCGACCGATACCATGGGCTTTTTCATCTTTCTGGGACTGGCGACGGTGTTCCTGCTGTGATGACCCGAACGCCCCTTGTCTTTCTGCCCGGTCTGCTTTGTGACGACGCCCTGTGGCGCGCGCAGGCAGACGACCTGTCGGACGTTGCCGACCCGCGGATCGCCGACCTGACCCTGGACGACACGATCGCCGACATGGCCCGGCGCACGCTGGCCGCCGCCCCGGATCGATTTGCACTGGCGGCCCTGTCCATGGGCGGCTACGTGGCCTTCGAGATCCTGCGCCAGGCGCCCGACCGCGTCACCCGCCTGGCCCTGTTCGACACGCGCGCCACCCCCGATCACCCCGACAAGATCGCTGAGCGCCGCGCCGGCATCGCGTCCCTGGAAGTTGGCCAGTTCCGCGGCGTCACGACCCGCCTGCTGCCCCGGCTGGTCCACGCCTCGCACGTGGCCGGCCCCGTCGGCACCGAAGTCAAAGCCATGGCCCTGCGCGTGGGCGGCCCCGCCTTCATGCGCCAGCAACTTGCCATCCTTGGCCGCCCCGACTCCCGCCCCCTACTGGCAACGATCAATGTTCCCACCCTGATCGCGGTTGGCGACCACGACGTCCTGACCCCACCCAGCGACGCCCAAGCCCTGCGCGCCGCCATTCCCGGCTCGCGCCTGCACACCTTCCAGGCCTGCGGCCACCTGCCCGCCCTGGAACAACCCGAAGCCACCAGCCAGCTGCTGCGCGACTGGCTGAACTGGTAACAAACTCGCCCTACGACCTACAGCCCGCCAAGGCGCAACCGTCCAGCCCAAAAAAATGCCCGCAAAACCATTGCGGGCATTCTTCATTCAAACCAAGCAAACCACTTCAAGTACGACCCCGCCCCCAATCCAGGACGCGGCGGATCTGGGGAGGCACGAAGCGCCCGTGGGGCATTCCTTCAAACAAACCACCCGTGGCCCCACTCTGCCCTAGACTGGGGCACAGCGGATCTGGCTTTGCCAGTCCGCCAGTGCCGCCCCCTGGGGGAGGCGCGCAGCGCCCAGGGGGGTCAATCCAGCTTGCCGTGGCACTGCTTGTATTTCTTTCCACTGCCACACGGGCACGGATCATTGCGTCCCACCTTCGGCACCAGATTGCGCACGGTGTCTTCGCCGCTGCGATCCGTACTCGCTTCCGCCGCCGCCATGGCTTCGTCGTAGTCCGAGTGGTGATATTGCACGTTCTGCACTTGCGGCTGGGCCAGGTCTTCGGCCTGCTCGACCTGTTCAGGCGACTGCACCCGCACGGTCATCAGCACCTTGACCACTTCGTTGCGAATGCGGTCCAGCATGCCCGAGAACAGTTCGTAGGCTTCGCGCTTGTATTCCTGCTTCGGGTTCTTCTGCGCATAGCCGCGCAGATGGATACCCTGGCGCAGGTGGTCCAGCGACGACAGGTGTTCACGCCAGTGCGTGTCGATCGACTGCAGCATGATCGACCGTTCGAATTGCGCCCACATCTCGTCGCCCACCAGCGCAACCTTGCTGCGGTAGCTGTCGTTGGCCGTCTGCACCACGCGTTCCAGCAGGTCTTCGTCGGTCAGGTTGGGTTCGGCGTCGACGATGCTGGCCAGCGGCATCGGTGTCTGCCATTCCAGTTCCAGCACCTTTTCCAGGCCCGCGATGTCCCATTGCTCTTCGACCGAATTTTCCGGCACGTAGCTGCGGAAGACGTCGGTGAAGGCAGCCTCGCGCAGGTTCGAGACCATGTCGGAAATCGACGTGGCTTCGAGCACTTCGTTGCGCTGCGCGTAGATCACCTTGCGCTGCTCGTTCGACACGTCGTCGTATTCAAGCAGTTGCTTCCGGATGTCGAAGTTGCGGCCTTCGACCTTGCGCTGAGCGGTCTCGATCGACCGGGACACCATGCCGGCTTCGATCGGCTCGCCTTCGGGCAGCTTCAGCCGTTCCATGATGCCGCGCACGCGATCGCCCGCGAAGATGCGCATCAACGGGTCTTCCAGCGACAGGTAGAAGCGCGACGACCCGGGGTCGCCCTGGCGGCCGGCACGGCCCCGCAGCTGGTTGTCGATCCGGCGCGATTCGTGACGTTCGGTACCGATGATGCGCAGGCCGCCGGCCTGCTTCACCACCTCGTTCAGGGGCTTCCATTCGGCCCGCACGGTCGCGATCTGCGCTTCCTTGGCATCTTCGGTCAGCGCATCGTTCGCACGGATCAGGTCGATCTGCTTTTCTACGCTGCCGCCCAGCACGATGTCGGTACCCCGGCCTGCCATGTTGGTGGCGATCGTGATGCGGCCTGGCTTGCCGGCTTCGGCCACGATCTCGGCTTCGCGGGCATGCTGCTTGGCATTCAGCACTTCGTGCTTCAGCTTGGCCTTGGTCAGCATGTCGGACAGCAGTTCGGAGTTTTCGATGCTGGTCGTTCCGACCAGCACCGGCTGATTGCGCTGCTGGCAGTCCCGGATGTCTTCCAGGATCGCGTTGTACTTTTCCTGCGCCGTCTTGAAGACCTGGTCGTTCTGGTCTTTCCGGATCATCGGACGGTTGGTCGGCATGATGATCGTTTCCAGGCGATAGATTTCCTGGAATTCGAACGCTTCGGTGTCGGCCGTGCCCGTCATGCCGGACAGCTTGTTGTACATGCGGAAGTAGTTCTGGAACGTGATCGACGCAAGCGTCTGGTTCTCGTTCTGGATCTTGGCGCCTTCCTTGGCTTCGACCGCCTGGTGCAGGCCGTCGGACCAGCGGCGGCCCACCATCAGGCGGCCCGTGAATTCATCAACGATCACCACTTCGCCGTCCTGCACCACATAGTGCTGGTCGCGGTGGAACAGGTTGTGCGCGCGCAGCGCCGCCATCAGGTGATGCATCAGCGAGATGTGGCGCGGTTCGTACAGCGATTCACCCGGCGGCAGCAGACCCTGGCGTTCCAGGATTTCTTCGGCCTTTTCGTGGCCGGCTTCGGACAGGAAAAGCTGGTTGCCTTTCTCGTCCACCCAGAAGTCGCCTTCGGGTTCGGGTTCGTTAGTCTTGGGTTCGGACGCCATGCGCGTGAGCAGCGGCGGCACCGCGTTCATGCGGATGTACATCTCGGTGTGGTCTTCGGCCTGACCCGAGATGATCAGCGGCGTGCGCGCCTCGTCAATCAGGATCGAGTCCACTTCGTCGACCACGGCAAAGAACAGGTCGCGCTGGCGGCGGTCCTGGACCTGGTATTCCATGTTGTCGCGCAGGTAGTCGAAGCCGAACTCGTTGTTCGTGCCATACGTGATGTCGGCCTGGTAGGCAGCCTTCTTCTCGTCATTGTCCTGCTGCGAGACCACGACGCCGATCGACAGGCCCAGGAAGCGGTACAGCCGCCCCATCCAGGCCGCGTCGCGGGTAGCCAGGTAGTCGTTGACCGTGACCACGTGCACGCCTTTGCCGGCCAGCGCGTTCAGGTAGGTGGGCAGGGTCGCGACCAGCGTCTTGCCTTCACCCGTGCGCATTTCGGCGATGCGGCCGGAATGCAGCACGATGCCGCCAAGCAGCTGCACGTCGAAGTGGCGCATGCCCAGCACGCGCTTGCCGCCTTCGCGCACCACGGCGAACGCTTCGGGCAGCAGGTCGTCCAGCGTCTCGCCATTCTGGTAGCGCTGCTTGAATTCCTGGGTGCGGGCGGCGAGTTGCTCGTCGGTAAGGGCAGCGGTCTGGGATTCCAGCGCATTGATGCGCTCAACCAACTTGCCGTACTGCTTCAGGAGCCGGTCATTACGGCTGCCGAATAATTTCTTGAGCAGAGAGGAAACCATTGCGCGATGTCTGCAAGGAACCGGGGCGCCGAACCACTGGCGCAACGACCCAGCCTATAGATAGAGGGAAGCCGACGAGTTTAGCACCGTAGTGGCCAAACGGCCGCGCGGGGGCGGCCGTAAGTGTCCAGGCTGGCCGCGAACGAGCGGCCATGCGTGCGCCGAGGGCGCACCGGTCAGTCCAGTGGCTGCGCGGGCAACGTGGCGATCACCGGCGCATTGGGCACGGGCTGCTTGCCCGGGCCATGGACCAGGAACATATTGGGATCGACCGCGACGCCCGAAATCCGCACCTCGAAGTGCAGATGCGGCCCGGTGGACCGCCCGGTGCTGCCGACGAGCGCGATCTTCTGGCCGCGCTTGACCAGATCGCCGGCCTTGACCAGCAGGCGCGAGGTGTGCGCGTACCGGGTGACCAGGTCGTTGCCATGATCCAGATCGATCATGTAACCGTATCCCGCATGGTGCTCGGCCGCCTGCACCACGCCGCCCGCCGCCGCCACGATAGGCGTGCCGGTGGGGGCGGTGAAATCGATGCCTTCATGCAGCGACCGCGAGCCCGTGAACGGGTCGAGCCGCCAGCCGAAGCTGGACACATGCACGCCTTGGGACACCGGCAGGACAGTGGGCGTCATGGATTTGCGCACCGACAGCGTTGTCAGTTGGGCGTCGAGCACGCTCAGGTAGTCCGACCGCTCGGCCAGTTGCGCTTCCAGCCGGTCCAGCTCGGTGCTGACATCCTTGCGCGACAGCTCGTGCGGATCGACCAGCAGGCCGCCGCGTCCGGGGTTGCGCTTCATGTTGAAGGTGGGCGTGACGCCTGCCAGACCCGCGACCCGTTCACCCAGGGCGTCGAGCTGGACCAGCTTCGCCTGCATTTCGCCAACGCGGCGGGCGAGCTGGTTGATGTTTTCGCGCATGGCCGCTTCCTGGCGGGCCTCGTCGGATTCGACCCGCGCGGTCGTTTCCTGCCACGGCAGCACGCTGTCGGTGCTGGCGGTGACCGCATGCAGCAGCAGCGCGCCAAGCGCCACCGCGGCCAGCAGGGCCGCTGCCGCGCCCGCCGCAAGACGCGGCGTGATGGTGAGCGTGCGTGCCTGGCGCAAGCGCGGATGCACTATGATGATCTGCACTTGCGTGCCTCCTGGACTGATGCGCCTTGCTCGGCGCGCTGCACCCTTCTGGTACGTGGTGTCCCTTTGGACCTGTTCGCCCGCTTTTCATTCGAGACTTTCTCGCAGTGCTACGACGCAAGAAAAAACTGACCGATCCGGCATCGCAGACCGCTACGATGAACTGGTTGCGCCAGGACAGCCGCGGCGCCAGCCTGATGAGCACCGCCACCCAGCTCATGGCCCTGCAACGCCAGGTGGATGCCGCGCTGCCCGAGGCCCTGCGGGGCGCCTGCCGCGTGCTCCGCTTCCAGGACAATAACCTGACTTTGGGGGTGCCGGCGGCATCGCACTCGGCCAAACTGCGCCAGTTGGCGCCGCGGATCGTGGCCGGGCTCGAAAAGCAAGGGTGGCAGGTTAACGGAATCGCAGTGCGCGTTCAAGCGTCCCTGACCCGGCCCGTTGAAGCCCTGATGGCCGAACATGCCCTACCCCGGCAGCCCGCCCAACCCCTGGGAAATCAAGGGATTGCGGCGTTCGAGGAACTGCAGGGACACCTGCGGGAAGGACCGCTGGCCGACGCCGTGGCGCGGCTGCTGGCCCGGCGCAAGGACGGCTGACGGCTGGCCGCGCGGGCCACCCGCAAACCGGTCAGTCGATCAGCCGGCTGACGAACAACACGGCAAAGAACACCAGCGCAACGGCAATGCCGATCCGGCCAAGCTTCCATGCGCGCTGATAGTGCTTGCGGTTGCCCGTCACGAAGCCGGCAATGATCAGCAGGCCGACCGCAACGGCCAGCAGCACGACAAGAAGGCGGACGAGAACCAAGGGGCCAGGCCGGGAAGTGACGAGCGGTGGCGAGCCTGGCGCTCAGGCCAGCGCCCATTCCTGGCGGAATGCGCGCGGCGCGGCGGCCGTGGATTCGAACGACACCAGTTCCCACGCGTCCTGCCGGGCCAGCAGTGCGCGCACCAGCTGATTGTTCATGCCGTGGCCGGACTTGTGCGCGACGTAGCGGGCGATCAGCGGCTTGCCGATCAGATACAGGTCGCCAATGGCATCCAGGATCTTGTGTTTGACGAATTCATCGTCGTACCGAAGGCCGTCGGCGTTCAGCACCCGGTATTCATCCATCACGATGGCGTTGTCGAGACTGCCACCCCGGGCCAGGCCCGCGGCACGCAGGTTTTCGACGTCCTGCATGAAGCCGAAGGTTCGGGCGCGGGCGATCTCGCGCACATAGGACTGCTTGGAGAAATCGATCTCGGCGAAGTTTGCGGTCGAATCGATCGCCGGATGATGGAAGTCGATCGAAAACGCCAGCGCGTAGCCATCGAACGGTTCCAGGCGAGCCCACTTGGCGCCCGCGCCTTCGCCTTCGCGCACTTCCACGGGTTCCAGCACCCGGATGAATTTCTTGGCAGCGTTCTGTTCTTCCAGCCCGGCCGACTGCAGCAGGAACACGAAGGTACCCGCGCTGCCGTCCATGATCGGCACTTCTTCGGCGGTCAGGTCGACATGCAGATTGTCGATGCCCAGGCCGGCGCAGGCCGACATCAGGTGTTCCACAGTGGACACCCGTACATTGCCTTTCTGCAGCACCGACGCCATGCGCGTGTCGCCCACTTCCAGCGCGGACGCGGGCAGGTCGACAGGTTCGGGCAGATCGATGCGGTGAAACACGATGCCGGTATCAGGCGCGGCGGGCCGCAGCGTCAGCTCGACCCGGCGACCTGAGTGCAGGCCGACGCCAGTCGTGCGGGTAACGCTTTGGATGGTGCGCTGACGAAGCATGGCAATGGGCCAAAAGAAGGAAAGCAGAGGAGGATTGTAACGTTTCTGTGCTAGCGGAACCAGATGCCGTCGTCGCGCCAGCCACAGAGAGGCTGAAACCGGTTGCAACGCACCATGCAGAAAGCGATACAGATGGCTCATCCATAGAGGGACGGCCAAGGGAAAAGTTCGCGCGCGGAGCGGCGCGGCTGAACACGGGAACAGCGAAGATCCACCGAGGCCTGGCATGCCGCCCGGCCCCGGCGTCGTGCCTTACAGCTGACCGAGCATCGTCGCGCCGTCGCTGACTTCGTACTTGCCGGCGGCTTCGACATTCAGTTGCTTGACCACGCCATCGTCCAGCAGCATGGAATAGCGCTGCGAACGCACGCCCATGCCACGTTCGGTCAGGTCCATGTCCAGACCGAGCGCCTTGGTCCACTTGACCGAACCGTCGGCCATGAAGCGGATCTTGCCGCCCGCCTTCTGGTCCTTGGCCCAGGCGCCCATGACGAATGCGTCATTGGTGGCCACGCACCAGACTTCGTCCACGCCCTTGGCCTTGATGGCGTCAAGGTTTTCCAGATAGCTGGGAACGTGCTTGGCCGAGCAGGTCGGGGTAAAGGCGCCGGGAACCGCGAAGACCGCGATCTTCTTGCCCTTGACCAGATCCGCCACCGGAAAGGCGTTGGGCCCCAGGGCGCAGCCTTCGGTTTCCACTGCAATGAACTCGGTCAGGGTGCCGTCGGGGACGCGATCGCCAACTTTGATGGTCATGTTCAACTCCAGTAAGTAGGGAATACAGCCGGACAGTATAGGCAACTATCGATTGCAACTTCGTACCCTTGCTAAATTCTTGCGCGTCTAAGATCGTTGCACCCATCCACTGATCCAGGACATCCATGCGCACCCACGCCCTGCCCCTCCTTGCCACCGTCTGCGTCATTGCCTCGGCAAACGTTTCGGCGCTCGAATTGGCCAGCTACCCCAAAGTGTTCTCGGCGGATGAAGGCGTCGAAGTCGTGATCGCGCCGACCGCGGACGGCAAGCAGGCGCTGATGCGCATCAGCGGCGTCAACCACCCGGTCGACAAGGTGGTGTTCCTGACGCGCGTGGAACGGTGGGGCGGCAGCACCGACGCCTATGTGACGACCTTCGATGGCCGCGACTCCGGCATGGTGCAGAAAAAAGGCGCCATGTATGGCGGCGGTGACCGCTACGTTGCCTACCTGCCCGGCCGCAAGCAGGAATATGCGCTGTCGTACGACGAAAAGAAGTCGAAAGCCATGAAGCCGGCAGCCTTGCTGGCCACCTATGAATCGCAGAACAAACAGGGCGTGCAGCAGAAGCTGGCGCGCTTCGATCGTGACAAGCATGTGCAGCAGGGCCAGGCCGCCTTGGCCGCGACCGATGCGGCCGCCAGCGCATCATGCGGTGTGCCGGTCAAGACCACCGTGGACTGGGCGGCGATCAAGGACGAGCGCCTGAAGAAGATCAGCGTGCAAGGGTATTGCGGCGCGGTAGCGGCGGGGCTGGATCGGATGTGCAGCGACACGTCGGCCAACTTCAAGCAGAAGGCTGGCGGCCTGAGCCAGATCACCTGCCAGTTCGGCCCGGAACTGCGCGCCCGTGTGGTCGATCGCAAGGTGGTGTTCACGACGGAAGAAAACGCGCCGAACCAGGACGATTTCATCCGCGAGTTCCTGCGCAACAACTGATCGATGCACGGGGCGCTCGCCATGCCGGTGGCGGTACTGGTCAGCTTCATGGCGGGCCAGGCGGCGCCGGCGGCGGCTGCCACGCATGCATCGGCGCCTGCCATGCCAGCAGTGGCGTGGCAGGCAGTGCCTGTCGCGGGGCCGGAGCACGGCCGCCCTGCGGGCACGCGCACGCGCCCGCCGGCTGAAGATACCTTCTTTGGCGTGGCCACCGCAAAGGCGAACGGCGACATCTGCCTGCAGTTGAGGTCAGCCGAGCCGGGACAACCGGTGGCCGAAAGCTACCAGTGCTACGGACCCCGGCACCCCGACTACGCCATGATCCGCACGCACGTCGGGCCAATCAAGCCGGGCGAAGAAAAGGTCATCCGCCCGTTTCCTTAGCGGATGACCTGACCCGTCCCGTCAGACTTGCGGCCGGCTGTCACCCGTTGCACCGCCCGTGACGTCGCCGCCCGTACTGTCCGCTGTTACCGTCACCGGCGCCGCCGTCCCCCCACTTGCCGCCCCCGCCCCCGCTGCCGCCAGCGTCTCGGCCGCCTGTTGCCGCTGCGCGCGCATCACCTGATGACGATGCCAGTACTGGCCTACCGCCGCCTTGAACTCGTCCTTGCGTTTGCCCAGGCCCGTCAGCTTGATGGTGCTGGTCTTGGCGCCCAACGTGCCTTTCTCGAAATGGGTCACCTTCAAGGTGTCCCGGCCAAAGTTGCTGTCCTTGAAGGTCAGGCCCTTGATCTCGTCCCAGGTCACGGCCGCGCCCATGCTGGCGCTGGGCGCCAGGCCCAGGTAGGTCACGGCAATGTTGCCGTCCTTCAGGTCAAACGAAACGGGCGGGAAAAAGCGCAGGACGTGGTCCTTCTCGTCTTCGGTCGCGGGCTCGTAGCGGTAGGCCAGGCTCAGTTCGTGGTCCTGCACGAAGCGCTGTTCGTACTCGCTCCACAGGCGCTGTTCGATCGCGTCGGCGGTTTCGATATCGTCGACCCAGGTCGCGGCCGGGGGCGTCGCCACGATCCGGCCGTAGTCCTGTTCGGCAATCGGATGGTTGACGTGGCGCATGCGCTCCGACAAAGGCGGATGGCTGTCGTACGGATGCGGCACGCCGCCCTGCTGCATGTCGGCCAGGAAGTCCGATGACCGGGCATACGGTGGCAGGCCTTCCGCCACGAACCGCGCGATGCCCAGGGCGCCGTCGTGCTGATGCTGCTGCGCGAACAGCCGGTTTTCGACGCTGTTGCGATAGCTTGCGTAGGCGGTGATCTTGATCAGCGCGCGGATAACGGCGTCGGGGTCAGTTACCTCGGCCGCTACGCGGTCCGCTGCATGCTCACGTTCGCGGCTGTCGCGCGCCAACGCATATTCGATGATCATCCGGAACAGGCGCAACAGGTAATGCGTGACGATCGTCAGACCGCCTTCGCGCATCTGCCACGTGTACCGGTCGAACTGCTGCAGTTTCGGGCCCAGGGCCGCGCTCATGCGTGTATCGCCGCCGCCCAGATGAGCCAGTTCATGCGCCAGCACCGCATCGGCTTCAGTCTGATCCAGTACCCGCAACAGCGGCAGGCTGACGAACAGCGTGCGCCCGGTCAGTGTCCGGCCACCTACGTCGCACGGCGCCTCGGTCACGAAAAAGTTGGTGTCGATGCCCGCCACCACGTGATCGGGCGGCGTGGTCTTTGCGGCCGTGGCCAGCTGGCGGATGCGGTCCCACAGGCGCGGCGCATCGGCTTCGGCGATCAGTTCGCCTTCCACCGCATTGCCCGACGGAATGCGCTTGAACAGCGTCCAGATCGCAAAGAACACCGCGGCCGCGGCGGCAATGCCGGCCAGCGCGATCAGCTTGACGTAGTAGCTGTTCCAGAAATACGCGGTGACCCAGAACGACAGCCACACCAGCATCACGCTTTGCAGCACGACTTCGATTGCGCTGGTGATCGTGACCAGCCGCCAGCCCGTGACGAACGCCGCATACCGCAGGGGCCGGCTGACATACGCAACCGCGCCAAGCGCCAGTGCGGCAAGCAGCAGGGCCACGCCGAGCACGAGCGTCCAGATTGCGGTCAGCTCCAGGTAGTGGAACTGCCAGTGCATCGAATAGGGACTGCACACCTTGTCGTGATAGACCTGGTCTTCCGGTCCCGTGGCGGCACATGCTCCTGACAGCGGATGGCTGCGGTAGTACGCAATGGACTCGGCGCGTTCCGCGGGAGACATCGTCGGGTCCGCGCCCATCCGCTGTTCGATGCTCTGGATGAATTCCGCGTCTTGCGTGCGCAAGGCGTATTCAGTGAACAACAAGGTGGCGATGGGGATCAGGAACAGCGATACGAGGGTCAGCACGAAGACTCGTATGAGCTGCGCGTGCACGGTGCGTGGGGTGGACATCGACGACTCCAGAGTGGCCCCCCTTGGCGCTTCGCGCCTCCCCCAGGGGCGACACTTGGCGGACCGGCAAAGCCGGATCCGCGGTGTCCTCGCTGGGCGCTGCGCACGAGGGGAGCGGTGCGCAAAGGGTATACCGTGCTCTTGCTTTGATGGCGTAACAAAAGCGCAGCGGTGTATCGGAACGATCGCGGATAAGCCCTCCGTTGGCGCATCACGCCCCCCGTTGGCGCATCCACGAAGCACTGGACCATAAAAAAACCGCCGCGTGGATCGCTCCACGCGGCGGTTTTTCTGAAAAATCGAACGATCAGTCGGCTTGCTTGCGCAGGAAGGCCGGGATGTCCAGATGTTCCATGCCCGAGCTTTCCAGGGCTTGGACGCGCATCGACGCATCGCGCGGATTGCGGAATACGGTCGGCGTGTCGTAGTCGTGGTAGTTGGTCGAACCGTTGTGGTTGCTGTTGCCGCCACCCAGGTTGCCGGCGTTGCCGCCCGCTTGCTGGTAGACGTGCGCATCGCTGGTGCCGGTGCGCAGCTGGGGCATGGCGTTCTGCACCAGTTGCGGCTTGGCCTTCGCGCGGCCCAGGCCGGTGGCGACCACGGTCACGCGCAGGTCTTCACCGATCGCGTCGTCGTACGCCACGCCGAAGATCACGGTGGCTTCTTCGGCGGCGTAGCTGCGGATGGTGTCCATGATTTCGCGCGTTTCGCGCATCTTCAGCGAACGGCTGGCGGTGATGTTGACCAGCACGCCACGCGCGCCGTTCAGGTCGATGCCTTCGAGCAGCGGGCATGCAATGGCATGCTCGGCGGCCACGCGCGCGCGGTCCACGCCGCTGGCGATGGCCGTACCCATCATGGCCTTGCCCTGCTCGCTCATGATGGTCTTGACGTCTTCGAAGTCGACGTTGACGTTGCCGTCGACGTTGATGATTTCGGCGATGCCGGCGCAGGCGTTGTGCAGCACGTCGTCGGCATTCTTGAAGCAGTCTTCCTGGGTGGCGTCTTCGCCCATCAGGTCATACAGCTTTTCGTTCAGCACGACGATCAGCGAGTGCACGTGTTCCGACAGTGCATCGATGCCTTCTTCGGCCATGCGCATGCGCTTGCCGCCTTCGAATGCGAACGGCTTGGTCACGACGGCCACGGTCAGGATGCCCAGTTCCTTGGCGACTTCCGCCACGACCGGACCCGCGCCCGTGCCCGTGCCACCGCCCATGCCGGCGGTAATGAACACCATGTTCGCGCCTTGCAGCGCGTCACGGATTTCTTCGCGCGCCGTATCGGCGGCGGCGCGGCCCTGCTCAGGCTTGGCGCCAGCGCCCAGGCCGCTGCGGCCCAGACGGATCTGGATCGGGGCATTGGTGTGGGCCAGCGCTTGCGCGTCGGTATTGGCGCAGATGAAGTCCACACCCTGGACGCCACGGCGAATCATGTGGGCGACGGCGTTGCCGCCGGCTCCGCCCACACCCACGACCTTGATAACCGTGCCACGGGTATCGGTGTCAAGCATTTCGAATTTCATAAGGTTCTCCGAAGAGGTTCTGGCAGTTTGGGAGTGGGTGATCGGGAATACGAAAAATGAAAAGCGATCCGGACAAGCAGCCTTGCGGCAAAAACAGCCGGCTGTGACCCCGCCAAGGATCACGCTTCATATTTCATATTCCCGGCACACGCGGCTCCATAGGTTGAATGAACAAGAAAGTACCGGTGGCTTGCGCCGGCCGGGCACTGCAACTACGACTGCGACTGCAGGACTTGCACAAAATCTTTCTGCGACTGGGCTCGCACTCAGAAATTCCCCAGAAACCACTCTTTCATGCGCGCGAAAATCTGCGTGACGTTGCCGGTCTGCTGTGCAACCCGGCGGCCGCGGACACGCTGGAGGCGCGCCTCGGCCAACAGGCCCATCACGGTGGAAAAGCGCGGACTGCGCACCACGTCCGCCAGGCTGCCGGTGTATTCCGGCACGCCCAGGCGCACGGGTTTCAGGAAAATGTCTTCGGCCAGCTCGACCACGCCAGGCATCTGCGAGGTACCGCCGGTCAGCACGATGCCGGACGACAGCAGTTCGTCGTAACCGGATTCGCGCACCACCTGCTGCACGAAGGTGAACAGTTCTTCGACGCGCGGTTCGATCACGGCGCCGAGCGCCTGACGCGATAGTTGACGCGGTCCACGATCGCCCAGGCCCGGCACTTCGATGCGTTCGTCGGGGCTGGCCAGCACCTGCTTGGCCACGCCATAGCGCAGCTTGATCTCTTCGGCATCGGGGGTCGGCGTGCGCAGCGCGGCGGCGATGTCGCCGGTGATCTGGTCGCCCGCGATCGGGATCACGGCCGTGTGGCGGATCGCGCCGCCGGTAAAGATCGCGATGTCGGTGGTGCCGCCGCCGATGTCGACCAGGACCACGCCCAGTTCCTTTTCGTCGGTGGTCAGGCACGCCAGGCTGGACGCCAGCGGTTGCAGGATCAGGTCCTGCACTTCCAGGCCGCAGCGGCGCACGCACTTCACGATGTTCTGCGCGGCGCTGACGGCGCCGGTCACGATATGCACCCGCACTTCCAGGCGGATGCCGCTCATGCCGATCGGCTCGCGGATGTCTTCCTGGCCGTCGACGATGAATTCCTGCGTCAGCACGTGCAGGACTTGCTGATCGGTCGGGATGTTGATGGCCTTGGCGGTCTCGATCACACGGGCCACGTCGGCCGCGGTGACTTCCTTGTCCTTGATCGCGACCATGCCGCTGGAATTGAAGCTGCGGATGTGGCTGCCGGCAATGCCGGTGAACACGTCGCGGATCTTGCAATCGGCCATCAGCTCGGCTTCTTCGAGCGCGCGCTGGATCGAATTGACGGTCGTCTCGATGTTGACGACGACGCCCTTGCGCATCCCGCGCGACTCGTGCTGCCCGAGGCCGAGGACTTCGAAGCGCCCTTCCGGCTGCATCTCGGCCACCACTGCCACCACTTTGCTGGTGCCAATGTCGAGGGCAACGATCAGGTCCTTGGTTTCACGGGTCATGGCTTTTTCTGCGTAGTTTTCGGGGTTGATGCGGGTTTCTTGGTGCCGGGGGTCGCCTTAGGCGCCGGCGCCGGTTTTGCCGTGGTGATGGCAAAGCCGTTGGGGTAACGCAGGTCGGCATGGATCGTCTTGCCGATCCGGCTGTCGATGACCGGGGCAGCCTGCACGAAGCGCTGCACACGCGATTCGAGCGACGCCGGATCGGTCCCGCCGACCGAGGTCGGATCGCGGCCCAGATCGATCGTCAGACCGGTCGACAGTTCGACCTGCCACGCATACCGCTGAGTCAGCAGTACCCGCGACGGGTCGACCTTGATGGGCGCAAACCAGCGGATCAGTTCCGCATAGCGCTGCGCCACGAGTTTTTCCGAGCCCGGCGGGCCGCCGAACACCGGCAGCGCGCCATCCTCCTCGGCCTCGCCCAGGTTCGCCGTGAACGACTCCCCATAGGTGTTGAGCAAGCGGTTTTCGTTCCACAGGCCCAGCACCCGATGCTCTTCCACCGTCACGCGCAGGGCGTTGGGCCACTGCCGGCGAATGGAGGCATGGCGCACCCATGGCACCGTCTCGAGCACCTGCCGTACCTGCTCCAGGTCGGCCGTGAAGAAATTGCCGGTCAGCCGCCCCTCGATGGTCGCGCGCACGCTGGCTGTCGTCACATGCTGCAGCTCGGCGTTGTCGGCTTCCACCACGATGCCCTTGAGCTCGAACACCGGCCGCTGCGCCATCCACAGCAACGCGGCCAACCCCAATGCCAGCGCCGCCAACAGATACAGCGTGTTGGCAAGAAGGTTGAGGGTTCGGGAGTCGTTCCACACAGATCGTCCGATTAAGCGCTTTGGGGCCGGCTGGCCGAGACCTTGCACCGGGCATCCGCGAGGAGCTCGACACACAGGCTTTCATAGTTCATGCCGTTCGCGGCGGCGGCCATCGGGACCAGCGAATGGCTGGTCATCCCGGGCGACGTATTGATCTCGAGCAGATACGGTTCGCCGTTGTCCGCCAGGATCACGTCGGCGCGGCCCCAGCCTTCGCAGCCGATCGCGCGATAGGCGGCCACGCAGATGTCCTGGATGCGGCGGGTCGTGGCTTCCGGCAGGTTGGCCGGGCAGAAGTACTTGGTCTCGTCGCCAAAGTACTTGTGTTCGTAGTCGTAGTTGCCATCCGGCGCCACGATCTCGATCACCGGCAGGGCATACGCACTGGCGCCCTTGCCCAGGATCGCGACGGTCAATTCGCGGCCGCTGATGAAGGCTTCGGCCAGCACGTCTTCGTCGAATTCCGATGCCTTGGCGTAGGCCGCGGCCAGGTCGTCGCGGCGCGTGACCTTGGTCACGCCCAGGGTCGAGCCTTCGTGCGGCGGCTTGACGAACACGGGCAGGCCCAGCGTCGAGATGACGTTGTCCAGGTCGGTGTCGGCATCGAGCACGGCGTAGCGCGGCGTGGGCAGCGCTTCGTGCAGCCAGACGCGTTTGGTCATGATCTTGTCCATGGCCAGCGACGACGCCAGCGGACCGCTGCCGGTGTACGGAATGCCCAGCAGTTCCAGCGCGCCCTGCAGCGTGCCGTCTTCGCCGTACCGGCCATGCAGCGCGATGAAGACGCGATCGAAGCCTTCGGCGGCCAGTTCGGCCAGCGAGCGTTCGCCCGTGTCGAACAGGTGGGCGTCGACGCCGGCATTGCGCAGGGCCTGGTGCACCCCCGTGCCGGACATGATGGAGACGTCGCGCTCGGCGGACTTGCCGCCGTACAGCACGCCGACTTTGCCAAAGGACTGCGGGGACTTCATGACGGACTTCCTTGAAGAATCGGGGCGGCTGGCGCGCTGAACATCGCGCCCACCTTGGCCGGAACGGCGCCGATCGATCCGGCGCCCATGACGATGACCACGTCGCCATCGCGCGCGAAGTCGGCGATGGTGTGCGGCATGTCGGCTATGTCTTCGACAAACACCGGTTCGACTCGGCCCACCACGCGCACGGCGCGGGTCAGCGACCGGCCGTCGGCGGCCACGATCGGGGTTTCGCCCGCGGGATAGACCTCGGCCAGCAACACGGCGTCGGCGGTGCCCAGGACCTTCACGAAGTCCTCGAAGCAGTCGCGCGTGCGGGTATAGCGGTGCGGCTGGAACGCCAGCACGATGCGGTGTTCCGGATAAGCGCCCCGGGCCGCGGCCAGGGTGGCGGCCATTTCCACAGGGTGATGACCGTAGTCATCGATCACGCGGAAGCTGCCGCCGCCGTTGGCGTCGCTGACCGGGAACACGCCGGCCTGGGTGAAGCGGCGGTTCACGCCATTGAAGGCGGCCAGCGCATCGCGGATGGCGCTGTCGGCAACGCCCAGTTCGGTCGCCACCGCGATGGCGGCCAGGGCGTTGCGCACGTTGTGCTCGCCCGGCAGGTTCAGCGTGATGTCAATCGGCGGCAGTTCGACGTCGCGGTCGCGGCGCAGCACGGTAAAGCACATGCGTGGGCCGTCGGCGCGCACGTCGATCGCGCGGATCTGCGCGTCGGCATTGAAGCCGTAGGTCGTGATCGGGCGCGAAATGAAGGGCAGGATTTCACGCACGCTGGCGTCGTCCGAACACAGCACGGCCGTGCCGTAGAACGGCATGCGCTGCGTGAATTCGACGAAGGCGCTCTTCAGGCGCGCGAAGTCGTGGCCATAGGTGTCCATGTGATCGGCGTCGATGTTCGTGATCACCGCCATGACGGGCAGCAGATTCAGGAACGACGCGTCGGACTCGTCGGCCTCGACCACGATGAATTCGCCCTGCCCCAGCTTGGCGTTGGCGCCAGCGGAATTCAGCCGGCCGCCGATCACGAAGGTGGGGTCCAGGTCGCCCGCGGCCAGAATGCTGGCGACCAGGCTGGTCGTGGTGGTCTTGCCATGCGTGCCGGCCACGGCAATGCCGCGCTTCAGGCGCATCAGTTCGGCCAGCATCAATGCGCGCGGCACGACCGGAATGCGTTTGTTGCGAGCCGCAATCACTTCCGGATTGTTGCCGGCCACCGCGGTCGACGTGACGATGGCGTCGACGCCTTCGATGTTCTCGGCCTTGTGGCCTTGCACGATGCAGGCGCCCAGCGCGGCCAGGCGCTGCGTGGTCGCGTTGTCGGCCAGGTCGGACCCGCTGATGCGGTAGCCCAGGTTCAGCAGGACTTCGGCGATACCGCTCATGCCGGAGCCGCCGATGCCAACGAAATGGATGTGTCTGATCCGGTGTCTCATGGTTTCTCTTTGCGCGCCGCGGCTTCGCAGATGTCGGCGATGCGGGCGGTTGCCTGCGGCCGGGCCATTGCACGCGCACGCGTCGCGGTCTCGATCAATTCGGGGCGGGTGCGCTCGGCCAGCCAGGCCGCCAGCCAGTCGGGCGTCAGCGCCGATTGCGGCTTGAGCCAGCCGGCCTGCGCATCGCTCAGGTATCTCGCATTGGTGGTCTGATGGTCGTCGACGGCGTGCGGGAACGGCACGAACAGCGCGGCCGCGCCCGCCGAGCAGATCTCGGCCACTGTCATGGCGCCCGACCGGCAGATCACCAGGTCGGCATCGGCATAGGCCGCCGCCATGTCGGTGATGAACGCGCGGCAGTCGCCCGTCACCCCGGCCTTGGCATACGACGCCTGCAGGGCCGCCAGGTGCTTTTCGCCGGCCTGGTGCACCACGGTGGGCCGCTCGGCGGCAGGCAGGCGCGCCAGCGCCTGCGGCACCGTATCGTTCAAGGCCTGCGCGCCCAGGCTGCCGCCCACGACCAGCAGACGCAAGGGGCCGGTGCGGCCGGCCAGGCGCTGCGCCGGCGCCGCGACATGGGTCATTTCCGGGCGCACCGGATTGCCGACCTGCTCGTCCCCGGTCTTGCCCGGGAAGGCGCCAGGGAAGGCCGTCAGCACCTGGTCGGCCACACGGGCCAACACCTTGTTGGTCATGCCGGCCACGGAATTCTGTTCGTGCAGCACCAGCGGAATGCCGCGCATCGCCGCCATCAGCCCGCCGGGCAAGGCCACGTAGCCGCCCATGCCCAGCACCACGTCCGGCTTGTGCCGGCCCAGCGCCGAGAAGGCCTGGCCCAGCGCGCGCAGCAACGTGAACGGCAGCTTGACCAGCGTCTTGACGCCCTTGCCCCGCACGCCCGAAAAGCGCAGCGGCACCAGCGGAATGCCTTGCGGCGGCACCAGGCGCGATTCCATGCCTTCGGGGTGGCCCATCCAGACCACGTTCCATCCGCGCGCGCGCAGGTCCTGCGCGACGGCCAGGCCGGGCATGATATGCCCGCCCGTGCCACCGGCCATGACCATCAGGGTGCGTGCGTGAGCGGTCACAGGCGCCCTCCGCGCATCAGGATGCGGTTTTCGTAATCCACGCGCATCAGCACGGCCAGCGCGCACATGTTGAACACGATGCCCGTGCCGCCAAAGCTCATGAACGGCAGCGTCAGCCCCTTGGTCGGCAGCAGGCCCAGGTTCACGCCCATGTTGATCAGCGTCTGTACGCCGAACCACAGCACGACACCCTTGGCGACCAGGCCGCTGAAGGTGCGGTCCATGGCGATGGCCTGGCGGCCGATTTCAAAGCCGCGGCGCACGATGGTCGCGAACAGCAGGATCACCACGGCCACGCCGACAAAGCCCAGCTCTTCGCCAATCACGGCCAGCAGGAAGTCGGTATGGGCTTCGGGCAGGTAATGCAGTTTTTCGACGCTGCCGCCCAGGCCCACGCCCAGCCATTCGCCCCGGCCGAACGCGATCAGGGAATGCGACAGCTGATAAGCCTTGCCCAGCGCGTTGCCTTCGCTCCACGGATCCAGGTAGGCGAACAGCCGTTCGCGGCGCCACGGCGCGGCCCAGATCAGCAGCATGAAGGTGCCGACCAGCACGCCGGTCAGGCCCGCGAACAGCTTGCCGTTCATGCCGCCCAGGAACAGGATGCCCATGGAAATGGCCACGACCACCACGAAGGCGCCCAGGTCGGGCTCGAGCAGCAACAGCAGGCCCGACGCCGCCATGGCGACGGCCATCGGCACGAAACCTCGCCAGAAGAACTGCATGTGTTCCTGCTTGCGCACCGTGTAGTCCGCCGCATAGACCAGCACCGCCAGCTTCATCAGTTCCGAAGGCTGGAAGTTGACGACACCCAGCGGCAGCCAGCGGTGCGCGCCGTTCACTTCGCGGCCCACGCCCGGCACCAGCACCAGGGCCAGCAGCACCAGCGAGATCGTGAACAGGAGCATGGCGTACTTCTGCCACGTATCCAGGCGGATCGAAAAGGTGAACACCGCCGCGAACAGACCCACCAGCAGGTACGCGACGTGGCGGATCAGGAAGAAGTAGTTGCCGTAGTTCTTGTACTTGGGCGAGTCGGCCAGCGTGACCGATGCCGAATACACCATGACGAGGCCCATCAGCAGCAGCGCGGCCGCCGACACCACCAGCGCGGCGTCGTAGTTGAGCATGCGCGTGCGGCTTGGGCGGACGGCGTTCACGCCGCTGGACAGTTCTGCGAACAGGCTCATGTCAGATTTCTCCGCGATCGTGCGCGAGTTCGGTGACCGCGGCGTCGAACACATCGGCGCGGTGCTTGTAGTCGCGGAACATGTCGAAGCTGGCGCAGGCCGGCGACAGCAGCACCGCGTCGCCGTCTTCGGCATGCGTGAGGGCAGTCGCAACGGCGGCTTCGAGCGAATCGCTGGTCAGCAGCGGCACGTTCGTGCGGGCCAGGGCCTCGGCAATCGCGGGCGCGTCGCGCCCGATCAGGACCACGGCGCGGGCATGCAGCGCCACGGCGCGCGCCAGCGGCGCAAAGTCCTGGCCCTTGCCCACGCCGCCCGCAATCAATACCGACCGCTGGCCCAGCCCTTCAAGTGCCGCCACGGTGGCGCCCACGTTCGTGCCCTTGCTGTCGTCGATGAAGTCCACGCCACCAATGGTGCGCAGGAATTCCACCCGATGCGGCTCGCCACGGTAATCGCGCACGGAATGCAGCATCGGCACCAGGGACAGGCCGATGCACCGGGCCAGCTGCAAGGCCGCCAGCACGTTGGCGGCGTTGTGCTGGCCGCGCACCAGCAAGGCATCGACCGGCATCAGGCGTACCACGCGGCCGGCCGTCCGCAGGATGGGGTCGTTCTTCTTGCGTTTGACCGGCTCGGCATCGAATTCGTCGAACGCCGATTCGGCCAGCCAGGCCACGCCATGGCTATGGTCCATGCCCATGTCGCCGGCCAGCGCGGGCAGGTCGCGGCCAAAGCTGCGCACCCGTTCGGCGTCCAGGCGATCGACCATGGCCACCGTGGCCGGGTCATCCCGGTTCACGATCGCGATGGCCGACGCCGTCAGCAGCCTGGCCTTGGCGGCGGCATAGGACGCCATGTCGCCATGCCAGTCCAGGTGGTCCTGCGTGACGTTCAGCACCACGGCGGCATCCGGACGCAGGCTGCTCGTAGTTTCCATCTGGAAGCTGGACAGCTCCAGCACCCATACATCGGGCAAGGCACCCGCGTCCTGCGCGGCCATCAGGGCGGTCAGCGCGGCGGGGCTGATGTTGCCCGCCACGGCCACCGACTTGCCGGCGGCGGCCACCAGCCGGCCGGTCAGCGACGTGACCGTGGTCTTGCCATTGGTGCCGGTAATGGCCAATACCTTGGGGGCATAGGCCTGCTCATTCTTGAGCGTGTTCAGCGCTTGCGCGAACAGTTCGATTTCGCCGATGACCGGGATGCCACGCGCCTTGGCGGCATCGACCAGCGCGCGGGCCGGAGCCAGGCGGGGCGACAGGCCGGGGCTCAGCACGGCCCGGTCCACGCCCTCCAGCAGCGCGGGGTCGAAGTGCGATTCGCCGTCGATGTCCCGAAGGCCCGCCGCGCCGAGCACGAACACGGCGTCGCCCGCCTGCTCGCGCAGCGCGGCCAGGCCGTTCGTTTCGGTCCGCGTGTCGGCCACGCGCACGCCGCAGCCGGTGCGTACGCACCACTGCACGGCGGCCGAGCCCGTCTCGCCCAGGCCAAGGACCAGGGTGAACGGCATCGCGACTGAAGGCTCCAGCGTGTCCATCAAAGCGTCCACATCACCGCAACTTGAGGGTCGACAGTCCGATCAGCACCAGCATCATGGTGATGATCCAGAACCGCACGACAACCTGCGTTTCTTTCCAGCCGCTGACTTCGAAGTGATGGTGCAGCGGCGCCATCTTGAAGATGCGGCGGCCCTGGCCATACCGCTTCTTCGTGTACTTGAACCACGTGACCTGCATGATCACCGACAGCGTTTCGACCACGAACACGCCGCCCATGATGAACAGCACGATTTCCTGGCGCACGATCACGGCCATGGTGCCCAGCGCGCCGCCCAGCGCCAGCGCGCCGACATCACCCATGAACACCTGCGCCGGGTACGCGTTGAACCACAGGAACGCCAGGCCCGCGCCGGCCAGCGCCGCGCAGATCACCATCAGTTCCGATGCGCCCGGAATGTACGGAAACAGCAGGTAGCGCGAATAATCGGTACGCCCGACCACATACGCGAACACCCCCAGCGCACTGCCTACCAGCACGGTCGGCATGATCGCCAGGCCATCCAGCCCGTCGGTCAGGTTGACCGCATTGCTGGTACCGACGATCACCATCCACGTCAACACCATGAAGCCCAGCGCGCCCAACGGCAGGCTGATGCTCTTGAAGAACGGCACGATCAGGTCGGCCCGCGTCGGCAATGCCATCGTGAATCCGCCATGGATCCAGTCCCGGAACAGCACCCAGGTGCCGGCCAGGTCGGGCGCCGCGATCGCGAAGGTCAGATAGACCGATGCGACCAGGCCGATCAGCGCCTGCCAGAACATCTTTTCGCGCGCCGGCATGCCTTCCGGATCGCGGCGCACCACCTTGCGGTAATCGTCGGCCCAGCCGATCCAGCCAAAGCCGAAGGTGACCAGCAGCACGACCCACACGAACCGGTTGCTCCAGTCGGCCCACAGCACGGTCGACACCCCGATCGAAATCAGGATGAGCGCGCCGCCCATGGTCGGCGTGCCATTCTTGACCAGATGCGATTCCGGACCATAGGCCCGCACGGCCTGTCCAATCTTGAGCGCCGTCAGGCGGCGAATCACCCACGGGCCCGCCACCAGCCCGATCAACAACGAGGTTGCGCACGCGAACACCGCGCGCAGCGTGATATAGCTGAAAACCGAGAAGCCCCGGAAGTCTTCGGATAGCCACTGGGCCAGTTCAAGCAGCATTCCGCGTACCATTCAAAAAGTCAGTCGACGGGTCATTGCCGGCCAGCAAGGCCGCCACCACCCGTTCCATACGCATGAAGCGCGAACCCTTCACCAGCACCGACGCTGGCCGCAATGCCCGGATCGCCGGGGCCAGGTCCTCGACCCGATCCGCATGCACGCCGCGCCGGGTGTCGTTGCCGGCGGCATTGGCTGAGCCATCTGCCGAAGCGTCTGCCGCGCCATTGACCGCGGCATCGCCCTTGAACGCCGCCACCGTATCGCGCGTGGCGTCGCCGAGCGCAAACACCGCATCGATGCCGCGGGCGCGCGCATACTCGCCCACTTCACGATGCATGGCGGGGCTGTCGTTGCCGACCTCGCCCATGTCACCCAATACCAATACGCGCGGCGCGGGCAGGCTGGCCAGCACGTCGATCGCGGCGCGGGCGGAATCCGGATTCGCGTTGTACGTGTCGTCGATCAGCAGTCCGCCCGATGGCAGCGCATGACGCTGCATGCGGCCCTTGACCGGCGCAAACGCCTGCAGGCCGTCGACCACCGTGGCCAGTGGTGCGCCAATGGCCAGCGCGCAGGCGGCAGCGGCCAATGCGTTGCGAACGTTGTGCAGGCCGGCGGCGGCCAACACTACCGGCGCCGACCCGGCGGGCGTCACCAGCGTAAAGCGGGTATCGAAGGCCTGCATGTCGATGCCGGTGGCCGTGACATCGGCCGCGCCGTCCAGGCCAAAACGCAGGCAGGGACGCGCGCCGGCCAGCGCCGTCCAGATCGGGGTATGCGGATCGTCGCTCGGGAACACGGCCACGCCGTCGGGCGGCAGGTGGTCGATCACGGCGCCGTTTTCACGCGCGACCGCTTCAACGGTGTGCATGAATTCTTGATGCTCACGCTGCGCGTTGTTCACCAGGCCCACGGTCGGCGCGGCAATGCGCGCCAGCTGGGCGATCTCGCCCGGGTGGTTCATGCCGAGTTCCACCACCGCGCTCTGGTGCGTTGGCGTCAGGCGCAGCAGGGTCAGCGGCACGCCGATCTCGTTGTTCAGATTGCCCCGGGTCGCCAGGCGCGCCGGCTCGCCGTGCCACGCCGCCAGAATCGACGCGATCATTTCCTTGGTCGTCGTCTTGCCATTGCTGCCGGTCACGCCGATCACCGGAATCGCATAGCGCGCGCGCCATGCCGCGGCCAGGCGCGCCAGCGCCACGCGCGTGTCGGATACGACGATCTGCGGCACGCCGACATCATCCATCGGACGCTGCACCACGACCGCCGCCGCCCCGGCTTGCGCCACGGCTGCCACGTAATCGTGCGCATCGAATTTTTCGCCGACCAATGCAATGAACAGGTCGCCGGCGGCAACGCTGCGTGAATCGGTGCTGACACCGTGCATCGCGATGCGCGGCGCGGCGGCCGTTTCGCCCGATGCGCCGTGCAGCACGCCTTGCATGGCGGACGTCGCATCCGCCAGACTCATGAAGCCCAAAATACGTGTTTCCTGTCGCGGGTAGCCGGCAAGGACCTTGCGCGCTTCATCGACATCCGAGAAGGGCTGTCGCACGCCGGCGATTTCCTGGTAAGACTCGTGACCCTTGCCCGCGAGCAGGATCACGTCGTGAATGTCGGCGCCCAGAATGGCGGCGCGGATGGCGTGCGCCCGATCGATGTCGGACGTCACGCGGTCAGAGTGCTGGAGCAGATCCGCGGGCACGCCGGCAAGGATCTGTTCGATGATGGCCCGCGGCGATTCGCTGCGCGGGTTGTCGCTGGTGATGACGACACGGTCGGCGCGCGCCGCCGCGATCCGTCCCATTTCCGGCCGCTTGCCGGCGTCGCGGTCGCCACCGCACCCGAACACGCACACGCAGCTGCCGCCGCGCGCGGCCGCCACCGGCAGCAGGGCATCGATCGCGCGTTCCAGTGCGTCGGGCGAATGGGCGTAGTCCACCACGACCAGGGGCGTGCCGTCACCGGGCGCGCTGTCTGGCGCACCCACGGCTTCAAGGCGGCCCGGCGCGGCCTGGGCCAGGCCCAGCGCGCTGGCCGTGTCCTGCACCGACCAGCCCAACGCGCGCAGCACGCCGCCCACAGCCAACAGATTGGCCACGTTGTGCGCGCCCAGCAGATGCGTGGCGATTTGCACCGACCGGTCGTCCAGATGCAAGGTAAAGACCATGCCCTGGCTGGTGCCATGCAGATCGCTGGCCGACAGGACGGCAACGCCGTCGCGCGTCGCCGCGGATGCTGCCGGCGCAGTGGGGGCCGTTGATGCGGCCAATGCCGCCGATGCGGCACCCAGAGTGAAACCCATCAGGGCAACCGGTTCAACCGCGCCGGACGCGGTGTCGTTGCCCGCGGCGTTCGCGCTGCCATCCGCATGGCCCGTGCCCTGGACGGCGCCTGCATGGGCCGCGATCGCGTCCAGCACACGATGCCCGGCCGGGTCATCCAGGTTCACGATGGCCGCGCGCACGCCCTTCCAGGTGAACAGCCGCGTCTTCTGCCGTTCGTATTCGGCCATGTCGCCGTGGTAGTCCAGATGATCGCGGGTCAGGTTGGTCAGCACCGCCACATCCACATGCAGGCCATCCATGCGCCCTTCGGCAATGCCGATCGATGAAGCTTCGATCGCCACGGCCACCGTGCCGGCCGCGCGCATCTGGGCCAGCGACCGATGCAGGGCCACGGCGTCGGGCGTCGTCAGCCCGGTCACCACATGGGCGCTGGCGCCATCGGCCGTCGGCGTGCGAATGCCCAAGGTGCCGATCACGCCGCACGGCTGGCCATGGGCGGTCAACGCATCGGCCAGCCATTGCGTGCACGAGGTCTTGCCATTGGTGCCGGTTACCGCGATCACCGTCATGGCCTTGGACGGCTCGCCATACCAGGCCGACGCCGTCTCGCCCAAGGCTTCCTTCAGGCACACGAACGCGCAGGCCGGCACGCCGCGCTCGGCCAGCACCCCATCGATCTCGGCGCCGTGGGCGCCTTCCGCCGCTTCGAACACCACGGCCGCGGCGCCTTGCGCCAGCGCCTGGCGCAGGTAGTCGCGCCCGTCGCTGCGCGCGCCCGGATAGGCCAGGAATACGTCGCCCGCCGCCACCGACCGCGAATCCAGGGTCAGCTGCGCCGACGCCGGCACGTTCGCGCGCAGCCATGCCACCAGGGCCGCCGGATCACGCACCTGCGCGCGGTGGTTCACCGCGTTCACAGCACTTCTTCCATCAACGGCACATCGGGCACGACCAGCGACTTGAACGGCGCATCGGGTTCGACACCCATCAACCGCAGCGTGCCGCCCACCACATTGGAAAACACCGGGCCCGCGACCGCGCCGCCGTACACGCTGCCGGTGGTGGGTTCGTCCATCATCACCGCCACGACCAGGCGCGGGTTGGACGCGGGCGCCAGCCCGATGAACGACGCCACATACTTGGTGCTGTAGGCGCCGTTGATGATCTTGCGCGCGGTGCCGGTCTTGCCGGCGATGCGGTATCCCATGACCTGCGCCTGGACGGCGGTGCCGCCCGCGCCGGTCACCGCTTCCATCATCTTGCGCATGGTCTTGGCCGTGGCCGGCGTGTAGACCTGCGTGGGAGTCGGTTCGCGATCGGTCTTCAGGAACGACAGCGGCACCATGTCGCCGTTGCGGGCGAACACCGTGTAGGCCTGGGCCATCTGCACCAGCGACACCGACAGGCCGTAGCCGTAGGCCATCGTGGCCTTTTCGATCGGGCGCCACCGGTCATACGGCCGCAGGCGGCCCGCCACCGCACCGGGAAAGTCCAGCTTGGGCACCTGGCCGAAGCCCAGCTCGCTGTACTTGTTCCACATCTCGCGGTTTTCGATCAGGTTCGCGATCAGCGACGTGCCGATGTTGCTCGACTTCTCGATCACGCCTGCCGTGCTCAGCACGCCATAGCCGTGGGTGTCCGAAATCGACCGGCCAAAGAACGTCATGCGGCCATTGCCCGTGTCGAACGTGCTGTTCGCGCGGATACGGCCCAGGTCCATGGCCAATGCGATGGAAAACGGCTTGATGGTCGAACCGGGCTCGAAGGTGTCGGTCAGCGCGCGGTTGCGCAGCTGGCCGCCATTGAGCGATTCGCGGGCATTGGGGTTGTACGTGGGCAGGTTGACCAGCGCCAGGATCTCGCCCGTGCGCGTGTCGACCACGACCGCCGCGGCGCCCCGCGCCTTGCTCTTTTCCACCGCCGCTTTCAGTTGCGAAAACAGCAGGTACTGGATGCGGGTATCGATGGACAGCGTCAGGTCATGCCCGTTGGCGGGTGAACGCACGGCCTGCACGTCTTCGACCACGCGGCCCAGACGGTCCTTGATCACGCGGCGGCTGCCGGCGCGGCCTGCCAGCTGCGAGTTGTACGCCAGCTCGATGCCTTCCTGGCCCTTGTCTTCGATATTGGTAAAGCCCAGCACGTGCGCCACCATTTCCCCTTCCGGGTAATAGCGCATTGTTTCGCGTTGCTGATGGATGCCTTCCAGGCCCATCGCGGCCACCTTCTCGGCGGTTTCGACCGTCAGCTGGCGCTTCAGGTAAACGAAGGTCTTGTCTTCGTTGGACAGCTTGCGCTGCAGATCGCTCAGCGGAATGCCCAGCAGAGTGGCCAGTTCGGCCAGCTTGTCGGGCGGCGCTTTCACGTCTTCCGGAATGGCCCACACGGCGCGCGCGGGCACGCTCGACGCGATCACCACGCCATTGCGGTCGGTGATCTTGCCGCGCGAGGCCGGCAACACCAGCGTGCGCGCATACCGCGACTCGCCCTGGCGCTGCAGGAATTCATTGGACAGCCCCTGCAGGTACAGGGCCCGCACCATCAGGGTCGCAAAGCCCGCGAACAGCAGGAACAGCACGAAACGCGACCGCCACGGCGGCAGCGTGGCGTGCAGCACGGGATTGGACGAAAAGCGGACGCTTCGTGTGCTCTTGCGCTTCATCGGCGGGCTCCCGACGGATTGCGGCCGGCAGGCGCCGGCATGGGTTCGCCCAGCGGTCCGAACGGAAGGACCACGGGCGCATCGCCCTGGTCGCGGCGCTGCGCGAGATAAATGGTGCGGGCCGGCGTGACCGGCTCCATCTTGAGCGTGTTGCGGGCCACGTTGTCGATCAGGCCGTGCTTGGAATGATCGGTCTGTTCAAGCTGCAGACGGCGCCAGTCCACGTCCAGGTCACGCGTCACGACCTGGGCGCGTTCCAGCTCCATGAACAGACTGCGCGCTTCGTACTGGCTGCTGACGAGCGACAGCGCGCAGCCGATCAGCGCAAGGGTCAGGACGAACAGAAGACGGGCCATGGCGCCGGGACCTAGGTCGACGAGCGTGCTTGCGCACGCACTTGCCGCGGACGCGACGACGCGGGGCGGCGTGCCGCACCCACGGGCAATTCGGACCGGATGAACGCCGTGCCGCCCTCGGCAGGCAGCGGCACCGACGTACGCTCGGCCACTCGCAGCACGGCGGAACGCGCGCGCGGATTGCCGTCGACTTCGTCATCGGTAGGCAGGATGCGGCCGATCGACAGCAGGACCGGCTGCGGCCGGTCGCGTTCGGGAATCGGCAGACGCGCGGTCTCGGCGCCCGGATTGGCGGCGGCCGCGATGAATTGCTTGACGATGCGGTCTTCGAGCGAGTGAAAGCTGATCACCGCGAGACGCGCGCCAGGCGCCAGCAACTCTAGAATGGACGCGAGCGCACGCGAGAGCTCTTCAAGTTCCTGATTGAGGAAAATCCGTATAGCTTGAAAGGTGCGTGTCGCTGGATGTTGCCCCTTCTCCCGCGTGCGGACTGTACCAGCCACGAGGTGGGCAAGCTCACCGGTTGTCGTAAGAGCCCGCACCTCGCGGCCAGCTGCAATCGCCTTTGCAATCTGGAAAGCAAACCGTTCTTCTCCATAGCGCGCTATGACCTCCCGCATATCGTCGATGCTTGCCTCGGCAAGCCATTGCGCGGCGGTCAGGCCGCGCGTCGTGTCCATCCGCATATCGAGCGGGCCGTCCCGCATGAACGAAAATCCACGCTCCGGATCGTCGATCTGCGGCGAAGAAATCCCCAGGTCCATCATGACGCCGTTGACCTGGGTGATGCCCAGCTCGGCCAGTTCTTCACGAATGCCGGCAAAACCGGCATGCACGATGGTCAGGCGCGGATCGGCTGCCGCGACGTCGCGCGCCGCCGCCACGGCCTGGGGGTCCTTGTCGAAAGCAATCAGCCGCGCGTCTGGTCCCAGGCGCGCCAGAAGCGCCCGCGAATGACCGCCACGGCCGAAAGTCGTGTCCACCCACACGCCGCCCACGGCGTCGCCGTCGTCCTGTCTGGACAACGCGTCTATCGTCGGCGCCAGCAGCACGGGCCGATGTTGAAAGGGGGAATTCACGATTTAGAAAGAAAACTGATTGAGGACTTCTGGCGAGGCCTGATCGAGCAGTTCCTGCTCTTTTCGGGCCAAAGCGGCGGCGTCCCAAAGTTCGAAGTGCGCGCCCATGCCGAGCAGCATCACATCGCGTTCCAAAGACGCAGCCGAGCGTAACTCGGGGGCAATCAGAATCCGTCCCGTTCCGTCGAGTTCGACGTCTTGCGCGCTTCCGAGCAACAATCGCTGAAGCCCGCGCGCCTGCATCGGGAACGCCGCGATCTGTTCGCGTTTCGTTTCCCATATCGGACGGGGATAGACCAGAAGGCAACCATCGGGATGTCGGGTGAGTGTCAGGCGCCCTTCAGCTTGAACCATCAACGCGTCACGATGCCGGGTCGGGATCGATACCCTCCCCTTTGCATCCAGCGTTAATGCGCTGCTGCCCTGGAACACGACTCTGTCACCCCACTTTTTTGCACAAATTTCTACTATTTCCCACTCTAAAGGACCGCCCTTGCAGGGTCAAGCCGGTAACGGCCATTTATCCATTAGTAACAAGGACTTAGCCGAACTTGCTCGAATATTCACGATATGAAATATCGAATCGAATCAGTGCCTTGGATGGAGAAGTGAATGCGGGACGTGAGGATTCGGTCCAAAACTCCCCTCTCAAGAGTGTGGTAACTAGATACAAGTGCTTTCCCGGGCCACCCCCTATTGCTGTCCAAACTTGCCTGACCACGAAGGATGAACCCAGCCTGACATCGACCTGAATCGGGCCGCAAAACAGCTTGCGCGCCGCGATTATGGAAAGTCGGGAAAGGGATCCTCTCCTGATGGCGAAGGGTAAGGACGCACGAAGCCGCCTGACCAAGGCAGCGTTCTCGTACGGAAATGGGGAGGCAAAGCAGATCGATAGGCCGGATTCTGTACACGGGTTGCCCCGCGGGCAATCATTCCTCTAGGCGGACCATTGCTGGCCAGCTCAAGCCACCTACCCGCATGCGCGAACTAGCCGCCCTCCACGGCCCGGGGGCCGCATGCATGCCTATTTGGTGTTGCTCCGGATGGAGGTTGCCGCGTTTCACCCTGCCACGCCGCGCCCGGGATGACCCGGACGCGCAGCACGGAGATGCCGTGCCGGTGCGGATCGAAATCCGCCCTCGCCGCAGACTCGTCTCTGTGGCCCTGTTCCTCGGCTTCGCGCCCCATACTTGCGCACGAGGCGATCGCCGGACGGTCGTTAGCCGCCATCCTGCTATATGGAGTCCGGACCTTCCTCGCCGCTTGCGCGCCGCGATTGCCTGATCTGCTCTGCGCCGACAGTTTACCTCTGACGTGACCGTCCGGGCCGGAATACGTCCGTGTCGTCGTAAAAACCGGGAGCCGTATTGCCGGCCCACCAGCCGGGCAGGCCCAGCACGGGCAACGGCGACAGGTCGCGCGGCGTAAAGAAGGGCCAATTGGCCAGCCAGTCGCTGACCAGCCGGTCGATGGTGGACCGCCGCTCGCCAAACGATGCGCGAAAGTAGGAATCGTCCACCGGCACGATCAACGTATGCGCCGTGATCGACTTGTAGGGGTTCATCAGTTTTTCGAGCAGCGCGTGGCCGACCACCCACGGCTCGGTCTGCACCAGGGTGGCGGTACGCCGGTCCTGGAACAGGGTCTGCCAATCGAAGCGCCGCAGCGCCGTCGCCAGTTCGTCGTTGGAGCAGGCCAGCACCAGCCCGTTCTCGTCGAACAGCGTGACGGCATCGCGCAGCGCGCCGCGGCCGTTCTTGCCGCCTTCGCCGGGCGGCGGCATGTGCGGCTGCGCCAGCGCGTGCGCCTGCGTGGCATTCAGGCGCGACTTGATGTGCGGATAGGACAGCCAGGCCAGCCCGTTGAACAGGTCGTGCAGGTTGTCGCGGGTCGGGATGCGGCCCGTGTCGTGGATGTGCTTTTCGTAGGGCGTGCCGTCTGGGAGGTCGGCCTGCGGCGCAAACACGATCGGCTTGCCCGAGTCCATTTGCGGCCGCACGCCCCGCGCCGACGACGTCACCAGCAGTCGGTTCAGACGATCGCACAAGGGCTCGCCCGCCTCCAGCGACAGCAGCGCGCCCGCGGGCGCCACGCCGGTGAACCAGGGCTGTTCCCAATCGATCACGGTGGCGCCGGGGCTCGCGCCATCCTTGGAGCCGGCGTTCAGTTCGCGACCCGCCATGGCAGCGTCTCCCCGGCGGCAAGCGGCACCACCGTTTGCGCCCCGTAGGGGAGTTCGTCAGGGATCATCATGGGTTCCCGCAGCAGGGTCAGCGTGCCGGTGTTGCGTGGCAGGCCGTAGAAGTCGGGACCAAAGAAGCTGGCGAAACCTTCCAGCGCCTCGATCTTGCCGGCCAGATCGAAGGCCTGCGCATACAGTTCCATGGCGTGCAGGGCGGTATAACAGCCCGCACAGCCGCAAGCATGCTCCTTCAGTCCGCGGGCATGCGGCGCGCTGTCGGTGCCCAGGAAGAACTTGGGGTTGCCGCTGGTGGCGACTTCAACCAGGGCCTGGCGATGCCGCTCGCGTTT
This sequence comes from Pigmentiphaga litoralis, assembly GCF_048632615.1. Classification (GTDB taxonomy): domain Bacteria; phylum Pseudomonadota; class Gammaproteobacteria; order Burkholderiales; family Burkholderiaceae_B; genus Pigmentiphaga; species Pigmentiphaga litoralis_B. The sequence continues at coordinate 2,214,380 of NZ_CP184479.1, forward strand.
CAGCACCGGCAGGCAATACCAGTGCGGGCGCACGCCGCCCACGAACAGCGCATTGCGGTTGTACAGCAGGTGATGCGCCGTCACCGTTGCCGCGGTGGGACCGTCGGTATCGCGCACGTAATGGGCGGCGTCGGCCGTGGTGATGTGCTCGAACACAACCTTCAGCCCTGGGAACGACTTGCGCAGCGGAATCATGACGGTATCGATGAACGCCTTTTCGCGGTCGAACAGGTCGATGCCCGGATCGGTCACCTCGCCATGCACCAGCAGCGGCAGGCCGACTTTTTCCATGGCTTCGAGCGCCGGCGCGCAGCGGCCCAGCAAGTCGGTCACCCCGGCGTCGGAATTGGTCGTGGCGCCGGCGGGGTACAGCTTGACCGCATGCACGAAACCCGAGGCCTTGGCCTTTTCGATTTCGGCTGGCGGCGTATTGTCGGTCAGGTATAGCGTCATCAGCGGCGTGAACGCCGGCGCATCGGCCGGCCGCGAGGACAGCGCCTGCAGGATGCGCTCGCGGTACGCGCCGGCCTGTTCGGTCGTCGTGACGGGCGGCTTCAGGTTCGGCATCACAATGGCGCGGGCAAACTGGTCGGCGGTATGCCCCACCACGGCCGCAAGCGCCTCGCCATCGCGCAGGTGCAGGTGCCAGTCGTCGGGTCGGGTGATCGTAAGCGTAGGAGTCGTCATCGTCATGGCCGCCAGGGCAGCTTCAGGAATTAGGGGAATGCGGCAAGGGACCGCAAGGAGGCACGTGCACGGCGTTGCCGCAGCCACCGCCACGCACCGCCGGTGCCGAACCGGCAAGCGTGAAGCCCGCTATCGGGCCGCCCTGACACGGGCCGCATGGCTACCGCCTGCCCCAATGTTAACCGCTGGCGCCGGCCGATAACGCCGGCGGCCCGCGTCGGCCGCTGCACCAGGCGCCGCGCGGCCCGCCGCAGCCGTCGTCAGTCCACCACCGGCATGCTGCGTTCCACGATCGACGCCATCACTCCGGCACCTACGGGAATGATGGCGTCATTGAAGTCGTAGCCTGTGTTGTGCAGGAAGCAGCCGCTTTCGGCGCCGCCCTGGCCTACCCGGAAATACGCTCCCGCTCGTCCCTGCAGCATGAACGAAAAGTCTTCCGCGCCCATCGATGGCGTCAGGTCGCGAATCACGTTGTCCTTGCCGATCATCGCGGTTGCCACGTCGGCCACGAAGTTGGCTTCGTGCGGGGTATTGATGGTGGCCGGATAGATGCGCTCGTATTTGAGCGTGGCCGTCGCACCGAACGCCCCGGCAATCGACCATGCGATGTCACCCAGCCGGGTCTCGACCATTTCTTGCACGCTGCGGCGAAAGGTCCGCACCGTGCCCACCAGCCGCGCCTCGCTGGGAATCACGCTCATTGCGCCCGGATGGCCGGCCTGCACCGAACAGATCGACACCACCGCCGCATCCAGCGGGCTGACGTTGCGCGACACGATGGCCTGTGCCGCCGTAATGATGTGAGCGGCCACCACCACCGGATCGATCGTCTGGTAGGGATGCGCGCCGTGCCCCCTTTGCCGTTGACCACGATCTCGAACCGGTCGGCCGCCGCCATCATCGGGCCGGGATTGACGCCGATCTTGCCCGGCGGCAGGCCGGGCCAGTTGTGCATCGCATAGATCGCATTGCACGGAAAGATGTCGAACAGGCCGTCTTCAATCATCGCCTTCGCGCCGCCCAGGCCTTCTTCGGCGGGCTGGAAGATCAGCACGGCGGTGCCATCGAAGTTGCGGGTGCGCGCCAGATACTTGGCAACGCCGATCAGGATGGCGGTGTGGCCGTCATGACCACAGCCGTGCATCAGGCCAGGCTTGGTCGACCGATGGCCAAAGGTGTTCTGTTCGGTCATGGGCAGCGCGTCCATGTCGGCGCGCAGCGCGATCATGCGGCCGCTGTCGCAGCGGCGGCCACGGATCACGCCAACCAGGCCCGTCTTGCCGATGCCGCGATGCACCTCGATCCCCAGCAGTTCCAGGCTGCGCGCCACGATGCCCGACGTGCGAACCTCTTCGAAGCCGAGTTCCGGATGCGCGTGCAGGTCGCGCCGCAGCGCCGTCAGCTCGTCATGAAATTTGCGGATCGCTTCCAGGGGCGACCGCAAACCAACTCCAACATCCATCCTGTTCTCCGAAGTCCGCTACGTGCCTGCTGCTAGTCGATTGCCGTGGGACCCCTGGAGTTCCCCAAAGCGGTCGTGCGCTCGGTCAGCAAACGAATATCGCCGTACCACGCCTCGGCGCGCTGGCGCGTGTTGTCGGTGTCGGTCAACACGCCCACCCCCAGCAGCTTGCCTGGAGGTTCACCAAAGATCTCGGTGTAGTCCTTCACGTAGTCGCGCTTATAGGCCAGCCACTGTCCAAGGCGCGCGGGGCCGGACTCGACCACCTTCTTTTTCACGCGGGACGTATGGGAATTGGCGATCACGGTACCCACGGGTTGCTTGGTGTCCCACGTGTAGATCAGCGTCGCATACGGCATGTCGCGGCCCAGCAGCATGCGCGCCGTTTCGGCCAACATGCGTTCCTTCATGGGCAGGCGGCTCATGTCTCCATCGAATGCCAGCACCACGCGCGTTGGCGCGTCTTCGGCGTCCGCACGGGTGCTGTCCGCGCCCGGAATCATGGCATCGGTACGCCAGGTCCATGCGATCGACGACGCCGATGGCGCCACGGGCATCGGCACCCACAGGCCGCTGGCCGAGGCGTCGGCGGCCGCATGCAGCACGCGCATGGGCTTGGCAGCCACCTGCTTGTGGGCAACGCTGTAGTGGGTGCGGGTCTTGTCGCGGCGAATGATGAGCGGCTGCCAACCCGCTGGCGGCTCGCCAATCGGGGACGCAGACGTCGACACCAGCAACGCTTCTTCGGGCGGAATCACGGCCGCTTCGGATGCAGGTGTAACCACCTGCTCATGGTCGTGTTCTTCGTCGTAGTTCGGCAATTCGGGATGCGTCGCGCAGCCACTTGCCAACAGGCCGAAAAGCGCGCTGCAGCAGGCGTTTCGGGCGAGACGAACGGGCAGGAAAGACATCGATTTCACAGTCGGCACCGGCGCTCATGTAAGACGGTCGAGTCATTCTACCGGCCTGACGTGACGTCCAAGCGTTGCGGACCGGGCAAATTCTGGTGGGAAACACCAATTCAAACGAAATTTTGTTGTAGCTTTCCCTGGCGAAACGATATGCTGCGCTCGCGGGGTTATTCCGCAGTACTGGAGTTTGCCTCTCTCGCGCACTGCGGTGTGGCCCTGCTACCGATCGGACGATTCTTCTTTGTAGGAGTACAGCATGGCCACAGCCAAGAAGGCAGCAGCGAAAACCGCCGCGCCCGCCAAGAAAGCAGCCCCGGCTAAGACCCCCGCCGCTAAAAAAGCAGCGCCGGCCGGCACGAAAGCGGCTCCTGCCGCCAAGAAAGCAGCAGCCACCAAGGCTCCGCGTAAAGTCAACGCAGCTTTCCTCAAGCCCCTGACCCCGAGCGCCGAACTGGCCGCGGTGATCGGCTCGGAACCGCTGCCGCGTACCGAAGTCACGCGCAAGATCTGGGAATACATCAAGAAGCACGACCTGCAAGACCCGAAGGCCAAGCGCAACATCAATGCCGATGCCAAGCTGAAAGAACTGTTCGGCAAGCCGACCGTCGACATGTTCGAACTGACGAAGATCGTGAACGCGCACCTGAAGTAAACCAAGCTGCCCTGGCACGCCCCCGGGTATCCCGGGACCGCTTGACGCCCACACCGACCCAGGTCGCTGTGGGCGTTTTTACGTCAGCCGCCGGCAGGCCTGAGCACGATCACCTGTCCGCGTGGCGCATCCGTCAGCAGGTAGACCTCGCCTTGCGGACCCACCGTCACATTGCGCACGCGCGCCTCGCCCGACAGATAGCGGTCTTCCTTCACGATCCGGTCACCCTGCCGCTGCAGCCGGATCAGCGCCTGGCCGCTCAGGGCGCCCAGCAGCACGCTGCCTTTCCACTCGGGGATCCGGTCGCTGGTATAGAACGCCAGGCCGCTAGGCGACACGGACGGCACCCAGCTGTACAACGGCGGCATATAGCCCGGCGCGGACGCCTCTTCGCCGATCTTGCCGCCGCCATACTGTTCGCCATACGTAAACTTGGGCCATCCATAGTTCTGCCCACGCTTCACGATGTTGATCTCGTCCCCGCCCTGCGGCCCATGTTCGGCCACCCACAGTTCGCCATTGACCGGATCGAGCGCCGCGCCTTGAGGATTGCGATGCCCCAGCGAATAGATCTCGGGCAGCGCACCCTTCGCCGTGCGTTGAGTCGCCGCCTCGGCATAGGGGTTGCCTGGAGCCGGTTTGCCGGCATCGGTCAGGCGCACGACCTTGCCATGGTGCGTGCCCAGGTCCTGCGCATCCACGCTGCGTGACGAGCGTTCACCCAGTGTCACGAACAACGCGCCGTCCCGATCGAACACCATGCGCGACCCGAAATGCAGGCTGCTCGCATACTTAGGCGCCTGGCGGAAGATCACCGTCGTCTCCGTCAGCGCCCAGGAGCCCGACGTCTGGACCAGCTTGCCGCGCATGACGGCGGTGCTGTTGGTCCGCGCTGCCTGGCCCGGCTCCGAAAAGCTCAGGTAGACCCATTGATTGCGGGCGAAGTCCGGGTGCAGGATCACGTCCAGCAGCCCGCCTTGCCCGCGCGCGTCCACCTGCGGCGTGCCCGTTACCGGTGCGGACAGCGTCCCATCCTTTGCGATGACGCGCAGGCGGCCCGGGCGCTCCGTCACCAAGGCTTCGCCGGACGGCAACAAGGCGAGTCCCCAGGGATGTTCCAAGCCATCTGCCCACGTGGTCTTGGTGACGCCGTTGGGCAAGGACGTACGTTCGGCACGCACGTCGCTACCCGGACGAACCGCCTGGGCATGAGCCTGAAGCGTAGTGGCCAAGGCAAGGACACTGAAGCCGGCGGCCGCAGCCTGCCGGATGAAGGATCGTGGATGCATCAATGCTCCCTGTCATGTCGTCGACGCGCACGCACGCCCCGCGAGGACATGCCGAGCCCTGCCTGGAGCTCGCGCGTGATCGAATTGGATTGGTGTCAGGGAAGACTGTAAGCGGTCAGCGCGGCACGTGCCGGTGTCGAACCGGTGCAAGGCGTAATCGGGCGTAAACGTCCGCCAAAAGCAAAACCCCCGCAGCGTTCGCTACGAGGGGTTCTGGGTATAACTAGCCTGACAATGACCTACTTTCACAGACGTCCGTCCACTATCATCGGCGCAAAAGCGTTTCACTGTCCTGTTCGAGATGGGAAGGAGTGGTACCACTTTGCTATGGTCGTCAGGCATTAACTTGTTGGCTCGCTGGCAAGCGGGTCACGGTGCGGTCGCACGGTGAGGCTTGAGGCCAGGTCGCCCAATTTGGAAAGAAGCACAACAGATTCGAGTGTGTGGGGTCATCAGACGCGCTTGGGGCGTCTGAGGTGCACGACGCGCTGGCGCCGTGACTTTGTGATTGCGTGCACTGAACACTACAACCGCCAGGGTTATAGGATCAAGCCGCACGGGCAATTAGTATCAGTTAGCTTAACGCATTACTGCGCTTCCACACCTGACCTATCAACGTCCTGGTCTCGAACGGCCCTTCAGGGGGTCAAGCCCCCGGGAAATCTTATCTTTAGACGAGTTTCCCGCTTAGATGCCTTCAGCGGTTATCTCTTCCGTACATAGCTACCCGGCAATGCCATTGGCATGACAACCGGTACACCAGAGGTACGTCCATTCCGGTCCTCTCGTACTAGGAACAGGCTCCATCAAATTTCCAGCGCCCACGGCAGATAGGGACCAAACTGTCTCACGACGTTTTAAACCCAGCTCACGTACCTCTTTAAATGGCGAACAGCCATACCCTTGGGACCGGCTACAGCCCCAGGATGAGATGAGCCGACATCGAGGTGCCAAACACCGCCGTCGATATGAACTCTTGGGCGGTATCAGCCTGTTATCCCCAGAGTACCTTTTATCCGTTGAGCGATGGCCCTTCCATTCAGAACCACCGGATCACTATGTCCTGCTTTCGCACCTGTTCGACTTGTCAGTCTCACAGTTAAGCACGCTTATGCCATTGCACTATCAGCACGATTTCCGACCGTACCTAGCGTACCTTCGAACTCCTCCGTTACCCTTTAGGAGGAGACCGCCCCAGTCAAACTGCCCACCATGCACTGTCCCCGATCCGGATAACGGACCAAGGTTAGAACCGCAAATAAATCAGGGTGGTATTTCAAGGTTGGCTCCACGAGATCTGGCGACCTCGCTTCAGCGCCTCCCACCTATCCTACACAGACCGATTCACAATCCAATGCAAAGCTACAGTAAAGGTTCATGGGGTCTTTCCGTCTAGCCGCGGGTAGATTGCATCATCACAAACATTTCAACTTCGCTGAGTCTCAGGAGGAGACAGTGTGGCCATCGTTACGCCATTCGTGCAGGTCGGAACTTACCCGACAAGGAATTTCGCTACCTTAGGACCGTTATAGTTACGGCCGCCGTTTACCGGGGCTTCGATCAAGAGCTTGCACCCCATCACTTAACCTTCCGGCACCGGGCAGGCGTCACACCCTATACGTCCACTTTCGTGTTTGCAGAGTGCTGTGTTTTTATTAAACAGTCGCAGCCACCGATTATCTGCGACCCTTTCACGCTTTGTGCGCAGGCACATCACGCTACCAGGGCATACCTTCTCCCGAAGTTACGGTATCAATTTGCCGAGTTCCTTCTCCTGAGTTCTCTCAAGCGCCTTAGAATACTCATCCCGTCCACCTGTGTCGGTTTGCGGTACGGTCTTGTTTAACTGAAGCTTAGAGGCTTTTCTTGGAACCACTTCCGATCACTTCGCGAACAAGTTCGCTCGTTCCACACCCTTGAATTACGCGCCCGGATTTGCCTAAGCGCCTTCTATGATGCAGCAACAGGGACTTCCAACACCCTGATGACCTTCCGCGATCCGTCCCCCCATCGCATTAAACAATGGTGCAGGAATATTAACCTGCTTCCCATCAGCTACGCATCTCTGCCTCGCCTTAGGGGCCGACTCACCCTACGCCGATGAACGTTGCGTAGGAAACCTTGGACTTACGGCGAGAGGGCCTTTCACCCTCTTTATCGCTACTCATGTCAGCATTCGCACTTCTGATACCTCCAGCATCCTTTACAAGACACCTTCGCAGGCTTACAGAACGCTCCCCTACCACGCATGGATATGAATCCACGCATCCGCAGCTTCGGTATATTGCTTAGCCCCGTTACATCTTCCGCGCAGGACGACTCGATCAGTGAGCTATTACGCTTTCTTTAAAGGATGGCTGCTTCTAAGCCAACTTCCTGACTGTCTATGCCTTCCCACTTCGTTTCCCACTTAGCAATATTTGGGGACCTTAGCTGGCGGTCTGGGTTGTTTCCCTCTTGAGTCCGGACGTTAGCACCCGGTGCTCTGTCTCCCAAGCTGTACTTCCAGGTATTCGGAGTTTGCAATGGTTTGGTAAGTCGCCATGACCCCCTAGCCATAACAGTGCTCTACCCCTGGAGTAATACTTGAGGCACTACCTAAATAGTTTTCGGGGAGAACCAGCTATTTCCAGACTTGTTTAGCCTTTCACCCCTATCCACAGCTCATCCCCTAATTTTTCAACATTAGTGGGTTCGGTCCTCCAGCACGTGTTACCGTGCCTTCAACCTGGCCATGGATAGATCGTCTGGTTTCGGGTCTACACCCAGCGACTAGTCGCCCTATTCGGACTCGCTTTCGCTACGCCTTCCCTATTCGGTTAAGCTTGCCACTGAATGTAAGTCGCTGACCCATTATACAAAAGGTACGCAGTCACGGAACAAGTCCGCTCCTACTGTTTGTATGCATGCGGTTTCAGGATCTATTTCACTCCCCTTCCGGGGTTCTTTTCGCCTTTCCCTCACGGTACTGGTTCACTATCGGTCGATTACGAGTATTTAGCCTTGGAGGATGGTCCCCCCATATTCAGACAGGATTACACGTGTCCCGCCCTACTTGTCTTGCGCCTAGTTCCACATCAGAAATTTCGGGTACAGGACTATCACCTGCTATGGCCAGACTTTCCAGACTGTTCCCCTATCACTGAAGCTAAATCGCAAAGGCTGATCCAATTTCGCTCGCCGCTACTTTCGGAATCTCGGTTGATTTCTTTTCCTCGAGCTACTGAGATGTTTCAGTTCACCCGGTTCGCCTCGCACACCTATGTATTCAGTGTGCGATACAGCCGAAGCTGTGGGTTTCCCCATTCGGAAATCTACGGATCAAAGCTTGTTTGCCAGCTCCCCGTAGCTTATCGCAGGCTACTACGTCCTTCATCGCCTGTAATCGCCAAGGCATCCACCACATGCACTTAGTCGCTTGATCCTATAACCGTAGCGGCTATAGTCTCTAGTAATTCTAGCGTTTGTGCGTTTTAAAGCATAAGAACTCTTTAAAACTTAATAATGCAATCACAACCCGTTTGCTCAGCAAAACTCCACAGGCTCTTAACCTGCGTGCTGAGCACACTTTATTGTTGTGCTTCTTCCAAATTGTTAAAGAACAAAACAGCCAAATTCGGTACATCAAACTACTGAGCCAAAGCTCAGCTTTAAGCATCGACTCGCGACACTTAAAATTGAGTTTTGAGATAAGCCACCCGTTTGACATCCGGTGATCGATGTTCCAAGAAACCTTGGTGGAGACGCACGGGATCGAACCGTGGACCCCCTGCTTGCAAAGCAGGTGCTCTCCCAGCTGAGCTACGCCCCCAGGGACTTGCGCTAACCGTAAAACTGTTTTGTATGCCTACAGTGTCTTAGATTTCTCTAAAAGATCTGGTGGGTCTGGTTGGACTCGAACCAACGACCCCCGCCTTATCAAGACGGTGCTCTAACCAGCTGAGCTACAGACCCAACACTGCAACAACCGATAAGCGTGGACACTTTGAAGACCAGAGCGCTATTCGCTCTGAAAGGAGGTGATCCAGCCGCACCTTCCGATACGGCTACCTTGTTACGACTTCACCCCAGTCATGAACCCTACCGTGGTAATCGCCCTCCTTGCGGTTAGGCTAACTACTTCTGGTAGAACCCACTCCCATGGTGTGACGGGCGGTGTGTACAAGACCCGGGAACGTATTCACCGCGGCATGCTGATCCGCGATTACTAGCGATTCCGACTTCATGCAGTCGAGTTGCAGACTGCAATCCGGACTACGATCGGGTTTCTGGGATTGGCTCCCCCTCGCGGGTTGGCTGCCCTCTGTCCCGACCATTGTATGACGTGTGAAGCCCTACCCATAAGGGCCATGAGGACCTGACGTCATCCCCACCTTCCTCCGGTTTGTCACCGGCAGTCTCATTAGAGTGCCCTTTCGTAGCAACTAATGACAAGGGTTGCGCTCGTTGCGGGACTTAACCCAACATCTCACGACACGAGCTGACGACGGCCATGCAGCACCTGTGTTCCGGTTCTCTTTCGAGCACTCCCAAATCTCTTCGGGATTCCAGACATGTCAAGGGTAGGTAAGGTTTTTCGCGTTGCATCGAATTAATCCACATCATCCACCGCTTGTGCGGGTCCCCGTCAATTCCTTTGAGTTTTAATCTTGCGACCGTACTCCCCAGGCGGTCAACTTCACGCGTTAGCTGCGCTACCAAAGTCCGAAGACCCCGACAGCTAGTTGACATCGTTTAGGGCGTGGACTACCAGGGTATCTAATCCTGTTTGCTCCCCACGCTTTCGTGCATGAGCGTCAGTATTATCCCAGGGGGCTGCCTTCGCCATCGGTGTTCCTCCACATATCTACGCATTTCACTGCTACACGTGGAATTCCACCCCCTCTGACATACTCTAGTTCGGGAGTTAAAAATGCAGTTCCAAGGTTGAGCCCTGGGATTTCACATCTTTCTTTCCGAACCGCCTGCGCACGCTTTACGCCCAGTAATTCCGATTAACGCTTGCACCCTACGTATTACCGCGGCTGCTGGCACGTAGTTAGCCGGTGCTTATTCTGCGGGTACCGTCAGTAGCGCCAGGTATTATCTGGCACCGTTTCGTTCCCGCCAAAAGTGCTTTACAACCCGAAGGCCTTCTTCGCACACGCGGCATTGCTGGATCAGGGTTGCCCCCATTGTCCAAAATTCCCCACTGCTGCCTCCCGTAGGAGTCTGGGCCGTGTCTCAGTCCCAGTGTGGCTGGTCGTCCTCTCAAACCAGCTACGGATCGAAGCCTTGGTGAGCCTTTACCTCACCAACTAGCTAATCCGATATCGGCCGCTCCAATAGTGAGAGGTCTTGCGATCCCCCCTTTCCCCCGTAGGGCGTATGCGGTATTAGCTACGCTTTCGCGTAGTTATCCCCCGCTACTGGGCACGTTCCGATACATTACTCACCCGTTCGCCACTCGCCACCAGGTTGCCCCGTGCTGCCGTTCGACTTGCATGTGTAAGGCATGCCGCTAGCGTTCAATCTGAGCCAGGATCAAACTCTTCAGTTTAATCTCTAACTATTTGTGTACTACGACTTCGGATCCGAAGACCCTACGTCGCGGCACGTTCGCTGCGTACTCTCAAAGAACTTGAAGGTTGGATATGATCCTTCCTACAAATTTACTTCTATGAGCACTTGATTTCATTGGGCTAGTCGCTTGCGCAATCCGAAGATCGCGCCGCGTGACACGCACACTGGCTTCAAGTGCCCACACTTATCGGCTGTTTAATTTTTAAAGAACGGGTATTGCTAACTACGGTACTGCTAAATGCTGTACTGCTGAACCGCTAACTTTGCTGCGTCGCCGACTTAACTTTCGTTTCGTCGTTTGCTGCAGCAAGCCTGCTATTCTAAACCATCTTTTCGCGTCGTGCAAGTCGCCTTGCTTTACTGCTTTCGTCGCGTGCGCTGCGTGTTTCGCTGCGCCTGGTTGTTTACCGCTACTACCTTCTTGCCGACAACTTCATCAGCACAGAAGCGAGATTATGAAGGAGTTTTTTACGCTTGTCAAACCGCTGAAACATCCTGCTGCTGACTTCTTCATACTGCACTCTTCATACCGCACCACTGCTCTTCAGAACCCGCTGCACCGCTGCTGCCTTGGCAGATCGCGTTGCGTTTTGCGTTTGTTCCGTCGAGCCAATGAATATAGCACGCATCAATTTCGGTTTGCAAGCGGGCCCTGGGTTTTTCCCTAATAATTTAGGACCAGGACCAAAAAAGTCAGGATCGAAGCCGAAAAAGCATCGCTACGCCAGGCGATATGGGAGGACCTTTTATTGAAACGGGTGCAGCGTCGTCCCAATCCGCTCTGCGTGATCGTCGACAGAACGCTTCCAGGCGTCCCCCTGCTCTACTTATTGCGGAATGCCGGCTTTCGTTTTTCCATGAACGCCGTCATGCCCTCTTTCTGGTCATGCGTGCCGAACAGAGAGTGGAACATCCGGCGTTCAAACAGCAGCCCGTCATTCAGCGGCGCTTCATAGGCACGGTTGACTGCTTCCTTGGCCATCATGACTGCCGGCAGCGACATCGATGCGATGGCTGTCGCGGCGTCCAGCGCTTCTTCCATCAGCTTGTCGGCCGGCACCACGCGGGAGACCAGGCCCGCGCGCTCGGCTTCGGCGGCGTCCATCATCCTGGCGGTCAGCACCATATCCATGGCCTTGGCCTTGCCTACCGCGCGGGGTAGCCGTTGCGTCCCCCGCGCCCGGAAGAATGCCGATCTTGATTTCGGGCTGGCCGAACTTTGCCGTGTCCGACGCGATCAGGATGTCGCACATCATGGCCAGTTCGCAACCGCCCCCCAGTGCGTAGCCCGCCACGGCGCCGATCACGGGCTTTCGGACCTTGCGGATGGTTTCCCAATTGCGGGTGATGTAGTCGGAGCCAAAGACATCCATATAGGTCCAGTCTTTCATGGCGCCGATGTCCGCCCCGGCGGCGAACGCTTTTTCTGATCCGGTGATCACGATCGCACCGATGTCCTCGTTGGCGTCGAAAGCCAGCAGCGCCGCGCCCAACTCGTCCATCAACGCGTCGTTCAAGGCGTTGAGCGCCTTGGGGCGATTCAGGGTAATGAGGCCCACCCGGCCACGGGTGTCGGTAAGTACCAGCGATTCGCTCATGTTGGCGTCCTTGCTGAAAGAAGTGACGGGACCGAGCGTCAGAGGCGCTGTCCCTGGGTTCGTTTGCTACTAGACCACACCTTGTGCGGGAGTGCACCGGGAACTGCCCCAACAGGCAGGTCAAGAAACGCACCAGGCTGCCCACCCTGCGCAGCCCAGCTCCGGCACGGCAAGGGAGACGGCAACGTCGCCCACCAAGCTTAAGTTTCCCCTAAGTCTGTAGCCCGATGATGCATCCCATCGCAAACCGATTTGTGTTTGATGGACCAGACAGGAGCCACCATGACCACCCCGTTCAAGACCACCCCCTCGTCGTTGCCGTGATTGCCGCCGGTGTGTTCGGTGCGGCCGGGGCGACTGCGTTTACCCGCACCGTGTCCAATACCGCCGAGACGGCATCCAGCCAGGTGGCGACCACGCTCACCGCGCCCGTGGGTGTCGTGACGCCGCCGGACTTTTCACAGATCACTGAACGCTACGGCCCGGCCGTCGTGAATATCAGTGTGAGCGGCATGACCAAGATTGCGAACCCGTCCGACGACGGTGATGATCCGTTCGCACAGTTTTTCCGGCAGGACCCGCGCCAGCAGCGTCAGGTGCCGGTCAAGGGCCAGGGCTCGGGATTCATCGTCAATGCGGACGGCATCATTCTGACCAATGCCCACGTGGTGCGTGACGCGAAGGAAGTGGTGGTCAAGCTGACGGACCGCCGCGAATTCGTCGCCAAGGTACTGGGCAGCGATCCCACGACCGACGTCGCCGTATTAAAGATCGACGCCAACCATCTGCCCGTGGTGGCGCTGGGCAATGTGGCCGACCTGCGCGTGGGCGCCTGGGTGCTGGCCATTGGTTCGCCTTACGGCCTGGAAAACACCGTGACCGCCGGCGTGGTAAGCGCCAAGGGGCGTTCGCTGCCCAATGACGGTTCGGTGCCATTCATCCAGACCGATGTGGCCGTGAACCCGGGCAATTCGGGCGGCCCGCTGTTCAATGCGCGGGGCGAAGTGGTCGGCATCAATTCGCAGATCTATAGCCAGACCGGCGGCTACCAGGGTGTGTCGTTTGCCATCCCGATCGACGTTGCGACCAAGATCAAAGACCAGATCGTGGCGACCGGCAAGGCTCAACATGCGCGCCTGGGTGTGACCATCCAGGACGTGAACCAGGCGCTGGCCGATTCATTCAAGCTGGATTCGCCGTCGGGCGCCCTGGTGTCGAGTGTCGAAAAAGGCAGTCCGGCGGACAAGGCGGGGCTGAAGGTAGGCGACGTGATCCGCAGCATCAACGGCAAGCCGGTCATCGTGTCGGGCGACTTGCCTGCCGTGGTCAGCCTGGCCATGCCGGGCGACAAGGTTATGTTGGGCGTTCATCGGGACGGCGGTACGCAGCAATTGACGGCGCAATTGGGGGACGCGAGCAAGGTGCCGACCAAGACTGCGTCCGCCAACGGCGATGCCACCAAGGGCGGCAAGCTGGGACTGGCGCTGCGTGAACTGGATCCGCGCGAGCAGCAGGAATTGGGATCTACCGGCGGATTGCTGGTCGCCCAGGTCGGCGGCGCCGCGGAACAGGCAGGCGTCGAACCGGGTGATGTCTTGCTGTCGCTCAATGGCACGCCGGTGACGACGGTGGAGCAGGTCCGGGCACTGGTGACCAAGGCAGGCAAAAACGTCGCCCTGTTGGTGCAACGCGGCCCGAACAAAATTTTCCTGCCGGTGCGCATCGGGTAAGCCGCGCTCAATTGGCGGCGTTCATTGACGGCGTCCGACCCGGTCTTGGCCATCGCATGCTTCGGGCGACACGGCTCGGCCTAACCGCGAGACCTGATGGCGATTGCGGGTTCGTCACGTAAAAAGCGCAGCATCGTGATCGATGCTGCGCTTTGTTGCGGTACGCACTGCATGGACCGTGCGATGACGGGTCGCCCGGCAACGAGTCAAATCGCCAGTCTGTCGGACCCTCAGGCCGTCCGCGGCGGTGTCGTCACCTGCTTGACCACGGCAACCGCACCCGCCACATTGTCGGCAACGTCCTTGCTGACTTCCTTGCGATAGCGATTCAGGTCCTGCACCGTGGCGAAACTGCGATCCAGCAACAGCGACATGTTGTGGAGGATACGGTCGGCCACCTTGGTTTCCCATTCCTTGTCGAAGTTGATCTGCTGGTCCAGCCAGTTTTCCAGCCAGCCGGGTTCCGGCACACGCGACTGGATGGTGTCGTTCGGGAACAGGTCTTTATTGACGTGCAGATTGGTGGGGTGCAGCGCCTGGGGGTACGACGCGCCGACGCCATCAGCACGCCGATCTTGGAAAAGGCGGCCCGCGCCTGGTCGCCCAGTTCCTTGCTGCGGCTGGTCAGCGCGCGCTTCATATACCGCAGGTAGGCGCCCGCATGACGAGCTTCGTCTTGCGAAATCAGGCGATAGATGGCCTTGATGACCGGCTCGGTATGCCATTCCGCGGCGCGCCGGTACCAATGGTTCAGGCGGATTTCGCCGCAGAAGTGCAGCATCAGGGTTTCGAGCTCCGGCGCGGGGTCGAACTCGAAGCGCACGTTGTGCAATTCGGCTTCGGTCGGCACCAGGTCGGGCCGGAAGCGCCGCAGGTATTCCTGCAGCACCAGCGAGTGCTTCTGTTCTTCGTAGAACCAGATGGACATGAAGGCGCTGAAATCGCTGTCATGGCGATTGTCGCGCAGGAACATCTCGGTCGCCGGGAGCGCCGACCATTCCGTGATCGCGTTCATCTTGATCGTATTGGCCTGTTCGTCGGTCAATTTGGCGGCCTCGAACTGGTCCCAAGGCACGTCCTTGTCCATGTCCCAGCGAACGGACTCCAGCGATTTGAACAATTCGGGGTACAGCATAGCGAGCCTTTTCTTTCTTATGGATCAACGGGTTGCACGTGCCTGTACGCCGCAGCACAGGGGCACGATATCGCTCGCCCGGTGACCTCTTGATGACGGGATTCCGTCAGACCGTCAATTCCGGATGAAGTGCCGGCCGCACTTTGCTGCGAATCACCTGGGGCAGCAAAGACCCTGCAAAAATGCCGGCGAAACCACCGATCAGACCCGCAAGCTGTGGGGGAAAGGTGTCGGCGTAGGCGCTTCGGCAGATGAGCCAGCACGCAACACCCAGCAAGGAAGATGCCAGCGCGCCTTGCGTGGTCGCCCGCTTCCAGTACAAGCCCATGAACAGGGGCACGAACGCCCCCACCAGCGTCACCGTGTACGCACCCGCGACCATTTCATAAATGCTGTCCGTGGTATTCAATGCAAAGGTCAGCACGCAGACGGCAAACACCACCACCGATACACGCATGGCGCGCAGGAATTTGCGGTCGTCCATGGCAGGCAACAGGTGACGCAGAATGTTTTCGGCAAACGTGGTGGACGGGGCAAGCAAGGTCGCCGAGGCCGTCGACATGATGGCCGACAGCAATGCGCCAAAGAAAAAGATCTGCGCCAGCGCCGGCATGCGCTGCAGGATGAAAGTCGGCAGGATCTTTTGCGGATCGTCTTGCAACAGGGTGGTGACGACATCGGGCATCACGCCGAAGGCCGATAGCGCGATGTACATCGGAATGAAGGCGAACAGCAGATACAGCAAGCCGCCGATGACCGGACCCCGCTGCGCCGTCTTGACGTCGCGCGACGACATGACGCGCTGGTAGACGTCCTGCTGCGGGATCGATCCCAGCATCATCGTGACCAGAGCGGCAAAGAAAAAGAGGATGTCGTGCGCGTTGGCGGGCGGGGCAAAACTGAGCAGGTCACGGCTCATGGCCTGGTCCATCACGGGGCCGATACCGCCTGCCAGGTCGGTTGCGAAGTAGGCGATGGTGAACAGACCAAGCACGATCACGATCATCTGGAAGAAGTCGGTCAGCGCGACCGACCACATACCGCCGAACAGCGTGTACGTCGTGACGATGGCGGCGCCGACCAGCATGCCTTGCGTCTGCGAGAACATGGTGGGATCGAGCATGTGGAAGACCAGGCCCAGCGCCTTGATCTGCGCGGCCACCCAGCCCAGGTAGGAAACGATGATGGCGACGCTCATCAACACCTCGACGATCGTGCCGTACCGTTCCCGGAAGTAGTCGCCCAGGGTCAGCAGGTTGTGCTGGTACAGCCGCCTGGCAAAGAACAGCCCGACCAGCACCAGGCAGAAGGCGGCGCCGAACGGATCTTCGACCACGCCGCCCAGCCCATCCTTGATGAACACGGCAGACACGCCCAGCACGGTTTCGGAACCGAACCAGGTCGCGAAGGTGGTGGCGACCACGATATAGAGGGGAAGCGAACGTCCGGCAACGGCATAGTCGGCGGACGTTGACACCTTGCGCGCGGCAAAGAGCCCGATCGCGATGGAGGTCAGCAGATAGAGAAGAACAAAGCCCAGAACCATGATCGCGCGCCGTCAGTTCGAAACAAACGGCGCGAGTATCGCACGCAGACCCGCGGGGATCCCAGGTTTATCGCAAGCCTGAAGCCGCTTTACCGTGACAGTGCCCACAAAGCCACAGCCACCGCGGTGGCGACCACGCCTGTCAGCGCCGCCAGCAGGCGGTTGCCATGCTGCTGGGTCTGGCGCAGACGCACCATTTCAAGGCGCAGCGCTTCGCTGTGCAGGGGTTCGGCCAGGCGGGCATGCAGCAGGCGCGGGAATTCGGGCAGCATCTGCGCCCATTGTTCCGCTTCACGCTTCAGGCCGTTGCGAAGCGCCTTGAATCCGACCCGTTCCTGCATCCAATTTTCCAGATAAGGCTTGGCCGTTTTCCACAAATCGAGCTTAGGGTCCAGTTCGCGGCCGAGACCTTCGATGTTCAGCAATGTCTTTTGCAGCAGCACCAGTTGCGGCTGGATTTCGACGTTGAAGCGGCGTGACGTCTGGAACAGGCGCAGTAGCACCTGGCCCAGTGATATTTCGGACAGGGGACGGTCAAAATACGGTTCGCAGCAGGCGCGAATGGCGCCTTCGAGTTCTTCTTCGCGCGTCTCGGCCGGGGCCCAGCCTGATTCGATGTGAAGCTGCGCCACGCGGCGGTAGTCGCGGCGGAAGAAGGCCAGGAAGTTCTGCGCCAGGTAGTTCTTGTCGAATTCGGACAGGGAACCGACGATGCCGAAGTCGAGCGCGATGTAGCGGCCGAGCGATTCGGGCCGGTCGGACACGTAGATGTTGCCAGGGTGCATGTCGGCGTGGAAAAAGCCGTCGGCGAACATTTGCGTAAAGAAGATCTCGACGCCGTCGCGCGCCAGCTTGGGCAGGTCGACGCCGGCTTCGCGCAGGCGGCCCACGTGATTCACCGGAATGCCGTACATGCGTTCCATGGTGAAGATGGACGCCGAACAATAGTCCCACATCACTTCGGGCACGATCAGCAGGTCGCCCCGGGGGCCTTCGGGCGAGAAATTGCGGCGCAACTGGCTGCAGTTGGCGGCTTCGCGCAGCAGGTCCAGTTCGTCGTGCAGATAGGTGTCGAACTCGGCAACGACTTCGGTCAGCTTCAGGCGCTTGCCGTCGGGCGACACGCGTTCGATCATCCGTGCCAGGGCACGCATCAGCCGCATGTCGTTGTCGATGATGGGGCGCATGTTCGGGCGCAACACCTTGACCGCCACGTGCCGGCCGTCGTGCAGCACCGCGAAGTGGACCTGGGCGATCGACGCCGAGGCCACCGGATCCCGTTCGAAGCTGGCGAACAGCTGGTCGGGGTGGCGGCCCAGGCCTTTTTCGATCGACGCGATGGCCACCTGTGATGGGAACGGTGGCACGCGATCCTGCAGGCGGGCCAGTTCATCGGCAATGTCGGCGGGGATCAGGTCCCGCCGGGTCGACATGACCTGGCCGAACTTAACGAAGATGGGCCCCAGCGATTCGAGCGCCAGACGCAGGCGTTCGCCGCGCGGCGCGTCGAGCTTGCGGCCGAAGCGCATGATGCGCAGGGCGCGGGCCGTCCAGGGGTGGCGAATGTTGGAAAGGACCAGGTCATCGAGACCGTACCGGAACAGGATGGCCAGGATCCGGATCAACCGCAGCAAGGTGAACATCCGGCCCTACCCCTTGCTCTGGCTGCGGGCGCGGCGCGCCTCGAGGGCGTCAAGCCGGGCGGCCAGCGCGTCCACACGCTTGGCGGCGCGTTCACTGTCGTCGCGGATCTTGCGCACGCCGGCGCTCCACGCTTCCAGTTCATACGACGACGCCACGGCGCCGCTTTCTTCCGATAGATATTCCGCCACATTTTCGGCAAAGCGGCGGGCACCCGTGCGGGCGCCCTGGGCCACACCGTGGGCAAAGCCGAACAGACGCGCGGCCGGAATGTCCCCAATCACCTTGGCCACGTCGTCTTCGGCGTCCCAGCGCAGATCGCGCGCCAGATCCCCGATCACATGGGCAAGCGCGGCGTCGCCGTCGATCCGCACGGCGCTCATGCGCTGCGCGGTATCGGCCGACATGAGGGCCGACAGCTTGTCGGTCGCCACGGTCAGGCTGACATCGGGGACGGCGTCGGCCGCTGCCACCATGACGCCGCCCTGCTCGGTGACCTGCAGTGTCAGGGTGCCGACGCCCAGGATCAGGCGGGCGACTTTTCCGGCATGCGGCGCCAGGCGCGCCTGAGCCCAGGGCTCACGAGACAACAGCGCGTCGAGCGCGCGGGCAGCAGCGTTGTAGGGACTCAAGGCGGGCAAAGGCATAGGGGACACAGAATGACAAACGCCCGTCCGAGGACAGGCGTTCCACGGGGTTCAACCCGTGCAGTTTACCGGCTGTTGAGGACAGCCGGCCTTCAGGCGGACGTTTATTGCGTTACCGGAATCTGCTGGACGCCAGCCAGCAGCCAACCGCCTTGCTGGGGCTTGAACAGGTTCCAGATTTCTTCGAAGCGGAAGGCTTCCGCGCCTGGGGCTTCACGCAGCATGCCGGAGTAGCGCACGCTGGCCAGGTGGCCGTCGGACACGGTCTCGATGCCCAGCAGTTCGGCATTGAGCAGCACCACTTCGGTCACGTTCTGGCCTTCGCGCTGCGCCAGTTGCTGACCCAGCTCGGCAAGCAGGTCGTCGGTGACCAGTTCCCGCATTTCGTTCGTGTCGCCACGGTCCCACACGGCCTGCAGCTTCACGAAGTGCGCCTTGGCGTTCTGCAGGAAGTTGGACGTGTCGAAGTCGGCCGGAATGGTCCATTCACCCAGGGCCGTTTCGACCGGAGGGGCCGCCACGACGGAAGGTGCCACACCCGCAGCCGCTGCCGAAGCCGGCACGGCCACGTCGGCCTGACGCGCCATGGGAGCCGTATCGGCCGCACGCGGCTGCAACGGAGCATGACGATCATTGCCACCGGCTGCCGCGCCCTGGAAGGCGTGCTGCTGACGCTGGGCGCCCGCGCCGCGGAAACGGCGAACCAGGAAGATGACCGCGAAGATGACCAGCGCGATCAGCAGCATGCTGCCGATCATTTCGGCCATGGCCGCGCCCATGCCCAGGTGCGAGAACAGCGCTGCCAGGCCAAGGCCAGCGGCGATGCCCGCGATCGGGCCCAGGAAACGGCCCATGCCGCTGCGCGCGCCCGCCGTGGCGGCGGCGCCTGCCGCGGCACCCGCCGCGGGCGCTGCCGCCTGCGACGTGGCGTTGTTCTGTTGTGGCGTGCGGGCAGGCGGCGTGGCCTGGCGCGTCACGTTGCTGGATTGACGGCCGATGCTGGCGCCGCCACCAGCCCGCTTGGCTTCGGCGTCGGCCACCACCAGCATCGAGCTGGCGCTAACCATGATCACCAGAGCCGGCAGGATCTTGGACAGGAAACGTCGAGACATTGTGTGTTCTCTCCTCTAATCAATGTCATGTCGGGCAGGAATCGATTTTTGCAAGACCGGGTCTTCCCCGCAGAAGGCCAAGCCGCAGAAATCTTCCTGACAATAAGCTGAAATGTAGCGGACTATCGTAAAAGGTCCAAGTGAAAGTCAGACCTTTTTGGGCCGATCGGTTGCAAGGTGCTTCACGATCGGCCCGATGGCAGGGCCGGCGGCCGCCAGGCTACAGCGACACGCCTTCGTGCAGCGCCACCAGGCCCGCACTCAGGTTGAAATATTGGACCCGTGACAGGCCGGCTTGTTCCAGCATGCCGGCCAGCGTTTTCTGGTCCGGATGCATGCGGATCGATTCGGCCAGATAGCGGTAGCTGGCCTCGTCCTTAGCGACCGTCTTGCCGAGCCACGGCAGGATATTGAAGGAGTACCAGTCGTAAGCCGGCTGCAAGGGCTTGGCCACCCGCGAAAACTCCAGCACCAGCAGCTTGCCGCCCGGGCGCAGCACCCGCTTCATTTCGGCCAGCGCGCGATCCTTGTGCGTCATGTTGCGCAAGCCGAAGGCGACGGTGACCCGGTCGAAATAGCCCGACGGGAACGGCAGCTTTTCGGCATCGCACACGGCGGTCGGCAGCAGTACCCCCTTGTCGAGCAGGCGGTCGCGGCCCACGCGCAGCATGGAATCGTTGATGTCCGTCAGCCAGACTTCGCCCGTCGGGCCGACGCGTTTGGCGAACGACAGCGCCAGGTCGCCCGTGCCGCCAGCGATATCCAGCACTTTCATGCCGGGGCGCACATTGGCGCGGCCGATGGTAAAGGCCTTCCAGACCCGATGCAGGCCACCCGACATCAGATCGTTCATGACGTCGTAGCGCGCCGCGACGGAATGGAAGACCTCGGCCACCTTGCGCACCTTGTCGTCTTCGGCCACTTTCTGGAAGCCGAAATGGGTCGTGCCGGCCGCATCGGCGGACGCATCGACCGACGGATCGGCGGGATAACGGGGGTCACTCATGAACGGGTTCCTCGACGGACTTCGGTAATGGCGGGTTCGGACGGCACGCCGTGGCCGTGGCTATGGCCGTGGTCATGGCCACATGCGTGCCCCTGGCCGGCGGGGGCCGCGGCGCCACCGGCATCGGCGGGATCGCGTGACGCGCCGGCTGCCTCGAGCTGCGCCAGGTAGGCCTGCCAAAGGGTGTCCTGGTTGGCGCCCAGGTCATACAGGATGTCCCACGAATAGATGCCCGTGGAATGGCCGTCGGAAAAGGTGGGCTGCACGCCATAGTTGCCAACCGGCACGAGTTGGACGATCGTGACGTCTTTCTTGCCGACCTGCAGCACTTCCTGGCCGACGCCATGACCCCGCACTTCGGCGGACGGACTATGCACCCGCATGTGTTCGAACGGCAGGCGGAAGACCTTGCCGTCGTCGAATTCGACTTCCAGCACGCGAGATGCGCCATGCAGTACGAAACGGGTGGGAATGGGGGTATCTTTATTGAGGCCGGCCATGGACTTTCTCGGAGACAGACCTCCATGGTAGCCCAAGCCGCAGCAGGTCAAGGCGGCCTGGCCGGGGCGCTCGCCGCGCTGTAACGCATCGACGTGAAAATGAAGACTTGCGATGCACGCGGATGCCCCAACACGAAAGAGTTGCGCGGTGGAATCAGGCTTTCGACTCGCATGCGCTACGGGGCCGGACTACCTATCGCCTCGATACATAATTTCAATCATACGGCTAGATAATATAGCTATAATTTATCAAAGTCGCAGATGTGCTGCGGCACCCACTGGAGAAACACAGCATGATTGGCATCAACCAACAAGTCCCCGCATTCAAGGCTCAGGCTTTCCACAACGGCAAATTCGTTGAAGTCACCGACCAGTCCCTGAAGGGCAAGTGGTCCGTGTTCATCTTCATGCCGGCTGCTTTCACCTTCAACTGCCCGACCGAAGTCGAAGACGCGGCCGACAACTACGCCGCCTTCCAGAAGCTGGGTGCCGAGGTCTACATCGTGACCACCGACACGCACTTCTCGCACAAGGTGTGGCATGAAACCTCGCCCGCCGTGGGCAAGGCGAACTTCCCGCTGGTTGGCGATCCCACCCACTTCCTGACCAACGCTTTCGGCGTGCACATCCCCGAAGAAGGTCTGGCGCTGCGTGGCACGTTCGTCATCAATCCGGAAGGCGTCGTGAAGACCATCGAAATCCATGACAACGCCATTGCTCGTGACGTTCAGGAAACCCTGCGCAAGCTGAAGGCTGCCCAGTACGTGGCGAACAACCCTGGCGAAGTGTGCCCGGCCAAGTGGAAGGAAGGCGAAAAGACCATTGCTCCTTCGCTCGACCTGGTTGGCAAGATCTAAGCAACACCCGTCACGCAATCCATCGTTGCTGGCGCGAGGAGCTCCACGCGCAGCTCCTCCTTTTATCTGGGAACACCATGCTCGACTCAACCATCAAGGCTCAGCTCAAGGCGTATCTTGAACGCCTCCCCGGTCCAATCGAACTCGTTGCCGCGCTGGACGACGGCGCATCGAGTACCGAAATGCGTGGCCTGCTCGAAGACATCCTCGACTGCTCACCCCAGGTGTCGCTGCGCGAAGATGTGTCGGGCGCCCGCGTGCCGTCCTTCGCCATCACGCGGCCAGGACAGGCGCCACGTGTGCGCTTTGCCGGGCTGCCGCTCGGCCACGAGTTCACGTCGCTCGTGCTGGCGCTGCTGCAGGTCGGGGGCTATCCGCCCAAGGTGGAAGAGTCGGTGCTGGCCAACGTCCGTGATCTGGCGGGTCCGTTGAACTTCGAGGTCTATATGTCCTTGTCGTGCCACAACTGCCCGGACGTGGTGCAGGCGCTGAACCTGATGGCTGCGGTCAACCCCGACGTGAACGTGACGACCATCGATGGCGCCCTGTTCCAGTCGGAAGTGGCTGAACGCGAGATCATGGCGGTTCCCTCCGTTTACCTGAATGGCCAGCCGTTTGCCTCGGGCCGCATGACGGTCGAGGAATTCGTGGCCAAGCTCGATACCAATCGGGAAGCCAAGGACGCCGCGCGACTGGCGGCGCAAAAGCCGTTCGACGTGCTGGTGGTGGGCGGTGGCCCGGCCGGCGCCGGTGCGGCGGTATACGCCGCCCGCAAGGGTATCCGTACCGGTATCGTTGCCGACCGTTTTGGCGGGCAGACCAACGACACCCTGGGGATCGAAAACTACATTTCGGTCAAGGAAACGACGGGCCCGAAGTTTGCCGCCGACCTGCTCGAACACGTCAAGCAGTATGGCGTCGACGTCATGAACCTGCAGCGCGTCGCCAAGATCATCCCGGCCAACGAGCCCGGTGACATGATCGGCGTGCAGCTGGAAAACGGCGCGGTGCTGCAGTCGCGGTCGGTGGTGCTTGCCACGGGAGCGCGCTGGCGCAATCTGAACGTGCCCGGCGAAGAGGAATACAAGAACAAGGGCGTGGCGTACTGCCCGCATTGTGACGGCCCCTTGTTCAAGGGCAAGCGGGTGGCCGTGGTCGGCGGGGGCAACTCCGGCGTTGAAGCGGCAATCGATCTGGCCGGTATCGTGGCCCATGTCACGTTGATCGAATTCGGTGAACAGCTCCGCGCGGACGCCGTGCTGGTGTCCAAGGCAAGGAGCCTGCCGAACGTCACCATCCTGACGCGTGCCAAGACGACCGAAGTCGAGGGCAAGGACGGTGTGGTCAGCGCCCTGCACTATGAAGACATGGCGACGGACACGAAGCACCGCATCGAGCTCGAAGGCGTGTTCGTGCAGATCGGCCTCATTCCCAACACGGACTTCCTGAAGGGCGTGGTGACACTGAGCCGCTTTGGCGAGATTGAGGTCGATGCCAAGGGCCACACCAACCTGCCGGGCGTGTTCGCGGCAGGGGACGCAACCACGACGCCGTACAAGCAGATCGTCGTGGCGGCTGGCGAAGGATCGAAAGCGGCATTGAGCGCGTTCGACTACCTGATCCGGTCGAGCGTGGCCGAAGCGGCGTAAGCCCGGCGCCAGGCAAGCGGCCCACTGCAGCCCTGCAGTCAGGACCCGCCGGCCCTGGTGAAGTAAAAGCCTCCACGTCGTGGAGGCTTTTTTGTCTCCGGCCGGCGGGGTCAAGGTCCCGGCCCTTGCGCAAGGCGCGCCACCGTCAGAATCATGGCGGTCACATACCTGCAACATTGCCGCCATACTATCGACATGGTCCAGCAACCTGAATCACACAACCCATGTCCAGCACCATCCTTGTCGTCGAAGACGAACCCGCCATCCAGGAACTGATTGCCGTGAACTTGTCGTTCGCGGGGCACAAGGTGCTGCGCGCGACGGACGCCGAACAGGCCCAGACGCTGATCCGCGCCGAATTGCCTGACCTGATCCTGCTCGACTGGATGCTGCCTGGCGCGTCGGGCATCACCCTGGCTCGCAAGCTGCGCGCCGAAGAGCGCACCAAGGCCGTCCCGGTCATCATGCTGACCGCCAAGGGCGCCGAGCAGGACAAGGTCGACGGCCTGGAAGCCGGGGCCGACGACTACATTACCAAGCCGTTTTCGCCCAAGGAATTGATGGCGCGGATCAAGGCGGTGTTGCGCCGCCGCGCGCCGCAGCTGACCGATGACATGATCACGGTGGCGGGCCTGAAGCTCGACCCCGTCACGCACCGTCTGGCCGGCAACGATGTGCCGCTGGCGATCGGCCCGACCGAATTCCGCCTGCTGCACTTCTTCATGACCCACCCGGAACGCGTGTTCTCGCGTTCGCAGCTGCTGGACCAGGTGTGGGGCGACCACGTATTCGTCGAAGAGCGCACGGTGGACGTGCACATTCGCCGTCTGCGCAAGGCGCTGGAACCCAGCCGCCACGATGGTCACGTGGAAACGGTCCGGGGCAGCGGCTACCGCTTTACCGCGCAACCGGTTCCCGGCGTCCAGCTGAACGACTGAACGGAAAGGGTCCACGCCCTGCCGGGTGCTGCGACAATCCCTTATGGTCTGGATCCGAAATCTCGTTGTTGTTCTCGCCTGGGGCGGCCTTGCCGCGCTGGGACACCCCGTGGCGGGGCATCATGGCAGTTGGGCGCTGTTCAGCTTCGGGCTGGGTACCCTGCTGTGCTGGCACATCTGGCAGTTGTCGCGGGTCACGCGCTGGACGCGCGATCTGAAACGCCCGCCGCCGCCCTCGGCCGGGTCGTGGGACGACGCCCTGGCCCGCATCTACCGGCACCTGCGCAGCCAGGAACGCCAGCTGGCATTGCTGGAAGGCAATGTGCAGGGCTTCCTGTCCGCCGCGCAGGCCCTGCCCGACGGGCTGGTTACGCTGGATGAAGACTTCCATATCGATTGGTGCAACCGCATTGCGCGCCACCACCTGGGCCTGCGGCTGCCCGAAGACCGCGGCCACAGCCTGCTGAATCTGGTGCGGTCGCCGGAGTTCGTGCGGTATGCGCGGCAACTGGAGTGGCCGTCCCCCGTGCTGGTGCGCAGCCCTGGCGCGGGCGACCGGGTGCTGATGGTGCAGCTGATCAGCTACAACAAGCGCCAGCGCATGCTGCTGACGCGCGACGTGACGCAGATCGAAAAGCTGGAAACCACCCGCCGCGATTTCGTGGCCAACGTGTCGCACGAACTGCGTACGCCGCTGACGGTGCTGGCCGGCTTCCTGGAAACCCTGATCGACCTGCCGCCCGACGCCCTGCCCCAGGCGCAACGCGACCAGTACCTGCGAACGATGCACGAACAGGCGCAGCGGATGCAGGCGATCGTGGCCGATCTGCTGACGCTGTCGACGCTGGAATCGTCGCCCGCCACCGACCCGCAACCGGTCGGCATGCCCGGCCTGATCCGTACGGCGCTGTCGCAGGCCGAGGCGCTCTCCAACGGCCGGCACACCCTGGCCAGCGAGATCGACCCGCAACTGGATGTGCTGGGGTCCGGCAGCGAACTGTCGTCGGCCATCTCGAACCTGCTCATCAATGCCGTGCGGTATACCCCTGATGGCGGCAAGGTGACCGTGCGCTGGCACACGGAAGCCGACGGAAGCGCGCGGTATTCGGTCACGGATACGGGTATCGGCATCGCGGCGCACCACCTGCCGCGGCTGACCGAACGGTTCTACCGCGTGGACCGCGGCCGATCGCGCGAATCGGGCGGCACTGGACTGGGGCTGGCGATCGCCAAACACATTGCCATGCGCCATGGCGCCGAACTGGAGATCACCAGCGAGGTCGGGCGCGGCAGTTGCTTCTCTCTCCACTTTCCGCGGACACGCCTGACCGACGGCGACCGCTCCTGAGCGGATCACGCACTCCTCGGTGTCGGGCCAGCCGGGAATTCCCCGCCTGGCCGAGGTGGCTTTCTTAACAAAGCCGGCCGAATGTGTGACAGTCGAAGGTTGGACGGCCACCCGCTTCGAATCGAGGCGCCTGCCCGCCCCTATCAGCCCGGAGTTGCCCTGTATGGCGAAAATCGTACTTTTGG
Source organism: Pigmentiphaga litoralis (assembly GCF_048632615.1). Taxonomy (GTDB): domain Bacteria; phylum Pseudomonadota; class Gammaproteobacteria; order Burkholderiales; family Burkholderiaceae_B; genus Pigmentiphaga; species Pigmentiphaga litoralis_B. The sequence continues at coordinate 2,240,838 of NZ_CP184479.1, forward strand.
AAAATATCCACCCCAGCGCGCGTGAGGTTTTTACCGCCGCGGGGTTTACCGACATCGTGACCTACAACAGCGCCCTGCCGCCTGACTCGCTGCAGGAAGCCATCCGCGACGCCGACGTGGTCGGCATCCGGTCGCGCACGCAACTGGACAAGGCTGCGTTCGACGCAGCGCGCAAGGTGCGTGTGGTGGGATGCTTCTGCATCGGCACCAATCAGGTCGACCTGACGACCGCCATGGAATCGGGCATTCCGGTGTTCAATGCGCCGTTTTCGAATACGCGCTCGGTGGCCGAACTGGTGCTGGCCGAAGCGATCCTGCTGCTGCGCCGCATTCCTGAAAAGAACTTGCGGGTGCATCAGGGCCATTGGGACAAGACGGCCAATGGCTCGTTCGAAGCACGCGGCAAGACGCTGGGCATCATCGGCTACGGCAACATCGGCTCGCAGATCGGCACGCTGGGCGAGCAGCTGGGCATGCGCGTCATTTTCCATGACGTGGAAGCCAAGCTGCCCCTGGGCAATGCTCGCGCCTACGATCTGCCGACGCTGCTGGCCGAGTCGGATGTGGTGACCTTGCACGTGCCGGGTGGCCGTTCCACCGAAAACATCATGAACGAAGGCACGCTGTCGATGATGAAGCGGGGCGCCATCCTGATCAACGCGTCGCGCGGCACCGTGGTCGACATCGACGCGCTGCGCGCGGCGCTGGATACCGGCCACATCTCGGGCGCGGCGCTGGACGTGTTCCCGGTGGAGCCCAAAGGCGTGGACGAACCTCTGGCAAGCCCGCTGATCGGCCTGCCCAACGTGATCCTGACGCCGCACATTGGCGGCAGCACGATGGAATCGCAAGAGAACATCGGCCGCGAAGTGGCGGAAAAGCTGGTGCGTTTCGTGCAAAGCGGCACGACCAAGGGTGCCGTCAACTTCCCGGAACTGCCGTACCAGGAACCGGCCGGCACGGCGCGTATCCTGCACGTGCACCGGAACGTGCCGGGCGCGCTGGCGCAGCTGAACAGCCTGTTCGCCGACGCCAAGCTCAACATCGTCAGCCAGCAATTACAGACCAAGGGACCGGTCGGTTTCGTGCTGACGGATATTGGCGATGCGCCTAGCCCCGACATGATCGAAAAGCTGAAAAGCCATCCGATCACGGTGCGCTGCGACGTGCTGTGAAGCGGTTGCACGACAGGTCTTGCCGGGGCAAGCTGCCCCGACAGGCCTTGGAAAGCGCTGTGCCTGTTGCGGGCACGGCGCTTTTTAATGGCGGGCCGTCATGCTGACGGCACGGAGGGATTCATGGCGGCGGGATTCCGCGCCGACCGCGCGTCGCGCACCGGAGGCTGGCCGAAAGCTCGGCTGTATTCGCGAGTGAATTGCGACACGCTTTCATAGCCGACCTTGAAGGCGGCGCCGCGGGCGCTGGCGCTGTCGGCCAGCATCAGGCGCCGGGCTTCGATCAAGCGCAATTGCTTCTGGAATTGCAGGGGCGACAGCGACGTGACTGCGCGGAAGTGGTGGTGGAAGGACGACGGGCTCATCCCCGCCACGGACGCCAGCCGTTCGATGGCAATCGGCTGTGCGTAGTCGGCGCGCAGCACGGCCACGGCCCGGGCGATCCGCTGCACATGCCCCTCGGGCCAGCCCAGGCGGCGAATGGCCGGACCATGCCGGCCAGCCAGCAACCAATAGTGCATTTCCCGGACGAGCTGGGCCTGCAGCACGGCGATCGCGGCTGGGCGGTCGAGCAGGCGCATCATGCGCAGGGCGACGTCGGCCACATCGGGTTCGGTGGGTTCGACGTGCACCGCCGCGCCATGCCGATCCTGTGCAGAACCGGCCATCCCTGCTTCTGACATCTGTGCCGTCAGATCGGCGATCACCGCGGGGTCCAGCACCAGCGCCAATGACAGATAAGGCGCGGGGATGCTGGCCTGCGTGATCTGGCTGACCGTGGGTACATCCACCGCGATCAGCAGGGAATCGCCGGCGGTGAATGACACGGTGTGCGTGCCGGCGGCGACCTGCTTGCTTCCTTGCAGCACCAGGCAGACCAGGGGACGCGAGATGTCGTACATCAGTCCGCTGGACGTGTGGGCGCGAATCAGCACCAGGCCGTCGATCGGCGTCTGGGCCACGCCATCGGCGCCGGCATGAAATTGGGTATAGCGGCGGACCGCATCGAGCAAGGTGTCCATGGCTGCCAGTCTAGTGCGGCGCGCACCGTGGCGACAGCGGTCTGGAGGATCGGGCAATAGTGCGCGAGGTTCTGGCAACCCGGCAAGGTCTGACGGCAGGACACTGGAACCCCTGCAATCACCCTTCCTAGGACGCCAGACATGACCTCTATTGCACTCATTACCGGCGGCAGCCGCGGCCTGGGCCGCAACATGGCGCTGCACATCGCCCGTCAGGGCGGTGACGTCATCATCACCTACCAAAGCCGGGAGGCGGACGCCCGCGCCGTGGTGGCCGAGGTCGAATCGCTGGGCCGCAAGGCCGTGGCCTTGCAGCTGGACAGCGGCCATGCGGCGGCGTTTGCCGCCTTTGCCGACACGGTGCGCACGACGCTGGCCGTTATCTGGCAGCGGGATCGGTTCGATCACCTGGTGAACAACGCGGGGCATGGCGACATGGCGCCGATCGCCGAGACGACCGAAGCCCAGTTCGACCGCCTGTTCGACGTGCATGTGAAGGGAGTGTTCTTCCTGACGCAGGCGCTGCTGCCGCTGGTGGCCGACGGCGGCCGGATCGTGAACCTGTCCACCGGATTGACCCGGTTCGCGTTTCCAGGTTTTGGCGCCTATGCGGCCGCGAAAGGCGCGGTTGAAGTCCTGAGCCTCTACATGGCCAAGGAATTGGGCGGCCGCGGCATTGCGGTGAATGCCGTGGCGCCGGGCGCGATTGAAACGGACTTTGGCGGCGGCGCGGTGCGCGACAACGCCGACCTGAACGCACAGTTTGCCGGGTTGACGGCCCTGGGGCGGGTCGGCGTGCCCGACGATATCGGCGCGATGGTCGCCAGCCTGTTGACCGACAACAATCGCTGGATCAACGCCCAGCGAATCGAAGTGTCAGGCGGGCAGAGCATCTGATCCCGATCATCCGCCGATCAGGTGCCTATCATCCGCCGATCAGCGGAAAGATCCCGAACACCAGGCCTGCCACCAGCATCAGCGCGCAGATCAAGATGCCCCACTTGATGGTGAACTTCTGGTGATCGCCGAATTCGACGCCCGCCAGGGCTACCAGCAGGTAGGTCGATGGCACCAGCGGGCTCAGCAGGTGAACGGGCTGGCCCACCAGGGATGCGCGGGCGATCTCGACCGGTGAAATGCCGTAGTTGCCGGCGACCTGCGCAATGATCGGCACCACGCCGTAGTAGAAGGCGTCGTTCGACAGGAAAAACGTGAACGGCAGGCTGAGTACGGCGGTGATCGGCGCCAGATAGGGGCCAAGCGCCGGTGGCAGCAGCGCCAGTGCGCTCTTGGCCATGGCTTCGATCATGCCGGTTCCGGCCAGGATGCCGGTAAAGATGCCGGCGGCAAAATCACCGCAACTACCGCCAGCACACTGTCGGCATGCGAGGCGATACGGTCGCGCTGGGCCTTCATGCCCGGATAGTTGATCAGCAGCGCGATGGCAAACCCGATCATGAACAGCACCGGCAGCGGCAGCACGCCGTAGATCAGCGCAATCATCAGGGCGAGCGTCAGCGCGGCATTGACCCAGATCAGCTTGGGACGCTTGGCGGCTTCGGTTTCCGATTGCAGGGCGTCTTCTTCGGTGTTGCGGCTGGCGTCGTCGTCCACGGGCGGACGGGCCACCGTCGCGCCGGACCCGCTCGGCAGACCCGTTGCCAAGGCAGCGCCCCCACCGGCCATGGCCATGGCACCCGTGCCCGCCTTGTCGCCCACGTAGTCGATACGGCCAATACGTGCGCGTTCACGGAGCCCCAGCCAGAACGAGATCAGGATCACACCCATGGCGCCGACGATCATGGCGGGGATCATCGGCACGAATACATCGCCAACGTCCAGATGCAGCACGGCCGCCGCACGCGATGTCGGACCACCCCAGGGCAGGATGTTCATGACCCCGCTGGACAGCATGATCACGCAGGCCATGACCAGCGGACGCAACCCCAGCTTGCGGTACAGCGGCAGCATGGCCGATACCGTGATCATGTAGGTCGTGGATCCATCGCCATCGAGCGAGACACCCAGCGCCAGGATGGCCGTGCCGATCACGACCTTGAGCGGGTCGCCACGGACCAGCTTCAGCATGCCGTTGATCAAGGGATCGAACAGGCCCGCGTCCAGCATCAAGCCGAAATACAGGATGGCGAACATCAGCAGCACGCCGGTCGGCGCGATCTTGCGGATGCCGTCCAGCATGAAACCGCCCACGTCGGCGTAGAACCCGCCAAGCAACGCGAACGCAATGGGAACGATGATGAGTGCGACCAGGGGAGACAGGCGCTTGGTCATGATGAGCGTCATGAACGTCACCACCATCGCGAAACCGAGGAATGTCAACATAAGGGAACCGTTGCACCAACTGTCAAAGTGCCGCGATTGTAGGATGTTGCATAGCAACACCCCTCCCCCAGACGCACTGACTAGGGGAATACCCTAGGAACAATTTCCTATGTTTGGGGCACCGCTGCCAGGTTTTGCACCAATTCGGTGAAATACCGAGCCAGAAGACTCACAGTAAGCTCACGATGGGCGACGAAGGCAGCGGTTTCAGTACCTGCGGAAATTCTTGGGGCGGCCCAGAAAGGATCCGGAAAGTGCCGGTCGTCGCGCCAGCGGGGATCACATGCCAATGCACGTGCGGCACCATATTCCCGAACGAGGCCAGATTGATCTTGTCGGGCGCAAGGATGTCTCGCTGCGTCTGTTCCACCACCCACACCACGTTCATGATGTGCGCCCGGTCGGCAGGCGACAGATCGGTCATTTCAGCTACGTGGTCACGCCAGATGACTCGGGTGAATCCAGGATAGTCCGGTTCGTCGACGCGGATGACATAACACCGGTCATCGGACCAGATGACAGGATGGGATGCGGGATGGCACAGCGGACAGCCAGGGGCGGAGGGAGTCGCGGACATGAAGGTGGGGCCGTCCAGAAAGATCAATCGAACAGGCAGGCTATCACGCAGGCGGACCTACGGAGCAGCGCGCATGGCCGACGAGATTTCCTGGAGACCCCATGACCGAAAAGACATCGACGAGCAGACTGCTCGCGGTGGATCCGCCTGGCAACGCCGGATCAGACGTCGGTCCAGGCCATGGCGCGGCGGCGCTTTTGCGTCTGGTCGATGAAGCGCTGCAGCGAGCGCAGGGCCATGCCGTCCAGGCCGTCCATTTCACAGCCCAGCCGGCCGCCTGGCTGCTCGTTCTTGAGCGGGCTGACGTGCATCACACGCAGGTTGGTCGTGAAATAGGTGTCGGCGTCCAGTTCGATGTCGACAGACACGACTTCAGTCCCGGCGCCCAGACTGGCGGCGCCTTCGGGCATCAGCAAGGCGACACCCGTCACGCTGACATCGATCACCCGCAGTTCGATCGGGTCGGCGGCGGGGCCGACGCGAAATCGCGCCACCGGTGGCGGCGTATGCAGCGGACGGACACGGAAGTTGGACCGACGCTGGAAACGATACAGCTGCAGCGGGAAGGTGCAGGTCAGCACCTGCGTGCTGCCTTCGCCCTTGACGCGCATCAGGCCATGCACTTCGAACTGGATCTTGACCTGTTCCAGGTAGCCGACGGCGAATACTTCGTTGGACGACAGGACGCGTTCAAGCTGCGGGTCGACCAGGTCGGCGCCCAGGCGCACGACCCGCTTGGCGCGGTCCACGTCCCAGACCGTGGTGGTGTAGCTGGCGCCCCCGGCGTGGTCAGCGCCACCAGCACGTTCTGATCGGCCATCTGGTTCAGCAGGGTCTGGATTTCCAGCGGCTGGGAAATCCGGTAGTCCTCGAGGCCCTCGCTCGTCAGTCGTTCGGGCACCAGCGGCAACGCAGTCGTGTCGGTCATGGAAGTGTGGGAGCAAGGGTGCAAGGGCGGGTTATGCCTCGTTAACGAACACATCCCCGCTTACTTGAGCGCTATTTCCACCAGTCAGCACTTACACCAGCACGCGCTCGATACCGCCATCGTTGGCGACCTTTACGTAGTTTTCCATCCAGTCCTTGCCAAGCAGATGGCGCGCGATCTCGACCACGATGTAGTCGGCATCCAGGCTGGCGTCTTCGTTGTACCGCTTGAGCCCCTGCATGCACGACGGGCAGGACGTCAGCACCTTCACGTCGCCGTCGAAGCCATCGGCCCGCAGCGCGTCGGCGCCCTTGCGCAGTTCTTCTTCCTTGCGAAAGCGCACCTGCGTGGAAATGTCCGGCCGGGTCACGGCCAGCGTGCCCGACTCGCCACAGCACCGTTCGCTTTTTCGACGTCGGGACCCACCAGCGCCTTGACCGTCTTCATGGGCTCCTGCAGCTTCATGGGCGTATGGCAGGGGTCGTGGTACATGTAGCGCGTGCCCGTCACCCCTTCCAGCTTGACGTTCTTTTCCAGCAGATATTCGTGGATGTCGATCAGGCGGCATCCCGGAAAGATCTTCTCGAATTCGTAGCCGGCCAGCTGGTCGTAGCAGGTGCCACAGCTGACCACCACCGTCTTGATATCCAGGTAGTTCAGCGTGTTGGCCATGCGATGGAACAGCACGCGGTTGTCGGTGATGATCTTTTCGGCCTTGTCTTCCATGCCGTTGCCGCGTTGCGGGTAGCCGCAGCACAGGTAGCCCGGGGGCAGGACGGTCTGCACGCCCACGTGCCACAACATGGCCTGGGTCGCCAGGCCCACCTGCGAGAACAGGCGCTCGGACCCGCAACCCGGGAAATAGAAGACAGCTTCGGTATCGGCGCTGGTCGCCTGCGGGTTGCGGATGATCGGGACGTATTTGGCGTCTTCGATATCCAGCAGCTTGCGCGCGCTTTGTTTGGGCAGGCCGCCCGGCATCTTCTTGTTAATGAAGTGCACGACTTGCTCGCGCATGGGCGCCTTGCCGACCGTGGCCGGCGGCAACTTGGTCTGCTTGCGGGCGAACTTGCCCAGCACGTCATTGGCCAGCCGCTGGGCCTTGTAGCCGATGTCCACCATGGCCGTGCGGGTCGCATTGATGGTGCGCGGATCCTTGGCGTTCAGGAAGAACATGGCCGCCGTCGTGCCCGGGTTGAACGACTTCTTGCCCATGCGGCGCAGCAGGCTGCGCATCTTCATGGACACGTCGCCGAAGTCGATATCGACCGGACAGGGCTTTTCGCACTTGTGGCAGACCGTGCAGTGGTCGGCCACGTCTTCGAATTCTTCCCAATGCTTGATGCTGATGCCGCGCCGCGTCTGCTCTTCGTACAGGAAGGCTTCGACCAGCAAGGACGTTGCCAGGATCTTGTTCCGGGGCGAGTACAGCAGGTTGGCGCGTGGCACGTGGGTCGCGCACACCGGCTTGCACTTGCCGCAACGCAGGCAGTCCTTGATGGCGTGAGAAATCTCGCCAATGTGGCTTTGCTGCATGATGAGCGATTCATGGCCCATCAGGTTGAAGCTGGGCGTGTAGGCATGACGCAGGTCGCCGCCCGGCATCAGCTTGCCTGCATTGAAGTGATTGTCGGGGTCCACGCGGCGCTTGTAGTCCTGGAACGGCGCCAGTTCGGCTTCCGACAGGAATTCGTACTTGGTGATGCCGATGCCGTGCTCGCCCGAAATCACACCGTCCAGCGACCGCGCCACGTCCATGATGCGCACGACCGCCTCGTTGGCTTCCTGCAGCATTTCGTAGTCGTCGGAATTGACCGGCAGGTTGGTGTGCACATTGCCGTCGCCGGCGTGCATGTGCAGCGCGACGAACACGCGCCCCTTGAGCACCTTGTCGTGGATTTCCTGCGCCTTGGCCAGGATGGGCAGATAGGCCGCCCCCAGAAAAATGCGCTGCAGCGGCGCGCGCAGCTCGGCGCGCCACGAAATTCGCACCGTGCGGTCCTGCACCACGTCGAACACCCGCGCGTCGGGCTGGCGCTGCAGACGTTCCTGCAAGGCGGGCAGCGTATTGCCCAGGCCAATGCGGGCGAATTCGCCCAGCGTATCGGCCAGCGGCAGATCCATGTTGCGCAGAACCCAGTTCCAGCGTTCGCGCACGGCGCTCAGCAGTTCCAGCGCCTGCACCGGCCGGTCGCCCAGCAGGTCTTCCGGCGACAGCTTGTCGCCCTCGCCGTCCTCGCTCTTGCCCAGCGGCAGGTCGCCGTCGAAGAAGGGCATCAGCTGATCGATCAGCTTGAGCTTGTTGCGCGTCGACAGTTCGATGTTGATGCGTTCGACTTCGTCGGTGTACTCGCCCATGCGCGGCAGCGGGATCACCACGTCTTCGTTGAGCTTGAAGGCGTTGGTGTGGCGCGCGATGGCGGCGGTGCGCGACCGGTCGGCCCAGAACTTCTTGCGGGCTTCGGGACTGATGGCAACGAAGCCTTCGCCATGGCGCGTGTTGGCCAGGCGCACGACTTCGGACGCGGCCACGGCCACGGCGTTGTCGTCGTCACCCACGATGTCGCCGATCAGCACCATCTTGGGCAGGGTGCCGCGCTTGCTCTTGGTGGCGTAGCCGACGGCGCGCAGGTAGCGCTCGTCCAGGTGTTCCAGGCCGGCCAGGATCGCGCCGCGCGCCATGCCTTCGCCGTCCAGGTAGTTCTTGATCTCGACGATCGACGGAATGGCGTCGCGCGCCTGACCGAAGAATTCCATGCAGACGGTCCGCACGTGTTTGGGCATGCGATGCAGCACCCAGCGCGCCGACGTGATCAGGCCATCGGTCCCTTCCTTCTGGATGCCCGGCAGGCCCGACAGGAACTTGTCGGTCACGTCCTTGCCCAGGCCTTCCTTGCGGAACACGCGGCCGTGGATCTCGAGCGTTTCGCTGCGCAGCGGACGCTCGCCCGGGGCGTGCGCGCCATCGGACCAGATGCATTCGAAGCGGGCCACCGCCACGTCGTGGATCTTGCCCAGATTGTGGTCCAGGCGCGTCACTTCGAGCCAGTTGCCCTGCGGGTCCACCATGCGCCACCAGGCCAGGTTGTCGAGCGCGGTGCCCCACAGCACGGCTTTCTTGCCGCCGGCGTTCATGGCGACGTTGCCGCCCACACAGGACGCTTCGGCCGACGTGGGGTCGACGGCAAAGACAAAGCCCGCCTTGTCGGCCGCGTCGGACACGCGTTTGGTGACCACGCCCGCGCCGGAGAAGATCGTGGCGACCGGCTTGTCGACCCCGGGCAGCGGGCCGAGCTCGACTTCGCTCAGGGTTTCCAGCTTTTCGGTGTTGATGACGGCCGACTTCCACGTCAGCGGCACGGCGCCGCCCGTGTAGCCCGTGCCACCCCCACGCGGGATGATGGTCAGCCCGAGCTCGATACAGGCGCGCACCATGGCGGCGATTTCGAGTTCGGTATCGGGCGTCAGGACGACGAACGGAAATTCCACCCGCCAGTCGGTGGCGTCGGTGACGTGGGACACGCGCGACAGGCCGTCGAACTTGATGTTGTCCCGCCGCGTGATGCGGCCCAGGGTCTTGAGCGCCCGGCGACGGAGTTCGGCCGTGTCGGAAAATTCCAGTTCGAAGGCCTGCACCGCGGCCCGCGCCATGTCGAGCAGGCGGCCCACCTTGCCGTCGCGTTCGCTGTCGGCGGGTTCGCGGCGGCGCTGCACCTCGCGCAGGCGGTGTTCCAGCGCGTCGACCAGCGCGCGGCGGCGCTTGGGATTGTCGAGCAGGTCATCCTGCAGATACGGATTGCGCCGCACCACCCAGATATCGCCCAGCACTTCGTACAGCATGCGGGCCGATCGGCCCGTGCGCCGTTCTCCCCGCAGGTCGTTCAGCATGTCCCAGGCTTGCGGCCCGAGCAGGCGCTGAACGATCTCGCGATCGGAAAACGACGTGTAGTTGTAGGGGATTTCGCGCAGCCGGGTAGCGGCGGGCGGAGCGACGAGGTCGAGAGGCAGCGGGGCGTTCATGATGGGTAAAACTTCTTCCCTTGGGCCGTCATTCTAGCCGACGGCCCGATGTGCAGGTGGGGAAAGCCCGACAGGACGGGCAAAGGCGAGTCATCCGCGAGGCGGTGGCCGGGCGGCGGGCGCGGGTGACGCTGGCGGAAATCGTCAGCCGAACCGAGCGTTATAGCTTTTTCGGAGAATCCGACACTGACGACGCCGTCGGGCGTCAACAACACCGGCCGCTTGACAAGGGTCGGCTGCGCGGCGATCAGCGCCAGCCATTCGTCATCGGTCTGGGGATTCTTGACCGGGTCCGGCAGGTTGCGCCAGGCCGTGGACGATCGGTTGACCAGCGTTTTCCATCCGCCTACCTGGGCCGACCAGTCTTGCAGGGTAGCGGCCGGCAGCGGCGCCTGGCGGTAATCGACGAAGTCGTGCGCGATGCCCTGGGCGGTCAGCCACTTGCGCGCGTTCCGGCAGGAATCGCAGTTGGGCAGGCCGTAGAGCGTGGTCGAGGTCATGGAACGGATCGCATACAGAAAGGGGTGGCCGAAACCGATGTTACCGGCGGGGCCCCCGCGCGGTCAGTTCGGCGAAAACATCCACAGCAACGCTGCGGTCATGGTGATGTACCGGGCCAGTTTGCCAATCGCCATGTACAGCACGCTGGGCCAGAAATCGAGCTTGAGCCAGCCGGCCACGGCGCACAGCGGATCGCCCACCAGCGGCACCCATGACAGCAGCAGCGTCTTGGGACCCCACCGGTCCAGCCAGCGCCTGGCGTGTGCGTGCCAGCGGCCGTGCTGGGCATGATCGCCATGATGAAGCTCGATCGGCCGCGGCGGCCCGTGGTGCCCTTCGGCCAGGCGGTGCGCTTCGTGGCGGTGCCGCAGGCGGTCCACGCCGTTCTTGGCGGCGCGGCCCATCCAGTAGCTGATCATGCCGCCCACCGTGTTGCCCAGGGTGGCCGTGGCGACCGCGTACCAGAACATCTCAGGCGATATTTTCACATATCCGAACACCGCCGGCTCGGAACCGAGCGGCAGCAGCGTCGCCGAGATCAGGCTGACGACGAAAATCGCCGACAGCCCGACCTCGGGCAACGCCAGGGTGGCGAGCAGCCAATTGACGGAGGATTGGATCCAGGCTTCCATGCGCGGTGTCCGAACGGGGCGCGGTTGCTACGGCGTGGCAACCGCGCCCTGCCCGCCTCACTCCATCCGGATGTCGGCTTCTTTTACCAGCGTCGACCACTTGGTCGATTCGCTCGCGATGAAGGCACCGAAGGTCTCGGGCGTGCCGCCGCCCACCTGGCTGCCCGAATCGAGAATGGCCGTCTTGAGCGGACCGGCATCGAGCAGCTTGTTGATTTCGGTGTTCAGGCGCTTCAGGATGGCTGGCGGAGTACCCGCCGGGGCAACGATGCCCTGCCAGTTATACGACTCGAACCCGGTCAGGCCCGACTCGGCCAGGGTCGGCACGTCGGGCAGCACGGCCAGGCGCTTGGTGGACGTGACGGCCAGCGGCCGGATCTTGTTGGCCTTGATCGACGGCAGCGCCGCATAGCCCATCTCGAACATCATGGGAATGTGCCCGGCCAGCAGGTCGGTCGCAGCCAGGTTGCCGCCCTTGTAGGGCACATGGACGATGTCGATCTTGGCCTGCATCTTGAACATTTCGCCCGACAGATGGTGTGCGCCGCCGACGCCCGACGATCCGAACGCCAGCTTGCCCGGCTGCTTCTTGGCCAGGGCGATCAGTTCCTGCACGGACTTGGCCGGAACCGAATTGGCCACGCTCAGGATCAGCGGACCGGTTTCGATCAGCACCACGGGCGCCAGGTCTTTCAGGGGCTGGTAGGGCAGGTTCTTCATCAGGCTGGGGTTGACCGACAGCGGGGCCAGGTTGCCCATGCCGATCACGTAGCCATCGGGGGCGGCCTTGGCGATCGCGTCCGTGCCGATCACGCCACCCGCGCCAGCCTTGTTTTCCACCACCACGGTCTGGCCCAGGGCCTTGCCCAGTTGCTCGCCGATCAGGCGCGCGCGGGTGTCGGCAAAGCCGCCAGCCGCATACGGGACGATCAGGCGGATTGGCTTGCTGGGGTAGTCGCTTTGCGCGTGGGACGGGGCGGCCGCCGCGAACGCGGCAACGCCTGCCAGTGCGGCAACCAGGGAAGTGAGTCGAGGCAGACGGCCGGTCTGGCGCGTCGTGAAGGAATAAGGCATGCGTGCTCCGTGTCGTGCTGTCGTTTTTGTGTCCGGCCCGCTCGCGCGGCGGACCGTCGGGCAGAGCATATCCCAGGTTGCGGGCGCCCCCGTACGGCAGGTGGTCAGCCCCCACCCTTGCTCACGATTTTTTCCTGCCTGTACAGATGTGTCACACTATTTGGCTTCGCCAACCGCTTACGCATCCACCGCCATGTCTACCGACTACCTCAAGCGCATCCTGACCGCCAAGGTCTACGACGTTGCCGTCGAAACCGCCCTCGACCCTGCCCCGCAGCTGTCGGCGCGCATTGGCAACACGGTGCTGCTCAAGCGGGAAGACACGCAATCGGTGTTCAGCTTCAAGCTGCGCGGCGCCTACAACAAGATGGCGAACCTGCCGCCCAAGGTCCTGGCGCGTGGCGTGATCGCCGCGTCGGCCGGCAACCATGCCCAAGGCGTCGCCCTGGCGGCGCAGCGCATGGGCTGCCGCGCCGTGATCGTCATGCCGGTCACGACGCCGCAGGTGAAAGTGGACGCCGTGCGCGCCCGCGGCGCCGACGTCGTGCTGTTCGGCGAAAGCTTCACCGACGCCTACCACCATGCCAAGGAACTGGAAGCCAAGCAGAAGCTGACCTTCGTGCATCCGTTCGACGACCCGGACGTGATCGCCGGACAGGGCACCATCGGCATGGAAATCCTGCGCCAGCATCCCGGCCAGCTCGATGCCATCTTCGTGGCGATCGGCGGCGGTGGCCTGATTTCCGGCGTGGCGGCTTACGTGAAAGCGCTCAGGCCCGAGATCAAGATCATCGGCGTGCAGACCGAAGAATCCGACGCCATGATGCAAAGCGTGCGCAAGGGCCGCCGGGTGACCCTGCCCGACGTCGGCCTGTTTGCCGACGGCACCGCCGTCAAGCTGGTGGGCGAGGAAACCTTCCGCCTGGCGTGCAAGTACGTGGACGATTTCGTGGTGGTCGACAGCGACGCCATCTGCGCGGCGATCAAGGACGTCTTCCAGGAAACCCGCAGCGTGCTGGAACCGTCGGGCGCGATGGCCGTGGCCGGCGCCAAGCAATACCTGGCCGCCAACAAGTGGAAGAACAAGACCGTGGTGGCGATCGCCTGCGGCGCCAACATGAACTTTGACCGCCTGCGATTCGTGGCCGAACGCGCCGAAGTGGGCGAGGCGCGCGAAGCCGTGTTCGCGGTGACCATGCCCGAAGAACGCGGCAGCTTCCGCCGCTTCTGCGAACTGGTCGGCGGCCGCAGCGTGACCGAATTCAACTACCGCATGGGCACGTCGGCCAAGGCGCACGTGTTCGTGGGCCTGCAGATCTCGGCGCACGGCGAGTCGGCCAAAATTGCCGCCAACTTCCGCCGCAACGGCTTTACCGCGCTGGACCTGTCGCACGATGAACTGGCCAAGACCCACCTGCGCCACATGGTGGGCGGCGCGGCGCCGATGGCCGACAATGAACTGCTGTACCGCTTTGAATTTCCCGAGCGGCCAGGCGCGTTGATGCGTTTCCTGAGCTCGATGTCGCCCACCTGGAACATCAGTCTGTTCAACTACCGGAACCTGGGCGCGGACTATGGCCGCATCCTGGTGGGCCTGCAGGTGCCGCCGTCGGATCAACAGGCCTTTGCCGATTTCCTGAAGGACCTGGGCTACCGGTACTGGGACGAGTCCAAGAATCCGGCCTACGCGTTGTTCCTGCGCTAAGCGTTCTTACGGTCTGACAAAAGCCTCCTGCATGGAGGCTTTTTTCGCCTGGGCGCAAGGCGACTGGCGCCGCGAGGTGCATTGGCCGTACCCGGTTCACGAATCGTGAATTGCCGAACCACGCCCCGCGCGTTGTTCGGCTGGGGGCCTCTCTGTAGATTGCGTCCACCCCGCAATACGGCCGCTGTTTGCCGTCGGTGGCCGTCAATGACCCGATACGGGCCCCCAGGAGACACCCCATGAACACCCACGCACCCGATGCGCCCAAGGCGTCGCGCCAGACTCGCAAGGCGACCGCCAGCGGCTGGATCGGCTCCGCCCTCGAGTACTACGATTTCTTCATCTACGCGACCGCCGCGGCGCTGATCTTTCCGCAGATCTTCTTTCCCAAATCCGACCCGAAGGTCGCCATCATTGCGTCGCTCGCCACCTATGGTGTCGGCTACGTGGCGCGGCCGATCGGCGCCGTCGTCCTGGGCCACTGGGGCGACACGGTCGGCCGCAAACGCGTGCTGATCCTGTGCATGTTCCTGATGGGCCTGTCGACCGTGGCCGTGGGGCTGTTGCCGACCTACGACCAGATCGGCCTGTGGGCGCCCGCCATGCTCGTGGCGCTGCGCCTGGTGCAGGGCTTTGCGGTGGCCGGCGAAATTTCCAGCGCCAGTTCCATGATCCTGGAACACTCACCGTTCGGCCGCCGGGGCTTCTATTCCAGCTTCACGCTGCAGGGCGTGCAGGCCGGCCAGGTGCTCGCCGCCGCCGTGTTCCTGCCGCTGGCGCACTACATGTCGCCCGACGCCTTCCTGTCGTGGGGCTGGCGCGTGCCGTTCATCATGAGCTTCCTGGTTATCGTGGCCGGCTACATCATCCGCCGCCAGGTGCACGAAACCCCCGTGTTCCGGGAAGTGGACGCCAAGGGAAAGGTGCCCAAGGCGCCGGTGATCCAGGCCGTGACCGACAGCTGGCGCGACATGCTGCGCGTGACCTTGTGCTCGCTGATGAACGTGATTCCCGTCGTGGCCACCGTGTTCGGCGCTGCCTATGCCGTGCAGCCCGGCTACGGCATCGGCTTCGCCAAGGACGTCTATCTGTGGATCCCGGTCATGGGCAACATCCTGGCCGTGCTGGTGATCCCGTTCGTGGGCAACCTGTCGGACCGCATCGGCCGCCGCCCGCCCATCATCGTGGGCGCCCTGGTTTCCGGCCTGCTGTCGTTCGGCTACCTGTATGCCATCAGCATCCACAACGTGCCGCTGGCCATCGTGTTGTCGCTGCTGATGTGGGGCGTGGTTTACCAGGGCTACAACGCCGTCTTCCCAAGCTTCTATCCCGAAATGTTCCCGGCGCGCACCCGCGTGTCCGGCATGGCGATTTCGCAGAACGTCGGCACCGCCTTCACCGCCCTGCTCCCCGCGCTGTTCGTGACGGTGGCGCCGCCCGGGTCCACCGACATTCCGTTCACCATCGGCATGATCACCCTGAGCATTTGCGGCATTGCGGCGCTGTCGGCGTGGACGGCCCGGGAAACCTACCGCGTGCGGATGGATGACCTGGGCAATCCGCAGGCCCAGCCGGTGGACAAGGCCGAATACCTGCGGCTGCGCGCCCAGACCATGGCGAAGGGAGACGCGGGCGACCCGGCCGCGGTGCCGCCGACGCCGGCGCGCCATTGATCATCAGGACGCCGCCATGATCTCAGGAACGACCCGGCTCATTGCCCACATCGGCTACCCCACGGAAAGCTTTCGAGCGCCGATGATCTACAACCCCTGGTTCGACAGCCAGGGCATCGATGCCGTAGTGGTGCCTATGGGCATCCGCGCCCAGGACTATCCCGCGACCTTGTGCCAGTTGTTCACGCTGACCAATCTGGCGGGCGCGCTGATCACCATGCCGCACAAGATCACCACCCTGGATCTGGTCGACGAAGTGACCACCACGGCCCGGGTGGCCGGCGCGTGCAACGCCGTGCTGAAGCGGGCCGATGGATCGCTGCTGGGCGATATGTTCGACGGCGCAGGCTTCGTGCGCGGCGTGCAGCGCAAGGGCATCGCACTGACCGGCGCGCGGGTGCTGGTGTCGGGCAATGGTGGCGTCGGCTGCGCCATTGCCGCCTCGCTGGCTGCCGCCGGTGTGGGGGAACTGGCGCTGTATGACGTGTCGGACGCGTCGTCCCACGCCCTGGCCTTGCGGCTGTCTCGAGCACTATCCCGATCTGGTGATCCAGACGGGATCGAACGACCCGGCCGGCTTCGACGTGATCGTCAACGCCAGCCCGCTGGGCATGCAGCCCGGCGACCCCCTGCCCTTCGACGTGTCACGCATCGATCCCCGCATGTTCGTGGGCGAGGTGGTGATGAAGGAAACCATGACGCCGCTGCTGAAGGCGGCGCAGGCGAAGGGCTGCGGTTTCCAGGTCGGTACGGACATGCTGTTCGAGCAGATCCCGGCCTATCTGGAGTTTTTCGGGTTCGGAACGGCGACGGCGGACGAGTTGCGAAAGGTGGCGCGGTTGCCGGCGTAACCAGACCGCGATTTCCCAGACGGCGTCTGGGAAATCGGCTGGCACGCGGCACCGCGATGCCGGAGGTATCAGAACAGGTACGATGCGCTCAGCAACACCCCACGCGGCGCACCCGGCATGCTGTTCGACCGCCAGTAGCGCTTGTCCAGCAGGTTGGTCATGGCCAGCGTGACGGTCCAGGGCATCGGACGCCAGCCAATCGAGGCGTCAACGCGCGCGTAGCCGGGCATGCGGCTGGTGTTGGCCAGGTTTGCCCATTGGGGGCCGACGAAGGTAGCGCCCGCTTCCAGATACCACGCCGGCGCAGGCACGTAGCGCACGAACAGGCTGCCGTTGAAGCTGCCCGTGTTGGCAAGGTGCCGCCCTGTGTTGGCCGGCGTCATGCGGTCCTCACGCACCGTGCTGCGCTGCAGACCCACCCCACTGCGCAGATACCAGTCCGCGGAAACGCGTCCCGATGCACTGAACTCCATGCCGCGCGACCCGTCCGAACCGCGTACGGCGAACGTGTACGGATCGTTGGTCGCGTCAGGCTGGTATCTGACGTTGTAACGACGCAGGTCGTACACCGCGAACTGGGTCGATACACGTCCGTCCAGCCAATCGCTTTTGATGCCCGCCTCGTATTGGCGCGAATATTCAGGTTCCGCATCAAACACGGCGCTGGGCGCAGTCGACACACTCAACATGCCGCGTCCGCCATACGGCGCGAAGCTCTTGCTATACGATCCATACACGCTGTGCGCGTCCAGCGGACGCCACACCAGCCCGACGCGCGGGCTCCACGTTTGTCCGCTGTGATGGCGCTGCGCGCCGGTAATACGATTGGTGCTGTGGAAGCGGTAGCTGTCAAAGCGGACGCCCGTGAGCAATGTCCACTGTGGTGTCAGCGTCATCACGTCTTGCAAGTACGCGGCGCGTGATGTGGCGTCGTGCCGGTTGTGCTGCGTGGGGGCACCCTGCGGCGGCCGTATGACCCAGCCTGCGGGGCCTGGGGGATCGTACGGGTCGATGAATGAATTGGACGAACCGCTGGATAGGCGCGGACTGCGTTCTTCTTCGGTCGCTTCGACCCCCATAAGCAGTTCGTGTTGCACTCCAAACGTGGCCAGCTTGCCCGACACATCAAGAATGTGTGTCTGCGTTACATTGCGCGTCTGCTGCCATGCGTAATTCTGACGGACGCGGCCGGGCCAGGTGCATGACTGGCCTGCACTGGTCTGGCGTGCGGCGTTGCAATAGGTGCCGGCAAAGTAGTGGTCGAAGTCCTGATCTGCCTGGCGATGGCTGGCTATCCAGCGCACGGACCAATCCTGACTGAACTGCCACGACACGTCCGACCGAAACATGCGCAACGTGTCCTGGATGTAGTCGCCTGGGTGCGCAAAGCCATTGCGCACTGAAACGCCGGCAGGCAGATTGTCGTAGCCGGGGCCCCGGTCAGGCACGCGCCAGACGTCGTCGTGGGTGTATTGCGCGACCCATTTGAGGCCGCGCTGGTTGTCGTAAAGGAGGCTGGGCGACACCATCGTGTTGCGGTTGCGGATGCCGCTGCGAAACGCGTGCGCCTGCTCACGATCGGCGCTTAAGCGCACCGCCCAGTTCGGCGACAGCACGCGATTGACGTCGAAGTTCGCGCCTCGGTTCTGCCACGAGCCGGCGCGCAAGCCGACACTGCTGACGGCATCGAAGCTGGCCTGTTTGCTGATCAGATTGACGACGCCCCCACCTGCCCCGCGGCCGTACAACACCGCGGCCGGCCCTTTGAGTACTTCGATCCGCTCGACGTTGGCCGTGCTGCGGCGGACCTGTCCACTTTCGCGGATGCCGTCGCGGTAGAAGTCGCCGTAGCTGGCTTCGAAGCCGCGGATCATGATTCCTTCGCCGCGGGTGTCGTAATAGCTTTCCACCCCGGGTACGCCTTGCAGCATGACGCTCAGGTCGTTGATGCCATAGGCTTTGAACTTGCTGACTTCGATCGAATCGATGGTCTGAGGGATGTCCTTGACCTTCATGTCCGTGCGTGTGGCAGTGGATACGCTGCGTGCACGCGCGTCGTCCGGGTCGAGTGCATCGACGCTGACCTGGATGGTCGATAAGGTGCGGGACGCGTTGGCTGCCTCGGCGCCGTCCTGGCGTTGTGACCCGGACTGCAACTGCCTATCGACGTGCGCTTGCGATGGTGGCGACGCCGAGGACGGCTGCGCTTGCGCCTGTGCTCCGGCGAGTCCTGCGCCCAGCATCCACCCGATCGTCAGGCACTTGCGCGGCCACTGACCTCGACCACGCCTCAATGACATCTCCATTTCGCGCTCCCTGCTGCGTGGCGCAGCAAAAAGCGGTCATGGGACCATGATCTTCCAAGCCGAAATATTGTGAATGATTCTTATTTACTAATAACCCAAGGTTGGATTGACGACCAGTTTTTCTGATGCATTCTTTCTTAGGCACCGCCTTCTACGGCGTCAGCAACACCCCCAAACGGGCTGTGCCGATAGAACGGGCCAAGGTCGTCGGCCAACTGACCCACCACCTCTTTCCAACGCGCGGCGGGGGCGTTGCCCTCTAGGCTCGCGCGGACCTGGGCGATCAGTTCGGCGCGCATGCGGGCTTCGTCGACCGTTATGACGCGGCCGTCTGCAACAACCTGTCGGCCGCCGACATACACCTCCCGCACGTGCCCGGCATGGGCGCGCGCGAGGAGGATGTCGAGCGGGTCGACGTCGTCGAACAAGGCGTCGTCGTCCACGGCGTCCCAATCCAGCACCAGCAGGTCGGCGGGGGCGCCGACGACGAGGCGACCGCCGGATTCCGCGGCGCTATCGTTAACGGTTCGGCCGGCCATGTTGCCAACCCGACTGCTATCGGAACGGCCGCCACGGGCCGACGGGGCGCGCTCTGCGGTATCCGCCAACGCACCCGCCACGCTGCCCTGCAGCTTGCCTGCTTCCCTGCGCTCTCCTTCCATTCCGATCACACTGCGCCGCCCGTTGCGCGCGGCGAAGCGCCACAAATCCGCGGGGGTCATGTCGACGTCGTAGCCCCAGCCGCGGTGCAGGGCGTAGGCCAGGCGCATTTCGCGCAGGGCGTCGTCGTCTTCATCGAGGGCGAGGCCGTCCAGGCCCATGGCGACGCGGCAGCCCTGGCGCAGCATCTCGCCGACGGGGGCGATGCCGGACCGGATGCCGAGGTTGGAGCTGGTGTTGACGGCGATGGTGACGCCGCGCTCGGCCAGTAGCACAAGTTCGTCGGGCCGCGCCCAGACGCAGTGCGCGAGGGTGAGGCGCGGGCTGAGCAGGCCGATGTCGTCCAGGTAGCGGACCATGCCGTCCGGAAAGGTGCGGTCGGCCCACTCGCGCTGGTAGCGGGTTTCGAGCAGGTGCATGTGCACGGGCCGGCCGGTGTCGGCGCTGGCCTGGGCAATGGCGGACAACAGAGGGGTGCTGCACCATTGCACGCCGCCGGGGCCGTATTGTAGGGTGACGTGGCTGGTGTAGCCCCCGGCGCGCAGCATGTCGCCCACGTCGTCCACGCGCGCCAGGTAGTCGGCGGGCGACAGGGGCGATGGTTTCAGGCGCGCGGCGACGTCGTCGCGAATGTCGGGGCGCACGGCGGCAAGTACGGTGGCGTCGTCGGCATAGCCGATGGCGTGGCGGTCGCTGATCGCGACGGCAAAGCCGATGTTGACGCCGACGTCGCGGGCCGCGCGGGCGACGGCCTCGGCTTCGTCGACATACGGCAGGCTGCCTTGCACGCGGGTGTAATGGACCATGAGGTGGGAGACGCCGTGCCGGACCGATCGCGCAAAGGACGTGGCCGCGCCCAGGTAGGGGTCGGCCGGCGGCGTGACGCCCAGAAAGGGCAGCCAGCCTTCCAGGGGCGTGCAAAGGCGCCCAGGGTGGCGCTGCGGAAGGTGCGGGCGTGGTCGTGCGCGTTGGCCAGCGCGGGCAGGATGAGACGGCGGGGTGCCGCGGGCGACGTGTTCGGTGCGGCATCCCGGGAGGCGCCCGGTGCCACATCCGGTGCGGCGTCCCGGGAGGTGCCCCGGGTGGCGTCCCGTGAGGCGCCCGAAGCCTCGTTGATCGCCGCGATCCTGCCGCCTTCGATGACGACCTGGACATGCTTGCGAGCCGCTTCGACCCCCGGGTCGGCCAGCAGAAAATCGGCGTCAAGGACGAGGGCGCTGGCGGCACCCGATGAATGTGGACTGCGTGGGTCTGTCATGGCGCCCTCCCCTTTTCAACCCTGCACCAGGATAGCCCCGCAGCCTTCATGCCGCAGGGCTATCCCCGTTGTTAAGCGGATCGCGATCCCGGCCTGGCGAGCAGGGTCGCGACCATCATGCTCGTTTACTTGGCCGAGAACTGACGTTCCGCCAATGGCGGCAGGAAGCTGCGGTCGAACACGTCTTTGGCCGCGGGTTTGGCCGTCAGTTCGAAGGCCTTGGCCAGCTGGTCGATGGACCGCGCAAAACGTGCGTCGTTGACGTCACCCACGCCGTTCTTCATGGCTTCGGGCGTCAGCACGACGTTCTTCAACGCGTACATCAAGCGGCGCTTTTCCAGATCTTTGTTGATAAGCGGCTCGCGCTTCGCCAGGGCGTCGATGGCGGCATCGGGGTTGGCGATGGAATCGCGCACGCCCTTGTTGATGGCCCGCACAAGGCCGGCCACGACTTGCGGTTTGTCCTTCACCAGCTGGCGGGACACGAGCACGCCGTTGCCATACAGGTCGATGCCGTTGTCCGAATAGTTGATCCAGCGGATGTCTTTGTCGGGGTCCACGTTCTGGGCGACCAGGTTCATGTAGCTGGTGACGGTGAACACGGCGGATGCGTCGACCTGGTCGCGCAGCAGCATCTGTTCTTGCAGGTTGGGAGCCATATTGGTCCACGTCACTTTGGACGGATCGATGCCGTTCTTTTCGGCCAGTACCAAGAACATTTTGTAGGCCGCGCCGCCGGCGGGCGAGCCGATCGTCTTGCCCTGCAGATCCTTGACCGTGCGGATGTTGCTGCTGGCCTTGGTCATGATCGCGTAGGGCGCGGTGTTGTACAGCATGTAGACCATGACGGGCGCCTGATCGGGGCGCGTGGCGGCGGCTTGCACGATGGCGTTCACGTCGCCAAAGGAAGCCTGGTAGGTGCCGGCCATGACCTTGGTCACGGCATTGGCCGACCCGTCACCCTGGTCAACGACGAGGTCGATTTTTTCTTGCGCGAAGTATCCCTTGTCCATGGCCAGGTAGTACCACGCGTGGATGCCCTGGTGCTTCCAGTCGAGCACGAACTTGATCGGCGTCACAACAGCCGGCGCTTGCGCCTGGGCCATGATCGGTGCGAACACGGAGGCGACGAGCGCGCCAAGAAGCACGCGGCGGAGCGGAACGAAACGCATGGTGGAGATCCTGGTGAGTGGAAGAAAAAGGGGTCGCTGGCCGGACGGGCTCCCGGGTGGATTATCGGAAGCACGCCGGCGCGGAAAGACCGGCAGCCTGTTGGCCGATTGCCTCAGATCGCTTCGAACAGCACGTCTTGCGCGCCTTCCCACAGCACCTTCTTGCCCAGGGCTTGCAGGTGTTCCTTGCCCTCGACCAGGGTCAGGAAGTGGTTGCCGGCGAGCTGCCCCATGCGGCTGGAAAACGAGCATGGGCCGTAGGCCAGGATGATCTCGGTTTCGCTGTAGCCGCCCGGATAGAACAGGATGTCGCCCTTGGACGGATGGCTGGTGTGGTTTTCGAAGTCGACACCCAGGCGGAAGTCGCCCAGCGGAATCCAGCAGCCTTCGCCGCTCCAGCGCACGTGGATCAGCTTCTGTCTGTAGGGCAGCAGCTTTTCGAAGGCGGCGACGGTCAGCGGCGCGTCGGGGTGCGTTTCGGCAATGAAGGTGTAGCCGCCCGCGGTCATGCGGATGCGTTTGATCGGCGAGGCAGTGGCGCCTGCGGTACCGCTGTTGCTGTCGGGCGTGTTCGGTGTCGTCATGCTCGTCTCCTGGCTCACGCTTTTTCGATCCATTTGGTGACGGTGGGCGCTTTCCAGTCGGCCAGTCCGTCGAGCAACGATGCCGGGTCGGCATCGATGACGATCATGTCGCGGTGTTCGGTCTTCAGGAAGCCTTCGTCCACCGCGCGCGTCAGCATGGCGCGCATGGGGTCGTAGAAGCCCCGCACGTTGAGCGCACCGCAGGCCTTGGTGTGGTCGCCCAATTGCGTCAGCGTGGCGGCTTCGAACAGTTCTTCAAGCGTGCCCAGACCGCCCGGCATGGCAATGAACGCGTCGACCAGATCGGCCATGCGCGCCTTGCGGGCCCGCATGTCGGTCACGATTTCATGTTGCGTCAGCTTGGGATGCAGATGACCCCGGTCGTGCAGCCGTTGGTTGATGATGCCAACCACTTTGCCGCCGGCTTCCAGCGCCGCGTCGGCCATCAAGCCCATGAGGCCCTTGTGCGTGCCGCCGTAGACCAGGGTCAGTCCGCGGCAGGCGATTTCGGTGCCCAGGGCGCGGGCGGCATGGGCGTATTCAGGGGATGCGCCAAAGTTGGATCCGCAAAAGACCGCCACGCTTTTGAGCAAGGTGGGCGACGCGGTGATCGCGTCGATGGGAGAAGTCGATGTCGTCATGAAGATTCTGGAAAGGTTGATGGGCTCAGGCCATGGCCATGTCGGTCTTGCGTTGGGTCCAGCCGGTCAGCCGGCCTTCGATAAACGCAGAGATGGCATATAAGAGCACACCCAGCACGGCCAGGATGAACAGGCCGGCAAACACCAGCGGCACGTCAAAGTTGCCACTTGCAATCATCATGACGTTCCCGATCCCCTTGTTGGCGGCCACGGTTTCAGACAGCACGGTGCCGACGAACGACAGGGTGATGGCGATCTTGAGCGACGCGAACAGGTAAGGCAAGGCACGCGGCAGGCCCACGTTCCACAGAATGTCGCGCTTGCTGGCGCCCAGCACCTTGAGCACGTCTTCCAGTTCAGGTTCCGTCGTGGCCAGACCGGTCGCGACGTTCACCACGACCGGGAAGATGCTGATGACGAGCGAGGTCAAAATGGCGGGCACGGTGCCCGACCCGAACCACACCACGAAGATCGGCACCACGGCTACCTTAGGGATGCTGGAAAAGCCGACCAGCAGTGGATAGGCCACGTCGTAGGCAAGCCGCGATGAGCCAATGATGACGCCGATCACGATGCCGACCAGCACGCCCAGGGCGAAGCCGACCACGGTCGTGTACAGCGTCTGCACCGTGTGCGGCCACAGCAGCGGAAATTTCTGCCACAACACCACTGCGATCTGCGAGGGTCGCGGCAGCACCAGGTCGGACACGCCGCTGGCCAGACAGATCACTTCCCAGAGCAGGAAGAAGCCGACCAGCGTCAACGCCGACAGCAGGTAGCGTTTGGTCTTTGGGTTCATCCGCGTGGCGGGCTTGGCCGTGGCCTTGACGGTGGGGAGGGAGGGGGATGCCGCGCTCATGCGACTCTCCTTGGGTTGGGGACATCAGGGGTGACGAGGCCAGCGGTCGGTGCTGCGGGGTTCGAGGCTCCCCCGGCAACCGCGTTCGCAACAGCGTCCGACTCGGCCACCGGCTGCACGTCGCCATCGGTCCGAGCATGGGCGATCCGCATGCGCAGTTCCTGCACCAGGGTCGCAAACTCAGGTGCGTAGCTTGATTCCAGCGTGCGCGGGCGTGCGAATTCGACCGGCCGGTCTTCCAGGATGCGGCCGGGGCGCGAGCTCATCACGCAAATGCGGTTGGCCAGGTAGGCCGATTCGCGCAGGTCGTGCGTCACCAGCAGCACCGTGGGCCGCTTGGTGATCCACAGGTCCTGCATGATGGCCCACAGCTCTTCACGCGTGAACTGGTCCAGCGCGCCAAAGGGCTCGTCCAGCAACAGCAGTTGCGGTTCGTGCACCAGCGCGCGGCACAAGGAGGCGCGCTGCAGCATGCCGCCCGACAGCTGCCACGGACGCTTGTCGCCAAAGCCTTTCAGGCCGACCTGCGCCAGCAGCGCTTCGGCGCGCTCGGCAAATTCGCCTTTTTTCTTGCGGGCATATTCCGACCGGAAGGGTTCGACGATCTTGAGCGGGATCATGACGTTCTCGCGGATCGTCAGCCATGGCAGCATCGTCGGGTTCTGGAAAGCCAGCCCGATCCGCACGCGGGGGGCATGCGGGTTGTGGATGCGCGCGCCTGGCGACCCGGCTTCGCGGCCGCCCACGATCACCGCACCCGACGTGGGCGTGAGCAGCCCGCCCACCAGCTTCAGGATAGTGGACTTGCCGCAGCCGCTGGGCCCGACCAGCGCCACGAAATCGCCCTTGTCGATACGCAGGTCGGTGTGGTCCAGCGCGATCGTGCCGCCGCCATATTGCAGCGAGACGTTGGCCAGATCGATGAACGATTGGGTCATGGCAGCTTTCCTTCGATCACGTCGGCGGACGGCCGCGCGCTGATGGGGGCGCCTTCCGGCCGTGTCAGGATCGCGGTGGTGTAGGTCTCGGTATTGCGCGGCTTGGGCGTCGGCATCTTCTGCACGGCCTTGACCGACACGCCCCACCCCGCGGCGTCTTGCACCAGGGCGCCGTCACGCATCACGAAGCGGCCACGCACCAGCGTATGGATCGGGTAGCCCTTGACGACGCGGCCGTTCCACGGCGAGATCTTGCTGACGCTTTGCAGCTTGCCCTGGTTGACCACGCCCTGCTTGTCCATGTCGACGATGGCGATGTCGGCATGCGAGCCGGCGGCGATCACGCCCTTCACGCCATACAGGCCCCAGGCCTTGGCGGGATTGACCGCGCTCCAGCGCACGTAGTCCATCAATGTTGCGCGGTCCTTGTTGATCTCGGTCAGCATCAGCGGCATTTGCGTTTCGACACCCGGGAAACCGCAATCGCAATCCCAGATGCTTTCGCGGGTTTTTTCTTCGGGGGTGTGCGGCGCGTGATCGGTGGCGATCATGTCGATGGTGCCGTCGAGCAGCGCATCCCATAAGGGCTGGTTATGGCGCGCTTCGCGAATCGGCGGGTTCAGCCGCAGGATGCCGCCCAGGCGGGACATCTCGTTCACGTTCATCAGCATGTATTGCGGGCAGGTCTCGGCCGTGACGTCCACGCCGCGGCGTTTGGCTTCGCGCAGCAGATAGAGCGAATCGGCCGAGCTGTGATGCGCGATGTGCACGCGGGCGCCGGTCCATTCGGCCAGCGTGACCACACGGCCAATGGCTTCGATCTCGGCCACGGCCGGACGCGCGGCCAGATGCGCGAAAGGATCATTGCGGCCGGCGGCCTGCAGCTTGGCCTGGCGCCGCGCCATGATGGACGAATTCTCGGCATGCACGACGGTACGAATACCGAGCGGCGCCAGTTTTCGAAGCCTTCGAGCAGGCAGCCGTCGGTGGGCGCCGGCAGGTTGCCGAAGGTGTTGCCTACAAAGGCCTTGAAGCTGGTCACGCCGGCGTCCAGCAGCTCTTCAAGGCGGTCGACGGTATCGTCGCCGAACAGGCCGTGAATGCCGAAGTCCACATACGACGACTCGGCCGCCTTCTGCTTCAGGCGCAGCGCTTCCACGGTGCCGGTGGCCGGGTTGGTGTTGGGCATTTCGAATACGGTGGTCACGCCGCCGCAGGCCGCCGCGGCCGACCCGGTCTTCCAGGTTTCCTTGTTGGGGTAGCCGGGATCGCGAAAGTGCACATGGCTGTCAATGGCGCCGGGCAACAGGTACAGGCCGTCGGCACGGATTTCCTCGCGGGCCGACGGCATCAGGTCGTCATGGCCCACCGCGACGATGATGCCGTTGTCGATGGCAACCGATGCCTCGATGATGTGATCGGGCGACACCACTTTGCCGCCGCGGATAACCAGGTCTACCTGACTCATGACTTCATTCCTTGCTCAAATGCCGTGCGGCAGACGTCGAACCCTGCGTCGGCCGCTGCCGAAAAAATGCTTAGAGAGATGCCCATCCGCCGTCGACCGGCAGATCCGCGCCGGTAATCTGGCGCGACGCATCGCTGGCCAGGAACAGGCAGGCGTTGGCGACGTCCTCGTCGACGGTCACGCGGCGCAGCGCATAGTCCATCGCGTGCCTGGTCATGGCTTCTTCCAGCGTGATGTTCAGGCGCTTGGCCATGTCGGCGCATACCTTCTCGCGGAACCGGGGGCCATCGACCATGCCGGGGGCGACGTTGTTGACATTGATGTTGTGCGGCCCGGCTTCCAGCGCGAAGCTCTTGGTGATGCCGCGCAGGCCCCACTTGGATGCCGAGTACGCCATGCGGCCGGCGCGGCCGCGCATGCCGAAGGTGCCGCCCACGTTGACGATCTTGCCGTAGCGGCGCGCGATCATGCCGGGCAGCACGGCGTGCATGGTGTTGAAGCAGCCGGACATGTTCAGGCGGACGATCTCGTCGAATTCCGCCGCGGTGGTTTCCCAACCCGTCTTGCCGATGGGACCCGATCCGCCGGCCACGTTCACCAGCACGTCGACGCGGCCGAACGCTTCCTCGGCGGCGCGGCCCAGGGCTTCGGTCTGGGTATCGTCCGTCAGGTCGCACGGGACGACCAGGACCTTGACGCCCAGGTCGCGCGCTTCAGCCGCCACGGGGTCGATCGCGGCCACGTCGCGGCCCGTCAGCACCAGCGCGCAGCCTTCCTTGGCGAACGCCAGGGTGATCGCGCGGCCCATGCCTTTGGCCGGACCGGTAATGACCACCACTTTGTCTTTCAACTGCAAATCCATCATCTTTCTCGCGTGTGTTCTGGTGAGCCGGCGCCCGCGCCAGGAGGTTCAGGCGCCGATCGGGGTCAAGGCATCAAAGCTTGGACGGGCGGTCCGCGCGTGCCGGCAGGAAGCTGCTGTCGAACACGTCGCCAGCGGGCGGCGTCGTCGTCAACTGGTTGGCTTTCACAACCAGATCGATCGACTTCTTCAGGCGCGCTTCATCGACGGCGCCCAGGCCGATCCGGGCGACTTCGGGATGGCTCATGTCACGCTTGAGCGTGGCCAGCAGCTTTTCCTTTTCCAGTTCGGGCTTGAGCAGCGGCTCGCGCTTGAGCACGGCGGCCAGGCCCTCGTCAGGATTCGCCACCACTTCCTTGATCGCCTTGTTTAGGGCGCGCAAGAAGCCCTTGACCGCTTCGGGGTTCTCTTTCGTGAACTTGCGCGAGAACATGATCGTGTTGGAATACAGATCGAGGCCGTAGTCGGCGTAGCGGATGAAGCGCAGGTCTTTTTCCGGATCCAGGCCGCTGGCCTTGGCCGCGAAATACACCGTGTTGATGTAGCCGAACACGCCGTCCACCTGATCGCGGATCAACATCTGTTCGCGCAGGTTGGGCGCCATGTTGCTGATCTTGACCTTGTTCAGGTCAAAGCCCGCGGAACCCGCCAACGTGGGAAACAGCTTGAGCGCGCCGTCATTGGCCGGGCCACCCAAGGTCTTGCCTTCGAAATCCTTGGGGGTCTTGATCGGGCTGCTGGCCTTGACGACCACCGTGAACGGGGCCGAGTTGTACAGGGTATAGACGCCCACCGGCGCGTCGGCCGGCCGCTTGGCGGCGAAGTCGATCAGGGCGTTCATGTCGCCAAAGGCGGCGGTGTAGGTACCGGCCGCGACCTTGGGCACACCGGCGGCCGACCCTTCGCCCTGGTCGATCTCGACATCCAGGCCTTCGGCCTTGAAGTAACCCTTGTCCTGCGCCAGGAAGAACCAGGCTTGCGGGCCTTCGTACTTCCAGTTCAAGGTCAGCTTGATCTTGGTCTGCGCGCTGGCTGCGGTCGGCAGCACGGCGAAGGTCAGGCCCAGGGCCGTGGTAGCGGCGGCCGACACGGCAAACTTCTTGAAACTCGCAATCATGAAATGCTCCTGAGGGGTGGCGGAGGACACACGGGGTAATACGCAAAATGCGGGGATCGGTGCTGCGTGATGCGCAGCGTGGGTTGCTGCGGGATCAGCCCTGCTCGCGCAGCGCATCGGTCAGCGCGGCCGACGTCGCCACGAAGCCATGCAATTGCCGCACGATGAAGTGGATGGCCTGGGTCACGTACTCGGGCGACGCGGTGCTGCACGCATCGCTCAACAAAATGTTGTCGTAGCCAATGAAGGCCGCGTCCTGCAGGGTCGAGAACACGCAGCGGTCGGTATTCACGCCGGCATACAGCAGGGTCGTGACGCCCTGCTGGCGCAGCAGGCTGTCCAGTTCGTTGTCCCAGAAGCCGCTCAGGCGATGCTTGTGAACGGTGATGTCGCTGGCGTCCACCGTCAGTTCTTCCACCACCTGGGCGCCCCAGCTGCCTTGCACCACGCTTGGGCCATGGTCGAGCGGCGACGTCTCGGCATAGCCGACGCCATCCCCCGTGCGCTTGCCCTTGAACAGTACGGTGGGCGGCAGGTTGAGGCGGTCGGCACGGATGCCCCAGTTCACCCACACCACGCGGCCCGAGGCGGCGCGCCAGGCGTCCAGCAGGGCCGCAATGGCCGGAATCGGACGGCGCATGGGCGACACGTCGATGCCCTTCTGGCCAAACCAGCCTTCGGGGTGGCAGAAGTCGTTCTGCATGTCGATGATGATGAGCGCCGTGGCCGCTACGTCGATTTCGATTGGATGGTCATCGGCGGCAAACTGCACCGGACGCGGCACATGGGGCGGCCGGACCAGGCTGAGCGCCTCGCCGCGGCGCGTCCAGACGTTACCGGGGGCCGGGCCGAAGGTCGTGGCGGATGTCGAAAAGGTCATGGACGGGGCGCAACAAGAAAGTCGGAATAACGGAAAGGGCGTCGGCATCGAACCCCGGCGGCGGATTCGACAGGCGGGCAGCGCCGCCCCGCGTCAGCAACCCGGCAGGCACCGATAGCGGGCATGCCGTGTCCTTGGCATTACCTAATGCAATGCCCGTACCTGTTTTGCGATTTCACCGCTTCGATTGATTGCCGATTTAGCGTTACTCTGTTGCCGATACGGCATCGGTAGCCCGATAGCGCGGTAAACAGGGCGTCTTGCGGCGGCGTGGGTTGGCGCGTCATTGGAACGCGCGGCCACCTGCGGGGGCTGGCGCGCGGGATCGCGCGAAGCGTGACGTCACGGGGTCCGCGTTGTGCAGCGGCGATAGGCAGGCCGGCGCACCAGACCGGTGCACCACTGTGGGGCAACGATGCCCTAACCAAAGCGGCCCCGCTATAAGGACACCGTCATGAATCACCTGCGTTTTCTGCGTTATGTCGACGAAGTGGCCCGCGTCGGATCGATCCGGCAGGCGGCCGAGCGGCTGCACGTGGCGCCATCCGCCGTGATCCGCCGCATCCAGGACCTGGAAGACGAACTGGGTACGGCGATTTTCGAACGGCTGCCACGCGGGATGCGGCTGACCACGGCGGGCGAACTGTTCGTCGACTACATCCGCAGCCGGAACGCGGAACTGGACGGGGTGCGGTCGCAGATCGAGGAACTCAAGGGACTGCGGCGCGGCAACGTGCGGCTGGTGATCAGCCAGGCGCTGGCGCCTGCTTACCTGCCCCAGGCCGTGGCCACCTTCCGCAAGACGCATCCTCTGGTCGCGTTCGAGGTGGACGTGGGCGACCACGTGCATGCGCTGACGTCGCTGCGCAATTTCGATGTGGACCTGGGATTGGTGTTCAACCTGCCGCCCGAAGCGGACGTGGAAGCGATCGCGCAGTTCGACCAGAAGCTTGTGGCGGTCATGCATCGCGACCATCCCCTGGCGGGCCAGGAAACGGTACGGCTGCGCGATTGCGCGGACTATCCGGTAGTGCTGCCCGACCGGGACATTGCCGGCCGCCAGATGCTGGAACGCTTCATGATGCGGTCATCGATTTCGCTGCGGCCGCTGATCGAAAGCAATTCGTTCGAATTCCTGCGCGGCTGCCTGTATTACGACAACGCCATCTCGTTCCAGATCGATATCGGCGCGGTGACCGACGGCGGCGCGGTGGTCGTCAAGGACATCGCGGACCGAAATTTTCCGCGCGGCAAACTGGTGCTGGCCAGCCTGCGGAACCGGCAGTTGCCGACCATTGCGCATGCGTTTGCCGAACATATCCGGCAGACTTTGCATGGGCGTCAGGACACGCCAGGCGATGAGCCGGCGTGATCAGTCGTCGCCCACCTCGAACAGCTTGCGGTGTTCCCGGATCGCGTAGCGGTCCGTCATGCCCGCAATGTAGTCGGCAATGGCGCGCGCCTTGCCCTTCTCGACCCGTTCCTGGTATTGCGTCGGCAGCATGCGCGGCTCGTCGAAAAAGGCGGTAAACAGGTCCCGCACGATGCGTTTGGCCTTGCTGGTCGTGCGCCGCACCTTGTAGTGCATGTACAGCTGTTCGCGCAGGAATACCTTCAGCTCGTCGGCCTCGGTCCGCACGCCGGGGCTGAAGCCGACCAGGGACGGCGACTGGCGCACGTCGTCGATGGTTTGCGGCGCCGCGTCGGCAATGCGCGCGGCGCTGGTCTGCGTCAGGTCGATGATCAAGGTATTGATCATGCGGCGCACGGTTTCGGTGATCATGCGGCGTTCGGCCAGGCCGGTATATCGCGCTTCGACCATGGCGCGGTGCCGCGCGAAGATCCGCACCGACTGCAGCTGATCGAGCGTGATCAATCCTGAACGCAGGCCATCGTCGATATCGTGGTTGTTGTAGGCGACTTCATCGGCCAGGTTGGTCAGTTGCGCTTCCAGCGACGGCTGCGTGCGCGCCAGGAACCGTTCGCCTACGTCACCCAGCCGTTTGGCGCGTTCCAGCGAACAATGCTTCAGGATGCCTTCGCGCGTTTCGAACACCAGGTTCAGGCCGTCGAAATCGCCGTAGCGTTCTTCCAGTTCGTCCACCACCCGCAGGCTTTGCAGATTGTGTTCGAAGCCCCCGCATCCGGTGCGAATTCGCGCATGCAGGCGTTCAGCACATCCTGCCCGGCATGGCCGAAAGGCGTGTGACCCAGGTCGTGCGCCAGCGAAATGGCTTCGACCAGGTCTTCGTTGAGCCGCAGGTTGCGGGCGATCGACCGGGCGATCTGCGCGACTTCCAGGCTGTGCGTCAGGCGGGTGCGGAACAGGTCGCCTTCATGGTTCACGAACACCTGGGTCTTGTATTCGAGCCGCCGGAACGCGTTGGAATGAATGATGCGATCGCGGTCGCGCTGGAATTCGGTGCGCCCTTCGGCCGGCGTTTCGGCATGCCGGCGGCCGCGCGACTGTTCGGGGTGCGCGGCGTAGGGCGCAAGCATCGTGGGGATGGACAGCGCGGGATTCGGCGGAGTGGCAGACATGGTGTCCCTGGAAAGGCGTGCAGAGGCTGCGGTACAGATGATGCCGAATGCGCAGGATACAAGTCGCGGCAGGACAGAACTGGCGCAGGCGCGAAGGGAGATGGCTCTGGCCGCGGCGAAAGCCAACCCTCAAGACGCCCTGCCATACGTGCTGCGTCACCGGAATGACGCCGCCGGGCCCGCCTGGCTACGCGACGACCGTCGCCTGCGCGCCCGCCGTTTTTGCCACGGTCAGTTCCAGCGCCTGCCGCACCTGGTCTTCGGGCGCGGGCGTGCGGACGGCTTCGCCCAGGCGGGGCAGCAGCACGAAGCGGATCTGGCCGGCTTCGGTCTTCTTGTCGCCCTGCATGTGATCCAGCCAGCGTTCGGCGCCCAGGTCGGGCCCGTACACGGGGCAGCCGATCGCCTGCACCAGGGCCCGGATGCGGTCGGCATCGCGTTGCGGCAGGCCGCAAGCGGTGACCGACAGTTCGGCGGCCTGCACCATGCCGCAGCCCACGGCCTCGCCGTGCAGCCAGGTGCCGAAACCCAGGCCGGCCTCGATGGCATGGGCGAAGGTGTGTCCGAAATTCAGGATGGCGCGCAGGCCGGTTTCGCGCTCGTCTTGCGACACCACGAACGCTTTCAGTTCGCAGGACCGCGCAATGGCATGCGCCACGGCAGCCGGTTCCAGCGCGCGCAAGGCCGCAACGTTGTCTTCGCACCAGGCAAAGAAGTCGGCGTCCAGGATGGCGCCATACTTGATGACTTCGGCCAGGCCCGCGGAGACTTCGCGGGGCGCCAGGGTATCGAGCACGTCGGTGTCGATTTCGACGGCCAGCGGCTGATAGAAGGCGCCGATCATGTTCTTGCCGATCGGGTGGTTCACGGCCGTCTTGCCGCCCACCGACGAGTCGACCTGCGACAGCAGCGTAGTGGGCACCTGGATGAAGCGGATGCCGCGCATGTACACGGCGGCCGCGAAGCCGGCAATGTCGCCGATCACGCCGCCGCCCAGGGCCACGATGACCGCGCGGCGGTCGCAGTGCTGCGCCAGCATGCCGTCGAAGATCAGGTTCAGCGTCTGCCAGTCCTTATAGGCTTCACCGTCGGGCAGTTCGATGCGCAGCACCTTCTTGCCCGACTTGGCCAACGCGGCTTCGGCCCGGTCGGCATACAGGGCGGCCACCGTCGGGTTGGTGACCAGGACCAGGGTGGTGGCGTCGGCCGGCACGGCGTCGGCAAGGTGATCGAGACGGCCGGGAGCGATGCGGATCGGATAGCGTCCGCCCGGCGTATCGACACGGACTTCTTTCATAAACACTCCAGGGGCGGCAAGTCGGAAACCGGTGTGATCGGCTTGTCGAAGCTTAGCAGCAAGGGCAGGATGCGGTGGACCAGGCGGGTCACGGACATCCTGCCGGTATCCACGACCAGGTCCGCGATCTCTTCGTACAGCGGCTCGCGCGCGACCAGCAGCTCGGTAATCTTTGCCAGGGGGTCGGCGGTGCGCAGCAGCGGGCGATTGCGGTCGTAGCGGGTGCGTTGATAGAGTTCTTCGGCGCGGGCCCGCAGGTACAGCACGCGGCCGCGTTCGGCCAGGATGCGGCGGTTGGGCTCGGCCATGACCACGCCGCCGCCGGTGGCCAGCACCACGCCCGACTTGCGGCTGTATTCGTCCAGCACATGGGCTTCGCGGGCTCGGAACCCGGCTTCACCTTCCAGTTCGAATATGGTGGGAATCCGTACGCCGCAGCGGGTTTCGATCACCTGGTCGATATCGACGAATTCCCGGCCCATGGCGCGGGCCAGGCCGCGGCCGATCGTCGTCTTGCCGGCGCCCATCATCCCGACCAGGAACAGCGGCGGGATGAAGACGTCGGCGTCGACACGGACGATCTCGACGGAACAGGAAGCAAACGTAGCGGCAATCACGGCAAGGGCGGCTCGGACGCCGTCGGGTTGGTTACGGCCCCATTATCCCGCAAGGACGACCGTCGCGGCAAAATTCGGGGGCAATCCCCTAGGTAACAGGCCCGATCCCGGGTCCGAATCGCGCCGGCCGCCGGTCCGGCACGCCCCCGACATGGCCGATCCTTCAATGTGCAGCTTGTTACAGGAACACGGCTTGCGCCGGATGGTCTATCCGCCTACGCCGCCCGATGTTCCTATAATGGGTTGGTCTTTGCCCCTCAAGTTGTCCCCCTCATGACCCGAATTTTGCTCAAGGTTGCCGGCGTCCTTGCCGGATTGGCCGTCTGCGTCGCCCTACTGGTCGGGCTGGCGCTGGCGCTCGCCTATCCGAATCTGCCGGACCTGGACGCACTGACCGATTACCACCCGAAGGTGCCGTTGCGTGTCTATACCTCCGACAACGTGCTGATCGGCGAATTTGGCGAAGAACGCCGCAACGTGGTTCGTATCCGCGATGTGCCGGACGTGCTGAAGTCGGCCATCCTGTCAGCCGAAGACGACGGCTTCTACCAGCATGGCGGTATCGACTGGACCGGCGTGCTGCGCGCCGCGTTCACCAACGCCATCAACCTGCAGAAAAGCCAGGGCGCCAGCACGATCACGATGCAGGTGGCCCGCAATTTCTATCTGTCGTCCGAAAAGACCTATACGCGCAAGCTGTACGAAATCCTGTTGACCTTCAAGATCGAGGCCAACCTGACGAAAGACCAGATCCTGGAGCTGTACATCAACCAGATCTACCTGGGCCAGCGCGCCTACGGTTTTGCGTCGGCGGCACGGATCTATTTCGGCAAGCCGGTGGCGGAACTGACGGCGTCGGAAGCGGCCATGCTGGCCGGCATTCCCAAGGCGCCGTCGCGCTACAACCCGGTCGTCAATCCCACCCGCGCCACACTGCGCCAGCAATACGTGCTGCGCCGCATGCACGAGCTGGGCTATCTGACGGACCCGGAATACCGCGCCGCGCTCGAAGACAAGATGAAGATCAAGCCGCTGGGCGGCGAATTCGCGGTGCGGGCCGAGTACGTGGCCGAACTGGCCCGCCAGCTGGTCTATGACATCTATAAGGAAGACACGTACACCCGTGGCCTGAACGTCTATACGACGGTCAACAAGGCGCAGCAGGACGCCGCGTACGAAGCGCTGCGGGACGGCGTGATGGACTACGAACGCCGGCACGGCTATCGCGGCCCGGAAGCGTTCGTGGACTTGCCCGACGGCATTGACCGTGACGCCGAAAAGCTGAACGAAGCGGTGGACGACGCGCTGACCGACCATCCCGACAACGACGACCTGCTGGCCGCCGTGGTGCTGTCGGCCGACGCGAACAAGGTGCGCGTCGCGCGCAGCGCGGGCGAGATCATCGAAATCACCGGCAAGGGCCTGCGCTTTGCGGCGTCGGGCCTGAACGCCAAGGCGCAGCCGACGCAGCGCGTGCGCCGCGGCGCCATCGTGCGGATCATGAAGACCGGCGGCGAGTGGGAAATCCTGCAGTCCCCGGCGGTCCAGGGCGCGTTCGTGTCGACCGACCCTCGCGACGGCGCCATTCGCGCCATGGTGGGCGGTTTCGACTTCCAGCGCGGCAAGTTCAACCGGGTCACGCAGGCCTGGCGCCAGCCCGGATCGAGCTTCAAGCCCTTCATTTACGCGGCATCGCTGGAACGCGGGCTGACACCGTCGACCATCATTTCCGACGCGCCCTTCGTGCTGGAAGCCGCGGCCACGGGCTCGCAGCGCTGGGAACCCAAGAACTACGACGGCAAGAACGAAGCGCCGATGACGATGCGTCAGGGTCTGGCCAAGTCCAAGAACCTGGTGTCGATCCGGATCCTGCAGACCATCGGGCCGCAGTACGCGCAGGACTACATCACCCGCTTCGGCTTCGAGGCGGCGCGTCACCCGGCCTACCTCACGATGGCGCTGGGCGCGGGCGCGGTCACGCCCTTGCAGATGGCGGGTGCCTACTCGGTGTTTGCCAACGGCGGGTATCGCGTCACGCCGTTCCTGATCGACAAGGTGACCGACGGCAGCGGCCGGGTGCTGATGCAGGCCCGTCCGGCCAAGGCGGGAGACGAATCGGTACGCGCCATCGACGCCCGCACCGCCTTCATTACCGACACCATGTTGCGCGACGTGGTGCGCACCGGCACGGCCCGCGCAGCGCTGGCGCTCAAGCGCACCGACGTGGGCGGCAAGACCGGGACGACGAACAATTCGGTGGACGGCTGGTTCGCAGGCTATACGCCGCAACTGGTGGGCATTGCCTGGCTGGGCTACGACCAGCCCAAGTCGCTGGGCGTGCGTGAAACCGGCGGCGGCGCAGCCATGCCGATCTGGCTGGCGTACATGCAGAAGGCGCTGAAGGGCGTGCCGCAGCAGGAACAGGTCATGCCGCCGGGGATCGTGACCGCCAACGGCGACTACTATCTGTCGGAATTCCCGCCTGGACAGGCAGTGGCGACAGTGGGGGTGGCGGCGCCCAAGGAAGAAGATCCGATGTCGCGCCTGATCGACGGACTGGGCAATCTGATCGGAGGCAATGGCAACCCGTCCAACGCCCCGCGACAGGCAACCCAGCCGGACTACCTGCCCTGATGCCAGCGTACGGCGTAAGCTGCCGTACTATGTTCTTTCCAAGGCTGAAGGGCTGAACGCCCGAAGCCGGTTGACTGGCCCCCGCATTGCGCAGGGGGCCGGTGTCCATCAGGGAATGGCGACGACCAGGATGCGGCCGGATTGCTCCGAACAGATGCGGCTCAGGGCGGCGCCCAGTTCTTCGCCCGACCGCGTGTCGATCCACTGGCCGTTGTCCTGATAGCGGTAGTGGAAACCGCCGCTGCGGCCCGCCACCCACATTTCCTTCATGGGCGCCTGGCTGTTCACGACGACCTGGGACCGGTCCTGGAACGTCAGCGTCAGCACATTGCCGCTGCGCTCGCATTCCAGATCGACGTCCAATTCATCGAACCACACATCGGCCTGGGCTTCGATCGATCCGATGATCGCCTCGGCTGCGGCAACAAACTCGCTTTCGTTCATAATTTCACCTATGCCCGACATGACACCTCCACGCACCGCGCGCGCCGCATGCCAGCCATCCTTTGGGTTAGCAGATGCACGCATTGTAGCCAGCGGCGAGCGTCTCGCCCCCAATACCCCTGACGCCACCCGTGCTGCTCCGGCCGCGCGCTGGATGGCGCGGGGTGCGGCCGTCGCGGGGCTGGCATTGCTGGCTGCCTGCGGCCAGAAAGGCCCGTTGTTCGTTCCCGATGACGCCGGCAAGCCGATTCCGCCCACGACCTCCACCACCTATCCAAGCTCGTCGACCGCGACCCGCACTACGTCGCAGAACCGCTCCACCTTCCCCACCCTGCCCTGATTCCGCCATGACCGATACCCGAGTCCCTGCCGCGGGCGCGCAAGCGACCCCTGTCGGCAGCCCCTATTTCGCCTACCGCGACGGCGTGCTGCACGCCGAAAGCGTGTCGGTGGCCGACCTGGCGGATCGCCTGGGCACGCCGTTGTATGTCTATTCGCGCGCGGCCCTGCATGCCGCCTACGGCGCCTACCGCGACGCGATCGGCAGCCACGATGTGCTGGTCTGCTACGGCATGAAGGCCAATTCGAACCTGGCCGTGCTGCGCGAATTCGCCAAGATGGGCGCGGGCTTCGACATCGTGTCGGCGGGTGAACTGCAGCGCGTGCTCGCCGTGGGCGGCGATCCGTCCAAGGTGGTGTTTTCGGGCGTGGGCAAGCAGGCCTCGGAAATGCGGATGGCGCTGGAAGCCGGCGTGAAATGCTTCAACGTCGAGTCCATTCCCGAACTGCACCGCCTGTCGGCCGTGGCCCATGCCATGGGCAAACGCGCGCCGGTGTCGTTGCGGGTGAATCCCGACGTGGACCCCAAGACCCATCCGTACATTTCCACCGGGCTGAAAGAAAACAAGTTCGGCATTGCCATCGAACAGGCGCTGGACGCCTACCGCAATGCCGCCAGCCTGCCAGGCATCAAGGTCGTGGGCCTGGATTGCCACATCGGGTCGCAAATCACCGAAGCGTCCCCCTTCCTGGACGCTCTCGACAAGCTGCTGGACCTGTTGGACCTGCTGGCGGCCCATGACATCCACATCGAACATCTGGACCTGGGCGGCGGCCTGGGCATCCGGTATTCGGACGAAACCCTCCTGTCCCCCACCACCCTGCTGAACGCCGTGTTCGAACGCCTGCTGGCGCGCGGTTATGGCGACCGCCAGATCGTGCTGGAACCTGGCCGTTCGCTGGCCGGCAATTCGGGCATTCTGGTGACACGGGTGGAATACCTGAAGCACACGGATTCCAAGCTGTTCCTGATCGTGGACGCGGCCATGAACGACCTGGTGCGCCCGACCCTGTACGAGGCCTATCACGGCGTGCTGCCGGTCGTGCCGCGAACGGACGTGGTGACGCGCAACTACGACGTGGTCGGGCCGATCTGCGAAAGCGGCGACTGGCTGGCGCGTAACCGCGACCTGGCCGTGGCTGAAGGCGACCTGCTGGCGTTCGAGTCGGCCGGCGCCTATGGCATGGTGATGGCAAGCAACTACAACACGCGCCCGCGCGCCGCCGAAGTGATGGTGGACGGCGCCAACTTCCACGTGGTGCGATCGCGGGAAACCGTGGCGCAGTTGCTGGCGCTGGAATCGACGCTGGGGTGATGGGTTCCGCCTGCTAGCGCTTGCGTCCCTTCCACCACCGCTGCACACGCCAGGCCATCAGCACCGCGAACACCGCCGTGTAGATGCCCACCGTGGCAAAGTCATTCTTGCCGGCTTTCTGCCACCAGTAGTGCAGCAGGCCCAGCGTAACGATCAGGTAGATCAGCTTGTGCAGGGTCTGCCACCGGCGGCCCAGCCGCCGCATCCAGCCCTTGGTCGACGTGACCGCCAGCGGGATCAACAACAGAAACGCCGCAAACCCTACCGTAATGAACGGGCGCTTGATCACGTCCCGCACGATGGCAATCGCGTCGAACCACTGATCCCACCACACATACGTGGTCAGGTGCAGACAGACGTAAAAGAAGGCGAACAGTCCGCACATGCGCCGCACCTGCAGCAGCATGGGCTGCTTGATCCAGCTGCGCAGGGGCGAGATCACCAGGGTGATCAGCAAGGTCACCAGGGTCCAGGTGCCGGACGACCGGGTCAGGAATTCGACCGGGTTGGCGGTCAGATCGTTGGTCACGCCCAGGTAGACCCATCGCGCCAAGGGATACAGGAACGCAATGAACAGCAGGATCTTGAAGGTCCGCAGCGGCATGCCGAAGACCTTGGGCGCAGCGGCGGCGCGGGGCGCGCCGGCCGCTGCCCCGCCGCGCGCCGCGCTAGAAGGGGCGGCGGCAGCGGGCCGCGGCGACACGGCGGGCGACACGGCGGGAGACGGCGAGACGGGCGGCATGGCGTCGGCGCTCAGTAGTTCTTCTTCAGGTCCATGCCCGCGTACAGCGATGCGACCTGATCCGCGTAGCCATTGAACGGCAGCGTCTTGCGCTTGGGCGAGAACAGCCCGTCCTCGCCAATGCGGCGCTCAGTGGCCTGGCTCCAGCGCGGATGCGGCACGTCCGGGTTGACGTTGGCGTAGAAGCCGTATTCGGACGAGGCGGCCTTCATCCAGCTCGTGACCGGCTGCTTTTCGACGAAACGGATCTTGACCAGCGACTTGCCCGACTTGAAGCCGTATTTCCACGGGGCCACGATGCGCACCGGCGCGCCGTTCTGGTTGGGCAGCGTCTCGCCATACACACCAAAGGTCAGCAAGGCGAGCGGATGCATGGCTTCGTCCATCCGCAAGGCTTCGACATAGGGCCATTCCAGCACGCGCGACCGCAGGCCGGGCATGGTTTCCGGCTGCGTGGCGGTCACGAATTCGACAAACTTGGCATTGCCGGTCGGCTCGACACGCTTGATCAGTTCGCTCAGTGAAAAGCCCACCCACGGGATGACCATGGACCAGCCTTCGACACAGCGCAGGCGATACACCCGTTCTTCCATCGGCGCCATTTTGCGCAGATCGTCCAGGCCGATGGTCATCGGCTTCTTGACCTCGCCTTCGATCGCCACTGTCCAGGGCTTGGTCTTGAAGCGGCCGGCATTGTCCACCGGGTCGCCCTTGTCGGTGCCGAATTCGTAGAAATTGTTGTAGCTCGTGACGTCCTTGACCGGCGTCAGCTTGTCCATCACGACGAACTGGGGATTGCGCGTCGCGACCAGTTTGTCGCCGGTGGTGGTCTGGGCAAAAGCCTGGCGATTGGTCCAGCCGGCCAGGCCCATGGCCGCGGCGGCGGCGCCGGCCTGCAGCATGAGACGGCGGCGATCCTGATAGACCGACTGCGCGGTGATCTCGGAGGGAGCGATGTCCCCGGGTCTACGTATCAACATGGCAACTCCTGGCGCTGGACGGGGCGTTCCCCGCCCAAGGTGAAGACTCAGAGTACCTGAGGCATGGGAGCTATTGTCGGGCGGCATCG
The DNA here is from genome assembly GCF_048632615.1 of Pigmentiphaga litoralis. Lineage (GTDB taxonomy): Bacteria > Pseudomonadota > Gammaproteobacteria > Burkholderiales > Burkholderiaceae_B > Pigmentiphaga > Pigmentiphaga litoralis_B. Next base: position 2,281,083 of record NZ_CP184479.1, read on the forward strand.
CGCGGCCATGTATCAACTTTTTATAAACACCGGGGCGCAAACTCCAGCAGGAACCCATCGGGCGCCCCCGAAATGAAGCCGGCATCCGGGGGTTGCGAGGGCGCCGCGCCTTGCCAAGGCGCCCCTGTCCTAGGTGCCCCTGCCCCAAGGCGCCCCTGCCGCTTACCTGGCAAGCGCCGCCTTGACTGACTGCGCCAACGGCGTGGTCGGGTGGCCGATCAACGCCGACAAGGCGCGGCTGTCATCGAATAGCGCCCCTTTGGAGGCGGCAACATCCCACGAGGCCAGGGCGGCGGCAAAGCCTTCGGGCAGGCCGGCCTTGACCAGGGCGGCGGCATAGTCGGCTTCTGGAATGCTCTGGTAAGCGACCTGCCTGCCGGACTGGGCGGTGATCTCGGCAGCCATTTCGGCCAGTGTGTAGGACGTATCTCCGGCCAATTCGTAGGTCTTGCCGTCATGCCCCTGCCCTGTCAGCACCGCCACCGCGGCGTCGGCATAGTCGGCACGCGACGCCGACGCAATGCGCCCGTCCGCCGCGCTGCTGTACAACGTGCCCAGCGCCAGCGCCGGAGCGACCGACGCCGTGTAGTTCTCGGTGTACCAGCCGTTGCGCAGGATCGTGTAGATCAATCCCGACGCCTTGAGTGCCTTTTCCGTCTCGAGGTGTTCCGGCGCCAGACTGAGCGTGGAGCTGTCGGCATGGAGCAGGCTGGTATAGACGACGCGGCCTACACCCGCCTTCCTTGCGGCGTGGATGACGTTGATGTGCTGCGCAACCCGCTGCCCGATCTCGCTGCTGGAGATCAGCAACAGGGTGTCGACGCCGGCCAGCGCCGCTTCCAGCGCGGCGGGCTGGGTGTAGTCGGCGGCCCGGGCGTCGACGCCCAGGGTGCTGGCGCGCTGGACGTCGCGCACGATCGCCACAACGTCGGTGGCTGGCACGCGCTGTTTGAGCCGGTCGATGACAAGACGGCCCAGTTCGCCGGTGGCGCCCGTGACGGCAATGGTCATGATGTGTCCTTCATTTGGAAAATAAGAACACCGACTATAGGCGCTTCGCTTATTATTAGTAAGTACGCACGTAAAGGTAAGTATGCAGAACGATTCGATTGGCCTTGTGACTACTGAACTGGCCTCGGCGTCCCCGCCGTCGCTGTCCGACAAGTTGCAACGCGGCGATGTCATGGCGGCGGACTGCCCGTCGCGGCAGGTCCTGCAGCACCTGACCAGCCGGTGGGGGTGCTGGTGCTCATCGCCTTGTTGCAGGGCACGCAGCGCTTCAGCCAGTTGCGGCGCAAGATCGGCGGAATCAACGAACGGATGCTGGCGCAGACGCTGCAGTGGTTGGAAGCCGACGCCATGGTGCACCGGCGCTCATTCAACACCGTCCCGCCCCATGTCGAGTACACGCTGACGCCGTTGGGGGCCGAAGCGGCCGAGAAGGTGCGCGACCTGGTGGACTGGCTGGAGACGCACATGCCGGCCATCGCGCAGGCCGCACAGGCGGTGGACGGGGTGGAAAAGGCGACTTGACCCGGCCTGAAACGAAACAACCCTGCCTGGGCAGGGTTGTTGTCGAGCCCGACGCCGCCCCAGTCAGGGATGCGGCAGCGGGTGCAATCCGGTCACCGCGCCGCCGTCACAGCTCTCCGTACGAATGCAGGCCCGACAGGAACATGTTCACGCCCAGGAAGGCGAAGCCCGTGACCAGCAGCCCGACCAGCGCCCAGTACGCCGCGCCGTCGCCCCGCAGGCCTTTCATCATGCGCATGTGTAGCCAGGCCGCGTAATTGAGCCAGACGATCAGCGCCCAGGTCTCTTTCGGGTCCCACTGCCAGTAGGCGCCCCAGGCGTCGGCCGCCCACAGCGCGCCCAGAATGGTGGCCACGGTAAAGAAGGCAAAGCCGACGGCAATGGCCTTGTACATGATGTCGTCAAGGATCTCGAGCGCGGGCAGCCGTTCGGCGATCCGCCGGCGGCCAAGCAGGATGCCGCCCACGATCAGCGCCACCACGGCGGCATACACCATCCAGTAGGCGGGCATGCCGCTTTGGCGGAACACCATGGGTTCCAGGCCCAGCAGCACGCCCAGCAGGAACAACGGCGACAGCTTGACCCACGACGTCGTCTGCCCGTGCGACTTGACCAGGTAGGCAAACGCCACCATGGCCGCCAGCGAGAACGTGCCATACCCAATGAAGTTGGCCGGCACATGCAGCTTCATCCACCAGCTCTGCAAGGCGGGCACCAGCGGCTGGATTTCCTGCGCGCCGCGATCGAAGGTGTACCAGAGCAGGAACGCCACGGCCGATGAGATCACCAGCAGCACGAACCCGCCAAGACTGCGCGTATCGTACTTCTGTTCGTAATACAGGTAGAACAGCGCCGTGATCAGCGAAAACAGCACGAATACTTCGTACAGGTTGCTGACCGGAATGTGGCCGATATCGGGGCTGAGCAGGTAACTTTCGTGCCAGCGCACCAGTAGGCCGGTCAGGCCGGCAAACACGGCCGACCAGCTGAGCGCGGTGCCCAGCCAGGCGCCCGTGGCGCTGCGGCCGATCAGGCCGATCCAGTAACAGGCGGTGGCCAGCACGAACAGCGTGCACATCCACAGAATCGCCGATTGCGAGGACAGCAGGTATTTCAGGAAGAACGCCTGATCGCCCCGTGCCAGATCACCGCCATACGCCATGACCGCCAGGCCGCCGCTGATCGTCACCGCGATCATGAGCGAGCGCAGGGGCCGCCACAACCAGCCCAGCCAGGCCAGCACAATGACGCCGCCCCCCAGGATCAGCTTGTCGTAATAATTCATGATGCCGCCGGTGTGGCGGTACGCGAACACGGCGCCGGCCACCAGCAGCAGCGCAAAGACGGCGTCGGTCCAGTCGACGCGGCGCGAACCGGCGTCGACGGGCGGCTTGCGCAGGGGGCCGTTGGCCGTGCGGGAAGAAGTCAGTTCCATCAGCTACCACCTTTGGTGTCATGCGCTTGGATGTCATGGCCTTGCCGGCCCGGGCTGTCGTTGTCGTAATCGTGCGGCTGCCGGTCCCGCAGCACGTCGGCCAGATCCGCCTTGAGCACGTCATATTCCCGATTGAAATCGAGCGTGCGGCGTTGCGAGGTCATCGCCATCCGCGTATCCGAACCCACGTCGCCTGCTGGCGCCGGCTTGATCCACAGCCACACCCGCCGCTCGCGAATGTAGAACATCGAAAACACACCCAGCACCAGCAGCAGGCAACCCAGGTACACGGCCGTCTTGCCCGGCGTACGGCTGACCTGGAACACGCTGGCCTGCACGTGGTTGAAGCTGGACAGGCTGAGCAGCACCGGCGCGGGATACAGGAACATGTCGGACAGGGCCGCCACCGACATCTGGGTCCAGGTGGACGCCTGTTCGACCTCCGGACCCGTGCGGGCCAAGGGCGCCAGGCCCAGGCGTTCGCGCGCGACATTGCGCAGTTCGGCCATGGCGCCGCCCAGCAGTTTTACCACTACATCGGCCGCGCGTTGCTGTTCCGCGGCCGGCACGTTGCCTTCCAGAAAGCGGGCAATCGCTTGCAGGCCGCCCGTGGCGAAGGTGTCCAGCGCGCGCTGCGCGGATTCGCGCAGTTGCTGCGTCAGGGCGTCGCCCCCCGATCCGGCGGCCAGGCGGTTGCTGTCGGCGAACCGGCGCGCCGCCAGTTCGCGGGCAGCCGGGTCCTGCAGCGCGGCGCGCAACCCCAGGAATTCTTCCATGGTCGATTTGGCGTCGGCCGGAATGCGCACGTAGCGGAACTCGTCTTCCGGATTGGCCCGCATGCCGTTCAGGAAGACCGGCGTGCCTTCCACATCCACCGGCAGCATGTAGTTGTTGAATTCGTAGGCCTGGCCGCTGGCGTCGCGCAGCTTGTACTGCACGCTGGGCCCGACGTTGCGGAAGTCCTTGTCGTGCCCGACCTTGGCGGCGCTGCCCGCGACCGACGCCACGTGCTCGCGCAGGGCCTGCGGCGCCGGCGTCCCGACCTGGGACGCAAAGTTTTCGACGTTGATGGGACGAAAGCCGCTGAATTCGACGGTCAGGTCTTTCAGGTCCTTGAGGTCACGCGTGCCGCCCCTGGTGTTGGTGTCGAAGCTGGCGCGCGTCGTGTCATTGGTGTTGCCGTTCGTGCCGCCGTTTGCGCTGCTGGCCGGCACCAGGGACGCCGTCCCCCCACCTTGCCTTCCACCGGAAACGAATAGTTGTCCGCCCCCCGCAGCGCATGCCCGACCAGGCTGAGCGTGCTGCCGCCGTCGTCAAAGCTCGACTGATACACCGTCACGCCCTTGTAGCGCAGCGGCTCATTCACTTCGATCTTTGCGGGAAATTTGTCGCCGGTTTCACCGTCGGTGACTTCGACTTCGCTGGCGAACAGGCGCGGCATGCCGGTCGAGTAGTACTCGACGATGAATTTCTTGAGTTCGATCGTGAAGGGCAGCGGCTGGACCATGGCCCCGTCGCCGACCAGCACAATGGCATTGCGGCTCTGCCCGCCTTCGGGAATCAGCACGTTGGCGCGAAAACTGGGGTTGTCGATGCTGAGTCGACCGCTGGGCGGCACGTCGGCAATCGCCATGTTGTCGTGCAGCGGTATCTTGCTCCCCAGCCACACCTGCAGGCGCACGGGCATCTCGCTATCAAGCAGCCCGCCGATGCAGATGATGACGATGGCGGCGTGCGCAAAGATGTAGCCCAGCCGGTTGCCCGTGCCGGTCTTTGCCGCGATCAGCGTCGCGTCGCCATCCTGCCGCAGGCGCAGCTTGTAGCCGCGGCGCTTGAGCAGCGCCGTCGATGCCTGGACCGCCTCGTCCACCGGCACGGCGCCATCCACATGGGCGCGGTGATGGAAGGAGTTGAAGCTCGACTCGCGCATGTGCTCGCGATAGGTCCGCATCTCCTTGACCATCTTGGGCGCATTGCGCACCAGGCAGATGGTGGTCGACACGACCAGGAAGCCCATGATCAACAAGAACCACCACGCGTTATAGACGTGGTAAAGCGAGAACGTGTCGAACACCTGATACCAGAAGGGCCCGAACTGGTTCACATAATTGTTGGACGGCTGGTTCTGGACCAGCACGGTGCCCACCACGCTGGCGACACAGATGAAGGACAGCAGGCTGACCGCAAAGCGCATGGAGCCCAGCAGTTCCACGACGTCGTCCCGATAGCGGGCGGCTCCCGTGGTGCGTTGGACCGGTGTTGAAGCATTCATGGAATCGAAAACCTTGCCGAGGCGGCACGGGTGGGCGGACACATCGCCCGCTGCGGCAGGGTCGCCGCGCTAGAACGATAACAGGCGGGACCCGGGGAACGTGCGAAAGAGCAGGCCGGGCGTGACAAGGGGCGGATCGCTCCGCCCCTTGTCAAAGACCGATGGCCCGCATGGCGGTTCCAGCCCGGATCAGCGCAGGCCGGCGATGTAGTCGGCCACGGCCTTGATTTCGGCGTCGGACATGCGCGATGCCACGCCGGTCATGGCCACGTTGTTGTGACGCGCGCCACTGCGGAACGCCACCAGTTGCGCTTCGGTGTATTCGGCGAACTGGCCGGCGATGCGCGGATATTGCGCGGGCATGCCGGCGCCGTTGGCCGCATGGCACGACGCGCAGGCCGGGATGTTCTTGGACGCCACGCCACCGCGATAGATGCGCTGGCCAAGTTCGACCGTGTCCTTGTTCTTGGCGGTGGCCGGCTTGAGCGTCTGGGCGCCGATGTAGGCGGCCACGTTACGCATGTCTTCGTCGGTCAGGGGGCCGCCATGGCGTTCATGACCGCGCTGGGCCGCTCGGGCGTCTTGGCGCCTTCCTTGACCTTGAAGTTCACCAGTTGCTTGTACAGGTAGTCGGGGTGCTGCCCGGCAAGCTTGGGATTGGCCGCGCCGGCACTGTTGCCGCCCGGCCCGTGACAGCTCGCACAGGCCACGATGTTGCGGGCGGCGTCGCCGTTCGCGTAGAGCTGTTCGCCCTTGGCCGGGTCGATCTTGGGACGGGCCGGCGCCGCGGCGGGCGCGTCGGCGGCAACGGACGGCGACAGGGCCGTGGCACCAAACATCAGACCGCTCGTGACGAGCATCAGGGACAGCACACGCTTCATGGAAAACCTCGACGTCCTAAATTCCCGCGACCCAAAATCCCGCGAGTCGATACCCGCGAGTCAGATTCCTGAACTGCCAGGCCAATCCGCCGCCGGCGTGCAGCGACTCGGTGCCCGGTATTGCTCAACTCCGGCATGTTCCCCGTCAGTTGCTGAGTGTTCGTTGCTGCTTGTGGTGATGCCTGGTAGTGCTGTTGTGTTGCTGCTGCCGCCGGATGTCTGGCATCCGGTCGTTGGCACGGATGTCTCACATCCGTTCTTGTAAACCGTCGCTTGGGGAAAGTTCAACCGGATACGTTCAAACCGGTGGGTTCAACCTGGTTTGATCAACCTGGTGGTTCAACCCTGCTTTGCGTCTTCCCCCGCGCAAACCTTTATTCGCCTTGCCAATCGCTTCGTGCGATTGCCGTTCTTGTGCGCTCGCCGTTCCATGCCGCTACAGCTTCGTGCCGCTGCAGCTTCGTGCATCCGCACTTCCTGCGCTTCCGGATAGTCGGCGCTCTGGCCGGGCCACTGCACTATGCAGCGATGCGGCTGGCGCTCAATCTTCAGGAAACCTCTTATTATAGCAAGGAGTCAGGACAGAGATCATCGAACCACGATAAAGGAACAACAACGATGGCGATCTACCAGCTTGGGGAAAACACCCCTTCCGTGCCCGAATCGGCCTATGTTGCCGAAGAAGCGGTCCTGATCGGCAAGGTGGTGCTGGGCGAACATGCCAGCATCTGGCCCGGCGCCGTGCTGCGCGCCGACAACGACACCATCCGCATCGGCGATTCCAGCAACGTGCAGGAAGGCGCGGTGCTGCATACCGACCCGGGGCTGGAACTGAACATCGGCGACTTCGTGACCGTGGGCCACCAGGCCATGCTGCATGGCTGCACCATCGGCGACGGGTCATTGGTAGGCATCCAGGCCGTGATCCTGAATCGTGCGGTGATCGGCAAGGACTGTCTGGTCGGCGCGGGCGCCATCGTGACCGAAGGCAAGACCTTTCCCGACCGGTCGCTGATCCTGGGCGCACCCGCCAAGGTCGTGCGGGAATTGAGCGACGAAGACATCGCCCGGATCCGCAGCGGGGTGCAGGGTTATGTCACGCGCCAGGAAACCTTCAAGAAGACGCTCAAGCGCGTGGGCTGACTGAAGGGGTGGACTGTCCCGTCCTACCCCATGGCCCGGCCGCGACAGCCAGGCTTTACAATGGGCGTCCTTGTCCTTCGGCGCTCTTTGCCCCCCTATTGTGTCCATCCTTCATCGCGCCCACTTCACGACCTCCGCTGCCCGGCTGGATCAACTGCCGCCGCCCAGCGCCCCCGAGGTCTGCTTTGTCGGGCGCTCCAACTCGGGCAAGTCGTCGGCCATCAACGTCCTGACCCAGCAGCGCCGCCTTGCGTTTTCGAGCAAGACGCCCGGACGCACGCGCCTGATCAACATGTTCGGCATGCCTGACAAGCTCGAACCCGAACGCGATATCGGCTACCTGGTCGACCTGCCCGGCTACGGCTACGCATCGGTCGCGCGCGAAGACCGCACGGCCTGGGCCCACGTGCTGGGCGGCTACCTGCGCGACCGGCCGTCGCTGGTGGGCATCGTGCTGCTGGTGGACATTCGCCGCGGCGTGACCGACCTGGACCGGAACCTGATCGAATGGATCGCGCCGTCGGGCAAGCCCGTCCTGGCGCTGCTGACCAAGGCCGACAAGTTCGCCTACGGCCAGCGCGTCAAGATGCAGTTCTCGGTCAAGCAGGAACTGGCCGCCATCGGCATGCTGCACACCGTGCCCTTCTCTTCCACGCATCGTATCGGGCTGGAAGACGCGACCACGCACATCGAAAACTGGATCTCGCCCCAGGTTGCCGCCTGACCCCGCTGCGTCCATAGCCGGAAAGCCATCATGAGCCAACACGCCGTATTTGCCGATTTTCCCGCCGGCCGTCCCCGCCGCCTGCGCCGCGACGACTTCACGCGCCGCCTGGTCCGCGAACATGCCCTGAGCGTCGATGACCTGATCTATCCGGTGTTCGTGGCCGAAGGCAATGGCTTGCGCCAGCCCGTGCCGTCCATGCCGGGGGTGGAACGCTACAGCCTCGATACCCTGCTGCCGGTTGCCGAGCAGTGCGTGGAACTCGGCATTCCGGTGCTGGCGCTGTTCCCGGTCATCGACGCGTCGCTCAAGACCCCCGACGGCGTCGAAGCGACCAACCCCGACGGACTGATTCCACGCGTAGTGGCCGAACTGAAGAAGCGCTTTCCTGAATTGGGCGTCATGACCGACGTGGCGCTGGATCCGTACACCAGTCATGGCCAGGACGGCGTGATCGACGACGAAGGCTACGTGATCAACGAGATCACGACCGAGATCCTGGTGCGTCAGGCATTGGTGCAGGCCCGATCCGGCGTGGACATCGTGGCGCCCAGCGACATGATGGACGGCCGCATCGGCGCCATTCGCCAGGCCCTGGAAGCCAATGACCTGATCCACACCAAGATCATGGCCTATTCCGCCAAATACGCCAGCGCCTTCTACGGCCCGTTCCGCGACGCCGTGGGATCGGCCAGCAACCTCGGCAAGTCCAACAAGGCGGCCTACCAGATGGACGCCGGCAACATCGACGAAGCCCTGCGCGAAGTCGCGATGGACCTGCGCGAAGGCGCCGACATGGTCATGGTCAAACCCGGCATGCCCTACCTGGACGTGCTGCGCCGCGTGAAGGACACCTTCCACGTGCCTACCTTCGTCTATCAGGTCAGCGGTGAATACGCGATGCTGAAGGCGGCCGCCGCCAATGGCTGGCTGGACCACGACAAGGTCATGATGGAATCGCTCCTGGCATTCAAGCGCGCCGGCGCGAACGGCATCCTGACCTACTTCGCCATCGACGCGGCGAAGCAACTGCGACGCTCGTGAGCCCGGGCCTGCTCGCCGGCGCGGCCACGGCGCACGGCATGGACGTTCTGTGGATCGCCGATCATGGCACCGCCCATGCGGCGCACAGCGGCGTCATCCCGTCGCTGAAAACCGCGCAGCAGGGTTTTCTGTGGATCGACACCACGGTCGACAGCCTGGTGGCCGACCCGGAAGGCTGGCGATCGCGCATCGAAGAGATGACTGGCGTGCGGCTGCACGACCTTCACCTGCAGGACGCCGCCAACCCGGCCCACCCCTCGTACTTCGACAACACGGCCAGCTACGAGATGGTGATCTTCCGCCGCCTGGCCACCAATGAATCGACCGAGCCCAACGGCACCGCCCTTGGCGAACCCGGCAGCATTCCGCTGCTTACCAATCTGCAGACCCACCCGATTGCATTCTTCGTGCTGCCCCGCGCGCTGGTCACCGTGCGCCATGGCGACAGCACCAGCTGCGCGCAAATGAAGCGGCGTCTGCACGAACTGCGCGACCCGGCCCCTGCCCTGACCATCCACAATGATGGCACCCGTGTGCTGGGCAGCGTCGGCACGCTGGCCCGCGCGCCCGCCGGGCCCGCCGAATTGATGCTGCGGCTGCTGAACGCCATGGTGGATCGCTATCTGGCCATGCGCCAGCCCCTGACGAATCAGCTGGACCGGTGGCAGCGCGAATTGCTGAACCCCAGCGGACGGTTCCGCAACTGGCTGGCCCTGCTGGACGCGCGCATCGTGCTGCGGCGGCTGGAAAACCTGTGCGAAGAACAGTACGACGCCATGGGCGAACTGCGCGACGCGGCCATGGACCGCAGCGACGCCGCAGCGGGCTCGGGCGCTTTCGATGCGCGGCGCGACGCGCTGCTGGTGCGTATCAACGACGTCATGGAACACATCGGCCGCGTGCTGAATCACGCGCGGCGCATGGAATCCTCGGTGGAAAACGCGGTGCAGCTGCACTTTTCAGCAACGGCGCACCGCACCAACGAGATCATGCGGATCCTGACCGTGGTGACCGTGCTGTTCATGCCGCTGACCCTGATCACCGGCATCTTCGGCATGAACGTGGACCAGATGCCGCTGGTGCATCATCCCGAGGCGTTCTGGTGGATCATGATCGGCATGCTGACGGTCGCGACCGCCCTGTGGATCTGGTTTTCGGCACGGCGCTTTCTTGAGTCCCGGCCGTACCGTATCGCCGAGGCGCTGGCCCGCAAGGCCGGCCTGCGCAACGGGCGCGGATCGCATTCCGGGGACAGCCGGATCTGACGCGGTGGTGGTGGCCGTGGCCGTGGCCGTAGCCGCGGCGGTAGCGGCTTGCGGCCCCCGCTTCCGGTAACGCGGCTTGGCTTTGCTCGGCTCTTCTCAGCTCGGCTCTTCTCAGCTCGGCTCTGCTCTGGACTGCTCTGGGCTGCGCTCGCCCCGGCTCGCCGCGGCCCGGTTACCGTGACGCGGCGCTGCTCGCCAGGACTTTGTCCAGCGCGCTGGCAAAACGTTCGGCGTTCTGGAAACCGATCACCCGCACGTCACGAATGACCTCGCCACCCGGGCGGAAAAACACGATGCCCGGCGGGCCGAACAGCGAGAATCGCTTCAGCAAGGCCTTGTCATCCGTATTATTGGCGGTCACGTCCACCTGCACCATGCGGATGTTTGCCAGCCGTTTGACCACCTCGGGCTTCGGAAAGGTGAAGGCTTCCATTTCCTTGCACGACACGCACCAGTCCGCATAGAAATCGAGCATGACCGGACGGTCGGATGCCACGACCAGCGCATCAAGTTCAGCCACGGTGCGAATCTGCTCGAAGTGCTCGGCGCCCTTGCGGGTGACAGGCTTGAGAGCGGGGGCAGTCGGAATCGGAACCGCACCGGGTGCAGCACCGCCCGAAACACTGGCCCCCTCGTTGCTTGCCTGGCCTGCGCGGCCCTCCGGCACGCTGCCTGCAGGACGGCTCTGGGTGATGGCCGAGGCAGTGGACGAAAGGGTGACCGAAGGGGTGGCTGAGAGGCTAGCCGAGGAGCTGGCCGAGGAGCCGCCTGCCAGGCCTTCCCTAAAGCTGCTTGCGCCGCTGCCGACCGTCGCCGCGCCAGGCGCGACGTCCATGCCATGTGCGCCGCCGTTCGCGGCGCCCTGCCACGCGCCAGAGGACACGCCAGAGGACGCGCCTGGCGCAACGCTCATGGACGGGGGTTGCAGGGCGGAACCGAGCACGGCCTGGGCGGATGACGCGGTCGAGGCGCCAGCATCCTGGCCTGCGCCGGCCACTTGCCCGGGACCTGCACCTACACCTACACCTGCACCTGCACCTGCACCTGCATCCGCACTCCCTTCGAAGCCGCCACTCCTCACTGCAACGCCTGTCCCGGCTCCACGCCCTGCCCCGGCATCCGCGTCATATTGCCCACTCGCCAGATGCGCGAGCGGCGTCCACGGATCCCGCCCGCCGCTCGCCACGCCCACCCACTGCAGCAGGCCCAGCAGGGCAAACAACACGCCCACCCCCTTGACCATGCGTTGCCCCACGCTGACGGGCGCCGGCAGCGCGTCAAACGCATGCAGCAGGGCCGCGGTCAGCACCGCGAGGACGCCCCAGCCCGCCATCTGCACCGGGCCAGAGAGGACGGGGGACAGCATCCACCACGCGACCGCAAGCAGCAGCATGCCGAAGAAGCGTTTGACGCCATCCATCCAGGCTCCGGCACGCGGCACCAGGGCGCCGGCCGACGCGCCCGCGAGCAACAGCGGCACGCCCATGCCCCATGCCAGCGCGAACAGCGCCAGGCCGCCCAGCAGCACGTCCCGCGTCTGCGAGATGTACAGCAGGGCTCCGGCCAGCGGCGCCGCCACGCAGGGTCCGACGATCAGCGCCGAGATCGCGCCCATCGCCAGCGCACCCGTCGCCCGGCCTGCCGGCAGACGCGCCATGTGGGCAGACAGCCGGCTCTGCATGCCTACCGGCAACTGCAGCGTGAACACGTCGAACATGGCCAGCGCCAGCACGGCCAGCAGCACTGCAAACGCGCCCAGCACCCATGGCCCCTGCAAGGCGGCGGCCAGGCTTTCGCCGCTCAGTCCCGCGGCCACGCCCACGGCGGTGTAGACAACCGACATGCCCGCCACGTACACGGCTGCCAGACCGAGCCCGCGCAGCCGGGGCCGCGTGCTGCGCGCGGTGTCGCCCACCAGGATCGACGACAGGATGGGTACCATCGGCAGCACGCATGGCGTCAGCGACAGCAGCACGCCCAGCACCAGAAACACCAGCACCGTCTGCATCAGGCCGCCGCCGGCCAGCAGGTCGGCCAGGCCGACGTCGTCGCTGTGGATCATGCGGGTCAGGCGCGAGGCCAGCCCGTCGTCCACGGCAAACCCGCCCGCGACCGACGCCAGCTTGACGGTGTATTGCGTAGGGGGATAACACAGGCCGGCGTCGGCACAGCCCTGGGCAGTGGCGATCAGCGTCAGCGGCCGGGCATCATGACTCGCCCGCACGGGCACCCGCACCGTCACGCTATCCCGGTACGTTTCGACGTCTTTGTTGAACGTCAGGTCGAACTTGATCTTGCCTGGCGGAATCTGTGGCTCGCCCAACACCGTGCTTGCGGGCGCGGTCTCGAACCGGAACTGCTCGCGGTACATGTAGTACCCCGGCGCGATGCCCCAGCGCAGCTCGGCCAGATCGGGCGACGCCATCACCGCCGAAAAGGTGAATGCCTTGTCGGGCGGAAGGAAGTCGGGGTCGGCAGCGCGCGCCGCCGCCGACGTGAACAGCATGATGGCAGCCACCAGGAGCAGCCACGTCAGCGTGATGGCACGACGAACGACGCGATGGACCGTGCCATGAACGCCGCGATCGACCACGCCATGAACACCGCGTTCAATTACGCCATGAACGCCGCGATCAACCACGCCATGAACGGCCTGCTCCACCTCGTCACCCACGGCCCGGCACGCCGCACGGTCGCCGGCAGGCTCACCGGTCTCGGCACGCCCAGGCGAGGCGCTTCGGCCAGGGGTACACGACGCATCCGCGGCAATCACATCGCCACGGCGATCGACAGGCAATGCAGGCATCACGCTTGGGTTTCTTCCCGTATCCAGTCCAGGTAGGCCGGCAAGCCGTCCTCGGCGGGGACGACCAGGATTTCCGGCACGTCGTAAGGGTGCAGTTCGGTCAAGGCCGCGATCAGCGCGTCGCGGCGGGCGGCAATGGTCTTGATCCACATCGGCCATTCCGTGGCATGTTCGACCAGTCCTTGCCACCGGTAGACAGACCGCATCGGCGCGCCGACGTTCACGCACGCCGCCAGCTTCCGATCGACCAGCGTTGTCGCGATCCGGTCCGCCGTCTCGGCGTCGGGGGCGTTGGTAATCACCAGGAGGACAGTGTCGGTCAGCATCGGCGGCACGGAAGACAGGGATCAATGGCCTCAATCTTACCGCGTTGCCCGCGGCGGCCGGCGCGCAGGTCCCGCCCCACACCCGTGCCATGCATTAGCTCAGCTAATGCATCACCGAAAAATGATCGTTTGCGGCCCGCTGGACGCGCGCCCTAGTATGCACTCGACCCAGACTTCGTCGTTCCGATCCCGCTGACTTCTTTTTTCGACTCCGCATGCATCCCATCTTCTTGCACGTTCCTGCATTCCGTTCCGGCCTGACCGCCGCCGCGCTGTGTGTTGCCGCCGTCGTGTGCGCCACGCCTGCTGCCTATGCGCAGGACGCATTTCCGTCCAAGCCGATCACCGTCGTCATCCCGTTCCCGCCCGGCGGCATCAATGACAACGTTGCGCGCCCGGCGCTCAAGAAGATGGGCGACCTGCTGAACGTGTCGTTCGTGGCCGAAAACCGCGCCGGCGCCAGCGGCACCATCGGCACCGGCGCGGTGGCGCGCGCCAAGCCGGACGGCTACACGCTGCTGCTGGGTGCGGCCAGCACCATGGCCGTCGTGCCGAACATGATGAAGACGGCGCCCTACGCGCCCATGAAAGATTTCGTGGCGGTGGGCGGTCTGGCCTCGGTGCCCAGCGTGCTGATCTCGGCCCGCAAGGACCTGTACCCGAACTATGCCGCCGTGCAGGCTGCGGCCAGGCAGACACCCGACCGCCTGACCTTCGGGTCGGCCGGCGCCGGCACGTCGCACCACGTGCAGATGACCTTCCTGAACCAGCAGACCGGTGTGTCCATGCTGCACGTGCCCTATAAGGGCAGCGGTCCGGCCATGGCCGACCTGCTGGGCGGCCAGATCGACTTCCTGATGGACCCGTTGCCCACCACGCTGCCGCAAGTACAGGGCGCCAAGGTCGTGCCGATCGCCATCACCAGCGCCAAGCGGTCGCCGCTGTTGCCCAATGTGCCGACTTTTGTCGAACTGGGCGTGAAGGATTTCGTAGTCACGACCTGGTTCGGCTTTTTGCGCCGGCCGGCACGCCGCCGGACGTCATCGCCAAGCTGTCGAGCACGCTGAAAGAAGCCCTGGCCGACCCCGAAGTGGTCAAGAACATGGAACAGCGTGGGCTCGATCCCATGTACAAGCCATCGGCGGAGATGGCCGATTATGTGGCCAAGGAAAATACCTTGTGGAAGCGCGTGATTGCAGAGACGAAAATGGCGCTTGAATAAGCCCTGATATCGTTGCTTCATGCGCAGAACCCTGCCCCCGCTCACCACCTTGCGGCCGTTCGAATCCGCCGCCCGCCTCGGCTCGTTTTCCGCGGCGGCGGAAGAACTCGCGCTCACGCAGGGAGCAGTCAGCCTGCAGATCCGCAATCTGGAAGACTTTCTGGGCAGGAAGCTGTTCGAGCGCAAGGTGCGCAAGGTCGTGCTGACCGATGACGGCAGGGAGTACTACGACACCTGCCGCCGCGCGCTGGAAGAGCTGGAGCGCGTCACGCGGCGCATGCAGGGGCAGGACGGCCACACCATCGTGACCGTGTCTGCCCTGCCGACCATTGCCACCATGTGGCTGATGCCCAAGCTGTCCGATTTTTCGTCGACCTATCCGGATATCGAGGTCCGTGTCGTGACGTCTATCGCGCCAGTGGATCTGCGCGGCAGCGATGCCGACATTGCCTTGCGCGTCGGCCGCCTGCCCGGCAAGCACTATCCACGCGGCCTGCCAGGCATCGACCTGGTCATGACCGAACATTGGGAAGGCGTGGTTGCCGACTATCTGTTCGACGACGTGCTGGTGCCGGTCATTTCACGCAAGCTGCTGGATCAGGGCGCGCGCGTCGAACAGCCGCGCGACGTACTGAAGTATTCCTTGATCCACACGGCCAGCCGGCGCAACGCCTGGCGCGACTGGCTGCGCGCGCATGACGTGCCCGAAGAAAAGCATCGCAGCCCGGTCGAATACGGGCATTTCTTCATGGCGGCCAAGGCGGCGCTGGACTGCAAGGGCATCGCCATCATTCCGCACAAGCTGTTCGAAACCTATCGCCACCGATCGAACGATCTCATCGCGCCGCTGGCGCCCGACGTTCCAAGCGCGGGCGAGTACTACATGCTGACCCACGAATCGCGGATCGATTCGCCCGCCATCCGGATCCTGCGCAAATGGATCCTGCTGATGGCGGATGCAGAAAGGCCGCTGGCAACATGATGGACCCCGCGTTATCGCGAACGCCTTCCGCCCGATCCAATGTCCCAAGATTCGTTTCTACCCACTCCCTGAACCCGACTACGGCACAACAGCCTTCATAAAGGAGACATCCATGTCCACCCCCGCACCCCGCTTCGCGTCGGTATCGCCGGCCTGGGCGCCGTTGGCCGCCACCTTGCCACCGTGCTCGACGCCGGCATTCCCGGCCTGACCCTGGCGGCGATTGCCGTCCGTGACGAAGCCAAGGCCCGCGCCAGCGTGACGCTGACCGGCTCGCCGGTGTTCACCGACATTGCCAGCCTGGCATCGCATTGCGACATAGTGGTCGAATGTGCACCGGCTGCGCTGATGCGTGACATTGCCGTGCCTACCCTGACGGCCGGCAAGATCCTGGTCGCCCTCAGTTCAGGCGCCCTGCTGTCCAATATGGACCTGGTCGACCTGGCGCGCGAGCACCAAGGCCAGATCATCGTCCCGACCGGCGCCCTGCTGGGCCTGGATGCCGTCAACGCCGCCGCCGAAGGCGTGATCCATTCCGTCACCATGACGACCCGCAAGCCCGTCAAAGGCCTGCTGGGCGCGAAATACCTGGTCGACAACAACATCGACATCGCCGGTATTACCGAACCCATGCGCATCTTCAGCGGCACGCCGCGCGAAGCCGCCGTGGGCTTCGCCGCCAACCTGAACGTGGCGGTGGCGCTGTCCCTGGCGGGCATCGGCCCTGACCGCACCAAGCTCGAAGTCTGGGCCGACCCCAACGTGGAACGCAACATCCACCGCATTGAAGTCGATGCCGACTCGGCCTCGTTCTCGATGGAAATCCAGAACATCCCGACCGAAAACCCCAAGACTGGCCGGATCACCGCGCTGAGCGTGATCGCCGCCCTGCGCAAGCTGACCGCGCCGATGCGCGTGGGTACCTGACATGGCGGGTATCCCCCGGCAATGACCGGCCGCGAGGCAACCGACGCCGCCGCGATCGACGTCGCGCTGTGCTGCGAGCACCCCGAAGCCGCCAGCTGGCAGGCCATGCTGGCCGACTTGCTGCCCGGCGTGCGCCTGCATGCTTGGCCCGCTGCCTGCCCCGACGCCCGCGCCGCTATCGTGTGGTCCCCCAGCCAGGCCTTCTTCGATGCCCATCCGCGTCTCCAAGTCGTGTTCAACATGGGCGCCGGCGTCGACGCGATCCTGAAGCTCAAGCTGCCTGCGGGCGCGCGCATCGTGCGGATCGAAGACGGCGGCATGGCTGTGCAGATGGCCGAATACGCCTGCCACGCCCTGTTCCGCCACGTACGCGAATTCGATGTGTATGACGCCGAGCAGGCTTCCGGCCGCTGGGCGCCCCGCCCTGCCCGCATGCGCCAGGACTTCCCGGTAGGCGTGATGGGCCTGGGGGCGTTGGGCAGCGTGGTCGCCCGCAGCGTGGCCGGCTTTGGTTACCCGGTGCTGGGCTACAGCCACTCGCAAAAGCACATCGATGGAGTGACCTGCTACGCCGGCGACGCGTTGGACGATTTCCTGGCCGCCACCCGCGTGCTGATCTGCGTGTTGCCGCTCACGGCGGCCACCCGCGGCATTCTGCGGCGCGAAACGCTGTCCAGGTTGCTGCCGAACGGCTATGTCATCAACATGGCGCGCGGCGCGCATCTGGTGGAAGACGACCTGCTGGCGCTGCTGGACGAAGGTGTGCTGGCCGGCGCTGCATTGGACGTAATGCAGACCGAACCGCTGCCCGCCGGGCATCCGTTCTGGACGCATCCCCGCATCCGTTTCACGCCGCACATCTCGGCACAGACCATCGTGGCCGAAGCGATTGCGCAGATGGCACCGCGCATTGCTGCCTGGCAGCGGGGCGAGGACGTGGGTGGTGTGGACGCGGCTCGGGGGTATTAAGGCTGCGTCTGCGACCCGGCGTCGCAGCGAGGGGCGCAGGGTGCCTAGTTGGCGAGGCGCTGAGGTGACGAGGCGCTGAGGTGACGAGGTGCTGAGGTGACGAGGCGCCAAGGCGCCAAGGTGCTGATGCGCTGAGGTGCCAAGGTACTGAGGTGAAGAGGTGCCGAAGAGCCAGGTACTCGGGTGACGAAGCGCCCTGCGTAATGCAGCCGGTCCGCCACGCGCGGACGAAAACGCCGACCAAAACGCGGACGAAAAAAGGCCGGGATCTCCCGGCCTTCTTCATTTCGGCACTGCAGAAGTCGTGGCGCGATTACTCGACGTCGACGGCTTCCGTTTCTTCAGCGCGGTCAACCAGTTCCATGTAGGCCATTGGCGCGTTGTCGCCCTGACGGAAACCCATCTTCAGGATACGGGTGTAGCCACCGTTGCGTTCCTTGAAACGCGGGCCGATTTCGGCGAACAGCTTCACGACCAGATCGCGGTCGCGCAGGCGGGCGAACGCCAGACGCTTGTTGGCCAGCGTGTCTTCCTTGGCGAGCGTGATCAGCGGCTCGACGACACGGCGCAATTCTTTTGCCTTGGGCAGCGTGGTTTTGATGGCTTCGTGGGTCAGCAGCGACACGCACATGTTGCGGAACATGGCTTGGCGATGGCTGCTGGTGCGGTTGAGCTTACGAAGACCGTGACGATGACGCATGGTAATTCCTTGTAGATGAATCTATGGTGCGGACGTTGCCGCAGGATCCAGCTCTTCTATCAGCTTGCTTGCGCGCGCTGCGGGCCGGGATAGTGCCCTGGTCGTTGCCAACCAGGGCGCGTAATTGTAGTACGCATCGGGCGTGGGTGGGCAGTTAATTGCCTGCCACGCCCGATGTTGCAGAACTCAAACGGTGCCTGACTGGAGACGGTACGGGGCGAGTCGCCCCGGCACGGCCCATTCCCGGCACCGCCAGTTCCTGCCGAACGCCTTACGGGCGCTCGAGGCCCAGCGGGGGCCAGTTTTCCAGCTTCATGCCGAGCGTCAGACCGCGCGCTGCCAGCACTTCCTTGATTTCGTTGAGCGACTTGCGACCCAGGTTCGGGGTCTTGAGCAACTCGTTTTCGGTACGCTGGATCAGGTCGCCGATGTAGTAGATGTTTTCGGCCTTCAGGCAGTTGGCCGAACGCACCGTCAGTTCCAGATCGTCGACCGGACGCAGCAGGATCGGATCGATCTGCGGCGTGCCGCGGGCAGGCGCTTCGATCGTTTCGGTCGAGCCTTCCAGCGCCGCGAACACCGACAGCTGATCCATCAAGATGCGAGCCGACTGGCGCACCGCTTCCTCGGGCGAGATCACGCCGTTGGTTTCGATGTCCAGCACCAGCTTGTCCAGGTCGGTACGCTGTTCCACACGGGCGCTTTCGACCGTGTAGCTGACACGGCGGATCGGGCTGTACGACGCGTCGAGCACGATGCGGCCCACGGCGCGCGAGTGATCTTCGGCAAAGCCGCGCAGGTTGCCCGGCACATAGCCGCGGCCCTTCTCGACCTTCAGTTGCATCTCGAGGCGACCGTTGTCGGTCAGGTTCGCGATGACGTGATTCGGGTTGATGATTTCGACGTCGTGCGACAGTTCGATATCGGCCGCGGTCACGACGCCTGGGCCTTGCTTGCGCAGGGTCAGCGCGACTTCATCGCGGTTGTGCAGCTTGAACACCACGCCTTTCAGGTTCAGCAGGATGTCGACCACGTCTTCACGGACGCCGTCGATGGCCGAGTATTCGTGCACGACACCGGTGATCTGCACTTCGGTCGGCGCATAGCCCGCCATCGACGACAGCAGGATGCGGCGCAGCGCATTGCCCAGGGTATGACCATAGCCGCGTTCGAACGGCTCCATGATCACCTTGGCGTGATTCGGACCGACGCCTTCGACGTCGATATTGCGTGGCTTCAGAAATGCGGCATTCGCCATGAACGATTCCTTATCAATACCCTCGGCTCGTTACACCGATAAGGCTGGGGAAATACGCGTTAGCGTGGGCCCGAAGTGGGCGTGCAAGCGGACTTGCGGGTAGGCATGCAAGCGGACTTGCAAGGACGTGCGGTAAGGCTTTACAGGACTGAGGCCCCGTGCGGCAACAGGTGCCGGACGGAGCCTTTCAGAAAACCAAAAACCGCGCCACCAGGGCGCGGCTGTCTGGCACTGTCCCGGATTAACGCGAGTACAGTTCGACGACCATCGATTCATTGATGTCGCGGGCGACGTCAGCGCGGTCGGGAACCTGCTTGAAGGTGCCTTCGAGCTTGTTGGCGTCGACGCTGACCCACTGCGGCATGCCTTGCGAGGCGGCCAGGGTCAGGGCTTCTTGAATACGGGCTTGCTTCTTCGCCTTTTCGCGGACGACGACGACGTCGCCGGCCTTGATCTGGATCGACGGCACGTTGGCGGTGACACCGTTCAGAGCGAAAGCCTTGTGGCTGACCAACTGGCGCGCTTCAGCGCGGGTCGAGCCGAAACCCATGCGGTACACCACGTTGTCAAAACGCGATTCCAGCAGCTGGATCAGGTTTTCGCCGGTGTTGCCCTTGCGGCGGTCGGCTTCTTCGAAGTACTTGCGGAACTGCTTTTCCATGATGCCGTACATGCGCTTCAGCTTTTGCTTCTCACGCAGTTGCAGGCCGTAGTCCGAGGTGCGCGAACCAGAGGTGCGACCATGTTGACCAGGCTTGCTTTCCAGCTTGCACTTGGAGTCCAGCGAACGGCGCGCGCTCTTCAGGAAGAGGTCGGTGCCTTCACGACGGGACAGCTTGCATTTGGGGCCAATATAACGTGCCACGATATTCCTTTTATCTGTCAGGCCAGGCGTCTTGCATGCGCCAGGCGAGGAGTTTGCCTGTAACGGGGACGGTCGTTTTCACGAACGCGGCAAACAGTGGTCTTGCATTCAGGCGTT
The DNA here is from genome assembly GCF_048632615.1 of Pigmentiphaga litoralis. Lineage (GTDB taxonomy): Bacteria > Pseudomonadota > Gammaproteobacteria > Burkholderiales > Burkholderiaceae_B > Pigmentiphaga > Pigmentiphaga litoralis_B. Next base: position 2,301,552 of record NZ_CP184479.1, read on the forward strand.
CTTGGCAACCAGGCCAAGGCGCCCCCAACAACTTGCGTACAGCTTGGCAGGGCCAAACTTGAATACGACGACTTAGATACGACGACGCTTCGGCGGACGGCAACCGTTGTGCGGCACAGGCGTGATGTCGGCAATGCTCGAGATCTTGATGCCCAGTGCGTTCAACGCGCGGACGGACGATTCGCGACCTGGGCCAGGACCCTTGATGCGCACTTCGAGCGTCTTGATACCGTATTCCAGCGCAACGCGGCCGGCGGCTTCCGCAGCAACCTGCGCTGCGAACGGGGTCGACTTACGCGAGCCCTTGAAGCCAGCACCACCCGACGTCGCCCACGACAGAGCATTGCCCTGGCGATCGGTGATCGTGATGATGGTGTTGTTGAAGGACGCGTGGACGTGCGCGATACCGTCCGAGACGCTCTTCTTGATTTTCTTGCGAACACGCTGCGAAGCATTGTTGTTCGGTGATTTCGCCATTTTTCAATCCTTGACTGGGTGACAGCCGTCTCAGCTCCAGGTATGCCGTCTGCACGGCGACCCGGATCTGAAATTACTTTTTGAGCGATGCGGCTGCGCGACGCGGACCCTTGCGGGTACGAGCGTTGGTGCGAGTACGCTGACCGCGCACTGGCAGACCGCGCTTGTGACGCAGACCACGGTAAGAGCCGAGGTCGATCAGACGCTTGATCGACAGTTGGATCTCGCGACGCAGGTCACCTTCAACGGTGAATGCGTTCACGTGTTCACGAATCCGCTCGAGTTCAGCGTCGTTCAGATCCTTGACCTTCTTCGAGCCGAGCACGTTCGCCGATTCGCAGATCATGCGAGCGCGGGTACGGCCGATGCCGAAGATTGCCGTCAGACCGATTTCGGTGTGCTGATGCGGCGGAATGTTGATGCCAGCGATACGGGCCATAACGTTTCCTTGAATACCTAAACCGTAGGACGGAACCTGAGGTTCTTAGCCCTGACGTTGCTTGTGGCGCGGGTCGGTGCAGATGATCCGCACTACGCCCTTGCGCTTGATGACCTTGCAGTTACGGCAGATCCGTTTAACTGATGCCATTACTTTCATGATTGACTCCTAGTCTTTCTTCAGCGCACCGGCTGGTTCCCGCCCTTGAAGTTCGCCTTCTTGAGCAAGGAATCGTACTGGTGCGACATCACGTATGCCTGTACCTGGGCCATGAAATCCATGGTGACCACGACGATGATCAGCAAGGACGTGCCGCCGAAATAGAACGGGACGTTCCAACGCAAAACCAGAAACTCTGGCAGCAGGCACACCAACGTGATGTAGATGGCGCCAGAAAAGGTCAGGCGCATCAGGATCTTGTCGATATACCGCGCTGTCTGCTCACCGGGACGGATCCCTGGAACGAACGCGCCACTCTTCTTCAGGTTATCGGCGGTCTCGCGGCTGTTGAACACGAGGGCCGTATAAAAGAAGCAGAAGAACACGATCGCGATGGCATACAGCGAGATGTACAGAGGTTGTCCGGGAGACAGCGCGCCGGCCAGGTCTTTCAACCACCGCATGCCATCGCCACTGGAGAACCAGCTGGCCACCGTTGCCGGAAACAGGATGATCGACGATGCAAAGATCGGCGGAATCACCCCAGCCATATTCAACTTCAGAGGCAGATGCGAGCTTTGGCCGCCGTACACACGATTGCCCACCTGACGCTTGGCGTAGTTGACGACGATCTTGCGCTGTCCGCGTTCGACGAACACCACAAAAGCCGTGACCAACACCACCAGGACGATGATGAACAGCGCGGACAGGACTGCCATGGCGCCCGTATTGACCAACTCGAACAATCCGGCCAGCGCGTGCGGGAGACCCGCGGCGATACCCGAGAAGATCAGGATGGAAATACCGTTGCCCAGACCACGTTCCGTGATCTGCTCACCCAACCACATCAGGAACATCGTTCCCGTGACCAACGAAATCATCGTCGTGACGCGGAAGACCATGCCCGGATCAATGACCAATCCAGCTTGCGACTCCAGGGCGACAGAGATACCCACCGCCTGAACCATCGCCAACGCCAACGTACCGTAGCGTGTGTACTGCGTGATCTTGCGTCGCCCGGCCTCGCCTTCTTTCTTGATCGCTTCCAACGACGGCACGATGACCGACATCAGCTGCATGATGATCGACGCCGAAATGTACGGCATGATCCCCAATGCAAAGATCGAGAAACGCGAAAGCGCACCGCCCGAGAACATATTGAACAGGCCCAGAATGCCGCCCGAGTTCTGGTTGAACAGGGAAGACAACTGGACCGGATCAATCCCCGGAACGGGGATGTGTGTACCGATCCGGTACACCACCAGGGCGAGCAACAGGAAAACCAGCCGACGTTTCAGATCGCCGTACTTGCCTGGTTTACCCAGTGCGTTCGCATTAGCCAAAGCTTAGCCCTCGAGTGTCAGACCAACGAGCCGCCGGCGGCTTCGATCGCTGCCTTGGCGCCGACCGTTGCCGTCAGACCCTTGAGCGCAACCTTGCGGGAGAGCTCGCCGGACTTGATGACCTTGACGTACCGCACGGCCTGGCCAACCACGCCGGCCTGCTTGAGCGCCTGCAGGTCGATATCGTCGACAGGCAGGGCTTGCAGATCGGACAGGCGAACCTGCGCGTACAGATGCTGACCGAGCGAGGTGAAACCGCGCTTGGGCAGACGGCGGTACATAGGCATCTGACCGCCTTCGAAACCGACCTTGTGGAAGCCGCCCGAACGGGACTTCTGTCCCTTGTGGCCGCGACCTGCCGTCTTGCCGAGACCGGAACCGATACCACGGCCGACCCGACGCTTGGCGTGCTTGCTGCCGATAGCCGGCTTGAGCGTATTCAATTGCATGCTAGACCTCTCAGGCTTCCGACACGGTGACCAGATAGGCCACCTTGCGGATCATCCCGCGGACTTCGGGCGTGTCTTGCAGGACGCGCGTGGTGTTGATGCCACGCAGTCCCAGGCCACGCACGGTAGCGCGGTGCGACTCGGGCGTCCCGATAGGGGAGCGCACGAGCGTCACTTTGACGTTCTTGGTGTCTGCCATGGTTTACCCCAGGATCTCTTCGACGGACTTGCCACGCTTGGCGGCGATATCCGACGGGGTCGAGCACAGGCCCAAACCGTTGAGCGTGGCGCGAACCAGGTTGTACGGGTTGGTCGAGCCGAGGCTCTTTGCAACCACGTTCCGCACGCCCAGGACGTCGAAAATCGCGCGCATCGGGCCGCCGGCGATCACGCCAGTACCTTCCGCAGCGGGCGACATCAACACCGTGGAGGCGCCGTGCTTGCCGACGACCGTATGGTGCAACGTACCGTTCTTGAGCGGCACCTTGATCATGCGGCGGCGGGCTTCTTCCATTGCCTTCTGGACTGCGACCGGCACTTCACGCGCCTTGCCCTTGCCCATGCCAACGCGTCCGTCCCCGTCGCCGACTACCGTCAGCGCCGCGAAACCGAGGATACGACCACCCTTCACGACCTTCGTCACGCGGTTGACCGCGATCATCTTTTCGCGAAGACCGTCGTCACGCTCTTCCGACGCGGAATTCTTGCCTTGCATCTTGGCCATGTAATCCTCGCTTAAAACTTCAGGCCGGCTTCACGCGCGGCATCGGCCAGGGCTTTGACGCGGCCGTGGTAACGGAAACCCGAGCGATCGAACGCCACGTTTTCGATACCAGCTGCCTTGGCCTTTTCGGCCACGCGTTTGCCTACCAGGGTTGCTGCAGCAACATTGCCACCCTTGCCGGAGTCGCCCGAAATCTGCTGGCGGACTTCCGGTTCGACGGTAGAGGCGCTGACCAGCACCGTATCGCCTTCGGGAGAGATAATGTTTGCGTAGATGTGCAGGTTCGTGCGGAACACCGACAGGCGATGCACACGCAACTCGGCGATCTTTTTGCGGGTTGGAACCGCACGACGCAAACGAGCTTGCTTTTTGTCCATGATTCGTCCTTGCCAGCGCTTTATTTCTTCTTGGTCTCTTTAATGACGACCTTTTCGCCGACATAACGTACGCCCTTGCCCTTGTAGGGTTCGGGTTCACGGTATGCGCGGATCTCGGCTGCCACCTGACCAACTCGTTGTTTGTCGGCGCCCTTCAGGACCACTTCGGTCTGCGTCGGGCATTCGACCTTCACACCAACTGGCATCGGGTGCACGATGTCGTGCGAATAACCGAGCTGCAGTTTGATGGAGTCGCCTTGTGCCTGGGCACGGTAACCCACGCCAACCAGGCTCAGGCGACGCTCGAAACCCTTGCTGACGCCAGTGACCATGTTGGCCACCAGTGCGCGTACGGTTCCGGACATGGCCTTTGCTTCGCGCGAGTCATCGGCTGCGGCAAACGTCATCTTGTTCGAATCGAGGTCGATCTTGACCTGGCCGGTCAGCGCCTGGGTCAGCGAACCGAGAGGACCCTTGACGGTGATCTCCTGGTCATTGATGCTGGCCTCGACGCCTTTCGGCATTTCGACGGGGTATTTAGCAATACGTGACATATCGAACTCCTTAAGCCACGTAGCAGAGGACTTCGCCGCCCACGCCGGTGGCGCGTGCCTTGCGATCCGTCATCACGCCACGCGAGGTGGAGACGATGGCCACGCCCAGGCCGTTCAGGACCTGAGGAATGGCGTCATGGCCTTTGTAGATACGCAGGCCCGGCTTCGAGACGCGGTCGATGCGCTCGATGACGGGACGGCCTGCATAGTACTTCAGGGTAATTTCGAGTTCCGGCTTGCCACCGTTCGGGTTCACCTGGAAACCGTCGATGTAGCCCTCGTCCTTCAGCACAGCGGCAATGGCCGCCTTCAGCTTCGAGGAGGGCATCGTCACGGAAGCCTTGTCTACGCGTTGCGCATTACGGATGCGCGTCAGCATATCGGCGATCGGATCGCTCATGCTCATAAATGCTCTCCTACCAGCTTGCCTTGGTCATGCCCGGAACTTCGCCGCGCATGGCCATCTCGCGCAGCTTGTTACGAGCAAGACCGAACTTGCGGAATGTGCCACGGGGGCGACCGGTCACCGCGCAGCGATTACGCTGGCGGGTGGGGTTGGCGTTACGGGGCAGTTGCTGAATCTTCAGGCGTGCCTGGTAACGTTCTTCGTCTGTCTTCGACGTATCGTCGATGATCGCTTGCAGGGCGGCACGCTTGGGGGCGTACTTTGCTGCCAGCTTTACGCGCTTTGCATCGCGATTGATGAGTGAGAGCTTAGCCACTGCACACCCCTTAGTTACGGAACGGGAAGCGGAAGGCTGTGAGCAGCGCTTTTGCTTCGTCGTCAGTCTTTGCCGTGGTCGTGATGCTGATGTTCAGCCCACGAAGCGTGTCAATCTTGTCGTAGTCGATCTCTGGGAAGATGATCTGTTCTTTCACACCGACGTTGTAGTTGCCGCGGCCGTCGAATGCACGACCCGAAATACCGCGGAAGTCCCGAACGCGGGGAAGAGCAACCGTCACCAGACGATCGAGGAATTCATACATGCGCTGACCGCGCAGGGTCACCATGCAACCGATCGGGTAGTCCTCGCGGATCTTGAACCCGGCAATTGCCTTGCGCGACTTGGTGATGACCGGCTTCTGGCCAGCGATCTTGGTCAAATCGCCAACAGCGTGCTCGATGACCTTCTTGTCGGCAACCGCTTCCGAGACACCCATGTTCAGGGTGATCTTGGTGATGCGGGGCACCTGCATCGTGCTTTTGTATTCGAACTTGGCAAGCAGATCAGGAACGATCTTCTCGCGGTAGTAGTCTTGGAGACGAGCCATTTCTATGTTCTCCGTTTACGCTTTCGAACCAACGGACTCGCCGCTGGAACGGAAGACGCGCACGCTCTTGCCGTCGACTTCCTTGATCGCCACGCGGTCGGCCTTGCCGGTCGCAGCGTTGAAAATCGCCACATTCGAGATGTGGATAGGCATGGTCTTGTCCACGATGCCGCCCGGCTGGTTCTGCATCGGGTTCGGCTTCACGCTTTTCTTGACGACATTGATGCCTTCGACCAGCACATGGTTTTCGTCGACACGAGCCAGCACGACGCCGCGCTTGGTCTTGTCTTTACCAGTGAGAACGATGACTTCGTCGCCTGTACGGATCTTGTTCATCTTGACCCCTTACAGCACTTCGGGCGCCAGCGACACGATCTTCATGAACTTCTCGGTACGCAGTTCACGCGTAACGGGTCCGAAGATACGAGTACCGATGGGCTCGAGCTTGGCGTTGAGCAACACGGCGGCATTGCCGCCAAAACGGATAAGCGAACCGTCTTTACGACGAACGCCCTTGGCGGTGCGAACCACCACGGCGTTATAGATTTCGCCCTTCTTAACGCGCCCACGCGGAGCCGCATCCTTGACGCTGACTTTGATCACGTCGCCGATGCCGGCATAGCGGCGCTTGGAGCCGCCGAGCACCTTGATGCACATAACTGAGCGCGCACCGGTGTTGTCGGCCACATCCAACTTGGTCTGCATTTGAATCATGGTTTACCCTATTCCAACTTAACCCGAAGCATTCCGGAACCCAGTGCGCAACCTTGGGTTGCTACCAGATCCCACAACGCAGCCGATCAGTTTTGGTCCCGTAAGACTGCCAGCTGATGCCGACCGCCCTGGGTTGAAATTCCTGATGCGAAGGTTTGCACCTACCGCTGCCTGCTTGTAGACCACCGGCATGGCATGAAATGCAGTCATGAAAACGACGCGCACCCCTTGCACACCACCGCTGGGCTGAAGACCTGGCAGTAGACACTGGCCCCTGCTTTTCTGCCCTGATGTGTTCCCGCCTAGAGAGGCTGTGACGCCAGACCAGAAGGAAGCCAATGAATATAGCGCGGTTTTCGTGCTGTGGCAATACCCAGTTCAAGGCGACTTGGTGACACCGCAACAACACACGGGTGCTCATCCATTAGGTGCGGGCGCTTGCGAAAGAACTGGATGGCCCATGGCGCATCTGGCAGACTTGCCGCGCGGTCTGATGATCCGCCGCTGCCGCCAACCGCCATGCCGGACGCCGTCCTGCGGCCGTAAATGCGTCGGCGCGGCCAGGTAGCTTCCTGGCCGGTTCCTTTGCCTATTGGAGCACCGACATGACGGACAAGCCTACGCAGCAACCCATCGACCTTACGGAAGCCGATCTGGACTTGATCATCGGCGGCGGAACCGCGGTCAATGCGGGCAGCCTCAACCTGGCCAACCTCAACGTTCAAGGCATGGATCTCGAGACGGCCATGATGGCCGTCCAGTCGCAGCGCGCCACGTTGCTCGAAGATCAACTGAAATCGCAGATCGCCAGCGTGCAGGCCAAGAACGATCAGATCGGCCATTTGAATGCCGCTGTCGGCAGTTTGACCACCGCGGCCAACTCCTTCCAGTCCGGTGACCACGCCGATACCCAACTGGGTGCGCATCTGTCCGGGTCGGCCAAGACGGACCTGATCAACAGCACGATCAGCTCGCTCAAGGCGCACGGCGTGGGCGAAGAACAGCTCAAGGACGGCCAGCTGACCCGGGGTGAAGTGGAAAGCCTGATCTCGTCCACCAAGTCGCAGATCGACGCCGCGTCGAATTCGCAGCAGATGGACATGCTGCGCCTGCAATCGCTGTCCAACAAGCGCAACGAAGCGTTCGACGTCATGACCAACTTCGTGAAGAAGATGCAGGAAAGCCGCAGCTCGATCATCGGCAACATGCGCTGAAGCCAATTCGCCGGTTTCGTCTGTGCGCAACAGTGCGCATAGGAAACCGGCACTGAATCTGGCAAACTTCACCCGCCGCGGTCGATCCGACCCAAGGGCGGTTCCATCGTGTAACGGGTGACAGGGCGGCGGCTTGCCGCCGGCTGTCCCTCACGCCGGCCGCCTCTCCTCCCGCATTCCTCCAAGCAGACAGGCATGACCCAGCGTGAATCGTTGTTCCGCGCCGCCGCGGCAAATGCCGTGATCGAAAACACGGCGTTCGACGATTCACTAAGGATCATGCGGCCGCGCCTGTGGGTCGCCGGCGCGGTGCTGGCGCTGCTGGTGGCGGGCGCCCTGGCATGGAGCTTCTTCTTCACCATTCCGGTTGCGGTGTCCGGCCAGGGCATCCTGCTGGCGCCGGGCGGCGTGACCGACATCTTTTCCGAAGCCAATGGCCGGCTGCAGGCGATCACCGCCAAGCCCGGCGATGTGGTCAAGGTGGGTGACCTGATCGCCCGCGTGGAACAGCCGGAAGTACGGCTGAAGCTGACGCTGGCGCAGGGAGAACTGCAGGATGCCGAAAAGCTGCGCCGCCAGGTGATCGACCTGCAAGGACGCGACACGGGTGCGCGGGGCGGTTTCGAATCGGCGCGGCTGGTGTCCCTGAACGGGCGCATCGAGGCCCTGCGCAAACGGGAAGCCGTGCTGCGTGAACGGGCCGACGTGATGGGCAACCTGGTCACCAAGGGCTTTGTGACGCGCGATCATGCGCTGTCGGCCAGCCAGGACCTGCTGACGCTGACCAGCCAGATTGCCGATGCCGAAGATGAACGCAACAAGATGCAGGCCGAGGCCGAAGTGCGGCGCAGCGCGGACCAGCGCGCGCTGCTGGAAGCCGATCAGAAGGTGACCAATGCGTCGCGCGGGGTGCAGGCGCTGCGCGAGCAGCTGACGCGCATGGACGCGGTGCTGTCGCCGTTTGCCGGCAAGGTCATCGCCACCAAGGCGAATGTGGGCCAGATCGTGCAACCGGGCACGCCCATCCTCACCCTGGAACGGCAAGGCGCGGCGCGGGCCGGCGTGCCGATGGTGGTGGTGTACGTCACGGCGGCCGATGGCAAGAAGATCAAGGTGGGCATGCCGGCCGAAGTGTCGCCGTCCACCAGCCGGCGCGAAGAAGAAGGCTTCATGCGTGGCCGCGTGGTGCGCGTGGCCGATGTGCCGGCCAGCAGCGCCAGCATGGCCCGCGTGCTGCAGAACGACCGCCTGGTCGAGACCTTCATGAGCGGGCTGCGCACGCCGTTCGAAGTCGAAGTGGAACTGGAAACCGAACCGGGTGATCCGACGACCCCCGTATGGTCGTCGCAGCGGACCCGCGCCCTGAAAGTGGACAGCGGCACCCTGGCCGATATCCGTTTCACGGTGCGCAGCATGCCGCTGATTGCCGTGGCCATTCCTGCGTTGCAGGATCGTGGCCAGGCGGCGCAGCCTTGACCCGTGCCATGAAAGGAAGCCTTTTCGGGCGCCGGCGCACCCCCACCGTCCTGCAAATGGAAGCGGCCGAATGCGGCGCCGCGGCCCTGGGCATCGTGCTGGCGCACTTCGGGCGCTGGATCACCCTCGAGGAACTGCGGGTGGCGTGCAACGTGTCGCGCGACGGCAGTTCGGCCGCGGCCATCGTGCGGGCAGCGCGCCACCATGGCATGCAGGTCGTGGCCCAGCGGATGGAGCCGGCGCACCTGCGCACGAATCCGATGCCGGCCATCGTGCATTGGGGCATGAACCATTTCCTGGTGGTCGAAGGGGTCGGGCGCGGGGTGGTGTACCTGAACGATCCGGCGCAGGGCCCCCGCACGGTGTCGGACGAGGAGTTCGACCGCAACTTCACGGGTATCGTGCTCACGCTGACGCCAGGGCCGGACTTCGTTCCGGCGGGCCACAAGCCGTCGATCCGCCGCGCACTGGAAAGCCGCATCCAGGGCACAGGGGGGCGCTGGCCTTCGTGCTGGCGCTGTCGGCCGTCCTGATCGTGCCGGGCTTGCTGGTGCCGGTGTTCACGCAGGTGTTCGTCGACCAGGTGCTGGTCAATCATTTCGACAGCTGGCTGGTGCCGCTGCTGGCCGGCATGGGCATCTGCGCGGTCGTGCACGGTCTGCTGGTCTGGCTGCAGCGCGACGCCATGCTCCGCTTCGAGACGCGGGTGGCCCTGCTGGGCGCGCTGCGCTTCGTGAATCACGTGGTGCGTCTGCCCGTGGCCTATTTTGCGCAGCGGCACCCCGGCGATGTGTCGAGCCGCGTGATGCTGAATGATCGGATCGCCCAGCTGGCCGCGGGTGACGTGGGACTGCTGCTGTTCAACATGATCACCGCGTCGGCCTACCTGGCCGCGATGACCTGGTATGCGCCTCGGCTGGCGGGCGTCGTGCTGCTGTTCGCGCTGGCGAGCCTGGGCATTCTGTCCTTGCTGTCCCGCGCGCTGGCGGACGACAACCGGCGGTTGCTGTCCGCCTTGACCATGCAGACCGGCTTTGCCAAGCAAGGGCTGCAGATGGTTGAAGGGTACAAGGCCAATGGCACCGAGGACCACCTGCGCAGCCGGCTGGTATCGATGAATGCCCGCGTCATGAATCTGCGGCAGGCGCTGGCCACCCGGCAGGTGCGCCTGACTGCGCTGCCCCGGCTGGTGGCCACGGCCGCTGGCGGCATCGTACTGGTGCTGGGCGGGAATATGGTGGTGGCCGGCGACCTGACGATAGGCATGCTTGTGGCGTTCCAGGCGCTGATGGCGGGCTTCATGTCGCCGGTCGGCCAGCTGGTGCAGCTGGGCAGCAAGATCCAGGACGGCCAGGCCTACCTGCAGATGGTGAACGACACCATGCAACACCCGCTGGCGATCGAGTTCACCGCCCGGCCCGAAGGTGATGGCGGCAAGGCCCGCCCGGCCGGCAAGCTGGAAGTGCGCAACCTGTCGTTTTCGTATTCGCCAGGCGTGGCGCCTTTGCTGGATGGCATTTCCTTCACGCTTGCGCCCGGCCGCCGGCTGGGCATCGTAGGCGCGTCGGGGTCGGGCAAATCGACGCTGGCGTCATTGCTCGCGGGCCTGCTTCCGCCCAATCAGGGCGAGATCCTGATCGACGACCGCAACATTGCCGAGATGCCGCGCGCGGCGTTCCGTCAGGCCCTGGCCTACGTCGATCAACGGTCGGCCATCTTCCAGGGCACGGTGCGTGACAACATCAGCCTGTGGGACCCCAGCCTGCCCGACGACCGCCTGATCGCCGCCGCGCGTCTGGCCCTGATCCACGACACCATCCTGCAACGCCCGGGCGGCTATGGCGCCGCGGTGGCCGAAGGCGGGACCGATTTGTCGGGCGGACAGCGCGCCCGGCTGGAAATCACGCGCGCGCTGGTGCGCGACCCGCGCCTGCTGATCCTGGACGAGGCCACCGCGGCCCTGGACAGTGACACGGAGGCGGCACTGTTCGGCCACCTTCGCGGCATGGGCGCCACGCTGGTGGTGATCGCTCACCGGCTGACTGCCGTGCGGGACTGCGACGAAGTCATCGTCCTGGACAAAGGCCGGATCGTGCAGCAAGGCGACCCCGATGTATTGATCGGTATGGCAGGCCCTTTCCGCACCCTGATGACCGAGGTGGACGCATGAGCGCCCGGCCCCTGCCCCCGGCGGGCTCGCACGACGAACCGCGCGCCGGCGAGCCATCCGCCCAGACGCCTGGACCGGGTGCACCCGACGAACCGGCCTTGCACGAAGTCACGTCCGCCACCTTTGCGCTGGACACGGTCGGCGACTGCTTTGTGGTGGCGACCGGTGAAGTGCGCGTGTTCGCCGCCTCCACCACCGACGCGATCGCCCGCCGGCCCATCGCACGCATCGCTGCGGGCGGATTGCTGTTCGGCGTCGGGACCAGCTTTTTGGCGACGAGACCCTGATCGCCGTCCGGACGCGGGACACGCACGTGTTCCGCCTGCCCGGCCGTTCGTGGGCCGTGCCGCAACCCTCCGCGGAATTTGCCGACGGACTGGACGCGTGGATCGCCACGATCATTGCCGGCGTGGCGCGGGTGATCGAGCCCAAGCCGCGCGCCAACGTGGTGGTTTCCCCGGAACAGGCTTTTGCCGTCGCGCAGGCCGGCGACGTGTTGGGCACCCACGGCCGAAGCATGTGGGCGCGCGTTCATGGCAGCAGCCGCCTGTTGGGCCTGGAAACCGTGTCGCCCGGCCTGGTGCCGCTGACCGCCAGCCACTGGCTGGTGCTGGATGCGGGCGCGCCCATCGAAACCCTGAGCTGGCAGGACGGGCTGGCTGGCGACGACTGGCATGAACGGCTGGACGTGTTCCATGAAGCCATCGTCGAACTGCTGCCGCTGGTGCGGGGCCTGGGCGAAGCGGACGAATTCAACCGCCTGACCGCCCGCCGCGCGGCGGAACGCCATGCCGAACACGACACCGCCGGCCGCTTTGCCGGCGTGCTGGGCAACCCGCTCCCCCAGCGGCGTGGCCAGCGCCGAACCGCTCCTGGACGTCATGCGCCGGATCGGCAAGACACTGGATATGGCCATCGAGGCGCCCGTGCGTGCCCGGCAGGCGCAGGTGGACCGTCCCGCAACGGCGCAGGAAATCGCGCGAGCGTCAAAGATCCGCCTGCAGCCCGCGCGGCTGAAGAACGACTGGTGGCGAGCGGATGGCGGCGCCTTTCTGGCCGAACGACTGACCGGCGAGCCCGTGGCCCTGCTGTTCCGGGGCGGCCACTACGATGAAGTGGACCGGCACGACGGCACGCGCCGCGTCACCGCGACGACCGCGGCCGAACTGTCGGCCTCGGCCTGGACGATGTTCAAGCCGCAGCGGCCCGGCAAGGCCTCCTTCGCCAATCTGTTTTTCGACAGCATGAAAGGGAGCCGCGGCGACCTGCTGGGATTCTTCGCGACCATGCTGGTGGGCAGCGCGCTGGCCCAGGTACTGCCCATGGCGACCGGGTTCATTCTGGGTGTGCTCGCACCGTCCGCCATGACCAGCCAGCTGGCCCAGGTCGGCGTGGCCATCGTCATGATCGGCGTCGTCGGCTACCTGCTGCAGGTGGGCGGAGAGATCGCCAAGCAGCGGGTGCAGGCGCGCAGCAATGGCGAGTTGTATCGGGTGATCTGGGACCGGATCGCCAGTCTTCCGCTCAGCTACTTCCGCACCCAGGGCAGCGCCGAGCTGGTCGGGCGCGCCGGATCGGCGATTTCGGTGCCGACCGGCGTGCAGATCTTCCTGTTCACCGCGGCGGGCAGCCTGGGCATGATGGTGTCCAGCCTGGTCACCTTGCTTCTGAATCATCCGCTGATTGCCCTGGTGGCCCTGGGCCTGGCGACCCTGCAGGTGGGTATCGGCGCGCTGGCCGGCTATCTGCAAGCCCGCGCCTATCTGAATGGCGAACAGCTGGAAGGCCTGGCCGACAGCCTGTTCGTGCAGATGATCAACGGCCTGATCAAGCTGCGGTCGGCTGGCGCCGAAGACCGCGCCGTCACGCGATGGGGCGACCGCTTTGCCGCCATGCGCCGCCGGATGGTCAAGGCACGGCGGGTCATGAATGCGTACGAAGCCACCCTGACGGCCCTGTCCCTGCTGTCCGCCGCCGTGCTATTTGCCGTGGTCCACCTGCTGAATCAGGGCGATCCGGCCAGCGCTTTGCCGGTCGCCAAGGTGGTGGCCACCCTGACGGCGTTTGCCATCCTGCTGTCGGCGGTGGGGCAGCTGACCGCAGGACTCCTGTCGGTGTGGATGCTGGCGCCCAGCTGGAAATATGCGTTGCCGCTGCTCGAAACGCAGCCCGAGCCCACCGCGGGGCGCAGCGACCCGGGCGAACTGACAGGCGCACTGGAATTTTCGAACGTGCAGTTCCGCTACGGCAGCGACGGGACGGTGGTGTTTGGCAACTTGAGCTTCAAGGCCGCGCCGGGCGAAATGATCGCCATCGTCGGCCCGTCCGGCTGCGGCAAGTCCACCCTGGTGCGTCTGGCGCTGGGGCTGGAAACGCCCTCGTCAGGCGCCGTATATGTGGACGGCCAGGATCTCCGGTCCATGCACCCCGCCGCCTACCGGACGCAGGTAGGCGTGGTGCTGCAGGACGGCGCCCTGCCGCCGGGCACTTTGCTCGAGATCGTGCGGGGCACGTCGAATGCCACCGTGGACGAGGTCTGGCGCGCGCTGGCACAGGCCGCCGTGGCCGACGACGTCGCCGCCATGCCCATGGGAATCCATACCCTGCTGCACGATGCGGCCCGCACGCTGTCGGGAGGCCAGGTGCAACGACTGGCCCTGGCCCGGGCCTTCGTGCAGCAGCCCCCATCCTGATCCTGGACGAGGCCACCAGCGCGCTCGACAACACCACGCAGGCGATTGCCATGCGCACCATTCTTGGCCTGTCGTCGACACGTATCGTGATCGCTCACCGTATCAGTACGATCCGGCAGGCCGATCGCATCCTGGTGCTGGGCCAGGGCAAGGTCGTGGAAGAAGGAACCTACGACGAACTGGTGGCGCTGGACGGCGCCTTCGCCAGACTGGCCGCGGCATAGTCGGAAGGAGGAAGAAGGCCGGCGTACGCCGGTCTTTGCTGACGACGGCGGACGTGAGCATCGCTGCCACCGACGCTTCCCAATGGGAGGCTCGCCGCGACGTTCCCGCGCTGACGCCCCTGCATCGACGCCGACGCGGCGACGCCCACGCATCAGAAGCCCCAGACGAAAAAACGCGGAAGTCCTTCCTGCAGTTGCCTGCAGGGCGGTCTTCCGCGTTCCTAGTGCTTGTCGACCCGCGGCTTGCGCCGCCGGGTCACCGCAGGATCAGACGATCCGTGCGGCTTCCAACAGGCGAACCACGGTCCATGCCTTGGTCTTCGAGACCGGGCGTGTTTCCGAGATCTCGACCAGGTCACCGGTCTTGTACTGGTTCGTTTCGTCGTGTGCGTGGTACTTGTTCGAACGCACGATGATCTTGCCGTACAGCGGGTGCTTGACGCGCCGCTCGACCAATACGGTCACGGTTTTGTTCATCTTGTCGCTCGTCACACGGCCCGTCAGAGCACGCTTCAGTTTTGCTTCGCTCATGATTACTTCCCGGCCTTTTCGCGCTGCACGGTCCGTACACGCGCGATGTCGCGCCGTACTTTGCGTAGCTGGCTGCTATTGGAAAGCTGCTGGGTAGCCATCTGCATACGCAGACTGAACTGGGCCCGGAGCAGACCTTCGAGCTCTTTGGTGAGCTCTGCTTCGTCTTTCGAACGGAATTCGCTTGCTTTCATTCCTATCCCCTTACGCGCCGATGTGGCGCGTAACGAAGGTGGTCGAGATCGGAAGCTTGGCGGCCGCCAGGCGGAAAGCCTCGCGCGCCAGTTCTTCGTTCACACCGTCCATCTCATAGAGCACTTTGCCCGGCTGGATCTCGGCAACCCAGTACTCAGGGTTACCTTTACCGTTACCCATCCGAACTTCAGCAGGTTTCTGCGAAATCGGCTTGTCTGGGAAAATCCGGATCCAGATCCGGCCGCCGCGCTTGATGTGACGCGAGATCGCGCGGCGAGCCGCTTCGATCTGACGCGCCGTCAAGCGACCGCGGCCCGTGGCCTTGAGACCGAATTCGCCGAACGACACGTTAGCGCCGCGCGTGGCCAATCCGGTGTTACGGCCCTTTTGTTCCTTGCGGTATTTTCTGCGTGAAGGCTGCAGCATCTTTATTCTCCGTCTTTGGCAGGCGCGGCTGCATCAGCCGGCTTGCGCGGCGCGCGCTTGGCAGCGGCGCCAGCATCCGGTGCGGCAGCTGCGACAGCGCCGTCACCTTCAGGCTTGCGGCCACCACGACCACGCGGGGCGCCAGGACGATTGCCCGGACGCTCGTTGCGGTCATTGCGGTCGTTGCGGGGGCCACGACGCGGCTTGCGCTCATCGTCCTTGCTCGCTTCCGGCACGGCATTCTGTTCGGCTGTGCCAAGGGTATCGCCCTTGTACACCCAAACCTTGATGCCGATCAGGCCGTAGGTCGTGCCGGCTTCCGAAGTGCCGTAGTCGATGTTCGCGCGCAGGGTGTGCAGCGGCACACGGCCTTCGCGGTACCACTCGGTACGGGCGATTTCGATGCCGTTCAGACGACCGGCGCTCATGATCTTGATGCCTTGAGCACCCAGACGCATCGCGTTCTGCATGGCGCGCTTCATGGCGCGGCGGAACATGATGCGCTTTTCGAGCTGTTGCGAGATCGAGTCGGCGATCAGCTGGGCGTCGATTTCCGGCTTGCGGATTTCTTCGATGTTGACGTGCACAGGCACGCCCATCAGACGCTGCAGATCGGCTTTCAGGATTTCGATGTCCTCGCCCTTCTTGCCAATCACCACGCCCGGACGAGCCGAGTAAATGGTGACGCGCGCATTCTTGGCCGGACGCTCGATGATCACGCGACCGACGGAAGCGCCTTTCAGCTTCTTCTTCAGGTATTCGCGAACCTTGATGTCTTCCGCGAGCATGACGGCGTAGTTGCTGCCGTTGGCGAACCAACGGGAGGACCAATTACGGCTGACCGCGAGTCGGAACCCGGTTGGATGAATCTTCTGTCCCATCGTGGCTCCTTAGTTGCCGACCGTGACCACGATGTGGCAGGTCTGCTTCTCGATCTTGACGCCGCGGCCCTTCGCACGAGCGTCGAAACGCTTGAGCGAGGTGCCCTTGTCGACGATGATGGTCTTGACCTTCAGTTCGTCAATGTCGGCGCCGTCATTGTGCTCGGCATTCGCGATAGCGGATTCGACCACTTTCTTGATGATGCCGGCGGACTTCTTGGGCGTGAACGTCAGGATGTTGATGGCCTGAGCGACCGACTTGCCGCGGACCAGGTCCGCAACCAGCCGAGCCTTCTGGGCCGAGACGCGGACGCCGCGCAGTTTTGCTGTGGTTTCCATAGCCCCGATTACCTCTTGGCCTTTTTGTCCGCAGCGTGGCCCTTGAACGTACGGGTCAGCGCGAACTCACCGAGCTTGTGACCAACCATGTTCTCGTTGACATACACGGGAACGTGCTGACGGCCATTGTGCACAGCGATCGTGAGCCCGATGAAATCGGGCAGGATCGTGGAACGGCGCGACCAGGTCTTGATTGGGCGTTTGTCTTTTCCGGCCGTGGCGGTCTCGACCTTCTTGAGAAGGTGAAGATCGACAAACGGTCCTTTCTTGATAGAACGTGACATGCTTGCCTCGCTTACTTCTTCTTGCGCCGCTGGACGATCATATTGCTCGTCCGCTTATTGCGGCGGGTCTTGAAACCCTTGGACGGAGTGCCCCAGGGGCTGACCGGTTCGCGTGCTTCGCCGGTGCGACCTTCACCACCACCGTGGGGATGATCGACAGGGTTCATTGCAACGCCACGAACGGTAGGACGAATACCACGCCAACGCGTTGCACCGGCTTTGCCGATCTGGCGCAGGCCATGCTCTTCGTTGGAAACTTCGCCGATGGTAGCGCGGCACTCGATGTGCACCTTCCGGACTTCGCCGGAGCGCAGGCGAACCTGAGCGTAGGTACCTTCACGAGCCAGCAGCACTGCCGAAGCACCGGCCGAACGCACCATCTGGGCGCCCTTGCCAGGCAGCATCTCGACGCAGTGAATCGTCGAACCGACTGGAATGTTGCGGATAGGCAGGGTGTTGCCAGCGCGGATAGGCGCTTCGACACCCGACAACAGCGTTGCACCGACTTCCAGACCGCGTGGCGCAATGATGTAGCGACGCTCGCCGTCGGCGTAGCACACCAGAGCGATGTGCGCCGTGCGGTTAGGATCGTATTCAATACGCTCGACCTTGGCCGGAATGCCGTCCTTGGTCCGCTTGAAGTCGATGACACGATAGTGTTGCTTGTGACCACCGCCACGATGACGGGTAGTGACATGGCCGTTGTTGTTGCGGCCAGCGTTCTGGATCTGTTTTTCCAGAAGCGCGTCGAGCGGGCGGCCCTTGAACAGGTGGGGATGAACCACCTTGACCATGCCGCGACGGCCGGCGGAAGTCGGCTTTAGCTTAACGAGGGGCATTTACTTCACCTCCTGCGCAAAGTCGATTTCCTGACCTGGCTTCAACGACACGTACGCCTTTCTTTCGTTCCGGCGACGACCCATGAAACGGCCAAAGCGCTTGACTTTGCCCTTGGTATTGAGCACCTGCACGGACTCGACCTGCACCTTGAAGAGCAGTTCGACGGCAGCCTTGATTTCTGGCTTGGTGGCATCCTGGATGACACGGAAAGCCACTTGCTCGTTCTTGTCGGCAATGAACGTGCTCTTTTCGGAGACGATCGGGGCCAACAGGACTTGCATCAGACGTTCATTCTTGCTCATCCCAGCATCTCCTCGAGCTGAGCGATCGCTGGCTTGGTGATCAACACTTTGTTGTAGTGGATCAGCGACAGCGGATCGGCGTAACGGGACTCGACCACGGCGACGTGCGGCAGATTGCGCGTGGCCAGGTAGACATTTTCGTCAACCGTATCGGTGATGATCAGCACCGACGACAGACCGAGCGTCTTGAGCTTGTCAGCGGCCAACTTGGTCTTGGGCGACTCGAGCACAAACGCATCGACGATCGCGATACGGTCTTCACGGGCCAACTGGGAGAGGATCGAGCGCATGCCGGCGCGATACATCTTCTTGTTGACCTTCTGGCTGAAGTTTTCGTCGGGCGAGTTCGGGAAAATCCGACCACCCCCACGCCACAGCGGCGACGACGACATACCGGCACGAGCGCGGCCCGTACCCTTCTGGCGCCACGGCTTCTTGGTCGTGTGCTTGACTTGCTCGCGGTCCTTCTGGGCGCGGTTACCGCTGCGGGCGTTGGCTTGATACGCCACGACCACCTGGTGAACCAGCGCTTCGTTGAATTCGCGGCCGAAAATGGTATCCGGGGCGTTCACGGTTGCGGACGACTGGCCCTGATCATTCAGAAGCTTGAGTTCCATTGTCAGGCTCCTTTGATTGCGGGACGCACGACGACATTCGCGTTGGCGTGGCCAGGGACGGCGCCACGGACCAGCAGCAGGCCGCGTTCGGCGTCCACACGAATGACTTCGAGGTTTTGCACAGTGCGTTGCACGTCACCAAGGTGACCTGCCATCTTCTTGCCTGGGAACACGCGACCCGGATCCTGCGCCATACCGATGGAGCCAGCCGAGTTGTGCGAAACCGAGTTACCGTGCGATGCACGGTTCGACGAGAAGTGGTGACGCTTGATCGCGCCCGAGAAGCCCTTACCGATCGTGGTACCGGTCACGTCGACTTTCTGGCCAACGGTGAACACGGACTCGACAGCGACAACGGCGCCTGGAGCGAATTCGGCCGCTTTGGCCGGATCAAGACGGAATTCTTTGAGCACGCTGCCTGCTTCGACACCCGCTTTCGCGAAGTGACCGGTAAGCGGGCTGGTGACGCGCGATGCGCGGCGCGTACCAAACGTGACCTGGACGGCTGCGTAGCCGTCGGCTTGCGGGGACTTGACCTGGGTCACACGGTTGTTCGACACGTCCAGTACCGTCACAGGGATGGATTCACCATCGTCCGTGAAGATACGGGTCATGCCAACCTTGCGACCCACCAAGCCTAGCCGGAATGCGGCTGGCGTGGAGGTCGTCGATTGGGTCGACATCGTTTTCTCCGTTCCCGACTGCGATTGGCCGGGGCTAAAAATGGCATTACGCCAGAATGTGGTAGGTACTGCGGTAGAGCTTTGATGCGTTGCCAGCAGGGCTGACGCTCGATTCAGGCGATCCACGCGTCTGCCATCTGCTTGTCGGCAATCTGCCAGTCGAACTTATACCCGTGGTCGAGGCAAGGCCCCGGGGCAAAACCCATTGACTACGCAAAAAATTGCTGGCAAGCCGGCAAGTATAGCTTGCACCCCGCGCTCATTACAAGGGCGGGGTGCAAATACGAGACGATTAGTTCAGGGCGATTTCGACGTCGACACCTGCGGGCAGGTCCAGGCGCATCAGCGCGTCAACGGTCTTGTCCGTGGGATCCACGATGTCCATCAGGCGTTGATGGGTGCGGATCTCGAACTGATCGCGCGACGTCTTGTTGACGTGCGGCGAACGCAGCAGATCGTACCGGCGGATACGGGTCGGCAGCGGCACGGGACCACGGACGACGGCGCCGGTCCGCTTCGCGGTTTCAACGATTTCAGCGGCCGATTGGTCGATCAGCTTGTAGTCGAAAGCCTTGAGGCGGATGCGAATCTTTTGCTTTTTCATGGGACATTCCTAAAGAGCGAGGGTGGATGACGCCGTGGCGCCTTCCGAAGCATAGTGGTGGAAAGCGCCGAAGCGCTTTCCGGACGTAGGTACCGAGTCTTACTTCAGGATCGTGGCAACCACACCGGCGCCGACGGTACGACCGCCTTCACGGATGGCGAAGCGCAGACCTTCTTCCATGGCGATGGGGGCCAGCAGCTTGACCGTGATCGACACGTTGTCGCCTGGCAGAACCATTTCCTTGTCTTGCGGCAGTTCGATCGAGCCGGTCACGTCCGTCGTACGGAAGTAGAACTGGGGACGATAGCCGTTGAAGAACGGGGTGTGACGACCGCCCTCTTCCTTCGACAGCACGTACACTTCGGCCGTGAAGTCGGTGTGCGGCTTGATCGAACCGGGCTTGCACAGCACTTGGCCGCGTTCCACGTCTTCGCGCTTGGTGCCGCGCAGCAGGATACCGACGTTGTCGCCAGCCTGACCCTGGTCGAGCAGCTTGCGGAACATTTCCACGCCCGTGCAAGTGGTCTTGACCGTGTCCTTGATACCGACGATTTCGATTTCTTCGCCGACCTTGACAATGCCGCGCTCGATACGACCGGTCACGACCGTGCCGCGGCCCGAGATCGAGAACACGTCTTCCACAGGCATCAGGAAGGCGCCGTCCACGGCGCGCTCAGGCGTCGGGATGTACGAATCCAGTGCGGCGGCCAGCGCATTGATGGCCTGCTCGCCCAGTTCGCCCTTGTCGCCTTCCAGCGCCAGCTTGGCCGAACCCTTGACGATCGGGGTGTCGTCGCCCGGGAAGTCGTACTTGCTCAGCAGCTCGCGCACTTCCATTTCGACCAGCTCGAGCAGCTCGGCGTCGTCGACCATGTCGCACTTGTTCAGGAACACGACGATGTAAGGCACGCCCACCTGGCGAGCCAGCAGGATGTGTTCACGCGTCTGGGGCATTGGGCCGTCAGCGGCCGAGCACACCAGGATTGCGCCGTCCATCTGGGCAGCGCCCGTGATCATGTTCTTGACGTAGTCGGCGTGGCCCGGGCAGTCAACGTGTGCGTAGTGACGCGTTGCGGTTTCGTACTCGACGTGCGCCGTGTTGATCGTGATGCCGCGCGCTTTTTCTTCAGGCGCCGCGTCGATCTGGTCGTAGGCCTTGGCTTCGCCGCCAAATGCCTTCGACAGCACGGTGGTGATCGCTGCCGTCAGCGTGGTCTTGCCATGGTCGACGTGACCGATGGTGCCAACGTTGACGTGCGGCTTGGTACGTTCAAACTTGCTTTTTGCCATGATTTCTCTTCCTGCAGATGCTCTGGAGGTTCAGTGTGATTGCGTGATGCCTGCCAATTACTTGGCGCGGGCGCTCATGATTGCCTCGGCGACGTTCTTAGGCGCTTCAGCGTAATGCTTGAATTCCATCGTGTACGTTGCACGACCCTGGGTCGCGGAACGCAGCGTGGTGGAATAACCGAACATTTCAGCCAGCGGAACTTCGGCCTTGATGGCCTTGCCGCCGCCCACCATGTCGTCCATACCCTGGACCATGCCGCGACGCGAGGACAGATCGCCCATCACGTTGCCTGCGTAGTCTTCCGGCGTTTCGACTTCCACGGCCATCATCGGTTCCAGCAGAACCGGGCTGGCCTTGCGCATGCCGTCCTTGAATGCCATCGAGGCAGCCATACGGAACGCGTTTTCGTTCGAGTCGACATCGTGGTACGAACCGAAGAACAGGGTGACCTTCACATCGACCACCGGGTAACCGGCCATCACGCCAGCCTTCAGCGTTTCGATGCAACCCTTTTCCACGGCCGGGATGAATTCGCGAGGAACCACACCGCCCTTGATGGCGTCGACGAATTCGAAGCCCTTGCCCGGTTCCTGGGGCTCGACCTTGAGCACCACGTGACCGTATTGACCGCGACCGCCCGACTGCTTGACGAACTTGCCTTCGGACTCTTCGCAGGTCTTGCGGATCGTTTCGCGGTACGCGACCTGGGGCTTGCCCACGTTCGCTTCCACGTTGAATTCGCGCTTCATGCGATCGACGATGATTTCCAGGTGGAGCTCGCCCATCCCGGAAATGATGGTCTGACCCGATTCTTCATCGGTATGCACGCGGAACGACGGATCTTCCTGTGCCAGACGGTTCAGCGCCAGGCCCATCTTTTCCTGGTCGGCCTTCGTCTTAGGTTCCACGGCCTGCGCAATCACGGGCTCGGGGAAGATCATCTTTTCGAGGGTGATCACGGCTTCGGGATCGCACAGCGTTTCGCCGGTCGTGACATCCTTCAGGCCCACGGCCGCGGCGATGTCGCCTGCCAGGACCTGCTTGATTTCTTCGCGCTGGTTCGCGTGCATTTGCAGCAGGCGGCCCAGACGTTCCTTCTTGCCCTTGATCGGGTTGAACACCGTGTCGCCCGAGTTGATCGAGCCGGAGTACACACGAATGAAGGTCAGCTGACCCACGAACGGGTCCGACATCAGCTTGAACGCCAGCGCCGAGAACTTTTCCTTGTCGTCGGCATTGCGGGTGATCGGCTGATCGTTGTCGTCGGTGCCTTCGACCGGCGGAATGTCCACGGGCGACGGCAGGAATTCGACGACGGCGTCGAGCATGGCCTGCACGCCCTTGTTCTTGAAGGCCGAACCGCAAAGCATCGGCTGGATTTCGCAGGCGATGGTGCGCACGCGAATACCCTGCTTGATTTCTTCTTCGGTCAGTTCACCGGTTTCGAGGTACTTGTTCATCAGTTCTTCTGACGATTCAGCAGCGCTCTCGACCAGCTTTTCATGCCATTCGTTGCAGGTGTCAACCAGTTCGGCCGGAATGTCGGCGTATTCGAACTTGATGCCCTGGCTGGCTTCGTCCCAGACGATGGCCTTCATCTTGACCAGGTCGACGACGCCCTTGAAGGTGTCTTCGGCGCCGATCGGCACGTGCAGCGGAACCGGATTGGCCTTCAGGCGAAGACGCATCTGGTCGTAGACCTTGAAGAAGTTGGCGCCGGTACGGTCCATCTTGTTCACGAAGGCCAGGCGCGGCACGCCGTACTTGTTGGCCTGACGCCAGACGGTTTCCGACTGGGGCTGAACGCCACCCACGGCGCAGTAGACCATGCAGGCACCATCGAGCACACGCATCGAGCGTTCGACTTCAATCGTGAAGTCGACGTGTCCCGGGGTGTCGATGATGTTGATGTGATGCTCGGGGAAATTCCCGGCCATGCCTTTCCAGAAGCAGGTCGTGGCAGCCGAGGTAATGGTGATACCGCGTTCCTGCTCCTGCTCCATCCAGTCCATCGTCGCTGCACCGTCGTGCACTTCGCCGATCTTGTGGTTGACGCCCGTGTAGAACAGAACACGTTCGGTCGTGGTGGTCTTCCCTGCGTCGATGTGCGCGGAGATGCCGATATTGCGATAACGCTCGATCGGGGTCTTGCGGGCCATGATCGGATTCCTTGTGACTTGAGTAGTCGGCCTGCCGGCAGCCGCCGGCAGGCGCGGTGTTGCTTACTTGCGGGCGATTACCAGCGGAAGTGGCTGAATGCCTTGTTGGCTTCGGCCATCTTGTGCGTGTCATCGCGCTTCTTGACAGCGCCGCCACGGCCTTCGGCCGCGTCGAGCAGTTCGCCGGCAAGGCGAAGGTCCATGGACTTTTCGCCACGCTTCTTGGCGGCTTCACGCACCCAGCGCATGGCCAGTGCCAGGCGGCGCACGGGGCGCACTTCAACCGGCACCTGATAGTTCGCACCGCCAACGCGGCGGCTCTTGACCTCGACGATCGGCTTGACGTTGCCGATGGCCTGACCGAACACCTCGAGAGGGTCTTTGCCGGCCTTGGTCTTGATTTGCTCGAACGCGCCATAAACGATCCGCTCTGCAACGGCCTTCTTGCCGGAGAGCATGATGATGTTCATGAATTTGGCGAGTTCCACGCTTGCGAACTTTGGATCAGGCAGGATTTCGCGCTTGGGTACTTCACGACGACGTGGCATTTGAACACTTCCATATGTCAGTTCAGTTGAACCGCTGAGCAACGCGCTCGCGGCCATGGTTGTCCTTGTGGCTCATGCCTGGACAACCCCTTACTCGCACAGCTTCCTGCAACTTCGGGCAGGTGACGCTGGCGGGACAAAACCGGTAAAACGACCCGGGCGATGCACGATGTGCGATGCCGCGGGCTGAAACGCCCTTAGACCTTCTTGGGACGCTTCGCGCCGTACTTGGAGCGCGACTGCTTGCGGTCTTTCACGCCTTGCAGGTCGAGCGAACCGCGCACGATGTGATAACGCACACCTGGCAAGTCCTTTACCCGGCCGCCGCGCACGAGCACAACCGAGTGCTCTTGCAGGTTGTGGCCTTCACCGCCGATGTACGAGATGATCTCGAAACCGTTGGTCAGGCGGACCTTGGCAACCTTCCGCAGTGCGGAGTTAGGCTTCTTTGGCGTGGTGGTGTAAACACGCGTGCAGACGCCGCGACGCTGCGGGCTGCTTTCCAGAGCAGGACTCTTGCTCTTGGCGTGGCTGGATTCGCGCGGCTTGCGCACGAGTTGGCTGATAGTAGGCATGGCCCTCTTCCGTAACCTGGTTAGGTCTCTGGGGTTAGTCTGTGAGCGGATGCTGGCGAACCGGCATGCACGAGGCCGCACATAAAAAACGAGTGCACGCAAAGACCTGCTTGCACGTATGTGCGGACTAAAAGTTTTACTGCTGGGTTTCTACTGCTGGGGAGGGTTGTGCCGCGACGCGGCTCTTGAACAGCAGATGGGGTACCGCAGCTCGGCAAGGTGTCTAGGCCGGTGGTGTCGGGCAATCTGCAAGGCGTGGTGTCAAGGCACGGCAGGCAAACGGGGTTTTCACCCAGCGGGTTATTCACCCAACGGGCTTTTCACCCTTCCCGACCCCCCGACAACCTGCGTCGGCACTGGGTCAATCTGCAACTAAAGAACGCGCGGCCCGGGCGAGCCGACTCCAGAGAGCCTTTAATGATAGCCCGGGGTTGTGGAACAGTCAAATATGGGGACGGGGAAACCCCAAGGTGACGCCGGGGTGGCGTGTTTACGACATCCCGGCGCGTCGTGCACGCCTCTGTTGCTGGTCAAGGCGAGGTCGGGTCACGGCAGGTGAGGTCAGGCCTGTGCCAGGCCGGGTCAGGCCTTGGCCGTCCCGGTCAGGACCCCCTGCGCATTTGATCCAGCTCGATGGATTCGAACAGGGCCTTGAAGTTACCTTCGCCAAAGCCCTCGTCACCCTTGCGCTGGATGATCTCGAAGAAGATCGGGCCGATCACCGTCTGGGTGAAGATCTGCAGCAGCAGTCCCCCGCCCGGCGCACCGTCCACCAGGATCTTGTTCTTGAACAGCGCCGGCACGTCTTCGCCATGGCCAGGCAGGCGCTTGTCCAGCAGTTCGTAGTAGGTGTCGGGCGTATCCAGGAACACCACGCCCGACTGGCGCAGCGCTTCGACCGTCTGGTAGATGTTGCTGCTGCCCAGGGCGATGTGCTGGATCCCTTCGCCGTGATACAGGTCCAGGTATTCCTGGATCTGGCCCTTTTCGTTGTTGCCTTCTTCGTTGATCGGGATGCGGATCAGGCCGCAGGGCGACGTCATGGCCTTGGACTTGACGCCGGTCACCTGCCCTTCGATGTCGAAATAGCGGATTTCGCGGAAGTTGAAGTAGCGCTCGTAGAAGTCGGCCCATTCGTTCATGCGGCCGCGGTGCACGTTGTGCGTCAGGTGGTCGATGGTGACCAGGCCGGCCCCGCGCGGGTGCAGGTCTTCCTGGGCGTGCTCGGTATCGATGGGCTCGAAGTCCACGTCGTAGATGTCGATGTCGCCAATCCCGCCGTTGCGGCCGCCCTTGCCGCGCCATCGGTCCACGAAATAGATGACCGAGTCACCGATGCCCTTGATGCCAGGAATGTTCAGTTCCATGGGGCCGCTCTTGGCGTCGAAGCCCCAGGCGCCCAGTTCCAGTGCGCGCTTGTACGCGAAGGCGGCGTCTTCGACCCGAAAAGCGATGGCGCAGATGGACGGGCCATGCTGGCGCGCGAACCGCTGCGCGAAGGAGTCGGCCTCGCCGTTGACGATGAAGTTGATGTCGCCTTGCCGGTACAGCACCACGTTCTTGTGACGGTGCCGGGCAATCGCCTTGAAGCCCAGGTTCTCGAACACCTTGCCCAGGGCCTCGGGATCGGGTGCGGCATATTCGACGAACTCGAAGCCGGCGGTGCCCATCGGGTTGTCCCACAGTTCGAATGGGGGGTCATGTCTCGCTCCAGAAGCACGGACGGTTGCCGTGCGCAGGCAGGTGGATAGGGGCACGCCGGACAGCGCGCGCGCTGGCTTTGATTCTAGGGAAGTCACGGAGGCAGAAGATTGCCTTTGGTGCTTCATTCACGACTACGCAAGCAATACTATTGCTGTAATACGCCAATTCATGGCAGGAGATGCCCATGCAGGATTTGGACCGCACGGACCGCCGCATTCTGGAGGTGTTGCAGCAGGACGGCCGCCTGACCAACCAGGAACTGGCCGACCGCGTGTCGCTGTCGCCCAGCCCCTGTTTGCGGCGGGTACGGCGGCTGGAAGAAGCCGGCGTGATCCGTCAGTACGTGGCGCTGGTGGACGCCGACAAGGTCGGCCTCGGGCTGCTGGCGTATGTGAGCGTTCGCCTGCAGAAGCATGTCGGCGGCAGTCACCTGCCGATCGATGAATTCGCGCGCGACGTGCAGCGCTGGCCGGAAGTGGTGGCCTGCTATGCGATGACAGGAGACATGGATTACCTGATGCGTATCCAGGTGGAAGACCTGGCGCATTTTTCTCGGTTTGCCATGGATACGCTGATGAAGCACCCGGCCGTGATCGACATACGGTCCAGCTTTACGCTGAAGAAGATCAAGGAAACGACCGCGCTGGGGGTGTGACCGTTCGCCTTCAGGCGTCCGGCTCGTTAGCCAGCATGCTGCGCACATGGGCGGCCAGGGCATCCAGTACGAAGGGCTTGGCGATCATCTCCATGCCCGGCCGCAGGAATCCCGATCGCAG
This sequence comes from Pigmentiphaga litoralis, assembly GCF_048632615.1. GTDB lineage: Bacteria > Pseudomonadota > Gammaproteobacteria > Burkholderiales > Burkholderiaceae_B > Pigmentiphaga > Pigmentiphaga litoralis_B. The sequence continues at coordinate 2,328,592 of NZ_CP184479.1, forward strand.
GGTGGCGTTTTTGGCATAGCCGGTCATGAACAGGATTTTCAGGTCGGGCCGCAGGTCGCGCGCGGCTTCGGCCAGGTCGTGACCGTTCAACCTGGGCATGCCCACGTCGGTCACCATCAGGTCGATCTGCTGGCTGGATTGCACCACGGCCAACCCTTCCAGGCCATCGCACGCTTCGACCGTGCGATACCCCAGGCCTTCCAGCACGTCCAGCACCACCATGCGCACGGCGGCGTCGTCTTCCACCACCAGGACGGTCCTGGGGCCGCCTTCCGGCGCCGAACCATCCAGTTCGAGGTGCGGCGGGTCCTGCGGCACCTCGTTGGCGGTGTCGCCCAGCTGGGCAGGGTCGACACACCGCGGCAGATAGAGCCGCACGCTGGTGCCCACGCCCACTTCGCTGCGGATGCGCACGTGGCCATTCGACTGTTTGGCAAAACCATAGATCATCGACAGGCCCAGCCCGGTGCCCTGCCCGATCGGCTTGGTCGTGAAAAAGGGGTCGAAAGCCTTGGCGATCACCTCGGGCGGCATGCCCACGCCCGTGTCGGTTACCGACAAGGCGACATAATCCCCAGCGCGCATGCCGTCCTGCCGGCGCACGTAGGCGTCGTCCAGGGTCACGTTGTTGGTGGTGATCGCGAGTCCGCCACCTTCGGGCATGGCGTCGCGGGCATTGATGACCAGATTCAGCAGCGCGTTTTCCAGCTGATTCGCATCGGTGTAGGCCGGCCACAGATCCTTCGCCAGCGATACTTCCAGCACGATGCCCTCGCCTATGGTCCGGCGCAGCAATTCTTCAAGCGACGTAACCAGGGTGTTCAGGTCCAGCGCGCGGGGATCCAGCGACTGCCGCCGTGAAAACGCCAGCAGGCGATGGGTAAGCGCCGCTGCCCGCTTGGCGGCGGTGGTGGCGGTATCGATGAAGCGGCCCAGGTTGTCCACCCGGCCCAGCCGGATGCTGCGACGGATCAGGTCCAGCGGGCCGATCACGCCCTGCAGGATGTTGTTGAAGTCGTGCGCGATACCGCCCGTCAGCTGGCCGACGGCTTCCATCTTGTGCGCCTGGCGCAATTGATCTTCGGCCTTGCGCAGGGCTTCCGCAGCTTCCTTTTCGCTGGTGACGTCGCGGCCCACGCCGTGCACGCCCACATCGTCGGCGGCGGCGCGCCACGCGAACCACCGATGGCTGCCGTCCTGGTGCCGCACGCGATTTTCGAACTGGAGCGTGGGCATGCCATGGGACAGCTGGGCCACCGCTGCCTGCGTCGCGGCCTGGTCGTCGGGGTGGACCAGATCCAGGAAGGACGCGTCCACCAGGTCGGCGGGTTCCCAGCCCAGCGCCGTTTTCCAGGCCGGATTGAGCGCCAGGATGCGCATGTCGAAGCCGGTGGCCAGCATCACGTCCGTGGAAAGCCGCCACATCCGGTCCAGGTCGGCGGTGCGCTGGGCAACCCGCTGCTCCAGGGTCTCGTTCAGCCTTTCCAGCTGCAGGGTGGCGCTGGCGCGTTTGAGCGCCGCCCAGGTGCGATCGGCCACGTTGCGCACGAAGTCCAGCTCGGACGCCGCGAAATCCCTGGGCAGGTGATGATGCAGGAAGAACACGCCCTCGAGCTGCCCCTGTTCGATCACGGGCACGTTCACCATGGCCCGCACGCCAAGCCGCAGCAGGGCTTCGGCGTGGATAGTGCTGCGCGTATCCCGCAGCACGTCCGGGATCACGATCGTGTCGCCATCGAGCAGGCGGGCCGTGGTCTGCCCGTAGTCGTCGAACCGGTGTTCGCCGGCCAGACTGACCATCGCCGGGCCGGCGGTCCAGGCGTGTTCGATACGAATGCTTTGCTGGGTCGGATCCACCTGGCCGTAGCCCACGCGCGACAGCCCTCCCATGCGCGCCAGCATCGATACCGCCGCCGACACGATGTCATCGGTGTCATTCAGATCCCGCAGCCGGTCGCCCAAGTCCAGCAGCGCGGACTGGCGTTCTTCGGCCAGCTTTCGAGCGGTCACGTCGCTGACGATGATGCTGGCGAATTCGGGCTTGCCCGACGCATCCTTCAATGCGGAGACATGGTTGCTGACCCAGACGATATCGCCGTCCGGGCGCACGATCCGCTGTTCCACGAAAAACGGTTCGCCGCGCGTACGCAGCAAGGTCATCAGGCGCCGCGTTTCGTTCTGGTCCCTGGCGTGCACCAGTTGCTGGACGTGCTGGCCCACCAAGGTGATTTCAGGCCGTCCCACGATCTCGCAAAAACGCTGATTCACCATGACGATGCGCGCGTCCATGTTGACCTGGACGATGCCCACCGCCGCCTGGTTGATCAGCGCGTCCATTCGGGTACTGTGCAGGCGGGCGGCTTCTTCGGCGCGTTTGCGTTCGGTAATGTCGAACACCAGCACATAGCAGCCACTGACGCGCCCGTCTTTCATCCGGCGCGGCAGGTATTGCATCAAAGCGTGGTGGGGCGTGCCGTCGGCATGCGGCGCGTAGGCTTCGAAGTGGGCCGGGATGCCGACCAGCGCGTCTTCCAGGTGTTTGCGCCGCAGTTCGTAGGCATGGTCGCCCAATACCTCGCGCACCGTCTTGCCGTACAGGGCCTGCGGCGGCAGGCCGAACCATTCCAGGTAGGCCCGGTTGTTGAAACGGAAACGCTGTTCGGCGTCCACGTAGCCGATCAGCGCCGGCAACGCGTCCGTGATCAGCCGCAGTTCTTCGGCGCTTTCGTGCAGGGCCTGTTCGGCACGCTTGTACTCGCTGATGTCCCACGCCACGCCGGAAACGGAACGCGGGGTGCCGTCGTCGTGGTAGCTGCACTGCCCGCGCAGCGCGATCCAGCGCACGCGCCCTTGCGTGACGACCCGGTATTCGTCCTGGTAGGCCTCGCCGCTACGGATGGCCGAGCGGGCCGCCTGTTCGGCGCGCTCGCGGTCTTCGGGGTGGACGTTGCGCAGGAAGTGGGCCAGCGACGCGCCGCGCGCGGCCTCGGCAGCGGTGACGTCATACAGGGCGGCATACCGTTCGTCGGCGTAGACGCGGTCATGCGTGACGTCCCAGGTCCACGAGCCGATCAGTTGCGAGCCGAGCAGGCTGTATTCGGGCGCTTCGTCGCTGGCGCGCAAGGCATCCCGCGTGGCCATGGCCTGGTGGACCAGGGTCACGTCGCATTGCAGGGCGATGTAGTGGGTGACGGCGCCGGTGGCGTCCGCTATCGGGCTCAGGGCGATCCGGTTCCAGAAGAGCGCGCCGTCTTTGCGGTAGTTCTGCACATCGACATACAGGCGCCGGCGTTCGGCGACGGCTTCGCGCATGGCCCGGATCGCGGCGTTGTCGGTCAGCGGCCCCTGCATGAACCGGCAGTTGCGGCCAAGGATTTCGGCCAGCGCATACCCCGTCAGCGCGGTGAACGCTTCGTTGGCGAAGACGATGGGCTGTTCGGCCTCGCGTACATCGGCCACCACCACGGCCATATCGCTGTTGTGAAGCGCATCGAAAAGCCCGCCCAGGCCCGACAGGCTTTGCAGCGTCTCGTGCGGCGCGTTGGCGAGCGATTCCCGCGAAGTAACAGCCATGACATCCCGATAGAGCTTTGTGCCGTCACCACCGACTGGCCAGGCTAGTTTATCAACCTTCCTTCCAGCTCGACCGTTGGAGAGTGTGTATGGATGCGTCCTTCGCAGGGTGCGCGCAACGCCTGGCGTCGTTGCGTCCGGCGCGACAAAACAGCGTCCTGCCGGGCAAACAGGCGAAAAAAGCCGCACTGCGTGAAGCAGAGCGGCTTTTTGGAACGGACGCCCGCACGAAGCGGAACGTCCGGATACTGCAAAGACCTTGCGTTACACCTGGGTGTCGTCGCCAGCGTCGTCCTGGGGAGCTGCGCCCACGGTTTCCGGCGCGGTCGTGAAGATCGTGCTTTCGTCGAAGGTGTTGCCCACATCGGCGAACACGACTTCGCGTTCGGCCGCTTCCAGCGCTTCTTTTTCCTTGCGGGCCTGGTGGAAGGCCATGCCGGTACCTGCGGGAATCAGGCGGCCGACAATGACGTTTTCCTTCAGACCACGCAGTTCGTCGCGCTTGCCCATGATGGCGGCTTCGGTCAGGACACGCGTGGTTTCCTGGAACGATGCAGCCGAAATGAACGAGTCGGTCGACAGCGAGGCCTTCGTGATACCGAGCAGCACGTCGTAGTGCGTGGCAGGACGGCGGTTGTCGGCAGCGCAACGATCGTTCTCGTTGAGCATTTCGGCACGTTCGACCTGTTCACCGGTGATGAAGGACGTTTCGCCCGCATCCACGATGACCACACGGCGCAGCATCTGACGCACGATCACTTCGATGTGCTTGTCGTTGATCTTCACGCCCTGCAGACGGTACACATCCTGCACTTCGTCGACGATGTAGCTGGCCAGCTTCTCGATACCCTGCAGACGCAGGATGTCGTGCGGGTCGGCCGGGCCGTCCACGATCATTTCGCCCTTGTTCACCACCTGGCCGTCGTGCACCAGCACCTGCTTCTCTTTCGGGATCAGGAATTCGTGGCTCACGCCGTCCAGATCGGTGATGACCAGACGCTGCTTGCCCTTCGTGTCCTTACCGAACGACACCGTGCCGGTCACGTCGGCAAGCATGCCGGCGTCCTTGGGCGAACGGGCTTCGAACAGCTCGGCCACGCGGGGCAGACCCCCGGTAATGTCACGCGTCTTCTGCGATTCTTGCGGAATACGCGCCAGCACTTCACCGACACCCACTTCCTGTGCATCGCGCACGGTGATCAGCGCGCCGACCGGGAAGGAGATGCTGACCGAGTGATCGGTACCGGCGATCTTGACTTCTTCGCCCTGCTCGTTGAGCAGCTTGACCTGCGGACGCACCGTCTGCTTGGAGCTGCCACGCGTTTTCGGCGTGATGGCCACCAGGGTCGACAGGCCCGTGACTTCGTCGAGCTGACGGGCCACGGTCACGCCTTCTTCCACGTTCTCGAACTTGATCGTACCGGCATGCTCGGTAATGATCGGACGAGTCAGCGGATCCCAGGTCGCAAGCTGCGCGCCGGCCTTGACCGTCGAGCCGTCGCCATGGACCAGGATGGCGCCGTACGGCACCTTGTGGCGTTCGCGTTCGCGGCCGCTGTCATCGACGATCAGGATTTCACCCGACCGCGAGATGGCGACCTGTTCGTTCTTCACGTTGGTCACGTAGCGCATGGCGCTGGTGAACCGCACCGTGCCGTTCGACTTGGTTTCCACGCCCGACGCCAGCGCCGCACGCGACGCCGCGCCACCGATGTGGAACGTACGCATCGTCAGCTGCGTGCCCGGTTCGCCGATGGACTGGGCGGCGATCACACCGACCGCCTCACCCACGTTGACCGACGTGCCACGACCCAGGTCGCGGCCATAGCAGGCGGCGCACAGGCCATGACGCGTTTCGCAGCTCAGCGGCGAACGCACCTTGACTTCGTCGATGCCCAGGCTTTCGATCAGTTCGACCGCGTCTTCGTCGAGCAGCGTGCCCGCTTCGAACACGGTTTCCTGCGTGTCGGGGTTGATCACGTCGGAGACGGCCGTACGACCCAGGATACGGTCGCGCAGCGGTTCGATGACTTCACCGCCTTCCACCAGCGCCTTCATGTTGAAGCCGAAGGTGGTGCCGCAATCTTCTTCGGTGATCACCAGGTCTTGCGTCACGTCGACCAGACGACGGGTCAGGTAACCCGAGTTCGCGGTCTTCAGTGCCGTGTCGGCCAGGCCCTTACGAGCGCCGTGGGTCGAAATGAAGTACTGCAACACGTTCAGGCCTTCACGGAAGTTTGCCGTGATGGGCGTCTCGATGATCGAGCCGTCAGGCTTGGCCATCAGGCCCCGCATGCCGGCGAGCTGGCGAATCTGGGCCGCGGAACCGCGCGCGCCCGAGTCGGCCATCATGTAGATCGAGTTGAACGATTCCTGGCGCGTGGCATTGCCATGGCGATCGGTCACGGGCTCGGTCGACAGTTGCTCCATCATGGCCTTGCCGACGCGATCGCCTGCCTTGCCCCAGATGTCCACCACGTTGTTGTACCGTTCCTGCGACGTGACCAGACCCGACGAGTACTGCTTGTCGATTTCCTTCACTTCCTTGCTGGCTTCGGCCAGGATGCCGACCTTGGCGTCCGGGATCAGCATGTCGTCCATGCAGATCGAGATACCGCCGCGCGTGGCCAGGCGGAAGCCCGACTGCATCAGCTGGTCGGCGAAGATGACCGTGTCGCGCAGGCCGCAACGGCGGAACGACTGGTTGATCAGGCGCGAGATTTCCTTCTTCTTCAGTGCCTTGTTCAGCACCGAGAAGGGCAGGCCCTTGGGCAGGATCTCGGACAGGATCGCGCGGCCGACCGTGGTTTCAAAGCGGCGCAGCACGGGCTGCCATTCGCCTTGTTCGTCACGTTCGTATTCGTTCAGGCGCACGGTGATCCGCGTCTGCAGTTCCACGAACTTGTTTTCGTAGGCGCGCAGCACTTCCGACACGTCAACGAAGTGCGTGCCTTCGCCGCGACCGTTCACACGTTCGCGCGTGGCGTAGTACAGGCCCAGCACGATGTCCTGCGACGGCACGATCGACGGTTCGCCGTTGGCCGGGAACAGGATGTTGTTCGAGGCCAGCATCAGCGTGCGGGCTTCGAGCTGCGCTTCGATGGACAGCGGCACGTGAACGGCCATCTGGTCACCGTCGAAGTCGGCGTTGAACGCCGCGCAGACCAGCGGGTGCAGCTGGATCGCCTTGCCTTCAATCAGCACCGGCTCGAACGCCTGGATACCCAGGCGGTGCAGCGTCGGTGCGCGGTTCAGCATGATCGGATGTTCGCGGATCACCTCTTCGAGGATGTCCCACACCACCGGTTCCTGCGTCTCGACCAGCTTCTTCGCCGCCTTGATGGTCGTGGCCAGACCCATCATTTCCAGACGGTTGAAGATGAAGGGCTTGAACAGTTCCAGTGCCATCAGCTTGGGCAGACCGCACTGGTGCAGCTTGAGCTGAGGACCCACCACGATGACCGAACGGCCCGAGTAGTCGACGCGCTTGCCCAGCAGGTTCTGACGGAAACGACCGCTCTTGCCCTTGATCATGTCGGCCAGCGACTTGAGCGGACGCTTGTTGGCGCCCGTCATGGCCTTGCCGCGGCGACCGTTGTCCAGCAGCGAGTCGACGGCTTCCTGCAGCATGCGCTTTTCGTTGCGCACGATGATTTCAGGGGCCTTCAGCTCGAGCAGACGCTTCAGACGGTTGTTGCGGTTGATCACGCGGCGATACAGGTCGTTCAGGTCGGACGTGGCGAACCGGCCGCCATCCAGCGGCACCAGCGGGCGCAGCTCGGGCGGCAGGACGGGCAGCACTTCCAGGATCATCCAGTCGGGCTTGATGCCCGACTTCTGGAAGCCTTCCAGCACCTTCAGGCGCTTGGAAATCTTCTTGATCTTGGCGTCCGAACTCGTGGCCTGCAGATCGGCACGGAGCGTTTCCACGTCGCGGTTGATGTCGAGATTGCGCAGCAGTTCGCGCACGGCCTCGGCACCCATCACGGCGCGGAAGTCATCGCCGTACTCTTCCGTTTTTGCCAGGAAGTCGTCTTCCGACATGATCTGGCCGCGCTTGAGCGGCGTCATGCCTGCGTCGATGACGCAATATGCTTCGAAGTACAGCACGCGTTCGATGTCGCGCAGCGTCATGTCCAGGACCATGCCCAGACGCGACGGCAGCGACTTCAGGAACCAGATGTGCGCGACCGGGCTGGCCAGCTCGATGTGGCCCATGCGTTCGCGGCGCACCTTGGCGAGCGTCACTTCGACGCCGCACTTCTCGCAGATCACGCCGCGGTGCTTCAGGCGCTTGTACTTCCCGCACAAGCATTCGTAGTCCTTGATGGGACCGAAAATCTTGGCGCAAAACAGCCCGTCGCGTTCAGGCTTGAACGTACGGTAGTTGATGGTTTCGGGCTTCTTCACTTCCCCGAACGACCATGACCGGATCTTTTCCGGCGACGCGATGCCAATACGGATGGCGTCGAACTGTTCTTCCTGCGTAACTTGCTTGAACAGATCCAAAAGCGCTTTCATGGCGACTCCTATCAGTTACGTTCGAGATCCATGTCGATCCCGAGCGACCGGATTTCCTTGACCAACACGTTGAACGACTCGGGCATGCCCGCATCGATCACGTGGTCGCCCTTCACGATGTTCTCGTAGACCTTGGTACGGCCGTTCACATCGTCGGACTTGACGGTCAACATTTCTTGCAGCACATACGACGCGCCGTACGCTTCCAGCGCCCACACTTCCATCTCCCCGAAGCGCTGGCCACCGAACTGGGCCTTACCGCCCAACGGTTGCTGCGTCACGAGCGAGTACGGGCCGGTGGAGCGGGCGTGCATCTTGTCGTCGACCAGGTGATGCAGCTTCAGCATGTGCATGTAGCCGACAGTCACGGGGCGTTCGAACATTTCGCCGGTACGGCCATCGAACAGGTACGCCTGGGTCTTCGAATTCGCCAGCTTCAGGCGTTCCGCGATGTCGTCCGGGTAGGCGAGATTCAGCATGTCGCGAATGTCGTCTTCGGTCGCACCGTCGAACACGGGCGTGGCGAACGGAACACCGTTCTTCAGGTTGTTGGCCAGTTCGATGACGTCGTCATCGCTGAACTCTTCAAGGCGCGCGGAAGTCCCGGTGGAGTTGTAGATCTTGGTGAGGAATTCACGGATCTTGGCCACTTCGATCTTGCGTGCGTCGCGCAGCATGTCATTGATGCGCAGACCCAGGCCCTTGGCCGCCCAGCCCAGGTGGACTTCGAGCACCTGCCCGACGTTCATCCGCGAAGGCACGCCCAGCGGGTTCAACACGATGTCGGCGGGCGTACCGTCGGCCATGTGCGGCATGTCTTCGATCGGGGTGATCTTGGAGACCACACCCTTGTTCCCGTGACGGCCTGCCATCTTGTCGCCAGGCTGCAGGCGGCGCTTGACGGCCAGATACACCTTGACCATCTTGAGCACGCCCGGGGGCAGCTCGTCGCCCTGCGTCAGCTTCTTGCGCTTTTCTTCGAATGCCAGGTCGAACTGGTGACGCTTCTGTTCGATCGACTCTTTCGCCTGCTCGAGGGCGGTCGCGCCGCCTTCGTCGGCCAGGCGAATGTCGAACCACTGCCAGCGGTCCAGATCCGTCAGGTATTCGCGGGTCAGCTCGGCGCCCTTGGCCAGCTTGCGCGGGCCGCCGTTCACGGCCTTGCCGATCAACGTCTTTTCGATACGATCGAACGTATCGTTTTCGACGATGCGCAGCTGGTCGTTCAGGTCGGTGCGATAGCGCTTGAGTTCGTCGTCGATGATCGACTGCGCGCGCTTGTCGCGCACGATGCCTTCACGCGTGAACACCTGCACGTCGATGACCGTGCCGACCATGCCCGACGGAACGCGCAGCGACGTATCCTTCACGTCGGAGGCCTTCTCGCCGAAGATGGCGCGCAGCAGCTTTTCTTCAGGCGTCAGCTGGGTCTCGCCCTTGGGCGTGACCTTGCCGACCAGCACGTCACCGGCTTCGACTTCGGCGCCGATGTAGACGATGCCCGACTCGTCCAGACGGCCCAGCTGGCCTTCGGACAGGTTGCTGATGTCGCGCGTGATTTCTTCCGAACCCAGCTTGGTGTCACGGGCAACGACCGTCAGTTCCTCGATGTGGATCGAGGTGTAGCGGTCTTCTGCCACGACCCGTTCCGAGATCAGCATCGAGTCTTCGAAGTTGTAGCCGTTCCACGGCATGAACGCGACCAGCATGTTCTGACCCAGGGCGAGTTCGCCCAGGTCGGTCGATGCACCGTCGGCCAGCACGTCGCCACGAGCAACGATGTCGCCCCGGCGCACGATAGGACGCTGGTTGATGTTCGTGTTCTGGTTCGAACGGGTGTACTTGATCAGGTTGTAGATATCCACACCGACTTCGCCGGCGGCGTTTTCGTCGTCATTGACGCGGATCACCACGCGGTCGGCATCGACGTAGTCGACCAGGCCGCCACGCAGGGCCTGCACGGTCGTACCCGAGTCGACGGCCACGGTGCGTTCGATACCCGTACCCACCACCGATTTTTCCGGACGCAGGCAAGGCACGGCCTGGCGCTGCATGTTCGAACCCATCAGTGCACGGTTCGCATCGTCGTGTTCCAGGAACGGAATCAGCGACGCGGCGACCGACACGATCTGCGACGGCGCAACGTCCATGTAGTGCACGTTGTCACGCGCGGTCAGCATGGTTTCGCCGGCTTCGCGGCAGGCCACGAGGTCGTCGGTGAAGTGCCCTTCGGCGTCCAGGCTCGCGTTCGCCTGGGCGATCACGTAGCGGCTTTCTTCGATGGCCGACAGGTAGTCGATCTGATCCGTGACCTTGTTGTCCACGACCTTGCGATACGGCGTTTCAAGGAAGCCGTATTCGTTCAGGCGGGCGTACAGCGCCATGGAGTTGATCAGGCCGATGTTCGGACCTTCCGGCGTTTCGATCGGGCACACGCGGCCATAGTGGGTCGGGTGCACGTCGCGGACTTCAAAGCCTGCGCGTTCGCGGGTCAGACCGCCCGGGCCCAGTGCGGAGACGCGACGCTTGTGCGTGATCTCGGACAGGGGTTGGTCTGGTCCATGAACTGCGACAGCTGGCTCGAACCGAAGAACTCCTTGATGGCGGCCGAGATCGGCTTGGAGTTGATCAGGTCGTGCGGCATCAGGTTTTCGGCTTCGGCCTGGCCCAGACGTTCCTTGACGGCGCGCTCGACACGGACGAGACCGGCGCGGAACTGGTTCTCGGCCAGTTCGCCGACACAGCGGACGCGACGGTTGCCCAGGTGATCGATGTCATCGATCTCGCCACGGCCGTTACGCAGTTCGACCAGGATCTTGATCGTGTCAAGAATGTCCTGGTTCGTCAGCGTCATGGTGCCGGTGATTTCGTTGCCACGGCCCAGACGGCTGTTGACCTTCATGCGGCCCACGCGCGACAGATCGTACGTCTCTTCGTTGAAGAACAGACGATGGAACAGTGCCTCGACGGCGTCTTCGGTTGGCGGCTCGCCAGGACGCATCATGCGGTAGATCGCCACGCGCGCGGCGGTCTGGTCGGTCGTTTCGTCGACGTTCAGCGTCTGCGAAATGTACGGACCCTGGTCCAGGTCGTTCGTGTACAGCGTCTCGATCGTGCGGACGTTGTGGTTGCGCAGCTTGTCGAGCAGCGTTTCGGTCAGCTCATCGTTCGCGCTGGCGACGATTTCGCCGGTTTCTGGATCGACGGCGTTCTTCGCCAGCGAGCGGCCCAGCAGGAAATCTTCGGGCACGGAGATGCGTTCCGTACCGGCGGAAACCAGGTCACGGATGTTCTTGGCGTTGATGCGCTTGTCTTTCGCGACCAGCGTCTTGCCCAGCTTGTCGTTGATGTCGAAACGCGCGACTTCACCCTTCCAGCGCTCAGGCACGAACTCCATCAGGCCACCTTCGCTCTGCAGCTCGAACGTGTCGAAGCTGAAGAAGTGCTCGAGGATGGTCTCGGGGGTCATGCCGATCGCCTTGAGCAGGATCGTCACGGGCATCTTGCGACGGCGGTCGACGCGGAAGAACAGGATGTCCTTCGGGTCGAATTCGAAGTCGAGCCACGAACCGCGGTAAGGAATCACGCGGGCCGAGAACAGCAACTTGCCGGAGCTGTGGGTCTTGCCGCGGTCGTGCTCGAAGAACACGCCCGGCGAGCGGTGCAGCTGCGAAACGATGACCCGTTCCGTGCCGTTGATCACGAACGAACCCGTCGTCGTCATGAGCGGAATCTCGCCCATGTAGACTTCCTGTTCCTTCACTTCCTTCACGGTGGGCTTGCTGGCCTCGCGGTCGAGCAGCACCAGGCGCACCTTGGCGCGCAGGGGCGATGCGAAGGTCAGGCCCCGTTGTTGGCATTCCCGAACGTCGAAGGCGGGTTCGCCAAGCACATAGCTGACAAATTCCAGCCGGGCCATCTGGTTGTGGCTGACGATGGGGAATATCGAGGTGAACGCGGCTTGGAGGCCCTCATCCTTCCGACGCAGAGGAGCGGTCTCTTCTTGCAGAAAGGTCAGGTACGATTCAAGCTGGGTAGCCAGCAGATACGGGACGCTTTGGACGTCCTCGCGCTTGGCGAAGCTTTTGCGGATGCGCTTCTTTTCGGTGAACGAGTAGGGCATGAGCACTCCGACTCAGGTTGCGTGAACCGCGGGCGGCGGTCCTAAAATACGACTTCGAAATCTGGGCAGAACGTCCAGCAGCCTGGCTGGCGTCCCTTCAACCGGAAGGTATCCGGCACGGGTTTCGGGTTCGAAGGCGGCGGCCTGGGCCACCTGCGCACCGGAAATCCGTTACATCGGGCTTTCTATGACACCGGAAAGTCCGAGTAATTCCCCTGATAAGGGGTCAAGAAAACACCCCTTTCAGAACGCAAAAACCCGGAGGTCGTTTTGACGGACCCCCGGGTGCATGCAGAACCGAAATTACTTGATATCGGCCTTTGCACCAGCTTCTTCGAGCTTCTTCTTGGCGGCTTCGGCGTCAGCCTTCGACACGCCTTCCTTCACTGCCTTCGGGGCGCCGTCAACGACGTCCTTGGCTTCCTTCAGGCCCAGGCCGGTCAGCTCGCGAACTGCCTTGATGACGTTGACCTTGTTGGCGCCGACTTCGGCCAGGATGACGTTGAATTCGGTCTGCTCTTCAGCAGGTGCCGCAGCAGCAGCGCCGCCGCCAGCAGCGGCCGGGGCTGCAACAGCAGCTGCCGACACGCCGAACTTTTCTTCCAGATCCTTGATCAGTTCCGACAGTTCCAGAACGGTCAGGCCAGCGATAGCTTCAATGATTTCTGCTTTGTTCAGTGCCATTTTCTTTAGATTTCCAAATAGTTTGATACCAGGTGCGGTAGTCGCTTTTGTCTAACGAAGTCCTTGCAGGCCGGCTTATGCCGCTTCTGCCTGCTTGTCGCGTACGGCGGCAAGGCCGCGCACGAACTTGGACGGAACTTCGTTGAGCGTACGCACAAACGTTGCGATCGGGGCTTGCATCGTGCCGAGCAGTTTTGCCAGCAATTCTTCGCGCGAAGGCAGGGAGGCCAGGGCCTTGATGCCTTCTACGTCCATCTGGCTGCCCGGGAGCGAGCCGGCCTTCAGAACGAGCTTGTCATTGGTTTTGGCAAAGTCAGCCAGTACTTTTGCTGCAGCCACTGGGTCGGCGCTCACTGCATAGATCAGCGGACCGCTCAGTTGCTTGGACAGACCCTCGAAAGGGGTGCCCGCGATGGCGCGAATGGCCAGCGTGTTCTTCAGAACACGCAGGTAAACACCCGACTCACGTGCTTTCTTGCGCAGTACGGTGACGGCAGCGACGTCCAGACCCCGGTACTCTGCGATGATGATCGATTGAGCCTTGGCAACTTCTACCGAGATCTCTTCGATGACCACCGTTTTCTCTTTACGATTGAGACTCACGGTCGAACACTCCATCAAAAGACGCTTGGGGAAATCCCGTTGCGTCAACCGAACGCGGCGAACCTGGTCGAGTTCTTTGGATAAGAATTCTTCCTGGGACCGCCGTCTACGCTGGATCCGCTGCTTGGCCTGTTCTTGGCGCACTGGGCGTTGCAACAGGATTCGCCAACGGTTTTAAGATCTGCGGATCGGCCTCCTGCCTGAGCAGGCGGCACCCTCGTTTCTCTCCCGCGGTCTTTGACAGCAACACCCTTGTTCCGGCGAACCGGCCGCGGGGTGCAGCCCAAAGTTTGGTACTACGGATACTGCAGGGCGTGGCGCGCGGTTTCCCACGCGTTCCACGCCGGACGCCTATCAGGCCGTCAGCGACGCCTGGTCGACGCGAACGCCGCCGCCCATGGTGGACGACACGGCCAGCTTGCGCAGGTAAACGCCCTTGGCCGACGCCGGACGGGCCTTGTTCAGGGCATCGACCAGTGCGACCAGGTTGGACTGGAGCTGTTCGACGTTGAACGATGCACGGCCGATCGTGGCGTGGATGATGCCTGCCTTGTCGGTACGGTACTGGACCTGACCGGCCTTGGCGTTCTTGACGGCGGTCGCGACGTCGGGCGTCACGGTACCGACCTTCGGGTTCGGCATCAGGCCACGGGGACCCAGGATCTGACCCAGGGCACCGACGACGCGCATCGTGTCAGGCGACGCGATGACGATGTCGAAGTCCATCTGACCGGCCTTGATCTGCTCGGCCAGGTCTTCCATGCCGACGATGTCGGCGCCGGCGGCTTTCGCCTGCTCGGCCTTGTCGCCTTGGGCAAACACGGCCACGCGCACGCTCTTGCCGGTACCGGCGGGCAGGACGACGGAGCCACGAACCAGCTGGTCGGACTTCTTGGCGTCGATGCCGAGCTGCACGGCCAGGTCGATGGATTCATCGAACTTGGCGGTGGCGGTGTCCTTCACCAGCGCGAGCGCTTCGGCGACGGGGTACAGCTTGGTGCGGTCGATCTTTGCGCGGACCGCGGTAATGCGTTTCGACAGACGTGCCATGATTACAGACCCTCTACCGTGATGCCCATGCTGCGGGCGCTACCAGCGATCGTACGAACCGCTGCGTCCAGGTCGGCCGCAGTCAGATCGGGTTGCTTGGTCTTGACGATTTCTTCGACTTGCGCGCGCGTCAGCGTGCCCACCTTGCTGGTGTGCGGCGTGGGCGAGCCCTTCTGGATGCCGGCAGCCTTCTTGATCAGGATGGTCGCTGGAGGCGACTTCATCACGAACGTGAAGCTCTTGTCGGCAAAAGCGGTGATCACCACGGGAATCGGCAGACCAGGCTCCATGCCTTGCGTCTTGGCGTTGAACGCCTTGCAGAATTCCATGATGTTCAGACCGCGCTGACCCAGCGCAGGACCGATAGGGGGATGGGTTGGCTTTACCAGCTGGAACTTGCAGCTTGATGAAGCCGACGATTTTCTTCGCCATGGTGTGCTCCTTTCGGGTTCAATCGCCCTGTGACAGGGCTCCCCGAGGTTGCCGGCCGGGATTTTCGGCATCGCAGACGCCGAAACCCGGATGACGCTGGCCGCAGCGCGTCATCCGGTCATACATCCGAGAATCAGGACTTTTCGACCTGACTGAAATCGAGTTCCACCGGGGTCGAGCGACCGAAAATGGTCACGGACACGCGCAGCTTGCTCTTTTCGTAGTTGACGTCTTCGACGTTGCCGTTGAAGTCCGCAAACGGACCTTCCTTGATGCGGACCATTTCGCCCACTTCGAACAGGACCTTGGGCCGTGGCTTTTCCACGCCTTCCTGCATTTGCGACAGCATGTCGTCGACTTCTTTCTGGGAGATCGGCGTGGGCCGGTTGCCCGAACCGCCAATGAACCCCGTGACCTTGTTGGTGTTCTTCACCAGGTGCCACGTTTCGTCGGTCAGATCCATCTCGACGAAGACATAGCCCGGGAAAAAGCGCCGTTCGGTCACGGACTTGCTGCCACCCTTGACTTCGATCACTTCTTCGGTGGGGACCAGGATCTGACCAAAAGAGGTTTCCAGACCGGCGCGCTCCACACGTTCCATCAGCGCCTTTTGAACGCTTTTTTCCATGCCAGAGTAGACATGAACGACGTACCAACGCTTGCTCATCGCTTCATTCCGCCGTTTTATTTCCAACCGAGAAGCAGGTCGTACAGCACCCATTCGATCGATTTGTCAGTCAGCCACAGAAAAACCGCCATGATCACCACGAACGCGAACACGGCGCCGGTGGTCTGGATGGTTTCCTTGCGGTTAGGCCAGACGACCTTGCGGGTCTCCTGGTAGGAGTCTTGTGCAAATGCGATGACCCGGCGGCCGGGTTCGCTGAACCACGCGATCACCAGAGCAACGACCAGGCCGGCAATGACGACGCCAACGCGGGCAATGGTAGGGCTCGACGACAAGGCGTAAAAGCCCACCAGTCCGGCCACGAAGGCGGCAATGGCCAGGCCCACTTTGACACGATCGGTGGAACTCGTTACGGTTTCGACGTTTGGATTCGACATCTGTTCGTCCGGGCCGCTTCAGCAGGACTGAAGGCGGCTGTGCTTGCAAAGACAACCCGGCTCTTGCGGCGCCATGCAAGCTTCAGACCGAAGCTCGGACATAGAACCCGCGAGCTCCGGGAGAAAGTGGCAGGGGAAGAGGGAATCGAACCCACAACCTTTGGTTTTGGAGACCAACGCTCTGCCAATTGAGCTATTCCCCTAAAGTCTCAAGCGCCATCCGGGGATGACGCTCGTTTTTAACCTACCGACGAAGATTTGGCGGCTTCGCCTGACTGCGGCTTTCGGACTTTCTAGGAAGCTTTCAGACCGGCTTTTGGCCCGTCGTCTGCATTCTTGTCCGGCAAGGCAGCCGTTGCAAAAAGCGTTTCCGCTCCTTGCAACCCAGCATATTACTTCAGAATCGTGGCAACCACACCGGCGCCGACGGTACGACCGCCTTCACGGATGGCGAAGCGCAGACCTTCTTCCATGGCGATGGGGGCCAGCAGCTTGACCGTGATCGACACGTTGTCGCCTGGCAGAACCATTTCCTTGTCTTGCGGCAGTTCGATCGAGCCGGTCACGTCCGTCGTACGGAAGTAGAACTGGGGACGATAGCCGTTGAAGAACGGGGTGTGACGACCGCCCTCTTCCTTCGACAGCACGTACACTTCGGCCGTGAAGTCGGTGTGCGGCTTGATCGAACCGGGCTTGCACAGCACTTGGCCGCGTTCCACGTCTTCGCGCTTGGTGCCGCGCAGCAGGATACCGACGTTGTCGCCAGCCTGACCCTGGTCGAGCAGCTTGCGGAACATTTCCACGCCCGTGCAAGTGGTCTTGACCGTGTCCTTGATACCGACGATTTCGATTTCTTCGCCGACCTTGACGATGCCGCGCTCGATACGACCGGTCACGACAGTGCCGCGGCCCGAGATCGAGAACACGTCTTCCACAGGCATCAGGAAGGCGCCGTCCACGGCGCGCTCAGGCGTCGGGATGTACGAATCCAGTGCGGCGGCCAGCGCGTTGATGGCTTGCTCGCCCAGTTCACCCTTGTCGCCTTCCAGCGCCAGCTTGGCCGAACCCTTGACGATCGGGGTGTCGTCGCCCGGGAAGTCGTACTTGCTCAGCAGTTCGCGCACTTCCATTTCGACCAGCTCGAGCAGCTCGGCGTCGTCGACCATGTCGCACTTGTTCAGGAACACGACGATGTAAGGCACGCCCACCTGGCGAGCTAGCAGGATGTGTTCACGCGTCTGGGGCATTGGGCCGTCAGCGGCCGAGCACACCAGGATTGCGCCGTCCATCTGGGCAGCGCCCGTGATCATGTTCTTGACGTAGTCGGCGTGGCCCGGGCAGTCAACGTGTGCGTAGTGACGCGTTGCGGTTTCGTACTCGACGTGCGCCGTGTTGATCGTGATGCCGCGCGCTTTTTCTTCAGGCGCCGCGTCGATCTGGTCGTAGGCCTTGGCTTCGCCGCCAAATGCCTTCGACAGCACGGTGGTGATCGCTGCCGTCAGCGTGGTCTTGCCATGGTCGACGTGACCGATGGTGCCAACGTTGACGTGCGGCTTGGTACGTTCAAACTTGCTTTTTGCCATGGCTGACTCCCGCCTGGATGCCTGCTACTACTGGAATGGAACTGGAAGGGACGCGATGCCCAATGTGATACTGGTGCCCACTACGCGGATCGAACGCGTGACCTCTCCCTTACCAAGGGAGTGCTCTACCACTGAGCCAAGTGGGCGAATTCTGGATACTGCGAATTCGGGGTACTACGATTTGCGATGCTGCGTGTTGCGCGCAGCGGGTACTGGAGCGGGTGAAGGGAATCGAACCCTCGTCGTAAGCTTGGAAGGCTTCTGCTCTACCATTGAGCTACACCCGCCTGCCTAGTTACCACTGGCACTTCTCAACCTGCACTTCGCCATCTGCACTTCGCCATCTGCACTTCGCCGTACTTCACTTCTTCACTGCTTTCACAACGCACTTGCATGCGCATTGGTTGCACGCGCATTTGCTATGCACATCTACCATGCATGCGCATTCATTTGCGCATCTACCATGACGTCCAGCCAAAAAGGACTGGTGGAGGAGATTGGATTCGAACCAATGTAGGCGCAAGGCCAACAGATTTACAGTCTGCCCCCTTTAACCACTCGGGCACCCCTCCGTCAGGGAGCCTGAGATTATGCAGCAGTGATTTTCAGAAGTCAACTCGCGTGGCAGAAAGAATGTGATCAGCGCACCAGGGGCACCGTGCGGATGGTTTCGCCCAGCGGCGGCAAGGTGGCCGCGCGCACCTCGACGCGCTCGCCGCCCTGGTTCAGCACCACCCCGCTGCGGCCGACTTCGGCCAGCGTGACGCCTTCGGCCAGGTCGTTGCCGACCGCATAGGCGCGGGCCGGGCGGCCGTCGATGGCCAGGACGGCCGAGCCGCGCGGGCCGGCCGAGATCAATCCGGCGACCACGACCTGGATCTTGGCGCCGCTGCCTGTGCCGAACCAGCGCGACACGGGTTGCGTATCCGTGGCAAGCGTGGTGCTGGCGGCGGCGGTGGGCGGCGCGGGTGGGGGCGACGGGGCAAAGAGAATGGCCCCCCAGACGCCGATGCCGGCGGCCAGCGCCACGACGGCGGCGCGCTGCACCAGACGGGGAAGATAACGCGGGGTGGTCAACGGCATGGCAGCGTGGCTCCGGCGTGCGCACGGAGCGGTCCGTGTCGCAGAAAACCCTCAATGTTGGGGCCTGAATGTGACAGGAATACCCTGTCATGAAATGTCATATAAAGCAGCGATAATAGATGATGCCTTTCGCGCCTTTGGAGTTTACGCTGTGATCAAGAGCCGTCCCCAGTCCCGCCGCCAGCAGGGTTTCACGCTGATCGAAATCATGGTGGTGGTCGTCATCATGGGCATTCTTGCCGCGCTGGTCGTGCCGCGTGTGCTGGACCGCCCCGACCAGGCCCGCGCCGTGGCCGCCAAGCAGGATGTGTCCGGCATCATGCAGGCGCTCAAACTGTATCGGCTGGACAACGGCCGCTATCCCACTACCGAACAGGGCCTGCGCGCGCTGGTCGAACGGCCGGCCACCGGCCAGGTGCCGCCCAACTGGAAGCAGTATCTGGATCGCCTGCCCGCGGACCCCTGGGGCAATGCCTATCAATACCTGAACCCCGGCGTGCGGGGTGACATCGATGTGTTTTCGCTGGGGGCCGACGGCCAGCCCGGTGGCGACAATGCCAATACCGACGTGGGTTCCTGGGACCTCTGACCGCCTGCTGTGACTCGTCTACGCCCTTCCCCTCCCCGCGGCGCTCGCGCCGCCGGGCGGCCGGTTTCACGCTGATCGAATTGATGGTGGTGATCGTCGTCATCGGCATCGCCGCGGCCGCGATCGGCGTCAAGGCGTTTCCGGATCGGCGGGCGGTGTTGAAGGAAGACGCGCAACGGCTGGCGCAGCTGTTTGCGGTGGCGCAGGGCGAAGTGCGGGCCGACGGCCGGCAGATTACCTGGCAGGCGGACGACGCCGGCTACCGCTTCATGCGACGGGCGCGGGTCTATGCCCCGGGCCGCGCCACGCCCACGGCGCTGTCCAGTACCCAACTGGACGTGTTTCCGCGGGATGACCTGCTGCGCCCCCGGCCCTGGCGGGACGGGCCCGTGAAGGTGTCGGTGCTGCCCGAAGGCGCGCCGGTGTTCACGTCGGAATGGATCGCGCCCCCTATGATCGTGCGGCTGCAGAACCTGGATGCCACGGTCACCATCGTGCGCGACGAGGCGGGACGGTATGCGGTCCAATGAGTCCGGGTTCACGCTGATCGAAGTGCTGGTGGCGCTGGCGATCGTGGCGGTGGCGCTGGCCGCATCGGTGCGAGCGATTGGCGTGATCGCACAGAACAATGCGGCGCTGCGGACCAAGTCGCTGGCGCTGGTCGCGGCCGAAAACCAGATGGCCGAATTGCGGCTGGCGCGGCTGATGCCATCGCCGGGGCGGCAGGTGAACGCCTGTCGGCAGGGCCGGCTGCTGATGCAATGCGAAAGCATCTTCACGAATTCGGATAACACCAATATCCGGCAAGTGACGGTGCGGGTGCACCCGGAAGGCGTGCCGACCGAGACGTTGGCGCAGATCAACGGTTTTCTGACGGCCCTGCCATGACCGCGCGGCAAAGTGGTTTCACCCTGATCGAAGTGCTGGTGGCCATTACCTTGATGGCGCTGGTCAGCATCATTGCGTGGCGCGGGCTGGAAAACGTCAGTTCCCAGCAGCGCCGGCTGACCGATGACGCCGATGAAAACGATACGGTGATCCGGATGCTCGGGCAGTTCGAACGTGACGTGGCCCTGCGGGCGCCGGATGCCTTGCTCGGGACCGGGGTCAATGGCTTGAACGTGGCAACGGGCGGTGGCACGGCGACCGGGACCGGAACCGGCACGAACACCGCGACGAGCGGAGGCGTCACGACCGGCACCTCGACCGGCGCGTCCGGGACGAGCACGGGTACCGGCACCGGCACTGGCACTGGCACGACCGCCATCGCCGGCGTGCCGCCTTCGCTGCTGCCGCAAAGCATTCTGGTGACGACGTCGGGGCAACCGGACGGCCCGGCGCGAGTGGAAATGATCCGCAGCGACGCCGCCAATCCGGGCGCGTGGCAGCGGGTGGTGTGGTTCCAGGACGGCACGGTGCTGCGACGAGCCGTGGGCGCGTCGGCGCGGCGGTATCCGCTGCCGCCCGTGGGCCCGGCCGCCGTGATCCTGACCGGCGTGTACCGCTTTACCGTGCGCGGCTGGCTGCCGGGCAATGGGTGGGTGACGACGCCCTTTCCGACCACGGGAACGCCCTTCACGGGGCTGGAATTGTCGGTGCAACGGCTGCCCGCCGACGGCCGCGAGCGGTACGCCCGCGTGGTGATCCTGGAATGACGAGCATGCCGACAGCGATGCCGCGTCCCACCAGGGGCCGGCCACACATGCAGCGTACGTCCGCCAGCCCGGCGGCCGGCGCAGCAGAACGCCGTGTCTTTTCCGCGTGCCGCCGCCACCAACGCGGCATGGCGGTGATCAGCGCGCTGCTGATCGTCACCGCCGTGGCGCTGCTGATTACCGGGCTGTTCCAGCGGCAGGCCGCGTCGGTGCGCGCGGTGGAAAACGAACAGGCGCGGATCCAGGCGCGGTGGCTGTTGCAGGGCGGGCTGGACTGGGCGCGGCTGGTGCTGCGCGACGACGCGCGGCGCAACAGCACGACGCGGCTCGATACGCTATGGGCGACGCCGGTGGAAGACACCCGGATCCAGCGCCCGGGGGACGATCGTATTGCCGTGTTTTCGGGCCGGATCGAGGACGAACAGGGCAAATTCAACCTGCGCAACTTGGCCAGCGCGGGGATTCCGCAACCGGTCGAGGTCGCGGCCTTCCAAAGGCTGTGCGCGATCCTTGGCCTGCCGGGGTCGCTTGCGCCGCAAGTGGCGCTGCGGGTGGCCAGCGCACAGTCATCGCCCAGCCGCGGCGGCGAGTCGGGCGCCGACGGCGCCGGTTCGCTTGCGGGCGCGGGCGGTTCTACCGGCAGTCTGTCGTCCGGATCGGACAGCGCCGGCCAGGGCCCGACGGCGCCCATGATCCGCGGCGTGGACGATCTGCGCGGCCTGACCGATGTGGACGACGCCGTCATCGACAAGCTGCGGCCCTTCGTGACCGTGCTGCCCGGGATCACTGCCGTGAACGCCAATACCGCCAGCGCGGAAGTCCTGGCCGCCGCGGTGCCCGGGCTGTCGCTGTCGCAGGCCCGCGCGCTGACCGAACGCCGCAACGCCGGCGCCTATTTCAATGATCGTGCCGACTTCGGCAACCGTCTGGCCAATCCGGACATTCAGCTGACCGATACGCAGATCGTGACGGTCAGCAAGTGGTTTTCCGTCAACGGAACCGTGACGCTGGAGCGTGCAGCGGTCACAATGCAAGCGCTCATTTCGCGCGAGAACGCCACCACTCCCAGCGTGGTGTGGAAAAGGGAAACGAATTGAAGACCATATTGCGACTGGAGCTACCGACGCTGCAGGCGCTCACGCCCGGCTCGCTGATCGAGTTTGCGCTGCTTGACCGCCAGCACACCGTGCTGCGCACGGGTGAGATGTCCCTGTCCGAGATCGCGGGCACCGTGCCTGGCGATCGGGTCGAGGCCATTTTGCATCCGGGCGACACCATCGTCACCACGGTCACGGTGCCTCCCTTGCCACCGCACCGGATGGGCGCGGCCGTGGCGGGCGCGGTCGAACCGATGCTGCTGGGCGAGATCGAGACGCTGGCGGTGGCCCATGGCGCCCGGCATGCCGACGGCACCGTGGCGGTGGCATGGGGCCCGCGCGAGCACTTGGCGCGCGCGCTGGCCGTGCTGGCCGACGTGGGCCTGTCGGCCGACGCGCTGCTGCCGGCCCCGCTGGCGCTGGCGCAGACCGACAACGGCTGGACCGCTGCCGTGCGCGATGGCTATCTGATCGTGCGCAGCGGGCCGGAATCGGGCTATTGCTGGGCGGTCGACACCCTGACGCCGCAAGATGGCGTGGAGCCGGCAGCGGCGGCCTTGCTGCTGGCCATGGAACCCGCCATGCCGGCGTCGGTGGGGTGGGTGCCGCCCGCGCCCATCGGCTGGGTGACGCCGGAAGCGGTCGAATCGCGGACGTTGGCGGCTGAAGCGCGCTGGTCGGGCGTGGCGCCTTCGTGGTCGCTGGCCCTGGCCGACCTGCAGCCGCGCCATGCCGGACGCTCGCGCTGGCGCAAGCCGCTGATCTGGACGGCCGCGGCGGCGGCGGTCTGGCTGCTGGGGCTGAACATTCACGCCTGGCAACTGAGCCGGGAAGAGCAGGCGCTGCGCCAGCGGATGGTGGCCCAGGTCAAAGCCGCGTTTCCGGACCTGCCCGTGATCGTGGATCCGCTCAAGCAGGCCGAGCAGCGCCGCGACGCTCTGCGCACAGCCGATGGCAAATTCGGCAGTTCCGACTTCCTGCCGATGTCGCTGGCCGCGGCCGACGCGTTGCCGCAGGCCGCCAGCAACCTGACGGCGGTGTCCTATGCCGACGCGGAACTGCGCCTGAAACTGGTTGACGACGGCATCGGCATGGTCGGTCCCGCGGCCGTGACGGGCTCCACGCCGGGCGCCGGTGCGCCGCCGCGCCGCCTGAGCCTGCAACGCACGCCTTCGCCGGCCACTGGCCGCAATGCGCCCACGGCGCAGACGGCAGGCATCGACCCGGCCGTGCTGCAACGCGCGCAGGCCCTGGGCCTGAACGTGGATCGGGTCGAAGGCATGTGGCGGTTCCGGCTGGCGTCGGCGGGATCGAATGACGCCGCGGGTGGCGCGGGCGTGACGGTTCGCGGCGGGGTGACACGATGAACGCGCGGCTGAACGAACGCATGAATGCCCGCGTGGCGCCCGCGCTGCGCAAGCGCACCGAAGGCCTGTCTCGCCGCTGGGCCCGGCTGGCGCCGCGCGAACGCCGTCTGCTGGCGATCTGCGGCACGGTAGTCGGTCTGGCCCTGGTCTTCCTGGTGCTGATCGAACCGGCGTGGACCACGTATCGCCGTCTGCAGGTCCAATTGCCCCTGTTGCGCACGCAGGCCGCCACGGTGGACGCGCTCACACTGGAAGCGCGCAGCCTGCAGCGTGCATCGGGCGGCAGGATGACGCCGGCGGAAACGCGGCAGGCCTTGGCCGACAGCCTGCGCCAGGCAGGGATTGCGGGCACGCTAGAAGACATTGCGCCGCCTGCCGACCAGCCCACGTCCGACGCGGGGCTGCAGGTCAGTGTCGACAAGGTGTCGGCGACCGCCCTGATGCAATGGCTGGCCGCCGTGCCCGCGCAGACCCGTCTGCGGCTGGTGCAGGCCGAGCTGGAACGGCCGAAAGATGAAAACGGACGCCTGCTGGTCGGCAAGGTGTCAGGCCTGATGCTGTTCGTGGCGAATACGACTCCGGGGGCGACCACCCCCGCGAGCCAGGGACGTTGATGCGCACGATTCCGAAAGTCCTGATCTGTGTCGCGATTGCCGTCGTGTCCGCTCTTGCCGTCCTGCCTGCCCGCTGGTTAATCCGCGCCCTGCCCGATACCTGGCCGCTGGCCATTGTCGATGCGTCGGGCACGGTATGGAACGGGTCGGCGCTGATGGCGATCGGCCCGCCCGAAGCCCGCAGCACCCTGCCCACGCCCTTGAACTGGCGCCTGGCCTTTGACGGGGGACCGCACCTGGTGCTGTCCCACCTGTGGCTGGACGGCCCGATGACCTTGCGTCTGGAAACGCGGGGCGTGATCCTGTCGGCTCGCACGCTGCGCCTGCCGGCCAGCACGCTGGCGCAGCTGGGCGCGCCGTTCAACACCCTGAAGCCGGGCGGCGACCTGTCGCTGCGCTGGCCCGCCATGCGCCTGAACGGCAGCGTGCCCGTGGGCGAGCTGCTGACGGTCGAATGGAAAGACGCATCGACCGTGCTGTCCATGCTGCGCCCGATCGGCCGCTATCAGGTCCGCCTGACCGGGGATGCCGGCGACGCCATCGTGTTTGCCGTCTCGACCCTGGAAGGACCCCTGATGGTCGAAGGCACCGGACGCTGGGCCCAGCGGGGCGGCGTCCAATTCAACGGCGTGGCCCGACCCGCGCCGAATTCCACTCCTGAAGTCCGTGCGGCGCTCGACAGCACCTTGTCCGCGCTGGGCCGCCGCACCGGCGACGATTCACTCCTGCAAGTTGGCCGATAACATCATGCCCACCTCTTTCCTCCAGACGTCCACCTACCGGTCGTCGCCGCGCACCCTGGCTACCCGGGCGATCGTCGCGGCGATGTCGGCCGCGTTGCTGACGCTGGCGCTTCCACCGGCTACCGCGGTCGCGCAGGTTGCGCGCGCCACGGCGCCCGATGGCGGCGTCGTCCTGAATTTCGTCAACACCGAGCTCGACGCCGTAGTGCGCGCGCTGGGTCAGTTCACCGGCAAGAATTTCCTGGTCGATCCGCGCGTGAAGGGTCAGCTGACCCTGGTGTCGGAAACACCGGTCAATCGCGATACGGCTTACCGCATGCTGCTGGGCGCCCTGCGCATGCAGGGCTTTGCGGTGGTGGAAGCCGATGGCATCAGCAAGGTCGTGCCCGAAGCCGACGCCAAGCTGCAAGGCGGCGCGGTGACCAGTGGTGGCCGGGGCGACCAGCTGGTGACCCGGGTGTTCAAGCTGAACTATGAAAGCGCGACCAATCTGGTGCCCGTGCTGCGTCCGATGATCGCGCCCAACAACCCGATCAACGCCTACCCCGGCAACAACACGCTGGTGATCACCGACTACGCGGACAACCTGCGCCGTATCGCCGACATCATCGCCAGTGTGGATACGCAGTCGTCGGTGGCGACCGACATGATCGAGATCAAGAACGGCATTGCCACCGACGTGGCCGCGCTGGTCACCCGCCTGATGGACCCGGGTGCGAGCGGCGAAGCGACCAATCGCGTGACCGCGATTGCCGATCCGCGCACCAACAGCGTGCTGATCCGCGCCAGCAGTCCGGCGCGGACCCGGCTGGCGCGCGACCTGATCGCCAAGCTGGACAATCCGTCGTCCCGCGCGACCAACATGCACGTCGTCTACCTGCGCAACGCTGAGGCCGTGAAACTGGCCGAGGTGCTGCGCGGCGTGTTGACCGGCCAGTCCGGCGGCAGCGGCGGCTTTGGCGGCAGCAACAGCGGCAATCTGCTGGGCGGCACCAGCTTCGGCGGCACCAGCGCCAACACCACCGGCGGCTTTGGCGGCACGGGCAATACGTCAGGCGCGCTGGGCAGCAGCGCGCTGGGCGGCGCCAGCACCACCGGCGGCGTGGGCTCGGCGTTGGGCGGCACCACGGGCGGCTTTGGCGGCACCGGGACCGGCACCGCAACGGGCACCACCTTCAGCGGCGGCGGCGCCACGGTCCAGGCCGACGCCACCACCAACACGCTCATCATCACGGCGCCCGAACCGCTGTACCGCAGCCTGCGCGAAATCGTCGACATGCTGGACGTTCGGCGCGCGCAGATCTTCGTCGAAAGCCTGATCGTGGAAGTGACCGCCAGCACCGCAGCCGAATTCGGCATCCAGTGGCTCAGCGGCGCGGGCAACCTCAGTTCCACATCGAGCGGCACCGGCGCCTTTGGCGGCACGGCTTTTGGCGGCGCGGGCACCAACCTGCTGGGCGTCGCGGCCAATCCGGCGTCGCTGGGCAACGGCCTGAGCATCGGCATCACCAACGGGTCGGTGAGCATTCCTGGTGTCGGCACGGTCACCAACCTGGGCTTCCTGGCCCGCGCCCTGGAAAGCAAGTCGGGCACCAACATCCTGTCGACGCCGAACCTGCTGACGCTGGATAACGAAATCGCCAGCATCATCGTGGGCCAGAACGTGCCCTTCATTACCGGTTCGTACGCGCAGACCGGCACGGGCGGCACCACGGCCAGCCCCTTCCAGACCATCGAACGCAAGGACGTGGGCCTGACGCTCAAGGTCAAGCCGCAGGTGTCCGAAGGCGGCACGGTCAAGATGCAGATCTATCAAGAGGTCAGCAGCGTCGATTCGGCCACCAACACGGCAGGCATCATCACCAACAAGCGCGCGATCGAATCGAACGTGCTGGTGGACGACGGCCAGATCATCGTGATCGGCGGTCTGGTGCAGGATTCGGTGACCGGCGCGGTCGAAAAGGTGCCGGGCCTGGGCGACATTCCCTACATTGGCGGCCTGTTCCGCTATGACAGCCGCCGCCGCGCCAAGACCAACCTGATGGTGTTCCTGCGCCCGTACGTGGTGCGCGAAGGCACGCCCAATTCCAACCTGCTGATCGACCGCTACGAGTACATGCGCGCCACCCAGGCGCAGGTGCAGCCGGGCGAACACTGGCTGCTGCCGGACATCAAGGGCTCGGAACTGCCGCCGCGCGTGCCGGGCGAGGGCGATCCGCTGCCGCGCGCCAATTCACGAGGCATGGTGCCGACCACCATCCCGCGCGACATTTCCGCGACCTTTGCCGAAGGCCCGACCACGGTGCTGCAGATTGCCGCCACCCCGACCGAAAACGATGCGCAACTGACCGCGCGCCGCGTGTCCGATGCCGGCTTCAACGCCTACGTCGAACAAGGCGAAGGCCAGGTCTGGTACGTTCGTTCGCGCGTCGCCCGCGATATGCTGACCCTGGATACCACGCTGTCGACCCTGCGCCAGCTGGGCTACTCCGCCGAGATCGTGACCCGACCATGAATCCCCTGCCCTACACCTGGGCCCGCGCGCAACGGGCGCTGCTGAACATCCGGCCGGATGGGACGACGTTGACGGTCAGTCCGCGCACACCCGCCTGGGCGATTGCCGAAGTGCAGCGCCGGCACGGCGCGCTGCGCATCCAGCGGGTGCCCGATGCCGAGCTGGAAACCAAGCTGGCGGCGTCGTACGCCGACACGGGCGACGCGGCGTCGGTGGTGGGCGCGGCCGAAAACGAGATCGATCTGGCGCGGCTGATGCAGGAGATCCCGGAAATCGAAGACCTGCTGGAAACGCAGGACGATGCCCCGGTGATCCGCATGATCAATGCCTTGTTCACGCAGGCCGCGCGCGACGGCGCCAGCGATATCCACATTGAAGCGTTCGAGACGCATTCGGTGGTGCGCTATCGCGTGGACGGCACGCTGCGCGACGTGGTCAGCCCGCGCAAGGCGCTACACGCCGCCCTGATCTCGCGGATCAAGATCATGGCCAATCTGGACATTTCGGAAAAGCGTCTGCCGCAAGACGGCCGGATCGCGCTGCGGGTGGGCGGCCGGCCGATCGACGTGCGGGTGTCCACCCTGCCGACCGGCCATGGCGAACGCGCCGTGCTGCGTCTGCTGGACAAGGAAGCAGGCCGGCTGGAACTGTCGCGCCTGGGCATGGACGCGACGCTGCTCAAACAGATCGACCGGTTGATCCGCCAGCCGCACGGCATCGTGCTGGTTACGGGCCCGACCGGCAGCGGCAAGACCACCACGCTGTACGCGGCGCTGGCGCGGCTGGATGCCAGCACCACCAACATCCTGACGGTGGAAGACCCGATCGAATACGACCTGCCCGGCATCAGCCAGACCCAGGTCAACGCCAAGATCAACATGAGCTTTGCCATGGCCCTGCGCGCGATCCTGCGGCAGGACCCGGACGTGATCATGATTGGTGAAATCCGCGACCTGGAAACCGCGCAGATCGCCGTGCAGGCCTCGCTGACGGGTCACCTGGTGCTGGCCACGCTGCACACCAACGATTCCGTTTCGGCCGTGACGCGGCTGACCGACATGGGCGTCGAACCTTTCCTGCTGTCGTCGTCCTTGCTGGGCGTGGTGGCGCAGCGTCTGGTGCGGCGGCTGTGCCAGGAATGCAAGGAAGCCAGCATCGAACCCGATGGACGGACCGTGTACCGGCCGGTCGGGTGCCCGGCGTGCAGCCATACCGGTTACAGCGGCCGCACCGGCATCCATGAACTGTTCACCATCGACGAGACGCAGCGCCGCCTGATCCACGAAGGCACGAGCGAAGAAGACATGCGCCAGGCCGCGGCCGCCGATGGCATGCTGAACATGCGGCAGGACGGCGAACGCTGGATCCGGTCAGGGGTGACCTCGCCTGAAGAAGTGATCCGTGTGACGCGGGACGCCTGACCATGCCGTCCTATCGATACGAAGCGTCGGACGCGATCGGCAAGGTCGAACGGGGCCTGATCGACGCCGACAGCCCCCGCGCCGCACGCACTCAGCTGCGGGCGCGCGGCCTGACGCCGCTGGCGGTGGATTCCGTGGCCGCGCAGGACAACGCGGCTGCCGGCGCGCCCCGGCCGCTGTTCGGCGCCAAGATGTCCGACTCGGAACTGGCCTGGACCACGCGCCAATTGGCCAGCCTGCTGTCCGCCCGGCTGCCGCTGGACGCCGCACTGACCGCGACCGCCGAGCAGGCCGAACGCAAGCACATCCGCGAGGTGCTGACTACGATCCGGTCCGACATCCGCGCGGGTCATCGCCTGGCGGATGCGCTGGCGACCCGGCCGCGGGACTTTCCGGAAATCTACCGGGCGCTGATCGCCGCCGGCGAAGAGTCGGGCGACCTGGCGCAGGTCATGGAAAAGCTGGCCGACTACATCGAAGAGCGCAACACGCTGCGCACCAAGGTGCTGACGGCCTTCATCTACCCGGCCGTGGTGGCCTGCGTGTCGGTCGGCATCGTCATCTTCCTGTTGGGCTACGTGGTGCCGCAAGTGGTCAGCGCCTTTTCGCAGGCGCGCCAGGAATTGCCGCTGCTGACCCGGGTGATGCTGGGGCTGAGCGACTTCGTGCGCAGCTGGGGCTGGCTGGTCGGCATCGGTCTGGCGGCGGCCTTTACCGGCTGGCGCATGATGCTGCGGGCGGCGCCAGCCCGGCTGGCCTGGCATTCACGGCTGCTGCGCACTCCGGTGGCCGGGCGGTTCATTCTGGGGCTGGATGCGGCGCGGTTTGCGTCCACGCTGGCGATCCTGACCGGTAGCGGCGTGCCCTTGCTGCGCGCGCTGGATGCGTCGCGGCAGACCCTGGGCAATGACCGATTGCGGGCGTCGATCGACGATGCCACCACCCGGGTGCGGGAAGGCGTGTCGCTGGCGTCGGCCCTGCAGGTCCAGAAGACTTTCCCACCCTTGCTGATCCACCTGACGGCCAGTGGTGAAAAGACCGGCACCTTGCCAGAATTGCTGGAACGCGCCGCGCAGACCCTGTCACGCGAAGTGGAACGCAAAGCCATGGCCATGACGGCGCTGCTGGAACCGTTGATGATCCTGCTGATGGGCGGTTTCGTGCTGCTGATCGTGCTGGCGGTGCTGATGCCTATCATCGAGATCAACCAGTTGGTGCGTTGACGGCCTGCGACTGCCGCTCGCGGCAGGGCGCGATGTCGGCCAAGGCTGTCGTCCAGCAATGCAATCGTTCAGCAATTTTCCGTTGACCAGGAGTGCCCGATGACAAGCGCCTACGACTTTTCCGCCAATGATCTGGATGGCGTCACCCGTTCCCTGGACGCCTACCGGGGCAAGGTGCTGCTGATTGTGAACGTCGCGTCCAAGTGCGGCTTTACCCCGCAATATGCGGGACTGGAAGCGCTGTACCGTGACTACCGGGCGCAAGGGCTGGAAGTGCTGGGCTTTCCGTGCGATCAGTTCGGACATCAGGAACCGGGCGATTCCGAGGCCATCCGCAGCTTTTGCACTCTGACCTACGACGTGCACTTTCCGGTGTTTGCGAAGATCGACGTGAACGGCGACAAGGCGCATCCCCTGTTCCAGTGGCTCAAGTCGAGCAAGCCGGGACTGCTCGGGACGGAAGGCATCAAGTGGAACTTCACCAAGTTCCTGGTCGGACGCGACGGGCAGGTGCTGCAGCGCTATGCGCCAACGGACAAACCGCAGGCGATCGAGCCGGATATCCGGGCCGCGCTGGCTGGCTGATCGCAGACGCGGCGACCGGCCGGCTTCCTGGGCGAACGGCCGGAGCCCGCCCGGTCATTGCCGGACCGCACCGTCCCGCATCATTTCCAGAACGGCCTGGTGTCGTCCAGCGCCTTGAACTCCGCTTCGGCGCCTTGGTACAGCCCCTCCAGCCGCGCGCCGATCCAGCCCACGGCGAACCATGCCGCCGGCTGCGTCTCGGCCAGCTTCAGATAGGTTTCGCGCGCCACCACCAGGTCATTGATCTCACCCAGCGCGTCCTGCAGCACCGACAGGCGCTTGCGGTAAGGCTTGACGTGCTCGGCGTCGAACAAGGACTCGGTAAACGACAGGCCATAACGCAGGCGCTTGGCCAGCTTGCGCAGATCGTGCCGCGCCTCGTCTTCCAGGCAATGGAAACGGCGGCCGTCCGCCACCAGGCGCCGGTGCCACTTCTTGAGGCGCTTGACCACGGGCGTCGCCAGCTTGCCTGGCTGCAACGGCACGGCCACCACCGACGTCATGGGCGCCAGCAGCGGTGCAGGCTCGGGGCGCACGCCCACGCTCCACGCCAGCACATCCAGCAGCCAGGTCTGGAACGGGGGCGACGCGGCCACCACGGCAGCGTCGGGCGCATTGCCCGCCTGCGGCAGATGGACCGGCGGCATGCCCGCGGCGGTCAGCAGGGGCACGACCGTTTCGCCCAGCACATCGCCATCGCGCGCTTCGCCAAACTGGCCGAAGAAATCCGCTGCAGCGTCCTGCGCCGCGTCGTCCGGCAACGGCGCCCAGCCCTTGAACAGCCGCCATGCCGACCGCAAACGCCGCATGCCCACCCGCAACTGATGCACATGCTCGGCGCCAATGGTGGCAGCGCCCACCGCACTGTCGATGCCCGACAGCGCCGCGGCGTTGCGCACGATCTGGTCCAGGCACTCGGCGGTTATCAGGTCCAGCGCCTGCCCCGGCGTTGCGCGCGGCGCCAGCGTGACCTTGCCTGCCAGGGTCGGCGCCCAGTAGCGGGCGATCTGTTCCTGGCGGACCTGCACGCGTTCGGCCTCGGGCGCGGCGGCAATCGCGGCGGCGGCGTTGGCCAGGCGGTCGCCCCGTTCGGCCTTGCTGCGTACGTCCAGCACCAGCTTGTGCTGCACCGTCCACTTCTTGGCCAGCGTGAACAGCGCGCTCACCCGGCCCGACATCAGTTCGAATTCCACCTCGTGCAGCGGCAGTTCCAGGTCGCCCGCGCGCACGACGCCATCGTCGTACGCGGCTTCGACCGTGCCGGTGCGGGTGCGGATTTCACAGCGGGTGCGCCAGACGTCGGTCTCGTACCGCAAGGTCAGGTCGCCCTTCAAATGGGCGAAGACCGCCTCGGCGGGAGTACCGGCATACACCGACAGATCCAGCTGCGGGGTGCCGCGGGGATGATTCATTTCGACCCGGGTCAGGGCATCCTTGCCTGCCATCTTGAAGGTCTGCACCCACCGGCGCCCTTCCTGGCGCAGCCGGATCGCGGCGTGCTGGCGGGCAAGCTGACGGTCGGGCGTGTCGAAATACATGGCACGCAGGCGGAGACGTTTCTGGCCACCCGCGGCCAGCGTGGTGGCAATGGCCTTGCGGGCCTCCACCGGTACGGACAGCTTGATTTCTTGTTCTTGCATTCGGGGTTCTTGGATGAAGACAGGGCGCGAGCCAATATTGAGCGTTGACCGATGGTAGCGTTCCGACCCCGGAAATTTGATGACAGGTCATCAAACGGTCAGATTTGGTCGCCATTTTCCGGGCGCGTGGGGCCTCACTCACGTCAAACGGATCAGTGCGACGGGGCGCCGCATCGATCCACCGGGCGCTTGCCTGTATTCTTGAGCGACAGGGACTAGCCCCGCACAAGACACGGCATGACCGTGCATGGCCCACCCGGGAGACGCATGAACCTCAATCAGCTCGACCTGAATCTGCTCCTGATCTTTGACGCCCTGATGCAGACGCGCAGCGTCACGCTGGCGGGCGAACGGGTCGGACTGTCGCAATCGGCCGCCAGCAATTCGCTGCAGCGCCTGCGCGACGCGTTTGGTGACCCGCTGTTCGTGCGTACCCCGGCAGGCATGCAGCCGTCCGCCCTGGCATTGGAAATGGAAGGCGAGATCCGCGCCGCCCTGGGCGCCTTGCGCGCGGTGGTCGAGCGCGACCGCCATTTCGACCCGGCCACGTCCCGCCGCACCTTCCGCATGCTGATGAGCGACATCGCCCAGCTGGCGCACCTGCCGGCGTTCGTGGCGTCGCTACGCCGCGAAGCGCCGAATGTCGACGTGATCAACGTCGCCCTGCCCCTGCGCGACGCCAAGGTCGCCATGGCCAGCGGCGACCTGGACGTCGCCACCGGCTTCCTGCCCGATCTGGGCGCCGACTTCCATCGCCAAAGCCTCTTCAACGAACACTGGGTCGCCGTCGTCAGCCAGCACCACCCCACCATTGGCGACACCCTGACCCGAGAGCAATACCTGGCCGCCGCCCACGTCAGCTACCGGCCCTCGGTGTCGATCCACGCGTCGCTCGACGCGCTTCTGGAAGCGCAATGCTCTGGCCTGGGCATCCGCCGCCGCGTCATGCTCGCCGTGCCGTTCGTAAGCGGGCTGGCGCAGATCGTGGCCCTGTCCGACCTGGTGCTGACAGGCCCGCACGGCCCGGCCTCGTCAATGGCGGAAGTGGCTGCCGTCAAGATCGTGCCCCTGCCCTTCGAATTGCCGGAAATCGATTTGAATATCCAGTGGCACGAGTGTCTGCACCGGGATCCCGGGAACCAGTGGTTCCGGCAGCGGTTCGCGGCGCATTATTGCGCGGAGCAGGTGCGCTTCGCCCCCCATCACCCGCGTCCATTTCCGACATTCAGACTATCCATTGGACCGATCCGGGGTCCGCTTCCTAAGATGGCTTCGCTTCCCGGCGCATCGATGCGCCGGCGACTTCTTCCCGCCAGACCACGTTCTGCCGGACGCCCGCCATCACAAGAACCCAGAGGCCCCGCCATCATGAGCCTGTCCCCGGATACCCTGACCGCTCCGACCCCCGCCGCGCACAGCACGCCGCCCGTTCCCGCCACCGCGCCCCGTCTGCCCGACCACCGCGACCTGTACTACGGCGGCGCCTGGCATGCCCCGCAGGGGGTATGCCGACACCTTCAACCCGGCCACCGGCGAATCGCTGGGCCCATGCGCCGATGCCAATCCCGACGACGTGAACGCCGCCGTGGCGTCGGCCAAGACGGCGTTCGACACCTGGAGCCGGACCAAACCGGCGGACCGCGCGGTCATGATGCGCAAGGTGGCGGCGGTGCTGCGCGACAACGCGCTGGACCTGGCACTGCTGGACGCCGCCAACTGCGGCAGTCCGGTGCATGAAATGGTGCGCGACGTGCGTAACGCGGCATCGCAATTCGATTTCTTTGCCGGCCTGGTGACCGAGATCAAAGGCGACACGATTCCGATGGGCGAAGGGGTCATCAATATGTCGGTGCGCGAGCCCTATGGCGTCGTGGGCCGCATCGTGGCCTATAACCATCCGTTGATGTTCACGGCCGCCAAGAGCGCCGCGCCGCTGGCGGCCGGCAACACGGTGGTCATGAAGCCGCCGGTGCAGGCGCCGCTGTCGGCCTACCGACTGATGGAATTGGTGGACGGCATTTTCCCGCCCGGGGTGTGGAACGTGATCAGCGGCGGCACGCCCTGCGGCGTGGCGTTGTCCGAGCACCCGGACGTGCCCTTCGTGTCCCTGATCGGCAGTGTGGCGACCGGCCGTGCCGTGGCGCGCGCGGGGGCGGAACGGCTCAAGCGCATCACTCTGGAACTGGGCGGCAAGAATGCGTGCGTGGTCTACCCCGACGCGGATCTGGAGCGCGCCAGCACGGGCGCCGTCAACGGCATGAACTTCACGTGGAGCGGGCAGTCCTGCGGGTCGACGTCGCGGCTGTTCGTGCACGCATCGGTGCACGACGAGGTGGTGGCCAAGGTGCTGGAAAAGATCCGCCACTATCGGCCGGGTATCCCGACCGACATGGACACGACCATGGGCGCCATCGTGTCGCGCGCGCAGCACGACAAGGTGATGCGGTACATCGACATCGGCAAGGCCGAGGGCGCGACCGTGGCGTGCGGGGGCAAGGCGCCTGACGATCCCGCGCTGAGCAAGGGCTGGTTCATCGAACCCACGGTGTTCACCGGGGTGACGGCGGACATGCGTATCGCCCGCGAAGAAATCTTTGGCCCGGTGCTGTCGGTGATTTCCTGGACCGATGAAGACGAGATGTTCAAGCAGGTCAACGCGGTGGAATACGGATTGACCGGCGCCGTCTTCACGCGTGACCTGGCCAATGCGCATCGCGCGGCCGGCCGCATCCAGTCAGGCTTCATCTGGGTCAACAACGCCGGGCCGCACTTTCTGGGCACGGGGTATGGCGGCTACAAGCAGTCGGGCATCGGCCGGGACGAATCGATCGAAGAACTGCTGTCGTACACACAAAGCAAGAACATCAACATCACCCTGTAATGCGGGCCCCGGCCGATGCCGGCGGGTTCGCACCGAACGGGGCTGGGCCGGGTGCGACCCGCGGTGCCCCGGCCTCCCGACAGGCCGCAAGTCCGGGATGACACGACAACAATGAGGAGACATCGATGATCCACCTGTTTACCAAGACCCTGGGCGCCGCCGCCCTGTTCGCGGCCCTGATTCCGATGGCATCCGCGCAGACCGTCGGCGGCGCTTCGAGCGCAGCAAGCAGCGCTGCGGCCGGCGCCAATCCCGGCGCCAACCCAGGCACCGCCTGGTCCCCCACCAAGCCCATCAACCTGGTCGTGCCCGTGCCGCCCGGATCCAGCACTGACATGCTGGCCCGGCTGCTGGCCGAACGGCTCCCGGCCACGCTGGGCCAGACGGTGATCGTCACCAACCGGCCAGGCGCCAGCGGCATGATCGGCGCGGCGTCCGTGGCGCGGGCCGAGCCCGATGGCTACACCTTGCTGCTCAGCCCCAGCACCCTGCTGGGCGCCCCGCATGTGCTGCCCAAGGGTGCGGGCAGCGGGGTGGATGTCGTCAATGACCTGACGGTCATCGTCAAGACGGCGTCGTCCCCCTGGTCATCCTGGCGCACCCGTCCCTGGGCGTGAAAACGCCGCGCGAACTGGCCGCGTACGCCAAGTCGCATCCTGGCTTGCCCTACGCGTCGTCGGGGTCGGGATCGCCGCAGCACATTGCCGGCCAGCTCTTTTCCAAGGCCACCAAGACTGACCTGACCCATGTCCCGTACAAGGGCGTGATGCCGGCCGTCATGGATACCGTGGGTGGCCAGATCAAGCTGGTCTTTTCGGCCCTGGGCGGCGTGACGCAATACATTGACGGCGGGCAACTGGTCGCCATCGCCGTGACCGAAAAGGCTCGCAGTTCCTTGCTGCCCAGTGTGCCCACCCTGACCGAAAGCGGCATTCCGGGCGTCGAGCTGAACGTGTTCTTTCCCGTGATGGCGCCAGCCAAGACACCCGCGCCGGTGCTGGCGCGATTGAACCGCGAGATCAACGCCGTGATGCGGTCGCCCGATGTGAAGGAGAAGATGCGCACGGCGGGAGTGGAAACGCTAGGCAGCACGGTCGACGACGCGCAGCGCGAAGTGCGGGAGGAATACCAGCGTTACGGGCAGGTGGTGGCCGAGTTCAATATCAAGGCGGATTGAGCGGAGCGCGGGCGGCGGCAGGCGATCGCCGTGCCGAAGTTGATGCAAGGCGTCGCGCCCGGGCCAAGCCGCCGAGCAGCAACGCCGGCGACGCGGACCGCTTACCTGAAGACCTGAATACCGAAATACACACCGACAGCCAGGAAAAAGGGCAGACCATCAAGGCCTGCCCTTCTTTTTGCCCCACCGAAAGCGCCTTGCCCGGGAGCCCTTGGCAACGCGTCACCCCGGTCAGAACCGCGTATTGCGCTTGACCGACCACCGCGCCGAAAACGCCCCCAGCGCCGCCACCGCCACCACGAACACCGCCAGCCACAGCGGGTCGGGCATGCGCAGTGCGAACTCCGCACCGTATGTCCGGGCCAGGTCCGCCAGCGCCGCGTTCAGCGGCCCCAGCGCCAGCGCCACCACGCCAATCGCCCCCAGCGCCGAGATCGCGCAACTGACCGCGCCCAGGTACAGGAACGGCCGGCGCACGAAGGATTCGGTGGCGCCCACCAGCCGCGCCACGCCGATCTCTTCGCGCTGCGACAGCGCCTGCATGCGCACGGTGTTGAATACCGCGGCCAGCACGGCCACGGCCACCACCAGCCCCAGGAACAGCAGGCCCATGCGGCCAAAGCGGATGATGGCTTCCAGCCGCTGCACCCAGGCGCTGTCCAGCTGCACCACGTCGACCTTGCCCCACTGGCTCCAGTTCGCCTCCAGGCGTTTGGCGCGCGCGGTCAGGTCTTCATCGCCCGACAGCGTCACCACGACCGCATCGGGCAGCGGATTGCCGGGCAGCACGGCCAGGGCGTCGGCATAGGCCGGATTGGCCTTCAGGTCGGCCAGGGCCTTGTCGCGCGGAATGATGCGGACCTTGTCGACGTCGCCCTGATGGTCCCGGCGGATACGATCGGCCACCGCGGCCGTCTCGTCAGGCGTGGCTTCCACCTTCATGAAGACGGTGATTTCAGGCGCCGCGGCCAGGTGGTTGGCCACCGGCTGCAAGGACAGCAGGGCGGTGGTGCCAAGCAGCGGAATCGCCAGCGCCAGCATGATCACCAGGAAGTTGGCGATCGATGAAAACGGCTGCGCGATCAGGCGGCGCAGCGTGACGGCCAAGGCATACCGGTGTTGCCGGATCAGCGGGCTCATGGGCGCGCTCCGTGGCTGCGGGACGCGCGCGGCGTGCGAGCGCCCAGGTCGGTCAGCCGGCCGCCTTCGATGTGCAGCACGCGGTGCGCGTAGTCGTCGATCAACGATTCGTCGTGGGTCGCAATCACGGTGGTGACGCCGACCTGGTTGAAGTCGCGGAACACGTCGGCAATCCGCTGCGCGCTGTCGCGGTCCAGGTTGGCGGTGGGCTCGTCCACGATCAGCAAGGCCGGGCGGTTGACGATGGCGCGGGCAATGGCCAGGCGCTGCTGGTCGCCGCCCGACAGTTCCTGCGGCCGCAGCTTGTCCTTGTTCGCCAGCCCGACCTTGTCGATGGCGGCGCGGGCGCGTTTTTCGGCGGCGGCCCGCGAATGGCCGGTCACGATCAGGGGAAACAGCACGTTTTCAAAGGCGTTGCGATCCTGGAGCAAGTGCACGTCTTGCAGGATGGTGCCGACGGCGCGGCGAAAGTAGGGGCGGGCGCGGCCAGGCAGCTTGCCGACGTTCTGGCCGTTGACCAGGATGGTGCCGCGCGTGGGAACGTCAAGGCCGCTGATCAGCTTGAGCAAGGTGGACTTGCCGGCCCCGGACGGGCCCGACACGAACACGAACTCGCCGGCGGCTATCCCGAAGTTGACGTCGGCCAGGGTGTCGATGCCGCGCCCGTACGATTTATAGACTTGCTGGAATTCGATCATGAGAAGGAAATAGTAACGCGCCTGACTGCAAGGATATCGCCCGGGCGGTTCTCAGCCCTCGGGACCCATGCTAGGGTACAGGCCAAGTCCCGCAGACGGGTGATTTATAGTCCACCCCCTGCACGCAGAAAGGAAAACGAGATGAAATTGTTGAAATCAGCCGTAGCCGCGATCGGCTTGCTGGGCGCCGTCCAGATGGTCCAGGTCGCGCACGCGGGCGCCACGCTCGATGCCGTCAAAAAGAAGGGCTTCGTGCAATGTGGCGTGTCCACAGGCGTGGCCGGTTTCAGCAATCCCGACAGCAAGGGCGTCTGGACCGGCATCGACGTGGACCTGTGCCGCGCCGTGGCCGCCACCTTGTTCGGGGACGCCACCAAGATCAAGCTCACCCCGCTCAACACGCAACAGCGCTTTACGGCCCTGCAGTCGGGCGAGGTGGATGTCCTGCCCCGCAACACGTCGATCACCCTGCAGCGGGATACCGCGCTGGGTCTGAACGGCGCAGGCGTCAACTTTTACGACGGCCAGGGCCTGATGGTCGCCAAGAAGCTGAACGTGAAAAGCGCCAAGGACCTGAACGGCGCGGCCATTTGCATGCAGCCGGGCACCACCACCGAACTGAACCTGGCCGACTACTTCCGCGCCAACAAGATCACCTTCAAGCCGGTGGTGATCGACAAGTTCGACGAAGTCATCCGCGCTTTCGCGGCCGGCCGCTGCGATGCCTACACCACCGATGCGTCGGGCCTGAACGTGATCCGCACGACCAAGCTGCCGAATCCCGACGACTACGTCGTGCTGCCCGAGCTGCTGTCCAAAGAGCCCCTGGGCCCCATGGTGCGCCAGGGCGACGACCAGTGGCTGGACATCGTGAAGTGGACGCTGAACGCGATGATCGAGGCCGAGGAATACGGCGTCACGTCCAGGAATGTCGACCAGATGCTTAAAAGCCCGAATCCGAATATCCAGCGCCTGCTGGGCGTGGTGCCAGGCGTGGGCAAGAATCTGGGCGTGGACGAAAAGTGGGTCTACAACGTCGTCAAGCAGGTGGGCAATTACGGCGAGAGCTTCGAGCGCAACCTGGGCCAGGGCAGTCCCATGAAGATGCCGCGCGGCGCCAATGCGCTGCACACCCAAGGCGGCCTGATGTACGCACTGCCCCTGCGGTGATGCGCATGTCGATGCCCGCATTGAACGCCGCAGCCGTTGCCGGCGGCGCGGGTGCACGGTTCATCGCTGCGGCCCCATGCGCCTGAGCTGGAGCAACCCGGCGGTCCGCGCCACGGTCTATCAGATCGTGGCGGTGGCCTTGGTCGTGCTGGCCGTGGCCACCCTGGTATCCAACACCCGGGCGAACCTGAACGCGCTCAATATCCAGTCGGGCTTCGGGTTCCTGGATGCCGAGGCCGGCTTTGCGATCGGCGAAACCCCCATCGCCTACGGCCCGCAAGATACCTACGCCAAGGCGATTGCCGTCGGGCTGCTGAACACCTTGCGGGTCGCCGCGATCGGCATCGTGCTGGCGACCCTGCTCGGCACCCTGATCGGCATCGCGCGGCTGTCAAGAAACTGGTTGATCGCCAAGCTGGCCAGCGGCTACGTGGAACTGTTCCGCAACGTGCCGCTGCTGCTGCAACTGTTCTTCTG
This sequence comes from Pigmentiphaga litoralis, assembly GCF_048632615.1. Lineage (GTDB taxonomy): Bacteria > Pseudomonadota > Gammaproteobacteria > Burkholderiales > Burkholderiaceae_B > Pigmentiphaga > Pigmentiphaga litoralis_B. The sequence continues at coordinate 2,368,301 of NZ_CP184479.1, forward strand.
GTATTCGCTGATCACCGAAAACACGCCGGGCCCCCGGCAGGCGGTTGCCCTGTTGCCGGGCGTGTTCGTGTCCAACCGCGGCATCAAGTTCCCCCTGCCGGCGGAAGCACTGGCGTTCGACCTGGCGCTGGGCGGCTTCGCGCTGGCCGTCGTGGCGTCGCTGGGGTTCGCACATTGGGCGCGGCGCCGGCGGGATGCCGCCGGCCAGGCGCCGCCGGTGGGCCGCTGGGTGGTGGCGATGCTGATCGGCCTGCCGGTGCTGGGATGGCTGGCGGGCGGCGCGCCGCTGGCGCTGGACATGCCGCGCCTGCAGGGCTTCGACTTCGTGGGCGGCGCGACGCTGACGCCGGAATTTGCCGCGTTGCTGATCGGGCTGGTGATCTACACGGCTGCGTTCATTGCCGAAGTGGTGCGGTCGGGCATCCAGTCGGTCGATGCCGGCCAGTGGGAAGCGGCCGAGGCCATCGGTCTGCGCCGGGGCGCCGCGCTGCGCCTGGTGGTGCTGCCGCAGGCGCTGCGCGTGATCATTCCGCCCATGACGAACCAATACCTGAACATCACCAAGAACAGTTCGCTGGCGGTGGCGATCGGCTATCCGGATATCGTGTCGGTCGTGAATACCACGCTGAACCAGACCGGCCAGGCCATCGAAGGCATCCTGATCATCATGGCGGCCTATCTTGTCGTGAGCCTGACGATTTCGGTGCTGATGAACTGGTACAACCGCCGCATGGCGCTGACCGAGCGCTAGCGCATGGCCACCTCGTCCTCACCCATCGTGGATGCGCCCGCGCCATCACAGCGCATGTCGCCGCTTGCCTGGGTCCGCGCCAACCTGCTGTCGTCGCCGCTCAACATCCTGCTGACCCTGCTGGGCGTGTGGGTCCTGGTCATGGTGCTGCCGGCGGTCATCGAATGGGCGCTGATCCGCGCCACCTTCGTTGCGCCGTCGGCCGACGCCTGTCGCGACACGGGCGGCGCCTGCTGGGCCTTCATCGCCGAAAAGCACCGGCTGATTCTGTTTGGCCTGTATCCGTACGACGAGCAATGGCGCCCACTGATCGCGTCCATCGTCCTGATCGCGGCGTTGATCGTCAGTTGCCTGCGGCGGTTCTGGAACCGCTGGCTGGCCGCGATCTGGGCCGTCAGCATCGCGCTGGTCGCGGGACTGATGTGGGGCGGCTTCCTGGGTCTGTCGTATGTCGAGACGACCAAGTGGGGCGGCCTGCCGCTCACCCTGATCCTGTCCACCGTGGGCGTGGCCTTTGCGTTTCCGCTGGGCGTGCTGCTGGCGCTGGGCCGGCGATCGTCCTTGCCGGTGATCAAGGCGCTGTGCGTCGTGTACATCGAACTGATACGCGGCGTGCCGCTGATCAGCCTGCTGTTCATGTCGTCGGTCATGCTGCCCCTGTTCTTTCCGGAAGGCTTTGGTGTCGACAAGCTGCTGCGGGCGCAGATCGCGATCATCCTGTTCGCCGCCGCCTATTTGGCCGAGCTGGTGCGCGGCGGGCTGCAGGCGATTCCCAAAGGGCAGTACGAAGGCGCCGACGCCATCGGCCTGAGCTACTGGCAGCAGATGCGGCTGGTGGTGCTGCCGCAAGCGCTGAAGGTCGTGATCGCGCCGCTGGTCAGCCTGTTCATTGGCGTGTTCAAGGACACGTCACTGGTCGTCATCATCGGCATCTTCGACCTGACGCAGTCGACCAAGGCCGCATTGACCGATGCCGCCTGGCCCGGGTTTTCGACCGAGGCCTACGTGTTCGTCGCGGCCATCTACTTCGTGTTCTGCTATTCCATGTCCAAATACAGCCAGGCGCTGGAACGCCGATTGGAGAACCGTCGTGAGTGATGCCAAGCCCCTGATCGAGCTATCGGGCGTCAACAAATGGTTCGGCCCGTACCACGTGCTGCGCGACATCGACCTGACGGTCGCGCGCGGAGAACGCATCGTGATCTGCGGACCCTCGGGCTCGGGCAAGTCCACCCTGATCCGCTGCATCAACCGGCTGGAACAGCACCAGCAGGGACGCATCGTGGTCGACGGCATCGAACTGACCAACGACCTCAAACATATCGATGCCGTGCGCCGTGATGTCGGCATGGTGTTCCAGCACTTCAATCTTTTCCCGCATCTGACCGTGTTGCAGAACCTGACCCTTGGGCCGATCTGGGTGCTGAAGCAACCCCGCGCGCAAGCCGAAGCCACCGCCATGCGCTATCTGGAACGCGTCCGCATTCCCGAGCAGGCCAACAAGTATCCCGGCCAGTTGTCGGGCGGACAGCAGCAACGCGTGGCCATTGCGCGGTCCTTGTGCATGGCGCCCAAGATCATGCTGTTCGACGAACCCACCTCGGCGCTCGACCCCGAAATGGTCAAGGAAGTGCTGGATGTCATGACGTCCCTGGCCGACAGCGGCATGACCATGCTGTGCGTCACGCACGAAATGGGGTTTGCCCGCCAGGTGGCCGACCGCGTGCTGTTCATGGACCAGGGGCGGATCGTGGAACAGAACGCGCCCGACGCCTTCTTTACCCACCCGCAGCACGAACGCACGCGGATGTTCCTGAGCCAGATCCTGCATTGACGGGCCATGGACCTCAAGCTGTTTGAAGACCTGATTGCCCTGGCGCGCACCCAAAGCTTCGTGCGCGCGGCCGAATTGCGGCATGTGACGCATCCGGCATTCGGCCGCCGCATCCGTGCACTGGAAACCTGGGCAGGCGCACCGCTGGTCGAACGCAACCGCACGCCGGTGCAACTGACGGCCGAAGGCGAAGTCCTGCTCAAGACCGCCGAACGCACCGTGGAAAGCGTCACGCAGGCGCGCACTCAGCTGCAGCAGCACGGCGGCGCGGCCGACACCCGGGTACGGCTGGGCACGGGCCGCACCCTGGCCCACACCCTGGCCGCCGACTGGCTGGCCCGGCTGACCTATATGCCGCGCAGCCCGATCCGAGGCAAGGCGCAGATCGAGATCCTGACCGGCGCCACGCAAGACCTGGCCGTGCACCTGGAACAGGGCAAGGTGGACCTGCTGTGCTGCTATGAACACCGCGCGCTGTCCATCCCGATCAACGGGCACCGCTACCGCCACCTGACCCTGGCCCATGAAAAGCTGGTGCCGGTCAGCATTGCCGATGCGCAGGGCGCGCCGCGATTCGCGCTGGGCCACACCGACCGCGCCGCCCCACTGATCTCGTATGGCCAGACGCTTGCGATGGGCCGGCTGCTGTCCGACCACTTCGAACGCAACGGCGCACCCATCTCGCTTACCCCGTTCGTGCGCTGCGATTCGGCCGACGCCATCTACGAATTCGTCCGCAAGGGCCTGGGTGTTGCGTGGTTGCCATGGTCGATGGTCGCCAGCGACTGCCGCCGCAAGACCATGGCGGTGCTGGGGGGACGCAGCGACGAAGTCCCCTTCGAAGTCCGCCTGTACCGGGCGCGAGCGCGGCAGAGCGACATGCTGGAAGCCATCTGGACCGCCACCGAATCGCATCGCTAGCCGCCTGGCCTGAACCGATACGGCACGGCATGGTGCTGAAACGGCACATTGACGGCATCCCCCTTCGGCAGCATAGACGTTTCTGAAATCTGCCATCCCCCTCCGGAGTCCTCATGTCCCCCTGCTTCCGCCGCCGCGCGCTGGCCGTCACCCTTGCCTTGACCTCCGTGGCTGCCGTGCCGGCCGCCTTCGCCCAGGGCAACTACCCCAGCCGCCCGATCACCATCGTGGTCGGCTATCCGGCAGGCGGCAGCACCGACCTGACGGCTCGCCTGTTCGGCGCCGAGCTGTCCAAAAAGATCGGCCAGCAGGTCGTGATTGAAAACGTCGGCGGCGCCGGCGGCGTGATCGGCGCCCAGCGCGTCATCAAGGCTGCGCCCGACGGCTACACCCTGCTGGTGGGCGCCTCGAACGAAATGGCCATCGCCAAGCTGATCAACAAAGCCGTCAAGTACGACGGCCTGAAAGACTTCACGCCGATCGGCCTGATCAGCACGCAGCCGCTGGTGCTGGTGTCGTCGCTCAACTCGGGCGTCAAGACCGCGCCGGAATTCCTGGCCCAGGTGCGCGCCAACCCGGGCAAGTACAGCTTCGGATCGTCGGGCGTGGGCACCGGCCTGCACCTGGGCGGCGAAATGGTCAAGGAAGCCGCCAAGCTCGACCTGGTGCACGTGCCTTACCGCGGCGTTGCGCCCCTGACCAACGACCTGGTCGGCGGCCAGCTGCAATTCGGCGTGTTCGTGCTGTCGAGCGCCCTGCCCCAGATCCGCGCCGGCAAGGTCCAGCCGATCGGCCTGCTGCAGACCAAGCGCACCCCGCTTGCGCCTGAGATCCCCACCATGGCCGAAACGCCAGAACTCAAGAACGTCAACATCGACCTGTGGTTCGCCCTGTACGGCCCCGCCGGCCTGCCCGAGCCCGTGGCCCAGAAGCTGCAGCAGGCATTGAACGAAGTCGTCAACACGCCTGAGTTCCGCACCAAGATGCAGGAAACCGGCGCCAGCGTTGCCGCTGCCGGCTTCGACCTGGCCAAGTTCCAGGCGGCCGAAACCGCCAAGTACAAGCGCATCGTCGACGTCGCCAACATCCAGGAATAAACCATGGCCAGCCACGATTTCCTGCTGCCCTACCCCGATCTGAGCGTCGAGCGGGCCGGCAATACCGGCGTCGACGGGGTCTGGCATTTCGACTCCGGCGTGCCTGGCCGCCACGTCATGATCAGTGCGCTGGTCCACGGCAACGAACTGGCCGGCGCGTGGGCGATCAAGGACGCCCTGGCGCTGGGTCTGCGCCCCCGCCGCGGCGCGCTGACCCTGGTCTTCGCCAACCTGGGTGCCTTCGATACGTTCGATGCGGCCCAGCACGACAAGTCCCGCTTCCTTGACCAGGACCTGAACCGGGTCTGGAGCGCCGACAAGCTGGCCGACCCCACGACCCGCGAACGCCAGCGCGCCGTGGCCCTGCGCCCGTTCGTCGAAAAAGCGGACTGGCTGCTGGACCTGCATTCCATGCACGAACCGTGTGCGCCGCTGCTGCTGACCGGCATGCAGCCGCGCAACCTGGAACTGGCTCGCCAGATGGGCGCCCCGCGTCACGTCATCGTCGACGCCGGCCACAAAGACGGCGTGCGCATGCGTGACTTCGGCCGTTTTGGCGAAATGGAAGACAACGGCACGCGCAGCCTGCTGATCGAATGCGGCTTCCACGGCGCACTCGAAAGCCGCGACGTGGCCCGCGACCAGGTCGCCCGCTTCGTGCTGGCGTCCGGCATCGTGGATGACGGCGACTTCCCGGCCGACTGGTTCATGCCCCTGCCCGACGAACAGCTGGCCATCCAGGTGACCGATGCCGTCGTGGCGCGCAGCATGGACTTCAGGTTTTCACAGGACTGGCAAGGTCTTGAAGAATTGGAAAAGGCCGGCACGGTGATCGGCTGGTCGGACGGCGAACCGGTCGTGACGCCTTATGACAACTGCACGCTGGTCATGCCGTCGTTGCGGCAACTGCTGCCCGGCGTGACGGTCGTGCGGCTCGCGCGCCGCGTGGCGTGATGCGTGGATGTCTTAATGCGTTGATGCTTTGATGCGTTGATGTAAGTGATGGCGGTTCGGGACCTTGTGTCGTGAACCGCGCAGTTTCCCCAGGCCCTGGCGAGTCGTTCAACGACTTTCCGGGGCCGTCATGTTTTTGAGGACGCGTAAGTGCGGCGGGCAATTCGCGGCGGGGTAGTTGCAGCGGGGTAGTTGCAGCGGGGTAGTTGCGGTGGGGTACTTGCGGTGGGGTAGTTGCGGTGGGGTACTTGCGGGGAACGAGTTGCGGGGTACTTGCGGCGGGGTACTTGCGGAGAGCAAGTTGCTGGGCGGCAGGGGCCGACCGCTGTCTGCTTAGCAGGTGCAGGGCAGACGGCTGCCGCCCAACCGCTGTCGGATGCCCCGCAGGCGAAAAGCCGAGAGACGCGACAGGCCGCACCTAGGCCGAAGCGAAGCCAAGGCTAGCCAAGCATGGGCCGCCTGAATCTTACGACCTTGCGTGCCGGCCGTTTACAGCCCAAGCACCGCGCCCGCGAATTCATCCGCCACGAACGGCTGCAGATCCTCGATCCCTTCGCCCACGCCGATCCAGTACACCGGAATCGGCCGCACGCCCTGCGCACCTGCAGCCACGGCGGCCAGAATGCCGCCCTTGGCCGTGCCGTCCAGCTTGGTCACGATCAGGCCGGTCAGGCCGATCGCCTGATCGAACGCCTTGATCTGCGCCAAGGCGTTCTGGCCTGTATTGCCGTCGATCACCAGCAGCACTTCGTGCGGCGCCGTCGGCTCGGCCTTGCCAATCACCCGCTTGATCTTCTTGATCTCTTCCATCAGGTGCAACTGCGTCGGCAACCGCCCGGCCGTGTCGATCATCACGACACCCATGCCCCGCGCCTTGCCCGACTGCACCGCGTCGAACGCCACCGCGGCCGGATCACCGCCGTCCTGCGCGATCACCGTCACGTTGTTGCGGGCGCCCCACTCCACCAGCTGCTCGCGCGCCGCCGCCCGGAACGTATCGCCCGCCGCCAGCAGCACCTTCTTGCCCTGATTCTGGAAGGTGCGCGCCAGCTTGCCGATCGACGTCGTCTTGCCCGCGCCGTTCACACCGGCCAGCATCGTCACCACCGGGTACGGCCGGTCCAGCGCAAACGTCTTTTCCAGCGGCCGCAAGTGCGCCGCCAGCACGTCGCGCAGCACCACCTTCACCTGCTGCGCATCTTCGATCCGTTCCTGCTTCACGCGGGCACGCAGGCTCTTCAGCAGCGACGTCGCCGCGTCCACGCCCGTGTCCGCCATGATCAATGCGGTTTCCAGCTCTTCAAACAGGTCCTCGTCGACCTTCACGCCAATGAACAGCGACGTGAAGTTCTGACCCGTGCGCGACAACCCCGTCTTCAGCCGATTCAGCCAGCTCGCCTTGGCGGCTTTTGCGGCGGCGGGCGCAGGCTCGGGGATCGGAGCCGAAGGTGCGGGCGCGATCGCGATCGGTGTCGACACGGCGGGCGCCGGTGTCACGCTTGGTGCGGGCGCCGGGACGGTGGGTGTGACCGCATGGTCCGGCAGCACAGGCGTCGGGGCCGCCACCGGCGGCGCCTCTCGCGCCGGTTCGGCGCTGGGAGACAGCCGGGTGAAGAACGACCGCACGGCGGAAACCGCGCCGGCAGGAGCGGGGGCGGAGGCTGGAGCGGAGGCTGGAGCGGGGGCGGGAGCGGGGGTGGGGGCTGGCGCGGGTGTTGAAGCCTGCGCCGGACTGGAGGCAGGCGTCGAGGCCGCAGCGGTCGGCTTCGCGGTTGGGGCTGGGGCCGCTGCCGGGGTTGGAGCCGCTGCCGGGGTTGGAGCCGCCGTTTGCGCGGGTCGTACTGTGGCTGGCGCCGCAGAGGCCGCAGCCGGTGCCGGAGGCGTTACGGACTGAGCCGGTGCGACGGGAGTCGCGGCAGACGGGACCGGCTGTGGGGGTGCAACAGGAGCCGCACTCGGCGCTGCAGCCGGTGGGGCTTGCACCGGCGTCGCGGAGGGCGCGGCAGATGCTACCGAAGGCGTGGAAACTGTCGGGGCGGCGGCGGGGGCGTTTGCAGTGGCGTCGCCGCAGGCGCGGCAGGTGCTACTGGCGCTGCCGCTGGCGCGGGAGGTGGAACCAAAACTGACGGCGTCGGTGCCGCAGCAGCGGGCGATACGGCTGGAGACGCAACATTCGCCGGCACAGCAGCAGCGGCGGGCGCCGCAGGTGCAGGTGCAGGTGCAGGTGCAGGTGCAGGCGCCGAAGACGCAGGAGCCGACATTGGCGCTACTGCAGGTGCAGGTACAGGTGCAGACGTTGACGGAACCGCAGGTGCGGGTGCCGACGTTGCCGGACCTGCAGGCGCAGGTGCAGGTGCAGGCGCAGGTGCAGGTGCCGACGTTGCCGGACCCGCAGGCGCAGGTGCAGGCGTTGGCGCGGCCGGTGGCAGGAAAGATTCGGTTGCTGGGACGTCCGGCAACGGCGAAACGGGCGGAAGGAAAGACTCTGCAGGCGCAACGATGTCAGGCGTTGGCGTGACGGGCGGCAGGAACGATGCCGCAGGCGCCTCGGCCGGCACGGGCGTGACGGGCGTGACGGGCGGCAGGAAAGAGGTCGGGGCTGGAGTCGGGGCAGAAGCCGGCGTCGCGGCACCGGCGGCTGGGACCGCAGCAGCCGCAGGCGCAGACGCAGCAGCCGGCACTGCGGGCGCAATAGCGGCCACCGCGGGCGCAGTAGCGGCCACCGCGGGCGCATCAGCCGGCACCGCGGGCGCGGCGACCGGCGCCGCCGGCGTGCCTGCCGTCGACCCATCAGGCACACTGGGGGTAGCAGGCGAGGAGGCTGGTGCCGCAGGCGCAACCGGTTCAACACCAGGCCGCGCGCCCCCAGCAGGAGCAGAAGCCGGAACCGACGCAGGCGCAGGCGTCGCAGCAGGCGCCGGAACTGACGCCGCCCCTTCCCTTGCCGCGTCCCGCGCTTCCGCCTCGCGCCGCTGCGCGTCCTGGTCCTGAGTGACCTCGTCGGCCTTCGGCTCCGGCGTATCGGTCTTGAAGATTTTTTCTTGAAGAAACTGAACATGAAAACCTGTCTGATGAAGCGTCACGGCGGGCCTGGCGGGCACGGGTCGCCGCGGATCAACCCGTCCACGCCCGCACCGTCCACCATCCGCCAGGTCGTCGCGCCAGCACGCGCGGCGCAGACGACATAGAATCCCCTGATTCTACCGGTCAGACATCATGCCACCATCCACCAAGCCGCGCGTCCGGCCAAAAGCGGTCATCCCGCACAAAATCCGCATCATCGGCGGGCAATTCAAACGGACGACCATCCCGGTCATCGATCGCGCCGGCCTGCGTCCGACGCCCGACCGTGTGCGCGAAACGCTGTTCAACTGGATCACCCATCTGTGGGACGGCGAATTCGACGGCCGGCAGGTGCTGGATGCGTTTGCCGGCACGGGGGCGCTGGGACTGGAAGCCGTGTCGCGCGGCGTCGCCAGCGTCGTCATGGTGGAACACGACCGGGGCGCCATCGCTGCCCTCAAGGCCATCTGCGACAAGCTGCACATCACCAACGTCACCCTGATCGCCGCCGACGCCATGGTGGCCATTCCGCGCCAGGCGCCGACCCGCTTCGACCTGATCTTCCTGGATCCCCCTTTTGGCGGAGACTGGCTGGAACGTGCCATTCCCAAGGCGCTGGCGGTGCTGGCCGATGACGGTCTGCTGTACATCGAAGCCGAAGCCGTCGTTCCGCCGCCACCCGGCATGGAACTGCTCCGCATCGACCGGGCGGGGGCCGTGCATTCGCATCTGTTCCGCCGCCAGGCCACTGCTGAGTAAGCACTCGCTATCGCACCATCGCGCGTCATTCCATGCATGCTCAGCGCTGCCTCGGTCGTGACCGCGTATCCGCCTGCACGGTGGGCGGACGGCCGCAAGCCATGCAATGACGGCGGCGTCTCGGCCTTCCTGTGCGGACTGACCCTGATATCAGCCTGACAACGGTGCCGTCGTAACCCATTAGGTCTAGAATCTGCCGGATGGCGGGCCCGATTTGCTGCAACGCGGAAATAAGGAAATAATCCGGGTAAAGTGCTGACGGGTTCCTGACCGGTGTCCTGGCCCGGTCATGCCCGAACCCGCCAAGCAGGTCCGCACACAGCATCTGCATACGCGAGTCCGCATTACAAGAGGCAGCATGCCCCATCCCCTCGGAGCCTACGCATGATCATCGCCGTTTATCCCGGTACGTTCGACCCCATGACCCGCGGACACGAAGACCTCGTCCGCCGCGCCGCCGGCCTGTTCGACAAGCTGGTGGTGGGTGTCGCGGTCAGCCGCAACAAGGCGCCCTTCTTCACCGTCAGCGAGCGGGTGGAAATTGCGCGCGAGATCCTGGGCCATTACCCGAATGTGCAGGTCGCCAGCTTTTCCGGCCTGCTCAAGGATTTCGTCCGGGAGCAGAACGCCCGTGTGATCGTGCGCGGCCTGCGCGCCGTGTCCGACTTCGAATACGAATTCCAGATGGCAGGAATGAACCGATACCTGCTGCCTGATGTCGAAACCATGTTCCTCACGCCGTCCGATCAGTACCAGTTCATTTCCGGGTCGATCGTGCGGGAAATCGCTCAGCTGGGCGGTGACGTGAGCAAGTTTGTGTTCCCGTCCGTCGAGCGCTGGCTGCAGGCCAAGGTCACCCAGCTGGGCGGTCGCGACATCGGCTGAATCCGGCTTCCGGATCCGGCAAGAACTGCCCAAGGATTGCCGCATATGGCACTGCTCATTACCGACGAATGCATCAATTGCGACGTCTGTGAACCCGAATGTCCCAATGACGCCATCTACATGGGCGAGGCGATCTACGAGATCAATCCTGGCCTCTGTACGGAATGCGTCGGCCACCACGCCGAGCCGCAATGCCAGGTGGTGTGCCCGGTCGAGTGCATCGAATTCAACCCGGAATGGCGCGAAGACCAGGGCCAGTTGATGGCCAAGTACCAGCACCTGACGCAGCGGCTGGAACAGGCGAACCCTTGACGTTTGCCAGCTGACAGTCGCCGGCTGACCGCTCAGGCAGCCCGCCCAGACCCATTCATTCAGGCCCGCGCGGCCTCAAAACTCCAGCGTTATGTCGACCGCATCGCCCACGGCAATGACGGCGTGCGCCGGCGCATCGACAATCGCGTTTTCGCCAAAGGTCACGCCCCCGGTCCGCTGGCTGCGGAAGCCGGTCAGGGTCGTCATGGGTTCGGCATGGCGTTGCCCGGTAACCTGATCGGTATTGGGCACTTCGCAGCGCACGCAGGGCTTGACCAGTCCGAAGCGGATGTCGCCCACCTGCAGCAAGGCCACGTAGTCCTCTTCGAAGGCATCCAGGCCGCTCAGCACGACGTTGGCGCGGAAACGGTCCATGCCGACTTCCTGTTGCCCCCGTTCGACCAACCTGCGGTTCAGTTCCGCCAGGGACGCCTCGTTGGTCACGAGCACCGGATAGCCATCGGCAAACGCGTACACGTGCCGGGGGGCGAAGCCGGCCGTTTCCGGATGGGCCGCCAGCCAGTCGGTCACGTAGTCCACGCCCGCCACGCGATGCGCTTGCGGATGCACCTTGACCAGACGGCAGGGCGTCTGCAGCGCCGCGCTGAACCATTGCGCCGCCAGGTCCCCTTCATCCACGGCGTCCACGGCATCCCGCCACACCGTGACCTGTAAGCGAACACTGTCGTCGTCTTCGATCACGTCGATCGGCACGTCCAGCCGCGGCATGCCCGGATAGGTGACGGTCAGGAAGCCATCGTGGATGCCGGTCCCGATGCGCGCCATGGCGGGCAGGCCGCGTTGCGTGAGGAACAGGCCGTCGGGCGTGACCAGCATCCAGCGGCGATCGTTCTGCAGCCCCGCCATGCCGATGGCGCTGTGTTGCAGAGCGATGCCGCCGCAGGACTTGATCGGATAGATGTAGAGCCCGGAAACGGTGACGGTCATGAATTTTGCCTGATGCCTGATTCGCCTAACGATTGAAAAGACCCTTGAGCCGCTCTCGCAGCGGTTCACGGGCAGGACTGCCACCTTCCATTGGCGCGCCATCGCCCTGGCCGCCCTGCCCCGCAGGCGCCGTAGCGCCATCCCGCAAGGTGTCGGCGCCGGCGCTGATCGCTCCGCGCAGCGCGTCGCTTCCTGCCTGGCTCCAGCGGATGCGGGTGGTCGGCTGGTCGATCGGCCCGCTGACATGCACCGGCACCGCCAAACCGCGCAACAAGGCCAGTTCCTTGCCTTCCTGGCCAGCCAATGCGGCCGTGATGTTGACACGCAGCATCAGGTCCAGCGTGCCCGCCGGCACGTCGATACGGGCCGGATCGCCTTCGGTCACCCGCAACAGCGGCGACTTCAAATTGAAATCGCGCACGGTGCCCAATCCGTTGGCAAAGGTGACGTGCGCGGTCATGTCCGTGAAGTCGGTGCGCCGGGCCGCGTCCTGCTGGGCTGTCATGTCACCGGCGCCCGGCAGCCTGGCGCCCCCGGCCAGCGACCGGAATTCGCGCAGCGACTGGGCCAGATTCACGCCCTGGATCGCCCCGTCGCGCACCTGGGCCTGCACGGTGCCTTCTAGGTTGCGCTTGAGCGCGTCGACGGTCTTGCCGCTGGCGGCCAAAGCCAGGTTCAGCGTACCGCGGCCCGCCAGCGCGCGGGTACCCGTCAGGTCAGACAGTAGCGGCTGCAGTTGCACGCTGGTCAGGGATCCCGATGCCCCCACCCGCTGTGCATTGCTGTCGGCAAACAAAGCGCCATTGAGACGTCCGCCGTACAAGGCGGCCCGCAGATTGGACAGTTCGGCCCGCCCGCCCGCGATCCGCAGGTTGGCGCCGACATCTTTCGCCTTGATGCCGCGCGCCACCAGGGACTTGAATTTGACGGATCCGTTTACCGTCACCCCCTGCAGGCCCGACATATCCACGGGCTCGTCGACCTCGGGCCGCCGGGACGCCGTCGTGCCAGGCGCCGTCGTGCCGGCGCTGCTTCGCGCCCCTGGCCAAAGGGCGTCGAAGTCGAAGGTATCGGCGATCATCGAAAAACTGATGCGGGGCGCGTCCCATTGCGCCGCATCGGCCACGACGGAGAAGGCATCCCCACCCACAAGGCCGTCCAGCCTGGCAGCAAGCACTTGCTTGCCCAGATCGCCCCGCAGATTGCCGGTCAGGGGGATCTGCAAGGTCTTGGCGGGCAGCGCCGGGTCATCGATCTGCACTTGCGCGGTCATCGCGGGCAGCGTCAGGGTCCGCTGTTTCAGGCTGGCTTCGAGTGGCGATTCGCCCGTGACCCGCACCACGCGGGGACCTTGCCGGAATTCGGCATTCACATGGAACTGGTCCAGCCGCAGCCTGTCGCCCGTCCCGGATATGCCCGCCAGGGAAAATCGCGCGTCCATGCCGGGTTGACCCGTCAGCCGCGCACGCCCGGTCATGCCTTCACCGCTTGCCTGCTGCTCGGTGATCGACAGGCGCGGCACGCTTAGCGACGCCTCGAAGGGGTCGCTGTCGGCCTTGCCCTGGGCGGTGACCGACAGCTTGTCGACCTCGAGCCGGCCGGCGCCCAGTTCGACGGCGGCACGGGCAGCGTCGATGCGCGTTTCGATCCCCGTCAACGGCGTTGTTCCGGCCACATCCCCCTGGAACAGAATGGCTACGTTCGTCGCGGCAATGGCCGACCGCCGCACATCGTAGGCCACGTCGCCTCGGGCAGTGAACGCAGTGGCGCGTACCGATGGCAGCACGCCGGTCGCCCGGAAGTCGAGGTTGCTCAGCGCCACGGTGCGGCCCGACGGATCGAACCGCATCGTTCCCTGGCTTTCGACGGCAGCATCGAGCCGGGGCGACTGCCCCAGCACCCGGGCGGACGCATCGAACGCAAACGGCACCCCCGGGGCCATCCGCCCGGTCGTGGCCGCCACCCGTTCGAAACGCAAGGACGTACCGGTCGCAAAGTCGCGGTAGGCCAGTTCGCCGCCCGTGAAGTCCATGCCGGCCACGTCCAGTTGCACCGACGTGCCTTCGGCCGCGATCGCGCCCGCGGTGGCTTCGCGCATCGGCACCGGCGCCGTCTGCAGATCGTTGTTCTGCGCGGTGGCGATCAGGTCATCGAAGTTGAACTTGCCGTTGCGGTTCCGGACGATGTTGGCCTTCAACCCGCTGACCCGGACGTGGTCCAGGACGATCTGCCGGGACAGCAGCGGCCACAGGGCGACCGACACCCGCGCGGAATCGATCACGGCAAAGGTCTGGGTGGAATGCGGTTCGGAAAGCGACAGTTTTTCGACGTACACGCCCGGCCGCGGAAACAGCGCCAGCTTCAGGTCGCCGTCGATCCGCAAGGTGCGGCCGTAGCGCTGCTTGATGGTGTCGGCCACGGGCTTGCGATAGCTGTCGGGGTCGACCAGGACCAGCAGCGCAAGAACGCCTATCGTCACGAGCACCGCCACCGCCACTGCGCCGATCGCGATGCGCCGGAACCACCGCATGAAATTCTCCAGGGTCAACGCGGGCCGGCGCCTTGCGCGCCCCACCCGGTGTAACCCCGAAATCATACCCACTTTCCATCCGGCCCCTTGAGCAGGACCAGGACAAAGTCAGGCAGAGCGATCGATGACTCCACCCGCAAGGCGCAATTGTCGGCCATTCCGGATGGTCATGGATGTCACACTCCCTGCCCGTGCGACCCCGGAATGCAGGTATGCTTTTCAACGACAACGAGGCGGACGGCGTGCTGGCCGCCTGGCTCGTGTGCATGCCTTCACTTCTTTTCGTACCTGGCACAGCCGTCGTGCCCTCAGGAACCCGCCATGCCCTCTTACCCGCAACGCCTGACCGCCCGTGAAGCCGACATCGGCGGCGGTGTGAAGGTGCACCGCCTGATTCCGTCCCGGCAGCGCCGGCTGATCGGCGCCTGGTGTTTTCTTGACCATGCGGGCCCGGCCGTGTTCGAAACGGGCGGCGGCATGCGGGTGGGTCCGCATCCGCACATCGGCCTGCAGACGTTCACCTGGATGCTGGAAGGCGAAGTCCTGCATCGCGACAGCCTGGGCAATGAACAGGTGATCCGTCCCGGCCAGGTCAACCTGATGACGGCCGGCCATGGCATCAGCCATACCGAAGAGTCGCTGCCCGACCAGGAACGCCTGCACGCCGCGCAGCTGTGGATTGCCCTGCCCTACGATGACCGCAACGTGGCGCCTGCCTTCGACCATTATCCCGACCTGCCGCAGTGGACCGACCAGGGCGCCACCTTCACGCTGCTGGCGGGCGAGATGAACGGCGAACGCGCCCCCGCGCGCATCTACTCGGACCTGCTGGGCGTTGACCTGGCCAGCACGGAACGGGTCACGCTGACGCTGCCGTTGCGGCCCGACTGGGAATACGGTTTCCTGCCGCTGCAGGGCGGTATCGAGATCGACGCCGACGCATTCGGCCCCAATGAATTGGCGTTCCTGGCGCCGGGTACCGACAGCATCACCGTCACCCTGGCGCCGGACTCGCGCATCCTGCTGGTGGGTGGCGCGCCGTTTGGCCGCGAGATCGTCATGTGGTGGAATTTCGTTGGCCACAGCAAAGAAGAAGTGGCAGACGCGCAGCACGCATGGGAAGCGGAATCGCCCCGCTTCGGCACGGTGACCGGCTTCGACGGCCCCCGGCTGGTGGCGCCGCCGCTGGCCTGGCGCTGACTTGACGGGCCGCCGATGTCCATCCCGCATCCTGCCGTCACGCGCCGCGCATCGTCTTCGCTGCCGCTCATCATTCTGCTGCTGGTCGGACTGCTGCTGGGCCTGAACGCCAGCCTGGTCAAGCTGGGCATCGCGGCGGGCTGGCCGCCGCTGTCCTTCTTGTTCTGGGGCGTGCTGGGCGGAGGCGTCCTGCTGCTGGGCGCGGCCGTGTTCATGGGCGATCGCCCTGGCACCCGGCCGCAAGACTTCGTCTACTACCTGGTGGCCGCCCTGGTCAGCATGGCGCTGCCCAATGCCCTGGCCTACAGCGCCGTGCCGCATGTGGGGGCTGGCTTCGTGTCCTTGTGCATGGCCTTCCCGCCCCTGTTGACCTACGTGTTCGCGCTGGGCCTGCGCATGGAAACCCTGCGGGTGGTGCGCGGTGTAGGCATCGTGCTCGGCCTGATCGGCGCGCTGATGCTGACCTTGGGCAAGGCGGGCCAGGGTCCGGTCGAACCGCTGTGGATGGCGGCCGCGATGGTCGGACCGGTGTTCCTGGCAATAGGCAACATCTACCGTACCAAGTGGTGGCCCAAGGGCGCCAGCGCCATGTCGCTGGCGCCGGGCATGCTGTTGGGCGGGGCGCTGCTGGTGCTGCCGTGCGCGCTGTTGACCGGGTCACCGGTACTCGATCTGCCCTGGAACGGTGTCGGCGTGTGGATCGTGATCGTCCAGATGGTCACGTTTGCCACCACCTACGCCCTGTACTTCGTGCTGCAGAAAATCGCCGGGCCGGTCTACATGAGCCAGATCGGTTCGATCGGGGCCGTCTCAGGCGCGGCGATTGCCGTGTTCGCCTTGGGGGAACGGGCCAACGTGTTGCTGGTGCTGGCCGCCGTCGTCGTGTTGACCGGGGTCGTGCTGGTGAGCCGCAAACCTGCCTGATCATCGACACAATGAGGACTTGCCATGCCCGCATCGCGTTCGTCTGCTCCTGCTTCGATTCGTGTTGGTATTGGCGGATGGACGTACGAGCCCTGGCGCGAGACCTTTTATCCCGACGATCTGCCGCAGAAAGATGCATTGCACTACGCCAGCCGGCAGGTCACCGCGATCGAGATCAACGGGACCTATTACAGCGGCCAGAAGCCCGAGACCTTTGCCAAGTGGCGCGATGACACGCCCGACGGCTTCCTGTTTTCGGTCAAGGCCTCGCGCTATGCGACCAACCGGAAGGTACTGTCCGAGGCGGGCGAATCGGTAAACCGTTTCGTCAACGGCGGGGTGACCGAACTGGGCGACAAGCTGGGGCCGATCCTGTGGCAATTCGCCGCCACCAAGGTGTTCCAGCCCGACGATTTCAGCGCATTTCTGGACCTGCTGCCCGACCGTGTCGCCGGCGTGCGGATGCGGCATGTGATGGACGTGCGACATCCCAGCTTCATGACGCCCGCCTACCTGGCGCTGGCGCGCAGGCACAAGGTAGCGACGGTGTTCACCGACTCCGACGAATTTCCGTCCTTCGCGGATCCGACCAGCGATTTTGTTTATGTGCGCCTGATGCAGGCGCAGAGCCGGCTCAAGACCGGATATGAGCCCAAGGCCTTGACCCAGTGGGCGGCCCGGGCCCGTGCGTGGGCGGCCGGGTCCTTGCCTGACGACGTACCGATGGTGCCAGGCGCCAAACCCGCGACATCCGGCAAGCGTGACGTCTGGATGTTTTTCATCAACGGCGCGAAGGAACGGGCGCCGGCGGGGGCGATGGCCTTGATCAAGCGTTTGGACAAGGCGGACTGAGCAAGGGGGCTGAGCAAGGCTGACTGAGCAAGTCGGGGCCTGACCAGGTGAGCCCGTTGCCTGCATCCCGAGCGGGTGGTTGCGTCCAGGGTGATTCCGTCCAGGGTGATTCCGTACACGGCGGTTCCGTACACGGTGATTCCGCCTGCGGCCCTCGCGCAAACGGTCAGATGCCCCGCGGCGGCGCGCCCGCATACATCGCCAACCCGGCCTTGAAGGCCTCGTAGCGCACGGCGCCAAGCTCCTTGCACACCTCGTCTTCCGCCGCTTCGACCGCCGCGCGAAACGCCGTCAACCAGGCCAGGCCCTGGGGCGTGAACGACACGATGCGGGCGCGGCCATCGGTCGGATCGTCGCGCCGCTGCACCAGTCCTATCGTTTCCAGTTCGGCCACCAGTGCGCCCATGGATTGTTTGGTGATGCCCGCGCGCGCCGCCAGATCCGTCAGACGGGTCCCGTCCACATCCAGATTGCGGGTGACCTGGATGTGGCACGGCTTGCATTCGCGGTGGCCCGCCTCGGCCATGAACGCAAGGATGCGCGACTCGAAGCGCGCAACGGCGTTGTTCAGAAGACGGCCGACATTATGTCGACGCCATTGATCGGATCGGGATGATGAGGTCATGGCGTCACTCCGAAGGACGTGCCAGCGTGACGGGGAGCAGCGACCGCAGCGCCGGTGGCAGCACCGGCGGCAGCGCCGGTGGCAGCGGCCTGGCTGCGCGACACCGGCCACCCCAGCGCCTGCCCCAGCACACCCGCCGCATCGGCGTCCGAATTGCCGCGCCAGGCCACGATCTGGTCGGGCCGGATCAGCGCCAGGTCGGCCCCGTACAGATCCCGCGCGTCGGGGTGCGCGACGTCCACCACATCCAGCAGGACACCCCGGCGTTTCGCCGCGTCCAGGAACGCCTGGGCATTGGGCGCCGATGCGCTCAGGCGCAGTACCGTCCAGTCGAAGCCGAACGTGTCGTACAAGGACCGCCCATCCTCCAGCCACAGATGTGGCGGCCGGCCCCCGGGCAAGCGGTGGGCACGTAATCGTTCGGCACATCGGGCGGCGGCGCCGTGCCATCGGACACGATGATGGGCGATCCGTCATAGCGGCCGCCAAATGTGATGCCGGGTATGTTGAACTCCCGGCGTCCATGTTCCGACAGATACGCGCCTGCCGCCGCACGCGCCGCTTCTCCGTCTGCCGTGTCGTCCTCGATCTCTGCCGCGGGCGTAAATCGCCCCAGCGACTCGGCAAACGTGCGGGCGTACGCGGTATTGCGTAGCGCCAGCGGCCGACGCTCGATGCCGTAGCTGTCCAACAAAGCGGGGGCGCGTGCCCACGCAGCACCGCCGCCAGCTTCCACGACAGATTCACGGCATCTTCCACGGCCGTGTTGTAGCCCAGGCCGCCCGTCGGCGTGAACAAGTGGGCGGCGTCGCCCGCCAGGAACACCCGCCGTGTCGAGAACGCGTCGGCCACCAGGCAATGCCCGGCTGTCCAGGTCAGCCGCGACAGAATACTGACGCCGAACGTAGCCCCTGTCGCGGCGTGCAGCATGGCCTTGGCGTCGTCTTCGGTCAGTTCGGCTTCCTGCTCGTTCGCGTGCAACTGCGTGTGGAAGGCAAATTCGCCCTTGCCGTCGACGGCCGCCATGAAGGCTCGCCGGTCGCGATTGAAGCTGACGTTCATCCAGGCCGGCGCGTGCGGCACGACCCGGTAGAAATCCGGTGCGCGAAAGTAGATGGCATACATGCGCCCGCCCATGAAATCGCGCTGCACCCCCGTTTCGCCGCCGTACCGGATGCCCAGGTGCTGACGCACCGCGCTGCGGGGCCCGTCCGCGCCGATGGCATAACGCGCGCGCACGGTCTGCCGGTGACGCGTCGCGCTTTCTTCCAGGTCCACCTCAACGCCTTCGTCGTACTCGCGCAGGGCCAGCATCCGCCATCCGTAGTGCACCGACACGCCATCCAGGCTTTCGGCATGGCGCCGCATGACGGCTTCCACGTACTTCTGCGAGACGCGATGCGGCAGTTCGGCCGCGCTCCAGGCGCCTCGCAATGACTTGACCAAGGTCGTGGCGTCGCGGGCCGATGGCAGCCTGAAGCGTGCCAGTTCGTGCCGCGCGTAGCGCGTGAAATAGGCGATGTCGGTTGGAAAGTCTGGCGACAGCCCCTCTGGCGGACCTCGTCGGCAAAACCCAGGCGCCGGTAGTGTTCCATGGTGCGCGCCTGCGTTGCGTTGGCCTGCGGGTTGAAAGCCGTACCGGGCTTGTCGTCGACCAGCAGCACGCGGACGCCCCGGCGTCCCAGCTCGTTGGCGGCCATCAAGCCACAGGGGCCCCCGCCGATGATCACGACTTCGGTCTGTGCTGGAACCATGGGTGTCTCCGGTAAGTGCCGGCCTGATGGCCGATCGTAAGCCAATCTTACCAATTTGCGGCCCTGGGGCAACCCTTGATCCTGCCGTTGCTGCAGACCAGGAGCCCCTGTCAGGTCTGACAGGCTCATGTTTGCGCCGCGACGCCCCCACAAGGGACTCGCCCGCTCTGGGGCGCCCCGTCGGTTTCCCCTTACTCACGTTCCCCCGCCAGGGGCCGACAAGCTGGAACACCCTGCAGGGCGCGCGACGGCGCTGCCGCAGGCGCATCGTCCCGCTCCCGCCCGCCGGCGGTCCCTCAAGGCCCTTTTCATGAAACTCAAACACCAGCTCTGTGCCGCGTTCGGCGGCATGGCATTGATGGTCCTGGCCACCGGCCTCCTTACGTACTGGAGCGTCGCGTCGATCGAAGCGCGCACCATCGACATGGACGCAGCCGCAACCAACACCCAGCTTGCCCTGAAGCTGCCTGACCAGATGGACCTGATCCGCGAACGCGGCATCAAGAGCCTGTTCATCGACGACGCCAACGACATCCGTACGCTCGACGCCCTGCGCGAAGCCGGCATCCGCCAGAACGACGCCACCCTGCAGGCCCTGCAGCGCACGGTCACCACCGAACAGGGCAAGGTCCTGCTCGACGCCGCCCGCGCCGCCCGCCAAGCCTACCGCGAACGCGAGACCGCCCTGCTGCGCGGCGCCCGCAGCGCGGATCGCGACACGCTCATGGCGTCCATCGACCGGCAACTGGGCGATAGCGTCAAGACCTACCGCGCCGCCTTCGACGCGCTAAGCGAATTCCAGACCGCGCGCTTCCAGGCCAGCCGCGAAGCCGCCCACGCCACCGTCAGCCAGGCGCAAGTGCTGGCCATTGTCAGCCTGCTGGCCTCGGTGGTGATCGCCGTCATGCTGACCGCATGGATCCTGCGATCCACCCAGCGCACCATTGGCGGCGACCCGCAAGACGCCGCGCGCAGCGTGGCCTTGATCGCCAGCGGCGACCTGGCGCAGCACATTCCCTCCGCCCACCCCGACAGCCTGCTCGCCAACCTGGAAAAAATGCGGGTGGAATTGAATGCCGTCATCGGCCGGCTGAAGCTCAACGCCAAACAGCTCGTCAGCTTCGCCAGCGAATTGGCCACGGCGTCCAGCGATGTGGCTGCCGGCGCCGGGCGCGGCAGCGAATCGGCGTCCAGCATGGCTGCGGCCATCGAAGAAATGACGACCAGCATCACCGAACTGTCCCACAACGCCGCGGCTGCCGCCACCTCCACCCAGCAGACAGGCACCGTTGCCGCCTCGGGCAGCGCCAAGGTCATGCAGCTGTCCGACAGCATGACGGTGTTGACGGCCAGCGTCACCGACGCAGCCGCCAAGGTCACCGAACTGGGGGATCAATCCGAAGAAATCCGATCGATCGTCGATCTGATCAAATCCATTGCCGATCAGACCAATCTGCTGGCATTGAATGCCGCGATTGAAGCGGCACGCGCAGGTGACGAAGGCCGCGGCTTTGCGGTCGTGGCCGACGAAGTCCGCATGCTGGCCGAACGCACCGCGCAATCGACCCAGGACATCTCGGCCAAGATCCGCAACATCCAGGCCAACGTGGAAGGGGTGATCGGCATCATGTCCGCCACGGTTGCCCAGGTCGCCCAAGGCGAACAACTCGCCGCCGACGGCGCCAAGGCCATTACCGATATCGAAACCGCAACCCGCAGCGTCATCACGATGGTCCACAACATCAGCGACGCCATTCGCGAAAACTCCATGGCCAGCGAAGACATTGCCAAGACCGTCGAACACATCGCCATGCAGTCCGAAGAAAACAGCCAGTCGTCTTCCGTCGTAGCGCGGACGGCCACGCAGTTGAGCGGGCTGGCGGGGGAACTGGATGAAATGTCGGGGCAGTTCAGGACGCGGTAATCAGGGGGCGCAGTGATGCGCTGAAGCCAGCGCGTTCCAGGGCGCTGCCTTCATGCCGCAGTGCTCTGTCCCAAACGCTGTTTAGTGTTACGCCGATGGCGCGACCGCGGCGCCTTCGATGCCATGACGCTTCAACGCATCCGCCACGAAGCCACTGGCCTTCATGGATTCGACAAAGGCAGCCAGGTGCCGTGCCGCCGCCGCATCGCGCGACTTCGGCAAACCCATGGCCTGCCGGATCTCCATGAAGCGCCCCGGCAGCACCCGTAGTCCGCCCAGCCGCTGCGCATCGCCTTCCAGTTGCTGCCGCACACCGGCCGCCACGTCGGCGCCCTCGGCCAGGAAGGTGTCGACCACCGAAGGGGATGTGGGTGCGCGCACGATGCGCGCCTCTTTCAGCGCGCGGGTCAGGTATAGGTCATAGGCACTTCCCTTGCCGACCACCACCGAATGCGCGGCCTGATCGACCTCGTCATTGCGGGTCAGCGGCGATGCGTCGCGCACCAGATAGCAGCCTTCGATCAGCACATACGGTTCGGTAAAGGCAATCGCTTCGCCGCGCAGCGGATCGACCGCAAAAACCCACATCGGCCGCCTGGGCCGATACCGCGGCAACCGACTCGCCCGCACTCTTGAACACAACCAGTTCATGCTCGACACCCAGCTGCCGGGCAAGCTCGCGGGCCAGGTCGATCGAGACACCGAACGGTTCTCCGCTGGCCGGATCGAGGTTGGCAAGAATCGGATTGCCGACATTGATCGACACGCGCAAGCGGCCGGTCGGTGCATAAGCGTCAAGCAAGGAAGCATCGATAGACATAAGAACTCAATTTTCCACAGAAGGGGTCAGAAAGCCCGGGCTCGGGCCACAGCACAAATCGATCGACGTCGTCGTTTCCAGCGTCTCGGAAAACCAGGCGGATATCGCGGCCTGCCGCGTACCCAGGTAGACAGGGTGACTTTCGTCATCCAGGCGCATGCTCAGGTCGTGACCCGGGACAAGCACCGTGCCCTCCCGGCGCCGCCACCAGTGCCATATCGTGTCCAGGCTGCCCAGGCTGCTGGCGCGGTCGCCGGTATCCGCCACATCGCGCGACAGCAGTTCCGCGCGATTCTTGGCCGCGTCGCCGGTAAACAGCACGTCGCCTGCGTCACTTGTCCAATAGAACAGCAGATGGCCTGGCGTATGGCCCGGGGCGTCGATCGCCTGCAGGCCGGGCAGAAAGACATCGCCGCCCTGCAGCCGGCGGACGGAGGGTGATGCATTCAGCTCCCGCACATACAACTCGGGCAGCGGGTTGAAGCCTGGCGGTTGCGCGGCGGCCCATGCCAACTCCGTGGCGCCGATCCACACCGTTGCGTTTGGGAACAGCACGAAGTTCACGGCGTGGTCGTAATGGGCATGGGTCAGCACGACGTCGGTCACGTCGACAGGCGCAACGCCGCGCGCCTGCAGTTGCTTCAGCAGCGGCTTGCGCATGCCGAACGCACCCACATCGATCAGGACCACGCGGCCTTCGGTGCGCAGCAGCGTGACGGTGCTCCAGCCCAGCCCGCCGTGGCAGACGGCGCGGCCGGGGTAGCCCTGGATCAGGACGTCCATCTGTGGTGGACGTGACGGCGTGGATGCAGCGGCGGACCTCGCTGCTGACGGGGTCGCGGCGGGTGTCATCCTCATTCCGCCTTGATGCCCGCATCGCGCACCAGCGTGCGGTATTGCGCCAGTTCATCGCGCATCAGCTTCGCAAAGTCCGCGCGCGTGCCGCCCACGATATCGTTGCCGCCCTCATCGGCCAGCCGGCGGATCACGTCGGGATCCTTCAACGCGGCCACGGCCGCCGTTCGGATCCGCTCAAGGATCGCCGGGTCGGTTCCGGCTGGCGCCAGCAGTCCCTGGAACTGCGTCACCTTGAAATCCTTGAAGCCCAGCTCTTTCATCGTGGGCACGTCCGGCAAGGCGCTTGCCCGCGTATCCCCGGTCACGGCGAACGGCCGAAGCTTGCCGCCGCGAATGTGCGGCACGGCCGTCACGACGGTGTCGAAGCCGAATGACAACTGCCCGCCAAGCAGATCAGCCAGTGCCTGGGCATTACCCTTGTAGGGCACATGCGTCATGCCCGCCTTGGCCGTCAAGGCCAGCAACTCACCCGCCAGATGCCCGCCCGACCCGATGCCCGCCGACCCATAGGTCAACTTGCCCGGCTGACGCTTCGCCGTGTCGACCAGCTCATCCAGCGACTTGATCGGCGACGCCACCGGCACGACCAGCACATACTGGTAACTGGTCAGTTGCGTGATCGGGGCCAGGTCCTTGACCGGGTCATACGGCACCTGCTTGTACAGCACCGGATTGACCACCAATGGGCCGCTGGCGTCCATCAACAACGTGTAGCCATCGGGCTTGGCCTTGGCGACCTGATCCGTGCCGATCTGGCCGTTGGCGCCCGGCTTGTTCTCCACGACAAACGTCTTGCCGAGCGAATCGGACAACTTCTGGGCAACCACCCGCGCCGTAATGTCCGCCGCCCCGCCCGCCACGTAAGGCACCACCACCGTGACCGGCTTAGTGGGATAGGTCGATGCATCCGCTGCCGCGCCCGGGGCGCTGGTCGCCGCGAGCGCCGTCAAAGCCACTGCCAACAGGCATGCTTTCATGTCTTCCTCCAATAATGCTTATGAGTCGTGCCGGGTTCAAGCCGCGGCACCTTGGTCGGACGGCTCAGGGCAACTGACCAGATCACCCCGCCAGCGCCGCGCATTCCCGCAACTGCGCCAGCACCGCCGGATCGGGCACGAACCCGTCCGCGCGATGGCGCGCCAGCTTCTCCAATTCGATCTCGCCCGGCACGATCACCGGCTTGTCGCCATCCACCGCAGGGCTGCCGTGCAGGATGGCCGCGAAGTCATTCATGCGATCCGTCAGCCACGCCGTCGATCCCAGCACCGACGTGTCGATCAGAATGAAGAAGTGCCCCAGGTTCTGCGGCTCGTCGGGCGCATCCACCCACGACTTCACGTGCGTCAGGTAGGCCGCGTTCGACAGCAGTCCGGCAAACAGATCCACCATCAGCGCCAGGCCATAACCCTTGTGACCGCCCACCGGCAGCAAAAAGCCATCCAGCGCCGCTTTCGGGTCGGTCGTCGCGCGGCCGTCCTTGTCGGTCGCCCACGTGTCGGGAATGGCCACGCCCTGCTTCAAGGCGTTGCGGATCTTGGCGCGCGCCACCACGCTCATCGCCATGTCGAGCAGGAAGGGTTGACCGCCCGGGTTGGGCACGCCAAAGCCGATGGGACTGTTGCCCAGCCGCGCGTCGCTGCCACCCCACGGCGCGATGGTCGTGGTGGCATTGCTGCCGATGATGCTGGCAAAACCTGCCTCGGCCGCCATCAACGAGTACGGCGAGATCGGACCGAAATGGTTGCTGCCTCGGGCAAAGGCCACGCCCACGCCGCATGCTTTCGCGGCCTCCATCGCGGCCCGCAAGGCATGCATGCCCACCAGGGGACCCACACCGTTGTCACCGTCAACCAATCGCACCGCCGACGCCACCGCATTCACAGTGACCTGCGCTGTCGGATTGATGCCGCGGACTTTCAGCCGATCGCCATACGATTCGATGCGGCTCAAGCCATGCGTGCTCAGGCCGAACAGATCGGCAAGCACCAGCACCTTGGCCACGTCTGCGGCGTCGGCCTGGGGCAGGCCAAGCCCTTGGAAAGCCCGTGTACCCAGGGCAAGAAGCTCGTCTTCGGACATTGCCGTCGTGGCATGTGTTTGCGAATTCATGATGATTCCTGATGTTCGTTAAGTGACAGGGTGGCTTCAGCGTCAGTTGGCCTGCAGCCGCGCGGCGTGGACTACCTTGGCCCAGCGCTCGCCCTCTGTTCGGATGAAGGCAGCGAACTCGGCGGGGCCCTGCCCCATCGTCTCGCTCGAATCGTGTTCCAGCCGGTGCTGGACCGCGTCCGACCGCAGCGCCTTGAGCGCCTCCGCGTTCAGGCGCGTGATGACCTCGGGCGGCG
This sequence comes from Pigmentiphaga litoralis, assembly GCF_048632615.1. Taxonomy (GTDB): domain Bacteria; phylum Pseudomonadota; class Gammaproteobacteria; order Burkholderiales; family Burkholderiaceae_B; genus Pigmentiphaga; species Pigmentiphaga litoralis_B. The sequence goes on from NZ_CP184479.1 coordinate 2,393,657, forward strand.
TATTGGCCGGCGCCAACAGCCCGAACCATTGCGAACTTTCAAACCCGGGATAACCTAGTTCCGCCACGGTGGGCAGGTCGGGCAACACAGGCAGACGCTTGGCCGACCCGACCGCAATCAGACGGATCTTCTGTGCCTGCACGTGGGGCAACAGTCCGGGCGTGCCCGCCGCCGCCGCATCGATATGCCCTGCCAGCAAGTCGGCAATCTGCGCACCCGTGCCCTTGTACGGCACGTGCGTTACGTCGATTCCCGCCGCCGTCTTCAGCATTTCAAACGCCAGATGCCCCGCGCTGCCATTGCCCGCGGACCCATAGTTCAGCGCACCCGGCTTGGACTTGGCCAGGGTCACGAATTCGGCCAGCGTAGTGGCCGGCGTGCCGCTGGCCACGGCAAACACCATCGGTAAGCGGGCCAGCAACGTGATGGGCGCAAAGTCCTTGTTCACGTCATAGCTCAGGTTCGGCATCATCGCCGGGTTGACCGCAAACGTACCCACGTGGCCCAGCAGCAAGGTGTAGCCATCCGGCCGCGCCCGCGCCACTTCCTGCGTCGCGATCGTGCCCTGCCCGCCGCCCTTGTTCTCCACCACCACCGCCTTGCCCAGGCCCTTCGCCATCTCGGTCGCAATGGCCCGCGCGATCACATCGGAACTGCCACCCGGCGCGTACGGCACCAGCAAACGGATGGGGCGGCTCGGCTGCCACGTCTGCGCAAAAGCCGGGGCCGCTACGCAAGCGGACACAGCGGTGATCGCGGCCGCCACACACCAGAAAGGAAGGCGGCCACGGCGCGCCGTCACGGTTGAAACTTGCACTGTCGTCTCCAGAAAGCACCGGTCGTATCGGTTTGTGCAGCCATTCTCGTGACGCTTGAATATGCTGTAAAGTGCAAATATTCGATCAACTCTTGTGCAAAACGCGTGAATTTCGATCTAGCCGACTTGCGCGCCTACCTGGCCGTGGCCGACCTGGGAAGCTTTCGGGCCGCGTCCGAAGCCATGCATCTATCCCAATCCGCCCTGTCCCGGCGCGTGGACAAACTGGAAGATGCCCTGGGCGTAAAACTGTTCGAGCGCACCACCCGGCGCGTCGACCTCACCACCATCGGCCGCGGCTTCGTTCCCAAAGCCCGCAACGTGCTGAACGAGTTGGAGACGGCCTTGCTCGGCGTGCAAGACGTCGCCGAAAAAATCTCCGGCGAAGTCACCATCGCCTGCGTCCCCTCCGCCGTCGCCTACTTCCTGCCCGACGTCATCCGCCAATACCACGCGCGCTACCCACGCATCCGCATCCGCGTCATCGACGAATCGTCATCGGTCATCCTGACCGCCGTCGCGCGCGGCGAAGCCGACTTCGGCCTGACGTACATCGGCACCCAAGACGCCGATATCGAATTCCATTCGTTATTGCGGGAAGCGTTCGTGGTGGCGTTGCGCGGCGATCATCCGCTGGCGCGCAAACGCAAACTGTCCTGGGCCGAACTGAGCGGCCACGACTTCATCAGCCTGGCCCAAGGCAGCGGCAACCGGTTCCTGGTGGATCAGGCGCTGGCCAACAGTCCGCATCGGCCGCGTTGGTTCTGCGAAGTGCAGCACGTACCGGCGCTGGTAAGTTTGGTAGAGGCGGGGGTGGGAATCGGCGTCGTGCCGCAGCTGGCCATGCCGCCGAAGGGGCATGCCACGCTGGCGACGGTGCCCTTGGTCAATCCGGATGTCAGCCGCGAGATCGGACTGATCCACCGGCGCGGGCGGGCGTTGAGCCCGGTTGCGCAGTTGTTGTTCGATTTGTTGGTGGAGATGCGGCGGTAGGGGTGGCAAGGGCCATCGCCGCCACTGGCCTGCGGGATGGCAAGCCTGAGCGGTTACCGCTGTTGCGCTCTGAGCGCAGCATGTGGAGGTCGTTGAATCACGCATCCGCGTCATGATCCACAGAGTTGCCCAACTCCCGCTCGATCTGCTCAATGCTGGGCAAGCTGGTCTGCAATTCGGCAGGTAAAGACTCTCCACCAGCTGATACTCGGCGACGCCCAGCGGTTGGGTGTTATTGCGCAGTGCGTATTGAGCCACTACCTTATTCTTGCCTTTGCACAGCAGCAGGCCGATGGTCGGACCATCGGTCGGATGCTTCACTTGTGTGTCCACCGCCGTCAGGTAGGAACCCAATTGGCCCAAGTGCTCAGGCTTGAACTTGCCACCTTTGAGGTCAATCACCAGGTAGCAGCGCAGTTCGAGGTGATAGAACAGCAGGTCGATGAGAAATTCGTCACCGCGCACGCAGTCGATGGCGGCCGATGTCGGCGAAGCGCGCGCCCAGCTCCAGCAAGATGTCGGCGACGTGCCTTTCCAGCGCCCTTCAACCTACCGTTCTTTAGCATCATCGGTCAGACCGAGTACGTGGAACCGGTACGGATCCTTGATCGACCTGCGTGTCCAGGGAATTGCAGCGCAAGGAGCGTCGCGGAAAGTTGGTGATCGCCTTGCCCGTGGGTACCAGCAGCCAGGACTCGATTTAAGTCACGTAGTAGGTGGCGTGACCAGTTATATTCGACGGCCTTGGCGAGGTACCACTTGTCGGCATCTAAGCCAAGCAGTTCGTCCAACATCGCTAGGTGTTAGTACCAAGCCAATTGTGCAAGCACCGCTTGCACAAACGAATTCTTGGCCCGACCTCACCAAAGGCATATATGTACTTAAGGTTGCGCAGAAAAAAGCCGTTCATGTTAGGAAAGGCGGTGCGCAAATCCCGCAACAGCAGATCAATCACCTTGGTGCCGCCCCTGAACGGCCTGCTGAGCCAGGATGCCGCCAACGCTTCAGCAGTTCTTGATTTTGTTATGAATGTACCAAGATGCTAAAGCCTAGTTGGCTGCCTAGTAAAAAAAGCCTCATAAAAATCTAAAATCTTACGCAAGCTTCCAACCGTCGTCAGCGGAAGCCGATCCGCCACATCGCCTGGCGCCGCGCACGACTCGGCTAAAAACCAGCCGACTTGCTTCTTACTAGGTTTTGCTGAGGTCTGATAATGGGCTCGCACTAGCTCAACAAACTCTTGCCCAAGCAACTTCTCTATTGCCAAACCGCCAAAAGATGCATCTACATCTCTTAATGTCGACAATCTATCGCCGCCTATGAACCAGTCTTCAGCATACTTGGCAGCGGCTTTTCTACCCTCGGCATCATCATCGAGGAGCATAGCAAAATTCTGCCCTTGCGCCATCAGTTGGCTCAGGACCGGACCTAATGCACCAGACCCTGTCCCAGGCAAAACGTTAAACGAATAAATTCTGCCAGAGATGCGCATTGCTAGTGTTAATGCATAGTAGTCAGAAATTCCTTCAACGATGAGGTATGGCGCTGACCCAATAATTTCCGGCGACACATATTCTAGCTTTTCGATAACAGGCTGAAAGTAGCTAGAGCGCGTCGGAAAACTCGAAACGAATTGGCGGTATGGCGTAGCCGTGATATTGGTAGGCTTGGTATCGAGCCCAAAGTTATCCGAGCTATCGTAATCCAACGCAGCATTCTCGATGATAAAAGCCGCGCCGAGCCAACGCGGGTTTATCATATGATGGCTGTGCGTAGAATATATGATCTTGTTCTCGTCCGAAGCAATTTTTGAAAAGCTTGTCAGCAGTTCAGCCTGCGCTTTAGCGTGAAGATTCGCCGCAGGCTCGTCGAAAATAAATATAGTTTTACGTTCTTTACCTTTTTTGAAACCTGTAAAAAGCAGAAATGAAAAGAACCAGCGGAATCCGAGCGACCTTTCGTTAATGGCGTACTTCGACTCTCCATCGGATACATGAAACGTAGCATATGGAAGGTCACCCTTTTCTGCATCAACGTTCCAGTCGATAGAGATTGATTTCGCCGATATAGCGCGCTGAAATACCCTCTGCCAGCTCCCAATCACTTCTTTAGTAATAGCACTCGATATTTTTTGAAAAACTGAATCAATTGGCGTTTTACTTGCACTTCCGAATAACATTGAAAGCCAAGTCGCACTTTTTTGGCTTTCCTTGTAGTCCTCAATCCGCTTTGCCACATGTTTTTCTAACGACAAGCTTTCATGCAGGCTATCAAGAATATCTTGAAGCACAAATCTGTAATGCCTGTTTTGCGCTGTTTCTCCTTGGTGTTCTTGGAGATATATTCTTGCCGGCATGTCGACCAGAAACGTCGGAAAATATGAAACCTGCTGCAGACGATCCTGAACGAAGTCAACGCTTTCAGACCAAAAATCGTCCTGATCACTGTCCGTCGGACGTTTATAGACCTCGAAATTTTTTCCTCGCGCTTTCCTTACCATTAACGGCAAAGCCCAAATATTCTTCGTGCCTTTGAGCGTGCTGTCTTCGAAAGAAAAGGTTCTTGTCGCCGTTATGGGTGTCATAAGGGGAGCGGGATCAAGGACAAGACTGAACTTTTTTGCTAGGGCCTGAAGCCCTTCGATATCCTTCTCAATTAGCGATATTTCAGCACCGACTCTTATTTTTCCAGAGTACGCCGCTTTACGGTGCATCGGGATCAAGCTCAAACCAGTAGCTTTGGCATAGGGACCGTCGAACAAGCTTGCAACCGACCTGTCTCCAGTGACGAAATGCGAGAGTGCCTCAAGAATGGTCGTCTTCCCGCTTTCGTTTAGTCCAATCAACGTCAAAACTGGGCTAGTCGCTTTTCCCTCGAGATCAATTTCAACATTCTCAATCCCCTTAAAATTCTCGATGAAAAACTTGTTGATCCTCGGCATTCCATCCCCTTCACTTAACACAGAATGAAGAAAATCCTTCGATTAAAGCACCTGAGACACGATAATCACACTATCCCAAAGCGACTGATTACGTCTACAGCGAAGCTCCTGCTGCTGCGCTTACGGCTTAATTTGGGGTGTCACTAATGAACGCTTTTTAAGAGTGAAAGTGAGTTTCGGCACTGCAGGCAGTCTTAACTTCGTTACAAGCGTCCTTATCTTGATGAACTAGGCGTAGAAGATCGCAAACGCCCATCATAATATTTTTTGAGTAACAAGCTAGCATTACTCGAGCTGCCGTCACTGTGGCTTTACCCACTGACGGGTTAAGTATGTCGGATTGCGCCGGGAGGAAGCGATCGATTTTCTGCCTAGTTATGTGGATTTGGGGGGCAACATCGCCCTTAAAGGATCGGGGACGAATAACGGTCGGGAGCGCACAGTGCCCATCAGCACCGCGGAGCAACGCGACGTGCTCCAGGCAGCACACCACCTAGCAGGCACAAGGTCATTGATCCCAGCAAACAAGACCTACATCCAGCAACGGCACGTCTACGATGGGCAGTGCAAGGCGGCGGGTCTGAGCCATACGCATGGCCTTCGTCATCAGTACGCGCAAAGCCGCTATGAGGCTCGGACGGGGTGGCCTGCACCAGCAGCGGGAGGGCCACCCGTCAGGACGCTGAGCGATACACAGCGAACCCAGGATACCGCAGCACGACAAATCATCAGCCGAGAGCTTGGGCACGAACGGCTGCAAGTTACGGCTGTTTATCTCGGAAGATAAACAGCTTGGCATCCGCTACTTCACCACCTCCATCAGCTTGCCGAAACTGTCCACCACGTCGTACTTGACGTTCTCCGGGGCGTAGCGGCGGTTCATCTCGTCGAAGAACTTGCGGGCACACTTGATCTTGGTCTTTTCGATCTCGCGCAGGTCCATCGAGGACATGGACCCCTTGGTTTCCGCCACGAAATAGATGTGCTTGACCGCGCCTTCCTTGAAGCTGATCGCCCAATCCGGGTTGTAGTCGCCCACGGGCGTGGGAATAAGGAACCCGCGTGGCAACTTGGCATAGACCACCACTTCATTTGCTGTGTCCAGCTCTTTCACGAACTCCCGCTCCACCTTCGAATCCGTCAGCACATAGTCGTAGATGTGTCGCTGGAGCTTGTCACCGGCCTTGCTGAAGTCCTGCTTGGTCTGCCCGGCAGTGAAGATGTCGAGGTCGAACTTGTCCTCGACGGGATCGTAGGCCAGATGTTCGATGATGACTGTGGCTTTCTGCTCGTTGATAAGTCGCGTGGCCTCGGCGATGAAACTTTCCGGGTTAGTCTTGAACTGCGCAAAAACCGCGACGTTAATACCCTTGAGGATTTCCGCCACCATGCGGCGAGTCAAGTGAGTACCTTCGGCCAGCTTGCCGATCAGGTCGTACTTGACTGCAGAATGAATCGACTGCTTGTTGTATTCGGTCTTCGTTTCGGAAACCTTGAAACCATCGCCATGCTTTAGCGCCTCACCAGTCACCTGGTCGATCTGTTCGCCAGCCTGGATGGTGTATTGCAGCGGGGTCACGCGCAGAGCTGCGTCCAACTCCTTGACCGCCTTTTGCACCAGCTCGTCCGAGTCGAAATCGACACTGTAGGCCGCCTTGCGATTGATGCGGTTCCACAGCGCCTTGAACTCCTGCTTGTCGAAATTGGCGTTGAGCGGGTTCTTCTTAGGTTTACGGTCGTCGCCAATGTCGGGCAACTGGCTGGCGCTGAACACACTGTCGATAAGCTGGTACACCTGCGCGGCGTGCGGCTTCAGCTCGTCTGGCAGATCGGCCAGCGTTCCAGTCTTCTTGGCATCGTGATACGCACCCGCGATCCGATCTGAATCGTCTGTGTAGTCGTTCTTGACCAGATAGCGGTAGATTTGCTTCGCTAGTTGCGGCGTAACCGGCACGTCCCCGGTCGCCGTTTTCAGCACCTTGCCGGTAAAGTATTCCTCGTTTGCCACGCGCGGACGTTCCGACAGCGAATCGCTGATGTCCTTCTGCAGCGCGGCCACAAAGTCCTTGTAGCTCTCGCTGGCGACCACGGTCAGCACGTTCACGTCGTGCACGGTAGCCGGATGATCCATCCGGTCGCCCGTCTGGTTGACGGACAGCCGCAAGCCACGCCCCACCTCTTGTCGGCGTGTGACCTCGTTGTTGTAGTAGGGATGCTTCAAGAAGCAGATCACGAAGACATTAGGGTTATCCCAACCTTCGCGCAGGGCCGAGTGCGAGAAGATGAAACGTACCGGCTCTTCGAATTTGAGGAGTTGCTCCTTCTTTCGCAGAATCAGGTCATAGGCATCCACATCGTCCGACAAGCCTTTGTTTTCACCTGTCTTCGCAATGCTCGGATCAACGTCGCGCTTGCTCTTCTTGTCGATGGAGAAGTAGCCGCTGTGGGTCTTGTCGGCCGGAATGCCCTTCAAGTACTTGACGTAGGCAGTCTCGTCCAGATGGAGCACCTCGTTCAGGTACTGTGTGTATTCCTCTTCAAAGATGCCCGCGTATTGGCCCTTTTCGTCCACCTGTGCGTAGTCGCGGTACTTGACCACCTCATCAATGAAGAACAGGGTCAGCACCTTCACGCCCTGTTGGAACAATGCCTGTTCCTTGTCGAAGTGCGCCTTGATCGCCTCACGAATCTGGATGCGACGCAGCGCCGCTTCAGTCACGTCGCCAGTGGCGTCACCGACCGTCAGCTCCACGCCATTGGTAAAGCTCAGGGTGTCGGTGTTGGCGTTGATGTCTGCCACCACATAGTCGCGGTACTGATCCAGCCCGCCCGACAGATCGAACAAGTTGTTGCCTTTGCTGAGCTTCTTCACCACGCGCTTGATGTTGCCTCCCGTCAGCTTCTGCTCGAACTCGACGCGTGCCTCGGGCGGCTTCTTGCTCGAAATCTCGATGGACTGCAGGTACAGATAACGCGCGGTACCCGCCAGGCCCTTCACCGCGATGCCGCGCACGGCAATTTTCTTAACCAGCTTCTGGTTGTAGGCGTCCAACGCATCCAGGCGATGAATCTTGTTGTGGGTGGTCTTATGGGTGGCCGAGTAGCGCAGCACCATCAGCGCCTTAAACGCCTCCAGCGATTTCACCGTCGCCGCACCTTCCATCTTCTGCGGCTCATCCAGAATCAGGATCGGACGGTTGGCACTGATCACGTCGATGGGTTTGCGGGACTGGAAGTCATCCAACACGTCGTAAATGCGACGGTTTTCCGCCCCGCGCGAGGCGAACGCCTGCACGTTGATCACCATCACATTGATGCCCGCGTCCGACGAAAAACTCTCAAGGTGGTGCAGCTGCTTGGAGTTATAGATGAAGTAGCGCGCCTTCTTCTGGTACATCTCCAGGAAGTGCTCGGCGGTGATGTCCAGCGACTTGGCCACGCCCTCGCGGATGGCGATACTGGGTACCACGATGATGAACTTGCTCCAGCCGAACAGCTTGTTCAGCTCGAAGATGGTCTTGATGTAGCAGTAGGTCTTGCCCGTGCCGGTTTCCATCTCGATGTCGAGATTGACCTTGGCCACCTTGGTTTTGACCAGCGCATCCGACAGCGGCAGATTCTGACCCCGCTGGACGGCCTGGATGTTGTCCAGCAGCGCTGTTTCCGACAGCGTGAGGTCAGCGTTGCGAAACGCAGCCTCCTTTTCCGCCGCAGCCTCAGACGAAGCGGCCTCCAGCGCGAGCGCTGCTTGCGGGCTCTCTAGGGCTGCTTTCCGGCTACCAGGATCGAGCCGGTAGCGAATGCCGCCGTGATGTGGAACCTGCCCCTTGAAGCAGTCCACCACCGCCTGCACTGCCGCCGTCTGGTAGGCCTGCGTCTTGAACTTCAGTTTCATCGCCGCTCCCTCAGATGCTCTTCACTTCGGTGGATGGCGACAGCAGCTTGAAGATCTGCTCCACGTTGATCTTGACGGCGCTGTCCTTGAATCCGGCATCGCGGAACACCACACGCAGGGGCTTGTGCGTGGCCAGTTCCTTGACGAACGCTTCGTCCACACCACCGTGCGCGTCAAAACAAGCAGCCAGAGCGTTGCCATCGCCAAAGAACACGTCCTTGCCCTGGATGACCTTCTTCTCAATGGGTAGGGCGAGGTCAACACCCCAGTCCAGCATCACCTGGAACAGCAGGTCTTCCGCCGTGCGGTCAGGCTTGATGTTGTCGACGAACAGGTTGAGGTTGGCTTTGTCGAGCGCATCGGGGGCGTAGTAGACGTCGGCCATATTGGAGGTTTCAATCCTTAGGACGCGAAAACCAACGTCCACGTTCGGGTACTCATTGCTGATTTTCTTCCCCGCACGACGGATACGTTCTTTGCCAATATCTGCGATGGATTCGTAGCCGGCTTTAAATGCCTCACTATGCATATCAGTTAACTCTGGCAGTTGCACCATAATGAACTTGCGAGCGCCACCATCATCAGCGTTGAGTTGCATGACCGCGTGGGCGGTCGTTGCGCTTCCGGAGAAAAAATCTAGGATCAGGGATTCCTCATTCGACCCTATTGCTGTTATCAGCTTGATCAATGCAACCGGCTTCGGAAAATCGAAAATCCCCTTGCCCAACAATGCCTGCAACTCCTTGGTTCCCTTATTTGAAATAATTTCCTTGTCGGCCAATACCGTTTTCGCCATCTGAGACAGTTTTCGCTCTTTCTGGAAAATCCGAATTTCTCCATCTTGTCCCTCGTAAGCCAGCAAACTATCTTTTTCTTTCTCAGACTTGTCTTTGCCCCAGCGCCAGACGCTCTGCAACCCATCAACAGTACTCGCCTCAACCTTAACGGCTCCATCGAAGGGAACGGTGAATACCTTGAAAAATCCGTTGGCATCCGATTTTTTCTTGTCTACAAAGAACGGATATCTAAGATTGGGCCTGTTCGTTGAATTAAAGGCCTGCACATTTCTGTTTCGCAATCCTTTGAGCGTAAATCCTCCAAATTCATCGCTATGTGGATGTTCAAGACCTTCGACGAATATCTCATTCAAATTGGCATATTCTTGATTTTTGCAGTACGCCAGCATGTAATCATGCGTCTTGGCAAAAGAACCGTACCTCCGCCCCTCTGGTTTGACAATCACGGTTAGTTGAGCCACGAAGTTTTCGCCACCAAAAATCTCATCACAAAGCCGGTGGAGATTGGAACCTTCGTTGTCATCGATTGAAATAAAAATCACGCCATCGTCGGCAAGAAGATTACGCGCCAGCTTTAACCGAGCATAAATCATGCTCAGCCAGTCCGAGTGAAAACGGCCATTGCTCGGCGTGTTGTGTGTTAGTCGATTTCCTTCTTCATCTTTTTGATTGCTGCGAAGTTTGTAAGACTCCATATCCTCGGCAAAGTCATCTTCGTAGATGAAATCGTTGCCCGTGTTGTACGGCGGGTCGATGTAGATCATCTTTACCTTGCCCAGATATGTTTCCTGCAATAGCTTCAAGGCATCAAGGTTGTCGCCTTCGATGAACAGGTTCTTCGTCGTATCGAAATCCACGCTTTCCTCGCGCACCGGGCGCAGGGTCTTGACAATCGGCGCATTGGCCGTCAGCAACGCCTCGCGCTTGCCTGGCCAATTGAGGTGATAGCGCTCCTGCGGCCCCTCGACGATGGAGCTGGACAGCTCCTGCCTGAGCTGGTCGAAGTCCACCTTAAGCGCGACGCTGCCGTCCTCGCCTCGCGCCTCGGTCACGCAGCCGGGGAACAAGTCGCGGATGCGCGCGATGTTGTCTTCGGTCAGGTTGGGCGAGTGCATCTTCAATTTATCCATTACTCAATCTCTTCTTAAACGGGTGTTCTCGGCATCGAAGTGAAAACAGGCTGCAAAGCCTTATTCGTCATCCTCACCGTCAAATCTCTTCAACTCTGAAAATCTGTCTTTCATGGTGGGGTTGCCATGCGTCAGTTTTTTGATCGTCACGTCCTGCGCCTTATTGTTGGCCAGGCGCAGATTGCGATCGGTGCTCAGCAAAGCATCCTTGGTTTTCTGCAGATGATCGATCGACTTGTCGATCTCTTCGATGGCCTTCGTGAATTGCCTAGAAGCGAGATCGTAGTTCCTTTCAAACCCTGTCTTGAACGCTTCCAGCTTACTTTCAAAATTGGTGATATCGATATTCTGGGCCTTGACCAGTGTCAGTTCCGACTTGTAAACCAGGGACTTCATAGCCGCGTTACGCAACAATGTGATGATCGGAATAAAAAACTGTGGCCGGATGACGTACATCTTTGAGTATCTATGGAATACATCGACGATTCCGGTGTTGTACAACTCGCTCTCGGGCTCAAGCAGAGAAAACAGAACGGCGTATCCGCAGCCCTTCTCTGTTCGATCCTTGTCCAGTTCCCTCAAGAAGTCTTCGTTCCTCTTTTTGGTCGCCGTTTCATCGCTCTCATTCTTGATTTCGAACATGATTGAGACGATTTCGATGCCATCCTCATCCAAATCCGGAAAATTTAGTCGCCTTTGCTCCCGCTACGCGCGTCGTTGTCTTTCTCAAAGTACGCTCGCGGAAAGCTGTGGCACGAATCCGGTTGAATTCGATTTCGCAGTGCAGTTCGAGAGTTTCACCAACCATTTTCGTCGACAACCGAGCCTTCATATCCCGAAGGCGTTCGATTTCGTGCTCGCGATCCTTGATCTGTATTTCGTACCTTTCCTTCAGCGACTTTTCGGCCAGATCCTTCTCAAGCTCCTTGCGCTGCAAGCCGCTCTTCAGTTCATCGCGCTCCTTTTCAACTGCGCTGACGGCTTCAGTTACCGCAATTTTTTGCGCAAGATTGCTGGCATCCAGTTTCGATTTCAGCTCTTGTATCTCCGCCTCTCTTGCCGCCGCTATTTTCTGCAATTCACTGGCAAGTCTTGCCTCCGCTAATGCTGACTCGGCTTGCTTGTCGCGCTGTGCTTGAACCAAGTCGCTGGCCAGCGCGTCACGCTCTTTCTCTATGACCTTCAGCGCATCTGCCACTGCCAGTTGCCGCGCAACATCTCCGGCGTCCAGCTTGGCCTTTAACTCTTTGATCTCCCCCTCTTTGTCAGAGAGGGATTTTTGTAGGTTAGCGGTAGCCTGGGCTTCAGCGAGCGCAATGGCGGCTTGCTTTTCAAGCTTGGCTTGATCCAGTTCATTGGCCAGCGTGTCACGCTCTTTTTCCATTGCGCCCAGCGCTTCGGTTACCGCGAGCTTGTGCGCAACCTCGGCGGCATCGAGTCTGGCCTTCAGTTCCTGGAGTTCGGCGTCTTTCGCAGAAGCAGCCTGCTGCAACTCGCTGGTTATCTTGGCCTGAGCAAGCTCAACCGCATTACATTTCTCCTGTTCGGCCAACTCCAGCCGCTCATGCAACTGCTTTTCAAAATCATTGTCGCGTACTTGCTTCAGTATGTCCGCATACCCAGCCTCATCAATCTTGAATGCCTTCCCGCAGTGGGGGCAGATGATTTCATGCACGGTTATTCTCCTTTCGCCCTGGCCAGGATTTGTAGCAGCATCTCGGGCACTTCACCTTCCGCCCTGAGCGTTGCCGTGCGGTATGCAAGTTGATTTTTTGCGAGGCTGATACCTGTACTGCTCTCTAAATCTTGGCAGGCGGCAACCCAAGCCTCCCACTTTTCGGATAAAAATCCCTCAATGTGATCATCTAGAATTGCCACATTCTCAGCCGTCCTAGCCGCCGGGAAATCTTCTTGATCCAGCCCAAAGTACTGGAGTAGTTTCCTGTTCTCTTTTACGTTCTGATTGCGTTCGCTATCAATTTTTTGCTGTATTTTCCCACTAGCTGTTGCACGCGCTACACAACCAGCGTCGGCATCAAAGAGAGCATATGCAGGAACGCCTATCGAATCCAAAATTGCATGCGCAAGTGGAATTGAGGTTTTTCCTCCCACAAAGACTATGGAAACCCCTGCCGCCTCCAGTGAGCCGGGAGACAATCTATCGCCGAGGCCATAGAAAACGGATGACTCTGTCGGGCCCTCTACAAGAAAAACTCGGTTAGCGAAGAGTGCTATGGCTAGCTGGTCGGCTATATTGTGGTCAAGTCGGCGGTCGACCACCTCGCCATCCACGATCCCGTAGAGCTTGGCCTTCACGTCCGCGATAGTTGCATAGTGAATAGAAACCACCGGAGTCTCATCAGCCGACCTTGTTAGCCTCCTGACTTGGTCAAAATGGCGTGCTTCAAGAAAGTATGGGCTATGCGTTGCATAAGTCACCTGGATGCGCTTAGCTGCATCTTCTGCAAGCGACCTGAGAATCTTTGCAAAGGCTTGTGCCTGGATCGGATGCTGAAAGAGTTCTGGCTCCTCAATAGCCAAACAAATAACCCCCTCGGCCGAAGCCGCGCCAGACTGAGCTAGTAGCTGGAGTGCTGAAATCAGGATCGTGCGCTGAAATCCATGACCCTGCCTTTCTACAGCAGTCTCGGTTGCGCCATCAAGTACAGCTACTTCAAATGTCGTCTTAGGGGCCTTAAGCTCTACGTCTGCGGGAGAAACGGTAACGGAGCGCCCCGGCGAATACGACGCGACAACCTCATTTAGCTGAGTCGTGATGGCATCAAGCTGTTCTTTGAACTTCTCTTCATAGACCTGCTGTTGCTTGGCACGCGACTCTTCGACAATTTTCGCAATTTCCTCGTCTGCGGCAGCACGATCAACTGAACGCTCAAGAATTCTGCCAATGATGCTCGACTTGCCATCGATCGACTCTTCGCTTGCGCGAAGGTCGGCAGTAACAAGTACGAAGTCGAAGAGGCCGCTCATCTTGCCACCGCTGTTGAAACCAAAGAAGTTGGTTTGCAGTGCTTCAGGAGCATCAATCAATTGATCGGTGTGAGCGGATTCCCATGCTGTCATTGCCTGTTCAATAGCAGTAGCCGTATTAGCCGATGGCAAACCCAATCCTGGATTATCTGTACGCAGCTTGGAATAAAGTTCTTTCTTGGCAGCAGCACCGCTAGCCGCCTTGATTGCATTGAATTCTGGAAACCCTTTTGCATTAGCGGAGAGAACATCGGAACCGTCTGATGAACGGCGCTTCCATGCAGTGAACGTAACCGCCCCTTCTGGGGTGTACTTTCCAAGCGCCTCTCGATCCTTTTCAGTGAGATCGGCGAATGTGATCTGAACCTCGATATCTTCGTCAATCGCTCCAAAAGAGCAGTCTTTCTCTGTCAGTAAGGCAGGCTTACCGTTGAAGAACCAATCAAGCGCACGAAGCACAGTGGACTTACCAGCCCCGTTCGGCCCGATGAAGGTCGTGACGGAGTCGAAGGGAATCGTAACGTCTTTCAACGTGCGGAAGTTTTTGATGCGGGCGGATTGGATCTTCATTTCGGTTTCAACTCCTTGAACCTGTTATCTGTTTTTTGAGTTCGTCCAGCTCTATTTTCAGCTTCCGCAGTTTGGCATTGATCTCTACCTTGCGATTGAACTGCTTTTCCTTGGCCAGCCGCGCCGTGGTCTTATCCATTTCGCGCTGCTTGGCTTGTGCCTGTTCAACGCGCGCCACCAGCTCGGCCAGTGTTTCCTGTGGCCGCGCTGACAGCGGGATTAAGCGGTGCAGCAATTGCTCGTACATGCCGCCCAGATGCAAGGCCACGGGCATTGCGGTGCGTTCGCTATCCATTGGCAGCCAGTCCGATGCAAAGTAGTCCGAGAGCACCCAGCGGCTAGCGTCGGCTTCGTTCGGGCGCTTGTGGGCGGCAGTCACCTGAGTTCTATCGTCGAAGGTCAGCTCGAACACGATCGGAAACGGGATGGCCCCGTCGATGCAGCGCAGCACATCGGCGTGCAATTCGGCCGTCTTGAGCTGAATGATGAAAATCTGGATTTCCGGTACGCCGTGGCGCGCAGGGAGATGGAGCGTCTCCGGGGCCAGCTTGTACTGCCAGACGATCTGTTCCACCTGTTTGACGAACAGGTCTTTGAGCCGGTCATTAGCTCCGCTGTGCTCGTAGATCTTGCTCTTGGGCAGAACGCGTCCAAAGGCGGCCTGCTTGGGGTAGGCGATCAGCGCACTCATCCAACCTCCTGAATCACGAGGAAGCTGATAAGTTCGAAGTCGTCCAGGCCGGAGATGGTTCCCGTGAGCGCCGTGGTCTTGCCAACGGTGAACAGGCTGTCCAGATCCCTTTCTTCCTTCACCTCGATCATTGAACGAATGGATTGGCCCAGCAGATCGGAGTAGGACTGCATCTTGCGGCCCTCCGATGTTTCCTGATTGAAGCGCTGGCAAGCCTCAATCATGGGCTTGTCCCGCCCTTTGCAGCATGTGCGCGCCAGGTCGAGCAGGCGTTTGACCTCGGTGTGGTCGTGGATCACCTCGCCCTCGCGGTTGATGTAGACGAGGTAGTACGGGTGCAGGCGGTTGTGCTGGTTGAGGTTGACGCCTGAATTGCGATTGCGCAGCGTGAAGATCACCCCTGGGCGCAGCCCCATCTCAGGCTGGGCGGGCACGACGGCGTGCATCCCGTTGGGCCCATTGCTCAGTTCGCCGTGGGCCTTGACGTAGTTAAGCAAGTCCATGCGGAAGTCGTTGAGGCCTAGATCTGTGATGGAGACACCGGTCTTCAAATCTTCCAGCTCGATGACTTCTTCCTGCAAGCGGCGCAGTTGCTCTTTTCGGTACGACACGTCGTTGGCCTGAGCGGACAGCACGTTGTCGTCGCCGGTGGCGGTAACGTCGGCGATCATCATCCGACTCTCAACGCGCTCCTTTAGGTTGATGTATTCATCGAGCGAGATGTCGGGCCAGTAGTTGACAAGCTGGATGCTGCTGTTGGGCGAGCCGATACGATCCACCCGACCAAAGCGCTGGATGATGCGCACCGGGTTCCAGTGAATGTCGTAGTTGATCAGGTAATCGCAGTCTTGCAGGTTCTGGCCTTCGGAAATGCAGTCGGTGCCGATCAGGAGGTCGATTTCGTGCGGCTCGTCCGGCAGCACTACAGCCTTCTCTTTCGAGCGAGGAGAGAACAGGGTGAGCAGTTCCTGGAAGTCGTAGTTGCGCTTGTGTATGCCGCTCTTGATGGTAGACTGCGGCGCGCCCTTGCCGGTGACCTTGGCGGTTTGGATGGCGTCCCTGGCCAGCAGCTCCGGTGCAAGATTGGTGTACAGGTAATCGGCGGTGTCGGCAAAAGCGGTGAAGATCAGCACCTTCCTGTTGCCGGGGTTGATGGGGTTGTCGATCTTCCCGAGCAGTTGCGCCTTGAGGTGCTGCAACTTGGCGTCGTCCTGCGGGGTGATCTTGTTCATTGAGGCCAGCAGAGCGTCGATAACCTGCAAGTCCACCTTGAGTTCGTGCTCCCAGGATGGCAAGTCCATGTCAGCGAGGTTGATCTTGATCTTCCCGCCGATCTCGCCGCCCTCATCACTAAGCATTGGCAGGTCGTCGTCCTCGGCATCCAGCCCCTCCAGCACATCCGTAAGGTCACTCACTGTCGCCGCGCCACCAGATTGGTTGAACGCGGCAATTTTGGCCAGCGTCGCTTCGTTGTTGGCGCGCAGCGATTGCAGGGTGAGTCGGAATGACTGTACCGAGCTTTCGAGGCGCTTGAGCAAGTTGACCGTCATCAGGGCCTGCAGGCTCTTTTCGCGGTCAGCCTGACGCAGCGTGCTCTTGCCGCCAACCTTTGTGTCGTAGATCTCCTCGTACTTTTTCAGACGACTGGGCAGGATGTAGCTGATGGGCGCATACACGGCCAGTCTGAGTAGGGAGAGCTGTTCGAAGATTTCGTTAAAGCCCAGCACGTCTGACCGCTCGGTCAGGCGGCAGTGGAACGACAGCGGCTTGCGGCGCTCGGGAAACTGGCCGATGTCCTTGGTGTCGTAGAAAGTCTGGATGTGCTTGCGCGAGCGGGCGATGGTGACGCTGTCGAGCAGCTCGAAGAAGTCGAAATCCAGCGAGTCAAGGATTGCTCGCGCGGTGCGCCCTTCCGGCGGCAGCTTTGACCAGGTGTTGAAGACTGCCTGGGCATTGCGAAAAACTTCTTCCACCGACTTGCTGGTGCGCAGTTTCTTGCTGAGGCTTTCCGAGTCGCCTTCGTAGGCCAGCGCAAGCTGGTTGCGCAGGTCGTTGAAGCGATTGTTGACTGGTGTAGCCGATAGCATCAGCACCTTGGTCTTCACCCCTTCCTGAATGACCTTGCGCATCAGCTTCTGATAGCGCGTTTCCTTGTCCTTGTAAGCGTCGTTGTTACGGAAGTTGTGCGACTCGTCGATGACGACCAGATCGTAGTTGCCCCAATTTATGCGGTTGAGCGGTGTGCCGAAGGATTCGCCGCTGGTGCGCGAAAGATCCGTGTGACACAGCACGTCGTAGCTGAACCGGTCGCGGGCGAAGATATTGGTCTTGAGGTTGCGGTTGTAGTTGAGCCAGTTGTCGGCCAGCTTCTTGGGGCAAAGTACCAACACGGATTTGTTCCGCAACTCGTAGTACTTGATTACGGCCAGCGCGGTGAAGGTCTTGCCGAGGCCTACGCTGTCGGCCAGGATGCAACCACTGTAGGTTTCCAGCTTGTTGATGATGCCGGTGGCCGCATCCTTTTGGTAGTTGAAGAGCTTGTTCCAGATCAGCGTGTCCTGGTAGCCCGTGCGATCGTTGGGCAACACGTCTTCGTCGATGTCGTCGAGGAACTCGTTGAAGACGTTGTAGAGCATCAGGAAGTAGATGCTCTCGGGCGAGTTCTCCTGATAGACCGAGGCGATGTGCTCGCAGATCTGCTCAGTCACGTCCTCAAGTTTTTCGGAGTCGTTCCAAATCTGGTCGAACAGACTTAGGTAGGTGGCAGAAAAGGGGCCTCGTTCATCTTGTTGACGAGGTTGGACACCGCATTGCCTTGCTGATAGCCGAGATCGACGGCGGTGAACCCATGCAGGGGCATGTACGCCGTGTCGGTGCAGCCAGCCTGCACGCAGACGAATTGCTGCATGGGCGCTTTAGTGCGGTTGCTGCGGAACGTGGCCTTGCGTTGTATCCAGTCGGCACATTCCTTGGCCACCGCCCGCTGGGTGAGCTTGTTGCGAAGCTGGATTTCAAACTCGCTGCCGTAGAGGCTGCGTTCGCGGTCGAGCTTGGGGATATGGAATTCCTTGCGCTCCTTGCGAATTTTGTCGGTAACCTCGTTAGCTACAAAGGTGGGCGAGGTGAAGATGAAGCTCAGCTCGTCAATCTTTTCCAACTCGGTTTTCAGCGCCTCGAAGGCGTACATCGAAAAGCACGAGGCTGCGATCCTCAGGCGCGCGCCGGGCCTGAGGGTCTGCTTAAGATCGTCGCCCAACAGGCGGCTAATGTTGTCGATTATTTCCATCGTGCTCCCCTTACGCTCGCTTGATCCATTTCGCGCCTCGCCCCTTGCCCGTTGATTCGATCAACCCCTCTGATTTCATCGCCCGCAGCACTAGCCGCACCATGTCCCTGCTTACGCCCGGGCAGGCCTCTTCAATTTCGGAAATCGAAAACGGCAGAGTGCGTCCCAGGACTTCCGCACGCACCCGGTCGCCTTTACTGCCACGGCCACGCTCAATGGTGCCGACACCCTCCTCAAACTCGCGATAGGCCCGTAGCAAGGCCCCCAGAAGTAGTCTAGCCAGGGCTTAACGTCGTGCTGCCCCTGGTGCCATCCCTGCGAACTGGCTTCCAGCGTTTCGTCATAACCTTCCTTGGTTTCCTCGAAGATGCGTTCCAAACTGATGTAGCGACCCACGGCATAGTCGAAGTGGTAGAGCAGCAGCAGGGTCAGCAAGCGGGACATGCGGCCGTTGCCGTCCGGAAAGGGGTGGATGCACAGGAAGTCGAGCATTGCCAGCGGCACCAGTACCAGAGGGTCGGTCATATGCTGCTCCAGTGCGGCTGCGTAGCGCCCGGTCAGATCAGCCATGGCCATTGGCGTGAGATGCGCAGCGCCTGGCTGGGTGCGCAAACGCGAAGTGCTATCCGGGTAACGCCCAATGATGTCGTTATTGGTAGCCTTCCAGTTCCTGCCCGCCTTCGGCAAATGGCGGTACAGCAGGGTGTGCAGCTGTCGCACCACTCCCTTACCGAAGGGCATGTGCGCGGCAGACTCGTGGATCAGCGCCATGACATCACGGTAGACGGCGATTTCCTGTTTGCAACGGCTCTTTGGCGTTGCGTTGCGGATGACCAAAGACTTCAGCCGCGAGGGTGCGACGACAACGCCTTCCAGCCGGTCGGATGATTTCGTAAACTCCACCACCGCGATCTGACGTAGCCCCTTGAGGGCTTCGGGCGACTGTGCGGCGAAGAGTTGCTGCCTCCCTTTGTACTCGCCCACTGTGCGCAACGTGGCCACCTGAATGCCATCGAAACCAAGCGCGGCAAGGTACTCGGGTGTGACCGAGTGCATGAAAGTCTGAGCCTAGGTTATCCAAATGGGGCAATCATAGCCATTAAATGGGGCATTTTCTCTAGAATTGCCTCACTAAAGGTGTTTGCCTACCCATATATTTAACAAAGGCGGTCTCAAGGGGCCAGCATGACTAAACGGGAAAGAAATATATAGAACGATCCATAATAAAGGCAATTAATAAGAAATTACGCCTCCCTATTCCACTGCTCACCTCATTTTCAGACTCCACATGGGGCAACGACGAATGGCAAGGGGACGATTAAGGGCAACAGCCTTATTCGATCAAGGAGAACGTCTCTCTGGCCATTCGTTCTGCAATACCCGGCCAGATCGTCCTTATGCTGTGCCACCGATCTCCGATACAGTCGAATAACCCGCCCAGTCTTGCAACAGCGTCCTGCTCTGCTCCAGCAGCAGCACTTTGTTGTACGTCGCCCGCACCTTGTTACTTTCTACCTGGGCAAACACCCGTTCGATTGCATCAGGCCGGTGGTCGTTCTCATCGGCCGAAGTGGAAAAAGGTCGTCCTACAGCAATGCGTCGCTGTGCCCGGCTAGGTCCACGTCGCGCGTCGCGCAGGCGAGCAGATTGGGCGTAAAGAAGCCTTTTTCGCTTCAGCGCGGAAACAGATAGCGGCCACCGCCCGTAATGCACTGCAAACCCCTCAGCGCGGCGATGACCTGCGCAGACATTAGGCTGACATGATTACGTCGCGTTTTCATCTTCGCCGCAGGTCGACGCCACAACACATCCTCAGAGTCGAACTCACTCCACTCGGCATTCGCCGCTTTCTCTGGACGACAGGCGGTCAGCGCAATCAGCCGCAGGCACAACGAAGTTTCCGGATATCCCTGGTAGCTGCGCAACTTTTGATAGAACTTCTAGATTTGCTCTCGCGTCATCGCCGCCTTGTTCTCGCTGAACGGCACGTGCAGCAGCACAGGAAGACTGGGAGGAAATTTAGCCTCGACCAGACCGCGCACCACCGCGAAGTCAAAGATCACCGACAGATCGCCTTTGACATGAATCGCGGCCCAGGCTCCGTGGAACTTTCATTCCTCCAGCAGCGGGCGAATCTGCTTCACCCCAATTTCGCTCATCGGCATCCCATCGAATTTCGGCGACAGGTACTTCCTGATGCAGGATTCTTACGTGCGGTAGGAGTTGAGCGCAAAGACAGGCTTGATCTCGGCCAGGTACGCTTTCGCTACCTTGGCAAACGAGCTTTCACGAGCACGCTTGTGCTCCTCCAGTGCTTCCAGGTTACGCTGCTTGATCTGTTGCCGCTCATGAGCAGGATGGATGCCTTGCTTGACCAAGGCACGCGCTTTCTCGCGGGCCGCGCGCGTCTCCGCAAGGCTTACTTGAGAAAAGCCGCAAATGGCAAAGAGGTTTTCCTTGCCTTGCAGGCGGTACTTCCACCACCAGAGCTTGCCGCCGGTGGGCTTGACCAGCAGGAACAAGCCCCCGCCGTCTAAAAGTTTCCAATCTCGATCAGTCGATTTGGCCGACCTGACCTTGAGGTCGGTGATTAGGTCTTCGGGCATCGTTGGACTCCACTATATGGGTAGAAGTGCCCCCACGGCTGAACACGAGTACCCCCAACGCTACCCCCAATTTTTCAGACCTCGATGAACAATAGGAACGCTCAGTAGACCGTATTGTTTCGCAGGCCCTTATTTTTGAAAGACCCGCTCACTCCGTCAAGCGCTACCGAACGCTGCTGAGTTTCGAAAAATACGTCAGACATTGAACAAAAAGTTCATCACATCCCCATCCTGCACCACATACTCCTTCCCTTCCGCGCGCATCTTGCCCGCTTCCTTGGCCTTCTGCTCGCCACCCAGCGCAACGAAATCGTCGAACGCAATCGTCTGCGCACGGATATACCCGCGCTCGAAATCCGTATGGATCACACCCGCAGCCTGCGGCCCCGTCGCACCAATCGGCACGGTCCACGCGCGCACTTCCTTCACACCCGCCGTGAAGTAGGTCTGGAGCCCCAGCAGCTTGAACGCCGCGCGGATCAGGCGGTTCAGGCCGGGTTCTTCCATGCCCATGTCGGCCAGGAACTCGGCGCGATCGGCTTCTTCCATCTCGCCCAGTTCCGCTTCGATCGACGCGCAGATGGCGACCGTGGGCGCGCCCTGCTTGTTCGCGTATTCCGTCAGGCGATCCAGCAGCGGATTGTTGGTGAAACCGTCATCGGCCACGTTGCCCACATACATGGCGGGCTTGGCCGTGATGAAGCACATTTCGCGGATCAGGAACAGTTCGTCCGCCGACAGGCCCATGCCGCGGACGGGTTTGGCTTCGTTCAGCTGGGCAATGCAGCGTTCCAGCAGCGCGACCAGCTTGGCCGCGTCCTTGTCGCCCGACCGGGCCTGCTTGTTGAAGCGGTGCAGCGCTTTTTCAGCGGTCTGCAGGTCGGCCAGGGCCAGTTCGGTTTCGATGACTTCGATGTCGGAAATCGGGTCGACCTTGCCGGCCACGTGGATCACGTTGGGATCTTCGAAGCAGCGCACCACATTGATGATCGCGTTGGTCTCGCGGATGTGGGCCAGGAACTGGTTGCCCAGGCCTTCGCCCGTGCTGGCGCCCGCGACCAGGCCGGCGATGTCGACGAATTCGACGGTGGCGTGCACGATGCGTTCCGGGTTGACGATCTTGGCAAGGGCGTCAAGGCGGGGGTCGGGCACTTCGACCACGCCGACGTTCGGTTCGATCGTGCAGAACGGGTAGTTTTCGGCGGCGATGCCGGCTTTGGTCAAGGCGTTGAAGAGAGTGGACTTGCCGACGTTGGGCAGGCCGACGATGCCGCATTGGAGCGCCATGGGGTTTCCTTAAAGTAATCAAGGCACTGCCCAACGCAAGCGGGGGCCAGGTGCAAAATGGGGCCGGAACAGCGGGCACCGGATACCACCGGCGCCAAGCACTGAAGCGCCGCGCCGGAAGCCGGCGGCGCTTGGGGAAGACGGGTCAGCGCGGCAGATTCCGGCCTGACCGGAATCTGCCAATCCGCGATTGTATCGTCCCCGGGTGTGGGGGACCAAACGTGGCATTGTGCCGAGTTCACCCAGTAACCCCTCGGAATGCAAACCTTGCATGTGGATTGGCATTGCGCTTCCCATAGGCGTCGAGTTACCTACCGGCTTTGTACAGGCTTTTGTCATTGCGACGGCAGGATGTTTTTGGCAGCGTAATTCCACGACTGACGAAGTCGCCCTAACCGGACATAGCATGCGCTTCAAGAGGGCACCTCCGCTGTGCCGTCAATTACCAGCGTAGCTATGTCAGCAAGCTATCCCCTGCCAAATCGGCCGCACCATCGCCTCCGTCATCCGTCCACCAATGACGACACATTCGGAACGTTCCATATCCACGCGCAATGGTTCCCGCAGATTGCACAGATTGCTGATGCCATTCCGCATGTCGCTGCGATTGTCGCTGGCATGATTGCCCGGGGGTCGAGTATCCATTGCGAATTCGCATCGGTCACCCGGGAAGTGCCATTGGTCATTCGCCAGCCCAACCGCGTCCTTGTGTTGGAACACAGAATCAACCGGGGCACTGACTTTTATTCGGTCAGGACGTTCTACGAAGAAGCTGCAGGAACACAAAAAATAAAGGCCCCAAGATTGGGGCCTTCGAGTGAGTCAGATCCGCGAGTAGCCGAAGATCGCCCTTAGTATGTGTGCATGGCTGCCCATGCAGTGCTGTCGGGGTAGGACAAAGATCGTCCGCTACTATCAGGCTCGCCTGTTTTGCCTGCCGCCTTGGAGTGCATCTGAGCCGATGTCAGGGGGTGCTCAGGCCTCGTGTTCTTGCGGTGATTTGACTCCCGCCCAGCATACCCAACATTGACCAGCAAGGCAACGGTGGGAAACCGCTCCACCGACCACATGGCGGGTCAAAAAAGTGAAACATGCCCGCAAGCAGCGCGGTTTGCGACCGTCCTTGCGATGCACCCGACTCACTGCTGTACAGCACGTACGCGTTGCGCGCGTCGCCTGCCGCGCGTTGATGCGCGGTGGCCAATTGCAGGATCGTGCGTTTGGACAGCGAATAGTTGGATACCAGGTGCACCTGGTGGTACTTGGGCTTGAACCGTGTCGCTGCCACGTCGCCGGTCGTGTACGCATAGCCTGCACCCAGCATCCAGTGCCCGGTCGCATCGAACGACACATTGGCTTCCAGGTTGCGGAAGCGCACGTCGGACGTAGGCAGGCCGATCGCGGAACTGCCGAGGCCGTCGAAGCGGGTCTGCGTGTACACCACCGCGTATTTCAGTTTGTCCGCCTGGTAGTCGGCGCCGATGCCGTAGGTCGTCATGGCGTTGGGCGCAAGCGCGGCGGGCGTGATGGCCGATGTCGGCGTGACGGCGGGGAACACGACGGTGTTCCAGTTGCCTTCGGGCACCGAGGTGGCCGGGTTGTTGACGCGAAGGTAGCCCGCAGCCGCCGAGAATCCACCCTGCCGATAGCGCAGGCCGGCACTGCTGGCGCTGTTGGGCTTGCCCGAACCGGCCGATTCTCCCATTGCGTAGACGGCGCCAGCCTGCACGCCGCCGATGTCGGGACTGACGTACTTGATGCTGTTGTTCAGGCGGAATTGGTAGTTCAGGTTGTCGTTGTCCCCGACGTGCGCTATGTAGCCGTTCCATTTGCCCGTGGCGGCGTACGGCGCAAGAAAGTCGGCAACCATGTCGTACTGCCTTCCAGCAGTCAGCCGGCCCGCCGCGACGTCGGACACGCCTGCATAGGCCTGGCGACCGAACAGCCGGCGGCCCTGGAACGACGAACCACTGCTCAGGTCGAATCCGCTTTCAAGCACAAAGAGCGCTGAACGGCCGCTGCCCAGCGATTCCGTGCCCTTGATGCCCCATCGTGACGGCCCCGTTGCGAGCCCGGTGACGCTATTGCCGCCGCTGTCACTGACGTGGCGCAAGCCTGTGTACAGCAGCCCGTACAGCGTCGTCGTGGATTCGGCGTGCGCCGCGCTGATACATGCGATGGCGAGACCTGCTCCCATTAGCCATGTCTTCATGTTTTCTGCTCCCGGTAAGTCGATTGCAGGACGGCATGTGCCTTCCGCTAACGCAGGCTAGAGGGACTGAAAACGTGTAACAAGACGGGCGCAAGACTTCGTTCGCATCGCCTCACTATCCGGCATTGATCGCCACAATTCGCACGAATTTTGCGGGCGCCGACAGGGTTCCGGCACGGTCACTAGACAGGCGTCGATCCCCTGTCGCGATCCAGGAAAACCATGACATCCGCTTTGCTGGATTGCACCGCGAATAGGCATTGAAGCAAGAACAAAGAGGCAATCGGAACTCGTGATTGGCAGGGTGCGCCGGCATTCGATCGCGGTGCTAAAAAGCGTTCACCTGCAGGCACCTTTTCCACTTACTGCGCCCTGCGGCGCACTCTTTGTCGAGACCCGCCATGCCTTATTCACTTGCCGCGGCGCGCATCGTATTGCGCGCCCTGCTCTTCGCGTTTGCCCTGCCCTTTGCACACGCTGTGCACGCCGACACCACCATCGCCATCGCAAACCTGGGTCCGCACCCGGCGCTGGCGCAGGTCATGGCCGGCTTCAAGGAACAGATGGCACGCCATGGGCATGTCGAGGGCGCCAACACCCGATACCTGTACAGCGACGCGAACTTCACGCCTGCCTTGATGCCGCAGATGTTCTCGCAACTCGCAAGCGCGGCGCCCAGCCTGATCCTGACCATCACAACGTCGGTATCGCAGACGGCGATCTCGGCGGTCAACGACCGCAAGGTGCCGCTGGTGTTCGCCCTGGTCACGGACCCGGTCAAGGCAGGGCTGGTGCCGTCATGGGACAGGGGCAGCGCGCGGTTTGCCGGTTCGTCCGACCTGCAGGACTTCGACGCGGTGCTGGCCATGGGCAAACGGATGTTCCCGCATGCCACATCGTTCAGCACACTGTTCAACCCGGGAGAGGTCAATGATGTCGTGACCACCCAGTTGATGAAGGAAGCCGCCGCGCGTGCGGGCCTGGCGTTCACGGCGATCAGTGTCGACACCGTGGGCGACATTCCGCAACGCGCGCAATTGATGCGCGGCACGGGCTTTGTCTACATCACGGGATCGAACCTCGTGCAATCGGCGATCCCGGCTGTCGCCGCCGTCGCCAAACAATTGAAGGTGCCGGTCTACAGCTCGGAAACGGAGCTTGTGAAAACCGGCTTGGCAGCGGCCAATTTTGCGGTGTCCCTGAAGTCAGTCGGCGCCAATGCCGCCGACGTGGCCAATCAGATCCTGAAGGGCACCCCCACGTCGCAGATCGCCACCATCCGTCCTGCTTTGGCCGACTACATCACCACGATTAGCCGAAAAAATTCCGGGAACTGGGGCTGACAGTGCCATCCAGTTTCGACGACTGCAACTGCTTTGCCGATTGATATATCGGCTGTCCGCAGACCTCTATCAAGACTCTTCTCATGCTTACTATCCAGCACCTTCAGAAGCTGTTCTACGCCGGCACGGCAGACGAACGCATTGCCATCGACGGCGTGTCGCTGACTCTGGCGCCCGGCGATTTTGCGGTGGTCGTAGGCGGCAATGGAGCCGGCAAGTCCACCTTGCTGAACATGATTGCCGGTGAATTGTCGTCCGATGCCGGCGTCATTCGCATCGACGACCAGGACATCACCCACCTGCCCACCCACCGACGCGCCCGGTACATTGCACGCGTTTTTCAGGACCCTGCGATCGGCACAGCGGCTGCCTTAAGCATCGAAGAAAACCTGGCGGTCGCCGCCCAGCGCGGTGCGCGGCGTACCTTCGGCTGTGCGCTCTCGGCATCTGCGCGGCAGGATCTGCAGGCTCGGCTGGCCTCGTTCGGCCTCGGCCTGGAGAACCGCTTGAAGGCACAGGCCGGCCTGCTGTCGGGCGGGCAGCGGCAGGCGCTGTCCCTGCTCATGGCGGTGTGGCGGGAACCCCGCCTGCTGCTGCTCGATGAACACACGGCCGCGCTCGATCCCAAGACGGCCGAGACCGTCATGCGCGTAACCTCGCAGGTCATTTCCGAGACCGGCATTACCACCCTGATGGTCACGCACAACATGCAGCATGCGCTGACCTACGGCAACCGACTGATCATGATGCAGCACGGCCGCATCCTGGCCGACCTGCCCCACCGCGTCAAAAAAACGCTGACGGTGGAACGCTTGGTGGCTGCCTTCGATGACGCCACTCACCTTTCTGTCGCGGCCTAACCATGACCCTTCTCTCCACTTTCGCAAATCTCATACCGATGGGCCTGATGCAGGGCCTGATCTACGCGCTGATTGCCCTCGCAGTCATGATCCCGTTCCGTATCCTCAACTTCGCCGACATGACGGGCGAAGGCACCCTGGCGTTCGGCGCATGCGTTTCCGCCAAATGTCTGGTCTTGGGAATGGAGCCGGTGTCTGCGTTGCTGGTCGGCGCCTTGGCGGGCTTTGCCGGTGGCGCACTGACTGCCGCCGTCCACGAAAAGGTCAAGATCAACTCGCTGCTGTGCGGCATCCTGGTGCTGTCGATGCTGTATTCGATCGACATCCGGGTAATGGGACAGCCGAACATCGCCTTGTTCTCGGTCACCAGCCTGTTCGATTATCTACCCGGTACCGAAGGCGGCCTGCCGCATCGCATCGGCTTGCTGGCGGCTGTCGACGTACTGCTGGTGGCGGCGATCATCTGGTTTCTTGGCACGCAACACGGCATCGCCATCCGCGCGATCGGATCCAGCCCGGCGATGGCGCGCGCACAGGGCATCAACGTCAAAGCCTATACGTTGATCGGCCTGGGCCTGGCCAACCTGATCGCCGCGTTCGGGGGCGGCCTGCTGGCGCAGAATCAGGGCTTTGCCGACGTCAATATGGGTTTCGGCACTCTGATCAACGGACTGGCATCTCTGTTGGTAGGCGAAGCCATCATTGGCCACCGCACCTTGCTGCGGCAGGTCGTCGCGCCGGTGATCGGGTCGGTCGTGTACTTCCAGTTGATCTCGCTCGTGCTGGCATGCGGCTTCCAGCCATCCGACCTCAAGATGGTCACGGCGGTGTTCGTGCTCGTGACGCTCTTTGCATTGGCGAAGCGCAAGCCGGCGCGCGGCAAGGCGTTATCGGGCAGCACACGGGCGTTTGTAGCCAAGGCCGGCGGCTAAGGGGAAGGAGGCCGTATTTCCCCGCCTGACGACCCGTTCCTGCCCCGGCATAGGATGACGAACCTTGGCCTGTAATGCCCGCGCGCCGGATGACCGATCATGCACTCTTCCCTTCCATCTGCTCAATACGACGGTCTATTCCGCACTCGCCTTGCGGGTGCCGGCGCGACGACCACCACCACGTTTGCACGTCTGCGGCATGACACCCTGGCCGATGCACCTACCGACCCCTCCGCGCCCGGCGCGGGCCTGTACGGCTCCCGCGTGCCGGTCTCGGATGATCCCGCCGAAGGGCATTGGGAAATGATGGGCCTGCATGATGACGCCTACCTTGTCATATCGGAATGCCAGTACCTGCGTGCACGAACCGAAATCGTTCCACCCGAAGATTTCGTCGAGTTCCACTTCTACCTGAAAGGCCCTGCGCAGGTTTCGATTCCGGAAGCGGGTGAGGTCCATATCGACGGACCCACGCTTACGATCGTGCAGCAGGGCAGCGTGTGCTGTCGGGTGTCATGCCAACCGGGGCTCTGGCGGGCCGTCAGCCTGTACGTCCGGCGCAGGCGCTTCGAACGTTTTCTGACGGCGGCGTTGGGCCCGGATCATCCATTGCACACAAGATTGCATCCGATCGGCAGCGCGCATCTGTCCTATCTGCACCTGCCCGTGGGTGCCGACGCACTGCATGCCGTCGAAAAGCTGATGGGCAACCCTTACACCGGCCATCGGCGCCTGATGTATGCCGAAGCCAAAGTGTGTGAAATCCTTTGTGCCGCTCTGGATCAGTGGGAAGCATTCGCCGACGCGCATACCGCCGAACACGTCTTTTCGGGCCGTGACCTGCGGCTCATCGAAAAGGCCCGTGACATGCTGCTTGCCGACATGTCGCACATGCCGACGATCCCTACGCTGGCGCGGGCGGTTGGCACCAATACGTCCAAGCTCAAACGCGGCTTCAAGTTCATGTACGGGCAAACGGTGTTCAAGCTGGGCCAGACCCGCCGCATGGAACACGCGCTTGACTTGCTGATGGACAGCCGCATGTCGGTCAGCGAAGTGGCGACTGCGGTCGGGTACCAGCATCAGACAAGCTTTACAGCGTCCTTCCGCGACCACTTCGGCTTCGCGCCACGCGATGCGCGGCGCATGCGGCAAGCGCAGTTGGTGGTGCTACCCGCCACAAGCGCCTGCGGCCCTACAACACCGACGACTCACACCCATCCATCGGAATGATCGCGCCCGACACATAACTGGCCAGGCTCGACGCCAGGAACACCGCCACGTTCGCGATCTCTTCCGGTTGCGCAATCCGTCCCATCGGGATGCCCTTGACCTGCTCGGCCAGCAGCTCTTCGGGCGGCCGGCCCGACGCCCGCGATTGCACGGCCAGGCCTTCGTCCACCCGCGTCGTGTGCGTCAGGCCGGGGTTGATGCCGTTCACCCGCACCCCAAACGGCGCGTAGGCCTTGGCGTAGCCGACGGTGGCCAGCATGAGCGCGGCGTTGGCCGACCCGCCGGCGATGTGCATGGTGCTGGGGCTGCGGCCGCCCTGGCCGATGATGTTGACGATGCTGCCCTTCTTGCGGGCCACCATGCGTTTGGCGACGGGTTCGAGCAGGTGCATGTAGCTGAAGTACTTGGCGTCCATGGCCTGGCGGAAGGCGTCGGGGCCGAGCTCGGCGGGTGCGTTGCGGCGGGCGGCGCCGGCTGAGTTGACCAGTACGCCAATGGGGCCGACGTCGCGCTCGATCGCGTCCACCACGGCCGCGGCGGCGGCCGGGTCGGTCATGTCGGCGGCGTAGACCGCCATATCGTGCCCGGCGGCCTGCAGTTGCGTGCGGGCGGTGGCCAGGTTGCTTTGGCTGCGCGAGATGCCGACCACGCGCGCGCCCGCGGCGGCAAAGGCTTGCGCGCACGCATAGCCAATGCCCTTGCTGGCGCCGGAAACGACGACCACGATCCCTTCGAACGACAACACCATATCCATCACCTCCGTTTCAGGCCTGCAGCAGGCCGGGTGCCCAGGTCCGCAGCGCCACGATCAGCAGCATGGGCCCGGCATTGAATGACGCGTGCAAGGCAATCGACGCGCCGATGCCAAATCGTACCCGCATCCAGCCCAGGACGAGACCGGTGATCCATTGGGGCAGCACGAGCAGGGGGAGCAATGCGAGCCACGCGCCGCCCAGGGAATAGTTGGCCAGGTGCAGGCAGGCGAACAGGGCTGTCAGACCGTGGAAGATGTAGGGGAAGCGGCGGCTGTAGCGGCGCAGGCGGCCAAAGCGCCAGCGATGTTTTTTCGCGGCCAGGATCGATGCGATGCCGCCCGCAGCGATGACCACGCCGGCCACGACAAACGGGCGTGGCCCCAGCAGCAGTCCAACGAACAGCACGGGCGCCAGCCAGACCGCCTGGGCCGGCCGCCGCATGCCCAGGCGGAACAGCAGTTCTTCGATGACGGGCGCCCAGGCAACCACCAGGAACCACGACAGCACGCCTGCAGGCAGCTTGCGTTCGGTGCCAGACAGGGTCGCGACCGATACGGCGAGTGGGCCCAGCACCAGCAGGTTAATGGTCCAGAGCAGCAGCAGCCAGAAGGCGAGCCGGCTCAATGACAAGCCGCCCAGCCATTCCGCGCGCCAGGCCGGCTGCGGGGAACGAGGGCGATGCGGCGTGAGCCGCGGGCGGCGCACGAAGCGCAGCAGGTCCAGGAATTCTTCGGA
This sequence comes from Pigmentiphaga litoralis, assembly GCF_048632615.1. GTDB lineage: Bacteria > Pseudomonadota > Gammaproteobacteria > Burkholderiales > Burkholderiaceae_B > Pigmentiphaga > Pigmentiphaga litoralis_B. Next base: position 2,423,728 of record NZ_CP184479.1, read on the forward strand.
GAATCGGGTGGCGCGCAGGCGGGCCGAGCTGCCGAGGTTGTCGGGATTGCCTGGGTAGCCGGGTTGGCCGGGGCTGCCGAGGTTATCAGGATTGCCAGCACTGTCCGGCCTTCCGCAGCTATCTGCCTCCGCAGGGTCTCTGACCTGGCGGCCCGAGCTGCCGGCGGCGTCAGGAGCCCCGGACTCAGGCCGGCCGTCCCCGTCAGCCATTCCCGCTATGCAGCTGCTGCATCGCCTGCTCGAAGTCGCCCTTCAACAGTGCGGGAATCACCGCGCGCGACCGCGTTAATGTGTCGTCGATCTTGTCCTGCTCCTCGCGCCGAGGCTGATGCAGCACGAAATCGATCACCTGCTGGGCCAGCCCCAACGAACGCGGATGCCCGATGCCCAGGCGCAGCCGCCAGAACTGCGGCGAGCCCAGCGCGGACTGAATATCCTTGAGGCCGTTGTGGCCCGCATGGCTGCCGCCCTGCTTGATCTTGGCCTGCCCGGGCAGCAGGTCCAGTTCGTCATGGACGACCAGCACCTGCTCTGGCACCAGCTTGTAGAACCGCGCTAGCGCACTGACGCTTTGTCCCGAGCGGTTCATGTACGTCATGGGCTTGAGCAGCAGCACGGCCGCGCCGTCGTGGCGGGCCTTGCCGACGTGGCCAAAGAACGCCTTGTCGGCGGTGAAGGGCGCGCGCAGGTCATCGGCAAGCTGGTCGAGCAGCCAGAAGCCGGCGTTGTGGCGGGTACGTTCGTAGTCGGGGCCGGGGTTTCCCAGGCCAACGATCAGGCGGATAGGTTCGGGCATGACTCAGACGGTATCGTGCGGACGCTGAAAAATCAAAAGCCCTGGTGTGCAGGGCACATCCAGGGCTAGTGAAACGCTGAAACGGATCGGTCCGGCAGGCCGGACCGCGGGCAAAGCCAGATTACTTGGCTGCTTCGTCGCCGGCGGCAGGCGCCGGGGCGTCGGCCACTTCGTCTTCCGTCATCACGTTGGCGGCGCCGCCACCGACCAGTGCGGTCACGATCACCGGATCGTCACCCGAGTGCGACGAGAACGTCACGCCCTTGGGTGGCTTGATTTCCGACAGGTGAATCGACTGACCGGCGACCAGCTGGCCCAGGTCCACTTCGATGAACTGGGGCAGGTTGGCGGGCAGGCAGTTCACTTCGATTTCGGTGAACACGTGGCTGATCGTGGCCGAGCTCAGCTTCACGGCAGGAGACGTTTCCTGGTTCATGAAGTGGAACGGAACCTTGGTGTGCAGCGCCTTGCCAGCGGCGACGCGCTGGAAGTCGATGTGCATCACTTGTTGCTTGTACGGGTGCCACTGAACAGCGCGCAGCAGGACCTGGCTGCTCTTGCCTTCCAGTTGCATGTCGAGGATCGATGCGTGGAACTCTTCCTTGCGCAGGGCATGGAAGACTTCGTTGTGATCGAGCTCGATGTTCAGCGGTTGTGCGTCCGCGCCATAAACGATGGCGGGCACGCGGCCGGCGAGGCGCAGGCGGCGGCTCGCACTCGATCCCTGTTCGCTACGCGGTGTGGCGTTGAATTTCATGGTTTTCTCCAAAGGGCGGCAGGCGTATGCCTGCACGCGACGCACAGGACGCGACCACCGCGTCCCGTCCGACAATGCCGCGACCAGCACCGCCGGTTCACCCGTCGCTTCTGAACACCAGAAGCGATCAGGAAAATAGGGGGTATTACTCGACGAACAGCGAGCTGACCGAGTCAGCGCGCGAGATGCGAAGCATCGTTTCGCCGATCAGTGCCGCGCACGACAGGTGGCGGATACGGCCACATGCGCGGGCAGCGTCGTTGGGCGGAATCGTGTCGGTCACGACGAGTTCGTCGAGATCGGATTCGGCGATGCGGCCAATGGCCCCACCCGACAGCACGGCATGCGTGCAATACGCATACACGGCAACGGCGCCACGCTGCTTGAGCACCTGGGCGGCCTTGCACAGCGTTCCCGCCGTGTCGACCATGTCGTCCATGATGATGCAGGTACGGCCATCGACGTCGCCGATGATGTTCATGACTTCCGACACGTTGGCCTTGGGCCGGCGTTTGTCGATGATGGCCAGGTCGGCTTCGAGCCGCTTGGCCAGCGCCCGGGCCCGCACCACACCGCCAACGTCCGGAGACACGACGATCAGGTTGGCCAGGTTGCGCTTCCAGATGTCGCCCAGCAGGATCGGGGCGGCATAGATGTTGTCGACCGGGATATCAAAGAAGCCCTGGATCTGGTCGGCATGCAGGTCCATCGTCAACACGCGGTCGACACCGACGACCTGCAGCATGTTGGCAACGACCTTGGCCGAGATCGCCACGCGCGCGGAGCGCGGACGGCGGTCCTGGCGGGCATAACCGAAGTAAGGGATGGCTGCCGTGATACGACCCGCGGATGCCCGACGCAGGGCGTCGACCATCACCATGATTTCCATGAGGTTGTCGTTCGTCGGGGCACAGGTGGGCTGCAGAACGAAGACGTCTTTACCGCGGACGTTTTCGTTGATCTCCACCATGACTTCGCCGTCGGAGAACCGACCCACGCTCATCTTGCCCAGTGGCATGCCAAGATGGCTGGCAACGTCTGCTGCCAGCCGGGGATTGGCCGTCCCCGTGAAAATCATGAAATTTTCTTGCGCCATGACGCATCGCCCGTGGCTATGGCTCTAGGAGCCGATCGACAAAACAACAAAGCTGTTGATACCAACGGAGTGATCCGAGGGCATCAACAGCTTTTCGGTCAAGAGCGGTGGCTGGGGAAGAAGGATTCGAACCTTCGCATGCCGGAATCAAAATCCGGTGCCTTAACCAGCTTGGCGACTCCCCAACACTTGGCCCAGATCAAGCACGCCTGATCAAGGCCGTAAAAACTTGCAGCGTACGTTTCCCGGCTGTGTCGGCAAACATCGCGTATAGCAGTCGGCGAATTTTCATCAGCGCGATCGCTATTTTACCTCATGATTCGATCTGTTCAAGCCACCCATTCTAGCAGGGGATGGACAGCGAGGCCGGCACATACACGGTTGATCCTCACGTACGGCAGATCGGTCATGCTTTCTTCTACTGCGGCACTTTCAACACAACAGCGCTGGCGCATTCTACCGGCGATTTGTTCAACCGCCCAGCTTGCCTGTTCAGGCGTGTCGCATTCCACGAACAGACATGCACCCGATCCGGACATCCTGACCTTGCGGCCTGGATCAAGCGCATTGGACTGCATTCCGCTGGCCAACACTTCGGTCACCACGCCCGCGATACGGGCCACTTCCGGAAACCTGGCAAATGCAACCGGCTCAAGGTCATTCTTCAACGCGCCGAAACGATCCGGCGTGTCACTGACCTTACTGTCCTGCCTGCCGCTGTTTTCTCCGGGACAAGTATTGCTCCCAGAAAAGTCCGCTATTCTGACTGGAGCAGAATCTCTTGTCAACTCGGGGGCGCGAAATATCTCTGGCGTAGGCACGCTGGCGTCCGGCTGGACGATCACATACCAACGTGGCGGCAGGTCCAGCGGACGGAGTTGCTCGCCCACGCCCTCGGCGAATGCATTGCGGCCAAATACGAACACGGGCACGTCGGCGCCTAGCGGCAGCGCCAGTTCCATCAGTTGCTCGCGGGTCAATCCGCAGTTCCACAGACGGTTCAGGGCCAGCAGCACGGACGCGGCGTCGCTCGATCCGCCGCCCAATCCGCCGCCCATCGGAATCCGTTTGACCAGTTCGATCTCGGCGCCCAGGGTGCAGCCCGTGGCGGCCTGCAAGGACCGAGCGGCACGCACCACCAGGTCCTCGTCTTCGGGCACCCCAGGAACGTCGTTCAGGCGCGTGATGCGCCCATCCTCGCGCGTGGCGATGTGCAGCGTGTCCTGCAGGTCGATGAAGCGGAATGCCGTCTGCAGCAGGTGATAGCCATCGGCGCGGCGGCCGGTCACGTGCAGGAACAGATTGATCTTGGCCGGGGCCGGAATGTCGCGCAAAGATGGCATGGGTGCGGAAGCAGGAGTGGATGGCTGCGCGGTCAAGGCAAGCAGGCCAGACCGCGCCTGACCCCTACGGCGCCAGCCTACTAGGGCGTGTTGATCACCAGCCGAAGATCGACATTCTGCCCGGTGGACTCTTGCCGCTGCAAGGCCATGCGGGTCGGGCCGGCAGCATCGTATTGCGACGCCTGCACCTGCCAGCCGGCCTGCTCGAAGGCCGTGGGGCGGCCCTGGGCGTCTTTTTCGGTGACGGTGGCGGGTGGGCTGTCGGGCAAGGTGCCGCGCAGCCAGTCGCGCATGCCGGCGACCGGAATGCGGCTGCCCAGCACCAGGGCAACCAGCGCGTCGGGATTCAATGCGTGGGTTTCGGCGCCGTTGGCTTCGCGCAGCATGGCGCCTTGCGGGCCGGCCTCGACGCGGGCCAGGGTCGCACCGAGGGGCGACACCAGATCAAGCACCAGGCTCTGGCCATCGTCGCGCCAGGCAAAGCCGCCCTGCACGGCGTTCTGCTTGCCGCCGACTTCATCGACCCGCAGGGCGAATCGGCCGACCCGCGACAGGGCGGTGGCTGCCGGTGCTTCGGCCGCGCCAACCGGCACAGGAATGGGAACCGGAACGGCGCAGGCGGACAGCGCGCCGATCAGGATTGCGGGAATCAACAGACGCGCCAGACGAGAACGGGTCACACCGGCATTCGCCACCGCTGCATGTGCAGACCTCGTCACTTCCGGCCCTGCTACCACTGCTGACTTCAAAGCGTCGCCTCCAGGCGGGCCAGCGTCGTACGCAGCACTTCGTTGCCGGGATCCTTCTGGCTCACGTCACGCCACAATTGACGCGCCTTGTCCTGCTGGCCCGAAGCCCATAGCACTTCACCAAGGTGGATCGCGATTTCGGCGTCGGGACGCAAGCTGTAGGCGCGCTCCAGATAGGACAAGGCCTTGGCGTTGTCGCCCATCCGGTAATAGACCCAGCCCATGCTGTCGATGATGAAGGCGTCATCGGGCTGCAGATTCAGCGCGCGTTCGACCAGCGCCTTGGCTTCGGGCAGACGCAGTTTACGATCGGCCAGCGAGTAGCCCAGCGCGTTGTAGGCATGCGCATGATCCGGCTTGACCGCGATCACCCGGCGCAACAGCGTTTCCATCTCGGCGATCTTGCCTTCGCGCTCGTTCAGCATGGCAAGGTCGTACATGATGACGGGGTTGTCGGGATACTTGGCGTTGGCATCGGCGAGCACCTTGGTGGCCTCGTCCATCCGGTTCGCGTCGCGCAGGATCTGCGATTCGGTCATGGCGACCTGGACGCCTTCGCGGGTGTCGCGGGGATCCAGGATGGCCAGCACCTTGCGGGCATCGTCCAGACGGCCCTGCTTGGCGCGGATCACCGCCTGGCGCAAGCGGGCCGGGAACGCCGCGGCCGGGTCCTGAACGCCTTGCAGCAACTCGAAGGCGTCGTCATACCGCTTCTGTTCTTCGGCCACCTGAACGCGCAGCAGCAAGGCGGCATTGCCTTCGGGCGGCGTCGGCACGGGCTGGCCAGCCGCCGCGCGCTGATCTTCGATGGCCGAATACTGCTTCAGGTACTTTTCGGCATCGTCGAGCTGACCGGTCTGGTAGGCCAGCGCGCCCTGCATGTACAGCACTTCGAAGTCTTCGGGATTGGCGCGCGCCATGGAATCGAGTTCGGCGCGGGCTCCCTCGACATCCTGCACCTGGGCCAGCGCGCGCACCAGCAGCACACGCAGTTCGCGTGCCTTGGGGTGCGATGCAATGAAGGCGCGGGTGGCCGCGATGACCTTGTCGGGTTCGCTTTCAATGCCGGTCTGCAGCACCAAGGCCGCCGCGGCTTCGGAATCCGGCTGCGCAGCTTGCGCGGCGCGGGCTTCCCGCAAGGCGCGCGGCGCGTCATTGGCGGTAGCCGCCGCACGGGCCAGGGCCATGCGGGCTTCCGGCAGATCGCGTACGTCGGCCAAAGCCTCGTCAAGGATGTCGAGCGCGCGGCGGCGGTCTTCCAGCCGGCCCAGCACGCGGCGTGCTTCAACAATGGCGGCAGGCTTTTCAGAAGCGCTGGCAGTGGCGATGCGCGAACGCAGCGCGGCGCCCAGGCCTTCGATACGGCCGGCCGCGGCAGCCAGCGACAGCGAGGTCTGGCGGGCTTCTACGTCGGCCGGGTCCAGCTCGACCCAGACCTGCGCCGCGTCCAGGGCACGCACCAAATCGCCGGAAGTGAGCGCGAACTCAACCGCGCGGCGCGCCAGGCGGGGATCCCGGGTAAAGCGGGCCAGTTCCAGCGACGTGCCCGTGGCTGCCGACAGGGCGCCCCGCTGGGCCGCGACTTCGGAAGCCAGCACCTGGAACAGGATTTCGCCGGTCAGCTCGACTTGCGGCAGCGCCTTGGGCGCGCCCGCGCGTGGCCCCTGGGGCGACACGCTCAATCCGGGCACCAGGAAGCCGTCGGACGGTTCTTCACCACCCGATTGGGCAAAGGCCATCGTGCTTGCCAACAGGCCCAGCCCGAGCGCCGCCAACTTCCTGCGATACGTGTTTGACAACATGGCACAATTCCTCGGCGCATCCTAGGCGCCAGCCCGACAGTGGGGATGTTAGCACTGGGTTCCTGACGATCAGGCCCCACCTTGAGTCCAGCTGTGGACCAGTTCGGTCCAGTCCTGCGGTCTTGCGCCTTCCGGGTTGCAGTGGATGGCGAAAGGCGCTGACTGGCAGTGGATATATCGGACCACGCCCAGCCTTGCCGGTTCAACCCTTGCTGATCCGGGCAAGGCAAATCGGTCACGGCCACCGAGCCATCCGCCCTATTCCCGCAGCATTTCCGGAAACAAGTCCAGCAACAACTATGCCAGAACTCCCCGAAGTCGAGGTCACACGGCGCGGTATCTCTCCGACGGTCGACGGCCAGGTCTTGCGCCGCCTCGTGGTTCGCGAAACGCGCTTTCGCTGGCCCATTCCCGATGACCTGTCCCAGCAGGTCGACGGCCGCAGCGTGTCGGCAGTCGCCCGGCGCGGCAAGTATCTGCTCTTGCCTTTCGATACCGGCACGATGATCGTCCATCTGGGCATGTCCGGATCGCTGCGCCACGTCCATCCGGACGATGCGCCGCGCAAGCACGATCACGTGGATTGGGTGTTCGATCGCGGCGTGCTGCGCCTGCATGACCCACGGCGGTTCGGCGCGGTGCTGTGGCATCCGGCGGGGGATGGCGACGTACTGGCCCATCCCCTGCTGGGCCACCTGGGCATTGAACCCTTCGACCCCCGCTTCGACGGTGGATGGCTGCATCGCCATACGCGCAATCGCTCGCAGTCGGTCAAGCAGGTCTTGCTGGGCGGGGATATCGTGGTCGGCGTCGGTAATATTTACGCGTCCGAAAGCCTGTTCCGTGCGGGCATTCACCCAAAGACCATTGCGTCCCGGATCGGCCCCAAGCGTTATGACAAGCTTGCCGAGGCGGTCAAGGCCACCCTGGGCAGCGCCATCGATGCGGGCGGCAGTTCGCTTCGGGATTATGTCGGGGCGGGCGGCGAGTCGGGCTACTTCCAGATCGGCGCGTATGTGTATGACCGGGCCGGCATGCCGTGCCGGGTGTGCACGACGCCAATCCGCAAGATCGTGCAGGGTCAGCGGGCCACGTACTATTGCCCACGTTGCCAGAAGCCTTGACCGCCCGGGCGCGAATCGCCGCGGCGGAGTCCTTTGCGGCAAGGCCTTTTGCGGCAAGAGCCTTTGCGACAGGACCCTCTGCGACGGCCTGCCCCGTTCCGGCCTTGCGACTGAGCCGTCTGGCCTTGCAACCAAGCCGTCCGGCCTTGCGACCGAGCCGTCCGGCCTCGCAACCGAGCCGTCCGGCCCATCGCGTCCCACACGACGCGCCTCTTTACCGCTTCGTATTTCCATCCCCATGAGCACGTTTTCCGAGCACGTCGTCACGTGGCAGCGCCAGCACGGCCGCCACGCCCTTCCCTGGCAGAACACCCACGACCCGTACCGCATCTGGCTATCGGAAATCATGCTGCAGCAGACGCAGGTGGCGACAGTCATCCCCTACTACGAACGCTTCCTGGAAAAGTTTCCGACCGTGGCGGACCTGGCGCGCGCGCCGGCTGAAGACGTGATGCAGCTGTGGGCCGGCCTGGGCTACTACACCCGCGCGCGGAACCTGCATGCCTGTGCGCAGCAGGTGCTGGCCAACTGGGGCGGCCAATTTCCACCGACGGCGGCGGATATCGAGACGCTGCCGGGAATCGGGCGATCGACCGCAGCGGCCATTGCGGCGTTTGCGTATGGCGAGCGCAGCCCGATCCTGGATGGAAACGTGAAGCGGGTGTTCGCGCGGCATTTCGGGATCGAAGGGGATCCGTCCAAGCGGCCGGTGGAGCTAATCATGTGGGGACTGGCAGGTGAACACCTGCCCGCGGTGAGCAGCACAACCGCGGACGATATGCGGTCGTATACGCAAGGGCTGATGGATCTTGGCGCGACAGTCTGTACGCGGGGTGCCCCGGACTGCGGGCGCTGTCCGGTGCGCGGGACGTGCGTGGCGCTGCGGGAAGCGCGTCAGTATGATCTGCCGACGCCCAAGGTGCGCAAGAAGTCGCCGGAAAGGGAAACCGGGATGCTGGTGGTGGAGCGGGAGGGATGTGTGCTGCTCAAGATGCGGCCGTCGCCAGGGATCTGGGGCGGGCTGTGGAGCCTGCCCGAGTTTCCCCTGGAGCAGGGCGCGGAGGCGGCTTGGCGGCAACTGGGCGTGCAAGCCGACGAGGCGTTTGCGTTGCCGGTGTTTTCGCACACCTTTACGCATTTCAAGCTGCATGTGACGCCCTGGCATGTCCGGGTGCAGACGGGAGCGGTAGTGGCCGCGGACGCCGGCGCATTGCCAGGGCTGGACGCGCAGACGAGACCTGACACGCAACCGGGATTGAACACGCAACCGGGTCTGGACGCGCAGCCAAGTCTGGACACACAGCCAGGCGTAGATGCGCAGCCAGGTCTGGACACGCAGCCAGGCGTAGATGCGCAGCCAGGTCTGGACACGCAGCCGGGCGTAGATGCGCAGCCAGGTCTGGACACGCAGCCGGGGCTGGATTCCGATCGGACGACGTGGTGGTGGATGCCTGTGGATCAGGCAGCGGATGCCGCGCTGCCCGCGCCAGTCAGGAAGTTGTTGGCGGGGTTGTTCGTGAAAGGTGAGTTGTTCTAAAGGCCAGCGGGTAGGTTGTTTAACAGGACAGCGGGTAGGACGTGTAAAGGCTCAGCAGGCGGGTTGTTCCAAGACGCAGCAGGCAGGTCGTTCTGAGGCGCAGCAGGCAGGTTCTTCTAAGGCGCGGCACGCGGATCGCGCTGCGGTCGGAATGGCACGCGCCTGCTACCGGGTGCTCGCGGGTCCCAGCCGCGCAAGGGCGGCAAGGAACGCAACCCTAGGCGGGAACGGGCACGGCGGGTGGGACGCGCCGGGTACCCGGCGCCGCGGCGTCCGACAGCACGCTTGCGGTCAGGGCGATCTCGGATTGCGCCAGGGCCACAAACCTTGCTGCCAGGTCAGTGGGATGGTCGTTGTGATGCGCGAGGTACAACGGGCAATTGCTGGTCGAAGCCGCCAGCGGCGCGTAATGGATCCCGGCGGTTTGCAGGCTGGCATACACGTCCGGCAGCAGCGAAATACCCACGCCCGCCGACACCAGTCCGACGATGGTGACGGCTTCGCGGGCTTCCTGGCCCAGATGCGGGACCATGCCAGCGTCGTTGAACAGCTGAGTGATCTGTTCGTGCAGGCCGCAGCTGATATCGCGCGGGAAGAGAATCAGCGGTTCGTCGGCCAGTTCCTTCACGGCCAAGGGACGATTCAAGGCCGCCAGAGGGTGATCCGTGGGCATGACCACACGCAACTCGTTGTTCCACAGCTGGACAAAACGCAGATGCGCGGGCGGCTGGAACTGTGGCGCGGGCCGCATCAGGCCAATGTCGATGCTGCGGTCTTCCAGCGCGCGCAGCTGGGGGCCGGTCGGCATATGGACGATTTCCAGGCGGGCAAGCGGATAGTGGCGGCGGAAGCGTTTGATCAACTGGGCAAAGCCAGGGATCAGCGGAACGGAGTTGGTGAACGCAATGCGCAGCAGCCCGGTTTCGCCCTGCCCGGCCAGCTTGGTTAGGCGGACGGCGCTTTCCATCTGGTTCAGCGTAAGCCGGGCCTGTTCAAGGAACACGACGCCCGCTTCGGTCAGCGTGATGCTGCGGTGCGTGCGGTCGAACAGCCGGGTGCCCAGCGCATCTTCCAGCGCGCGGATATGCATGCTTAGCGGCGGCTGGCTGATGTTCAGGTTGCGGGCGGCCACCGTAAAACTCATGGCTTCGGCCACGGCCACGAAGTAACGCAGTTGACGTAAGTCCATCCACTTGCCTTGAAGATCCTGCATCGCAGCACGAACCCATTCATATTTCGGTATAGGTCGGCGCGAAAACATATATTTGACTGCTAGTCGCCACGTCTTGCAACATGACGTACGTGATGTTGCGTGCGTGCCTTGCGTGCATGCCACGCGCCAGCGGCCAGCGCCTAGATCGCATGCCCGCTCTTCTTTCCACCGCGCCGCGCGCGCCCTTTTTCCCGGAACCCCGCAATGATCATCGATTGCCACGGTCACTACACCACCGCCCCCAAGGCGCTTGAAGACTGGCGCAACCAGCAAGTCGCCGCCTTCAACAACAAGACGACGCCGCCCAATCCCGCCAGCCTGAAGATCAGCGACGACGAATTGCGCGAATCGATCGAGACCAATCAGCTCCGGATCATGAAAGAGCGCGGTCACGATGTGACGATCTTCAGCCCGCGTGCGTCTTTCATGGCGCACCACATCGGCGATTTCCAGGTGTCCGCCACCTGGGCCGCCATCTGCAATGAAATCTGTTTCCGTGTGGCCGAGCTGTTCCCCGAACACTTCGTCCCTGCGGCCATGCTGCCGCAAAGCCCGGGCGTGGACGTTGCCACCTGCATTCCGGAACTGACCCGCTGCATCGAAGAATTCCGCAACGTGGCCGTCAACCTGAACCCGGACCCTTCGGGCGGGCACTGGACGGGCAAGCCGCTGAGCGACCGTTCGTGGTATCCGCTGTACGAAAAGCTGGTCGAGTACGACGTGCCTGCCATGGTCCACGTCAGCCAGAGCTGCAACGTGTGCTTCCACACCACCGGCGCCCACTACCTGAACGCCGACACGACCGCATTCATGCAGTGCCTGGAATCCGATCTGTTCAAGGACTTTCCATCACTGCGCTTCATCATCCCCCATGGCGGCGGCGCCGTGCCCTACCACTGGGGCCGCTTCCGCGGTCTGGCCCAGGCTTTGAAGAAGCCTGAGCCGCGCGAGCACCTGCTAAAGAACATCTTCTTCGACACCTGCGTCTACCACCAGCCCGGTATTGACCTGCTGACCGAAGTGATTCCGGCGGAAAACATCCTGTTCGCCAGCGAAATGATCGGCGCCGTTCGCGGCATCGACCCCGACACGGGCCATTACTTCGACGATACCCGTCGTTATGTCGACAACACCGACCTCGCGACCGATACCCGCCAGATGATTTTCGAAGGCAACGCCCGCCGCGTGTATCCGCGTCTGGATGCGCTGTTGAAGTCGCAGGGCCGGTAAGCGCCCAAGGCGGACCTGCCGGCAGGTCCGCTTGGCTCTCCCGGTCGATTTCATCCACAGATTGCCCGGGCGGACACTGCGCTTTGACATAAAAAAGCCCCCGAGATCATCGGGGGCTTTTTAGTTCAAGCCACGCACGGGCCCTAGGTTTGCACCAACGTGCGATGCCGATTGATCCCCATCAGGATCCCCGCGGCGCACCCCAGCGTCAGCAGCGCCGTGCCCCCGTAACTCATGAATGGCAGGGGCACGCCCACCACGGGAAGGATGCCGCTCACCATCCCCATGTTCACGAACGCATAGACGAAGAACACCATCGTCAGCGCCCCGCCCAGCAATCGGGAAAATAGCGTGGGCGCGTTGGCGGCGATGGTCAGCCCGCGGATCAGCAGCAACAGGTACAGGACCAGCAGCACCACGTTTCCGACCAGCCCGAACTCTTCCGCGAACACCGCAAAAATGAAGTCGGTGGTCCGCTCGGGAATGAAGTCCAGATGCGTTTGTGTGCCCTGCATCCATCCCTTGCCCAGCGTGCCACCGGACCCCACCGCAATGGTCGACTGGATGGTGTGGAAGCCCTTGCCTAGCGGATCGGACCCAGGGTTGAGGAGGGTGCACACGCGGTGCTTCTGGTAGTCGTGCAGGATGACCCAGTCCAGATCGCCTTCACACAAGTCATGTTCGAACGTGACCAGCGACCCCAACGCCAGGGTGACGACGACCGTGACCGGGATCAGGAGCTTGAAGGACAGGCCGGCAAAAAACAGCACGAAGAACCCCGCGCCAAACACCAGCAGGGCCGTGCCCAGGTCGGGCTGCAGCACGATCAGCGCGAAGGGCACCCCCATCAGCAGACCGGCCACGACAAAGTCACGCACCCGCAGCCATCCCTGATGCCGATGGAAGTACCAGGCCAGCATGAGCGGCACCGCGATTTTCATCATTTCGGACGGCTGGATGCGCGTGACCCCCAGTTCCAGCCAGCGCGTGGCGCCTTTGCTGGTGATGCCGGCGACTTCGACCGCGATCAGCAGCACCACGCCCAGCACATAGATCGGCACCGCCAGGCGCATCAGCGCATGGGGCGAAAACTGCGCCAGCAGCCACATGGCGGCCAGCGCAATCCCATAGTTGCGCAGCTGATCGGCAAAGCGGCCGTCAAAGCCGCCGCCCGCCGAATACATGGACATCAGGCCGATCGATGCCAGCGCCATCAGCACCAGCAACAGGGGCACGTCAAAGACCAGGATCGCGCGTGCGATCGTCTCGCGCCACGAACGGCGACTGCCAAATGGCGAACGTTCAATCAACCTCGACTCCCCGGTTGGGTGGCGTGGCCGGCGCGGGCTCGCCCGGCTTTTTGCCAAGCAACCAGTAATCAAAGATCTGGCGGCCCAGCGGCGCGGCGATGGACGCGCCCCAGCCGGCGTTTTCAACGATCAGCGCAACGGCAATGGCGGGCTGGTCCATGGGCGCAAAGGCCATGAACAGCGCATGGTCGCGCAGGCGTTCGTCGATGCGGCTGGCGTTGTAGCGTTCGCCGGCCTTCAGGCTGTAGACCTGCGCGGTGCCGGTCTTGCCCGCTGCCTGATAGGGCGCGCCGACGAACGACTTGGCGGCCGTGCCGACCGTGGTCACCGCAGCCATGCCTTCCTTGACCACCTTGATGTTGGCCGGCTTGAGCGGGATGCGATAGCTTTCCTTGCTCACGGTCAGGGTCTGTTCACCGGTGCCGCTGTCTTGCAGCGCCTTGACCAAATGGGGCTTCATGTAGACGCCGTTGTTGGCGAGCACCGACGTGGCCTGGGCCAGCTGGAGCAGCGTGAAGGCGTTGTAGCCCTGTCCCACGCCGACCGACAGCGTTTCGCCGGCATACCAGCGCTGTTGTTCAGGCCGCTTGTAGGCTTTGCGTTTCCAGGCCGTGGACGGCAGCACGCCGGTCCGCTCGCCACCCAGGTCGATGCCGGTGATCTGTCCGAAACCGAAGGGCTTCATGAAGTCGTGAATGGTGTCCACGCCCATTTCGCTGGCCAGCGAATAGAAATACGTGTCCGACGAGACGGCCAGGGCGCGCTTCATATCGATGTGGCCGTAGTGCGCTTCGCCAGCGTTGCGAAAGCGTCGTCCGCCAAACTCGAAGTAACCCGGGTCGTACATCGTGGCGTAGGCCGAACGCGTTCCGGTTTCCAGCCCGGCCAGCGCCATGAAGGGCTTGTAGGTGGAGCCGATCGGGTAGGTGCCGTACAGGGGGCGGTTCAGCAGCGGACGGTCGGGCGATTCATTCAGCGCCTTCCAGCTTTCCACGTCGATGCCGTCCACGAACAGATTGGGGTCGAAGGACGGGCGCGACACGAAGGCCAGGATGTCGCCGGTCTTGGGTTCGATGGCGACCAGCGCGCCGCGGCGGTTGCCGAAGGCCTTTTCGGCTACTTTCTGCAGTTCGATGTCGATGGACAGGATCAGGTTCTTGCCGGACACGGGGGCGTGCGGGACAGAGTGCGGACGGCGCGGCCCCCGGCGGTGACCTCGACTTCTTCGACACCCGTCTTGCCATGCAGGACTTCTTCGTAGGACTTTTCGATGCCTTCCTTGCCGATGTGATCGGTGCCGCGATAGTTGGAGCTGACGCCCTGCTCTTCCAGCCGCAGCTGGTCGCGCTGCGCGATGCGGCCGATATAGCCGACCACGTTGGCCGCGGATTCGCCTTCGGGATATTGCCGCAGCAGGCGGGCCTTGACCTCGACCCCCGGAAAACGGAAGGCCTGGGCCGAAAAACGGGCGACTTCTTCGTCGGTCAGCCGGCTGCGCAGTGGCAGGCTTTCAAAACGGCGCGACTCGCCCACCAGTTGCTTGAAACGGCGGCGGTCGCGCGGTTCGATGGCGATCACCTTGGCCAGCGCGTCGATGGTTTCGTCCAGCTTGCCCGCCTTGGATGGCGTGATTTCCAGGGTGTAGGCCGAGTAGTTGCGCGCCAGCAGCACGCCGTTGCGGTCGACGATGATGCCGCGATGAGGCGTGACGGGCACGATCGAGATGCGGTTCTGTTCCGCCCGCGCGGCGTAGTCGTCGTGCTTGTCGACCTGCAGATACCAGAAGCGCCAGGTGAGCAGGCCAAAGCAGATCAGCACGAAGCCCACCGCGACCACCAGGCGCAGCCGGAAGCGGTGAAGATCGCGTTCGGTGTTCTTGAGTTCAGTCATGCATGCAGGGCCGCGTTCAAAGGCCGATCATCAGATCGGACGGGTATCGTCGGGGTCGACCGGGCGGCGCTGCGGCGCCTGCAGGATCCATCCGGCGATCGGCCACAGCAAGGCGGCAATCACGCAATTCAAGGCCCACCACCAGCCGGGCCACGTGCCATCGAGCCAGCCCCGCAGCAGCAGCACGACAAATTCCGAAAAGAAGAACAGGGGCAGCACGTGCAGCGCCTGCGACCAGGGCGAAAACCAGGCCAGCCGGCGGTGCAGCAAAATCGCAAAGAACGACATCAGGGTGTACGACAGGGCGTGCTCACCCAGCCGGGCGGCGCCATGCACATCCATCAGCAGCCCGAAGCAGAAGGCAGCCAGCATGCCGACCCGCCGCGGTTCGTGCACGCTCCAGAACACGAGGCAGATCGCCAGCACGTCCGGCACCCCGCCCACCTGGCCCCACGGCAGCAGATTGATCAACCATGCGACAAACAAGGTTATCCAGATGAAGCTTGGCTGGACCGGCAGCAGCAGGTGTTCAGTGCGTGTGCGGGGACGCGGAAGCGTAGAAGGCGCTTTCATTGCAAGCCAATCAGGAAGGGGGAGCTGCCGGTTCGTCTTTGTTCGGCGCCGCGAGTTCCGGGGCAAGGGACTGCAACACCAGAAAATGCCGGTATCGGTCCAGACCCGCCACCGGTTTGCACACGACGCGGGCAAAACCGAAGCTGGCGTCGCGCTCGACGATTTCCACCTTGGCAACCGGAAGGCCTTCCGGGTACACCCCGTCAAGGCCACTGGTGACCAGTGTATCCCCAACCTGGATGTCGGCATCCGCGGCCATGAAGCGCAGGCCCAGCCGGCCACCCGATTCCCCCCCGCTGGTGACCCCGCGCAGGCCGTTGCGCAGTACCTGCACCGGGATCGACTGGACGCGATCGGTCAGCAGCGCCACTTCGGAACTGATCGCGGTGGTGCGGATCACCTGGCCGACCACGCCGCCATCGTCGATCACCGGCATGCCGGCCTGGACCCCGGCGCGCGTGCCCTTGTCGACGATCAGCCGGCGATTGAACGGGTCCCGCGCTTCGAACAGCACCTGCACCAGCACGGCAGGCACCTGGGCCCGCTCGCTGGCGCCGAGCAATCGCCGCAACTGGGCGTTTTCGGCCGCCAGTTGCGCCGCCTGGGTGGTGACCTGGGCCATTTCGATGCGCTGGCGCTGCAGCAGTTCGGCTTCCTGTTGCCCGGTGCTGCTGATTTCGAAGAATTCGGCGATGTGACGGATGCCGTCACGCGGCAGCAGCATCGCCCGCTGGAAGGGGTAGACGGCCACGCTGACGACTTCGCGCATGGCGTCGAGCGCGCGCATGCGGCTGTCGACCACCAGCAGCACTATCGAGATGAACGCGAAGAAAGCGAGCCGCACCCAGGCGGGCGGACCTTGCTTGAAGAAGGCGGGGGGACTGTATTGCATGGAGATCGAGGGTACCGCGTCCTGCAATAGAGGGCTTGGCACCCTGGGGATTCAGGAAATCCCGCCCTGCCCGCCGTGATTCAGGTCGGAAGGACGGGACCCGAGCCCGGCGGCGGACTGCGTATGCGTACTGCTTATTCGTACGTGAAGATCGCGCCGAGCTTGTCCATTCTTTCGAGCGCCTGACCGCAGCCACGAACCACGCAGGTCAGCGGGTCTTCGGCAACGATCACGGGCAGGCCGGTTTCTTCCTGCAGCAGGCGGTCCAGATCGCGCAGCAATGCGCCACCGCCCGTCAGCATAATGCCTTTCTCGGTAATGTCGGCGCCCAGTTCCGGCGGCGTCTGTTCCAGCGCGATCTTGACGGCCGACACGATCTGATTGAGCGGGTCGGTCAGGGCTTCAAGGATTTCGTTGGACGAGACCGTGAAGCTGCGCGGGATGCCTTCGGACAGATTGCGGCCCTTGACTTCCATTTCCTTGACTTCGGAACCCGGGAAGGCCGAACCGATGGCCTTCTTGATCAGTTCGGCGGTGGGTTCGCCGATCAACATGCCGTAGTTGCGGCGGATGTAGTTGACGATGGCTTCGTCGAATTTGTCGCCACCGACCCGGACCGAACCCTTGTACACCATGCCGCCCAGCGAGATCACGGCGACTTCGGTCGTGCCCCCGCCGATGTCGACCACCATGGAACCGCTGGCGTCGGACACCGACAGGCCGGCGCCGATGGCCGCGGCCATCGGTTCTTCGATCAGGTACACGTTGCTGGCCCCGGCGCCCAGCGCGGATTCGCGAATGGCGCGGCGTTCGACCTGGGTCGACCCGCAAGGCACGCAAATGATGATGCGCGGACTGGGCGCGAACAGCCCCTTCGGATGCACCATGCGGATGAACTGCTTCAGCATCTGCTCGGTCACGGTGAAGTCGGCGATGACGCCGTCTTTCATCGGACGGATGGCTTCGATGTTGCCTGGCACGCGGCCAAGCATCTGCTTGGCTTCTTTGCCGACCGCCTGAATGGTCTTTTTGCCATTCGGGCCGCCTTCTTGACGAATCGCAACGACCGACGGCTCGTTGAGGACGATGCCCTTGCTGCGGACATAGATCAACGTGTTGGCCGTGCCAAGGTCGATCGCCAGATCGTTGGAGAAGTAACTGCGAAGGAAACCGAACATGGGAATCTTTTTGAAGAGCGGTGCGCGGGGGCGTTCCGGTAAACACGAAATGATAACTTATAATCGACTGCAAATACCCCGGTAACTGCATCAAAGTCTTGCATAAGCGGTCTAATTTGCGGACTACCCCTTGCATCCGGGACGATTCACCCAGCATGACGACAGTTCGTTCCGGACCGTCGTTTGCCATCGTCCTTCCCCTATTGCCATGGCGCTTATCGAAAACGACGTGACGCGCATTGCGCGGCTGGCCCGACTGGATCTGGCGGCCGAACAGCGTCCCCAAGTCCTGAATGACCTCAACGGCATCTTCGGCCTGATCGAGCAACTCCAGTCGGTCGACACGAAGGGCGTCGAGCCCCTCACCCACCCCATTTCGGCGATCGAAGACGTCGTGCTGCGCCTGCGCGCCGACGCCGTGACCGAGACGTCCGGTGTCGAGGCCCGCAGCAGCCTGATCGCCAACGCCCCCGCCATCGACGACGGCCTGTTCCTCGTGCCCAAGGTGATCGAGTAAGCCATGTCCCTTCCCTTGCATACCGAATTCGACGGCATTGCCGCGCTGCGTGTCGCGCTGGCCGAGCGCCGCATTTCCGCGGTCGACCTGGCGCAGAGCGCCCTGGCCGCGATCGACGCGCGCCGCGACCTGAATGCCTTCCTGGATGTCGACGCCGACCTGACGCTGGCCCAGGCCCGCGCGGCCGATGCCGCCTTGGCGGCGGGCCAGACCGCCGGCTCGCTGGCCGGCATCCCGATCGCCCACAAAGACGTGTTCGTCACGCGCGGCTGGAAAACGACCGCTGCCAGCAAGATGCTGGAAGGCTACGTCAGCCCGTTCGACGCCACCGTGGTGGAACGCCTGAACGCGGCCGGCGCGGTCACGCTGGGCAAGCTCAACTGCGATGAATTTGCGATGGGCTCGTCCAACGAAAATTCAGCCTATGGCCCCGTGCTGAATCCCTGGGACATCCGTGCGGTGCCGGGCGGATCGTCGGGCGGGTCGGCGGCGGCCGTGGCGGCCGGACTGGTCGTGGGCGCCACCGCCACCGACACGGGCGGCTCGATCCGCCAGCCGGCTGCCTTCTGCGGCGTGTCGGGCATCAAGCCGACCTACGGCACCGTGTCGCGCTACGGCATGATCGCCTACGGGTCCAGCCTGGATCAGGCCGGCCCGATCGCCCGCCACGCGCGCGACCTGGTGGAATTGCTGGACCCGATCATGGGCTTCGATCCCCGCGATTCGACCAGCCTGGAGCGCTGCGGCGACAACCCCAATGCATCAGGCCGGCTGCGCGACGAATTCGACGCCTTCGTGGCCCAGGCGCAGGCCAGGGGCGACAAGCCGCTGCAGGGCCTGCGGATCGGCATCCCGCGTGAATTCTTCGGCACTGGCCTGGCCGCCGACGTGGCCATGGCGGTCGACACCGCGCTGCAGCAGTTCGAAGCGCTGGGCGCCGTGCGGGTGGATATTTCATTGCCGCGCACCGAACTGTCGATCCCGGCCTACTACGTGATCGCGCCGGCCGAAGCGTCCAGCAACCTGTCGCGCTACGACGGCGTGCGCTACGGCCACCGCGCGAGCCAGTACACCGGCCTGGCCGAGATGACCAGCCGGTCGCGCGCCGAGGGGTTCGGCCCCGAAGTGCAGCGGCGCATTCTGCTGGGCACCTACGTGCTGTCCCACGGGTACTACGATGCGTACTACCTGCAGGCGCAAAAGCTGCGCCGCCTGATCGCCGACGACTACCAGAAGGCGCTGGGCAGCCAGTGCGACGTGATCGTCGGACCGGTGGCGCCGTCGGTGGCGTGGAACCTGGGCGAAAAGTCCAGTGACCCGACCGCCATGTACCTGGCCGACATCTTCACGTTGAGTCTGAACCTGGCAGGTCTGCCAGGGGTGTCCATCCCTTGCGGCTTTGGCCAGGGCGCGGTCAATGCGCAGCGCCCCGTGGGCCTGCAGATCATCGGCAATTATTTCGACGAAGGCCGGCTGCTTGGCATCGCCGACGCGTTCCAGAAGGTCACCGACTGGCATACGCGCCGTCCGGCAACGGTTTAATGCCCGGGCCGTCTGGTAAATCCAGGCGGCGCCCCGATATGCTTTACCTGGGCGCGCGGCTTGTCTTGGCGCCCTTACTTACACACAGGTTCATCGAATGTCTGGCCAGTCCTGGGAAGTCGTCATCGGTCTCGAAACGCACGTGCAGTTGTCCACGTCGTCCAAGATTTTTCGGGCAGCAGCACCCGGTTCGGCGCCGCGCCCAATACCCAGGCCAACGCGGTCGACCTGGCCCTGCCCGGCACCCTGCCCGTCATGAACCGCGGCGCGGTCGATCGCGCCATCGCGCTGGGCCTGGCCCTGGGATCGACGATTCCGACGCGGTCAATCTTTGCGCGCAAGAACTACTTCTACCCCGACCTTCCCAAGAACTACCAGATCACGCAGTTCGAGATTCCGGTCGTGCAGGGCGGCCAGCTCAGCTTCTTTGTTGGTGAAACCGAAAAGACGATCAACCTGACCCGCGCGCACCTGGAAGAAGACGCCGGCAAGTCGCTGCATGATGACTTTGCGGGTCCGCATGGCGAAAAGTCTACCGGCATCGACCTGAACCGCGCCGGCACCCCGCTGCTGGAAGTCGTGACGGAACCCGAAATGCGGTCGGCCGACGAAGCCGTGGCCTATGCCAAGGCGCTGCACGGCCTGGTGGTGTGGCTAGGCATCTGCGACGGCAACATGCAGGAAGGCTCGTTCCGGATCGACGCCAACGTGTCCGTACGCCCGGTGGGCCAGAAGGAATTCGGTACCCGCACCGAGGTCAAGAACGTCAACTCGTTCCGGTTTCTTGAACGCGCGATCCAGTACGAAATCCGCCGCCAGATCGAATTGATCGAAGACGGCGGCACCGTGGTGCAGGAAACCCGTCTGTACGACCCCGATCGCGACGAAACGCGCAGCATGCGGTCGAAAGAAGACGCGCACGATTACCGCTACTTCCCGGACCCCGACCTGCCCCCGCTGGTGATCGGCCAGGACTGGATAGCCCGCGTGCGAGCCGAGATGCCCGAGCTGCCGGCCGCCAAACGTGCCCGCTTCGAAGCCGATTACGGCCTGACGCCCTACGACGCCGCGCAACTGACCGTGTCGCGCGCCACCGCCACCTACTTCGAATCCGTTGCGCAGGCCCTGCCCGCCGGCCAGGCCAAGCTGGCCGCCAACTGGGTGATGGGCGAACTGGCGGCGGCCCTGAACCGCGACGAGCGTGACCTGGCCGACAGCCCCGTCACCCCGGCGCAGCTGGCCAAGCTGATCACCCGCATTGCCGACGGCACCATCTCGAACAAGATCGCCCGCGAAGTGTTTGGCGCGATCTGGGCGGGCGAAAACGGCGGGGACGCCGACGCCATCATCGACGCGCGCGGCCTGAAGCAGATCAGTGACACGGGCGCGATCGGCAAGATGATCGACGACGTGCTGGCCGCCAATCCCGCCATCGTTGCCGAATACCGCGCGGGCAAGGAAAAGGCGTTCAACTCCCTGGTGGGCCAGATCATGAAGGCGGCCAAGGGCAAGGCGAACCCCACCCAGGTCAACGAACTGCTGAAGCAGAAGCTGGCCTGACCATGCCCCCGTCCCCCGTCTGGTTGATCCGGCACGGCGAAAGCACCGCCAATGCCGGGCTGATGACGCGCAATGCGTCCGTCAGCCCGCTGACGGCGCGGGGACGCGAACAGGCCGAACGCACGGCCGAAAAGGTGGTCACGCGGCCCGACCTGCTGATCGTGTCGCCCATGCAGCGCGCTATCGAAACCGCCGCGCCCATCGTGGCGCGTTGGCCCGGCGTGCCGCAGGAAACCTGGCCGATCCAGGAATTCACGTATCTGTCGCACGCCAAGGTGCACGGTCTGAACGTGGCCGGCCGTCGTCCGATGGCAAGCGCTTACTGGCAGCGTGAGAATCCCGACTATGTCGACGGCGACGATGCCGAATCCTTTGCGCAGTTCGCCCGGCGGCTGCAGGCGTTCCACGAACGGCTGCTGCAGCAGACCGGGTTCGTCGTCGTGGTCGGGCACGGGCAATTTTTCCATGCGTACAAGACCGCACTGGAACGCGGCCTGGAAGTATCGCCCCAGTGGATGCGGGAATTCCGGCGGGCGGACCTGGTGACGCCGCTGTCGAATGGCGAAATCCTGGTGGTAGAGCCGGCGGGGATCGTGCTGGCGTGATCTTGCTGGCTTGATCTTGCTGGCTTGACCGTGCTGGCTTGATCTTGCTGGTTTGATCGGGAGGGCTTGATCGGTAGCGCCCGCAGTCGGCGGTGGGCATCGGGTTCTGCGATGCGGCTTTCAGGGCCGGCTGCACTATTGTCCCGGTGTCACCGCGCTTGGGTTCCTGGCAAGGATATGCGGGTGCAAGCCGATGTCCTTTCAGTCGCAGGGCCGACCGTAGATCGTGTCGCACCATGACTCCGAGGCGCCCAGCGTCGCCGACAACGTCCTTCCGTGCTTCATCAACGTCGCTTTGTGCCGCTCTGCTTCCGGCTCGACCCGCGGCGCCAGCCCGGTCAGCGTCAACGCACCCACGAACTGATCCTGGTCCCCGAACACCGGCACCGCCCAGGACGTGGTGAACGGGTTGTACAGGCCGCTGGAATGCGTCGGCAGTTCATCGGGCGTCGCCATCCGCCTGTCCCCTCGCACCCACACATGGAAGATCTGGCCGGTCGCGCTGTCGTCGATATCCAGCAGACTGCCCGCAACCAGTTGATCGTGCACGCCTTCCGTCGGCTGCAGGCGGAACAGACACAGGCGCTGCCCTTCGCTGGGCACGTAGTACGACGCGGTTTCCCCGCTTTCTTTCGACAGCGCTTTCAGGGCCGGCAGCACCATGTCGCCCAACCGAAAGCTGCGTTCGTACACTCTTCCCAGATACAGCACGCGCGGCCCCAGGGCGTATCGGCCATCGTCGTGCCGCACGACATAACGGGTGCGGACCAGGGAATTGAGCAGCCGGAAAATCGTGGTCTTGTGCAGTGGCAGCCGTGCGGACAGATCGGCCAGGCTCAAACGGTCCGCGCCGACCTTGAAGCAGTCCAGCACGGCCAGAGCCCGTTCCACTGCGGTGACGCCGTCATTGCTCATGATGCTTGATGTCCTTGTTCGTTCCAGCTGCGTCGGTGTTCGCGACCTGCACCGTCTTACCTTCCAACTGACCCCGCCGCTTCGTTGTACAGCGTACAACGCTATTGTATATAGTAAATTGCGATGAAACAGCGCTGCATGCACGCAGTCCGCGTTGTTGACCTGCGATCGGGGGCGGCTTCCGCATCGATCCAGGTCGACATCACGGCGTCCAGCTCAAGCCAGTCGACATAACGAGAGACACCCGCCCATGACCTCCCCTTCCTCACCCGCCGACCGCCCGCTGGCCGACCTGCCACTGGCCGACCTTGACTGGCTGACCTCTACCCTGCTCGCCGACGTGGGCGCCCATGCCATGGCCAGCCGCATTCATCCCGTCGACCCGGAAAGCCGCGTGTACGGCCCTGCGCTGACGGTGTCCGTGCCCCCGGCGACAATCTGGCCATTCACTTGGCGCTGACCCTGGGCCGCCCGGGTGACGTGCTGATCGTCGATGGCCAGGGCTACACCGAACGTGCGTTGATGGGCGGCATCATGTGCACACAAGCCAAGGCCACCGGATTTGCGGGCGTCATCGTCGACGGCGCCATCCGCGACCAGCTCGAACTGAAAAAACTGGGCCTTCCCGTATTTGCGGCCGCATCGCATCCCGCCGGCCCGACCAAAAAGGGCGACGGCGCGGTGCTGCAGCCCGTGGTGTGCGCCGGCGCCCCCGTGATGCCCGGCGACTGGATCTTTGGCGACGCCGACGGCGTGGCGGTGCTACCCGCCGCGCGCAAGAGCGAGCTGCTGACCAAGGCCCGCGCCAAGTTCGAACGTGAACAGACAAGAATGGACGCGATTGCCGCCGGCGTGCTGACCCCGCCCTGGCTGGAAGGAGAACTGGCGAAGGCCGAGATCCGCGTTGGCGAACGGCTGACGTAAGCCTTCGACAGGGCGGATGGCCGCTGCGACCCAGACACGTCGGACACGCGCGCGCCACCTGCGCTCGGATCAAGACATCGACATCGGAACGAGACGCCTGCTACCGACTTACGCCTTGCCTACGACACAAGCAAGGCAGGACACCCAAGCCGCCTTGACGCGGCACGTGCCCGCCGTCACTTGCACCACGCATAACACTGGAGACGACCATGACATTACCCGCTACCCGCCCTGCCCGGCGCACCATCTCGAGCACCTTGCTGCGCACGACCCTGAGCGCCACGCTTGCGCTTGGCAGCCTTGCGGCCTTTGGCATCCACTCTGCCCACGCCCAGACCTTCCCCAGCAAATCGATCCGCATGGTCGTGCCCTTTGCCGCTGGCGGCCCGGCGGACGTGGTGGCCCGTGAACTCGCGCAAAAGCTTGGCCAGCAACTTGGCCAGACTGTCGTCGTTGAAAACAGCGGTGGCGGCCATGGCGTGCCGGCCATGAACGCCGTCGGCCGCGCGCCGGCAGACGGGCACACCGTCCTCATGGCGGCGTCCGGCAACGTCACCATCCAGCCGCTGACCATGCGCAGCAGCGCTGAAGCCATGGCCAAGCTCGTTCCGGTCGGCCTGGTATCCAGCAGCCCGCACGTGTTCGTCATCAGCGCCAAACTGCCGGTCACGACCTTCCCGGAATTCCTGGCCTACGCCAAGGCCAACCCCGGCAAGGTCAACATTGCATCGGCCGGCACCGGCGGCGTCGCCCACCTGGGCATGGAATTGATGAAATCGCTTAGCCGCACGCAGATCGAACACATTCCGTACAAAGGCACGTCGCAGGTCATGGTGGACCTGACCTCGGGTCAGGTGCAGGGGCTGTTCAGCAGCATGCCATCCCTCAAGGCCAGCATCGACAAAGGCACCATCCGCGCGTTGGGCCTGACCGCGCCCAGCAAGGCCGCCGACGCCGCCACGCTGCCACAATTGTCGGCTACGTTGCCCGGCATGGAGTACACGACCTGGTACGGCCTGTACACCACCGCCGGCACCCCGCCCGCGATCGTCCAGACGTTGAACGCCGAACTGCGCAAGGCCCTGACCGACGCGGCGCTGGTCGCCAAGCTGCGCGACCAGGGGGTCGACCTGATCGCCAGTTCACCCGAAGAACTCGACGCGCGCACCCGCGCCGACACGGCAAAGTGGGGCAAGCTGATCAAGGATGAAAACCTGAAGCTGGATTGAGGTCACGCACCGCGTCGTTGATCGACGGCTTACAACGCAAAAACGGCGAGCCTGGGCTCGCCGTTTTTGCGTTTGCCTGGACGATGCAAAAAAGGCGCCCATCGGGCGCCTTTTTCGATCACCATCCGCTTACAGCACGCCGTACTTGGCGCGGTAGCTCAGGACCGCTTCGCGGTGCTGTTCGAACTCGCCGTCATGCGTGTTCTGGATCACGTCAAGAATGTCGTCCAGCGACGCGATGCTGACCACCGGGCAACCGTGGGTGTGTTCCACGTCCTGCACGGCGGAATGCTTGGACAGTTCGTCGTCGGCGCCCACGCGTTCCATCCGGTCCAGCGCGATCAGCACGGCGGCCGGGGTCGCCTTGGAGGCCTGGATCAGCTTGACCGACTCGCGCACTGATGTTCCGGCCGAGATCACATCGTCGATGATGACGACGCGGCCGGTCAGGGGCGCGCCCACCAGCGATCCGCCTTCGCCGTGGTCTTTCGCTTCCTTGCGGTTGAACGCGAACGGCACGTCGCGACCGCGGGCGGCAAGTGCGATCGCCGTGGCCGTCACCAGCGGAATGCCCTTGTACGCCGGGCCGTACAGCATGTCGAATTCCACGCCCGACGCCAGCAGCGCCTGCGCGTAGAACTCGGCCAGCTGGCCAACGGCCGCGCCCTTGTTGAACAGGCCGGCGTTGAAGAAGTACGGGCTCAGGCGGCCGGCCTTCGTCGTGAAGGCACCGAAACGCAGCACACCCTGTTCCGTCGCGAAGCGGACGAAATCAGTGCGGAAGCGGCCCGGATCGTCCAGGCTGGCGTTGGTTTGCGGCAGGCCGGATTCGGCGGCGCGGGAGGGGTCGATTGAGTTCTGGGGCACGGCGGTCACGGTACAGGATCACTACGGCGCGGAAACAGCTCCGGCGGCACGCTCGGCCAGCGCGGCGGCGCTGCGGACGCGGCGGATGCACTGACGGAGACTGGCGCGTACCTTACAACATTTGCCCGTCCGCGTCGCGTCCAGCGGGGATTTTTCGGGTCCTGGAAGCAATCTTTACCGTAAGGCGCCGCCTTGCAGCTGTCTCTGACGGCTGGCTGAAGCCGCACGCAAAGCCGGTCGTCTGCCGACCCGCGGCGACGCCGCGGGCCGATCAGACCGCGAAGCATGCCGTGGATCGATCAGGCGTTGCTTGCGCGGGAGTCGCGCGATATCACACAGCGGCACGATAGCGTGGCGCCGGGGTATTGCTGGACAAGTGCGGCGCCATGGTATGCCGCGCCGCTTCGTAGGCGTTCCACTCCTCGACCTGATGCAGCGACGGAATGGTCACGGCCTCGCCCCGCTCGAACCCCAGCAGCGCCGCATCAACCAAGTCTTCGGCGCGCATCACGATCTCCGCCGGAAGGTGCTCCACCGGCAGTCCGCCTGTTGCCCAGAAGTCTGTGGCGGTGGCGCCAGGCAGCACGGCCTGCACGCGCACGCCCTTGTCGGCCAGCTCGTGCCGCAGGGATTGGCTGAACGCCAGCACGAAGGCTTTGCTGCCACCGTATACGCCGTTCAGCGTCTCGGGCGAGATGGCGACAATGGACGAAATGTTGATGATCGCTCCGCTGCCGCGTGCCACGAAGCCCGGGGCGGCTGCGTACGTCAGCCGCGTCAGCGCCGTTACGTTGAGGTCGATCATGCGTGACATCTGCTCCACGTCGCTGTCCAGCAAAGGGGTGTGCGTTCCGCTGCCGGCGTTGTTGACCAGCAGCGTAATGCCGGCGTCCTGGCGAAGCTTGGCTTCTACTTTGGCCAGTGAAACAGCGTCGTTCAGGTCGGCGGGGAACACTTCAACCGCGCGACCCGTGCGGGTACGAATGTCGTTGGCCAGCGCCTTCAAACGCTCCACGTTCCGGGCGACCAGAACCAGGTCGTAACCGCCTTGAGCGAGCCGGTCGGCATACAGGGCGCCGATGCCGCTGGAAGCGCCGGTAATGAGGGCGGTGCCAGGCTGGAATGATGTCATGGTGGGGTTCCCGTGCATTGAGTGGTTGCGATGGGTGGAATCTTCCCAATTCGGCTGAATGGCGTAAATGACGTATATAGTCGTCTTTTCAGACATCCACCCACATCCGTCCATGCACCGCATCGGCTATGTTCTTCCACCAGGCTTCCAGGTCATGGCGCTGGGTACCCAGGCCGTCTTCGAGTTTGCGAACCTGGTCGCCGACGAACCTTTTTACGAGGTGGAAAACTATTCCGTGACAGGCGGTGAAGTTCGCGCTTCGCTAGGCCTCACCGTGCACACCCGGACCTTGTCCGTGCGCAGTACCGCCGACACCTGGATGGTGGTGGGTGTGCTCGACCCCCTGGTCACCACCTTCCCGGGCGAACTGCTCCATTTGCTGGCCAGTTGCAGCGCGCGTGCGCGCCGTACCGCAGGCTTGTGCACCGGGGCATTCGTGCTGGCTCAGGCGGGGCTGCTGGAAGGACGGCGTGCCACCACGCATTGGTCGTTCGCCGACGCTCTGCGCGAACGCCACCCGAACACCCAGGTCGAGCCTGACCGCATTTACATTGCCGACGGTCCCGTGTGGACCTCGGCCGGCATGACGGCCGAATTCGACCTTGCGCTGGGCCTGGTCGAGAAAGACCTGGGCACGGGTGTGGCCCGGGACGTCGCGCACCGGCTGGTGATGCACCAATACCGCAGCGGCGGACAGTCGCAGCACTCTGAAATGCTCAGGTTGGCGCCAAAATCCGACCGCATCCAGGTGGCACTGGACTATGCGCGTCGCAACCTGGCGCGTACGCTAAGTGTGGAAGACCTGGCCGAGGTCGCCAGCCTGAGCCCGCGTCAGTTCAGCCGCGTCTTCACGGCCGAGACAGGCAAGTCGCCGGCCAAGGCGGTGGAGGCGTTGAGACTGGAAGCGGCTCGGCTGATGATCGAACAAAGCCGCCACCCACTGCAAGTGGTCGCGCGGGAGACCGGTTTCCGGGACGGACGTCACATGCGCGAGGTATTCATGCGTGGCTTTGGCGTATCGCCGCAGGCCGTACGCCAGCATGCGCGCACGACGGGCTAGCAGGCCACGCTGCGGAATCGCCTACAGCTGAAAGTCGTAATCGACGGTCAGCGGCGCATGATCGCTGAAACGTTCGTCCTTGTAGATCGCCGCCGCCTTGGCGCTGCCGGCAATGCCGCCCGTCGCGATCTGGTAATCGATCCGCCAGCCCACGTTCTTGGCCCAGGCCTGGCCGCGATTGCTCCACCAGGTGTAGGCCTCGCCAGTGGTTTCGGGATGCAGCTGGCGGTAGACGTCCACCCAGCCCAGCTCTTCAAAGATCCGTGTCAGCCACGCGCGTTCTTCAGGCAGGAAACCACTGTTCTTCAGGTTGCCCTTCCAGTTCTTCAGGTCGATCTCGCGGTGCGCGATGTTCCAGTCGCCGCACAGCACGACCTGGCGGCCGCAGCGGACCAGGTCGGCCAGGTGCTGGAAGAAGTGCGCCATGAACGCGAATTTGGCGCTCTGGCGATGTTCGCCGCTCGATCCCGACGGCAGGTACAGCGAAATGACGGACAGGCCCTCGTAGACCAGTTCCAGGTAGCGCCCCTCGGCATCGATTTCGGGCACGCCCAAGCCCTGGATGACCTGGTCTGGCTGCTTGCGCGCGTACACCCCCACGCCGCTGTAGCCCTTCTTTTCGGCGTAATGGAAATAGCCGTACAGGCCCGGGGGATTCAGCATCTCGGCCGTCAGGTCCGCCGCCTGCGCCTTCAGTTCCTGCATGCAGACAAAATCGGCGTTTTGCGCGGCAAGCCACGGCAGGAAGCCTTTGTTGTAAGCGGAACGGATGCCGTTGAGGTTGGCGGAGATGACGCGAAGCATGGGGTGAAGAATCCTGAAGTGGGACGATGGGTGATCGTGGGGTGCACTTATACACCCTATCCCGGCACGTCGCGCACCAAGTCCTTCAACGCTTCCTACATCCTTAGCAACGCGTGATACAGCAGGTTGGTGCCCGCCATGAAATCATCCATGTCCATGGCTTCTTGCGGGTTGTGCGACCCGTGTTCGTTGCGGATGAAGATCATCCCTGACGGGATGCCGGCATTGGCGAACAGGGCGGCGTCGTGGCCCGCGCCGCTGGCGACTTTTTCGACCGGCAAGGACAGGTGGCCCGCCGTCTCCAGCAGCGTTTTCACAATGCCGGCGTTCATGACGGCAGGCGCCGACGCAATGCGGCGGTCGAACTCGAAACGCACGCCGCGCTGGCGCGCCACGGCTTCGCATTCGTCGCGCATCACCTTGTAGAAGGCCTCCAACGTATCGGTGCTTTCGCTGCGCACTTCAAAGCTGAAGTTGACCTGGCCGGGAATGCGCGACACGGCATGTTCGGCGGGGTCGGTGCCCATGATGCCCGACGTCACCACCAGGTCGTTGCCGCGTTCCAGCAGCACGCGCCAGTGTTCGTCCAGGCGCATCAGCAGGTCGGCCACCGCAAAGACGGCGTCTTTGCGCAGCCAGCGTGGCACGGCGCCGGAATGCCCGGGTTCGCCTATGCATGCCACGCTGTTGTGGCGCAGGTTGCCGCGGATGCCCGAGACGATGGCGGTGGGCCATTTGCGGGCGACCATGATCGGGCCCTGTTCGATGTGCAGTTCCAGGTAGGCGTGCACCTTGGCTACCCAGGGCATGGCCGTGCCGGCTGCAACAACGTCGACATCCACGCCGGCGGCGGCCATGGCTTCACCCATGCTTTTGCCGTTGCGTTTGTTGACGAGGGCCAGGTCGTCGGCGGTCAGTTTGCCGAGGATGGCGCTCGATCCCATGTAGGCCTTGCCGAACCAGGCGCTTTCTTCGCCGCGCATGCCGGCCACCATCAGGGGGTGGGCCAGTTGCCGGCCTTCGTCCTTCAACCGTTTCAGGCAAAGCAGTCCGGAAATGACGCCTGCCAAACCGTCGAAGTTGCCGCCCTGCGGCACCGAGTCGACGTGCGAGCCGACGACCACCGGGGCCGCATCGCCGCTACCCGGCAAGGTGAACAGGCGATTGGCGGCGGCGTCGGTCTCGACCTCCAGGCCTTCCTGTTTCGCCCATTCCGTCAGGTAGTCCAGCGTGGCCGTTTCCGATGCGCCATAGCTTTCACGGGACACGCCCACGCCGTCGAAGCTCAGGTCGCGCACGTGGTCGAACAACGTCGCGGCCAGCGCGTGGTCTTCGGCGCTGAAGGACATCGCCGCGGAGGACGATGCCGCCGAGGACGAGGCCCCGGATGCCGACGTCGACGCCGGCTGCGAGGGAGATGCCGGCGCGGATGTCGACGCCGGTCCGGCGGCAGTTCGCACGGTGTTCTGCAAGGCGGTGTCTGTCATGAACTTCCTTCTGCGGGCCGTCAGGCCATCGCTTCGAATGGCACGAAGCCGGTGTCTTCGACCGCGCCTATCAGACTGCGCAGATCGGTCATGCCCTGCTGCCGGCAGAACGCGCCCAGACCGTCGATCACGTCGATCATGGCCGTGGGGCGAATGAAGGTGGCGGTGCCGACCTGCACGGCCGTGGCGCCGGCCAGCATGAATTCCACGGCGTCATCCGCCGTCGATATGCCGCCGCAGCCGATGATGGGAATCGAGACGGCGCGGTGGCACTGGTACACCATGCGCACCACGATGGGCTTGACGGCCGGACCCGACATGCCGCCCATGACGTTGCCCAGTTTCGGGCGGCGCGTGCGGATGTCGATGGCCATGCCCAGAATGGTGTTGGCCACCACCAAGGCTTCGGCGCCTTCGTCTTCGGCAGCCTTGGCCACCGCGGCGATTTCACCGGTGTTGGGCGTCAGCTTGACCCATAGCGGCAGGCGCGTGGCGGCGCGCAGGGTCCTGACCACCGAGGCCGTGGATCGCGCATGCATCGCGAAGGCCTTGCCGTCTTCTTCGATGTTCGGGCACGAAATATTGGCTTCGATCGCCGCCACGCCCGGCACGTCGGACAGGGCCGCCGCCAGTTCGGCGAAGCCGTCGCTGGTGGGGGCCGAGATGCTGACGACCAGGGGCGGCGTGAAGCCACGATAGAAGGGCACGGACTCACGAATGAAGTACTCGGATCCCTTGCTGGGAATGCCGATGGCATTCAGCATGCCGCCCTGCACTTCGGCCACGCGCGGCACCGGATTGCCGCTGCGCTTTTCGGCCGTAATGGTCTTGGTGACGAACGCCCCCAGCCGATTCAGGTCGATGGTGTTGGCCAGGCCATCGGCAAAGGTGCCCGAGGCCGGCATGATCGGGTTCTGCAGGCGCAGCCCGCCCACGTCGATCGACAGGTCCACCACCGTGTCGTCAGACAGGCCAGGGCGCACCATCACTCCGTCTCTTGCATTCATCACGTCACCTCCGCAAGCGGAAACACGGGGCCATCCCAACAGACCCGTTTGCTGACCAGGTGGTCGCCTTCGCGAAAGGCGCGCACGCAGCA
The DNA here is from genome assembly GCF_048632615.1 of Pigmentiphaga litoralis. Lineage (GTDB taxonomy): Bacteria > Pseudomonadota > Gammaproteobacteria > Burkholderiales > Burkholderiaceae_B > Pigmentiphaga > Pigmentiphaga litoralis_B. The sequence continues at coordinate 2,454,959 of NZ_CP184479.1, forward strand.
ATAGCACATGCCGATGCCACAGGCCATCTGCTGTTCCATGGCCACTTCGCCGGGCACGCCCAGCTCGTTGCCCAGCCGTTGCATCAACGCGGTCAGGCGCTGCGATCCGCAGGTGTAGAAGGCGTCGGCCTTGCCCGCCTTGTGCAGTTCACGCAGCAGGGCTTCGACCTTGTCGACCGAGCTGGTCAGGGCTTCGTCGGTGACTTCGATCACCGTCGCGCCGGTGCCGCTGAAGCGCGTCTGCGACATCAGGTTTTCCGCATCGCGCGCGCTCAGGATCGCGGTCACGCCCACGCCGGCCGCGGCCGCCAGATCGGACAGCGGCGCCAGGGTGGCCAGGCCCACGCCACGGCCAAGCACCACGATGTTGCGGGCCCCGGGCGGCAGCGAGAAGCCCACGCCCAGCGGGCCCAGCATTGGCAGCGTGTCATTGGGCATCAGGGTTGCCAGGCCGCGCGTGCCCGCGCCCGTCACCTTGTACAGAAATTCCACCTGACCCGTTGCGGGATCGGCGCGGTAGGTGCTCATGGGGCGGCGAAAGAACGGCGAATCATCGGCCGTGACCGGGCACAGCAAATGGAAGAACTGGCCGGCCACCGCCTGCGCGGCGCGCCCGTCGGCTTGCAGCACCAGATGCTTGTAGTCGCGATTGATCCAGTCGTTGCTGATGACGCGGCCGGCGGTATCGGGCGCCGGCACGCCGCCGCAGCCCGATGCGCTGCCCGCGCACGACGACGCGCGAGGCGCCGGCTGGGCCGCTGCCGCGCCCGGGTGTTGCAGCGATGGGTCTTGCACCGGTTGGCCCTGCATGGAGGAAGTCTGCATGAGGATGTCCTGAAAACGGGGCGAGGGCCGGCGCTTGCGCGCGGCCCCTTCCCTTGCATCGAAGGTGCGCGGACGGGTCAGTCCAGCGCGGCGCCCTTGCGTTCCGGAATCAGGAACAGGGTGGCAAAGATGTCGAGCACGTAGATCGATGCGAGCAGCGCGATCGCGGCGCTGAACGAATACTTCGAAGCCACGGCGCCCACGGCGAGCGGACCGAAGCCGCCGACCGCGCGGCCGATGTTGAACAGCACGTTCTGGGCCGTGGCCCGGGCGGCCGTGGGGTACAGCTCGGAGATCAGCGCGCCGTAGCCGCCGATCATGCCGTTCACGAACATGCCCATGATGGCGCCGCCGATCAGCAGCGCGTATTGCGATTCGAGCGCCGAGTACGCCAGCACGGTCACGATCGCGCCCACCTGGTAGAACAGGAAGATCGGGCGGCGGCCAACGCGGTCCGCAAGCTGGCCGAACAGCCAGATGCCGAAGGCCATGCCCAGGATCGTGACCGACGTCCACATGGCGGACTTGGTAAGCGAGTAGCCGAATTGCTTGCTCAGGTACGACGGCATCCAGATCATCACGCCGTAGTAGCCGAAGTTCTGCACCGACGTCAGGATCACCACACCAATGCTCATTCGGGTGGTGGCGGCGTCAGCCACCAGCATCTTGAACGAGTTCTCTTTCTTGGCGACCTTCTGGTTTTCGATGAAGATCTTGGGTTCGCCAATGAAGTGGCGAATCACGAAGGCGGCCACCGCAGGCAGTACGCCCACGGCGAACATGCCGCGCCAGCCGATGATGGGCAACAGCAACGGAGTCAGCAGCGCCGCGGCCAGCACGCCCGCTTGCCATCCCAGGCCCACATACGACGACATGCGCGCACGCTGTTCCGGACGGCAGGCTTCGGCGGCCAGCGCCATCCCGATGCCGAATTCGCCGCCCAGGCCGATACCGGCGATGGTGCGATAGATCAGCAGGTCCCAATAGCCGGTGGCCAGCGAGCAGAGGCCGGTAAAGATCGCGAACAGCAGAATGGTCCAGTTCAGCACGCGCACCCGGCCGTACTTGTCGCTGAGCCAGCCAAACACCACGCCGCCAAACACCGCGCCCACCAGCGTCCAGGTAACCAGCGAACCGGCTTGCGTGCCGGAAAAGCCCAGGTCGGCCGAGATCGCCGCCAGGATGAAGCCCAGGATCAGCAGATCGAAGCCGTCCAGCGCGTAGCCCACGGTCGACGCAATGACGGCCTTGCGCGCGTAGCTGTCGGTTTCCACCAGATCAGGCGAGGCGGCGGGCGCACCCGGCTTGCCGGCCATGCTGGCTGTGTTGTTGCTCATGTCCACTCTCCGAGGGAAACGAATATCAGGATCGAATAAGAAGATGGGAAAGCCGGGACCCTGCGTCGTTGCCTATCGCCTTGTGAGCGGACCTGTCCGGGGACTCGTCTTTTTTTAGACTAAGACACTTTTTCTTACTTCTCAAGCGTTTTTTATCTAAGCTGATACTTCGCGCGCTTATGTGGCGAAAGCCGCAATCGCGGCGCACCAAACCCAGGCAAACCCCTAAAACCAAGCACTTGACCGGTGCATTCGAGGGATTTATGCCCTGCCATGGTTCGCATCGAAAAACGCCGTGGCGCAACCGCTTCTAATTTTTTAGACTAGGTGTATGGATACTGCCGTCATTCCCCATCAGTCGATCGACTTCCAGGCCATCGGCGAGCGCCTGCGCGCCTACCGCCTGGGCGCATCGCTGCGTGCCGAAACCGTGGCCGACCAGCTTGGCGTGTCGCGCGCGGCCGTATACCGGATGGAGAAAGGCCATATCGTCAAGATCGAAACGCTGGAACGGCTGGGCGTCATCCTGAACACGTCGCTGGCGTCCCTGCTCGGCGTCGGGGCCGAGTACTACACGTCGCCGGTTGCCTACATCGAACGCATGCGCCAGCTGGAAACCGACGCGACGCGGATCATGGCGCACTTCGAACCGATTTCCTTTCTGCTGACGTCCGATGATTACGCCGCGCATCTGGAACAGATGCTGCGCGAAGGCAATCCCGATCAGGACGACCCGCGCATCGCCGCGGTCATGAAACTGCTGAACGATCGCAAGCGCGCCTTTTCGCGCCGGCGGCCGCCCATCATCAGCCTGATCGGGCTGCGCGAGATCGAACGCTTCGTCCATTTCGGCCTGGTGGGCCGGATCGACCTGCCCCCTCGGTGCGCATGGAACGGTCGCTGGCCGCGCGGCGCGAGGTCGAACGCATCATCGCGCTGCTGCAGGAACACCCCATGGACATGCAGATCGGCATCGTCGACGGCAGCATGCCCAACGCCACCTTCCAGGTGTTCGAACGCCCGGGCGCGTCGTTCGTGGCGGTCAGCCCGTTCCGTTTTGGCGAGCTGCCCAACATCACCACCGGCATCGCGCAGGTGACTGCCGCGCCACAGGCAGTCGAGCTGTATACGAAAATGGTGGAAGATCTGTGGCAACGATCCTATAAGGGACAGAAAGCCGCGGATCTTTTGGGTAGCATGCTAAAAGTTGTCTAATCTCACGCCACACGTCACGCCACACAAAGAAGTCATGGAAGAAACCACTATCGGGCCCGTCGTCGCCAGGTTGTTGCTGGAGTCCGGCGCCGTCCACGTCACCGGCGGCAAGCCTTTCATATTGCGCTCCGGCTGGGCCAGCCCCGTCTATGTGGACGTCCGCAAGCTGATTTCGTCGGTCGCGGCGCGCACCACCCTGAACGAAGCGGCCCTGTCGGTCGTCAAGAACCGCATCGGCCTGACGGAAATCGACGTCATCACCGGCGCCGAAACCGCCGGCGTACCCTACGCCGCCTGGCTGGCCGACCGCCTGTCGCTGCCGCTGCAGATTGTGCGCAAGAAGCCCCTGGGCTTTGGCCGCAATGCACAGATAGAAGGCGAAGTGGTGGCTGGCAACCGTGCGCTGCTGGTCGATGACCTGACCACCGATGGCCAGAGCAAGCGCAATTTCTGCCTGGCGCTGCGCGGCGCCGGACTGCAGGTGCGCCATCTGCTCAGCATCTTCTATTACGATACGTTTGCCGAAAGCCGCCGCACGATGGAAGAACTGGACATCCAGATCCATGCGCTGGCCACCTGGCAGGACATCATCGGGCTGGCCAAGGCCGACAATTTCCTGACGCCCGGCGATATCGACAAGGTCGAACTGTTCCTGTCGCACACGTCCGACTGGTCGAAGGCGCACGGCGGCATCGGCCGCCTGAACTGATTGCTGATTGCCACCGCCCGATCCGTTTTTCCGATTCCCTTACCCGTTGCCCCTTGGTTTATGAACTTCTCTGAATTGATCCAACGTTTCGCCGCCCAGGTCCCGGGGACCGACAGTTTCCTGAAGGTCAAGGAAGGCACGCTGGCGCTGATTTCCAGCGACTCGGAACATGCGGGTGCGTACTTCCTGATCTACGGTTTCGCGCGGTCCTACGTGATCCTGTACGAAGACCAGGGCATCGACCCGGCATTTGCCGAAACCGCGAAGCAGCAGCTGCTGTCCTACATGAATCGCCTGAACGACGCGTTTGCGTCGGGCAAGGCCGAAGACATGGTGGCCGCGCAGAACTGGATCGTGCTCGACTACGGGCGTAGCGGTAAGATATTTTGAACCCGCCGTCCTCGCCGGATAGCCCGGCGGTGGCTGCGTCGTCGCTTTACACCAACCGGCGGGTCGCGCCGCTGCTGGCCCTCGGCTTCGCGAGCGGGCTGCCGCTGGCGCTCACTACCGGCACCCTGCAGGCCTGGGCCACGGTCGACGGCGTCTCGCTGCAGGCGATCGGCTTCCTCACGCTGGTGGGTTCGGCCTACACGCTCAAGTTCTTGTGGGCGCCCCTCATGGACCGCTACACGCCGCCGCTACTGGGCCGGCGCCGTGGCTGGATGGTCCTGACCCAGATCCTGCTTGCGATCGCCATCATGGCGATGGGCGCCCTGTCGCCGCGCGAATCGCTGCTGCCGCTGGCATTGATCGCGGTATTCGTCGCGTTCTGCTCATCCTCGCAAGACATTGCCTTCGATGCCTACCGCACGGACGTCCTGCGGACAGAAGAACGCGGTGCGGGCGCCGCCATCTCGGTGCTTGGCTACCGCCTGGCCATGCTGGTGTCGGGCGGACTGGCGCTGGTGATTGCCGATTCCTGGCTGGGCTGGGGCCCGACTTACGTCGTCATGGGCGGCCTGATGGGCCTGTCGGTCTTGGCCACCCTGATCGCCCCCGAACCGGACCACCCTGCCCGCGCGCCACGCACCCTGGGCGAAGCCGTCACCGGGCCGCTCAAAGAATTCTTCAGCCGCCAGGGCGCGTTGACCGTGCTGCTGTTGATCGTGCTGTACAAGCTGGGCGATGCGTTTGCCGGCAGCCTGTCCACCACCTTCCTGATCCGCGCGGCCGGCTACAGCGCCACTGAAGTCGGCACCATCAACAAGCTGCTGGGCCTGGGCGCCACCATCATTGGCGCCTTGAGCGGCGGCGCCCTGCTGGCGCGCATCGGCCTGTTCCGGTCGCTCATGCTGTTCGGCATCCTGCAGGCCATCTCCAACCTGGGCTTCTGGCTGATCGCCGTCAGCGACAAGAACATCGTGCTGATGGCGTCCGCCGTCGGCGTCGAAAACCTGTGCGGCGGCCTGGGCACGGCCGCCTTCGTGGCCCTGCTGATGGGCCTGTGCGACCGGCGCTTCTCCGCCACCCAGTTTGCGTTATTGTCGGCCCTGTCGGCCGTGGGCCGCACCTACCTGGCCGGCCCCCTGGCGCCGCCCCTGGTCGAAACCTACGGCTGGCCCACTTTCTTCATGCTGACGGTTGCCATCGGCCTGCCCGGACTGGCGCTGCTGTGGTGGCGCCGCGCCGACATTACCCGTCTGGACCGCACGGAGTAAGGCGATGCTTTTCGTCTCGCTGTACGTGATCGCGATCACGGCGGAAGCCATGACGGCCGCCCTGTCGGCCGGCCGCCGCAGCATGGACTGGGTCGGCGTGTGCGTGATCGCCTGCGTCACCGCCCTGGGCGGCGGGTCCTTGCGCGACGTGCTGCTCGGCCACTATCCACTGACCTGGGTCAAGCACCCGGAATACCTGCTGATCACCGCCGCCGCGGCTTTGCTTACGGCGTTCATTGCGCCGGTGATGCGGCGGCTGCGCGCTTTGTTCCTGCTGCTCGATGCGCTGGGGCTGGTGGTGTTTACGGTGATCGGCTGCCAGGTGGCGCTGGAGATGCAGCTGTCGCCAATCATCGTGCTGGTGAGCGGCATGATCACCGGCTGCTTTGGCGGCGTGATGCGCGATGTGCTGTGCAACGAAATTCCGCTGCTGTTCCGGCATGAACTCTATGCCAGCGTGTCGGTGCTGGTGGGTCTGGTGTTCCTTGGCACCCTGTACGTGGGCATGCCGCAGCAGGTGGCGGTGCTGGCGGCGATGGTGACGGGGCTGGTGGTACGGTTGCTGGCGATCCGGTTCGACTGGCACATGCCGAAGTTCGTGTATCGGGACGATTGGAGGTAGAGCCCCCCTAGGCGCTTCGCGCCTCCCCCAGGGGCGGCACTGGCGGGCTGGCAAAGCCAGACCCGCGGTGCCCTGGATGGGGGTGTCTTGGGTCGGGCGGGTGCGCGGTGGTCTGGATGGGGGTGTCTCGGGTCGATGCGCGGTGCGGAGATCGAAAGTCCACGAGCCTTCAGTACCGACAGTTGCTGGACAATCGTCAGGTAGGGCTTGGTGTAAAGAGCCATGCACCCTACAAAATAGAAAACCCGCCCGTACGTCTTTCGACGCAGAGGAGCGGGCCGTGTTGGATGGATAGTATCGAATGACACATTGAAGTCCAGACCTCCAGGCCTGAATCGATATAACTACGCATGCCACCACCACCCATCGGCTGATGCCTGTCGCTGTTCATGCGTAGCGCGCTGGTGCGCGATCGTCGAGGTGGATCCAGGGCACCGCGGAGCTGGCTTTGCCAGTCCGCTGGTGCCGCCCCTGGGGAGGCGCGAAGCGTCAAGGGGGGCTACATACTCCGCGTGACCTCGTTGAAGAGCCAGCTTGGGTTGTATTCCGGGAAGCGGTGCAGGTAGGTCTTGTCGGGGGTGTCGGCCACGGCTTTGGCGCGGGCGTAGTTGCCCCAGCGGGGGTCGTAGGCGTCGGCGTAGGGGAACGGAAGGCCGGGGTCGAACTGCCAGGGTTTGCCAAGCTGGTTGATGTGCAGGCTGGTCTTGTCGGGGGCGTATCGGCTGTTGACATATTCCAGGTGCACGCGGGTCTTTTCGATGTACGGGATCAGGAAGGCCATGGCATTGGCCATGCTGCCATTGCCGGCGGCGGAGGCGCGGTAGTCGTACAGCGACACGCCGTCCACGTTCAGGGCCTGCGCCAGCAGGACCAGGCCGCGCAGGCTGTAGCAGTGGTAGCCCAAAGCGTCGCGGCCGCGGAAATCGACGGTTTCGCCGCCGGGTTCGATGTGTTCGCCCAGGAAAGTGCGAGTGGCGCTGATGACCCAGTCCAGGTCCGCGCGGGAATCGATGGCCAATGCGCTGACGGCGACGTTGCACAGGCCGTGCGACATCCAGTTGTTCCGGCCGGCCGTCCGGTCGGCGGTGATACGTTCGAACCAGATGCGGTTGCGGTCGACGACTTTGCGCAGCCATGGCTCGATGATGGCGCGGTCGGCGTCGGACAGGGCGTCGCGCACGTGAAAGTAGGCGACGGCCGGGTTGAGCAACGTTTCGTCGATCAGGGGATTGCCGTAGGGTTCGTGCACGCGCGCCCAGGCGACCAGCATGTTGCGCAAGACGAGCAGCGTGTCAGCGCGTCGATGGCAGCGCCAGTCGAATGCGGCGGCGCGGATGCGGGACAGGTTGGTTTCGGCCAGGTGGGCAGCCGCGATCTGCGCGGCGGTCATGTCAGGCAGGCTGACCGGCTGGTACTCGGTTTTTGAACCTGCCAGGTAGGTGACGGGTGTGGGCGTGACCTGGGCGAATGCATCGGCGTGGCGCTTCAGTTGGCCTTGCATCTGACGGATCAGGGGTCCCCCTCGGCCATGCCGAGCAGCCGGTCCCATCCCTGCGCCGTCAGGAATTCGCCAATGCCCCCCGCCGCCGCGCTGTACCGCGGCGCCGCGGCGCGCGTATCGGGCACGGTGGCCGAAGGCGGCGTTGTAGCGGGCGGCGCGCCATCCGCCGGCGGCAGCACGGGCATCACGTCATCCACCTCACCACCGCCGCACCCGGCCAGCAGCCAGGGAGCCACGGCCAGCGACGCTCCCGCCGACATCAGGCGGCGGCGAGATGCCGAGTCGGGACCCCAAGCATCGCACCCCGCAGGCGCGTCATAGGAAGCAGGCGAAAAGTCCGCTGCCCCGCAAAAAGGGAAAAGTCGGTCAAGGTGAGTCATCGCAGTCAACCAGTAAGGGACGAAAGACGCACCCATCACCGGATGCGCAGGCAACACGACAACCTATCCGCTACCGACCCGCTGAACCACTGACAATCCTGACAGCTACACTGCGTGCAACAAGCATTGCCACGCACCAAGACACCCCCATCCAGGGCACCGCGGATCTGGCTTCGCCAGTCCGCCAGTGCCGCCCCTGGGGAGGCGCGCAGCGCCTTGGGGGTTACTCCACCAGTGCCGCTCAAAGGGGAGCCGCAAAGCGCCCAGAGCGGCTCTTCCCCCAAGAAGCCAACCCCAACCACCACGCCCCCGCCCGCACCAAGACACCCCATCCAGGGCACAGCGGATCTGGCTTCGCCAGTCCGCCAGTGCCGCCCCTGGGGAGGCGCGCAGCGCCTAGGGGGGTTACTCCACCAGTGCCGCTCAAGGGGAGCCGCAAAGCGCCCAGAGCGGCTCCTCTACCAAGAAGCCAACCCCCAACCACCACGCCCCCGCCCGCACCAAGACACCCCATCCAGGGCACAGCGGATCTGGCTTCGCCAGTCCGCCAGTGCCGCCCCTGGGGAGGCGCGCAGCGCCTAGGGGGGCTTAAAACCTCGCCAATCCCCGCTCCGACAGCAAATCGTGGAACAGGCCCTGCATCGACTCCCTCAGCCACTTGTTCACCGGGTCATGGTGATAGCGCCGGTGCCAGTGTTGCCGCAGCGCAAACACGGGCGAAGGGAACGGCAGGCGGTGGATGCGGATGTTGCTGGCGTGGGTGACGGCGTGGGCCGCCTCGAGGGGCACCGTGGCGATCAGGTCGGATTGCGCGACGATGCCAAGCAGCGCAATGAAGTGCGGCACGCGCAGCTTGACGCGAGGCTGCTCGGCGCCGGAGGCCAATAGAGACCGGTCGAACACCTCCATGCTACGCAGCGCGGTATGGGCGGCAATGTGGGGCGCGTCGAAGTACCGCTTGGCGGTCAGCCGTTTGCCGACATGGGGATTACCCGCGCGTGCAATGCAGACGAAACTGCTGGTGCCCAGTTGCTGCTGAAAGAAATTGTCTTTGCTCAGGTCGGGAAAATAGCCCATCGCCAGGTCGACTTCGCCGTTGGCAAGCGCCGCTTCCAGCCGGTCAGGCGTCAACGACAGCACCCGAAACGTCATGTTGGGGGCGACAGTTTCCGCAAACCGCAGGATTCTTGGCAGGAAATACATCTCGCCAATATCCGCCATACAAAAGCGGATTTCGCGGTCAGACGTGGCGGGATCGAAGGTTCTGGTGTCAAAAACCTCTTTTTCCAGCGTTTCCAGTATCAAACGGATGGGAACGGCCACGGCCTGCGCGCGGGGGTGGGCCGCATTTCGTTGCCGATCCGGACAAACAGGGGGTCGTGCAGCAGCGCGCGCAACTTGTTCAAGCCGTAGCTCATGGTGGGCTGGCTCAGTCCCAGGCTCTCGGCCGCCGCCGTGACGCTGCGGGTCCGCAAGACCGCTTCGAAGGTCTTGAAGAGCTGGAAATCGATGCCATCCAGATTCATTTTTTAAATACCTTCTATCGAAACTATTGGATTGAACAATTCGGGCAGCGCTCACTAAGATAGCCCAAAATATTCTAGAGAGGCTGTCATGGAGACAAGATCCGACACGACGTCCGGCGAGTTCATCATCGCGGGCGGTGGCATCGGGGGCATCGCAACGGCGCTGGCCCTGGCCCGTCAGGGGCGCAAGGTGCGCGTGCTGGAACGTGCGGCCGAGCTGGGCGAAATCGGCTATGGCCTGCAGCTGGGGCCGAACGCCTACCGCATGCTGGAACACCTGGGCGTGGCCGATCAGCTGAAGGACCGCGCGTTTTTCCCCAATAACCTGGTCATGATCGATGCGATCGACGGACGGGAACTGACCCGCATGGCGCTGGGCTCGGATTTCCAGGCCAAGTTCGGCTACCCCTATTCGGTGATCCACCGCAGCGACCTGCACCAGATGCTGCTGGATGCCGTGCGCGACATGCCGGGCGTCAGCATCGAAACGTCCAAGGGTGTGCAAAGCTTTACGCAGAACGCGGATGGCGTGGAAGTGACCTGTGAGGACGGCAGCGTCTATCACGGCACCGCGCTGGTCGGCGCCGACGGCCTGAAATCGCGGGTGCGCGCGACCCTGCTGGACGACGGCGCGCCGCGCGTGGCGGGTCAGGTCGCGTACCGCGGCGTGGTGCCGATGGAAGAGATTACCGACACCACCCATGCGGACGACGTGGTGCTGTGGGTCGGCCCGAACCTGCACATGGTCCAGTACCGCCTGCGCGGCGGCAAGGTCATGAACAACGTGGCCGTGGTCGAGAACGACGACTTGCGCCTGGGCCGCACCGAGACGATCGGGCCGGACGAAATGGAACGCATCTTTGCGCCGTGTACCGAAAACGTCCGCAAGAACCTGGGCTATGTGCGCAAGGACCGCAACTGGGTGCTGTACGACCGAGACCCCAAGGCGGGCTGGTCGCAGGGCCGCGCCACGCTGCTGGGCGACGCCGCCCATCCCACGCTGCAATACATGGCGCAGGGCGCATGCATGGCGCTGGAAGACGCGGCCGTGCTGGCGCACAAGATCACCACGGTGCCCAGCCTGGATCAGGCGCTGCTCGATTATGAGCATGCTCGATATCTGCGCACCGGACGCATCCAGCTGACCTCGCGCTTTTTCTGCGGCATCTGCCACGCCGGCGGCGGCGCGCGCGACGTGCGCAACAGCCTGGTCGAAAACCGGCCGAAGAACAGCACGTTCGAGATCGACTGGCTGTACAGCGGCATCGTTCTGTAAGGCATCCACAAGGCCGCCGCGGGAAGGATTCTTCGCGGCGGCGCAACGTGCTGCCAGCCCGTGATCGGGCCGCGGCAATACGACACGACAGAACACAACAACGCAGCAACACGACGACACAGCAACGCAGCACATCGACATGGCGCACGGACGGGGCACACGACACCGCAGCACCCACCCGCCCGTTCTGACGCGCTGCCCTTTCCCGCTTACTTCTTTCCAGGACATGCCTGATGGCCATCCAGCTTCCCGATTCCGAACTCGTCGACAAACTCGTCTATGCCAACCGCATCCTGTATGACCACGGCATTGTCGATGGCCTGGGGCACGTCAGCGTGCGCCATCCGACCGAGCCCGGCGTGTTCCTGCTGTCGTGCAACCGCGCGCCGGCCATGGTCCGCCGGCAGGACATCGTCTGCTATGACTTCGACGGCAACACGGTGTCGGATTCCAAGGAACGTCCCTACCTGGAGCGCTTCATCCACGCCGAGCTGTACCGCGCGCGGCCGGACGTGATGTCGGTCGTGCACAGCCATTCGATGAGCGTGATCCCCTTTGCCATCACCAAGCATGCGCTCAAGCCGGTGTTCCACATGTCCAGCTTCCTGGGCGCCGGATCGGCCCACTTCGAGATCCGCGACGCGGGTGGCGATACGGACATGCTGATCCGCGACAAGCATTTGGGCGAGGCGCTGGCCAAGTCGATGGGCGACTGCAATTGTGTGTTGATGCGGGGCCACGGGTCGACCGTGGTGGGCGGGTCGATCGAAGCGGCCGTGTTCCGCGCGATCTACACCGAAATCAACGCGCGCCTGCAGCTGGAAGCGCAGGGCCTGGGCGAGATCACCTTCCTGAATGGCGAAGAAGCGCGCCTGGCCACCGAGATGAACGAAGGGCAGCTGCCGCGTTCGTGGAATCTGTGGATCAAGCGTCTGGGCAACGTCGATCTCGACCAGTGAGACAGCGGCAGCGGATCGTTGCCGAAATCAACAGAATGATGGACGGGCACAACGATGCCCGGACCGACCGCGCAAACGCGAGGAGACTGACGTGGCAATGCATTTTTCGATCCAGAAGCGCTGGATGACGAGCGCCCTGGTGGCGGTGGCGGCAACCGGGGCGCTGACCGGCGCCGCGGCACGGGCCGCCGACGCCTACCCCAACAAGACCGTGCGCCTGGTGGTGCCGTATGGCACGGGCGGCGGGTCCGACATCCTGGCGCGCCAGATCGGCGCGGGCCTGGCGCCGATCTGGGGCCAGGGCGTGGCGGTGGAAAACAAGGCAGGCGCCTCCGGCAATATCGGCAGCCAGGACGTGGTCCGCGCGCCTGGCGATGGCTATACCCTGCTGCTGCAGAACTCGACCATGGTTAGCAACCTGGGCCTGACGGGCAAGCTGCCGTACGACGCCGAAAAGGATCTGACTCCGATCATGATCCTGGGCGTGACGCCGATCGCGCTGGCGGCGCATCCGTCGGTCAAGATCAGCAACGTCAAGGAACTGGTTGCGATCGCCAAGGCCAAGCCGGACTCGCTCAGCTACGGGTCCTGCGGGATCGGGACGCCGCAGCACTTCGTGATGGAACTGGTCAAACAGAAGGCCGGCATTACCGCGACCCACGCCGGCTACAAGGGCTGCGCGCCCGCGCTGCAGGACGTGCTGGGCGGCCAGGTGCCGCTGGCGATCGTCAGCGCCAACCTGGTGGCGCCGTACGCCAAGAGCGGCCGCCTGAAGGCCGTGGGCGTGTCCACCGCGCAGCGCTACGAGCTGATGCCCGATACCCCGACGTTCGAAGAACAGGGCCTCAAGCCCTTCGACTTTTCGATCTGGTACGCCCTGATGGGACCGGCAAAACTGCCGGCCGATGTGGTCGCCAAGATCACCGCCGACGTGACCAAGGTGCTGGCCGATCCGAAGGTGAAAGAGAACCTGTCGAATGCCGGCGTGGAAGTCACGAAGGGGTCGGCGCAGGACCTGACCCGGCTGATCAAGGAAGACACGGCGCGCTACATGCAGTTGGCCAAGAGCGCCAACATCCAGGCCGAATGAACGCAGACTGAGCAACACACCGCGATATGACGCAGGCAACAGACCTGCGCGACGCATCCCTTCAATGAAGGACGGAGGAGACAGCATGACCGATGGACGCATGAATGCGGGCAGCAGGATGAATCAAACCCCGATGACGCACGACGCAGCCTCTTCCACGCACGCTTTTCCGGCGCGGTCGCAAACGGACACGTCGGCGCGCGTGCGCCTGGCCTTGTACGTCGCCGCTGCCGTGGCCGGGGCGGCGGTACTGGCGGTGGCCGCCACGTACGCGCCCGCGGCGCGCGCCGCGGACCGCAAGGCCGACAGCTACCCCGATCATCCGATCCGGCTGGTGGTGCCCTTCCCGCCCGGCGGCGGCAATGACACCCTGGGCCGCCTGGTGGCGCAGCGGCTATCGACCACCCTGGGCCAGACGGTGGTGGTGGAAAACCGCGCGGGCGCACTGGGCAATCTGGGCACGGAACAGGTGGCCCGCGCCAAGCCCGACGGCTACACGCTCACCCTGGGCTTCGTGGCCAATTTTGCGATGACGCCCAGCCTGAGCAAGGCGGGTTATGACCCGAACAAGGACTTTGCGCCCATCAGCATGGTCGCGCAGGGCTACCAGATCCTGGTCGTGAATCCGCAATTGCCGGTCAAGAGCGTGTCGGAACTGGTCGCCCTGGCCAAGGCCAAGCCGGGCGAATTGAACTACGCGTCGGGCGGCAACGGATCGCCGCTGCATCTGGTGGCCGAGCTCTTCAAGATGCAGACGGGCACCGACATCCAGCACGTGCCCTACAAGGGCAGCGCGCCCGCGGCCTCGGCGGTCATCAGCGGCGAAACCCAGATGGTGTTCGGCGGCGTGGTGTCCACCCTGCCCTTCGTGCCGACGGGCCGCCTGCGCGCACTGGCCGTCACGTCGCCCACCCGCATTGCCGCGGCGCCGGATGTGCCCACGCTGAACGAACTGGGCTACCCCGGTATCGAAGCCAGTTCCTGGTATGGCCTGTTCGCCCCCGCCGGCACGCCGCCCGCGATCGTTGCACGGCTCAACCAGGAAATGGTCAAGCTGGCCAAGGATCCGGATTACCGCGAACAACTGAACAAGCAGGGACAGGAAGCCATGTCCAGCACCCCCGACGAACTCGCGCGCTACGTCCGGTCCGAATCCGAGAAGTGGGGCCGCGTGATCAAGACCGCAAACATCAAGGCCGATTAATGAATCCCCTTCCGCTTACCCTGGCGCTTGGTCCGTACGACCATACCCGCGACGTGACCGACGGTTCGATCCCCGTCGAAGGCGTCGCGCTGCGCACGCTGAACCTGCCGATCGAAGAAATCTTCTACCGCTTCACCTTGCATCGCGAGTGGGACATTTCCGAGATGTCGATGGGCAAGTACATCGCGCTGCGCTCGCAGGACGACCCGGGCATCCAGGCGCTGCCCATCTTCATTTCGCGCGCCTTTCGCCATTCCATGTTCTACGTGAAGGAAGGCAGCGCCATCCAGCGTCCGGAAGACCTGGCGGGCAAGCGGATCGGCGTGCCGGAATGGGCGCAGACGGCGGGGGTGTATGGCCGCGGATTCCTGAGCGACTATCTGGGCATCGACCTGAAAGGCATTACCTGGGTGCAGTCCGGCGTGAACCAGGCAGGGCGGGCGGAAAAGGTCAAGCTGCACTTGCCCGAGGGCATGCAGTACCACCCCGTCAAAGACAAATCCCTGAACGACATGCTGATGTCGGGCGAGCTGGACGCCGTCATGTCGGCCCGTCCGCCGATGGCCCTGGGCAAGGGCGTCGTGCGCCTGATGCCCGACTACCAGGCCGCCGAAGAACAGTACTTCCGCGATACGAAGATTTTCCCGATCATGCACGGTCTGGTGGTCCGTGGCCCCGTGCTGCAGGAACACCCCTGGGTCGGCATGAACCTGGTCAAGGCCTTTACTCAGGCCAAGCACCAGTCGATGGAGCGGCTGTCGGACGTGACCGCGTCACACGCGCCGTTCGCGTGGATGGCCGAATACGCCAACCGCATGAAGTCCATTTTCGGCGAAGACTTCTTCCCGTATGGCATCGGGCCGGATGCGGGCGGACAGATCAACGTCGCCACCCTCGACGCCTTCTGCAAGTTCGGCCACGAGCAGGGTATCTGCGCGCGCCGGCTGTCGGTCGAGGAATTGTTCCCGAAAAACGTGCTCAGCTCGTTCAAGGTATAGCGCGCGAGCCGAACCGGAGAGATCCCATGAATGACATGAACGTGTATTACAAGACTCTGGACCAGCAGCATCTGGCGCCCCTGTGGGTGGTGTTGAAGGGCCTGGTGCCTTCCGAGCCCAAGTCGAAAGCCGTGCCCTTCCAGTGGCACTTCGACGAGGTCCGCCGCCCGCTGCTCGAAGCGGGTGAACTGATTACCGCCGAAGAAGCCGAACGGCGCGTGCTGGTGCTCGAGAATCCCGGCTGGGCCGGCAAGTCGCAGATCACCGACACGCTGTACGCGGGCCTGCAGCTGATCCTGCCGGGCGAAGTGGCGCCGGCCCATCGCCATACGCAGTCGGCGCTGCGCTTCGTGCTGGAAGGCGCGGGCGGCTACACCGCGGTCGACGGCGAACGCACCACCATGCACCCCGGCGACTTCATCATCACGCCGTCATGGACCTTCCATGATCACGGCCACGACGGCACCGATCCGGTCATCTGGATGGACGGCCTGGACGTGCCGCTGGTGTCCTTCCTGAAGGCCGGCTTTCGTGAAGAAAACGAGTCGGCCTCGCAGACGATCGCGCGGCCCGAGGGCGACGCCCTGGCGCGCTACGGCAGCGGCCTTCTGCCGATCCGCAACAGCCGCAAGACGCACACGTCGCCCGTCTTCAACTATCCCTATGACCGCACGCGCGAAGCGCTGGGCCAGATGGTTCGCTTCGAAGACATCGATCCGCATCGCGGCCTGTGCCTGCGCTACGTGAACCCGACCAGCGGCGACTGGGCGATCCCGACGCTGGGCACCACCATGCAGCTGATCCCCGCGAACTGGCAAGGCAAGACCTACCAGTCCACCGACAGCGGCGTGCTGGTGGTGATCGAAGGCGAGATCACCATCGAGATGTTCGGCACCGACGGCACTGCCGCCGAGCGCTTCACGCTCAAGCCGCGCGATGTGTTCGCGCTGCCAGGCTGGGCCGCGCACCGCATCGTTGGCGGCGCGTCGGACTCGGTGGTGTTCGCGTTCAACGATCGCCCGGTGCAGGAAAAACTCGGCCTCTGGCGCGAAAAGCTGTAAACGCTTCGTTGCACGCAGCCGGTGTCACGTAGGTGGTGTCACGCAACCGGCATCAAGCAGTTCGCAGCATGCAACCCGTTCTACCCGCAACTTTACCCACCGGCCGCATCGTTACCGTGCGGCCGGCTTACCTCGTTTCCAGGAGAATCCCTTGACCATCATCGCCCGCTTCAACGACAACCGCCTTGGCGTGGTGCAAGGTGACGTCATCAAAGACGTGACATCGGTCCTTGACCGGCTGCCCGCCCATCACTACCCCCTGCCGACCCACGACATCTTCATCGCCGCGTTGCCCGAGCTGCTGGGCGCGATCGAAGGCGAAGCCGACAAGGCCGAAGGCATTCCGCTGTCCAGCGTCACCTTCCTGAGCCCGGTCGCCAATCCCGGCAAGCTGGTCGCGGCGCCCGTGAACTACCTGAAGCACCTGGAAGAAGCGCAGACCGATCCGGCGCTGCATCACCAGAACCAGATCGCCACCATCCACCGCGCGGGCCTGTTCCTGAAAGCCACCAGTTCGCTGGTGGGCTCGTCGCACGGCATTGAAGTGGCCATGCCCGACCGCCGCACCGACCATGAAATCGAACTGGCCGCGATCATCGGCAAGCGCGCCAAGAACGTGAGCAAGGAAGAAGCGCTGGAATACGTGGCGGCCTACAGCCTGGGCCTGGACATCACGATCCGCGGTCCGGAAGAACGCAGCCTGCGCAAGTCGCTGGACACCTATTCCGTGCTGGGCCCCTGGATGGTCACGGCCGACGAAATCCCCGATCCGGGCAATCTGGACTTCTCGCTCGAGATCAATGGCGAGGTGCGCCAGCGCGCCAACACCCGCGACCTGATCCTGGGCGTAGCCGAATTGATCGAGCTGGCCTCGCGCTTCTACACCCTTGAGCCAGGTGACATCATCTACACCGGCACGCCGGAAGGGGTTGCCCCTATCTTGCCGGGCGACACACTCCACGCCAGTATCGAAAAAGTAGGTGAATTCACGGTCGAGGTGCGCGCCGCCTGATCGTCAACCACCCCTACAACCAAAACAGAAAGGGATGACATGGATCGGAGACAGTTTGTACAGAACGGCATTGCCCTTGCCTTGGCATCCACGATGGCGCCTGCGTTCGCGCAGACCGCCAGTGGCGCGAAGTGGCCCACCAAGGCCGTGCGCCTGATCGTGCCGTTTCCCGGCGGATCGGCCCCCGACGTGATCGTGCGGCACCTCGCCCAGGTATTGGGCGATAAATGGAAGCAGACGGTGATCGTCGACAACCGCCCTGGCGGCAGCGGCGTGATCGGGCTCAATAATCTGCTCACGTCGCCGGTCGACGATCACACCTTTGCGTTCACGCAAGGGTCGGCCATTTCCATCGTGCCGCGCACGATCAAGAACATCCCTTTCAACATCGAACGCGATTTCGTGCCGGTGTCCTTCAGCATGCTGGCGCCGCTGGTGCTGGCCGTGCCGGTGGACTCGCACTTCAAGTCTGTCCAGCAGTTCATCGACGAAGCCAAGGCCAAGCCAGGCACCTTGCCGGTGGCCGACGTGGGGGTGTATTCCTATCCGCATCTGGCCGGCGAATACTTCGGGCTGAATGCCGGCGTCAAGTTCCTGCACGTCCACTTCACCGGCGGCCCGCCCGCCATCCAGGCCACGATTGGCGGCCACACCCAGGCCGTGATCGAAGGCATGGGCCCGATCCTGCCCTTCGTGCAAAGCGGCCGCTTGCGGGTGCTCGGATCGTTCGGCAGCGAACCCTATCCGGGTCTCGAAAAGGTCGAGCTGATCAGCAAGACCGCACCCAAGACGGTGATCGACGGGTGGTTCGCCACCATCGCGCGCAAGGGCACGTCAGCCTCGGTCATCAATCAATTGAATGCCGACATCAACCAGGCCATGGACGCGCCCGAAGTCCAACGCGCCCTGAAGGACCAGGTGCTGTTCGCACACAAAGGCCCGCCGGCCGATCTGAAAAAGTGGATCGACGACGAAAATGCCAAGTGGGGTCAGGTGATGGACACGCTGGGGATCAAGCCGGAATGATCGATCCGGCGTGATGAACGCCGTGGCGACCCGGGCGGGGCATTCGCCCTGCCACGGTCACCCTGTTGCACTCACCCTGCCGTGAAGCGATACACCGCCAGCGTGCTGCGTAGCCCCGGCGCAACGGTCACTTCGCGATCGTTGGCGAACGTGGCGCGTTCCAGGATGCGCAGGCCCAGCTTGCGGGCCAGGTCTTCGAAGTCGGCCAGCGTGCACAGGTGGATGTTGGGCGTGTTGTACCACTCGTAGGGCATCTGCTTGCTGACCGGCATGCGGCCCCGCAGGATCGACCAGCCGTGCGTCCAGTGGCCGAAATTGGGGAAGGACACGATGCCTTCCCGGCCCACGCGCATCATTTCCAGCAGGATCCGTTCGGTGTTGTGCACGGCCTGCAAGGTCTGCGACAGCACCACCGTATCGAAATGGCCGTCCTGGAACAGGGCCAGCCCGTCTTCCAGGTTCTGCTGGATCACGTTCACGCCGCGGCGCACGCAGGCGATCACGCTGGCATCGTTGATTTCGACACCGACCGTGCGCGCATGCTGCCTGTCGCGCAGGTGCGCGAGCAGCGTGCCGTCGCCGCAGCCCAGGTCCAATACGCGCGAGCCGTCGGCGATCCAGCTTGCGATCCGCGCCAGGTCGGGGCGGATGCCATTGCGATGGCCGGCGTTCATGCGCGCTCCCCCAATCCCAGCTGCATCGCGATCTTGTCGTAATACCCGCTGACTACCGCGTGGTACCGGCTGTCGTCCAGCAGGAAGGCGTCATGCCCGTGCGGCGCGTCGATCTCGGCATAGGTGACCGGCAGGCCGTTGCTTAACAGCGCCTGCACGATTTCGCGCGAACACGATGGCGGAAAACGCCAATCGGTCGCAAACGACGTCAGCAGGAACTCGGCCTTGACCGGCGCCAGCGCCTTGGCCAGGTCGCCCCCTGCATTCTTGGCAGGGTCGAAATAGTCCAGGGCCCGTGTGATCAGCAGATAGGTGTTGGCATCGAAATACTTCGAGAACTTCTCGCCCTGGTAGCGCAGATAGGACTCGACTTCGAATTCCACGTCGTAGCCGTAATGGAAGGCGCCATCGGCCGCCGGGGCACGCTGGGCGCGGCCGAATTTTTCGGCCATGTCGTCGCCGGACAGATAGGTAATGTGGCCGATCATGCGCGCCACCGACAGGCCATGGCGCGGCACCGTGTCGTGCGCGTAGAAGTCGCCGCCATGAAAATCAGGGTCGGTAATGATCGCGCGCCGCGCCACTTCGTTGAACGCAATGTTCTGCGCCGACAGCCGCGGCGTGCTGGCCACCACCACGCAATGGGCCAGCCGGTCCGGATAGGTCACGGCCCAGCCCAGCGCCTGCATGCCGCCCAGGGACCCGCCCATGACCGCCGCGAAGCGTTCGATGCCATACAGATCGGCCACGCGCGCCTGGGCGTGCACCCAGTCTTCGACCGTGACGACCGGGAACGCCGCGCCGTAGGGCTTGCCGGTTGCGGGGTCGATGCTGCCCGGCCCGGTCGAACCAAAGCACGAGCCCAGGTTGTTGATACCGATGACGAAGAAGCGGCGTGTATCCAGCGGCTTGCCCGGCCCGACCATGTTGTCCCACCAGCCCACGTCCGACGGATCATTGGCCGCGATGCCCGCGACATGGTGCGAGGCGTTCAGCGCATGACACACCAGCACGGCGTTGCTGCGGTCGGCGTTCAGGGTGCCGTAGGTTTCGACCATGAGCGAATACGGGCCGAACGACGACCCGCTGGACAACGCCAGCGGCTCGGTGAATTCGATCAGGCGGGACTCGACCACGCCCACGGAACCCGGGTCGCGCGCAGGCGAAGGCGAAGCAGCAGGAACAGGGGTCTGGGGGGAGCGGTCGGGGCTGTGGCAGCCGGCGCCGGGTGCGGGGCAAGCGCCGCGGATGGGCGCACAGTGGGCAAAGACGAAGACACGAAGAGCTCTTTAGCAGGATTTTTATGAGGCGCCCGCAAGCGGGTCAGGCAAATCGGCGCCGGAACCCTGGAATTGTAGCATCGGGGGGTGCAGGGCCTTGTCGAACAGGGTCACACCGGCCGGGCGGGCGGCCTCGACATGCTGGCGCAGCGCCAGCTGGAACGGCGAGAAAGCCTTGTCTTTGCGGTAGACCAGATAAAGCGGAATCGCCATCTCCAGGCCGGGCGTTCGCACCAGGCGCAGCTCGCCATACCGCAGGTCCTGTTCCACCGACGACCTGAGAAAGAAACACACACCCACGTCGCGGCGCACGGCCTCTTTCTGCGCTTCGGGGTGGCCCAACTCCAGCACGATGCGGCGCGAGGGCACGCCGTTGGCCCGCAACTGCCCTTCTTCCAGTTGCTGCATGACGGTGCTGTTGGACGTGCTGACGAACGGCAGGCCGGCCACCGCTTCGCGCTCCACGCTGTCGCCCACCCAGCGGCTGGCAGGCGCGGTCACCAGCCACAACGGTTCGATCCACAGCGGTTGCGCGGTCAGTCCTTCCAGGTTCTGCGTTGGCGCGATGATGGTGACCGCAAAATCGCAGGCGCCGGTGCGAGTGGCTTCCAGCGCCACTTGCGGATTGGAAATCGCCAGCTGCACCAGGCCGTCCGGATACGTCGCGTGGAAGTCGCAGATGATGCCCGGCACCTGGTACGACCCCGCGCTCATGGAAGCGGCCACAACCACCTTGCCCGGTCCGATGTCGGTCGCGCCGCCCAGTTCGCGTTCCAGTTCCCGCGTGCGCGTGACGGTTTCGTGCGCCCACTTCAGGACGCGTTGCCCGGTGGGCGTCAGCGCGATGCCTCGGCCTTCGCGGCGGATCAACCGCGCGCCCAGCGTGGTTTCCAGGCTGCGGATATGGGCGGTCACCACAGGCTGGGAAATGCACAGGAAGTCGGCGGCGCGCGTCACGCTCTGGAGTTCGGCCACGACGCAGAACACCTCCATCTTCTGCAGGGTGAGGTGGGAATCGAAGCCACGCACGGACGTCTCCTGGGACGCGCGCGGTCTCATAGCCGCGCGCCTATGGTTTGTGCCCCCATTTTGAATTGGACGTATGCATGGCGCCTACCTAGGATCGGCCCCATCTACGGAGACACCATGGCACTCGATAACACCAGGAAATGGGTAGAGGGCATCCACCGGGCGGCGACCCTGCTCGAGGTCACGCTTGCCGCCGCGCTGGTCGCGGCCGTCGTCATGAACGTGATCAATATCATTGCGCGGTATGTGTTCGGCCAGTCGCTGACCGGCGTCGATGAATGGCAGGTCTACCTGATGGTGGCCATGGCGTTTGCCGGATCGGTCGTGGCGGCGGTACGCGGCCAGCATCTGCGCATGGATGTGCTGACCCGCTACTTTCCGCGCGTTGCCCGGCGGATCGTGGGCGCGATCGAAGCCGTCAGCGCGGTGCTGCTGTGCGGCTTTGTGTGCGCCATTTCCACGCACTACGCCACCCGCATGCATGCCATTGGCAGCGTGAGCGAAAACGGGCACATCCCGATGTGGCTGCCGCATTCGATCGTGGCGCTGGCCTTTGCGGCCATGACCCTGGTAGGCCTGGCGGATCTGGTGCTGCGGCTGAAGGGCTCGCGCCTGGTGGCCGCGCCGCCCGCGGTCGACGTGGCCGCGCAGGCGCCGGCGCCGGAGGCCGCATCATGAGCTTCGCCCTGGGCGTGCTGCCCATCGCCCTGCTGCTGCTTGGCTTTCCCATCTTCCTGGTGTTGCTGGCGGCGGTCAGTTGTGCATTGGTGTTCTTCATGGACGTGCCCTACACGGCGCTGCACCAGAACCTGTTTGGCGCCATCGACGCCTATGCTTTGCTCGCGATTCCCTTCTTCATTTTTGCGGGCGAATTGATGGGGCGCGGATCGGTGGCGGACCGGTTGGTCGGCTTCGTCAATGCGGGCGTCGGGTCGGTGCGCGGCAGCCTGGCGGTCACGACCGTGGGGTCGTCCGCGCTGTTCGGCGCCATTTCTGGCGTCAGCGCGGCCACGGTCGCGACCATCGGCCGGGTGATGCTGCCGGCGCTTCGGCGCAGCGGCTATCCCGAGAAGTTTTCGGCCGGCCTGCTGACCGCGGTGGGTGCGATCGACATCATCATCCCGCCCAGCATTCCCATGATCGTGTACGGCGCGGCCGCGCAGCAGTCGGTGCCGCGGCTGTATGCGGCCGGTGTGCTGCCCGGGCTGCTGCTGGCCGGCATGCTGTGCATCTACGTGATGGCCTATGCACGCAAGCACCGGATAGGCGGCGGTGAACGGTTTTCGTGGAAAGCGTTTGGCGCGGCGGCGGCGCGCGGCACGGGGGCCCTGGGCGCACCGGTCATCATTCTGGGCGGCATCTACGGCGGCGTGTTTTCGCCCACTGAAGCGGCGGCCGTGGCCTGCCTGTACGCGATCGTCGTCGCCCGCTATTTCTATCGCGAACTGTCGTGGCGCGACATATTGGCCAGCGCGGGCACCACCGCCGTCTTCACCGGGCAGATCCTGATCATCGTGGCCTGCGCCAATGTGTTCGGCTGGCTGCTCACTATTCATCAAGTGCCCGCCAGCCTGGTGCAATGGCTGACCGACCTGCAGCTGCCAGGCTGGACGTTGCTGCTTGCCATCAACGTGCTGCTGCTGGCGGTGGGCTGCTTCATCGACCCCCTGTCGGCCATCCTGTTGTTGTCGCCACTGCTGGTGCCCCTGGTCACGGCCATTGGCGTGGACCCGATCCACTTCGGGATCATTGTCACTGTCAACCTGTCGATCGGCCTCTTCCACCCGCCCTTCGGCATCAACATTTTCGTGGCGCAAAGCGTGCTGAAGCTGCCGCTGGAAACGATCTACCGGGGCATTGTGCCCTTTGTCTTCATCTACCTGATCGCGCTTGGCCTGATTACCTACATCCCCGCCATTTCGCTGCTGGGCGTGCGCCTGCTGGTGAATTGACGGACCACGACGCCTATAAAAAACTGCCTGGAGACACCGCCATGAATCGTCGTCAACACTTGCTGCACCTGGCCAGCCTGGCCGGCTCCGTCACTGCATTGGGGCTGCCGTCGTGGGCCTGGGCGCAGTCCATGACCATGAAGCTGACCGCCACCACGTCGGAAGACCTGGGCATCGACTGGCTGACCGCCTACAAGGCCAATATCGAAGCGGCCACGCAAGGCAAGGTCAAGGGCCAGGTCTACCCGGCCAGCCAGTTGGGCACCGCGCAGCGCACGATCGAAGGCGTGAGCATGGGCACGATCGAAATGGCCATGAATGCGTCGGGCATGTATGAAGGCCTGGATCCGCGGTTTGGCGCGTTGGCCGTGCCGGGCGTGTTCGACAACATCGACCATGGGCTGAAACTGCTGGCCGATCCGGACACGCGCAAGCGGATGGCATCGATCGCCACCGGCAAGGGGGTCGAGGTGCTGACCACGCTGATCCATTCCCAGTGCAGCATCGTGTCGCGCAAGCCGGTGCGCAAGCTGTCCGACCTGAAGGGCCAGAAGATCCGGGTGCCGGGATCGTCCATCCTGATCGCGCAGTTAAAGCAGCTGGGCGCGAATCCCGTCTCGATGTCCCTGGGGGAAGTGCTGCCGGCTTTCCAGAACGGGACGCTGGACGGTGTGTATTCCGGCACGCCGATTCCGTCGGCGCTGAAGTACTTTGACGTGGCCAAGGCGCAGACGCTGCTGCCATCGACCTATATCGCCATCGTCGGCCTGGTCAGCCCGACTTTCTTCAAGACGGCCGGCGCGCTGGATCCGGCCTTGCGGCAGGCGGCCCGCAAGACGGACGACGAGGTGGCGCCCCGTGTGCATGCCCGCGTGCAGGAAGCGCGTGCGATCTGGGAAAAAGGCGGCGGCGAGATGATCGAACTGTCGGCCGCCGACGCCAAGGCCTATCTGGACGCCGTGATCCCGGCCGCGCAAAAGGAACTGACCCCGGCCGCGCGGCAGGACTACGACGCGCTGCGAGCCATTGGCGCCAAGTACCGGAGCTGATGATGACCCGTCACGATCACACGTACGACTACATCATTGTCGGCGCCGGGTCGGGCGGCTGCACCCTGGCCTACCGGCTGGGCGCGGATCCGTCCTTGAAGATCCTGGTGCTGGAAGCCGGCGGTCCGGATCGTTCGCCCCTGATCAAGGTGCCCCTGACCTGGGGCCTGATCCTGAAGCACCGCTTGTACGACTGGGGCTACTTTACCGAGCCCGAGTCCGGCATGGACAACCGCCGCATCGAATGCGCGCGGGGCAAGGTGCTGGGCGGATCCACGTCCATCAATGGCATGGCGTATGCGCGTGGAGCGCGTGCCGATTACGACCACTGGGGACACGACCTGGGGCTGACGGGCTGGAGCTACGCCGACGTGCTGCCCTACTTCAAGCGTGCCGAATCATGGGAAGGCGGGGCCAGCACTTTCCGGGGCGGCAACGGGCCGCTGACGGTCACCCGCATGCAGTACGAAGACCCCCTGGTCGACGCCTTTCTGCAGGCGACCGACCGGATGGGGTATGGCCGCAGCGACGATTACAACGGCGCACGCCTGGAAGGCTTTGGCCCCATGCAGGCCACGATCCGCCGCGGCAAACGGTGGAGCGCCGCATCGGCCTATCTGCGCCCCGCCGTGGCGCGCGGCAATGTCACCGTGCGCACCGGTGCGATGGTGCATCGGGTGGTGCTGGAACACGGGCGCGCGGTGGGCGTGCAGGTGCTGGGCGAGTCCGGAACGGAGCTGATCCGCGCATCGCGCGAGGTGATTCTGGCAGGCGGGGTCATCAATTCACCGCAACTGCTGATGCTGTCAGGTATCGGCAACGCGCAACATCTGCAGCAGCACGGCATTCCGGTCGCGGTGGACCTGCCCGGCGTGGGGCAGAACCTGCAGGACCACATTGTGTGTGACGTGCGATGGAGGCGGACCGAACCGGGCCCGATGCACCGGGCCTTGCGTCTGGACCGCATTGGCGCGGACCTGGCCCGCACCTGGATGTTCGGCACCGGGATATCGAGCAAAGTGCCGGCGGCGGCGGTAGGGCTGGTGCGCAGCGATCCGTCGTTGGCGCTGCCCGACCTGCAGATCATGCTGGCCGCCGCGCCCATGACGGCGGGCCCGCATCTTGGACCTCTGTTGAAACCCTATGTGGATGCCTTTGCGTTGAAGGGCATTTTCATTACGCCGGAAAGCCGGGGGCATGTCGGGCTGGCCAGTGCCGACCCGCGTGCGCCGGCCGTGATCACGCAGAACTTCCTGTCCACCGAGTACGACCGCCGCGCGGTGCGCGAGATGGTGCGCATCATGCGGCGCATTGGCAATTCGGCGTCGCTCGAGCCCTTCCGGGCCGAAGAACTCGCGCCCGGGCCCGACGCCGCCAGCGACGCGGACATCGATGCCTTCATTAGGCGGGTGGCGATCACGCTGCACCATCCGGTGGGTACCTGCAAGATGGGCACGGACCGGGACGCCATGGCCGTGCTGGATACGCAGATGCGGGTGCGCGGGGTGGACGGCTTGCGGGTGGTGGACGGCGCCGCCCTGCCCCGCACGGTGCGCGGGCCCACCAACGCGCCGATCATCATGATGGCGGAGAAAGTGTCGGACGCCATGCTGGGACGGCCGCCACTGGCGCGGGTGGAACTGGAATCTGCGGTGGCAGAGGCCGGAGCGATGACAGCGCCGTCGGCCGGCGCGGACCCTAGATCAGACCCTGAAGGATCGCCTGCGCGACCGCAGCCTGCTTATTCGTGACGTTCAGCTTCAGGAACGCGTTGCCCAGGTGGAAGTTCACGGTGCGTTCGCTGACGCCCAGAATGCAGGCGGTTTCCCAGCTGGTCTTGCCGATCGACGCCCAGCGCAGGCATTCGCTTTCGCGGGCCGACAGGGGCGACTTGCGGGACGGCGGATGCGGCAGCCGGCGGTAGGCGTCCAGCGCCAGCGACGCGGCGTGGGCGATGCAGGCTGGAAAGTGTTCGTTCTTGCGCGCGGTTTGCGACGCGACGTTGTCGGCAAAGGCAAGCAGGATGCAGCCCGCCACTTCGCACGGGCGGCGCGCTTCGGACGGCACCAACAGCCCACGACGCACGCCCAGCTTGCGCAGGCTGGCGTAGTTGCCCGGTTCGTTGTCGCGCCGGTCGGGCCGCACGCAGAACCAGGTATGGGACAGGGGGTGACCCCGCCCAGCGGATGGGGCGCCAGCAGATCGTGCAGCGGCGGGATCAGGTCTTTCCACCACCCGGCCAGGTCGTCGCACAGCCATAGCGCGGGCAGGTTTTCGGCCGACCGGTCAACGACCAGGAAGGCGTGGTGCAAGGCGCCAAGCGCGGCGGCGAAATGGCGCAGGGCGTCGGCAATGTCGACAGCCCCTGCCGCGTCGGCCAGCGGACGCAGCGCAGCCAGGGCTTTCAGCTCTTGCCGATGCAGGGCCGCATCGGCTTCGAGCGAGGCGTCTGGCGCCGGATTCATCATGACTTGCGTGAAAGTAAACATTACCGCAACCTGTAAGATTCGGTAACATAGTATTTCAGTTGCAACAGATTCTCAACGTCAGTGGGCGCTTTATCTGTTTAACAACGTCAAGTCCATTTCGGCCGCTCGGTTCAGTACTGTCGCCACTTTTGCGCGCAAGGCATTGGAATGCGCAGCCAGGATTTCCCGCTTCACGTCCAGCAGCTGGGTCGGGTGCATGGAAAAGTGTGTCAGCCCCAGGCCCAGTAACAACCGGGTCAGTTCCGTGTCTCCGGCCATCTCGCCGCAGACCGACACGCGTTTGCCCGCCCGGGCGCCCGCGTTGATCGAATTGGCGATCAGCCGCAAGACCGCCGGATGCAGCGGGTCATACAGGGCGTCCACGTCCGGGTCGGTCCGGTCGATGGCCAGGGTGTACTGGATCAGGTCATTGGTCCCGATCGACAGGAAGTCGAAGGCTTCGATAAAAGGTTCGATCGCGATCGCCACGGCGGGCACTTCCACCATGGCGCCGACTTCGATGTCGGTGGCATACGCCACGCCCCGCGCGTCCAGGTCGCGCCGGGCCGACGCAATGGCGGCGTACGCTGCCCGCACCTCCCGCAGGTGGGCGATCATCGGGATCAGGATCTGCACCTTGCCATGCACCGACGCGCGCAAGATGGCGCGCAGCTGCGTGGCGAACAGTTCGGGCCGGGCCAGACAGTAGCGGATCGCGCGTTGCCCAAGGGCCGGGTTGGTCGCCACGGTGGCTTCGCCGTCCAGCGTCTTGTCGGCGCCAATGTCCAGCGTGCGAATGGTGACCGTCTTGCCGCCCAGGGTCCGCACCACCATGGCATAGGCTTCGTACTGCTCGTCTTCGTCGGGCAGCGTGTCGCGGCCCATGAACAGGAATTCGCTGCGGAACAGACCGATGCCGTCGGCGCCCGCATCGGCCGCCGCCTGGGCTTCCTCCGGCAGTTCGATGTTGGCGCACAGGGTGATCTCGACGCCGTCCAGCGTGATCGCGGGCACATCCTTGAGCGTGGCCAGGTCGGCGCGTTCCAGGGCGTAGTCGGACTGCCGGCGGCGGTATTCATCCAGCACGCGCGGCGCCGGATTGACGAGCAGTACGCCCGCCTCGCCATCGACGATGACGGTATCGCCATCGCGCATCAATGACCGGGCCGAGCCCAGCGCCACCACGGCGGGTACCCCCATGCTTCGGGCGACGATGGCCGTGTGGGACGTGCCGCCACCCAGGTCGGTCGCGAACGCGGCGAACCGGCCGCCGCGCAGCTTGAGCATGTCGGCGGGCGAAATATCGTGCGCCACCACGATCAGGGGATCGCTGTGTTCCGTCAGGGTCGATTCGCGCCAGGTGCGCTTGCTATCGGTGCCGGCCAGGGCGTGCAGGATCCGTTCGATCACCTGGCGGATGTCGTTGCCCCGCTCCCGCATGTATTCGTCGTCCATCATCGCGAACTGCTCGCCCAGCGCCTGGCCTTGCGCGGTCAGCGCCCATTCGGCGTTGTAATGGCGGGTGCGGATGATTTCGACCGGCTCGACCGAGATCATCGAGTCGGCCAGGATCATGCTGTGGACCTGCAGGAACGCGCCCAGCTCGCGCGGCACGTCGGCCGGCAGGTCGGACGCCATCTGCGCCAGTTCGTCGCGGGCGGTGGCGATCGCGGCCTGCAGGCGCGCGCATTCGGCGTCGACATCTTCGGGGGCGACCCGGTAGTGGGACACTTCGAGCGCCGCGGCGCCGATCACCACCACGCGCCCGATCGCGTAGCCCCGGGACACGCCCAGCCCGTGCAGGGCCAGCATCGCGCCGCTCATGGCTAGTCGCTTTCGCCGAACTTGTTGTCGAACAGCGCCCGGATCTGCTCGAGCGCCTCGGCCGCGTCGTCGCCTTCGGCGTCGACCGTGACGACACTGCCCAGCCCGGCGGCCAGCATCATGACACCCATGATGCTTTTTGCATTGACGCGGCGCGAGCCGCGGGCGATGTGGATCTCGCTGCGGTGCTTGCTGGCAAGCTGCGTCAGCTTGGCCGAGGCCCTTGCGTGCAGCCCCAGCTTGTTGGTAACGGTGATATCTACGGAGGGCATCGTCAGGGTTCTTCAGGTCCGCCGTCGGTGCGCAAAATGCCTTGCGTGCCGCCGGCCAGCGCGCGTTGCGCCGTGTCGTCTAAGGAAAGATGCCGGTACGTGAGTGCCCGCAACAGCATCGGAATATTGGCCCCGGCAATTACCGCCGTGGGTGTGCCGGCGCCCTGCGCCAGACCGGACGCCTTGCCGGCCAGATTGGCCGGGGTCGCCCCCACCATGTCGGTAATCACCAGCACACCCGTTCCGCGGTCGACCGTTTCGATGCAGCCACGCACCTTGTCGAGCGTTACCGCCGGATCGTCATGCGCTCCCACATCATAGGCCAGCACGTCTGACATCGCACCGAATACATGCGCGACACTTGCCAGCAGCGCGGACGCCAGCGGGGCGTGCGCCACAATGACCACGCCGGGCATCAGCGGGTCGCGCGTCCGGGCACCGCCACCGCCGCTTCGAGCGCCTGGGCGAACATCGCGCCCACGTCGAAACCGGTCTGCTCGGTGATTTCGGCAAAGGTGGTCGGGCTGGTCACGTTGATCTCGGTCACGTACTCGCCGATCACGTCCAGGCCGACCAGCAGCAGGCCCCGCGCGGCCAGTTGCGGGCCCAGTTCGCGGGCGATTTCCCAGTCCTTGTCGGACAGCGGCTGGGCCACGCCCCGGCCGCCGGCGGCCAGGTTGCCGCGCGTTTCGCCGGCGGCGGGAATACGGGCCAGGCAGAACGGGACCGGCTCGCCGCCAATGATCAGGATGCGCTTGTCGCCCTGGGTAATCTCGGGAATGAAACGCTGCGCCATGATGCTGCTCTGGCCATAGTTGGTCAGGGTCTCGAGAATGGCGTTCAGGTTCAATTCATCATGGCGCAGGCGGAAGATGCCCGTGCCGCCCATGCCGTCCAGCGGCTTGACGATGACGTCCTGGTACAGCTGGTGGAAGGCCTTGATGCGCGACATACTGCGCGTGACCAGGGTCGGCACGGTCAGGTGCGGAAATTCGGCAATCGACAGTTTTTCCGGATGGTTGCGGATGCTGGCGCCGGAATTGAAGACGCGGGCGCCCTGGGCTTCGGCGCGTTCCAGCATGTGGGTGGAGTACAGGTATTCGATGTCGAACGGGGGTCCTTGCGCATCAGCACGGCGTCGAAGGCGGTCAGGGGCGCGTCGGCCGCCTCGCTTTCGGTCCACCAGTCATGGCCGTGCGGGTCGGCCGCGGGCACCAGCGCGATAGGCGTGGCCGATACGCGGACGTCTCCTTCCATGACATACAGGTCGCCCTGCATGGCCACGCTGAGCGTATGCCCCCGCGCCACCAGCGCGCGCATCATGGCGACGGAGGTGTCTTTGTAGGCTTTTAGAAGGGGGAGCGGGTCCAGAATGAAGAGTACGTGCATGATCGCCTCAGAGTTCCTCCAATAGTAACGCAGCCCCCCGGGCGCTGCGCGCCTAAGGGGGGCTCTACCTCCCGTTGAAGGCTTCGGCGATCTGTTTGGCGCTGGTGCGGATCCTGACGATCGCGTCGCCGGCGGCGTTCGCCAGTTCCATGCCTTTGTGGGCCTGGCCCAGGCTGTCGCCCATGCTTTCGATGGCGACGCGGGCGCCGTCCTGGATGGTGGCGACCATGACGCTGATCTCGCCGGTGGATCCGTTGGTGCGCTCGGACAGTTTGCGCACTTCATCGGCGACGACGGCAAAGCCGCGTCCGGCGTCGCCTGCACGGGCGGCTTCGATGGCGGCGTTCAAGGCCAGCAGGTTGGTCTGCGACGCAATGTCCCGGATCGTCTTGACGATGGACGAGATCTGCTGCGACTGGCTGCCCAGGGATTCGAGCACGGCGGACGTCTTCTGGATCGATTCGGTGATCTTGCGCACTTCCAGCACGGCTTCGTTGATGACCTGGGCGCCCTGCTCCGAAATGGCTTCGGTCTCGTTGGACACCCGGTAGGCGACCCGGGCGTTTTCCAGTTCGTGCTTTTGGGTCGACACCCGGTTGGTGATGTCGGCGGCGAACTTGACGACCTTGATCAGCTTGCCGGTGGCGTCGAACACCGGGTTGTAGGACGCTTCCATCCACACCACGCGGCCGTCCTTGGTCTGGCGCGCGTATTCCCCCGACATGAATGTGCCGGCGTTCAGCTGTTCCCAGAAGCGCGCATATTCGGCGCTGGCCGTGAATTCCTGGTTGCAGAACATGCGGTGGTGACGGCCCAGGATTTCATCGGCCGAATACCCCATGACTTGCAGGAAGTTGTCGTTGGCGGACATGACGGCGCCGTCGGGCGTGAATTCGATCACCGCCATGGACCGGTTCAAGGCGGCCTGGCGGCTGGCCAGTTCGCGTTCTCGGTGCTCGGCGCCGGTCACGTCGGTCGCGATTTCGATCACGCGGCTGACCTGGCCGTCGGCATCGATGACCGGGTTATAGGTGGCGTCGACCCAGATGATGCCGCCGCTGGCCGACAACCGTTGATAGCGGCCGGCCACGGTAACGCCGCGTCGGACCCGGTCCCACACCTCTTTGTAGGCGGCCGACAACCCGGTGGCCGTGTCGCACAGGATGGCGTGGGGCTGGCCGCGCAGGTCGGCCGGATCGCGCTCGAACAGCGCCGCGTAGCGGCGATTGGCCTGCAAAACGATGCCATCGGGCGTGAACTCGGCCATCAGAACGGACTGGTCGATCGCGCGCAGCGAGGCAGCCTGCTCGGCGCTGCGGCGCTCGCTGTCGGCGAGCTCGAGGCGAAGCTTTTTGTCAGAAAGGCAAACATAGGTTCCTGGGGCGCGTGGCAGAACGAGGGGTGATCGGACAGGATTCGCCAACAGCAGCCGCAAGGGTGGGAATTCCGCACGACGCGAACTGCTCGAAAGCTGAAACATATCGTCGCAAGTCAACGTCCCACTGTCGTCCCAGTCCCGTCCCAAGGTCGTCCCAATCTCGTTTTAGCGTCGTCCCAGTCTCGTCCTAGCACCGTCCCAGCCGCGTCGTAGTCAACCTGGGTGAGCTGCCTTCTCCTGGGACGTCCGCTAAAAAAGCCGCATTTTGAACGAATGCGGCCTTTTCGCGACAGCATCAATGCCGCGCCACCCCCAACAGGCCATCCAGCAGGCCCGGGTCGTCCAGCAGGGTTTTCGCCGGCGCGGCATGCACCACGCTGCCCCGTTCCAGCACGATCGCGTCGTGGGTGATGCCCAGCGCCTTGCGGGCGTTCTGCTCGACCAGGATCACCGACATGCCTTCGTCGCGGATGATCTGCTGCAGCACGGCCAGCAGTTCCTGCACGATGATCGGCGCCAGGCCTTCCAGCGGTTCGTCCAGCAGCAGCACCTGCGGGTTGAGCATCAACGCCCGCCCGATGGCCAGCATCTGCTGTTCGCCGCCCGAAAGCTGGTTGCCCAGATTGGCCTTGCGTTCCTGCAATCGCGGAAACATCTGATAGATGCGCTGCACAGTCCATGGGCCGGGAACGGCCACGGCGGTCAGGTTCTCTTCGACCGTCAGCGACTTGAAGATGTTGCGTTCCTGCGGGACCCAGCCAATGCCCGCCAGCGCGCGCTGGTCGGGCCGTAGCGTCGTCAGTTCCTTGCCATTCAGCATGATGCTGCCCGCGAACCGCCGCGTGTGGCCGACGATCGTATTGATCAATGTCGTCTTCCCGGTGCCGTTGCGGCCCAGCAGGGCCAGGGCCTGCCCCTGCCCCAGGGTGACGTCGATGCCGGCCAGCACCTTGGCCTCGCCATAGCCGGCGACCAGGCCGGACACTTTCAACAAGTCAGGCATATGCGCTCCCTGCCAGTTCTTCGCCAAGGTACACGGCCTTGACGCGCGGATCGCGGGCGATGTCGGCATTGCTGCCTTCGGCGAACACGGCGCCATTGACCAGCACCGAGATGCGATTGGCAAAGCTGAATACCAGGTCCATGTCGTGTTCGATCAGCAGGATGG
The DNA here is from genome assembly GCF_048632615.1 of Pigmentiphaga litoralis. Lineage (GTDB taxonomy): Bacteria > Pseudomonadota > Gammaproteobacteria > Burkholderiales > Burkholderiaceae_B > Pigmentiphaga > Pigmentiphaga litoralis_B. Next base: position 2,487,841 of record NZ_CP184479.1, read on the forward strand.
TCACGTCGTCAGGCAGCGCGCCGACCGTGTCCAGGATCTCGCGGCGTTCGCCATCCGGCACGCCGGCCACCGGTTCGTCCAGCAGCAGCACGCGCGGCTTGGCGGCCAGCGCCAGGGCAATTTCCAGCAGGCGTTGTTTGCCGTAGGGCAGCACGCTGGTGCGGCGATCCATGACGTCGGTCAGGTTGCACTGTTCGAGCCAGGCGCCGCACTCGTCCATGATCTCGCCGCGCCGGCCCAGCGCGCGGAACCACGACGACCCGATGCGCTGCCGCTCGGCAATCGCCACCGCCAGCGCTTCGGCCGGGGTCATCTCCGGAAACAGCTGGTTGATCTGGAAGGTGCGGACCAGGCCGCGGCCGGCGCGTTCATGCACGGGCAGCCCGGTAATGTCTTCGCCTTCCAGTTCGATGCGGCCGCTGGTGGGCGGAATCACGCCGGTCAGCAGGTTGATGAACGTGGTCTTGCCGGCGCCGTTGGGCCCGATCAAGGCCTGGCGCGCGCCGCGTTCGACGGTCAGGGACACGTCGTTGGTGGCCACCAGCCCGCCAAAGCGGCGAGTCAGGTTGAAGGTCTGAAGAACGATGCTCATGACGATGTGCTCCCGCCGCTGCGCTTGAACCAGGTCCACGGGCGGACCAGGCGGTCGTGTCCGACGACGACGATGATCACCAGCAGCATGCCGATCCAGAACTGCCAGTATTGAGGGGTGATGCCGGACAGCCAGTCCTGCATCAGTTTGAAGACGATGGCGCCGATGATGCCGCCATACAGGTAGCCCGCGCCGCCGATCACCAGCATCAGCAGCACGTCGGCCGACCGGTGGAAGTCCAGCACGTCGAGCGACGCAAAGCCCGTGGTCTGCGCAAGCAAGGCGCCCGCGACACCCGCATAGGCGCCCGCCATGGTGTAGATGGCGGCGCGGCGGCGGTTGACGTTGACACCCATCGCGGCGGCGCGCAGCGGGTTCTGGCGCACCACCTGCAGGGACATGCCAAAGGGCGACTTGATGACGAAGCGCGCCACGAAGAACAGGATCGCCAGCACGGTAAGCGAGTACAGGTAGGCCGTGCGGCCGAACAGGTCGAATTCGAACGTGCCGAACAGCGGCACCATGGTGACACCGGTCAGGCCGTCCGCGCCGCCCGTCAGCCAGTCCAGTTTGTTCGCGACTTCGTACATGATCAGCGCGACCCCCAGGGTCACCATCAACCGGGTCAGGTCGGTACCGCGCATGACCAGCACACTGCTGACCAGGCCCAGCAAGGCGCTGAGCCCGGCGGCGGCCAGCAGGCCCAGCACCGGGTCGATCCCGAAGTGTTTGGCGAGCAAGGCGGCCGAATAGGCGCCCAATCCGAAGAAGGCGGCGTGGCCCAGCGATACGATGCCGGCGTAGCCCAGGATCAGGTCGAGCGACACGGCGAACAGCGCCAGAATGGTCAGTTCATTCAGCAGCAGAAAGCCGCGAGGCAGCACGAAGGCCGCGGCAAAGGCGACGACCCAGAACAGCACTTCGAGCGGACGCAGCCTGGACCAGCGCGCACCGATCGAACGGATGGCGGCGGTGTCGGCAAGGGGAGCGGCGCCCGCGGCGGTGATCGCCGCGGGTGCGGTAGCGGCGGGCGAGGCGGACTGAAGGGGACGGTTCATTTCACCCCTCCACGCGCGAAGAAGCCCTGGGGACGCCACATCAGGGCGATGATCATGACGCAGTAGATGATGAATGCTCCCATGGTGGGGATGTAGTACTTGCCGGCCACGTCGGCGATGCCCAGCAGCAGCGACGCCAGCAGCGGTCCGGTGATCGTTGTCGTTCCGCCCACCGCCACCACCACCAGGAAATAGATCATGAACTTGAGCGGAAAGGTCGGGTCGAGGCCCAGCAGGTCGGCGCCCAGCGCCCCGCCCAGTCCGGCCAGGCCGGAACCGAAGGCAAAGGTCGACAGGAAGACCAGGTTGATGTTGATGCCCAGCCCGCTGGCGGCGCGGGGGTCGTCCACGGCCGCGCGCAGGCGGCTGCCAAAGCGGGTTTTGGTCAGGATCAGCTGCAGCGCGATAACGAGCGCCACGCAGATCACGATCACGAACAGCCGGTAGTGGCCGATGCCCACGCCGCCGATCTCGGATCGGCCGCTGAGCCATTCGGGCAGTTGCAGGAACTGCTGCTGCGAGCCCAGGAAGTAGTCGACCGCGGCCATGGCCATGAAGGTCAGGCCAATGGAAAACAGCACTTGGTTCAGGTGCGGCTGCCGGTATACACGCCGGTACAGGGCGCGCTCCAGCACCGCGCCCAGCAGCGCCGACACGATGAAGGCAATGGGCAGGCACAGCAGGAAGGGCACGCCGAACCGCGACATGAGCAGGACGGTGACATACCCGCCCGCCATCGCGAAGGCGCCGTGCGCAAGGTTGATGAAGTTCATCAGCCCCATCGTCACGGCCAGCCCGCAGGCCAGCACGAACAGCAACATGCCATAGGCAATGCCGTCAAAAAGAATCGTAAGCATGGTGGTCCACTACATAAGCGGTTGAGGTGGTCATAGGCTGAAAACGACGCGCGGTCATCGCCGGACAGGCGTCCGGATCAATCGCGCGCCGGGAATCTGGTCCAGGGCCTGCTGGTTGCGCAGCACCGCCTGCATATTGCGCAGCGCGATGCGGGCGTGTTCGCGCATCAGCGCTTCGGCGCGCGTGCCTTCACGGCCTTCGATCGCGGCCAGCACCATCCAGTGCTGGTCCTGCGCGACGGTCAGGGTGCGCCACGCTTCCCCGTCGCTGGCCTGCGCCAGCAGGAACCCATTGGGCGACGCGAACGGCAGGCTGCTGGCGCGGCTGATCTGGCGCGCGATCACGGTGCTGCCGGGCAGGTGCATCAACATGCGGTGGAACTGGCGGTTCAGTTCGACATAGCTGGACAGGCTGTCCACGCTCTTGTCGGTATCGCACAGGACGGCGTCGATGTCGGTCAGGCAGTCGCGCATGGCGGACAGGTCGCCGGGGGACACGCCGCGCTCGGCCGCCATCCGCACCGACAGGCCTTCCAGCGTGCCACGCACTTCGATCGCATCGCGGATCTCGTCTTCAGTAAAGGCGCGCACGGCATAGCCGCCCGACGGAATCACTTCGAGCAGGCCTTCGTCTTCCAGACGGGCCATCGCGGCGCGGATCGGGGTGCGGGATATCGCCAGCCGATCGGCCAGGCTGGGTTCGGACAGGCGCATGCCGGGCGCCAGTTCGCCTGACAGGATCAGGTCGCGCAGGCGCAATTCCGCGGCGGTGGTCTGCGTGCCGCCTGCCTTGGGAGTGGCATCGGCGCCGCGCAGGTCGGCTAGCGAGCGCGGTATCATGCCGCGCCTTTCGTGCCTTGACGGCAACGGCGCGTGCGGGACTGACAGCACGTACAGGAAAGAAGATGCGCCATGGTTGTCTCGGACCGGCTGCGTGTTATGAACCGAGACTGTATACAGGATGCGCCGGTAAGAGCAACGACTTCACGGACGCTCTAGGGAAAACGCTCAGCACGGGCAGGATGTATACAGACCCGGTACACATTCGGCAGTGACGGCGCGGCAGTGTGAGCGGTAAGGCGGGCGTGTCACGCGGAGCGGGTGCGACGTTCATGCCGCCCAGCCGCGGCGTTCAAGCTGCGCCCAGGTACGCCTTCTTCACCGCCGGGTCCGCCGCCAGGTCAGCCGCGTTCCCCTGCAGGATCACGTGCCCGTGCTGCAATACATAGGCGCGGTCGGCCAGTTCCAGCGCGATCCGCGCGTTCTGCTCCACCAGCAGGATCGTCTGCCCGGCGGCTTTCCACTGGAACAGCACTTCGTAGACCATGTCCACGAACTTGGGGGACAGGCCCATGGACGGCTCGTCGATGCAGATCAGCCGGCCGCGCCGCAACCAGGCGCGGCCCAACGCCAGCAGTTGCTGTTCTCCGCCAGACAGGGTCCCCGCGGCCTGTTTGCGGCGTTCGGCCAGGCGCGGAAAGGCGGTCAGCACCGCGTCCAGATCAGCGGCGACGCCAGCCTTGTCGGCGCGTCGCGGGTAGGCGCCCATCATCAGGTTGTCGATCACCGACATTTCCGGAAAGACGCGGCGGCCTTCTGGCACGCTGGCCACGCCCAGGTCGATCACGTCGGCCGGGGACATGCCCTGGATGGGTTTGCCCTCGAACAGGATGCGGCCGCGTGACGGATGCGCCAGGCCCAGCACGGATTTGAGCGTGGTCGACTTGCCCGACGCGTTGCCGCCCAGCACCCCCACCACTTCACCGGCCTGCACGTGCAGGCTGACGTTGAACAGGGCCTGCACGGCGCCATAGTGCACGTCGATATCGTCGACGACGAGAAAGGAAGGAGCGGGTTCAGCCAAGATGCGCATCCGACGAAGCAGGTCTGAAAGAGGCCGGGGCTCCGGGCGCCCCGCTGCCCCGGCTGCGGCCCAGGTAGGCTTCCACGACTTCGGGGTGATCGAGCGCGGCCTCGGGCGTGCCTTCAGCCAGCAGCCGGCCGTGATTCAGCACCATCACACGATCGGCCACACGCCGCACCAGCGACAATTTATGTTCGACCACCAGGATGCCCAGGGCCGGACGCAGCCGCCGCAGCGCCAGCACCAGGTCGGTCAGCTCGGCGGTTTCGGTCGGGTTCATGCCGGCGGCCGGTTCGTCCAGCAGCAGGTAGTCGGGCCGCGCGGCCAGCACGCGGGCGATCTCGAGCCGGCGGCGGTTGGCGTACGACAGCGTGTACGCCGGCTGATCGCGGCGCGGCCACAGGCGGTCGCCGAACAACTGCAACGTGTCGCGCACAATGGCTTCCTGCTCGGCTTGGCGCTGGCGCCAGCCCTTCAGACCCAACAGCGCGCCCGCGATTTCGTGCAAGGGATTGGCCATGCGCGTGCCCGTGCCGCGCAGCAGCCGTGCCTGTACGCCAAGCAAGGTGCTTTGCCAGACCGTCAATGCCGGAAACACGCGCGATGTCTGGAAGCTGCGGCCCACGCCCAGCCGCGCAATGCGTTCCGCGGACAGGCCGTCGATCCGCCGCCCGTCCAGCCAGATGCGGCCGCTGGTGATGCGGTCCACGCCGCTTGCCAATTGCAGCAGGGTCGACTTGCCGGCGCCGTTCGGGCCGACCAGCGCCAGCGTCTCGCCAGGCGCCAGCCGCACCGTGACACCGTCAACGGCTTTCACTCCGCTGAAGTGCCGGGCGACGTTGTCCAGAAAGAGGCCCTTGGGTGCCGAGTTTGCGGCCATGATTTGTTCCGCCATGACCTACCGTGCCCCCAGCAGGCCCTGCGGGCGCCACCGCAGCATCAGCAACAACACCAGTCCGTAGGCAATCATTCGCCATTCCGCAAAGGGCCGCAGCACCTCGGGCAGCAGGGTCAGCAGAAAGCCAGCCAGCGCGGCGCCGGTCACGTTGCCCAGGCCGCCCAGCACCGCCATCGTCAGCAGCAGCATCGACGCCTGCACCGTAAAGCTTTCGGGGCTGACCACGTTCTGCACGTACGCGAACAATCCGCCGGCCGTGCCGGCCAGCAGGCCCGACACGGCAAAGCCCATGAGCAGATAGCGCTGCACCGGAATACCCGCGACGTGCGCGGCCAGCCGGTCTTCGCGGATGCCGCGCCACACCCGGCCGATCGACGATTCCATCAGCCGCTGCACCAGGAACAGGCCGACCGCGGCCACGCTGGCCACCAGCCAGAACTTGTCGGTCACCGACCCCAGGCGCAGCCCGCCCAGCAAGGCAAACTGCGGCGCCGGAATGTTGACGAAGCCCATGGGCCCGCGCGTGACGGACAGCCAGGTCATGAAGACCAGGAACAGGATCTGGCCAATGGCCAAGGTGCCCAAGGCGGCGGTATGACCACTCAGGCGCGCCAGGGGCAACGCGGCCACCGTGGCGACGCCCGCCGTCAGCAAGGCCGCACAGGGCAAGGCCAGTTCGGTCGGCAGACCGTAGGTGTGCGACAGCACGGCCACGCCATACGCCCCCACGCCATACAGGCCGGCGTGCCCGATCGACAGGATGCCGATCGCCCCGGACACCAGCGTCACACTGGCGGCCAGCAGCGTAAAGATCATGCCGTAGATCACCGCCTGCAACAGGTAGCCGCTTTGCGTGATCAGCGGCAGCAGGCACAGCACCGCGCCCGCCACCAGAAATCCCCACGGCGGCAGTTCCCACACGCGGTGCGTCCCGCGCTGGCTGGAGGCCGACGCCAGCAGACTGGTGGTGGGCATGGACCCGCTGGCCGCGCCTCCGCCGCCCAGCGCATCCAGCCGCCGGTCGCCCAGCAGGCCCTGCGGACGGAACACCAGGAACACCAGCACCAGCGAAAACGCCACCAGGTCACGAAAGCCTTCACCGATGTAGGCACTCGCCAAGGTTTCGACAATACCCAGCAGGAGTCCGCCCAGCACCGCCCCCGGAATGCTGCTGAGCCCGCCTAGCAAGGCCGCGGCGAAGCCCTTCAGGCCAAAGGGCAGCCCCATCTGCGGGAATACGCTTTTGAAGTACAGCGCTACCAGCACGCCGCTGAGCGCGCCCAACGCACCGGCCAGCCCGAAGGCCAGGCGCTTGACGTCGCCGGTGCGCACACCCAGCTGCGCGGCGGCGTCGCGGTCTTGCGCGGTCGCGCGCAGGGTGCGGCCCATCCAGGAACGGGACAGGAACAGGGTCAGCGCCAGGGCCGCCAGCACGCCGAACCCGAAGATCATCAGGTCGGTGCTGGTCAGGTACGCGCCGCCAAAAAGAAGGTGACCTCTTCGAACGGCAGCGGAAACGGCTGCCCTTCCGGCGACCAGACGATTTCGGCCAGCTGATCGATGATCATGCTGATGGCCAGCGTGGACAGCACGGGCGCCACCCATGGCCCGTTTTCCAGCGGCCTGAGCGCGACACGTTCGAGCAGCATGCCCAGGCCGGTCACCAGCAGCACCGACAGGACGGCCGCGACCACCAGCGGCAGGCCAAGCCAGGTCACGCCGCTGAACGCAAAAAACGCCCCGAGCATGAACAGGGCGCCTTGGGCGAAGTTGATCAGGTTCGAGACCCCGAACACCAGGCTGAAGCCCAGCGCGATCAACGCATAGACCTGCCCGATGGCCAGGCCATTGAGCAGTTGACTGAAGAACAGTTCGATCATGACGACGACGGCATGCAGCGCCCTTTATTGGAACAGCGCGAATTCGCCATTGCGCACGGTAATGAAGGTCGGCGCCTTCTTCACGTTGCCATTGTCATACTTGGTGGTGCCGGTCACGCCTTCATAGGCCGGGCCGTTGGCCAGTTCGTTGCGCACGGCTTCGCCGGTCAAGGGCTTGCCCGATTTCACGACCCGGCGGATCGCCGCCACGCCGACACCCGCAGCGTCGTAGGCCAGTGCCGCGAACTGGTCGGGCAGCTTGCCGTACTTGGCCTTGTAGGCATCGGTGAAGGCCTTCTTGGACGGGTCCTGCGCAAAGAAAATCGTGTGCAGCACGACGCCTTCGGCCGCCTTGCCGCTCAGTTCCACGAACTTGGGCGACGTCAGCGGAATGCCGCCGCCCACCGGAATGTTGACGCCGGCCTGGCGCAGTTGCTGGATGAAGATCGACGCTTCCTGATACGGCAGCGCCAGGAACACGCCTTCGGGCTTGAGCGCCTTGATCTTGCTGACGAACGGGCGGAAGTCCTTGGCGTTGGGCATCACGCTTTCCAGCAGCAATACCTTGCCCCCCGCCTTTTCGATCGCGGCGGCGGTGGCCTTGCCGGTGTACACGCCCCAGTCATCCTGCGAATACGGAATGACGACCGTGTTGGCTTTCAGCTTCTTCTGGATGGTGTCGGCGTTGTATTGCGCCAGCACGTCATCGGTATTGTTCTGCCGGAACAGGTAGTTGCTCTGCTTGGTGAAATCCGGGTGCGACGATGTCGGGCTGATCTGCGGGATCTTGGCTTCGATGAAGACGGGCGCCGCCGCCACCGAGGCCGTCGTCGACCACGAACCGATCGCCAGCACCACGCCCTTGGTGCCTGCGATCTTGCGCGCCACCGAGGCGGCTTCCTGCGGCGAGTTGCGGTCGTCTTCCACGATCAGATTGACCGGCCGGCCTTCGATCCCGCCCTGCGCCTTGACCTGATCCAGGTACAGTTCGACCGCATTCTTGAAGCTCGCGCCGTACTCGGCAAAGTTGCCCGACAGGTGCGAGAAGAAACCGATGCTGATCGGTTCCGCGGCATGTGCCGACGGCGCCGCGAGCAGTACGGGAAACAGGGCGGCCAACAAGGTGGATCGGGACAGGCGGGAACGGGACGAGCGCATGCGGTGACCTCGGAGTTAAGACCGACACGTTAAGACCAAATTGACGAAACGCTAACGTTTTATTGGCAATATGCAAATGTGATGGTGCACGCAAAACGCCGGACGGTCTATGGCTTTTCCAGCTTGCGGGTCAGTTGCTGGCCCAGGTATTCGACCAGCATGTGCAGCCGCGACGGCGTCGGATCGGCGCTGCGGTAGAACAGATACACCGCGCGCGGATCGGCCACCATGTGCCGGGGCAGCACGCGCACCAGTGCGCCGCTGGCCAGGTCGTCGCGCACCAGGAAGTCGGGCAGCCGGCCAATGCCGACGCCCGCACGGGTGATGGCGTAGACGGCATTGGCAAAGCCGCCGAAGTTGCCGGCCACGGCGACCGGTTCGATCTTGCCATCGACCTTGAACAGCCATTTGTCGCGGGTCGCGCCCGACGGGCCGACACTCAGGCAATTGTGCCCGGTCAGGTCATGCGGATGCGCCGGCGTGCCGTGCGCATCCAGGTAATCCGCGGTCGCGCAGAGCACCCAGGGGTTGTCGCCCAGCTTGCGGCTGACGTAGTTCGGCAGCGGCGCGCCCGCCGCGCGGATGATGACGTCGGCGCCGTCGGACTCGGCCGTCTCGACATGATCGCCCAGCATCATCTTGACGCGCACCTTGGGATGCCGCGTCAGGAAGTCGGGCAGCATGGGAAGGATGAAACGTTCGGCGATGCCGGCGTGGCAGCTCAGGCTGACCTCGCCTTCGGGCGCGTTCGACAGATGCCGCACGCCATGCTCCAGCGCGCGCAAATCGTGCAACAGCACGCGTGCGCGATCCAGATAGTGCCGGCCTTCCGGCGTGATCAGCAGTTTGCGGGTGGTGCGTTCGATCAGCGTGACGTTCAGGCGCGCTTCCAGTTGCGCGATGCGCTTGCCGATGGCCGACGGCGTCAGGTGGTGGACGGCGGCGGCCGCGGCAAAACTGCCGCGGTCGGCCACGGTCACGAACAGCTGCATGTCGTCAGTGGGGTCCATGCGGCATTATCGCGGGTAGCGCCCCCGCTGTCCTTATTCCGGCTTGACGCCTGCCTTCTGCAGCAGTTCCTTCCACTGGGCGGTGTCACGCACCACGCGCGCCTGCAGCGCCTGCGGATTGCCCTGGCCATCCATGACCACCGTTCCCAGGTCCTTCATGCGCTTGCGGAACGCCGGGTCGGCCTGCGCCGCCTGCACGGCGGCAGCCAGCTTGTCGATCACGGCTTGCGGCGTGCCTTTGGGCGCCCACAGCGCATGCCAGATGCCCATCTCGAAATCCTTCAGGCCGGATTCCTGCATGGTCGGCACCTCGGGGATTTCCGCCAGGCGCACCTTGGTCGTGACCGCGAAGGTCTTGACCGCCAGACCCGGGGTGTAGCCCGACACGCACATGGCATCGATGCGTTTGCCCAGCACGTCGGTCATGCCCGGCGCGATGCCCTTGTACGGCACGGGCTGGTATTCCGCGCCGATCGCGTTCATCAGCAGCACGGAGCACAGATGCGAGGCCGACCCGACGCCGGCATTGGCGATCGTGATGCCGCCCGGCTGCTTGCGCGCGTGCTGCACGAACTCCTGGAAATTCGATGCCGGAAAGTCCTGGCGGGCCAGCAGCAGCATGGGCAGGTCGGCCACGAGCCCGATCGGCGCGAAGTCCTTGACCGGGTCGAAGCGCAGCTTGGCATACAGGGCTGGCGCCGTCGTCAGGCCGACATGGCCCAGCAGCAGCGTGTAGCCGTCCGCCGGCGCGGCGGCCACGCGCGCCGCGCCAATGGTGGCGCCCGCCCCGCCCACGTTCTCGGCCACCACGGTCTGGCCCAGCGTCGCGCGCATGGCTTCAGCCAGCGAACGCGCCACGGCATCCGTCGGCCCGCCCGCCGCAAACGGCACGATCATGGTGATGGGCTTGGTGGGGTAGGCGTCGGCGGCAAGCGCAGCGCACGGCACGGCCGCCGCGGTGGTCAATCCGGCAAGCAAGGACAGAAGGCGAAGTTTCAGCATGATCGGGATCTCGGATAGGAAAAGGGGCGAGCGACGGTGCGCGGATCAGGAACGTGGCGCGATGGCGGCGGAGATGGCCGGCTCAGCCGCCTCCAGAAATTCGCGCAGGCAAGACGTGTAGATATCGGTCTGGGTGACCGGCGGAAAGTGGCCGCCGGAAAGCGCCGTCAATTGCGCGCCAGCAATGGCCTGCGCCAGGTGCTCGGCATGATGGAACGGGACGATCTGGTCGTCGGTGGCGCCCAGCACCAGCGTAGGCGTGGTGATGCGGTGCAGGTCATCGGCTCGCGAATAGTCGACCAGCATGTCGATGCGCTCGGCGGTGACCTGCACCTCGTTCGTGTCATCACCGTCTCTGCCCGGTGCCGGCAGGGGTGGGGCATGGCGGTCATAGGTGTCGGCCGGATAGGCCAGCAGCACACCGTGCGCCTTGTACAGGCCCAGTCCGGCCTCGGTCAGGATGCGGCGGCGAATCTCGAACAGGTCGCGAAAACGGCGATCGGCCCTGGCCCAGGTGGAGCTCAGCACCAGCCGATGCAACCGGGCCGCGTGGTCCAGCGCCAGCGTCTGCGCCACCAGTCCGCCGGTCGAATGGCCGACCACGCTGAAGCGGCCGACGCCCAGCGCGGCGGTCAGCTCCAGCACGGCATCGGCCAGGTCCGGAATGGTTTGCGGGCCGCGCCGCGCGCTTCCTCCGCTGCCCGGGTGGTCCAGGGTGATGACGGTATGGGAAGCCTGCAGCCGGTCCATGACTGGCGACCAGAATTTCCCCAGGCCGCCCAGCCCGGCAATGAACACCACCGCGGGGCCGGTGCCGCGACACTCGTGACTCAACATGCTGGCTCTGCCTTCCTTTCTCTTGCGTGTGCAATCAGGCGCGTGTGCGCATGCGTATCAGCATAGGCGTCGTTTCGAGCGGATTTTTCTCGAATCACCTATCCAATTCCGATGGGCCAAGACAACGACCGGGCAACGAAAAAGCCCCGGTCAGCGAAACGCTGGCCGGGGCCGATACCGCAAAGGGCAGGTATTACAACAGGCAGGACTTACGAGTGGTAGGCGGTTTCGCCGTGCGTCGTGATGTCCAGACCTTCGCGCTCGTCTTCTTCCGACACGCGCAGGCCGATCAGCGCATCCACCAGCTTGTAGGCAATGAAGGCAACGATGGCCGACCAGATGATCGTGATGCCGACGCCCTTGGCCTGGATCCACAGCTGCGTCATGATCGGGTTCGAACCGACGGTGCCGGCCACCCAGTCAGTGACCAGGCCGGGGCCGCCCAGCGACTGGGCGTTGAACACGCCAGTCAGCAGCGCGCCCAGGATGCCGCCCACGCCGTGCACGCCGAACACGTCCAGCGAGTCGTCGACCTTCAGAATGCGCTTCAGACCCGTCACGCCCCAGAAGCAGACCACGCCCGAGAGTGCGCCGATGACCATCGCGCCAACCAGGCCGACGTTACCGGCAGCCGGGGTGATCGCCACCAGACCCGCCACCGCGCCGGACGCGGCGCCCAGCATCGACGGCTTGCCCTTGACGGCCCATTCGGTCAGCGTCCACAGCACGACGGCGCACGCCGTGGCCGAGAACGTGTTGATGAAGGCCAGCGCGGCGGAGTTGTTGGCTTCGAGTGCCGAACCAGCGTTGAAACCGAACCAGCCCACCCACAGCAGCGAAGCGCCGATCATGGTCATGGGCAGGTTGTGCGGCTGCATGGCTTCGCGGCCATAACCCAGACGCTTGCCGATCACATAGGCGCCGACCAGACCGGCCACCCCTGCGTTGATGTGCACCACGGTGCCGCCCGCGAAGTCCAGCGCGCCCCACTGCCAGATCAGACCGGCGGTGGCGTTCAGTGCATCGACCTTGGACGCGTCGGTGTACGCATCCGGACCAGGCCAGAACCAGACCATGTGGGCAACCGGGATGTACGCGAACGTGAACCAGATCACCATGAACAGCAGCACGGCCGAGAACTTGGCGCGTTCCGCGAACGAGCCGACGATCAGCGCGCAGGTAATGCCCGCGAACGTCGCCTGGAAGGCGATGAAGGTGATTTCTGGAATTGCGACGTCCTTGCTGAACGTGGCGCCATTCGAGAACGTGCCCGCGGCGTTGTCGAACACCCCTTTCAGGAACAGGCGATCAAGCCCGCCGAAGAAGGCATTGCCTTCGGTAAACGCCAGCGAATACCCATAGATGAACCACAGCACGGCAATCAGCGAGAACGTGACCAATACCTGCATCAGGACGGACAACATGTTCTTGCTGCGGACCAGACCACCGTAGAACAGTGCCAGGCCGGGCACCGCCATCATCAGGACGAGCAGCGTCGAAACGCTCATCCAGGCGACGTCGCCCTTGTTCACGGTAGGCGCTGCCAACGCCGGTGCGCCGTACATGAAGGCGCCCAGCGAAAGCAAGCCCAGCACTACTGCCAGATGTTTTCTCATTTTAAAAATCCCTTGGTCCTATCAAAGCGCGTCTTTGCCGGTTTCGCCGGTACGAATTCGAATGACCTGCTCCAGCGGGAACACGAAGATCTTGCCGTCACCGATCTTGCCGGTGCGGGCAGAACTTTCGATGGCTTCCAGCGCGCTTTCCACCAGCTCGTCGGAAAGCGCGATTTCCACTTTCACCTTCGGCAGGAAGTCGACGACGTATTCAGCGCCGCGATAGAGCTCGGTATGACCTTTCTGACGGCCAAAACCCTTAATTTCTGTCACGGTGATGCCTTGCACGCCAATCGCGGACAGGGCCTCCCGGACTTCGTCAAGCTTGAACGGCTTGATGATTGCGGTAATGAGTTTCATACGATCCCCACGGGAAACGGTTCAGGAAGTGCGGCACACGCGCCGCACGGACAATTAAAAAGCGCGGGTCAGGTTCACGACGAGACCGAGACGGCCGGCGTCCTTGCCCTTGGTGGTCTGGTACCAATCCTTCTTGCTGGTGGTGACCAGCGACGCGCCCACGAGCCAGCCGTTCAGGTCCTTGGTCACGCCCGCGCGGTAGTCGATGTAGCCGTTGATTTCGCTGCCATCCGACTTGGTTGCGTTCTTCAACTTCTGGTAGCCGACGTGGGCGTTCGCGCCCCAGCCGTTGCCCAGGTCGAACACGGCCGCTGCATCAAGGTAGAAGTTGTTCTTGCTGCCCGGCGTGCCGAAGAAGTTCGAGACACCGTGCGAATACTTGAGGGTGAACGGACCCCAACCGGCGGCGCCGTAGATTTCCGTGTTGTCGATGGTGTGGCCACCCAGGTTCGAGCCCGGATAGTAGTAATACAGGGTCCCGATATCCCAGGAGAAATCGCCGGTCTTGAACTTATAGCCGCCGTAGAAGTCCATCTCGATGTTGCCACCCGAATACAGTTCGCTGGCGACGTTCGAGTTCCAGTTGCCCAGGTAGAAGCCGGAGCTGTGCGCGAAGTCGAAGCCGCCCTGGAACGCCGGACGCATGTTGGTCTGGCTGAATCCACGGAAACGGTAGTCACTGAAAAGCCCGGCATTGCCGGTGAAGGTGTAGTCCGGCGTCGCGGCAACAACGGCGGTCTGCGCCATGGCCGAGGACGAAGCACACAAAGCCAGGGCGGCGGCGATCAATGTTTTTTTCATAGTGCGTTCCGAGTCAGGGTTGTCGACGGCGTCGTAACAGGACAGCCTCCGGGTGTTACAGAGCATTTCCCGTGCCAGGTTGAGCCCCGGGTGGGCGCACCAAAAGCGCGTTCCCGCCGTACCAGATTGGTGCGTGCGTGTACGCGCCGCGTCGTCGCGCACCAACTCGATGCAGCTCCACATTCACACCCCCTTGCAACCCATCCGAGCGCCCCGACGATCGGCGGACTACACTCCTGCCAGGGAGCTCGATAAAGGACACGCAACATGATCAACCGCACCGCATGGTTCGAAGACCTGCAAAAGAACATTTCCGACCTGATTGCCCGCAGCCCCGCCGCCGACATCGAGCGCAACGTCAAGGGCATGATGGGCCAGGCATTCAGCAAGCTGGACCTTGTCACGCGAGAGGAATTCGACATCCAGACCGAACTGCTGGCGCGCACGCGCATCAAGGTCGACGCATTGGAATTGCAGGTGAAGGCGATGGAATCGCGGCTGGCGGCGCTGGAATCGCCGGCGGCTCCTGCTGCGGCTGCGCCGGTGGCTCCTCCGGGCATTTCATCCGCGCCGCTGTAGGCTGACACCGCACGTGCATGCCCCGGTACGGGGCGTGCCGCCGGCCGAGGCCAACAAAAAGGGCAGGTATCTTGCGATACCCGCCCTTTTCTCCGTCTGCCCTCCGGCCGGCCCTGATCTGCTTATTTCTTGAGCAGGTCCAGCGCCACGTCGACGATCATGTCTTCCTGGCCGCCCACCATCTTGCGCTTGCCCAGTTCGACCAGGATATCGACCGTCTTCAGGTCGTACTTGGACGCGGCCGCTTCGGCATGACGCAGGAAGCTTGAATACACCCCGGCATACCCCAGCGCCAGCGTTTCACGGTCGACACGCACCGGACGGTCCTGCAACGGACGCACGATGTCATCGGCGGCATCCATCAGCTTGAGCAGGTCGCAGCCGTGGTTCCAGCCCATGCGTTCCGCGGCGGCAATGAACACTTCCAGCGGCGCGTTGCCCGCGCCCGCGCCCATGCCGGCCAGACTGGCATCGACCCGGTCGCAGCCTTCTTCGACCGCGACGATCGAGTTGGCCACACCCAGGCTCAGGTTGTGGTGGGCGTGCATGCCCGTCGTGGTTTCCGGCTTCAGGATGTCCTTGAAGGCACGGAAACGGTCACGCACGTCATTCATGTTCAATGCGCCGCCCGAATCGACCACATACACCGTGGTCGCGCCGTAGTCTTCCATCAACTTGGCCTGCTTGGCCAGGGCCGAGGCCGACGTCATGTGGCTCATCATCAGGAAACCCACGGTGTCCATGCCCAGTTCGCGGGCATAGCCGATGTGCTGCTTGGACACGTCGGCTTCGGTGCAATGGGTCGCGACCCGAACGACCCGCGCGCCGGCGTCGTACGCCTGGCGCAGGTCGTGCACGGTGCCGACGCCCGGCAGCAGCAGCGTGGCGACCTTGGCGTGCGTGACCGTTTCAGCCACAGCCTCGATCCATTCCAGATCGGTATGGGCGCCAAAGCCGTAGTTGAAGCTGGAGCCCGACAGGCCGTCGCCATGCGCGACTTCGATGCTGTCGACCTTGGCTTCGTCCAGCGCCTTGGCAATGTCCTTGACGTTCTGGATGCTGTACTGATGGCGGATCGCGTGGCTGCCGTCGCGCAGCGTCACGTCGGAGATATAGAGTTTCTTGTTCGGTGTCATGGTCGTTCCTTAGGCCTGCGCCACAAGGCGGGTTTGCGCAAACCGCTCGGCGCACGCCAGCGCGGCCGAGGTCATGATGTCCAGGTTGCCGGCATACGCGGGCAGGTAGTGGGCGGCGCCTTCGACTTCCAGGAAGACGGACGTCTTCAAGCCGGTCAGCTTGCCCAGACCCGGCACGTTCAGCGGGTTGTCCGCGCCATATTCGTCGAACTGCACGCGCTGCTTCAGGCGGTAGCCGGGCACGTACTGCTGCACGGCCTCTGCCATCTGCGCAATGCTGTCTTCAATGGCCGCGCGGTTGGCGACTTCGGACAAGGTGAAGACGGTGTCGCGCATGATCAGCGGCGGTTCGGCAGGATTCAGCACGATGATGGCCTTGCCGCGCGCGGCGCCGCCGATCACTTCAATGGCCTTGGACGTGGTTTCGGTGAACTCGTCGATGTTCGCACGCGTGCCCGGGCCGGCCGACTTGCTGGCGATCGAGGCGATGATCTCGGCGTAATGCACCTTGGCGACCCGCGACACCGCGGCCACCATCGGGATCGTGGCCTGACCGCCGCACGTGACCATATTGATGTTGGGGGCGTCCAGGTGTTCATCCAGGTTGATCGCCGGGATCACATAGGGGCCGATGGCCGCGGGCGTCAGGTCGATCACCTGCACACCCTTGGCCTGCAGCAATTCATTGTGGCGCTTGTGGGCGCCGGCCGACGTCGCATCGAACACGATGCGGATCTCGTCGAAGTTGGGCATGGCCAGCAGGCCGTCGATGCCGCCAGCCGTGATCGGCACGCCCATGCGCTCGGCGCGGGCGAGGCCGTCGGACGCGGGATCGATCCCGACCATCGCGCCCATCTCCAGATACTTGCCGTGCCGCAAGATCTTGATCATCAGGTCGGTGCCGATATTGCCCGAACCGATGATCGCCACTTTCTGCTTGTTGTCTTCCTGCCGACCCATGAGTCGCTCCTGGTTTTAGGTGGTGCTTCGACGAGTAGTATCTTGCAAATGCACTGAAATAACCTTGCTTTTTCATAGAGAAAAACGATAATCGGCAGAAGAATCTTCTTTTATTAGTTTGATATGAAAAAGAACGCCCCATCCGAAACCTTGGACGAAACCGACGTCCAGATCCTGCGGCATCTGCAGGACGACGGAAGGCTGTCCAACGCCAAACTGGCGCAGCGCGTGGCATTGAGCGAGACGCCCTGCTGGCACCGGCTGCGCAAGCTGGAAAGCGAAGGCTATATCCAGAGCTACCAGGCCATGCTGGATCGCCGCAAACTGGGATTGGGGGAACTGGCCTTCATCAGCCTGAACTTTTCGCCGCATACGGCGGAGGCTTTTGCCAGCCTCGAAAAGCTGGTCGACAATTCGGAAGAAGTTCTGACCTGCCACCGCGTGACGGGGGAAGCCGACTTCGTCATGACCGTGGTGGCCGAAGACCTGGATTCCGTGCGCGACTTCATCGACACCGTGCTGCGATCGCTGCCGAACGTGGCAACGATCCGCACCAGCCTGTCGCTGCGGGAAGTGAAATTTTCCAGCCGGCTGCCGTTGCCGGGGGCGCGGTAGCAGGCGGTTGTTCGCCTACCAGCCGCTGAAGCGTGGCCAGGTGGCTTCGACGTCCTGGCCACCAGCGACCACCTGATACGCCGGATGCTGCGCGGCGGTGGCGCAGGCGTGGTTCGGCAGGATGCGCAGCAGGGTGCCCACCGGCAGCATCGGCGTCGCAGCGGGATCGCCACTACGATGGGCCAGCACGCCATGCTCCTGATTTGCCTGGGCCACGATCAGGTCCGGCATGGGCTGGCCGTCCACGTCGCAGACCACGCCGTAGCCTTGGTCGACTTTCTGCTTTACCGTGCCACGGTCCCGCGACAGGGCCATCCAGCCGCCATCGGTAATGATCCAGCCCTTCTCTTTCTGATGGCCGATCACCGTACACAGCACCGACAGCGCAATGTCGTCCATCGTGCAGACCTGGATGCCGTTCATCACCAGATCAAAGAACACGAACACCCCGGCGCGCACTTCGGTCACGCCATCGAACGCCTTTGCAAAGTGCGCCGTGGGTGAACTGCCCACGCTGACCACCGGCGCGGCATAACCCGCATTGCGCAGGCGCTGGGCGGCATGCACCGCGCCAGCGCGTTCCTGCTCCGCCATCGCCTCGATGGCGGCAATGGAATCGCAGTCGTACGATGCGCCCGCGTGGGTCATCACGCCGGCCACCCAGGCCCCGCCATCCTCCTTCGAGCGGAACAGCTGCGCGGCCACGTCCAGCAGTTCCGGTGCGGCCGGCACCAGCCCGGATCGATGTCCATCGCAATCGATTTCGATCAACACTGGCAGGGTCAGATCCTGGGCCTGGCAGAAGGCGGCCAAAGCCTGCGCGCTGGCGACGTTGTCCAGGATCACCGTCATCTGCGCGCCCTGCTGCATCAACCGCTGCACGTGAGCGAACTTGTTCGTTGCAATGCCGACGGCGTACAGGATGTCGGTCCATCCGTGCGTCAGGAAGTACTCGGCTTCCTTCAGGGTGGACACCGTGATGGGCGTGCCGGGCTCGCCGATGCGCCGCGCCACGTCGGCGGATTTGTTGGTCTTGACGTGCGGGCGCAGGGTCACGCCCAGGCCGGCCAGCCGGTCGCGCAGGCGGGCGATATTGCGATCGACCTTGGTCCGGTCAAGAACGAGGGCAGGTGTTTCGAGGTCGTGCAATTGCATGATCAATTCCATGGAAAGCGGGTCGGACGGTAAAGAAAGTGTAGGCAAGCGGCGCTGCCCTGCGGTTAATACTGCGTTACTTGTCCATTTACCAATAGGTAAATAATCGGTGACGGCAGTCACCCCTCGCGGCCCGACGTCTCTCACGCTTAGCACATGACACTCGATATCGACGACCTGCGGTTTGTTCTGAGCCTGGATCGGCTTGGCAGCCTCGCCGCCCTGGCGCGCGAGACCAACGTCACCCCACCCGCGATCACGAAACGGCTGCACCAGCTCGAAGCGCGCGTCGGTGTGCGCCTCGTCCAGCGCACGACGCGCCGACTGCAACTCACTCACGAAGGGCATCTGCTCGCGCAACATGCGTCGGGCGTGCTCGACCAGATGCGGCGTCTGGAAGAGGCGCTGCACGAACGCACCCAGGTCGTCGCGGGCAAGCTCAAGGTGCACGGCCCGTTGGGCTTCGGGCGACGCTACCTTGCGCCGCTGCTTGCCGACTTCCACAACGCGCACCCGGGCGTCGAAGTGCAACTGGTGCTGTCCGACAACTTCGACCAGGCACAGCAAGCGCCCCACGGCCGCGACGCGTTCGACGTCCTGGTCAGCATCGGCGACCTGCCCGACTCACGTTGGATCGCTCACCCCATTGCTCCCAATCGCCGGATCGTCTGCGCCGCCCCGCGCTACCTGTCGCGCGTCACCCCGCCCGCGGTGCCAGCCGACCTTGCGGACCACAGCTGCCTCGTGCTGCGAGAAAACAGCGAAGACGTCTCGCTCTGGCGCTTCACCGACAAGGCCGCTCGCCGCGGCGCCCGCCCGACCCACACGGTGCGTGTCCATGCCGCCATGGAAAGCAACGACGGCAGCGTCATCCGCGCATGGTGCGCCGCTGGCAAGGGGATCATGGCGCGGTCCGAGTGGGACGTCGCGGCGGATCTGGCGGCAGGCAGGCTGGTGCAGGTCTTGCCCAAGTACCGGATGCCGGACGCCGACGTCGTGGCCCTGGTCCCGCAATCGCGCGTCGCCTCCCGCCGCGCGTCGTTGTTCATCGACGTGCTTCGAAAGGCGTTCAAGCCTGTGGCGCCATGGCGGGCAAAGGGACGAAGTGAATGAGCCGGGAGGGCGACGGTTGCCGGGGCATGACGCAATGGCAAACCACGGGACGGACATGCCGTGCCCAGGCGCGTGGACCTGTCCGCAGCATGACCCGGGTAGGGATGAGCTCGGGCACGAGCGGCATTAGGTACGAGGGCATTAGGTACGAGGGCATCAGGCACGAGTGACATCACGCACTGGCGTCGGAATCGTGGCGGCTCATGCCCAGGCCCATGCCGAGGCCTGCCCCGCCGCCGCCCGCACCGGCACCACCGCCGCCCCCGCCGCCCCGATTTCCTCCGCCACCGCCCTCGCCTTTGGCGCGGCCAGCGCCGCCAGCCTGCACGCGCGTCGGGCCCTGGAAGGGAATGACGACGTCATCGGGAATGGGGCCCAGGTCCAGTGCGGAGCGAACGAAGTCCCGCAACGACACTACCAGCTCCGCGGTGTGGATCGGCTGGCCGGACGCCAGTTCACTCGCCGCCTTGGCGGCCATGCGCACCTGGTCCACGGTGCCCAGCAGCATGATGTCGGACAGCGCCGCCTCGACGGCATCTCGCGTGCGGCGCGACCGTTCGGAGCTGTAAGGCGCCGGTTCCTGCGCGGCGCTACCTGCGGCACCTTCGGCGGCGTCATCGGCCGCCCCATGCGACGGTTCCGGAAGAGCCACCGAAGCCGCATTCCCGGAGGATTCCGCGGCGACCTCACCGGCGGATTGGGCGACCCGCGCGTCCTCGTTACGTGATGCCGGCGCGGCCGCCATCCGGATGTCGCGCAGGTGCGTCGGGTCCACCGACAGCCGCCCCGTGAACGATCCCCCCAACGTGCGATACGCCGCAATGAGGGTCTTCAGCCGCTCGTTGATCTGCCGATTAATGCGCTCCCGCCGCTGCTGCACCGTCTGCATCAACAGCACACGGATACCCACGCCGATCAGCGTGATGACCGCCAGGCCCAGCACGGTGGAAAACACGCCATGCCACGAATTGAAATCCATGAACCTCACATCGTCCTCCAAGTGACACACCACGTATCGACTGTACGGTGACCCGGGTCTCCCATGCCAACGCCGATAAACACGATTACGTCCGTTGCGGTCATGCAAGGCAGCAACCAAGCAGGGCAAAAATAGCCTTGGACAGATGTGTCCCGGTCGGGCCCACAAGCTGCCGGTGACCCGCCATACTGGGCCGCTCCTGCTCACCAGTTCTGTTCACGCATTTGCTTCGGGATCCCCATGACACTCTCCGTTATTGCCAGTTGCGCGCTCGCCGGCCTCGATGCACCCGCCGTGCGGGTCGAGGTTCATCTTGCAGCCGGGCTGCCTGCCTTCAACGTAGTGGGGCTGGCCGATACCGAAGTGCGCGAAAGCCGGGAACGGGTGCGAGCCGCCATTGCCAACGCCGGCTTCGAGTTTCCAGCGGGCCGCCTCATCGTCAACCTCGCCCCGGCCGACCTGCCGAAAGAATCCGGCCGCTTCGACCTGCCCATTGCCATCGGCGTATTGCTCGCCTCGGGCCAGATCGGCCTGCCCGAACTGGCGCCCGGGCGCCGCGCCGCGGCCAAGGCGTCCAGCCTGTCGCGACTGGTGATGGCAGGCGAACTGTCCTTGACGGGCGCATTGGTCGCGATCGCCGGCGCACTGGCCATCGCGCTTGCGGTCGCCCGACGCCAGCCCGATGCCGAACTGATCATGCCCGCGGCCAGCGCCGCCGAAGCCGCCCGAGTGCCCGACCTGCACGTCGTCGGCGCCGCGACACTCGCCGACGTCGTCGCCCACCTGGCCCGGACCGCCGTACTGCCACGTGCAAAACCCGCGCACGTCGACAAGGCGCCCCCGCCCCCTGCCTCTCCGACGTCCGCGGCCAGACCGCCGCCTGCCGCGCCCTGGAAATTGCCGCCGCTGGCGGTCACAGCCTGCTGCTCGTTGGTGCGCCCGGCACCGGCAAGAGCATGCTGGCGCAGCGGCTGGGCGGGCTGCTGCCGCCCTTGGCGGGCCACATCGCACTCGAAGCCGCCGCGCTGGCCAGCCTCTCGCGCACCCAGGCGCCGCCTTACGGCGTACGTCCCTTCCGGTCACCCCATCATTCCACCACCTCGGTCGCCCTCGTCGGCGGCGGCTCGCGTCCCCAGCCCGGCGAAATCAGCCTGGCGCACCATGGCGTGCTGTTCCTGGATGAACTTCCCGAATTCAATCGCCAGGCGCTCGAAGCCCTGCGCGAACCCCTGGAAACCGGCAAGGTCGCCATCGCCCGGGCACGGCATCGCACCGAATACCCCGCGCGCTTCCAGTTCATCGCCGCCATGAACCCCTGCCGTTGCGGCTGGCACGGTCACGCCACCCGCAAATGCCAGTGCACGCCCGAACAGGTCGTTGCCTATCGCAATCGCATTTCCGGTCCGATCCTGGACCGCATCGACATGCAGGTCGAGGTGCCCTCACTCGGCGCAAAATGGGTCGACGCCTCCGCCGGCGAGCGCAGCGCCAGCGTCGCAGTGCGCGTCGCTGCTGCCCTGGCCATCCAGGAAAAGCGGCAGGGTGGCAGCAATGCCACGCTGGACACCAATGGCACCGACCGCCACTGCGCCACCGACTCCGCCGCACGCGAACTGTGGAAGGAATCGATGATCCACCAGAACTGGTCGGCGCGCTCCGCCCATCGGGTACTCAGGGTGGCGCGGACCGTTGCTGACCTGGCAGGTGCGCGCAAGATCAGCGCCGTGCATCTGAGCGAGGCGGTGCAATACCACCAGCCTGGCCAGCAACCGCGCTGACGCATGGCGGACCGCGCCAAATGTAGGCTACGCTCAGCAACCTGCTCCGGGCCAGCGTCCCGGCTCCCACCCTGGATGGTGTCATGCCCCTTGCCGAACTGCTTTCATTCGCTTCCGTGGCCGCCCTTCTGGTGATGTCGCCCGGCCCCAACAGCGTGCTGGTCACAAAGACCGTACCGGCCTCCGGACGCATCGCCGGCTTCGCCAACATTGCGGGCTTCGTCGCCGCGTTCTATCTGCACGGCGCACTGTCCATCCTTGGCATCTCGCTGATCCTTGCGCAGTCGGCGCACGTCTTCTTCCTCGTCAAAATGGCAGGTGCGTGCTACCTCTGCTGGATCGGTATCAAGGCGTTGGTCAGTGCCTGCCGCGGCGACGTCGCACTCCCCAGCGAAGCGCCCACGGCCCGGCCACGCCGCCTACCCCGCGCATTTGCCGAAGGCTTCGTGACCAACGTGCTCAACCCCAAGGTTTCCATGTTCTACCTTGCAGTGTTCCCGCAATTCGTTCCACATGGCGCGGAAGGACACATGGCCATTGCCTCGACCCTTACCCTGGTATCGATCCACGCCCTGCTCAACGCCATCTGGTGCGGCTTGCTGGTGCTGCTGCTCGGCCGCGTTGCCAACGCCGCACGCAAACCCAGCTTTCAACGATGGCTGAAAGGAATCACCGGCGTTGTATTCCTGGGCTTTGGCGCCAAGCTCGCCACCCTGCGCGCAAGCTAAGCGCCGCGGCCGCGGCTTACAGGGTTGCTCAAGGTGCCGATCCGTTCGATCGTCACGCTGACCGGCCCGCCCATCTTGTTCAAGTCCGCGTTCTGCACCGCCCTGCCTGGCTTGCCCCCTGACGCCAGCGCAGTCCCCATGGACACCACATCACCCGCCAGCAGCGTCATGTAGCCGGACAGGAATGCCAGCACCTCGGGCACCTTGTGAAAAAGATTGACGGTGTTGTCGCTGGCAAAACACTCATCCCGCACATGGCATGAGATATCCAGGCTGTGCGGATCGGAGATCTCGTCCTTCGTGACGATCCAGGGACCCAGCGCAGAGAACGTGTCCGACCCCTTGTAGCGACCGCTGTAGGAAACATGACTCTCGACATAGCGGATGCCCTCGCCGTCGCCTTCCGCAGCCGGGTGAATGGCCCGATAGTGGAAGCTGTCTTCGTCCCGCATGGTGGGCGACGTCAGATCGTTATGAATGGTGTAGCCGAACACATGGTCATACGCATCGGCGGCAGCAATGTCGGTGGCCCGTTTGCCGATGATGACCGCCAGTTCCGGCTCAGGATGCACCCGCCCGTAATGCGGCTTGAGACGGATCGGACTACCGTGCCCCACCAGCGCAGTCAGGGGCTTGGTAAAGACTGCGGGATGAGACGGCCCTCTGACGATACGGTCGACATTCGCGCTGTTGTTCAGCGCCAGGCAAGCGAGCTTGGAAGGCGTCTGCACCGCAGGAAGAACGGTCAGCGCACCAAGATCCAACGGCGTCAGTTTCGTGGACGTTGTCAACGAGCGGGACGACCACAACGAGGCCAACGACTCCGCGATGCGGGCAAGCTCATGCCAGACATCGGGCCCGGCCTCGATGGCATGGTGGATGGTCAAGGGAATCAACGGGAGCGTCGTGCCAGCGGTCTGGCATGCTTCCGTCAACGGGAACCATGTCGTGTCGTCGATGACGAAGGCAAGGCGCGCCACGTCGGGCGTGTCGTTCAAGGCGAAGCTGGCGAGTTTCATGCGGGTCTCGGTAGGTGGCGTGCGTTCGTGCGGGCGTGCAACCCGGTTGAATCGAGTCGGGCCGCGGCCGCACTCGGAGGATTAGCGTAGCCAACCCCCGCCTGCCCGCAAACCGTTACGGATCCGCATTCCGTGGCACGGAACAAGCCGGGTCCACCGCAGCATCGCCTTGCGGTGCAAGGCGTTGCATGACTTCCTCCCGACACCGTTCCAACACCGCCAGGCACTCCTTCAACCCGTCGTGCACCAGCAACGCGCCGAATGTGGTCAGCGACAGCACGGCCACCACCTCCCCGTCGGTCAGCACGGGGAGCGCCAAAGTCGCACTGGCGCCGCGCCCATCTGCCGGCCTGAAGCCATACCCTCGCGCACGGGTTGCCGCCATGGCCTCGCGCAACTGCACCTCAAGCAACGCATCGCCATCGATGTCCGATGCATCGAGCAGGAGCCGCTGCATCAGCCGGTTCCGTTGCGTCTCGCTGCACCATCCCAGAAACGCCTGCCCCATGCCCGACCGAAGCAGATCGTGGGCATGCCCGATGGTGCTGTGCTCCGACCCGATCGGGCTGTAAGGCATGCTGCTATACCGTACGACGATACGGCCATGGTCAAGCACGCCAATCGCCAACGGCAACCCCGTGCTGCGGGTGATGCTGCGCAGCACGGGCGCGGCGATATCGACCACGCCCTCCTGTTCGCTATAGCCCTCGCTTAGTTCACGCACCTTGGCGGTCAGCGTATATCGACCTCGGACGACGTCGAGGCGCACATATCCCTCGCGCCGAAGCGTCGCCAGCAAACGATGCAGCGTCGATTTGGGCAGGCCCGTTGCGTGATGCAGGCTGAGCAAGGTGCTCTGCGGCTCGTGATTCATGGCACACAGAACGTCCAGGGCACGCACGACAGGTCCGATTGCGTCGCTCATGATGAGGACGCCAGCGCTGCACCGGCCGTGCACAGGGCAACATAGTCAGGCCGCCCGGTCACTTCTCGCGCCAGGTCGATGAAGGCACGCAGCTTCAGCTGACTTTGCGATCGTGCCGGAAAGCACAGATACATTCCGGCATCGCTCGGTATGAAAGTATCGAGGACCGACTCCAGAACGCCAGCGTCGACACGGTCTCGTACCTCGACGTGCGATGCAAAGGCCAGACCAAGACCTTGAGCCGCCAGATCCACCAGCAGCTGACGGTCATCCACGATCACCTTCCCGCCCACATCCACCACGAACGCCCGGTTGCCGCGGCGAAATCCCCAACGATGCACCGCCCCAGACCCCGGAAAGCGATAACGCACAGCCGTATGGGCGACCAGATCTTCAGGCTTGCGCGGCCGACCCGCCTGCGCAAAATACGCCGGGGTGCCAACGATCGACCATTGGATCTCCGGCGTCAGCGCCACGGCGACCATATCCTTTTCAATAGACTCGCCAAGTCGCACGCCTGCATCAAAGCCCCCTTCGACCAGATCGACGATCGCATCATCGAGCGACACCTCAACCGTCACGTCTGGATATGCGCGCGCATACTCGGCAATCAGCGGCGTTATAAAGCGGCGCGCCATCATCGGCACCGTCAGGCGCAACGTACCGGTTGGCCGATCGCGATAGGTCCCCAAAGCGGCCAATGCGTCACCGATTTCAGCCGCCGCCGGCCGCAGACGCAACCACAACGCCGCGCCTGCTTCAGTCAGGGCAACCCGGCGTGTCGTGCGCTGAAACAGCACGACCCCATGCCGCGCCTCCATCACACGCACCGCCTTGCTCACTGCGGTCGGTGTCACACCAAGGCGAATTGCCGCCCCGGTGAAGCTGCGCGCTTCCGCTACCGCCAGGAAAAGGGTCACGCCGTCGAGGGCATCGATGGATGTCATGCTGAAAGTCCTGGGAGACGACTGAATCGGGGAGCACAAAGGCCCGTGCAAGCCAGCGCCAACGCTATTGAAGTTCGATTGTGAACCGGCGGAACAAAGCGCATTGCGATTTGCAGTCTATATCTTCATAGTGACCGCGCCTAGCATGAGAACCCTGACAACTAGGAGTTCTCCAATGAACCATCAACACACGCTCGCCACTCACCCAGCACCTTCGGCTCCTGCACCCACTCGCAACTGGTTGATCACCGGCACCTCCAGCGGGTTCGGCCGTGCATTGACGGAACAGATCCTGGCTCGCGGCGACCACGTGGTCGCCACCCTGCGAAAGGTGGACGCCCTCAACGATCTGAAAGCGCAATATGGCGATCGTCTCCACGTGGAGGCACTCGACGTAACCGACGGCGACGCCATCCGACGTGTTGTCGACACGGCGTTCGCCACTCTTGGCCGTATTGACGTCATCATCAGCAACGCGGGCTACGGACTGCTCGGCGCAGCCGAAGAAGTGACGGACGCACAGATCCGCCAACAGCTTGACACCAACGTGCTTGGCTCAATCCGACTGGCGCGGGCAGCGCTGCCGCATTTGCGAAAACAAGGCGGGGGCCGGCTCATGCAGTTGTCTTCGATGGGCGGTCACATCGCCTTTCCTGCGCTCAGCCTGTATCACGCCAGTAAGTGGGCAATAGAAGGCTTTTACGAATCGCTCGCCCAGGAAGTCGCACCCTTCAATATCGAGACAACGCTGGTCGAACCGGGCAGCGCGCTCACTAGCTTTGGTTCGACCGGCTTGGTAAGCGCGCCTGCATTGGAGGCTTACGACGCAACCACCGTCGGCGAGACGCGCCGCATGCTCGCGGCGGGTGCATTTCCCACGCCAGGAGATGCCGGCAAGATGGCCGCTGCCATGATCACGTCCGCCACGCAGTCGCCCGCGCCAAAAAGGCTGTTGCTGGGCAGCGACGCATACACCCTCGTCCATGCCGCACTTACTGACAGGCTGGCCGCCTTCGAGGCGCAAAAGGGCGTCGCGTATTCCACCGACGTCGATGTCGGTATCGATAACACGACCAGGTCGAACGTGCCGTGGTCCGCAGCCAAACAGGCCGCGCGCAAGCTAAGGACGGGTGTCAATGCATGTGCGACGGCAAGGCTGTCAGTACCCGGATGATCGCCATCACCGCCGCGGCCACCTTGCGTCGCGGCAGCACTTGCCAGGAAACGGATACGTCATAGTGGGGCAACGGATCCTGAATGCGCAGCGGCACAATGCGCGGCGGATCATCGCAGGGAAGGAGCACCGGATGCGGAACCACGCACAGAAGATCGCTGCGCGCGACGACGTCGAACAAGGCGGGGTAGTCACTGCATTCCACACGAACGCCCGGCAAGGGGAGACGCCGAGCCCGTAGCGCCTCGCGAATGACCGTTGCGCCTGCGCCATCGTCGCTTTCCACGGCCCACCCCGCCCCAACGACCTGCGCCAGCGACGTCGCGCGAGTCAGGGGATGACCCGCGCGAGCACACAACACGGGCGTGGCTGCATGCAACGATTGTGTGGCCCGCCCCGCCGATGGGCGGCTGGAAGACTGCGGCGCGATGACCAGATCAATTTCCGACCGATCCAACGCAGCCAACATGTCTTCCGAATGGCTATTGATGACCTGCAACTTGCCTTCGGGATGATGGCTTCGCCATATCTCCTCAATGACGGGCCCATACAGCGCGGCCGCTGCTGGCGCCATTCCAACGGTCAGCGTAGACGTTGAAGGGGCCGTGGCCGTTGCGCGCTCTGCGCAGTCGTCGGCCGGCTGCGTGGCCAGCGATTCGAGAGCGTTACCGATTTCGGCCAATCGATCCAGGACACGTAGCGCCTGCGCCGTCGGGCGCTTTCGGCGCCCTTCCTTTTCGAACAGCGGAATGCACCACTCGCGCTCGAGCCTTTGCATCGCCTGGCTGATTGCTGGCTGGCTAATACCCGCAGCAAGGCCCGCGGCGCGGAAAGACCCGTGCGCCACCACCAATTGCAGATACCGAAGAGGACGCAAAGATGCTGTGTACATAGGTTCAAGTGTAGCGACGCAAAACCGCACGGCGCGCCCCAATGCCTGGAAATGTCCTAGCGAAATGACTTGTTCAGCAACGATGCTTCGATGCCGCGAGTCGCGTGGCAAGACCATTGCGGCTGCAGCGAGCCAGAGAGCCGCGACCCTGCTCGCAGTCCAGCCGCCGCGAATAGATAAGGGCCCGCTTATCTATTATTGATAAGCCAGATGTTATCTATTGTCCCCATCGGCGATTGAAGATGTCCCGGACGCTGTCGTTTCGGTGACACCCGTAACACCTGCAATGATTCCTGGGGCTAGGACGCTAACACGCCAGTGCTATAAGAAGACGGTCCTGTTCACGTCATTTCACTCATGCGCACTCCTTCCATCCTCACTGCATCGACGGCTGTCGCTTCCCAGGCAGCAGCCCCCTTCGCGCTCGTTGCCATGCTCACCGCTGGTCTGCTTGTCATGGCGTGTTTGCCACCTGCATCGCATGCCCAAGTCGCGGGGTCGATGTCGCTGGGGAAAGCGTTCGCCGATCTTGATCAGCCCGCGCCGGGATGGAGCGTCAAGAAAAGCTTGCTTGGCAAGCCGGTCTACAACGAAGGCGGCGAGCGACTAGGGAAAGTCGAAGACCTGATCATTGATCCAGCCAAAAGCGTGTCTTACCTGATCGTGTCAGCCGGCGGCTTCATTGGTGTGGGCAAGCACGATGTGGCGATTGAAGCGACCAAGATCCGCGAGCAGCAGGGGCGGCTGGTGTTGCCTGGCGCGACCAAGGATCTGGTCAAGGCGATGCCTGCGTTCTCTTATGCAGCCAAGGCTGGCACGAAATAGCTGCCTGGCATCAGAGCAAGCAACGCCACAATGTCTGCTTGGTCGTCAGTTGTCGTCACGAAAGCGTCGAACGCGACCTGAATGCTCACTACGGCCGGAGTGCTCGGGCAT
The DNA here is from genome assembly GCF_048632615.1 of Pigmentiphaga litoralis. GTDB lineage: Bacteria > Pseudomonadota > Gammaproteobacteria > Burkholderiales > Burkholderiaceae_B > Pigmentiphaga > Pigmentiphaga litoralis_B. The sequence goes on from NZ_CP184479.1 coordinate 2,516,710, forward strand.
GAATGCTGCTTGAGAACAACGGCTTAGGCCCACTCACCTGTTTCCTCGGCAAGGGTTCGCGTTATCCTTGCCGACGCGAATCGCTTGCCGACCGCCCTCCCCCGTGTCTATCCAGTCTGCAACGATGCCTTCCCTGCCGTACTTCAGATCCGCCCTGACCCTCGCCCGTGTTGCGCGAGCCGCATGATGGGTGCGGTCCTTCATTTCTATTTCTCGATGCTGTCAGTGCTCGCCCCCTTGGTGGTGTGCGTGGGCGTGGGGGTGGTCTGGGGCAAGAAGAACTATCCGTTCGCGGCGCAGTTCATTACCGTGCTCGCGACGTCGGTATCAACACCGGCGCTGGTTTTCAGTACGCTGGTTACGGCAAAGCTGTCGAATGAAGTACTGGCCAATGTGGCAGGGGCGACGGCATTGGCCTTGGGGCTGTGTGCCGTGGCTTGTGCGGTGGCCTTGAAGGCAACGGGTCAGCCCGTGCGCAAGTTGCTGCAGACGGCGACCTTTCCCAATGCGGGCAATCTGGGCTTACCTATCTCATACCTGGCGTTCGGCGATGCCGGTCTTTCGACTGCGATTGCATTCTTTGCGGTGTGCTCGTTCATTCAGCACACGATCGGGGTTCGCTTTCTGCCCAACACGCAGGGGATTGCGGCACCGTGGAAGAGCCCTATCCTGATTGCATCGGTATCGGCTGCGCTGTGCCGGCTATTTGCATGGGTGCCGCCTGACTGGATCATCGAGTCGACAAAGCTGTTGGGTAGTCTGACGGTGCCGCTGATGTTGCTCAGCCTGGGTCATGCGTTGGCTGTCATTCCTGCGGCCGGGTTGCGAATTGGGTCCATCGTGGGCACGATGCGATTGCTGCTTGGATTGGCGGCGGGATATGCCGCGGGATGGTTGATCGGTCTGCCGGAAGAGTTCTCGAACATTCTGGCGCTGCAGATGGCCATGCCTTGTGCAGCGGTGAGCTATATGTATGCCCGCCGCTACACCGACATGGGCGATGCGGCTGCGGGGGCGGTGCTGGTGTCGACGCTCAGTTTCCTGGCGCTGGCGCCTGCGCTGCTGTGGCTGGTGGGTTCGACGGCGGGACTGCGCTGAGTCGTAACAAGGGCCACCGGGCTCTTCACTAGGCGCTCGGCCACCGGTACAGTGACGGCGACTCTTGCAAACGCAGTCAACAAGCGACCTCCTCCATGCCACCTAGCGCCAACAGCGACATCGATTTCGACTACGAATCTGCCCTGGCCGCCTGTGCCCGGGGCGAGCGGTTTGCCTTGCGTGCGATCTACATGCGCGAATCGCGGCGGCTACTGGGAGTAGCGACGCGCCTGGTCCGGCGCCGCGAATTGGCGGAAGAGGTACTGCAGGACGCTTTTCTGCAGATCTGGGAGAAGGCGTCGACCTTCGATCCGAGCTTGGGATCGGGCCGTGGCTGGATATACAGCGTAGTGCGATATCGGGCGCTGAACGAGATCCGCAAGGACGCGCGGATGGACGTTACGGAAGACGAGACGCTGCATTACCTGGCCGATCAGCAGCAGCCAGTGGAGCAGGAAGGATTGGATACCGATGCGTTTGCCGAATGCATGAAGCATCTTGATGAAAAACGGCAGCAGTCAATCATGCTGGCATTTGTGGATGGCTATTCGCATGAGCAGATTGCCGAGACGCTCCACACGCCGCTCGGCACGATCAAGTCATGGATACGGCGGGGACTGACCGCGCTCAAGGAATGCATGTCATGAATTTCCAGGACGATGACGAACTGAGCGCGACCGCGGGCGAGTATGTGCTCGGTACCTTGCGTGGCGAAGAACGCGATGCGTTCGAACGCGAGATGGCCAGCAACTTCAAGGTTCGCCGCGAGGTGTACGAGTGGCAAGACCGACTGTTCAGCCTGAACCTGGTGGCCCAGCCCGCGCAGACGCCGGCGACATTGTGGAGTCGGATCGAGCAGCGCCTGCCAGCGTTTTCGCACCGGGATGACACGCGGGGCGCGCAGCCGGCTGGGTTCTGGTCGCGCTTGAGTGTGTGGCGCTGGACCGGCGCCGCGGGTTTTGCGCTTGCCGCATTGCTGGCTGCGGCGTTGGTGCTGCGGCCGACGATCAACACCGTGGAAACGCAGTACGTGGCGGTGCTGCAGTCGCCTGACCGCAGCATGACAGGCTGGGTGGTGGATGCGTCCAATCCGCGCGAGTTGCGGATGATTCCGTTGGTCGACAACACGCTGACGACGCCAAATTCGATGGAAATCTGGACGAAGGCGGAAGGGGCGGCGCGTCCTACTTCGTTGGGCTTGCTGCCGACCAACGCCGTAACGATCATTCCCAAGGATCGGTTGCCCACCCTCGAAGGTAACCAGTTGTTTGAGATCACACTCGAGCCGCCTAACGGTTCACCCACTGGTGGCCCCACCGGGCCGATACTCTTCCTTGGCAAGACAGTTTCATTGCCTTCCAAAAAACGTTATAGCGTTGCATCTAAAGCGTAGTCCCATGTGTAGAGTCGGTTGAGACAGGCAGAACGCTGTCCTTACCTACCAACATCAGGGAGAAAACTATGCGGAAGACGAACTTCAAGCTGGGCGCGGCTGGACTGGCGCTGGTGGCGCTGACGGCATGCGGCAGCATGAATGACAAACGTGACGCCATGGCCCCCGTGACCGGCGGCGATGTGGTTGCGCTGACCAGCGGCAACCGGATCGTGACTTTCAATCGCGCCGATCCGTCGACGATCCTGACGTCGATGCCCCTGACCGGCGTGCCAGTGGGCGAATTCCTGCTGGGTCTGGACTATCGTCCCGCCGACGGCATGCTCTATACGATGGCCAGCGGTGGCGGCATCTACACCATCAACGCCGCTACGGGCGTGGCGACCAAGAAGTCGCAGCTGACCAGCTCGCCGGACAACAAGACGCCGCTGGCATCGCTGACCGGCAGCCGCTTTGCGCTCGACTTCAACCCGGTGGCTGACCGCCTGCGCGTGGTGAGCGACACGGGTCAGAATCTGCGCATCAACGTCGACAACGGCGTGGCGATCAATGATGGCGCCATCAATGGCGTGGCCAATGCACAGATCGTCGCGGGCGCCTACACGAACTCGTATGTGGGCGCGACGGCTACGGCCTTGTACGTGATCAATGGCATCGATGGTTCGGTCTATCTGCAGAACCCGCCGAATAACGGCACGTTGACCACGCCGATGCCTATTGGCGTGGCAAGCAATTCGATTGCCGATTTTGACATCGAGTCGCGCAGCCAGAACGCTTATGCCGTCATGAACGTCAACGGCAAGCCTGGCTTCTATTGGATCGATCTGACCAACAAGGAACGCACCAAACTGATTGGCGAATGGAGTGGTGCTGAATCCATCCGTTCCTTTGCACTCTGGCAGGCCAAGTAAGTCAGGGTCGGCTTCGGGGCTGCCTGCGAGCGGCGGCGGCCCCGGGTTTGCGGAGTGATTGGGCAGGGGCTAGGGACCCTGCCCTTTTTTGTGGGCGGAGCCTGCCGGCCGTGGCCAAAGCGGCCAAAGCTATACTTGGGCAGCACGCACACCGGAACGCCATGACAGAACCCAAGCCCGCCCTCTCCTTTGCCGGTCCCAAGCGCCGCGCACGTACGCTCGCGCAGGAAGTGGTGGCCGAGCTGACCGACGCCATTCGCAGCGGCCAGCTCAAGGTAGGCGGCAAGCTGCCGACCGAGTCGGAGATCATGTCGAGCATGGGCGTGAGCCGTACGGTGGTGCGCGAGGCCTTGTCTCATCTGCAGGCCAGCGGCCTGGTTGAGACACGTCACGGCATTGGCACGTTCGTGCTGGCGCCGGCCACGGCGCAGGCGCCTTTCCGTATCGGTCCAGGCGCCGTGCTGACGGCGATTGATATTCTGGCAATGCTCGAGTTGCGCATCAGTCTTGAAGCGGAAGCCGCCGCGCTGGCCGCGGTCCGGCGCAGCGATGATCACCTTGCCGACATGCGCCAGGCCTTGACTGCGCTGCAGGCCACCGTGGCCGAAGGCGGCGATTCGGTGGAGTCCGATTTCGCGTTCCACTTGACGGTGGCGCGCGCGACCGGCAATCGCTATTTCACCGACATGATGATGCACCTGGGCAACGCGCTGATTCCGCGCAGCCGCCTGCAGGTCGAAGGCGCGGCGCGCCGGCAGTATCTGGATCGCCTTGAACTCGAACACGAGAACATCTTTGATGCGATCGCGCGCGGTGATGCCGAAGGCGCCCGTGCCGCCATGCGCATGCACCTGACGCACAGCCGGGAGCGGTTGCGCGCCGCTTCCGAATCCATCCCGTCACCGCATAGCTGATAGGTCGCAGCGTCCCGCGCGGCGTGGCGCTTGCACCGGTACCCGACTCCACGCCCCACGATGGCGATCATGGCCGCCCCCATGTGGTGCCGCGGTGCAGGGTGGCTTGCCTGTCGCTAGCCTGTCGCCTGCCTGATTCCTGCTGGACACCTGCATTCCCCAACTTGGCACGCCTGTTGCTTTGTACGGACAAGAAGACATTTACGTCGTTCACTCCGTTACGTGGGACATGCCATGCGCCTCTTGAACCTTGCTTCCGCCCTGTTGACCCTGTCCGTCATGTCTGGCGCCGCCGTGGCGCAGGATGCATATCCAAGCAAGCCTATCCGCTTCATCGTGCCGTTCGCACCGGGCGGGGGCGCCGATATTTCGGCGCGCGTGATTGCCATGAAGATGGGCGCGGCAATGGGCCAGACGGTGGTCGTCGAAAACCGTCCTGGTGCGGGCGGAGTGATCGGCACTGACATGGTGGCTAAGGCGCCGGCGGATGGCTATACCATCCTGCTGGGCACCATCGGTCCGATTGCGATCAATCCGTCGCTGTACAAGAAGCTTTCCTACAACGTGGACCGGGACTTCACGCCGATCAGCCTGGTGGGCAACGCGCTCAATGTGCTGGTGGTCAATCCCGCGCTGCCTGTCAAGAGCGTGCCAGAACTGATCTCGTATGCGAAGACGCACCCGGTCGCATTCGGATCGTCCGGTAATGGCGCGACCGATCATCTGGCGGGCGAGATGTTCAATTCGCTGACCGGTCTGTCGATGCTGCATGTCGCCTACAAGGGCGGCGTGCCGGCCATGACCGACCTGATGGCGAACCAGGTGCAACTGGTGTTCTCGACCGTGTCGACCGCGGCGGGCGCCATCAAGGCTGGAAAGGTGATGCCGATTGCGATGACGGGCTCGACCCGCTTCAAGGGCATGCCGGACATTCCGACGATCAAGGAAGCCGGCGTGCCGGCCTTCGAAGTGAACAACTGGTATGGCGTGCTGGTGCCGCGAGATACGCCAGCGCCTATCGTTGCCCGCCTGAATACCGAGCTGGTGGCCGCGTTGAAGACGCCCGAGGTGACCGCCAAATTGCTCGAGTCCGGCATCGAGCCGGCCTGGACGACCCCGAACGAATTCGGCAGCTACATCAAGAGCGAGACCACCAAGTGGGCCCGCGTCGTTGCCGACTCGGGCGCAACAGTGCAGTAAGCGTTTGCACGCCTGACTTTCACCCGATGCCTCTGCCTGCGATACTCGCGGGCGGAGGCCTTTGCATTTCCGAGCTTCCTCCGCTCCCGATCACGCATTCCATTTATCCATGACCCATCTACATGAACTGACGGCCACCGAAATCGTTCAGGCCATCCATGGCGGACGAACCACCGCGGTCGCCGTTGCAGAGGCGTGCCTGTTGCACATCGAAGCCCGTGAAGCCGACGTCCAGGCCTGGGAGTATCTCGATCCCGGCCTCGTGCTCGAGCAGGCCTTTGCGCTTGATCGCGCAGGCGGCAAGGGGCCGTTGCAAGGCGTGCCGGTGGGGTTGAAAGACATCATCGATACGGCCGACATGCCGACCGCGCTGGGCACGCCCATCCATGCGGGCCGGCGGCCGACCATCGACGCCGCGTGTACTGCCCTGACGCGCCGCGCGGGCGGGATCATCATGGGCAAGACGGTCACCACCGAATTCGCCAATCGTTTTCCCGGCAAGTCGCGCAATCCGCATGATGCTGCCCGGACCCCGGGCGGATCCTCCAGCGGATCGGGCGCTGCGGTGGGCGCATCCATGGTGCCGCTGGCCGTCGGCACGCAGACCACCGCGTCGACCATCCGCCCCGCGTCTTTCTGTGGCTGCGTCGGGTACGTGCCGAGCCGTGGCGACATCCGTACCTTTGGCGTGATGGAGGCTGCTGCGTCGTTCGACACGGTGGGCCTGATTGCCCGATCGGTTGAGGACATCAACTTGTTCCGCAACGTCCTGATCGGCACGCCGCCAGCGGCCCTGCCGGAAGTCACGATGAATGAAGCGCGCATCGGCTTCGCCCGCACCGGCTTCTGGAATGAGTGCGACGACGATACCAAGGCCTTCCTGGAAGGCTTTGCGCAGACGCTGGCCGCTGATGGCGCCGCCGTGAGCGAGGTGACCCTGCCTGCCGCGCTGGACGAGGTGCAGGAAGCGCATCGCTGGGTGTCGAGCTTCGAGTTCGTGCGCAACCGGACGTTCGAGATCGATCATCATTGGGAGCGCATCAGCAGCGCGCTGCGCGGCGGCCGGATTCAGGATGGGATGGACTGCACCTTCGAGCTGTACGGGGAATCGCGCGAGACCTTGCGCCGCTGCGCGGCCCTGCTCGACGATGTCTTCAAGGACTATGATGTCCTGCTGACGCCCGCCGTGGCGGGGAAGCGCCCGTGGGCCTGACGTCCACTGGCAATGCGTCGTTTTCGACGCTTTGGACCGCGCTGAATATTCCGGCGGTCACCCTGCCGCTGCACCGTGGGCCGAATGGCATGCCGGTCGGGCTGCAGTTCGTATCACGCCGGTATGCGGACCGCATGTTGCTGGGCATCGCCCGCGCCGTGTCGCGCAAGCACGGCTGATGCTGGCGCACGCCGCAGCAGTTGCGCGGCGTCGCAGTGCATCGCCGCAGTGCATCGCCGCCGGGTTTCCGGCGGCGGTTTTTTCTTAGAGATCGTGTAGTGAATCATCTGAAATCCGCGTCGCGCGTTGCCGCGACCCTTGTCGCGGGCCTGATCGGCGCCGAAGTCTGCGTCTGGCTCAAGACCCCGCTTCCCTGGATGATCGGCCCGTTGCTGGTGGTCGCCGCGCTCAAGATGGCGGACACGCCGCTGCAATTCCCCGTGCCGTTCCGCGCGGCCGGCCAGTGGATCATCGGCACATCGCTGGGCTTGTACTTCACCCCGGCCATCAATGCGCAGCTGGCGCATTATCTGCCGTGGGTCATCGTCAGCGTGCTGTTCGCCATGGCCGCCGGCATCGGCGGCGGGCGGCTGCTGCAGCGTATGACTGGCGTGGATTCCAAGACGGCGTTCTTCGCGGTGGCGATCGGCGGGTCGTCGGAAATGGCGGTGCAGGCCGAGCGCAACGGCGGCCGGGTGGACCTGGTGGCCGCAGCGCATTCGCTCCGCATACTGATGGTTGTGTTGATCATCCCAACCATTTTCCGGCTGAGCGACGTGCATGGGACGGACCCATACACGCCGGGCCTGGGGCACTTCGACCTGCTCGGGCTGATCAAGCTGGGTGGACTGACCGCGCTGGTGGGCTGGTTCCTGAACCGATACAAGATCCCGAATGCATGGGTGATCGGCCCGCTGCTGTTCACCATCGCGCTGACTGCGGCGGGCGTGGACTGGACGACGCTGCCGCGCTGGATCGTCAACGTGGCGCAGCTGTTCATCGGTTGCGCGCTGGGGATTCGTTTCACCAAGAAATTCATTCACACCGCGCCACGCTACATGGCGGGCGTGGCTGTGTCGGTGCTGCTGCTGATGGGCGTCATGGCCGCGTTCGGCTATGTGCTGTCGCTGCTGAGCGGCATTCCCGCGCCGACCGCCGTGCTGGCCACTGCGCCCGGCGGGATCGCCGAAATGAGTCTGACCGCGCAGGTGCTGCATTTTGGCGTGCCGGTCGTGACGGTGTTCCACGTCACGCGGGTGCTGGTCATGGTGCTGTCCGTCGGCCCGCTGTACCGGATCATGAAGCCCTGGCTGGAGCACGACCTGCCGGTGGCCGCGGCGGAAGCGCCGCCGGCGCGGTAGCCGCCTCCAATTCCGTCAGCCACCGGATCGCGTGGCCACGGTCCGGCCCGCACATCTCTGCCGAGGGTTGCAGCCCGCCGCACACAGCCGGCCGGCGCGGGTCGCCAAAAATTGCGCAACGCAGATCGGGCATCAGCTGGATACAGGGCACGCCCGCGGGCTTGCCGTCGGGCATGCCGGGAATGGCGCTGGAGATCGACGGCGCCGTGCAACAGGCGCCGCAGCCCGGCCGGCAGGACAGCGTCGTGACGTCCTCCGTGGCTGCCGCGTCCGTCGTCATCATGACCTCGGGCAGTCCTTTCGCCTCTGTCATCACGACGGCCTGCCACGCGCACGCCGCGTCTGCGACTGCGACTGCCGCAAGGTCCCGCAGGGTCCCGGCATCATTCCGCCTTGACCGACTCGACGAACTGCCTGGCCACATCCGGCGTTAGTTCCGCCTCGGGCCCGAGCGCGACGATCTCGATCAAGCTGTTGCCCAGCACATAGACGCGCCCCAGCAGCCATGACGGCGAGTTCGCGACGGCGCCGTGTACCTCGACTTCGACCGCGCGGAACAGCTTGCGGGTATCGGCGGCCGATTGCTTGAGGGTGACCTCTTGCCGCTGGCGCAGCGTGCCACGCAGGTTGGCGCGCAGGACTTCTTCGAACGCATCGGCCACCTTGGCCATCTCGGCCGGATCGTTCAGCACCGCATCGGGCAGCTTGGCATGGCCGACGGCAAACACCGACGCGTCGACCTGCGCGATCGTGAAGGTCAGGGGCAGCGTGTAGCCGGCCACGTTGACGTCGCGCGTGTCGGCCTGCGGCCGGGCGGGATAGGTGACCTTGACCGCCGAATCGGCCGCGGGCATTTCGCGCCAGTCATACTTGGGCGAGCAGGCCGTCAGTGCGACCAGGGACAAGGCGAGCGACATCGAGACGAACAGGCGGGGCAGCATGCGCATGGTCGGCAGTTTTCCGTAAGTGAATGAGGGCCAGTGGTGGCTACAGGGTCGGGCGAGGGCGGAATGGTCGCAGTTAGCCGATAAAAGGCGAAATAAGCCGACGATGGCTACAACCAGTTACATGACTCGGGACCGAAGGGGCGCCCAAGGTGGGCGACAATCCGCGTTTCGCAACCCCCGACACGGACACGTCAATTGTCGCTGATTTCCATGACCACCGCCTCGGACGGCACCCAGCTGGCCGGCCACCGATGGGCGATGCCCGAGGGCGCCGCGCCTGAGGGCCGTCCGGCGTACCTGTTGCACGGCCTGGGCGAGCATGCCGGACGGTATGACGCGCTGGCTCAGTGGCTGGGCGAGCGCGGCTGGCAACTGGCTGCGCATGACCATCGCGGGCATGGCAAGTCGAGCGGCAAGCGTGGCGCGCTGCGAGACGCCGACGATCTGGTCCTCGATGCCGAACACCGGCTGTCGGAATACTCGCGGGAAACCGGCGCACCGCCCTTGTTGATCGGCGTCAGCCTGGGTGGCCTGGTCGCTGCGCGGGTGGCGCTGCGCGGAAATGTCGAGCTGGCCGCCATGGTGCTGGTGTCGCCTGCGTTTGCGTTCAAGCCTACGGCGGTCCAGCGGCTGATGCTGCGCACCATTGGCAACCTGGCGCCCGACCTGCGCGTCGGGAACGGTATCGATGCCGCCCGGCTGTCGCACGAGCAGGCCGTGGTCGATGCGTATCGCAACGATCCGCTGGTGCACGACCGGGTGACGGCGCGGCTGGTCCGGTTCGTGATCGCGGCCGGGGACGCGGCCATCACGCAGGCATCGGCCCTGCCCTGCCGCACGCTGATGCTGGTGGCGGGCGAGGATTCGGTCGTCGACCCGGCCGGCAGCCGCCGGTTTGCCGATGCCGCCGCGCCAGGCAAGCTCGCGCTGCGCTGGTACCATCAGGCGTTTCACGAGGTACTGCACGAGTCACCCGAGCTGGCGGCGCCCGTGTACGCCGACCTGGATGAGTGGCTGGCGACCCTGGACCCGCCCACCCCGGTTGAAGCCCTGGCCGGCATTGGGCTATCCTGACCCCCATGCACACGACGTTGCGCGCCGCCCTGGCGCGTCTTCTCGCTCTGAATCTTCCCGCACTGACACGCCGCACCGGCCAGCCCGTGCGCCGTGCCGCGCGCGGCTGTCTGCTCATTCCGGTCTTCGACCGCTAAGCCCGGCGATCTTCCTTTCCCCTCCTGCTCATGTCTTGACGGATCGCCGGGCACATCTCCGAGCCACTGCTTTCCCCAGGAACCGGCATGTCGCCTACCGCTACTCAAGTTGTCACGCCTACATTCATTACCGTCACCGAGCTCGACTACGTGCGGCTCAATTCGCTGATCGCGTCGCTGGGCGACGTATCTCCCGCCATCGAACGTCTGGAAGAAGCGCTCGACCAGGCCGACCAGGTCCCGTCGAACACCATTTCCGGTGATGTCATCACCATGCACACCCAGGTGCGCGTGCAGGACACGAACGGAGGCGACGTCCGCACCCTGACCCTGTGCTATCCGAAGGAAGCGGACGCCAGCAAGGGCAATGTGTCCGTGCTGTCGCCGATCGGTGCGAGCCTGCTGGGCAGCCGCGCGCCGGGCCGCGTCAGCTGGGTTGCGCCCGATGGCGCCGAACACGCGCTGGATGTGGTCGAGATCGTGTTCCAGCCCGAAGCACACGGGGACTACACCTCGTGATGAGGCCTGCGGCCTGCTGCGGCAGCAACGCAACAGGTCCGACATTCTTCGGCAGCCTGCCCGGGGCTGCATGCTAGAGTACGCGCCGAGTCGGTGCTTGGTTGCACCCAAGGTAAACGGGAAACAGGGAAGACCACTTGCTGGCCTTAACCTGTGCTGCCCCCGCAACGGTAAGCATTCGTCCATGACCGGTCACGCCGGTCCAGGACACACCACGCCAATCCCACTGTGATGGCCCCTACCGCACCCCGGTGGCGCAGGTCATGGGAAGGGGGTGTGGTCATGAATGCCAGCCCGGATACCGGCCGGCTCTGCGGTTCACCAGACCGTATCCTGGGGAGGCGCTGTCCCCTTGCCGCGCTTCCCTGATTGCATGACGTGCGGGGTCGCACGTCCATCCCAGGCAACAGGCTTTCCATGTCTTCCTTTACCCTTCGGCACCTTAGCGGTGTCGCCGGCGCCGTGCTCGTTTCCGCACCGGCCCTGGCCCAAGTGTCCCCTTCCGCGCAGACCAGCGCCACCCAGCTCGATCCGATCACCGTGACCGCGGCCCGCGCGCCGCAGCCGCTATCGGCGGCGCTGGGCGACGTGACCGTCATCGACGCCGACACCATTGCGCGTGCCGGCCAGAGCAGCCTGGCTGACCTGCTGCAACGCGAGCACGGTATCGACGTCGCGACCAATGGCGGACCGCAGACCGTCACCAGCGTCTTCATCCGCGGCGCGAACAGCGCACAGACCGTGTTCCTGATCGACGGCGCCCGCGTGGGGTCGTCCACCGCGGGCGGCGCCGGCATCAACGCCATTCCGCTGTCGCAGATCGAACGCATCGAAATCCTGCGCGGCCCGGCCAGCAGCCTGTACGGCGCCGACGCGATTGGTGGTGTGATCAACATCATTACGCGCCGCGGCAGTGCCGGCACCGCGCTGGCCCTGACCGGATCGGTCGGCTATGGCAGCTGGAACACGCAGAAGGCCGATATCGGCCTGACGGGCAGCCAGGGCATGTGGAACTATGCGCTGTCCCTGGGCCACGCGCGCAGCGACGGCTATAGCGCCGCCAAGCCGAGCGAGCCAGGCGGCCTCTACAACCCCGACCGTGACGGCTACAAGCTGGATACCGCATCGGGCCGGCTGGGCATGATGTGGGCCGAAGGGCAGGAACTGGAAGCGTCGTTCTTCCAGTCGCGGCTGAACGGCCAATACGACGGCGGCGCCGGCTTCGACCAGCGCGCGATCCAGAAGATCGAATCGCTGGGCCTGGCCAGCAACAACCGCATCAACAGCCTGTGGACCAGCCGCCTGCGCGCCGTGAAGACGGTGGACGACAACGTCAGCCTGTCCGAGCCCTTCCCCGCTTTCGGAGTCACCGGACGCGCGCAGTTCCGCACGCGCCAGACGCAGTTCTCCTGGCAGAACGACCTGGCCATCGCGCCGGGGCAGGAACTGTCGCTGGCAGCCGAGCGCCGCGAGGAAGACGTCGACAGCGACACGCGCTTCAACGCCACGAGCCGCAACACCAACTCGGCGCTGGCCATCTATCGCGCCGACCTGGGTGTCCATCATGTGCAGGCCAACCTGCGCTACGACCGCGTGTCGAGCTATGGCAATCGCACGACGGGCGGCCTGTCGTACGGCTTCGATCTGACGCCGGCCTGGCAGCTGACGGCCGCCGCGAACACCGGCTTTCGTCTGCCGACCTTCAATGATCTGTACTACCCCGGCTTCAGCAACCCGAACCTGCAGCCGGAAAAGTCCAAGAACTACGAAGCCGGCGTGCGCTATCGCCAGGGCGGCGCCACGGGCAGCCTGATTGCGTATCACAACAAGGTCGACAACCTGATCCAGTATCAGGGCCGCGCCACGGTGGTGAACAAGGACGCCACGCTGAAGGGCATCACCTTGACAGCCGCGCAGCAGTTCGGCGCGACCTCGGTCCGCGGCAGCATCGACATCGTCGATCCGAAGGACAACAACACCGGCGAGCAACTGACGCGCCGCGCGCGGCAGGTGCTGAAGCTGGCGGGCGACCACCAGCTGGGCGCCTGGCGCGTGGGTGCGGAGTGGGTGCTGAGCGGCAAGCGCAGCGACACGTCGTACAACGCGAGCATCGGTGCGTTCGGCGCGAACGAGACGACCCGGCTTGGCGGCTACAGCTTGCTGAACCTGACCGCTTCGTATGACATCACGCGTCAGGCGCAGGTGCAGGTCCGCTGGAACAACGTCACGGACAAGGACTACGAACTGGCGCGCGGCTATGCGACGCCGGGATCCAACGTGTTCGTGAATCTGGTGTACCGGCCATAAGACCGGTCTTTGCCATGTCGCTGCCTGTGACGCTTGTCGTGACGCTGGCCGCGGCAGTGGGGGCCAGACCGCCGCCGTGCGCGACGACACGGGGCGCGACGTCCGGCTGACCGCGCCCGCCCGCCGCATCGTCACGCTGTCTCCGCACGCGACCGAGTTGATGGTCGCGGCGGGCGCAGGCGACCGGCTGGTGGGTGTCGATCAGAACAGCAACTACCCGCCTGACGTGAAGCGGCTGGCCCAGGTGGGCAATCCCTTGAACCTGGACATCGAACGCGTGTTGGCGCTCAAGCCCGATCTGATCGTGGCCTGGGACTATGCCGCTTCGGGGTCGACCGCCGGCAAGCTGCCCATGGCCCTGCTCGATAGCCTGGGCATTGCCGTGTTCTACAGTCGGCCGGCAGTGCTGGCCGACATACCGGATACGCTGGAACGATTCGGCCGCCTGGCCGGGACGGGTTCGGTAGCGGCACCCCGTGCCGCGCAACTGCGGGAGCAACTGCACTCCCTGACAGCGGCGTACGCCAGGCAAACGCCCGTGCGCACCTTCTACCAGTTGAGCGGGCAACCGATCTACACGCTCAACAACCGGAGCATCATCGGCGACGCCTTGCGGGTGTGCGGCGCCGACAACGTGTTCGGCACCCTGCCGGCCGCCGCGCCCATGGTCAGTGTCGAGGGTGTACTGCTCGCCAACCCGCAAGTGATCGTGGTGGGCGCATCGCAGGATGCACAGACGGGATCTGGCGCAGGCGACGCCGCGCTGGCGCAATGGAAGGCCTTTGCGCCGGGGCTGACCGCCGCGGCGCGCGGGCACCTGTTCGTGGCCGATGCCGACCGCATGCATCGGCCCGGGCCGCGCATGATCGAAGAAACGCGCACACTGTGCGAGCACATCGATCAGGCGCGCAAGCCGAAGTAACAGCGCCGCGCGAAGCCGGACCGTGGGCGGACGTCGCCCGGACTGTCCGCCGATGCAATGGCGATGCCGCCCTTGATCCGACCACGCCGGCGCGGCTCAGGCGAAGGCGCTGCGGACCTGCTCCACCCGCGCGGCCATGGCCTGACCGTCTTTCGCAGCCGATGCCTCATACCAATCCACGATGTCCTGCCGGTTCAGCCGCCGGTATTTGGCGATCTCCTGGTCCAGCATGCCGAAGGCCCGCGCGTAGTCCGGGCCGATGACATGGAACACCTTCATCCCGCCCAGGTCGAGCACGCCCTTGAAGCCCCGCTGCAACAGGGCGCCGCAGATCGTCGCGCCTATCGGGTAGTACGCCGTGATGGGCAGACGGGTCAGCATCGGCAGGATCCCCCGGTGATACACCGAAAACCAGCCATCCACCGGACCTTCATACAGGCGCTCCGCGGCATCGTAGACGCGGTACTGCGCAAGCGGCGGGCGGGCGCCGGTCGTGTATTCGTCCTGCCAGACATCGGCCACCACCTGACGCACCTGCGGGAAGCGCTTGAACACCTGCGCGGCCCGTTCGGCCAATCCCCGGGAAATGCACACCACGTCATCGTCGATCTGCGCGATGAGCGGATAGCGTGACGCGCGGAACAGTTCGGCATAGGCCGTCATGCCGATGTTGTGGGGCGTGCGGCCGACCACGGTCAGGGGCGCGCCCTGCGCGATCGCAGCGGCGATGTCGGCCTCCAGGCCGGCGTCATCGACGTTGAGCCACAGCAGGATCTCGTACGGCGCCGTCGTCTTGCGCACCAGTTCCTGCAACAGCAGGCGCGCGTAGGTGGGCCGGTAGCAGGCCACGCAATACGAAATCATGAGGCCCACAGCTCCGGATATTGCGCAAGGCGAAACAGGAAGCTGGGCCGGTCGACGTGTTTCCATCGCACACCGCGCCGCATCAGCATGTCCACCAGGTGCCAGTCCCACGCCATCATGTCGAAAGGCAGGTCATTGTTCAGATGCACGTCGAACAGTTCGCGCCGGAACAGGGGCTGCCCCAGGTCGATGCGCCCGGGCCGCGGCACCGGGTGATTCAGCACCAGGCGGCCGTCATAGCGGCATGAGCAATACACGAAACCCAGGGCGGTGTCGCGTTGCAGCGCGTGGATCAGCGGATCGAAGTGATCGGGCGTATAGCCGTTGTCGTCCGACAGAAAAGCCAGATAGTCGCCGCGGGCACGCTGCAGGCCGGCCGCGGCGGGAGCAATGCCCCAGTCATTGTGACGCTCGGCCAGGTTGTAGAAGCCCAGTCGCGGATCGTTGATTTCGTCAACGATCCGGTGGATGGTGGCAACGACATCGGCGGGCGGATGGTCGGCGACGATCAGGTGCTCGTAATCGGCGAAGTCGAGACCTTGCACCGATGCGATGCAGCGGCGCAGGCAGTCGACCCGGTCGTACACCGTGGTGACGATGGACAGCCGGGGCCGCGGCGATCGTACCTCCACCAGCGCGTGCGCACGGCGGCGCTCGGGCGCGGGACCGGTTGGCGTGAGCTGCACTGCGCGCAGGTGGACGACGCCGCCCATCGCGCCCAGAAAGGCATAGCCGCCCGGCAGCACGGTGTCGCGCACGCGGTGCAGCAGCTTGCCATCGCGATAGACCGTCAGAACCCCGTTCGCGGCGGCAAGGCGCCATGCCGTCCATTCCTGCCCGGGTGGGTCGATGTGCTTGAAGACGTGGTCGTGCCGCGCCACGTATGCGCGGCGGCCGCTCATCAGCAGGTGGTAGGAATTGGTGGATTGGTCGATACGATGCTGCTGATGGACCTTGGCGAGCAGGCAGGCGCCCGGCGCCAGGCGGGCCTCGAACGAGAGGTCGACATCGTCGAAGCGCAGGCGGCTGACCAGCCCGCGCTCCAGGGCGGGCCCTCGCTGCGCCCCGGGATCGATGACGAACATGCCGTCATCGGCGGGATGCACGACCGGTCCGGTGCTGTCCCAGTCGGCATCGACGGCCATCACGCCTCGCGGATGGGCGGACAGCGCGATGCCGGCCACTGCATGGCCGCGGGGTGAATGCTCAGGGCCTGTGTCGGTGGGACGTGTGTCGGTGCGGCGTGTGAGCCCGCGAGGCGCAACGGTGCCGGTGCCCGATGTCGATGCCACACCGGGCTCAGCCAGCTCGCCCGGCCATCCCACCGCAATGGCAAGCGCAGACGCCAGCCTGTCCTCGTAACGCGCCTGGCGTATCCGCGCGGCGCAGGCCTGCTGCACCCGCAGGCGCGCGGCGCCGTCCGCAAGCAGGCGCTGGATCAAGGAAATGGCCTGCGCTTCGGTTTGAAAGGTAGGCAGCTCGGGCAGCAGGGTGCTGAGCCCCGGCCGCGGCTCGCTGACCACCGCCGCGCCACAGGCCAATGCTTCGAAGACGCGAGGGTTGGCCGCCTGCCCTGGCAGGGCGTCGCGGTTGTAATGGTGCCTGTCGCGGAACACATTGATCACGATCCGGGTGTCGCGATACAGGGCTGCCGCGTCGGCCGGGGACACGTTGGCCGACAGGCAACGCGCGGCCACGCGCGGGTCGCGCCAGGGGCCGCCCACCACATAGTCGAGCAGTCCGCGGTCCGCGAGGGCCCCCAGCATGCGTTCGCGCGACGGGTTGCCACCGCCGATGAAGCCCACGCCACGCGAACGGTCAGCGGCGCCGGGGTAGTGCAGCGCCGGGGCGTACGCCACTTCCAGCGCATGCGCATTGCGATGCCGCGGCACCGTGGCCGGATCGTTCACGAACACGACATCGAAATGGCCGGACCAGCGCGCGGTGTCATCCACTTCATACGGTTCATCCACCAGCCACACCGCCGACCGCAGGCCCGCAAATCGGGTGCCCCACCGTTTGACGAAGCGGCGTCCGTGCACGACGAACAGCAGATCCGGGCGAAACGCCGCGATCCGCGCATCGAGATCCGGCGCGTCCCAGTCGGCATGGGCGGCAGGAATTCCAAGGCGGTCGGCCGCTTCGCGCAAACCGGTGTCGAACACCGTGCCGCAGGACAGGAAACGGTAGTGCACGAAGAACACGCGCGGCGGGGCGCGGCGTTGCCAGGCTTTGACGGCAATACTGGCGGGACCGGCGGATGTCGCGGGTGGCGTGGCGGCGACGTTGGCAGTGGCGGCGACGTTGGCAGTGCCAGCGACCTTGGCAGTGCCAGCGGCCACGCTTTCCCGCATCCACGCCGGCAAATCCGCCATCGGTACCGACCGCAGGCGGCTGACCGGACTCAGGTTGACCAGCTCGACGCCGTCGGCCTGGCAGGCCGCGGCCAGTGCGCCGTATTCCGCGTCAATCCACGTCAGTTGCCCGGCCAGCGCATGCGGACCCGTCTGCCCGAAAAATGCCGGTCACCGAAATCCACCCCCAGCAGGCCGATGCGGCGGGCGCCCAGGTGCCGCGCAAGCTGGATGGCCACATAGGGCGAGGTATTGGAATACGCCATCGTGTCGTCGTCGCTTAGCTCGGTACCGCCCCGCCGCCCCAGCCGGAACTGCACGACGTCGGGATGGGCGAAACCCGCGGGGTCCAGCTGCGTGACCAGCGTCCCGGCGCGCGATGCGTCGATGTAGGCATACCGATCGGCGGTGAATTGCCGCCGGGTATTGAGCACGACCAGGTAGTCGGGGGTGAACCAGCGGCCGACGTCATTCACGCCAATGGTGATGATGCCTTGCGCTTGCGTCAGCCGCGTGAGCGACTCGCCGCAACCGCACACCAGGATCGTTGCGCCCGCATGATGGTTGCGAAGATCCACGAATGCGCGGGTCGTTGCGACGTCGCGCTCCACTGCACACCGCGCCGTGTCCATGCTTCAGTTCCTGATGCTCACGAGGTTGGCCGCCTGATCGAAGCGCGGCGCGCCGAACAGCAGTGCCGACGTGTCTTGCCCCGGCATCGCCAGGTTGCCAGTGGCGGTGGCGCGCTCGGCAATAAAAACCCCATAGGGGGCGGCCGGTCGCGCGGCACCTCGGCCAGCAGCGTGGAATGGTGCACGGTCAGCATGCGGCCGGCGATGAACAGATTCGACGCTTCGGAAAACGTGTTGTCGCTGATCGTCGCCGTGGCGAACAGCCCGCTGGTGGTCTGGGTTTCCATCAGCTGTTTGCTCATTGCCTGAGCCACGGCAAGCAGGGCCAGGCAGTTGCCGGTCAGCTTCAGGTGGCCGGCGCCCACGACCAATCTGGTGTTGCGGCTGCCTTCATGCAGGCGGCGCAGCAAGGCATCGGGCGGCACGCCCCCGGGTCGCCGTAGAAGCCCAGGATGCCCGACAGCGTGTTGTCCGAGACGTGGCAGTCACCCTGGATGTGCTCGAGCAGGGCAGCCACACCGGGCATCGTGCAGGCGATGGTGCTGTCGGACAGGCGCAGGCTGCGGGCGTCGCCCACATGCAGGCAGGGCGCGCCCCGTTCGGCCCGCCGCGTGATCGTCAGGCCACGGATCTGCACGTCGCCCATTTTGTGCAGGGCCAGCCCGCGTTCGTCGTCGAAGGTCAGGTCCAGGTCCCGCAGTTCGAGCGCGGCGAAACCGGCCAGCAGCATGCCGCCGCGCACGCGGATCTGCGCCGTCGGACCGCAGCCATGCAGACTCAACCGGCTGCGGCCCGTGCCCGCGGCTTCCAGACTTTCGATCACATGGTCGCCGGGCAGAAAGCATAGGCAGGCATGGCCGCTCTCTTCCAGCGCGCGGGCGATGATGGCCGCATCCAGCCGGTCGGCGTCACCGCCCTTGCCTATGGTCAGGCACGCACCGCGGCGCGTGACCTCGCGCACCGGCTCGTCCACGGTCGGATCGCAGCGGCGGGTCAGCGGCGGAAAGATCTCGCGGCAATCGGCCAGCACGCGAAGGGCGCCATCGTGTTCGACTTCGACAATACCCAGGCGGCACCACGCATCGCGAATGCATGCGGGCGCGCGCGCGACGGCGTCCCCCGTGTCGGGATCGCGTGGCCATTCGACGTCACCCGTGATCGTGCGCGCCGGAATCTGCCAGGCGTCCCCCGGCCGCCATTCGCCGGCGGCAAAGCGGATCTCGACCCCCTCTTCCAGTTCGATCCAGCGCCCGGGCTCGATCGGCAGCACATGCGCGGCGCCGTCCGGGCGCTGTTCCCACCTGCGCAGCAGCGGGTGGGCCGACAGATCCTGTCCCAAGCCTGCGGCCGGCACCCCGGCAAGTATCAGTTCGTTTTCGTCGTCGCCGTCGGCCAGGTATTCGAACATCTGTCCGGCGCGCTGCCACCGTTCGCTGGTGTCGTCGACCAGTTCGACCCGGTCGTGCGCGGACAGGTCCAGCGCTTCGTCACGGCCGCGCGCCGCGACCCGCACCGTGGTCTGTTGCAGGCCGGTGTCCACCGTGACACCGATCACGGCATAGGCAACCGACCCGTTTTCCCGCGACCACTTGAAGGTCGGCGCCGCGCCACCGGTGTGGACCTCCACACGATAAAGCTGATTTTCCAGCCGTTGATAGCCCGCGGTGGCCGCGATGTCGCACAGGTTGCGATTGGCAGGCTGCGGCGTGGCGCGCGCGGCGAGCCGGCCGGGCATGGGATGCATCAGCGCTTCCCACGCCGGACTGTAGCTGCCGCAGGTCCACTCGGCGGGACTGGCGTCAGCCAGCGGCAGCGCACGCACTTGCGCCATCATTTGCGCCCGGGTCGCCGTGTCCGGGCCGCCCAATGCGACCTCGCGGATCCAGGGGGCCTGCAGCGCCGAGACGTGCCGTTCCCACACATGCAGCACCATCAGGTGCGCACCGGGCGGCAGGCGCGCGCCCGCGCCGCCGTCGGCCTGGTTGCCATAGGTGACTCGCGCGTCCAGTTCGCACAGCGCGCCGTCGACGTAGTAACGGCCCGGCGCGATCGCCAGGTTGACCGCGGGCAGCGCCAGCGCGGCGGAGTCGGGCGACCCGTTGCCGATGCGCCATGCGGCCCCGCCATCGCCAACCACCCAGCCGCCCGTGCCGCCCCCTTCTCCGCTACCGTCATCGAGCAGACTGATGCCGCGCAAGGACGCGCGTGCGGCGCCCGCGCCCGAGTCTGGCGCGAGGCCCGCCGCACTGCCCGGCCCGGCCGCCGGCGCGCCCATCCAGGCGGTGTCCTCCAGGCTGTCATCCATCCAATAGTTGCCACCGTCAACGGTCATCCAGAACGTGCCGTCATCGCCGGCGGCCCAGCCGCGCTGCGTGTCGGCGAACGCAATGGCCCGCAGGGTCGGGGTCGATGGCGTGTCGCACCGCATCCAGGTGCCGCCGCCATCCTGGCTGTGGATGATGGTGCCGTCGTAGCCGGCGGCCCAGATGCGTTCCGTACCGACACACGCCACGCTCAACAGGTGGGCGGTGGTGCCGCTGTCGACCGCCTTCCACGTCGTTCCGCCATCGGCGGTGACACGCACCGCGCCCTGCAGGCCGACGGCCAGGCCGTTGACGGTGTCAACGAAATGCAGGGCCCGCAGCCGGGCCGTGCCGCTCTGCGCCGCTTGCCAGGTCGCGCCGCCGTCTTCGGTCGAGAGCACGATGCCGTCCGTCCCGACGACCCACGCATGCCAGGCATCGACGGCGGTCACGCCGCGCAGGGATTGCAGGGTGCCGCTGTCCTGGACCTGCCAGCTCAGGCCGCCATCGGACGACGCGCGAATGACTCCGCCGTCTCCCACTACCCATACCGTGCCGCCGGCCGTGGCCAGGGCCCGCAGATGGGCGGCGGTCCCCAGATCGGCCATGTCCCAGGTGGCGCCGCCGTTGGTCGTGCCGAGCAAGGCGCCGTCTTCGGCCGCGATCCACACCACGTTGTCATTGAGCGCCAGCACGGCAAGCGCACGGGTGTCGGCATGCAGGCCGAAGCCTGCCGCGTCGAACGGCGCGCCCGACGGACCGATCACGTCCCGCGCAGTCAGCCGCGCGCGATGCTGCGTCAGGTCGGCCTGCTCGTTCCAGTCCGCATCGGTCACGATGCGGCCCTGCTGCAAGCGCACGGCGCTGTAATGATGCGCCGGGTCGAACGTCGTGCGGGATAGGTCGCCTTTCATGGCATCGCCCCCTGGGTTGATCAAGGCATGAACATCAGGTCACGAAAATCAGGCTGGCTTCCAGACCGAAGCGCAGGTATTCGTCCAGTGCGCCGCGCAGGTTGGCTTCCCGTTGCGGTTGATGCAGGAATTCGAAGGCGCCCATTTCGGCGCCACTTTCAGCGCCCGTGCGCAGTTGCACGGCGCAACGGGTTTCGAGCTGCCCGAAGCCTGGGTCGCCATACACGCGCGACACGAACAGCGGGCGCAGGGACGCGCGGATCTCGGCGCGCAGCGCGGCCCGCGCGCGGCGATTTCCAGATCGGGCTGGCAGCGGTAGCGGCGCGGCACGGCCGATCCGGCCGGCACGTAACTGAAGCGCACGCAGCCCGTCTGCCGCCGTGCCGCCTGCACGCCAGCCGCAAAGATGCAGTCCGACGCGGACAGGGACTGCACGTCGACCGGGCCGAAAAAGGTGCTGCGCAGAAGCGTGGTGGGGGTGCGGGACGCGGCAAGGCAGGGTGCGGCATCCGCCATCGCCTGACCACCGATCAGGCTGTCGATCACGGACACCGCACGGATCGGATCGGCCACGGCCACGGCCGGGCAGATCGACCGTTCAATGCGCAGCGCAAGCTGGGCGTTGCCACCCGGTTGGACGACAAGGGCGGACGGCGCGGCAACGCCCTCGACGCCCGTCACCACCGAACAATGCGACAGCACCAGCTGCCCCAGATTGCCTGCCGCCACGTCCAGCCGGCCTTCCAGCAGCAGGCCGTTGATCACGCACGCGCCGCCGTCGCTCGTGCCGGCGGGCGCGGTGCCCTGCACCCGCACATCGCCAATCAGATGCGCGCGCACACCGCTCGCGTCGACGGTGCCGGCCCGCCGAACCAGGCTCGCGCCTGCATCCGCTTCGCCCATGCCTGGCGCACTGCCCTCCCCCTCCTGGGATTCCCGCGGCCACCGGCCCGCCACGATCAGCAGGCGCGACCGTTCGCCAATGCGGATCTCGAGCGGCAGCGCAGGCGCACCCGGCGCGTCATGTTCGCTCACGCTGTCCATGATCACGATGACACCGGTGCGGCCGGCGGGCAACGCATTCCATGCAGCCACCGCGTCTCGCAAGGACGGAAACAACCGCCCCTGGCCGTCATCGGCAAGCAGATGCGACACACCGGCCTGCCACACATCGGGCGCGTCAAAGACCGGTTCCCCGACGGCGGCCGCGCTGCCCGCCAGTGCCAGGCCAAGGGCGCGCAAGGCGGCATTCCGGTCATACGGCCCGCCCCCAGATCGCCAGAAAACCCATAGCAATGCTGCGTCCAGACCGCATCGACCGGCAGGCCGTCAGCAAAACGGATGCGCCCGCGTTGCGGATCGACAGCCATTGCCAGGGCCGGCAGGGGTTCGCCTGGCCGGGGGCGCGGCAGACGGCACGCAAACATGGCGTCGCGTGGGACTTCAAGCATCGTGGGGCTGCCCGCCAGCCGCGCGAACACGCGCAGCACAGGGGGTTCTTCCGCGCTGGCCTGCGGGAACAGGGGCGCATCGCATCCCACCGGATGCACGCGCCAGTCCCCGTCGGCGTGACGACGCGCGCTGACAAAGTCGGCCGCCTCGTCACCCAGGTCCGCCGCGCCCACGGGATAGCTGCGCAGCCGCCACAGATACACCGCCACATGGGCGATGGCGTGACGACCGCCACGCGCCGCGGACCGCATGTCGGCCGTATGCGAAAACGGATCGAAGGCGCCGCCCGCCCACTCTGCCGCCGCGGCGTCGCGCAGGCCGGCCGTCGCCTTGGGGTTCACCCGCACGTGATTCACGTGCTGCGTCGTCGCAAGCCGCTTGAACGATTCGACGACATGCGCGGGCCAGCCCGTCACGTCCCTGGCCAACTGTTCGAGCACCTGCGCCGTGCCCTTGCGGCGGCGATAGGCGATCGTGTTGGCCACATAGGCGCGTGTGCTGACGCCGGCCGACTCGATGGGGCGGATCGGCCGCACGCCAAGCAGGTCGCCGATATACGGCACGACCCACTCATCGCAGGTCTCGATGAACCAGTTCTCGTACAGGCCCGCGATGTCGGACTCGACGCGTTCCAGTTCGGTTTCGATCACCTGCAGCAAGGTGCGCAGCGGCTCGCCCTGCTCCGCGTCGCGCACGCGATGGAAGGCGGGCAGCAGCGCATACAGGCGCTCGGCGGTCAGCTGGCTCATGGCGTCATGTCCGTCACGGAAAGCGCATCGGCGCTGATGTACAGCAGCGCTGCCGGAATGACGCGGCGGTTGCGTGCGTCCCAACGCGCGCCGTAGGCCGGAAGCCCGGCGGGCACGGCGGCAGGCGACGTGGCATACGCGGCGCCCGGCGGCCCACCCGCCTCCGCGTCATCCAGCAGGGCCAGCGCTTCCAGGTCCACCGCCACCACGCCGGGCACCGCCTGGATGCATGCAATGACCTCGGCCGCGGTCACAGGCTGGCCGATCTCGCGCGCATCGATTCCAAACGTGTCGAGCAGGGCCGATGTCACGCGACCGCTCACATCGGCCTTCACATACCGCGGATCGGCCAGCACCCGCGCCTTGCACCGGAACCGCCGCAACCCGCAGGCCCGCACATCGACGCGTTGCGACGGATCGCTGACACTGGCGATGGACGCGGCCAGGTTGGCGCGCACGGTGTCGCCCGCATCGCCGCCGGTCGCGCCTGTCACGCTCAGGGCGATGCGCGACTGGCCGTCCACCCACAGCACATCGGCGCGCGCCTTGCCGATGCCTGGATAGATCCGGGCGTAGGCCACGTAGTCGAGCATCGACACCACCCGGTCGAAGGCCTGCAGGCTGCGGGGCACGTGCACCCGTGCATCGGCCAGGTGCTCCCGGTCGGCCGCGCCCGTGGCCGGCAAGGGATTGGTGACCCCGCGCAGGCCCAGCGGCATGGCGCGCGGCATCGTCAGGGTGTTCGCGGCCACATTGCCATCGGGACCCATGCCGGTGCGATAGGTAGCTTCGATATTGACCATGCCCGTGGGCAGGCGCGCGCCCGACACGCCATCGCCAAACAGGACTTCGGTGCGGCCGTCGTCATCGACGCGTGTGGTGTACACCTGCTCGTGCGGACCGACGCCATACAACGATGGCACCGGCTCCCACTGCACGCCATTGACCCGTATCGTCAGCGTACTGATGACCCCGTCAGGCGTCGGGGCCGACACCCAGGTGGTGGGCGGACGACGCAACACGAAGCGCTGATGGCGAAGCGCCGCGTTGCCATTGCCAAGCACCTCGCGCACGCTTTCGCCATGGGTCGCGAAGACCGTGTTGGCGTTGATGCGCAGACTGCTGCGCCGATAGCTGAATCGCAGTCCTTCTCGCAGTCGCAGGATGGTGCGCCCATCGGCAGGCTCGACCCCGGTCAACACGGCGATTTCCGCTGCCTCCATGCCGGCCAAGTCCGACCGCAGGCCGGTCAGCGCCAAGGGCTGGCCCGCGGCCAGGCCCGGCGCCAGCGAGTCCAGTTCGATGCGGTCCGTGTCCGCGGCCACGGGCGCGTCGATCGGCAAGGCCGCCAGATCGAGCTTGCGGCTGACCGCATGCGCCGTGCTGCCGCGGAACGAGAAGTCGGGCTTGGACAAGGCGCCCGGCGGCTGGGCGCCGTCGGCCAGGGTGACTTCCATGGCGCGGCCCGACATGCCGAAGTCGGCCCGCGAGACGGCGCGCGCGTCCGCCGCCACATACACCTCGGCCGGCAGGTAAGGCGAAGCTATCACCACCCAGCTGCCGGGTACGAGGTCAGGCACCGGACGTTCCAGGTAGACGCGCGGGCCCTGCGACTTGGCTTGCGAGGTCTGCCAGATGGTGCGATCCGCCACAAGCGGCTGGCCATCGCTGCCGGTATCGCCGCGGTCCCACGGCAGCGGATAGGGGTCGGACCGCAGACTGTCAGGCTTGGGCAGCATCCCCCACTTGGGCGCGTTGTTGCCAAAGAAACCGACCTGGGCGCCAAAGGCAAAGATCCCGGCGAACGCACTGGCGGACGCACCCGTGGCTGCGGCACCTGCCACGCCGCTGTTCACCGACACGATCTGCGCGCCGTGTACGCCCACCGGCACAGGCAAGTATTCCAGGGCCACCTTGACGCGATGCAAGGCCGCTTCCGGGGTGATGGCCACCACCCGCATGACCAGCCGCGACAAGGCCGCGCCGTTGCGGGCGGCGAACAGCAGCAGGTCGCCGGCCGCCACCGCCGCGCCCGACCCGGCGCCCGTATCCGACAGGAACACCTGCCCGATCTCGATGGCATCCGACACCGCATCCGCCGGCAGGCCCGGATCCAGCCGGTACAGGTTTGCGGTGACCAGCCCCTCATGCAGCCCCGGATGGAGACTTGGATTCGCCCCGCCCGCCGCCGTGCCGAAGCTTCCTGCGGCGCCAAGCAGCGCCAGGACCCGCCGCGTCGTTGCCGCGCCGTTGGGGTCCGGTGGGCCCGCCACCTCGAGCACCGCAATGTCGGCAGGCCGCGTCAGCCGCGGCCGCAATGCATTCCACTGCGCATGCGCAATGAAGGCGTCGCGTGTTTCGAAGACCTGCGGCAGCTTGCCTTGCGGCGGAATGCTCTGCACCGGCAAGCCGGCGGCCAGGGCGCAGATGCCGGGGGCGCCCGGCGCGTCTTCGACCGTGAACGCTAGATGCACGCTGGCCGCCACGCCGGGCCGCAGCGCATAGCCGACCGCGCGCGCCATTTCCAATACCGAACGCCGTTCGGTGGCGGTGGACAGGAAGCCCTCGTTCGCCATGCGCTCCTGATAGAAGGTCAGCACGTCGGCCACGCACGCGGCCGCGTCGATCAGGGCCATGCCCGGATCATCCGGCCGCCGCGTCAGCAACCGCGACAACCCCTCGCCCGCCAGCGGCAGACT
Source organism: Pigmentiphaga litoralis (assembly GCF_048632615.1). GTDB lineage: Bacteria > Pseudomonadota > Gammaproteobacteria > Burkholderiales > Burkholderiaceae_B > Pigmentiphaga > Pigmentiphaga litoralis_B. The sequence goes on from NZ_CP184479.1 coordinate 2,542,673, forward strand.
CTGCACCATCCGCGCACGGAAGCCTGGCTGCGTATCGATGCGATAGCGCAGCGCCGTCAGACCGGGCGCATTGGCCGGCCGCGCGGGCAGGGGCAGCCCCGAGCAGCAGCCGCAGTCCGCATCGGCGGCATCGCCGACGACATCGCGCGTGACATCGCTCATGACGTCCCTCCGGGCTCGACCTGGAACTGCATGCGCCCGTGTTCCGGCGCGTTGGGATCGTTGTCCAGCCGGGCGATTTCCAGCCGCCCCATGGCGATGCGGCCGCTGTCGATTTCGCCCGCGGCTGGCCGGCCCAATCGCTGGAAGCGCAGCGGCGCGACATAGGCCACGCCCGGCACCTGCATGGCCGCGGCAATCACGGCGCTCAGATACACCGGCTCGCCAAAGCTGAAGCGGTCCGCATGAAAGAAACCGGTGCGCCCGTCGGCCAGGCGATCCGCGCCGAAGACCTGCAGCAGGCGCCGTTCGACGTCATCGACGAAGTAGCCCGGACGGGTGCACACATGCAGGGCCACATCGAGCGAGACATACCGCGGCGCATCGAACTCCAGGTCATGCCCCGCCAGCCGGTAGCTTTCCACGAAGTCCGCCAGGCGGGCCTCGAAGGCGGGATCCAGGGTGCCGGCCGGGCCCGGCGCGACACCCGCGCGCGGGTCCACCGTAATGAACATCGTGTACCAGCTGCCGGTCCAGCGGCGCGTCGCCACGGCGCGCTGCACGCCGGGCGCCTGGGTGACACGGTCCGCGTAATCGCGCGCCGTCACGGCCCGCTGCTGCCGCCGGAAGGCCTGCGGCGCATACAGGATCGCCTCTTCCAAAGGCTGCGGGTCCACGCCCCCCGATGCGGGCAGCGGGTTGCGCACGCGCACCACGTCACCCGCCTGCGCCACCACATGCGCAAGCGACCCGGCGCCGATATTGCCGCGGACGCCATTGCCCGTGCGCACCCGCGCCAGCAGGCTTTCACTGGCGGCCGGCGCGCTGCCGTTCACATCGTCGCCAAAGCGCAGCACTGCCGCGCCGGTGTTGTCGGTCTCGACGACGAACTCCCGCGCCATCGGCCCGCTGCCCAGCAAGTCCCGCTTGGGGGTCCACGACGGGGCCTTGCCGTCCTGGCGCGCGCCCTCGGTCCGCACGTCGATCGCGGGCCGCGCATCATCCCTGTCCCAGACCATGGCCGACACGGCGCTGCCCACGGGGTCGATCAGCACCGGCGGGCCCGCGCTGCCGTCCGCCCGCAAGGCGCGCACACGGCTTTGCCGCGTCAAGGGACGCACCTCGGTCTGCGGCAGCCGATAGGGCGCGGACCGTTGACCGATGCGCAGCCGCGCCGCGGGAACCAGCCGGTCCGCCCGCGATGCGCTCACGCCATGATCGGCCAGGCCCACGTTGCCGCATGCGCCCGACATGTCACGCACCATCACCCCGTTGATCCGTTTGGACAGACACAGCGCGAAAGGCAGGGCGTCCGCCGCGCCCCAGCGCACGGTCACATAGGCCTGGCCGGTGACGGGATCGCGGCGCACCGGCCCCGGCTGGCGCGATCCGCCCACGGGTCTCGCGGCTGGATCGACGTGCGTCAGCCGCACCACCCAGCGGCGATGCGGATCCGCATCGGCCGCAGCGCCGGTGGTGTCGCCCGCCCGCGCTTCCAGCAGCAAGAGATCCCCTGGCATCAGGCGAACGCGGGCGCCATCGTCATCGCACAGGGTGGCGTCCGTGGCGCCGGCCGGCAGGCAGCACTCGTCGTCGCTCCAGCTGTAGAAGCGCAGTTCGTTGTGGGCCGGGAACAGGGTCACCGGCGTGACGAGTTCGAAGGGTTCGGCCCCCGCGGCAAGGGCGGTGCGCAGCGCATCGGCCTGCCCGCTTATCGCCGCAGGCAGCCCCGGCACCGCTGTCAGCAGCAGCGTTCCGTCCATGCCGGTATCGGAATTGCAGCCCTTCAAGGTCAGCCCATCCCCGCCCGTACCCGCTTCGAACGCCACCCATACCCGGGCGTTGTTCCCATCGTGCAGCGTGTAGTCCAGCAGCCGCGCGTGACGGCGCACCGACACCCGCTGCCGCGCGGAACCCAGATACGCCTCGGTGGCGACGGCGTCCTGGTAGTACGACAGCTCGTCCCCTCGGTAGGCAAGCGCCTCGGCCAGCGTCACCCACAGGTCCGCCGGGTTGCGCTCGGTCCAGTCCGGCATGAGCGTGGCGAGCCGGTCCAGCACCATCCGCCGCAGACTGGGGTAATCGCGCGCCAGGTAATCGATGGGCGGTGCGGCCTCGGTCGCTTCCCCACACGTCGGTTCGATCCGGCAATCGAAGTCGCTCGGGCAATCGACCTTGAAACGGAACGGAATGCGGGAGAGCGCCGGATCGATGCCGTCGGGCGGCGCGTCCGACCCCGGACTGGCCACCAGCCGCAGCACATACTCGGAAAAATCCCCCTCGGTCGACAGGTCCACCGTCAGCACATGGCCCTGCCATGCAATGCCGGTCACGGCCGGGTCGCGCACCCGGCTGCCCCCGCGCACTTCCACCTGGATCCGCTTGAGCGGCTGCACCGGCACCTGGTCCAGCGCGTGCACGAACACGACGCGCAACTGCGTTTGCGACGGCGCGACTTCCAGGTAGTCGATGCCATTGATCCATCGCGGAGGCGTCTGAAGCGCGGCCGCGCGCACCGCTGCAACGCGCCCGGGCGACGCGCATCGATAGGGCGCGGCCTGCGTCGATGCGCCGGCGCCCGGCGCCACCAGCGATCCGGTCGCGCTCATGCCGGCACCTCGCGCACGAAGCTGGCGGTGCGCGTCGACTGCGTGCGCAATACCGTGTAGCGCACCGCCACCGTCAAGGTCGCATCCATGCTTTGCGCCGTCACATCGTCCACCCGTATGCGCGTACCCAGCGTCTGTTGCAGCGCGCCTTGCACCAGGGCCTGCAGCGTGGCCACCAGCGCGTCGCTGTTCGGCGCGAACACCAGCTGCAGCAGGCCGCATCCAAAATCGGGCCGCATCACGCGCTCACCGGGTACGGTGAACAGCACCTGTTCGATCAGGTCGCGGATGTGCGCATCGTCGGACTCCGCCATGGCGGTCCTGCCGGTGCCGTCGACCCGATACGGAAACGCGATGTCCATGGCTCAGCTCCCGATCACCCGCGTCTGCATCGCCACGGGCAGCAGCGGCGTCCCGGTCGGCGCGCAGATGGCCTGGCTGTCGGCCAGCACCACAGGCATCCCGCCCACCAGCACGCGGGTGGCCGCCGTCACCCATTGCGCCGTCACGCAAGGTCCGTTGCCCGCCGGCGGCACGAAGGCGCAGCCCGCGACGACATACGGCGCGGCCATTGTCACCACGGGCTGGCCCGACACCATCACGCGCGGATTCGGCGCGGTCGGCTGGGCAGGCCCGCCGTGCATGCACATGACGGTCGCGCCCAGATGGAGCAGAGGTCCTGGCATGGCGCCCTCCTACACGATGACCAGCGCGCCGGCATTGACGGTCACGGTGGGACCGGTCATCACGATCGACGCGCCCTTTCCGTTCTGGATATAGATGCCGGTGTCATTCACGATCAGCGTCGCCCCCGTCGTGCTCTTGAGCATGATGCCGCCGGTAGGCCCGGGCACATCGCTGATCGTCAACCCGTTCTGCAAGGCCGTCTGCATCGTGATGCCCTGCACACCCGGCGGCGTGGCGTTCGCCAGCAAAGGCACTTCGACCGCGCTGCCCCAGAAGCATCCGACCCAGATCGGATAGTCCGGGTCGCCCTGTTCGAACTCGACCCACACGCCGGACCCGATCAGGGGCAGCGCCACGATGCCGTTCTGCAATCCGGCCACCGGCACGCAGGGCATGGCCCACGTGACCGGCATCAGCCCGCTTACGTCCGGCACCTGGACCTGCAGACGATTCAGCCGCATCGGATCGATGTTGTTCAGCACCATCCCTCGGTACTTGCCCAGATACTTTTCGCTCATGTGGGCACCTGCGGCGTGATGGATACGAGCCCGTTGCGGCTCAGGTCGAAGCTCTGCCTGAACTCGCCGCGCTTGAGGGTGCTGGTCACGCTCTTCACGAAATAGAGTCCGTCATAGGCGACCCCGACGCCACGCACGCCCACCAGTCCACGGGCCTTGAGCAGACGGCCATAGCGCAGCACGTCCAGGCTGCCATGACCGCTGACCGCATCCTGCGAGGTCTTGGCCTCGGCCAGTCCGCGCGACAGCGCCTGCATCGGCGACAGCTTGGCCGTGTCCTTCAGCAGCTTCAGGTTCGCGATCGGCGCGGGCAAGGCGCCGAGCGGAGGCTGCAATGGATTGAGATTCGGGACGGGAATGGGAATGGGCAAGCGCGTCAGCGCATTCTGGATGAACACCACGGGCAGCACCCCTTTGGTCGGCTCGAAATTGAAGGTCAGCGACTCGACATTCGTGCGTGCATCCATGTCGACATTGAGCGCGGACTGCGGAATGCCTAGCTTCAGTTCGGGCCCGAAGTACGCGATGTTGGTCCCGGGCGCCGGCCCCGGCTCGATATAGAACACGTAGCCGACTTCATCGGCCAACTGCCGGATATAGGCCAGGTCGGTGCCCTGCTGCGCGGGGATCCTGTCGATCGGGATCGGCACTTCAGGGAACAGCACGGGGATCACCAGCGGGATCACGCCGAACGGCGCGTACTTGGCGCACAGCAGGGCCACGCGCGCTTCGATCGGCATGGCCGGCAAGGGCAGCCCGCTGAAGTCCTGCATGTCCATGACCTTGCTCACGTCTTCCCCCGTGACGGTCAGGCTGCCCGCGGTTCCCTGCATGCCAGGCTGCACCTCCACGTTCGTCATCACCCCGTCGAACAGCGCATGCGGCGTGCCGTCCAGCGTGACCACCATCAGGATGCGCAGCGGCGGCGTGCCCATCGATGTGTTGGTGCCGCCCGCCAGCACGAAGATGGCGTTGAGCGCCGACCGCGCCGTGATCTGGAACGTCAGCTGGAAGCCGCTGGCGCTGCCGGCCGATGTCTTGACTTCGACCTTGTCGAGCGCGTCCAGCACCACGCGCGGCACGGGCAGCGGAATGATCGGCCCCATCGACAGGCTCAGCTGGATGCCCTGGCTCAGCATGGCGGCCTCCGGTCAGTCGGCATCGCTGACTCCCGCCACGCCTTCGGGCAGCGTGATGACCACGCCTGCACCGGGCTGCCCCAGCGCATCGGCGATCACGGCTTCGGGCAGCATGGCGCCATTGCCATCCGCGATCCGCCACCATTGCAGGGGGTCGCCCAGGTGCTGCGCGGCCACGGAGTCAAGCCTGTCGTCGGGCGCGACCGCCACGGTCTTCAGCACACTGAAGGCCGACGACGGGGGCAGAAAGCGCCGCCGCAGATAGACCACGGTCATGCCATCGGGCGTCGTCATCTGCGCCGTGGGCACGCCGTAATACCGGCTGCCGGGCGCATGCGGCGCGGGCGTCAACGCGTTGGCCTGCAGGAATGCCTGGACCGGATCCATCAGCCTATCCCCCCGATGCCCATTGCTGCGAAGGTGCCGGGCTGCGCCTTGGACGCCAGCGCTTCCTTGCCCTGCAGATAGGCCAGGAACAGGCCGCCGCCCTTCGAGGAAAAGCCCAGGTCGTCCACCGACATGACACGCATGCCCAGGCTGACGCGCGCGCGGATCGGATTGAGCGCGGGGTCGAACGCTTCCTCGGTGATCGAAAAATCGTTGAGCCGCACGGGCACGATGCGATGCTTGCCCCACACGAACAGGGTCAGCGGCGCCAGCATGGGGGCGATTTCCAGCACGCCGGAATTGGCGGCCCGCTCGACGCCGCTCAATTGCGACGTGCCCGGCTGCACCAGCGATTCGAGCAGGGCCAGTTGCGGCGCAATGCCATAGGCGGTCGCGGCGGGATGCTGTCCGGGCTGCTCCAGCTGATCGGTGGCGTCGATATCGGCATCGAGCTTGATGGTCTCGACCGCCGGCCCCTTGAAGCGCAGCGGCTCGGTGCGCGCGCCGCTCTCGGATCCAGCCGCCTGCGCCTGCAGCGTGCGGGTCAACGAGTCGGCGTTGTACTGCAGCGAGATGATGCGCAGCAGGGCCGCCGTCTTGGGATCGACCAGCACCAGGCCGCCCTTGACCACCCGTGGCGAATTCGCAAACCCGGTCATGACAGACCGCCCACCGGCCACAGGCCCACGCCGCGTTCATGGCGGTATCGGCCGGCCATGAGGTCGCCCGCGGCTTCCTCGATCCAGTCGGCCAGGCCCGGATACAAGGTGCGCCGCTCGGGCGCATCGTGCGCATACAACAGCAACTGTCCCACCGTGCCACCCGGGGGCGGCGCCTGGTCGATGCAGACCAGATCGCCCGTGCCGCATTCGCACAGCGGGATCCACGCGTAGTCCCACCAGACGGCGGCAACGGGGCCTTCCGCGCGCACCGGCACCACGGACAGCAAGGAACGCGCAACCTCGGACAGCCGCTGCACTTCCGCGCCGATCTCGGCCGCCGACAGCATGCGCCAGCACGTCGGTTCCGTTGCGCGCATCGGCAGGGGATAGCGTCCGTCCACACCGCCATCATGCCGCCGCAACAAGGTCTCGACGGACTCCGGCAGCAGGCCGCCCACCTGCTGCACCAGCATCGACAGACCCGCCACCGATACCGGCGGCCGGAACCCCGGATCGAGCGGTGGATCGGTCGCGTCGTACCACTGTTCGATGCGCTGCCAGGCATCGATCAGCCGGGCAGTGTTGTCGGGGCGGCGGGCGCCATTGGGGCGCGGCGGGTCGTCAAGGCGCATGATGGTTCTCGTAATAGTCGAGTTGCTGGCCCGCGCGGATGGCATCGATGCTCCAGCGCTCGCCATCGAATCCGCCGGCCATCACCACCGAATCGAAGGGAATCACCGCATTGGCCAGCGACGGGTCGTGCGCCACCTGGATGGCGCGTTCGGCCGCGATGCTGGCCGACAGTTGCGACCCCGACGACCCATTTGCCGCGCGGTCCAGCAGCTCGAAGTTGTCAGGCTCGTTGAACACGCCGCGCATCGATTGCGGCGTGACCTGCAGTTCGATGATGTGGTCCACCTCCATCGGCTTGGATGCCGTGCGCGACCAGTTCGGAACCCGGATGCGGCGTTCGCCCTCTTCGCCCACGAACCCCATGCGATGGCCGCGCTCATAAACCTCGGCGGGTATCCCGTGCGAGCCCCCCAGGCGCAGCGCCATGTGCCAAGCCGAGAGCTGGGCCGGATCGCCGCGCTGATAATTGGGGTCGGACTGCAGCACCCCGAGATAGGCCCGGTAGGTGGCCAGATGCGGGGCCTTCTGCTGCGGCAGGCGCAACACGAAAGGCGGACGGCGCCGGGCCTGCGGCTGGGACTGGGTTTGCGGCAGCACGCCTGGCTGCGTGCCTGGCACCAGGGGCGGCAGCGGCACGGCGCCCGGCGAAGGCGCAAGCGCCGTGGCTGGCGCGGGACGCGGTTTGGGAAGCGGCAGCGCGTGCACATTGGGCTTGACCGAGGGCAGCGCGGGTTCCGGCTGCACCAGCCGCAGCGCCGGCGCGGCCGGCGCGGGCTGCACCTTGACCGCCAGCGAGCCGCGCACGACCGGAGCGCCCCCGGCGCCGCCACCGGTGCGGAAGGCGCCACCGTCTGCACCCGCCCCCACGGGCCCTGCAGCAGCACGCCCCCTTCGGACGACGCGGCCAGCGCGCGTTCCGCATCGCCGATGGCCTTGACGCCATTGGGAAGTCCCTTGGGGGTCGGCAACTTTCCGCCGATCAGCAACGACGCAAGAAAGATGATCAGGTCGACCGTGATCGCCCCCATCCGCTTGCCGAAATGTTCCGCGGCTTCTTCCACCTGGGCATCCGACGTGGCCGCTTCCGACTCGCGTTGCACGCCCATCCAGGCCTCGGCCAGGTTCCGGATGGTCGAGACGGTGAACACGCCCGTCGACAGCACGGCAATCGTGGTCGCCGCGGCCGCCAGCTTCGTAAACACAGGTTCGGGAAACAGCCACAGTCCAAGGTAGACACCCACCGCTGCGACCAGGCTGCCGATGAAGACCTTGTCAGTGAGCAAGGCCAGCAACTGCTCGCCCCCGCCGCCCGGCATGTACCGCGCCGACCGCCGGATCGCATCGGCCAGCCGCGCCGCCGCGGCCCGCTCGCGCGCGGCATCGGGATCGCCGCGCGGGCATTTGGGCGCCTTCAACGCGGTCCGGTCCTCGGCGCTCAGGCCCACATCCGGACCGGTGTAGCCCGACTCCTTGCGGCAGGACCGGTTGTACTCGACCATCTCTTCTGGCGTCTCGACGCCCGAACGGTCGCCATTGAATCCCCCGACGATGTAGATGCACAGCTTGTGCTGGTACAGCGGCGAACACTCGTCGGCGTCCTTCTGGGTCAGTTCGCCCGACGGCTCGGCCGGGGCGGGTGGGGCGGGCGGCGTGGCTAGTGCTGCGGGTCCTGTTGCGGAATGTGCTACGTTTGCTGACGGGGATCCCGCTGCCTGCGCGGGCGCTGCCGGCCGGTTGCACACCTCGGCTGCACGTTCGCCGGTGGCGACGGCCGGGCCCCGTTCCAGCAGATAGTCGGCTTCGGTCATCTGCCCGATGTTCGAGCACAGTCCCGGCCAGGTCCGCGCGGCCTCGTGCAGCTTGGCGCGATAGGCACGCGACAGGTTCTTCAGGACCTGTCGGATCACCGCTTCCGGCTCCCCATTCAAATGCTCGGCGGCCGTGGCCCAATCCGGCTCGGGCTTGCGGTTCATCGCCGCCACGTAGGTCTTCATGCTGAACAGGGTGCGCGGCGCGGCCGGGCGTCCACCGGGTGGGGCCTGCTGCAGCACGTGGGCCAGTTCGTGCGCCAGCAGATGCCGGCCCGCCGCGCCGTGCAGGTCCGAGGCCGACTGCCCGAGGACGATGTCCGCACCATGAGCAAATGCCTGCGCACCCGCCAGCCGCGCGAGCGCATGGGCATCGGCGCTGCGGTGCAGCCGGGCGTGTGCTAGATCGGGACGCAGCGTTGGCGAGAACTGCCGCAGGACACCATGCGGGACGGGTTCATGCGGCGTGGCCACCGCGGCCGCGACGGTCGCCTGCATCAAGGGATTGGTGTCGGTGGAAACGTGGCGCGCCGCGCCGCGGGAGAGGGAGGGCGGGTTGGCGACCCGGTCCGCACGCACGTGCGCGTCGGCAAACTGATCGGCTTCGCGTTCGAGCGATGCCACGCTGCCTGAAAGCGATGCATGCAGCGGCAGCGACGAAAATGGCCTGCGCGCAGGCGGGCTGCACGTCCTGCAGGATCGGGATTCGTCCGTCGAGGCCGTGACATCGTGGCGGCGCGCCTTGCTGGCCTTCGCCGCGCACGCGCTGCATGGTCTGGCCGACTGACTGAATGTGGATGCCGGTCCGGATGTCCTTGTGGAGGCCGGTCCTGTCGACGACAACGACCTGCCCGGCATCCGGTCGGACGCGCTGACATGCACGGCCGTTGCGCCGCTCATGGCAACCACCCCGACACGATGCCCCGCGCCACGCTGCTGCCCAATGCGGCAGGCGACTCGCCGGCCGTCACCTGCACCGGTCCACGCGCTGGCGCACCTGCCTGCAACGCCGCCAGCACGCCCCCCGCAACATCCCCCTGCGGCATGGCATCGACGCGCTCCCGCAGCGCGCTCGCCAAGGTTTCCTGCAACGCCCGCGCCACCGCCTCGCCTTCGGACGCGTCAACCCCATGCAGCCTGAGCCGGTCGATGCGCAGCACGATGCGTGTCATACCCACCCCCGCGTTTCCGTATCCGACACAGGCCGGTCGAACCGCGTACCGTCCGTCCGCACCGCGTTCAGCACATGCGCCATCGTGACCGCGCCGCCGTCCGCCGCGGCCAGGAAGGCGGCGCCCAGCGCCATGTTCTGGATCTGTCCGCCCGATGCCTGCAGCCGCGCCAGCTTGTCGAACGACAGGCCGTCCACCGGCGTGGCCAGCGGAAAGGCCCGGCGCCAGATGGCCTCGCGTTCAGCGGTTTCAGGAAACGGAAACTGCACCACGAAGCGCAGCCGCCGCAGGAAGGCGCTGTCCAGCGCCGCCTTGTGATTGGTCGTCAGGATCGCCAGGCCACGATAGGTTTCCATGCGCTGCAGCAGGTAGCTGACTTCGACATTGGCGTAGCGGTCATGGCTGTCGCGCACGTCACTGCGCTTGCCGAACAATGCATCGGCCTCATCGAACAACAGCATGGCGCCGCTTTCTTCGGCCGCATCGAACACCCTGCGCAGATTCTTTTCGGTCTCGCCGATGTATTTGCTGACCACACCCGACACGTCCACACGAAACAGATCCAGCGACAGTTCGGTCGCCAGCACCTCGGCCGCAAACGTCTTGCCCGTGCCGCTGTCCCCCGCGAACAGCACCGTGATGCCCAGCCCGCGCCCGCCGCGATCGGCAAAGCCCCAGGTTTCGAACACCTGCCGCCGATGCCGCACATGCGTCACGATCTGCGCCAGCGTGGCCTTTTGCGCCGCCGGCAGCACCAGATCGTCCCACCTCGCGCGGGTCACGATGCGATGCGCCAGCTCGCCAAGCGGCGCCGATGCCCGTTCACGGCACACCTGCCACAGGGCGCCGTGGGGGTGATGCTGCGGCAGCCAGGGCCTCGGCGGATGCCTCTGCCGCACTCGCGATCGCTCGCGCACTCAGCCGGAACTGCCCGGCGACGGCCTCGATCTCCGCCTCGCGTCCTGCTGCCGCGGGCCCCAGCGCCGCCGTCCACAGCGCACGTTGCTCGGCGGCGGACGGCCGGTCCACCAGGTGGAACCGCGCGTCCCGCCGCAATGCCATTGGCGTGCGCGCCCCCATGAAGATCAGCCCGTCCACCCCTTCGGCAAACGCCTTGGCGCGCGCGGCGACCGGCGCGTCCGTGCCGGCTGCCGACGCGCCTGCGCCTTGCCCCGGGCCGGTGGCCGCGTCTTCCTCGCACGCAATGAACAACGCGCCCGCGCCCAATGCCGCCTCGCGTTCCCACAGCACGGCCACGTCCGCCAGCTCCGCCAGGCTGCCCGGCAAGCCCTGCGCGTCCAACGCATGCAGACGCAGGCCCAGCAGATACGCGCAGCGCGCGGCGACGTCTTCACGGCCCGTCGCATCGTCGCCGTGAAGGAGATTCAGCGGTGTAGGACCCGGCCTGGCAGCCGCGCCGGCCGTCGAGGCGCTCGATCCCGCCGATCCGCTTGATCCCGTCGATTCGCCCGATCCGGTCGATCCATCCGGTCCCGTCGATCCACCCGGTCCTGTCGATCCATCCGGTCCCGTCGATCCACCCGGTCCCGTCGATCCACCCAATCCCGCCGACCCACCGGGCTTCGTCGGTGCGCCCGACGCCATCTCCGTATCTGAGTCATCCCCGCGACCCATCAGTTGCGCCGCCATCGCCTGCGCCAGCGCCTCGTGCGACTCGGCGACCAGGGCGGGCGGCGGGACGAACCGCAGCAGCGGCTGCAGCCGCGCATCCATCAGGTTCATGCCCGCCAGATAGTGCAGCACACGTTCATCCAGCCGCAGCCGCGCGGTCACCAGCGCGCTGTCGGAATCGACCTCGATCAGCCGCCACCGGCGCAGCGGCTGCGTGCGCGCCAGCGCGCTCCAGTGCGGATCGGGCAGCAGATTCAGCGCCAGGCCGAACGTGGCCCACGGATGTTGCGGCTGGCCGACGGCATGGCCGCACAGATCCGCCAATTCGGCATCCATCTCGGCGCCGGCCACCAGCAGCACCAGCGATCGTTCAAACAGGCTCAACCCGAAGGCGTCGGTCAGGGTATCGATCGGCGCGCGGGCAGGCATCGCCTCGCGCGCGGCCTGCAGCGCGGCGTGCGCGTCGGCCCTGACACGCCCATCGCCCTCCGCACCCGCATCGCCCTCCACATGCTCATCGCCCTCGGCACGCGCCACCCCGTCCGCCTCTGGAACCGACGTCGCGTCCACCGTGGTCAGGCGTGCTTTCAACACGCCAAACTCCGCCCCCAGCAGAGCCTGGTTGGCGGCCGTCCACGCGTTGATCCAGTCGGCGGCGTTCATTCGATCTCTACCCATTGATCCAGGAACGTGGGCGTCTTGGGCGGATCCGCCGACAGGTCCACGATCGGACTGTCGATACCATCGATCCGCAGCCGCGCCAGATGACGGCCGACAGGCGCATCGGCAATGACGAAGCTCAGCGTGCGGGCCGGCAACGGCCTTTCGCGCGGCAGATACTGCGCACTGCCCAATACCAGCACCGCCTGCTGACCCGCCCGCAAGGCCGGCACGAAGTCGATGTCGAACGCTGCGCTGCCGGCGGCGTCGCGGGTCACGGTCATCGGCAGATTGGTCATCCTTGGCGCCAGCACCAGCGCGACGTCATTGGTGGATCGCGCGCGCGATTCGGTGGGCGGCGTGACCCGTGCGCGCACCCGGTACAAGCCGACGGGCAAGGTGTCGGCCAGACCTGCGTCAAGCGGGAACCGGATGCGGGTTGCCGCGTCAGGCGAGGCGGCGTCCGCCGTGATCGCCGGCACCCCCTCATCGATCTGCAAACGGTCGTGACTCAGCACCACCTCGCGCGCGCTGCCGTCCAGACGCTGCCCCTGCAGTTCCACCACGTCGCCAATGCGCGCCACCGGTTGCCGCAGCGGCGGCGCCGCCAAGGTCAGCATCGGCACGGACGCAGCCAAGGTCGGCTCGACCACCACGCCGCGATCCCGGCCCGTGATCGGGTCGACCTTGCCGCGGCTCAGCACAGGCAAGGGCGCCCGGGCCGGCTCATTGGCTTCCATCAGCACCACGGACGCCATATAGCCCGCCGTTGGCCGGAAGTGGCTTTGGATGGCGGACCACAACCTGGACGACTCTTCGCCTGTCAGGTTCTCGGGCACGAGCTTGATCAATTCGACCTGATCCGCCAACCTTGAAGCCGCCAGTGCGCGCAACGCGGGTGTGGCGGCCCCACCGCCTGCGGGCGCCAGAGCCGCGCGGATGCGTTCGCGTGTCAGCACCGGCGTTTCGTGCAACACCTGCATGGCCACGCCCAACAGCATTTCCGCATGCAGATCGCCCCCGCTATACGCCGACACCAGGTAGTGCAGGTCGAGCGCCAAAGGCGCGTTCGACAGCCGCGTCCGGCCTGCCCCATCGCGCGACGGCAGTCCTTCGTTGCGCCACCCCAGGTTGGGCGTGACCGCGTACAGGAACAGATTGAGCTGCGATGTTTCGGACGCGCTGCCAAGCACCACGCGGTCGGGCGCCAGCACACTGACCGCGGCCGCGCTGCCCAGCACGCCGCTCAGGTTCGCGCGGATCAACCCATCGTTGAGCAGATCGCGCAGCACGGCCGTGACTGCGGCGATGGCCAGCGCGGAACTCATGTGCCGCTCCGTTGACGGCGCGACAGATAGGTGTCGAGCGACATGGCCGTGGCCGCTTGCGCCGGCGCCTTGACTGGCCGGGCGGCAGGCGCCCGCGTGGCCGTCACATCGATGCGGCCGATGTGGATGGTGATTTCGGTGTCAGTCCCAGGCGCGGCGGACGCCGCCTGTGCCGCCGCGATGCCGGCGGCCATGTCCCGCGCGACGGCCCGCACCGTGGCCTGGACGCGCGTATCACTCAGCAAGCTGACAGTTGACGTTGACAACGATCCGTTCGATGTCAGGAGGCGGGTCGGGTAGACGGCGTGATGACCCAAGACGCCGGCCTCGCCAAACCCGCCCACATTCGACGTGGCGCGTCCATCGCCCTGGACGCCGTTTGCCGCGTCGAATGCGCCGCGCGCTTCGTTCGTGGACGCGGACAGCGTGCGTGACGACCCTGCCCCTGATGACGATGACGCATCCGCCATTGCCGATGGCAGACCGGTTGTCTTCTTCAACGAGTCCGCCCCGTGCGAAGCACCCGCCGGCAAATCCAGCAATCGAGTGGGAACGCCCCCGCCGGTGTCCCACGACACCCGCCATGCATCGCCCGAGCCTGCACCGAAGCCCAAGCCCAAGCCTGAACTGACGCCGCCACCTACGCCCGGCCCGCGCGCGCGGCCGGACGGATCGAGGCCCAAGGCACCCCGCCCCCGCGCGTCCCTGCCAGCCGCGCCGGATCCGCCCGCACCGAATCCCTGCCCACCAAATTCCTGCGCACCGAATCCCTGCGCGTCATGTTCCCGCCAACTCCCGGCCTGCGCTCCGCCTTCGAACGCACCCACCGCGCCCCCTTGCCCCGCCGCATCTGCCCCCTGCATCCCCCCGACGCCCCACCCGGCCCCTGCAACGCCCAGGTCCGGTCCCACCCCCACCGTTCCACCGCGCAGCCGCGCATCCGCCCTGGCCGTCACCGCCGTGCCCACCGCGCGCGCGGCCAGTCGATGCAGGATCCCGCTCATGGCGACACCATCGCCAGATAGGCCGCCCGCCGTGCCGGGCCCAGCGCCAGGATCTCGCTCTCGGTCCACCCGTAGGCCACCGCCAGGACATGCACCATGCGCAGCAGCATCCTGCCCTGCGCTTCGATTTCGTCCCACAACACGACGCCGGCATCCAGCGTGGCCAGCACGGGCTTGCCGCAATCGGTGCAGTCCACCTGCAAGCCCAGATCGGCGCTGGGGTCGAGCGCATCGAACACCGCCTCGATCTCGGCCAGGTCCTTGTCCAGCAAGGACGCCGGCGCCGACGCGGCCATGCACCGCTGCAACAGGCGCCGCGCGCCCTCCTCCGCATCCGCCACATCGGCCACCGCCGCCAGATCGCGCAGCGTTGGCGGCCGCAGTCCGTGTGTCCGTGCGACGTCCCGCGCCATTGCCGCCCCGGGATCCCTGCCCGGGTCATCCGCCGCCCCGCCCTCGGCCCCCTCGGTGGCCGCCGTCACGTCTTGCGCAGGCAGTACGTCTGATGTCATTACCGACACCGCCAGCCGCGCGCCGCAAAGGGGCAATCGACATGGCTGTCGATCCGCGCGCCAAACGTCGCCTCGCGAAGCCGCAACACGCTGCGGGTGACCTCGCCCAGCGGCAGGTCCACGATGGCCTCGGCGGGCAGGTCGCTGCGCGCCCGGGCGCACAGCAGCGCGCTGCGGTCGAGCGGATGCCGTTGGGCACCCTCGTCCCACAAGGCAAGCACGTCATCGGGCGTCAGCGCGCGCATGGCTCATGCCGTCAGACGGCGGGCTCGGTATAGCTGGGCTCGGACGGTTCGACCACGTCGTAGTCGCGTTCCCACCCTTCGTTTTCGAGCTTGATGTGCTGGATCGCGATCGCATTCGCGTTGGCGTCCAGATCAGGCAGCGCCTGGTATTCGGACACCCAGCAGCGATACACCTTGTAGGCCAGCACGACCTGCCC
Source organism: Pigmentiphaga litoralis (assembly GCF_048632615.1). Classification (GTDB taxonomy): domain Bacteria; phylum Pseudomonadota; class Gammaproteobacteria; order Burkholderiales; family Burkholderiaceae_B; genus Pigmentiphaga; species Pigmentiphaga litoralis_B. The sequence continues at coordinate 2,558,025 of NZ_CP184479.1, forward strand.
GGCTTCGTTGTAGACCTCGATGATCAGGTCCTTGCGAAAGTCCTTGAGCGAAACCTCGGCGCCCAGGCCCGACCCGTAGTTCCAGACCTTGTTGGCCCACTTTTCGAACTCGGTGTCGTGCGTCACGCCGCGTTCCAGCGTGATCGCGTCGTACTTGGTGCGGCCGGGCGATTTGCGGGTGGTGGACGGATCCCCGCCTTCGCGGTGTTCGACCGGTTCGGTGCTGCGTTTGAGCGCGCCCACCTTGGTCACGCCGGCCACATACCGGCCGTCCCACTTCACGCGGAATTTGAAGTTCTTGTACGGGTCGAAACGTTGTGCGTTGACACTGAACTGGGCCATGGCGACCACCTCTCGGTTGGGTCCGAAGCAAACATCGTGAAGCCGGAAAATGCAGTGACCGCAGCGCGTCAGGTCGCGATCTGCCCAGCCATCTGCTGGATCTGGATGACCACGAACTCGGCCGGCTTGAGCGGCGCGAAACCCACCGACACATTCAGGATGCCAAGGTCGATATCGTGCTGGGTGGTGGTCTGCGCATCGCATCGCACGAAGTAGGCATCGCGCGGCGACGCGCCCTGGAAAGCGCCCTGCCGGAACAATCCCTGCATGAAGGCGCCCACGTTCAGGCGAACCTGCGCCCACAGCGGTTCGTCGTTCGGTTCGAACACCACCCACTGCGTGCCCCGATACAGGCTTTCTTCAATGAACAACGCCAGCCGCCTGACAGGCAGGTATTTGTATTCGTCGGCGCTCTCATCGGCACCGCGCAAGGTACGCGCGCCCCACACGATCCGGCCGTTCACGCCGAACGATCGCAGGCAATTGATGCCCAGCGGGTTGAGCTGCCCGTTGTCCAGATCGTTCATGTTCAGCTGCAGGTCCTGCACGCCATTCAGCGCAGCGTCCAACCCGGCGGGCGCCTTCCACACGCCGCGCGACGCATCGGTCCGCGCGATCACGCCCGCGATGATGCCCGAGGGCACGAACGTGTCGAGGCGGCCGTCACGCAGCGGATCGGCTTCTCGCACGCAGGGGAAGTACAGCGCCGCGTTGCGTGCCGACGGGCCCGACAGGTTGAGACCATTGCGGCCCTGCATGGCATTGCGGATGGCCTCGTCCACCGGCGTGGCCCAGGCCGGGTCCGGATCGACGATCAGCACGGCGCGCCGTTCCACGCAGTAGTCGAGCGCTGCGCTATAGACCGCGGCCGACGGCATCACATAGGTCGACGGGAAAGCCGACGTGTCGCGGCTCAGGGGCGCGATGCAGAGCAGGTTGAACAGGTCGGCGCGATCCAGCGCGTAGAGGCCGGTCTTGGGGTCGCGTTCGCCCAGCACCTGGGCATCGGTCAGCGTGCCCCCATCGTCGCCCGACCCCGCGTTCGCAGCAATCCAGGTGGGCTTGCGCAGGGGCCCGGTCCCGGTGGTGAATTCGGGTGGGCGCTCCGCCGGCAGGTCGCCCTTGACGCGCACGTACATCGACTCGCGTTCCAGCACTTGTGGCAGATAGCGGGGGTCCCCTGGCGTGAGCGACACCGCCCCGAAACGCTCCAGCGCGAATTCATCGCGCCCGGGCCGGCGCTGATAGCGCACGACCAGGTTGAACGATTTTGATGGGGTGGGCGGGGATGTGACCGGCATGGCCAGGTCGGTGTCGTGGTCCACGGTGGCGCTGAGACGGTTGCCCCACGCCCCCGGGCTGGACGCTTCCAGCATCAGTCCGGCCGAAGGACTGCCTTCGTCGTCCAGCACGATCGTGGCCGCGCGGGCCGTGGCGGACGCGACCCGCACCACCAATGCCAAAGAGCCGCCATTGGCATAGAAGTCGCGCACGGCGTAGCTCATCGGGCACGCCAGATCCAGACCGCCGAACCTGCGTTCGAAATCCGCGAAGCCGGTCAGCATTTGCGGATCGTCGATCGGCCCGGCGGCGGCCCGGCCAATGAAAGCCGTGACCGACGTCGCCACGCCGGTAATGGTCCGCACGCCGCTTGGGATTTCCTGGAGATAGACACCGGGGTAGGACAAAGCCGCTGGCATGGAATGCTCCCTGAAAGCCCAAACCGGCCTATAGTCTCCCTCAGCTTTACGCCGACGGGCACTCCCATTTGGGGGGAAATGGGCGGCGACCTGGAGGTGACCATGACGCGCATCGACACGGTTCATCGGGCGATCCGGCACATCTACGAAGCCGCGCTTGCGCCCGGCCAGTGGTCCGGCGCCGTCACGGCGGTCGCGCAGGCGATCGGCGGCCACAAGGCCATCCTCAGCGCCCAGGGCAGCGGCACGCCGGGCCTGGCGGTCATGTCAGGCGGCGAGCTCCCGCCGCCATGGATACAGCGCGAAGTCGAACATGGACTCATCCGCTGGACGCACGCCTGCCCGATCGGCAAGCCGCTGCGCGAACATGCGCTGATGGCCGACCCGGCCTTTCGCCAATCCGCGCTCTACACCGACATCATCGGGCCGGCCGGCGGCTTCCATGGCATTGCCGCGCCGCTGCTGCGCCTGCCCGACCACCAGGTCGTGTTCGCCGCGGGCCGGGAGTCGTGCGCGGTGGATTTCAGCCCTAAAGACGTGAACGCCGCGCGCCGCATCGTGCCGCACCTGGCAGCCGCCGTGCAGGTGCAGAGCCGGCTCGACCTGGCCGACCGCCGCGCCCGCGACGCGTACGAGGTGATCGCCCGGCTGGACTTTGGCGTGATCCTGCTCGATGCGCGCATGCGGCCGATCTTTGCGAATCCGCGCGCCGAGCGGCTGGCGCGGGATGGCGACGGGCTGATCCTGACGCGGCACCATGTATCCGCCGTGTCGGCCGGCGACGCGCGCGCCCTGCAGGATGCGATCGCCGCCGCGGTCGGCGTCAATGGCCGGGGCGCGGGGGTCGACGGCGTGGCAGCGGTGCCGCTGGCGCCCATGCGGCGCGCCGTGACCCGCCGGCCGCCGCTCGCGCCGCTGGTGGTGCGCATCCTGCCGGTGGACGCGTCCGACGTGCCCGACGGAATCAGTACGGCGACCCGCGTCATCCTGTTCCTGATGGAGCCCGATCGCCCGCCCGGCATCGACCCGGTGCTGCTGGCCACGACCTTCCGGTTCACGCGGCGCGAAGCGGCGCTGGCAATCCTGCTGGCGCGCGGCATGGATCTGGCCGAGGCGGCAACGGAACTGGGAATCGCGAAAGGCACGGCGCGAAGCTACCTGAAGCAGGTGCTGGCCAAGACGTACACGCACCGGCAGGCCGAAATGGTGTCGGTGGTGCTGCGGGTGGGAATGGAGGTGTCGCGCTGAGGTATTGCGCTGGACGTATTGCGCTGACGTGTCCCACCGCGCTGGACGCTATGGGGTGGACGCTGCGTTGGCTGCGGACGGCGCCGGCATCTGGATGAATGCCTGGCGAAGATCCGAGAAATTGGTGCGCCCGGCTGGGATCGAACCAGCAACCCCTGCCTTCGGAGAGCAGTACTCTATCCATTGAGCTACGGGCGCTAAGTCGACTATTGTAGCCTGCATTCGCGCGTTCGTCCTGTGGTCGGCCGCGCGTTTGCCAAATTCCTGTCGTGTCGCCGTTGCAACGCCACTTCGCAAGCGGGCTTACCCGGGGTGTATCCCAATCGAGCACCCTGAGGGTCCATCCCGCTATAATCAGGCGGTTGTGTGCAAAAATGAATCGGCCGCCATGCCCGCGCTCTTGTTGGAGACCCCAGAGCAGCATGCCCTCGGCGCCGGAATAAAAGCAGTCAAGACCGTATCATTCCCCCGTAACCGTCCCGCGCCGGCGCTCCCCTGTCTCGGCTGGTGGACCTGCAGGATTTCGCAATGAGCAACGCGCATCACGACCACACGCAAGATCACCAATCCCCGATCCGGACGCCTCGCCAGCTGATCACGGTCATCGTGATCTCCCTGCTTGCCCCCGTCCTCATCATCATCCTGCTGGTCCACTTCGTCGTGAACGGCACGCGAACCAACGCGGGGGCCGATGCGCAGACGCCGGCCGCGATCGAAGCGCGCATCGCGCCCGTGGCCGGATTCGAGATCCGCGACGCCAACGCGCCGCGTGTGTTCCAGACCGGCGAAGCGGTCTACAAGGCCGTGTGCGCCACCTGTCATGCCGCCGGCGTGGCTGGCGCACCAAAGTTCGGCGACAACGGCTCCTGGGCCAAGTACATCCAGACCGGCCTGGAAGAGATGGTGAAGGTCGCCATCGCGGGCAAGGGCGCCATGCCCGCCAAGGGCGGCAACCCCGACCTGGACGACTTCGAAGTGGCGCGCGCCGTTGCCTACATGGCCAACGCCAGCGGCGCCAGCTTCAAGGAACCCGAAGCCCCCGCCCCGGCAGCGCCCGCCGCAACGGCCGATGCGTCGGCAGCGGCGCCGGCAGCCGCCCCGGCCGCTGCAGCCCCGGCCGCCGCCGTACCCGCTCCCGCTCCGGCAGCTCCTGCCGCGCCGGCCACAGCCCCGACGTCTCCGGCCGCTGCTGCCGCTCCCGCCGCCGCGGCTCCCACCGCCGCCGCATCCACCGGCGATGGCAAGAAACTGTATGACAGCACCTGTTTTGCCTGTCACGGTGCCGGCGTTGCGGGCGCACCCAAGTTTGGCGACAAGGCCGCCTGGGCGAAATACATCGCCACCGGCATGGACACCATGGTGGCCACCGCGATTGCCGGCAAGGGCGCCATGCCTCCGAAGGGCGGCGCCGCCAACGCTACCGAAGCCGACATCCGCGCCACCGTCCAGTACATGGTCGACGCCGCCAAGTAAGGCGCAAAGCCGCCTGCCATGCCGCGCCCGCGGTTGTCGCAGGCGCATCGGCAGGCCGAGCAAGCCACGCCGCAGACAACAAAAACCCCTGACGGGCATCCCCTCGGGGGTTTTTGATTTTTCTGCGTTGCCGATCCGCACAAGGCGCCGGACAGCCCGCCCCCCAATGCCGTCCGGCAGCCACCCGTCAGCCCGGTTTCGCCGCCATGTCCTTCCCTGCCGTCAACGCCGCGACTTCATCCGCACCCCAGCCCAGCACTTCCCGCAGCACCTCATCCGTATGCTGACCCAGCACCGGCGGCGCGGCGCGGTACTGCACGGGGGTATCCGAAAACCGCAACGGACTGGCCACGCTCGGCGCCGTCCCGGCCGCGGCGTGCGGCAGGTCCATCCGCAGGCCACGCGCCTGCACGTGCGGGTCGGCAAACACCTGCTCGATCGTGTTGATCGGCCCGCAAGGCACGCCCACCGCCTCCAGCCGTTCCAGCCAGTAATCGCGCGGCCTGGCCGCCATGATCTCGGCCAGTTGCGGCACCAGCACGTCGCGATTGATGGTGCGTGACTGATTGGTCTGGAAGCGCGGGTCGGACGACAGATGCATCGCATCCATCGCCACGCAATACGCGCGGAACTGGGTATCGTTGCCAACGGCAACGATCAGGTGGCCGTCCGTTGCGGCAAACACCTGGTAGGGCACGATGTTCTGGTGCGCATTGCCGGAACGCCCGGGCGCCTTGCCCGTCGTCAGGAAATTCATGTTCTGGTTGGCCAGCATGGCGACCACGCTGTCGAGCAACGCGATATCCAGGCGCTGGCCCAGGCCGCTCTGGTGCCGTTCCTGCAGCGCCGCCAGGATGCCGACGCTGGCGTACATGCCCGTCACGATGTCGACGACTGCCACACCGGCCTTTTGCGGTCCGGCGCCCGGCAGGCCATCCCGTTCGCCCGTGATGCTCATCAGGCCGCCCAGACCCTGGATCATGAAGTCATAGCCGGGCCGGCTTGCATAGGGGCCGCTCTGACCGAAGCCAGTAATCGAACAGTAGATCAGCCGCGGATTGATCGCCTTCAGGCTGTCATAGTCCAGCCCGTACTTGGCCAGACCGCCCACCTTGAAGTTTTCCACCAGCACGTCGCTGACCGCGGCCAGTTCCCGCAGCACCCGCGCGCCATCGGGCGTGGCCAGGTCCACTGCCACCGACCGCTTGTTCCGGTTCGCACACAGATAGTAGGCCGCATCGCGTGTGTCCTTGCCCTCTGCATCCTGCAGATACGGGGAGCCCCAGGAACGGGTGTCATCCCCGCTGCCGGGCTTTTCGATCTTGATGACATCGGCGCCCAAATCGGCCAGATTCTGGGTGCACCAGGGACCGGCCAGCACCCGCGTCAGGTCAAGAACGCGAATGCCCGCCAGGGGAAGGGAACGTTGAGTCATGCGATGCCCGTTTGCGCCAATAACGGGCGTAACGATATCAGAGCACCGCGATCCGGCCCATCACCGCTTTGCCGGCACGCGCCGCGCTGATGTGCGGAAGGTGATCGAGTAGCGCAGCGAACGGGTAGGCGAGACGCTGTGCTGCCAGTCCCAGCGCGCCGGACCCCGCAGCAGATAGATGGAGCGCGGCGCCAGGGTGTACTTCAACACATCGGCCCGCGACACCGGCTGCCCGTTCCGCCGATACGGCCGAAAGCGCATCGTGGCTTCGCCAGCCAGCGACACGCCGACCACGTCTTCGAAGTCCGGCACGTCGCGGTGCCATCCCAGCGGCGTGCCTGGCGAATATTCGGCCACCAGGACCTGTGTGAACGCATGGGGCGGCAGGCCCACCCATGCAGCGATACGGTGTTGCAGCGGCAGCACCCAAGGCGCCGGCGCATCGGTTGCCAGCAGCTGGTTGCGGTCGAAGTCAAAGCGCCCGCCATAGCTGACGACGCGTCGCTGCGCGACATACGCCTTGTAGCGCATGGCTTCGAACGGCAGACCTGCCATGTGGGCAAGCAGGTCCGATTCTTCGTCGGGGCTCAGGAACCCGGTTTCGTAGCGAAAGCCCGGCGGACCGGCCAGCGGTGGAAGGGATGCGCCAGCGGCATCGTCATCGAACAGCGATGCCTGGCTTGGGGTTGACGTCGGCATGGCCGCCCCACTGCATCCAACCCGCTCAGTCGTCGCCGTCGCTATCGCTCGCGCCCGGGACGCCCGTGCCTTCGGCATCGGTCCGGATCGACGTGTGATCGCGATGGTCGCGCACCTTGCCGAGCGCGCTGTCCAGCGCGCGGCGAGCCTTGTTTTCGGCGCCATTCAACGCCTGCTCCAAGGTCGGGGCGTTGTGGCTTACGGCCACGGCTTTCTGCCCGATCACATGGGCTTCGATCATGCAGCGCTTGTCGTCCGCGCCGCCCTTCTGGCTGTTCTCGTCCGACAAATGCACTTCGATACGGCGCACGTCGTCGGTGAATCGGCCGAGACTACGGCGGATCTCACTGTCTGCCCATTGTTCGAGCTTGACCCGGTTTTCCATGCCATTGCCAGTATTGATATGAATTTCCATGAGGCTCTCGTGCTTGGTTTCGGGACAGAATCCTCGCAAGCCACGTGCCCGATGGGCGCTCAGCAAAAGGGCTGGGCCCATGGCGATTTACCATCTCATGCAAGGTAAAACGCCTGGATCGCGGCATGTAAGAACTGCATGGCGGCGTGTGGATCGTCAGGCCGGGTCCGCCCTGCTCCCTCCCCCATCCGGGGGTTGGGATGACGCCGCGCCGGTGCGATACTGGCCCTTCACATTTCTGCATCCGGCCGCTTCAGCCCCCTCAGCAAGGAACGCCATGAGCACGTCCTGCACGCATACGTCCAGCATTGCCCACGTCACGCCCAGCGCCCTGGGCTGCGAAGAATGTCTGAAGTCCGGCAGCCGATGGGTGCATCTTCGCCTGTGCCGCACCTGTGGTCATGTCGGTTGCTGCGACGATTCGCCCCATCGTCACGCGCGCGCACTTCCACGCCACGCAGCACCCGATCATCGAAGGCTACGATCCACCCGAAGGCTGGGGCTGGTGCTTCGTGGATGACACCGAGGTCGACCTGCCCGACATGACGCCGCACAACGGGCCGATTCCGCGCTACGTGTAGCGGGCGCAACGCCGGCGGCAGCTTGGTCGGGAAGCCGCCGTGAAAAACGGCAGCGACGCGCCTCCGCCGCAAGCCGCTTCAACCGCCCTTGTTCAGCAGCGCCTTCAGCATTCCCAGCCGGTCTTTCGCGCTCATTGCGGGAGTGGTATCGACGATCTTTTCGCCGCCCAGTCCCATCTCTTCAATGAAGCGCGATGGTTCGCGCGCGACATCTTCGCGTCCGCGTTTGCGCTTCTTGCACCAGGTCACGTGCAGGCTGCGTTGCGCGCGGGTGATGCCGACATACATCAGCCGCCGCTCCTCCTGCACGCGGGCGACCAGCGACTCGGCGGCCTTGGCCGGGTCGCCTTCTTCGTCATCCTTGCCCAGGTGCGGCAGCAGGCCCTCTTCCACGCCCACCAGGTACACATGCGGGTATTCGAGCCCCTTTGACGCATGCAAGGTCGACAACCGAACGACGTCCGGGTCTTCTTCATCGTTCTTTTCGAGCATGCTGATCAGCGCAATGTGCTGCACCAATTCGACCAGCGTCATGTTGTCTTCCTCGGCCTTGCGCCGCAGCCAGCCGGTCAGGTCCAGCACCGTCTGCCACCGTGTCTGCGCGCCGCGTTCGTCAAAGGTGTCGTACAGATAACGTTCGTAGTTGATGGCGCGCAGCAGGTCGTCCAGGATCTCTCCCGCCGGTTCGGCCGACGTGATCGCCTCGCCACTGGCGCCCCGCCCCGCACGCCACTGCATCCGGTGGATGAATTCGCCGAACTCGCGCAACTGGCCCAGCTGGCGCGCCGCCAGCCGCTGCTCCAGGCCGGTTTCGAAGATCGCCGCGAACAGCGGAATCTCGCGTTCGCCCGCATAGTTGCCCAGCACTTCCAGCGTGGCCTGCCCCACGCCGCGCTTGGGCGTGGTGATCGCGCGGATCATGGCGGGGTCGTCTTCGTCATTCGCGATCAGCCGCAGGTAGGCCAGCACGTCGCGCACTTCGGCCTTATCAAAAAGCTCTGGCCGCCCGACACCATGTACGGAATCTTCAGGTTGCGCAGCGCCTGCTCCATGGCGCGCGCCTGATGGTTGCTGCGGTACAGGATCGCAAAATCTTTCCACTGCGCCTTCTTTTCGAAACGGGCGGCCGAAATGCGCACGGCCACCGATTCCGCTTCGGCTTCTTCGCCATCCATCGGCACAACCACGATGGGATCGCCCGCCCCCAGGTCGGACCACAGTTTCTTATCGAACAGCTTGGGATTCTTTTCGATCACCCGGTTGGCCGCGGCCAGGATCCGTTGCACCGACCGGTAATTCTGCTCGAGCTTGATGACCTTCAGATTGGGGTAGTCGGTCGTGAGCTTCGCCAGGTTTTCAATGGTCGCACCGCGCCAGGCGTAGATGGCCTGGTCGTCGTCACCCACGGCGGTGAACATGGCGCGTGGCCCGGTAATCAGCTGCACCAGCCGGTACTGGCAGGCATTGGTGTCCTGGTATTCGTCGACCAGCATATAGCGCAGGCGGGACTGCCAGCGTTCACGCGCTTCGTCATCGCGTTCCAGCAGTTGCGCGGGCAGGCGGATCAGGTCATCGAAATCCACCGACTGGTAAGCCCGCAGTGTGGCGTTGTAGCTGCGGTAAGCGCGCGCGGCTTCCCGCTCGCCTTCGGTGGACGCAATCCGTTCGGCCTCGTCGGGCTCGACCAAGGCGTTCTTCCACAAGGAAATCGTGTTCTGCACGGCGCGCAGGCGGCCCTTGTCGGTAGTCGCGATCAGGTCCTGCACGATGCCCAGCGCGTCGTCCGATGCCAGAATCGAAAAGGCCGGTTTCAGTCCGACCTTCTTGGCTTCCTCGCGCAGCAGCCGCACCCCAGCGAATGGAAGGTGCTGATCGTCAGGCCCTTCAGTTGATTGGGCGACGCCACGGATTTGACCCGCTCGGCCATCTCTTTCGCGGCTTTGTTGGTGAAGGTCAGCGCGGCTACGTTGCGCGCGTTGTAGCCACAGTCGCGCAGCAGGTACCCGATCTTCTGCGTGATCACGCGAGTCTTGCCGCTGCCCGCACCGGCCAGCACAAGGCACGGACCGTCCAGATGCCGCACGGCTTCGCGCTGGGCATCATTCATGCCCCCGGCGATGGGCGGCAACACGAACGGCTCATCGGGCGCGCCTTTCGCGTCGAGCTGCGACTGGGCGCGGTCGAGCTTGCGGACCGTCGAGGACACGGGAGGAAGGTCAGGAGTCGATGAAGCAGTCATGCGGGACACCAGAGAAGAGCTTGCGGTCACCCCTGCGCCGGCTTGCGGTCAGGTGGGACGTAAATGATGCGGCCATCAGATTTCGAGCGGGTCGACCTCCAGATGCCAGCGCACCTTGGCCGCCGACGCCAGGGCCGGCAGGCGGGCGCCCCACACGTGCAGGAAATGCTGCAGCGCTGGCCGGTGATCGCTTTCGATGAGCAACTGCGCCCGCTCGACATTGGCCACCCGCACGACGCGCAGGGGCACTGGATCATAAAGCGTAATCCGGGCCAGGGCCGCGCGGGTCGCGTCGTCGGCGCCTTCCAGCATGCCGTCTTCGGATTCGGCGCGGGCCTGCGCCAGGAAGCCCGCCGCCTGCGCCAGCTCGGGCGCCTCGGCCGTCAGCAAGGCCTGGAACGCGAACGGCGGCAGGCCAGCCGCCTTGCGCTCGTCCAAGGCGTAGCGCGCAAAGCCGTCGTAGTCATGCTTGATCAGCGACTGGTACAGCGGCTGTTCCGGATAGCCGGTCTGCACGAACACTTCACTGGCCACCCCGCTGCGCCCCGCGCGCCCGGCCACCTGCATCAGCTGCGCGAACAGCCGTTCGGGGGCGCGAAAATCATGCGAGAACAGCATCGCGTCGGAATTGAGCACGCCGACAAAGCCCAGGTTCTGGAAGTCGTGCCCCTTGGCCACCATCTGCGTGCCGACCAGAATGTCGATCTCGCCAGCGTGCATCTGCGAAAACAACGCATGCGCGCTGCCCTTGCGCCGTGTGCTGTCGGCATCGATCCGTGCAATGCGCGCGGTGGGGAACAGTTCGGCCAGGTGTTCTTCCAGCCGCTGCGTGCCCCGTCCCATGGGCTGCAGATCCTGGTTGCCGCAATCAGGGCAGGCGGGCGGCACCCGCTCCTGCCAGCCGCAATGGTGGCAGCGCAGTTCGTGCCGCGCGTGACCTCCCCGCTGCGGCGCCGATCGATGCAGCACCATATAAGCCGAACACCGCTTGCATCCACTCACCCACCCGCAGGCGTCGCAGTGCAGTACCGGCGCATAGCCCCGCCGATTCAGGAAGATCAGGGATTGTTCGCCCCGCGCCAGGCGTTCACCCACGGCGGTCAGCACCTGCGGCGACAGCCCTTCCTTCAGCTTGATCTGCCGCGTGTCGATCAGCCGGATCTTGGGCGGCGCGGCGGCCTGCGCGCGATCGGGCAAGGACAGCTTCAGATAGCGGCCGCTTTCGGCGTGTTGCCAGGTTTCCAGCGACGGCGTGGCCGATCCCAGCAGCACCGGAATGTCCAGATCTCGCGCCCGCCAGATCGCCAGGTCCCGCGCTGAATAGCGCAGGCCTTCCTGCTGTTTGTAGGACGGATCGTGCTCTTCGTCGACCACGATCAGCCCCAGGTTCGGGATCGGCGTGAACAACGCCAGCCGCGTCCCGACCAGCACCCGTGCCTGCCCGCGCACGATCCGCAGCCACGCCGACAGCCGCTCGCCATCGGCCAGACCACTGTGCAGCACGGCCACGCCGTCCTTGCCCGCGGTGGCTTCCAGCCGGCGGCGCAGCACGCCTTCCAGCTGGGGGTCAGGTTGATTTCGGGCACCAGCAGCAACACTTGCCGGCCTGCCGCCAGCACCCGCTCGGCCGCGTGCAGATAGACCTCGGTCTTGCCGCTGCCCGTCACGCCATGCAGCAGCACCGGCTGAAAGCCTTGCAGCGTCGCCAGCGTGTCGACCGCTTCCTGCTGCGCACGGCCCAGGACGGGCCGAGTGATGGCAAGAGGGCTGCCGATGGGGTCGATGTCCGCGTTGGACGGATTGGGGGCGGACGCGTTGGCGGGGGCGTCGGTCAGGGCGCCGGACGGCGCGTCAACCAAGGCATGGACCGAGCCGTCCACAGGCATGTCCACTGACTTATCCACAGCCGATGCAGGAGCAGCCGATGTCGTTGCTTTTGCAGCCGCTTTGGCCGCCTTCTCAGCAGCCTTCGCGGCCTTCTCGGTGGCCCGCGCAACTTTGGCCGCCGCCTTGGCCGCCGCCGCGGCGGCGCGGCCGGCGCGCTCGTCCAGGCGGGCGATCGGCCCGTCCCCGGACCGCAGGCCATCGTACGACGATGGTTTGCGCAGCGGCCCGGGCAGTGCCGGCAGCATCACCTCGCCCAGCGGCCGCTGGTAATACTCGGCCGCGAAACGCGCCAACCGCAGCCAGTCATCCGGCAACGGCGGCAGGTCATCCAGCACACGGATCACGTCGCGCAGTTTCGATTCGTCCAGCGCCGGCGCGGCAGGCAGCTCGACTACCACACCGATCAGGTCACGGCGTCCGAAGGGCACCACCACCCGCAGTCCGACCGTGACCGGCTGAGTCACCCGGTAATCGAACAGTCCTGGCAGCGGCACGTCGAGCGCAACCCGCACCCATCCAGGTGGAGATTGAGCCTCGGTATCAGCAGGAATCGATAATGCACTGGTTTGGTTCATTGCGAGTCGGCATAGAGCAATCGACGGGCAGTCACTCATGCATCAGGAGGATGAAAAACAAAGGCCGTAAGGAGTCAAGACTTCGCAGAGCCCCCACCACCGCATCACACTTAAAGTAAAACCTTGGAGTGGCCCCTAAACCACTGCATGAACGACACATTTTGCTGTCCCCAAAATGCCTGTGGACAACTTTGGGGACAACACCGGCGCAAGTCTCGGAGTACGGTCCGGAAGGCTTAGCACATCCAAAGCCCTGGTCGGAAAACTATTTTATTTCCCGTTATGGATCAATGACTTAGGCATAAAAATACAGCCTTGCCGGCCTCTTCGTAAGCGGAAATGGAAGACGTCAACAATGTGAATAAGTCACCGTCTACATATCCCTGCGGCCATATCACGAGGCAGTCGGAACTGCAAATCGGTGCCATCCCCCAAGGTGTAGGCGGTGTTACGACACTGGCTTTCAGCAACCGCCCAGTGTCTCGCCACCCTCTGTCGTATCGGTCTGTACACCCTGGGCCTGCGCCGGACCGACCCGAGATCGACCGGTGACCGGTCAGCCTCGCAGCGCCCGGCTATGCCGATGCACGGCATCCACCAGTGTCACGACCGCTTCGGGCGGCGTGAATTGCGAGATCCCGTGACCCAGGTTGAACACATGCCCCGGATGGTTGCCAAAACTGTCCAGCGTGCGGATCACTTCGGACCGGATACGGTCTTCACCGCCAAACAGCGTCATCGGGTCCAGATTGCCCTGCAAGGCCACACGGTCGCCGACCCGCTCACGGGCCTTGCCAAGGTTGACCGTCCAGTCGAGCCCGATTGCATCACAGCCCAGATCGGCGATATCGGTTATCCACTGACCGCCCCCTTGGTGAACACCACGGAAGGCACCGAGCGGCCATCGTTTTCACGGATCAGCCTGGCCAGCGCCTTGCGCGTGTAGGCCAGCGAAAACTCCTGGAACAGCCCGTCGGCCAGCACGCCTCCCCAGCTGTCAAAGATCATGACTGCCTGTGCGCCCGCCTGGATCTGGGCATTCAGGTAGACGGCCACCGCCTCGGCATTGATTTCCAGGATCCGATGCATGAGGTCGGGACGCTGATACATCATGCTCTTGACGGTACGGTAGTCGCTGGACCCCGCACCTTCCACCATGTAGCAGGCCAGCGTCCAGGGGCTGCCCGAAAAGCCGATCAAGGGCACCTTGCCCGCCAGTTCGCGCCGGATCTGCGTGACGGCATCAAAGACATAACGCAGTTCATTCATGTCAGGCGCCGTCAGCGCCGCCACGTCGGCTTCGGTGCGCAGCGGACGCGCGAATCGCGGGCCTTCCCCAGTTTCGAAACTCAAGCCCAATCCCATGGCGTCGGGAATGGTCAGGATGTCGGAAAACAGAATGGCCGCGTCCAGCGGGAAACGCGCCAGCGGCTGCAGCGTGACTTCGGTTGCGTAGTCGGGATTCTTGGCCAGCCCGAGGAACGAGCCAGCCCGCGCGCGCGTGGCGTTGTACTCAGGCAGGTAGCGGCCGGCCTGGCGCATGAGCCAGACAGGCGTGTACTCGGTCGGTTGGCGTGCGAGGGCCCGCAGGAAAACATCGTTCTGGAGTGTAGGGGCGGACACGGGGAGCCCTCGGCGTGGGGAAAGACAGGGATTTTACCCTTCCGCAGGCGCCCACCCACGTAAGAGGAGGACAAAGCCGTCATACCGTTACGTCTCGAGGCGCCGCTGCGTCTTCGCGCGCCTGCGTCTTCGCGAGCCTGCGTCCCGTACGAGCCTGCTTCCTTCGCGAGCCTGCGTCCTCTTACGAGCCTGCATTCTTCACGACGCCTGCATTCTTCACGAGCCTGCGTTCTCTGCAAGCGTTACGACCTTCACGAGCCACCGCGTCTGACGGGCCGCTGCGTCCCGCCAGCGGCGCTCAGGCGAATTTCATCATCAACAGCCCGCCAACCAGCAGGGCGATGCCGGCCCAGCCAGCCAGCTGGATACGCTGCCCGAACATCCACCAGCCGACCAGCGCGGTCGCCAGAATGCCCAGGCCGCCCCAGGTGGCATAGGCCAGCGTCAGCGAAATGCCTTCCAGGGACAGGTATAGACAGCTGAACGCCGCAAGCACCAGCGCGATCGACAGCACGCCGTACGCGCGCCGCCGGAAGCCTTCGGACAGCTTCAGGAAAATATTGGCCGTTACCTCGAACACCACGGCGCACAGCAGCATGGCGCCGTGGAACCAGGTGTAGGTGTCAAGCATGGCTGGCGCTCCAGCCATGCGGCGCGCGGTCAGGCTGAACCGTCGGGACGCGCTGAACCGGGATGCACTGAACCGTCAGGACGCGCTGCGCTGCCGGGGCGAGCGTCGCTGTCACGGCCGGCTCGCCGCAGCCACGGTCAGGCTCCTGTCCGCTGCGCGGTCGCCCGCAATGCCGCGCTTGAGCAACACGATGCCGCCCAGCACCGCGGCGATGCCCAGCGCCTTGCCGACGCTCAGGCTTTCGTTGAACACCAGCAGGCTGATCAGCGCGATCGACACGATGCCGACACCTTCCCAGATGGCATACGCCACCCCCATGGGAACACGTTCGACGGCCAGCGACAGCGCGTAGTAGGACACGGCCAACAGCACGAACATGCCAAGCAGGCCGCCCGGGTGGCCGCTGGTGCTGCCCCATTTCATGAGGCTGGTGCCGGTGACTTCCGCCGCGATGGCGAGAAACAGAAAAAACCAATGACGCATGACGAACTCTCTTTCTAATTATGGGCAGTGCGGCCGGACCTCGAGGTCCGGCAAGGGACTGCAGCCGCGCAGTAGGCACGGCATGAAACACCCACGCGCGGTGCACACGCGCAGGCGCTGGCGCCGGACACCATGTCCGGCCTTCGCGGTTTTGACTGATTGTTACCCGTTCAGCAACAATATCCCGGCCATGGCGGCGTACGGCAACAGTACGATCGCCGCGGCGCACACACACTGGCGCAAGGTCGGCTTGAAGGCGGTAACGGGGGTGGATGCGGCGTGCATCACCGGGCTGTGGGCGGTGGTCATGATAGGTCTCCCGAAAGCACGCATAGCGCATTGAAGCAGCGCGCAGGCGTGCGGGACGTGGTTCTTCGAACAGAAGTCGTCGTACGGAACCAGGGCGTGCGACATCGAAGCGGGCCCACCTGGAAGCAGGCGGCTACCCTCCGATGCGAAGCACTAACGCTCGGGGGACGGCAGCAGTGATGGCAGCGAATGCAGGGCCAGGCGGATACGGGCAGGACGGCCATTGCGGGCGTCGGCACCAGCCAACCCGACGACGGAAGTCGTCAGTGAAGATCCGGCAAGCGCCGGCACTGTCTTGGCAGGGCGCCTTGCGCTCGCGCCGCAACTCAGCGGGCTGAACATGGGGTCGCTCCTTGTTTGAGGACGCAGTAATCGATGCGATAAGTATACGTAGCCATTGCTTGCATGCGGCGTCGCCATTGTTTGCTAGATTTGAACAATGGACAAACTGACTCCGATACGAGCATTCCTGGCGGTGGCCGACGCGGGCAGCTTTACCGGCGCAGCCCGCAAGATGGGCGTGTCACGCTCGGCCGTGACCGGCCATGTGCAGGAACTGGAACAGCACCTGGGCGTGCGACTGCTGAACCGGACCACGCGGCGCGTTTCACTGACCCGCGAAGGCGAACGGTACGCCGAACGCGCCGGCCTGTTGCTCCAAGGACTCGCCACCCTGGACGCCGAAATCCAGACCCGTAGCGGCCGCACGGAAGGCCATCTGCACGTCGAGATGTCGGAATCCGTCGCCAACGCCCGCGTGCTTCCGCGCCTGCCAGAATTCATCCGAGCCTACCCCGACGTGTCGTTGCGCATCTCGCTCAACGAAGGCGCGGTGGATCCCAGCGTGTCGGGCGCCGACATCGGGCTGCGGGTGGGCCTGCTGCGCGATTCGCCTTTGCGCTTCAAGCTGCTGGGCCGCGGCAACTACATCATGGCCGCCAGCCCGTCGTACCTGGCAATGGTGGATGCGCCCCGTCATCCGAACGAACTGCGCCGGCACCGGCTGATTGATTTCTGGGACGCCGAATCGGGCCGGCCCTTCGACTGGCAATTGGTCAAGGGCAAGCAGACCGTGACCTTTGCGGCCAAAGGCGACCTGACCGTCGACAACGCTCGCGCAGGCCTGACCTGCGCGCTGGCCGGCCTGGGCGTGTATGAAGACCTCGACTTCCTGCTGGCCCAGCCCCTGGCCGAAAAGCGCCTGGTACAAGTGCTGCCCGACTGGCGCCGCCCGGGCCCGCCCATCGCTGCGCTGTTCACCGCGCAGCGGCCCACGCCTCCGCACGTCAAGGCCTTCGTCGACTTCCTGGCGTCGGTGTTCGGCTCGTCGCGCAGCTAGCCTACCGGAACAGATCCGCGCCGATCTCGTGCTTGCGCATCAGCTCCCAGAAGGCGCGCCGGTTCTTGTTCGCCGCCTTGGCGGCCTGCGAAATATTGCCCTGGTGCAGCAGCAGCAATTCGTTGATGTACTGGCGCTCGAATTCGGTCACGATGCGCGCCTTGGCCGCGCGGAACGGCTCGCCCACTGCCGGGGACAGCAGGGTCTGGACCATCTGGTCTATCCTGGCGGCCGATAGGTTTGCCGGGTCGTCCGCCGAGTCGTTCAACACGGGCAAGGCCGAGCCGGCGGCGACACGCTGCGCCAGCCGGATCTTCAACTCTTCGGTGCATACCGGGTGCCGCAGGAAGTCGACCATGCCCAGCGCCAGCAGGTCCTGCAGGCCAGCGGCTTTCAGGTCCCGCGAGATTCCGATCAGGGGCGTGTCGATGACTTCGCGCGCGTTGGCCAGCGCCAGCCGGGTCCAAGCCAGCGTGTCCAGCGCGATCGGCAGCAGGCACACGTCGTAGCGTTTGAGCTGCAGCGCCGCCTTGCGCAGCACGTCGGCCGACCATCCAGTGTCGCGCGCAGGGCCCGGTGGCCACGCCGTGCCATCCAGCCCCAGCGGATGCAGCTTGAGCCGCCCGTTGGGCAGGGCATCGGGGGCCAGCAAGGGGTCCACCCAGTGTTTGTGCGCCGGCACCATCAGCACCGCGCAATCGATCGATGCTCTCATCGCGTTCTCCTGCCTGTCCAAAACCCCAGACTAGGCACGAACGAAACCCCTCTCAATCAGAGATGAGCACAAAGGGGCCGGCACGTAAGCGGCATTGGGATCGGACCCTTGCCGGCGCGGCCTCTGGCGCAAAACGGTGCGTTCTGTACTGGTTCCGCCACGACTGTATGGCACGCACCGACATAACGCCAGCCATTACGGCGCGTACCATCGCACGCCATCCCTCGCGCGACAAGCTCCGACGCCAAGCGGCGTGCACGACACGTACAGATCGTGCAATGTGCCGCACGTGTCGTCCTCGGTTTCGGTGGGCGCGCGCCACTTGCATCCACTCTCTCGCCCGCTGTTGACCTGTCGATTACGGATGGATGTTTTTGTCCATGGTGACAAGCAACTAGACGCTGCAATCCCCGCACAATAGGGCGCATGACAGCCGCCCTGCGCCTTGCCGCCCGACTACTGACAGACCTGCATGAACGACAGGCGGAACCGGGTCTCCCCTGCCTGCCCGGCAACTGGCTGAACAGTGGGGGTGTCCCGTTCGCCCGTCAACGCGGCGCTGGCACTGCTGCATGCCAGGGGACTGATTTCGCACGCATGCGGCAAGGGATATACGGTGGGGCCAGTGTTCGCACGCGATCCGGCGTCCGGCACTGCCCGCGACGCTGAGGCTCACCTTTCCCATCTGCTCAGTCGGCTGGACCCCTCGGGCGTAGGCACGCCGCTGTCCCTGACCGACCTGTGCCACGCGATTGCGGACGACCGGCGGGCTGGCCTGCTGCCCGATATGTTCACCGAAGCCCAGCTCCAGTCCCGCTACCAGCTGTCCCGCGGCCGTCTGGCCGTCCTGCTCGGCCAGCTGGCGCACGACGGCTGGGCCGATCGCCAGGCCGGGCAAGGCTGGACCTTTTCACCATTGCTGACCTCGCCGGACGCTTTGCTGCAGGCCAGCCGCAGCCGGATGGTGCTCGAGCCCGCCGCGCTCAAGGAGCCGGGCTACTGTCTGGCGCCGGACGCACTCGCACGATGCCGGGAAGCCGAACGACGCATCCTTGGCGGTACCGCGACGAGCCTGCACGCCCGCGGCGTCCGCTTCCATCAAACCCTTGCCGCCGGCTCCAACAATCGCTTCCTGGTCGACGCGCTGAACCGCATCCACCGTCTGCGCACCGCCCTGCCCCATGGCGCCATTCAGGACCCGGCCCGCGTCCATGAGCAGGCCGGGGAAC
The DNA here is from genome assembly GCF_048632615.1 of Pigmentiphaga litoralis. Classification (GTDB taxonomy): domain Bacteria; phylum Pseudomonadota; class Gammaproteobacteria; order Burkholderiales; family Burkholderiaceae_B; genus Pigmentiphaga; species Pigmentiphaga litoralis_B. The sequence goes on from NZ_CP184479.1 coordinate 2,576,948, forward strand.
ACCTGGTCATTCTGGACGCCGTGGCCCGCGGCCGCACCAGACATGCGGCCACCCTTCTGCACCGCCATCTGCGCGCCGCTCACGCGGATCTGGAGCAGGCCCTGGCATTGAACCGTCTGCGGAAACCTGTCTGAATCTTTGGATGGAGACCGCCGGCCATCGCGAAGACCGCACGCCGATTGCCCAGAACGCACGCCGATTGCGCAGACCGCGCGCCCATGCGCAGATCGACGGGCCAGGACAATCATGCCGCGGCACAAGAACGCACGCTCGCTTCCACGCGATCAACGGTTGACACGATTCCTGGCAGTCCGCAGACTTTGATCGGTCATTCGACGTAATCGACTTTCCGACACAATCGGCGACCGACGTGATTCGGCGACTGACGTGATTCGGCGACTGACGTGATTCGGCGACTGACGTGAGTCGGCGACTGACGTGATCGGCGTCCGACGTGATCGTCGTCCGACGCGATCGACCTTCCGACGTTGCCGACCTTCCGACGTTGCCGACCTTCCGACGTTGCCGACCTTCCGACGTTACCGACCTTCCGACGTGATCGACCTTCCGACGTGATCGGGGTCCGACCAGAACAATCAGGAAACCACCATGTTCCAGATGCCCATCGTCGACCTCATCAAGGAAGGCGAACAACTCAGTGCCACCGGCAAGCGTGTCAGCGTGCTGTGGCAGGCTCCTGAGTCACTCGTGTTCGTGGCGCGCGGCCGTGAATACCGCAGCGAATTCCACATCAATCCCAGCGACGAAATGATGTACATGATCAAGGGGAGATGAACCTGCACTACCGCACCGCCGACGGCAAGGAAGAAATCGCCGTGCTGAAAGAAGGCGCCGTCATCTATACGCCGGCCGGCATTCCGCACTCCCCCGCTTCCCGCCCGATGCCTATCTGCTGGTGCAGGAACGCGCGCGGCGGAAAGGCGAGGTCGACCGCTTCCAGTGGTTCTGCCAGACGTGCGATCACCCCCTGCACGAAGAAAGCTTTACGGTGGCCGACTACAACGCCGACCCCGTGTCCAAGGCCTACCGTAATTTCTTTGAGAGCGAAGCATTCCGCACATGCAAGGCTTGCGGTACGGTCATGCCCGCGCCCGAGTCCACCTGACCCGAGGCCACTTGAACAAAGGCTGCCTGACCTGCGTCCTCCTGACCTGCGACCACCCGACCTGCGTTACCTGACCTGAATTACCTGACCTGGGTCCACCCGACCTGAGTCACCTGACCTGAATTATCTGACCGGAGGGCACCAGACCTGAGTCGCCTGACCCGGCTGGCGCGCCACACACCGCGCAGCCCCCGACCCAGCCCCTATCCACCGTAGTGCGCCGCCCTGCCACACGTGTGCAGGACCAAAAAAACGGCCGCCTCGAGGTGTTTCCACCCCAAGACGACCGTCTTTCCTCCCACGCCGCCGACTGCCGGGTACCAGATACCAGATACCAGTCGCCCGGCGCGGGCCTTCAGTTACTACGCAGATCAGTTGCGATTGCCACGCAGCTTGCGGATCGCCGCCAGCTGAGCTGCCAGCATGGCCAGTTCGGCTTCGACCACGGCGATCTCGGCCTTGTCCTTGGCGTTGCGCAGGGCGTCTTCCGCCTGCGCACGCGCCTTGGTCGCTTTCGCTTCGTCCAGCTCGCCGCTGCGGATGGCCGTATCGGCAAGCACCGTCACGACGCCCGGTTGAATCTCGAGCAGACCGCCAGCCACGAAGATGTCTTCTTCGGTGCCATCGGTGCGCGAAATCCGCACGGTTCCCGGACGGATGCGCGAGATCAGCGGCGTGTGGCCGGGCAGAATCCCGAGCTCGCCCGCTTCACCGGGCAGCGAGACGAACTTCGCCTCGCCCGAGAAGATCGAGGCTTCCGCACTGACCACGTCAACATGTAAAGTTGCCATAAGATCCCTTCAGAGAGGTGCCGAAAAAATCCTTATTGGATCTTCTTGGCTTTCTCGAACGCTTCGTCGATCGTGCCGACCATGTAGAACGCCTGTTCGGGCAGTGCATCGCACTCGCCGTCGACGATCATCTTGAAACCACGGATGGTTTCCTTCAGTGGCACGTACTTGCCAGGCGCGCCGGTGAACACTTCGGCCACGTGGAAAGGCTGCGACAGGAAACGCTGGATCTTCCGCGCGCGGGACACGGCCTGCTTGTCTTCCGGCGACAGTTCGTCCATGCCCAGAATCGCGATAATGTCGCGCAATTCCTTGTAGCGCTGCAGCGTCGACTGCACGCCACGGGCCACCTGGTAATGCTCGTCGCCCACGACTTGCGGGTCGAGCTGACGGCTGGTGGAGTCGAGCGGATCGACGGCGGGGTAGATACCCAGCGCGGCGATGTCACGCGACAGCACGACGGTCGAGTCCAAGTGCTGGAAGGTCGTTGCAGGCGACGGGTCGGTCAAGTCATCCGCAGGGACGTACACGGCCTGGATCGACGTGATCGAACCGTTCTTGGTCGACGTGATGCGCTCTTGCAGCTTGCCCATTTCTTCGGCCAGCGTCGGCTGATAGCCCACGGCGGAAGGCATACGGCCCAGCAGTGCCGACACTTCGGTACCGGCCAGCGTGTAGCGATAGATGTTGTCGACGAAGAACAGGATGTCGCGGCCTTCGTCACGGAACTTCTCGGCCATCGTCAGGCCCGACAGCGCGACGCGCAGACGGTTGCCCGGGGGCTCGTTCATCTGACCGAACACCATCGCCACCTTCGATTCCTGGATGTTCTCCAGGTTGATGACGCCGGCTTCCGCCATTTCGTGATAGAAGTCGTTGCCTTCACGGGTACGTTCACCCACGCCGGCAAACACCGACAGACCCGCGTGCTGCTTGGCGATGTTGTTGATCAGCTCAAGCATGTTCACGGTCTTGCCCACGCCGGCGCCGCCGAACAGGCCAACCTTGCCGCCCTTCGCGAACGGGCAGACCAGGTCGATCACCTTGATGCCGGTTTCGAGCAGTTCGACCGACGGCGACAGATCGTCGAATGCCGGTGCGTCCTGGTGAATGGCGCGACGCTCGTCGGTCGCGATCGGACCGGCTTCGTCGATCGGACGGCCGAGGACGTCCATGATGCGGCCCAGCGTCGCGAGGCCGACCGGCACGGAGATCGGTGCGCCGTTGGCGGCAACCGACATGCCACGACGGAGACCGTCGGACGAACCCATGGCGATCGTGCGAACGATACCGTCGCCGAGCTGTTGTTGCACTTCGAAGGTCAGGCCTTTTTCCGCAAACGACTGGCTGTCGTCGGCGAGGGTCAGGGCTTCATAGACCTTGGGCATGCTGTCGCGGGGGAACTGAATGTCCACCACGGCACCGATGCACTGAACGATGGTTCCGTTGCTCATATCGATTCCTCGATTGCTGTTTCCAGGAGTGTTCGCGTCGGCTTAAACGGCCGCCGCGCCACCCACGATTTCCGAAATTTCTTTGGTAATGGCTGCCTGACGGGTCTTGTTGTAGACCAGTTGCAGGTCGCCGATCACCTTCTTGGCGTTGTCCGATGCAGCCTTCATTGCCACCATCCGCGCCGACTGCTCGGACGCCATGTTTTCGGCAACGGCCTGGAACACCAGGGCTTCGACGTAGCGCAGCAGGAGTTCATCGATGACCGACTGTGCGTCCGGTTCATAGATGTAATCCCACGAGTAGGCCCGCTTTTCGGCCTCGCTCTGTTCGAAGCGGTCCGCCGACAAAGGCAGCAACTGCTCGATGACCGGTTCCTGCCGCATGGTGTTGATGAAGCGGTTGTACGCGATGTACACCACATCCACCTTGCCCTCGGCATACGCGTCGAGCTGCACCTTGATCGCGCCGATCAGGCGTTCCAGATTGGGCGCATCGCCCAGCTGGACCACTTGCGACACGACGTTGGCATTCACCCGGGTCAGCAGGTTCGCACCCTTGTTGCCGATGGCAGTGGTTTGCGGCTTGATGCCCTTGGCCTGGAACTCTTTCAAGCGTGCAAGCACCGCGCGCAGCACGTTGGTGTTCAACGCGCCGCACAGTCCCTTGTCGGTCGTGACGACGATCAGGCCGGCGGCCTTGTGGTCATCGCGACGGGCAAGAAACGGGTGCTCGTAATCGGGGTTGGCCTGAGCCATGTGCGCAGCAATGTTGCGCACCTTGTCGGCGTATGGGCGAGCCGCGCGCATCCGGTCCTGCGCCTTGCGCATCTTGGACGCGGCGACCATTTCCATCGCCTTCGTGATCTTGCGCGTGTTTTGCACGCTCTTGATCTTGGTACGGATTTCCTTGATTCCGGGCATGTGTCTTCCCCTGTCAGTGATTAGGGACGCAAGCTATGCGCCCCAAGAATCCCGCTTCAGAAGGCTCCGTTTTTCTTGAAATCCTTGACGGCGTCGTGCATCGCTGCGTCGTCGTCCTTGGAGATTTCCTTGGTGTCTTCAATGCGGCCCACCAGCGCGGCGTACTTCGACTTCAGGTAGTCCTTCAGGCCCTTTTCGAAGGCCAGGACGTCCTTCACTTCGACGTCGTCGATGTAGCCGTTGTTGGCGGCGAACAGCGAGACAGCCAGTTCCCACACCTGCAGCGGCTGGTACTGGGGCTGCTTGAGCAGTTCCACCACGCGGCGGCCACGTTCCAGCTGGCGGCGGGTCGAATCGTCCAGGTCCGAAGCGAACTGCGCGAACGCAGCCAGTTCACGGTACTGGGCCAGGTCGGTACGGATACCACCGGCCAGCTTCTTGATGACCTTGGTCTGCGCGGCGCCACCGACTCGCGACACCGAGATACCGGCGTTGATAGCGGGACGGATACCAGCGTTGAACAGGTCCGATTCCAGGAAAATCTGGCCGTCGGTGATCGAGATCACGTTGGTCGGGACGAAAGCGGACACGTCGCCGGCTTGCGTTTCGATGATCGGCAGGGCGGTCAGCGAACCGGTCTTGCCGGTCACGGCGCCGTTGGTGAACTTCTCGACGTACTCTTCGTTCACGCGAGCCGAACGCTCCAGCAGACGCGAGTGCAGGTAGAACACGTCGCCCGGGTAGGCTTCACGGCCTGGCGGACGGCGCAGCAGCAGCGAGATCTGGCGATACGCCCAGGCTTGCTTGGTCAGGTCGTCATAGATGATCAGCGCGTCTTCGCCGCGATCGCGGAAGTATTCGCCCATCGTGCAACCCGAGTACGCCGAGATGTACTGCATCGCGGCCGAGTCGGATGCCGTGGCGGCCACGACGATGGTGTATTCCAGCGCGCCGTGCTCTTCGAGCTTGCGGACCACGTTGTTGATCGTCGATGCCTTCTGGCCGATGGCGACGTACACGCAGGTAACGCCCTTGCCCTTCTGGCTGATGATCGTGTCGATGGCGACCGCGGTCTTGCCGGTCTGACGGTCACCAATGATCAGCTCGCGCTGGCCGCGGCCGACCGGCACCATCGCGTCGATAGCCTTCACGCCCGACTGCAGCGGCTGCGACACCGACTTACGTGCGATCACGCCCGGCGCAACCTTTTCGATCACGTCGGTCATCTTTGCGTTGACCGGACCCTTGCCGTCGATCGGCGCGCCCAGCGCGTTGACCACACGGCCCTTCAGTTCCGGACCAACCGGCACTTCCAGAATGCGGCCCGTCGTCTTGACGATGTCGCCTTCGGAGATGTGCGTGTATTCACCCAAAATCACGGCACCGACGGAATCGCGCTCGAGGTTGAGCGCCAGACCGAACGTGTTGTTCGGGAATTCGAGCATTTCGCCCTGCATCACGTCGGACAGGCCGTGAACGCGGGTAATACCATCGGTCACGGAAACGACCGTGCCCTGGGTGCGGATGTCAGCCGAATTGCTCAGGCCCTGGATACGGCTCTTGAGCAGTTCGCTGATCTCGGACGGGTTGAGTTGCATATTGACTCCTGGAATCCTTTCTCTCGGTGCGGTTCAGTTGAACGCAGCGACCGACTATGCGACTAGGGCGTCGCGCATACGATCAAGCTGCGCACGCACGGACGTATCGAGCACCTGATCACCCACTGCCACGCGCACACCGCCAATCAACGATGCATCGACGCTAACCACGGGTTTGATTTTCACGCCAAATTTCTTTTCCAGCCCGGCAACCAATTCGGCCACCTGAGCGTCGGCCAGCGGAAACGCGCTGACGATTTCGGCATCGGCTTCGCCCTGGTGGCGGTTCTTGAGCCACAGGAACTCGGATGCGATTTCCGGCAACAACAGCAGACGACCGTTCTCGACCAGCAGCGCAAGGAAATTGCGTGCATCGATCGACAGGGGCGTCTTCAAGGTCGACGCAAACAATTCGACGCGTTGCGCGCTGTCGAATTTCGGATCGGCGACGGCGCTGCGCACGTCGGGGTGCGACGCGGCCTGCGCCATCTCGGCGACCAGTTCGGCCCAAGCGGTCAAGCCTGCGCTATCTGCACGGGCGACGCCGAACAGCGCTTCAGCGTAGGGCCGGGCGATGGTGGACAGTTCAGCCATGTTGGCTCTCGATGCCTGATACGGTTAGCGAGGTGATTCGCAAACGCGAGGCGCACGCCATGGCGTGCGTCCGCGCGGGTTCTTTTAAAGCTGCGCCTTGAGCCGGCCGAGCATCTCGGCATGCGTCTGGGCGTTCACTTCGCGCTTGAGGATTTCCTCGGCGCCTTTGATTGCCAGTGCGGCCACCGCATCGCGGAGGCTGTCGCGGGCACGTTGCGCTTCTTGCTGCGCATCCTGCTTCGCTTGTTCCAGGATCCGGGCGCGTTCGAGTTCGGCGTCCTTCCTGGCTTGTTCGATCAGTGCAGCAGCCTGCTTTTCGGCTTGAGCCAGACGGGTCTGGTTCTCGGCCTTCGCGGACGCTTCCACCTGGCCTACGCGGGCCTGGGCCTGCGCGAGATCAGCCTTGCCTTTCTCGGCGGCGGCGAGGCCTTCCGCAATCTTCAACTGACGCTCTTCGATGGCTTTCATCAACGGCGGCCATACGAATTTCATCGTAAAGAGGGCCAGGACGAAAAACACCAGCGTCTGGAAGATCAGTGTCGCGTTCAGATTCACGGTATTTCCCTCTTCGGAAAAGAACATCATCCCTGGTGCAGGCGACTAGGCCTGGCACCACGGAGCGGTCATGTCGAAGTTGAGGCTTAGCCGACGAACGGGTTGGCGAACGCGAACAGCATGGCGATACCCACGCCGATCAGGAATGCCGCGTCGATCAGACCAGCCAGCAGGAACAGCTTGGTTTGCAGCGGGTTCATCAGTTCAGGCTGACGAGCCGATGCTTCGATGTACTTGCCACCGACGATCGCGATACCCAAGCATGCGCCAATGGCACCCAGACCGATGATCAAACCGCAAGCGAGAGCGACGAAAGCGACGTTGGTCATGACAACTCCTTGATATGAATCAGAGACCGAAAGATTAAAAAATAACGAAAGACAACACGAACTGCTTTACTGAATCAGCAAGGCCGGAACACGCACCCCGCCGACGATTCCTTTAGTGCCCTTCGTGAGCCTGGCCGATGTACACCAGCGTCAGCATCATGAAGATAAAGGCTTGCAACAGCACGATCAGGATGTGGAAGATCGCCCAGACCGAACCTGCCAACAGATGGCCGACGCCCAGGACGACGCTTTGTGCGTTCCATCCGGCCCAGGCACCGCCCAGGAGTGCGATCAGCATGAAAATCAATTCGCCGGCAAACATATTGCCGAACAGCCGCATGCCCAGGGACACGGTCTTGGCTGCGTATTCGATCAGGTTCAGCAGGAAGTTCGCGGGGGCCAGGATGATGGCGCCGATACCGTGGCCGTGGAAGGGCGCGGTGAACAGTTCCTTGACGAAGCCGCCCGGGGTCTTGATCTTCAGGCCGTAATACAGCATCAGCAGCAGCACGCCGAACGACATGCCGATGGTGGCGTTCAGGTCGGCGGTCGGGACGATACGGTGATAGTGGATCACGTCAGCCAAGCCCAGCGCACCGAAAATGTAGTGCGGCAGGTCGACCGGCAGCAGGTCCAGCGTGTTCATCAGGATGATCCAGAGGAACACGGTCAGGGCCAGCGGCGCGACGAAGCGGCGCGACACTTCGTTGTGCACGATGTTCTTGGCCTGTTCATCGACCATCTCGACCAGCATTTCGATGGCGGCCTGCATCTTGCCGGGCACGCCCGACACGGCGCGGCGCGCGCCAAGCCACATCACGAGGCAGGCGAGCACGCCCATCGAGATGGACCAGAACAAGGTGTCGTAATTGACGATGGAAAAATCGGCAATGACGCTTTGTTTGTGACCGGTGCTGTTCAAGTGTCCAAGGTGATGGACGATGTACTCGGATGCGGTCGGCGCTGCGGTGGAAGCCATGATGGGGTTTCGATCCTACGACCAGATTTACGAAAATACGGTGCTTGTCTTGAACCTGGCGGGAAATACCAGGTCAGTACTGCATAGGGTGGTACTGCAAAGGGTGGTGCAACGATGACGTTCAGGCGCCTTGCGGATCCTTGCGTCCAGAGTCCTTGCGTCCAGAGTCTTTACGTCCAAACGCCAGGGCAAGCCACTGGCTTTTCAGCGCGAAGATCAGCCCCGCCAGGAACGCAGGCCAGACGAGCACTTCATGACCCACGCTGGCGACCGCGACGATCAGCAGCCCCGCAAATGCGATCTTGAAGAACTCACCCAGGAAAAACGTTACGGGATTGGCCCCACCCGGCTTGTTAACACTCACGATAAGCCTGAATGCGAACAAGGCGTTGGGGATGGCATAGACTGCCGCGCCGATCAGGGCCGAAACCCCCGCGCCGGCACCTGCGACCACCAGGGCGACCAGCGCCACGGCGATGCTGACCGCCATCTGCACGGCAACCGCGTTGAACAGCCCCCGGATGGCCGCCTTTCGCTGCGCTGCGCGCTCCGATTCGGTAAACCGGACCGGTTCAATGGCATCGGGACCAGGGCCCGATGCAGGATTTCCTGCAGCCGGGCTTCGTGCCGACGCCTTATTGCTTGCCAAACGTGCGTTTGCCGACTCTTCGTCTTTCCAGGATGGTGGCCAGCGCGCATCCACTTCGTCCGGACCGAAATACCTGGATTGAACCTTGGGTTGATCCGCCGCGATTCGGCCAGTCCCCCCACATTCACCCTGCGTATGTTCCGGTCGGGCGGCTTCTGCTGATTTGGTCTGATCCATCCCGTCCCCCGCGGCCCCTGCCCTCTGGTACCTACCTCCCGGTATCTACCTTCCTTCCCGTACCTGCTTTCGAGCACGTACCTGTCGGCAAGCCACGCAACATCCGCTGTCGATCAACCTTGCTGCTCAAGGTCCGGGGATTCGCGCTGCAAGCAACGTGCTATCAGCGGCAATTCCGCACCAGACCGGCGCTAAAGTCGACTTCCATCGGTGTCCACAAGGCACCAGGCAAGGGCATTGGAGTGCCCCCTAGCCAACTACATTTACTTCGGCAAACCCAAAGAGTATAGCGGGAACTTGTTCAGCGATCAAACCAAGTTCTTAAAAGTCGTTGATAATCAACCAACTGCACGGATCTTGTTGAGTAAGACCGCAATAACCACGCAGCGTGTGTGGCGCCCACCTGACAATTGGCTGAGTGGCCGACATGATGCCCTAAAGTTGTTCATCGGAGTTGACTGTGGAGTTTCGCCAGATCCAATACTTCATCTGTCTGTTCGAAGAAGGATCGGTTACCCGGGCCGCCCGGCGCGTCCACGTCGTCCAGCCGGCGCTCAGCGTCCAGATCGCCAAACTTGAAGAAGAACTTGGCCAGCCGCTGTTCACCCGCAGTCCGCGCGGCATGGAGCCGACCGACGCCGCCCACCGCATGTACCAGCTCTATCTGCCCCTGATGCGCGACTTTGCCCACGCACGGGAACAGATGCTGTGCCGCGACGGCGAGATCACCGGGCAGGTCACGATCGGAATGATCACCTCGCTGGCCGAAGGGGTATTGTCCGAAACACTCACGGAATTCGCCCGCATGTATCCCAAGGTCCGGGTCAGCGTGTCGAACGGGCGTCTGCTGGAATGGGTATCGACGGGCCAGATCGATGCGGCGATCGTCGACATGCCGCGCCAGCCCCTTACCTTGAACGTCGAAGCGATCGGCGACGAAGACATGGTGTTGATGGGCCCGCCCGATGGCACCCCGGCATGGTCGCCCATCGCGTTCGTCGACCTGGCGGCCCTGCCCCTGGTTACGACCACGCGCCAGCACGTGCTGCGACGGATCCTGGACGACTACGCCCAATCCCTCAAGCTCACGATCACTCCAGCAGTGGAAGTCGATTCCATTATCACGACCGTCAAGCTGATTGCCGCGACCGGCATGTATGCGGTCCTGCCGCGCAGCGCGGCCAGCAATCGGCTGGCCGACCGCGCAGTTCACGTACGACGCATCGTCGACCCCACCCCTGTACGGCAGATCGGCTGCGTCACCCATCCCCGCCGCCCGATCAACACCGCCACGTCGCTCTTCATCGAAATGCTGGCCAGCCATATGAGGGCTCGTCCCTCGGCGGGCGAACCGCCGCCGGGCGACCCTAGTAATGACCCGGACATCACCGATCGCTATACCGCCGATCATAATTAATCATGACCGAATAGTGCTCCGCGCGGCCTTCGCGGCGGGCGAATCGACTTAGAATTTCCTGGACCGCTACGTAGAGAGCGCCATCCCCCGGGCCGTGCCGGCCGGGTCATGAGACATGCCGCGTTCGCGCGGCCCCCCGTACACCGTTGCCCTTATCGGCGCCGTCTGGCCGAGGCGTCCTGCCGTCCGCATCCTGGCCGGGCAGGCCCCGTGCCCGGCACCATGAGGGAGCGCTTCAAACGCGATGGAGACCGCAATGAAGACCCTGCTTTCCACTCTATTCATCGCTGCCGCCTTGGCGGGCAGCGCCGCCCCAAGCTGGGCGGCCGACGCCTACCCGTCCAAACCCGTGCGGGTGATCGTTCCAGTCACTGCCGGCGGCGGCGTCGACACGCTGGCCCGGCTCATGGCGCAACACCTGCGCACCGAACTGGGCGGCGAACCGTTCATCGTCGAGAACAAGCCGGGCGCTGGCGGCAACATCGGCCTGGACCTGCTGGCCAAGTCGGCGCCCGACGGATACACCCTGGCGGTCGTGCCCAACACCATGACCATCAATCACACGCTGATGGCCAGGCTGCCGTTCGACACCATCAAGAGCTTTGCCCCGGTCGGCCAGATCGCCACGTCCACCTCGATCATCGGATCGCGCGCCGGCCTGCCGCCCAAGACGCTGCAGGAACTGGTGGCCTACGCCAAATCGCGTCCGGGCACCCTGACCTTTGCCGGCTGCGATACGGGCTCGATCCTGCATCTGTCGGGCGAGATGTTCAAGCAGCAGGCCGGCGTCGACATCACGCACGTGCCCTACAAGGGTTGCGCCGACTCGATTCCCAACGTGCTGGGCGGACAGGTGGACCTGATCTTCATCACCCTGTCGAACGTGGCCAACTACATCCCACAAGGCCGCGTGCAGGCCTACGCCGTTGCCAGCAGCAAACGATCGCGTTTCGCGCCCGACATTCCGACCGCGGCTGAACTGGGCTACCCCGGCGTGGCCGTGGACATCTGGTACGGCATGCTGGCGCCCGCGGGCACCCCCGCCGACATCGTTGCAAGACTCAACAAGGCACTGAATACCGTGCTGGCCAGATCCGACGTGCAGGCGTCCATGGCCACCGCCTACCTGGAACCCGCCGGTGGCACGGCCGAACAGTTCGGCTCGCTGATCAAGACCGACATCGACCGGTACGGCGCTGTCATCAAGAAGGCCGGCATCAAGATCGACTGATCCATTTTCTAAAGGAATTCGCATGGCGAAGCTCAAACTGTCTTTTGGTTGCTGGAACTACGACCGCACACGCGCGCTGCTGGACGGCACGGTGCAGCCTGACGGCATCGACCTGAACTACCTGAACATGCCGGTGGAGGAGACCTTCTTCCGCATGCTGCGCAATCAGGAATTCGACGTGGCGGAAATGTCGCTATCGTCCTATTCGGTGTCCTTGTTCAGGGAAGACCAGCCCTTCATCGCGATCCCGGTTTTCCCGTCACGGTTTTTCCGTCACTCGTGCATCTTCGTGAATGCCGACGCCGGCATCAAGGAACCGAAGGACCTGATCGGCAAACGCATTGGCGTTCCCGAATACCAGATGACCGCGCCGGTATGGATCCGCGGCATCCTGAGCGACCATTACGACGTGCCGGTCGATAGCGTGACCTATTACTCGGGCGGCGAAGAAACCCCGGGCCGCGATGAGAAGCTGAAGCTCTCGCTGCCGCCCAACATCAAGGTCGAACCGATTGGCCCGACGCAGACTTTGTCGCAGATGCTGCTGGACGGCGAGATCGACGCCCTGCACACCGCGCGCATGCCATCCTCGTTCCTGAACGGCAAGGGCAAGGTGCAGCGTCTGTTCCCGAATTTCATGGAGGTCGAGCGCGACTATTACCGCAAGACGAAGATCTTCCCGATCATGCACACGCTGGTGATCCGCCGCAAACTGTATGAAGAGAACCGGTGGATCGCGCAGTCGCTGTTCAAGGCGTTCGAACAGGCGCAGAAGATCGCGTATGAGGATTTGCGCGAGACGGCGGCGCTGAAGACGATGATGCCGTGGCTGCTGGCGGATATGGAGAATGTGATCCGCGAGATGGGGGAGGATTATTGGCCGTATGGGCTGGAGCGCAATCGGGAGACGTTGCAGACGTTTTTGCGCTATCACCACGAGCAGGGGCTGTCGAAGCGGTTGCTGAAGCCTGAGGAGTTGTTTGCGCCTGAGACGTTTGAGGCGTTCAAGATTTGAGGTTTTGGTTCTTGGCTCTGGCTGGGGTTCTTGCTTCTAGCTGAGGTTCTTGCCTGGGCTTCTGTTGAGGGCTTGTTGTTGCCTCCAGCTGGGGTTCTTGCCTGGGGCGGCGGCGAGGCTTTGTTCTTGCTTCGGGCTGGGGTTCTTGCGGGGCGGGTGTGGAGAGTTCGGTTGAAAGGCCGAGCTCGCTACCCCGGCCTACGCCGGGGCTTCACGCTTAGCAAAGCCTTCCAACCGAACTCTCCACACCCACCCTTGCGATGGAGTGACTCTTTGCGTTTCGGGGTTTGGTGATTGCGTGCGTGCGTTGCTTGGCGAGGTAGCTTTGCCCCATCGCTTTGTGGGATAGCTTCTTCGATTGCCCTCTCGAATCGATGCGGTCCGTGTTCGCTAGAGGTGTGCCCTACTCGCGCGCAACACGCAATGCAAAAACCGATGTCGCCAAACGCAGCAGCATCTCGCGACAAGGCGAAACCACAACATCGCCAAAAAACAACCAGAAGTCCGAACCAGAATTCTTCCGAGGCCTTGAGGCGTGCGGGGGCGGTCGGGTGGCAAGGCTTTGCCAAGCGTGAAGCCCCGGCGAAGGCCGGGGTAGCGAGCTCGGCCTTACCACCCGACCGCCCCCGCGCGCCAACAGCAACTCTTAAGAACCAACTACAAATCTAAAGAACGAAAAACCCCATCCGACCAAGCTCAATATTGAGCAAAGACCACCAGCATCAAACCCAAGGATCGATCGTCATATGCACCGGTCCTTCCACCCCGTCCCCCACCAGACTCCGCAACGCCAGATCCGTATCCGCCAGCCCGAACGTATGCGTACTCATCTCCGTCACCCGATGCCGATCCCCCGCAATCAGTTGCAACGCCAACTCCACCGACTCATAGCTATGCCCCCGCATGCCCTTCACCGTCAAGAACCGCGCGATGATGATGTCGCTATCGAACTCCGGTAGCTTGCGCCGCTTCTGCCCGCCCAGAATCACCCGCCCCCGCTTACGCGCCAGCTGCATCGCCGTCGTCACCGACTCCGTGCCGCCCGCCGCGCAATCGATCACCAGATCCGCCATCGACCCGCCCGTCAGATCGGCCACCGTCTGCAACAGATCCTGCTCGCCGATATCGATCGTGTGATGCGCCCCCAAGCGCCGAGCCAACGCAAGGCGCGCGCGGTCGGTCTCGGTGGACAGGCCGGTCACGATGATCATCTGCGCCCCCGCCTCGCGCGCCGCCACCACGCACGACAAGCCCTGCTGACCTGGCCCCTGGATTACCACCGTCTGACCGGGCCCGGCGCCGCCATGCAGATACGTCCACTCGATCCCGTTGGCCAGCGGCAATGCCAGCGCCGCATGACGTGGCGACACGCCCGACGGCACGCGGTGGAACACGGTGTTCAGGTGCAGGTGCTGATACTGCGCGAAGCCGCCCCATAACCCGGGCGCCGTCTTCAGACCTGTCGCCCCATATCGCAGGCCGCCCAGCCGCCAATCCGTTGCGTCGCACAACCGGAACTCACCACTGCGGCAGAACTCGCAATGGCCGCAGGGAAGGTACTCTTCCAGGGCCACCAGGTCGCCTTCCTCCACGCCCCACTTGGCGCGCGCCACCGAGCCCAGCCGGTCGATGTGGCCGACGGTTTCATGGCCCAGGATCAAGGGCCCGCGGCTGGCCGGAAGTTGTTGGTAATAAGGCCAGTCGCTGCCGCACACGCCTGTGATCGCGATCTTGAGCAGGCCGCTGGTCTCGGTCTCGGGCGGGGCAGAGAATTCGCGGAGCACGATGCGATTGGCCGAACCCGTGGCGCCCGCCGGCGCCGACGCAGCGCTCGAAGGTGATGACGCGGCGGACGACGCTGCAGAGGTGGACGCTGCGGTTGCGGAAGCTGCGGCTGCGGACCCCGCAGCCACGTACGGCTGCGCCCCCGGTTCGGCCACCGCCGCCAGAAAGGATGCGCTCATGATCAGACCGACGCGTGGCCGCGGTCGGGCTGTACGCGCAAGGCGTCCTTGGCGGCAACGCGGAAGTCTTCATCACGCCCGATCACCACGGCCGCCGATCGTACGTGGTGGGCTTCAGGCCGAAGGGCGGGCGGCTCGATGCCTTCCTGCATTTCCTTGATCACGCGCATCAGGCGGCGGCGCATCATCACGATGCCGTTGTCGGTGGAGGTCAGGAATTCGCGCGTGCGGTCCTGGATCGGTCCCATGCTTTCCTGCAAGGACGCGTCCTGCATGCCGATGCCCTCCACACCACTATAGGTGCGGCCTTCGCGCTGGGCCTGGCGGTCGATCAAATAGTTGTTGGCTTTGTTCTGCAGGGGAATGAAGGTGCCTGGCACGTACTTCACGTGAATGCCCTTGCCGTCGCGCATGGCTTGGACTTCGTGTTCCGTCAGGTCGCGGCGCGCGTGGTAATCGAAGCTCCAGGTCCAGCAATGCTCGTCGTCGATCGGCACCCAGAAGTGACCATGGATGGGGTGATCGCCCCGCGGCGGCACCATCGTGAAGTACGGCACGATCCACGGCGTCACGCGCCAGTAGTAGGAGTCGGGGCCAGCGTTGCGGCGCACGCCCACAAAAAGGCCGTCGTCACTGTCCACGACTTCGAACACCGGCCGCATGTCTTGCAGGTTGTACTGATTGCCCGCCGCGCCTTTGAACAAAGGATCGCTGTTCAGGCTGTCGCGATGCAGCCAGGACACATGACTGGAATCGATGCCACCTTCCAATGCCTGCAGCCAGTTGCTTTCCTGAATGCGTTTGGACGTGAAGCGCTGGGAACTCGGCACCATCGCGAATTCGAATTCGGGCAGCGGCGGTTGCATCTCGGGCGGGCCCATATAGGTCCACAAGATGTCGCCGCGTTCAACCAGCGGATAAGCCTTCAGTTTGATGCGATCGCACAGCTTGCTGCCTTCGGGCTCGGACGGCACTTCCACGCACTGGCCGTCGGTCCGGTATTTCCAGCCGTGATACGGGCAGCGGATGCCGCCCGGCTCGTGGCGGCCGAACCACAGCGACACACCGCGATGCGCACAGAACTCGTCCATCAGGCCGTAGTTCCCGTCAGTGTCGCGGATGGCGATCATGCGTTCCGACAGCAGCTGCACCCGCACCGGCTCACAGCCGGGTTCCGGCAGCTCTTCCTTCAACAACACGGGCAGCCAATAGCGGCGGAACAGGTCGCCCATGGGCGTGCCGGGACCGGTTTGCGTGAGCAGGTCGTTCTGTTCTTTTTTCAACATGGGGTGTCTCCTCGACTTCCTGAATGCGCTTGCTTCAATTGCTTGCGTTCCGTATATAAGAACGTTGTTCCTTATTAAGAAACGACGTTATCATTGCTTTTCGACATCTGTCAAACACAACGCGGATGTGATCTGGAGCACGCACAACGAACTCGCATCACGCGCCAGCCGGCCTCAGAGCCGGCCACGCGACAACATCAGGAGACATGCATGAACCAACATCGACGGGCGTTCGCACGCCTGCTGCTCAGCACCGCCGCGCTTGCGGCCACCACCGGTATGGCCTGTGCGCAGACCGCCGCCTGGCCCACCAAACCCGTCCGCGTCATCGTTCCGTACGCCCCCGGCGGCAGCTCGGACACCCTGGGCCGCGTCATCGCCAAACACCTGTCCGACGTCTTCAAACAAACCTTCGTGGTGGAAAACCGCGGTGGCGCCGGCGGCATCATCGGATCGCAACTGGTGGCGCGCGCCGAACCCGACGGCTACACGCTCGTCGTCTCGGGCATCGGCTCGCACGTGGTCGCGCCGGTCGACAATCCGAATGCCTATGACCCCATCAAAGACTTCACCCACATCGCCATCCTGGGCGGTCCCCCGGCCGTGCTGGCCGTCAATGCCACGCTGCCGATCAAGGACCTGGCAGGCTTCATCGTCTATGCCAAGTCGCGCCCCGAAGGGCTCAGCTGGGGATCGCCCGGCCAGGGCACGCACGCCGCACTGATCGGCGAAGCCTTCCGCGCCGAGACCGGTTTGAACCTGGTGCAGATCAGCTACAAGGGCGCCAATCCCGCCGTGGCCGACGTGGCCGCGAACCAGGTGCCGGCCGCCTTCACGACCCTGACCACCGCTGCCGGCAACATCCGCTCAGGCCGGCTGCGCGCCATTGCCGTCACGTCATCCAAACGCATTGCCGAGTTTCCCGACGTGCCCACCTTTGCAGAACTGGGCTATCCGCGCTTGGTGGGCACCACCTGGTTTTCGCTGTCCGGTCCCGCGGGCATGAACCCGGCCTTGGTCGACAAGCTGAACGCCGAAGTCCGGCGCGGTCTCAAGACGCCAGCCGCCGTGCAGGAACTGGCCACGCAGAACATGGAAACCTTCGACTGGGATGTCCCCACCTTCAATCAGTATGTGAAGAAGGAAATCGAGCACTGGACGCCGTACGTGAAGGAAGCGGCTGTCGCCAAGAAGTGATCGTGGCAGGCGGTGGCCGGACGGCGGCCTTTTGTGCCGCCAGGGTGATGCAGGTATAAAGAGGGCCTTCTCCGGAACCGCCATCCATGACTTCACCTGATCAGATCGAAACCCCAGAAGGACGTTTGTCATCGGTCACCTCCGCCATCCGCCTGCTCAAGACCTTTTCGGAAGACGAGGTCGAGATCGGCATCAGCACTCTGGCCAAACGCCTTGGCGTGGCCAAAAGCACGGTGCACCGGCTTGCCTCGACGCTAACGGCGGAAGGCCTGCTGGAACAGAATCCCGACAGCGGACGCTACCGCCTGGGCCTTGGCCTGTTCGCGCTGGGCGCGCTCGTGCGGCGCCGCATGGACGTGCCCAACCTGGCGTTGCCGCATCTGCACACCCTGCGCGAAAAGACGGGCGAAACCGTGCATCTGGCCACCTTGGATCACAGCAGCATCATGTATCTGTTCAACCTGGAAAGCCTGCAGGCGATCCGCATGAACAGCTACATTGGCGCACGCAAGCCCGCGTTCTGCACCAGCGAAGGACGCGCCCTGCTTGCCTATCAGCCGGTCGACGTGATCGGACGCATCCTGAAGGAACCCCTGATCGCGCGCACCCCGAATACCACGACGGATCCGGTCGAACTGCGCAAGACGCTCGACGCCGTCCGCCGAAATGGCTTCGCGGTGGACGATGAGGAAAGCGAACTGGGCATGCGCGGCATTGCCGCGCCGATCCGCGATCTGGGCGGCAATGTCATCGCGGCGATTGGCGTCGCCGGCCCCATCCAGCGTCTGTCGAAAAAGACGCTGCGCAGCTTCGTGCCGGCGTTGCTGGAGGCCACAGAGGCGGTGTCGCAAAGGCTGGGGCATACCGCATCGTGATGGGGGCGGCGGCGCAGGCGGCCCGTTTTTTGCAGCGTCACGCATCTCGGCGCTCCCTCTTGCGCAACCCTATCCAGGCCTTGTGGCTTCGTGACCATGACCATCGCCCGCATTCCCGTCTATCTTGTCACCGGCTTTCTGGGCAGCGGCAAGACCACCCTCCTCTGCCGCTGGCTGCGCAGCGCCGCACTGAAAGACGCCGCTGTCATCGTCAATGAGATCGGCGAGGTCGGCTATGACGATCAGATCATCGCGGCAGCCAGCGACACGCCCTCCCTTATCGCGAACGCCTGTGTGTGCTGTACCGGCTTGCCGGGGCTGGAAGAAGCGCTGGAATCCCTGTTCTGGGCGCGCCTGCAACGGCGCATGTTTGCGTTTCCTTCGGTCGTGATCGAGACGACCGGACTGGCCGATCCCGGCCCGGTCATCGCTGCCTTTGAACAGGTCACGCTGCTGCGCGAGCGCTATCAGCTGGCGGGTGTCATCACCACCTTGAGCGCGACGGCCGCCGACACCGTGCTGACCCGCCACGCCGAAGCCAGGTCGCAAATCGCCCATGCGCAGGCGCTGGTGATCACCAAGACCGACCTTGCGGAGACGGCCGACGTGGATGCGCTGAGCGCCCGGCTGCATGGACTGAACGCGGCAGCGGCGCAGATGCGATCCGCGGCAGGTGACCTGGAATGGGCAACCGTTGAAGGTGCGTTGAAGCAGGCGCAAGAGGGAGTTGTGGGTGCGGGGACGGGTGCGGGTTCGGGTGCGGGTTCGGGTGTGGGTAATGGTGCGGGTGCCGGTGTGGGTGTTGGTTCGGGTGCTGGTGTAGGTACTGATGTGGGTGCTGGTGCAGGCGCTGGTGTGGGTGCTGGTGCGGGTGCGGTCAAGGTCATGAAGAGCAATGACGGCTCTTTCGAAACGCTCAAATTTGATCACGATCAATCTTTGACATCCGCGAATATTGATCACATGCAATTTCGATCAGACGAGAATTTTGAGCGCGGGGTGCAGCAACATCCGCAGACGGAGGCATCCGACCGTGCCGGCCGCAATGACGCTGAGGATTGCCTTCCAGCCAAGCATCACGACACCGATCAGGACGCCCAAAGCGATGATGCTGTCCGCGACTACCGAGGCGACGCTCAAGATCATCAAACGCCCGGTCACGGGCACTCCACGTCCGGTCAGAATCACAACGTGTCCAATTACGACACCGACGTGTCCGATCAAGATCACGACGTCTCCAATCGCGATCATGCCGCCCCTGCTCACGTCCCGAGCCATCCCCACGACCACACACACGACCACACACACGACCACCCTCACGACGCCATCACGACCTTCGTCGTCATGTCGGAACCTCTGGCGCACGACGACTTGCTCGGACGCCTGCAGGCCTTGACCGACGATTTCGGCCCGGCTTTGCTACGCGTCAAAGGCTGGGTGCAACTCGACGACGGTAGTGACGCGTCGGTTCAGTTGTCGGTTGGAAAACGCGGGATGGAGGCACAGGTGCGAATCCAGCCTTTGTCCACGATTTCGGGACGGCGGCGTGGATTGACCGTTATTTCACGTGGATCCGCGGCCCGTGCAGGTCTGATCCTGTCGATGCCGACGTAAACGTGCATCCGGCTCGAATCGTTCGAACTGCTGGCTGGCTCACCGGCATGCCATTGGCGTAACGGGTCTGCAAATCTTGAGCGCCCATAGAAAAAGGCGGCAGCGCCGCCTTTTTCAAATATCCAGGGTACCGGGCCGCATTACTGCCCGATTCCCATCAGCTGCCTTCCAGCACGTCGCCAAAACCCTGCTTTTCCAGCAACGACGACAAATGCTCCCACCCGTGGAAGTCGATCACGATCTGGCCCTTGTCTTTAGCGCCGATCTTGAACACCACCTGGGTACCGAGCCGGTCCGACAACGCTTCTTCCAGACGGGTCACGTCGCGGGATTTGGCGGACGATTTCTTGCCGCCTGCCTTCTGCTGTGACACTTCCTGGGTCTGTGCCACCAGCTTTTCAGCCTCTCGCACCGACAGGCGCTTGGCTACGATCTCCGTCGCCAATTGAATCTGCGTTGCCGCGTCGACCGACAGCAGCGCGCGTGCATGTCCCATGTCCAGATCGCCGGCCAGCAGCATGGTCTGCACCGGCGCCGCCAGGTTCAACAGGCGCAGCAGATTGCTGGTTGCCGACCGCGACCGGCCGATCGCCTGCGCCGCCACTTCATGCGTCATCCCAAATTCGTCGATCAGACGGTGCACCCCCTGCGCTTCCTCAAGCGGATTCAGGTCCTCGCGCTGAATGTTCTCGATCAACGCCATTACGGCAGCATTTTCGTCCGTCACTTCCCGGACCAGCACCGGCACCTCGGTCAGGCCGGCCAACTGCGCCGCACGAAAGCGCCGTTCGCCGGCAATGATCTCGTACTTGCCCTGCCCTAACGCACGCACCAGGATAGGCTGCATGATCCCCTGGGTGCGAATGGACTCGGCCAGTTCGGCCAGTGCGCCCTCGTCCATGCGTGACCGCGGCTGGTATTGGCCGGCCTGCATCTGGGCTATCGGCAGCACCGCGGGTGGGCCACTGGCCACCGCCTCGCTGCCCCGCTTGCCCAGGCCACTCACGGCAGGCGCGTCGGCGCCAAGCAAGGCGTCGAGTCCACGGCCAAGGCCTTTGGGTTTCTTGATGGTCACTTTTTTGAGTCCTGCTTTCGTTTCCATGGATGCTCCGGACTACAGCGTCTTCACGCGCTCGATCATTTCGGCGCCGAACGCAAGGTAGGCCTGAGCCCCTTTGGAATTCGGATCAAAAACCACACCCGGCATGCCATAACTTGGCGCCTCGGCAAGACGGACGTTCCGCGGAATCACCGCAGCGAACACCTTGTCTCCAAAGTGGCTTTCCAGTTGTGCGGACACCTGCTGCTGAAGCGTGATGCGCGGGTCGAACATGACTCGCAGCAGACCGATCACGCGCAGGTCGGGATTTAGATTCGCATGTACTCGCTTGATGGTATTGACCAGATCGGACAGGCCTTCCAGGGCAAAGTACTCGCATTGCATAGGGATGATGACCCCGTGCGCGGCGGTCAGTCCATTCAGCGTCAACAACGACAACGTAGGCGGGCAGTCGATCAGAACGAAGTCATAGCGGTCCGCCACGGTGGCGATCGCATGCTTCAACTGCTGTTCACGGTCATCCAGACCGACCAGGTCGATCTCGGCCCCCGCCAGTTCGCGGTTGGAGGGCAGGACGTCGTACCCTCCGGCCTCCGACGGCACCGCTGCGGTGGCGATGGTCGCCTCGCCAATCAGGACCTGATAGAGCGTGGCGGCCAGTTGACGCTTGTCGATGCCACTGCCCATGGTCGCGTTGCCCTGCGGGTCGAGATCGATCAGCAGTACCCGCTGGCCATGCGACGCCAGCCCCGCCGCCAGGTTGACAGCCGTCGTGGTCTTGCCCACCCCGCCCTTCTGATTGGCGATGCAAAACACCCGGGCAGTTGCGCGGGCGCTCTTTGCGTTGAGCGGCTCGACCCCGGTGATTGCATCGAGACTGACGGGGCTTTCGCCGTCCGTTACCGGACTGGGCATGCTGGAATCTGCAGACATCTAATCGTGGTTTCGCTTCATTTTTGAGTGGAGTTGCCGGTCTGCTCGGTGCGTTGCAGCTTGCTTGTGTCGTAGCCCTGATCCGCCAGCTTCGACATGATGTCACGCTGGTCCTCGGGCGACAGTGTGGGGCTGCGTGCCAATATCCATAAGTATTCGCGGTCGGGTTCGCTGACCACCGCATACCGATAGTCGGGAGCGAGCTGGATCACCCAGTATGGGGCCCACACCCATGGCAGGAAAGACAACCAGGACGGCGCAAAACGCACTTCCAGCTGAGACGACGTCTTGCCTGGACGCGCTCGCCCCACGGCCTCTTCCACCTTTCCGTTTTCCTGCTCGCATCGATTGACCACCTCGATGCCGCCTTCAGGCAAGGCACGATACGTGGCCGTCGTGTTGCGCCGGCAATCTTTCTGGAATCGGTTCGGATACTTGGAGATTTCGTACCACTGACCCATGTAGTTGACCACGTCCAGCTGCGGGACCGACGTTACCGGAGGGGCCGCGGCGAACGACGCCGCCGACAGGGTAGCCATCGACAGCGCCACGCAGGTCCGGGCAACAAGCCGGCGAACCATCATGCTTCTCCTTCCTGAGACACATCGCCACGGTCCATCCAGACCAGGCAGCGGCGTGCGGATAAACGTGGAACATACAAAGGCATCACCCCCGTCACGCGCCATTCACCCTGGTCGCGCACCGTTGTGATTTCCTCTTCGGGCGGGTGCCCCTTCATCGCGACAAGGCTGCCACCCGGACGCACATGCCGCCCGGCCAACGCAGCAAAATCCTGAAGCGAAGCGAACGCACGAGAAATCACAATGTCACTGTTGGTCAACGCCAGATCTTCGACGCGGGAGTGAACGGCGCTCAAATTCTTGATGCCCTGCACACTGGCAATGTGGCGAACAAACGAGGTCTTTTTCTCCACCGCATCCACGCAGCAGACCTCCCAGTCAGGCTTGGCAATCGCCAGGACCACGCCCGGCAGCCCACCGCCCGATCCAACATCCAGGATCCGAGCCGGTTTACCCTTCAGATGCTGTGCCAGTTCGGGCACCACCGACAGGCTGTCGACGATGTGATGCAGCAGCATCTGTTCGGGCTCACGAATGGCCGTCAGGTTGTAGGTGCGGTTCCATCGCAACATCTGCGCCAGGTAGTTCAGCAGCCGGTCGATCTGGACATTGTTGAGCGGAAGGCGCAACGTCGCGCAATCCGCCGCCAGCTTGTCAGCAAACACGCCGCCATTGAACGGGCCGTCAGTCAGGGATAAATCGGATTTGGTCGACTCTGCCACGGCTCAGGCTGCCACTTGATTGGATGATCCGTCCGCTGCGCGCCGGGCATGCTGGCGCCGTTTCAGGTGAATCAGCAGCAGAGAAATCGCCGCCGGCGTAACGCCGGAAATGCGGGCAGCCTGGCCCACGGTTTCCGGACGGTGGGTCTTGAACTTCTGGCGAACCTCGAAAGACAGGCTGGTGACACTGTCGTAGTCGATGTCTGCAGGAATACGCTGATTCCCGTGCCCGGCCTGCTTTTCCACATCATGCTGTTGGCGGGTGATGTAGCCGGCGTACTTCACCTGCACTTCGACCTGATCGGCCACGATAGTATCGGCTACTCCCGGGCCTGCCAGCAGACCGGCATCCCCGTTTTCGGCTTGCATCAAAGCCGAGTACGACACATTCGGCCGCTTGAGCAGATCAAACAGGCTGTATTCCCGTTCGATGGCTTTACCCAGCAGCTGCGTCGCAGCCTCCGCGTTGAACGACCGTGGGTTGACCCACGTCGACTTCAGGCGTTCGACCTCGCTGGCGACAGCATCACGCTTGCGATTGAAGGCGTCCCAGCGAGCGTCGCCCACCAGGCCCAGCTCCCTGCCAACCTCCGTCAATCGTGCATCGGCATTGTCTTCCCGCAGACTTAGACGGTACTCGGCCCGCGACGTGAACATCCGGTACGGTTCCGTCACGCCCCGCGTAATCAAGTCATCCGCAAGCACGCCCAGGTAGGCCTGGTCACGGCGTGGCGTCCAGGCATCCTTGCCCTGCGCCTGCAGCGAGGCGTTGATGCCCGCCAGCAGCCCTTGCGCGGCCGCCTCTTCGTAACCCGTCGTGCCGTTGATCTGCCCGGCAAAGAACAGGCCACCGATCGCCCGCGTTTCGAACGATGCCTTCAATCCACGTGGATCAAAGTAGTCGTACTCGATCGCGTACCCAGGGCGAAGAATGTGCGCGTTTTCCAAGCCTGGCAGCGACCGCACCAGATCAAGCTGCACATCGAACGGCAGACTGGTCGACACGCCATTGGGATAGAACTCGTTGGTCGTCAGCCCCTCGGGTTCCAGAAAGATCTGATGCGATGCTTTGTCGGCAAAGCGGTGGATCTTGTCTTCAATCGACGGGCAGTACCTGGGGCCTACCCCTTCGATCACACCCGTGTACATCGGCGATCGGTCCAGACCCGCGCGAATAATGTCGTGTGTCCGCTCATTCGTATGGGTGATCCAGCAAGGCACCTGCTGCGGATGCATGGCCGTGGTTCCCAGATACGAGAACACCGGCACGGGATCCAGGTCACCCGGCTGCTCTTCCGTTTTGCTGAAGTCGATGCTACGACCGTCGATGCGAGGCGGTGTACCAGTCTTTAACCGCCCCTGCCCCAGCTTCAACTCCTGCAGCCGCATGCCGAGCGAGACAGCTGGAGGATCGCCGGCGCGTCCAGCAGGATAATTCTGAAGACCAACATGGACCAGACCGTTCAGAAATGTACCCGCAGTCAGGACGACCGTGCGGCTGCGAAAGCGCAAACCGATCTGCGTAACCGCGCCGACGACGCGGTCGCCCTCTACCATCAGATCGTCGACAGCTTGCTGGAACAGCCAAAGATTGGGCTGATTTTCAAGCCGGTCACGAATCGCCTTGCGGTACAGCACCCGGTCTGCTTGCGCGCGTGTGGCACGAACAGCAGGCCCTTTCGAAGCATTCAAAATCCGAAACTGGATGCCCGCTTCGTCGGTAGCCAGCGCCATGGCCCCGCCAAGCGCATCGACTTCCTTGACCAGGTGACCTTTGCCGATCCCACCAATGGAGGGGTTGCAGGACATCTGGCCAAGCGTCTCAATGTTATGCGTGAGCAACAGCGTCTTGCTTCCCGAACGGGCAGCAGCCAGCGCAGCTTCGGTTCCGGCATGACCGCCGCCAACCACAATGACGTCGAATTCGGTGGGGTACAACATGATGAGCATCCAGTTAGAGACGCAGGTTCGGTCTCGTCGCCCTGCTCCAAACTGCACAGAGTTTAGGCAAGACCCATGATTATAGGTGCGTCGGGCGGTAATGAGCGAACGTTTAGGCTGTTCTGGTCCCAGGCAAACGGTCGATGTTTCACGTGGAACACATCGCGGGTGTGTTGTTTCACGTGAAACATTGAGGGGGCAAGTGTGCTCTATCGCGACTGGTATGTGCGCCGAGCTACTGATAAGGCGTCTATGAAACGCCTTCCTTACTAAGATTCTGCTACGGTAGCGCTCGTACCCCTGGTGGTCAGGCGGGAATCAGGCGCAAGTTATCCCATTTTATCCCGTCGTTATCCCCAACTTTTTCCACAAACCGACGATGTATCCAGATTTCCGGCACGCTGAGTACGCAGTTGCGGATGATCGGTCTATCCCGACACGCGCAGCGTGCGGAACACTAGCAGCCTGCGACCAATGTTCCACGTGAAACATCGTCGAAGGCGACTAATTGAAATGTCAGTCCGACAGGCGCGGTGAAGAACCATATGCACCCGACGGCATCGGGACCCCCGATCGCCTTGATCGTTCCGCCCAAAACTGCAAGGCAGATTTCGTTGACCGTGCCTGTTGACCGCGCCTCGTCTGATTCGCGCCATCTCCCGCGATACGAGGGAGCACTCAGCTGAGCGAATGACGAACATCGCCAAAATACAAATGCGTTTGTTTCATTGATGATGAGCAGTTCCGTGCCAATGATCATCCAGCATCGCTGCCTAGGGAGGACAGGAATGGCTTCGAAGCCGCTTGTCAGGACGTCTAAGCGTCCTGGCGAGCGTATCGACGGGCGCTATCCGGTCATCCTGACGGGTCAATGTTGATGTGCTGCGGCAACGCTCCATATACCGGCGATCACGCACTCCTCCGCCTGCCGCACCCCTTTCTACGCTGTTGATCATCCTGACTGGCTAATGTTGATGTGATGCGGCAACGGCCCATATGCCTGCGATCATGGATTCCTCCGCCTGTAGCATTCTTTTCTACGCCGTCGGTCAATGTCGGGTTCATTGCGCAGGCTACCAAACTCCTCGCCAGTCAGCTGGCCAAACCGGACATCGACTCGCTCATGCTTCGCTACGCTGATTATGCCGCCGCAGTCCCTCACTCGAGTTGCAGTGCTGCTATCTCAACATCGCGACCAATCTTAAATTCTTCGCCAAGCACGCGCGTCCTGCTGTGTGCGCGTCCTGCTGTGTGCGCGTCCATGGCAGATGGAGGCGCGG
Organism: Pigmentiphaga litoralis; assembly: GCF_048632615.1. Lineage (GTDB taxonomy): Bacteria > Pseudomonadota > Gammaproteobacteria > Burkholderiales > Burkholderiaceae_B > Pigmentiphaga > Pigmentiphaga litoralis_B. The sequence continues at coordinate 2,603,237 of NZ_CP184479.1, forward strand.
CACGGCGAATCACTCCAGGTGGCGGGTCGATGCCGAAATCGACATCCAGCAGGTGGGCCGATCGCGGCTACTGCTGCGACGGACAAAGTGGCTCCCAGCACCGGCACTCTGGGTGAACCGATCAGCCTGCGCTCGAATTCTGCCCGGTCACTTCCGCTGCCTGGGTGGTCTTCATTCTGCAGGCGTCAAGTCATGGTCGTTGCTCCTGTCAGGCAGCCCGCAAGACTATGGTCCTTGCCTGTCCGCGTGGCGAGGGGAGATAGCACGATGTTGGTCTCCCTGACCCTGCCGCTTGGACGTTTGACTTCCTGCTAACGCACGCCGGACCAGACGGCTACTCCGGTTGATATTGGAGGGTGTATCGAACGTCGCATAGCGCTGATCAATCGCATTGCATTCGACATTGGTGACGCTCGCGCCGCGCAACAGGCTTTCACCTTGAAGCCTTCGTGTGTACGAGATCTTTGCGTAGTGCCGGCTGATTAACGACTCGGCGATGTGCGTTCTCCCGACTACGCATAGGCACCGTCGGCTCTGACTTGCGTTTGCCTATCTCCGAGCAGCCGACCAAATTTCTAGGTATCTCGAACCACTTTAGAATCGCCACGCGCTCAGCGGCGGTAGTTGCTTGGCACAGGCTTTAGTTCTGACATCGATCCTGATCGTCAGCGTTTCACGTGTATCCCTCGCCACCGAGAGGTTCGCATCGCCAAACATGGTCTGTATGCTGATGCTCGGTCCCAGCCCGCCTCTGGTCAACAACAGCCCGGATTATTTGCCAACCTGTCGATGCTTGGCCTAACCCGTCGATGTCTGGTCCAACCCGTCAATGCTTGGTCCAACCCGTCGATGCCTGGTCCAACCTGTCGATGCTTGGCCCAAACCGTCGATGCCTGGTCCAACCTGTCGATGCCGGGTCCAACCTGTCGATGCCGGGTCCAACCTGTCGATGCCTGGTCCGACCTGTCGATGCCTGGTCCAACCTGTCGATGCCTGGTTCAACCAGTAGGTTGCCTGGGCCAACCTGTCGATGCCCCGCCCAACCTGCTAATACTTGGCTCAACCTATTAATGCTCGGCTCGACCGGTTGATGCTCTGCGCAACTTGTCTTCCATCCCTAGCTCTTGTTCGCACACACACGCCACTGGCCTTGACCTCCGAATAGAGGCCAGCACAAACGACGGCCACGCTTCAGGTAATGTTCCGCATGCTCCGGTCGCCACTGCACCTGCTATCCCTCCTGCGTCTTGGCAGTTCCCACCTCAGCTCTTTCTTTCCTAGCCTATACACCCATCGGACCTTCGATCGCCCATCGACCTCGTAGCACTAGTAATCCGCCTTGGCTATTGCTCCTGGAGCCTGCAGCCTCCTTACGGGTACCCGGTACCGTGAGGCCCTCACCCCTAAAAGTGCTCCAAGAGTCACATAACCCCTGCACCATCACACGTTTCTGTACATCCGACTTAGGCGTATCGGCTATGCCGAGTGGCTTTACGCGGCCTCGTCTACTTCGACCGGCTTGCGCCTGGTATCGCCGTACTACCCGCAGTTGAAAAAGCTCGCCTTGTTTGATGCCACGAACATGTACTTGGACCTGTCGTCGGGTATGGAGGGATTTAGCAGCGACGAAAGCCAACACTAAAGACTCCCTGGCACACTTGTGAGGCTGGAAGCGTTCACTGCCCCCTGCCCTGGTCGTTGCCGCCATCCGGGCCACCCGCGCCAGTGCACATGCGCAGTCCCGCCATGGTTCTCGCATGGTTGACGGTTTTACGTGGCCTTATGTCACTACGTGTTTTCGTTTCCCCGGTCGTCGCGTGCCGTGGTGCTTGTTCGTCTCCAAGTCGGCTAGCCCTAGTTCTGGCTGTCACCGTGGGCCGGCATTTAGCCTGATGCAACACTCGACTCCTGCCGTCACTTGAGCGCATACCGGTCCTTACTTCTTCGCAACGGCCAGCACAGCGGTCCGCACACGCATCATCAAACGTTTCACGTGACTCTGGCATGCTAGGTGGGTCGTCACCCGCAGCACCATGTCCAGTGTTTGTGGCGGATAACTCCTCTCGCCCGACGAATGACAAGCACCTATTCGCGCGTGTCGACGCTCTTGAGGATCCTCTCCAGCGGTAAGCGATCTGTGCTGCCAAGTACCGGTACGCGACGTCAGCTGCTGACGATCCATCCGGTTGCTCAAGCGTCGTTTCTCGTCGCGTGCCGAAGCCCTTTCAACGCTTGGCGTTGCTGACGCCTGGTTGTCCGATCCCGTCGCACTCGGCATATTGCGTCGTGGCAAGTTGCGGCACCTCACGTCCCGGTCATGCATTCCGTTGTGTGCCGTCGCGCTGGCTGCGCTGCTCGCCCTAGTGTGCATCTTCGGCAATGCAGGCGATTCGTTGCAGATACCCACACGCGGTTATTCCCATGCACCGCTGTGCGTCGGCTTTCAGAAGGAACCGCTGTCCAGCTCCACGGTGCATATGTCCTTCCGTCCGCGCGAGCGCGCACTGTTCCCACCGGAAGCGTCACGTTTCCCAGCGTGCCGTTCCTTGCCGTACCAGCCGTCGTCCCGCGTGAATGCCTTCGAGCGCCCGGGCCCGCCAGTCCTGTGGGTGTGCTCCTCATTGACGGCCCTGCCCTACCTCGCCAGCCCTGGCCGCAGCCGACGCCGCCCAGTATGTGGCCCGGTCACTCGGCAAAGGGCGCCATTTCGGCGGCCTTCACCCTTCGAGGACACTGCCATCATCCACCGCAATCGTAATCGTGGACGGCAGTACCCACATCACTGACGGCACCCTCTTCGCCGCTAGCGTCCTAACCAACGGCAGTGGCACGCGCCTACCGCAGCGCCATCATCGATTGCGGCGCGACTCGGTAACGGCGACGATGCCCCCCATCAAACCCAACACCGCTGATCGACCGCACTACACTCGTCAATTGGAGCACCGCTTATTAGCAGACTTGCTGCTTACTGACGGCAAAGCCACTCATCAACGGCAATGCACTTACTGACGGCAACGTTCTTCACTGGAGGCAACGCCACTCACTGACGGCGACGCCATTCACTGACGGCAACGCCACTCACTGACGGCAACGCCACTCACTGACGGCAACGACCCTCGCTGACGGCGGCGCCATTCAATGAAGGCAACGCCACTCACTGACAGCAGCGTCAGTCACCGACCGCAGCGCTACTCACGGAAAACAGCGCCAATCATCGGCACTACGAGGCTTCGTTACCAACCGCGTGTTGCCCCGGATGTTGCGACGGTTCCACGTGAAGCCGCAGGGAGCCGCAGGTCCATCAGGTCGTCTGAGTCAACGCCTCGATCAAACGGCAGCGTGTGTATAGCCAGGATCTATGCGTTGACGCAACGGCGAAATGCAACGCACGTGCCTGGGTTCCGATAGCACCACTTCCAGGATTGCGACGGTTCCACGTGAAGCCGCAGGGATCCGCAGGTCCATCAGGTTGTCTGAGTCAACGCCTCGATCAAACGGCAGTGTGTGTCGGGCCAGACTTTATGCGTTGGCGCAATGGCGAAATGTGACGCACGTGCCTGGGTTCCGATAGCACCACTTCCAGGAAATCTGCAGTCCACTAACACGCGTCACAGATGCTACGGGGGCTGAGAGACAGTCCCTCACCTACGACTTGGTCTCGGCTCCCAAGAGTCGATGTACCAACCATGAACAAGCGCAGTGTGTTCAGGAAATAGGCATCGTTGTTTCGCATAATTCCACTCACGGCGTCCCCTTTGTCCCCAAAGTTGCCCACAGTGCCGATCCCGGCCGCACAGGTGCCCGACCCTTTCTTTCTGGTTGAATGTATTAGGTACGCGAAGTCTGGTGGCAAGACCGAGATTGGATAGCCCTGACTACCAATATCTGACGTCAGCACCTCGCACGGCAAAGGTCTGCCGCCATCCTCTTTAACACGGCCATTGCACTGCAGACGGAATACCGCGCCATTATTGCTTCGCCATGCGTTCTACGTGTCCTTCGCCAGAAATCATGCAAAGCAGTTGGATACCGGCCCGATCATCTGATGGGCCCTCCCAACTTGTGGCAGTTGTCCACAAACTCAGTAAGTTACCGGGAAGCACTTGTCCACATGGTTATTCACTAGACGCCGCATAATGAAGGGCCGTCTACAACAACGGGTGCATTGCGTTTGGGCATGGTCGTATCGGCCGAGATAGGTGCCCGCTCGGATTCTTTTCCCCAAAGTTGCCCACAGGCCATACCGTGACCAGATCGAAGATTCAACTTTTCCATTTCGTTGAGCCTAAGCGCTCGAGATAGAGCGCCACTTTTCTGGTTCTGCAGCGGGCAATAGTGGGCATTTCAAGCGCTCGAACTGCCAAGTGGCGATAGATCAAGGCCAAACCGCGGTGCATTTCTGCTGTTTCACGTGAAACCAAGCCAGTCATACTCCTGGACATGTCGTCATTAGGTGTATGCCGACAACCGCCTGCGAAGCTTCTCGGTTCGCCATTCGGCAAAAAACGAAGGTAAAAGACAGGCAGTGCAGTCGTACAACGAGAAGATATCTGCACTTATCCACAAAATAAGAATTGTTGTCTGGAACTACTTATCCACAGCCTTGCATACTTAGCACCTTGCGCTGCTACAGAAATCTCGACACGCGCCGACCGCAACAAGCCCCTAAAAACCGGGCGTTTGGTCGGTAGTCGGATTAGGTGACAAGGCGGAATGCGTATAGCAGGATAGGACCACCGCAGCCTGAGCGGTGCCTAATGCAAGCGGTCAGCGCTTACGAACTAAGAAACTTGCGTGACCGACAGCGCGCACAGACGGTACGGCATGTGCAGAGTGCTTTTTCTGCACGTGGACAAGAAAGACAGCAACGCGGCGCATCGTGATGTGCCGGTTCGAATGGTGAACCTCAATGCAGTCAATTGCGCTTTTCGGTACAGCCATGAAAAGCTCATCCCGATTTCTTTGCAGGAAATCGTGCGGCACTTCGACCTGGCAACACCGCATCCAACATCTACTGCGGCGTCAGATGAAGCTGAGCACCCCAAAAAGTCGTATGCCTCGTTTTTTTAGAAGCACTATTGCGAACCCACGTAATCCTGCTCAAACGTGCAAAACGAAGATCCAAAATCTGTTCCTAGCCTATTCCAAATTAGTCACTAAAACGAAAAAATTGGATATCGGGTAATGGACGTCCTTAAATACAGGACAAAGCCAGTTTCGCTGCGGCCATCGCGATCAGTCAAATCGGCAGCCATCAGCTCAGCCATGGTCCCGTGAACAGCACTTGACGCTACTCGGAAAGTTGCCTTGCCGGCGCAATGCACTCAAAAACTCGCGTTGCGGTGGGCAGCACGCATGGCCAACCAAGGTACCGGTCCTCGAACCACAGCAACCCTCGATTCGCCGACGCCAAACCTCCGGCGCCGCAACACAATGCGCGATGCGCGATGCACGATGCACAATGCACGATCCACGATCCACGATCCACGACGCACGATGCACAACAACCGCAGCCTTCACCTCTTCCAGCAAGCTCGCAACTAGTCCGCAGCAGAGCAAAGCCTACCCGCGACCGCATACCAGTCGGGCCACCGAACACCACAACACACGGCCAGACGCGTTTGCGGTCGGTTCCTAGCCCCGCCCCCGCCCCCACCCCACTCCCACGCCCAAACCTCCAAACAAACCGACCAAAATTTTTCCTTAGACCGCTAATGACCACCAATGCTCAATAACGAACGCACTCACCAATGAGCATGTTCAACAATGATCAACAAACAAAAAAAGAGCGCCGAAGCGCTCTTTTTTGTACCGCTGGACCTGCTCTTGAACGTACATCCGGGATCGAATCAAGACCGGGATCACCGTCAACAGACCGTCAGATGCCGACCAAATCACCCTTGGCTGACCATCCCCCAATCCGCGACCTATGACCAATCAGTCCCATAGAACGTCGTCCAATCGACCACGAAGCAACCAGCATCTCGTGATCAACCAAACAGCCAACCACCGATCGATCCATGGCCAATACGCAGTCAATCACCGGTCAGGTAAAGCTCTCGCCAACAGCCGTCGGCCAGGAGCTTTCCCGACCCGGCAAATCACGCACCCAGACGTTGATCCAGCTGCTTGCGCACGGCCAGCAACTCAGCCGGCAGGCGCTGTTGCAGCAGGGCGAACAACTCGTCGTGCAGCTTGAGTTCTTCGCGCCATGCGGCGGTGTCGATCGCGGTGATCTGGTCGAACTGTTCACGCGTGAAATCCACGCCTTCCCAGGTCATGTCGTCGTAGTTCGGCGACACGCCGAACACGTGTTCGGTACCGGTACCCGCACCTTGGACACGCTCCAGCATCCACTTCAGAACGCGCATGTTCTCGCCGAAACCCGGCCACACGAACTTGCCGTTTTCGTCGGTGCGGAACCAGTTGACGCAGAAGATGCCAGGCAGCTTGGCGCCCGAGGCTTCGAGCTTTTCGCCCAGCGCCAGCCAGTGCTGGAAATAGTCGCTCATGTTGTAGCCGCAGAACGGCAGCATGGCGAACGGGTCGCGGCGCACCACGCCTTGTTTGCCGGCAGCGGCGGCGGTCGTTTCCGACCCCATCGTTGCGGCCATGTAGACGCCTTCTTTCCAGTTGCGCGCTTGCGTGACCAGCGGGACGGTCGTCGAACGACGGCCACCGAAGATGAACGCGTCGATCGCCACACCGGCGGGATTGTCGTACTCGGGATCGATCACCGGGTTCTGCACGGCAGCGACCGTGAAGCGGGCGTTCGGGTGGGCAGCCTTGCGGCCGGTGGATTTGCCGATTTCCGGCGTCCAGTCCTTGCCTTGCCAGTCGATGCAATGCGCCGGCGGTTCGCCCATGCCTTCCCACCACACATCGCCGTCGTCGGTCAGCGCGACGTTGGTGAAGATGACGTTCTCGCGCAGCGAGGCCATGCAGTTGTAGTTGGATTTTTCGTTCGTGCCCGGGGCCACGCCGAAGTAGCCATTTTCCGGATTGATCGCGTACAGGCGGCCATCCTTGCCAGGCTTGATCCATGCAATGTCGTCACCGATGGTGGTGACCTTCCAGCCTGGCAGCGCGGCCGGCGGGATCATCATGGCGAAGTTGGTCTTGCCGCATGCCGACGGGAATGCCGCGGCCACGTGCATCTTGGCGCCGTCCGGTGCGGTCACGCCCAGGATCAGCATGTGTTCGGCCAGCCAGCCTTCGTCCTGCCCCATCTTCGAAGCGATACGCAGCGCCAGGCACTTCTTGCCGAGCAGCGCGTTGCCGCCGTAACCCGACCCAAAGGACCAGATCTCGCGCGTTTCGGGGTAATGAACGATGTACTTGGTGTTGTTGCAGGGCCAGCGCACGTCGGCCTGGCCGGGTTGCAGCGGAGCGCCGACGGTATGGACGCACGGCACGAATTCGCCGTCGGTGCCCAGCACGTCATAGACCTTCTTGCCCATGCGCGTCATCAGCTTCATGTTGACGACCACATAGGGCGAGTCGCTCAGTTCGACGCCAATGTGCGCGATCGGCGAGCCCAGCGGACCCATCGAAAACGGGATGACATACAGCGTGCGGCCACGCATGGCGCCTTCGAACAGACCGTGCATCGTGGCACGCATCTCGGTCGGGTCGGTCCAGTTGTTGGTCGGGCCGGCATCTTCCTGGCGTTCGGAACAGATGAACGTGCGGTCTTCCACACGCGCCACGTCGTCGGGATCGGACCAGGCCAGATAGGAATTGGGGCGCTTTTCGGCGCTGAGGCGGCGCAGCATGCCGGACTCAACCATCTGCGCGCAGAGGCGGTCATATTCTTCTTGGGAACCGTCGCACCATTCGATACGGTCAGGTTGCGTCAAAGCCGCGACATCTGCCACCCACGCCTTGAGGGCTTCATGCTGAACCCACTCGGGGGCGTTGATTGCGGGAAGCATGCTGCCTTCCGCTGTCTTGGGAATTGCGTTCATGACGTACGTCTCTCCTGGGGTGCGATTGCACCGAATTTATCAATAGCCCGAACAACGATGGGTTCGGCAGACTTAATATACTGCACCCGATCCCACCGCATGACGTGGCCTGGAAAGGGTTGGTTACCGCGGGTGGCGCTGCCGGACCGACTCGTTACTCACCACCGCAAAACATATCAGGAACCCAAGAATGCGCATCACTATTCTGGATGACTACCAAGATGCCGCCCGTAAGCTCCATTGCATTTCTTTGCTCGATGGGCATGAGGTCAAGGTCTACAACAACACCGTAAAGGGCCTGGGCCAACTGGCGGTCCGCCTTCGTGATACCGAAGCCCTGGTGCTCATCCGTGAACGCACGTCGATCAGCCGCGCATTGGTCGAGAAACTGCCTCAGCTGAAGTTGATTGCGCAAACCGGCCGCGCGGGATCGCATGTCGACATCGAAGCATGTACGGCACGCGGCATTGCGGTGGCCCAAGGGGTGGGTTCGCCGGTCGCCCCGGCCGAATTGACGTGGGCTCTGATAATGACAGCGATGCGGCGTATTCCGCAATACGTCGCAAACCTTAAGCACGGCGCATGGCAGCAATCGGGCATGAAGGCCTCGTCGATGCCGGCGAACTTCGGGCTCGGCAGTGTATTGCACGGCAAGACGCTGGGCATTTACGGGTATGGCCGCATCGGCAAGCTGGTGGCGGGCTACGGCAAGGCATTCGGGATGAAAGTCGTGATCTGGGGCCGTGAGTCGACCCTGGAACGCGCCAAGGCAGACGGTTGGGACGTGGCGCCTGATAAAGCCACTTTCTTCCAGACATGCGACGTCATCAGCCTGTTGCTCAAGCTGACCGACGATACCCGTGGGATCGTGAGCAAGGCAGACCTGAACTTGATGAAGCCCACCGCGCTGATCGTGAACACCTCGCGAGCGGAGTTGATCGAGTCCGATGCGCTGGTGCTGGCGCTTAACCGTGGGCGCCCTGGCTTGGCCGCGATCGACGTGTTCGAGTCGGAACCCATCCTGCAGGGACACCCCCTGCTGCGGATGGAAAACGTCATTTGCACGCCGCACATCGGCTTTGTCGAGGCCGACAGCTACGAGATGTACTTCAGGGTCGCCTTCGAAAACATCGTGGCCTGGGTGCAAGGCCAGCCCAAGAACATCGTCAATCCGGAAGTGTTGAGCACACGGTAATGACAAAGCCCCCTGGCGAACCAGGAGGGCTTTTTTAACGCCGTACCACCCGGCGAAGCTTGCGCCCCGCCAGTGTCGCTTACAGCGGCTTGATGTCCGCTGCTTGCGGGCCTTTGGGGCCGTCCTTGACTTCGTATTCCACGTCCTGGCCTTCCGTCAGGCTGCGGTAACCGCGGCCCGTGATGGCGGAGAAGTGTGCGAATACATCAGGACCACCGGCATCGGGGGTAATGAAACCGAAGCCCTTGTCCGCGTTGAACCATTTAACCTTGCCCTTTTGTGCCATGATCGGCGTCCTCTAAATATGTGCCAATAGATCAGACAATGCAAAACAAGAACGCCGACACGAACTGACTGCGGTATTCCCACACGCGCAGATGGCAGACGGGACTTGCGTGATACTTGAATCCACTGCGAAATGCAGCATACCTGCGTGGATTGGGCGAATCAATACCCCTTTTTGTGAAGTATGCGAAATGCCGCAAGGGGGCGCTACAACGGGGCATACGCACCTTTCTGGAACCGGTTTCCGTGCGTGCACCAGCACCGTGCGAATTACCGGCCGAACGGCAATTGGTATGCCGTAGTCTGCGTCTCGCCGCCATCGGTATTAAGGGCGGCATTAATAATTCCGCAACGACCCTGGCGTTGCTGTCATGCGCATCTAACGTTCCGGAAAGTGCGGCCGAGATAATAAATACCTACTCGGCAGTCAGCAAAAGCCAGTAATCCTGACCCCGGCGGTCGTCGCGCCGTCGGTGGCGGAACGCGGCTGTGCGGGTAGACTGGCGCGGCTGCCCTTATCCCTCAGGGACTCCTTCCTTATGTTGAACTCGAAACTTCCCGACGTCGGCGTCACCATCTTTACGGTGATGAGCCGGCTCGCGGCTGAACACCAGGCCGTTAATCTTGGCCAGGGCTACCCGGACTTCGATCCCGACCCCGAGCTGCTGTCGCTCGTGAACCGGGCGATGCTGGACGGGCAGAACCAATACGCCTTCATGCCGGGCATTGCCGCCCTGCGCGAGGCCATCGCGCTTAAGACGACGCGGTTGTACGGCTCGAACTACCATGCCGACAGCGAGATCACGGTCACCAGCGGCGCGACCCAAGCCTTGATGACCGCCATCCTGGCGTGCGTCCATACGGGCGACGAAGTGATCGTGCTCGAGCCCAATTACGACTCGTACGTGCCCGCGATCCGTCTGGCCGGCGGCATTCCCGTGCCGGTGGCGCTGACACCGCCCGGCCCCTTGCAGCCCACCTTCCGCCCCGATTGGGACAAAGTGCGCGCCGCGATCACGCCACGCACACGCCTGCTGATGATCAACTTCCCGCACAACCCGACCGGCGCCGTGCTAAACGACGCCGATCTGGATGCCCTGGAACGCATCGTGGCCGAGACAGGCGTCTACCTGATCTCGGACGAAGTCTATGAACACATCGTGTTCGATGGCGTGCCGCATGCATCGGTAGCGCGCCGCCCAGCGCTGGCGGCGCGCAGCTTCGTCATTTCGTCCTTCGGCAAGACCTACCACACGACCGGCTGGAAGATCGGCTACTGCTGCGCCCCGGCGTCTCTGACGGACGAGTTCCGCAAGGTGCACCAGTTCATGGTGTTTTCGGTCGCGACACCGCTGCAAGCCGGCCTGGCGGCGTTCATGGCGGAACCTCGCCACTATCTGGACCTGCCCGCCTTCTACCAGGCAAAACGCGATCAGCTGGCTGCCGGTCTGGCCACGACGCGCTTCAAGGTGCTGCCTTCTCCGGGCACCTTTTTCCTGATGGCCGATTACAGCGCCATCTCCGACTTGCCGGAGGCCGAATTCGCGCGCTGGCTGACCTTGAATCACGGCGTTGCCGTCATTCCGATCGCGGCGTTTTACGGCGATCCGCATGCTGCGTCATCCAACCGCCAGCTGGTCCGCTTCTGTTTTGCGAAACGCGCCGAGACGCTCGATCTGGCCATCGAACGACTTCGAACGGTGTGACCTGGCAAACGGTGGCTGTCGCCCCCTCTTGACCTTTCTTGCACCTACCGCCCGGCTCACCGCCGGGCTTTTTTTGCCTGTGAACAACCCGACCGATCAATCAGCGCATTGCCTAACTTTTGAGCAGTCGAATGGAACCGCAATTTTCCCTGCCTTCAAGCTTCGCGCCGTGGGCAAGGTCGACGGCAGCTTGACCTCACCTGACAACGCACCTGCGCGATCAGATCTCCGATAGCCCGTCCTTGCAACTTGACGAAGGAAGGCCGGTTCCCTCGGTAACGCATCCTTTCCGAGATGCGAAGCCTGAAGAATGCCGGAACGAAACGGCCTTGTCCATGGCCCTGGCCGATGCTCGGCACAGGGTTGTGGATTGACGTGAGGGGTTGAATTACTCAGAGCTATCTGTACAGATAGCACACAGATAGTAGGTGCCTGTGGATAAGTCGAACAAGACATAAAGATTCAATCGAATCATTGACTTAGCAGCGTCTTCCAACCCGAGTAAGTCCCAGGTTGGACGCTGTGAAGCAATGAACAACTTTTCGCGAAGGACGAAAAAACCTGTTTGTGCAGGATCGATCAACAGCTTGTACACAGAGCGCCTTCCAAGGCGTTATCCACACGCAACTATTTTTTCTTCCTGGGAAAAAAGATGTGCTGATGCAGAAACAGGCGTTGTTTTCGATCAAAAAAGGAAGCGTGTCGGTCAGACGAAGGCGTTGCCGACGCTTCAATTTTGGAAAAAACGGTTCCGATCTCGCTGCCAGCGGCCTATATGTGCTGTTCATAACTCCAATACCGATGCACGAACGCCTATTTTGTGAGCACCATTCGACTCAGGCATGCCACTTTGCATATTTTTTGAGCAATACGGGCTGCTCCTATCGACAGGCTCGACGTTTGGCATTCGTCCAAGTCGGTCATAACAAGCCTAATTCCCACCTCTTCCTTTCGATTTTTTCCCATGCGCTTTCCTGCGTCGACGTGCGTGTAGCGTGCCATCCTTCTCGTTCCGGAAAGCTACCGGTGTTCCATGAATAACTATGTATTGACATAGTGGCAGCTAATAGGAGGGTGTGGATAAGTCGAACAACCTGGTTTTTCTTTTCACAATCAACGCCTTAGACAGCTTTGCCGTTCCGCACAACCCTGATCAACTGCTGCACGCCATCTTGGACAACTTTTCGCGAAGGCAGAAAAAACGCGCTTGTTCAGAAAGGGTCAACACCTTGTACACACTAGCGCCAGCTAGAGCTTGTCCACAGGGCAAGTAGCCACGGATCCGTGCTGGACGGCGCTTGACTTCGTGCCAGGGAAAGGTCGGAGCGGCGAAAATCGCCAGGGCGCGGCCCAGGAAATAGGTCGAAACTCGGGCACGAGGGCAGCTATCCCTGCCCGAACCAAAAAGCACCTTCCGTCCGAAAGGTATTCCCCAGTGGAATAGTGGCGTCTGCACGTCGGTAGTCCTGGCCACGAACGGGTCGCCAGCGCTTCGCATTCCGTAGAGTCCTACGCGGGGTTGCCTAGAGCCGTGTCGCAGGTCGCGGTGCTAAGCTCATTGCCAGAACCTCCACACTTACCCGCACGCGCGCACCGGCATCGCCCGGATGCGTCATCTGATTAGCAAGAGGACTTCCGTGTCAGAAGACATGCACTTCTATGAACCGGCGCAGGGGCACCGGCTGCCGCACGATCCGTTCAACGCCATCGTCGGGCCGCGTCCGATTGGCTGGGTCTCTTCCCGATCGGCCGACGGCGTGCTGAATTTGGCGCCCTACAGCTTCTTCAACGCGTTCAACTACACACCGCCGATCGTGGGCTTCGCTAGCATCGGGTCGAAAGACAGCCTGCACAACATCGAAGCCACCGGCGAATTCTGCTGGAACTTGGTGACGCGTCCCTTGGTCGAGCGCATGAATGCCACGTCCGCCATGGTCGCCCCCGATGTGGACGAGTTTGCGTTGTCAGGTCTGACGCCGGTTGCGTCGAAAGTCGTGAGCGTGCCCCGCGTTGCCGAAAGCCCGGTTTCTTTCGAATGCCGCTTGTCCCAGCTGATCCAGTTGCAGAGCGCCGCGGGCGAAAAAGTCGAGACCTGGCTGGTGCTGGGCGAAGTGGTCGGTATCCACATTGCGCCGTCCAGCTTGCGGGAAGGCATCTACGACACGGCGCACGCCGGGCATGTACTGCGTGCGGGCGGTCCAGCGGATTATTTTGAAATCCTGCCTGAAGGGCTGTTCAAGCTGCGCCGTCCCAAATAAGCACGCATACCAAGTCTTGGAGAACACCATGTCCGATCTGCTCGATGTCCACATCACTTATGACTTCGTCTGCCCGTGGTGCTGGATTGGTCATCACCATCTTCGCGCGGCATTGACGCAGACCGGCATGGCCGACCAGGTGGCCCTGCATTTTCATCCGTTCGAGCTCAACCCGGGCCTGCCGCCCGAGGGCATCGCACGGCGTGAATACCGCACGCGCAAGTTTGGCAGCTGGGAGCGGTCCCTGGCGCTGGACGCCCAGGTCGCCCGCGCGGGCGAAAACGCAGGCGCCGTATTCGCGTTCGACAAAATGGACATCACGCCCAACTCGAGGCTGGCCCACCGGTTGATCCGCTTTGCCGAATCGCAGGGGGATGCGGCGAGGCGCGTGCATCTGCATGATGCGATCTACTCGGCGTATTTCCAGGAAGGCCGCAACATTGGCAGTCCCGACGTGCTCGCGGAGATTGCCGGCAAGCAGGGTTATGACGTGGCCGAGGTGCGAGCTTTTCTTTCTGGCAGCGCGGGTGAAGCCGAGGTCGTTGCGGAAGAAAACCAGGCGCATCAGGACGGCATCGACGCCGTGCCGCACTTTCGGGTGGGCTGGAACGATGTCAGTGGCGCACAGCCGCCGGCAGTGCTGGCGCAACTGTTGATGGCGAGCCGCTAACCGTCACGCGAGCTCGCGCCGACCGATACGCGATGCATCTCGGCCTGCATGCGGACCGCATCGCGCTGTTCCGCATCCAGCCGATCCAGATGCTTCAAAGGCATCTTCATACGTTCGTTGGACTGCAGTCTGCTCTCATGCCGCAGCAGGAAGTCCCAATACAGCGTGGTGAACGGGCAGGCCCTGGCCCCGGTCGACACGCCGGGATCGAAGCGGCAGCCTTTGCAGTAGTTGCTCATACGATCGATATAACGCCCGGTGGCGACATAGGGCTTGCTGCCCATCAGCCCGCCATCGGCGTACTGGCTCATGCCTATCGTATTGGGCATTTCGACCCACTCCACCGCATCGACGTAGACCGCCAGATACCACTCATGCACGTCGCGCGGCCGCACGCCCAGCATCATCGCGTACAGGCCGGTCACCATCAGCCGCTGGATATGGTGCGCGTAGCCGTGTTCCAGTGTCTGGCCGATCGCGGCGCGCAGGCAGGCCATGTCGGTATCGCCCGTCCAGTAGAAGGCGGGCAGGTCTCGTGTGGCTTGCAATTCGTTCCGGTCGACATAGCCCGGCATCTGCGTCCAGTACACACCGCGCACGTATTCGCGCCATCCCAGAATCTGCCGCACGAAGCCTTCCACCGACGCCAGCGGGGCATGTCCCGACTGCCACGCGTCCACCGCAGCCTGGACCACTTCCCGCGCCGTCAGCAGCTTCAGGTTGAGTGACGAGGACAGATGCGAATGGTACAGCCAGGGCTCGTGCGTCCACATCGCGTCCTGGTGCGTGCCGAAGCCTGGCAACCGCTGCGATACGAAGTCCTGCAGGGCCTGCAGTGCCTGCGGCCGTATCATCGGCCAGGCAAATGATGCAAGCGAACCGGGGTGTTCCGCGAACCGGGTGTTGACCTCGGTGATCACGCCGGTCGTGATGTCGTCAGGTGCGAACCGGGTTGGCGGCGGAACGTCTTTCGGACCCGCCTTGCCGAAGGATTTCCGGTTGTCGGTATCGAAGTTCCACCGTCCGCCCACCGGCTTGCCCTGCTCCATCAAAATGCCGAAACGCTGGCGCATTTCGCGATACCAATACTCCATGCGCAGCGGGCGATGCGTGCGTGCATGGTCGGCAAATTCCCTGACGGTACTGAAGAAATGCCGGTCGTCGGACAGGTGCAGCGGCAACTGATGGTGGCGAGCCACGTCGCGCAACGCATGCAGCACGCGCCAGTCGCCCGGCGCGGTCATGCCCAGCGCCTGGGGGTGCAACCTGGCGATGGCGTCGGTCAGCGCCGCCTGCAAGGTGCCTGGATTGGCGGGGTCCGACAGCGCCAGGTAGTGCACGGTGACCCCGCGCGCGACCAAGGTTTCGCGAAAGTGGCGCATCGCGCCCAGAAACACGGCAATGCGCGGCTTGGTGCTCCAGACGTGCGTGGATTCTTCCGCGACCTCGGCCATCCATACCGCGTCCTGCGCGGCGTCGAAGCCGTCGAAGGCCGACGCCTGCTCGTCGAGCTGGTCACCCAGAACGATCACCAGCCTGCGCAGTGGCGGCTGCGGCGCGGCCGGGGGCGATGCCCGGCGTGCGACGGCGAATGCGTGTGCGCGCGCGTTCGTGCGTCCGCTTGTGCTTGCGCCTCTGCCCGCGCCTTCGGTTCGGCGCTGTCCGGTAACTCAGTCACGGGCAGGTCCGGCAGGCCCGGCGCGGCCAGCGGCGCGGCAGCGGTCCGAGCAATAGCGCACCGACTCCCAGTTCTTCGACCATGCCTTGCGCCAGGTCATGGGCCGGCCGCAGGCCTGGCAGGGCTTGCTGGGAAGGTTGGCCTTGTTGCCAGGGTGGCTGCTCTTGAGTCGGGTGTCGCCGCGGGGCATGACAGGCTATCTGATCCTGGATGGGGCATGTGAACAGGGTGGCCGGTAAAAACGGATCGCATTGCCTGCCGGTATCGGCATCGCCCCGCGAATAGCAAGCATGCCATGGAACCCGGCGGCTCTGCCGTGCCTTACGCAACGGCCCGTTACGCCGTTGTCGTCCAACCTTTGGCACACTGGCGCATCCGTTCGCTCACTGGGCGCCGCTGCCCCCTTCAAGAGGTCCGTCATGTCTTTTCCCCAGTACGCCACCCTGCTCGTTGAACAACGCAACGATCACGTCCTGCATGTCACGCTGAACCGCCCGGAAGTGCTCAATGCGATCAACACGCAAATGGGGGAAGACACGCTGGACCTGTGGACGCGCCTGACGGCCAGGCCCGGCGCGCTGCGGTGTGTGGTGCTGACCGGCTCGGGCGACCGCGCGTTCTGCGCCGGCGGGGATCTGAAAGAGCGGGACGGCATGACCAACGAGGCGTGGCGCGCCCAGCACGAAATCTTCGAACGCATGTTCATCACCCTGCTCGACTGCCCTATCCCCGTGATCGCGGCGGTGAACGGGCACGCCTTTGGCGGCGGCTGCGAAATGGTGCTGGGTTGCGACTTCGTCTATGCGGCGCGTACGGCCCGCTTTGCGTTGTCGGAGACCAGGCTGGGCATCATGCCCGGCACCGGCGGCACGCAGACCCTGGCCCGCGCGGTGGGCGAGCGGCGCGCCAAGGAACTGATCTTCAGTGCCCGTCCCTTTTCAGCAGAGGAGGCCTATGAATGGGGCATGGTGAATCGGGTGTGCGAGCCGGCCGCGCTGCTTGACGAGGCGTTTGCAACCGCGGACGCGATCGCCGCCAATGCGCCTCTGTCCATCCGTCAGGCCAAGAAGTCCATCCATCATGGACTGCAGGGCGATCTGCTGACCGGCTATCGCTTCGAGATCGAAGCGTACAACCGCCTGGTCACGACCGAAGACCGCATCGAGGGCGTGCTGGCGTTCAACGAAAAGCGGAAGGCGGACTTCAAGGGACGGTGATGCCGAGCAATGCCGTAGCGGCATAACAGCTGGAAGCCCGCGGGGGAGACGGGACGGGGCGTGCGTTACACAATGCCGGCATGCGCGGATGACCGCCACAGCAGCGCCCATGCGGCGCCACCCCAAGCCCCCCGCAGGAGACACGATGACCCCCTCGACAACGCCCTGGTGGCGGCGCGGCGCACGCCTGGCCGTCGCGCTGCTGGGACTGAGCATGCTCAATCTGGCACAGGCCGCTTCCGCAACTGTCTCCGCGTTTCCGGCCAAGCCGATCCGGATCGTCGTGGGCTTCGGTCCGGGCGGCCTTGGCGATACCGTCACGCGGGCGCTGGCGCAGAAGATGTCGGAATCCACCGGCCAAAGCGTCGTGGTCGAAAACGCGCCGGGTGCGGGGGCATCACCGCCGCATCGACCGTCGCGCGTGCGGCGCCCGACGGCTACACCCTGCTGCTGGTCAGCGGGCAGAACGCCTTCAGCCCCTATCTGTTCAAGTCCCTGCCCTACGATCCGGTGCAAAGCTTCTCGATGATCTCGACCATCGGCACCTTTCACTTCCTGCTGGTGGTCGACAAGGACAGCCCGCTCAGGACCGTGAACGATCTGGTCGTTGCCGCACGCAACGATCCGGCGCGCGTCAACATCGGCACCATCAGCGTGGGCAGTGCGCAGCACCTGTCCGCCAGCCTGTTCAGCTCCATGGCCCGCATCTCCGTGCCCATCGTCCCGTTCAAGTCCACTGGGGAAGTGGTGGGCGCCTTGCGAGGCCGCAACGTGCAGGTCGCCATGGAGACGGTGACGGGCGTGCTGGGCCAGGTCAAGGGCGGCGCCCTGCGCGCCATTGGTACGTCGTCCACCCAGCGCCTGTCCTTCCTGCCCGATGTGCCGACCATTGCGGAAAGCGGCGTGCCTGGCCTTGCGTCCTATGAATCGGATTCATGGAACGGAATCGTCGCGCCGGCCCATACACCGCCGGAGATCGTTGCGCGTCTCAACCAGGAGATCGCCAAGGCGCTGCAATTGCCGGACTTGCGGCAGCGTTTCATCGACCTGGGCATCGAGCCGGGCAGCAGTACCCCCGAGGCGCTGAAAGCGGTTTTTGAAAAGGACGCCCGGAAATGGCGTACTGTTATTGAGCAGGCTCAAATCGAAAAGCAGTGACCGGACTCGAAAGGATGCGCACCATGCAAGCTCTGTTTTCTTCCCGCTCCGCCCCGGTGATCAGCGACGCCGAACGGCAGCTGCGGATCGACCTGGCCGCATGTTACCGGCTGATCGATCTGTTCGGCATGAGCGACATGATCCTGAACCACATCTCGGCCCGGGTACCCGGCGACGATGTGCACTTCCTGATCAATCCCTTTGGCATGATGTATGAGGAAATCACGGCGTCCAGCCTGATCAAGATCGATCTGGACGGCAACATCATCCACAACCCCAACACCGACTACACGATTAACCTGGCGGGCTATGTCATCCACAGCGCCATTCATGGCGCGCGGCACGACGTGGGTTGCGTGCTG
This sequence comes from Pigmentiphaga litoralis, assembly GCF_048632615.1. Taxonomy (GTDB): domain Bacteria; phylum Pseudomonadota; class Gammaproteobacteria; order Burkholderiales; family Burkholderiaceae_B; genus Pigmentiphaga; species Pigmentiphaga litoralis_B. Next base: position 2,621,733 of record NZ_CP184479.1, read on the forward strand.
CACACGCACACGCCCGCGGGCATGGCCGTATCGGCGCTGGAATGCGGCCTGTTGCCCCTGAACCAGACCGCCATGCGGTTTGCTGGCGGCGTGGGCTATCACGAGTTCGAAGGCGTGGCCGTGGATACCGACGAGCGGCGCCGCCTGGTCAGCAGCCTGGGCGACAAGGATGCCCTGATCCTGCGCAACCATGGTCTGTTGACTGTGGGGCAGGACGTGGCTGAAGCCTTCGTCAACATGCAGCGGCTGGAGCGCGCGTGCCAGACCCAATTGTTGACGATGTCCGCCAACAGCCCCATCCACATGCCGCCGCAGGCCGCGGTCGACAAGGCGTACAACCAGTTGCGGCGCGCACCGACACCCGACATCCACGGCAACTATCCGCCGCACGGGCGCCGCGAATGGCCGGCCCTGCTTCGCATGCTGGACCGCCGCGACGCCAGCTACCGCAACTGAAGGATATCCATGACCCACCGCCTGCTCCAGATCGGTCCCATCACACCCGCGGTCGATGCCCGGCTGGCCAAGGAATATGCCGTGCATCCGCTCTGGAAAGAGTCCGACCCGGCTGCCTTCCTGACGCAACATGGCGCCGAATTCGAGGCTGCCGCCACTCACCTGCGCTTTGCGTGCGATGCATCGTTGTTCGCGGCGATGCCCAACCTGAAGGTGCTGGCCAACTTCGGCGCCGGCTACGACAAGATCGACATCGACGCCGCGCATCGCCACGGCGTGCAGGTCAGCAACACACCCGACGTGCTCAATGGCTGCGTGGCCGACCTGGCGATGGGACTGCTGATCGACGTTGCGCGCGGCATCAGCACCACTGACCGGTTCGTGCGCGCGGGCGGATGGAAGACCGGACAACGGCCCCTGATGACGCGGGTCCATGGCAAACGACTGGGCCTGCTCGGCTTTGGCGGCATCGGCCAGGAAGTCGCGCGGCGCGGCGTCGGATTCGGCATGACGGTGCGGTATCACACGCGCCGGCCGGTCGCCGATACGCCGCACGAGCATGCGGGATCGCTGCGCGAACTGGCCGAGTGGGCGGACTTCCTGGTGGTGGCGTGCGTCGGTGGCGCTGCGACAAAGCATCTGGTGTCGGCCGAGATCCTGGATGCGCTCGGCCCCCAAGGCATCCTGGTCAATATCGCGCGCGGCAGCGTGGTGGATGAAGCCGCCTTGGTCTCGGCCTTGCAGGAAGGCCGCCTGGGCGGTGCGGGCCTTGACGTGTACGAGAACGAACCCAACGTGCCCGAGCCTTTGCTGAGCATGGACCAGGTGGTGCTGATGTCGCACATTGCGGGCTTTACGCGCGAATCGCGTGCCGACATGGAACGGCTGGTGGGCGACAACCTGGCGGCCTACTTCGATACGGGCAAGGTGCTGACATCAGTTTGACGCAGCTATAGTGTCAGTCCCTTTCCCCGCAGCAGGAGCCACCATGTCCTCTCCCACCCTGGCCATCCTTCACCCCGGTGCGATGGGCGCCGCCGTTGGCGCCTGCCTGCGGGGACTCGGGCATCGGGTCCTGTGGACGTCGGAAGGACGCAGCGACGCAACCCGCCGCCGCGCCGAGGCGGCGGGACTGGAAGATTGCGGCAGCCTGACCACGCTGGTGGGAAGCGCCGACATCATCCTGTCCATCTGCCCACCGCATGGCGCCCTCGCGCTTGCCCGCGACGTCGCGGCGCTGGGCTTCAAGGGCATCTATGTCGATGCCAATGCGATCTCGCCCGACACCGCGCGCGAGGTGGCGCAGGCCGTGGCCAACGCCGCGGGCTTCGTTGATGGCGGCATCGTCGGGCAGCCGCCCAAGACTGCCGGGTCCACCCGCCTGTATCTGTGCGGAAAGGATGCGGCAACGGTCGCCGCCCTGTTCGAAGGCAGTCCCTTGCAGGCCATCGCGATTGACGGCCCGCCGGGCAGCGCGTCGGCGCTCAAGGTCTGCTATGCCGCGTGGTCCAAAGGTGCGACTGCGTTGCTTGCCAACATCCGCGCGCTGGCCCGTCACGAGGGCGTGGAACAGGCGCTGCTGGATGAATGGCAGCTATCGAGCACGCCGACCGTGAAGCGGTCGGCCGAGGTCGCGGCCAAGGCCGACAAGGCCTGGCGCTGGGTGGCAGAGATGGAAGAGATCGCAGCCAGCTTCGCAGCAGCCGGGTTGCCGCCCGGCTTTCATGAAGGCGCAGCCGAGATCTATCGCCGGCTGGACCAGTTCAAGGATGCGCCGTCGGCGCCCGATATCGACACCGTGCTTGACCAGTTGCAATCGTCAAGCAACGGCCTTACCCCAGGCAAGCGTCAGCCCCAGGCCCAGGCCTAAGCCCCTGTCCATATCCATGCCCAGATTCGCCGCCAACCTCACGATGCTGTATCCGGAGCTCGATTTCCTGGACCGCTTCGAAGCGGCGGCGGCTGACGGGTTCGAAGGCGTCGAGTTCTTCTTTCCCTACGCCTACCGCGCGACGCAATTGAGCACGCGGCTGCGCGACCATGGCCTGGAACTGGTGTTCTTCAACGCCACGCCGCGCGCGCATCCGGACGATCGGGGCATTGCCTGTCTGCCCGACCGGAAAACGGAATTCCGCGATGGCTTTTTGCGCGCGCTGGAATATGCCCAGGTGCTGTCCTGTCGCCGCCTGCATGTCATGGCGGGTATCGTGCCGCCGGGTGCCGACCTGGAGCGCCTGCGCGCCACTTTTATCGACAACCTGACCTGGTGCTGTGCCCAGGCCCGCGCGGCGGGCCGCGACATCCTGATCGAGCCGATCAACCCGCGCGACATGCCGGGGTTTCTGCTAAGCCGGCAGGACGATGCGCATGCCATCATCAAGGCAGTAGGCGCGGCCAATCTGAAGGTCCAGATGGACCTGTATCACTGCCAGATCGTCGAGGGCGACGTCGCGCAGAAGCTGCGCACCTATCTGCCGACCGGGCGAGTCGGTCATCTACAGATTGCCGGCGTGCCGGACCGGCACGAACCGGATACCGGCGAACTGGCCTACGGGTATCTGTTCGACCTGATCGACGAATCGGGCTATACGGGCTGGACCGGGTGCGAGTACCACCCGCGATCCACGGCACGCGGCGGCACGTCGGCCGGACTCGAGTGGATGCGGGCCAGGCAAGCCCGACGGGAACCCCTGCCGGCTTCCGCGCCCGTAAGCGTATGCCACCCCGCCCTGCTCGCCGCCATCAAGCCGGAGCCGGTTCCGGCGCCGTCAGCGGGTTCTCCAGCAGGGTACTGACGAGTTCACGCACGACCGACTGCATGGCCTGCTGCGTCAGCGTCGCAGGCCGGCGCGCGCTTACGCCCACTGCCAGGCGCGCGCGCAGGTAAGGATCGACGATGGGCACCGCGTGGAACAGGTGGCGTCGTTCGGCCGTGTCCACCGCGTTCTTCGACAGCACCGCCGCGCCTGCGCCATCGGCCACCAGATCCAGGATGGCGGCAATGCCATCGATCTCCAGCGCGATGCGGGGTCGCTTGCTCAATCGCGCAAGCTCCGTCTCTACCAGCATGCGGATCGTGTTGGGCCGAGTCGGGATGACCAGCGCATGGTTGGCCACGTCGCGCAGCGGAATGCTGTCCGCGCCATGGCTGTCCTGCGTGCGCGTGACGAAGTAGAAGTTCTCTTCCAGCAGCACCGTGCTCTCGATATCCGCCGAGGCGGGCGGGTTGTAGAGCAAGGCGATGTCGAGCCGGCCGCTGACCAGCGATTCGTGCAAGGACGTCGACAGGTTCTCGGTGATCGACAGCGTGGCATTGGGCATGCGCTCGCGCACCGCGCGGGTCAGGGGCACGGTCAGGATCTTGGCAAAGCACGGCGGCAAGCCGACGGCCACGCGCCCGGCCAACGCGCCACTGACGCGGCCCAGTTCTTCTTTGGTGCGCGACACCTGGTACAGAATGCCGCGCGCATGCTCCAGCAGTTGTTTGCCGGACTCGGTCAGCGTCACGCCCCGCCCATTGCGGATGAGCAGCGTATGGCCCAGCTCGACTTCGAGCTGACGTACCTGCCGGCTGAGCGCAGGCTGCGCGATATCGAGCGCGATGGAAGCGCGCGTGAAACCGCCCAGCTCTGCGACGCGGATGAAGTATTCGAGTTGTTTGAGGTCCACGCGGCAGTATAGGGAGCCTTGCGTGTCGTCAGGGCACCGGACAAACCCTTGCAATCATCAACTATTTCAGCAAGGCGTCCGCCAGACGGCGCGCTCCCTCGGTGGCTTCCCGGGGCAAGGAGTGCCTGCGCGGGAAGGGTTTGCGCTTGATGGTGGCGTCGATGATGAGCTTGGCGGTCTGCCCCGCATGGTTGGACGGATCCAGGATGGCGCCCATGCCGACCTTGATGGTGTCGGTATCGCTATCGGCCTGGAACCGCGTGGCCATCGCCCAGATCACTTCCTGTTCGTTGAACACATCGATGTCATCATCCACGACCACCACCAGCTTCAGGCTCAGGTTGTCGCCCAGCGCCGCCAGGGCGATATTGCGCGCCTCGCCCGGCGCGGGGTCCTTGACCGACACGTACACGTGCAGCAGGCAGGTACCCGACTTCGGGTAGTGCACGGCCGTCACATTGGGGTACTGCACCCGCAGCGCCTTAAGCTGCCGCGCTTCTTGCGAAATGCCCAGCAGCATCGTGTGTTCGTCCGAGATGCCGCCAACGATGGTGTGATAGAAGGCGTCCTTGCGGTGAAGGATGGCGGTGACTTCCAGGGCATGACGGGTCGAGCGTTCGGACGCATAGCCCGTGAATTCACCGAACGGGCCTTCGTCTTCATCGGCGTCGAGCAGCAACCGGCCTTCAATCGCGATCTCGGCAAACGCAGGGATCTCGACCGGCCCGGTCACGCCTTCGACGACTTTCAGCGGCTCGCCCAGGAAGCCCCCGGCCGCCTCGTATTCGTCCGCATCGATCGGCCCCTTCCACAAGCCGGACCCGATCGTGATCAACGGATGGCAGCCAATCACCACCACCACCGGCAGTTCCGTCAGCCCCATCGCCTTGGCCTTGCGGGCGTAATTCCACAAGTGCCGGCGGCTGTGCAGGCTGGTGCCGAAGCGGGTCTTGCCTTTGACGTGCAGCCGGTGGAAAGACGCATTGCGCACGCCGGTTTCCGGGTCTTTGGCAATGAACATGGCATTGGTCACATACGGGCCGCCATCTTCGACAAAGTTGCGCATGATGGGCAGGTAGCCCAGGTCGACGTCGCCGCCCGTCAGCACCACGTCCTTGACCGGTCCGGTTGGCAGGACATCCGGAGGTATCGGCCGGGTGTCGTTCGACGCCCAGGCCTGCGGCAGCTCTTGCGCGGTCACGCCCAGTGCCGCGGCGTAGCGATCGCGCGCGCCGAACAGATTCATCAGCACTGGAAAACGCGAGCCCGTCACGTTGTCGAAGATCAGCACCGGGCTGCGCTTGCGCGCTTCGAGCTCGAAGGCCAGTGCGACCGTGTCGTAGTCCAGGGCGACTTCTTGCGAGACCCGCAACACCTGGTCCGGATGGCTTGCTTCATACCGCGTCAAAAAGCTGCGCAAGTCCTGCCTGTCGTAGACGCAGGCCTGCGGTGCCGTCGATGATGCGGACGTCGCGGGAAGGTCGTCAGGTGTGTCCATGAGGCGGTCTCGTCCTATCAGTCTTGCGTGGGCATGCTCGCCCGGTCCAGGCGGGATGGGGTCAGGCGAACTTGAGCGTCTGGCCAAGACCCATGGAGCGGGCCTTCATGAGCATGGCGTGACCAAGCGCGATGTCGGTGGTCGACAGGCCGCGATGCCAGAACAGGATGGTCTCGTCGTCCCGTTCACGCCCTGACTTCCTGCCCGCCACGATCTGGCCCAGCTCGGCATGCAGATTCTGTTCGCTCAGGCGATCGCTTTCGACATGCGGCCGCAGTGCGCCGAAGGGCAAGCCCTTGCGGCACTGGCCCCAGTCATCCACCACCATCTTGCTCATGATGTCGGTCAATGACAGTTCCACGGCGCTCATGGTGCCGTAGGGCACGACGAACGCCCCTGGCTTGATCCATTCGGTCTTGAGCATGGGCGTCGGCTCGGGCAGGCGCGAGGCCTCGACCACGATGTCGGCGCCGCGCACGCACGACTCCCAATCGGTGGTCACGATAATGGGCTTGCCCAGGTCCTGTTCCAGCCGCGCCGCGAAGGCTTCCCGGCTTTCCGGACGGCGCGAATGCACGCGGATCTCGTCGAAGTCATACAGGCTGTCGAGCAGCCGCACGTTCCAGTACGACGTGCCGCGCGCACCGATGTGCCCAAGGATCTTGCTGTCCTTGCGTGCCAGATGCTTGGCGCCCAACGCGGTCATGGCGCCCGTGCGCATGTCGGTAATCGCGGTCGCGTCCACCACGGCCAGCGGCTTGCCCGTGTCCGGATCGAACAGATTCAGCAGCGCCATTTCCGACGGCAGGCCCACTTTGTAGTTGTCCACGAAGTCGCTGACCACCTTCACGCCAGCGACGTGCAGCGGCTTGATGTAGCCCCGCAGCACATTGAAGTGCCCCTTGTCCGACGATTCAGGCACCAGGTGCATGCGCGGTTCGATGACCGTCTCGCCGCGGCCCTGCGCATCGAGCGCCGACTCCACGGCGGCAAGGATTTCCGCATCGGTCAGCGCAAGCGCCTTGACGTCCGGGCCGTTCAGGTAAGTGATGTCTATGGATTGCATGGCGCGCTTACTCCAGCGGTTGGATGTTGGCTTGGCGGACGATGTCCGTCCACTTCTTGGTTTCGACCTGGATCATGCGGCCGAACTCGGCAGGCGTATTGCCCAGCGGGTCGACACCCATTGCCGCGAACTTGGCCTTGATGTCGTCCTGCTTCAACACGCCGGCGATGTCCTGCTGCAGCTTCTGCACGATGGCCGGCGGCGTGGCCGATGGCACGACCAGGCCGTACCATGACGTCACGTCGAATCCCGGATATCCGCTTTCAATCACGGTGGGCACGTCAGGCAGCACCGCCAGGCGCTTGGGACCGGCCACGGCCAGGGCACGCAGGCGGCCCGACTGCACGTGCTGCACGATCGTCGACACGCCCGCGAACATCATCTGCACCTGGCCACTCAGCACGTCGTTCACCGCCGAGGCCATGGCGTTGTAGGGCACGTGCACGGCGTCGATGCCGGCGCTGATGTTCAACAGTTCACCCGCCAGATGCGCGCCCGTGCCGGTGCCGGGCGACGAGTAATTGAGTTTGCCCGGGTTGGCCTTGGCGTACGAGATCAGCTCGGGCATGGTCTTGACCGGCAACGACGCGTTGACGACCAGCACGTTCGGCGACGTGGCCAGCACCGTAACGGGCGACAGGTCCTTGGCGGTGTTGAAGGTCAGCTTGGGGAACAGCAAGGGATTGACCGTCAGGTTGCCCGACGGCGCCAGGGTCAGCGTGTAGCCGTCAGGCGCGGCGCGCGCTCCTGCTTCCATGCCAATGTTGCCGGCCGCGCCTGCCCGGTTTTCCACCACGACCGGAACGCCCCATTGTTCGGACAATCGCTGACCCACAATGCGCGGCAGGCTGTCGGCAATGCCGGCCGGGCCGAACGGCACGATGATGCGAACGGGTTTGTTCGGGAACGGTTCGGCGGCGGACGCGCTGCCAACGACGCCCGTGGTGGCTGCGATCCCGGACACCAGCGCAACCACGCTGGCGACGATCTTGATCCCTGCTTTCATATGACTCTCCAGATTGACAAGATGCTTGCCGGCACGACCCTTGGGCCATGCCGGGTGGTGATACGTAAACACGGTGTCTCCCGTCTGCCGGTCGTGCCGGGTTCTCTGGTCGGGTGGAGCGGATTGCGGGTAATGCGGAAAAAAGGGTTTGATACGGATGGCGCGGGTTGCGGTAAGGCGGAGTTCTGTGGGCCGATGGAGTGATGCTATCCGCCGCTTCAGCGGACGCGCTTCAGCGCAGCCTTGCCCACCGGCGGTTGCAGCACCACCATCCCGCCGCCCAGCCGGTAGCGCGAGCCCGGATGAATCAGCCGCGCAAAGGTCGCGACTTCGCCCTGCGACCACGTGCGGCGGTTCACCTGCAGGCAGGCTTGACCTGGGGCCAGTGCCAGCCACTGCGCCATCTCGGGCGACGGAGTGACGGCTTCCACTGTGTGCTCCGCCGCGCCCAGCGGAGCGACGCGCGACAGATAGGCGTTGGGAGTTTCTTGCGTGAAGTCCTGCGCCAGGTAGTCGGGCGCGACCGCGGGGTTCGTGTAGCGGTCTTCCAGCTGCACCGGCACCTGGTTGTCCAGGTGCACGATGATGGAATGATGGACGGGCGAGCCGGTCGCCACGCCCAGATACAAGGCCATGACTTCTGACGCCTGCTCAGTATTGAGCAGGATCACCTGGTTGCTGTAGCGGTGCCCGCGCTCGGCGATCTCGTCGGCAATGTTGCGCACTTCCAGCACCGACAGCATTGGCTTGCGGTCCGCCACAAACGTGCCGACGCCCTGGCTGCGCATCAACACGCCGTCCTGCGTCAGTTCCAGAATCGCGCGCCGCGCCGTCATGCGCGACACGCCAAATTCCGCGGCCAACTGATGTTCCGACGGCACCCGCGCACCTACCTCCCACTCGCCTGAGTCGATCTTGCTCAAGACATGCATCTTGATGCGGGCGTACGGGGCTTGCAGCGCGGCAGAATGTGTCGGGGACATGGCATCTCGCTAAGGCATGTCCAGACTTTATGTTGGCTAGACTTGCATAGTCAAGCTTGAATATGCGGTCTGCTCGATATCGAGCACGCTCGGATTTGAGCGCGCCATACTGTGTTGGCGAGCCTGGGCCCCTAGCGCGGTCCCCCGCCACGCCTGCTTCCTTGCGCCATATGTCGTCGCGCGGCATGCTCGGGTTGGATGGCCGGGTGTCGTAATAGGTCATGAGCGGCACGTACAGGCCATACAGGCGGCGCAATTCCCCGATGGGCTCGTTGTGCTCGTCCGCCCGCAGATCGACCCACGCATAGGACTTCTTGTTATGCACCAGCAAGGCCGCGGAATGCTGGCCGGCCACCTGGCCTCCGGCATCGCGCGCGGCTTCCAGCACGGTCACCAGGCGATCACCGAGATCGAGGTTCTCATTGTCCTCGAACGCCTGCTCCATGGCCGTCAACGTGCGTTCGCTGGTCAGGCGATTGCCCAGCACCGCGAAATCCTGCTTGGCAACGTGGCCGGCCCATTCCTCGTTGGTCTTGCCGGTGTAGGCGGCCGTCTTGCCATCTTTGTCGATGACGGCGATCTGTCGCCACTCGATGTTGTCGGGTCCATCGCTGTCGATGATGTCACGAAGCACCTTGCTTGCCGAAAAGCCCTGCTCCAGCAAGGCAAGTCCTAGTGGGCCGAGGCGCGGGTCGCCGTTTGCCTGGACGACGAGCCCACCAATGGCAGGGCGAAGAAAGGGGCACTTCGCGCCGATGGCCATCGGCCGCGTCGCGATGGCGATACCGAACATTCCTGTTCGCTTGCATCTGGCAATCACCGAGAACGTCATGAGGTTCCTTTGAAGTGGAAGGGTGCCGGCGAGATCGGCTGCCGGCCTGCCATGCCGCGGACGCTCCGCGGCCCAGTGTGCGCAGGTGGCGCAGCGGTCAGTCGATCTTGACGTTCGCCGCCTTGATGATGGACGCCCACTTGGGTATCTCCGCCCGGAGGTAGGCATCGAATCCATCGGGTCCCTGACCCACGATCTCGGCGCCGAAGCCATCCATGCGGGTCTTGATGTCGGGCGACGCCAGCGCGCTCTGGAATTCGCGATTCAAGCGATCGATGATGGGCCTGGGCGTGCCTGCGGGCGCAAAGACACCGAACCAGACGGACACGTCATAGCCTGGCACGCCCGCCTCCGCCACGGTCGGCAGGTCGGGCAGCGATGCCGAGCGCTTGCTGCCTGCCACGGCGAGGGCGCGCAAGCGTCCGGCCTGAATGTGCGGCAGCAGCGCTGGCGGATTCTCGAAAGCCATCTGCACGTTGTTCGCGAGCAGGTCGTTGAGTGCGGGAGCCGTGCCCTTGTAAGGCACGTGCACCAGGTCGGTCTTGGTCAGGTACTTGAAGAGTTCGCCGAACAAGTGCTGCGACGACCCGTTGCCAGTCGATGAAAAATTCAACTTTCCCGGATGTGCCTGCGCGTAGGCGATCAACTCCTGGACGGAATGGATGGGCAAGGAAGGATGGACGACCAGGATGTTCGGCACGACCGCCGCCAAGGTGACGGGCGTGAAGTCGCGTAGCGGGTCGTACGGGAGCTTGGGGTACAGGCCAGGTGCGATCGAATGCGTGGGCGAGCTTCCCATGACTAGGGTATAGCCATCAGCCGGCGCCTTCGCTGCCATATCCGATCCAATGGTCCCTGCGGCACCGGGACGGTTCTCGACGACAACGGGCTGGCCCATGGACTCGGTCAGTTTCTGCGCCAGTGCCCGGCAGAAGATGTCATTCGCTCCGCCGGCTGCCCAGGGACTGATCAGTTTGACGGGACGGACGGGATAGTCGGCCGCGTCTGCCAGCGCGGGGTACATCGCGGTAACCATGGAACTCGACACACAGGCGACGCTGACAACGGCGCCTTGCAGCCAGCGGGCCGCACTACGGTGGGTGAACGCAAACATGGAAGGCCTCTTGGGCTGACAGGGAAACCGGCTACCCCTCCGTGCGGGGATACAGCGTTGCCGTATAGCGGTAACGCTCGGGGTGGTACACCGCGTCGACGATCTCGACCGGATTCGAAAGCGTGTCGTAGTAGATGCGAATCGCGCGCAGCACCGGCGTACCCTTGGGCACGTCCAGGCGCCGCGCGATGTCGGCGGTTGCCTTCATCGGCTCGACGATCTGGTCGGCGTGGTCGATGCGCACACCCAATTGCACCTGCAGGAACTTGATGGGTGGCAACGGCCCGGCCACGTCCTTGCCGGTGATCGATGCGCCGATGGCGGGCGGGAAATAGAAGTGGGCATAGTCCAGCGGCTCGTGCCGTCCGACGTGGTTGACGGCACTGATGCACTTCCAGAGCGCATCGTCCAGGCCGAACAGATCGACCAGTTTCGAAGGCAGCGCAACCACCGATTCGTCGACGACTTCGATCTGGTTTCCCGGCAACACGTCGTCGATCACTCCCGTCAGCGTGACGGACTTGGTGGCGCGCCGCGGATCGTTGACGAAGGTCCCGACACCGCGCCGGCGCACGACCAGATGGCGAGCCAGCAATTCTTCGATCGACTTGCGTACGGTAATGCGGCTGACGCCAAACGTCTGGCACAAGGCGTCTTCAGCAGGCAGCGCGTCGCCAGGCCGGAAATCCCCTGATTGGATCTGCGCGATAAGACGATCGGCCACCTGGCGATACAGGGGAGCGGACGTTTCCGGAAGGCGGCTATTCGGTATGGACATGACGACGGAGTTTGAGCAGTTGTAGACATCATGATGTCATGACGTCATGATGTCAATGCCCGTCGAGCCGCGTTGATGGCCGGATATCAGTCGGCCGCCATGGCATACACTCGCACGCGGTGATGGTCCGGGTCGGATGCAAGAAACGTGAACCCGAAATCGAGGGTGACCGGTGGCTGCAGGATGGAGACGCCGTCAGCCGTCCACGCATCGAACAGTGCCTGGACTTGCGCCGCGCTGGCGACCGCGATCGCAAGTTCAGCGCCGCCACCCCCGGCGTCGGGCGCCGGGATGCACGTGTGCTTGGACCACAGACCAAGCTTCAACCCGTTGTCCAGCACGAAGAGCACGAAGGTAGGAGAGGCTTCCACGGGCTGTCGGTCCAGCAGGCGCGCGTAGAACGCCCCGCTCTGCTCGGCGTTGTCGACATACAGAATGGTCATCGAAGGGATGGGCATGCAAGGCTCCGGAAGTGGATAAGGATCGTGCTGATCGAAGGTGTTCGTGTCAGCGCAGAGTCGTATCTTCTTCCAGCCCACTGACAGATTCTGTCAGCAGTCGAACGAGCGTGCTCACTGCTCGCCTGTGATCCCCACCTCGGCGCGCCACCGTTTCAGCAGACCCAGCCGGCGCTGCGGGTAGCGCACGGTTTGCGTCGTTACGTTGGTCAGGCGATCCGCCCGGAAATGGCGGAACCCCTGCCGTTTTTCGCACCACGCGACCACCACCCGTTGCCGCTCGAAAAAGCCCAACGCAAACGGCCAGATGGTGCGCGAACTGGGCGCGCCATTGGCGTCCGTGTAATCAATGTCCAGCTTGCGTTCGCGCCGGATGGCGTCCCGCAATTGCGGCAGGTGCTCGGTCAGCGCGGGCGGATCGTCGCGCGGTCCCACCAGCAAGGTATTGGCATCCAGCTCGCGCCGCATCTCGACCGGCAGCACCGACGAAATCTTCGCCATCGCCTGCTTTGCCGCCGCACCCAGCTCGTCATCCGTGCTGCGATTCACCCACCGCATGCCCAGCACCAAGGCTTCCAGCTCCGTCACCGAAAACATGAGCGGCGGCAGCAGATAACCCGGCTTGAGCACATAGCCGACCCCCGGTTCACCGGTAATGTCGGCGCCCTGCGCCTGCAGGCTGGCAATGTCGCGGTAGAGCGTGCGCAAGCTGACGCCCATCCGCGCCGCCAGCGTCGTTCCCGTTACGGGATGCTTGTGGCTGCGCAGGTGCTGCATGAGGGAAAGAAGGCGTTCAGCGCGGGACATGGTTGGTCGACAACAGGCGCTCGAAGGAGGCCTCGCCAAGGAAGCTGCTGCTCTCCATGCGCTGGCGATTCAGGAACAACTCCACCATCCATTTCTGAGACAACCACACCGTCTCGTCTTCATAGCGTGCTTCGATGCTCTGTTCACCGGTTTGTCCGGTAAAAATCAGAAAGTCGGCGGTACTGTTGCGTATCAGTTTTTTGCCGGTCATAAGGGGCCTCCAGGCGCGATCACTTGCCAATACAGAACCGCGAAAAGATCACCCCCAGCAGATCATCGCTTGTGAACTCGCCGGTGATTGACGTCAACGCGCCGTGCGCCAAGCGCAGTTCTTCGGCAAACAGATCCAGCACCCGGTCGCTCAACGCCGCATGTTCCCCGGCGATTTCCAGGTGGTCGGCCGCCTGCAGCAGCGCCTGGATATGCCGTTCGCGAGCAAGGTAAGGCGATTCGCCAGACGGGTTCCAGCCGGCGATCGCCAGCAGTTCCTGCCGCAGCGTGTCCAGCCCTTGCCCGGTCATGGCCGAGATGCCCAAGCGCTTGGCGGGGTGGCCGGCTACGGTGGCACTGTCGGCGGCACTTGTCACACCAGATCCCTTGTCGGCATCACTCCTGGCGTCGGCACTCGCCTTCAAGCTGCCGCCCATGCCGGTATCGGCATCTGCATTGGCCCCTGCGCCCGCCCCCGCCCGATCGTTGCCGTCGTCCACCAGATCCATCTTGTTGACGATCTCAAGCACCGGCGTCCTTGCAGGCAGCCGCGACGTGATGGCCGCATCCAGCTCCGGCTGCGGCTGCGTGGCATCCAGCAGGTGCAGGATCACGTCCGCCTGTTCGATCTCGGCCCACGTTCGTGCGATGCCGATCTGCTCGACCGTATCCGTCGTCTCGCGCAGCCCCGCCGTATCCACGATGTGCAGTGGAACCCCTTCGATCGTGATCTGCTGCACGACCTTGTCGCGCGTGGTCCCGGCGATCGGTGTGACGATGGCCGCTTCGAAGCCGGCCAGCGCATTGAGCAGGCTCGATTTGCCGACGTTGGGCTGGCCGGCCAGCACCACGTGCAAGCCTTCGCGCAGGATCGCGCCCTGGCGAGCCTGGGCGAGCAGGTGCGACAGGTCCGATGCGATCGCATCGAGCACGCTGCGCGCCTGGTATTTCTCCAGGAACTCGATCTCTTCTTCAGGAAAATCCAAGGTCGCTTCGACCAGCATGCGCAGGTGCACGATGCGGTCGGCAAGGCCTGTCACCTGATCTGAAAACGCTCCTGTCATGGACGCAGCCGCACTGCGCGCCGCGGCTTCGGATGACGCATCGATCAGGTCGGCCACCGCTTCGGCCTGGGCCAGGTCCATGCGGTCGTTCAGGAATGCGCGGCGCGTGAATTCGCCCGGTTCAGCCAGGCGGATGCCCTGCTCCCGTCCGGCTTCCAGGCAGCGCGCCAGCAGGCGCCGCAGGACGACCGGGCCCCCGTGGCCCTGGAATTCGACCACGTGTTCACCGGTGTAGGAATGCGGGGCGGGAAAGGCCAGGGCGATGCCTTCGTCGATCAGCACGCCGTCGGCGTCCTTGAAGGGCAGATAGTGCGCATGCCTCGGCGTGAGTTGCCGGCCCACGATGGCTTCGATCAACGCATCCAGCCGGGCAGGCGACGACACGCGCACGACGCCAATGCCGCCGCGGCCGGGAGCGGTTGCAATCGCAACGATAGGGTCGTGATCGGAAATCATCGGAAGATCCTGAAAAAAATGCGCCGCCACAAACAACACAGGCCGCCCGGAAACCGTGGCGGCCTGTGAAGTGTACCGGCGGCGGGTTCGAACCAAGAACCCGGCCGGCTTATCGATCCATCGACATTACGCTGCTGCCAGCGCCTTGTCCGCCTGCTTGCCCACATACCATTGCTGGGCAATCGACAACAGGTTGTTCACCACCCAGTACAGCACCAGGCCGGCCGGGAAGAAGAACATCATGCCGCCGAACACCAGGGGCATGAACATCATGACCTTGGCTTGCATGGGGTCCGGCGGTTTCGGGTTCAGGCGCATCTGCAGGAACATCGTGCCCATCATCAGCGCGGGCAGGATGAAGAAGGGATCGGGCGAGGCCAGGTCGCGCACCCAGCCGATCCACGGCGCATTGCGCATTTCGACCGACGCCAGCAGCACCCAGTACAGCGAGATGAACACCGGAACCTGAACGATCATCGGCAGGCAACCACCCAGCGGATTGATCTTCTCGTTCTTGTACAGCTCCATCATCGCGGTGTTGAGCTTGGTGCGATCATCCTTGTACTTGTCGCGCAGCGCGGTCATGCGCGGCGTGACCTTCTTCATGCGGGCCATCGAGCGGTAGCCGGCGGCCGACAGGGGGTAGAAGGCCAGCTTGATCAGCACGGTCAGCGCCACGATGGTCCAGCCCCAGTTGGCCAGGATCGAGTGCAGCCAGGTCATGAGCAGGAACACCGGCTTGGCGATGATGGTCAGCCAGCCATAGTCGACGACCAGATCCAGGCCCTGGGCCACGGCAGCCATGGCCTGCTGGTCTTGCGGACCGATCCAGAGCTTGGCTTCGATGCTGTTGCCGGTGCCCGGAGACAGCGTGCCGACGGGCTGCACGGCGCGAACGGCGTACAGACGGGAATCGAGCTTGGTGATGTCGTACGTGCGCGGCGCGCCTTCGGGCGGCACCCAGGCCACGGCAAAGTAGTGCTGCACCATGCCCAGCCAGCCGTCATTGGAAGACTTGGCGAACGTGGCTTTGTTCTTGTCGACGTCGCTGAACTGCACCTTCTGGAACTTGTGTTCCGAGGTGTAGATGGCCGGACCCGTGAACGTGCTGTAGAAGTGGCTTTCGCCGGGCGGCTTGCCGCCGTCACGCGTCAGCTGCAGGTACAGCGACGGTGCCAAAGGCGCATCGCTGACGTTCGACAGGTCGTGGCGCACGTCGATGTCGTAGCGGCCTTGGCGCAGCGTATAGGTCTTGATGACCTTGACGCCGCCGCTTTCGGCTTCGAACGACACGTCCATGGCGTCGCCCGACAGCTGGCGCGCGTCGGTGACCGGACGGAACAGGGTGCGATGCGTCGGGAATGCCGCGCCGGCCGGTGCGCCAACCACGCCGCTCTGGGCCAGGTAGGTGCGGCTGGTCGATTCGTCGAGCAGCACGGTGGGCTTGGTGTGGTCTTCGACGTCGGGCTGCTTGAGCAGCTCGGCCTTGACGATCTGGGCGCCCAGCGTGTCGAAGGTCAGGCGCAGCACGTCGGTCGTGACGACGATCTTTTCGGCCTTGGCTTCGACCGGCGCCGGGGCAGGCGCCGAGCCGGGCACGGCGGTGCTGCCCGCGGCGGCGCCAGGCGCGGCCGACGGAATGCTGCCGTCAGGCGCGGTCACCGGGGGCTTGGCGTCGGTGGTGGCGGTCTTGACCGGCGTCGTGCCGAACATGGACGGCTGCCCATTGTATTTTTGCCATCCATCCCATAGGAACAGGAGAGAAAGCGAGAAGATCATCCAGAGGATGGTGCGTTGCATGTCCATGGACGGTTGGTTCCAGTCGTCGCGGCAAAGTCCGCTAGTTTAGCTGCCTTGAGCTGACAGATCTCATACAGGCGGCTTGGAAGTCGAATGATCGGTGGAGGATGTGTCGGCAGTGCGTCGGCCAGCTGCGCCGGGCGCGGGCGGCACGGGATCCAGGCCCCCCGGAGAAAACGGGTGACACCGGCAAATACGCTTGAACCCCAGATACACACCCGCCCCGGGGCCGTGCACGTCGATGGCTTCCATCGTGTACACGGAACAGGTGGGCGTGAACCGGCAGGACTGGCCGATCCAGGGGCTCAGGAAATAACGGTAGAAACGGATGGGCCAGATCAGCAGGCGCCGCAGCGGCGTCGATCCATGCGGAACGCCGCCGCCCTGGCTTGTCGGAGCCTGGGCCTGGCCGTCCTGCTGAGCTTGGGCATCCTGTTCAGACACGAGTTCCATCACGTTCCGCACCTTTGTCGGGCGTCACTGCGTTGTCCGCGACCCGCGGGCCGGGCCGACCTGCGGGTTGGCTCACGCCCCGGAGGTCCAGGCCAGCACCGGTCCGGGCGTCGGGTCGTGCATCGGCCCGAGCGTCGTTCCTGCCCGATCGCGCCGCGCGCAGCCAATGCCCGTCCATTTCCAGACGGGTCATGTGCTTGAGCGCCGTCAACGAGACGGATGGGATCCGCGTGTGCAAACGCACCACGTAGTCGCCCGCAGGCAGGGCCAGCCGCTTGTGGCGGAAGGCTTCCCGGATCACCCGTTTGATCGCGCTCCGGCTGACCGACAAAGGCGCATACCGTTTGCCGATCACCAGGCCCAGGCGTGCTTGGGGTGTTGCCGCAGTCTGCGTGTCGGTGTCGCCAGACGGCGCGTCCTGCACCGCTGGCGGCGGCGCGACGCTCAAAACAAAAAGCGCCCCTCTTGCAAGGCGGCGCCCTTTCAGCGCAGGGGCGAATTCCGCCGGACTACGCAGCCGCGCGGTGCCGGGAAACGACGCGCGCGATGTCAACGACATGACCTGGTCATGGGGTGTGGAATCGGGACATCGATCCCGCGCCAGATGGGTTCAGCGGCAAGACCTGCCCGCCAGACATTGAGCACACCTGGTACGCACACCCCGTGATGGGCGTGGCGTTTATACAGCCAGACGCTTGCGGCCCTTGGCGCGGCGCGCGTTGATGATCGCGCGGCCTGCACGGGTAGACATACGCACACGGAAACCGTGGGTGCGCTTGCGGCGGGTAACTGAAGGCTGATAGGTACGTTTCATGACGATTCCGGTTGGTGGTTGGCCGCCCCGGAGCATTGCCTAGCTCGCTGCCGCCCCCATCTATCAGTACGTACACATACAAGAAGTACGTGAACCTACAAGACAGGAACCGCAGGCTGCTACCAACCCAGGGCCTTTCCGATGATTCTTCGTCCGATCTGGACGCAAGCACGCGTTCCAAACTCCGGACAGCCTTACATTTCATCAAACTTTTGTGCGTCTGTCAATGCGGAAGCGGGCTGGAGACGTGGGGAAAAGTCGCTTCCCTGTGGATAACTTGGTGTTGGAGGAGTAGAATGGAACGTTTCGGACCGACGTTTTTGTCGTTCGCCCGGGCAGTGATGCACTCCCTTGCAGGGGGTGATTACACTAAGCACTGACTGTGGCTGAGTGGCTGGACCTCGAGGCTGCGCTTGAGCGGTTGTACGTAAACAGCCGCACTTGGACAGCCGCACTTTGGCAGCCGCACTTTGGCACAGCGACGCCCAAGCGCGATCCCGTCCGCAAAGGCTGCGTGATGTGGGCCTACTATCTAGCGAGATTCATGGAAGATTTTTGGCAAACCTGCGCCCAGACGCTCGAGCGCGAACTGCCGCCACAGCAATACAGTGCGTGGATCCGGCCGCTCGTCCCGGTGGCCTTTGACGAATCCGCCGGGGTCTTGCGGGTGGCTGCCCCGAACCGTTTCAAGATGGACTGGGTACGCAGCAACTACTGCGGCCGCATCGAATCGATCGCGGCGGAATGGTTCCAGCGCCCGATACAGGTGAAGTTCGAGCTCGACGCCCCTCGCGCGGTCGAACCTCCCCCGCCCCGGTCGCAGAACGGCTTGCAGCACCTGCAACAGCCCAACCCGGGTCGGGGCGCCAGCGCGCCGTTGCAGTCACGTGCGCCGCAGCAGCCCGCCTACCCCGGTGATGGTCCCAGCTACAACGGCCAAGGCAACGGCAGCCTGCCCGCGCAGCAGACCGGCCCGTATTCGGGTCCGTATACCGGCCCGGGCAATGGCGGTGCGCAGCATGGCGGTCAACAAGGTTCCGGTGATGCCGGCGGCGCTCGCGCGCCTGTGCATAACGCCAAATCCGATTTGAACGAGGCCACCGGCATTTACGAGCGGTCGCGTCTGAACGTGGACCTGACCTTCGACAATTTCGTGACGGGTAAGGCCAACCAGCTGGCGCGCGCCGCGGCATTGCAGGTCGCTGAAAATCCGGGCACGTCCTATAACCCGCTGTTCCTGTATGGCGGCGTGGGCTTGGGCAAGACCCACCTGATTCACGCGATCGGTAATTCGATGGTGGCCGACAACAGCGGCGCGCGGGTGCGGTATATCCATGCGGAACAGTTCGTGTCCGACGTGGTGAAAGCCTATCAGCGCAAGGCCTTTGACGAGTTCAAGCGGTATTACCATTCGCTCGATCTGCTGCTGATCGACGATATTCAGTTCTTTTCTGGAAAGAACCGTACGCAAGAAGAATTCTTCTATGCGTTCGAAGCGTTGGTGTCGTTGCGCAAGCAGATCATTATCACCAGCGATACCTATCCGAAGGAACTGGCGGGTATCGACGATCGCCTGATCTCGCGATTCGATTCCGGTCTGACCTGCGCGATCGAACCGCCGGAACTGGAAATGCGGGTGGCCATTCTGCTCAAGAAGGCAGAAACCGAGGGCATGCCGCTGCCCGAAGAATGTGCATTCTTCATTGCCAAACATTTGCGCAGCAATGTTCGCGAACTGGAAGGCGCGCTGCGTAAAGTGCTGGCTTATGCCAAGTTTCACGGCCGCGCGATTGGCGTTGAAGTCTGCAAGGACGCCTTGAAGGATCTGCTGTCGGTATCGAACGGCCAGATCACCGTCGAAAACATTCAGAAAACCGTCGCGGACTTCTACAAGATCAAAGTCGCCGACATGTATTCGAAGCGCCGGCCTGCCAATATCGCGTTGCCGCGGCAGATCGCCATGTACCTGGCCAAGGAACTGACGCAGAAAAGCCTGCCGGAGATCGGCGAACTGTTCGGCGGCCGCGATCACACCACGGTGCTGCACGCAGTACGAAAAATTTCGGAAGCCCGGACCAAACAGGCCGAGCTGAACCACTCGTTGCATGTCCTCGAACAGACGCTGAAGGGCTGATCGCCGCGCGTGACGTGTAGGGTTGACATGGTTGTTGGTCATACTCGCGCCACGCTTGCGGCAGGGTCGCCCCGCAGAGCAACCAAGCTGTTGATTTAAAATACGTTTTGCTGATGTTCGAGTTATCCACAGGCTCCTATTTAACGACCAACCCCAAGAAGGATTGGATATGCAATTGGTGAAAGCCTCACGCGACGCACTCCTCAAGCCGCTCTCGACCGTGTCAGGGATCGTGGAGCGTCGGCACACGCTTCCCATCCTCGCCAACATCCTGTTGCGCAAGGACGGCAGCCGCGTGTCGTTCGTATCGACCGATATCGAGGTTCAGATCACCACCCATGCCGACTTTGGCGTGGGTGATGCGTCTGAATCGACGACGGTCGCGGCGCGCAAACTGCTGGATATCCTGCGCGCCCTGCCCGACACGGGTGACGTGTCGCTGTCGCTGGCGAACAAGAAACTGTCCGTGCAATCCGGCAAAAGCCGGTTCGCGCTGCAGACCCTTGCCGCCGAGGAATTCCCCACGGTCGCCCAGCCGGCGACCTGGAACGCGTCGCTCACCATGACGCAAAAGTCGTTTAAGCATCTGCTGAACATGGTCCATTTCGCGATGGCCCAGCAGGACATCCGGTATTACCTGAACGGCATGCTGCTGGTCATCGACGGTTTTGACGTGCGCTGCGTGTCGACCGACGGTCATCGCCTGGCCTATTGCTCGGTCACGACCGAAACCGAATCGCCCAAGCAGGAAGTGATCATTCCGCGCAAAACGGTGCTGGAACTGCTGCGCCTGCTGGATGATTCCGAAGAGCCCGTGCAGATCGACGTGGCCGCCAACCAGATCCGTTTCCGTTTTGCCGAAATCGAACTGATTTCCAAACTGGTGGAAGGCAAGTTCCCCGATTACCAGCGCGTAATCCCGAGCGGCTATACCAAGCATTTCCTGATCGCCCGCGAAGCGCTGCAGCGCAGCCTGCAGCGCGCCGCCATCCTGACCACCGACAAGTTCAAGGGTGTCCGGATGCAGATGGCCGATCACGTATTGAAAATCTCGGCCAGCAACGCCGAACAGGAAGAAGCGCAGGAAGAGCTCGATATCGATTTCAGTTTCGAACCGCTCGATATCGGATTCAACGTCAGCTACCTGCTCGACGTGCTGGGCAACCTGAAGGCCGAAACCGTGCAGTGGGGCGTCGGTGACGCCAACTCGTCGGCGCTGATCACGCTGCCCGACAACGCCGACTTCAAGTACGTCGTGATGCCCATGCGCATCTGACGCGCCGCAGTCTGCTTTCTATCGTCTCGTAGTTTTTTAACTGCCGGGCCCGGAGTCACGGGGCTCGGCAGTGTGGATGGTTTACACGCTTATGACCGAACAGAACACTTCGCCAGAAACCGGCGACACGGATAACAGCCACCTGACGTCGAACACGGCGATCAATGCCCACATCGCTGGTGCGTCGGACGCCTATGGCTCCGATTCCATCAAGATGCTGAAGGGGCTGGAGGCCGTGCGCAAGCGTCCAGGCATGTACATCGGGGACACGTCCGATGGCACCGGCCTGCATCACATGGTGTTCGAGGTGGTCGACAACGCCATCGACGAAGCGCTTGCCGGTCACTGCGACGAAATCGTCGTGACCATCCACACCGACAACTCCATTTCCGTGACCGACAACGGCCGCGGGATCCCCACCGACATCCACAAGGATGACGAATTCCAGCGCAGCGCCGCCGAAATCGTCATGACCGAACTGCATGCCGGCGGCAAGTTCGACCAGAACTCGTACAAGGTGTCGGGTGGCCTGCACGGCGTGGGCGTGTCCTGCGTGAACGCACTGTCCGAATGGCTGCGCCTGACCATCTATCGCAACGGCGACGTTTACAAGATGGAATTTCGCCAAGGGGCGCGCGTCGAACCGCTGGCCAAGGTCGGCCCGACGGAAAAGCGCGGCACCGAAGTGCACTTCCTGGCCGACACCGCCATCTTCACGACGGTCGAATTCCATTACGAAATCCTGGCCAAGCGCTTGCGCGAACTCTCCTTCCTGAACAACGGCGTCAAGATCAAGCTGGTCGACCAGCGCCAGGGCAAGGAAGAAGACTTTGCGTTCAGTGGCGGCGTGAAAGGCTTCGTTGATTACATCAACCGTGCCAAGACCGTTCTGCACCCGAACGTGTTCAACGTCGCCGTCGAATCGGCAGCCGGCGGCGTGCCCGTGGGCGTCGAAATCGCCATGCAGTGGAATGACAGCTACACCGAAAGCGTCCTCTGCTTCACGAACAACATTCCGCAGCGCGACGGCGGCACCCACCTGACCGGCCTGCGCGCCGCGATGACGCGTGTCCTGAACAAGTACATCGAACAGAACGAGCTGGCCAAGAAAGCCAAGGTCGAAACCACCGGGGACGACATGCGCGAAGGCCTGACCTGCGTGCTGTCCGTCAAGGTGCCCGATCCCAAATTCAGCAGCCAGACCAAAGACAAGCTGGTCTCGAGCGAAGTGCGCCCCGCCGTCGAAGACGCCGTGGGCCGCGCGCTTGATACCTGGCTGCAGGAACGCCCCATCGACGCCAAGGCCCTGTGCGCCAAGATCGTCGAAGCCGCGCGCGCCCGTGAAGCCGCCCGCAAGGCCCGCGAAATGACGCGCCGCAAAGGCGTGCTCGAAGGCGCAGGCCTGCCCGGCAAACTGGCCGACTGCCAGGAAAAGGACCCGGCCCTGTCCGAAATCTACGTGGTCGAGGGCGACTCCGCAGGCGGATCCGCCAAGCAAGGCCGCGACCGCAAATTCCAGGCAATCCTGCCCCTGCGCGGCAAGGTCTTGAACGTCGAAAAAGCCCGCTTCGACAAACTGATCGCATCCGAACAGATCGCCACGCTGATTACCGCGCTGGGCACCAGCATCGGCGCCGAAGACTTCAACATCGACAAGCTGCGCTACCACCGCATCATCATCATGACCGACGCGGACGTCGACGGCGCGCACATCCGTACGTTGTTGCTGACCTTCTTCTACCGCCAGCTGCCGCAACTGATCGAACGCGGCCACATCTACATCGCCCAGCCGCCCCTCTTCAAGGTCAAGGTAGGACGTGATGAGCGGTACTTGAAGGACGAAGAAGAAGAAACCGCGTTCATGCTGACCCTGGCCCTGCGCGACGCCAAGCTCTACCCCACCGAAGGCGCCGACCCCATTGCCGGCGACGCCCTGACCGAACTCGCCCGCCAATACAACCTGGCCGACGCAGTCATCGCGCGCGTCACCCGCTTCATCGACGAAAAAACGCTGAGCGCCATCGTTCAAGGCACGGTCGTTGACGTCAGCAACGAAACCGCCGCAGTCGCCTCCGCCGAACGCCTGCAAATCGCGCTGGAAAACCCGTCACTGCCGGGCGTGGTGCAGGTGTTTGCGAAGTACGACGAAGCCGCCGAAAAGTGGCGCATTGAGGTGCATCGCAACCACCACGGCAACATCCGCGTCAGCGTGATCGATGAGGCATTCGTTGCCGGGTCGGATTACGGCATTCTTCATCACGCTGCGGAAACGTTCCAGGGCTTGATCGGGGAACGTGGCCGTATCGTTCGTGGTGAGGGCGAGAAGGCCAAAGAGATGTATGTGAATGACTTCCGCGAAGTCATGCAGTGGCTGCGGTCTGAAGCCGAGCGTTCGATCTCGAAGCAGCGGTATAAGGGTCTGGGTGAGATGAATCCTGCGCAGCTGTGGGAGACGACGATGGATCCGACTGTGCGCCGGTTGATGAAGGTGCAGATTGAGGATGCGATTTCAGCGGATGAGATTTTCACTACGCTGATGGGGGATCATGTGGAGCCAAGACGCGCGTTTATTGAAAAG
Organism: Pigmentiphaga litoralis; assembly: GCF_048632615.1. Taxonomy (GTDB): domain Bacteria; phylum Pseudomonadota; class Gammaproteobacteria; order Burkholderiales; family Burkholderiaceae_B; genus Pigmentiphaga; species Pigmentiphaga litoralis_B. The sequence goes on from NZ_CP184479.1 coordinate 2,645,185, forward strand.
CATGCGTTGATGGCGGGGAATATTGATATTTGAGGGTGTGAATTTCTGTGGGAATCTAGATTTATCCTAAATGAGTTAGATGTATTAGAGAGGCTGCCGTGAGGTGGCCTCTTTTGTTTGGAGCGTACCGAGCTTTCTGGGGCTTTGATTCCGACTCACATCGGTGGAGATCATGGCAATCGTAAGTTCTTGCAGATACTGCCAAGCGTGGAAGTTAGTATCAAGAGATTCTCAGAGTTAGTACCAGATCGCTTGGCTCGGGGCAAAACTGCATAGCTCAACCTCGTGACTTGAAGTCATAGAGGTCTGGTTCCAACCTAAAGTAGACAGCCAAATTACTAAAACGCCAAAGCTAAACGTCACGCATGCTCGTAGCGGGACTGTCAGCTTGAGCGCTTCGTTGCACCTAGAGCTCCCTTTGGTACTGTTCCCGCCTATTCTGAGCTTCCGCGCGTTCCTCTTCACGATCCGCGCTTGTGTAAATATTCGCCTTAATTCGATGAAAGCCGGTGGTGAGATGGTGAATATCCTTCTGCAACTTCTCCAAGCTCTGAGCAATTGCATATGCATGGGGCTTGCCTAGCTGGTAACCACCTTTCAACTCGGACATATCTACCACAAGCGAGTCCCAGTAGCGCTTACCGGTAGCGCTACTGTATGTCACGTCTATCGCTAGCACTGAAGCCATTTTTCCGTCGTGATCTTCTGTCAGTTGTGTATAAGCGGAGACCCTTTCTTGTGCCGGGCCGAAATGCTTAAGCCCAACGGTGAAAAAGTTTACGTTTGTAAATTCAGCAAGTAGCTTTTCAGCAGACTGACCTCCAGCGAGAACCTTAGGCTTGAAGGTCACATTCAAGGCCGGCCCAAGGCCGACATTACGAACATATAGGCGGACAATGTTGATTGCGAAGTCGAATGAGCTGACTGTTACCTGTAATTTAGGCTCGGTTTGGACTTCTCTCATCATACGGGTCTCTTTAACGAGAACCCAAGTCAAGGCGGCGTAAACTGCGGTAGCGACGGTAACAACGGCCGTGAAGATTACCGTCAACGCACCGGAGTTTTTGTTTAAGAAGTCGAGAAGCTCGGTCATATTCTATAGGCTCAATGTTTGAATGAATTGTTAGGCGACACTACAAGAAGTCGAATCGCTGAATGACGCTAGGACACCGTAAAGCAACCTGGTAAGATTGCTGCAGCATTGTGCCAACACATCGGCAGCAGTCTCGACGTTTAGGATGCGGCCTTCTTAATTGATCAAACTAATCCTGTCGGTCATCAGCTTTTATCATCTGCCTCTGTATCAATTATCTGGCTCCTATATCGCAAATCTTGACCGAAAACTTTTATCTGTTTGCAGCGCTTCCAGTCTCGGCAAGATCTATGAGGGCTTTACTTAATCTCGAATTCTGTTCGACAGAGAGATTAACTGACAAGTAGTCTATCGGTATTCCAAATTGAGTCCTCAGTCGCTCAAGATATCGTACGCTGACCTCGTCAATGGGATGTTCGCCTACGGCAAACAACTTCACCGGTTCGACCCCGCCGTCACGATAGCTGTACTCCAACAACTGCCCGATTGCCTCGCGAATTACTGCATGCGCTGTGGCGGCAACCTTTATTTCATAAATATTAAACCTGTCACCGCTGATCCTTGCTACCGCATCGACCCTACCGCCAGTCCCACTCTTATATTCAAATTCGTAGTTTCCCGCACCAAAATCGTTGTGCAGGATTTGGCTTAGTGCCTCCGCAAGCATGCCATGACGCAGTGCCATTGGCCGATCTTGAATGCTGGCTGACCGCATCGCGGCTAATTCTAACGGTTTAAACCCCGCCATATCTGGTAAATTGGTCTTTCCAATTTCCAACGCATTAACTTGTGCATATTGTGAGTCTAACTGCTCCCAGACATACCAAGGAAATGAGTTGCGGTCGAACAGGCTGGCAAATCGATACGATTGATCGAGGTATTTCACAAGGGCATTAGCTTGATGAGCCCAATTGCTAGAAGCAGGGGCAACGAATGACGTGTGGTTAGCGAACCATTTGACAACCGCGTTGTGTGCCACTTCCTTCACAGTGGTATGGTATCTGTCGGGGTGAATAGCTGCAAATGCGCGGTTGCGCAGTAGCGGAGCCCTATGTTCAAGTTGTTCTGAGGCAAACCAGCTTTGAAATAACGACTCAATGCGAAGGTGGTTTTCTGGGCTGCCGTCTTGATAGATCTCTTGAGTCAGATGTCTGAGCGACGATAAAAGTGAATTTATGGTTTTTCCTTTCAGTCGCGCATTAGCAGTCAGATTCGAAATACCATTGTTCTTGGTCCAAATTAGTTCATGGACTTCGGCAGATCGATTAGCTTTCAAGGCATCAGAAATTTTTCTTGTAGTATCGACAAATTGCTCAGGCCAGTTTTTGTTAACATGGTATGGGCGCTTTTGTACGTAGCCTTCTAAAAACCCAAGCGCTGTGCCATCCCAATTTGAAGGCATTGTTGACAATTTCGAGTCTGCTGTAGTGTGCATATTTGCTTTGATTGGTTAGGTACTTTGTTCGACGACGTCATGTGCAGCAGAATAGAGCGACAACTTATTTTAGTGCCGCTGCAACTTGCGTTATTGAGGTAATCACTCTTTATATCTCAGCTCCGCGTTGCCGCGCGACGTACACCGCCTGGGTCTTGTTGGTCACCCCTAGCCGCTGATACAGCGACGATGCATGCGTCTTGGCCGTCGCCACCGATATCTCCATCCGCCGGGCCACGGTCTTGATCGGGTCGCCCTTGGCCAGCAGCGACAGGACTTCGAATTGGCGCGGCGTGACGTCCAACGCGTCGGCCTGGTCCGCGATGGACTGCAATTGAGCACTTTCAGGAGAACCGGCCTCGACCGGCCAGCGGGTGTCATGAAAGACCGAACCCATGCCACCCCCCGCACCCGACCTTGACCGCCGCACCGGCCCACCATCATTCAGCACCCTTTTCAGGCACCGTGGAAAGCACTCCCCACCCGCATCGATCATCATGATCGCCGCCTTGATCTCGGCGGGGGTGGCGTTCTTGGCGACGCAGCCGGCAATGGTGTCGTTGGCGTGCGCGTCGCGCAGCAGGTCGTGCGTGACGGTGTCGGGAAGGAGCAGGACGCGGCGGGGGGCGATCTCTTGCTGCGCGTGGTGCAGGTGGGGCCAATCGTGGGTCCCATCGCCCGACATGCCGTAGATCATGATGTCGGGGGCACTGCCCGCCAGGGCGGCCCGTTCGGGGTCGTGGGGGCCGCAGGACTGCAGGAACGCGTCGTCGTTCAGCGGCTGCAAGACGCCGGCCATGCCCAGGCGGATCAGGGGCTGTGCTTCGATGAGGATCAGTTTGGCCATGGGGCTCCAGAGTGGATTGGCTGCGGACACGGGCCTGGCGTCAAGCCGGGTGTCGTTGGCGGATGCAACCATTCTGGAGTGGCATTCGGACATTTCGCGGACGAATGATGAGCGATCGAATGAACGCCCAAGACGTGGGGAAATTGCGACGGCGTCGACCGACTGCGCCTGAGGTGGCAGCGCGATCAGCTACTCAAAAAGATAGAGCGAGAAGGTAGCTTTTCTTGTAGCCGCAAATCACGAACACCCGCCGCTCGCTAAGTGGCTAAACCGTCAGGAAGGGCCTACCCTACGCGTCGAGCACCGCGGTCAACGCGTCCGCCGCAGCAGGTGTCATGACAAGCGCCGCGGCCATCGTTGCGCGCGTCAGGCCGACGAATAGCTTGCGGCGGTCAGTGGTGGTCACGCTTGAAAAGTCCACGTCGGTCAGGATGACGACGGGGGACGAGCAGCCCTTGAAGCGGTAGATGCTGTCGCAGGAGATGGCGTCGTCGTTCACCGGCGTGCCGGGTTGGTGCAAGGGATAGCTGCCCAAGGACTCGCTCTGGAACAACGCCGACCTGGCAAGGCCGACGTAGCTCAGCACCACGATGTCGTTGCGGCTGTAGCCGTCGGCCAGGTAGCGGTCGATGCAGTTGACGACGGCAACTTCTTTTTCGGAGGGCGTGGCGCACGCGATGAAGTCGGGCGTGTCCCCTAGGTAGGGGCTGACGCCAACCACCGTGTGGTCCGCCAGGCCAAAGGCGTTGATGGTGTCGACGACGGCGCGGGGGCTGCGGAAGTTGTCGGTGCAGGTCAGGCGGGTGGCGTCGGGCAGCGCGATGGGTTGGGTGCGGTACAGGCGCTGGTCGGTGTCTTCCAGCACGTGGGTCGTGCCGCTGACACGGATCAGGCGGCGCAGGCAGGTGATCCATTCGGGGTGGAAGTCCTGGCCTTCGTCGATGACAAGGACATCGTACAGAGCCGTGAAGGTTGATGCGTCGGCCACGTACCGTTCGGCGTTGCGGTTGAATTCGTCTTGCGAGTCTAGCTCGGTGCCGACGGCGCCGATGCCTGCGCAATAGGTGCGCGCCAACTCGTGGAAGGTGGCAACCATCGCACTCGCAGGCGCGAGGCGGCGGACTTCGTTCGATAGCGGCCGGTTGAAGCAAACGTAGAGGGCCTGGCGTCCGGCTGCGGCGGCGTCTTCGAGCAGGCGCAGTGCCAGTTGCGTCTTGCCCGATCCCGCGGTGGCCTGAATCCAGAACAGTCCATTCGGTGTGTACAGCCGCGGCACCCAGGTGGCCAGGCCGCTGGCCAATCGATGACTGGCCTGGGCCAACTGGTTGCGAAAAACACCCAATGATCGCGCGACCTTGAACTCGTTCAACAGGAAGCTGCGGACGTGGTCGGCGCGTTCGGTGGGGAAACCTGCGGGCATGAGGACGGCAATATGCCGGTGCAGGTCGTCGATCTGGTCGGCGTCGATGATGCGTTCACGCGGCAACGCAGCAGATCCCTGCCCTACCATTCGATGGTCGGGCAGCACCAGAAGCTGCCTGACGTGGGTGCCCAGATCTGCTTGCTTGAGACGCCCGCGCAGCGCGGTGTAGTGCTTGCGGCACTGGGCGGCAATGTCTTTGCGGGCGGTGGGATAGCGCTTGTACAGGGAGTCGTCCGCCTCTTCGACCTGGCCTGCCTTGACCTCCAGGATCAACAGATCGCCTCCGGCGTTCATGACGATGATGTCGATCTCGCCGCGCGTTTCGTGGCCCGCATGGACGGACACCCAGTCGATGCTGTGGAATATGCTGTAGTCATTGCTCAGTGCCAGTTCCAGGCGCTCGAGTACGTCGAGTTCCCGGCGCAGCCCGCCGTCTGCACGGGCGCGGGGGTCGGACGAGGTATCGCTGGGAAACATGCGCGCCATGGGAAAGCACCTGAAGAGCAAAGAGGGTTGATCAAGCAATCGAAAGGATCCAACCGGCGCAAACCGTCAGCACATTGCTGATCAGCGGTATCGCTCCGCCAGCATCAGCGCTTCGTCCCGAAACCGTTTGCGTATCCAGTCCGGCGCGATGACTTCGACCGACGACGCGTGGCTGTGCAGCAGCTGCCACAGCATGACCGACGGCTTGACCTTGGCCCGCAGCAGGAAGCCGCCGTCGGCATCTTCGGCAAGCTGGTCTTCGCACAGGCGGAATTCACGCAGGGGATGGCGGCGCGGCTTGCCGTCGGTACGTAGGGGCTCGCACACGAACAGCTGGATCTCGATGTCGTCGTCGGACCCGAAGTTGAGTGCTTCTTCGTTCATCACATAATCGTGCAGGTCGAAGGTCGGGTCGGGTTCGCCGGCTTGTTCGGATATCCGGACATTCGACAGTCGGTCCATGCGGAATAGGAAACGCTGCCCGGGCCGCCGGCTGCCCCACGCCACGAGGTACAGCACCCCCGCCCGGTCCACCAGAGCCAGCGGCGTCATGGTGTAGGTGCGGGCGCTGGGTTGCTCTTCACCAAACGGGCGATTCGAGAAGACAAGCTGGCGGTCGTAGAACAGGGCTTCGGTGACAGCCTTGTAGACACCGGGATCGACCTTGGGCAGCACGACAGGCTGACTGCCGTCGATGCGCAGGGTCTTGCGCGACCAAGCCTGCCCTCGCTCGCTATCGGGCGAACCGGAATGGCTCGCTAGATACCGGTCGGCGATATGGAATGTCTTTTCCAGGTCTTCCCATACCACCCCGGGAAGGTGGTGGGCGGCCACGCGGCGCACCGCATTGATTGCCATGGCGACGTTGACCGTCATATTGCTGATCTCGGCCTGCGGGCGCGAGATGGTGCGGTACCACTTGGTGGACCGTGTGCTGCCGACCGAGCCGAATGCGTCGGTCATGTCCAGGAGCGCCCGGCGAATATGGCGATCCGACGGCACTTCGGCCATATGCATCGCCAGCCGCCGGGTGATCTCACTCATCGACATGCCGCTGGCATTGGTCGACTCATCGTCGACCAAAGGCAATATGGTGAGCAGCTTGTCGCGCAATATCGAGGCTTTGGCCATGGGTCAAAAAGAGCGCAGCAGGTTCAGTAAGTATTCGTTACATGAATGCTAGCTCAAACTGGCATTTTCTTAAACCGCTAAGTCCCCCAAAAACCTTCTCCACTACGCGCCCAAGTCACCTGGCTTTAACTGCTGCAGCATCGACGCATGCCGTTCCTTCATTTCTTCTTTCGGTATGGTCAGCGCGCGGTGCACGTCCCCCCAGTGGCGTGACCGCCCTCACCTGCGCACCCCGGAAACGCTATCAAGGTACCGCGCTCGCAATTCCGGTTGGTATACCGGATCGGCGTGTAATCGATGTCCCCAAACAGGCCATCAATCCGCCCGGCTTCGCCTTCCAGGTCATGGCCACCGGGGTATGGCCGATGCGCACTTCATGGCATATAACTGGAGATGCTGCCGTTGCCAGAGCTTCCGTGCTGGCCATCACATTGGAATGCAACGGCGCCCTGAACCTGCTTGAGCCCATGCAAGGAGCTCGCAATGATCACCGTCACCGCCATGAAATGGGCGCCGCCATTCGCGGCGGGCCAAGTACGCGACCACCGCGTCCGTTGGATCCTGAACGAGGTCGGCTGGCCCTACACCGTCCGGCTGGTCGACGCGCCGACGATGAAATCGCAAAGCTACAAGACCAGCCTGCAACCATTCGGGCAGTTGCCCGTCCTGGAAGAGGACAACCGGCCGCCCATGTTCGAGAGCGGCGCTATCGTCCTGGACGTCGCCATGCGGGCGAAACGGTGTATCGGTGGGGAAGGAACCGCCGAGCGGGCCGCTGCGCTGCAATGGGTGGCCGCCGGGCTGAATTCGATCGAGCCCTTCCTGTTCAATGTCGCCGAAGTCGAATATTTCATGAAGGACGAAGCGGCAAAAGCTGCCAGGCGGCCGGACGTGGTCGCGCGGGCCAAAGAGCGGCTTGCCGCACTGGAGCGAGCGCGCCAGGGGCGCGACTATTTCGTGGGGGATGACTTTACGGTGGCTGATCTCATGCTTGCGTCAATCCTGAAAATCGCCGCAAGGCTTGATTTACTGGAGGAGCTTCCAGACCTTGCGGACTGGCATCGGCGCATTCTGGCCCGGCCGGCACATATCAAGGCGGAGCAGGATCAGATTGCTGAAATTTCCCGCCATGCGCCTGCTGACATGCGGTACGACGCGCTTCCGGACTAGCCGTACTTCAAACCCCCAAATCCCCCAAGAACCTCCTCCACCACGCCCCCAGATCGTTCGTCTTCAACTGCTGCAGCATCGACGCGTGCCGCTCCTTTCTTTCCTCGCGCGGCATGGTCAACGCACGGTGCATCGCTTCCGCCATCCCCAGCGTGTCATACGGATTGACCAGCAAGGCCCCATCGAACTCCGCCGCCGCCCCGGCAAACCGCGACAGCACCAGCACCCCGGGATCATCCCGATGCTGAGCCGCGACATATTCCTTGGCTACCAAATTCATCCCATCCCGCAACGGCGTAACCGCCCCTACCTGCGCACCCCGGAAAAACGCCATCAGGGTGCTGCGTTCGTAGTTGCGGTTGATATACCGAATTGGGGTGTAATCGATATCCCCAAAGCGGCCATTGATGCGCCCGGCTTCGCCTTCCAGGTCATGCCGAATTTTCTGGTACGTCTTGATGTCCGACCGGGACAGCGGCGCGATTTGCACCATCGATAGTGCACTGCGGTGCGAGGGTTGTATCTCCATCAGCTTTTCAAACGCACGGAAGCGTTCGAACTGCCCCTTGGAATAATCCAGCCGGTCGACGCTGATGATCAGTTTGCGATCCAGCAGGCTTTGGCGCAGCCGGCGCAGGTGCCTGCGGCTGGCCGCGGTGTGGGCCTGGTCTTCGATTTCATCCGGGTAGACGCTGATGGGGTAGACGCCGGACCGGACGACGCGGTCTTCCATCTGCAGGTTGTCTTCGTCCAGTTTGCGCGCGCCGGACTCGCGGGTCAGGCAGTCGACGAAGGCCTGGCGGTCGCTGGGGGTCTGGAAGCCGACAAGGTCGTAGTGGCTGAGGGCGCGCAGCAATTCCGACGACGGCGGGATGCAGGTCAGGATGGGCTGGGTGGGAAAGGGAATGTGGAGAAAGAAGCCGATTTTGTTCTTGACGCCCATGGCGCGCAGGGCGGCGGCCATGGGGATGAGGTGGTAGTCGTGCACCCAGATGGTGTCGTCGGGTTTGAGCAGGGGGAAGAGCTTTTCGGCCAGCCAGAGGTTGGCGCGTTGGTAGCCTTCGTATTCGTCGCGGTGATAGCGGATCAGGTCGCTGCGGTAGTGGAAGGCGGGCCACAGCACATTGTTGGAGAAGCCCAGGTAATACTGTTCGTAGTCTTTGCGGCTGAGGCCGATGGTGGCCAGGGTGATGTTGCCGTGCTCGGTCACCTGGACCTGTTCTGGCGCATGCGGAGAGGTTTCGCCGTTCCAGCCGAACCAGAGTCCGCCGGCTTTGCCGAGGACGTCGCCGATGCCGACGGCCAGGCCGCCGGTGGACGCTTTGCCTGGGGTGATGGATGCCACCCGATTCGAAACGATGACCAGACGGCCCATGGTGTTGCTCCTTTTTTAGTGGGCTGACGGCGCGTGTGCGGCGAGGTCGGCTAACCAGTGATGAACCGCGGCGACGTCCGGCAGGCGGCACGGGGCGATGGTGGGGCCTTCGCCGACTTTTACCGCAAGGCCGTCCAGCCGGCGCAGGGTGGCGAATCCTTTTTCGTCGGTCAGGTCGTCGCCCAGGAAGACAGCGCGTCGTCCGGCAAACGGGGCTTCTTGCATGAAGGCGGCAATAGCGCTGCCTTTGTCGAGGCCGCGCGGTTTGATTTCGACCACCATCTTGCCGGGCTGCACCGTGAAGGACCGGCGGCGCGGCGCGATCAGGGTGATCGCCAGCCTGCGCACGGCGTCGGCGTGTTGGGGAGCCAGGCGGTAATGGATGGCGATGCCGATGCCTTTGTCTTCAAGGAGCAATCCCGGGTTGGCATTCACGAAGGCTTGCGCAGCATGGCGCATGGTGGCGACTTCATCGCGATCGACATGGAAGCGGCGGACGGTGCCGTCCAGGCTGCGTCGTTCGGCGCCGTGCAGCCCTGCGGCGGGCAGCTGCAGGGGCGCAAGGTAGTGGTCGATTTCGGCGATGGGACGTCCCGAGACGAGCGCCAAGGCGCCCCCGGTTCGTGCAGCAAGATTGCGCAACGAATGGCGCACGGGGTCGGGCAGGTGGACGAGGTCTGGGCGCGGTGCGAGATCGACTAGGGTGCCGTCAAAATCGAGAAATAGCGCCAGACCGTCAATGGAAGTAGGCAGTTGGTGCATGCTTGCGATTATGCGCGCACGAACGTAAGGAAGGTTTAAGGCTCGGTAACAGACTGCTTGGAAAACGCAGCCGCTCGACGGCGTGTTGAGCCAGCTCAGGCATTCCCTGTCACGCGATGGCTTGCCGGCTGGCACAACTAGCCAACCGGGTTTTGATACATCGGCTGCCCAATAAAAAGGACCGGCAAAGGCATTGCTGCCTGTGCCGGCCTGGAGCGAGCCGAGCTAGAAGTCAGGGAAATGACACGCCATCGATGGTGGCGCTGACCCCCTACTCTCTGAATCCGAAGTCGAATACCGCATACCCGCCGTGCCGATGGAAGTGGTGCATGGACGGGTGCTGTTCCTTGACGAAGTCCGGATATTGCACCGCGCCGCTTTCTTCCCGATACGTGGTCGGGGTCAGTTCGACGATGCGGTTCAAGGACAGGCCTTTGCCGTAGTGGCAGAAGCCCTGGTATTGCGCGGTGCGGACGATGTCGCCGTTTTCGGTGATGATGATGCCGCCGTTGCGAGCCTTGTCCGGATCGCAGACGATCGGGTTCAGGGCATGCGGCGTCCAGTCGGTCGACGTGGGCGAGTCCGCGTAGAACGCGAACAGTTCGTCGCTGTGGCTGCTGTTGTTGGTACGGTCAATATTGGTCAGCATCCACCAGCGCTTGTCGTGCGGGAACAGGATGGTGTCGACCGCCGAGATGTCGCTCATCAAGGTCGTCGCCAGTTCCCACTTCAACGGGAATTCGGTACAGCGCCACAGTTCGATCGTGCGGTTGCCGCAGGTCTCGGGCAGCATGTACAGCTCGCCTTCATGTTCGAACAGGAAGGGGAAGGACAGGTGGTAGGGCAGGTCCAGCACGACGCCCAGGAATTCGAATTGTCCGTCTTTGCAGACAGCTGCCGATATCTTGCCTCGCCCTTCTGCGAATGCGTAGTCTTCAAAGAAGATGTACGGCTGGCCTTGATGGGTATAGACGAAGGGGTCGGCAAAGAAGCGGCCCTTGGGCGGACGCAGCGTGGCCGGGATCGCGCCAGTAGGCGTGCCGTTGGTCAGCGCGACGCGCCACACGACATCTTTCTTCTGGTAGCGGCGCATCAGCATGCCGGCCATGACCGACGATTGACGCGTGACGTAGCTGGCGATCTGCCAGCCTGGCTTGAGCGCCTGTTTGGTGCGCTTGGACAGGGCATGCGGCGCGGGCACACGTGATACGCGGGCCTGCGCGGCGGGGGCGGTGTCGAGTTCGGCCAGCACGTCGAGCAGGGCAAGATTGCCAAGGCTCAATGCGCGCGCCTTGTTCTTCAGCCAATAGAATTCGGTATTGAAGCTGCGCGACACGACCCGTTCGTCGCTGCCGGCATCCGCGCCCAGGCGCACGATCGACAGGGTGGAATGATCGCGGGCGCCGCGCACTTCCCAGAAGCCCGCGTGACGGTCGGTGGCCAGCGACAGGTCGGAGTGCTGGATGGTCCACGCGCCAAGGCGCGCCATGGTGATGATGTCGCCCCGCACGATGGGCATGCCCAGCACGAGCACCAGGTCGAATTCCCCCGATGACCGCAGCTGCCGTGTATCGTCGGTCGTCCACTCGCGGGGGGACGTCGCCGACTGGGTGACGACCAGACCACGCACTCGGGCATTGGGAACCTGCGGACGCATGTCTTCGCGATGGAACAGCTGCACTTCGGCTGCGTTCAACAGATGCGATTCCGCGCGTTGCAGTGCGCCCAGCGCCAGGTCGGACAGCTTGTCCGACAGGGTGTTCTTGGGCAGTTCATTGATCTGATACTCGGCCAGTATCAAGGTCAAACTTTCAGTGTCCGGATCTTCGGACAATCGGACAGCCAGATCGCGGATCCAGCCCGGTTGGTCGATGCGGTCGATAAGCAGACCGATCCGACGTTTCCGTGTACCTGTTGTGTGCATGACGCCCCCTTGAAGGCTTACACCTGTCTTTGCGCAGGGTTGCAGTGGTTCGGGCCCGGCATGTGGAGATGTCGGCAAGTGGGGTCATGCTGCGCCCGGAACCCCTGTGAAGCCAGCGTGCGATCGGGCTAGGGCGAACGTCGGTGCAATCCCACGGATCGCTTAGCGGATGGCTACGGATCAGTCGTTTTGGACGAGCGCCGTTTGGGTTGGGGGTTGGGATGAAATACGCAATAGAGGCGGCTGAATCTAAACTGAATATGCACGCCGCGTACACCCGAAGTCCAGCACTGACGCGGTTTTCGCGCTCAGCGGTGGATAGTCTTAAAAGTTGGGGGGGTTGTTCGCGAGGTGGAACGAGAGGCTGGGCTGGCCGCCCGAAGGTGGACGGCCAGCAGGACGAGCAATTATTTGATTTTTGCGGGGTCCTTGACCGCTTCGATCTTGTCGAACGGCACGTTGTACAACGCGCCGTTGACCCGTTCGACCTTGCTGATATAGATGTTCTGAACGATCTCGCGCGTGGCGCCATCGAGCATGACCGGACCGCGCGGGCTGTCCCACTTCAGGTTCTTCATGGCGGCCAGCAGTGCGTCGCCTTTCGCATCCCCCTTGGTGGCCGCCAGCGCGGCGTAGATGACGTGCATGCCGTCATAGCCGCCCACGCTGTGGAAGTTCGGACGCAGGCCGTTGTTGGCCTTGCCGAAGGCTTCGACGTAGGTCTTGTTGGCGGGCGTGTTCAACGCGGCCGTGTAGTTCATGGACGTCACGACGCCCATCGCGGCATTGCCCATGTCGTTCAACAGATCGTCATCGGTCACGTCGCCGGTGCCGATCAGCTTGATGCCGGCCTTGTCCAGACCGCGCTCGGTGAACTGCTTCATGAACGCGGCGCCGACGCCTGACGGTACGAATACAAAGACGGCATCGGGCTTGGCGTCCCGCACGCGTTGCAGGAACGGTGCGAAGTCCGGGTTGCGCACGGGCACGCGGATTTCTTCGGCAATCGTTCCGCCACCCGCCGTGAACACCTTCTTGAAGGAGTCCTGTGCGTCGATGCCTGGACCATAGTCGGACACCAGCGTCACGACCTTCTTGATGCCGTTCTTGGGCGCCCATTGCGCGATGCCGAGCGTGGCTTGCGGCAAGGTGAATCCGGTGCGCACGATGTACGGCGACTGCTCGGTGATCATGGCGGTCGCGGCAGCCATCACGACCATCGGCACCTTGGCCTGGGTCGCGATCGGCGCGGTGGACAGCGCAAGCGGCGTCAGGCCGAAGCCGGCCAGCACATTCACTTTGTCATTGACGACCAGTTCCTGCGCCATGCGCTTGGTGGTGTCGGCGACGCTGGCATCGTCGCGCACGATCAGTTCGATCTTCTTGCCGGCCACGGTCGACCCGTGCTGCGCCATGTACAGGCGGGCGGCGGCCTGGATCTGCCGGCCGGTGGACGCGAAGGGACCGGTCATGGGCAGGATCAAGCCGATCTTGACGACTTCCTGGGCCTGGGCATAGGCCGGCAGGCCGGCGGCGCCCATCACGGTAATGGCCGCGGCGAGTTTGAGCAGATTGCGTTTGTTATTCATGAGGTCTCCGTAAAACAGGTGGGGGAGCCGGGCGCGCGCTACGGCATCGCACGTCGCGGCAGGCGCAGCAAATCGCCTGAGCAGGCTCTGGCGGAATCGTAGCGGGTTTCCGGGGGAATCCCCAGAATGTAAACCCCAATATGAGGGGGATTTCCCGTGGGAGGCCGTAGCGGGGTCGCCGTCTGCGGTGACTGGCGGTGGCGGGCGCTTGCCAGCGAACAGGCCCCTGTTGCGATCGCTTGCGGCTGCCTTGTGCCGTAATGGCTATGATGGAAGCGCCTGAGCCGTGTCGACTTCCGGCCGCGCCTTTCAATGGATACCTTATGACCTCATCCCAAGACAACGTCAGCATGGCGGTGTTCTGCGACTTCGAAAACGTCGCCCTCGGCGTGCGGGACGCCCAATACGAAAAGTTCGACATCAAGCTGGTGCTCGAACGCCTGCTGCTCAAGGGCAGCATTGTCGTCAAGAAAGCCTATTGCGACTGGGAACGCTACAAGAACTTCAAGGCGACCATGCACGAGGCCAATTTCGAGCTGATCGAAATTCCCCACGTGCGCCAGTCCGGCAAGAACTCGGCCGACATCCGCCTCGTGGTGGACGCGCTGGACCTTTGCTACACCAAGTCGCATGTCGACACCTTCGTCATCGTCAGCGGCGATTCGGACTTTTCGCCGCTGGTGTCCAAGCTGCGCGAGAACGCCAAGAAGGTGATCGGGGTGGGCGTGAAGCAATCCACGTCGGATCTGCTGATCGCCAATTGCGATGAATTCATCTTTTATGACGACCTGGTCCGCGAGATCCAGCGTGCCGCGGCCAAGCGCGAGACGCGGGCCGTGCAGGCCGCGCCGGCTCGCCGCACCCGCGACGACGAGCCCGCCAGGAAACGCCGCGACGATGCCAATACGCGCCGCACGACGGCGGTCGAGATCGTGGCCGAGACGTTCGAAGCGCTGGTGGCCGAGCGTGGCGACAGCGGCAAGATCTGGGCGTCGGTGCTGAAAGAAGCGATCAAGCGCCGCAAGCCGGATTTCAACGAGTCCTATTACGGCTTCCGGGCCTTCGGCAACCTGCTGGACGAAGCGCAATCGCGCGGCCTGCTGGAAGTCGGCCGGGACGACAAGTCCGGCACCTTCGTGTATCGCGGCAATGGTGTGGGGGCGTCGGCCAGCGGGGCGTTGATGGAGGCGCCGTCGCAGGGTGAATTGCAGGGTGCGCGAGGTGGGCAGGGTGGTCAGGGCGCGCAGGTCGCGTCCGACGAGTCGCCGGCCCGGGGCGAATCCCGCCGTCGTGGCCGCGGCAGCCGCCGCAATGAGCGTCGCGATGACAGCGATACGCCGGGCCTGTTCGAAGACGGCGGCGATGCCATGGCCGCGAACTTCGTGTCGCATGACTTGACCGAGCCCGTGGTGGACAAGCCCGTGGGGTCCGGTCATCCGTTACCCGACGTGCGCTTCGATGCCGAGGCGTTGAAAGCGGCCGCGCGGTCGCGGGATGACGCCGACGACGGGTTCATGGATGACCCGTTCGAGGATCGCCGACATGCACGCGGCGGGGATGCCCGATCGGAGCCGGTGCAGTCGGATTACCGGTTTGCTGACGACGACGATGAGCTGGATGGCGGCGAAGCGGATCGAACGCCGATGCCTGGGGAGCCAGGTAACCGGACACCTTCGGGGGATGCCGGTGCCGATGACGGCGGCATGGAGGGTGCAGGGCGTGATGACGCAGGGACCGACGATTCACGATCCGACACTGCAAGAACCCATGCTGCATCGGCCGGCGATGCGTTGACTGGCGATGACTTGACCGGCAATGGCTTGACAGGCGATGCCATGACCGGCGACGCCCTGGCCGGCGACGCAGGCATGGCCATCGCTGCCGCCACGCCGTCCGGCAATCGCCGCCCGCCACGCGGCCGCCGCAAGGCGGGTGCTGCGGGACGATCGACCGCCGATCAGACACTGTTCGATGCCGCTGCGCCCGAGGCCTCGGGTGCAACGGACGCGCCCGCGTTTTCCCAGGCGGATGCCGACGTGTCGGGGGCGCGGCGGGACTGCGCCTGGGCATGGATGAGTCGCCCGCACCCGTGGGCCGCCGTCCGGGCCGCACTGCGCAGCGGCGGCGGAACGATGCCGGGACGACGCCGTCGTCGGATGCATCGTCGACGCCGGGAATGCCTGAGTCGGCGGATAGCGTGGCGGGTGCGGCTTCTGTCGCGGCGCCTGAAGGGAATGGTGGCGCCGCAGGCGGCACCCTGGGCAGCGCTACGGCAATCGCCGCTGGCGCGACGGATAGTGCCGATAACCCGGGTGACACCGCTGCGCCGGCCAAACGCGCCGCCAAGTCCGCGCGCAAATCGCCTCGCCCGGTCCCGGCGCGCAGCCGCCTGCCCCGCAAACCCAAGGAGGGCTGACCCCGGCCTGTCCGTGTGTGTTGAACGGCGGCGTCCGGCTACCCGGCCATCACGGTCGCCAGCCTCTTTGCGGCATCCGGCTCACCCAGCCTGACGCCGTCCACGGCGGCCAGCAGGGCATACAGCCGGGCGTCGGCCCGTGCCGCTTCGGGTGCGGACCAGAACAGCGGTGCCACGGCGGGCCCACCGCCCCGGCCGGCCGGATCAGGCCACACCGGCGCCAGGGCGTCGCCTGCTGTCAACCGCGCCGGACCTGGCACCGCAGCGCCGCCGGTAATGATGCCGCGCGTCAGCGGACCGGGGGCCGCAGGGTAGACATAACGCACACCATGCGTCAGGAATTCGATCAACGCCGGGCGGACCGCCAGCGGAATGTCCGTACGCACATCCCGCCGGGCCAAGCCATTGGCAAAGCTGCGCTGCAAGGCCAGCGCGACTTCGGACTTGCTGATGCCGGTGGCCTGGGCCAGCGCCCTAACACTGTGCAGGGCGATCAGGGCGGGGTCGGTCCAGTCGTCCCGTTCAGGCGTCTGGAGGCTGACGAGTTTGAGCAGCAGCAGGATGTCTTGGGGTTTCATGCGAAGGAAGACGAGGTACGTGGCGGATACGACTGCCACTGCGGAACGCCCATTGAGGCTCAGCACAAGGCATTTGGGCCGACGGCGTCCTGAAGTCAAGGACAGGCCCGCCAGTGTAGCCGTCACGTAACGGCCGCGCCCGCCGTCTCAGACGCGCCACGCCTCACGGCGCCCCACCCCTCAAGCATCCACGACCACCTGGAACCCGCCGTAGATCATCCGCTTGCCATCGAACGGCATAGGTTCCACGTCCGACTGCAGCCGGGGGTCGTTCATCACCTTGTCCATGCCGACGTCCCTCACGTCCTTGGACGGCCAGACGATCCACGCAAACACGACCGTCTCGTCGTCGCCCCGCTTCACTGCCATCGGGAACGAGGTCAGCTTGCCTTCGGGCACGTCGTCGCCCCAGCACTCCACCACCTGCAGCGCGCCGAAGTCCTTGAAGACTTCGGCGGCCCGTGTGGCGTGGGCAATGTATTTGTCGCGATTGGCGTTGGGTACGGCGGCTACGAATCCATCGATGTAGTTCATGACGTCTCCTGGGTGTGAAAAGGCGCCGGCGGCAAAGGCCCCGGCATCCATGACGCGTTGCGTCTGTCCACCCTGTCGACGATCGGGATTCCGTCAGATCGACAGGTCAGGTCCCCTTGTCACAACAAAATCGGCCACCGCTGCCCGTCACGCCCGAAGCTTGCGGGCCAGATCCGCCAGGCGATACGGCTTGTTGATGAACGCAAACTGGTCGAGGTCGTGGAAGTCGCTCTTCAGTGCCGGCAGGGGATAGCCGGACGCCAGCACCACTTTGACGCCGGGCGCGATCTCCGACGTCAGCCGTGCCAGCTCGATGCCGCTCATGCCCTGCGGCATGACCACGTCGGTGAACAGGATGTCGATGTCATTGCGCCGCCGCAGCAGTTCCAGCGCGTCGGGGCCGTTGCTGGCGGTGATCACCGCATAGCCGATGCTGCGCAGCAGTTCCGCCGCGGCATCCATGACGTCGGGTTCGTCGTCCACCAGCAGCACCGTTTCGACGCCGCTGTCGACGCCCGCCTCGCTATCGGCCGCGGTGTCCGTGGCAATGGCGGGCAGATAGGCGGTGACGGTGGTGCCCAGGCCGGGCCGGGTTTCCAGGACGATCTCGCCGCCCGACTGCGCAAAAGCCGTACACCTGGCTCAAGCCCAGGCCGGTCCCCTTCCCCACGGGTTTGGTGGTGAAGAAGGGTTCGAAGGCGCGGGCTGCCACCTCGGGCGGCATGCCCGCGCCGGTGTCGCGCACCGATACCTTGACGTAAGGACCCGCCGGCAGACGGCCAACCGCATGCTCCGCCAGATCGACATCGGCTGTCGAGACGATCAGTTCGCCGCCCTCGGGCATGGCGTCGCGCGAGTTCACGACCAGGTTCAGCAGCGCCGCTTCGAAGCGCGCGGCGTCGACACGCACGGGGCGCAGTTGCGGCGCCAGGTCCAGATCGAAGCGTACGGATGAGCTGCCGGCGCGTTGCAGGACGGATTCGAAGCCCTGGATGACGGCGTTCAAATCGTGGGTGTCGACCTTCAGCGGCTGCTGGCGCGCAAACGACAGCAGCTGTTGCGTCAGCGTGGCGCCGCGGTCCACGGCGCGGCGCATGGCGTCCAGGATGCGCACGTCGGCGTGTTCATGCAGCCGGGTGGCCAGCACTTCCAGGCTGTTCGACACAACCGACAGCAGGTTGTTGAAGTCATGCGCGATGCCGCCGGTCAGCTGGCCGATGGCTTCCATTTTCTGCGCCTGGAACAGGGCGGTATTGGCGCGCTCCAACGCCTCGGCCGCCAGCTTGCGTTCAGTCACGTCGCGCGTCACTTTCGCAAAGCCGACCAGCTCGCCCTCTTCGCGAATGGCATCGACCACCACGTGCGCCCAGAAGCGTGTGCCGTTCCTGCGTACTCGCCAGCCTTCCTGCTCATAGCGGCCTTCGCGCGCCGCCAGCGCCAGGCTGCGGCCCGGCACGCCATCGTTGCGATCGGCCTCGGCGTAAAAGCACGAAAAATGCATGCCGATGGCTTCGGTCGAACTGTAGCCCTTGATGCGTTCGGCGCCCTGATTCCAATTCGTCACCACGCCTTCGGGCGAGAGCATGTAGATCGCGTAATCGGTCACGCCCTGCACCAGGCGGCGGAACTGGTCTTCGCTTTTGCGCAGCGCGTCCTGCGCCGCCTTGCGATCGGTGATGTCGCGCGTGATCTTGCCGTAGCCGATCAGCACGCCCTGATCGTTGCGGATCGCATCTATCACCACGCTGGTCCAGAAGCGCGTGCCGTCGCGGCGGACACGCCAGCCTTCGGATTCGAAGCGGCCTGTTTCGCGCGCGATGGTCAGCGCCCGGGCAGGCAGTCCGCTGGCCCGGTCTTCGTCGGTATAGAACACCGAAAAATGCTGGCCAATGATCTGCTGCGGCAGATAGCCCTTGAAGCGTTGGGCGCCCAGGTTCCAGCTGCTGACGTAACCATCGGGATCGAGGATGTAGATGGCGTAGTCGGTCACGCCTTCGACAAGAAGGCGGATACGTTCGGACTCCGCGAGATCGCGCAAGGTCTGGGGAGGCGGGCTCGTCATCGGAAAATCGGTTCCATCAGGGGAAGACATGTGGTGCACCCGGGCTAAGAAGGCGTCCTGGCCGCCCGATAATCTCACAGATTTCTTACGCAGTAACCAAAGCCGGCACGGCCATGAGGGGCTTTACGCGGTCTTCAAGGATCCAACCCGCGGCCTTCTCGGCGATCATCAAGGTAGGCGAATTGGTATTGCC
Organism: Pigmentiphaga litoralis; assembly: GCF_048632615.1. Lineage (GTDB taxonomy): Bacteria > Pseudomonadota > Gammaproteobacteria > Burkholderiales > Burkholderiaceae_B > Pigmentiphaga > Pigmentiphaga litoralis_B. Next base: position 2,664,203 of record NZ_CP184479.1, read on the forward strand.
GCTGACGATGCTCGGCATGACGCTTGCATCGACCACACGCAGTCCCGCGACCACGCCTCCTCGGCCATCCCGCACGCGCAGGCGCGCATCCACGACGGCGTGGGTGTCATCCACACGGCCCATGCGGCACGTACCCACCGGATGGAAGATGGTCGTGGCGATGTCGCCTGCCAGCTTGGCCAGCGCCTCGTCCGACTGGTACTGCACGCCCGGTTTGAATTCTTCGGGCAGGTAGGGCGCCAGCGCCGGCTGCGCAACGATGCGCCGCGTCACCCGCAAGGAATCCGCCGCAACCTTGCGATCTTCCGATGTGCTGAGATAGTTGGGCGCAATGGCCGGTGCATCACTTGCGCGCGGACTGCGCAACATGACCGTGCCACGGCTGGTCGGGTTCAGGTTGCACACGCTGGCGGTAAAGGCGTCGAAGCGGTGCAGCGGTTCGCCAAACGCGTCCAGGCTGAGCGGCTGTACGTGGAACTCCAGATTGGGATGGCGCTGGTCGGGCGAACTGCGGGTAAATGCGCCAAGCTGACTCGGCGCCATGCTCATCGGACCGGTACGGTGCAGCGAATACTCCAGCCCGATACGCGCCTTGCCCCACCAGGTCGATGCCAGCGTATTCAGCGTGCGGGTGTTGCGCAGCGTGAATACCGCGCGGATCTGCAAGTGGTCCTGCAGGTTGGACCCGACACCCGGCAGGTCGTGGCGCGGCGTGACACCCTGCCGTGCCAGCAACGCTGCCGGACCCAACCCCGACAACTGCAGCAGATGCGGCGACCCGATGCTGCCGGCCGACAGCACGACTTCATGCCGGGCGGTCACGTCGATCCGGCGCCCATCGCGCACCACGGTCGCGCCGCTGCAGCGGGGCTGCCATCGGCCTGCGCCGTCATCGTCAGGCCTTGTACATGGGTGCGCGTCCACAGCGTGAAGTTGCGGCGCTGCATGCAGATGGGTCTCAGGAACGCCTTGGCCGTGTTCCATCGCCAGCCATTCTTCTGGTTGACTTCGAAGTAGCCCACCCCTTCGTTGTCGCCCAGGTTGAAGTCGTCGGAAGCGGGAATGCCCGCCTGTTCGGCGGCCTTGGCAAAGGCATCCAGGATGTCCCACCGCAGGCGCTGTTTTTCGATGCGCCATTCGCCGCCCGCTCCATGCATGGCGTTCGCGCCGCGGTAGTGGTCTTCATGCTTCTTGAAGGCGGGCAGCACGTGTTCCCACTTCCAGGTGTCGTCACCGGTGGCATCGGCCCACCCGTCGTAATCGCGGGCCTGGCCGCGCATGTAGATCATGCCGTTGATGCTGGAGCATCCTCCCAAGGTCTTGCCGCGCGGGTAACGCAGGCTGCGGCCGTTCAGGCCGGCATCGGGTTCGGTCGCGTAGAGCCAGTCGGTGCGCGGATTGCCGATGCAGTACAGGTAGCCCACCGGAATGTGGATCCAGTGATAGCTGTCATTGGACCCCGCTTCGATCAGCAACACGCGGCAATCCGGGTCTGCGCTCAGCCGGTTCGCCAGCAGGCACCCGGCCGACCCCGCGCCGATGATGATGTAGTCGAACGCTGTGGAGTCGGTCATGAGCACTCGCCGAAGGGGAAAGAGGGATCCTGGCGACGATATCAGTAGCTGAGTGGCGAAGTTGCCGGTCTAGGGTATGCCCCAGGCCAATTCCGTCCTACTCGGGATCGGGGAAACCACGTATCGCCAGCGAGCGGCTTGCGCTACGGTTAGCCCTTTTCCTGGTTGGCGACCCGCTGTCATGCTGGATCTGAACGAATTCGTCACCTTCGCGGCGGTTGCCGATCTGGGCAGCTTTTCGCGCGCCGCGGCCAAGCTGGATCTGTCCAAGGCGTTGGTCAGCAAACACATTGCGGACCTGGAACGCACCTTGGGCGTGAAGCTGGTGAACCGCACCACACGCCGCGTCGGCCTGACGGCGGCCGGCGAAATCTTTCACCGCCGGTGTCACGAACTGATCGCGCATGCCAATGGCGCGCGGCATGAACTCGAACAGTTCCGCGATGCACCCGGGGGCACGGTCAAGGTCAGTGCATCGATGTCGTTCGGGCGCCTGCATCTGGTACCGGCCATTGCGCGTTTCCTGAAGCGCTACCCGAACGTGTCGATCGAACTCGAGCTGAGCGAAAAGTTTGCCGATCTGGTCAGCGGCAACACCGATGTCGTGGTGCGGCAGGCCGAAGAACCCAGGCTGCTGTCCTTCGTGGCGCGGCGCCTGCTGCCGCTGCGGCAGGTGGTGTGCGCCACGCCTGCGTATCTGGAGCGGCACGGCCGGCCTGCGTCACCCGACGACCTGACCCGCCACAATTGCATCGTGCGGACCGCCAACAGCAAAGGGGAATGGATCTTTGAGGGTCCGTCGGGAGCGCGGATGGTCCGTGTGACAGGCAATCTGCGCGCGAACAATGCCGATGCGGTATTGCAGGCCGTGCTGCAGGATCTGGGCATCGGCGCCATGCCGTCCATGGTGGCGGGTGACCTGTTGCGTGAAGGCCGGCTGGAGCGCCTGCTGCCGGATCATGCCCTGCCCGACCTGGTGTTGTACGCAGCCTACCTGCCCAACCCCACCATGGCCACGTGCGTGCACACCTTCGTGGATTTTCTGGGCAGTGCGTTCGGGCACCCGCCGTATTGGGATGAAGGGCTGGGCCTGTGGCCGGACGCCACGCATCCAACCACAAGGGCGGACAGCGCGACCTAGATGTTTTTCGAGATGCCGCGGACGGTTTCCAAGCGGCTCTGCTCGATCGACGACAGCTTGTCGCGCACGTCGCGAATGACGTCCTGCATGGCCTTCATCATGTCGTTGGCGTCCTGCTGCTGCTGTCCGCCCACCTTCGCAGCGGCTTCCATTTCGGCGCGTTTGGCGTCGTGTTCGGCGGCGTGAGACTGCAATCCCGCGCCGGCGATGGAACCGGCCCCGCTGATGATGCCCGACGCGCCCGCATGCAAGTTGTCCTGTCCCTGGGAGGAATGGATAAATTGCCCTTTGGCTCCAAGGGTGTCGTGGGGCGCTTCCATCCCGGCGCCTTTCGAGCCCATCGCCGTCAGGGCAGACGCACCCGCGCCGATGTGCATGCTGCCGGCGACCACCGATGCAACACTTCCGACGATCGCTGCCTGGAACCGTTCCTCGGCCCCCGCCCGGATGTCCTGGGCCGCGTTCTTGAGCGCATCGACCTGGGCGGACATCTCCGAGGTGCGGACCTCGCGTGCCGCATTGCGCGTTTCCTGCGCCATCTCCTGGTACAGCTTCATGGCGCTGTAGATGTCGGCGGTAGGGTCGCTGAGCTTGCTTGAAGGAAGCGCCCCAGCGCCCCCCACCACGTTGGACAGGTCGTCGTCATTCAGGGGGATCGGGGCATCGGGCATGGCGGTCTCGGTGAGGTGGGCGATCGGTGCCCGATTCTTTCCTGCGCGGCCTGTGCTGTCAATGGCGGCGCGGGATGAGGCCTTGCTTGTTGGTTGCGGGCGTCAACTTCGTGAACACACTGTTCACCGGAAGCCGTTGCTGATGTCATCCACTTTGCCCACACTGTGTCGCATCCGCGGCGCGACCTGGACACCAGGCACAAGACCGCGGACCGGAATACACGCCGACGCATCGGCGGTCTGGAGACACGCATGGTCATGCAACGCCTGATGGCAGCGATCGCTGCCGTGCTGTGGGTAGCCGCCGCTCCGGCGGTGGCGCAGACGGACAAGGTCTGGCCCGACAAGCCGATCAATCTGGTGGTGGGCTTCACGCCGGGCGGGCCGAGCGACGTGCTGGCGCGGCTGGTGGGCAAGAAGATGGGCGATGCCCTGGGGCAGACCGTGGTGGTGGTGAGCCGGCCGGGGGCGGGTGGCAATATCGCCGCGGCGGCAGTGGCCAAGAGCCCGCTCGATGGCTATACCTGGCTGTTCGGCAACAACTCGATCCTGTCGACCAATGCGGCGCTGTACAAGACGCTGCCGTTCGATCCGGACAAGGACTTCGACGCCGTCGGACTGGTGGCGGTGCAACCCAGCATTCTGGTTGTGAACAGCAACGTTCCGGCCAAGTCCGTGCAGGAGCTGGTTGCGCTGATCAAGGCCAGACCGGGCGAGCTGAATTACGCGTCCTCGGGCGCGGGGCCGCGGCGCACCTGGTGGGGCAATGGTTCAAGACGTCGGCGGGGCTGACGCTGGAGCATGTGCCGTACAAGGGCGCGCAGCCGGCATTGACGGACCTGATTGCCGGGCAGGTGCAGATGATGTTCGCGACGTCGGCATCCGCCCTGCCCTACATCAACCAGGGGCGGCTGCGCGCGCTGGCCGTAACGGGGCCGAAGCGCATGAACGAGTTGCCGCAGGTGCCGACCATGGTCGAGGCAGGCATGCCGCAGTTCGTGGCGGAAAGCTGGCATGGCATCGTGGTGCCGGCCGGCACGCCGCCGGCCATCATCCAGCGGATGAACCAGGTCATGGTGAGCGCGCTCAACAGCCCGGATGTGCAGGCGCAGTTCCGGGAACTGGGCGTGGACGCCGCGCCGGGCACGCCAGAGTCGTTTGCGTCATTCATCCGGTCCGAGACGCCCAAGTGGACGCGGCTGGTGCAGGATTCGGGCGCGTTCGTGGAATGAGGGTAAAAACGGTGCATGATCTGAGCCGGACATCTCCCCGCGATTGCCTGCCCTGGACCTCCTGCCCATGCCTACGCCCAAGCCTCAATCCATGTCGAACCAAACGCCCTCTTCCGACCCGATCCAACAAAGCGCGCCCCTGTGCGCTGCACCCGATCCGTCGCCACGCCCGCCTGCCTTCGTCGTGCCCGCCGGCAGCTGTGACTGCCACGCCCACATCTGCGGTCCGGCCGATCGCTACGCCTATTCGCCCGACCGCATCTACACCCCGCCCGACGCGCTGCTGCCCGCCTACCGTTCGATGCTCAGTGTGCTGGGCATCACCCGCGCGGTGCTGGTGCAGCCCAGCGTATACGGCAGCGACAACACGGTGCTGATGGCCGCCTTGAAAGCGGGCGGCGACGCGTTTCGCGGCGTGGCGGTGATCGATGAGTCGATGGATGCCAGCGCGCTGCAGGCTTTGCATGCGGCCGGCGTGCGCGGCGTGCGCGTCAACATCGTGGACCGCAAGACCGGCAAGGGCGAACTGCCGATGGACGAAGTGCGCGCCCTGGCGGACCGTATTGCGCCGCTGGGCTGGCACCTGGAACTGCTGATGCATGTCGATGCCTTCCCGGATCTGGCAACGTCCTTGGGCGATCTGCCCGTGCAACTGGTGTTCGGTCACCTGGGCTATATGGCGCCGGGCGCGGCGTCCGACACGCCCGCGTTTCAGGGCTTGCTGGACTTGATGTCGCGGGGCCGCGCGTGGGTCAAGCTGACCGGGCCCTACCGCATTTCGACCACCGCAATGCCGCATGCCGATATCCACCCGCTGGCGGGTGCCCTGCTTGAAGCGGCGCCCGACCGGGTCGTGTGGGGCAGCGATTGGCCGCACGTGATGGTCAAGCGCGACATGCCCAATGACGGCGACTTGCTGGACCTGTTGCAGACGTGGGCGCCCGATGCGGCTCTGCGGCGCCGCGTGCTCGTCGACAACCCCGCCGTGCTCTACGACTTTCCGCCGCTGCCCTGAGGGCGGCGCCCCGTTTCGTTCGCCCAAGCTTTCCAGGAGTCCACCGTGTCCGCCCACCCGCCGCTTACGCAGAACATCAACCGCCTGTCGCGCCTCGAGCTGCCTGGCGCGGGCCAGGTGACCGTGCAGGGTCACCATGCCTACGTGGGTCACATCCCGAACAAGGCCGGGCTGGGCACCAGCATCCTGGACGTGTCGGACCCGCGCAACCCCCGCATCATCAGCCAGATCATGCTGGACGATCCGGAATCGCACACGCACAAGGCACGCGTGGTGGGCGACATCATGATCGTGAACAACGAACGCAACATGACGCTGATCGGGCGCAAGGCAGATGAATTGCCGGGGCTGCGGATCAAGTTGCGCGAACGCTTTGGCCGTGACGCGACGCACGCCGAACTGGCCGACGCGCTGAACGTGCGCGAAGCCGACATTCCCGCGGTCGAGGCTGCCGAAAAGCAGCCGTACGACCGCGGCGGCTTCAAGATCTATGACGTGTCGGACAAGACGCGCCCTCGCCTGCTGTGTCACCAGAAGACGGGCGGGATCGGCGTCCACCGTTTCGACATGGACGAAAACTATGCGTATATCTCTACGGAAATGGCCGGCTATATCGGCAACATCCTGGTGATCTATGACATTCGCAATCCGTCCAGGCCGCAAGAGGTGTCGCGGTGGTGGATTCCGGGCCAGCATCTGGCGGGGGCGAAACGCCCACGTGGAACGGGCGCCGCACCCGGCTGCACCATGCGCTGCGGTATGGCGACGAACTGTGGGCGGGACTGTGGCACGGCGGGGTCGGAATCATCGACATCCGCGACATCCGCAAGCCGACCACCCTGGGCTTGTACAACTATCATCCGCCCTTCCCCGAGCCGTCGCACACCTTCATGCCGCTGGAGCAGCCGATAGGCGGGCGACGCATTGCGCTGGCGATCGACGAGGAAGACCATGCGCACGATGCCGAAGAACTCGACCGGCGCAAGGGCCGGCCGCATGGGTGCCTGTGGGTCATGGATGTGACCGACCCGTCCAACATCAAGGCGCTGTCGAGCTATGAGGTCAGCGAACTGGATTCTCCGTGGAGCCGCGCGACGCCCGGACGGTTCGGCGCGCATCAGTTCCAGGAGCAGCGCCGCGGCACGATGGTGTATTGCGCGTGGTTCGCGGGCGGCTTGCGGGTGGTGGACGTGGCCGATCCGATGTCACCCCGCGAGGTGGGCTACTTCATTCCCGACCCGGCCGAAGGTCGCGCCGCGCCGCAGACCAACGACGTGTTCGTTGATGATGACAACCGGATCTATATGGTGGACCGGTATGCGGGATTCGACATTCTTGAGCATGCTCGATGATTCAGGCGGAGACCGGCGGCGGCGACGCCGCCTTTGCTGCCAGCCCGCCGCGTAGCGATGCGCCCCGCCGGTGCCCGCCCTGGCGGTCCTTTCCAAGCCGGTGTTGCTTACGCGGGCGTGAACACCTCGTCGGGCATCACCGCCGGCACGAAGGCATCGCAGAAGAAGGCATCGCGCGGCAGGCCGCGTTCGTCCACGAAGGCCTGCCGTGCGGCCTGGATCATGGCGGGTGACCCGCAGGCATAGACCTCGTGTCCGGCCAGGCTGGCGTGGTCGTCCAGCACGGCCTGGTGGACGAAACCGGTGCGGCAGCCGGCAAGGGCCGAGGCGGCGTCGCCCGCGGTTTCTCCATCGGCGGCGTCCCCACTCGGCACAGCACCTTCCGACAGCACCGGCACGAAGCTGAACCACGGATACTTCTGCGCCCACTTGGCGGGCAGGTCCGCCAGGTACACATCGGCCGCCTTGCGTGCGCCCCAGTACAGCGTCATGGGCCGTGTGGTCTTGCGCTTGATGGCGTCTTCGACAATCGACTTGACCGGCGCGAAACCCGTGCCGCTGGCCAGCAGAATCATGGGCTTGTCGGTGGCGTCGCGCACCGTGAAGTCACCAAACGGCAAGGTAACGTCCAGCAGGTGGCCCACCTGCATCTCGCCCGCCAGATGCGCGGTAAAGCGCCCGCCCGCAACATGGCGGATGTGCAGCTCGACCCCGTCGTTCTGCTGCGGCGGGTTGGCCATCGAATAGTGCCGCACGGTGCCGTCTTCGAGCCGGGCGTGCAGGTACTGGCCCGCCTTGAAGCGCACCTTGGTGCCGGCCGGAAAGCGCAGGTTCACGATCGTGACGTCGGGCGCGGCCCGGGTCAGCTTGTGCACCTTGGCCTTGATCGACTTGGTCGCGTCGGGGTTGCGCTTTTCGATGTCGCGCACCGCAAGAGTCAGGTCAGAGCAGGCCTGTGCCTGGCAGAGCAGTACGTGTCCTTCCCTGCGTTCCTCATCGCCCAGCACCCCCACCCCGCTTCCGCCTCGGACCTCGCCAGCAATGACCTTGCCGCGGCAACTGCCGCAGATGCCGCTGCGACAGGAATACGGGATGTCGTAGCCGGCGGCCAGGGCGTTGTCGAGCACCGACCGGTTTTCATCGGCGGCAAAGGCAATGTCGTGGTCAGCGATCTGGATGGTATGTGCCATGAAAGTCTCAAAGATAAAGGCCGCGGGCCGGCCAGAGCAGATGGCCGTCACAGACTGCCAGCGGATGCCGGCAATCCATCGCCGCCCATGTCGAGCTGACAGCCACGCGCCGACGACTCGTCACGCGGGCAGCCCGGCCAGCGATCGCACGGTGCGGATCGTGGCGGTCGCGTCAGCCACGCCGCGTCCCGCGATATCGAAGGCGCAGCCGTGGCCGACGCTGCTGAAAAAGATGCCGCCACCGACTGAAAGCGCACTCGACTGCAGGGGGCTGAGCAGCTTGACGGGGATATGGCCCTGGTCGTGATACATCGCCAGGTAGACGTCGTGCTTGCGCTGCGACAGCAGCAGATCGGCGCCGATGGGACCATCGACCTGCAGGCCACGCGCGCGCAGACGGGCCACGGCGGGTTTGGTAATGGTTTCGTCTTCGGTGCCGAACAGGCCGTCTTCCCCGCATGCGGATTGATGCCGAAGACGCCCATGCGCGGATGGGCGACGCCCAGCGCGCCCATGGCGTCGGCCACGGCCACGGCCGCGTCCACCACCAGGTCCGGCGTCAGCCGGGCCAGCGCGGTGGTCAGGGGTTCGTGCAACGTCACGTGGCCGATCTTCAGGTCCGGGCAGACCAGCAGCAGGAACACGTGGTCGGGCGCCGTGCCGGTCAGGTCGGCAATCAGTCCGGGATAGCCCGAGAAAGGGATGCCGGCCTGATGGATGGACGTTTCCGAATGCGGGCAGCCCACCACGGCGTCCACCTCGCCCCGCTGCGCCATGCCGACCGCCGCCCGCACATAGGCCACGGTGGCCGCGCCCGCTTCGGCGCGCACTTGGCCGGGTACGAAGGCATCGCGCGGCAAGGCAGCCACGTCAACGATGTTGACGGCATCGGCGCTCTCCTCCATGCGTTCCAGTTGCGCGTGCAGCACGTAAGCGTCGCCCACCAGCACCACATCGACCGGTTCGCCGCGCAAGGCCAGCGCCGCCTTGACGGCGATTTCCGGGCCGATGCCGTTGGCGTCGCCCAACGCGACGGCGATCCGTTTGCGTGCGCCGGTCGTCATAGCGGAATGGCCAGCAAGGTATCGATGTTGTTGCTGTCGCAGACCGCGATGCGTTCCGCGAACTTGAGCGTGCCCGCTTCGTCCACGATGCGATCCACGTAGCGGCCGCTGGCGAACACATCGGTCTGTCCGTCACGCATGATGCGCACGACCACGAACGGGGTTTCTGCCGTCACGCCCTCTTCCGTGCGTTCCAGCACCAGCGGCGTGCCGACGATGTGCCGGTAGCGCTGCTGCTCGTAGATGTTGGCGTCGCGCAGCGCCGAGACCCGATCGTGCAGCATGGCGCGGCTGTCGGCATAGATCACGCCCGCCTGCATGCCCTGCGCGTGGTTGTCGGCGGTGTTCACCACGTACAGGCAGCGCTCCACGAAAAAGTCGGGCCACTGCTCGACCGCGTCGTTGTCGATGCAACGAACATACTCAGCATTGAGCACGCTCAGGCGTTCACTGGAAAAGTCGGCCATGCTCAGATCTCCATGTAGTCGCGGTAGGCATTCCAGAAGCCGCGTACCGACGCTTCGGTCGTGCGGTTTTCCTGGGTCTCGATGCCCGCGCCACCCATTTCCAGAATGGCTTCTTCGCCATCGGCCGTGCCGGCGATGCCGCGTTGCACGAAGCCGCCAACGGCGCCGTCTTCCATCGACACGAAGCCTGCCGGGCCCGTCAGGTTCGATTGCTTGAGCCGCATGCGCCGCAGTTCGGGCGTGTCGTCCGTGAACCCCAGGTAGGTCCAGTTCAGGACCGTCTTGTCGATGCCCGTGGGCAGCACCTGCCGGATCGCCAGCGTGTTCTGGATCTGCGCCAGCACGAAGCCCGGGAACACCGACAGGATCTGCAGGGTGATGCCATCCCCGAACTCGTCACAGCCGTCGAGCATGGTCGGGTCGGCCAGCGCGTAGCCCTCCTTGTCGGACCGCAGCTTTTCCGCGCTGTATTCGGTGCTGGCCTGCGGCTGGTGCGACACCTTGGAATAGCTGACGTGATGCGCGCCGCTTTCGCTCACGATCACCCCGCCCTTCTGCGACAGCCGGTTGATGTTGAAGGTGGTGAAGAACACGTGCAGCAGGCTCGCGTGGTACGAGTCCTTCACGTTTTCCATGTACAGCTTCCAGTTGTTCGGAATGGTTTGCTTGAAGCGGCCGATCACCTCGACCGGCTTGCACATCACCCGCTCGATCCGTTCGACGATGTCCTCGCCCAGGTATTCCTCGATGTCGGGCACGTCGTCATGCAGGCTGCCGAACACGATGCCCGACATGCTGGCCGTGCGCAGCTTGCGCGGACCATGGTCTTCCTTGCAGAAGTCGGGCGGCATGCCACCCTTTCCGTTCACGCCGTTTTCGAAGGCGACGCCCTTCAGGTTGCCCTGCAGGTCGTAGCGCCACGCGTGGTAGACACAGCTGAAGTCCTGCGCCTTGCCGCCTTCCTTGAGCGCGATCAATGCGCCGCGATGCGCGCAGCGGTTTTCGAAGGCCTGCAGTTCGCCCTCCTCATCGCGCACCACGATCACGGGCATGTCACCGACGAATGTCGTTCGGTAATCACCGGGTTCCGGGATCTCGGCTTCCAGGCACAGGTAGTTCCAGGTCGGGCCCTGGAAGACCTTTTGCTGCTCATCGCGGTAGACGGGCTCGTCGCGATACAGCCAGTACGGCACGCGGGTCAGGCCGGGGGCCCACTGGCGGGCGTCCTGAAGGGGATGGATATCGCTCATGCGCGGTCCTTGTGGTGTGTCGGTCAGTTGATCGAGACGTCGGCGGTGGCGATCGCCTTCTTCCACTTGATGCGTTCGGCATCCAGGAAGTCGGCCATCTGCCTGGGCGTATCGCCCACCACCTGGGCGCCCTGCTCGATGAATTTCTGCTGCACGTCGGCCATTTTCAATACGTCGACGATGCCGGCATTGAGCTTCTGGATGACTTCGGCGGGCGTGCCCGCCGGGGCGACCACGCCGAACCAGGTGCTGACGTCAAAGCCCGGCAAGCCGGACTCGGCCAGGGTCGGCACCTTGGGCAGCAAGGGGCTGCGGGTGTTGCTGGTGACGGCCAGGATGCGGACCTTGCCCGCTTCGTGCTGACGGTAGGCCGAACTGATGTTGTCGAAGAAGGCATCCACCTGTCCGCCCATCAGATCGGCCAGGGCGGGCGCGGTGCCCTTGTAGGGCACGAACACGAAACCGGTGCGGGCCTGGTTCGCGACCATGGCGCCGGTCAGGTGCGACGTGGTGCCGTTGCCCTGCGTCGCGACCGTGACTTCGCCATTGCGGCTGCGCGCGTAGTTCAGGAACTCGGTGGCGGACTTGGGCGGCAGGTTGTTCTGCACGGCAAGTACGTTGGGCACCTTGGCCAGGATGGTCACCGGCACAAAGGCCTCGGGTTCGAACGGCAGGCTCTTGTACAGGTAGCGATTGATCGCAAGTGGCGCGGGCGGCGTGGCCATCAACGTGTAGCCATCGGGCGCGGCCTTGGCAACCATGTCGGCGCCGATGTTGCCCCCTGCCCCCGGACGGTTGTCGATGATGACCGGCTGGCCCCACATGGCGGTCAACTTTTCGCCGATGATCCGCGGCAGCACGTCGGCGGTGCCACCGGCCGAATACGGTACGACGATGCGGATCGGTTTGGTGGGAAAGTCCGCGGCGCCGGCCATTGGCGCGACAACGGCGAACGTACAGGCAAGAGCCGCCGAACAGGCGGTCAGCAGGGGGTGTCTCATCCGGGTCTCCTCAGATTCGCGCAGCGCCACCGGCGCCGCATCTTGTTTTATCGAACAGCTTGTCGCAAAGCGAACACTAGTTCGTCGCATTTTCGAGGTCAACGGAAGCGGCTACTATGTTCGCAAAACGAACAAATGCCGGGGTGAGAGATGGCCGAAGAGGTTCGCAGCAAGGAAGACAAGGAATACGTGGCTGGCCTCGAAAAGGGCCTGGCGGTGATCGAAGCCTTTGGCATCCGCAACGGTCCGCTGACGCTAAGCGAAGCGGCGGACATCACGGGACATCCGCGCGCGACCACACGGCGATCCTTGTTGACGCTGCAGCGGCTGGGATATGTCGAATCCGATGGCAAGACGTTTCGCCTTGCGCCGCGCGTGCTGCGCCTGGGCCATGCCTATGTCACCTCCAGCCCGTTGCCCAAGCTGGTGCAGCCGGTGCTCGAGGCGATCAGCGAACGCACGCAGGAATCGAGTTCGCTGGCGGTGCTCGATGGGACGAACGTGGTGTTCGTGGCGCGTGCCGCCACACGGCGCAGCCTGTCGCATGGACTGGGCATGGGATCCCGCCTGCCGGTGCATGGCGCCGCGACGGGCAGGGTGTTGCTGGCCGCGCTGGCGCCGGACGAGGCCGAGCGCATCCTGCTTCGGATGGCGCGGCGGCCGCTGACACCGCGTACCCGCATCGACGTGCCCGAGTTGCTGGCCTTGCTGGAGGATGTCCGGCGCGATGGCTACGCGGTCAGCGACGAGGAACTGGAATTGGGTTTGCGGTCGATCGCGGTCCCCGTGCACGACATGCATGGGCGCACCGTCGCGGCCATGAGCATCGTGGCCTCCACGTCGCGCTTTACGCTGGCGGCCATGATCGACACCTTGTTGCCCGAAGTGCAGCGCGGCCGGCGGATGCTGACGGCGATGCTGTGATGACGGTGCTGCGGTGCTGCCGCGGCGTCAGGGCGTCGCGGCCTTCAACGGCACGTGTGCCAGCATGCGATAGCGCGGCCCGCCTGGCGCGTCTGACCGCGTGTACAACGCCAGCTGCGTAAAGCGCGCGGCCGGCAGCCGGCAGGCGGGCGGGGGACCCATCGGAGGATCGGATATCTGCGTCGGGATACCGGCGACATCGAGCGTCACCGTCGCACGCCGTCGTGCATACCGTGCCATCGTGATGTGCGCACGGAACGGCCGCGAGTCGATCGGCAACCCCGCGCCCGACACCAGTTGCTGGACATTCTCAACCAGTTCGGCCAGCGGGGGCGGAACCCGATAGGTGGCGACCAGGACGCGCGGCGCTTCGCCCTCGGGCCAGCGTTCCAGCCCGTCGAACGGCAAGGCAGGCAGGTCGATGGCAAGCGCGGCCAGGGCAGCAGCCAGGTAATCGGCCTGCGCCTGCGTCAGTCCTCCCAGGAAGGCCAGCGTCAGATGCAAATCATCGAACAGGGTGGCTCGCGCCTGGGCCGGCGTGCGGAAGCCCGACAGCAGGGTCCGCGTGGGCAGGTCGGGGGCGAGGGCAAGGAAGCAACGCTGCCACGCTGGACGCGCGGCGGCGTCCGCGGCAGTCTGGGCGTTCGCAGCGAGGTCGGGCGCAAGGAGATCGCTCGCGGGCTGATCGGACACCTGTCGATCGGGTGCGGAATGATCGTGTGCGCGATCGGCGCCGGCCGCCGGGTGCATGCTGGAGGACGAGGCGGTCATGCTCAGGCCACCGATGGTTGCGCCGCGCGCGCATCGGCAAGCTGCAAGGCAAAAGCCGCGGTGGCCATCGTTACGCGCTGCGCGGCAGCAGCGGCGCCCCACGCATCTCCCCGTTCCATGGCCGCCACCATGTCGCTCCACAGGCGGTTGGATTCCCGTCGCCGCTCGATCGTCGACTGGCCAAGAAAGCAGTAATACCAAAGCAGCCGTTGCCGAAAGTCGGTCACCAGGCGATGCAGATAGCGGTTGCCGGTCATCTCGGACAGCATCGCGCTCAAGGCGGCCGTGGCCTGCTTGTACTCGCGTTCGTCGCCGCCGGCTTCGGTCAGCGCCGACAGGCCATCGATGGCGGCGCGCACCGCCTGCAGCTGCGCGGGGTCGCCTCGGGCAACGATGCGCTGCACGCACATGGCGAGCAGGTCGGCGCGGATCTCGAACAGTTCGCGGATTTCGTCGCGCGTGTAGTCGGCCACGCATACGCCGCGCCACGGCATCATGCGGATCAGGCCGTCTCGCTCGAGCAGGCGGAAGGCTTCGCGCAAGGGCGCGCGGCTGGTGCCGAAGCGCGCGGCAATGTCCTGCTCCTTGAGTCGTTCGCCCGGCAGGTAGACCCCCGTAACGATGTCATCCGCCAGGCGCGCGGCGATCTGCTCGACCAGGGACTGGGTCGAGACGGGCATCGGCAAGGCGGAGCGCAGCGTGGCCATGGCGGCAATCCGGGTTCGCGTAGTCAGAGCGTGATGTCGAGTTGCTGAACCAGTGTGCCCCATTTGCGCACGCCTTCGGTAATCGACCTGGCCGCATCGTCAATGCTGCCGCCGACGGGATCGGCGCCTTCGGCGGCCAGGCTGGCGCGCACTTCGGGCGTCTTCAGGATACGGTCGACTTCGGTGTTGAGCTTGCTCAAAATCGAGCGGGGAGTACCCGCTGGCGCCATCAATGCAAACCAGCCGATGGCTTCGTACCCCTTCAGGCCCGCTTCCGCCACGGTGGGCACCTGGGGCAGGGCAGGCGAACGGGTCGCGCCCGTGACTGCCAGCGCCTTCAGCTTGCCGGCCTTGATCTGTTCCAGCACCAGCGGAAACGGGGCGAAGGACACCTGGATCATGCCGCCCACCAGATCGTTGACGGCCGGGCCGCTGCCCTTGTAGGGCACATGGGTCATCTTCACGTTGGCCATGGACGCGAACAAGGCGCCAAACAGATGGTTGGACGACCCGCTGCCCGAGGACCCGTAGTTGAGCGCGCCCGGGTGCGCCTTGGCGTAGGCGATCAGTTCCGTCACGGAATTGGCCGGCACGCCCGGATGCACGACCAGTGCGGTGGCAGGCTCGGCCAGCAGGATGATCGGCGCCAGGTCTTTGACGGCGTCATAGGGCAGGTTCTTGTACAGCCCCGGCGCGGTCAGGATGTTGCCGAAGGTGCCCAGTACGATGGTGTAGCCGTCGGGTTTCGATTTGGCGACCAGGTCCACGCCGATCGTGCCCGCCGCGCCGGCACGGTTTTCGACCACCACCGACTGCTTCCAGGCCTCGCCCAGCTTCTGCGCAATGATGCGGGCCAGCAGGTCGGTGTTGCCGCCGGGGGTATAAGGCACCACAAGACGCACGGGCCGGTCGGGATAGGCGTCGGCCGCACGTGCGGGCGCCGGTGTCAGGCCTGCGGTCAGGCCCAGGGTCAAGGCGATCGTCAGGCAAAGGCCAGGCACCAGCGAAAACGCGCGTTTGAGCATGGTCGATTTCCAGAAAGGCAGCGAAGGGGAGGGGGCATGCGGCTCACATCGGCACGCAGGCCGGGCAGACGCGCCGGCACAGGCACCGCGTCCGTTCCGTCAGGCAGGCTGCGCGTCGCCATGACGGCTGGCGTAGGACTGTGAAAATTCCCGCGTCAGGCCGAACGCTTCGGGCAGCGGCCGTCCGTTCGGCAAGGTCAGCCAGGCCCGCAGCAAATGCCGCCGCCGCGCTGGATCGTCCACGTCTTCGTATTTGCTACGCGCGTGCAGCACCGAATAGTTGTTGGCGATCTGGATGTCGCCCGCTTCCATGTAGAAATTGAGCTGCACATCGGGATCGTTGCATAGGCTTTCGATCAGGTCGATGGCGTCCTGCTGCGCCTGGGTCAGGCGCGGCACGTCGGGATTTTCCTGCGCCAGCCGCAGATAGCGGCGTTTGTACAGGGCGCTCAGCCGGCCTGCATGGAAGTTCAGGATCGGCACCGACTGGATCTTCAGGCCGGTGGGATGCTGGCCGCGCGTATCGAAGTGGAAGGGTTCCTGCAGCGTTGCGATCAGGTCCGGACGGCGGCGCAGGACTTCGTTGTACAGATGCGCGACGCTGACCAGCTTGCTCATGCCGCCCGACTTGGCGGGCCGCAAACAGAGCAGCATGAACGCATCGCCGCCGTCGTTGTGGAAGGTCAGCTCGTCATCGGTCTGGAAGCTGCGGACCGAATTGCCGGGTTCGACGCGCATGCCGGTGTTGGTCACGCTGTGCAACCGGTTGCCGGCTCCGTCCTGCCCCTGCGGGTCGCCCAGGTGCTGCGCCAGTCCCCAGAACAGCAGCCGGGCATCGGCGTCGGAATAGTCCGCCATGGGCAGGCCACGCAACAGCGCGAAGCCACGGCCACCTTCCAGGGTGTCGCGCACCTGGGCCAGGCGCTGCGCCACCAAAGGAATACGGAAGTCGCTGGCGTCGAATCCCATATCGGGCGTGCCCGCCGCTTTCAAGGCGGCCACCGCACCGGCCAGTTCGGCGATCTCGGGCGGGGTAAGGTAAGTGATCCAGTCGGTGCGGTCGCGCAGGCTGGCGCCACTCCAGACTTCGGGACCTTCAAGAGGGCGGCCGGAAGGGGTCGTCGACATGGCTTGTCTCCTTGTAACTGCGGCCCTATGCAGACATGCCGGCCTGACAGGGCGGTGACGCACGGTCACGGGAAGTCCCCATTCCGCGCGTTCTTGAACCCAGTTTTTAGGATTGTCGACAATCTGTCAATCCTGGGGTTTTCCAGCGCCCACGCGGGTTGGCGCGGGTTCGGCCAGACTTTGCATAGCAGGTTTGATCCGGCCCGGACTGCCTTTCGGAAGCCCCGACTTGCACACTTCGAGTGAACCGGGCGCCATCGCCCCCTATCATCGCGGCAGCACCGACTGCCGCCGGAGACATCGTCCAATGAATGCCGGTCGTGGGCCACTGTCGCACCTGAAGGTGCTCGATCTGAGTCGTATCCTTGCCGCGCCGTGGGCAGGCCAATTGCTTGCCGATCTGGGCGCCGAGGTGATCAAGGTCGAACGCCCCGGCGCGGGCGACGACACGCGGTCCTGGGGGCCGCCGTTCCTGAAGGATGCCGAGGGCCGCGATACCGCCGAGGCCGGCTACTACCTGGCCGTCAACCGCGGCAAGCAGTCGATCACCGTCAGCCTGGACCATCCCGACGGCCAGAAGGTCGTGCGCGAACTGGCGGCCAATGCCGACATCGTGCTCGAAAACTTCAAGGCCGGCACCCTGGCGCGCTATGGCCTGGATGCCGCATCGTTGCGGGCGATCAATCCCAAGCTGATCTATTGCTCGGTGACGGGATTCGGCCAGACCGGCCCGCGCCGCGATCAGCCTGCCTATGACTTCCTGATCCAGGCCATGGGCGGTTTGATGAGCGTGACCGGCGAGCGCGATGGCCTGCCCGGCGGCGGTCCGCAGAAGGTGGGCGTGCCCATCGTCGACCTGATGACGGGCATGTACACGGCGGTGGCCGTGCTGGCCGCGGTGGCGCGGCGCGACCAGACCGGGCAGGGCGAGACCATCGACATCGGCATGCTGGACGTCCAGGTCGCCACCCTGGCCAACCAGGCCATGAACTACCTGGTGTCCGACAAGGTGCCGCAGCGCAACGGCAATGCGCATCCCAACATCCAGCCGCAGGACGTCTTCCGGTGCAATGACGGCAACGTGATCCTGGTCGTTGGCAACGATGGCCAGTTCGCGCGCCTGTGCGACGTGCTGGGCCAGCCGGACTGGGCGCGCGACGAGCGCTTTGCCACCAACGCGCAACGGGTGCGGAATATCGGTGTACTGAAGGCGATGCTGGACGAAGCCTTCTCGGGCTATTCTCGTGCCGAACTGACGGCTGCGCTGGACCGCGTAGGCGTCCCCTGCGGCCCGATCAACACCGTGCCCGAAGTGTTCGAGGACCCGCAGGTGCGCGATCGCGGCATGCTGATGCATCTGCCGCATCCGTCGGGCCGCGACGTGCCGCAGGTGGCCAACCCGATCCGCTTCAGCGACGCGCCGATCCAGTACGAGATGCCGCCGCCGCTGCTTGGTCAGCATGCTGACAAGATCCTGCGCGATCTGGGCTACGACGACGACGGCATTGCCGCCTTGCGCGCATCGGGCGCGATCTGATCCGGCTACCACCCCATCCCTCTATAACGACATCGAGACAGGAAGACCCCATGGACGGCATCATCGTCGAGAAAGCCCAACGTATTGCCACCGTCACGCTCGACTATCCCCCCGTCAACGTGCTGACGCTGGCCCGCTACGCCGAGATCACGCGCGTGTTCGACGAGATCAGCACGATGGACGACGTCAACGTGGTGGTCTTCACCGCCAAGGGCACCAAGGCATTCTGCGCCGGCCTGGACCTGCAGGAATTCCTGGCCGCCACGCCGGAAGAAGACCCGCATCGCGCCAGCATCGTGCGCGCCACGTTCAAGGCGATCCGGCATTGCAAGGTGCCGGTGATTGCGGCCGTCAACGGTCCGGCGCTGGGCGCGGGCTGCGTGCTGGCCGGCGCCAGCGACATCCGCATCGCGTCCGAGAAGGCCACCTTCGCGATGCCCGAAATCAACGTTGGCCGCTGCGGCGGCGGCGCGCATACGGGGCGCCTGGTGCCGCAGGGCACACTGCGCCTGATGGCCTTTACGGGCGAGCCGATCAGCGCCTGGGAAGCGCATCGCGTGGGCATGGTGGAACAGGTCGTGACGCCGCGCCGCCTGATGCCGACCGCGATGGATCTGGCGGGCATCATCGCCAAGAAGAGCCCGATCGGCTTGCGTCTGATGAAGGAAGCGCTGAACCGCATCGAAACCATGCCGGTGGACGAGGGCTATGAACTCGAACAGCAATACAGCACCCGCTTGATGATGACCGAAGATGCGCGTGAAGCGACGCGTTCGGTCGTTGAGAAGCGCGCGCCGGTATTCACGGGACGCTGATAACGCCGGTTGAACTTGCCGCGCCCAGGCCTTCCCACTCCCTGACGTTCCCATTCCAAGATGGCCCGCCGGCAACGGTGCGGCCCGGAGACACCCCGATGAAACTGCATTGGTCGCCCAAGTCGCCCTACGTGCGCAAGGTCATGATCGTGGCGCAGGAAACCGGCCAGCTCGACACGTTCGAGAAGGTGCGTTCGGTCGCCGCGATGCTCAAGCCCAACGAAGCACTGATGCGCGACAACCCGCTCAGCAAGATCCCCACGCTGGTGCTCGATGACGGGTCCACCTTGTTCGACTCCGTCGTGATCTGCGAATACCTGAACGACACGGCAGGCGGCACCTTCTTTCCGTCGGGCGACGCCAATGGCCCGCGCTGCGCTGGCAGGCCCTGGGCGACGGCATGCTCGACGCCGAGATCCTGTGGCGCAACGAACGCGAACGCAGCGACGCGTCCCGTTCCGACGTGCTGATCGCGGCCTTCGAAACCAAGACCATCGCCGCGCTGGCGCTGCTCGACAACGAAGCCGAGGCCCTGGCTTCAACGCCCTTCGCCATCGGCCATGTTGCCGTGGCGTGTGCGTTGGGCTACCTGGACTTCCGCTTCGATGCCTTCGGCTGGCGCGACCGCGCGCCCAGGCTGGCGGCGTGGTTCGCCACGGTCGAGGCGCGGGATTCGTATCGCGACACCTCGCCCGACCTGGGCGAATGACGCCATGACGACGTCATTGCCATTGGTGCGCACCGAGAAGCAGGGCAGGGTGGGCATCGTCACCATCGATCGGCCCGACCGCAAGAACGCGCTCAACCTGCAGGTGAAGCAGGAACTGGTCGCCGCCTTCCAGCACTTCGAAGCCGATGACCAGGTCGCCTGCCTGGTGCTGACCGGCGCGGGCGGATTTTTCGTGGCGGGCACGGATATCGTCGAGATGTCGGACATGCGGCCCACCGATCATGTCCTGCTCGAGACCGACCAAGTCTTCCGTGTACTGAAGGGATTGAGCAAACCGGTGATCGCTGCCGTCGAGGGCTATGCCCTGGGCGGCGGCTGCGAACTCGCGCTGGCCTGCGACATCGTGATTGCGGCCGAAGGCGCAAGCTTCGGTCAGCCCGAGATCCGCGTGGGCATCATGCCGGGCGCCGGCGGCACGCAGCGGCTGTTGCGCGCGGCAGGGTCGTACAAGACCTTGCTGTGGACGCTGACCGGGGAACGCATTCCGGCCTCCGCTTTCCATGCCGCGAACCTGGTAAGCGATCTGGTTCCGGACGGCAAGGCGCTGGAGCGCGCGGTCGCCGTGGCCGCGCAGATTGCCGACGCGCCCCCGCTGGCGGTCAGGGCGATTCGCGAAGTGGTGCGGTTTGGCGGTGATGCCAGTCTGGATGCCGGGCTGGCGCTGGAGAGGCGCGCGTTTGAACGCCTGTTCGATAGTGACGATCAGAAGGAAGGCATGCGGGCGTTCATGGAAAAGCGGAAGCCGAAGTTCGAGGGGCGGTAGTCAGGCAAGCCGCCGGGTGTGTCGCTTGGGCGGTCAGGCCGGTGCCGATCCGACACTACCACCACCGCAGACAAACAGATTCTGGCCAGTGACGAAGCCAGACGCATCGGACATGAAAAAGCCCACGGCATTCGAAACGTCTTCAGGCAGACCAATGCGACCTACCGGCAATCCCGCAAGGACCGCATTGGTTTGCGCCGCACCTGGAGGATGATTCAGTCTGAACAACTCGGTTTCGATCGGTCCCGGACTGACCATGTTCACGGTAATGCCGCATGGGGCCAGTTCCAAGGCGAGGCTGCGGGACATGCCAAGCAGGCCGGCCTTCACCATTCCATAGACGGTACGGCCCGAACGGCCGAGCATCATGCGACTGCCGATGCTGACTATGCGACCGTAGCCCGCTTGCTTCATGCCAGGGACCACCGCCTGAATGCATTGAGCGGCAGCGCGCAAATGGATTTCGATCATGGCCTGCATGCGATCCAGGTCCAGTGATTCCAGGTTGGTCACATAAGTAAAGCCTGCGTTGTTGACCAGCATGCGCACGTCATGCGAAGCAATGATACGTGCAAGTACGTCGGCAGTTGCCTGCCGATCGGTCAGGTCTGCGCAGTAGGTCGTCGCCGGAAGATCGTCTTGCGGCTCTTCCAGGGACAGATTGATGACTTCGTGGCCGCGTGCGGCGAGCATGCGAACTACCGCGCCGCCGATGGCGCCGCTGCCGCCGGTGACCAGGCATGTTGGAGTGTGAGTGGTCATGTCGTTGTCCTGATGAATAGGTAATGCGCCTGCCGAGTATCAGCGTGTGGCGCTTGCGCCTGCCGATGCGTACGCCTGCATGATGACGTCCATTGTGCGTTCAAGGTCTCGCAAGCCCGCAACAGGGGGCATCCCGTTTCGGGCTCGTGCAACGGTCTCCCGTACATAGTCCGCAAAGTAGTCCTTGAAGCTCCAGCATGTCGCGCGATGGCTCGTGCACCCTGTCTCGACGTTGGTGATCGTGAACGCCTCGGCCTCGCGCTTTGCACTGAATTGCCGATGAGCAATTTCGACGTCAAATGCCATGTACTCTGCAGCGGTCTGTGGCTGTGTGTACCCGGTTTCGATGCTTGCGGTAGTCCCATCGCTTAGCGTCAGTGTCAGTACTGCGTGGTCCTCCACAGGCAATCCAAGCGACTTGCTTGAAAGCGCTGCGCCGACATGCCGGACTTCCGCTCCAGTGGCTTGCAACAGGAAGTCGATCGGATGGTGCGCAAGATTCATCATGCATCCGCCGCCCGCGCGTGCTGGATCGATCAACCAGGGCGACGATTGCTCGAATCGCAGAGGTGATCCGGCATTGACCCGGAACCGGAAGTGCGTGAAATCGCGTGAAGGAAGCGCAATGCACCCGGCCAAGGCGTTTCTGAGGTCGCTCAGCCGATAGTGGAAAGGGACGGAGACGAAGACATTCATCGCCTCGGCGACATCTCGCACCGCTGCAACGTCGCTACGTCTGACGCCACAAGGTTTCTCGATTGAAAAAGGGATGCGTCGTCTCAGCAGATCAAGGGCCAGCGAAGGCATGTCCGCATGCGCCCCAAAAGCAAAGACGAAGTCGGGCGCAGCGTATCGAACGAGGGCACCGACGTCTTGGAACACCGGACAGTCAAAATCGGCCGCAACCTGGTCCGCCTGCAACGGCATCGGATCCACGATTCCAACGACACGGATTGACGCGTCGCGCAGCCCCGGCAAGTACATGGGATAGTGCCAGTGACTCGGCGCAACAATGGCAACCCTGAAAGGCGCAGACCCGGCCCCTGTCTGCACAGTCATTCCGCCCGGACGTTGTTTGCGGCAATCAACTTTGCCATCCGCACTTTTTCGGAAGCGAGCCATTTTGCAGCGGCATCGGTGTCCATTGCGCTGGGCGTCAGACCCAGCGCTTTGAGCTTGTCTTGCACGTCCTTGTCCGCCGCCGCCGCCATAACCTTCGTGGCGAGCGCCTGAACTACCGCGTCAGGCGTCCTGGCGGGCACCATCACGAAATACGCGCCTTGTTCCGAGAAGCCTGGAACGCCCGATTCAGTGACGGTAGGAACATCCGGCAGGATGGGCACGCGCCGGTCGCTGGATACGGCAAGGGCGCGCAACCGACCGCTCTTGATGAATCCTATGGCCCCGGCGACACCGACGAACGCCGCGGGTATCTGGCCCCCTACCAAGTCATTCATTGCAGGAGCTCCACCCTTGTAAGGCACATGGGTCATTTCGAGCTTGGTTGCGTTGGCAAATGACGCCATCGTCAGGTGGCCTTGAGAGCCGATGCCGCCTGATGCATAGTTGATCGGGCTCTTGCGGCCGTATTCAATGAACCCCTTCACGTCCGTCGGCGTAATCGCGGGATTGACCACCAGAACGGCGGGTTGCAATGCGACGCTGGCGACGACACGCAAGTCTTTTTCGACGTCGAAACTGGCATCTTTGGGATACAGCTTTGGATTGACGGTGACCATGGCACCGTCGGCAAACAACAGGTTCTTCCCGTTCGCTTCGCCCAGTCCGGCGGCCTTTGCGCCAATCATCCCGTTTGCACCTCCACGGTTGTCGACGACGAACACATCAGAGGTTCCCTGCTGCATTTTCGCAGTGATGATTCGAGCGACCAGATCCAGCGGACCGCCTGCCGGGAAGGGAACGATGGCCTGTACTGTGTCTGCCCGGCTCGCCTGCGCTATGGCAACGCCCGCAAGCGCCGCAACGATCATGAGCGATTTCATGCATGTCTCCGATGTGAAGGGGTCTGCTCAGCAGCCCTTCGTGTTGTCATTGACACGGAGCGTAAGGGCAGCGACTTACAGGCGTAAAACGAATGTTTCGCCTTTCAGTTGCCGCTTTGTTCAAGTAAATTTGCGTTGGTCCGGACGGAGTGTTTGTCGCAGGATATCGAGGAACCGACGGCACATCGGACGGAATGAGCGTTCCGGTTTGCTGATGATGCCAAGAGGAGATTCCAGCATTGAACAGTCCACCGGCAACTGAACAAGCGCGCCTTGGGCAAGGTCTGCTTGCACATGCAGGGTGGATGCAAACCAAAGCGCATCGGTTCGCAAGGTGTGTGTGCGGCTGATTTCAAGGTAAGTCGTTTCGATACGCGCGCTGGCCATTCTCGCCCCATGCGACACGTACAGGCGTTCGATCTCGGACCAGGTCACGGTTTCACGAGAAGGAAGCACCAGGGGATAGCCTGAAAGCTCAGCTAACCGCTTTGCATGGCCTGTTGCAGCCGGGTGAGCAGGCCGAGCCACCAGGACGTACCTGTCGACCAACAACTGTTCAAACGTCAATCCCGACATATCTGATGCAGGGGAAGCCGCCCCAACACCACGTCCAGGCTTTCGCTACGCAACGAGTCAAGTAGCGTCGACTTGGAGCCGGATACGATTTCAATCGCGGCGCGTGATGAAGGCTGACTGAAGGCCTCGATCACTGCAGGAAGTAATGCAGCGGCGAATACAGGCATGGCACCGACACGGAGGGCCAACTGCTCTGACAGGACGTCGCCGCGAGCCATCGAAGCGCCGACGCGTAATGACTCGACTGCGTTCGCGGCGTAACTGGCAAAGCGTTTTCCAGCCTCGGTTGGCGTTGTGCCAAGCTTGGACCTGAGAAAAGTACTACACCGAGTTCGGTTTCCAGCTCTTTGAGCGTCTTGGAGGCGGCCGATTCGGTGACGGAAAGGTTTTGCGCAGCCTCGCGAAGGCTTCCCGTCTTATACACCTCCAGCATGCAGTCCAGATGGCGGAGCTTGACGCGGCGCAAGACCGCTTCGGGTGTCGATGGCTGGGACGACCTGTCTCGCTTTTTTATGGGGGACGGCGGCGGCACGGGCATATGAGGTTGAAACGCATCATCGATGCGAGCATCTTAACTGTGCAGTGTGCTGACCCTGCATCTGGTCGAGGGCCTCAATGGGCGAATGATGCCCATGCTTCGCCTCAATCCACCGTCGCGCCCGACTTCTTCACCACCTCCGCCCACTTCGGAATCTCTTTCACCACCAGCGCCTTGAACGCCTCGGGCGTGCTGGACGTGGTCTCGATGCCGCTGGCGGCCAGGTGATCGCGCATGGCCTTGTCCGACGCGGCCTTGACCACGGCGGTATTCAGGCGGGCAACGACCTCGGGTGACGTGCCCTTTGGGGCAAGCAGGCCCAGCCAGTTCGACACGTCGTAGCCCTTCAGGCCTGATTCCGAAATCGTGGGGATGTCCGGCGCGCTAGTGATGCGGGTGATGCTGGTGACGCCCAGGGGCCGGACCTTGCCGCTCTTGATGTGCTCGCCATAAACGGCGTACGAATCGAAGGTCATCGACAGGCGGCCGGCGATCAGGTCATTGAGCAGCGGTGCGCTGCCCTTGTACGGAATGTGCAGCATTTCCACGCCCGCCATGGATGCGAACAGGGCGCCCGACAGGTGGCTGGAACTGCCATTGCCGGCGGACCCGTAGGTCAGCTTGCCGGGGTTTTTCTTGGCCAGGACGATCAGTTCCTGCACCGATTTTGCATCGACCGACGGGTGCACGACCAGCACGCGCGGCGTGGTGTGGGTCAGGCTGACGTATTCGAAGTCCTTGACCGGGTCGTAGCGCAGCTTGGGGTACAGGGCCGGGTTGATGGCCTGGGTGCCCATGGTGCCGAAGAACAGGGTGTAGCCGTCGGGATTGGCTGCGGTGGCGGCTTCGGCCGCGGTGGTGCCGCCGGCGCCGCCCCGGTTGTCGACGACAACTTGTTGGCCCAGCTGTTCGGACAGCTTTTGCGCCAGGCTGCGCGCCATCATGTCGGCCGCGCCACCGGCGGGGAAGGGCACGATCAGGCGGACGGCGCGTTCCGGATAGGCGGCATGCGCGGTGCTGGCCGCGACCGTCAGCATGCTGATGAAGCCGGAGGCGACCAGGCCAGCGGTCAGGCTGACGGCAACGCTGCGGCGGCGTGGGGAAGCGATGGTCTTGGACATGCGTGTCTCTCTTTCTGATTGAATGTGTTGTCCGCGGGGATCGTCAGCAACCTATGCGAACCGTGGCAGGATCGTGTCGGCAAAGTCCGCCAGGGCATCGGCCACCGCGACAGGCTGGTCGGGCAGCAGGGCATGGCCCGCCGGTCCCACCACGCGCACGGTCACGCGGTCGGCGCCCAGTTCTTCGCGAAGCAGATGCGCGCCACTGGCTGGCGCGAACGGGTCATTGGCGGCCTGCACGTCCAGTACGGGCACGTTGCCGGCTTTCCACCAGCCGGCCACGGGGGTGGCGGCGGACGCGGCGCGCTGCGCGCGGGCCACATCGGGGTGCCAGCCGTCCAGCCATGGCGACGGATCACCCCCGCCGAAAAGAAAGCAGCGCGCAGGTGCGCCAGGCGCTGGTCGCGGTCGACCGTGACGTCCATCGCGCCATCGATATGGGCACGCAGTTCGCGTGGAAAGTCCTTGTGCGCCGCGGCCAGGACGGCCACGCCCGCAACGCGGTCCGGGTGATCGATCGCGGTGTTGCGCGCGACCCAGTTGCCGAAGGCATGTCCCGCCACCAGCGCAGGCCGCGGGCCTTCGTGCGCGATGACGGCGGCAATGTCATGCGCAAAGTCATGCAGGGTGATGCCGGTCAACGGCCCGGTGCTTGCGCCCATGCCCCGTGGGCTGGGCATGACGGCGCGATAGCCGCGCGCGGCCAGCAGGGGGCAAGGGGAAAGAAGTCTTCGACGTCTCGTCCCAGGGATGGCAGCAGCACGATGGCCGGGCCGGTGCCGCAGGCCGCGACGGCAATGCAAACATCGCCGTGGGTCACCCTGTGGCGGGTGATCGGGTGTCGTGTGCCCGGTCGTGCATCGTGCCCGGCGGACGTAACCGCAGGGGCTGCATCGGATACGGAAGCAGTGTCAGGTGCCGCGCCAATCGCTTGCACACTATTCATGGCCGCCACCGGCTTCAATCCCACTTGATGCCCAGTTCCTTGGTCAGGCCGCCCCACACGCTGCTTTCCTTGGCCAGGAAGGTGCCGAATTCGGCCGACGAACTGGCCACGGCATCGGCGCCTTCCTTCTCCAGGCGCTGTTTGATCTCGGGCATGTCGATGGCCTTGCGGATCGCGGCGTGCAGCGTCTGCAGCAAGGCGGGCGGCATGCCGGCCGGTCCGACGATGCCATGCCAGTTCGACACGACCATGCCCGGTACGCCGGCTTCGGCGGTGGTGGGCACCTTGGGCAATTCGGACACCCGGGCCGGGCCCGCCACGGCCAGGCCGATCAGGCGGCCGGCTTCGATGTGCGAGCGGACCAGGGTGATGTCGGACACCATCATCTGCACCTGGCCGGCCAGCAGGTCGTTCAGAGCCGGGCCTGAACCGCGGTAGGGAATGTGGACGATGTCGATGTTGGCGGTGCGCTTGAACAGTTCTCCGCCCAGATGCGGGATGGTGGCATTGCCGGCCGACCCGAAGTTGACCTTGCCCGGATTGGCGCGTGCATACGCGATCAGTTCCTGCAGCGTCTTCACGCCCAGCTTGGGATTGACCACGATGATTTCGGGCACGGCCACGACCTGCGACACGGGTGTCAGGTCGCTCATCTGGTAAGGCATACGCGTGGCGATGTGCGGGGCGACCGTCAACGCGCCGGCCAGCGAGTAGCCCAGGGTGTAGCCATCGGGCTTGGCGCGCGCGACTTCCGACAGGCCGGTAATGCCGCCGGCGCCCGGCTTGTTTTCCACGACGACCGTCTGCCCGAGTACCTGGCCCAGCCCATTGCTGAGCAGGCGGCACACCGCGTCGGCCGACCCGCCCGGCGCCAGGGGCACGATGATGCGCAAGGGGCGGTCAGGCCAGCCCGCCTGCGCCAGGGCGCGGGTGGACAGCGATGCGAAGGGCAGCGCGAGCGCGCCCAGGACGAGGGTACGGCGTGTGGTATTGGTCAATGCTGTCTCCCGACGATGTTGTATCGCGGCCGGCGTGGGGGACACGCTTGCGGTCACGCGTTTTCCGTCATGGTGGCAGAAGCTGGCCGCCAAGCCAGCCGCCGGGAGAGCAAAGCAGATATGCCGAAAGGGCGGGGCAGCCTGGCCGGACAAGGCAATCCGGCCGGGCCGGGGTAGCGTCAGGCGCGCTGGTCTGGGCTCACGCGTACAGGCGGGCCGGGTTGTCGATCAGCACGGCGCGCACGCGCTCGTCGCTGCCCGCCCAGCGGCGGAAGGCCGCGAGCAATTCGGCGGCATCGGGCGCGGGTTCGACGCGCAGGTGCGGCCAGTCGCTGCCCCACACCAGGCGATCCGGATTGGCCGCCATCATTGCCTCCTGGAAGGGCTGTGCCTGCTCCAGCGAGCCGCCCAGCGTGTTCCGGTAGGCGCAGAGCTTGACCCACACCTGCCCGCTTTCCAGCAGCGACAGCAGGGCGCGAAAGCCGGGCGCGTCGATGCCCGCCTTGACGTCGAAGCCGCCCATGTGGTCGATCACGACAGGGATCGGCAGCTTGCCGATCGAGTCGGCCAGCGTGTCCAGGGTCAGGCAGTCGGTCCAGAGTTCGGCATGCATGCCCGCGTTGGCAAGGTCGGGCGCCATGGTCTGCAGGTCGGCAAACGACGCGCTGCCCGCGAAATTGGCGCCGGCGCCGCTGCGCTGGCTGAAGCGCGCGGCGCGCACGCCCAGGTCGCGCAATTCGACCAGTTCGGCGCGGGTGGCGCGCTGCTTGACGATGACACCCCGCCAGTCCGGATGCGCGGCCAGCGCGTTGCGCAGCAGGCTGTCGTCTTCGCCATAGGCGCTGGGGTGCACCAGCACGCCATGCCTGAGACCCAGGCGGGCCAGGTGCGCCACGTAGTCATCCTGGGTGGCTTCGGGCGGCGTGTAGCTGCGGTCTTCGGCCAGCGGAAAGTCGGCATAGGGACCAAACACGTGGGTGTGGCAGTCCCATCCGCCCGCGTGCAGGTCGGCATCGACATTCAGGGTCATTTGAGTTCTTCCTGTTGTGGCAGGGGAAACGCCGGCGCCACGCCTTCGGGCAACGGGATTTCCTGCGAGTTCAGGGTCATGGCGACCAGGGTGTAGTAGCCCACCAGCGCCGTCAGTTCGACCGTGCCCCGTTCGCCCAGAGCCGCGACGGCTGCCGCGTGGGTTGCGTCCGACACCGACCGGAACTGGTTGAGTTCCATCGCGTAGGTGTACACAGCCAGGTCGGCGCCAGCCAGGTCAGGCGTGCGCTGCGCGAGCAGGTCTTCGATGATCGCGTGTTCGAGCCCGGCTTTTTCCGCGGCGGGACGATGCGCGAACCATTCGAAGGGCGAACGGCAATAGCGGCCCGTGACCATGATCGCGAGTTCGGAATGCCGCGGCGACAGCGAGGTGCGATAGCGCAGCAGGGCGCCCATCGCCTGCCAGCAATCGGCCAGTTCGGCATTGACCAGGGCCGCGCGCAACGGGCCCTCGATCTTCCCGCGCGGACCGTTCACGACCTTGTCGTAGACGGCGCGCTGGTCGGCGTTCATGGTGTCGGGAGAGGGCAGCTTGATACGAGGCATGGCATGGGTACGAACGGAATGGAGCGGTCAGAAGGACAGGCTTCAAGAAGCCCGGGGTGGCGCGGCCAGCGACCGCGTCCTTAGCGTAGCGCGCGGCCGCCCTGGCGGCCATTGCGCAAGCGCCAATTCAGCTTTGCGCCGATGTCTTTGCGGGCGCCTTGGCCGATGTCGCCGCCGGGCCATCGGGCGCCGCACGCATCTGCCCCACGTCATCCAGCCGGTGCCACAGCCCGCTGCGGCCCATGTCGTTGACGATGTCCACGATCGCGGAAGCCACCTCGGCCACCGCGCGCGCCGGGCCTTTCGACTTCGACAGGGACATGGAAATGGTGCGCGCCATGCCCGGGCCGATCACCTTCGCGGCCTGCAGCGTGCCTTCGGACACCTCGTTCCACACCGCATGCAGCGGCAGCACCGTGTACAGGCCGTCCTGCGCCACCAGCAGTTTCTGCAGCGGCAGGGAATCGGCTTCCATGCGCGGCTGCAGCGTCAGCTTGCGCTCTTTCGCGGCGCGGTCCAGGGCATTGCGCAAGCCATTGGGCGCGCTGGGCAGAATGAAGGGCAGCTTGTCGAACACGTCGAACGACACTTCCGGCGACCGCGTGACCGGATCGCCCTTGCCGCCGATCAGATAGGTGTCGACGATGGCCAGCGCCTGGTCGCCTTCGGGCAAGGTCGCGCCATAGCGGTACAGGATCGCAATGTCGACGCGCGCATCGGCCAGCCATTCTTCGACCTGTCCGCTGGACCCTTCCAGCACCTTGAGATGGATGCCCGGAAAGCGCTCC
Source organism: Pigmentiphaga litoralis (assembly GCF_048632615.1). Classification (GTDB taxonomy): domain Bacteria; phylum Pseudomonadota; class Gammaproteobacteria; order Burkholderiales; family Burkholderiaceae_B; genus Pigmentiphaga; species Pigmentiphaga litoralis_B. The sequence continues at coordinate 2,693,888 of NZ_CP184479.1, forward strand.
CGCATGCGCACGAACAGGTTGTGGATCAGCGGGTTGGAGATCGACGGGATCAGCGCAATGGTGACCTGCCCGGTGGGCACGCGCGACTCGCCCTTGATGTCTGCTTCAAGCTGTTCCGCATCGGACAGCAGGCGCTTGACGTTCGGGAAGATGCGCGCGCCGACTTCCGACAGTTCGACGCCGCGGCCGGTCCGGTTGAACAGCCGCGCGCCGCACTCGCGTTCCAGTGCGTTGATGCGGCGGCTCAGTACCGACTGGTCCACGTCGAGATACAGCGCGGCGCGCGTCAGGCTGCCCAGCTCGGCGATGGCCAGGAAGGCGCGCCATTTGTGCAGGTCCGCCGTGACGTCCAGCTGGATGCCGGTGGCCTTGTTGATGGATGGGTGCAAGCGTGTCTCCGCCTCTGTGATCGGGCCCATTGTAGGGGTCGGCCCGGCAGGGGGATAATCCTTTCTCCGCCTTACCCCCTACCGGAGACGCCGCGCCATGCCTTATTCCCTTGAAGCCTTCATTGCCGATTGCCGTGCCGCGCTGCAGCACGATCCCGGCCCTGCCGGCCGTGAAGCGGTAAAGCAGCTGGTGGAACGGGCGACGAGCGATGCGCAATTCGTCGAAAGGAATATTCGCCCCGATCAGGAAAAGGAACGTCACCTGCTGTACGAAGATCCGGATCTGAAGTTCTGTGTGCTGGCCCACGTCTACCACGATGCCAAGGGCAGTTCACCGCATGATCACGGACCAAGCTGGGCCATCTACGGGCAGGCATCGGGCACGACCGACATGACCGACTACCGCATCCTTGAAAAGGCGCACGACGGCCAGCCCGGCAAGGCCGTTGTCATCCGCAACTATGCGCTGACGCCCGGCACCGCGTACGTCTACAACGAGGGCGACCTGCATGCCCCAAGCCGCTCGGGGCCGACGCGGCTGCTGCGCATCGAAGGCATCAATCTGCTGGGGGTGAAGCGCGACAAATACGAGGTGGTTCCAGGCTGACGCGCCCACCATCGTCCGTATGGATGACGGGACATTTGAACGGTTGGGGATACTCTGCGGTACCTCGTCGCGGCAGCCTGCCGCGGCAGTGGATAGAGCCCGATCCCCGCATGACAAGTCATAAAAAGTTCATCTTTCTGGGACTGGTATTTGCGGGGAGGACCACCGTCCAATCGAACAGGAATTTTTGTCATGCGCGCGATCAAGAAAGCCCGGAAGTACATTTCCGAACATCCCGAAAAGCAGGATGCCAAGACGCTGGCCAAGCTGGCCGTCGCCTTGCAGTCGAATGAAGATTTTCCCTTGCACGAGCTGTATGAGATGAAGCTCGACACCTTCGAGCTGGCACTGGAAGTCTTGAAGGACTGGCGGCTGGACCGCTACTACACCGGCAAGGAAAAGCTGGTGGAAGTGGCCACCGGCATCGGCGGCCATGAAGAGCACAGCGGCATCGTGATCGCGCAATAAGCGACTGGCTCAGTCAGCGCGGATGCCGAAGTCCTTGATGATCTTGCCGTACCGGGCGTCTTCGGCGGTGATGACGGCGCCCATCTGTTCCGGCGTACCGCCGGTGGGCAGGATGGCCAGTGCCTTCATGCGATCGGCCACGTCAGGCATTTTCAGGATGTCGTTGACGGCCAGGTTCACCTTCTGGACGACCTCGGGCGGCAGGCCGCGCGGACCGAGAATGGCCTGCCAGGCGCTGACTTCCACGTCTTTGTAGCCCAGCTCGGCAAAGGTCGGCACATCGGGCGCGAAGGGTGAGCGCACCTTGTCGGCCACTCCAAGCAGGCGGACCTTGCCGGTTGCCATGTACTGCGCGAGCGGGCCGATCGTCGAATACATGACCGGCACCTGGCCCCCGACGAGATCGACGATGGCGGGCGCGCTGCCTCGATACGGGATCTGCGTCAGCTTGATGCCCGCGGACCGGTCGAACAGTTCCGACAGGATATGCATGGGCGAGCCGCTGCCCGGGCTGGCGTAACTGGTGACCTTGCCCGCGCGGGCTTCTTTCACGACCTGGTCCACCGACTTCAGGCCGGCATGGTCGGCGCCCACCATGAACAGCGATTGGCGCCCGATTTCGGAGATGGGCGTGAAGTCGGTCTTGGCGTTGTACTCGCCGCCGCTGCCAGGCTTGAGCACATAGGGAACGATGGCCAGGGTGTTGGGCGCCACCAGCAGCGTGTAGCCGTCCGCGGAAGCACGGGCAACGTACGCGCTGCCGATCGACCCCGCCGCGCCGGCGCGGTTTTCCACGACGACCGGCTGACCCCATTTGGCGGCCAGCTTTTCGGCAATCCACCGCGCGATGACGTCGGTATCCCCCCGGCGGGATAGGCCACGACGATCCTGACCGGCTTGACGGGGTAGTCGGCTGCCTGGGCAGGCGCAGCCAGGGCAAGCAACGAAGCGATGGACAGTGCGATGGCACTTGCGAATGCTGTCCGCGGCGATACAGGATGTGAAGTTTTCATTGGGTGTCCTTGGTGGACAGGTCGGGATAACCTGCGACAGAGCGTATTGCCGTATACCCGCTTATATGAACTCTCTGTTCATATAATTTATGAAAAAATTATAAATTATTGCGCTCGATTCGTTGTGATGGTTTACCCGTGATCAGCTCACGACCAGCTTGCGCGGGTTTGGCGGAATCGACAAGGACTGGAAGTAGACGGCTTCGCCGCGCCGGTCGAAGGCCGAAATGTCCAGGGTGGCGCCCGCCGATCCCTTGGGAAGCTTCAGCAGCTTGCACACTGCCGGCGGAAACGCGCTGACCGACAGCTTTTCGGAAAAGCGCGTGGCGGGCCGCCGGTATTCGCGTTCCAGCAACTCCTTGATGTTGATGCCGCTCAGGGCATCCAGCGGAGAGTCATCGAGCAGGGGAAAGACGCCCCGCACGATGTACGCACGTGTGTAGACATCGAATTCGTTGTTGATCGAAAACATGCGTTCGATGCACACATGTTCGTCGCCCCGCAGATGGTCGCTCCATGCGCCCGTGCCGGTGACTACGCTTCGGCCCAGGATGCGCGAGTAGATCGGCAGGATCTCGCCCGACGCTTCGTCCAGAAACTTGCAGTGATAGAAAGGCGCGCGCATCGGCGCTTCCTTGTCGGCCACGAAGGTGCCCGATCCCTGCTTGCGCGTCAGCAGGCCGTCATCCACCAGCACGCTCAGCGCGCGCTGCACGGTGCCAAGACTGAACCCGCTCATTTTCACCAACACCTCTTCGGCCGGCAGCTTTTCGCTTTCGGTCAGGGTGGTATCGGCGATCGCGTCGGAGATGGCCTTGCGCAATTGCAAGTACTTGGGCAGGCCCGAACCAGCGTCGTTCTTCAGGCGGCCCGCGAGCCAGTTGGGGGCGGAGGTCATGGGCTGCATTCTACAAAACCGGATGCGAAGGAATGATTGACATGGGTTTTCTCAAGCCTATAATCCAAAGCACTATATAGGACTATAGTAATCGAGAGGAGACCTCGTGATCGTCGAAGAACGAACCTACACCTGCCATTGCGGCAAAGCCCTGCCCTATGTCCGTGCCTACGAAGCGGAAGGGCTGGCCATCCAGCGGCCCATCCTGGGCAACCTCGTCGGGTACTTCACCACGGAGATCGGCACGCTGAATCAGGTCGTGCACCTGTGGGCGTATGAAAGCCTGGCCGACCGCGCCGCGCGCCGCGCGACCCTGCTGCAGAACCCCGACTGGCAAGCCTATGCGGCCAAGGTCCAGCCCTTCGTGCTGACCCAGGAAAACCGCATCCTCGTGCCCGCGCCGTTTTCGCCGTGGGCCGATGGCCCCGCGTACTGAACCCCGCCATCCCCCTTACCCGCACTTCCTGTTCGAGAGCCCCACATGAAAATTACCGATGTCATCACCCACCAGTTGCTGGTCAATGTCGATGAGCCCTTTACCTCGTCGCGCGGCTGGTTCTACAAGACCAAGGGCGCGCTCGTCGTCGAGATCGTGACCGACGAAGGCGTCATTGGCTGGGGCGATTGTTATGGTCCGGCTGCGGTCAACAAGGCCATCGTCGACACCGTGCTGCGCGCGAGCCTGATCGGCCGCGACCCGTTCGATGTCGAAGTGATCTGGGAAGAGCTGTACAACAAGGTCAAGGACTACGGCCTGACCGGCATGACCATCTCGGCCATCAGCGGTGTGGACATCGCGTTGTGGGACATCATCGGCAAGGCGGTCGGCAAGCCCATCCACAAGCTGATCGGCGGCGCCTTCCGCACCGAACTGCAGGCGTATGCGACCGGCCTGTACTTCAAGGACATGGACCGCCTGAACGAGCAGGCCGTGGAAGAAGCGCGCGGCTATGTGGACCAGGGATTCAAAGCGATCAAGATGAAGATCGGCCTGGGGTCGCAGACCAGGGACATCGACCGCGTCGCGGCCGTGCGCGATGCGATCGGCAACGACATTCAATTGATGGTCGACGCCAACCATTGCTTCACGGTGCCGCAGGCCATCAACCTGGGCCGGGAACTGGAAAAGCTGGGCGTGCACTGGTTCGAAGAGCCGATCTCGCCCGAAGACCTGGATGGCTATGTCGAGGTCTCGCGCAAACTGGACATGGCGGTGGCCGGCGGCGAAAACGAGTTCACCAAGTTCAGCTTCCGCCGCATTCTGGAAAAGCGCGCGATGGACATCGTGCAGCCCGATGTATGCGCCGCGGGTGGCATTACCGAATGCAAGAAGATCGCCGCGCTGGCGCAGGCGCAGGCGATCCAGTGCGTGCCGCATGCGTGGGGCACGGCCATCGGCCTGGCCGCGACCATGCACTTCCTGGCGTCGTTGCCCAACACCCCGCCCTGCCTGGTGCCGCAGCCGCCCATGCTCGAGTACGAGCAGACCTTCAATCCGTTCCGCGACGAACTCAGCAGCACCACGCTGACGCATGTGGGCGGCATCGTGCATGTGCCGACCGGGCCGGGGCTCGGCATCGAGATCGACCGCGCCGTCCTCGACAAATACCGTGTCGCATAAGCCGGCATCAAGGAGATCCCGATGACCCGACCCGTGGTGCTCTGCACCTTGCCCATGCACCCGTCCGGCGACGCCATGCTTGCCGGCATCGCCGACATCATCGTCGCGCCCGATACGCAGGCGGATACGTTCCGCCGCATGGTGGGCGATGCCGACTATCTGCTGGTGCGCAACCATCTTCCGGCCGACCTGCTGGACCGGCCGCACCGCCTCAAGGGTATCGTGCGTAACGGCACGGGCCTGGACATGATCCCGGTGGCGGCCGCGACCGCGCAAGGCGTGCCAGTGGCCAACGTGCCCGGCGCCAATGCACAGGCCGTGGCCGAGTACGTGGTGGGCAGCCTGCTGCATGCCGCGCGTCGGTTCGGCGCCATCGACCGCAGCCTGCACGAAACCGACTGGGGCACTGCCCGGGCCTTGTCCGGCGCCACCTTCGAATGGTCGGGCAAGACGATAGGCATCGTGGGTGTCGGCGACATCGGCCGGCGCGTGGCGCGCATCTGCCATGACGGCCTGGGAATGAAGGTGCTGGGCTATCAGCCCAACGCCGCCGGCCTGCCCGATGACGTCGAGGCGGTGCCGCTGGAAGACCTGCTGGCGCGCAGTGACGCCGTGACGCTGCATTGCCCGCTGACGGACCAGACCCGGCACATGATCACGCTCGATCGCCTCAAGACCATGAAGCCGTCGGCATGGCTGGTCAATGCGGCGCGCGGCGAAGTGGTGGATGAACTGGCGTTGGCCGAGGCCTTGAATGCGGGCGTCATCGCCGGCGCGGCGATCGACGTCTATGCAGACCAGCCGCTGCGGCGCGACCACCCGCTGCTGACCGCGCGCAATGCGATGCTGACGCCGCACGTGGCGGCCCTGACCGAAGAAAGCTCGGTCAAGATGAGCGAGGGCGCAGCCCGTCAACTGGTGCAGCTGATCCGCGGCGAGCGGCCCACCCATCTCGTCAATCCGGAAACCTGGGACGGCGCGGCGGCTCGGCAGCATGCGAAGGAGGCCGCTGCATGATCAACGCCGACAGCAGTCTGAAGATCGCGCGCATCGAAGGGTTTGCGACCTCGTTTCCGGTCAAGCAGGGCGTGACCCTGGGCATCGGCCGCGCCGTCAAACGCGATGCATTGATCGTGAAGGTGACCACCGAAAGCGGCATCGTGGGTTGGGGCGAATCGCACCATGGCCGCTGCCCCGGCGCCATTGTTCAACTGATCAACACCACGCTGAAGCAACTGGTGCTGGGCATGGACGCGTCCGACGTGGTGGGCGTCTGGTCGCGCATCTATCAGCGGCAGCTGGCCAGCCATGGCATGGGCACGGCGTGCGCGCTCGCCATGAGCGGTATCGACCAGGCGCTGTGGGACATCCGCGGCAAGGCCGTGGGGTGGCCGCTGTACAAGTTGCTGGGCGGAAGCCGCAAGCCTTTGCCTGCCTACGCGGGCGGTATTTCGCTGGGCTTCCAGCCGCCGTCGGAACTGGTGGACGAGGTCGAGGCCCTGCGGGCGCAGGGATATCGCACCGTCAAGCTCCGCTTTGGCGACACGGCCAGGCGTGATATCGAACGCCTGACCGCCGTGCGGGAAGCATGTGGCGATGACCTGGGCATCATGGTCGATGCCAACACCGGCTACACGCTGGCCGACGTGCGCAAGGTCATGCCGGCGCTGGACGCGCTGGGCGTGTTGTGGCTGGAAGAGCCGTTCGCCCCGCACGATTACCGCAGCTACCTGGATGCGTCGCAGCTGGGCGCCGTGCCGCTGGCTGCCGGGGAAAACCACTTCACGCGCTTCGAATTCAACCGCCTGATTGCCGACGGCGCGGTGCAGGTGCTGCAGCCTGATCTGTCCAAGACAGGCGGGATCACCGAAGCCCTGCGGATTGCCGCGATGGCGTCCAGCGAGAAGCTGCAGATCCATCCGCACACGTCAGCCAGCGGGCTGAACATGTCCGCCAGCATCCATTTCCTGGCCGCCATCGACAACCCGGGTTACTTCGAGGCCGACGTCGCGAAAGAAAACCTGTTCCGCGATGCCCTGACCTCGCGCCCCGATCTGCTCGATGACAACGGCTGCGTCATGCCTGGCGACAAGCCCGGCCTGGGCGTGGACGTGGACGAAGACTTCTTGCGTGCCCATCCGGGCATCGAGGGACCGGCCTATGTGTGAGCCGGCATGACCTGACGCTTTTTGTTCCACCCCAACCAAAATGGCCCGACGAGGCCCCTGGAGGAGACGACGATGAACACCCGCATTCTGCTGACGGCCTGCCTGGCGCTGGCCACGCCCCTGACCGCCTTTGCGCAGGGCTATCCCAACAAGCCCATCCGCATCATTGTTCCTTACGTGGCGGGCGGCACCACCGACCTGCTGGCGCGCGCCGTGGGCCAGCGCCTGTCGGAACGCATGGGGCAGACGGTGGTGGTGGAAAACCGCCCCGGCGCCAACGGCATGATCGGCGCCGACGCGGTCGCCAAGGCCGCGCCTGACGGCTACACCCTGGGCATTGCATCGCCCGGCACCCATGCCGCCAACGCCAGCCTGTACAAGAACGTGACGTATGACACCATCAACGACTTCACGCCGATTTCCCTGGCCGTGTCGGCGCCGATGATCCTGATCGCGCATCCGTCGCTCAAGGTGCGCAACGTCAAGCAATTGGTCGAGAAGGCCAAGGCATCGCCCGGCGGCATCAGCTACGCGTCGGGCGGCGGCGGATCGTCGCAGCATCTGGCCATGGAACAGTTTGCGCACATGGCGGACATCAGCATGGTGCACGTCCCGTACAAGGGCTCATCCAACTCCTATACCGACTTGTTGGGGGGCCGCGTCGTGCTGGAGTTTGACGTGCTGCCTACCGCCATGCCGCATGTGAACAGCGGCAAGCTGCTGCCCTTGGCGGTGGCGTCGGCGCAGCGCCTGCCGTCCTTGCCGGACGTGCCGACCGTGGCCGAGTCTGGCGTGCCGGGATATGAGGCGACGTCGTGGTATGGCTTCGTCGGCCCGGCCAAGATGCCCAAGGACGTCTTGAGCAAGCTCAATACGGAGATCGTTGCGGCGTTGAAGGATCCTGGCATCCAAGAGACCCTGACCAAGGCCGGTGTGCTGATCGTGGCGAGTTCGCCCGATCAGTTCGCGGCGCATATCAAGTCGGAAATGGACAAGGCCGCGAAGATCATCCAGGTGGCGAATGTGAAGCCGGATTGATATCTGGCTGCAGCTTGCGCCACAGCGTGCTGCGGCTGATGCCCAGGCGGCGGGCGGCTTCGGCCTGGTTGCCGCCGCAGGCCGCCACCACGGCGCGCACGTGGCGGCGTTCCTGCTCGCGGGTCGAGGCGGCCAGCGCACGGGCCGGTGTGGAGCCGGCCACGTCCGCGTCCGGGTCCAGGTCCAGCAGGGACCGCATTTCCCGTGCACTGATCGGCCGGTCGAATTCGGCGCAGGCCAGCGCAATGCGCCGCGCAACGTTGTCGATTTCGCGCACGTTGCCAGGCCAGGTGTGGCCGGCCAGTCCTTCGGCAAGCACGTCCAGAACGGATGCCAGGTACGGTTCCACGCCCGCATCACGCAGGGCCGCGCCGACATAGTGGCGGGCCAGCGCATCGATGTCTTCCGGGCGATCGCGGAGGGGCGGAACGTCGATGCGAAGTACCGCGAGGCGGTAATACAGATCCTGTCTGAAGCTGCCTTCGCGCACCTTGGCCGCCAGGTCGCCATGGGTCGCGGCAATGATGCGCACGTCGACCGCGGTGGGCTGCACCGCACCGACGCGGGTGACCTCCCGTTCCTGCAGGACCCGCAGCAACCGCGTCTGCATCAGCAGCGGCAGTTCCGCGATCTCGTCAAGGAACAGCGTGCCGCGATGCGCGGCTTCGAACAGACCCGCCTTGCCGCTGCGGCGTGCGCCGGTGAACGCACCGTCTTCATACCCGAAGAACTCGCTTTCGATCAGGCTGTCGGTCAGCGCGCCGCAGTTGACCGCGACAAAGGCATGCGCCCGCCGCCGGCTGGCGTGATGGATGCCCTGCGCCAGCAATTCCTTGCCGACGCCGCTCGGTCCACGGATCAATACCGTGGCGTCGCTGCGAGCGGCAATGGTGTTGCAGCGCCTGACGACGGCCTGCATGGGCGGCGATGCCTGCACGATCTGCGCCAGCGTGTATCGCGTCGCGGGGGCCGGGCCTTGTCATGCGCCCGCAATTTGCGGAACGCGCTGGCGACGGCGGTTGCGGCGTGCAGGGTATAGGCAACGCCCGCGGGGCGGCCTTCGTCGAACAAGGCGACGGCGTCGACCGCCACGCTCTGCTGATCGAAGCGATGGACGTCCGACCGCCGCGACTCGCCGTGGACGAACAGCGATGCCGGGTCCAGCGGGGGAATGACGTCGCGCAGGGGACGGCCTAGCGCAACGCCAAGGCCGCGTCCGGTCAAGGTATCGGCCGCACGGTTGGCGGCCGTGATGCGCCCCTGAGTGTCGACGGCGATGACGCCTTCATCGAGATGGGCCAGCACCGACGACAGGGTGCGCTGTTGCGCCGCTTCACGGCGGCGCGCCACGACGCCTTGCACGGCATCTTCGATCGCCTGCGCAACCGAAGCGGCCGAATAGAGGAAGACGCCTGCCAGGCCGTGGTCGCGCGCCACGCGCATCGCCAGGCCTGCGCCGATAACGACCCGCACGCCTTGCTTTGCAAGCTTCTTCACGACATGGCGGGCTTCGGATTCGGTGTCGTAGGCGCGCACCTCCAGCTCGATGCCGAAGGTGGCCAGAAACGCGTCGATCTCGGCGGGTACCTCACGGTGCAGCAACAGCGCCATGCGTCCTGACAACTGGCGGGCCTGGGTCAAGGCGCGCATGACGTCATAGCCGCCAACCCGTACGGTCACGACCGGCAGGTTGAATGTGGCCCGCAAGTAATCGGCATTTGCGCCTGCGCTCAGCAGCACGTCGCAGTGCGCATGATGCAGCCGCTGGCGGATCTTGTCGGCGGCGCCCTCGAAGTGGTCGTCAATGATCTGGACACGTGCGCGGCCGGCAAATGCGGGCGCGGAAAGCGCAATGAGTTCGGCCAGGTCGAACGCGCTGACGCCCCATATGTCGACGGGAGCAGACGGCGCAAGGTCCGGTTCGGAGGTCATGGGGATGTGCATCAGGCATCGTACCGCGGCGTTGCAGGCTTGGACATACCGTGCCAGAGATGAAACACCGGCCGGTCTGCGGAACATAAAAAACGCTTTTTCATCAATGACTTATGGAAGGTTCTGGCCTGGCACCGCGCTTGCATTGTCAGGGTCCGCTGACAAGAACGGAGACATGCATGCAACGCCGCACCTTCCTGAAAACAACCGCCGCCGCCCTGGCCGCACCTTCCCTTGCCGCGTCCGCTGACGGCCCGGGGCGCTACCCTTCGCGGCCGATCACCCTGATCGTTGCCTATGTGGCCGGGGGAAGTACCGATCAACGCGCCCGCCAGCTGGCCCGTTTCATGGCGTCCGCGCTTGGACAACCCGTGATCGTCGAGAACCGGCCGGGCGCCAATGGCAACATCGGCACGGATGCCGTCGCGCGCGCCGAACCCGATGGCTACACGATAGGCATGGGCAACCTGGCGCCGCTTGCCGTCAACCCGGCGCTATATCGCAAAACGTCGTTCGACCCGATTACGCAGCTCTCGCTGATTGCGTTGATCGAACGCGGACCGCTGATGCTGATGGTCCCGGCGGAATCGAGCTATCGCACCGTGGCGGATCTGCTGGAAGGCGGACGCCGCAAGCCGGGCGGGCTGTCCTACGGGTCCAGCGGCACGGGAAGCGCGCATCATCTGTCGGGCGAGCTCTTGCGATCGATGACCAAAACCGACCTTGTCCATATTCCCTACAAGGGTGGCGCTGCCGCCGTGGTGGCGTTGATGGGCAATCAGCTGGACTTCGTTTTCGAGCCGATGTATTCCGCCATGCCTTCCATGAAGTCAGGAAGGTTGCGCGCCCTGGCCATCACCAGCGAGCACCGATCGCCGGTCGCGCCCGGGATCCCGACGATGGCGGAAGCGGGGCTTCCAGGCTTTCATATCGAGAACTGGCAAGGCCTGATCGGGCCGGCGGGCATGCCCCCTGCGACCGTGCAGGTGTTGAATGCAACCCTTAACCGCGCATTGGCCGATCGGGACATCCGCGCGCAGATGCTTGCCCAGGGCAACGAAATAGGAGGCGGGTCGCCGGAGCAGTTCGCGGCGTTCGTCAAGACAGAATCCGAGCGATGGCGCGCCGTCATCGCCGCCAATGGAATCCAACCGGAATGACTACCATGCGTGCCATCACCATCGCTGCCTACGGCGGCCCCGAGGTCCTGCAATGGCGCAGCGACGCGCCCGTCCCAGTACCGGGCGCCAACGACGTGCTGGTGCGGGTCGCCTGCGCCGGCATCAACTTCATGGACATCCACACGCGGCAGGGCAAGTATGCCCAGTCACGGACCTACCCGGTACGACTGCCGTGCACGCTGGGCATGGAAGGCGCAGGAGAGGTCGTTGCGATCGGCAACGAGGTGCGCCATCTGGCCGTCGGTGACCGGGTCGCCTGGTGCATCGCGTGGGGCAGCTATGCCGAGTACGCGGCGATTCCGGCGGCGTCTGCCGCGCGTATCGCGCCCGACGTTCCCTATGACCTGGCCGCCGCGTCCATGTTCCAGGGCTGCACCGCGCATTACCTGGTCGAAGACGTCGCGCGCCTGCAGGCAGGCAATACGTGCCTGGTCCATGCGGCATCCGGCAGTATTGGCCAGATCCTCATCCAGATGGCCAAGGCGCGCGGCGCCATGGTGTTCGCCACTGCCAGCACCGACGACAAACGCGCCGTTGCGTGGGCCTGCGGCGCGGATCACGTGATGGGTTATGACGACGGGCGTTTTGCCGATACGGTCCGCGAGGCCGCGCGCGGCGAGGGCGTCGACGTGGTGTTCGACTCGCTTGGAAAGTCCACGCTGCGCGACAGCATGCGGGCCGCGCGCGTCAGCGGCCTGATCGTCAATTACGGCAATGTGTCGGGGTCGGTGCGGGATCTCGATCCGATCGAACTGGGGGAAGCGGGATCCTTGTTCCTGACCCGCCCCCGGCTGGCGGACCACATGCGGGGCGCGGCCATCGTGCAACGCCGCGCCGATGCCGTGTTCGGCGCGCTGCGCGAGGGCACGCTGCGGATCGACGTGGCCGCGCGTTATACGCTGGACGATGTCCGCGCGGCGCACGCGCGCATCGAAAACAGGGAACAGGTGGGCAAGGCCGTCGTGATGCTGGAGCGGTAACAGCTGGGCGGCAAGGACGTCCTGCCTGGGCGGATCCGGTCCTGGCCGCGCAAGTCGGCTCGCGCTACCTGGGCGCCGTCCGCAACACGAACTCCGTGATCTCGGACGGCACGCCCAGGCGCACCGGAAACCCATTCCACAGCCCGGTGCCGTTGCTGACATACAGCGTCATGCCGCCCATGTCGTACCTGCCGGACACCACGCCGCCGTTGGCCTGCTTCACGATCAGGTCGAAACCGCGGATCATGCCGCCGTGCGTGTGCCCGGAAAGTTGCAGACCGACACCCGCGGCGGCGTTGCGCAGCATGTCGACCGGGCGGTGGCTCAGCAGCACGACGGGCGCGCCGGCAGGAACACCGCTCATTGCGCGGCTGAGGTCGGGCGCGTTGTCCAGACCGAAGCGGGTCGCGACCATGTCCGTCACGGCGGCCACGTACAGCGCCTTGCCCGGCTCGCCAATGACCGCGTGTTCATTCACGAGCACCCGCATGCCCAGCCGCTGGAACTCGGCCGTCCATTCCGGCGCGCCGAAGTAGTACTCGTGATTGCCCAGGCTGGTGATGACGCCGTGGCGTGCCTTCAGGTCCGACAAAGGCTGAATGTCCGCGCGGCGCGCATCCACCTTCCCGTCGATCAGGTCACCCGTGATGACGACCAGGTCGGGCGACAGTGCATTGGTGCGTGCCACGACCTGGGCCGCCCATTCCGCATTCATCAGCCGCTGCAGGTGCAGGTCGGTCAGTTGCACCATCCTGAACCCGTCCAGTTCCGGTGGAAGGTTGCGGATCGCAACTTCCACGCGGCGCACGTCGGGCACTTGTAGCGCCTGCTGTACGCCGATGGCCGATAGCAACAACGCACCGATCATGACCGCGTACCGGCCGCGCGTGCGGGACGTTCGCGCCACAACGCGCCCCTTGCGGACTGCCCACACAGCGAGCAGCCCGACGTCGAACAGCGCGGTCAGGATGATCATCAGGAAGAATGCGACGAACAGCCATCCCATGCCGAGCACCAAGGGCCGCGGCATTTCGGGCGAGTACATCGTTCCGAAGGTCCAGATCTGCAGCAGGTGGTATTTCGAGATCACCAGCAGCACGATGGCCAACGCCGCGCGTTTTCGCACGGACCATGGCAATGGCAGCACCACGCGCAGCACGACGTAGAGATAGACGATCAGCAGGTTGATGTGGAACACAGCGGGAAAGCCTGAAGGCGGGAACGGCAGTGATCATACCCGTCGGATGTGGCAGGCTCGCGCTGCGCGTCGTTACCGGCCGCGCTTTTATTTTCGCGCTCGTAGCGACGTCACCGTGGCTCCAGGTGAGAGCGCCTCGCCGCTGACCTGCAATTCAATGAGCGCCGGCCCTTGCGCCGCCCTGGCGCGTTGCAGCGCTTCTGGAAAATCGGCGGTGCGTGTCACGGTCTCGCCATGTGCGCCATACGATCGGGCAAGCGCGGCGAAGTCAGGGTTGGTGAGCGCGGTTCCCCACACATTGCCAGGGTAGTGCCGTTCCTGATGCATGCGGATGCTGCCATACATACCGTTGTTGACGACGATGATGAGAACCTTCAGACCGTACTGCACTGCCGTCGCCAGTTCCTGCCCGCTCATCAGGAAACATCCATCGCCCGCGAAGCAAAGTGCGGTGCGTTCGGGGTGCACCAGCTTTGCCGCAATCGCTGCCGGAAGACCATATCCCATCGTGCCGCTGGTCGGTGCGAGCTGGGTGCGCAGGCCGCGATACCGCCAGAATCGCTGGACCCACAAGGTGTAATTGCCCGCGCCATTGCTCACGATGGTGTCGGGTGGCAAGGTATCGCGCAGATGCATCATCACCTGGCCCAAGTCGACGTCACCGGGCATTGCGGCGGGCGGTTCGATGTGGTGAAGCTGGTCGGCCCGCGCCGACCGGGTCCAGTCGGCCCACGGAACCGGCCGGCAAGGGGCGAGCACCCGCGCGGCGCTGGCAAACGCGGGCATGGAGGCGTTCACGGGCACATCCGCGTGGTAGACGTGGCCGAGCTCGTTTGGGTCCGGGTGCACGTGCACGAGCCGCTGCTGTGGACGCGGCACATCCAACAGGGCATACCCCTGCGTCGACGTTTCACCCAGCCGCGCGCCCACCGCAAGAATCAGGTCCGCGTCCCGGATGCGTCGGGCAATCGCGGGGTCCATGCCCAGCCCGGCTTCGCCAATGTAATGGTCGTCATGGTTGTCGATCAGGTCCTGTCGGCGGAATGCGCAGGCCACCGGAAGGTCGAATCGATGCGCAAAGGCGGTCAGATCGGCGCATGCCTCGCGCGTCCAGCCGCCGCCTCCCAGAACCACGAGTGGCCGCTGGGCCTGGTCAAGCTCGCGCAGTACCGCGTCCATCGATTCCGGCAACGGCGCGGCGCTGCTTCGGCGATACCGCGGCGCGTCGGCGACTTCGGCGGTGTCGGTCAGCATGTCTTCGGGCAGTGCCAGGACGACCGGCCCCGGACGCCCGGATGTCGCGACATGGAACGCGCGGCTGATGTACTCGGGCAGGCGGCGCGCGTCATCCACTTGATCGACCCATTTGGCGATATGGCCGAACATGTGCCGGTAGTCGATCTCCTGCCAAGCTTCGCGGCTGGTGGCGTCGCGGCCGACCTGTCCGACAAAGACGATGAGCGGCGTGGAGTCCTGCCTTGCGGTATGGATGGCAATGCTGGCGTTGGTCGAGCCCGGGCCCCGGGTCACGAAGCAGATGCCGGGTTCGCCGGTCAGCTTGGCGTGGGCTTCCGCCATGTGCGCGGCGCCGCCCTCTTGACGGCACACGACAAGGCGAAGCGTATCGCGCACCTGATACAGCGCGTCGAGCACGGCAAGATAGCTTTCGCCAGGCACGCAATAGGCCGTATCGACGCCGTGGCCGACAAGCGCGTCCACCAGGATGCGGCCGCCGGTCCGTGCAGGAATGGATGGAAGGGTCATAAGGGGTCTCTCGATCAGGAAAGGGGTTCGTAGCGTGCAAGCCAGTCGATGCCTAGCTCCCGCACGTCGGGGCAACCCAGCAGCGCCAGGTCGACGTCGATCTCGTGCCGAAGCAGGGACAGCGCCCGGGCGACGCCGGCATAACCACCCGCAGCCAGTCCATACATGGCTGGCCGGCCCATGAAGACGGCATGCGCGCCCAGCGCCAGCGCTTTCAGCACGTCGGTGCCCCGCCGTACGCCGCCGTCAAGGAGCACCGTCAAACCCGGTGCGGCAGCGACGATGGCGGGCAGGACGTCCAGCGGCGCCACGGCGCCATCGAGCTGGCGGCCACCATGGTTCGATACGAAGATGCCATCGGCGCCGATCCTCTGCGCAGCAACGGCATCCTCGGGGCGGAGGATGCCTTTGATGAGCAAGCGGCCCGGCCAGCGGTCACGGATGCGCCGGATGTCTTCCCACGTCATCGCGGCGCGGCCGGCCCGGTGGTCGCCTTTGGCCGCGGTGATGATGCGGCCGCCGCGGGTCGCCGTGAAGTTCTCGAATCGGGGAATGCCTTGCCGGTAGAGCGTGCGCAGGAACGTGCCGGCCAGCCAGCGAGGCCGTGCCGCGCCGCCGAGCATCAGCCGCGGCGTCAGTCGCAGTGGCAGGCTGAATCCATTGCGCAGTTCGTTTTCACGTGTCGAGGCGATCTGGACGTCGACGGTCACAACAAGCACGCCCACACCCGCGGCGCCAAGGCGATTCAGAAGCGGATCGATGACCGCGGGTTGTGCGGGCAGATAGGCTTGATACCAGGTACCAGGCGCCTCGCGCATGACTCGTTCCAGCGGAATCGTGGATGCCGCGCTCAGTACCGAAGGAACACCGGCCTGCGCCGCCGCCCGTGCGAGAGCCACATCTCCATCGAAGCAACACAGTCCCGACACCCCCATGGGCGCAATGCCGATCGGTGATGTGTACGAGACCCCGAACAGCGACGTCGCCTGCGATCGCACCGACACATCGACCAGCGGCCGCGTCAGGAAACGCCAACGCTGGAACGCCGCCCGGTTGGCAACGAGAGATGCCTGGTCTTCGGAGCCGCCGCTGACGTAGCCAAAGATGCTTGGGGGCAGGCGGCTGCGCGCGGCGGCCTCAAGATCCGCAAGGGATAGGGACGAGGCAAGCCGCATGGCCGATCACTTTCCGGTGAACGTTGGCGCGCGTTTGCCGTGGAAGGCTTCGACGCCTTCGCGGAAATCGTCTGAACTGCGCAGCCGGCTGTAGCAATGCCCTTCGAGTTCGATCGAGACCGCCAGGGTCGAGTCTTCCGTGTCGTTGAGCAGCTTCTTGGCGGTGCGCTGCGCCAGCGGCGAGAACACCCGAAGTTCGTCGACCAGGCGATCCGTCGCGGCTTCCAGCTCGGCGTCGGCCACGCATTCGGTCGCCACGCCCCACTCGTAGGCCTGCTGGCCGGCAATGCGCCGCGAGCGCATGACGATGTCCTTCGTGCGCGTGATACCTACCATTTTCTGCAGCCGGGCCGATCCGCCAGACCCGGGAATCTGGCCGAGTTTCTGTTCGGGCAATGCATATCGTGTCGTGTCGGTGACGAGGCGGAAATCGCAGGCCAGCGAGATCTCGAAACCGACGCCAAAGCAGAAGCCGCGATTGGCTGCAATGACCGGTTTGCTGCAACGTGCCGGGGCGGCAATGTTCCAGGCGAGTTTCGACACATGTTCGGGAGAGGCGTCGAGGAAGCCGCGAATGTCTCCTCCACTCGAGAAGTGCTCGCCTTCCGCCCGCAGCACGATGACGCGCACGTCGGGGTGCTCGTCCAGCGCTTCGAAAACCAGCCGCAACTGTTCGCGCTGGCGCATGGAGATGATGTTGAAGGGCGGCCGGGCGAGCACGATGTCGGCGCGCTGTCTCGTTGCCGAAACCTCGACACGGAAGCCGTCGAGGGTCTCGAGGAGGTGATGCGCGGGATGCGGAAGTGAAGCCATGGCTGTCTCTTGAAAAAAGGAATGAAAAACGAATGCGGATGGCGTATCGGACTACGACGCGCGTTCAAGGAAATTGGCGCGGCCGGCGGGATCGATCACGGCGTCGAGATCGACGCCGTCTTCTCCCGGTACGCGCACCTTCGTGAATACGTGTTCGTGATAGACGACGGGCCGGGTGGCGTCGAGGCCCATCTTGGCGCTGACGCCTTGAAGATGCGCGGGCGGCACGCCCTCGCTGAAGTCCAGCCCGACCGTCGTGGAAGGATCGAGTACCGAGCCTTGCGCGCCGGCAATGACCACGAGATCGCGGTCCGCCTGGAAGCGGGTTGCGACGGCCCATTCCACCTGCAGCGGATCGTGCACTTCGACATCGTCATCGACCACGATCACTTGCTTGATGTCGTAGTGCGCACCGAACGCGGCGCAGATCACGTTCTTGGCCTGCCCTTCGTGTGTCTTGCGGATCTTCACGTGCAGGTGATAGCGGCCGACGCCGCCGATGGCCAGATGGACGTCCAGCACATTGGAGAAGCTCCGTTGCAGATAGGCAAGCAAGGTGGCCTCGCGCGGAATGGAGCCGAGCAGCAGATGCTCCATTTCGGCGGGGATGATGGTATGGAAGATGGGATCCGTCCGGTGCGTAATGGCGTCCACCTGGATCACTTCGCGGTATTCGCGGGCACTGTAGTACTTGGGAAATTCCCCGAAGGGCCCTTCGGCATCGCGCTCCTTGGGCAGGATGCGTCCTTCGATCACGATCTCGCCGTGCGCGGGCACCCGGACGTCATGCGTCAGGCACTTGACCACGTCCAGTGGCGCCCCGTGCAAGGCACCGGCGATCTCTAGCTCGTCCGCATCGATGGGGGCAATGGCCTGGGACGCAAGCAAGGTCAACGGGTCCACCCCGATGACGATGGCGACATCCAGCGCCTGGTTGCGCGCCTCGGCTTCCTTGTAGAAGGCCAGCAGATGACGCGGCAGCATCAGAATGGCCATTCTCTGTTTGTCATGAACCTGGATGCGATTGATCGACACGTTCTGCACCCCCGTGACCGGATTGCGGGCGATGACCAGGCCGGCCGTGATGTAGGGGCCGCTGTCATGCTCGCTGTGGGTGGGAACGGGAAGGACTTCCAGAACGTCCACGTCGCGATGGACGACTTGCTGGCAAGGCGCGGTGCCGTCGGACCATTCCTTCCATGCAAGCGGATGTTCGGCCGCATCGCGAAAGTGCGCGAGCAGTTCCGATTCGGAGACGCCGACGGCTTCGGCGATCCAGGCGCGTTTGGCCATGAAGCCCGAAATGACCGGCATGGCATGGCCGCCCGGCCGCGGAAAGTACGCCGCCTTCTGGCCATCGAGCCGTTTGGCGATGGCGGCCAGGGCGTGCTGCAGCGGAACGCCTTCCCGCATCACGGCCACGCGGCCGGTCGTTTCAAGGTGAGCCAGCCACTGGCGCAGGTCGGTGCAGGGTGCGCGGCGCGAGCCGGCGTAGGTGTCGGAGGAAGTCATCGAAGGTCTGCCAGGAAAAGGGGGGCGGTTGCGGAATGATGCCGGTCAGGCCGGCGGCCCGCCGGTATCGGTCTGCACGACGTATTCGCCGGCAATGAGCTTGCGCCTCAGGATCTTTCCCACCGGCGACTTGGGTATTTCCGCCACGAACACATACTCGCGCGGGCGTTTGAAGTTGGGCAGGTCGGATCCGCGGCAATGCTGGTCCAGGACGCTGGCGTCAAGCGCGTCGTGGCCATTGCGCGTCACGAAGGCGACCACCCGCTGTCCCCAGCGCTCGTCGGACAATCCCGCCACCGCGACTTCGCCCACGCCCGGGCACAGGGAGATCACCGACTCGATATCCACCGGCGAGATGTTTTCGCCGCCGCTGATGATCATGTCGTCGACCCGGCCCGTCACGTACAGATCGCCGTCTTTGTCGAGATAGCCGATATCGCCGGTGTAGTACCAGCCGTCGCGCAGGGCCTTGGCATTGGCGTCGGGCCGGTTCCAGTAGCCCTCGAAGGCTTCGTCGCCACGCAGGTCGACAATGACCTGGCCTTCTTCACCGGGCGCGGCAACGTCGTCGGCGTTGCGGGCCGTGAGCGTGACGATGCGCAGCCGGGTGTTGAAACCGGCGCGTCCGGCGCTTCCTGGCTTGCGGACCGCGTCGGGGTCGATCGACACGGTGTAGACCTCGGATGACCCATAGTGATTGACGAACAGCTCAGGCTCGAACACCCGTTGCAGGCGCTGCAGCAGCGCGTCGTGCATGGGTGCCCCGGCAAAGCCCAGGCGGGTGACCGAGGCGACGTCGGATGCCGGCTGGTCCGCGCGGCCGGCCCGTTGCCGGCAGGCCAGCATGTCGTGGTACAGGGTCGGCACGAGGTACAGGCAAGTGATGCGTTCTTGTTCGATCAGCGCAAGCGCGCGATGCGTGTCGAAGCGCGGCATGCAGACGAAGGTGCCGTCCACCAGGGCCATTGCAAGCAGCGAACGCACGCCCATGGTGTGATACAGCGGCATCACGCCCAACGTCCGTTCCGACCGTCGATACAGATTCTGCGCGACGTGGGCCAGGGCGGCGGCGCGCTCCTGGCGATGCCGCCGTGGCACGCCTTTGGCCGGCCCGTCGTGCCCGAGGTGTAAAGCATCAACGAGACGTCATCGGCGTCGGCCAATGACCCTCGCAGGGGCGGGGCCGCCGACAGCAGGTCATCCCACCGCAACGTGGCAACGCCTTCAGCGAGCGCGCCGATGCCCACGCGCGGCAGCGGCCTGGCCTGTTCGCTGTCCCGGGTGGCCGCTTCGCTCACGCCTTCGAAGAACAGGGCCTTGGCGCCCGCATCGGTCACGCAGTAGTCGATCTCTTCGGCTTTGGCGCGCCAGTTCAGGGGCACGAGCACGACGCCGGCCAATTGGCAGGCCCAGTGCAGCGTGGCGGCCTCGTTGCGGTTCTGCAGCACCGACACCACGCGGTCGCCGCGTCCCAGGCCAAGCGAGGCCATGCCGGCAGCCGCGCGGGCCACGTGGCCATGCCACTGCAGATACGTGTAGCGGACCCCGTCGTCCACGAGAGCAAGCGCGTGCGGGCTGCGCTCGACACTTTGAAGAAAGGTGGTTCCTAGATCGAGCATGTCAGGCTTCCGGGAAGGATGGAACGGATGAAAGGGCTCGAGAGCGTCGTTGCGCGGCGGTCTCAAGCACGGCGCGGACGATGGGCGTATAGCCGGTGCAGCGGCACAGGTGGCCGGACAGCATGTCGCGCACCTCGGCTTCGCTGGGATCGGGCTTGCGTCGCAGGTAGTCGTCGCAAGACATCAGGATGCCGGCGGTACAGAAGCCGCATTGCAGGGCGTGATGGCGCTTGAAGGCGTCCTGCAGGTCCGACATCGGACCGTCCGCATCGCACAGGCCTTCGACCGTGGCAAGCTCGCGTCCTTCCGCCTGGACGGCCAGCGTCATGCAGGACCGCACGGCCACGCCGTCCAGCTGGACGGTGCAGGCCCCGCAGACCCCGTGTTCGCATCCGACGTGCGTGCCGGTCGCGCCCAGCGAATCGCGGATGAAATCCGACAGCAGGGTGCGGGTCTCGCACGGCGCGCCGCGCGAGGTGCCGTTGAGCCGCAGGCGCACGGTGTGCAGGGCGTCGCGGGCAAGGGTGTCGGTCATGCGGTGGTCTCCGTCACGCGTTGGATGACTTGGGCGCCCAGGCGCCGGACGAGATGGCGGCGATAGATCGCGGTGGCATGCGCGTCGCCTTGCGCATCGAGGTCCCATGCGAAATCGTTGATTGCGCTGGTCAGCGCGTCGCCGCGCAGGTCCGCTGGCAATCGAAGGAGGCGAGGGCGATCGGCAACGCCACCCACCGCCAGGCGCAGTTCCTTGCCGGTGGTCACCGCGGCGGCCGACACGATGGCGAAGTCGCCGTGGCGGGCCGAGAACTCCGTGAATGCGTATCGCTGGCCGGGCACCGCCAACGGAAACCGGACTTCGGCCAGCAGTTCATCGGGCGCGCGCGCCGTCATCAGCATCCCCTGGAAGAAGTCCGCGGCCGGCAGCGTGCGGCGCCGGGCCGCGCTGCGCAGCACCACCTCGCCGTCGAGGGCCAGCAGCACCAGCGGCAGTTCCGCGCTGGGATCGGCATGCGCGATCGATCCGCACACCGTGCCGCGATTGCGGATCTGGAAATGGGAGATGAAGGGGAAGGCTTGCGCTAGGAGCGGGACATCGCGCGCCAGATCAGGCCGCCATTCCACGCTGGCCTGGGTGGTTGCCGCGCCAATCGCCAGCTTGCCCTGCTCCACGCGGATGTAGTCCAGGTCTGGCGTGCGGGAGATGTCGATCAGCACGCCGGGCTGCGCGAGCCGCATGTTCAGCGCGGCCATCAGCGACTGCCCGCCCGCCAGGATGCGCGCATCGCTACCCAACGAGGTCAGGAGTCTGGCGGCTTCGTCGGCGCTCCCTGCGCGCACGTAGTCGAACGCTGCGGGTTTCATCGCATCACTCCCATGCGTCGCAGGATCCGGCGCCATCCCTGTCGCGGCGCCGGCGCGGCAGGGCCGCCCGCCTGCTTGCCAAGTTGTTCGAACAGTTGCCGCAGCACGATCTTGGCGGCGCCGTCCAGCATCCGGCCGCCGACCGCGGCGACCTTGCCGGACACCTGCGCCTCGTAGTCATAGCTCAGGAGCGTGCCGTCGGCATGGGCGGTGAGCGTGACCAGTCCACTGCCCTTGGCCGCGCCCACGCTCGACAGGCCGGATCCGGCCAGCCTGAGCCGATGCGGCGCCTCGATATCGCTGAGCGCGATGTCGGCCGCATAGCGCGCCTTGATCATGCCCACGCCTATCGTCACGTCCGCCCGGTATTGGTTCGGACCGACGGTCTCCAGGGCATTGCAGCCCGGGATCACCCGGGCAAGCGCCACCGGGTCCAGCAACACCGCGAACACTGCTTCGGGAGACGCCGCAAGCACGATGTCGCCTTTCGCGGACAAGGTCTTGCCCGAGCCCGTGGCCGATGCGGTGGTCGCCGGCGCCGTTGCCTTTGCTGCCGTGTCCCCCGTCCCGTCAGGACGGCCCGGCGGATCTTCCATGCCGAGCAGCGCCATGACACGCGAAGGCGTCAGCGGCAGAACGATGTCGTCGCAACCCAATGCGTCGGCAACGGCGTTCGCGATACAGGGTGGAGTGCTCATGTTGTTGCCTTCGCCCAGCCCCTTGGCGCCCAGCGGCGTGAAAGGGCTGGGCGTTTCCATGTGCAGGATGACCGGATCGGGCACTTCGCACGTGGTCGGGACCAGATAGTCGGCGAAGGTGCCGGACTGGAAACTGCCATCGGCGCCGTAGCGGAACTCTTCCATCAGCGCCGCGCCCAGTCCCTGCGCAAAGGCGCCGCGTATCTGGCCATCGGCCAACGCCGGGTTCAGCAGCGTCCCGGCATCGTGGGTAGTGACGTACCGGTCGATACGGATGCGGCCGGTATCGCGATCGATTTCCACCGCGCACATATCGAAGGCGAAGCCATAGGCGGCAGACGTGTTCACGCGATCCTGGCCGTCCGGCGGGGTCAGTTGCGGCGGTGTCCAGAAGGCGGTTTCGCGCAGGCCGGGCCCGGTGCCTTCGGGCAGCAGGCTAGGCGCCCAATGCGGGCTGGCTGCGAGGCGCGCGAAGGGAAAGCTGGGGTCCGCCGCGCCCCGCGCGTGGATCTTGCCGCCCGCGAAGACGACGTCCGCGGCGGCGCAGCCCAGCGACACCGCGGCGATGCCTGCGAGCTTGTCGCGCAGGCGCATGCTGGCAAGGTGCAGCGTGCCCGCGACCGCGCCCGCGAACCGGCTCGAATAGTTGCCGGCGGCAACCGACCAGGCGTCCTTGCTCGTATCGAATTCGACGTTGACGGATACCTCGGACGGGTCGAGGCCGAACACGTCCGCAACGACCTGGGCGCAGACGGTGCGGTGGCCCTGCCCGGCGGGCGCCGATGCAATGACCACGCTCAATCCGCCCAGGGGATCGATGCCCACCGTGGCGGCCGCGATCGCGCCATTCTTGGCGCCGGCGCGTGCGCGCTGTTCACGGGGCATCACGGTCGTGATGTAACCCATGTTGGACACGGACGGCTCGACGATCGCCGCAAAGCCGATGCCATACAGACGACCTTCCGAACGCGCCGCGGCCTGGCGTGCGCGCAGTTCGTCCAGTCCCCCTTCGCGAACGGACAGCGCCAGCGCGCCGGTGTAATCGCCCGAATCGATCAGCGCGCCCGCCGCCGCGCGATACGGAAAGGCATCGCTGCGAATGAAGTTGCGCCGATAGACATCGAGCACATCCAGGCCCAGCTCCACCGATATCCGTTGCACCAGCCGTTCCAGCACGAAGTACACCTGCGGGCCGCCGAATCCTCGCACCAGGCCCGTCGGCGTCTTGTTGGTCAGTACCACGCGGTTGCGGACGCGCAGATGCTCGATCGCATAGGCGCCGGTCAGGCAGCCGTGCATACGGTAGAAGGTGGCAGGTTCCGGAGCGCGCAGGTAGGCGCCGCAGTCATCGAACTGGTCGAGCGACAGAGCGGTGATGCGGCCGTCGGCGGCCACGGCGGCTTCGGCATGGCACAGCCTTCCGGTGGCGGATGTGGCCGCCGTCAGATGTTCGAGCCGGTCTTCGACCCACTTCACCGGCGCCCCCGCTTTCCTGGCGGCCAGGCACATCAGCACCGCCGGCGCCATGACGGCCTGCTTGACGCCGAAGCTGCCGCCCGAATCGGCGAACGTGCGGTGGCGCAGCCGGTTGCCGGGCACCTTGAGCGCCATGGCCATGACCGTGTGCAACGAGAACGGGCCCATGAAGTTGGACTGGATGTCGTAGCCGTCCTGCTCCGAAATGAATTCGGCAATGACGACGGCGGTTTCTATCGGTGTGCACGAGTTGCGGGGATAGCGCGCCGTGAGCTGGATGCGATGCGCGGCTTTCGCGAACGCCGTGTCAGGATCGCCGTAGCGGAAGCTGCGGTCGCTGACGACGTTGCTGCCAACCTTGCCGTGCAGCACGGGTGCATCCGCGGCGACGGCGCTGTCGATGTCGACGACCACGGGCAGCGTGTCGTACTCGGCGGTCACGGTATCGAGCGCGTCTTCCGCAAGGTAGCGGCTTTCGGCAATGACGACGGCGACCGGTTCGCCCACGTAGCGCACGGTGTCGGTCGCCAGCGCCCACAATTCCATGGGCTGCTTGACTCCGACGATGAACGGCTTCGACCAGCGCTGTACGTCGGCGCCCGTCAGAACGGCACGCACGCCAGGCATGCGTTCCGCACGCTCCGCATGCACGGCAAGCAGACGCGCATGGGCGTGCGGCGACCGCAGGATGGCGGCATGCAGGGTATCGCCCCGAACGGGAGCGTCGTCGCCGAAGCGCCCGCGCCCGGTCAGCAGGGCGCGATCCTCGACCCGTTCCAGCGGGCGGCCCAGATGGGGGCGAGGGTTCCGCGTATCGGCGTTGGCAAGCGCGTGGTTCATGGTCATGCCAGGTCAGTCCGCCCGGATGCCGGCATTGCGGATCACCGGCGCCCACTTGGCGTCCTGGGCGGCAAAGAACCGCTCGAAATCGGCAATCGAGCCCCCCAGCACCTCCACCCCTTGCGCGGCGAATGTCGACTGGACGTCCTCCGCCTTGAGAGCGTTCTGCAGTTCCGCATTGAGCTTGTCGAGGATGGGCCTGGGCGTGCCCTTGGGCGCGGCAAGGCCATACCAGACGTACACGTCGAATCCGGGGTAGCCCTGCTCGGCCACGGTCGGTACATCGGGCAGTTCAGGCAGCCGCCGCGGCGACGTGACCGCGAGCGCGCGCATCTTGCCCGCCTTGACGTGCGGCAGGGCGTTGGGCAGGTTGTCGAACATGACGTCGACCTGGCCGCCCAGCAGATCCGTCACCATCGGCGCGCTGCCCTTGTACGGGATCTGATTCATGTCGGTGCCGGTCACGTTCTTGAAGTACTCCATGGCCAGATGCAGCGATGTCCCATTACCGGCCGATGCATAGTTCAGCTTGCCCGGCGCGGCCTTCGCGGCGGCAAGCAGGTCGGCCATCGACTTGAAGGGCGAGTCGGCGCGGACGACCAGCAGGTTGGGCGTCTGGCCCCCAGGATCACCGGGCTGAAGTCCTTCTTCGCGTCGTAGGGAAGCTTGGTGTAGAGGTACTGGTTGACGACCAGGGGAAAGCCGGCCACGACCAGCGTGTACCCGTCCGGCGCGGCTTTTGCGCCGGCTTCCGTACCCAGGATCGTGCCCGCGCCCGGCCGGTTTTCCACGATCACTGGCTGGCCCCAGGCCTTGTGCAACTTGCTGCCCATCAGACGCGCCATGGAGTCGTTGAATCCGCCTGGGGGGTAGGGCACGACGATGCGAATGGGCTTGTCGGGATAGGCTGGCGGCGCGCTCTGGGCGTGCGCGCTGGCGGCGGCAAGCGTCATGGCGACTGCAGCAAGGCAAGGCATCAAACGGTCCATGGTCAGGGTGTCTCCGGTCTTGTTTTGGGTGGTCGTGCGTGTGGCGTGCTACACCGTGCCGACCTGTTGGTAGATGTGCTTGATTTCCTGGAAGTCGATCAGCGCGTCATAGCCGTGCAGCCGCCCGAGTCCGCTGCGGCGGTAGCCTCCGGTTTCCGCTTCGGCAAACAGCTTGTTGTGGTCGTTGATCCAGACGGTGCCGTTGCGCAGGGCCCGCGCCACGCGCATGGCGCGCGCGCCATCGCGGGTCCAGACGCTGGCCGACAGGCCGAACTCCGAATGGTTGGCGCGCGCAACGGCTTCCGCTTCGTCTTCGAAGCGCTCCAGCACGACCAGCGGTCCAAAGATCTCTTCCTGTACGAAGAACGCACGGGTGTCGCGGTGGGCCACCAGGCTGGGCGTCAGGAAGGCGCCGTGGGCCAGCGGCCCCGTGCCGCGCCGACCTTGCAGCAGCACTTCATCGGCCGCGGCCATGGCTTCGTCGATCCGCTGACCGACACTGCGCGCCGATGCCTCGTCGATCATCGGGCCAATGTGCGATCCCGCGGCCAGCCCTGGCCCGACGGTCAACCCGCGCAGGGCATCGGTCAGCGCGACCTTCATCGCCTCGTAGTGCCGGGCCTGCACGAGCACGCGACGCGCTGCCGTGCACTGCTGTCCGGAAATGATGGTGGCCGCCGCCGCCAGGGCGGGCGCCACGACGTTCACGTCCGCGTCGTCGAACACGACGCAAGCCGATTTGCCGCCCAATTCGAGCGACAGCTTTTTCATGGTGGGCGCCGCGGCGGCCATGATGCGCTGACCCGTCACGTTCGAGCCCGTGAAGCTGATGACGTCGACATCGCCCGATTCGACCAGGCGTGACGCGACCTCATGTCCGTCTTCGCTGACGAGGTTGACGACACCGGCGGGCAAACCCTCCGCATCGTGCAGTTCGGCGATCAGGGCCGCCGTAATCAATGCGGTCTGGGGCGCAGGTTTGATGACGGCGGTGCACCCCGCAGCCAGCGCCGGCGTCAGCGAGCGGATCAACAGCAAGGCGGGGGCGTTCCACGGGACGATGATGCCCACGACGCCGGCGGGTTCCTTGAGCAAGGTGGAAAACGCGCCTGGCTCCACTTCGAACACGTGTCCCGGCAGGTAGCGCGACAAGCCGGCGTAGTACCGGATTTCGGAGATGCTGGCGGCGATCTCGCCCCGTGCCTGCGCGAGCACCTTGCCGTTCTCCTGGGTCAGCAGGCGGGCAAGGGCGTCGGCGCGCGCGTCGAGTCGGTCTGCCCATCGCAGCATGACGAGCTGCCTCAGGCGGGGATTCTGCGCCCATCCCGGCTGATCGTAGGCCCGCCTTGCGGCGCCGATGGCATGGTCCGCGTCGATGCGCGACGACGCCGCGTAGCGGCCCAGCGCCGTGCCGTCAGCCGGATTGTTGCGGGTGCCCCAGGCGTTGGACGCGGCGGGTTGCCACCGGCCATCGATGAGATTGTGTGCGGTCGATAAGGTCATGGTCAGGTGCCGAGGCAGAGGGTCATTCAGCGGTGATGGCGGCGTCCTGCACCACCTTCTTCCAGAGCGTCATCTGCGCATCGATGAATTGCTGAAAGCGAGCCGGGCTCCCGCCATCGGGAACCACGCCTTGCTGCGCGAACGTCTTCTTGACGTCGTCCATAGCGAAAATCGAATTCAATTCGCGGTTGAGCTTGTCGATGACCGCGGGCGGCGTACCCGCGGGCGCGACCAGGCCATGCCACGACGTCACTTCGTACGACGGAATGCCGGCCTCGGTGGTGGTCGGCAGATCGGGCATCAAGGGAGAGCGTTGCGTGCCGGCGATTGCAAGCGGGCGCAGCCGGCCGGACTGGATGAAGGGCAGGGCATGGGGCAACAGGTCAATGGCAAGGTCGACCTGGCCGCCCGCCAGGTCCGTCAGCAAGGGCGTGCTGCCCTTGTAGGGAACTTGCGTCATGCGCGTGCCCGTGACGCTTTCGAACAGCGCCATGGCCAGGTGATTCGACGAACCCGCGCCGGACGAGCCGTAGTTCAAGGTGCCCGGTTTTGCCTTTGCCTGCGCGAGCACGTCGCGCATCGAACGCAGCGGACTGCTGCCCGGCACGACGAACAACATCGGCGATCGTCCTGCCAGTACGACGGGCGCGAAGGCTTTGGCGCTGTCGTAGGGCAGGGACTTGTACAACCAGGGATTGGCGGCAAACGGGAACTGCACGACGAGCAGCGTATAGCCGTCGGCGGGCGCGTTGGCCACTGCCTGGGTACCGATGACCGTACCGCCGCCAGGCTTGTTCTCAACGATCACCGTCTGTTTCCAGGCGGTCGACAGCTTGGCGGCCACGATGCGGCCCAGCGTGTCATTGAAGCCGCCGGTGGGATACGGCACGACGATACGAATCGGCTTGGATGGGTAGTCGGTCTGTGCCCGCGCGGAAGCGCCGCACAGCGCGAGGGTGGCTCCCGCAAGGACGGCAAAGACAATGGCGGCCGCAGGCAATGGAAGCACTGGCGCGCCTGGTGATGGCTTGAGGAACATGGACCGGTCTCCTGGTGCGACTCTGAGTGGCCGCATGCAGAGCAGTCTAGAAATCCGTCTATATCAGGTCAATTAATATAAAGTGATGCACTACATCACTCGAACTGATTGAACGGAACTGGGCAGGATCGTCATGGAATTCAGGCAGGTGCAGTACTTCGTGTGTCTGTACGAAGAAGGGTCCGTCACGCGGGCGGCGCGGCGATTGAATATCGTGCAGCCGGCGCTCAGCATGCAGATCGCCAAACTGGAAGAAGACATTGGCAAGCCCCTGTTCGTGCGCAATCCGAAAGGCATGGAGCCGACCGCAGAGGCGCGGCAGATGTACCGGCTTTTCCTTCCGGTGCTGGGCGACTATGCGCGCGCCCGCGAGCAGGTCATGCAGACCAACGGTGAACTGACAGGGCAGGTGCGGGTCGGCATGATCGAAAGCCTTGCGCAGGGGGTGTTGGTCGATACGGTGCTTGAGTTCTCCGACCAGCATCCAAAGGTCGAACTGTCATTGACAGACGGCTTCAGCGGCACCCTGACCGACGCGGTCTCGGTCGGCCAGCTCGACGCAGCCATCATCAACAAACCGCGGCGTTCGCTTGCCTTGATGTCCGAGTCGATCGCCGAAGAGGACCTGCTGCTGGTGACGGGCGCGGCCTTTGCATCCCTGCCAGACAGCGTTCCGTTCCAGCGGCTTGGAGAGATGAAGCTTGTCTTGCCCAGCCGCCGTCACGGTTTGCGCGGCATTCTGGAAAGCTTTGCCGAAGCGGAGGACGTGCTGCTGCAGCCGCCGGTCGAACTCGACTCGATCAGCGCCATCCTTCACCTGGTGGGCCGCAGCGACTTCGGGACGGTCTTGCCGCGGGTTGCGATTCGCGGACCCCTTCAGCGCGGACAGGTGCAAGGGCATCTGCTGGAAGCGCCCCGTCCGTCGCGCCACCTGGTCTGCGTGTCCCATCCACGGCGGCCGCCGTCACCCGCGACCGCCGCATTTGTCAGCACACTGATCCGGCACATCCGCGCCATCGGCGTCTGAGACGTGGCGCAATGAGACTGCGCCAGGCTTGCTACAGCAGCTTTTCGATCCGCACCGGCAATTCGCGGATACGTACGCCAGTGGCATTGAAGATCGCATTGCACACGGCCGCCGCCGTGCCCACGCAACCCAATTCGCCGATGCCCTTGATGCCCAGCGGATTCACCTCGCGATCCGTTTCGGCCACGAATAGCACATCCACCTTGGGCACATCCGCATTGACCGGAATCAGGTACTCGGCCAGGTTGTCGTTGGTGTAGCGCGCGTTGCGATGATCGATCTCGGTGGCTTCATGCAGCGCCGAACTGATGCCCCAGATCATGCCTCCCATCAGCTGGCTGCGCGCCGTGATGGGGTTGATGATCGTGCCGGCGGCAAACGCGCCGACCATGCGGGACACCCGGACTTCGCGGGTCAGCCGGTGGACGCGGACTTCGACGAATTCCGCGCCAAAGGCGTATTTGACGAAGTCTTCCGCCATGCTGCCGCCGGTCATCATCAACCGGCCCTTGCGCAGCCCCGCCAGGGCCTCGGGCGGCAGGTTCCTGGGCTGGTTGCCCACCATGGCCTCGACCCCGCCGCCGGCGCGGGCCACTGCCGCGGCCAGTGGTTCGCCGGGTCCGGTCGCCGCGCGCAGCTGGCCGTCCACCAGCTGCACGCTTGCCATGTCGCGGCGGTGCAGGGGGCTCTTGGGATCGTTCACTGCAGCCGATGCCAGCTGCTCGCGGATCCGCATGCAGGCCATCGCGATGGCGTTGCTGATGCTGGCTGCATTGTTGCTGCCCCCGGCCACGGGCGCCGGCGGCAACCGCGAGTCGCCCATGACGACCTCGACCTTGTCCACCGGCAGGCCGAGCATCTGCGCGGCGGTCTGCGCGTAGATCGTGTATGCGCCGGTGCCGATTTCATGCCCCGCCACTTCGACCTTGGCATGGGTGTCCGACAGGCTGACGCGCGCAAAGCTGGGCGCGATCATCGACGGGTAGCAGGCCGTGGCGCAACCCCATCCGATCTGCCAGTCGCCGTCGCGCATCGACATGGGCCTGGCGCGGCGATGGTCCCAGCCGAAGGCCTTGGCGGCGGCGTCGTAGCACTGCACCAGGGAACGGCTGCTGTAGCGGCGCTTTTCGATGGGTTCGACCTGCGCATCGTTGATGCGGCGCAGTTCCACCGGGTCCATCTGCAACGCAATGGCCAGTTCGTCGATCGCGCTTTCCAGCGCGAACATGTAGGGCACTTCGGCCGGCGCGCGCATGAAGCCCGGCGTGTTGCGATCGGCGTGCTGCACCGTCACCTTGCTGGCGACATTGGGGATCGCGTACATGCGGGCCGTCGTTTCGGTGCCGCCCACCTTGTAACTGTCCATCCGGCTGCTGACTTCGTCGCCTTCGTGGACGAGCGCGGTGAACTTGCCGTCGCGCGATGCGCCCAGCCTGACCAGCTGCCGCGTTTCGGCGCGGTAGGTGGCGATGGTAAAGCCCTGGTCCCGCGTCGCAACCATCTTGACCGGGCGGCCCAGCTTGCGCGCGGCCAGGGCGATCAGGCCGGTCCGGCTCGTCGTCATACCCTTCGCGCCAAACGCGCCGCCTACATACTTGCTGATGATTCGCACTTTGGCGGGATCGATCCGCAGCGCCGTCGCGATCGTATTCTGTGAGCCGACCAGGAATTGGCTGGGCTCGTAAATGGTCAGCTCGTCGCCTTGCCACTGTGCGGTGGTGGTAAAGAGTTCAATGGCGTTGTGATGCTGGGTGGGCGTCGCGTAGTGCTGTTCGATCTTGACGGCGGCGGACTGCAGCGCCGCGGCCGCATTGCCCACATTGCTGTTCTTGAACCGGGGGCCGTCCTTCTGCACTTCCGGCCCTAAGCCGGTCGATCCGAAGGTGGCCGTGGGGGTGCGGGCGGAATAGGCCACGCGCAGCCGGTGCGACGCATCCCGCGCGGTTTCGTAGTCTTCCGCCAGGATCACGGCAACGATCTCGCCATCGTGATGGATGTCCGCGGACTGCAGGACCGGTATCGAAGTGCTGCCGCCCTTGGACGGCGGCACGGTGTCGAGCATGCCGGCGGTATTGCGCCAGGTCAGGATGTCGACCACCCCTGGCAGCGCTCGGGCCTCCTGCTCGTCGATGGTTTCGATGCGGCCCAGGGCGATGCTGCTGGTGTGGAAGTAGGCGTACAGCGGCCGTTTGACGGTCACGTCCGACGGATAATCGGCCGTGCCGGTCACCTTGGCGGGTCCATCGACACGCGTCACGCGCGCGCCGATACCGCCGGCCCGGGTTGCCGGATTCGGGTCTGTCAGCGTGGCCATT
This sequence comes from Pigmentiphaga litoralis, assembly GCF_048632615.1. GTDB lineage: Bacteria > Pseudomonadota > Gammaproteobacteria > Burkholderiales > Burkholderiaceae_B > Pigmentiphaga > Pigmentiphaga litoralis_B. Next base: position 2,725,513 of record NZ_CP184479.1, read on the forward strand.
TCAGATCTCCTTGGCTTTGGCTTGCAGCAGAGCACGCACCAGCGTGCGGCGGGCCAGCTCGGGCTTGTAGTCGTTGTGACCGTGCGTGACGGCGCCCCGCAGGGCGGCGCCGGCGGCCGCGGTGGCGCTTGCCTCGTCCAGCACCCTGCCTTTCAGCGCGGCCTCGGCGTCCCTGGCCCGGTAGGGGGCGTAGTGGATGCCGCCCAGACCGATACGCGCCTCGCGCACGGTGCCATCGGCGGCCAGGTCGAGCGCGACCGCCGCGGAGGTCAACGCAAAGGCATACGACTGGCGGTCCCTTACCTTCACATAGGTGGATCGGCGCGTGTACGGACCGGCAGGCACGAAGATCGAGGTGATCAGTTCGCCCGGACGCAGCGTGGTCTCGGTTTCGGGCGTGTCGGCCGATGGCAGATGCAACTGAGCGAACGGAAACATGCGGGGTCCGTTCGGCCCGAGCACCTGGACGTCGCTGCCCAGTGCGATCAGTGCCTGGGCCAGGTCGCCCGGATAGCTCGCGATGCATTGGGATGTGGTGCCAAGCACCGCGTGAATGCGGTTGACGCCTTCCATCGCTGCGCAGCCGCTGCCCGGCACCCGCTTGTTGCAGGCGGCGTAGCTCGTGTCGCGAAAGTAGGAACACCGCGTGCGCTGAAGCACATTGCCGCCAATGCTGGCCATGTTGCGCAACTGCCCGCTGGCCGCCAGCGCCAGGCTTTCGGCGATCACGGGGTAGTCACGCAGCACCGCCGGGTGATCGGCTACGTCGGCCATGCGCGCCAGGGCGCCCAGGCGCAAGCCGCGGGCATCGGCTTCGATCCCGCCATGCGTAGCCGCCAGCGCGTTGATGTCCACCAGCTTGACGGGACGCATGACGTCCAGCTTCATCAGGTCGACCAGGGTCGTGCCACCGGCCAGATAAACGGCGGCGCCGTCTGCGCGCAGGTCGGACCCGCCCGGCGCGGGCGTCGCGGCACGGACCGCATCCAGCTCGTTGGCTGCCTGTTGGAAAGAGAAGGGGCGCATGGCTCAGCTCCCCGCCGGCGACGGGGTCGCGGCCATCTTGACCTTGGCATCGTTGATGGCGTCAACGATGTTGGGGTAGGCCGCGCAGCGGCACAGGTTGCCGCTCATGGACTCGCGGATGTCATTGTCGTTCTTGGCGTGGCCTTCGTTGACGATCGCCACGGCGCTCATGATCTGCCCCGGCGTGCAGTAGCCGCACTGGAACGCGTCGTGGTCGATGAACGCCTGCTGCATCGGGTGCAGGCGGTCCGCGCTGGCCAGGCCTTCGATGGTCGTGATCTTTTTGCCTTGCACCGTCACGGCAAGGGTCAGGCAGCCAAGCACGCGTTTGCCATCCACATGCACCGTACAGGCGCCGCACTGGCCCTGGTCGCAGCCTTTTTTCGAGCCGGTCAGTTCCAGCTTTTCGCGCAGGGCGTCCAGCAGGCTGAGACGCACGTCGCCATACAGGCGCCGGGTCTGGCCATTGACCTGCAGGGTCATCGGCATCTGGACAGCCTGGGTGGTGCTTGCGGCGTCCCCCGCGGCGGGCGGCGCCGAGGCGGCGGCCAGCGGGTCGTCGGCCGCCATGGACGCACAGCCCGTGACGGCTGCGACGGACGCGGCGCCGGCGCTGTAACCAAGAAACGAACGCCTGCCCGGTTTGAACGTGTCGTCGGGTTGATTCATGAGAGCCCCTCTGCGGCGGCGGTCGCCGTTGCCGGAACCGTCTCGTGGAAAGGACTCAATCTACTCGACTCATCGCTAGAAAATCGAGTGCCGCTTTCAATTGGAAATCACTCAGGCGGCGGCATCGGGGGCGGGCCCTGCCGTCAGTCCACCTTGATGTTGGCGGCCTTGACCAACTTTTCGTATTTGGCGTTCTCGCTTTTGACATAGGCGGCGAACGCATCCGGTGTCGATCCGCGCGGAATGAAGCCCTGTTCGCTCAAGACCTGTGCCACCCGCTGAGACTTGAGCGCCTTGACCACCTGTTCGTGCAGCTTGTGTGTAATGTCGGCAGGCAGCTTGGCAGGACCCCAGAGACCGTACCACGACACCATGTCGAAGCCATCCAGGCCGGACTCGGCCACGGTGGGGACATCGGGCAAGGAGGGCAGACGCTGCGCGCTGGTGACCGCCATCGCTTTCAGCTTGCCGCCTTTCACATGGGGCAGGGAAGACGGAATCGCGTCGGTCATGGCGCTGACGTGGCCGCCCATGGTGTCGGTCAGCGCCGGGCCGGTGCCCTTGTACTGGACGATGCCGATGTCGAGCTTGGCTTCGTACTTGATGGCCTCTTCGGCCAGGTGGCTGGCGGATCCCACGGCCGACGAACCGAAGTTGTACTTGCCGGGGTTCTTGCGCACCAACGCGATGAATTCACGCAGGTTGGCGGCTGGAATGCCGGGGTAGGCCGTGACCAGCAGCGGCACGTCGCCCAGATTGGTGATCGGGGTGAAATCGCGATTGATGTCGTACGGCAGGTTTTTCATCAACAGCGGGCTGGCCGCGAAGGTCGACGCGTTGACGAGCAGCGTGTAGCCGTCGGGCGCCGCCCGCACCACGGCCTCGCTGCCGATCGATCCGCTGGCGCCCGCGCGGTTCTCGACCACGAAGGTCTGTCCCATCTGTTCGGTCAGGCCTTCGGCCACGACCCTCGCGACCGCATCGACGGTGCCGCCGGGCGGATAAGGGACGATGACGCGGACAGGACGGCTGGGGTAGGCCGAATCGGCGGCCATGACAGGCGCCATCAGCAGCGGCGCCGTGGTGACGGCGCACAGCAGCGCGCCGGTAATCAGGGTTCTGCGCTTGTTCAAGGTAGTCTCCACCAGTGTTGCGGGCCTTTGCGGCCCGTTGTTCTTGTTCACGCGATCATCGGCGCGTGCGCCGGCTTTCGAAAATCCTGAGCGTGTCTTCGACCAAGTCGCGTTCGATGTCGCGGGTGATGAAGACGATGCGGCTGCGGTGATCCGCGTCGGGCCAGGCCGGCAGAAAGGCCGGCGGATGGAAGAGGTGCTGCACGCCGTGAATCACGACGGGCCGATCGGGGTGTTCGATGACGTTGACGATGCCCTTGACGCGCAGCAGGTCGTCGCCGCGCATGCCGGCGATCATGTCGAGCCAGGTCTGCAGACCGGCCCAGGACACCGGCTGGTCGCGGATGATGGAGAAGGCCTTGATGTGATCGTCGTGACGATTGCGGTCGTGGGTGTGGGTGTGATCGTGAGCCTTCCCGTGATGTTGAGCGTGCTCGGAATCGTGGCCGTGATGATCATGAGCATGCTCATGGTCGTCTTCATACGCCGCCACCCGCAGCCAGGCTTCGACATCCGCGCCGCGCCGCGCGGGGTCGTACGTGTCATCGCCCAGCAGCGTTTCCGGGTGGGCGATCGCTTGGGTCACATCCACGATGTCTGCCGCCGGGTTGATGGCGCGCAGCCGCCTGATCAGGCGGTCCCGCGCCGCGTCATCGACCAGATCCGTTTTGGTAAGCAGCAGCCGGTCTGCCACGGCCACCTGCTTGACGGCCTCGGCATGCCGGTCGAGCGTGCCTTCGGCATTCACCGCATCGACCGTGGCCACGACATTGGCCAGCCGATACTTTGCCGTGACGGCGGGATCGCTCATCAAGGTATGCAGAATCGGCGCCGGATCGGCCAGGCCCGTGGTTTCGACGATCACGCGGTCGACCGGGCTGCCGCCCGCGCCGCCACGAGCGCCATCCGTCTCCCCGCCACGAGCGTCATCCGCCGCGCCTTCAGATTCGGCGCGCTGCCCGGCCAGCATCGTGAACGCGCCGATCAGGTCGCCACGCACCGTGCAGCAGATGCACCCATTGGCCAGCAGCACCAGGTCTTCTTCCGTGCGCGCGACCAGATGGTGATCGAGACCGACTTCGCCAAACTCGTTGATGATGACCGCGGTATGCCGCAGCGCCGGCTGCGCCAGCAGTGCGTTCAGGGCGGTGGTCTTGCCGCTGCCCAGAAAGCCCGTCAGGACCGTGACGGGCGTGGGGGACGATGGGTTCGTGGTCATGGTGTCGTCTTTACCGTGCTCGCCGCCGCGCCGCCGTGCAACTTGGCAAACGAATTCAACGTGCGTTCCAGCCGCTGCAGCAGCCACTCGACCACCGCAAGCGGCGGTGGCGAATCGGTATCGGCCATGGCCCGCAGCACCTTCACGATCTCGTCTTCCCCAGGCGGATCGAACCGCACATGCTGCGACAGCAAGGCCAGTACGTCCGCCTGCTTGAGCCGTTCCGCTTCGGCCACCAGGTAGTCGGCAATGTCGTGCTCGAAGTCCTGCAGCCGCACCGTCACGCCGCCTATGCCGCAGGCGCACCCGCCGCCCATCGACACGTGCTGGCGCGCCAGGTCTTCCCACATGCGCAGCAGCACGCGGGTGCGCTCGCCCGGATCGCGGACGGCGGCGCTGCCACTTGCGCGGCCAGGGCCCAGGCTGCCCGTGCCCGAGCGATACGAGCCGGCCTGGCGATCAGCTGGCATGATCGGCCGTGCCGCGCAGGCTGCGCGTCGCCTCGGTGTCGACCGCCCCATCGGCCAGCAGCGCCACGCGGTAGATCTCGCGCGCCACCTCCGCACTCACATACCCTTCGCGCACATCCTCGGCAACCAGCGCGGCATCGCGTTCCGCCGGGTTGCCGAACCCACCCCCGCCGCCCGACATCATCTTGTAGGCATCGCCACGCTCCAGCCGCACATTGAAGATCTTGGCGTTCGGCATGTCCGAATTCCATTCGCCCTTCTTGCGGATCGCGATGCCATTGCCCGCGGCTTCACCCCCGCCATGCAGACCCCAGGGTTTGCAGTGCACCCGGTCGATCCGTGTCGTGACCGAGAACGGGGACAGGGCCTGCACGATCATCTCGGCGCCCAGGCCGCCCCGCTGCCGGCCGGCGCCGCTGCTGTCGTCGCGAATCGCGTACTTCTCGACCAGCACGGGGTACTTGGCCTCCAGCTGTTCGGTCGGGCTGTTGTGCGTGTCGCCGTCGTTGATGCAGACGGTGACCGACACACCGTCTTCCGACGACTTCGCGCCCCAGCCGCCGCCCAGCGGACCGATGCCCACGATGAACAGGCGGCCATCTTCGGGCGAGATGCCATGGATGTTCGGGAACACCAGGTCGGCGTGGTGACCGGCGATCACGCGATCCGGAATCGCCGTGGCCAGTGCCTTGAAGATGGTGTCGATCACCGTCATCGGGAACGTCATCCACACCCGCATCGGGAAGGGACGTTCGGCGCTGATCACCGTGCCCATCGGCATGATGACCTTCAACGGGCGAAAGCTGCCGTCATTGACCGGATAGTCCGTTGGCGTCGTCAGGCATTTGTAGGCCACCTGCGCGCAGGCGATCCCCGTCGTGAAGCCCGAGTTGTAGAAGCCCCGCACCTGCCGGCTCACGTCCGACAGGTCGATCGTCATCTCGTCACCTTGTTTGATCACCTTGACACGGATCGGGATGCGCTTGCCTACCTCGACGCCATCATCGTCCATATAGGACTCGGCTTCATACGTGCCATCGGGAATGCTCAGCGTGTTCTGGCGCGCAACGGCCTCGGACTGGTCCATGATCTGCGCGATCGACGCCTTGACCTCGGCCGCGCCGTAACGCTGTACCAGTTCCAGAAAGCGCCGCTCGCCCGTGGTCACGGCCGTGATCTGCGCGCGCAGGTCACCCATCGCGCGTTCGGGCAGCCGCACGTTCATGGCAATGATGTCGACCAGGTCCTGGTTCACCACGCCCTGCTTGCGATACTTCACGATCGGGATCTGGATGCCTTCGGAAAAGATGTCGGTCGTGACCTGGCCCAGCGTGCCACCCACATCCAGCCAGTGCGCCATGCAGCAGGTAAAGCCGATGATCTCGCCTTCGTGGAACACCGGCATGGTGAACGTGAAGTGGTTCAGGTGACTGCCGGTCGTGTACGCATCGTTGGTGACCAGGATGTCGCCGGGGTGGATGTTCTCCAGGCCGAAGTGGCGGATCTTGGCCTTGACCGTTTCCGACATGCCGCGAATGAACATGGGCAGGCCCAGGCCGATCGACACGGTCTCGCCTTCGACCGTGAACAGCCCGACCGTGAAATCCAGCGCTTCGTAAATGATGAGGTTGTAGGCCGTCCGCATCAGGTTGGTCTTCATTTCTTCCGTGACGGCAAACAGGCCGTTGCGGACGATCTCGACGGTGACGGGGTCGACCGAGGCGTGGGGTTGGGCAAGGACGCTCATGAACGATCGCTCCCGATGGTGAGTTGCAGGTTGCCGCAGGTGTCGACGTCAAGCGTGTCCAACGGCTGGAGGACGGTCGTCGATGCATGCTCTTCGATCAGTGCAGGGCCGCTGATCCGGTTGCCGCTGCAAAGCTTGTCGCGGATATAGACCGGAGTATCGACAAAGCCGCTGCCGCGGAAATACACGGGCTTGGTGGCGCGAATCGCATCGGCGGCGGGCGTGGCGTCACCCACCGGCACCGCATGACGCGGCGGCTTGCGCATCGTGCCAAGCAGCGTCACGCGCAGGCTGACGATGTCCGACGGTTCATCGGGCGCTGACGTGCCGTACCGCACGGCATGGATCTCGTCGAAGTGACGCTTGATGGCTTCGCGGTCTTCCTGCTCGAAGAACGCGCGCGGCAGATCGACCGTGACCGCATGTTCCTGGCCCACGTAACGCATGTCGGCGGCCCGCTCGATCACAATGCCTTCCGGCGTCAGTTCCGATGCGCCGATGGCGGCGCGGCCTTCCTCTTCCATGGACGCATACATGGCTTCGATCTCGTCGAAGGACAGGTCTTCCAGGCGGCGGAACACTGACCGCACGTAGTCGTAGCGCAGGTCGCTGAACAGCATGCCGTAGGCCGAGAAGTAGCCCGGCGCGAACGGAATCAATACCTTGCGGATGCCGAGTTCACGCGCGATGGCCGACGCATGCAAGGGCCCCGCGCCGCCGTACACCACCATGGTGAAGCGTCCTGCATCCAGCCCGCGTTCGGTCGTGACGGCCTTGACCGCGTGCGACATGGCCGTCACGGCGATGCGCAGAATGCCATCAGCCGCCGCCACCGGTTCCAGGCCCAGCGGACCGGCGATCCGTTCATGCATGGCCGTCATCGTGGCCGCATGATCCAGCGGCATGTCGCCGCCCAGGAAGTGATCGGGGTCGAGACGGCCAAGCAGCAGGTTCGCATCCGTCACGGTCGGCTCCTTGCCGCCGCGGCCATAGCACACCGGGCCAGGCGACGATCCCGCGCTGCGCGGGCCCACCCGCAGGGACTGACCCAATTCGATGCGCGCAATACTGCCGCCGCCCGTGCCGACTTCAAAGATGTCCATCATCGGGATCTGGATCGGCAGCGCGCGTTCATAGCCGCCGATCAGTGCACTGCCCGTGGTGAGCGGCTTGCCGTCGCTGATCACGCCTGCCTTGGCCGTCGTGCCGCCCATGTCGAACGCAATGGCATCGCCCAGGCCCAGCTGCGCACAAATCGCCTGCGCACCGATCACGCCCGCGGCGGGTCCGGACTCCAGCATCCGCACACAGTCGCGGCGGGCATGCGCCACCGGGAACAGGCCGCCGGTCGACTGCACGGCATAGAACGCGCCGCCGAAACCCCGCTCGTGCAGATGCGTTTCCAGCTCGCCCAGATAGGCCGACACGCGCGGCCCCACATAGGCATTGGCCACTGCGGTCGACGCGCGTTCGAACTCGCGATACTCCTGCGACAGTTCATGCGACGCCGTCACGAAGGCGCCAGGCAGCTCTTCCTGCAGGATCGCCTTCACCCGTTGTTCATGTTCCGGGTTGCGGTAGGAATGCAGCAGCAGCACGGCCACGGCGTCGATGCCCTGGGCCTTCAATGCCTTGGCGGTTTCGCGCACGTGCTCTTCGTCCAGCTCGCGGTGCAGACTGCCATCGGCACGCAGGCGTTCCCGCACTTCATAGCGCTGCGACCGCTTGACCAGGGGCACGTGCTTGCCGAAGAACAGGTTGTACGCGTCCGGACGATTCACCCGCCCAATCTCATAAATGTCGCGGAAGCCCTCGGTGATCAGCAATGCCGTGTTGGCGCCGTTGCGCTCCAGCAGCGTGTTGATCGCGATGGTCGAGCCATGCAGGAACAGGTAGCCGTTCGCCAGGTCGACCCCGGCGCTGTCCAGCGTGTGCTGAATGCCGTTAACGAGCTCGCCATGCGTCGACAAGGCTTTGCCGAAGGACAGCTGTCCGGTCTTCTCGTCGAATGTCGCGAGGTCGGTAAAAGTCCCGCCAATGTCCACTGCGATACGCAGGGGGCGGAACCGGGTGTCTCCTGTCTGCTCATGGCATTTCCTGTCCGGTCATCTTGGAACGCAGTCTAGGCAAGCGTTCGATATCTGAATAGACTGGCAGCGGAGATTTCAGACATGCCAAAAAACAGATATCCGGCGGGACCGGAAGCCATGGATCCCGCGGCGCTGCGCCTGTTCGTCGATGTGGTCGAAGCCGGCAGCTTCACCAAGGTCGCGGCCGCCCGCCAGACCGTGCAATCGCACATCAGCCGCCAGATCACCGACCTGGAAACCGCCTGCGGCGCGCGGCTGTTCCGCCGCACCGGCCGCGGCGTCGTGCTCACGGAGCAGGGCGAACACATCGTGGTTCGCGTCCGGGCCTGGCTGGCAGATTCCGAACAGCTGTTCCGCGACATCCGGTCCACGTCCAGCGTGCCCATGGGGGATGTCCGGCTCGGGATCCTGCCGTCCGCCGCGCACCCTTTGCTGACGACGCTATATGCGCGGCTGCAGGAACAGTACCCGTCGATCCGGTTGAATGTGCGCGAGGGCCAGGGCGGCGAACTCGACACCCTGCTGGATGGCGGCGCGGTCGACATGGCGATCCTGTTTCGCTACCGCCGGCCGGACAGTGCCGAGGAACGTTTGCTGGCCAGCGTCGGCACCTACCTGGTCGCGCGGCCCGGCGACATGCTGACGCGCGCCCCTCCATCGACTTCGCCCGCCTGGCCGGACTGCCGCTGGTGCTGCCTCGCCGCCCCGCGCATTGGCGCGCAATGCTGGACGAGACCGCACGCAGCAAAGGCTTCATGCTGCAGGCCGCGGTCGAAGCGGATTCACTGACGCTGCAAAAGGAACTGGCCGCCAGCCAGCCGCTGTACGCGGTGCTTGGCCCGTATTCGTTCGTGTCGGAGTTGCGCGCAAAGCGGTTGCAAGCCACACCTATCGTCACGCCGAGTCTGAAGCGGCATGTGACGCTGGCTTTGCCCAAGCACGGAAAGATGACGACGGCCTGCCAGATCGTGTCGGAGATGGTGCAGGCAATCGTGAGGGAATGGGAAGGAAACCTGAGCCCGCCCCTGGACGCATGACGCCGGCGAAGTCGATGGCAAGCGCGATGCCCCGCCGCTATGCCCCGCCCGTCAGCCCCTCCGGAAACCGCTCCATCAACCAGTCGATGAACACCCGCAAACGATGCGTCACGTGCCGGTTGCTGGGGTACACGACATGGAAGGGGTAAGGCGCGGGGCGCCAGGGCCTCAGTATTTCGACCAGGGCCTTCTGTTCGAGATAGGGCGCCGCCGCATAGGCAAAGGTCTGCACGATGCCCAGGCCCGCCACGCAGGCGGCCAGGTGTGCGGTGCTCTCGTTGATCCCGACGCGATGGTCCACCTTCAGCTCGGACTTCTCGCCGTCCCGTTCGAAGCGAAAAGGAAACGGCCGGCCGCTTTGGGTCGAGACATAGCTGATCAGCTTGTGGCCATTCCTGAGTTCCTCGGGATAGGCCGGCACACCGTGCTGCTTCAGGTACGCCGGGGTGGCGCACGTCACCATGGCCGCCTGGCCGATGCGGCGCGCGACCAATGACGAATCGTCCATCGGCCCGCCCCGGATGACGCAGTCCACACTGTCGCTGATCAGGTTGACAGCGCGGTCGGACACGCCAAGGTCGATGCGGATGTCCGGAAAGCGCTGCACAAAATCGGGCAAGAGCGGAATCAGCACGCTGCTTGCGGTCAAGCTGCCGATGTCGATACGCAAAGGGCCGCGGGGCGCGCCTCGCACCACGTTGAACGATGCATCGATGTCGTCCAGGTCGCAAAGCACACGCGTCGCCTTGGCATAGTAGGCCTGTCCTTCGGACGTCACTGTCACCCGCCGGGTCGTGCGCTGAAGCAGCCGCACGTTCAGATGCGATTCGAGTTCCTGCACGAGTTTGCTGACGGTGGCGTTGGGCATGTCCAGCGCGTCGGCCGCGCGCGTGAAGTTGCCGGTCTCAACGACTTTTGCGAACACGCGCATCGCCAATAGTTGATCCATGCCGTGCTCTCCTTGCCCATTTCGATGCGTACCGACGGTGACAGCAGCATTATCCACTGTCGTGGATAGTCTTTCCATTGCATGCGCTTTTTCTGTCAATGCCGCGCTCCTACAGTGAGGTCCATGGCGATGCAGCCACGAATCACTACGTCTGATTGGAGAGCAACATGGAACACCCCTGAACAACAAGATCGCCCTCGTGACCGGTGGCAGCTCCGGCATTGGCTTGGCCGCTGCGCAAGAATTAGCGCGGCAAGGCGCGCGGGTCTTCATCACCGGACGCCGCCAGGAAGAACTCGACGCCGCCGCAGCCACCATCGGCGCCGCCGCCACGGCCATCCGGGCCGATGCGTCGGTGCTGTCCGACCTGGATCGCGTCTACGCGCAGATCGCCAGGTCCGCCGGCCGGCTCGACATCCTGTTCGCCAACGCAGGTGGCGGCGACATGCTGCCGCTTGGCGCAATCACCGAGGAACACTTCGACCGCATCTTCGGCACCAACGTCCGCGGTCTGGTGTTCACGGTTCAGAAAGCCTTGCCATTGCTGACGCACGGCGCGGCCATCATCCTGACGTCGTCGACCGCATCCGTGCAAGGCACGGCCAACTTCAGTGTCTACAGCGCCAGCAAGGCGGCGGTGCGCAACTTTGCGCGGTCCTGGGCGCTCGATCTCAAAGACCGCGCGATCCGTGTCAATGCAGTCAGTCCTGGTCCGGTCCGCACGCCGGGTCTGGGCGGCCTGGCGACCGAAGATGAGCGCCAGGGCCTGTTCGATTACCTGGCGTCGCAGATCCCCTGGGCCGTCTGGGCGAGCCCGCAGAAATCGCCAAGGCCGTGGCGTTTCTGGCGTCGGACGCCGCCAGCTTCGTGAACGGCATCGAAATGTTCGTGGATGGCGGCATGGCGCAGGTCTGAACGATCCTTGCAGGGCGCGGCGGCTGGCGCGATGAGCCCTGCAAGTCGGGCGTCGAGCCGGGTGTGAGTCAAGGCGGATACCTTCCGGGAATTAAGCCGGTAGAATCTAACCAATTACTCACGCTGGATCCACGGGTGGCCGCCATGACCCTGCAAGAGACTTCCTTGTCGACGATACAAGGCAAGCGCGTTCTGATCGTCGATGACGACACGATGATGGTCGACATCCTGGCGCAGCTGCTGGACAGTGCGGGCCACACGGTGACCACGGCCCATGACGGGCAGGACGCGCTTGCCAAGGCGCTGGAGGTCAAGCCCGACGTGGTGCTGCTGGACATCGACCTTCCCGGAATGAACGGCTACGAGCTGGCGCGCCGGCTACGAGGGGAAGCCGATATGGGCGTCATCTCCATCGCCGCATTGACCGGCCATGGACGCCAGGCAGACAGACATCTGGCGTTCGAGGCGGGCATCGACCGGTACTTCTGCAAACCGGTCGGCAGTCCGGAACTGATTGAGTTCATCAACCAACCGCGCGACGCGAGCGCAGCAGCACTACCGCGAGCAGCGTCGACACCAGCGACCCGGCCAGCACCCCCAGCTTGAGCTGATCCTGCAGCACGGGCGAGTCGGGAAAGGCGAGCAGGCCGATGAACAGGCTCATGGTAAAGCCGATGCCGCACAGCGCTGCCAGGCCATACATCTGCTTCCAGGTAGCTTGCGCGGGCAGGGTGGCCAGCCCAAGCGCGATGACCGCGGCACTGGTCAGGAAGACGCCCAATTGCTTGCCCACGAACAGGCCCAGAGCCACACCCAGCGGCACCGGCTCAAGCAACGCCGACAGGCTCATCCCCGCAAACGACACGCCGGCATTGGCGAAGCCGAACACAGGAACGATCAGGAAGGTGACCCAGGGCTGGATGCCGTGCTCCATCGTCAGCAATGGCGATCCGGCAGCTGGCGTGGACGGCGTGCGCAAGGGAATGGTGAAGGCCAGAATGACACCGGCCAGCGTGGCGTGAATGCCGGACTTAAGCACCAGCAGCCAGAGCAATGCACCCAGCGCGACATAGGGTAGCAGCCGGGTGACGCCGAAACGATTCAGGCCGATCAGCCCCAGCGTGACGAGCACCGCGCCGCCCAGGGCCGCGGCATCCAGTGAACTGGTATAGAACAACGCGATGATGACCACGGCCCCAAGGTCGTCGATGATGGCCAGTGCCATCAGGAAGACACGCAGGGAGATCGGCACACGCGAACCAAGCAGCGACAGGACACCCAGTGCAAAGGCAATGTCGGTGGCCGCCGGAATGGCCCACCCGCCGGGATGCCCGGTGGCGCACAGGTTGAACGCCAAGTAAATCAGTGCAGGTCCGGCCATGCCGCCCAGCGCAGCGCTGCCGGGCAGGATACGCCGCGGCCACGAAGAGAGCTCGCCTTCCAGCACTTCGCGTTTGATCTCGAGGCCGACCAGCAGGAAGAAGATGGCCATCAGCCCATCATTGATCCAGTGCAGGATGGACAGGCCGCCTACATAGGACGCGAGCGTGCCTTGGTACAGGTCAAGCAAAGGGGAGTTGGCAACGATGATGGCCAGCGCGGCGGTGACCATTAGGATCACACCGCCAGCAGCGCTATGCGCCAGAAGGGAACGAACAAACAGCGTGGGACGTGCGAGGGAATAGGGCGTGCGGTCAGGCATGCTGAGGAGTTCCTATGTCAAGTTCAACAGGTTCTCCGTTTTTATGACCCCGATGATGATCGGGCGGGGTCAAAGCACACGCAGCACGTCCTTAGGCCAAGATTCTAACGGACAAGGCGAACGGGATCTGTCACGAAGTGTTGTCCCGTTCGCAAGATATGGCTCCTGTTCTTGCGCGATTGCCGGGCAGGGCCATGGTGCAGCGAGCGGCGCGGGCAGGTTCCCTGATTTGAAAATTTCCGGAAATTTGCCACATCTGCCATCTCCGTGCGTTGAGTGGCAGATGTGGCAAAAAACGGTTTTTTCAAAAGCAGTACCTTCCTGGTCGCCTGTTGGTCGACCCGGTCAAGCTCTCCCAGGCCGCGACGTTGTGTCGTCGCATTAAGATCACGGCCGAGTTGGCTTCCGTGCGCAGGCATGCGGAATGCTGCATTACGCCATTGCACCAAACGATGAAAGGAAGACAGCATGCAACGAACCGCTTTGGTGGTAGGCGTGACAGGGATAGGCGGCAATCATGTTGCGCGCGAACTGCTGGCCAACGGATGGAATGTGATCGGCCTGTCGCGCCGGCCGCCCAGGGATCTGCCCGACGTACGGCATGTCGCAGCCGACCTGCTCGATCCGCAAGCGTTGAGCAGCGCGCTGGCCGACGTCGCGCCAACCCACGTCTTCATTACCACGTGGATGCGGCAGGACACCGAAGCCGAGAACATACGCGTCAACGCCGCTTTGGTGCGCAACCTGCTGGACGCGCTGTCACCCCGAAAGAGCGTGCGCCATGTGGCTCTGGTCACGGGCCTGAAGCACTACCTGGGCCCCTTCGAAGCCTATGCCCAATCCGGTACGCTTCCGGACACGCCACTGCGCGAAAGCCAGCCGCGCCTGCCGTTGGAAAACTTCTACTACGCGCAGGAAGACGAGGTGTACGCCGCTGCCGAGCGCGATCGCTTCACCTGGAGCGTGCATCGCCCGCACTCCATCATCGGCCAGGCCGTCGGCAATGCCATGAACATGGGTACGACGCTGGCGGTGTACGCCACGATCTGCAAGGAAACGGGCCGTCCCTTCCAGTTCCCCGGGTCTGAAGCGCAATGGAAGGGCCTGTCCGACGTGACCGATGCCCGCATGCTGGCCAAACAACTGGTATGGGCCGCCGACACCGATGCGGCCAAGAACGAGGCGTTCAACATCGTCAACGGCGACGTGTTCCGCTGGAGCTGGTTGTGGCCGAAACTGGCCGAGTGGTTCGGCGTTCAAGCGGCCGGCTATAGCGGACATATCCAGCCTTTGGAGATCGCAATGGCGCAGGATGCCCCGCTGTGGCGAGACATCGCGGCCCGCCACGGGTTGGTGGAGCCGGACCTGGAGCGGCTGGCATCCGCCTGGCACACGGACCTGGATCTGGGTCGTCCGCTGGAGGTCATGACTGACATGGCCAATAGCCGCCGCCTCGGGTTCACGGCGTATCAGGCCACGGATGCGTCGTTCTTCGAACTGTTCGAGCGGCTGCGCGCGCAGCGGTTGATTCCGTGATGACCGCTCAATCCCCGGCCAGATGGGCCGCCAGCTCTTCCGGCGTGCCGTTCGGAAACGCCGACTTCAAGTAATCCAGAAACGCCAACACGCGGGCGCTCAGCAGGCGTCGAGATGGGTACAGGGCCCACAATGCCACCTCGGGTTCGTCGACCTTGCCCCACAATGCCAGGCGGCCACGATCCACGTCATGGCTGACCAGTGATATGGGCAGGCGCGCCACGCCGGCGCCGGCACGTACCGCATCGCGCACCATCAGCAGCGAGGTCAGGCGCAGCACGGGTTCCACCGTCAGGGTCGTGGTGCGGGCGCCCTTGATGATGGACCACTCCGCCTTGTCTGCACCCGGCCCATACACCACAGCCGGTGCCGTCTTGCCCCGGGTCGGGGCGCGCAGGCCGGGGTGCGCCACGACCACCAGCCGGTCGCGCAAGAAGATGCGGCCGACCAGGTTTTCGTCGGGATCGGGATTGACGCGGATCACGAGGTCGTAGCCTTCTTCAACCATATCTACCGCCCGGTCTTCTGCCGTCACTTCCAGCCGCACGTCGGGGTAGGCCAGGGCAAAGCCGCCGGCCAGCTTTCCCATCGCGGCCTGCGAGAACAAAGTGGGGGCGCTGATGCGCAATCGCCCCCGCGCGGTGGCGCCGCCCGATGCCAGCGCGGCCGCCGTCTCATCCACTTCGGCCAGCAGTGCGCTGGTGCGTTCGTACAGCGCCTGTCCTTCTTGCGTGAGCTTGAGCACCCGCGCGCCGCGTTCCAGCAGGCGCAGGCCCAGGCTGCTTTCCAGATCGACCACGCGGCGCGACAGCGTGGCCTTGGGGCGGCCCGTTGCGCGGGCGGCGCGGCCAAAGCCTCCGTGACGGGCCACCAGATTGAAGTCAGCAAGCGCAAGAAGATCCATGTGTTCCACCATTGAGACGGTCTGTCCAAATATACCGTCTATCGGTGCGTGCGTGAGACGCCTACGATGCAAGCGTCAACCCACCTTCAACCGAATTTTCCAGGAGTGAACACCATGACCATTCTCGTAACCGGCGCCACCGGCACTGTCGGCCGCAACGTCATCGAACAACTCGTCAAGCGCGGCGCCAACGTCCGTGCGCTTCTCCGCACACCCGACAACGCCAGCCTGCCCGCGGGCGTCAGTCTCGTTCAGGGTGACATGCTCGACGTCGACGCACTGCGCCGCGCGGTCAACGGCGTGTCGACGCTATTCCTGCTCAATGCCGTGGTGCCGGGTGAATTCACCCAGGCGCTGATCGCCCTGAATGTCGCGCGGCAGGCCGGCGTAACCAAGATCGTCTACCTGTCGGTGATCAACAGCGACGTGTATGTCAATGTGCCGCACTTTGCCGGCAAGTTCGCCGTCGAGCGCATGATCGAGCAGATGGGTTTCTCCGCCACCATCCTGCGCCCGGCCTATTTCATCCAGAACGATCTGACCGTCAAGGACGTGGTGATCAACCACGGCGTGTATCCCATGCCGATCGGCAGCAGGGGACTGGCCATGGTGGATGCGCGCGACATCGCGGAAGTTGCGGCAATCAAACTGATCGAGCGCGACCAGGCGACCCAGCCCCAGCCCCAGCCACTCGAACGCATCAACATCGTTGGCCCCGATGTCTTGACGGGTGCCGATGTGGCGGACATCTGGACCGATGTGTTGAAGCGGCCGATTCAATACGGCGGCGACGATACGGTGCAGTTCGAACAGACCCTGCGCCAGTACGCGCCGGCTTGGATGGCGTATGACATGCGTCTGATGGCGGAGCGGTTCGTGAGCGATGGCATGGTGCCCGAGGCGGGCGATGCCGAGCGGCTGACGGCGATCCTGGGCCGGCCGTTGCGGTCGTATCGGGGATTTGTGGAGGGGTCGTAGCGACGGCGTAGTCGGTCCCCTGACCCCTGCGCTGCGGCTTAGTGAGACAAACACTCGTAAAGGAGCGTCGTGTTCTAGGCGTCAGACGACGCTTTCCCCTGCAGCCCGGGTGGCGGTGTCGCTTCGTCGGCATCCGGATCGCGCCCCTGGCTGCGGTCGAAGTTGCGCATCACCGGGGTGACCGTGACGCCGTGCATCAGGATGGACACCAGGATCACCAGCCCCACGATCGACCACAGGCGTTCGGCGTTCTGTACGTTCTCCATGTGGTTCAAGCCATAGGCCAGGTAATAGATCGAGCCGACGCCGCGGATCCCGAAGAACGATAGCGTCAGTCGTTCCTGCCAGTCCGCCTTGTGTCCGATCAGCCCGATCAGCCCGGCGACCGGGCGCACGATCAACAGGATGACGATCACCGCGACCACGTCGGTCCACTTCAATGCCGAAAGCAGGCCGCTGACCAGTGCACCCCCGAACAGGATCAGCAGGATCATCATCGCGATGCGTTCGACCTGTTCGGTCAAGGCATGCATCTCCAGCTGGAATTCGTGGTCGCGATGGGCGTGGCGGAAGGTCAGGGCGGTGACGAACACGGCCAGGAAGCCGTAGCAGTGGATCAGTTCGGTCAGGCCATATGAGACGAAGGTGGCGGACACCGCGATCAGCCCGTCGCCGGTCTTGACCAGCTTGGTCTTGGCGGGAACGTGGAAGGTCAGCCATCCGAACAGGCGGCCGATCAGGTAGCCGCCGACGACGCCCGCGCCGATCTCCCACAGCACGTTGTACGTCAGCCATTTGGCCAGCCAGGGTTCGCCGGTCGTGGCGGCCAGCGACAGGACGATGGCCAGGTGGACGAAGGGGAAGGCAAAGCCATCGTTCATGCCGGCTTCCGACGTGAGGCCGAAGCGGACCTTGTCTTCGTCGCCGGACTTGGGCGGCCCGACCTGGACGTCGGCCGCCAGGACCGGATCGGTGGGCGCGAGGGTGGCGCCGAGCAGGAGGGCGGCCGTCCAGGTCAGGCCCATCGCCCAACCGGCAATCAGTGTGATCGCCGCAATGCTCAATGGCATGGTGATGGCAATCAGCCGCCACGTCACGCCCCAGGTGCGGAAGCTGAAGATGCGATCGAGTTTGAGGCCGGCGCCCATCAGGGCGATGATGACCACGAATTCCGAAAACCGCTCGGTGACCTCGGGGTAGCGGATCGGCAGGGGGTTCAGCGTGACCTGGGGCAGGAGAAATATGCCGGCTCCCAGGGCAATGCAGACAATGGGCAGGGAGAGCGGCAGGCGCCGCAAGGCCAGGGGCAGCCAGGCCACGAGGGCGATCAGCAGCCCGGTACCCGTCAGGACGAGGATGTATGGGTCGGGGGCAAAGTCTGCGGGGAGCTGCATGGGACCCTGGTCGTTGGCGGGTTGGAGCGCAGTGGTTGCTCTTATCAATTATCGACTAGAGCAACTACCGTGCCGCCTGCCTGACCTGACTTAACCTGACCACGCCACCGTCAATCCGTCGTGCTCGGGCTCCAGAACGCCTGCCGCACCGCGGGCATGGCCGCCAGGTACTGCACAAGGGTATCGAGCTGGTCGCCATCGATCGACGTGGCCGCCAGGGTGGCTTCGATCTCGACCTCGTCCTTGCCGAAGGCGCGCAGCATCACATTGCGCGCGGGAAGGCTGGCACGCGCCAGCGCCGCTTCCAGCTGCGTCATGACCTGCTTCTGATGATTGCTGTCCGCAATGACATGGACCGTGTTCGTCACTTCCGCGGAATTCACATCCATGGGTTTCCGGTCGATGGCATTGACGATGGGTCGCAGCAACGTGTTGGCCGACAGCACGAAGAGCGTGCCCAGCACGGCTTCCACGATCAGGTCTGCCCCCGCCGCGGCGCCGATGGCTGCCGAGCCCCACAAGGTGGCGGCGGTGTTCAGGCCGCGCACATTGCCTTCTTCGCGCATGATGACGCCGGCGCCCAGAAAGCCGATGCCCGACACCACGTAGCTCATGACCTGCACGGCACCGCCCGACCCCTGCAACCGGTTGGCGGTATCAACGAACAGCGCCGCACCGACCGCGACCAGCACGTTGGTGCGCAGCCCCGCGGTGCGTTGCCGGTACTGGCGCTCGAAGCCGATCAGGCCACCAAGCAGGAACGCGGTGGCCAGGCTGATCAGCGTGTCGAGCAGCGACGTGAGGTTGATGTTCTGGAGTGCTGCCATGCTGGGGCCTTGATAGGTGCGCACCTATGCTACCGCGTTACTTGTCGAAGTACCCCTGCTGAATCGCGCGCAACCACACCGGGCCGATCACGCGCACCTGGCGATCGACGATGCTGTGGTTGAACCCTTCGATCCGGGTCAACACGTGCTTGCCGATATAGGGCGCCATCATGGTTCTGGCAGCTTCCATCGACTTGACGGGATAGACCTCGTCCAGCGTGCCGTTCATGTCCCACACCGGCAGGCCTTTCAAGGCCGGCCCCGGCATGCTCGTTGCAAGAATGTCATTCAGCATCTTGTTGAAGCCCTGCGCCTTGGTTTCCGCCGGCACGAAGCTGGCCTTGTACAGCCGCATCGCCAGCTCAGACAGCGCTCCCACGTTGTAGAACATGATGGGATCTTCCACCCCCTTGAAGCGAGGCTCTTTCAGATTGCGTGCCCAACGCGCTTCTTTCTGGCCAGGATCGGCGCGCTTGTTATAGAACTCGAAATCCGCGCGGCCACGGCCGCGCACACGCAGCGCAGACTTCTCGTAAGGCCAGTCCCAGCGCCCGCCTTCGACTGACCCGTAGTAGTATGCGACGCCAGGAGGTGAGGACCCCCAATTGAGGTAACCGTCCGGACGGACCCGTTCGGCAAGTGGCCACATCAACGCGCCGCCAGTTGAGAACCCCCAATAGAGGATCAAGGACTTCCGGCGTTCCGTTACCGGTAGCGCATGACGCACACCTGCCTCGAGCCCATCAACCATGGCAACTGGCGTGGCTGCGACCATCTCGTTGAAGAGCTGTGTGCCTTCGTTGGGAAAGCGCACGTACTCGCTGCCGCTTGAACTTGCCGTATTGCCCGCGGGCTTGACCGTGTAGTCGGACTTCGCCCAGTACGCTTTTTGATGCTGCGAGAAGATGGGCATGCGATCGTCCAGCGGAATGGTTTCCCACGACCCGCTTTTGTCGGGCGCAAAGAAGTTCCACCGACCCACGCGTGTCAACGCAACAAACGTCACCCCACGCTTGGCCAGGTATACGCCTATCCCTTCCTTGCCTTCATCGGTCTCAAGAAAGCCATTCGCACTGGAACTGCCTTCTTCCGTGGCCACCAGGACCACCTTGCGGCCTTTGTGCATCAGCGGCCTGGCCGGTTCCAGGCGCACCACGACCTGTGTAAATTGCATGCCGTTGGCGCTGTAGTCGACATAGTCGACCGTCTTGGTAAAGGAGGTCGACTCAGGAAAATCCTTGCCCTGCAGGATCTCGTTGACCTCCGCTTCGGGCAGCGTTCCCTTGTCGGCGGGCAACGTCCAAGCGCATGCAGCGCTCAGGTATAGCGTGGACAGCGAGGCAGCCAATGCGCTGGCAACAACGTTCAATTTCATCGCGATCGTCCCTTTGTTGGTATGTGCAGATGTGGTGTCGCGAACGACCTTACACACAAAACAAAGGGACAAGAGGGGGTGCACGATATTGGGTTTCGGGTTCCCGAATAGGGTGCGTGATCTGCACCGGTGGCGTGCGCAACTGCGGCCTGCCTACAACGCATGAGCAACGCAGCGTGGCGGGTAAACGCTCACGCGCGTGCGCCATCCTTCCGTTCGCGGGTCAGGCGTTCACGCCGCCATCCACCGTCACCGCAGTCCCGGTGATCTGCCCGGCCGCCGGACTCGCCAGAAACGCGACCGCCGCCGCGACATCTTCCGGGCGCCCGTATTTGCCCAGCGGCGTCATGGCGCGCAGGGTGTCGGCCAGGTCGCCGTCAGCCGGATTCATGTCGGTGTCGGTGGCGCCCGGGTTGACCTGGTTGACCGTGATGCCGCGTGGGCCCAGCTCGCGGGCAAGGCCGCGCGTCAATGCGACCTGCGCGGACTTGGTCATGGAATACATCGTCACGCCGCCGAAGGGCACACGTTCCGACAACGACGATCCCAGCAGAATGATGCGCCCGCCTTCCTGAAGATGCGGAATGGCGGCCTGAACCACCAGCACGGCGCCGCGCACATTGACGTTCAAGAGGGCGTCGATGTCGGCCAGCGGGATGTCTTCGAGCAAACCCTGCCGGGCGATGCCTGCGTTGTTGACCAGGATATCGAGACCGCCCAGGCCCTGGACCGTGGCGTCGACCGCCGCCTTGCCCGCTGCCGGATCCGCGCTATCCGCCTGAATGGCCACAGCGCGACGACCGGTCTGTTCGATGGCACGAACCACCTCCGCCGCGCGTTCGGCGGAACGTTCGTATGTGATGGCGACGTCCGCGCCCTTCTGTGCCAGCGCCAGCGCGATCGCGGCGCCGATGCCGCGCGATCCACCGGTGACAAGGGCGCGCTTACCTGAGAGTTCGTTCATGTTTTTTCCTGTGGGTGACAGCTGAATGGGAGGGGGGCGAAGCGCTGTCCACAGCACCTGCTCCATCGGTCGCAATCTATTTATGTGTCGATCGATAGATAAATGCTACGCACGCCGATCGCTGCTGTCAAAATATTTGTGTTGATCGGCACAAAATAGGCTGGCGTTGGTCTTACGGTCTCATTGGAGTTAAATAGCGATCGATGCAAAAACTTTCTCCTTCTGACGCTTCCCTGCCTGCGCCTACCCGGTCACGTGGGCGGCCGCGTGCCTTCGACCGTGCGGCGGCCCTGCTCAAGGCGACCCATTTGTTCTGGGCCAAGGGGTACGAGGCCACGTCCATTTCCGACCTGACCGAAGCCATGGGCATCGGCTCGCCCAGCCTGTATTCCGCGTTCGGTTCCAAGGAGGCCCTGTATGCCGAGGCGCTTGCCCACTATGCGAGCACCTACGACGAAATGGTGTGGGCCGGGTTCTTTGCGGCGGGCACGGCGCGCGAGGCGGTCGAGGCGTTCCTGCGGGATTCCGCGCGGGTGCTGACCGGCGGATCGTGCGACATCCCCCGCGGCTGCATGGTGACGCTGTCGTCCGTCGGCAGCGAAGGCCATGCGCAGCTAGGGGAACTGGTGCAGTGCGCGCGTGCGGAGGCGCTGGTGCGGTTGAAGGCACGCCTGAGGCGGGCAGTCGACGACGGCGAGATCGCCGCCGCGGTGGACGTGGAGGCCCTTGCCCGCTTCGTGCAGATCGTTCAGTACGGCATGTCGATCCTGGCGCGCGATGGCGTGGCGGGGGAAGCGCTGGATGCGACGGTGGATGTGGCGATGGCGGGGTTTGATGCGCGCGTGGGCGGTTGAATCCTCAATCCAACGACTGAGTCAATCTCCGGATCCGTTCACGGGTCCGCCTGATGGTTGTGCCCAGCACCTCTCGTAGCCAACCGCGGTCTACCTTCACCTCTCGCAGAGTCGGTTCGCCATCCGGCGATCCCGCCTGGCCTTCGTATTCGTCGAAGTCAATGTAGTGGATGACGACAACGTTGCCGGTCGCAACGGTTTTCTCGCCAAAGACAGCGCTGGGTGCGGCGTCCACGCCGGCGGCATCGGCAGCGGCGGCGGGCAGTGACCAGGTTACGGGCGTGTCGGTCGCCGGCGCTTCCAGGTAGTCCAGCACGCGTTGCAATTCGTCGAAGCTCAATGCCATCAGCGGAATTTCGCGCGCGCCGTCTTCAGCGGCGTCGTCGGCCACGAGCAGCGCGATGTCCCACGCCTCGAGGTTTTCGCGGCAGCGTTCGCGGGCCGCGGGGGATAGCGATTGCGCGGCGTCGTGCAGGGTGGCCAGATATTCCGTGAATTGGGCTTCGCCCGCGGGCGTGTCGAAGTAACCGGTCAACACGGACGTGCGCTCTTCGTAGCCGAAGCGGCTTTCGGTGCGCGCGGTGTAGACGACGGCCGATTCGGGCAGGGCGGGCATGGGCAGAGGCCGGGTGCTATTGAGCAGCTTGAGCCACTTGCGGCGGGGCAGGGACGGCAAGAGGCCGATCTCTGCGCTCAGCGCGACGCCACCGCCTACCTGCGCGTAGTGCGGAAAAGGGGAATCCTCGTCTTTGAGGGGAGCGAAAAACGGGTTGGACATGGTCACCAATAGCCAGGACAAGACGGGCCATCCAACGCACGCATGCGCTCGACAGCCCGCTTTACCTTACCCCGATCCGATGCCACGTCCGGCCGGTCTGACCGCGCCGAGTTGTTACCCGGCGTGTCGCGCCGGCAAAAGGTTTAGTTCTGTTCGAACTTTTCGTAGCGGCGATCGGAAAACTGGGTTTCGGTGGTGAGGTCGATGACCCGTGCGCCAGGCGGGCCCTGGCGCAGCCATTCAAGCATCTGGTCCACCTGATCGGGCGTTCCCTGGACGAGGGCTTCGACCGAGCCGTCGTCGTTGTTGCGAACCCAGCCGCGGGCGCCAATCAGGTGGGCGCGGCGGACGGTGGCAAGGCGATAGCCGACACCCTGGACGCGGCCGGTGACGTGGACTTTGAGGGTTTCGACAGGGGTGTGGGGATCGAGCTTTTTCATGGTGGCGGAACGGGTCAGTGACGTGCATCGGGTGGATGGAAGTGTCCGGCCCAAGGCTTTCGACCCGATGTCGTCTACAAGGAAGTCGTGTAGTGTACCCAGCCAGTGGGTGCCGGCGTGTACGGCGCCTTGCGCTATTGTTGCCCTTGCCTTAACCGCGCGTCGCTGATTCTTACGCCCTGATTGCCTGCTGCCATGTCCATTGCCACGTCTTCCCCTGACATCCGCCTGCTCATCATCGATCCGCAGAACGACTTTTGCGATCTGCCTGCCGATGCGACGCCGCCCGGCGCGTCGCCCAGCCTCCCGGTACCGGGCGCGCACGCCGATATGGTGCGGCTGGCTGGCGTGATCGGCATGATGGGCCAGACGCTGGCCGGGATCGGCGTCACGCTCGACAGCCATCATCGGCTCGACATTGCGCATCCGACCTTCTGGCAACAAGGCGATGGAAGCGACGTCGCGCCCTTTACCGAAGTCACCGCCGCCGAGGTTCGCGCGGGCAGGGTGGTGCCACGGGATGCGGCGTCGTTGCCGCGCGCGTTGACCTATCTGGATGAGTTGGAACGGCGCGGCCGCTACCGCCTGATGGTGTGGCCGGTGCATTGCGAGATGGGCACCTGGGGGCATCAGGTGCATGCGGCCGTCGGCACGGCGGTCAAGGATTGGGAAGCCGCAACCGGCCGCTCGATGCAGGTCTGGCGCAAGGGCATGAACGCCTGGACGGAACACTACAGCGCGGTGCTGGCCGAGGTGCCTGACGACACCGACCCCGGCACACAGGTGAATCAGGCGCTGGTGGACTGGGCGGCCGCGGCTGACGTGCTGGTGGTAGCGGGGGAAGCGGGCAGCCATTGCGTCAAGGCCACTACTGAACATCTGCTGGATTACCTTCCGGCCGGCCATGCACGGCGCATGGTGCTGCTGACGGATTGCATGAGCCCCGTCGGCCAGTTCGAAGCGGCGCAGGCTGCGTTCCTGTCAGCAATGCAGGGGCGCGGTGTGCATCTGACAGACAGTCAAGGACTGGCGCGCGTGCTCGGAGCTGTCGTATCTGACCCCACCCGCAACGAGGACGATTGCGTCTTGACGAATCGAGAACAGCATGGCGTATGAACATGACCTGACGGTCTATATCGGGCGGTTCCAGCCCTTCCATCTCGGGCACCTGGCCCTGCTGCGGCAAGCCCTGCAACGCGGCGAGAAGTGCGTGGTCGTGCTCGGGTCCTGCTTCCAGGCGCGCACGCCGCGCAACCCGTTCACGCGCGATGAACGGATCGCAATGATCCACCTGAACCTGACGCCCGAGCAGCAGGCGCGCGTGGTGTTCGTGTCGATGCGCGATTACTACGACGATGCGCGATGGGTCGCCGCGGTGCGCCGCGAAGTCGGCAAGATCGCGGCCCAGGGCGCGCGCATCGGCCTGATCGGGCATTTCAAGGATGCGACCAGCGATTATCTGCGGCGCTTTCCCGGATGGAACCTGATGCCGCAGGACCGCATGGGGGCCATCGACGCCGTCCATCTGCGCGATGCGCTGTTCCAGGGCAAGGACGATCCGGCCGCGGCATTGGCCGTGGTGGCGCCGCATGTGCCTCAAGGCACGCTGGGTTTCCTGCGTGCCTGGCTGGCCCTGCCTTTCCTGCTGCCCTTGTCGGAAGAATGGCGAACGCTGCGGGCCTACAAGGCGGAATGGGCGACGGCGCCGTATCCGCCGGTGTTCACGACGGTGGATGCCGTCCTGCGCTGCCGGGACCACGTGCTGCTGATCCAGCGCGGGCAGGCGCCTGGCAAGGGGCTGTTCGCGGTACCCGGAGGCTTCCTGGAAGCGCGCGAAACGGTGTATCAGTCAGCCGTGCGCGAACTGCGGGAAGAGACCCACCTGGGTCTGCTGGAAAGCGATCTGGCGCAGGCGCTGCGCAATGTGGCGGTGTTCGATCATCCCGACCGCAGCCAGCGCGGCCGGATCATTACGCATGCGCACTACTTCGAGCTGGACAGCGACGAGCTTCCTGAAGTGCGGGGCGGGGACGATGCCGCCTCGGCACAGTGGGTGGCGATCGCCGATCTGGCGGCCATGGAGGACCGCTTTCACGACGACCACTTCCACATGCTGGACCACTTCCTTGGCATCACGGATGCCGGCGCGGGTTACCTGACGACGTAGCCCGCGGTAGGCGCGGTGTCGGGCACGCCCAGCGCGGCCTTGAGCTTGGCCGCCACCAAGGCCTGGGCATGCCGGGCTGCCTGCACCACCGTGGCCATGCCAAAGAACTCGTGCGTTGCGCCTTCGTAGTTCTGGTGTTCGACCGGCACGCCGGCTTCACGCAGGCGCTCCACGAGTTTTTCGCCATCGGTACGCAGCGGATCGATGCCGGCCGTGATGACTGTGGTGGCAGGCAAGCCCTTCAGGTCGGCGCCCAGCACATTGATCAAGGTGCTGTTCTTGTCGTCGGGCGTGCGCACGACCTGTTCAATGAACCACAGCATCATGTCTTTGCTCAGGGGCCGGGCATTGGAATTTTCGTGATACGACGCCGTGCCGGTGTCATTGCCGGCGACCGGGTAGATCAGCACCTGATGGGCTGGCGGTAGCAGGTCATAGTCGCGCGCGTAGATGGCGACATTGATTGCAAGATTTGCACCGGCGCTTTCGCCCATCACGGCAACCCGATGACCATCTCCGCCCAGCGACGCCGCGTTGGCCAGCAGCCAGTCGTAGGCAGCATTGGCATCGGCGTGCGCAGCCGGAAACTTCTGTTCCGGCGCCTGCCGGTAGTGGGCGGACACGACGATGCAGCGGGTCAGGGTCGCAATGGCGCGGGGCGTGGCGTCGTAGCTATCGATGTCACCGATGACCCAGCCGCCACCATGGAAATACAGGATGACGGGGAAGGGGCCGATGCCTTCCGGGCGGTACACGCGCGCGGCATTGTTGCCGGCCGGGCCAGGGATGGTGATGTCTTGCGTGATGACGTCGCTGAGCGGCTGAGAGATGCCCTGCTCAAGCATTACCTTGCGCACGGCGTCGGCCGGACTGGGCTGCCGGCGCGCTTCGGGCGCTTCCAGGTCTTGCAGGGGCTTGGGCTCCAGGCGCTTGAGCGCATCCAGGACCGTGAGCATGTCCGGGTCGGCATGCTTGGTGGGATCCATGCCGACGACAGACTTCAAGGTGTCGACCAGACTCATGTGATGCTCCAGGAAAAGGGAAGGCCGCACGCGCGGCCGTACGCCCGCCATCAGCAGGTATTGTTCCCGTAATCCAGCCGTTCAGGGCAGTGCGGCAAAGCGGGTTGCCATCGGCATGACGGCAAACGGCGTGGTCATGTGGTCCTGGTCGCGGATCTCCACATACCGCAGGGCGTCGGCGGGCAGGCCGGCCTTGAGCACGACATTGCGCACCGCCCTTGCACCGTCCAGCATTTCGGTCGATCCGACGGGCCATCCGGGCCACTCGTCCTGCGCCATGACCAGCATGAGCTTCGCGTTGCCGAATCTGGCGGCAGCGAGGTCGGTCAGGATCCGGCTGTCGTCCCACCACACCGCCGGACTGATGGCGACATACCGTTGAAAAGCGTCGGGCTTGTCCGTCAGAACATGGAGCACGTAGGATGCACCCAGCGAATGTCCGGCCAACGTCTGGCGGCGAGCGTCGACGGGATAACGCGCACCAATGGCCGCGCGCAGGTCCTCCGTCAGGAACGTCGTGAACGCGGCCGCGCCGCCGGGTTGAGGACCGCGCAGCCGTTCCAGCGACGCCGGGTTGCGCGCGGGCTGCAGGAAGTCCCGGGTTCGCCGGACGCCGTTGATGACCTGCCCCTTGGGGTAGCCGACCCCGACTACCAGCGTGGCCGCGGTTTCGACCAGTTTGCCGCCCTCGGGCACCAACGGAAATTGCCGGATCAGCTCCATTGCATTGGCTGCCGTGCCGAAGTAGGCATTGGCATCCAGCAGCACCATCACCCCGTAGCCCAAGGGGGGCGGTTCCCCAGCGGGAGCCGACACCGAGATCTGATAGTCCTGGCCGTCACGCGACGTCATGACGAATTCCTGGATCCGGGGTTGGTTCGATGTCGTGGAAAGCTGGCTTGACGGGGGAGCCGCAGGGCTGCCCGTTGGCGGGGCTGGCACGGTGTCGGACGCGCTTGCGGCCTGGAACGACAGGCAGGCCGCAAGGAGGGTCAGCTTGCTCAGGTGCGACAGGTACGACGGCGGAAGGGAGTTGAACATGGAAGGCTTCATGAAGGGGATGACATGGCTGGCGGATCGGACCGGCGCTGCAGGGCGCAGGATGCGGATCCGGCCCTACCCTGGACGCCCCAGGGCAACGCTGGCCGCAGCCGTCATTCTGAACGAATGACTCAAGGCACCAGCTCGGCGTCCCCGGGACTCATTGCGTAGGGCGTGGCGGCGGCCAGATCGTCCAGCCATTGCCGGAAGGCGGCGTCCTTGTCCCCATCCTGCATGCGCAGCAGGGCCGACGGGTGCAGCGTGATCAATACTGGCCGGGTATCGGCACGGTGCAGCCAGTGGCCACGTTCCCGCGTCACGGCGACCGGGTGGCGCATCAATGACCGGGCCGCGGTGGCGCCAAGCGCAATGATGGCCTGCGGCTGGACCAGTTCGATCTCGCTCTCCAGCCATTGCAGACAGGCGTCGGCTTCGGCCTGCGCCGGCGTCTTGTGGATCCGGCGTTTGCCGCGCAGTTCGAACTTGAAATGCTTGACGGCGTTGGTGACGTACAGCGCATCACGCGACCACCCCAGCTGCGTCAGCGCGCGTTCGAACAGCTGGCCCGATGGCCCGACAAAGGGTCGGCCTTGCAGGTCTTCATAGTCGCCGGGCTGCTCGCCCACGACCATGAGCCGGGCCGGCGTCCGGCCTTCGCCAAACACGACCTGGGTCGCGGAATGGCCGATGGGGCAGGCGCGGCAGCGCTGCGCGGCATCGTGCATTTCGGGCAGCGACATGCCGCGGCTGGGCATTGCTGCGCCGTCGCGCGGCGCATGGGTCATGGTCACGACCGGACGCGGCTTGCGAGGCACGGTCGGGTCCTGCGCGATCATGCCGGCACTGCGGCGGCTTGCCTCGGCCACCAGCGGCTCGATCAGCACCGCTTCGGGCAGGTTGTGCCAGTAGCGGCGCGGCATTTCGTTCTTCATCGCCTGCACCTTGAGGCGCGACGGGTTGAAGATGTTTTCGTAATAGGTCAGCCACAGCGCCTCGCCCGCATCGGCTGGCGGCGCCTGGTCGCGGCGCATGCCCGGCCCGAGCGACAGCGCCTTGCCGTCCCATTGCACCGACCGTTCCGGCGTCAGGATGGCCCACCGCATCTGAGCGAAGCGGCGCTGGAAGAATGGCGCGGTGGCTTCGACGATGTGGTGATCAGGTTCGAACCAGGCCACGTGCAGCGGCTGGTCGGATGTACCGTCGTGCACCGTCCGGAAGCGCACGAAGGCCGTCATCTTGTGCTTGTCGCGCCGCACGACACGGGCCAGGTTTTCCAGGTAGACACGGTCGGGGTCCAGCGTGTCGTGACGCAGATCCGGCTGACGCACCAGGCGCCACAGCAGGCGATACAGCACGCCGAAGCGTTGCGGTGCGCTGTGCAGGATGGCCGTCTTGCACAACGTCAGGAAGTCGGCGGGAACACGGATGTCGAGGGCGGGCACGTCATGGGCGAGTGCTTCATGGGTGGGCGCTTCATGGGCGGGCACGTCACGGGACGGTGCGTCATGGGCAGGCACGTCATGAGCAGGCACGTCGCGGGCAAGGGCGCCACGGGCAAGTGCGTCACCGGTCGGCGGCGCATCCGTCGCCGCGTCGTTGTCCGCAGGCATGACCTGGGTAAACAAGTCGGACGTGGCGACATCGCGCACCTGCCAGCTTACGGCTTCGGGAGGGATCTGCTCGCGGAGCAGGGCGCGCGCATGGCGGCGAAAGCCCGCTAGGTCGACCTGGGAATCGAGGGTGATGACCCGGGGCATGGCGGTGTGGCCGCTGACGGTGTGGCCGCCTGAAGTGTGGCCGCCCGCGGCGTGGCCGCCGGGGCCGGAGTCAAACGGCGCCTGCCCGATGCCTGGCGGCTCGTCGAACAGGTCACCGGAAGATCCGCCCGCCATGAGTCAGCCGAACAGGTCGGCCGTCTGCTCGGCGGCTTCGTTCACGACCGCGGCCTTGCGGCGGCGCGGAGCAGACGGCGCGGCCTTGGCGGGCGCCTTCTGCGGTGGCGGCGCGAAGGCCTCGCCAAGTTCCAGCGTGGCATTCATGGCCAGCGCCTCGCAGGCGTCTTGCCGCAGTGCGCGAGCCACGCGCGGGTCATCCGCCTGTCCACTGGCCGCCTGGCGTTCAATGGCCGCCCGCGACGCCGCATACGCGTTGGCCACGGCTTCGCGCGAAGGCCGCAACGCGTCGGCCGCCGCAGCCGTATCCTGGCCTGCCCGGGCAACCGCTGCGTCATCCCGGCCCCACGAGCCCAGGCCCGCCAGATCCACTGCCGCCGCCGCCATCCCGGCCGGCAACGCTGGCATCGCCGCGGCCGCGGCCGCCTGGGCCTCGTTCATGTCGACCCCTGCCGCCGCATCGAACAACGAAGACTGCACCGGAGGCGGGCGCAGCCGCTGCGCCAGGTTCGCGGCGTCCAGTGTCTTGCCTGGATGGTGATCGATCACGGACACGAAAGGCATGACCTTCTTGAGCGGCACGTGCAGCCGCAACAGATCGTCGGTGCGCAGCCGCCGGACGCGGCGGGTCTGCAGCAGACGCAGCACCGTCTTGACGCCCAGGCCGGGCACGCGCAACAGCATTTCCTTTGGCGCCCTGTTCAGGTCCACCGGGAACTGCTCGCGGTGCGCCAATGCCCAGGCCAGCTTGGGGTCGATGTCGAGCGCCAGCATGCCGTCGCCGGTCGGCACGATTTCGTCGTGCGCAAACCCGTAAAAGCGCATCAGCCAATCCGCCTGATACAGGCGATGCTCGCGCACCATGGGCGGCGCTTTCAGAGGCAGGGAGTTGGACGAATCCGGGATCGGGCTGAAGGCGGAGTAATACACGCGCTTGAGCCGGTACGACCCGTACAGGGTGGCGCTGGTGGTCAGAATGGTGCGGTCATCGGCGGCGTCGGCGCCCACGATCATTTGGGTGCTCTGGCCGCCGGGGGCGAAGCGCACGGGCTTGACGCGCGAGGGAGCCACGCCTGCCATCGACATGGGCTGGGTGGGCTTGGACGCTTCTTTGGCGTCATCGATATGGATGCGCAGCCGCGCCATGGAGCGGCGAATCGCGGCGCCGTCTTTTTCCGGCGCCAGCGAGTGCAGCGCGTCCACCGTCGGCAGTTCGATGTTGATGCTGAGGCGGTCGGCATACTTGCCGGCCTTTTCGAGCAGTTCGGGACTGGCGTCGGGAATCGTCTTGAGATGGATATAGCCACGAAAATCGTGGTCTTCGCGCAGGATCCGCGCCACTTCCACCACCTGTTCCATGGTGTAGTCGGGATTGCGGATGATGCCAGAACTGAGAAACAGCCCTTCGATGCAGTTACGCCGGTAGAAGTCCAGCGTCAGGTCCACCACTTCCTGCACGTTGAATCGCGCGCGTGACACATTGCTGGTGACGCGATTGACGCAGTACAGGCAATCGTAGATGCAGTAGTTGGTCAGCAGGATCTTGAGCAGCGAAATACAGCGCCCGTCGGGGGCATAGCTGTGGCAAATCCCGGCACCTTCGGTCGAGCCGATGCCGCGGCCACCCACCGAATTGCGCTTTTCGGTGCCGCTGGAGGAGCAGGACGCGTCGTACTTTGCCGCGTCGGCCAGAATGGCCAGTTTCTTGATCGTTTCCACTGTACGAATATACAGTCCTTGAGGGGCCCGCGCCACTACACTTTGCAACCGGCGGCTGCGCTTGCGGGCCTTTATCAGACGCTTCTGAAGAGCGATAGTTCGGGGTTTTACATACCCTCACGCCCTGCGCGATCCACAGTTGGCATACCCGGAAGGTATGGAGAAGCACTCCATCAGTCTTGGACGGATCGGAACGCCGGGCAGACACTCGCAAATAGTGCCCAAAACAAGCCCGACAACTGCCAGGAGACCCGCATGGCCGAATATTCCCCCAAAGACCTGCTTGCCACGCTTGAAGCAGCCCAGACGGGCGAGCGCGACCCCCGCACCTGTGAGATCGTGAACCGTATTGTGGCCGACCTGTTTCGGACGATCGAAGAACTGAATGTGCAGCCGGCGGAGTTCTGGGCCGCGGTCAAGTGGCTGAATGAATTGGGTGCCGCTCAACAGGTGGGGCTGGCGACGGCGGGCCTGGGTTTTGACCGTTTGCTGGACATTCTGGCGGATCAGGCCGACGAACGCGCCGGCCTGGCCACCGGCACGCCGCGCGCCATTGAAGGTCCGCTATATGTGGCCAACGCGCCGCTGAGCGACTACGAAGCGCGTCTGGACGACGGCACCGACGTGGGCGAAACGCTGGTGATGGACGGCGTGGTGTACGGCGCCGACGGCAAGCCGCTGGCCAACGCCATCGTGGACGTCTGGCATGCCGATTCGAAGGGCGGCTATTCGCACTTCGACCCCACGCAATCCGAATTCAACCTGCGCCGCCGCCTGCGCACCGATGCCCAGGGTCGCTACCGTTTCCGCAGCCTGGTGCCGTCAGGCTATGGCGTGCCGCCCGGCAGCCCGACCGAGCAGATCCTGGACCGCCTGGGCCGTCATGGCCAGCGTCCCGCGCACATCCACTTTCTGGTCACCGGCGACGGCCAGCGTCCGCTGACCACGCAGATCAACATTCCGGGTGACGCCTATCTGCAGGACGACTTTGCCTTTGCCACCCGCGACGGCCTGATCGTGGAACTAGATCCGACCGATCGCACCGACGACGTCGCGTCGCTGGGCGTCACGGGCAAGCACACCCGCGTGCACTTCGACTTCCATCTGCAACCGGCCTGAACGTCGGGCGCGTCGGCGGAGACGGTGGGCTATGCTAGGTCCTTCCGTTCCCGCTGGAGATCCCGACATGCCGACCCATGCCACCTTGCCACGCTGGGACCTGTTGCGCGCCGCCCGCGTCATTCCGGTCTTGCGATACCACGACAGCGCGACCGCACTGTATGCCGCCCAGGTCGCCCTGCGCGCCGGCTGCCGCGCCATCGAACTGACATGGACCATTCCCAATGTGCTGGACGTGCTGCAGGCCACCCGCGCCGACAGCCGCCTGTCCGGCCGTGACGATGTGCTGATCGGCGTGGGCACCGTGCTGGATGCCGATCAGGCGCGTCTGGCCCTGGAAGCCGGCGCGGACTTTCTGGTTGCGCCGGGTGTGGTGCCCGACGTGGCGGAACTGGCTGCCGCGGCGGGCGCCATCAGCATGCTGGGTGCGTTCACGGCGACCGAGGTGATCGCCGCACGCGCGGCCGGCGCCGATGTGGTCAAGGTATTCCCGGCCAGCTCGGGCGGGCCGGGCCACCTGTCCGCATTGAAGGCCGTGTTTGGCGATACCGTGTTCTGCCCCACGGGCGGCGTGTCGCGCGAGAACATGGCGCAGTACTTCGCGGCGGGCGCCGACATGGTCGGCATCGGCAGCAATCTGTACGACAAGGACGCGCTGGCGCGGCAGGACACCGATGCGCTGGTGGCGCAGGTCAGGCAGGTGCTGGGCGAGGCTGGCGTCGTGTAAAGGGCGTCTGCAGGAAAAAGGGCACCTGCAGAAAAGGCACCCGCAGTAGAGGGCACCCGCAGTAAAGGGCACCCGCAGTAAAGGGCACCCGCAGGAAGGCCACCCGCAGTAAAGCGCATCTGCAAAGCGCACCCGCAGTGAGGTCACCTGCAGGCCTGGTCATCTCCAAGTGGTTCGCTATACCACGCCCAGTTCTTGTTTCGGCGCCGCGTACGCCGCTTCCTGCTGACGCCGCCACATGGTCGCGTAACGTCCGCCCGCCGCCAGCAATTCATGATGGCGGCCGCGTTCGATCACCGTGCCTGCGTCGAGCACGATGATCTCATCGCTGTCGATGATGGTGGACAAGCGGTGCGCGATCGTCAGCGTGGTGCGGCCACGGCTGACCTCGCGCAGATTGTTCTGGATCTCGCGTTCGGTATGCGTGTCGAGCGCGCTGGTGGCCTCGTCGAACAGCAGGATGGCCGGCTGCTTCAAGATGGTCCGCGCAATCGCAACCCGCTGCTTTTCGCCGCCCGACAGCTTCAATCCGCGTTCCCCGACCACGGTCTTGTAGCCATCGGGCATGGCCAGGATGAAGTCGTGGATATGGGCCAGCCGCGCGGCGTTCTCGACTTCTTCCACCGACGCGCCCGGGCGGCCGTACGCAATGTTGTAGAGGATGGTGTCGTTGAACAGCACGGTGTCCTGCGGCACGATGCCGATCGCGCCGCGCAGGCTGCCCTGCGTCACGTCGCGGATGTCCTGCCCGTCGATCAGGATCGCGCCGCGGTCCACGTCGTAGAAGCGGAACAGCAGGCGGCTCAGCGTCGACTTGCCTGCGCCCGATGATCCCACCACGGCGGTGGTCTTGCCCGCCATGACGGTGAACGACACGCCCTTCAGGATCTCGCGGCGCGGGTCATAGCCGAAGTGCACGTCGCGAAATTCCAGCGTCGCGCCCGTCACGGCCAGCGCGGGTGCGCCCGGCTTGTCGGCCACTTCGTAGTCGACCGCCATCAGTTCGAACATGCGGTCCATGTCGATCAGCGACTGCTTGATCTCGCGGTACACGAAGCCGAAAAAGTTCAGCGGCTGGTACAGCTGCAGCAGATAGGTGTTGACCAGCACGAAGTCGCCGATGGTCAGCCGGCCCGCCGCAATGCCGCGCGCCGCCATGTACATGATGACCGTGAGTCCGACCGAAATGATCGCGGCCTGGCCGACGTTGAGCAGCGACAGGCTGGTCTGGCTTTTGACCGCCGCGCGCTCATAGCTCTGCAACGCGCCGTCGTAGCGGCGGGCTTCGTGCGCTTCGTTGCCGAAGTACTTGACCGTCTCGTAGTTGAGCAGGCTGTCGACGGCCTTGGTGTTGGCTTCCGAGTCCGTTTCGTTCATCTGCTTGCGGAACTTGGTGCGCCACTCGGTGATCAGCAGCGTGTACGCGATGTACAACGTGACGGTGACCAGCGTTGCCAGGGCGAACCAGCCATCGAACATGCGCCACAGAATGACGGTGACCAGCGCGATTTCGAACAGGGTTGGCAGCACGTTGAACAGCATGTACGAGAGCAGTGTCTCGATCCCTTTCGTGCCGCGTTCGATCGACCGTGTCAGGCCGCCGGTCTGGCGCGCAAGGTGGAAGCGCAAGGACAGCGCGTGCAGGTGCCGGAACACCTTCAGGCCGACCGCGCGGATCGAATGCTGCGCCACCTTGGAAAAGACGGCGTCGCGCAGTTCCGAGAACATCAGCGTCAACACGCGCGCGCCGCCGTAGGCCAGGATGGCGCCGAGCGGCACGACGATCAACGCCGCGTCCTTCGCGCCCAGCGCGTCCACGGCCGCTTTGTAGAACATCGGAATGTAGATGTTGGCGACCTTGGCCGCGATCAGCAGCAAGACGGCAACGACGATGCGGACGCGCAGCCACGGCGCGCCTTTCGGCCAGAGATAGGGGGCAAGGGTGCGTAATGTGGCCAGTCCGCCCTTGGGGCGCGCGGGGGTGTCGGGTACGGCGGCCGCCGGGGCGCCGGGCGGGGTGGCAGGCGCGTTGGCGGCCTTCGTTGCAGGTGCAGTCAAACCAGTCTTCCAGGGATCGATAGTGCGCACGATACGCCTGTTGACGGGCTCATGCAGGCGGGCCGCCAAACGCCTCGCTGAAAAAATCGATGAAGGTGCGTACCTTGGGCGACAGGAATTTGCGGCTGGTATAGGCCGCATACAGCGTGACCGAGGCCGCCGCATAGGCGGGCAGCACCCGTTGCAGCGCACCCGTGGCCAGGTCATCGGCAATCTGCCATTCCGGCAGGTAGCCGATGCCGACTCCCGCCAGGATGCTTTGATGCGTCAAGGTGGAGTCGTCGGATTTCATGGCCGCCTTCAACTGGACGGTGGTCGTGCCCTCGGCGCCTGTCAAGGCCATTCGCTGCGCCGAGGGCAGGTA
This sequence comes from Pigmentiphaga litoralis, assembly GCF_048632615.1. Classification (GTDB taxonomy): domain Bacteria; phylum Pseudomonadota; class Gammaproteobacteria; order Burkholderiales; family Burkholderiaceae_B; genus Pigmentiphaga; species Pigmentiphaga litoralis_B. The sequence continues at coordinate 2,760,629 of NZ_CP184479.1, forward strand.
GGACGGCAGCACGGCGTCATGCAACGCCAGGTCGGACGGCGACACGACAGGCGCGTGCCGGGCAAGGTATTCGGGGCTGGCCACCAGGAAGAACCGCAGCTTGCACAGCGGCCGCACGATCAAGGACGGCAAGTCATGGTTGGTGGCGCGCAAGGCGACATCGAAGCCGCCCTCGGCCAGGTCGATCTTGTGATTGGTCAGCCTCAGGTCCATCACTACCCGTGGATAGCGTTGCCGGTACCGCGCCAGCATGGCGGCGAACCGCGCGTTGGCGCACCACACCGGCGCCGTGATCTTGAGCGTGCCGGACGGTTCGGCGCCGCTGCGGCCCAGCGTGGCTTCGGCTTCGTCCAGCCGGTCCAGCGCGTCGACGCAGTGTTCCAGATACACCGCGCCGGCTTCGGTCAGGCTGACGTGACGGCTGCTGCGGTTGAGCAGCCGCGACCCAAGATGCCGTTCGAGATGCGCCACGTGTTTGCTCGCCATCGCCGCCGACAGCCCCATGCGCCGCGCGGCATCCGCAAAGCTCCCGCCCTCCGCCACCTGGCGGAAGACGCGCATGCTGAGCAGGGTGTCCATCAGCCGAAGCGGCTGGCGGATACAACGACGTTCATGACTTCGTCTTCAAAGACCTTTTCCCCCGGGTCCTGTCCTGCCGCGCCCGCGGCGACCATCAGCGGCAGCAGGTGATCCGGATGCGGCTGGGTCGCTCGGGCATCGGGCGCGGCTTCCCAATGGACCAGCGCATTGCGGCGCTCCGCCGGCGGCAGGGCCACCGCCGTGGCAAGCCAGTCATCGAACCGGCGCGACGCCGCATGGAATGCGGGCGTATAGCCGCGCATATTGTGGAAGCTCATGCCGCTGCCAACAATCAAGACCCCTTCCTCCCGCAATGCCTGCAGCGCTTCGCCGGCGCGCAGGTGTTCGTCGGGGTCCAGCCCGTTCTTCATGGACAGCTGCACGACCGGGATGTCGGCATCGGGGTAGATCAGCTTGAAGGGCACGAACACGCCATGATCGAAACCGCGCTGGGTATCCACGCCGGTGGGCAGGCCCGCGGCAGCCAACAGTTCCTGCACTCGCTGCGCGACCGCGGGCGACCCGGGCGCCGGATAGGTCAGCCGATACGTGTGTTCCGGAAATCCGTAATAGTCGAACAGCAGGGGCGGCGCTTCGCCCGCGTTGACGGTGAACGCGTCTTCCTGCCAGTGGCCGGAAATGACCAGCACGGCCTTGGGCCGGGTGCCTACCGAATCCGCCAGGCGTTTCAGGAAGTCCGCCATGCGGTCCCACATGCGCGGATTGCCGGGCCAGTCCATGAAGAAACAGGGACCGCCGCCGTGGGGAATGAAAAACGTGGGAAGCCGGGTGGTTGCGTCAGGCATGTTGCATCTCCTTGATGGCTTCAATATAGGCGTGTACCCACAGTGCATCAATGGCCTGAAAGGGAAGGTATCGTTTCCTGCGAGTTGATGATCACGCTACGGCCGACCCGCCATCGTCTCCACAAAGAACGCGCTGGGCGCCACCCCGAACTGCCGCTTGAACATGGTGGCAAACGCACTGGGGCTGCCGTAACCCAGCTCCAGCGCCACGTCCACGATCTTGGCCTGGGAGGCCAGCATCTCCAGCGCCGCCAGCAGCCGCGCCTGCTGGCGCCATTGCCCGAAGGTCATGCCCATCTCACGCAAAAACAAACGGTGAATGGTTTTCGGGTCAACGCCGAGCCGTTCCGCCCATTCGGCGGCTGTCGTCCGGTCGTGCGGTTCTCGGGTCAGGGTCTGGCCGATCAGACGCAGACGGGGGTCGGTGGGGTGCGGCAAATGCAGCGGCAGGGTAGGCACCAGGCGCAGCTCGTCCAGCAGCAGGCGCATCAGCCGGCCATCCCGGGTGTCGGGCGAGTAGGGCAGCGGCACATCGATTGCCGCCAGAATCAGTTCGCGCAGCAGCGGCGAAATGCCGATCACCGAACACTGCGTCGGCAGGTGCGGGCTGGCGTCGGGCCGGATGAACGCCGCGCGCATCTTGACCTCGCCCACCATGCGCAGCTGGTGCGGCATGTCGGGCGGCATCCAGATGGCGCGCGTGGGGGCACCACCCACAGACCCTGTTCCGTGCTGACTACCATGACGCCATGCACCGCATGGATCAATTGCGCATTGGGGTGACGGTGGTGACCGGTGTTGTGCCCATTCGGAAAATCCGTCGCCATGGCCGTGACGGGCAAGGCGCTGCGGTCGAACTGTGTGTACCTGGGAGGGGAGACGTCCATGTCCATTTCTCGAAGGGTTTCGCCAGAATCTCGCAAGACAGGCGGTAGCTTGACGAGTAGGCTACGCGTATTCCCGGTACTCGACCAGTCCACGGGATGTCGACCGGCCCAACGCCGGCACCCTTCAGAACGAGACGCCCATGCAATCCAGCATTCCCACCTCTCCCACGACGACGCCCTTGCCGGCGGCTTCCACCGCGGCATCGATTCCGCCCGCAACGGCCCCCGCCGCCGAGCGCACCGGTTTTCGCATTCTTGGCGCGATCAGTTTTGCGCATTTCCTGAACGACATGCTGCAATCGCTGATCCTGGCGATCTATCCGCTGCTGAAAAGCGGGTTCAACCTCAGCTTTACGCAGATCGGCTTGATCACGCTCACGTATCAGATCACGGCATCGCTGCTGCAGCCGCTGGTCGGGCTGTACACCGACAAGCATCCCAAACCGTATTCGCTGGCCGTCGGGATGGGCTTTACCTTGTCGGGCCTGCTTGCATTGGCGTTCGCGCCGAACTACGGCGTGCTGATCGTGGCGGCCTTGCTGATGGGGATGGGATCGTCGATCTTCCATCCGGAATCGTCGCGCGTCGCGCGGCTGGTGTCGGGCGGACGGCATGGCCTGGCGCAATCGATCTTCCAGGTCGGCGGCAACGCGGGCAGCGCCATGGGGCCGCTGCTGGCGGCCTGGTTCATCATCCCGCGCGGGCAGGACAGCGTCGCCTGGTTCGCGCTTGCCGCGCTGACCGGCATGCTCATCCTGTGGCAGGTGGGCGTCTGGTACAAGCACCAGCACCTGTCGGGCCGCAACAAGGCGCGCGCCCGCCCGGTGGTTGCATCGCCCGTCAGCCGCAATGCGGTGATCGGGTCCATGGCCGTGCTGTTGACGCTGCTGTTCTCCAAGTACTTCTACATGGCCAGCTTCACTAGCTACTACACGTTCTACCTGATGCACCGCTTCAACGTCAGCGTGCAGAACGCGCAGATGCATTTGTTCCTGTTCCTTGCCGCCGTGGCGCTGGGCACCATCCTGGGCGGTCCGATCGGCGACAAGATCGGCCGCAAACGTGTGATCTGGGGATCGATCCTGGGCGTCGCGCCGTTCGCGCTGATCCTGCCGTACGCCGATCTGTTCTGGACCGGCGTCCTCAGCTTCGTGATCGGCCTGATCCTGGCCTCGGCCTTCTCGGCGATTCTAGTGTTTGCGCAGGAATTGATGCCCGGCAAGGTCGGCACGGTGTCCGGCCTGTTCTTCGGCTTTGCGTTCGGCATGGGCGGTCTGGGCGCCGCGGTGCTGGGCAAGGTGGCCGACAGCCAGGGCATCGAGTTCGTGTACCACCTGTGCGCCTTCCTGCCCTTGCTGGGCATGCTGACGATTCTGCTGCCGGACGTGGGACGGGCGAAGGTGAAGGCGGCGGCGGCGCGGTAGAGGCATTCGCTGCCTGTCGTGGGGACATCGACGCCGGGCTTGCCCGGCGTTTTTCATGCATCCGTCTATGTGTCCGCGCAGACCTCGCGTACACAGGCGCGCAGCCAGCGATGTGCCGGGTCGGCGTCCATACGGGGATGCCAGAACAGTGAGATGGTCATGCCGGGCATCTTGAACGGCAGCGGAAAACTCGTCAGTCCACTGCGCATCGAACTGGTGTGACGGTCGGGAACGCTGGCGATCAGGTCCGAACCGGCAGCCAGGGCCAACGCTGCGCCATAGCCGCCCACGGTCGTCACGATGTGGCGCGTTTTACCTTCCTGGCTGAGCGCGTCGTCGATCGGGCCGCTGTCCCGGCCACGGCGCGAGACCAGGATGTGCTGCCCGGCTGCATATCGGGTGGTGGTGATGCGGCGTCCGGTCAGCGGATGCCCACGGCGCACGACGCCGATCAAGCGGTCGGCGAACAGCCGCTGCGCGCGCACTTCGGGCCCCATGTCCCGGCCGATCACGCCGGTTTCCAGATCCACGTCGCCTTGACGCAGCGGCGTGCTGTCTTTATCCAGCTTGGGCAGAAAGCGCAACCGCACCTGGGGGCATCCCGCGCCACCCGCGCAATTAACGCCGTCCCGAACGTTTCGACGAATCCTTCGCTGCACCGTAGCGTGAAGGCCGCCGCCAGCTGGGGCAGATTCAATACCTTGTCGGGCTGCAGGACGGCGTGGGCATCGCGCAGGACCGGGCCGATGCGCGTGCGCAGTTCAATGGCGCGTGGCGTCGGCACCAAGCCTCGGCCGGCCCTGACCAGCAGCGGATCGCCGGTGGTGGCGCGCAGACGGGCCAAGGCGCGACTCATGGCGGACGGGCTCAGGCCCAGGCGTTCGGCGGCGCGCGCGACATTGCCTGTGTCCAGAAGCACATCCAGGGTGACCAGCAGATTGAGATCGGGGCGGGACATGTGCGCAAGGTAGCACGGTGCCGGTCGCCTGGGGAGTGACATGGCGTTCCATGCATCTATGACGTTCGGATCATGCGGCTTCCGCCATGTCATGACGTTGCTTAATCTTGGACTTTCTGGTCTTGCAGCATGCTTCAAAGGTTCTTATGCGAACGTTCTGGATAGGTCGATTTTCGGTGTTGCAGTCTGGTGGGCAGTCGCAGGTATCGGGATCCGTACCGGTGCCGCCTTGCCGGGTCAAGCCCGCCCTGGCTGGCCTGTGTTTGTCGATGTTGCTGGCGTCGCTGGGCACCAGCATCGCTAACGTCGGGCTGCCTGCCTTCGCCCAGGCGTTCGGCGCCCCGTTCGGGCAGGCGCAGTGGATCGTGCTGGCGTACCTGCTGTCCACGACGACGCTGATCGTGGTGGCAGGCCGGCTGGGTGACCAGTTCGGCCGGCGGCGCGTGCTCGTTGCGGGCGTGATGCTGTTCACGGCAGCATCGGGCTTGTGCGCGTTAGCCCCATCGCTCAGCGTACTGATCATCGCGCGGGCGATGCAGGGCGCTGGCGCGGCGGCCATGATGGCGCTGACGCTGGCCTTTGTCGGCGACCTGGTGCCCAAGGCGTCGGCGGGTCGCGCCATGGGTTTGCTCGGCGCGATGTCTGCCACGGGAACGGCACTGGGGCCGGCTGCGGGTGGACTCCTGCTGTCGATGTGGGGGTGGCCTGCGCTGTTCGCGGTCATGCTGCCGTTGGGTGTATCGGCGGCGTGGTTAGCAGGGAAGTATCTGCCTGCACCAGCGCTCGCCCCAGCACCAGCGCTCGCCCCAGCACCAGCACCAGCACCAGCACCAGCACCAGCACCAGCACCAGCACCAGCACCAGCATCTGCCGCTGCACCCGCACCCGCCCCCGCACGCACGCTCGTCTCCGCCTCGGTACTACCTTCACCGCCTGCTACCCGATCCTCTACCGCCGCAAGACTGGATGCCCAAGGCATGCTGCTGCTGACGCTGAGCCTGGCCGCCTACACCCTGGCCATGACCCTGGGTCGAACGTCGGGCGGCCCGGGGACCATGGTCCTCCTGCTTGTCACCGCAGCCATCGGCGTCATTGCCTTCGTCCGGGTGGAAACGCGAGCCGCCTATCCGTTGATCCGCCTCGATATCCTCCAGCGCCCCGACGTCGGCGCCGGGTTCGCGTACAGCGCCGCCGTGTCGTCCGTGGCCATGACGACACTGGTGGTGGGGCCTTTCTATCTGTCGGCCGGGCTGGGGTTGCGGCCGGCACAGGTAGGCCTTGTGATGTCCGCGGGCCCGATCGTGGCCGTTCTGCTCGGGACGCCAGTAGGCCGCTGGGTTGACCGGCATGGCGCAGCCGTCATGACGCGCGCTGGCTTGCTCGGGATGCTGACTGGCTGCCTCCTGCTCGCGGCGGACCCGATATCTTTCGGCGTTCCAGGCTACCTGTTTGCTCTGGTCACCCTGACCGCAGGCTATGCGGTATTCCAGACGGCCAACAATACCGCCGTCATGGCCTCGTCACGCCACGATGAACGCGGCGTGGTCGGCGGCGCGCTCGGGCTGTCACGCAACCTGGGCTTGATCAGCGGTGCATCGTTGATGGGCGCGATCTTCCTGTCCGGTGCGGCCACGACCAACCCGTCGGCTGCGTCACCGGGCGCCGTGGCGGCAGGCCTGCGCCTTGTCTTTTTTGTGGCGGCAGCACTGATCGCCGCGTGCCTGGTGGCCCGCCAGGTCTTGCGCCAAGCCCGCCAGCGCAATTGACCTGCCTATAATTCCCGATTGTCCGCCGCGACCAGACGCCCCGCGCTTGCTTTCCGTGCGCGGCGTGCTCCCTTCACTTTCCGACCGAACATCCACATGATGCGAAAAGCGCTCGTCCTATTTTCCGGAGGCCAGGACTCCACCACCTGCCTGGCCTGGGCTGCCGACCGGTATGAAGTGGTCGAAACCATCGGCTTCGACTACGGCCAGCGCCACCATGTCGAACTCGACGCGCGCCAGCACGTGCTCGAGGCCATGCGCGCCCAGTTTCCCGACTGGGCGCCGCGGATCGGCGCCGACCACATGGTGGACCTGGGCGTGCTGGGCGCCATCAGCGATACCGCGTTGACCAGCGACACCGAAATCAAGATGGCCGCGAACGGCCTGCCCAACACCTTCGTGCCGGGCCGCAACCTGGTGTTCCTGACGATGGCATCGGCCGTGGCCTACCGTCGCGGCCTGGACGTGATCGTGGGCGGCATGTGCGAGACGGATTTTTCGGGCTACCCGGATTGCCGCGACGACACCATCAAGGCCCTGCAGGTGGCCGTGTCCCTGGGCATGGGCCAGCGGTTCACGTTCGACACGCCTTTGATGTGGATCGACAAGGCGGAAACCTGGGCCCTGGCCGACGATCTTGGCGGGCAGGCTTTTGTCGACCTGGTGGTCGAGCATACCCACACCTGCTACCACGGCGACCGCAGCCAGCGCTTCGACTGGGGCTACGGCTGCGGCACCTGCCCGGCCTGCGAATTGCGCCGGAACGGGTTCGAGAAGTGGCGGGCGGCGGCGTAACGGCCGAGATATGTCGGCGACGGCGCTGTGGAATTATCGCGGCACGATAAGAAAGCCGGATGCAGGGTCGCCAACAAGATGTGCTGCCACGACGCAGTTGTGTTCGTGGCAGCGAGCTACCGATTCAGCCAGCACATTCAAGGACCCGATGGGATGGACCCTGGCGAGGTGCTGGAAGCGCCGGATCTCGGCGGCGTTGCATGCACGATAGGCATTCTGCAGAAGCCCGTTGATTTCAAGCCAGCTCAGGCTTTCGGGGTGGATCAAACGTAGCAGGTTTTCTGCCTTGCTCAATTTCTCGTGCAGGTGAGCCAGTGCGTCGACTTCGGCCTGCACGCCGTATCGTTTCCACGCCGGTTCATGGTGGAACAGCCGATTGCGAAAGTCTCTGAGGGTCGCGACGTTCTCTTTAGCCTGCGCCAAAAGACTACCGGCCTGTTGCGTTGGCCAGCGTCCGGAGAACACGGAAGACAGATGCCTGGGCCAGATCAAGTTGCGTCCCATGAACTCGGCGTCCAGAAGACACTCCCAGGTTGAAAAGTCCGTTTTTGCCAGCACGCCTGCATGGGTCGGTCGGATGTGTCCTTTAACCTGGTAGCGCTTGCGAGTGTCCGCAATGTATTTCCGGGCCGCGGCGACGAAGTTGTCATTCACGATCTGAACGGCACGGGGTGACGCTGCGCCTGCGCGATAGGAGCGGTACCGCAGCTGGGTGCTGGACCACCAGAAGGTGCCGAGGTCTCGCGTCAACGCATGATCGATGGCGTTGCGGAGGCTGATTTCAACGGCGCTGATCAATGGGTACAGAGCACTGCAGACATGCGCGTTCCAGAGGTAGACACCCATCAGTTCAACGTCGTTTGCTGGCTGGAAGACGAGCCGGTAGCTGTTCAATCGTTCAGTGCTGATGAGTTTGTTGATCAGCTCGGGTCGGTAGTGCAGCGTGGTCGGCATTACGGGCACCTTCGGCATTGGCGTGCGGGCGTGACGTCATTGACCGCTGCAGGCCGAAAACCTAAAATCGTGGCAAGGTTGGTGGTGGCTTCCAATGGGCGAAAGCCTACGACCCATCATGTAAGACCTGATTTCACCCCGGCCGCGAGCCGGGGATTTCATTTGTGGCGTACAAATGTCCTGGCGACATCTACGTATGCCTGCGCCACCCATAAAAAAGCGTCCGGCAAACACCGGACGCTTTTTCATTCACCAGACCGCGCGCAACGCGCGCGGCCCACCCGGCTTACGCCGAGAAGTTCTTCAGCAGTGCATCGCGATACGCTTCGATGTCGGCGATGGGACGGCGGGCGACGCCGGATTCCATGGCGGCCAGCGCGACGGCCGAGGCGATCTCGCTGATCAGGCGGGGATCGAACGGCGTCGGGATGAAGTAGTCGGGACCGAAGGTCAGGGTCTTGCCCGGGTAGGCCTTGGCGACCTGCTCGGGGATTTCCTTCTGGGCCAGACCGGCCAGCGCGTTCACGCACGCCAGCTTCATTTCGTCGGAGATGCGCATGGCATCGACGTCGAGGGCGCCGCGGAACAGGAACGGGAAGCACAGCACGTTGTTGACCTGGTTCGGATAGTCCGAACGGCCCGTGGCGATCAGCACGTCGGAGCGCACGGCCTTGGCCAGTTCCGGCAGGATTTCCGGTTCGGGGTTGGCCAGTGCCAGGATCAGCGGACGCAGGCCCATGGACTTGACCATGTCTTGCGTCAGCAGCTTGCCGGCCGAGCAACCGAGGAACACGTCGGCGTCCTGGCAGGCATCGGCGAGCGAACGCGCGGTGCTGGACGTGGCGTAGCGCGCCTTGTTGAATTCCATCGACGAATCGCGGCCTTCGAACACGACGCCCTTCGAGTCGACGAGCAGCACGTTTTCTTTTTCAGGCCCAGGCGGACCAGCAGGTCCAGGCAGGCGATGGCCGCGGCGCCGGCGCCGGAGCAGACCAGGCGCACGCTGTCGAGCGTCTTGTCAGCCAGCTTCAGGCCGTTGACGATGGCCGCGGACGTCACGATCGCGGTGCCGTGCTGGTCGTCGTGGAACACCGGGATCGACATGCGTTCGCTGAGCTTGCGTTCGATGTAGAAGCACTCGGGCGCCTTGATGTCTTCAAGGTTGATGCCGCCAAAGGTCGGTTCCATCATGGCGATGGCATCGATCAGCTTGTCGGGATCGGTTTCGGCCAGTTCGATATCGAACACGTTGATGCCGGCGAACTTCTGGAACAGGCAGGCCTTGCCTTCCATGACGGGCTTGGCCGCGTAGGGGCCGATGTTGCCGAGACCCAGCACGGCGGTGCCGTTCGAGATCACGCCCACCAGGTTCGAGCGCGAGGTGTACAGGCGCGCGGTCTGTTGGTCGTTGGCGATGGCTTCACACGCCGCGGCAACGCCGGGCGAGTACGCCAGCGACAGGTCTTCCTGGTTCGCAAGCGGCTTGGTCGGGACCACGGCGATTTTGCCGGGGATGGGGAACTGGTGGTAGGCGAGGGCCTTGTCCGAGAGCGTGGAGTCCATTGCTTATCTGTAAATCGCCGAAGGGCACAAGGAAAGCATTGTATGCCTTCACGTGCCGGCGCGTGCCGCAAACCATGTTGCAGCGCGGCACAACGGCCCGGTTCCCCGGGTCGGTGCACGCGCTATCCCATATGCCGATAAAAACCACGACAAAGCCTGCGCAAATTCCAAGATCCGCACTGCTTCGGTGCCCGCCGCGTTGCGCGGGGACATCGTCAAGGCGCGCTCATACCCCCTTATGGATGAGCCAGTCGGACACGCGCCCGGCAATCGCAAGGCTGTTGCGATCCATCATCAGCATGTGGGAGTTGCCGTGCATGCCGATGTCCGGAAGCGACAGGATGTCCACCGCGGCATGGGCGTTGGCGAAGGTGCGGATCCGGTCGGCCATGCGTGGCCATCGCGCATCGGTGTCGATGTGATCACCCAGTACGACCAGCGTTGGCACGTCATAGGCGCGGGTGGCGGTGTCCAGCATCGGGATGCTGGCCGGTTCGAGCGCGATCACAGCGCGAACGAGGTCGGGACGGGCATGCGCCGCGCGCAGGGCAAAGACCCCTGCCTGCGAATGACAGACGATGACTGCGGGGCCGGTGCGTTCCAGCAGGGCCAGGTAGCCCGCAAGTACGGCGGCGTCGGTGGTGGTCCAGCGCGGCACCATCTGCCGTGCCAATGCGTCGAAGGCGGCTACCGGGAATTGCGTGTCGGGAAAGGGGCAAAGCGCGCCGGTGGCCGGATCCCGGGTGCCGATGCGAAAGCGCGTAAAGATGTCCGCGGGGGTCTGGATCACGGGCGCTTCCGGCCAGACGTGCGGCACCGGTGCAAATCCCGAGCGGCCGCGTTCCACCGCGTCGCAAAGATAAACGTCGCGGCCGCGACGCAGGAATTCGTGCAGCCAGCCCGGCCGGCCATCCGGCGTCGTTTCCCAGGTCGCGCCCGTCATGCCGCCACCATGCCAGAGCAGGAGGGGAAGGCGCCCCGCGTCCGGGTCGGCCAGGAAGTACTGGGCGTACATCTGTTCGACCACATAGCGGCCGTTGGGATCGATGCGCACCGGTTGCCCCCCTTCCGCCATCAGGTGTTCGCGAACGGGCAGGCCGGACAGCTCGACGTCGCGCCCGCCGACGTGGAAGGCGCCCATGCCGCGCAGACGCAAGGGAACAGTGGCGTGCTCCGTCATTCGACGCGAATGCCGTTGGTCTGGATGATCGTCTTCCACTTCTTGTCCTCACCTGCGATGAACGCGCCCAAGGCCTCGGGCGTGCCGGGGCCGACGTCCACGCCCAGCTGTTGCATGCGTTCGCTGACGGCCGGGGTGCGCAGGGCGGCCACGAAAGCCTCGTTCAACGTCTGGACCACTGCCTTGGGGGTGCCGGCCGGCGCCATGACCCCGAACCACGGCGTGATCAGGAAATCAGGGACGCCCGCTTCGGCAAAGGTCGGCACATCGGGGATGGAGGGCGACCGCCGTTCGCTGGCGACCGCCAGTGCGCGCAACTTGCCTGACCGGATGCTGGCGAGCGATGCCGGCAGGTTGTCGAAATACATGTCGACCTGGCCTCCGAGCAGGTCGGCCGCCACTTGCCCGGCGCCCTTGTATGGAATGTGGGTCAGCTGCACGCCCGCCTTGGTGTTGAGCAGTTCGGTGGCAAGATGCGCCGAAGTACCGATGCCGGACGAGGCCGAATTGAGTTTGCCCGGATGCGTCTTGGCATAGGCCAGCAGGTCCTTGAGCGTCTTTGCCGGCACCGATGGGTTGACGACCAGGACGCTGGGCACCGTCCCGACCATGACGACGGGCGCAAAGTCCTTCACGATGTCGTAGGGTGCGGGCTTGTACAGCGATGGCGCGACGGCGCAGCCGAACGCGCACATCAGCAAGGTGTAGCCGGTCGGCTCGGCGCGGGCGACTGCCTGCGCGCCGATGTTGCCACTTGCGCCGACGCGGTTTTCCACCACCAGGGTCTGACCAAAACGCTTTGACAGGTGTTCACTGAGCACGCGCGCCAGGATGTCTGGCGTGCCGCCCGCGGGATAGGGGACCACCAGGGTGACGGGCCGGTCCGGGAAAGACGCGGCATGGGCTGGCGCAGCCAGGACGGACACCGTGGCAGTGAACGCGGCAACGGTCATCGCGACCCCGCGCAGTAGAGGGGAACGCAGTAAAGGGCAACGCAGCATGGCGGACATCATCAGTCTCCAGAATTTCCTGGCTCGTCGCAGTGCGGCCGGGTCCGGCGGACTATACCGAGCACGCATCCCCGCGCCCAATGCCGGGATGGCAATGCGTCCATAGCAAATTTGGTATAGATTCCTTCAACCATGATCCGCGCACATACCCCTGGCGATACGTCGAGGCTGCCGCAACTGCGGCGTATCGACATGAATCTGCTGTTGACCTTCGATGCGTTGATGAAGACACGCAGCGCGACGGCAACGGCGGCGCAACTGCACAAGACGCAGCCCGCCATCAGCCGTGAGCTGGCGCGGCTGCGGCAGGTGCTTGACGACCCCCTTCTGGTGGTGACCAAGGGGCGGCTGGTGCCCACCGAGCGGGCGCTTGAACTGCACGCAACCGTGCGCGACTCGCTGATTCGCATCGAAACCGCGCTGGCGCCGCCCGAGGCGTTCGAACCCGCGCGGGCCGCCGGCGTCGTGAACATCGGCACCGGCGCGCATACCGAATTGCTGCTGGCGGCTCCCTTGCTGGAGCGCCTGAGGCGCGCCGCGCCGAATCTGGTGGTGCGCTTCCAGTCCGTGCACGGAAATGTGGAACCCGACGATCTGGACAGCGAAAGGATGGACATCGCGATAGGTCTGTTCGCGAATGTGCCGCCTCGGTTCCACAGTGTGTCGTTGTTCCGGGACAAGCGCGTCTGTGTCGTCGCGTCCCGGCATCCCATGGCGCATCGCAAGCGGCTGAGCCTTGACGATCTAAGCCGCTTCCAGTGGTTCGCCTTCGCGCGGATGTATGGCCGGGAGACCAACTTCGACCGGCTGTTGAAGCCGTCGCATCGCGTCGCGTTTTCGGCCTATCTGTCAGGATTCGGGATCACGCCTTATGTGCTGCTCGACACCGATTACGCGACCACGATGCCCAGCCGCGTCGCGCGCGTGCATGGCCGGCATTTTCCGTTGACGACGATCGACCTGCCGGCGCCCCTGCGCGACATCGAATGCTTCATGACCTGGTCCAAGCGACAGCACACGTCGCCGTTGAACCGTTGGATACGCGAGCAGATTGTCGACATCGTCAACCAGGAACCGGAATGAGCCCGGGCCGGTAGCCTTACCGCTGAGTCACGCCGTCACCCTGCGCGCGCCTTGTCCGTCAGCCATCCCGCCGCGGGGCCGCCGCACAGATCGATCAGTTCGGGCGATTCCAGGTCTTCGTTGAACCACGCCGAAATCGACGCGCGGCGCTCGCCGACATAGACGGGCGTGTCCTGCTCCAGACGCATGCTCAGGTCATGGCCAGGGATCAGGAGCGTGCCGGGCACCTTGCGCCACACGGCCCAGATGCGGTCCAGGCTGCTGACGCTGGCGGCGTGATCGTCGCTGTCATGCACCGCCATCGACAGCAGCTCGGCGCGGTTCTTGGCGGCGTCGCCGGTGAACAGCACGGGCAGGTCCGACGCGGTCAGGTAGAACAGCAGATGGCCGGGCGTGTGGCCGGGGGCGGCGATCGCGGTCAGTCCGGGCAGGATCGTGTCGCCATCGCGAAGCCGGGTCACGCGTGGGGAGGTCGACAGTTCCTTCACGTACAGCTCGGGCAGCGGATTGAAGCCGGGCGGCTGGTCGGCGGCCCACGCCAGTTCGTCGGCGCCGATCCAGACGGTGGCGTTCGGGAACAGCGTGAAGTTGACGGCGTGATCGTAGTGCGCGTGGGTCAGCACCACGTCGGTAACCTCGCCAGGCGCGACGCCACAGGCATTCAGCTGGCGCAGCAAGGGCTTGCGCACGCCAAAGGCGCCCACATCGATAAGCGCCGTGCGGCCGCCGCCGCGCAGCAGGGCTACGGTGCTCCAGCCCAGCCCGCCGTGACACACTGCGCGGCCAGGGTAGCCCTGGATCAGAACGTCGAGTTGCATGGATGTCTCCTCCGTCAATCCGGGCGTTCGAGCGCCCTGTGATGACCTGTTCACAAGGCGCCTGGCAGCGCCTTCTGGCAGTCCAGCTGCAAGGTCAGCTTACTTCGCTGCCGCACCCTTGGCCGCGTCTTCGCTTGCTTTGGCCAGGATCTTTCCGGCCAGCGCAAAACCGGTGTTGGCCGCGGGCACGCCGCAATACACGGCCGCTTGCACCAGCGCTTCTTCGATGGCCTGCGCTTCGACCCCTGCGCGCAGGGCGGCGCCCACGTGCAGTTCGAATTCTTCCCAGCGGCCCAGCGCCACCATCATCGACAGGACCATCATGCGGCGTTCGACATCCTGGAAGCGGCTGGACGTCCACAGTTCGCCCCACGCATAGCGGGTGATGAAGGCCTGGAAGCGTTTGTTGAACGGCGTGACGGACGCCACGCGCTGTTCCACGTACTCGCGGCCCAGCACCTGCTTGCGGCGGTCCAGGCCGTAGGCGTAGCGGTCGGCTTCGGTTTCCACCGGCGGCTCGACCAGGAATTCGATGACGGCATCGCAGAACTGCACGGGCGTTTCGGTGGCGGCGATGTGCGCGGCGGGCAAGGCGACGACGGCGGCGCCGTCGATGGCGGCGGCGATCTGTTGGCCCACCGCGGGCGGCGTCGACAGGTCGCGTTCACCGGTCAGCACCAGGGTCGGGACCTTGATGGCGGACAGGGACGACGTCAGGTCCAGGTCACGGATGGCCGCGCAGCAGCCGGCATAGCCCGGCGCCGACATGGACAGGAAGGTGTTGCGCACGCGCTGGAATTCGATGCCGTTGCGGGCGACGAATTCCGGAGTGAAAAAGCGCGCCATGGCCATGTCGGCAATGCTGTCCATGCCTTTTTCGAGCACGGTGGCGATGCGGGTGCGCCAGATGGCGGGGTCGAACTTGGGCGCGGTGTTGGCCAGGATCAGCCGGCGCAGGCGCGCGGGGCGATTGGCCGCGTACCACATGCCGACCATGCCGCCGAGCGAGACGCCGCAGTAGTCGAAGCGGTCGAGCCCGGCCGCGATCGCGACGGCATCCAGGTCCGCGCCCAATTGCGCAATGGTGTATTCGCCAGCCGGTGCGTCGGACGCGCCATGGCCTCGCGCGTCGTATCGCACCACATAGAAATGGCGCATGAGGCGCGGCATGACCGGGTCCCATGCGGCGAAGTCGGTACCGATGGAATTGCCGAGGATGAGCGGCGGCAGGCTGCGGTCGCCGTCGGCGCGCCAATAGATGCGGGCATCGCCGCTGAGTGCATGAGGCATGGGATCTCCTGGTGTTATGGGTGGGCAAGTCGCCACTGGCGCAGCACGGCATCGCACATGGGCTGGCAGGCGGCGATCTGCGCGGCGGGGCTGGCAAGGCGGTCGAGGGTGGCGTCGTCAAGGACGGCCGTCACGTCGGGCATGGCTTTGAGCAGGTCGGCGACCGGCGTGCGCTGCTGGATGGCCTGTTCGCACACCTGTTCGACGATGCGCGCGGCGGCGGCAGGGCCAAGCTTGCCGGACAAGGTCAGCGAAATGCCTTCGGAATAGACGACACCGTACAGACGGTCGATGTTGGCCTGCATGGCTTCGGCATCGATGCGCAGGCCTTCGCCGATATCGACCGCGGCCGACAGGCTGCTGCCGGCCAGGTCGAACAGGTCGGCCAGCACGGGCAGGGCATTGGGCCAGCTGCCCAGTCCCCGTTCATGTTCGGATGCCAATTCGCCGGTCAGGATCGCCGCGACCATGGGTGCGCGATTGGCGGCGTCGAGCAGGTACATGCTTGATACCGGATTGCGTTTGTGCGGCATGGCGGACGATCCGCCGCGGCCTTCGCCGGTGGGCTCGAAGGCTTCGGCCACCTCGAATTGCATCAGCAAGGACACGTCGCGGCCGATCTTGCCGAGCGCGCCACACAGAATGGCCAGCTCGCTGCCCAGTCGGGCGATGCGATCGCGGGCGCCGTGCCACGACATGGCAGGCGTGCGCAGTCCCAGTCGGCCGGCCAGCGCCTGCGTGACCGCCCCGGCGGCATCGCCATGCATAGCCAGGGTGCCGTTGGCGCCGCCAAATTGCAGCGTGCACGCTTCATCGCCCGCCGCCTTGAGGGCTGCCGCGCAGCGCGTGACGGCGTCCAGCCACCCGGCGACTTTCCAGCCGAACGTGACCGGCGCGGCCGGCTGCAGCAAGGTGCGGCCCAGCACGGGCGTGGTCCGGTACCGATCCACCTGGACGGCCAGCGCATTGCCCAGCCGGCCAAGGTCGCGTTCCAGCACGTCCATCGACGCCCGCGCCTGGCACAGCAACGCGGTATCGCTGATGTCCTGGCTGGTGGAGCCGAAGTGCACGTACGCCACGGCGGCGGGGTCCACTTTCTGGACCGCCGCCTTGAGCGCTTTCATCAAGGGGATGGCAAGGGTGCCGGCGTTGCGGGCTTCGGTCGCAAGCTGAAAGGGATCGATACGGAAGGTGGCGCAGGTACGGGCGATAGCGTCAGCGGCGCTGGCGGGGATGACTCCGCATTCGGCCTGGGACGCGGCAAGCGCCGATTCAAACCGGATCATGGCATCGATCACGGCGGCATCGGTCCAGAGGGAACGCAGGGCCGGTGTCGAGAAGAAGGAGTTCAGGGCATCCACGGTGTAGACCACTCGCAATTCGGGTACGGGGTGAGGCAAGCCACGCAGGGGAGGAATCGTGTGGACGATAGCACGCGTCCCGGACGTGGCCAGGAGGAGAAAGAGGCGGTAAGGAGTTGTCCTGGGATGAGGGCCCACCGTGCGGAAAAGCGCCTGCAATACGGCTGGCGCAACATAGGCGAAGGTTGAGGCGCTTACTGCGGCGCAACATGGGAAAAGGTTGAGCATGCTCAACCATGCCTCGTCTACCCGAGTGAATCCGACTCGCTAATCTTTGTCCTGCATTCGCTCTGTGGGACGCGCCGTGGGTGCATGGTAGTTTGGAGGTGTCGCAAATCGTAAGCGTGAGAAAGGGGTAGCCGGAAGGCGGGCTCATCAGTAAATGGATGCGGTGCGGAGTGATTTCGACCCTTCGTTTTGGGTTGAAAAGTCAGGTCCGCGTCAGTCTGACTGCTTGTAGGCGCATTTCTGACTGCAACAGGAGAAATTAATTTGTTACGGCGTGGGGCTGAATACCATCGGATTGGAAGGTCCAATCCGGTTTTACGCGCCGACAATGACGTGTTCATGCGAATTAATGCATCCCTTTTTCCATGCATTTGCATGTTTTCCCTAGAAAAATTAGGCGGCGAAAACCGGTCTCAGTCTTTTGATTGAGGTCTGATGATGGGCCTGATGGCGTAGGTAAGCATTACGTCTGAGATGCATTGATTTAGAGGATTTCGCAAACTAGTATCTACTCGTCGATCCTCTTCAGGCTAATCACAACGACGGTTGAGTCAACCGCGAGCGGCCAGATGCCCCCTATACGAATCGGACTGATGAGGTGGGGCTTCATGAAAAAAATCAACACCTTCCCTACTCACAATTAATCTCGCCTCGAGGGCAAAATGGCAAAAGTCTTGCTGGTAGAAAGTCAACCACTGTTGATGCACGGTCTGTGTCAGATCCTGACACGCGCCAACAGCGCGACCGAAGTGGTCGTCGTGAACATGGCCCGTGCCGAACAGGATGCTGCAGCGCATCAAAACGCCGATCTGGTTATCCTGAGCGTACTGCCCGACGTGGCCGCCACCGATGCCCTGCTGGAACGAGTGCGTACGCTGCTTGACCCCCAGAAGATGCTGCTGTTGTCGGATGACGAGTCCTTCAAATTGTCGGCGCTTCGTTCATCGCAAAAGATCTACGGCTGCGTTCGCAAGACCGAATCCCTGGAAGTGCTTGAAGCCGCGATCCGCCTGGTCATGGTCGGCGGTTACTGCTTCCCTGGCGAAACCGCCGCGCCCGCGCCGTTCAACGCCATGCAGCCTTTCCAGCTGGGCCACCCGACCCGTCAGCCGAGCGCCGATGGCCGCGCCGCCGTGGCCGGTGCCGAGCTGTTGAACATCACGCCGCGTCAATATCAGGTGCTGGTGCTGCTGGCCCGTGGTTATCCGATCAAGACGGTCAGCCGCATGCTGAACATTTCGGTCGCCACCGCCAAGACGCATGCCTGCACGCTGTATCAGCGCCTGAACGTGAAGAACAAGAGCGAAGCCGTCTACGCAGCCCTGCAGCGCGGCGCCACGCTCGATTGGCAACCCGACCGCGCGTCCGCCGATCTGAGCCCGGAGCCGCCTGTAAATTTTAAGCGTGCCGACGACCTCGGGTGGCGCTCGCCATCTAGCTTTTCCAGTGTGGAGCTTCCCGGGACGGCGGGTGGCTTGGACATCCGTCGTCCGTTGGCCGCAAACTCTTGAGACTCACAGACCCGGGACTGCAACCGGATGCCCCGACCACAGGCATCCCCCATAAAAGTCCCGGCGTCCGTCAACCGTTGGTCATCCACATGCAGGAGATACACCGCCCCTACACGCTAGCTATGATCGGTCTCACTAACGCGATCATGGCCTCATGGTATCGGGAAGTTTGAACGATAGGTCGCGCAACGGTGTAGCAGCCCTCGGCTGTGCAGCCGCCGTCTAGCCCCATACCTGGATTTCCAGAATGAATGTTTTGCTGATCGAAGACCAGCCTGTTTTCCAGGCGGCCGTGCGCCGTGTCCTGGAAACCATCCAGGGCGTCAATAACGTCTCATTGATGACGCCCGACAATGTTGCGGAGCAGGCCAGCTCTGGAACCGTCGAACTGCTGGTGTTCGGATGCACCTCGCGCAGCGATACCGATCTTCGGCTGCTGTCCGATGCCGTGCGCAAGTTCATGCCATACCGCAGTCTCGTGTTCTATGACACGCCGGACCCCAGTTTCATCTACGGCGCCGTGCTGTCCGGCGTCTCGGGATATGTGCCCAAGTCGGCCACGCCCATGGCCGTGTGGGCCGCCATCAACCTGGTGCTTGCCGGGGGCTACTGTTATCCGCCGATGGCGGGTGGCATGGCGCCTGCGATGTCCAGCGTAGGCGCGCTCAATCCGGCCTCGGGTCCGATAGCGCTGCGCGCCGGGCCGCGTTCCGAACTGACCAAGCGACAGTACGAGCTGCTGCGGCTGCTGGCATCTGGCGTGAACATGCGCATCATTGGCGAGCGCATGGGTATCTCCGTGGCCACCGTCAAGAGCCATGCCCGCAGCCTGTATTGGAAGCTGAGCGCAAGCAACCAGACCGAAGCGGTATTCAACGCCATCCAGCGCGGCCTGTTGTAAAGGCTGAGTGGTGCGACGGCAAGACTAGAGACGCGGCTTAGGCCGCGTTTGTGTTATGGGCAGGCCCACAGCGCCTGGCCAGCGGCATGCGTAGGCACGATGATGCCGCAGCCGTGCACGAACGACCGGTGCTTGCACGAACGACCGGTGCTTGCACGACTGGATCACATGCTTGTAAAAAAGCCCGGCCCCGAGATCATCCCGGGGCCGGGCTTTTTATCGTCCGCCAGCGCGTTGGCACGCGCCTGGCAGGGCCGTTCAAGGCTTGGACTGGTGCTGGGGCGCGCGGGCGTCGGGCAAGGTCTGCAAGAGGGCTTCTTCGAAGCGGCGGAAGATCGTTTCCGCGTCGAGCCAGTTGCGGGCGTAGGTGCGGCCGGCGGCGCCAAGCACCGTGCGGCGAACCGGATCCCGCGCCAGCTTCAGAAGGGCATCGGCCATCGCCGCGGCGTCTTCAGGCGGCGTGAGCACGCCGCAGTTCGCGACCACGTTGGCCAGTTCCGTCCCTTCGGGCGACGCGCAGATCAGCGGCTTGCCGCTGGCCAGGATGCCCGTGAGCTTGGAGGGCATGACCAGGTCGGCTGCGTCCTTGCGTTGCGGCAGCAGATGGATGTCGGCCGCGCCCAGGAGTTCGGACAGGCGTTCGATCGGCTGCAGCGGCAGGAAGTGCACGTTGGGCAGGTCGCGGCACGCAGCCTGCAGCACGGGTTTCGTCGGGCCTTCGCCGCAGAACACGAACCGGATATCGGGTTGCGCGGCCAGCAGGCGCGCCACTTCGCCCAGGATTTCGAGGCCCTGTTTGCCGCCCATGTTGCCCGAGTACAGCGCGACCACGGCATGCTCGGGAATGCCGAGTTCGGCGCGGATCACGCTGGGCCGATCCAGGGGTTTGACGGCATCCAGATCGACGCCGTTGGGGAAGAGCACCACCCGGTCCGGCTCGACGCCCTTGGCCAGCAGACGCTCGCGCATCTTGGACGAGATGGTCGACACCCGCGTAAAGCGGCGCATCAGGAAACGTTCGACACCCAGCACGGCCTTGCGCAGCGTCTTGCCCGACAGCATGCCGAGATCGAACGCCGCATCGACTTCGAAGTCCTGCACGTGCAGCCAGCTGCGGCTGCCGACCACGGCGGCGCCAAGCAGCGTGGCCGGGGCGCAGAACAGCGGCGGTTCCACGACCAGCACCGCATCGGGCCGGTGGGCAAGCCGCCACCACGCCACGGGCAGGCTGGTCGCCGCAAAGCTGGCCAGGTGCAGGATGCGCTTGAGGCCCGACGGCCGCTTCGGCACCCACAAGGGCACGCGGTACACCGTCACGCCCTTCCAGATTTCCTTGCGGTAACGCCCGGCCTTGTAGCCGTCATGCACTTGCCATTCGGGGTAGTAGGGCGGCGCCGTGACGACGCTGACCTCGTGGCCGCGCGACGCGAGCCAGGCCGCGAGTTCACCGGTGTACTTGCCGATGCCGGTAAGCTCGGGCGAAAAATTGATGCCGTAAAGCAGGATCTTCATGGGGCCGAGACCGTGCGTTGCCGCACGACCTTGCAAGGATTTCCGTGATTGACGGTGCCGCCCGGAACGTCCTTGAACACCGAGCTGCGCGCGCCGACGATGGCGCCGTCACCAATGCTGACGCCCGGGCCGACGAATACGTCGGTGGCGACCCAGGCCTGCTTGCCGACACGGATCGCGCGGGCACGGATGGGGAAATCGACTTGGGCCGAATCATGGTCGCCCGCGCACAGATAGCTGCGCTGCGAGACCACCGCGTGATCGCCGATGGTGATCTCGCCCAGGTTGTACAGCACCACGTCATCCCCCACCCATGCATAGTCCCCGATCGTCAGGTTCCAGGGGTAGGTGATGGTCGCGCTTGGACGGATCACGACGTTCTTGCCGATCTTCGCGCCGAAGCAACGAAGCAGGAAACGCCGGAAGCCGTAGGCGATCTGCGGCGACCCGCGAAACAGCGACGCCTGCGTCAACCACCACAACTGCACGGTCAACCCACCCCGCCGGCGAAAGCCCGCCGGCATGGTGAACAGGTCCAGTCGCTGGAAGTCGCTCATGTCGCCGATTCCTTCGTGGCGGGCCGGGCGGTGACCACGCCGGGGCGGACCAGCTTGGTCTGCTTGCGCGCGGCCAGTTCGTCCATCTTCAGGCCGATCTGCCAGTAGTAGGTGGCGCGGGCCATGGCGTAGTGGAAGCCGGCGGCGCCATCCAGGAAACCGAACTTCAGGATGTAGCTGTGCAGGAAGCTGATCAGCGGCTTGAAGGGCAGGTTGTCCAGCACCTTCTTCATCATCGAACGCAGGCCCAGGTTGGCCTCGCGCGGATCGTTCATCAGGCCCTTGCTGCGCAGCTGCGCTTCCCAGTCCGAATAGCGGTTGTGCTTGTCGAAATAGTGATAGAGCGAATCATGGTCGTCGTGCAGCATGCGGTGCTTGAGCGCGAAGGTGCGGCCCTTGATCGCAGGCTGGTAATGGCCTTCGACTTCCCACATGTTGGCGGCGTCCAGGTCGTCATAGTCCAGGAATTCGGACGACGCCTGATGCACCAGCACCAGCTTGTAGACACGATGGCCGTAGGCCAGCTTCTTGCCGGCGAATACATAGTCGAAGCCCACGAATGCGCCGCCGTAGCCTTGCGAGAACTTGGGCAGGCAGGCGCGGATCTCGGCCGCCAGCTCGGGCGACATTTCTTCGTCGGCGTCGACATACAGCAGAATCGGATAGGTGCAGGGCAGCTCTTTCAGGCACCACTGCTTCTTTTTCGGATAGCGGCCGTTCCAGTCGAACTGGACGACTTTGGCGCCATACGATTCGGCGATCGCGCAGGTGTTGTCGGTACTGCGGGAGTCGACGACAAAGACCTCGGCGAAGTCGGTCAGGCCGGCCAGGCACTTCGCGATATTGGACTCTTCGTTCTTGGTCATCACGATGACCGAAACGGGGATGCGTTCCATCTCAAACTCCACGGGGTTGTTGCTTGCGATCGGCGATCAACGTGCGGAACAGGTCGACCACGCGTTGCGCGTGTTGATTCAGGGAAAAGTCGTTGGCACGTAAAGGGCCCAACGATCGGAGGCGTTTTGCGGGTTCGCGTTCGTACAGCAGCTTGCGGACCGCTTCGGCAATGGCCTCGGCGTTGCTGACCGGAACCAGCACGCCGAACTCGCCGTCGCTCAGGATCTCGGCAGGGCCGGACGGACAGTTGGTGGCCAGCACCGGCACGCCCAGGCTCAAGGCCTCGACCAGCACGATGCCGAAGCTTTCATGCACCGACGTCAGCAAAAAGATGTCGGCGGCGGCCACCGCGGGAAACGGATTGTCGAGATGGCCCAGGAACTTCACGCGCGACCGCGACGGACGCGCTTCATTGAGCGCGCGCAGTTCTTCTTCCAGCGGGCCTTCGCCGATCACCAGGAACTGCACGTCCGGATCGTCCAGGATCTGGGCGGCGGCCATCAGGGTCTTGTAGTCTTTCGACGGCGCCAGGCGGCCCACCGACACCACGCTGAACTTCGCGTCGCCGGTTTGCGGGGGCGGGGCTTCCTGGCTTTGCCGGCTGACCTCTTCGACCGGCAGACCGTTGTAGATGTGGCTGCATTTGCCTTGCAGGTCGGGCACCAGCGTGACCAGGTCGTCCACCACGCCGCGCGACACGCCGATCACCACGTCATGCCGTGGATACAGCGTGCGCAGCAGGAAGGTCTTGAGTCCCTTCATCGAGGTGGTCGAGTAGTGGCTGGACGGCGCGTTGTGCTCGAAGGCCACCGTACGGAACCGCCGGCGCGACATCGTGCGCATGACCGCGACCGCCGCGTTGCACAGCAGGCCATGCGAGCAGACGATTTCAGGCTTGGTGCGCTGGATGGTGCGCCAGAGCCGGAACAGCGCGATGGGCAGCATGGCGGCGAACTTCAGCTTCGATTCGCCCACATGCATGCCGCGTTCGACTTCCGGATTGTTGACTTCGTACTCGTGGTCGAGCCCGCGCAGCAGGAACAGCGACGTGCCGAACCCGTGGTGCGGCACTTCGTCGACGATGAAGCTGACGCATCGTCCGACGCCGCCGCGGTGCAGGTCCGGTGCTACAAACAGCACGTCAGCCATGGTGGGGCACGCCTTCTGGAGTGTAGTAATGGACCGGTTGAGGCGTGGTTTCCCGATGGGCATTGCGGATCAGCGACAGACAGTAGGTGAGCAGCACGCCGACGAACGCCGTCTTGGGTGCATATGCCAGGCCGCCCGACAGCGGGTCCACGATCAGGTAGATCGGCACGGTCGCCAGGATGTAGCGGCGATGCAGTTCCAGCTGCGCGTCGCGGTAGCTCGGCAGCATGGACATCAGCAGCACGAACACGGCGGGCAGGAACACCAGCACGGTGCCGACGATGCCGAACTTCATCAGGTAGAACATCCAGGAGTTGTGCGCGAAGGTGCTCAGCTCGAAGCCGTTTTCCCCCATCACCCAGCTCTTGAAACCCGCGCCCTGGCCGAGGATCGGCGCCTGCTGGTACAGCTGCACCTGGCCTTCCAGTTCCTGGATCCGCGCGCCGTAGCTCGAATCGCTTTCCAGGTCATTGACCGAGATGATCCGGTCGATCAGCACGTCGGCATAGCCGATGGCATAGAACAGGGCGAGCACGCCGATCAGGGCCGGCACGAAGTACACGATGGACTTGCGCATGGCGCCGACGCGCCCGCCCAGCAGTGCGGCGATACCGATGGCCACCCCCAGCTGCAGGTACTGGCTGCGGTTGAGGGAGAACACCAGCGCGGCCAGCATGAACAGCGTCATCATGTAGGCAGTGCGTTTCTTGATGCCGAGCTGTTCCTGGAAGTACAGGACCGACACGATCGAGAACGGGATCACCCACACGCCGATCCGCAGGTTGCGCACGGGATTCGACGCGCTGAACACGAACAGCTGTTCGACGGCGATCCAGGCCGCGACCGCCATGCCGGACCAGATGAAGAAGCGCTGCAGCGTCATGTAGTTGTCGTGCGACTGCAGGTCCTTGTAGCAAAGGAACGGTATCGACAGGAAGTAGATCAGCACGCGGAAGTCCCGCACCGCATCGCCGGTTTCGATCGTGTTGGTGTGACGGAACTGCATCATCACGACAAACAGCAGGGCGATCAGTTGCAGGGCGAGCAGAAAGCCGATGCGGGCGCTGGGAAGGGCATACGCGGTAGGTTCCGCCAGCCGGGCGAACTTCACGGCCACGATGGCCAGGAAGATCGCGTCCCACGGGCTGAGGTTGAACGAGCCGATCTTCAGGAACAGGGCGTCGTTGTTCATCACCAGGGCGGTGAACATGAACCACCCCAGCAACGGCAGCGTGGAGAACTGGCGGTAGTTGGTCATTTGGGCTCTCGCTGCCAATCATCGACACCGACCAGCTTGGTCAGAAACTTCTCGGTCAGGTAGCGCGTATCGCCCTGGCGGGCGTGCGCCAGCATTTTCTGGGCGACCACGCGCAGGTCATCGACCCGCGTGCCGGAACGCCCTTCTTCCTTGTTGAGACCCGCAACGATCTGCTCGCGCTCCGAACGATGGATGTGATCCATCGTGGTCGTCTTGGTCTCGGCATGCACGGTATAGACACCGTAGGCTTCGGGCACGACGACGTTGCTGCCGGCGCGCAGCAGGCGGCTCCACAGTTCCAGGTCCATGCAGTACTGCTTCTTCTCGTCGATGAAGCCGTACTTTTCCATCAGGTCCCGGCGCCAGATGGCGGCCTGGTTCGGGATGGACGCTTTCACCACGGCCAGCGACTTGCGCGTCATGGGCGTGTAGCGCACTTCGCGGTAGATCTGGTTTTCGTGGTTGGCCACATACAGGTTGCCGCTGACGATCGGCGCGCCGGTACGCATGGCCGCTTCGGCCAGGGCCATCAGCGCGCCGGGGTAGAACAGGTCGTCGGAGTTCTGCCAGCCGACGTAATCGCCCGTGGCGCGGCGAAAGCCCTTGTTCAGCGCGTCGGACTGGCCGCGGTCCTTTTCGCTGACCCAGTAGGCCAGGCGGTCTTCATATTTGCGGATGATGTCGACGCTGCCGTCCGTCGAACCGCCGTCGATGACGATCAGTTCAAGGTACGGATAGTTCTGGTTCAGGATAGACAGCAGCGTGCGTTCCAGGAACTTGGCCTGGTTGTACGACGGCGTGATGATGCTGATCTTGGGCAGCAGGGACGGGAAGGCCGGACGCGCGACGGGCTCGTGCAGACGGCTGACGAAGGCGCGCAGGGTCCGGGTCGTCTCATCGTGTCTGTGGGCAATGTAGGCTTCAAGCATAGCGACTCATCCAGCGGTTGCAGGCCGGGACGCAACAATGCTCCCGTGCAGGTATCGAAGAACCAGCCACACTCCACCGAGCGTGACTGCCGAATAAAGAATGCGGGCCCAGGCCGCGGCGCTTTCGCCGAGCGGACCCACCAGCAGCCAGAGCGCAAGCAGCGACACCAGGCC
The DNA here is from genome assembly GCF_048632615.1 of Pigmentiphaga litoralis. GTDB lineage: Bacteria > Pseudomonadota > Gammaproteobacteria > Burkholderiales > Burkholderiaceae_B > Pigmentiphaga > Pigmentiphaga litoralis_B. The sequence goes on from NZ_CP184479.1 coordinate 2,786,219, forward strand.
CGCGCCACCGTTGAGCAGCGCGACAGCCTTGCTGTTGCCCAGCCCCAGCAGCGAAAAATGCGATGCCACGTTCAGCGACAGCATTCCCGAGGCGATCACCAGCAGCTGGAACAGCGGCAGGTGGGCCTCGGCCATATCCGCGCTCAGCATCAGGCGCAGGATCAGGTGGCTGAACACCATCACGCCGGCGGTCATGACCGCCGACAGCATCAGGTTGGTGACCAGCAGCTTGCGGATGGTCTGCGCCGCGGCCCGCATGTCGCCCTTGGCGGCCGTGGTCATGCGGCTCACCATCGGCATGGCCTTCTGGAACAGCGCCACCGTCACGGTGTGGATGATCTGGCCCACTTGCGCGCCAACGGTATAGATCGCCAGGATGGTCGGGCCCAGGAAGGCACCCACCAGCACCCGGTCGACGGAACCGTAGGCCAACGCACTCAGGCTGTTGAACCAGGACCATCCTCCGAACCGGAACGCGCTGGACATTTCCTTGCGATCCGACTTCGGCCACACGATCTGCCGGCCACTGGCGCGGGCGAACAGATTCATCTTCAACATCGCGGTCGCAAGCAGACCCAGCGCCTGCGCCGTACTGGCCCAGGCCGCCGAATGGGTCAACGCCGCGGTCGCGCAGGCGGCGGCAAGCGTGGCGGTCTTGCCCAGGGTCTCGCAGATCGCCGTCGTCTGGAAATCTTCGCGGCCTTTCAGGCACCCGGTGAACAGTTGATCCAGCTGCTGGCACAGGTACATGGCCAGCGCGGGAACGGCCAGCGTCGACACCTTGATTCCGCCGAACGTGAGCGAATCGCCCAGGGCCAGCGTGATGCCAATGCCGATCACTGCAACCACCGTCACGAAGGCCAGCGCGATCGCGATCAGCGCCGCACTGATGGCGGCGCCCCGATAGGCGCCGTCTTCTTCATGACGTTTTTCCGAAACGAGCTTGGTGGCCGTCACGGCCGCGCCGATATTCGCGGCGTTGCCGAAGCCGGCCAGCGCCATGACCATGGCGTACTGGCCGAAGCCCACCGAACCGAGCTGCCGGAACAGCAATGGGGTCGAGACGACGGCAAGCAGCGGGCCGATGCCGTATTCGAGAAGACCCCATATCGAGGCGTTGTTCCTGAAACGCGCGGTCGCGCGTTGCCACCTGCCGCCAGATGGCGGCAGTCCGGCTTGCTCTGGTCGCATCGTCAGGCCGCTTCGGTTTCTGGAGAGGTCGACCGCGACAGGAAGTGCTGGTAGGTCATGGCAATGCCTTCCCGCAATTCCACTTCGGGACGCCATCCCAGGCCGTTCATGCGATGGGAATCCATCAGCTTGCGCGGCGTGCCGTCCGGCTTGGACGGGTCATAGATGAGCCGGCCGTTGAAGCCCACGACTTCGGCGACGAGGGCGGCCAGATCGCTGATCGCGATGTCCGAGCCCGAACCGATGTTGTACAGACCATCCGCGGATTCGTGGTTCATCAGCTTGACGCATGCGCGTGCCAGGTCGTCCACATACAGGAACTCGCGGCGCGGCGTGCCCGAACCCCAGATCGGCACGACGCGGTCGTGACGGATCTTGGCCTCGTGCAGACGGCGGATCAGCGCCGGCAGCACGTGGCTGTTCTGGAGGTCGTAATTGTCATTCTGACCGTACAGGTTGGTCGGCATGGCGCTGAAGAACTTGACGCCATGCTGCTTCGCGTACGACTCGCACATCTTGATGCCGGCGATTTTCGCGACGGCATACGCTTCGTTGGTGGGCTCCAGCGGCCCGGTCAGCAGGGCCTCCTCGCGGATGGGCTGGGGCGCCATCTTCGGATAGACGCACGACGAACCAAGGAACAACAGCCGGTCCACTTCCGCCAGGTAGGCGGAGTGGATCAGGTTGCTCTGGATCATCAGGTTCTGATACAGGAAGTCGGCAGGATAGGTGTTGTTCGCGTGAATGCCGCCGACTTTCGCCGCCGCCACGTACACCTCGTCGAACTTCTGTTCGGCGAAGAACGAACGCACCTGTTCCTGGTTGGTCAGGTCCAGCTGCGACCGGCTGCGCGTGACGACGTGCTCGTAGCCCTGCTTGTGCAGTTCACGCACGATCGCCGAACCGACCATACCCCGATGGCCGGCGACAAAGACGCGTTTGCTTGTCGAGGTCATGGCGGTTTATTCCTTGTAGGCGAACGTTTCGTAGCCGTGCTCTTCGACCAGGGCGTCGCGCTTGGCATCGCTCAGATCCGATGCCACCATTTCGGCCACGAGTTCCTGGAACGTCGTGCGCGGTTCCCAGCCCAGCTTGGCCTTGGCCTTGGACGGGTCGCCCAGCAGCGTTTCGACTTCGGTCGGGCGGAAGTAGCGCGGGTCGACGCGAACGATGACCGAGCCGGGCTGCAGCTTGCTGTGCACGGGGCTCAGCTCGACAACCGCTTCTTCCGTGACGCCTTCACCGCGCCAGCGCAGCATGATGCCCAGTTCGCGAGCGGCGGCGTTGATGAAGTCGCGCACGCTGTATTGCTGGCCGGTGGCGATGACGAAGTCTTCGGCCTTGTCCTGTTGCAGCATCAGCCATTGCATTTCGACGTAGTCGCGGGCATGGCCCCAGTCACGCAGCGCAGACAGGTTGCCCATGTACAGGCAATCTTCCAGACCCAGGGCGATACGCGCCAGGCCGCGGGTGATCTTGCGGGTCACGAACGTTTCGCCGCGACGGGGCGATTCGTGGTTGAACAGGATGCCGTTGCACGCGTACATGCCATAGGCTTCGCGGTAGTTCACGCAGATCCAGTAGGCGTACATCTTGGCCGCGGCGTACGGGCTGCGCGGGTAGAAAGGCGTGGTTTCGCGCTGGGGAATTTCCTGCACCAGACCATACAGTTCCGACGTCGAAGCCTGGTAGAAACGGGTCTTGTCGGCCAGGCCCAGAATGCGCATGGCTTCGAGCACACGCAGCGTGCCGAGTGCATCGGTGTTGGCGGTGTATTCGGGTTGTTCGAACGACACGCCCACATGGCTCTGTGCGGCCAGGTTGTAGATTTCGTCGGGTTGAACGGCCTGGATGACGCGCGTCAGGCTGCTCGAATCGGTCAGGTCACCGTGGTGCAGGACAAAGTTGCGCGGCTCGGCGGTAGGGTCCTGGTACAGGTGGTCGACGCGGGCCGTGTTGAACATCGAGGCACGCCGTTTGATACCGTGGACTTCGTATCCCTTTGCCAAAAGCAGTTCGGCAAGGTAGGCGCCGTCCTGGCCAGTAATTCCGGTAATCAAAGCCTTCTTCGGCATGGTGCGATCCTTCGAGCAAGTCGTGTTGGTGTGGTAGGCGCCACGCTTAGGAGACAAAGCGCCGTGGTCCCGCGAGTGGGGTGCGGTGAAGACTGAAGATTAGTTTTTCGTGGGGTCCAACCGGTATCGGCCAGAGCGATTACAGAAACTCATCCTTCAGACGTAATGCGGCAATGCATCATGCGTTGCTGAATGCGCCGACAGGCCCAACCAGCGCGGGTTTGGCGCGTTGGAGAGGCGAAAGGGGGTCGGTGGAGGAGATGGATCCACCGTCATTCATCCGATGGGCGCCTGAAGGCAGCAGCAGGTCGCTTGCGTCGGCGCTGGTGACGGGGTCGCGTGTCGCGTAAACGACAGTGCCACGCGTGTCACGTGTATGGGGATCGGCGGAAGCGTCCGGGTCGATCGACTGCGTCGGCGGGGTTCCGCCATCGAGCTGCCAGGCCACATCCAGCGGAACGATCGCCGCGATGCGCGAACGCGGAAGCATCATCGATTCGATGGTGCCGACCGGACTTTGCGAAAAATTCACGAGCTCGAGCTTGAACACCTGTTCGGCCTCGCTGCCGTGCTCGACGGCGAGTCGCGCGCAATCCAGGACGGCGGGCGCATGACGGCTGAGCTCGGCGATCCAGACCGATGCCTTGGCGATCAGGATGCCGCTGTGCCACAGATCGATCTCGTCGTCGTTGGGCGCGCGATCGATCCCGGCGGCGTCGATGTACCGCAGCATGGGCAGGAAGGCGGACGGCGGGGTCGTGTCGTCGGTTTCCCGTGGCACCCGGAAACTGGGGCGCCGCGGCGTCGGCTGGGCGCGCGTCATGCCAAAGGCCACCATGCGGCCCGCGGTGGCCGCGCGATGCGCCGTGGCAAGCCCCGCGATCAACGCCGGATCGCTGTCGATGCCGAGTTCGGCCGGACACAGCAACATGACGGGATCCGTGCCCTTGCGCACCGCCATCAGGGCGGCGCAGGCCACGGCGGCTGCCGTGCCCCGTCCGCAGGGCTCGAGCAGCAGATGCGCATTGAAGATCCCCATCTCCTCGAGCTGGTCGCTGGCCACGAAGCGGAAGGCTTCGCCGCAGACCAGCGTGGCCCGGTTCAGCGCCCCGATCCCCCGCAAGGTCATCAGCGTCTGCTGGAGCAGGCTGCTGCCGTCTTCTCCGGTGGTGAAAGGCTGCGGCAGTTGCTCGCGCGACAGGGGCCAGAGCCGCGAGCCGCTGTCACCGCACAGCACCACGCTATGGAAGTCGGGAGAAGGGGCTTGGGTCACGGATTCTCCAGGAAGTAGGACTTCGTGTATCGATGCACATCGTCGCGGGCGAGGATGGCGTCGCGTTCAAGCCAGGTGTATTGCGAGTGCTGCGACACCGGCAGCTCCAGACCCGTATCCGGCAAGGTCATGGCGTACGCGAGCACGACGTAGTGCGTCGATGCCGTCGTGTCGCCCGAAAAATCGGTGTCGTAAAAATGTTCGTAGGTGCCGCGCGGCGTGGCGGGCGGATGATCGTGGGGCAGGCCCAGTTCTTCTTCCACCAGTCGCTTGAGCGCATCGCCTATCAGTTCGTTCTTGCGGATCCGCCCGCCCGGCACGAACCAGGAGTTCTGCGCGGGCTGGTTGGTGCGCAGGCCCAACAGGTATCGGTCGCCGCAGCGGACCACGAGATCGATCGATACCAGTGGCACCGAACCGACAGCTTCTTTGAAACGAGGTGTGTCGAGACGGGCAAGCGTGGGCTGGCGATCCCGGTGGAGCGGCACGTTCTCAATAGGCATTCTTGCCCACCCAGCCGGCCACGGCAGTGCGAAGAATGATCTTCAGGTCCATCCAGAACGTCCAGTTCTCGATGTAGAAAAGGTCATATTCGACACGTGCGCTCATCTTGCCGACCGTATCGGTCGCACCGCGCAGGCCGTTGATCTGGGCCCAGCCGGTAATGCCGGGCTTCACGCGGTGGCGCATCATGTAGCAGTCAACGATGTTCTTGTAGATCTCGTTGTGCTCCATGGCGTGCGGGCGCGGGCCCACCACCGACATCTCTCCCTTGAGCACGTTCAGGAATTGCGGCAGCTCATCCAGGCTGGTCCGGCGCAGGAAGGCGCCGACCTTGGTCGTGCGCGGATCCTTGCGGGTCGCCTGTTTGACGACGCCGCCTTCCTTGTGCGGACGCATCGACCGGAACTTATAGAGATGGAAGGCCTTGCCGTCGATGCCGAGGCGCTGCTGACGGAACAGAATCGGACCGGGCGACGACACCTTCACGGCAATTGCGATGGCCAGCAGGACCGGGCTCAGGGCGATCAGCACGGCGGCGGCGAACACGCGGTCGAAGGCTGCCTTGACCAGGCCACGCACGCCGTCGTTCGGGAAGCTGTTCAGGTCCACCGTGGGGTGACCGAAAAAGCTGCCGACGCGGCGGCGCGACAGGTGATCGGGCTGCACGTCAGGAATCCAGCGCAGGTCCACCAGTTCGTTGCGCAGGTGCAAAACCACATCCTGCACGGTGGCGCCCGGCTGCATGGCCTTGGTCAGCCAGATTTCCCGGATGTCCTTGTCACGCACCAGCTGACGCAGGCTGTCGAGCGACGCAACCCGTTGGACCGAGCCCGGCAGTTCCTTGGCGGTCTGATCATAGATGGCGACCACTTCATAACGGTGATCGACGGCCTGCAGCGCGCGGCGATACAGCTCGCTGCCCAGATCGCCATAACCGAAGATGACGATGCGGGTGGGCGACGTATCTTTCTGGCGCGCGGCGCGGCGGGTGTAATACAGCACCAGGCGCATGCCGATCATGCCCGTGGCCGCGGTGACAAGCCACGTGCCGGCCCAGAGCGAAGATACCGGACGGCCGGCATCGATCGCCGACGCCAGCACGACGCCCAGGCTCAAGACCAGCAGCCAGGCCGACGCGCACCGCAGGATATCGGATGCGCAGCGGCGGCGGCCGGCGCCATAAAGCGCGAACAACGGAAACAGCGCCAATACGCCCATGCTGCAAAAGCACAACACGAATAGATGCATGACCGGAATCTGTCCCGGCGGCTGGGCCAGCAATGCGGCACTCAGCCAGCCGGTAGCGGCGACCAACATGAAATCAGCCAATCGTCGAAGGCCATGGAAACCGATGGGCGCCGACGCTGCGTCGACCACCAGTTCGCGATCCTGCGCCATGGGGGTGCTCCTGAAGCGTTATTGATATAGAGAGGGGAAGAAGGCGAGCGCCGGCGATAGGGGGCGCATCGCTCCGCCGTGAGCGGTTAATGGATAGTAGTGACCCGGGGGTTGCCCGTTAACAAGGCAAATGATCTAGTCAGATGGCTGACCCGATGGATTAGGCCATCCGCCCAACTGTTAGGCCCTTCTGAAAAAGCGTGCAATCGCATCTCGCCAAACTGCAGGACTAAGCCCGTCGCTTCTTCCGTCTACGCACCTATATCACCGGGACACCATGAACACTTCGCTCAAAACTGCGGGTCGTATTGCTACGACGATCGCCCTTGTCACGCTGCTGGGGGCGTGTGCATATGCGCCAGGCATGCGCTTCGAACGCGACGCCCAATCGGAACCAGGGGATGCTACGTCCGTTCCCCAGGTCACGCCTATCACCCCTTCGTATGTGCTGGAGCAGAAAGCGATACGCGAACAGATGGCTGACGACACCGTCCGCACCCTGTTCGGTACGCCGGAACCCTATCGCATCGGACCGGGAGATATTCTGTCGGTCGTGGTCTGGGATCACCCCGAGCTGGTCCTGCCCTCGGCAACCTATGCCATTCTGGGCGGCACCACCGGTATCAGCATCGGTGATTCCGCTGCCGGTATCCCGGGCTACCTGGTATCCGCAGACGGTTACGTGCAGTTCCCCTATATTGGAATGGTGCGCGTTGCCGGCATGACGGAACTCGAAGCCCGCGACCTGTTGCTGCGCGGCGCCCGCGACCACATCGAGAATCCGCAGATCACCCTGCGTATCCTTGGCTTCCGCAGCAAGCGGATCTACGTCGAAGGCGAAGTCAAGACGCCGGGCTCGGTCGCTATCAACGACGTGCCCATGACCTTGATGGAAGCGCTCAACCGTACCGGCGGCGTGTTGCCGACGGCCGATCGCAGCCAGATCAATGTGACACGCGGTGGACAGACCATTCGTGTCAGCCTGCCCGATTTGTTGCGCCGCGGTCTCAACCCTTCGTCGATCGCGTTGCAGTCCGGCGACATCGTCCGTGTCGTGCCACGTGAAGAAAGCAAGGTGTTCGTGCTGGGCGAAGTCACCCGGCCCACGACGCTGGTGCTGCGTGACGGTCGCCTGACCCTGAACGAAGCACTTGGCGACGCCGGTGGCCCGAACCAGGCAACCGCCGACAGCAGCCAGATTTTCGTTGTGCGAAGCAATGCACAAGCCCGTCCCGAGGTCTATCACCTCGATGCCCGATCGGCGAGCGCCCTTGCCGTGGCGGAGAATTTCGAGCTGAAGCCCAAGGACGTCATTTTCGTCGATGCCGGAGACCTGGTCCGCTGGAACCGCTTCATTACGTTGCTCTTCCCCAGCGCGCAGACCGTCCAGACCATCCGCACGATCAACTGATCATCGCGGACAGCACAGGCGCATGGGAGTCGTAACTTGACCACATCCTTCATCCAAACACCCACCACTTTTCCTACTGATACCGAGAGGTCGCAATGAGCTTGCCTATCCAGCCAGCCGGGGGCGTAGTTCCGCGTGACGCCGAGACCCCGCTCGCTTCGTATATCGACGTTCTGGTCTCCCAGCGTTGGGTCATCCTTTCCGTCATCGTCCTGTGCACGCTCATCGGTGCGGCGTATGCGCTGTTCCGTACACCCGTGTACCAGGCGGACATCGCGGTGCAGGTAGAAGAAGAAAGCCCGACCGCCACCAAGAGCTATCTTGGCGACGTGTCGTCGATCTTCGACATCAAGCCGGCAGCGTCCGGCGAGATGGAAGTGCTGCGGTCGCGTTCGGTGATCTCGACCGCCGTCGACACCTACGCACTGTATATCCATGCCCGTCCCCGCTATCTGCCGCTCGCCGGTGAATGGCTGGCACGCCGCAAGAACCCGCCTGCCATCGCCGGCAAGACGCAGCTCGGTGGCTACGTCTGGGGCAAGCAGGAAATCTCCGTCAGCCGCCTGGACGTTCCTCAGGACCTGATCGGCGAGAACCTGCGCATCGAAGCCCTGGGCGACAACAAGTACGTCCTGACCGATCCGGCTTCCGACAAGCGCTTCCAGGGCACGGTCGGTTCCGCCGTCCGGTTCGCGACGCCGTCGGGTCCGATCGACATCCAGGTCGACGGCCTGACCGGCGACGCCGGCTCGACCTTCGTGGTCCGCCGCAATTCGAAGCTGCAAGCCACCGAAGCCGTGCAGGCCCAGATGGCCATCTTCGAACGCGGCAAGCAGTCGGGCGTGATCGGTGCGACCCTGAAGGGCAACGACCCGGTGCTGATCGCCAGCGTGCTGAACGAAATCGGCCGCAGCTATGTGAAGCAGAATGCCGACCGCAAAGCCGCGCAGGCCCGCAGCTCGCTCGCTTTCATCGAAGGCCAGTTGCCTGACCTGAAGCGCCAGCTGGAAACCGCTGAGCAACGCTACAACTCGCTGCGTAACCGTCGCGGTACCGTTGACCTGGGCGAAGAAGCCAAGCTCGTCCTGACCCAGTCGGTCGAGACGCAGACCAAGATCTTCGACCTGAAGGCCAAGCGTCAGGAATTGATCGGCCGCTTCACGCCGACCAGCCCGACCATTGTCGCCATCGATCGTCAGATCGCATCGCTGTCGTCGGACGTGAACAACCTGGGTGGCCGTATCCGCAACCTGCCCGACCTGGAACAGGACGTGGTCCGCCTGCAGCGTGACGTCAGCGTGAACACCGCGCTGTACACCACTCTGCTGAACAACACGCAGCAACTGAAGCTGGTCAGCGCCGGCAAGGTGGGCAATGTCCGCCTGATCGACGAAGCCGCGATTCCGGAAGAGCCGCTGGCACCGAAGAGCTCGACCATCGTCGCAATCGCCCTGCTGGTGGGCGCCATGCTGGGTGTGCTCGCTGCCCTGATGCGCAACGCCATGTTCGGTGGTCTGTCGAACCCGACCGAAGTCGAACGTTTCACCGGCCTGCCCGTGCTGTCGGCCATCCCGTACAGCCCGTTCCAGGACAAGCGCTGGCGCAAGCAGACGGCCAAGGCAGGCAATACCGCTGCCGCGCCGATTCCCGCGCCGCAACTGCAGCAGGACGCCGTGATTGCCACCCTGCGTACCTTCCGCACCGCGCTGGGCGTGCAACTGCGTGACCGTCCGAGCAACGTGGTCGCCATGACCGGTCCGGTGGCAGGCGTGGGCAAGTCCTTCCTGTCGGCCAACTTTGCGATGGTGCAGGCTGCCATTGGCAAGCGCGTGCTGCTGATCGACGCCGACTTCCGCCGTGGCCGTCTGAACCGCTACTTTGGCGTGGACGAAAAGAACGGTCTGGCCGAGTACCTGACGGGCAAGCTGCCGTTCGAACAGATGATCCGCAAGAACCTGCAAGGTGGCGTGGATCTGGTGGTGGCGGGCCGTTCGTCGGAAGACACGTCCGAACTGCTGTCGTTGCCGGCCTTTGGCCAGTTCCTGCAGCGCGTCTCGAAAGACTACGACATGGTCATCATCGACACGCCGCCAGTGCTGTTCTCGGGTGAGGCGTCGATGGCTGCCTCGTACGCCGCGGCAACCCTGATCGTCGTGCGTTCCGGTGTGAACACCGTGGGCGAAGTCGAAGAAACCGCGAAGCGCCTGGCCCAGGCCGGCGCCCGTGTCGAGGGCGTGCTGTTCAACGGCTTCAAGCTGATGCCTGAACGTTACGGCTATCGTCCGAAGTACGGCCAGTATCAATATGCCCGCTCGGCCTATTATCTCGCCGACCACTGATCGATGCGTCAAAGGCGCGCCCGCCCAGCCGGGCGCGCCGGTCAGCCCGACCGTTTTCACGGTTCGGCTCATCGAATATCCCGCCGTTCAGCGCGGGACTTTCGGTAACCGTTTTCCTTGAATTGTCAAAGAAATCACGGTTTATGTAGAGCGCCCCGAATGAAGGCGATATTATCGGCCGACGTTCCTCCCTTACAGGCACAGATTCCGGCGTCATGACCAAGGTCGTCCTTATCGAAAGACATCCTATCCTGCTGCGCGGTCTGCATCAGGTGCTGGCTGGCATCGATCCTGCGTGGGACGTCGTAGGCGTGGACATTCTTGAACTGACCGATCCGCAGATCTACAGCGGCTCGCAGCTGGTCATTCTGTCGTTGCCAAATGACGAGCAGGCGGCTCAGGCATGCTTGAGCATTGTCCAGCGCGTGATCCGGCCGTCCAGGATATTGATCCTGTGCGATGTGGCGGACGGTGTATTTCCCGAGATTCCCCCCACGACAATATCGTTGGATATATCAGCAAGGCCGCGCCCATTGATCTGCTGGAATCGGCGATCCGCATGGTGCAGGCAGGCGGGCAGTGTTTTCCGGCGCGTCAGGTGCGCGACCCGTTGCCGCCCGATGCCGATCTTGCGGAACCGGTCATGCCGCTCAATGACGGTGAAGTGGATTCTGTCGATGCCGATCTGCTGGGCATTACGCCGCGGCAATATGAAGTGCTGGTATTGCTGGCGCGCGGGTATCCGATCAAGACTGTCAGCCGCATGCTGAATGTGTCGGTGGCTACCGCCAAGACGCATGCCTATACGCTGTATCGCCGGCTCAATGTGAAGAACAAGAGCGAAGCGGTGTATGAAGCGTTGCGGCGGGGCGCCACGCTGGACTGGATGCCGCCGGCGCCGCCGGCCGCACCCGTCAAGACGCCCTTGCGGCGGGCATCCGACCGGGACGTCGTCGTCCCGATACACGACCTCGACGGCCGCCAGAACGCCTTGTTCTGACGGCCGTTTTTTTGGCCGCGTCGGGTAGCGGGCGATCAGATCGCCAGCTGGTTATACGCCTTGTCGCCCGGAGTCAGGGACCAATCCTTCATCCACTGGTAGGTGAAGTCGAAACGGCTTTCGTCGAATTCACGGCTGACCGCGTAGTGCACGAAATGGTTGTGCAGCTCTTCCGGTTCCAGCTGACCCTGCACCTGCGCGGTCAGGTGGTGCTTGTACTTGGCAAAGTCGGTCTTCAGGATGCGGGCCGCTTCGTTCAGCGCGGCGCGGTAGCCGTTGCGCACGTCTTCGGGCACGTCGGGCGAGATCACTTCGGCGCCGCGATAGAAGACCACGCTGATGATGTGCGCGCCTTCTTTCAACGCCAGGCTGATGAACGGTTCCATGACGGCAGCGGCGCGCAGCTTGCCCGTCTTGAGCTGTTCATACCGTTCGAACGGCGATCCAAAGTGCTGCACGACCACGTCTTCACGGGCCAGCGATCCGCCCAGGATCTGCAAGGACGTGTAGTGCGACCCGGTGCGTTCGTTGATGCCGACGGGCACGCCCGCCAGGTCGCGCACTTCCTGGATGTCGTCGTCGAACGTCACGATGGCTTGCGCGGCCACGGCCGGGCGCAGGGCGTGCACGCGGCTGCCGCGGCCGCTGTGTTCCGAGCGGTCAAGACCGGCCCATTCGCACAGGTTGTAGGCGTCGGCGGTGCCCTGTTCGTACAGCGATTCCTTTTTGCGTTCGAAGGGGTCGTATGAGGCGTGGCTTTCCTTGGCGTCGTATTTTTCGACCAGCTCGACGCGCAGGCCGTGCTTTTCGAACAGGCCGAGTTCCTGGGCAACGTAGATCGGCAGGTCGAATACGGGGCCGTTTGGCGCAAGTTTGATCAGGGGAAGGGTGGTGGTGGTCGTCATGATGGCCTCGGTCGCCCGTCACGGGCGCAGTGTTGTCGTGGCGACCATGCTAAGGATCGTGACCGGCAAGGGCAAAGAAGCAATCCACGCTTGGATATGTGAAAAACGTTGGACAAAAAAACCGGCCCCGGCGTGTCGGACACGCGCGGGGCCGGCTGGCGCCGAACGGAAAGTCCGTTTATTCGGCGGTGATGTTGCGTTCCTTGATGACCTTGGCCCAGGTCGCGGTCTCGACACGCATGGCCTGGCTGAAGTCGTTCAGGCGCAGCGGCGACACGGTCAGGGCCTGCGCGGTCAGGGTGTCCAGCGTGGCGGGCTCGTTCATGATCGCGGTCACGTCACGCGCCAGTTGCGCGGCGATGGCCGGCGGCGTTGCCTTCGGAGCGAACAGGCCATACCACGACGTGACTTCGACACCCTTGATGCCGGTCTCGCCCAGCGTGGGCAGGTCGGGCATGAGCGGAGTGCGGGTCGCGTCGGTCACGGCCAGCGCGCGCAGCTTGCCCGATTTGATGTGCGGCATCAGGGTCGGCAGGTTCGCGAAAATGACCTGGATCTGGCCGCCCAGCACGTCGTTCAGCGCCTGCGTCGTGCCTTTGTACGGCACGTGCAGGATGTCGGCGCCGCTGGCCTGCTTGAACAGTTCGCCGGCCAGGTGCAGGCCGCTGCCCACGCCGGGCGATCCGTACGACACGGTGCCCTTGTTGGCCTTGCTGTACGCGACCAGATCGGCAATCGACTTGACCGGGACCGAGGGATTCACCGCGATCACGTTCGGCGCCTTGGCGATCATGCCGATCGGCAGGAAGTCGGCCTCGACGTTGTAGGGCAGGTCTTTCAGCAGGGTGGGGTTGATCGTCATGTTGCCGGCCGGCACCACCAGCAGCGTGTGGCCGTCACCGGCCGCGCGCTTGACGATGTCGATGCCGATGTTGCCCGCGGCGCCCGGCTTGTTTTCCACCACGGCGCTCTGGCCGTACTTGTTCTGCAGGCCGGTCGCGAAGATGCGCGCCAGCACGTCGATCGGGCCGCCGGGCGGGAAGGGCGCAACGACACGGAAAGGCGCTGACTTGAGCGCGGCCACGGCGCTGGCGTCATCGGCCTGCTGAGCGTGGACGGCGGTCGTGGTCAGGGCCGCGGCAACGGCGGCGATGAAAAGGCGGCGGGTGAACATGGGTGACAGACTCCAGAAACAGGTGCGCCGCGTCGGTGGGCGCGGCAGCGGTCGGCCCGGCGTGGGACCGGGGCGGATGCCGGCCAGGGCGGGTGGCCCGGACCGGCGACAAAAAGGGTCAGATGGCGACGGCGTGGGCCTGGTTGCCGATGGCGCGCACGACGCTGTACACGGTCAGCGCCGACGTCTTGGGATTGGCGGCCAGCGGGCGGCCGCGCATCGTCAGTTCGAAGCTGCCGAAGGCGCCGCTGGCCTGCACGTGGTGCACGTTTTCCTTGCTGGTGGGGTCGGCGATCAGGCGCACCTGCGTCTTGTCCAGGCCCACGCCGGCCAGCGACAGGGTCGCGGCCACGTTCGCGTTCTTGGGATACAGGCGGGCGGCCTCGCCGGCCGACCCTTCAAAGATCACGGTCGGCTCGGTCAAGGCGTCCAGATCGAAAGCGCCGTCGGCCGGCGTGTCCTTCCAGGCATTGGCCGGCTTGCGGCCCGTGTAGACCACCGAGTCCAGTCCGCCGATACGGGCGGCGGCCAGGGCGTCGATGCCGCCGATGGCGCCCGACAGCAGTTGCACTTGCGTCTTGCCTTGGCGCGCGGCGGCTTCAAGCTGGGCGGCAATGTCGGTATCCGACAGCGCGCCAATCGACACGACCACGCACGGAATGCCCTGTTGCAGGGCGGGGATGACATGCTCGGCCAGGGCGCTGTGGCCGGCGCACTCCACCAGCAGATCCGGCCGCTCGCCTGCTTCGGCCAGGCTCGTCACCACCTTGGCCTGGGGCGCCACGCGGGCCAGGGTGTCCTGCGCGGCGGCGCGGAAGGCCTCGCCCACGATCACACACGAGACCGAGATATCGGCGTCATTCTTCAGGATTTCGAGGACGCTCGTGCCGATGGCACCGCATCCGATCATCGCGACTTTCAACATGGTCAAGGCTCCTGGACAGCGTGGGCTGTCCGCTTCAGGGGTAAGGCGAAATTCGAGGTGTTGCGGGTCATGCCTGCGGCGAATAATCCAGCAGCCGCGACAGGTCATCGGCCGTGCCGCGCACTTTCTGGATCAGTTCGGCCAGGCGGCCCTGTTCGACGCGCGCGGACGGCAGCGCGGCGCCCATGGCGGCGATGATCTGCCCGCTGTGGTTGCGCACCGGCGCGCCGATACTGGTAATGCTGGGCTCGTAAAAGCCCGATCCCATCGCGTAACCCTGGCGGCGGTCCTGCTGCAGCAGGTCATGCAGCGCCGACACCGTGGTGGGCGTGCTGGCCGAAAACTGCTCCAGTTCTTCGGACCGGTACAGGTCGCGCAGTTCGGCCAGGGTCAGGTCCCACAGCGCCACGCGCCCCAGCACCGTGGCGTGGGCGGGCAGGCGGGTGCCCAGGCTGACCGCGCTGGGGAAAAGGGTGGGCGCCGACACTTTGGCCACGTACACGATCGACCGCGCGTCGCGCACCACCAGATTGCAGGAATAGCCGATGTCGTCGCGCAGGCGTTGCAGCAGCGGCGTGCCAAGTTCGGTCAGTTCCAGCGACGCCAGGTACTCGAAGCCCAGGCTCAGCACCGCCATGCCCAGGCGGTAGCTGCGGCCACCCTCGGCGCGTTCGACGAAACCCAGGCTTTCCAGGGTGGTCAGCAGCCGGAAGATGGTGGACCGGGGCAAGCCAAGCCGGCGGGCGAATTCGGGCGCCGACAGCGTCTTTTCCTGGCGGCTGAACTGGCACAGCAGGCGCAGGCCGCGTTCCAGGCCCGGAACGATATAGCGGTCGGCGTTGACGCTGTCGTCGGCGGCGTCGTCTTCCACCTGCAAGGATTGTTCGGTCATGCTCGGGCCTGCAGGCCGGCAAAGGCCTGGCCCAGAATCGCGGCGACGGCGTCGGGCCGCTCGATATGGCAGGCATGGCCCGACCGGGCAATGCCTGCGTACGGCGCACCGAACTGGTCGGCAATCGCGCGGCAGCCGGCCGGCGGCGTCACGCTGTCTTCATCGCCCGAATGCACCTGTACGGGCACGCCGGCGGGCAGGGCCGCATAGCGGCCGATATCGTCGCCACACAGCAGTTCGACCGCCTGCCGGTACCCGGCCAGGTTCAGCCGTTCCATGTTCCAGCGCACCCAGGCCAGGGCCTCGGGTTCCTGCGCCGGCGACAGCATCTTGTTGGCGCGTTTCAGCGCCATCTGTTCGATGCCGAGTTCATCCAGCGCGCGCAGCCGTTCGCTGCGCACCACCGGCTGGCGCTCGGCCATGGCCGGGTTGCCGTAGCCCCGCGCGGGGCTCAGCAACACCAGGCTTTTTACGATGTCCTTGCCCAGGCCGTGGGCGTAACAGCTGGCCATGATGGCGCCGAGCGAATGGCCCGCCAGAATGCAGCGGTCCACGTTCAGCGCCTGCAGCAGCGCGTGGACCTGCGCGGCATAGTCCGCCGCGCAGGGGGCGGCGGGCGACAGCGGCGTCGATGCGCCGTAACCCGGCGCATCCCATGCGATCACCCGCGTCGTGTCCGACAAGGCGACCGCGGCGCGCAGCCACGATCCGGCGCCGGAACCGATGCCATGCAGCAGCACGATCGCCGTGCCGTTCGCGTTCAGGCTGCCTGCTTCCCGATAGCACAGCGTGCCACCGGCGGTCTGTACCGAACGTTCCGGGAACCGGGTGGCCAGCAGATCCAGGGTCGCGTCCGACGGCAGGCCGGGCACGGCAGGGTCGTTGGCGTTCAAAGAAGCAGCGTTCGGTGCGGCGTTCGACACGGCGTATTCCTGATAAGGGTTCCTGCGGGTACAACGGCTGCCAGCGACCTGCGGAGGGCAGGCAACCGGCAGCGACACACGGGCGGCGGATTACTTGGCCAGGTTGCGCTTGATGGCCGCCAGCGGGTGATCCGCCGGGTAGGTCGGCGTGACTGGCTTTTTGGCGCCGAGCATCACGCACATCAGCGCATCTTCGTCGCCGATGTTGATTTCTTCGCGGTACACGCCTGGCGGCACGGACACGAGGTCACGGTCGGTCAGGATGGTTTCGAAGCGCTCGCCGTCCTTTTCCAGCACGACCTTCAGCTTGCCGCGGATCACGAAGAAGATTTCTTCGACGTCGGTGTGCAGGTGCGGAGGGCCTTCGTGGCCGGCCGGGATCACCATGGTCGAGAACGTGAAATGTTCCGACGGGACGGTGTTGGCATCGGCGGCGACGCCGGTGCCGCCCGTGCCCACGTAGCGCATTTGCGCGCGGCGGTACTTGGGGTCGAAATCGGCCTGGAACTTGAGCGCGTCCCAGTCATACTTGCGCGTCGAGAACCGCGCGACGCGCGAGTTCATCCAGGATTCGAAATCCGTGCCTTCCGGCTGGGTCAGCGTGCTGGCGACCTGGCCTTGTTCCGACATGTCCGTCATGGTGTTCTCCAAGGGGTGTGAGTACTGTGAGGTGCAGCGGCTAACCCGCGCCACGTGTTTTATATATAAAACACGGATTTAATAGTGAAACAACAGGACTGAATATACTGCCGTCACTGGTCGAAGTCACTAGGGTAAACACTTAAAAAGCATTCCCAGGTACAATGGTGGCAACGGCATGCGGCTCCAATCCGCATACGAGTTTCCAGTTTCGTCACGGCTGTGGTCACCCCGGCGCTTATGCCCGCGGTTCAGGCTACCCGGTCGGCGCCTCCACTGGCTCACCTCCCTATTCCCCTTCCGGCTGCCTCGATTGGAGTCGCTTGCATCGTCAAGCGACCGGCTGTCGCTGGAGTTGCTTTGAACACAACAGACATCATGTTTGCCGATCTCGGATTGGCCGACTCGCTGCTGCGCGCGATTACCGAAGCGGGCTATACCAGCCCGACCCCGATCCAGGCCCAGGCCATTCCCCAGGTGCTGCAGGGCGGCGACCTGCTGGCCGCGGCCCAGACGGGCACCGGCAAGACGGCGGGCTTCACGCTGCCCATCCTGCACCTGCTGTCGACCCGCAAGCCCGCCAACGTCAAGGCGGGCCGTCCGCGCTGCCTGATCCTGACGCCGACGCGTGAACTGACCGCCCAGGTCGAAGAGTCGGTCAAGACTTACGGCAAGTATCTGCCCCTGACCTCGATGGTCATGTTCGGCGGCGTCAACATCAACCCGCAGATCTCCGCGCTGCGCAAGCCGCTGGACATCCTGGTGGCCACGCCAGGCCGTCTGCTCGACCACGTCGGCCAACGCACGCTGGACCTGTCGGGCGTCGAAATCCTGGTGCTGGACGAAGCCGACCGCATGCTCGACATGGGCTTCATCCGCGATATCCGGAAGATCCTGCAATACCTGCCCAAGCAGCGCCAGACGCTGCTGTTCTCGGCCACGTTCTCCGACGAGATCCGCACGCTGGCCAAGGGCGTGCTGCACAACGCCGGCGAAGTGTCGGTGGCCCGCCGCAACACCACCACCGAACTGGTCCAGCAAAGCGTGCTGATGGTGCCGAAGGAACAGAAGCGCGACCTGCTCAGCCACCTGATCCGCACGCACCAGTGGGAACAGGTGCTGGTGTTCACGCGCACCAAGCACGGCGCCAACCGCCTGGCCGAAAAATTGGCCAAAGACGGCATCACCGCCGCCGCGATCCACGGCAACAAGAGCCAGTCGGCGCGCACCAAGGCGCTGGCCGGCTTCAAGGAAGGCAACCTGACGGTGCTGGTCGCGACCGACATCGCGGCGCGTGGCCTGGACATCGACCAGCTGCCCCAGGTGGTCAACTTCGAACTGCCCAACGTGCCGGAAGACTATGTGCATCGTATCGGCCGCACGGGCCGCGCGGGGTCGTCGGGCGCCGCCGTGTCGCTGGTGGATAACGGCGAAGAAGGCAAGTTCCTGGCCGACATCGAACGCCTGATCAAGCGCAAGATCGATCGTATGGACCTGCCCGAATTCGTGGTGGGCGCCCCCGATAACGACGAGCGTCCGCCGCGTCCGCAAGGCCAGCGTCATGGCCGTCCGTCGGGCGGTTCGTCGCGCAGCGGCGCCCCTGGTGGCCGTTCGGGCGCACCCGGCGGCGCGCGCTCAGGTGCTCCGGGTGGCGCACCGCGCAACGCGTCGGGCGCTGCCCCGCGCGGTGGCAACGGCGCCGCACCATCGCGCAACCCGTCGTCCCAGCCGGCCCGCGCGCCGCAAGGCCAGGCGCCACGCAATGCCAACGGCAACGCCGCGGCCGCACGCCGCCCCGCGCTGTTCAGCAAGACGCCATCGCGTTGATGTCCAGCACCGCCCATGCCCCGCTTCGCCGCCAACCTGTCCATGATGTATGCCGAGCATGCCTTTCCCGATCGCTTTGCCGCGGCGGCGCGCGACGGGTTCGAGGCGGTCGAATTCATGTTCCCGTACGACTGGCGGAAAGACGACCTGGCAGCCCGTCTTCGTGATGCGGGCGTGCTGAACGTACTGATGAACGCGCCGCCGGGCGACTGGCTCGCCGGTGAACGAGGTCTGGCCGCCTTGCCTGGCCGCCAGGACGATTTCCGCCGCAGCATTGACGCGGCCCTGGTCTATGCCGACGCGTTCGCCTGTCCGCGTATCCACGTCATGGCGGGCGTGGCGCCTGAAGGTGTCGACCGGGCGTTATGCCTCGACACGTATAGACAGAACCTGGCCTGGGCCGCCGACCAGGCGCGCAGCGCCGGGCGCACCCTGCTGATCGAGCCGATCAACACGCGCGACATGCCCGGCTACCTGCTCAATCGCCAGGCCGACGCGCACGCCATCGTGTCCGCGATCGACTCACCGCACTTGCAAGTGCAGATGGACCTGTACCATTGCCAGATCATGGAAGGGGACCTGACGACACGGCTGCGCGCCCTGCTGCCGACCGGCCGCGTGGGTCACCTGCAGATCGCCGGCGTGCCCGACCGCCATGAGCCGGACCAGGGCGAAGTGAACTATGCGCAATTGTTCGACGTGATCGACACCGTGTCGGCGCAGTGCGGCTGGGACGGCTGGATCGGCGCCGAATACCGGCCGCGGTACGGAGCGGAAGCCGGTGGGACGACGCGCGGGCTGGGGTGGGTGCGGCCGTGGTTGAAGCGCGGGAACTGATGCCCGGCGATGCGGCCCACGCAAGCCAATCGTCGTTGCGTTCATCTGCAGTGAGGGTGACTCTTGCGCCACCCGCTTTCACACCGGCGTGATCGCCGACTTGGAATACCAGCCGGACATCTTGCTGCCGTCCCACACGAAGGCAATGTGCTGCGACTGCCGGCAGTTCGAAAGCGCCCTGGGCCGGAACACCGCCACGCACTGACCTTCGGGACGCCGCACGCTGTCGTACACGATGCCCCAGCTGTTGTCGGTGCGCAGCGTGCGCGCAAAGCGCTGCGCCACCGAATAGTCCACCGGGTCATACAGGCCGGGCAGTTCCGCCTGCTTGCCCCGCACATCGTGCAAGGATGCCGACAGGTTCGCCAGGTAATGCCGCATGTCGATTTCCATGGCCGGCTCGCTGGTCGCGGCCAGGAAGCGGGCGCGGTGGTACATGGTTTCGGCAATGGCGGTCTCGACTGACTCGCCGGCGTAGTACACCCCCAGGATCCATCGGTAAAGCGGCTGCCCGCCGGATTCAGGTGCGTGAACGCCGCCATGATCGGCGTGGTGCCTTCGCCGCTCACCCGGTCGGCGGCCGGCACCAGCTGCAGGGCACCCACTTCATCGCGCACGCGCGGATTGGTCAGGTTTTCGATCGCGAAAATGATGTCCAGGTCGGCCGGATCGGCCACGCGGTCGTACAGGCTGGTAGGTGGGAAACGGCTGGGGACGAGGCGATGGCAGGTCCATCGGATACGCGTGGTCTTGACGGTCATGTCCAGCCTCCGCGTTGCGCGTCCAGATAGGCGCGGACCACATACAGATCGCTGGTCATGCCGCTGAGCAGGCGGTCCAGCGCCGGACTGCCGCTGAACAGCGGCGCGGTATTGGGCCGGCGCAGCCAGGCGTCGGCCCGTTCGGGTTCGGGCAGCAGCACCTGCAGCGCCTTGTAGATCCCGAAGATCAAGGACAGGCGTTCCAGGGTGTCGCGCGGCAAGGGCGCCGGCGGGCCGTCTTTTTCCAGCGGTACAGCGTCGAGCGCGGCACGCCGAGCAGCGTGGCGGACGCGTCCGGGTCCAGCTGCCAGGCGTCGGCAATGCGCAGAAAGGTACGCAGCGCCGCGGCCGAGGCGGGCAGGGTATCAAGAGCGGCGGGCTTGGGGGCGATGGCGGGCATGGCGATCACTAAAAGTAGGCCGGGGATCAATCGGCCAATTCATGAACGCCTTCAGCATATTCCCATATGAGAAAAAATTCAAATGAAAGTCTCATGTAAGAATGACGGGCGCCATGACAGCAGGCGTTTGCGAGAGGTGCCGCGTCGTCGTTCGCTGCGCCTGCATCGGCCTCGGCATTGGCTTGGCATCGGCGTCGATGCCAACGCCCGCGCCGGCCATCCACGCAAGCCGTTCGGACGAGGTCGGCCGGGCAGGGTAAAATGGATCCCAAATGAGCCTCTCCAATGAAGTCGCCCGGCGACGCACCTTCGCCATCATTTCCCACCCCGACGCGGGCAAGACCACGCTGACCGAAAAGCTGTTGCTGTTCGCTGGCGCGATCCAGATCGCCGGCAGCGTCAAGGCGCGCAAGGCGTCACGCCATGCGTCGTCCGACTGGATGGAAATCGAAAAGCAACGCGGCATCTCGGTCGCGTCATCCGTCATGCAGGTCGAATATCGCGACACCGTGATCAACCTGCTCGACACCCCGGGTCACCAGGATTTTTCCGAAGACACCTACCGGGTGCTGACCGCGGTCGACGCGGCGTTGATGGTGATCGACGCCGCCAACGGTATCGAACCGCAAACGATCCGCCTGCTGCAGGTCTGCCGCGCGCGCAACACGCCCATCATCACCTTCGTGAACAAGATGGACCGCGAAGTGCGCGAGCCGCTCGACCTGCTGGCCGAGATCGAATCCCATATCGGCATGGACGCCGTGCCCTTTTCGTGGCCGGTCGGCATGGGCAAGTCCTTTGGCGGCGTGTTCGACATCCGCCGCGACCGCATGCGCGTGTTCCGCCCTGGCAGCGACCGTATCGCCCAGAAAGACGAAGACGTCATCGACGGCATCGACAATCCGGAAATCGCCCAGCGCTTCAGCTCCGCCTGGTCGCAGGCCAAAGACGAAATCGAACTGATCTCGTCGGCTTCCCAGCCGTTCGACAAGGCGGCCTTCCTCGATGCCCGCCAGACGCCGGTGTTCTTCGGGTCGGCGATCAACAACTTTGGCGTGCACGAGATCCTGGACGCGCTGGTCGACCTGGCTCCATCGCCCGGCCCGCGCCATGCGCTCGAACGTGACGTCGTTCCCGATGAGGCCAAGTTCAGCGGCGTCGTGTTCAAGGTCCAGGCCAATATGGACCCGGCCCACCGCGACCGCGTGGCGTTCGTGCGGGTGTGTTCGGGCCGCTTCGAGCGCGGCATGCGCCTGAAGGTCAGTCGCACCGGCAAGGAAACGCGTCCGAACAACGTCGTGTCCTTCCTGTCGCAGCGGCGCGAACTGCTCGAAGAGGCCTTTGCGGGCGACATCATCGGTATCCCCAACCATGGCGTCCTCCATTTGGGCGATGTCCTGACCGAAGGCGAGTCCCTGACCTTCACCGGTTTGCCCTTCTTCGCGCCGGAGTTGTTTCAGGCCGTAGAAGTGGCCGATCCGTTGCGGACCAAACAATTGCGTATCGGTTTGACGCAGTTGGGCGAAGAAGGCGCGATCCAGGTGTTCAAGCCCGTAGCGGGTGGCGCTTTGTTGCTGGGTGCAGTCGGCCAGTTGCAATTTGAAGTGGTCGCGCACCGCCTGAAAAGCGAATATGGCGTGGCTGCACGGATGATGTCGACCCGATATTCGCTGGCGCGGTGGATCACGGCCGAGGACCCCAAGGATTTGAAGAAATTCATGGATGCCAACGCCCAGAACATCGCGTATGACGTGGTCGATGCGCCTGCATTCCTGTCCGGATCGTCGGCACAGCTGCGGGTGGCGCAAGAGCTTTATCCCAAGGTGCAGTTCCATGCGCTGCGCGAGCACGGCGGCCAGGTATTCAAGACCCGGGTGGGCGATTCCGCGTTCGCCTGAGAGGCCGACTAGAAGGATGGCGTGACGACGGCAGGCTTGCCCGTCGCCCGCCATCGAAAGAGGTGAACGACATGCAACGCAAGCACATGTACATGGCGCTCGGCGGCCTGGGCGCAGTAGTGCTGGCCGGCTTCCTGTTGGGACTATGGTTGTCGTGGCACGCACCGGCCGACATCGTGACCGCTTCCGGTGCGCCGATTCCCGAAAACCGGCCCGGCTCCGCCGAAGCGCCCATCGCACAGATCGACGCCAGCCGTTTCGTTCCGGAACCGCCCCAGCCCCGCCTGGACGGTACCCGCGGCGTACCCCGCCGCGCCGTGCAGCCCGCCGCCCCCATCCCCATGGTGTCCGCCCTGACCACGCCGCCGCCCGACACGGTGCTGTCGACGCAGGCGCCTGATCTGGCCAAGCTGCAGGAACAGTACGACGAAGGCAAGACGAGCGTCGCCCCGCCGGTGGTGGTGCAGTCCGTGCCGCAAATGCCCATGGCCCCGATCGCCACGGTGGACGCGACCGACATGGCGCCACCCGTGGCCCAGGGGCCGATCACGCCGCCGACGCCCATGCCGGCATCGGCAGCGGCGGCGTCGTCCGCCGGATCGGGTTCGGAAGGCTGGATGGTGGCGCTGCGCACGGATCTGCAGCGCTGTTCCGAGCAAGGATTTGTCAGCCGCGCGATTTGCGTCGAGCAGGCCAAGTGGCGGCATTGCGGCCCGAACGATGGCTGGGGCAAGATCGCCGAATGCCCACGCACGGGCAACAACTAGGCTGCGTAACGAAGGCAGCATAAAGAAGGCAGCATGAAAAAAGGCCGCGTGCACCGGGTGCATCGCGGCCTTGATTTTTCCGGCAGCTGCGGATCGCCGCAACGCCGTTCACGCAACAGGCAATCAGTCGCCCTGTTCGTCCATCTGCGATTGCAGGTAGTTCTGGATGCCCACCTGATCGATCAGGCCGATCTGCGTTTCCAGATAATCGATGTGCTCTTCCGTGTCGTCCAGGATTTTCTGGAACAGGTCGCGCGACACGTAGTCGCGGACGCTTTCACAGTAAGCCATGGCTTCCTTGACCGTGGCTTGCGAGAGCGTTTCCAGCTGCAGGTCGCAATCCAGGATTTCCGGCACGTTCTCGCCAATCAGCAGCTTGTGCAGATCCTGCAGATTGGGCAGACCATCCAGCATGAAAATACGCTTGATCAGCAGGTCGGCGTGCTTCATTTCGCCGATCGATTCGTCGTATTCGTGCTTGCCCAGGCGGCCGAAACCCCAGTGATTCAACATGCGGGCATGCAGGAAGTACTGGTTGATCGCCGTCAGCTCGTTCGTGAGCTGCTTGTTCAGATGTTGGATAACGGTCTTGTCGCCTTTCATGATGCACCCCGCAGTATTCGTGAAGAACGAAAGGTTAGCACCGAAGACGTAAAACCCTGGCGACCGTACGTCACCGGGTGATTCGCACCGCGACTAACAAGCGAAATGGATATGAGACGAGGTCTTGATTGGCCTGGCAGAATTGCAAGGATGCGGCAGTCGGAGTGGACTGCCGATTCGGCTGAGCCGAACGGTGCCGGTGATTGGCGCTGCCGCTGTTGGCGCCAGGCAGTGCTTGGCGCGGATCGATTCGGTCAGGCCGCCTTGGCGATGCGGTGCACCGGAAAGCGGCGCGTGGTGGCGCTGGACCGCGTGGGGGCAGCGGCAACCGTTGCCACTTCTGGCGCTGGCCGGTTGGCAACGACCATGTCGGCTTCAAAGGCCGCATTGCAGGCGCCCGCGCCGGCGGGCAGATATTGCCGTGCGGTGTCGGCGCAGCAACCGCAACACGTAGCCACGCCCAGATCGAACTGCAGATCGGACAGCGTGTTCGCGCCGGCAGCTACGCTGTCGCGCACTTGACGTTCTGTAATGGCATTGCAGACACAGACGTACATAGCGTTACCGTTGCGAGGCTGGCAGGACCAGCCCCGATATCGATGTGAATGAGAGTAATTATTAATAAGTTTTCCGGTGAATGCAAGTGGCCTTACATCGTAGATGCAACGGTCGAGACGTGAAGCAGACCGCGTCAGTGCTTGGTTTGCCGAGGGTGACGGCTTACTTCCCTAGGGGAAACCGCCTAGCGCCCGGCTACTGTCAGGTCATTGCGCCACCCCCGCCCAACGCCTTGAACAGGTCCAGTGTGGATGTCAGACGGGCCAGTCGCAGCTGCACCAAGGTGTCCTGGGCCGAAAACAGCGTGCGCTGCGCATCGAGCAGGATCGTGATGTCGTCGGCGCCCTGGCGGTAACGCAGTTCCGACAGGCGCACGGTGCGAGCCGCTTCTTCCCGGATTTCCAGTTGGGCGATCTCCGAATTGCGGTTGCGGTCGATGTTCGACAGGGCGTCTTCGACTTCTTTCAGCGACCCCAACACCGCGTTCCGATAGGTTTCGACCAGCGCGCGGCGCTGCGACTCGGTCAGGGCGACCTGATTGCGCAGCCGGCCCCCATCGAACAGGGTCTGCGCCAGGCTGCCGGTCAGGCCCATGCTGTACGCGGGGTTGGCCAAGGAAAGCAGGGCGGCGCTGGCCAGCCCTGTTGACCCTGACAGGGACAGGCTGGGTAACAACGCCGCCCGCGCTACCGCCACATTGGCATCGCCTGCGGCCAGCTGCGCTTCGCTGCTTGCCAGGTCGGGGCGCCGCACCAGCAGGTCCGACGGCAAGCCGGCGCCGACTTCCGGAATGGCAATGCCATCGAAACTGGCGGTTTGCACCGTGAACCCCAGCGGGGCGCGTCCAAGCAGAATCGCCAGGGCGCTTTCGGCCTGCCTGCCCTGGACTTCCAGCGGCTGGATCGCGGCGCGCTGCGCCAGCACGGTCGTGCGCTGCCGCGATACGTCCAGGTCGGACACGGCGCCATTGCGCTGCCGGATTTCCACAATGTTGAAGACCCGTTCCGCAATGGCCAGATTGTCACGGGCGATCTGCAGCCGTACGCGCGCCGCGATCACCTGGAAGTAGGCGTTGGCCACCCCGGTCGTCAAGGCAAGCCGGGCGGTTTCGTAGTCGTAACGGTTGGCGGCCAGGTTGGCGCGCGTGCCCTGCAAGGTGGCTGCCAGCCGCCCCCACAGGTCGACCTCGTAACTGATGCCCAAGGTCAGTCCGGTGGACTGCGTATTGCTCCATGCGGCGTTGGACGTGCCGGGATTATTGCGACGGTCGGCCGTCGTGCCGTTCAGACTCAGGGCAGGGAACAGGGTTGCGCCGGCCGACCGCACCGTAATCTCTGCCTGCACCACCCGTTCGGCTGCGATGGTCAATGTAGGACTGGCCGCCAGGGCTGTGTCCACCAGCGATACCAGTTCGCCGGATTCGAAACCGCGCCACCATTCCCGGTCCAGTAGCTGGTCGGACGGAGACGGCTCGGCCCACGCCGTGGGCAGGTCCAGTTGCGGGGCCACGCCGTCGATGCGGGTCGCGCATCCACTCAAGGCCAGGAAAACGATCGATGCAAGGGCCACGGCACCCGTGCGGATCATGGCCGCGATGGGAATGCCGGGACGCACCGGCCCGGCGCCGTGACCAAGCGTGCAACAACGAGACATGCAAATACAAGGCGTCAGAGAACCAGACAAAGCCGGAACGGGCATACGGGCTACGGGCAGGCAGGAAACATGCATATGAGAACCCGGCATGCGATGGCGAAAAAGCGTCATGGTCATTCCGCCGACAGGGCGACCACGGGGTCGAGCTTGGCGGCTTTCTTGGCGGGCAGGTAGCCAAACAGCAGCCCGGTGGCGAACGCGCAGCCGAAGGCCAGCAGCACGGGGGCAACCGAATACTGGACAGGCGTGCCGAAGGCGCCCACCACGGCCGCCACGGCAAGGCCACCCAGCACGCCGATCGCACCGCCCAGCGCCGACACCACCACGGCTTCGATCAGGAACTGCTGCATGATGTTGCCCTCGCGCGCCCCGGTCGCCATGCGGATGCCGATCTCGCGGGTGCGCTCGGTGACCGACACCAGCATGATGTTCATCACCCCGATGCCGCCCACCAGCAAGGAAATGGCGGCAATCGATCCCAGCAGGATCGTCATGGTGTTCTGCGTCTGCTCGGTGGTCTCGATGATCGACGCCATGTTGCGGATCTGGAAATCGACCACGCCATGGCGCTCGAGCAGCAGGTTTTCGACCGCGGCCTGCGTGTCATCAATCTGCTTCAGGTCGTCCACCGCAACCGTCACGTTGCGCAGAAAACGTTGCCCCGACAGGCGCAGGCTGCTGGTTGCGTACGGCACGAACACGATGTCGTCCTGGTCGGAGCCCATCGGCGATGCGCCCCGGTCGCTCATCACACCGATCACCTGAAAGATCAGGTTGTTGACCAGAATGAATCTTCCGACCGGATCGCTGCCATCTGTAAACAACGCCTTGGCCACGGTGGAACCGAGCACGGCCACCGTTGCATAGTCGGCCTCGTCCTGCTCCGAAAAGAAGGTGCCGCGCCCCACCGGCCACTGCCGCGCAAGCGGAAACTTGGCCGACGTGCCGTTGATGCTGGTGCTGTAGTCGGCACTGCCCTGGCGCACCGTGGCCGAACTGTTCTGCTCGGGCACCGCGGCCATCACGTTGGGCACCTTGTCGATCGCGTACACGTCATTCAGCACCAATGTGGCCGTGCTGTTGAAGCCGCGTTGATTGGGCGCGCCGGGGCGCACCAGCAGCAGGTTCGACCCCATGGCGCTGATGCGGTCGATCACGGCCTGCTTGGCGCCATCGCCGATCGCCAGCATGGTGATCACGGACCCCACGCCGATCACGATGCCCAGCAGCGTCAGCACCGCGCGGAACACGTTGGCGCGCAAGGACCGCAGGGCCATTCTGGCGGCTTCGACCATGTCGCCCAGGCCGGAACCGGCGTGGCGGTGTACAGGGGGAACGAAGGCCCTGGCTTTGCGATATGGGGCAGGCGATGGGGAGCCGTGGGCGGTGTCTTGTGCGCCGTGGGATGCGCCGTGCGAAGTGCCGTGTGATGTGCGGTGGGATGCGCCATGGGATGCCACGCCCGCTGCGGCCATTGGCGATCCGCCGTCGCTCACGATGTTCCCGTCCTTGATCTCGATCAGCCGGTCCGCATGGTCCGCCACCTCGCGCGCATGCGTGATCAGGATGACGGTATGGCCGCGTGCCGACAGCTCGGCCAGCAGCTTCATCACATCCGCGCCGCTCTTGCTGTCCAGCGCGCCGGTCGGTTCGTCGGCCAGGATGATACGGCCGCCATTCATCAGTGCACGTGCAATCGACACCCGCTGCTGCTGCCCGCCCGACAACTGATTCGGACGATGATGACTTCGCTCGCCCAGGCCAAGCTCGTCCAGCAGCAACGCGGCGCGCGTGTGGCGTTCGTCTGGATCCATGCGGGAGTACATGGCCGGCACTTCGACGTTCTCGATGGCGTTGGCCGTGGCGATCAGGTGGTAGCTCTGGAAGACGAAGCCGAAGTCCTCGCGCCGCAGCCGGGCCAGCTCGTCGCGCGACAGGTCGGATACGTCCTGGCCCATGAAGCGGTAGCTGCCGGTCGTCGGGCGGTCCAGGCAACCCAGAATGTTCATCAAGGTCGACTTGCCCGAGCCGGATGCGCCCATCAAGGCCACGAACTCGCCTTCCCGAATCGTCAGGTCGATGCCGTGCAGCACTTCGACTGCCAGGTCGCCATTGCGGTAGGTCTTGGTGACGCCGATCAGTTCGATCAGCGGCGGCGCGTGGACGTCGGGGGCGGACGCGTCAGCAGCGCCCTGTGCGTCAGCAGCAGCCTGTGCGTCAGCAGCGCCCCATGCGTCAGCAGTGCCCTGTGCGTCAGCAGTGCCCGGCGCGTCCGCAGTGCACTTCGCGTCAGCAATGCCCTGCGCGTCAGGTCGCACGCCGCCGTCCGTGTGTCGCATCGCCGGGTTGCCGATCGTGTCGCGCATCGCAGGGTTGCCGCCCGTGTCGCGCATCGCAGGGTTTCCGGATGTCATGCGTCGCGCCTCATCGTCCACGCGGCGCGCCGGCAGACATGCCGGACGGCATGACGCCCGGCGGCAGGGCGTTGCCCGATGCGGCCCGCGCGGGCGATGCCTGCTGACGCACTCCGGCAATCACCTGCTCGCCTTCCTCCAGACCCGACAGCACCTGTACCTGCACCCGGTTGCTCACACCCACCTCGATCTGCCGTTCCTCGATCTTGCCGTCCGGCGTCAGCACCTGGATCGTGGCGCGGCGCGGACCGCGGGGAGGGCGGCGAGCCGGTGTGTCGGCGTTGGCGGGAGGTTGGCCCGTCGAGGCGGCAGGCGGGGCGCCAGCCGTCGTGGCGGCGCTAGGTCGCGCGTTCGCACGGTCGCGCGAGCCCGGCACCCAGCCTGCCGACGCGCGGTCCGCACCGCGGTCGGTCTGGCCTTCAGTCGAACGACGCGGCAAACGCTCGCCGCGTTCGATGTCGGGGACCACGCGCGCTTCGCGGCCGGCACTGACGGGCGCATCCGCGCCTGCCCCGCGACCCGCGCCCGGTCCCTGCTGCATCTCCTCACGCCCGGCCCACAGGCCACGATTGCCCTGCTGGATCGCGGCCACCGGCAACAGCAGCGTGTCTTTCACCGCCATGGCGACGAAGAACACCTGCGCGGTCATCGACGTCATCAGTGCGCGATTGGCATTGGGCACGTCGAACAGCGCGTTGTACAGCACCACATTGTTGGTCACGGTCGGCGTCGGCTCGATCTTGCGCAGGGTGCCCCACCACCGTTGGCCTCCGCTGCCGAGCGTCGTGAAATACACGTCCATGCCCTGGCGCAGCTTGTTCACGTCCGCTTCGGACACCTGCGTCTGCACGGTCATGGTCGACAGGTCGGCGATCCGCAGAATGATCGGCGCCGACTGGTTGCTGTTCAGCGTCTGCCCCTGCCGCGCGGTGATCGACACCACCGTGCCGCTCATGGGCGCGTAGATCTTTGCGTAATTCAAGTTGGCTTCGTCGGCGCGCAGGGTGGACTCGGTCTGCTCGATCTGGGCCTGCAAGGCCGCGATCTGCGCACGCGATGACTTCAGGGCGGCCTCGGCTTGCTGATAGGCGTCGGCACTCGTGGCCCCTTCGGCCCGCAAAGCCTCCTGGCGTTTGAATTGCAGTTCGGCCAGCACGAGTTGCGCTTCGCGATCCAGCTTGGTGGCCTTCTGATTGCGCAGGCCCGCGCGCCGCGCATCCACATTGGCCAGGAACACGGTCGGGTCGATCTCGGCAAGCAGATCGCGCTCGGTCACCACCGATCCGATCTCGACATGGATCTTCTTCAACTGACCCGACACCTGCGCGCCGACGTCCACGTAGTCACGCGGCTGCAGCGTGCCCGTGGCCGACACCAGGTCTTCCAGATCGCCTCGCGTGACCGGCACGATCTGGTACAGCTCCCGCGGGCTCTTGGCCGCGAACATCTGTTTCCATGCGACGTAGCTGCCCGTACCCAGCACGGCAAGGATGACCGCGGCAATGACGGCGCGGCGCCCTGGCCGGGCATGCGATCGCGGGCGAGGGCGGGCGGTTGAAGGGGAGGCGGGTCCGGGCATGGGCGTCAACGCGGCAGTCGATTCAAGAAGACGCGATGCCGGTATGGGCGCCGCGCAAGGATGAGCGGCGCCAGTGTGCGCAATGGCCGTACGTAACGCAATGCTTCAGGGCATCGCGAAATTCATTGAAATAGGTTTCAGCAAAAAAGGCCAGGACAGGGAGTCAGCAACCTCAATACGGGCTGGCGGTCGGGCGCACGATGATCTCGCTCACGTCCACATCGGCAGGCTGGTTGATCGCGTATTCCATCGCACGCGCAATCGCATCGGCGGGAATAGCGACACGGCGGAAGGTACGCATTTCTTCACGGCCGCCTTCATCCGAAATGCTTTCGGCCAATTCAGATTCCGTCACCCCGGGAGAAATGACAGTGACGCGCAGGTCCGCACCGGCTTCCTGCCGCAGTCCTTCCGACAACGCGGCCACCGCGAACTTGGTTGCGCAATACACCGCCGCGGTCGGGCTGACGGCATGGCCGCCGATCGACGAGACATTGATCACGTGCCCCGCGCGCTGCGCCTGCATGATCGGTAGCACGGCCGCGATGCCGTGCAGCACGCCGCGGATGTTCACGTCGATCATGCGATTCCATTCATCGATCTTCAGTGCGTCGAGCCGCGACAGCGGCATGACTCCCGCATTGTTGACGATCACATCGATCCGTCCAAAGCGGCGCCGCGCCTCGGTGGCGAAGGCCTGCACGCTGTCCAGTTGCGTCACATCCAGCGCCTGCACGTGCACCGTGGCGCCGGTGGCGCGCAGGTCGTCGGCCAAGGCGTGCAGCCGATCGACGCGGCGTGCCCCCAGCACCAAGGTATGGCCGGCCTGCGCCAGGCGGCGTGCTGTCGCTTCGCCAATGCCGCTGCTGGCGCCGGTGATCAGGATGACCTTGCGGTCAATGTTGTGAACGGACGAGGAGGTCGGTGAGGTCATGGTTCGGATCCTTGAAGTTTCATGCGAACGGCACCCTGCCGTTCACCAAGGCCTCCATCCTAGGATCGCCATGCCCCTGTGCGAATGGCCAGGGCTATGGAAGTCTTGCCTATTCCTCTTCGACCAGGCATTTATTCGCCGATCGCTTACGATTTCATGGCACATTTCCATGGCACACACCGTGCATCCCTGGCAGAACCACCATGACTTCTTCGTCCGGCACCCCACAGCCCGCCCACCCCGACGGCCTTAGGCAGGAATCCGCGTCTGCGTGTGAGCCCTTGCGGCCTCACGTTGCGGCATCCTTGTCGCCCTCTGCCCGCCAGCAGCGCATGATCGATCTGCTGAAGGAACTCGCGCCGGCCGAGGGCTACACGCAGTCCCCGCTGGACAGCGTGCGCTACATGCGCGCGAACGGCCCGCTGGGCCGTACGCCGGTGCTGTATGAGCCCAGCATCGTTATCGTGTGCCAGGGCCGCAAGCGCGGCTTCTTTGGCGATCAGGTCTTTGTGTATGACGCGCAGCACTACCTGGTGCTGTCCGTGCCGCTGCCGTTTTCCACCGAGACCGAAGCCACTGCCGACGAACCCATGCTGGGCGTGGCCCTGCGCATCGACCTGGCCATGCTGTCCGACCTGCTGATGACGCTGGACCATGCCAACGTCGCGATCGCCGACGCGCCGCGCGGCATGGTCGCGACCCGGCTCGACGACCGGCTGGCCGCGGCCGCATTGAGACTGCTCGAAGCCTTGCGCTCGCCCATCGAAACACAAGTGCTGGGTCCCGCCATCGTGCGCGAGATCGCCTACCTGGTCCTGATAGGTGAACAAGGGGGCGCCTTGCGGGCCGCGCTGACTCACCAGGGGCAGTTCGGCAAGGTGGCGAAAGCGTTGCGGCGTATTCATGCCGACTTTGCGTCGTCACTCGATGTCGGCCTGCTGGCGCGCGAGGCGGGCATGAGCGAACCGGCGTTCCACGCGCATTTCAAGGCCGTCACGCACACGTCGCCCATTCAATATTTGAAGTCGACGCGGCTGCATCAGGCGCGGCTGCTCATGATCCGCCAGGGGCTGACGGCCGCGGCGGCGTCGGCGCGAGTGGGCTATGAAAGCCCGTCGCAATTCAGCCGCGAATTCAAACGCTTTTTTGGCCGCAGTCCGGTGGAAGAGGCGGGCTATATGAAAACACTGTTCGCGCTGACACCCGCCCGGCCCGAACAGCGTTACGTGACGGCGCATTGATCGCGGTCGCCATCCTGGCCGCGTGTAATGGCGCCCGGCCGCCATTACTTTTGGACAGACCCCCGCATCGCCCTTTGCGGCACAATCTCAGTCCACTCATGAGGTGCCAAACAGCGTGCTGGATTTTCTTCTCGACCGGGCCCGGGTGCCTGTGCCACCGACTTCTCTCGAACTGCGCATCGCCGGCCGCGCCTGCGGCTGGGTCGCGGCAGACGTTCCGGCACTGCTGACCGACCTGTCCGCCGACTTCGTGCTGGACGACAGCACGTTGCACTTCCTTCCGGCTCAGGCGCAGCTGGTGCGAGCCTTGGGCTGGCCCACCGCAACCGTCAGTGCGCTGATGGAACGCGCGGCCAAGGCACTGTATGCGGCCGGCCGCCTGACTGGCTGGCGCAACGAACTGCTCGATGTGGTCGATGACAAAGGCGAGGTGTGCGGCGTGATCGAGCGCGCGGCCGTCAGGCCCTTGGGCATTGCCACCCATGCGGTGCATCTGGATGCGTGGACCCCCGACGGCGACCTGTGGATCGCACAGCGCGCGTTGACGAAGAACACCGACCCGGGCATGTGGGACACCTTGGTGGGCGGGCTGATCAGCGCGGGTGAAACGCCCGAATTCGCACTGGAGCGCGAAAGCTGGGAAGAGGCCGGACTGCACGCGCAGGCGCTTGCCAACAGCCACCGGGTGGGCCAGTTCCGGGTCGAACGCGTCCTGCCCGAGGGCTATCAGGTCGAGATCGTGACCGTGGTTGATTGCGTGCTCGACCGGGATGCCCGGCCAGAAAACCAGGACGGCGAAGTCATCGCGATCCACGCTGCGCCCGTCAAGGAAGTGCTGGGGATGTTGGCCGACGGCGCATTCACGCTCGAAGCGTCCTTGTCCTTGCTGTTGAGCCTGGACGCCCGGGGGATCCAGACGGGCGTTGAACGGGAAGCCCTCAGGCGTCTGGCATTGCCACGCTGATCGCGCATCGCGGGAACATTACAGCCGCTGCCGGGGCACCAATGCATGGGATCGCGTGATGACCCCTTTTTGCGTGATGACCCCCTCTTGCATGACACCCCCTCTTACATGACGCTCCCTCTTGCGTGACGCTCCCATCTTATTGCTGCGCCTGCTGCTGCGCCTGGCGCGTGCGGTGTTCGAACCAGACGGCAAGCGCCCGCTGCGCCGGTTTGGGCAAGGTCTCGAGATCGATTTCGCGCTGATGCGCCATGATCATCTGCGCATACGGCGTCGCCAGCGCATTGGCTTCGGCGCACAGCCGCAGCTCTTCTCCGGTCGACGGATGGCGTTGCCGCCAGAAGTTGATGGCGTGTTCGATGTCGTTAAGGGTCATGTGCATGCGCCTATTCCAGCCCTTCACGCGGCACCCGCGCAACAGCGCGTCACATTTCGACATGGTCGAAACACAAACCTGCTGAGCTTGTGCACGCCGGAAACAGCCTTGGAACAGGCTTGGATGTACCTTACGTGAATCTTACGTGTGGAGCTTCATCATGTCCCCATTCAAACGCATTGGCGCCCCATTCCCTGTGTTGAAGCGCGAACGCGGCGCAGCCTCGCTGCATCCCTTGATTGCCGCGGCAGCGGTTTGCCTGATCATCATGTCGGGCGTGGCGGTCGCGGTCATGACGGGTGTCCTGCCTTCCCCAATGGCCAAGTCCGGACCGGAAAGCCAGCTCAGCGCAGAAGCGCGCGAGCGGGAAGCCGACACCGTCGCCAGCCGTTTCGGCAAGAGCTCCCCAGCGACCGCCGCCGCGCCCGTGCGCAGCGCGGCGCCCGTCGAACGTGCCCCGGTGGCGCGCGCTCCGGAACCCGCGCCTGAACGTGTGGCGGCCGTCAATCGCTGCTCGGATTGCGGCGTGGTCACCAGCGTGCGCGCGGTCAAGGTCGAAGGCCAGGGCAGTGGTGTCGGCGCGGTGGGTGGTGGTGTGGTCGGTGGTCTGGTCGGCAACCAGTTCGGTGGCGGCAATGGCCGCACGGCATTGACCTTGTTGGGCGCGGCCGGCGGCGCACTGGCGGGCCACGAAGTCGAAAAGCACGTGCGCAGCACGACGAGCTACCAGATGACCGTGCGCATGGACAACGGCACGACCCGCACCTTCCGCAGCGCCTCGCCTTACAACTGGCGCGAAGGCGATCCGGTGCGTGTGATCAATGGCCGCGTCAGCTCGCGCAATGTCGAGTCCGGCATGCAGTCGGTTCGGGTGAACGACGCGGGGTAGGCAACGCACTTGCGGGATCGGCGGAAGACCGGGCCGACTGCCGCGGCCGCTGCATTCGTCAGTGCCCCGAATCGATCATTGGGAGCTTGCAAGATCCGTTCAGTGCACTGGCGTCACTTGCGCTTGCGGGCCTTGGGCGCCAGCATCGTGCCCCGGCAATGCGCCGACCCGCACAGGCACTTGTACTCGTCCTTCAGCTTCTGCGTGTAGCGCGCGTCGATCACCAGGCCGTAGTCGTAGAACAGTTCTTCGCCGCGCGGAATCGGTTGCAAGGACACCACGAAGATGCGGCCATCATCGGTCTCTTCCGTCTCGCAATTGGGCTCGCACGAATGATTGATCCAGCGGGCATCATTGCCGCCCTGGCTGCCATCGATCACCTTGCCGTTGCCCAGCGCAAAAAAGAACGTGTGGAACGGATCGTCCGGATTGACCGGATGACGGCGGTCCGCTTCGGCGCTGCTGATCAGCTCGCCGATGTATTCCATGATCCGCACGCCCGCCGGGATCTTGCGTTTGGCATAGATGCCATTGCCGTGGATCCGGGAGCGCTTGACCACATGCCAGGGCTTGGGCGGAATCCCCATTGCGTCGAAGGTATCGTTCGCATCGCTTGACGTGTCGGCCACGGTATCGGCGGACGTGTCGTCCGGCATTTCGGCGGACGACTTGCGGGAAGAAGAAGCAGGCTGGCTTGTCATTGACGCATCAAGATAAAAAGCGCTGGAAAACGAAAGAAAACAGACCCGGCATCATCACCTTCGGTCAATGCGCCGGGTTGGCGGATTGTCGCATGGCATATCGCCTGCGCAGTCGATAAGTTGGCGACGGTACGGCGCGATCAGTGCAACACGCCCCACCGTTCCACGGCCGGCTCGGCAGCGGCCCATTGCCATGCGCCGCTCGAATGCTGGCAGACCTGCGTCGTAAACCACTGCCACGTGATCGCATCCTTCTTGCCGCCTTCGACCGACACCGCCACTTCCTTGCAGGGCGCCAGCGCATTGTCGATGTTGCGCAAGACCGTGACCTCGCCCCGCGCGTCGTTGTAGGACAGACGGTGATGCACCGACCACAGCCGGCTCTCACCCACCTCCATCTGGCCCGCCGCCTGCGCAACCTGGTCCTGCTCGGCCCGCTGCATGTCGCGGAACACCTTGGCCACGCCCGCGTCGGTCGCGGACCGCACGGCCACGCCCACGCCGATCCCGATCGCCGGGTTGCCCGTGGCCGCGCCCGTCATGATGCCCGCCGCGGCGCCGGTAAAGCCGCCGATCGATCCGCAGCCGCTCAGCACCACTGCCGCGGTCGACATCGATGCCAGCATGACCGCGGCACGGATCCACCGGCGGTGGGGTGGGCGCCCGACACGCGATACGGCGGGGATCACTGCAGAGCTCCCCAACGCTGCGTCGCCGGTTCCGCCGACGCCCATTTCCACGCGTTCACGTCACGGCAGATGGTCGCCACATAGAAGCCGCTGCGAGGCACTTCGTCCTTCACGTCATCCACGGAAAACACGATCTCCTTGCACGACATGGCGCCCGATCCCATCTCGCGGTTGACGGTCACGCGGCCGCGCACGTTGGGTTCAATCTCCAGCCGGTGATAGCTCTCCCACTGCGCCACCTGGCCCACCGCCAGGTTGCCCGCGACCTGCGCGATACGGTCCTGCTGATTGCGGTGATACCGTTTTTCGACGTGCTTCACGCCCGCTTCGGCCGCGGCCAGCACGCCCAGGCCGATACCCGATGCGACGGTGGCATTGGTCGTGACCTGCGAGGCAATGGCCGCGCCGCCGATACCCGCTGCGGTCGACGCACCCTCATGGAAAAGAGAGCTGCACGCACTGGTCGACAGCGCCGCGATCAATGTCAGGGCAAGCAGCGGGACCGATGGCAGGCGGCGTGCGTCGGCAGTGCGGATCGCCGGCCGGGCGGTGATGGGGGGCATTGAACGACATGCTGACCTCGTGGGTATTGGGTGAAGACGCGGAATGAAGACGCGGGGTAAAGCCACGCGGCATGAAGACACGCGAGGGAAACGTACAACGGGACAACCCCGTTGAACCGTGCAGCAGACAACGGGCAACAACGGGCGCGCAGGAGCGCATTGAGTCTACCCCGTGCATCCGGATTGCACTGTGGTGCGCACCCGTTCAGGACGCTACCGGGTTGTAAGGAGAGCAGGGGGATGTGTTGCTGATGGTTAGAGCGCTCAGTGTCTTGCTCTGCAATGGAAGGGCGCAAGGCGCAGGAGGACGGCCAAGGGATTGCCAGCCAATAGGGTCATGGCGGGCAGCGGCGATACGGCGCGGCCGGTGCGCGCCCTGACGACAATAAAAAGGCCCGCGCATGCGCACGGGCCTTGCTGAGTCGTCCGCCTGACGCGTTACGCCGCGGCTTTCTTCACAGCCGCCTTTTTGGCTGGCGCTTTCTTCGCTACGGCTTTGGTGGCTGGCGCCTTCTTGGCGGCGGCCTTCTTGACGGCGGTCTTCGTCACCGAGGCCTTCTTGGCCGCCGTCTTCTTGACCGGCGCCTTGGCGGCTGCCTTCTTTGCCGGCACGCGGCCCGTGCCCGCTTCGGCCGTGTCACCGTTCGCGGTCTTGGCCGGCGCCTTCCCCGGCTTGGCCGGACGCGGCTCGAACTCGAAACCGACCTTGCCGTCCGGGCCGCGCGTCAGAAACGCCTTGAACTTGCGGTTGGTGCGGCTGGACACGAAATTCTGCAGCAGATCGGTGCGGCCTTCATTCAGCAGCTTGCCCATCTGTTCGGTGGAAATGTCCTGCTGCAGGATCACCTTGCCCGACTTGAAATCGCAGCTGCGCTCGGGTCCCACCGACTTTTCGCACAGGTAGCTCATGCCCCATTCGAACACGCGGTGCGAGCACTTGGGGCACGGGCCGACTGGCGTGTGGCCGGAAAAGTCGATGGCTTCGGCGGCTTCATCATCAGCCTGGCCAAAGTCGAATTCCAGCTTGTACTCGTCGGTAATGCGCAAGATGGCCGAAAAGGGGCGGCCCATCTTGCTGATGAACCCGTTAAGCGGGCCGATCTCTTTCTTGGCCAGCAATTCTTCGACTTCCGACTGCTCGAAGGTGCGGCCGCCCGGATGCTTGCCGATCGAAAAATCGCACGCCGTGCAGGCATAGCGGCGGTAGTTTTCCTTCACCACCTTGCTGCACTTGGGGCAGGGCGTAGTCAGTGTCGCGTAATCGCCCGGCACCGTATCGCGGTCGTATTCCTTCGCACGCTTGACGATCACTTCCGTCATCCGCGCGATTTCCTGCATGAAGGCTTCGCGCGCCAGCTGGCCCTGTTCGATCTGGCTGAGCTTGTGTTCCCATTCGCCCGTCAATTCCGGCGACGTCAGTTCGTCCACGTCCAGGCCCGACAGCAGCGTCATCAGCTGGCGGGCCTTGGCGGTGGGCACCAGTTCGCGCCCTTCACGGCGCAGGTACACCTCGTTGATCAGGCCTTCAATGATGCCCGCGCGCGTGGCCGGCGTGCCCAGCCCGCGCGCCGACATGGCCTCGCGCAATTCTTCGTCTTCCACCAGCTTGCCGGCGCCTTCCATGGCCGACAGCAGCGTCGCTTCGGTGTAGCGCGCCGGCGGCTTGGTCGCCAGGCCCACGGCCTCGACGCTCTGCGTCTTGACCTTTTCGTCCGGCGCCACGGCCGTCAGGGTCGCGTCTTCGCCCACCGTGTCGCGGCCATACACCGCCATCCAGCCCGGATTGACGAGCACCTTCCCTTCGGTCTTGAAGCGATGCGTGTTGACTTCGGTAATGCGGGTCGTCAGCAGGAATTCGGCAGCCGGGAAGAACACGGCCAGAAAGCGCTTGACGACCATGTCGTACAGCTTGGCTTCAGCCTCGCTCAGTTCGCGGGGCGCCTGCA
This sequence comes from Pigmentiphaga litoralis, assembly GCF_048632615.1. Lineage (GTDB taxonomy): Bacteria > Pseudomonadota > Gammaproteobacteria > Burkholderiales > Burkholderiaceae_B > Pigmentiphaga > Pigmentiphaga litoralis_B. Next base: position 2,824,468 of record NZ_CP184479.1, read on the forward strand.
GGGTCGGGATGATGGCAAAGTGATCCGACACCTTCTTGTTGTCGAAGATGCGGCGATTGGGTCGAACCCACTGATTCTTGATGATCGTCGATGCATGCTGCGCATACGCCGGCTTGCCCTCGGTCAGCGTCTGCATGGTCTGCTGGACCGTCTGGAGATAGTCCTCGGGCAGATAGCGCGAATCGGTCCGCGGGTAGGTCAGCGCCTTGTGGCGTTCATACAGCGTCTGCGCCAGCGACAGGGTGGTCTTGGCCGAGAAACCGAAGCGCGAGTTGGCTTCTCGCTGCAGCGTGGTCAGGTCATACAACAGCCCCGACAGCTGGCTCGACGGCTTCGACTCTTCCGTCACGGTGCCTACGCCGTCACGGCACGCCGCGACGATCTCGTCGGCGGCGGCCTGGGTCCAGACACGCGAGTCCCGCTTTTCCGGGTCCAGCGGATCCTTGGTGTGCTTGGGGTCGAACCAGCGGCCTTCATAGGTGCCCGCCGCCGCGGCGAACTGCGCGCGGACTTCCCAAAAGTCGCGCGACACGAACTTGCGGATGCGCTCTTCACGTTCGGCCACGATGGCCAGCGTAGGCGTCTGCACGCGGCCGACCGGCGTCTTGAAGAAGCCGCCGTCCTTGCTGTTGAAGGCGGTCATAGCCCGCGTGCCGTTGATGCCGACCAGCCAGTCGGCCTCGGCGCGCGACCGTGCCGCCGCTTCGAGCGGCTGCATGATGGCATCGCTGCGCAGGTCGTTGAACGCGTCGCGGATCGCCTGCTGGGTCATGGACTGAAGCCACAGGCGCTGGATCGGCTTGTTCGTCTTGGCGTACTGGACGATGTAGCGGAAGATCAGTTCGCCCTCGCGTCCCGCGTCGCAGGCATTGATGACGGCATCGACGTCCTTGCGTTTCAACAGGCGCACCAGCAGCCGCAAGCGTTCTTCCGAGCGCTTGTCGGCAGGACCCAGGCCGAATTCAGGCGGGATCACCGGCAGGTGCGTGAAGCTCCACTTGCCCTTGACCGGGTCGTTGGGTGCGACGAGCGTCAGCAGGTGGCCGACGCTCGAAGAAAGGACGTGTTCGTCGCTTTCGAAGTATTCGCCCTCGCGCTTGAAGCCGCCCAGGGCTCGCGAAATATCCAGCGCTACCGAGGGTTTCTCGGCGATGATCAGTGTCTTGCCCATTGAAATCCAGTTGAACAGAGCCGACGCCAAATAAAGTGCGTCGAAGCGCCGGATGATACGGGGGATTTTTAAGCAGTGCAAGTCGGGGGTGCTCGGCGTGGCCGGCACCGCACGGCAGCGAGTGCGGAAAATCAGTGGATCTGGCGCGCGCTGCCGTCTTCGAGCAGCTCTTCCAGGATCAGGTTGTCGATCTCGGTTTCCTGGCTCCACAGTACCATCAGCACAATAATTTTGAGTTTTTCGATGGGTACCGGGGATTCGACGAGCGCAGTGGCCCGGTCGATGATGATCTCGCGCAGGGGAGCCGACAGGACGCCGGCAGACTCGAGAAAACTCACAAACCCGATCGCCTCGGAACCCAGCGCGCTGTATTCCGCATCGGCGTAGATGCGGGTGCTGTGGCTCGGAACCAGGGCAAGATCGACGCAACGATGCGTGGTTTCCGCCAGGCCTGACAGCCACGACAGCGCATCGTCGATCTCGTCGTCTTCGAATCCGGCAGCGGCGAGCTTTCGCGCCAGCGTATCCGGATCCGGACAGGCTTCCGGCGTGAAGTAGTTCTCGAAGAGGTAGACGAGAATATCGAACATATATCACAGTAAAGGCTCGCTTCACTCTACGCTGAAACGCCGCCCTAGGCAAATATGCGACACCGCATTGCGTGGTTTGCATAGCCGGCGTGGTGTTTTTGGCATCAGGCATGAACGGCATCCTGACCGCTGTCCTTGCCTTCGGGACCCGCTGCCTGCGCCTCTCGTGCCAGTTGCGCGGCCAGTGCCTTGGCGATCGGGCCGGCAAGCTGAAAACGGCCGCCCGCCAACCGGTGCACCCGATCGCGCAGTTCGAGCGGCAGCAGCCGCGCCAGAACCTCCTGGATGGGCGCACCCAGGCGATAGGCAAGCATGTCCGGGGTGACAGGCCCAAAGCCCATGGCCCGCAGCAGGGCCAGGTCTTCGGGCGACAACGAAGGCAATGCCGGGGCGGCGGGTGTGCCTGGCCTGCCGCCAGCGCCATTCGGGCGGTGGCTTGCCTGATCGCCTTGCCTGCCATGGCCATCACCCTGGGTGGTTGCCATGGCGCCGGCAGGCGCACCCGATGGCAACGGCGCCTGGGCCGCACCTGACGCGTTGGTCAGCTCATCCACGATGTCCTGCGAACATTCCACCAGCTTCGCGCCTTGCCGCAGCAGCAGATGGCAGCCGCGGGACAGCGGCGAATGGATGGATCCTGGAATCGCAAAAACGTCGCGCCCGATGTCGGCAGCGATCCGTGCGGTGATCAGCGACCCGCTGTGGGTAGCTGCCTCGACCACCAGGACACCTTTCGACAGTCCGGCCACCAGCCGGTTGCGGCGGGGAAAGTGGTGGGCAAGGCCACGCGTCCCGAGCGGCAGTTCGGACACGATGGCGCCCTGGTCGGCGATACGCTGGGCCAGCGCGTGGTTGCTTCGCGGGTACACCACGTCCGCCCCCGTGCCGACCACCGCCAGGGTGCCCCCGCCATCCGCCCCCGCCGCCAGGGCGCCTTCATGAGCCGCGGCATCGATGCCCAACGCCAGCCCGCTTACGATCGTGTAGCCAAGACGCGCCAGATGCCGCGCGAACTCGCGTGCGTGGCCTACGCCGTCCGGCGTGGCGTTGCGCGAGCCCACGATGGCAAGTCCGTGACGTCCCAGCAGCGAGGGCAGTCCTTTGACATAAAGCAGTGTCGGGGGATCGTGCGTGACGAGCAGCGCGGGCGGATAGTGCCGGTCATTCAGTGTCATCAGGTAGTGGCCAGGCTGATCGGCCCACGCCAGCGCGTCGTCGATACGCCTGCGGGTGGCGTCGTCCGCCGGCGCCGCCAGCTGCCGCGCCAGGGGAATGGGCAGTTTGGCGGCCAGGGCATCGAGATCGTGGGCATACAACTGGTCGGGCAGCCCGAACTCCTGAAGGAGGTGGTAGGCGGTAACCGGGCCCACGTTTGGTTCGAAGGACAGCCGCAACCACGCGGCCAGGGAATCGGAAACGGAAGCAGAAGGCATGGCAGGACGGACGCCGGAAAGTCGTGAACGGTCGGGCATGACCGGGTCCGTCACTAGACCATGGCGGGTCCGCCGCGCGGGGCGGTTCCGGACAGAAGTGTCCAAGGCCACTTGTACGCATGGACATTAACCTCCCGACGCGGCGGACGGCCCGATCGAAGTGGCTATACTTTTTCTGTCTGGCCACGGCGTCCGTGTGCTGGCACGACACAAGGATTAGGGGACAGCATGGGCCACATGGCCACCGGGATCCGGACCTACACGATGCAGGAACGGGCGCAGCACCTGGATTTCGACATCCGGCGCGAGAACGCCCGTGATCCGCTGGCCGCGCCGCATCGCCATGCCTATTTCCAGATCCAGATCAACCTGGCGGGCGACACGCAGCAGCACATTGGCGCCACCGTGCGGCCGTTCCTGCCGGGCATGCTCTCGTTCGTGCTGCCATACCGCATGCATTGCGTGCCGCATCCGCCCGGATCGCTGTATTACATCCTGAGCTTCGGTCAGCGCTTCCTGCGCAGCGACCTTGACGTCGATCCGCTCGACCTGGAAGACGTTCCGCTGGCCCGGGCGCCCGAACTGGCGCCGTTCCTGGCGCAGGAATCCATGGACTTCCAGCTCGACGGCTCGGACCGCGCCGACATGCTGCAGCTATGCGAACAGATGCTTGCCGACAACGCGCAGCGCGGCTTCTACACGCTGGAAACGCTGCGCGCCCGCTTGCTGCTGCTGATTGGACTGGTCTGCCGCAAATACGCTGGCCGGATCGAACAGGCGGCCGGCGCGGGCACGTCGCATCACGGCCGGCGCGAGGCCATGGCTCGCGTGATCCGGCATATCCGCGAGCATCTGGCCGAACGATTGACCCTGGACAGCGCGGCCGCCGCGGCCTGCCTGTCCCCCAACTATCTTGCTCACCTGATCAAGAAAGAGACTGGCCGGACCTTTGTCGACCTGGTTACCGAACGGCGGATCGAGCGGTCCAGGGAACTGCTCATGCAGACGTCCTTGCGGGTATCCGATATCGCGCGGCAAGTCGGTTTTGCCGACGAGGCCTATTTTTCCCGCCGATTCCGCCAGGTATGCGGCGCCAGCCCGGTCGCCTTTCGCGCCTTGGCCCGCCAGGCGGTGGATCCCCCGGTTTTGTCCAAGCGAATCACACATGCGTCCCTGTCGCCGTCGTCCGAAGACCGATAAGCTGGCATCCACATTCAACGACCGGGTGGCAGGCCGCCCGGCAGTCCTACAGGAAATGTCATGAATTTCGTCATCCCCCAGCCGTCCATCGCCGCGATTCCCGTGGAAGGAACCGACGCCGTGTTTCCGGTGCGGCGGATCTGGTGTGTCGGCCGCAACTTTGCCGACCACGCGCGCGAAATGGGCCACGACCCCGATCGTGAACCGCCTTTCTTCTTCTCCAAGCCGTCCGACGCCGTGGTGCCCAACGGTGGCGACCTGCCGTTCCCGGTACAGACGCAAGACCTTCACCACGAAGTGGAATTGGTCGTGGCGTTGGGCAAGGGCGGCACCGACATCAATGAGGCCGACGCCCTCTCGCACGTGTTCGGCTACGGCGTAGGCATCGACATGACCCGCCGCGACATCCAGTCGGTGGCCAAGAAAATGCAGCGTCCCTGGGAACTGGCCAAGGGCTTCGATCAATCCTGCCCGGTGTCCGCCCTGAAACCCGCCAGCGAGATCGGCCATCCGGACGCAGGCCCGATCTGGCTCAAGATCAACGGCGAGATCCGCCAGGAAGGCGACCTGAACCAGCAGATCTGGCGCGTTGAAGAGACGATTGCCTACCTGTCGCGTTTCGTGACCCTGGAAGCTGGCGACATCATCCTGAACGGCACGCCCGCTGGCGTCGGCCCGTGCGTGGCCGGCGACACCCTGCACGCGCATATCGACGGCGTGGGCGACCTGACGGTGCATTACATCGCACGTTAAGCCCGGCGCAGGTCAGGCCCATCGGCAAAGCGCCGCAGGCCGGCCTGCCCGCAGCCTGATGAACCGGGGCAGCGGCGTAGCCGCCCCTGGGCTTTGCAAGGCCCAGGGGCGCTGGCGCACGCCCGCGCGTGGACGCTTGTGGTATCTTGGGCTTGCAATCAGGGGGTTTGCCCCCCATTTTCCAGTATCAAAGATCCCCCAAGAATCGTTGTTGTCGCCATGGCCCTGCTTCCTATCCTGACCTATCCCGACCCGCGCCTGCACAAGAAAGCCAAGCCGGTGGCCGTCGTGGACGACCGTGTCCGCCGCATTGTGCGCGACATGGCCGAGACCATGTACGACGCGCCTGGGGTCGGTCTGGCAGCGACCCAGGTCGACGTGCATGAGCGGATCGTCGTGATCGACGTGTCCGAAGACAAAAGCGACCTGCTCGTCCTCATCAATCCGGAAATCACCTGGAAGAGCGACGACACCAAGGTGTACGAAGAAGGCTGCCTGTCGGTGCCTGGCATCTACGATGAAGTGGCGCGTTCGTCCCAGATCACCGTCCGGGCGCTGAACGAGAAAGGCGAAGCCTACGAGTTCGATGCCGAGGGCCTGCTTGCGGTCTGCGTCCAACATGAACTCGACCACCTCGAAGGCAAGGTGTTCGTGGAATACCTGTCCAACCTGAAGCAGACGCGCATCAAGACGAAAATGCGCAAACTCGAGCGCCAGCCCGCTTAATCATTTTCAGATTCAGGATTCAGATGCGCCTGGTTTTTGCCGGTACGCCGGAGTTTGCCAGGGTGGCGTTGCGAGCCCTGATCGACGCCGGTCATGACGTCGCCTTGGTGCTGACCCAACCCGACCGTCCGTCCGGTCGCGGGCTCAAACTCACCCCTTCCCCTGTCAAGGCGGCCGCGCTCGAGGCGGGCATCGCCGTGGCGCAGCCGCGCAGCCTGCGCCTGGATGGCAAGTATCCCGACGAAGCCCGCGCCGCCCACGAGACCCTTCAGGCAGTCAATGCGGATGCGATGATCGTGGCGGCCTACGGACTGATCCTTCCGCAATCGGTGCTGGACCTGCCGCGCCTGGGCTGCCTGAACATCCACGCCAGCCTGCTGCCCCGCTGGCGGGGCGCGGCGCCCATCCAGCGCGCGATCGAAGCGGGCGACGCCGAAACCGGCATCACCATCATGCAGATGGACGCCGGCCTGGATACCGGCGACATGCTGCTGGTGGCCACCACGCCCATTCTGCCGACCCAATCGGCAGGCCAATTGCACGACGTGCTCGCCACGCTGGGCGGTACGGCGATCGTCGATGCCCTGGCGCGGCGCGAGGAGGGCGACCTGCCCGCCATGCCGCAGCCGGCCGACGGCGTGACCTACGCCGCCAAGCTGGACAAGGCCGAAGCGCCGCTGGACTGCACGCAGCCGGCGGACGTCCTGGCCCGCCGCGTTCGCGCCTTCGATCCGGTTCCGGGCGCGACCTTGCGGCTGCCGATGCTGCCCGACCCCGTCAAGGTTTGGAAGGCCATGGCGCTGCCAGGCGTGGCGTCGTCCGCCTCCGCCGACAGCGCATCCCGCACCCCGGGCGCCGTGGTGCGCATGGCAGGCGATGGCATTGACATCGCCACGGCCGACGGCACGCTGCGCCTGCTCGAACTGCAGAAAGCCGGTGGCAAACGCCAGCCGGTCGACGTTTTTGTTCGTGGCCTTGGTGGAGGAACGCCCTGATGTCGTCCACACCTTCCCAGCCTGGCCCGGCCGCGACCGGTCAGTCCGCACCGCTGTCTGAGATCCTGCTGGGCGCCGCCAAGGCGCTGCAGGCCGTGCTGGCCGGTACGTCATTGACCGACGCGATCGCCAGGACGCCTGCCGCCAACCGGCCTGCCGTCCAGGCCGTGTCCTTTCATGTGATGCGGCAACTGGGCCGCGCGCGCGCAGTCAAGCAGGCCCTGATTCCCCGCAACCCCACCGACCCCCTGCTCGACGCGCTGTTGCTGGTGGCCTTTGCGCTGGTGGTGCCGGGCGACGGCCTGGAGCAAGCTGCAGGAGCAGCGGGTGCTCACTATGCGCCGCATACGGTGGTGGATCAGGCGGTCCGGGCTGCTTCTGGCCAGCCTTCTTTGGCGTCCTACAAAGGACTCGTCAATGGCAGTCTGCGCCGCTTCCTGCGGGAACGCGACGCAATCATGAACGGGCTCGCCAACAACGGTGAGGCCACCTGGAATCATCCGTCCTGGTGGGTGCGCCGCCTGCGCATCGATTACCCCGACAACTGGCAGGACCTGCTGCGCACGGCCAATCGTCAGGCGCCGCTGACCCTGCGCGCCAACCGCCGCAAAATGTCGCGTGATGCGCTGCGGACCGCATTTGAAGAACAAGGCATTCCTGTCACCCCCGCTGGTGACGACGGCCTGGTCGTGCTGCAAGCCCGTCCGGTCCAGCAACTGCCTGGCTTTGCCGAAGGCTGGTGGTCGGTGCAGGATGCCGGGGCGCAGCTCGCCGCGCCCCTGTTGCAGGTCAAGGACGGCATGCGGGTGCTGGACGCCTGCGCCGCGCCGGGCGGCAAGACCGCCCACCTGCTCGAACAGGCGGATATCGACCTGCTGGCGATCGACGTGGACGCCATGCGCCTGCGCCGCGTGGATGAAAATCTGGCCCGACTGGGCCTGACGGCACGTACGATGGCTGCCGACGTTGCGGACGTGGACGCCTGGTGGGATGGCAAGCCTTTTGACGCCGTGCTGGCCGACGTGCCTTGCAGTGCGTCGGGCATCGTGCGCCGTCACCCGGATATCCGCTGGCTGCGGCGCGAAGAAGACGTCACCCGCACCGCGGCGCTGCAGGCCAGGCTGGCCGATGCGCTGTGGCGGGTGGTCGCCCCCGGTGGTAAATTGCTTTACGTGACGTGCTCGATATTTCCTGCCGAGGGCGCGCGGCAGGCCGAAGCTTTCCTGACCCGTCACCCCGATGCGACCCGGTTGCCCGCGCCCGGTCAACTGCTGCCCAGCCCCGTCTCCGCGCCGCCTGGCGAGCAGCACGACGGTTTCTTTTACGCGTTGTTCTCCAAGGTGTGAGACTGCTACGCATCGTTCGCTTCCTGCTGGTGGCCGCTGCCGTCATGCTGCTTCTGGGTGGCAGAGCCGGCGGCGCCGATGCACCCATGGTCCAGGCGGTCTCGCTGGCCGAACGCGGCCGCGATCTGGTCCTGAACGCCGACGTCTCGCTCAACCTCAATAATCAGCTCGAAGACGCCGCCGAACGCGGGCTTCCCCTGTTCTTCACGGTCGAAGTCGAAATCAACCGGCCGCGCTGGTACTGGTTCGACGAAACCGTGCTGACCGCCACGCAGACCTGGCGCATCGCTCACAATCCCCTGACCCACCAATGGCGCGTCAGTAGCGGCAGCCTGGCCCTCCCGGTCAGTTCGCTGTCGGAAGCGCTGTCGGTGGTGCGTCACGTCCGCAATTGGCGGATTGCCGACAAGGACGCCTTCAAGCCCGGCGCCAATCACGAAGGCCGCATGCGGGTGCGTTTTGACGTCTCGCAATTGTCCAAGGCCTTTCAGGTGAATGCGCTGAACAGCAGTGACTGGTCTCTGGCCACCCCGTGGACGGAATTTTCCACCCAGGTCGTGCGCGAAACGCTGCCGCCGGTGCCTGTCGCGCCTGCAACGGCGGCTCCGAGCCCTGTCCCCGACCGGCCGGCCGACAAGGCGAACGACAAACCCGCCGACAAAGCCACTGACAGGCCCGTCGACAGAACCAACGACAGGCCTGCCGACCGGCCCAATGGCGCGGCGTCGCCCCCCGGCTCTTCGCCCAGCATGAACCAGACCCCGGGCGGGACACTGAACGCGCCGTCCTTGTCCAACGGGTCGTCCAGCCTGGGCCTGACCCTGCCCGACGGCACCCGCGGCACCGCCAGCGGCAGCACGGTACTGCCCAATGCCGGCAGTCCCAACGGTCACGCCACCCCTGCCGGCACGCCGCCGCCCGAGGCCCCATGAGCCGGCTGATGCGCATTCTTCTTGGCATCGCCGCGGTCAGCGCGCTGGCGCTGCTGTTCCTGCTCGCCTGGTCCACCGGCAATTCCAGCCGCCTGGAACAGCAATACAACGTGCTGCTGGGATTGAACGGCGTCGTCGCCCTGATCCTGTTCCTGTGGGTGGCGGCGCTGGCGTTGCGGTTAAAGAGCCAGTTGCGCAAGCGCCAGTTCGGCGCCCGGCTCACCGCCCGCTTCGCGCTGGCCTTTGCGCTGGTGGGCGTGGTGCCTGGCGTGCTCATCTATATGTTGTCGGTCCAGTTCCTGTCGCGTTCGATCGAATCGTGGTTCAACGTCCGGGTCGACGCCGCGCTGGAATCCGGCCTGAACCTGGGCCGGGCCGCCCTCGATTCGCAGCTGCAGGACCTGAATGCCCGCGCGCGCACCATGTCATTGGAACTGGGCGATACGGCCGACGCCAGCATGTCCATCGCGCTGACGCGCCTGCGGGAACAGGTGGGTGCGCAAGACGCCATGGTCTTTACCGCAAGCGGCCGCATCATCGCGTGGTCCACCAGCGTGTATGGCACCCTGGTGCCCGACAGCCCGCCGCCGCAGATCCTGCGCCAGCTGCGCATCTCGCGCGGGTACTCGGCCGCCGAAGCCAACAGCGTCCCCAGCACCCTGACCCTGGAAAGCGAACAGGGCCCCATGGGCACGACGCGCGATGCGCAGAACACCGATGCGCTGCGGCTGCGCGTCATCCTGCAGATCGCGCCACAAAGCTCGCTGGACCTGCCCACCGTGTCGCCGGCCGAATCGCGCTACCTGCAACTGCTGCAGCCGGTGCCCGAGCAGATCGCCCTCAATGCCGAAGAAGTCCAGGCCGGCTATCGCGACTACCAGGAACTGTCCCTGTCGCGAACCGGCTTGCGCAAGCTCTATGGCATTACGTTGACCCTGGCGCTGTTGCTGGCCATGTTCTCGGCCATCGGCGCGGCGTTTGCGCTGTCGTCCCGCCTGGTGCGCCCGCTGCTGCGCCTGGCCGAAGGCACGCAGGCCGTGGGCGTGGGCGATTTCCGGCCCATTCCCGAGCCGCCGTCCAAAGACGAAGTCGGGCAGCTGACCCGGTCCTTCAACGCCATGACGCGTCAGCTGGACGACGCCCGTCACATGGTGGAAACCAACCGCCGCCAGCTGGAACGCACCAACGTCTACCTGGAAAGCATCCTGTCCAACCTCTCGTCGGGCGTGCTGGTGTTCGATGAAGCCTTCCGTGTTGCCACCGTCAATCATGGCGCGCAGCGGATCCTGCGGGTGGACCTGCGCGCGGTCGCCGGCCGGCCGCTGGAAACGGTCGACGGCCTGACCACCTTCGCCAATGTGATTCGTACCGCCTTTGCCGAACATGCGGCGGCCGACACGGGCCGCACCCACTGGCAGCAGCAGTTCGAAATCGTTCGCGCGCCCACCGGCGACACCCCGTCCGGCGGGGCGGGCGAAGGTAACATGTCGTCCGCCCGGCCCGACGACAATACGATTACTCTGCTGGCTCGAGGATCGCATCTGCCGGTCAACGGTGGGAGTGGGGGCTATGTGGTGGTGTTCGACGACATTACCGAAGTGATTTCCGCCAACCGGGCCGTGGCGTGGGGGAAGTGGCGCGGCGCCTGGCGCACGAGATCAAGAACCCGTTGACGCCGATCCAGCTCTCGGCCGAGCGCATCGCGATGAAGCTGGCCGACAAGCTGGAAACGACCGATGCGCAAATGCTGCGCCGATCGACTACGACCATCATCAACCAGGTCAGTTCGATGCAGCGGATGGTGGACGACTTCCGTGAATACGCGCGGACGCCGCCGGCGCAGATGCAGCAACTCGACCTGAATGAACTGGTGGCCGAAGTCCTGACGCTGTATGGCTGGGACAGCACTGACGGCATGCTGCGCGATGGCGCGCGCCCGACCTTGCTGGCTGTCGACCTGGCGCCGGGGCTGCCGAAGATCGAAGGCGATGCGACCCAGTTGCGGCAGGTGATACATAATCTGATTGCCAATGCCAAGGACGCCATAGAAGATAGGGCAAAGGACATGGCTAAGGCTGAGGAGGCGGGGCAGCCCAGGCAGGTCTTGGAAGAGCGGGTGGGCGTCAGCACGCGGCTGATCCATACGCGGCTGCCGGATGGCCGGGAGCACGCAACGGTACGGCTGATGGTGACGGATACGGGCGCGGGATTCGCGCCACGCATACTGCAGCGGGCCTTCGAGCCCTATGTGACGACCAAGGCACGGGGGACGGGGCTTGGCCTGGCGATCGTGAAAAAAATTGTCGAAGAGCACGGCGGTCGCATCGACCTGGCCAATCGGCCAGAAGGCGGAGCGATGGTCTCTATACTTCTTACCAAGCTGGTGGATGAGGCAGTGGCGCCGGGATCTGCCCGGTTGACCGTGGCAGCAGGGTCGCAATCCGCGTAACAGAGGTTTCTAAAAATATGGCCAGAATTCTAGTGGTCGACGACGAAGTCGGCATTCGCGAACTCCTGTCGGAGATCCTCTATGACGAGGGTCACACGGTGGATCTCGCAGAAAACGCCGCCGCTGCGCGCACGCTGCGCAACCAGCATCGGCCTGACGTGGTATTGCTCGATATCTGGATGCCTGATACCGACGGCGTGACCCTGCTCAAAGAGTGGGCGTCGCAAGGTCTGCTCGACATGCCGGTCATCATGATGAGCGGCCACGCGACCATCGATACCGCCGTCGAGGCCACCCGCATTGGCGCGACCGACTTCCTTGAAAAGCCGATCACCATGACGCGGCTGCTCAAGACCATTGCGTCGGCGCTCGACCGCGGCCGCGCGGGCCCCAAGCCCGTTGCGCAGCCGGTCACAGCGATCCGCAGCAGCAGCCCGCCGCCGTCGTATGTGCAGCCGCCCATCCTGACCACCGGGTCGGACTACGGCCGCGCGCCGATCGGGGCGTCCAGCGCCGCCGAATCACTGGCCGAAATGGGCCAGGTCGGAGGCGGCGACACCCGCCCGCGCCAGCCCTTGCATGAACTGTCGCTGGACCTGCCGCTGCGCGAAGCGCGTGACGCGTTCGAGCGCGTGTACTTCGAGCATCATCTGGCGCGCGAAGGCGGCAGCATGACGCGCGTCGCCGACAAGACCGGCTTGGAACGCACCCACTTATATCGCAAGCTCAAACAACTGGGCATCGAGCTGTCCCGCAAACGCAGTCTATGAAGATCCTGATCCTCGGCGCGGGCCGGGTGGGAACGAGCGTCGCCGAAAACCTGGTGTCCGAACACAACGACATCACGGTCATCGATACCGACGGTCCTCGCCTGGCCCTGCTGCAGGAACGGTTCGACCTGCGGGTCGTGGTCGGAAGCGGCATCCACATGTCGACCCTGGAGCAAGCCGGGGCGCGTGACGCGGACATGCTCATCTCGTGCGCCACGGCCGACGAAACCAACCTGGTGGCCTGCAAGATCGCCAAGCAGGTCTTCAATGTCCCGCGCCGCATTGCGCGGGTCCGCTCCCCCGAATTCCTGGACAATGCCTCGCTGATGGGTGACGACGGCTTTTGCGTCGACAATCTGATCTGCCCGGAACGCAGCGTCACCAGCTATCTGACCAACCTGATCGCGATCCCCGAGGCCTTGCAGGTGGTGGAATTTGCCGAAGGCCGGGTCAGCGCCGTGACCGTCCGGGCGCACGCGGGCAGCCCGCTGTGCCAGCATCCCATCGAAAGCCTGCGCGAACACATGCCGGGCGCCGACATCCGCATCATTTCCATCTTCCGGCAAGGCGAGCTGATCACGCCCGAAGGCCGCACGGTCATCCAGCCGGGGGACGAAGTCGTCTGCCTGGCCGCGACCCACGAAGTGCGGCGGCTGGTGCGCGAACTGCGCGAACGCGACAAACCCGTGCGGCGGCTGATGATCGCCGGCGGCGGCAACATCGGGCTGCGGCTGGCGCGCGAAATCGGCCACCTGTACGAGGTCAAGCTGATCGAGCAGAATCGCCGCCGCTGTGAATACCTGGCCGCGCAGGTGCCCAGCAAGACGCTGGTGCTCAATGGCGACGCCACCGACGAGGACCTGCTCGAAGATGAAAACGTCGGCGACATGGACCTGTTCCTGGCGCTGACCAGCGACGACGAAGACAACATCATGTCGTCGCTGCTTGCCAAACGGATGGGCGCGCGCCGCGTGATTGCCCTGATCGGCCGCAAAAGCTACGCCGAACTCATGGAAGGCGGCCGCATCGACATCGCCATTTCGCCTTCCGAAGCCACCATCGGCGAATTGCTGCGGCATGTGCGCCGCGGCGACGTGGTGGCCGTGCACCGGCTGCGCCATGGCGTGACCGAGGCCATCGAGGCCATCGCCCACGGCGACGCCAAGTCCTCCAAGGTGGTGGGCCGGCGCATCGAGCAGATCAAGCTGCCCGACGGCGCGATCATCGGCGCCATCGCGCGGTCCGATGCCGTGCTGATGGCGCACCACGATACGGTCGTGCAGTCCGGTGACCATGTCATCGTGTTCGTCACGCACCAGCGCCTGGTCTCCCAGGTTGAAAAGCTGTTCCAGGTGTCGGTTTCCTTTTTCTGAGCGGCTTCGCCCGTCCCATGCGCCAACTTTTCCCGGTCTTGAATGTGCTTGGCGTGGTCATCGCGCTGTTTTCGCTGACTTTTGCCATTCCGATCGGAACGTCGCTGTATACGGCCGACGCCGCGCTGATGGCCTTCGTGCACGCCTTTGGCGTGTCGTTCGGCATCGGGGCGCTGATGTTCGGTGCTACCTACCGCCAGCGCCGCGAACTCGCGCCGCGCGACGGCTTCCTGCTGGTGTCCCTGGTGTGGAGCGTGCTGCCCGTGGTCGCGGCCGTGCCGCTGGTGCTGTACTTCCGAGGCGTGGGCGTGGATCTGAGCCTGACCGACGCCTATTTCGAGGCCATGTCGGGGCTCACGACCACGGGCGCGACCGTGCTGACCGGTCTCGATACCCTGCCTTATTCGATCAACGTGTGGCGCTGCACGCTGATCTGGATCGGCGGGATGGGCATTCTGGTGCTGGCCGTGGCCATTCTGCCGATGCTGGGCGTGGGCGGAAGCCAGGTCTTCCGCGCCGAAACGGCCGGTCCCATGAAAGACGAAAAGCTGACGCCGCGCATTACCGGCACGGCCAAGGGCCTGTATGCCATTTACATGGTGGTGTCGTTGCTGTGCGCGGTGGCCTACCGCCTGACCGGCATGAGCTGGTATGACGCCTATTGCCACATGGCCGCCACCATCGGGCTGGGCGGCTTTTCCAACCGCGACGCGGGTTTCCTGGCGTTCGACTCGATCTCCACCGAGTTCGTCGCAATCGTCTTCATGACGATCGCCGGCATCAACTTCGCCACGCACTTCCGGGCCTACCGCGCCAAAAGCCTGCGCACCTACTGGAACTGCTTCGAAGCCAAGTACTACCTGACCGTCATGTTCGGGTCGGGCATCATCATCGGCTTTCTGCTCTATGGCGAACAGGTCTACCCGACCCTGTCCGAAGCCATGCGCCATGCTGTGTTCAATACCGTCTCGGTGGCGACGACGACAGGGTTTGCAAGCACTGACTACGCCAAATGGCCCCTGTTCGCGCCCGTATTGATGCTGGCACTGTCTTCTTTCGTGACGTCGGCGGGCTCAACCGGGGGCGGCATGAAAATGATCCGCATGGTGATCCTGGTCAAGCAGGCGCGGCGCGAATTCACCCGGCTGCTGCACCCGCGCGCGATCAACCCGGTGCGGATCGGCGGGCAGATGATCGCCAATCATGTCGTCTTTTCGGTGCTGGCCTTCGTGCTCCTTTACGGGGCATCCCTGGTCATTCTTACCATGGTGATGCTGTCGACCGGGCTGGAACCGCTCACGGCCTTTACCGCCGTCCTGGCGACCCTGAACAACACGGGTCCGGGGCTGGGCGACGTAGTCGGCCCCATGGGCAGCTACAAGGGCCTGACCGACGTCCAGACGTGGATCTGCTCGTTTGCCATGCTCATCGGTCGCCTGGAACTCTTTACGGTGCTGGTGTTGTTTACACGCGCATTCTGGCGCAAATGAATACAAAGACACCCGTTGTAGTGATGGTAGGCTGTTATCTCAGGCAGGGCCGAAGCGTGGCGCTCGACGCCGCGGCACGGTCCTTGCAGAACGGGCAGGGCAAGCAGGCTGTGATAGTCGAAGGGGGGCCGGGAACATTGACGGCTCCACCGGGCGTCGAACTCGTCCAGTTGGCGCCAGGTTGTGTGTGCTGTGTCGGGCAGCTGCCGTTGCGGGTGACGGTGGCAAGGATGCTCAGGCTGGTGAAGCCGGCCAGGCTATGGATAGAAATATCCCAGGCCGAGCATCTCCCGGAGTTGCTGAGGCAACTGGACGGCCCAGGCTTCGCGGGGGTAATCGATGTGCAGGACGCGCCAGTGAACGGATAGCCTCCGTTTATTTAATGCGCGTTATAGATTGCCTCTTGATTTCCGGATGTGGGCACCACATTTACAGATCAGGCGGTCTTATGACCCCTGTGACTTCAGGAGCCAGGCCATGGAAATGATTTACAACAGCTCGAACTACGTCGTTGTCGAATTTGCCGAGATCGAAGGCGCGACCGCTTATGGTGGCGGGTTCGAGATCGTGGACAAGCAGTCGCGGCGCGAACTCTATATCGCGGGTGAATCGGCTGACCAGTTCCGCAATCAGGTCCAGGAGCTGATCGCGTCGGAACCGTCAATGGAAGACGTCGACGAATTCCTGAGCCAGTTCGACGATTACATGAACCACCCGGTCACGCTCCACTGATCGTCCGTAGTCCTGCGCCGGTCGCCTGACCGGGCGCCGCATACCTCAGCTCCTTCCCTATAAAGCCCGCTGGCCCTGATGCAGCGGGCTTTTTACGTCCGCATGCGGCCGCTTGGTAATTGGTAAAGGCCCATGCCACCTTGGAGAAAGCCTAGGTCTTACCCCATCAGGGTTCCTAGGGGAAAACCTGAACTGTCATCAATTTCTGGCAATCTGCCGGGAACTTGTGGCTAAACTGCGGCATCCTTAATGCTTGTTCTTGCGCCCACCAGGCCTCACCTCCAAGGAGACCTCGATGGAATCCATCGCTTTTACCCCGTCGGCTGCGCACACCCTCGGTATCGAACTTGAATTGCAGATCGTCGATTCGCATTCGTTCGATCTGCGGGGCTCCGCTGAAGACCTCCTGGCCCAACTGGCCAATCACCCGGTCGGCGATCGCGTCAAACCCGAGATCACGCGCGCGATGATCGAATTGAATTCGTCCGTGCATACCGATCCCATGGCGCTGCTGGAAGAAATGCGCCACATGCGTGACGTGCTGGGCGAAGCCGCCGATACCGTAGGTGTCGGCATTGCCGGAGGCGGGACGCACCCCTTCATGCGTTGGCAGGACCGAACCATCTTCGACTCGCCCCGTTTCCAGTATCTGTCCGAAATGTATGGCTATCTGGCGCGCCAGTTCACCGTGTTCGGCCAGCATATCCATCTGGGTGTGGCGTCGGGGGACGACGCCATTGCCATGACGCACAGGCTGTCGCCCTACGTGCCGCACTTCATCGCGCTGTCGGCGTCGTCGCCCTACTTCGAAGGTGTCGACACCCTGTTTTCGTGCAGCCGCCTGAATGCGCTCAATGCCTTTCCCATGGCCGGCAACATGCCGCCAACGATCACCGACTGGTACGGCTTCGAAGCGTATCTGAACCAGCTGCAAAGCTCGGGTCTGGTGGACAGCATCAAGGACCTGTATTGGGACGTGCGGCCCAAACCCGAATTCGGCACGGTGGAAATCCGCGTGTGCGACACCCCGCTGACCGTCGAAAAAGCCTGCCAGCTCGCCGCCTTCGCCCAGGCGCTGGGGGTGGCGCTCAACCGCCGCGCGCTGCCCGCGCCGGAAGCCTGGCTGGCGTACACCACCAACCGCTTTCAGGCCTGCCGTTTTGGCCTGCAGGGCAACTATGTCGATCCGGTCCATGGCCGGATGCGGCTGATGGACCATCTGCGCATGACACTGGACCAGCTGGCGCCAGTTGCCGAAGAGCTGGGCACGTCCGGCTTGCTGCAGGCGCTGGGCAATGGCGCGCTCAAGCAGGGCTGCGATGCGCGCTGGCTGCGCACGCAGTTCCATCGCAGCCGCGAGCTGCCGGCCGTGGTGCAGGCGTCGGTGGCGGCGTGGCGTGGGCAGGTGCCGCAGTGCATCGACATGTCACCCCTGGCGGTCATTCCGCGGCGGCGCGTGCGTGCCGGCGCCGAGGCGATCATGCCGGTGGACGGGCTGGCGCTGCCGCAACCCGGACAGGCGCCCGAAGCGCTGCACTGAGGCACGCAAGGCGCGGGCAAGGCGACAAGCAGGCGCAACGTTTGCCGCCCCGCGCCGCCTCGGCTGGCACCCGGCCGCCGCGCTGCAGCAAGGAAAACCCGGTTTATTGGTAACATAGCCGATTCCCTTTTGCAGATTGCGCCGGTGGGTTTGCCCGGTCGCCCGCCCATGTCCTTCCCTACGCTGCCCTATCCGCCCGAGTCCTATACCCGGGGCGCCGAATTCGCTCGTTTGCTGACGCAGCGCATCCTGATCCTGGATGGCGCCATGGGAACCATGATCCAGCAGGTCAAGCTGGGCGAGGCCGACTATCGAGGCGCGCGGTTCGCTGCGCACGGCAAGGACGTCAAGGGCAACAACGAACTGCTGAGCCTGACGCGGCCGGACGTGATCAAGACGATCCACGAAGACTACCTGCGCGCGGGTGCCGACGTGATCGAGACCAACACTTTTGGGGCAACCCGCATCGCCCAGGGCGATTACGACCTGCCGGAACTGGCCTACGAGCTGAACGTGGAATCGGCCCGGCTCGCGCGCGCCGCCTGTGACGCCTTCTCGACGCCCGACCGTCCGCGCTTCGTGGCCGGCGCGCTTGGCCCGCAGCCCAAGACGGCGTCCATCTCGCCCGATGTGAATGACCCGGCGGCCCGCAACGTCACGTTCGACGAACTGCACGAGGCGTATGTCGAGCAGTTGAATGGCCTGATCGACGGCGGCATCGATCTCGTCCTGATCGAGACCGTGTTCGACACCCTGAATGCCAAGGCCGCCGTGTTCGCGGTGGAAGACGTATTCGAGCAACGTGGCATCCGTCTGCCTGTGATGATCTCGGGCACGGTCACCGACGCGTCCGGCCGGATCCTGTCCGGCCAGACAGTCGAAGCCTTCTGGAACTCGATGCGCCATGCCCGGCCCATCACGATCGGCCTGAATTGCGCCTTGGGCGCCGCCCTGATGCGGCCCTACGTGGCCGAGCTGGCCAAGATCTGCGACACCTTCGTGTGCGTGTATCCCAACGCCGGCTTGCCCAACCCACTGAGTGATACCGGCTTTGACGAGACGCCCGAAGACACGTCGCGCCTGCTTGAAGAATTCGCGCGGTCCGGTTTCGTCAACATGGTCGGCGGCTGCTGCGGCACGACCCCGGAACACATCGCGGCGATTGCCGACAAGGTCGGCAAGCTGCCCTTGCGCGCGGTGCCCGACGTGCCGCGCAAGATGCGCCTGTCGGGCCTGGAAGCGCTCAACATCGACGAGACCAGCCTGTTCGTCAATGTGGGCGAACGCACCAACGTGACGGGCAGCAAGATGTTCGCGCGCCTGATCCGCGAAGAAAAGTTCGACGAGGCGCTGGCGGTCGCCCGCCAGCAGGTCGACAACGGCGCGCAGATCATCGACATCAACATGGACGAGGCCATGCTGGATTCGCAGGCCAGCATGACACGATTCCTGAACCTGATCGCGTCCGAGCCGGACATCTCGCGCGTGCCGGTCATGATCGACAGCAGCAAGTGGAGCGTGATCGAAGCCGGCCTGAAGTGTGTGCAGGGCAAGCCGGTCGTCAACTCCATTTCCATGAAAGAAGGCGAAGAACCCTTCCTGCGCCAGGCGCGCCTGTGCCGCCGCTACGGCGCCGCCGTCGTCGTCATGGCCTTCGACGAACAAGGCCAGGCCGACACGCTGGAACGCCGCAAGGTCATTTGCGAACGCGCCTACCGCCTGCTGGTCGAGCAAGTCGGCTTCCCGCCCGAAGACATCATCTTCGACCCGAATGTGTTTGCCATCGCGACCGGGATCGACGAACACAACCACTACGCCGTCGACTTCATCGAAGGCAGCAAATGGATACGCGAGAACCTGCCCTACGCCAAGATCTCGGGCGGCATCTCGAACGTGAGCTTCTCGTTCCGCGGCAACGAGCCGATGCGCGAAGCGATCCACACCGTCTTCCTGTACTACGCGATCCGCGAAGGACTGACGATGGGTATCGTCAACGCCGGTCAGCTGGGTGTGTATGCGAACCTGGACCCCGTGCTGCGCGACCTGGTCGAAGATGTGGTGCTGGACCGTTCGGAACCGGTGGGCCGCAAGGACCCCGCCGACGATCGCACGCCCACCGAACGCCTGGTGCAGTTCGCTGACCAGGTCAAGAGTTCGGGCGTCAAGCGCGAAGAAGACCTGGGCTGGCGCGACGCGCCGTTCAACGAACGTCTGTCGCATGCGCTGGTGCACGGCATCAACACCTACATCACCCAGGACACCGAAGACGCGCGCCAAGCCATCGAGGCCCGGGGTGGCCGGCCCATCGAAGTGATCGAAGGGCCGTTGATGGACGGCATGAATGTGGTCGGCGACCTGTTCGGCTCGGGCAAGATGTTCCTGCCGCAGGTGGTCAAATCGGCGCGCGTCATGAAGCAGGCCGTGGCCCATCTGATCCCGTACATCGAAGAAGAAAAGCGCCAGATCGAAGCCGCTGGCGGCGACGTGCGCGCCAAGGGCAAGATCGTGATCGCCACCGTGAAAGGCGACGTGCACGACATCGGCAAGAACATCGTCAGCGTCGTGCTCCAGTGCAACAACTTCGAAGTCGTCAACATGGGCGTCATGGTGCCCGCCGCCGAAATCCTGGCGCGCGCCAAGGCCGAAAATGCCGACATCGTGGGCCTGTCGGGCCTCATCACGCCCAGCCTGGAAGAGATGGCCTATGTCGCCGCCGAAATGCAGCGCGACGACTACTTCCGCAGCCGCAACACGCCCCTGCTGATCGGCGGCGCCACCACCAGCCGGGTGCACACGGCCGTCAAGATCGCCCCGCATTACGACGGCCCGGTCGTCTACGTGACCGACGCCTCGCGCTCGGTCGGCGTCGCGCAGAACCTGGTGTCCGACACAGCCAACGCCTTCCTGGACGACCTCAAGAACGAATACGCGCGGGTGCGCGAGCAGTACGCCAACCGCAAGGCCACGCCGCTGATCACGCTCGAAGAGGCGCGCGCCAACAAACCGCCCATCGACTGGAACGGCTACGCGCCGCGTCAACCCAAGTTCATCGGACGCCGACTCTTCAAGAATTTCGACCTGGCCGAAATCGCGCAGTACATCGACTGGCAGCCCTTCTTCCAGACATGGGATCTGCACGGCCCGTTCCCCGCCATCCTGACCGACCCGGTCGTGGGCGACTCGGCCACCAAGGTCTATGCCGATGGCCAGGCGCTGCTCAAGCGCGTGATCGATGGCCGCTGGCTCACCGCCAACGCGGTGGTGTCCTTCTACCCTGCCAACACGGTCAATGATGACGACATCGAGGTCTACACCGACGAGTCGCGCACCGAAACCCTGTTCACCTGGAACAATCTGCGCCAGCAGACCGTCAAGCGCGAAGGCGTCGACAACAAATGCCTGGCCGACTTCATCGCGCCCAAATCCACTGGCATCAAGGACTACATCGGCATGTTCGCCGTGACCGCCGGGCTGGGCATCGAAAAGTGGGAAGCGCAGTTCGAAAAAGACCACGACGACTACACCAGCATCATGCTCAAAGCCATCGCGGACCGCCTGGCCGAAGCCTTTGCCGAATGCATGCACGTGCGCGTCCGCCAGGACCTGTGGGGCTACGTGCCCGACGAAGCCCTGGACAACGAGGCCCTGATCCGCGAAGAGTACGTCGGCATCCGGCCCGCGCCGGGCTACCCGGCCTGCCCGGAACACACGGTCAAGCGCGCCATGTTCGACGTGCTGGCCGCCGGTGACATCGGCATGGTGCTGACCGACAGCTACGCCATGCACCCGGCGTCATCCGTGTCGGGCTTCTACTTCAGCCATCCGCAATCGCAGTACTTTGCGGTGGGCAAGATCGGCGACGACCAGGTGGAAGACTACGCGCGACGCAGCGGACGGTCGGAAGACGACCTGCGCCGGGCGCTGATGCCGAACCTGCATTGAACCTGCGCGCTCAGCTCGCGGTATAGCCGAAGTCCTTCAGGCGCTTTACCGCGATCGCGCGTTCCTGGTCGCTGAACAGCGGCGCCCATTGCGCCTCCAGGATCAGCACCTCCATCGACAGGTCCAGCCGCTTGGCCAGACTCAGGTGCGTCAGATCTTCCGACAGCGTCTTGGACGCCAGCATTTGTTTGGCCGCGGCCTTGCCGCCCAGCCGCCCCACCAGTTGGTGAAAGCGGTTGGCCGAATAGCCGGCCTCTTTTTTCGCGCGCTCGAACATGCCGAGCATCGCGTCGTGAAATTCCTGTTCCAGTGCTGCGTTCATTCTTGGACTTGCTTGGTGGCCGGGGCTGGGATTCTACGCGGTCTGTCGCGGCGGCACCAATCAGGCGGCTGCGGTTCACGGTTGACGCGACAGCGAAATGGGCGGCAATGCCCGCAGCAGTAGCAGGGCGACGGCGACCAGTACACCCAGCACATTGAATCCGTGAAGAAGGGCGTCAACCAGGCCCAACGGCGAATCTGCTGCCGTCGCAACCCAGGCACCGAGCGCAGCCGTGCCGATCATGCCGCCGGCCATTCGCGTGGATTGCATCAGTGCCGTGAAGATACCGTAGCGCGCCTTACCGACGATCTGCTGCCCGAAGACGTTCAAGTTGTTCAGCAACAGTCCGAGACCCAGGCCGGCACCCGCCAGCGGCATGCCGAGCCGCCATCCGCTCGTGCCGGCATCCACCTGGTTCAGTCCGACAAAACACGTCAGCAGCAGAACGAAACCTACCCCTAGCATGACGCCAGGTCGTTTGAGTTTCACCACGATCGCACTGTTCAGGATGCTGCCTAGAGCCAGACAGACCGGCATCGGCGTCATGGCGGTACCTGCTTGCTGGGGAGGCATTGCCAGCCCTTGCTGCAGCAACAGTGGAACGAAGAAGATCAGGGAAAAGAGCGCAGCCCCGCAAATAAACGACAGCAGGAAAAAGACCAGATGCTCGTGCGTCGTGAAGAGATCCAGCGGCAGCATGGGATGCTGCGCCCGCCGTTCGGTGGCGATCAGCACGGCAGCGCCTGCCAGTGCAATGACGAGAAGCGATAGCGTGCCCGCATCCAGGCCGTGTTCCGGCAAACGATGCAGCGCGACTTGCAGGACGCAAAGAACAACAACGATCCACGCTGCGCCTGGCCAGTCCAGCAAGGCGCGCGCGCCATGCAAGTGCGTCAGCGTGCCCGCGACACGCGGCATGTGCCGCACCGTGCAGACAAGCCCGAAGATGCCTACCGGCACGTTCACAAGAAAGGTCGCCCGCCAGCCGACCTGTTCGCTGATCAGGCCGCCCAGCGTGGGGCCCGCGGCAGTCGCCACGCCATACGACACGGCAAGCACCATTTGCCAGCGCAGCCTTGCCTTTGGATCTGGAAAAAGATCGGCCATCGCCGCATAGGCGGTCCCGACCATCATGCCGCCGGCAATGCCTTGCAGCAATCTTGCTGCACTCAACGCAATCACCGTTGGCGACGCTGCGCAGAGCAGCGAGGCGCCGGTGAACAGCGCGATCGATGCCACGATGAAAGGCTTGCGACCGAAGAAGTCGCCCAGCCGTCCAAATACAGGCACGGCCACGACGGATCCCAGCAGATAGGCTGCAGCGACCCATGCATACCAGTCGAAACCGTCCAGTTCCTGCGCGATGGAGGGCAAGGCCGTGCTGATGACGGTCTGGTCCAGCGCGATCAGCAGGTTCACCGACGCGATGCCCAGCATGGGCAGCAGCGATTCCCGGAATCCCAAGGGCGCCGGTCTGGCTCCCGCTTCGCGCGCAGGCGACGCCGCCCCTTCTGTCACAGCATGAACGTCAGATTGCCCAAGGCCATGTTCCGCTGGAGCAGCAGGATCTTCTTGGTCACGATCCGGTAATCGTCGCCCGCAGGCCGCAAAGTGAACTGAACTGCCGCCGCCAATGCGTTCGTCTGTCCAAGTCCTACCTGAGTCACGTCACCACCGCGCACTTCGTGGATCACCTGGTTGCTGTCGACGAGCAATTCATCGGCGTCGCGGCCTGCAATGCGGATGTTGCTGACCTGATGCAGGGTGCGCGAACGCGGTGTCTGGGCGGGAAAGGAAAGGTGGAGGTAGTGGTGCACCCGCTCTTCACGGGCGATCGCGTCGTCATAGATGATGGATGCGCTGTCGGTTCGGGAAGGGGTGTCTGCAATCGGTACCCAGTACACCCCGTCGGGCGCGAAAAGGGCCAGCCATGCGTCGAGCTGCTGGGTATCCAGCAGGTGCGCCTCCGTGTACAGGAAGGCTTCGATCCGTTCCATCTCCGTCAAGGCTGCTCCCCTTCGCTGGCCATCAGATCGCGCCATCGACGCCAGAAGGCGCGGTGTACCGTTTCGCTCGATGGCTGGCCTTCGATCTCGCCCGACGCCAGCCGCGTCTCGGCATGCATGCCGCGCTCCATGATCAACCAGTCATCCAGTGACGCCCGCAGGCCCTGTTGCGCCATCGCGAAGACTTCAACGTCATCGGCCGCGCCATATCCTGCTGGCCCGTAAAAGCGCTCGTGGCTGCGCATCAGACCCTGATTGAAACTGTCCGGAACGCCTTCCAGCACGTAGGGAAACACGGTCACCTCGGTCAGGCCTGGCCCCAGCGGGCGCCAGGTCCGCAGCTGGTTGTGGATCATCCCGAAGTTCGGAAAGATGCACGCCGCACCTGCTCCAACGATCCATTGCGTCTCGTCGGACCCGTGGCGGGATTCGAGACTGGCGTAGTAGTCGGCGTAGGGACCTTGGAACAAGGCGTCGTACCCAGCTGCGGGTTTCTGGTTGATGCCATGGCCGAACTGCGAGCCAAGTACATTGCCCGACAGGCGGTTGCGCCGCATGTCGGCCGTGCTGCCGCCCTTGTGAACGCCGAAGTCTCCTGTGCTGTCGCCGTATTTCGTTTGAAGACTGACGAAGGCACGATGCGTGTGCATAAAGTGGTAACCGTCAACGATGTTTTCAGACTGGAATTTCCAGTTGCCTTGATACACGCCGATGAACGGTTCGCCCCGCAATGCAATGCGGCCCGTTGGCGATTGGGCCAGCTTGCGATCGATCAGTTGTGCCGCGCCGCCCGCCAGGAACACGTCGATGGGCGTGACGTCCGCTGCCGCACTGGCAAAGATGAAACCGCGGTAATTGGCGACGCTGGGCAGCTTGAACATGCCTTCCGGTTGCCTGAAGCCATCGCCGTAGCCACCTGCATCGTTGCGGCCAGGAATGCCGGTCAGTCTGCCGCCTAGATCGTAGGTCCATGAATGATACGGACATACGAACGCGCGCGTTTGGCCGGTGCGCTCGCGGCACACCGCAACGCCCCGATGGGCACATCGGTTGGACAGCACATTGATGGCGCCCGCGGCGTCACGCACGACGATGACGGGCTGCGAACCCAGAAACGCGGTCCTGAAGTCCCCAGGCGCCTTGACCTCGCTTTCGTGCGCGACGTAGATCCAGGTCTTCTCGAAAATCCGCTTTTGTTCCAGGTCGAAAACTGCCTGGCTGGTATAGGCCTGCCCGTTCACGCGGAACGCATCCGGCGTCTCATGTACGAATTCGCTGCTGTCAACGACGGCATGCGGCATGACACGGAACTCCTTTGAAATTCCGACTTGCCGCCGTAGCGGAAAGTTGGAAGTGAATACATTTTTAATGTAGGTGCCTTTTGCTAAGGCGTCAAGAAATCCGTGGAGAGACAGGATAGAAGCTGCTTGGCAGCAAGAAAAGAATATTGTCCAAGCAAGGCGTTGACACCGCGTCGACCGTGACTTAGCCTAAAAATGTATCCTCTTTGGACTTTTTCCATCGGCTGGGCTTGCGTCTGACCGGTCGTCTCATCCTCGTTGGAGCATGTCATGAAGCTTTTCTGCTTTATTGCAGCCGGCCTTCTTGGCGCCAGTGCGTCGGCTGCCCTCGCGCAATCGGCGGCGCCGTTTCCCACGCGTCCGGTCACCCTTGTCGTGCCATTTGCGCCGGGCGGTGCTTCCGACGGAATGGGGCGGCTGTTCGCACAAGGTCTGACCGAGATATGGAAGGTGCCTGTCATTGTCGAAAATCGGCCTGGGGCGAGCGGTACCATCGGCGGCGAATTCGTCCGCCGCGCCGCGCCCGACGGCCACACCCTGCTGCTGGCCGGGCCTGCAACGCTCACCATCCTCGCGGCGGTCAATCCCAGGATTCCCTACGACCCGGTCAAGGATTTCGCGCCTGTGTCGGTGGCGGTGTCCTATCCCTATGTGCTGACCGCCAACACGTCCGTGGCAAAGACGCTGCCTGACCTGCTTGCCCACCTCAAGCAACAACCCGGCAAGCTGACCTACGCAAGTTCTGGCGTCGGCACGACGACGCATTTCATGGCTGAGTTGTTCAAGGCCATGGCAGGTGTCGACATGATGAACGTGCCCTACCAGGGCGTGGGTCCGGGCATGAACGCGGTCATGGCCAACCATGTGTCAATGTTGTTTGCGCCAGTCAACGAAGTCGGGCCGGCGTTGCAGTCGGGCAAGTTGACGGCACTCGGCGTGACGTCGGCGCAGCGCATTCCCGAGCTGCCCGACGTGCCGGCCATTACCGAGTTCGTGAAGGGGTATACGGCCGACAGCTGGATCAGCGTGCTGGCCCCTGCGTCCACACCACCGGTGCTTCTGGAACGGATGTCGAACGACTTGCGGTCAGCATTGACGCTGCCCGACATCGCCCGCAAGCTGAAAGAGATGGGGCTGACCCAGGTATTGAACCGGCCTGGCGAAGCCCGCGACGCGATCGAAGCCGACGCTGCGACGTGGCGTACGCTGGCAAAGCAGATGAACATCAAGGCGCAATGATGCACGGTGCATGACCGGACGCCGCCCCGGTCATGTCAAACCGCATCAGTCCGCAGGGGCATCGTCCACGTGGATGTACCCATCGTCATCGACCTTTACGGGATACACCCGCAGCGCCACCGAAACAGGCCCCGACATGGCCTTGCCCGTAGGGATGTGGAACACCCCTTCATGCAGAGGACACTCCACGCAGTCTCCGTCGACATATCCGTCCGCCAGGCTGGCTTTGCCATGTGTACAGCGATTGTGCGTGGCGTGGATCGTGCCATTCAGGTTGAACAGAGCAACGGGTTCCCCGTCCACCGTCACGCGCAGCGACTCGCCCAAAGGCACCTCTTTCAGTGACGCCACTGTGTGCCAGGTCATGGGTGCACCTTCGTCGTGACTGCGATGGGTTCGTGCGCCAGCAGTGCCGTCAGTCCGCGGACATCCGTGGCGTCGGCAAGCGCAAGGATGGCTTCGTGCACCTTGGCGCTATGCGCGGCGCCAAACACAGGGCCCACGTTTTCGGCGAACTTCGCGTCCAGGTCCGCGCTCGTGAAACGCTGTCGTGCATGGCCGGGCGGGGGCGCGGCTTCGCCCACATGCGTCCGGCCTGCGTCGTCGGTCACTTCGACCTTGGCAAGAAAGCCGCCGCTCGCGCCCCGGCTTAGCGTTCTGCTTGCCTGCACCTTGACCTTGGCGTTCAGGAATGCCTGGCGCGCCGGATCGATCACCCGCTCCATTGCAAAGGATTCCGTGTCGATCGTGCCATCGAGCACGGCCGCGGCAACGATGTAAGGCAGGGAATGATCCGCCGTTTCCCGCGATACCGGATGCCAGGGGTCCGCGCGCCGGGCAACCAAGTGTTCATAGACTTCCTCATCGCACGTGACGTGTATTTCGCTGACCTGCGCCGGGGCCGCCAGCGATGCCCGCGCCTGCAGGGCCGCCTGGATAGCGCTTTGCCCGCGCGATCCCACCGGCCACCGCTTGAACTGGGTGTCATGGATACGTGACGGAGCTGTCCTCGATCGCAGCCTTTCCAGAAGTTCTGCGATGGCGTCGTACGAGGTCGTGACTTTCGACAGGAAACCACTGGCGCCTTCGAACGGGCGCACCGCGCCTTCGACGCCAGCCTCGGCCAGCAGTGCCGCATAGAGACCTTGGCGCACAGCATGGCTGCCATTGAAGCGCTTCCACATCGTCAGGTCGCCCCGCGCATTGAGGTCGCCGGATTCGACTTCATCGGTCACGAAGTGCGAGATGACCGCGATGGCAAGGGCCTCGGCGGTCTGCGCTTCGGTCAGGGAAAGCAGACGTGCTGCTCCGCACGTCGCGCCGATGGCCGTCAGCACCGGGTAGTCCCAACGGGTGGTGTGGATGTCGATCGCATCCAGCACCATCATGCTGACTTCATAGCCGACGGCGATGGACGTGAACAGATCGGCACCCGATACGCCCCGGACTTCGGCAAGCGCGATCAAGCCGGGAATGATGTCGCTGGGATGTCCGCCACTCTTCTTGCCCATGTACAGATCGTTGTAGTCGTAGCCTCGCAGGGGCATGCCGTTGACCAGGGCGGCGGTTTCCACCGTGGTCTTTTGATGCGTTCCCCACACCGTCGCGCCGTTGACAAGGGGGTGGTTGCGGGCATAGCGCTGGGCCGGGCCGACGGCGGGATGCCGCAACGCCCCCAGCGCCACGGCAAGGGTGTCGGTCACGGCATTGCATACATCATCGCGGGTCGTTTCGGTCAGGGTGCCCGACACGTGTGTCGTGTAGCCCGCCAGCGCGGCAAGCAAGGCGTCGTTGCGCGGATGTTGCTGTGCGCCGTTCATGTGTAGCCCCCTTGGGCGACGGCCGCCGTGGGCGCGATGGCGCCTGTCGCGATGCGGATCTCATGACGTGCAGCTGCCTGCAGCAGCGATGTGTCCTTGCCGACTGTAATCAGTCCGAAACCTAGTTCCGCATAGCGCCTGCCCGCCTGGCCCGATGCGCACTGAATCCCTGCGACGATGCCATGTCGACGACACGCATCCAGGATGCTTTGCACCGCGGCGATATGTTCAGGTTCGGTTTTGTCCAGATCCGGAGGCAGGCCCAGTCCCAAGGCCAGGTCAGCCGGCCCGACATAGATGCCATCCAATCCAGGCGTACTGGCGATTGCATCGATGTTGGCAAGACCCTCGCGTGTTTCCACCATCACGAAGCACACGACCGAATTACCGAGAGAATCGGCGTCACGTTTCTCGCTGACCACCGCGGCACGTATCGGTCCGAACGAACGGTTGCCATGAGGTGGGTATCGGCAGGCGGCGACCGCGTTCAACGCTTCTTCCCGCGTGCTGACCATCGGGACGACCACCCCCTGGGCGCCGGCGTCCAGGCTTTTTCCTATCATCCAAGCCTGATTGGCAGGTACGCGGGTGAGCGCCACCGTGCCGCGCGCTTCGATGGCGGTAAACATGGGCACTGCCTGGGCATAGTCGATCAGCCCGTGCTGCTGGTCCACACAAATGTATCCAACGTTGGGTGACGCCATGAGTTCGGCCGCAAAGGGCGACGGCAAGGCTGCCCACATGCCAAAAACCGGTTTGCCTGCCTGCCAGGCAGCGCGCAGTGTCGAAGCCATCGTCATCAAGATCTCCCTCACGGTTAAAAATGTATGCACTTATGCAAAACATTCTATTCATTATCAAAGCACAGCGCAATGATTTACAAAATAATGTATGCACTATCGTAATCCGCTGCGTGCCGGATTGAGCCGTACAAGGGCAAGTTAGAATGCGGCTTTGGTTGGAACAAAATGTGGACACTATGTCGGCGGCACGTACCCTGAAAACGAAGGCAAGCTCGGTCGCAGGAACAGCGGGGAACTCGGCCGCGGCGGACACGGAAGCGGGAGGCGGCCTGCACGATGTCTATCGCCGGCTGCGGCAAAGCATCGTCACCGGCGAGCTGCCACCTGGCGCAATCATCAATCAGGTGCATATCGCCCGCATGTACGGCATGAGCCGGACGCCCGTGCGAGAAGCCCTGCGCATGTTGCAAGCCGAAAACTTGGTCGAGGCGCAATTTCAGCATCGGATGCGCGTAACGGAAGTCACCCCAAGCGAAGTCGACGCGGTGTATGCCAACTGGATATTGGTGCAATCGCTCGGCACAGCGTTGACGGTGCCTCGCATCACGCCGGACGAAGTGCAGGTGATCAAACAGGCGCTACGCGAGATGAATGAGCACAGCCCGACGCGAGGGGGCGATCCGGCGCGTTGGTCGCAAGCACATTCCGTATTCCATCGCAGCCTGATGCAACATGCCAACCCTGTCATTACTGAAGCCATCGACAATTGCTGGTCCCGGCTCGAGCGCGCCCGACGCGCCTACATGCGTAACGCCCCGCAATCGTGGCAGGACTCGGAAGAAGAACACATCGGGCTGGTCGCCGCATACGAAGCTGGCGATACCGACAGGGCCGTCTACCTAGCTACACGTCAGTTGAGCCGCATCGCCCGCATCGTCATCAGCAACATCGATCCAATGTATGAAGTCGTGGCCATACGCGAAGCACTGCGTTTCGTCACCGGCGCGGCAGCATCGACTGTCGTCGCTACGCCGCTCAAAAGCGTTCGTAAGCCGTCGGCTCGCAAGACGGCTTAAGGCGATCAAGCGTCGAAGGCCACTACCCGCTGACGCTGCGTTCCCAGGCCCTTGATGCCGAGCGTCATCTCGTCGCCTGCCTGCAGGTAACGTGGCGGCTTCATCCCCATGCCCACGCCCGGTGGGGTGCCGGTGGTGATGATGTCGCCGGGATAAAGCGTCATGACTTCGCTGACATAGCTCACCAGCTCGGCGCAGCGAAAGATCATGGTCGACGTGTTTCCCTGCTGCATGCGCTCCCCGTTGACGTCCAGCCACATCGGCAGCGCGTGGACGTCGGCGATCTCGTCGCTGGTCACCAGCCATGGACCGACCGGCCCGAAGGTATCGAAGCTTTTGCCCTTGTCCCAGGTGCCGCCCCGTTCGAGCTGAAATTCCCGTTCCGAGACGTCGTTGACCACGCAATACCCTGCAATGTGCGCCAAGGCGTCGGCTTCATTCACTGAGCGCGCGGTGCTGCCAATGACGATGCCGAGTTCAACCTCCCAGTCCAATTTGGTCGACCGGCGCGGCTTGACGACATCATCGTCCGGACCGATGAGGCATGACGTGGCTTTCATGAACACAACAGGTTCGGCAGGGACTGCCATGCCGGCTTCGGCTGCGTGATCACTGAAGTTCAAACCGATGGCGACGAACTTGCCGACACGCGCCACGGGCACGCCCGTCCGCACGGGTGTCGGCACAAGGGGCAGGCGGCTTGGGTCAAGCGCGCGCAACCGGTCCAGGCTTGCGGGTGACAACTGGTCAGGACCCAGGTCGTCGATGATGTCGCCGAGGTCGCGGATTGCACCTTGCGGGTCCAGTAGGCCGGGGCGTTCTTGCCCCGCCAGGCCATATCGAAGCAGTTTCATGACGGACTAAATGATGAAGGTAAGGTTGCCGTGCCAGGCGTCACGGTTGATAAAGAGGATCTTCTTGCAGGCGATCTTGAACGCGCCGTCGACCGAACGGAAGGTGTGCTCCATGCGGGCCACCAGCGGCCGGATGTCTCCCAGCCCCACTTGCGCGAAGTCACCGGTCCGCATTTCGTAGACGACCTGGCTCGAGCTGACGATGACGCTGTCGTCGCTGGGCGTCACCCGCACGTTCGAGATGCAATGCAGAAGACGCGAGCGCGGCGACTGCGCCGGAAACTCGTTGTGCAGAAGGTGATAGACCCGTTCTTCGCGGCGCAGCGGCGTGTCGTACACCAGCGAGACATGGGTGGCGATGTCGTCGTTCTCGTCGATTGGCGCCCAGTACAGGCCGTCCTCGGTAAACAACGTCAGCCACTCGTCGAGCTTCAGTTCGTCCAGCAGATGCGCCTCGTGAATCAGCATGTCCTCGGCCTGCGCGCGCGACAAGGTCATGGCGGGAGACGGCGTTGCAAATACGGCATTCATAAAACCTGACCTCACACAGACATCAAACGATTCCACTCACGCCAAAGTGCGCGTTGAGGCGCTTCACTGGCTGGAAGACCCCGGAAGTCCTGGCCTTCCGGCTCGTCAGTGTCCAAGCCCCTCTCAAGGATCAGCCATTCAACCGCGTCGCCCGCCAGCCCCTGCTGGTTCCGCGCAAAGATATCGACATCGTCGGCGGCGCCATGGCCTGCCGGTCCATAGAATCGTTCCTGGCTGCGCAGCATGCCTTCGTTGAATGCGGCCGGGGCGCCTTCCAGTTCATATGGGTAGATGGCGACTTCGGTCATGTCTGGTGCAATTGGCCGCCAGGTACGAATCTGCTGATGGATGAGCCCGAGGTTGGGGAAGATCGACGCCGCGCCTTTGCCGGCGATCCAGGCCAATTCTTCGGCACCATGCTGCGCGTGCAGCGACTGGTAAAAGTCCGCGAAGTCACCGTTCAAATAGCCGTCCACATCGTTAGCGGGGTTCTCGAGAATCCCGTGCCCGTATTGGCAGTTCCAGGTAGATCCCGCAAACCGCAGTTTTCGCATGGCCTTGATCGATCCCCCTTTATGGACTCCAAAATCGCCAGTGGAATCCCCAAACTTTGCCTGCAACTGCACGAAACCTTTGTGCGTGTGCAGAAAGTGGTAAGCGTCAACGATGTTCTCGGCCTGGAATTTCCAGTTGCCTTGGTAGCGAACCACGAAAGGGCGCGAGCGCAGCACGATCCGGCCCGTCGGCGACAGATTCAGCTTGCGGTCGATGACGGTCCTGGCATGCCCAAGGAAGTCGACAAGCGGCGGTACGTCGGGATTGAAGCTGGCAAAGATGAAGCCACGGTAGGTGTCGATGCGCGGCAGCCGGAACAGCCCTTCCGGCGCGTCGAAGTCCGGGGAATAGCCGCCGGGCTCGCGCCGTTCCGACACCGCAATCAGCTTGCCGTCGGTCCCGTAGATCCAGCCGTGATAAGGGCATGCGAATTCCTGCGCGTTGCCGCGCGCCTCGCGGCACACCACGGCACCACGATGCACGCAGCGATTGACGAAAACGTTGATCGCATCGTCAACCCCGCGGGCGATGACTACAGGTTGCAAGCCGACATGGCTGGTCTTGAAGTCGCCGACGGCGGGAACCTCGCTGTCGTGGCCCACGTAGATCCAGGTCTTGCCGAAGACCTTCTTCATCTCGTCGGCAAAAATGCCGGGGTCCGTGTAGGCACGCGTATGAACGCGGAAACGACGGTCAGCGCAATGCGTCAGCGCCGATGCGTCGGGGGTTGACGACGGCATGAAGTGGAGGGGGCTTTCACAAGTGGATAGGGACATAAAGCACTCTCAAGCATAGGGAAGCAGGCAACGCGCGGCTTGGCCGGAATCAATCCATGAAGCGACCGCCCGACAGATTCAGGGTTTCGCCCGTGACGTAACCGGCATCCTGGGACGCAAGGAACATGGCAGCATGGGCGGCCTCGCGCGACTTGCCCACGCGGCCAACCGGAATGCCCTTCAGGATCTGGGACGTATCCGTCATCGCAGCAACCTGGACGTCGAACAGTGCCGTGGCAATCACATTGACGGTGACGCCAGTGGGGGCCAATTCGGCGGCAAGGCTGCGCGAAAACGTAATGAGGCCGCCCTTGGCCGCGGCATACGGCGCGACGTGAGGATGTACGCCGGTCTTGCCGGACATCGAGGAAAACGAGATGAGCCTGCCGTAGCCTCGCCCAGCCATCCGGCGGCCGGCTTCGCGAAGACACAACATGGGACCGAGCAGTTCGGCGTCAATGACGCGACGAAACTCGGCTTCGGGAATGTCCAGGACCGGCGCGGTTCTGACGGGGGGCGCAATCATGACCAGCACGGTTGCTGGCCCAATCTGGGCCTCGCAGTCGTCAAGGAACCTGGCGATGGCGTCCCCGTTGGTCAGATCGCCTGCGATCGTGCAGCTGCCAGGCAGCGGATCCTTGCCTGCCAGGCTTGCTGACGATCCATGCGTCAGTACGCCAACCGCCACTTTGGCGTCCTGCGCCACGAATGCAGACACGACGGCGGGACCGGAGCCCAGATGACCTCCAACGACGATCACGGCAGCGCCGGCAAATTCATTGGTACCTTGGTGTGTCAATGTCGACTCCTAGAGATGATCGCGGCGACGGCGCCGTGACGGGCGCCACGTCACTCTGCGGCGATGTTGTTCTGCTTGATGACCGCTGCGTAGCGTTCGTATTCGGCCCGGACGATCTGGCGCATCTCGTCAGGCGTCGACGGCTTCACGTTCAGCCCGAACTTCTGCAGATCGCTTTTGATGGCGGGCTTGTCGAGTGCGGCGGCAATGCCCTCGTACAGTTTCCTGGCGACATCGGGCGGCGTCTTCGCGGGAATCATGAACCCGTACCAGGCTTCGGTCGAAATATCGTTCACGCCCTCATCGGCAAAGGACGGAATGTTCGGGGTCAGCGGATTGCGCTTGGGTGCGGCGACGGCGATCGCTTTCAGTTGCCCGGCGGTCACATAGGGCATGACGGTGTGGGTTGCGACAAACATCATGTCGACCTGACCGCCGATCAGGTCCGTGACGGCAGGCGCCGTCCCCTTGTAGGGAATATGCAGGAACTTGACGCCGGCGACCTGCTCGAACAACGCCATCTGGATGTGCATCGGCGAACCCGTGCCAGGTGTTGCGAACGTCAGCTTGCCAGGATTGGCGCGGGCATATTGCAGCACGTCAGCCAGGCTATTGAATTTGGCTTTGGACGATACGACCAGCGTGGAGTCGCCGTAGCCGGCAATCAGCAAGGGAGCAAGATCGTTCATTGCGTCGAAATTCGGCGATCGCAACAGCGTCGCAGTGATCGAAATATTGCTGGCAGTGACTAGCACCGTGTAACCATCGGCAGCCGATTGCGCGACGGTCTGTGCACCGATGTGTCCCGCAGCACCCAACCTATTCTCGACAACGACGGGCTGCCCCCATTTGGCGGTCAGGTCCTCTCCAACGAGTCTTGCAATTCGATCCATGCCCGTGCCGGGCGAGAAGGGCACAACGAATCGCAGACCGCGCGTCGGAAAGTCAGCGGCTTGCACCCCGACGGAACAGAGCATCCCCAACGAAATCAGCCATAGCTTCAAAAGGCGTCCCATCTCACTGCTCCTTGATAGTCGGGGCATCAGCCCGCAAAAGAAAAGGCGGCCGTCATCGTTGTCGAAGATGAGAGGCATCCGAGGCATGTCTCCCCCGGCAGTGCAAAAATGAATACATTTTTTGGATAAGTATAGATACGTTGAACATCAAGTCAACGCTTTTTTGAAAAGGTGTATGCACTTTAGGGTCAGCCCGAAAGCGCTCGAATGCAGGGCAGCCGAGCAGACGCAACAATTGCTGTCGGCGAATAGTGGGGGTTGGGTAGGTAGATTGCCTGGAGGCCGCAGCGTAGCGGCCGGCGTTTGACACGCGCGGTCCCATGCCGGAATACGGAAGCTGCCCGGACGAATGCCTGACTACGTTCGTCCGTTGGAGATAAAAATGTCTACATTGAAGGGTGTGTCATTGTGCAGACGGTCACGACATCTGCATCGCATCCTTCAATTGATCGAGCGCCGTCGTGTCCTCAATCGTCGTCAGGTCGCCCGGGTCGCGGCCTTCGGCCACGGCCTGGATCGCGCGGCGCAGCAGCTTGCCGGATCGCGTCTTGGGCAGCACCGGCACGAAGATCACGCGGCTGGGCCGGGCGAGGGCGCCCAGCTGGTGTTCCACCGTGCGCATCAGTTCGCCTTCCAATGCATAGCGTGCGTCGGTGCTGGCAATCGCGTCGGCATGGCGAACGATGGCGAAGGCCAGGGCGACCTGGCCCTTCAAGGTATCGGCCACGCCTACTACGGCCACCTCGGCAATGGCCGGGTGGCTCGACAGGCTTTCTTCGATCTCGCGCGTGCCCAGGCGGTGGCCGGCCACGTTGATGACGTCGTCGGTGCGGCCCAGGATGAAGACGTAGCCGTCTTGGTCCTGCACGCCCCAGTCGAAACTGGAATACAGCATCTTGCCTTCGAAGCCGGACCAGTAGGTCGACACGTAGCGCGCGTCGTCATGCCAGATGCTGATCATGCAGCCAGGGGGCAGCGGCGCCGCCACGGCCACGACGCCTTTGACACCGGGGGGCAGGTTTCGCCGGTGGCCTCGTCGACCACGCGCAGGTCGTAGCCCACCACGGGCAGGCCGGGCGATCCGAACTTGATGGGCAGGTCTTCAATGCCACGCGCGATGGCGAGCATGGGCCAGCCGCTTTCGGTCTGCCAGTAGTTGTCGACCACGGGTTTGCCAATGGCGTCGGCGATCCAGGTGGCGGTGGGCTCGTCCAGCGGTTCGCCGGCCAGGAACAGGGTGCGCAGGCTGGACAGGTCGTGCCGCCGCAGTGTCTCGGGATCCTGTTTCTTCAGTACGCGGATGGCCGTGGGAGCGGTGAAGAGTTGGGTGACGCCGTACTGCTCGACCAGCCGCCACCAGATCGCGCCGTCGGGCCGGATCGGCGTGCCTTCATACATCAGCGTGGTGACGCCCTGGAGCAGCGGGCCGTACACGATGAAGCTGTGGCCGACCACCCAGCCGATGTCGGACGCGGTGAACATGACATCGCCCGGCCGGCCCTGAAAGATCAGGTCCATGGCCGTGGTCAGCGCCACGGCATAGCCACCCACGTCGCGCACGATGCCTTTGGGTTTGCCGGTCGTGCCTGACGTGTACAGGATGTACGACGGGAAGTTCGAATCGAGCCACACGCAGGGCACGTTCGCATCCAGGTGTTCGGCGCGCAGCGGCGCGTAGTCGACGTCGCGGCCGGGGGTGCGCGCCATGTCGGCCAGGCCGCGGTCGATCAGCAGGACGTGCTTTGGCGGCTGGCGGCACAGCGCAATGGCTTCGTCCAGCAGCGGCTTGTAGGGCAGGATCTTGCCCGCGCGGGACCCGGCGTCGGCCGAGATGATCAGGGTCGGCGTCGCGTCGTCGATCCGCGATGCCAGCGCCACCGACGCAAACCCGCCGAACACGACCGAGTGGATCGCGCCGATGCGGGCGCAGGCCAGCATCGCAAATGCCGCTTCGGGGATCATGGGCAGGTAGATCAGCACCCGATGCCGCTGGGTGACGCCCAGGGATTGCATAATCGCGGCAAAGCGGTTGACTTCGGCATGCAGTTCGGCAAACGTGTAACGGGTCTCGATGCCGGTTTCGGTCGACACATAGATCAGTGCCGTGTCGCCGGCCCGCTCGGGCAGATGCCGGTCGATCGCGTTGTGGCACAGGTTGGTGCGGCCGCCCACGAACCACTGGGTGAAGGGCAGCCGGTCGGCGTCCAGGATGCGGCCGGGCGGCGTGTGCCAGTCGATGCGGGTGGCCCGGTCGCCCCAGAAGCCTTCCGGATCGTTGATGGATTGCTGATGAAGCGCAACATAACCGGCCACGGCGGTCTCCCTGCACGATGCTCAGCCCGCTAGTGTCTGCCGGCGGGGCGGGCGGGGGAATCCCGGTTTACCCGTTGGCGGCGGAGGCGGGCGGCTGGCCATCAGGCAGGACCTGACGGACGACCTGCACGGCGAAACTCCAATGCCGCGCTTGCATTTCAGGAACGATCAATCCAGAATGCACATATGAACGCCGCCTATGCACCGCTACCCAAAGGCCGTCCCCGCGAATTCGACCCCGATCGGGTCGTGCAGGGCGCCATGGACATCTTCTGGTCCAACGGTTATCAGGGCACGTCGCTGCCTGATCTGCTGCAGGCAACGGGCCTGTCGCGCAGCAGCCTGTATGCCGCGTTTGGCGACAAGCACGGGCTGTTTCTGCTGGCGCTGGACCGTTACATTGCCGACGCCATCGCACGCATTGCCCAGGAATTGGATGCGCAACGCGATCCCTGGGACGCGCTGCGGCTGTTCCTGTCCGGCTATGTCCAGCGGAACAGTGGGGCGAAGGGGCGCAAGGGCTGCCTGGTCGTGGCCACCGCAATGGAGTTGGCGGGCAAGGATGCGGAAGTCGAAAAACGTATCCGCGGGTTTTTCCAGTCGGTCGAAGGGCGGCTGGCCGATACCTTTGGAAGGGCGCAGAAGGCCGGCACCCTGGCCGATGGCATCGGTCCGAAAGACGCCGCGCGCGTGGTGCTGGCGATGGTCGAAGGGCTGCGAGTGATCGCCAAGACGGGTGTGGATGGCAAGGTCTGGCAGGCAAGCGTGGACGCGCTGCTAGGGCGGCTGATCAAGTAGGTTGCTGCTTGCCGGGCTGCGACGCGATTCACAAAACTTCCGTCGCCCATTTTTGTACCTTTCAGTCCTTAATAAAGGATTTTCCATGTCCCCCTTGCAGGTTGTTTGCGCCATCTTCGTGCCCCTGCTGTGGGGATGCCAGTTTGTCGTCATCAAGATCGCGGTGGCGGACTTTCCGCCGCTGTTCCTGCTGGCCCTGCGGTTCACGGTGATTGCGGCAGTCCTGCTGCCCTTTGTCGGCCTGCCGCGAAAGCAGGAACTGAAGCCGGTCCTGTGGATCTCGCTGTTCATGGGCGGGCTGAACTTCTCGTTTGCGTTCATCGGCCTGGCGCATGGCGCGGCCAGCGTGGCCGGCGTCGCCATGCAATTGACGACGCCCTTTGCCGTGCTGCTGGCCTGGCCCATGCTGGGCGAAAAGCTGTCCTGGCGGGTCAGCACCGGCATCACCATTGCCTTCGTGGGCGTGATGCTGACCGCGGCGGGGCCGGGTCCGGTCGCTATCCTGCCCGTGCTGCTGATCACCGGCTCGGCCTTGTCCCTGGCCATCGGCAGCATCCTTGTGAAGCGGTCGGGCCCGTTCGAGCCCATGAAGTTGCTGGGCTGGATGTCGGTGTTGACCGTGCCGCAGGTGCTGCTGATGTCGGTGCTGTTCGAAGGCGGGCAACTGGCATCGTTGCACACGGCAACGGTCTCGGGCTGGATGGCCCTGCTTTATACGATTGCGCTCGGCGGCATCGCCGGGTTCGGCATCTGGTTCTGGCTGATCGCACGGTGTTCGATTGCGCGGGTCGCGCCGTATGCCTTGTTGCAGACGGTGTTTGCCGTGGCATCGGGCGTGCTGTTCCTGGACGAGGCGCTGACGGCGACGCTGGTTGTCGGCATGCTGGCGTGCATCGTGGGGGTAGCGATGACGCAGCGTCCGGCGCGGGCAAGCGTTGCGGTGGGGGCAAAGTCAACGCCGGACTATTCCCCGCCACGTCCCGCCTTTGCTGCCGACCCAAACCAATGCCGCGGTGACAACCCCTGATCCGGCCCCAGCGCCGAGAATCCACCATCCACCGGCACGTCCACACCCGTCATGAACCGCGCACCGTCACTGCACAGAAACGCGACCACCTGACCCACATCGTCACCGCGCCCCGCACGGCCTACCGGATGAAATGGCGCAGCTACCGAATCGGCATGTTCCATCGTGCCGGCCAAGGTAGCCAGGGTGGGAGACCAGGTCCAGCCTGGCGAAACCGACAGCACACGGATGCCCTGCGGCGCCAGCGTCACGGCCTCGTTGCGCGTCAGTTGCAGAATGCCGGCCTTGCTGGCCGGGTACAGCGCCCGTTGCGCGGCCCCGAACTTGCCGCCGGTGCTGCCCAGGTTGATGATGACAGCGCCAGGCTGCGTCATGAAAGGGACGGCTTTCTGCACGAACACGGCACCGCTGACCAGATTCACATTGAGCGTGTTCAACCATTCTTCGCGCGTCGACGCGATGCCCTTGTCGGCGTAGATGCAGGCGTTGTTCACCAGGATGTCCAGGCGGCCATACGCTGCCTGCGTCGCCGCCAGGCAGGCGTCGATGTCGGCATCCACCGTGACGTCAGTGTGCTGATAGATGACACCGTCATCGAACGTCGCGGCTAGCGCAGCACCCGCCGCGTCATCGATGCCGGCCAGCACCACCCGGCAACCCGCCTCGCGCAGCGCGCGGGCAATGTCGGCGCCAATGCCGCTGGTGGATCCCGTCACGATGGCGACCTTGTCGTGCAGGGAATCAATGGCGGGCATGGGCGGACTCCTCGGCAAGCACGGACACCGCCTCTGCGGTGGTCATGATGGTGGCAATCAGGGACATGCTGGCCAGCGATGCGTCATGCGTCTGGCGCGTGGCGGAGCAACACGCGTCTTCGGCCACGATCACGTCAAAGCCGATGTCGGCGGCATGGCGCGCGGCATGCTCCACCGCCGAATGGGTGGAGATCCCGGCAATGATCAGCCGCGTCGCGCCCAGCAAACGCAGCACTTCTTCCAAAGGCGATCCGTAGAAGGCGTTGACGCGCGTGTGCTTCACCACGAACTCGCCTTCGACCGGACCAAGCCCGTCATGAAACGCGCAGCCCCACGTGCCGTCACGCAGCACGCCACTGGTCACGACGTTGCGGAAGATGGCGCAGTTCTGGATCACGTCCGCGCCGTCTTCCCGGTAGGCGGCACGCGCGGACACCACCGCAATGCCGCGCGCGCGTGCACCGGTCAGCAACGCGCTGGCCCGTTCAACCACGCGGGCACGTTCTTCGTCCATGTCGGCGCTCAGGCCCACCCGCACCTTGCCGTCGCGATGCAGCACGTCGTTCTGGTAGTGCACCGCCAGAACGACGGTGCGGGATGGCGGGGCTTCCGGCGCGGAGGACACGGGCGCGGCCATCAGATGAACACCTGCAGCAGGTCGTGGACCGCCTCGCTGTTGATCAGGTCCACCCGTTTCAGCCGAATGCGCAAGGTGTCACCGTCCTGAATCAGATGGTGCCGGCAGGATCCCGCCAGCGACCGGTGCTCACCTCCTTTGCGCCATTCGGCAAACTGGAAACGAGAGGTCACCACCAAGTCGCCCGTATCGGGATCCCGGCCATCCACCATCACATTGCCCACCACCCGCGCACACCTCGACCGCGGCTGCTGCGACCAGTTGCGCGGGTTGGTGATGCGCTTGACGCGCACTTCACGCAACAGGGCGTTTTCCCAGAACAAGGACACGTGGTTGAGCGGATCGGCCTGGCCGGCAACCAGCGGCGCCCAATACATGCCGTCATCCGAAAACAGCGCCAGCCAGTCGTCCCACCGGTCCTCGTCCAGCAGACGGGCTTCGCGATACAGGTAATGCTCGATCGCCGTTGCCTCATCGCGGGACAACTCCGCCGCCGTCAGCGACTCATACGAAGCAAGAGGGAATTTCATGCGGGGTCTCCGGCAAGCATGTAGCGCCGCCATGCGGCGAACTGGTTGCGCATGGGCAATTCACTGGTGCCGTTGATCGACACCGACCCGTCTTCCAGCTTGCGGTCCGTGCCGTGATAGCGGTGCATGCTGACCCATTCGCCGCCCACGGTGTTCTGGTTGCCCAGCTGCACGCGGTTGTAGACCTCGATGTCGTCGGGCATCACGTTGGAAGACGGCGAGTTGATTACGTTCGCGTACAGCAGCGCCCGTTCGAACACGGCGGGCGGCGCGCCCTTCAGGCGGAAGGTGTAGATCTCTATCAGGGTGCGGTCGACCGCCACCGGGCGGATCACACGAAACTGCTGGAACACGGTGTGGGGCGATCCGCTGCCGTAGATCACGGTGTTGTGGCGGTTCATGCCCAGGATCTCGGCCGTGCGCGCTTCACCATAGGCCGCATGCATCGCCGCCTTGTATTCCTGCATCGCCGGGTCGTTCCCCGCATTGGGGTTGAAGATGGCTTCCATGTAGCCGTGGCCATTGTCAAAGCCGCGCAGCTCAAGGCTTTCCCAGAACGGATAGGGCTCGCCATTGCCGTCCATCACCAGCAACTCCAGCGGCATGGGCGACCCTTCGGGTAGCGCGCGGTATTGCTGCCTCGCCGCCACGACCGAGGACTCATGCGTCACCATCGGGTGCATGGTGTCATGCAGATTCTCGTAGAACACTTTCCAGTTCGACTGCTGCATGACGCGGAACACGCCGCCGGCCACTTCCACTTCGCCGACCGGCGATCGGTCGCACAGGTTGTCGATCGACGTGATCGCCCCGCCCAGGAATTCCTGCAGCGTAGGGCCTTCGGCTGCCATGCTGGCGAACACGAAGCCGCGGTAGCGTTCCACCCGCGCCAGCCGGGTCATGTGGAATTCGGGGTTGGCCGGGTCGAAACAGGTGCCTTCATACCCGTTCTTCAACGGCGCCGTCATCATCGTGCCGTCCAGATGGAAGGTCCACCCGTGGTAGGGGCAACGGAACAGTCTGCGGGTGTTGCCCGTGCCTTCTGGCACCAGCATTGCGCCCTTGTGCGGGCAGCGGTTGTAGACCACATTCACACTGTCGTCCGCGCCGCGCACCA
This sequence comes from Pigmentiphaga litoralis, assembly GCF_048632615.1. Classification (GTDB taxonomy): domain Bacteria; phylum Pseudomonadota; class Gammaproteobacteria; order Burkholderiales; family Burkholderiaceae_B; genus Pigmentiphaga; species Pigmentiphaga litoralis_B. The sequence continues at coordinate 2,866,125 of NZ_CP184479.1, forward strand.
TCACGATCTGGTGGCCGGCGATCTGGCTGGCCACGTAGTCGCCGGTGTAGGGCACCTGGCTGTCGTGACCGATGTAGATCCAGATCTGGCCATAGATGCGTTCCATCTCCAGCGCGAAGATGTCGGGGTCGACATACACCTTGCGGTGCACCTTGTCGGGCCGGACCAGGGCGTCCAGATCGGCGTGCTGCAGGGGGAAGCCGCGTGCGTCATGCCTGTGCCTCCCGCTTGCCCCACGCCGTCATCAGCGTGTTGGACGGCTGCGTTTCATCCAGCAGCTTGCGCGCCGTCTCCGCGCCGGCCACGGGCAGCCCGGCCGGATCGATCAGGCCCACCTGCGCCAGCACCGATGCCTGGTCCCAGTAGATGTGCTCGTGGTAGAGCTTGTCGCCCCGAAATTTGACGATGGCAACCAACGGGATTTCGACTGTCTTGCCCGTGGGCGGCACACCCGGCAGCATCCAGTCCACTTCCGTGTCGTGCGTGAAGCAGAACACCATCTCGTCCACGATCTGCGTCAGGCCGATGGTGCGCGAAATCGGAATCAGCCGCGTGTCCTTCGGCGTGCGCGGAATGAAATGGTGCTGGTAGAAGTAGTGCAGCTGTTCGTGCCCCACGCCGCCCGTCATGGTCGGGATGTGGTTCACATAGGGCTCGGCCACCATCGTCGCCATCGTCTTGTCGGCATCACGGACCGCGAATTCATACTCGGTATGTTTGTCCCACAAGGCAGACAGGTTGTAGCGCGGGCCGATCGCTTCGCGCAGCAGTTCGATCGACCGCTGGTGCGCCATCAAGGCCGACGCCTTGTCGTAATGATCGCCGCCATTGCGCGCAAAAGCATGATCCACCTCGGCATAGTCGTACACACGTACCAGGTCAGAATCGGCAAATGCGGCGCGGATGCGTTCCTGGGCATCGGGCGGACAGAAGGCATCCTTGCCCGCCACATGCAGCACGGTCGGGCAGGAAATGGCGCCGGCTTCGGCCAGGTAGGCATCGATGCCCACGCCGTAGTAGGAAATGGCCGCGTCCACGCCGCAACGTGTCGCCGCCAGATAGGACAGCGTGCCGCCCAGACAGAAGCCCAGCGCCCCGACCTTGCCGGTGCACTCGGGCAACTGGCGCAAGGCGGCTACGGTGGTGGCAATGTCCTTCATGCCCAGATCGATGTCGAACGCCTTGTACAGGTCGAACGCACGCTGCCAGCTCGCCTCGTCATAGCCCAGTTCGATGCCCGGTTCGATCCGCCAGAACAGGTCCGGCGCGAGCACCACATAGCCTTCTTCGGCGTAGTAGTCAGCCACCTCGCGCATGCTCTCGTTGATCCCGAAAATTTCCTGGCAGAGCACGACGCCCGGTCCGGTGCCCGATGCCGGCACGGCTAGGTAGGCGCGGAAGGTCGCGCCCGAATCATCCGATAAATCGATGTAACGGCCTGTCATGGCAACTCCTGTAAGGCGGCGCGGGGGCGGCACCTGGGGATACGGCGTATAGGTAAACGCTTAGGGTTGATTCTAGGTATCGCCTCCTGCCCCGGCTCTCCGAGAATGGCAGCGCTTGTCCGCTAATGGCGGATATCGGCGAGCGCAGTCCGGCGCCTTCGTCGTGCCCATGCGGTCAGGCCGCTGCACGCTGCAATGGCACGCAACATGCTTGCTTCACACAGGTCACCGCTACGTATTCGAGTGCCCCAGGCACGACCGCCCACTCTTCCCAGGGAGCCCACCGTGGCCAGCTTCAACGCTTCGCACATGGATCTCGGAACGCTCAACCACAGTGCGGCGTTCCGCTCCAAAGACGCCCAGGAAATGCACCGCTATGTGGCGGGCCAATTGACGGACCACCGGCTGGACCTGTGCAGCGGCGGTTTCAGCGCCGTCATGCATCACGCGTCCATTGGATCCCTGGGCTTGCATCAGCTGGAGTACGGCGCATCCGTCACGATCGATCCAGGCAGTCTTGACGACTTCCTGCTGGTCCAGATGCCTCAGTCGGGTGGGGGGCGCGTTTTCCATTCGCAAGGCGAAACGCTCGTCTCGCGCGACATCGCCGGCGTCATTGCCCCGACAGCGCGCTTCCGTATCCGCTGGGAACGCGACTGCCGGCAGCTGTTGCTGAAGATCCCGCGCCGCAAGCTTGAACAGGCCTGTACGGCGTACCTGGGCGCCACGGTGCGGGACCCGATCGAGTTCCGGTTCGACATGGACCTGCGCACGCCTGCCGGCCAGAACTGGCGGCACCTGATGGAATACCTGCTGAACACGCTGGCGCTGGAAACGACGCAGCGGCTCAGCCCGCTGGCGCACGCGCACATGGAAGAAATGGTGGTGGCGCACCTGCTGACGCACCAGCCGCACAATTATTCGCATCACGCCGATCATGCCGCGGATGCGCGTGGCGTGGCGCCGCGCTGCGTCAAGCGTGCGGAAGACTACATGGCCGAACACGTGTCGGATCCGATTTCGCTTTCCGACATCGCCGATCATGCGGGCGTCAAAGTCCGCACCCTGTGCCAGAGCTTCCAGCGTTTTCGCCAGACCAGTCCCATGTCGGCATTGCGGGACCTGCGGCTGGAAGGCGCGCACAAAGACCTGGTGGCCGGTGCAGGCGAGTCGGTCACCGACATCGCCTACCACTGGGGCTTCAACCACCTGGGCCGGTTTTCATTGATGTACAAGGCGCGCTTTGGCGAGCGGCCGCACGAAACGCTGCGTCGCTAGACAGGGCGGCGGCGGAAAAGCGAACGGGGTTCGATCTTCCGCTTCGTGCCGGACAGTGCGGACGAGGGGTCGCCGGATACGCGGCCCCTTCTGCTATCAGCTTGCCTTGAGCGGACACTGATCCGCATACGAATCCTGATAGTCCTTCAGGATGGTGCTGACCAGCTTGTTCGTGACCTGGCCATCGGCATCCGTATCCACCACGCGCAGGTAGAAGTTCTCGATCGGGAACTGGTTGTTGCCGTAAACAAACTTGCCGCGCACCGATTCAAAGTCCGCCTTGCGCAGCGCTGCCAGCAATGCTTCGCGATCGTCCACCTTGCCGCCGATCTGCCTGACCGCGGCATTCATCGCCATGATCACGTCATAGGCCTGCGCGGCGTAGCCTGATGGATAGCGGCCATACTCCTTGCGGTAGGCCGCCACGAACGCCTTGTTCGCCGGCACGTCCAGGTCATGCGCCCAGTGCGACGTGTTGTAGATGCCCAGCATCGGCTTGCCCACCGCCTGCACGATGTCTTCGTCCGCCGAAAAGCCGGTGGAAATGAGCGTGATCGATTTATCCAGCCCCGCCGCCACGAACTGCTTGATGAAGCCGATTCCCATCGCGCCCGGCAGGAAGAAATACACCGCGTCCGGCTTGTCCGACCGCAATTGCGCCAACTCCGCCGCGTAGTCGATCTGTCCCACCTTGGTATAGATCTCGCTGGTCGCGCCTTTCTCGTAGAAGTGCTTGAACCCGTTCACGGCATCCTTGCCACCCGGGTAGTTGGGCGCAATCAGCACGACCTTCTTGAACGCCTTCTGCGTCGCAAAGCGGCCCGCTGCCTCGTGGTAGGCATCGTTCTGATAGGCCGTGCCAAAGAAGTAGGCGTTGCAGCCCTTGCCCGACAACGCGCTTGGCCCCGTGTTGTGCGACAGGTAAGGCACCTTCTTGCCGAACAGCAGCGGCCCCACCGCCAGGGCGACGTTCGACGCGACCGGTCCCGTGAACAGATCGATATCGTCCCGCTGCAACATGCGCTCGACCTGCTGGCGCGCATTGTCCGGATTGCCGGCCGTGTCGGTCTGGACGTATTCCACCGGAAACCCGCCCAGCTTGCCGTTCAACTGCTTGATGGCCAGCGCATATCCCGTGCGCGAGTCGGTACCGTTCGCGCTGAACGGTCCGGAAATGTCCATGGCCATGCCGACCTTGATGGTCTGGGCGACAGCGGCATGCAAGGGCGACAGGGCCAGACAGGCAAGGGCAAGACAGCGTGCAGCGGAATGCAGGCGCATGGATATCTCCAGGAGGTCGAGCAGTGGCTGCGCGTGCGCGCAGGAATGGATCGATTCTGGAGGAATGGGTAGGGCAGGCTATCCAGATCGGGCGGACCCGCGCGGGGGCTTATCCGATTCGCGCGGGAATTGGGGAAGGGGCGGCGAGTCAGAAGAAGTAGCGGACCGACGCGCCTACCTGCGCATGCGGCATCGGCGAGAGCAGCAGACCCGCCGATGTGCCGTACGCAATCTCGGTGCCGTATCGATGCGGTTGCAGAATGCCGTACAGCGAAAGCTGCACCGCCCGGATGTCGTAGGTCGCGCGCAGGTCGTAACGCGTGTAGACCGGCATCTTGCGCTCGGTGGTTTGCGGCGTCCCGACGTAGTAGGGAATGTCGGATATCAGGTAGCCATCGGCATTCAGGCGCAGCCTGCCCGCGCCCAGCGGTGTCGCGTATTCCGCGCCTATCTTCAGCTGATGGGACGGCACCGACAATCTGGCGCCGGCATTGGGGGCCGGGTTGTTGACCTTCGCTTCAAGGATGCGGCCGTAGCTGCCGTAGACGCTCCACTGGCGGTTGAAGGCATAACGGCTTTCCAGCTCGAAACCCTTGCGGGTCGTGTCGCCCACGGAACGGTACGAGCCGTCGGGTTGCAGCACGATTTCGTCATCGTTCAGCGTGTAGTACAGCGCGCCCGACAGCGTCCAGCCGGTGGCAGGCGAACTGGTAAAGCCGACATCGTAGGACCGGACCTTGGAAGGTGCGATCTGGCTGATGACACCGCCCCGGGCGCCCAGGGGTCCCGTTGCGCCGCTCGAACTGATCTGCTCGGCGGCGGGCGACCGAAAGCCCTGGGCCACGTTGGCGAACAGGTCCAGCCGTGGCGCCACGCTCCAGACGGCGCCCAGCTTGGGCGTGGCCACGCCTTTGTTGTAGGTGGTCGATGCTGCCGGCAACTTGCGGTTGTCGATGTCGTAGTCGAACCGGTCGTAGCGGATGCCGCCCAGCAGCTTGAGTGCGGCCGCCGGCTTGTACTGCGCCTGGGCAAACACGCCGTACGTTAGCAACGACAGATTCTGGTTGTTGACGTAGTTCACCGTGGGCGCGCCGTTGCGATAGATCTGCCGCAGGGCGTCGCCCGAATCCCGCCGCACGTCCGCGCCGACAAACAGCGACGCGGAGTCGCCCCACGTCATGTTGCGCGCCAGCCGCCCGCCAAAGATGCGGCGGTCATCGGACCCGACGGTATGGTCTGTCGTGCTGGTGGCAATGCCGCGCGTGCGCTCGAAATCTTCGGCATACACGGAGCCGTACCACCCGGCTTCGCCGCCCACCGGCGTGCGGTTCAGGACCAGCGAACTGCGGCGTGCGTCGACGAAGCCCGGCAGATTGAACTGCGTGGAACGCGGATCCAGTCCGGCTTCAAGGCTGGGCAACAGCAGGTAGCCCGCCGCTTTTCCGTCGGACCGGTAATGGTTGACGCGCAGGCTGTACAGCCCGTCGCCATACTGGGTCGACAGTTTCCAGAAAAGGTTGTCACGGTCGGTGCGCGACGCATACCGGAAGCCATCGTTGCGGTAGATGTCGGCAACCAGCAGCGATTCCACTGCCGCAAACTGATTCGACAGGACAAGCGAGGTCCGCTTGCCACCGTAGCTTTCCAGGGTGACCCCGACGCTCGAAGGCGTGTTGGCGCCCCCGCGCGCCGTCGTGATGCCGACCGCCCCCGCGCGATTCTGGTCGCCATACAGCGCCGAGATGGGGCCTTTGATGACATCGATACGGCCGATCATGTCAGGCGTCAGCCATTCCAGGAAAACCGGACCATGACCCGCGCCGCCCTGGCTGGATGGGATGTTCTGCGGCACGCCATCGACATACACCGCCGTGTCGGCGCCATGCGTGCCTTGCGTGGCAAAGCCGCGCATGCGGAATCCATTTCCCGTATCGGCCTGGTCGATGTTGTTGGCCAGTACGCCCGGGACCCGCCGGAAGATGCCTGACATATCCCGGCCGATATTCAGTGTGCCAAGGTCTTCCTGCGTGATCGTCGTGACTGCCGATGGCAGCCCTTCGGCCTCCTGGGTCACGCGGCTGCGCGCGCCGACTTCTGGCGGGCCGCCCCGCGCGGTACCTTCCGCCGTGACCTCGACCGTTGACAGGGTGCGGGCCGGGTCCGCCCCTTCCGTGGCGCCATGGGAGGCAGGGCTTGCCGTCAACAGGCCCGCGGACGCGGCGATAAGACTGAGGCGAAGGCGGCTGGGTGCGCTCGGGGTCGGCATACGAAGAATCCAGGGGTTCGAAAGTGCGCCATCCTATCCTATTTGCAACAGTGTTGCATTATCAGTTTTCGTGTTTGACGTGAGGCGCTCCGAGCGCCGCGCATTTTTCGGGTTAAGTCAGGGCCATCCTCCAGACACCCGACGCGAAAGCCGAGCTGGCAAGGCAGACTATGGAGGTGTTCGACTGGGATGTTCCCCACCTCCAATGCCTTCGTCCAGAAAGAGGCGGCGTATTGGAGTCCCTATGCCAAAGCGATGCTCGAGAAGGCCAAGTAGATGCAGGTTTCAACGACCTCCCGTGTGACGATCCAGCCAAGTGGCCGTCAGTTCAACGCCGCGCCCGGCCAGACCCTGTTGCAGGCCGCGCTCGATGCAGGGGTGAACCTGCCCTTCAGTTGCCGTGCCGGGCACTGCGGCGTGTGCCGCGGCCGTGTCGTCCAAGGCGACGTCCAGCTGGATGCCTTCACACCGGGCCTGAGCGACCCGCAGCGCGCCGACGGCCACGTGTTGCTGTGCCGGACCCACGCGGCAGCCGACCACATCGTCATCGACATCCGCGAAACCGCTTCCGCACTGACGCCCCCCAAGACCATTCCATGCCGGGTCAAGTCGGTGGAACAGCGGTCGGATACGGTTGCGATCGTCAAGCTTCGGCTGCCGATGAATGAAAACGTCTTTTTCCTGCCGGGGCAGTTCATCGACGTGCTGTTCGATGACGGGCAGACACGCAGCTATTCGATTGCCAACCCGCCCAGGCAACGCGGCGTGGTCGAGTTCGAACTGCACATGCGACACCGCCCGGGCGGACGCATGACGGACCCCGTGTTTCGCGCCGAACTGACCGGCAAGTTGTTGAAGATCCAGGCACCGCCGGGCAGCTTCTTTCTGCGGGAAGCGTCCGACAAGCCGCTGGTGCTGCTGGCCACCGGAACCGGCTTTGCACCCATCAAGTCCATCCTTCGGTATCTGCAGGAAAACGGCGTGAAGCGCCCGGCCACGCTGTATTGGGAAGGGCGGTCGCCCAGCGACTTCTACATGCGCGATCTGGTGGAGCAGTGGGAAGCCGAACACGGCAACTTCCGTTTCGTGCCTGTGTTGTCCGCATTCGTGTCCGCACCGGGTTCTGCGTCAGCATCGCCGACAGCCGGGCTGGACTGGACCGGGCGCGTGGGTCACGTGCACGACGTCGCGCGGCAGGACTTCCCGGATCTGTCGGGTCACCAGGTTTATGCTTTTGGCCCCCCGGCAATGCTTTCGACGGCCAGGCGGGTTTTGATCGGCGAATGCAATCTGGAAGCCGCCGACTTCTTTTCGGACGCCGTCGTGCCTACGGGCTATGACGCGCTGGCCCGCCCGCCCGCGCTGTCGTCCTTTCCCTGACGCCGTGTTTCTGACCTTGTTCCCTCACCAATACCCTCATCGTACTGCTGTGCTAGCCGCGACGACGACAGCTGAGCTAAAGTGGTGGTCCAGAGGGCCCTCGTGTCCACCTTGAAGCGACGGCACGAACGCGGTTGTGTAGGCTGTGGAAGATCAAGCGTCATCATGGCGAAAATAACGTATGACCATTGGCACGAGCTGCTTGGACAGGACCTGTATGTCTCGATCGGGTCGCGCTTGTTCATGGGCGAGTTCCTGGGTTTGAAACCGCTATCCCGAAAAGAGGCGAACGGCCGCCAGGTCGAGCACGCCTGGGCGATATCGACGTCGGCGGGAAAGGTCTATTTCGATCCCGACAATGCCGCCGTGGTGGTCTACACCATTGCCTATCGCACCAAAAAGCGCGCAGCGCCTGCGTCGGCGCAACTGGGCAATTCGCGCGCGCAGAAGTGGATCGCCGACGCCGAGCAAATGATCCGCCAGGCGCACGAAGTTTCCAGTGCGGCATCGCAGTGGATCCAACGAAGCACGGCCCGGCAAGCGCTGGCGAAATCCGCCGGCTACCTGGACAAGCCTCAGGGCTGCGCCGGGGAGTGAGATAGGCTGGGCGCTGAGTCGCACCCAATTCAAGACCTGACACACGTAAAGCTTGCAGCGCGATCGATATCGCCTGAACCGGCGTACTTCGGCCACAGCGGATATTGGCACAACGGCCGGGTACGCCCGGCTGTCGCCGTGTTCACATCGGTGGCAATCGGCTGGTCGGGCGCAATGCCCTTTTCGACCCAGTCATCCAGCGCGGCCAGCGAATTCCAGTCCATCTTGAAGTCGCCGCCGCCATGGCCGTACCCCGGCACTTCAAAGTAGCGGATGAAGCGGTTCACGGCGTCGGCCCCCATCGTCGCAACGACGCTGTGGTAGTAGTTCTCGGTCCAACGTGGCGCAACCAGTTCGTCGTCCTTGCCATGCGCAAGAATCAGCTTGCCGCCACGCTGCAGGAACCGTGACAGGTTCGGATCGGCCACGAAGAACTCGGTGCTCCAGACATTGAGCCGGTCGATGACGCCACCTGGAGACTTCGGGTCGAATGCCAATGAATCCGCGTCAACGTTCTGGGCAAACGTGCCTCGGAAAATCGGATCAAAGAGCCAGTTCCAGCCAGGATGCACGCCGATTGCAGGCCGCTTGGTAATGGGGGCGGCCGTCCCCATGCCGGACCCGGGCGAATTCAGCTGAATGCCTGAGCGATAGATGCCCAGTCCGGGGTAGCCGGTCTCTTTGCTTGCCAGCGTATAAGGCAGCGTGAAGTCGGCGGCGATGGTATCGAGCGCGGCGATCTGCGGATCGCTCAGGCACATGTCGCCTTGGTCGGCGCCACCTGGACAGCGTAACGCCTGAACGTCGAAGCGGCATGCGGCGGGATTCGACACGATGCCGTCCGCGGCGCCGTCCAGCGCGTCGCAGGCGGCCACGACCGCGTCATGCAGCACCGCACGCTTGGCCGGGTTGGGGTAGGCGCCCGGGGCGGCCAGGGCGCGCGAAAGCTGGCCCCATGCCATCATGCGGGCAACACCGCCCCCGGCAGGGTAAAGGGCAATCACGCCGTCATAGTCGTCGGGAAACTTCTGCACGGCGGCCAGGGCCTCGCGGCCACCGCCGGAGCGACCGGCAAAATAGACGCGTTGGGGGGTGGCGCCGTACCGCGCCTTGACCAGACCAAGGGCGACGTCGCGGGTCCGCTTGACGGACGCGTACCCATAGTTGGCCGCGACATCGTCATTCAGGAATGCGCGGGCCTGGCCTTCGGAATCGGCCGCGTTCGCGACCTGGTGTCCCCCGTCACTGCCAAACGTGGCGTATCCGGTGGCCAGGGGCACCGGTTGGGCGGGTGCGCCCGGCGCGTCGGTGGTGGCTGTGACGACTACGCCGTTCAAACCTCCACCGCCATACTGGACCGCCTTGCGGTTCCAGGTGGTAGGCAGGTTCACCTGGGCGGTGACGCCGGGCGCCGTGGGGTCGACCGATTCCACGTGCACGATCACCTTGCAATGTTCCGGAGTGGCGGCAACGCCGGTGCCGGCAGGCGCTTGCAAGTCTGCCGTGACAACCTTGGCGCCGCGTGATGGCAGGCCGATCGCGGTTGCCGGGATGGCAAGTCCGCGCAGCGCAACGCACGCCTGTTCCGCGGTCATAGGCGCCACCGCGGCTGGCGCCGGGTCGTCATCACCTCCGCAGCCCGCCAACATCAGCGGCAAACACAGCATGCCGCCCGCGATCCTGAATGTGTTCATGTCCTGTCTCCCATCGTTGGTGTTGTGTCGCCAATTCTTGGGGGCATGCGGTGTTCGGTCCAATGAACATTTCGCTGGCGAACGATCGATGTCATCGAACATGCGAGCAGCACGCCGGATCACGTGTGGGTCGCGGGGCGGCATTCCATGTGAATGGCTTCCGCCAGGCGGCGGGCGGCGGCGCTGCGTGTTCGCTGTGCGTTCCACAGCAGCGCGGCGGTTCTGCTGACCTCGGGCTGGGTAATGCGCACCCGCGCAAAGTCCGCGCCGGCCGGCACGGCGCGTTCGAACAGCACCGCGCCCATTCCATTGAGCGACAGCGTCTTGAGCATGGCGTCGATCGAACTCATTTCCAGATGGATGGCGCCCTTCAGCCAACTGCCCAAAGACTCATCAATGCGCCGCCGGGACGAAAACCGCGTGGTCTGCAAGGCCAGGCGCAGGCCGGACAGTTCTTCAGCGGGGATGTGCGATCGCGGCGCGGCCGGATGCCGCGGCGGCACGGCCAGGATCAGCGCTTCTTCAAACAGCGGCTCCGCGACGATGTCGGGGTGTCCGGCCGGCGCGAAGGCGATACCCAGATCCAACCGCCCGTCTGCAATGTCCTGCTCGATAGCCAATGCCGGCAAGTCTTCCACCACGACGTGAACACCCGGGTGGGCGTTGATGAAGCGTGCAAGCGCAGGGGGCAGCAGGGTCGCGTTGTAGGTGTGGATCACGCCAACGCGCAGGTTGCCACGAAGCAGGCTGCCCAGCTCACGTACCGCTGTCGCACCGTCTTCGACTTCAAGCAAGGCACGGGTGGCGTACGTCTGGAAGGTACGCCCCGCCTCCGTCAGCTGCACGCCTCGGCCCACTCGGTCGAATAGTTCGACGCCCAGCAATTCTTCCAGCTGCCGCAGCTGGTGCGACAACGTCGACTGCGTGACATGCAATGCGTCGGCCGCTCGCGTTACGTGCTGCAGGCGCGCAACGGCAAGGAAGTAACGCAGATGACGCAGCTCTGGCGAAGCGTTCGATGGCATCGATGAGTTTGCTCTGAATTTGCCATTGGACCGAATGGATCAAGTGCGTGAGCATAGCGTCCATAACGAGGAGACACCACATGAAAAAACTGATTGCTGCGGGCGTCACAGGGCTGGTGTGCGTTTCAAGCGCAGTGGCCGCTGACTATCCAACCCGGCCCGTACGCCTGCTGGTCCACTTTCCCGCCGGTTCGTCAACGGACGTGATCGCTCGCGTCCTGGCCGAGAAAGTCGGCGCGAAGTTGGGCCAGCCGATTGTCGTGGAGAACAAGCCCGGCGCCGACGGAGCGATCGCGGCGCAGGAAGTGCAGCGCGCGCCAGCTGACGGCTACACGCTGCTGCTGGCCACCAACAGCCCCATGTCGGGCGTGCCAGTGTTACGCAAGTCGGTGCCTTACGACCCGGTGACGGACTTCACGCCAATCAGCGACGTGGGCCGCTACACCTTCATGGTCTACGTCAATGCAGGAGTGCCGGTGCGCACGTTGCCCGAGCTCGTGGACTACGCCAGGGCGCGCCCCGGCAAGCTGAGCTATGCGTCGGGCAACGTGACCGGGCAACTGGCCTTTGCCTATGTCGCCTTGAACGCCAAGCTGGACATGGTGAACGTGCCGTACAAGGGCGAACCTCCCGGCATTGCGGACCTGGTCGGCAAGCGGGTTGACGTCATGGTGGCGACCGCCGGGACCGGCGTGCCGCAGGTGCAGTCGGGCCGGCTGAAAGCGCTCGCTACCATCATCCCGAAACGCAGCTTTGTGCTGCCCGAGGTGCCCACGGTGCAGGAGTCCGGCTTTCCGGATTTCTCGCTGGCGCCCTGGGCCGGTCTGTTCGGACCCGCAAAGATGCCGGTCGACGTCGTTGCCCGGCTCAACCGAGAGTTTGCCGACGCCATGAAGCAGCCCGACGTGCTGCAGAAAATGGCGCAGCAGGAATTTGCGCTGACGCCGTCAACGCCCCAGGCGCTGGGTGCGCTGGTCGCACGCCAGCTTGCCGTCCACCGAGAGCTGGCCAACGCCATTGGCCTCCAAGCGGAGTAATCATGCCCTTCCACATCGAAACCTGGGACAAGCCCGACCATCAACAGCGGCGTCAGGAACTGCGTCCAGCACATCTGGCCTTTCTGGCCCGGCACAGCGCGCGCCTGCTGGCTTGCGGCGCCAAGCTGCACGATGACGGCCGGGATGCCGGTGGAGGCATCTACATCCTGGACACCGACGATCGCGACGAAGCACAACGTTTCATTACGTCCGACCCCTTCCACCAGGGCGACCTGTTCCGGGAGGTCCGCCTGACACGCTGGCGCAAGGCCTATGTTGCAGGCCAGTGCCACCTGCCTTCGCCCGGCGCCACCTGACCTGACAAGACTTCATGAAAATCGATTCCCTGACGACCGTGATCGTCGACCTGCCGGTCGCGCGGCCGCACAAACTGGCCATGGCCACCATCCACCGGCATTCACTAGTGCTCGTCCGGTTGCGCACCAGCGACGGGGCCATGGGCATTGGCGAGATCGCCATCATCCCGCACTACGGCGAAGAGTCGCCCGAGGCGGTCAAGGCCACCATCGACCATGTGCTGGCGCCGCATCTGCTGGGCCAGGATCCGCGCAACATCGGCAGTCTGCTGCATCGCATGGACCAGGCCATCAAAGGCAATGCCTATGCCAAAGCCGGCATCGAGATGGCCTGCCACGACGTCAGCGCTCGCATCCTTGGTGTGCCCGTATCGAGCTTGCTGGGAGGCCTTGTCAGGGCACGGTTGCCGGTGCTGTGGGTACTGGGCAACGGCGAGATCACCAAGGATGTGGACGAGGCCGAAGCCAGGCTGGCCGCACGCACGCATCGCCTCTTCCTGGTCAAGATCGGCCATGGCGATCCCGCCGAAAACGTGGATCGTGCGCTGGCGATCAAGCGAGCATTGGGCGATCGCGCCAGCGTGCGCGTCGACGTCAATCAGGGGTGGGATGAATCCACTGCCAGCTGGGGCATCGAGCGTCTTCAAGACGGCGGCATCGACGCCATCGAACAGCCTGTTCCACGGTGGAATCTGCCAGCCATGCAACGCCTGGCCGAGCGCTTCGCCGTGCCCATCATGGCTGACGAAGCCGTCGCCACGCCGGATGAGGCATTGGCCTACGCCCGCCACGGCGGGGCGGACGCATTCTCGATCAAGCTGACCAAACACGGCGGCATCGCCCGCACCCGTCAGGTGGCGGCGATCGCCGAGGCCGCCGGTATTTCCTTGTTCGGCGGCACGATGATCGAGGGCGCCATCGGCACGTCGGCATCCGCTCAGGTGTTCGCGTCGGTCGCCCGGCTGGCGTGGGGCTGCCAATTGTTTGGTCCGCAGCTGCTGACGGACGACATTGCCGTCGGCAGTGTGGTGTACGAGGATTTCGAACTGGTCGTGCCGACCGGCCCGGGATTCGGGTTCGAAGTGGATGAGGAGAAGGTGGCGCATTACGCGCGACGGGCGTGACCGGTCGCGATCGCCACTTGCATCCCGCAATCCATTGCTACTCTTGCGCACTCATTGGCTTCAGCCATGATCAACGCGATATCCGGATCGACTCGGCAGATCGCGCGAGCGACCACCTGCGCCGTACGCGGATTCCACCGCTTCGTAGGGCGCCCCGGCGGCACGGAAGGAAGGTCGCGCAGGCTCTTTCCAGTCCCGCCACTTTGCCGCGCGCGGTTCCGTCTTGATGTAGTAGACGAAGCCTTCGCGCCGGGATGTGGGTTGCCGGCCCAGCAGGAAGTCCAACTGGTCGATGCCGTCGATGATGCGGTCATCAGGCAGCGCTGCGCCTGCAATGCGGGACAGGGTCGGGAACAGGTCGACCACATGCAGAATGTCGTTGCTGACAATGCCGGCAGCGACCTTGCCAGGCCAGCGCGCGATCAAGTGAACCCGCAATGCGCCTTCCACGCCTGCCGGCTCCCGTCGTGGAGGCAGCAACCTATATCCAGAGTCTGTCGCTGGTCGCCAATTCGCAGTTGTTGACCGTCACGCCGCGCCGTGCGGCTGAACGCCAGGCAGCACTCGGATTGGTGCGGATCGTCGATATCCGCTTGAAGATTTCGCCAATGCAGGTGGGATTGATCACTCGCCAATCGGCGGCGCAACTTCCGGCTGTCGCGTTATTCCAGAGGTGTTTCGCAGACAGCGTGGATGCCGCGTCGACTCACACCGACCCAGGTTAAAAATCAAATTTTCCCGAAATCTGCCACATCTGCCGTCGCTGTCCGTCATGCGGCAGATGTGGCAAAAAACCGGCATTTTTGCTTTTGCACTGCTCCGGCGCCCGAAGCACGCCGGCTGGGCAGTCGGCGCCGGCCGACGCGGTCAGGCAAGGTGAGGCGCGAGGCGGCTCACATCGTTCATCTCTGCCAGCCCGTCCAGCAATGCCATCAGGGTATCGAGGGCGTCCGCCGGATACCGCTTGCCCAGTTCCGCCCGCGCTCGTGCTTCATGATCCGCCATTGAAAATGGGCGCGATGCGCTGCCTTTCGGGGCAAGCACGAAGGCCGAATAGTCCTTGCCATCGTCAAGCATGACGGTGACCCGCGCGCTGACCGACTCAATGGTGCTGGTGCGCTCGACCTCCGGGTCGACCACGCACTCGACGCGGGCGGTCAGGGACATTACCGAAGGATTTGCCAGTCCAGCTTCGAAGTCATCGACATTCAATGCGGCGGCCGGCCCGGCTGGCTGGTACATGGCAAGGGCAACGCTGAAGGGCGCGCTCATCTGGGCCGCCTGCAGGTCGCCCGGCTGGTTGGAGGTCAGCCGGCCCTGGATCACTTTGGGAATGCCAAGTTGCACCCGTCGAATACGATCCGTGGAAATGCCGTGCTCGCGGCATACGGTGCTGGCGGCTTCGATGGCGGACTGCACTCGCGCGCTGCACGCATGCGGCTTGATGGCGACTTCGAGCAAACGGAAGTCGCGGCCTAGTCCGTTGCTGATGTGCGTGAAGTCGTTGGCATCGGCATAGGCACGAGCAAAACCGTCCTGGCCTTCAAGGATGTCCACGGGTCCCGAAAAGCCGCTGTCGACCAGCATGGCGGCCCGCACGCCAGAACTCGCGGCCTGCGCGGCATGGATGCGCTTGACGGTCGAACCGGAATGGTAGAACTGGGTGAGCCCGCCGCAGAACGACGCCCCGATGCCTATCGATTCGGCGATGCGGGTGGCCCGATCGGCACCCTTCGACAGCAGGGCGGACGCCGCGACCGCCGCGCCAAATACCCCGCATGTGGACGTGCTTTGGAAGCCGCGCTTGAAGTGGCTGGGTTGAATGGCCAGTGCGATGCGGATCATTGCTTCGTAGCCCGCCGCGACGGCGGCCAGGACCCGGCCGCCTGGCAGGTGATGCGCCTGACCGATAGCCAGCGCCGCCGAAAACACGATACATCCCGGGTGCAGCATGGCGCCGACATGCACGTCGTCCGCATCCAGACTGCCGGCATACACGGTGTTCATGAAAGCGGCGCTGACGGGATCAGCGGGGGCCGATGCGAACAGGACCGGTGCGTGGCCCGGGCCTGCCGTGTGCTGCGCATACGTGCGCGCCCAGTCGCTCCATCCCATACGTTCGCCAACCGATGCGACGCGCAGATAGTCGAGCAGGCAGGCCTGCAGCGCAGCCTGCACATCGGCAGGGAGGTGGCGGTAGTCCAGGTCAGCGGCAAATTCGGCGACTTGCCGTGTCGGGCCGAGAGACACCGGGGACGCGATCGTCATGCAGACTCCAATTCAGTGGCGCAGGGTGAACAGGGCGGACACGTCGGGCAGGTGCTCGATGCGGCGTGCATGGGCCAGCCAGTCGCGGCATGCCGCGTCGCCGAGCACCGGGCCGGCGATCGTCAGGAAGCGGGCGCCGACTTCGTCGGCCGTCATGGGGTTTTGCGGACACCCTTTGGGGTGTTCGATAAAGGCTTCATGTCGGCTGCCGTCTTTCAAGATGCAGATGACACGCGCCGGCACGGCCTCGGCCGTTGTCAGCCGTTCCACGTCGGCATCGACCACGCACTGCGTGCGGCTCGACAGGTCGCGGATGCGCGCATCGTTCATGCTGGCTTCGAAGTCATCGATGGACAAGGCCAGTGGACCGCTGCGCGACGGCGCCAGGGCGATCGCCATTGCGACCGCGAACGGGGTGCTGAGTTGTGCCTGCTGGTTGTCGACCGGCTGGTTCGCAGTCAGTTTGCCCACCATGGCGCCATGAACGCCGATCTCGATGCTTGCGACGCGGTCGAGGGTGACGCCTTGGCGCGCAAGTACGGCAGCCGCCTCGATCGCCGACTGCATGCGTACGCTGCCGGCGTGCGGCTTCAAGGAAATCCATTCGGTGGGGTAGTGCTGTCCCAAGCGCTCGAGCGACGTGGCCGGGTCGTAGCGATCCGAGAACGCACGTGAAAACCCCTGCTTGCCTTCGATGGCATCGTGCGGACCGCTCAGGCCGGCATGGGCCAGCAGCGCCGCTTCGACGCCGTTTGCCGCGGCCTTGCCCGCATGCAGCCGTTTGATGTCCGATCCTGAGACAAAGAACTGCGAGATCCCGCAAGCAAACGTGGCGGCAATGCCCAAGGCGTTGCGGCACCCTTCGTCCGATAATCCCAACAGGCGCGCACACGCTGCGGCGGCGCCGAACACCCCGCAGGTGGGGGTGCCTTGAAACCCCCGCAGGGAGTGTTCGGGCTGGATGGCCATGCCGATACGGATGGCGGTTTCGTAGCCCGCCAGCACGGCGGTCAACAGATCGCGGCCATTGGCGCCTGTGGCTTGGGCCATGGCCAGCGCGGCGGGCCAGATGACGACACCCGGATGGATGATGGCGGCAACGTGCGAGTCATCCCAGTCCAGACTGCCGCACGCCACGCCGTTGACGAAGGCCGCCCGGGATACGTCCACCTGCGTATCGGAAAAAAGAGCTGGGCTTGCCGGCCCGACGCGTGGTCGCCATACAGGGCGGTCGCGGCATGGGTCCAGGGGCGATCCTTGCCGGCGGCTGCCGCGCGGAACATGTCGATCAACAACACGGGCATCAGCTCACGGATGTGACGCGGCACATCGTGCCATGCCAGCGTGGCGACGAAGCGGCCAAGCGTATCGGTCACGGCGGGCGTGCCGGAAACAATGGTGTCGGGATTGAGCATGCTCATCATTCGGCCTTGATGTTGCCGTCGCGGATGACCTTGCCCCACTTGTCGTAGTCTGCGCGCAGGTAGGCGGTCAGATCCGCGGGCGTGCCACCGCCAAGCACGATGGCCTCTTCGGCGAAACGCGCCCGATTCTCGGGGGACGCAAGAATCTTGTTCATCTCGGCGTTCAGCCGGGCCGTGATGTCGGCAGGCATGCCCCGCGGGCCGTACAGCCCCCACCATTGATTCGATTCGAAGCCTGGCAAGCCCGACGCCGCGATGGTGGGCAAGTCAGGCGCGATGGCGATGGGCTGGGTGCTGGTCACGCCCAATGCGCGCAGCCTTCCCGACTTCATCATGCTGTTCACGCTGGCATAGGCGGCGAACAAGGCAGTGACTTGTCCGCCGGCCGTATCGGCAACGGCGGGCGCCGCGCCTTTGTAGGGAACGTGCAGCAGGTTGATGCCCGCGGATTGCTTGAACAGCTCGCCCGTCAAGTGGCTGAGCGTGCCTATGCCGTTGGACCCGAAGTTGTACTTTCCTGGAGACGATTTGGCCGCCGCGACCAGGTCGGAAACCGACTTGATGGGCGCGGACGCCGTGACGACGAGCACGTTGGGCGAGTAGCCAATGAAGATGACCGGGGTGAAGTCCGTGAACGGGTCGTAAGGTGACTTGGGACCAAGGTGGGGGTTGATCGACATGGTGCTGCTTGAGGTCAGCAGCAGGGTGTAGCCATCGGCAGCGGCCCGGGCAACGTATTCAGTCCCGATGGCGCCGCCCGCACCTGCCTTGTTGTCGACAACGAACGGTGTCTTGAAGGCTTCCGTCAGCCGCTGCGTGACCAGGCGCAGCACCACATCGGCCGCACCGCCGGGCGGGAAGGGCGTGACCACATGAACCGGCTTGTTCGGGTAGTCCTGCGCGACTGCCGCCGCGCTGGACGCTACAGCGAACGCGCACCCCATTGCCTTCAAGACCCAACGTTGAATCGCCATCGTCGTCTCCTCCAAGCGGGTGTCTCCCGCAATGGGGGGCATGTCTTGCCCCGGTTTTTCGCAAATATATATACGGGTCGACATTTGCATACAACGGCGTTACGTATGGATGCATCTCGTCAGGATTCTTGGATATGGCGCCGGGCGAGACATGCCCTGTATATAATGCATATACGTTTCATATATAGGCATGCCATGGGGATCGTCAGAATCTCGGACCTGATGCACGAAAATTTGCGGCTGGCGGGTAACGCGCTCAGCAGGTCGATCAACGCGCAGGCGGAACATTGGATGCGGGTCGGCATGTTGATCGAAATGCATCCGGACCTGGACTACCGCGACATCTGTCAGATGTTGATCCGGGCGGAATTGACCGGTGGGCTGGACATTGCCGCGGCGGTGTCCGACCCGCCCACCGGGCCCGGCAGTCTGCCGGCAGCAGTGTCCAAGACGGCATCCACGGCCGCTTCAAAAACGGCGGGGCACTAAGGTGGGCCCCACTCCCATCCGCACCGCTGAAGAACTTGCCCTGTCGCGCCGCGCGGCGCGGTTGGCGGCCGACGTGTTGGCGATGATCGAGCCCTTCGTCGTGCCGGGTGTCAGCACCGAACGCCTCGATACGCTCTGCCATGACTACATCCTGGATGTACAAGGCGCGATTCCGGCAAACGTCGGCTACCAGGGCTATCCAAAAACGATCCTGACCTCAGTGAACCAGGTGGTGTGTCATGGCATTCCATCGCCCGACAAAATCCTGAAGGACGGGGACATCGTCAATATCGATGTCGCGGTCAACAAAGACGGCTGGTTTGGCGACACCAGCCGGATGTATTTCGTCGGCACGCCCAGCATCCTGGCGCGCCGTCTGGTCGAGACGACGTACGAGGCATTGGTTGCGGCCATCCACGAGGTCAGGCCGGGTGCGACGCTGGGCGATGTCGGCCACGCCATCCAGTCCGTCGCGCAGCGGGAGCACTTCAGCGTGGTGCGCGAGTACTGTGGCCATGGCATTGGCGATGTCTACCATGACGAGCCTCAGGTGCTGCATTTCGGCCAGCGTGGACAGGGCCTGAAGCTGAAGCCCGGCATGGTGTTCACGATCGAACCGATGTTGAACGCGGGCAAGCGCGACACCAAGACCCTGTCGGACGGATGGACCGTGGTCACAAAGGACAGGTCCCTGTCCGCGCAGTGGGAACACATGGTGGCCGTGACGCAGGACGGGTATGAAGTGCTGACGGCGTGGCCGGGCGGAACGGGGAATTATTCGGAGGTGTGAGGCAAAAGCCGCCGGCCTGCCGACGTCACGTCTCAGGCGTCGATTCCGACACTGCGCGGCGGCAAGCCTCAGCCCCGCGCCAGCAGCTGCGGCAACGCCGACGCCAGCAAGGCGACGCCCGACGCCGTCAGCAGGCCCAGCACCACCCGTTTGAACGCCACGTCGCTGATCCCGATATACAGCTTCGACCCCAGCAGCGACGGAATCAGCATGGCCGGCGCAACGATCGCGAACGCCGGCCACATGTCGCGGGTGACGATGCCGCTGGCCAGATAGGTGGCCATCGTCACCGCCAGCATCGAGAGATTGAAGTTCTGGATGATGCTGCGCTGCGCGTCGCGCGGGTAGCCGCGCAAGGTGCACCATAGCGTCGGGATGACGCCTGTAAAGCCGCCGATGCCGCCCATGATCCCACCCAGCGCGCCCGACACGCCATCGGCAATGCGGCCGCCGCGCCGGACGTGGGGGATCTGGCCGATCAGCAGCATCACGGGGCACCACGTCACCAGCAATGCGCCCAGGAAGACCTTGAAGATGACCGGGTCGAGCAGGGGCAAGAGCGTGACGCCGATCGGGATGCCGGCCAGTCCGCCGATCACGAAGGGCAGCAGGCGCTTCATGTCGAAGCCACGCCGCACGGTCACGGCGGCGATCACCTGGCCCGTCAACGCGCCGAACACAGACAGCACCGCGGCCAGCTGGGGGTCGAGCACCCATGCCCAGATGGCCATGGCAGTCATGCCAAAGCCGAAGCCTGACAGGCCCTGAACGAAGCCCGCCACGATGGCGCCCACGATGATGACCGCAAGCGGCATGTCCATGTCGTCTATTTCTCGCGGTGGTCGAGTTCGTCGTCGCCGCAGGCGTGGCGCAACTTCTGCAGCGTCCGGTAGAGCACCTTGCGTTCGTTGTTCGTCAGTACACGGATCATGTCGGCTTGCGCCTTTTGTGCAATGGGCATCGACTTTCTGTACAGCTCGGCGCCCGCATCGGTCATGCGGCATTCCAGGCCTTGCCGATAGGACCCATTGACGGCTTCAAGCGCGACAAGGTTGCGCGTTTCCAACAGGCGCAGGGTGCGGCTGACCAGGGACTTGTCGGTCGCCGACAGGCGCACCATTTCGGAGAATGGCAGGGACCCGGCTTCGGCCAGGACCGAGAGCATGCGCCATTCGGCCATGGTCAGATCGAAGCTTTCGGCGTAGGGAAGGGTGACCGTGCGGCGCAGTGCGTTGGCGGTGCGAACCACCAGCGTGGTGATGAAGTTATCGACGGTCAGGCCGGCGCCGTCTTCGCCCAGATCGACCCAGGGATGGTCATCGGCCGAAACAGGATGGGCGGAAGGTGCGGGAGGCGGCGACGGTTTCTTGGCTGGCATGAGGGCAGGTGGGATGCCCCAGCGTGGGGCGTATCGGCAAGCGATTATTCCATAGGGCGGCGCACGCCGCGCGCCGTGACGGTGCGCAGTCTGCGGCCAATGCGAGGTCATGTCATCCACGGGAAATTTCTTGTTGATGCATCAACAATAATGGCGCATGATCTCGCCGTTCCACCAAGCCGCGTCCGTGCTGTGCTTGGCGGCACGCCACCCACTTTGATTCGTGAACCCCATGGGCTTGCCGTTGCGGATGCAATGTCGCCGCAAGCCCCGCCGCCGCCCCTCGGAGCACCGTGATGAATGTGAATCGCCGCCAGATCCTTGCCGCCGCCATGGCGTTGTCGTGTTCGCTGGGCCTGGGCACTGCCCATGCCGCCGCCGCGAACTACCCCGTCAAACCGATTACCGTGATCGTGTCGTACCCCCGGGCGGCGACACCGACGCCATCGCGCGCCTCTTTGCCGAAAAGCTGAGCGAGCGCCTGAAGCAGACCGTGGTGGTCGAGAACAAGGGCGGCGCCGGTGGCGTGCTGGGCAACTCCTTCGTCAGCCGCGCGCCGGCCGATGGCTACACGCTGCTGTTCACGCCCAATCCGTTCACGACCGCACCCATGGTGCTGCGCCTGGCGCCCAGCGCGAGCTATGACGTGCTGAACGGCTTCGAGCCGATCATCCAGACCGCGACGCAGCCGCTGATCCTGGTGGCCAATCCGAATGCCGGCTTCAAGACCATTCCTGAAATGATCGCGACCGCCAAGGGCGGCAAGCCGGTGACCTACGCCAGCCCGGGCGCCGGTTCGCCCATGCACGTGGTCGCCGAATGGCTGAACCGCAGCGCCGGCGTCAAGATCCAGCACGTGCCGTATCGCGGCGTGGGTCCGTCGGTGACCGACGTGGTCGCGGGCCATGTGAACACGGCCTGGGTGACCATCGGCGCCGTGTCGCAATACCTGGCGAACGGCCGCCTGGTGCCGCTGGCCATTGGCGATGCGAAGCGCACGCCGCTGGCCCCGAACGTGCCCACGCTGGTCGAACTTGGCTACAAGGACGTGATCGTTGGCGCGTGGAACGGCTTCTTTGCGCCCAAAGGCACACCAGTTGACATCGTCAACCTTTTGAACAGCCACCTGAACGAAATCGTGAAGCAGCCGGAAGTCGTGACGAAGCTGGCGGTGTTCGGCGCATTGCCGGCCGGCGGCGCGCCGTCGGTGCTGGGCAAGACCAATGCATCCGACTATGACGTCATGGGCAAGATCATCAAGGACCTCGGCATCACTGCCGAGTAAGAGCACTGCCTGACAAGAAGAAGGAGACCAGGATGAAGGTATCCACGATCGGTACCGCCGTCCCGCAAGTGACGGCGCGATCGAAAGTACTGGGTCGCGCGATGTATGCCGGCGACCTGAAAATCGCCGGCATGCTGCACGGCAAAGTCCTGCGCAGTCCGTATCCCCATGCGCGCATCGTCAGCATCGACGTGTCGGCGGCGCTGGCCTTGCCGGGCGTCAAGGCCGTGCTGACGGGCGCCGATGCGCCCCGCGCGAAGTGGGGCGTGCATCACAAGGAACGCCGCATCCTGGCCGAGGGCAAGGTGCGCTTCGCGGGCGAGGAAGTGGCTGCGGTCGCCGCGATCACGGAAGAGATCGCACGCGATGCGCTCGATCTGATCCTGGTCGAGTATGAAGAACTGCCTGCGATCCTGACGCCCGAAGAGGGCCTGGATGAAGACGCGCCCGGCGTTCACGACGGGCGCAACAACGTGTCGCACGAAATCCGGATCGAACACGGCGACGTGGACGCGGCCTTTGCGTCCGCCGATCTGGTGCACGAGGCGACCTATCGTTGCCACGCCCAATATCCGGGCTACCTGGAACCGATGGCGACGGTCGCCACCATCGACGCCGATGGCCGGCTGGAGGTCTGGACTTCGACCCAGTCGGCCTTTCTGGCCCGCGCGCGCCTGTCCATGGCGCTGGAAATCCCGGTGTCCCAGATCCGTGTGCACCAGGCGACGACCGGTGGCGGTTTCGGCGGCAAGATCGTTGAGGACGCCAACAACCTGCTGGCGGGGCTGCTGGCGTTGCGCACGGGCAAGCCGGTGCGTCTGGTGAACAACCGGCTTGAAGATTTCCTGGCGTGCTGCTCGAGCGTGCCCGAGGTCCTGACGCTGAAGCTGGGCATGTCGCGCGACGGCACCATCGTTGCCAAAGACCTGCGCGTCGTTGCCGAGTGTGGGGCCTATAGCGGACTCTCGGCAGAGATCATGCACGTGACCGCCATGCGCAGCGACAACATGCATCGGCTTACGAACGTCCGATCGCAGGCCACGTTGGTCTATACGAACAACCCGCCACACGGCGCATTCCGGGGCTTTGGCGGCTCGCAAATGCAATTCGCGCTGAACAGCCACATCGACACCATGGCGCGCGCGTTGAATCTCGACCCGATAGACATCCACAAGCGCAATGCGATCGGCGCCGGCGAGGTATCGATCCACGGGTGGAAGATCGGCAGCACCGGCTTGAAGGAATGCCTGGACCAGTGCGCCGACGCGATCCAGTGGAAGTCCAAACGCGCCGCACCGCGGTCGCCGGGCATTCTGCGCCGAGGCGTGGGGATCGCGGCCGCCATGCACGTCAGCGGCAATCGGACGATCGGCAACTGGGACGGGTCCACCGTCATGCTGAAGGTCAATGAAGACGGCCGCATCATGGTCCACAGCGCCGAAGCAGACATGGGACAAGGTGCGATGACCATGCTCAGCCAGGTCGTCGCGCACGAACTGAACGTGCCGCTTGCGTCGGTGCATGTCGTTGCGCCTGACACCGATCTGTCGCCCTATGCCATTGGCTCGCTGGCGTCCCGCGTGACGATGGCGGCCGGCAACGCCGCGATATTGGCGGCGCGGGCGGCCCGCGAGAAGTTGTTCGAGCTCGCAGCCACGACGTTGAAGACGACGGCCGATCAGCTCGAGATCGTGGATGGCGCCATCCGCATCCGCACGCAACCCGAGAAGTCGGCAACGCTGGCGCAAATCGCCGCGTTGCACATCTGGCGTCATGATGGCGAGGGCTTGCAGGTCAGCGCGACCTGGGACGCCAAGACGGAAATGCATGCCGACGTGCATGGCAACGTGGCGCCTGCGCATTCGTTTGCCGCGCAGGCTGTCGAGGTCGAAGTGGACACCGAAACAGGTCGAGTCACCGTCATCGACAGCTTCGTGTCCGACGATTGCGGCAAGGCCTTGAATCCCATGGCGATCCATGGTCAGACCAACGGCGCATCCGTGCAGGCCATGGGCTGGGCGCTCTACGAAGAACTGCAGCTGGAAAACGGCCGGCTGATGAACGGCAACTTTGCCGACTACACCATGCCCACGGCCGACGCCGTGCCCATGCTGCGCACCGGGCTGGTTGAATCCAACGATCCGAATGGCCCGTACGGCGCCAAGGGCGCAAGCGAAACGGCGATCCTGCCGGGCGCGCCCGCCATTGCCAACGCCGTGTTCGATGCGATCGGCGTACGGATCACGGACCTGCCGATCACACCCGAAAAAGTGCTGGCCGGCCTGCGTGCCCGGCAGGCCGCCGCAGGAGACAACGCCCATGCGTGATTTCGAATTCCTGGAACCCACGAGTGTGGAAGAGGCAAGCCGCCTGCTGGCCGATCTGGGCGAGGACTGCCGCGTCATGGCCGGCGGATCGGCACTGATGCTGGCCATGCGCCAGCGCATGCTGATGCCGACCCACGTCATTTCAGTGGCGAAGGTGGAGGCCCTGCGCGGCATCCGCTTCGATCCGCGGCAGGGGCTGCGCATTGGCGCGCTGTCCCGGCATATCGACGTGGCGGACTCGCCCGTCGTCAGCCAACACTATCCGATGCTGGCGTCGATGGCGGCGCGGCTGGCCAATCCTCAGGTGCGTCACCAGGGGACGTTGGGCGGCAACCTGTGCTACGCCGATCCGGCAACCGATCCGCCAACCTGCCTGATGGCGCTGGACGCGCAAGTCGTGCTGGGCAGCGTGCGCGGTGAACGCGTGCTGTCGATGGAAGCATTCCTGGTCGATTACTACGTGACCGCGCTCGAACCCGACGAGATCGTGGTCGAGATCCGCGTTCCTGTGTTGCCGGCCGGTTTTGCCGGCCGCTACACGCGCTATCTGCGCACGGCGGCCGAACATCGGCCGCTGGTCAACGTTGCCGTGGCAAGCCGTCGTGATGGCGCTGGCTACGCCGACCTGCGCGTGGTGGTGGGCGCGTCCACGCCCGTGCCATGCCGGGTGCCACGCGCCGAAGCGTACCTGACCGGCAAGACGGTCACTGCCGATGTCGTGCGCCAGGCCGCCGACATCGTTGCGGCGGACATCGATCCGATTTCCGACCAGCGCGGCGGGGCGGACTTCCGCCGCGACATGGTGCGCGTGGTCATGCGGCGCACGCTGGCAGGTGCGTTCGGTGTGGTCCTGCATGACAAGGAGACAGTATGAGCAAACACCTGATCGAGGTCACCGTGAACGGCGACACACAGCAGGTCGAAGTACCCGCGCGCCGGATGTTGTCGGACCTGCTGCGCGATGACCTGAACCTGACCGGCACCAAGCGCGGCTGCGAAACCGGCACCTGCGGCGCATGTTCGGTGCTGCTCGACGGCGACGTGGTGAAGTCCTGCCTGTCGCTGGCGGTGCAGGCCAATGGCCGCAGCATCACTACCATCGAAGGCCTGGCCAAGGGCGATGTGCTGCATCCGCTGCAGGAAAGCTTCATGCAATGCGGCGGCCTGCAGTGCGGCTATTGCACGCCGGGCATGATCATGACGGCCTGCCACATGCTGGCCAGGAATCTCGACCCGACCGAGCACGACGTGCGCGAAGGACTGAGCGGCAATCTCTGCCGCTGTACCGGGTACACCCAGATCGTCGAGTCCATCCTTAACGCTGCGGAGAACATGCGTGGAAATTGAAAAAGTATTGGTGGTCGACGCGCCGGCAGACCGCGTCTGGAGCATGTTGCTCGACCCGAACGTGATGGGCGGCTGCGTGCCCGGCATGAAGTCGATCCAGGTAGTAAGCGATGTCGAGTACATCGCGGTGATCCACGTCAAGATCAGCTTCATCAGCGCGAAGTTCAAGCTCAATACCAAAATCGTCGAGCAGCGCGCTCCCAACTATCTGCGCACCGAAGGCACGGGCGAAGACGCGTCGGTGGCGAGTTCGCTGAAACAACAGAGCGAGATCTTCCTGACCGCGCTGGATGACGGCAAGACCGAACTGCGCATCAAGGTGAAGGTGGATGTGCTGGGCCGCCTGGGCTCGTTCGGGCTGAGCGTGATGAAGACCAAGGCCGACCGGATGTGGGATGAGTTCGGGCAGAACCTGGTGAATCGTTTGAATGGGGTGGCCGGGCCGGAAAGCGTGGTGTCGGGCGGTGCGTCGACGCCTTCGCAAGTGAAGTCTCCGCCTGCCAAGGCGTTGGGCACGCCGGCCGAGGCGACGTCCGCGGCGGTGGGTGCGGCGGATACGGCAACGACCGTGGCGGCGGAAGACGGCTCGGCGCCCGGGGCGCATTCGGCTACGGTTCCCCCGCACTCGGCCACCGCATCCACCTTGCGCGCCACGGTCGACGGCCAGCATGCGTCCCGCGCGGTCGTTGACGATGGCAACTGGTGGACCCGGCTGCTGCGCGGCAAGAACGCCGCGGCTGCAACGTCCGGTACCGCGGCGGGCGGCCCGTTCATCCACGTGGAACTTCGCCGTGGCGACACGACCGTCAATGTCGACTGGCCGATTGAAGGGTCGCGCGATTGCGCGGCCTGGCTGACGGACGTGCTGAAGTAGGGCGTGCTGCAGCGGGCTCGGGTAACATCGGCCCGATAGGGGCATGCAAGGCACGCGGTGAACAAGGTACGGGGTCGCAAGGCACGCCGCCGCATCGCGTGTCGTGCGACCCCGTTCTTGCGAGTGCTTGCCGATGTCCGACCTTCCTGCTCCGCCACCTTCTTCTTTACTTTCCCCGGATTCCGAATCGCTTCCGGTCGACGTGCGTTTCCGCATGCGCGTGCGCAAGGGGGACACGGTTGCACTTGGACCCGGCAAGGTCGCGTTGCTGGAAGCCATTGCCGAACACGGTTCGATCTCCGCCGCCGCGCGCAGCCTGAACATGTCGTACCGGCGCGCGTGGATGCTGGTCGAAGAAATGAACCAGTCCTTGAAGTCGCCCGCGACCGCGTCCGAGCACGGCGGCAAGGCGGGCGGACGTAGTGTGGTCACGCCGGCAGGCGCCGCATTGATCCAGTTGTATCGGGACATTGAAGCGCGGGCCTACGCCGCCGCGCAAAACGAGATCCGCAGCCTGGCGGACCTGTTCAAGCCGTGATCACGCCAGCAGCGACACCGCCTTGACCTGGGCCCACGCCCGCATGCCGGGCGCCAGGGCCAGCCGGTCGCACGAATACTGCGTGATCCGGGCCAGCAACGGAGTGCCGTCGGCATCCAGTCTCAGCAACCGCTGGGCCGTCGACGCGCCGGGCGCGACTTCGGCCACCGTCACCGGCAATACGTTCAGTATGCTGCCGTCCTGCTGAGGCGTGAGCGAGATGCTGACATCCCGTGCCATCACGACCAGCCGCGCTCGCTGACCGATGACCATCGGCGGCCGCACGACGCGGAAGGTCGACGTGCTGCCGGGCAGTGCTACCGTCACCAGCTGGTAGGCCGGATCGTAATGCGTCACCACGCCGTCTACCACCACCGACGCGTCATCGCCCATGGCAGGCGGCAGATCCACACGCGACAACAGATCGCCAATGGTGCCGCTGGCCAGCACGCCGCCGTCTTCCAGCAGCACCAGATGATCTGCCAGCCGCGCGACTTCGTCTGGCGAGTGGGTGACATACACGACCGGGATGTCTAGCTCGTCATGCAGGCGTTGCAGGTAGGGCAGGATCTCCTGCTTGCGCTGCGTGTCCAGCGCAGCCAGCGGTTCGTCCATCAGCAGCAGGCGCGGACTGGTCAACAAGGCGCGCGCGATACCCACCCGCTGACGTTCCCCGCCCGACAATCGGTCCGGTGCGCGGTCAAGCAGATGCCCGATTCCCAGCATGGCGGCCGCCTCTTCCAGCCTGACGCGGCGTTCCGCCCTGGCGATCCGCTTCAAGCCAAACGCAAGATTCGCCCGCACATCCAGATGAGGAAACAGGCTGGCTTCCTGGAACACATAGCCGATGGGCCGTCGATGCGTGGGCAGCGTGACGCCGCGCGAGGTGTCCAGCCACGTCTCGCCAGCGACGCGCAAATGCCCTTCCGACGGCGTTTCCAGGCCCGCCAGGCAGCGGAGCACGGTGGTCTTGCCCGATCCCGATGGCCCGAACAAGGCAGTCACGCCGCGACCCGGCAAGGCCAGCTGCACATCCAGTGTGAAGCCGTCGTACCTGAGGTGGAACCGCGCGTCGATCATGGATGGAACGGCGCATGCCGCCGGCGGGCGTACAGCAGCAACAGGATGGCGAACGAAAAGACCAGCATCCCGCCCGCCAGCCAATGCGCCTGCGCGTATTCCATCGCTTCGACGTGCGAATAGATCTGTGTCGACACCACCCGGGTCTTGCCCGGAATGTTGCCGCCTATCATCAGTACCACGCCAAATTCGCCGACCGTGTGCGCAAAGCCCAGAATGGCCGCGGTGATGAACCCCGGCCGCGCCAAGGGCAATACGACGGTGATGAAGGTGTCCCATGGACTGGCCCGCAAAGTGGCGGCCGCTTCAAGCGGACGTGGGCCGATTGCCTCGAATGCGTTCTGCAAAGGCTGCACCACGAACGGCAGCGAATAGAACACCGACCCCACCACCAGGCCCGCAAAGCTGAACGACAGCGTGCCCAGGCCAAGCTGCTGCGTCAGCTGCCCGAGCGGTCCGTTCGGCCCCATCACCACCAGCAGATAGAAGCCGATCACGGTAGGCGGCAACACCAGGGGCAAGGCCACGATGGCGCCGATGGGCCCCTTCCACGCCGACCGCGTGCGCGACAACCACCATGCGACAGGCGTACCGACCAGCAGAAGCAGGACCGTGGTGAGTCCGGCAAGCTGGATCGTCAGCCAGATCGCGGACAGGTCGGAGGCGTCGAGGGGCATGCCGAGGCGCACTCAGTTCTGGTAGCCGTACGCGCGGATCACCGCCGCGGCGGCCGGACCTTTCAGATAGTCGATCAACGCGCGCGCGGCGGGATTGTCTTTGCCCTTGGCCAGAAGGACGGCGTCCTGCCGGATGGGATCATGCATCGATGCAGGCACTTTCCAGGCCGACCCGCTGGTGATCACCCCATCTTTGAAGATCTGCGAGAGCGCAACGAAACCGAGTTCGGCATTGCCGGTCGACACGAACTGGTGCGCCTGCGCAATGCTCTGGCCTTCAACGATCCTGGTGGCGACGGCCTGCGTAAGGCCAAGCTTGTCCAGCACTTGCGTGGCCGCCAGGCCATACGGCGCGGTCTTGGGATTGGCGATCGCAAGATGCGCAAACTGATTGGCCTTGAGCACATCGCCATTCGCGTCCACGTAGCCGGACCTGGCCGACCAGAGAGCGAGGGCGCCCGTGGCATAAGTGAAGCGTGAGCCGGCAACCGTCAGGCCTTCCTTGTCGAGCTTTTCGGGCGTGGTGTCATCGGCCGCCAGGAACACGTCGAACGGCGCGCCATTGCGGATCTGCGCGTAGAACTGCCCGGTCGCACCAAAGGCGGCCACGACCTTGTGCCCCGTCGCTTTTTCGAAATCCGCGGCAATGGCCCGCATCGGCGCCGTGAAATTGGCCGCCACCGCGACCTGAACGTCGGCCGCCCGTGCGGCGGACAGCCCTGCCGCAAAAAGGGTAAGGACGCACAGGCAACGCGGTATCGGGCGGGTAGGCATCGGAAAGTCCCAAGCGGTTTCGTTATGTTCGACAATATACAACGACTGGTGTCACCAGGCCACATACCGCCAGATCAATGCTGCGCCCGACGCGGCAACGATGATGCTGACCATTCGCAGGAACTTTGCTTTTGGCAGGGATAGCGTGATGCGCCGGCCTATCGCCGTGCCGATCAGCATGGCCGGTGCAAGGCCCAAGGCCAGCAATAGCAGCTGCCGATCGGCATAGACGCCGGCGAGCAGGAACAGCGTCAGCCGGGTGAGCGTGCTCAAACCAATCAACGTGGATTGCGTGACGCGTTGGCGATCGGGCGACGCGATACGGCCGCCAAGATAGATGGCGTACACAAAACCGCCGCTGCCGAACAGGGCCGAGCAGACTCCGCCCACCAACCCGAAGGGCAGGGCCGCGCGCGGGCTGAAGGTGGCGGGGGCCGCCAGCCGATCGCGGCATAGACCCCGTAAGCCAGTGCGAACAGGCCCAGCGCACCTTGCAGCGGCGCGGGGCGGCCCAACAGCAGGATGGCCGCGCCGACTGCGCTGCCTGCCAGCATGGCGGGGACGAGCCGGCCAAGCTCGCTCCGGTCCGCCGCCTGCCGGTCGCGTGCCACGTTGACACACGCAGCCGCGAAGTCGAGCAGCGCCAGCAGCGGCACGATGGTGGACAAGGGCAACCAGTTGGCCAGGACCGGCCCGGCAACCAGCGCCGTGCCAAAGCCGGCGATGCCGAAAATGATGTAGGCGATGAGGACGCCCGAGCAGACGGTCAACAACGCGAGGGGCGGAAGAGGGAGCAGGTCGGGCAGGCTGTGCAGGTCGGGCATGGACGAACATCGTACGAATCGGGTTCGTCAATGTAGCGATCGCGTTCGATGCCGGCCAATGCCAAATAAGGCGCGGGCCTATCGCAATGTGCGATGACTCGTCAGCGCAAGCGCCGGCACGCTAGTCCGAAGGCGCACCGGTAACCGTGTGCGCCGCCACCAGTGCGTCCGCAAGCCGCCGCGTGATGGCGGTTGCATCCTGCCGGCAGATGGCCAGCACACCGGAATCGGCGTTGGCGTCGGCGATCGCAATCGCCTTCACGCCCGCCGGGGCCATCCTGGCCATCGACGCCGGCACAATGGCCACACCCAAACCCGCTTCCACCAGCGCCAGCTGCGACCACTTGCGCGAACGCACCGCCGCGGGTTGCGGCGAAAAGCCGTGCACGCGGCACAGCTCCGCCACCCGATGGCCCAGCCCGCCCCGTTCCTGGTGCGCCAGCGCCACGAAGCGCTCGTCGCGCAGGGCGGAAACCGTCAAGCGGCGGTGCGCCGCAAGCGGGTGGGCGTCGGGAACGATGGCCATCAATGGTTCGCGATACAACGGGGTGTACTGAAGATCCGCATACCTGCGCAAGATGGGCTCACGCGCCAGGCCCAGGTCAGCCCGGCCTTCGTGGATCTCGTGTGCCTGGTGCTCGGACGATGCCGTGGCGATCTCGATGGACACACCCGGGTGCGCGTCGACATGGCGCGCGATCGCAGCCAGCAAGGCGGGACCCGGCGGAACCGAACTGGAATGCAACAGGTGGACCGTGCCTTCGGTGCCGCGCTCGGCATGCACGGCGCTGACGGCAGCATCGTCCAGCGCGGCCAGGATGCGCCGCGCGTTGCCATATAGGGATCGGCCGGCGGGCGTCAGGTCCAATCCGCGCGGGTCGCGGACCAGCAAGGTGACCTTGAGCGCCTGTTCCATGTCACGCACCTGGCGGCTCAACGCCGACTGGGCAATGAACAGGCGTTCGGCCGCAAGACTGAAGCTGCCAGCGTCGACGATCTCGACGAAATAACGAAGCTGTCGGGAAGTAAGCATGATGCGAGTGTACGGGCGTGTCATGCCGATCCGATACACTGGCCGGCTGCGTGCGTTCAGCGTTGCGCCGCCCACTGGTCGTCCCCAAACGTGTCACCCCGTCCGCGCACGACGCCTTGGCGTTTCCCGCGGCTATCGCTCTTGAGGCGCCCGTTTTGCCACACCCTGCACTACCCCGCTATTCCGTCATGGTCCTGATCCTGGGCGCGCTCGCCTGCCTGGGGCCGATGTCGATCGATGCCTACCTGCCCGCCTTTGGCGCGATAGGCCGCGACTTTCGCCTGCCGCCCGATGTCGTGCAGCTGACGCTGGGCATGTACATGGTGGCCTACGCCTTCATGACCCTGCTGCATGGCACGCTGTCCGATTCCTTTGGCCGCCGCCGCGTCATCCTGGCATCGCTGCTGGTGTATGCCGCAGGCTCCGTCATTGCCGCAATCGGCATCGACTTCAACTGGCTGCTGACCGGGCGCGTGCTGCAAGGACTGTCGGCCGGCGCAGGCATGGTGGTCGGGCAGGCCATCGTCAACGATTGTTATGAAGGCGCCACCGCACAAAAGACCATGTCGTACATCATCATGGTGTTCGGCGTGTCGCCCGCTTTCGCACCCATCATCGGTGGATACGTGGCGTCGCATTCAGGCTGGCGCGGCATCTTCGTCATGCTTGCGATTCTGGCCGCGCTCAGTGCGGCGCTGTGCGCGTGGCGCTTGCCCGAAACCTTGCCACCCGCGCGGCGGCAGCGTTTTGCGGTGGGCGTGCTGCTGCGCAATTACGGACGTGTACTGAAGGACAGGCAGTTCGTTGCCATGGCGATCGCATTCGGCACGCTGTTCGCGGGTTTCGCCTTCCTGATCGGCGCCGCGCCCGACTTCGTGACGCAGGTGCTGCGGCTGCCGGAAACAGCGTTTGCCTATTTGTTCATACCGCTGGTGGTCGGCATGATGAGCGGATCCTTCCTGGCCGCACGCATGGCGTCGCGCTGGTCTGCGTCACGGATGATCGGGCTGGCCTACGCAATGATGGGGCTGAGCTGCGCCATCAACATCACCTATACCGCCTTGGCTGACGTGCCCGCCGTACCCTGGGCGGTGCTGCCGCTGGGCTTGTTCTCGTTCGGCCTGTCGATCGCGATCCCAAGCATGACCTTGCGCGTCCTGCGCCGTATTCCCGAACTGGCGGGAACGGCGGCGTCGGTCCTCGGCTTTATCCAGATGGTGTTCTTTTCGGCCGTCAGCGGGTGGTTCGTGCCGCTGGTGTATGGCAGCGCGCTGAAGCTGGCGGTGGCGCTCGGCGCGGGCGTGGCGGTAAGCGGCGTGGCGTGGTGCGTGCTGGGGTGGCTGTTTCGCGAGCGGGACGCGGCGCAGGTCGCGGGGTGAACAGGGTGCAGCAGCAGGAGGCAGGTGCAGGTCCAACGCTCTGCTTCAGTGCGCCCGAGGTCGGTAGGCGACGCCGTAACGATCGGCCAAGTCAAGCAGGCGACGATCCTTGGTCCATACTCGCGCATTCGGGGTAATCAACGTCGATGCGACAAGCGTGATATCGATGAAGCCGCAACCCATGCCGAACAGACTATCGCGTTCGATCAAGTCTCTGACTTCTGCGACCGATGCCTGCCGAACCTGACGCAGCGTGTCCAGATCCGCAAGCGTTTTCTGTCGCGGTGCCGGCGGCGTGCCGCAAGCAATTTCGGCTATCACCATGGGATGCGTCAATACGTCATCCTGGAGCATCAGCAGTTCCAGCGTTGAATTGTGCTTGCGGAAATGATCCACCCAGACTGAGGTGTCAACAAGCACGCTCATGATTGTTTTGGCTGTTGTTTTGACGGTTCGCGGCGCCGTTCTACATCCTGCATGTCTGGCGCCTTGCCGCCAAGGGCCGCGAGGCGCTTGCCTGCTCGAACGCGAACATAGAGCTCTACAGCCTCGCGGAATAAGTCCGCTTTATCCATTTCGGGATCTGCCACTTCCAACGCTTGTGCGTACAGAGCATCGTCGATCGTCACGGTAGTTCGCATCACAACTCCAGAAATGATGCGCTAATGCATCAAATTTCGCATCAATGTGGAGAATGATACTGCATTGATCATCCGGCCCCAACAGCTTGAAAGAGTGATGCGCCCGCTAGAATGAGCATTCCTGTTCCTGGCTGAAAGCGCTGCCCGGACTTCCCCGCAGTCTTCTTTTCCTTCCGGACTTTCATGGACATATCCTCCACCTTCTCTACCCGCCGCGACGACCTGCGCGCCCGCCACGATGCGCTGGCGGCGGCCGAGCCGAAGTTGCGTGCGCGGGATCGCGCGACGCGTCTGGGTGTGTCCGAAGCGGAGCTGGTGGCAGCGGAATGCGGAGGCCTGTCCGCCGTGCCGCTGGCCGGTGCGCCCAAGGCGATTTTTGGTGAGCTGGGCTCGCTGGGCGAAGTGATGGCGCTGTCGCGCAATGACGCGTGCGTGCACGAACGCCATGGCCGGTATGAAGACATCCAGCTGGGCCATGGCCATGTCGGACTGGTGCTCGGTCCGGACATCGATCTGCGTGTGTTCTTCGACAGTTGGCGCACCACCTTCGCGGTCACCGAAAACGGCCGCCGCAGCCTGCAGTTCTTTGATCGCCATGGCGGCGCGGTGCACAAGGTGTACGTGACCGACGCCACTGACGCCGGAGCGTACGACGCGTTGGTCGCGAGGTTCGCCGCTCCGTCGCCCTCGTGGCCGGACGTCGACCCGGTGGTTGCGACCGTCAACGATGACAAGGGCAACGATGACAGCGGCAACGATAACAATGCCGCCGTCAACGTTGACACCGTCAACGACCCGCAAGGATTGCGCGCCGCCTGGCAGGCATTGAAAGACACGCACGACTTCTTTCCGATGCTGCGCAAGTTCAAGGCGACGCGTCTGGGCGCCTTGCGCGCGGCGGGCGCCGACCTGGCGCAGCAGGTGCCGCTCGACACGGCCGAAACGGTGTTGACACGGGCCGCCGGCAGCGGACTGCCGATCATGGTGTTCGTCAGCAACAAGGGCATCGTGCAGATCCACACCGGCCCGGTGGAAAAGCTGCTTCGGACCGGGCCCTGGTTCAACGTGCTCGATCCGCGCTTCAACCTGCACCTGAACACCACCGCCATCGCATCGACCTGGGTCGTCAACAAGCCCACGGTAGACGGCTGGGTGACGTCGGTCGAGGTCTATGCCTCCAACGGCGACCTGATCGTGCAGATGTTCGGCGCCCGCAAACCCGGCAACCCCGAACTGACCGCGTGGCGCGACCTGCTGGCCGGCCTGTGCAGCGAGCCGCTGGCGTCGTAATGGGCCCACGCGCGTTTGCAGTTTGGCCGGATTTATGTTTGACTAACGACTTGTCCGCTGCGCACGGCGCTGCGGATCCTTCAAGAAAGCATCCCTTCCGAATCGCATCATGGCCCACGCTTGCCACGCCATCTCGAGCATTTCCGCCGCACGCTGCCCAGCGTCGATGGCGGCTGCCCGTGCGATTCGCGTGTCGGCCGTCGCCTCGATCGCCCTGATCTCCTCGCTGCTACTACCGACCGGCTGCCGGGCCTAGTGTCCCGTGGTAGTTCGGCAGCCCCCGGCCACGCTCTCGGTTTGACCGATCAGACAGCTAGCGACTCAGCTGCACCCAGCGCCAGCCGATCGCACCCCTAGCAGGAGACTTACATGTTGAAGAACCCAGAGGCGAAATACCGCCCTTTCCCCGCGTACGATTTTTCCGAACGCACCTGGCCGAACAAACGCATCACGACGCCGCCGATCTGGATGAGCACGGACTTGCGTGACGGCAACCAGTCCTTGATCGAGCCGATGAACGCCGAGCGCAAGATGCGTCTGTTCGAAAAGCTCGTCGATATCGGTTTCAAGGAAATCGAAGTCGGCTTTCCTTCGGCATCGCAGACCGACTTCGACTTCATCCGCAAGCTCGTCGACGAAAACCGCATTCCTGATGACGTGACCGTCGAGGTGTTGACGCAGTCCCGCGAAGACCTGATCCGCCGGTCGATCGAGTCCGTCATCGGCGCCCGCCGCGTCATCGTCCATATGTACAACGCCATCGCGCCGGACTTCCGCCGCATCGTGTTCAACATGTCGAAAGACGAGGTCAAGCAGATCGCCCTGGACGGCACACGCCTGATCCGCGAATTGACCGCGCAGCATCCGGAAACGGAATGGGTGTATCAGTACTCCCCTGAAGTCTTCAGTTCCGCCGAACTCGATTTCGCCAAGGACGTGTGCGATGCCGTGTCGGCCGAATGGGGCGTGGGCCCCGGCCGCAAGATCATCTTCAACCTGCCTGCCACCATCGAATGCGCGACGCCCAATGTGTACGCGGATCAGATCGAGTGGATGCACCGCAACCTGAACGACCGCGAGCACATCGTGCTCAGCGTGCACCCGCACAATGACCGCGGCACCGCGGTCGCCGCCGCCGAACTTGGCGTGATGGCCGGCGCGGATCGCGTTGAAGGCTGCCTGTTCGGCAACGGCGAGCGCACCGGCAACGTCGACCTCGTCACCCTTGCCTTGAACCTGTACAGCCAGGGCGTGCATCCCGGCCTCGACTTCTCGGACATCGATGACGTGCGCCGCTGCGTTGAATACTGCAACCAGTTGCCCGTGCACCCGCGCCATCCCTATGTGGGCGATCTGGTGTTCACGGCGTTTTCGGGTTCGCACCAGGACGCCATCAAGAAGGGTTTTGCGCAGCGCAAGCCCGACACGATCTGGGACGTGCCGTACTTGCCGATCGACCCGGCCGACGTGGGCCGCAGCTACGATGCGGTGATCCGCGTGAACAGCCAGTCGGGCAAGGGTGGCGTGGCCTACCTGTTGCAGCAGGAACATGGCCTGGACTTGCCGCGCCGCTTGCAGATCGAATACAGCCGCGCAATCCAGCGCGTGACGGACGAGACCGGCCGCGAAGTCACGGCCACCGACGTGTACGCGATCTTCCGCCGCGAGTACCTGGATATTGCCGTGCCGTACAAGTTCGTGCGTCACCGCATTGCCAGTACCGATGACGGCATTCGTGTCGACGTTGACGTGATCTATGAAGGCCAGGCGCGCACCTTGTCCGGCAACGGCAATGGCCCGATCGACGCGTTCGTGAATGCGCTCGACCTGCCGATCCGCGTGATGGATTACCACGAGCATTCGATCGGCATCGGCGCCGACGCATCGGCCGCCAGCTATGTCGAGCTGCGCATTGGCGATTCGCCCACGGGCTTTGGCGTGGGCATCGACCACGACATCGTCACGGCAAGCTTCAAGGCAGTGCTGAGCGCGGTCAATCGCCACATGCAAAGCACCAACACGGCTGATGAAGAGACCGCGGACGAGCCTGTCGAAGTGTGAGCGATACCTGGCAGTGCGTACCCCGCGCTGCTTGAATAAACAAAAAACCTGCCGGTGATCCCGGCAGGTTTTTTTGGTCTCTACGAACCAGACACAATCGAAGCGCGCCGAATTAAAACCCCGACCCCGGCTGCTTCAAAAACGCCTGCTCTTGCGACGTGCTTCCCCGCGCCAGCACCGCATTGCGATGGGGAAAGCGCCCGAACCTTGCAATGATGTCGCGGTGGCGGATCGCAAAGTCCAGCGAATTCTGCGAGGCCGGATGTTCTTGCGCCAGGGTCGTGTACAGCGCGACCGCGCGTTCCTGGATGTCGATGTTCTCGCTGTGCATCAGGGGCAGGTAAACGAATTCCCGCTGCACCGGCGGCAGGCGCAGATACTGGCCGCTGTCGATCAGGCCAAGCGCATGCGTCAGCGCCTTGGCGTCGCCCGAGAACGCAGCAGGGGTATCGCGCCAGATGTTGCGCGTGAACTGGTCCAGCAGCACGATCAGCGCCAGCTCACCTTCAAGCTCGGCCGTCCAGGTATCCAGGTCGCCTGCAATGGCGCGTTGCACCGAACGTTCGAAGCGCGCGCGCATCTGCGCGTCCAGGGCCGGGTTCTTCTGGAACCAGACGTGGCGCGGCTTGAGATAGCCGGGGTCGTCTTTGGGCAGGAACCAGAAATCAATGACGGATTGCCAGGGATGCATCGCCATGAACGATCAGCTCTCCCAGGTGACGTTGACCTTCTTTTGCTCGGACCGGCGCAGCAGGTCGAGCAGCGGGAAGGCGCGCTGGCGCAGGCCGACATATTGCGCGGCACGCGCAGCCTGCGCAGGGTCGTCTTCGTCGAAGTTGGGGTCTTTTTCGGCGTTCAGTGCTTGTTCGATGCGGGCGATGGCATCGGGCAATTGTTCAGGCGTGAACACGCCGCGCTTTTCGAGGGTATCGCCGACCACCTTGCCCGCCAGTTCCAGCAATGGCTTGGCATGCTGGCCCAGCATGATGACTTCTCCGGCAGCCTTGGATCGAAAGGTGATGATCATGGACGGCTCCTTGTTGTTGTCGGTGGATTCATTATGACGGTAACAGCGGCACTGGCCTAACGTGCGTGAAGCGCCGGTAACGGTTTGCGCGAACCGTAACCTTGATCCTCATCCTGATGACGTACCGCACGGATGAAGGTCACCGGCCCATGTCAGCCTTCAGGCGCGGATGTAGCTCCAGCCGTCGGCCTGGCGCTCGGCTAGATACAGAACGGCGGCCGGGACGGTGGTGATACCGTCCGGTGCGGTGCGCCCGTTGGCGGCCAGCGTGTTGGCGCACACGCGCAGGTAAACATCCAGGGGATGCGGGGTGTCCAGCGCCGCAGCCACAGCCCCTGCGTTCACGACCAGTTCCACCGTCGCGTCGGGGGCCAGTTTCAGCAGGTTCGCCAGATTGCGGCGGGCGCGCTCCAAAGAAGACGGCGACGGAGCGTGAATGAGCAGACGAACCATGAAGCGGTTTCCTTATGCACCGGCAATGACGAGCGGGTTCCGACGCGGCGGCCCGTGCCGCCGGCCGAGTCAGCCGAATCCATGATCGTACAAGGGACGGTGACACGCAGTGGGCCGAGGGTAAGGCCCTAGGGACGGCGATATGCAATTTATTGCATCATTTGCCTGCCGGATTGAGCACTAACATGCATGCTCAGCCATGGCCAAGATAACGCACCCAGGAGACCGTCATGTTGATTCCCCCAGATGCCTTGCGTCGATGGGCCGCGCTTGCCGCTGTGGTTGGCGCCCCAGTGTTGCTTGCCGGCTGCGGCGGTGATGACCATGACGATACGCCTGCAGCGCGTCCGGTTCCGGATGCCGCTGCGCTGCGCACCTCATGTCCGGCGCTGGCCGGAAAAACCGTGGCCGCCGCCGACATCGGCTTGCCCAGCGCGCCCGCGACGGTGACCGCGGCGGCTATCGTTGCCGCGACGACCGGGACCGCGCCTACGCCGGAATATTGCCGGGTATCGGGATCGATCGCGCCCACGGCAGCGGGCGCGGATCCCATCGTCTTCCAGGTCAACCTGCCACTGACCTGGAACGAGAAAGCGGTCATGGTGGGCGGGGGCGGCTTCAACGGCAGCCTGGTGAACAGCCTGGCGCCCTTGCGCGATGCGCCCGCCGGACAGCCCCTGCCGATCACGCAGGGCTATGCGATGTTTGGCACCGATTCGGGCCACGATGCCAGCGCCTACAACACGACCGACCCGGGCAAGTTTGCGTTGAATGACGAGATGTTCGTTAACTTTGCGCACGCCTCGTACAAGAAGGTCAAGGATGTGGCGCACAGCCTGATGGCAAGCTACTACCTGCGCAAGCCGGCCAAACAGTATTACTACGGCGGGTCGGAAGGCGGGCGTGAAGGCCTGATGATGGCGCAGCGCTATCCGGCCGATTTCGACGGGATCGTGTCCGTCGTGCCAGTGATCTACTGGACCGGACTGTTCAACGGATTCATCAATTTCAGCAAGCCGCAATTTGCGGGCGGGGCGCTCGGCACGGCCAAGATCAGCGCGTTCGCCAAGACGGTGAACGATACGTGCGACGCGCTGGATGGCGCGGCGGATGGTGTCGTCAGCAACTATCTGGCGTGTGCATCCAAAATGAATCTGGCCAGCCTGCGCTGCGTGGCAGGCGCCGACACCGGTCCGACCTGCCTGTCCGATCCTCAGCTTGCCACCTTGCAGGCTGCCTATGGACCGACCGTGCTGCCGTTCGCGGTGGCCAACGGCAGCACGACCTATCCGGGCCGACTGTTCGGCGGTGAAATCCAGCTGGGCGGTGAAGGCATTGGCCGCTGGATCTCCACCGGCGCAGTGCCGGCGGTGCCGACGCCTGTCGCAACCGATGCGCGCGCTGTGATCTACGGCAGCAGCTATGCGCGATATGTGAT
The DNA here is from genome assembly GCF_048632615.1 of Pigmentiphaga litoralis. GTDB lineage: Bacteria > Pseudomonadota > Gammaproteobacteria > Burkholderiales > Burkholderiaceae_B > Pigmentiphaga > Pigmentiphaga litoralis_B. The sequence goes on from NZ_CP184479.1 coordinate 2,905,940, forward strand.
TGCGCGCGATGCCAGTTTCGATGTGCGCACATTCAACGCGTCGGCGTTCGAAGCGCGGATCAAGGCGGTGTCGGAACTGATGGATGCCAGCAACCCCGACCTGGCGGCTTTCCGCGCGCGGGGAGGCAAGCTGATCATTCGTGAGAACACGGGCGACATGGCGCAAAGTCCGATGGCCGGCATCAACTATGTGCAGAACGTGGTGAGCACGATGGGGCAGGCCAACGTCGACAGCTTCTTGCGCCTGTACGTATCGCCCGCGTCATCGCATGGCGGTACGGCGGCCAGCCTGACGACGGGTACCGAAGTGCCGACCACGTATGACCTGCTCGGGGCGCTGGATGGCTGGGTGACCTCCGGTCAGCCGCCGGCGGATGCGCTGGTGCAGGTGCGCAACGCCACGACCGCGCCGTTCACCACGCTGGCGTCACGCCCGATGTGCCGCTACCCGAACTATCCGCAGTATGTGTCGGGCGATGCCAGCAAGGCCGAAAGCTATCGGTGCGCGGTGTCGGCGCCTTAGGCTATTCCACACCCAGCCGTGCGGATAGATGCGCCACGGCATCCGCAAAGGCCGGATTCGTCCGGTCGCGCGGCCGTGGCAGATCGATCGCCAGGTTTTCGACCACCGAAGCGGGCTGTCCGCCCAACACGACCACGCGGTCCGCCAGGAAGACCGCTTCGTCGATGTCGTGCGTGACGAACATCACCGCTGACTGCGTTGCCTGCCAGAGCCGAATCAGTTCGGCCTGAAGCTTGCGGCGCGTGAGCGCATCCACCGCGCTGAACGGCTCGTCCATCAACAGGATGTCGGGCTTGACGGCCAAGGCGCGGGCAATGCCCACGCGTTGCGCCTGGCCGCCCGACAACTGGTGCGGCCAGCGATCGCCAAAGTCGGCCAGCCCGGTCAGCGACAGGGCTTCGGCCACGCGCTCGCGTTTCTGCCTTGCGTCGATATCCAGCGTTTCCAGCCCGTAGGCGACGTTGTCGGCCACGGTGCGCCAGGGCAGCAAGCGGCCGTCCTGGAACACCACGGCACGGCGCCGGCGGCCCGGGCGCCGCGGCAGCGTGAAGCGCATGGCGCCGCCGCCCGGTTCGATCAGGCCCGCGGCCGTGCGCAGCAGGGTCGACTTGCCGACGCCGGAACCGCCTACCACTGCCACGAAGCTGCCGGCTTCGATCGCCAGCGACAGGTCCTGGATGACCGGGCCGGGCGCACCCGGATGGGTATAGCTGAGGCGGTCGAATTCGATTACGGACGCCATGCGAGCACCCTCCGTTCTATCCATCCGTACACCAGGTCGCACAGCGCATAGACCAGGGAGATGGCCAGCATGTAGATCACCACGGCTTCATACGCGCCGACGCCGGCCGCGGCGTTCATCTCTTGCCCCATGCCCGGCACGCCCAGCAATTCGGCGGCGATCAGCGTCATCCACGCCTGACCGATGCCGGTGCGCACACCAGCGAGCGTGCCAGGCGCGATCGCGGGCAGCGTGATGCTGCGCGCCCGGCGCCAGTAGCTGCCCTGGCCGAAACTGCGGGCCAGCTCGTAAAAGCGCGGATCGATATTGCGGACCGCGCTGTAGGTGGCGAAGTAGTTGACCCAGAACACGCCAATGGCGATCACGAACGCCGCGCCAGCATGGCTGACCTTGAACCACGCAATGGCGAACACCACCCATGCCAGCGGCGGGATTGGCCGCAGGATGCGCGCCAGATAGGCCTGCAGCATGTCGAAGCGGTGCACGGTAGCCGCCGCCATGCCGACCAGCATGCCGAACAGCGTGCCCAGCCCCAGTCCCCAGAAGTAGTGGATCAGGCTGGAGCCGACCGCGGGCAGCAGGCGGTCGGACTGCCATTCCTGCAGGAAGGCATCGGGCAGCAGGAAGGGGTCGGGCAAGGTGCCCGGGCGCACCCAGGCGAACACGCCCGCCGCTTTCCACAGCAGGACGAACAGCACGACACCGGCGACGCCATAGATAATGCGCGTCACGGCGCCCGAAGCACGGGAAGCGGCCAAGATGTTCCCGCTTTACCGGGCCGCGGCAGGTTTGCCGGCTGAGGGCGCCGCGTTCGCGGGCGCGGCCTTGGCCGGTGATGCCGCCGGCTTGACGGCGGCATCATAGAACTGCGTGTCGAACAGCTTGGTCACATCCACCGGCGGGCCTTCCAGCGTGCCCGTGTCGGCCTGGAATTTCTGCAGCACCAGGGTGGCCGGAATGATGGTGTTCGGGTCGGCCACGAACTGGCCCTTGGAATTGCGGATGGCCTTCTCGACGATATCGACCGGCAGGCGCCCGCCGCCCACGTACTTCTGCACAGCCGGAGCGGCCTTGGCCGGTTGCGTGTCCAGCAGCCGGGTCGCGGCCACATGGCGCGCGACCAGCGCCTGGACCACGGCCGGTTGTTCGCGGATCAGCTTTTCACGGACCAACAGCACGGCGCCGGGCTGGCGCGGGAACAGATCGTTGCCGCGCGCAACCACCCGCGCTTGCGGGGCACGCGTCAGCACGGTGGTGACGGTCGGTTCCAGAATCGCCGCGCCGTCGATCGCGCCAGTCAGCAGCGCCTGCTGGATCTGCGATTCGCCCTGCGTGATCAGCTTCAGGCTGTTGGGGTCCGCCTTGATGCGATTGCGCAGCCAGTATTGCAGGGCGGCTTCGGGTACGGCGCCTTTGGGATAGCTGGCGATCACGGGTTGGCGGCCCTTGTCCTTGGCAAAGCGGGCAAAGGCCGTGCCGGCATCCCCTGATGCGAAGTAGGGCGCCAGATCGCCCATCGCCACGAAACTGACCTGCTCGACGATGTTGGACGCGACCACCTTGACGTCCGCCCCCTTGCCGCGCGCGACCAGGGCCGGACCAATGCCCACATACGCGATATCGAGTTGGCCGGCCAACAGCGCCTGCACCAACGCCGGTCCGCTCTGAAACTGCACGAGCTTGGGCGCACCCCCTTCGGACGGCAGGGCGCCTTCTTCACGCGCGATGAACAGCTGCGCGGCGGGGATGATCGGCAGATAGCCGATTTCCAGGGGCGCGGCCGTGGCGGCGGCGCCATACGAACCAAGTCCGAGGCCCAGGGCCAATGTTGCCGACGCAAAAAAGCGCTTCATTATCGTTAGAACCTTAAGTGATATCGCTGGGGGTCTTTATGACTTTATATATTGTATTTGCCTTGATTCGACTCTTTTAATTACCAAAAGCTATATGCTTAAGACGTCGCTTTCTTGTGTCAGACCTGGTCTGACAACCGGCTTACGCCCAGTGGCAGCCCCCAGGGAAAACGTCCGCCAAAACACCACATTGGCACCCCCGGCGTTAGTCCCCGACGCCTGCGGCTGTTAAGATTGCCCTCTTACTTACCCCCGCGATGTCCTATTCCATGCTCCCCGAGCAACAGGTACAACTTCTCAGCCTGATCGGCGCCGCCGTCCAGGCCGTTGCCCCCGAGGCGACTCCCACGCTGCTCCTGGAACGCCCCAAGGCCGCGTCGCATGGCGACGTGGCGACCAACGTGGCGATGCAGATCGCCAAGCCGCTCAAGCGCAATCCGCGAGACCTCGCACAGCAGATCGTCGATTCCCTGATGGCCCAGCCGGGCGCCACCGCGTTGATCGCGAGCGCTGAGATCGCAGGCCCGGGTTTCATCAACCTGCGTATCGCCCCCGCCGCCAAGCAAGCCGTGATCGACGCGATCCGCGTGCGCGGCGCCGACTTCGGCCGCGCGCCTTCCATCGGCCGCAAGGTCATCGTCGAATTCGTGTCCGCCAATCCGACCGGTCCGCTGCATGTGGGCCATGCCCGCCAGGCCGCGCTCGGAGACGCGCTGTGCCGCCTGTTCGGCGCCAGCGGCTGGGACGTGCATCGCGAGTTCTATTACAACGACGCCGGCAACCAGATCCACAACCTGGCCGTCAGCGTGCAGGCGCGGGCGCGCGGTATCGACACCACGCATCCCGACTTCCCCGCGGACGGCTATCGCGGCGAATACATTGCCGAGATCGCCGACGACTTCAAGGGTGGCAAGACGGTGCAGGCAGCCGATGCCGAACCCGTCACCGCGTCCGGCGACGTCAACAACATGGAAGACATCCGGCGCTTTGCGGTGGCGTACCTGCGCCGCGAGCAGGACCTGGACCTGGCCGCGTTCGACCTGAAGTTCGACAACTACTACCTGGAAAGCTCGCTGTATACGTCAGGCCGGGTCGACAACACCGTGCAACGGCTGATCGACAGCGGTCACACCTACGAGAACGAAGGCGCGCTGTGGCTGCGCACCACCGAACTGGGCGAAGGGGACGACAAGGACCGCGTCATGCGCAAGTCCGAAGGCGGCTACACCTACTTCGTGCCCGATGTGGCCTACCACGTCACCAAGTGGGAACGCGGCTACACCAAGGCCATCAACATCCAGGGATCCGACCACCATGGCACCATCGCCCGCGTGCGCTCGGGTCTGCAGGCGCTGGGCGTGGGCATCCCCAAGGGCTACCCCGACTACATCCTGCACAAGATGGTCAAGGTCATGCGCGGCGGCGAAGAGGTCAAGATCTCCAAGCGCGCGGGCAGTTATGTCACCCTGCGCGACCTGATCGACTGGGTGGGCCGCGACGCCGTCCGCTTCTTCCTGATCCAGCGCCGCGCCGACACCGAATTCGTGTTCGACGTGGACCTGGCGCTCAAGCAGACCGACGAAAACCCGGTCTATTACATCCAGTACGCGCATGCCCGTATCTGCTCGATCCTGAACAGCTGGGGCGGCGATGTCACCGCGCTGGCCCAGGCCGACGCGTCGCTGCTGGTGGCCGAACGTGAATTCCTGTTGATGCAGCGCCTGGCCGAATTCCCCGGCATGGTCGGCATGGCCGCCAACGACCTGGCGCCCCACCACGTGGCCTTCTGGCTGAAGGACTGCGCCGCCGACTTCCACGCCTACTACAACGCGGAACGTGTGCTGGTGGACGACGAAGCGCTCAAGCTGGCGCGCCTCTCGCTGCTGGCCGCCACCCGTCAGGTCCTGGCGAACGGCCTGAGCCTGCTGGGCGTGACCGCGCCCGAACGGATGTGAACCTGCGATGCCCCTGAACTCTTCCCGCCTGCGCAAGCAACACGGCGGCACCATGTTCGGCCTGATCGCCGGGCTGCTTGTCGGCCTGGTGGTTGCCGTGCTGGTGGCGGTCTATGTGAACAAGGCGCCCGTGCCTTTCGTGAACAAGACCGCGCGCGTTCCGCCGACCAGCCAGCAGCCGGTGGACCCGGCCAACGCGCCCGACCCCAACCGCAGCCTGTACGGCAAGGACGCGCCAGCGGGTTCGGTACCGCCTTCGAGCGGCCCGCCGGCCATCTCGGCGCCGCCGCCCGCGCCAGTCCCCAACGCGCGCCGGAACGACGACCCCATCGCCAGCTTCTATACGGGTCCGGGATCGTCCACCCCGACGCCGCCTGCCGGACGCACGCCTGCCACGCCGTCGTCGCCCGCGGTTCCGGAAAGCACGGGCACTTACTATCTGCAGGTTGGCGCGTTCCGGGTGATCGAAGACGCGGAAGCCTTGAAGGCACGATTGGCATTCATGGGCTTCGAAGCTCGGCTCGAAACCGCCGACGTCCCGAAAGGCACCGTCAATCGTGTCCGGCTGGGCCCGTTCGCCAAGCTCGATGACATGAACCGCTCGCGCGCGCGCCTGGCCGAAAACGGCATCGAAGCGGCAGTCGTAAAGAAGTAGGTTGACCTGCGGTAGGTTGGAATGCGGTTGTTGCAACTGCACCAGAAAGGAACTTGGCTCCGTCGTGGCGGGTCCGAGTCTGACATGTGGTCGTGGCGGCACAAGGGTGCCCCGGCGGTCCGCACTCGAATACTAAGGAAAAGTCCATGATCGGTCGTCGTTCCATCCATCGTCTTTTGACGGGTCTTGCGTTTGCCGCGGCGTCCGTCGCGCTCCTGCCGTCGGTGGCATCCGCCCAGCAGTTCCGTGAAGGCACGGAATACACCCGCCTGGCGCAGCCGCAGCAGACCGAATCGCAGGGCAAGATCGAAGTGACCGAGTTCTTCTGGTACAGCTGCCCGCATTGCAATGCGCTCGAACCCAGCCTTGAAAGCTGGATCAAGAAGCAGCCTGCCGACGTCGTGATCAAGCGCGTGCCGGTCAAGTTCAATGCCGGCATGGAACCACAGCAACGCCTGTACTACACGCTGGAAGCGCTGGGCAAGGTCGACCAGCTGCATCGCATGGTATTCAGCGCGATCCATGAACAGCGCCAGCCGCTGAACACCGCCGACCGCATTGCCGACTGGGCGGCAAAGAACGGCCTGGACAAGGCGCAGTTCACTGCCGCGTACAACTCGTTCGGCGTGCAGTCCAAGGTGCAGCGCGCCGCCAAGCTGTCGGAGGCCTACAAGATCGACGGCGTGCCGACGCTGGCCATCAACGGCAAGTATCTGACGTCGCCGGCGCAGGCGGGCAGCAATGCCGCTGCGCTGCAGGTCGCGGACTTCCTGATCGCGCAGGCCAGGAAGGAAGGCGGCGCGAAGTAAATCGCGCGTGGCTCCCGGCGTCATGCCGGGAGGCGGAAAAAACCAAAGCACCTCGAAGGTGGGACGCTGTCCTGGCTTTCGAGGTGTTTTGTTTTTGGGGAGGGCGTACTGGAAGGACCTGGGGACAAAGCTTCGGGGCAGGACCGGGGCCGGATCGGCATGACGTAGTTCTCCGCATTTACGGGAAAACGCACGTCTCTATCATCGACGCGCTGCCGCGGCCACCAGTGCCCGGCGGCGTTTGCTTGCTTATCCCCTTACATGAAAGGTCCGCCCATGAGCGATGTCATCAGCCCCACCCTGCGGCGTTCCCTTGATCAGCTGATCGCGCTCGATGCGCGCAAGCACGATGCCGACGCCGGCGCGCCTGCGTCCGCCGCAGCAAGCCCTGCCGGGGGTGCCGCGGACCCCGGGGCCGCCGCGCCCCGCACGACCCTGGACGTGCTGAACGGCCTGCCTAACGACGACGTTTGCCGGGTCGCGGCCCTGATGTGGGTCGGCCGTGGCGACTTTCCGACCTTTGCGGAAGCCTATGACTACGCGAAGCTGGACCTGCAGATTCGCGGCAAGGGCACCCTGGTCGCCACGGTCGTGCAGAAGCCGTTGTTCGAACTCGTGCCGGCCGCGCTACGGAAACTGAAGCTGGCCTGACGCCGGCATGCCGGGCGCTGCCGTGCTGGCCGCCACCAGGTCGCGCAGCCACACATGCGCCGGATCCCGGTGGCTCCGGTCGTGCCACAACATCGCCATCTCGTAGCCGGGCACGTCTACCGGGGCGTCCACCACGGTCAGTCCCGGCTCGTTGCGCACCAGCCGCCAGGGCACCATGGCCACCAGATCGGTCTGCGCCAGCACCGATCGCATGAAGAGGAAATGCGGCACCGACAGCGCCACCCGTCGGGTCAAGCCCGCGGCCGCCAGCGTGTCGTCGGTCACGCCGTGAAAACCACCGCCGTAGGTGGACACGAGGACGTGCTCCAGCTTGCAGAACTGCGCGATGGTGGGCCGGCGCTTCAGCTTGGGATGGCCGGCGCGGCCGGCCAGCACGTAGCGCTCTTTGAACAAGGTGCGGCGATGCAGGCCGGCGGGGCTGTCGGCGGTCGTGTGGAACGCCAGGTCAATCGTGCCCTGTTCCGCCCGCGACACCACTAGTGGGATCGACAGCGGCAGGACCGCGACCCGCGTGGCGGGCGCTGCCTTGCGCAGGGGACCCAGCGTGGGAAGGACAATGGTCGACTCGGCATAGTCCGACGCCGCCATGCGCCATGTGTGCGTCGCCGTTGACGGATCGAAGGGCCGGGTGGGAAGCACCGCTCGCTCCAGCGCCGCCAGGGCTTCACGCAGGGGTTCGCGCAGTTCATCGGCGCGCGCGGTGGGACGCATGCCGCGCGGGCCAGGCAGCAGCAACGGGTCGTTGAACACATGCCGCAACTTGGCCAGGTGCACGCTGATCGATGGTTGCGAAAAGCCAAGGCGTTCCGCCGCGCGCGTGACGTTGTGCTCGGCCAGCAGCGCGTCAAGCGTCAGCAGCAGGTTCATGTCCAGCCGGCGTAAATTAAGCATCGCAATACCTGGAATATCAGCAATTCATTTCCACTATACCGGCGTCGCGCCTACGCTGCCTGCTTTCGTCATCTTCAGGAAGCAGCGTCATGAATATCCTCATTGTCTACGCCCATCCGGAACCGCGTTCGCTGAATGGGGCGCTCAAGGACTTTGCCGTGGCGCATCTGCAGGCAGCAGGTCACGCCGTACAGGTGTCGGACCTGTACGCCATGCAGTGGAAGGCGGAGCTGGATGCCCAGGACAGCCTGGACCCTCCGTTTGACGGCCGGTTCGATGCGTCGGCGGATTCACGGCGTGCGTTTGACGCGGACCGGCAACGCGCCGACATCAAGCAGGAGCAGGACAGGCTGCGCTGGGCGGACGTGCTGATCCTGCAGTTTCCGCTGTGGTGGTATTCGATGCCCGCGATCATGAAAGGCTGGGTCGACCGTGTCTACGCAAACGGCTTTGCCTACGGGGTGGGCGAGCACTCGGACGCCCGGTGGGGTGAGCGTTTCGGCGAAGGCGTCATGTCAGGCAAACGCGCCATGGTGATGGTGTCGACCGGCGGCTGGGAATCCCATTACGCACCGCGCGGCATCGGCGGGCCGATCGACGACATCCTGTTTCCGATCCAACACGGGATCCTGTTCTATCCCGGGTTCGACGTCCTGCCGCCTTTCGTCACCTACCGGACGGGCAAGACCGACGATGCCAGGTTTGCATCGCTGTGCACTGCCTTGGGCGAACGGCTGGATACGTTGGCGGCAACGCCGCCGATTCCTTACCGGCCCCAGAACGCTGGCGAGTATGACATTCCGTCACTGACGCTGAAGGCGGAGATCGCGCCGGGCATGGAGGGGTTTGGGGCGCATCGCAGGTGACCCACCGCCAAACCCGCCTACCGTTCCGGCCCGAACCACACCTGCCCAAGCACGTGCTTGGGATCGATGGCTGACTGCACCCGTCCAGCAAATTCCTGCACGGTGTCGGCGGTGTAGCGGTGGTAGAAACGTTCGTTGTACGGTCCGACGCCGTGTTCGGCACTGAAGCTGCCGCCATAGCTGCGCACGACCAGGTCGTAGATCGCGATGCGCAGCGATTCGATCGTGGCGTCGTCGGGCTTCTGTTCCGCTTCCTTGGGCCAGACAATGTTGAAGTGGACGCCGCCGTCGGCCCAGTGCCCGAAGTCGTACAGGCGCAGGAAGGGGAAGCGTTCGTCCATCATTGCGATGGCTTCGGCGCGGAAAGCGACCATGGCCGAGCGGGGCACGGCAATGTCGAACGCAATCAACTTGCCCTGGTGACGAATGGATTCGCTGATCGAATGGCGGATCTTCCAGAGGTCGGGCCCGCCGTCGAGCAGGGCGTTGGCGACCAGCACATCGAACTGCTGTTCCAGGAAGCCGTTCAGCGCTTCCTGCAGGTCCATGCCCAGCGTGTCGCGTGAGGCGGTGGCGCTCAGTTCCACCAGCAGCATGTAATCGGGGATCGGTTCGGGCGCAAAGGGGTTGGACACCGACGGCATGTGGTCCAGCACGGCTTCGATGCAGGTCTTGGAAATACCTTCATAGGCCGTCAGGAAGTCGCCGAATTCGCCTTCCAGGGCGATCAGCAGGTCCAGGATCGCATCCTGGCCGGTCGGCACGATCAGCGCGGTGGCGGTCTGGCGGGGCAGGGGATGCACCTGCAACACGGCGCGCGTGATGATGCCGCCCGCACCGCCGGTTCCCACAAAAAGCTGCTTCAGGTCGTAGCCGGTGTTGTTCTTGCGCAGGCCCGTCATCAGGTCGAGCACCTGGCCCGGAGGATCGGCCAGCACGACTTCCAGGCCAAGCAGGTTGTGCCGCACGTCGCCATAGCGCACCAGGCGCGAGCCGCCCGTATTGGTGGCGATCATGCCGCCCACCGACGGGTTGGCGCCCAGGTCGATCGGGAAGCACAGATTGTCGGCGGCCAGCTTCTCGTTCAGGTCCTGCAAGGTGACGCCGGCGCCTACCGTAGCGGTGCGATTGGCGCGGTCCACGAGGATGTCGCCACGCAGACGCTCCAGGCTCATGACGACCTGCAGACCCGTTGCGTTGGGCGTGCTGGCGGCCACTAGGCCGGTATTGGCGCCCTGGGCAATGAGCGGCGTGCCGGTACGCAGGCATAGGGCGAGCACGTCGCCGATCTCGGCGGCGGACGCCGGCCGCACCACGAAGCCCGCCTTGCCTTCGCCATAGCGCGCGCCGATCTCGTACCTGAGCTTGTCGGCCGCTTCGGCAAAGACATGTTCCTGCCCGACGATACGGACAAGTTCGGTGGCAAGTTCTGGATGCAGACGCCCCGGGGCGCCAAGTACGGAGGTGTCGATCGTGTCGTTGGGCATGGCGTATTCGTGCAGGACAGCAACTGGGTCTTCGACTATACCCCGCGATGCCTCGGCTCGCAGGCGGTGCGCCCGGACACATTTGTCCGGCCTGGGTCGCCCAAGGCCGACAGGGGCGGCTATTCTTGCGTCACATCCAGGAGAGAACGTCGATGTTCGTATTCATTACCGGCGCCAGCAGCGGCATTGGCGAGGCTTTGGCCCGCCAGTACGCGGCCCAGGGCGCCACCCTTGGCCTGGTCGGGCGCCGCAAGGACGCACTCGATGCCTTGGCGGCCAGCTTGCCCGGCGGGCACGGCGTGGGCCCGGCAGACGGCGCGGATCAGGTGCGAGCCACACACCAGGCATACGGCAAGCACCGCACCTACGCTCTGGACGTTCGCGACCGAGACGCCCTGCACGCCGCCGCCACCGATTTCCTGAGCGTCGGCGGGCAGGTGGACATCGTCATCGCCAACGCCGGGATCAGTGTCGGCACGCTCACCGAAGAGATGGAAGACTTCGACGCGTTCAAGACCGTGATCGACACCAATCTCGTGGCCATGGTTTCGACTTTCGAGCCCTTCATTGCCGGCATGAAGGCGCGGCGGGCCGGTCAGCTTGTCGGTATCGCCAGCGTGGCGGGCATCCGCGGTCTGCCCGGCGCGGGCGCCTACAGTGCGTCCAAGGCCGCCGTGATCGCCTATTGCGAGAGCGTGCGTAACGAACTGGTGCACTACGGCATCCGCGTATCGACGGTGGCGCCAGGCTACATCCGCACGCCGCTGACCGCGCACAATCCGTACAGAATGCCCTTTCTGATGGAGCCGGACGTCTTTGCGGACAAGGCGGCTCGCGCCATTGCGCGCGGCACCCGCTACACCGTCATTCCGTGGCAGATGGGCGTCGTGGCACGGCTGCTGCGGCTGCTTCCGGCGGTGGTGTACGATCACTTCGCTTCCAAGGCGCCCCGCAAGCCGCGCGCCTCGCGTCCGTCCTGACGCGCCTGTCCGCTTTCTTCCGCTGGTCTATGCACGCTTCCCTGCTTCGTTGGCTTCCTTTCCTGGCGTGGCCGCGCCCCACGTCCGACATGCTGATTGCCGATGCGCGCGCGGGCTTCACGCTGGGCCTGATCCTGGTGCCGCAGGCCGTGGCCTACGCCATGCTGGCCGGGATGCCGCCGATCACGGGGCTGTACGCGGCGCTGATCCCGCCGGTCATCAGTGTCCTGTTCGGATCCTGCCAGTTGCTGGGCGCGGGCCCGGTCGCGCTGACGAGCATGCTGGTGGCGGGTTCCCTGTCCGGTCTGGCCTGGGCCGGTTCCCCGCGATGGGTCGAACTGGCGATCTGGCTGTCCTTGATCGCGGGCGCCATCCAGATCCTGGTCGGCATGCTGCGCCTGGGCATGATCGTCAACTTCCTGCCGGCCACGGTGGTGGGGGCCTTCACCCAGGCGGCGGCCATTCTTATCGTGCTGTCGCAACTACCCGCCATGCTGGGCCTGGATGGCCGGGCGGTGGCGGATCTGTTTCGGTCAGGGCGGTACGCCGACATTGCGTTTTCGGTCGACTGGGCCGGCCTGGCCTTCGGCATCGGGACGCTGGTGTTCCTGCTGGCGCTCAAGAAGTACAGCAAACGAATGCCCGTGGTGCTGGGCGCGGCCCTGGTCTGCGGGATCGTCAGCTGGCTGACCGGGTATGGGGCCAAGGGCGGCGCGGTGGTGGGCGCCTTGCCCGCCGGCTTGCCGGACTTTGCGGTGCCTACCTTGCTGTCCTGGGAAGACTACCGCGCGTTGCTGCCGGCCGCGGCCGTGATCGCGATCGTCAGCTTTGTCGAAGCCCTGTCCAGCGCCAAGACCATTTCGCGCAGCAACCGGCAGCGGTGGGACGAGGATCAGGAATTCATCGGGCAGGGCCTGGCCAAGCTGACCAGTGCGTTCAGTGGCGCATTTCCGGTCAGCGCGTCCTTCTCTCGCTCGGCGCTCAATCTGTATGTGGGTGCTCGCACCGGCTGGTCGGCGCTGTTTGCCTTCGTTTGCGTGCTGGTCAGTTTGCTGTTCCTGACCCCGGCCATTGCGCATCTGCCCAAAGCGTTCCTGGCCGCCGTGATCGTCGTGCCCGTCATGAACCTGGTGCAGCCCGCGTTTTTCGTGCGGCTGTGGCGCACGTCGCGGCCCGAGGCGGTCATTGCCGTCATTACCGCCATCGCCACCCTGATCTCGGCGCCGCAACTGCAGTGGGGCGTGCTGGTGGGCTTCATCCTGTCGCTGAGCTACTTCATGTACGGCCGCGCGCATCCCCGCATTATCGAAGTGGGGGTGCACGAAGACGGCACGCTGCGGGATCGGGCGCGCTTTTCCCTTGGGGCGCTGGCGCCCGACGTGCTGGCCGTGCGGATGGATGCAGCCCTGAGCTTCGTGACGGCCACGCCGCTGGAGCACTTCATCATGACGCGGGTGCGGGCCGATGCATCGATCAGGCGGGTGCTGATCTACGCCGGGCCGATCAACAGTATTGACACCACAGGGGTCGATACGCTGAGCTACCTGGTGGGCAATTTACGCGAGCAGGGCATCGAGGTGTACCTGGCCGGGCTCAAGAAACAGGTGGAAGACGTACTGGTGGCGTCAGGCGCCATGACGGTGATCCCGCCGGGCAATCTGTTCCGGACCGAGCGAGAGGCGATTCACAGTCTGGTGTTGCCGACCGGGGTGGCCGCGCAGGCGCATTGAATTCTGCCCGACTGCCCGTGCATCACCCCCTTATGCCCTCACACCGCCTGGAACCGGATCACCCCGTCGTCACCCGTGATCCGCTTCACCTTGCCTGAATACATCAGCATATGCAGGTGGGCAATCGATTCACCCAGCGCAAACGTCATCTGATGCAGGTCCAGCTTGCGCCTGAAGAGCACGGGCACGATGTCGAATGCGCTCTTGGGTTCGGCGCAGACCTTCAGCACGCGGGCCAGATGCTCCGCGTGGTGATCGTGCTGCTGCTGGATACGCGTATGGATGCCGACGAACGGCCGGCCATGGGAAGGCAGGGTCAACGCGTCATCGGGCACATCGGCATACCGCGACAACGAATCCAGATAATCCTGCAGCGCGTTGCCTTGCGGCTCTTCGCTGTTCACGCTGACATTCGTGGAAATGCGCGGCAACACCATGTCGCCTGAGATCACGACATTCAGGGACCTGCTGTAGAACGACGCATGTTCCGGCGCGTGACCGTAGCCGATGATGACCTGCCAGTCATGGCCGCCGATCGGCACGATGTCGTTGTCGACGATACGGATGAAGCTGGACGGCACCTTGGGCACCAGCTGCGAGTAGTAGCTTTTACGCTTGCGCACGCCCTCCAGGTCTTCAAGCTGCGTCATGCCATGGCGTTGGAAGTGCCGCGCCAGGCGTTCGCCGCCGCCGGCCGAATCGGCGCCGCAGTACAGCTGCGCGACCACGAAATCGGTCATCGTCATCTGCAGGGGCGCGGTCCATTTTTCGGTCAACCAGTGCGCCAGGCCGATGTGGTCCGGGTGCATATGGGTGACGATGACACGCACCACGGGCAGTCCGTCCAGTTCGTTGGCGAACACCTGTTCCCACATGCCCATGACTTCGTCGCGCGCCACGCCGCAGTCCACCACGGTCCAGCCATCGCGGCCGTCATAGGTATCGCGCAACAGCCAGACATTGATGTGGTCGAGCGCGAAGGGCAAGGGCAGGCGCACCCACCGGATACCCGGGGCAACCTCAATGGACGTGCCGGCGGCAGGAAGGGTATCGTTGAATGGATACTGCAGTTGGTGTTCGAGAGGGTTCATGCCGTCGATTGCTCCTGGACGCCTGGCCGCCTAGAATGGGGTTTACGTTTACGTAAAGTGCAAGTGTACCTATGTCGGCGCCCACCTACACGATTTCCGACCTGGCGCGCGAATTCGGCGCCACGGCCCGGGCCATCCGTTTCTACGAAGACGAAGGCATCCTTTCGCCCGCCCGGGAAGCATCGCAGCGCATCTATTCCGCGCGCGATCGCACCCGCCTCAAGCTCATCCTGCGGGGCCGCCGGCTCGGTCTTTCCCTGGCCGAGATCCGCACCCTGCTCGACATGTACGATGAACCCAAAGACACTGTGCCGCAGTTGAAGGAGTTCCTGTCGGTGCTGAATCAGCATCGGCAGATTCTCGAGCGCCGCCGCGAAGATATCGATCTCACCCTGGCCGAGATCGATGCCCAGGAAGCCATGGGTCGGCGAATGCTGGACCAGTTGAAGGAAGGTCCGTCGGAATACGGAAGCAAGAAGAAGAAAGCGGGTTCCCGCTCAGTCACCGCATAACTGCATACTCTCTATCGAATCAGGAGTTCTCCATGTCCGATCCCGTCGTCATCGTTTCCGTCGCACGCACGCCCATGGGCGGCATGCTCGGCGAATTGTCCGCTCTGTCCGCCAACGAGCTTGGCGCGGTCGCCATCAAGGCCGCGGTCGAACGCGCCGGATTGAAGCCGGAACAGGTCCAGGAAGTCATCATGGGCAACGTGCTGCAGGCCGGCCAGGGCCAGGCGCCTGCCCGCCAGGCAGCGCTGGGCGCGGGCCTGCCGCAAACCACCGCGTGCAGCACCATCAACAAGATCTGCGGTTCGGGCATGAAGGCCGCGATGATCGCGCACGACGCGCTGGTCGCGGGCAGCATCGACATTGCCGTGGCCGGTGGCATGGAAAGCATGACCAACGCGCCGCACCTGCTGCCCAAGGGCCGCCAGGGCATCCGCTTCGGCCACGCCACCATCTATGACCACATGGCCATGGACGGCCTGGAAGATGCGTATGACAAGGGCCGCGCCATGGGCGTGTTTGCCGAAGACTGCGCCGACAAGTACGCCTTCACCCGCGAACAGCAGGATGCCTATTCGCTCGAATCGCTGAAGCGCGCCCGCGCCGCGATCGAAGACGGCAGCTTCGAATGGGAAATCGCCCCCGTCACCGTGCAGGGCCGCAAGGGCGACGTCGTGATCGGCAAGGACGAAGCGCCCGGCAAGGCCATGCCGGAAAAGATTCCCGCCCTGAAGCCGGCATTCAAGAAAGACGGCTCGATCACGGCCGCCAACTCGTCGTCGATTTCGGACGGCGCGGCCGCCATGGTCATGATGCGCGAATCGACCGCCAAGGAACTGGGCCTGAAGCCACTGGCGCGCGTCGTCGGCCACGCCTCGCACTCGCAGGAACCGAAGTGGTTCACGACCGCTCCGGTCGGCGCGCTCAAGAACCTGTTCAACAAGACGGGCTGGAAGGCCGAAGACGTCGACCTGTTCGAGGTCAACGAAGCGTTCGCCGTGGTGGCCATGGCTGCGATCGAAGATCACAAGCTGGATGCGTCCAAGGTCAACATCCACGGCGGCGCGACGGCATTGGGGCACCCGATCGGCGCGAGCGGCGCGCGTCTGATGGCCACGCTGATCGGCGGCTTGCGCAAGACCGGTGGCAAGCGTGGCGTGGCCACGCTGTGCATTGGCGGCGGTGAAGCCGTGGCCATGGCCATCGAAATGGTCTGATCGCTGCAGGGCAGGCCGCATGGCCGGCAGCGCCGCGCGGGTTGCGGCGGCCATGAAGCCTGCGAACGGAAGCCGCTTGCCTGACGCGCCGGGTACAGGCCTCGGGCGTGTGGTTTCAGGGCCATAGCTTGGCCCGTGAAGTGCCTGCCCGCAGTGTCCTTCCAGGTGAAAGCAGCACGATTTACCGGGCCGCGTCAGTTCCTGCGCGGCCCGTCCTTGTTTTTACGCCTTCGGGTATCCCCATGTCCTTGCCTTCCGTGCTCAGCCGCCTGCGGCTGCCTGTCGTCAGTGCCCCCATGTTCATCGCCAGCGGGCCCGAGCTGGTTCTTGCGCAATGCCTGTCGGGCGTCGTGGGATCGTTCCCGGCATTGAATGCGCGTCCGCAGGCCGAACTGGATCGCTGGCTGACGGCGATCAACGCCCAGTTGGCCGCGCATCGGCAGACGCATCCCGATGCGGTGATCGGCCCGGTGGCCGTCAACCAGATCGTGCACGCGTCCAATACCCGGCTGGAAGCCGACCTGGACGCGTGCATCGCGCATCGTGTCCCCATCATCATTTCGAGCCTGCGCGCGCCGGAATCGTCCTGGATAACGCGCGTGCACGCGTATGGCGGCATCGTGCTGCACGACGTCATCAATGTGCGGCATGCGCAAAAGGCGCTGGAAGCGGGTGTGGACGGGCTGATCGCGGTCGCCGCGGGGGCCGGCGGTCATGCGGGCGCCCTGTCTCCGTTTGCCTTGCTGGGCGAGATCCGTTCGTTCTTTGACGGCCCGCTCGTGCTGTCGGGCGCGATCGCGTCCGGCAATGCGATACTGGCTGCCCAGGCGGCAGGCGCTGATCTGGCCTACGTGGGAACCCGATGGCTGGCGACGCCGGAAGCGCGCGTCAGCGACGGCTACCGCCAGGCGTTGGTCGATGCGAAAGCTGCGGACGTCATCTACAGTGACTTCTTTACGGGGGTCAGCGGCAACTACCTGCGTGCGTCCATCGTGGCCGCCGGCCTGGATCCCGATCACCTTCCCAAGGCGGACAAAAGCAAATTGAATGCGCTGACGAAAAGCGATGATTCCGCCAATGGCGCGAAAGCCTGGCGTGACATCTGGGGCGCCGGCCAGGGCGTCGGGCAGATCGATGCCGTCATTCCGGCTGCGCAGGTCGCCGACCGGCTCGAAAGCGAATACCTGGCCGCCCGCGCGCGGCTGCTCGGGGGCGCCGCGTGACGCGCATGCATGCCCTGACGTCCGATACGCCGGAAGATGTCCGCCCGGGTGATGCCTACGTGCAATCCTTTGCGCGCGGGCTGTCGGTCATTCGCGCGTTCAACGCCCGCCGCGCCGCCATGACGCTGACCGAGGTGGCCGAGGTGTCGGGCCTTACCCGCGCTGGCGCGCGCCGCATCCTGTTGACCCTTGTGCAGCTGGGCTATATGACCAACGAAGGGCGGCTGTTCCGGCTGACGCCCCGCATCCTGGAACTGGGTTTTGCGTATCTGACCTCCATGCCGTTCTGGGATCTGGCCGAGCCGATCATGGAATCCCTGGCGGCCGAGGTACACGAATCCTGCTCGGCCACCGTGCTGGACGACGTGGACATCGTGTATGTGCTGCGTATTCCGACGGGCAAGATCATGTCGATCAACCTGGGCATCGGCAGCCGCCTGCCCGCCTATTGCTCGGCAATGGGGCGGGTGCTCTTGGCCGGCCTGCCCGATGAGCAGATCGACGCCGTCCTGAAGCGCTCCGACCTGCGCGCCCACACGCCGCTGACCCTGGTGGACCCGGTGCAGCTCAAACAGGCGATACTGGACGTGCGCAAGCAGGGCTGGTCGCTGGTGAACCAGGAACTGGAAACCGGCCTGGTGGCGATCAGCGTGCCCATCCTGGACCGGAATGGCCGCACGGTGGCCGCGCTGAACCTGAGCGGACAGGCGCACCGCATCACGGCGGACCAGATGCGCGAGCGCTTGCTACCGCCTTTGCTAGCGGCTGCCGACCGTATCAACGCGTTGATGAAACGGGTGTAAGGGCGGCGCCGGGCCTGGCGTTGCCAAACACAGAACGACCTGCGAAAAGTGGCATTGATGACAGAACCTGATGTGAGCGGATCATGAGCGCCACCCCTTTTTCCTGCGCCGCGCTGATGCGCGAGATAGGCCGTGGCAAAGACGGATCGCGCGCCTTGTCGCGCGAACAGTCGCACAGCCTGATGACCGCGATCCTCGACGGCGGCGTCAGCGACCTTGAATTGGGCGCGGTGCTGATCGCGCTGCGCATGAAGGGCGAAGTCGCGGCCGAAATCGCCGGCTTCCTCGACGCAGTCGATACACGCTGCGTGACCGTGACGCCGGGCGGCGATACCCCTGTCGTCGTCCTGCCCACCTACAACGGATCCCGGCACGCCCCCAATCTGGTTCCCCTGCTGGCGCTGACCCTGGCCGAGGCGGGTGTTCCCGTCATCCTGCACGGCCAGGCGTCCGACCCGGCTGCACAGGGCGCGGGGTCCAACAAGACACGCATCACCACCCTGGACATCCTGGAACGCCTGGGCCTGTCGCCCGCCAGCAGCGCGGCCGAGGCCTCGTCCCAGCTCGCGGCCGACCGCCTGGCCTATCTGCCACTGGCTACCGCCTGTCCGGGTCTGGCGCGGCTGATCGGCCTGCGCCGGGTGCTGGGCGTGCGCAATGTCTCGCACACCCTGGCCAAACTTCTAAGGCCGGTGGCGGGGCCCAGCCTGCTGT
Source organism: Pigmentiphaga litoralis (assembly GCF_048632615.1). Classification (GTDB taxonomy): domain Bacteria; phylum Pseudomonadota; class Gammaproteobacteria; order Burkholderiales; family Burkholderiaceae_B; genus Pigmentiphaga; species Pigmentiphaga litoralis_B. Next base: position 2,924,660 of record NZ_CP184479.1, read on the forward strand.
TGTCCGCCTACACGCACCCGGAATTTGGCGACATGCTGGGCGAGCTGTTCACGCTCAAGCCGCAAGCCAGCCTGCTGATGCGCGGCACCGAAGGCGAAGCCGTGGCCAACGTGCGGCGGCCACAGGCGGTGGTGGAATGGCTGGGTGGCGTGCCCACGACAGTGGTCGAGGCGGCAGCGGGCAGCCCGGCGGAATTGCCTGCGCTGCCGGATCGCGATGCCGGCGCCACGGCCGACTGGATCCGCGCGGTGCAAGGGGGCGAGCTGCCGCTGCCGGACGCCATTGCAAGGCAGCGAGACGCGATCCTGGCGACGATAGGGCGGATGCAGAGTGACGATGGCGGCCGGAAACAGGACGTCGGCGACGCTGTGCTCGAAGCGGGCGTGGCGGGGGCACGGCATGAGCGGCCGGCCTGAGAGGCGTGACGAGATAAATGTCACCGCAGGGCTGGACGTGGCTGCGGCAAACGACGTGATCGACGTGTCCGATGCTGCAACGGCCCATGGTGCCGATGCTGCAACGGCCCATGGTGCCGATGCTGCAACGGCCCATGGTGCCAATGCTGCAACGGCCCATGGTGCCAATGCTGCAACGGCCCATGGTGCCAATGCCGCAACGGCTCATGGTGCCGATGCTGCAACGGCCCATGGTGCCGATGACGCCACGGCCAATGGCGGCCACCCCCGCGCAATGATCCTGTTCGCCCACGGCGCCCGCGACCCGCGCTGGGCCGAACCGCTGCATCGTCTGGCAGACTCGGTCCGCGCCCGTGAACCCGGCCTGCCCGTCGCCATTGCCTTCCTTGAGTTGATGACGCCGACCCTGCAGGACGCCGTCGACATGCTGGCCGCCCAGGGCGCACGGCAGATCGACCTGCTGCCCGTCTTCTGGTCGGGCGCCGGCCACGTGGTGCGCGACCTGCCCGACATGCTGCGCGCGGCGCAATGCCGGCATGCCGGCCTGAGCGTGCGCGTGTTGCCGGTGTTGTCCGACTTACCCGGCGTGCTGGATGCGGTGGCCGCGGCGGCGATCGATCTTGCGCGACACCCCATCCACGACGCCTGACGCGTCCTTCACTGCTACGTTACGGAGACACACCATGATCAAGATCTGGGGCCGCATCACATCGATCAACGTACGCAAGGTCGTCTGGGCCGCGCGCGAACTGGGACTGGAATTCGACCGCATCGACGTCGGCGGGGCCTTCGGCGGCCTCGACACGCCCGAATACATCGGCATGAATCCCAACAGCAAGATCCCCACCCTGGACGACAACGGCTACATCCTGTCCGAATCGAACGCTATCGTCCGCTACCTGTCCGCCCAATACGGCAGCGGCAGCCTGTGGCCCGAAGACACCCGCAAGCGGGGCGAAGCCGACCGCTGGATGGACTGGCAGGCCACCGAATTCGGGCCGGCCTCCACCCCCGTGTTCTGGCAGCTCATCCGCACCCCCGACGACAAACGCGATCCCAAGGTCATCGCCGATTCCACCGCCGCGTGCGCCCGCCTGGGCCGCATCCTCGACCACGCGCTGGAAGGCCGCAAGCACGTCGCCGGCGATGCGTTCACCATGGCCGACATCATCGTGGGCTGTGTGGCCGACCGCTGGCTGAATCTGCCGATCGAACGGCCTGACACCCCCAACGTCCGCCGCTGGTTCGACACCCTGGCCGCGCGCCCCGCTGCGCAGGGCATCCTGAATCAACCCCTGGTCTGATCTACGCGCACCCATGATTCGCGAGATCTTGAAGATGGGCGACGAGCGCCTGCTGCGCGTCGCCGCCCCCGTTGCCGAATTCGGCACGCCCGAGCTGCGCGAACTGATCGCCGATATGTTCGACACCATGCGCGCCGCCGGCGGTGTGGGCCTAGCCGCGCCGCAGATCGGCGTGGACCTGCAGTTGGTCATCTTCGGGTTCGAACGCAGCGAACGGTATCCCGACGCCCCAGCCGTGCCGTTCACGATCCTGTTGAATCCGGTGATCACGCCGATGTCGGCGGATGAGGAAGAGGGCTGGGAAGGATGCCTGTCGGTGCCGGGCCTGCGCGGGTCCGTGCCCCGCTGGACGTCGATCCGGTATCAGGGCATGGATCCAGAGGGCGGGGTGATCGACCGGGTCGCCGACGGGTTTCATGCGCGGGTGGTGCAGCATGAATGCGATCACCTGATTGGACGGTTGTATCCGTCAAGGATCCGCGATTTTGCCAAGTTCGGGTTCACGGAAGTGCTGTTTCCGGGGCTGGATCCGGCGGCGGATGATTGACGCGGAACGGGCGCCGACGCGGCCCTGCGGGTTGGCGGATGTAGACGGGTGCGGCCTACTTTGGTGCGTAGGTGGAGCGCGGGGCGCGCTGCAACGACGCAGGTGGCTGGCTTGCGACGCTGTAGGTGACTTCATGAATGCAGTCGACCATCACCGAGAAAATTTCGTCCGGCTGGTTCGGTCTTTGGACCACCAATTTTCGGTACCAGGAATGCATTGGTTTCTTGGGCCACTGGTCGGCATCAGTGGGTAGGAAAACGTGTCCACCGACCCCTTCCGAGCCCGAAGGCAGGAACAGCGACTTGCGCTTCAGATCGTCAATGATGATGGCCTCGACCTCGGCCGGGGACCATGGCCCGCAACCGCGCGCCGCCCTGACCACATCGCTATATCGCACGGCTAGCAACGCCGCGATCATGAAGACGGGGGTGAGCAGGACGAGCAAGAGTATCGTCCCTGCAGTCCACCACAAGCGCCGTTTTTGCCTTTTTGTAAGAGCCATTGAAGTATTGTGAAGTAGCAGGAACAAGGATCGACCTCGATCGTAAGCCAGCTGTCGCCTTCCGCACAGAGGCACATCGGGCAGATGGGCCGACCCTGGCTGCCGTATCGAGGCGGCTCGACCTTCAAGCAAGCTGCTCACTTAGGCGCCACCCTCAACTCGTTGTACGATCCTTAGCTCCCTATTCATCCCCGACAGCGAGCCTCGCATGACTGCTTCCATCGCCCAACGTCCGATCCGTGCCCTGTACATGCGGGGCGGCACCAGCAAAGGCGTGTTCTTCCTGCCGGAAGACCTTCCCGCTGACCAGAACGCGCGGGACGCGGTGTTGCAGCGGGTGATGGGCAGCCCCGATCCCTATGACAAGCAGATCGACGGCATGGGCGGCGCGTCGTCCAGCACCAGCAAGGTTGTGCTCGTGGGCCGCAGCACGCGGCCGGACTGTGACGTGGATTACTGGTTCGGGCAGGTGGCGGTGACCGCGCCGCTGGTCGACTGGAGCGGCAACTGCGGCAACCTGACGTCGGCGGTGGGGCCCTTCGCGATCCATCGCGGGCTGATCGATGCGCCGGCCGATGGCCTTGCCACGGTGCGCATCTGGCAGGCCAATATCCAGAAGCGCATCATCGCGCACGTGCCGATGCGGGGCGGGCAGGTGCAGGAGCTGGGCGACTTTGAACTGGATGGGGTGACGTTCCCGGCGGCCGAGATCCGTATCGAATTCCTGGATCCGGGCGCGGACGATGGCGAGTCGGGGGCGATGTTCCCGACCGGCAATGTCGTGGACACCCTCAACGTTCCGGGCGTGGGAGAGGTGGTCGCCACGCTGATCAATGCGGGCAATCCGACGATCTTCGTGCATGCCGCGGCGATGGATCTGCATGGCGTGGAACTGCAGCCCGACGTGAATGGCAATGCGGCATTGTTGCAGCGCTTTGAGGCGATCCGCGCCCACAGCGCGGTCGTGATGGGCCTGGCCGAGTCGGCAGCGTACGCCACCGAGAAACGTCAGCACACCCCCAAAATTGCGTTCGTCGGCAAGCCCGCGCCCTACACGTCGTCCAGCGGCAAGGCCGTGACGGCCGATGATATGGACGTGGCGGTGCGCATTCTGTCCATGGGCAAACTGCACCATGCCATGACGGGCACGGGCGCGGTGGCTATCGCTGCCGCTGCGGCGATCCCTGGCACGGTGGTGGCCGATGTCTTGGGCGGCGCACGCACGGGCATCCGTTTCGGGCATCCGTCTGGCGTGCTGGCCGTGGGCGCCGAGGCGGATGAGGGCGCTGACGGCTGGGTGGTCACCAAGGTGACCATGAGCCGCAGCGCGCGCCGGCTGATGGAAGGCACGGTGTGGGTGCCTGAAAACATCGGGTGATTTCGCGGCGCAGTGTTCCGCAAACAAACGGCCTGGACTGAAATGCCTGCCGGAGGGGCGGTGGTGGCCATCAAGCCGATGCAGATGCGGCGCGTGTCCTGGAAGACCCGCTGCCTTCAGCCTCGCCCCGGCATCCGCACCAGATGCCGATCCGCCCGCAATTCCGTTACGCGGTTGACCCCCAGCATCGCCATGTTCCGCGACACTTCGGCGGTCAGCAGCTTCACGCCATGCTGCACGCCGGGCACGCCGCCAACGGCTGCCGCGTAGCCGAACGGGCGTCCAACGAAAGCCAGCTTCGCGCCCAGGGCCAGCGCCTTCAGCACATCCGTTCCGCGCCGCACGCCGCTGTCGATCATGACCGGAACATCCGGGCATGCCGCCACGACCGCGGGCAAGGCTCGCAAGGGCGCAATGGCGCCGTCGAGTTGCCGCCCGCCGTGGTTCGACACGATGATGCCGTCGGCGCCGCAGTCACGCGCCATGCGGGCATCGTCAGCGCGAAGAATGCCCTTGACGATCAGCCTGCCGCGCCATTGCTTGCGTATGGTGCGCAGGTCGTCCCAGGCCAGGTGGCCGCGTTCGGAAAAGTCTCGCAGCACGGAGGGCGACAGAATCGGTGCGCCGCGTGTCGCGTAGTTGTTTTCGAAGTGCGGCATGCCGTGCCGGGCCAGGGTCCGCAGGAAGGTCCCGAGCAGCCAGCGCGGATGGGTCATGCCTTGCCATGCCAACCCGATCGATGGCCGCAGGGGCGCGGAAAATCCCATGCGCGCCGTGTTCTCGCTGTTGGGCGGGACCGGCGTGTCGACCGTGATCACCAGGGTCTTGAAGGCAGTGCGGGCGACGCGGTCGATCAGCAGTTCGATGGCCCCTCGATCCCCTGGCAAATAGGCCTGGAACCACGCGCCCGGATGCAGGGCGGCGACCTCTTCCAGCGGGATCAATGACGATCCGCTCATGATCATGGGCAACCGCGATTCCAGGGCGGCGCGCGCCAGTACCAGGTCGCCCCGGTACGTGGACAGTGCGGTCAGGCCGACGGGCGCAAATCCAAATGGCGCCGCATAGGTCTCGCCAAACAATTCCGTTTGCGTGCTGCGTTTGGACACGTCCACCATGACCTGCGGCATGAAGCCGTAGTCGGCATACGCGTCGCGGTTGGCGTCGAAGGCCGCGCCGGTTTCGGCGTAGGCACACATGTAGCCGAACACCGGGCGCGGCAGGTGTCGGCGCGCGGCGGCTTCGAAATCGTCGAGCGCAAGCACCTTGCGCAGCGCGCGTGAGGGCCGCAATGATGGGGTAGTCGGCGCGGCCTGGCTTGTCTGCGCTGTCTGCCGTGCCGGTGCTGCGCCTGCGGCGGAAGACCGCTGCGTGGCCGAAAGCGAGGGCGAGATCGCCGCGCTGTCTTTCATGATGCCGTTCCTTTAGTTCCTTCGATCTCTTTGATTCCCGACGCCACGCATGTCAACGCAATGCATGTCGACGCAGCAAACGTCCCCGCCGCACCTTGCCCTGCTCATTCCGGCTTGATGCCCGCGCTCTTGATCAGGCCTGCCCACTTGGTACTTTCGGCCTCCATGTACTTGGCAAAGTCGCGGCTGCCACGGCCTTCCAGCGTCATGCCCTGGTCGGTCATCTTGGCGCGCAATTCGGTGTCGCTCAGCGCCTGCTTGACGCCTTGCTCCAGCTTGCCGACCACGTCCTGCGGCGTGCCGGCAGGGGCATACAGACCGAACCAGGTCAGGGCTTCAAAACCTTTCAGGCCCGACTCGTTCACGGTCGGAATGGTCGGCGCGCTGGCCGCGCGTTCCAGGCTGGACACGGCGATCGCGCGCAGCTTGCCGCTCTTGATGTAGGGCAGCAGCGTCGGCAGGTTGCTGAACATCAGCGGCACCTGGTTGCCCAGCACGTCACTGATCGCGTTGGCTTCGCCCTTGTAGGGGATGTGAACCATCTTCACACCGGCCATCGACGCGAACAGCTCGGCGGCCACGTGTTGCGGACCCCCCAGTCCCGATGACGCATAGCTCAGGTCACCCTTCTTGTCTTTGGCGTACTTGATCACGTCCTGCACGGTGTGCAGCGGCAAGGATGGGTGTACGACCAGCACCAGGGGCACCGACGCCACGAGCGACACCGGCACGAAATCCTTCTTTGGGTCGACCTTCATGGTGGGATACAGACTGGGCGCGACCACCATCGTCGACTGCGTGCCAAGCAGCAGGCTGTACCCGTCGGGCTTGGCCTGAGCAACGGCCTCGGCTGCGATGATGCCGGTGGCGCCGGGCTTGTTCTCGATCACGAAGGGCTGGTGGAAGGACTTGCCAAGGGCCTGGCCCAGTTGGCGGGCCACGATATCGACGGCGCCACCCGCTGAAAATCCCACGCCCAGGGTGACCGGGCGGGTGGGGTAGGTCGTGGCGGCCTGCGCGAACACGCCTGGCGCGGCCAGGACGGCGCCGGTGGCGACAAGGACGGCAAGCGCGCGGCGGCGGGGGAAGCGGGGGTCATGATGTCTCCTGTTGGAATGTCGATGCAAGGCGGCGCGTGGACTCTGTGGTCTTGAGCAGCCGCTGGACGATTCGATTGTCGGACTGGCAGGAATCCAGCACAATTTCATTTTTATGGATTCAGAGTCCAGTTTTTGTTCATTCACAGGACGCCAACATGGACACCCGCTTCCTGGACAGCTTCCTGATCGCCGCCGAATGCGGCTCCCTGGCCGAGGCCGCCCGGCGCATGAGCATCACCCCGACGGCCATGGCTCAACGCATCAAGGCGCTCGAGCGCGAACTGGGCGTGCCGTTGCTGGTGCGGTCGGGCCGCGTCGTGCGCATGACCGAAGGCGGCGCGCGTCTGCTGGATCGGGCGCGGGAATTCCAGCGCAATCTGCGCGACCTGAAAGCCAGCGTGTCGGCCGACGGCCTGCCGGGCGGCTTGCGCATCGGCACCTTGCGCACCACCCTGTCCACCGTCATGCCGGATCTGCTCGAATACATCGCGCAGCGCTACCCGCTGCTGGACGCCAAGCTGGAGATCGCCGCGTCCCACGAGTTGTTCCATCAACTGGGCGCCAGCAAGATCGACGCGGCGCTGGTGGTGGAGCCGCCCTTTGCGCTGGCCAAGTCCTTTACCTGGCGCACCCTGCGGGTCGAACCGCTGGTGCTGCTGGCGCCGGCCCACCTGGCGCACGAGGATCACACGACCCTGCTGGCGCGGGAACCCTTCATCCGCTACGACCGCCGCACCTGGGGCGGGGACCTGGCCGAACGCTACCTGCAGCAAAAACGCATCCGGCCCCAGGAACGGTTCGAACTGGATTCGCCCGATGGCATCCGTGCCCTGGTGGCGCGCGGCCTGGGCGTGGCGCTGGTGCCCAATTGCTTCCGGCCCGAGACCACGCCGTCCAACGTGGCGTTGATCACGCTGCCCCGCAATCGGCTGGCCCGACGGCTGGGGCTCATCTGGCCGACCCATTCGGTGTACGGACGGCTGTTCAGCGAAATGTCCGAACGGTTCGGAACCAGGTAGGGCGCAACATACGGCACGAACCCGGGCGGCCGGCCACGCCGGCAATGTGGTTTTACGCCGACGGCCCCAGGCAGAATCACCGGCTGACGTTTACCTTAATCGGCAGCGTGACACTATTCGAAGTTATAGTGATAGTGTTTCTCATTCAATTCCCAATGCGAGGATTCCGGCGGCTGCCGGCACCGTGCACGACGCGAAGCCTTTCCGTCATGCCATCACGGTGGGCCGCTGCCTGCTCGCGAACCTTACCAACGAGACATCCATGACCGTCAAACCGATTCTTGCTTCCTTGCTGCTGGCGCTCGGCGCCGGCGCCGCCCAGGCCCATCAGGTCTGGATCGAACAGCCCGCCAATGGCTCGGCTGTGCTGCGCTTTGGCGAGTTTGGCGAGAACCTGCGCGAGACCTCTCCCGGCCTGCTCGACAAGTTCGGCAAGCCCACGGCGCTGCGCATCTCGTCGCAAGGCCAGCAGCCGCTGACCGCCACCAAGTCCGCGAACGGTTTCGTGCTGTCGGGCCGCGCCGCTGCCGGCGAAAGCCTGGTGGCCGAAGATGCACGCTACCCGCTGTATTCCATGAAGCAGGGCGACAAGGAAATCAAGGGTTGGTATCACCCGGCCGCGCGCTACCTGACGAACACGAACGAGCAAGCCCCGTCGCTGACGTTCGACGTGGTGCCGACCGGCAAGGCCGGCGAATTCAAGGTGGTTTTCAAAGGCCAGCCGCTGCCCAAGGCCAAGGTATCGGCCGTCGTCCAGTCCGGCTGGATGAAGGAAGCCGTGTCCGACGAACAGGGTCTAGTCACCTTCGACATGCCCTGGAAAGGCACCTATGTGCTCGAAGCCAGCCACAACGACCGCACCGCGGGCGAACGCATGGGCGACGCCGGCGCCGAGAAATATGACGTCGTCAACTATGTGACGTCGGTCACGTACGCCAAGCCCACGGGCGCCGCCGCGGTGCCGGCAGGTCCCGCCGCCAAGCCAGGCAAGTGATATGAACGCACGGGTTCGCAAGGTCATCGGCGTCGGGCCGCTGCTGTCGCGTATCGTGGCCGCGCTGTTTGGCGGCTACGCGCTGGCCGCGCTGTGCAGCGTCGCGGCCGTGGCCCTGCCGATGGCGCGAAGCGAAGCCGTGCTGACCGGCATGCTCGCGAGCTTCGTGGTGTATGTCTGCGCAGTTGTTTGGGTGTTCGCGGTGCGGTCGGCAACGCGCGCCTGGGTCGGACTGGTGATCGCGGCGTTGCCGCTGTCGCTGGCCGCATGGTCGGTCTGGAAATGAGCAGCACGATGTCAACAGAGTCAACCGTCGCCCCGGTGGGCGATGCAGCCCACGCGGGCAAGCCGTCCAAGGCAGCCAAGGCCGTCTCCCCCGCCAAGGCGCCCGGCATCCGGCAGACAATGTCGGACCTGCACACCTGGACGGGGCTGCTGGCCGGCTGGATCCTGTACGCGATGTTCCTGACCGGCACGGTCAGCTACTTCAAGGACGAGATATCGCAGTGGATGCGTCCCGACGTACCGGCGCAGGCGCAGGTGGCCGACCCGGCCAAACTCGCGCCGCGTCTGGTCGAAACCATGGGCAGGCTGGCGCCGACCAGTCCGCAATGGAGCATCGGCTTTCCCGATGAACGCAGCCCGACGGCCAATGCCTTCTGGCGCGGCGGCAAGCGCTTCGAAAGCGCCACCTTCGATCCGGTCACGGCGCAGCCGATCGAAGTGCGCGATACCGAGGGCGGTGACTTCTTCTACCGCTTCCACTTCCAGCTGCACTACATGCCGACGCTATGGGGCCGGTGGATCGCGTCGATCTGCGCGATGTTCATGCTGGTGGCGATCGTGTCCGGCGTCATCACCCATAAAAAAATCTTTGTCGACTTCTTCACCTTCCGATGGGGCAAGGGACAACGGTCCTGGCTCGACGCGCACAACGCGCTGTCGGTGTTCGGGCTGCCCTTCCATCTGATGATCACGTACACCGGGCTCGTCACGCTGATGTTGATGCTGATGCCCTGGGGCGGGGATGCCGCCTTCAAGGATCGCGGGGCGCGGCAGGCCCTGCAAAGCGAGCTGAGCGCCTTCGTGCCCGCCGGCAAGCCCAGCGGCGACAAGGCGCCGATCGCGCCCGTGGCCGACATGATCCGGCAGGCGCAGGATCGCTGGGGCCAGTACGGCGTGGGACGCATCACCATCAACAATCCCGGCGACGCCGCGTCGCGCGTGATGGTGGTGCGCGCCGACAACCAACGCGTGTCGGTCAGCCCGCAATACCTGCTGTTCAACGGCACCAGCGGACAACTGCTCGATACCAAGGACTCGGTGGGCGCCGCCGCCGAAACGCGTGGCGTCATGTACGCGCTCCATCTGGGCCGCTTCGGCGATTTGCCGCTGCGGTGGCTGTACTTCCTGGTCAGCCTGGCGGGCACGGCGATGGTCGGGTCGGGACTGGTGATGTGGACGGTCAAGCGCCGCGCCAAGCTGGCCCATCCCGACAAGCCCTACTTTGGTTTCCGGCTGGTGGAACGCTTGAACATCGCGTCGGTGGCGGGACTGTCCGTCGCCATGGTGGCCTTCTTCTACGGCAATCGCCTGCTGTCCGAGACCCTGGCCGACCGCAAGAATTGGGAAATCCACGTCTTCTTCGCGGTGTGGGGCGCCACCTTGCTGTACGCCATGGTGCGGCCCGCCAAGCGCGGATGGATCGAACTGCTGTGGCTGGCGGCGGCCTTGCTGCTGGCGCTGCCGGTGCTCAATGCCGTCGTGACCGACCGCGGTCTGTGGAATAGCCTGGTGGCGGGTGACTGGGTATTCGCAGGCTTCGACCTGGCCATGATCGCGTTCGCCGCGTTGCATGCCTGGCTGGCCATCCGCACCACGCGCCACAAGCCCAAGATCAAGCCGGTCCGCAAGACGGCGGCGGCCGCTGACGACGCGGCCCTGCCGGCTCGACGCAAGGGCAGCGCGGCGCTGCCGCAAGGCGCTGGAGCGGCCGCGGCCGGGTCGGCGCCGTTGCCAGGAGCGTCCCTGGGGGCGGCGTCCGGATCATCGTCCGCGTCGCGGTCGGGCGGGATGTCTGGCTCCCCCGAACGGGCATGCCAGGCGTGGAGGGCGCGCGATGAACCAGGTCTGGGTATTCATCTTCTGCCTGCTCGCCTTCGCCTGCCTGGCGCTGGGCATGGAACGGCCACAAGAAGACCTGTTCGGACGTCACCTGTCCCGGCGGTCCATCACCTGGCTGCGCATTGCCGGATGGGTGCTGCTGGCCCTGTCGCTGGGCGTCACGCTCGACCAGGAGCGGTGGGCCGTCGGCCTGGTGGCCTGGTTCGGCTACCTCAGCGCCGGCGCTGGCATCGTCTTCCTGGCGCTGGTGGCCTGGAATCGCCTGCGTCAACCCGACGCCAAGGCCGTGCGCCGCTAGGTCGGCATTCCCGCCACCGCGTTGGCGATCCGCGCTGGCCTGCCAGGTGCGCGTCCACCCCGGCGGGCAGCAAGCCCACACTCAACGGGCGACAGGCCTGACCTGCAACGGGCGCAGGCCTGACCTGCAACGGGCGCAGGCCTGACCTCCAACGGGCGCCAGGCCCACCCCAACGGGCCACGTCCAACCGGTTGTTGGCGTCAACCATCAGAAACCGCTAGATCGCTGTCCCGGCTTGGTCTATTCTCGATCGGGTCGCACGCGCTCGTCCATGCCCATTGGTTGACGCGCGCAATCATGTGATCCCTCAGCTTCACCCGCTTTCGCCTCACCACTAACGACAAAAAATAAAAACTAGATTTGGGGACTCAGTGCCAGAAGTGTTTCACCCTCTTTTTCGGCAAGGAGTATTCGATGTCTTGTGTTTTGTCCCGACCCGTGGCGCGTGCCACGGTAGTGTTGTCTTGTCTGGCATGGGGCGCGACGTCGGCCGTGTTGCCCGTGTTTGCGCTTGCGGCCGATGTGTATCCGGCCCGGCCCGTCACCATCCTGGTAGGTACGCCGGCAGGCGGCCCGGTCGACGTCTCCGCACGGATTGCCGCCGAAGGCCTGGCCAAACGCTGGGGCCAGCCTGTTGTGATCGAAAACAAGGTGGGCGCCAGCGAAGGCATCGCCGCCTCGCAGGTGTCGCGTGCGGCGCCCGACGGCTACACGCTGTACGTCTCGTCCACCAACCCGTTCACCAACAATCCTTTCCTGTTTCTCAAGCTGGGCTATGACCCGGCCAAAGGCTTCGCCAGCGTCGGCGGGATCAGCGAGATTCCGATGGCCTTCGTCTCGAACCCCAAGGCGCCGTTCCAGTCCATGGCATCCCTGGTGACCTATGCCAAGGCGCATCCGGGTGAACTGTCGTGGGCCAGCGCGGGCGTGGGCACCATGAACCACGTTGCCGGAGAATGGGCCGCCGCCGACGCCGGCATTAAGGTCGTCCAGGTACCTTACAAAGGCAGCGGTCCGGCACTGACCGCCGTGGTCTCGGGTGACACGCCTTACGGCGTAGTGTCACTGGCCCAGGCATTGCCCTTCGTCAAGAACGGCGCCGTGCGCATGCTGGCAGTGACGACGGGCAAACGCACGGCCATGGCGCCGGACGTCTCCACGGTAGCGGAGGCTGGCGTGCCCGGGTTCGATCTGGCCATTCGCACGGTCATGACGGCGCCGGCCGGCACGCCCGCCGCCATCATCGACAAGCTCAATGCCGACCTGAACGCCGTGTTGCGATCGCCAGAGGTGCAGGCCAAATTCGTTGGACTCGGCGCGGACGTGATCGTGACCAGCCCGGCTGAACTGACGGCGCTGCTCGACAAGGGGCGCGCCGACATCGGCCGCGTGATCACCAACGCCGGCATCAAGCCCGAGTAAGGCGCGTCCGCATGCAGCGCATCCTGATCACGAACATCGGCGAGTTCTTCACTGGCGATCTGGCCGAGCCAATGAAAGCGGTGCGGTCCATTGCGATTGCCGATGGCCGCATCGAATCCTTCGATCCGTTGGACGGCGCTGCGCCTGCCGGCTATGACGTGGTCATCGACGCCGCCGGCAGTGCCGTCGTGCCCGGCTTGATCGACGGCCATGTGCACCCCGTGCTGGGCGAATGGACGCCCACGCAGGACGCGATCGGCTGGGTCGGCAATTACCTGCATGGCGGCACGACGACCATGCTGTCAGCGGGCGAACTGCATGCGCCCGGGCTCGACTACGGCGCGCTTACGCCTGACCTGGTCACGTCCTTGGCAGTGGTGACCGCATCCACCTTCGGGTCGCAGCGATGGAGCGGCGTGAAGGTCTACGCGGGCACCGTGCTGTTGGTGCCAGGCATGACCGAAAGCCACTTCGACCGGCTGGCCGCGGCCGGCGCGCGGCTGGTCAAGTTTCTGTTCTATCCGCTGGAACGCGATCGTGACGAAGCGCGCCGCTACGTGGCCTGGGCGCGGAAACGCGGCCTGCGCAGCAAGGTGCACACGGGCGGCGTCTCGCGGTCGGGGCTGAGCCAGATCTGCGGCTACGACACGCTGTCGTGGCTGCAGCCAGACATTGCCGCGCATGTGTCGGGCGGGCCGATCCCCATGAGCGATCACGATATCGATCGTGTGGTCGACGATCTGTCCATGACGCTTGAAGTGTGCTCATCGGGCAACTATGGATCGGGCTTGCGGCTGGTGACCCGGCTGCGCGAATCCGGACAGCTGGGCCGCCTTGCCCTGGGCAGCGACACCCCTGGGGGCACGGGCATCATCCCGCGCGGCATGTGGCGCAACATCCTTTTCCTGTCATCGGTATGCGGCGTGCCGGCGGCCGAAGCCGTCGCCATCGGCACTGGCAACACCGCCAGGGCGCACGGGCTGGATGTCGGCATCCTGGCGCCCGGGCGGCCGGCCGATCTGCTGATCTGCGGACCGGTGGAAGGCTCGGCTGGCACCACGCTGACCGATGCCATCACGCATGGCGATCTGCCCGGCATCAGCCATGTGCTGACGGCGGGCGAGATCATCGTGGCGGGGCGCAGCCGGCAGACGCCGCCGTCACGGCTCAAGCCCGTCATGATGTGCTGCGGGCAAGGCGTGGACTCGTCAAGCTAGAAGTTTTCACTTGAGCCTGCCGGCAGCGCGCCTATGCTGGGAGTTGGGCCGGGGCCTCATTCGCTGTCCCCCATCGTCGACCCACTTGAGTCGACCCACTTCATACACGGAGACCGTCCATGACCGAAGAAGAACGCGCCACCCGGATTGCGCTTGCCGCCTGTTACCGCCTGCTGGCCCATCACGGCGTGGACGACCTGACCTACAACCACCTGTCGGCGCGGGTACCCACCGCGCCCGACACCCTGCTCATCAAACCCACCGACATGATGTTTGGCGAAGTGACCGCGTCGTCACTCGGCCAGTATTATTTCGACGGCCGGCCGGTCAAGGATGACCTGCCCCGCCTTGCGGGCGGCGCGCTGGTCATCCATGCCGGCCTCATGCAGGCGCGGCCCGACCTCAACGCCATCTTCCACACGCACACCACCGCCAACATCGGTGTCGCGTCACAGGAGCACGGTCTGCTGATGATCAATCAGCATGCTGTCAAATTCCACAAACGGCTCGGATATCACACCTTTGGTGGCTACGAGTTCAACATGTCGCAGCGCGAACCGCTCATCAACAGCCTGGAAGGCTATCGCGCCATGCTGCTGCGCAATCACGGGGCCCTGGTATGCGGCCGCACCTTGCCCGAGGCTTTCGTCGACAACCACTACCTGGAATTCGCGTGCCGCGGCCAGATCGCCGCGCTGGCGGGCGGCGCCGCCTATACGCTGATCCCGGATGAGGTGGCCGCGTTCGGTGCATCGCAGGTCAACTTCGACGATCCCGAGAAGACGGGCGCCAAGGACTGGGCGGCGTGCATGCGCCTGGCCTACAAACTGGACCCGACCTTCGCGGACTGACGCCAACCCCCGCCCTGCCCGGAAGCTTGGGTTACGCTTGCCACTCACAGCAAGAGGCAAAGGGGGCGATCGGTCCATGACCCTGGAATGGCTTTCGGTCGGCCTGGAAGTGGCCGCCATTCACATCGCAGGCATATTCGCGGCGGGGCACGCGATCATGAACACCCGGACATCGCAGGGAGCGATCGCCTGGGCCGTTGCGCTGGTGGCGGTCCCCTACGTCACCCTGATTCCCTATCTGTTCCTGGGCCGCACGCACTTTGCGGGCTACGTGGACGAGGCCACGTTCGAGATCGCGCGCCGGTCCGCACGCGGGCTCAACGCGAACGAACCGGTGCTGCTGTCGTTTCGCGAGCAGCATCACCCGGCCATGGACCCCTCGCTGAACCGCTACCGCGCGGTCGAAAAGCTGATCGGCCAAACCTTTGTCGCGGGCAACGATGTGCATCTGCTCAAGGACGGCGACGCCACCTTCTCGGCAATTCTCGATGCCATAGCCACCGCCCGCGACTACATCCTGATCCAGTTCTTCGTGGTGCGCAGCGACCGGCTCGGCATGGCGCTGCAAGCCGCCCTGCTGGCGCGCGCGGCGGAAGGCGTCAAGGTCTACTTCCTGTATGACGGCATCGGCAGCCATTCGCTGGACCGCGGCTACATCGAGGCGCTCCGGCTTGGCGGCGTCGAAATCCATGCGTTCTCGATTCGCCGATTCCGCAATCGTTTCCAGTTGAACTTCCGCAACCACCGGAAGATCGTGGTGGTGGACGGCCGCCAGGCTTTCGTGGGCGGCCACAATGTCGGCGTCGAATACCTGGGCGAAAAGCCGCCGCTGGCGCCCTGGCGCGATACCCATGTTGCCATCCGCGGGCCGGTCATCGGCCAGATCCAGCGCACCTTCAGTGAAGACTGGTACTGGGTGACGCAGCAATTGCCGGCCGTGCGTTCGTCCATGGAACAGGCCGGCGACATGCTGTGTCTGGGCCTGGCCAGCGGGCCAGCCGACGCGCAGGAAACCTGTTCGCTGTTTTTCGTGCAGGCCATTCACGCCGCCAAGCGCAGGGTGTGGCTGGCGTCGCCGTATTTCGTGCCGGACTCGGCTGTCAGCGCCGCCTTGCGCCTGGCCGTGCTGCGAGGCGTGGATGTGCGCGTGCTGGTGCCGTCACGCCCCGACCACCTGACGGTGTTCCAGGCATCCTTGTTCCACACGTATGAAGCGGTACATGCCGGCGTCAGGGTCTACCGCTACCAGCCCGGCTTCATGCACCAGAAGGTCATGCTGATCGATGACGACACCGCGTCGGTCGGCAGCGCCAATCTCGACAACCGGTCGTTCCGCTTGAACTTCGAATTGAACGTGCTCACGGTCAGTCCGGCGTTCGCGTCGCAGGTCGAAGCCATGCTGCTGGTGGACTTCGCCCATGCAAGACAGGTGGCTGCCGACGAGTTCGCGGGCCTGACGCGGCTGCGCAAGGTGGCGATGCACGTGGCGCGGTTGTTTGCGCCGATCCTGTAGGCCGGAAAGCAGGACAGCAGGATGTCCCGACAACCGGACATCCAGACCTCCAGATATCCGAACATCCGGACGACCGGACGTTGATACGGCAGATCGGCGTCTTACCTCGGTCTGCCAAGTACTTTCCGGCTTACTTCTTCAGGAAGGCATCAACGGCCTGACGGCCCACGGCAGGATCATCGGTAAAGATGCCATCCACACCGGCGCGCAGATATGCGGTGATCTCGCCCGCGCTGTCCCCGCGCACGGTTGCGTCGGCCACCGGCGCTTTCTTGAAGCTCGCGGGCAGGAAGCTGTTCTCCGGGCGCAGCGTCCAGATGTGCATGGGCAGGCCGGCAGCCTTGGCATTGGCCACCAGGGCCGTTGGCGATCCCAGCGCGCCGTTGACCACCGGAATCACCAGCGTCTTGTAGGGGCCAATGCCATTGGCATATGACTTGATCGCCTGCAGGCCGGCCGGCGTGACCAGGTCGGCGTACGAACGCGTTTCGGCCGTGCCTTTTGCAATGAAGTCATAAGGCCGGCCGCCGTCGGAAATCAGCTGCGCCAGACGCACATTCGTCATCGTCCGCAGCTGCTGCAGGTTCGCCACTTCGAACGACTGCACGAACACGGGCGCATCCCGCGTCGTCAGCTTGTTCGCATTCAGCACCGCCACCAGCGGCGCTTCAAGCGGTTTGCCGATGCTCTGGAAATACGTCGGGTGCTTGGTCTCCGGGTAGACACCGATCGTACGGTTACGCTTTTGGGATTCCGTGCGGGCCAGATCGATCACTTCCTGGAAGGTCGGGATGGCGAATTGATTGTCGTAGCGGACATTGCCCGGGCGGATCGCCGGGATACGTTCGCGGGCACGCAGCGTCTTGATCTCGGCCAACGTGAAGTCTTCGGTGAACCAGCCCGTGATCGCGGTGCCGTCGATGGTCTTGGTTGTTTTGCGTGACGCGAATTCCGGGCGGTCGACGACGTCGGTCGTGGCTTCACGTACGGTGCCGTCGGCATTCAGGATGGCAATGGCGTTTTCATGCCGGGCGATCAGCACGCCGTCGCGGGTGATGACCAGATCGGGTTCGATGATGTCGGCGCCGTCTTCGATGGCCTGGCGATAGGCTTCCAGCGTGTGTTCCGGGCGCAGGGCCGACGCGCCGCGATGGGCCACCACGGTAGGTACCGGCGGCCAGTTCGCGCCGCTGGTTTCCCAGTTCTTGCTGTCGTCGTTGTCGTCGCCGCCGCAGGCGGTCAGGGTGACAAGCGACGCGCCAATGCCAAGCGCCAGCTTGCTGGTGGTGGTGAAGGATGAAAGAAAGGTCATGGAGCCGCCTGTTCGAGATGTTGTGTGAACGTCAGGTGCGTGATCCGATGGATTGCGCGAGCAGGTCGAGTGTGACGATTCTGCATGACAGGGCGGTGGCATGACTCCTGAAAAACGCATTCGGCCGACGCGGCCCGCGGTTCTCTAGGCCCGCGTCATCCGGCAGATTGCGACCGCTGCGCCGTGCACAGCAGCTCGACAGCATGCAGACCGACCGCGCGTGCCCGCTGATTCTGCAGGACGATCGCAGCCTGAGCCGCTTCCGCGTCTCGCTCGCGAATGGCGAGCAGCAGGCGTCGGAATTCATCGACGCTTTCGGCCGGACGCTTCGGATGATTCATGGACGACGACCACAGAAAGCCAAGGCGTGCATTGATCTGTCGGATGAATACCGCAAGCGGCTCGTTGCCCGCGCCGAGCGCAAACGCCTCGAACAGCTGATGTTTGCTCGCCCGGATGCGGGGGACCTCACGCGATGCCAGGGCGGCCTCGAATGCGTCGATGCAAGACTCGAAGGCATCCATGTGCGCAGGCGTGCCGCGCAGCGCGAACGACGCTGCAGCCAGTTTCTGCAGTGCGACACGGACCTCGTGCAATTCCAGGAATTGTTCCCGATCGATGGTGCGGATGACGGGCCCGCGATTCGGCGCCACGTCCAGCAGACCTTCGCCGGCTAGCTGCCTGATGGCTTCGCGCACCGAGGGCCGGCTTGCTGCGAAATGTTCGCAAAGCTGACGCTCGGTCAGCTTGTCTCCAGGCAGGTACACGCCTTCAGTGATCGCATCACGAATCCGGCTGATCAACGGCAGATTGTCAGACAGCGGGCTGTGTTCGTTCAATGTGGAAACGAAGTCAACGATGGGAGGTGTCATTGGCAGTGGGCAGGGTTGGCCGCCATTGTAGCGGGGACGGCCGGAAAATCGTTTCCAAGTTTTCACTAATGTCAGACAATATTTGATAAAACCCGCTTTGCGTGGCACATTGATGGCGTTTTGTAAGACAACTCGAAAACGCGTCCACGCGTTTCGCCTTGATGGAGACCTGTCATGTCCTCGATCCGCCCGCTGTTTGCCCGCCTTGCGGCCGTCCTTCCGCTCGTGGCCTGTGCCGCCTTTCCGATGTCAACCGTTGCACAGGCTTATCCCGATAAAGCCGTGCGCATCATCGTGCCGCATGGCGCGGGATCGTCGCCGGATGCCACCACGCGGCTGGTCGCGCAGCATCTGACTGAAAGGTTGGGTCAGTCCTTCGTCGTGGAAAACCGCGCCGGGGCGGGTGGCGTCATTGGCATGGGTGCTATCGCCAAGGCGGCGCCAGACGGCTACACCCTGGGCATCGGGCACATCGGAACCTTGACGATCAACCCCAGCGTGTATGCCAAGCTCCCCTACGATCCGGTAAAGGATTTCGTACCCATCATGCAGTCGGTCGAAACGCCGCTGCTGATGGTGGCGTCGGAGTCCTCCCCTTACAAAACCGTTGCCGATGTCGTTGCCGCGGCCAAGGCCAATCCTGGAAAGTTGACGTTCTCCTCCGCGGGCAACGGCACGGCATCGCATATGGCGGGGGAATACTTTGCGACGCAGGCGGGCATTTCATTGACCCATGTGCCATTCAAGGGCGCGGTCGACGCCTTGACGGCTGTGGCCGCCGGGTCCGTCGCCATCACCTTTGGCGGCCAGCCCGCTGCCTGGCCCCTCGTGAAGGCCGACAAACTGCGAGCGCTCGGCCTGACCGCCGCGTCGCGCGTGGCGGAGTTTCCGGAAACGCCCGTCGTTGCCGAGACCTTGAAAGGCTATGCGGTACTCGACTGGAATGGATTCATCGCGCCAGCGGGCACGCCCCAACCCATTATCGACAAGCTTCAGCGCGAGATCTCGGCCGTGCTTGCGCAACCCGATGTGATCCGGCAACTGCGTGGGCAGGGCGTCATTCCCGTCCCGAATACGTCGGCGGAATTTGCGGCCTTCATCGCCAGCGAACGGCAGAAATGGAGTCGCGTTGCCAAGGAAGTCAACATTCGTCTGGACTGATGCACAGGCGCCTGACCCAACACCGGCGCTCCCCGTCACTGCCTTTCAATGCGCCGCCGACCGAGACATTTTCATGAACGATTCCGACCTTCTCAATTCGCTGATTGCGTTGCTCAAGACCGGTTCAGCCGCTGCGGCCTATGAGTCCATCGGCAAACGGGGCGATGTGGACCCGGTCATTGCAGCGCTTGTGCCCGATGTGCTGTGCGTGGGTCCGGCGTTCACGGTGCGCGCCCATCCCAACCGGAGTGGCGGCATCAGCGCATCGATCGACCATGCGCCTCCCGGATCAGTGCTGGTCATCGACGTGGGCTACGACGCGGGCACCTGTGCCTTCGGCGGCACCGGGTCGCTGGCGGCCCAACTGCGCGGCATTGCCGGTTGTGTCACCAATGGCTATGTGCGGGACGTGGCGGAAATGCGCGCGTTGCGATTTCCGGTCTTCGCGCGGGGGTCAGTGTTCGGGGCGGTCGCAAGGAGCCGGCAGCGGAACGCGGGGTGCCTGTGACCATCGGCGGACAGGCGGTGATGCCGGGCGATCTCATCTGCGCCGATGATGACGGCGTGGTCGTCATCGCGCAAGACCATTTTCCGGCTCTCGAGTCCAGCTTGCGCGCCCGCCTGGCTTTCGAGAAAGAAGCCGATACCCTGGTTCGGCAAGGCATGTCTTACGCGCAAGCCGTTGCCAACAAACCCTGAACATTTCGGAAGGAGTCACGCATGGGCATGACCCTCGCAGAAAAAATCCTGGCGCGTGCCAGCGGCGTGCCGGTGGTCAAGCCGGGCGACATCGTGCTCCCGGATCCTGAACTCGTCATCGTCCACGATGGCTACATCGTAAGCGCGCATGCCCAGCTCAGCGACATTGGCTATCGCCGGATCACTCACCCGGAACGCGTCGTTTTCGTGACCGATCACCAGGTCGTCTACACCACGCCGCAATCCATTCAGCAGGGGCTGGCCAACCGGCGCATCGCCCGCGAATGGCAAGTAGGTCATTTTTTTGATGCCGGTCAGGGTGGGCATGGGCATCTCTTTCCCATGGAGATCGGACTGGTACGGCCCGGCATGTTCCTGTTCGCCTACGACGCGCACTGCACCAACTTTGGCGCGATCGGGGCGTTCGCCATGCGGGTCGGCCCGAACGTGGTGTCGGTGCTGGGCACCGGGACGTCGTGGACCGTGGTACCCCATACCTTGCGAATCGATCTGCAAGGGCAACTGGCGCCCGGTGTCCACCCCCGCGACATCGGCTTCTGGCTCTCCGGCGAACTCACGTCGGGCCGGCTTGGCGTCGACTTCGATTACCGGGTGGTCGAGTTCGGTGGCGACTTCTGCAGCGCCTTGCCTCTGTCGTCCCGTATCGCACTCTGCAACACCCTGACCGAGATCGGCGTGCTCAACATTCTGTTTCCGCCGCTGTCCCCCACGGGACAGGCCCACGATCCCGCATGGCCCGTCAGCGACATCGACGCCACCTATGAAAACCGGTTGACGCTTGATGTGTCCAACCTGAAACCCCAGGTCGCGCTGCCAGGCGGGCCGGACCGGGCGGTCGATGTCGATCAGGCAGAGGGTCAACGAATCGATCATGCCTACCTCGGCGCCTGTGGGTCGGGAATGTTCGATGACTTCAAGGCCGCCGCCGATCTGCTGGCGAACCATCACGTTTCGCCCGACGTACGGTTCATCGTGACGCCGGGCACGGTGGAAGTCGCCAAGCGCATGGCGCGTGAGGGGTGACGCAGCGCTTTCTCGACGCGGGCGCGATTCTGTTGCCGCCTGGGTGCGGGCCGTGTGCCGGTGGGGTAGGCGGTCCGGTCGGACCTGGCGAGGTGTCCATCTCCACCGCCGCCACCAATGGCGCGGGCCGCATGGGCGCAAAGGATGCGCAGTGCTTCCTTGGCAGCCCGCTGACCGTCACCCTATCGGCCATCCAGGGCCGCATTGCCGATCCCAGCGCGGCGAACGTCGAACAAGGAACGCACGCATGAACTGGACACGACGCGGCACCGCACACGTACTTGGCGACAACGTTCCGCATGACGGCGCGGTCATGGCGTTCGACATCGTGCTTTCAAGGACCACCGACCCCGAGCAATTGATTCCCCATCTGTTTGCCGAACTGGACCCGACCCTGAAAGACCGCATTCAGCCTGGCGACCTCATTGTTGCCGGACGCAACTTCCTGTCCGGCAAGGCACACAATGCCGGCCTCATTGCAATGAAAGCCCTTGGGCTGTCGATCGTCTGCGAGTCCATGCCGGTGCGTGCCTTCCAGGGTGTCGTCGCGCTTGCTCTCCCCGCCTTGATCGAGTGCCCCGGGATCACCGCCTTCGTCCAGAACGGAGACAAGATCGAGGTCGACTTTCTTGAAGGCACGGTGCGCAACGTTTCGACGAACGAGCAACGCGAGTTCGCCGGGGTGGCGCCCGCTGTGCGCGGCATGATCGAAAACGGCGGCATGAAGGGATTGCTGCGGGACCATCTGCGGCGGCATCCGGAACTGGCGCAGCGTCCAACGTAGGCAGTTGACTTCGAGTGCACTCGAAGTCGTACGCTACGCCCATGACGACATTCCTTAGCATTGCAGAGGCGGCGGCCGCCACGGGCCTGACCGCCACAACCCTGCGTTACTACGAACAGATCGGCCTGATCGCGCCCGTCGAGCGCCGCAGCGGTGCGCGCCGCTATGGGGACGCCGACCTGCGCTGGATCGAATTCCTGGTCAGGCTCCGGGCAACCGGCATGTCCATGCGCGACATGCAGCGGTATGCCGAACTGCTGCGGCAAGGCCCCACTCCCGAATCCGTATCCGAGCGCCAGGCATTGCTCGAAGACCATGCCCGGCGGGTCGAAGCCGACCTCGACACCCTGACCGATACCCTCGCCCGCATCCGCGCGAAGATCAGCGGCTATGCAGCCTTGAAAGCCCCTGACGCGCCCGGCGCGGCAGACGTCCCCCTCTGTTCCCCTTCCCGGAGATCCGCAGCATGACCTCGACACTTCCTACCCGTACCCTGGGCCGTAACGGCCCCACCGTCTCGGCCATTGGCCTGGGCTGCATGGGCATGAGCGACTTCTATAGCGACCGCGACGATGCCGAGTCCATCGCCACGCTGCATCATGCGCTGGACCTTGGCGTCAACTTCCTGGACACCGCTGACGCCTACGGCCCGCACACGAACGAAGAACTGATCGGCAAGGCGATCGTTGATCGCCGCAACCAGGTGATTCTTGCAACCAAATTCGGACTGGTGCGCGATCCGGCCAATCCTGCCGCGCGCGGTTTCAACGGCCATCCGGATTATGTGCGCGCCAGTTGCGAAGGCAGCCTGCGGCGGCTGGGCGTCGACCACATCGACGTGTACTACCAGCACCGCGTCGACACCACCGTGCCAATCGAAGACACCGTTGGCGCCATGGCTGACCTGGTCCAGGCGGGCAAGGTGCGCTGGCTGGGCCTGTCCGAGGCGTCCGCCGCCACCATCGCCCGCGCGGTAGCCGTGCATCCCATCACCGCTGTGCAGAGCGAATATTCGCTGTGGACACGTGACCCGGAAACCACCGGCACCCTGGCAGCCTGCCGCGAACATGGCATCAGCTTCGTCGCCTACTCGCCGCTGGGCCGGGGTTTCCTGACCGGCGCGTTCGCCACGCCCGACGACCTGCCCGCCGACGACTACCGCCGCACGTCCGCGCCGCGTTTCCAGGGCGACAACTTTGCCGACAACCTGCGGCTGGTCGACGCCGTCAAGGGCCTGGCCGCTGCCAAAGGCGTGACGCCGGCGCAGCTGGCGCTGGCCTGGGTACTGGCACAGGGCAATGATGTGGTGCCGATTCCCGGCACGAAGCGGCGCAGGTACCTGGACCAGAACGTCGGCGCGCTGGCCGTGACGCTGGACGCGGCGGATCTGAAGGCGCTGAACGATGCCTTCCCGCCCGGGGTGGCGGCAGGCCTGCGATATCCGGAAGCGTTTATCGGGTCGGTCAACGCGTAGCGCGTCGATCGACCTTCGTCGGGGAGGACAGCAATACTCCGGATTCTTGACGGGTTCGTCAGCTCTGTCATAACATACTGACATCGGCCGCGTGTGATGCGCGAGTGGAGGCGCCAATGACCATTACGACTATATCCGCACGTGATTTTGCTCGCGACTTGGCGACAGCGAAACGGGCGGCGGCAGAGGGACCGGTTTTCATCACAGACCGTGGTCAACCCAGGTTTGTGTTGCAGACAGTGGCCGATTACTACAGATCGACCACCGGCAAGCCCGAGCCAAGCCTGCTTGAAGCAATGCAAGCCATCGAAAGTGAGCACGTCGATTTCGATGCCCCGCGTATGGAAGTTCACTTCAGTGCGGCCCAGTTCGATGAGGACGACCGCTAATGTTCGTGCTCGATACCAACGTCATCTCCGAGCTTCGGAACGGCAAGCCGAATCCCTCTGCTGCGGTTCTCGACTGGGCAGCAAGCACTGCGTTGAGCTCTCACTACCTGACCAGTGTGACGGTATACGAACTGGAACTTGGAGTTCTGCAACTGGAGCGTCGCAACCAGGGCAGCGGCATCAGGCAGTGGCTGGAAGCCGTGAAAGCCACGTTCCGGGGCAGGGTCCTGCCCTTCAGTGATGACGCCGCAGTGGCATGTGCTCGCATGCACGTGCCCAATCCAAAGTCGTTTCGCGATTCGATGATCGCAGCAATTGCGCTGGAAGGCGGGCTCACCGTTGTTTCGCGCAACGTCGATGACTTTGCTCATACGGGAGTCAAACTGATCAACCCTTGGGAGCACACTGGCCCGGTCTGATCTCCATGATTGACTTGCCGCCGTTGCCGAGGCCGGCAGCCCTGGGCATGTCGCAGCCGGCTTCGGCAAGTCATCTACGCCCCACGCTGTGCCAACAGCCGCCGCAGCCACGCCACGCCGGCGTCGCTTGCCAGCATGGGCATACGAATCGGATCGGTCAACGCATAGCGGTTTCACGCAGCCGCCCGCGTGGCGATCCAGACGGTCAACGGCGCCATCGGAAAATCGTGTGCCACGAAGCTGTCGACCACCGTGAAGCCGGCGCCGTGCAGGGCCTGCGCCATGTTGCCTGCAGCGGTCACATGCCGGCCCGACATCATCATGTGTAGGTAGTAGGGCAGCACCTTGACGGCTTCCTGGGGTGTCGCGCCGACCTCCGCCTGCGCGCATACCAGCACGCCGCCCGGCCGCAATGCCGCATGTATTCGGCGCAGCGCGGCTGCAGGGTCGGGTACGAAGTGCAATACCGAAGCGCACCAGATCACGTCGTAGCCGGTGCCAATGTCGTCATGGGCAAGGTCGCCGCCGATGACTGCCAGCCGCTCTTCCAACCCGGCAGAGATGATGTTCTCTTGAGCCACCGCTGCGGTTTCGGGCCAGTCGAACACCACCGCCTGCAGTTGCGGATGCTGCCGGACCAGCTCGATCGCCACCCAACCCGGCCCACCGCCCAGGTCCAGCAGGCGGGTGGCGGTTGCCATGACCGGAACGCGCGCCATGACACGGCATGCGGCATCGGCGGTGAAGGCGCGTTGCTCCTGCCCGATCTGCGCACGCGCCGCGCCGGCCCACACCGCACCCATCGCGGCGCGTGCCGCAGGCGGTGAAGATGCCGGTGGCATACGGTTCGACGCCGGCCCTGTGGCAGCAGCCTCGTTCGAAGCCACGCCGGTCGAAGCCACGCCGGTCGAGGCCACGCCGGTCGAAGCCACGCCGGTCGAAGCTACGCCGGTCGAAGCCGAATTCATCTCGTCAGCGACGGGCGGTTGCAAGCGCCCGCGCAATCCTGCACCGGCCTCGCGCAGTGACGTCAGCCGATACGTCCATGCGTCCCCGCAAAAGCGTGGCGACGTGCGCACGAAATGTTCGGACGCCACCGCCTCCAGCGCATACACATAATCGGTGCCACCGGATGCCGAGTCGGCCCGTCGACTGACCAGGCCCATGCTCCACAACACATCAAGCAAATGACGCGTCGCGGCGGCGTCGGTATCGATCAGCGACGCCAGGCTTCGCGCGCGAGGCGCCGCCGGAAGGAAGAAGAAAACGCCCAGCTCCAGCGCCACATGCAGAGCATCCGCCTGCACTGATGCCAACAGGACATTCCAATAAGGTTGCATGGCGTGGGAATCGGCCACGTGAGACAGGGTCATGAGGAAACCTCGCAAGTTCAGAAGAAAACATTCTCCGTTAAAGTGCGAATGAGAATCATTGAAATATCTATGCGGTCCGGCGAAATGTCTATTCCCTTTGGCGACCGGACGATCGCGAGCAACATGGGGTCGAGGAACGTGCCATGACATATCGCATTCGCGCAGCCGACATCGAACTGTCCGGTGGCAGGCAGACGCCAGCAGGCTGGACGCGGCGCCAACTGCCCAGGGAAGCTGGCGCGTGCCACACCGACTACCGCCTGCTCGAACCGGGTGTGTTGCTTGTGCGGTCGCGGTATGAGCCCCGCAGCGATCTTGTCGAAGAAAGCGCCTATCCAGACGAAGCGGGTGCCCTGGCGATCGTGGTGGCACTGACCGGCGAGTCGGAATACAGAGGGGATGACGGATCCACTCTTGGCTTCAGGGCCGGACATACGACGATATCGACCTTTTGCCGCAGCGCCGGTGAGCGGCGCTACCGATCCGGCACGCCGGTCACGCACTTGCGGCTACGCGTCGACCAGACCGCCATGGCGCGCTATTTTGGTCCGGATGCGTGGCCGACACGCGGGTCCGACAGGGGCGTCCGGCTCCGCGCCTTCCACAAGACCTCCGAGGCGGTTGCCGCCCATGCCGCCCGCCTGCAGCATCAGGTGGCACAACCGAACGGCGTACCCATCGACCTGCACATCTCCGCCCTGAGCCTGCTTGCCGAGGTTATGCGTGGCGTGCAACAGCCACCTTCACACCGTGCGGGCTTGAGCCGGCGGGATCTGGAAAAAATTGAGCATGTCCACCAACTCATGCAGACGCAACTGCACCGTCCGCTGACGATCGCCTACCTATGCCTGTCCGCGGGATTGAGCGAATACAAACTGAAAGACGGGATTCGCCGCCGGTACGGGACGACGCCGCATCGGCTGCTGCATGACCTGCGGATGCAGCGTGCGTGGACGCTGCTCGAGACGGGATGCCAGGTCGCGCAAGCGGGCTGGCAGGTCGGCTACGCGCATCCTGGCAATTTCAGCGCGGCGTTTACCGAGTATTTCGGCAGGACGCCGAAGACGGTGTTCGGCAAACGGCAATAATGCCCCCATGACCGACACCGTCCCGCTGCGCATCTTGCGCACCCTTGCTTCCGTCGCCGAAACCGGTAGTGTGACGCGCGCCGCGCGCGCCTTGCATCAATCGTCATCGTCGGTTTCGCGCGCGGTGACATGTGCCGAGGCGACGCTGGGCATCCGTCTGTTCGATCGCGGTGCGCGCGGGGTGCTGCCCACCGCCGCAGGCGAGGTGCTGGCGATGCGGGTCACGCGGGCCCTGCACGTGCTGCGCGCGGCGGCGGACGGCCTGCAGGTGCGTGGGGCGCCGGCCTCGGTGGCGGCGTTGCCGCGGCTGGTCAGTGATACCTCATTGCAGGCGCTGGCGGCGCGGTCCACGCACCTGACAGAGAGCGCGGCGGCCGTCGCGCTGGGCATGTCGCAGTCGGCATTGCACCAGGCCTTGGGCCGGCTCGAACACCTGGCCAAGGTGCAGTTGTTCGAGCGCACCCGGATCGGCACGCGGCTGAATGAGTCGGGACGCTGGTTGCTGCAGCACACGCAGCAGGCGCTGGCCGAGATCCGCATCGGACATGAAGAACTGGCTCGGTGGCGTGGGCTGACGGGTCGGCATGTATCTATCGGATCATTGCCGATGGCAGGCGACGTGCTGGTGCCGCGGGCGGCGGCGCTGGCGCTTGCCGCGCAGCCGGACCTGCGCCTGGCCGTGAAAGACGGGACCTATGACGCGCTGATCGACATGTTGCGGGCGGCGGATATCGACTTCGTGGTCGGGCCGTTGCGGGGCGCGGTGGCCGCGCCGGACCTGATGGAAGAAGTCCTGTTCGTGGACCGGTTCGTGGCGGTGGTGCGGGCGGGGCACCCTCTGCTCGCTGGCCGCCGTCGTCGCAGTGTCGTGGCCCAGCTCAAGCAGATGGTGGCCTACCCGTGGATCGGCGCCTTGCCCGGCACCCCCGCGCAGCGGGCGTTCGACCGGCTGTTTGCCGAGGCCGGCGTGGCCCCGCCCGACGTCTCGTTGCAGGCGCACAGCACGGCCGTGGTGCGTTCGGTGTTGCTATCCGGCGACCACATTGCCCTGGTCTCGCCGTTGCAGGTGCGGGCGGAAATGGAGGGCGGCTTGCTGGTGCCTGCGTGCGGCCCCTTTGCCGGGACCGAGCGCGCGATCGGCATCGCGCAGCGGCGCGATGCGCTGGCATCGTCGGCATGCGCGCAGGTGCTCGCATCCTTGCGGCAGGCGGCGGCCGAAGCGACTGCTAATAAGTAGAACGCAACGCTTGCGCCGCAGGGTGCAAGGCTCAAGGCGGCGCGGCGTGGCGAGTGCTCCTTATACTCACTGTCCACCTTCAACGTGCCAGCACCAGACCGTGGTTGCTCGATACGCGACCGCCAATCACCCCGTCTGCGCTCACGCACGAACATGACATCAGCAGGGGACAGGCATGAGACATTGGATAAACGCAACGATCGCCGTCGCGGCGGCCGGGCTGATGGCGGGCTGCGCCGCCCCGACGCATACGGCGGTGCCCACCGTCCCGACCACGCCCACGATGTCCGGCCCCGTTGAAGTCGTGTGGCTCGGGCAGGCCGGCTTCAAGATCACGTCGCCGGGCGGCAAGGTCATCGTGACTGATCCGTGGTTGCGAACGAACCCAAGCGCGCCGTCGCCCTATAAGGAACTGGATGGCTTCGGCAAGATCGACGTGCTGCTGGTCAGCCACGGCCACTTCGATCACATTGCCGACGCGCCCGCGCTGTCACAGCGCTACAACGTGCCGCTGCGCGCCCCGGGGACTTGAGCCAGGCGCTGACGACGCTGGGCGTATTGCCGCCGGCCATGCTGCCGCGCATGAACAAGGGCGGCACGGTCCAGCCGGCGCCCGGCATCAAGGTCACCGCGGTGCATGCCGAACATTCATCGGTCTATGTGTGGCGCAATCCAGGAACGGGCAAGGACGAGACGCATCCAGGCGGGGAACCCGTCGGCTGGATCATCGAACTCGAAAACGGCTTCCGTATCTATCACGCGGGCGACACGGCGGCCTTCGGCGACATGCGCCTGATCCATGAACGCTACCAGCCCGACCTGGCGCTGGTGCCGATCGGCGGCATTTTCACGATGGACCCGGTCGACGCCGCGTGGGCTGTGAAGGACATGATTCGCCCGAAGGTGGTGATCCCGATCCACTACGGCACGAACCCCCTGGCGACAGGCACCGCCGCGCAGTTCCAGGACGCAATGGGCCAGAGCGACATCCGTGTGCTCGTCCCCAAGCCCGGCCAGCCGCTGACGCTCTGACGCGCCCGATTATTGATTTTGACAACGACATTCGAGACACCCATGACCTTTTCGACTCCCCTTGCACGTTCACGCCAGCGCCAGGTGCTGCGGACACTTGCCGTCGTGTCCATGACGCTGCTGACCGGCGCAGCTGGCGCGCAGGACGCCGCCAGCTATCCCGACAAGCCGCTGCGCATGATCGTGCCCTTCACCCCGGGCGGGTCTACCGACATCCTGGGCCGCACCATCGCCCAGCAACTGAGCCTGGCCTGGGGCAAGTCGGTCGTCGTGGAAAACATTCCTGGCGCGGGCGGCAGCATCGGTGCAGACAAGGTGGCGAAGGCGCCCGCAGACGGCTACACGCTGCTCATGGGCCACATCGGCACCCTGGCCGTCACGCCATCGCTGTATTCCAAGCTGCCGTATGACCCCATCAAATCCTTCGCCGCGGTGGCATGGGTGGCGCGGGTGCCGAACGTGCTGGTCGTGCATCCGTCGGTGCCCGCCAAGACCTTGAAGGAACTGGTCGATTACGCCAAGGCCCATCCCAACCAGCTCAACTATGGGTCGGGCGGCAATGGAAGCGCCGCGCACATCGCCACCGAATACCTGAAGTTGCAAAGCGGCACGCAAATCCAGCATGTGCCCTACAAGGGCACCGGCCCGGCCGTGAACGACCTGCTCGCGGGCCACATCAAGATGATGTTCACGGGGGTGCCAGCGGTCAATGCGCAGATCAAGGCGGGTCAGCTGCGCGCGATCGCGGTGTCATCCCCGCATCGCGTCAAGCTGATGCCCGACGTGCCCACCGTGGCCGAAAGCGGCTACGCCGGCTTTGAAGCCGACCAGTGGTACGGTGTCGTCGCACCGGCCAACACGCCCCGGGCGATCGTTGAAAAGCTCAACAAACAGATCAACCAGTCGCTGTCGTCACCCGACATCGAGAGCCGTCTGGCCAGCGAAGGCGCCGAGGCGACACCCAACACGCCTGACGTCTTCTCCAAGCTGATCGTGACCGAGATCGCGCGGTGGCGGACGGTGATCGAAAAGGGCGGCGTCAAGGTCGAATAACGTCGCCGTGCCTGCCTGCCGGCGGACCCGCGGCGCCTGCCGTGCCGCCGCACTGCAGCTCAGCGAGTCATTGACGCCCCACGCTTTGCCAACAGCCGCCGCAGCCGCGCTACGCCGGCGTCGCTTGCCAGCATGACCGGCACTGCGTCCGGATCGGCCATCTCTTCACGTTCAATCGCCTCGAGCAGTACCCGGTCCTCGTCGAACGTGGCCTGGTACAAGGTCTCGAACTCGTGGGTGACGGCGGGATCGTCGACCGCAATGTTGCGCAGCTGGAACGCGAAGTAGTGCGTCGTGTGCGCCGTCTCGGGTGTCAGGAAGGCATACGAGATGGTGCGATAGGGCGCGGCATCCATGGCCGCGTCATCGTGTGGCTGGCCGGCTTCCACCGCGCCAAAGTCGACCGACGACACGCAAGGCGGCGATAGGCGATACACCTGCCACCGGTCCATAGGCCGATCATGCCCAAGAAAACGCTGCATCATCGGCACCGGCGGCTCGCCATTCACCCAGCGGCGGCACACCACGTCGCCATGTTCGTCGGTGGCCGTGATCGGCACGTCATCCGATCCTCGGCTGCCGATGGTCCGCTTGTGCACGAAGCCCGTGTGCGCCGGGTCCACCAGGTTGTCGAGGATGTTGGTCCACCTTGCCGCGAAGCGCAGGTAGCCGCGCGACACCGCCCAGCCCGGCGCCTCGACTTGCGGAATGGCGACCAGCCGAGCCGGATCGGCCGGTACGGTTTCATCCATCCATGCAAACACCAGCCCATAGCGTTCCAGGGTGGCATAGCTCGTGACGCGGGCAACCGGCGGAATCCGCGATTGGCCGGGTACGCGCACGCAGGCGCCGTCTGGGGCGTAACGCATGCCGTGGTACGGACATTCGACCGTATCGCCTACCCGTTCGCCCATCGACAGCGGCGCGAACCGGTGTGCGCACCGATCCCGCAGCACCACCGGCAGTCCGGCTTCGGTCCGGTAGATGACGACGCGTTGACCCAGGATCTCGCGTGCCAGCAGTGCTCTGCCCACTTCGGTCGATGCGGCGACGGCATACCAGGCATCGCGGATAAAAGGAACCGGCGCGGTCACAGCTTGCGCTCGGCGTCGGCAGGCAGGAACGCGTCGTTGAATACGTCTTCGGCGCTGACGTAGCGCTTCAAGCCATAGGCATCCACGATCTGCACGATGTTGGTCCGCAACCGTGCCTTGTCCACGACGCCCAGTCCGGCCGACCGGACCTGTGGGGTCGCAAGGAAGTTGTCCAGGAAAAAGCGCAACCGGCGTTCTTCCACGGCAGGGTCGATAATGCCTTCGCGCTGCTTGACGTAGCGGATACCGTCCTTGGGATCCTTCACCGTGTCCTTGATGCCGCGATTCAAGGCGCGAACGAAGGCCGCGACCGCTTGCGGATTCTCCTTGATCATTTTTTGCGACGCGACCACCACGTTGCCGTACAGGTTCACGCCATAGTCGGCATACCTGAAATAGTTGATGTCGGACGCCTTGACACCACGCGCTTCGAGATTGAGCAGGCTGGTGTAGAAGAAGCCCGTGATGCCGTCGACTTCGCCGCGCGCCATCAGCGTTTCGCGGATCGCCGGATCCACGTTCAGCCAGGTCACGCTGGCCGGGTCGATACGATTGGCCTTGGCGAACAGGGGCCATGCCTTGCGGCCGGCGTCGAACACAGGCGCCGCCAGCTTGCGTCCCACCAGGGCGGCCGGGGTGTCGATGCCGGATTTCTTCATGACAAAAATCGTGGACGGCGCGCGCTCCAGCAAGACATACACAGCCTGCAGTTTTTCTCCGCCTGGGTTGGATGCCAGGTACTCGACCACGGAGCTGATGTCAGCAAAACCAATGTCGTGTGTGCCCGACGCGATGCGCTGTACGGCGGCCCCTGATCCCGCACCCGCGTCGATCGACACGTCCAGCTTCTCCTGTTTGAAGTAGCCCTTGCCTTCGGTCAGCAGCGCAATCGCGCCCGGGCCGTCAACGCGCCAGTCGAGCGTGAAGCGAACGCGGGTGGTCTGCGCGTGGGCCGCCTGGGGCAGGGCGCTGACCGTCGCGGCACAGACCAGTGCTGCGGCCACATGCAGCGCCATGCGGCGCCGCCAGAATGCGGAAAACAGAGAGGGAGGCATGCGTCGTTCCTTTGATGGCAGCGCGTGGCGGGAAGGGGTTGACCAAGGCTACCGGCCTGAAGACAATCGGTGAAGACGCACAATCCGATTAATCGATCGGTTCTATCGATGGGCCATCAGGCTGTCCCTTTTGCAATGACCCACCCCTCACCTTCCTCGCCAACGCTCTCGGAATTCCGCGCCTTTCTTGCCGTGGCCGACGTGGGCCACTTCACCAAGGCGGCTGAACGGCTCGGCGTGTCGCAGTCGTCACTCAGCGCCGCGATCGGCAAGCTGGAAGCAGCGATTGGCGCGCGGGTCTTCGATCGCCACACGCGAGGCTGCCGGCTGACCGACACTGGTGCCGAGATGCTGCCCGCGGCGCGGCGGTTGCTGCACGATCTGGATGCCTTGATGGACGGGGCCCGCAGCGCAGCCACCCTGCAGCGGGGACGCGTCACCGTTGCCGCGCCCAGCGCGCAATGCACCTTGCTGCTGCCGCCGCTCGTGCGCCAGTTCACCCAGCGGCATCCGGGCGTAAGCGTGACCGTGCATGACATTGCCGAGGAACATGTGCGCGAGCAGGTTCGCACCGGCGCCGCCGATCTGGGCATTGCGACACAGACCGACGAGCGCACCGAATTGATTGCGACGCCGTTCTACTCCGATCAGTACATCGTTGCGATGCGCAAGGATCATCCCCTGGCCACGCGCAAGTCGGTGGAGTGGAGTCATGTGTGCAAGGAACCGATCATCGGGCCCTTGCCGGGCAACCCGGTGCGGCGTCACCTGGACCAGCGGCTGGCTCGCGAAGGCCTGCGGCTCGATTACCGATACGAAGTGTCCCTGCCCTGGACCATGGTGGGCCTGGCGCGCGAAGGTCTGGGGGTGTCGGTGCTGACGCTGGCGGTCAAGCCCATGGTCGACTGGCTGGGCCTTGCCATGAAGCCTATCGGGCGGCCGGCGATCGCGCGAACGCTGGTGGTGCTGCGGCCGCCGGGACGGACCCTGCCGCCGGCCGCGGCCGCGTTTCGTGACCAGCTGCTGGGCGGCAACGCCCGGTAGATCCGCGCAAAAATCGAACGGCTAAGTCAGACCCCCAGTTGCCGTGTATCCACCAGCAGATGCCGGCCGACTTCCTGGATGTTCTTGGTGCCCGTCAACGCCATGCTGACGTCCAGTTCCTTGCGCATCACGTTCAGCATGGTGGTGACGCCTTCCTGCCCCATCGCGCCCAGCGCGTACAGGAACGCGCGGCCGATCATGACGCCGCGCGCGCCCACGGCGCAGGCCTTGAGCACGTCCTGGCCACTGCGCACGCCGCCGTCGAACATGACTTCGATGTCATTGCCAACCGCATCGACGATGGCCGGCAGCGCTGAAATGCTGGACAGCGCGCCATCGAGCTGACGGCCGCCGTGGTTGCTGACCACGATGGCGTCGGCCCCGCACGAGGCGGCAATACGCGCGTCTTCCACATCCAGAATGCCTTTCAGGATCAGCTTGCCGCCCCACTGCGACTTGATCCAGGCCACGTCGTCCCACGACAGGGTCGGGTCGAACTGGCTGGCGGTCCACTGGCCAAGGCTGTTGATGCCGGTGGTGTCTTTCACGAAACCGTCCAGGTTGCCGAAGGTCTTGCGTTTGGCCCCGGCCATGCGCAGCGCCCAGCCTGGCTTGCGCATGACGTCCAGGATGTTGGCCATCGTGATCTTGAGCGGCACGGTCATGCCATTCTTGATGTCCTCGTGGCGCTGCCCCAGGATCTGCAGGTCCAGCGTCAGCACCAGTGCGGAACACTTGGCGGCCTTGGCGCGCTGGATCAGCGACGCCACGAATTCGCGGTCGCGCATCACATACAGCTGGAACCAGAACGGCTTGGTGGTGGCGGCCGCCACGTCTTCGATCGAGCAGATGCTCATGGTCGACAGCGTGAACGGAATGCCGAAGGCTTCCGCGGCGCGCGCGCCCAGGATTTCGCCGTCGGCCCATTGCATGCCGGTCAGGCCGGTTGGCGCGATGGCGACCGGCATGGTCACGGGCTGGCCAAGCAGGGTCGTGGCGACCGAACGTTCATCGACGTTGATCGCCACCCGCTGGCGAAGCTTGAGCGCGCTCAGATCTTCAGTGTTGGCGCGGTAGGTGCCCTCGGTATACGAGCCGCTGTCGGCATAGTCGTAAAACGCGCGGGGGACGCGCTTCTTGGCCAGCAGGCGCAGGTCTTCGATACAGGTAATGGCGGGCATGACGATTCCAGAGTGATGCGTGGTGCAAGGAGGCCGGGCGCCTCCATCCGCTATTTTGCAACAGTCCGGCATCGGCACGCGAATCGCGTCATTACAATCGCGCCACGTCCCTCACATTTGCGTGCCTTGCCATGAACGATCTCCAGCACCAGCTCTCGATGTCCATCCTGATGACGCCCGACATGGCGAACTTCTCGGGCAACGTGCATGGCGGCACGATTCTGAAGTACCTGGACCAGGTGGCGTATGCCTGTGCCAGCCGCTACGCCGCCCGCTATGTGGTGACGCTGTCGGTCGACCAGGTGGTGTTCCGGCAGGCCATTCACGTTGGCGAACTCGTCACCTTCTATGCGTCGGTCAACTACACCGGCCGCACTTCGATGGAGATCGGCATCAAGGTGGTGACCGAAAACATCCGCGAGAAAACGGTGCGTCACACCAACAGCTGCTACTTCACGATGGTGGCGGTGGACGATGATGGTGTGCCGGCCGTGGTGCCGCCGCTGGTGCCGCAGACCGAAGAAGAAAAGCAGCGGTTCGAAGCGGCAGGCCTGCGCCGAGAACTGCGTCAGGAAATGGAGCGCCGCCACAAGGTGATCAAGGTGCGCACGACGGGCGCGCAGGAAGACTGACCGGGCATCATCCCACGCCAACGTTGTATTGACAGCAAGACGCGCGGCTGCTATAGCGCTGCGCCGAAGTGTTTGCTATCGTCGCCAGCATACGAAAGTCAGACACACGAAAGTCAATAATTAAAAGGCGCGGTGATGAGGCACGTCGGGGAGTCCGGGTTATCGAACCTGCGTATTCGTCATCTTCAACTGGTGGAGTCACTGGTGGATTTCGGGGCGCTGCATCAGGCCGCGAAAGCGATGAACATGACGGAGTCGACCGCCAGCGCCATGCTGCGCGAAGTCGAAGCTGCCTTTGACGTTCCCTTGTTCTACCGCACGGCCCAGGGCATGACCCTGACCAAGGCGGGTGAAATCGCCATTGGCCGCCTGCGTGGCGTGTCGAGCGAACTGGCCATGCTGACGCAGGAACTGGTGCAGCCCGAAGCCACGCCCGTGCTGCGTATTGGCGCCGTCCAGCACACGTTTTTCGGGGTACTGCAAAAGGTCGTGCCGCAACTGCTGGCCGAAATTCCCTGCCGCCTGGAGTTATGCGACGCCACGTCGTCCGACCTGGCGTCATGCCTGCAGCAGGACGAACTGGACTGCATCCTGGGCCGCATGCCCGAAGACTGGATCGAGTCCTTCCAGAGTCCTGCCTTTTTCTACAGCCCGTTGTACGACGAAGAAATCTGCGTGGTGGCGTCACCCGACCACCCCTTTGCCCGCTGCGATGCCGTCATCCTGGAAGACCTGGTAAAGGAATCGTGGGTGCTGCCCAAGGCCGGGTCCCACCTGCGGCATGTGCTGACCACGGCCTTCGTGTCCGAAGGGTTGCCGCCGCCGGAAGCGTTGATCGAGACGTCGTCGTTCGTGTTCACCCTGCCGCTGCTGACCGGGTCCAAGCTGCTGACGGTAGCCACCCGCGACCACGGCGTGAGCTACGAGTGGGCAGGCCAGGTGCGGGTGCTGCCGATCAAGCTGCCCCAGTTGTCGCCGCCGGTTGCCTTCGTCGCCAAGAAGCGTTCCATGAAGAATCCGGCCGTGCTGACCTTCTGGGAACTGCTGCGCCGGGCCGAATCGCCGCCCATGATCTGACGTAAAGTTGAGGTTTGCGCGCTCGTCGAGATAAGGAACCTCAGTGAACTTCACCCCCAACCCCGCCCGCGGCACGCGTGGCATGGCCGTCGCCCCCAACGCCCTGGCGTCGCAAAGCGCGATGGCCGTCTTGCGTGAAGGCGGCAACGCGGTCGAAGCCATGATCGCCGCGGCCGCCACCATTGCCGTGGTCTACCCGCACATGAACAGCATTGGCGGGGACGGGTTCTGGCTGATCTCGCGGCCGGGCGAAGCCCCGCGTGGCCTCGAAGCCTGCGGCGCATCGGCGGCGTCGGCCAGCATCGACACCTACCGCGCCCAGGGCATCTCGGCCATTCCGTTCCGGGGCCGCCTGGCCGCCAACACCGTCGCCGGCACCATTTCGGGCTGGGACGCCGCCTATCAGTATTCGCAGCAGGCCCTGGGTGGCCGCCTGCCCCTGACCCGTCTGCTCGGAGACGCAATCGACTACGGCCGTGACGGCATTCCCGTCACCCGCAGCCAGGCCCTGTGCACGGCCGGCAAGCGCGATG
Organism: Pigmentiphaga litoralis; assembly: GCF_048632615.1. Taxonomy (GTDB): domain Bacteria; phylum Pseudomonadota; class Gammaproteobacteria; order Burkholderiales; family Burkholderiaceae_B; genus Pigmentiphaga; species Pigmentiphaga litoralis_B. Next base: position 2,961,310 of record NZ_CP184479.1, read on the forward strand.
AATTGATGGCCGTACCCGGCTTTGCGCAGACCTTCCTGCACGACGGCGCGGCGCCGCAGGCCGGCACCCGGTTCGTGCAATCCCGGCTCGCCGCGACCCTGGAGCACCTGGCCCGCAATGGCCTGGACGACTTCTATCGTGGCGAACTGGCGCAGAGCATGGCGAGCGACCTGGCCGCCGTGGGCTCGCCCGTGTCGCTGGCCGACCTGAACCGGCACGAAGCCGTCTGGAAAACGCCGCTGGCCCTGCAGCACTCGCTCGGCAAGATCTACAACATGCCGCCGCCAACGCAAGGCGTGGTGTCGCTCATGATCCTGGGACAGCTGGACCGCCTGTTCAAGGGCGACATGGACCCGCTGGGCGCATCCTATGTGCATGCCTGCGTCGAGGCCACCAAGCAGGCCTTCAAGATCCGCGACCGCGAAATCACCGACCCGGCCCACATGCGGATCGACCCGCAAAGCCTGCTCGACCCCGCCGCGCTCGACGCCATGGCGCAGGCCCTGTCGGCGGATCGCGCGCTGCCGTGGGGCCAGGGCAAGGGTCCGGCCGATACCGTGTGGATGGGCGTGATCGACAAGGACGGCGTGGCCGTCAGCTTCATCCAGAGCATCTACCACGAGTTCGGCAGCGGCATCGTGCTGGACCAGTCGGGCGTCAACTGGCAGAACCGCGGTTGCAGCTTTTCGCTGGACCCCGCCGCGCGCAACCCGCTCATGGGCGGCCGCAAGCCCTTCCACACGCTCAACCCGGCCATGGCCCACTTCGACGATGGCCGCATCATGGTCTACGGCAATATGGGAGGCGATGGCCAGCCGCAATCGCAAAGCGCGGTGTTCAGCCGTATCGCCAACTTCGGCATGAATCCGCAAGCCGCGATCGATGCGCCCCGCTGGCTGCTGGGCCGCACCTGGGGTCAGGTCAGCGACACGCTCAAGCTCGAAGCGCGCTTTCCGCAAGCCACGATCGACGCGTTGCGCGCGCTGGGGCATGAAGTGGATGTGCTGCTGCCCTACGACGAAACCATGGGCCATGCCGGCGCGGTGGTGATGCACCCGGGCGGCCTGTTCGAAGGCGGTTCCGATCCCCGCAGCGATGGGGCGTGTGTAGGCTGGTAAGCCGTTCCCAGGCGGCGGCTCGGCGGCTGATCCAGTGCCGGGCTGCTGCCAGGTTGTCGTCATCCGGACCGGTTCACGGCTGGAGCAAGGATGCACTGTGGCAACGGGCCGGCCGGTTCAGGCAACGGAACCGGCCGGCCCTGCCGCGTTCATTCCGGCCGGATGTTCGCGTTCTTGATCACTTCCGCCCAGCGTTTCTGGTCGGCCGCCATCGTTGCCGTAAAGGCTTCCGGTGTGCTCGTCTCCGTAAAGATGCCCTGTTCCGCCAGCTTGTCCTTCACTTCGGGCAAGGCCAACGCGCGCCGCAGTTCGGTATTGAGCTTGGCGATCACCGGCGCCGGCGTCCTGGCCGGCGCGATCATCCCGATCCAGATATCGCTTTCATAGCCTGGCAGCGTCTCGGCAATCGTCGGCACGTCCGGCAGCAGCGGCAGCCGCTTTTCGCCCGTGATGCCCAGCGCCCGCAGCTTGCCGCTGCGGATGTAGGGCAGGGCGGAATTGATCGGGCAGAACATCATGTCCACCGTGCCCGCCAGCACGTCCACCAGCGCCGGCACCGAGCCGCGATACGGCACCTGCGTCATCCGCACCCCCGTCATCGACTTGAAGATCTCGGCGGACATATGTTGCGGACTGCCTGATCCCGCGGTGGCGAACGTCAACTTGTCCGGCGTCGCCTTGGCCAGCGCGATCACGTCCGCCACCGAATTGGCCTTGACCTGCGGCGGCACCACCAGCACGAGTGGCACGCGGCCCATCATCGTCACGCCGGTCAGATCGCGTGACGCATCGAACGGCAGCTTCGGATACAGCACCGGATTGACCGCCACCGTCTGGTTCGGCGCGATGGCGATGGTGTAACCGTCGGGCGCCGACTTGGCGATGTAGTCGGTCGCAATGTTGCCAGCCGCACCGGGCTTGTTTTCGACGATGACCGGCTGCCCGAAGGTCTTGGACATTTCCTGGCCCACGATGCGCGCGAGCACGTCGTTCGAGCCGCCCGGCGGCAGCGGCACGATGATGTGGATCGGTTTGTCGGGAAAGGCCTGGGCCTGGGCAAGGGCAGGGGCGAGCGCCGAGGCGCCCGCCAGCACGACGCCGGCAAGGGCCAGCGCGGCGGGACGAAGGTTGGACATGGTGTCTCCAGTCTGCTTTTGTCGTTATGTAGACGCATCCTAAGAGCCGGCCACCAACTATTCAATCTTGAACCTTGAATCAACCTGTGGGGCACGCGGGGCGACCCGCCCGCCAGGCTGCGGTCGAGTCTCGTAGCAACTTCTCGCGCCGTGTTACGCCGCAAACTCCTACGATGAAAGTGGTCCCGAACGCCATCTGCGCGCCCGGGGCGAGCCACTTAAGGGAGAACCATCATGCTGGAAAAACTGCCCGACAGTATCGGCCACGCGCTGCACAACCAGCGGGCCGGGCTCGACAAGATTGCCTTCAACCAGATCGGCACCGGTGCCGGCAGCGCGTCCTTGACCGTGCACAGCATGGCCTTCCTGGACCACGCGCCAATTCCCGAGCTGTACACGGCGGACGGCGTCGGCATATCGCCGCCCGTGCAATGGTCGGGGGTGCCGTCCAACGCCGCCGCTGTCGTGCTCATCGTTGAAGACGCCGATGCGCCCACCCCCAAGCCCCTGGTCCACGCCATCGTGGTGGACTTGCCCGTGGGCAGCGACGGCGCCCTGGAAGCCGGTGCGCTGGAAAGTCCCGACCACGAGGGCGACGACGGCCTGCACACCGGCCGCAATTCCTACCTGACCGCCAAGTGGCTGCCGCCCGATCCGCCTCCGGGCCACGGTCCGCATCGATATGCCTTCCAGGTGTTTGCGCTGGCAGCGGGGGAACCGTTTTCGTCCACCCCAGGGCGCGACGAAGTGCTGGACGCGCTGCGCGAACGCGCGGTGGCCAGCGGCTGCCTGATCGGGACTTATGAACGGCCCGACGGCAGCATCAAGATCGGCGCCCAGGAAGAGACCGCCGTCCCGATCACGCCGGACCGCAGCGCGTTGATCTGATCCCGGGCACTCGGCCACAGCGGCGCCGGGGCGCAGTCGGAATGCGCCGCGGCCGCCGCGGGGTGGCCGGCAGGCAAGCCGCGCAGCATATCGCCATACAGCCGGTAGAACATCCTTGCGCTCTCGACGATCACTTGCTGATCCGTTGCGCTGACGATCTCATCCATCAGCATGGCGCACTGGGCGATACGGTCACGGTCGGCGGTGCCAAACGAGCGCAGGTAGGTAAAGGCGTGGTCGGGCCACTGCAGGCTTTGCTGTATCCGGTCGGTGGCTGCCAAAGCCAGGGCAACGCTGGTGGTTTCCAGCACATGGACCAGGCCGAACACGCCCATCGGTCGATGCTGGGCCACCATGTCGCAGGCACAGGCGACCAGGACCGTCGTGGCTGCGCCGGGTGCGCCCAGCCGCAAGGCATGGGCGTCGCCACCCGATGCAATGAAATCATCCAGGATCCGGTCTTCCGCAGCCTGTTGGTCGCCGATGTAGCCGTCCAGCGCCGTGACCAGCCAGACCGGACGGTCTTTCAAATCGTCGCGACAGGCGCGCAAAATGGCTGCCGTACGGCGCATAAGGTAGTAGGTTTCCTGCAGCAAGGCCCGATAGCTTTCAGGAGAAACCTGCCCGCGCAGGCAGGCCTGCACAACGGGTGTGTCGATCAAGTCCTGGCGACTGTCGCTGGTCTGTGCGATCAGGGTGGTGAAGAAAGCCATCTGTGCAAACGTCCTTGGGGTCGCGGTCCGGAACCCGCGTCACAAAAGCCAAGGTGGCGGGTTCCTTTATCAGGCTCGCAGGGTAGAGGGCCAACCTTAACCACACATTAAGTCGGCGTCTTTCGGGGTCATCCATTCGCAGTGGTACGCTTGCCCGGTCCCAAAGGCGAGTGGCGCTTGCATGCGAATACTGATTGTTGAAGATGACCCGTTGCTCGGCGATGGCCTGTCACGCGGACTCAGATTGCTCGGCTATGCCGTGGACTGGTTTCGTCATGGACAGGAGGCGGATCACGCGCTGTCTGCTGTCGCGTACGACGCGATCGTCCTGGACCTGGGCCTGCCCGGCGACGACGGCATGGTCCTGCTCGCGCGCTGGCGTGCCACCGGCAAACGGATTCCTGTCGTGGTGCTGACGGCCCGGGACGCGGTGCAGAGCCGGATCGGGGGCCTGGACGCGGGCGCCGACGACTATCTCGTCAAGCCGGTCACCCTGGACGAACTGGCCGCGCGCCTGCGCGCCGTGACGCGGCGCAGCGCCGGCATGCCGGAGCCGGTCTGGACGCACGGCGAACTGCGCTACGAACCCTCTTCGCAACAGGCGTTCTGGCGGGGGGTGCCGGTGGAGCTGACCGCCCGCGAAGCAGGATTGCTCGAACTGTTCCTGACGCACCCGAACCGCGTCCTGACGCGCGATTTCATCCGGGAAAAGTTGTACGACTGGAATGACGTCCTCGAAAGCAACACGCTTGAAGTGCACATCCATCACCTGCGCCGCAAACTGCACCCCAAGATCGTGCGGACCTTGCGTGGGTCGGGCTATGCGTTGGGCACCACCGAAGAGGTCGGCCCATGACGCTCCAGCGGCGGTTGTTGATGTCGGTGCTGCTGGCCGCGCCGGTCGCCTGGCTGCTGACCATCACGGTCACGTATTGGCAAGCCGAACTGGAAATCAATGAGCTATACGACACCGGCATGGTCAGGATGGCGCAGCAGACGTATGCGCTGCTGCCCCTGTTCGACGTCGATGCACTGGACGCCAGGCGCATGCCGCAGGCGGTGCCGCGCGGCAGCCAGGGCGACGCGATACTTGGCGATATCGCCATTTCTGCCTGGGCGCCCGATCGCCACCACGTGCGCATCGAAAGCGATGCCGGCACCGACCCCTTGCCCAGGCGTGACGGCACGCATGGGTTCGCCGATATGGATATCTCGGGTAATGCCTGGCGCGTGTATTACCTCGAGAACGAGCACGGGGGCTGGCGGGTCGCGGTCGGTCAACGACTGGGCGAGCGCGATGAACTGGTGATGTCGACCATGCTCGGGCAGATCATCCCCTGGCTGGTGGGGCTGCCTGTGCTGATGCTGCTGCTCGCGTGGAGCGTGCGACGTGCATTGCGGCCCGTGCGGGAACTGTCCCACGAGATAGAGAAGCGGAGCGCGGACGATCCCACGCCGCTCGACATGCCAGCCGTGCCCGGAGAAATCGTGCCGCTGGTCCAGGCAATCAATCAGCTGATGGCGCGCGCGTCGGCGTCGATCGAACACGAGCGGCGCCTGACCGCCGACGCCGCGCACGAGCTGCGCACGCCCTTGGCCGCGCTGCGGTCGCAGTGGGAAGTCGTCCAGCGCGCGTCCGATCCGGCCGAGCGCCTGCGCGCCGGCGCCCAGCTCGAGATCGGTATCGAGCGCTTGAATCGCCTGGTCTCGCAGTTGCTTGCCATGGCGCGGCTGGAGCATGTCACGCAGGCGGAATCGCGCGCCGACGTGTCCTGGCCACGGCTGACCGAGCAGGCGATTTCGGACTGCCTGGCACTGGCGCAGCGCAAGAACGTGGACATCGAAGTCATCTGGCCGCCGGAAGGAACGCCCGCGCTTGCCGTGGCGGGCGACGAGCATCTGCTGGGTCTGCTGCTGCGCAATCTGCTGGACAATGCGGTGCGTTACAGCGTGGACCACGGCCTGGTGACGCTGCGCTTCCTGGCTGACCGCATCGACATCGAGGATGACGGGCCCGGCGTGTCAGCCGAGAGCCTGGAGCGCCTGGGCGACCGTTTCTTCCGCATGCCAGGCCAGCAGGAGCAGGGCAGCGGGCTGGGCCTGTCGATCGCACGCCGCGTGGCGCGTATCCACGGACTGGAAATCGTCTTTGCCAACCGGATGCAAGGCCCGGCGATCCGCGGCTTCATCGCCACGGTCAGGCGCGAGTCGCGGCCGCCAATGCCCGCCTGATCACCTTCCACCCATGAAAACCACGCTCGACGAACTGCTTGCCTTCTGCACCGTGATCGACACCGGGTCGATCACCGCGGCCGCCCATGAACTGGGGCAGACCATATCGGGTGTCAGCCGGGCGCTGAGCCGCCTCGAAAAAAGCTGGGCACCGCCCTGATGAACCGCACCACGCGGCGTATCGAGCTGACCGAAGAAGGCGCGGCGTTCCTGGCGCAGGCGCGGCAGATCATTGCGTTGGTCGAAGAGGCCGAAGAGCAGGTGGCGATCCGCCAGCAGAAGCCGTCAGGCCGCTTGCGGGTCAATGCCGCGCCCGCCTTCATGTTCCACGTGATCGTGCCGCTGGTGGGCGAGTTTCGCGCGCGCTATCCCGACATCACGTTGGAACTGGACAGCAGCGAAGAAATCATCGATCTGCTCGAACACCGCACCGACGTGGCGATTCGCATCGGCACGCTGCAGGATTCGACCTTGCGCGCGCGGCACCTGTTCATGAGCCGGGTACGTTTGCTGGCCAGCCCGGCCTACCTGCGGCAGCGGGGCAAGCCGCGCACGGTGTCGGCGCTGGGCGGTCACGACCTGTTGGGGTTCAATCAATTGCCGGGGCTGAACCGGTGGCCGGTGCTCGATGCATCCGGCCACCCCTTCGTGGTCGAGCCGCGCATTGCCGCGTCGAACGGCGAGACGCTGCGGCTGCTGGCCTTGGCGGGGCAGGGCATCGCAAGCCTGGCCGATTACCTGACCGAAGCGGACCGTGAACGGGGCGATCTGGTGCAGGTGCTGGCCAAGGACACGGTGGATTCCTTCCAGTCGATCAACGCGGTGTATTACCGGAACACGCAGATCGCCTTGCGGATCGCGTGTTTCCTGGATTTTCTGGGCGAGATGGTGGTGGACGGGAAACGGCGCGGGTAGTTGCTTGCGTCTAGCAACTCCTTGCAATCGCCAACGAAGCGGCCATCCACACGTCACGGCGCAGCGCCTACTCCCGCATTTCCTGCAACGCGCGCAGCCGTTCTTCTTCCTCGCGCCGCACCGCTTCGATATCGCGCAGCACCGCGCCCACGTCGGCCGGACGGTGATCCACTTCCACCTTCCCGGTCAGCGTCATGCCGGGCCGCAACTCGCCGGCCTCATAGGCTTTCCAGATCTCCTTGCCGTATTGGGTATCGGCCAATTCCGGAGCGGCCTGCGCAAAAAGGTGGCCAGGTTCTCGACGTCCCGCTCGAGCATGACGCCCGCATTGTTGTTGGCAGCTGCATCGATCGCCTGCGGCAGGTCGATGATGACCGGGCCGTCGGCATCGACAAGAATGTTGTACTCGGACAGGTCGCCGTGCACCACGCCGGCACAGAGCATCAGCACGACTTGCTCGATCAGCATGGCGTGATAGCGGCGCGCCAGGTCGGGCGTCAGTTCGATATCGTTCAGACGCGGCGCCGCATTGCCGTCGGCATCCGTGACCAGTTCCATCAGCAACACGCCTTCGTGGCACAGATAGGGCTGCGGCACGCGCACGCCGGCGTTGGCCAGGCGGTATAGCGCATCGACCTCGGCGGTCTGCCAGGTCTCTTCCTGCATCTTGCGGCCGTAGCGGGTGCCTTTTTCCATGGCGCGCGCCTGCCGGCTGTTCTTGACCTTGCGGCCCTCGGTGTACGACACGGCCTGGTGAAAGGCGCGCTGGTTGGCTTCCTTGTAGACCTTGGCGCAGCGGATGTCGTCGCCGCAGCGGACCACATAGACGGTCGCTTCCTTGCCGCTCATCAATTGACGCAGCACGTCATCGACGAGGCCTTCTTCCACGAGGGGCAGGATTCTTTTGGGTGTCTTCATCGGCCGTTGGGAGTGGGGACCGGCAGGGGCGCCGGACCGTGTGCATAGTACAACTGCAGAGCTAGGCTGCGTGCAGGGCGTAGGGGTCGGCGCCTTCGGCGGCGGCCCGTTCCACGGCATCGGCGCCAACGGCGGCGTTGTCCGCATGCACCCGTGCGATCCGCGCCTTGCCCCACGTGGCCAGCGCCGTAATCACCGGCCGCAGGCTTTCGCCTTCCGCCGACAGCGTGTATTCGACCTTGGGCGGCACCTGCGCATAGACCTTGCGCTCGATCAGCCCGCACGCTTCCAGCTCGCGCAGCTGCTTGGTCAGCATGCGCTGGGTGATGCCGGCCAGCGCCTTGCGCAACTGATTGAACCGCAGGGTGCCATCGCACAGGTGGTACAGGATCACGCCTTTCCACTTGCCATCGATCAGGTCCAGCGTGGCTTCGACCGGGCAGCCCGCCGCGCAGTCATAGGTCTTGGGTGTCATGGGACAGTATCCAAAAGGGTACTAGATACACAAAATTGGCGTATTTACCGGAAGGTCGGTATGGCCTAATTTAGCGGTTCATTATTCCTCTCGCAAGGCAACGCCATGAAAGCCGTCGGCTACCACACCCCGCTTCCCATCAACGATCCCGCCGCGCTGCAGGACCTGCAGCTGCCCAAACCGCAGGCCACCGGCCGCGACCTGCTGGTGGCGGTGCAGGCGATCTCGGTCAATCCGGTTGACACCAAGGTGCGCAAGAGCGCCACCCCGCCGGAAGGGGAGGCCAAGGTGCTGGGGTGGGACGCCGTCGGTATTGTCGAAGCCGTCGGACCGGACGTGACCCTGTTCAAGGCGGGCGACGCGGTGTATTACGCCGGGTCGATCGCGCGTCCGGGCGCCAATGCCGAATTCCACCTGGTGGATGAACGCATCGTCGGCCGCAAGCCCTCGACCCTCAGCAACGCCGAAGCCGCGGCGCTGCCCCTAACCGCCATCACCGCCTGGGAACTGCTGTTCGACCGGCTTGGCGCCGTCGTGGGCAAGAAGCGCGACGCCGGCCATCTGCTGATCATTGGCGGCGCGGGTGGCGTGGGGTCCATTCTGATCCAGCTGGCACGCCGCCTGACCGGCCTGACGGTGATCGCGACCGCATCACGCCCCGAAACGCGTGAATGGTGCCTGTCCTTGGGGGCGCATCACGTCATCGACCACAGCAAGCCCTTCCTGCCGCAGCTGCAGGCGCTGAACATCGAGAACGTGGAAAAGATCGCCAGCCTGACCAACACGTCCGACCATTTCGACAGCATCGTCGAAGTCGTTGCTCCGCAGGGCAAGCTGCTGCTGATCGACGATCCCAAGACGCTGGACATCATGCCGCTCAAGCGCAAGGCGGTGTCCGTGCATTGGGAATTGATGTTCACCCGCTCGCTGTTCCAGACACCCGACATGATCGAGCAGCATCACCTGCTGAACGAAGTGGCCGACCTGATCGACGCCGGCATCCTCCGCACCACGCTGGGCGAACAGTTCGGCACGATCAACGCCCAGAACCTGAAGCACGCCCATGCGCTGATCGAGTCGGGCAAGGCCAAAGGCAAGGTGGTGCTGGAAGGGTTTTAAGCGGTCTTCCAGGACGCGCGATCGGCGCCAAAGCCCTTCGCGACGAAGTCGCCGGCCACGACGGCATCGAATGCCGGTTCCTCGGTCAGCGGCAGGTCGCGCGGGTCCACCACCGTGTGATAGTCGGGGTGGTGGAACTGCGGGATCGAATACCGCTCGCGCCCCGACGCATTGATGACCCGATGCACTGCCGACCGCAGCCTGCCGTTGGTCCAGCGGGTCATCAACTGACCCACGTTCACGATCAATGCATCTTGCTGGGGCGGCACGGCGATCCAGGCGCCGTCCAGCGATTGCACTTCCAGTCCGGCTTCATTGTCGTTGAGCAGGAGGGTGATCAGGCCGCGATCGGTATGCGCGCCCGCGCCTTTGTCGGTGCGCCCGGCGATCTGGTCCTGGGGTGGGTAGTGCACCAGGCGCATGTTCGTGGATGGCCGCTGGCACTGGCGCGCAAACAGTTCCGGGTCGGCGCCCAGGCCGAGCGCCATGGCGCGCAGCACGTCATGGCCGGTCGTCAGCAGGCGGTTGTACAGGCCTTCGATCGTGTCGCGAAACCCAGGCAGTTCCGGCCAGGTATTGCGTCCGTGGAAGGGCAGGCCCGCCATCACGCCCGGGTCATCCGCCGGGAATGGGAAGCCCATGTCGAACGATTCCTTGCCATCCGGGGTGGCCTCGGCCCGTTGTTGCGTGTCGAACATGGGCTGGTAGCCCCGGTTCTGGCGTTTTTCGCCGGCACGGCATGCCATGCGGTCGGCCAGGGGCAGGGCAAAGAACGCGCGCGCCACATCGAACGCGGCATCGATCTGTGTGCGTGGCACGCCGTTATCCGACAGATAGAAGAAGCCGTAGGTCTCGCCGGCGGCGATGATCCGCGCGGCAATGGCTTCGCGCTCGGCGGCGGTGCCGTCGTGGAAGCGGCCAAAGGCGATGGTCGGCACGGTCAGCGGCGCAACGGTCGTCGGTACTGCAGCGGTGGGCGTCATGGCAGTGGGCGTAACGCGGGTCATGGATGTCGATTCCGTGCTGATCATGATTGAGCCTGCTCAATTCGAAATCACCGTGCGCTCGGCGCGGGACGGCAGGAAGCGCATGTCGATCAGGCCCGCGGCGTCCGGACGCGTCTTCAACTTCATCTCGGGCGCCAACCGGTCGATGTTCTGCTGCAGGCGCTGCGGGTCGATCTCTCCGATCCCGTTGCGGCGGGACAGCGGCGTGTCGACTTGCCGGTCGAGGAAGATATTGAGGCGCGTCGTTTCAACGGGCACTTCAATCAGTGGTTCGAAAGCCTTCAGTGCACGGACGGCTTCGGCACGGTCGGCATACACATCCTTGAAGGCGCGCGCTACGGCTTTCAGAAAGCCGCGAACCGCATCGGGGTGGGATTGCAGGAAGGCCGTGCTGGCCAGCACGGCGTTGCCATAGATCTGCACGCCATGATCGGCGTAAGGCAGGATCTCGATCTGATCGGCCGGGACGCCCAGCTTTTCGAGCGACATCAGGCCCGACGCCAGGTAGGCGGCGATGGCATCCACCTGGCCGCGGACCAGCATGGTCTCGCGCATGGCAGGCTCGACCGACATCCATGTCACATCGTTCTGCGCCAGCCCGTTAGCCGCGGCCAGCAAAGGGAAGACCTTGCGCGCGCCGTCGTTGACCGGGCTGCCGATGGTCTTGCCCTTCAGATCCGCCACCCGCCGGATACCCGTTTTCTTCAGGGTCATGATCGTGGCGGGCGAGTTCTCGTAGACCAGGAAGACGGCACGCGCGGGCAGTTGCGGATTGTTGGCGGCAAATTCGATCACCGACGACATGTCGCCCACGCCCATGTCCACCGTGCCCGTGGCCAGGCGCGTCACCGTGGCGGATGCCCCGGACCCCACGTTGATCGCAACGTCCAGGCCTTCCTGGGCAAAGTAGCCTTTGCGCTGCGCGAGGATGTAGGGGATGGCGCTCGCTTCAAAACGCCAGTCGAGTTGAAAGCGGATCTTGACGGGGGACGGCGTCGCTGCCTGGGCGCTGGCGGTCTCGGGAACGGCAACCGCGGTGGCACAGAGCGCAAGCACGCCTAGCAACAGCGCGCGGCGGGGCAAAGAGAACAATGACCGCATCGGATTGGCCTTCGACAATGACGGGAAAGCCTGCACTCTACTATCGGCGTGGGGTGCCAACCAGCATCGTTTTTCGATGTCTGCGTTCACCTGAAAGCAACGCAGAACCGATCGGGATGTGGGCGCTGAGCGGCCGTATTCGCGACCTGTTTGTGCCTGATCCGCCCCGTTTCCGGTCTGTTCGCGCCCGCCATCAGCGGGCCGATGCCCGCCCAACGTCCTGGCCGACGTAGCCGTTGAAGCGGCTTTCAAGCAGCTCGAGCAACATGGCCGCGGCCACCGACAGATTGCGTTCGCTGCGCACCAGCAAAGCGAAGTGGAAGGACTTCACACCCTTGTCCGACAGGGGCACATGCACCAGCCGCCCCTCACGGATATCACGCACGATGTTGATGCGCGCCATGATGGCGACGCCTGTCCCCAGCAAGGTCAGTTGCCGCAAGGTCGCGATCGAATTCGTTTCGGTCATGGGATCGAGCCGTTCCGCCGCGCCATGCAGCGTGCTGTCCAGCACGCGGCGCAATTCCATGTCGTCCGTCGGCAGGATCAGCGGCAGCCGCGCGCATTCGCGCAGCCGCACGCTTTTGCGAAGGGCATACGGGTGGTCGGGCCGCACCACCAACCCGATGGGCATGGCGGCGGTTCGCACGCGGCGCACGGGTGCGGAGGCCGGCGGTTCCCAGCACAGGCCGATGTCGAGCTCTCCCTTGGCAATCCGGTCGACGATGTCGTCCGAATTACCGACGAACACGGTAAAGACGATGCCCGGATACTGCGCGTGGAGTTCAGTGATCAGATCCGGAATGACCTGATCGCTGAAATGCTGCATGACCCCGATCGAGATGCGGCCGCGGCGCAGCCCCTTCAGTGCATCCACCTGCGTCAGGGCGCTGTCGAAGTCGCGCTGCAGCCGATGCACCGACGCCAGCAGCAATTCGCCTGCGGAGGTCAGCCGCACGCCGCGTGGCAGCCGGTCGAACAGTTGCATATCCAGCGCCTCTTCCAGCTTCAGGATCTGGCGCGTGACCGCCGATGGCGCGATGTGCAGGCGTTCGGCGGCACGGCGCACCGAGCCTTGGGTGGCGACTTCTTCGAAGTAACGGATCAGCGGCGAAAAGGCATGCATCGGGGCGTCATGGTATCGGCCAGGCCGACGAAGGGATCGCCGATTACACCACCGGATCCCTCCGCGACGCCACGCTTCCGCGCCAGGCAAACGCCTCTACCGTCTGCTTCTATATCTCCACTGGCTATTTGCTTATACTCATGAGAAATAAAGATTGTTGTATGACGGAGTTCCCATGCTGTTCCGCCAACTGTTCGACGCCACGTCCAGCACATACACCTACCTGCTTGCCTCCCGCATCGGGGGCGAGGCGCTGCTGATCGACCCGGTCAAGGAACAGATGCCGGGCTATACCGCATTGCTGCGCGATCTGGACGTTCGCCTGGTGCATGCGATCGACACGCACACGCACGCCGACCACGTAACCGCGCTGGGTGACCTGCGCGATGACACCGGCTGCGTGACGGTCATGGGCGAGTTTTCGCGGGCCACCTGCGTGTCGCACCGGGTGCGGGACGGCGAGCGCCTGCGTATCGATGGCGTGGTGCTTGAGGCGCGGTACACCCCGGGGCACACCAATGAGTCGTTCAGCTTCGTGCTCGAACCGGACCGCCCGCGCGCGGTGTTCACGGGTGATGCGCTGTTGATACGCGGCACGGGCCGGACCGATTTCCAGGGTGGCGACGCGGGCCGGTCGTGGGACTCGATCCAGCGGCTGTTCCAGTTACCCGACGACACCACGCTGTATCCGGGCCACGATTACAAGGGCTGGACGGCGTCGAGCATCGGCGAGGAAAAGCGGTGCAACCCGCGGCTGGCGGGCAAGACCCGCGAGGCCTATATCGACATCATGCAGAACCTGCGGTTGCCCCATCCCCGTCTGATGGACGTTGCCGTGCCCGCGAACCTGGCCTGCGGACAGCCGTGAGCCCACCCTGTCACATGGTTGCAGCGCGGCAGGTGTAGGGTCGTGGTCCAACCGCCTTTTGAGTCCGGACCTCGACATGTTAAGCAACGACGACGATTTGATTCGGCGCATTCGCCTGGACCTGGCCGACAGCTATGACGAAGAGCTGGAACTGGAGCTGGAAGACCGGCCGCTGGATGGGCTGTCGGACAGCCTGGCGCCTGATGCATCCGACGAGGAACGCGCCGAGCGCCGCCGCTACTTTCGCGAGCTGTTTCGTTTGCAGGGCGAGTTGGTCAAGTTGCAGGACTGGGTGGTCCAGGCGCGCCACAAAGTCGTGATCATCTTTGAAGGGCGGGATGCGGCAGGCAAGGGCGGCGTGATCAAACGGATTACACAGCGGCTGAATCCCCGGGTCGCGCGGGTGGCGGCGCTGCCGGCGCCCAACGATCGCGAACGCACGCAGTGGTACTTCCAGCGCTATGTATCGCACCTGCCGGCCGCCGGCGAGATGGTCCTGTTCGATCGCAGCTGGTACAACCGCGCCGGGGTCGAGCGGGTGATGGGATTCTGCACGGAAGACGAGGTCGAGGAATTTTTCCGGTCGGTGCCCGAGTTCGAAAAGATGCTGGTGCGCTCGGGCATCCAGGTCATCAAATACTGGTTTTCGATTTCCGACGAAGAGCAGCACCTGCGCTTTCTTGGGCGCATCCATGACCCGCTCAAGCAATGGAAGCTGAGCCCGATGGATCTGGAGTCGCGCCGGCGCTGGGAGGACTACACCAAGGCCAAGGAAATCATGCTGGAGCGCACGCATATTCCCGAGGCGCCCTGGTGGGTGGTGCAGGCGGTGGACAAGAAGAAGGCCCGCCTGAACTGCATCCATCACCTGCTGTCGCAAATGCCGTATGAAGAAGTCGAGCACGCGCCCATTGTGCTGCCGCCGCGCGTGCGGCACGACGATTACGTGCGCAACCCCGTGCCGGACAGCATCATCGTGCCCGAGGTGTACTGAAGGTCAGTGGGCTGAGGATCAGGGAAAGGCCACGCCTTGCGTGCCCGATGCCCACGGCGTCCACTTCTGCATGACGTGGGCGAAGGCGTCACTGTCGATAATGCCCGTCAACCAGGCCTGTAACGCGCGCCAGTCCTGCGCGGCGAACCATGCGGCATCGGTGTGGGCGAACTGCCGCACGAAGGGGGCAATGGCCATGTCGGCCAGGCACGGGCGGCTGCCAAATAGCCAGGCATGAGCCTGCAGGCGGGTGTCCAGCCCGCGCAGCCACGCCGCGCCCGCATCGCGCTCGGCAGTGCCGCCGGCGCCACCCGTGCCGTCTGCATCCGCCGCGGCCTGATAACGTTCCGGATACTTGTAGCGGTCCAGGTGGCGTTTGAACGCGCCATCGTTCTCGGCAATCAGCGCGAACATGGCGTCGGCCGTTTCTTGATCGGGCGATAACCACTGCGCTGAATCGTTCCGATGCAAAGCCCACCGCATGATGTCCAGGCTCTGGTCCACGACAGTGCCGTCGGTGTCCACCAGCACGGGCACGGTGCCCTTGGGCGACGCCTGCAGCATCTCGGGAGGCTTGCTGCGCAGCACGACTTCGCGCAGTTCGCAGGCCTGCCCGCTTGCGGCGATCGCGAGCCGCGCACGCATGGCGTAGGGGCAGCGGCGGAAGGAATACAGAACGGGCAGCGCCGCGGTCATGCTGCGTCGTCCGCCGCGGTGAGCTGGACGGGCCCGGCGGCCACGCCGGTCGCCCCGGTCGGGCTTGGCGCGTCGGGGACATCGATCACCTCGGGCGCATCCGATTCAGTGGGCACATCCGCCACCCTGGACACCGCCGGAAAGCGCGCGCCAATGTGCCGCTGATTGCGCTGTTTCGCCAGTTCCACCTGCCGGTGGCGTTCGGCAATGCTGCGCTGCTGCGCTTCGGTCTTGGTGCCGTGGCAATGCGGGCAACTCACGCCCGCTTCGAACAAGGGTGACGCCAGATCGTCCTTGGTCAGCGGATGGCGGCAGGCCCGGCACAACACGGCTTCGCCCACCTTCAGGCCGTGGCCGACCGACACCCGTTCATCAAACACAAAACATTCGCCTTCCCACAGGCTGCGCGCTTCCGGCACGGTTTCGAGGTACTTCAGGATGCCGCCTTCCAGGTGGTAGACCTCATCGAAGCCCTGCGCGCGCAGCAGGGCCGTGGATTTTTCGCAGCGGATGCCGCCCGTGCAGAACATGGCCACCTTGGGTCTGGCCTTGAGCACATCCTGTTTTTCGACCCATTCCGGCAGGTCGCTGAAGTGGCGGGTGCGCGGATCGATCGCGCCTTTGAACGTGCCCAGCGACACTTCGTAATCGTTGCGAACGTCAATTACCACGACCTCGGGATCGCTGATTAGCGCATTCCAGTCTTCCGGCTTCACGTAGGTGCCGGCCATGCGGGTCGGGCTGATGCCGGGCACGCCCAGGGTCACGATCTCTTTCTTCAGCCTGACCTTCATGCGATAGAACGGAGCGGTGTCGGCAAACGATTCCTTGTGCTGCAGGCCTGCCAGACCCGGAAAGGCCCGCAAATGGTCCAGCACCGCCTGCACGCCTGCGCGCGGACCCGCAATCGTGCCGTTCACGCCTTCTTCGGCAAGCAGAATCATCCCGAGCACGTCGTTGGCTTCGCAACAGGCAAGCAGCGACGGCTTGCGCTCGACAAAGTCGGGCAGGTCGACGAAGTGATAGAAAGCGGCAATCAGATAGGCAGACATCGGGCAGAAACAAGAAGGAAACGAGCCAGGTGAAACCGGTACGCCGGGCAGCCGCGTGGCGCGCGGCGCAAGGAGCAGTGTAGGCCACGCGGCCGGGTCCGCCGCCCTGTCACGGCCGATTGCAGGTGTATCGCTGCCTGCGGCGGCTCAGAACCCGCGGTTATGATGAGCAGCCGCACATGCCGCGGGCCGTCGATCAGGCCCGCCGTGATGGCAGCGAACGACAAGGACGACAAGATGGCGCGTGGATTTCTTGCAACGACGAACGCGGTGCTGGCGGCAGTGCTCAGCCTGGCGCCACTGCTGGCCAACGCGACCGCGACGGAAACCGTGGCGCAGGCGGCGGGCGCCGGTCCCGGGTCGACGTCCGCGCAGGCGCCCCTTCCGGCGTTGCCAACCCTGCCATCGCCGTCCAGCAGATCTTCGAGACCGGCATGCGCGCGCTGGATGCGGGCCGCTACGACGCCGCGATCCAGGAAGGCCAGCGCTTCAATGCCGAGATCGCGCGCCTGATGGGCGAAGGCAACGTCAACCAGGCCTATGGCTATACCCTGATGGCAACCGGCCACTCGTATCGGGGCGACAGCGCCGAAGCGGTCAAGTACGGCGTCATTGCCTATGGCGGCTTCCTGAAAGCGCTGGGCCCCACCGATATCAATACCTTCGCCGCCGGCGTGCTGCTGGCGGGTGACCTGGCCAAGACGGGTGCGGCAGACCGTGGCGCCGTCCTGCTCGATGAACTGAAGAAGAACGGCGTGGAATCCAGCCCGGCCGCCGCCGACTACTTCGTGTCGCGCGCCGTGGTCAGCCGCTTCCAGGGCCGCGCGACCGACGCCGAAGGCGCCGCGCGCGAAGCCATCCGACGCACTTCACCTTCGTCCGCGCCGTCGGGCGAGAGTGACGCCATCGCGTCCCGCACCTTCGTGCTGGCGCAGGTGCTTGCCATGCAACCCTCCAAACGCGCCGACGCCGAACGCACCCTGGCGGAAGCGCGGGGCCTGGCGCGCCGCACCTATGGGCCCGACCATCCGCGCACGCGCGAGATGGAGGCGTACCAGCTTCCGGCAGCCAGATAGTCTGACGCATCGGCGCGGCGGCCGCGGTGTCACGTGGGCGAGCGGAGGCCACGCGGCGCTGCCATGGCCAACGCGGCCGTTCCCGCCGCGTCTACCCCCGATCCACCGGTGCCTGCGTGTGCATCACCACTCTGTCGCGCCCGCCGCGCTTGGCTTCGTACAGCAGCCGGTCGGCCGCGGCGTACAGCACTTCGGGCGTCAGATCGTCCAGCGCCTCGCCCCCCACCATGCCACGCCGAAGCTGGCGGTCACGATGCCGCGCGGACTGTCCGCATGGGGGATGGCCAGTGCGTTGACCGTGTCGCGCAGCCGATGGGCAAGGGCATCGGCTTCCGCTTCGGTTGCCGTCGTGAACAGGGCCGCGAACTCTTCGCCGCCCAGCCGGAACAGCGCATGGCCCTCCGGATGCAGCACGGCCAGCACGGCATGGCTGAACCGCCGCAGCACGGCATCGCCGGCCACATGGCCATAGCGGTCGTTGTATTGCTTGAAAAGGTCGATGTCGAAGATGCAAAGCGCGATCGGCTCGCCCCGCCCGCGATGGGCCAGGCGCTGCGCGCACTGCTGATCGAAGTGCCGCCGGTTGTAGGCGCCGGTCAGCTCATCCGTGATCGACATGGCGCTGAGCTGCCGGTTGGCTTCGGCCAGTTCCAGTGTGCGTTCCACCACCCGCTTTTCCAGGCGCAGGGCCATGGCCTCCTGGTTCTCGCGCGCCGCCCGTTCGGCCTGCAGCTTCTGGGTCTTGAGCGTGTTCATGGCATCCGCCAGCCCGAAGCCCAGCACCATCAGTTCGATCCAGGACCCGGCCAGCATGGCCCAGAAGCTGACGCGCGTCGCGGGCAGCACGTCGAGCAGCTGCAGGTAGTACAGGACGGCGCTGCAGATCAGCGCCGTGAAGGCCATGACCACGAAGCGCGCTTCGCGCACATCGCGCATCGCCAGCACGGCCGCGGTCACGTACAAGAACAGGACCAGCGCCAGCCCGAAGATCGCGGCAAAGCCCGCGGCCAAGGTATAGAAGTCGAACAGCCCCAGCAGCGCCCCGCACAGGTTGGCCACGATCAGCGCCGCCGCCACCTGCCAGACCCACGGCCTGGCATTGCGGCGCAGGTGCAGATAGGCCATCGTGAACGCGCCGCCACTTGCGAAGATCAGGCTGGCGCTGACGCCCACCACGATGTTGTGCAGGCGCGGCGAGTCCGGCCACAGGTGCTCCATGTCAAAGCCGCGAAACGCAAAACTGTTGATCAGGAACACCACCAGATACACGACGTACAGGCCAAAGTTCTTTTCGCGCGTCGATACGAACAGGAACAGGTTGTACAGCACGAGCACGATCAGGCCGCCGTGGAACAGGCTGATCAGCAGATTTTCGTCGTGCGTGTGTTCAACGAAGCCCTTGGTGCCGAACACACGCAAGGGCATCAGTTCGAACAGGCCGTCATGCGTCGCGACCCGCAGGTACACGTCCACCGTCTCGTGGCCGTTCAGGGTGTGGGCAAACGCCAGTGTGCGGTCGTGAATGCCCCGCGTTGAAAACGGCAGGCGATCGCCGGTATGGACCTGTTGGCGCACCTGCCCGTCCGCCGCGATCACATAGGCGTCGACATAGTCCATGTTGGGCGTGCCCAGGTCGACCACCATCCGCAGCGGCGCCGCGGTGATGTTGCGGACGCTGGCGCGCACCCACCACACCGATTTCGAAACGCCAAAATTGAATGTGTCGAGCGGCGCCGCGCGCCAGCCGGTCGTTGCTGATCGCAACTGTGAGAAGGTCAGATCGCCACGGGTATCTTCAAAGATTTGCGCGTGCGGCCCGACCCGCATGGCGTCACCACCACCATCGAAGGGAAGGGGGATGAGGTCGGCCGAAGACAGCGCGACGGCCTCCGCCGCATGGGCGGACCCGATGGTCCCGACCTGACCCGGGGCGGCCAGCGTCAGCCACAGCCCCAGCGCCAGCAGTGCGCTCCACCCGCCAGCCCACCGTCGCCATCGCACCGCAGTTCTGTTCTTGTTTTCCAATCGCACGCCGTCCCGCCACCCTGCCGCACCCGCATGCCGCGAGCTGTCCAGTATGGTAGCGGGTCACCGCCCAGGCGTGTGGGCCAGTGGTGACAGGATGGAACGGCGCAACAGTCATCAGTGCTCCTGGAAAGTCGACCAGGACGGGCACAGGGCTTCCGCAAGCAGCCGGGTGCCCTTTGCAAAGTCGTCAAGGTCCATGGTTTCGTCGGGATTGTGCGATCCACGGTCATTGCGCACGAAGATCATCCCGGTCGGGATGCCGTTCTGTGCAAAGACGGCGGCATCGTGGCCGGCGCCGCTGGCAATCCGCATGGCCGGAATGCCGTGCGTGGCGGCCGCTTGCGACAGCTGCGCGATGATGGCGGCGTCCATCACGGCCGGGGCCGAGCCAGTACGTTCGCCAAGCACGAAGTCGACCCGCGCACGTTCAGCGATCTCCGCCGCGCGGCGCGCCAGCAGCGCGTCGACCTCGACCAGCGTGTCGGATTCGAGGCTGCGGATATCCATGCAGATATCGATTTCGCCCGCGACCTTGCTGAACGCGTGCTGGGCCGGATTGGTCGACAGCTTGCCGAAGGTGATCACCAGATCGCGGCCCGCATCTTCCAGCTGTTCCCAATCCTGGTCGACGGCAGTGATGAACAACGCGGCTGCGCGCACCGCGTCATGACGGCTGCGGCGCGGCACCGCGCCTGAATGGGCGTAGGTGCCAAGGGCGCGGGCGTCCCGGTAGCGGATCGCCCCGCGAATGCCGGTCACCACGCCCACAGGCAGTCCGGCTTCGATCAGCACCGGCCCCTGCTCGATATGCAGTTCCACAAAACGTGCGATACGGCCGGGCGACAGGAATGCCTGTCCAAACGTGGCCGGATCGCCGCCGCACTCCGCAAGGTGGCTGGCCAGGGTGCGGCCGGTGTCGCTGCGCCGCAGGGCAAGCACGGCCGCGCTGTCGATCTGGCCGAATGCGCCCTTGCTGCCCAGGTAGGAGTAAGGGAACCAGGTGCTTTCCTCGGCGCGTACGCCCATCACGGTGATGTCGTGGGGCGGGGTCAGTCCGGCGGCGCGCCAGCCAGCCAGGACAGCCATGCCCGCCACCACGCCCGCAGCGCCATCGTAATTGCCGCCAGCGGGCACGGAATCGAGGTGCGAGCCAGTCATTGTGCAAGGTGCGGAGCGGTCCGCACCGGGCAGCGTGACGTACAGATTGCGGGTGCCATCGATGGCGACCTCAAGGCCTAGCGATTGCGCGGTCCGGATCATCAGATCGTGGGCCGCCTGCTCACCTTTGCCAAAGCTGTCACGGGTAATGCCGGTACCGTCGAAACTGTGCTGCCGCAGCGCGTCGAACAGCCGGGTGGCCAGCGCCTGATCCGGCGTCGGTAGTTGAGGTCGTATCGTCATGGGGTCTGCCGTCAACACGTAAAGACCCATTATCGCTCGGGGGCCGGGGCGAGGCGGGCCTTGCTCCGCGTCCTTCGGGCACAGGCCATTCGCACTTGGTTACGGTGTTTTCAGGCTACTGAAAAGCATTGCTCCCTATCATGTGGGGTCAGCGCTGAACATTCTGTCGGCGTGCGCGGCGGCCAGGGACGGCCGTCCCGTCCAACCGAAACTGGGACGTCTTGTCCGCTTGCAGAGAGAAAGCCTTGATCAGCGCGTGGTTCGCATCTGGCGTAATGACTCCGAAGGGTCCGGTAGCGGCTGCGGAGCGGCTGATGCTGCTCAACGCGACGGTGATCATGCTCATGGTGATCGTTCCCGTCATCGTGCTTGTGATCGGATGTGCCTGGTGGTTCAGGGCCGGCAACGCGCGCGCCACCCGGCGGCCGGAGTGGAACTATTCCGGGCCCGTCGAAATCACGATCTGGGCGATTCCGCTTCTTGTGGTGCTGTTCCTGGGTGGCATCGCCTGGCTTGGTTCGCATGATCTGGACCCCCGCAGGCCGCTCGCAGCAGACCCGCCTCCCTTGGACATCCAGGTCGTCTCGCTTGACTGGAAGTGGCTGTTCCTCTATCCGGGCGAGGGTGTGGCTGCCGTGAACCACCTGATTGTCCCGATTGGCCGGCCGCTGCGGCTGCACCTGACCTCGGCCAGTGTCATGAACAGTTTTTTCGTACCGCAATTGGGAAGCCAGATCTACACGATGGCCGGCATGGTCACACAGCTTCATCTGCAAGCGGACCACGCGGGCACATTCACCGGGATGTCGGCCCAATTCAGCGGAGAGGGATTCTCGGACATGCGTTTCGGGGTCGAGGCACTGCCGGAAGCCGATTACGCGGCGTGGATTGCCAGGACTGCGCGTGGCAGCGCCGTGTTCGATGCACACGTCTACCGCGAGCTATCCGCCCCCGGGTCACATCCCCGGCAGGACTATCGCCTGGCGTCGACTGGGTTGTTCGATGCCATCGTCGGCGGCAACGGCGTCCTGGACGCGGCGGCTCCGCCGCCCGCGCCGTCACACATGAAAGATACGAAGCACGGGAAGATGCCATGATGGGAAAACTGAGCCTGTCGGCCCTGCCGCTGGACCAGCCGATACCGCTCGTGGCCGCCGCTGTCGTGATGGCGATCCTGCTGGCGGTGGGAGTCATCGTCATACGGAAGGGGTGGTGGCCCCGGCTCTGGAAAGACTGGATCACCAGCGTCGATCACAAGCGTGTCGGCGTGATGTACATCGTGTTGGCGCTGGTCATGTTGCTGCGCGGATTCGTGGATGCGCTCATGATGCGCTCCCAGCTTGCCCTGGCTGCGGCGGGTTCGCAGGGTTACCTGCCGCCGGAACACTACAACCAGATCTTCACGGCGCACGGAACGATCATGATCTTTTTCGTGGCGATGACCTTTATGGCGGGCCTGATGAATTTCGTGGTGCCCTTGCAGGTGGGAGCGCGCGACGTGGCGTTTCCAGTCATGAATTCGGTCAGCTTCTGGCTCACGGCGGCGGGTGTGCTGCTGATCAATCTGTCCCTGGTCATCGGCGAATTCGCCCGCACAGGCTGGTTGGCCTATCCGCCTTTGTCGGAGCTTGCCTACTCGCCCGATGTCGGGGTCGACTATTACTTGTGGGCCTTGCAGATAGCGGGGGTCGGCACGCTGCTGTCGGGAATCAATCTGGTGACGACCATCCTCAAGAAGCGTACCTATGGCATGAGCTATTCGAGGATGCCGATATTTTGCTGGACTGCCCTGGCGTCGAATCTGCTGATCATCGCGGCGTTTCCGATTCTGACAGCGACCTTCGCCATGCTGTTGCTCGACCGCTATCTGGATTTCCATTTTTTACCAACACGCTGGGCGGCAACGCCATGATGTACGTGAATCTGGTCTGGGCGTGGGGACACCCGGAGGTCTACATCCTGATCCTGCCGGCCTTCGGCATCTTCTCGGAAATCATCTCCACCTTTTCCGGCAAGCCCATTTTCGGGTACAGGTCGATGGCGATTGCCACCATGGCCATCTGCATGCTGTCGTTCATGGTCTGGCTGCACCATTTTTTCACCATGGGGGCGGACGCCGATGTGAATGGTTTCTTCGGTGTCATGACCATGATCATTGCCGTCCCGACGGGCGTGAAGGTATTCAACTGGCTGTTCACGCTGTATGGCGGCACGGTCCGTTTCACCTCGCCAATGCTGTGGGCGCTCGGGTTCCTGGTCACCTTTGTGATCGGCGGCATGACCGGCGTTCTGCTTGCCATTCCTCCGGTGGATTTCGTGGTGCACAACAGCCTGTTCCTGGTCGCGCACTTCCACAACGTCATCATCGGCGGTGTCGTCTTTGGTGCCTTTGCCGGATACGCCTTCTGGTTTCCGAAGGCATTCGGTTTCACATTGGACGAACGCTGGGGCAAGGCAAGTTTCTGGTGCTGGTTCGTCGGGTTCTACCTGGCATTCATGCCACTGTACCTATTGGGACTGATGGGCGCGACCCGACGCATGCAGCACTATCCCGAAGCGCAGTGGCAGCCCCTGATGCTGGTCGCGCTCCTTGGCGCGTTGTGCATCCTGGCGGGCATGGTTTGCACCGTCATCCAACTGGTCGTGAGCATCCGGGGGCGGGAAGCGCGCCGAGTGCGGTCGGGCGACCCTTGGAATGGCCGGAGCCTGGAATGGTCCGTTGCCGCGCCCGCGCCTGCCTGGAATTTCGGCACGTTGCCGCGCGTCACGGGGCGTGACGCATTCTGGGCGTCGAAGTATCCGGATCCTGCAGGCCGGTCCACCGCGCCGGCTGGGGATCGTCCAGTGTCCGATGGCCGGGAGGACGCAGGCGTCGAGATGCCCACCCCCAGTGCCCTCGGGGTGGTGCTTGCGTTCTTCGCGGTGATGACCGGCTTTGGCATGGTCTGGCACATCTGGTGGTTCGCGATGCTTGGCATGGTGGGCGCCGTCGCGGCCGTGCTGTGGCACTCGTGGCATGCGCCGGACGCCATGACTGTTCCGGTGCACCCGGTCGAGGCGCGTCCATGACGAACGCCACTCCCGCATTGGCCACGGGCGCCGCATCGGCGCCGCCGGCCGTTCCGCTGTCCGAACGGGGTCCCGCGCCGACCCGTATCGTCGTGACCTACGGATTCTGGCTGTTCCTGTTGAGTGACATCGTGATGTTCGCGGCCTTTTTCGCAAGCTACGCGGTGCTGCGCGATCACACCGCCGGCGGCCCGTCGGGCGCGGAGGTTTTCCATCGCAACAAGGTGCTGATCGAGACCGCCTGTCTGCTGTTTTCGAGCTATGCGTGCGCGCTGCTGGCGCTGGCCGTCGAACGGCACAACAGGCTTGCCAGCTTTGCCGCGGGCGCCGCAACCCTGGCGCTCGGCATCGCATTCATCGTGCTCGAGGCGACGGAATTCGCTGGCATGGTGGACAACGCGGCAGGTCCATCTCGGAGTGCCTTTCTGTCCGCGTTCTTTGCCTTGGTCGGGCTGCACGGACTTCACGTCTGCGTGGGTGCGTTCTGGCTGCTCGTCATGCTCGTTCAGATCGCGACTCTCGGTTTTCCTCCCGCCGTCCTGCGGCGCATCCGATGCTTCAGTCTGTTCTGGCATTCGCTCGACATTGTCTGGATTGGTGTGTTCACCATCGTGTATCTCGGAGCTTTCACATGAACGACGCTGCCAACGGTCCGCGTGAAGGGGATGATGCGCCCGGTGATGCGACGGATCTGCGGACGGGTCTGTGGAAGTACGCGGCAGGCCTTGGCCTGTCCATCGTCCTTACCTTGCTGTCGTTCTGGGTCTCCGGGACGCAAGCGGTGTGGCCGCACAGCGTCCCGGTCCTGCTTGCCGCGCTTGCAATCGGTCAGATGGGAATCCATCTGGTCTTTTTCCTTCACATTTCCAGCGGACCCGAGGGAACCAACAACATCCTTGCGCTAGCCTTTGGCGTATTCGTGGTCGGGCTGGTGGTATTCGGGTCGATGATCATCATGGCCAATCTCGACGCCAATATGTGACGGCACAGCGATTCGGCCGACATTTTCACCCATGCCGCGCGCGGTCTTGCAGGTCGTTCAAGCCGGCCGCTTGCCATCCCCGCGCGCTGGGCAGGATAGATGCCGGCGTGGCCTGAAAACAGGTAGGCCATGGTGCACGCCAGCGCGGCGAAGGGCCCGATCTGTGTCCCGAAGAGTTCGATTGCCATCAGCGTACCGGCGATCGGTGTGTTGGCAGAGCCCGCGAACACTGCAACGAAGCCCAGGCCGGCCAGCATGGCGAAAGGCAGGTCCAGCAGGGGGCCAGGGCATTGCCCAGGGTCGCGCCGATGAAGAAGAGCGGCGTGACTTCGCCGCCCTTGAAGCCGCTACCCAGGGACAGCACCGTGGCCGCCATCTTTTCGAGGAACAGGGTGGGCGCGGCGGGTTCCTGGAACGCCTGGACAATGGTCGGTATGCCCAGGCCGATCACGTCGTAGGCGCCGGTCGCCCACACCGCCACCGCCAGCAACAGCCCGCCGATCACGGGCCGCAAGGGCCCAAAGGGCACGCAACGTTTGAAGAGGGCGCCGGTAGCATGGGCCGCCGCGGCGAAGGCACGGCTGACCAGCCCGAATACCGCGCCAGCCACCAGCACGGCGGCCAGGGTGCCCAGCCCCACGGCGACCACCGGGCCGATGGGGTAGTGCGTGTGCTGGACGCCCCAGAAACGGCCGACCATCTCGGCCAGGATGGCCGCGAGAAAACACGGAAGCAACGCGTCATGGCGCAGGCGACCAATGACCAGCACTTCAACGCCGAATACGGCGCCGGCAAGCGGCGTACCGAAGATGGACGCGAAGCCGGCGCTCATGCCCGCCATCAGCAGGATGCGGCGGTCAGCGTGCGACAGCTTGAATACACGCCGCACCTGGTCGGCCAGCGCGCCACCCATCTGCACCGCCGTTCCCTCGCGGCCCACGGATGCTCCCACCAAGTGCGATACCACCGTCCCGCCGAAGATCAGAGGGACCATCCGGAACGGCACCGGCCGATCCGGTTCATGGATGGCATCGATCAGCACATTGTTGCCGGCTTCAACCGGTTGTCCGACCTGCATGTAGATCCAGCCGACGACAAAACCGGCAACGGGCAGCAGCCAGATCAGCCACGTGTAGGCGTCGCGGGTGGACGTCGCGGCGTCCAACGCAAACAGGAACGCGGCCGACGCGCTGCCGGCCAGCACGGCCACCAGCCCCGACAGCAGCAGCCATTTGCCCAGGTAAGGCAGCAGCGAGAGCCGTTCAGGCAGGCGGATCGATGGCATCGAGGATCAGGGCAGCGCCGTCAGGCCGCACCACGGGAGGTGCGATGTCATGATGCGCCGCCGTTGCGCCGGATCAATTGGCAGGTGACGGCGCCACGGGCGCGCCCACCGGCGGCATCGCCGACGTTGGCGCCGGCATGACCGGCGACGTGCCTGGCTGCGTGGGTGCAGGCATCGAGGCGCGCTGGCGCAGGGCCAGCAGCATTTTCATGCCGACCCGGCCGTCGGTGGGCACGCCCATGGCTTCCTGTTCCTGGCGCACGGCAGTCCGTGTCAGGGTGCCCGGAATCCCGTCGGGTGTGCCGATGGCATAGCCGCGCCCGACCAGCAGGGTCTGCAGTTCACGAATTTCAGCGCGCGACAGGCCGGGGTCATCGGTCGGCCACGGCGTCACCAGCGGCGGCTCGCCCTTCAACTGATTCAAAAGCAGGCTGACGGACAGGCCGTACTTGCGCGACTGGTTGTAATGCAGGATCGCTTCGAAGTTTTCGGTCGCGAGGAAGATCGGTCCTTGCGAGCCGGTTGGCGCGAACACGAACGCGTTGGTATCGGCAAAGGCCGCGTCGCTCAGAGGCTGGCCGTTGACGCGGGTGACGCCTTGCGCGGCCCACGTGCGCAGGCTGCGGCGATCGCTGGCATTGCTGTATTCGGCATCGACCGCCGTCGGCACGGTCGACTGGATGGCGGGCGGCACGCGCACTTCGATGATGCTGTCCAGCCCGCGTGTCCACCGTGCGCGGCGCTTGAGCAGGTGGTTGGCGGTCGAGGCCAGCGCATCGGGCAACGATTGGTACAGATCGATGCGGCCGTCGCCATCGCCGTCGGCCGCCAGTTCGTAGAACGACGTCGGGATGAATTGCGTCATGCCGAACGCGCCGCTCCACGAGCCGACAAAAGTGTCCGGGGCCACCGTGCCGTCGCGCAACAGTCGGATGGAGGCAAAGGCATTCTTGGCCCACAGGGGATTGCGCTCGGTGCAGGCGCGGGTGATCCATGCATCGACGACACGGACCTTGCCGAGCTGCGTGCCGTAGTTGGTTTCGATGCCGAAGATCGCGACCAGCGCTTCCTTGTCAACGCTGTAGTTGCGGCCGATGGCTTCCAGCTGCGCGCCGTACTGCTGCAGGATGGCCTTGCCTTCGTTCACACGCTGCGCATCAACGGTCTTGGCGATGTAGTCCCACCAGGTTTCGCGGCCTTCGGGCTGCGCCTTGGCCGATGCGACCGTGCTTTCGAGCACTTGGGCGTCGGACGTGTAACGGTCGAAGTCGGCGACCGACACGCCGTTGGCCACGGCCGAGCGGCGCAGGTTGCTCAGGCAACTGGCGGTATCCATCTGCGCAAACGCCGGTGCGGCGGTCGCGGCAAGGCACACAGCGGCAGCGGCCGAGAGGACAAGGGAGCGGGGCGAGACGAAGCAGGGCATAGGAGGCGGTCGACACTTGAGCAAGCGTCGAGGTTAGCAGCTTTGTGTTTTTGCCCCGGCGGCGCGCAATGTTTTGTTTCCGCCTGGGCCGCCCGAGTTCCCCGGGGATCGACCCATAATGCATGACCCCCGCACTCATATCGGATCGTCATGGTTGCCTTGCTCTTGCGCGAGAAATTCCTGCTGCTCGCGCTGCTTTCCACCGTGCTTGCCTACACGTTCGAGCACACACTGCTCGCGCATGGCGAAGTCACCGCCCTGGTCGTTTCCGGGCTGCTCATCGGCGCTATTTTGTGCGCGTCGATCCGCGTTGCCCATCATGCCGAACTGCTGGCCGAGAAGGTCGGCGACCCCTACGGCACCATGATCCTGACCCTGTCGGCGGTGCTGGTCGAAGTCATCATCCTGGCGATCATGATGCGGCACAGCGAATCGCCCACGCTGGTGCGCGACACGATCTACTCGGCGGTCATGCTCGACATCAACGGCATACTGGGCCTTGCCGCCTTGATGGGTGGGCTCAAGCACGGCGAGCAGGCCTATAACGATGACTCCAGCCGCACCTACAGCGTCATGATCCTGACGGCGATGGGGATTTCGATGGTTGTGCCCGAGTTCATTCCCGAGGCACGCTGGCAGGTGTACTCGGGCTTCACGGTCGTGATCATGCTGGTGCTGTACGCGGTGTTTCTCAAGATGCAGACAGGACCGCACAGCTACTTTTTCAGCTACAGCTATCCGGAAAAGCGCAAGCGCCGCGGAACCGTGGCGGCGCCCCGCGGCGGATTGGAAACCGTCGGGGTTGCAACGGGTGCGTTCAGCCCGGCGGCCCCGGCAACGGCCGCTGCGGCATCGACCGCCGACCAGGTCGCCGCCACCACATCGGCCGCCGCGCCCCAGGACCTTGCCGCGGACGGCGCACCCGTCGTGGCGCACGAAGCCGAGCACACCCCCATCAAGGAGTCGATCGCCGTCCTCGTGTTCGGTGTGATCGTGATCGGGGCGCTGGCGGAGGTCATGAGCAAGACCCTGCAGCTGGGCCTGGCGTCCACCGGCGCGCCGCCGATCGTGACCGCGTTGCTGGTCGCCACCATTTCCGCCGGACCCGAGATCCTGACGGCCCTGCGCGCCGCGCTCGCCAACCGCATGCAGTCGGTGGTCAACATCGCGCTGGGCGCATCGCTGTCCACCGTGATCCTGACCGTGCCGGTCATGGAAGCCATGGCCCTGTACACCGGCCAGCCTTTCCAGATGGCCATGACCCCCGTCCAGACCGTCATGGTCGCCATCACGCTGATCGTTGCGGCCATCAACTTGAATGACGGGCAGACGAATGCGATCGAAGGCATGACGCACTTCGTGCTGTTCGCGACGTTTTTGATGCTGTCGGTGATGGGGTTGTAGGCGAGCGCGTGGACATTTTGGTCCAGCCTGCGACTTGTTGCCTGTTGATGCGCACAATACAAACGACAACGCCCCGTGAGGGGCGTTGGGAACTACGGGTAAGCCCAGCGTCCGCCATCTGATGGCTGCCGACACAACCCGGGCCTTTCGCGCGCATTTTCCCTCGGCAATGTCTACCTCGTCAAGCAACTCCGGGCTGTCGGCGGACAGTCTGCAGTTGGTGAAACTCCTTTCCGCAGAACGACTTGCGCCCTTGCTGGCTCTCACTCAGGGCTATCCTGCCGCGATCGACCTGCATCTGGACATGTTGCGGCTGGGCGGTGCTTTGATGACCATTACAGGGGTCATCGAAATCGCGTTGCGCAATTCCATCTGTGATCGACTGGCGCAGCATTGGGGAAGCCCGGATTGGCTGAATACGCAATTGCCATCGTTTCAATGGCATGCGTCGGAAAAGGAGAAAATTCGGCAAGCCGAGACCAATGCCCGGAGGGCAATGTTCGCGAAGCTCACGCCTGCGACGCGGGCCGCTCTGAAAAAGCAGGTGAACGCAACGCCCGCGTCAGCGCATGCCAGCTCGCTCGGCTTGCAAGAGCATTTGCATGTCTCCAGCGGCCAAGTTATTGCCCAATTGACGCTTTTTTCTGGAAGCGCCTGTATTCGGAAGACTACGACAAGCGACTTTGGCGTCCCGCTTTGAAATCGACCTTCCCGAACAAGACCTTGTCGCGGGCGCACGTTGCATCAAGGCTCGAGGTCCTGTACCAGAACAGGAACAGGGTTGCCCATCACGAGCCTGTTCACGGCCGACGATTGCGGGATGGCCTTGATGCCATCGACTTTGTCGTAAATGAGTTCGGAGAAACGAATGCGGCCGGCAAACGATATCTGGCCAGTCTGGTCGAGTCCGATCTGCAGCGGCTCAAAGCGGACGCGCGTATATTGCAGGCGGCCATGGCAGGGTTCAGGAAACCGACATGTCGCTGACCCAGCATGCATGCGGCGGTTTACGACAGTTGCAAACGACGCTTACCGCTGTGGTCAACAATAGGCTGTAATTCCCGAAATGCCCGGCAGCCTGGCGTTCCATCCAGCGCCTCAGCTTGCCGTCCGCGTCATCTCTCGTTGTCGAGTATCAATGTGCCGCACCTGACATCCCGCCTCCGCTCCCTTGCCGCAGCGTCCTGGTCGCCGCTTGCCGCGCGTTTGCTGCTGTGCCTCATGTTGGCCGTTACCCTGGCTGCGAGCCACACGCCCGCCCATGCGCAACAGCCGACCAGCGCCGAAACCGACGCCGCGCTCGACGATGCCCGCAAGCAGATCGATGCGGTGCAAAGCGGCGTGGCGGACGTGACGGACGACGCCGAACTGATCCGGCGGCGAACCACGGCGCTGGACGTGCAGACCAAGGCGGACGCGATTGCCGAGGCGCTGGCCCCGCAACTGACCAGTGTGCAGGCCCGCCTGGGTGAGCTTGGGCCGTTGGCGGCGGGGGCGAAGGAAGCGTCGGACGTGGCGGCGCAGCGCGCGCAGCTTGAAAAAGCCGGGTGGCGCTGGACGCGCAGGTCAAGCTGGCGCGCTTGCTGTCGGTGGAAGGCGGGCAGGCGGCGGAGCAGATTTCAGGGCTGCGGCGATCGCAGTTCCAGGCCCGGCTGGGCGAGCGGCGGGCGTCGGTGGTGGGGTCGTCGTTCTGGCGGGAATTCCGCAGCGATGCGCCACGGGACGCCAATCGTCTCATCGCGCTGGGGTCGGAACTGGGCGCCGCGGCCCTGGCCACGCCGTATTGGGTCTGGATCGCGATCGCGCTGGCCATCGTCGCCCTGCTCGCGCTGCGCCTTGCCATCGTACGGCTGATCCTGCGCCTGACGGCCACGCGGGTGCCGCCGGGCCGTCTGCGGCGGTCCCTGCTGGCCCTGGCGCTGGTCACGCTGGCGACCGCCACCCCCGGTCTGGTCGCCGTCCTGATCACGCTGGGCCTGAATTGGGGCGCGCCGCTGGACAGCGATACGCAGGCGCTGATGGTGGGGCTAGTGGGCATGGCCTGCTTTGGCGGATATATCGCCGGGCTGGGCAAGGCCTTGCTGTCGCCGTTCCGGTCGTCGTGGCGGCTGTTGCCCATCCCGGATCTGGTGTCGCTGCGCATGCGCTGGTTTCCGCTGGTGCTGGCGATCGTCATCGTGCTGGCCTGGGTGGGCGAACGCGTGCCGGTCATGCTCAACGCCAGCTTGACCATCACCATCGCGGCCAATGCCGTGGTGGCGCTGGTGCTGGGTGTGACCATCGGCATCGCCATGTTGCGGGCCGAGCGCATGCGCCGCAACGCGCTGCGCGATCCGGAAACGCAGATCGTTCCGCCACGGCCCTTCTGGCTGTCCTTGTTGATGGCGGCCACCTGGCTGGTGTTTGCCGTCAGCTTCGTCAGTGTGCTGATCGGCTATGTCGCCTTTGCCGGCTTCGTCGTCAAGCAGGTGGTGTGGACCTTGGTGGTGGTGTGTTCGGGTTACCTGCTGTCCGTGCTGATCGAAGACGGCTTCACCACGCTGCTGACGTCGCCGGGCAAGGAAAACAAGGACGGCGAGGACGTCAAGAGCGACCTCGCCAGCCCGCGCGTGCGGGACCAGGCGGCGGTGCTGCTGTCCGGCCTGGGCCGTCTGTTCGTGCTGTTGTTTGCATTGGTGCTGCTGCTGGCGCCGTTTGGCGAAGGGCCGCTGGAGCTGTTCCACCGCGCCGATCAGCTGCACAACGGGCTGTCGATCGGTGAGGTGCAGATCCGTCCGGGCGCGGTCCTGCAGGCCGTGCTGGTGCTGTTCGGATCGCTGCTTGCAGTGCGCATTTTCAAGGGCTGGCTGCAGAACCGTTACCTGCCGACCACGACGTTCGACCCGGGCATGCAGTTGTCCGCCACCACCTTGTTCGGCTACTTCGGCGTGGTGGTGTCGATTGCGTTGGCGATGTCGGCGGTGGGGGTCGGCCTGGAGCGCGTGGCGTGGGTGGCCAGTGCGCTGTCCGTGGGTATCGGCTTTGGCCTGCAAGCCGTAGTGCAGAACTTCGTGTCGGGGCTGATCCTGCTGGCGGAACGTCCGGTCAAGGTGGGTGACTGGGTGTCGCTGGGCGGGGTTGAAGGAGACATCCTGCGGATCAATGTGCGAGCCACCGAAATCCAGATGGGTGACCGGTCCACGGTGATCGTGCCGAATTCCGAGTTCATTACCAAGACGGTGCGCAACGTCACCCATTCGAATCCGCTGGGCCTGGTGTCGATCAAGCTGCCGATGCCGCTGGGAACCGATGCGCAGAAGGTGCGCAAGTTGATGCAGGACGCGTTCGAAGCGCATGAAGACGTGCTGGAAGCGCCTGCGCCCAGCGTCGCGCTGGACGGCATCGACGGCAGCAATCTGATGTTCAATGCCAGCGGCTTCGTCAGTTCGCCGCGCGCGGCCTATGGCGTGCGCAGCACCTTGCTGTTCGATATCCTGAGCAGGCTCAATGCGGAAGGCATGGCGATGGCCAAACAAAGCACCACCATGTTGATCAGCGCGCCCTTGACGGGCGGCCTGCCAGGTCAGCCCGGACTGCCGGTGCAGGCGCCGCAGGCGGTGCCGCCCCCGTCGGTGCGGCAGCCCCGGCCTCGACGGCGCCGTCCACCTCGACGCCGCCCCCGGTCGGGCCGGCGACCTGAGCATGCTCAATCCAGCTTGACCTCGAATCCGCGCCGGGTCGCGGGCCGAGCCATCAGGCCGTCGTACCAGCGCTGGACGTTCGGGAAGTCGGCCAGGTCGACCTTGTGGCGTTGATGGCGCCAGGCCCAGCCCAGGATCGCAAAGTCGGCCACCGACAGCGCATCCGCCACGTAGTCGCGGCCAGCCAGGCGCCGATCGAGCACGCCATACAGGCGGCGCGTTTCGTCCGAATACCGCTTCAGGCCGTACTTCTGGTCCGCCTCGTTGGCCACGCCCAGGAAATGATGCACCTGGCCAGGCATTGGCCCGAAACCGCCCATCTGCCACAACAGCCATTCCAGGACCGGAATGCGTTCCAGCAGGCTTGCGGGCAAAAAGCGTCCGGTCTTTTCCCCCAGATACAGCAGGATCGCCCCGGATTCAAAGACGCTGACCGTCTGGCCGCCCGGGCCGTCGGTGTCCACCAATGCCGGAATCCGGTTGTTCGGACTGATGCGAAGGAAGGCCTCCGCATGTTGTTCGCCCTTGCCGATGTTCACGGGAACGACGGTGTAGGGCAGATCCATTTCTTCGAGCGCCACGCTGATCTTGCGACCATTGGGCGTGTTCCAGGCATACAGGGTGATGGCCACGGGCGGTTCCAGTCAGGGGGTAGAGGGCAGGGTGGCGGCGAGGTCGAGGCGCCGGAAGCGGGCATCAGGCCTTTACCTGCACCCCTTTCCAGAAGGCGACGCGGTCCTTGATTTCGGCGGCCGCGCTCTTGGGTGTCGGGTAGTACCAGGCGGCATTGACGTTGACCTTGCCGTCGACGACCACGTCGTAATAGCTGGCTGTGCCTTTCCACGGGCAGACCGTGGTGTGGCTGCTTTCGCGGAACAGGTCCCGGTTCAGCGAAGCCAGCGGGAAATAATGGTTGTTTTCGACCACGACCGTATCGTCGGTCTCGGCAAGGACAGTGTCATTCCACAGGGCGCGCATGGGGCGTCTCCGGTTGATGGAGGAGCATGGGTAGGGATCTGCCTCGCACGCTACCCCTGCAACCGTGGCGCTGCCTACCCCCATTTGCGATTGGTAACCGAGAAGCAGGCCAGGCAGCCCGCGGTCTACTCCCGACACCGTGCTATCGTCAGCCAGCTTTTTCGCTCCCCTTTGCCGCCACTCCGACCCGTGCCCGAGCCCTTGCCGATCTCCGCGCCGCCGCCCGTGCCGGCGTCCTCCACGATGCAACGCCTGCGGCGCCGGTCGGGGCATGGGCTGCTTCCGTTCCTGGCTACGGTCGGCGCGGTGGGCGCGGCCACGGCAGTTGCCGCAATGCTCGATCCCCACGTGTCGCTGACCGTGATTGCGATGATCTATCTGGTCGGCGTCTTGGTGGTCAGCTACCGGTTTTCGCCGGTCTTGTCGGCCATCAGCGCCGTGCTGTCGGTGCTTGGGTTGAACGTCTTTTTCGTGCATCCGCGCGGCACGCTGGCCGTCGAATCGACCGAACATTTCCTGACCCTGGCCGCCATGCTGGGCGCCGCGCTATTGATCAGCGGGCTGTCGTCACGGCTGCGCGGCACAACGGAACAGGCCGTCTGGCGCGAACAGCGGGCCCGCAACCTGCAGCGTCTGGCCGCGCGGCTGGCGGGGTCCGACGACGAAAGCGAGATCATCGATGCCGTCAGGACCGCACTGGAAGAAGCCTTCGGCAATGGCATTGCCGTGGCCCTGGACGACCAGGCGGGTCGGCTGCAAGGCAAGGTGCCCGGGCAAGCCGTGCTCGATCGCGGCCAGCCGCATGCCGATGCATTGGTGCATTGCCGCCAGTCCGGACAGGTGCTTGGACCCGGAACCGGCCGGTGGGATGGCCTGTCGACGCTGTACGTGCCGGTGCGCGCCGGGGCCAGCGTGATGGGGGCGCTGGCCATTCCGTCCCCGGCGCCGCTGCGCGAAGACCGCGAGCATGCGCAGGCCATTGCCGACCTCCTGGCAGGCGCCATGCGGCGCATCCGGCATGCCACCGAAGCCGTTGCCGCGCGGGCCGCCGCGCAGTCGCAGCAACTGCGCAATACCTTGCTGGCCGCGGTGTCCCACGACTTTCGCACGCCGCTGGCGTCGATCATCGGCGCGGCCTCGTCCTTGCAGCGGCAGCGCGATCTGCTGCCGGCCGGCGAACAGGACAAGCTGATCGGCCTGATCGAAGACGAAGCCCTGCAGCTCACCGCCATGACGGACAACACGCTGCAGTGGGTGCGGCTCAATGCCGATACCGCCGCCTTGCGGCTGGACTGGGAATCGGTCGAAGAAATCGTCGGCAGCACGCTGTCACGCATCCGCCGCCGCGATCCGGCCCGCCGGATCCAGGCGCGGGTCGCGCCCAACCTGCCGCTGGTCCGCGCCGACGCCGTGCTGGTCGCGCAACTGCTCGCCAACCTGCTGGATAACGCCCTCAAGTATTCCGACGGCCCGGTGCAGGTCGATGCCGATGCGGTGGGCGAGTGGCTGGAAATCGACGTACGCGACCGGGGTATCGGCATCGACCCCGCCGAACTCGATCAACTGTTCGACACGTTTTTCGGGGCGCGGGTGCGCGCAAGGTGCGCGGCGCGGGCCTGGGCCTGGCCGTGAGCCGCGCGATCGCCGTGGCGCATGGCGGCACGCTGGATGCGGAACCGCGCGACGGCGGCGGCAGCCTGTTCCGGTTGCGTCTGCCCCTGGCCGCCGCGCCGGCCATGCCTGCCCGGGAGCGCGCATGATGTCCGGCCAGCGATCCCTGCCGCGTCCGGCCCTGCCCTTACCCCACATTCTGGAGACCACCTGGTGGCCATCAAGGTATTGATCGTTGAAGATGACAGCCAGATCCGCGGCTTGCTTGGCGCCGTACTGATGGTGGAGGGCTTTGAAGTGTCCACCGCCGTCAGCCTGAGCGAAGCGCGCGCCCTGCTTGCCCACACCGCGCCCCAACTGGTCATTCTCGACCTGGGGCTGCCCGATGGCGATGGCGGCGAATTGCTGCCGTCGTTGCGGGCCGCGTCGGCCATTCCGGTGCTGGTCGTGTCGGCCCGGCACGACGAAGCGCAAAAGATCGCGCTGCTGGACGCGGGCGCCGACGACTACCTGGTCAAGCCCTTCGGCGTGGGCGAATTGCTGGCAAGGATTCGCGTCGCGTTGCGGCATCGGGGGACTGCGGTCGCACCGGCCCAGGTGGCCTACCGGGTCGACGGCCTGGCGATCGACCTGGAACAGCATCGGGTCGAACGCGATGGCGTGCCCGTGCACCTGACGCCCACCGAATTCGAACTGCTGTCGCACCTGGTGCGCAAGGCGGGCAAAGTCATTACGCACCGCCAGATGCTGACCGACGTGTGGGGTGCGGACTACGCCGAACATACCCACTACCTGCGTATCTATATGGGCACCCTGCGGGCCAAGCTGGAGAAGGATCCGGCTGAACCCCGGTATCTGCTGACCGAACCGGGCATCGGATACCGGCTCGCCGCCGAATGATCGGGCTAATGGAGCGATAGCGCGCCGGACGGCCGCAATCCGGGATGGCTGTGGCGTAAAGACCGCAGCCATCCATATTTATGCGTTCTTTACACCCGCCCTTCTATAAACCGGACATCGCCAGAATCCGGATCCACAATGCAAACGAACGATAGCCGCAAGAATCTTGCGGCGCTGTCGCTGGGCGCCTTGGGCGTCGTCTACGGCGACATCGGCACCAGCCCGCTTTACACCATGAAAGAAGTCTTTGCCGAACACACCGGCGTGCCGCTCGATCCGCAGCACATCATCGGTGTCGTCTCGGTCATTTTCTGGGCGCTGCTGTTGATCGTCACCCTGAAATATGTCGTGCTGATCCTGCGGGCCAACAACCGCGGCGAAGGCGGCATCATGGCCATGACCGCGCTGGCGGCCCAGGCCATGCACGACCGGCCGCGCCGCCGCAAGGTGCTGCTGCTGGTCGGCGTGCTGGGCGCGGCGCTGTTCTATGGCGACAGCCTGATCACGCCGGCCATTTCGGTGCTGAGCGCGATCGAAGGCATCAAGGTCGTTGCGCCGGGCCTGGACAGCTTCGTGCTGCCGATCTGCGTTGCGATCCTGGTCGCCCTGTTCCTGGTGCAGCGCTTCGGCACGTCGGCGGTCGGCAAGCTGTTCGGCCCCATCATCGGCCTGTGGTTCGGTACCCTGGCCGTGACCGGGCTGTTCCACGTCATCGACAACCCTCTCATCCTGGCCGCGCTGAACCCGCTCGAAGCCATCCGCTTCATCGAAGAACGGGGCCTGAGCATGTTCCTGGTCTTCGGGTCAGTGGTCCTGGCGCTGACCGGCGCCGAGGCCCTGTATGCCGACATGGGCCACTTCGGCAAAGGCCCGATCCGCCTGGCCTGGTTCAGCTTCGTGCTGCCCGCGCTGGCCCTGAACTACCTGGGGCAGGGCGGACTGCTGATCGGCGATCCGGGTGCGCTGGCCAATCCCTTCTTCCACATGTTCTCGGAAGCAACGTTGATTCCCGCGGTGATCCTGGCCACCCTGTCGTCGATCATCGCGTCGCAGGCCGTCATCTCCGGCGCCTATTCCATGACACGGCAGGCCATGCAGCTGGGCTTCCTGCCCCGCATGCAGGTGTGTTTCACCTCGGCGCGCGAAGCCGGCCAGATCTACATGCCGCAGGTCAACCGCGCCTTGCTGGTCGGCGTGCTGCTGGTCACCCTGGGCTTCGGCAGTTCGTCGGCACTGGCCTCGGCCTACGGCATCGCCGTGACCGTCACCATGCTGATGACCACTATCCTGACCTATTTCGTGGTGCGTCACGGCTGGGGATATCCGCCCATCGTCGCCATTGGCGCCACGGGTCTGTTCCTGATCATCGACGTCGTGCTGGTGACCTCGTGCAGCCTGAAACTGATGGACGGCGGCTGGTTCCCGCTGGTGCTGGGCGCTGGCATCTTCACCATGATGGCGACTTGGAAGCAGGGCCGTGAACTGCTGCTCGCGCGGATCCGCAAGGACGATCCCGAACTGATTCCCTTCGTGCAGATGTTGTGCCAGGACAGCTGCCTGCAGCGTGTGCCCCGCACGGCCGTCTATACCGTCGCCAACCCCGACACCGTGCCGCAGGCCCTGACCCACAACCTGAAGCACAACCGCGTGCTGCACGACCAGAACGTCATCCTGACCGTGGTGTTCGACGAAGTGCCCTGGGTGGCGGAAGACCATCGCGTCGACCTGGAAGTGCTCGATCACGGCTTCTGGCGGGTGCGGGTGAATTACGGCTTCAAGGACTCGCCCGACATTCCCTATGCCCTGGAACTCTGCAAGGCCAAAGGGCTGGAGATCAACCAGTTCGAGACCAGCTATTTCCTGAGCCGCGAAACCGTGGTGCCGGCATCCGGCAATTCCATGCCCGACTGGCAGGAGCACTTGTTCGCGGCCATGTCGCGCAATGCGGGCAGCGTGATCGAGTTCTTCGGGCTGCCGAACAACGCGGTGATCGAGCTGGGTACGCGGGTGCAGATCTAGGGGCGCGCGGTGCGGCTGGGCCGCGCAAGAAGACGTGACAACGCTTGCCGGGCCCGGCTCGCCGGTTGCACCATGATCGGCCCTGCCGATTCCTGAATGCGATCTTGCCGATGCTCCGTCCTTCCTTGCGTGCTGCGCTTGCCCTGCTGGTTGCTTCCGCGTTGGCCCTGACCGGCTGCGCGGGCCTGCGTAGCAGCGATCCGGTCCGCCTGAACGTGGTGGGCATCGAACCCATCGAGGGAGAAGGGCTGGAGATGCGCATGGCCGTGCGCTTGCGCGTGCAGAACCCGAACGACACGTCCATCGACTACGACGGCATCAGCGTGGAACTCGACCTGAACAACCGGCCGTTTGCAACCGGCGTCAGTCCGGCGCGTGGCAGCATCCCGCGCTTTGGCGAAACGGTGTTGAACGTTCCCGTGTCGGTCTCGGCATTTTCGGTCATGCGCCAGGCCTGGGGGATCGTGGGCGGCATGTCGGGCGCGTCGGCTGGCGCGGCCATGGAGCCCATTCCGTATGTCCTGCGCGGCAAGCTGGGCGGCAGCTTCGGCAGCACCCGTTTCCTGGACCGCGGCGCCTTGAGCCTGCCCGAACTCCGGTAGCGCCCCGTCACCACTCGCCTGACAACAAGCTGAACTTGCTTCGTCCGCCCGCGTCTGAGTTCGTATCTTGTTCGAACTGGAGGATGCCGTGAGCGCTCGTCAATTGCTGGATCAACTGTTGCAGTCAGGTCAGAGCCTGGTCAAGGAAGCCACCGGCCACTTGCAGGGAACGAATGGCGGCCAGCCCGCGCGCACGCAGGACGGCGGGCCCGCGGGCGGCGCACTGGGTGGCCTGGGAAATCTGCTGGGATCGGGATCCGG
The DNA here is from genome assembly GCF_048632615.1 of Pigmentiphaga litoralis. Lineage (GTDB taxonomy): Bacteria > Pseudomonadota > Gammaproteobacteria > Burkholderiales > Burkholderiaceae_B > Pigmentiphaga > Pigmentiphaga litoralis_B. The sequence goes on from NZ_CP184479.1 coordinate 3,000,390, forward strand.
TGGCGGCGGCGGATTGGGTTCGTTGCTTTCGGGTTTTGGGGGCGGGGCCTTGAGCGGCAGTGCGCTGACCATGCTGCTGAGTAACAAAAAGATGCGGAAGATGGGCGGGTCCGTTGCGATGATGGGCGGGATGGCCGCCCTTGGCGCGGTTGCCTATCGCGCCTACACGGACTGGCAGCGCAATCAGCAGGGTGCCGTGGCCTCGCCGGCGGCGAGCGCGGGCGCGCCCATCCACGGCACGGCCACGGTCCAGCCGCACGGGGCGCCCGCTGGCCAGGCCGCGCCCTTGAGCTTGCCCGAGCCGCAAACGCTGGACCGGGTCACCGGTGCGCAGGCCGAGGAACACAGCAATGCCGTTCTGGTGGCGATGATCGGCGCGTCCAAGGCGGACGGGCATATCGGTGCTGACGAACGGCAACTGCTGGAAGGCGAACTGCACAAGCTGTCGGCCGACCCCGCGGACCGCGCCTGGCTGGAGGCCGAACTGGCCAAACCCCTGGATCCGTCGGCGGTGGCCAAGTCCGCCACGACCCCTGAAATCGCGGCCGAAATGTACCTGGCCAGCCTGCTGATCGTGGACGAAGAAAGCTATATGGAACGGGCCTACCTGGACGAGCTGGCCCGCCAGATGAAGCTGGACCCGGGCCTCAAGGCGACGCTCGAAGCACAATTGAAGCAGGCGGCGTAAGCCTGGTCGGATGACAATCGTTACAGTGCGAGGGGCGTGTCAATGCGACACTCCCCCTCCGCCCCGACGTGCATCGCAAGGATTTTCATGAGTTCCGTCCCGCCCCGTCCTCGCAAGCATTTTTCGATGATCCGCGACTTCCGCCTGGCGGATTTCTTCACGCTGGGCAACGCGGCCTGCGGCGTTGCGGGTGTGCTGCTGGCCATGGCCTACGTGGGCCGCGCTGACCTGACGCACTTCTATGTGGCCGCGCTGATGGCGCCGTTCGCGTTCGCCTTCGACGTGGCCGACGGCCGCATCGCGCGGTGGCAGCAGACCCATTCGGCATTCGGCCGCGAGCTCGATTCGCTGGCTGACGTGATCTCGTTTGGCGTGGCGCCGGCCGCCTTGGGGTATGCCGCCGGCATGACGGGCGGCTGGGATGCGGCGGCTCTGATCTACTTCGTGTGCTGCGGCGTGGGGCGTCTTGCCCGCTATAACGTCACGGCCGAAACGCTTTCCGAAGGCGCCGACAAGGTGCCGTATTTCGAAGGCACGCCGATTCCCACCAGCGTGGTGCTGACCGGCGTGCTGGCCTTCGCTGCGTGGCAAGGGCGCATCGGCGACCAGCTCTATCTGGGAGCGTGGACGATCGGTCCGTGGCAACTCCATCCCCTGGCATTGCTGTTCGTGTTGTCGGGTTCGCTGATGATCAGCAAGACCTTGCGCATCCCCAAGTTGTGATTCGTACCCTGTTCGCACTGCGTCATGTCGTGGCGGGACCCGTGGCCGGCACGATGCTGCGCGGTCTCGGCCTGACCGCGGTGGCGGGCGTCGTGCTGGCGCTGGCTGCCTGTGGCCGGGGTCCGGAAGGCACGGCCGAAGTCAAAGTGGACGAGACCGCCGCGGCGGGCGCGACCCGGGCGACGGCAGCGGTATCGGGGTCGGGAAGCTTCGCGGCCGCGTCTTCCAAGGGGACGCCGGTGTCCACTGCGGGGCCTGCTTCCGCAAGCCCGTCCGGTTCGTCTGGCACGCCGTCGAACGCGTCATCACTGGCCGGTTCGTCCGTCAGGAAGCCCTCTGGCAAACCGGCCCCCGCCGAGCGCCAGACGCCGTTGCAACTGACAACCATCGCTCCACCTGTCGTCATGAAGGGCGAGATCTTCCCGCTGGACTTCACGTTGAACGCGCTGCCCGATGCGGGCAGCTTCGTGCCGCCCACGGTCGACGGCCTGGAGATCACCACGGGGTTGGGCGAATTCGCCACGCAGACCGATGCGCAGGGTGAGCACGCGTCGCTGCGTACCCATGCCCGCTTCATGAAGACCGGCGTGATCACCTTGCCCCGCGCAAGGATCGATGTGCAGGGGACACCGGTCTATGCGGGTGAGATCAAGCTGGAAGTGATCGACAAGGTGACGGTGGCGCCCGGCGACATCCGCCTCGAATGGAAAGCGGACCGCACACGCGTCAAGCCGGGCGATCCTGTCACCTTGCGCCTGATGCTGTATTCGCGGCACAGCGTGCGCCCGGTGAACAAGCCGGCGCCCCGGGCGGCGGACGGACAGTCCGACGCGCTTGCGGGCGCTGCGGACATCGACACGGCGTCCGGCGTGCCGGGGCTGGCCAAGGCGCTCGCTGCCCACTTCGATATCGTTGACAGTGACATCGATCCGATGGCGGACAAGACCTTGACCCAGGTGGCCGGCAAGCGCTACTACGAGCGCACGATGCTGGTTCTGTCGCTCAAGGCCGCACGCAAAGGCAAGGCGGTCGTTGCGCCGGGCCAGATGCCGCTGATGGTGGTGACCGCGCAAAGCGGGTATTTCGCGGCGCTGCGCGGCGACCCGCAAGCCATGGCGCGCTTTCCTACGGTCAACGTGAAAACAGCCGGGCTGACGCTGCGCGTCGAGTGATCGCAAGGCCTCGCCGACAGGTGCGTGGTGCTAGCATGCCGGCTTGACGTTCTTCAGATCCGACCATGAGCATGCAACCCAAGAATCCTTTGCATGGCGTCACCCTCGAAGCCATGCTGGTCGCGCTGCAGGCCCACCATGGCTGGGACGGCCTGGCCCAGCGTGTGGACATTCGTTGCTTTCGCAACGATCCCAGCATCAAGTCCAGCCTGACCTTTCTGCGCCGCACGCCGTGGGCACGCGAAAAGGTCGAAGGCCTGTATCTCGATCTGATGCGCTGAACGGATGCAATGCACTGACCTATCCCTTTGACTTGCGCCTTGGGCGGCACGCTGCCGTCCTTCGGCGCGGTTTGCCCGACAAGGACCCCCATCGCCATGTCCCGCCCGACTGATTCCGACGCTGCTCCCTTCGATCACTTCGTTGCTTTGATGTGGGCAGGTGCTGGAGGCGCCCCGGCATGGCTAGCCAAGGTCCAGGCCACGGGCGATCAGCGGATGCCGTCCGCATTTCACGCGACCGACTTCGCGGCGGCGGCGATCGGTGCGGCGGGCCTGGCACTTGCGGAATGGCAGGCGGCGCGGTCGGGCAAGTCATTGCATGCAGCGTCCGCCGTCAAGGTCGATCGCCGTCTTGCTTCCCTGTGGTTCACCGTGTCGGTGGATCCGATCGGTTGGGAACTGCCGCCTTCGTGGGATGCCGTCGCAGGGGATTACCGCACGAAGGACGGCTGGATCCGCCTCCATACCAATGCCCCGCATCATCGCGCGGCGGCCATGGCAGTGCTTGGCGTGACCGATACGGAACACGATCCCGCCGACCGCGCCAAGGTCGCGGCAGCCGTTGCGACCTGGTCGGCAGACGCCTTGGAAACCGCTGTCGTCGAACGCGGCGGATGCGCTGCCACCATGCGGTCGGTGGCGCAGTGGGCCGCGCATCCCCAGGGCCGGGCCGTTGCGGGCGAACCCTTGCTGCATTGGCATGAACACGCGCAGCCAGCCGCTGCAGGCAATGCGTCCGAGCCGCATCGGCCCGCCCGATCCAACGCGCCGGAACCCGTCCACCCGACAGGTCGCGCCGCGCGGTCCGGCCCCGACTTCGACCCCGCGCGTCCGCTTGCGGGCATCCGTGTGCTGGACCTGACCCGGGTACTGGCCGGCCCGATTGCGACCCGTTTCCTGGCGGCCTATGGCGCCGAGGTGCTGCGGCTCGATCCGCCCTGGTGGAAGGAGCCGACCCATGAGCCCGACGTGACGCCCGGCAAACGCTGCGCGCGCCTGGACCTGTCCGATACCGCGGGCCGCGCGCGCTTCGAAGCCCTGCTGGCCCAGGCCGACGTGCTGGTGCACGGCTACCGGTCCGACGCGCTCACCCACCTGGGCTTCGACGCCGCCACGCGAGCGCGGCTGTGCCCCGGGCTGATCGACGTGTCGCTCGATGCCTACGGATGGACCGGCCCCTGGCAGCATCGCCGCGGCTTCGACAGCCTGGTCCAGATGAGCAGCGGCATTGCCCATGCCGGCATGATCGCGGCCGGCGCCGACAAGCCCGTGCCGTTGCCCATGCAGGCGCTGGATCATGGCACTGGCTACCTGATGGCGGCGGCGGTCTTGCGTGGCCTGACGACCCGGTTGCGCAGCGGCCACGGCGCGGAAATCCACGCGTCGCTGGCACGGACCGCAAAGCTGCTGGTGGATGCCACGGTGCATGACGCCACGACGGGCAAGGTCCCGGCTCCTGTCGCATCGACCGCCTTTTCCGAACGCAGCCCGGCCGATCTCGATCCCGCCTCCATCGATACGGTGTGGGGACCGCTGCAGCGCCTGCGCGCGCCCGTGGTCGTCGACGGTGCCGCCATGGCGTGGGACACCGCGCCAGTACCTCTGGGAAGTTCGGACCCGGTCTGGCGCGGGTAAGGCGCTGCCGGATCCCTCGCCCCGCCTGTGCACTTGCGCCGTCAGCACGCTTCCCCATCGGCCTCTGCGCCCCGCATCATCGGTGGCGTCCTCAACCCGCCTCCGCCGCCCACTGCACCGCGTCCGCGCCCGCCGGAATACGCAGCGGCGCGGCCGGATCGGTCGCCGCTTTCCATACCGCCTCGGCCACGTCGCGGGCATGCGTGCCAGGGCCGATCGACGCCATCATGCGGGCAATCGTCTGCTTCATGAAGTCCCCATAGACCGGGTCGTCCATGCCTTGAAGATGGTGATGCGCAGTCTCCCTGAAACGCGTCTCGCCCGAGGACCCGGGAAGCACCAGGTGCACACGAATCCCGAATGGCGCAACCTCGCCGGCCAGTGACTCGGTCATGGCGTTCACGGCCGCCTTGGCCGCGCGATACATGCTGACCAAAGGCAGTGGCTTGAGCGTGACGCTGGATGTCACATTCACGATCACGCCCGATCCGCGCTGCCGCATGTGCGGCAATACCGCCTGCGTCAGGGCGGCCGTCCCGAAGGTGTTGGTGTCGAACAGCTGGCGCACCGTTTCCATCGGAGTCAGCTCGAACGGCGCAGGGGCGCCGAAGCCGGCATTGTTGACAAGTACATCTATTGGCCCGGCCGCCGCGACGGCCCGTGCCACGCTGGCCGGATCGGTCACGTCAAGCGGGATCACTTGCAGCGCGTCAGACGCCGGCAGCAGATCTTCGCGAGGCGTGCGCATGGTTGCAATGACCCGCCAGCTGCGATCAAGAAACAGGCGGGCGGTGTCCAGGCCGAAGCCCGAGGAGCAGCCGGTAATCAGAACGGTTTTCATGGATGTGCCTTCGTGTCGTTGGAGTGCTGTCACGATAGGCCGTCAAGGCCGTACTCGCTACAATCCTCCGTCCATATAACATTTGCGGGAGTCCGGTCATGGTGGATCCGCTTGCCGAAGTCGTCACGCTGCTGCAGCCCGCGGCTCGGTTCTCCAAGCATGTGGCCGGAGCGGGCGCGTGGCGGATTCGGCGCTCGGACGCCGGGCAGCCGTTCTACTGCGTCGTGCTCGAAGGGGGTGCCGGCTGGCGCTGGATGACGCTGATCCCGTCGTGCTGCAGGCAGGCGACTTCGTCCTGGTTCCGGCGGCTTTCGGCATCGCCATGTCCAGTCTCGCGCCGCCGCCCGCGCATGGCGACACCTTGCCCGTTGCGCTGGGCAACGGGCACTTTCGCATCGGCGATCCCGAGGGGCCGGCGGATCTGCGCATGCTTGCGGGGCACTGCAGCTTCGGCTCGCCCGACGCGGCGCTGCTGGTCGCGCTGTTGCCCCGGTTCGTGCACGTTCGCGGCGAATCCCGCCTGGCAATCCTGGTTGAACTGGTGGGTGACGAAACGCGTGAGCAGCGGCCCGCGCGTGACGTCGTGCTCTCGCGTCTGCTCGAGGTGCTGCTGATCGAAGCCCTGCGATCGGCAGCCGGTACGGCGGCGTCGCCGGGCCTGGTGCGCGGGCTGGCCGATGTCCGCCTGTCGGCCGCCATCCGGGCCATGCATGCGCAGCCCGCCCGGGACTGGACGGTCGTTGATCTTGCCAACGAAGCGGCGCTGTCCCGGTCCGCCTTCTTTGAACGTTTCAACAGAACGGTCGGCGTCGCGCCAATGGCCTACCTGCTTGCCTGGCGCATGGCGCTTGCCAAAGACCTGCTGCGCCGCAGGCAGGGCGGCATGGCCGAGGTCGCGGAACGCGTTGGCTACAGCTCCGCAAGCACGTTCAGCGTGGCGTTTGCCCGCTACGTCGGGCGGCCGCCCAGCCAGTATGCGCGTGAGCAGTATGCTGAAGACCATCGGGAATCCGCAGCCGGCGTACTGCCCTGACTTTTTTCGAGTGAAGGGAATAAGCGGGCATCGGCATCCGTCCATGCCCCGTAGTTCCCGGTTTCAACGCGCTCTTTCACGCACGAACCACTTCATAAAGAGACCATCATGCGTATCCGTCTGCTTCCCGCCCTGACGCTGGCCATCGCGTCCTCGTTCGTCTCGCTTGCCCATGCCCAGGCGCCCGTCAAGGTGTCCGACGGCGTCCTCGTGACATCGGCCGGCATGACGCTCTACACCTTCGACAAGGACGTCGCCAACAGCGGCAAGAGCACCTGCAACGGCCCATGCGCCACCTTGTGGCCGCCCGCCATGGCCGCCGCCAACGCCAAGCCAGAAGGCGACATGACCATCATCACGCGCGACGATGGCGCCAAGCAGTGGGCTATCAAAGGCATGCCGCTGTACACCTACGCCAACGACAAGAAGGCCGGTGACAAGACGGGCGACAACTTCAAGGAAGTCTGGCACGTCGTCAAGAAGTAAGCGCCGCAAGTCCACGATCGCGGGTCCGGTCGCGTATTCCCATGCGTGCTCAAGACGAGGCGAACCTGGTCGCGTGCATCCCCAGCCTGCGCCGCTATGCGCGCGGGCTGACGGCTGACCGCGACCGGGCCGACGACCTGGTCCAGGACACGCTCGAACGCGCGTGGACCCGTTTCCCGCTGTGGCAGAAACGCGGCGAACTGCGCGCCTGGATCTTCGGGATCATGCACAACCAGTTCATCGACCAGTTGCGTGCACAGCGCAGCCGGCCCGACGACGTGGCCAGGGAAGATCTGCCCGAGCAGGCCGCGCGCCCGACACAAACCGATGGCCTGGAAGTGCGTGACCTGGACCGCCTGTTGCAGCGTCTGCCGCCCGACCAGCGTGAAGTGCTGTTGCTGGTCGGTGTCGAAGCGCTCAGCTACCAGGAAGTCGCACAGGCACTTGGCGTGCCGATCGGCACGGTCATGTCGCGGCTGTCCCGCGCGCGAGAGCGCCTGGGTGCCGCCTTGGAAGACCGTGATGCGCCGGGCCGGCTGCACCGGGTCAAATGACGATGAAGCACGTTCCTCCTTCTCCTTCGGCCTCAGCGACTTCGGTGCCGGGACCGGCATCCGGATCCCCGACGGGGCCCGGATCAAGCCCCCTATGCCGCCCATCACCGAAGCCGATCTGCATGCCTGGGTCGACGGTCAACTGGCACCTGCACGTCACGCCGAAGTCGATGCGTGGCTTGCTGACCAGCCCGAGGCCCGTGGGCGTGTCGAAGGCTGGCAAAAACAGAATGCCCTGTTGTGCGAACTGCTCAATCCCGTGCTGCATGAACCGCTGCCCTTGCGATTGCCGTTAAGGCGTGAACCGTCGTCGTGGGCGTGGCGCAGTCTGGCGGCGGGGGTGGCGATTGCGGCGGTCAGTGCCAGCATGTCGTGGGTCGCACGCGGTTGGCTGCAGAGCCCGCCCGATGCGTCGCGGGTGGCGGGCGGCATCTCGCAGTCGGTCGAACCGCAGCCAGGGCCATCACAAGTGGCCGACGCGTTGCCGGGCTTTGCCCACCGCGCTGCGATCGCGCATGCGGTGTACAGCCCCGACGCACGCCGTCCGGTCGAAATCGGCGGCGACCAGGAACAGGCGCTGGTCACCTGGCTGACCAAACGCATGGGCGCCGACGTCAAGGCGCCCGCCTTGAGCACGCTCGGATATTCGCTGGTTGGGGGCGTCTGCTGCCTGGCGGCAGCGGGCCGGTTGCGCAGTTCATGTATGCGTCTGAAGCCGGTCAGCGGCTGACGTTGTACGTGACGCCAGAAGGTGCTGGCGAAAGCTCGTCCTTCCGCTTCGGGCGCGAAGGCAACGTCAACCAGTTCTACTGGGTCGACGCCCGGTTTGGATATGCCTTGTCGGGCGCCGCGGATCGCAGCGAATTGATGCGCGTGTCGCAAGAGGTGTATCGGCAGCTGGATCGTGGGGATGCGGGTGGGCCGCCACCAGCGGCGCCGGCGTCGGGTCGCTAGCGCGCCTCAGGTCATCCGGCCTGTTCCGGTAGCACTCGGTCGCATTCCGGCGCACGCCGGGTGGCAGCGGCATTCCGGCTTTGACGTATCCTTTTCGGCTTGAGGGCGGTTGCGGCCGCGCCCGCCCGACGTCCTTGCCCGCGCCCCGCGCCGGCCGCCCACAGGAACCCCGCATGAGCCAGCTCTTCTCGCCCCACGACCTGGGCCGATTGTCCCTGAAGAACCGCATCATCGTCTCGCCCATGTGCCAGTACTCGTCCGTCGATGGCCTGGCCAATGACTGGCACATGATCCACCTGGGTCACCTCGCCCTATCCGGCGCGGCCGCCATGTTCACCGAAGCCGCCGCCGTCGAGCCCGAAGGCCGCATCACCCCGGGCGACCTCGGGCTGTACGACGACGCGACCCAGGCGGCGCTGGGCCACGTTATCGACGCAGTGCGCCGCCAGACCGACATGCGCCTGGGCGTGCAACTGAACCACGCCGGCCGCAAGGCCTCGACGGCTGCGCCCTGGGACGGCGGCAAACGCATCGGCGCCGACGCGGGGGCTGGCTGCCCTGCGCGCCCTCCGCCGAGTCGTTCACCCAGGGCGATCCCGTGCCAACCGAACTCGACGCTGCGGGCATGCTGCGCATCAAAGAAGCCTTCGTGGCATCGGCCCGCCGCGCCCATGCGCTTGGCCTCGATATGGTCGAAGTCCACGCCGCTCACGGCTACCTGCTGCACCAGTTCCTGTCGCCCCTGTCCAACCACCGCACCGACCCGTATGGCGGCTCGCTTGCCAACCGCCTGCGTTATCCGCTGGAGGTGTTTGCTGCCGTGCGCGAAGCCTTCCCGCAAGACAAGGCCGTGGGTGTACGCGTGTCCGCCACCGACTGGGTCGACGGCGGATGGGACCTGGCCCAGACCCTGGCCTTTGCCGAACAGCTGCGCGAGCTGGGCTGCGACTTCATCGACGTCTCCAGCGGCGGGCTGACGCCGCATCAGCAGATCGTTGCAGGTCCCAACTATCAAGTGCCCTTCGCAGCCAGCATCAAGGAAACGACTGGCCTGCCCACCATCGCCGTCGGCCTGATCACCGAGCCCGAGCAGGCCGAAGCCATCATCGCCACCGGCCAGGCCGACGCGGTAGCCCTGGCCCGCGCGATGCTCTACGATCCGCGCTGGCCCTGGCACGCCGCCGCCAGGCTCGGCGCCCAGGTCGATGCGCCCAAGCAGTACCACCGGTCGCAGCCACGCTTGCTGAAGCACCTGTTCAAGGATCTGCCGGAGTGAAAGTCCTGTTGCGCCCCGGCCGGAGCGCCCCGCACTGACATGGAATTCGTGCGCCAACGTATCGAAGCGGCGGTGCTCGGCATCACCATGCCCGGCCAGACCATCGACTACCTCCACCCGCCCGGCGACCCCGGCCTGTTCGGCCCGCACTCCATGGCCTGGCAGGTGCATGGCGACTTCACCGCCATGCTCGCCGGGGGCGTGTCCGCATTGATGTTGCAGATGCTCCACCCGGCAGCGCTGGCCGGCGTCTGGGACCACTCCAACTTTCGTGTGGACATGCTGGGGCGCCTGCGCCGCACCGCCCGCTTCGTCGCCGCCACGACCTACGCAAGCCGGCAGGACGCCGATCACCTGATCGACCACGTTCGCCGTATCCACGCCTCGGTCAGCGGCACGACGCCGGCCGGCCAGGCCTATTCCGCGTCCGACCCGCATCTGCTGACATGGGTCCATGTGGCCGAGGTGTCGTCGTTCCTGGAGTCCTTCCTGGTCTATCGGCAGCCGGACTTTCCCGTTGCCGCGCAAAATCAGTATCTGAGCGAGATTGCGTTGGTCGCCGAGCGCCTGGGCGCGCGCAACGTGCCGCGCACGGTTGTGGACCTGCGCAACTACCTGGAAGGGATGCGGGGTGAACTCGTCAACGACGCGCGCACGCAAGAGACCTTGCGGCTGGTGTTGACCGCCCCCGCGCCGGGGCCGCTGGCGGTGCCGTTCGTCAGGTTGATGATGCGCGCGGGGATCGATCTGTTGCCTGGGTTCGCGCAAGAAATGCTGGGCGTGCGGCCGCTGGGGCGGGTGCGTCAGGCGGCGCTGCGGCAGTCCGTCCGGCTGGCGGCGCAGCCGCTGCGATGGGCCGTGCGTAACGGGACGGTGCATCGGGCGAAGCGTAGGGTCGGGGTGGAGTGAATTGCGCCGCTGACGCGAGCCATGTCCTATGGAAGGCGCCCGCCCTGTTCGGACGCCTGCCCCCCGCAGCGTGGCCCACGCTCAGTTCATGGATACCGTCGTGTCCCCCGCGCCCGCCACACACCCCTCCGCCATCGGCGTCCACCCCTGATGCCTCACCACGCGCCCGCCGCTGTGACACAACTCCATCCGCTTCGCCTCCGGATGGCGTTCCCGCACGAACCCTTCGATACTCGCCGGCAAGCTGATCCTCAGCTGCAGTGCCTGCCGGTCTTCCACCGGGTGATCGTCCAGATGCAAGAGCGGCACGAAACCGGATGCAAACATCAACCAATGTGATCCGACGTTGACCGGCTCGGGCGCATACCCCGCCGCAAGCAACCAATCCTGCGTGCGTTCGCGCAATCCCTGTCCCCACGCCAGGCCGCCCCACGTCGCGCCCAGCATCTCGATCACCCATTGATTGCAGTTCTGATACCGCGTGCTGTAGGCGTAAGCGTTGGCGCTGTACTGCGCGGCCAGCAGCTGCAGCGCCAACGGTGTGTTGCGTGACGCGTCGCGCAGGGTGTCGGCAGCGCCTTTGGGCAGGCTGACGATCGAGATGTAGCCCACGTCGGGATCATCCGTGCCCATGACGAAGCCGGCGATGCCCTGGTCGAAGATGCGTGGGTAGCCTTCGTTGCATGCGTAATACAACTGTCGCGCGGACCAGATGCCGGTGTCGCTGCGCCAGGCGATGGCGGAGTGGGAATAGCGGATGCCGAAGCCGGACAGGTCCAGTCCGGAACGGCTGATCAATACGGCGTCGTCGCCGGTGGCGGCCAGGGCTTCGCGGACCACGGCGGAGAAGCGCAGCAGCTTGTCCTGCTCGGTGGCCGTCAGTTCATGACCACGGTCACAGAAGGTGGACGCCGCGAACAGTGCGTCGGTGGGGCCTGCGATCGCGGCCGTGCTGCCGACGCTGCCGGCGAGCACCAGCAACGCTGAAAGCAACGACCCAAACGATAAACGAGGCGATGACCGAAGCAACCGCCCGTGCACCCCACGCGCGCCCGGCAGCACCCGAGCCCACAGCCTGCCCAACACCCAACGCCGCCAAGCATGCAACGTAGCGATCCCACCCACCGCGATCACAGAATGACGACGGGGCGGGGCGCCAGTTCGTCGAACCAGTCGTCGGCCAGCACCAGATAAAACGCTTCCTGCGTGTCGCCGCGCGCGAATTCATAGCCGTACACCCGCTTGTGCGCGCTGACCATGTCGCCCTGGCCGAGGTTCTGCTTGGCGAACGTGTCGGCAGGCAGTTCCAGTGTCAGCCGCTTGCCAGGCTCGTCGGCCTGCATCGTAATGCGCACGTAGTCGGGCCGCGCCGGTGCCTGCGCGACGTCGACGATACGGTAATCCCCCTCGGCCGATTTCTTCTTGTCGTCGGACGAGCTGTCGCTGGATCCCTCGGACGAATCCGAAATGCTGCCGCTCGACGCCGATCCGGCGCTGGATGCGGAAGAGGCGAAACTTTCTGCGTGGACGTGGAACGTGGCAGCCAGGCCGACCGAAAGGGCGGCAAGGCGCAGGGCAAGGTGCAAGGTCATGGAGGATGTCTATGGTGAAGGCGTCGATGGGCAACGAAAGGATGAGTTCCTGACAGCCCTTGGCATTATGCCCGGCCAATCGCAGGTCATGCGACAGCGCCGTTGCGCCAGCCCCGAAAACCGCGTCACAGGAACGACACAGACCGTCATTCCGCACGCTTGGCCAGCACCGCAGCGCACCGGGAGCCACCAAGCCGAGCCCTTCGGCACACATACCAGTGTTGTCATCCCTTGCATGGTTTCCGCGTCGTACGTCTTCTAGACTCGGCATGCGTCGGGCTCCGCGCGCCCTTGCGGTATGCGGTGCCCGGTCGCCACCATAAAAACGATTTGCGGAGACACAACCATGATCATCGAACGCCTGCTCGTCGCGGCGGGCTGCCTGCTGGCAGCCACCGTGGGCCATGCCCAGACCGCCACGTATCCCAACAAGCCCATCCGCCTGGTCAACCCTTACGGTGCGGGCGGTCCGGTCGACACCATTGCGCGCGAAGTGTCGGCGGCGTTGTCGACCGAACTGGGACAGCAGGTGATCGTGGACGTGAAGTCGGGCGGCGGAACGGTGATCGGCGCCAATGTGGTCGCGAAGTCGCCGGCCGATGGCTACACGCTGCTGCTGGGCACGCAGGCGCCGCTGATCGTGCAGCCGGCCATCAACTCGCAACTGCCCTATGACGCGGTCAAGGACTTCGTTCCCGTGGCCATGTTCGTGACGGTTCCGGGCATCATCAGTGTCCCGGCCGATAGTCCGCTCAAGTCCTTGAAGGACCTGGTGGATGAAGGCAAACGCCAGCCGGGCGCGATCAACTATGCGTCGGCGGGTAACGGGACAGGGTCGCATCTGGGCGGCGAGCTGTTCAATCAGTTGACGGGCGCGAAGCTCGCCCACGTGCCGTATCGCGGCGCGGCGCCGGGCACGATTGCGCTGCTCGGGCATGAGGTGCAGGTGGGCTTCGTCAATATCACGCCGCAACTGGCGCACCTGGAAGCGGGCCGCCTGCGCGCGCTGGCCGTGACCGGGTCGGCGCGGTCGACTGCCTTGCCCAATGTGCCGACCGCCGCGGAAGCCGGTGTGCCGGGACTGGTTGCCGAGTCCTGGTATGGCCTGTTTGCCCCGGCCGGTACGCCGCCGGCTGCGCTGGCCAGGCTGGCGGGCGCCATGGAGAAAGTCATGGCGCAACCCGCGTTGAAAGCCAAGCTGGGCGAGCAGGGCGCCGAAATCACCTATATGGGTACCGACGCATTCACCACCTATCTGAGTGAAGACCGCAAGCGGATGTTGCCGCTGATCAAGGCCATCGGCCTGAAGCAGGGGTAACGGATGATCCCCATGAATGCGACCGCCCGATACGTTGTCGAACGCAACGAACAGCATGACGGCGTCAACCATCCGGTGCGCATCGAAGTCCAGGCGCAGGGCCAGGGCCTGCTGGTCGTGATCCTGCCGTCGCTGGGCCGCGCAAGTGACGAGTTCGATCACATCGCGGCGTCAGTGGCCAAGGCTGGCTACCGCGTGCTGCGGCCGGCGCCGCGCGGCATCGGGGGCAGTGACGGGCCGCGTGTAGGGGTGTCGCTGCATGACCTGGCTGCCGATGTGCTGGCGGTCATCGAGGCTGAACGTGCCGGCCCGGCCGTGATCGCGGGGCATGCGTTCGGCAACTGGATCGCGCGGGTGGCCGCTGGAGACCGCCCGGACCTGGTTCGCGCCGTCATGATCCTGGCCGCCGGGCCGCGCAAGGTGGCACCCCTGGCGATCCAGGGGCTGGAGCATTGCCTGGACCTGAGCCTGCCCGGGGCGGAACGCCTGCACTGGTTGCAGACCACCTTTTTTGCAAAAGACAACGATGCCTCGGTCTGGCTGGACGGCTGGTATCCCGACGCCGCGCGCCTGCAACGCGCGGCCAAGGCCGTGACGCCAATTGAAGGCTGGTGGGCGGCGGGCGGCGTGCCCTTGCTGGATGTGTGGGCGGCGGAAGATGCCTTTGCACCCGAGGGCAGCGGATGGCGGCTGGCTGATGACCTGGGCGACCAGGTCATCAGCGTGCGCATCGCGAATGCGGGCCACGCCTTGATTCCGGAGCAGCCGGAGCAGGTCGCGCAGGCGATGGTGGACTTTCTCAAGCAACTGCCGCACACCGGGCCAGGGCCGGCTCCCTGAGCGGCCTTCTAGCGCAGCACCGGCACCGTTCCCGATGCCGTGCGCCGGTCGCCCAGCGCCTTGAGCGTGCGGCCGAGTTCCTTGATGCGGTTCTCGCCCGTCTCCAGTGCCTTGGCCGACGTATGCACCGAGTAGTTGCCCAGGTGCAGCGGATGCGGGTGCGGCACGGCCGAGCCGAGCACGAACACCGCAGGCGCGTCGTCACTGGCCTGCACCTGGATCGTTGCGCCGCTGTCATCGAACACCACCATGTCACCCGCCACGGCGCGCGGCTGTGACGCCCCGGTGCGGATCGCGCCTTGCGCCAGGGCCAACCAGCCCACGGTGTGGCCCGCTGGCGGCGCGTAGGTAAACGTCTCGCCCGCAGCCAGGGTCACCAGCAGGTAATTGATGCCTTCCGGCGCAGGTACGGGGCTGCGCACGCCGTTGTATTCGCCCACGATCACGCGAGCCGGACCGGTTTGCGGCATGTCGGCCGCTTCGATGTAACGGCTTTCCGACGGGCCGTTTTCCAGGGCCTCGGGCAGCGCCAGCCACAGCTGGAAGCCTTCGATCAGCGGCACGTCGTCGGTCGTCATTTCCTTGCCGTGCCACACCCCGCCGCCGGCACGCATCCATTCCACCCCGCCATAGCCGATGGTCCCCTTGCCTGCTTCCGGGTCTTCAAAACGCATCCGGCCTTCGGTGATGACCGTCACGGTCGCCACGCCGGAATGCGGATGGATCGGCATGCCGCCCCGTGCTTCCATCGCGCGTTGCGTCGCCTGATCCGCACGGAACAGGTCCAGGAACACGAAAGGTTTGAGGTATTCCCCCAGATCGGACGGACTCATCAATCGCGTGATGAAGCCGCCGCCGTGACCCCGAGTGCGATGGACGATGCGGCGCGGTGCGTGAACAGGCGCGGCCGGAGCATGAACCGAAACAGGCGTGTGGAGCATAGCGATCATCCTCGAAAGAAAGTGTGCAGCAGCGAACACACAACCTGCGCCGACTGCATCGATCCACCCATGCTAGTCGCCGGCATGCCCCCGCACTAGTCCTGCTCGATGGGAAGCAGCGTTGCCGAAAGTGGAACGCTCGGCACCGTGCGGGTCAGCAATCGGCGTCCGCCGGCACCTTGGCAATCACCTTGATCTCGAAGTCGAAGCCATACAGCCACGTCACCCCGACGCAGGTGATGTTGGGGAAGGGCGCCTCACCCCAATAGGTCGGCACCACTTCCCAGATGGTCTCGAACTTTTCAGCTGGATCCACGATGAACACCGTCACGTCGACGACATCGTCAAACGTGCAGCCGGCGGCCTTCAGTACCGCGTTCAGGTTCTCGAACGCCAACGCGACCTGCTTGCGCAGATCGGGCTCGGGCGACCCGTCGTCGCGGCTGCCGACCTGGCCCGACACGAACAGCAAGCCATCGGATCGCACGGCCGGTGAATAACGATTGCGCTCATACAAGGCATGGCGGCCTGGGGGAAAAACGACGTCACGTGTTGTCATGATGGTGCTCCAGCAAGGGGGTCACGGGAGATCCGTATCGACCATGGCCCACTGTATCGACGGGCCCGCAGCAGATAAACAGGCGAGCGCATGCAGCACTGTTTGTAGAATCCAAACAATCAATCGTTGGCCGGAGACGCCATGGACCGTTTCGATGCGATGCAGGCCTTCGCCCGCGTGGTGGAAACCGGCAGCTTCACCAAAGCTGCCGAAACCCTGCACATGAGCAAGACCACCGTCACGCAACTGGTCCAGCAGCTGGAAGCGCGCCTGCGCGTGCGGCTGCTCAACCGCACTACGCGCCAGGTCAACGTCACGGCCGACGGCGCGGCGTATTACGAGCGTGTGCTGCAACTGCTGGCCGACATGGACGACGCCGAAACCAGCCTGTCCGTCGCGGCGGCATCGCCCCGCGGCCGTCTGCGTGTCGACGTTCCCAGTCCCTTCGCGCACACGATCCTGATCCCGGCACTCCCTGACTTCTACGCGCGCTATCCCGACATCCAGCTCGACATGGGCGTCAGCGACCGGATCGTGGACTTGATCAACGAAAACGTGGATTGCGTGGTGCGAGGCGGTGCGTTGAAAGACCAGTCCCTGATCGCGCGCCATGTGGGCGACCTGCGCTTGCGCGTCTTTGCCGCGCCGTCCTACCTGGAACGGTGGGGCACACCCGCGCATCCCAAGGCACTGGAAGACAGCCCGCACCGCATCGTGGGCTTCCTGTGGTCACGCACGGGCAAGCCCCTGCCGTACGCAATGCACCGCGGTGACGAACGTGTGACGGTGCACGGCCGGCATGCGCTGGCGGTGGATGATGGCAATGCCTACCTTGCCGCCGGCCTGGCGGGGCTTGGGGTGATGTGGTTGCCCGATTACATGTCGGCGGCACATGAGTCCAGCGGTGCGCTGGTGCCGCTGTTCGAAGACTGGCGGCTGGATTCCATGCCGATGTTCATTGCCTATCCGCCCAGCCGGCATGTGAGTGCGAAGCTGCGCGTGTTCATCGACTGGATCGTGGCGCTGATGGCGGTGCATGCGCCGTTGGATTTGCCCTAGCGCGCGGCCCCCGCGCTACGCGCATCCGGCGCCGGCCTGGTCGTGGTTGCAGGGTCCAGCTTGCGAAACACCCACGCCGACACCAGGGTGATCGCGCCCACCATCAAGAACGTCAGCGCAAAGCCCGCAGCCGTACCGGTCGGCTGGCCTGAAAACAGCGTCACCAGGCCACCGCCCAGCGTCACCCCCAGGCCCACCGCCAGCATCTGCACCATCGAAAACAGGCTATTGCCCGCACCCGCGTCGTGGGGCTTCAGGCCCTTGAGCGTGACGCTGTTCATGGCCGCGAACTGCATCGAATTGGCCGCGCCGAAGACGGCAAGCTGCAGCACTTCCACCGCAAGCGGCCAGCCGGGCGAAATGGCGGCGAACGACATGATGGCCACGCCCGTCACCAGCGTGTTCACGAGCAGGAAGGTCTCATACCCGAAGCGGCGCACCAGGGGCCGATGCACGGCTTGGCGATCACGCCCGCGATCGCGGCAGGCAGCATCATCAGACCTGACTGCAAGGGCGAATAACCCAGCTGCAACTGCATCAGCAGGGGCAACAGGAACGGCACCGCGGCGCAACCGATCCGGCACACCAGGTTGCCAATCAAGCCGACCGAAAAGTTCGGTTCGCGGAACAGGCCGAGGCGGAACAGGGGGTGCGGACGGCGTTTGGCATGGGCGACAAACAGCAGCGCCGACAGCGCACTGATGCCGAGGCCCACGGTCCACCACAGCGCGCGTTGCGCATCGGGCGGCGCATCCATGGCCAGCGAGAAGGCCACCATGCAGACCGACAGCAGCACGCATCCGACGATGTCGAAAGGCAGCGGCTCGGGCAGGGCGTCGGACTTCAGATAGCGCCGGACCGCCAGCAACCCGACGATGCCGATCGGCACGTTGATCAGGAAGATCCAGTGCCACGACACCGCCTGCACCAGAAAGCCGCCGAGCGTGGGACCAAACAGCGGGCCGACCTGGCCGGCAATGGAGATGAAGGACAGGGCGGTAATGTATTGCTCGCTGGAGACGCTGCGCAGTACGGCCAGCCGGCCGATCGGCAGCAGCATCGACCCGCCGATGCCCTGGATCACCCGCGCCGCAATCAGCTGATTCAAGGATCCGGCGGCCGCACAGAACACCGAGCCCAGCACGAAGATCAGGATGGCGTAGAAGTAGACCTGGCGCGTGCCGAAGCGGTCCGCCAGCCAGCCCGAGGCCGGAATCAACATGGCCATGGTCAGGCTGTAGGCCACGATCACGGGCTGCATCGACAGGGGGACACACCCAGGTTCTGCGCCATGGCGGGCAGCGCCGTGTTGACGATGGTGGTGTCCAAAGTCTGCATGAAGAACGCAGACGCAACGATCCACAGCAGGGCTTTCTGTGGCGAAGAAGAGGTCATGGGGTCTCGGCGGGGAAGGCGGCCGGCGGGGACGGACGTGCCGGCGCGCAAAGGCGACATTGTATGCCCGGCCATACAGGTCGGCAGGATCTGCGACAATCCGCCGAACACTCCGGGCGCCCTCCATGAAACTCTTCGTCGCCGCGCTTGGCGCGGAAACTAATACGTTCTCGCCGTTGCCGACGGGCGCCGCGTCGTATCGCGGGGACCTGTATTTCGCGGCGGGTACCCATCCCGATGAGGTCACGTTCTTTGGCGGCCCGCTGATCGCCGCGCGCCGGCGGGGCAAGGCCCGAGGCTGGCACGTGATCGAAGGGATGGTCGCCTCTGCTGCGCCGGGCGGCATCACCACCCGCGACGCGTACGAAGGTTTGCGCAACGAATTGCTGGCCGACCTGGACGCGGCCCTGCCCGTGGATATGGTGTTGCTGGGCCTGCATGGCGCGATGGTGGCCGATGGCTATGAAGACTGCGAAGGCGATCTGCTGCGGCGGGTGCGCCAGCGGGTCGGTCCGGGCGTGATCGTGGGCGCGACGCTGGATCCGCATGCGCACCTGAGCGAGGCGATGGTGGCGCAGGCGGACCTGCTGATCGCGTTCAAGGAATATCCGCACACTGACATTCTTGAACGGGCCGAGGAATTGGTGGATCGATGCATTGATCTCCATGAAGGCCGTCTGCATGCATGCCCTGCGGTGGTCGATTGCGAGATGATCGTGCCCATGCACACCACGCGCGAACCGGCGCGGGGCTATATGGCCCGCGTTCGAGAGCTGGAGGGGAAGGGCGGTGTTATCTCGATCTCCGTCGTGCAGGGCTTTGCGACGGGCGACGTGCCCGACATGGGCACCAAGGTGCTGGTCTATCACGATGGCGACGCCGCCGCGGCAGGTGAACTGGCCCGGCAACTGGCCGACGAATTGATCGCGCTGCGCGAGCCGTTGCAGGTGGCGTTCCGCGGCATTGACGATGCCATCGACGAGGCGCTGGCCGCGCCGCCCGGGTTCGTGGTCATGGCCGACCGGCCCGATAACCCGGGCAGCGGCGCGCCGGGCGACGCCACGTTCATCTTGCGCAGGCTGCGGGAACGCGGCGTGCGCGAGGTGGCGCTTGGCCCCTTGTGGGACCCGGGCGCGGTCCGCATCGCGTTGGAAGCCGGCGTGGGCGCGCGCCTGCCGCTGCGCATTGGCGGCAAGACGGGACCCCTGTCGGGCGATCCTGTGGATGTGCACTGCAGCGTGGAGGCCTTGCGCCCCGCCTACACGATGACGGGGTTGACCGGCAGCCCGGTGCCCCTGGGGGACGCGGCCCTGGTGCAGGCCGATGGCATCCGCATCGTGCTGGTGTCGGTTCGTGACCAGGCCATGCACACGGACGTGTTCACCGGGATTGGCTGCGAGCTGGACACGCAGCGCATCGTGGTCGTGAAGTCGGCGCAGCACTTTCATGCCGCGTTTGCGCCGCTGGCCTGCCGCGTGATTTATGTGGGCGGGCCAGGGGTAGCGACGCCCGACTGGAACACCCTGACGTACACGCGGATCCGTCGGCCGCGCTGGCCCTTGCTGCCGTGAGGGCAGGGGTATTCACCGTTGCCGTCCGGAACGCCTGCCTCCCTATAATCGGCTCCCACGCCTTCCGCTGCCTCCCGCCATGATTCGACGCCCGCATCCATGCGCACGCTGACGCCTCACCTGAAGAAGCTGCGCGCGGTGCGTGCCGTGGCTGAACACGGCAGCACGGCACGCGCTGCCGCGACGCTATTCCTGTCGCAGCCCGCGGTGGCCCGCGCGGTGCGGGATGTCGAAGCATTGCTGGACATGGCGCTGTTCGATCGGAGCGCGCGCGGCATGGAGCTGACCGAGCTTGGCCATGTCCTGGATGCCCGGCTGAAGCGGGCCTTCGCCCAATTGCGCGCCGCCGACCGGGGCGTGACGCAGCTGGCGGCGGGTCATCGGCTGGCGCACCACCGCAGCGAATCGCAGCTGGAGACGCAGGCGGGCTATCGACACCTCAGCATACTGATGGCCCTGGACGCGGCCGGCAGCGAAAGCCGCTGCGCCGAAGCGCTGGGCATTAGCCAGCCCGCCGTCACACAAGCCATTGCGCAGCTGGAGCACCTGGCCGGCGTGCGGCTGTTCCATCGGTCCGCGCGCGGCATGCGCCTGACCGAGCCTGGCGACGCGCTGTTGCGGCATGCGCGTCTGCTGTGGTTCGAACTGGATAGCGCCAGTGCCGATCTGGCGTCGCGGGTCGGGCAACTGCAGGGCCGCGTCGTGATCGGCACCCTGCCCTTTTCCACCGGGCTGTTCGTGCCGCGCGCGGTGGAACGGCTGCTGGCCAGTCACCCGGCGGTCAACGTCACGATCGTCGATGGGACCTACGAGACGCTGTTGCACCGCCTGCGTCATGCCGAGCTGGACATGGTGATCGGCGCATTGCGCCAGCCGCCGCCTGCCGACGACCTGCATCAGGAACCCCTGTTCGACGACGAACTGGCAGTGGTGGTGCGGCAAGGGCATCCCTTGCAGGGCCGTCCACTGCGCGGCCTGGCGGACCTGGTCGATGCGCCATGGATCCTGCCCATGCCCAACACGCCTGCGCAATCCGCGTTCGAGCGTGCCTTCCGCAGCGACGGTCTGCCGCCGCCCACCAGCGGCCTGCAGGTGAACAGTCCGGCATTGACGCAGGCCTTGCTGATGGAAAGCGACCGCGTGGTGCTGATGTCGCCACGGCAGATCAGCCGGGAGGTCAGGGCAGGACTGCTGGCGCTGCTGCCCGTGACGGTGCGCATGACCACGCGCGCCATCGGGCTCACGACACGCACCGATTATCTGCCCTCTCCGGGCGTTGCCTTCTTGCTCGATGCCCTGCGGGATACCGCCGCCGACCTAGGGTAATCCCCCTCCGCCGAATCGCCAGGTTTGAGAGGGGTATAAGCAAAACGCATCGCTGGCCAAGCCTTTGGCATTGGCTGGCGCTGTCCTGTGCTGGCATGCTGACGGCGGGTGGTGACACCCTCGTGCACCCCGCCAACGATGCCAGAGAGCGTCACAGGAGACGACCATGACCCCCTTTCCTTACGCCATCCCGCGCGCCCTCGGGCGTTGTCTGCTTGCCGGCGCGACACTGTTTGCCGGCGGCGCCGCCCATGCCGACGACATCAAGATCGGCCTCATGTCGCAGTTCTCGGGTGTCTATTCCTGGTGGGGCCAGGAATACCAGCGCGGGGTCGACATGTACCTTGCCCAGAACGGCAACAAGGTCGGCAATCACACGCTCACCGTGCTGCCGCGCGACGAAGCCGGCACCAGCCCGCAGCGCACGCGCCAGCTGGCACAGGAACTGACCGTGCGTGATCGCGCGCAATACCTGATCGGCGGCGTGTTCACGCCCACGGTCCTGGGAACCGTTGACATCGTCAACCAGACCAAAACGCCGTATGTGGTGTTGAACTCGGGCACGTCCAGCGTGACCGACAAGTCGCCGTACTTCGTGCGGCTGGGCTTCACGCAGTGGGCCGTCAGCGTGCCGCTCGTGACCTGGGCCGTGCAGCAGGGCGCCAAGAAAGCCGTGATCGTGGCCGCCGACTATGCGCCGGGCTATGACGCGCTCGAAGCCTTCGGGTCGACGTTCAAGAAGCAGGGGGCGAGGTCGCGGCCGAGATCAAGGTGCCGCTGGGCACCACCGACTTTTCGACCTACCTGCAGCGCGTGCGCGACGCGGGCGTGCAGTATGTGTTCATGTTCATGCCGGTAGGCCCCATGTCGGCCGGTTTCATCAAGGCGTTCAAGGATCGTGGGCTCGACAAGGCGGGCGTTACCTTGCTGGCGACCAACGAATCGCAGGAATCCGACCTGCCGGTGGTGGGGGATGCCGCGCTGGGTCTGGTGACGGCCTTGCATTACACGCCGTACCTGGACAACCCGGTCAACAAGGCGTTCGTTGCGGCCTACAAGCAGAAGTTCGGCGCCGATGCGCTGCCCAGCATCGCATCGGTCGCAGCCTATGACGGCATGCGGCTGATCGCGCAGATGGTCAAGGCCACCGATGGCAAGAAGGATGGCGACAAGGCCATGGCCGCCGCCAAGACCGCGAAATGGGACAGCCCGCGCGGCCCGATCTCCATCGATGCGGACACGCGTGAAGTCGTGCAGAACATCTACATGCGCAAGGTGGAAAAGGTTGATGGCAAGCTGGGCAACGTGGCGTTCAGCACCTTCCCGGCTGTCAAAGATCCCTGGCACGAACTCAACCGCAAGTAGGCCGATTCCATGCCGAATGCTTTTGCCACGTTGATCTCGCTGCTGATCGACAGCCTGGCCTACGGGATGACGCTGTTCCTCATCTCGGTCGGGCTGACGATCACGCTCGGCGTCATGCGGGTCGTGAACCTTGCCCACTCGACCTTCGCGATGATCGGCGGCTACCTGGCCCTGTACCTGATGCAGGCGCAGGGCGTGAACTTCTATGCCGCCGTGCCGCTTGCGGTAGTCGGAACCGTGCTGGTCGGCGCGCTGCTCGAACGCACGCTGTATCGCTGGGTGTATCGCAGCAACGATCTGGGCCAGCTGCTCATGACGATTGGCATGGCCTTCATCGCCACCGCGATCATCAAGAATCTGGCCGGTCCGCAGATCCAGAGCCTGGCCTTGCCGGCGTCGCTGGCAGGCAACTGGCAGCTTGGCCCGATCGACGTGTCCATCTACCGCGTGTTCCTGATGGCGGTCAGCGGCGCGGTGGCCGCGCTGTTGTGGTTCAGCCTTGAACACACCACGTTCGGCGCCAGCCTGCGTGCATCGGTCGACAATCCGCGCATGGCGCGCTGCGTCGGCATCAACGTGCCGGTCGTGTTTGCCAGCACGTTTGCGATCGGCTGTGGACTGGCGGCGCTGGGCGGCGCCCTGGGCGCGCAGCTGCTGCCCCTCGAACCGTATTACGGCCTGAAGTATCTGGTCCTGGTGTTGATCGTGGTGGCGGTGGGCGGACTTGGCAGCCTGCGCGGATCGTTCTATGCCGCCTTGCTGCTGGGTGTGCTGGATACGCTGGGACGCTATTACCTGCCCGCCATCGGCGGCTTCGTGATCTACATCAGCGTGCTGGTCATTCTGCTCTTGCGGCCCCGTGGCCTGGTGGCGCCGGCATGAGCGCGCCCAAGCCCGACGTTCCCTCAACCCGACAGGAGGGCGCCATGCCTGACGTCACCGCCCGGTCGTTCCGGCGGCAACGGTTCACGTGGGTCGATCTCGGCCTGCTGGCCGCCGCGGCCGCGACCTGGTTTCTTGGCGATCTGTACCTGGTCCTTGCGACCACGGTATTGATCATGATCATTTTTGCACTGTCACTGGATCTGTCCCTGGGGTATGGGGGGATCGAGTCGCTCGGTCATGCGGCCTTCTTCGGCGTCGGCGCCTACAGCGCGGGATTGTTTGCCCTGCATGTGAGCCCCGAACCCATGACCGGCCTGCTGGTGGCTGCCGTGATCGCGGCGCTGGTCGGACTCGTCTCGGGCATGGCCATCCTGCGCACGCAGGGGCTGACGCAGATCATGCTGACGCTGACGGTGGCAACGGTGCTGCTGGAGCTGGCCAATGTGGCCAAGACCGTGACGGCGGGCGACGATGGCCTGACCGGCTATTCGGTCTCGGCGGTGCTCGGCCTGTTCGAGTTCGACGTGTATGGCAAGGTCGGCTTCCTGTATGCGGGGGTGGTGCTGGTGCTGGTCTACGCGCTGCTGATGTGGATCGTGAACTCGCCCTTTGGCCTGACCGTGCAAGGCATTCGCGAGAATCCGGTGCGCATGCGCATGCTGGGCGTCCCGGTGCGGGCGCGGCTGCTGATGGTGTACGCCCTGTCGGCGGCGATCGCCGGAGTGGCAGGCGCCTTGTCGGCACAGATCAATCGTATCGTCGGGCTCGATACCCTGTCGTTCACGCTGTCCGCGAACGTGCTGGTCATGCTGGCGCTGGGCGGCACGGGGCGGCTGTATGGTGCGTTCTTTGGCGCGATCATCTTTGTGCTGCTGTCCGATCGCGCGGCGGCGATCGATCCCACCAACTGGCTGGCGGCGTTGGGCGTGCTGCTCATCCTCGTGGTGCGCTATGCGCCGCGTGGCCTGAGCGGCTGGACCGAACGCTTCCTGAAAACCCAGGCGCCCGACGACGCCGCGGCGGCCAGGCGGAGGGCGGCATGACCCCGGCGCTGCAACTGCAAGGCATCAACAAGCGTTACGGCGCGCTGCATGTCACCCGTGATGTCAATCTGGAACTGCAGCCGGGTGCGCGCCATGCGCTGATCGGACCGAACGGCGCGGGCAAAAGCACGCTGGTGCACCTGATCACCGGTCTGGTTCCGCCCAGCAGCGGCAAGATGTGGCTGGGCGGCGAACTGCTGACCGGCCGCACGCCCGAGCGCCGCGTCAAGCTGGGCCTGGGCCGCACCTTCCAGATCAATTCCCTGTTCGGCAAGCTGACCGTGGGCGAGAACGTGAGCCTGGCGCTGGCGGCGGCGCACGGCGTGGACGGCAGCATGGGCCGGCCCCTGCAGCATCGGCCGGAACTGATGGACGAGGCGGCTCAACTGTTGACCTCGCTCGGCCTGATCGACCTGGTGGGCCGCACCGTCAATGACCTTGCCTATGGGCAGCGGCGCCTGGTCGAGATCGCGCTTGCGCTCGCCTTGCGGCCCAAGGTGCTGTTGCTTGACGAGCCGGTCGCGGGCGTGCCGTCCACCGAAGGCAAGCGTCTGTTCGAACTGCTGGAACGTCTGCCGCCCGATGTCGCCACGCTGGTCATCGAACACGACATGGAACTGGTCTTCCGGTTCGCCAAGCAGATCACCGTGCTGGTGGAAGGCGCCGTGTTGCTCGAAGGCCCTGTCGACGAAGTGCGCAGCAGCAAGCTGGTGCGCGATGTGTATCTGGGTGGAGGACGTCATCCATGAGCGATCTCTTGAATGTCGATGACGTGCATGCCGGTTACGGCGACATCGCGATCCTGGAAGGCGTGTCCTTCAGCCTGCGGCAGGGCGAGGCGGTGGCGCTGCTTGGCCGCAATGGCGTGGGCAAATCCACGTTGATCAGTACACTGATGGGCTTGACCGACGTGCGCAGCGGTACGGTGCGCTACCGCGGTGAGGACATCGGCAAGTGGCCCAGCCACGTGCGGGCACGGCGCGGGCTGGGGCTGGTGTCGCAGGAACGGGAGATTTTTCCATCGCTGAGCGTGGAAGAGAATCTGGTGGTCGCGACCCGCCCTGGCGCATGGACGCTGGCAGGCATCTACGACCTGTTTCCGCGTCTGCACGAACGCCGCCGCAACATGGGCAACCAGTTGTCGGGCGGAGAACAGCAGATGCTGGCGATAGGCCGTGCACTGATCGGCAACCCGGCCGTGCTGCTGCTGGATGAGCCCTTCGAAGGCCTGGCACCCATCATTGTCGATGTCCTGGTCGATGCCTTTCGCCGCCTGCATCAGGAAGGCAAACTGGGCATCGTGCTGGTCGAGCAGCATGCGACGCTGGCGCTGGAGCTGACCGAGCGGGCCACGGTGCTGGATCGCGGCCGCGTGAGCTGGTCGGGCGACAGCCGCGAACTGCTGGCGCATCCGGACACGTTGTCGGCGCTGATCGGGCTGGCCGAAGCCGCTGTCTGAACCCCCTTCGTTTCGCATTTTTTAGGAGCCGGCGATCGTGAGCGCCCAACCTCTACTTCTATTGCCCGGGCTGCTGTGCGATGCCGCCGTCTGGGAACCGCAGATCGCCGAGTTGCGCGATCAGGCGGACTGCATCGTTGCGGACTACGGCAACGCGTCCTCCATTACCGAGATGGCGCAGATCGCGTTGTCATCTGCCCCGGCCGGGCCATTGGCCGTGGCGGGTCATAGCATGGGCGGCCGTGTCGCGCTGGAAGTCATCCGGCTGGCGCCCGAACGGGTGACCCGGCTGGCTCTGATGGACACGGGCTATCAGGCGCTGGTGCCCGGCTTTGTGGGCGAAGGCGAAAAGAAGGGGCGCTATGCCCTGCTGGACACGGCGCGCAGGGAAGGCATGCGGGCACTGGGCTTGAAGTGGGCGCCCGGCATGGTCCACCCGTCCCGCGTGAACGGACCGGTGTTCGAAGCCGTGTTGCAGATGATCGAGCGCAAGACGCCCGAGATCTTTGCCGCGCAGATCGAGGCCTTGATCAACCGACCCGATGCCAGCGGCCAGCTGCCGGGCATTACCGTGCCAACCCTGGTGCTATGTGGCCGCGACGACAGCTGGAGTCCGCTGTCGCGCCACGAAGACATGCACGCCGTGCTGCCCCGTTCGATCTTGAGCGTGATCGAACATTCCGGGCACATGAGCACCATGGAAGAACCCGGGCAGGTCACGGCGGCCATGCGGGCGTGGCTGGAGATGCAAGCCCAGGGGTGACGGCGGGAAGCTCCCGCACCTGGCGGGATCGACTGCCGGCACAAGCTTGCGGTATGGTGTGCGGTCCTGTCGCATCCCGAGGCCGCCATGAAAGTTGCTGTCTTCAGCACACGTTCCTATGACCGCCGGTTTCTTGACGAAGCCAATGGCGCAATGCCAACGACGCCCCCTACCGAATGGGTCTATTTCGACGTGGCGCTCGACGTCGACACGGCGGCGCTGGCGCAGGGTTGCCAGGCCGTCTGCGTGTTCGTGAATGATCGCCTTGACGCCGCTGCGCTGCATGCCCTGGCCAGGCTGGGCGTTGGCGCCATCCTGCTGCGTTGCGCGGGCTTCAACAACGTCGATCTGACGGTCGCGCTCGAGCTTGGGATGTTCGTTGCCCGAGTGCCGTCCTACTCGCCCGAGGCCGTGGCGGAACATACGCTGGCGATGGTGATGACGCTCAACCGTCAGACGCATCGCGCATTCAATCGGGTCCGTGATGGCAACTTCATGCTCGAAGGCTTGCTCGGCCGGACCCTGCACGGCAAAACGGTGGGCATCGTCGGCACGGGCAAGATCGGCCTGGCGGCTGCCCGGATCTTTCACGGCATGGGTTGCACGGTGCTTGGCTGCGACCCGTATCCGTCGCCGCTGTTCGAACCTCTGGGTGACATGGCGCCACTTGAGGAACTGCTGGCACGCTCGGACATCGTGACCCTGCATTGCCCCTCGACCGAAGCGTCACGGCACATGATCGACGCCGGTGCGCTGGCGCGCATGAAGCTGGGCGCCATGCTCGTCAACACATCGCGAGGCGCATTGGTGGACACCACTGCGGTGATCAAGGCGCTCAAATCCCGGCACCTTGGACACCTTGCCATCGACGTGTATGAGCAGGAAGGCCCGCTGTTCTTCCAGGACCGCTCGGGCGAGATCATTGACGATGACGTATTCCAGCGCCTGATGACCTTTCCGAATGTCCTGGTGACCGGACATCAGGGCTTTTTCACGGTGGAAGCGCTGCGGGAGATTTCGGCCGCCACGCTCAGCAACCTGCGCCATTTCATCGAGCGCACGCCCTGCCCGAACCGGGTGGACGCGCACTGAACAGGGCCGCCGGCACAGGCGAGCCCTGAGGCTGCCCGCCTGTGCCGGGCCATGCACACTGTTGCCGCTGTCCGTGCCGATAGGGACACGGCGCGCCGTCAAGCCAGAATCAGCCTGCCACGCACGTGTAGTTCGCCGCCACGTTGCCACCCGCTGGCGTCGCGCCCACATAGCGCGGGAACATCGGGTAGCGGCACATCGGCTTGGACGCCGTCACCGCATACGGCGGAAGCGCGTCGCGGTTGGTCAGCGTCATGCTGTCCGCCGGTTTCACGCCGCGTTCCACCCATGCTTCCAACGGAGCAAGCAGGTCGACGCGACCCGGAATGCCGTAGCTCGGCGCATTGGCCGTGCCCGCCGCGATGCCGCCCGACGTATGCGGCAAGCCCGTGGCCACATAGGCCGCAAAGAACTGCTCGGTCTTGTCCTTGCCCATCTTTGCGCCCACCGCGTTCCAATAGTCGAGGCCGGTCTGCGGGCTCTGGCCTTTGTCCGCCAGGTCTTCACGCAAGATGATCTTGCCACCCCGGTTGAAGAAGGCCGTCAGGTCAGGATTGGTCGCATCGATCATGTTGGACACGGCCTGCACCCGTGCCTGGAACGCAGCCGGATTGTAGGTCAACGCATTGAACGACGGGTTCTTCGCAATGAAGTAGCGCACGTAGTAGCTGCCGAACAGATAGCTGCGGCTGACGCCCGTGAGCGTGTCGGGGTCACCCGCCGTCGGGGGCGCGGTGCCTGTCACCCAGTTCTGGAAGTTGCCGGGGACGAATTCCGATCCGTAGACATAGCCGGCATACGACGTGATGCCGTTGGCAAGCGCGAACGGGAAGGTGTAGCCCGTGTAGGCCCATTTCACTGCCGCCAGCTGGCCGTCCGAAAAGCAGGCCGGACCTTCATCGGCGCCCGACGGACACCGTTTGGCCGCGATCGCGGCATCGGCAAGCGGCTTGCAGGTCAGGTAGTTGCTGACCACATTGTCGGCAATGCCATCCTGCGCATCGCAGGCCGCGGCGATGGTGTCGTGGATCAGCTGGTTCTTGTTGCCCAGCCAGCTGCCCGCCGCGCTCTGCACGCCGCCAAAGCTGTTCTGGAACGTCCACAAGGCCGTCGCGTTGATGACGGGATCGATGCTGATGATGCCGTCGAAGTCGGCCGGATAGCGCTGCGCCATCATGAGGCCTTCCCGGCCACCCTGCGAGCCGCCAAGGTAATAGCTTTTGAGCGGGCGATTGGCGTAGTAGCCGGCGCCAAGCTGCACCGCCACGTCATGCGTCTTCTTGTATGAGGCATACGCGAAGTTGGCCAACGCTTCGTCGTTCAACGCAAAGGCCGCCGGATGGACCGCGGCGGAATTCTGGTGGCCCGAGTCGGTCCCGGCGGTCATGTAGCCCTGGGTCAGCGGGAACGGCGTTTCCGGGCCGGCGTTCCGGCTTTGCTGCACACCGGTTACGAGCGCGCCGTTGTACCCGCTGCCGCCGAACTGCAACTTTTTGCCGTTCCAGCTGGTAGGCAGATTGACCTGCGACTTGATCAGCGGCGCCGCCGGGTCGACAGGCTTGATGTCGACCAGCACTTCGCAGTAGTCGGGCGTGGCCTGATCGATCGCCGTGCCTGCCGCGTTGGGCCGATCGGGCAGGGCCGTGCGATAGGTTGCCGCTGTCACGACCGCGCCCGTCGTCGGTTCGCCAATCGACGATGCCGCAATGGTCTTGCCACTGAGTGCGGTGCATGCCGTGGCGGCGTTGGCCACGACCACGGGCGTCGCGAACCCCGCGCCGGCGGAGGGCGCGTCATCGTCATCATTGCCGCCGCACCCGGCCAGTGCGGTAAGGGCGATCAGGGCGGTCGTGCCCGACCGCAGTATCAAGCGTGTCGTCATGCTGTCTCCTTGTGCCGATCGCCGGATGGCGCTGGCGTTCTTGTAGGTCGTCGTACAAGACAAGCTTGGCAGCACGCGGGCGCCAGGACCAATACTTATCAGCCCTGGAGCGATACGTTTTGCTTATTCGCCAGCTTCAGGCCAGCATGCCGTGCGGGTCGATCACGAATTTCTTGGGTGCCCCCGAATCGAATTCGGCATAGCCCTTGGGCGCCTCATCAAGCGAGATCACTTCCACGCCGACGGTCTCCGCGATCTTGATCCGATCCCACAGGATCGCCTGCATCAAGGCCCGGTTGTACTTCATGACCGGCGTCTGCCCCGTGAAAAACGAATGGGACTTGGCCCAACCCAGGCCGAAACGCACGCTGAGCGCGCCCTTGCGCGCGGCGCTGTCGACCGCGCCGGGGTCGTCGGTCACATACAGCCCCGGGATGCCGATGCGGCCGGCGGCGCGGGTGACTTCCATCAAGGAGTTGAGCACGGTGGCCGGGGCTTCCTGCTGCGCCCCGCTGTGGCCGTGGCCGCGCGCTTCGAAGCCGACTGCGTCAACCGCGCTGTCGACCTCGGGCTCGCCCAGGATCTGCGCGATCTGGTCGGCCAGGGACACGTCCAGCGACAGGTCCACGGTCTCGTACCCCAGGCGCCTGGGGTGTTCCAGACGCACCGGGTTGACGTCACCGACAATGACGACGGCCGCGCCCAGCAAGCGTGCGGAGGCTGCGGCGGCCAGGCCGACCGGTCCGGCGCCGGCGACATACACCGTGCTGCCCGGTCCGACGCCCGCCGTGACCGCGCCGTGATAGCCCGTCGGCAGGATGTCGGACAGGCACGTCAGGTCGCGGATCTTGGACATGGCCTGGTCCTTGTCCGGAAAGCGCAGCAGGTTGAAGTCGGCGTAGGGGACCATCACGAACTCGGCCTGGCCACCGACCCAGCCGCCCATGTCCACATAGCCATACGCGCCCCCCGCCCGGGACGGGTTGACGGTCAGGCACACGCCGGTGTGCTGTTCCTTGCACGTGCGGCAGCGGCCGCACGCCACGTTGAACGGGACCGAGACCAGGTCGCCGATCTTGAGCATCTCGACGTCCTTGCCCGCCTCGACGACTTCGCCCGTGATTTCGTGACCGAGGATCAACCCTTCTTCCGCGGTGGTGCGACCGCGCACCATGTGCTGGTCGGACCCGCAGATGTTGGTGGATACGACCTTCAGGATCACGCCGTGATCGATGCGCCGGCCGCGCGGATCTTCCAGTTTGGGGTAGGGAATGTTCTGGACTTCGACCTTGCCTTGCCCGATATAGGCAACGCCTCGATTGGATGTCATGGATCTGTCTCCTCGGTGATGGTCCGGCGCCGGTGCCCGGCCGGACGCGTCGCATCCGGTCCGGCCACGTGGCCGATTCGAGCGGTCGAGGTCAGGCCGGGTGGCCTGCTTCCTCGGCCGCGCGTCGGTGCAGGATCCTGCGCATGAGCAGGCCTGGCTTGTCGGGGGCGAAATTCAGGTCGAACTGCGGTTCGTCTTCAGACGTGACGACTTCAAGGATGGCTTCGAGCGCATCCACGTCTTCCAGGTAGGCTTGCTCGGACGCCGCCTTGAGGAAGGTGTCGGCTTCCTGATCGTGCAGTTTGAAGTCGCGCGAATTGAACCACCAGTAATGGATCGCGCCGTCGCATTCGGGCGTGATCAGGTGGGTGATGGTGAAGCGGTACTGCGACGGCCGGCCGTCATCCGGTTCAGGATCGACGATGCGGGCGAACGCCACGTGCATGGCGGGCGACGCGAACTGCGAGTCGGAATAACGGTCGACCCGCTTGTGCATGATCTCGGCCGGCACGCCGTAGATGCCTGGCGGCGGCGAATGGCGCAGTGCCCGGTGGATGATGACGCGGCCGTTGTCTTCACGCACGTCCAGCTTGGACCGCGCGTATTCGGGCGTACCCACCGTGCCCGGATGCAGAAAAGGAAAATGCGTCTGGTCCAGCAAGTTCTCGTGCATGGACACGTAGTCGGACTTCATGTGGAAGTCGCCGGTCACGCTGGCCCAACCCGGATCGCTCAGCCACTGGGTGTCGGGAATCAACGCCGGGTCGGCCAGATCAGGGTTGCCCATCCAGATCCATACCAGCGGGCCGCGCTCCACACAGGGAAAGGTGCGCACGCTGGCATGGGTGGGCGTCGTGGGCATCGACGGCATGTTGACGCACTGGCCCGACGGATCGAACTGCATGCCGTGGTACCCGCAGACCAGGATGTCGCCGTCCAGCTTGCCCTTGGCCAGGGGAAACGAGCGATGCGGGCATCGGTTGCGAACCGCAACGGGTTCGCCCGCCAGCGTGCGATACAGGGCAACGTCCACACCCAGCAATCTGCGGCGCATCAGGTCCCGGCCGATTTCGCCGCTGCGGCCGGCCACGTACCAGCAATTGCGCACGGCGGGCGTGGCGTGATTGGCGAAGCCGCCGGGTTCGAACACGGGGTCGGCGCGACGCAGCGGAATGACGGCGGACATGGCAACTCCTTCAGGTTGGCTGGGGGCGGCCGGCATACCTCCGGGCCGAGGGGGTGGGGATATTGGCCGCGGCGTAAGTCAGGCATCGAGAACCAGCAGGTCGCCCTGCATGCGCGATACGCAAATACAGAGGCTCTTGCCCGCGGCGCGTTCGTCCGCCGACAGGTAGCTGTCGCGGTGGCGCAGCGGTCCATCCGCCGCCACCACTGGCATCGGACAGAGCCCGCATTCACCGCGTCGGCAGTCGTACAACGGGTGCAGCCCGGCAGCCGTCAGCGTGTCGAGTATGGTGGCGCCGGCGGGCACCCGCACCGTGCGGCCAGAGGCCCGCAATTCCACATCGAACGCCACGTCGTCGGCGGACGGCGCGGCGGCAAAGGTTTCGCTTCGCACCCGGGCGGGATCCCAACCCAGCGACGCGGCAGCGTCGTGCACGGCCTGGATCAGCGAAGCCGGGCCGCACACATACGCGGTCGCGCCGGCAGGCTGGGCGGCCAGATAGGCCCTCAGGTTCAGTCGGCCTTGCGTGGCGCTGTCATGCAGCCGCGCCCGCGCGCCGGCCAGTGTCTGGACTTCCTGCCGATACGCCATGCGTTCCACCGCCCGCGCGGTGTAGACCATGTCGAAGCTGCATCCGCGCCGCACGACGCTGCGCAGCATCGACAGGATCGGCGTGATGCCCATGCCGCCGGCGATCAGCACACTATGGGTATCGCGGCGATCCATGCGGAAATGGTGCAGCGGGTAAGAGCAGGTCAGCGTCATGCCCGGCTTGAAACGGCGATGCAGGTCGGCGGACCCGCGCGCGCGGTCCTCGCGCTGCACGGCAATGCGCCAGGTGCCCGGCGGATCGTCGCCCGCGGCATCGCCGCCGACCAGCGAATAGTGCCGCAGCATGGAGGCGCCATCGGGCATGGCCCAATGGAGTTCGATGTGGGCGCCGGCCTCGTAGGCAGGCAGCGGACCCCCATCGGGCGCACGCAGCAGGTATTCATTGACCTGGGGTGTCAGGGGCCGCACCGCGGCAACGAGGACGTCGAACAAACGTGGCCGCACCGGGTGTCTCCTGAGGGCGGGTGCCCGGTCGCTACCTGGCGCCGGGTCATGATGCATCGATGTGCGGGATGCCTGCGTGGGATCCCTGATCGAGCCAATTCGCAAAAAATCGGGAACGTTCAATGGTGTGACAGCCTATTCGGGATCCCAAGGCGCGTCAACGGGGAGTGTTTACCCGAATGCATGGCGGTATTACGTACATCGGCTTATGGGTACAATCGTTTTGGGATCCCAAACAGTCACATCATGCTTCGACCGACCTCCACCACCCTGCAGCTGCGGGAAATGATTTTGAACGGCGAACTTGCGCCCGACGAACGCCTGCGCGAGGCCGAACTGGCACTGCGCCTGGGGACCTCGCGCATGCCGATCCGGCAGGCCTTGCCTGTGCTGGCGCAGGAAGGTCTGCTGGTGCGTTCGGGCCAGCGGGGGTATGCGGTGCGCGCCTTTACGCCAGACGAGTCGCTGGACGCGCTGCGGCTGCGCGCGTCGCTTGAAGGCATGGCGGCCCGTACCCTGGCCGAACGAGGCGCGTCACCCGATATCCTGGATGGGTTGCGCGCCTGCCTGGCCGAGGGCGATGCGCTGTTCACCGAACGCGTCATTACGGTCGACGACGAACTGCGCTACGGCGAAATGAACGCGCGCTTCCATGCGCTGGTGCTGGCCGGCGCGCGCATCCCGTTGCTGGAAGAGCTGGCGGCGCGCTGCAATCTGGTGCCGTTCGCGGCGCCGCGCGCCATTGCCTTTGCGCATCTGGACAAACGCACGGTATTCGACCTGCTGTTCTATGCGCACCGGCAGCACCATTCGATCGTCGAGGCCATCGTGGCAGGCAAAGGCGATCGCGCGGAATTCCTGTTCCGCGATCACGCGGTGACGCAAGAAAACAGCATGCACATGGAGCGGACGGGCGAAGCCCCGGTCCGCGCAGAAGAATTTCCCGAGACTGCACGCGCGGCCTCGGGCCACTGATCGTCCGCACGGCGGCACGAGGAGACCTGAAATGGCAAGAATCATCGGCGCAATCGGCACCTCGCACGTGCCCACCATCGGCGTCGCGTATGACAAGGGCAAACAGACCGATCCCGATTGGGCACCCCTGTTCGAAGGCTACAAACCCGTTGCGGCCTGGCTGGCCGAGAAGCAGGCCGATGTGCTGGTCTTCTTCTACAACGACCACTGCACCACCTTCTTTTTCGACATGTACCCGACGTTTGCGCTTGGGGTGGCCGACCGCTTCCCGGTTGCGGATGAAGGCGCGGGCCTGCGCAACCTGCCGGCAATCAAGGGCAACGTCGACTTCCAGGCGCACATTGCCGAATCGCTGGTGAACGACGAGTTCGACCTGACCGTCTTCCAGGACAAACCGCTGGACCATGGCTGTGCATCACCGCTGCCGCTGCTGTGGCCTCATGATCCGGACTGGCCCGGCGCGGTCGTGCCGATCGCGATCAACGTCCTGCAGTATCCGCTGCCGACCGCACGCCGCTGCTATCGGCTGGGGCAAGCCGTGCGCCGCGCGATCGAGTCCTATCCCGAGGACCTGAAGGTCGTGGTGGTGGGAACGGGCGGCCTGTCGCACCAGATCCATGGCGAGCGCACCGGTTTCAACAATACCGAATGGGATATGGAATTCCTTCGCCTGCTGGAGGACGATCCGGAACAGCTGACGACGATGACCCATGCCGACTACGTGCGGCTGGGCGGCGCCGAAAGCGTCGAACAGATCATGTGGCTGGCCATGCGCGGCGGCATCGAAGGTCCGATCCGCAAGCTGCACCAGAACTACTACCTGGCCACCACGACCGCCATGACGGTAGTGCTCTACGAATCGGCGGGCAGCGCCGACATTGCCGAAACCCGCGCCGCGACCGAGGTGGTGTCATGAACTCGCCCGCATTCACCCGCCCCGTGTTCACCAATCCGCAACTGGCGGGTCTGGAAGACTTGGCCGGCACTTATGTGTTCGACATTCGCACCAGCCATCGCGTGCTCAAGCTGAACCGCTTTTTCTGGAACATGATCGGCGCCGATGCCCGCAAGGCGTTCGTCGATGATCCGGAAGCAAGCATGACAGCGGCCGGGCTGACCGACGAAGAAAAGGCGATGATCCGCGCGCAGGACTGGATCGGCCTGGTGCGGCACGGCGCCAACTTCTTTGTGCTCGAGAAGTTCGCCCGGGTCGTCAGCATGCCCAACCTCAAGGTCTACGCCGCCATGCGTGGCGAGAGCTTCGAGGACTTCATGAACACCCGCAACGTGCCGACGATGCGGTAGGCAGGGCCGGGATTCGGCGTCCAGGATATTCAGGACTAGAATCGCGGCTCCGACAGCTCCAGCGCGTTTGCCGCGCCTGCCATGCGCATCCTGCTTGCCGAAGACGAACGAGAACTGGGCCAGTGGCTGTGCAAGGCGCTGGAAGAACTGAGCTGGCGCGTCGACTGGGTCGACGATGGCCGGCTGGTCGAAACCTCGCTCGACACCCAGACCTATGACGTGCTGGTTCTGGATCTGGGCCTTCCTGGCATGGCGGGCCACACCGTGCTGCAACGCCTGCGCGCCCGCGACTTGCGCATGCCGGTCCTGATCCTGACCGCGCGCGATTCCCTTGCCGAAAGAGTGAGCACGCTCAATGAAGGCGCCGACGATTTCCTGGCCAAGCCCTTTGCGCTGGCCGAACTCGAGGCCCGCCTGACGGCCTTGGTGCGCCGCGCACGCGGGGTAAGCCATCCGCGGTTCGCCTGCGGCCCGCTGGCGTTCGATACCGTCACGCGCCAATTCACCCTGCAGCAACAGCAACTGGCCTTGCCGCCGCGCGAGTACGGCGTGCTGCGCGCGTTGATCCTGCGCAGCGGCGAACCCGTGTCCAAACAGGACCTGGTGGACCGTGTGTTTGGCGACGACGAACACGTCGCGCCGGAGCTGGTCGAGGTCGTCGTGCACCGGCTGCGCAAGCGGCTGGAAAACAGCGGCGTGCGCATCGTCACCCTGCGAGGACTGGGCTATGTCCTGGAGCCGGTTTAGGCGGCTTAGCCTGACGGCCCAGTTGCTGTCCTTGCTGCTGCCGGCCATGTTGCTGGTGGTGGGCGCGGAACTGGTGGCGACGCGAGTCGATGCACTGGCGTCGGCCGATGCGGCCTATGACCGGTCCTTGTCGGGCGCGTTGCGGTCGCTCGACGCCAACGTGTCGACTGCGTCGGGCGGGCTGTCCATCGAATTGCCGTACCGGTTGTTCGAGTTCTTTCAGCTGACGGCCAATGGCACGGTCTACTTTCGTGTCGCCACCGCCGATGGCGTGATCGAGATCGGCAGCCCCGACCTGCCGCTGCCGCCCGAGCCGCTGCGCGACAACGTTCCCGTGTTCTATGACGCCGAGTACTTTGGGGAGTCCTTGCGCCTGGGCGCCTACACGCGCGAACTGGCGCAGCCGCTAAGCGGCAGCCCGGCCCAGCGGCTGATCATCCAGGTGGCCGAAAACACCGTGTCGCGCCAGCAGTTTTCGCGCAATTTCGTGGTGCGCGCGGCCACGCGTGATGGACTGGTGCTGCTGGCGGTGATGGTGGCGCTGGCCCTGATCGTCGCCGTCGCCCTGCGGCCGCTGGCCCGTCTTGCGCAGCAGGTACGCGCGCGGTCACCGGCGGATATGGCGCCGCTGGACAGCGAAGGCCTGCCCGCCGACGTGGTGCCGTTGGTTGGCGCCATCAACCATCAGCTGCAACGCACGCAAAGCGTGATGGCCCAGCAGCGCATCTTTCTGGATGACGCGTCCCATCAGCTTCGCACGTCGCTGGCAACGCTGCGCACGCAGATCGACTATGCGCTGTTGACCAAGGACAAGCTGGACACCGACGCGACGCTGCACGCGCTGGCGCGTCAGGTCAGCCACGCCACGCGCAGCACGAACCAATTGCTGGCCTTGGCGCGCAGCGATACCGCCGCGCTGCGGCCGGGCGAGTTCGATGCAGGCGAACTGCTGCGTGAAGTGGCGCTGGCCCTGCTGCCGCGCGCGCGGGAGCGGCGCATCGACCTGGGTGTCGATGTAGTGGACAATCTCAACCTGTTCGGCGATCGCGGCATGCTGCGCGAGGCGCTGGCTAACCTTGCCGACAATGCGATCCGGCATGCCCCCGAAGATGGGGTCGTCACGCTTCACGGGGAGGTGGCCGACGGCGAGCAACGTTTGAGCGTGCTCGATAATGGACCGGGCATGGATCCGGAACTGATGGCGCGGGTGGGAGAACGGTTCCTGCGGGCGGCGTCGGCGTCGGGGTCAGGCGCGGGTAGTTCGGGTGCAGGAAGTTCGGGCGCAGGGTTGGGCCTGGCGATCGCGCGATCGATTGCCGAGCGGCATCATGGCGGGCTGACGCTCGCGGCGGCAGGCGACGTTCCCGCGCCGGGGCCGGGACTGGCGGTCTGCATACGCTGGCCCGCGCCGCACGGCAAGGAAGAGACATGACAACGATAATGAACATGCTCAATGTATGCGCCAGGACGGCTGCAAGGGTTCGGGCGGACCAGGCGGCCAACGTGGCGGCCGAGGAAGCGAGGCCGGTTGCCGAACTGCCGCGAGTCAAGGCACCAGCATGGGCGTCAGGGTCGGCGCTTGCGTTAGCCCTGGCAGGCGGCCCAGTCGCCCAGGCCCAGGCCCAGGCCTTACCCGCCGCGCCTCCTGTCGCGCAGCCCGAATGCATTGCCCCCGCCAAATCCGGCGGCGGCTTCGACGTGACCTGCCGCCTGGTTCGCACGATGTTCGACGATGCGCGCCTGGTGGCAGCGCCCATCCGCATCACCCATCTGCTGGGCGGCATTGGCGCGGTGGCCTTCCATAGCATTGTTGCCACCCGGCCCGCGGACCCCAGCGCACTGGTCGCGTTTTCGGCCGGCTCGCTGCTCAATCTGGCGCAGGGCAAGTTCGGCCCGTACACCGAAAAAGACGTGCGCTGGGTCGCCTCGCTTGGCATGGACTATGGCGTGGTCGTGGTGCGCAAGGATGCGCCCTACCAAACACTGAAGGATCTGGTCGGTGCACTGAAGGCCAACCCCAATGGGGTCGTGTTCGGCGCGGGCGGCACCCTGGGCAGCCAGGACTGGCTCAAGTCCGCGAAGGTGTCACGCGCGGCCGGCGTCGACTTCAAGCTGATGCGGTTCGTGGCCTTTGAAGGCGGTGGGGAGGCGCTGACCGCACTGACAGGCGGCCATGTGCAGGTGGTTGCCGGTGACGCGTCCGAAGCCGCGCAGTTGCTGGCCGCCGGCGCGCCAATCCGGGTGCTGGCCGTGCTGTCATCCGAACGCCTGCCCGGCGCGCTGGCCACCGTGCCGACGGCCATGGAGCAGGGCTATGACATCCGCTGGCCCATCGTGCGCGGCGTGTATGTGGGCGGCAAGGTCAGCGATGCCGACTATCGCGCGTGGGTCGAATCGTTCCGCCAGCTGATGGCGCGGCCGTCGTACCCCAAGCAGCGCGCCGCGGCCGGCCTGTTTCCGCAGACCCTGGTGGGCGACGCGCTGACGGACTATGTGCGCGCCACCATGGCCGACTACCGGCACCTGGCCGGCGAATACGCCTTGCGGGTGCCGCGCCCGGCGCCCTTGCCCTGACTAGGCGTTTTCCACAGGTACGGCGGCGCAAGAATGAAAGGCATTTGAAAGCCTGGGGCTGCCAGCATGGCGTATCCATAACGACAAGTCCGACCGGAGACGCCATGACTTCTTCCCTTTCCACTCGCCGTGCGCTGCTGAAAGCCGGGCTCGCCTTGCCCGCCGCAGGCATGGGTATCGGCAGCCTGCTGTCGGCCCGCGCGTTCGCCGCCGACGCGGCCGCCTGGCCCACCCGCGCCATCCGTTTCGTCGTGCCCTTCGCCCCGGGCGGCAGCTCGGAAATCGTGGCGCGCGCCACGTCGATCGAACTGACCAAGTTCATTGGCCAGAACGTCTACGTCGACAACAAGCCGGGCGCCGGCGGCAATCTGGCCATGCAGGACGTGGCCCGCGCCGAGGATCAGCACACCCTTGTCCTGGGACACATCGGCACGCTGGCCGTGAACCCCTACATCTACGCCAAGCTGCCCTACGACCCCATCAAGGACTTCAAGCCGATCTCGCTGCTGGCCAAGGTGCCCAGCCTGTACGTCGTGAATGCGGACCTGCCGGTCAAGAACCTGAAGGATTTCGTGGCGCTGATGAAGTCCAAGCCGGGCAAGCTGAACTACGGATCGGCCGGCAACGGCAGCGCCGGCCATCTGGCCATGGAATACCTGAAGATGGTGTCCGAAACCTTTATCGTGCACGTGCCCTATCGCGGTACGGGCCCGCAATTGACCGACCTGATGGCGGGCCGTCTGGACGCCGCCGCCGTGGGCGCGCCGGCCGTCATGCAGTACATCAAGTCGGGCAAACTGCGGTGCATCGCCACGGGCACGTCGACCCGCATCCCGCAACTGCCGGACGTGCCGACCGTGGCCGAGCAGGGCTTCCCGGGCTTTGAAATGACGCAGTGGTATGGCCTGATGGCGCCCGCCAATCTGGCCCCCGCCGCGGCCGATAAACTGGCCGTCGCGGCCGCCAAGGCCATCAAGTCGCCCGAATCGCTCGAGCGCCTGAGCGGTGATGCCGCCATTGCCGTGGGCAGCACGCCTGCCGAGTTCGCGGCTTTCATTGCCGTGGAACAGAAGCGGTGGCAGACGGTGATCGCACGCGCAGGCATCAAACCCGATTGATCCTCCGTATGCTGACGAACCTGTTGGTTGGAAACCTCTCGGCCCGCCCTGCAACGCGTGGGTGGCTTGGGGGTGTCGCGGCCTTGTCATCAGCCTTGCTGTGTTCGCTGGCCTTCGCCCATGGCGACTGGCCGGCGCAGCGCGGCGGCATCATGAACGAAGGCGGCGAAACCTCGTTTGAATTGATCCAGAAAGGCAAGGCCACCACGGTCTGCCTGTCGGATCACGGCAAGCCGGTTGCCACGCGGGGCGCAAGCGGCACGTTGCAGGTGACGCGTGCCGGCAAGGAAACGCGTCATGACATCAAGACGGTTGCCGATGGCAACTGTTTGATGGCCAGCGGTGGGGTGGCCAAGCTGCGCGCGGGCGATACCGCACTGGCCCGCGTGGAACTGGCCGACGGCAGCGTCGTGATCGGACGGTTTGCGGTGAAGTAAACCTTCTACGACACCGCCTGCTCAAAAATGCTCGCCGTCTTGCGGTAGTGACCGGCGAGCAGTTCTTTCGCGTCCTGCAGACGCCCCGCCAGGATGGCTTCGTAGATTGCTCGATGTTCGTCGAGCTCGTTGCGCTGCTTGTACGCCTTCTTTGCGGCCAACTGCCGGAAGCGGTAGGCGCGGTCGTACAACTGATCGCAGAAATTCATCAACAGTTCCGACTGGCAACCGCTCAACATGGCGCGGTGGAATTCGCGGTGCTGCCTTTCCCATTCGGGATTCTCTTCATACGAATCGGGTTCCACCGACCTGAGCGTGCGTGACAGCCGATGGAAGGCCAGCACCAGTTGCTCTTCCCATTCCGGTGTGCGCCGCGCGAAGGCCTGCGTGATCGCCAGCGATTCGAGTTCGACGCGCGTGTTGACGAGATCATCCAGTTCCGCCTGGGTGGCCTGCGCCACCATGAAGCCGCGCTGGTCGTTGTGCACGACCCATTCCTCGCTCGCCAGCCGGTTCAGCGCTTCGCGCAGCGGACTGGCGCCCACCTGGTATCGATCCCGCAGTTCATGCATCAACAGCTTGCGGCCGGGTTTCCAGTGGCCCGCCAGTACATCTGTGCGCAAGCGCTCGTATGTCTGGCGCGCCAGGGTCGGCGCGGCCGCCGCATCCGCGATCGACGGTCGGGTAATTCCTAGTTCGAGTTTTGTCGACATTTTTGACTTCGCATACGTAATATCGCCAAAACAAACATAGCGACAGGAGACGTCGAAATTATGACCAAGTTTGCACGGGTTACGCCAGTAGAAGGTAAACCCCAGTGGGCGGTTGAACACAATGGCGAATTGCTGGGCCTGGGCGACCAGATTCCCGCCGGCACGCATGATGCCGATTGGGTAGACCTGATTGCCCAGCCGCTCAGCGACGCCATGCTGGCGAAGGCCACGCCGCTGGACCGGAACGCCGTTCGCTGGGAAATGCCAATCGCGCGTCCCGGCAAGATCATTTGCCTTGGCCT
Source organism: Pigmentiphaga litoralis (assembly GCF_048632615.1). Classification (GTDB taxonomy): domain Bacteria; phylum Pseudomonadota; class Gammaproteobacteria; order Burkholderiales; family Burkholderiaceae_B; genus Pigmentiphaga; species Pigmentiphaga litoralis_B. The sequence goes on from NZ_CP184479.1 coordinate 3,041,775, forward strand.
GAACTACGCGGCGCACGCGGCAGAGGGCGGCAATGCCGCGCCCGAATACCCAAGCTTCTTCTTTCGCGGCGCCACGTCGCTGATCGCGCATCACGCGCCGCTGATCCGGCCGCCCGTGTCGGACAAGCTGGATTTCGAAGCCGAGCTGGCGGTGGTAATCGGGCGCAACGCGCATCGGCTGACCGATGCGAACGCATTGGACGCCGTCGCGGGATATGCATGTTTCAACGATGGCACCTTGCGCGACTATCAGCGCAAGACCAGCCAGTGGACCATAGGCAAGAACTTCGACGGCACCGGTGCGTTCGGTCCGTGGTTGGTGCCGGCATCGGCTCTGCCGCCGGGTGCGCATGGCCTGAAGATCGAGTCGCGTCTGAACGGCGAGGTCATGCAGAGCGACAACACCGCCCACATGATCGTGACCGTGGCGCAGGCCCTGGTGCTGCTGTCGGAAGTCCTGACCCTGGAGCCCGGCGACGTGATCGCCATGGGCACGCCGTCGGGTGTCGGCTACGCCCGCAAACCGCCGGTGTGGATGAAGCCCGGCGACCGTATCGAGATCGATATCGAAGGCGTGGGTGTGCTGTCCAACCTGATCCAGGATGAGGAGGCCTGACATGGAACCCGTAATCACTCGTCTGCCCGATGACTTCCGCTGGCCGGGCGGCAAGCGCCTTGCCGTCATTTTCAACATCGCCTACGAAGCCTGGTCGGATGGCCAGGCGCCTGGCATCGGTCCGATGGGCAACGTGCTCAAGCCCGGTTTCTTCGACACCAATGCCCATTCGTGGGCGTCCTTCGGCCTGGTCCGCGGCATCCATCGCCTGCAGGCCATTGCCGACAAGCATGGCGTGCGGACCAGCGTCATGGTCAACGGCGTGATCTGCGAACGCGACCCCGCCACCGTGCGCCGGCTGGCCGATGCCGGCCACGAGATCATCAATCACTCCTGGGGAATGGACGTCATCCCCGTGTATTTCGATGAAGCAGGCGAACTGGCCAACCTCAGACGCAATCACAACCTCCTGACCGAGACGGCAGGGGTGACGCCCATTGGCTGGATCAGTCCGCGCGGTACCGGCAGTCCGATCAGTTCGCGGTTGCTGGCCGAAGCCGGCTATCTGCACCATGGCGACGTCAACGACGACGATCGTCCGTACGTGATGGACTTTGGCGGCAAACGCATCGTCGGCATTCCGCTCACGATGGACGTAAACGACCTGCCCACCTGCATTCGCTACGGCCAGGGGCCGCGCCACATGCTGGACACGTTCGAAGACACGTTCGCGGCCATGCGTGCCGAGGATGCGCCCTTGATGCTGGACGTGACCGCGCATACGCATGTGATGGGCCGTCCGTCGGGCGCGTGGGTGTATGACGCCATCATGGCGCGCGTGAAGGAGTCCGACGACGTGTGGATCTGCACCCGCGAAGACATGGCGCGGTACGTGCTCGAATCGATCTGACGCGCGCTGATAGGGCATCGCGCCGAAGCGTGGCGATGCTGAACCGGATGATGTTGACCCGGATGACGTTGACCCGTTGATCCCGCTGTACCCGGCAGGGCTGCCATCAGAGCGGCCCGCCCATTCATAAACATGGAGACAAGCATGCCTCGCCCTGTATTGCCGTGCGTGATGATGGCTGCCGCCCTGGCAGCCGTGCCGCTGACCGGCTCAGCCCAGGATGGTTGGCCAAAACAACCGGTTCGTTTCGTGGTCGCATTCGCGCCGGCGGGACCTGCCGACATCATCGCGCGCCTGGTCGCGCAACGCCTGACGGCCAGCCTGGGCCAGAGCGTGGTGGTTGAAAACAAACCTGGCGCTGGCGGCAGCATCGCCTCTGCATACGTCGCCCGGGCCGATCCGGACGGCTACACGCTGATGGTCAACACCAGTTCGTACGCTGTGAACCCCTACATGCAACGCAACCTGGGTTTCGATTCGGCCAAGGACCTGACGCTGGCCGCGTTGGTGGCCTCCAGCCCCAACCTGATCGTGACCGCGCCCAACCTCAAGGCGCACACGGTCAAGGACGTCATGGCCGATGCCAAGAACGGTTCCTACAACTACGGTACGGCGGGCGCTGGCACGACGCCGCACCTGACCGCGGAATATCTGTTCAAGGTACTGGGCAAGGTGCCGGTTACGCATATCCCGTTTCAGGGCGCCGGCCCGGCTCTGAACGCCGTGATGGCCGGCCAGACCCAGCTGGCCAGTGTCGCCTTGCCTGCCGCCGTCGAGCTGGTCAAGGCTGGCCGGGTCCGAGGCCTGGCGGTCACGGCAAGCGAACGTTCGTCCGCGCTGCCTGATGTGCCCACGGTGGCCGAGTCGGGCTTTCCAGGATTCGAGGATGTGACCTGGGTCGGCATCTTTGCGCCGTCCCGCACACCCAACGCGATCCTTGAGCGGATCAACACCGAGATCACGCGCCTGCAGAAGGACCAGGACTTCCTGGCCAAGCTGTCCGCCGCCGGTTTCGAACCCTTGGGCGGCAGCGTCGCGCAAGCCAAGGACTATCTGGGCAAGGAACTGGTCAAGTGGGAGCGCGTCGTCAAGGAGACAGGGGCGCAGCAGAACTGAGCCTGCTCAATATTGCACCGCAGACGCGCTTTGCCTGCCCAGTTTCATTACCGCTTTTCCACATCTGACGGAGTGCCCCCATGATCTCTCGCAGACACTTCCTGGCCGCCACGGGCGCATTGGCCGGCGCCTTCGGACTGCCCGCCATTGCCCAAGCTGGTTTTCCGAATCGCCCGATCAAACTGCTGGTGCCGTTTTCCGCCGGCGGATCGCCCGATGTGCTGGCCCGTGTGATCGGCGCACAGGCCGGCAAGCAGATGGGGCAGAGCATGGTGATCGAGAACCGTCTTGGCGCCAACGGTATCGTGGCCGCCGAGGCCGTGGCCCGCGCCACGCCAGACGGGTACACCCTGCTGGTGACGACCGGGTCGCAAGCCATCAATCCCGGCATCTACAAAAGCCTGCCTTACGACACGCTGGCCGACTTTGCGCCGGTCGCGTTGTTCACCGTTGCCCCCGCGCTGACGCTGGTCGTGCATCCGGACTCGCCGCTGACGACCTTCCAGCAGTTCCTGGACCAGGCCCGCAAGCCCGACGGCAACGTCAGCTTCGGATCGCCGGGCACCGGCAACACGCTGCACCTTGCAGGCGAGTTGCTCAACGCCACGGCAGGCACGCGCATGCTGCACGTGCCCTACAAGGGCGCGGCGCCCGCCTTGGTCGCAGTGATGGGCAAGGAGGTCACCGCCTGCTTCCTGAGCACGACGGCGGCCGTCATGGCCGTCAAGGCCGGGCAGGTGCGGCCCATTGCCGTCACGAGCGCCAAGCGGATCGCCGCGTTCCCGGATGTGCCGACGATGGCCGAGAGCGGCGTGCCCGACATGGACTACAACGGCGGCTGGGTCGGCGTGTTCGCGCCCGGAAAGACACCACCCGCCATCGTCGACACCTTGTCTGGCGAGATCAACAAGGCCATGCAGAATCCGGAAGTGAAAGAAAAAATGCTGGCCTGGGACAGTCCACCCATGAACGTGACGCCCAACGAATTCGGCCGCTTCTTCCGGCAGGAAATGGAGAAATTCGCGCGGATCACCAAGCTGGCGAACGTGCAGGCGACGTGATGGCGGGCATCCCGATGGGCAGCAACCAGTCACAGGACGACAAGATGATTTCGACAACTACCACCGTGGAAAACGGCATGGTGTTCGAGCGCGACGTGGCGCTGGCCATGTCGGACGGCGCCGTGCTGCGCGCCAACGTGTTCCGGCCCGAGGCGCCTGGTCAGTACCCCGTCGTCATGGCGATGGGCGCGTATGGCAAGGACGTGCATTTCGAAGATGCCTTCAATCCGCAGTGGCAGGTGTTGAAACGCATCTATCCCGAACTGGACAGCAACGGATCCACCGGACGATTCCTTCGATGGGAAGTCGTCGACCCGGAACGTTGGGTGCCGGACGGCTTTGTCGTCATCCAGATCGACTCTCGCGGCACGGGCCGGTCCGAGGGCTATCTGGATCCGTTCGGTCCGGTCGAGACGCGCGACTACTACGAGTGGATCGAGTGGGCCGGCACCCAGTCATGGAGCAACGGCAAGGTCGGCCTGATCGGCGTGTCGTATCTGGCGATCAAGCAATGGCAGGTGGCGGCATTGAATCCGCCGCATCTTGCCGCCATCGTGCCCTGGGAAGGGTCCAGCGAGTTCTTCCGGGATGGCGGCCACCACGGCGGCATCCTGAGCAACAGCTTTACGTTCGAATGGTGGCCGCGGCAGGTGCTGTCCAACCAGTACGGCAGCGGCGACAGCAAACATAGAGATCGAATCACCGGCGAGCGCACGACGGGACCGGCCCTGTCGCCCGAGATCCTGGAAGGCAGCCGCGCCGATCATCCCAACGACCGCCTGACGCATTCGCTCGACGACGCCTGGAACCGGGCACGCGCCGCGAACCTGCCCGCGATCACGGTGCCGCTGCTGTCGGCCGCCAATTGGGGCGGAGCGGGCATGCATCTGCGCGGCAACTTCGAAGGTTTCTTGCGGACCGGGTCCGTGCAGAAGTGGCTGTTCGCGCATATCGGCACGCACTATGAAAGTTTCTATCTGCCGCACTACGTCGCGATCCAGAAACGGTTCTTCAATCACTTCCTGCGCGGTGACGACAACGGGTGGGACCGCGAACCGCCGGTGCAACTGGCGATCCGCCATGCCGACGGCACGGCCAGGATCCGCAAGGAACAGGAATGGCCGCTGGCCCGCACGCAGCGCCTGCCCCTGTACCTGGATGCGCGTGAAGGCGCGTTGCAGTCCGCCGCGCCGTCCGCCTCGGGCAGCGTGACCTTTAACGCAATGCAGGGATCCGTCAGCTTCACCACCGCGCCGTTCGACGCCCCCACGGAGTTCACCGGGCCGGTCACGCTCAGGCTGTGGATCAGTTCCACGACACGCGACGCCGACATCTTTGCCGTGCTGCGGGTCCTCGATCCGGCGGGTGAAGAGGTCACCTATGTCGGCGCACATGAACGCGTGCCGATGGCGCAGGGATGGCTGCGCGCATCACGCCGCAAGACCGATCCGGCGCGCAGCACGGAGTGGCGTCCCTGGCATACCCATGATGACGTGCAGAAGCTGGAGCCGGGGGCGGTCTATCCGCTCGACGTGGAGATCTGGCCGACGTCGATGGTGTTCCCGGCAGGATGGCGGCTGTCGCTGACCGTGCAGGGGCACGATTTCATCGTGACCGCGCCTGGCCGCATGCGGCACGATCATCCTGAGGATCGGCCCGCGGAAGAGTTCGGGGGTGTTACGACGATCCATACCGGCGGCGAGCATACGAGCCATCTGGTGATGCCGCTGATCGCTTCGGGGCAGACGGGCTGACCGCCAGGCGTCCGCAAGCGGCGGCGGACCCGTAGAATGCGCGGATGAGTCCACGCACCGACACCCCCGAACCATTGCCGACGAGCCCCCACGGCTAGTGAATGACCACGCGCATCTTGCGCACGAGCGCGCAATCATTCGCACTGCAATCACGGCAACCTTGCCGGCCATTGGCGCGATGGTCGGCAAGTTCGTCGAAGTGGTGCTGCATGATCTTGAGCGGCCGGATGCGTCGGTCGTTTACATCGTCAACGGTCACGTGACGGGGCGGCAGGTAGGCGACTCGCTGCTCGATGGACCGAAAGACGACAAGGCATTTCTGGCCGCGCGGAAAGAACTCGACCTGGTGGCGCCAACACCGCACTCCGTGATCGTCGGATATCCGACGGTGTCGCCGCAGGGCGTGCTGCTGCGATCCGCGACGGTCGTATTTCGTGATGCCAGTGGCGCTCCATTCCTGGCCTTGTGCATGAATGCAGATGTCAGCTTCCCGAAAGAAGCGTTGAACTGGTTCGCCGGGTTCCTGGGCGATGGCGGCAGCGGGGCGGCCGCGACCGTGCCAGCCCCTGCCCCCGCCTTGCCCGCAACGCGCGGCGTGCCGCAGACAGCAGGCCTGGACGGCGTGGTGGACAGCATCATTCGCGATGCCATCGTGCGCCATGGCAAGCCGGTACGCGAGATGACTCGGCAGGAAAAACTCGATGCGCTGGAAGTCATGGCCGGACGCGGCGTGCTGATGGTGCGTGGCGGCGTGGCCAAGGTGGCGCAGGCCCTGAGCGTGTCTCGCTACACCATCTACAACTACCTGGAACGGCTGCGCCAGCGCGAAGGCCTGTAAAGGCGGGGCTCCCGCGACGCCCATGACATCCGGCTGAAAGATCAACTTATTGTTGAAATATCCTGCGATGCTTGCATAATGGGGCCGGTGCCTGGGCGCGTGCGCGCGTAGGGTCCTGGCGATCCGCAGCGCATTCACATCTGACGGCTTGGCATCCGCACGTCCTGAAATTAAACAAAAAGTTGAAATACCGGGGGGTTCAATGGATAACGCACGTCGTGACTTCTTCAAACGCGCCGGGACGGCCACGGTGGCGTCCGCCTTCGCATCGCAGCTGGCGGGCTGCAATGGCGGCGGCATGTCGGACGCCATTGCATCGACCATCCTGCCGGCCAAGGCCATGTTTCCAGGCGTGGCGAACAAAGTGTTCCTGAACGGCGCGGCCGATCATCCATGGAACCAGCATGCGGTCGATGCCATGAAAAACTATGCCGAGGCCAAGCTGTCGCTGGGCAGCGGGTCGGTCACCGCAACCGGCAAGTTTGCGACCCTGATCAATGCCGATGCCGACGAGGTCACGTACGTGCCGTCGACGTCGATGGGCGAGTACCTCGTCACCAAGGCGCTGGGCCTGCCGGAGTCGGGCGGGCGCGTCGTGACCGATGCCCTGCACTTCGTGGGCTCGTTCTACATGTATGAGCAGTACCGCAAGCAGGGACTGGATGTCGTGACCGTGCCCATGGACAGCGACTACAGGATCTCGATGGCGGCGATGGACGCGGCGATCGTGCCCGGCACGAAGCTGGTGGCCGTGTCGCACGTGTCGCTCTACAACGGCTTCGAGCATGACATGAAGGCGCTGTGCGACCTGGCGCATTCGCGCGGCGCGCTGGTGTTTGTCGACATCATCCAGTCTGCCGGCACGGTGCCGGTCGACGTCAAGGCCTGGGGCGTCGACTTTGCGGCATGCGGCACCTACAAATGGCTGATGGGAGACTTCGGCTTCGCGTTCCTGTACGTCCGCAAAGCCTTGCTGCCGCAACTGAAGCGGCCCTGGTACGGCTACCGGCAGACCCGCAATTTCGCGGCGCCCATCCTGCATGTGTACCCGTTGGATCCCGCCGGCGCCGTCCCTTATGAAAGCGTGCAGATCGACAGCGTGGCCGGGTACTTCATGGGGTCCTTTCCCGCGGCGGCCATCGAAACCGCGTGTGCGGCGTCCATCGACTGGATCATGGGCGTGGGCGTGGCGGCAATTCAGGAATATCGGCAGCCCATGCTGCAGGCCTTGCAGACCGGTCTGCGGGGCAAGGGATTCCGAGTCGTCACGCCAGCCACCTCGCGGACTCCGATCGTGACGGTGGCCTACGCGAACGCCGCCAGCCTGCAACCCCGGCTCGCTGCGGCGAAGGTCGAAATCACGCTGCGCGCCAACCACGCCCGGGTGTCGCCGTCGGTGTTCAACGACATGAACGACATCAACGTCTTTCTCAACGCCATCGGCAACCCTTGATCCACCTGGAGCGTCAAACATGCCCGTTACCCTTTCCAAGCTCACCCTGGCCATCGTGGTCGCGGCCGGCCTGTCGGCCTGCGCCGGTCCTTCCATGGCGCCCGAGTACAAGAACTCCGGCAAGATCCTGCCAACCACGCTGCCGTTTTCCGAGGCCGTGCAGGTCGGCAACCTGCTGCTGATGTCGGGCCAGATCGGAAATCTGCCCGGCACGCTGACCCTGGCCTCGGGCGGAATGCCTGCCGAGGCCACGCAGGTCATGGAAAACATCAAGACCACGCTTGAAGCGCATGGCTACACCATGAATGACGTGGTCAAGTGCACGGCGATGCTGGCCGACATGAAGGAGTGGGGCGCCTTCAATCAGGTGTACGAAAAGTATTTCCAGAAGGGGCGCTACCCCGCCCGCAGTGCGTTCGGCACCTCGGGCCTGGCGTTCAATGCACGGGTCGAAGTCGAATGCATCGCGGCAAAGTCGTCACCCGGGGCATAACTGCTATACCGGCGGCGCGGGCATCGCCATGATCGGCGTGACTAGAATGGGTGCAACAAGAACGCCCTCTGGAGACCGTTGTGACGATCCACCTTTCCCGCCGCGCTTTTACCACCTTTGCGGCTGCCGTCTCGGCATCGCTGGTGGCGGGCCTGCCGCTGACTGCCCTGGCGCAGGCCTTTCCTTCCAAGCCCATCTCCATCGTCGTGCCCTATGCGGCCGGCGGCGGCGTCGACATCGTGACCCGCGTCGTCGCGCAAGACCTGGGCACCGCGCTGGGGCAAACGGTTGTCGTTGACAACAAACCGGGCGCATCGACCAACATCGGCATGGCGGCCGTGGCCAAGGCGGCGCCGGACGGCTACACGTTGCTGACCGCGTCGCCGACGCTCGCTAGCAACGGCGCGCTCTTCAAGCAACTGGGCTTCGATCCCGCTGCCGACTTCACGCCGATCGGCAAAATCGGCTATTCGCCGCTGGTGATCGTGGTGCCAGCCAACTCGCGCTTCAAGACGCTCAAGGAACTGATCGACTACAGCAAGGCGCATCCGGAAGAACTGTCGTATGGGTCGGCCGGCAGCGGCAGCTCGGGCCATCTGGCCAGCGCGCTGCTGATCCAGGAAACGGGCGCGAAGGCGATCCATGTGCCGTACAAGGGCGGCAGCCCGGCCATTACCGATCTGATCGGTGGCCGCCTGTCGTTCATGTCGATCAATCCGCTGGAAGTGCTGGCGCATGTGCAGGCCGGCAAGTTGCGCGCCCTGGCGGTCTACGGCACCAAGCCGACCGATGCGCTGCCGGAACTGCCGACGACGGCATCGCTCGGCTGGCCCAAGCTGGACGCAACGGTGTGGTGGGGACTGATGGGACCCAAGGGCATGCCGAAAGACGTCGTGCAACGGCTGAACAGCGATTTGCAGAAGACGCTGGCGCGCAAGGACGTGCAGGAAAAACTGGCGGCGCGGGGCGCGATCGTGGAGACGGGTACGCCCGAGCAATTCGCCGCGTTCAATGCGGCTGAAATCACTAAATGGCACAAGGTGATCAAGGACGCCGGCATCCAGGCCGATTGAGTTCCATCTTGGGCGAGGCGCGCCCCCGCGCTGATCGGCAAACGTGCAAGATCGGTGCGCACGGATGCCTTGTGGGGAACGGTGGGCGCCTTGTGATCGTGCAGTCCTGCCGGGCATGAGGCTTGCAGTCATCCGGGCATGCTTTTCCTTCAGGACCTGCCATGACCCACGCCGACGCCTTCCTGCTTGCCGCCAACGATTGGGTGCCGAACAACGCGCGGCTGCCCGTGCTGGTGTACCGCGCCGCCATCGCACCGGATCCCGACGATCCCGCAGCGGCATTCGAGCGGGCATTCGCCGCCAACGGATGGCCCCCTGAATGGCGCGACGGCATCTTCGACTATCACCACTTTCATTCCACCGCGCATGAAGTGCTGGGCGTCTCGAAAGGGCGGGCAACGGTGATCCTGGGCGGCCCCGGCGGCCGCAAGGTCGATCTTGCAGCCGGAGACGTCGTGGTCTTGCCCGCGGGTACGGGCCACTGCCTGGACCATGCCGACGACGGATTTGAAGTCGTCGGCGCCTATCCCGCCGGCCAGCAATGGGACATCTGCCGCCATGCGCTGACGCCGGATGCCTTACGCAAGATGCTGGCGCTGCCCGTGCCGGAGCAGGACCCGGTGGCCGGCCAGGGTGGGCCGCTGTGCCAGGAATGGGACGAGCCGGGGAAGCAGATGTTGTGAGCGCGCGGCTGCGGGCCTGAAGGAGCGGCGGGCGGATACAGCGGGCGGTCCGGCGTCAAGGGCGCATGATGTGGAGACGCCTACCCTGCCGTAAGCTCAAACCCTTCACGCGCCAGGCTTTCTCCGTTCACCAGCAGTTCCAGTTCATGCCGGCCCGGCTGGTGGGTGCGGGTCGACAGGTCGCGGAACGCCTGTTTGCGCGTGATGCGAACCGAGCCATGGGCGGGCAGGGTCAGGGACTTCAGCTTGAACACCTTGCCGGACGCGACCCCAGATTTCTTGACGTAGTGGACGCGATAGTCGATCACCAGCGACTGCGGCCGGTCCACCTGCGACGTCAGCGTGAAGTCCATGAGGACCGTGCCGCCGATCGCGATGGTGGATGGCGTCAACGAAAAGCCGTGCACCGCGACCTCGGGCGCATCGCCCGCGCCAATGACCGCCAGCGCCCGCCTGTCCCCCTGTTTGATGAGCGTACGCAGCGCATGCCGCGTGATCCACGCGGTGCGCGGATCGTCCAGCGGCCAGCGTTCGAGGGTGTCCAGCACCCAGGTGGGATGCAGTTTGGTCACGTCGTTCAAGTGGTTCGCGACCGACTTGCGCACATACAGGCTGTCGTCGGCACGCAGCGTTTCCAGGATAGGCGCGGCCAGTTCCGGGTCGTTGACGATCGCATCGAGCCTGAACGACCACGGCAGCCGCGGACGGCAGCCTTCGCTGGCCAGGCGCCGGACATGGGGATTGTCGTCGTGCGCCCAGGTCGCCATGGTGGCCAGCGCGCGCGGCGGGTCCGCGCGCAGGAAAGGGCGGATGCCGAACTCCGACGATCCGAAGGGCGTAAAGAAGCGCAGGGCGTCCATCGATGCATCGAAATGATCAAGACCGTGGCACGCCACGTAGTCGGGCAGGATCATGGACACGAAGGCGTGGTCGATGCGGGGCGCCACGGCTTTCAGGATCGCCAGCGCGTCGGAAAAGTCGTTGGGCAGCGTGGCATGCAGGCTGGTCGTTGTCTGCCGCAACCTTTCCATCAGGCTGAGCGCGTCCAGGTTGGCGGTGGCCAGCGACAGGAACCGCGCGGTATCGAAGCGTGGATGCACGGCCTTGACCTGCGCCGCGATGTGTTTCAGACGGGCCGGGTCGAACATGGCTTTGAGGGCGGGGGCGGGCGTGTCGGACATGAATGGACTCAGGTGAAGGCAGCACGTCGAAGCAGCGGTTGAGGGCAGCAGGGCGGGACAGCGGCTGACGACGGCCCCGGCGGGCGGTCGGCCCTGCAGTGTAGACGCCGGGGTACCCCTGCGCCCGCCGACAGCGGGTAGACTGGCGGCCTTTCCGTGCTTTCGAGAGCGCCATCATGTTTGTCAAAGCCTTGCGTGTCGGTCTGGGTCAATTGATCGTCATTGGCGACGCCCTGTCGCGTCCACGTCCCCGGAAGCGCTCGGCGCAAGGGCAGGCAACCGTCGACGCGGAGGCTGCGCGGCTTTCCTTGTATCAGCTGCATGCCTGCCCTTTTTGTGTGAAGACCCGGCGTGCCGCCCATCGGTTGAACGTGCCGCTGACCTTGCGTGACGTGAAGCGTGATCCGCAGGCGCGCCAGGAATTGCAGGCGGGCGGAGGCAGGGTGAAGAGCCCGTGCCTGCGTATCGACGATGCCAAGGGCACGCGCTGGATGTACGAGTCCAAGGACATCATCGCGTATCTTGACCAGCGGTTTGGCCAGGTCGTCTAAAGGGCATCGTCCTGGTAACGCCCTCGTCCGGGTAACGTTCCAGCTTGTACCGTCCTGGTCGCGTCCTGCTCCTGTCCCTGCCTCGTCCCGTGGCAAACAGGCGACTGCGGGGCGGCATGAAATCCATTCATGGACATCCTCAACGAATGTCGTTTGCGGTGCTCGGTCGCGGCTCGCACACTTCGACCTGCATGCTCGCTGACAGGACCTTAGAGCCAGTCCACTGGCCGGTCCGGTACGCAAGGAATTGCCGTGCACTCCGCAACCCTCCCCACGCCCGAGGACACCCCCTGGTATCGGGCATTGAGCAAGAAGCAGTGGCAGATACTGGTCGCATCCAACCTGGGCTGGATGTTCGATGGCTTCGAGAATTACGCCCTTATCCTGACAGCCGGGACGGTCATGCTGCAGCTGCTGCCGCCCGAGCAGCACGCCTCGCTGTCGCTCTATGTGGGCGCCGCCATCGGGATCAACCTGCTGGGCTGGGGCGTAGGCGGGATGCTGGGCGGCATCCTTGCGGATTACATCGGCCGCAAGCGCATGATGGTCATTGCCATTCTGGCCTATTCGGTCATGACGGGACTGTCGGCCTTCGCCTGGAATTTCTGGTCCTTTGTCGTGCTGCGCTTTCTGGTCGGCGTGGCGGTGGGGTCGGAGTGGGCCACCGGCAGTTCGATGATGGCCGAGCTGTGGCCCGACCGCGCGCGCGGCAAGGGAGCCGGGCTGATGCAGTGCGGCCTGGGGCTTGGGTTCTTCGTGGCGGCCCTGGCATGGTTGTTCATTGCACCGATCGGCGAACACGCCTGGCGCGCGATGTACCTGCTGGGCGTGCTGCCGGCCTTGCTGACGCTGTGGATACGCCGCGCCATTCCGGAATCCGCGCTGTGGGAGGCCGTGAAGGCCAAGCGGGATGCGGCTCGCGAGCGCCTGCGCAGCGGCAGCGCGCTGTCGACATCCGATGAGCAATTGACCCGCTTTACCCTGACGGATCTGTTCACCGACACGACCGTGCGGCGGCGCACGATCCTCGTATTCCTGATGTCGCTTGCCACCACCGTGGGCTTCTGGAGCGTGTCGACCTGGGTGCCGCCCTTCATTGCGTCCGTGGCCGGACGGGCCGGTCTGCCCGCGGCCAAGTGGGCCAGCTATGCCGGCATGGCGTACACGCTGGGGTCGATCACGGGGTATGTGCTGCTTGGTTTCCTGGCCGATGCCTTTGGCAGGAAGCCGGTCACCATCGCCTTTTTCGTGCTGGCCTTCGTGATGACGCCCATTCTGTTTTTCACGACCACCAATCCCCATTGGCTGTTGATGCTGGCGTTCGTCAGCGCCATCTTTTCCAATGGCCAGTACACCTGGATGCCGGTCTGGCTGCCCGAGCTGTACCCGACGCGCATGCGGGCGACCGCCCTGGCGTTCGCCTTCAACGCGCCGCGCTTCCTGGCGTTTCTGGGGCCTTTGCTGGCAGGCGCGATGATCGTGTCTTTCGGGGGTTACGGACAGGCGGCGATGGTATTGGTGTCGGTCTATGCGCTGGGCATCCTTGCCGCGCCTTTCCTGCCGGAAACGAAGGGCAAGCCGCTGCCCGAGTAGCGGTCACCGCAACGGCCATGACAGTTCGGCATGTTTGTTGCTGCTGACAGTAAAAAAACCGCGAGGCTGGACTGTCATGACGACCGCTGTATCCCGCTCGCTGAAGCGGCATCCCATTGCTTTGGGCGTGCTGCTGTTCTTGATTCTGCTGGTGCTGGTATTCGACTGGAATTGGCTGCGCCATCCGGTCGAACGCTACATCTCGAGCAAGACCGAGCGCACCTTCACCCTCGGTCATCTGGATGTGGACCTGGGCTTTCCTACCGTCGTGCGCTTGCGGGACGTGTATTTCAGCAATGCGGACTGGGGACGCAAAGAGCCCATGGCCAAGGTTGGCCAGGTCGAATTTTCGGTGTCCCTGCCCAGCCTGTTCGCCGACAAGATCCTGATGCCACGCCTTGCCGTGTCGAATGCCGATGTCGTCATGGAAATGGACAAGGAAGGCCGGCGCAACTGGCGGCTGTCGGAACCCGACGATACGCGCCCGGGGCGTGTGCGCATCGGATCGTTGGCCGTGACCGATACCCGGCTGCGGTTCTATCAGTACGCCAGGAATCTGGAAGTGGCGGTCGATGCCACTACCTTCGATCCCAGGGCGGCGGACCAGGCGCGTGACGGAGACGCCCAGCCCGACAATGCTACCTTCACGACGCGCTACGCGATACGTGGCAACTACAACGATGCCGCGTTTGCCGGCGAAGCCATCGCAGGCGACACGCTGACCTTCCAGGAATCCGGCACGCCGTTTCCCTTGAAGGGCTACCTGGAAGCAGGGACGACGCGGTTCGATGTCGACGGCCAGATCGCCGACGTGGTCAACCTGTCGGCCATCGACGCGCGCATGAAGATCCGTGGCGAAACCCTGGCCAATCTTTATCCGTTCCTGTTGCTGCCTTTGCCGGCCTCTCCTCCCTACGCGCTGGAAGGACATCTGAAGTTGAACGGCAATCTTTACACCATGGACGAGTTGCGTGGAAAGATCGGGTCGTCGGACGTCACGGGAAGCGGAACGTACGAGAAACGCGAACCCCGGCCCTTGTTGACGGCCAAGCTGAGCAGTTCGCTGCTCGATGTAACCGACCTTGGTCCCCTGATCGGCGTGAGCAAGAAGCACGACGGCGCGTCGCCCCCAGTGAGCCAGTCGGAAACGAAGAACCGGGCCAGCGCTAAGGCAAAGGACGCCGCATCGGATAAGCGGGTGCTGCCCACGCAACAGTTCCAGCCGGAACGTTTCAAGGCTATCGATGCGGCTTTCGATCTGGATGCGGGCAAGCTGAAAGTGCCAGGCAAGCTGCCGCTGGATAGCCTCAAGGTGTCGCTGCGGTTGAAGGATGGCGTGCTCAAGCTTGAGCCCTTTACCGTTGGCATGGGAGCGGGGGCGGTGGTCTCACGTATTACCCTCGATGCCAGTGGCGAGCCGATGCGAGCCGATGCGCAAATTGACATCAAGCAGGTGGGCCTCTCGCGGCTGCTGCCGGCGTCGGACAAGGTGGCTCCCAGCACGGGCACGCTGGGGGGACGGATCAGCCTGCGTGGCACCGGCAGTTCGGTGGCGGAGTTCGCGGCGAAAGCCGATGGGCAGATCAGCCTGGCCGTGTCGCGCGGCCGCGTCTCCAATCTGATCGACGCGGCCAGCGGCCTGAACGGTGGCAAGGTCATTGCGCTGTTGGCCGGTGGCGATGAGCAGATCACCCTGCGTTGTGGCGCTGCCTTGTTCGATGTCAAACAGGGCAAGGGCACGTCGCGTGTGTTCGTGATCGATACCGAAGAAACCCAGGTCGTGGGTGACGGCAGCTTTGATCTGGCGGCCGAGCGCGTCAATCTGACGCTCGCGCCTCAACCCAAGAATCCGGGTTTCCTGTCGGCACGCACGCCGCTGAACATCCACGGCAGCTTCGTGTCGCCGCAGTTCGACCTGGAAAAGAAACCGCTGGTGGCTCGGGCCGTGGGCGCCGCGGCGTTGGCTGTCATTGCCACGCCGCTTGCGGCGCTGATCCCCTTCATTGAAACCGGCCCTGGCGAGGACACCGACTGCAGCAAGGTATGGGGTAAGGTGCCCGCCGCAAAAAGCGGGACGACGGGCGGGAAGTGAGGGCGGCGCGGGGCACGACGCAAGCGTGCCCACGGGCCGGCCGGCGTGCTCAGTCCAGCGTGATGCCCGATTCACCCACGATTTTTGCGAAGCGGGTCGAATCCGCAGCGGCCGCCTTGGTAATGTCGGCCGGTGTGCCGCGCCATGACTCGAAGCCGAAGTTGGCCATCCGCGCCAGCACGTCGGGCTCGTTCAGCGCCTGATTGATGCCGGCGTTGATCTTGTCGACCGCCGCCTTCGGCATGCCGCGAGGACCGAACAACGCCACCCAGGTCTTGAGTTCAAAGTTGGCAGGTCCTCCGGCTTCGCTCACGGTCGGGATGTCGCCGTATTCGGCCAGCCGCTTCGGCGCAGCCAGGGCCAGGAGCTTTACTTTTTCGCCTTGTAGAGCGGGCCCGCCGTGGCGGCGCTGCCGAAGGCCCAGCCCACTTCGCCGTTGGCGACGGCGGTATAAAGCTGCGGCAATTCCTTGAACGGCACGTGAGTCATGCGGGCGCCAGTGGCTGTCTCGAGCATGGCGCTTCCGACATGCGCCACGCTGCCGATGCCCCAGGTGCCATAGGTCATCTTGCCGGGATTGGCTTTGGCGGCGGCGACGAGATCCGCCACCGAATTCCATGGCGAATTGGCCGGCACCACGATGAAGAAATGGGTCCAGTAGAGCGGCGCCACGGGTTCGAAATCCTTGGCGGGATCGAAGGGCAACTGCTTGTACAGATGCGGCTGCAAGGCCATGTGGGTATTGTCGACTTCTAGCAGGGTGTAGCCATCGGCCGCCGCGCGCTTGACCGATTCGATCGCCAGCCAGCCATTGGCGCCGGGCTTGTTTTCGATCACGACCTGCATGCCCGCCGACTGGCTGAGCTTTTCGCCCACGTGGCGCAGCACGGCATCGGGGCCGCTGCCTGCCGAATAGGGCAGCACGGCGCGGATAGAACGATTCGGGTAGGCCTGCTGCGCGGCGGCGGGTTGCAGTCCCGACGCGACGAGCAGGCAGGCGGCGGCAAGGCCGCGCAGGCTGAGAGTCATGGTTGTCTCCGGATGTATTTGTCGTGTGGTGTAGGGGTGGGGCGATCAGGACACGGGCAGGGCGTCCGCGGGGGCTGCCATGGCGGGCGCGTCAGGTGCGCCCGGCGCCGCAGGCAAGGCGCCGGCCTGGGCTTCCCAGGCACGGGTAAAGCGGGGATCGCGCTGGCGCAGGTCGTCGTGACTGACCTGCCCGGTGCGGCGCATGTAGTCGTAGGCAAAGGACACCGGGTCCAGCGGCAGCTTGTCGGCCACGTTCTCGTACCAGTCCAGGCTGCGCGCCGCGGCCTGCTGGAAACTGGACGAAGCGGGACGGCGGGTGGCTTCGAACGCCGCGAAGGCCGCGGGCACGTCGCCCGGATGCGCCACCAGCCCACGGTGCAGGGCGATGGCATCCTGCATGGCCATGCGCGTGCCCGACCCCAGCGAAAAGTGCACGGTGCGCAGGGCATCGCCCAGCAGCACGATGTTGCGGTGGGTCCAGCGTTCGTTGCGCACGATATTGGCCTCGAACCAGAGCGACCGGTTGGTCAGCAGATCGTTGCTGCCGAGATCGGCGCGGAATACGTCCGCGCAATAGTTGCGGCTGTCCTCTTCACTGGCCTGGTCCAGGCCCGCCCGGCGCCAGGTGTCCGGATCGACCTCGACCAGAAAGGTGCTCAGGTCCGGGCTGTATTGGTAGGCGTGCGCGATGAACACGCCCGCCGGGGTATCGCGAAAGATGAGCGACACCGGATGGAAGCGCTGGTGCGTGCCGTACCACGCGAACTTGTTGCGGCGCTTCTCGAACGTGGGCTGGAAATGATCCGCGTACTGAGTACGGACCGCGCTGTTGCCCCCGTCACTGGCAATCAGCAGGTCGCAGTCGGCAGCAAGGGCGTCGACGTCGGTGATCCGCTTGCCATACTCGATTCGCACCCCTTCGGCTTCGCAGGCCTGCGACAGCACATTGAGCATGTCGATGCGCGCGGTGCGAGAAAAATGGTTGCCGTGCAATTGCACATGGGTGCCCTGGTGCACCACTTCCATGTAGTCGCACCGTTCATGATGGGCGATGAACTGCTCGAAAAAGACGGGGTCGGCGTCCTTCAGAAAGGCCAGGCCCACGTCCGAGAAGACGACGCCCCACCCGTAGGTGGCGCCGCGCGCGTTCTGCTCGAAGATCCGGATCTCGTGCGACGGATCGTGTTTTTGGCGAGCAGCGCGAAGTACAGGCCGGCCGGGCCGGCGCCGATGATGGTGATTTTCATGCGGACACCTTCAGGTCGTGAGTGCAGTATGCGCGGCGGCGGTCGTCGCGGCGGCTTCCGCTTCCAGCAGCGCTGCGATGCGGGCCTTGAGCGCGGGCTTGTCCACCTTGCCGACCCGGGTCAACGGGAAGGCATCGATGGTCTCGATACGTTCCGGGCACTTGAATTTCGCAAGGCCCTGCGCAACCAGGAAAGCACCCAGCGTCTTGACGTCGGGCGCCGCGTGGCCCGGCCGCAGCACGACATAGACGCAGCCTTTTTCGCCGTAGAAGGCATCCGGCATGGGCACCAGCTTGGCATCGGCAATCGCCGGATGCATGCTGACGAAGCCTTCGACTTCCTCGCAGCCGATCTTTTCGCCCCCGCGATTGACGTTGTCACGCAGGCGGCCTTCAAAGGCGTAATAGGTGACGCCATCAACGATATGGGCAGTCATCATGTCGCCGGTGCGGTAGTAGCCGTCGGACGTGAACGCTTTGGCGTTCGCATCGGGCGCCTTGTAGAACCCCGGGATGGCCGACGGCCCCTTGAAGCACAGCTCGCCCATCTGTCCAGGCTCGACCGGCGTTTCGGTATCAGGCACCAGCAGGCGCAGGTCATCCAGCGGACAGCCCGACGCGCCCTGCGTGTGGTGGCGTGCAAAGGCCGGGGCATCCGGCCCGCTGCCCAGCAGCAGGCCTTCGGTGATGCCGAACAGGTTGGAGCAGGGCAGGCCCAGATGCGCTTCCAGTTGCTCGGAGCGGCTCATGGTGGCGAACAGGCGCAGCGACGACAGGTCATGCGTGCCGATGTCGCCATAGGCCATGATCTGCGGCGCGATGGGCCCGATCGACAAGGCATGCGTCACCCGATGCGTGGCGATCAGCTCGAGCATGCGCGGCACGTCCACCTTCGGCATGAGCACCGTCGTGACCCCCATGGCCACTGGCGGGATCAGCGCATACAGCTGACCGGCGTTGTGCAGCAGCGGCAGCGACCAGATGACACGGCTGTCGGCGGTGATGCCATACACCTTGGCCCAGCCCACGGAATGGCCCAGGTATTCGCCATGGAAGCGGGGAATGATCTTGGGGACGCCGGTTGTGCCGCCCGACAGCTGGAAGCTCAGCACGTCGCGCGGGCTCAGCCTGAGCTGCGCCAGCCGTTGGCGCGCGGCGGCAAGCGGCATGGCATCGATCAGCGCGTCAAGCGATGCATGGCCGCCGGCATCGTTGCCACGCGCAACGATCAGGTGCTGAAGCGAGCCGTGCCGCTCCCGCATCCTGGAAGCGAACCCCACCAGGTCGAAGGCGCCGATGTCGGCCTGCACGAAGTAGCCGCGGGCGTCCGATTGTTCGGTCAATTGACCGATCTCGACCTCGCGGTGCTGCGGCACCGAGCAGACCGGAATGATGCCGGCTTTGTAGCAGCCCAGCAGCGCAAGCACGGTGTCGATCGTGGTGCCCATCTGGAAGATGGCGCGGTCGCCACTGTCCAGTCCGAGGTCGAGCAGGGCGGCGGCCAGCCTGTCGGTGGCGTCATCCAGCTCCCGGAAGGTCAGGTTGCGTTCATCGCTGATGAAGGCGGGACGGTCGGGGTATATGGACGCGGTGTCACGCAGCGCGTCGCCCACGGTCCGGCCCTGCCAGGCGCCGGCGGCGGTCCAGGTATCGGCCAGCTGTTCATCGGGGTAGACGATCCCTTCAAGGGGATTCTGTAGTGGCAGCATGTGTGTCTCCTTCCTGGCGCTCGCGTCAGGCGGCCAGCGGGACGATCCGCACGACATCGCGATCGAAGGTTTCAATCGTGCCCTGCAAGCCGCCGGTGAACAGGCCATACCAGACGGCCGGCTTGAGCCCGAGCACCTTGCGGCGGAACTCGACCGGGGCATCGGCTTCGATCACGGTGTAATCCGGCCCGGGTTCCACCCGGCAGTCCGGGCGGCTTGCGGCGTCCCTGACCAGCGACGCGAATTCGTCGACACGGGGCACGAAGATGCGCACGCCCTTCCCTTGCGGCAGCGCCTGCCGGGCGGCAACCAGTTTCCCCTTGTTCGCCCAGATGTCATCGATGTGCGTGACCCGGTCGCCTCGCCGGGCTGCGTCGTCTTCGGCCTGCACGGCGGCCTCCAGGGTCAGCGCCGCATCGGTGGCATCGAGGGTGTCCAGCGGCCGCAGCTTGCGGGTGAACTCCACGAAGTAGCCATTCGGATCCCGCACATAGATGGACTCGATCACTTCATGCCGGGTCTCGACCGATACCGTCAGGCCATGGCTTTCCAGCCGGGTCTTCCAGGCCTGCAGGGCCTCGGCGCTGTCCACCAGCCACGCGGTGTGCGTTGCATCGGCTACGTGGTCTTCGGGCAGGGGGCATGGAATTCCCGGCCTGCCATCGATGCGGGCGCATCCGATCCCAGGTAGTAGAAGAAGGCGATGGTGCTGCCTTGGCCGCTGTCGAAAAAGAAGTGCAGGAAGTCGGGATGCGTGGCCGGTCCCCAGCCGCGCGCCGAGATCACATGGACCAGCGGCAGGCCCAGCTTGTCGCGGTAGAAGGCAATGGTTTCGCGCAGCTTCCAGGTGGGACGCGCCGTGTGGTCGACACCCTGCAGCAGCAGGCGGGTCGCCGAAAGATCCATGTCGGACATGCGGAACTCCAGAAGAAAGGTCTCAGGCGGAAACGGGGAACGTGGCGCGCAGCCAGTCGGCCAGCAGCCGTCCGGCTTCGAGCCGGCCCGGCGCTTCGCCGTCTTTGAGCGCGCGGCCATGGTGGTCGCCGCGGATGCGTTCGTGGCGCTTGTCGGGCGAGCCGATGGCTTGGACGATGGCGCGCACGTCACCAGGAAAGCAGGCCTGATCGCCGGTGTACTCGACCACCAGCACGGGCTGCGTGATGGCCGGGGCGGTCTTGGCCAGCGTGGCGTTCGAGCTGAGGCCCGACCACGTCGACAGCCAGCTCTCGGGTGTGCACTGCCGCGCAAAGCCCACCGCGCCGTAGTTCGATGCGTACGGATCGCGGCCCCACAAGGACCCGAAGGCACGGTCCGATGGATCCTGGCTCAAGTCGAAACAGCGCAGGTCGCCGTCGGTGCGCCACACGTTGATGATGGGTGTGTGGGCCGCCGCGCGGCGGTCTTCTGGCGTGGCGTCAGGCCCTGCCGCCTTGACGCGCTTGCGGGCGGCCAGCCGGGTGTCGATCAACTGATGGGCCAGCGTGTCCAGCCGTTCGACGCGGCGGCGCTGCGCGATGCGATACCGTTCGACGAATTCATCCGGGTATTGAGTGCCCTTGGCACCGCGATACCCGTTGGCCGGCGATAGCGGATCGAGCGACGGGTCCACCGACAGCGGATCGGCTTCGTCCACGACCGACGGATCGATGCAATTCATGAGCAACGCGCCCTGACCAGGATGGGGTCCCACCAGCACCAGGCCATCGACGCGCGGCATGTCGAGGCCGTCCAGGCCAGTGGGCCGGCCCCCGGGCGTGCGAGCAATCCGCTCCGCGCCGGGCAGGGCGGACTGCTGGGTGTACAGCGCGTACAGGCCGGCGCCCCCGGAATTGCCCAGCAGCACGATGCGTGTGTAACCGCGCCGCTTGAGTTCGGCCAGGCCGGCGGCCACGTCGTGCAAGGCGATTTCGTGTTCCAGACGCAGATCGTTGCCGACCGAGCGGGGCGACTGCGACCAGGCCGCGTACCCCGCGCCGACGATGTCGGGAATGAGGTAGTGGCAGGCCATGAATTCGCGCGGATGCATGACACAGACCACGGTGTCGGTGGGGGCAGCCGGCGCGTACAGCGATCCGCCGGTGGCCGCACTATCGTCGGTGCGCAGCACGACGTTGGTGGTCGTCACGCCGTTGGGCAGTCCGCGCGGATTCCAGTCGGTATTGAGCAGGCCGGCAGTGGCCTGCGCGGCTTGGGTGGACGTGTCTTGGGAAGTCATGATCGACAGCCGGCATGCGGCGCCCGTGATTGAACTGGGGTCAATCATAGGCTCGTTTTGACACTTGTGTGAATTAATTTACGTAAGTGTCAACCCGCATAGGGGCGGCCCGGATAGTGCAGCCGGCGGTCGATTGTCAGGGCTTAGCGGCGGCGGGTGCTGGCGTCCACCTGCTCGGCCAGGCGGGCCAAGCCTTCTTGCAGCATGCCGATCGATTCGGCCACGGTGGCCGGGGGTGGCGGCCGTGCATCGTCGCGCAGCAGCGACCGCATCGCGAATTCGGCCAGCGACTTGGCCACGTCTTCGGCTGGCATGCCCGCATCGGGCTTGAACCACCACGCCGACCAATTGCACATGCCCAGGATGGCGAACGCCGCGACTCGCGCGTCGGGCGCCCGGAAGTCCCCGCTGGCCACGCCCCGTTCGATGACGTCAACGAAATGTTCGAGCAGCGCGCGCCGCGCCGCCTGCGCCGCCGCGCGCCGCTCGGCCGGCAGGTCTTTTTCGCTGCGCTCGACTACGCGGAACTGCAGGGTATGGGTCAGGATCAGGGTGGCATGCTGGATCACCAGCTGGCGCAGCGCCGCGTCGGGCGGCATGCCGTCGCGCACCGACACCGAACTGGCCAGCGCGCTGGCCGCTTCGGTCACGTCTTCGGTCAGCGCTTCAAGGATCGCCTCTTTGCTACGGAAGTAGTAGTAAAGGGCCGTGCGGCTGACGCCCAGCACATCGGCAATGTCATTCAGATTGGTGCCGCCAAATCCTTTCTCGATGAAAAGGCGCGAGGCGGCATCGAGAATGGATTGCCGTTGCAATTCACTGCGGGGGCTGGCGCGGCGACGCGCCGACGACGGCGGCGCGGGGTTGTCTTGGGTCATGGTCTCAGGCAGGAAGGGGGCAACACGCCCGGCCCCAAGCTTACGCTAGTCGACCGCGCCGCTTCACCGCACCGCCCCGCGCGGGTTCGCCGAATGCCCGTCCGGCCGATGGCCGCCCTTCCGATAATCGGCTAATGTCGTGGTTACCCCTTATTCGCGGAGCAGGCATGTTGAATATCTATGTGCTGGCCGGGCTGATCGGCATCGTGTGCGGCCTGCGCGCAATGACGGGTCCGGCCGTGGTCAGTTGGGCGGCCTACCTGGGCCTGCTGCCGGTGGCGGACACCTGGCTCGACTTTCTGAGCTATCCCGCAACGCCCTATATCCTGACCGCGCTTGCCGTCATGGAACTGATCGCCGACCAATTGCCCAAGACCCCGCCCCGCATCGTGCCGGTGCAGTTCGGCACCCGCATCCTGACGGGTGCCGTGTGCGGCGCGGCGCTGGCGTTCGGTGTGGCGCCGATCACCGGCCTGGTGCTGGGCGCCGTAGGCGCGATCATCGGCACCCTGGCCGGCTACACCGCGCGGCGGCGCCTGGTGGCAGCCAATGGCGGCCGCGATGTTCCGGTGGCCCTGGCTGAAGACTTCATTGCGATCGCCGCGGCGATCGGCATTGTGGCGATGGCATCATGAGCCGCGCGTTTGACGCGATCATCATCGGGGCGGGGCAGGCCGGCCCGCCGCTGGCCGGCAGGCTCAGCGCGGCGGGCATGACGGTGGCCGTGATCGAACGGCATCTGGTGGGCGGGACTTGCGTCAATGACGGATGCATGCCGACCAAGGCGCTGGTGGCCAGCGCGTACGCGGCGCACATGGCGCGGCGCGCGGCCGACTTTGGCGTGGCGGTAGGCGGTGAGGTGTCGGTGGACATGACGCGCATTCGCGGGCGCCGCGAGACGATCTCGGGCAACGCCCGGAGCGGCGTCGAAAAATGGCTGGCGGGCATGGAGCACTGCACGCTGTTCCGCGGGCATGCTCGCTTCGAGTCGGCCACGTCGGTGCGCGTGGGGGACGAGTTGCTGACGTCGAACCAGATCTTCATCAACGTGGGCGCGCGGGCGCTGGTGCCGGACATGCCCGGTGTACGCGATGTGCCCACGCTGAACAACACCGGCATCCTGGACCTGGACGTGTTGCCGCCGCATCTGGTCGTGATCGGCGGCAGCTATATCGGTCTGGAGTTCGCGCAGATGTATCGCCGTTTTGGCAGCCAGGTGACGGTGGTCGAAAAGGGGCCGCGTCTGGTGTCGCGTGAAGACCCGGATGTGTCGGACGCGATCCGCGGCATTCTGGAGGCCGAGGGGATTGACGTGCGCACGGAAGCCGAGTGCATCCACTTCACGCCGCACGGCGACCAGGTCGAAGTCGGCCTGCATTGCGGGAGCGATCCGGCGCTGCTGGCCACGCATGTACTGCTGGCCGTGGGCCGCGTGCCGAATACCGATGACCTGGGGCTCGATGCTGCGGGCATCACGGTCGACAAGCGAGGCTATATCGAGGTGGATGACCAGCTGCGCACCAACGTGCCGGGTATCTGGGCGATGGGCGATTGCAATGGCAAGGGCGCCTTCACGCATACGTCGTACAACGACTTCGAGATCGTTGCCGCGAACCTGCTCGACAACGATCCGCGCAAGGTCAGTGACCGGCTGCCGGTGTACGCGCTATATATCGATCCGCCCCTTGGCCGCGTGGGCATGAGCGAGACGCAGGCGCGGGCATCGGGCCGCAAGGTGCTGGTCGGCAAACGCCCCATGACACGGGTTGGGCGCGCGGTTGAAAAGTCCGAGACCCAAGGCTTCATGAAGGTCGTGGCGGACGCCGAGACGAAAGCCATTCTTGGTGCCGCGATCCTGGGCACGAGCGGGGACGAAGCCATTCACGGCATCATCGACATCATGTCGGCCGGTGCGCCGTACACGGCGCTGCAGCGCACCGTGCACATCCATCCGACGGTGTCGGAACTGATCCCGACCGTTCTGGGTGACCTGAAGCCGCTGGAGTGAGACGCGCATGGCGATTGTCGACGCGCACAAGCTGGACCTGAATCTGCTGCTTGTATTTGAAGCGCTGTACCTGGAACGCAATGTGACCCGTGCCGGGCAGCGTGTCGGGCTGTCGCAACCATCGATGAGCAATGCGCTGGTCCGGCTGCGCGCGCAGTGCGGCGACGCGCTGTTCGTGCGCGCGCCTTCGGGCATGGAACCCACGCCCTACGCAACCGCGCTGTCGGGCAATGTGCTGCGGGCGCTGGACCTGATGCGCGCCACCTTCGAGCAGTCGGCCGCCTTCGATCCGGCGACGACGCGGCGCACCTTCACGCTGCTGATGTCGGACTTTTCCCAGTTTCTGGTGCTGCCGCCCTTGATGGCGCGGCTCAAGCAGGTCGCGCCGCGTGTGCGGCTCGATGTCAGCGCGATGGACCGTGACCAGTACCGCGCCGCGCTGGAAAGCGGCGTTGCTGATCTGGCCGTGGGCCACCTTCAGGAACTGCAGAGCGGCTTCTATCAGACCGGCCTTTTCGTGGACCAGCATGTGTGCGTGATGGGGCGCGACTTCCGGATGGCCGGCGAGGCGATCACGATGGAGGAATATCTTGCCGCCAATCACCTGGTTGTCACCAACAACAAAACCGATCTGCAGATCGATCGCGACTTGGCGCGGCAGGGCCATCGGCGCCGGGTGGCCCTGAGCGTGCCGCGTTACCTGGTGCTGCCGCCGCTGCTGGGGCAGACGGATTTCATCGTGACCGTGACCGAGGCGATTGCCCAGGCGATCGACGACGCGATCGGGGTGCGCTGGTGCCCGTTGCCGTTCCCCACACCGCTGACGCGCATCCGCCAGTTCTGGCACGCCCGCTACCACCACGACCCGGGCAATAGTTGGCTGCGTCAACAGATTGCCGAACTGCAGATCGGGGCCACGCTGCGCAAGATCGGCAGCCCCTGTCCGCGGTCGGAGGCGGTGTCATGAACACGGTGTCATGAAGCCGGTGTCATGAACCCGGTGTCATGAGTCGGCCAGGCCGACGATGTCCTGTGCGAACACCGGCTGCTCGACCTCGGATACCGAGTCCGGATCCGCGGCGTTTTCCAGCGTCTTGCAGATGAGCCACACACCATCGCGCGGATTCTCCACCAGTTCGACCACCGCGCCTTCTTGGGTCTTCAGTCGGGTACCCGGGGTCAGGTCCACCACGTTCAATGCATTGTGTCCGCTCATCGTTCAGCTTTCCGGTTGGATGTTGGCGCGCCGGGCCACGTCTTTCCAGCGCGCGAGTTCGTCTCGATTGAAGTCCGCATAGGCGGCGCTGTCCTTGACGGCCAGCTGGAAGCCGGCCGTTTCCAGGCGCTGCACGTTCTCGGGCTGCTGCGCGCCCTTGACGATGACATCGCCCAGTTTCTTGACGATGTCGGGCGGCGTGCCGACCGGGGCATACGCGCCCAGCCAGCTCGTCACCACGAATTCGGGCAGCCCCGATTCGACCATGGTCGGCACATTGGGCAGGGCCTTGCTGCGCTGCGCGCTGGTCACCGCCAGCGCGCGCAGCGTGCCGCCCTGCACCAGCGTGTTTACCGTCGGGGCATTGGCGAACGCAATGTGCACATCGCCATTACGCAGCCCGGAAATGATCTCGCCACTGGATCGGTAGGGGATGTGCACGAACTGCGTGCCCGCCTGCAGGTTCAGCAGCTCGGACGTGAAATGGGCCGAGGTGCCCACGCCGTTGGTTGCGTAATTCAACTTTCCGGGGCGCGACCTGGCGTATTCGATCAGCTCGGACACGCTTTGCGCCTTGATGTCCTTGCCGACCACAAGCACGTTGACGAACTCCGCCAGCTGCGCGACCGGAACGAAGTTGGTCTGCGGGTTGACGGGCAGGTTCGGGTTCAGAATCACGGGCAGCACCTGCCCGCCCAGCCCGCCTGACAGCAGTACATGACCATCGTGCGGCTGCTGCAGGATGTACTGCTGCGCCACGGTGCCGGTGCCGCCGCCTTTGTTCTCGACAATGGCCGGCTTGCCGTATTCCTTGGTCAGGATCTCGGCGATCAGGCGGGCCGCCAGGTCGGTCACGCCGCCCGGCGGATAGGCCACCACCACCTTCATCATCTTGTTCGGAAAGGCGTCTTGCGCGCCCGCTTTGCCCGCCAGCCCCAGGGCCGAACAGGCCATCCCAAAACGCAATACCTCTCGACGATCCATGCTTGTGACTCCTGGTGCGGTGAGGAGTCTTCAAGGTAGGATTTCGCGCCCTGCGCTGTCCATCCCTTCCCAGCCATACCGGATATGGCTGGTGCGCATGATGGCGGCGCCGGCAGGGGATCCGGCGGTGTGCGGCTACCGCATTCGGCTACCGCATCCAGTGCACGTCGCCACTGAGCCAGCATCCGGGCGCATCGCCGCGCGCCCGGATGCGGATGGCCGAGGGCGCACCCATCGCCACTCCCTGGCGGACCGTGAAAGGCGCGTCGGCCGTCGATGCGACGGCCGCGCCGGCGTGGGTATGCAGGTAGCCCCACAGCGCGGCGGCGGCAATCCCGGTGGCGGCGTCTTCGGGGTAGCCGGACTTCTTGGGAAACTGCCGCGCGGTGGCGCCGGTGGCTTCCAATGCATAGGGATACAGGCCCGTCGATCCAATGGCGTCGCATAGCGCTTCGACGGCGCCGAAGTCCGGCGTGATGGCATCGAGTGTGGCGG
This sequence comes from Pigmentiphaga litoralis, assembly GCF_048632615.1. Classification (GTDB taxonomy): domain Bacteria; phylum Pseudomonadota; class Gammaproteobacteria; order Burkholderiales; family Burkholderiaceae_B; genus Pigmentiphaga; species Pigmentiphaga litoralis_B. The sequence continues at coordinate 3,068,909 of NZ_CP184479.1, forward strand.
CATCGGGCACGCGCACCAGGGTCTTGACCCGGCTGGTGCTGGCGTTGACGACGTGCAGTCCGGGCAGCGCGGGGTCGATGTTCAGTACCCGTGCAATGGCGTCGCGTTGATCATCGGTCAGGGTCTGGACGGTGGCCGCCGGTTGCGAGACCCAGGCCCAGCCGCGTTCGTCGTCCCACGACACCTCCACGCTGCCGCTCAGCGTCTGCACGCGGGCCTGGGGGTCGTCCAGCGTCCCCACTGGCGAAGCGCCCACAAGGTGCCCACGGTGGCATGGCCACACATTTCCATCTCGTGCCCGGGCACGAAAACCGAAGGCGCCAGTCGTGGGTGGCGGGATCGTCGGGCGCAAGGACGAAAGACGATTCATGACCGTGCTGCGCGGCCAGGTCACGCATGGCGTTGGCGCTCATGCCGGTGGCGTCCAGCACCAGGGGCACGGGATTGCCGCCCCGGTCGCCATGCGCCGGGTCCACAAAAACGCGAAGCAAGGCAGCGTCGCCTGCACGGGGTTCGGGCATATCAGTCAAGCTGGACTCCAATCGATCGGACGAGTTTGCCCCAGAAGGGGACGTCATGCGCCACGGCGCCGGTCAATGCTTCAGGGGCATCGGCACGCACCGCCACGCCTTTGGCGGCAAGGTCCTGCGCCACGGCCGGGTCCTTCAGCACGGCATTCAACGCGGCGTTGGCGCGCGTCACGATATCGGCCGGCGTGCCTTTGGGAAAAGCCAGACCGTACCAGAGTTGTTGCGTGTAGGCGGGCATGCCCTGCTGCGCAAAGGTCGGGACATCGGGAAGGATGGGGGTGGGTGCGGTCGTTGCCAACGCCGTCATCTTCCCGCTGCGCACGAAGGGGGCGAGTCCGACCGGGTTGTCGAACAGGATGTCGACCTGATTGCCGATCAGATCGGTGTAGGCCGGCGCCGCGCCGCGATAGGGAATGTGGGTCAGGGCCAGCCCACGGTCTTTCGCGAACATTTCGCCCAGCAGATGGGAGACGGTGCCCGCGCCGACCGACGCATAGCTGCCATTGCCCTTGGCCTTCAAGATCCTGGCGATGTCGGCGACCGACTTGGCCTGCAAGGAACCGTTGGCCACCAGCACATAGGGCGACGTGCCAATGAAGCCGGCGTAGCTGAAGTCGGACACCGGGTCATAGGGCAGCTGCTTGTACAGGCTGGCTGCCACGGCATGCGTGCTGGTGGTGACGGCCAGGGCAGTGTAGCCGTCGGGGCGCGCCCTGGCGGCCTGGGCCGAACCGATCGTGCCGCCCGCGCCGCCGACGTTGGTGATGACCACGGTCTGGCCGAGCTGGTGGCTCATGCCGGCCTGCAGGGATCGGACCACCAGGTCGGTGCCGCCGCCGGGCGGGAAGGGCACGATGAGCGTGATCGGTTTGTCGGGCCAGGCCGCCTGGGCCTGAAGCGGCATGGCCGCAAGGACGGTGCTGGCCGCCAGCGCCAGGGCAAGCGTGGGAAGGAGTGCGGACGTATTGGGGGATGTCAGCGTGGGCATCGGGACCTCCTGTTCGATGACCTCATGCTAGAAGTCCCTGTCCCGACGAACCAAACCGGGACGCGACATCGGGCGATCCCGAAGGCGACACGGCGGCCGGTCTTGCACGAATGCGGCCGCGCGCCGATACTGGATCGATGACCCTGCTTTCTTCCAAGCTCGACCTGATTGCGCGTGACGGCTTTGCGCTCGCGGCCAGCCGCCAGCCCGGCTATGCCTTCCGGTGGCACACGCACGATTGCGCGATGCTGCTGTGGCCGCGCGCGGGCGCCTTGCTGACGGCGTGGGGCATCGAAGATCACACCCTGCAAGACCGGCTGGTCAAAGGCCAGGCCCTGCTCCTGCCGGCCCATGTTGCGCATCGCACGCGATCGGACAGCGCCTTGCAGCAGCATGGCGAGCTATATCTGGCGCCGGAATGGGCGCAGGCATGGAAAGCCGGCGGCGTGCTGCAGCTGGACGGCGCGGCGCAGGCCATGCTTGACGCGTTGTGGATGCCGGCGCTGTCGGCCCATGCTGCCCCCGGGCTGGTGCAGGCCCTGATCGCGCAATTGGCGAGCAGCCGCGTCAAGCCTGCGCAGGCGGCCGCGCCAGCCGGGCTTGCCAACCGGTGGCGGGACCTGCTGCAAGCCCGGCTGGCCGATGGCCGCGCGCTGCCTGCGATTGCCGAGTCGGCATCCTGGTTGGGCGTGACCCTGCGAACATTGCAGCGGGCGTGTTTGGCCGAGTTCGGTCAGACGCCGGTGGCGGTGCGGCGGTCGTTGCTTGCGGCCGCCGCGCGCGCCCACCTGGCTGCTGGCGCGCCGCTGGCGCAGGTCAGCGCCGAACTCGGCTTTGCGAACAGCGGCCATCTGGGCCGCCTGTTGCGGGACGTGCCGGACGGGCGCTTGCACGGCCGTCTGGACGGGCCGTTGCGCGACTAAGCGGCCGGCAGCACGCCATGCCCCAGCCGGTCCGACAAGGTTCGGGCGGCCTGGCGGACGGCATCGGCAATGGGGCCTGACGGATCGGCATCGAACACGGCATCGTTGCCCAGCGCGGTAATGGCCAGCACCAGGCGGCCATCGTGATCGAACACGGGCGCGCTGACCGAATTGATGCCGGGCACCAGGTCCCCCATCACCACACCTACATGGCTGTCGCGCACCGTGCGCGTCAGCGCCTTCACCTCTTTGGCGGTTTCCGGAAAACGCTTGACCCGGGCAGCCTTGCGTTCCTTGAGTTCATCCGCAATCAACGACGCCGTCAGGGCCGGGTCCAGAAAGGCCGCAAAGACGCGCCCCGTGGCGGACGCCAGCAAGGGCATGACGGACCCGGGCCGCACATTGACGGTGACCGGATGCGGCGAGTCGCGCCATTGCACCACCGTCGGCCCACGGTTGCCCCAGACCGCCGCCAGCACCGTTTCGCCGACCGTGACGCTCAGTTCATCCAGCAGCGGCGTGACCAGCCGGATCGCGTCGACCTGAGCCAGCCCGGCCAGCCCCATGCGCAGCGCATTGCGGCCCAGGCTGTAGCGGCCATGCGCGTCCTGTTCGACATACCCGAACTTGATGAAGCTGACCAGGTAGCGATGCGCCTTGGCGGGATGCATGGACGCGGCCTGGGCGATGTCTTTGAGCATGGCCGGGCGAACGAAACCGGCAAAGGCGTCGAGCACGGACAGGCCCGTTTCCAGGGCTTGCACGCCGCCTGCCCCGCGCAGTTCGGTGCTGGTGTCGGAAGTCATGAGTCGGCTTTCATTGATTACGTCTGGCGTAACTCTAGCACGCCATGCGTAATTCGGCTTGACCCTGCCGCGCCCTTGAAATTACTCTTGCCGTAAACCGATTACGTCAGAAGTAAGCTGCTGCCTGCCAGCGGCGCACCCATCGACGAACACCAGGACGTGGTGACGAGACATGCACAGCAACTTCCCCAGCCTGGCCGCGGACTCGCGCGCGCTGGCCGATACCTTCGACCTGGCCCGCCTGCCGGCGGCGTTCTACGACGACCCGTTTCCGACCTATCACGCGCTGCGTGAACACGCTCCGGTCAAACAGCTGCCGGGCGGCGGGGTCTTCCTCACGCGCTATGCCGATCTGATCGCGGCCTACAAAAGCACGAAGGTGTACAGCAGCGACAAAAAGGTCGAGTTCAAACCCAAGTTTGGCGATTCGCTGCTGTTCGAGCATCACACCACCAGCCTGGTATTCAACGATCCGCCGCTGCACACCCGCGTGCGCCGGCTGATCGCGGGCGCACTGACGCCGCGGGCGATTGCGGGCATGGAGCCCGGTCTGATCCGTCTGGTCGATACGCTGCTGGACCGCATGGCCGCCAAGGGCGAGGTCGACCTGATCGAAGACTTTGCCGCGGCCATTCCGGTCGAGGTGATCGGCAATTTGCTCGACGTGCCGCACGATGAACGCGAGCCGCTGCGCGACTGGTCGCTGGCCATCCTGGGCGCGCTGGAACCGGTGGTGACGCCGGCCGCGGCACAGGAAGGCAATGCGGCACTGCGCCAGTTCCTGGATTATCTGGACGGGCTGATCGCGCAGCGCCGCGCGTCGCCCGGCGATCCCGAGCACGATGTGCTGACCCGCCTGCTGCAAGGCGAACCCGATGGCGAACGGCTCACGTCGGGTGAGCTGCTGCACAACTGCGTATTCCTGCTCAATGCCGGGCATGAAACCACCACCAATCTGATCGGCAATGGACTGGTCGCGCTGGCGCACTATCCGGACCAGAAAGCCCGGTTGATTGCCGAGCCGGACCTGATCAAGCCCGCGATCGAAGAAGTGCTGCGGTTCGAAAGTTCGAATCAGCTGGGCAACCGCATGACCACCGAAACCGTCGAGATCGGCGGCGTGACGCTGCCACCCGGCACGTCGGTCACGCTCTGTATCGGCGCGGCCAACCGCGATCCCGAACAGTTTCCCGATCCGGACCGCTTCGATATCGCGCGGTCGCCCAACCGGCACCTGGCCTTTGGCAGCGGCATTCATCAGTGTGCTGGCATGTCGCTGGCGCGGCTGGAAGGCGCGATCGCGATATCGCGTTTCCTGGCGCGTTTTCCGGATTACACGTTGACCGCGCCCCCGGTACGCGGCGGCCGCGCCCGCTTTCGCGGCTTCCTGCGGGTGCCGGCGCGGGTGCAAGGCTGATCTCATCAAGGATGCTCATGAACTCGCCATCCCTACCGACCCCGACCGACGCCGGCTACATGTCGGGCTTCGCAAATGAATTCGCTACCGAGGCGCTGCCGGGCGCCTTGCCCATAGGCCGCAACTCGCCTCAACGCGCGCCGTACGGTCTGTACGCCGAGCAGCTGTCGGGCACGGCCTTCACCGCACCGCGCAGCCACAACCGCCGGTCCTGGCTCTATCGGATCCGGCCTGCCGCGGTGCACTTGCCGTTCGAGCCTCTGCCTGACGACGGCCGCCTGGTCAGTGACTTTGGCCGCGTGCCGCCCACGCCGCCCAACCAGTTGCGGTGGGATCCGCTGCCCATGCCCGACGTGCCAACGGATTTCGTGGACGGCCTGGTTACGATGGCAGGCAACGGGTCCGCCGACGTCATGGAGGGTTGCGCCATCCACCTGTATGCCGCCAATCAGTCCATGACGCGCTTCTTCTACAGCGCGGATGGCGAACTGCTGATCGTGCCGCAGCAGGGGCGGCTGGTGCTGGATACCGAAATGGGCCGCCTCACGATCGAGCCGCAGGAAATCGCCGTGATCCCGCGCGGCTGCCGGTTTCGGGTGACGCTGCCCGATGGCGATGCGCGCGGCTATGTGTGCGAGAACTTTGGCGCCTTGCTGCGCTTGCCCGACCTCGGCGTGATCGGGTCCAACGGCCTGGCCAATCCCCGCGACTTCCTGACACCCCACGCCGCCTATGAAGACGTGGAAGGCGAGTTCGACCTGGTCGCCAAATTCGGCGGTCTGCTGTGGCGCGCGCGGTTGGGCCATTCGCCACTGGACGTGGTTGCCTGGCATGGCAACTACGCGCCCTACAAATACGATCTGCGCCGCTTCAATGCGATCGGTTCGATCACTTACGACCATCCGGATCCATCGATTTTCCTGGTGCTGCATGCGCCTACCGACACCCCAGGGGTGGACAGCCTGGACTTCGTGATCTTCCCGCCGCGCTGGCTCACGGCCGAAGATACCTTTCGGCCGCCCTGGTTCCACCGCAACGTGGCCAGTGAATTCATGGGCCTGGTCCATGGCGCGTACGACGCCAAGGCCGAAGGCTTTGTGCCGGGCGGCGCAAGCCTGCACAACTGCATGTCGGGCCACGGCCCGGACGCCGGCACGTTCGAGAAGGCCTCGAATGCCGACACCCGCTCGCCCCACAAGGTAGGCGATACGATGGCGTTCATGTTCGAGACGCGCACCCTGATCAAGCCGACCCAGCGAGCGCTGGCGTCGTCGCAATTGCAAGCCAACTACTTCCAGTGCTGGCAGGACCTGACACGGCACTTCAACCCGGAGACTCCATGACCGCCACCCCACCCGCCGCCCATCAGAAAAGCTGGGTGCCATCCGCCCATCGCGCGGACTCTCACTTCCCGATCCAGAACCTGCCGTTCGGCGTGTTTACTTCCGCGGCGTCGGCCGACCCCCGCGTCGGCGTCGCGATCGGTGACGAGATCCTCGATCTGTCGGTGCTGGAAGCGCGTGGCCTGTTGAACGCACCCGCCGGACTGTTTGCGCAGCGCACGCTCAATCCCTTCATGGCAGCGGGCCGCGACGTGTGGCGCAGCGTGCGCAGCCAACTGACGCAACTGCTGTCCGACGACAACGCGACCCTGCGCGATGATGTGGCCTTGCGGCAGACGGCCCTGGTGCCGCAGTCGCAGGCCACGATGCACTTGCCCGTCGACATTCCTGGCTACACCGACTTCTATTCGTCGCGGGAACATGCAACCAATGTGGGCGCACTGTTCCGCGATCCCAAGAACGCGCTGATGCCGAACTGGCTCGAGATTCCGATCGGCTACAACGGCCGCGCCTCGTCGGTGATCGTGAGCGGCACGCCAGTGCGCCGTCCGAATGGCCAGATCAAGAAGCCGGATCAGGAACGTCCGGTATTTTCGCCCTGCCTTCGGCTCGACATCGAACTCGAAACCGGATTTTTCGTGGGTGTGCCGAGCGGCCTGGGCGATCCCATTGCCTGCCAGGATGCCGAGTCCCACATCTTCGGCATGGTGCTCCTGAACGACTGGAGCGCGCGTGATCTGCAGGCCTGGGAGTACGTGCCGCTGGGCCCTTTCAACGCCAAGGGATTCGCAACGACGATCTCCCCCTGGGTGGTCACGATGGATGCGCTGGAGCCTTTCCGCTGCGCGCAGCCTGCGCAGGACCCGGTGCCGCTGGACTACCTGCGGCACGACGGCCACCACGCGTTCGACCTGCACCTGGAAGCCGCGATCCGGCCGGCCAACCAGAGTGCGGCCACGACCCTGGCGCGCACCAACTTCAAGTTCATGTACTGGACCATGGCCCAGCAACTGGCGCATCACACCGTGTCCGGCACCAACACCCGGGTCGGCGACCTGATGGGGTCGGGCACGATCAGCGGATCGACGCCGGACTCGCTTGGCTCCTTGCTGGAAATGACGGCAGGGGGCAAGACACCGATCACATTGAACAGTGGCGAGACCCGCACCTTCATTGAAGATGGCGATGAACTGATCCTGACCGGCTGGTGCCAGGGCGATGGATATCGCGTCGGGTTCGGTACCTGCACTGGCACGATCCTGCCTGCGCATCCCATCAAGAGCTGATCCAGCCCCCAGTTCGATCCACAACAATATTCGGAGACACCTGTGAAAACGTTCATCAAGCTGGCTTTGTCCGCGTCGGTACTTGCGTCAGGATGGGTCCTGGCCGGCAGCGCATGGGCGCAGGCCCCTAGTGCGAAGCCCCTGCGCTGGATCGTGCCCTACGCCGTGGGCGGCGGGTCGGACTTCCTGGCCCGGACCATCGGCGCGCAACTGGCGGAGAACACCGGGCAGACGGTTGTCGTCGACAACCGTCCGGGCGGCAACACCGCGATCGGCGCCGTGGAAACCGTGCGCGCGCCGCACGATGGCACGACCGTGCTGTCGGCCGATAATGGCACACTGATCTTCAACCCGGCGCTGTACAAGTCGCTCAGCTACGACCCGCTGCGCGACCTGGCGCCCGTCAGCCTGATGGGCCGCTTCCCCATGATCCTGGTCGTCGGCCAGACCACGGACATCAAGGACGCCAAGGATTTCATGGCCAAGGTCAAGGCCGCGCCTGGCAAGTTCAGCTATGCGTCGGCCGGGGCGGGCAGTCCGCATCACCTTGCCATGGAACTGCTGAAGGAACGTGCCGGCTTGCGCATGCTGCACATCGCTTACCGAGGCGCCGCACCGGCGCTGGTCGACGTCGCTGGCGGCCAACTGGCGGCGATGATGACCGACCTTGCCGCGGGCAATGCGTTCATCAAGGGAGGCAAGGTGCGCCCGATTGCGGTGGCCAACGCCACCCGCCTGCCGCAACTGCCCGATGTGCCGACCTTTTCCGAACTTGGCGTGCCCGGTGTCGAAGCCGCCGCGCTGGTCGGCATGGTGGCGCCGGCCGGTACCCCGCCCGACGTCATCGCCACGCTGCAAAAGAACGTGTCCGCCGCGATCCACACCCCCGCCGTCAGCAAGAAACTCGTGGAATTCGGCGTGGAACCCGTGGGCGGCACCCCGCAGGAATACGCCGCGTTGATCCAGAAAGAGACAGCGATCTGGCACAAGCTGATCAAGGACCTGAAGATCAGCCTGGATTGATAAGGTCGGGCTTATCTATCAAAGATAAGCTGGACCTTATGTATTTGGGCGGCCGGCGGGAAAGCGGCCCCTCGCCGGTGGCTTGGCGGCAAGGGAGGTGACCGCCGTCATCGCCCGGGCCAAGAGGGCGGGCGAGGGCGGCGCGGCGTGATCAGCCTGGGCGGATCGCGCTAGCCACGCTCTGCACGGTCATATCTCGCCAGAAACATGTCGACCGTGGTCGCCACCACGACCTGCTGCCGTTCCGCCGACAACGGCGGTTCGCCCATGGTGACCTGCGGCCAGAAACCGAAGGTCTTGAGCATGCCGTGCAACTGCTGCGCGGCGAACACGGGATCGGCGCCGCGCAACTTGCCATCGTCCTGAGCGGCGCGCAGCCACACCAGCAGGCCTTCTTCCTTCTCTCCCAATCGCGCCACCATGCTTTGCGCCCGCTCGGGCGAATGGATGGCGGCTGCGATCGCTACCCTGGCCAGGTCCAACAGGTGCGTGTCATTCAGCATGCGCAGTTTGGCGGCCAGCAGTTCCTGCAACTGATCGCGCAGCGGCACGTCGTTGCGATAGGCCAGTTCCCGCTCGGGCGCGCTCACGTTCCACAGCTGCACCAGGATGTCCGCAAAGAGCGCTTCCTTGCTGGGAAAGTGGTTGTAGACGGTCCGCTTGGACACTTCTGCCCGTGTGGCAATCCGGTCCATGCTGGTGGCTTCGAACCCGTTGGCACGGAATTCGGAAATGGCGGCCGCCAGGATGGCGTCACGTTTACGGTCGGTCAGGCGTGGGGCTTCGGTCATCGGGGAACGTTCGCTGGCGGAATCGTGTCATTTAGAACGGGCTGAAATCTTACACTGACCAGTTTACTTTTCACGCAGCGTTCTCTACACTCGATAAAACTACACCGTACAGTGTACTTTGAGCAGACACATCCCTCTTTCCGGAGCTGTTCCGTCCATGTCCGATACCCCGTCTTCCGTCGTTTCCCCGCTCGCCGCCTTGCGCGCGCGGGTTCCGCAGCGCCCGGTGCAGGCGGGGCTGTTCAACACGCTCAAGCTGATGTGGAAGGTGTTCTTTGCCAAGCCTCGTACCACCCGGCCGTCGGGCAGGATTCCGGTCCATGCCCTCACAGCCGCTGCCTTGCTGGCCGCGCCCGACCACACCGTGTACCGGCTTGGCCATTCCACGCTGCTGCTCAAGCTGCGTGGCGGGTTCTGGCTGACCGACCCGGTGTTTTCGAAACGCGCGTCGCCTGTCCAGTGGGCCGGCCCGAAGCGTTTCCACGCGCCGCCGATCGCCATGAAGGACCTGCCGCCATTGCGTGGCGTGATCCTGTCGCACGACCATTATGACCACTTGGATTACGCCAGCATTCAGGCGTTGGCGCCGAAAACGGACGTGTTCCTGACGCCGCGTGGCGTGGGCGACCGGCTGATTGCCTGGGGCGTGCCGGCAGACAAGGTGCGGCAATTGAACTGGTGGGAAGAGACCGACGTGGATGGCATCCGCTTCGTGCCGGGTCCGGCCAAGCACTTTTCCGGCCGCACCCTGCGCGATGGCAACCGCACGCAATGGGCGTCGTGGATCATCGTGGATGGCGATACGCGAGTGTTCTTCAGTGGTGACACGGGCTATTCGGCCGGCTTTCGCCAGATCGGGGAACGCTATGGGCCGTTCGACCTGACCTTGATGGAGACAGGCGCCTACGATGCGCGCTGGCCGGGCGTGCACATGCAGCCGGAAGAAAGCCTGCAGGCGCACCTGGACCTGCGCGGCAAATGGATGCTGCCGATCCACAACGGGACCTTCGACCTAGCCTTCCACGACTGGCATGAACCGTACGACCGGATCGTGGCCCTGGGCAAGCAACACGGCGTGCAGGTCACCACGCCGCGTATGGGGGAGGCCGTGGCGATCGGCGCGCCGCATGCGGGGGAGGCGTGGTGGGTGGGTGTCGATGCCGTGACGGCGTAAAGGCAGGGCGGATGCCGGCCCCGTCATGCCCGGCCCGCGGTATGGCCCGCAACTAAGGCATGACCCGCAACTAAGGCATGACCCGCAACTAAGGCATGACCCGCAACGACGGCATGACCCGCAACCGCCAGCCGGTGGGATTGCCTGCCTTATCCCGCATATCCATTCAGCCAGGCCAGCACTCCCGCCCCGCCAATGATCGCCGCTGACGACAGCACGCGTCGCGGGGCATAGCTGAACATCAGGGCGCAGGCGATGCCGGCAATGCTGAGCATGCCAAGCCAGAAGCTGATGCCGACCGAGGTGCCTTCGGCCTGAATCGCCGCCATCAGCGCCAGCACCAGCAGCAACGAGCCAAGCACACGCCAGCCGATCCGTCGGCGGCCATCGAGGGCAGGCAGTTCCGCCTGTTCCTGATGCCGGTCCATCGCCAAGGCAAGCCCGACAAAACCCGAGTAGGACAGCAGCAGGGTCGCCAGTCCGTTCATGATGCGGCTCCCGGCAGTGCCTCCGTCCGGCCAGGGGGACGCTGCAAGGCACCCGATGCCGCCGTGGCGGTCCGCGCCATGGCGGGGTCGCTGGCGGAAGCCGGGCCCGCGTCTGGCCGGCTTGATGAGGCGCCGTCATCCGCGCTGCGTCGCGCGCCGTCAGCCTTGCGCCGCGGCGTCTTTGCCAGGACCGTGCCCTTGCCGCCGCCACGCAGGCGGTATGCGGCGTAGGCCAGCAAGGCGCCGATCACCAGACATGCCACGTCCACGCCAGCGACCGCCCACAAGCCAGCCGGGATGCTGACCCTCAGGCCCGCGCCGCCCGTGAGCGCGTTCAATATTGGAAGGGACACAAAAAGCCCCGCAGCCAGCGTCAACTGTTCGCGCCAGGCGCTGCGATGCGGCCGCAACGCGGCGTGGACCAGGCAAACCAGCCACACGATGAATAACGTGTTGATTTCCCAGGCGCTGCGCTGGGCGAAGGTGGGGTCTATCAGCCGGTTGGCATGGAAGTAGGCGCCGATGGCAAGCGGCAAGCCGGCAATGCCGGCCACATTCAGCACTTCGACCAGCCGATGGCCGCGCGGCGTGGCGCCCAGCTTGCGGCGTTCCGGCAGGCGTTTGACGACCCACAACACCATGCCGGTCGCAACCATCAGCGTACCGATGATTCCGCCGATGAACAGCGCCCATCGCATGGCGGGTCCGGCAAAGCGGCCCAGGTGCAGGCTGGTCATGACGTTGTAGGTCGCGCGAATGGCAGAAGGCGGTGGCGGCGTGTCCTGCTCAAGCAGCCTTCCGTTGCCACCATCGAAGACCAGCTTGCGGCTGCCGCCACGTTCCGTCAGCTTGCGGCCGCCGTCTTCGCGCAATTCAATGCGCGCGCCCGGGGCGCCAGGGCGGGTGACCACGATGGCGCCCACCTCGCGTCCGGGCCAGGCCGCCTGCGCCTGCGCCATCAGCGGGGCGATCGGTGTCAGGGGCATCGGGCCGTCAGCCACGGCCGCGTTGCCACGCCGGCCACCGCCGCCCCGACCCTGACCACCACCCGCTTCACCGCCACGCGCATCGCCATTCCCTGCCTGGCCCCCACTTCCTTGACCTGACTGACCCTGCGCCGCCGGCGCCTGCCCGCGAAACTCGGCAAAGAACGCCGCGTTGTCGCCTCGGTAGACCGCATCCTTCGGGAAGGGCATGAGCATGTTCATCAACAACAGCAAACCGCTGAACGTGATCACGATGTGCAAGGGCAGCGCGAGCACGGCCGTGGCGTTGTGCGCGTCCAGCCACGAACGCTGGCCCTTGTTGCGGCGGAAGGTGAAGAAGTCGATGAAGATCTTCTTGTGCGTGACCACCCCGCTCAGGATCGCCGCGAACATGACCATGGTCGCGATGCCCACGATCCACCGCCCCCACACGCGCGGCATGGCGTGCAGTTCGAAGTGGAAGCGATACAGAAAGCTGCCGGCCCGGGTGTCGCGCACGGTGATCGGATCGCCGGTGGCGGCGTCGAGCATGGCGCGTTCGGTACCTGCGCGGCCGGCCGCCGCGCCGGGCTTGCGCCATGACGCTTCGACGGCGTTCTGCCGTTCGGTAGGCAGGCCCAGGGTCCAGGTGGTTGCATCGGGCGCAAGGCGCGCCATGCCGTCCAGCGCGCGTTGCGCCGTGTCGGGTTGCGGCACGGAACGGTGCAGCTCAGGGCGCATCCACGCGTTGATTTCATCCACGAAAAAGCTCAGGGTGCCGGTCAGGAAGACGGCATACAGCAGCCATCCAAGCAGCAGGCCGGACCACGTGTGGAACCACGACATCGCCTGCCGCAGACCTTCGGATTTCCCATCGATGCGCATGGCGCGACCCTGTCAAAGAACGTAGTGGGCAATGGCCCAGCAGACGGCGGACGGCGCCAGCAGGCCCATCCACAAGCGTGTGATGCTGGTGCAGCGAAAGGCCCACATCGCGGCAACAGCGTGCACGAGGAAGGCCAGCATGGTGGTGAGCAGCACAGCGTCGACGCGCGGCAGCGGCAGTACCGCGGCCAGCACGGTGGCCGTGCTGGCGCCCAGCGCATAGCCGCCGAAGATCGCCGCCGCGGCCCGCGACGCGATCCGCAGGCGGTATTGGAGGACCGGCGGCGCCGGCCGCCGGACCCGCGCCGGGGCCTTCGCGCTGGCATCCCCCGTCGCAGCGGGAAGCAGGACCGGCGCAGCGCCGGTGTCGGTGGCGGTAGGCGTCGTCATGTCAGAAGGTCATATTCATGGCCAGCCACAAGCGGCGGCCGTCGATGTACTGGTTCGCGACGTCGTAGTCCAGGCGCTTGTCGCCCAGGTTGTAGATCGCGGCGCTCAGAGTCGTTGCCTTCGTCAACTTGTACGAGCCGCCCAGGTCTACCTGCGCATAGCCCGGGGAGATCGTCGGCACGGCGCTGGTGCGGTTCAGTTTCATCTGCTGGTCGTAGGCCAGCAGGCGCGTCCAGCCGGTCGCGCGATCGTTGGGCTTCCATTCCACCGTCGCGCTCAGCACCTGTTTGGGGGTGCCCGCCAGTTGCAGACCGGTCTGGCCGTTGACGGGGTCGTCGGTGATCTTGGACCGGATGAAGGTGTACGTGCCCCGCAACGACACGGTGCGGGTCACCGGCCATTTCAGATTGGCTTCGACGCCGCGCATCACGGCGGCCCCGACGTTGACGCGCGAACGGATGGTGGCGCCCGGAAAGTTCGGATCGACCACGCCCGGCAACGTCACTTCAGTGATCTTGTTCTTGAAGTCGTTGTTGAACAGGGTGACCCCGCCCGATACGCCGCCGCGCTTGCCGTACTGCAGGCCGATTTCCTGGTTGATGCTGGTTTCGGGCTGCAGATCGGGGTTGGACCGGATCACGATGGAACCGCCGCCATTGCCGCCCCCTGACGACAGCGCGTAACCTGGCAGGATGTCGCGCGCGGAAGGCGCCTTGTAGCCCTTCGACACGCCGCCCTTGACCGTCCATTCGTCGTTCAGGTTGTAGACCGCATAGGCCCGCGGCGAGACTTCGCGCCCGAAGATTTCATGGTCGTCGAGCCGCACGCCGCCCGTCAGGATCAGGTTGTCGGTCAGGCGCCATTCGTCTTCCAGAAACACGGCCTTGATCACCGTCGACAGCTTGGAATCCGCCACGTTGATCGCGCGATAGGAACTGCCATTGTTCGGCGTGCCCGGCGCGACGCAGTTGAAAAACGGGTCGGCGGGATTGGTGCGGATGCACTCGCGGCCCACGTAGTTGTTGGCGGTGAAGGCTTCCTTGCGGTATTGCCCGCCTACGGTCATCAGGTGGTTGCCCAGCGGCAGGGTCCACTTGCCGTCGAGCACGGTGTTGCGCAGCTTGTTGGGCGACGCCGGCACCGCGCCGGTTTCCAGGTCGAAATTGCGGCGATAGGATTCTTCCTGGTAGATCGATACGGTGGACGTGCCCAGATCACCATATCGGCCCGTGTGCGTCAGCGCGATGTTGTCGCGCTGGTTCAGGCTGCGTCCCGACGCCGTGGTGGCGGTGACCGATTCGCCACGGTGGTAGGACACGTCCTGCCGGCTGCGGCCGAGGTCGAGCACGATGTCGTGGTTCTTGTTCGGCGTCAGCGACAGGCGGCCGTTCAAATTCGTGTTCTCGGCGCGGTTGAAGCCGTACAGGATCTCGTCTTCGGCGCGGTTGAAGTAGCCGCCGAACAGGGCCAGGCCCAGCAGGTCGTTTTTGATCGGCCCGCTCAGGTAGAAGTTGGTGCCGCCCGAATTGCCGGATGCCGACCGTTCCTGCAGTGTGCCTTCGACGCGGACCGAGCCGCCCCATTTCTTGGCGACTTTGCGCGTGATGATGTTGACCACGCCGCCCATGGCGTCGGAACCGTAAAGCGACGACATGGCGCCGCGAATCACTTCGATCCGCTCGATCGCCTCCAGTGGCGGTATCCAGCCGGCTTCGTAACCGGCATTGCCGTTGGTGCGGGCTTCACGCGTATTCTGCCGGCGGCCATCGACCAGGATCAGGGTGTAGGCGCCGGGCATGCCGCGAATGCTGATGTCGTAGCCGCCCCCGCCTTGCTGCGCGGCCGCTCCGGTCACGCTGACGCCTTCCACATTGCGCAGGGCGTCCGTCAGGTCCCGAAAGGCGCCGCTGTCCAGCTCCTCTTTGGTCACGACAGTGATGGATGCAGGCGCTTCCTTGATGTCCTGCTCGAAGCCCGACGCCGACACGACGACACTGTCGAGCGTGACAGGGCTGGGTGACGCAGTCTGGGCATGCAGGGCGGGGCTGGCGAAGGCAGCAAGAAGGGCGACAGTCAGGCAGGAAGGGGTGGGGAAACGGAGCACAGGGGAGGGCATGCGACAACTCTTGAAAAATGCGGGGATTCCGACGTTACCTATGGATCTAAATGAGAATGGTTGCTAACCTGATTTACTATAAGGTTTCACGGGCGCTGTCTGTTCGGCAGGTTCCCAACTTTGGCTATCTTTTGACTTCTTGATGTCCACTCGCGCCTCTCTTTCCTTTCCCGTCGCACTCAGGCCACAATTCGTCGGCGCGTCTGGGCAAGGCAATGCTGCGGACGGTTTGGCCGCCCGCGTCTGCGCTCCGCCCGACGGCAGGCCGTCCCCCGCCGCGCCGCTGTCCATCCTGCTGGTGGAAGACGACGTTGAACTGGCGCAGATGTTGGTGGAGTTCATGAGCGACGAGGCGCACGCCGTCACGCTGGCGCACGATGGCGTGGCGGCGCTGGGTCTGCTGCTGGAGCAGCCTTTCGACCTGGTGGTGCTGGACGTCATGCTGCCGCGCGCCGATGGCTTCGAACTGCTGCAGACACTGCGGCGGCGGTCGCAGGTGCCGGTCATCATGATGACGGCGCGCACCGCGCCGGCCGACCGGATCTCGGGTCTGGAACTGGGCGCCGATGACTACCTGTGCAAGCCCGTGGACCCGCTGGAATTGATGGCGCGTATCCGCGCGGTCATGCGTCGCACGCAGGCGCCCTTGCGTGACGCTGCCGTGGAGCCCGACGCCACGGTGATCGGACTGTTGCGGGTCGTGCCGTCGTCGCAGCGCGCGACGCTGGCCGGGATGGACCTGGGCCTGACCGCGGCCGAACTGCGGGTCCTGGACATGCTTGCGCGGCAGGCCGGCACGCCGGTCAGCCGTGAACACCTGACCGAACTGGCGCTGGGCCGCAGCCTGGAAGCCTATGACCGCAGCCTGGATACGCACGTCAGCAATCTGCGCCGAAAATTGCGCCGGGCCGCCGATCTGGCCAATGCGCCCGACGCATCGGTGCCCGAGATCCGCGGACTGCGCAGCTTCGGCTATGTGCTGACCGCGGGGACCGCCATTCCCGGGCCATCGGCGTGAATTCCTTGTTCCTGCGCATCGTCATCTGCTTCTGGCTGGCGATGGGCCTGATCGTGACGGGCGTGATCGTCGTGATGTCCCGTGCCGAAGCCGGCCGCAGCGAGGCCCTGGCAGCCATCGATCCGTCGGCGCTGGCGACCGAGGCGCGTGCGATTGCCCTGGCCGACGGGCTGCCCGGCCTGCGCGCATGGATCCGCGACACCGAAAACGAACACCCCATGCTGGCGGTCTATATCGTTGACAGACGCAACGACGACCTGCTGTCCCGGGAATTGTCGGAACTGGCCGATGACCGCATCAAGGCCTACCGCGCCCGGACCGTGCGACGCTACGTCGATGACCCCGGCTATGTCGAAGGCATGGAACCCGAATCGACACTGCGTGCCGCGCATCGGCAGGCATGGTGGAACATCCGCCGGCTCTACCTGAGCGACAGCACCCACTACGAACTCATCTTCGATCCCCTGTTCACCCCCGGCTTCGGCGACTTTGGCCATCCGAATCTGCCTTGGCTGTTGCTGATCTTTGCGCTGACCGTCAGCGGTCTGGTCTGTTATGGCCTGGCGCGCTACCTGGTGCTGCCGCTGCGCGATCTGCAGGCGGGCGTGCGGCGGCTGGCCACGGGCGATCTGACGCAGCCGTCGATGGGCAGGGCGTCGACCCGGCGCGATGACGTCGGCGTGCTGGCGCGTGATGTCGAGACCATGGCGGCGCGCATCCGTGACCTGATCACCATGAAGGAAACACTGCTGCGCGACGTCTCGCATGAATTGCGGTCTCCGCTCGCCCGCCTGCAGGTGGCCCTGGGCCTGGCGCGCCGGGGCGGCGAGCGCCTGCCCCTGCAACTCGACCGCATCGAGCGCGAGTGTGCTTTCCTGGAAGAGATGACACGCCGCATTCTGGAATCGGCCACGCTGGAAGCGCGCACCGGCGCGCTGCATGCGCTGGTGCTCGATCCGATCGTGGATCGCGTGGTGGACGATGCGCGCTTCGAAGCCAGCACGCGTCAGATCGGCGTGCGGGTCGTGCGCGCCTCCCGCCCACTGTGTCTGCATGGCGATGCCGTTGCCCTGCACAGCGCGATCGAAAACGTGCTGCGCAACGCGCTGCGGTTTTCGCCGTCGGGATCGGAAGTGGTCGTGGCGATGAAGGAACAAGAGGAATCGGCGCACGCACACGCCCACGCAGGCGCCTGGGTCTGCGTCGACATTGCCGACCGGGGACCCGGCGTGCCGCAGGCCGATCTGGACCGCATCTTTGCCCCGTTCTTTCGCGTGGCGGCGGCGCGGGATCGGAATTCAGGCGGCGTCGGTCTGGGCCTGGCGATCGTGGCCGAAGCCGTACGCCGTCATGGGGGGCGGGTGTCGGCTTGCAACCGGGATGATGGGCCCGGCCTGATCGTCAGCCTGTGCCTGCCTGTCACGGGGCCGGACGCCACCCTGTCGGCCCAGGATCACTTGCCTGCTGCCCGGTACGCCACCTTCAACGCTTCCACGATCGCCTCATAGGCACGCTTGCGGGTGTCCTCATCCGGCGCGCGCAGCACGAATGACGGATGATAGGTCGGCACCACTTGCCGGCCTTCGTGGTCGATCACGGTGCCGATCACGCTCTGCAGGGTGGCCGTACGTTGCGACAGGACCGACTTCAGGGCCGTTGCACCCAGGGCCACAATCACCCGCGGTCTGACGTCTTCCAGTTCCTGCTCGAGCCAGTAGTGACAGGCGGCGATTTCCTTTTGCGCGGGCGTCTTGTGCATGCGCCGCTTGCCACGCGGCTCCCACTTGAAATGTTTGACCGCGTTCGTCACATAGACATCGTGGCGTGGCACACCGGCGTCTTTCAGCGCCGCGTCCAGCATCGCACCGGCCGGACCCACGAAGGGTTCGCCCGCCAGGTCTTCCTTGTCGCCCGGCTGTTCGCCCACCATCATCAATGGCGCGTGCTTCGGCCCGGCGCCGGCGACGCCTTGCGTCGCGTCATGCCACAGGGCGCAGCGGCGGCAGTCGTCCAGCCTGGAAGGCTGCTGGTCGGGCAGGATCTCGATGGGTGTGCCTTCTGGCGCGCTTGCTTCGGGCGCGTGATCTGCGACGCCTTTCGCGTTCGAAGCGCGAGGGGCCGTGTGGCGGCCAGCGGTCGTCGTCTCGGTCGTGCGGGGCATGGCGGGCCCTCCTGCAAGGTCTGCTCGTCGGTGTGCGGATGCAACGCATGCTGATTGTCAGCACACCGCCGTTCAGCATGCCGTATGCCTGGCATCGGCATCACAGGGGCCGCGGTGTGGCCGTTTTGCCTCATCCGTCGGCCCCCACTTGAAAGCCCCCGCGCATCGCCATGTAGTGCCTATACGCAAGAGGTACGAGCGCCATGAGATCACGAGACCTGGGTTCCTGGATGTGGGGCGATGCCCTGTCACTGCTCGAGCAGGCCGACCGCCTGCACCGGCAGTTCTTCCAGAACGGGGCGGCTGAAGGCCGCTGTTGGGAACCTCCCGTCGATGTCGTGGAAACCGCCAGCGAAGTGCTGATCCATATCGCCCTGCCGGGCGTGCCGGCATCGGGCATCGTGGTCGGTTTCGATCCTGACGGGATCACGGTGTCGGGCGTGCGCCGCTTTCCGGCGCCCCGTTCGGCACGCATCCACCGCATCGAAATTCCCTACGGCCGTTTCGAGCGACGCATCGCATTGCCTCTCCACGCACTGAACCCTTCTCCCCCTGAATGGGCCGACGGGTGCCTGCTGCTGACGCTGACCAAGGTAAAGGTAAATCCATGATCCATGTTTCCCCGATGCAGGACCTGCGGACCGGTGAAGATGGCCCCCACGCCGGGGGTTCAGCCGCCGCGCCCACGCCAGCCCAAGGCGCCGTCAAGCGCCTGCCCGACGACGCGATCGCCATCGTTCCGTTGCGCGCGTCCGTGCTCTTTCCTGGCGTCCTGTCGCCAGTGACCGTGCATCGCGCGAGCGCCGTTGCCGCGGCGCAGGAAGCCGTCAAGAACGAGCATCAGGTGGGCTTCCTGCTGCAGCGCGATCCCATGACCACCGACGTGTCGCCGTCCGACCTGTACTGGGTCGGCACGGCCGGCCCGATCGTGCGCTACATCACGGGCCAGGACGACACCCATCACCTCGTGGTGCAGGGACAGTCGCGTTTTCGTGTGCTCGAATTCCTGGAAGGATGGCCCTTCCTGGTCGCGCGCGTCGCCATGGTCGAGCAGCCCAAGGGCGAGGGCAGGGACATCGATGCGCGCTTCCTGCAATTGAAGGAACGGTCGATCGAAGCCATCAGCCTGCTGCCGCACATTCCGGATGAACTGGCCGGCGTGGTGCGCAACATCGACTCGCCTGCCGCGCTGGCCGATATGGTCGCGAATCTGGTCGACGTCAAGAGCGAAGAAAAGCAGGACATCCTGGAAACCTTCGATCTCGAACGTCGCCTGGACAAGGTGATTGCCGCGCTGTCGGCCCGTGTCGAAGTGCTCAAGCTGTCGAAGGAAATCGGCGACAAGACGCGCGCGCAGTTCGACGAGCGCCAGCGCGAACACATGCTGCGCGAACAGCTCAAGCAGATCCAGATGGCGCTGGGCGAAGGCAATGAATCGGCGCAGGAAGTCGAAGCGCTGCGCGCCGCGATCGATACCGCAGGCATGCCCGAAGACATCCACAAGCACGCCGAAAAGGAACTGAAGCGGCTGCAGCGGATGGCCGATGGCAGTGGCGAAGCATCGTCCGTGCGTACCTATCTGGAATGGCTGACCGAACTGCCGTGGAAGGTCGAACCGCAGGAAGCCATCGACATCGGCCAGGCTCGCCAGGTGCTGGATGACGACCACTTCGGCTTGCCGAAGATCAAGCGGCGCATTCTGGAATACCTGGCGGTGCGCAAGCTCAACCCGGAAGGCAAGAGCCCGGTGCTGTGCTTCTCGGGTCCGCCAGGGGTGGGCAAGACCTCGCTCGGGCAATCGATCGCCCGCGCGACCGGCCGCGCCTTCCAGCGGGTGGCCATGGGCGGCCTGCATGACGAAGCGGAAATCCGTGGGCATCGCCGCACCTACGTGGGCGCCTTGCCTGGCAACATCATCCAGGCGATGCGTCGTGCCGGGACCAGCAACGTCGTGCTGATGCTGGACGAGATCGACAAGCTGGGCGCCGGTGGCTTCCATGGCGATCCGGCCAGTGCGTTGCTCGAAGTGCTCGATCCCGAACAGAACCACAAGTTCCGCGACAACTACCTGGGCGTCGACTTCGATCTGTCGCGTGTCATGTTCATCTGCACCGCGAACGTGCTCGACACGATTCCCGGCCCGCTGCGCGACCGGATGGAAATCATCCAGCTGCCCGGCTATACCGAGGAAGAAAAGATCCAGATCGCCAAACGCTATCTGGTCGAGCGCCAGCTGAAGGCCAACGGCCTGACGACGGAACAGGTGACCGTGACCGACGACGCCATCGCGTCGCTGGTGGGTGACTACACCCGGGAAGCCGGTGTGCGGGGCCTGGAGCGCGAGATCGGCGCGGTGCTGCGCCGGACGGCCATGCAAGTGGCCGAAGGCGAAGGGGCGGCCGTGACGATCACGGCGGACGACCTGCCGGGCATTCTGGGAGGCAAACGCTTCGACAACGAAGTGGCCTTGCGCACCAGCGTGCCGGGTGTGGCGACCGGGCTGGCATGGACGCCGGTCGGCGGCGACATCCTGTTCATCGAAGCCAGCAAGGTGCCCGGGACAGGCCGGCTGATCCTGACCGGTCAACTGGGTGACGTGATGAAGGAATCGGTGCAGGCCGCATTGACTCTGGTCAAGGCGGCGCG
Organism: Pigmentiphaga litoralis; assembly: GCF_048632615.1. Classification (GTDB taxonomy): domain Bacteria; phylum Pseudomonadota; class Gammaproteobacteria; order Burkholderiales; family Burkholderiaceae_B; genus Pigmentiphaga; species Pigmentiphaga litoralis_B. The sequence goes on from NZ_CP184479.1 coordinate 3,089,859, forward strand.
CGGGGATGCGATGGACAAGATCGACATCCACGTGCACGTGCCGGCCGGCGCCACGCCCAAGGACGGTCCGAGCGCGGGCGTGGCGATGTACCTGGCGCTGGCATCCCTGATGAGCGACAAGCCGATCCGCTCCGACGTCGCGATGACGGGCGAGATCAGCCTGCGCGGGCAGGTGCTGCCGATCGGTGGCCTGAAGGAGAAGACGCTGGCGGCGTTGCGTGCCGGCATCAAGACCGTCATGCTGCCCCGGCGTAACGCGAAGGACCTGGAAGACGTGCCGGCGGAAGCCCGCGAAAAGCTCGAGTTTGTGTTGCTCGACACGGTGGAAGACGCCGTACGGTGCGCCATTGGAGAAGACGTGCTGAGCCCTGAAGCCGTGGCGCATTGAGCGCATCAGGCGCCGGCCCACGGCACCTGCAGGCAGTCCCAAGGCGATCGGCAACGATCGCCTTTTTTACGCGTTCCTGGCGGTGTGAGACGGCGGCATCCTTGCAAACCCTCACGCCAGGCCGACCTTGGCGCCTGCTTCCCCTGGCATGCGATGGGCACGCCGGCCGGCAAGGCACGCATTGCGGTCGGGAACATCAATTGCGCTGCGCGCTTTGACTCAACCATATAAGAGACTGTGATGACCGCCGCAACCTTCCCGCAAGCACTGTCCGCCACCGACCCCGTCCGCTACCGCGCGGATCTGGAGCAACCCGAGCCTGACGAAGCCGAAACCATCCAGGGGCTGACCGATGCCCTGCACAAGGTCAGCGCCACCGTCTATGAAGACAGCGGTCACGCCGAACGCAGCGTGCACGCAAAAAGCCATGCGCTGTTGCGCGGCGTGCTGCAGGTCGATGCGGGGCTGCCCGCGACGCTGGCCCAGGGCATCTTCAAGACGCCGGGATCGCATGAGGTCGTGATGCGCTTTTCAACCAATCCGGGTGACATCCTGAACGACAAGGTGTCCACGCCGCGCGGGCTGGCAGTCAAGGTGCTGGGGGTGGAAGGCGATCGTTTGCCCGGTTCCGAAGACGAGACCTCGCAGGACTTCGTCATGCAGAACGCGAAAGCGTTCACCGCGCCCACGCCCAAGGCGTTCCTGAAGAACCTGAAGATGCTGGCCGGCACGACCGACAAGGCGCCCGGGCTCAAGCAGGCCTTGTCCGCCGTGCTGCGCGGCCTGGAAAAAGGGATCGAAGCCGTGGGTGGCGAAAGCGGTACGATCAAAAGCCTGGGGGGACATCCGCTGACCCACTTGCTTGGCGAAACCTATACGACCGTGCTGCCGCTGCGCTACGGCGAGTATGTCGCCAAGATCGCCGTGGTGCCGGTATCGCCGGCCCTGGTCGCCCTCAAAGATGCGCCCGTGGACCTGGACGACAAGCCTGACGGCCTGCGCGAAGCCATGCGGACGTTCTTCGAGACGCAGTCAGCCGAATGGGAAATCCAGGTTCAGCTCTGCACGAATCTGGAAACCATGCCAATCGAAGATGCGTCCAAGGAATGGCCGGAAGAGGAAAGCCCGTTTGTCCGGGTGGCGACAATCCGGGCCGAACCTCAACCCGCATGGACGGACGCGCGGCACGCTCTGGTGGATGACAGCATGGCCTTTGGCCCATGGAAAGGGGTGGTCGAGCACCAGCCATTGGGCGGCGTGATGCGGGCTCGCAAGTCGACCTATACGCACTCGGTGGACTTCCGGAGCCAGGCCAACGGCTGTCCCATGCATCGACTGGCAGGGACCGCCGACCTTCCGGACTAAGGCGTCAGTTCAGGGATAGGGATCGCGAGCGCGGCGGCGGCGAATGGCGGCCGCCTGCGGCGCCATGCTGTCGCTGCGGTGACGGCGCTGGCCCGACGAATGCGAATGGCCGCTGGAGACGACGACGCGCGCCGTGCAAGGCACTGCCACGCGGCGGGCCCGGCGCATACCCGTGGGCGCCGGCAGGCTGGCCCAGGGCGACATGGCGTGGTTGCCGCTCATGACCATGCGGTCATTGGCAGGCGCACCCAGGCGTTTGTACATGATGTGGGCGTCGACAAAGCCCAGCGACGCATGGCGGAAAGCATCGGGCAGGGTGCCGATGATCTCGAAGTCCAGGCGCTGCCAAAGTTGAACGGCGGCCAGGTTGGTCGCCACGACCATGTTGAATTGCATGGCGCGGAAACCCAGGCGCATGCTCATTTGCTGCGAGTGTTCGCACATCAGGCTGGCCACGCCCTGACCCTTTGCGCGGTCGGAAACGATGTAGGCACAGCTGGCGACATGAGAACCCAGGCCGGGCTGATTGGCCGTCAGGTAGTAGGTCCCGAGGACATCACCGCGTTCGTTCTTCGCTACGTAGGTTGCCACCGGCTGGTCGACCCAAAGCTTGCGGGCTTCGGCTTCACTGATTTCGGGCGAGTAAGCAAAGGTCTCACCGGCGCGAATCACGGGTGCGATGATGGCCCACACGGCGGACCAGTCATCGACGTCGAATTTTTGGATGGCAATCATTTTTCTCGGGGATCTGTCAGCGATACAAGTGGAGTGTTCGCCGAAGTGCTATGACGTTCACGGAATGTAGATTAGCGCCTGTTATGACGACTGTCCCTCCACCTCCCCAAGTAGCTCTGCCGGATCGTCGCGGATTTGCGGTAATCGCAACGGCGTATGCTAGGAGAATGTCTTGAATGCTCTCCGTCCAACTATATCTGCGGTGCGATATTGCCCTGCGTAATGTAAGAAATTTTCTTACCACCTAAGCATTAGTTCAGTTAGGTTAAAAACTCATCCATCGGGGTGATATCAACCCCCGAAATCAGCGAAAGCCGGACGCAGTTTGTCATAAATGTGTCAACGCTTACATGTAAGACGAGATAGAGGTTGGGTTTCAGGCTGAACTGATCGAGCCTGAAACCGGCCCTAGGCCTACGTCGAATCGCCGCCATGACGGCAGCGCCGGAGCGGCCGTGCGGATGCTTGGACCCTCATGCTCCAGGCAAAAGGGCAGCTTGCGCTGCCCTTTTGTCTTCATTCCACCGTCACGCTTTTGGCCAGATTTCGTGGCTTGTCCACGTCCGTGCCCCGGGCGCAGGCCGTGTGATAGGCCAGCAACTGCATCGGCACCACGTGCAGGATGGGCGACAGCGAACCGTAGTGCTCGGGCATGCGGATCACGTGCACGCCAGCCTCGTTGCGGATGTTGCTGCCGGCGTCGGCGAACACATACAGCTGGCCGCCGCGGGCTCGCACTTCCTGCATGTTGGACTTCAGCTTCTGCAGCAGCTGATCCTGGGGCGCCACGGTAATCACGGGCATCTGGTCCGTCACCAGCGCCAGCGGGCCGTGCTTCAGTTCGCCGGCCGGGTAGGCCTCGGCATGGATGTAGCTGATCTCCTTGAGCTTGAGCGCGCCTTCCAGGGCAATCGGGTAGTGCATGCCGCGGCCCAGGAACAAGGCGTGTTCCTTGCGCACGAATTCTTCCGCCCAGGAAATGATTTGCGGTTCGAGCGCCAGCACCGATTGGACGGCCACGGGCAGGTGCCGCAGCGCCTTGATGGCGTCGGCCTCTTCGTCGGCGTTGAGGCGGCCCTTGAGCTTGGCCAGGGTCAGCGTAAGCAGATACAAGCCGATCAGCTGGGTCGAAAATGCCTTGGTCGATGCGACACCGATCTCGACGCCGGCGCGGGTCAGGAAGGCCAGACTGCATTCGCGGACCATGGCGCTGGTGGCCACGTTGCAGATGGTCAGCGTTTTATCCATGCCGAGCGAACGGGCATGTTTGAGGGCGGCCAGCGTGTCGGCCGTTTCGCCCGACTGCGAAATCGTGACGACCAGCGAGCGAGGGTTCGGCACGCTGGTGCGGTAGCGGTATTCGCTGGCGATTTCGACATTGCACGTGATCGACGCAATGGACTCGATCCAGTATTTGGCGGTCAGGCCCGCGTAGTAGCTCGTGCCGCAGGCCAGGATCAGCACCGAATCGATATCGGCCAGGATGGCTTCGGCGCCTTCGCCGAACAATTCCGGCGTGATCGTTTCAACGCCTTGCAGCGTGTCGCCGATCGCGCGGGGCTGTTCGAAGATTTCCTTCTGCATGTAGTGGCGATAGGGGCCGAGTTCGGCAGCAGCGGTATAGGCCATCACGACACGCACGGGGCGCTCGACCGGGTTGCCGTCGATGTCCACGATCCAGGTGCGCGACAGCTGCAGATCGACGACGTCGCCGTCTTCGAGGTACACGATGCTGTCGGTAGTGCCGGTCAGCGCCATGGCGTCGGACGCCAGGAAATTTTCGCCATCGCCCAAGCCCACGATCAGCGGCGAGCCGTGACGCGCGCCCACGACCCGGTGCGGTTCGTCGCGGCAGAACGCCGCGATGGCGTACGCGCCCTGCAGGCGCTTGACCGTCTGCTGAACCGCCAGGAACAGGTCGCCGTCATAGACGTGATTGATCAGGTGGGCGATGACCTCGGTATCGGTCTGGCTTTCGAACGCGTAGCCGGCGGCTTCGAGTTCGCTGCGCAGTTCATCGTGGTTCTCGATGATGCCGTTGTGCACGATGCCGATACGGTTGTGGCCGGTGCGGTCTTTCGAGAAGTGCGGGTGGGCGTTGTGGGTGGCGGGTTCGCCATGCGTCGCCCAGCGCGTATGGGCAATGCCGGTGTAGCCGCCCAGGTGTTCCTTTTCGATGAGCGCTTCGAGCTCGGCGACGCGCGACGTGCTGCGCGTGCGTTTGAGTTCGCCGTCGGTGTAGACCGCGACGCCGCAGGAGTCATAGCCCCGGTACTCGAGCCGCTTCAGGCCTTCAACGAGGATGGGGGTGATATCGCGCTGGGCGACCGCGCCGACGATGCCGCACATAGAAGTCTCACTTGATGAGGAGTAATCGTTGCCGCTATTCTCTGCTTTTCCTCGTGAAATATGCTTTCCTATAACGGCGTAGTTTCGTCATATATTTCACGGTACATATCGGTGGACCAAAAATTTCATCAGCAGGACGCTTATGAAATAAAGGGGAGGTTTTTTGACTGCAGAGTCGCTGCCAGCTCCGCTGGACGATGTAGATCGCGCCATCCTCATGCTGCTTCAGGATGATGCGGGAATCACGAATCACGAGCTCGCCCGGCGGGTTGCGGTGTCGCCGCCCACCTGCCTGCGGCGGGTCAGGCGCCTGATGGAGCAGGGCATCATCGAAAAGCAGGTGGTGATCGTGTCGCCCGAGAAGGTTGGGGCGGGCCTGACCGGCATTGTCGAGGTCACGCTGGATGTGCAGGCCGCCGAGGCCCTGACGACGTTCGAACGTTCAATGGCGAAGGAAAGCACCGTAACGCAGTGCTATCGCGTATCCCAAGGTCCGGACTTCGTGCTGATGGTGCAGGTGCCGGATATGGAGGCGTACCACGCGCTGGTGCACCGCGCGTTTACCGCACAGAACAACGTCCGCAATGTGCGGACGTTTTTCTCGATTCATCGAAGCAAGTTCGATACGCGGGTAGTGGTCTGAAGCGGCCGGGTCGCTCCGACCCGCCGGCTCACGCCGGCTTTTTCACCGGCCGTTTCCATCCCGGCACGCTGACCTGCTTGGCCCGCGACACGGTCAGCGTGTCGGCCGGCGCATCGCGCGTCAGCGTCGTGCCGGCTGCGATGGCGGCGCCGCGGCCCACGCGGATGGGGGCGATCAGCTGGCTGTCGGACCCGATGAAGGCGTCATCTTCGATCACTGTGCGGTGCTTGTTCACGCCATCGTAATTGCAGGTGATGGTGCCCGCGCCGATGTTGACGCGCGCGCCCACCGTGGCGTCGCCAATGTAGCTGAGGTGGTTGGCCTTCGCGCCTGTGTCGAGCGTGGCGTTCTTGATCTCTACGAAGTTGCCGACGTGCGTGTCGTTGCCCAGGCGGGCGCCCGGGCGCAGGCGCGCGTAGGGGCCGACACGAGACACGTCGCCGACTTCGGCATCGTGCAGGTGGCTGAAGGCTTCGATGCGGGTGCCGGCGCCGACCTTGACGTTGCGCAGCACACAGTACGGGCCGATGGACACGCCATTGCCAAGTTCGACCACGCCCTCGAAGATGCAGCCCACGTCGATCGCCACGTCGCTGCCGCAGTTCAGCTGGCCGCGCAGGTCGAAGCGCGCGGGGTCGGCCAGCGTCACGCCGGCTTCAAGCAGCCGCGCGGCCTGCGCCTGCTGATAGACCCGTTCCAGTTCGGCCTGCTGCACGCGGCTGTTGACGCCCAGCGTTTCCCAATCGTGCGCGGGCTGGGCGGTGGCGACGGGCATGCCTTCGGCCACGGCCATCGACACGATATCGGTCAGGTAGTACTCGCCTTGAGCGTTGTCATTCCTGAGCGCGCTCAACCAACGCTTGAGCGCGGCGGTGGGCGCCGCCAGGATGCCGGTGTTGACCTCGCGAATGGCCAGCTGATCGGGCGACGCGTCCTTGTGTTCGATGATGGCGGTCACGGCGCCGGCTGTATCGCGAACGATGCGGCCGTAACCGGTTGCATCCGGCATCGTTACGGTCAGAATGCCCAGACCCCCGCCTTGCCCTGCACGGGCGTCCAGCAAGGTGCGCAGCGTGGCGGAGGCCACTAACGGAACGTCACCATAGAGCACCAGTGTCACATCGTCGCCACTGCCGCTTTCCAGTAGAGTGGGGACAGCCTGTTGCACCGCGTGGCCGGTGCCGAGCTGGGGCGATTGCATTGCAAACGCCAGGTCGGCGTCGCCGGCGTAGCGGGCTTCGACGGTGGCAGCGCCATGGCCGACCACCAGCGTGATGCGGGCCGGGTCCAGGGCGCGGGCACTGGCGAGCACATGGCTCAACATCGGCTGGCCAGCCAGCGTGTGCAGTACCTTGGGCAGGTCCGACTTCATGCGTTTGCCCAGGCCGGCTGCAAGAATGACGATGTTCAGCATGAAGCGCTTATCCAAGTGGGAGTGACGAGCGTCGCAGTTTAAGGCATTGGAGAAGGGAAAATGATACGTTGGGTACTCGTCGCTTTGACCGTGTTGACTTTGAGTGCCTGCACCACCATGCGGCTCGGCTACAACTCGGCCGACACACTGATCGCCTACCGCATGAACGATTGGTTCGATACGTCAGGCGAACTCGAAGCCCCCGCGCGTGAACGTCTCGACTCGGTGATCGCCTGGCATCGCCGCGAAGAACTGCCCGAGTATTCGCGCCTGCTGCTCAGCGCGCGTGAACGCTTTGCCGACCCCGCGCCCTTTACGCCCGAGCAGGTGCTGGCCATGCAGAAGCAGGTCACCCAGCGACTGGTGCGCACCGGGGACAAGGCGGCTGACGCCTTCGCCGACCTGTTCCCCCGTTTTGGTCTGGCCCAGCGCAAACGGGTGATCGCCCGGATGGACGAGAGCAACAAGGAATTCACCGAAAAGAACATCGATATTTCTCCGGCAAAGTTGCGCAAGCGCCGCATCGACGACATGGAAGACCGGTTCGCGTTCTGGTTCGGCAAGCTGGACGCGTCGCAACGCGAGCGGATCGAGAAATGGGCGGACGAGGCCGAGCCGTCGGGCGCCGAGCGCCTGGCCGTGCGGCGCATGCGTCAGACGGCTTTCCTGAACATCATGGATACCGGCAAGACGGCCAGCGTGCCCGAAACCAGCCGCAAGCTGAAGGCGTTTTTCGCCGACCTGGAAACCCCTGCCGATGCCGGAGTACGCGAACGTCAGCGCAAGCAATTGCAGCATTGGGCCAGCCTGACGTCGGATCTCATCAATAGCGCGTCGCCCGCGCAGCGCGCGCGGATCCAGGAAAAGATCAAGACCATGTCAGACGATTTCCTGACGCTCTCTCGGCAGAAATAGGGTGTCAGTCGCAGTTCGCCCCAGGGTTCGCGGTGCTAGGATAGGCACTTACTGACTGGAGTCCCTATGAGCAAGCTTCCCGGAATCGTGATTGCGCTGCTGCTGGCGGTGGTTGCGGCCGGCGCCTATCTCTGGTGGCGCCAGCCTGCCGAATTGCCCGCCATCGAGCAGGCGGCGGACGCGCCGCCGCTGGCCGACGCGCCGATCGAGGCGCCGCCGCCCGGGCCCGAAACGCGGTACCCGATCGAATCGGTGCCGCCATCGACCGATACGGCGATCGCCGACCCGGGCAACGACTTTGGCGTGGCCATGACGCAGCTCATCGGTCGTGACGCGGTCGTCAAGTTCCTGCAGCTGGCTGACTTTCCCCGCCGCGTGGTGGCCACCGTCGACAACCTGGCGCGTGCGCATGCCGCGCCGGTATTGTGGCCCGTCAATCCGACGCCCGGCCGCTTCACGGTGGAAGGCGCGGGCGATAACCAGTCCATCATGTCGGCCAGCAATGCGGCGCGCTACCAGCCCCTGGTGTCGGTGATCCAGGGCGTATCGACGGACAAGGCGGTCGCGCTCTATGTGCGCATGTACCCGCAATTCCAGAGCGCCTACGAAGAGCTGGGCTATCCCCGGGGCTATTTCAATGACCGCCTGATCGCGGTGATCGACAGCCTGCTGTCGACGCCCGAGCCCGACCAGCCGCCCAGATTGCAGCTGACCGAGGTGAAGGGAGAAGTGAAGTCGCAGCGGCCCTGGGTGCGCTACCAGTATGTCGATGGCGACCTCGAGGCGCTGCCGTCGGGTCAGAAGATGCTGCTGCGCATGTCGCCGGCCCAGCGCAAGGCCGTCATGGCCAAGCTGGCCGACTTTCGCCGCCGGTTGACGGGCGAAGCCGCCAATCTGTCGGCGGTGCCTGGATCGGGCCGCTAGACCCGTCGCCGCTGGGACGAGACCCTTATGTCGTGGGCCGTGCCAACAGGCGTTCGATCTCCCGCATCAGGCGGGGATCTTCCGGTTCGACATTGCTTGGGAACGCAGCAACGGGCTGTCCGTTGCGATCGACCAGGTACTTGTGGAAATTCCACGCGGGCGCTTGCCCCGTGGTCTTGATCAGGGTGCGGAACAGGGGTTGGCCCCGTTGCCCGTCACGGGGGTAGGCGTGAAGATCGGAAACTTCACGCCATAGGTATTGAAGCAGAGCGTTTCGATCTTGCTCTTGTCGGCCGCCTCCTGGCCAAAGTCATTCGACGGAAAGGCCAGCACGACCAGCCCGCGATTGCGGTATTTGGCATACAGCTTTTCCAGCCCCTCGTATTGCCGCGTGTAGCCGCAATAGCTGGCCGTGTTGACCACCAGCAGTACCTTGCCGGCGTATTGGCACAGATTCTGGACCGATTCGTCCTGCAATTTGTGCATGTCGACATTGAGCGAACTGGGGCAGGATCCTGCCGCGTCGGCAATGTACAGCGGTCGTGCGTCGCCTGGCGCTCCCGGCCCTGCCGCCATGGCCTGGCACGCAAGCAAGGACGCCGCGGCCAATGCGGTCAGCATCCCCGCAATGTGATAGCGGCGGGGGTCCGCACGCAGTGCAAGGGTCTTGCGGGCAGGGTAGGCCATGGTCAGTCTCCGATCTGTGTACGAACGGCCCACGCAATGCCGAAGCATCGGGCGGGCCATTTTCCATCATGCATCAGAACGCGGCAGCGTCCAAACGCAATGCCATCAGAACACGACGGCGATGTCCGTCAGCAGCGGTCCGGTCGCGCCGCCCACCAGGCCGGTGCTGGCGTCGGTCGGCGTGAGCGCGGTCAGGGCGCCGGTGGCGAGGTTGACCGTGAACAGCTTCGACGGGCCGGTGGCGGTTGTCGACGACGTGGCGACTGCCAGGCCGTTGGCGCCGCCGCCGATGTCGAATCCGACCCGGGCGCCAAGCGTCGTGCCGAGCGGGCCGACATCGACCAGCGTGCCGTCGTTCGGCGGGTTCTGCAGCGACAGCACGTTCGACGTGCGTTCCATGTCGTACAGCGCCGTGGCCGTCGTGCCCGCGAAGCTGTTGGTGTAGGCGGCAGCCGCCACCACAGGGGCCGCACCCGCGCGGTTGATGTTGCCGTCGGTGATCGTCGCGCCGGTCGCCACGTTGATACGCAGGCTGGCACCCGTGCTGGTGATCACGCGCAGGCGATCGGCCACCGGATTGAAGTCGACCGAGAAGGTCGTGCCTGCTGCCGGGAAGGTGGTGTAGGGCGCTGTCGTATCGGTCGTGTCGGCGGCCAGCGTTGCCACCACGGTCGCGACGCCGGTGGTTGGGACTACCGTAAACAGGCGGCCGGTGCTGCTCAGGCCGTAGACCTTGCCATCGGCGGGACGCTGGTCGATGCCGACCACGGTTTCGCCAGCGGCCAGGCCGGTGATGGCGACGTTGCTGGTCAGGGTGCCCGGCGTGGCGGGCTTGAAGCTCACCAGGCGGCTGTCGGAAGTCAGGCCGACCATGGTCGGGCCAGCCTTCTGGCGCAGGGCCAGGCCGCCCACCGCGGTGGTGCCCGCGCCGATCGCATTGACACGCGTGGCGGCAGGCGCGCCCGCGGCCGGCGTCAGGTTGATTGCATACAGGCTGGTCACGCCGCCGACCGTCAGCGCGGCAAATCCCTGGTTGGTCGTGGCGTCGATGTCGAAACCATTGGCCGCGGTGGCGTCGAAGCCGAGCGGAACCGGGGTCGACAGCGTGCCGTCGTTCGGCGGGTTCTGCACGTACAGCACGTCGTTCGCGGTGTCGATGTCGTACAGCGTCGTGGTGCCGGTGCCTGCAAACGAATTGGTGTAGGCCGCGCTGGTGACGGCGGCGCCCGCTGCGCCTCCGTTCACGATGCCGTCAACGATCGTCGCGCCGGTATCCACGTTGATGCGCAGGTTCTGGCCGGTGTTGCTGACGACACGCAGGCGGTCGGCGGCAGGGTTGAAATCAACGCCGAAGCTGGTGCCGTTCAACACCACGGCAGCGCCGCCCGCGGTGGCAGGCGCCAGTGCCGACTTGCGCGTGGCGACGCCGGTAGCCGGATCGATCGTATAGATCACGCCGGTGGTCGAAATGCCATACAGCAAATTGTCGGCAGGGCGGAAGTCCATGCCGACGAGGGTTTCACCCGTCGTGGCAAGGCCCGACAGCGCAACCGACGACAGGAAGGTCTGGGGAGCGGTGCGGTTGAAGGTGGCGAGCTGGCCGGCTGCCGTCAGGACCACGACGTCGCCAGGGGCGGTCGGAGCGGGCGTATTGTTGTTGTCGTCGTTGTCGCTGCCGCCGCAGGCGACCAGCGCCAGGCACAGCATGCCGGCGCCAGCCAGCTTGAATGGGGTTGCCGATGCCAGGCTCGCCTTGCGGCCCGTTTGCTTCTGATTCTTCGCCATCTTCCCGCTCCTATGTCTTTGTCATCAGTGACGTTTGCACGCGTCGCAGTACGCGTTGGCGAACACTACCCGCCGGTTCGGAATTCAGATGCAAGCCGAACGACGTATGTCTGACAAAAAGTAAGGAAGGGATGAAAGGAGTGTGACCAGTTTTCTTCAATACTAAAGAAAAGTCACCAGCACCCCGGTGTACCAGGACATGCGGTCCCCGTATATCTCGCCGTTCGCGAACAAACCAATCAGGGGAACATCGCCCAATTGCTGCTGCACCAGATGCATTTCGGCGGACGGGCCGCCGAACAGCGTGCCGGTGCGGCCCAGGCAAGAGATGTACAACGCGCCCCGAATGCGGTTCATGTTGCCGTACCGGGTTTCGATGGTTTCGCGCAATTCCGTGCATGCGCGGATCAGGTCGACCTGCGCGGCATGGCGATCGCGGCGACAGAACACCACGTGGTCGGCATCGTCCAGTTCGGCGCCCATGGCAAGCGCGCGTTCATGGGGATCCACGCCCACCAGCGGCCGGACCGGATAGTTGCCCCGCAGGAACGCGTCCCCTTCACCAAAACCGATGAAGGTGCCCTGCAGCATCTGCACCGTGGAGGCTGCCTGCTGCTTGCGCGCGGCCGGGGGCACTGGAACCCCTTGCACGGTGCTGGGAGACCATTCGGTCGGGGCGCCCATGTCGCGCAGCAGGACGTCCAGGGCGGGCGCGTCGTCCAGCCGGTTCAACAGCCGTCCGGCCGATGCCGTGACGCGATGCACCGGGCCGATCGGTTGGCAGCCCTGGCTGATGCGGCTTTCGACCGAAATGTTTTCGGACAGCACCACGCCTGACAGGCCGCCTGCAAAAATGTCATCGGCAATCAGGGCATTGGCATGACGACTGCTGGATACGCCGCCGAACAGCGTGTCCCCCGCAATCTTGCCGGCCATGTCCTGCAGCAATTCGGGCAGGTCGGGGGTCGAGGCGTCGGCGTGCACGAGGGCGGTCCACGAGGCGGACCGGCCGTTCGGAGTGCGTGCATCCCGGGCCGGCGGACGCGACTTGCCCGAGAACACCTGGAAGTCATCCGGCGAAAAATCCGCCAGCATGAAGGCCATGGCGGGTTCATCGATGTATTCGGCCATCCCGGCCGCCACGCCAACGCCGATCGCGCCCGTCCAGTGCGTGATCCCGGTGCGTTCTCGCAGAAACGCCAGGATGTCGTCCGAAGCTTCGGCAAAGTGGTCGGTCAGATACAGAAAGCCCAGCGTCGCCTGCCGCCCGGTTTCGGTGCGGCTGGCGTGTTCGATCTGGGCCAGGCACAACGACGCCGCCATCCGCCAATCCGGATGGGTGGCATGCGCCCAGGGAAACTGCGTGGTCATGCCTTGCCTCGGGCTCCGCGCGCGGGCGCCTTCCTGGCCGGTGCCTTGCTGGCCGCGGGCGCCTGCCTGGAAGTCTTGCCAGCGGCCTTTTTGCGGGCGCGTTGGTCGCGGCGTTTTTGCTGGCGTTCTTGCGCGCCGGGGCGGTCGTGCGCGCGGGGCGCGCCTGGCGTTCAGCCGGCGGGGCCGCCTGGCGGGCGGGAGCATCGGGCGCGCGCGACGGTTCGAACACGGTGCGCGCCGCGGCAACGGCGGCCTTGCCCAGATCCATGTGCGGCATCGGCGGCATGGCCGGCACGGCGGGCACCGCTTGCGTGGCGGCGGCGGTGATCTTGTTGAACTGGTCCTGCAGCATCGACCACCAGGCATTGGCCTGCGGCGAGCCCGGCGCGGCACCGGTGCTGTCCTCGGTCGAAGCCGTGTCGGCAGGGGAGGCGTCTGTGGCTGCGACGGTCCCGCGGGTTGGGGGGACGGCGGCGGCGTGGCTGCGGACATCGGCGGCGTGGGGGTGGACGCCGGAGTGGACGTCGCCGCCGGCATATGCGCAGGCGTATGCGGCCACCCGGTGGGCTGCGCAGCCGATGTGGCGGCGGCGGGTGCCGCCGCGGACGCCGATCCAGGCGCCGATGGCGTGGCGCTGGCCGAGAAGCCGAAGGGCGACGCATCGGCCGCCGCTCCCGGCGCCTTGCGCAGGCCCAGCACGATTTCCAGCGGCGACGGCGGCGGCAGGTCGGCCCCGTCGGCGTCGGACGTGCCCGTGGGACCATGCGCCTGATAGGCACTGCTGACGTTCTGCGCAAAATTGCGCAGCGTCGAGATCGTTGCGCGTTGCACCTCCAGGCCCTGTATGGTCCCGCGCAACATGGTCAGGTTCAGGTTCAACCAGTTTTCAATCGCGCGCAGGTCGGTGATCCGCTTGTCCAGTTCGTCGAGCCCCGGCACATTGCCACCGGGCGCCGTCGTCGCCATCGACCCCAGGTTGCCCCACACCTGCCGCATCATGTCCAGGCTCTGCATGACCGGATTGGCCGCGCCCGGATCGAAAGACGGGGCCGCGCCGGGCATGCCAGGGAACGCAAAAGGATTGCCGCTGGGGATCATCGCTCTTCCTTGTCTCGATAGGGGCGGGGTCAGGCCGCGCCGGGGGCGCGATCACCTGGTCGATGGCGCCGAAAATGCTGGCGCCTTTCTCGTCGAGCATCTCGATACGGATGCTGTCGCCGAACTTCATGAACTCGGTCACCGGGGCGCCGGTTTCGATGGCCTCCAGACAGCGCTTTTCGGCAATGCAGGCATAGCCCACCGAACTGTCCTTGTTTGATACCGTGCCCGAACCGACGATGCTTCCTGCCCGGCAATTGCGCGTCTTGCAGATGTGGGCGATCAGCGTCGGGAAGTTGAAGACCATGTCCTCGCCTGCCTGTGGCTTGCCCACCACCTTGCCGTTCCATTCCACCGTCAACGGGCGATGCACCTTGCCGTCGCGCCAGGCCGAGCCCAGTTCGTCGGGCGTCACGGCGACCGGTGAAAACGCGGTGGCAGGCTTGCTCTGGAAGAAACCGAAGCCCTTGCCCAGCTCGCCTGGGATCAGGTTGCGCAGCGACACATCGTTCACCAGCATCAGCAGCCGGATGGCGTCGCTGGCGCCGTTTGGCGGCGTGCCCATGGCCACGTCACCCGTGATCACCGCGATCTCACCTTCGAAGTCGATGCCGAACGCTTCGGAAGGGACCACGATGTCGTCATGCGGGCCAAGGAAATCGTCGCTGCCGCCCTGATAGATCAGGGGGTCGGTCCAGAACGTTTCCGGCATCTCGGCATTGCGCGCCTTGCGCACCAGTTCCACGTGATTGACGTAGGCCGACCCGTCGGCCCACTGATAGGCACGCGGCAGCGGCGACGCGCACCTGGACGGATCGAAGGGGAAGGGATGGCGGGCGCGGCCGGTGTTCAGCGCGTCGGACAGGTCCTGCAATTGGGAAACGACAAAATTCCAGTCGTCCAGCGCGCGTTGCAGCGTCGGGGCAATATCGGTGGCGAAGTGCGCGGTCTTGAGGTCGCGCGACACCACCATCAATTGACCGTCGCGCGAACCGTCGCGCAAAGAGGCGAGTTTCATAAGACGTGAATGAAAGAGTAGGGCGTCAGTCCGGCCGGCCGGGGCATGCAACGGGCCAGGTTCGGCAGGGAGCGACAGGATGCGCTTACAGTAACATGCGCCGCCCGGCGATCCGGCTTGGGCGCAGGGTCCCGGCGAGACGCGAAGGGCTTCGCGCGCGGGACATCGCGGACTTCCGAATGCCACCTTGCAGGGAACTCACGGCCCCGGCCGCGCCTCTACCGGTACGACTTGCGGCCTGCGCCTCTCCGGCCGCCGCAAGGCTTCCGGTACGATGAACCCCTTGCTTACAGGCGGCGCCGGGCCAACCGGCGTCTTCATGCCCATGACAGCTTCCTTGATCACCCAATCCGTATCTCTTGCACGCCGGGCCTTGGTGCGCCACGGTGTTGCCCTGGCCGCCGCGCTGCTGGTGGCGCCCGCTGCCTTGCTGGCCGCGTCCGGCACGGCGTCCGCCGCTGCACCGGCGGCTGGAGCGGCAACGGCATCTTCCGCCGTCAGCGTTCCGGATTCGTCGTCCATGACCTACACCTTGAAGGCCTCGGCCAAGGGCTTCAAGATCAACGTCGACAGCCACTTCGACTGGCAGCGCGAAGGCGACGCCTACCGCCTCGTCAACAGCGGCCGCTTCACCCTGTTCAGCTTCAATTTCGAAAGCAGCGGCGTGATCACGCCCCAGGGGCTGCAGCCGGCGCGCTATCAGGAAACCCGCAACAAACGGGTCAAGGCAGTCACCTTCGATCCGGAAGCCAAGAAAATCACCTTTTCGGGCGGCGAGTCGGAAGCGCTGCAGCCCGGCACCCAGGATCGCATGTCGGTGCTGGTGCAACTGGCCGCAATGGGCCGCAAGAACCCCGACGTGTTCGCATCGGGCAAGGTCGTCCCGTTCCGCGTGGCCGGGTCCAGCCGGACCGGCATGTGGCGCTTCCGGGTAGCTGGCACCGATACGCTGGATACCCCGCTGGGCGCCGTCAAGGCCGTGCATCTGGTTCGCGAGCGCGATGACGATGACGGGCAGAAAGTAGAAGTGTGGCTGTCGGCGGACTACGACTGGATGCCGGTACGCGTCCTGTCCAATGAATCGGATGGCGACTACCTGGATCAGGTGCTGAGCAAGTTCGAGCGCAAATAGGGGGTGATCGTCGGCGCCAGCGCGTGCTGGACAGCAATCGAATAGAATAAGAATCATTATCGATTGCTTCTGCTGCCCGACGGCAGCTGCCGCCCGCGTCCAGCGGGTTCCACGAGCGTTGCCGTGCCTCTTTCCTATTACCGAGAACTGCTGAACTTTTGCTTGCGCGCGCTCAGCGATCGCGACGCCGCCGTGGACACGGTGCAGGAAACCTACGCCCGCGTTCTATCAGCCGGGCGCTCGGGTGAAGCCATTGCGGATCCGCGTGCTTTTTTGTATCGCACCGCCCGCAATGTCATGACCGACGACTTTCGGCGGGCAGACGTCCGGCAGCATGCCAGCCTGGACGATCTGACGGTCGAGGACGAGCCGGTCAGCGCGGTCAATCGCCAGCCGGAAGAACGCTGCGCGTCGTCGCAATACGCGACGGCGATCGTGACAGTGATCGAAGGGTTGCCGCCTCGATGCCGCGAGGCCTTCGTGATGTTCAAGTTCGACGGGATGTCGTATGTCCAGATTGCCGAGGCCATGGGAATTTCGGTGCGCACGGTGGAAATGCATCTGAAGCTCGCCATGGATGCCTGCTGGCAATGCGCCGATGAAATGGTTGGCAAGGGATCCACCGATGGCAGTGGACCAGGCGCGAGGTCGTCGGCAATGGGCGGGCCGGTCGCCCGGCGCCGCGCGGGAGCGCGCGGATGACCACACTGCGTGAACACGTGCTGGATTGGTTTCTGCGCAGTCAGCGCGCGGATTGGTCGCAGGCGGATGCCCTGGCGCTGGCCAAGTGGCTGGATGCAGATCCGTCCCATCGGTCCGCATTCGAGCAGTTCGGCCAGCACTGGTCGGCATTGGACAGCTTGCCGACCGAGGCCGTGAACCGCCTGCGGGCAAGCCATGGAAGGGGGCGCAACGCGCCACGCGCCGCCCTGCGCCGTCCTGGCTCACCGTGCGCTGGCTTGCTGCCGGCGTCTCGCTGGCTTCCGTGGCTGCCGTCGCAGTCTCGTGCGGTCTCGTTTGGCGGCATCTGCAACAACCCGTCTTCTTGCAACATGTCGCTACCGGCCGGGGCGAGCAGGTCGATGTGCGCTTGCCCGATGGCAGCCAGTTGCGGCTGGACAGCGCAACGCAGCTGTCGGTGGCCTTCTACCGGAACCGCCGTGACGTCACGTTGACCGATGGCCAGGCGCTGTTCGCAGTGCAGCCGGATACCGATCGCCCCTTCCACGTGACGGCAGGACCATCGCGCGTGACAGTGGTCGGCACGAGGTTCACCGTTCGCTATCTGCCCGCCTTTGCTGGCGACACGGGGCCTGTCGTTGCTGTCGAAGAAGGCAAGGTGCGCGTGGGGCGCAGCGAAGCGAAAGCGTCGGAAGGCATGGGGGCGGTGGCGGGCGCGGGCGCGCCGGGCGGTGGGCTGCCGCGCGCAGACGCCTTGCTGACCGCCGGCCAGCAACTGGCCGTCCGCACCGACGGATCACCCGGCACCGTCTCCGCGTTGCCGCCCGAGGGCATTGCGCCCTGGCGGGACCGTCAACTCAGTTTCATCGATGTGCCGTTATCGCGCGCCCTGGCGGAGTTGGAGCGTTACACCGATTCGGGGCTCGTGCTGCGTGACCCCGCCGTTGCGGCGTTACGGCTCAGTGGCACCTTTGACACGACCGACCCCGCCAGCTTCCGGCGGCTGCTCCCGCGTGCCTTGCCAGTGCGTCTGCAGCCCACGCCTGACGGCCTCGAAATCCGCCCGCTGAAATAAATAACGTCCGCCATACGGGATTTCGCGCGACCCATGCGTCTTCATGAATAGGAATCGTTTCTATTCATTGGAGTTCTCATGGTGTGCGTCAAACCGCGTCCGGTATCGATTGCCGTGGCCTTGCTGGTGGCAGTCGCGTCGTCCGCAGCATCCGCCCAATCGGGTGGCAATGCATTGGCATCCGCCGCGCCGATCCCATTCGAGATCCGCGCCCAGACTCTGGCGCAGGCGCTGAACGACTGGGCCCGCCAAAGCCGGGTGCAACTGATCGTGCGTCAGGGGCTGGTCGCCGGCAAGATGGCGCCCGCCGTTTCCGGCACCTTTCCGCCGCGGGACGCACTGAATCGCCTGCTTGCGGGTAGCGGACTCGAAGCTGTCAGTGAAGGCGCAGCGGTCGTGGTGCAGACCGCTGCGCCGACGGCCATCCGAGCCCCTGCCAACACCGTGCTTTCAACGATTGATGTCACGGCTTCCGGTAATGCGCAGGCCACCAGCCTGCGCCGTACGGCGGCCTCTGGCGCATTGGGCCGCCGCAGCGTGCTCGACACGCCGTTTTCCATCACCAGCGTTGGCAGTGAAGAGATGGAAACCCGGCTGGTGACCACACTGGAGCAAGCCCTGCGTTACGACCCGTCCGTTCAGTCGACCGGCAGCGAGTACGGTCATGGCGCATCGATTTCCGTACGCGGACTGGGTCTGGACAGCACGAACGGCTTCAAAGTGGACGGGCTGCCGATCACGGCGTGGGGCACCGGCCTGCCCATGGAGCTGTTCGACCGTGTCGATCTGCAGAAGGGCATTACCGGCTTTATGAATGGATTCGGATCGCCGGGCGGTGTGGCTAATTACGTGCTCAAGCGTCCAACCGATGAACGCTTGTTGACCGCGTCGCTCGGCTTCAAGTCCAGGTCGCTGTTCTCCCAAAGCGTGGATGCGGGCGGGCGGATCGGCAACGACGACCGCTTTGGGTATCGCGCCAATCTCGTCCACGAAGAGGGCGACACCTTCACCCGGGGCGGCAGCTTGCGGCGGACCGCTGCGTCGATTGCAATGGATGCCCGGCTGACGAATGCCCTGACGGCCAGCTTCGATTTTTTATA
Organism: Pigmentiphaga litoralis; assembly: GCF_048632615.1. Taxonomy (GTDB): domain Bacteria; phylum Pseudomonadota; class Gammaproteobacteria; order Burkholderiales; family Burkholderiaceae_B; genus Pigmentiphaga; species Pigmentiphaga litoralis_B. Next base: position 3,108,539 of record NZ_CP184479.1, read on the forward strand.
TGCCGACCGCAAATCCCTCGGCAACAGCTTCTGGGGGTCAACCTGGGCCGACTGGGCGTCGTGCCAGACCCGAGTAATCCCAGGACCCAGACACAACCTGACGGATCCTACTACCACACGACCGATCAGGTGGCCACGGCCGGCTTGCAATGGAACCTGGCGCCCGGATGGAACGCCAGCGCCACGTACCGAAAAAGTCGCCGCGATATTGATTACAGCTACAGCACGCTATACGTGCAGAATCTGGCAGGCGACTACACCGCTGACCAGTCCGTCTATAAGTTTCGGCAGGACTTCGAACACGCGCAGGCCATGGTCGACGGCGAGATCACGACGGGTCCTGTCAAACACCGAGTCGTGTTCGGGGCATCGCGGCAACGATTCCTGGGGTACGCCCCGTACCAGTCCATTTACACCGGTGACGTGGGCAGCGGCAATATCTATCGCGACTCGCCATTGACGATCAGCGGCGATGCTGGCACCCAATCGCTCTATCGTTCCAGCGTCATTGCGCAGACCGCCGCTTTCGTCAGCGACACCCTGAGCTTCGGCGACCAGTGGTCACTGATCGCGGGCTTGCGCTACAACCGTTTCAACCAGACCGGCGCCAACGCGGCAGGCACTCCCACAACACCGTACAAGCGCAATCCCGCTACGCCAACGCTGGCGTTGATGTTCAAGCCTACCCCCGGATCGACGTTGTACGTCAGTGCCGTCGAAGCGCTGGAACGCGGCGGCACCGCACCCACGAACGTTGTCAACCGCAACGAAGTGCTCGGACCCATCAAAAGCAAGCAGTACGAAGCAGGCTACAAGTTCGAACAGGGCGCATGGAGCGGCACTGCGGCGCTGTTCCGCCTGGACCGGACGGCGGGCTACACCAACGCCTCGAACTACTACGTGCAGGACGGCATTACCCGATACCAGGGCGCCGACATCAGCGGCCGCTATCGTTTCGATAGCCAGCTGTCGGTTGCTGCGGGCGTCATGCTGCTCGATGCCAAGTACGAAGAAGCCGCTGCGGCGGTAAACGGCAAGCGCACAACCGGCACGCCGCGCGTGCAGGCGGCGCTTGCCGCAACCTATAACGTGGCGGCGCTGCCTGGGCTGAGCTTGAATGGCGGCCTCAAATACATTGGCGCTGCCTATATGGACACAGGCAACACCTATCGCTTGTCGCCCTACCTGACCGCGGATGCCGGGGCCAGCTACAGCACTCGGCTCGTGGGCAAGGACGTCACCTTTACGGCTGCCATCCAGAACCTGGCAGGGCGTCGTTACTGGATCTACAACGGGTCCAACTACGTGGCGTCTGGCGCGCCACGCACGGTCAGTCTCAACGTACGTCTGGCGTTCTGATGCGGGCCAATACCGCCGGAGGGCGACAGGTGGCGCTGCGGGTTCTACTCGCGGTCGTTGGCGGCTATGCAATGGCATCGGCAATCGCAATCGCTTTGCCGCCCGTGCTGACCATGCCGCGCGTCGAGGCCGTCATGACCGCGACCCTGCTTGGTTACGTTGCCTACGTAGCCCTGATCATCGTCGTCTTCGCATCGACCCACCTGGCGCGGCTGGCCGTCGTGATGCTCGCGGCCAGCTTCGTGCTGGGCGGGTTCGGATGGACTGCCGGAGGTCTGGGCGCATGACCCCCGCAGCGTCCGCCACGGCGGGCTCGAACGCGCTCGTTGCCAAGGGCCTCCGTCAGCGCATGGCGTGGCTGCACACGTGGTGCGGCCTGTGGATTTCCTGGTTGCTGTTCGCCATTTTCCTGACCGGGACGTTGGCCGTCTTCGAAGAACCGATCACGCACTGGATGACCCCCGAGCATCATGCGGACGAAGCCGCGGCGCGGCTGCGCAACGACGTGGCGCCCGCTGTCAGTCGCTCGCAACGCCTGGCCTACGCGGCGGCGTATATGGCGGCGCATCATCCAGACGCAGGCATGTGGGAACTGTGGCCATCCGATGCACATGGGAAAGGCAGCCTGACGGCATTCTGGTTGAACGAAGACCGACATTACGAACGCGCGCAGTTGTCACCCACGACGGGGGTGAGGATGGACGCCGGCGCGCAAGAGGCAACAACGGGCTCGCCCGCGCGCGCAACGTTTGGCGGCCATCACTTCGTTGATTTCCATTACACGCTGCATGGCAAAGACGTCGGCCTGTGGGCGGTTGCGATCACCACCGTGGCCATGCTGGTGGCGCTGGTGTCCGGCGTCATCACGCACAAGCGCATTTTCAAAGACTTTTTCACCTTCCGGCCAGGGAAGGGCCAGCGCTCCTGGCTGGACGCGCACAACGCCGTTGCCGTCTTGAGCCTGCCATTCCAATTCATGATTGCTTTCACCGGCCTGGTGTTCAGTGCCGAGGTGTACTTGCCTGCTTCCGTATGGGCGCATTACGGCACGGACGCCACCGCGCGCACGCGTTACACCACCGACCTGTCGGATCCCGGCGTGCCACGACGCAGCGACATTCCGCTGGCGGTGCCTGACCTGGAACCGTTCGCGGCGCGCGCCGAAGCGTTGATGGGACAGCCCGTGCGCGCCGTCGTGATCGACCAGCCCGGTGACGCCGCCATGCGCATCGGCGTGTATGGATGGAATGACGACGAGGACGTGACGCGTCGGCTGACCCCGACGACTGGCCGGGTGTCGTTTTCGGCTGCGACGGGTGACTTGCTGAGTGTACGGATGCCCGGCGCGGTCGATGGCGGCGCGCCCATCCGCACGCGCGCGATCATGGGAAATTTGCATATGGCCGGTTTCGGTGGCGATGCGATTCGGTGGCTGTACTTCATAGCAGGGGCGGCGGGCGCGGCCATGATGGCCACCGGCGCCCTGTTGTTTGCGGTCAAGCGGCGCACGTCGTCGTTGCAGGAATTCGGTGACGCAACCGCGCACGTATACCGCGCCATCGACGCGCTGAACCTGGCCGCAATCGCTGGCTTAGGCATCGCGTGCACGGCCTATCTGTGGGCAAACCGGCTGGTTCCTTTGGGAATCGACCATCGGGCGTTGTGGGAGCTGCGCGTGTTCTTTGCCGTATGGGCCTTGTCGTTGGTGCATGCCTGCATGCGGCCTACCGGCCGTGCGTGGGTCGAGCAGATGACCGTGCTGGCAGTCCTGTGCCTGGCGTTGCCCCTTCTCAATGCTGTTGTGACCGGCAACCATCTGGTTGCGCATATCCACGAAGGCGACTGGGAAAGCGCCGGGGTCGAAGGCATGGCGGTGCTGATCGGAATGCTGGCATCCTGGGCCGCATGGCGGGTGCGGCGCCGTCCGGTGGACCGTAAACAGGGCAGGGCCGGGTACGTCTATCGCGGACAGCGTGCGCGCCAGCCGGAAGCAGGCCGACAGGAAGGGTCCGGTCGTCACGGCAGGAGCGTCTCATGACGTCGCCGTGGGCTGCCTGCTTATCCCCGGTTTTCGGTTTCGTTGGGATGGCATTGCTCAGTCTGGCCATGGACCGTCACTTCGGGCAAGTATTCTCCCGCCGCGCACCGTCTCGCGCACTGTGCATTCTGCTGCGCGTGGTTGGCGCTCTCGGCCTCGTCATGGCGCTCGTGTTCGCGCTAGACGCATGGGGTCCCAGTGTGGGCTGGGTGGCCTGGCTGGGTTGGCTCACGGTCGGCGCCTTGGTCGTGGCGTGGATGCTCGCATACGCCATACGCTTGCTGTTGGGTTTGGTGGTGTTAGGGACCGCGGTGCTCACCGTTTCGGTGTCCCTTCTACTGGGTTGATGTCTTTTTCGAGTTCCTGCATGACGTTTTCTTGCGTTGAATTGAATGTCCTCGCCATCATGCGCAAGGCTCGCTTTGCCCTCGTCATCGCCCTGCTTGCAGCCGTGAGTGGCCTCGGGCTGTGGTCGATGCGTGAACGCATCGATTACACGACCGAAGTGCTCGTGCGCCGGTCGGTCGAGTCGACCGTGACTGCCATTGGCAGCCTGCAGCCTCGGCGATACGTCGACGTTGGCGCCCAGGTGTCGGGGCTCGTCAACCGGCTGCACGTCAAGCCGGGCGATGGGGTCACGAAAGGGCAGTTGCTGGTGGAAATCGATCCAAGCGTGCAGCAGGCTACGGTCGATGCCGGCCGCGCAAGACTGGCCGGGCTGTGGGCTCAGGTGAACGAGCAGCAGGCCTTGTTGCGGCTGGCGCAGCAGCAACTGGCGCGCCAGCGGCAGATGGCGGCCGATGGCGCGACTCGTGAAGAAGACGTGCATGTGGCCGAAGCAGACTTCGCGGCGGCGGGCGCAAGAATCGACCATCTGCATGCGCAGATCGCGGAATCGCAAGCCAGCCAGCGGGCCGAAGAAGCACGCCTGGGGTATACGCGCATCTATGCGTCCATGGCCGGAACGGTCGTGTCGGTGGAAGCGCGCGAGGGGCAGACCCTGAACGCGACGTATCAGACGCCAAACATTCTGCGCGTGGCCGATTTGTCGGGCATGACCGTCTGGACCGAGGTGTCCGAAGCCGACGTGCGCCGCGTCAAGCCGGGCATGCCGGTATATTTCACGACGTTGGGTGACGACGGGCAGTCCACCGCACGCCGGTGGCAGGGTACGGTGCGGCAGGTGCTGCCGGCGCCGCCCGTCGCCGAGGCCAGGGCCAGCGCATCGGCCGCGCCTGCCCCCGCCACCAAGGCCGTGGTGTACACCGTGTTGTTCGACGTGGACAACGCCGACGGCGAACTCATGCCGCAAATGACGGCGCTGGTGTCCTTCATCACCGCGCGCGCGAAAGATGCGGTGGCCGTGCCGCTTGCGTCGCTTGCCGAGAACGAAGGCGAGCCGGGTGTGTACCGGGCGCGCGTGTTGCGGACCGATGGCCGGCCTGAAACCCGCCAGGTGCGCCTGGGCGCGCGCAGCCGGCACCTGGCCGAGGTGCTCGAGGGGCTTCAGGAAGGCGAGCGGCTCATCACGGCGGAAACGCGTGTGGGTGGACGCCCGCGGTGGATCCAATGGTGAACCAACCCATGAGCGCGCAAGCACCTGACGCCACACCGCCCCTGATCGCCCTGCGCGCTATCCGCAAGACCTACGGCGGCGGCGCCCAGCCGGAAGTGGAAGTGCTGCATGGCATCGACCTGAGCATCCGCGTCGGCGAGTTCGTCGCGCTGGTCGGCGCATCCGGATCAGGCAAGTCGACCTTGATGCACGTGCTGGGCTGCCTGGACCGCGCCACAGCCGGCACCTATCACATTAACGGCCACGACGTCGCCGCGCTGGACGCTGATGCCCTGGCCTGGCTGCGGCGCGAGGCCTTCGGATTCGTCTTCCAGGGCTATCACCTGATCGCCAGCGAAAGCGCGTCCGAAAACGTGCAGGTGCCGGCCATCTATGCCGGCATGCCCGAGGCGGATCGCGCTGCGCGAGCAACGGCATTGCTGGGCCGGCTTGGCCTGGCCGACAGGCAAGGCAACCGCCCCAACCAGTTGTCGGGCGGCCAGCAGCAGCGGGTATCGATTGCACGGGCGTTGATGAATGGCGGCCGCATCCTGCTGGCTGACGAGCCCACTGGCGCACTCGATACCCGCAGCGGCGCCGAAGTCATGGCGCTGCTGCACGAATTGGCCGACGCAGGTCACACCATCATTTTGATCACGCACGACCGCGACGTTGCGGCGCAGGCACGACGCGTCATAGAAATCCGCGATGGCCTGATCGTTGCGGACAGCAACGAAGCGGTGGCCGATCATCCCTCCGTCCGGTCACCTGCGCGCCAGAACACATTGCCCGGCCTGGACCTGCGCCACGCGGCAACGGCGTCAGGTGCGAGCCTAAAGGCCGACCTACGCGAAGCCTTGCGCACGGCGTGGCGCGGAATGCGCATGAACCGTGGCCGCACAGGGCTGACCCTGCTGGGCATCATCATTGGCGTGGCTTCGGTCATCGTCATGCTCGCGATCGGCGAAGGCGCCCGTCAGAAGGTGGTCGAGCAGATGGGGGCCATGGGCACCACCATCATGTACCTGAACAGCCAGCCGCCCGCCACGGGCGGGCCGACCGGGCAACTGACGCCAGACGACCTTGAGGCGGTCGAAGCCCTGCCTGAAATCCGGCGTGTCATGCCGGTCATCGGGGATCCGATCACCGTGCGGCGCGGCAACGCGGAACGGCAGATCTACGTGTTCGCCGCCAATCAGGACATGCCTGCCATCCATCACTGGAAGCTGGCGTCGGGCCGCTATTTCACCGAGGCCGAGGACCGGGCGCTGGCGCCCTTGGTCGTGCTGGGAATGGGTGCCAAAAACCATTTCTTTGGCGATACGCCCGATCCGCTGGGCCGCCAGCTCTTGATCGGCAATTCGCCCTTCGAAGTCATCGGCGTCCTGACGGAAAGAGGCGCCGATTCGGGATCGCAGGACTACGACGACATGGTGTTCATTCCCTACCGCAGCGGACGCGCGCGCGTCTATCAGGCACAGACACAACCGGATTACGTCGTGGTCGAGGCCATGTCCTCGCAGGACGTCTTGCCTGCCGAGCACGCCATGAACGAACTGCTGACGGCGCGGCACGGCGGGCGCAAGGACTTCGCCATCGGCAATGCGGCTGCCCGGTTACAGGCCGAGGCGGCGACACGCAGCAGCATGACGATGATGCTAGGCCTGATCGCTGCCGTGTCGCTCTTGGTCGGCGGCATTGGCGTCATGAACGTCATGCTGATGACCGTGCGGGAACGCACTCGTGAAATCGGCATCCGCGTAGCCACTGGGGCACGCCAGCGCGACATCTTGCGGCAGTTTCTGACCGAAGCCGTATTGCTGACCGTGACCGGTGGGATCATTGGCCTGGTCGCGGGGCTGGCTGTCGGTGCCGTCCTGATCGCCCTGGGCATGCCACTGGTGTTCTCGGTGCTCGCCATGCTCGGCGCGTTTCTGTGCGCAGTGGTGACCGGTCTGTTGTTCGGTTACATGCCGGCGCGCACTGCGGCCCGGCTCGACCCGGTCATTGCACTGGCAGGGGAGGCGTGACCATGCATGTCACCGCTAAGACGGTTCCGTCGCGGCAAGGGCTGTTCATGGTCCTGGCGCTTGGATTGGGCGGCTGCGCCGGGCCAAGCGCGCCGACGCCTGGCCAGGCACCCTCGCTGCCTGCCACCTGGTCCAGACCGGCGCCGTCGGCAGGCCCGTTATCCGACGCCTGGTGGGATGGGTTTTCGTCGGCTGAACTGCGCGACGTGCTGGATGCCGCCACGACCGGCAGCCAGGACCTGGCCGCAGCTGTTGCACGAGTGCGGCAGGCCGACGCACGCGTGCGGGCCGCTGGCGCGGCACTGTTGCCACAGGTAAGTACTACCGTGACGGCCAGCCGTCAGGCGCAAGTCGGAAGAACGACTTCAGGCACGGTATCCAGCAGTGCCTATACGACAGGCCTGGCGGCAAGCTATGAGGTCGACTTCTGGGGCCGCAATCAGGCCGTTCGCGACACTGCCGTCGCCTTGCGGCAAGCCAGCCATTACGACCGCGACACCGTCCGCATCACGGTCACCACCGGCGCCGCAAGCCTGTGGCTGCGCACCGTTGCCGCGCGCGAGCGCACGACGATTGCCGTGCGGAACGTAGACACGGCCACGCGCTTGCTCGACACCGTCACCGCGCGTGCGCGGGCCGGCGCGGCAGGGCCGCTTGAAGTCGCGCAGCAACGAGGCCTCGTTGCCGCCTTGCAGCGCAATGTCGATGCCTTGCGGCAAGAAGCCGATGACCTGCGCATTGGATTGAGCGTGCTCGTTGGCCGGCCGGGTCTCGCGATGACGACGGCGCAACTCACCGGCATCTTGGCGCCGCCAGTCGATACAGGCGTCCCGTCGCAGTTGATGGCGCGCCGCCCCGACATCGCCCGTGCCGAGGCCCAGCTGGCTGCCGCCGATGCCAATGTGGCTGCCGCCCGCGCCGCCCTGTTCCCGCGACTGACGCTTCAGGCCGGCCTGGGCGTCGGCGGCACGCGTCCCAGCGCCCTGCTCGACCATCCCCTTTACAGCCTGGTGGCGGGACTGGCCGCACCGATTTTCGACGCAGGCTTTCTTGCCGCGCAGGGCGACCTGGCATCGGCTGAACGCGAGGCCTTGCTCGCAAGCTACCGGCAGTCAGTCATCGCGGGCTTTGCGGAAGTGGAGCTTGGCCTGAACGCGTTGAGCGGAGTGGCCGCACAGATCCAGGCGCAGACCACCGTCGTGGCCGAGGCCGCGCGGGCATTGGCCTTTGCCGAGTCGCGCTTCCGTGCGGGCGCCGACACCCTGCTGGTACTGCTCGATGCACAGCGCACGCTGTACAGCGCGCAGGACCTGGCCGTCCAATTGGATCTGGCGCGCCTGCTCGCGACCGTGGATCTTTACCGTGCGCTGGGCGGAGGGTGGTCGTCCGCGGGATCGTAATTCCTTCGTGTGGCACCATGGCGCTATCGCACGCAACGTGCAACGAGAAGGTGCCGCATGAACAGCCACATCGCCCCGGTCGAACTCCCCAAGGCCTACCGCCTGCTCAACCATGGTCCGACCGTGCTGGTGTCGGCGCGCCACGATGGCCTCGACGACGTCATGTCCGCGGCCTGGGCCTGCGCACTGGACTTTGCGCCGCCCAAGGTCACTGTCGTTCTGGACAAGGCGACGCGCACGCGCGGGCTGGTCGAAGGCAGCGGGCACTTCGTGCTGCAGGTGCCGACCTTTGCGCAGCTGCAACTGACCTACGACGTGGGCAACCTCAGTCTGGCGGACGCGCCCGACAAGCTGGCGCGCTGCGGCGTGTCGACGTTCGAGGCGCCCGGGTTCGACGTGCCGCTGGTTCAAGGATGCTCGGCCTGGCTGGTGTGCAAGCTGCTGCCCGAGCCGCACAATCAGCAGGCCTACGATCTGTTCATCGGCGAAGTGGTCGGCGCCTGGGCCGACACCCGTGTGTTCCGCAACGGCCACTGGGAATTCGAGTCCGCCGGCCCGTCCTTCAGAAGCCTGCACTACATTGCAGGCGGCACGTTCTACGCGATCGGCGATCAGGCGCTGGCCGATACCAACAATCCAAAATAAGACGCGCATCACCACACAGGACACCGCGGATCCGGCTCGGCCGGTCCGCTGGTGTCGCCCCCGGGGAGGCGCGAAGCGCCTTGGGGGCTCAATACCCCGGTCCGCTGGTGTCGCCCCTGGGGGAGGCGCGAAGCGCCAAGGGGGCTTACAACGGCAGTTGAAAGTGCCGGGACGTCGTTTTCAACTCTTCGCGGTGCAGCGCCGCCAGCCTTGCCAGCACGATTTCACCCTGTTCCGTCAGATGGATGCGCACCTGGCGTTTGTCCTCGGACGCGGGTTCGCGGCGCACCAGGCCGAGCGCCTCGCAGCGGTTCACCAGCGCCACCGTCCCGTGATGCACCGACACCATCCGTTCGGCCAGCTCGCCTACCGTCGCCCACTCACGGCCCGGGAAGCCCTTGATATGCAACAGCAACAGATACTGCAGCGGCGTGATCCCCTCCGCCTGGACGGCCTCTTCGGAAAAATGCAGGAAGCGGCGCAGCTGATGCCGGAATTCCGACAGCACTTCAAAGTCGGATTTTTTCAGGGGTGGGGTCGATCGGCGGGTCATGTCGGCGTCGGCGGTGGAAGGGGCGGTTGGCGCGTCGGCCAGGGCGGCGCGTTGGCGACTGGCGCGGAGTTCAGCGCGTTGCTCGGCGTCATCAACCAGGGTAACAAGGTCTTCCGCGTCGATGGTCAACAGCTCGTCGCGGCTGTCCAGCACGGCCGCGATGTCGGCGTCGGTCACCCCTGACCGCGTGGTACGCGGTGCCCGGGCAGGTCCCGCATGATGCGGATACCGATGCCGTGTCGCCCAGTGGAAAAGCAGCGCGCAGGCCAGCATGATCAGACTGTTGATGGCCACGGGCATGATCACGAACCCGTACCCGGCCGCCTTGATGCCAGGCCCGCCGAACACCGCCGTCAGTGCAACCGCGCCCGACGGCGGGTGCAGGCAACGGCATGCGAACATCATTCCGATCGCCAGCGCCACGGCCACCGCCGCCGCCAGGATGGGCAGCGGGATCCACTGTGCGCAGGTGACACCGATCACCGCCGCCAGCAGATTGCCGCCAATCACGCACCAGGGCTGGGCCAGCGGACTGGCGGGCGCCGCGAACAGCAGCACGGCCGACGCCCCCATGGGCGCGATCAGCAAAGGCAGATCGGCATGGTCTCCCATGGTCCAGATGGACATTACCCCCGTCAGCCCGATGCCGATCAACGCGCCCAGCACCGCGCGAAGGCGTTCGGTGCGGCTGACGTGAAGAGGTTCGGGCACGCAAGCGCCCAGCCAGGACGCGATCGAAGCGGTGGGGAAAGACATGGAAGACGACAACAGCAATTGGGAAGGCACCGATCCAGGCAAGCATCGGCGCGGCCCGCCATTGTGCCATATATATCACGGTGTGATATATCAGGTTGATGTCGTCAACATGTGGACGACGGCAACCGTTTGCCGAGGGCAACTGATTGCCCGCGGCAATAGGGGCGCGCAGCCTACTGGGCTACGGAACCGCTGCCAGTCAGCCCGCGGTTCCTGGCTCGGCGTCGCCTAGGGGCGCTACGGCATCCGCCGCCTGGTACTTCACGTTGCCCATGGCGCGGGTCACGGCGTGCCACGCGAATTCCGTTTCGCCCAGCGCCTGTGTCGCCGTCACCAGCAACGCGTCGTCCGAACTCGTGTCGGGTGCCAGCCACTCGCGCGCGCCTTCGGCCGTCAGCGCCACCGGGCGGCGGTCGTGCACATCCAGCAGCCCGGCGTCCGCCGAACTGGTGATGATCGCAAACCCGTCCGACCCCAGGATCGCCGCCAGCAGCAGCGGCTCGTCATCGGCGCGGTGGATGAAGTGGGGCTGGCGGTTCGGCTTTTCGCCGGTCCACTCGAACCAGCCGTCCGCCGGAACCAGAATGCGGCCCCGTTCCCACAAGGGCTTCCAATAGCCCGACGTCGCGGCCTTTTCGACCCGGGCATTCACATACATGCGCGGCGCGCGGCCGCGATAGCCCCAATGCGCTTGCGCGGCCTCGGGTCCGTCGCCCCCGCGCGGAGGATCATCGGTTGCGTGCCGGGCGATACGTTATAGACCGGCGCATGCGAAAAGGCGGCGGGCAATACCGACGCATCGGCATTGGCGCCAGTGGCAAACGGGGTCGCCGGATTGGGGCGCAGCAGCTCGAAATAGCGTTCGGCGTCGCGATACTGGGCAAGTCGTCCGCACATGGTGGCCTCCTGGAACACGGCATGAACCAGGGTGTAGCAGGAGTCGATCCCGAGCGCGACAGTGGATGCGTCATACTCGGGGGACGGTCGACGCTGTCGGACCCGACGCATCCAACAAGGCAGCATTCGCACTATGACTATCCGGCCACCAACAGTCCTGCCAAGTGCGATCTACTTAAAACCAATCAGAAATCCAGGCTGACCTTCGCGTCCTTGACCAGCTTTGCAAACCGTTCGGTGTCCGCCGCGATCAACTGCTTCATCTGATCCGGATTGTCGCCGATCGCTTCCGCGCCCAGGTCGGCCATCCGCTTCCTGAAATCCGCGGACTGAATGATCCGGACCATGTCCTGGTTGAGCTTTGCAACGATTGGGGCAGGTGTGCCCGTCGGCGCCAGGACGCCGAACCAGGTGCCCAGGTTGAAGCCTTTCAGCCCCGACTCATCCAGCGTCGGCACATCGGGCAGGGCCGCCGATCGATGGGACGTGGTGACGGCCAACGCGCGCAACTTCCCGCTCTTGATGAAGGGCAGCACGGGCGTGACGGTGTCGAACGACATGGCGATCTGGCCGCCCATCAGGTCGGTCGTGAGCGGGCCGCTACCTTTGTAGGGAACGTGCAGCAGTTGCACGCCGCCCAGGGATTCGAATTGAGCTCCGATCAGATGCTGGCCGGTGCCTGTGCCGTTGGACCCGTAGGCCAGCTTGCCGGGCTGCGCTTTTGCCAGCGACAGCAGTTCCTGCACCGACTTGGCCGGAATGCCGGGGTTGATGACCAGCACGTTCGGAACCAGCGCGACGGTGGTGATCGGCATCAGGTCTTTCTGGAAATCGTAGGGCAGCTTTTTGTAGACGCTGGATGCGATGGTGTGATGCACGGCGCCCATCAGCAGGGTGTAGCCGTCGGGCTTGGCCTTGGCCACGTAGTCCGCGCCCAGCGTCGATCCGGCGCCTGGCTTGCTTTCGACGATGACGGGCTGGCCCAGTGTCTTGGACATCTCATTGCCCAGCGCACGGGCCAGAACGTCGGTGGTGCCGCCGGTCGGGAATGGGACGATCAGCGTAATCGGCCGGCTGGGGTAGTCCTGTGCCGATACCGGAGCGGCCACGCTGATGCCGCATAGAGCGGCCACGGCGATGGCGGTGGTGAAAGATGGACGGGTCATGCTGTCTCCTTGGATCGAAGCGCCGGCGCGTCGGCCGGCGTCTTTCTTTTGCGTGAAGGAAGTGCGCGGGGCGGGAGCGATGCCGCGCATGGCGGACCGCTCCGTCGCGCTGCGCCGGTCTTATGCAACGCGGCTTTGTGCCAACGCGTTCGCCCGGATCCGTGCGCACACGGCCTCGGTGACCTGACGGGTCGTGGCCTGGCCGCCCAGGTCGCGGGTGTGCAGCGCGGGGTCGGCGGTGACGGATTCGATGGCTTGCATCAGCGTGGCCGCGGCGGCCTGTTCGCCCAGGTGCTCGAGCAGCATCACCACGGACCAGAAGGTGCCGACCGGGTTGGCCAGGCCCTTGCCCATGATGTCGAAGGCCGACCCGTGAATGGGCTCGAACATGGACGGGTAGCGGCGTTCGGGGTCGATGTTGCCGGTAGGAGCGATGCCCAGGCTGCCGGCCAGTGCCGCGGCCAGGTCACTCAGAATGTCGGCATGCAGATTGGTGGCGACGATGGTGTCGAGCGTGGCGGGCCGGTTGACCATGCGGGCGGTGGCGGCGTCGACCAGTTCCTTATCCCAAGTGACGTCAGGGAATTCCTTGCTGATCTGTACCGCGATCTCGTCCCACATCACCATGGCATGGCGCTGGGCGTTGGACTTGGTGACGACGGTCAGCAGCTTGCGCGGCCGCGACTGGGCAAGCCTGAACGCAAAACGCATGATCCGTTCGACGCCGGCACGCGTCATCATCGACAGATCGGTCGCGACTTCTATCGGGTGTCCCTGGTGCGCACGGCCACCCACGCCGGCATATTCGCCTTCGGAATTTTCGCGCACGATGACCCAGTCCAGATCATCCGGTCCGCAGCGTTTGAGCGGGCCATCGATCCCCGGCAGGATGCGCGTCGGCCGGACGTTCGCATACTGGTCGAAGCCCTGGCAGATCTTGAGCCGCAAGCCCCACAGCGTAATGTGGTCAGGAATGTCGGGGTCACCGGCCGACCCGAACAGAATGGCGTCCATGTCGCGCAACGAGGTAAGACCGTCCTCGGGCATCATCGCGCCATGTTCGCGGTAGTAGTCGCCGCCCCAGTCGAACGACGTGAAATCGAAACGAAAGCCGGATTGGGCGGCGGCCAGTGCTTCCATGACGGTCTGTCCGGCGGGCACGACTTCCTTGCCGATGCCATCGCCGGGAATGCATGCGATTCGATACTGTTTCATATGGGAATGTCCTGAGAAAAAATGGGTGATCAACGATCAGGGAAGGCTGGCGATACGCAGCAGGTTGGTAGTGCCCGGCGCCTTGAAGGGCATGCCCGCGGATATGACGATGGTGTCGCGCGACTGCGCGAATTCCTGGTCGAGCGCGGTCGCGCAGGCGAACTCGGTCATCTCGCTCACGCTCTCGACTTCGTGGACCTGCACCGCATGCACGCCCCAGATCAGGGCCATGCGGCGCGCGGTCGATTGATTGGGGGTCATGCCCAGAATGGCAGTGCCAGGCCGTTCGCGCGACATGCGCATTGCCGAATAACCGGAGCTCGTATAGGCGACAAGGGCTTTGGCATGCAGCAGCCCGCACACCGCGCGCGCCGCCATGCCGATTGCATTGGCCGGGTCGGCCTCGGGCGCGGTGCGCGAGGCTTCGATCACGTCGTGGTAGTAGGGGTCGGCTTCGGTCTGGGTGATGATGCGGTTCATCATGGCAACGGCCTCGACCGGAAACTGGCCGGATGCCGATTCGGCCGACAGCATGACGGCGTCGGCGCCGTCGTACACCGCCGACGCCACGTCCGACGCTTCGGCCCTTGTCGGCGTTGGCGATGAAATCATCGACTCCAGCATCTGCGTCGCCACGATGACCGGCTTGCCGGCGCGGCGGCAGGCGCGCACGATCCGCTTTTGGATGGCGGGCACCTGTTCGGCAGGCATCTCGACACCCAGGTCGCCCCGGGCCACCATCACCGCGTCGGTCTCGGCAATGATCGCGTCCAGGTCAAGGATTGCCGCGGGCTTCTCCAGCTTGGCCACGATGCGGGCGCGTCCGCCGATGCGTTCACGGACCTCGCGTATGTCGGCGGCGCGCTGCACGAACGACAGCGCCACCCAGTCCACCCCCTGGTCCAGCCCGAATGCCAGGTCATCGATGTCTTTGGGTGTCAGGGCCGAGAGCGGCAGGATCACGCTGGGCACATTGACGCCCTTGCGATTGGACAGCGCGCCGCCCACCATCACCCGGGTGAGTGCGTCGGTGGCGCCGACCCGCAGCACACGCAGCCGGATCTTGCCGTCATCCAGCAGCAGATCGGTATCGGGCTTGAGCGCGGCAAAGATTTCCGGATGCGGCATGCTGACCCGCGTGACGTCGCCCGGCACGTGCGTGTCTAGATCCAGCTGGAAGTCCTGCCCGTTGCGCAGCACCACGCTGCCGGTTTCAAAGGTGCCTACCCGCAGCTTGGGTCCCTGCAGATCCAGCAGGATGCCGATCGGGCGCTGCACATCCTGCTCCAGCTTGCGGATGGCCATGACACGCGCGCGATGGTCGTCGTGCGTGCCATGGCTGAAGTTCAGCCGGAACACGTCCGCGCCGGCGCGGAACAACTGGCTGAGGCTGTCGGCACTGCTGCTGGCAGGGCCCAGGGTCGCGACGATCTTGGTGTTGCGGGTACGGCGCATGACTCAGACTCCTAGGGATGCCAGGCCGGGCCTGGCGATGTAGATGGCGCGAAAGTCATTCACGTTGCTCAGGGTCGGACCGGTCACCACGGTGTCGCCCAAGGTGCTGAATAACGAATGGGCGTCGTTGTTATCGAGCCAGGCGCGGGGCAGGGGCCGGAGGGCGCGGGTGCGCGCCAACGAGGTCGGGTCGATGCAGGCGCCCGCGATCGGCTCGACACCGTCCACGCCATCGGTGTCGGCGGCGATCGCATGCACTTGTGGCTGTTCGCCGAGCGCCAGCATCAGCGACAGCAGGAACTGCACGTTGCGGCCGCCGCGGCCGGATCCCGTGACCGTCACGGTGGTCTCGCCGCCCGACAGCAGCACGCAAGGCAACGTGAACGGTCCTTCATCGCGCACCGTATGCAGCACCAGCCCGGCCATGGCCTTGCCGACTTCGGTGGCATCGCCTTCCCACCGGTCACCCAGCAGGTACGGCGTGATGCCCGCACGGCGCGCGGCGTCCGCGGCGGCCGACAGCGCGGTGTAGGGCGTGGCGAGCATCGACCCCGTGGCGCGCGCAAGGCGCGGGTCGCCGGGCTTGATGCTCTCGGCGCGGCCGTCCTTCAGCAGACTGAGGACCCTGTCCGCTACGCGCAGGCCGTACCGGTCGATGATGGCGAGCGCATCGCGGCAAGTGGTCGGATCACCCAAGGTCGGGCCCGATGCGATGTCGACCGGATCGTCCCCGGGCACGTCGGAGATCAGCAAGGTGTGCACACGCGCGGGCAGGCAGGCTGCGGCCAGCCGCCCGCCTTTCACGGCCGACAGGTGGCGGCGCACGCAATTCATTTCCGAGATGGATGCGCCGCTGTGCAGCAGCTGTCGGTTGATGTCGCGCTTGTCTTCGGCATCGATGCCAGGCAAGGGCTGGCATAGCAAGGCCGACCCGCCGCCCGAGATCAGGCAGATCACCAGGTCGTCTTCAGTCAGCCCCCGAACGGCATCCATGACTTGCGCAGTAGCTTCGAGTCCGGCAGCGTCAGGCACCGGATGGGACGCTTCGATCACACGAATGCGCGACAGCGGCAACGCATGGCCATAACGCGTCACGACGACGCCCGACAGTTCACCGTCCCATGCTGCTTCGAGCGCTTGCGCCATGCTGGCCGCCGCCTTGCCCGCGCCGATCACCACCGTGCGGCCGGCTGGCCGCTCAGGCAGATGAGCGGCCAGCGTGCCCGCCGGCGACGCCGCCTGCACGGCAGCCTCGAACAAGGCGTTCAACACGTCGCGGGGACGTTGCGGTGTCATAGGGGCGGTCTCCTCCGTACGTTGCGGATAAGATGCAGCAGTCCTGTCAGGCCCGTCTGCACTGCAAAAAAGCGAGACCGTACTGTGCAGGCGCATGGCCTTGCGTGCCCGCGTCACCCTTCAAGCCATTGATGACTCTGGATTCAACAATGAACAAACCCGCATCGATGCTCGCCCAGAACCCGCAGATATCCGACTTTGCCTTCTTCGTGCTGATCGCACGCAAGGGAAGCCTGTCAGTGGCCGCGCGCGAACTGGACATCACGCTGTCGGCCGTCAGCAAGCGGCTGGCGCGCATCGAGCAGGGCCTGGGTGTGCGATTGTTGAATCGCACGACCCGGCGGCTGTCGTTGACCGAAGAAGGAACGATCTTTCTGGAACGGGCGCGGCAAATCCTGGCCGACATCGACGACATGGAACGCTACTTCGAGCGCAGCCGCGCCAAACCCAGCGGCCTGCTGCGCATCAACGCGCCCATGGGGTTCGGCCGCCAGTACATTGCGCCGGTGGTGTCGGCCTTCGCCAAGCTGCATCGCGACATCGACGTGCAGCTCACCCTGACCGACCGCCCCGTGGGTCTGAACGATGACGACTTCGATCTAGCGATCCGCTTCGGCGAATTGCCCGATGCGCGGGTCATCGCCCGCAAGATCGCCGCCAACCGTCGCCTGCTTTGTGCGTCGCCGGCCTATCTGAATCTGCGCGGACGCCCCGACACGCCGCAAGATCTGCTGGATCATCAATGCATCGTGCTGCGCCAGAACGACTCAGGCTTTGGTGTGTGGCGCTTGAGCAAGGACGGCGAGACCCACGCGATCAAGGTCAACGGGGCGCTGAGCAGCAATGATGGCGAGGTGACGTTGACCTGGGGCCTGGACGGCCACGGCATCCTGATGCGCGCCGAATGGGACATTGCCCGCTACTTCCGCAGCGGCCGGCTCGAGCATGTGCTGGTGGGCTACGACCTGCCCGCCGCCGACATTTTTGCGGTGTACGGGGAGCAGAACCACACATCGCCCAAGATCCTGGCGTTCGTGGACTTCCTGGCCAGCCGGTTTTCGATCGACAAGGCCAGTGATGGGGACATGACGTCGTTGTGGTGAACGACCGCGCCGGGGCCGGGCCAGGTTGTGGACAAAGTCAACAATGCCTTGCACGGTGCGTCATCAATGACGGATGTCATGGGCGCTACCATCGGTCCATGCATATGCCTCATGACCTCATTCATCGATTCTTCTGGTGCCTCGACCAGCGTGACACCGAAGGTGTTCTTGCAACGCTGAGCCCTGACGTGGTGTGGTTGCGGCAAGGGCGGCGCCACGTCGGCCTGGAAGGCGTGACCGCAGCGTTGTCGAGTCGATCACCCACCTTGTATGTCAGACATGTCGTCAGCAATCTGTTCGAGATGAGTCCGCGCGATATCGCGGCCTCGGACATTACCTTGCGTGAAGTCGATGCCGATCTGCAGGCCGTGCGCCCTGGCGACATCGTGTTGTCGAGCTATCTGTCGGGCTATACCCATGACGACGGCACGCAGGTGCAGGCGCCTTGCCACGGTGGCCATCTGCACAAGATGTCCTGGGTGCGTACTCGCCTGTCCCGTCACGAAGACGGATGGCGGATCGTTGCCAAACACATGCTACCGCTTTTTGTGTTCGGCCCCGCATGATTGCCGCTGCCACCGCCCGGCACGACGGCCAGCTCCGGCCGACCATCCCCCGGCCGATGTCCGACACACTTTCGCCGGCAGCACCGTTTCCGCGTGGCAGCTGTGACAGCCACGCCCACCTCTTCGGCGCGCTCGACACGCATCCCGTGTTGCCAGGCAGCCATTTCGTGCCGCATCCCAGCCCCTTGACCGACTATGCCGCCATGTTGCGCGTGCTGGGGTGTGATCGCGCGGTGCTGGTACAGCCGAGCGTGTATGGCACGGACAACCGCCTGATTGCCGGGACGCTCGCGGATGCCCAGGCCGTGCCGGCCTCGGCTAGCGGCTTGTCGCTTCGGGCCGTTGCGGTCGTCAACGAAACCATCGCCGACAGCGAACTGGAAGCGATGCACGCGTTGGGCTTTCGCGGCGTGCGTATCAACACCGCATCGGCGACACCTGGGCTGACCCTGCCACAGGTCCGGGTGCTGGCCGAGCGTATCCGGCACCTGGGATGGCACGTGCAGTGTTTTGTCGACCTGAAGCGCCTGTCTGACGTGACAGACGAACTGGCGCGGCTGCCCGTGCCCATCGTCATCGATCATTTTGGAAAGGTCGATGCGTCCGCGGGCGTCGATGCGCCACCCTTTCAGGCCTTGCTTGCCCTGCTGGCCCATGACCACTGCTGGGCCAAGCTGATGGGACCGTATTTCGTCTCGGCGCGCGGCCCTGGCTTTGACGATGTAGCGCCCCTGGCGCAGGCCATGGCAAGGATTGCGCCCGATCGCTTGGTGTGGGGCACGGATTGGCCGCATCCCAGTGCGCACGGGCAGATGCCCAACGACGGCACATTGGCCAATCTGTTGACGGCCTGGATACCCGACGCAGGCTTGCGGCACCGCGTATTGGTCGATAACCCCGCTCGCCTGTACGGATTCTGATAACAAGGAGACAGCAGTGACACTTACGCAGACGCTCTGCGCGGCGGCGCTCGCCCTGGCGACCACTGGCGCGCACGCCCAGTCCTATCCGGCCAAGCCCATCAAACTCATCATCGGTTATCCGGCGGGCGGTGGCGCCGACGTCGTTGGGCGCGTGGTCGCACAGAAACTGGGGGAACGTCTTGGCCAGCCCATCGTCGTCGAAAACCGGGGCGGCGCGGCAGGTGTCATTGCCACGACGGCCGCGGCCCAGGTCGCCCCCGATGGCTATACCTTGCTGCTGGGCCACGTGAATGCCTTGTCCATCGCGCCCGCCGCCCCCACACCGCTGGCTTACGAGGCAACGCGTGATTTCGCGCCTGTCGGCTACATCGGATTCGTGCCGAACATCCTGGTCGTCAACCCGGCCAGCGGCATCAAGTCCGTTGCCGATGTGGTCGCACACGCCCGGAAGCAACCGGGCAAGCTCAGCTTTGCGTCGCCAGGGGTAGGCAGCACCAACCATCTTGCGGGCGAAATGTTCAAGTCGGCCGCCGGGGTGCAGATGCTGCACGTTCCGTATCGCGGCAGCGCGCCCGCCATCACCGACCTGCTGGGCGGCCAGGTCACCATGAACTTCGACGCGCTATCGTCGGTGTCGAACTTCGTGCGGCAGGGCAAGATGACCGCGCTGGCGGTGACCAGCAAGGAGAGGAACCCGGCATTCCCCAACGTGCCGACGATGGTGGAACTGGGCTACAAGAGTTTCGACGTGACCATCTGGTACGGCATCGTCGCCCCGGTCAAGACACCGGCCGATATCGTGAACGTGCTTAATCGCGAGATCAACGCGGTGCTCGTGGACGCAGGCGTTGCCAGGCAGCTGGCCGAACTGGGTGTGCAACCCCAGCAGATGACGCCTGCGGCGTTCGGGTCACTGATCCGTCAGGACACCGACAAGTATGGTCAGGTCATCAAGCAGGCGGGTATCGTCATGGAATAGCCACCGCCCGCTGCGCGGGGATCCGCGCCGGTCAGGCCGCTGCAATCATCAGATAACACGCGTTGAACCACGCGTGCGTCACGATGCAAGGCCCGACCGCCCCGGTCACTTCCCGAATCTTGCCGAGCAGCAGCGACGGCAGCACGACGGCGCACGACATTTGCAATGACTGATACGGCAGGTGGCAGGCCGCGAACGCAATGCTCGTCAGTATATTGGTCGGGGCGAGTGCGAACGTGTCTGCGATCGTAAGGCGTTTCAGCACCCCTTGAAGCAGGTCGGTCATGGCCCCCCTGAAAGCCAGTTCCTCCAGCACGGGCGCGACACCTATCATCAGGATCGCGGCCTGCCAGGAAAGCAGCGGCTGCCTTCCTGGCAAGTGGCCTTGATCCAGCAACGCCAATGCCAGCGCCCCACCAGGACCTGCAACGAAAGCAAGCGCAAGGATGGCGCGCGCTCTGCCGCGGGTAATCGCAGCAATCACGGCTTGCCTCAGTCCTGCTTGGACGTGGGCTTGGGTTGGCGCCGGCGGATCAGCCCAAGCGCGGCCAACAGGGTCAGGCCGGCCAGCATCGGATCGAATCCGCCCTTGCCGATGGTGCATCCGCCGCCGCCGCTTCCACTGGACTCGGGCAGCGCCGCCTGGACAGTGGCGGGAAGGTCCACGAATTGCGCGGTCTGCGCGCCCGCGTACGACGCCGTCACCTTGCCATCGGTAAAGGCGGCATTGCCGCAGGTGGCGACGCCAGTGGCGTCGGTGGTTGCGGTGCACGACGCGTTCGAGCCTTCCGCCTTGAAGGTGATGGACTGGCCAGCAACCTGGCTCCAGCCGTTCTGCAGTTTCACGGTCATCCTGGCAGGCGTCGGCTGGCCCACGAATTCCAGCGTGTTGACCCGCCACGTGGCGAATGACCGGGCAGGATCCAGCCGAGTCAGCCATGCCGCCGAACATTCCCGCGCCACGGCCAGTTGCCGAAGCACCATTTCCTGGCCAAACACGAACTGGCTGGGCTTGCCGCGACCCTTGGCAATGATGTCGTCAACCTTCAGCACGGTGCCATCCCAGTAGATGTGCGGCGTCATGACACCTTCGACGTTCTGTTCTTTGGCCAGTGTGTACGTGCGCTCGATGGAGTCCAGGTACTGCGCCACCGCGGGCGCCGAATTGGTCATCGACTGCCCCCCGTTGATCAGGACGCGCACATCCCTGCCGTTGTCCTTGACAGTCAGCACGGCCGACGTCGACCCGGGCGTGTGGCCAGGTGTGGCAAGCATGGTGAACGTCTTGCCGCCGACCGAGATCTGCTGCGGTGACAGGTTGGTTGAATCAATCAACTTGGGCTGATAGGACTTGTTCGCGGCATCGGCCGACCCCAGCCAGGACCGCGCGCCCAGATTGTCCAGCAGCCACTGCGCACCGCCGTCGTGGTCGCCGTGGCCGTGCGTCAGGAAGACTTCCTTCAACGGATAGGACGCGGAAAGGCCCAGTGAGCGCAACGCCGGCAGGTTGTAGGTCTCGACTTCGCTCGCATTGTTGCCGCCGTCCACCATCACGAAACCGTCCGGCGTCTTGATGATGTATTGCGCGACGTAGCGGGAGCCGACGATCCAGACATCGTCGAAGATCTGTGTGAGCGGCACACGGATGCTGTTGGTCGCCCGCGCGGCCAGGACGATGGCGTTGTTGTCGTCGGGCAGGTTGCAGTAGAACGCGCGCGCGTTCTGCGCCATGAAGGTGTCGCCGCCGACGTTACGGGTGGCGGCGTCGCGATGGATCTCGCTCTGTGTCTGCGCGGCCACATGCGCCGACGCGCTGACGGCAATGGCGGTGGCAAGGATGCGTCCAAGGTGATGGCGGTGCGGGGTCAATGGTGGTCTCCTGATTGTTATGTTCCCCCAACCCGTTAGGTCGGTTGCGATCAATGTACCGATCGCAACCGCGAAAATACGGAGCCCAGGTAAAGGTGGTCTTTACCTGGGAGTTGAGAGTGGAGACCTGCAGCTGTCTGGCAGAACCGCCTAGCGCCCCGCCCCGATCCGCTGCGTGATGTCCTGCGCGATGCCGACCAGCCGTCCCGCCAGATACGCCTCGTTGAACGCGTGGAAGCGATCGAACGCGCCAACCGCGGTAATGCTGCCAATCACCCGTTTGCCGTCGAAAATCGGCGCCGCAATGCCTGCCTTGCCGTTGTCCAGATCCCCTCCGACACGCTGTAGCCCCGCTTGCGGGTGTCCAGCATCGCCTTTGCAAAAGCCTTCCAGTGTTCGCCCAGGCGCAGCACATCCGGGTGCTCGGCGTTGTCGTCGTACACGCGGCGCAGGTGCCGGGAGGGCAGATGCGCAAGGATCACGCGGGCGGTAGCGCTGCGGAACAGCGCCATCGGACGGCCGCGTCCGAATCGCAAGGGTTCGCTGTCGCGCCCCTGTTCCTGGTGCACGTTGATCACGGTGTCGCCATAAAGCTCGCTCAGCAGCACGCTCAGTCCGGTTTCTTCGGCCAACTGCTGCATGGCCGCGCGGCTGCTGTTGAGCAGGGGGTCTTCCTCGCGCATCTGCAGGTCGAGCGCGATGATGCGCGGGCCGAGCGCGTAGCCACCCGGCAACCGTACGAGCAGTCCCACGTCGCAGAGTTCGCGGACATAGCGGTAGGCCGAGGCGGGGGCGTAGCCGAGCTGAGCGCAGATCGCTTCGATGTCGACAGCCGGCGTGCCGGGCTTGAAAAGGTCCAGCACGTCCAGCATGCGTCTGAGGCTGTTCATAGGGTGGGGCTAAGGCGGGTCACGGGCGTGAGGGTGACGCAAAGGGGAATGCTTGGCAAGCCGGCCGGAACGTTTCGAAATCGATGAAAAAGCAGAATTTTGCTCTTGGGATAAAAATGCAAAAATATCTGGACTTGGCTCGATTTTGATTTCACACTTCTATCCCAGGAAGATAATTCTGCAAGAAAGGAGTGGCGGCTATGCGCACGGGTGCAACGGAAGTTCTCGCGGTTCTGCAGCAGCGCGGGGTGGACGTGTGCTTCGCCAATCCGGGTACCACCGAGCTGGACATCGTCCGAGCCCTGGAGGCCCAACCCGCCATGCGCTGTGTGCTGGGCCTTCAGGAAAACGTGTGCACGGGCGCTGCCGATGGCTATGGACGCATGACGGGAACGCCCGCGCTGACGCTGCTGCACCTGGGGCCGGGCTTTGCAAACGGCATTGCCAACCTGCACAACGCGCGCCGGGCTCACACCCCAATCATCAATCTGATTGGCGACCACATGAGCTGGCACCTGGCCTTCGATGCGCCGCTGACGTCGGACATCGAGTCGCTGGCGCGGCCCGTGTCGGGCTGGGTGCGGCGCATGACTGGCGCGGCCGACGCCGTGGCCGCCGCTGCCGAAGCGGTGGATCGTGCGCATGACAACGGCGGGCAGGGCGTCACGCTCATCTTTCCGGCGGACTATCAGGCGGAAAAGATGGACGCGGTGGAGACGGCGGCAGCAAAAGCCGAGGCCGCCCACCCGGCGTCCACCGTTTCAGGGGCGACCCAGACCGCAGCCAGGACCATATCGACCCCACCGCCGCGCGCCGACGTTGACGTGAACACCTGTGCCGACCGCCTGCGCGCCGCGGGCAAGATCGTGTTCCTGCTGGGCGGTGGCGGCGAAACCAGTGGCCTGGGCGAACGCGCCCAACGGGCTGCCGCCCGGCTGTGCGACGCGCTAGGCGCCACGGCCTATGCCGAGACCTTTCCGGCGCGCGCGGCGCGCGGCGGCGGCCTGCCCGACTTCGACCGCTTGCCCTATTTTCCAGAGCCCGCCCGCGCCGTGCTCGACGCAGCGGACCTGATCGTGCTGGCCGGCGCGCCCACGCCAATTACCTATTTCGGCTACGACGGTCACCCGAGCCAATTGGTCGAGAACGATCGCGTGCTGGTGCTGGGTTCGGCGGGCGACGACATTGCCGCGCCGCTTGAAGCGCTGGCGCAGGTGCTGGACGCGCCGGCCTATCTCCCCCGCAGCCACGACATTCCCGAGGTGGACGACGGCGCCTTGAGCCCCGCGGGCATTGCCGCGACGGTGGCGCGCCTGCTGCCGGCGAACGCCATCGTGTCCGTCGAGGGCGGAACCTGCGGCTATCCGTTCTATGCCGCATCGGCCGGAGCCGCGCGCCACACCACCTTGACCAACACAGGCGGTGCGATCGGCCAGGGACTGCCGGTGGCATTGGGCGCCGCCGTGGCCTGCCCGGACCGCAGGGTGATCGCGCTGCTGTCTGACGGCAGTACCCAATACACGATCCAGACCTTATGGACGCTGGCGCACGAAGCGCTGCCGGTGGTGGTGCTGATTGCCGCCAACCACCAGTACGGCATCTTGCGCAACGAACTCAAACGCGGCGGGCAAACCTTGGGCGAACGCGCGGCGGGGCTGACCAGCCTGGATCGCCCGCGCATCGATTGGGTCGAGCTGGCCCATGCCTATGGCGTCGACGCGACGTCGGTCGAGACGACGGGCGAACTGGCGGCGGCGATGACCCGCGCGCTGGATCGCCCGGGTCCGACGCTCATTGCCATGCAGCTGTAACCGCACCCTCGCACCCCGGACTTGAAGGAGACATCATGGATTTGCAACTGAGCGGCAAGGTGGCCGTGATCACAGGTGGCAGCCTGGGTATCGGGCGCGCATGCGCCGACGCCCTGGCCGCGGAAGGCGTCAAGGTCGCCATCGTGGCGCGCCGTCAGGACCAGCTCGACGCGGTGGCGCGCGAGATCCGCGAGGCCACGGGCGGTGAAGTGATCGGTGTGGCGGCCGACGTGTCCGACACGGCGCAGGTCGAGGCGATGATGGAAAAGGTGGCGAGCCACTTCGGCCGCATCGACATCCTGGTCAACGGCGCGGCCCATCCGGGCGGCCTGGTCCGCAGCGAGATCGAACACGCGGATCCGGAAGGACTGCTCGAAGACATCAACATCAAGGTGGTGGGCTACATGCGATGCGCCAAGGCCGCCGCGCCGCACATGAAGCGCAACGGCTATGGCCGCATCGTCAATATCGGCGGGCTGACCGGGCGCGGCAGCAAGCAGCTGTCCGGCATGCGCAATGCCGCCATCTGCCATCTGACCAAGACCCTGTCCGACCAGCTCGGCCCGTCAGGCATCACGGTCAATGTGATCCATCCCGGAGTGGTCGAGACGCCGCATATCCACGAGCTGTACGAAAAGGAAGCGATCAAGCAAGGGCTGACGGCCGCCGAAGTCGAAGCGAACTATTGCAAGGTCACACCCATCCGCCGCGTCCTGCAGCCGCCGGAAATCGCCGATGTCGTGTTGTTCCTCGCCTCGCCACGCGCCGCCGCCATCACGGGCGAATCGCTGGCGGTCGATGGCGGCATCACCCGCGGCATTTTCCTTTGACGCACGGAGACAGGTCATGAAAGGCACGATTCTGGTCGGCACCGCGGGGCAGGGCATCCTTCGCAGCGTGGACGATGGCGCAAGCTGGCATCGCCTGGGCCTGCGTGAGGCGATCGAGTTCGACGGCGTGGTGCGCAGCCTGGCGGTGGACCCGTCGGATCCGTCGCGCATCTTCGCGGGCGCCGACGCGGGCATGTGCATCAGTACCGATGGCGGCGCGCATTTTTCGCGGGTGGACTCGCCCATGAACGGCATGACGGTATGGGCGATCGCAATCGATCCCGCCGATCCTCGCCACATGTATGCCGGCACGGGCGCACCGTCGCGTGCCGCGATGTTCCGTTCGCAGGATGGCGGCGCGACGTGGACGCGGCTGTCGCCCGATATTCCCGAGTTTTGCCGGGGCGTGAACCGTCCGCGCATCCTGTCGGTGTGCGTGGACCCGCAGGAAGGGCGCAACGTGTGGTTCGGCGTGGAAGAAGGGGGCGCGTGGCACAGCGCCGATCATGGCGATACCTGGACCCGCATCGATCAGGAAGATGGCGTGCTCGGCAATCCGGATATTCATGCCATCAGTGTGCTGCCGGCGGAAGGCAACACACCGCGCCGCGTGCTGGTGCTGACGGTCAACACGGTCTACACCACCGACGACGATGGCGAACAATGGACCGGTGTTCCTTCCCGCACCCGCTTCGACGGCATGTACTACACCCGCACCGTGCAGGCCACCACTGACGGCGCAGCCTTGATGATCGCGATCGGCGACGGCACGCCAGGCACCCGCAGCAAGCTGTACCGGTCCACCGATCGCGGTGACAGCTGGAGTGAAGCGCTGCTGCACACCGCACCGAACTCCACCTTCTGGGCCTTCGGCGCGCACGCGGCCGATCCTTCCTTGATGTTTGCGGGCACCAAGTACGGCGATCTGTTCCGGTCCATGGATGGCGGCGCCAGCTGGTTCAAGGAATGGCGCAGCTTCAGTGAAATCACGGCGATTGCCTGGACGCCGTTCGAAGCGCCCGTGCACGCGCATCCCCAATCCATCACCTGACCGGAGCGCCGCCATGTCTGACGCCATATCGAAGCCTGCCTTGTACAGTCCAGCGCCCTTGCGCCCGCGCATTACCCGCACGCATCTGTCCTTGTTCGTGAAGGACCCGTTTGCTTCCGCGCCCTGGTATGTCGACACGCTTGGCATGCAGGAGACCGCGCGCGGCGCCGAGTGGGTGTTTCTATCGTTCGGGACCAAACATCACGATATCGCCCTGATCCGCGCGCAGGACGCCACGGGTGAATTCGCGCGCGGCCCGATCAACATGCAGCACTACGGGCTGGAGATCGAGGGTGACGTCGATGACCTGCGCCGGCTGTACGGCGCATTACTGGCCAAGGGGTGGAGATCGTCAAGATCACCGATCACAAGATCGGTTATGGCCTGTATTTCCTCGACCCCGACGGACACCGGCTGGAGTTCTTCTGCCCGCTGATCCACGACGACGAAGAAGGCAAGCGCGTCCTGCACGCCTACAACGCGCCCAGCGACCCCATGTCGCTGGAGCCGCTCTGATCCGTCCATTTTTCCCCTACAAGGAGACACCCCATGCGCCCCAGCAACTTCGGCGACCTGTTCATCCGCAAGTGGTATCTGCAGTTCGAGGACACCCTGGCGACCGAAAGCGGCGAGCCCGCCGATGGCGAGCCGCTGCGCAAGATCGTCATCGCGGCCGCGCTTCACAACCCGCATGCCGGCCGCTACGTGGAAAAGCTCGATGCCACTATCGCGGCATCGGCCGCGCTTGGCGCCGAGTTCGGCCGTCGCATTCAGGAAGCCGCCGCGGGCCAGGCCATCGAAAGTTATGGCAAGGCATGCGTGGTCGGCCAGGCAGGCGACTACGAACACGGCAATGCGCTGCTGACCACGGTGTTTGCGAACCCGGTGCGCGAAGCCCTGGGCGGCGCCCTGTCGTGGGTGCCCTCGACCGGCAAGCGGGGCGGTCCCGGCGCCACGATCGACATTCCTCTGGCGCACAAAGACGCGTTGTACGTGCGGTCGCATTACGACACGGTCAGCGCCACCTTCCACGACGCGCCCAACGCCGATGAAGTGCTGGTGGTGTTCGCCTTCGCCACACGCGGGCGGTTGCACGCCCGGCTTGGCGGCCTGCGCGCCGCGGACATCGAAGGCCGTAACGGCCTGAACTGAGAACGCCATGGACCGCCGCGAGTACGCCGTGAAGTCGGAAGGATTGTCGTTGCACGTCACCGAGTGGGGGCCCGCGGATGGCCATCCGGTGGTGATGCTGCATGGCATCCGGGGCTATGCCGAGACCTTTGCCGGGCTCGCCGCTGCCCTGCAGCCCGAGTGTCGTGTGATCGGCATCGACCAGCGCGGCCGGGGCGGCAGCGATTGGGACCCGGCGCGTAACTACTACACCGATGCGTATGTGGCAGACCTGGCGGCCGTGGCGGATCGCCTGGATCTGCGGCGGTTCGACCTGCTGGGGCATTCGATGGGGGGCATTGCCGCCATCGTGTATGCCGCGGCGCGCCCGGCGCGCGTGCGCCGCCTGGTGATCGAAGACGCCGGTCCGGGCGCCTTCGAAGGCAGCGCGGGCGCGGAGCGGATCCAGCGCGAACTGACGGCCACGCCCGCCGGCTTTGCGGACTGGGATGCGGCCCGGGCATTCATGCGCGCGCTGCGTCCCACGGTGACCGAAGCCGCGCGCGAGCAGCGATTGCTCAGCATGCTGAAGGCCTTGCCCGACGGGGGATACACCTGGCGCTACGACCATGCCGGCATCGTCGCCACACGGCTGCATCCGGATCCGGCGCGGGTCGTGGACCTGCGGCCGCACGTTGCGCGGCTGGCCTGTCCGACGCTGGTACTGCGTGGCGGCCGATCCGATTATCTGCAGAACGCGTCGGCGCAGGCCATGGCCGACGCCAATCCGAACATCCAGTGGAATGAAGTGCCCGATGCGGGGCATTACATCCACGACGATCAGCCCGACATCGTCGCCCGCCATGTGCGCGGCTTTCTTGTCGGCGGCGACGTTCCCGTGGCCCCGACGCATCGTCCAGGAGACGCCCATGTTGGTTGAGATGCGCACCTATACGCTGGTGCCCGGCGGTGTGGCGGAATATCTGCGGCTGTACGAGGGCGAAGCCCGCGCGCTGCAGACGCGGGTGCTTGGCGACCTGGCCGGGCTCTACCAGACCGAAAGCGGCGAGTTGAATCAGCTGGTGTTCCTGTGGCGTTACGCGTCGGCCGAGGACCGCGTGCGGCGGCGGGCCGAACTGATGGCCGACCCCGGCTTCACGGCATTTCGCAAGGCCAGCCGCCATCTGCTGGTGCGGCAGGAAAACCGGATGTTGAGTCCGCTATGAACGCCTCCCTGCAAGCAACCCATGTGTCCGCAGCCAGAGCGATGCCGGCGGCCGAGACGGTCGACGTCATTGTGGTCGGCGCGGGTCCGGTCGGCGCCACCATCGCGAATCTGTTGGGCACCTATGGCATTCGCACGCTGGTACTCGAACGCAACACCGAGATCCTGGATTACCCCCGCGCGGTCGGCCTGGACGATGAAGCCATGCGCACCCTGCAGAGCGCGGGGGTGGCCGACAGCATGCTGAAAGACATGATGCAGAACGTGCCCATGCGCATGTACACGGCGGGGCACCAGTGCTTTGCCGAATTCCTGCCGGCCACGCGGGAATTCGGATGGTACCGGCGCAATCTGTTTTCGCAGCCTTTGGGCGAACGGGCGCTGCGTGCCGGATTGCAACGGTTCCCCCACGTCGAACTGCGGCTGGGGGTGGAGCTGGCGGGGCTGGAGCAGGATGCCGACGGCGTCCTGGCCCGAGTGCGGAATGCCGACGGCACGGAACGTGTGATACGGGCCAGCCTGCTGCTGGCCGCCGACGGCGGCCGCAGCACGGTACGCGAAAAGCTGCTGCAGCTGCCGTTCCCGGGGGCGACACATGCACGCAAGTGGGTCGTTATCGAATGCGACAACGATCCGCTGGATGCGCCCTTTACCGCGCTCCATTGCGACCCGGTGCGGCCCTATGTCTGCCTGCATCTGCCTTACGGCATCCGCCGATGGGAATTCATGCTGTTCCCGGGCGAGGACGACGAACAGATGCTGCACCCCGACAAGGTGCGCGAACTGCTGAGCCGGCAGGTCCCCGATCCGGGCGCGCTGAACATCATCCGCGCACGGGTGTACACGCACCATTCGCGCATTGCATCGACGTTCGTGGTCGGGCGCGTCTGCATCGCGGGTGACGCCGCGCATCTGACGCCGCCCTGGATCGGACAGGGCCTGAACGCCGGCCTGCGTGACGCCTGCAACCTGGCCTGGAAGGCTGCGTGGATCGTCCGTGGCCGCCTCAAGCCCGAGATGCTTGCCAGCTACAACGATGAGCGGCATCGCCACGCGAAGGCCATGATCGAACTGGCCGACCTGTTCGGCGCGGTGCTGTCGCAGACCCAGCCGGCACTGGCCTGGCTGCGCGACCGCGCCTTCATGGCGATCCGCAACATTCCGCGGCTGCGCGATTACGTGTTGCAGATGAAGTTCAAGCCCATGCCGCGCTACACGCAGGGGGTCGTGCTGGATGCCGAACACAATGACGGCGTGGGCCGCATGTTCATCCAGCCCACCGTGGACACCGCGGACCGCAGCGGGATCCGGCTCGATGACGCCCTGGGTCACGGCTTCACGCTGCTGGCCTGGCGTCACATGCCGGCGCTGGGCGCCGTCACCCTCGACGGCCTGGATCGGCTCGGCTGCCACCGAACCGTCGCGGCCATGGCGCGCAGCGGTCCGGCCAGCGGCCGGCGCATCGATGTGCCCGCGGGCGTGTCCTTGGTCGAAGATACCGAGAACGCGCTGAACCTGTGGTTTCGCGCGGCAGGTGTCGACTGGGTGCTGATCCGCCCCGATCGATATATCGCGGCCATGGGCAAGCGGGCGGATGCCGACGAGACGCTGCGGCGCTTCGTGGACCGCTTCGTGCCGGCCGCCCCTGCCTGCGCCGCCAAGGAAGCCGCATGACACCGACCGTGACCCGCAACGTGCTGTTCGTGATGTGCGACCAATTGCGCGCCGATGTGCTGTCCTGCTATCGGCCCGGTGGCGCCTTGCAGACGCCACACATCGACCGGCTGGCGGCGATGGGCGTCCGCTTCGATCGCGCCCACGTCAGCTCGGCTGTCTGCGGCCCATCGCGCGCCTCGTATTACACGGGCCGTTATCCGGCGTCGCACCGGGTGACGTGGAACCGCGTCCCCATGCCCATCGACGAATGGAGCCTGGGCGATTACCTGGCGCAGCATGGCCGTGAATGTCATCTGCTGGGCAAGACCCATTTCGTCCCGGATACGCGCGGCTTGAAACAACGCGGCCTGGAGGTATCCGGCGCGGCGGCGGTGCGGTTCCGGCAAGGGGCTTCACGCCGATCGAGCGGTATGACGGCCACTTCGAAATGCATGCCGACAGTCCGTACCGGCAACACTTGCTGGCGCGGGGTTACCAGAGCGACCGGCCGTGGGAAGACTATGTGATCGGCAGCCTGGACCAGGACGGCGCGTTGGCGTCCGGATGGTATCTGCGCAACGCGGGGCTGCCCGCGCGTGTCGATCGCCGCGATTCCGAAACCGCCTATCTGACCGACCGCGCCATCGACTTCATCCGGGCCCGGGGCGACACGCCCTGGACCTTGCACCTGTCGTACATCAAACCGCATTGGCCCTACAAGGCGCCCGCGCCGTACCACGCGATGTTCGGCCCGGCCGACTGCGCGCCACCGGTGCGGTCCGAGCAAGAACGTTCGCATGCCCACCCGGTCCAGGCCGCCTACCAGAAGCACGAAGAGTCCGAGGCATTCGCGCGCGACGAGGCCTGGCAGACGATCAAACCGGTCTACCTGGGGCTGGTGAAACAGATCGATGACGAGTTTGGCCGATTGCTGGACGTGCTGGACGCGGCAGGCAGGATGCAGGACACCCTGATCGTGTTTTCGTCCGACCACGGCGACCACCTGGGCGATCACTGGCTGGGTGAAAAGGAAGTGTTCTTCGACAGCGCGATGCGGGTCCCGCTGATCGTCTATGACCCCGACGCCCGCGCCGCTCCAACGCGCGGCACCGTATCGAACCAGTTCGCGGAATGCGTTGACGTGGTCCCGACCATCCTGGATGCACTGGGCATCTTGCCGGCGTCCCAGCGCATCGAAGGTCAGTCGCTGCTGCCCTGGCTGCGCGGCGAGACCGCCGAGACGCTGCGCGAGGTCACCGTGGGCACGCTCGACTACGCCTATCGTGAAGCCCGCCTGACCCTGGGGCGGGATGTGAATGAGAGCCACGGCACGATGGTCCGCGACGACCGCTACAAGCTGATGCTGTGGCAAGGCTATCGCCCGCAGCTGTTCGATCTGCACGACGACCCCGATGAACTGCATGACATCGGCAACGATCCCGCCAAGGCGCCGGTGCAGCGCCGCCTGCGCGACGCGCTGGAAGAGTGGCACCTGCGCCGGCGGCAGCGCGCGACCGAATCCGACGCGGAAGTGGCTCAGCGCACCCATGCCCACGAACGCATGATGAACATCCTGATCGGACGCTGGTGATCCAGCGAGACAGCTTTTCGACCCCGACGGTTGCTGCCGGCGGGGATCCCTGCCGGCCCTGCCGGTGTTGTGCAACCTCTGGAGAGCAAGATGGGAAGTCTCGACCCGAAATGGGTGATCGCAGCATTGGGTTGCGTGGCGGCAATGGGTGGCGCGCCGGCCAGTGCGCAGTGGCCGGCAGGGCAGGTCAGGATCGTCGTGCCCTATCCCCCTGGCACCGAGCCGGATGTCATGGCGCGGGACATCGGCCAGCGCCTGAGCCACAACGGCAACGTCGTGGTGATCGAGAACCGCCCGGGCGCCAACGGCATGATAGGCACGGCGGCGGTGGCCAAGGCCGCTGCCGATGGCCACACCTTGCTGATGATCGACCGGCTGGCCCTGGTCACCAATCCCATGCTCTACAGCACGCTGCCCTACGATCCCAAAACGGACATCAAGCCCGTGGCCGAAGTGGGCAAGATCAACCTGCTGGTGGCCGTGCGGCAGAACTTTCCGGGCGCGACCTACAAGGACTTCGTGGCGTATTCCAAAACAGCGCCGGGCAAGACCAACGTCGGGACCGGCGGCAATGGCCACGTCAATCATCTGGGCATGGAAATGCTGGCGCAGTCCGAGAACATTCAGTTCTCGTACGTGCCCTACAAGGGCGTTGCTCCTGCCATCAATGCACTGCTCGCAGGTGAAGTCGACGCCGTAATGGCCGGAGGACTGGTCATGTCCCAGCACGCGGGTGGGGGCCGCATCAAGGTCCTGGCGGTGGGCGATACGACACGCAGCGCCTTCCTGCCAGAGGTGCCGACGCTGGGCGAGGCAGGGGGCACACCGGGCGCGATTCCCTCTACCGTGTTCATGCTGGCCGCGCCCGGCAAAACCCCAGCGCCAGTCCTGGATCAAGCCAACGCGGCGATCAACAGGGTGCTGGCCGATCCGGAACTGCAGGCCTCGTATCGCAAGCGCGGGGTGGAACTGCTGAATTCGACGCCGGCGTCCGTGCAGGAAGGCATCCAGCGCGAAACCGGGGTGTACGACGCGCTCATGAAACGTTCTCCGATCAAGCTGCAATAAGAGGCCGCGCATGTATCCCAGCCTGACCTTCACCCTGGACGGCACGCCGATCGGCGCCGATGGAAGAGCCACGCGGCCCGTCATCAATCCGGCCACGGGCGCCGCGGTCGGATCGTTGCCGTGTGCAACGACCCGGGACGTCGACGCCGCATTGCAGTCGTCGCAGCGGGCCCTGCCGGGATGGCGGCGCATGTCGCCCCTCGACCGGTCGGCCATCCTGCGGCGCGCCGCCACCCTGACACGCGAACGCGCATCCGACATCGCGCGCGGCATTACGCTTGACGAGGGCAAGCCGCTGGCCGAAGCCCTGGGCGAAGTCATGTCCTGCGCGGAGCAGTTCGAGTGGCATGCGGAAGAGGGCAGGCGCATCTATGGCCGCGTCGTGCCGCCGCGACTGCCCGACGTGCGCCAGATCGTGGTGCGGGAACCCGTCGGCGTCTGCGCTGCGTTCACGCCTTGGAACTTCCCGATGTCGCAGGCTGTGCGCAAGGTGGCGGCGGCGCTGGCCGCCGGGTGCACGCTGATCCTGAAAGGGCCGGAAGAGTCCCCCAGCGCCGTGGTGGCGATGACAGCCTTGCTGCACGAGGCAGGACTGCCCGCCGGGGTGCTGAACACGTTGTGGGGCGATCCGGCCGCCATCTCGACGCAACTGATCACGTCGCCCATCGTGCGCAAGATTTCGTTTACCGGGTCCGTGCCGGTCGGCAAACAGCTGGCCGCATTGGCCGGCGCCCATATGAAGCGGACCACCATGGAACTGGGCGGGCATTCGCCCGTGCTGGTGTTCGACGATGCCGATATCGACCGCGCGGCCGCCATGCTCGCGCAGTTCAAGTTGCGCAATGCCGGGCAGGTGTGCGTGTCGCCCACGCGTTTCTACGTCCAGCGCGGGGCCTACGATCGTTTCGTCTCGGCGTTTGCCGGCGCCCTGTCCGCCATTCGCGTAGGCGACGGCCTGGCCGATGGCACGCAGATGGGGCCGCTGGCCAATGTGCGCCGCGTGCAGGCCATGGAAGCGTTCGTGGAGGATGCCGTGTCACGCCGGGCGGAGGTGGTGACCGGAGGAAAACGGATGGGTGACAGCGGCTTCTTCTACGCGCCGACGGTGTTGGCCGGCATCGGCGATGACGCGCGCATCATGAACGAAGAGCCCTTCGGTCCGGTGGTGCCGGTCACCCGTTTCGACGAGATCGAGGAGGTGCTGACCCGCGCCAATGCCCTGCCGTTCGGATTGGCGTCGTATGTCTTCACCGAAAGCCTGAAAACCGCGCACGCCGCCTCCAACGGATTGGAAGCCGGAATGGTGAACATCAACCACTTCGGCATGGGCAATGTCGAAACGCCCTTCGGCGGCATCAAGGACAGTGGCATGGGCAGCGAAGGCGGCACTGAAAGCATGGACGGCTACCTGCAGACCAAGTTCATCACCCAGATGTAGGGCGTGCCGTCGGCAGGGTGGGCAGGCGGCCGGTGGCGAACGCCGTCATCAGCTGGATCACGCGGCGATGCGCGGGATGCGGCGCGGCGTCCCGCAACAAGATGGCGCCCACTTCCTGATAGGGTGTCTGAAGCCCGTCCAGACAGCGCACCAGGCCTTCATCCTGCAGGCGGGTGGCTTCGCTTTCGGGAAACAGCGCCAGCAGGGGATGCGAGGTCATCATCGGCAGATCGTTGAGCCCCAGCATCGACAGCACGGATGCCTGCGGCGGCGCCAGGTTCTCCGACAGGAAGGCCTGCTCGAACACATGGTGCGCGAACGTACCGGCCGGCGGCAGGATCCATTCCTGTGCCGCCAGGGCCGCAAGGCTGGCCGACCGCTTGCGCCACCACGGATGCCCGCGGCCACACACCACGACGAACCGGTCGCGATAGATCGGGTGGTATTCGAATTCGGCGCGCCGAAAGCCCGCGTCGCACCTTCCGAAGACGACGTCCAGCGCCTTGCGTTCCAGCTCGGCCAGCATGGTGTCGCGCGTGCCGCGATGCAGGCTGACCAGCAACCCGTCTTTCAGCAATGCGGTGGGCAAGGTGCCCGACACCGCGGCTTCAGCCACGCGGGTGGTGCCGATCGCGAAACGTTCGCGCGTGCCGAGCTTGGCGCGCCGGGTCTCGCGCTCCAGATCATCGACGTTGCGCAGGATGGCCCGTGCACGCTGGACCACGACCTGGCCGGCCGGCGTCCACTGCAGCCCTTCCCCCGTCGCTTCGAACAGCGCGTCGCCAACGATGTCGCGCAGGTCCCGGACGGTCTTGGAGACCGCCGGCTGCGTGACATGCAGCAGGCGGGCCGTGCGCGAGACGCCGCCCATGTCATACAGCGTGACGAGCAGGCGCAGGTGCCGCATGGTAAGGCGACGGATGAGTTCGTTCATGGCAAGGGCATAAAGGAACGGTTATGAGGCTTTGATGCGGATTCATTATCCGCCTCGGGCCATCTTACCTAGAATGACTTCACCTTAGTACTCGCCAGGGGATGACGCCATGAGATGCACCCGACGCAGTTTCCTCGGCGCCAGCGCCGTATTGATGAGCGGGCTGTCGCCGGTCCGCGCGGCGCCGCCGCCGTCGCGCCTGCGTCTGCTGGTTGCCGGGCCGGCCGGGGGCGCCGTTGACGTGGCGGCGCGGCTCGCGGCCGATCAGCTCAAGGAGTCAGGGTATGTCGCCATCGTCGAAAGCCATGCGGGCGCGGCCGGGCAGATCGCGGTCGAGATGTTGGCGCGCGCGCCCGCCGATGGGAGCACGGTGCTCGTCACGCCACCTGGCGTGTTCACGATCTTCCCGCATATCTATCCGCGGCTGCCGTATCGCACCGCCGATTTTTCGGGTGTCGGCACCCTGTGCGGGTACCAGTTCGCCATTGCCGTGGGACCCGCGGTCAAGGCCGATACCCTGCCCGGCTTTCTGGACTGGGCGCGCTCCCGGCCCGAGCAGGCGTCGTATGGCACCCCCGGGGCTGGGACCGAGCCTCACTTCATCGGCACCGAACTGGAGCGCCTGTCGGGCGTCAAGCTGGCGCATGTGCCGTATCGCGGCGGCGCCCAGGCCATCAACGATCTGGCAGGCGGACATCTGCCTGCGGTGATCTCGGCGGTACCCAATCTGGTGGCGCAGCATCAGGCGGGCAAGATCCGCGTGCTGGCAACCACTGGCAGCCACCGCAGCGACTTCCTGCCGAACGTTCCGACCATTGCCGAAGCGGGCTATCCGCAGATCACCGGCAACCTGTTCTATGGCGTCTTTGCGTCGGCCAGGGTGCCAGGTGAGACGCTGGCCGAGTTGTCGCTGACCTTTGCCCGCGCGGCGCAGGCCACGGCGTTCCGCGACGGCCTGCGCCGCATGTCGCTCGAACCCATGACGCTGTCCCGCCCCGATCTGGCCGCCACGATGTCGGCCATGAGCGACAAGTGGGCCGCCGTGGTGAAACGTTCCGGCTTCAACCCGGAGACCTGATCGGATGTCTGCAACCGCCATGAACACCCTCCTGTTGATGTCCGACGAACATAACCCTTGGGTAATGGGCTTTCTCGGGCACCCGTGCGTGCGTACGCCCAACCTGGACCGGCTTGCCGCGCGCGGTACGACGTTCACCCGCGCTTGGGCGGCAAGCCCGCTGTGCGTGCCGTCGCGCGCGTCGATTGCCACCGGCCGCTACGTGCATCAGCATCAGTGCTGGGACAACGCGATCGCCTACCAGGGCAACCCGCGTTCGTGGATGCACTCGCTGTCCAAGGCCGGTCACGTCGTCGACGCCATCGGCAAGCTGCACTTTCGCAGCGCAGGCGATCCGGTGGGGTTTCGCCAGCAGATAGAGACCGTGCATATCCAGGACGGCATCGGCCAGGTGTGGGGATCCGTGCGCGATCCCCTGCCGTCGACATCGAGCCGATCCGGCATGTTCGACAAACTGGGCGCAGGCGAGTCCGCCTACAACCGCTACGACCGTTTCGTGCGCGATGCCGCCTGCCACTGGCTCGAAAGCCATGCTGGCGGCGATGCGCGCTGGACGTTGTTCGTCGGGCTGGTCGCGCCTCACTTCCCCTGGTCGTGCCGCCGTCCTTCCTGGAACGCGTCCTGAACGACCCGGGCCTGGAAGCCTGCCTGCCGGTCGACCCGCCGCCGCGTCATCATCCGTGGGTGGCACGCATGCTGTCCTACATGGACCACGACGCGGCCCTGGGCACCGCCGAGCGCCGCCGGCTGGCCGTCGCTGCCTATCTGGCGCTGGTCGAATTCATGGATGGACTGATCGGCGACATCCTGGCCGCGCTGGAAGCGAGCGGCATGGCGGACGCCACCCGCGTCATCTACACCTCCGACCACGGCGACAACCTGGGTGCCCGCCGCCTCTGGAACAAGGGCACGATGTATCGCGAATCGGCCGGCGTGCCGCTCATCATCGCGGGTCCCGACATTCCCGCCGGCAAGACATGCACGACCAATGTGAGCCTGGTGGACCTGCATCCCACCTTGCTGGCGACGCAGGGCCTGCGCTGCATCGATCCGGCCTTGCCGGGCCGATCCCTGCTGGACATCGCCTGCGAGGCGGACGATCCGGCGCGGATGGCCTTTTCGGAATATCACGGCGTGGGATCGCCCTCGGGCGCCTACCTGGTCGCCAATGGCCGCTATGTCTACCACCACTATGTCGGCTATCCGCCCGAACTGTTTGACACCGTCAACGACCCGCTCGAACAGCACGACCTGAGCGAGGATCCGGCGCACGCGGCGGGCCTGGCCGACATGGTTGCCGCGCTCAACGACATCGTCGATCCCGGCAAGGCCGATGCCGCGGCCAAACGCGATCAGCGGCGGCTGGTGGCCGCGCATGGCGGGCCGGAACAGGCCCTGCGCAGCGGCCATCGCGGCGCGACCGGCGTACCACCGTCTTCCCCCGTCCGATTCATCCGTCTTGAGCGAGCCCCCAATCATGAATGCAGCCACGCCTACCGTGGGCGATGCGATCGTCAGCTACCTGCACCGCCTTGGCGTCGAGCACGCCTTCGGCGTCCTCTCGATCCACAACATGCCGCTGCTGGATGCGCTGGGCCGGGATGGCCGCATCCGGTATGTGGGTGCCCGGGGCGAAGCCGGCGCGGTCGGCATGGCCGACGCCTGCGCCCGCGTGACGGGAACGATAGGGGTGGCGTTCACCAGTACCGGCACGGGCGCGGGCAACGCCGCGGGCGCGTTGATCGAAGCGCTGACCGCGGGTACGCCCCTGCTGCACCTTACCGGACAGGTGGCCGTGCCTTATCTGGATCGCGGGCGATCCTACGTTCACGAAACCAAGGACCAGTTGAGCATGCTCACCGCGGTATCGAAAGCCGCGTTCCGCGTGTGGTCCGCGCACACCGCGCTGGCCACGCTGGAAGAAGCCGCGCGCGTCGCCCTGACGGCGCCGACCGGACCGGTCAGCGTGGAAATCCCTATCGACTTGCAAGGTGAACCGTTCACGGCGATGGTGCCGGCAGCGCCCCGGATCGTGCGCACCGAGCCCGACGAGGCCGCGTTGCGCGAACTCGCCACCCGGCTCAGGCAGGCCCGCCGCCCCCTGCTGTGGGTGGGCGGAGGCGCGCGCCATGCCAAGGCGGAAGTGCGGCGTCTGCTCGACATGGGATTTGCCGTCGTCACGACCTTGCAGGGGCGGGGCATCGTGCCCGAAGACGATCCGCGCACGCTGGCCGCCTTCAACTCTCAGCCAGCGATCGAAGCCTTCTATGGCACCTGCGATGCCCTGCTGGTGGTCGGGTCGCGCCTGCGCGTTCCCGAGACCCTGACTCACAGCCTGAAGCTGCCTGCACCGTGTTATCAGATCGATGCCGACCCGCTGGCGTCACAACGCGGCTACCCGACCGACCTGTTCGTATGTGGCGATGCGCAGCGCGCGCTGTCGCGCCTGATCGCCCTGCTCGACGAGGGCCTGACGATCGATCCGGCACTGCAGAAGGACGCGGCCGCCGCCCGGCACAAGGCGGCCAGCATGCTGCGGGGGCCGTGGCGCCCTACGACCAGGTGGCCGACGCCTTGCAGAGGGTGTGCGGCCGCGACTTCAATTGGGTCCGCGACGTCACCATTTCCAACAGCACATGGGGCAACCGGCTCTTTCCGCTGCCGGATGTGGCCCAAGGCGTGCATGCCGTGGGCGGCGGCATCGGCCAGGGACTGGCCATGGCCATTGGCGCCGCTGTCGGCACGCCCGAACGCCGCACGTGGGCGCTCGCGGGCGACGGCGGTTTCATGCTCAACCTGGGCGAGCTGGCCACGGCCGTGCAGGAAGACACCGGCATGGTCCTGCTGGTGATGAACGATGGCGGCTATGGCATCTTGCGCAATCTGCAGGACGCCGATTACGGTGGCCGGCGCTATTACGCCGACCTGCATGGCTTCGATCTGCGGCTGTTGGCCGAATCGGTGGGCGCCAGCTACCTGCGTGTCGGCGCGATCAGCGAAGTCCAGGAGGTGCTGGCAATGGCGGCCCGCCGCCGCCCGCCGGTCATGCTGATCGAGTTCGACATGCAGGCGATCGGCCCGTTCGCCAGGCCCTTCACCGGACCGCCCCTGGGGAAAGGCTGACGCCGGTCAGGCCTTGCCAGCCACCTTGTCCAGGCAGCGCGCAAAATCGGCCAGCAGGTCGTCGGCTTCTTCCAGGCCCACCGACACGCGGATGAAGCCGTCGGG
The DNA here is from genome assembly GCF_048632615.1 of Pigmentiphaga litoralis. Lineage (GTDB taxonomy): Bacteria > Pseudomonadota > Gammaproteobacteria > Burkholderiales > Burkholderiaceae_B > Pigmentiphaga > Pigmentiphaga litoralis_B. The sequence goes on from NZ_CP184479.1 coordinate 3,148,254, forward strand.
AATATCCATTTCCTTGCGCTTTTCCGGACCGGCTTCCCAGAAAATCGTGGCGGCGACCGGAATGACCAGCGTGCGCGTATCGCCCAGGCCCGTTGCCTTGATCGGAATGCTCAGGTCGTTCATGAACGCCACGGTCTGGCTCGCGTCGCGCAGCTCGAACGACAGCAGCCATGCGTTGGCGCGAAACAGTTCCTTGGCGCGTGCGTGCTGTGGATGGTCGGGCAGGCCGGGATAGGACACGCGGCCCACGGCGGGATGCGATACCAGGAATTCGGCCAGCGCCTGCGCGGTCTGGCTGCTCTGGCGCACGCGCAGATTCAGCGTTTCCATGCCGATCGACACCTGGTTCGCATGTTCGGAAGACAGCGACCCGCCCATGTCGCGCAGCCCCTTCTTGCGGATCTGCTGAAGGCCTTGCTGGGCGGGCGCGGCGTCGCGATAGGCGTCGGCAATATTGGGATAGCTCGCCCAGTCGAACAGACCGGTGTCGGTCACCGCGCCACCCAGTGCGGCGCCATGGCCCGACAGGGTCTTGGTCAGCGAGTTGATGACCAGCGTGGCGCCCACGCGCTTGGGCTTGAACAGGGCAGGCGACGTGATGGTGTTGTCGACCACGTAGACCAGGCCCTTGTCGCGGCAGATGTCGCCAATGCCTTGCAGATCGACGATCTGGGTACCCGGGTTGGCGATGGTTTCGACAAACACCATGCGGGTCGCCGGCGTGATGGCATCGGCCACGCGCCGGGCATCGGTCAGGTCGTCCATGGTGACCGAGATGCCGAACTGGCGCAGCGTGCCGAACAGACTGTTGGTGTTGCCGAACACGTGCTGGCTGGCAATGATGTGGTCGCCGGCTTTGAGCAGCGTCAGGAAGACCGCGGTGATGGCGGCCATGCCTGTCGAAAAGCAGACGGTGCCGACGCCTTCTTCCAGTTCATTGATCTTGGCCTCGAGCATGGCCGACGTCGGCGTGGCCTGGCGGGCGTAGTTGAACGCGCCCTTCTTGGTGCCCTGGAACATGCCGATCAGGTCTTCGACCTTCTCGAAGCCATATTGGGCGGACATATGGACAGGGGAGCGCAGCGCGCCGAATTCCACGCCGACGCGGCGGTCGCGGTGAACGATGGTGGTGGTGATGCCCTGCTGCTTGTCTTGGTTGTCCATGTCGATGGCGGTCCTTGAATATCGTTCCGCAACGTTAACCCAACTCGGCGAGCCGTTTCGCTGCAATCGCCGCGACGTGGCGCACGTGGGCCTGCGACGCCTCTTGCGCGGCGTCCGGATCGCGGTCTTTCAGGGCCTTGACCAGCTTGGCCATTTCGGCCGCGGCGTCGGCCCGCCGGCCCGCGGAGGAGATGGTCACCGCGCGCAAACGGTTGATGCGGGCGTTGAGCGACTGCACCACGCCCCAGGCCACCGTCATGCCGCTGCCGGCGAACATGGCCTCGTAGAAGTCGGCGGTGCGCGCCATGACTTCGGCAAAGTCGTTGCGGCCGAACGCGGCATGGATGCGGTCATTGAGCTTGCTCAATCCGGCAATCGTGTCGTCGCTGGCCTTCTCGGCGCAAAGGCGCGCCGCGTGGCCTTCCAGCAGGGCGCGGATTTCATAGATCTGCGCGGCCTGGCCGCTGTCCAGCCGGGCCACCACCGGACCCTGATAGGGGATCGACTCGACCAGGCCTTCCGTCTCAAGGTGCCGCAGCACTTCCCGGACGATCGACCGGCTGACGTCCAGTTGGGCGCACAGGGTGCGCTCGACCAGACGTTCGCCGGGCTTGAAGTGATCGTTGAGAATGGCGTCGCGCATTTTCTCCAGCGACAGCTCACGCAAGGTCTTGGCGCTGCGATCGACCTTGAGGGAAGCGGCGTTAGGGACTGACATCGTGGTGGACTTCCTGATTCTTCGATTCGATGTCGAAGTATTCCACGTCTCGCGGCATGGCCAGGAAGGTCCGGAGCGACGCGTTCACCTCGTCCGGATGGGTCAGGGTCATCATGTGGCGGGCGTCGGGCAGGATCTCGACCACCGCGTTCGGCGCCAGCTCACCCATTGCGCGCGACATGGCCGGGCTGGAATTGGCATCGAATTCGCCGGTCAGGAAGAGCGCGGGCATGGCCAGCGTCCGCAGGCGATCGGCATGCACCGCATCGCTGCTGGCGAACAGGCGATAGGTGCGCGCGTACCCGGTCGGGCTGACATGGGTCAGCAAGCCGGACACCAGTTCGGCCGCGGTGCGCAGGTCGGGCGGCACCGGCGTGCCGAACCATCGGGCGATGGTCGGGCCGATGGTGGCCGCAAAGCCGCTCTGCTTCAGTGCGTCGGCGCGGGCCCGCACCGCCGCGCGTTGGTCGGGCGTGCGCTGGAACACCGCGTTCAATGCCGCCACGCGCAAGGTGCGCTCGGGCCGCGTCAATGCGAACTCCAGCGCGATCAATGCGCCCATCGAATGGCCCACGATGTTCGCGGCCTTGACGCCGAGATGGTCCATCAGGTCCGCCAGCTGCGCCGAATAGTCCGCCAGCGTCGCCCCTTCCGACGGCAAGGTGCTGTCCCCATGGCCCAGCATGTCGTAGACGATGACCTCGTGATCGCGCGACAGGTTGTCCACCTGCGGCTGCCACACGGACTTGGCCATGCCCACGCCATGGATCAGGATCACGGGTTCGCCGTGACCGGTCCGGCGCCAGGCGGTCTGCGGCAACGCGCCCGTGACAGGAAGGCGCTCAGGCATGGTTGCTGCCCAGGTCGGCCAGGTCCTGATAGCGGTCGCCAATGCGGTGATGCGGCCGGCCGCCGATCGATGCGCCCAGCGCCACCACGATCTCGTCCGGACCCGGCGCATCGTTGATGGCGAACTGCAGTGTCAGGTAATGGGACCGCATGCCTTCGTCATGCTTGTGCATCATCGGGATCGAGATCGCGCAATTCGGACCGCCGCGCACGTTGGTAAAGCTCAGGTAGCTTTTGGCGCCCACGGCCTTGCGATAGAAGTTGCCGAAGCGCAGCGTGTGGATCAGCGCCGACGCATGTTCGATCTCGCCATGGCTGCCCACCACCGCGGCCTTGCCATAAGCTTCGATCGCATCGCCGCCGCCGGTCAGGCCCAGCAAGGTATTGGTGATCTGTTCGCCCAGGACCGGCGCGACCGCATGGATCTGCGGCTTCAGGTCCTCGACGAAGCCTTGGCCGGCCCAGGGGTTCTGCAACACGGCCGCCACGGCGAACAGGCGCAGCGGCGTGGCGGCTTCCTTGCCGCCTTCAATGAATGTGTCTTCGGTGTAGGTAACGATCTTACGGATTCCGTGGCTCATGGCGTTCCAGTCAGGCAATAGAAAAAGGGCGGTGCAGGGAAGGGACGGTGCGCGCGTGGCGTCATTCCGCGGTGATGTTGGCGGCCTTGACGACGGCCCGGTACTTCTCGACCTCGGCGGCCATGAAGGTACGCAGATCGTCGGCCGACGCGCCCGATGCCGTGATGCCCTGATCGGCCAGGTTCTTGCGGATGGTGGGATCGCGCAGCACGTCCTGCGATGCGGCCTGGACCTTCTGCACGATGTCGCCCGGCGTCTTGACCGGTACGAACAGGCCGAACCACACCCCCAGGTCGAAGCCTTCCAGCCCCGGTTGCTGACCCATGGCCGGAATGCCGGGCGCCAGGTCGGACGGCTTGGCGCTGGTCACGGCCAGCGCCTTCAACTTGCCCGATTTGATGTAGACCTGCGCCGCGCTGAGCGTGGACACGCCCAGGTCGATCTGGCCACCCAGCAGGTCCACCAATGCTGGCGCCGCGCCGCGATAGGGCACATGCGTCATGTCGATCTTGGCGCGCATCTTGAGCAGTTCGCCCGCCACATGCATGGGCGTGCCATTGCCGGCTGAGGCGTAGCTCAGCTTGCCCGGCTCGGCGCGCGCCAGCTGCAACAGTTCGGGCACGGTCTTGGCGGCCAGGCTTGGCTTGCCCAGCAGCACCATCGGACCCGTGCCGATGAACACCGCTGGCGCCAGATCCTTCATGCCGTCATAGCCCACGGAAGGATTGATCAGCTTGTTGATCAGGATTTCCGACCCGGAGCCGAGCAGGATCGTGTAGCCATCCGCCGACGCCCGCACCGCGCGCTGCGTGCCCAGCATGCCGCCCGCGCCCGCCACGTTCTCCACCACGATGGTCTGACCCAGCTTTGCGCTGAGCGCCGGCGCGATGTTGCGCGCAATGATGTCCGAACTGCCGCCCGGCGCGAACGGCACGACCAGCGTGATGGGCTTCTCGGGATAGGCGGCGTGCGCCATCAACGGGGCGGCACTTGCCAGGAATGCGGCCGTGGCGATCATGGCCAGACGGCGCGACGGACGCGCGGGCAAATCGGTGGAGTGGGTCATGGTGTCCTTCTGCGGGGGAGTGACATGAGGCGCCGGCAAAGCCGGCAAACCGATCGCGCACGGGGTCTCTGCACGTGTGCCATCGGGACAGGGTTATCGGTTGGTATGATGGTATACCAACATACCAAGAATTGTCGAGTTGGATGCCGCCGAGGCCCCCAACCAAGGCCGCGGCGGCGCTCCGTGCCTCAGGCGTCGGCCATCACATGCTCGGGAATCAGGACATTTCCTTCGAACAGCCGGCGCGCGGTGCGGATCAGCGCCGCGCGATGAATGACCGGGTGATCGCCGCCCAGCTCGACATTCAGATCGATGGCGATGCTGCCTGACGGATGTTCGATCTCGACCACACCCTGGGGCGCCTGGTCCGGCAAGCCGGACAGACGCTGCGCGATCGTGCCGGGTGTCGCGCAGGCCGCCGCCACGCAGACCGCGCCCGTCACGGCATGTGCCTTGTGGCAGGCATAGGGCACGAAGTAGCGCGACGATATCGTGCCGCCCTTTGCGGGCCGCGCCATCAGCCCGATCTTGGGCACGACCGACTTCGACACGTCGCCCAGGCCCATCAATTCGCCCGCCTGGCGCCGGATCGCTTCCATGCGGGCAAGCAGCGCCACATCGGCATCCAGTTCGTTCGCGCCTTCGTGCCCGGTCTTGCCGACTTGTTCGGCCGGGATCAGCACCATGGGCATGGCGACGTCCACGCAGCTGACTTCCACGCCGTCGATCACATCGATGGGCCGGCCGGTCGGCAGCAGCTTGCCCGTGACGGAACCGATGGCGCTACGAAAGTTGAGGCGGACCGGCGCGGCGGTGCCCGGCACGCCATCGATGGCGGTCGTGCCAGCATAGGTGACGACGCCGTTCGGCGTTTCGACGATGGCGTCGACCTCGGCCTTGGTGTTCACATTGAAGATGCGGACGGTGGTTTCGCCCTGCTGCGCGGGCACCAGGCCCTGCTCGATGGCGAACGGACCGACGGCGCCGAGCATGTTGCCGCAGTTGGGCTTCGTGTCGACATAGCGTTCGTTCACCAGCACCTGTGCGAACAGATAGTCGACATCGATCCCGGGCCGGGTGGACCGGCTGATGATCGCGACCTTGCTGGTGAAGGGCGTTGCGCCGCCTATCCCGTCCACCTGGTATTCATGCGGCGAACCCATCGCGGCAATCAGGATCTCGTCGCGCAACGCAACGTCTTCTGGCAAGTCCTTGGCAAGAAAGAACGGACCGCTCGAGGTGCCCCCTCGCATCATCACGCAGGGAATCTTGGTTTGCATCGTATGTCCTTCGGCGGGGTAAGCGCCGGGTAGGTGGTCCGGAGGGTGGGTCCGGACCGGGTCAATCAAGGTCAGGTCGTTCAGGGCAGGTTGTCCGGGGCAGGTTGTCAAGGCAGGCGCATGCGCTTCACGGCGGTGCGCCATGGCGCGTTCAGTCCACCTGGATACGCGCGTCCGCCACCACACGCCGCCACAGGGCGACTTCCTTGTCGATCTGGTCCATGAAGGCGGCGGGCGTGCCGGGTGAGGTCTCTTCGCCGGTCGTTTTCAGATGGTCCGTGACTTCCTTGCTGCCCAGCGCCGTATTGATGGACTGGTTCAACTGCTTCTGAATGGCCGGGTCCAGGCCTTTCGGCGCGATGATGCCGTACCACACGGTCACCTCGTAATCGGGCAGGCCGGACTCCATCACGGTCGGAATCTGGGGTTCGGCGGCACTGCGTTTGGGCGTCGTCACGGCCAGCACATTCAACCGTTTGTTCTTCATGTAGGGCGACGCCGCGGCGGGCGTGCTGAAGAACACGTCGGTCAGTCCGGCCACCGTGTCGGTCAACGCGGGCGACGTTCCCTTGTAAGGAACGTGAGTCATATCGATGCCGGCACTCTTCAGGAACAGCTCGGTGGCCAGATGCGAGATGCCGCCCTGTCCGGACGATGCGAAGGTCATTCCGCCCGATTTGGTCTTGGCCAGCGCAATCAATTCAGGAATCGTGCGCGCCGGCAGTTTTGGATTGACGGCGACCAGCAACGGCGCGCGGGCAATCATGCCGACCGGCGTGATGTCCTTGATCGGGTCGAACTTGATGGGGTAGAGGCTGGGGTTGGCGGCATAGCTGTTCGAGATCAGCGTCAGCGTGTAGCCGTCGGGTTCCGCGCGGATGCCTTGTTCGACACCCAGCCGTCCGCCCGCCCCCGCACGGTTGTCGATCACAACGGGTTGGCCCAGTGCTTCCGACAGCTGCCGTCCAAGCAGGCGGGCAATGGCGTCGTTGCCCCCGCCAGGCGCAAACGGCACGATCAGTTTGATGGGCTTGGCGGGGTAGGCTTGCGCGTTGGCGGCGCCGTGCCAGGTCAATGGGCTCAGGCCCAAGGCAAGGGTCAGCGCCAGGCCCGCACGAAGGACGTGTCTGCGGCCAGATAAAAAGTCATTGTTGCGGTCTCCAGTAAGTCGGCGCCTGTGTCAGGTCTGTCAGGGGATCATGCAAGGCCAAGGCCATCTCACGCGATATGCAATGGCCGTGCCATAGGGGGCGGCAGCCCGGCGTGACGCCATTGCCAGGTACCCGGCGGATCGACGCCCGAGCACGGCGGGGAGTATGTTTCAATAATGAAACCCACATGAAACAGCCGAACCCTGACATGCCGCAGCCTTTTTCCGACGCCGTTCGCCCGGTCATCATGGCGGCCAGTGCCCACCGGCTGACCGACATCTTCCACACGGTATCGCCGGAATTTGCCGATCGCGCGCGCATCGAGGTCGTCGACAAGGGCTACGACGACGCCGTGTCAGCGATCTCTCGAGGCGCCCAGGACGGGCCATGCGATGTCGTCGTCGCGGCAGGCGCGCATGGCGCCTATCTGCGCCGCCACCTGTCCCAGCCGGTGGCCCTCGTCAAGGTAGGCGGCTTCGACCTTATGGCGGCGCTGAGCAAGGCCCGGTCCATCTCTGACCGGATCGCGGTGGTGATGCACTTGCGCATCTCGCCCGAGCTGACGCGCTTTGCCGGGCTGTTCGATCTGCCGCTGGTGCTGCGTTCCTACGAGACGGCGGACGACGCGCGGCTGTGCCTGGCCGAGCTGACCCGGCTGGGCATCAAGGCGGTGGTGGGTCCGGGCCTGATCGTCAATCTGGCCTACGCCGCCGGGCTGGAAGGCGTGCTGGTGTATTCGCCGGACTCCGTCCGTGCCGCGTTCGACGACGCCATTGCGCTGGCCAGCGCCAAGGTGGCCGAGCGGTCACGGCGCGCCCGGCTGGATTCCGTGCTGCAGCACCTGACCGACGGCGTGGTGGCCGTCGACATGGCAGGCCGCATCCTGACCGTGAATCCCGCCGTTGGAAAACTGACGGGGGCACGGGTCTCGGGCACCCAGGGCCAGCCCGTGCACAGCGTATTGCCGGAACTGAAGCTGGGCCAGGTGCTGACGCGTGGCACCAGCGACATCGGCTCGGTCGAGGACATGGCCGGGCGTTCGCTGGTCGTGGACCGGGTGCCGCTGTTCGATGAGGGCGTGCAGACCGGCGCGATCTTTACCTTGCACGGATCGAGCACACTGGAGCGCGCCGCCAGCAAGCTGCGCGCGCACAGTCACCGCAAGTCACGCGCCGCGCGCTACCGGCTCGATGACGTCGTTGCCGAGTCGCCCGCCATGCGGGACGTCGTGAAGCAATGCGCGGTGTTTGCGGCGCACAGCGACGCAGCGGTGTTGATCAGCGGTGAAAGCGGCACGGGCAAGGAACTGCTGGCGCAGGGCATCCACAACGCCAGCCGGCGTCGCCATCATCCCTTTATCGCAATGAACTGCGGCGCGTTTTCCGAAAGCCTGCTGGAAAGCGAACTGTTCGGTTACGAAGAAGGGGCGTTCACGGGCGCGAGCCGTCACGGCAAGATCGGGCTGTTCGAAGCCGCCAATCAGGGCACCTTGTTCCTGGATGAAATCGGCGAGATGCCGTTGGCGTTGCAGACGCGCCTGCTGCGCGCGCTGCAGGAAAAGGAAATCACGCGGGTCGGCGGCGTCGACGCGGTCGCTGTCGATGTCCGCATCGTTGCCGCCACCCACCGCGACCTGATCGCGATGGTGGCCAACGAATCCTTTCGTGAAGACCTGTTCTACCGGCTGAACATCCTGCACGTGGCGGTGCCGCCGTTGCGCGAACGCCCGGCCGACATCCACGCGCTGGGCACCCGGCTGATCGCCAACGCCCTGGGGCGCGCCGATCGCCCGGATCTGGCCAAGGATGTGCTGCGGCTGGCCTTGCCGGCCATGAAGACCTACCCCTGGCCCGGCAATGTGCGTGAGCTGGAGAACGTGGCCGAGCGCCTGGCCATGGCCTGCCTGTCGGCGGACCGCGCGCCGACCCGTGGCGAGATCAAGGCCATGCTGGCCGGGATGGGGCAGATGACAGGCGTGCGTCTGCCGCCCGGCCAGACCTTGCCTGATGCGCGCCGCACCCGTGACAGCGGCATGGCGCAAGCCATGTTGCGCGCCTGCGCGGGCAACCACGAGGAAGCCGCCCGGCGCCTGGGTATCAGCCGCACGACGCTGTGGCGCAAACTGCGCAGCAGCTGATCGCCCGTGGCGTCCGTTGCGCGCAAGAAGGTCTGCTTAGGCCAGCTTGCTCCATGCCTTGGGCGTTTTCGCCCATTCCTTCAGGAATTCGACGAACAGCTGCACCCGCATTGGCATGTTCTTGCGTGACGAATGGATCGCGTACACGTCCAGGGCCGAGGGCTCGTAGTCGGGCAGCACGACCTTGAGCAGGCCTTGCTCGATCTCTTCGGCGATCATGTAATACGGATGCATGGACACGCCCAGGCCGGCCAGCGCCGCCTCTTTCAAGGCGTCGCCAAAGTCGGAGCGCAACGAGCCGTGCGCACGGACGGACACCGGGCCGTCGGGACCCGTGAAGTTCCAGATGCCGGTAGGAGACTTGTTCCAGTTGACCAGGCAGTTGTGCCCGATCAGGTCTTGCGGTGTGCGGATGCGGCCGTGGCGCTTGAGGTAGGCGGGTGAGGCGACCAGCGCCTGCGGCGCGCCGGCCAGCGGAATCGCAACGTAGCTGGCGTCCTTGAGCACCGGCACGATGATGATGCCGATATCCAGTCCCTGTTCGACAAAGGTTTCCTGCTTGCGCACTGTCAGCAGGCTCAGTGCGATCTGGATGTCGGGGTAGCGGGCGTAGAAGTCGCGTATCACCGGCAGCAGCCGCCGCGTGCCGAAGGACGGTGGTACGCCCACGCGGACGATGCCGGACACGTCGCCCGACAGATTGTTGACGGACTCACGCAGTTCGTCATATTGCTGAAGCAGGGCGCTGCCGTTTTCCACGACTTCCAGGCCGGCGCGGGTCAGACCCAATTGCTTGGTCGTGCGGTTCAGCAGTTTGGCGCCGAAGGATTTTTCCAGCCAGGCAACCTGCTTGGTGCTCGTGGCCCGCGATACGCCAAAGTGCTGCGCGGCCCCCGAAAAGCTGTTGCGTCGCGCCACTTCCAGGAACATGCGCAGGCAGCTCAACTCGTCCACATCGTCTCCTTGTCGGACCCTGTCGGTTTCTTATCTGGAAATTATCAATTTAGCACTGCCGTCTTGTTGGGTCAGGCCCCACGCCGAATAATGGCCGTTCGGCATTGTTTCGGGGAAGGGTGCATTCCGTCCGCGAGCCGTCCTTATAACAGCCACGCTTCCAAGCCGGCGTATCGACCTTTTGCGGAGACACCCATGGTCCCATTCAGCTCACGCGTGCGGCACGCCGCGTCATCCTTGAACGTGCTCAAGATTGCTGGCGCTGTCGTCTTGCTGGCCGGCGCCACGGCGTTCACGCAGCAGGCTCGGGCGCAGGCATTTCCATCTCATCCCATCCGCATGGTGGTCGCGTATGCGCCGGGCGGTGCGACCGATATCGTGGGCCGCATGCTCGCGCAGGAAATGTCGGCCGACCTCGGCCAGACCGTCGTGCTGGAAAATCGCGCGGGGGCGGCACGCTGGTCGGTACCGACTCGGTGCGGCGGTCACCGGCTGACGGCTATACGCTGCTGTTTGGCACCAACGCTTTCGTGATCACGCCGCTGCTGCATGACAAGCCCACGTACGACCCTGTCAAGGATTTCCAGCCGGTGTCGCTGACCACCGTGCAGTCGCTGGGCATTCTGGTCACGCCCAAGCTCAAGCTGCGCACGGTCCAGGACCTGATCGCCTATGCCAGGGCCAATCCGGGCAAGGTCAACTTCGCGTCGTCGGGGAACGGGTCGGCGCAACATCTCGCAGGCGAGGCTTTCCGCACCGCTGCCAGGATCGAGATGGTCCACGTACCGTACAAAGGCACCGGCCCGGCCATGACGGATCTGCTGGCAGGCCGTGTGGACGTCATGTTCAGTTCATTGGTCGGCAATATGGAACACGTGAACGAAGGCCGGCTGAACCTCGTTGCCACCACGGGCGCCAAACGCAATCCCGCCACCCCCAACGTGCCGACCGTGGCTGAAAGCGGACTGCCGGGTTTCGAAGCGGGTACGTGGCAAGCCGTGCTGGCGCCTGCCGGCACGCCCGGACCGGTGGTGGAACGGTTGAACGCGGCGATTGCCAAGGCGGCCAAGTCGCCGCGGATCGTCGAGACCCTGGCCGCGCAAGGCATGGAGGTTCGCACGTCGTCTCCGGACGCCCTGCGCGAGATGCTGAAAAAGGACTCCAGCGAGTACCAGGCGCTGCTCAAGCACACCAAGACGACGCTGCAATAAACGGCAGGCAGCAGGCAAAGCAACGGGCGCTCGACAGGCGCCCGTTTGTCATTCCACCGGTGCTGGCGCACCCTCGTGATTACTTCAGTGCAAAGCCCATGCGGTTGAGCACCTCAACCAGTCGGTCCCGGCCTTTCATTGCTTCCGGACCGCGCACGCGCTGCAGCGAATGCTGGTCCCACTCGCCTTTGGGCTTCATGCCCTGGCTTTGATAGAACTGCGCCATGACGGCGTTGTAGCTGTCAGCCGCGGGTTCCAGCGTCGTTGCGTCGTACTGCTCGCGGAACAGCACGGCGGTCTGCGGCAGACGCGGTTTGACGGCAGCCGGACGCGTGGCGTCGGGATAGCCGATGCACATGCCGAACACACCGAAGGTATTGGAGGGCAGATTCAGTTCGGCGGCGACCTCTTCGGGCCGGTCGCGAATGCCGCCGATGTAGACCACGCCCAGGCCCAGCGATTCCGCCGCGACGGCGGCGTTCTGCGAGGCCAGCGCGGCGTCGATGGTGGCCACCAGGAACATTTCCAGGTGATCCAGGCTGGCGTGCGGCATGCCGCGCCGCAGGCCCAGGCTGCGCAGGCGCGCCAGGTCGGCGATCCAGACCAGGAACAGCGGGCACTCTTCCACGTGCTTCTGGTCGCCGACCAGGTGGGCCAGGCGCTGCTTGCGCGCCGGATCGGTCACGGCGACCACGCTCCAGGCCTGCAGGTTGGAGGACGACGACGCGGATTGCGCGGCCGCGACCAGCAGCTCGAGCGTGCCGTCGGGCACCGGCGCATCGGTGTAGGTGCGCACGGAGCGATGCCCGAGCAGGGTGGCCAGCGTGTCATTGAGATCATCGGCACCCGCCGCGGCCGCACCATAGCGGGCGGCAAGCATCTGGGTCAAGGTGGTCTGCGGGACGGAATTCATGGGCAGTTCGCTATTGGGCAAAAGGGGTTGAGACGTCACTTCTTGATGCGGTCGATGATGCCGGCAAGCTGGCGCCGGTCCTTGACGATGAAGTCGTGCAGGGCTGGCGGGGTCGAGACCCGTACGTCCATGCCTTCGTCCTTGAACCGGTCGGCCAGCCGTCCTGCCTGGCCCACCCGCTGCAGCGCCTGGCTCAGCCTGTCGATGACGGGCTGCGGCGTGCCGGCGGGGGCAAAGATGGCCTGCCAGGAATCGACGGCGTAATCAGGAAGGCCGGCGGCTTCGGACACGGACGGCACATCGGGTGTCGCCGTTGTGCGCGACTGGCCGGTGGTCGCCAACAGAATCATACGCTTGGCGGCGATGTGATCCTTCAGCCCGAGCAGGCCGGTGAACATCATGTCGACGCGTCCGGCGATCAGATCCTGGATGGCGGGACCCGCGCCTTTGTAGGGGACGTGCACGATGTCGATCCTTGTTGCGGCGGCGAAGGCTTCGCCCGCGACATGCTGGGCATTGCCATGTCCCGATGAAGCGAAGTTGAGCTTGCCGGGCCGTGCCTTCGCGTACGCAATCAACTCCTTGACCGAGTGGATGCCGAGCCCTGGCCGCACGATCAGCGCCAGGGACTGCACGGTGACCATGCCCACCGGCGCGAAGTCCTTCACCACGTCATAGGGCGCGGGATCCTTGAGCAGCGAGTTGATCACCATGCCATTGGTGGCAAAGAACAGCGTGTACCCATCGGCGGGCGCGCGCGCGACATATTCGGTGGCGATCAGCGTGCCCGCCCCGGCTTTGTTCTCCACAACGACCGGTTGGCCAAGCTCGCTTTCCAGTTCGCGGGCCAGCACGCGGCCGACGATGTCGGTCCCGCCGCCGGGCGCGTAGCCGATCACCAGCGTGATGGGCCGGGTAGGAAAGGATGGGCTTCTTGATGGCGCGGAAGGCGCAGTCTGCGCCTGCGCGAGCGGCAGGCCCGCCACAGCCGCCCAGGCAGCAGCGGCAGCCGTGCAGGTGACGGCGCGCAGGCGCGGCGGCGATACAGGGCGAAGCGTTCAGGGATCATGCAAGTCTCCTTGTAGGCCCGCATGCCGGTGTATCCCGGCTGCGCGGGGAGGGCGGATCAGGGCGACCGCGGGCACCGCCGCGCCGCCCCGGCATCACGTGCGGGGCGCATCACGCAGCGAAGCGGCGCTCCGACACTTTTTCAACGAACTTCCACACGCCGCCTTTCGTGCAGACCAGGCGTTCGCGATGAAACGAGATCGACAGCGGCCCGCCCAGCGGCGCGGCGCCGGACAGCGGCGCGTCTGCATCATGCCGGTACACCAGCGTCATGAACTGCGCCTGTGCGTGGCCCGGATCGATGACATCGACAACCAGGTTCTGCACCAGGTGCGCGGTGCGACGGCCGGCGGGGCGCTGGGCCAGGGCCGCCTGGACTGCCGCCGGACCGCGCAGCGCTTGCCCCTGGCGATGCCATACGCCATCGTCCGCCATGGCCGCGCTGACTGCATCCATGTCGGACGCGTCAAGCGCGGCATAGAAGCGGTGAATGGCTTGCTGGCAGCCGATCACCGCTTGCAGTTCACCAAGCCCGGCGGGCTGCGGTTCACCACGACTGTCGGATCGTTCCATGGCTGTCTCATTCCCCCTGTATGAATCGATTGCTCAAGGTGCCCAACCCGCTGATCGTCACGTCCACCACGTCGCCGGCGTTCAGGTCGGGCGACGATCCATCGGTGCCCATCCAGATCACATCCCCCGGCCACAGCGTCAGGTACTGGCTCATCGCGCACAGAAAGTGGGTGACGCCGAACAACATGTCGTTGGTTGCGAATGTGGTGCTGGCCTGGCCATTCACGCTGACCGTGGTGGTGGCGTGCGACGGGTCGAAATCGGTGTCGATCCACGGTCCCATCGGCTTGAAGGTGTCCGTGTTCTTTGCCCGCCAGAGCGTGCGGTCGGACCGCTGCCACACCCGCTCGCTGACGTCGTTGCCGATGGTGTAGCCCAGCACGCACTCCAGCGCGTTGTCCGGCGTCAGGCGCTTTGCCTGCTTGCCGATCACCACGACCAGTTCGCCTTCGTATTGCATCTTCTGCGCATCGGGCGGAATGACGACGGCAGCGCCATGCGCGATCAGTGCGTTGTTGGCGCGGTAGCCGATATCGGCCTGCTTGGGCAGATTGGGTTCGACGCCGCGTTTGGCGGCGGCTTCGATGGCGTGCGCGGCGTAGTTCAGTCCGGCGCAATAAAACGTGCGGGGAATGACCGGGACCTCGATCGTGACATCGGCCATCGCGTGCCAGTCGTCCTGCACCGTATAGCCGTGGAACGGATCGCCCGATACGCGGCGCACGCGGTCGCCTTCGACGATGCCGTAATGCGTCGCGCCGGCCGTGGTGTATCTCATCCAGCGCATGCGCTGCTCCTTGTCGTGAATAGGGATGCCGCCGGGGATGCCACGGGCGATGCCACCCGAGACGCCGCGCCGGCGGGCGGTGCCAGAAGGTCTGGGCCGATGGCGTCGATGCGCGGGGTGCCGCACAGTTTCATGGCGCGCACCAGTTCGCTGGTCAGGATCTGCAGCGCGCGTTCGGCGCCCGCATCCCCCGCGGCCACGGCGCCCCACAGGGTGGCGCGGCCGACCAGCACGGCCTGCGCCCCCAGCGCGCGCGCCTTGACGATGTCCACGCCGCGCCGCACGCCGCCGTCGATCAGCACGGGCACCCGTCCGGCCACGGCGGCCGCCACTTCAGGCAGGGCATCGAGCGTGGCGCTGGCGCCGTCCAGTTGCCGGCCGCCATGGTTCGACACCACGATGGCGTCGCATCCCATGCGCACCAGCCGATCCGCATCGTCGCCCCGCAGTACGCCCTTCACGATCAGCTTGCGCGGCCACAGGGCGCGGATTTCGGCAAGCCGGTCCCAGTCGAAAGAGGGGTCGTAATTGCGGCCGACTGCCGCCGCCACGCCGGCCACGCTGGACACGTCGCGCTGCAGGCCGATCAGGTTTTCATTGACCGGAAAGCCGTGCCGCAACACGGCCAGCGCCCAGCCCGGGTGCCGCGCGACGTCGCCGATGCTTTTCGGCCCGAGACGGAACGGCGTGCGAAAGCCGTTGCGAAGATCCCGTTCGCGATTGCCGCCAACGGCCAGATCGACCGTGATCACCAAGGCTTCGTACTCGGCCACCCGCGCGCGCTCGATCAGCTTAAGCAGGAATTCGCGGTTCTTCAGCACATACGCCTGGAACCAGAGCCGGCCGGGCGCCTCGCGTGCGATGCGTTCGATGGAAGCCGTGGCGCTGGTCGACAAGGTGTAGGGAATGCCGATGCGCGCCGCCGCCTTGGCGATCGCGACATCACCGCCCAGACGGCCATAGCCCACGCCGCCGGTGGGTGCGATAGCCATCGGGTAACCCGCCGGCGCACCCAGCACGTCGCAGGCTGTCGAGATGTTGCTGACGTCAACCAATACCTTGGGGCGCAGCCGCACGCGTTCAAAGGCAAGGCGGTTGTCGTCCAGCGTCGATTCGCTTTCGGCGCCACCGTCGAAGAAGTCGAAGACCAGGCGGGGCAGGCGGCGTCGCGCCATCTGCCGCAGGTCTTCGATGGAGCTGGCGCGGGCCAGCCGGGTGTCGGAAGAGGCGAACATGGCGGGGCTCAGGCCCGGCTGCCTGCGCGCGGCTCGCCGCGCGCGCCGGCCAGTGTCCGCACCGAGGGCGGCAGGAAGTCCGGATCGAAGATACGGTCCGCCATGACCTGGCAGCGTTTGATCAGCCGGTGTTCATGCGGCAGGTAGTCCGGCCACGCGGTGTGCAGGGTGCCCAGATGGTCCCACATCAGCACGTCGCCTTCCGTCCATTGATGCGTGTATTGGTACTTTTCCTGCAACTGATGCGTCGTCAGCATGTCCAGCATGGCGTTGCTTTCGGCTTCCGGCAATTCATTGATCCGGATCGCGTAGCCCGGATTGCAGTACAGCACCTTGCGCCCCGTGATCGGATGCGTCAGGAACAGGGGGTGGACCGACGGCGGGCGCTTGGCGCGCTGTTCCGGCGTCAGCGGGGGTCGTTCGCTGCCGGGCCGCGACCGCATGTTTTCCCAGAACTTGTTGAAGTCGTGCAGCACCGTTGCGTCGCGCAACCGTTCGCGGAGATCGGCAGGCAGGTCGTCGTACGCCGCGTGCATATTGGCAAAGCTGGTGGCGCCCAGCGCCTTGCCGTCGCGGCGCGGCACCTTGATCGCATACAGCACGTTCACGAAGCCGACCGTCGCGTTGTAGGACATGTCGGTGTGCCAGTCCTGGCCCGCGTCGGCCAGCCCTATCGGCTTTCCGTTCTCGACGATGTTGGACAGGATGCTGACTTCCGGAAAGCCCGGTTCGTTGACGGGGGACAGCGTGGTCTGCAGCCCGCCAAAATGCGCCGAAAACGCCTTGAGCGCCGCCGCGTCAATGGTCTGCGCGGGAAAGCGCAACACCCCATGCTGACCGAGGGCGGCA
The DNA here is from genome assembly GCF_048632615.1 of Pigmentiphaga litoralis. Classification (GTDB taxonomy): domain Bacteria; phylum Pseudomonadota; class Gammaproteobacteria; order Burkholderiales; family Burkholderiaceae_B; genus Pigmentiphaga; species Pigmentiphaga litoralis_B. Next base: position 3,164,790 of record NZ_CP184479.1, read on the forward strand.
AGAATGCCGGCGAAGGCGTCGGGTGACAACGCGCGCGACAGATCCAGCCCCGCGATGGTGGCGCCGAGGATCTGGCCCGAGGGCTCGATGACCATGGTGCGTGCTCCTTGCTTGAACATGCGCCCATGGTAGGCGTCGGCAAGACGCTTGATAACTACACAGCCGCAAACTTGTTGTTTCGCAAAAGGAAACCAGGATGCGGTGGCGGGCTTAACGCGCCGCGGGGGCCAGTGCCCCGTCCTGCTTCCTGACCAGGTCTGTCAGGCTGCTGGCGGGCATCGCGCGCGAGAACAGGAAACCCTGCAGTTCGTCGCAGCCCGCGTCCACCAGCGCCGTCATCTGGTGTGCATTCTCGACCCCTCAGCCGTGACGGTGATGCCCATGGCGCGGCCCAGCGCCACGACCGAGCCCACGATGGCGGCCGAGTTCGCGTCCGAGCACAGATTCTGCGTGAACGACCGATCGATCTTGATCTTGTCGACCTCGAAGCGGCGCAGGTAACTGAGACTGGAGTGCCCGGTGCCAAAGTCATCGAGCGCCACTTTGAAACCGGCGCGGCGCAGGCGTGCCAGCGCCATGTTCGACACCGGGTCTTCGCCGACCAGGACGCCTTCGGTCACCTCCAGTTCGATCTGCGAAGGGTTGCAGTGTTCGGCTTCGACGATCTCGATCGCGCGCATCGCGAAGTCGGCCGATCGCAATTGCACGGGCGACAAATTGACGGCCATGAACCATTGCGGCCATTGCCGCGCGGTGCGGCACGCCTGTCGCAGGATCCACTCACCCAGCGGCATGATCAGTCCTGTCTCTTCGGCGACTGGAATGAACTCGTCGGGCGTGATCGTGCCGCGCACTGGATGGGTCCACCGCACGAGGGCTTCGAGTCCCACGACCGCGCCGCGCCCATCGACCTGCGGCTGGTAATGGACGTCCAGGCCGCGGGCATCCAGCAACGCCACGCGCAGATCATCGGCAATCACCTGCCGCCGCTTGACCGTTTCGTCCATGGCGGGCTCGAACCGCCGGTAGCGGTCGCGGCCCTCGCGCTTGGCCGCGTACATGGCGATATCGGCGCGGCGCACCAGGTCGACCCGGTCCTGTCCGTCGTCGGGCGCGATGGCGATGCCGATGCTGGTCGACCCGAAGATCTCGTTGCCGAGCAGATAAAAAGGCTTGCGGATGGCGTCGACGATGGCGCGGGCCAGCGCTTCGATATCGGTGCGCTCGGTCATGCGGGGACGGATCAGCACGAACTCGTCGCCTCCCAGGCGCGCCACGGTATCTTCGGGCCGCGCCAAGGCCGACAGCCGCGCGGCTGCCTGCTTCAGCCAGGCATCGCCGGCGTGGTGCCCCAGCGTGTCATTGACCTGCTTGAAGCGATCCAGGTCGAGCAGCAACAGCCCGACCCTTTCGCCGGGACGCGTCGCGGCCAGGGATTCGGCCAGACGCTGATCAAACAGCGCCCGGTTGGGCAGGCCGGTCAGCACGTCATGAAATGCCAGGTGCTGCGCCTGGGCTTCGCTCGCGCGCAATTCGATCACCGACTGCGACAGGCGGACCGCGGATTTCCAGAGACGCCGCGCAAGCAGCCCCATCGCAAGGACGATGACTGCCAGCACGACCAGCAGCAATGGCAGGATGGCCGCCCGCATGCGTGTGCCTGGCAGGTCCGGACGCCAGATCAGATGGCCGATCGAGCCCCCGACGCCTGGCGCACCGGCATGCTGTGCTCGGCATCGCTGGCGTCGTCGGTGGCCGAAAACCTGAGATCGCTCAGTATGCTGTCGCGCGCCAGGTCGGCCAGATAGCCGTCATCGAGCATTTTCAGATTCACCAGCAGGTACGTGGGCTGCGTGAGGCGTTCCGCACCTGCCGGACCCGCGTGGCCGGGCGAATCGGCATCACTGATCCGGGCCACCGCGATCGCCGCGGGCCGCGCGCCGATCTTCAGCAGGCTGACATTTTGCTCGCCCGACGCCGCGACGTCGGCAAGCAGGGTGCGCAGGTAGGGCCGCAGGCTGTCATAGCGGCGGCCCTCGACCCGGATGCCGTCGATCGCCGCATACAGTGCGTTGCCTGATTCGTTGACGATGAACACCCGATCGTGGCGAAACATGGCGTGCAGCCACCCGCCGACGTTTTCGTCCAGCCATGCCGCATCGACCGGGGGCGACGCCAGCGCCCGCGCCAGTGGCTGCCATAGCGCGACACTGCGCTGCTGCGCGCCCAGATCGCGCAGGCTGCCGGCAATGGCCACCTGGATGATGGCGCGTTCTTCGTTGATGGAATCGGTGTCGCTATGGCGCGTCGTGGACAGGACGACCAGGGTCAACGCAGCAGTGATGGAGAGCAGCAGGCCTGTCAACGGGAGCAGCACATGCAACACGAACCGGCGGCGGAAATCCGGTGACATACCGACCATACGATTCACCGGGCCGCTTCCTGCAAGAAGCCCGGCGCACCGCGCGCCCCAACGCGCGCGGTGCAATGACGCCAGACAAACACGATCACGACACTCCTCTCTTCTGTCCGCATCCGGTGGCGTCTGCCGGACACGGGCAAGCCCCTCGCTGGGGTGCCCGGCAATGATCGCCGGATACCGTCCCAGAAAGGTCCCACTGTTGCGACTAATGCCGCCTTCAGGGCAAAAGAGTGTGGCGCGCGCGCGACCCTGCCCGGCGCAGCGGGCAAGGGTTGCTCATCCGTACAGGAGCAGTCGGCGTACAGCGTCGGCGGGCGCCCTGACGCCGGAAGACTACTTCAGGCCGAACATGGCCCGGATGTCTTCGCCGGCGTTGTTTTCGCCGCTGTCATAGCGGTCACCGGCTGCCGCGCAACGCGCCGCCACCATCAGCGCAAAGGTGATGTGCGCTTCGTTGATGCGCATGCCTTCTCGCAGCAGGCCGGCTTCACGGGCCCAGCGTTCGACGTCTTCGCGGTCGTAGCTTTGCGACGTGGTGTTGGGCGCCAGGTCGATCACTTCGATATCGACGCTCTCGACACCCGGGTCGAAATAGACGGACCCGTCGGGGGTGGCCAGCATCCAGGGCGGCGCGCCGCAGGCCACCGAACGGAAGGGATTGACGCCAATGACGGTTCCGACATGGCGCACGCCGCCCACCGTCGCAATGACATCCTTGTCCACCAGTTGTTTCCAGTCTCCGTATCTTACTTTCGGCATCTTGATTCCCTAGTACCGCGCTGTGTGATGACCAGTGTCGCGTCGCGGCTCGCAACCCGGACTTGTTATCCGCGAAGCCATTGTGCTGCGGCGTTTGGCCTGCGCCCATCAGCCGTTGGTGAGACGGAGGCGGTGGTGATGGTCTAGTCCTGCGCCTGCACAGAAAGATGTAGAGCTGAGGCGTTTAGGGGAAGGGAGCGAGACCTGGCAGGACGTCCACGCCCGACGGGCTAGACTGTCAGGTGACCCCGCCCCTGGCAGCCGGGTCGAGTGGCCCACCTGCATGAGACAACCATGACCTCGCCGACCCCGCGTGCCATGTCCCACGCCTTGAACCTGAACCACCTGCCGCTCAATCACCTGCGCAGCTTCCTGGTGATCGGGCGTTACCAGAGCCTGATGCGCGCGGCGGAAGACATGCACCTGACCGCGTCGGCGCTCAGTCACCAGTTGAGCGCGCTTGAAGAACGGCTTGGCGCCAAGCTGTTCCTGCGGCACGGCCGCGGCCTGGCATTCACGGACGTCGGGCGGCGCCTGCATGCGCGGGTCGAGACCTGTCTGGCCGAACTGGACGACGCGCTGCAGGAAGCGGCCCGGCCCGCGCCCGAACGCGACCTGGTCGTCAGTGCGCTGCATACCTTCGCGACCCGATGGCTGCTGCCGCGCTTCACGCGCTTTCCGGCGCAGGTGGCCAATACCGAGATCCGCATCTCGCGTATCGACACCCATTTCGATCATGACAATGTGGACTGCGCGGTGTTCTATGGCGATGGCTGCTGGCCGGGCCTGACCGCCGAGTTCCTGCAGGATGAATACCTGATGCTGGTGTGCGATCCGTCGGTGCGCGCCCGTCATGCGCTCGACCGCTACACCGATGTGTTGCACCACGATCTGCTGGCCGCCAAGGCGCGTCCCGAAGATTGGACCCTGTGGTGCGCCGCGGCCGGCATCACGCGGGACCCGGCGCAACGGCAGCTGACCCTGGAAAGCCGCAACCTGGTGATCGAGGCGGCAGAGTCCGGCCTGGGCCTGGCGGTGGTGGATCCGCGCATGGTGGCCAAGGAACTGGCGACCGGCCGGCTCGTTTCGCCGTGGGACTTGCGGGTCAAGGGGCCGGGCGCCTATTACCTGGTCTATCCCGACGATCGCCCGCTCAGCAGCAAGGCAATGGCTTTCCGGGCCTGGCTGATCGATGAATTCCGCAACGATGTCGATGCGCTGCACAACACGGTCGATGCGTCCCGCAACGATTCGCGCGCGCCGGCATGAAAATCCGTCAACTCTGAACTTAGGAAGTTTCGTTTGTGCGGTGGGGTCGCGCTGCCTAGCATGAGGTCCTGTTTTCCACCCGCCGGGTGGTCTGAAAAGGATCTTGCATGGCCTACTTGCGCAACGCTTGGTATGTCGCGGCCTGGGGACACGAAGTCACCCGCACGCTGCGGCCCCGCACCCTTCTGGACGAGCCGGTGGTGCTCTACCGCCAGCTTGACGGCACGCCGGCCGCCATTGCCGACCGCTGCCCGCACCGCTTCGCGCCGCTGCATCTGGGCCGCCTTGTGGGTGATGCCGTCGAATGCGGCTATCACGGCCTGAAGTTCGACTGCTCCGGCGCCTGTGTCGAAAACCCCCATGGCGACCAGCGCATCCCGACGGCAGCCCGCGTGCGCGCCTATCCCCTGGTCGAGCAGGATGGACTGGTGTGGATCTGGATGGGCGACCCGGCCCGCGCGGATGCCGCCCAGGTGCCTGCCTATCGCTACCTGACCGACCCGTCCTTCAAGACCATCGGCAACGTGATGCTGCAACAGGCCAACTACCAGCTGGTCGTCGACAATCTGATGGACCTGACGCACGTGAACTTCCTGCATGCGCCGTACCAAAAGACGGATGAGCTGCTGGTGGCGCCCCACGAGGTGACGCAGACCGGCCGCACCCTGGACAGCCGGCGCGCCATCCCGTCCACGCGCGCGCCGCAATCGTTCACGCCTTTCCTGGCGGACCCGGACGCGCCGGTGGCCTACTGGCTGGACATGCGCTGGCAGGCACCGGGTGCGTGCCAGCTCGAAGTAGGCGTCACGCCAGTCGGCCAGCCGCGCAGCGCGGGCATCCTGCGCCGGGGCACGCATATCGTCACCCCCGAAACGGACACCACCACGCACTATTTCTACGCCAGTTCCCGCAACTATCTGCTGGACGATCCCAAGGCCGACCAGGAAACGACCAATTGGCAGCAGGTGGGTTTTCATGAGCAGGACAAGCCCATGCTGGAAGCCGTGCAGCAGCGCATGGGCACCACCGACCTGGATGCGTTGCGGCCGGTGCTGCTGTCGTCGGACCTGGCGGCGATCCGGGTGCGACGCAGACTGAAGGAATTGATGGCGGAAGAAGCAAGCGGCAATGCCGGCCGCATCCCGAATGACAGTGTACTGACGATGGACGCGTGACAACGGTGGATGCGGCGCGGAGAGCCCGGGTCGCATCGCCATACCCCCACCTTGCTTCGAACGACTGCGGACGCCAAGAAAGGCCGCGGCGACATGAACGACAATCGAGACGACACCATGACCCGACTTCCGTTGATCCTTCCGTGTGCGGCCCTGGCCGCCCTGGCATTCGCAACCGGCGCCAACGCGGCAGATGCTCCGTTTCCCGCGCGTCCCGTCAAGCTGATCGTGGCGCAGGCCGCGGGTGGCGGCCCCGATGTGCTGGCGCGGCTGATCGCGCAGGAATTGGGCGAAGCCTGGAAGCAGCCGGTCATTGTCGAAAACAAGCTGGGCGCGGCCGGCGCCATTGCCGCCGAGTACGCGGCGCGCGCCCCCGCCGACGGCTACACCCTGTTCGTGGCCAGTGCAGGCATCATGACCATCGCGCCCGCCATGGACGCCAAGCTGCCCTACACGCCTGCCGAGTTCTCGCCATTGATCCACCTGGCGTCGTTATCCAACGTGTTCGTGGTCAACAGCCAGTCGCCCGTTAAGACCATGCCCGCCCTGGTCGACAAGGCAAAACAGGCGCCGACCGGCTTGAGTTTCGCATCGATGGGGCCGGGGTCGACCGGACAGATCTCGGGCGAAATGCTGGTGCGCAGCGCGGGCGTCAAGATCGTGCAGGTGGCGTACAAAGGGGAAGCCCAGGCCGTGACCGACATCCGCGGCGGCCATCTCGACTTCATGGCGGCCGGCTTGCCGGTGGCCTTGCCGCAGGTCAAGGCGGGCGCGTTGACGCCCCTGGCCGTGACGGGATCGAAGCGGACGGCGGCCTTGCCCGACGTGCCCACCATGAACGAGTTGGGCTACACCGGGTACGACGTGTCGCAGTGGTATGCGCTGTATGCGCCGGTCGCCACACCCCGTCCGGTTCAGGAGGCCTTGACACGCGCCGTGCAGGCGGTGCTGGCCAAACCTGCCGTGCAGAAGCAGGTCATGGAGCTGGGCATGGACCTGACCAACGACGCGCAGAAAGACTTTGCCGCCTTTGACCGGGCCGAGCGCGCCAAATGGGCGGCGTTCATGAAGGCAGGCGGTGACATGGCGGCGCGGTAAGCGGGAGCGGCAAGGGCCGCGGCCGCTTGTTCCGGCTCCCCGCTCAGCCCATCGCCGGATCGCTGACCGAATGCTCGCCCGTCTCCACGCGTCCCGCGAAACGGCGATAGAACGCCGGGTCGGCATCGCACGTGACGGCAAAGTCGTACCAGCGGCCACTGTCCGCCAGCGACCAATGCTGGGTGGACGTCGCGCCGCCCGCGACCGACGCCGTCCACGGACCGTCCTTGCGATACGCCATCGACACGATGCTGAACTGCACCGGAGCCGTGCCGCCGTTCATCATCTCGGCATAGACATGGCCATTGGCGATGTCGTAGCAGACCCGGATTTCAGGCGTCGCCTTGCTCGCGGCAAGGCGGGTCGTGTCGCCCTTGAAATGGCGATGGAAGCCATTGGGCCCCAGCACCCACAAGTCGTAGCGGCCCGCGTCGGTGGCCTGCGTCGTCCACGTGTCATCCAGCGTCTTGCCCGCTTCCACGATATAGCGGCGCGGAATCCGGTCCAGGTGCAGCGCGTCGTACACATGGAACACGGCGGCGCGTTGGCCGGTATTGGAAAACAGCAACTGCACCGAACCGTTGGCATTGGCGCGGGCACTGGTGTGCAGTTCGTACGCCAGCGCGCGCGACGGCCGGACGCCACTTGCCTGCACGGGCAACTGCATGTCGGTCGGCACCGGCACCGCCGGCAACGCCTGCTGCGCCGTGCGCAACTGGTCTGCCGCATCGCGGGTGCTGCGACCCTTGAGCGTGGGCAGGGTTTCAGTGTTGGGCGTCTTGAAATTGAACGCGCTCAACAAATCGCCACAGACCGCCCGGCGGTACGGACTGATGTTCGGCTCCTGCACGCCAAAACGCGCCTCAAGAAAGCGCAGCACCGACGTGTGATCAAACACCTCGGAATTGACCCAGCCACCCCGGCTCCACGGCGAGATCACATACAGCGGCACCCGTGGCCCCGGACCATACACGCGATTATCCGGAGCCGGCTGCCCCTTGCTGCCCTGCGGCGCCGGATGGCGGAAATACTCGGCAGCCATCGCGGCATCGCTCAACGTCGACTTGCCTGCCACGGTATTGTCGGCATTCAACGACGGCGCCGATGGCGAGGGCACATGATCGAAGTAACCGTCGTTCTCGTCGAAATTGACGATCAGCACGGTCTTGCTCCACACGTCCGGATTGGCTGTCAATGCGTCCAGCACTTCCTGCAGGAACCAGGCGCCTTGCACCGGACTTGACGGCCCCGGATGCTCGCAATAGATCGATGGCGCATTGACCCACGACACCTGCGGCAGCGTGCCCGCCTTGATGTCCCGCTTGAATGCGTCCAGGTATTCCTCGGGCTTCGTGCCGGGCAGCGTATTGGCCACGCCCTTGTACAGCGGATTGCCGGCATTGTCCTTGGCGGCGTCATATGCCTTGTAGGGCAGCGCCTGGCCCGTCAGGTCATATGGCTTGCCTGGCGATCCGCCGCTGGACACCGGATAGCCCGACGCCAGATTGGCCTTGCGGAACTGCTGGAACGCGCCCAGCATGTTGTCGCCCCATTCGTCAGGCATGTTCTGGTACGAGATCCAGCTGATCCCCGCCGCCTCCAGGCGCTCGGCATAGGTGGTCCACGTGTAGCCCACATTGGCCGACGACGGCAGCCCGTCGATCGCATCCCACTCATTGTTGACGAAGGCAACGCCCTGCGCCGTCGGCCCATTGGTGCCGGTGATGTGAAAGGAGCGGTTCGCATCCGTGCCGGTGTGCATCGAGCAATGATAGGCATCGCAGATCGTGAACGCGTTGGCCAGGGCGAACTGGAAAGGGATCTCGCTTTCCTTGAAGTAGCCCATCGAAATGTCTTTCTTCTGCGTCGGCCAGTTGGTCATCCGACCGTTGTCCCACGCCTTCTGGCTGTCGACCCATGTATGGTTCGCGCCCGCCGCGCGCTGCGCGTTGTTCTTGCTGCCGTCCAGGTGATAAGGCGTCAGCACCGTGCCATTGGAACGTTCCTGCTGCCACACACTGCGACCTTTAGGTAGCGGAATCGTGATGCGATCGCCAAATCCGCGCACGCCATTAAGCGTGCCGAAGTAATGGTCGAACGACCGGTTTTCCTGCATCAGGATCACGACGTGCTCGACATCCTTGATCGTGCCGGTCGCGTTGTTGGCTTCGATGGCCAGCGCCTTGCGGATGCTGGGCGGAAACGCAGCGAGCGCGGCCGAGGCGAACCCGGCCGTGCTGGCGGCTTTGATGAATTGGCGGCGTGAGGTCATGGGGGTGGGCTCCTTGAGTCAGGGCGCGCAGCGCATGACGGCTTGCGGCTGGGACGGGGTCGAGTCATTGCCGCTGGACGCGTCGTCACCGCCGCAGGCGGTCAGACAGGCGGCCAGCAGCGCCATCGCGGCAAGGCGCGTGGCAAGCAGGGCGGAAGGCATGGAAGTGAGGACAGCGCACGTTGAGGTCGGCTACGGGGCGGCTGCATTTTTGAGTCGCCGCCCCGTGGGAAAGTGCGCGAATGGTAGAGGCGCGCCGTGACGGGGGAATGACACGGGGCTGACGGGAAGATGAATGGGGGCGCTTAGGGCGGAAGCTCGCGAATGTAGGCAGTCAGTTCAGAGATGAAAGTTCTGGTTCGTGCTGAGACCCGTCCGCCTGGGTACAACAGCCACGTTGCAAGCGAAGAGCCGTCTGAATTTACGCATTCATACTCTTCAAGCAGGCAGACCAGTTCGCCACTCGCGACTGCGGCGCGAACGGATCCGGTGCTGGCCTGGATGATCCCCATGCCGTGTCGTGCAAGCGCGATCAAAGGCAGATAGCTATTGCTGAAGAGCAGTTGATGGACCCGTTGCCGGATCACGTCCTTGCCCTTCTTGAATGTCCAATACCCATCGATGGCCTGTTGATGCGTCAGGCAGTCGTGCTCGATTAGAGCTTCAAGCGAGGTCGGTTTGCCCCGGCGCGCCAGATAGGATGGCGCCGCGCACAGGACTCGACGATAGTCCCTGATCCGGACGCCCTTGAGTGTCGAATCAGGCAAGCGGCCAGACTGGATCGCCACGTCGTAATCCCGCTTCTCGATGCCCACGATGTCATCCATGATGGCGATCGAAAAACGGATCCTTGGATACTTCTGAGAGAACGCCGCCAGGAACGCAGGGGTCAATATTGTCGATACGTATTCGCTCATGACGAGGCGCAGATTACCTGCCAATTGCCCTTGCAATGCGTCGATGTCATCGGTCAGCCGGTCATGATGGGCAAGCACGTCGCGCGCCCAGGCAAGCGTCAATACACCGGCCTCAGTCAGGTGGATTCTTCGCGTCGTCCGGTCGAACAGACGGGTGTTCAATTCCGCTTCGAGCCGGCCTATCTTGCGCGCAGCCAGCGAGGGCGCAATCTGCCACACGCGGGCCGCAGCCGAAATGCTCTGTCGCTCGACGACTTCCAAGAACAGGCCGAGCAGTTCCAGCGAGATTCTTGAGCCGGCAATGTCTTCTGTCATGGCATGGGGAGGATCGAAGGTGTGGAAGGAGCAATCGCGTGACCGTACCGCGCACCTTGCATCAGGGCAAGCGCGGCAAGGCGGGCCGACAGTCCCGTTCGCTGCACCGCGATTTGTGCAAATTCTGTCACGCCGCTAAGACGAAACGCGAGTGTTCGATCGTGCAGCCGCTCGATACCATGACTGCGCCGCCTGCCGATTTCCAAGGCCGGCGAACCAGACCCTATCGAGCGAGACAAAACAATGAAAAAGGCAGCCGGCTTGCAGCCGACATTGGAGGCACGTTCACTGACGTGGCCTACTTCGATTCGTCGACCGGCGCCATGTCCCTGGGGAAAACACTGAGTACTCCGCAGCATCTGGTTGATGGTATCGCCGACGGTGTCGGCAAAGCGGGGACCCGGTTCGCCGACGCCGAAATCTTTCTGCACGGATCGACCGTCGCGATCAACACCCTGCTCGAGCGCAAAGGTGCGAAGACAGCGTTGTTGATTACCGAAGGGTTCCGGGACGTCTACGAAATCGGCCGGATCAATCGGCCGGATGCCTACAACCTGTTCTTTGCCAAGCATGTTCCGTTAGTCGAACGGGACCTGCGCTTTGAAGTACGGGAGCGGTTGACGGCCGAGGGTAACGTCCATGTTCCCCTTGACGAATTCGGAGTGCACCGCATTTGCGACGCCCTGATCGAGCAGGGGGTAGATGCCGTGGCGATCCTGCTGCTGCACTGTTACACCAACCCCACCCACGAAATCACCGTCAAAAAAATCGTGCAGGAACGCCTGCCGCGCGCGTTCGTCAGTGCGTCGCATGAGTTGTCGCAAGAGTATCGAGAATTCGAGCGATGCTCGACCGTCGTCGCCAACGCGTATGTCGGGCCGGTTGTCAGCCGGTATGTTGCAGAGATTGAAACGCGCCTGCGCGACGAGGCGTTCCGCGGCGCGTTTCTTCTCGTTCAGTCCACTGGAGGACTGTATGAGTCGGTTCAGGCGCAGCAACACTGCGTGCGTATGCTGGAATCGGGCCCGGCCGCCGGTGTCATCGGCGCCCATGCGCTGTGCGCCGAACTCGGTCTGGCAAATGCCATTGCCTTCGACATGGGGGCACCACGGCCAAGGCCGGCGTCATCTTCGAATCAAGCGTGCTGACAACCAACGTCGCGCTGGTGGGCGGTTACAACCAGGGGTTGCCCATCCAGATTCCGCTCGTCGACGTGTTCGAAGTCGGGACCGGCGGCGGCAGCATCGCAGAAGTGGACACCTCGGGTTCGTTGCATGTCGGGCCCCGCAGCGCAGGCGCTGAGCCCGGTCCTGCGTGCTACGGAAGAGGGGGCGTGGCGCCGACCGTGACCGACGCCAACCTGGTTCTTGGGCGCTTGGGCGCAGACAGGTTCCTTGGCGGTGAGATGCTGCTTGATGTACACAGCGCGCGGGCCGCCATTGCGGACCGTATTGCCGGGCCGCTTGGATTGGACCTGTTAGCCGCTGCGAATGGCATTCTTCGCATTGCGGTCACGAAGATGTCGTATGCGGTCAAGGGCGTATCGACCGAACGTGGGCTGGATGCGGCGGCGTTCACCCTCATTGCCTACGGCGGCGCAGGCCCCCTGCACGCGTCGTCCATCGCGCGCGAGATCGGCATGAAGCACGTGATCATTCCCCGGGCACCTGGCCATTTCTGTGCGTTCGGCATGTTGCATTCAGACCTTCGCTACGACTTCGTCAAGACAACCTTCAGGAAACTGGCCGACGTCGACTTCCATGAAATCCGTGACGAGTTCGCATCCCTGGCTGGGCAAGGCAAAGCGGCCCTCGACGGCGCGGCCATTACGCCGAACGTGGTACGCGTGACGTACTCCGCCGACATGCGCTATGTCGGGCAAGAGCATTCGGTAACGGTGGTGCTCGACGCGCAGCTATTGGAACGACAAGACCGCGACGCGATCAAGCAACACTTTGACAGGGTGCATCAGCAACGTTACGGCACCTGCGCGCCAACCGAGAAGGTCGAGATCGTGACGCTGCGCGCCGCGACGACGGGTGTCATGACGAAACCCACGATGGAACGGATCGAGGCGGGCACCACCGACAGCCCTGAAGAAGCATCTGCTGGGTCCCGGCCGGTGGTGTTTTCGGACGCCAGCAGCGATGTCATGACGCCGGTGTTCAGGCGGGACAAACTGCTCGCCCACAACCGCATCGCCGGTCCGGCGCTGATCGAAGAGCACGCCTCGACGACGGTCGTCTTCCCCGGCGATGTCGTCGAGGTGGACGCTTTCGGAAATCTTCACATCAAGCTGGGAGCCACACCATGACTACTTCCATGGATAGCGCGGATGCATTGTCTGCCGAACAGGACATACCGCGTCCCGACGCGGTGCTGACGGAGATCGTGCGTAACGGCGTGCTGGCGGTGACCGAGGAAATGAAGACCAACCTCATGCGCACTGCTTACAACATGATCATCTATGAGGCCCTGGACTTTACGGTAGGCCTGTTCACGGCGCGGGGTGAGACGATTTCTATAGGGATAGGCCTGCCCAGCTTTATCCGGGGTATGGCCAATACCGTCAGGGAAAAATTGGCCAAATACGGTGTCGAAGGCATTGCGCCGGGCGACATCCTGGTCACCAATGACGCGTACATTACCGGCAGTCATCTGAACCACTTCACATTCAGTCAGCCGATCTTTTCCGGCGGCCAACTCACAGCTTGGGCGTGCTGCATGGCGCACTGGCCAGACGTTGGCGGATCCCTGGGCGGGCCCACGTCCGACATCTTTTCCGAAGGGCTGCAGATACCGATACTCAAGTATTCGCAGGCCGGACGGATCAACGGGGATCTTGTCGACATCATCAAGGCCAACGTGCGATTGCCCGACCGCGCGATGGGCGACCTGCGCGCGCAGATCGTCGCGGTAACGACCGGCACGAAACGGTTCACCGAGTTGCTGGACCGATATGGCAGGGGCAATGTGCTGGGTGCCATCGCCAATATCATGGACCGGTCAGAAGCCGCGGCGCGTGCCAGGACGCTGTCCATTCCCGATGGCGTCTACGAGGCCGAGTCGTTCATGGATGACGACGGGCTGCAGATCGGCAAACCTGTGCCTATCAAAGTCCGGGTCCTCAAACGCGGCGACGAACTGACGGTCGATCTATCCGAGGTCAGTCCCCAAGTACAGGGCTTTTTCAACTCCGGGCCGAGCACCGGTTATTCGTGCGCACAAGTCGCGTACAAGTGCCTGACGTCGCCAACCGACTATCCGATCAATGAAGGGAGCTTTCGGCCGCTCAAGGTCATCGTGCCCAGCGGCACGGTGGTCAGCGCGGTGAAACCTGCGGCGATGCGCAAGTGGATGACGTTTCCGATGACGGTGGTGGACACCATCTTCAAAGCGATGGTGGCCGCCATTCCGGAACGCACGATCGCCGCGCATCATGCCGATCTCGTTATCACGCTGTTCCACGGCATCGCGCCCGTGGACGGAAAGTTCTTCATCGGGTTCATCGGCCCGACCGGCGGCGGTTGGGGCGCGAAACACAATGGCGACGGCATGAGTGGCGTCGTGTGTTCCAACGACGGCGACACCCATAACAGCCCTTGCGAACAACTAGAAGCGAAGTACCCAATCTTGATCGAACGCCACGCACTCAGGCCCGACTCGGGCGGCGCTGGCCGTTTTCGAGGCGGGCTGGGTACGGAAGTGGTCGTTCAGGCCCGCTCGACCATTGCGGTCGACATCCAGGCCGACCGAATGCAATGTGCGCCGTGGGGACTGGAAGGCGGACTGGCTGGATTGCCGAACGACGTTCGCGTATCGATGCGAGGTGAACACGGGCAGGAGACCCTTGCCGGCAAGATTCGGAGTCAACGGCTGCGCGCAGGGGACCGTTTGTATCTTCGTGCGGGCGGCGGTGGCGGATTCGGTCCGCCCGAGGAACGGGACCCGATGGCAGTTTTACGGGACGTCAGGCACGGCTATGTCAGCGCAGGGGCCGCAAGGGAACATTACCGGGTAGTGGTCGACGATGCGGGGAAGCTTGACGAAGTTGCAACGGTAGCGCTGCGGACCCCTAGCCGGCAGTGCCGCGATGAAGCATAAAAATAATGTGGATGGAGACAACCATGATCGACTCGATATCATCTGTGACACGGCGCGCGCTGTTGGCGCTGACCTATGTCGTCCTGCAGTGCCTGACCGTTGCCGCCTTTGCCGACACGTTTCCTAGCCGTCCTGTCATGCTGGTCGTGCCCTATCCTCCAGGGGGTGGCGCCGACATCCTGGCGCGCGCGGTTGCCCAACAACTAGGCCAAGAGTGGAAGCAACCGGTGATCGTGGAGTCGAAGCCAGGGGGCGGCACGATGATCGCGGCAGACTACGTGGCACGCGCCAAGCCGGATGGTTATACCTTGCTGCTCAGTGTGACTCAGCATGCGATTGCCGTATCGCAATTCAAGAAGCAACCCTACAACTATCTGACCGACCTTGCGGCGGTGGCTTTGTTGAGCGACAGCCCTTTCATCCTGGTCGTTCCGCCGAACTCCACGGTCCAATCATTCCCGCAATTGGTGGACCTCATCAAGTCGAAAGGCAGCGCGTTAAATTTCGGGTCGTCAGGCTTGGGAAGTGTGCCGCATCTGAGCGGCGAGATGCTGAATCGTGCCTTGAATGCCAAAGCGGCGCACATTCCCTATCCGGGTACCGCACCCGCGTTCGCGGCGCTGATGGGCGGGCAGATCGATTACCTGTTTGGTGATACCTCGGTCTTGCCCAGCATCAAGGCAGGCAAGGTCAAAGCGTTGGCGGTAACGACGGGCAAGCGCAGTCCAAGCCTGCCCGACGTGCCCGCCATGTCGGAATTCCTGCCTGGCTTTTCCTTGTCATCGTGGGTGGCGATCGAGGCGCCGGCAGCCACCCCGCGGGCGGTGGTCATAGGTATCAATGCCAGCATCCAGAAGATCCTGAAGTCACCCGAACTGGTGGCGAACTATGAAGCGACCGCCAAGGAACCGTTGTTCTCCACACCGGATCAGTTCACGGACTTCAAGGTGGATGAGGTCCGGAAGTTCCAGAAGCTCATCGCCGATATCGGCATGGCGCAAGAGTGACAACGTCACTGTCCGTGCAGGCCATCTCGACGGCTGGCCGGTGGACCCGGCTGGCTCAGGGGCATATTCAACTGGCCGGCATGTCGTGCATGTGCAGCGCGGGTTTCGGAGGCATCAGCGTGGCGGACTTCGAACAGGACGTGCTCGGTTATTTGTTTGCCAAGCACGGCCAGAACCCAGCGCTTGCAGCGCTGCTTGCGCAGGCAGGATGCACCGAAGACGGTGGCGGGAACGTCCTGGTCCTGCTCCAGGCCATCGCTCAGATGACTCAGGATGGTCCTGGAACGAGACGGCTGTTGGCGGATCTGGATGCGTCCTTGCGCTCGTTCGAAGAGAGCCACGCAGGCACTACGGCAACACGTTGATCTTATCCACTACCCGTTAATGGCCGCGAACGTCGCATCAAAGCGCCCTTCACGTTCGGCGTTGCGCTGAAACAGCACGCGTTTCACCAGGATCTCGTTGGGCACTTGATCCTGTGACAGGACGTCCATGACTTCCGTGATGAAGGCATCCAAGGGCAGGGCAGCATCCCACTTGGATTGGCCCGGCGTCAGTTCCGTTGCTACCAGCGGCGGGGCGATTTCGTGGACGGCGACGGACGTATCGCGTAACTGGTGGCGCAACGATTGCGTCCACGAATGGATCGCAGCTTTGGTGGCGGAGTACACCGGGTTTTGCGCGCGCGGAACGAATGCCAGGCCGGACGACACGGTCATCAGCGCGGCGGCGGGCCGGGTGAGCAAGTGCGGCAAGAAGGCCGCAGCAAGGTGGATCGGGGCGATCAGGTTGGTGGAGATGGTGCGGTCGGCAACGTCGGTGCTGACGGCATCGGCTAGATAGTCCTCGGCTTCCATGATGCCCGCATTCAGGATCACGGCATCCAGGTCCGGCTGATCGGTCAGCACGCGGTCAGCGAATCCGGCCAGCGCATTCACGTCGGTCACGTCCAGTGCGTAGCCGGTCATGCCCGGGTGCTTAGCCAGCGTGGCGTGCAGCGTGTCCGGGTTGCGGCCAGTGATCACTACGGTGTTTCCCTTGGCTTGCAGCGCCGCGGCAAGAGCCTGGCCAATGCCTGAATTGCCGCCGGTGATGAGAATTTTCTTGTTGGTGAGTGGCATGGTGTGTCCTGGCAATAAGTGAATACTTGCCGAAGCTTAAGGAGCACACTAACCTTTCGCAAGAAGGCACCTGAAAAATCTATACCCACCCAAAAGAGAGTGAAGAACCATGCGCAGCGTTGCTGAAAAGCGCGTTCCCCACGACTTTCCGCCGACAACGCCCGAGCTGGACGCGCTGGTGAAAGAAACGATCAGCCGCGTCGCGGACAAGTGGACGATGTTGCTGATTGAGGTCCTGACGGAAAAGGGGGACTGCCGATTTACGCAGCTGGCCCGCGAATGTTCAGGGATCAGCCAGAAGATGTTGACGCAGACCTTGCGGGCGATGGAGCGCGATGGCCTGGTTACCCGCACGGTGTTTCCCGTGATTCCGCCCAAGGTGGTTTACGCGTTGACCGACCTGGGGCTGGGTCTGAGCAAGGCGTTCTGCGGAGTGTGGATTTGGGCGCAGGACAATCAGGCGACGATCGCAAAAGCACGCAATGCGTTCGACGCCCGACAGATCGAAGACAACTCCGCGGGAACCACTGCAAAAAGTTGACTACGGCAACACGTTGACCTTATCCACCAGTTCCGTCGTGAACGCCTTGCGGTAATCAACGCTCGGCGCCAGCAATTTCTCCTTGACCATGAAGTCATACGTCGCTTTCCAGCGCGCATCCGTCATCGTCAGCAGCCCCCGCTTGGCCGCGTCGCCCCCATCAACCAGCTTGGCCTGCTTCAGGGCCTTGACACCGTAATCCAGCAGCGCAGGGGTCATCTGCGGATTGTCTTTCAGGATCAACGCATTACCCGCCGCCGGATTGGCCAGGTAGCTCTTCCACCCTTCCGCGCTGGCTTGCACGAAGCGCTGCAAGGCGTCGCGTTTGGCAGTCAATGCGCTGCGGGTCGTGACCAGCGTTTGCGCGTAGGGTGGGTAGCCGTATTCACCCAAGAGAAAGACGGTGGGCTTTTGTCTGGTCTGTTGTTCGATGGTGTACGGCTCGGACGCCAGGTAACCCTGGGTGGCCGATTGTTTGTCGACCAGGAAGGGCTGGACCGAGAAGGTGTAGGGCTTTTTTGAGCGTCGGTAAAGCCGTACTTGGTCTTGAGCCAGGGCCAGAAGGTGGTTTCGCTGGCTTGGCCGATGAATAGGGTGCGGCCTTTCAGGTCGGCCAGGGTCTTGGGACCGGGATGCGACACCAGCACGGTGGGCGATTGCTGGAAGGTGGTGGCGATGGTGACCAGGGGCAGGCCTTGTTCGACGCCTTTGTAGGTCTGGAGGTCGTCCCCCATGGCGACGTCGTATTGGCCGGCCAGCAGCAATTGCATGCCGTTGACTTGCGGGCCGCCCATCTTGATCGTGACGTCCAGGCCGTGCTTGCGATAGATGCCTTCCGCAACCGCCTGGTAGAAGCCGCCGTGTTCGGCCTGGGCGTACCAGTTCGAGCCGAAGGTGAGCTTGGTGGGAGCGGTCTGGGCATAGGCGCCTGCCGGGATCAGGGCAGCGGCAAGCACGCCGAGGGTGACGGCGATGGTCGCGGGCAGGGCGAGGAAGCGCCTGGGCGTGGAGGCAGAAAGCTTGGCGGCAGAGGTCATGGGGTCTCCGGGCAAGGACGTGGGTGCGGGTAGTGGGTCAGGCGGTCGTGGGTCAACCCAGCCATCGTTCAATCAGTCCGTGGTTTCGCTGTCATGCCAGCGCGCCAGCACCATGCGTGACAGCAGGGTCATCACCGCAAACAGGATGACGCCGGCCACGGTAATGAGCAAGAGGGCGGCGAACAGGCGGGGGATGTTGATCTGGTAGCCGGCCTGCAGGATCTGGTAGGCCAGGCCGGTCTGCGCGCCGCCCGTGCCGGCGACGAATTCGGCAACGACCGCGCCGATCAGGGCCAGTCCGCACGCAATCCGCAGGCCGCCGAAGAACGCGGGCAAGGCCGACGGCAGGCGCAGGCGCCACAGGATCTGCCAGCGCGACGCGCGTTTAAGACGGAAGAAGTCGAGCAGGCCCGGGTCGACGCTGCGCAGCCCGAGCACGGTGTTGCTGATGATGGGAAAGACCGCGACGATGGTGGCGCACAAGGTCAAGGCCGCCGTGGTGTTCTGGATCCAGATGATGATCAGCGGCGCGATGGCGACGATAGGTGTCACCTGCAACAACACGGCGTACGGAAACAGGCTGGCTTCGATCCAGCGGCTCTGTACGAACAGGAAGGCGAGCAGGACGCCGATGCCTGTTGCGGCCGCCAGCGCCAGGCCGGTGATCTTGAGCGTGAACCACAGGGATTGCGCGAGCAGGGACCAGTCGCTGGCCAGTGCGTGCGCCACGTCGGTGGGCGCGGGCACCAGGTAGATCGGGACGTCCAAGGCGCGGACCAGTCCTTGCCAGATCAGCAGCAGGACGATGGCGACGATGACCGGCGCGGACCAGCGCAGTGCGGGGCTCATGGTTGCGTGTCCCCGATGCCCGCGGCGCTGAGGGCGCCCGGTTGCTGTCCCCCCGGTTGCTGGCCCTTCAGCAATGCCGCCTGCAGGCGGGCGGCGCGCATTGCGAAGTCGGGCGATCCGCGAAAGGCGGCATCCCGCATGGGCGCGTCATTGTTGACGTCTTCAACGATCCGTCCGGGCCGCGCCGACATGACCACGACGCGGGTCGACAGGTACACGGCTTCAAAGACGTTATGGGTAACGAACACCACGGTCAGCCGGTGCTTGCGGGCCAACGCCAGCAGTTCGTCGTCAAGATGCTGGCGGGTGATGTCGTCGAGTGCACCAAAGGGCTCGTCCATCAACAGCAGCCGGGGCGCGGTGACCAGGGCACGCGCGATCGACACCCGCATCCGCATGCCGCCCGACAGTTCGCGGGGAAAGGCGTCCGCAAAGTCGCTGAGGCCGACCCGTTCGAGTGCGGTAGCGACCGCCTGCGCGGCGTCGGCAGCCGAACGCTTGCCGCTGCCGCGCGTCAGGTCGACCGGCAGGCGCACGTTGGTGCGCACCGACGCCCAGGGCATAAGGGTGGCGTCCTGGAACACATACGACAGGTCGTCTTCATCGACAGCCCGGGTCAGTGTGCCCGTGGTCGGCACATCCAGCCCGGACATCAACCGCAGCAGCGTGGTCTTGCCGCAGCCCGACGGGCCGAGCAGGGTGACGAATTCGCCTTCGCGCACGGTCAGGTCCACGGGCGACAGCGCCATCACGCCCTTGGCGTAGCGGCGCGACACCCCTTGCGCATGCAGGACGACCGGCGCCTCGGGCAAGTCAGTTGCCTTGTGGCCGCAGGAAACGGACGGCGTGTTCGGTGATAGGACCGTCGTCGCTGCTGCCACAGGCGGATGCTGCCGCGGCGGGGCTGACGGGGTCCACGGCGTCGAAGGCGGTGTCCCCATCGGCATCCGGCACACCCGTCGGCTTCAGGTTGACGAAGTCGAACAGGCCGCGGTCCATGAGGTGCGAGGGCGTGACGCGGGACAGGGCATTGAAGATGTTGTCGATCCGGCCCGGGAATTGCTTTTCCCACGTGGCGATCAGCCGGCTGGATTCCTTGCGCTTCAGGTTTTCCTGCGACCCGCACAGGTTGCACGGAATGATCGGGAAGCCCTTCCAGTCCGCGTAGGCGATCAGGTCCGCTTCCTTGACATAGGCCAGCGGGCGGATCACGGTATGGCGGCCGTCGTCGGATACCAGCTTGGGCGGCATGCTTTTCAGGGTGCCGCCGTAGAACATGTTCAGGAAGAAGGTGGCGACGATGTCGTCGCGATGGTGACCCAGCGCGATCTTGGTCGCGCCGAGTTCGTCGGCCACGCGATAGAGGATCCCGCGGCGCAGGCGCGAGCACAGCGAGCACATCGTCTTGCCTTCCTTGATCACGCGCGTGACGATCGAGTAGGTGTCCTGCGTTTCGATATGGAAAGGCACGCCCAATTCGGTCAGGTAGCGCGGCAGGATGTCGTCCGGGAAGCCGGGCTGCTTCTGGTCCAGGTTGACGGCGATGATGTCGAAGTGGATCGGCGCCCGTTCGCGCAGCTTGAGCAGGATGTCGAGCATGCCGTACGAATCCTTCCCGCCCGACAGACACACCATGACCTTGTCGCCTTCTTCGATCATGTTGAAGTCGCCAATGGCGCGGCCCACTTCCCGCGTCAGGCGCTTGTCGAGCTTGTTGCGCTCACGTTCGCGCTTGAGGCGGGCGCGGGCGGATTCAGCGGCCTGGGTGTCGTTGACGTCGGCAACGACATCGCCTTGGGTCATGAGGGAAGGAACGGCGTTCATGCCAGGTCTCCACGGGAGGCCGAAATTTCGATGCCGACCGCAACGCAGTCGGCAAAGGCTTGGGGCTTGCTCACGCGCAGCTTGACGTGCTGCACGTCGGCGAACTGGGTCAGCAGACGGGCCGCAAGCCGGTCCACCAGGGTTTCGAGCAGGTTCACATGCGTGCGGGTGCACTCGTCGATGATGGCCTGGCGCAGGTGACGGTAGTCCAGCACTTCCTGGATGCCGTCATGGCGCGGAATGTCGATCATCGCAACGTCGATCTCGGCGTCGATGTGCAGCGGCTGCGTGGCGCCGCGCTCGTGGTCGAGGATGCCGATCTGGGCATCGATGGCCAGGCGGGTGAAGAAGATACGGCGGGTGCGCATGGCGTGTCGTGCTCAGGGAGTCGCCGCAGGCGGCGCTGCGGACGGGTTCATCATGCTGAAATCGCGAGAAAAGCCCACCAGGTGCTGGCCGCCGTCGACCATGAGGGTGGTACCCGTCATGGATCCGTTTTCGGCGGCGAACAGCACGGCGCTCGCGATGTCATCGGGGGTGCTGGCCTGTCCTAGCGGGGACATGGCGTGGGTCTGCGCGAACTGCTCGGGCGTCTGCAGGTGGCTGATCATGGTCAGTCCGGGCGCGACGCCCACCACCCGCACCGCGGGCGCCAGCGCCTGGGCCAGCATGGTGGTGGCGGCTTCCAGCGCGGCCTTGCTCAGCGTGTACGAAAGGAAGTCGGGGTTGTAGTTCCAGAGCTTCTGGTCGAGCAGGTTGACGACCACGCCCCGCGCATTGCCGCCGCGGTCCGCGACGGCATGCGCCAGGCCACGCGCCAGCACGATGGGCGCGACCAGATTGGGCATTAGGTGTTGCGTAAGCGACGCGGCGTGGAAGGTTTCGACGTCATCGAACTCGAAACATGACGCATTGTTGACGACCGCATCGATCCGCCCGAAGCGCGCGACGACAGCCGGCACCAGATTGCCGACCTCGGCTTCGATAGCCAGATCGCAGCTAAAGGCCGCGGCTTCGACGCCCAGGGCGTGCAGGTCGTCGCGGGTCTGTGCGGCGTCTTGTTGCGAGGTCGCGTAATGGATCGCGACGTTCCAGCCGCGGCGTGCAAAGGCCAGCGCGATTTCGCGGCCGATGCGGCGGGCCGCGCCAGTGACGAGGACGACTTTGCTGTCGGAACGCGCGTCGTTCATGGGGAAAGAGGTAACCGTAAGGGCGAATCCCGCAGTTTACCAAGGGCGGCGCGGGCAAGGGGCAAACCACTTCCGTGGGAAAATGCGCGTCATGCCTCCTGCCTCGATGTCCATGTCTCCGTCCGCTCCTGCCCAGGGCCTGCCGCCCCTTGACCCCTTGTCGCAACAGCATAGCGACGCCGTCGCCAACCACCTGCGCGCGCAGATTGCCGCCGCCGGGGGCTGGCTGCCCTTCGACCACTGGATGGGCGACGCCCTGTATGCGCCCGGCCTGGGCTATTACGCCGCCGGCAGCGAAAAGCTGGGATCGCCCGGCACCGCCGCGTTGGGTGGCGACTTCGTGACCGCTCCGGAACTGACCCCACTGTTCGGCGCGGCCCTGGCCCGCCAGGTGGCCGAGGTGCTCGCGGATTGCGGATCGGTCCAGGTCATGGAAGTGGGCGCAGGCACAGGCGTTCTGGCACGCTCCTTGTTGGAAGCGCTGGACGTCCTGGGTGTCGCCGCCCGCTACCGCATCCTGGAAGTGTCAGCCGACTTGCGTGAGCGGCAGCAGGCCACCCTGGCAGCGTTCGGCGATCGCGTCACCTGGCTGGACGCCTTGCCCGAGTCCTTTACCGGGTGCGTGGTTGCCAACGAACTGCTGGACGCCATGCCCGTGCGCCTGTTCCATTGGCCGGACAATGGCGGCGGTCTGCAAGAGCGAGGCGTGTCGGTGGATGCCACCGGCGCATTCGTCTGGGTGGACCGCCCGGCTGCCGATCCGCTGACCCATGCCGTGTCCCCCGCCTGCCCGCCTTGCCCGGCTACACGTCCGAGATCAATCTGCAGGCCGAGGCGTTCGTGCGCGGCATGGGCGACTGGCTGACGCGCGGCGCGGCCTTGCTGATCGACTACGGCTTTCCGCAGGCCGAGTACTACCACCCCCAGCGCGCCGCGGGGACCCTGATGTGCCACCTGCGCCATGTGGCCCATGCCGATCCGTTCGTTGCGCCGGGCGTGCAGGACATTACCGCGCACGTGGACTTCACTGCGATGGCCGACGCGGCGCTGGAAGGCGGGCTGGAAGTCCTGGGCTATACGTCGCAGTCGACCTTCCTGATGAACGCGGGGCTGGCCGACATGTTGGCGGACCTGGATCCGTCGGATGCCAAGG
Organism: Pigmentiphaga litoralis; assembly: GCF_048632615.1. Lineage (GTDB taxonomy): Bacteria > Pseudomonadota > Gammaproteobacteria > Burkholderiales > Burkholderiaceae_B > Pigmentiphaga > Pigmentiphaga litoralis_B. The sequence goes on from NZ_CP184479.1 coordinate 3,187,843, forward strand.
CTTATGCGCAAACCGTCGCGCCGGTGCAGAAGCTGCTGTCACCCGCCGAGATGGGCGAGCTGTTCAAGGTGCTGGCGGTCGGGCGCGATGTGGATGTGAGCCTGCGCGGTTTCGCGCAAGGGGATCGGCGGCATCGGCTGTAGGCGCGGACTGCCACGCCACCGCGCGGCACCGTTGCAGCGCGTCCCGATCATGCCAACCCCAATTCCTTCGCCGCCTTCACGATCTGCCTTGCGCGGCGGCTGAAGGGCGGGTCGATCATCTGGCCGTCGACCGTGTAGGCGCCGACACCATCCTTCTCTGCCTGGTCGGCGGCGGCCACCACGCGCAGCGCGTGAGCGATCTCTTTGTCTGACGGCCGGAACACCTCGTTCGCGATGGCGATCTGGCTGGGGTGGATGCAGGTCTTGCCCAGGAAGCCGAGGCGGCGCGCGGCTTCGGCTTCGGCGCGGTAGCCGTCGGGATTGGCGATGGCTGCGTAGGCGCCGTCGTAGGCCCAGACGCCGGCCGTGCCTGCCGCCATGCGCAGCGCGAACTGGACGTGATGCACGGCCAGGGTGTCGGTGCGGTCGATGCCGAGGTCTTCGAACAGGTCGCCCAAGCCTACCTGCAGACCAACGACACGCGGGCTGGCCTTGGCGATCGCGGAGGCGTTGGTCAGCGCGGTGGGGGTTTCGATGTTGGCAAGCAGGCCGACGGGCGTGGTGATGCCTCGTTCGGTTTCGAAGCGCTGCAGCGCGTCGGCGGCGGCCAGGATGTCGTCAGCCGATTCAGGCTTGGGCAGATTGACGATGTGCAGCGCAGGGCAGACGATGGCGTCCAGGTCGGACTCGAAGTGGCCGGAGTCGAGCGCGTTGACGCGAACGATCAGTGTCTTGGTCACCTCGGCAGAGGCGAGTCCGCGCAGGAAGGCGCCAATGGCCTCGCGCGCTTCCTGCTTGCGGCTTTCCTGAACGGCATCTTCGAGATCGAACGATAACGAGTCGGCGGCGCTGGCCAGCGCTTTCGGGAACAGTTCGGGACGGGAGCATGGAACGAAGAGTTTGCTGCGCATGGGCGTCGGTCAGAGTAGGAAGCGGATCGAACGCGCAGGATACCTGAGGCGGCGCGTCGGGTAGCATGCAAGCACCTGTCCACCCGAGCCTTCCGCCACCATGACGACCCGTGCCAACAAGCCTTCCGCCAGCTTTGCGACCAGTCATGCCGGCGTGGTCGCGTTCCTGACCGTCGCGGCCGAAGGCAGTTTTGCCAAGGCCGGAGATCGGCTGGGCATCGGCCGGTCAGCCGTCAGCCGCAGTGTCCAGAAGCTGGAAACCCAATTGGGCGTGCGCCTGTTTCTGCGGACGACCCGCAGCACATCGCTGACGCGAGAAGGCGAACTCTTTTACGCCAATTGTCATCCGGGCGTGACGCGCATCGAAAAGGCGCTGGAAGACATGCGCGACTTGCGCGAGGGCCCGCCGCGCGGCCCGCTGCGGGTGTGCGCCACGGTGGGCTTCGGCCGCAAGGTGGTCGCGCCCTTGCTCAAGGAATTCTGCGCCGCCTATCCGGATATCTCGCTGGACCTGTTGCTCGATGATGGCCCGACGGACTTTACGTCTGACCGCGTTGACGTGTCGTTTCGCAATGGGCGCATGGAAGACAGCCAGGTGATCGCCAAACAACTCATCCCCATGCAGATGGTGGTGTGCGCGTCGGCCGACTACGTACGCGAGCACGGCGTGCCGCGGGTCCCCGCGGATCTTGAACAGCATCTGTGCGTGAACTTCCGCTTCGCGTCGGGCCGCCTGTACGAATGGGAGTTCAACGTGGATGGGCGCCTGCAGCGGGTGCTGCCGCGGGCGCGGTTCACGATCAACGATGCGGACCTGGTGCTGCGTGCCGTGCGCGATGGTCAGGGCTTTGCGCAGATGGCGGCGTATCAGGTCAGCGATCTGTTACGGTCGGGCGAACTGGTGTCGTGCCTGGATGCCTTCGCGCCCGATGACCGCGGCCATTGGCTCTGCTACCAGAGCCGCCAGCATCTGCCGGCCCGCATTCGTGTGTTCATCGATTACATGACGGAAAAGATCCGCGGCCTGGGCCTTGAACGCCCGCGGATTGGAACGTGGTGATCAAGCCAGCTCGGCCTTGTCCAGCCCATACGGCTTGTCGAGCGAACCGGGCACGCTCCGGAAGCCCACATTGATGCGGTTCCACGCATTGATGACCATGATCACGTAGCTCAGGTCAACGATTTCCCGTTCGGACAATTCGGTGCGGACCTGTTCATAGACGGCGTCGGGCACGCCGTGCGGGGGCAGGTGGGTCAGGGCTTCCGTCCAGGCCAGCGCGGCGCGTTCGCGGGGCGAGAAGAGGGTGGATTCGCGCCAGATGGCGACATGGTGCAGACGCAAGGGACGTTCGCCATGCAGCGTGGCTTGCTTGACGTGCATGTCCAGGCAGAAGCCGCAGCCGTTCATTTGGGAAGCGCGAATGTCGACGAGATCGACGATGGCCGTCTCGATGCTGCTGTTCTTGAGATGGTTGCCGAAGTCAACGAAACGCTTGAAGAGGTCGGGGGCTTGTTTGACGTAGTCGATGCGATGGGTCATGGTGGACTCCTTGTGGGGCTGCGATGGAATGGGTCCATCGTAGGAGTCGCGGGCCGTTGCCGGAAGCCACGCAAGCGGGCTCGCTGTGTTGACTGGAATGCACCAATCGCGCCGGGCAGCGACACGCCCCAAGGCCCAGGGCGGCGATAATGCGCGAATGATCCCCCAACACCCGTTTCCCATCACCGGCCGCGCCCTGTCACGCGCCGACGTCCAGTCGTTGTTGTCGTCAACCGATGGCGCGCTGACGTTCGTGCAATGCAACTTCGATGACGCCGACCTGACCCGCCTCGATCTGCGGGGCGCGAGCTTCATCGAATGTTCTTTTGTCGAAGCGGCGCTGAGCCGCGCTTTGCTGGCCGACTCTCGGTGGCGTCAGTGCAAGGGGCGTCAGGCCGATTTCGAATTGGCCGACCTGACCGACGCCCAGTTCGAACGCTGCGACCTGAACAACACGCAGCGGCGGCGCGCGCGTCTGGCCTCGGCCCGCTTCAGCAACGTGAAGCTGACGGGGGCACGCCTGGCGGAAGTGGCGGGATTGGGATTGGTGTTCGAAGAATCCTTGTTGATCAGTACGGACCTGCGTGGTCTGTCATTCCGCAAGCAGCGGCTGGTGCAGCTGGATCTGTCGGATGCGGATCTGACCGGCTGCGACTTTACGGATGCCGTGTTTGACGGTGGCAGCTTGCGCAACGCGAATCTGACCAAGACGAAATTTGCGGGGGCAGACCTGCGGCAGGTCGATCTGGGTGGCTTGAAGCTGCCCGATACGTCGGTGCTGAAGGGCGCCACCATTTCGTATCACCAGGCGGCCGAGCTGCTGGCCGAACTGGGGTTGCATGTGGCGTGAGTCCTCGTTCGTCAGTGTGCTGTATGTCGTGCGCCCATGGCCTGCGCCGGCAAGACCAGACAAGGCAAGACCGGCCGCGAACGTGCCGGTCGACGCGCCATCACCTTGTTATTTCGCTGCGGCAGCCACCTTCGGATCGACCAGGAACTTGATCAACGCCACGACCGCGAACAAGGCTCCGGCAATACCCACCCATGCCCAGCCGCCATGATCGTACAGGGCGCTGGCTACCGCGGCGCCGATCGCACCGCCGATGAAGATGGCGGTCATGTAGATGCTGTTCAACCGGCTGCGCGCCTTCGCATCCAGTGCGTAGACTTCGCGTTGGCCGATCACCATCGACATCTGCATGCACAGATCCAGTACGACGGCCGTGACCGCCAGGCCGAACACGCCGAACCCCGGGTGGATCAGGGTCGGCAGAAAGCTCAATGCGGCGCCGGCCAGGGCGATCAGGGTGCCGATGCGGCCATGGCCTGCGTCGGCCAGCCGGCCGGTGAAGGGTGCCGCGAAGGCCCCGGCGGCGCCCACCAGCGCGAACAGGGCGATCTGGCTTTGCGAAAAACCATGGTGACGCGACAGTTCCACTGGCACGGCGGTCCAGAACAGCGCAACGGCGGCGAACATGCACGCCTGGTAGAACGCCCGTTGACGCAGCACGGGCTGGCTACGCAGCAGGACCAGCAGCGAGCGAATCAGCTGACCATAGCTGGCGGTATGGGCCGGCCGGCGTTGCGGCATGGTCAGCCCGAGCAGCACGACGATGGCAAGCATCAGCACGGCAGCCGCGGCAAACATGGTGCGCCAGCCGAAGTGGTCGGCCACCAGACCCGACAGCGGGCGCGACAGCAGGATGCCGAACAGAAGACCGCTCATGACACTGCCCACGACCCGGCCCCGTGTTTCATCGGTGGCCATGTGGGCGGCTAGCGGCACCATCATCTGGACCGAGACGGAACTGAAGCCGATCAGCATCGAAAAGACCAGAAAGGTGCCGGGCTGGCCGGACAAGGCCGCGCCGACCAGGCTTGCCGCCGACACCAGCAGGGTAATGATCATGAGGCGGCGGTTTTCGGTCAGGTCACCCAGTGGAACCAGGAACAGCAGGCCGATGGCATAGCCCACCTGCGTCAACGACACGATGAAGCTGGCGGCATGGCTGGACAGGCCGACGTCCGGCGCGATCAGTTCAATCAGCGGCTGGGCGTAATAGATATTCGCGACGATGGCGCCGCAGCAGAACGCGAACAGCAGTACCAGGCTGTTCGGGATGCCGGCCGGCACGGCGGGGCGGGACGTCGCAGTGGCGACATGGGTGGTCATGGCGGACTCACATATTAGGGTTACCGAGGGGTTCATCATCGATGTTTGCGCCTTTTGCGTAAATCCCTTACAACGCAAAGGATCTTTGCGAATCATGCAAAGAGGCGCAATGGACTGCGTGGCCGAAAGAGCGCATCACCGTTCCGCGCCCCCAGTCCGCCACTTCCGCTCCTTTTGAGCATCCCCGCCTACACATCCCATCAAGACTGCCCTCATGATCGAAGCCTTGCGTGATTTCGTCAGCGTTGCCACCCTGGGCAGTTTCTCGGGCGCGGCCCGTCAGCAGAACGTGGCGGTGTCATCGGTTACCCGGCGCATTGAAGGGCTGGAAGCCGAGCTTCGCGCCAAGCTGTTCAACCGCAGTACACGCGTGCTGACGCTGACCGAGGCCGGACAGGAATTGCTGCCCCGGGCGCGCGACATCCTGGCCGAGGTGGATGATGCGCGCGACGCGGTGTCCGCCTTGCACGCCGAGCCGCGTGGCACGTTGCGGGTAACGGCGCCCACGGCCTTCGCCCGGCTGCATATCGCGCCCGCGCTGGGCAGTTTCCTGGCGCGGTATCCGCTGTTGCATGTGGAGCTTGCAACCAGCGATGAAGTGTTCGATCTGGCCACCGACCGCATCGATGTGGCGATCCGTGTCGGCACGCTGCCCGACAGCGACCTGGTCGCCACCCAGCTTGCTCCCCAGCACCGCATCGTGTGCGCCAGCCCGGCCTATCTGGCGAGGCGGGGCACGCCAAGAACGCCGGACGACCTGCTGCAGCACGATTGCCTGAACAAGCACTTTGGGCCCGTGCCATCGGGTTGGTGGACGTTTGCGGGAATCAATGGGTACCGGCCGCTGCCCGTGCAGGGCAGCTTCCGGTCGAACGACACGCCCAGCCTGTTGCAGGCGGCGGTAGCCGGCGTGGGCATCGTGCATCTGACGAGCTGGCTGGTCAGCACCGAGATCGCGGCAGGCACGCTGGTGCCGCTGTTCATGGATCTGCCGGGCTATTCGACCCGGCAATCCGCGATCTATGCCGTGCGGCTATCGGGCCGGTCCCAGGCGACCAAGACCACCTTGTTCATCGACCACCTGCGGGAAAGGATAGGGTCGCCGCCGTACTGGGACGCGGTGTTCGGGCAGACGCTGCGTTGATCGTCTGCGGGGCCGGGCCCCCGGCGTAGGAGCCCCACCCCGGGGCGATCCCATAAGGGGACTGATGCCACACCCGGCCGACACCGTGCGTCCCGGCTGGGCCGCGCGGCCTTCCGATCCTTCCGCTTTATTCCGCGCGGATGTCGGCGTCTTTCGCCACCTTGGCCCACTGGCGGATTTCCTGATGGAACTGATTGGCGAATGCCGATGACGTTTGCGGCGCGGCTTCGGCGCCTTCCCGCAGCAGCAGTTCCTTCATCTCGGGCTTGGCCAGGGCTTTGTTGATCTCGGCGTTGAGCCGGGTCACGACCGCGGCGGGCGTTCCGGCCGGGGCGAGCACCCCCACCACAATTCCATGTTGTAGCCAGGCGCGCCGTTCTTGGCGAGCGGCGGGATCCCTGGGGCGACGGCCGATGGCTCGGCGCTCGTAATGCCCAGTGCGCGCACTTTGCCGGCCCGCACCTGCGGCATGATCGACGGGCCGCTGGCGATCAGGACCTGCACCTGGTTGCCGATCAGGTCATTGATGGCCGGGCCCATGCCTTTGTAGGGCACGTGCGTCATCTGGATGCCGGCTGCCTGCGCGTATTGGTGGGTCGCGAAGTGGTTGATGCTGCCGATGCCCGAGCTGACGTAGTTGAGTTTGCCCGGCTGCGCCTTGGCCAGTGCAATCAGGTCCTGTGCGGTCTTGACCGGCAGGCTGTTGTTGACGGTCAGGATCAGCGGCCCCTTGGCGACCATGGCCACGGGCGCGAAGGCTTTGTCGGGATCGAACTGGGTATTGGGCTGCACGGCCGCATTGGTCGTGAAGGTCGACGACACGAACAGCAGCGTGTAGCCGTCGGCCGGCGCGCGCGCCACCGACGCCGCGCCGATGGTGCCCGTGGCGCCGGCGCGATTGTCGACCACCACGGGCTGGCCCAGAGCGTCGCCCAGGTGCTTGCCCATGGCGCGGGCGAACACGTCATTCGATCCGCCTGGCGGATTTGGCACGATCAGGGCAATCGGCTTCGTGGGCCAGGCGCCTTGCGCCAATGCCGCGGTGCTGAAGGCGGTGCCCAGGGCGGCCACCGCAAGAAGGCAGACGGCGTGGCCGCGGCGGGCCAGTGGACGGGGCAGACGAGCCATTCAGGTCTCCAGAGTGTTGTTGTGATCCGGCGATTTTTCATGACCGGATAAACTTAGGCCAGCTATTTTTTATCGCATGGCCCTTTAGGATCCCTAATGAAAGTCGAGTTCCTCCACACTCTGTGCGCGGTGATCCGTCGTGGCACCTTTGCGGCGGCGGCGGAGGAAGTGCATGTGACGCCGGGGGCGGTCAGCCAGCACATCAAGTATCTGGAACAGCACTTTGGCCAGTTATTGTTCGACCGGTCGGCCCGTCGGGCCCACCCCACGCCGTTCGCGCTGGAACTGGCGCAGACCGTGCAAGGCACATTGGACGCCCTTGAGTCCCTGCGGACGCGCGACGAAACGGACGTGTCGGGCCGCACACGCCTGGGCACCATCGACACGGTGCAGGCCACCCTGCTGCCCGGCGCGCTGAAGTGGCTGCGCGATCAATATCCCAAGCTGGACGTGGAACTGGCACGGGGCCGGTCCGATCATCTGCTGGGCGAACTGAATGCCGGCACGCTCGACGCCGCCGTGGTGGTACGCCCCTGACCGGTGGGTCCAGCCGTCTTTTCTGGCAGGTGTTGCGCGAAGAAAGGATGGTGCTGGTGGCGCCGCCCGATGCGACGGGCGGCACCGTGCAGGAACTGCTGCGGCAGTACGACTGGATCCGCTTCGACAGGACGTCGACCGGCGGCATGATCGCCGCGCAGTTCGTGGAACGACTGCAGCCGCGGATGCGTGCCCGCATCGATCTGCTGTCCAGCCATGCCATCGTGGCCATGGTGTCGGCGGGGCTGGGGGTGTCCGTCATTCCGCAGCCGTACGAGCCGCTGCGTCGGGCCTACGCGTTTCGTGAAGTGGACCTGGGGAGGAAAGGGCCGACGCGGCAGGTGGCGTTTGTCTGTCGGCAGGCGGACAAGGACAAACGCAGCATCGGCGCCCTGCAGGAAGCGTTCAGGCTTTGAACCCGTCAGCGTTCGAACCGGTGGCGTTCGAAGAGGTGAAGGTGTCGGACGGGTCGCTGCCGAACCAGCCGTCGACCTTGTTGCGCGCCTGGTCCTTGACCGCGCCGGTGATGTACATGGACGTGACCACCAAGGCAGCCGCCATGACGCTCAGGTCGTCGGTATAGCCAACCAGTGGCGCGAAGTCGGGAATCGCATCCAGTGGCAGGATGAAATAACCCAAGGCGCTGTACATCGCGGCCTTGGCCCACTTCGGGGTGGCGGGGTCCTGCGCGGCGTAATGCAGCCACAACGCCTTTTCGACCACCTCACGGCCTGCCTTCCTGGCAAAGCGCGTCAGTTTCTGACGGAAATTGTCGTCGGAATAATGCGCTTCATACGTTTCGTTCATACCTCGTCCTCGTGCCCGTCCTGGGGCGGTTCGTTCTGCGGCTGCGGCCGCTGCGGGCTGTCCTGGGCCAGATGTCGTTCCAGGGCGTCGCGCCGGGCGGTCCTGACGGCGTCCTTGATCAGGGCAGGCGTCTTGGCGTGCCGCGCGGCAATCGCGCCCGCATCCACGGTCCGCGCGACATCCAGCCAGTCCAACCACCGGTTGCGCCATGACTCGCGTTCCACCGGCAGGATCAACGCCGCGCTGTCCAGCAATTGGGACAGCCGGTCGGGCTTGCGCAGCGCGTCGGTCAATTCGAACAGGCTGATCACCTGCTCTGCCGACGGTGATGCGCCAAAGGCCTCGGCCATCTTCAACATGCTCTGCAACAAACGCGCCTGATCCGCACATTCGGTCGGCGTCCGCAGCCGCTTGGCCAAGGCCGCCGTGTCCGACGATTCGACGCATAGCAGGGCATACCGGCCGGCAAGGGGCAGGCCGTTTCGCGCGGCCCGGTCGATCAGATCGGCCACACGCGGCGTCCACACCAGACCGGGCGCCACACGGGGCAAGGCATGCGTGTCGGCCAATACGTCGAGCATGCGGGACGGCTGGTCCAGCATCAGCCCGCGCGCCAATTCTTTCCAGACCCGTTCCGGTACCAGCGCGTCGACTTCGCCGTCATCGACCATATGGCGGCACAAAGCCAGCGTTTCTGGCGCGATGGAAAAGTCCGTGAAGCGCGCGGCAAAGCGGGCCAGGCGCAGGACCCGGACAGGGTCTTCGGAAAACGCCGGGCCGACATGACGGAAGACCCGATCCGCCAGATCGCGCTGGCCGCCGTAGGGGTCGACCAGGCGGCCATCGGCATGCCGGGCAATGGCGTTCACCGTCAGGTCGCGGCGCCCCAGGTCGTCTTCCAGTGTGACTTCCGGACCGGTATGAAAGGTGAAACCTTTGTAGCCCCTGCCAGACTTGCGTTCGGTGCGAGCAAGCGCGTACTCCTCTCGCGTGGCGGGATGCAGGAAGACGGGAAAGTCGCCGCCGACCGGCAGGAAACCTCGGTCGGACAGCTGTTCGGGCGTGGCGCCCACCACGACCCAATCCCGGTCCCCGGCCGGCAGGCCCAGCAAGGCGTCGCGCACGGCGCCGCCCACCACATACACGTCCAGCCCGTCCAGGGCGGGGTCCGCTGCCGCCATGCCGCGCTACGTATTCCGGCCGTGGCGCGCGCGCACGTCGTCGAAGCGTGTGCGCGGATGCTGGCCGGCAAGGTAATCGGGCGCGACTGCATCGAGCGAGGTCGGATGCAGGTCCAGTTCGGGCGCCAGCGCGTCGTTCATGACATTGTCGGTCGCCAGCGAATCCAGGTTGTCGCGTGACATGATGGGCTCGCCTGGCAACATCTCCATGAAGGCCGCCTGCAGCTTGCCAAGGCCCATCGGGATCTTGACGACCGGGCGCTTGTGTCCGCCCCACAGCGCCGCCAGCCGGACCAGTTCACCCAGCGTGAAGGTCTGGGGGCCCGCCAGCGAATACGTCTTGCCGTAGGTGCGTGGATCATCCAGCGCGTTCGTCATGGCCTGGGCCACATCGCCCACGAAGATGGGCTGCAGCCTGGCGTCGGCGCCCGCGATCGGCAGCACCGGGAAGAAGCGGGCGAGCCGCGCGAACAGGTTCATGAAGCGGTCGTTCGGGCCGAATACGACCGATGGCCGGAACACGGTCAACGCATTGCCTTCGACCCCGTCGAACGCACGATGGACGGCGGCTTCGCCGTCGCCCCGCGAGCGCTGGTACATGCTCTTGCCGGCCGGGTCGGCGCCCAGCGCGCTCATGTGCAGCAGGCGCGTCACGCCATGGCGCACGCAGGCCCGGGCGATCCGGTCGGGCAGCTCGACGTGCATCTTGCGGAACGCGTTGCCATAGGGTACGCCGCGGTCGCCGTGCAACACGCCAACCAGGTTGATGACCGCATCCTGTCCGGCGATCAGGGCGTCGAGATCGCGATCGTCATGGATGTCGGCTTCGATGGCGCTGACCGTGGGCAGCAGGATCAGGTGGCGCGCACGAATGTAGCGGCGTGTCGGGACGACGATGCGTTTGCCTTGTGCCGCCAGTTGGGCAACCAGATGGCTGCCGATGAAGCCCGAGCCGCCGATCACGAGGACACGTTGGTGTTTCATGGAGGGATGTCTTCTTCTAATCTAGGGAATCAGGGTCGTGTCGACCGCCTGTTGGGGCGCGACCGTGCCAAGGCGGGCTTTCAGGGACTGCGGCTGCCCGCTGAACAGGGCGGCGTAATAGGTGGCGTTGGACAGCACCTTCTTGACGTAATCGCGCGTCTCGGTAAAGGGGATCGTCTCGGCAAAGATGGCGCCTTCGACCGGGCCAGGCAGTGTCGAGCGCCAGGCCACCGGCCGGCGCGGGCCGGCGTTATAGCCCGCCGACGCCAGCAGCGGCGAGCCGCCCAGATCGTCCAGCACGATGCGCAGGTAGCTGGTGCCCAGCATCAGGTTGACGTCCAGGTCGTTGACCCGCGACGGTGAAAAGTCCGCCATGCCGATCTTGCCCGCTACCCATTTGGCGGTGGCCGGCATCAACTGCATGAAGCCCGACGCCCCCACGCTGGACCGCGCGTTCATGATGAAGCGGGATTCCTGGCGGATCAGCCCGTACACCCAGCTTTCATCGATCCCGATGCCGCGTGTGGTCTGCGCCATCTGATCGCGGAATGGAGTGACGAAACGCAGGTTGAAGTCATGCTGGCGTACCGTGCGATCCGCCGTGTTGACCGCGCGATCGTAGATGTTTTCCAGATGCGCCAGCTTGGCCGCGGCGATCAGCTCGCGATCGTCCATGGTGCGCAGCGCGTAGTTCCACTCGCGGGTGGCCTCGGTGCGCCAGTTCAGCTTGAACAGGGCCAGGGCGCGCTGCAGGGCCGGGTTGTATTGCGCAGCGGCCAGTTCCTGTGGCGTGATCGGGGGCGCCGTAGTCGGAATGGTGGTCGGCACACCCAGTTCTTCGGCAGCCAGTTGGCCATAGAAGTTGAACTGTTCGGCAATGCTGCGGAACGCCGCCTGGCCTTCCGGCACCGCGCCCGTGGCGATCAGTGCGCGGCCGCGCCAGTAGACCCAGCTGGCCGGATCTTCTTTCATGCCCGATGGCATGTCGTCCAGGTACCGCAGCACCAGGCGCCAGTCGACCGGCTGCTGGCGCAAGGCCGTGCGCACCCGCCACGCGTGGTTGTATTCGGTCAATTCCACGCCTTCACCCGCCCGGTACCAGTCGATGGCAACCGGATCGAGCTTGATGGCGGCCGACAGCGCAAACTGGTTTCGCAGCCATGCGACGTCGGCGGGCGGCAACTGGCGCGCCCAGCTGCGCTCGAAATAGGCGTAGCCAACCTGGGGATCGGTGCGGGCAAGGCGGCTCAAGGCATTGACGATCAATTCGCGGCTGGCCCGGTCGCGCGGCGGATCCGCCTGCTTGACCAGCCAGGGCATGGGCGCGTCGACCAGCGTGTTGAACGCCTTGAGCTGGACGGGGTTGTAGATGTAGCGGGCCATCCGGCGCGCGTTGGGCAGCGAGTTGTTTTCGAGCTGGCCGCGCAACTGGACGATGAAATCTTCGGTCTGCATGACGCCGTCCGCCTGCAGGCGGTCATACAGGGACCAGCAGACATCGCCCGGCGAAAACAGCTCGTTCACGCGCTTGAGCGACACCTTTTCGCCGCGCGCATGCTGGGCGAGCAGGATGCCGCAATCGACCTGCGGGGTCGTGACGGTGGTGTCGGCGTAATTGCGGATCGCGCCGTAGTCGCCCGTGCGCGCCGCCGCCAGCACCAGATCGCCCCGCAGCCGTTCGGCCAGGTAGGTGCCGCGGTGCGTAGTCAAGAAGGCATCGATCTCGGCCACCGGCGTCGGCTTGCGGGGATCCAGTGTCTGCTGGCGCAGCCACCAGTATTCGGGGTACGCCGCCAGCACATTGCCCTGGACCTGCGGAATCAGCGAACGCACCGCGTCCCAGTTGCCGCTCTGGCTGGCCGAGTAGGCGGCCATCAGGGCGGCGTCGGTGCGCGGCGCGGACGTTTGCGCCTGCGCGCAGCCGCTGACGCCCGCGACCGTGAAGGTCACGGCGGCAAGCGCGATAATCCGGGAGGTGATGAAACGAGCGAAATGAGCCATGGCGGGTAGGATAGCACCGGGAAAACCGCAAGACGGTGACCCTGCGGAAGAGGACAAAAACGGCGTGCGGGCGCAACAGGCGGCGCCCGGCGGCCCGGCTGTCAGCGGGCAGGGCGGGCCGGCGCCGGGCGCACCGGGCGCGGCGGGCACGGCGGCGGAAGTTCTTTCCAGCATGCCGTCCAGCACCGCGCCGGGTTTGCGGGCGGGATTGCGCGCCGCCCGGGCCGCAATGGGCGCGGCCGAACGGCTTGCGGCCGACGCCCGCCTGATGGCCGCCCTGGCGGTCTGGGCCGACGCCTGGCTGGCCGGCCGGCGCGCCAGCGGTTGGACCCGTCACACCGTCGCCGCGTTCTGGCCGATCGGCAGCGAACCCGATCTGCGGGGCCTGTATCGCCACTGGGCGGCGTCGGACGACGTCACCCTGGCGCTGCCTGTGGTCGCGCGCCAGGCCGCGCCCCTGGTGTTCCGCCGCTGGTCGGTGGGGGGACGATGGCGTCGGGAGCCTACGGCATCCCGGAACCCGATGGCGACGTGGTGACCGCGCCCGACCTGGTGCTGGTGCCGCTGCTGGGGTTCACAAACGACGCGGACCGGATCGGCTATGGCGGCGGCTATTACGACCGGACGCTGGCGGAGTGGCGGGCGCGGGGAGTGACGGTCAGGTCCATTGGCATCGCCTATGCCTGCAGCCGGCTGGCTCCGGGCGAGCACGTGCCCGAACCGCACGATGTCAGGCTGGACGCGGTGGTCACTGACGCCGGATGGGTGCCTGACGAACCGCCGGTCACGACGCCGCAGAGTGCGTCGTAGGTACCGCCAACCCAGCGGGCCGGCGGGTCATCGACGCCGCCGCCGGACGGGCCAGGAGCAGCAGGTTCTGCAAGGGTTCGGCGGTATTGTCCTCGCGATAGGCCACCCCCAGCGGCGACAGAGGCGGCAATCGCGCCGGCAAGGTCACGTCCAGAAGACAGATCCGGGGATTGGCCAGCAGGCCCTTCGACACGCTGCGTGGACAGATCGTGGCGGCATTCCCCTGTTGCAGCAGGCCGTCGAGCACCGGCACCGATACGGTGGATACCATCAGGAACTGTGCGTCCGGAAAGTTGCGCAGCACGACGGCATCGAAAATGGCGCGGACCTCGATATTGACGGTCGGCATGATCCATCGGCTGTTCGCCAGGCTTTCCAGCGAGACGTCCGCCTTTCCCGCCATGGGATGGCTGGCCGCACCGATCACCACGACGTCGTCGGCCAGCAAGGGGGTGAACGCAAAGCCTGAGGGCAGACTGGGTGGCGCGCGGCAGAACACGGCGTCCAGATGCTCGGCCAGCAGCAACGGAAGCAGCGCAGTGCCGGCGCCTTCTTGCACGTCCAGATGCACGCCAGGGTGTTCCGCGCAGAACACTTCAAGCAACGGAGGCAATAGCGTGTAGGACGCGGCCGGGATGGCGCCCAGCCTGAGGGTGCCCGTCGCGCCGCGCTGCAGCGCGGAAAGCGCTTCGGCGGCGCTTTGCAGGCCGGCCGTGGCGCCGCGGGCGGCGGCGATCAGCGCCTGCCCGGCGGTCGTGGGGCGGATGCCGCGTGCGTGACGTTCGAACAGCTTGACCTCGAGCAGACGCTCCAGATCGGCGACGGCCTGCGTCGCGGCAGACTGGCTGAGGTGGATGCTGGCGGCGGCTCGGGCAATGCTGCCATGGTCGTCCATGGCGACAAGGAGCCGCAACTGCCGCAATCGACCGTGTGTCATCAGCCGGGCAAAGAGCACCTTTGCGTGGGCCGAGGGCGTTGTGTCGGGCATGGAATTCCTGAAAGGCTGGGACGATGCAGGCCCGCTGCGGGCTGCAAGCCAAGGGCGGTACCGGTGCGCCTGCGCGGCGGCGCGGGCACGGACGCACGGGAAGTGCTCACTTACTCCACAGTACGCGCATGGGGAGCCGTGACCAAGCACTGATCTGCTAGCAATGGTTGCCTGCTGAGCTACCGGCGCAGCCGATAGCCTACGTTGAATATCTATTGGTGCGTTGCACTGTAAGTTTCTACAGTAGCGCGTCTGCAGTAGTGCTTACACCCGCTTACGTCCCGTTTTTAATTCAGGAGGATCCCGTGTCTGTTGTCGTGACGGCCTTCTTGCGCCGCATCGTTCTGATTGCCTGCGCGGCGTTGTCGACGCAGGTGTCGGCCAATGCCGACTTTCCCGTTCGGCCCGTCAAGCTGGTGGTGCCCTACGCGGCCGGCGGACCAACCGACCGCATTGCGCGTGTGATTGCCGACGGGTTGCGGGACGAACTGGGGCAGCCCATCGTGGTGGACAACCGGGGCGGCGCCGGCGGCATGATGGGCAGCGAGGCCGTGGCCAACGCGGCGCCCGACGGGTATACCGTCGGCATTGCCACCGTCAGCACCCTGACCGTCAATCCGCTGTTCAACCCCCGGGCAGTGGCCATCAACCGGCAGCTGATGCCGCTGATCCAGCTGCTTGACGTCCCGGGCGTCATTTCGGTGCATCCGTCCATGCAGGTGAAGGATTTTGCCGGCTTCGTGGCGGCGCTGAAGCGCTCGCCCGACACCTACAGCGCCGCGGTCGCAGGCGCGGGCACCTTGAGCCACCTGCTGATCGAAGCGATGACCCACGCCCTGCATGTGAAGATGCTGACGGTGCCTTACCAGGGGCAGGCGTCCGCCGTCGGGGAAGCCTTGTCGGGTGTCGTGCAGATCATGCCGGATCAGCTGCCCACCGCGCTGGCCCATATCCGGTCGGGCAAGCTGATTCCCGTGGTGGTGGGCGGTGACAGCCGGCTGCCCGAACTTCCCGGCGTGCCGACCTTCAAGGAACTGGGGTTTGCCGACCTGAACGATCTGGCCAAGAGCTGGTTCGGCCTGGTCGTGCCCGCCGGGACACCGGCGATCGTGGCTGAGCGCTTGCGTGCGGCGGCCCGCAAGGCCGTGCAGCGGCCTGACACCAGCGCCCGTCTGTACGCCATGGGCGCCCGGGTCGTTACCGGCCAGGGGCCGTCGTTCGCGGCCGTGGTCGATGCGCAGCTCAAACGCAATCAGGCGATCGTGCAGCGCTCGCACATCCGGCTGGAATGAAGCGCGGGGCGGGCTGCCGCGCCGTTGACTTGGTGTTCGGTCGGTCGGGTGCGACGGCAGCCGTCTTTCGGGTCAGCCATGTTGCAAGGCGCGGCGACGCTGATTCAGCAGAAACGGCCGGTCGATCTGCGCCGCATAGCCTTCGATCACGGCAGCGGGAATGCCGGCTGCGGCGAAGTGGGACTGCCATGCGTCCACTGCGCGGGCGACCCGTGCCATCTCGGCCTTGGCCTGCGCCGTTGTCAACCCATACGCTTTGGACCCGGACGCCGCATTATCCAGCGTGGACGACGCGCCGTCCTCGCCCAGTTCCTCAACGGCTTCACCCTTCAGAATTTGTTGGGTGAGCTGATGGAGCCGATCGACATCGGCCAGGGTGGGCAACGCCCCGTGGTGATGCGGCTGGTAGGCCGTTGCCGATGACGACACACCCAGTGCCCCGAATCGGTCGTCGCCCGCAAAGAACAGATAGTCGAGCAAGGCAAGACGGGGTGGCTTGTCGAGCAGGCGGATGACGCGCTCGCCCCAACGATCGGGGCGAGCGTCATCGACTGCGCCAGCCGCCTTCTCCTTTTCGATCGGCAAGTGTTCGATATCGATCAGCGGCAGATCTTCGCTCAATGGGAAACCTTGCTTCAACCACGAATCGGCATACCGCAGGCTGACGCCTCGCGATTGGACCAGCAAGCGGAGTTCGCCCACCGGAAGCGGTGCAGAGGGCAGTCCGAGATACCACAGAAAGCGCGAGTCGGCGGCTTGCAAAGATGCCATCATGACGTCTTCGGTTTATCGCGGCCAAGCCGTGCTTGGACCGATGCCGCGGTGCGAACCGCCCGCCGCCGGGTAGCGGCTCGAATGTCGAGTTCGAGTGCGCCAACGTCGTCGACGGGGTTGGCCAGATCGGCCAACTGATTCGATCGACCCATCATCCAGAGCGCGGTGGCATAGATACCCATGCTTACACCGGGATCACCGCGCTCCATACGAACGAGTGTTGGCACCGAGATGCCGGTGCGTTCCGCCCACTGGCGCTGCGATTCCTTGCGGCGAACGCGAGCCAGCGCAAGATATTCACCCAGGCGGGCCAGGGAACTGGCAACCTGGGGAGGCAGCGTGGACACACTCTGGGAGGCTCTGGACATACATAAACTTTATCGTTCTACCCACAAACGAGCAAGTTTATGTTGCTTCGACGCCCTACCGGCCCTACAGCTCCAGCTGCTTCCAGATCCCCAGCGTCGCGTCGGCTGAATTCATGGTGTAGAAGTGCAGGCCGGGTGCGCCGCTGTCCAGCAGGGTCTGGCACAGCTCGACCATGACGTCCTGGCCGAACGCACGGATCGACGCCTTGTCGTCACCATAGGACGCCAGGCGCAGGCGGATCCAGCGGGGGATTTCGGCGCCGCACATGTCCGAAAAGCGAGCCAGCTGGCTGTAGTTCGTAATCGGCATGATGCCGGGCACGATGGGCGCCAGCACGCCCTTGGCCGTCGCGCGGTCCAGGAAATCGAAATACGCGTCGGCATTGAAGAAGTATTGGGTAATGGCGCCATTGGCGCCGGCGTTGATCTTGTTCACGAAGTGCGTCAGATCGGCGTCGGGGCCAGCCGCCTGGGGATGCATTTCCGGATAGGCGGCGACTTCGATGTGGAACCAGTCGCCGCTTTCTTCGCGGATGAAACGCACCAGGTCGCTGGCGTACCGCAGTTCGCCCATATCGCCCATGCCCGAAGGCATGTCGCCGCGCAGCGCCACCAGGCGGCGGATGCCGGCCTTGCGGTAGCTGGTCAGCGTTTCGCTCAGGCTGTCCTGCGTCGAACCCACGCAGGACAGGTGGGGCGCCACTTCGTAGCCGAGGCCCTGCAGGGTACGCACCGTGTTGAGCGTGCCTTCACGGGTGGAGCCCCTGCGCCGAATGTCACGCTGACATAGCTGGGGCCGACGGCGTACAGCTGCTTGGCGGTACGGACGAGCCGTTCCTGGGCGGCGTTGTCACGCGGCGGAAAGAACTCCAGGCTGATGGCAGCGGGAGCCTCTGCCTGGGCGGCAGAGTTCGGGGATGAGACGTCGGAGATCACGAAGGGCGCCTGAGAAATAAGGGAAGAGCCAGCAAGCGGGGATCAGCCGGGAACGATGGCCGACAGCAGCCCGGAAATCAGGCTATACAGCAGTGCGCCGATCACGGCCCACCAGAACCCATTGACCTGGAAGCCCTTGAGGATGGATCCGGCGAACCAGAACAGCAGGGCATTGAGCACGATCAGGAACAGACCCAGCGTCAGGATGGTGATGGGCAGCGTGAGCAGCACCAGCAGCGGTTTGACGAGCATGTTCAACAGGCCGAGCACGAGCGCGGCGATCAGCGCCGAGCCGAAGCTCGCCACGGTAATGCCGGGCAGCAGGTACGCGACGACAAGCAGGGCAACCGCATTCAACAACCAGACAAGCAGCAGGGTCATGGCAAGGGCCTTCTAGGTGGGTGACCCCGGCGCGTGCGCGCCGGGGCGGGTGGTAAGCCGTGACGGCCGATCGGACGGGCGATCAGTAGCGATAGGTTTCCGGCTTGTACGGGCCGGCGACCGGGACGTTGATATACGACGCCTGGTCATCACGCAGTTCGCTGAGCATCGCGCCGAGCTTCTTCAGGTGCAGACGCGCCACCTTTTCGTCCAGGTGCTTGGGCAGCACATAGACCTGGCCCGACGTGTACTTGTCGTTGTGACGCCAGAGTTCGATCTGGGCGATCGTCTGGTTGGCGAACGACGACGACATGACGAATGACGGGTGGCCCGTGGCGCAGCCCAGGTTCACCAGGCGGCCCTGCGCGAGCAGGATGATGCGCTTGCCGTCAGGGAAAATGATGTGGTCGACCTGCGGCTTGATCTCTTCCCAGGTGTACTGCTTGAGCGACGCGACATCGATTTCATTGTCGAAGTGGCCGATGTTGCAGACGATGGCCTGGTCTTTCATGGCCTTGGCGTGTTCGTGCGTGATCACGTGGTAGTTGCCGGTCGCGGTCACGAAGATGTCGGCCTTGTCGGCGGCATATTCCATGGTGACGACCTTGAAACCTTCCATCGCGGCCTGCAGGGCGCAGATCGGGTCGATCTCGGTCACCCACACTTGCGCGCTCAGGGCACGCATGGCCTGGGCGCAGCCCTTGCCCACGTCGCCGTAGCCGCAGATCACGGCGACCTTGCCGGCGATCATGACGTCGGTGGCGCGCTTGATGCCGTCGACCAGCGATTCACGGCAGCCGTACAGGTTGTCGAACTTGGACTTGGTGACGGAGTCGTTCACGTTGATGGCCGCAAAGGCCAGTTCGCCCTTTTGCGACATCTGGTACAGGCGGTGCACGCCAGTGGTGGTTTCTTCGGTCACGCCGCGCACCTGCGCCAGGCGGGTCGAATACCACTTAGGATCGCGCTTGAGCTGTTCCTTGATCGATGCGTACAGGAATTCCTCTTCTTCGCTGGTCGGCTTGTCGAGGATGGACGCATCGCTTTCGGCGCGCGTGCCCAGGTGCAGCAGCAAGGTGGCGTCGCCGCCGTCGTCCAGGATCATGTTGGCCTGGCCTTCACCCGGCCATTCGAAAATCTTGTGGGTGTATTCCCAGTATTGCGCCAGGGACTCGCCCTTGACGGCGAACACGGGCGTGCCGCTGTCGGCAATCGCGGCGGCGGCGTGATCCTGGGTCGAATAGATGTTGCACGAGGCCCAGCGCACGTCGGCGCCCAGGGCCTTGAGCGTTTCGATCAGCACGGCGGTCTGGATGGTCATGTGCAGGCTGCCGGCGATGCGGGCACCCTTGAGCGGCTGCTGCGCGGCGAATTCGTCGCGGATGGCCATCAGGCCAGGCATTTCGGTTTCGGCGATGCTGATTTCGCGGCGGCCCCAGCCGGCCAGGCCGATGTCGGCAATGATGTAGTCGTTGGTCTTGATGTTTTGGACAGCGTTCATGGAAGCTCCAATGAACCTGCGCATCGGGAAGGAGGAGGGGAGACCTGACATCTGCTCACCATACCGCCCGCGTGTTGCAGGATATGGGTGAGCGCCGTTGCGGCAGACCACGCCGGCAAGGACGCCGGGGTCTGTTCGATTCCTGAGCCTGGCGGATGGACCCGTCGCAACGCTCCTCAGGAGGCAAGATTGTAGCCGGTCCGGGCGCCAATTGCAGCCCCTTGCGTGTCCGATGCGCGGTCCCACGGCGGGGGCAGTGGCCGCAAGGGATCCGCGGCCACCTGGGCATGCAGCAATTCGCGGGCAATCTGTTCCCAACTGTGACACAGCGCCTCCTGGCGGACGGCGGCGCGGTCCAGTTTGAGGGCATCCAGGCAGGCCACCCGCAAGTCGTTCGACAGCACGCCGGTCAGGCGGGGCCGCAGCACAGCGCGGGGCGCGGCATCCGGAAAGGCCGCCACCGGCGTGCCGCAGGCCATCGACTCCAGCATGACCAGCCCGAAGGTATCGGTGCGGCTGGGGAACACGAACACGTCGGCCGACCGGTAAAAAGGCGCCAGGGCTGAATGCGGCTGGCTGCCCAGGAAGATGGCGTCGGGAAAGGTCCGGCGCAGCCGCGCTTCATCCGGGCCGCCGCCCACCACGACCTTGGTGCCGGGCAGGTCGAGCGACAGAAACGCATCCAGATTCTTTTCCCTGGCGACCCGCCCAATGCTCAGGAAAATGGGGCGCCGGTAGGGCAGCGCGTCCCGCTCGCCGGGCGCGAACTGAACGGTGTCCACCCCCGCGCCCACACCTGCAATTGGCCCAGTCCCCGCCGCGCCAGCAGGTCGCGCACGGTAGGCGTGGGCACCAGCACCCTTTGCGATGGCTGGTGGAACCACTTCATGAACTTCCAGGTGAGGCCGACTGGCACGCCCAGGCGCGCCGTCAGGTAATCGGGAAACAGGGTGTGGAAGCCGGTCGTGAAACGCCAGCCGCGTTGCTTCGCCAGCCTGCGCGCCGCCAGGCCCAGCGGCCCTTCGGTGGCGATGTGCAGCGAATCGGGCAGGCGGCCGTCCAGCACACGCAGCAGGTGGCGCATCGGTTCGATGCACAGGCGTACGTCGGGTTCGGACGGCGCGGCGATCGTGCGGCTGCCCTGGGGGCTGACGATCACGACCTCGTGTCCCCACGCCGTCAGCGTCTTGACCATATAGGTCCAGGTATGGACCACACCGTTGACTTGGGGATGCCAGGCATCCGTGACGAGGACGATGCGCATGCGGGCGGCTACCAGGATGGGGTGGCGTCATTTGGCCCGCGGCCGATGACAGGGCCAAGACAGGCAGCCGTCTTTCGCAGCGTGCCGCAGTGGCCCGCATCCGGCCTGGACGACCCGCCATCCGCTTGCGACCCCGCGGCGATAGAATGGACGGGGTTATCAAAGCGCGTCGCTTTCCTGTATTGGCTTCGGCACATCCTGCATGCCTTCCTTTCCCCCTGTCGAAGCGGTCGTCCGCGCTGTCACCTTGCTGGAATGCCTGAATAGGCATCCCGTCTCCAGCATCGCGCAACTGCACTTCCAGACCGAAATTCCCAAGCCGTCGCTGGTCCGCCTGCTCCAGACCCTGGAAGGCATGGGCTACGTGCGCCGCGGGCCCAAAGCTGGCGGCTACATGCTGACGTCGAAGGTGCAATTGCTAGCCTGCGGCTACCACAGCCAGCCGCGTCTGGTCGAAGTGGTGGCGCCTTTGCTGGATGCCGTTACCGAAGCCATCAAATGGCCCGCCGCGCTGGCCGTACCCAGCAATGGCGCCGCGGTGATCTGCTACAGCACCATCCCGAACTCGCCGCTGGCGCTGCTCCACAACAGCATCGACATGCGCCTGAGCCTGTTCACGCGCGCGCTGGGGCGGGCCTATCTGGCGTTCTGCGATGACGACGAACGGGAAGCCCTGATCTCGATGGCCGACGTGGTCGACAACCCCGAAAACGCGGCATTGCAGGACCGGCGGTCCCTGGACGCAACGCTGGAAATGATCCGCCGGCAAGGGTATGCGCTGCGCGACCCCAAGGTGCGGCCCGTGTCAAAAACGGTGGCGGTGCCGCTGTTCGATGGCCAGGGCGTGGTCGGCAGCATCGGCATCACGTGGTTCACGTCAACCATGAGTGACGAGGAAGGCGTGAAGCGGTACCTGGGCCTGCTGCAGGATGTGGCGGCAGAGGCCAAGGCGGCGTTGACCGCGCCTGGCCAGTCCGACGGCGCGTGATGCCTCGCAGTCGCCGAGCACGCCGTGGCGGGTGGCGCGACCGGGCGGGGCGGCGTGTGCGAGGTGGCGTCAGTGAGGTGGCGTAAGTCAGGGCGTTTGACTGCCAGATGCGGTGCCAGGCGCGGCATAGTCGCCGGAATTGGCTACCCACCCGTTGGCGATGAAGTCGGCGCGCGGTGGCGAGAACACGTCGATCAGCAAGTGCCGGCCGGGCCCCACGCCTTCGCTGGTGTGGATGATCTGCACGGGCACCACCATCAACGACGGCGACCCGAGCTTCACGTGACGGTCGTCCTGCCATGCATCTGCATCCGGTCCCCATTCCACCCGCAGGTGATGTTCGAAGTCCCCCGCCAAGGCCAACGATCCCTGCTCGAATGACGTGTGCGAATGCGGGCTGAGCGCCTGCCGGTTACGCGGGCCGTCATACTCGACCCAGTTGATCGACAGCGTCGCGCTCTGCAGCATCTTCAGGCGCGGTTTGTCGGGGGACGCGGACACCTGGTCGATGGGCAGCATGCGGATGCGGTCGGCGTCGCGCACGGGGCGGTAGGGCGCGCCGACGGGGACGATGCGGGGATCGGGATCGGCGTAGGCGTCTTCGTTCAGGGCGCCAGCATCGTGGCCGGCCGGCAATGACGACAGCACGACACAGGTCGCGCCCGGCGCAAGCTGAAGCGTCCACGCGCCTGGGGGAAGCAGGCAGATGTTGCGCGGCGCAGCCTCGGCGCGTTGGCCTTCGCCGGCGATCGCCACGGCGGCGTCGAGCACCAGAACCATGAGCTCGAACATCGAATCGATGTGTGTGTGAGCGCCCTCTGTACCGGCACGAGTCCAGTTGACGGCGAAGTTCTGGCCGCGGCCGGTCCATTGCCCTATGCCGTCAGGGATGGCTGCATTCAAAGCAGCCCCATTGCGGGTCGGGTCCAGCAAGCTGGGTTGACGGACTGCATCGGGCGTGGATAGGGGCATGGTGGTCCTGGTCGGAAAACGAGAAAGGGTACGGATCAAACAGGGGCAAGCATCAGGTAGGAGCAAGCATCAGATGGGGGCAAGATCAGCCAAGCACACGGATCAAGAGAGCTTCAGCGAAGCGCGAAGCCGAACAATCGCGCCGGGGTCTCGCCCAATACTTTACGGCGGTCCGCCTCGTCCGGAAACCAGCGGACCAGCGCCTGCAACAGCGTAGCGTGATCGATGCGCTGGGGGGCGTGCAGATAGGGCCAGTCCGACCCCCAGATGCACCGGCCGGGCGTGAATGCGTCGATCAATGCGTGGACATAAGGGTCGACATCCTCGAAAGGATATCCCTGCTTCGAAAAGCGGAACACGCTGGCGAGCTTGATGACGGCCTCGCCTTCGCGGCCGAGTTCGAGCAGGGCCTTGAAACCCGGCTGGTCCAGGCCGGCCGACAGTTCGGGGCGGCCGCAGTGGTCGATCACGATCGGCAGGCGCGCGCGGCGCAGCACCGGCAGCGCATCGATCAAGGTCGTGCCTTCATAGTGCACCTGGGCAAACCAGCCCAGGTCGCGCGCAATGGCCAGCGAGCGCTGGGCTTCGGGAACGAACAAGGACGGACTGGCCGGAAAGTTCAGGTTGAACCGCAGGCCGACGACGCCTGCGTCCGCCATCTGGCGGAATCCGGCCTCGGGCGTATCGTGCGCAACGACGGCCACGCCTTTGAAGCGACCCTTGAAGCGCGTCAGCGTGCTCGTCAGGCAACGGTTGTCGGTGCCGTAACCGCCCAGCGGATTGATCAGGACGCCGTGGCTGAAACCCTGCGCGTCGAGCACGCATGCGAACTGATCGGCGGTGCCGATTTCATTGGGCAGCGGATCAAATCCACTGCTGTGATGCAAAGGGTGACGCGCCAGGTCGTACACATGCGCGTGGCAGTCGATCCGCCAGGTCGTTGCGGATGTCAACGATGCGCCGGCCGGGAGGGCCGAAGGCAGGGAATGCATGGCAGGGTCCTCCTTCAAGTCGTGATCGCGGACATCATGGCGCCGAATCGCGTCGTCTCGTCGGCCAGCATGCGGGCCAGCGCGTCGGCCGGCATCAGGTTCACCCGCGTGCGCACGCCTTCCATGGCCTTACTGTACGACGGGTCGCTGGCTGCGTCGTGGAATGCGCGCGCCAGGGTCGCGACCACGTCCGCTGGGGTGCCCCTGGGGGCATAGATGGCGAAATGGGTCGAGACGTCCAGATCGATGCCCACTTCGGCCAATGAAGGAATGTCGGGCGCCAGGGGAAAGCGGTTCTTGCCGACCACTGCGATCCGGTGAATCGCTTTGGACTCGATTTGCGGCATGAGGGTGCTGGGCGCGCCGATTACCGCTTCCAGGTGACCGCCAAGCAGTCCCTGGATGGCGGTCGCGATGCCCGAATACGGAATGTGAGTGACGCTGCTGCCAAGCGCGCGGGCCAGGGCTTCCATTCCCAGATGCGGCGAGGTGCTGATGCCCGGCGACCCATAGGTCAGCACGCCCGGCTTCTGCTTGATGAAGTCGATCAAACCGGGCAGGTCGGTAATCGATGATCCTTTGCGGGTCGCAATGATGTACGGCACCGTCACCAGATTGATGATCGGAATGAAATCCGCAAGCACCGGCGCGGCGGGCTGCACGCGTGGCGCGATCGACATCAGGCCCGACCCGCAAAACAGCAGCGTGTAGCCATCGGGCGCGCTGCGTTTGACGCGTGCCGCGCCCACCGTGCCGCCCGCGCCGTTGACGGATTCGATCACGAGCCGGATGCCATGCGCCTGTTCAAGCGCCTGTTGCAGCGGGCGCAGATACGTATCGGCGCCGCCCACCGCGTAGGGCACGATGGCCAGCACCGGGCGGGCCGGATAGGCGCTGGCTGCCCGCGCGGCGCGCCACGTCAGCGGCAGGGCGGAGCATGCAGCGGCGATCGCAAAGGTACGTCTTTTCATGGCTGTCGTCCTGACGATCAGTTAAGGGTGATGCGGCCTTTGTCGACCACGCGCTTCCATCGTTCGAACTCGACCCGCGTCATGTCGCGATAGGCGGCCGGCGTGGACGTCAAGGCGGTCCCGCCGATCCTGGCCATCTCGGCCTGCATCTCGGGTCGGGCGACCGCGTGGCGTACCGCTTCCACGATGCGGGCCTGCACCTCGGAGGCAATGCCCTTAGGGCCGACGATGCCGTAGTTGGCATCCATCAGGACGCCCGGAAACCCAAGTTCCGCCGTCGTCGGGACATTCGGCAGGCCCGGCACGCGGCGGTCGCTGACCACGGCCAGGATCTTGAGCCGGCCGCTTGCAGCCAGGGGAATCACGGGCAGCAGATCCACCATCATCATCTGCACGTCGCCCGCCATCAGCGCGGCAAGGGCCGGGGCTGCGCCCTTATACGGGACGTGCACGAGATCGATCTTCGCTTCCTGTTTGAACAGCTCGGCGCCAAGATGCGGAGTGGTGCCGGCGCCGGCCGAGCCGTAGTTCATCGTGCCCGGATGTTGCCTGGCCTGCTCGATCAGGGCTGCCAGGGTGTCGATGCCCGACTGGCTGCGCACGACGATGACGGACGGCGTGCGCGCGGCGAGCGTCAGATACCCGACGTCATCCGGGGCGTAGGGCAGCTTCATCAGGTTGGGCATGCCCGCGATCGGGCCCGGCGCGACCAGCGCAAGCGTGTAGCCATCGGGTTCGGCTTGCAGTGCCTGACTCAGTCCGATGGTGCCGCCCGCGCCGGCGCGGTTGTCCACGACCACCGGTTTGCCCAGCGCCTCGCCCGCGAACCGCGCCACCAGCCTGCCGATGATGTCGGTCGGGCCGCCGGGTGCGTACGGGACGATCAGGCGCAGCGGCCGGGTCGGCCAAGTATCGGCCTCGGCGGCCGCGGCGGTGGCGGTGGCGGGCAGTGAAGCCAGCGCAAGGGCCGCAAGGGCCACCATGCCAAGGCGGCCCGCAGCGCCCATGCGGCCCATGCGGCCTATGCGGCGCATGCGGCCCGTAAGACCCACGTCGCCCGCATGCTCCGGGACGCCCGCCAAGCCGGCTCGTGATGCCCCGCGCGGCGTCATGACGGCAGCCCCGGCCGCAGCACTTCGTGCAATACCGACGTATCGATCAGGGGCGCCAGCTGGGCAGGGGTGCGTGGTGCGCGGCCGGTTTCCTTTGCCACCCAGACATCTTCGTCGACCATGGTGTCGAGCAGGTTGGACAGCAAGGTGCCGGGGTAGGTGTTGTGCGGCCAGGCCCGTTCGACGGACGGCGGGTCAAGGCGCGCGGCCTTGGCCACGAGCGTGATCGCCTCGCGGGGATCGCGCCGGATCTGCTCTGACGCGATCATCAAGGACCGTACCAGCGAAACGATCTTCGGGCGCAATACGGGATCGGCCAGATTGCCGCGTGTGCTGTACAGACTGAATTGCTCGCGATAGGCGGCGGCATCAAAGAACGAGATTGCGTCCGCACCCAATGCGTCGGCGCAGCGTTGCATTTCGGGTTCCCAGATGGTGACCGCGTCGATCAGCCCGGTAAGCAGGGCGTCCTTCATCATCGCCAACGGGCGCGCGGTCCCCGACACGAACGGCTCGATGCGGACCTCATCGTCGTTCACGCCCACGCTGTTCAACATGCGGTGCAGGTAGTAGGCCGACGAGGTCTTGGGCATGGTGCCGATACGTTTGCCCCGCAGGTCCGCCAGCGACGCGATGCCGGCAGATCTGCGCGCGATGATGCGGTAGACGCCTTCAGAGATCGTGAAGATGATGCGCAGGTCCGGGTTGTCGAGCGAATACCGCAAGCCTTGCGTTTCGGAGTTGGTGGCGACATGGGACCGTCCGCTTGCCTTCAAATTCGGCAGGTCGCCTTGTTTGTCGAACAGGCTCAGGATGCCGCCCTGCGCGATCTCGATCCGTCCGGCTTCGCGCGTGGCGCCCGCCAGTAGCACCGGCGCGAATTCCAGCGTGTCGAGATTGCCAAAGACTTTCAGCGGCGCCGTGTCCGCGGCAGCAAGCGGCAACGAAGCGTCCGCCGTGGCAGGCGCGGCGCATCCATGCAACAGCGTGCCAAGGCCGAAGACGGCGCCCAGGCCCAGGACCTCGCGGCGGGTTGCGACGGGTTGGGCAGGAATCGGCAGTGCAGGAACGTGGGGCACGGGAGGGGGCTGCATGACTGTCCTCATTCCATGATGGTGGCGGCAATGGGCTCGACTATCGGACGCCATTTGTCCGTCTCGGTACGCATCAGTGTCTTCAAGGCGTCCGGCGTGCCGCCGATGGCGCGCATGGCGTACACGTCCAGCTGCTTGCGGCCTTCGGGGCTGGCCAGGAACGCGTTGGTCGCGGCGTTCACCTTCTGCACGATGTCGGCAGGCAGGCCCTTCGGGCCGGCCAGTCCGTACCACCCGGTCGCATTGACGTCGATGCCCAGTTCCTGAAGCGTAGGCACGGCAGGCAGACTGGCCGAGCGCTGCGGACCCAGTACCGCCAGGGGCTTCAGCTTGCTTGCCGTGATGTGCTGAAGGTAGGTTGGGACAAGATCGAAGCTGAGGTTGACGACGCCGGCAAGCAGGTCATTGAGCGCCCCCGCCGATCCCTTGTAGGGCACGTGCACAAGAGATGTCCCGGTGGCCCGTTGCATGAGCATCGCCGCCAGATGCCCCATTGACCCATTGCCGCCTGTCGAGTAGGACACCTTGCCCGGATTGGCGCGCAGGTAGTCAAGCAATTGCTTCACGTCATTGGCGGGGAACGATGGGTGCGCGGCCAGCAGCAGCGGCACGTCGGCCAGCAGGGAAATCGGTGTGAAATCGGTCAGCGGGTCGAACGGCGTATTGCGGTACAGCAGCTTGTTGATGGACAACGGGCCGGTGGTCGAGAAGAACAGGGTGTAGCCATCGGGCGCTGCCGTCGTGACAGCGGTGGCCCCCAGGTTGCCGTTGGCGCCGCCCCGGTTTTCGACGATGAACGGCTGACCAAAGCGCTCGTGCAGCGTCTGCGCCAGCAGGCGCGCCAGCGCGTCGGTGGACCCACCGGCAGCAAAGGGAACGACGAGCCGGACGCGCTGCGTCGGCCACGCCGCGGCGGCCGCGCGCGCGCCGGCGTGAAACAGTCCGCCCGCGCCAAGCGACGCGCCCGCCGCCAGCCACCGCAGCGCTTTGCGCCGGCCCGGATTGTCCGTGCGATCAAGGGTCATGCGCCCTGTCTCCTTGTCTTGTTCTTGCTTTGTTGAATCGATGGTAATGAGCGATCGAAGCAGTCGTGTGCAGCCCGACGCGGGATTTCGCTCAACGAAACCCCGTCGTGCCCGATCAGAAGAAGTGCGTGATGCCCACGTCGATGACACGCGACGCGCCATTCAACGCAACGCCGGTATAGGCGCCGCCGCCATCCGACGCGCCGTAGTTCGATGCATGCCGGTTCTTCAGCCGGGTCAGGCCACCGTAGAGCGTCGTGCGTTTGGACAGGGTGTGCCGATAGACCACGCTCCAGATGTCGGCATCGAAGTTGGATACCGTCCGATCGTCGTAGCGCTTGTAGGACCCGGACACCGTATCGGCACCCAGATTCACGGTGCCGCCAACCATGTAGCTGTTGAACCGGCGGCTCCAGATGCTCGATGCGCTGGCGGGTGCGGCGGCGCTGCGCGTGCCTTCCCATCCGCCGAACTGGCCCGCAGCGGCGAGCGAGAACGTGCCGAAGTCGTACCGCGCGGCAAGGGTGGTGGCGCGGTCGTCGCCGGTGTCGGCGGCGTTGCCCACCTTGGCGTAGGTCATGCCCGCGAGCAGGTTTTCACTGCGGTAGGTGACGCCCAGCCCTTTGGTGTCGCCGCCGCGCGACGGCAGCGGCGCGATCTGTTCGCCAGGCGCGTACAGCACCCGTGCGTTGAAGCCGGCGTACGTCGGGCTCTGATAGCTGATGGTGTTGTCGGTCCGGCCGCCGGCCGTGCCGGGCGAGCCGGACCAGAGCGTGGCGATGACCGATCCGATCCCCAGCCGCATGGGGTCGATGGCGGTCAGCAGATCGAACGCCGGCGCATAGGCGCGGCCCGCTTCGATCGCCCCGAACTTGCCGCTCAAGCCCACGATGGCCTTGCGGCCGAACAGCCGGCCGTTCTGCGCGAGGACGCCCGTGTCGATGCCGAACCCGCTTTCAAGCTGGAAGTACGCCTTGTACCCATCGCCCAGGTCCTCGGTGCCGCGCAAGCCGAAGCGCGAGCCGAAACTGCAGCCCCCGCCATTGATCTGGAAGTTCGAGCCCGCATTGCCGTTGTGCATGGCAAGGCAGGCGTCCGCGACGCCGTACAGGGTCAGGCTGGCGGTCGATGCCGCCGTCTGTGCGTGGGCGGCCGGCGCCATCAGCGTCGCGGCGGTAGCGAGCAGGGCCAGCCGGATGCGGGCGGTGTCCTGAGTCATCGTGTCTCCTCTCGTTCGTGACTTCTTGCGGTCGTGGCTTCTTGTGAAGGCGAGCGGAGTCTAGGAGGGAGGCGCACCTGGCGCAACGGATCGTTTTGCCCTTTCCGAGTGCCGGAATATTGCGTGCCGACAGACGAAAAAAGCCCCACGGCGTGGGGCTGTTGGTGGCAGAGCAAGCAGCAAGACGTCAACCGCCCGCGCGCACGAAGGGGGAACGCATCTCGACAATCTCGCCCACCGTGGCGTACTGGAAACCTCCAAGCCGGGTCAGCGGCCGCGCCTTGACGGTATCGAAGCGGCCGTCTGCATCCACGCAGTCTTCACGCAAATGCAGACCGACGACGCGGCCGAAAATAACGGTGCTTGGCGTTTCACCCGGATAGTCGGGTGCGATATCCACCCGCTGGATCATGCGGCATTCCAGGCTGGCCGGAGACGCGGCCACCCGGGGCGGCCTGACATGCGTAGACGGCGCCTTTTCCAGGGCGGCGTGCTCGAATTCGTCCGTCCCGTGGGGTAGCGGCGTCGACGTCAGATTCATGGCCTCGCGCAGGTCCCACGACACCAGGTTCACGACGAACTCGCCGATCGCGATCACGTTGGCGATGGTGTCTTTCTGTTCTCGGTCTTCGGGTGTGTTGCACGCGAACATGACTACGGGCGGCGCGGTCGACACCAGGTTGAATTGCGAGAATGGCGCAAGATTGACGCGCCCATCCAGGGCCATGGTGCTGATCCAGCCAATCGGGCGGGGCGCCACGATAGCGTTGAAGATCGAACGCTTGAAGCCGGGGTAGGTCAGGGGGTCGATGAACATGGTCGCGGGAAGAAGATGGGCAAGGGTGAAAGTGCGTGTCCGCAGGCGTCAGCCCGTGGTCGGCGTTTCATCGCGGAACTGGGGAAAGACGCGGCGGGACGCGTAACGCCACGTTCCATCCGCCTGCTTGAGAACGACCTCTTCGACCAGCGCCAGCATGATCGCCGGCCGCGAGGGCAGCACCGGCACGCCATCGGCGGCATACAGATTCAGAATGTACTGGCAGCGCACGCGGGTGTCGGACTCGGGCTCGATGCGAAAGTTCTGGACCACATGCAGCGACACGCGCGCGCCGCGGTCGCGGCGCCGTTCATAGAAGGCCTCGATGGCCGCGCGGCCCCGGTACTCGCGCACGCTGGACGCGAATACGGCGTCTTCGACATAGTAGCTGGCGGCCTTGCCCCGCCGGCAATGTCGACTTCGTGCCAGAAGTCGATGGTCAGGGCTTCAAGTTCGTAACGCAGTAACAGCAGTTCAGTCTTGGTCATGGCGAGGCCGGTAGAAAAGGTTGGGCGTATCGAAGGCGATACGGTGGCGGGCGACGGGATCGGGCACCCAGGTGTTCAGGTCGTTCAGGACTTGCGTATAGCTGACTTGCGTTTCAAAGGCGGCGAAGGGCCAGTCGCTGCCCCACATCAGGCGTTCGGGCCCTGCGTGTTCGAGCAGGGTGCTGGCCGCTTGCAGGACGAGTGCGTCCGATCCAAGGCGAAACGCGGAGGACAGCTTCACCCACGTGCGTCCGCCGGCAATGGATCGCAGCAGGCGCTGGAAGCCTTTGCCGCCGATGCCGTCTTCCAGGTCCGGACGACCGAAATGATCGACAACGACCTTGACGCCGGCGGCTTCGAGCCCGGGCAGATAGTCGGGAAGACGGCGCGCGTCATCATGCAATTGCACGTGCCAGCCAAGGTCTGCGATGTGACGCAGCAGGGCGCGGTATTCCGGTGAGGCGAAGTCCGGTACTCGCGCCACGTTGCGCAACTGGAAACGCACGCCCACGGCGCCGCGGCGGTCCATGTCCTGAAGGACGTTCAGGGGGAGTCGGGCGCGACGATGACCGTGGTCCTGAGCTGCCGGGAGCGATCGCACGCCGCCAATGGATAGTCATTGTTGGTGCCCGAAATGCTCGCGCCGGCCAGCACGCCGGACTCGACGCCGTGTTCATCCAGCGTGCGCAGATACTGCTGCGGATCGGCTTCGGCAACGGGGCGGTGCCAGGCGCCTTCGGCCAGCGGCATTGTCATGCTGAAGACGTGGGCATGCGTGTCGATGATCCTTGGCGCGGGCGGTGGCGGGGTCATGCAGTCGTCTCCCTACGTTCGGTTTGCCTGGGTCCTTCCAGCCGCGATCTTACGGAGCGCCGACCGGATTGCGCCTGTGACGACGGTCGATTTCGCTCAGCGAAAACATTTCGCACGATCGGATGGCCGCGGCCATGGCGTTCCTATACTCGACAAAAAAGGAGACCGCCGTATGCGCTCGACATCATGCGAAACCACCGCCGTCAGGTCTGTCATTCGCGCGATCGATCTGTTGCGGACCTTGAACCAGCGATCGATCTCCACGATCGACATGCTGCATTGCCAGACGCGGCTGCCCAAGGCCACCATCATGCGGATGATGCGCACGCTGGAAGAATGCGGACTGGTCAAGCACGCCCCGCAGCACGGCGCCTATTACCTGACGTCCGGCGTGCTGGCGCTCAGCCACGGCTATCACAGCGAGCCGCTGGTGGTGGAAGCGGCCACGCCCTGCATGGATGAACTGACCCGGCGCATCAAGTGGCCGGTAGCGGTGGCGATGCTCGACGAACTGTCGATGGTCGTCCGGTACAGCACCATTCCGCTGTCGCCGCTGGCTTTGCGTCATTCGACGCTCAACGTGTGCCTGAGTCTGGCCAGCCGCGCTATCGGCCGGGCCTATCTGGCGCATTGTTCCGTCGAACAGCAGGACGCGCTTATTGCCGCGCTGGCGTCATCCGACCGTGACGAAGATGCGCTGGCCAAGGATGCCGCCGCGATGCGGGACGTTCTGGACGACGTGCGGGCAAAAGGCTTTGCGACCCGGGATACCCGGTTCTGGCCCGCCACCAACACGATTGCAGTGCCCGTGTTCGATCGGGACGGCGTCGCCTGTGCGCTTGGCATGACCTACTTCGCATCGACCATGACACCCGAGCAAGCCATCACCCGCCATCTTGACGACCTGCAAGGGGCGGCGGCCGATATCGGCGCGCGCCTGCAGGCCATGCAGGCCACCGCGGCCCGGCCTGCGATTTGAACTTGCCTACAGGATGTTTCCATGACCCCCACCCCTGATGATTGCGTCCGTTTCCAGCCCTTCATCGACATGATCGCCGGGCATGCTGCGGCCATGCCGGCACATGTCGCCTTCAGGGTGGAAGACAGGACGTTGACGTGGCAAACGCTGTTTGATCGGGCGCGCAGCGTCGCTCGCGCACTGATGGCAAGTGGTGTGCGACCGGGCGATCGTGTCGCCCTGCTTGGCCCGCCGTCGCTGGCCTATGTGGCGTGCTTGTTCGGCATCGTGACAGCGCGGGCGTGCGTGGTGCCTTTGCCGGCATCGGCCAGTGCCGACACGTTGGTCACGATGCTGGCGGACTGCGATGCCCGAATGCTGTTCGTGGATCCGGCCGTGGGGGACCTGCTGATGGCAAGCTCCGTTGATGCGGCGGCGTCAACGCGATGCACCCCTGTCCGGTTCGGCGACGAGGGAGTCCAAGCCGCCGAGTTCGCCGCCTGGCACGACCAGCCGACGGACGATCTGCCGTTGCCTGTCGCGCTGGCTGACGATGCCTTCAACATCATCTACAGTTCGGGCACCACCGGCACGCCGAAGGGCATCGTGCACCTGCACGGCATGCGCCAGCGGCAGGCGCAGCGCAATGGTTTCGGATTCGGACCGCACAGCCGGGCGCTGCTGTCGACGCCCATGTATTCGAATACGACGTTGACGCCCTTGCTCGGTTCACTGGCGCATGGCGGCGAGTGCCTTCTGATGCGCAAGTTCGATGCGGCGCGTTTCCTGGCGCTTGCCAGCCAGTTCCGGGCGACCCACACCATGCTGGTGCCGATCCAGTACAAGCGGCTGCTGGCCCATCCGGACTTTGCCACCTCCGACCTGTCGGCGTTCGAATTGAGCCAGTCCACGGGCGCGCCGATGGACCCTGCACTGAAGCGCGACATCCTGGATCGTTGGCCGGGCCGCTTTCTTGAAGTCTATGGCATGACCGAAGGCGGCGTGTCCTGCTTTCTTGACGGCCGCGCCCATCCCGACAAGCTGCGCACCGTAGGCGTGCCGGTGTACGACACCGATATTCTGCTGATCGATGAAGCGGGCCAGCGCATTCCTGGCAACGCCGGGAATGCCGCCGCGCCCCAGGTGGGCGAGATCGTTGGCCGGTCCCCGTTCATGATGGCGGAGTATCACAACCGGCCCGAAGGAACGGCGGCCATCCGTTGGTACGACCAACAGGGGCGCATGTTCCATCGCACCGGCGACATCGGGCATATCGATGCCGACGGATTCGTGACGCTGCTGGACCGCAGCAAGGACGTGATCATCTCGGGCGGCAACAACATCTATGCCGCGGATCTGGAAGCCGTGCTGCTACGGCACGAGGGCGTTCAGGATTGCGCCGTCATTGGCGTTCCCAGTGTGCAGTGGGATGAAACGCCGCTTGCGCTGGTCGTGTTGCGTCCGGGCACGCGTATCGACGAAGCCACCTTGCGCGACTGGGTCAACGCCAGACTGGGCAAGACCCAACGCGTATCGATGGTGGAGTTTCGCAATGATCTGCCGCGTTCCGAACTGGGCAAGCTTTCCAAGAAAGCCCTGCGAGCGCCCTACTGGGCCAAGGCTGGCGCATGAAGCGATGGAGCGCCTGCCGCCGCATGGGCGGGATTCATCGTGCCGTCACGGACGCCGCCGAGGATAGCCCTGCGCGCGGATCCTTTCCCACACCGCCTGCTTTTCCTCGTCGGTCATGAACACCCAGTTGGACACTTCCATGGCCGTCCTTCCGCACCCCCTGCAGATGTCATCGAAGAGGGTGGAACACACGGCCACGCACGGAGAGTCCGTGGCCGTGAAGGAAGCGGAGCTGACGGTTCTTGTGAAGTCGTTGTCGTTGGAAGCCATGGAATCCAGAAAGGGTGACGCTTAGCCGCCGGCGGCGGCGCGCAGCGCGGCGGCCTTGTCGGTCGCTTCCCAGCTGAACTCCGGTTCCGACCGGCCGAAGTGGCCGTAGGCCGCCGACTTGGTGTAGATCGGGCGCAGCAGGTCCAGCATGGCGACGATGCCCTTCGGACGCAGATCGAAATGTTCACGCACCAGGGCAACGATCTGGTCATCGGAGATCACGCCGGTGCCGTTGGTGTCCACGGTGATGTTGATCGGGGCGGCCACGCCAATGGCGTAGCTGACCTGAATCTGGCATTGCGTGGCCAGGCCGGCCGCCACCACGTTCTTGGCGACGTAGCGCGCGGCGTAGGCGGCCGAGCGGTCGACCTTGGAAGGGTCCTTGCCCGAGAATGCGCCGCCACCGTGCGGGCACGCGCCGCCGTAGGTGTCGACGATGATCTTGCGGCCGGTCAGGCCGGCGTCGCCTTGCGGGCCGCCGATCACGAAACGTCCGGTCGGGTTGACCAGATATTTGGTGTTCGCGGTCAGCATGCCGTCCGGAAAGCTTTTCTTGATGATCTCTTCGATCACGGCTTCGCGGATGGTTTCCTGCGACACCTCCGGTGCGTGCTGAGTCGAGAGCACCACGGTGTGCACTTCGACCGGCTTGCCATCGACATAGCGGAAGGTGACCTGCGACTTGGCGTCCGGACGCAGCCAGGACAGGCGGCCATCCTTGCGCAGTTCGCTCTGGCGCTGCACCAGGCGGTGCGCGTACCAGATCGGCGCGGGCATCAGGTCGGGGGTTTCGGAGCAGGCGAAACCGAACATCAGGCCCTGGTCGCCGGCGCCCTGGTTCAGGTAGTCGTCGGACGCGCGGTCCACGCCCTGGGCGATGTCGGGGGATTGCTTGTCGTAGGCCACCAGCACGGCGCAGCCCTTGTAGTCGATGCCGTAGTCGGTGTTGTCGTAGCCGATGCGCTTGATGGTGTCGCGCGCGACCTGGATGTAGTCGACGTTGGCGCGGCTGGTGATCTCACCCGCCAGCACGACCAGACCGGTGTTGCACAGCGTTTCGGCGGCGACCCGCGACGTGGGGTCCTGTTCCAGCAGCGCGTCCAGGATCGCATCGGAGATCTGGTCGGCGACCTTGTCCGGATGCCCTTCGGAAACGGATTCAGAGGTGAAAAGGTAGTCTTTGTTGGCCACTCGATGGTCCTTTTATCAACTTGCCGGGAGTCTGCAACCGGCCCGGCATATCGGTTATGCGGCGCGTTGCACGGCAGGGTCAAGACCTTGTACGAGCAGCGACGCTTTAGCGGAATGTGGCGATCGCGCAAGCGCAACCGCCCGATCGCCCCGCAAGTTGTCGTGTTAACTCGGCGATCACTGTCATTTTAGGGGAAAATCGGGGATGGGGCCGCAGTGGCCCTACCGTCCTGTCGGTCTTGCCTGGCCGGCACGGCGCCCGTTTTCTCTATTTCGAGTCCGATGCTTACATTTTATCGACTGCTGGCCTGGCTGCCGCTTTCCTGGCTCCATTTCCTGGGGCGCCGCCTGGGCCTTCTGGTGTACCGGCTGTCGCCGACCTACGCCTCGCGCCTGCGCGAAAACGCCGCGCTCGCGGGCTATACAGGCGAAAAGTTCGCCCGCGCCTCGGCCGCGTCGGCAGGGGAAGGCGCCCTGGAGGTCCCGAAGTGCTGGTTCCGGCCCGACGAATCGCTGGCCAAGGTCCAGGCCGAAGGATGGGACGACGTGGCGGCGGCCATTGCCGAAGGCAAAGGCATTCTGTTCATGACGCCGCACGTCGGCTGCTTCGAAATCGCCGCAAGGTACTACGCGCATCGGGGTGGGCCATTGACGGTGCTGTATCGTCCGCCGCGCAAGCAATGGCTGTCAACACTGGTCGAAGCCGGACGCAAAGGCCCCAATCTGGACACGGCGCCCGCCAATCTGCAAGGAGTGCGACGATTGGTAAGGGCGTTGCGCAAGGGCGACGCGATCGGCATCCTGCCCGATCAGGTTCCGGGCAATGGCGAAGGCGTATGGGCGCCGTTCTTTGGACGTGACGCCTTTTCGATGGTGCTGCCCGGCCGGCTGGCCACGCAGACCGGGGCTGCGGTGGTGCTGGCGGCAGGTGAACGCCTGAAGGGCGGGAAGGGCTGGCGCGTGCATTTCGTGCGGCTGCCGGGCCCGGTACCGGAAGGCACCGAAGCGCAGGCAGCCTGGGTCAATGCCGCCATGGAACGGATCATCCGCCGCGTGCCCGAGCAGTACCTGTGGGGCTACAACCGGTACAAAAAGCCCCGCGCAGCCGAAGCGGCGGACGCGGCGGCGGTGGAAGCTCCGTAGAAGACTGCTTGCGCCGCGATCAGTGATCGAAGGTCAGATGCAATTCCGCCCGGTCGCCTTTCTGGACGGCGCGAACGCGGTCGGCCAGCTTGACGATGATCAGTGCCGACACTTGCCGCATCATCAGGTCGATGTCGTCGTCGGCATCGTCCGCGGCAGCCGTCGGGCTCGCGTCCATTAGCGCGGCAAGGTCGGGCTTGGTGCTGGCGTCCAGGCCGATCGACGTGCCCGTCCAGCTGAGCACGCACACGAAATGGAATTCGTCGAAGCTGGTGGTGAGTGTGACGGCGCCGGCAACGCCGGCCTGGCGCAACGCCTCCAGTGCCTCGCCAATGGCATGCTGCGCGCGTAGCGCGGTGTCCCGCCGCAGGCCCCACAGCGTCCCGGCGCGGTCGATGGCCTCGCGCGCGTCGGCTGCTTCATTGGCCGGCGCAAGCGTCTGGCGCAAGGTCTGCCGGGCGCCGATGCGGAACACGGCATTGAGCGCGACAGCCACCAGGGCGCCGACCGTCAGTCCGGACTGCACGATCACGAGCATCCAGTCCGGCGCGGCCTTGGACAGTTCGGGAATCAGCATGACCGACGACCCGCACACGATCGCAAGGCCGACCGTGAAGTTGCGGCGGGGATTCATCATGCGCGACATGATCAGGTCCATGCCCGCCGTCAGCATGTATGCCGCCGTGTACAGCAGGATGCCGCCCACGACGGGCGCTGGCGTCAGCACGAGCAAGCCGGCAAGCGGCGGAAAGAACGCGGCCACGACCAGGACGCCGCCCGCGACCAGCCCGACGCGTCGCGCCGGGGTCCCGGTGGCGTGAACGAGTCCGATGTTGGCCGACGACGATCCGCCCGGCAAGGTGCCCGTCAATCCAAAGAGGATGTGGGTCAGTCCCATTCCGGTCACCGCCCGCCCGACCATCGGCATGTCGGCCCGGCGCCAGTGTGCGTCCGTCATGCGGTCCATCGTCAGCGCGCTGCCGAATTGATCCATCATCGTGATGAATTGGGCAACCACCACGATCACGATAGGGATCAGATGGAATTCCGGCAGGGGCAGGTTCAGTCCCACCACGGGAAGCGCCACAAAGGGCATGTCCATCAGGTTCCCGGCGGGAACACTACCTACCATGGCCGTGACCGCCGTCCCGACCAATGCGCCGGCCAGCATGGCGACGCGACGCCAGGCGGGCGTGCCCCACACCGCGATGCCGACCATGCACGCCAGGGTCGCGAACGCCGCCGCGATGGCCGGGATCGATACGGCGTGCGCGCCGCCAGAAAAGCCGACACTTCGTGACACGCCGCCCGTCACCAGGGTCATGCCCATCATGACCAGCACCACGCCGATGACTTCGGGGGAAAGATGGGCCGCAGGCGGGGAATGACGCGGGCAAGCAGCACGGTCAAGACGCCGGCCACGATCGTCGCGCCCATGGTGGCCGCCAGGCCGTAATGCAAGGTGACGGCAATGTGGATGGGCAACCGGCCCGCGCCGGGAATGCTGACCAGCAGCATGCCCGCGCCGAAGCGGCTCGGCAGCGCCTGCAGCAAGGTGCCGCAGCCCA
The DNA here is from genome assembly GCF_048632615.1 of Pigmentiphaga litoralis. GTDB lineage: Bacteria > Pseudomonadota > Gammaproteobacteria > Burkholderiales > Burkholderiaceae_B > Pigmentiphaga > Pigmentiphaga litoralis_B. The sequence goes on from NZ_CP184479.1 coordinate 3,225,959, forward strand.
TGATCAGCACCGTGGCGCTGACGAAAGCGGCCGTCTGCGCGGCGTCGAACCCCATGCCCTGACCGGCGATTGCTGCGTACAACGCGAAGATGAGCGCAAGGAGGGCATGCTGGATACCCAGGCCTGCCGTCACTGCGGACGGTGGGCGATCGTCGATGCCGTACAGCATCTCTTCGGGCCGCTCGCGCTTGCCGCGGGGTGGCGCGGCAAAGGCCCGTGCGAGTAAGCCAGCTTTCATTGGAGCGTGACCTCGGGCGGCAAGGCGGGCAGCGGGTGCGCCGCGCGTTCCGTGGCGATGTGCCGGATCCGGTCGATGCTGCTGCCGCCCAGGGCCTGGAAACGATGAAGGGCGCGTTGCGCGCCATTGCGTCCGGTCCGCACTACGTGGCGCGGGTAGGCCAGCATCCATTGTTCCTCTGGCGCCAAGCCCGCCGCCGCTTCGTCCAGCACGTGTTCGGTCAGGCAACGGACGGATACCGCGCCCGCGCGGCCATCCAGGCCGTCGCGAATGGCGGCGTCGCGCAGTGCCGGCAGCAGGCTCCACGGAGCAAGTGAGGAAAGCCGCGACCATGCGCCGGGGCGGCACAGCAGTCCCTTTTGCAACGCCGTGGGCGCCATCACGACCGATGCCGCGATATGCGCATCGGCAAGACCCAGCAATTCCTGGTCCGGAAAGTTCGCGCCACATGCGCGGCCTTCGATGTACACGTCGGCGCCACAGTCAGAAAAAAGCTGTTCCATGGCGCCGCGGGTGTGCAGCGCGTCGAAGAAGTCGGGCAGGGCGGGCGTCTTGGCAAACTGGAAACGGATGCGTGCATCCAGGAAGTGGGCGAACTGCTGCTGCGAGATGTGGCCCGCCTGTGGGCAGAGCATGTCGACCGCGGTGGTCCCGATGTGCCTTGCGCGGCGCGCCGGACCCGACAGGAAATCGAGCAGGCAGGGCGCATCTTCCACGCAGAACAGGGCGCCGTAGCCTTTGTAGGTGCCGTCATTGGCAGGAATGACCTGCATGGTGGTGCCGGGGCCGTACATCCACATCAGGTAATCGCTCAGGTCGCGAAAAGGACGGGCGGGCGGTAGGTGGAAGCGGCGATCGCCCGCTGCATGCGCGTTGGCGAACATGCGTGGCCACAGGGTCAGCCGGTTTTCGAGCAGGCCCGTGACGCGGCCGGCTTCGAACGGACTGTTGCCGAACAGGGCGATCATGGCCGGCGCTGTCCATAACATCAGGTTCAGCGCCTGGACCGCGCCGGCGGCGTCGACGCCGGTCGACGGTCCGTTCTGGGCTTTTGCGTCGATGCCTTCTTCGTGACGCCAGCCGCGGTCGCCAACCCAATGGGTGTAGATGGGCTTGGGCGCGCGCAAGCGGTGATACACGTCCGCATCGATCGCAGTGTCGGGATGCTCGGACAGGTTGAGCACCACGGCGCCTTCATCATGCAGCGCGGCCAGCACGGCGTTCATTTCGGTGCACACCGTGCCGGCCAGGCGATTCAGGAAGGAACCATCGGTATGGCCGAATTGGCTGCCGACCGGGGCGAACGCGTATTCCAGATTGTTGAAACCGTTGTCGACCGAAAAAAGCCGGTGTCGCAGGTCGACCCGATCAACAGATCGCCGGCATGCACATCCGTGCCCGGAACACAGTGTTCACCGCGGTAGTGCTGCCAGCGGCCAAAGACGGCCCTGGCGTCGTAGGTATGGCCACCGGCGCGGGCGGCGACCGCGCATTCCACTTCGAGCCCGACACTGGGCCGGGCCAGGACGGACGGGTCACGTGAATCTGCTGGCACGCCGAATTCTCCATGCGAGGATCGCGGCGGCCCCAGGCAGCAACGCGGAAGGTGCACGGATGATATCTTCGGTTACATCGCGGTAGTCGGATCGTATACGTTTGTGTTGCGCCGGCGCGACTGGGAATCCGCGGGCGGCATCCCGTCCGGTCACCCCAGATCGCGCAGCACCGCCTCGATCGCGACCGTGTCGTACGGTTTGCGGAGCACCTGGAAGCCTGGCGGAAGACTGTCGGGTTCCGTGCCGGTGGCGAATACGATGCCAAGGCTGGGTAACGCTTCCCTGGCGGCGTTGGCCAGTGATTCACCCGACTCGCCAGGCAGCCCCAGGTCGGTGATCATCACGTCGATCGTTTCGCGGCGCAGCGTCGCCATCGCGTCCGGCGCATTGCCTGCCACGAACACCGTGTGTCCAAGTTCCTGCAGCAGTTCGCGGGTGTTCTCGCGTATCAGGGCGTCGTCTTCCACGAACAGAATGCGGCGACTGTAAGTCGCGGGTGCACCGTCATTGACGGGCGCGAGCAAGGCAGGTTGGCCAGGCGCGCCGACGCGTTGCGATTCGGCGGCCAGAACCTGGCGGATCTTGCGAGCCAGCGCTTCGCGGGTGTAGGGCTTGCTCAAAGGTCGACGCCGGCGTCGAGCCGGCCGCCATGCACGATGGAATTTTCGGTATAGCCCGACGTGAACAGCACGGCCAGACCGGGCAGGCGTTCGCGCGCGCGGCGGGCCAGCTCGGGGCTGCGCAACGGGCCGGGCATGACGACGTCGGTGAACAGCAAGTCGATGGACATGCCGCTTTCGACAATGGCCAGCGCGCTGGCGGCGTCCGACGCTTTCAAGACGCGGTAGCCCAGTTCCGACAGCGTTTCAACCACGGTGGCGCGCACCTGGTCATCATCTTCCGCGACCAGGATGGTTTCGCGTCCGCCTTCGACCAGGGTGGTTTCCAGCACCGGGCCGGTTTCTTCGCGGTCGTGCGACCGTGGCAGGTACAGCTTCACGGTGGTGCCCATGCCAGGTTCGCTGTAGATCTTGATATGGCCCCCCGACTGCTTCACGAAGCCATAGACCATCGACAGACCCAGCCCCGTGCCCTTGCCCTCGGGCTTGGTCGAAAAGAAGGGTTCGTAGGCTTGCGCCAGGACGTCGGGTGTCATGCCGCAGCCGGTGTCGGTCACGGCCAGCATCACGTACTGCCCTGGCGCGACTTCGGCATGCTGGCGGGCATAGGCATCGTCCAGAAAGGCATTGCCCGCTTCCAGGGTGAGCTTGCCCGTGCCGTCCATCGCGTCGCGTGCATTGATGGCCAGGTTCAGGATGGCGTTTTCCACCTGGGTTGGATCGACCAGGGTGTTCCACAAGCCGCCCGACACCAGGGTCTCGATCTCGATGGCTTCGCCCAGGCTTCGGCGCAGCATGTCTTCCATGCCGCCAATCAGCCGGCCGATCCTGATGGTCTTGGGTTCGAGCGGCTGGCGCCGGCCAAAGGCCAGCAGCTGGCTGGCCAGCTTGGCGCCGCGCTGCACGCCGCCCAGCGCGTTGCCCAGCCGGCGCTCGGCGCGGGCGTTGCCGGCCACGTCGGCCGCCAGCAGCTGCAGGTTGCCAGAAATCACCTGCAGCAAATTGTTGAAGTCATGCGCCACGCCGCCCGTCAGCTTGCCGATGGTTTCCATCTTTTGCGACTGCTGCAGCGCGAGTTCGGTGCGGCGCAGCGCATCGGCGGCTTCGCGGTCGGCGGTGATGTCGCGGCCGACCGCGTGAATGAATCGTGCGTCGGGCACGGCCGTCCACGACAGCACGACGTAGTGGCCGTCGCGGCAGCGGTAGCGATTGATGAACTTGTACGTGCGCCTGCCGGCGCTGAGGTCACCCACTTCGGCCAGGGTCTCGATCCGGTCATCGGGATGCACCAGGTCCATGAAGGACCGCCCGACCAGGGCACTGGCCTCCCAGCCCAGCAGTTCGGTCCATGCCGGGTTGATGGCGACGATGTTGGCGTCGAAGTCGGCCACCAGCATGACGTCGGTGGACAGCCGCCACATGCGGTCGCGGTCGGCATGGCTTTCGGCCACCTGTTGTTCAAGGGTCTTGTTCAGGCGTTCCAGCGCGCGGGCGGCCGACTTCTGGTCTTCGATGTCGGTGTTGCTGCCCACCCATCGCACGATGCCCCCGGCCGCGTCGCGGATCGGCAGGGCGCGCGACAGATGCCAGCGGTAAAAGCCGTCGGCCCGGCGGATGCGGAATTCGCATTCATAGGTACCGCCGGTGTCGATCGCCTGTCGCCACCGGTCCAGCGCGTGGGGCAGGTCGTCCGGATGCAGCGTGGCATGCCACGCCAGGCCGTCGAGCTTGCCGGACGGCTTGCCGCTGAACGCGTAGACCTTGTCGTTGAACCAGTCGAGCGCGCCATGGCGGTCGGCGGACCACACCTGATTCGGCATGGCCTGCGCAAAGGTACGGAACTTGGCTTCGCTTTCGACCACGGCGCTTTCCGCCAGCAAGCGATCCGTGACGTCGGTACCCTGGATGAAGATGCCGATCACATCGCCGTCTTCACTGCGTACCGGCTGGCACACGAAATCCACGTGCCGCAGTTGCGGCGCGGCGCCCGGCGTGCGGGCCAGGTGCATGGGCTGCGCAAAGCCCGCGTGCGATTGGCCCACCGCGTACACATGATCGAGCCGCTCGAAAAATCCTGACCGGCCAGCTCCGGCAGGCAGTCGCGTACCCCACGGCCGATCAGGTCGCGCTGGCCGACCAGCGACAGGAAGGCGCCATTGGCCAGGTCGAACACGTGGTCGGGACCCGTCACCATGGCCATGAATCCGGGGGCCTGTTCGAACAGGCGGCGCAGGCGTTCGCGCTCGCCGCTCAGCCAGCGTTCGGCGCGCACTTTGGCCGTCGTCTCGACTACGATGGCAATGACCCCCATCGGCACGCCGTCGGGCCCGGGAATGGGCGAGTAATCCAGGTTCATCCAGACCGGTTCGCCAACGCCGTTGCGAAACAGCGTCAGCTCCTGATCTTCGTAACGCAGCGTCTTGCCGGCCAGGCCCACCTTCATGACGTTGTCATTGAAGTCGGCAATTTCAGCCCAGCCTTCCCGCACGTTCGACCCGAGCAGTTCCGGATGCCGGCCCCCGGCGAATACCGAATAGGCGTCGTTATAGAGCATCACGCCTTCGTCGCCCCACAGGGTAACGATAGGCAGCGGCGCGCGCAGGATCAGTGCAAGGGTGGCAGTGAGCGTGCTGGGCCAGGCATCGATCGGACCAATCGGCGTAACCGACCAGTCGCGGCGCGCGATAATGTCGGCGACGCCGCCGCCTTGCGCAAGAAAGGGGAAGGATGACGAGGGCTGGTCGGTCATGAAGGCGGTGATCGCGCTGCCCGAACAGGCATCACGTCAAAGAACGTTGGGAAAGTCGAGCAGGGCGCATGCATGTTACCTGCTGACAGCAGGCGCAGTGCCGAGCATGCAACGAGATGTAGCGTCGGGCCATCGAGGCCACATCGAGAAACAGAAAAGCCCGGGCGGCGTCTGCGGGAACAGCGTCGTCCAGGCCTTGCGTTGCCTGCCTGGAATCAGGCCGATTTCAGTTGCGCACTGGACACCGGCAGCTTGCGGATACGCTGACCCGTTGCGGCAAAGATGGCGTTGGTCAATGCAGGCGCCGTAGCGGCCGTGCCCGGCTCACCGATACCGCCCGGATCATCGGTGCTTTTGGCCAGAAACACCTCGATCCTGGGCGCTTCGTTCAGGCGCATCATGCGGTAGTCGCCAAAGTTCGACTGCTGCACACGCCCCTTGTCGAAGGTGATTTCGTTCCACAATGCTGCCGTCAGACCGAACACCACGCCGCTTTCGATCTGCGCCATGACGGTGTCCGGATTGACCAGCTGGCCACAGTCGACGGCGCATACGACACGCGTCACCTTGACTTCGCCAGCTGGGTCGACGGCGACGTCGATGACCTGGGCGATGTAGCTGCCGAACGCAAATTGCGCCGACACGCCGCGGCCCACGCGATGACCGTCGACGGCAGGCGCGGGTGTACCCCAGCCTGCTTTTTCGGCCGCCAGGTTCAGCACCTGACGCAGGCGGGGCGACTTGTCGAGCAGTTCGCGGCGGTAAGCGACGGGGTCCTGCTTCGCCGCCGCGGCCAGTTCGTCGATGAAGCTTTCGACCACCCAGATATTGTGGGTGGGACCGACACCTCGCCAGAACGCCGTAGGCACCGGCGGCTCGTGCCGCACGTAATCCACATGCACATTCGGAATCGCATACGGCATGTCGCGCGCGCCTTCGACGGCGTCGGGGTCCAAGCCGTCTTTCATGGCGGCCGGCGCGAACCGCGCCATGATCGACGATCCGGTAATACGATGCGACCACGTCTGCGGCATGCCCTTGTCGTCAATCGTGGCCGCCAGTCGGTCGTAGTAGTAAGGCCGGTACATGTCATGCTGGATGTCTTCTTCGCGCGTCCAGACGAATTTGACGGGCTGCTTCACCTGCCTGGCGAAGGCCACGGCCTGCGTCACCATGTCCACTTCCAGCCGCCGGCCAAAGCCGCCGCCAATGAAGTGGTTGTGCACCTTGACCTGATCGTTGCTCAGGCCTGTCAGCTTGGCCGCCGCGCCCTGCGCCAGCGCGGGCACCTGGGTGCCCAGCCACAGATCGCAGCCATCGGCGCGCAGGTCGACCGTGCAGTTCATGGGCTCCATCGTGGCATGCGCCAGGAAGGGCATTTCATACACCGCTTCCAGACGCTGGCCGCCCTTGGGGGCGTCCTTGTTGGCGTCGCCATCGTTGCGCGCCACGACACCGGCGCTGTTCGATGCCGTCTTCATGTCCGCAATGATGGTGGCCGTGGTCATGGCCGCGTTCGGCCCGTCGGACCAGGTCGGCTCCAGCGCGGCCAGGCCCTGCTTGGCGGCCCACATGTGATCGCCGACCACGGCCACCGCGTTGTCCAGCTTGAGCACATGACGCACGCCCTTGACCGCCATGGCCTTGGCGTCGTCGGCGGCCTGCAGCTTGCCGCCCGGCACGGGGCAGGCCGCCACCGTGGCGATCAGCATGTTGGGCAGGCGCACGTCGATGCCGAATTTGGCCTGGCCATTCACCTTCCCCGGCGAATCCAGGCGCTTCAGCGACTTGCCGATCACGGCAAAGTCCTCCGGCTTTTTGAGCGTGATCGATTTTGGCGTGTCCATCCTGGCCGCCGCGTCGACCAATTCCCCGTAGTGCAGGGTGCGGCCGCTGGACGCATGCGTGACCTTGCCATTGCGGGCCTGGCATTCGCCGGCATCGACCTTCCATGTTTGCGCGGCGGCGGCGACCAGCACCATGCGCGCGGCGGCGCCGGCTTCGCGCATGGGCTGCCAGCCGCCCCGGATCGAGGTGGATCCCCCTGTCACCTGGCCGCCCAGCAGCGGGTCGCTGTACAGCGAGTTGTCGGCAGGCGCATGTTCCAGCTTGACCTGCGACAGGTCCACTTCAAGCTCTTCGGCAATCAACATGGGCATCGATGTGTAGGTGCCCTGGCCCATCTCGGTCTTGTGCACGATCAGGGTCACGACGCCCTGGCGGTCGATACGGATGAAAGCCCGCTGCGCCAGCGCGGGGGCATCGCCGGTGACGTTGGTCGTGGCGTGGCCGACCGCGGCTTCGGGCGGCTTGGCGTTGCGGTCTTCCCGGCTGCAGCCGGTCAGGCCAAAGCCGATCAGCAGGCCACCGCCGGCTGCGGCGCCCACCTGGAGGAAGCGGCGGCGAGCAGGAGAGTCAACGGCTGCGGGGGTTGCGAGTTCGGTCATGTCGGCTCCTTACGTCGCGGCCGCGATCTTGATGGCGGCGCGAATGCGGCCATAGGTGCCGCAACGGCAGATGTTGCCGGACATGGCGCCATCGATGTCGGCATCCGACGGCTTCGGCGTGGTCTTGAGCAGTGCGGTCGCGGCCATGATCTGGCCCGACTGACAGTACCCGCATTGCACGACGTCGATCTGCCGCCAGGCTGCCTGCACCTTCTTGCCGACCGGATCCTGATCCATGACTTCGATGGTGGTGATGGCCTTGCCTTCCACCACCGAGACCGGCGTTACGCAAGACCGGATGGCCGCGCCGTCCATGTGCACCGTACAGGCGCCGCACATCGAAATGCCGCAGCCGAACTTGGTGCCGGTCAGGCCCGCCACATCGCGGATGGCCCACAGCAGGGGCATGTCGTCAGGGACAGCTAGCGTGGTCGGCTGTCCGTTGAGCGTAAAGGAAGGCATGGGTGACTCCGTACAAAAACGACAGCGTACTGCTGTCATGTCAGGCATGGCGGTCTGGCCAGTGCGGATGTGGGGGAATGCGGAGGGGCGTTCAGCGTTGCGTCAGGCAGTACCCATCGTCATGTCGGCCAGACCTGCCTGGCGGATGCCGGCGCGCGCCTTGACCAGGATGCGGCCGCGCGGCAAGGCGGGCAGGCGCCGCCAATCCAGTTCGGTGTCGCCGGGGATGACTTCGCTGCGCAGCAGGTGGTCGGTAAAGAGTGACATCAGGGCCGTGGTGACGTCTTCACCCGGACACCGGTGGTGCGTGCGCACATCGGCGCCGCCTTGTGGAACCAGGTCGAAGGGCCCGATGGCGCGGTCAAGAAAACGGGTGGGATCGAAGCGTTCCGGCAGGTCCCAGGTACGGGGATCATGGTTGGTGCCGTACAGGTCGAGCAGGGCGCGGCGGCCGCGCGCAATGCGCAGGCCCTTCCATTCGAAGTCACGCGCGGCGCGGGCCACCACGGCGGGAAAGAAGGGGTAATGCCGGCGGATCTCCTGCACGAACGCCAGCTTGAAGTGCCGGTCGCCGTCGGCCAGCCGCCGGGTGCATGCGGGATGCATGGCCAATGCGTGAGCCACGAACACGACATAGACCGATACGGCCACGACCGGCCGCAACACATTCAACAGTTCGGCGGCGGCCACAGGCGATGGCAGGGCCTGCCCGTCGGCATCGCGATGCTGCGCCACCGACGCCAGCACGCTGCCGGTGGACGCTGTGTAGCGGCCGGCGCGCACGTCGTCGATCACGCCCGCGAGCCAGCGTTCGGCCTGCCCTCGCGCGGCGCGCGCACGAAGGTGGCTGGCTACATTGCGCGCGGCGTCGTCGAACAGCGCCACCAGCTGGCCCTGCCGCCGGGGCGCGTCTTCACGCGACAGGGGAACGCCGGCCCAGCGGCATACCGCGCGCGTCAGCACGCAATGTGTCAGCTCATACAGGGGCTGTGCCGTGCCGCCCGACAGGGCAGCGTGCCATTCGCGAGAGGTGTGCTGCACCAGCGACTGCACGGCCGCCGGGTTCAACATGTCTACGAACATGGCCTTGCGCAGGCGGTGCGCGGACGCGTCCAGATTCTGCACGGTCACTTTGCCAAACAGCGTGGCGCGAACGGGCTCGGGCGCCGCGGTGGCGCGCTGGAAGTGATCGGTATCGTAGAACACCGCCGCCGCCTGCGTGCCACTGAAGCAGATGGTCGGCTGCAACATGATCCGGGCTTCGAAGGCCTCGGTGCCCAGGCGCCTGCATTGGCTCGAAATGTAGCGGTAAGGATCGGCCAACATGGCCAGCGTGCTTTCCAGCCGGCCATCCCGGGGCATCGTTGCAACCATCAACGTTCCTTGAAACGGATGAGCGGGATTTGCTCGCGGCGGCAGTCCCTGCTCAGGCATGCCGCCGCATCCCGCTCACCGGGGTGCTCAGTCCTTGCCGAGCTTGGTCTGCAGGGTCTGCGCCATTTTCAGGTGATGCTCGAGCGAGGGCAGGGTCTTGGTCGCGAATGCCTTGACCTCGGGGTCACGCGCGTTGCGCGACGCCGTACGGAACTGCTTGATGGTGGCTTCATGAGACGCCACGCCGATGCGGCGCATGAACATCTTGTCGAAGTTGTCGCCCTCGAGCACGCCCAGCGCGCGCAGTTCGGTGCGCTGCACCACCGACGGCTCGGTCGGTGGCGTGTAGCCCTTGGACGACGCCAGGGTCGCGAGTTCCTGGTTCACCTTGGTGTGCTCATCCACCAGCATCTGGCCAAAAGCCTTGACTTCGGCGTTGCTGGACTTGGTCTGCGCCAGCTTGCCCGCCTCCACCTCGGCAAAGCCACCCTGGGCTGCATTTTCCAGGAATGCGGTGTCTGCCTTCTGCAAATTGGAGCGCGATCCCTTTGCCGACGGCATGGAGGTGTCGGGCGAGGTCGCCGGAGCCGCGCGGACGGTCGGGCCAGCCGGAGGCGTCTGCGAGCTGGTCTGGGCGACCGCGGCCGTGCCGGCCATGACAAAACATGCGGCAACGGCGCTCAAGGTTGCGGTGCGTAGGCTCATGGAAGACTCCTTGTGGGTTGTATCTTGGGGAACCTCTGGTACAGCAAGTGGCGCGCCCGGGTCATGCAAACACCAGCGATTGGTGCACGGCCACGCCGGCCTGAAAGCCATCGCCCACGGCCGATGCCAGGCTGTGCGTGGCCCGCGCGGTGTCACCACAGGCGAACACGCCTGGCACATCCGTCGCTTTACAGGCGTCGGTGCGAATGAAGCAGCCAAAGGGGCCTTCCTCCAGGGTGCAGCCCAGCTGTTCGGGCAGGGCGCTGGTCATCCGCTGGCGCGGCGCCACGAACAGGCCGCGCAAGGCTACCCGCCGGCCGTCGGTCATGACCACCGTGGCGTGCTCGTCAATGGACGCCACCGCACCCTCCACGACCGTGACCCCGCGCGCCTGCAATCGGGCCGACTGCTCGGCCTCCAGATCCACACAGCCATCGGCGAAGAGCGTGACCGTGCCCCAGTCGGTCAGCATCATGGCCTCGTGTACCGACACCGATCCGGTCCCGATCACGCCCACTTGGCCCAGGTCCAGCTCATAGCCATCGCAATAAGGACAGTTGAAAACCGTCTTGCCCCAGCGCTCCGCGAGTCCGGGAATGTCGGGCAGTTCGTCGGTCAGGCCGGTGGCCAACACAAGCCGATCGGCGGAAACCGACGCGCCGTCGTTGCAGGTGACAACGAACCGGCCGCCGTCGTGCCCGGCCTCGCGCCGGACCCGTTCGGCAAACGCATCACGCCACTGCACGTTGGGATAGGCCAACAGCTGTTCGCGGCCCAGGGCCGCGATCACGGCCGGATCCTTCCCGTCATGGCCAAGGAATCCGTACGCCCGTTCAACCGTCCGGTTGCGGCGCTGGCCCGCGTCGATGATCAGTAGGCTGCGCCGCGCGCGGGCCAAAGGCATGGCCGCCGAAAGTCCGGCATAACTGCCGCCAATGACAATGACATCGAAGTGCTGCGGGGACATGCACATTTCCAGGAGTCGGGACGCCCGACCCAAGCAAGCAGCGCGCCCGCCTCGGCCGTCAGCTTTCCAGCCAGTCCTTGGGCGACCGCTTCGACACGACGAGCACCAGCTTGATCATGGCCCGCGTGGCGCCAACGAACAGCTTGCGTTTGGTCTTGGTATCCAGCGTCTCGAAGTCGATCTCGGTGAACACGACTGCCGCCGCGGCCTGGCCCTTGAAGCGGTAGATCGACTCCATCAGCACGTCGCCTTCCGAGAACTCCGGCTTGCCGAACAGATCGTACGTGCCGGTGAAGGTGCGCATCGCATGCGGGCCGAGCTGCGATTGACGCAGCAGCGCCGAGTGTTCCCGGCCCCGGAACCCGATCACCGCAATGTCGCTGCGCTTGAAGCCCGCCGCCAGGCAGTGCGAAATCGCCTTCTTGGTATGGTCGATCAGTTGGGTGTCGTCGTCATAGACCATCACTTCCACGTCGGACGTGGCGATCGGTCCGCAGGGTTCAACCGTGACGGTGTCGGGCAGCAGGTTCTGCAGCAGCTTCACCACGCTGCGCGGACTGCGGTAGTTGGCGGTGGCGTGCAGGGTCACCCACTTGGGCAATTGCACGGGTGGCTTGTCATACAGGTTCTGCATCGGGTCTTCCAGCCACACGATGCGCGCATCGGGCGCGGCATGGCGCAGCACGATGTCCCGCCAGCGATCGGTAAAGTCCTGGCCTTCGTCCACGATCACGGTATCGAACACCATCGAGGGCGGCACGGGAATCCTGGCGGCTTGCTCGACCAGGTCGTCGAACACGCTGGCACGCGAAAAGTCGGCTTGCGTGCCGATCGTGCGCAGCATGGCGCCGCACAGCGTGTGGAAGGTGACGGCCATGCCGCCTTCGGGCGCCACCTCGGCAAAATGGTCGGCCAGCGGACGGTTGAAGCACACGTACAGGGGCCGCTTGCCGGCATCGATGGCATCGCGGTATTCGGCCTGCGCCAACAGGGTCTTGCCCGATCCGGCCGTGCCGATCACATGCAGACGGAAAGGATCGAACTCCAGCTGGTGCGCCCAATGGGTCAGGCCGCCCGAAATCCGCGTGACCATGGCCTGCGCGCGGCCGACCATGACACTGGTGTCCGGATGCAGCTGGATGACGTCGCTCAGGAAGCGGTGCACATGTGCGCCCTGGCCGTTTGGCGGACCGGGCGGAATTGCCGCCAGGATGATGGCGCAGAGCTGATCGCGGCGGTTGGCATCCACGATACGTTCGGGCGCCAGACCCGCCGTATCGGGAAAGCGGACCAGGTAATCGGGGCAATACAGAAGGTACTCGACCCGTACGGGGCCGATGTTGGGCCGCTTCGACAGGCGGCTCTGCAGTACCGATACCTGCCGCGCAAGCTGCACGCGCACGTTCTTGGCGCCGTCGGGATACTTCTTGAAAATGCCTTCGGGCGTTTCTTCCAGGAAGCCGGCCTGCTGCTCGATCAGCAGCAGTTCGCCAGCCGGACTGACCACGGCAAAGTCGATATCGCCATAGATCGAAAAGCCTTGTTCGACGTTGGTCCAATGGACCGCGTGGTAGACGGTATAGCCCTCGGGAAGCCCGCGCGCGAGCAGCGCCAGGGTTTCGATTTCGCGCTGGGCGGCGCCGGTGGCGCTGACTTCGCGCCAGCCGTCGGGAACGATACGGGCCATGGTCAACCGGGAAGAAGAGGTCAAGCCCGCAGAATAGCAAGCCCGGCCCGATGACTGCCGCGTTCGTTGGAAACCTGCTGTTGCGGCGGTCCGTGGCGGGGCGGCGGCCGGATGTGCAACAAGATGCGATAATCCTCCGATGGACTGGCACTTCACCAAAATGCACGGCGCAGGCAACGACTTTGTCGTTCTCGATGGCGTTCGTCAACACATCACGCTCACCCCCGAGCGCGCGCGCAAGCTCGCCCATCGTCAATTCGGTGTCGGGGCCGATCAAATCCTGTTGGTGGAACCCGCGACGCGGGCCGACGCCGACTTCCGGTATCGCATCTTCAATGCCGACGGTGGCGAAGTCGAACACTGCGGCAATGGCGCGCGCTGTTTCGTCCGCTTCGTGCATGAGCAGGGCCTGACCGACCGCAATCCGATCCGCGCCGAGATCTGCACCGGCATCATCGTGCTCAACGAGCAGGACGACGGTGAGGTCAACGTCGAAATGGGCCGCACCAGCTTCGAGCCGGCGGCCGTTCCCTTCGACAGCGCCGGTCTGGTGCCGCGCATCGAAGGCCAGGACCAGCTCTGGCCGCTCGCCCTGACCGGGGAGGACGGCGCCGAGCGCACGGTGTGGGTATCGGTGGTCGGCATCTCCAACCCGCATGCGGTGCAGGTGGTCGACGATGTCGATACCGCCCCGGTCGCCACGGTCGGCCCGCGGGTGGAAAGCCATCGCCGATTTCCGCGCCGGGTCAACGCCGGCTTCATGCAGGTCGTTGACCGGCGCAACATCCGGCTGCGCGTGTTCGAACGCGGGTCGGGCGAAACCCTGGCGTGCGGCACCGGCGCCTGCGCGGCGGTCGCCGCCGGCATCCGCCGCGGCCTGCTGGATTCGCCGGTGCGCGTGCAGACGCGTGGCGGCGTGCTCACCATCGCGTGGGACGGCGAACAATTGGTCATGACCGGCCCGGTCGTGACGGTCTTCCAGGGCGTGATCGACGTCGACACCCTGTTGGGTTGAAGGCGGAAGCAGGTAATCAATGGATCTAGAAAAGCACACAATGGACGCCAACGCAGTCGCGCAATACTTGCAGGACCACTCCGATTTCTTTGAACAGCATGCCGAGCTCTTCAGTACGCTGAAGGTGCCCCACCCCCACGAGGGCCGCGCGATTCCGCTGGCCGAACGCCAGGTGCTGGCGCTGCGCGAACGCGTGCGCGGCATGGAACTGCGGGTGGCCGAACTGGTTCGCAACGCCGCCGAAAACGAACACATTGCCGACAACCTGCAACGCTGGAGCCGTGCGTTGCTGAAGGAGCCGTCCGCGCGCAAGCTGCCCGACGTGCTGACCACCGGCCTGGCCGACATCTTCAGCGTCCCCGACGTGGCCTTGCGCCTGTGGGGCCTGCCGGTCAAGGCTGACGGCGCGGGCGCATCGGCGGGCGATACCCCGGCCTGGCAAGGCAGCGTGACGGATGACGTGCGCAGCTTCACCAACAGCCTGATGTCGCCGCATTGCGGCCCGAACTCCGGCTTCGAAGCGGCTGCCTGGCTGGAACGCACGGTGGGTTCGATCGCGCTGATCCCCCTGCGCGTAGGCCTTTCGCCTCAGGCGTTCGGCCTGCTGGTGCTGGCGTCGCCCGATCCGGACCGCTTCTCGCCGTCGATGGGCACCGCCTTCCTGGCGCGTATCGGCGAAGTCGCCAGCGCCTCGCTGTCGCGCCTGCTGGCGGACTGACATGGCGGGCGCGCCGGCCGACCCCGTGCTGCTGGCGCCGCCCATGCTGCAGTGGTTGCAGCATCTGGAAACCGCCCGCCGTTACTCCGCGCACACCCTGTCCGCCTACCGGCGCGATCTGCAGCAATTGGTGACGCTGGCGGGCGGCCTGCCGCTGGCTGATATCTCATCCGGCCACCTTCGCCGCTACCTGGGCCAGCTGCATGCCCGCGGCATGGGACCGCGCAGCCTGGCGCGAATGCTGGCGTCGTGGCGGGGCTTTTATCAATGGTGGGCGCCCCAGGCGGGCCTGCCCGGCAATCCGGTGGCGGGTCTGCGCGCGCCCAAGGCGCCCCGCGGGTTGCCCAAGGCCTTGTCGGTGGACCAGACCCAGGCCCTGCTGGATCACGTGCCGGGCACCGTGGGCGGCGTGGCGGCGCACCTGCCGGAAGCCGACCGGCTGGTGGCCAGCCGTGACCGCGCCATGTTCGAACTGTTCTATTCCAGCGGGCTTCGCTTATCGGAGTTGACCGGACTCGACGTGCGCTACCTGAAGACGGCACAGTATGAATCGGCCGGCTGGCTCGACCTGGACGCCGGTGAAGTCAACGTGCTGGGCAAGGGCGGCAAGCGCCGGACCGTGCCCGTGGGCGAGGCGGCCCGGACCGCGCTGGCGGCCTGGCTGACGGACCGGGCATCTCTGGCGAAAGGCACCCCGCTGCAATCGGCGTCGGGCGCGCCCGCGGGCGAGGCCACCCAAGCCACCCCGCCGGCGCCGTCGAACCCGGCCGACGCCAACGCGCTGTTCGTGGGGGTGCGCGGCGCCCGCATCGCGCCGCGGGTCGTGCAGACCCAGCTGGCGCGGTGGGCGCAGGCGGCCGGTGTGCCGGCCCATGTCCACCCGCATGTGCTGCGCCACAGTTTCGCCAGCCATGTGCTGCAGTCCGCCGAAGACCTGCGGGCCGTGCAGGAAATGCTGGGTCATGCCAGCATTTCCACCACGCAGATCTACACCCGGCTCGACTTCCAGCACTTGGCCAAGGTCTACGACAAGGCCCATCCGCGCGCGGCGCGGGCGGCGCCCGACGACAAGAAAACGTCGTCCTGATCCCCTGCCGGCGCGGCCGGCGGCCAGGACGGCACACCGATTTTTCAGGGGGAAATGTCCATGACCATTCAGCACCTTGCCCGCCGGTCCGCCGGCGCCGTCTTCCTTTTCGTTGCCATGACCTGCGGCGCGGTGGCGCAGAACCTGGCGAATGTCGTCATCCTCGGAACCGGCGGCACCATCGCCGGCGCCGGGGCTGCGGCAACCAATACGTCGGCGTACCGGTCGGCTGTCGTGCCGGTCGACGCCATCATCGACGCCGTGCCGGACATCAAGAAGCTGGCCAATGTGCGCGGCGAGCAGGTCTTCCAGATCGGCAGCGAAAGCTTCAATGATGAACGCCTGTTGACGCTGGGCCGCCGTGTGGCTGACCTGGTCAAGCGCGATGACGTCGACGGCGTGGTCATCACGCATGGCACCGACACCATTGAAGAAACCGCCTACTTCCTGAACCTGGTCATCCGCAGCACCAAACCGGTGGTGATCGTCGGGTCGATGCGGCCGGGCACGGCCCTGAGCGCCGATGGCTCGCTCAATCTGTACAGCGCCGTGCTGGTGGCGGCCACCCGCGAGGCGGGCGGCAAGGGCGTGCTGGTGGTGTTGAACGACGAAATCCATTCGGGCCGCGACGTCAGCAAGACCAACACCTTCAAGCTCGAGACCTTCAAGTCGCCCTATGGTCCGCTGGGCTACGTGGTGGAAGGCCAGGCGCAGTTCTACCGTTTGCCGGCGCGCGCCCACACCGTCAACAGCGAGTTCGACATCGCCCGGCTGACCACCCTGCCCAAGGTCGGCATCGCGTACGCCTACGGCAACGTGGACCGCGCGGCGGTCGACGCGATCGTGGCGGGCGGCGCCAAGGCGCTGGTCTATGCGGGCACGGGCAACGGCAGTGTGTCGGAATTCATGGTGCCGGCCCTGCAGGACGCCCGGGGCAAGGGCCTGCAGGTGTTGCGCGCGTCGCGTACCGGCAGCGGCGTGGTGGTGCGCAACGGCGAACAGCCCGACGACAAGTATGGCTGGATCGTCGCGGGCGACCAGAACCCGCAAAAGGCGCGTATCTTGATGGCGCTGGCGCTGACCCGCAGCAATGATCCGGCCGCCATCCAGCAGATCTTCTGGAAGTACTGACACCCCGGGGCCCGATCCCCGCCGGCGCCCGGCGTACTGCACGCCGGGCGCCGATCGCATAACATCCCCGCTTTCGTGAATTTGGGCGCCCGCCGCCTGCAAGAGATCCCCATGAGTGAAGTCGTCCTGAAGTCCGGCAAAGAACGGTCGCTGCTGCGCCGCCATCCCTGGGTGTACGCCACCGGCATCGCCCAGACCGTGGGCCGCCCGTTGTCGGGCGACACGGTGCGGGTGGTGGACGACAAGGGCCGCTTCCTGGCGTGGGGCGCCTTCAGTCCCGAATCGCAGATCCGCGTGCGCTGCTGGAGCTTCAATGAGCAGGACACCATCGATGCGGCCTGGATGGCGCAGCGTGTGCACGACGCCGTGGCGCGGCGCGGATCGCTGGCGGCACGCAGCAACGGCGCCCGCGTCGTGTTCGGCGAAGCCGACGGCCTGCCGGGCTTCGTGGCCGACCGCTACGATGGCCAGCTGGTGGTGCAATTCCTGGCCGCCGGGGTCGAGCGCTGGCGGGAAGCCCTGGTCGACGGGCTGGTCGCCGCGACGGGCTGCACGCGGGTGTACGAACGGTCGGACGCCGCCGTGCGCGAGCGGGAAGGGCTGGTGTCCCGCGTGGGCGCGATGCGCGGCGATGCGCCAACCGCGCCGGTCGAGATCGTCGAAGACGGCGTGCGGTATGGCGTTGACGTGCTGCATGGCCACAAGACCGGCTTCTATTTGGATCAGCGCGAAAGCCGCAAGCGCGTGGCGGAACTGGCGGCGCAGATCGGCCCTTCGGCCACCATTCTGAATTGTTTTTCGTACACCGGTGGGTTTTCGCTGGCGGCCATGAAGGCAGGGGCGGCCCATGCGATTTCGGTCGATTCGTCGGCCGATGCGCTGGCGGCCGCTGCCCAGAACGCGGCCCGGAACGGCATCGATCCCGCGGCGTTCGAGTGCCGCGTGAGCAAGGTGGCCGACGCCCAACGTGCCTTGGCGGCCGAAGGGCAGCAGTTCGACATCGTCGTGCTGGACCCGCCAAAGTTCGCGCCCTCGGCCCACCACGTGGACAAGGCCGCCCGCGCCTACAAGGACGTCAATCTGAAGGGCATGCGTCTGGTGAAACCGGGCGGTTATCTGCTGACGTTCTCATGCTCGGGCGCGATCACGGTCGATTTGTTTCAAAAGATTGTCGCTGGGGCGGTTACCGATTCGCACATGGAGTTCGTCCTGCTGGAGCGCCTGGCGGCTGGCATCGACCACCCGATGCGGATGTCGCACCCCGAAGGCGAGTACTTGAAGGGCCTTCTCCTGCAACGTGTGTAAGGAGCCCCCCATGGCGCTGCGCGCCTCCCCCAGGGGCGGCACTGGCGGACTGGGGGGTAGAGCCCCCCTTGGCGCTTTGCGCCTCCCCCAGGGGGCGGCACTGGCGGACTGGCGAAGCCAGATCCGCTGTGCCCTTGGCTGGCCTCTGCTAGTGCCGGCGCCATGGCCTGGCTTGAAATTGGCTTACTTGGACATATATAGAGCGCCTGCCGCGGGCGGATTCGTGTTACACCGTCGGCTGCTTTTTTCGCGGTATCGGGGGTAAGTCCGGGTTTGCGGCCCCATTACAGCGCGTGCTGTAATCCGGCGCCCTTATTCGCCCGCCATCTTCTGGAGGAATGCGTGGAGGAACAAGCTCGCGAAGCGATTCGCACGCAGGGCGCGCGGGTGACTGCGACCCGGGTGCGGGTGCTGGCGACCCTGTTGGACGCGGTCAGCGCCCTCACGCATCAGGAAGTCTTCGACCGGATCGGCAGGGCGGTGTCCGTCGATCGGGTCACGGTATATCGCGTATTGGAATGGCTGGTGCAATGTGGCCTGGCGCACCGGATCGCCGGTGAAGACCGGGTCTGGCGTTTCAGCGCGCTGCATCAGTCCGACCACGATCACCCGACGCACGATGGGCATGACGGCGAGGCGCATACCCATGCCCAGCACGGTCATTTCCAGTGCGACGCGTGCCGGCGCATGTTCTGTATCGACGCCCCGGTGGGTATCGAGCAGACATTGCAGCGCCTGCCCGCCGGATTTGAAGGGCGCGACGTGGAGATGGTCGTGCGAGGCCTTTGCCCTGCCTGTGGCAAGGAAGCCGCCGCCTCACCGCCACGTCGACGCAGTAAAGACGCATTGCGCAAGGAGCACTAATTCATGTCGTCCGCCAAGAAAAGCACTACCGCACAGATCCCGGTCACCATCCTGACCGGCTTCCTGGGCGCGGGTAAGACCACGTTGCTGAACCGCATCCTGACCGAATTCCATGGCCGCCGTGTCGCCGTCATCGAAAACGAGTTCGGACCGGAAGGGATCGACAACGATCTGCTGATCCAGCACAACGACGAAGAAATCGTTGAGATGAACAACGGCTGCATCTGCTGCACGGTGCGCGGCGACCTGGTCCGCATCCTGCTCGAACTGAAGGCCAAGCGCTACGCCGGCAAGCTGAACTTCGAACGCGTGATCATCGAAACCACCGGCATGGCCAATCCCGGCCCGGTGTGCCAGACCTTCTTCATGGACGACGACGTGTCGTCGTACTTCAAGCTCGACGCCGTGATCACGGTCGTTGATGCAAAGCACGGCATGACGACGCTGGACGAACAGCCCGAGGCCCTGAGCCAGGTCGGCTTTGCCGACCGAGTGCTGGTATCGAAGATCGACCTGGTGACCGATGGCGACTATCAGGCGCTGCGCTCGCGACTGTTGCGTATCAACCCACGCGCAACGATCACGCCTGTAAATTTTGGTGAGGTCGACCTCAAGGAAATCATCGATATCAACGGCTTCAACCTGAACGCCATCCTGGATATCGATCCCGAATTCCTGGCCGAAACCCACCCCGACGCCGTCGAATCTCACGACCACGATCATGGCCACGACCACGGTCATGATCACGGGCACGACCATGGCCACGGCCACGCGCACGACGATCACGATGCCGCGACCTGCACGGATCCGACCCATGATCACGGACATGGCCACGCACATCATCACCATCACGACGACGCCATCGGCGCCTTCGTTTTCAAGTCGGATAAGCCTTTCGACTCCATGCGTTTGGAGGAGTTTCTGGGGGGCATTGTGCAGGTGTACGGAACGGATTTATTGCGGTACAAGGGAATTCTGTATATGGACGGCGTCAACCGTCGCATGCTGTTCCAGGGCGTGCACATGCTGATGGGCGCGGATGTCGGTCGGGCCTGGGGTCCGAACGAGAAGCGCTCCAGCAAGATGGTGTTCATCGGCCGCAACCTGCCGAAGGACGTCTTCATGCACGGGCTGGAGCAGTGTCTGGCTGCTTGAGCCCGCTCAACGCCACATAGGCACTCGAAGCGCGGGGCATGCGATGGTAACGAAAGCGGCACCAAAAACCCAAGAAGTCACTCAGGAGGACGCGTTGGAAAGCGTGATTACCAAACCGGCCACGGCCGTGATCTCGGAACAAGCGCTGTTGGCCATGCCAGAAGCCGAGTACATGAACGACGTGCAGCTCGCCTTCTTCAAGGCCCGTCTGCAGGAAATCGAACGCGAACTGCTTCAGAACGCCGGTGAAACCACCGAGCATCTGCGCGAAACCCCCTTCGTGCCCGATCCCGCCGATCGCGCCACGATCGAGGAAGAACACGCGTTGGAGCTGCGCACGCGGGATCGCGAACGCAAGCTGCTCAAGAAAGTGCAGCAGGCGCTCCAGCGCATCGACGGTGGCGACTATGGCTGGTGCGAAGAGACCGGCGAGCCGATCGGGGTGCCGCGTCTGCTGGCCCGTCCGACCGCCACGCTGTCGCTCGAAGCGCAGCAGCGCCGCGAACTTCGCCAGAAGCTGTACGGCGACTGACCCCGCCTGAACCGCCGGCCCACGCCGGCGGTGTATCACGCTGTCCATGAATCCTTGTGTCAGGCCGCCCGAGCATAGTGCCGGCCAACGATGCAGGGATTTTTTCGTACTGGCCAGGTGGTGCGCGCGAAGCCGAAGACTGCTATCTTGACGGAACAGCGGTATTCTTACTACATTGCGATCGATGCTTCAGGGGTACGAAATGGCGGCCACCGCTACGTTGTCCAGCAAGTTCCAAATCTCCATTCCCAAAGCCGTACGCGACGAGCAACATTGGGAAGCCGGGCAGGAATTCGTGTTCATCCCCAAGGGCGCCGGGGTGTTGGTGATGCCCGTTCCTACATTTGATCAATTGGCGGGCATTGCCAAGGGCGCGCGAACCGACGACACCCGCGACCGCAAGGACCGCTACTGATGGCGCTTGCGTTACAGGTGGTCGATACCTCTGCCTGGATTGAATGGTTGACCGCTAGCCCTCTAGGGAAGAAGTTGGGCAAACACTTTCCGGACAAGCAGCATTGCATCGTGCCGACCATCGTGCAGCTGGAACTGTCCAAGTGGTTGAATCGTGAGCTGGGTGAAGATCAGGCTGATCGGGTCATCGCCTACACGCAGAAATGTGTTGTCATCCCGTTGGACACCTCGATCGCGGTGCTGGCTGCGGACCTTCACCGCGACCACAAGCTCGCAACCGCTGACGCCATTGTGTATGCAACCGCGCGCCATCAGCGAGCCGAACTGCTGACCTGCGACGCCCACTTCAAGGGCCTGCCTTACGTCGCGTTCCATCCTAAGGTTGCTTGAGGGCGGGCGACCGTTGTATCGGGCCGGCCAACTACGCAGGGATTTTTTCGTCCATTTATCGTTCCGGGGTCTTGCCTGGTCCGCGGGCTGTCCCCATCTGTCCCGACATGGAAAAAGACATCGAACAATTTCACGGCACGACGATCGTCAGCGTTCGTCGTGGCAACCGCGTCGCCATCGGCGGCGACGGCCAGGTCACCCTCGGCAACATCGTCATGAAGGGCACGGCCCGGAAGGTGCGCCGCCTGTACAAGGATTCCGTCCTGGCGGGCTTCGCGGGCGCGACCGCCGACGCCTTCACCCTGATCGAACGGTTCGAGGCCAAGCTGGAAAAACACCAGGGTCATCTGCTGCGCGCCGCCGTCGAACTGACGCGCGACTGGCGCACGGACCGGGTGCTGCGCAAGCTGGAAGCCATGCTGATCGTGGCCGACGCGACCACCACGCTGGTGCTGACCGGCAACGGCGACGTGCTCGAACCCGAACATGGCCTCGCCGCGATCGGATCGGGCGGTTCATATGCCCATTCGGCGGCGCTGGCGCTGCAGCAGAACACCGACCTGCCGCCTGAAGAGGTGGTGAAGAAGGCGCTGACCATTGCCGGCGACCTGTGCATCTATACCAATCAACACCACACGATCGAGGTGTTGGGATGAACATGACCCCTAGTGAAATCGTTTCCGAACTCGACAAGTTCATTGTTGGCCAGAACAAGGCCAAACGGTCGGTCGCGGTCGCGCTGCGCAACCGCTGGCGCCGCCAGCAGGTGCCCGAGCCCCTGCGTCACGAGATCCATCCCAAGAACATTCTGATGATCGGCCCGACGGGCGTGGGCAAGACCGAGATCGCCCGCCGCCTGGCCAAGCTGGCCGACGCGCCCTTCGTCAAGGTCGAAGCGACCAAGTTCACCGAAGTGGGTTATGTGGGCCGCGACGTCGAAACGATTATCCGCGACCTGGCCGAAGTGGCCGTGAAACTGGTGCGCGAAAACGAAATGCGTGGCGTACGCACGCAAGCCGAAGATGCGGCCGAAGACCGCATCCTGGACGTGCTGGTGACGCCGCCGCGCGACGCATCGGGCAACCCGATCCGTGAAGACAATGCCGCGCGCCAGACCTTCCGCAAGCGTTTGCGCGAAGGCCAGATCGACGACCTCGAGATCGAAATCAACGTCGCGCAGGCGGCCCCGCAGATGGAGATCATGTCTCCGCCGGGCATGGAAGACATGACCGAGCAGATTCGCGGCATGTTCGCCGGCATGGCGCAGGACAAGAAAAAGCCGCGCAAGATGCGTGTGAAGGAAGCCTTCAAGCTGCTGGTCGAAGAAGAGGCCGGCAAGCGTGTGAACGAAGAAGAGCTGCGCACCAAGGCGATCGCCGCGGTCGAGCAGAACGGCATCGTGTTCCTGGACGAGATCGACAAGATCGCCACGCGCCAGGAAACCAGCGGGTCGGACGTGTCTCGCCAGGGCGTGCAGCGTGACCTGCTGCCGCTGGTGGAAGGCACGTCGGTCAAGACCAAGTACGGCATGGTCAACACCGATCACATCCTGTTCATCGCGTCGGGCGCGTTCCACCTGTCGCGGCCGTCCGACCTGATTCCGGAACTGCAGGGACGCTTTCCGATCCGGGTCGAACTGGATTCGCTGTCGGCCCAGGACTTCGTGCACATCCTGTCGGACACCGATGCGTCGCTGATCAAGCAGTACACGGCGCTGCTGGGCACCGAAGACGTGACGCTGGAATTTACGCCCGACGGCATGGAAAAACTGGCCGAACTGGCGTTCGCGGTCAACGAAAAGACCGAGAATATCGGCGCCCGCCGCCTGTACACCGTCATGGAAAAGCTGCTGGAAGACCTGTCGTTCGACGCTACCAAGAAGTCGGGTGACGTGATCCGGATCGATGCGCCCTACGTGGTGGAGCGCCTGCAGGAAGCCGTGGCGCAGCAGGATCTGGCCCGCTACGTGCTTTAAGACTGCTGGCGCGCCAACATGCCGGCTTTGCTCAACGGGCCGGTGCTTCGCCCAGCAGCAGATCCGTCATCAGATCGGCGACTGCGGAGATGTTTCGCACGTCGCCGATGCGTTGATTGATCACGAACCCGTCGAACGCCATCCAGATCACGTGCGCCAGCAGGCCGTCCCTGGCCAGCGCCTGACGCTCGGGCGGCAGGCTTTCCAGGATCATCTCGGTCAGGAAGCTTTCGACGGTTGCAAGCAGATCGGTGGGCTTGCCCATGTTCTGCGGCGCCGAGGCCAGGGCCTCGATCAGCGCGTTTGCAAACGAATGTTCCGCCCTGGGAATGTCGTCCCATATCCCCATGAAGATACGCTTGAGCTTGCTGCGCGGCGAGCGCGACCGCCGCACGGCCTGCCGCAGGGTATCGAGCTGTCCGCCCAACCAGGGGCGGTAGATCTCGTACAGGATCATCAGCTTGGAATCGAAATACACATACAGGTTGGCCACGGTCATGTTGGCGGCCCGGGCGATCTCCGCCATGGTCGTCGTGGTGTAGCCTTTTTGCGAGAAGAGGTGGAAGGCAGCTTCCACGATGGCTTCCCGCATCCCTTGTTTCTTGACTTGCGGCACGGTGTCTCTTTGCTGTTGTAAGGGTGGTCCGAATGCCGGCAGTGTAGAACAGCCCGCGTCCTCCCTCACGTCGACAGCGTGGCGCTGTGGCGCCGCTGCATCGTCTTCGCATGCGTCAATAAATAGTGCCATTCTTTTATGAAATCGCCAACTCATGATCGACGGGGCGCGCTCCGGATTGGGCGGACGTTGCGCAAATTCCGTTGACATGCGCGTTTCGCGTAATACAGAATGACGTTCATTATTGAAGCTTGGGGACAGGCATGAGCCCGACGACCGCAAGACTGCATGATCGTTACCCTGAACTGGGTACCGGCCCGGTGCCGGTCGAACCCTATATTTCTCCAGCCTACTTCGCGCAGGAAAAGGAAAAGATCTTCAAGAAGACGTGGCTGCACGTCGGGCGCGTCGAAGAGATCCCCGGGGTTGGCGACTACTTTGTGAAGGATCTGGCGGCCTGCGATACGTCGATCATCGTGGTGCGCAACAAGCAGGGCGTCATCCGGGCCATGCATAACGTCTGCGCCCACCGCATGAACCAGGTGGTGTACGAACCCTGCGGCAAGGCGCGCAAGTTCTTTTGCAAGTTCCATGGCTGGGCCTACGACCTGGACGGAAGGCTGACCGGCGTGCCGGAAGAGGGCTGTTTCTTTGATCTCGACAAGGTCGACTACGGCCTGTCGCGGGTGGCGTGCGAGGTGTGGCAAGGCTTCATCTTCGTCAACATGGATCCCAAGCCCGAGCTGTCGCTCGCCGACTTCATGAAGCCCATGTACGGCGACATCGAAGGCTATCCCTTCGACAAATTGACCACCGGCTTTTCGTGGACGACCGAGGTCAACTGCAACTGGAAGCTTGCCCTCGACGCCTTCCAGGAGGCCTATCACGTCGCCTATGTGCACGGCCATTCGATTGCCGATGCCATCGACAAAAGCGATGGCGGCGCGATGCGTCCGCTGGATGCGCTGTGTGGCGAATTCCATCGCCGGCTGTCTTTGGCGGGCAATCCGAAGTCGGTGTATGGCAACCCCAA
Source organism: Pigmentiphaga litoralis (assembly GCF_048632615.1). Lineage (GTDB taxonomy): Bacteria > Pseudomonadota > Gammaproteobacteria > Burkholderiales > Burkholderiaceae_B > Pigmentiphaga > Pigmentiphaga litoralis_B. The sequence continues at coordinate 3,250,999 of NZ_CP184479.1, forward strand.
GGCGGTGACGTCGGGTGGGGAAGCCGCGCGCGAAGCCCTGGCGGAATCGGCCGCGACCCGCCCGATTGCCGCCGCCGCATTGCGCGCCGGGATGGGTAGCGCAACCCACGAATTCCGGCTCGACACCCTGCCCAAGGGCATGAACTGGACCGGCAGCGAGAACTGGCTGTTCGACATCAACGTGGTGTTTCCCGAGTTTTACCTGTCCTTGCGGCCCAACTATTGCCAGGCCTACAACTTCCGCCCGATCTCGCACAACCGCACGCTGCTCGAAGCGCGGGTCTATTACCCGGACATGCCCACGGCGGGCGGCCGTTTTTTTCTGGAATACATGAAGGTAGCGCTGCGTGATGTGCTGCTTGAAGACTTGAGCACGCTCGAACGCACGCAGACCGCGGCGCAAACGGGCATCAAGAAACACATGATCCTGCAGGACTACGAACTGCTGGTCCGCCACAACTACAAGGTGGTCGACGGGCTGGTCCATGCCGGCGCCGCGCTTTGAAGGGAATCATTGATGTCATCCATTATCTTGCCCGATGCCTTTGCCCACCTGGCGCCGTTCACGCGCTGGTGCCTGGCCACCGAGACCGAACGCAACATGATGCGCAACACCAGCACCATGGCTGACATTCTGGCGTTCAAGGACGCGATGCTGCCCGAGGTTGATGCAATCGTTGCGTGGCTGGACCGCCATCCCGTCGATGCCTTGCCCGACGACGACAAGCCGCTGATGTACCTGCTGCTGTCGCTTGCCGAAGTGGGCCCCGCGGTGGAGTTCTACAAGCAGCCGGCTGTCATCGATGGCTACGATCCGCGCCGATTCATTGCGAACGAAAGCTTCGCGCTCCGTCCTTCCATCTGATTCCAGGAACCTTTCCCATGGCCAAATGCAGAGTGTTCGGTATCGATGACAACCTCAAGGAAGTGGTGCCCGGCGGCTTGTACATGAAGCACCTGTTCGGCAAGCACATCAGTGTCGCGGTCGTGAAGTTCATGGAAGAGGCTGGGCGCGATCTGCCCGCCAAGGCGCACGCGCATGGTGAAGAAGCGTCGTTGCAGGTCAGCGGCGGCTGTTCCGTGTTTGAAGGATTGGGCGCGCCGGACGATCTGGAATTCGTGATGGACGAGGGCGATGCGCTGATCATTCCGGGCGACGTGATGCACTATGGCGGCAATCGCTTCGAGCCGGCAGGCATCAGCCTGCGGCTGAATGTCGTGACGCCGGCGCGCAAGGAATATGGGCCGGAAGATACGACGCCGTATTACCCGCTCAAGGATCGGGAGGCACAGTCATGACGATGACCATGTCGGCCCATGGTGGCGTGGCGGGAGATGGCGCCGCCGTCAGTGGGACCCCTGCCGATGTCGTGCCCAGCCAGGCGGCTTCGTCCGGCCCCGCACACTGCCTGCGTGTCGACGCGGGCGCGAAGTGGCGTGCTGCAAACGCTACCGGCCAGCAGTTTGACGCGACCGGCAAGGCTTTCGATGTGGCCATCCGCGTGTTCGCCGAAGGCGAGACGGTCAGCGCCGGTGCCGATGCCGTGGGCGAAGAAGTCGCTGCCGTGCTTGAAGGGCAGTTCCATGTGGATGCGGCCGGTGAAAGCTATGACCTGGCGCGCGGCGAAGCCATTGTCATTCCCGAATTCGAAGCCCGCGCATGGCGTTGCACGTCCGCGCGCGGCGTGCTGTACCGCGTGCTCGTACGCGAACCCGGCGTGCCGGAAGACGCGGCAGTAGCGGTCGACGCAGCGGTTGCCATTCCTGCTGGGCCGACGACGGACCGGTCCACCCCGTCCACCGCGGCGTCGCCATCATGATGTCTACGCCGCGCCGCGCTGCCACGGACGACTTGCCATCGCTGGTCGACCGTCTGGACCGCCTGGAATCCCTGGCGGCCATCCAGGCGCTGAAAGCCCGTTACGGCGCACTGGCCGACGCGAAGTACACGGCGGATTACGCGCGGGTCGACGCCGGCACGATGCGCAAGGTCGCCTGGGAACAGGCGCAATGTTTTACCGACGACGCGGTATGGGAAGCCGGTGAAGGATTCGGCGCGAACCGTGTCGGACGGGACGCCCTGTTCGACTGGTTCCAGCAGTCCCCCTGGTGCTTTGCCGTGCACTATTACGGCAGCCCGGTCATCGACGTAGCGGGCGACACGGCCAGCGGCACGTGGCGCCTGTGGCAGATCGCGATGGCCGATGACACCCGCGAAGCCGTGCTGCTCGCTGCCGTCACGCATGAATCCTATGCCCGGCAAGCCGATGGCGCCTGGCTGCACAGCCGGATGCGATTCGAACAACTGCACATGCTGCCGGCCGGACGGGGTCCCGCACCGCTGGCGGCGACCCTGGCCGCGCTGGCCAGCCGCAGGTCCGCGTCGCCCATGACACTGGAGAGTCCGCCATCATGTTGAGTCCCCCCTGCACGTCGTTGGCGGCACCGCCGTAGCGCCTTCCGACCGGCTCCTTTCCGGCCGTCCGGCCCCCGAGTTCACGGTGGCCGAGAACCTGTGCACCGTGCTGTCGAACGACTGGGTCAATCCCGAATACAAACACCTGGTGCTCAAGGCGCCACCGATCGCACTGACGGCGCGGCCCGGGCAGTTCTTTCATCTGGCCTGCCCGCCCAGCGGCGTGGACAGCCCCTACCTGCGCCGCCCCATGAGTCTGTATCGGGTCGACCCGGCACAGGGCCATGTGGAGTTTTTGTACAAGGTGCAGGGCGCGGGCACCCGTGGGCTGGCCTTCCTGAATCCCGGCGACGGCCTGGATGCCGTGGGTCCGGTTGGCGTGGGCTTCGACCTGCCGGCGGGCTGCGGCCATGTGCTGCTGCTGGCGCGGGGCGTGGGTCTTGCCACGCTGGCGCCGCTGGCCGAATACGCGATCCGGCAAGGCGCCGCCGTGACCGCCGTGTTGAGTGCGCGCAGCCCGGCCCTGGTCATGTCGGAAGCCTATCTGCGCGAGGTCGGCGCGCAAGTCCATGCCGTGACGGACGATGAACAGACGAGCGACATCGTGCATGTGGAAAGCCTGATCCGCGACCTGCATGCACGGCAGCCCTTCGACCTGCTGACGACCTGCGGATCGAACCGCCTGCTGCTGTTGTTGCAGCGGCTGAGTGACGACCTGGACGTTCCCGGGCAGGTTGCCCTGGAACAGCACATGGGATGCGCGCTGGGCATGTGCTATGGCTGCGTCAAGGCCTTTCGCAAGGCGCCCGGCGCCACCGTGCTGACCTACAAGCGCGTGTGCTGGGACGGCCCGGTGTTCGATCTGCAGGAGACCGTATCGTGGTAGACATGAGCGTATCGATCGGCGGCATGACGCTGGCCAATCCCGTCATGCCGGGATCAGGCACTTTTGGCGAAGGCATGGCCAAGGTGATCGACCTGAATTTGCTGGGGGCCATCGTCAGCAAGACCATCACGCACGATGTGCGCGAAGGCAATCCCCCGCCGCGCATTGCCGAGTTCCGCGACGCCACGCTGTTTTCAATTGGCATCCCAAGCAAGGGCGCGGACCATTACGTGAATGAACTGGTGCCGTTCTACCGCGGCTATGTCCCACCCCTGATCGCCAGCATTTCGGCCGATACGATCGAAGGGTTCGCGGACCTGGCCGCGCGTATTTCCGTGCCCGGCGTGATGGCGATCGAAGCCAATGTGTCGTGTCCCAACATAAAAAAAGACGGGCAGGCGTTTGGCATGGACGCCGATGCGACCGAGCAGGTGGTGCGCGCCATGAAGGCCGCCACCCAGGTGCCGGTGTGGGCCAAGCTGACGCCCAACGCGGGCAACATGGCCGCCGTGGCGCGGGCCGCCGAACGGGGCGGCGCCGATGCCCTGGTGGCGGCCAACGCGATGCTGGCCATGGCGATCGACGTCGACACCTTCCGCCCCAAGGTTGCCAACCTGATGGGCGGCATTACCGGCCGCGCGACCAAGCCCATCATTCTGCGGATGGCTTACCAGTGCGCGCAGGCCGTGTCGATTCCGGTGATCGGCTGTGGCGGCATTGCGGACGCGAATGATGCGCTGGAATACATGCTGGCTGGTTGCAGCGCGGTGCAGATTGGCACAGCCAGCTTTATCAGCCCGAACGCCATGCCGCGCATCATCAACGACCTGGAAGCCTTCTGCCAGCGCCGGGGTATCTCGCGCATTCGCGATCTGATTGGCGCAATGCAAATGTTCGAACCTGTGATGCTGGAACGGAGGGCGACCTTATGAGTGCGATGCTTTCAGACGCTGGCAGTGATCATGACAAGGATCGCGGGGGCAGCGCGGGTCTGGGGACTGACCACGACACGAGTCGCGGCAGCATACTGGACGCCCCGGTTGCAGACGGTTCCGATGGCGACAGCCCACCCGGCGCGGGCTGGCACCGCGTCGGTCCGCGCGATGACTGCTTTGCGGATGCGCCCTGCATGCAGGCCACGGTCAACGGCGTCAAGGTCGGCTTGTTTTTGGTCGACGACGCGGTCTATGCCATTGACGACCTGTGCACCCATGGTCACGCCATGCTGACCGACGGCGAACTGGACGGCTTCGAAGTGGAGTGTCCGCTTCATGGCGGCGTGTTCGACGTGCGGTCGGGCAAGCCGATGTGCTCGCCGGTCACGCGTCCGGTGCGCACGCACCCGGTACGTTTTTATCAGGGCGGGGTGTATGTGAAGGTGGAAGGGTGATCGGCGAGGCCAGCGAGGCAGGCAAGGCCGCAATCACGTCTCGACGCCCGCGTATCGCCGTCATCGGTACCGGCGGCACCTTTGCAATGCAGGCCCGCCACCGCTTCGACTGGGTCGAGTACAGCGAAAGCGGCGTGATTCTGGGCATCGATCACCTGCTGACAACGATGGGCGAACTTGCGCCGCACATCGACATCGTCCCGATCGGATTTCGCGCGCTGGGCAGCACGGGCATCGTCCCGGCGGACTGGCTCGCGCTGTCATTGTTGATCACTTCAACCATGGCTCAGGACCCGTCGCTCGACGGAATCGTCATTACGCACGGCACCGCCACACTGGAAGAGACGGCCTGGTTCCTGGACCTGACCCTGGCGCTGGACATTCCCGTCATCGTGACCGGCGCGCAGCGGCCCGCCAACACCGAAGGGTCGGACGCCTGCGTGAACCTGCGCGCCGCATTGGCCGCGGCATGCGCGCCGGCGTTGCGGGGCCTGGGGGTACTGGTGGTCATGGACAACGTCGTGCTGCCCGCGCGAGACGCCACCAAGGTATCCAGTTTCGAGCTGGCCGCCTTCGAAGCGCCGGGCTTCGGTCCGCTTGCACGCATCGATGCGCAAGGGCAGGTGGCGCTGCGGCGCCTACCGGTGCGGCCCGCCGGCAGGCTGCCGATCACGGATCTGGCAGGCGTGGCATCGCTGCCCCGCGTGGACGTCGTGCTGTCCTATGCGGGCGCCGACCGCATTGTGATCGATGCGCTGGTGGCCGCCGGCACGCGCGGCATCATTAGCGCGGGGCTGCCGCCCGGCCGTCCCGCCAATGGCGAACGGGCCGCCCTGGTCGATGCCGTGGCCCGCGGCGTGATCGTGGTGCAGTCGACCCGCGCAGCGCGCGGCACCGTGCCGATGCAACGATTTCTGTCCGTTGACGGCATCCTGGCGGGCGGTGACCTGTCGCCGCAAAAACTGCGCATCGTGTTGATGCTGGCGCTGACGCGGACCGGCGATCCCGACGTCGTGCAGCAGATGCTGCTTGCGTATTGATGGCGGGTAGCCCCGCCGCGCCCCGGCAGCCACGCGCATGCCGCGAGAGTGTCGCAGACCCTTCGCGCGCCAGGCGCGCCTGACGATCAGCGTTCGAGCGCGGTGATCGTGTACTGGCCGTTGATCTTGTCGGCGGCAAAGCGGACCTTGTCGCCCGGCTTCACGTTCTGCAGCATGGCCGGGTCAGCCACGTGAAAAACCAAGGTCATCGCGGGCAAGTCCAGATTGGAAATCGCGCCGTGCTTGATGGTGATCTTGCCGGCGGCGGCGTCGATACGACGCACTTCGCCACTGGTGTTGGCCGATGCGGCCATGACGAGGCTGGTCGCCAGCAACGCGGCGGCTGCGGCAATAACGGTCAACGTTCGTTTCATGCGGTCTCCTTGAGACGATGGTGCAATGCACATGCTAGCAGGCGAACGCAGGCCGCACCTGCATGGGTATGACGAGGTGTAAGGGCCCGTATGGGCCGCTGCCCATCAATGCCGCCGATCCGCCAGTCCCGCAAGAATCGGGCAATCCGGCCGATGATCCCCATGGCAGTGCGAAGCCAGATTTTCCAGCGTGTCGCGCATGGCCTGCAGCGCATGGATCTTGTCGTCCAGTTCCCGGATGTGCCCCATCGCCAGCGCCTTCACATCGGCGCTCGGCCGGCCGCGATCCTGCCACAGTTGCAGCAGGGTATCGATCTGCGCAATCGAGAAACCCAGGTCTCGCGCATTGCGGATGAACTGGAGCGTGTGGATGTCGTCGTCCGTGTACAGGCGGTAGCCGGCGTCGGTACGCCGCGCGGCCGGGATCAGCCCGATCGACTCGTAATGCCGGATCATTTTGGCCGACACGCCCGACGCTTTTGACGCATCGCCAATATTGAGCGCGTTCAGGTGCTGGACGCGTGCAGGTTCCACCGCCATGTCATGCCTCCTTGGCAAGGGCCGTGCTGACGACCCTGGATGCGGCGGGGGCGGCCGCGGGCGCCCGTCGCGGCGCGGGTGACCAGCGCCGCAGCAGCACGGCATTGCTGACCACGCACACACTGCTCAGCGCCATGGCGGTGCCGGCCAGCACAGGATTCAGCCATCCCAGCGCCGCCAGGGGGATGCCGACCACGTTGTAGGCAAAGGCCCAGAACAGGTTCTGATGGATCTTGCGCGTCGTGCGGCGCGAGATCGCAATGGCATCGGCGACCAGCCCCGGGTCATTGCGCATCAAGGTGATGCCCGCCGTCTGCATGGCCACGTCGGACCCGCTGGCCATCGCAATGCCGACATCGGCGGTCGCCAACGCGGGCGCATCGTTGATGCCGTCTCCGACCATCGCAACGCGGCGTCCTTCGGCGCGCAGCCGCGCCACGGCGGCCACCTTGTCGGCGGGCAGCATCTGGCTTTCCACGTGGTCGATGTTCAATGCGTCAGCGACCGCGGCGGCACTGCCCGCGTTGTCGCCTGTCAGCAGCACCACCTGCACGCCCAGCCGATGCAGTTCCGCCACCGCCGCGGCGGATTCGGGGCGGATCGTGTCGCCAAAGGCCAGCAGGCCGAGCAGGGTGGGGGTGCGGGTGTTCACGTTTGGTGCAGCGTCGTTTGCAGAAGCGCCGTCGCGTGTCAAAGTCGCGGCTTCGCTTGTCAAGGTCGCGGCTTCGCCCGTCAAGGTCGCGGCTTCGCCCGTCAAGGTCGCGGCTTCGCCCGTCAAGGTCGCGGCTCCGCCCGTCAAGGTCGCGGCTTCGCCCGCCGACGCTGCCGAACTCGAGGCGGTTTCTTGCGACGCGAGCCAGGACACCGTGAACCCGGCTGCCTCGGCTTCCCGTGCCGACACTTTCAGGCTGTCTGTCGTCACGCCAAGTTCGCGCATCAATGCGCCACTGCCGAGCCAGACGGTGTGGCCATCGACCTCGCCCCGAAGACCCTTGCCCGGCAGGGCCTGGGTCTGATGGCTGGCCGGCGCGTCGCCACCCCGCGCCTTGTGCGCTTCAAGCACCGCCTTGGCCAGCGGGTGCTCGCTGCCGCGTTGCAGGGCCGCAGCCAGACGCAGAAGGCCGGCCGTGGCGGCGTCATGCGTGGCGCCCGCTGCGGCGTGTGCGCCCAGGGCGCCGCCCGTGGTGGCGCTTTGCTCGGCCCCCACTGGCGCCTGCGCGCCCAGGGTGACGCCCGCTTGCGTCGCCTGTCGCCCGTCCGCTACCCGGATCAGCGTCAGCGTCGGATGCCCGGCCGTCAGTGTGCCGGTCTTGTCGAACGTCACGCAATCGACCCGGTGCGCGGTTTCGAGCGCCTGGCCGTCCTTGATCAGAATCCCGTGGCGCGCAGCCACCCCGGTCCCGGCCATAATCGCCGCGGGTGTCGCCAGGCCGAGCGCGCACGGGCAGGCAATCACCAGCACGGCCACGGCGTTGAGCAGCGCCTGCGGCCAGTCGTGCGTGGTCAGGCCCCAGCCCAGCAGTGTCACCAGGGCGATCAGCAGCACGATGGGCACGAAGATGGCGCTGACACGATCCGCCAGGCGCTGCAGCGGCGCCTTGGTGGCCTGCGCGTCTTCCACCAGGCGCACGATGCGCGCCAGCGTGGTCTGGCTGCCAATGGCGCGCGTGCGCACCGCCAGCAGTCCGTCGCCGTTGATGGACCCGCCCGTCACGCGGTCGCCCACGCTCTTTTCCACGGGCCGGCTTTCCCCTGTCAGCATCGATTCATCGGCATAGCTGCGGCCTTCTTCGACCTCGCCGTCGACCGGAATGCGCGCGCCGGGCTTGACCAGCACCAGGTCGCTTACCCGCACGTGATCGATCGGGATCTCGACCTCGACAGGGCTTCCGCCCTCGGCGCGCCGCACCCACGCGGTATCGGGCCGCAGCGCCTGCAGGGCGCGCAGGGCTTCGGTGGTCTGGCGGCGCGCGCGGGTTTCGAGCCATTTGCCCAGCAGCACCAGCGTGATCACCGCGGCGGACGCCTCGAAGTACAGATGGGGCATGTGGTCGCCGCCATGCTGGAGCAGTTGCCAGACCGACAGGCCATATGCCGCCGAGGTCCCCAACGCGACCAGCAGGTCCATGTTGCCGGTGCCGGCCAGCGCCGCCTTGGCGCCCGCCCGGTAGAAGCGGGCACCCAGCCAGAATTGCACCGGCGTGGCCAGCAACCATTGCAGCCAGCCAGGCAGCATCCAGTCGCGGCCAGCCACCATGCCGAACATGGGCAGGATCAGCGGCGCCGTCAGCATCGCGGCGATCACCACCGGCCAGGCGTCGGGCAGCTTGCTGGAAGGCGCCCGGGTGTCATCGGCCAGCGCGCGCGCTTCGTAGCCCGCCTTTTCGATGGCTGCGGTCAGCGCTTCCATCTGGACGCCAGGCGCGTCGACATGCGCCTGTTCGGTCGCCAGATTGACGGACACGTCGTGCACGCCCGGCAGCTTGCGCAAGGCACGTTCGACCCGTCCCACGCACGACGCGCAGGTCATTCCCCCGACCGACAGGCGGTGCGTGGCGTGAAAGGTGGCGGCATCCATGGCAACACTCCGTAAGGTAGGCCCGGAGTACAAGGAAACGCCGTCGCAACGGCCCCATTGATCCGGGCAATGACCTGACTTTCAAGCCTACCATGATGTCAAGGTCAAGCCCCAGCCTTAGCCCCAGCCCCGGCCTCAGCCTTAGCCCAGCCCCAGCCCCAGCCCCAGCCCCAGCCCCAGCCTCAGGGTCCGGTCACCCGGCCCTTGCCGGTTCCCTCCGGGTCGCCGCCCGCCGCGACCCCTGTGCACAAGCCTGTGGGCAAGCTGTGGGCAGGCGGTGGACAGCCGGTGGACAGCGCGGGAAAACCGGTGAACAACGGAGTGGACAAGCCTGGGGATGGCGTGTGGACAAGCGCAGGTCACCCTTGCGTACATTCGTGTCACGCCGCAGTGGCTACAATCGGGTTTTTCGTCGCTCGACACTTTCATTCAGGCGCCTCCATGACAGATTTCACGCAAGCAGATTCCTCGTACGCCGAGAAGGCCGGTCCGCTGGTTACGACGCTGACGCCGCGCATCAAGGCCGAGGTGCTGGCCGAGGCGCTGCCCTACATCCGCCGTTTCCACGGCAAGACGATCGTCGTCAAATACGGCGGCAACGCCATGACCGAAGAGCGCCTGCAGCGCAGCTTCGCGCATGACGTCGTTCTGCTCAAACTGGTCGGCATCAATCCGATCGTGGTGCACGGCGGCGGCCCGCAGATCGACAGCGCCCTGAAGCGCGTCGGCAAGCAGGGCACCTTCGTCCAGGGCATGCGCGTGACCGATGCCGAGACCATGGAAGTCGTGGAATGGGTGTTGGGCGGCGAAGTCCAGCAGGACATCGTGATGATGATCAACGAGTTCGGCGGCAAGGCCGTGGGCCTGACCGGCAAGGACGGCGGCCTGATCCGCGCCAACAAGTTGCGCATGCCCGACAAGAACAATCCGGGCGCCTTCCTGGACCTGGGTTTCGTCGGCGACATCTCGTCGATCGACCCGTCGGTGGTCAAGGCCTTGCAGGACGACCAGTTCATTCCGGTCATCTCGCCCATCGGTTTCGGTGAAGACGGCTTGGCCTACAACATCAACGCCGACGTCGTGGCTGGCAAGATCGCCGAGGTCCTGCGCGCCGAAAAGCTGGTCATGATGACCAATACACCGGGCGTGCTGGACAAGAACGGCAATTTGCTGACCGGCCTGACCGCGAACAAGATCGATGAACTGTTTGCCGACGGCACCATTTCCGGCGGCATGTTGCCCAAGATCTCGTCGGCGCTGGAAGCCGCCAAGAGCGGCGTCAACTCGGTGCACATCGTCGATGGGCGCGTTGAACACGTGCTGTTGCTCGAAATCCTGACCGCGCAGGGCGTCGGCACGATGATCCGGTCGCACTGATGGCCGATCACCTCGTCGTCAGCGACGCGGCGGCGCGCGCCACCGGCGTGCCTGCCCTGGGCGATTTCCGGCGGCAGGTCAAACGCCCGTTGGGCCGGGTGCGCGCCAGCCGCCGGGTGCTGTCGCCCGGCAAGGCCAAAGAGCTGGTCTGGTTCTTTGACCTGGACAACACGCTGCACGACGCGTCGCACGCCATCTTTTCGCACATCGATCTGTCGATGACGGCCGCAGTGCGCGAAACGCTGAACGTATCGGAAGAAGAAGCCCACGCGCTGCGCAAGAAGTATTGGCAGCGCTACGGGGCCACCCTGATCGGGATGGTGCGCCACCATGGCGTGTCGTCGGCGGACTTCCTGCATCGCAGTCATAACTTCGATATCCGTCCGCTGGTTCGTGCCGACAAAGACCTACGCAATCGCCTGGACAAGCTGCCGGGCCGCAAGGTCCTGCTGACGAACGCTCCGCATAATTACGCACGGACAATCCTTTCGCATCTGGGTATCCTGCGTTGCTTCGACAGCCTCTGGGCCGTCGAAGACATGCGCTTTCATGGGGACTTCAAGGTCAAGCCGTCACCTGCCCTGATGCGCCACGTGCTGGCGCATGAAGGGGTCAGCGCCCACCGCGCCGTGCTTGTCGAAGACACTGCCGCCAACCTACGGGGCGCGCGTCAGGTCGGCATGCGTACGGTGTATGTCAGGCACCCCCAGACCCCGTTTGCCAAGACCCACCGTGGCCGGCCAACGTTTATTGACCTTCAAGTAAACTCGGTCAGTCACTTGTTGTTACAGCGTCGCCTGCTTCGCCGTGCGTAGTCCTGCCCCCGGGTAAGGGCCGCCCGGGGCAGCGACGAAGATTCCTTCTTTACACGGATCCAGCGCTTTATGGCGGCCATCAAGTCAGGCGAAAGAAAGACCCAGATCCTTCAAATGCTTGCAGAGATGCTCGAGCACCCCAAAGGCGAGCGTATTACCACCGCGGCCCTGGCGGCCCGGCTTCAGGTGTCCGAAGCGGCGCTGTATCGCCACTTCGCCAGCAAGGCCCAGATGTTCGAAGGGCTGATCGAATTCATCGAAACGTCCATCTTCGGCCTGATCAACCAGATCGCCGACAGCGAAGCCAGCGGCATCGCGCAAAGCCGCAAGGTCATCTCGTTGCTGCTGTCCTTCGCCGAACGCAACAAAGGCCTGACCCGCGTGCTGGCAGGCGATGCGTTGGTGATCGAAGATGAACGGCTGCAGGAACGCATGAACCAGTTCGTGGACCGGATCGAGGCGTCGTTGCGGCAGGGGCTGCGCAACGCGCTGTCGCTGGGCGAGCTGCCGCCGGCCGACGACATCCACGCGCGCGCCAGTCTGATCCTGCATTTCATCCTGGGGCGGTGGCAGCGATATGCCAAGACCGGGTGGAAGAAGTCTCCCACCGAATTCCTGGATTCACAAATGGTGCTGATGCTGCGGGCGTGACGTGGCGAGTGGGGCAAGCCGTGGGCAACGGTTTGATGAAACGGCCCGCGGCGTAATCAAAACGGCCCGCGGCAAAAGCGAACGGCCCGTGGCGTAATCGGACCGTCAGCGGTCCGAGCAGACCGCGCAGCCCGGATCCCGAGCCACCCGCACGCTGTGCCATTCCATGCCAAGTGCTTCCAGCATCAGCAGCCGGCCCGACAGGCTTTTCCCCACACCGGCGACCAGCTTGATCGCTTCTGCCGCCTGCATGGCCCCCACGATGCCCACCAGGGGCGAGAACACACCCATCGTGGCGCAGCGTTCTTCCTGAACATCGTCGCCGTCCGGAAACAGGCAGTGATAGCAGGGCGCCTTGGCGTCCCGCAGATCGAACGTACTGACCTGCCCGTCGAACCGGATGGCCGCGCCGGACACCAGGGGCGTGCCATGCTTGACGCATGCGCGATTGATCGCGTGGCGGGTGGCGAAATTATCGGAACAATCGAGCACGACGTCGGCCTTGGCCACCTCGGCATCGAGCGCGTCGCCCGCCAGCCGCACCGTCAAGGCGATCACTTCCACTTCGGGATTGATGGCATTGAGCGTGCGCCGGCCCGAGTCGGCCTTGGGCTGGCCGATCCGGTCGGTGGTGTGAAGGATCTGTCGTTGCAGGTTGGTCAGGTCGACGGTGTCGTCGTCGGCCAGCACGAGCGTGCCAACCCCGGCTGAAGCCAGATAATAGGCAGCGGGCGATCCCAGACCGCCCGCGCCGATGATCAGGACCCGCGACGCGATGATCCGCGCCTGTCCTTCGATCCCGAGTTCATCGAGCAGGACATGACGCGAATACCGCAACAGCTGGTCGTCGTTCACTTGGCCGCGTTCACTTCGCCGGCGCGGGAGTCGGCTTGATCACGTCGACAGGCTTGTCGGCCTTGTCACCGTCGGACGGACGGTTCGGCTTGGTGCCCTTTTCTTCTTCGGCCTTGGACGCCGCCTGCTGCGCGGCAGCCTTGGCAACATCTTCCGCCTTGGCCACCTGCACCGGACGGCCGGCCAGCTGGTTCAGCGCCTGCTGAAGCTGGAAGTCGTCGGCGCCGCCGAACTCGATCGGCTTGAGCGCAGCCTTGCGCTGTTCCGCAAGCTTTTCGGGGTCCAGGACGGCCGACTTCTTCTCTTCCGGATCCTTGTCGTTGATCAGGTGTTTGGCCAGGTCGGCTTCACGGGGACGCTCGAACAGGTCGCCGTCGGGCGTTTCGGTCACGGCGAGATCCGGGACGATGCCCTTGGCCTGGATCGAACGGCCCTTGGGGGTGTAGTAACGCGACGTCGTCAGCTTGATGGCCGATTCGCGGGAGATCGGCAGGATCACCTGCACCGAGCCCTTGCCGAACGTCTGGGTACCCAGCACCTTGGCGCGGTCCGTGTCCTGCAGGGCGCCGGCCACGATTTCCGACGCGGACGCCGACCCGGCGTTGACCAGGACGACCATCGGCACGGTCTTGGCCCAAGGCGGCAGGCGCTTCATGTAGTCGTCGCTGCTGCGCAGATAGTCTGCCGGCACCGATTCGTACTTGCGCTTGGAGTCAGGCGTGCGGCCGTCGGTCGTCACGATCACCGAGCCCGGCGGCAGGAAGGCGCCTGCGACACCAATGGCGCTATGGAGCAGGCCACCCGGGTCGTTGCGCAGGTCCAGCACGAGGCCCTTGGGCGCGCCGTTCTTGCCCAGGCGATCCAGATGCGTGATCAGGTCGGCGCCGGTCTGTTCCTGGAACTGCGACACCCGAACGTAGCCCACGCCGTTGTCCAGGGTCTTGCTGCGAACGCTTTGCACCTTGATCACGTCGCGCTCGATCTTCACGACCAGCGGCACGTCGGCGCCCTTGCGCACCAACGTCAGCACGATCGGGGTCTTGGGTTTGCCGCGCATCAGCTTGACGGCGTCGTTCAGCAGCAGACCCTTGGTGGACTTGTCGTCGATCTTGATGATCAGGTCGCCCGCCTTCACGCCGGCGCGTGCAGCCGGGGTGTCTTCGATCGGAGAAATGACTTTGACGAAGCCGTCTTCGGTACCCACTTCGATCCCCAGGCCACCGAATTCGCCCTGCGTCGTGCTTTGCATTTCGCGATAGGCATCGGCGTCCAGATAGGCCGAGTGCGGATCCAGGTCGGACAGCATGCCGGCGATCGCGCCGTCGATCAGCTTCTTGTCGTCGACGGGTTCGACGTAGCTGCTCTTGATCGTGGCGAATACGCTGGAGAACTGGCGGAGTTCTTCGAGGGGCAGCGGGCCACGCGTGTCGCGCTGGGCGACGGCTGTCAGGCCAACGCTGACCAGGACACCTGCCACGACGCCCACGCTGACCAGGCCAATACTGCGAACTTTACTTTTGCTGCCCATGTATTCCTCCGGGGCTACGATCGGAATGATCCACGGTTGGACATCCGACGGGCCTGCGGGTTCGGTTGGAGTGTGAAATTGATGGATACGGCGATGCGCCGCGCTGATGACAGGATTATCCGGTTCTTGCGCGTTAACGCAATGCGGTCCATTTGAGTGGATCGAACGGGGCGCCGCGGAAACGGAGTTCAAAGTATAGGCCCGATTCCGACTGCCCCCCGGTGGCGCCAACATTGGCGATCACGTCGCCGCTCGAGATGCTGTCGCCGACATGTTTAAGGATGGATTGGTTGTTACCATAAATCGACAAATACTGGCTGCCGTGGTCCACGATCACCAGATTGCCGAATCCCCGCAGCCAGTCCGCGAACACGACCTTGCCGGCCGCGACGGCATGCACGGTGGTGCCTTCTCCGGCGCGAATGAACACGCCGCGCCAGCTGCCGCCTTCGCCACGCGGTGACCCGAAGCGGCCGACCACGTCGCCGCGGACCGGCAGCCGCAGACGGCCGCGCAGCTTTTCGAACTGGCCGGACAACGATGCATCGGGCACGTCGTCGTTGCGGGCCACCGCCGTGTCGGGCGGCGGCGGGGGCGGCGGGCGCACGGCTACCGGAGGGGCTCGGGCGGCGGGGTGCGGCCCTGGCGTGCCGCTTCGGCTCGCGCGCGGGCCTGGGCCTGCGCCTGTGCCTTGGCCGCGGCTTCGGCGCGGCGCGCCTCGGCGGCGGCCGCTGCCGCCACCCGCCGCGCTTCTTCCTCGCGCCGCTTCTGTTCGGCGATCCGCTTCTGGCGGGCTTCTTCGGCCTGCCGGGCGATCATCCGGGTCAGCTCGTCGATTACGCGCGACAGGCGTTGTTCGTCGCGGGCGACCGCGGTGGCTTCCTTGCGCTGGCTGTCGAGCTGCGCGGAAATCGTGTCCATGACCTTGCGGCGTTCGGCCGATTGCTTGAGCAGCTCTTCGCGCTGCCTGCCTTCTTCCTTGGCCAGCGTATCGAGTTCCGCGCGCCGGTTGTCGGCCTGATTGCGCAACTGGTTCAGCTGTTCCAGTTCGGCGCGCAGGTCGACCACGGCCGCGGCGCGCGCCTGCGACACGTAGCCCAGGTAGGACAGGTTGCGGCCCAGGCGCTGCGGGTCGTCGCCCGACAGCAGGGCGCTCCACGGCGTGATGCCGCCGGTGGCGTATTGCTTGCGCAGCAAATCGCCCAGGTTGTCCTGGCGGCGGGCCAGGGTGGCTTCCTGCGCGGCGATCTGTGAATTCTTGGCATCCAGTTCCGCGCGGGCCTTGGCCTGCGACGCGGAAATTTCAGCGAGCCGCCGATTGGTGCGGGAAATGGTCTGCTCCGATTCCTTCAGCGCGTCGGCTGCGTCGGATTTGGCCTCTTCCTGCTCGGCAATGTCTTTCTTGAGGGCTTCCAGGCGGTTGCGCAGCGCTTCCCGCTCGCGCGCGACCACCTTGGGATCGGAAGGCGCCCCGGGCGGGGGCGTGGTGGCGGACTGTGCCGCCACCGCGGCCGACGTGCCGCTGGCCACCAGGACCAGCGCAGCCAGCGAAAACGTCGCCGCTTGCAGAATCACTTGGCCTTCGCCTTGCCTTGTGCGGCCACGGCGGCCATGGCAGCTGCGATCTCGTCCGCATTGCCGAGGTAGTAGTGCTTGATCGGCTTGAGGTTTTCGTCGAGTTCGTACACCAGCGGCTGGGCGGTCGGGATGTTCAGGCCCACGATCTCGTCGTCGGACACGTTGTCCAGGTGCTTGATCAGGGCGCGCAGGCTGTTGCCGTGCGCGGCGATCAGGACCCGCTTGCCGGCCTTGATGGCGGGGGCGATCGACTCGTTCCAGTACGGTACGACGCGCTCGACCGTGTCCTTCAGGCATTCGGTGGCGGGCAATTCGGCGGCGCTCAGGGCGCCATAGCGCGGATCGAAACGCGGATGGCGTTCGTCGTCGATGTCCAGCGGATTGGGCGCGATGGCGTAGGCGCGGCGCCAGATCAGGACTTGCTCGTCGCCGTACTTGGCCGCCGTTTCCGACTTGTTCATGCCCTGCAGGGCGCCGTAGTGGCGCTCGTTCAGGCGCCAGCTGTTGATGACCGGCAGGTACATCGCGTCCATGGTGTCGAGCGCGATCCACAGCGTGCGGATGGCGCGTTTGAGCACCGAGGTGTAGGCGACGTCGAAGCCGTAGCCTTCGCGCTTGAGCAACTCGCCGGCCTTGCGCGCTTCTTCGCGGCCTTTTTCGGTCAGGTCGACATCGGTCCAGCCGGTGAACCGGTTGTCAAGGTTCCATTGGCTTTCGCCGTGACGCATCAGTACGATTTTGTACATGGGATAAGGGCGGCGCTGCCGCAGAGGTGAAGGTTGAATACAATCCGGCGTCCCGGTCCGTATTGAGACGGGACGCCGCCGAAAGCTTGAAATTTGGCACGCAACCCCGACATTTTATAATCCCGCGGCTATTCCCAACATCCATCGTGATGGCGAGGCGCTCTGCGGGACCTATTCGAGTCCGGGGCGTTCTATCAGATCTCCTCTTCAGGATCCTCTAGTGAAATTTTTAATCGATAACATCTTTCTGGTTGCCCTGGCGGCAGTGTCCGGTCTCATGCTGCTGTTGCCGACGCTGCGCAACGGCAAGCGCGGCGGGGCCGTGACACCCGCCGAAGCAACCCAGATGGTCAACCAGCGCCAGGCCGTGTTCGTCGATGTCCGTCCGCCCGCCGAGTTCGCCGAAGGCCGCATTGCCCAGTCGCGCAACGTACCCGACGCCGAAATCGAACAGAAAGCCGCTGCTCTTCCCAAGAACAAACCCCTGGTCCTAGTCTGCATGAACGGAAAGGCGTCTGCAAAGACAGTTGAAAAATTCCGTAAGCAGGGCTTTGCCGAAGTCACCAGTCTGGCTGGCGGCATTGCAGGATGGGTCCAGGCAGGGTTGCCAATCGCCAAAGGATAACGCCATGCAAAACGTTGTGATGTACGCCACGGGCTATTGCCCCTACTGTCACCGCGCCGAAATGCTGCTGCAGCAGCGCGGCGTGGAGCACATCGAAAAGATCCGCATCGACGTGGACCGGACCAAGCGCGACGAGATGATCGAACGCACGGGCCGCCGCACGGTACCGCAGATCTACATTGGCGACACACACGTTGGCGGCAGCGACGACCTGGCGGCGCTCGACCGTGCCGGCAAGTTGCTTCCGCTGCTGAACGGCGAAGCATGACGTTTTTGTCCCGGCACCGCTGATCAGCCCGCCCGGCCCGGTGTATCGTGCCGGGCTGAATTGTTTTTTCGTTCCGGCCGCCCGCGGCCGGATTCTGCCCTCCGGCTCCCGTTTTTCGCGAATCCCGTCCATGTCCGACATCCAAGACCAAGAAGCTCCCGCCCCTGTTTTCAACATCCAGCGCGTCTACCTGAAAGACCTGTCGCTCGAATTGCCGAATTCACCGCAGATCTTCCTTGAACAGGAACAGCCCGCGGTCGAAGTGTCGATCGACGTCGGCGCCGCGGCGTTGGCCGAAACGGTGTTTGAAGTGACCGTGACCGCGACTGTCACCACCAAGATCAACGACAAGGTGCTGTATCTGGTCGAAGGCAAGCAGGCCGGCATTTTCGAATTGGCCAACCTGCCGGCCGAGCAGCTGGACCCGGTGCTGGGCATTGTGTGCCCGGGCATCGTCTATCCGTACCTGCGTTCCAACATCGCCGACGCGATCGGCCGCGCTTCGATGGCCCCGTTGCACCTGGCCGAAGTCAATTTCCAGTCGATCTACGAGCAGCGCATTGCCGCCGCGATGGAACAGCAGGCTGCCGCCGAGGCCGCCGGCAACGACAGCGGCATCATCCTTCCGGGTGGCGCTGGCGACATCAAGCACTGATCGCCTGACCGGAGCGGTGCTCATGACTGGTACGCACCGTCCGCTGCGGGTGGCCGTGCTGGGCGCGGGAAGCTGGGGCACGGCCCTGGCCGCCGCCAGCGCCCGCAACCAGCCCACCCTGCTGTGGGCGCGTGATCCGGCCATGGCGGCAGGCCTGGCGGCCACGCATGAAAACAGCCGCTATCTGGCGGGGGTGCCCCTGCCCGACGCGCTGGCCTTCACCAGCGATCTCGACGCCGTTTTCGACCACCTCCACCTTCCCGATACCGATGCCCTGATCATTCTGGGCGTGCCGGTGGTGGGCATGGCGGGCGCCTGCCGCATGCTGGCCGATGCGCTGGCGCGTCGGCCGCTGGCCGCGCTATCGGTCGTCTGGACCTGCAAGGGTTTCGACGCCGATACGGGCCGCCTGCCGCATGCGGTGGCTGCCGAGGTGCTGGGCGGCATGCCGGGGGTGTCGACCGGGGTGCTGTCGGGCCCGTCGTTCGCGCGCGAGGTGGCCCAGGGGCTGCCGGTGGCGTTGACGGTAGCCAGCAGCAGTGCCTGCCTGCGCGAGCAGGTCACGCACGCCTTGCACGGCGGCGCGATCCGCGTCTATGCCAGCGACGACGTGGTCGGCGTGGAAGTGGGCGGCGCCGTCAAGAACATCATGGCCATTGCGTGCGGGATCGGCGATGGCCTGGGCATGGGCGCCAATGCCCGTGCCGCATTGATTACCCGCGGACTGGCCGAAATGACGCGGCTGGGCGTGGCGCTTGGCGCGCAGGCCGATACGTTTTCGGGGCTGACCGGCCTGGGCGACCTGATCCTGACCGCGACCGGCGACCTGTCGCGCAATCGCCGGGTCGGACTCGAGATCGGCCGTGGCGCGTCGCTCGACGCCATCCTGGCCGACATGACGCAGGTGGCCGAAGGCGCGCGCTGCGCCCCGGCGGTGCTGGCGCTGGGCCGGCGTCATGGCCTGCAGATGCCGATCACGGAAGCCGTCTGCGCCGTGCTGTTCGACCGTGTCCCGCCCGCCCTGGCCGTCACCCGTTTGCTTGCACGCGATCCGCGTGCCGAAGGAGCTGTATAGATGGATGCGATCTGCGTCTATTGCGGATCGAGTCCCGGGACCGATCCGCGTCATGCCGAGGTCGCCCGGGACTTCGGCACGGCGCTGGCCCGCCGTGGCCTGCGCCTGGTGTACGGAGGTGGCAACGTCGGCCTGATGGGCGAAGTGGCCAATGCCACGCTTGCCGCCGGCGGAACCGTGACCGGCATCATTCCCGAACGTCTTTGGGAAAAGGAAGTCGGCCACCGCGGCCTGACCGACCTGTTCGTCGTGCCGACCATGCATGCGCGCAAGGCGCGAATGGTGGAACTGTCGGACGCGTTCGTCGCGTTGCCGGGTGGCTTCGGGACCCTGGACGAACTGTTCGAAGTCCTGACCTGGCAGCAGATCGGCTACCACCAGAAGCCGATCGGCCTGCTGAACGTGAATGGCTATTACGACGGGCTGATCGAATTCGCGCGCCACGCGCATGCGCAGGGCTTCGTGCGCAAGGATCACCTGGACTCGCTGATCGTCGACACCGATATCGAAGCCTTGCTCGATACGCTGATCCACGCCAAGCCTGTGCAAGTGGAAAAATGGTTGAATCGCGATGTGCCGGTCTGAGCACCGGGGCATCGGCAAAAACACAAACTCTGGAGACACCCCATGACATCCCGTACGACGTCGGCGCCGCGCCGCACTCTGATGCTGGCCGCGCTGACGGCCGTCGTGGCCGGCGCCTTTGCCGCGCCCGCCGCCTACGCCCAATCGGATTGGCCAAACCGTCCGATCAAGATGATCGTGCCTTTCCCGGCCGGCTCGTCGCCAGACACACTGGCGCGCATGATTGCGCAGCCGCTGGGCAAGGCGCTGGGCCAGGCCATCGTCGTGGACAACAAGCCGGGCGCGGGCGGCAACATCGGCACGGGCGCGGTCGCGCATGCGCAGCCCGATGGTTACACCATTCTGTACACGATCAATGGCCCGCTCGTGACGGCGCCGGCGCTGTACACCAAGCTGCCGTATGACCCCGTCAAGGATCTGGCTCCGGTCACCCTGGTGGCAACCAGCCCCAATGTGCTGGTCGTGGATCCTGCGCTCAAGGTGGACTCGGTGTCGGCGCTTGAGGCCCTGGTCAAGAAAGAACCGGGCAAGCTCAACTATGGGTCGGTGGGCGCGGGCAGCTCCGCCCATCTGGCCATGGAACTGTTCAAGGGCCGCCAGGGCCTGGACATTCTGCACGTGCCCTATGCAGGCTTTCCGCAGGTGATTACCGCCATGCTCGGCAATCAGGTGCAGGCCGCGTTCATGGTGCCGGCGATCGCCATGCCGCAGGTACGCGACGGCCGCATCAAGGCCCTGGCCGTGACCAGCCTGCAACGCAGCCCGTCGCTGCCCGACCTGCCAACGATGGCGGAACAGGGCGCGCCCGGCTTCGAGTCGATTTCCTGGAATGCGGTCCTGGTGCCCGCCGGCACGCCGCAGCCGCTGGTCGATCGCCTGAACACGGAACTGGTCAAGATCATTCGCAGCGACGAAGCCAAGACGTTGTTCACGGCGCAATACTTCACGCCGGTCGGATCCACGCCTGCTGAACTGAGCGCACTGATCAAGAAGGAAACGCAGGTGCTGGGGGGCGTGATCAAGCGCTTGAACCTGACGCTGGATTGAGCCGGGGCGGCGGCTGCCCGACCTTGCGTAACGGTACGGCGGGCGCCAGCCATACCGGTTCGCGGCGATGGTACTGGCCGTTGCCGCCATGACACCCGCTCCCTTACCGTAGCCGCATCCTTTCCGACAGACACCATCCATGCATTCTCTTCGGGGCCAGTTGGTGTTCTTCTGGGTGCTGCTGTTCGGCGCCTGCCTGGCGCTGGCCGGCATGATGTTCACGCTGTACCAGGACAGTGCCGGCGCGCAGATCGCCGCGGCGCGCAGCGCCACCGAGTCGTCATGCCAGAACATCACGACGCGTTATGCCAAGTCACTGCCCGCATCGTCCGAACAGGCGCCGCGCGTGGATCTGTTGCAGGTCCTGCTGCAACTGGTGCTGATTGAGGCCCCCCAGGTCGAAGGCGGCGTGTGGCAGACCCGCAACGGCCACCTGGCCTATGCGTATCCGACTTATGAAGGCAGCAGCGTCAAACGGGACGTGCCCGAGGCCGAACAGCCGCTGATCACCGAAATGGCCGAGCGGGCCGTGCGCACGCGCCAGACGCAGACCGATGTCGTGCGCGGCAGCCGCGAAGCGCTGATCGTCACCGCGTGCCCGCTGCCAGCCGCCAACGACGATCTGGCGGCGTGGACCATGACGCGCAGTCATGGCGGCGCACTGGCCGCGCAGGACAGCCTGCGCGCGGGGCTGGCCGGATTGCTGGTGCTGGTGGTGGTGTCGGGTCTGTGGCTGGGTGCGATCCTGTTGCGGGGCCTGCGTCATGTGCAGCGGCTTGAAGCACGCCTCGTGCAGGCGCACGCCGATGGCGGTGCGATGCCCGAATTGACCCGCACCGGCGTCAGCGAACTGGACCGTATCGTTGACAGTTTCAACCATTACCGGCTGCGCTTCGACGAAGCGCGCACGACGCTGCGGGCGGCTGCGCAGCAGCGTCATCGGGATCAACGGCTGGCTGCGCTGGGCCGCATGACCGCGGGCATCGCGCACGAGATCCGCAACCCCATCGCAACCATGCGGCTCAAGGCCGAGAACGCCTTGCACGCCGCGCCGGACCGGCAGGGGCAAGCCCTGCAGGCCATTGTCGGGCAGATCGACCGGCTGGACGGGCTGGTGCATAGCCTGCTGGCGCTGGTGCAGCCGATCACGCTCGCAACCGACGTGGTCGCCCTGGACGCGTGGCTGGCGGATCGGCTTGCCACGGTGTCGGCGCGGGCCGCAACGTCGGGGGTGCAACTGATCCTGATGCCAGGCGCGCCCGCCACCGCAGTGTTCGATCCGATGCACATGGCGCGCGCCATCGACAATCTGCTCGACAACGCGGTTCGGCACACGCCGTCGGGCGGGACCGTGCGGCTGTCGGCGTTCAGGCAGACTCAGCCAGGGTCCCAGCCTTCCAGGCCATCGTCTCTGACGCTGTCATCCGCCGAGTCGTCGGATACGGCGTCCGGGCTGCCGGCGCATTCATCCGGCAAGCCCGGGGATGCCGGCACGCTGGTGATTCGTGTCGACGACACCGGGCCCGGCATTCCGGAATCCCTGCAGGTTTCCCTGTTCGAACCCTTCGCCACCGGCCGCGCCGACGGCACCGGGCTCGGTCTGGCCCTGACCCGCGAAGTGGCGTTGGCACATGGAGGCGACGTGCATTACGTATTCCTGGATCCAGGTGCGCGATTTGACGTGGAGCTGCCATGGCGCGCGTCCTGATCGTCGATGATGACGATGCCTTTCGCGAGACCCTGGCCGAAACCCTGGAAGGGCTGGGGCATGCGGTCATGCTGGCGGCAAGCGGCCCGGATGCGCTGCACCTGCTTACGCGCGAGCAGGCCGATGCGGTATTCCTTGATCATCGGATGCCTGGCATGGACGGCCTGCAGACATTGGCGGCCATGCAGGCGCGGATGCGGGCTTTGACTCCTGTCATCGTGCTGACGGCATTTTCGAGCGCGGGCAACACGATCGACGCGATGCGCCTGGGCGCCTTCGATCACCTGACCAAACCCATCAGCCGGGATGCCGTGCGCGACGTGCTGCACCGCGCGTTGCAGGTTCGCACCGCGGCTTCGGGGGAGGGGCACCCCGGCGATGGCGCCCCGGACGATGACGATACCGGCGATCTGATCGGCATCAGCCCTGCCATGCGCGAGGTGCACAAGCGCATCGGACTGGCAGCCGGCAGCACGCAGCCCGTGCTGCTTCATGGCGAAACCGGCACCGGAAAGGAAATGGCCGCGCGCGCCTTGCATCGGCATTCGAGCCGGGCAGGGCGCCCGTTCGTTGCGCTCAACTGCGCGGCCATCCCCAAAGACCTGCTCGAAAGCGAACTGTTCGGCCATGTGCGTGGCGCGTTCACGGGTGCGACCGGTGATCGGCCAGGATGTTTTCGCGCAGCCGACGGCGGCGTGCTGTTGCTCGATGAGATCGGCGACATGCGGCTCGACGTGCAGGCCAAGATGCTGCGGGCCTTGCAGGAAGGCGAGATCACGCCGCTTGGCAGCCACCGGCCCGTCAAGGTCGACGTGCGGGTGATCGCAGCAACGCATCACGACCTGGCTGCGGCGGTGCGCGAAGGCCGCTTCCGCGAAGACTTGCTGTACCGGCTCGACGTGCTGACCGTGCGCCTGCCCCCGCTGCGCGAACGCCTGGCCGACATCCTGCCGTTGGCCGAACACTTCCTACGGCTGGCGGCCCGCGCGGAAGGCATGCCGGCCAAGGCGCTGACGGCGGACGCCGCCCAGCAGTTGCTTCGCCATGCATGGCCCGGCAACGTACGGGAATTGCGCAACGTCATGGCGCGCAGCCATGCCTTGTCGCGCCATGCGGTCATCGGTGTCGCTGATCTGGAACTGGGCACGCGTCGCGCCATGGGTGCCGATGCGCTGCCGGCCAGCTGGCTGGACGCCGAATTGCCGGACGTGGTCGAGAAGGTGGAACGGCTGATGATCGTGCATGCACTGGCGCAGGCCAATGGCAATCGCGCCGAGGCCGCGCGCCGGCTCGGCATCCACCGTCAACTGCTGTATCGGAAGCTGACGGCCTATGGGCTGGAATGAACGCCGGACGGACACCTGTCCGCTCATAGGACGCCAGCTGTCCGGAAAACATCCACATGGCGAGGCCGTATCACAGCTAAGTGCTTGATTCACAAGGAATCGCAAGCTGGCACGATCCGTGTATAGGAAGAGCACCTTACCCACGGAGCCGCCATGTCGCCACGCCTGCCCTTACTCATCGCCGCCTGCCTGCTGACGGCGCATACCGTCCAGGCCCAGGTGGTCCAGGCCCAGGTCGTCCAGGCCCAGGTCGCGCCAGCGCCAAGAGATATGGCGCCGGTTCCGCCCTCGGCCGCATCCACCCGACCCGCGCCGCCCCCGCCGCCTCGCGCGCGGCGCCCGGCTGACGAGGCCACCCAAGTGACGTCCGGCCGCATCCAGCACTGGCTCGTCAATCCCAATGGCGACGCCGACGGCATCGTGCTGGCTGATGGCACTCAGGTCGCGTTTCCCCCGCATCTTGCGGACGACGTGACCGGGCTGGCCAAGGTGGGCGACACCATCCAGGTGACCGGATGGCGCGCGCCAGGCGTGCCGGTAATGCGTGCGCAGTCGCTGTCCGCCAATGGCCGGACGGTGACCGATCGGCCTCCCGAAGGCGTTCCGCGGCCGCCGCGTGAACCGGGTGCGCTGGCCGCGCTGTCGGCCAGCGGCAAGATCGAGCGGCTGTTGTACAACGACCGGGGCGATGCCCATGGCGTGGTGCTGTCCGACCACACCATCGTGCGATTTCCGCCGCACATCGGCGCAAGCCTGGCCGGTCAGTTGACGGTGGGTAGCGGGTTGTATGCCGTCGGCTGGGGCACGCGCGGCAAGCACGGCGCCGCCCTGGAAGCCACGCAGCTTGGCGCAAGCGCCGACAGCCTGCGCGATGTGTTCGGCCCGCCGCCAGCCATGCGCGGTACCCCGCCGCCAGCCGTGAGCGGCACCCCGCCGCAAGCCGTGAGCGTCACCCCGCCGCAAGCCGTGAGCGGCACCCTGCCGCCAGCGGTGCGCGGCACCCCGCCGCAAGCCGTGCGCGGCACCCGGCCGCAAGCCGTGAGCGGCTCCCTGCATCCAGCCGTGCGCGGCACCCGCCGCGACCGCTTAACGGGGATGTGGCAGGCGCAGGCGTTCGACCACCTCTAGGCACCCCGGCCGCCGATGCGCCGCCACCTCCCGCCGCGCCATGACTGCCGCCATTCCCGCACGCCGCAGCCTGCGCGCCCTGGACCTGCTGGCCTTTTTCGCGCCCGACATCCAGGGCGGCGTCGGGCCGTTCCTGGTCGTCTTCATGGCCGGCACGCTGGCCTGGGATCCGCAGCGCATCGGCACCGTCATGTTCGTGTCGGCCCTGGTCGCGCTGATCGTGCAGGCACCGGCCGGCGCGCTGATCGACCGGGTGCCGAACAAGCCGCGCTGGGTGGCCGCCGCCATTGCGCTGATCGCGGCCTGCCTGGTGGTAATGGCCAATTGGCCCGGCTATGCCGTGATCCTGGTTGGGCAATCCATCATCGCCGCCGCCGGCACCCTGGTCGCGCCGGCGATCGCCTCCACCAGCCTCGGCATGGTCGGCCGGCAAGGCATGGACGCGCGCATCGGACGCAACGCGGCGATCACTGCCGCGGGCACCCTGGTGTGGGCGTTCGGTACCGGCCTGGTCGGCAAGTATTACGGACCGCACGCGATGTTCTTCTACGCCGTGGCCATGGCCGTGCCCACCATTGCCGCCGCGATCATGATCCGGCGCCAGGACATCGACGTGCGCCTGGCGCGTGGCGCGGACGTCGCTACGCCAGCGGCATCCATAGCAACCGCTGCTCCCACCGCGGCCCCCACCGCTGCTCCCACCGCAGCCCCCGCCGCTGCTCCCACCGCAGCCCCCATCGCTACCCCCATCGCTGCCCCCACCGCAGCCCTCATCGCTGCTCCCACCGCTGCTTCCACCGCAGCCCCCATCGCTACCCCCACCGCTACCCCCACCGATACCCTGACCCCCACCCCCGCCGGCCCCCGCTGGTTCGGCCGCCGCCTGGTCACCTTGCTCGCCAGCGCGTTCCTGTTCCACCTGGCCAACGCCGCCATGCTGACGCTGGTCGCGCAAAAGTCGGCACGCAAGCTGGCACGTCGGCCACGGTGTGGTTGTCCGGTGGCGTAATCATCACGCAATTGGTCACCATCCCGATCGGACTGGCCGTGGGCCGGTACGCGCCGCGCCTGCCGCGCAAGCCGATCTTTCTGGTGGGCTTTGCGGTGCTGCCGATCCGCGGCCTGCTGTATCTGCTGGCCGACAGCCCTGCCGCCTTGCTTTCCTTGCAGGTGTTGGACGGCATTGGCGCGGGTGTGTTCGGGGTGATGCTGACCTTGATGATCGGCGACCTCACGCGGGGCAGCGGGCACTTCAGTTTTGCGTTGGGCATTGGCGCGGCGTGTGTGGGACTGGGCGCTGCCCTGAGCAATCTGTTGGCCGGCACCATCGCGCATGTGTCCGGATACTCCACGGCGTTCCTGGTACTGGCCGCCGTTGCCGCCGCCGCCCTGATCCTGTTCGCAGTTGCCATGCCGGAAACCCGCCATCCCAATCCGTCTCGGGAAGACGTTCCCCCTGGGGCCCGCCCGGCGGTTGCGACACTCCCGGCAGCCGCTTTGCCCCTGACACCCGCCGTCCCTCCGGCAGCCACCCTGCCATGAGAGCCGACACCGCCGCGCCGCTGCACGAGTGCGCCGCCGAATGCTTGCGCAGCGGCACTTCCATTACTGCATGACAAGGACATTCTTATGCCAAAACCTACCCATGACACCGTTGACATCTGGTCCGTCGAAGGACGGTTCAGCCACCTGATCTACAGCCCGAAAGGTGGGATCGAAGGCGTGCTGATCGACACCGATGGCATTTCCACCCAGTTCGTATTCGATCGCCATGACGACGGCGCCGCTTCGCGCTTTACCGGCGTGAAGGCAGGCCAGACCGTGGTGATCGAAGGCATCGAAGAAGGGCCGTCCCCCAAGGGGGAGGCGGTGCACACCGTGTATCGCTTCGAGCGGCTGGTCACGGTGGACGGCAAGCCGGTCCCGGCGGTGGCGTTCGAAGGACCGGTCGAAGGCAAGATCGTGCGTCTGAACTATGCACGCCACGGCGAACCCAATGGCGTGGTGCTGGACACCGGCGATTTCGTTCACACCAAGCCGCACGGCTTTGCGCGGCTGGGCCTGGCGGTCGGTGACACCATCCGCGTCGAAGGCCGCGCGGTGCCGCTGTCGGTCGGCAAAGGACGTGTGATCGAAGCCGTGCTGGTCAACGGCAAGCCAGTGGACGGCGCCGAGGAAGAATAAGCCGGTCAAGCCGGCGGGGGCGCCTGGTCCGGGGAATGCGATGCCGGCACGCGGCCTGGGCCGCGGCCGATGTCATGGGCGCGTGCCCTAGCGGCGCAGCGCTTACACCCCGCCCGGATACCCCTGCTGCCGCCACGCTTCGAACACCACCACGGCAACCGAGTTCGACAGATTCAGGCTGCGCTGCCCGGGCTGCATGGGCAACCGCAGCCGCTGGTTTTCCGCGAAGGTATCGCGCACCTCGGGCTTCAAACCGGCCGTCTCGCTTCCGAACACCAGCACATCGCCCGGTTCGAACGCCACGCCCGCAAACGAACGCGATCCCTTGGTCGTAAAGGCGAACCGCCGCTCGGGCCAGGCGCCGGTTGCGGCCATGGCGTCGGCAAAGGTGTCGTGCACCTTGACCGCGGCCCACTCGTGATAGTCCAGGCCGGCGCGTCGCAATCTGGCGTCGTCAAGTTCGAAGCCCAGTGGCCTCACCAGGTGCAACTGCACCCCGGTGTTGGCTGCCAGGCGGATGGCGTTGCCCGTATTGGGCGGAATCTCTGGCGAGACGAGTACGACGTGGAACACGATCAGTCCTGGGGTCGGGGTTTGACGGGAGGCGCGAGATCCTGGTCCCACCCGCCGCCAATGGCGGCGATCAGCGCCACGCTGGCGGTCAGGCGGTTGCCGAGCAGCGTCAGGTTCGTGCGCTCATTGTTCAGCGCCGTCGTCTGGACGGTGACCAGGCTGAGGAAGTCGATAATGCCGGCTTCGAACTGGTTGGTTGTCAATCGCAACGATTCGCGCGCGGCATCCAGGGCGCGCTGCTGCACCACCTGTTCGTCGGCCAGCACCCGCAATTGAACCAGATTATCTTCGACTTCACCCAAGGCGGTCAGCACGGTCTGCCGGTATGCCGCCACCTGCGCATCATAGGCGGCTTCGTTCTGGGACACCTGCGCGCGGCGCAGGCCTCCGTCGAACAAAGGCGCGGCCAGGGCCGGTCCCAGCGACCAGAACCGCGCAGGCGCCGTCAGCCAATCCGCAAAGGTGGAGTTGCGATAGCCGCCGCTGGCCGACAGAGTCAGGGTCGGGAAGTACGCCGCCTTGGCGACGCCGATGCGGGCGTTGGCGGCCTGCACGTTGCGTTCGGCGGCCGCAATGTCCGGACGCCGCTCGAGCAGTTCCGAGGGCAGGCCGACCGGCACATCGGGCAGCGCGGTGTTCAATGGCGCCGGCGCGATCGCGAAGTTCGACGGCGGCTGGCCGGTCAGGATCGCGATGGCGTGTTCCAGCTGCGCGCGTTGCCAGTCCAGATCGATGGCCTGCGCCCGCGCGCCTTCCAGTTGCGCCCGCGCCTGGACGATGTCGGCCCGCGCGCTGACGCCGACGTCATACCGGTTTTCGTTCAGCCGCAGCGACCGCTCGTACACCTTGATCGTGGCTTCGAGCAGGCGCTTCTGTTCGTCCATCACCCGCAGCTGAAAGTAGTTGCGGGCCAGGGTGGATTGGGCGCTCAGGCGGGCGGCGGCCAGATTGGCGGCGCTGGCCTGGACGCTGGCCGAATCGGCTTCGACGCCCCGGCGGATGCGGCCCCACAGATCGACTTCCCAACTCGCGCTCAGGCTGGTGCTGAACTGGTTGCGGATACTGGAACTGCTGCTGGGTGTGCTGATGATCGTGGTGCCGGTTCCCGTTCCGGTGCCGGTGCCGACACCGGTACCGACGCCGGTGCCGGTCGTGGTGGTCGTCGTGCCGCTGCTGACGCCGTTGCCGCTGCGCGTGGCTGACACGTTGCCGCTCAGCGTCGGCAATTCGGCGGCACGCGTACCGCGCAGCACCGCGATAGCCTGCCGATACTGCGCTTCGGATTGCGCCAGTGTCTGGTTGGCGGCCTCGACCTGCGGCATCAACCGGTTCAGAACCGGGTCGTTGTAGATCTCCCACCAGGCGCCGCGCGTGATGTCGTCGCTGGGTTGGGCGGCTTTCCAGCCTTCGGTTTCCTTGAATTCGATGCCGGTTGGCGCGGTGGGCCGATGGTAGTCCGGTCCAACGGCGCATCCGGCAAGCAGGGCGGCCAGGGTCAGTCCGGCCAGCAGATTCAGGGTGGCGGGGCGCGATGGCCGGAGCACGCGGGCGTTCACGATGGAACGCGGCGCCACGGTCAAGGGCTGCTTCATAGATTGCCTCCAGGGAGCGGCAGGGCAGGCGCGGGCGTGCCCCAGCGCCGGTGCGCCCAATGGCGCATGCGGTCAAGGTAGAGATAGACCACGGGCGTGGTGTACAGGGTCAGCAACTGGCTCAGGAACAGGCCGCCCACGATCGTGATGCCCAGCGGCTGGCGCAGTTCGGCGCCGGCGCCAGTGCTCAGCACCAGCGGCAGGGCGCCCAGCATGGCGGCCATCGTCGTCATCAGGATGGGCCGGAAACGCATCAGACACGCCTGATAGATGGCTTCGCGCGGTGACAGCCCCAGCCGCCGTTCGGCATCCAGCGCGAAATCCACCATCATGATGGCGTTTTTCTTCACGATCCCGATCAGCAGGAATACCCCGATCAACGCGATCAGCGTGAATTCCTTGCCGAGCACCATCAGGGCCAGCAGCGCGCCAATGCCCGCCGACGGCAAGGTCGACAGGATGGTCAGCGGATGGATATAGCTTTCGTACAAAATGCCCAGGACCAGATACATCGTGACCAGCGCCGCCAGGATCAGCCAGGGCTGCGCACTCAGCGTCGACTGCAGCGCCTTTGCGCTGCCGGCAAAGCCCGCCTGGATTTCGGTGGTGGGCAGGCTGATGCGCGCAATGGCTTGCTCGATGGCGGCAGTGGCCTGGCCCAGCGACACGCCCGGCGCCAGGTTGAACGAGATGGTGTCCGCCACGAACTGGCTGTCGTGCTGCACGCTCAGCGGCGCGTTGGTCGTCTGCCATTTTGCAAAGGCCGACAGCGGCACGCGCGTGCCCGCGGCCGTGATCACGAACACCTTGCTGAGCGCATCGGCGTTCTGCGCGTAGCGCTGGTCCACTTCCATGACCACCCGGTATTGATTGAGGGTGTTGTAGATCACCGAAACCTGCCGCTGCGTGAACGAGTTGTTCAACACCGCCGCAATGGTCGACATGTCCACCCCCAGCCGCGTGGCCGTCTCACGATCGATCTGCAAGGAGATCTGCTGGCCCTTGTCTTCGATGTCGGTATCCACATCGGCCAGCTCGGGCATTTTCAACAATGCCTGCTGCACCTTGGGCATCCACTCGCGCAGCGCCGACAGTTCCGATGCCATCAACGTGTACTGGTAGGACGATCGTGACGATCGCCCGCCGATCCGGATGTCCTGGTTCGGCACCATGAACATCTGCGCCCCGGCAATGTTCGACAGCCGCATGCGCAGCCGTGCGATCACCTGGTCGACATTTTCCTTGCGCTGCGTGATGGGCTTCAGCTGGATCATCATGAAACTGGAGTTGCTGCCACCGCGTCCGCCGCTGTAGCCCACCATGCTTTCCACCGCCGGGTCCGACAGCACGACCTTGCGGAAATATTCCAGCTTCGGGCCCATGGCCTGGAACGACGTGCCCTGGTCGGCGCGCACGAAACCCATCAATTGCCCGGTGTCCTGCTGCGGAAAGAAGCCCTTGGGCACTTTCACGTACAGGTACACGTTCAGCCCCACGGTCAGGGCCAGCACGACTACGGTCAGCAAGGAGTGCTTCAAGGCCCAGGCAAGGCTGCGATCGTAGCCGCGCAGCAAGGCATCGAAGAAGCGGCCCAAGGCCCGCGACACGCGGCCCGTTTGACGGGTTTGCGCGGGCGTTTTCAGCAGCCGCGCGCACATCATGGGCGTCAGGGTGAGCGACACCACCAGCGACACCAGAATCGCGGCCGACAGCGTGACCGCGAATTCACGGAACAGCCGGCCGACGATGTCGCCCATCAACAGAATGGGGATGAACACGGCGATCAATGACAGGCTCATGGACAGCACGGTGAATCCGACCTCGCGTGCGCCTTTGAGCGCGGCCCGCAGCGGGGACATGCCTTCCTCGATATGCCGGGAGATGTTTTCCAGCACCACGATGGCGTCGTCCACCACGAAACCGGTCGCCACGATCAGCGCCATCAGCGACATGGTGTTGAGCGAATAGCCACACAGCCACATGACGACGAAGGTGCCGATCAGCGACACCGGCACGGCCACGCTCGGGATCAGGGCCGCGCGCCCATTGCGCAGGAACAGCAGCACCACCATGATCACCAGCCCCACGGCAATGATCAGCGTGTGTTCGGCTTCGGCCAGGGATGCCCGGATGCTGGGCGTGCGGTCTTGCGCCACCGTCAGTTCCACGTCGCCCGGCAGCATCGACCGCATTTGCGGCAGGGCATCGCGAATCCGATCCACCGTCTCGATGATGTTTGCATTGGCCTGCCGGCTTACCACCAGCAGGATCGCCCGCTGGTTGTTGTAGAAGCCCATCTGGAACAGGTCTTCGACCGAATCCTCGACCCGCGCGACGTCGCTCAGCCGCACGGCGGCATTGTTGCGATACGCAACGACCAGTTCCTGGTACTGGGCGGCCTTGCGCAACTGCCCGTTGGTCGCGACCTGCCAATGCGTGGTGTCGTTCTCAAGGACGCCTTTCGGACCATTGGCATTGGCGCCGGTGACCGCCTGCCGCACGGTGTCCAGC
Source organism: Pigmentiphaga litoralis (assembly GCF_048632615.1). Lineage (GTDB taxonomy): Bacteria > Pseudomonadota > Gammaproteobacteria > Burkholderiales > Burkholderiaceae_B > Pigmentiphaga > Pigmentiphaga litoralis_B. The sequence continues at coordinate 3,283,070 of NZ_CP184479.1, forward strand.
GGAATGTCGTACTGGTTCAGCAGATTGGGATTGAGTTCGATCCGCACGGCGGGCAAGGAACTGCCGCCCACCTGCACTTCGGCCACGCCTTTGATCTGCGCGATCCGCTGCGCCATGATGGTCGAGCCGACGTCGTACAACTGGCCCTGGTCCAGCGTCTTGCTGGTCATGGCCAGCACCATGACCGGCGCCGACGACGGATTGCGTTTCGTGTAGGTGGGATTGCTGCGCAGGGCCGAAGGCAGCATGCTGCGCGCCGCGTTGATCGCGGCCTGCACGTCGCGCGCCGCACCATCGATGTCGCGGCTCAGGTCGAACTGCAGCGTGATCCGGGTGGATCCCTGCGAACTGCTCGACGTCATTTCGCTGACCCCGGCAATGCTGCCTAGCGCCCGCTCCAGCGGCGTCGCCACACTCGACGCCATGGTTTCGGGGTTGGCGCCCGCCAGACTGGCCGATACCGAGATGGTCGGATAGTCGACCTGCGGCAGGGGCGCCACCGGCAGCATCAGGAACGCAAGCACGCCCGCCAGCACGATGGCCAGCGTCAGCAGCGCGGTCGCCACCGGCCGCATGATGAAGGGCGCCGACAGGTTCATGCCGCCTGGTCTCCGGTCACCGGCATGCCTTCCTTGCGCGCGCGGCGGTCCCGCACCCGCTGTCCCAGGCGATCAAACATCAGGTAGATCACCGGCGTGGTGAACAGTGTCAGCACCTGGCTGACCAGCAGGCCGCCCACCATCACCAGGCCCAGCGGCTGACGCAGCTCCGCGCCGGTGCCGGTACTGAGCATCAGCGGCACCGCGCCGAACAGGGCGGCCAGCGTCGTCATCAGGATGGGACGAAAGCGCAGCAGCGCGGCCTGGTGAATGGCGTCGCGCGGGCTCATGCCCTGCTTGCGTTCCGCGTCCAGCGCGAAGTCGATCATCATGATCGCGTTCTTTTTCACGATGCCGATCAGCAGGATGATCCCGATGATGCCGATCATGTCCAGATCGCTGCCCGCGATCATGAGGGCGAGCAGGGCGCCCACGCCGGCCGACGGCAAGGTCGACAGGATCGTGATCGGGTGGATGTAGCTTTCATACAGCACCCCCAGCACGATATACATGGTCGCAATGGCCGCGATGATCAGGAGCAGGGTGCTGTCCAGCGAGGTCTGGAAGGCCTGCGCCGCACCCTGGAATCGGGTCTGGATCGCCGTCGGCATGCCGATGTCCTGCTCCGCCTTCAGGATCGCTTCCACCGCGCCGCTCAATGACGCGCCCGGGGCCAGGTTGAATGACACCGTGGCCGACGGGAACTGCCCCAGGTGGCTGATCGCCAGCGGCGTATTGCGTTCCGACACCTTCACGATATTGGTCAGCGGCACCTGCTTGCCGTCGGCCGCCGCCACGTGGATCTGCGACAGCGACGACGGATCCTGGCGGAACTGCGGCTGCACTTCCAGCACGACGCGATACTGATTCGACTGCGTGAAGATGGTCGAAATCAGCCGCTGCCCGAGTGCGTCGTACAAGGCCGCGTCGATCGTGGTGGCCGTGATGCCCAGCCGTGACGCGGCATTGCGATCGATCTCGATATAGGTCTGCAGCCCCTGGTCCTGCAAGTCATGGTTCACATCGGCCAGCTGGGGCAGCGTCGCCAGCTGTTCGACCAGCTTGCGGGTCCATACGCCCAGATGCGCCAGGTCGGGGTCCTGCAGGGTGAACTGGTACTGCGTCCGGCTGACGCGATCTTCGATCGTCAGGTCCTGCACCGGCTGCATGTAGAGCTTGATGTCGGGCACGTCATGCAGCGCGTCCTGCAGCCGCTTGATGATGGCGGGCGCGGTGTCCGACCGTTCGCCGCGCGTCTTCAGATTGATCTGGATGCGTCCGCTGTTGAGCGTGGGATTGTTGCCATCGACACCGATGAAGGACGACAGGCTTTCGACATCCGGATCGTCAAGAATGACCTTGGCCGCCGCCTGCTGACGCTGGGCCATGGCCGAGAAGGACACCGATTGCGAGCTCTCGGTAATGGCCTGGATCACGCCCGTATCCTGCAGCGGAAAGAACCCCTTTGGAATGATCACGTACAGCAAGGCAGTCAACAGCAGGGTCGCCAGCGCCACGAGCAGCGTCAGCGGCTGATGCGCCAAGACACGCTGCAGCATCCGGTCGTAGCCCGCGATGATGCGGTCGAACACGGCGCCGCTCTTGCGGTAGAAACGCGTCTGCCGTTCTTCGGGAATGTGCTTGAGGAACTTGGCGCACATCATGGGCGTCAGCGTCAGCGAGATCACCAATGAGATCAGGATGGACACCGCCAGCGTGATCGCGAATTCGCGGAACAGGCGGCCGATCACATCGCCCATGAACAGCAGTGGAATCAGGACGGCAATCAGCGACACGGTCAACGAGATCAGCGTGAAGCCGATCTGCGCGGCGCCCTTGAGCGCGGCATGCAGCGGCGTCTCGCCCTCTTCCAGATAGCGCGCGATGTTCTCGATCATCACGATGGCATCGTCGACCACGAAGCCGGTCGCCACGGTCAGCGCCATCAGCGTCAGGTTGTTCACGCTGAACCCGGCCAGATACATGATCCCGAAAGTGCCGATCAGGGACAGCGGCACGACCACGCTTGGAATCAGCGTGGCAGTCAGGTTCCGCAGGAACACAAAGGTCACCATCACCACCAGCGCGATCGCCAGCAGCAATTCGAACTGCACGTCCCGCACGGATTCCTTGATGGTCTCGGTCCGGTCCGACAGCACCGCCACGTCCAGCGTGCTCGGCAGGCCAGCCTGCACGTCGGGCAGCAGCTTGCGGATGCGGTCCACGACATCGATCACGTTGGCGCCAGGCTGGCGCTGCACATTGATCAGGATCGCCGGCTTGCCATTGGCCCATGCGGCCTGGCGCGTGTTCTCGGCGTCTTCGACCGTTTCGGCCACGTCCGACAGGCGCAGCGGCGCGTTGTTCTGGTACGAGATGATGAGGTTGCGATACTGGTCGATGGTCTTGAGCTGGTCATTCGCGTCCAGCGTGGTCGCGCGGCTCGGGCCATCGAAGTTGCCCTTGGGCTGATTGACGTTGGCGCCCGTGATCGCGGTGCGCACGTTGCTCAGATTCAGACCGTAGGCAGCCAGTGCCTGTGGGTTGGCGCGGATCCGCACCGCGGGCCGCTGGCCCCCGGCAATGCTGACCAGACCGACGCCCGATACCTGCGCGATCTTTTGCGCCATGCGGGTGTCGACCAGGTCGCGCACCTTGTACAGCGGCAGCGTGGGCGACGAAATCGCGAGCGTCAGCACCGGCGTGTCGGCCGGGTTCACCTTGTTGTAGATAGGTGGGGCCGGCAAGTCGCTGGGCAGCAGGTTGGACCCGGCGTTGATCGCGGCCTGCACTTCCTGCTCGGCAATATCCAACGCGAGGTCCAGATTGAACTTGAGCGTGATCACCGACGCGCCGCCCGAACTGATCGACGACATCTGGTTCAGGCCCGGCATCTGCCCGAACTGGCGTTCGAGCGGCGCGGTCACGAGCGACGTCATCACATCCGGACTCGCGCCCGGATATTGCGTCGTCACCTGGATCGTCGGGTAGTCCACCTCGGGCAGGGCCGACACCGGCAGCAGCCGATACGCGATCAGCCCCGCCAGCAACAGCGCGATCATCGCCAGGGTCGTGGCGACGGGGCGCAGGATGAAAAGCCGGGACGGATTCATCAGGGTCTCGGCGTCTGTCCGCGGTTAGGGCGGGGACCGCCTTCACCGCTGCGCTGCAACTGGCTGCCCGCGGCCGCCGGCACCTCGGCCGCGCCGGTCACCACGTCGACCTTGGCGCCCGCGCGCAGCCGGTCCACGCCTTCGACCACGACTTTTTCACCCGGCGCCAGGCCTTCGGTGACCGCGACCCGTTCGCCGTTGGGTTGCCCCAGCTTGATCACCCGCACGTCAATCGTATTGTCGGGCTTGACCACATAGACGAAGGTGCCAGGGGTGCCACGCTGCACGGCGGCGGTCGGGATGACGGTGGCGTCTTTGAGCGTGCGCACGTGCAGGCGCGCATTGACGAACTGGTTCGGAAACAGGGATTCGTCCTTGTTGTCGAACCGCGCCTTCATCTTGACGGTACCCGTGGTCACGTCGATCTGGTTGTCCAGCGTGTCCAGCACGCCGTCGGCGATCTTGACCAGGTCGGCGCGGTCGTACGCTTCGACCGCCAGCCGATTGCCGCCGCGCAACTGCTGCAAGACGCGCGGCAGGTCGGATTCGGCAATGGTGAAAATCACGGAAATGGGCTGCGTCTGGGTGATGATGACCAGGCCATTGGTATCGCTGCTGCGCACCAGGTTGCCCTGGTCCACCTGGCGCAGGCCGACCCGGCCGGCGATCGGCGCCGTGACGCGCGTGTAGTCGAGCTGCAGCCTGGCGTTGTCGACGGCTGCCTGGTTGGTCTTGAGCGTGCCTTCGTACTGGCGGACCAGCGCGGCCTGCGTATCCACCTGCTGGCGGGCAATCGAATCCTGCGAGAATAGGGTCTGGTACCGGTCCAGATCCTTCCGGGCATTCTCCAGCTGGGCCTGATTCTGCTGCAAGGTGCCTTGCGCCTGCGACAAGGCGACCTGGTAGGCGCGTGGATCGATCTGCGCGATCAGATCGCCCGCCTTGACCCGCTGGCCTTCCTTGAACAGGACCTTCATCAGTTCGCCGTCGACCCGGCTGCGCACCGTGACCGTATTGAAGGACGTGACCGTGCCCAGCGACTTGATGAAGACATCCAGGTTTTCGGATCGGGCCGCTTCAGCCTTGACCGGAATCGGAGGTGTCGCGAAGGCGCCCGCGCCGGCCGCCCCCGGCGGGCCGCCGGCACCCGGCGCCCGTGGCCCGCGCGCACCCGAGGCGCGGGACGCGCCGGTGGCGCCAGGGGCTGCTTCCTGGGTCGTCCGCCCATGCCACCACCACCAGCCGACTGCGGCAAGAATGAGCAGAAGCGCCACGAGCCACGGCCAGCGCGCGCGGCGGGGCAGGGGACGGGACGGGGACGCGGGGTCGCCAGAGCGATCGGGCGCGTTAGGAAAATCAGCCATGGTGTTCCAGGAGAGGCCTGTGCGTGACCGTTAAGGTAGACCAGAAGCGGTCGAAAGTCGGCGGGATCATCGGGTTTTGAAATGGTTCGAAATCGTTATTCACGTTGTCTGCGAAAATTCGCCCCTGCCTTGCGAATATCCGGCCGCGCGACCGTTTCGTCATCGGGGGATGCGGCGTGCGCGCCGCCACCAGCGCGGTCACGCTGGCCGCCCCGGCCGCCTTCAGCGCCAACGCGATCTCATGCAGCGTGCTGCCGGTCGTCATGACGTCGTCGACGATCCCCAGATGCGTGCCACGCACGGCGGGTGCGCAAGCATACAGGCCCTGCGCGGCCTCCCGGCGTTCCAGCCGGCCCAGCGTGTGCTGCTGCGCCTGCTGCCGGGTGCGCGCCAGCCAATCGTGGTGCACCGGCAACCCCAGGTCGCGGCCCAGCGCGCGAGCAATCTCGGCGGCGGGATTGAAGCCCCGTGCACGCAAGGCCGCCCGGCTGGCGGGCACCGGCAGCAGCACCGTACCAGGCGGCAGCCCGCGGCCGTCATGGCGGATGGCCTCGGCCAGCAGATTGCCGAGCAGGTCGCCCTCGGCATAATGGCGACCCGCTTTCATACGCAAGATAAGCGCGTCGGCCGGCGGAACGTAATCCAGCGCAATCACGGTCCGGTCGAACGCCGTGTCCCGGCCCGCGCAATCGGGGCAGGGGCTATCGTGTTCGGGCAGGGCCAGCGCGCACCGCTGGCAGCGCCAGGTCATGCCCGTTCCGGGCGCGCTGCGCAGCAAGCCCGTGACCTCGGCATCACACGCCCGGCACAGGGTGCCGCCCTGCGCTGGCGCGCTGCACAGGGGGCAGTCGGTCGGCAGCCGGGCACGCGCGATCGACAATGCGTCGGCGGCACGGGCGCGCCACCGCCCGGCGCCCGGAAAACGGGGCGTCGGCCAGCGCGGCAAGGAAAACCAAGGCGGCGGCTTGGGCATGAAGGGTGCGAGCGTGCAGGCGTGGCGGAGTACAGTGGACGTGGGCCGTGGCGAGCCATGGCATGATGAGCGGGCGGCGCAGTCCACCCGATGCTCTGCCGTAGTGTAAAGACTCCCTTGATACGTGTGCCTACCCGCAATGACAGAAACATCCATGCCCGCCGCGGCCTCCGTCGGTCGGCTTCCCGCCTTGCCCCTGGTCGGCCAGCATGTCGTGCGCCAGTTCGATCGCCGCGGCGACCTTGAAGAAGCGCAATTCCTGTACGGAGAAATCGCGCGGCGCATGCTCGAGCGCCTGGACTACATCCGCGTGGACCCCGCGGCGCTGCTCGACGCCGGTTGCGGCGCCGGCGCTGCCTTGCCCTTGTTGCGCGAACGCTATCCTGCTGCTCACTACACCGGTGTCGACCTGAGCCCTTCCTTGCTGGACCATGCGCGTCGCAAATACCAGCCCTCGGCGGTGGCCCGCCTGCGGCAAGGCGTCATGGGCCTTGTGGGCCGCGCCGGTTCGGCTGCCCCGGAATTCCTTGAAGCCGACCTGGCCGCCACCGGCCTGCCGCCCGAACAGTTCGACATGGTGTGGTCCAACCTGGCCTTGCACTGGCATGCCGAACCGCATCGTGTGCTCGAAGAATGGCGCCGGGTCCTGAAGGTTGGCGGACTGGTCATGTTCAGCTGCCTGGGTCCCAATACCTTCAAACAATTGCGCGATGCCGTCGCCCAGGCGGGGCTGGACACAGCCACGCCGCCATTCGTCGACATGCATGACTTTGGCGACCTGCTCATCGAAAGCGGCTTTGCCGATCCCGTCATGGACCAGGAAATCCTGACCCTGACCTATAACGATCCGGCGTCGCTGCTGCTGGACGTACGCCGCCTGGGGGCAATCCGGCGGCCGGACGGCGCCGCGGACTGGCGGGGCGCGCCTGGCGCGATCGCCTGGCCGCCGCCCTCGATGCACAGCGCGCACCCGACGGCCGTATCCACCTGACGCTGGAAGTGGCGTATGGTCATGCCTGGCGAGCGGGGTCGCACAAATTGGCTACAGGGGAAACCCGACTATCCGTGGCGTCGATCGGACGTTCAGTCAAACGATGAGCGATAGGAGGCATGCAGCGCATTTGCTGCGGCTTCGCCCGTACCCGTATAATCCGGCGGTTCTAAGCACTAACCTGCTAAGACACCGCATATAACAATTAATTTAGTGGTTGGCCGGGGGAGCGCTGCGAGGAGATACGCAGCCGGGGCTCGACTGCCTGAAAGTAAACGATGTTCTTCGAGGTCGGACATGAAGAAGTGGTTGAGTGGGTGGGTAGGAGCCTTGTTCGCAAACATGCTGGCCAGCAGCGCAGCGCTGGCGGTCAACGACAGCGTAGGCGGCCCGAAGGTCAATCAACTCAACCTGCATGAGCCGGTCACGAGCATTGCCTCGCAGATCCAGTGGCTGCACTGGATGATGCTGGCGATCTGTCTGGTGATCTTCATCGCGGTGTTCGCCGTGATGTTCTATTCGATCTGGGCGCACCGGAAATCGCGCGGCGCCAAGCCCGCCACGTTCCATGAAAGCATCGGCGTCGAGATCGCCTGGACGATCATTCCGTTCGTCATCGTAATCGGCATGGCGCTTCCGGCGACCAAGACCGTCGTCGCGATGAAGGACACCACCAACGCCGACCTGACCGTCAAGGCCACCGGCTACCAGTGGAAATGGGGCTACGACTACCTGACCGGCGAAGGCGAGGGCATCGGTTTCCTGTCCAACCTGGCCACGCCGGCCGAGCAGCGCGACGGCACCGCGCCCAAGGGCGACAACTACCTGATGGAAGTGGACAACCCGCTGGTGGTGCCGGTCGACAAGAAAATCCGTGTCGTCACGACCGCCAACGACGTGATCCACGCCTGGATGGTGCCTTCCTTTGGCGTCAAGCAGGACGCGATCCCGGGTTTCGTGCGCGACACGTGGTTCCGCGCCGAAAAGATCGGCGAATTCCGCGGTCAGTGCGCCGAACTCTGTGGCAAGGACCACGCCTTCATGCCCATCGTGGTGAAGGTCGTGTCCGCCGAAGATTACACAAAGTGGGTCGATGAAAAGAAGAAGGCGATGGCTGCTCTCGCCGACGACCCCAACAAGGTCTGGACCGCCGACGAGCTCAAGACGCGCGGCCAGACGGTCTTTGCCTCGAATTGCGTGGCCTGTCATCAGGCGACCGGGAAGGGCGTGCCTGGCACGTTCCCGGCGCTGGATGGCGATGCCGCCGTTCTCGGACCCAAGGCCCGGCAGATCGAGACACTGCTGAAAGGACGTCCAGGAACGGCAATGGCATCGTTTGCCCATCTGTCCGACACTGAACTTGCTGCCGTCATCACCTATACCCGCAATGCCTGGAGCAATGCGGGCAAAGGGACCGATCCGGTCGTGCAACCCGCCGATTTGAAAGCCGCCCGCTGATCGCTCCGGCCGGCCGCCAAGGCCGCATAGCCAGGGATGTCAGGTTTCGTATTCGAATGGATGTCCATCGTCACGCACGATGACAGCAGTACAGAGCAGCAAGGAGCCATCATGAGCAGCACCGCGATCGACCACGCCCACGGGCATGATCATGCGCACGACGACCACGCCCACGCACGTCCGACCGGGTGGCGCCGCTGGTTGTTCGCAACCAATCACAAAGACATCGGGACGATGTACCTGATCTTCTCGTTCACGATGCTGATGATGGGCGGCCTGCTGGCCCTGTTGTTGCGCACCGAACTGTTCGAGCCCGGCATCCAGTTCTTCCAGCCCGAACTGTTCAACCAGTTCACCACCATGCACGGCATCATCATGGTGTTCGGCGCGATCATGCCCGCCTTCGTGGGCTTCGCGAACTGGATGATCCCGCTGCAGATCGGCGCATCCGACATGGCGTTCGCCCGGATGAACAACTTCAGTTTCTGGCTGCTGCCCGTCGTGGGCATCCTGCTGAGCGCGTCGTTCTTCGTGCCTGGCGGCGCCACCGCGGCCGGCTGGACCCTGTACGCACCGCTGTCGGTACAGATGGGCCCCGGCATGGACATGGCCATCTTTGCCCTGCACATCGCGGGCGCATCGTCCATCATGGGCGCCATCAACATCGTCGTCACGATCCTGAACATGCGCGCCCCTGGCATGACCCTGATGAAGATGCCGCTGTTCTGCTGGACCTGGCTGATCACGGCCTACCTGCTGATCGCCGTCATGCCCGTGCTGGCCGGCGCCATCACCATGGTCCTGACCGACCGTCACTTCGGCACGTCGTTCTTCAACGCGGCCGGCGGCGGCGACCCGGTCATGTACCAGCACATCTTCTGGTTCTTCGGGCACCCCGAGGTGTACATCATGATCTTGCCGGCCTTCGGCATCGTCTCGGCCATCGTGCCGGTGTTCGCCCGCAAGCGCCTGTTCGGCTACGCGTCGATGGTGTATGCAACGTCTTCCATCGCCATCCTGTCCTTCATCGTGTGGGCGCACCATATGTTCACGACCGGCATGCCGGTCACCGGTCAGCTCTTCTTCATGTATGCGACGATGCTGATCGCCGTGCCGACCGGCGTGAAGATCTTCAACTGGCTGGCCACGATGTGGCGCGGTTCCATGACGTTCGAAACACCGATGCTGTTCGCGGTCGGCTTCATCTTCGTGTTCTCGATGGGCGGATTCACGGGCCTGATCCTGGCCGTGGCGCCGATCGACATCCAGGTGCAGGACACCTATTACGTGGTCGCCCACTTCCACTACGTGCTGGTGGCCGGCTCGCTGTTCTCGCTGTTCGGCGGCACCTATTACTGGCTGCCGAAGTGGACGGGTGTCATGTATGACGAGAAGCTCGGCAAGCTGCACTTCTGGTCGTCCCTGATCTCGTTCAACATCACCTTCTTCCCGATGCACTTCCTGGGCCTGGCCGGCATGCCCCGTCGTTACGCCGACTACGCCGCGCAGTTCACCGACTTCCATCAGATCGCCACCATCGGCGCCTTCTGGTTCGGCCTGTCGCAGCTGCTGTTCCTCTACATCGTGCTGAAGGCGTTTGCCGGCAAGGGCGAACCGGCGCCCGCGAACCCGTGGGGCGCCGAAGACGGCGGCCTGGAGTGGTCGGTGCCGTCGCCCGCGCCGTTCCACACCTTCGAGACGCCTCCGCTGATCAAGTAATGACGCCGGAACAACGCCGCAACAACCGGCGACTGGGCATGCTGCTTGCCGCGGTCGCCATCGGATTCTTCCTGATGGTCATCCTCAGGAAGGTCTATTACGGCTAAAGGCACGCCATGACGACACCGCAAGAAAAAACGCCAGGCCCCGCAGGCGACAACCGTCGCATGCTGGGCAAGCTTGCGGTCATCATCGTGCTCATGTTTGGCTTTGGGTATGCGCTGGTGCCGATGTACAAGGCCATCTGCGAGGTCACGGGCATCAATTTCCTGACCCGGATCGACGATGACGCGGTCGAGTTCGCCAAGAACACCCAGGTGGACACATCGCGCACCATCCGGATCGTGTTCGACGCCAACATCCATGGACCGTGGCGATTCCGGCCGGTGCAGACGTCAATGGACGTGAATCCGGGCGAGCTGGCCACGATCACGTACGAGATCGCGAACCAGCAGGACCGCGAGATGGCCGGGCAGGCGATCCCGAGCTACGCGCCTATGGCGGCAGGACAGTATTTCAAGAAGATCGAGTGCTTCTGCTTCACGCAGCAGGACTTGAAGGCGCGCGAAACGCGTCAGTTCCCGGTGGTCTTCGTGGTCGACCCGAAGCTGCCGAAAGAGGTGACCACCATCACCCTGTCGTACACGTTCTTTGAAGTGGCCGGTCGCACGGCCGCCAGCAAGGACGACACGGCAGGCGCGGGGGCGGGGGCGTATGACCGAGCCGCGCGTGGATGCCCGCGCGACGGCGCGCAAGCTCAATTTCTTCCAGACGGTTCAGGCCGTGCTGTGGTCCTTCATCGGACTGCGCCGCGGCAAGGACTACCAGCAGGACATGGCCAACCTGAATCCCGTTCATCTGGTGATCGCGGGCGTTTTGATGGCGGCCTTGCTGGTGCTGGTGCTGGTTGGAATCGTGCAGGCGGTGGTAGCGTAGCGGCATAACAAGAACGAATTACATAGACATCGCGAAGGAGAGTTGTGATGAGTGCAGGTCACTCGGTTGAAGGCGCGGAGGCGCCGTACTACTTCGTCCCGGCCCCGTCCGTTCATCCGGCCACGGGAAGCCTGGCGCTGCTGTTCTTCGGCGGCGGCATGGTCATGTGGGTCAACGACATTGCGATGGGGCCCTGGGTGGTCCTGGCCGGGGTGCTCGGTTTCCTGTTCGTGCTCTACCAGTGGTTTGGCGACGCGATCGCCGAGTCCGAAGGCGGGATGTACAGCCGGCGCGTCGACGTCTCCTACCGCTGGAGCATGAGCTGGTTCATTTTTTCCGAAGTCATGTTCTTCGCGGCGTTCTTTGGCGCGCTGTTCTATACCCGCGTGTTCACCACTCCCTGGCTGGGCAACTTCGACCACCGCCAGGTGCTGTGGCCGGCGTTCTCGGCGGTCTGGCCCAACCAGGGTCCGGCGGGCGTGGTCGAGACATTCGCCACGGTGGGCCCCTTCTGGCTGCCCACGATCAACACGGCGCTGCTGCTGACGTCGGGCATCACACTGACGATTTCCCACCATGCCCTGCGCGAAAACCTTCGCAGCAAGTGCATCACGTGGCTGGCGGTCACCGTCCTGCTGGGCCTGACCTTCGTCGGTGTCCAGGCCTACGAGTACTACCACCTGTATACCGAACTGAACCTGCGCCTGACCTCGGGCGCGTACGGCTCGACCTTCTACCTGCTGACAGGCTTTCACGGATTCCACGTGTGCCTGGGCGCGTTGATGCTGGCGGTGGTATTGCGGCGGCTGATCAAGGGCCATTTCACGGCGGACCAGCATTTCGGCTTCGAAGGCGCCGCGTGGTACTGGCACTTCGTGGACGTGGTGTGGCTGGGCCTGTACCTGTTCGTGTACTGGTTCTAAGGTCGTTGCACCGGCCGGCGGGGCCATGAATCGACAAGGCGGATGGCAGCGGCACGGACCGCGGCCATCCGCCTTGTCTTTTCGGGACCTGGCCAGGTACCCCGGCTGCGCTAGCGCAGCCCGGTGCTCTGGATCCACCCCATCCAGTGCGCGAACAGCACGAACAGAAACAGCATGACCGACAGACCGATCCGGGCGGTCAGTGCGTTGACGGTCCGGTTGGTCTTGCCCTTGTCCCGCATCAAGAAGAACAGGGCGGAAGCCAGGCTGTACAGAATGCCGATAAAGGCAATGGCAACGATGATGCGCATCAAACTCCTCCCGCAAGCGTTGATTATCGCAGTGCCCCGGGCTGGATGGGGCCTTGAATGATGCAAACGCGCAAGACGCCTTCCTCCCACGCCGCGGGGCGTGATGGCCCGGCCGCTCCGGCCCCTGTTCGCTCCGGCGCGACCGGTCCCGAACAGACGCCGGGCTTCGGCAGGGCGCGTCCCAGCCGAAGCCGTGTCGTGGTCGCGCTCGTGCTGCTGGCGATGACGGTACTGATGTGTGTGTCGCTGGGGCGTTGGCAGGTGGCGCGCGGCAAGGAAAAGGCGGCGCTGCTCGACCAGGTGGAAGCCGGCAAGCGCCAGGCGCCGCTGCGGATCGTGGCGTCCACGCCCCCGTCGGACCTGACCGCCTGGCGGCCGGCGTCAGCAAGAGGCCAGTGGCTGCCGGGTCTGACCGTGCTGCTGGACAACCGGACCGCTGGCGGCCGGCCAGGATTCTGGGTGGTGACGCCGCTACGCTTGGACAATTCGTCCGAGGCGCTGAAAACGCCCGGCGGCTACACTGATGCCGGCTCGGTCGTCCTGGTGCTGAGAGGGTGGTTGCCCCGGCAGTTTCCTGACCAGCCGCTTGGCGCGGTGCCCGCGCCCGCTGGCCAGGTCGACGTTTCCGGTACGGTGCTCTCCCATATTCCCCGCTTGCTCGAATTGTCGAGTCTGGGCGCGGGCAAGGCGGCCGTGCTGCCGGACCGGCTGCCCGCCGATCGGCAACCGGCCGACGGGCCGCTGCCCCGGGTGCAGAACCTGGATGTCGCCGCCTTCGCGCGCGCCAGCGGCTTGACCGTGCTGCCCGCGGTACTGCAGTCGTCGTCGCCCGACGGCAACCTGGTGCAGGATTGGCCCGCGCCACCGGCCAATACCGACATGCATCGCGGTTATGCGCTGCAGTGGTTTTCTTTCGCGGCCATTGCCGCCATTGCTTTTGGAGTGCTTCTTGTCCGACACCTCCGTTTCTCGCGCCGCTGACCCGCGCGGCCGCACCGCGCCGCCAGCAAAGCGATCGAACTTCACCCTGTTCATGGTGTTGCTGGTGTGTGCCGCCCCGGTGCTGTTCGCGGCCGCCGCGTACTTCCTGAACTGGCGGCCCGCCGGGACGACCAACTACGGCCAGCTGGTCACGCCGCAGCGCCCCGTTCCCGACCCCGCCGTCATGCCGCTGACCAACCTGGACGGGACGCCCTTCGACTTGCGCAGCCTGTACGGCAAATGGGTGCTGATCAGCAGCAATTCCGGCGCGTGCGACGAGGCCTGCGCCAAGAATCTGTTCATCATTCGTCAGACGCACGCCAGCACGGGCAAGGAAATCGGCCGCATCGAGCGGGTCTGGCTCATCAATGACAAGGAGCCGGTCCCGACGATCGTGATCCGCGCCTATGAAGGCATGCGCTTCGTGCGCGGCGACGCGCGGCAGATTGCCGACTTCCTGGCGCTGCCCGAAGGCGTCGCCAACACGCCCGAGGCGCTGCGCAAGCACATCTGGCTGGTGGACCCCCGGGGCAACCTGATGATGCGTTTCCCTGAAAATCCGGATCCGGCCGAACTGCGCAACGACATTGGCGAGCTGCTCAAAGCATCGCGGATCGGCTGACGGGTCGCCGGGCATCCGTTCACCCCGCCAACGCATGACACATGTAGATCGGATCTTTGGGTCCCAGGTTTCAAGGCAAGCATGACGTCCGTTCCTCCTTCCAGCGCTTCGGTGCCCACGGCTTTTGCCCGGATCCGCTCGCGGTACGCCAGACTCGTGGCCATCACGATGTTCCTGACGTTCGACCTGATCATGTTCGGCGCCTTCGTGCGGCTGTCCGACTCCGGCCTGGGCTGCCCGGACTGGCCCGGCTGTTACGGCAACGTGACGCCGATCGGCGCGCGGGCGGATATCCATGCCGCCGTGCAGGCGATGCCCGACGGCCCGGTCACCGTGCCCAAAGCCTGGATCGAAATGATTCACCGGTACGTCGGCACGTTGCTGGGCATTCTGATCATCGCGATCGTGTTCATAGCCTGGCGCCATCGCAAGACACTGGCGCAATCGCCCTGGCTGGCGACCATCATCCTGCCCGCGGTCTGTCTGCAAGGGGCGTTCGGTGCGTGGACGGTCACGCATCAACTGATGCCCGTGGTAGTGACTGCCCACTTGCTGGGCGGCATGATTCTGCTGTCCCTGCTGACCTGGCTCTCGGCCAATCAGCAGGCGCACATTCCCATCCCGGCCGACGCCAGGCGATGGCGGACGGCGGCCATCGTCGGCCTGGTGCTGCTGTTCACCCAGCTGGCGCTTGGCGGGTGGGTCAGTACCAACTATGCAGCCTTGGCCTGCCTGGAATTTCCGACCTGCCACGGGGAGTGGATTCCGCCCATGGATTTCAAGAGCGGATACTCCATCATTCGTGCGCTGGGCGAACTGCCAAGTGGCGAGATCATTTCGCAGGATGCCCTGACGGCCATCCATTGGACGCATCGGAACTTCGCCTTTGTGGTGTTGATCTATCTGGGGTGGCTCGCCTTCAAGTTGAAGCGGATTCCGGGCACGCGGGGGCCGGCCCGCCTGCTGAACATCATGCTGCTGGTCCAGCTGCTGACCGGCCTGACCAGCATCTTCCTGCAATGGCCTATCGTGATCGCCGTCCTGCATAACGGCGGCGCTGCGGTGTTGACCATCCTCTGCATCACCCTGATCGTGCGCCTGTCCCATGCCGGACGGCCCAGCCCGCCGCCGGTGGGCGCTGCCGCCCGCACGAACGCTTGAGTTAACCTTCAGCCATGGAAAGCCTTACCGCGTCGCGCGCCAACCTGCGCATCCGTCAATACCTGGTCCTGACCAAGCCCCGGGTCACTCAGCTCGCCGTGTTCTGCGCGGTCATCGGAATGTTCCTGGCGTCCCCCACGTTGCCGCCCTGGCAGACCGTGCTGTCGGCCACGGTCGGGATCTGGTTGTTGGCGGCGGCCGCCTTTGCAGTCAATTGCCTGATCGAAGAGCAGGTTGACGCCAAGATGACGCGCACCGCCCACCGCGCGTCGGCCCGAGGCGAAATCAGCGCCCCGCACATCCTGCTGGTATCCGGCATCGTCGGAGGCGCCGGCATGTTCGTACTGTACCGATGGGTCAATCCGCTCACGATGTGGCTGACTTTCGCCACGTTCGTCGGTTACGCGATCATCTATACCGTCATCCTCAAACCGCGCACGCCGCAGAACATCGTGATCGGCGGCCTGTCAGGCGCCATGCCGCCGGCGCTGGGCTGGGCGGCCGTGGCCAACAGCGTGCCTGCCGAAGCCTGGCTGCTGGTGCTGATCATTTTTGTATGGACCCCGCCGCACTTCTGGGCGCTGGCGCTGTATCGCACCCGCGACTACGAAAACTCCGGCTTGCCGATGCTGCCGATCACGCACGGCGAAGCGCTGACCCGGCTCCACATCCTGCTGTATTCGATCGCACTGCTTGCGACGACGCTGTTGCCCTACGTGATCCGCATGAGCGGCTGGGTCTACCTGGTAAGCGCGCTGGTGCTGGGAGCGATCTTTGTCGGCTATGCGTGGAAGCTGTACCGCCAGTACAGCGACGCGCTGGCGCGCAGCATGTTCAAGTTTTCGATCCTGTACCTGTCGCTGCTGTTCGCGGCGTTGCTGGCCGACCACTGGTTGCTTAGCGCCTGAACATCCCGTTCCTTTCGACCCCTTGCGGCGCCTTGCCGGCGTCCTGCCCATGACACCTTCTTTTCTTTCGAGCCGGCGTTCCGTCTTGCGTGCCGGCGCCGCGCTGACATTGACCGGTCTGATCGCCGGCGCGCTGTCGGGCTGCCAACGCAAAGAACTGGCGTTCAACAGCACGGACGTCACCGGCAGTGATATTGGCGGGGACCTGAGCCTGACCGACCACAATGGGGCCAAGCGCAGCATGGCCGACTTTCGGGGCAAGGCTGTCGTGGTGTTTTTCGGCTTTATCCAGTGCCCCGACGTCTGCCCGACCACCCTGGCGAACTTTGCCGAGGTCATGAAACGGCTTGGACCGGATGCTGACAAGGTGCAGGTCGTGTTCGTGACCGTCGATCCGGAACGCGACACCGCTGCCGTCATGAAGGAGTACGTGACGCAGTTCGATCCGCGCTTTCTGGGGCTGTCGGGGTCGGCGGACGACACGGCCCGGGTCGCCAAGTCATTCAAGGTGTTCTACGCCAAGGTGCCGGGCAAGGAACCGGGTGCCTATAGCATGGACCATTCGGCAGGCATCTACATCTTCGATCCAAAAGGCAACCTGCGCCTGTACGGCCGGCATACGGCCACGCCCGATGCACTGGCCTCCGATATCCGCCAGCTCCTGACCTGAATCTGTTGCAGGCATAAAAAAACGGGGCACCTTTCGGTGCCCCGTTAACATATCCGCCTCGAGTGGGGGGAGGGAGGAGAAATACAGAGGCGGACGTACGCTGGTACCGACAATACAATCCGGAAGAACGGCATGAAGGCGGGGGGCCTCACGACGTTCGACACAAGGCATTGCGCCTGTTTGTGCCCCAACTGATAGTTAGGCGCCTGCAACGCCCGAAAGTTTCCTGTCTGTCGCTTTTTTCTTCAAAATTCCCTGGTCAGCAGGTAACAGAGTGTGTCGTTACCGCGCCGGTGCCTAAACAGGAGTATGACGACGACACAAAAAAAGCGGCAATCGCCGCTTTTTTCGTTCCGCATTGCTGGGACGTTACGCGTATTCGGCCAATGCACCGCGCATCTTGACCATGGCGCGCGCTTCGATCTGACGAATACGTTCCGCCGACACGCCGAACTCGGACGCAAGTTCCTGCAGGGTCAGACCGCCTTCGTCTTTCAGCCAGCGCGCTTCGATGATGCGGCGCGACCGATCGTCCAGGGCGTCAAGCGCCGAGTGCAGGCCCACGCCATGCAGTTCGTCGCGGCGGCGTCCTTCCAGCACCTGGGTCGGCTCATGCTGCCCTTCGTCCGACAGGTAAGCGATCGGCGCAAAGTCGGTTTCGCCGTCGTCGGTCCCGCGGCCTTCAAGCGCCATGTCCTGGCCCGACAGGCGGACTTCCATGTCGGTCACGTCTTGCGGACGCACGTTCAATGCGGTGGCGATCTCGGTGACCTGATCCGGCGTCAGCGAGCGCGAATCCTTCTTCATGCTGCGCAGGTTGAAGAAGAGCTTGCGCTGTGCCTTCGTGGTCGCAACCTTCACGAGCTTCCAGTTCTTCAGGATGTACTCGTGGATCTCGGCCTTGACCCAATGAATCGCAAACGAGACCAGACGCACGCCACGTTCAGGATCGAAACGCTTCACGGCCTTCATCAGCCCCACATTGCCTTCCTGGATCAGGTCGGCATGCGGCAGGCCATAGCCCAGATACTGGCGAGCGATCGCCACCACCAGACGCAGGTGCGACAGGACCAGTTCACGGGCGGCGCCCAGGTCTTCCGTTTCCTGGTAGCGACGAGCCAGCGAGGTTTCCTGGTCGGCAGTCAACACCGGCAGGCGGTTCACCGCGCCGATATACGCCTCGATCGTACCGAGCGCACCTGGATTGGCGATTGCCATGGCCAGCGCTCCGGGGCCAAAACCGGCAGGGACGACGGGGGACTGCTTCAACGATTTATTCATGGATTCATACCTCCCAATGCATCAAGGTTAGCACTCCAGCAAACCGAGTGCTAATGCGTCTTTTTGATAGCTGCGATAGCCCGAATGTATGGTGCAAGAACCCGTCCTGCTCCCTCTGTGCTGCGCTGCGATTCCGCCAGCCAGACAGCCCATTCCTGCTTGCGCCTTTGCTTGGCATTTGCCTTGATGGCGCGCGGATAACCAACGTACCCGACCTATAAGAATAGACAGCTTTTCTTGCCGGATGTTCTGTAAAAATTCGCAAAAATGCGGCGCTACGGTAATGCCGCGCCATCTGTCCCTTTTTATTGTAACCTGAGCGCATGGCCCGCCTACCCAGACTCTATGCGCCCGGCCTGCCGCACCTCGCGCAGGCCCGTTTCACGTCCTCGCTCGCGCCATCCGAAGGCTCGGTAGCGGCCTTGTTCGACCGTGTTGCGGGCTGGCTCGCCGACGAATCCCGCCTGCATGGCGTCGCCCTACACGGGTGGACCTTGGCGCCCGACCAGCTACTGCTGCTTGCCACGCCTGCGGGCCCGACCGGCCTGGCTGGTCTGTTGCAAGCCATTGGCCGCCGGTTGGCCGCCCACCTGCGTTCCGGACCGGTTTTTCAGGGACGATACCGGTCCACCTTGGTGGAACCCGGGGCGTGGGTGCTGCCGGCGCAGGCCTGGGTCGAGACGCTGCCGCTGCGGCTATCCCTGACGGACGACGCCGAACAATGGCGATGGTCCTCGGCCGCGGCGCACATGGGCGGCGCCAAGCAGCCTTTCCTGCATGACCATGGCGATTACTGGGCCTATGGCAACACGCCGTTCGACCGCCAGGCCAAATACCGCCGCTATGTATTGGCCGGCCTGCCGGCGCGTGAGTCCGATGCCATCCGCCGCGCATTGCAGGGGCAGTGGGCCCTCGGGTCGGACAGCTTTCTGGACATGCTGGGTGGCGGCGCCGCCAGCCGCCGTCCTGTCGCCGCCAAGCGCGGACGGCCGCGTAAGGCGGTCGTGTCGGCGACTGGGGCGGAGGTAGAGACCCTCGCACAAACGGACGATGCATCGAGCGCTCATCAGGCGCTTGGCAAATCGGTCTGAAACGCGCGTCGCTGCTGGACAAAACGCCTCCAGGTGCATGGTGTGTCCCTAATTAAATACAGCGTGCCGCAAGGTTGAAGAAATAAAAGGGACAGTCCCCCAATAATGTCCTTGCGTCCGCTGCTGCGCCGCAGTATCGTCAGGCCATCGGTGTCCGTCAGTGGGTGTCCTCGTCGACCCAACTGGCCGCGACCTGCCCATCCTGTCAGATTTGTCCACGACCTTGCCTTGCCGGGTCGCCTTACCGGAGCGTTTCATGCCCCATTCCCACCAGGATCCCTCCTCGGTGTCCCCGTCGTCGCAAGGCCAGATGGCCGTCATCGACGCCAGCCGCATCGGCTTCAACGGTCACACCCGGGCAGCCGCCGCCGCGCCGGCCATCCATTCCGCGCCTGAAGCGCAAGGCATGTACGATCCGGCCAGCGAACACGACGCCTGTGGTGTCGGCTTTGTCGCGCACATCAAGGGCAAGAAAAGTCATTCCATCATCCAGCAAGGCCTGAAGATCCTTGAAAACCTGGACCACCGGGGTGCGGTCGGCGCCGATCCGCTCATGGGCGACGGCGCGGGCATCCTGATCCAGATTCCCGACGCGTATTACCGCGAAGAACTGGCGCGCCAGGGCGTGAACCTGCCGCAGCCGGGCGAATACGGCGTGGCCATGGTCTTCCTGCCGAAGGAAATCGCTTCCCGCCTGGCCTGTGAACAGGAACTCGAGCGCGCCGTGCGCGCCGAGGGCCAGGTCGTGCTGGGATGGCGTGACGTGCCGATCGACACCGACATGCCCATGTCGCCCACCGTGCGCTCGCATGAACCGGTCATCCGCCAGCTGTTCATCGGCCGCGGCGGCGACGTCATGGTGCCCGACGCGCTGGAACGCAAGCTGTACGTGATCCGCAAGATGGCGTCGCACGCCATCCAGGCCATGCGCCTGAAGCACGGCAAGGAATACTTCGTGCCGTCGATCTCGACCCGTACCGTGGTGTACAAGGGGCTGCTGCTGGCCGACCAGGTCGGCCGCTACTATCGCGACCTGGCCGACGAACGCGCGGTGTCGGCGCTCGCGCTGGTCCACCAGCGGTTTTCCACCAACACCTTTCCGGCCTGGCCGCTGGCGCACCCCTACCGTCTGATCGCCCACAATGGCGAAATCAACACGGTCAAGGGCAACTTCAACTGGCTGCGCGCCCGGGAAGGCGTCATGCAGTCGCCCGTGCTGGGCGACGACCTGAAAAAGCTGTATCCCATCGTTTACGAAGGCCAGTCGGACACCGCCACGTTCGACAACTGCCTTGAACTGCTGGTCATGTCGGGCTACCCGATCGCCCACGCGATCATGATGATGATCCCGGAAGCCTGGGAACAGCACACCGAAATGGACGAGGCCCGCCGCGCGTTCTACGAATTCCATGCCGCCATGATGGAACCGTGGGACGGCCCCGCCGCCATCGCCTTTACCGACGGCCGCCAGATCGGCGCCACGCTGGACCGCAACGGCTTGCGTCCAGCCCGCTATATCGTGACCGACGACGACCTGGTCATCATGGCGTCGGAATCGGGCGTGCTGCCTGTCCCGCAAAGCAAGATCGTCAAGAAGTGGCGTCTGCAGCCCGGCAAGATGTTCCTGATCGACCTGGAACAGGGCCGTATCATCGACGACAAGGAACTGAAAGACCAGCTGTCCAACAGCAAGCCCTACCGCCAGTGGATCGAACGCCTGCGCATCAAGCTGGACACGCTGGCCGAACCCGCGGCCGAAGAAATCGCAGAAAGCCGGTCGTCGGTGCCCATGCTGGATCGTCAGCAGGCCTTCGGCTGGACGCAGGAAGACTACAAGTTCATTTTGCGCCCCATGGCCGAACTGGGCGAAGAAACGACCGGTTCGATGGGCAATGACTCGCCGCTGGCCGTGCTGTCGAATCGCAACAAGAGCCTGTACAACTATTTCCGTCAGCTGTTTGCGCAGGTCACCAACCCGCCGATCGACTCGATCCGCGAAAATCTGGTGATGTCGCTGGTGTCGTTCATCGGCCCCAAGCCCAACCTGCTCGACATCAACAACGTGAACCCGCCGCTGCGCCTTGAAGTGGCGCAGCCGGTGCTGGACTTTGCCGACATGGCGCAGATTCGGCACATCGAGCGGGTCACCGGCGGCAAGTTCAAGAGCTTCGAGCTGGACATGACCTACCCGGCAGCCTGGGGCAAGGAAGGCATCCAGGCCCGCGTGGCTGCGCTGTGCGCGCAGGCCGTCGATGCGGTCAAGAGCGGCTACAACATCCTGATCGTGTCGGATCGCCTGGTCGACGCCACCCGTGTGCCGATTCCGGCGCTGCTGGCCACGTCGGCCGTGCACCAGCACCTGATCCGCGCCGGCCTGCGCACCAGCACCGGCCTCGTCATCGAGACCGGCTCGGCGCGCGAAGTGCACCACTTCGCGCTGCTGGGCGGCTACGGCGCCGAAGCCGTGCACCCCTATCTGGCCATGGAAGCGCTGCTGGCCGAACACGCCAACAACCCCAAGGTGTCGGGCGAAAAGGCCATCTACAACTTCACCAAGGCGGTGGGCAAGGGTCTGCAGAAGGTCATGGCCAAGATGGGCATCTCGACCTACATGTCGTACACCGGCGCGCAGATCTTCGAAGCCATTGGCCTGAGCAGCTCGCTGGTCGAGCAGTATTTCCCGGGCACGTCCAGCAACATCCAGGGCGTGGGCATTTTTGAAGTGGCCGAAGAATCGATCCGCATCCACCGTGCGGCCTTCGGCAACGATCCGCTGCTGGAAAACGCGCTGGACGAGGGCGGTGAATACGCCTTCCGCGTCAAGGGCGAAGACCACATGTGGACGCCGGACGCGATCGCCAAGCTGCAGCACGCCAGCCGCGGCAACAACTATCGCACGTACAAGGAATACGCCCAGCTCATCAATGATCAGAGCAAGCGTCACATGACGCTGCGCGGTCTGTTCGAATTCAAGTTCGACCCGGCCAAGGCCATCCCGCTTGAAGAAGTGGAACCGGCAAAAGACATCGTGACGCGTTTCGCCACGGGCGCCATGTCGCTCGGCTCGATCTCGACCGAAGCGCATTCGGTGCTGGCCGTGGCCATGAACCGGATCGGCGGCAAGTCGAACACGGGCGAAGGCGGCGAAGATGAAATCCGCTACCGCGCCGAAATGCAGAGCGGCCTGTCGGCGATCAAGGACGGCGACACCCTGGCATCGGTGCTGGGCGCCGACCGGATCGTGGCCGACGTGCCCCTGCTGGCGGGCGATTCCATGCGTTCGAAGATCAAACAGGTCGCGTCGGGCCGGTTCGGTGTGTCCGCCGAATACCTGGCCAGCGCCGACCAGATCCAGATCAAGATGGCGCAGGGCGCCAAGCCTGGCGAAGGCGGTCAACTGCCCGGCCACAAGGTCACCGAATACATCGCCAAGCTGCGCTTTTCGGTGCCGGGCGTGGGCCTGATTTCGCCCCCGCCGCACCATGACATCTACTCGATCGAAGACCTGGCGCAGCTGATTCACGACCTGAAGAACGCCAACCCGCAGGCCTCGATCTCGGTCAAGCTGGTGTCCGAGTTCGGCGTGGGCACGGTGGCCGCGGGCGTGGCCAAGGCCAAATCCGACCACGTCGTGATCGCCGGCCATGATGGCGGCACGGGCGCGTCGCCGATCTCGTCGATCAAGCATGCCGGTACGCCCTGGGAACTCGGCCTGGCCGAAACCCAGCAGACCCTGGTGTTGAACCGCCTGCGCAGCCGCATCCGCGTCCAGGCCGACGGCCAGATGAAGACCGGCCGCGACGTCGTGATCGGCGCGCTCCTGGGCGCCGATGAATTCGGCTTTGCCACGGCGCCGCTGGTGGTGGAAGGCTGCATCATGATGCGCAAGTGCCACCTGAATACCTGCCCGGTGGGCGTGGCCACGCAGGATCCGGTGCTGCGCGCCAAGTTCCAGGGCAAGCCCGAACACGTCGTGAACTTCTTCTTCTTCATCGCCGACGAAGTGCGTGAACTGATGGCGCAGCTGGGGATCCGCAAATTCGACGACCTGGTGGGCCGTGTCGATCTGCTCGACACTCGTGCCGGCATCGAACACTGGAAGGCGCGCGGCCTGGACTTCACCCGTGTGTTCTTCCAGCCCAACGTGCCGGCCGACGTGCCGCGCCGTCAGGTCGAAGAGCAGGATCACGGCCTGGCCAAGGCACTCGATCATCAACTGATCGAACGCAGCCGTCCGGCGCTGGATCGCGGCGAAAAGGTGTCGTTCATCGTGCCGGTGCGCAACGTGAACCGCACGATCGGCGCCATGCTGTCCGGCACGGTGGCCCGCAAGTACGGCTATGACGGTTTGCCCGACGACACCATTCACGTCCAGTGCACGGGCACGGCGGGCCAGAGCTTCGGCGCCTTCCTGGCGCACGGCATCACGCTGGACCTGGTGGGCGAAGCCAACGATTACGCCGGCAAGGGTCTGTCGGGTGGCCGCATCATCGTGCGTTCGCCCAACGACTTCCGCGGTTATGGTCCCGAACACATCATCGCCGGCAACACCGTCATGTACGGCGCGCTGTCGGGTGAAGCGTATTTCAACGGCGTGGCCGGAGAACGTTTCGCGGTCCGCAACTCGGGTGCGGCCACGGTGGTGGAAGGCGTGGGCGACCACGGCTGCGAATACATGACCGGCGGCACGGTCGTGGTGCTGGGCGACACCGGCCGGAACTTCGCGGCGGGCATGTCGGGTGGCGTGGCCTTTGTATGGGATCCGGACGGCACGTTCCGTTCGCGTACCAACCTGGCCATGGTCGACCTCGAACCGGTCATGACCAGCGCGGCGCAGGAAAAGGAAAACGCCCAGCGGCTGCGTCACAGCATGGTGCGCGGCGGCGAGCAGGAAACCGACGAAGCGATCCTGCGTCGCCTGGTCGAAAACCACTTCCGCTATACGGGCAGCTTCCGCGCCCGCGACATGCTGGACAAGTGGGAAGTCTCGCGCAGCAAGTTTGTAAAGGTCATGCCGACCGAATACCGCCGCGCCCTTGGCGAGATGTGGCAGGCACAGAACGGACAGCAACTGGCGGCCTGAGCCTCGCGCACCGCCCACTCAACATCATTGGCCACCCGACGCGCGCAACGCGCCGCGGGTGGTCGCAACGAATCGTCAGGATATAGCCATGGGTAAGGTCACTGGATTTCTCGAGTTCGAACGGCTGAAGGAAGCTTCCGAAGCACCGGGCTCGCGGGTCAAGCACTGGAAGGAATTCGTCGTTCGTCTGGACGACACCGCTGCCAAGCAGCAGGGCGCCCGCTGCATGGACTGCGGCATTCCGTTCTGCTCCAGCGCGTGCCCGGTCAACAACATCATTCCGGACTGGAACGACCTGGTCTTCCGCCAGAACTGGAAGCAGGCGATCGACGTCCTGCACATGACCAACAACTTCCCGGAATTCACCGGACGCGTCTGTCCCGCGCCATGCGAAGCGGCTTGCACGCTGAACATCAACAACGACGCCGTCGGCATCAAGTCGATCGAGCACGCGATCATCGACAAGGCCTGGGAAAACGGCTGGGTCGTACCGGTGCCGCCCAAGCTCAAGACCGGCAAGAAAGTCGCGGTCGTGGGCAGCGGCCCGGCCGGACTGGCCTGTGCCCAACAATTGGCGCGTGCCGGCCACGATGTCACGTTGTTCGAAAAGAACGACCGTATCGGCGGCTTGCTGCGCTACGGCATTCCCGACTTCAAGCTGGAAAAATGGCTGATCGACCGCCGCATGGCGCAGATGGAACAGGAAGGCGTCACCTTTGCGCCGTCCACGTTCATCGGCAGCCAGGAAGACGCCGCGGCCTACGGCGGCAAGCTCACCTGCAAGACCCCGGACGAACTCAAGGCCGAATTCGATGCCGTCGTCATTTCGGGCGGCTCGGAAACGCCCCGCGACCTGCCGATCGAAGGCCGGGACCTGAACGGCGTGCACTTCGCCATGGACTTCCTGCGTCAGCAGAACAAGGCCAACGCCGGTGACAAGATCAAGGGCCAGCTGTCGGCCGCGGGCAAGCACGTCGTCGTGATCGGCGGTGGCGACACCGGCTCCGACTGCGTGGGCACCAGCAACCGCCACGGCGCCAAGTCGGTCGTGCAGTTCGAAGTGATGCCCCAGCCGCCGGAATCCGAAAACAAGGCATTGACCTGGCCGTACTGGCCGACTCGCATGCGCACGTCGTCGTCGCACGAAGAGGGCGCTGACCGTGACTGGAGCATTACCACGCGCAAGTTCGTCGGCAAGGACGGCAAGATCACCAGCCTGATCGGCAACAAGGTCGAATGGATCAAGGACGACACCGGCCAGATGAAGATGGTCGACGTGCCCGGATCCGAATTCGAAATCCCGGCCGACCTGGTGCTGTTCGCGATGGGCTTCGTGTCGCCCGTGCAAAAGATGCTGGACGGATTCGGCGTGGACCGCGATCAGCGCGGCAACGCACGTGCCAATGCGGAAGACTATCGCACCAATGTCGATAAGGTGTTTGCCGCCGGCGACATGCGCCGGGGCCAATCCCTGATCGTCTGGGCGATCCGTGAAGGCCGCCAGTGCGCAGCTGCCGTCGATACCTTCCTGATGGGCGCGACCGAACTGCCGCGTTAAGCGCGAAAGGCGCAAGCAACACGAATGCCGCTGAAACCCAGCGGCATTTTTTTCGTCATGCCGCGGTGATTCGGCGGGCTTTTTGTTCGCGTTGTCCAAGATTGACCCTGCGCATGACAGGGGTTTGCAACGGCCTTCGGCAGCGCCCTTTTCCCTGCCATCCCTGGGGAAAACACTGCAGCATTGCTTGGACAAAAACGACTCATCCTCGCCGAAATATTTTGTTCGAATCGTCCTTATTGAGGAACTCGCGCCTTGCACCAGAGCCATACTTCAATGCACGATGTGACAAAGCGTCGTGAAGTGTGCGAAAGCAACATCAATTGCGTTGCATGAATGGTGGCTACGCACGAAGATATACCCAAGGGGGCCTCGGTTTGCGGGGCTCTGGACATCACCGGGGGCAGAAGATTTGACCAATCTACTCCGCACCATTCAGCGTTACAGCGAGTCCATCACCGCCGCACCGTAAGCCCTTGCTGCAAAACTGAACGCCAAGCCGGCACAGACCCGGCGCCGAGGCCACCTCGGCAGACGAGAACGGAGTTTCAAAGACCTTTTCCATTGCTGTTGGAGGTTTTCCGTGCTGAATATTGTCGAAGGCTTTAAGTCGCAGTATGCAAAGACCCAAGAGACCGAGATGTCTCTTGAGGATTACCTCAACCTTGCTAAACGCGACCCGATGGCGTATTCCAGTTCTGCGGAACGGATGCTGGCGGCCATTGGTGAGCCTGAAATCGTTGACACCCGCAACGATCCGCGTTTGTCCCGTCTGTTCTCGAATCGCGTCATCAAGCGTTACCCGGCCTTCAAGGAATTCTTTGGCATGGAGGACGTGATCGCGCAGATCGTCGCGTTCTTCAAGCACGCGGCGCAGGGGCTGGAAGAACGCAAGCAGATCCTGTATCTGCTGGGCCCGGTGGGGGGCGGCAAGTCGTCCATTGCCGAACGCCTCAAGGTGCTGATGGAAGCCTATCCGATCTATGCGCTCAAGGGCTCGCCCGTCAATGAATCGCCGCTGGGCTTGTTCCACCCCGACCGGTTTGGTGATCTGCTCGAAAACGAATACGGCATCTCGCGCCGCTACCTGACCGGCATCATGTCGCCATGGGCCGTCAAGCGCCTGCGCGAATTCGATGGGGATATCTCCAAGTTCCGCGTGGTGCGTCTGAACCCATCGGTGCTGCAACAGATCGCCATCGCCAAGACCGAACCGGGCGACGAAAACAACCAGGACATCTCGTCGCTGGTCGGCAAGGTCGATATCCGCAAGCTCGACCGCTACTCACAAGACGATCCCGATGCGTACAGCTACTCGGGTGGCCTCTGCCTGGCCAACCAGGGTTTGCTCGAATTCGTCGAAATGTTCAAGGCCCCGATCAAGATGCTGCACCCGTTGCTGACGGCGACGCAGGAAGGCAACTTCAAGGGCACGGAAGGGTTTTCGGCCATCCCGTTCAACGGCACGATTCTCGCCCATTCGAATGAATCCGAATGGCAGACCTTCCGCAACAACAAGCACAACGAAGCGTTCCTGGATCGGATCTACATCGTCAAAGTGCCGTATTGCCTGCAGGTGTCCGAAGAGGTTCACATCTACGACAAGCTGCTGCAGAACAGCTCGTTGTCCGCGGCGCCGTGCGCACCCGGCACACTGGAAATGATGGCGCAGTTCTCGGTGCTCACGCGCCTGAAGGAACCCGAGAATTCCAGCATCTATTCCAAGATCCGCGTGTATGACGGCGAAAGCCTGAAAGACGTCGATCCGAAGGCCAAGGCGCTGCAGGAGTACAAGGATTACGCGGGCACGGATGAAGGGATGAACGGGGTATCCACCCGCTTCGCCTACAAGATCCTGTCGGCCGTCTTCAATTATGACCAGACAGAAGTCGCAGCCAATCCGGTGCATCTGATGTACGTGCTGGAACAGCGTATCGGCCGCGAGGACTATCCGGAAGAAACGCGCCGCAAGTACCTGGAGTTCATTAAGGGATATCTGGCACCGCGTTATGCCGAGTTCATCGGAAAGGAAATACAGACGTCGTACCTGGAGTCGTATTCCGAGTATGGCCAGAACATTTTTGACCGGTATGTGACCTTTGCCGATTGCTGGATCCAGGACGAAGAGTTCCGCGATCCGGAAACCGGCGAGAGCTTCGATCGGGCGTCGCTGAATGCCGAACTCGAAAAGATCGAGAAGCCGGCAGGCATTGCGAACCCGAAAGACTTCCGCAACGAGATCGTCAATTTCGTGCTGCGTGCCCGCGCCAACAACGGCGGCACCAACCCGACCTGGACGAGCTACGAAAAGCTGCGTGAAGTCATCGAGAAAAAGATGTTCTCGAATACCGAGGATCTGCTGCCAGTCATCTCGTTCAACGCCAAGGCCTCGGCCGAAGACCGCAGCAAACACCAGAGCTTTGTCGAGCGGATGGTGGACAAGGGTTATACCGAAAAGCAGGTGCGTCTTCTCTGCGAATGGTATCTGCGGGTGAGGAAGTCTTCCTGAACAAAGGTGAATATGAATTCACTTATCGATCGTCGTCTTAACGGACGCAACAAGAGCGCCGTCAATCGAGAGCGCTTCCTGAGGCGGTACAAGGACCAGGTTCGCAAGGCCGTCCGCGAACTGGTTCAGGAGCGTTCCATCGAAGAGATGGACCAGGGCGGGGAGATCAACCTTCCCGCCCGGGACATTTCCGAGCCCAGTTTCCGCCACGGCATGGGCGGGGACCGCGAAATGGTGCATCCCGGCAATCGGGAATTCGCGAAAGGGGACAAGATCGATCGTCCCCGCGGGGGTGGCAATTCGTCCGGCAGCGATCCTGGCGAAGGGGAGTCGGTGGACCAGTTCACCTTCAGCCTTTCTCGCGAGGAATTCCTCAACCTGTTCTTCGAAGACCTGGAGCTTCCCCACCTGGTGCGCACGCAGCTGGGCGACGTGCACCAGAAGAAGTTCCAGCGCGCCGGCTACACCACGTCCGGATCTCCCAGCACCCTGAGCGTCGGCCGCACGCTCAAGACGTCGTTGTCCCGCCGGATCGCGCTCAGCGTGCCCGCACGCAGCGAACTCGAACTGGCGGAACTGAAGATGGAAGAGGCCAGGGCGTCGGGCGCCGATGCGGACACACTGGCCTCGATCGAAGTCGAGATCGAGGAAGCCCGGGCGCGGCTGGCCCGGGTGCCTTTCCTTGACGAACTGGACCTGCGCTACCGCAACCGCGTGTCGGTCGCGGCGCCGATGGCCCGCGCCGTCATGTTCTGCCTGATGGACGTGTCGGGTTCGATGGACGAGCCCAAGAAGGACATCGCCAAGCGCTTTTTCACGCTGCTGTACCTGTTCCTGTCGCGCAAGTACGAACACGTCGATCTGGTCTTCATCCGTCACACCGACAATGCCGAAGAAGTGGACGAAAACACCTTTTTCCACGACCCGAAAAGCGGCGGCACGGTGGTGCTGTCGGCGCTGGAGCTGATGCGCGAGATCATGCACGACCGCTATCCTCCATCGATGTGGAACGTGTATGCCGCGCAGGCGACCGACGGCGATTCGTTCGGCGCCGACGCAGGCAAAAGCGCGCGGTTCCTGGCGGAGCATCTGCTGCCGGCCACCCGCTATTACGCCTACATCGAGATTCCCGACCCGGGCGATGCCCGCAAGACCAGTCTGTGGGCCGAATACGAGCAGGAATCGGCGCCGCACTTCGTGATGCGGCGCATCCGTGAACGCGGAGAGATCTTTTCCGTGTTCCACGATTTGTTCAAGAAGGAGCTCGCATGAGTGCCGTCATCGAACCCAAGGCCGCATCCTCGGCCCTAGCCGGGACGGGCCCGATTTCACGCGGGTCCGAATGGACCTTCGAGCTGATCCAGCGCTACGACGACGCGATCGCCGAAGTCGCCCGGGAATACAAGCTGGACACCTACCCCAACCAGATCGAGGTGATCACGTCCGAGCAGATGCTGGACGCCTATGCGTCGGTGGGACTGCCCATCGGTTATCCCCACTGGTCCTATGGCAAGGAATTCATCCGGAACGAGCAGGCCTACCGCAAAGGCGCGCAGGGCCTGGCCTACGAAATCGTCATCAATTCCAGCCCCTGCATTTCGTACCTGATGGAAGAAAATTCCATGGCCATGCAGGCGCTGGTGATCGCGCATGCGTGCTATGGGCACAACTCCTTCTTCAAGGGCAATTACCTTTTCAAGCAGTGGACCGATGCCGAAGGCGTGCTCGACTATCTGGTGTTCGCGCGCAATTACGTCATGCAGTGCGAAGACCGCTACGGCATTGGCGCGGTCGAAGAACTGCTGGATTCCTGCCATGCGTTGATGCCGCATGGCGTCGATCGCTACAAGCGGCCCAGCCCGATGTCGATGCGCGAAGAAGCGGCGCGCATGGCTGCGCGGGCCGAACACGAACGTGTGCAGTACAACGACCTGTGGCGCACGGTGCCCAGGTCAGACCCGGTGCCCGAACCGGGAAAGTACGAAAAGTTTCCGGCGGAACCGGAAGAAAACCTGCTGTACTTCATTGAAAAGTATTCGCCCAAGCTGGCGCCCTGGCAAAAGGAACTGGTGCGTATCACGCGCAAGGTGTCCCAATACTTCTACCCGCAAGGCCAGACCAAGGTCATGAACGAAGGCTGGGCGACCTTCTGGCACTACACGATCCTGAACCGGCTGCACGAAAAGGGCCTGGTGGACGACGGCTTCATGATCGAGTTCCTGCAAAGCCACACCAACGTCGTAAGCCAGCGGGGTTTCGATCAGCGCGGATACGGCGGCATCAATCCCTATGCCCTGGGCTTCGCAATGATGACGGACATCCGCCGCATCTGCGAAAACCCGACGGACGAGGATCGGCGGTGGTTTCCTGATATCGCCGGCGGCGACTGGCTGGAAACCCTGCACTTCGCCATGCGCAACTTCAAAGACGAATCGTTCATCTCGCAATACCTGTCGCCCAAACTGATCCGCGACTTCCGCTTCTTCGCGGTAGCGGATCATCAGGCCAAGGCCAAGCTCGAGATCGACGCGATCCACGACGACGAAGGCTACCGGCGCATCCGCAAGTTGCTGTCGGAACAGCACAACCGTGACAACATGGTCCCGGACATCCAGGTGACCCGCTTCTACCGGGAGTCGGATCGATCGCTCGTGCTGCGCCACCTGCGGGCGCGCAGCCGGCCGTTGGCGGGCGATGACGCCGATCAGGTCATGAAGCATCTGGCGCGGCTGTGGGGCTTCAAGGTCAGGCTCGAAGAGGTCGAAAGCGACGGACGGGTCAGTTCCTTCCGCGAGGTCAGCGGCTGAACACCATCTGTCTGTGGTCTTTAAGTTAGTGCTCACTTAAATGGGGCGCCGCCGGGGACGGGGCGCCCCGAAGTTTTGCTGTCTCCGCCGCGCGACAGGTGAATCCCGGTCTGCCGGACTTTTGTGTCCGTGCGTAAGTCTGCTCATGCTTGCAAGCCGCCTGTCAGACTTTCTTTCCGATTCAAACTGCTAGAATCCATGGTTGTTACCGATTGCCAACCAGCCAGTTTCCCTTAGTGCGGACACTGGTGTCACCTACGGTTCACCCTGCCACCCATGCCAGATTCGGCGATTCCCCCACGGCCCGCCCGCCTGCCGACGTCGCGCTGTCTTTCAGCAGCTTGTCGGTCGGCTATGGCGACAGGACCATCCTGCGCGATATCGACATGGTGGTCCGGCCGGGGCAGGTCGTTGCCATCATGGGTGGATCGGGATCGGGCAAGACCACGCTGCTGCGCGCGGCGGTTGGCCAGCTTGCGCCGCAACAGGGCAGCGTCCACGCGTTTGGCCAGGACCTGTCCCGCCTGTCGGGCGACGCGGTCTTTACTGTCCGCAAGCGCATGGGCCTGCTATTTCAGCAGGGCGCCCTGTTCACCGACCTCGACGTATACGAAAACGTCGCCTTCCCGCTGCGCGAACATACGGACTGGCCCGAAAGCAGGATCCGCGAAACGGTGCTGGCCAAGCTGCAGGCCGTCGGCTTGAAAGCCGCCGCCTTCCTGCGCACGTCGGAAATTTCGGGTGGCATGGCGCGGCGTGTAGCCCTGGCGCGCGCAGTCGTGCTCGACCCCGAACTGATTCTGTACGACGAACCCTTTGCCGGGCTGGATCCGATCTCGCTGGGCGTGACGGCGCAGCTGATCCGGACCATGACCGACCAGCTGGGGTGCGCGTCGGTCCTGATCACGCACGACGTGCAGGAATCCTTTGCCATTGCCGACCAGGTCTATCTGCTGGGCAAGGGGTCCGTGGTCGCGGCGGGATCGCCGGACTCGCTGTCCGCGTCGCAAGACTCGTACGTGCGCCAGTTCCTGGACGGCGCGCCCGACGGCCCGGTGGCGTTCGAATATCCCGAGACGCCGGCTTACCTCGATTGGCTGGCCCGCCAACAGGCTGGCAAGCAATGAGGGCAGGCAAGCTATGAATGTCGCGACGCGTTTCCTGACGGCCATTGGCGCCGGCGCCCGAGGGTGGGTGTACGGTCTGGGCGCCTTCACCCGCTTCTTCGTCACCCTGCTCGGCAAAAGCGCCACGGCGCTGCGCCGGCCCGGGCTGGTGGTGCAGCAGATCCACTTCATCGGCAACTATTCGCTGGTGATCATTGCGGTGTCGGGCCTGTTCGTCGGCTTCGTCCTGGCCCTTCAGGGCTACTACACGCTAAGCCGCTACGGATCGGAACAGGCGCTGGGCCTGCTGGTCGCGCTCAGCCTGGTGCGCGAACTGGGTCCGGTCGTCACGGCGCTGCTGTTCGCGGGCCGCGCCGGCACGTCCCTGACCGCCGAAATCGGCCTCATGAAGGCGGGCGAACAACTGTCGGCCATGGAAGTCATGGCGGTCGACCCCGAACGCCGGGTGCTGGTCCCGCGCCTGTGGGGCGGCATCATCGCCATGCCGCTGCTGGCAGCGGTGTTTTCGATGCTGGGCATCCTGGGCGGGTGGGGCGTGGGCGTCCTGCTGATCGGGATCGACGATGGCGGATTCTGGTCGCAGATGCAGAACGGTGTCGACGTCTGGAAAGACGTGGGCAACGGCGTGATCAAGAGCCTGGTGTTCGGCGTGGCCGTCACGGTCATCGCGCTCTATCAGGGCTATCACGCCAAGCCGACGCCGGAGGGCGTTTCGCGCGCCACGACGCGCACCGTCGTGGCCGGCTCGCTGGCCGTGCTGGGCCTGGATTTCCTGCTGACGGCACTGATGTTCGGCAACTGATCGCGGTGTCTGGATGGCGGGCGCAAGCCGGCACTCACGGACGTTAATGATTCATTTAGGTAGGGTGGCACGCCAGACGGCGTCGCCGGGAGGTCACAAGATGTCGCGTGAAAAAGTCGATTTGTGGGTGGGCCTGTTCGTATTGCTGGGCGCCGCCGCCATCATTTTCCTGGCCCTGAAAGCCGGCAACCTGAGCACGTTCTCGTTCGGCAACAGCTACACGATCACCGCCAACTTCGACAATATCGGTGGTTTGAAGTCGCGCGCGCCCGTCAAGAGCGCGGGCGTGGTGGTCGGCCGGGTGTCCAGCGTCAGCTTCGACGACAAGATGTACCAGGGCGTGGTCACCCTGGACATGGACAGCAAATACCAGTTCCCGAGCGACTCGTCGGCCAAGATCCTGACCTCCGGACTGTTGGGTGAACAATACATTGGCATCGAACCTGGCGGCGATGAGAAGAATTTCGCCGCGGGTGACAAAATCCTTTATACGCAAAGTGCGGTTGTGCTGGAAAATCTGATCAGCCAATTCCTTTACAGCAAGGCGTCGGATGCCGCGACGCCCGCTGCCGGCAGCGGCGACAGCGCTGCACCGGCTGCCGCTCCGGCGGCTGCCCCCGCGGCGGCACCCGCGGCGGCACCCGCGGCGCCAACGGCACCGACCCCTTCCGCCGGTTCGCAAGAACCTGCCAACAAATAAAAAGAACCCACCGATGACTACCGCACTCAACAAGAACCTGCTGGGCCTGGCGCTGGTCGCCATCCTGTCCGGCTGCGCCACCCCTCCGCCTTCGGGCGCCCCCGTGGGTCAGAATCCACGCGACCCGCTTGAAGGCGTCAACCGACAGGTCTACGCATTCAACGACAGCCTGGACCGCGCCGTGCTCAAACCGGTCGCCCAGGGCTACGTAAACGTCGTTCCCGGTCCGGTCCGCAGCTGCGTCCGCAATGTCTTCAACAACCTGGGCGACGTGTGGTCCGCCGCCAACAGCGTGCTGCAGAACCGGGTGCCGGAAGGCATCAACATGACGTTCCGCTTCATGCTGAACACCACCATGGGCGTCGGCGGTTGTTTCGACGTCGCGTCCAAGCAAGGCGTGCCGCGCGTGCGCGCCGACTTCGGCCAGACGCTGGGCGTCTGGGGTGTACCCAATGGTCCCTACCTGATGCTGCCGCTGCTTGGCCCGAGCACCATTCGCGACGCAAGCGGCACGGCCGTGGACTTTGCCTTCGACCCGCTGGCGCTCAGCGCCATCGTCGACAATGTGCCTGTCCGTAACTCGCTTTATGTCCTGAAGCTGATCAACACCCGGGCCAACCTGCTCGACGTGGGCAACCTGCTGAATGACGTCGCCCTGGACTCCTATGCCTTCACGCGCGATGCCTATCTGCAGCGCCGCGACAGCATGGTCCGTGGCGTCAAGACCAACGGTGAAGGCAGCCTGCCCGACTACTCGCTGCCCGATTATGGCGATGACCCGGCCACCTCGTCGGCGCCCAATCCGACCGCTATTCCCGCAACACGTTGACACTGCAGGGGTCTGAACTCTGTGGTGTGCTACAGGTCAGACCCCTAACGCTTTCCCCTACAGGTTATCCATGAACGTACAAGCCCTTACCCAAGCGGCCCCGCAGCCGCTGTATCGCCGTTTTGCGGTGATTTGCGCGATGCTGGTTGGCCTGACCCTGGCTGTCACCGGTTTCCGCGCCCATGCCCAAGACGCCGACGCGCCCGAAGCCCTGGTCCAGAAGCTGACCAACGACGTGCTGGCCGCCATCAAGAGCGACAGCGCCATCCAGTCCGGCAATCCGCAGCGCCTGCTGCAACTGGTCGACGAAAAGATCCTGCCTTACACGAACTTCGAAAAGACGACCCGTCTGGCTGCCGGCCGCTACTGGCGCCAGGCCACGCCTGAACAGCAGAAGGCGCTGGTGAAGGAATTCCGCACGACCCTGGTCCGCACGTACAGCGGCGCCGTCTCGTCGGTCAAGCAGCAGACTTCCATCGAAATGAAGCCTGCCCGCCGCGAAGCCAATGCGACCGACACCGTGGTCCGTACCCTGATCAAGCAGCCCAATGGCGATCCGATCCCGGTCGACTACCGTTTGGAAAAGGCTGGCACGGCGTGGAAGGTCTATGACGTGAACGTGCTGGGCGTGTGGCTGATCGAAAACTACCGCAACCAGTTCTCGCAAGAGATCACGAAGGGCGGCGTCGATGGCCTGATCAAGTCGCTGGCCGACCGCAACCGTTCGTTCGAGGGCGCCAAGTAGCAGGCTAGGCCGGGGGCAGGCGTCCCCGATCTTGCAGGTGCGGTGCTTATGCTTCGGGTCCCTGGCCATGTCATGGACCCGTTGTCGTTTCTGGCCGGTCGCCGGACGCGCCGGGCAGGCGCTGCGGCGCGGCGCCTGGATGTCTGCGCCTCGATGCGCGCCACCCTGATGGATAGACTGTGGCGTCCGCGTAGCTCGCTTCCCGGCCTGATTTTCTGCCTTTTCCTGGGCGCGCCTATAATAGCGGGTTCAGCCTCCTGATCCGCCGGCATCCACACGGTGTCCGCCCGCCGATCCCACGCAGCCGTCCTTGCAGCCCGCCATGCCATCCGCAGTTCGTATCGAACACGTTTCCAAGACCTATCCCGCCGCCACTTCCTGGTGGAAACGCGTGGGGGGCGCCTCGAAGGAAGGATTTCGCGCGCTCAATGACGTCAGCCTCGACGTCGCGCCAGGCGAATTCTTCGGATTGCTGGGGCCGAACGGGGCGGGCAAGACGTCGCTGATTTCCATTCTTGCCGGCTTGGCGCGTGCGTCCGCCGGCAAGGTATCGGTCTGTGGCTACGATGTGGTCGACCAGTTCCGCGAAGCGCGCCGGTCGCTGGGCGTCGTGCCGCAGGAACTGGTGTTCGACCCTTTTTCACGGTGCGCGAGTCGCTGCGCATCCAGTCCGGCTACTTCGGCCTGCGCAACAACGATGCGTGGATCGACGAGGTACTGGAAAACCTGGGCCTGACGTCCAAGGCCGACACCAATATGCGCGCCCTGTCGGGCGGCATGAAACGCCGGGTGCTGGTCGCCCAGGCGCTGGTGCACCGTCCGCCGGTGATCGTGCTGGACGAGCCGACCGCCGGGGTGGACGTGGACCTGCGCCGCACGCTCTGGCAGTTCATTTCGCGCCTGAATCGTGAAGGCCACACCATTCTGCTGACGACGCACTATCTGGAAGAGGCCGAAGAACTCTGCCATCGCATCGCCATGCTCAAGGGCGGGCGCGTCGTGGCGCTGGACACCACGCGAGCCCTGCTCGCGCGGGTGGGCGGCTCGCGCCTGGTACTGCACCTGGGGCCCGGCGGTTGGCCCGCCGGCCGCAATCCGTTGCTGGATGACCGGGTGGTCGACGTGCAGGGTCAGCGCGTGGCCCTGCGGCTGGAAGCCAGTCTGGAAGTGGAAGAGGTGCTGGCTCAGGTGCGCGCGGCCGGCGGCACGGTAGAGGGCATCGAAGTCCTTCCCGCCGACCTGGAAGACGCTTTCATTAACATCATGCACGACGATCCGGTCGCTGCCGCCGTTCTGAAGGAGGCAGCATGAGCGCCGTTCCCGCCGCGCCGGTGTTGCAACCCGACCTGACCGCCGGGTCGGGTTTTCGCACGCTGTTCTACAAGGAAATGCTGCGGTTCTGGAAGGTAGGCTTCCAGACCGTGGCCGCGCCGGTCGTGACCGCCGTGCTCTACCTGCTGATCTTCGCGCATGTGCTCGAAGGGCGGGTGACGGTGTATGGCTCGATTCCCTATACGGCCTTCCTGATTCCCGGGCTCATGATGATGAGCATGCTGCAGAATGCCTTTGCGAACGCGTCGTCGTCGCTGATGCAGAGCCGCGTTACCGGCAACCTGGTGTTCATGCTGCTGCCGCCGATCACGCATTGGGAATTCTTCTGGGCCTATGTGCTGGCCGCCGTGGTGCGTGGCCTGGTGGTCGGCACCAGCATTTATGTCGTAGCGCTGTTCTTTACCGGCCCGCACTTTGCCGCCCCTGGTGGATGCTGGTGTTTGGCCTGCTCGGGTCGGCGATCATGGCGGTGCTGGGCCTGATCGCGGGCATCTGGGCCGAAAAATTCGACCAGATGGCGGCCTTCCAGAATTTCCTGATCATGCCGGCTACGTTCTTGTCCGGAGTGTTCTATTCCGTGCACTCGCTCCCGCCGTTCTGGCAGGCCGTGTCACACTGGAACCCTATTTTCTACACCATCGACGGTTTCCGTCATGGATTCTTCGGTGTGTCCGACGTGTCGCCCTGGCTCAGCCTGGCGGTGGTCGGCGGCACTTTCATCGTGGTCGCGGCGATTGCGCTGCGGCTGCTGGCCTCGGGTTACAAGCTGCGCTACTGAACATGAATCTCCCTCTCCCCACCCCTGAACAGGTCCGCCAGTACATCGTCGACGGCCTGGCCTGTGATCACGTCGATGTGCAGGGCGACGGTCAGCACT
This sequence comes from Pigmentiphaga litoralis, assembly GCF_048632615.1. Lineage (GTDB taxonomy): Bacteria > Pseudomonadota > Gammaproteobacteria > Burkholderiales > Burkholderiaceae_B > Pigmentiphaga > Pigmentiphaga litoralis_B. The sequence continues at coordinate 3,320,540 of NZ_CP184479.1, forward strand.
TCGAGGCAGTCATCGTCAGCTCGGCGTTTGAAGGCAAGCGCCCTGTCGCGCGCCATCAACTGGTCTATGCCGCACTGGGCGAACGCATGCGCGCGGAAATCCACGCGCTGTCGATGCGCACCCTTACACCGCAAGAATACAAAGGCAATTGATGGACAAGCTGCTCATTACCGGTGGCACGCCGCTTCGTGGCGAGGTCGACATCTCGGGCGCGAAGAACGCTGCCCTGCCCAGCCTCTGCGCCGCGCTGCTGACCGCTGATACCGTCACGCTGGAAAACGTGCCGGAACTGAACGATATCGGCACGACCTTGCGCCTGCTGCGCAAGATCGGCGTGCGCGCCGACCGCGGCACGCCCGGCGACGCATCCGACAGCCATCGTGTCCGCCTGACCGCCAACCACATCGATAGCCTGGAAGCCCCGTACGAGCTGGTCAAGACCATGCGCGCGTCGATCCTGGTGCTGGGGCCGCTGCTGGCGCGCTTTGGCGAAGCCAAGGTCAGCCTGCCGGGCGGCTGCGCCATCGGGCAGCGTCCGATCGACCAGCACATCAAGGGGCTGGCCGCCATGGGCGCCGACATCAGCATCGAACACGGCTTCGTGATCGCGCGCGCCCGCAAGCTCAAGGGTGCGCGGATCCGCACCGACATGGTGACCGTCACGGGCACCGAAAACCTGCTGATGGCCGCGACGCTGGCCCAGGGCACCACCGTGCTCGAGAACGCCGCGCGCGAACCCGAAATCGTCGATCTGGCCGAACTGCTGATCAAGATGGGCGCGCAGATCACCGGCCACGGCACCGACCGTATCGTGATCGAAGGCGTGGAGCGCCTGCACGGCGCCACGCACCGCGTCATGCCCGACCGGATCGAAGCCGGCACCTTCCTGTGCGCCGTCGCGGCCACCGGGGGCGACATCACGCTGCGCCACGCCGATCCGAAAAGCATGGGCGCCACGCTGGACAAGCTGCGCGAAGCCGGCCTGAAGATGGAGTGCGGCGACGACTGGATCCGCGCCACCATGACGGAACGGCCCCAGGCCGTGGGTTTTCGCACGCAGGAATATCCCGGTTTCGCCACCGACATGCAGGCGCAATTGATGGCGTTGAACACGGTGGCCGATGGCACGGCCATCATTGCCGAAACCATCTTTGAAAACCGCTACATGCACGTGCAGGAATTGCGCCGCCTGGGCGCCAGCATCGAGATCGACGGCCACACCGCCGTCGTGATCGGCACGCCCGGCCTGTCGGGCGCCATCGTCATGGCAACCGACCTGCGGGCGTCGGCCAGCCTGGTCATTGCCGGCCTGGTGGCTGAAGGTCAGACCACGATCGAACGCATCTATCACCTCGACCGCGGCTACGAACACATGGAAAGCAAGCTGGTGAAGCTGGGTGCCCAGATCCGCCGGGTGGTCGGCACCGGAGCGCCCGAATGAGCGCCTTTTCTCCCGCCAATCCGCAAACGCCGATCACGCTGGCTCTGTCCAAGGGCCGGATCTTTGACGAAACGATGCCTTTGCTGGCTGAAGCCGGCATCACCGTGCTCGAGAATCCCGAAAGCTCGCGCAAGCTGATCCTGCCCACCAGCGACCCGTGCGTGCGCGTGATCATTGTGCGCGCCTCCGATGTCCCCACCTATGTCCAGTATGGCGCGGCCGATCTGGGCGTGGCCGGCAAGGACGTGCTGATCGAACACGCCGCCCAGCACCCGGGCGGGCTCTATCAGCCGATCGACCTGCGCATCGGCAAGTGCCGGCTGTGCGTGGCCGTGCCCAACGGCTTCGATTACCCCAGCGCGGTGCGCCAGGGTGCGCGCCTGCGGGTGGCGACCAAGTACGTCCAGGCGGCGCGTGAACACTTTGCCGCCAAGGGCGTGCACGTCGACCTGATCAAGCTGTATGGCTCGATGGAACTTGCGCCGCTGATCGGCCTGGCCGACGTGATCGTCGACCTGGTGTCGACCGGCAGCACACTGAAGGCCAACAACCTGGTCGCGGTGGAAGACATCATGGACATTTCGTCGCGGCTGATCGTGAACCAGGCGGCGCTCAAGATGCGGCGACATCGATTGCAGCCCCTGCTCGACGCCTTCTCGCGCGCCAGTCTGGCCATGCCTGGCTGACACAGGCGCAGCGGCCTCCGGGCCGCGGCCGAGACGGCGCGCAGGGGCTGCGATCCGCAACCACGGCGTGCCCCGGCGCGCCCACCGCAGGCCGGCCGCCTTCCTGGCGCCGCCTGTCGGCCCCGAATCCCGAATTTCTGCAGAGCGTACCGCCATGTCCCTGATCCACAAACTGGATACCCGTAGCAACGATTTCCGTCACCAACTGACCACCTTGCTGGCGTTCGAGGCGTCCGAAGACGCGTCCATCGAACACGCCGTCACCGACATCCTGCTGGACGTGCGCTCGCGCGGCGACGCCGCCGTGCTGGAGTACACGCGCCGTTTCGACCGCCTGACGGCCGACACTATTGACGCGCTGGAAATCCCGCGCAGCGAATGGCTGGCCGCGCTCGATGCCTTGCCCGCCGCGCAGCGCTCCGCGCTGGAAAGCGCCGCCGACCGGATCCGCAGCTATCACGAGCGTCAGGTCATGCAGACCTGGACCTACACCGAGCCCGACGGCACGGTGCTGGGCCAGAAAGTCACGCCGCTGGACCGCGTGGGCCTGTACGTGCCGGGCGGCAAGGCCGCCTATCCGTCGTCGCTGCTGATGAACGCCGTGCCCGCCAAAGTGGCGGGTGTGGCCGAAGTCGTCATGGTGACGCCGACGCCCGACGGCGTGCGCAATCCGCTGGTGCTGGCGGCGGCGGCGATCGCCGGCGTTGACCGCGCGATCGCCATTGGCGGCGCGCAGGCGGTGGGCGCATTGGCCTACGGCACGGCATCGATCGCCGCGGTCGACAAGATCGTCGGTCCGGGTAACGCGTACGTGGCGGCCGCCAAGCGGCGTGTCTACGGCACGGTCGGCATCGACATGATCGCCGGCCCCAGCGAAATCCTGGTGATCTGCGACGGCAAGACGCCGGCCGACTGGATCGCGATGGACCTGTTTTCGCAGGCCGAGCACGACGAGCTGGCCCAGGCGATCCTGCTGTGCCCCGACGCGGGCTTCATTGCCGAGGTCGAAGCCGCGATCGCCCGCCTGTTGCCGACGATGCCGCGTGCCGAGATCATCCGCACCAGCCTGTCCAATCGCGGCGCGCTGATCCTGGTCAAGGACCTGGAAGAAGCCTGCGCGATCGCCAACGACATCGCTCCGGAACACCTCGAGATCTCGACCGAGAACCCGGACCGCTGGGCCGACCTGATCCGCCACGCCGGCGCGATCTTCCTGGGGCGCCACAGCTCCGAATCGATCGGCGACTACTGTGCCGGACCAAACCACGTCTTGCCCACCTCGCGCACGGCCCGGTTCTCGTCGCCGCTGGGGGTGTACGACTTTCAGAAGCGGTCCAGCCTGATCCATGTGTCGCCCGCTGGCGCGCAGACCCTGGGCCGCCTGGCGTCCGAACTGGCGCACGGCGAAGGCCTGCAGGCGCACGCCCGTAGCGCCGAGTTCCGGCTCGACGACTCGGTGTCCGCTGCCGCCCGACCTTCGACGCCGGACTGACGCCATGACCGCCAGCGACGCCAGCACGGCCCGTGTGATCGCCGCGACCATCCGCCCGGATGTGCAGGCCCTGACGCGGTATGCCGTGGCCGATGGCACCCAGGCGATCAAGCTCGACGCGATGGAAAGCCCGTATCCGCTGCCTGAAAACATCCAGGCAGCGGTGGCCCGCGCCGTGGGCAAGGTGGCGTTGAACCGCTACCCCAGCGCCGACCCCCGGCCGGTCAAGGATGCGGTGCGAACGGCGTTCGATATCCCGGCTGGCGCCGACATCATGCTGGGCAACGGGTCGGACGAACTGATCAGTCTTGCGATCCAGTCCGCCTGCGTGCCGGGTGACGTGGTCATGTCGCCATGGCCGTCGTTCGTCATGTACGAGGCCTTTGCGCGCCTGAACCACGCGGCGTTCGTGGGGGTGCCGCTGACGGCGGACCTGCAGCTCGACGTGCCGGCCATGGTGGAAGCCATGACGCGGCTGCGTCCCAAGATCGTGTTCCTGGCCGTGCCCAACAACCCCACGGGCCTGATGTGGCCGGCCGACGCGATCCGGACGGTGGTCGAGGCCGCCCCGGGGCTGGTCGTGATCGACGAGGCCTACCATGCCTTCGCGCGGTCCACGTCCATGGACCTGGTGCTGTCGCATCCCAACGTCGTCATTGTGCGGACCGTGTCCAAGATCGGACTGGCCGGCATGCGCCTGGGCTACCTGGCCGGCGCCCCGGCCTGGGTCGACCAACTCGACAAGCTCCGTCCGCCCTACAATCTGAATGTGCTGACCCAGGCGGCGATCGTTGCCGTGCTCGAGCACAAGCCCGTGCTGGATGCGCATGCCGCGCAGATCTGCGCCGATCGCGATGCCCTGATCGCGTCGCTGGCGGCGCTGCCTGGCGTGACGTCCTACCCGTCGGCTGCCAACTTCGTGCTGGCCAATTTTTCCGGCGTGGACCCGCGGCCAGGCAGCGCGGCCCGCATCTACGACGACCTGAAGGCCCGCGGCATCCTGGTGCGCAACGTGGGCCCCATGCATCCGCTGCTGGCCGAGTGCCTTCGCATCTCGATCGGCACCCCCGACGACAATGCTGCCCTGTTGGCAGCCCTGAACGACATTCTTCCTACTATCCGGAACTGATCATGCGTAGCGCCGAGATCACCCGCAATACCAACGAAACGCGCATCCGCGTGTCCGTCAATCTCGACGGCACGGGCAAGCAGAAGCTGAATTCCGGCGTGCCGTTTCTCGACCACATGATGGATCAGATCGCCCGCCACGGCATGTTCGACATCGAAGTGGACTGTGATGGCGATCTGCATATCGATGACCACCACACCGTGGAAGACATCGGCATCACCATGGGCCAGGCGTTCGCCCAGGCCGCCGGCACCAAGGCCGGGCTGCGCCGCTATGGCCACGCCTACGTGCCGCTGGACGAAGCGCTGTCGCGCGTGGTCGTGGACTTTTCGGGCCGTCCGGGCCTGGAATACAACGTGCCGTTCACCCGCGCCATGATCGGCCGTTTCGACGTCGATCTGGCCCGCGAATTCTTCCAGGGCTTCGTGAATCACGCGCTGATCACCCTGCACATCGACAACTTGAAAGGCAGCAACTCGCACCACCAGTGCGAAACGGTCTTCAAGGCGTTCGGCCGCGCGCTGCGCATGGCGCTGGAAGTCGATCCGCGCGCCGGCAGCTCGATCCCGTCGACCAAGGGAGTGCTCTGACGTGACCACGATTGCCATTGTCGACTACGGCATGGGCAACCTGCTGTCGGTCGCCCGGGCCCTTGAACACGTCGCGCCCGACGCCAACGTCCGGCTGTGCACCGATGCCGCCGGCATTGCCGCCGCCGACCGGGTGGTGTTTCCCGGCCAGGGCGCGATGCTGGACTGCATGCGCAACCTGGACGCGTCCGGCCTGCGCGAAGCGGTGCTCGACGCCTCGCGCACCAAGCCGATGCTGGGCGTCTGCCTGGGCGAACAGATGCTGTTCGACCACAGCGAAGAAGGCCCGTCGAACGGCCTGGGCATCATGAAAGGCAATGTCGTGCGCTTTGCCGGCAGCGCCTTCGATGGCGATTCGCGCCTGAAGGTCCCGCACATGGGCTGGAACCGGGTCAAGCAGACCCTGGCCCACCCTTTGTGGGAGGGCGTGGCCGATGACACGTATTTCTACTTCGTGCACAGTTACTATGTCGTGCCCGAAGACGTAGGGGTAATTGCCGGGCGGACCGATTACGGTCTCGGCTTTACCTGCGCCGTAGCCAGAGATAACATCTTTGCAACCCAGTTCCATCCCGAGAAAAGCGCCAGCGCGGGCTTGCAGATCTACCGCAATTTCGTGCGATGGAACCCGTGATACGCATGCACTTCCCGCCGGCCTTCCCGGCCGATCCCTCATTGGCTTGCCGCGTGCAGCCCTCCGACCCGAACGTCACTTTCTGACTCGTCATGCTCCTCATTCCTGCGATTGACCTCAAAGACGGTCGTTGTGTTCGCCTGCGTCAAGGCGACCTCGACGACGCCACCGTGTTTTCCGAAGAACCCGCGGTCATGGCCACTCACTGGCTGGATCTCGGCGCACGCCGGTTGCACCTGGTCGACCTGAACGGCGCCGTGGCCGGCAAGCCCAAGAACGAGTCGTCGATCCGCGCGATCGTGAAGGCGGTCGGCGACGACATTCCGGTGCAGATCGGCGGCGGCATCCGCGACCTCGACACCATCGAGCGCTATCTGGACAACGGCATCTCGTTCGTGATCATCGGCACGGCCGCGGTCAAGAATCCCGGCTTCCTGCACGACGCGTGCAGCGCATTCCCGGGCCAGATCATCGTCGGCCTGGACGCCAAGGACGGCAAGGTCGCCACCGACGGCTGGAGCAAGCTGACGGGTCATGATGTCATCGATCTCGCCAAGAAGTTCGAAGACTACGGCTGCGCATCGATCATCTACACCGACATCGGCCGCGATGGCATGCTGTCGGGCGTGAACGTCGACGCCACCGTGCGCCTGGCGCAGCACGTGCGCATCCCGGTGATCGCCTCGGGCGGCATCGCCGACCTGCGCGACATCGAACAGCTGTGCGCCGTGGAAGAAGAGGGCGTCGAAGGCGCCATTCTCGGCCGCAGCATCTACGAAGGCACGCTGGACTTCCAGGCCGCGCAAACGCTGGCCGACAAGCTTGGATCGGTCTGACGACATGCTGACCCGACGTATCATCCCCTGCCTCGACGTGACCGCCGGTCGTGTCGTGAAGGGAGTCAACTTCGTGAACCTGATGGACGCCGGCGACCCGGTCGAGGTGGCCCGCCGCTACGATCTGCAGGGCGCCGACGAAATCACGTTCCTCGACATCACCGCGTCCAGTGATCAGCGCGACATCATCGTGTCGGTCATCGAACAGGTGGCGTCCCAGGTCTTCATCCCGCTGACGGTGGGCGGCGGCGTGCGCGAAGTCGGCGACGTGCGCCGCTTGCTGAACGCAGGCGCCGACAAGGTCGGCATCAACACGTCGGCCGTCACCAACCCGACGCTGGTGCGCGACGCGGCCCAGCGTTACGGGTCGCAGTGCATCGTGGTCGCGATCGACGCCAAGCGGGTGTCGCAGCCGGGCGAAGCCCCGCGCTGGGAAGTGTTCACGCACGGCGGCCGCAAGGCGACCGGGCTGGACGCCATCGAATGGGCGCGCACCATGGCCAACTACGGCGCCGGCGAGATCCTGCTGACCAGCATGGATCGCGACGGCACGCGCTCGGGCTTCGACCTGGCGTTGACCCGCGCCGTGTCCGAAGCGGTGCCGGTGCCCGTGATCGCGTCGGGCGGCGTGGGGTCGCTGGACGACCTGGCCAACGGCGTGACCGAAGGCAAGGCCGACGCGGTGCTGGCCGCCAGCATCTTCCACTATGGTCAACACACGGTCCAGGAAGCCAAGCGCTTCATGGCCGATCGCGGCATCGCCATGCGGTTGAATGACTGATGCTGCTGGATAATCGATAGCATGGCTCCGACTTCTGAATCCGCGGATCGACCCGCAGCGTTTTCTCCGACCGACCCGGCCAATGACGCCTGGCTCGACGAACTGGTGTTCGACGACAACGGCCTGATCCCCGGCATTGCGCAAGACGTGACCACGAACAAGGTGATCATGTTCGCGTTCCTGAACCGCGAATCGCTGCGCGAGACGCTGCGCACCGGCAACGCCACGTACTGGTCGCGGTCGCGCGGCCGCCTGTGGCGCAAGGGCGAAGAGTCCGGCCACGTGCAGAAAGTGCGTGAACTGCGCCTGGATTGCGATGGCGACGTGGTGCTGCTGCGCGTCGAACAGGTGGGCGGCATTGCCTGCCACACCGGCCGCGAACGCTGTTTCTATCGCCGCCTGGACACCGATGGCGGCACGAGCTGGGTCGAGACCGATCCCGTGCTCAAAGACCCCGAGAGCATCTACAAATGAGCGATTTCCTGTCCCGCCTGGCCGACACGATCGCCACGCGCCGCCCGGAAAACGGCGGTTCGCCCGACGCGTCCTACGTCGCCCGGCTGCTGTCCAAGGGGCCCGACTCCTTCCTGAAGAAGATCGGCGAAGAAGCGACCGAAACGGTCATGGCCGCCAAGGATGGCGACGCCGACCGCATCGTGTCCGAAACGGCGGACCTGTGGTTCCATTGCCTGGTCATGCTGGATTTCTACAAGTTGCGTCCTGAACAGGTGATCGCCGAGCTTGCGCGGCGTGAAGGCCTGTCAGGCCTGGAAGAAAAAGCGTCCCGTCCTGCCTGAGGCCTTTCATGAGCGAGAATTGCCTGTTCTGCAAGATCAGCCGCGGCGACATCCCGTCGCGCAAGGTCTACGAAGATGACGAGCTATATGCTTTTCATGACATTCATCCGATCGCGCCGGTTCATTTTTTGGTGGTGCCCAAGCGACACATCACCTCGCTGCAGGACGTGTCACAAGAGGACGCCGGGGTGTTGGGTAGAATGACGGTCCTGCTTCCGCAGCTGGCGCTCGAACAGGGTTGCCGGCCCGGACCGGACGGCGGTTTTCGCGTCATGGTCAACAATGGCGCGGACGGCGGCCAGGAAGTCCCCCACCTCCACTATCATGTGATCGGTGGTCCCCGGCCCTGGAAGCGGGATTGACCACCGGGGACTAAGCACCGGGGACTGACCACCTGGGACTGACCGGAATTGAGTACCGGAGGCCAATCGGCGCTTCGGGTGACTGGACGAATTACCGCCTTGCGGCGCGGAGTATTGCAATGGGAAGCTTTAGCATTTGGCACTGGCTGATCGTGCTGGTTATCGTCGTGCTGATTTTCGGCACCAAGAAACTGAAGAACATGGGCGGCGACCTGGGTGGCGCGGTCAAGGGTTTCAAGGACGGCATGCGTGAAGGCGGCGAATCCGCCGGCCCCACCACCACGCACACGACGGCCGATCCGAAGCGCGTTCCTGGCGACACGATCGACGTGCAGGCCAAGGAAAAAGAACGCATCTGATAGCGGCCTGGCCCTCCGGGCCTGCATCGTGGTCGGCCCCAGCCGGATTCGTCCGGCTTGGGGCGTCTTGTTTTTACTTCTCTGCAACGGTGCGTGCTGAATGTTTGATGTCAGCTTTACCGAGATGCTAGTGATCGCCGTCGTGGCGCTAGTGGTCATCGGTCCCGAACGTCTGCCCAAGGTGGCCCGCACGGTCGGACACCTGCTGGGCCGGGCCCAGCGTTACGTCAGCGATGTCAAGGGTGACATCCGGCGCGAAATGGAACTCGACGAATTGCGCAACCTGCGCAGCGAAATGGAAGAGGCGGCGCGCACCATCAAGTCCACCGTCGACACCAACGTCGAAGAAATGCGCAAGGAACTGGATCACACCACCCGCGAGGTGAAAAGCCTGGCGGACGATGCCGCGCACAGCGCCTCGACCGCCAGTGCGGCGGCCGACGTGGCGACCGATGCGGCGGTGCATGGCGGCGATTCCGCGTTACTGCCGGAAGGCGTCACGGGCGCACCGCACGCACCCCATGCGCCCGACGCCGTCGCCGCGATACCGAATCCGGCGATCACCCCGCGCGATCTGCCGCCCGGCGCGCCCCAGGTCACGCCCGATCCCATCGTGACGTTGCATGCCGACGCCGCCTCGGCCCCGTCGCAAGAACCCGTTCCGCAGGCGTCGCTGTTCCCGTCCGACGTCCTGCCCCCCGTCGCGGTACCGGCCCAGGCCGACGTGGCGCCGGCTGTCGCCGACGCCAGCCAGGCCGCCGACACCCACCCAGCCGCGACGCCTGCCGCGCGTGATCGGGAAAAAGCGTGAGCACAGAAGACAGTTTCATCTCCCATCTGGTCGAACTGCGTGACCGCCTGATCCGCGCCCTGCTGGCGGTCGGTGTGGTTTTCATCGTGCTGTTCCTGTACCCCGGCGCGTCCACGATCTATGACCTGCTGGCCCAGCCCATGCTGGCCACCCTGCCGCCCGGCACGCGCATGATCGCCACCGGCGTGATCACGCCCTTCATGGTGCCCGTCAAGGTCACCATGCTGGCCGCGTTCGTGGTCGCCTTGCCGGTCGTGCTGTACCAGGCCTGGGCATTCGTTGCCCCCGGCCTCTATGTACACGAAAAGAAGCTGGCCCTGCCGCTGATTGTCTCCAGCACGTTGCTGTTCATCATGGGCATGTCGTTCTGCTATTTCTTCGTGTTCAAGACGGTGTTCCATTTCATTGCGACCTTTGCGCCGCAATCGATTACGCCCGCGCCGGATATCGAGGCCTACCTGAACTTCGTGATGACGATGTTCCTGGCTTTCGGCATCACGTTCGAAGTGCCGATCGCCGTGGTCCTGCTGGTCAAGACCGGCGTCGTCACGGTCGAAAAGCTGGCCGCCGCGCGGGGCTACGTGGTCGTGGGTGCCTTCGTGATCGCCGCCGTCGTGACGCCGCCCGATGTGGTCAGCCAGTTCATGCTTGCCGTGCCGCTGTGCGTTCTGTTCGAATTGGGATTGTTCGTCTCTCGGTTCCTCAAAAAGAAAGAATCCGAAGAGCGCGCGATCGTAGAAAAACATTGAAATCAGCCCGGGTCCTGCCCGGGCGATTTGCAACTTGCTGGAGACTTGCATGCACGTGTTGAACAAATTGGCCGTCGCCCTGGCGTTGGCCACGACGGCGCTTGCCGCGCACGCCGACATCACTGTCGGCGTGAACGTATCGGCCACGGGTCCCGCCGCCTCGCTGGGCATCCCGGAAAAGAACACCTTCACCTTGATGCCCAAGACCATCGCCGGGCAGAAGGTCAACTACATCGTCCTGGACGATGCGACCGACACGACCACCGCCGTCAAGAACGCACGCAAGCTCACGACCGAAGACAAGGTCGACATCCTGGTCGGCTCCACGGTCACGCCCAATTCGCTGGCGATGATCGACGTGGCCGCCGAAACCGGCACGCCCCTGATCTCGATGGCTGCGTCGGCCGTGATCGTCGAACCGCTGGACGGCAAGAAGCGCTGGGCCTTCAAGACGCCACAGAACGATGCGCAAATGGCGGGCGCCATCGTAGAACACATGAAGGCGAATAACGTGAAGACGGTCGCGTTCATCGGCTTCGCGGACGCCTACGGTGAAGGCTGGTACGCCGAATTCAACAAGGCGGCCACGGCGGCTGGCATCAAGGCAGTCACCAACGAACGCTTTAACCGGACCGACACGTCGGTCACGGGCCAGGTGCTGAAAATGATGGCGGCCAAGCCCGACGCGGTATTGATCGGCGCCGCCGGCACGCCCGCCGCGCTGCCCCAGAAAACGCTGAAGGAACGCGGCTACGCCGGCAAGTACTACCAGACGCACGGCGTCGCCAACAACGACTTCCTGCGCGTGGGCGGCAAGGACATCGCCGGCACCTTCCTGCCGGCCGGCCCCGTGCTGGTCTGGAACCAGTTGCCCGACAGCAATCCGGTCAAGGCGTCCGCCACCGAGTACGTGCAGAAGTACGAAGCCGCCTTCGGCAAGGGTTCGGTGTCCACCTTCGGCGGTCACGCCTGGGATGCCGGCAAGCTGATCGAAGCCGCCGTGCCCGAAGCCCTCAAGAAAGCCAAGCCGGGCACGCCCGAGTTCCGCACCGCGCTGCGCGATGCGCTCGAGCAGGTCAAGAACGTGGCCGGCGCCCACGGCATCTTCAACCCGACCGCCACCGATCACGTGGGCCTCGACAACCGGTCACGCGTCATGGTGACGATCGAGAACGGCGGTTGGAAGCTGATCAAGTAAATCCAGGCGGAGGGTGGGCGAAGGCTCCGGCCCTTCCGGAGTCGAGATGGACCTCCAGATAGTTCTTTTCCTGGTGCAGGACGGCATCACCAACGGCGCGATCTACGCGCTGTTGGGCCTGGCGCTCGTCCTGGCCTTCACGGTCACCCGCGTGATCTTCATTCCCCAGGGCGAATTCGTGGCCTGGGGCGCCCTCAGCCTGGCTGCCCTGCAGGCCGGCAAGCTGCCCGGCACCGTGTGGCTGCTGGTGGGCGCGGGCGCCGCGGTGGCCGTCGTCGAACTGTGGACGGCATGCCGGGCGCGATCCTGGCGGCGCGTGCCGTCGGTGCTGGGCTGGAACGTGGTGTATCCGCTGGTGGTGCTGGCCATCGCGCGATACGTCTCGTTTGCCGAGCTGCCGTTGATCTTCCAGATCCTGTTCACCTTCGTCATGGTCGTGCCGCTGGGCCCGATGATCTGGCGCCTGGCGTTCCAGCCGGTCGCCGAAAGCTCGGTGCTGGTGCTGCTGATCGTGTCGGTGGCCGTGCACATGGCGCTGGTAGGATTGGGGCTGCTGTTTTTCGGGGCCGAAGGCTCGCGCACGCCCCCGTTTTCCGAAGGCAGTTTCGAACTGGCCGGCGTGCCGATCAGCGCGCAGACGCTGTGGGTCGTGGGCTGCTCTCTTGCCCTGATCGTGATGCTGTCCTTGCTGTTCGAACGCACGCTGTATGGCAAGGCGCTGCGCGCCACCGCCGTCAACCGCGTGGGCGCGCGCCTGATGGGCATTCCGACCAGCCTGGCCGGCAAGCTCAGCTTTACGCTGTGCGCGTTGATCGGGGTGTTCTCCGGCATCCTGATCGCTCCCATCACCACCATCTACTACGACACCGGCTTCCTGATCGGCCTGAAGGGCTTCGTGGCGGCCATCATCGCCGGCCTGGCGAGCTACCCGATCGCGGCGGCGGGCGCGCTGCTGGTGGGCCTGCTGGAAGCCTTTTCGTCCTTCAGCGCCAGTGCCTACAAGGAAGTGATCGTCTTCACGCTGATCATTCCTGTGCTGGTGTGGCGGTCCCTGTCGTCGCGGCATGTGGAGGAAGAATGATGCGGGTGCGTCCTTCCTGGCTCGTGGCCGCAGGCGTCCTGGCGCTGCTGGGCGCGGTGCTGGGCCTGTCCGAATTCACGGTCACGCTCCTGAACTACATCGGCCTTGCCGCGCTGGTCTCGCTGGGGCTGGTGCTGCTGACTGGGGTGGGTGGCCTGACGTCCTTCGGCCAAGCCGCGTTCGTTGGCCTGGGTGCCTACGCCACGGCCTGGCTGACGACCGCCACCTTGCCCGCCTGGCTGGCGTGGACCGCCGGGTCGCCCTGGGCCGGATTGCTGCTGGGCTTGCTGATCACCGGGGTGTTCGCCTGGATCCTTGGCGGAATCTCATTGCGGCTGTCCGGGCACTACCTGCCCCTGGGCACCATTGCCTGGGGCCTGAGCCTGTATTTCCTGTTCGGTACCTTCGACTTTCTGGGTGGCCACACCGGCTTGTCGGGCCTTCCGCCCATCACCCTGTTCGGCACGCAACTGGTGGGCGGACGGGATCTGTTCTGGCTGATCTGGATCGTGCTGGGCGTGGCCATGCTGCTGATCAGCAACCTGCTGGATTCGCGGGAAGGCCGGGCGATCCGTGCGCTCAAGGGCGGCATGGTGATGGCCGAATCGATGGGCGTGGACACGGCGCGGTCACGTGTCGCCATCTTCGTGATCGCGGCGCTGCTGGCGGCGCTGTCGGGCTGGCTCTACGCCCACATGCAGCGTTTCGTGAACCCGACGCCGTTCGGCCTGGGCATCGGCATCGAATACCTGTTCATGGCGGTGATCGGCGGTGCGTCGCAGGTATGGGGCGCGTTGCTGGGTGCGGGCGTGGTCACGCTGCTCAAGCAATGGCTGCAGAACGTCCTGCCGTCGTTGCTGGGTGCGTCGGGCAGCTTCGAAACCATCGTGTTTGGCATTTTGCTGGTCGTGTTGCTGCAACGGGCGCGTGATGGCCTCTGGCCCTTGCTGGCCCAGCTCACGCGCAAGGTGCTGCCCTTTGCGCCACCCAACCGGGCGATCGACACGGCGGCCGCGCCCCTGGAACGCCGCGCCATGCCCCAGCGGGGGAAGAGGTGCTGGCCGCCGAACACCTGACCAAACGCTTTGGCGGCCTGGTTGCCAACAACGACATCAGTTTTTCCGTGCGCGCCGGTGAAGTGCTGGCGCTGATCGGCCCCAACGGCGCGGGCAAGAGCACCATGTTCAACCTGCTGTCGGGGGTGGACGATCCCACGTCGGGCGTGGTGCGCTTTCGCGGCGACGCCGTCACGGGCCGCAGCGCGCGTCACATTGCCGCGCAGGGCCTGGGCCGCACCTTCCAGCACGTGCGCCTGTTGCCGCACATGAGCGTGATCGAAAACATCGCCATCGGCGCCCACCTGCGCGAACGCCGCGGCATCGTTCACGGCCTGTTCACCGGCGCGTTCAAGCTGGACCGCAAGGAAGAAGCGCGGCTGCTGGCGGAAGCCGCCCGCCAGGCGGCCCGCGTGGGCCTGGGGGACCAGCTGTGGGTGGCGGCCGGTTCGCTGCCCCTGGGCCAGCAACGCATGCTGGAAATCGCCCGCGCGCTGTGTGCCGATCCATGTCTGCTATTGCTGGACGAGCCTGCCGCTGGCCTGCGTTACCTGGAAAAGCGGGCGCTGTCCGATACCCTCGCCACGCTGCGGGCCGAAGGCATGGCGATTTTGCTGGTCGAGCACGACATGGACTTCGTGATGGGCCTGGCGGACCGGATCGTGGTCATGGAATTCGGCGAAAAGATCGCCGAGGGTCTGCCTGAACAGGTGCAGAAGGATCCCCGCGTGCTTGAAGCCTATCTGGGAGGCGTCGAATGACCGCAACGACCGCAACACCTGCCACGTCCGCCTTCGCTACCTCTGCAGCCGCCTCGTCCGCGCCTGCCTTGCTGACTGTCTCAGACCTGCACGTGTCCTATGGCAAGGTCGAAGCCCTGCACGGCGCCGATCTGATCGTGCCATCCGGCAGCATCGTGACCGTGATCGGCCCGAACGGCGCCGGCAAGACGACCATGCTGTCCGCCATCATGGGCCTGCTGCCGTCCCGCGGCACCGTGGCCATCGATGGCGTCGTGCAGCCCCAGCCCGAGATTGAAAAAATGGTGGCGCTCGGGCTCAACCTCGTTCCGGAAAAGCGCGAACTGTTCGGCGAGATGACGGTGGAAGACAACCTGCTGCTGGGCGCCTTCTCGCGGTACCGCCGCGGGAAACGCGATCAGGCCGAGTCGATGGACGAAATCTTCACGCTGTTTCCCCGGCTAAAAGACCGCCGCAAGCAACTGGCTGGCACGCTGTCCGGGGGCGAGCGCCAGATGCTGGCGCTGGGACGCGCCCTGATGGCCAAGCCGCGCCTGCTGCTGCTGGATGAACCGTCCCTGGGACTGGCGCCAAGGATCGTGAAGGAGATCTTCCACATCATCAACGAACTTAAGGCGCGCGGCGTGGCCATCCTGCTGGTCGAGCAGAATGCCCGCGCGGCCTTGCAGACGGCCGATTACGCGTATGTGCTGGAAACCGGCAAGGTGGTGCTGTCGGGCCCGGCCCGCGAACTGGCGGATGACCCGCGCGTCGTTGAAAGCTATCTGGGACTGGGCAAGCACTGACGGCCACGCGGGTGCCGCCGTGCGCCGCGGGCACGACATGAAAAACGCCAGGCTGTTGCCAGCACTGGCGTTTTTTCATGGCTGCGGTGACAGGGCAGGGATCGAACTGCCGCCAACGCCGCGGGCCGTCATCAGGGCGTCTGCGGTTCCCGCCGTGGTTGCGGACGCGTCGCCACGGTCACTACCGAGTCGAATTCCTGCCCGCCCCGCACCAGCTTGATCTTGACCTTGGTGCCCGGCGCCAGCGCCGCGATCGCGTTCAACATGGTGGTCGTGTCGGTGATCCCCTTGTCGTCCACCGACACCACGATATCCCCGGTGCGGATACCGGCCTTGGCCGCCGGGCCGCCGCGCACGACGCCCGCGATGATCACCCCTTCACGGCGCGACAGCTTGAAGGCATCGGCCAGCTCGCTCGTCAGGTCTTGCGGTTCCACGCCGATATAGCCGCGCGTGACCGACCCGGACGTGATCAGCTGTTCCATGACCTGCCGCGCGGTGCTGACCGGGATCGCAAAGCCGATCCCCAGCGAGCCGCCCGACCGCGAATAGATGGCCGTGTTGATACCCACCAGGTTGCCGCTGGCGTCGATCAGCGCGCCGCCCGAATTGCCCGGGTTGATCGCCGCGTCGGTCTGAATGAAGTTTTCGAAGGTATTGATGCCCAGGTGCGTGCGGCCCAGCGCCGACACGATCCCCATCGTGGTCGTCTGGCCGACACCGAAGGGGTTGCCAATGGCCAGCACCACATCGCCCACGGACAGGTCTTCGGCCCGGCCGAAGGTGACGGCGGGCAGGGTGGGCAGGGTCAGTTTCAGCACGGCCAGGTCGGTTTCGGGATCGGCGCCGACCAGCATCGCCTTGCCCTTGCGGCCGTCGGCCAGGGCGACTTCGATCTCGTCGGCCGCTTCGATCACGTGGTTGTTGGTCAGTACGTAGCCTTCGGGGCTGACGATCACGCCCGAGCCCAGGCTGGAGGTCTGCTGCCGGCGGGGATTGAACTCGTCGCCAAAGAACCGGCGGAACACCGGGTCATCGGCAAAAGGATGGGTGTTCGACTGCGGGGCGTCCTTGCTCGTGAAGATGTTGACCACGGCCGGCGCGGCCTTGCGCGTCGCCAGCGCGTACGACGACGTGGCGGCGGCGGCCGGCGCGGTGGCGGGGGGCGCCGCTTCGAAGAACGGGACCACCATGGCGCCATTGGGCCCGCCGCTGCGCGGCAGCCATTCCGGACGCAACGTCGCCACGATGAATAAAATGGCCAGACAGACAGTCGTGGTCTGGGCGAATATCAGCCATAGTCGGCGCATGTAAACACTTCTGGACGTAGGAGATTGACAATGATGGCAGGCGAACCACTGCAAACGCAAACCGGGATGCCCTCGTCGAACTGCCAGGGTGCGGAAGGGCAGGGCAGCGTGCGCAGCGAGGATCTGGTGTCATGGCTGGCCGCCGAGCTGCAGTCGGACCGGTTCCGCGACTACTGTCCGAACGGGCTTCAGGTCGAAGGACGCCCCGTGATCCGCCATATTATCGCCGGGGTGACGGCTTCCGAGGCAATTATTCGTCATGCGATCTCGGTCGGGGCGGATACGCTGCTGGTGCATCACGGCTGGTTCTGGAAGAACGAGGATCCCCGGGTGCGAGGCATTCGCCGGACCCGGCTGGCGCTCACGCTGGGACACGACCTGAATCTGCTGGCCTACCACCTGCCGCTGGATGCCCACCCGGTGCTGGGCAATAACGCCCAACTGGCGCGCGTGCTGGGCATCACGCCCAACCTGGCCGATGGCAAGCCGGAACAGACGGGGAGCGATGGCCTGATCTGGCTGGGCCGGGCCGATGGCATCCGGACGCTAGGCGCGCTGGCCGACCGGGTGGCCCAGCGCCTGCAACGCCCGCCGCTGGTCGTGGGCGACCCGAACCAGCCGGTGTCTCGCATCGCGTGGTGCACGGGCGCGGCGCAGGGCATGCTGCAGGACGCCATCGACGCCGGCGCCGACGCCTATATCACTGGCGAGGTATCGGAACCAACCGTGCACCTGGCGCGCGAAACAGGCGTCGGATTCCTTGCCGCCGGACATCACGCCACGGAGCGGTACGGCGTTCAGGCCCTGGGCGAGGCCATCGCCGCACGGTTCGGGGTGCGCGTGGACTTCGTCGACATCAACAACCCGGTCTGACCGCGCGCCCCTGCCGCTCAACCCAGCCGCTGTCGCGTCAGGGCGTCCCGGATTTCGCGCAGCAGCACCACGTCTTCCGGCGGGGCGGCCGGCGCGGCGGCGGGTTCTTCCCGCTCGAAGCGCGCCTTGGCGCGATTCATCAGCTTGATCATCCAGAAGATCACGAACGCCAGCAAAATGAAGTTGATCAGGATGGTGACGAAGTTGCCCCAGCCCAGCACGGTGGCGCCGGCCTTGGTCAGCGCGTCGTAGGTCATCGGCCCGCTGTAGTCGGCCGGCAGCCGCAAGACCAGGAATTTGTTGCTGAAGTCGACCGATCCCCCCAGGATCAGATTGACCAGCGGCATGATGATGTCCTTGACCAGCGAATCCACGATCTTGCTGAACGCCGCGCCGATGATCACGCCGACCGCCAGATCGACCACATTGCCGCGCATGGCGAACGCGCGGAATTCCTTCATGATGCTCATGCTTGCTCCTTCCCTCGGTTGTGATCCTGCTGTCGCGCCAAGTATCAACCGGCTTTGACACAAAGCGCTACCGTTTCCTCAACATCTGGGGAACTTTCGCCATAAGCTGTAGAACACCGCGGCCATTACGGTATAATCGAAGGTTAAGAAGTCCCTGGAACAGGTTGCCTGATTGGGCAGCTGCAAGCGGTTGCAGGGCGCGAGACACGATAGCCATAAAAATCGCCAGAAAAACCCGCTACACAATACGCTGTACAACACGCAAGCCAGAACACCGCATTAGCACCACCGCAATGAAAAGCACAACAGCGCATGACACGCGCGCATGCGGGTGACTAGCGCCGGAGACAGTAGTACCGGACAGTGTCCCAGCCTGGGCGTGCAGGAATGCACGAATCTAGTACTGCGAGCGGTAGACGCCGCGCGTTAAGGATCTGAGGGTCGTTCAATGAGTCAGGACAATGTGATGGATGCCGAACGCCGCTTCTGGGTTGGCACCACCTGTGCCGTCGGTGGCGCCGCTGCAGTCGGTGTCGCCGTCCCCTTCGTCAGCACCTTCGCGCCGTCCGAGCGCGCCAAGGCTGCCGGCGCGCCGGTCGAAGTCGACGTCGGCGACATGAAGCCGGGCGAAATGCGCACGGTCGAATGGCGCGGCAAGCCTGTCTGGATCGTGCGCCGCACGCCTGAACAGCTGGCGTCGCTCAAGGCGACCGATCCGCTGGTGGCCGACCCCAAGTCCGAACGCAACCCGGCCGAAATCACGCCCGAATACGCGCGCAACGAATACCGGTCCATCAAGCCGGAATACCTGGTGGCGGTCGGCATCTGCCCGCATCTGGGCTGCTCGCCCTCCACGCGCTTTGCCGAAGGTCCGCAGCCCAGCCTGCCGGCCGACTGGCACGGCGGCTTCCTGTGCCCCTGCCACGGGTCGACGTTCGACATGGCCGGCCGGGTATACAAGAACAAGCCTTCGCCAGACAACCTGACGATTCCCCCTACGAGTTCCTGTCCGATTCCCGCATCATCGTGGGTGTCGACGCCAAGACCAAGGCCTGACGCTGTTCCTCGGGTTGTTCGATATGGCGCGGGGTCACCCGCGTTACTGAAACAGTACACACACGTTAGTGAATGCCGGGTCCCGCCGGCTGCGCCAGGCGCAGCACGGATCCGGTAAACCGCCGAGCAAAAGGAGCAGCACGTCATGGCTGGCGAGAAGAATGTCGAGACAACAGGCATCGTAGGTTGGGTCGACGCCCGCTTTCCGCTCACCTCGACCTGGAAAGCGCACCTGTCCGAGTACTACGCACCGAAGAACTTCAACTTCTGGTATTTCTTTGGTTCGCTGGCGCTGCTGGTCCTGGTGATCCAGATCGTGACCGGGATCTTCCTGGTCATGCACTACAAGCCCGATGCGGAACGCGCGTTCCAGTCGGTCGAATACATCATGCGCGAAGTGCCGTGGGGCTGGCTCGTCCGCTACATGCATTCCACCGGCGCATCCATGTTCTTCGTGGTGGTATACCTGCACATGCTGCGCGGCCTGTTCTATGGCTCGTACCGCAAGCCGCGCGAACTGGTCTGGGTGTTCGGCGTGGCGATCTTCCTCTGTCTGATGGCCGAGGCCTTCATGGGCTACCTGCTGCCCTGGGGCCAGATGTCGTATTGGGGCGCCCAGGTGATCGTGAACCTGTTCGCCGCCATTCCTTTCATCGGCCCCGACCTTGCCCTGCTGATCCGCGGTGACTACGTCGTGTCCGACGCCACCCTGAACCGCTTCTTCTCGTTCCACGTCATTGCCGTGCCGCTGGTGCTGCTGGGCCTGGTCGTGGCGCACATCATCGCGCTGCACGAAGTGGGATCGAACAACCCCGACGGCATCGAAATCAAGAAGCACAAAGACGAAAACGGCATTCCGCTCGACGGCATTCCGTTCCACCCGTACTACTCGGTGCATGACCTGTTCGGCGTGTCGATCTTCCTGATGATCTTCAGCGCGATCGTGTTCTTCGCCCCGGAAATGGGCGGCTACTTCCTTGAGTACAACAACTTCATCCCGGCCGATGCGCTCAAGACGCCGCCGCACATCGCCCCGGTCTGGTACTTCACGCCGTTCTATTCGATGCTGCGCGCGGTCACGTCCGACTTCGCAATGGTGCTGACGGTGCTCGCCGTGCTGGCCGCCGCCGCGATCTTCGTCAAGGGCCGCTTCAACTTCAAGCTCAAGCTGGCGGTCACGGTGGTGCTGCTGGTCCTGGCTGTCCTGCTGCAGGTCTTCGACGCCAAGTTCTTTGGCGTGGTGATGATGGGCGGCGCGGTCGTGATCCTGTTCTTCCTGCCGTGGCTGGACCACTCGCCGGTGCGGTCGATCCGCTACCGTCCGGGCTGGCACAAGGCGCTGTACGCCGTGTTCATGATCAACTTCCTGATCCTGGGCTACCTCGGCACGCAAGCGCCGAACGACGTCTTCAACCTCATGTCGCAGATCGGCACCCTGATCTACCTGGCGTTCTTCCTGCTCATGCCGATCTGGAGCCGCCTGGGTACGTTCAAGCCGGTGCCTGACCGCGTGACGTTCGCCGCCCACTGAAGAGTTCGACCGGGTCCGGGCGCGAACGCCCCGGACCGGCATGCCATTACGGATATCAAGATGAAGAAGCTTCTCGGTGCCCTGATCCTGATGCTGACCTGCTCGGGGGCCTATGCCGCTGAAGGCGGGTTCCCGCTGGATACCGCGCCCTTCCGCAGCAACGACCTGTCGGCCTTGCAGAACGGCGCAAAACTGTTCGTGAACAACTGTCTGAACTGCCATTCGGCGTCGTCCATGCGGTACAACCGCCTGCGCGACATCGGCCTGACCGACGAGCAGATCAGCAAGAACCTGCTGTTCACGGGCGAAAAGGTGGGCGACCTGATGACGGTGGCCATGACACCAAAAGACGCCAAGGAATGGTTCGGCGCCGCGCCGCCCGACCTGTCGGTGATCGCCCGCGCCAAGTCGGCCAACGCCGGCCCCAGCGGTTCCGACTACATCTACACCTATTTGCGCACCTTCTACCGTGACCAGGCCCAGGCCACGGGGTGGAACAACCTGGTGTTCCCCAGCGTCGCCATGCCCCACGTGCTGTGGCAGGAACAGGGCCCGCACACCGTCACCACCGTCGCGATGCACGCGGCGGAAGGCGAGCACGGCTGGGAACGCATCACCACCGTCCACGACGAAAACGGCGTGCCGACCGTGACTCGGGAGCCCGTCCCGAATTATCATGGGCACGAAAGTTCGGTCAGCCGTATCGTCCCGAAAAACCCGGCCCAGGCCGCGGTCTTCGACAATCAGGTGGCCGACCTGGTCGCCTTCATGACTTGGATGTCCGAGCCTGCCGCCCAGCAGCGCACCCGCCTGGGCGTCTGGGTTCTGCTCTTCCTTGCCGTGTTCACCATCATTGCCTGGCGACTGAACTCGGTGTACTGGAAAGACATCAAGTAGCTTTTCAGGCTACATTTCCGGGGCCAGCGTCCGCAAATGCGGCCGCTGGCCTTTCACGCTTCTATCTTTAACATCTCACGGGGACCCTGCCATGATGGTGCTTTACTCCGGAACCACGTGTCCGTTTTCCCAGCGCTGCCGCTTTGTGCTGTTCGAAAAAGGCATGGATTTCGAGATCCGCGACGTCGATCTCTACAACAAGCCTGAAGACATCTCTGTGATGAATCCGTATGGCCAGGTGCCGATCCTGGTCGAACGCGACCTGGTGCTGTACGAATCCAACATCATCAACGAGTACATCGACGAGCGTTTTCCGCATCCGCAGCTGATGCCTGCCGACCCCGTCATGCGCGCCCGCGCGCGCCTGTTCCTGTTCAACTTCGAAAAGGAATTGTTCGTGCACGTGACCACGCTGGAATCGCGTGAGTCCAAGAGCGACGAAAAGGCGCTGGACCAGGCCCGCCTGCAGATCCGCGACCGTCTGGCGCAACTGGCGCCCATGTTCCTGAAGAACAAGTTCATGCTGGGCGACGAGTTCTCGATGCTCGACGTCGCCATCGCGCCGCTGCTCTGGCGCCTGGATCACTACGGTATCGAACTCCCGAAAAACGCGGCCCCGCTGCAGAAGTATGCCGAGCGTATTTTCTCGCGGCCGGCCTACATCGAAGCGCTGACGCCGTCCGAGAAGGTGATGCGCCGTTGATTCGGCACGTCCTGATAGCTGGCAGACACGTATGAGCGAAACCTCCACCAAGCCCTATCTCATCCGCGCGCTGCACGAGTGGTGTACCGATAACGGCTACACCCCTTTTCTTGCGGTCACCGTCGACGAACGTGTCGCCGTCCCGCGAGAGCACGTCAAGGATGGCGAGATCGTGCTGAACGTCGGCCGTCTGGCGACCAGCAAGCTCGATCTTGGCAACGAGTACATCGAATTCCAGGCGCGCTTCGGCGGCGTCGCACGCCAGATCTCGGTACCGGTGGACGCCGTGACCGCGATCTACGCGCGCGAAACCGGCCACGGCATGGCCTTCGAGGCCACGCCGCCCGCCGCCAAGCGGCCGGTCGGCATTGCCGGCGCCGCGGATGAAGACGGTACGATGGGTTCGGCCGACGGCGACACTGCCGCCGACCATGGCGCGCGTCCGGCTCTGACCGCCGTGCCGGCGGCCGATGACGACACGCCGGGTGCCAGCGGCGACGATGACACTGATCCGCCGTCGCCGCCCAGCCCGGAAAAAGGTCGTCCGCGACTCACGGTAATTAAATAAGCCGTCCGCGCCAGAGGTCCGCATTTTCGTGGCTATAATGCTGACCTTGTTGCCGGCTTAGCTCAGTTGGTAGAGCAGCGCACTTGTAATGCGAAGGTCATGGGTTCGACTCCTATAGCCGGCACCACCCAGATTCAAGAACGTAAAGCAGAAGGCCAGTCATCGTGACTGGCCTTTTGTTCGTCTGGCGCCGCCGGAAACGTGCAAGCAGGCAATCAGGCAGCCAAGCCACCAGCCCGGTCAGCGGTCACACACCGTGTTCCTTCCCATGCGCTTGGCTTCATACAGGCGAGCGTCCGCGCGAATGATCAGGTCGGTAATGGGCAGCGCCGGTTTCGTCGCCGGCCTGACTGTAACGACGCCAAAGCTGGCGCTGATCCGCCCGATGTGCGAGACGTCGTGGGCGATTTGCAGCGCCAGGATGGCCCTGCGGATGCGCTCGGCGACTTCAACCGCGCCCGCGCCGTCCGTGGCGGGAAGGATCACCGCGAACTCTTCACCCCCATAACGGGCGGCTTGATCGCCCGTCCGGCTGGCCTGCTCGGACAGGACGACGCCAACCTGGCGCAACACGCTATCGCCCGCCACGTGGCCATATCGGTCATTGAACTGCTTGAAGAAATCAATATCCAGCAGGATCAGCGACAGGAATTCCCCGCTGCGTTCCGCGCGTTTGAACTCCTGTTCCAGCACTTCATCGAAGGTCCGCCGGTTGGGCAGGCCCGTCAGCGTGTCGGTGTGGGCCAGGACCTGCAGGCCAAGATTGTTCTGCTCCAGTTCGTCCGAATAAGCGCGCAGTTTCTCGCCCAGCGTGTCCCGGATCGCAAATTGTTCCATCAACTTGCGCGCAAGCAGCGAGAACATAAGGCAGATCAGAACGACCGCGCTGCCGATCAGCACACTCGAATGCTTCCATGGGCCCAGCAATTCGTCCTTTGTGCGGCCAACGGCCACGATGAAAGGAAAGCCTTCGACATGACGGTAGCTGTACAGCCGCTCGATGTTGTCGATCTTGGCAACGAGCACCGATGAACCGCTGAACTGCGTCGACAAGGCCTGCATGACGGGGCCTTGCGAAATGTCCGTCCCGATCACCTGTTCGTCGAAGGGCCGCCGGTACAGCAAGGTGCCGTCATTGAGCGCGACCAGCACCGTGCCGGTTTCGCCCACGTTCAGGTCGTCATAGATGCGTTCAAAGAAGTTGACGCGAAGCGTGACCAGAACCACGCCTCCAAAGCTGCCGTCGGGCCGATCGATTCGACGCGACACCGGAATGACCCAGACGTTGGTCGACCGGCTTTTCACGGGCGCGCCCACATGTACGCCGCGATCCGCATGATCGACGTGGTATCGGAAATACTGCCGATCCGAGTTATTGCCTTTGACCGGCCGGCTCAATGACGTCGCCAGCCAGGAGCCATCGGCGCCATAGACGAACAGGCCATGCAGTTCCGGAGTCGTCATCGCCACCTGCGCCAGGTGCGCTTCCAGGCGCTGCAAGGCCGCTGGGTGGGTGCCGCCCACCTCAACGCGTTCGGAAAGGTCGGCCAAGGCAAAGCTGGCGGTCTTGAGGGTCAGCTCGACCTGCACCGCGATCATCCGGGCAATGTTGGTGTTGGATACCTGCGCGTCCCGCAGTTGCGCGGCACGGGCAGACAGAATGAACGACGCCGCCGCTGCGATGACGAGCAGGCATGCCAGGACGGTGATCAAGCAAACCAGGCCGGTGGCCGGCTGTCTTGTCTTGTTCAGACGGACCGGGTGGCCATCGGCGACGTGGGATGAAGCGTTCAATGCCGGTCGAACCTATATCAGAGATGCCAATGACCCTTGGGCAGGCGGTGCAAGGTTAACGCAGCCAGTAAGCGCACACAAAGGGTTACCTCGAAGGCCTCAGTTTCGTTGCGAAAGCGCCGTAAAGCCGATGGAGACTTCGGCAAAAACGATCATCAGGCCGCCGAACCGAAGCACGGCTCCCATCCCCCCGATCCGATGTCGATGCTCCACGCCACGAGGGTTCCCATCGATCGCGGCAGGTGGAGTGCGATATGCCTTCAAGAAGAAAAATGAACACGCTCAGACTTGGCGGCGTATGCGTTGCCGCGTTGTTGCTTGCGCTGTCTCTGGCCAATGAATCGTCCGCACAGGAAGGGGTTCCAGCCGGCCCCGCTGGCAATCCGACCCTGATCGCCACGCAGATCGTGGAAGCGTTCGACCATCTGTTCCGCGGTCCACGCGCGGGTGTGCGAGCGGTGCACGCAAAGGGATTGCTTGCCGAAGGCACGTTCGTGCCCACCGAACACGCCGCATTGCTGAGTCGCGCGGTCCATTTCCAAGGCCCCGCCATTCCGGTCGTCGTGCGTTTCTCGAACTTTTCCGGACTGCCCGCGATTGCAGATAACGACGCCATGAGCAACCCTCGGGGCATGTCGATCAAGTTCTTTCTGCCCGACGGCGGCGATACCGACATCGTGGCGCATTCCTACAACGGGTTTCCCGCGGCCACGCCCGAAGACTTCCTGAAATTCCTGCGCGCGCTGGGATCGCCGGATCCGTCAGAAATCAACCGCTTCCTGCATACGCATCCGGCAGCACAGGCCTTTGCGGCCACGCCGTCCCTGGCGCCTCAAAGCTATGCGCGTGAAGCCTATTACGGCGTCAACGCCTTCCGGTTCACCAATGCCGCGGGCGTGAGTCACTATGGGCGTTACCGGCTCGAGCCCGTGGCAGGCACCGGCTATCTGTCGGCAGCGGAGGCTGCCGGTCAACGCCCCGACTACCTTGCGCACGAACTGCATCATCGCCTCAGGGCCGGGGCGGCCCAATTCAGGATGATGGTACAGATCGCCCAGGCAGGCGATTCGGTGCTGGACGGCTCGACGCCCTGGCCTGACGACCGTCCGGTCGTCAACGCCGGGACCCTGACGCTCCGGCATGTCGTGGCGGATGGCGCGGCAAGGCAGCGATCCATGCTGTTCACGCCACTGAGCCTGGTCGCCGGGATTTCTCCGTCGGCCGATCCCATGCTCGTTGCACGTAATCGTGCCTATCGAGTGTCCAACGTACGTCGGAACCCCAGCCACGGCGCTGCTGCACATCCATGATGAATCCCGGACACCTGCCTGCTCCATTGCCACGACACACGGCCCCGACCCGTGTCGGCCTGATGATTGCCGCCGTGATCTGCATGGGTGCCGTGACCGCGGCGCAGCCGCTGACGGTCATGCAAAAGAACCGTCAGTTCGACCAGGCCAACGTGCGTGTCGTGGCGGGCGACACCGTCAACTTCACCAACGAAGACGAGTTTCTGCATCAGATCTATGTGTCGTCATCGGGATTCAATTTTGATTCCAACGAACAGGCGCCCGGTGACGTGGTGACGGTGAAGTTTCCCGTTCCGGGCGAATTCGATGTGCTGTGTGGCATTCATCCCAGAATGCGTCTGCACGTCAGCGTCGGCAAGTCTGCCGCAACGAAGCGTTGAACGTATCACCCGGTCAACCAGGCATCACAAAGAATCGTCATGTCTATCCGTTTCAAACTGCTTGTGGGATGCCTGAGCCTCACACTGATCACCCTCTTGCTTGGCGGTTTCATGCAGCGATCGCAAAAGGAAGTGGGCGCGATGGCAACGCAGATCTACGACGGGACCTTCATGGCCGTCAGTTATCTGCGGGCATCCCAGAATGGCTTGATGGCGATCAAGACGGCGTACCTGCAGCAGGCATTGGGGGTCCCGGGTCAGGCGTCCGCTTCCAGCAGCCCCCTTGCCGCGTTCAAGCCCGCCATCGACGACGTGCTGGCCGATCTGGAAGTCGCGCGTGACAGAGCCATGTCGGCGGAAGCCAAGGATGCCGCCGGCAAACTGCGCCAGCGAGTGGAGGCGTTGGCTGTTCCGTCCCGGCAGTCCGGCCTGTCGCTGGCGGAACTGGACGCCATCCAGAACGGGTTCGATACGCTGGTGGAAATCTACGCGGGCGACGGATTCCGGTACCGGAAGAACGTCGGCCGGCTCGTTGACGAGTCCGAACGCCAGACGTGGATAGCGATCGGTGCATCGGTTCTTCTGGCCCTGGCGATCACGGTCTTGCTCAGTCGCTCGATCATTCCCACGCTTCGCAATGCGGTACGTATCGCTGCCTTGATCGCAAGCGGCAAACTGGACAATGCCATCGACACGCGCAGCGGTGGCGAGGCCGGACAACTGCTCTCGGCGCTGGCCGCCATGCAGTCCAGCATTGCCGCCAATCTCGAACGCATCAATGGATTGATGGCCAGGCAGGTCACGGCCCACGCAGACGAACTGGCCGTCCAGAACAGCCGCTTCCAGGCAGCACTCAACAACATGACGCAAGGCCTTTGCCTGTTCGATGCGTCTCACCGTCTGATCGTTTTCAATCGGCGGTTTGCCGAAATGTTCGGCACGCCGGAACTGGGCCGGCTGGCGGATGAAATCACGACCGATGCGGAGTTGATGCCCTTGCTCAGCCGCAGCCCGGTCATCGCGCTGTCGCATGACTTGTCCGACGGAAGGGTCATCGCGGTATCGCGCCAGCAGATCGCGACCGGCGGATGGGTGGCGACGTATGAAGACATCACCGAACGCCGGAAGATCGAAATTAAGCTTGCCCACATGGCTCGCCACGATGCCCTGACCGGCCTGCCGAATCGGGTGCTGTTCCGCGAACACATGGAACAGACGCTCCGTCAGCAACCGCGCGACACGGGGCTGGCCGTTCTCAGCCTTGACCTGGACGGTTTCAAGAACGTGAACGACTCATTGGGGCATCCCATGGGGGACGCGTTGCTGCAAGCAGTTGCCGAACGTTTGCGCGGCTGTACGCGGGAAACCGATCTCGTCGCCAGGTTGGGGGGCGATGAATTCGCCATCATCCAGAAAGACGTTCCGCAGCTGGCCGACACGCGGGCCCTGGCCAATCGGATCGTCGAAGCATTGAACGCGCCGTTTGAAATCGATTCGCAGCTGATCCAGATTGGCGCGAGCGTGGGCATTGCGACCCTCAAGGATGTCCTGCCCGCACAAGGGCCGCTTGCCGCGGACCTGTTCCTGAAAAGCGCCGACCTTGCGCTGTATCGCGCCAAGTCCGAAGGGCGCGGCACCTATCGGTTCTTCGAGGCCGAAATGGACGCGCTGCACGAGGCGCGGCGCAGCCTTGAAGTCGCGTTGCGCGTGGCGCTGGAAAGACAGGAGTTCGAGCTGTTCTACCAGCCCTTGGTCAACACGGCGCAACAGGAAATCTCAGGCTTCGAAGCGCTGCTGCGGTGGAACCATCCGCAGCGCGGCGTGGTATCGCCCATGGATTTCATTCCCGTGGCCGAAGAGCTTGGACTCATCAAGCACATCGGCCGCTGGGTACTTCACGAGGCCTGCAGGGAAGCGGCGGGTTGGCCAGAGAACGTCAACATTGCGGTGAATCTGTCGTCCATTCAATTTCGCAACCACGATCTCGTTGGGGATGTGGCGAGCGCGCTGGCCTTGTCGGGTCTGGCACCCAACCGGCTCGAACTGGAAATCACCGAATCGCTTCTGCTGCAAGACAACGCGGCGGTCCTGGCGACGCTGCATCAACTTCGCAAGCTCGGGGTCAGCATTTCCATGGATGACTTTGGAACGGGCTATTCGTCGCTGAGCTATCTGCAGAAGTTTCCGTTCGACAAAATCAAGATCGACCAATCGTTCATCCAGCGATTGTCCGAACAGGACTCGGTATCCATTGTGCGGGCCGTGATCAGCCTGGGAAGGTCGCTGGGCATGTCCATACTGGCCGAGGGCGTGGAAACCGCGGAACAGCTCAAGGTGCTGCAGGCTGAAGGATGCTGGGACATCCAGGGCTATCTGGTCAGCCCGCCCAAACCCGCGCTGGATACCATCGGTCTGATCGACCGCTACTGTGTGGGTGTTTCGGCATAGTCCGGCTTCGCGCCACACGGCGGGTGCAAGTCGTCAACCCGGCCCTGCGCTGCAGCTGCCCTCAGGCCGGCCCCGCCAATTCCAGCACCTGTTCGAGCAGGTCGGGCAGCGAATAGGGCTTGTCGAACACTTTCGCGAACAGTTCAGGGTGACGGCGCGCCAGGGCGCCCTGCGCGCCGCTGACCAGGATGATGGGCAGGTCCTGGTATTCCGGACGCGCCTTCAGGTCCTGGGCGAGTTCCAGACCCGTCATGAGCGGCATCATGAAGTCGGTAATGACAAGGGCCGGGGGTGACGCCAGGATCAGGTCGAGCGCCATCTTGCCGTGATAGGCGAGCACGACCTCGTACCCTTCGTCTTCCAGCGCGAAGGCAAGGACGTCTACGAGCAGGCTCTCGTCATCGACTACCACGATCTTGGTCATAAGATGCCGGCTCCGCCCTACTGAACCTGGGGAACCGGCGCGCGCGGCTCGTCCGGAGGCGGGTTGGTGACGTCGAATTTGCCGCACATCTGCAGGCCACCGTGGCCGACGGCGATCTCGTACATCGACGCTGGATAGAAACCATCGCGTATCTTGAGAATGCCCAGGACACGGCGCAGGTCCGCACCCGCGGGGTGTTGCTTGAGCAGGAACAGGTTGTCGACGATGCCCGATATTTCGGGTGTCGGACTTTCTGCGCGCAAACCGAACAGGTTGCGCGTTTCCCAGGTTGCAACGACGGTGGCGCCGCGGCCTTTCAGCTCGTTGCCGAGCGCCGAGAAGAATTCGACGACACGCGTCTTGTCGATCATGGTGCGTTCAAGGGCGCTGTAGCCGTCGATGACGATGCGCGACGCGTTGACCGCAGCGACAGCGTCAAGCAATTCGTAGGCGATCCTGTCCACCAGGCTTTCGGTCAGCGGGCACCAGATCAAGGTGACCGCCTTGGTTGCCACCATCGATTCCAGATCGATGCCAATGGCGGTGGCCTTGCGGAACAGCCGCTGTGGCGATTCGGCAAAACTGAGCATCACGGCCGGACGTTCGGGCGTGGCAAACTTGAGGAACGACAGGCCAAGGGTTGTTTTGCCGGTGCCCGAGGGTCCCATCGCCAACGTGACCGACGCTGCGGGAATGCCGCCGCCGATCAGGTCGTCCAGCCCGTCAACGCCACTGGCCAGCCGGTCGGGCGGGGCGGCGTCCAGCATGGACGGGCGGGACAGCAACGCTTCCAACCGCGGAAAGACGGCCATGCCGGCCTGCGTGATTTCGTAGTGATGCAGCCCCGACAACGCACCGCTGCCACGTGATTTGGTGACTTGCAGACGGCGCGACGTGCGGGCGCCGGCAAAGTCTTCGTGCAATTCGACCACGCCATCGACCATGGTGTGTTCAGGGCTGGCGTCGCCGGGCTGGGCGCTGGTTAGCAGCAGGATCGTGCAGCGGGAAAACGCGGCGTTGGCCTGCAGTTCGGCCACGAAGGTCTTGACGTCGAGCGAGTCGTCGGCGGCATCGCGGGCGGTCAGCAGGCCGTCCACCACCAGCATGGTCGGATTGCGCCGCGCCATCTCCTTGCGCAGCATGGTCACGACGGCGTCCAGTCCTTCCGACCGCAGCGTCTGGAACAGGCTGACGTAGGTCATGTTGCTGCCGACGTACTGGGCGTCGTAGAAGTCCAGCGTGGACAAGGCTTCGAACAGGCGTTCGTGCGATTCCGCCAGTAGCGTCACGTACATGACGCTGTTGCCATCCCGGGCTTGCGCAAAGGCGATCTGATTGGCCAGGATGGTCTTGCCAGCGCCGGGCCGGCCGCGCAGGATGTAGGACGCCCCTTCGACGAATCCGCCGCACAGGATATCGTCAAGACCGGGAACGGTACTTTTCAGGCGCTTCAAACGGTTCACCACGTCGTCATTCCTCAATCGTCATGCGCACCGGCGATGCACGCATGGGTAGTACGGCGTCAAGGGAAAGGCAGGCGCCGTCAGGCGCGCTGCATGTCCGATGCTTCATGGAAACCTTTGGTCTGGAACCGATGGGACGCGCCGCCGCGCGGGTCGCAGGGGGCACGCGGTGCGAAAAAGTCGGTGCCCGTGCAGGGCGCCACGACCGGTGCTCATCGGTGGATAGTAGCGTGAGTCCTTACTCTGTCGCTATGGCATTTGGTAACGACTTTAGGGCGGGTCACCGCAATTCGAACTCGGCCTGCTGCACGTTCTGCGAATCCAGCCCGATCTGCACGGCGAACCGGCCCGCTTCGGCCACCTGCTGCAGGCGGGCATTGAAAAACTTCAGGTCGTTTTCGTCCAGGGTGAATGTGATCGTGCGGCTTTCGCCCGCCTTCAGGGACACCTTGCGGAAGTCCTTCAGTTCTTTTTCCGGGCGCACGACCGATGCGGCTTCGTCATGGATGTACAGCTGCAGCACCGTTTCGCCATCCCGGGCGCCCGTGTTGCGGACCGTGACCGATGCGTCCACCTTGCCCTTGCGTGCCATGACCGGGGCCGACAACGTAATGGGCGAGACCTGGAAATCGGTGTAGCTCAAGCCATAGCCGAAAGGGTAGAGCGGGCCGTTCTTTTCTTCGAAGTACTGCGAGGTGTAGTTGCCCGGCTTGCCTTCCACGAACGGCCGGCCGACGCGCAGGCGGTTGTAGTACGTCGGGATCTGTCCCACCGACCGCGGGAACGACACCGGCAGCTTGCCCGACGGGTTGTAGTCCCCGAACAGCACGTCGGCAATCGCATGGCCGCCTTCCGTGCCGCTGAACCAGGTTTCGAGCATGGCGTCGGCGTTGGCCTGTTCCCAGGTCAGCTCGAGCGGCCGGCCGTTCATCAGCACCAGCACCAGCGGCTTGCCGGTGGCCTTCAGCGCTTCGAGCAAGGCGCGCTGGCTGGCCGGAATGTCCAGGCGCGTCCGGCTGGACGATTCATGCGACATGCCGCGCGATTCGCCCACGGCAGCCACGATCACGTCGGCCTCTTCGGCCACCTTGACGGCTTCGGCGATCATGTCCGCCGGCGAGCGCTTGTCCTGGATGATTTCGGGATTGTCGCTGTCCAGGTAGTTCAGATATTCGACGATGCGTTCGTCGTTGGTGATGTTGGCGCCTCGCGCATAGACCACGCGCACCTTGTCGCCCGCCACGTCCCGCAGGCCCTGGCGCAGCGTGATCGCCTGCCTGGCGACCCCAGCCGCCGACCAGCTGCCCAGGATGTCCAGCTGCGAATCGGCCAGCGGGCCGACCAGGGCGATCGTGCCGCTCTTTTTCAGGGGCAGGGTCTGGTTGCGGTTTTCCAGCAGCACCATGGACGCGCGCGCCACCTGGCGTGCCGCGGCACGGTGCAGGCGGCTTTCGGCGTTGACGTCGGCCGGATCGTTCGCGGCCACGCCAATGCGGCGGTACGGGTCGTGGAACAGGCCCATGTCGTACTTGGCGCCCAGCACTTCGCGCACGGCATTGTCGATCTCGCGCATCGACACGGCGCCGGACTTGATCAGTCCGGGCAACTCCTGCAGGTACAGGGCGTCATGCATGCTCATGTCGATGCCGGCCTTGATGGCCAGGCGGGCGGCTTCCCGGTTGTCTTGCGCGACACCATGACGCACGAGTTCGGTGATCGCGCCGTGGTCACTGACCGTAACGCCTTTGAAGCCCCAGTCCTTGCGCAGCAGGTCGTGCATCAGCCAGGTGTTGGACGTGGCCGGCACGCCGTTGATGGAGTTCAAGGCCACCATCACGCCGCCCGCGCCAGCGTCGATCGCCGCGCGATAGGGAGGCAGATAGTCCTGGTACATGCGCATCGGGCTCATGTCCACCGTGTTGTAGTCCCGGCCGCCTTCCACCGCGCCATACAGCGCGAAGTGCTTCACGCTGGCCATGAGGCTGTCGCGGTTGGCGGCGGACGTGCCCTGAAAGCCCCGCACGGTCACTTTCGCGATTTCCGACACCAGGTGCGGATCCTCGCCAAAGCCTTCCGACGTCCGGCCCCAGCGCGGGTCGCGGGAGATATCCACCATGGGCGCGAAGGTCATGTCGATCCCGTCGGCGGACGCTTCGATGGCGGACGTGCGCGCGCCCAGGGCAATCGCGTCCATGTCCCAGCTCGATGCCTGCCCCAGGCTGATCGGAAACACCGTGCGATGGCCGTGCACGATGTCATAGGCAAAAAGATCGGGATGCCCAGGCGGCTGTGTTTGACCGCGGCGTCTTGCAGGGGGCGGTTTTCGCTGGGGGTGACGGTATTGAAGGTCCCGCCGATGCGGCCGGCCGCGATCTCCTGAAGGATGCGCGGCTGGGGCATTTCCGTGCCGATGCTGATCAGCCGCAACTGGCCGATCTTCTCGTCCAGCGTCATCTTCTTGATGAGCCCGGCAATGAAGGCCGGCTTGTTGTCGAGCAGCGGAGCCGGGGTGGCGGCCAAGGAAGGAAGGCTGACCAGACTGGCGACGATCGCCAGCGAACACAACATTTTCATGAGGCGACAATCTCGGGTGGCAGGCCGTCGTGCCCGGGGCCATCCAGGCCCCGGCGCGGCATGCACGTTGATGCGGTGACGTGCGGACCTGCCTGCATAAGGCGGGTGGGGCAACGCGTCGATCGATCGGCCGCCTGTTCGTCTTGGCGGCGGCCGGACTGCCCTATTGTAGATGCGCCACCTGGCGAGCGCGTCCTTACGTGCTCAGCCGCGGCCGCGCGGCTTCATCTGCTATGGTTTACCCGCGGCGGCGGCCCGGCATCGTGATACTTTGCGGATGGCGGACGGTCGGCTGTCCGCGTTCCATCGCAAATTTCTGGAGATTTCCGTGGTCTTTTTTGCCATCAGAGCTTCCGTGCGTCGTCCTTCGGTGCTGGCGTCGATAAGCCTTTCATGTCTTGGCCTGTTGCTGGGCGCCGCACAGGCCCATGCCTTCTCGCTGGACGACGTGACTGCCAAGGCCAAGGCGCTGGTGGACAAACCGTACGCCGCGCCGGCCAGCAATCTGCCGCCGGTGTTCAGCCGCATGCAGTTCGCCGACTATATGAAGATCCAGCCGCGCGCCGACAAGGTGGAGTGGAAAGACCTCGATACGCCGTTCAAGCTCAGCTTCTATCACCAGGGCATGCACTTCAACACCCCGGTGCGCATCAGCGAGATCACGCCGCAGGGCGTGCAGGAAATCCGCTACGACCCCGAACGCTTCCATTTTGGCGACCTGCACTTCGACAAGGACCAGACAGCCCGGCTGGGGTATGCGGGCTTTCGCGTGCTCTATCCGATCAACCAGAAAGACAAGCAGGACGAGATCATGAGCGTCCTGGGGGCAAGCTACTTCCGGGTGATCGGCAAGGGGCAGGTGTATGGCCTGTCGGCGCGCGGATTGGCCATCGATACGGCGCTGACCAGTGGCGAAGAATTCCCGGCCTTTCGTGAGTTCTGGATCGAGCGCCCCAAGCCGCAGGATCGCCAGCTGGTGATCTACGCCCTGATGGACTCGCAGCGCGCCACCGGCGCCTACCGGTTCACGCTGCGCCCCGGTGACGACGCCGTGCTGGACGTGCAATCGCGCGTCTTTTCGCGCAGCAACGTCAACAAGATCGGCATTGCGCCGCTGACCAGCATGTTCCTGTTCGGACCGAACCAGCGCACCGACAGCACGCAAAACTACCGTCCTGCGCTGCATGATTCCAACGGGCTGGCCATCCACACCGGCGACGGGGAATGGCTGTGGCGTCCGCTGAACAATCCGCGCGACCTGGCCGTCAGCACCTTTCGTGTGAACCAGCCCAAGGGCTTCGGCCTGCTGCAGCGCGGCCGGGAATTTTCGCGCTACGAAGACCTGAAAGACCGTTACGACCTGCGCCCGAGCGCGTGGATCGAGCCGCAAGGCGATTGGGGCAAGGGCCAGGTCGAACTGGTCGAGATCCCGACGCCCGATGAAACGAACGACAACATCGTGGCCTTCTGGACGCCGGATGCCAAGCCCGCCAAGGGCCAGCCCATGCAGTACGACTACCGCATGCACTGGACCATGAACGAGCCGGCGCTGATCGACAAGGACATGGCCTACGTGAAACAGACCCTGCGCACCGCGGGCGAGATCACGCAGGCCAACCTGATGCGTCATCTGGACGGCAGCGTGGGCCTGCTGGTCGACTTCGAAGGCGCGTCGCTGGCCAATCTGCCCGCGGACGCCGCGGTGCGGCCCGTGGTCAGCTACAGCGGCAATGCGGAGATCCTGCATCAGTCGCTGGAACGCAATCCGGTCATCCGCGGCTATCGCATCAATCTGCGGGTCAAGGTGAACGATCCTTCGCAGGCGGTCGAACTGCGTGCGGCGCTGGCGCAGGGCGACAAGGTGTTGAGCGAGACCTGGAGCTACCAGATCCCGCCGAACTCGGTCACGGTGGGGCGATAAACGGCGGGCCGATCGGCTACAGCAACCAGTCGATCGGCAGCCATGACAACACCCGGATGGCCGCGCGTTTCAGCAATCCGGTGTTCGGTTCCGAGTCCCAGCGAACCTGCTTGCCGTCGTTGTAGCCCAGCCAGTACAGGTCGCCCTTGTCGTCCAGCCGGACTTCGTAGGAGGCTTGCGGAATCTTCTCTTCGAAGGCCTCATGAATGGCTTTGGCCAGATTGGGGTTGTCGATCACAAAGCCCAGTTCGGTATTGAGCTTTTCGGATCGCGGGTCGAAGTTGTACGAACCCACGAACATCCGTTTCTGGTCGACCGCAAACGTCTTGGCATGCAGGCTGGACCCCGAACTGCCGAAGGGACCGCCGACATCCGAAGGCTCGGTGCCCGGCTGGCGCCGCATCTCGTACAGGGTGATGCCGGACGCCAGCAAAGCCTTGCGGCGTTTGGCATACCCGGCATGCACGGGCGCCACGTCGGTGGCTTCCAGCGCATTGGTCAGAATGCGCAGCTTGACTCCGCTGTCCGCCATCTGCGTGAACGCGACCGTGCCATTCTCGGCCGGCACGAAATACGACGACACCAGGTCCAGGCTGTCGCGCGGCGTGTCCAGCAACTGCAGCAGCCGCGGCATCATCAGCTTGTTGTCGGGCGCTTCGCCCAGGCCCTTGCGCGGATCGTCGCTGACCATCCGCACCTTGCTCCACTGAAAATCGATCTTGCCTTCGTACAGCGTGTCGAGCAGGCGGGATTCGTCGCGCGCCTTGCGGTAGCGATTGGCCTGCGCGTTGTCGTCGGCCAGTGGGGGCAGGGCTTCGGCCAGCGGCACCGGCTTTTGGAGGCCAGGACGCGGTTGACGGGATAGGCCGACAGGCTGGCCCAGTACCGGTCGAAGTCTTTCGACAGGTCCGGCACCACCGCGCCCACCGCGATCACGTCCAGGTCGGCAAAGACCACGTCGTCCGTCGCGCCGAAATACTCATCGCCGATATTGCGTCCGCCGATAATGGTGGCCTGGTTGTCCACCGTGAACGACTTGTTGTGCATGCGCCGGTTGGCGCGGTCAAAGTGCGTCAGGTAGCCGATCGCCTTGGGGGACCGGACCGTGAACGGATTGAACAGCCGCACCTCGATATTCGGATGGCGGTCCAGCGCGGCCAGGGCGTCATCCAGGCCTGCGGTGCCATTGTCATCCAGCAGCAGCCGCACCCGCACGCCGCGCTCGGCGGCCTCGTGCAGTGCCTGCAACATCAACGTGCCCGTCGCGTCCTTGTGCCAGATGTAGGACTGGACGTCCAGCGTGCGCTCGGCGCCGCGCACGAACAGCATGCGCGCGGCGAATGCTTCGCGGGCATCCGCCAATGGGCTGATGCCGGTCAGGCCGGGGTGGGCGGACGCGGCGGCGGCAAGCGACCGGCCGATGCGGGTCGTTGCGCCTTCGGCCGCGCTGATGGCCTGCGATTCGGGGCGGCCTTCCTGGGAAGGCAGAGCACAGCCGCCCAGGGACAGGGCGGCTGCCAGCAGCACGGCGGTGCAGCTGGCACGCCACCCGCCTTCAACGACAAATCCGCGGCCTGCGGGCAGGCGCGACAAGCCCTGTCCGGTCATGTGAGGCTTCCCGACCGGATGGGCAAAACAAAGACGGCAATGAGCATTCAAAAAACCTGAAAAGAAACGGTGCGAGCCGGCCCGGGTCGAGGTGCGCAACGGCTACGCTGCCCCCGTCAGGCGCGGGATAGCCTTGCTAGCGGAAGCTGCCGCCCACGATGCGGCCCTGGTTATCCATCTGGGCGAAATAGCGGCTGTTGTTGTTCCGCATTTCCATCGTGGCGATGTCTTGCGGCAGCACCAGCTGCACGTCGGGATACATGCGCCGGAAGCCCGACGGCGTTGGCCGCGTTGCAATGAAGTTCTGGAAGGCGCCCACGTTCGACACGTAGCCCCGGATGGGCTGCGGTTCGGCCAGCGAAACACTGCTGCCGCAGGCGGACAACGACAACATGGCCGCAAGCGCGGCGGAAACGATAAGCAGGCGAGGCATGGCGGCGGGACCTTCTGGGGGGTGGCCTTCGCTATGGGCGAAGTCGGGTGGGGTCACTGTCGGATGAGCCATTATGCCTGCGCCGGATGATGGGGGGAATCGGCCAATGGGGGAGTGGGAAGATGGGCTTGCGCCACTGCCTGGATGGTGTCGATCACCACTTGAACGGCGGCCGCCGGACGCGCACCCGCCAGCAGGATCATCCCGACGGGGGGCATGCGAATGGGCAGGTCCAGGTCCAGAATGCCCAGCAGATGCTGCGCGGCGTAGTGCTCGGCCACATGCAGGGGCATGGCCGCGATCCGGTCGCCACGCGCCAGCAGGATCTGCATCAGCAGCAAGGACATGGTTTCGATGCGGGGCATGGGCCGGTGCACGCCATGGGCCAGCAGCATGGCGTCCAACTCCCGCCGCAGCGGCGCCAGCTCAGGCGGCAGGATCCAGCGCGCATCCACCAGGTCCTGAAAGCCG
Organism: Pigmentiphaga litoralis; assembly: GCF_048632615.1. Classification (GTDB taxonomy): domain Bacteria; phylum Pseudomonadota; class Gammaproteobacteria; order Burkholderiales; family Burkholderiaceae_B; genus Pigmentiphaga; species Pigmentiphaga litoralis_B. The sequence continues at coordinate 3,358,321 of NZ_CP184479.1, forward strand.
ATGCGTCCGCGCGCGATCAGCGGGTGCGTGGGGCTGGCGACCAGGCAGACCGGCTCCTGGTACAGCACGTGATGCGTGAATTGCGTCGTGTGGACGTCGCCGGTCAGGCGGCCCAGCACCAGGTCGAGTTCGCCACGGGCCAGCGCAGGCAGCACGGTGTCGCCGCCGCCTTCCACCAGCGTCACCACCAGATCCGGTGCGGTCTGCGCCAGGGTATCCAGCATGCGCGTCACCAGCATGGGAATCGCCACCGGCAACGCGCCGATGCGGACCCGGCCCGTGGCGCCGCGCGCCATCAGGTGGGCTTCGGCCACCGATTCCCCGACCGAAAACAGCAGTTGCCGCGCCCAGCGGATGGCCGACGCGCCCGCGTCGGTCGGCGTGACACCTCGAGGGTGGCGTTCGAACAGGCGCGTGCGATACAAGGTCTCGATCTCCTGCAAGAGCTTGCTCGCCGCCGGCTGCGTCAGGTTCAGCCGTGGCGCGGCGTGATGGATGTTCCGGGTTTCGCCCAGGGCATCCAGCAATTCCAGGTGCCGCAGCCTGAGGCGGGACAACAGTCGCGAGTCGAGTTGCGGGTGCATGGACGGACGCCTCGGAATTCCTGCCGGTTATCGATGGATCAGCATAATTCATTAGTAGGGAATACCGATGCCACCGATACTTTTCACACGCCTTTCAAGGAGCTGCTTGTGAAAATCACCATGCTGGGTACGGGCGCCGCGTTGCCCGATCCCGATCGCGGCCAATCCGCCATCCTCATTTCCCTCGATTCCGGCAAACATTACCTGTTCGACTGTGGCGAGGGCGCGACCCGCCAGATGGTGCGGGCCAACGTGAACCCGGCCGATGTCGGCGTGGTGTTCCTGACCCACCTGCATCATGATCACATCGGCGACTTTCCCTACTTCGTGATCTCGAGCTGGATGATGAACCGCAAAGGATCGCCCGTGCTGCTGGGGCCGAAAGGCACGCGCAACTTCGCCCGCCATCTGTTTGAAGACGGCGCATTCCACACTGACTTCGCGGCGCGTTCGGCCTACCCCTTGCGCCAGGCCAATATTGAAGCCGTGCGGCCCGATGTGCGCGAGATTTCGCCCGGCCTGGTGTTCGAGGACGACGAGGTCAGGATTCACGCGCTGCACGTGGACCACATTCCCGAGCACATCTGTGAATGCTTTGGCGTGCGGTTCGAAGCCGAAGGCAAGGTCGTGGCGTTCAGCGGCGACACCAAGCCGTGCGATGCCATGGTCGAACTGGCCCGCGATGCCGACCTGATGATCCACGAATGCACGTTTCCGGAATCGTTCATTGCGCATCGCGCCAAGACAGGCGTGGGCATCTACGCCCACACCAGCCCGACCGAACTGGGCGTGATCGCTGCCAGGGCGGGCGCCAAAAGCGTGGTGGCGACGCACTTCGGACATTTCGATTCCACGAGCCCAGTGCTCAAACGCGCCGCCGGCCACCACCTGCCGGTCGACCTGATGGGCCCGCATCTGATGGACGAAGTGGCGGCCGACATTCGCAAGAACTATCACGGGCCCTTGCGCCTGGCGCATGACCTGATGCGCATCGATCTGTAGCCGCAACGAGCGGGCAGCGGCGTCCTGCCGCTGTGCCCGGCCGCCGCGTCCTGCTGCTGTGCCCGCCGCGGCGTCCCGCTGTGTCCGTCCTTGCCCCGTCACTCTTGGGAGTCGTCATGAAGCCATGTTCATTGCCCCGCGTGCTGGCCTGCGCGACAGGGTTCCTTATGCTTGCCGCCGCGTCCTCCGTCCTGGCCGAGTGGCCTGAACGGCCAGTGCGCGTGATCATTCCCTACGCGGCGGGCGCGGCGGGCGACATTGCCTTTCGCGCCTTGTCTCCTGCGCTGTCCGCGCGCCTGGGGCAGCCGGTGGTCATCGACTACAAGGCCGGCGCGGGCGGCAACATCGGCACGGCCGAAACGGTGCGGGCCAGGCCCGACGGCTACACGCTGGTGCTTGGCGCAACCAACAACTTCGTGATCAACCAGTACCTGTACAAGGACATGACGTTCGATCCGCTCAAGGATCTCGTGCCGGTCACACGGGTGGCCGACGTGCCGTCTGTCGTGTTCGTGAATGCCTCGGTGCCTGCCACGTCGTTTCGTGAATTCGCGGCCTATGCCAAGGCGCACCCGGGCAAGTTGAATTACGGGTCCCCGGGCGCTGGGACGGCGCCCCATCTGTCGGCGTTTGCCTTGTCCAACGCCATCGGAGCCGCCATGGTCCATGTCCCGTACAAGGGCGCGCAGCCTGGTGTGACAGGGCTGCTGTCGAATGACGTGCAACTGTTCCTGGTGGGCTATGGCGTAGCCGGTGCGCATCTGGCCTCCGGCCGCATTCGCGCATTGGCGGTGGCCGGCTCGCAGCGGCTGCGTGCCTTGCCTGATGTGCCGACCCTGTCGGAGGCGGGCGCGCCCGAGGGCGTGCTCAGCAACTGGTGGGGGCTCGCCGCACCGCGCGGCACCCCGCCCGAGGTCGTGCGCAAACTGGCCGATGCCGTCCGCCACGCCAAGCGCGATCCGAAAGCGCGCGAGACCCTGGAGGCGCAAGGATTCGTGCTGACCGACGACACACCCGCGACCTTCGCGGCGCAATTGGCGACGGAAGCCGCAACGTGGCAGGACATTGTTGCCCGGTCGGGGGCGACGGTGGAGTGAGTGCAGGCGGGTCGCTCAGGTAAACTTGAAGACCCTCTCCAGGGCGCTGCCGGCCACCCGCAGCCCGCCATCACCCATGCGCATCCGTCCCGAATCCGTCGCCTTCATCTTTCTTCTTGCGGTGCTGTCCGCGTTGCCCGCGCTGGCGACTGACATGTCCTTGCCGGCGTTGACGCAAATCGGCGCGTCGCTGCAGGTATCGCCCTCACGGGCCGCGCTCACCCTCAGTGTGTTCCTGGTCGGCTTTGCCATCGCGCCCATTGCGTACGGACCCCTGGCGGACCGGTACGGGCGGCGGCCGGTGCTGCTGTTTGGCAGCACGCTGTTCACGCTGGCCAGCGCCGCCTGCGCCATGGCGCCGACACTCGAAGCCCTGTTGGCCTTTCGCGCGATCCAGGGCGTCGGCGCGGGGGCCGGCATGGTCATGTCCCTGACCATCGTGCGGGACCTGTTCGAAGGCCAGTTCGCGCGGGCCAGGCTGTCCTATGTGGCCACGGTGCGGATCGTGGCGCCGATGATCGCGCCGACCCTGGGCGGCTGGGTGCTGGTGATGTTCGACTGGCGCGCCATTTACCTATTCATGACGATCGCCGGGGCGGTCGTGACCCTGGCGGTCTACCTGGGCCTGCCCGAAAGCAGGCCGGCATCGACCATGCTGAAAAGCCTGTCGGTGTCCGCGCTGGCCAAGACCTACAAACGGGTCATCAGCCACCCGGTGGCGTTCGGCAACGCGGCCGTTAACGCGCTGACCTTTGGCTGCCAGTTCGCGTACATCACCGGGTCGCCCTTGCTGATGATGGAAACGCTGGGCATGTCCGCGCAGGGCTTCGGCCTGGTGTTTGCCGGCACGGCCTTTGGCATCATGCTCGCGTCCATCCTGAACGGCCGTCTGAATACGCGTGGCGTGTCGCCGCACCGGTTGCTGAAGGTGGGGCTGGGGCTGTCGAGCGGAACGTCACTGGTACTGGCCATCATGGCCTTCACCAACACCTTGCCGCTGGCGCTGTTGATTCCGGTGCTCATGGTCAACACGTTTTCGTTCGGACTGATCGCGCCGAACGCGTCCCATGCGGCGGTCGAGCCGGTGCCGGAAGCGGGCGGGGTGGCGTCGGGCGTGGTGGGCGCGCTGATGATGAGCGTGGGCGCGGTGTCCGGCTCGCTCGTGACCTTCTTCTACGACGGCCATACGGCCCGGGCCATGATGGGCGTGATGCTGGGCTGCGCCCTGCTGGCGCTAAGCATCTACACGTTCTGGGTGCGCCCGCACGACAGGCGGTGGCGGGCGGCAAAGGCGGCGGAGCCGGTGGCGGCCACCCATGCTGGGGGAACGACGAGCGCCCGCTAAGGCGTAAACGTTGCGTCAGATCGTCGTACGAATGCGCAGCGCCACGAACGTTCGGCAACGCGCTGCATCAGCGTTTCACCGCAGAACGAACCCGCCGACCTTGCCATCGCGCGCCACGTTCAGCGTCCCGATGATGTCGTCACCGTTATCCTTGAACGAAATCTTCCACAAGGAAAACTCGTAGCCCTGCTGCTGATACTGCGTCAGGCGGTCGGCGGTATAGCCGGCCTGCAGACGCGGGCTCAGTTGGGTCGACACCGCATCAAACGCCGCCTTGTCCAGTTTGCCAAAGTTCGCGTTCCCAAGGCCCACGAACTGCTGATAATCCTTGGCCTGGATCGCGGCAAGCAGCGACATGACAATGCGATCTTCAAGCTGCGGCGTGATGGCAACCGGCGCGCTGTTGGAAGACGACCCCGAAGCCGATCCCGAAGACGACCCCGCCGCAGGTGACCGCGCCGGTGCCGCGGCCTGCGCCGCAAACGCTGCGGAAGACACCAGGCAGGCGCCCGCAAGAAGGCAAGCACTCACAGCGCCGCGCAGGACAGTCATCATTCTTTTCCTTCGGACAGTTGTCGCGCGGCAATGCGCCGCAGGCACTCGTGCGCCGTGCCAATCACCACATGGGCGCTGCTGCACGCCAGCATCAGGTTCAGGTTCATGCCGAAGTCCTCGACCAGCATGCCCGCATCGTCGATTTGAGGGCCTTGCAGCACCGGGTCCGTCTCGGCCCACTGCTCCACCAGATTGCGGGGTTCGCTGGTGTAGACCCAGATCTGTTTGCCCAAGGCCGCCGCATAGCCCACTTCGAACGCCGTGCCCGAGTCCGGCTCGCGTCCGCGAAAGGGATTCAGGTTCGCCATGATGGCGTCGCAATCGCGGATCATGGCCACGTTCGCTTCGTAGATCGCGCGCGCGGCGTCCGGGCCCGACAGGCCGGTCTTCAGCTCGTTATCGAGCGGAAAGCACCCGGTCAGGCCCAGTTCATTGCACAGGGTCTGCAAGCTGCGTCCGAACGCCGCCGCGTCGGGCCGAAACACATCGGGCCCGGCAAGATAGATTTTCATGCCAGTCTCCGTGTCGGGCGCCAGGAACAGGCGGCAGGGGATACCGCCATAGCGGATCGGGCTGCGTCAGACCACGCCGGCGTCAGCCAGCATCTGCTTCAGTTCGCCTGTGCTGTCGAGTTCGGCAATGATGTCCGAGCCGCCTACGAATTCGCCCTTGATGTACAGCTGGGGAATCGTCGGCCAGTTCGAAAATTCCTTGATGCCCTGGCGGACCTCGGCGTCTTCCAGCACGTTGACCGTGGTCAGCTGCTTCACGCCATTGGACTTCAGGAACTGGATGGCCTTGCCCGAAAAGCCGCACTGCGGAAACTGCGCGGTGCCTTTCATGAACAGGACGACCGGATTGTCGGTCACGGTTTCGCGCAGAAATTCTTGTACGTCGCTCATGGCGAACCTCACGTGCTAGAAAATGGAATAGAGAGTGAATACATCGATTATAGGTATCCGCCGGAAATCCGTTCGATGTCCGACAAGTCCCGGCGGCTGCCAACTCGCTGGAATCCGGCCGCCACCAGCAGCTCGCGCACGGCGGCCGCCTGGTCCCAACCATGTTCCAGCCAAAGGCTGCCCCCGGCATTCAGATACGGCCGCGCGCCGGCAACAAGGATCCGCAAGGCATCCAGGCCATCGCAAAAATCCGTCAGCGCCTGCCGCGGTTCAAACCGCAAATCGCCCTGATCCAGGTGCGCATCGCCCGACGAGATATACGGCGGGTTCGACACGATCACGTCATAGACCGGGGGCAGGCTGGCCGAGTTCAGTGCGTCGAACCAGCTGCCCAACCCGAAGCGCACGCGTGCTTCCAACGATATGGCGTTGTTTTGCGCCACCGCAAGGGCGTCAGCGCTCACATCGGTGGCAGCCACGTCGGCATCCGGCCGCGCCAGCGCCAGCGAAATCGCGATGGCGCCGCTGCCAGTGCCCATGTCAAGCACGGCAGGGCGGATCTTGCCTTCCAGATCGGCCAGGGCGGTTTCCACCAGCACCTCGGTATCGGCGCGCGGGATCAGCACCGACGGCGTTACCTGAAAGGTGTGCCCCATGAACTCTTTTTCGCCCAGCAGATACGCCACCGGTTCACCGGCGCGCCGCCGTTCGGCCAGTTGCTGGTAAGCGCTGACCTGTTCCTCGGTCAGCGGATCGGTGTCATGCGCGATCAGCCAGGCCCGATTCACCCGCAGCGCATGGCCCAGTAGCACCCGGGCTTCCAGCACCGGCAGTCCGCTGGCGGCAATCAGCGAGCGGACATCGGCAGCCGCCACGGCTTACTCGTCGCCCAGCGCGGCCAGCAGCTCGGCCTGGTGTTCCGACGCCAGCGCGGCAATCACTTCGTCCAGGTCGCCATCCAGCACGTTCTGCAGCTTGTACAGCGTCAGGTTAATGCGGTGATCGGTAATCCGGCCCTGCGGGAAGTTGTAGGTGCGGATACGTTCCGACCGATCCCCCGACCCCACCAGGCTCTTGCGCTGCGCGGCTTCCTTGGCCTGGCGCTCGCGCACTTCCTTATCCTTGATCCGCGCGGCCAGCACCTTCATGGCCTTGTCCCGATTGCGGTGCTGCGACCGGTCGTCCTGGCACTCCACCACGATCCCTGTCGGCAGATGCGTGATCCGGACGGCAGAATCCGTCTTGTTCACGTGCTGGCCGCCCGCGCCGCTGGCCCGGAAAGTATCGATGCGCAAATCCCCCGCATTGATGTTGACCTCGGCCACTTCATCGGCCTCGGGCATGATCGCCACCGTGCACGCCGACGTGTGGATGCGGCCCTGCGTTTCGGTCGCGGGCACGCGCTGCACCCGGTGCCCGCCCGACTCGAACTTCAGCCGGCCGTAGGCGCCATCGCCCGCGATACGCACGATCGCCTCCTTGTAGCCGCCCAGCTCCGATTCGCTTTCGGACATGACCTCGACCTGCCAGCGATTGCGCTCGGCAAAACGGGTATACATCCGCAGCAGGTCCCCGGCGAACAGGGCGCTTTCGTCGCCGCCCGTGCCGGCGCGCACTTCCAGGAACAGGCTGCGGCCATCGTCCGGATCGCGGGGCAGCAGCAACACCTGCAATTCCGACTCGAGCTGGGCCAGCCGCTGCTTGCCGCTCTTCAATTCGTCTTCGGCCAGGCCCTTCATGTCCGGGTCGGACAGCATCTGCTGCGCCGTCGCCAGGTCGTCTTCGGTGCCCGTGTACGCGCCGAACGCCACCACCACCGGCTCGAGTTCCGATCGTTCGCGCGACAGCTTGCGGAAGGTGTCCATGTCCTGGGCCGTATCGGGATCGGCAAGCAAGCCGTCCAGTTCGGCAAGGCGTCGAGTCAATTGCTCGAGCCGGGACCGCATCGATGCTTTCATTGAAGGCTAGTGGTCGTTACGCGAAGCGCGTGACGTGAAGAGGCGCGGCAACAAGGCCAGCAACTGCTTGCGGTCAGCGCCGTCGCTATGGTTTAGCGCGGCCAGCGGGCCGTGAAGATACTTCTGCGTCAGCCCATGGGCCAACTGCTCCATGACCTGCTCCGGATCGTCACCCCGCGCCAGCGCCTTGCGCGCCCGGTCGAGTTCGGCGGCGCGCACGGCGTCGGCAGTCTGGTGCATGTACTGAATGACGGGCACGACTTCGCGCGAGTCCATCCAGTGCATGAAATTTTGTACCCGCGTTTCGATGATCGCCTCGGCCTGCGTCACGGCTGCCTTGCGTGCATCGGTCGCGGTCTGCACCAGCCGGCCCAGATCGTCCACCGAATACAGGTACACGTCATCCAGCCGGCCGACTTCCGCTTCGATATCACGCGGCACGGCCAGGTCCACCATCACCATTGGGCGATGCCGGCGTGTCTTGGTCGCCCGTTCCACCATCCCGAGTCCGAGGATAGGCAAGGAACTGGCCGTACTGGACACAATCACGTCAAATTCGCACAACCGGTCCGGCAATTCGCTCAGCCGCATCGCGCCCGCCGAAAACTTCGACGCCAAGGTTTCGGCGCGTTCCACCGTACGGTTCGCCACCACCATCTTTTTTGGACGGTGGGCAGCAAGATGGGTCGCACAGAGCTCGATCATCTCGCCCGCGCCGATCAGCAGCACATTGCATTCTTTCAGGTCGCCGAACACCCGTTCGGCCAGCCGCACCGACGCGGCCGCCATCGACACCGACTGCGACCCGATCGCCGTCTGCGACCGCACTTCCTTGGCCACCGAAAACGTCCGCTGGAACAGCTGGTGCAACAAGGTGCCCATCGACCCGGCATCTTCGGCCGCGCGTACCGCGTCCTTCATCTGACCCAGGATCTGCGGTTCGCCCAGCACCATCGAATCCAGCCCACTGGCAACCCGAAACGCATGGCGCACCGCATCGTCCTGCATGTGCCGATACAAATGCGGCTGCAACTGGCTGGTATCGAACTGGCGAAAATCCGCCAGCCACGCCGGCAACTGCTCGGCCACGCGCGAATCGGCCGCACAGTAGATCTCGGTCCGATTACAGGTGGACAGAATCGCCGCTTCCGTCACCGCGCCGCCAAAGGCCGACCGCAAGCCCGCAAGCGCCGGCTGCAGCAACTCGATAGGCAGCGACACACGCTCGCGCACCGAGACGGGGGCAGAGACGTGATTCAGACCAAAGGTAAGGACGTCGACAGACATGGCGGGGTTCAGGCGCCGCTTGACCAGCGGCTTAGCCATCCATTATAGGGCAGCACCTGCGCAGGACCGAATTGTATTGGGCGAACAGGGCAATAGACCGCGGCTATTGGAAATCTTCATGACCATCAAGGCGTCTACGTATATACCCATATTGGTGCATTGATGGGGATGGTTCATGATCCAATGTGGTGCGCCGTAGGTAGAAACGCGGTGAACGTGAACTGTCGGAGACTCCCAACGCATGATCGATGAAAAGCTGCAGCCCATCCTGAACGAAGTCATGAACCGCAACGCTGGCGAACAGGAATTCCATCAGGCCGTCAAAGAAGTCCTGGAAAGCCTGGGCCGCGTGATCGCCAAGCGGCCTTACTACGCCGACAACGCCCTGATCGAACGGCTGTGCGAACCCGAACGCCAGATCATCTTTCGCGTGCCGTGGATCGACGACAGCGGCCAGGTCCAGATCAACCGTGGCTTTCGTGTCCAGTTCAACTCGGCGCTCGGCCCCTACAAAGGCGGCATCCGCTTCCACCCGTCCGTCAACGTCGGCATCATCAAATTCCTGGGCTTTGAACAGACCTTCAAGAACGCCCTGACCGGCATGCCCATCGGCGGCGGTAAAGGCGGGTCCGACTTCAACCCCGTGGCCGGTCCGACCGCGAAGTCATGCGCTTCTGCCAATCGTTCATGAGCGAACTGCATCGCCACCTGGGCGAATACACCGACGTGCCCGCCGGCGACATCGGCGTCGGCGGCCGCGAAATCGGCTACATGTTCGGGCAATACAAACGCCTGACCAACAAATACGAAGCCGGCGTGCTGACCGGCAAAGCCCTGTTCCACGGCGGATCCCGCGCCCGCCGCGAAGCCACCGGCTACGGCGCCACCTACTTCGTCGAACGCATGCTGGCCACGCGCGGCGACACCTTCGAAGGCAAACGCACCGTCGTCTCCGGATCCGGCAACGTCGCCATCTACACCATGGAAAAAGTCCTGGAATTCGGCGGCGTCATCGCCGCGTGCTCCGACTCCAACGGCTACGTCGTCGACGACAACGGCATCGACCTGGACCTTGTCAAAGAGATCAAGGAAGTCCGCCGCGGCCGCCTGTCCGAGTACGTCAAACTGCGCGGCGCCGGCGCCCACTACATCGAAGACGGCTCCATCTGGGACGTCCCCTGCGCCGTCGCCATGCCCTCCGCCACGCAAAACGAACTGACCGGGCGAGACGCAAAACGTCTGATTGCCAACGGCGTGATCGCAGTCGGCGAGGGCGCCAACATGCCGTCCACCCCCGATGCCGTGAAGCTGTTCCAGGACGCCGGCGTGCTGTTCGCGCCCGGCAAGGCAGCAAACGCCGGCGGCGTCGCCACGTCGGCACTGGAGATGCAGCAGAACGCGTCGCGGGACAGCTGGACGTTTGAAAAGACCGAGACGCGGCTGGCCGAGATCATGCGGTCCATTCATGATCGCTGCGCCGAGACGGCGGACGAGTACGGCGCGCCCGGGGACTATGTGCTGGGGGCGAACATTGCCGGGTTCGTGCGGGTGGCGGAAGCGATGGATGCCTTGGGGGTGATCTGACGGCGGCTGCGTTCTGATCACGATGGATCGATTGCCGTTTTGACGGCCGCAAAAAATCGTGTATTATTTCGTGCTGTTCAGGGCGCAGCGCAAACGCTGAGTTCGAACAGCCGGTCGCCTCCTTCAAAGGCGTATCGTGACAGTACAGATGGCCTGGTAGCTCAGTTGGTAGAGCAGCGGATTGAAAATCCGCGTGTCGGTGGTTCGATTCCGCCCCAGGCCACCAAAATTTCTGCAAAAGGCCAGTTCTTCGGAACTGGCCTTTTGCATTCCAAATCGCACTCCAAGCGATCAGACGCTGTCTGGCCTGCGACCAGCAGCGACTAATCAAGCCTTTCGGCACTGGACGGCGGTCGGCCAGCCCAGTGCTGATCCCTGATCAGGCCGTACCTTCCTCAGCCCGCGCAGCCAAGCCACCGCCGATGGCTTCCGCCCGATCATCCATCAACTCGTACCACATCGCATTCAGCACCGCAAAAGTCGCCGCCAGCGGCAGGCCCAGAATCCACGCGAAGTACCACATCGTCACTCTCCTTAATAATCAAAGCATTCAATACGCAGATCAAAGCATTCAATACGCATGCCCACGCCCATCCTGAATATCGCTGGCGCTGACCTTGCCCCACAACACGCGATACACCCAGGTCGTGTACACAACGATCAGTGGCAAGAACACGCACGTTCCGATCAGCATGATGAACAGCGTCAAGTGGCTGGACGATGCGTCCCAGACCGTCAGGCTGGCCGACGGCTGGATGGACGAGGGCAGGATGAAGGGGAACATCGATGCGCCAACGCTCAACACGATGCCGGCGATCGACACGCTGCTGACCACCAGCGTGATGCGCTCCCACTTCAGGTACAGGCCTAGTGCGGCCAGGACGGCGGCAACGAGTCCGGCAACGGGCGCGGCCAAGGTCCAGGGGTGGCTAAGGTAGTTGTCGAACCACACGCCTGCTTCCGCCACGGCGGTTTTGAACAAGGGATTGGACGGGCCGTCGGCAACAAATGAACTGGTGATGCGATAGCCATCGATACCCGTCCACACCATCACGCCGGCCAGCGCGTACAAGACCACCACAGCCAGGGCGGCAACGATGCCGTACCGCCTTGCCCGACCCGCCACGGCGCCGTCGGTCTTCAAGACCAGCCACGCGGCGCCGTGCATCAGCAGCATCGCCAACGACACCAGGCCGCACAGCAAGGCAAAGGGGTTCAACAGGTCAAAGAAAGTGCCGTCGTAGAAGATGCGCATGTCGGGGGTCAGCCGGAAGGGCACGCCTTGCAGCACGTTGCCCATTGCGACGCCAAAGACTACGGCAGGCACGATGCCGCCGAACACCAGGCTCCAGTCCCATGCCGACCGCCATCGGCGCGACGCGTGTTTGCTGCGGAATTTGAATGCGACGGGGCGGATGATGAGGGCGAGCAGGATGGCGAACATCGCGAAGTAGAAGCCCGAGAAGGACACAGCGTACAGCTGCGGCCAGGCGGCGAAGATGGCGCCGCCGCCCAGGATCAGCCAGACCTGGTTGCCTTCCCATACTGGGCCGACGGTGTTGATGACGACGCGTCGTTCCAGGTCGGTGCGGCCCACTGCGGTCAGCAGCGCGCCGGTGCCCAGGTCGAAGCCATCGGTGACGGCAAAGCCGACCAGCAGCGCGCCCAGCAGCGCCCACCAGATGACACGCAAGGTGCCGTAGTCCATCAGTTCGTACAGGATCACAATGTCATTCCTCAGAGATCATCGGAGCGGTGCGCAGCGCGCCGCCGTGGCCAAGAATGGGGGCGGCCGTGCCGGTGGATCGTTGGTGCTCGGGCTCGGGGCCTTTGCGGATGGCCTTGAGCATCAGCTTCATTTCGATCACGAGCAGCACGGTGTACAGCGCGGCAAAACCGATCAGCGTGGTCAGCACGGTCTGGACGCCCAGGTTCGATACGGCCACGGCGGTGGGCAGCACGCCTTCGATGCTCCAGGGCTGGCGGCCCAGTTCTGCCACGATCCAGCCGCATTCGGCGGCGATCCAGGGCAGAGGGATGGAGAAGACCGCGACTTTGAGCAGCCACGGGTGCGCATCCAGACGGCGGCGGGCGGACAGCACAAAGAACGTGGCGGTCAGGATGATGAAGAACATGCCGAGCCCGACCATGATGCGGAACGACCAGTAGAGCGGCGCCACTTGCGGGACGGTGTCCCAGGCCGCCTGGTCGATCTGCGCGTCGGTGGCGTCGCGCGGATCATTCACGTACCGCTTTAGCAGCAGCGCGTAGCCAAGCAGACGCCCATCGGCTTCGAACCGTTCGGCCAGGGCGGGTGAGATGGCGGTGGTGCTGCCCTCGGCACGAATGTGTTCGAGCGCGTCATACGCCCGTATGCCTTGCCGGATGCGGACCTTCGCCAGGTCGACCAGTTCATGGATGCCAGGGATTTCGGTGGTGAGCGATCGTGTGCCGATCAGGCCCATGACCCACGGGATGTGGATTGCGTAGTGCGTTTCGCGCGCGGCCTGGTCGGGCAGACCGAACAGGGTGAAGGCAGCGGGGGCGGGTTCGGTGTGCCACATGGCTTCGACGGCGGCCAGCTTCATTTTCTGGTGTTCGGTCGACAGGTAGCCGCTTTCATCGCCCAGCACGACCACGGACAATGACGCGGCAAGGCCGAACGATGCCGCGACGGTCATGGACCGCTTTGCCAGTTCGCCGTGTCGGTCTTTGAGCAGGTACCAGGCGGATATGCCCAGCACGAATATCGCCGCGATGACATAGCCCGCGGACACGGTGTGCACGAACTTGGCCTGGGCGACCGGGTTGAAGATGACGGCCGCGAAGTCATGGATTTCCATCCGCATGGTCTGCGGGTTGAAAGTGGCGCCGACGGGATTCTGCATCCACCCGTTTGCAATCAGGATCCACAGCGCCGAAAAATTGGTGGCGATGGCGACCAGCCAGGTCACTGCCAGGTGGGAGACCTTTGACAGCCGGTCCCATCCGAAAAAGAACAGGCCGATGAAGGTCGCTTCCATGAAGAAGGCCATGAGTCCTTCCAGGGCCAGCGGCGCGCCGAAGATGTCGCCGACATAGTGGCTGTAGTAGCTCCAGTTCATGCCGAACTGAAACTCCATGACGATGCCGGTCGCGACACCCATCGCAAAGTTGATGCCGAACAGCGTGCCCCAGAACTTGGTCATCTGACGCCAGATGGGGCGGCCGGTCATGACGTAGACGGTCTCCATGATGGCCACCAGCACCGACAGGCCGAGTGTCAGCGGTACGAATAAAAAGTGATACAGCGCCGTCATCGCGAACTGCAGGCGGGACAGCCCTACGATATCGAGTTCCATGGAAGTCCTTGGTTTATCGGGTCAAAAGGTCAATCTGGACGCAGCGCCGACAGCGCCGCGTCGAATTCGGGGGTACCTCGAAGCAGGTCGTGTTGCACCTTGCCCGCGCGGATCACCAGCAGGCGGTCGGCCAGGGCCGCTTCGCGCCGCAGGTGCGTGGCGATGACGATGGTGCGGTGGCCTGCGCGCCGGGCCAGTACGGTCAGGACGTCTCGTGCGGTGGAGGCGTCCAGGGCCTCGGTCGGCTCGTCCAGCAGCCATACCGGTCTGTCGTGCAGCAGCAGGCGGGCCAGCGCCAGCCGCCGGGACTGGCCGCCCGACAGGCCTTGTCCGCCCTCGCCAAGGAATGTGTCCGGGCCTTGGTCCAACCCTGCCGTGTCGTTTGCCAGGCCGGCGTCGGTCAGTGCGTTCCAGAGTCGCGCGTCATCTGCCGTGGCGTCGGCCAGGCGAAGGTTGTCCCTGAGCGTGTCCTGGAAGAGTTCAGTACGCTGCGTAAACAAGGTTGCGGGCAGGCTGGCGGTCTTGCCCTGGTGTGGCGTGACGTCGCCCGCCAGCACCGACAGCAGCGTGGACTTGCCGGCGCCGCTCGGGCCGACCAGCGCCACGCGCTCGCTCCTGGCGATCGAGACCGTGACGTGATCGAGCGCCGCACGGTGTTCCAATGCAGAGCTGACGGACACGTCGTGCAACGTACAGGCCATCCCGTCGCTTGGCGCCTGCATAGAGCGCGCCGCGTCGCCCCCCGTGCGCAACCTGGGCGCGATGCGACGGGCGGCCAGCCAGGTGCGTCCTGCTTCCAGCGCGCCGCGTCTCAGGGCGGCGAAGGGTTCGATAGCCGACTGCGCGACCAGCACTGCCAGCGCCATCATCGGGACGGTAGCAACGCCGGTCGCGGCCAGTTCCGCCGCGGCAAGAAGGACGGCGGCCACGAACAGCGTGCCCGCTACGCCCTGTATCCATGTGGCAATGACCTCGGCGCGGTTCAGTGCAAGGTCTGCGCGCGCAAGCTGACGGTCGCTTGCCCGTAGCCGCGCGATCTGTGCGTCCAGCTGACCGGCCATGATCCATTCCGTCTGGCCCGCCACTAGGTCGATGGTGTGCGATCGCACGCGTTCCACCGCTTTGGCACGACGCACGGCATGGGGCCATGCGCGGCGCATCAGGATGACGGACCCGGCCAGCCCGACCCCGCACACCACAAGGAACGCGGCCACGCCAAGCCGTGCATCCAGACTTGCCAGCAACACCCCCGCAAGCAGGGCAGCCCCGATGGCCGCGGCACAGGGCGCGGCAAGACGCAGGTAGAGCGACTCCAGCGCGTCCAGGTCCGCCGTCAACCTGAACAGCCATCGTGAAGGGCGGGCTGCCAGGTCACGAGCCGCCCCGGGTTGCGCCCATCCCAGGAACAACCGTTCGCGCAGTTGGGCCAGGACGCCGAACGTGGCGTCGTGCGTGACGACCCGTTCTGCGTAGCGGGACAGCGTTCGCCCCAGCGCAAGCAGGCGGATGGCCGCTGACGGCATGAACACGTCGAATGCGATCGCCGATGCCACCGACGCGCCGGCCAATGCCGTTGCGGTAATGAACCAGCCGGACACCCCCAGCAAAGCGATTCCCATCGCCATGGTGGCCACGGTCAGCACCAGGCCAAGGAGCAGCGAGCAACGGGATGCACGCAGGAAGAACCGCGCAATGGTCACCATGTCATTGGCCTTGCTCATGGCAGAACCTCGGCGTCGACATGGATGATCCGGTCCATATGCTCGGCAAGGCGAGGGTCGTGCGTGGCGACTACCAGCGTGCGGCCCACGGCCATCTGCAACAAGGCTGAGATCACCTGTTGCGCAGTGTCGTTATCCAGGTGGGCAGTCGGTTCGTCGATCAGCAGGATGTCGGCGCCCGGCCGGGCCGCGACGCGCGCCATCGCCAGCCTGATGACTTCTCCGCCCGACAAGCCCAGGCCGCCTTCGCCTACGTTGCGGGACACGCCATGCTGCAGGGCGTCGGTCAGGCCGACCGCGTGCAAGGCTTGCTGCACCTGTTCGCGCGACACATCGGGCTGACCCAGCAAGACGTTGCTGCTGACCGAACCGGCAAAGACATGCGGCGTCTGGCCCATCCAGGCCATGCGCTGTCGTACGGCCGTTGCGGTGTCGTCGCGAAGCACCGCGCCGCCAATGGTTACCGTGCCGGTCCGGGGTTGGATCAGGCCGGCGATCAACGACAGCAACAGCGTCTTGCCGCTGCCGCTCGATCCCCACAACGCGACGTGCTGCCCTGCGTGGATATCGGTGTCTGCAAACTGCAGCGCCGGTGCGCCGCCGTGCCGGTCCACGCTCACGCCGCGCAGGGCGATCACGGGGGAGGGCGTTGCGACGGTTGTGTGCTCGACAGCGGGCGCAGCGGCAGGCGTTGGCGCAATGGCAACGGCAGGCGCAGCGGCAAGGGCAGGTGCAGCGGCAAGGGCAGGTGCAGCGGCAAGGGCAGGTGCAGCGGCGAAGGCGGGCGCTACGGACGCTCTGCACGCATCGCGGTCCCCGCCGCCCACTACACCGCCCACGCCGCCGGCATCGACCTCAATCAACTTGCCAATCGCATCCCTTGCAGCCTCACCGGCAGCGCGATCGTGCCAAGCCGCCGACAGATCTCTCAAGGGTTCGAAAAACGCAGGCGCAAGCAGCAGGATGAAAAGGCCTTCGGCCAGCGTCAACGTGCGGCCCCACGCCCCGAACGCCAGTTCACCCAGCAGATGGAAGCCGACGTAGACAGCGGTCAAGGCAATACCCAACGCAGCGAAGAGTTCAAGCACGGCCGACGACAGAAACGCGATCCGCAGGACATGCATGGTGCGGGTCCTGAGCGATTCCGCGTGATCGCGGATCCGTGTTGCCGTCATCGTCACCGCACCCAGTGCCCGCAAGGTCGTCAGTCCCCGCAGCCGGTCCAGCAGCAGCCCATTCATGCGACCCATCTCGCCCAACTGCGCTTCGCTGGCCGCCTTGGCCCGCCAACCGATCAAGGCCATGAAGATCGGGACCAGTGGCGCCGCCGCCACCAGGATCAGCGCCGCCGCCCAGGAATGCATGCCGACCACAATCGCAATGACAGGGGGCACCAGCATCACCCGCCACCGCGCCGGGGTATAGCGCGTCAGCCACGGAACCAGGGTTTCGGCCTGTTCGCCGATCACGCTGGCTGCCTGACCCGAGGCCGGACGCGACACATCCAATGGCGAACGGGCGGCAAGGGCAGTGGCTGCGCGGTCGCGCAACGCAGACACCGAGGCGCGGGCATCATGGAACAGACGCCGCGCAGCCCAGGCATCCAAGGTTGATCGCAGGACGCCCAACCCGACGAACCCCACGGCATGCAGCACGACGGCGGCGGCGCCCTGGCCGAGGGCGACCTGATGCACGGCCGCTGCAATCAACGCAGCCTGAGGAATGCACATCAGGGCCGCCAGCGCCAATATGACACTGCCTGCATTGCGTACTGCCGGCCTTTCGTTTTCCATATTTCAGTAATTAGTGAAAATTAAAATCGAGGGAAGGCGCGAAGTTTGCGCCCTGGGTATCGGGTTGTCGGGGGTGTCGGTGTCGGTGTGAGGGGGGTCGCCGGAAAGGCGTTAGCGGGGTTTCTTTCTCAAGGGCGCGGTGGCCCTGTCTTTGACAGCAAGCAGCTTCTGGACTTTGCGGCCCAGGCTCATCAACTGCAACAAGGATTCCGGAGACAGATCCTGCAGTTCCTCGAACCAGTTGTTGGACATTTCGGCCAGTTCATACATTTCGCGCATGCGCTCCAGCGCATACCGGTCGGCCGCGTTCGCGCCCGGATCAAGCAGCGACTGACGCAGCATGGTCAGCGTGGGCTCGACCTCCCGACGGCGGCGTTCGGCGGCGACCGCCTTGAAAATGTCCCACACGCTGCCTAGCGTGCTGTAGTACTCGCGCCGGTCGCCGGGGGTGCGCGTCAGGCGAACCAGCTGCCATGCTTCCAGTTCTTTGATGCTGATGCTGGTGTTCGACCGGGAGATGCCCAGGGTTTCGCCAATCTCGTCCGCGTTCAGCGGCTGTGGGGAGACGAACAGCAACGCGTACACCTGACCGACGGTACGGTTGATGCCCCATCTGCTGCCCATTTCGCCAAAGTGCGCAACGAACGATTCGACGACCGGTGACATGTCTTTCCAAATTTCAATATTTTATGAATATTAACAGGAATACGGTTGTGCAGGGAATGTCGTTGCCAACATCCATCACGCAGACTGCCGCACCGTCCCCACCATGGCCGCCCGGAACGCCTGCGCCAGTCCCGACAGCGCCGCCCCTCGCCGTGACAGCAAGCAGATGGTCCGCGTCACCTTCGGCCCGACCAGCGGCGTGAACGAAATGCCCTCCGATCGCAGTCCTTCCACCGCGCTGCGGGGAATGACCGTCAAGCCCAGGCCGGCCTGCACCATCCGCACGGCGGTCAAGGTGTGCTGCACTTCGTGCACCCAGTTCATGTGCTCGCTTTTTTCGCCAAGCGCCTGATCGACGATGTAGCGGTTGGCCGTGTGCGGGCTGACGCGGATCAGTTGTTCTTGGCTGAGATCCGACCAATGGATCTCTCTGCGCCTGCCCAGACGATGGCCCACCGGACACACCAGCAGATAGTCTTCGGTGAACAAGGGCTCTGTGATCAGGTCTTCGTTGCCTGCTGCCATGATCGTCAGGCCAATTTCGGCGGACCCTTGCGTGATCAGTGGTGGGATCTCGGCGGCCGACGTGTCGAAGGTCCGCACCCTGACGGCCGGATGCTGCTGCTGGAAAACCGCCAGCGCCGACGGCAGCACGTCCATGGCAATGGTGGGCAGGCAGGCGACGGTCAGCTGTGGTGCATCGGTGTGCGCGGCTTCCATGCGCACGCGCAGCAGTTCGCCGCCAAGGTCACCCAGGATCGTCTTGAGCCGGGGCAGCAAGTCCGACCCTGCCCGGGTCAGCATCACATCGCGGGTGGACCGATGCAGCAGCTTCACGCCCAGGTTCCGTTCCAGCTTGGTAATGCGATGGGTCACGGCGGTCTGCGACAGATTCAGGTGTTCGCCAGCGCGCGTGAAGTTGCCGAACTGCGCGACAGTAACGAACGCTTCAAGGCCGGGAAGATCGATCTTCATCATCCGTTCCAGTAATGAATGCCGTGAATGACTGGTGAACAATAATTCATTTCTCTCATGGCCCGGCGATCGCTACGCTGACGACATCAAAACCATAAGATCGGGTGTCGAGACATGCGCAGCATCTCCATGGAAGAAGCGCTTTCCATCATTCTGGAAACCTTCAAGGAAGCCCACCGGCAACAGGCCCACGGGCTGGGAGCCATCGTTCTGGACGCAGGCGGGCACGTCAAAGCCTTCCTGAGGCAGGACGGCGCGTCCATCATGCGGTTCGAGATTTCCCGCGGCAAGGCGTGGGCCGCGCTGGCCATGAATCGATCGTCGCGCATGGTGCTGCAGAAGGCGAAAGACAAACCGCTGTTCATGGACACCCTGCGCGACCTGGCTCCGGGACCGATTTTTCTGGAGGCGGGCGCGCAACTGATTCGTGATGACGCGGGTGAAATCATTGCCTGCATCGGCGTCACGGGCGACGTGAACGAAGTCGACGATATCTGCGCGCTGGCAGGCATTCGTGCGGCGGGTTTCAAGACGGATGAGGACTTCAGTCCGGAAGACGTGCGCCGGCTCAATATCAAGGTAGGCCCGCCCATCGTTGATCCGCGCAAGCCGGTATGAAAGGGGAGGCGACCATGCACCGTACCTTGTCTCAGTGGTCAATACGTCTGGCTGCCGCGCCGTTGGCCATCACGTGCGCGCTGTCTGCCAGCACTAGCCAGGCTCAGGTTCCAGCGCAGGCCCAGAGCCAGACTCAATCTGTCGCGCAGGCCCAGGGCCAAGCGCCGGCCCAGGCCCAATCCTCTTCGCAGACCCAGACCTACCCTGATCGCCCCGTGCGGCTGGTGATTCCCTTTGCGCCCGGCGGCAGCAACGACATCGTCGGCCGCCTGATCGGCGAAGAACTTGCCAAGCGGCTGGGCCAGCCTTTCGTGGTCGAAAACCGGGGCGGCGCGGGCAGCACCATCGGCACCGCCCTGGTCGCGAAGGCTCGTCCCGATGGCTACACCTTGCTGCTGGCATCCACGCCCTACGCATCCAACACCAAGATGTATCGCAAGCTGCCCTACGACCCGGCCAAGGACTTTGCGCCGGTGGCCAAGCTCGCGGCCGCACCGCAACTGGTGACGATCTACCCCGGGCTGCCAGTCAAGACGCTGGCGGAACTGATTGCCTACGGCAAGGCCAACCCCGGCAAGCTCAACTATGTGTCGTCAGGCGTAGGCAGCGCGCAGCACCTGGCCAGCGAACTGTTCCAGAGCCGCGCGGGCATCACCATGACGCACGTGCCTTACAAAGGGGCGGCGCGGCCATGACCGACGTGGCCGCCGGACACGCGCAAATGGCCATGGGCACCGTGTTGCAGGGAGCGCCTTACGTGAAGGGCAACCTGTTGCGCCCGCTGGCCGTGGGCGGCGCCACACGGCAAAAGGCCCTGCCCGATGTACCTACGTTCGAGGAAGCCGGCCTGACCGGCTTCGATGGCGATCTGTGGTGGGGCATCCTGGCGCCGGCTGGCACGCCCACTGCCGTCGTCGACACCCTGAGCAAGACGATAGGCGAGATCATGGCGAGTCCGGACATGCGCACGCACCTGGACGCGGCAAGCGCAACGGTGGGCTACCTGGGGCCGGCGGATTTCGGCAAGTTCATTGCGGCAGAAACCGTCAAGTGGGGCGAACTGCTCACCAAGTTGGGCATCACTGCGGACGAGTGAGGGAGCGATCCAGTGGGCGTGCCGTCGCGCATTAAAGGGCAGATCAGGCCGGGTCAGTCACGCGTGTCGGCTTCAGCCGGTAAACTGGCGGCCGCTTCCTTTTTCGCATGGCTCTCATTGACATGACCGACACCACCACCCACAGCGACACCCCCGCAACCACGTCCCCCAGCGCCGACTCCCGTCCCGCTCTGCCGGACCACCTTTCGATCGATCCCCGCAGCCCGCACCATGTCGCGGCAGCGTTCGAACACGACATCGGCATCCGTTTCAACGACGTCGAACGTACCGACGTCGAGGAATACTGCATCAGCGAACGCTGGATCCGCGTGCGGTCGCCCAAGGCCAAAGACCGCCGGGGACAACCTTTGTTGATCAAGCTCAAGGGCAAGGTCGAGGCGTTTTATCGCTGAAGGCGCGACGGCGCGCCGCCCGCGCGACCGGGCTGTTCTTGACCTCACCCAAGCAGACAGCATGTGCCCGGGGTACTGCGGGCGTTCGATGATTGTTCGGTGGATCGGATCCACGCGTTGAATCAGCGCATGGCGCACAGGTGATTAGATGACTTCCCGCCGCGCGTACGCGGTCAAGAGTGCGTCGATTAACGTCGACCCTTTCCAGAACCGGACGACGAACGCGTGTGCGGACGTACGTACGTGCCATCTTTTCGGTAATACCCTCTGACGGACACCGGGCCACAGGTCGATGAAACGCAAGGAGCGCTTCCACTTGACTCTGTCTTGCTCTCGGTCAGAATGTTCTTGTATCCGCCTCGTGCAGAAAGAGCCGGTTGGATATACCGACTAAAGGCTGGCGTGTCTGCCGGAAGTTTAATCACATCTAAGGTCTCTTTAGACACGTAGACCGTCGAGGTGCCTGGTGCCGGGGGCTTGTCCAACTCACGCCCGAGGGTTTCATAAGTTGTTTGCGCCTCCTCACGTGTGATTTCTCCTGCTTTCGTCCTTTCGTCTAGGCTGCGGGCTGAGACGGCCATGAAATCGATGCGCGACCGCACGTTTTCCGGAATGAAGGGGGCCGCTCGTAGCCTGCCTTGCATGCACTCGACATGGGCAACAGCATCGGCAGCAAATTCTTTGCAAGCTTCGACATACCTCTGCGGTCCACCCGCGCAACCGGTCAGCACGACGGTCAGCACGACCAAGGCTCCCGCTAGGATTTTTCTGATAGGCACCTTTATCCCCTCCGGCATTAATTTTTGTCTACGTTGGCGAAACCACGTCGTAGCTGAGCAGCAGCGGATCTTGCCCTGACGGCGAAATGTTGCGTGGCTTTAGGGTGTATCGGACAAAAAGCGAGCATCTTGAGAAAACGGGCATGACCATCGTCTTGATTGATGGCTCCTAACCATTTGTGCTTGTCACCATCGCAATGCACATCAATTGTCCCGATAAGTGGAATTAAATCCTGCACATAACGCGCATTCTATTTGCTCGGCATGCTGAGTATCGTTTGGGTCATGGAACGGGACACCCCCGATCCCCTTCGGAGATGACCCATGAAGCTCTACCACTACGCCCTGTCCGGCCATGCCCACCGCGCGGCGCTGTTCCTGTCATTGCTCGACATTCCGCACCAAATGATCGAAGTCGACATGGCGGCCGGGGCTCACAAGCAGCCCGACTTCCTGGCCCTCAATCCCTTCGGCCAGGTCCCCGTGCTGGACGACGACGGGGTCGTCATCGCGGATTCGAATGCCATCCTCGTCTACCTGGCCAAGAAGGCCGGCCGCAGCGATTGGCTGCCCGACGATGCGCGCGGGGCGGCGGCGGTCCAGCGGTGGCTGTCGGTGGCGGCGGGCGAGGTGGCGTACGGGCCGGCCGCGGCGCGGCTGATTACCGTGTTCAACGCCAGGTTCCATGCGGATGAGGTCATTGCCCGCGCCCACGCGATCCTGTCCAAGATGGAGCAGCACCTTGCCGGGCGCGAGTGGCTGGTGGGCGACGGCCCGACGATTGCCGACGTGGCGATCTACAGCTATGTCGCGCAGGCGCCGGAGGGCAACGTGGATCTGTCTGGCTATCCAGCGGTAAACGCCTTGCTGCGGCGGGTGGAAGCGTTGCCAGGGTTCGTCCCGTTCAAGAAAACGGCGATCGGCCTTGCCGCGTGACGCCTGCAGCGTGATATCTGACGCCTTCCGGCCTGACGCATCTTTATGACGTCGCTAGCCTGAAGCGAGCCGTCTCTCCGCCCCTTAGCTTCTCCCTTCCAAGGATGTTGATGATGACAACGACCCTGTCCACGTTGCCAACCTGGCATGCAGGTGAAAAGGCCCTTCAGGAACAGCTGGGGGTGGCGGAACGGATGGAGGCGATCGGGCCGCGGATCGTGCGGGACCACATGCCGGACCAGCACCGCGACTTCTACGCGCAACTGCCCTTCGTGGTGGCTGGCAGTGTCGACGAGCACGGCGATGCGTGGGCCACCCTGCTTACAGGCAAGCCGGGGTTCATGTCTTCACCAACGCCTGCCACGCTCGATATCGCAATGCTTGCTGATGTCAACGATCCGGCGCAGGCAGGGCTGCGGGCGGGCGACCCGATTGGCCTGCTTGGCATCGAGATGCATACGCGCCGCCGCAACCGGATGAATGGGGTGGTCGAGCCGACCGCTCAGGGGTGGCGGGTGCAGGTCGACCAGAGTTTCGGCAATTGCCCGCGGTACATCACGGTGCGCGATGTGGACCTGGTGCGCGATCCACTGCGGCCCGGGACCGGGATCGTTGAAGAGATCAACGTGTTGGACGACGCTGCGGCGGGTATGGTCCGCAATGCGGATACCTTTTTCGTGGCGTCATACGTCGATCGCGAGTCGCGTCGTCAGGTGGACGTGTCCCATCGGGGCGGCAAGGCGGGCTTTGTGCAGGTTGACGCGGATGGACTGCTGACGATCCCCGACTACAGCGGCAATCAATTCTTCTCGACGCTCGGCAATCTGGTGGTGAACGGGAAGGCAGGATTGCTGTTTGTTGACTTCGTCAACGGCAACGTGTTGCAGATGACGGGGGATGCCAAGGTGATCCTTGATACGCCTGACCTTGCCAGATTCGAAGGCGCGGAACGGCTGTGGACCTTCAGGCCCCGGCGCATCGTGCGTCGGCCCGGGGCGCTGGCGGTGCGCAGCCGGGGCACTGGCTGATGGGAGAC
Organism: Pigmentiphaga litoralis; assembly: GCF_048632615.1. Lineage (GTDB taxonomy): Bacteria > Pseudomonadota > Gammaproteobacteria > Burkholderiales > Burkholderiaceae_B > Pigmentiphaga > Pigmentiphaga litoralis_B. Next base: position 3,382,009 of record NZ_CP184479.1, read on the forward strand.
CCTTGCGCGTAACATGCCGCATACGAACAGAACGGGATGGCAGAGTGGATCGTTGGCAGGCTATGCGTATCTTTGTAAAGGTCGCGGAAACCGAGAGCTTTTCCGAAGCCGCGCGGCAGTTGCACATGAGCCCGCCCGCGGTCACGCGCGCGATTGCCGCGCTGGAAGATGCGATTGGTGCGCGGCTGCTGGTGCGCACCACGCGCTCGGTCAAGGTGACCGAGTCGGGCAGCCAGTATCTAGATGACTGCCGTCGTATCCTTGCCCAGATCACCGAAGCGGAAGCCTCCGCCGCAGGCTCGTACGCCACGCCGTCGGGCACGTTGACGATCACCGCGGCGGCATTGTTCGGGCATATGCATGTCTTGCCCATCGTCCATGAATTCCTGTCTACCCATCCGGCTGTCAACGCCCGAACGCTGTTCGTGGATCGGCCCGTGAATCTGGTGGAAGAGGGCATCGATGTGGCCATACGGATCGGCCACCTGCCGGACTCAGGTTACACGGCCATCCGGGTAGGCGAAGTCAGGCGCGTGGTCTGCGGCGCGCCGTCCTATTTCGCTTCCCATGGCACGCCTGCCGTGCCTGCCGATCTGCGCAACCATCGTGTCGCTGCATCCACAGGTGCCTGGGTGTCGCCGGAATGGCGCTTTGCCGGTGACCACAAAGTGACGGTGCAGACCTGGCTGCAGTCGAACACCAATGAAGCCGTCATTGCTACCGCGATCGCCGGCATGGCGGTGGCGCGGGTGCCGGAGTACCAGATCGCGTCGGCACTGAAAGACGGCCGCCTGGTGATCGTGCTGGCCGATCATGAAGAGCCGCCGCTGCCCATTCACGTGGTGTACCCCGCAGGCCGCCATGCACCGGCCAAGGTCAGGGCGTTCGTGGACCTGGCGGCGAAGCGGTTGTCGACGCGCTAGCGTCTTGCGAGCGGCCCACGTCCCGCGATCCGCCCATGTCCCATTACGGCGGATCGCCACACCTCCTTCGCAAGCCGCAGTCGCGCGTCAATACGGATACACCTCCAACGTTCGATCGCCAATCTTGATGTCAGGCCAGCGGCGCGGCACGCGCTGCACATCGCCGCGATCGATCGCGGCGAGCCAGGCTGCCAGGTTGGGGCCTTCGCCGTAGCTGCCCAGGCGGCCCTGGCGTTGCCAACCCGTGGCGGAGCGGACGTACAGCAGAGCCTGGACGCTGCCATGCACGTCCGACATCACCACCAGTTCGCGTTCGCCATCGTTGTCGATGTCCACCATCCAGATCGCGCAGCGGTGGGGCTCGACCAGGCAGATCGTGTCGAAGTCGCCGTCCTTGCTGGCCGGGTCGGCCAGCCAGCGGACCGTGGCGTCGTCCAGGGTCTGCCCATCGGGTTTGACCGGAACCTTGCGCGTGGCATCCGCGCGTGCGTCCGCCGAGTGCGGCGGGGTTTTCGGGATGTCGTCGTACTGGGTCAGGGCCGACGCCGCAAGACGGCGGATTTCTTGCTGCCGGGCGTCGCCGGCGTCTTGCGCGGCAAGGCGGGTCAATGCGTCACGGCCATATGGTCCGGTCCTCCTGGCCAGGTACTGCCAGTCGAAATCCTGCGGCGTGACCTTGCCTTGCTGGAGCCGCCGGATCTGATCGCCCGTCACCAGCTTGCGGGTGTCGGCCACCGGGCTGATCAATGCGGCCGCCAGGACGACACCGACAATCGCCACGGCAATATTGGTGGACGGTACCGTGCGCATCCACAGGCCAGGCCGCGGCAAGGACATGGCGTAACCCAGCCCGTACATCGTCAGCAGGATCCACACGAGCCCGCCCCACACCCGCTCGGTCGTCAGGCCATGTTGTTGCGTGCGTTCCAGCAGTGCCCATCCGGCCAGTGCCAGGAACACCGGAATCGTCAGCCAGAGCCATTGCAACGCGCGCGCCAGCCCTGGGCGATAGGCGGGCGTGTCGCCGTCGAACCGAAACGCCACGTTGACGAACTTGACCGCCAGCGCGCAGAACCACAGCAGATAGAGCGCGGCACGCCGGGTCGCAAACAGTGGGTCAACGCCAGTAAAGAGCAACGCGACGACCCAGACAGCAGAAAAGACCAATGCCACCGGCAGCATCCAGACCGTCAACGCGAACCAGAAGCGGCGCAGCATGGCATGCATCTCGGGACGTGTCAGCCCCAGCCCGATGGACAGCCCCAGCACCGCGCCCGTCACGGGCAACTGGAATGCCTGGTGACTCACCACCCGCTCCACGACGGTCAGCCCGATGCTTTCCATCAACGATGCCGCCGACCACACCAGCAGCCAGAACAGCCCCGTAATGGCCATGGCAACCGCCACCAGCATGGCATTGCGCCATGCGATGTCGAAGAGCCGCTCATACACGATGCGCCTGGCCCCCATGTCGACGCCGCACGCCAATGCCACCAGCACGAAAGCCAACAGTGCACTGACGAACAGGAATGACACTGGAAACAGGTCGTGCACCGGCTGGAAGGCGGGCGGTGCGGCATGCGCGCCCAACGCTGCGAACATCATCGCCATCACCACCGCAAAAGCGATGCGCGCGCGTGGTTGCGCAAAGCCGTCATGCGAAAAGTGCCAGGCGGAAGGCGCAACGGCCGTCGCGTACATGAGGGCGACGAGCAAGGGCCCGTAAGACGAGGCCGAGGACTTGTCTGCGAGCTCGATCAACGCCCACAGGCCGGCGCCTTGGGCGGCGCCAAGGGCAACGTGCAGCCAAAGACGGGGCGTGGTGTGGGGGAGAGGTGGAGCGGATGCGATGAGGGGCATGGCGAGAGCGGTAAGTCATAGGAGGACACTACGTCACAGTGTGCCCACGTAGGGGATGAATGCCAATCGGCGGATCCGATGCTAACGACGCGATGGCGGTGTCTTGACCTTCCACACTGACACCAGGGTTTCGATGAACGCAGTCGCCGCCACTGAGTCCGCGCCGTCGCGCCGCCGGACCAGGCATAGCTCGCGGTCTTTGATCGGAAGCTGCACCGGCACGGCAACCAGCCCGGGCAACTGGAACTGGAACAGCGCAAGCGTGGGAGCCAACGTCACACCGATCCCGCTGGCGATCAGCCCCGCGGCTGTGACTGGGTGAATCACTTCCATGGCGGTAACGGGCTGCGCCGGGTAAAAGGCCGCATCGATGTGCTGACGGATGCTGCTGGCCCGGTCGAATCGTATCTGGGGCAAGGCGACGATGTCGCGCAAGGTCAGCCTGCGCCGGCGCGCCAGCGGGTGGTCTTCGCGACACACCAGATGAAAGCTGTCGGTCAGCACGGGTTCGCTCGCAAGGTCCACCCCGGGCTCGATGCTGGCCGTGAGCGCGAAGTCGGCCTGCCGTTCCCTGACCGCTTTCACGCACAGGTCGGCCGTGATGTCCTTAAGGAGAATATCGATCCCCGGGTAGTCGGTCACGAAGCGGGAGATCACGGCGGGCAATGCGCCGCCCGCGATCGACGGCAGCGCGGCAATCGTGACGCGACCCTTGCGCCGGGACACGTGCTCACGTAATTCGGTGAATGCGCCTTCAAAGTCCTGCAGCACCCTTTCCGCGGTCAGTGCGAACACCTGGCCTTCGGGTGTCAGCGTGACGACGCGTGCGCTGCGATCGAACAGGCGCACACCCGCATGGTCTTCCAGGTTGCGCATCAGTGTGCTGAAGGCCGGCTGCGACAGGTGGCAGGTCTCGGCCGCCCGCGTGAAGTTCTGCTCTCTGACCAACGCCATGAAAGCCTTGAGGTGCTTGATGGAGGGATTCACTGCATGTCCAGGATCGCAAATGTGCGGCATCCAAATTTTGAATGAAAGCATTCAAACTATCAATTTCCTTACTGCCCGCCATCTTCTTAGACTGCGTTCCATGCTTCACCGATAAAGGAACTGTTTGTGGCTCGCATCGAATCCGTCTCCGTTTGTATTGCCAGCGTGCCGCTGGACGCCCCCGTCACGTTTTCCACGCGCACCGTGCGCGCGCGTGAATACTGCCTGATCAAGATCCGGTCGACGGACGGGGTGGAAGGTCTTGGCTATTGTTATGCCGTCAACACATCAGGCCGCGTACTGGCGGTCGCGGTGACCGATCTTCTGGGTCCGATGCTGGTCGGACAGGAATCCTTGCGGGTCGAAGGCCTGTGGCAGGAGATGTATCACGAGGCCCTGCTGCAGGGGCGAACGGGCGCCGTCATGCGTGCGATCTCCGCCCTCGACACGGCGCTGTGGGACCTGAATGCGCGCACTGCCGGGCTGCCTCTCTATCGCTATCTCGGCGCATGGGCGCATGACCGTGTGCCCGCCTATGCAAGCGGCGGTTATTACTGGCCAGGCAAGACCAACGACGATCTGGTCGAAGAAATGGTCGGCCATGTGCGCAACGGTTTTACCGCGGTCAAGATGAAGACGGGCAAGCTGTCGCCCGGAGAAGAGGCGGCCCGCGTGGGCGCCGTGCGAGAGGCGATCGGCCCGGACGTCCTGTTGATGCTCGACGCCAACAATGCCTGGAAGGACATGGCGACGGCGATGTCGCACATGCGTCGGCTTGAAGCGTTCGATCCCTACTGGATCGAAGAGCCGTTCTCGCCGGATGACATTGACAACCATATCCGCCTGTCCAGGGCCACCACGGTAACCGTCGCAACCGGCGAGGTCGAGGCAGGGCGGTGGCGCTTCAAGGACCTGCTTGAACGCGGAGCCACGACGCTCTTGCAGACCGATGCGACGGTGTGCGGGGGCATTACGGAATGGCGGCGCATCGCGGCCACGGCAGCCAGCTTCAGTGTGCCAGTCGCGCCGCACGCCTGGCACGACGTGCATGTACATCTGGTGGCGTCGGCGCCGAACGCGACGTTTGCAGAGTTCATGCCCGACGATCACGTGGTCAACTTCCGGCGCTTGATCGACACACAGATCGTGGCTGAAGGCGGGCAATTGCTGTTGCCGCAAACGCCTGGGCTGGGTTTCGGTTTCTCGCCTGATGCCCTCGAACGCTATGGCGTCGTCCAGACAGGCGAACGTGACCGCTGGCAAACCATTCGCTGACGACACCACTTCATAAAAAATCTGAGGAGACACCACCATGAACCCTTGCCGCAGCCTGTTGGCGCTGCTTGCCTGCTCGATGCTGAGCCCCGTCACGGGCTGGGCGCAGGCCGCCCCCTATCCGACCCAACCCGTCACCATCATCGTGCCATTTCCTCCGGGCAATAGTGGCGACGTGCTATGGCGCACGTTGGGTGCGTCGCTCAGCAAGGAATGGGGAAAGCCCGTGGTGGTCGAGAACCGTCCAGGCATTGGCGGCGCATTGGGCGCGCAGCAAGTCGCACGCGCCAATCCCGACGGCTACACCTTGCTGCACGGGTCGAGCGGGCCGATCGCGATCAGCCCGCAGATCAACAAATCGGTCACCTACGACCCGCGGAAGGACTTCACGCCCATCATGCTGGTGGCGGGTGTCTCGCAAGCCATCGTCGTGCGGGCCGACTCCCGATTCAACACCATTCAGGAACTGATTGCCGCAGCCAAAGCCAATCCGGGCAAGTTGAACTATGGGTCGGGCGGCAACGGATCGACGCAGCACTTGACCGGCGAACTGTTCAAGCAGAGCGCCAAGGTGGATATCACTCATGTGCCGTACAAAGGAGCCGCGCCGGCCTACACGGATCTGCTCGGAGGGCAGATCGACATGGTGGTCGACTCCATCTCCACGGCAGTGCCCTACGTACAGAGCAAGCAACTGCGTGTGCTGGCGGTGTCCACAGCCCAGCGTGATCCGGCTGTGCCCGATGCGCCAACGCTGGCGGAAAGCGGGCTGGCGGGTTTCGACGTATTGGGCTGGATGGGACTGGTCGGTCCCCCAATATGAAACCCGACGTCAGCAATGCCATCAATGCCGCCTTGAAGCGTGCGATGGCGCAGGCGTCAGTGCGGGATACGATGGCGACCCTCGGAATGCAGGCGGTGGGCGACAGTCCGGATGCCTTCGGCAAATACATTTCCACGGAGTACGACCGGTGGGGCAAGGTCATCAAGGCATCCGGGCTGAAAGCGGAATGACGGAACGTGCGCGGTATGTCGCTCAAGCCCTGAACGATGTTGCGGCATCGCTGCTGATCGTTGCCGGGATGCCCGCGGACAAGGCAGCGGCCGTCGCCGATGTGCTGGTGGATGCAGACCTGATGGGCCACGCCACGCACGGTCTGCAATTGCTGCCGAGTTACCTGGAGCAGATCGCGTCGGGCGGCATGACGCTATCGGGCGATCCCGACATCCTCTCCGATCACGGGGCGGTCGTCACGTGGGACGGCAAACGCCTGCCTGGCGCATGGCTCATGCAGCAGGCGATTGCCGTCGCAAGCGAACGCGCGCGCCAGTTCGGCATCGGTGCGGTAAGCGTACGCAACAGTCATCACATCGGGGCGCTGGCCACCTATGCGCGCCGGGTGGCCGAGCAGGACTTGGTGCTGCTGCTCATGTCGTCGGCGCCAGCCGGTGCAAGCGTGGCGCCGTATGGCGGGACGCGGGCCGTGTTTTCGCCCAGCCCAATAGGTGTTGGCATTCCCACAAGCGGCGACGCAGTCGTGGTGGACGTATCGACATCGATCACGACCAACACCCTCACGTCGCTGCGAGCACGGGCCGGCGAGCATATGCCGGGCGACTGGTTGCTGGACGAAGCAGGGGTGCCCACCAATGATCCGGCCGTTGTCATTCCGCCCCGCACCGGCACCATTCTGCCGCTTGGCGGGATGGATGCGGGCCACAAAGGCTATGGGCTTTCATTGATGGTCGAATCGCTGACCACCGGATTGGCCGGTCACGGGCGAGCCGAAAATGCGGAGCGGCTGGGCGCCACGCTATTCGTTCAGATCATCGACCCACGTGCGTTCGGTGGCATCGCCGGTTTCACGACGCAGATGGACGCACTGACGAAGCAGTGCCATGACAACCCACCCATCGACGCATCGTGTCCGGTTCGTTTGCCGGGTGAACGCGCCTTGCAACGCAGGCGCAGCCAACTGGAACACGGCGTTGAACTGGACGAACGCATCATTGAAGGGCTCGAAGCGTGGGCGCGGCGTCTGCAGGTGACCTGGCCGCCTGGATCTGCCGCAATCCGTTGACGTCTGGCGCACGATACCTGCCATGGTGCGATGGCGGGGGCCGCGTTGGGGCAGGGCGTGTTTTCCATTGCGTTTCCCCCTGATTTGACGGTAGCTTGGACGCCACCCGTTTGCTGGAGCGTTCCATGCACCGCCGCGCATTCATCACGTCCGCCGCCTCCGTGATTACCCTGCCTGCCTGGGTGCACGCGCAGGCGCAGCCATCGTCCCTAGCTCCCCTCAAACCCGCCCCGCCTTCCGACCACGCGTATCACAGCATGTCGAAGGGCGGCGCTCCGCATCATCTGACGCCGGCAGAAGAAGCCCAGCGCGTCTTCGACAGCCCGGCGCCGGCGGGGCCGTCAGGCCGGTGGGAACCTCGTGCCGCCATGCCCATCCCACGCAGCGAAATGGCCTGGGCGACCGCGTGGCAGGGACGCATGCATGTCGTCGGAGGTTACGGTGAAGGGCGCTTCGACCGCGCGTATCACACCATCTACGACCCTTCTGCCAACGCCTGGTATGACGCCGCACAGGTTCCGCGCGGCGCCAACCACATTGCGGTCGTGGCCGACGCCGGCCGCGTGTATGCGCTGGGCGGCTTCATCGAACAGAACCGCCGCTGCGACAACAAGGCGTTCTTCTACGACGTGAAAGAGGACCGCTGGTTCGACATCGCCCCGCTGCCACGACCCCGCGGCGCGGCCGCTGCCGTGGTCATGAACGGCAAGGTGCACCTGATCGGCGGCGCCACCGACCCCGCAGCCGAACGCGCCAGCATCGCCTGGCATGAAGTCTACGATCCGGTCACCGACACATGGGAAATGCGCCGGCCGATCCCCGCGGCCCGCGACCACGTGGGATGTGTCGCGTTCGGCAACGCGATCCACGTGGTCGGCGGCCGCTTCAACAACTTCCAGTTCAACACCGACCTGCACCACGTCTACGACGCCCAGAAAGACACCTGGGACCTGCGCGCGCCCATGCCCACCGCGCGGTCCGGCCACGGCATGGTGGTGTATCGCAACCGGATTTTCTGCATGGGCGGTGAAGGCGGCATCTTGCAGAACGGCGTGCCGGTGGTCGCTGCCATCTACGGACAACTGGAAAGCTATAACCCGGCAACGAACACCTGGCAACGCCACGCGCCAATGATCAGCCCCCGCCACGCTGTCGCCGCCACGGCGATCGGTGACTGGATCTATGTGGCGGGCGGGGGCCGGTACTTGGGGGATCGTTGCAATCATCGGTACACGAAGCGTTTACCTTGGGCTGAGCACTTCCGCTCGGCCATCAACACAACCTGAAGGACACTGCAATGCGCGTTCTGCTCTCTACCCTTACCGGTGTTGCCCTCTGTGTGTGCGCGGCGGGTGCGCGTGCCGACGATATCAAGGTGCTCACGACCGGCGCATTCCGGCAGGTGGTCGTGGCCATGGTGCCCGTGTTCGAGCAGCGCACCGGCCACAAGGTCACGGTCGAAAACGACACGGCTGGAGGACTGGCCAAGAAGATCGACGCGGGCGCGGCGTTCGATGTGGTCGTGCTGACGCCAAGCCTGATCAAGGACCTGGTGGCGAAAGACAAGGTCGCGCCCAATAGCGTGGCGAACCTGGCTCGCGTCGGGGTAGGCGTGATGGTGCCGATGGCCGGCGCGCCCATGCCGGCCATCGGCACCGTGGAAGAGTTCAAGAAGACGCTGCTGGATGCCAGGAACGTGGCATACATCGACCCGGCATCGGGCGGGTCGAGCGGGATCTATCTGGCGCAGCTGTTCAAGGAATGGGGCATTGCCGACCAGATCGCGCCCAAGGCCGTACTGGTATACGGTGGGTATGTGGCGGACCGGCTGGTCAAGGGCGATGCCACGCTGGGCATCCACCAGATCAGCGAGATCGTCCCGGTAAAGGGAGTGACGTTGGTCGGCCCGCTGCCTGCGTCCATCCAGAATTACACGACGTACACGGGCGCTGCCGCAAAGTCTTCGCAGCACGCCGGTGCGGCGCAAGCTTTTCTGGATCTGTTGACCGGGCCCGAAACGGCGATGTTGATGAAGGAAAAGGGAATGGAGTCGGTGGGGAAGCATTGACCAAGCTTGAACCAGGTCGCCGACGATCACTCTGTACGTCGGCGACGATCCCATCATGACGGGGCATCTCTCTTCTTTCTTGCAAGGTCGACCGATAGCCAAAAAACGCCTGCGGTAGCACTGACCCCGGCACCGAGCACACAGACGCCATACCAGCCTGCGTGCGCGAAGGTGACGGTGGACGCAAGGGCGCCCGCGCCGCTGCCGACCGAATAGAAAAGCATGTAGGCGCCGACAAGACGGCTGTGATCACCTGAACGGTCGCGAAAAATCAGGCTCTGATTGGTGACGTGCAATGCTTGCCCGCCCACGTCCAGCAGGACGATGCCAACAATCAGCGCCGCGAGCGACGATTCCATGTGCGACAGGGGCCACCACGCAACGAGCAACAAGGCCAGGGAAAATCCTGTCGCGACCTGTCCGTGTCCGGCATCGGCCCACCGGCCGGCACGTGTTGCCGCCAGCGCGCCTATCGCGCCGACCAGACCCAGCGCGCCGACGGCGACGTGCGACAACGAGAAGGGCGGCGCGGTAAGCCGCAGCGCCAGCGCACTCCAGAAGATATTGAAGGCCGCGAACATCAGCATTGCCAGCATGCCGCGCCGTTGCAGCAGGCGGTCATGGAATAGCAGGGTGAACATGGATGCGATCAACTTCAAGTAGCTGACGGCCTGCTGTCCCGCCCCTGGGCGGGCGAGCGCGGGCAAACGGCGCAGCAACGGCGGCGCCAGCACGGCCATCATGAACGCGGCAGCCACATAGACTCCTCGCCAGCCTGCGACATCGCTGACCCCGCCCGCAACGACCCGCGCCAGCAACAGTCCCACAAATACGCCTCCTTGCGCTGCCCCGACGACACGACCTTGCTGAGCCGGTGGCGCTGCGCTTGCCGCATAGGCGATCAGGCCTTGTGTCATCGCCGTACCCAGCAAGCCGACGCCCAGCATGCCGGCAAGAAGGGCAAGCGTCGAAGGCGCTAGCGCGACCATCAGCAATGCTGCGATCAACGCCAGCCATTGCACGATCATCAAGCGCCGCCGATCGACGCGATCTCCCAACGGGACCAGCAGGATCAGGGCCAACGCACATCCGACTTGCGTTGCAGTGATGACGCCTCCGATGGCGCTGAGTTCGACGGTGAAATCCGACGCGATGGCGTCGAGCAGGGGTTGCGCGTAGTAGACGTTGGCCACGCTCATGCCGCTGGCGATGGCGAAGAGAACGACCATGCCGCGCGGCATGTCGCTGGATGCTTGAATACGGGGCACACGCTATCCTTCAAGGTGGTTTCAAAACAAAACCGGTTGTAGGATAGGCAAGCTGGTTTTAAAATGCAACTGGAAACGCCAAAAGTGTCAAGGAGCCTGTATGCCGCGTGCACCTGCTGTGGACGAGAACCAGGATGCTGTTGAAACCTGCCCGGTCGCCCGCGCGGTCGATCTGGTTGGCGACCGATGGTCATTGCTGATCGTGCGCGACGCGTTTGATGGCACGCGGCGCTTCGGCGATTTCCAGCGCGGCCTCGGCATGGCGCGCAACATTCTGGCGGATCGGCTGCGCAAGCTGACCGACGCCGGAATTCTGGATCTGCAGGCCGCTTCCGATGGCACGGCCTACCAGGAATATGTGCTGACCCCCAAAGGCCTCAGCCTTTTTCCGCTCGTCGTGGCCTTGCGGCAGTGGGGAGAGCGGCACCTGTTCGCGCAGGGTGAACGACACTCGACCTTGATCGATACGCGAACAGGCAGGTCCATCCCGTACATGGCGCCGCAGTCCAGTGATCACACGATGCTGACGCCGGCAAGAACGCGGGTCAGGAAAGTGGAGTAAGAGGTGGTCCCCGTCCCGCTAATGCCGTATACGAAGCCGCCTTCAAAACAGATGCCGGATCCCCAGATCGAACCCGAATTGCCCATACCCCGGCGTGGTCGCGTTGATCATCTGGTACTGCGCGCCGTTGCGATTGTTGATCTTCGCAATCGAGCTATACACATTCGTACGCTTGGATAGCTGGTAGGTATAGCCAAGCGCAATATGCGTGGCCTTGGCATCAGCGTTGGCGATCTTGCGTTGATCATCGGCATACGTGACCGCGCTGTACACGGTGTGCTTGCCGATCGGCACGCGCGCGCCCACGCTGTACAGATTGACGTTGGTGTCCTGCTTGGTCACGCCGGGAACGCCGTTCAGGTCGGACCGCAGCCGCTGGATGTCGCCAAACAGCACGACCGGACCCAGGTCGTAATTGGCGCCGAGCATGGTGCCGTAGCTGGTCGCCGTGCCCGCCGCGTTGTTGCTGTTGTAGTGACCCAAAGACGCTTTCAAGGCGCCGCTTTGATAGAGCACGGCGGCCGCGTACGACCGGCCGGCCGACGTGCTGAGCGTGCTCTCGCCGGCTGAGTACATGATGGACGCGGTCAGGCCCGCAAAGGTTGGCGTCTTGTAGATCGCGCTGTTGTTGCTTCGGGTAAAGCCGTTCTGAAGGTTGATGGCCGCGCCCATCATGCCGACGCCGAAGGTGTCGCTGGTCAGGAAGGTCATCGAATAGAAGGGGGTGTACTGACGGCCCAGGCTCAAGGATCCCAGCCTGGTGTTTTCGATGCCCACGAATGCCTGACGGCCGAACAGCGCGCCCAGGGTGGACGTGCCGTCATCGGCATTGATGCCCATCTCCAGGGTGTAGAAGGCTTTGTTGCCGCTGCCCAGGTCTTCGATGCCGCGCAGGCCCAGGCGTGAGCCGGACTGCCCGCCGCCGGTAATGCTTTTCTTGCTGCCGCTGCCTGTGACCGGATCGGACTGGTACACGAAGCCGGAATCGACAATGCCATACACCGTGACATTGCTTTGCGCGTGGGCGCTGGTGAACGCGGTGGAAGTCAGGGAAGCGCAGGCGAGCGCGAGCGTCGCGGTTACGCGAGTAGTCATGGTGTCTCCATCGACAGAATGAGAGGGGCGTAGCGAGCCCACGCCGGCGTTCTAGGGACGCCGTGCGTGGATCGCCGTGACCACACCCACTTGTGATGGGAGCCGCGCTGTCTTTGTTTGGATGAATGATGCGCCAGCGCGGCGGTCACGACAGCCCGCACTGTACGCAGCGCCGACCGCCATGCCTATGACGCTGCGTACAAGGCTGCATGACCGTGCGTGCATCAATGAAGGGTTATCCCTTCATGGTGATCGCCGCCGTGACAGGACGGTCAGAACGGCATGGCGGTCGACGACGCCGCGCTGCCCGCGGGCGCCGGGCTGTTGCAGAACGACGGGTTGTATTGATAGACCCAGTTGGTCTTTGGAACAGCCGTGGGAGCGACCCAGGAACTCATCTGCGTCATCGTCGTGAAGATGAGTTCCGACCGCTGCGTGACCTTGGTCGTGAAGTCGCCGCCCTTTTCTTCGACCTTGAACGACGCTTCGGCCACGGCTGGCGTGGTCGCGCTGGCGTTCAAGTACCAGAGCGACACCGAGAATTCGGCCGACTGCTGGCCGATGTCGCTGATCGCGCCGTCATACGTCTTCTCGTAGATCGTCAGCCCACTGACGATCGCCATCGGGGCGTCGCTGGTCACGCTCAGACCGGTCGCGGTGGGGTACAGATCCTTGACGTCCTTCATCTTGTTCAGATTCTTGCCCGTCGAAAAGTCCTGCTTGGTCGAACGCGAATAGGCGACGGCCGAGGCGGTCTTGTCCACCTCGAATTTCGACGACGCGCCGCTCTCGCTGCCTTTGATGGTGACGCCCGCGGCAGCTGATTGCGATGTCGAACGGAACTTGAGTGTCGATTCGCGCTTGCTGTCCACCCGTTCGCGGAACGAGTATGACTGTGCGCGCAGCTCGCAACTTCCGGGTGAGTCATAGAACCGCACGGTGCGTTCATCGTTCTTGGCGAAGGTGCCGGTCACGGTGCGGTCGAAGCCGGCCGATGCCAACGCGGCTTTCAGGTCGGCCAGGTAGGCGTTCGATGCGTTTTTCGGCTGATCCGCAAACAGTGAAGGGCTGAGCAGCACCTTGTATTCGCGCGACGTGGGCACGTCGGCCTGCGCCAGGCCGGACACGGCCAGCGACCACCCCAGTACCACCCCCACTACCCCTGTCTTGATCGACATCATGTTCTTCTCCCCTTGAATTGCGGACACCCGCAGGGGAGAGCATGGGGACGACATGTGGCGTGGTTGTGGCGGCAACCTGACAAAAAGCTGAACGACTGTTGGCCTCGCGTTTCTGGAATTCCGAAATTCTGGCGTCGACCGCACCGTTATTCAGATCATTACGGAATTCCGAAACGAAACGATCAAGAATTGCTCAAGCGACCTGATTGCTACCCTCAAAGAAAGCCGATCCACCGCCCCGCCACCAGGACGGCGATCCACGTCACCACCGAGACCACGGCCAGCCCGCGCACGATTCCGTGGATGGGTCCCCCTGCCACCGCCTGCCGGTAATGCCCGTTTCCATGCTGCAAGGCTACGTTGACCAGCGCGAAGGCCAGTACGCCCATCTTGATCAGGAACGCAGTGTTGCCCGCGTATTCAGCAGGCTTGACCGAAAACAGCCATGCCCCCGTAAGCAGGGCGACCCCAAGTCCACACGCTGCCGCGCGCGTCAGGAAGGGCGCCAGCACCTGCACTGGAAAGGACCGAAACAGACCCGCCAGCCGCAGGTCCAGCGGCAGGATGGCGCCGACGAGCATGCCGATGCCAAGGATGTGCGCGGCGTTGACGAACAGGTAGGCGGTGCCGGACCGGGTCAGCCAGACGGCGCCAGGCCATGCGGCAAGGGTGTCGAACGGGTCCACGTGAAAACGTGTCTGCGACCGACTACCTGGCCTGGATCCGCTCCGGATACATGTCGAAGTTGCGGCCATCGAGCGTGATGCGCACCGCCTTCATCACCTTGTCCTTGGGATTTTGCGAGCGGTTGCCAAGCACCTTGATGGTGTCGCCGGTTTTCGCCGACTGGCCGGTAAAGCCGGATCGTTCGGTCTGGTTCGGGTTGCCCAGGTCGATCTGCCAGACGACGCCATCGGTGGCCTTGACCTTCAGGGTGGGGTGCGGGGGCGCCATCGAAATCGACTGGATCGTGCCCGACAGTTCGGTCTGTTCGCCTTCGGCCCACGACCAGCCATGGTGGGCAAGGGCGGGCAGCGCGGCGCAGGCGGTCAGGGCGGCGGCGGCCCATTGCATCAGGTGGCGGCGCGCGATCGTGCGGGAAGTCGGGATCGATGTCATGGAATGCTCCTGGGCGATGCGCTCGTCAGGTCCAAGCGCGAGAGGGGCACACGGGTCGGGCGACTGTCCGACGGGGCCCGCGTGCCGTCATGACCATGCTAGCAGGTCATTGCGCTCCGACCGGCACATAGGCGTCCCGGTTGTCGCGCAGCCAGGCGTGGGCCAGTCCGCTCTCGTGTTCCGACGGATGAAAGTCGCTGGAAAAATACCGTCGCCACGCTTTCAGGTTGGCGCCGAACAGGCCCTTGCGGCCAAGCAGCAGCCGCGCGGCGCTGGCCCACGTCGAACGTTTCCACAGCTGCTTTTCTTTGTTGAGATTCGCAACGGTCTGGCGCAGCAGGTCGCGCAGGAACATGGAGGTCGTGACCGCGAACCAGCGCTTGCGGGCTTTCTCGGATCCCCCTGCCGCGCGGTACAGATCGAACGCGGTGGTCTTGTGCTCGGATTCTTCGGCGGCATGCCACAACCACATTGTTTTCAGCCGCGGCTCGGCGCCGTCCAGCACCTCGGGATGGGCCAGCAGCCAGTCCGCGAACATGGCGGTGAAGTGTTCATTGGCGGCCGTGACCGCGAGGGCATGGCGGGGGTCCAACCCATCGAGCCGCGTCGCGCGTTTGGCGGCGCGGGGCGTCCAGCCGTCCACCAGTCCCTGCCGTTCAAGGTGGGCGTTGAACAGGCTGTGGATGCGCCGGTGCGTGGCTTCCTGGCCGACGAAGCCTTTGACTTCGGGCTGCCAGCGCGCATGCGCGTCGGGGGGCAGAGTGGCCAGCACGCCACGCAAGGCGTCGATGAAAAACTGCTCGCCGAACGGAAAGCTCATCGACAGCGCATTGAAGAAGGCGGTTGCGAACGCATCGCCGCCGCACCAGGTGCGGGGAATGGGCGGTTGCAGGTCGATCAGCAGGCGGCGGACGACAAGATCGGTCATCGAAAAGCTCCTTCATGACGCGCGGCATGATGTCGGGCGGTTGGTACGATCGCGTACCAACATGATGCGATCGACATCTGGTACTGTCAAGTACCAATCTACTCATGATGTCATGCCATGGCTTTCGCTACATCCCACTCCGGGATTGACATACCCGGCTCTTCCGCACCGGCTGCCGTGCCGCATGAGCACTACCTGCGCCTGCTCGCCGGCATGGCGC
Source organism: Pigmentiphaga litoralis (assembly GCF_048632615.1). Taxonomy (GTDB): domain Bacteria; phylum Pseudomonadota; class Gammaproteobacteria; order Burkholderiales; family Burkholderiaceae_B; genus Pigmentiphaga; species Pigmentiphaga litoralis_B. Next base: position 3,397,576 of record NZ_CP184479.1, read on the forward strand.
AGGCGCTGGCCGCCAAGGGCTACGCGGACACCAGCATTGCCGACATCGTGCGCGAAGCGGCGGTGTCGCGCCGGACCTTCTACGAGCATTTCGAGACCAAGGCGGACTGCCTGCTGGCGTTGTACGCAATGGCCAGCCAGCAGGCGCTCGCGGCGTTGCAGGGGGCGGTCGACCTGTCGCGCCCGTGGCAGGATCAGGTCGAGACCGCGCTGACGGCCTACCTGGATTTTCTGGCGCAGGACCCGCGGCTGCTGAAAACCCTGTTTGTCGAAATCCTGGGTTGCGGCCTGCCGGGTCTGCGCGTCCGGCGGCAGGCCAACGCGCAGATCGCGGCGTTCGTGCAATCGGCCACGGCGGATGCCGACGGCCGTACGTTGCCGGCCGATATGGCGATGGCGGTCGTTGGCGGTATCAACGAGTTGATCTTGCAAACCATCGAGGCGGATGCGTCGTCAGGTCTGCGCCATCTGGTCGGGCCGGCAACGCGGCTGGTGATCGCCGTCGCGGGGAAGGGACGGACTTAGGACACCCGTCCCCCCTTCCAGCCATCACAACGCCAGATCGGCGTCGGTCTGCTCTTTCTTGCGTTGCGGCACGGTGCCAGTGGGCGGTGCGGGCGGCGGGGTCATGTCGATCGCCGGAGGCGGGGTCAGCTGCAAGGTGGCCGCCGTGGCGTTCCATTCCTGTTGCACCTTGGCCGGGCTGCCATTGAGCGTCGTGCCGTAGCTGGGCACCAGCTCACGCAGCTTGGCTTGCCAGGCCGGCGATGCCACCTTGTCCTTGAACACCTTGCCGACCAGGTCAAGCATGATCGGCGCGGCGGTCGACGCGCCGGGCGATGCGCCCAGCAGGCCGGCGATGCTGCCGTCGGCCGAGGTCACGATCTCGGTGCCGAGCTTGAGCACACCGCCCTTTTCCTTGTCGCGCTTGATGACCTGCACACGCTGACCGGCCTGCCACAGGCGCCAGTCTTCTTTCTTCGCATTGGGGAAGTATTCCTTCAGTGCGTTGAAGCGGTCATCATCGGATTGCATGAGCTGACCGGCCAGGTATTCGACCAGCGGATACTGCGCCACGCCCACTTTCATCATGGGCCAGACGTTGTGCATAGTTGTGCTTGTCAACAAGTCCAGGTACGAGCCTTCCTTCAGGAATTTGGTCGAGAAGGTCGCGAAGGGTCCGAACAGGATCACGCGCTTGCCATCCAGGACGCGCGTATCCAGATGGGGCACCGACATGGGCGGCGCGCCCACGGCCGCTTTGCCGTAGGCCTTGGCCAGATGTTGCTGCGCCACGGCGGCGTTTTCGGTCACCAGGAACGAACCGCCGACCGGGAACCCGGCGTAATCCTTGGCTTCCGGAATGCCCGATTTCTGCAGCAGGTGCAGCGCGCCGCCGCCTGCGCCGATGAACACGAACCTGGCGTCGGTTTGCGAGGTCTGGCCGTCTTTCAGGTTTTTGTATTCGACGCGCCACGTGCCGTCCTGGTTGCGCGTGATGTCCTTCACGTCGCTCGACGTCTTGAGCGCAAAGTTGGGCGTGCTTTCAAGGTGGCCAACGAACTGACGGGTGATTTCGCCGAAGTTGACGTCGGTGCCGATGGGCGTCCAGGTCGCGGCGATCTTCTGCGCGGGGTCACGGCCTTCCATCATCAGCGGGACCCACTTCTTGATCTGCTCGGGGTCTTCCGAATATTGCATGCCCGCGAACAGGGGGCTGGCCTTCAGGGCTTCGTAACGCTTGCGCAAAAAGGCGATGTCGTCATCACCCCACACGAAGCTCATGTGCGGCGTCGAATTGATGAAAGTGCGCGGATTCTTCAGGACGTTGCGATTGACCTGCGACGACCAGAACTGACGAGAGACCTGGAAAGCTTCGTTGATCTCGATGGCCTTGGAGATGTCGACCTTGCCGGTCTTGTCTTGCGGGGTGTAATTCAGTTCGGCCAGCGCCGAATGGCCGGTTCCGGCGTTGTTCCAGCCGTTCGAGCTTTCCATGGCGACCTTGTCCAGGCGCTCGACCATCTCCATGCTCCAGCCCGGCTCCAGTTCGTGCAGCAGGACGCCCAGGGTGGAACTCATGATGCCTCCGCCGATCAGGAGCACATCGACCTTTCGGGTTTCGGCCGCGTGCAGGGGCAGGACGGCCACCGACGCCACCAGGCCCAGCATGGCCGGGATCATACGCTTCAACATTGATTGACTACCTTCTGAACAGATACGACTTGGACGAGTCGGCAGGCAACCACCTGGGACTCGTTTGATCTGTCTCCTGCACCGGCTTTGGGATTTCAAGAAATACCGTTAGCGTCCGGCGCAGCGCGATTCTGGGTTCGTGCGCTGCGGGCCGGCACTCGGAGCCCTGGCGAGCCTATGTCGCGGGGCGGCCCGGTCAGATCCGGGCGAATGAAAAGCGGCGTTGTCGTCAACGCCGCATGAAACCTAGGGATTGTACCAAGATTGTGCGGGATTACCCTGAGGGCATCCCGCGCCGCCCGGTCAGCTCTTCCGTGCCGACCAGGTCTTGCCACCGCCGGCGGTGCCGGTCATGGCATTGCCTTCCACCGTGCCTTCATAGCGGATGCCATTGGAAGTAAAGGCGATTTTCTTGCCTTCCAGCTTGGCGTCGCTGATGGCATTCGATCCCAGGGTACCTTCCAGGTTCTGGAACGTCTGCTTCAGCGTCAGGCGCTGGCCGTCCAGTTGCCACGTGCCGGCAGCCTTGGCGGGCACCACCCACATCAGGGCCGTGCAGTAGTTGGAGCAACCCTGGCTGACGGTTTCGGAACGGTCCGGTTTCCAGTCGCCCATGGGGAAGGAGTTGGACACCACGCGCGTGCCGGCCGGCAGTTCCAGCAGCTTGGGACGCAGGCGTTCGTTGATCGTGGGCAACAGGAACATGGTGATGACCGTGGCCTGTTTGAGGTCGATCTCAAACAGGTCGGCGGTCTGGAAGGTCGCCAATTTCGAGACGCCTTCCTTCTCGGCGTTGGCGCGGGCCAGGGCGGCCATGTCGGGGTTGTATTCGACGCCGTGCGCCTTGACGCCGCGCTTTGCCGCGGTGATGACCGTGCGCCCGTCGCCCGAACCGAGATCCAGCACCGTGTCTTTTGGCGTGATGTTGGCCAGCTCCAGCATCTTGTCCACGACCGGTTGCGGCGTGGGCACCCAAACCACGTCCTTGCCGGCCTGGCCGACGTCCGGGGTGTAGGTGTAGCCGGGCGATTGAGCCAGGGCGGTTGTGCCGAAAGCCAGCGCGGCGGCCAGCACGCCGGCAAGCACCGGGCGCTTGCGGGCACGGCGGTGTTCGACGGAAACAGCGGGCAGGACAGCCGGCGACATCGACGACGACACAGACTGCGTAACGTACGGGACAGGCATGGCGACATTCCTTTGGTGGCCCTTGAAGGGCACGGGGTTGGCAGGATTCTCGGTGCATGGAGCGAGCAGCACCCACAGCAATACCATGCCTGACAGGAAGCTGACTATCGGCCGTTTGTTAAAGTTTTTGCAGCCGTCTCGTTGGGTGCGATGGTTGTCTTGGGGGGCAGCCAGACTTCGATGGTCGAGGGCGTGCTGGGATAGCGGGCCGACAGCGGGCGGGGCGTGACCGGCCCCGGCAGGGTCAGCGTCTGGCGGGCCACTGGCCACAGGTAGGCGGCGCATGCCGCGGCGTCGTTGCGGTGATAGCGGATCGTGGGTTCGGTGACCGGCGTCAGGTTGGGGCGGCCGCGTGCTTCGGCCGATTGCTGCACGTTCTCGATCGGCTGGAAGCGCGCCTGGATGGCCGACCACGGTCCGCGCAGCCGCGTGGCGGCGGCGTAGGATTCGGGGTCATACACCTGGACGAAGATGGCGACATCGCTGCACGCGGCGCGGGCTTCCGCGTTGATGGGGGTGGACAGGGAAGGCGCGGCCGATCGCGCGGGAGGGGACGCGGGTGCGATCTCGGCGTGGTGGTCCTGTGCGAACCGGCTCAGCCAGAGGTCGTGCGTGTCGATGCCGGCCAGGCGCTGCAAGTACCGAAAGCCGTCATTGACCCCGGCCATCACGCTGCGGACGATGGCTTCGCCCGGCACGCCGAACGCAAACGTGCCCAGGCGGCATCCGGCCGCGGGGGGATCCACCACGTCGGTGATCGTAACCGGCATGGCTTCCAGACGCAGGTCCTCGCGATACATATCGCAGGGGTGCAGCAGATGCGGCGACGCCTTGGTGGTGTAATCGTAGGCCCAATAGGTTTCGTAGCGTTGGGGCGGTCTTTCGAGCAAGGGACCCAGGCAGGTATTCACGGTCCGGCTTGCCGGATTGCCCACCGATTGCAGCAGCACGGCGCATGATCGCGACGCCAGCACGTCGAGCTTGCGGCATTCCGCAAACGCGTCGATCGCGATCTCGCGCGCGAGTCCCGGCTGCTGGAACCACTCGGCCTGCCCATGGGCGCAGATCCGGTCGGCGGTGTAGAGCAACGTGGTCGCCAGCCGCGATACGGCCTCGATGCGTTGCGGCGTGTCCGATGCGCGGGCACGCTGCGTTTCCAGCCACGTCGACGACAGACTGGAGAGCGCCGTGCGTTCGGTATCGACACTCTTGTCGCGCGCGGTGCGCCAGGCTTCCAGGCCTTGCCAGGCCGAAGCGCCGATCGCCGCGACCGCGGTCAGTCCGACCGTGGCCTTGACCGTCGACACGGCGATCCGCGCCGGAATGCGCGAGATGGCCTGCATCGGTGTCGCCGGCGCGCCGGCCGGCACGGCGCCCTTGTCACGCGTCATCGCCTTGTCGAGGGTCGAACTCGTGTCCTGCACGAAGTAGGCGTCAGGCGCGGCGGCAATGCAGTTCAAGAGATCGATGGACAGGGCCTTGCCCATTTCCTGTCCAAGCAGGAAGTAGCTTTCCCATTGCGACTCCGAAAAGAATTGATCGGAGGTCGGCTCTTGCGGGAAGCTGGGATTGGCCGCCTTGAAGTTGACGAGATCCACCGGCAGTCCAACGAAAAAATTCGGCTTCATATAGATCAGGATGCCGGGGTGCAGCGGGTCTTCGGCGTAGATGACCGTGGCGAGCGCCATGCACGCATTGCTCTTGGACGAGGCCAGATCGTCGATGGTGCCGAACTGCGCCAGCTCCGCCACCGGCGGGCTCAGGCGCAGATCGGGCGGATTGCGGGGCCGCATGAATCGGATGTCGGCATTCAGGTCGATGCGCGCCTTGCGCACCAGGTTTTCAAGGTCGCCGAACGCATAGGTCGGGTCCGCCCCCGCGTCGGAAACGACGATGACACGGCAGCGCTCGGCAAGCAGCGCATAGGCGCCAGTGTTCTCGAAATGCCCGCCGTCGGTCAGGAACCAGTCGGGTCCCTGCGTGCCCTGGAAGCGGCCGCGCAATTCGTTCAGTATGCGGCGCGATTTGCCGGTCCACGCATGGACGGACCGGGTGCCCTCGCCATTGCGGCGCTCATTGCTCCACCAATATCCCAGCCGCAGGCCCGCGAACATGGCCAGCGCCGAGATGCCGCCCCGCGTCAGCGCGCCCAAAGCCGGCGCGATGGCCGCGCCCGAAATCGCGATGAAGGTCCCGAGGCTCAGCGGTTCGTCGCGCCGCATCTCGGACCAGTTCTCGATGCCTTCACGCATGTAGCCGCCCGACACGATGGTCAGCGGCAAGCCTTGCCGGTCGCGGTTGAAGATGCCGCCGCGCGGATCGTTGGTCTGGTTCACGCACATCGTGATGAGGTGCACCGGGCCACCGGCGTCCATGGGCCGGTAGTCGTTGATCGCGACATCGTCGTCCAGATGCACTTCTTCGACTTCACTCACGACCTTGCCCAACGGTAGGTCGGCCGGGACGGGGGTCAACGTGCCTTCGTCAAGCGGGCCGGCCGCCTGGAAACGCCGGTAGTTGGCCGCGCCCAGATAGCTGCGGACCAGGCGCGCGCGATAGAAGGAATGCAAGGACGACAGATTGAGGAATTCGATATTGCGTCCGGTCACCGTCAGGTAGATGGCCATCGGAAGCATCAACAGGACGGCCACGGTCAGCGCAGGCCAGAACGCCAGCGTGGTGCGATCGAAATACGCGCCAAGCACCGCGCGATACGCAAGCGATATCCAGAATGCGGCAAGCAACGCAACGATCAGATAGCCCAGGCCACGCCCGATCAACATGGCGATGCGCACGCTTGCGGTCGGGTTGGTCAGCCGCGATGCGAAGGGCAGGGCGGCCCGCAAGGCCGGTGCAACGATGGTCAGGACGATGCCCACGGTGGCCGTGTCGAAGCCGCTGGGCTCGAACGCCAGGTGCCACGCAAACCGTTCGACGACCCCCAGCGCCAGGAAGCCGATACCCCAACGAAAGGTATTGGACAGGCGTTGTGTCAGGACACTGAGCACATCGGCCGCGGCCGAACTGGCATCGGGCAGCCGCCGGCGCGCCTTGATCCAGATGCGTTGCGCATACAGCGCGCCCAGCAGCCAGCAGCACATCAAGGCGACCATGGTCACCCACAGGCCTTCGCGCACCACGCTGCCGGGCCGTCCGGGGGCCGTGTCGAACAGCGGGTGCAGCGCCACGATCGCGATCATGGCGGTGATCACGACGGCGAATGCGCGCTGCGACGCGCCTCGTTTCCGCACATACGGGAAGCACCAGAAGGCCGAGGTCTGGACGGCCCCGATCACGATGAACACGGCCAGTGCGATCCATGGCACGGGCAGCCAGGGCGACAGCCAGCGGAAGGCGTCGAAGAAGGTGTCCCCGCCTATCCATCCCAGTGCCGCCAGCCCGGTCCACGTGAACAGATTGACGCACGCCAGGAAGATGCCGGCGAGCAAGGCCAGCAGCGCAAGTTCGAAATGGACGGCCAGCACGTTGCGCACATACAGCGCCACGATCAGCGTGCCATCCAGCACACCGCTGGGGATCAGATACCGTCCGTTGGCGCGCAACCACCAGGTGGTCCAGGTCGCTTCATCGCGCGCCAGGCCGTCCTGCACCGCGCGGGCGGCATCGCCGGTCGATCCCTTCGCGGCGTCCGAGGCGGCCACCTTGCCGCGCACCCGGTCGAACAGCCGGCCTATCGTTGCGCCCGCGTACCCGCCACCCGACACCGTCGACAGCAGGTCGAAGCGCAGCAGCATCTTTTTTCGCGAGCGCCGTGACCAGCCCCAGCGCAAAGTCGCGCTGCGTATGCCGCCTCCCGACAGCGCCAGCCCCCATTTGTCGTGGTGCCCTTCGGGCAGGTTGGGGTCCTGCAGGACCCTGCGGCGATGGTCCACCAGCGCGTCGAGCCGCTTCACTAGAAGCCCCGCAATTCGTCGACCGGGGTGGACAGCGCCGTTCCGGTGATGCGCTCCAGGGTGCGCGTGACCACCGCAAGGTCGTTGTCGAAGCTGCCGTGCGCGGCTTTCTGCAGGACGGCGTCGCCGTTGGCTTCGGTGCCCACACGCACCTTGGGCGTATCGACCCGCTTAAGCACTTTGCCTTCGGCATCGTCGAAGGCCTTGCGCCAGGCCGACAGCGCTTCTGCCGTGTCCGACGATCCGTCCCATCCCGAATAGTCCGGGTTCCAGATGTTCGACAGGCCCAGGATCGGCGTTCGCAGATCGGCTTCCAGCGCATTGGAAACGAGGTACAGCAGCGACTTGCGATAGATGGCGGAGACCGTATCGGCGCGTTCCACCTCATCCGACAGCACATCCAGGAACAGGCGGTTCATGAAGCGCGCGTCGCTCGCGTAATGTTTGTTGGCGAATGGCACCGTGCACGCCGGCGCGTACAGATGGATCGATGCGACGCGATCGGCCAAGGCGCCCCGCTGACGCAGTGCACTGAGCAAATGACCCAGAATGATCGACCCGGCCGAATGCCCGACCAGGTGCAATTCGAACTGGTCGCCCCAGGTCTCCACCAGGGCCGCAAGGGCATCGAGCAGCAGTTCGCCCCCGCCGAGGCGCAAAGGCCAGTTCCGCGTTTTCTTTCATCTCTGACCATATGGGCCGCGCCAGGGGCGGGCAAAGGTCTTTTCGATCAGGGCGTCCGACGCATCCGTCCAGGCGCCTGCCAGGTCCCCCGCGCCGCCGGGGTCCGCACGGATTCGGACAACATGCCCTGCAGCGATTCCAGCAGCCCGGTCTTCCAGACCAGGAACAGCGGGTAGCAGCCGTTGGCCACGAAGTACCGGCCCATCGCGCTGGCCCGATCGATGGCTGCCTTTTCGCTGTTGAGCCCTCCGTGCGCATAGAGCACCAGCCGCTTCTTCTGTTGCGCCGGGGTCGTGCGGAACCATTGGTCCGGCAGCGCGTACACCTGCTGCTGCAGCTTGCGCGGCTTTTCGTCTTCGCTCACGTACCGCATGACGCGGCCATCATTGCCCAACACGACACTGTGCTGATAGGCCACCGAGGCATCCCACCATTTGCTCTTGTCGACCCGCGCGCCCGCGACGCCGCTGCCGTCGCGGTTCGATGCCACCAGCCGCCCTTCGATCACGCCGGCGACGCCCAGCGCCACCACCCAGGCATCCATGGCGTTGGCCAGCCAGTCGCGATACGACAGGATCGCGAAGCCCCCGCGCCCCAGCTTGGACCCCAGGAATTCTGCACGATGAACCCGCGGGCATCGAACCCGACCAGTGCGAAGGCGTGGCCGTCCACCTGCGACGGGCGGCCGTCGAATTCGATCTCGGGCAGGTCCTGGTGGCCCGTCGGACAACTGCCCACGTCGGGCACGTCCAGCCAGCCGTCATGGGTGAACGCCGAGACGAACACGGCGCCGTGCTGTCGCAGCGCCGCCTGCATGTCCGTAATGGACCGCGTCTCGACACGGTAGTAGACGCCCAGGGTGGTGTTGGCCGCGCGCTTGGCGTAGCCGTAATGCGGCGGATTGGATTTTTCCGGGGAGTAGGGCCAGTCGTCTTCGAGGCAGACCCCGTGGCTGAACCACGCCTTGATCGCGCCCCGGCAGCTCGATCCCTCGTAATTTTCGCCTTCGTATTCGTCGTAGCGGCGGGCCAGGGTGTAGAGCATGCGCGGGCTGACCGAAATGAAGTCCTTGTCGGGATGATCGGCCTTGATCCACCGCAGATAGTTGATGACGCAAGACAAACCGAAGCCAGTGCACGCGCCTTCGCGTCCCTGATCCAGGATCAAGCCGGCCTGGGTGTAGCGGGCCAGGTAGGTCTGCACGTCACCGGAAGACGGGAATTCGTTCGGCAGGCTGATCGCGCCGGGCTGGTACCAGCGGTCGCGCAGGTCGTCGGTGTCTTTCTTGGTCTTGGCACTGGTCAACGACGTGCGCCGCGACGTGAAGGTGGGGGACTTGCCCGCGCCCACGCCATGCGTCGCCGTGCTCCACGCCGTCTCGGCCAGCGCAAAGACGCTGCGGAACCGGTCGAGTCCATGGCTGCCGCCATTGACACATTTGCGCGCGGCGGCCAGATCGCCCTTTTCGCACGCGGGCCGGAACTTGCCGGCCACATCGCCAAGAAAGGTCGCCAGCAGCAAGGCGGCGACTTCGGGCGCGTTGGCCAGGTCGGGCTGCGCGTCCAGCGGAAAGTCGATCTTGGCGGCGTACTTCCGGTAGTTGAACTTGCCCGTCAACTGGACGAAGCCGCGGCCGCGGTACCGGAAACCATCGCCCGGCACGTCGTTGCCCAGGCGGCCATCGTAGCGATTGAAAGGCGGCGCGCCCGGGTCGCTGTTGAATTTGGAGGGGAATTCAGAGATCGGCACGAACCCTTCGGATTCGGACCGTATCGTACCGAGCGCGCCCAGCACCATGGGCCTGTCGGTCAGGTCGAGCACGCCCAGCGCGGCTTCGATGTACGGAAGGTAGCGGGCGATATTGGCCGGTTTGGTGGCAGGGAACAACCGGCTGACGGCCGCCACGGTCAGCGGCGTGCTACCGAATTTGCCGCCCTGCGGCGCGATCATTTCCAGGAGCACCTGGCACAGCGGGCCGACGACACCGTCGGCAATCAGCCCGACGCCCGCCTGCCATCGGCGGATCGCGGCGTCGAAGTCCGCATCGATCGTTTGCGTGCCTGCCAGATTCGGAAAGTCGCCGGCATCGTCGCCAAGTTCGCGCAGCAGCGCCTCGGCCAGCCTGCCTACCTCCGCCCCGGTGGATCCCTTGATCAACAGCATCGTCATTGCCAACTCCCTTTGGTGAGTCGCATAACTGAGCGGTCAAACGGATGCTGCAGGACGCACCGACCCGCTTGGCCGACACAGTGGCCAAGAGGTGATCAGAAAGTGTGAAAAGGTGCCCCGACAGTGAAGATGCGCCGCCAGACCGTGAGGCGGCGTGACTAGACTATTCCGTCAATCGGTTGAGAGATATCGTCCAAAAGTTTGAGTCCGTTACCGGGCTCAAGGTCGCAGGGTTGCGACATTCGGGAAGACGATAGGTGCGTCAGATACCCGTTTCCATGAACGACAGCACGTGCTGTCCCAGCACCTCTTCCTGTGTGTTGAAGTGCGCGATGATCGACGTGTGGTTATGCCGCGGAAGCCAGACGAAGCGGGGCGCGCGGCGCCGGATGTGCGACAGCGTCGCGAACAATTCGGCGCAGTGCACGTCGATCAGCGGGTTTTCGTACTGGGCGACCGCGATCATCGTGGGCAAGGATTCGGCGGATACGTGGCTGATCGCCGAACCCGCGGTCATGTCATCGAGCGACGTGCCGTAGTAGGCCTCGACCCGTTTCGCGTTGGGATTCTCGGCGGAGTTTTCGGCGCGTACGCGGCCCGATACGACGATCAGACCCGCCAGGCCATGGCCGCCTTCCGGATGGTAGCGGGCGTCGTACGCGTAGTGCGCCGAATGCGCGCCGCCGGCCGAGTGGCCCATCAGGAAAATGCGGTCCGGATCACCGCCGTACTCCGCCGCGTGGGCCTTGACCCAGGCAACGGCGGCGCCGATGTCTTCGGTGCCGCTTGGAAACGTGTGGGTGGGCGCGAGGCGGAACTCGACGTTGACGCCGACGATGCCGTGCCGCGCGAAGTACCAGAGCACGTTGCTGTAGATCTCGTCGGTGCGGTCCTTGTCGCCTTCGACGAATGCGCCGCCATGCACGAACATCAGGATCGGGCGGCCCGATGCGGCGTGGCCGCTGGGCTCAAACACGTCCAGGCGCTGGCGCGGGTCATCGCCATAGGGCAGGTCGCGGTGGGCGGTCCCTTCCTTGGGCGCGTCTTTCAGGATGTCGGAATAGGCCTCGATCATCGTGCGGACGTTGGCCTGGACGGCCGATCCCCAGCGGGGACCGATCTCATCCATCAACCGGTACAGCGAATCGGGAATGCGGGGAACGGTTGTCGTCGTCAATCAATCCACCTTGCCGATTTTCTTGACGGCGGCCACGACACGTTCGGCGTCGGCCTTCCAGTAGGTTGCGAATTCTGGCGCGTCCATGTATTCGATCGGGCTGCCCAGGTTGTTGAAGACCTGCTTCAACGCCGGGTCGGCGGTGACCACGCGCATGGCGTTGCGCAAGGTATCGATCACGGCGCGCGGCGTCTGCGCCGGCGCCATCAGAGCGGACCATTGCACGAATTCCGCGTCATAGCCCAGCGACTTCAGGCTGGGCAGGCCGGGATAGGCGGGCAGGGGCTGGCTGCCCCAATGGGCCAGTGCGCGCATCTTGCCTGTCTTGATGAAGTTGCCGGCATTGGCCGGGCCGCTGGCCGCCGTCTGGATCTGGCCGCCAAGCAAGGACACCATGGCGGGCCCCCCGCCCGAAAACGGCACGTGCGTGATCTGTGCGCCGCTGGCCGCCTTGAACATCTCCATCGGGATGTGCATGGCGCCATAGACCCCCGACGACCCGTAGTTCAGCGCGGTCGGATGTTGCTTGCTGTCCGCAACCAGTTCGGCCACCGATTTCCAGGGAGCGTCTGCGTTCACGACCAGCAGGTTCGGGTCCGCCGTGACGCGGGCGATCGGCACGAACTGGTCAAGCTGGAAAGCCGGCTTGCGGCCCAGCAGGCGGTCTGCTTCGGGCAAGCCTGAAATCGCCGACAAGGTCAGCAGCAGGGTGTAGCCGTCGGGCTTAGCGCGGGCAACGAAGCCGGTACCCACCACACCACCGGCGCCCCCTTGTTTTCGACGATGACGGACTGCTTGAGCACTTTGCCCAGCGCATCGGCGATAGGCCGCGCAATGTTGTCGGCCAGGCCGCCCGCGGCATACGGGACGACGACGGTGATCGGGCCGGCCGGGTAATCCGCGGCAAACGCCGCGCCCGGAACGGTCAGGGCAGCGAACATCAAGGCAACGATACGAGGTGTGAGCATGAGCGGATTCCCGATGGTGCGATGCAATAGGCCCAGCCATACTGCGGTCATTCACGCTTTGTCACAATCGATATATAGTCAACTCGGTTTACCAGAACTCAACGATTCGAAACCCATGAAGCTGCCGCCACTGAACCCGCTCCGCATGTTCGAATCCGCCTCGCGCACCTTGAGCTTTACCCAAACGGCGCGCGAATTGCATGTGACGCCTGGCGCCGTCAGCCGGCAGATCAAGGTCCTGGAAGACTTCCTGGGCATGCGCCTGTTCGAGCGCGCCAACCGCGAAGTGCGGCTGACGCCGGGCGGTCTTCAATACAAGGAAGATCTGCACGGCGCGTTCGAACGCATCGAGCAGGCCACCGCCAAGGCCCTTGCGCCGCCTGCCGCCAAGCCGTTGCAGATCTGGTGCCAGATGACGTTTGCCATGCGCTGGCTGCTGCCGCGCATGCCCGCCTTTCACGTGGCGCATCCGGATCGCGACACGGTGTTCACGACGTCCTTCAAGCCGCTGCGCACCCTGGGCGACGCGGACGTCATGATCGGCATCGGGCATGGGGATTGGCCAGGGGCCATCTCGCGCCGCCTGGTCGACATCGAACTGTTGCCGGTGTGCAGCCCGCAGTTGCTGACCGGGCCCAATGCGATCACGACACCCCGGGACCTGGCGCGCCACACCTTGCTGCAATCCACCGCGCGTCCGGATTACTGGGGGCGATGGCTGGACGCCAACGGCGTGGGCGATATCGACCCGACGCATGGTCTGACGTTCGAAAACGTGGCGCTGGCCTACCAGGCTGCGCTGCAGGGGCTCGGCGTGGCCATGGGCCAGTACGCGCTGGTCAAGGATGACCTGGCGGCGGGCCGTCTGGTCGCGCCGTTCGACCGCCGTCTGTTGATCGACTCGGCGTTCTATCTGGTGTATTCCGAAAGGCTGGAATATGACCCGCATCTATGCGACTTTCGTGACTGGTTGCTGGAAGAAGTGTCAAAGGGGTGAAGACACTGCGCCGGGCGTAAAATACGCCACCCCCGGCCGGATGACCTTGCTCGTCGGCCCTCCCTTCGCTCCTGATATCTCCATGACCCCAGCACCTATCGATACGCGGCGCGCGCCCAACCCGCTCGTCGGCATCGCCGTTTTCGTCCTCATCGCAGTGGCCGGCCTGGCCTACGTGAAGTGGTATCCCTATTACAACCGCGCGTTCGTTGCGGCCAGCAACCATTCGATCGGCAATTCGATTCTGATGGGAACGGCGGCCAGCGCGCCCGCGCCGTCGTGGACTGCCGCGCTCGACTACGCGCTGGTGTACGGCAAGGCCATCTGGCAGGCCATGGTGCTGGGGCTGCTGCTGGGCTCGGCCGTCCAGGCCCTGCTGCCGCCGCGCTGGATCGCCAAGGCCCTGGGCGGCGCGGGGTTCGGCAGTGTGTTCGTGGGCGGCATGATGTCGCTGCCCGGCATGATGTGCAGCTGCTGCGCGGCGCCGGTGGTGGCGGGGCTGCGGGCGCGGCAGGCGTCGCCCGGCGGGGCCGTGGCGTTCTGGCTGGGCAACTCGGTGCTGAACCCGGCCACGTTGGTCTTCATGGGGCTGGTGCTTGGATGGAACTGGGCCGGGCTGCGCCTGGTGCTCGGGGTGGCCATGGTGTTCGGGCTGGGCTATCTGATCAACCGCATGGTGTCGTCTGCGGAAGCCGCGGATGCGAGCGAGCGTGTCGCGCATCTGCTGGAAGGCAGTGTGGACGCCCCGACCCTGTCGGCCGGCGAGTACTGGAAGCAGGCGTTCACGCGCTGGGGGCAGATCCTGTGGCGCATGACGATCCGGCTGGTGCCCGAGTACATCGTGCTGGTGCTGCTGCTGGGCGCGGCGCGCGCATGGCTGTTCCCGGTCATTGGTCCGGACATCGGCAATCATTGGATCTGGATCGTCGCGCTGGCCGTGGCGGGTGCCCTGTTTGTCATCCCGACGGCCGGAGAGGTGCCCATCATCCAGGCCATGCTGTCGCTGGGCATGGCGGCGGGTCCGGCGGGTGCGTTGCTCATGACGCTGCCGCCGATCAGCCTGCCGTCGCTTGCGATGGTTGCCAAGTCGTTCCGTCCGCGTGAACTGGCCACGGTGGCCGTGGGCGTTGTCGCCTTCGGGCTGCTGGGGGGGCGCTGGCCGTGGCGCTGGGTTTCTAGACGAAGCCTGATTTGTAGCCAACCTTGATTTCGGGCCCTGCCTGGCCAGGATCCCGCTGCCCCGGGGGTATCCTTGACGCTTCGCGTTGCGGAGTCGCCCGGTGCTAGTCGTAGACAATGTTGGCAAGTCTTTCATCACGGCCCAGGGGCCGCTGCCGGTCCTTCGCGGCGTGGACCTGGAGGTGGCGACCGGGACCAGCCTGGCTTTGATGGGCGAATCCGGCAGCGGAAAAAGCACTTTGCTGCACCTGATTGCCGGCCTGGACCGGCCCGATACTGGCAGGATCGAGGTGGCCGGGGAACCGCTTACCGGCCGCAGCGAAGCCGAACTGGCGCGCTGGCGCCGCGAAGGCATCGGCCTCGTCTTCCAGCAATACAACCTCATCAGCAGTCTGACCGTGGGCGCCAACCTTGCGTTCCAGGCGCGTCTGGCTGGCCGCGACGACCCTGGGTGGACCCGCCGCCTGGCCGATCGGCTGGGTCTGGCGTCGCTGTTGGCGCGCTATCCCGAACAGCTGTCGGGCGGACAGCAGCAACGGGTTGCGATCGGCCGCGCCTTGGCGGGCCGTCCGTCGCTGGTGCTGGCCGACGAACCGACCGGCAGCCTGGACGAAGCCAGCAGCGACACTGTGCTGGACCTGTTGCTGGAGCTGGTGGCGGAGGCCGGCAGCACGTTGCTGATGGTCACGCACAGCGCCCGGCTTGCCGCGCGGCTGAACCGCCGCGTGCATCTGCAAGGCGGGCGCGTGCTGCCTGCGCAAGCCTGATGCGCACACTGCACATCACCCTGCTTGCGCTGCTCAGCCATTGGCGGCGCCATCCCCTCCAGTTCTTCAGCATACTGACGGGTCTGTGGCTGGCGACGGCGCTGTGGACGGGGGTTGAAGCGCTCAACAGCCAGGCGCGCGCCGACTACGCCCGCGCCAGCGCCATGCTGTCGGCGCCGTCGCAGTCGCAACTGGTGCCCCGTCAGGGGCAACGCTTCGACCAGACGCTGTACGTGGCGTTGCGGCGCCAGGGCTGGGCGGTATCGCCGGTGCTGGAAGGCCGGGTTCGCTTCGCGGGCGAGACGCTGACCAGCGTCGAGGTGCTGGGCATCGAACCATTGAGCCTGCCGGTCGGCACGTCGGTGGCGGGCCAGGCCGAGCGCGCCTTTGATCTGACCGGCTTCATCGGGTCGCCCGGCGAAGCCTGGATCGCACCCGACACCTTGCAACGCCTGGGCCTGACAGCGGGAGAGCAGGCGACGACGGGCGACGGGCGGCGCCTGCCGCCTTTGGTGCCCCGTGCCGACCTGGCGCCCGGCGTGATCGTCGTCGACATTGGCGCGGCGCAGGCCCTGCTATCCGCGCCGGGGCAGGTATCGCGTCTGCTGGTCGATGCGGACCTGGCCGCGCGCCAGCCGCCGCTTCCCGCCGCGGTGGCGGATACGTTGCAATGGCGCGCGTCCGAAGAGGGCGGCGATCTGCAGCGGCTGACCGAAAGCTTCCATCTGAACCTGACGGCGTTGGGCATGCTGGCCTTCATCGTCGGTCTGTTCATCGTGCATGCGGCTATCGGACTTGCCCTCGAACAACGGCGCGGGGTGTTGCGCACCCTGCGCGCGTGCGGCGTGAACCTCAGCACACTGATCAGTGCACTGGCAGTCGAGCTCGGTGCGTTCGCGATTCTTGGCGGGCTGGCCGGGGTGATCAGCGGTTACCTGCTCGCGAGCGTGCTGCTGGGCAATGTTGCGTCCAGCCTGCGAGGCCTGTACGGCGCCGAAGTCTCCGGGCAATTGAGCCTGTCGCCCAGCTGGTGGGTGGCAGGTGTGGCGATCAGCCTGCTTGGCGCCTTGCTGGCAGGCTGCAGCAGTTTGCTGCGCGCCTCGCGCCTGCCCCTGCTCGCCATTGCCCAGGCGCAGGCATGGCGCATGGCGCAAGGGGTATGGTTGCGCCGGCAAGCCATGTTGGCCGTGGTGCTGGCGATGGTGGCCGTCGGCTGCTGGCGCTTCGGCAACAACCTGCTGAGCGCCTTGTTGATGATGGGCGCGATCCTGCTGGCCGGCGCCTTGTTCCTGCCAGCCTTGCTCGATGCCGCCCTGGCGGGGCTTGCACGGGCCTGCCGCGGACCCCTGACCGAATGGTTCATTGCCGACAGCCGCCAGCAATTGCCCGCCATGGCGTTGGCTTTGATGGCCTTGCTGCTGGCCCTGTCCGCCAGCGTGGGCGTGGGCAGCATGACCGAGGGCTTCCGGCAGACCTTCCTGGGCTGGCTCGACCAGCGTCTGTCGGCAGATCTGTACCTGACGCCACGCGACCCGGCGCAGTCCGTCCAGATCGCGGCGTGGGCCGCCGGCCAGCCTGGCGTGAAAGTGGTCCAGCCGCAGTGGCGCACCGATTTCCGCCTGCAGGGCTGGCCGGTGCAGGCCCAGGGCATCGTCGTGCAACCGGCCTTTCCCGAACAATGGCCGTTGCTGGAACAGGCCGATCGGGCGTGGGAGCGGTTGGGCGCGGGGCAGGGCGTCATGCTCAGCGAACAGCTGGGCCGCCGCCTGCACGTCGGTCTGAACGACACCCTGGTACTGCCATCAGGCCATGGCGAGCAGCACTTGCCTGTCGTCGGCATTTACGCCGACTACGGCAACCCGAAAGGGCAGGTGCTGCTGGCCGCGGACCGCTTGCGCCAGCATTGGCCGGAGGCCGTGATGACCAACTTGAGCCTGCGGCTTGAACCCGGCCGCGCGGCCAGCCTGGCAGAGACGCTCAAGGATCGTTATGGGCTCGACAGCACCCGCGTGATCGACCAGACCACGATCAAACGCTGGTCGATCGATGTATTCGAACGGACCTTCGCGGCCACCGGCGCCTTGAACACCTTGACCTTGGCCGTGGCGGGCATCGCGCTGTTCATCAGCCTGCTGACGCTGGGCCATAGCCGGGTGGGGCAACTGGCGCCGCTGTGGGCGCTGGGCGTGCGGCGCAGCCGCCTGGGATGGCTCACGTTGGGCCAGACCTTGATGCTGGCGTGCCTGACCGTCCTGCTGGCGATGCCGCTCGGTTTGCTGCTGGCCTGGTGCATGGTTGCGGTCGTCAACGTTCAGGCCTTCGGGTGGCGGCTGCCGCTGTACGTGTCGGCCCTGCAACTGGTGCAGCTGGGCATGTTGGGCCTGCTGACCAGCCTGCTGGCCGCGGCCGGACCCATCTGGCGGCTGGCGCGTCGTCAGCCTGCCGATCTGTTAAGGCAATTTGCCGATGAACGCTAAGCATTGCGTGTCCCGCGTGTCCGCCGCGTCGTGCCTGCGCACGGCGCTGCGCCTGGCCGGAGCCCTGGCGGTGTCCGTGTTGCTGGCGGGCTGCGACAAGCCGGCTGAAGCGCCTCGCAGCGGCTTCGCGGGCCTGGGCGCCGACGCGGCCGCGTTCGCACAGGTCACCCGGGGCAAGCCGCTGCGCTTCCCCGCGGATCACGGCCCGCACGATGGCTACCGGATCGAGTGGTGGTATGTCACCGCGAACCTGAAAGACGCGTCGGGCAAGGACTGGGGCGTGCAGTGGACCCTGTTCCGCTCGGCGCTGCGGCCGGGCGCCGACGTGGAAGGCTTCGGCAGCCCCAACGTCTGGATGGGGCATGCCGGCCTGACCAGCCCGGCGGGGCACCGCTACGCCGAAACCCTGGCGCGCGGCGGCATTGGCCAGGCGGGTGTGACGGCGGCGCCGTTCCGCGCGTGGATCGACGACTGGCAGCTGCAGACATCCGGCGGCCGCGACATCGACCAGTTGAGCATGCAGGCCGCCGGCAAGGACTTTTCGTACCGGTTGCAACTGTCCACGAATCGGCCGCTGGTGCTGCACGGCGATGGCGGCTACAGCGAAAAATCCGGACTGGGCCAGGCGTCCTACTACTACAGCCAGCCGTTCTATACCGTGACGGGCGACATCGTTGTCGATGGCAACAAAGTCCCCGTCACCGGCACGGCGTGGCTCGATCGCGAATGGAGCAGCCAGCCCTTGGCCGCCACGCAGCAGGGGTGGGACTGGTTTTCCCTGCACCTGGATAGCGGCGCCAAGCTGATGCTGTTCCAGGTGCGGCAGACCGATGGACCACCCTATCGGGCGGGCACCTGGATCGCTGCGGATGGCACGCCCCGTGCGCTGCGCGGCGACCAGATCCAGCTCGACGCGGGCGCGGCGACGCGGCAGGACACGGGCCGCAAGGTGCCGACGCAGTGGCGCGTGCGCGTGCCCGACATGGAGGTGGACGTCACCGCCGAGGCCATCCAGCCTCGCGCGTGGATGGGCACGTCGTTTCCGTATTGGGAAGGACCTGTGCGGTTGATGGCAGGCCAGGGCGGCGCGCCAGCGGGCCGTGGGTATCTTGAAATGACCGGCTATTGAGCATTCCGCTAGGTGCGGGTATTCACTGACCCATCGCCCCGCAAGGCGCGCCAATGCTCGACTATTGATGCAGTTAATTCTCGGGATTTTTTCCGGTTAATAGCTGCGCCGGGCGTAGGTGTTTAGACTGCGTGCAGAACCCCGGGAGACAGCGAGCGATCCAGCCCGCGACGGGGAAGATAGGCCCAAGACCTATGTCCTACACGATCACCCTGCATCCCAGCGGGCACACCTATCCCTGTTCCGCTGACACCCCCATCCTCAAGGCAGGCCTGGATACGGGGCTGTTCATGCCCTACAGCTGCCGGTCAGGCGTCTGCCGCACCTGCCGAGGCCGTGTGGTCTCGGGCGAAGTCGACTACGGCGGTGTGCACCCCAATTACCTGAGTGACGCGGACAAGGCCGAAGGACTGGCGCTGTTGTGCTGCGCCAAGCCACTTAGCGACCTGGTTGTCGAAGTCAACGAACTGGATCCGCAGGATGCCATCAAGTCCAAGTTCATGCCTTGCCGCGTCATCAAAATGGAGCCTGTCAGCGATGACGTGATGATCGTTACGCTGGGCTTGCCCATGAACGAACCGACCCTGTTCCGCGCGGGTCAATACCTGGACATCCTGCGGCCCGATGGCACGCGCCGCAGCTATTCGATCGCGAATGTGCCAAGCAATGACGGCGTGCGCCAGGTCGAACTGCATATTCGCCGCATGCCGGGCGGCAAGTTCACCGAGCACGTCTTTACCGCGATGAAGCTGCGCGAAATCCACCGGATCGAAATGCCGCTGGGCTCGTTCTTTTTGCGTGAAGACTCCGACGCGCCCATCGTGATGCTCGCATCAGGCACCGGCTTCGCCCCCATCAAATCCCTGCTCGAACAGACCCTGCAGCGAGGCACACGGCGGCCCATTACCCTGTACTGGGGCGGCCGCAAGCGCGCCGACCTGTACATGGCCAACCTGGCCGAATCCTGGGCCGCCACGCACGACCACATCACCTTCATCCCTGTGCTGAGCGATGCCACGGAAGCCTGCGCCTGGACGGGCCGCACCGGCTTCGTCCACCAGGCCGTGATGGAAGACTTCCCGGACATGTCGGGCGTGCAGGTCTATGCCTGCGGCGCGCCCGTCATGGTCGAGTCCGCGCGCCACGATTTCACGACCACCTGCCGGCTGCCCGAAGACGCATTCTTTGCCGATGCCTTCCTGAGCGAAGCCGACCGCAACGGGCTGCCACAAGCCTGAACCCCCTACCAAGGAGACTGTCATGCTGCCAGAGAATTGCCGCGTCGATCCCCCCAGCCATCCGTCCGTCGTCAAGCCTTTCTGCCTGGGCCACGGCACGCTGGAGTGCTACAGCCTGAAAGCGTCGCGCCGCTTCTACGAAGAATTCCTGGGCCTGGAATGCGTGCGCCACGGCAAGCCCGCCATGGCCGTCCGGCTGGCCCAGCGCTTCCACGTCATCTGCGTGGAAGTCGGCGATCAGGTGCATCCGACCAACCTGCTGAACCATTGGGGGCTGGACGTCGAGACGCGCGAAGAAGTCGATCAGGCCCATGCGGCCGCGGTGCGCGACAAAGACAAATACGGCATCCGCCAGGTGTTGCCGCCGCAGGAAATGCATGGGGTGTATTCGTTCTATCTGGAGGACCTGGACCACAACTGGTGGGAGATCCAATGGTACGAAAACGGCTTCCAGCATGACGACCTGTTCGACTACGGCGACCGCTTTTCGATGGACGACGCCGCCGATATCGGCAGCCTGGAAGAACTGAAGATCAAGGGATCCGCATCATGATCCAGCTCGTGACGATCGAGCACGAAGGCACCCGCAAGACCGGCCTCCTGCACGAAGGCAAGATCTATGCATCGCCGCGGTATGCCGGCGTGCAGGACGTGCTGGAGGACTGGCCGCGCGCAACCGAAAAGCTGGCGACCCTGGGCCGCGACCTGCCCGGCCGCGAGTACGTGTCGGGGGCGACGCTGCTGGCGCCGCTGCCCGCGCCGCGCACCATCTACTTTGCAGGCGTCAACTACAGCGACCACGTCGAAGAAATGAAGCGTGTGCTGGGCATGCCGCTCGAAGGCGATCCCAAGGGCAAAGGCTACCTGCCGTGGCACAACATCAAGGCAGGCGGCGCCTCGGTGGTCGGCCCGGATGCCAAAGTGCGCATCCCGGCGGGATCCACCATGCTGGACTGGGAAATCGAACTGGGCGTGGTGATCGGCCGTACCTGCAAGGACGTTCCGGTCGACGAAGCGATGGACTATGTCGCGGGCTACGTCGTGACGAACGACCTGTCGGCACGGGACTGGGTCTCGCGGCCCAACGTGCCGGATACGTCACCGTTCCGCTGGGACTGGATCGGGCAGAAGTCGTTCGACGGTTCGTGTCCGATGGGTCCGGCCATCACTCCCGCCCAGTTCATTGGCGACCCCATGGCCCTGTCGATGAAGCTGTGGGTCAATGGCGAACTGATGCAGGACTCGAACACGTCGCAGATGCTGTTCACGATCGCGGAACAGATCGCGCAGCTCAGCTCGCGCATCACGCTGGCGCCGGGCGACCTGATCCTGACGGGCACGCCGTCGGGCGTCGGCATGGCGCGCAAGCAGTTCCTGCAGGCGGGCGATGTGGTGCGTCAGTGGATCGAGAACATCGGCGAGTTCGAGTTCACGATCACGGCCTGATCCCGGACCGGTCGCCGGCAGGTCACGCCGACGCGCGCGGCGCGGTCGGCGGATGGTTCTGGATGTCGTGCACGGACTCGATCACCTGCTGCCGGAACCACTGGTTGGCGGGGTCCTTGTGGAAGCGGTCATGCCAATACAGCGCGACATCGAAGTTGCCCATGGGCAGGGGCAGCGGTTTGACGGCGAGGGGAAAATGCTTGCGAAGTTCAACGACCAGGGATTCCGGGCAGGTCCAGATCAGGTCCGACCGGAGCACCAGATGCGGCGCGGCCAGGTACTGCGGCATGCGCACCCGGATGCGGTCCTTGGCGCCGGCCTCGATCAGCGCGCGTTCCAGCAAGACATGACCGCTGCCGGCGTACTCGACCAGCAGGTGCTGCTGCGACAGGAAGCGTTTGAGCGTGAGCTCGGCATTGGCCAGCGGGTGGTCGCTGCGCATCACGCACAGGTAACGCTGCTTGAACAGCACCTTCTTGTGGATGTTGCGTTCAAGCGCCGGCAGATAGCCGAGCGCCACGTCCATGCGGCCGGTGGACAAGCCGTGCACGGTCTCTTCGATGGGCGCGAACATGACGTTGATCTTGACCCGCGGCGCCACGCCCTCCATGCGGGCGAACAAGGCGGGAAGCACCACCACTTCGCCCACGTCGCGCGTGCGGATCGTGAACGACCGGGTGGACTCCGTGGCGTCGAACGACGTCTGTACGCCTGTCGTTTTACGAATGGCATTCAGCGCTTCCAGCAGCGATGGTGCAATGCTGGTGGCCATGGCCGTCGGCTCCATCCGCCGGCCGGCCAGCATGAACAGCTTGTCGCCATATTCGTCCCGCATGCGCTTGAGCGCGCTGCTGACAGCGCCTTGCGTCACATCCAGGCTTTCGGCCGCGATGGTGACCGAACGGTCGCGCCACAGGGCTTCGAACACGTACAGCAGGTTGAGGTCTTTCATGGCGCGCCTGATCGAAGAACTATCAATGAGTTTAATACCGCGGAATCAATCAGCGCGATGGCTGGCAAACACGCCGGACCACATAATCGCTGCATAACAACGATGGGCCGGCAGGCTCTGGGAGACACGCAATGAAAACGACGATGGTGATGGTGCTCGGCCTCGCGGGCCTCTGTGCCGCGCCCGCAATGGCGCAGGTCAAGATCGGTTTTCTGGGCACCCTGTCGGGCCAGGCGGCCGACGTGGGACGGGACCAGGCCGATGGCTTCATGCTGGCCGTGGAACAGGGCAAGGGCAAACTGGGCGGCTACGACGTGAAGGTCATCCAGGAAGACGACCAGATGAAGCCGGACGTGGGCATGCTGGGCCTGACCAAGCTGCTGGAACGCGAGAAGGTCGACATCGTGACCGGCCTGACCTACGCCAACGTCATGATGGCGCTGCAAGCCAAGATCGGCGCCAGCAAGATTCCTTTCGTCGGTTCCGTGTCCGGCCCGTCGCCGCTCGCGGGCGCGCAGTGCAAACCCAATCTGTTCGTGACGTCCTGGCAAAGCGACGCCACGGCCGAAGCCATGGGCAAATACCTGAACGACCAGAAGGTCGCCGACATCAGCATCATCGCGCCGAACTTCCTGGGCTCGAAAGACAAGGTCACTGGCCTGAAGCGGTTCTATAAAGGGAAGATCTCGAACGAAATCTACACGTCGTTGACGCAGCTGGATTTCTCGGCCGAACTGAGCCAGATCGGCGCGGCCAAGCCCGCCGGCGTGTTCGGCTTCTTCCCAGGCGGGCAGGGCGTGTCGTTCGTCCGCCAATACCAGCAGATGGGCATGAGCAAGACCATCCCGCTGTACAGCGTGCACACGCTGGAGCCGACCAGCCTGGGCGCGATTGGCAAGGTCGCCTACGGCAATATCGTGGCCGAAGCCTGGCAGCCCAGCGCCGACAATCCCCAGAACAAGCAGTTCGTTGCCGCCTACGAGAAGAAATACGGCCGCACGCCCACCTCGTTCGCCGCCTTCAGCTACGACGCGGCGATCTTGATCGGCGAGGCGCTGAAAAAGATCGGCGGCAAGGCGTCCGATGCGCAGGCGTTCAACGAAGCGATCCGCACTACGCCCTTCCCGTCAGTGCGCGGGGACTTCAAGTTCAACAAGAACAACTACCCGATCCAGAACTACAACATCTATCAGGTGGCCGAAGGCGCTGACGGCAAGCCCATGTTCAAGATGCTGGTGAAGAACGTGCTGGCATCGCATGGGGATGCGTACGCGGAGCAGTGCGGGGCGGCGAAGTAGAATCGGAAGGTGACATGTCGATTGCCGAGGGGAGCGTCTTGACACACGCTATCCGGATCCATCCTTTTGCTGGCCCGCTTGGGGCAGAAGTTTCCGGACTGCGTCGGGAAAGCGTTGTGCCTGACACGGTCAAGGAGGCCCTGCGGGTCGCTTTGTCGACACACTTGGTCCTGGTATTTCGCGGGCAATCGATGTCACCGCAGGCGCTCCTGGCATTCGCTGCTTTGTTTGGAGAGCCTGTGACGCACCAATTCGTGCAGGCGGTGCCGCCGCATGGGCAGGTCACGGAGATCCGCAAAGAGCCCGACCATCTGCACAACTTTGGCGGAGCTTGGCACTTCGATCTGAGTTTCATGGCGTGTCCTCCTTCCGCTACGGTGTTGATGGCCAAAGAGCTTCCAGCACACGGTGGCGACACGGTCTGGAGCAACCAGTATCTGGCCTATGCCATGCTGCTGGCTCGGTGCCGCGATGGCATCGATAGCCTGCTAGCCGAACACACTTCACAACTGGCATTCGGCCATGGTGCCCACGCCCTGTCAGCGGTCCACCCACTTGCCCCCAGGCACCCCCATTCCGGCTGTCGTTATCTTTATGCCAATCCGGTTTCAATCCGCCGCGTTCTAGGAGTAGCGGATGAGGCTGGCAACACGCTCTTGCGCCATCTGTACGCCCACGCGATCGCGCTCGAATTCCAGTATCGGCATCGTTGGGAACTCGGTGACATCGTTGTGTGGGACAACCGGGCCACCATGCACAAAGCGATGAATGACTACCCGGGCGAACGGCGGGTGATGCAACGTGTTGCGGTGACCGACCGTCGGCACCGTATCGGTCTGCCGTGAACGCGCCGACTAGGCGAGATTGCCTGTAACTTTCAGCGCGAAGGCGTACATCAGCGCGGCATCCGCGACCTTCCCGTGTTGACCGGGCGAACCGGCATGTCCGGCATCGACACGCATGTCCAGCAACTTGGGGGCGTCCCCTTTCTGATGTTTGCGAAGTTTCGCTATCCATTTCGCCGCTTCCCAGTACGTAACTTGAGAATCGCGCAGAGCAGCAATGGCGAGCACCGGCGGGTATGTCTGCGCCAGGATGTTTTCATAGGGCGACCAGGCCGCTGTCTGGTTGTATTCGACGTCCGACGCGCCAGGATTGCCCCATTCCTGCCATTCGACGGACGTAAGCGGAAGGGTGGTGTCCATCATGGTGTTGAGCACGTCGACGAAAGGCGCTTGTGCGATCACCCCTGCGAATAGCTCGGGCGCTTGGTTGAGGGCACCTGCAACAAGGGTGCCACCCGCGCTCATGCCATGGGAGACAACAGCCTTTGGTGCGCACCACCTGTCTTCAACGAGATGCCGCACCGCAGCGACGAAATCGGCGATTCCATTGGGCTTCAGAGCGGCGCGGCCCGCATGATGCCAAGCCGCCCCATTTTCTCCACCGCCCCGAACATGCACGATCGCGATCACCCAACCGCGGTCCACCAGGCTGAGGCGCAGCGGGTCAAACGCAGCGGGCAGGCTGATGCCATAAGCGCCGTAGCCGTAGCACAGGCATGGCGCCGTGCCATCCAGCCGAGTGCGCCGATGAAAGAGCACTGACACGGGAACCTGTGTTCCGTCCCTCGAGGTTGCATGGGTGCGTCGGCAGATGTAATCCGCCTCATCGAATCCGGCGCCGACGCTTCTGACACGAATCAACGTTAGTTGCCCGGTGTCCATGTCGCAGTCAAAGGTTCGGTCCGGAATGTGCATGGAGGACCGGATGAGTCGCACGTGAGACGTATCGAACTCGTGAGCGGGACCCAAATCTAGCGCGCCAGGGCCACCTTCGAAGTCGATCACACGCCTGTCGCCGTCGTCCAGCTTAAGAATGACTACTCTGGTGTCCCCTTTGCTCCTTTCCAGCCACACCAGATGCCGCTTGAATATCCGGTAGCCGACCAACGTCGTCCCAGGTCTGTGGGGTACCAGGTCCCGCCAGACAATCGGAACGCTGTCATCCAGACAGGCCGTCATGATTTTGTAGTCGCTCGCGCCGTCTGCATCTGTCAGCGCATACAGCACATTGTTGCCTTCATCGACATGCCAGTGGCCTTGCTGTTCCCGCGAAACGACCTGCCTCGCTCGAGCAAGCGGATTGTTGGCAGGGAACACGGTGATTTCCGAGCGATCTGGACCCTGAGAAGACCCCACCAACCACGCTCGCGATTGCGTGCGCTGCACTGTCAGACGAAAACTTGGATCGTGCTCTCGCAGCATCACGACATCACTGGCTGCGTCCGTCCCCAGGCGGTGCAGGTTCAGCTGGTGATGACGATGCTGCACGTCGATACGAACGTAAAGAAAAGCGCAGTTGTCGCCACTGAACGTTCCTACCGGATAGGCATCTTCGACGCTGCAGCCATCCTGGCCGGTGATCTGGTTCCGAAATCGAATGATGCTGCGGCCCGATCCCGACTCGTCTGCTGACCATGCAATCCACTGATGGTCCATGGAGTGTGTGCTGAAGCCAGGACAGAAATACGCTTTGCCCATCGCTTCGACGTTCAGGTCGACCAGCAGTTGCGCCGCCACGTCTCCAACTTGACGGCGCAATAATTGGGGATGCGACGCTCCAGGCACTTCGAGAATTGCGTACTCCACGATGCCATCGCGCTGCCATGAAGCCCCAGCAAGAGCATGCTGATAGGCCAGATGAATGTGTCCAAACGTTTCGGTGTTATCGAGTCGCTGTTGCATCTCCGACCTGAGTGTCTCCTGTACATCTAGCGTGCTAGACATTACCTCGCCGAAGTGGCGTGATTCCGCGTCGATATGCGCAAGTATCGGGTCCGGTAATGCCGCTCCGCTACGCAAAATGTCGGACCAATTGTCGGCCCGTAGCCAGGAGAAGTCGTCGGGCGGCACCCGTTGAACCGTACTAGAGGCACGCGGTGCTGCAGGGTGCATACGCGCGTTAAGCGAGTCAGTCATCATGGAAATTGGCGTCTTTGCACGACCCATTATGCGTCGTCAGACCGGTGATCGCGAGCATTGACGCCGTTTGACGGGGTTGATAGTGTGGGTCTCGCACTTCAACCCACGGAGGTTCAATATGTCTCAAAGCATGTTTGAAAGTCTTTTCTATGCCGATCGGGATTTTGAATTTTTGATGAATGAACGCGGCACTAGTGACGCTTCGCTTGAAGCAGCTGCGGGAACCGGAAGTCTTGCCGATGGCCGTTCCACTCCTGGTGACGGCACCAGCAATCCCGGCGTGAACTGCACCTGCTGCTGCAATTGAATTGAGTTGTCAGCGGCTCGGTCAGTCTTGGCCAGCGCCGACGTGGCCCACGCGATGACTCGCCATTTCGCTGCGAGTATCGAACACTCGGCTCTGACGATAGACGAAGTCCTTTCTGACGACTACGAGCCGCTTCCAGCTCAAGCGGGTGATCACGCACTTGCTAGGAAGCGGCTCGATCGATGGATCACCCTTTGCGCGGATAACGATCCGTCTGTCTTCGAGCAGCGCCTGGCGCGCCTGAACTGGGCTCGGCAAACGCTGCTCGCACGGTTGGCTGGTGTGCGCCGACGTGATCACGTGAAGGAACCATTCTGGGTCAGCAAGACCCGCCACGTGCTAGACGTGCTTCTGCAAGGGGGTATAAACCCCGCCCAACAGCAGCTGGCATTTTCCCCTTTGCTGTCACCGCTGGTCGAAGATGCGGTGCGGGTTCTGCGCCGGTCCTTGCCTATCGACGTGTCGGCCATCATGACGAGTCGAGCGTTTGAAGGCATCGTCGATCACCTCCGAATGCGCCTTGGCAATCTATGCGAATTGCCGTTTTACGATGCGTTGCTGCACTGGCGTAGAGGCTTGCTTTCCGCCGCGCAAGGTGGAGATGCGGCTGCTTTGGCGCAGCTGTCGGATGACTCTCTGGACGGCTTCGCCGAACACATGAGGACCACCGGCTACGCCGCGCTGTTCGACCAAACCCCCGTTCTATTTCGCCTTATTGCCACGTTGATTTGCCAGTGGCAGTCGAGCTATCGCCTGTTTCTTCTGCGGCTTGCCGACGACAGGCCCGCGCTTCAGACGTGGTTACCGCTTGCGCAGAATGACGCGCTCGTCAGCCGTGTGAACTGGGGCTTGTCGGACCCCCACAATGAAGGGCTGTCGGTGCTCGGCGTCGAATTTTCAGACGGCACGAAAGTCCTTTACAAGCCCAAAGACTTGCGCCCGGATACTTTCGTCATCCAAGTGGTGGGCGAACTCATACAACTGGGACTGCCTGAACAGCTGCTCCTGCCTAAGGCATTGGTCAGGGAAGGTTACGGATGGACCACTCATATCCCGCCGGCAGCATGCGGGACGGTGGACGATGTGGATACCTACTATCGCCGGTTCGGTACATGGCTCGCCGTGTTCCACCTACTCTCGACCTCCGACATGCACATGGAGAACTTTGTCGCGAGTGGCGCGCACCCTGTTCCTGTGGACGTCGAGATGATCCTGCAAGGGATTCGCCAGCGGCCACGCGCTGTGGACGAACACAGTGAGGCCCACTGGCTTGCCACCCATGCACTCGAAAAATCCGTGCAGAGCGTCGGCATGTTGCCCGCCTACGTGCAGGGCCAGAACGGTGGTCTGATCAGTATGGGTGCCCTTGAGCCGTCGGTCTATCCAGTCAAGGTGCTGAAGTGGGATTCCATCAATACCCCCAGAATGTTGCTGGCATCCCAGACGGATCACATCGAAATCAACACGAATCTTCCTGTTCTTGATGGCCACCCCATTTCGGTTGGCCGGCATAAGGAAGCATTTTTCTCGGGATTTGTGAGCACCTTGCGTTTCATCGCTGGTCAGGAGCGCGCTGGTAACACGATCAGAAAAGCCCTTGACGCTCCGCCCTTCATCATCCGCAAGGTTGTTCGTCCTACCCGCTTCTATTACATGTTGCTCAAGCGGCTGTACGACCACCGTGCGATGCACGACTCGGTTTGTTGGAGCATGGAAGCCGACTTTGTCGCCAGGTTCTACGATTGGGAAGATCATGCGGAGCGGCCTTGGAAACTTGCCGCCAGCGAACGGCGTCAATTGCTCGACTTGGGTATTCCGCATTTTGTCATGCACACCGATGCGAACGTCATTAGCGACGGCCGCGGCCCGGTCACCCGCCTTCATGTCGAGCTCGGCCACGACGTTGTTCGCCGCCGGATGACGACGCTCGGACCTCAAGAGATTGCTATCCAGAGCGACATTGTGCGTGCCTGTCTGCAGATGCCCCCGACGCAAGCGTCTGCGTTCACCGACGTGCAGCCGGGGTTGCCGTTTGTCCAGATGCTGGGTGACGCGTTGATGAGCTCGTCGCTACGGGCTGAAAGCTCCGTCGCATGGATAGGTCTGACGCGAGTCGACCATGAGGTTGCCGCACAATTGGCGCCGCTTGGACACGACCTGTACTACGGCGCCACCGGCATTGCCGTCTTCCTTGCTGCACTGGCACTTTCCGGCAGCCCGATGGCCGCTACGGACTGTAGGCAGGTGCTCGCCGCGACGATGCAGACCGTGCGTTCCGCCAGGCTGGCACAGCTGCGACGGGCCATCGGCATTGGCGGGGCAGTGGGCCTTGGGTCCATCGTGTACGGCCTGACCCTGACCGGCGAGGCATTGGCGGATGACGGCATGCTGGAGGCCGCAGCGTCCTGCGCATCGGGCATCACGCCCGAAGCCATCATGGACGACCGCACGTTCGATCTCGTCGGCGGCGCATCGGGTGCCTGTCTGGCGTTGATCGCATTGCACCGGCGCCGCAGCGACGAGCGCTTGCTTGAACGTGCTGTGCTCTGCTGTGACCACCTTCTTGCCCATCGCGAGGCGAAGTCGGGCATGTGGCGCTCGTCGGCTATCCCGTTACCGCTGACAGGCGTTGCTCACGGCGCAGCGGGAATCGCCCTGGCGTTTTCACGTGTCTACGGCTTGACGGGATATGAACGTTTCCGCGTCGCTGCGCAGGATTGCATCGCGTTCGAGGCACGCCATTTTGATGTAGTTGTTGGCAATTGGAAGGACTTGCGCGCGGGAGGTGATCAGCGCACACCACGCCCACCCAATCAGTGGTGCTACGGCGCAGTGGGCATCGGCCTGGCAAGACTGAGCATGCTCAAGGACGATGCCGTTCCGTGCCATGTGTTGAACGAGGATGTCGATCGTGCGCTTGCGGCGACTCTTGCCGATCAAGGGGGACGAAACAGCAGCTTGTGCTGCGGCGACGCCGGACATATCGAGTTTCTTGTTGAAGTCGCTGGGCAACGTGGGCGGGGCGACTTGATGGATGTTGCGCAGGCCCGTGCCGCGGCGCTATCTAATACCTGGCGCCGCACCGGCGATCTGGTTTGGAACGGCGGTCACGCCACTTGGAATCCAGGGCTTTTCCAGGGCGTGGCTGGTGTTGGCTTTAGCGGACTGCGAGCGCTTGGCATCGTGTTGCCATCTCCGCTTGCTTGGTTGTGAGGTCGGCACGAGCGGCCCTGTGATCTTGCAGCACTGGCAGTTATGCCAGCGCAATGCGTCGGAGGTCCAGATCACAATGACGCGAGCTCACACCCCCGCCACACCCCCAGCCCCCGCATGTCCGGCACCGCATCGATCGCCATCGCCTCGGCATGAATCGCAGCCACCCGCTCATCCGGCCACGCGCGCCGTGCAATGTCGAAAAACTTGGCCTTGTATTCGTCCGGATCGGCGGGATTCGCGGGCTCGCCACGGATCACGTCCGTGTGTCCTGACAGCACGGTGCCGTCCTTCAACGTGATCGTCACGTCGCATAGCTGCTTGCCAGGAAACTGCGCGCTGTAGTTGTCGTCCTCAACCATTTCGATCTTGGCGACCAGGCCGTGGATCGTGTCGTCCGCGGCGGCGGCGTCGTCGAAACATTCGAGGCCGTGGCTGCGGTGCACGATCACGCTGGCCACCGCGAACGGCGTCGAAAACCGGGTGGCGAAGGCATTGCGGATGTCGCGGCGGCTGAGGAACGCAATGAACTTGAACCCGCGGATGTGGATGTGCGCGATGTCGTCGGCGCGCGGCCAGCGGGAAGGTTCGCCCGCGCCTGCCAGGGCCTGGCGGACCGCGTCGAGCGCGGCGTGGATGGGGCGGCCGCAGCCGTAGAGCTTGATGTAGCCCTCGGCCAGCAGCCAGCGCGTGCCGAGGTCGCGCACGACGTCATCGGGTCGGAAGTTGTCGAACAGGACTTCGTCGCACGTGGGCGTGATGCCGTCGCGCGGGCCGGTAAAGCCGCTTTGCACCAGGCGAACCGCGGTCTGCCCCATGATGGCGCTGTGGGAGGCGTACCAGTTGCGCAGGGTGGCGCCGTCTTTCATGCTCTGGCGATTGCCGGCGATGGGAGACGAGCCGGCCAGGTTGATCAGTTCGCGCATCTCGGTCACGTCAAGGCCGTGCAGACGGGCGGCGGCGACCGCGGCGCCAATGACGCCGTAGGTGCCGTGCGGGTGGATGCACATGCGCATGTCGCACGCCGCGCCGACCCGCGCGATGATCTCGTAGCCGATCGCGCACGCCAGCAGGAAGTCGGCGCCCGAACTGCGGCGCTGTTGCGCCACGGCCAGTGCGGCCGGGATGACTTGAATGCCAGGGTGGCCATTGCTGGCAAGATTGCCTTCGTCCAGTTCCAGCCAGCACCCCGCGGCCGCGTTCAGCGCCGCGGCGTCGATCGGGTTGAGCCGCTGGCCGGTACCAACCACGCTGGCGTGGCCTCCCGCCACTTCGTCCATTTGCCGCGCAAGCAGCGCGCGCATTTCAGGTTCCTGATTGCCCGCAGCGAAGGCGCCGAGCGTGTCCGCGATGATGACGCGCAGGTGGTGCAGCGCACGCGGGTCGATGTCGGCCAGCGTGGTGGTGCAAGCGAATTCGGCCAGGCGATCGAGGTAATCGGAAGCAGGGGAATGGGGAACAGTCACGGCAGGACACTCGCGAGGGGACGCACGGAATGGTGGCGGCGGCCAGCCGACGGTGCGCAAAATGGGGCGCGTTGCACCAAGCTGGACGGGGCCCGGAACAAAGCAAAGGGCGGTTCAATATAAATATATTTTTATGTTGCGTACATATATTTCATTGAGAGATACTTTTCGCACTCTTCCGCTCAACCCCTTGCAGGACGTGCGCCGTGGCCTCTTTCCCCTATCCATTCCGGGCGCGTGCCTGTCTGCCGCTGACCCTGATTGCAGCCGCGCTGGCTGCGGTTCCGGCCGTCGCAACGGCGCAGACCTTTCCTGACCGTCCGCTCAAACTCATCATTCCGTTCGGCGCGGGCAGCGCGGTCGACACCATTGGCCGCGTCGTCGCCGCGCAGGTGTCCGAGCAGATCGGCCAAAGCATCGTGATCGACAACCGCACCGGTGCAAACGGCATCATCGCGGCCGAGATGGCAGCCCGCGCCCCGGCCGACGGCTATACCCTGTTCATGCCGAACGACGGCATCATGGCGGCCAACCCGGCGCTGTACGCCAAGCTGCCCTACGATCCGCTCAAGGATTTCACGCCGGTCACGCTGACATCCACCGTGCCGCTGGTGCTGGTCGAGAACCCGAATTTCAGTGCAAAAACCATTCCAGAAGTGATTGCGCTGGCCAAGTCCAAGCCGGGGTCGATCGACTACTCATCGACCGGGTCCGGATCGGCGCAGCACCTGGCCATGGAAATCTTCATCGATGCGGCTGGCATCAAGATGACCCACGTTCCCTACAAGGCCATGGCGCCTGCCATCTCGGATGTCGTGGCCGGCACGGTGCCGATGATGTTCTCGGGCATGTCGAACGTGATCGGTTTCGTGAAGGAAGGCAAGCTGCGGGTGCTGGGCGTCAGCACCCCGAAGCGGTCGGCCGCCGCGCCGGACTGGCCGACGATTGCCGAGGCCGGCCTGCCGGGCTACAGCTACGCGGCGTGGAACGGCATCGTGGCCCCCTCGGCCACGCCACCCGCGGTCGTGGCGCGCCTGCATACCGAATTCGCCAAGGCCATTGCCACGCCTGCCGTGCGGGACAAACTGGCCAGCCTGGGCTTTGACCTGGTCGGTTCCGGCCCGGACGAGTTCGGCGCCCTGATCAAGGCCGACGTGGCGCGTCTGGGCGCTTTGGTCAAGAAGGCCGGGATTCAGGCGAACTGACATGACGGATGCTTCTTCTCCTGCCGCTGCATCGGACGTTCCGGTGGACTACCTCGATCAGCTTGCGCGCTTCGTGGGCCAGACCCGGTACGAAGACATTCCCGACGCCGTGCTGGCTCGCACGCGCGAAATCCTGGTCGATACGTTTCCTGTGATCGCGAGTGGCATGCGCACGGCCGAACTGATGGCGCTGTCCGACAAGCAGGTCAGGAGCGGATCGCCAGGACGATCCTGGGTGATCGGCCGCGGCGTCACGACCAACCGCTTCGATGCCGCCATGCTCAATGGGATTGCCGGGGCCTGGCTGGATTACGACGAAGGGAATTTTCTGGCGAACGGCCATCCGGGCATGCAGGTGATCCCGGCTGCGTTGGCCGTTGCGCAGGAACTGGGGCGGTCGGGCAAGGAACTGCTGGCCACGATCGCGCTGGCTTACGAGGTGGTGGCGCGCATCGGCTGGGCCACCAAAGTGAAGCTGATCATCAATCCGCATGGGACTTTTGGCGTGGTCGGCGCCGCGCTGGCCACGGCCCGCTTGACGGGCATGCCGGCCCGCGACCTGCGGCAACTGGCCAGCCTGGCGGCGTCGTCGTGCATGGCGACCAACCGGCACACCATGCTGGATGGCGCAACCGTGCGCAACTGGTACGCGGGACACAGCGGCATGATGGGGCAGATGGCGGCGCGCCTGGTCGAGTCCGGTTTCAGTGGACCATCCGACGGCGTCAACACCACCTTCAGCCTGGTGCTGGGTGACGGCTTTTCGAAGGAAACGGCCGTTGCTGGCCTGGGCGAACGTTGGCTGCTGACAGAGGGCTATCTGAAGCTGTATCCCACGGCGCGGTATTCCCATTCGTGTATCGACGCCTTGTTCGATGCACAGGCCAAGGCGCCCCGGCCCATCGCTCCGGAAGACGTCGATCACATTGACGTGCGCGCCTATCGGCTTGCCGCGTACCTGACGACGCAGCGGCCCAAGGACTGGTTCGGCACCCGTTTCTCGTTGCCGTTCGCGGTAGCGACCTTGATGGTGGGCGGGCGCAATGGTCTGGACGCCTTTGGCGATGAGGCCGTGGCGGACCCCCGCATCGTGGCCCTGGCGGCGCGCGTCAACGTGGCCGAAGCGCCAGAATTCACGGCGCGCTATCCCGCCGAACAACGGGTGACGCTCGCTATTCATTTGCGTGACGGCACGGTGGTCGATGGCGAATGCATCATCACCAGCGGCGAGCCCGGCCGTCCGCACGCCGCCGCCGATCTGGAACGCAAGTATCGCGACCTGGCGGAACCGCTCTGGGGCGCCTCCCGCGCCGCGCAGTTGCGCGACGCATTGATGCAGCTGGACGATTGCCCCGATGTGTCCGCGCTCGTGGATTTCTGCCCCTGACCGGCTCGACGTTTTTGCGACTGCGCTTTCGACTGCCTTCTTCGATTCCCACCCCTAGCCGCCCGACTGGAACCGCCATGAAACGCTCCGTGATTGCCCTGCTGACGATGTCCGCCTGTCTGACGTCGACCTCCCTGTATGCCCAGCAGTCCGCGCCCGCGGCGTGGCCGACGCAACCGATTCGCCTGATCGTGTCGCAATCGGCCGGCGGGAGCATCGACATTGCCGCGCGCCTGATTGGCCAGAAGCTGTCGAATGCGATCGGCGCCGCCGTCGTGGTCGACAACAAGGCCGGCGCCAACGGCCTGATCGCGGGTGAGGCGGCTGCGCGCGCGACCGATGGTCATACCTTCCTGATGACATCGCCCAGTACACTGACGATCAATCAGCACGTCTACAAGTCGATGCCGTATGACACGGCGCGCGACTTCCGCCCGGTGACGCAGACGACGTCGATTGCCTTCCTGCTGGTCGTCAATGCCAGCTCGCCCTACAAGACCCTGGGCGACCTGATCGGCGCCGCCAAGGCCAAGCCTGGATCCATCCGCTTTGCATCGGCCGGCATCGGCAACCAGTCGCAATTGGCGGCCGAGTTGCTGGCGGGCGCGGCCAAGGTCGAGATGCAGCATGTGCCCTACAAGGGCGAGGCGCCGGCCATCGTCGACCTGATCGGGGGCCGGGTGGACTTCATCTTTGGCACGATGCCGGCGCTGTTGCCACAGGTGCAGAGCGGCAAGTTGCGCACCCTCGTAGTGGGCCAGCCCAATCGGTCCGCGGCCGTGCCCGATGTGCCCACCACCGCCGAGTCCGGTCTGCCGTCGGTGGTGGTGACGGGCTGGACCGGAATCGTGGCGCCCGCGTCGGTGCCCGCACCGGCCATCCAGCGGATGCATGACGAGGTCGTGAAGATCCTGGCCCAGCCGGATGTGCGCGAGACCCTGGTCAAGGCCGGGGCCGAGCCGGTAGGCAGCACGCCCGCGCAGTTCGGCGAGTTCATTCGCACGGAAACGGTCAAGTGGGGCGCCGCCGTCAAACAGGCGGGAATTACGCCCGAGTAGGCCGGAACCCCCGTCCGAATGTGAGAAACTTGCGGCATGAGGAGCCAAAAGAAAGTTTTCACGAAAGCCAGCGACCGGATCCGGATGGAGATCGAAGAAGCCATCAAGGATGGGTCGCTGCTGCCTGGCGAATCGGTCGACGAGGCCGAACTCGCGCTTCAATACGACGTGTCGCGCACGCCCGTGCGCGAAGCCTTGCTGCAACTGCAGGCGCAAGGGCTGCTGACCAGCCTGCCGCGCGGCGGCATGATCGTCGCCAAGATGGACCTGCAGCAACTGCTGTCTTTGTGGGAATTGCTGGCCGAACTGGAAGGCGTGGCCGTGCGGCTGGCGTGCCAGCGCATGACGCCCGAAGAACTCGACATCATCGTCCGGCACCACGAGGCCAGCCGCAAGGTGGTCGACGCCGACGACGTGGCGGGCTGGCAGGAAAGCAATCTGCGCTTCCATGAACTGATTTACCGCGCCACGCGCAACCCCTATCTGCGGCAGGAAGTGCTGCGGATGCGCACCCGCACCGGCTATTACCGGCGGCACGCCTTCGCGGCGCTGGGCCAGATCCGCAATTCGTTCGAGCAGCACCGCCGCGTGGTGGAAGCGTTCCAGAAGGGAGACGCGGAGTCGGCGTCGAGCGCGATGGTGGACCACATGCGTCCGGCCAGCGACGCCAATGGCCTGACCGACTTCATCGTCAATCTGCCCAAGGAAGTGCTGGCGCCCTGACCGGAAGGCGATCCCCCGTTTTCAAAGGAAGCGCATGGCGTCGTCCGCCCCTCAGCAACTCAAGCGTGGTCTCAAGAACCGTCACATCCAGCTGATCGCATTGGGCGGGGCGGTCGGTACAGGGCTGTTCCTGGGCATTGCGCAGACCATCCGCATGGCCGGGCCATCGGTGCTGCTTGGCTACGCGCTGGCCGGCATCGTGGCGTTTTTCATCATGCGCCAGCTGGGCGAGATGGTGGTGGAAGAGCCGGTGGCCGGATCCTTCAGCCATTTCGCCAACGCCTATTGGGGCCATTTTGCGGGCTTTGCATCGGGCTGGAATTACTGGGTGCTGTATGTGCTGGTGAGCATGGCCGAACTGACGGCGGTCGGCATCTACATCCAGTACTGGTGGCCGGGGGTGCCGACCTGGGTATCGGCCGCGGTGTTCTTCGTGTTGATCAATGCGATCAACCTGGCGCACGTAAAGATCTATGGCGAGATGGAGTTCTGGTTCTCGCTGGTCAAGGTCATCGCGATCATTGGCATGATAGGGTTTGGCGGCTATCTGCTGGCCAGCGGCAACGCCGGGCCCGACGCGGGCCTGGCCAATCTGTGGCAGCTCGGCGGCTTCTTCCCCAACGGGGTGGGTGGCTTGGCCATGGCAATGGCGGTCATCATGTTTTCTTTTGGCGGGCTGGAACTGGTGGGGATCACGGCGGCCGAAGCGGACGATCCGGCACGCAGCATTCCGCGGGCGACCAACCAGGTCATCTACCGGATCCTGCTGTTCTACATCGGGTCGCTGGTCGTGTTGCTGTCCTTGTATCCCTGGCCCAAAGTGGTCGAAGGCGGCAGTCCGTTCGTGCTGATCTTTCATGCGCTCGACAGCAATGTGGTCGCCACCGTGCTCAATGTGGTGGTGCTGACGGCCGCGCTGTCGGTCTACAACAGCAGCGTGTACTGCAACAGCCGCATGCTGTATGGCCTGGCGCAGCAAGGCAATGCGCCGCGCGCGCTGCTGAACGTGAGCCGGCGTGGCGTGCCCCTGGCCGCGCTGGGCGTGTCCGCGGTGGCGACCGCATCGTGTGTGGTCATCAACTATCTGATTCCGGCGCGAGCCTTCGAATTGCTGATGTCCCTGGTGGTGTCGTCGCTGGTGCTGAACTGGTTCATGATTTCCGTCACCCACCTGAAGTTCCGGCAGCAGAAGCGGCTGGGAGGCGCACGCACGCAGTTCCCCAGCATCGGCTACCCCCTGACCAATCTGATCACGCTGGTATTCCTGGCGGGCATTCTGGTGGTGATGTGGCTGACACCCGGCATGCGCTTATCCGTGATCCTGATCCCGGTATGGCTGATCGCGTTGGCGGTCGGATATCGCTTGCGCAAGCCAGCCGAAGCGGCCCTGACACAGGCCGGCCCCGGCTGATCCCACGTTATTCCTGCTCGATCTTGCGTTCGCGCATCACGCCCCGCAGGCTGGCGATGTCGCGCTCGACCCGTCCACGAAATTCAGCGGGCGTGCTGGCCTGGGGCGAACCGCCCCAGTCCGTCAATCGCTGGCGGATGTCGGGCTGGGCCAGCACCGCGCGCAAGGCCTCGTTGAGTTTGGCAACGATCTCGGGCGGCGTGCCGGCGGGCGCCGCAATGCCAAGCCAGGATTCAAACACGACATTGGGCAGCGTGTCGGCCACGGTCGGCACGCCGGCGATCGGGCTGCCGCCCTTGGGCGCCGTGACGGCCAGCGCGCGCACGCGCTGTTCCTTCAGCAGCGTCGCGGTGCTCGTCATGGTGTCGATCATGACATTGACCCGGCCCGCCAGCAGCTCGCCCAAAGGCGCGGTGCCACCTTTGAAGGGCACATGCACGGCGGTGACGTTGGCCTCGCTCAATATCCATTCACCAACC
The DNA here is from genome assembly GCF_048632615.1 of Pigmentiphaga litoralis. GTDB lineage: Bacteria > Pseudomonadota > Gammaproteobacteria > Burkholderiales > Burkholderiaceae_B > Pigmentiphaga > Pigmentiphaga litoralis_B. The sequence goes on from NZ_CP184479.1 coordinate 3,435,584, forward strand.
AGATGCATGGCGGTCCCGACCCCGACCGACGAATAGGTCAACGTGTTCGGCGCGGCCTTTGCCCGCGTGATGAAGTCACCGAAAGACTGGATGGGCGAATCGGGCGCGACCACCAGCGCCAGCGGGTACGTGGTGACGGTGGAGATCCACGCGTAATCATCCACCGGGTTGAAGGGCAACGACTTCTTCATGGCGGCGTTGCTGGCGTGGCCGCTGGGGAGCAGCACCAGCGTGTAGCCGTCGGGCGTGGCCTTGGCCGCCTGTTCGGCCGCGATGTTGCCGCCCGCGCCGGGCTTGTTTTCGACGATCACGTTCTGCCCAAGTCGCTCGCCCAGGGGGCGCGCCACCAGGCGGGCCACGATGTCCGATCCGCCGCCCGGCGCGAAGCCGAGCAGCAGCCGGATAGGGCGATTGGGGTAGCTTTGTGTACTGGCGGCTGAAGCGCCGGACTGCGCGCATGCCAGGGTGGACGTCGCCAGGCAGACCGCGCCGAGCAGGGTCGCACGCAGGCCGCCGGACAGGCGTGAAAGGTGTCGCATACCGTCTCCTGTTGACCTGGGCCGGCCGGCATCGATCGCCAGGCGGTTACTTAGGTCTATATGTTTTTATCAATATGCGACAAATGTACATCAGGGCTGCCAGTGTGTCTCGTCCCCTGACAGCTTGCGATCCAGGAATGATGCCGCACTGATCAACGCCAGGTGGGTCAAGGCCTGTGGTGTGTTGCCGAGATGGCGGCCGCGCCGATCGAACTCTTCAGCGTAGAGTCCCAGCGGGTTGGCATAGGTCAGCAATTTCTCAAATTCGGATCGGGCTTCGTCCACCCGGCCAGCGCGCGCCAGGCATTCGACGTACCAGAAGGAACACGCGGCAAACGCGCCTTCATCGCCCTCCAGGCCGTCGCAGGGGGTTTCTTCCATCAGGTAGCGCTTGACCATGCCGTCGCGCACCAGACGGTCACGAATGGCATCCAGCGTCGCGAGCCAGCACGGGTCGGTCGCGCCAACGAACCGCACCAGCGGCATCAGCAGCATGGCGCCGTCCAGCGCGCGGCTGCCCAGGCGCTGCACGAAATGTCCGGCTTCCTTGTCGAAGAAATTTTCCCAGATATCGTCGTGGATGGCCGCGCGCTCGGCATTCCAGCGCTCGAACGGGGCAGGCAGCGACCGCTTTTGCGCCAGCCGGATGGCGCGGTCGATCGCGACCCAGCACATCAGGCGCGAGTGCAGGAAGTGTTGCGATTCGCCGCGCATTTCCCAGATACCGACGTCGGGCGTGCGCCAGTCGCGACAGGCCTGGTCGACGATCTGTATGACGTGCCGCCACCCCTTGTGGGAGATGGCTTCGCCGTACTTGTTGCTCAGGTAGACGCCGTCCAGCAGCTCGCCGTAGATGTCGTGCTGCACCTGTTTGTACGCCTCGTTGCCGATGCGCACCGGACGCGAGTTGGCATATCCCTTCAGATGGTCGAGAGACTCTTCCTTCAGATCCGGATTGCCATCCACCGTGTACATCACGGCCAGGATCTTGTGCGGGTCATGGTCTGTGTCGTCGTTGGTCTCGACATAGGCCGGCACGCGTTCGGACGCCCAGTGCATGAAGGCATTGGCCTCTTCCGTAAAGCCCAGGCGCATGAAGGCATAGATGGTGAAGGACGCATCGCGTATCCACGTGTACCGGTAGTCCCAGTTGCGTTCGCCGCCCAGGTCTTCGGGCAATCCGAACGTGGCCGCGGCCAGGATGCCGCCATGCCGGCGCGACGTCAGCAGCTTGAGCGCCAGCGCGGACCGCGCGACATATTCGCGCCAGCGGCCGGTATAACGGGACTGCGACAGCCAGCCGCGCCAGTACTCCATGGTGCGCCGGAAGCAGTTGAGCGCATCATCAGCTCGCACGAAGGGATCGTCGGCGCCGCCCAGCACGAACTCGGCCGTCTGGCCTTCTTCTAGCCACAGGTCAGCAACCGCGGCGTTGTCATCGATGGAGAGCGGCGTGCTGCCCGACAGGCGCATGGACGGCTGGCCCTCCGCGTCGAAGCACACATCTCCGCCGTCGTTGCGCGCGCGCGTGTCGGCACGGGCGTAATCATGACGCACCGCGCAGCGCAGGCGGATGCGGGCCCGTCCGTGAACGGCCTTGATCGTCCGCACGATGCGCGATACGTCGTCGGTGTCGTTGACCGGCATCAGGTCGGTCAACTCGACGATGGCCGCTTCGTCCAGCCACCGTGTCAGCAGGACATTGGTGTCGGGCAGGTAGACCTGCATGCGGCGCGCATCGGGCAGGTCGGGCGACAGCTCGAAGGCGCCTGCGCGTGGCGTGTCGAGCAGGGATACGAATACGGAAGGACTGTCGAATTCCGGCCAGCAGAAAAAGTCGACGGCGCCATCATCGGCAATCAACGCCGCCGTGCGCATGTCGCCGATGATGCCGTGCGCTTCGATGGGCCGCTGGGTGGGAACGGGGCCGGTGTCCGGCATCGGATCGGGATACGCCATCGACTCAGCCATTGTTGATGAATCCTGGATAGAGGCACATGCCGCCGTCGATGGTCAGCGTCGTGCCAACGACATAGTCCGACAGGTCGGACGCCAGCCACACGACAGCATTGGCGATGTCTTCCGGATCGCCGATGCGGCCATACGGAATCAGCTTGAGCAGCTTGCGGCCCGCCGCGCCCTTGGTTTCGGTCTCGTTGATGGGCGTGCGAATGGCGCCAGGCGCGATGCCATTGATGCGGATCCGCTGATGTGCCAGTTCCTGCGCCAGGGTGCGCATCAGCATGTCGACGCCGCCTTTGGATGCGGCGTAATTGACGTGACCGGCCCACGGAATCGTCTGGTGCACGGAGCTCATATGGATGATCTTGCCCGCCGCGCGCGACACGTTGTCGAGCACGCCCTGCGCCTTGAATTGCCGGATGGCCGCGCGCGCGCACAGGAACTGGCCCGTCAGGTTGACCGACAGCACCGTGTTCCAGTCGTCCAGGGTCATGTCTTCGGCTGCGGCGTCTTTCTGCATGCCGGAATTGGCAACCAGGATGTCGATGTGGCCGAAGGTATCGATGGCCTTCTGGAACATCATGTCGACCTGGGCTTCGTCCGACACGTCCGCGCCCACGGCAATCGCCTGGCCGCCATCCTGCTTGATGGCCTTGACCAGTTCGCGCGCAGGTTTTGCCTTGGAGTGGTAATTCATGACGACCGCGGCACCGGCCTTGGCCAATGCCCGCGCGGCCGCCTCGCCCAGGCCGGAACTGGCGCCAGTGACGATCGCAACCTGGTTTTCGAGTGTGATCTGCATGGACTCCCCATCTGGAACGAAGGTTGTCCGTGCAGTCGAGCAATAAACATGCCTCGGATCAGGTCTGGCCCCAGCGGCGGATCAGGTTGTGATAGTGGGCCGTGAGCGCAATGGTTTCGTCGCTATCGCCATGGCGCGCGCGCAGCGACTGGATCGCCACGTCAAGCTCGTATAGCTGGGTACGCTGGCCATCGTCCTGCACCAGGCTTTGCGTCCAGAAAAACGCGCTGACACGCGCGCCTTTCGTGACCGGCTCGACGCGGTGAATGCTGGTGGCCGAATACAGGATGAGGTCGCCTGCCGGCAGCTTGACCTCGTGTTCGCCATAGGTGTCGCGCACCACCAGTTCGCCGCCTTCGTAGGTGTCGGGCTCGGACAGGAACAGCGTGGACGACACATCGGTGCGCAGCCGTTGATCGGTGCCCGGCAGGATGCGCACCGACCCATCGACATGATTGCCATAGTGCTCGCCACCTTCATAGCAATTGAACAGCGGCAGCATCATCCGCGCGGGCAGCGCAGCCGCAAAGAACGTGGGGTGGGACGACATCGCATGCTGCACGATGCGGCCCAGTTCGATGGCAAGCGGCGAGCCTTCCGGCAATTGACGATTGCGTTTGACACGCGCGCCCTGGTCGCCAACGGTCGCGCGCCCGTCGGTCCAGTCCGACGCATCGAGCCGCGCGCGCAGCTGGGCAGCCTGTTCCGGTGTCAACACGCCTGGGATATGGAGCATCATCGCGGGCCTCCTTTGAACGAAAAAAGCCTCTCCGGATCGGAGAGGCCAAAGCACGACGCGGGTCCGCGATCAGAAGCGGAAGTTGGCGCTCAGCAAGGCGTAACGCGGCACGCCAGGCGTGTAGCGATAGCCACTTTTGTTGATGTTCGCAACGTAATCCTTGTCGAACAGATTGTAGACGTTGAGCTGCAGGCTCAGGTTGCGGTTGATCGGGTACAGCGCCATTGCATCGAACACCACATACGAGTCGGTGTAGCGCGGCGTGCCCACCGCGCCGTCGGTGCCGCGCTGCAGCTTGCCGTTGTAGCGCGCGCCGCCGCCGATGGTCAGCCCGAAGGGCGTCTTGTAGGTGGTCCACAGGGTGAAGGCGCTCTTGGGTGTGTAGTTGAGCGCGTTGCTGCCTGGATCGGCGCCGACATTCGGCCCGTTGGTGACAGCCGTGTGCATGGTGGTGTAGCCGGCGTTGATGGCCCATGCCTTGGTGATCTGGCCGACGGTGGACAGCTCGACCCCTTGCACGCGTTTCTTGCCGCTCTGGATGTAGGTCGTCGGGGAGACCGGATCGGCAATGATTTCGTTGGTGATCTCAGTGCGATACAGGGCGGCGGCCACACCTAGCTGACGATCCAGGAAATCCCACTTGGTGCCGACTTCGGCGGTCTTGGCTTTTTGCGGATCGTAAGCCGTGCTGTTGGCGTTATTGGCCGAGGTGCTCAATGCGAAGGCCGCGCCGCCCGGCGGTTGCTGTGACACGCCATACGCCGCGTACATGCTGCCATTGTCCGCAGGCTTGTAGAGCGCGCCCAGTTTCCAGCCGAACAGATTGCCCGACTTGGATACGTCGAGCGCCGGTGCGGTGGCGGTGGCGGTGAACGGATTGGATGCGTATTCCGTCTTGTAGCGGTCATACCGCAACCCGCCGTTCACTGAAAACCGCTCGCTGATCTGAATGGTGTCGAACGCATAGATTGCCGCAGTCTTGGTCGTGCCCGTGGCCTGCCCCGGCGCTTTGATACGGGTGTAGCCCGGCGCATTCCAGTCGGGGTTGTACAGGTTGGCGGGCGGTGCGGTGCCCGCGCCGCCCGTGTTGCGCGCGATGAAGGCGTAGTTGATCTGTTCTTCGCGCGTCAGTTCCAGACCCGTGCTGATGGTGTGCTTGAGGCCGCCCGTCATGGCGGTCGCGCGTAGATTGGTCTGGTTGGTCAGGATGGTGTTGCGCTGATCGACGTTGGTGGGCAGGCTGCGCGCAACCGTCCATGCGGACTGCGGTCCGGCCAGGTTCAGGTTGTTCCCGGTCGGCATGAATGCGTTCAGCATGTAGTCGTGATCGGTGCGGCCGTACCGGGTCGTGTTGGTGAGCAGGTTGCCGTTGCCCAGGTCATGCTCCACACGAGCCGTCAGCATGTTGGTGGTCGCGTCGTCATAGTCGCCGCTGGTGCCGTAGAAATTGCGCGAACGCACGCGCGGGGCGCCGTTCAGCTGATTCAGCAAGGCCTGCGTCGCGCCGGGAGTTGGCGTCGTGGTGCCGCTTGCCGCGGCCGGCGCGCTATACCCCGGCAGTCCGATCGTCGGCACGCCGCCATCGGGCACGCTTTCCTGCTTCGTGTGAATGAAGTTGAAGAACGCGCGCGTGTTGCCGTTCAGGCCGAACGCCAGCGACGGCGCGATGCCCAGGCGGTCGTTGTTCACATGATCTCGGCCGGGTACATCGCTGTCCTGCTTGATCACGTTCAGGCGGAACGCAGCGCCGTTCCCGCCTTCGATCACGCGGTTCAGGTCCGCCGTGACGCGGCGTTGGTTCTGCGTGCCCAGGCTCAAGGTGCCGGCCGCGAAGTTTTCCAGCCGAGGTTGTTTCGTGACCAGGTTGATCGATCCGGTCGGAGAGGTGCGGCCATAGTCGGAACCCGACGGCCCCTTGATCACTTCAATGCTTTCGATGTTGAACACGTCGCGCGATGCGGTCGAGGTGTCGCGCACGCCGTCGATGAAGATGCTGCTGCTGGCGTCGAAGCCGCGCATGTAGACGGCGTCGCCGGTGGTGGTGTTGCCGTTCTCGCCAAGAAAGAAGGTGCCGACACCCGGGGTATTGCGCAGCGCTTCGGTCAGCGTCGTGGCGACCTGTTCCTTGAACAGGCTTTCCTTGATGATCGTGACGGTTCGGGTCGTATCGATCAGCGGTTCGGTGAACTTGGGCGAGGACAGGGCGTCGGCCTTGTAGTCGTTCTGTGCGTCACCGCTGACAGTGATTTCGGGCAGCGATGTCGTCGAGCCGGAGGCGGTCTGGGCGCTGGCAGGGTGCATGGCAATACCTGCCGCAAGGGCGGCGGCGGTGGCCGCGGCGGTCGAGTGGCGGCGCGGCGCAGCGGGATGCTTGCGGCTCTTGATGTACGACATTGGATGTCCTTTTGTATGGTCCCCCCGGGCGCTGTGCGCCTCCCCAGGGGCGGCACTGGCGGACTGGCGTGGCCAGATCCACTGTGCCCTGGATGCGGTGTTTTTGATGGAATGTAAGTAGTAGTACAAATGATAATGGATATCATTATGATTGTGAAGAAATGTGGGGTTTTGTTTAGCAGATGTGTTCGACAGCCCTTCAATGGGCGTTTCTGGAAGGCGGGGTACGCCTCGTCGTACGCACCACGGACAACAAAAAAACGGCGTGCTGCAGGTCGCAGCACGCCGTTTTGGCGTCCAGAAACAGAAAGGATCAGTTGCGTTGGCGAGGCGGAATGCGCGTTTCCAATGCGGCGGGCACGTAATCGGGAAGGAAGCGGCAACCCGCGCCGTATTCGGCTTCGAAGGCCGGGCAGGCGGCAGCGACGCTGGCCGGTGTGGGCTTCGTGCCCTGCGTTACCCATTTGGTGAGCTGCGACATGATCGTCACGTAGGCGGGGTCGCTCAGATAGCTGTGCGCGCTGTCATTCGTGAAGGTCTGCACCAGATGGTCGGCCGTGCCTGCCCGGGTCATGGTGCGGCCAAAGAAGTTGGCCATTTCAACGAATGCGGTCGGATCCTGCGTGCCGCGCATGGTCAGCACCGGCACCGGAATCTTGCCGTTCGGATCGGTATCGGCCGCGAATTTGGCGACTGCCGTCGGGTCGGCGGCATACCGCAGCACACCTGCGTTCAGGGCCGTGTCGTCATCGGATCCGCTATACCGCACGCCAATGTTGCCGAAGGGGCTGGCGCCGCCGGTGCGCTTGCTCGAGATGTCCTGGAAGTGGAAGGTGCCCCAGTTGATGTGCGACTGGATCGAGCTGGCCGGGATCTTGATGACATTTTCGATCGTGCGGATCTTGCGGGTTTCTTCAGGCGTGCGCTGCGCGGCCGCCTTGTTCAGACCCAGGCATTCGTTGACACGGCCGGTCAGGTCGGCGGACGTCATGGTCACGCCGGCCGGCAGGCCAAGGCTGAGCGGGTAGGCTGCTTCGGTTGGACGGGGATGGTTGTTGCATAGATATTGGTAGACCACGCGCAGATCCAGCCGGAAGTCGTACGAATAACTGCCGCCCGCGATCACGCCGCTGGTGAGCAGCACGCCGTCATAGGGCGCCTTGCCATTGTTGGTGGCCGCGGTGTAGGTCTCGGCCGCTTTGGCTGCGACACCGCCGCCCCAGGACTGGCCATGGAGAATCGTCAGCTTGGGCTTGGCCACGTGTTCGATAAATATCTTGCGCAGGCGTTCGGTATCTTCCGCGGCGGCGCGCACTTCGACGCCCCCTGGCGGAAGGTCGAGCCAGCCCAGGCATAGCCTTGCTTGACCATGATCGTCCAGCGCTCCAGGTCTTCCACGGCGCGGGCCGGGGTGGGTGCGTCCAGCGACGGGCCGCCATGGGCGTGCATGACCAGGTCGCCGTTCCATTTCTCTGGCATGGCGATCAGGTAGTACGCGCCAGCCGAGTCCTGCCCGGACAGGCACTTTGCCGTTGCCGGGACGACGGACGGGCAGGTCGCCGACGTGGGCGCTTTTTCGCCCGACGCGACCGGGGGTGCTGCTGTCGTTGTTGTCGTCGCCGCCGCCGCAGGCGCCAAGCAACATGACGGCGGCAACGGCCGCGCCAAGGGAAAGGGGGTGGTACGCATGATGTGTCTCCGGATGGGATCGTGTAGTTGTTCTGCGCAACCATCGTAGAGACGTGTCACATAAGCGTCAAATATATGGAAAAGTGGTTCTGCATATTCTGTGCATATGAAGACGAACGGCGAGCCGGTTGCCGCCGGTATCTGAATGCGGGCTGCCAATGGAGCGTGCGGTGGCATATGAATGCCGAATGCGATCTGAATGCCAATGCGATCTGAATCGCCAATGCAACCTGAAAGCCAATGCAACCTGAGAGCCAATGCGATCTGCATGCCTGGATGCGATCTGGACGCGACAGCGATCTGGACGTCAGCGCGCTTGCAAGGGCGCATCCCGCAGCATGGCGCGGTTGGCTTCGAAATCGGCCCTGACGCGCGCCGCAAACGCCTCGCGTGTGCCGCTTGCCGGCAGGTTGTCGGTGGCGGCCAGGCGTTGCTGGAAGTTGGATGACGCCACCGCCACATTGATAGCCTGATTGAGCGCTTTCAATATTGACGCCTTCGTGCCGCCCGGTGCGAACACGCCAAATAACGACGACAGATTGGCCTGGTCGAAGCCCAGTTCGGCAAAGGTCGGCACGGATGGGAGCACGGGCAGACGCGCGGGCGCACCCACGGCCAGCGGCTTGAATTGTCCGGCTGCAATGGCGCGCAACGACATCTCGCTGACGTTGGTCGACAGCAGTTCGAACTGGCCGCCCAGGGCATCCGTCAATTGTTGACCGCCGCCCTTGTAGGGCACATGCACGATACGCGTCCCGCTGGCGCGGCTGACCTGTTCCATGACCATATGGCCGGTGGTGGCGATGCCCGAGGATGCCCATCGCAATCGACCGGGAAACGCCCGCGCGTGGCGCAGCGTGTCGGCCAGCGTATCGAAGGGCAGGGCAGGCGTGCCGACCAGCAGCAACGGCGTGTGCATGACGCCCGCCACCGGCGCGATGTCGCGCAGCGGATCATAGGTGACGGCGCCCACCAGTGGCCGCACAGTCAATGGCGTGATCGCCGAAAAGACCAGGGTCGTGCCATCGGGCGCGGCCCGCGCGATCATGCCCATGGCCACGCTGCCGCCGTCCCCTGCGCGGTAGTCGACAATGACGGGCACGCCCAGCGGCGCTGCAAGTTCTTCGGCCAGCACATGCGCCAGCGTGGCGCTTACACCGCCGGGCGGATAGGCGACCACCAGCCGCAAGGGCCGAGGAAGCACGCGACGAGATGGCGAGGCGCCCGGTGCGGCAGCGTCGGCCAGCGATGCGGGGCCGGACGCCATCACCCGTCCGCCGGAAGGCATCGGCATCGCGCCGGGCCCTGGACGCGCGTCCGCGGCTGCGCTCGCCGGTTTCGCCGTCATGCCTGGCAGCAGCAACGCCATGCCCGCCATGACCAGACGACGCCTCGTTGTGAGCACGCTCATTGTTGAGCGGCGGCGCGCGCCGTCTCGCGGCACAGCGCCACGAACCGCGCGGTGGCGCCGACACAATCCGCCGTCCGATAGACCAGCGTGATCGGGGCGTCCAGCCTGGCGCTTTCGCGCAGCGGCCGGTAGATGACCTCTTCGGGATGCAGGGTGCGCATGGACGCCGGCACGACCGACACGCCCATGCCGGACGCCACCAGATTGATGTTGGTGGTCATCCGCTCCACCTCGGCGTGAATGCGGGGCTGCAGTCCTTGTTCATGAAACAGCGCCAGCAGGTTCTGGTAAAGGCCCGGCGCCCCGGGCTTGCGCACCAGGATCAGCGATTCATCGCGCAGGTCCTGGATGGACAGCGGCTGCGCGGCACGGCGGCCCGTGCGCCGGGCAAGAGGATGATCGGCTGGCAGCGCCACCATGACCGGTTCGCGCAGCAAGGTCTCGAACGACAGGCCAGCCGGTGTGGCGACCGGGACCCGCAGCAGCCCGCAATGCAGGCGGGTGTCGGCCACGGCTTCGGTGATCTCGGCCGCATTGCGTTCGGTGATGGTCAGCGCGACTGACGCCACATGAATGCGGCACGCACGCAGCACACGGGGCGTAAAGGCATGGGCGCCCGCCGAACTGGTAATGCCCACGTCGAGCCGGCCCGTTTCGCCGCGCGCAACCAGCGCCATGCGGGCCTGCATGGCCTCGGTGTCGTTGACGATGCGGCGCGCTTCGGCCTCGAACAGGCGGCCGCCATCGGTCAGGCTGACGCCCTTGGGATGGCGGTGGAAAAGGGCAAGGCCCAGCTGTTGTTCAAGCGCCTTGATCTGCTGGCTGAGCGGCGGCTGCTGGATACCGAGCTGCTCGGCCGCGCGGGTAATGTGGCCGGCGTCGGCCACCGCCAGAAAATAGCGCAGGTGACGAAATTCCATATCGAAATCATATCGCCCCCGCCATTACGGATATATCTGACGTTTACCCTTGGCGAAACCCGTAGAGCACGGCGGGGTTGTCGATCAGGATGCGCCGCCGCCGCGCGACATCGGGCACCCAGCGCGCCAGCAGGGCTGCCAGCGACGCGTCGTCGGGTTTGACCGGTTCCGTCACGTGCGGCCAGTCGCTGCCCCACACGAGCCGTTCCGGGGCCGCATCGACCCAGGCCTGCGCCAGTGCATCGGTATCCTGGTAGCCGCCCATTTCGCCCACGGCGGAATCCAGATACGGGCCCGACAGCTTGAGCCAGGCCTTGCCCCCGTCCAGTTCGCGCCGAATGATGCCGAATGCCGGATGGTTCACGCCGCAGTTCACCGGCAGCCGCCCCAGGTGATCGAAGACGATGGCGGAAGGCAGACGCCGCACCAGGGCTTGATGTTCAACGATCTGCGCGGCCGTCCAATGCAACTGCACATGCCACCCCAGCTCGTGCACGCGCCGCGACAGCGGCTCCACCATGTCGAAGCCGACCACCGCGTGCGCCGGCGTGTACAGCGTGAAGCGGATGCCACGGACCCCGCCGTCGTGCAGGGCCAACAATTGCGCATCGGTAACGTCATTGCGCACCACCGCCACGCCGCGGGTGCGCTCGCTGCCGAGGGCCTGGATGGCGTCCAGGGTGACACGGTTGTCGGTGCCGAAGTTGCGCGGCGTGACCACCACCGTGCGGCGCGTGCCGATCACGGGCTGGACGCGGCGATAGGCGTCGACCGTTCCTGACACGGGCAAGGGCGGCGCGCCTGTCGGCAGAAAGGCCGGATCGTAGATGTGCATGTGCGCATCGCACGCCAGCGCCGGGTCGATCGCATCGGCAGCCGCATGAGAGTGGCCATCCGCAACGGTTGCCGCCGTCAACGTTGCGTCTGTCAACGTTGCATCCGACAACTTTCCACCCGCCTCCGTCACAGCACCGCGGCGCTGGCGCGCAGGGCCGCGATTTCCGCATCGCTGCGGCCGGCCAGCTTCAGCACGGCGTCGGAATGCTGGCCCAGCGTCGGTGCGGCGAACGGCTCGGGGCCGGGCGTGCGGCCGTGCACCATCGCGCGTTTGAAGCCGCGATAGGTGCCCAGCGACGAGTGCTCGAATACGGCCACCATGTCCTCGGCCTGCACTTGCGGAAAGTCAAACATGTCCTCGACCGACCGGGCGGCCGAGCAGGGCACTTCTTCACCGAACAGGGCTTCCCATTCCAGGGCGGACCGGGCCTGCAATGCCGCGTGCAGCCTGGGCACGATTTCGGTGTGATGCTGCGCGCGCTTGCGCACGGAGTCGTAACGATCGCCGGTCAGCAGGTCGTCCAGCCCGGTTTTCAGGCACAGCGCTTTCCAGAAGTGCGGGGTGTTGGCCGAAATGTAGATGTAGCCATCGCGGGTGGGGTGGATGCCGGTGATGCCACCCGACCGCATGTCGCGGCCCACGTCTTTTGGTTCGCCTTCGGCCCACACCATGCGTGCCGATTGCAGCGCCAGCGCGCTGCGCAGCAGGGAAACGCCCACGTACTGGCCTTCGCCGCTGCGCTCGCGTTCGAACAGGGCCGACGCCACGGCGCCCGCCAGCAAGGAGGCCGCGTAGTAATCCACGATGGATCCGTACAGGATCTCGGGCGGTCCGTCCTGCTTGCCCTGCAGCACGCACATGCCGGTCATGGTCTGCAGAACCTGGTCGTACCCGGCCTTGTCCTTGAGCGGTCCGGTTTCTCCGTACCCTGTGACGGCGCAATAGATCAGGCGCGGATTGATGGCGCGCAGCGTGTCGTAGTCGATGCCCAGGCGCGGCGGGACGTTGGGCCGGAAGTTATGCACCAGCACGTCGGCATCACGGACCAGATCGCGCAGCACGTCCATCGCGGCCGGCTGCTTCAGGTCGAGCGCGATGCCCAGCTTGCTGCGGTTCACGCCCAGGAACGCGCGGCTTTCGGCTTCGAGCGTCGACGGGTATTTGCGCAGATTGTCGCCCACGGGGGTTCGATCTTGATGACCTCGGCGCCCTGGTCGGCAAGCAGGGTGCAGCCGTAGGGGCCGGCGATGTAGGCGCTCAGGTCGAGCACGCGGATGCCCGTCAGGGGCCCGCGTCGGGAAGAGGGGGATGTCGTCATGGCCAGGATCCTAAGACACCTGAATGATCCCGAAAAGCGACGTTTCGTAAACCGAAGGGTTACCAAATCTGTAGGCCGCGCCCGGGAGCCCCACCCAGACGCTGGCCTCGGTTAACCTGCATCGGTAACCCCGTATGGGCACCCGCGAGAAGTTGGCGCACACTGCCAGCCCGCTTGCCGTCCATTCATTTGCCGGATTTGCCAATGACCTCCCCCGTTTCGAAAGAGCTGCCGCCCTGGCCGCGCTCCACGTCGAATCGCCCACGCCGCTGACGGCAATGGCGATCTACCTGGAATTGACTGTCAACGACAGTAGCGACGATGCGGTGCGGGCTTTGCTGGCGCAAACCGAGGCCACGACGCTGGCGGCAAGGACTTCCGCCGCCCAGGTTGCCGCGGCGACGCCAGGCGCCCCGGCGGCCGCTCCGGAAAGCCCGGTGGAAGCCGGCACGGCTCCCGCTCGGTCGGGCAATACCCCCTCGGCGTAACCTACAGGTGCAGCGTGCACCGGTCGCCGGACGCGCGGCGCGCGACCGTGACCCGCGCCAGACCCGGCAAGGCAGGCTGAAGCGCCGTGGCAATGAACGTACACAGCCCTTCCAGCGTAGGCAGCGCCAGGCCGGGCACTTCGTCCAGCAGGCGGTGATCTAGCTGTTCGCGCACGCCGGCCAGTGCGGCGCGGAAGTGCCCAAGGTCGATCAGCATGCCGGACACCGGGTCGGGCGTGCCGGCGACCGTGACGTCGGCATGGTAGGTATGCCCGTGGATGCGCAGGCTGGAGTCGGTCTCGATCTCGCGGTGCAGGGTATGCGCCGCTTCGAAATAGAACTCCTGGGTCAACTCGTACTTCATCGTATGCCGATCACTTTGTGGGATTGCACGCTCAGGCGCCACATCGGGTGCCGCATGCACCAGTCGATGGCCCACTGCACGTTCTTTGCCTGGTCAGGGCCGTCCATGGCCTGGACGAAATAATGGTCGAAGGGCAGGGCTTCGAGCGCCAGCAGGTCCACTTCGGCCTGCGGCACCACGACTTTCAATTCCGTGCCGCGGGTCTGGTTCAGCGGGGCCGTGCTTTTTGGGCTGACGCAAATCCAGTCGATGCCGTCGGGCGCCGCCACGGTGCCGTTGGTTTCCACCGCGATTTCAAAGCCGCGCGCGTGCAAGGCGTCGATCAGAGCCGTGTCCACCTGCAGCAGGGGTTCACCGCCGGTCAGCACGACCAGCGGGATGCCGCGCGGCGCATCGGGCCACTGGCTGTGGATGATGTCGGCCAGGTCGTCCGCCTGCGGATATTTGCCGCCCAGCGTGCCGTCGGTGCCGACGAAATCCGTGTCACAGAAAGTGCAGACGGCGGCGGCGCGGTCGGACTCGCGGCCCGACCACAGGTTGCAGCCGGCGAAGCGGCAGAACACGGCCGCGCGGCCGGCATTGGCGCCCTCGCCCTGCAAGGTATAGAAGATTTCTTTTACTGCGTAGGTCATTTCACATGCTCTGAAGCGATGGCCTGCTGAGCCATCGTGCCCCGATCAGTCCTCGGGAATCGCGCTTTCGTCAAAGCCGATGATCTTGCCGGACTGCCGGATGATGGTCACATACACCCGATGCCGGTACAGGCGTTCGAACTCGGCATCATGGGCGCCGGATTTGAGCGTCTTTTCAAACTTTTCGATGATCAACGCGTCATCGTTGACGCCGTCATAGACATCGACGCCGACCACCGTGAAGTCGAACTTCGCGCCGCGTTCCTTGAAAAAGGCGCGCGCCTTGATTTCTTCGGGATCCTCGGCGTCGAAATCCTGGAACAGATAGTCGCGCGTCGCGTCGTCGAGCGGCTCGTCCTTGAAGTGGTCAGAAAAGCGGTAATCCATGGACTTATCCTGGGGAAAGACCTGGCGCGCGCGGGGTCGCGCGGCGTGTCAACCCGCTAGTATCGCCGAAAACCCGGGGTTGACGCGCCGCACCGCGTTGCGCACGTCCTTTACACGGCCCGCAAACGTTGCTGGCCGGACGACAACGCGCCGGGCAACTCGATGCCCACCATCGTTCCCTCCACGCCCTTGCCGTCGGCGTCGCGCAGCTTGCCTTCGGCCCAGGCCTTGCCGCCGTGCATGTGCGCGACGGCGCGCACGATCGCCAGGCCAAGGCCGTGGCGAGCCGCGTCGCCGTGGGCCGATCGGGACGCATCGGCGCGGTAGAACCGGTCGAACATCCGCAAGGCCAACTCGGGCGACACCGGATGGCCGGTATTGAAAACGGAAATGCGCACCGCGCCAGGCAGCGCCTCGACGCGGGCCGTTATCTGACGGGCGCCGTCGGCATGGCGCACCGCGTTGGTTACCAGATTGGCGATGGCGCGGCGAATCAGGGCCGGGTTGCAGACGGCGCTAGCCTGCCCGATGCGTTGGGCCGTGGCGCCCGCATCGTCCAGCAGGGGGCCGCAATAGGCCAGAACGCCGTCGACCAGGTCGGCAAGGTCCACCCGTTCCAGCGACCGCGCGCGTTCTCCCTGGTCCGCGCGCGCCAGGAACAGCATGTCATTGACGATGGCCGCCACCCGCTCCATTTCTTCAAGATTCGACGCCAGCGCATCGCGCAGCGCGTCTGCCGAGCGGGGGGCCGACAAGGTGACCTGCGCGCCATTGATGGCGCTGGCCAGGGGCGACCGAAGTTCATGCGCCACGTCCGCGCCAAAACCTTCCATTTGCCGGTAGGCGTTGTCGAGCTTGCCCAGCGCGTCATTGAACGCGGCCACGAGATCGCCCAGTTCGTCATCCACATGCCGGGTGTCGAGCCGGCCACCGATCGTGATGGCGCGAGCTTCGGCCGACAGCCGGCGCAGGTTGCCCGCCACCCAGTGCGCGGCCAGGGCTCCCAGCAGGGAGGTCAGCAGCACGCCGGCCAGTCCGGCGCCCAGCAGCACCGTGGCATACCGTTCCAGGCGGGCTTCGCGATAGCGGGTGTCGACTTCAAGGCGGGCGCGCGCGATCGGGCCATGGGTAAGCGCAATGTCGACGGCGTCGCGCATGACGCCGTCTTCGCCCTGCCGGCGGTAGGGCTGACCCAGGGGCACGGCGGTGGCCTCGGCCGGGCCGGGCAACCAGGTGACATCCATGTCTTCCTGGCCGCGCATCATGTCGTTCACGCGCCGATAGGACGACTCCGGCGTGTTGTCGGCATGCGCCTCGTCCATCAGTTGCAGCAGCAGGCGGGACTTGGTCTGCAACTGGTCGTGGTCGGCCGCGATCAGGCGCGTTTCGAAACCGCTGTGCAAGGACACGCCGATCGTTACGAAAATGGGCAGGGA
The DNA here is from genome assembly GCF_048632615.1 of Pigmentiphaga litoralis. Lineage (GTDB taxonomy): Bacteria > Pseudomonadota > Gammaproteobacteria > Burkholderiales > Burkholderiaceae_B > Pigmentiphaga > Pigmentiphaga litoralis_B. The sequence goes on from NZ_CP184479.1 coordinate 3,451,503, forward strand.
CACCAGGGCCAGGGCAGCCGCCAGCCGCCCGGCCAGCGAACGCCTCACGGTCCGCGCCGTTCGAGCACGTAGCCCATGCCGCGCACGGTGTGCAGCAGCTTGTCGTCGAAAGGTTCGTCGAGCTTCAGGCGCAGGCGGCGCACCGCGACGTCGATGACGTTGTTATCGCTGTCGAACGTCATGTTCCAGAGCTGTTCGGCCAGTTCGCGGCGGGACAGCACTTCGCCCTGGCGTTTCAGGAAATAGGCCAGCAGCATGAATTCCTGCGCGGTCAGGTCGATCTGGCGGCCGGCCCGAAACGCCTTGCGGCGGCGCGGGTCCAGTTCGACGTCGGACAGCCGCGCGCGGGCGGGTTCGGCCAGGCTGCCGCCGGCCCCCGCCGCATCAGGGCGTGCGCCCGGGCCAGCAGTTCCGAAAAGGCAAAGGGCTTGACCAGGTAATCGTCGGCGCCGCCGTGCAGGCCGCGCACCCGGTCTTCGACCTGGTCGCGCGCGGTCAGCATCAGCACGGGCGTCGTCTTCTTCTTGCGCAGGTCGGCCAGCACGTCGAAGCCATCCAGGCCGGGCAACATCACATCCAGCACGATCAGATCGTATTGGCCTTCGATGGCCAGGTAGCGGCCCTGCAGGCCGTCGTGCGCAATGTCGACCAGATAGCCTGCTTCGCTCAGCCCCTGGCACAGGGACGCCGCCAGTTTCGGTTCGTCTTCGATCAGCAGCAGGCGCATGGTGGACTCTATCCCTGTCGGGCGAGGGCGGCGTCGCGCTGGCGGACCAGCGATTCGCGGCGGATGAAGTCGGCGACGAAGGTGTCGGCCGGCCGATGGTGCAGGTTATACGGCGAATCCCATTGCCGCAATTGCCCGCCTGCCATCACGCCGATCCGGTCGGCCAGCGCGAAGGCTTCCGCCTGGTTGTGCGTGACCAGAATGGCCGTGTGGCCGGACGATTTCAGAATGTCGCGCACTTCGAATGCCAGGTGCTCGCGCGTGTCGACATCGAGGTTGGAGAAGGGCTCGTCCAGCAACAGCAGATCGGGTGACGCGGCCAGCGAACGGGCCAGCGCCACCCGCTGCTGCTGGCCGCCCGACAGTTCATGCGGGTAGCTGTCGGCGGCGGCGGGCAGGCCCACCATGTCCAGCATGGCGGCCACCTGCATCGCGCGTTCGCGCGCTGGCCGGCGGCGCAGGCCAAAGCCGACGTTCTGCCCGACCGTCAGATGGGGGAAGAGCGCGTAGTCCTGGAACATCATGCCCACCCGCCGCAACTCGGGCGCGCGCTGTTCGGTCGGCGAAGACAGCACTTCGCCATCGAGCAGGATGCGGCCTCCGCGCACCGGTTCGAAGCCGGCAATGGCGCGCAGCACGGTGGACTTGCCGCAGCCCGATGCACCCAGCAGGCAGCCGATCGCGCCGCGTTCCAGGTCCAACGAAAAGTCCGACACCACGCTGCGCTCGCCCTGCGGCGTGTCGTAGGCCAGGAACAGGTTTTCCAGCCTGAGCGCAGGCGCGGCGGGCGGCGCGGGGTGTGCGGGAGCAAAGGACATGGTCAACGGCCTATCTTCAATTGGGTGCGCGCCAGCAACATGACGGGCAGCAGGCCCGCCAGCACGATCAGCAGCGCGGCGACCGCGCCTTCTTCATACGTGCCGCGGGCGGCTTCGGCATACAGCCAGGTGGCCAGCGTATCGAAATTGAGCGGACGCAGCAGCAGCGTGGCGGGCAATTCCTTCATGGTATCCACGAACACCAGCAGCGCCGCCGCGGCCAGGGCGGGCCGCAGAAGGGGCAGGTGCACCCGGCGCAACGTGCCGCCGGCCGTCTCGCCCAGCAGGCGGGACGCCTGTTCCAGCGAAGGCGGAATGCGGGTCAGCGCGGCGTCCACGCTACCCGCCGAAATCGCCAGGAAGCGGATGGTGCAGGTGATGACCAGCGCAGTGACCGACCCCATCACGACCAGCCCCGAGGTGCCGAATGCGGCGCCCAGCAGGCGATCGATGGCAATGAACGGCGTCATCAGCCCGATCGCCAGCACGGTGCCCGGCACGGCATACCCCAGGCTGGCGACACGGGCACAGGCGCGTACCGGGTCCATGCCACCGCCTTCACGCAACGTGCGGCTTGCCCAGCCGATGACCAGTCCGCAGGCGACCGTCAGCACCGTGGCGGCCAGCGCGACCGTCAAGGTATTGCGCAGGCCGCCCAGCAACGCGTCGGATACGCCACCGACCCGGTGCAGCCGGGTCCAGGTCTCGGCCGCCAGATACGACACCGGCGCCACGAAGCCAACGACGACCGGGATCATGCCCAGGGCCAGGGCAAGCGCCGCGCGCGCGCCCCGCAGCGGCCGGGGCGGCATGGGGCGCATGCGTTGCGTATTGGCGTAGCGTTGTCGGCGGCGCGCGTGACGTTCGAGCAGGATCAGCGCCACGATGATCGCCAGCGTGGTCAAGGCCAGCTGGGCCGCGCCCGCCAGGTCCGATCGGGTGATCCATGTCGTATACACAGCCACCGTCAGCGTCGGCACGCCCAGGAATTCCGACGCCCCGATATCGTTGAGGGTCTCAAGCAATGCCAGGCTCAGTCCCACGGCAATCGCCGGGCGCGCCATCGGCAACGCGACCCGGCGAAAGGCCTCGGCGCGCGTTGCGCCCAGGGTGCGCGCCGCTTCCATCAGGCTGGCGGCCTGGCTCATGAACATCACCCGCGTGCTGAGGTACACGTAGGGATACAGCACGAAGCCCAGCACGAAGATGGCGCCGGGCAGCGATCGCAGGTCGGGCAAGCGGAACTGCCGAGGGCTGTCAAAGCCCAGCACCGCCCGCAGCGCCATCTGCACGGGACCGATCGGGTGCAGCAGATCCAGATACGCGAACGCGACGATATAGGTAGGCACCGCCAGCGGCAGCAGCAGCGCCCAGGTCAGCGCCTGACGGCCTGGAAAGGTATAGGCGGTGACCAGCCATGCGCTGCCCGTCCCCAACATGACCACCAGCACCCCGACGCCGGTCAGCAGCAACAGGGTGTTGGCCAGGGCCTGGGGCAGCACATAGCTGGCAAGGTGCGACCAGTGCGCCAGGTCGGTATCCAGCGCGAACCAGGCCAGCGTCGCAATGGGCGACAGCACGATCAGGGCGATGACCGCCGTGACGATCGCGGCGGCACGGCCCCGTTCGGGCCGAAGCAGCTTTCGTTGAGACCAGGCCAAGATCAGTTGTCGAACCCGACCTTGTCGATCAGTTCGCTGGCCTGCTTGCGATGACGCGCAATCTCGGCCACCGACAGCGGGTCGACTTTGAGCGGGCCCAGCGATGCCATGACCGGATCAAGCGCGATACCGGCGCGCACCGGGTATTCATAGTTGACGCGAGCAACCAGGGCCTGACCCGCGTCGGACACCAGGTATTCCATCAACTTGACCGCATTGGCGGCGTGCGGAGCATGTTTGGCGACCGCGGCGCCCGACACGTTCACGTGCGTGCCGCCGCCGTTGGCAAAGGTCGGCCGCACCACCTTGATGGCGTCGCCCCACTTGCGGCCGTCGGTACCCGGCGCGGAGTTTTTCATGTGGCCCACGTAATACGCGTTGGCCAGGCCGATATCGCAGATGCCGCCCAGGATGTCGCGCGCCACGTCGCGGTCGCCGCCGGTGGCCTTGCGCGCCAGGTTGGCCTTGACGCCGCGCAGCCACGTTTCGGTCACGGCCACGCCATCATGCGCGATCTTGGCGGCCACCAGCGCCGTGTTGTACGGGTGCTGGCCCGCGCGAATGCAGACCTTGCCCTTCCACTTCGGATCGGCCAGCGCTTCATAGGTGAAGGTCTGCACCGGCAGATCTTTTTCCACATACAGCACCCGGTCGCGCAGCGACAGCGCATACCACTGGCCTGCCGGGTCGCGCAGGTTTTCCGGTACGGCGGCATCCAGCGCCGTCGACTTCACGCGCTGGGTCACGCCGCCTTCGACCAGGTCGACCAGGTTGCCGATGTCCACCGTCATCAGTACGTCGGCCGGCGACCGCGCGCCCTCGGCCTTCACGCGTTCCAGCAGGCCGTCCTTGACGAACACCGTATTCACCTTGATGCCGCTCTGCTTGCTGAACGCGTCGAGCAGCGGCTGAATCAGCGCGGGCTCGCGGGTCGTATAGAGGCTGACTTCTTCGGCCTTGAGCGCGGGCGCGGTCAAGGCGGCCGACGCGGCGACGGCTACGGCGGTGAAGCGGAGCAGACGCGCGCGGGCGGTAACGGTAAGGGTCATGAGGCAGATCCTGTAAAGCAGGGACAGAAGAAAAACGCGCCGTCGATTCTAGGGGAAATACGAATCGTTCTCCTAAATGTCCGAGTGCCGTGCAGGGTTTCCTGACAGGAAGCTGTCATGTCGGGAGGGCCGACAACCCTGGCGTGCGCCCGCGCTGCCGCCCTACACCGGCAACACAATCAACGTATCGATCTTCTTCGAATCCAGCACCACCGCCCTTTCCTTGAACCGTGCCGCTTCCCCCTCGAGCTGGATCCGGTCTTCATACTGCCCCGACAGGAACAGGTCCGTCGTGCCGTTCTGCATGATGCGGATCACCGCGAAGCCGGTCACGGCGCGATGCATTCCGTCGTCGTCCGTGCCAAGGAAGCGCGTCGGCCCGAGCAGATGCCGGTACCGGTGCGGCTCGAAAATGTTCGCCTTGCGCAGCGCCGACACGCGGTCCAGCAGCATGCCTTTGCTGGAGCAATACAGGATGCCCAGGGGCAGGTTGCGGTCTTCGCTTTCGCGGGTGGCGATGCGGTAGCGGCAGGTGTCCACGAACAGCTCGGGCCAGTCTTCATAGCGGCCGTCGTCGATGCAGAACACGTAGTCGTGGATCAGCGCCGTGATGGCGTCGCGGTCGGCGGGGGAGGTCAACGGCGGTCTCCAGTCGGTTGTGATGGGGGCGTGGGGGCGGCGTCGTGCGGCATCACAGGTCCATGTGCTTGCGATAGCGCTGCCAGAAGCCGCGCACCGACGCTTCGCTGACACGCGATTCCTGGTTTTCGACCGTGCGGCCGCCCATCTCCAGCACCGTTTCGCCGTCGGTCTCGTTGTGGAGCGCCCGCTGAACGAAATTGCCGATGACGCCGTCTTCAAGCGACACCAGGCCCGCCGGTCCGACCAGGTTGCCCAGCGCGATGCGGATGTCCGTTTGTTCAGGCGTGTCGTCTTCATAGCCGAACAGGATCCAGACCAGTTCGCACTTTTCCGGGCCCTGGGGCACCAGCAGGCGAATGGCCAGCGAGTTCTGGATCTGCTGGATCACCAGGTTGGGAAAGATGCCCTGGATGGCGTGGGTGATGCCGTCGTCGAACTCCTGCCAGCTTTTCAGCAGGCTGGGGTCATGCAGCTTAAACTCGTCGTCTTGCGCGCGCAGGGTGCTGTCGTCGTAGCCCGCGCCGGTGTCCGACGCCATCTGCGAGAAGCTGATGTGATGGCCGCCGTCGCCTTCCATGACGAGGCCCCCGCGCATCGACAGGCGATTCAGCTTGAAGGTGGTGAAGAACAAGTGCAGCAGGCTGGCGTGGTAGGAGTCCTTGACGTTCTCCATGTACAGCTTCCAATTGTTGTGCATGACCTGCGAGTAGCTTCCCAGAATGCGGATCTTGCGGTGGAAGATGCGTTCCATGTGCTCGCACATGCGCGGGCCAAGAAAATCCCGCAGCGGTTCGACGGTGTGGGAAAAGGTCGCGAACACCAGGCCGTTGAAGACCTCGACACGCAGCGCGCGCAGGTTGTGCTTCGATTTGTCGAAGTCTTCCGGCATGCCGCCGACGCCCGCCACGCCGCGGTGGAAGGCCACGGTTTTCAACTGCCCTTCCAGGTCGTACGACCAGTTGTGATACACGCAGGTAAAACGTTTGGCGCTGCCGCGTTCTTCGATGCACAGGGTGGCGCCGCGGTGCGCGCAGCGGTTGACGACCACACTGAACCGGTCGTCGGCGCTGCGCACCAGCACCACGGGCGTTTCGCCTACGGTGGACGTCTTGTAATCACCGACGTTGGGCACGTCGATGTCGAGTCCGACAAAGCTCCAGATGTCACCCTTGAAGAGCTTTTCCTGTTCTTCGGCGTGCAGGCTTTCGTCGCTGAAAATCTTGAAGGGCACGCGGCTGACGCCTTGTGCGGGCCAGGTGATGCCATGCGGCCGAAGGGGATGGGTCGAGTCCATCAGGGCTCCTGATGCGCGGCGCGGGCTGCCGCGCGAGTCATTGAGAGATGCGGCGCCAAGGCTGCCGCACGCGTCCGGGGCTGCGCGAGAGGCGCCGCTTTACCTGGCTGCAAAGCGTTGGGCCCGGGTGTCATTGCGCGGTAGTACCCGAGTCCTTGATGGCTTTGGACCACAGCGCCAGTTCCTTCTTTTGAAAGACGGCCATGTCGGCGGGCGTGCTGCCGACCGGGGTCGCGCCCAGAGAGATCAGGCGGTCCCGGAAGGCGGGATCCTGCACGCTCTTGGACACGCCCGCAGCCAGTTTTTCGACGATGTCGGGTGGGGTCTTGGCCGGGGCATAGATGCCATACCAGGCCGTGACTTCAAACCCCGGCAGACCTTGTTCGCGATAGGTCGGCACGTTCAGTCCGGGGACGCGGTCGTGGGTGGCGATGGCGATCGCCTTCAGCTTGCCGCTGTTGATGAACTGCGCCGCCGCGGTGTATTCGACCGAGACGAACGTGATCTGGCCACCGAGCAGGTCGGCCAGCGCGGGAGCCGAGCCTTTGTAGGGCACGTGCGTCGCTTCGATACCCGTCATGGACTTGAGCATTTCACCCGCCAGATGGTGCGGTGACCCGATGCCCGCCGAGCCGAAGGTCGCACCCGGATGGCTCTTGATATAGGCCAGCAATTCCTGAAAGGAGTTGACGCCCAGCGACGGGTTGACGACCAGCACGTGCGGGATCGTTGCGATCAGGGACACGGGCGCGAAGTCGGCGGGGGCGTACGAGATGGTCTTGTATAGCGACGGGTTGATGCCGTGCGTCGTGGTCGATCCAAGCAGAAGGGTGTAGCCATCGGGTTCGGCGCGCGCCACATAGGTCGATCCGATGATGCCGGCCGCGCCGGCGCGGTTATCGACCAGGAAAGTCTGCCCCATCTGATCCGACCACGACTGCGCGACACCGCGCGCGATCATGTCGAGCGCGCCGCCCGGGGCAAACGGCGCGACCAGACGGACTGGGCGACTGGGGTAGGGCGACTGGGCAAGCGCGGCTGGACCGAGGCCCAAGCCACAGGCCAGCAGGCTGAGCGCGGCGGCGCCGAGAACAAGGCGCCGGCCGGCGGACGGCAGGTCTTGATTGAGTGAGACACGCATCTTTTCAACTCCCGAACTGCGAATGACCGGCCCGGCGCCGGCAGCCTGAGTGTCTCTCTCCAACCGATTTTTCGGTATATCGTATACGATCCCGGGGTGTCGTCAACGGGTTTTTTCGTATGCTCCTGGCACGTCGAAGGCCCGGCCCGGCGCCTATGCGATGACACCATCCAACGCGTGCACGCGAGGCGCCGAAACCCTTTGCGGGGCCGATCGGCCACCCATGCTTGCGGTAAACTGCCAGCCTGCGAGACCGCGCGCCACCTAGCCGCGCCGTGGTCTGGAAGCCGTATCAGTCATGCCGAAAAAGAACGAGACCAAGCTTACCGAACGCATCGTCGCGCGTTCTTCAATGGTGTCCCAGATCCTGCCACGCCTGCGTCAGGACGTCGTCGAAGGGCGATGGAAGCCAGGCGAACGTTTGATCGAACCCGTGCTGTGCGAACAGTTTGGCGTGTCGCGCACGCCCATGCGCGACGCCTTGCGTGTCTTGGAATCGGAAGGGTTGGTCGAACTGATTCCCCACGTGGGCGCGGTTGTCACCAAGCCGGAGGCCGCCGATATCTCAGGCACCTTCGACATCCTGGCCGTGCTCGAGGCCACCGCGGCCGAGAAGGCGACGCGCGATCGGTCGCCCATGTTCCTGGCCAAGCTCAAGAAGCTGGTCGCCAAGATGGACGCCGCGGTCAATGCGGGCGACGCGGCGGCGTACATCAAGGTCAATGACGAATTCCACCGGCGCATTGTGATCGAGTCGGGCAACCCGGCGCTGATCGATATCCATGAACACCTGATGTGGCACGTGCACCGCGTGCGTCACGCCACCTACCGCAACCTGCCTTTCACGAAAGACACCGGGCGGCATCACGATGAACTGCTCGCGCTGATGGAAGCGGGTGATGCGCCGGGCGTTTTTTCGGCCATGCGCGCGCATATGCTGGATGTCGGCCGCAACGTCATGAGCGCATCGGGCTGGCACCCGGACGTGGAGCCGTCGGCCGAAGTGGCATGACGAAGCGGGCAGTCGATTGCCGATCTGCCCGCTTCGAGTCGCTGTGCCGGAATGCCCGTGCTTGTATCGTTGCAACTTGCCAAGGGCCGGTTGCGAAAGACGCGAAGCACGCGTAGCGCTTCGGCTTGCAGGTTGCCAAGCCCGTGTTTGCTGCCAGCTTGCCGCCGCCAGCAAGTTGCCATCGGCAACTACATCTGCGCGATTCCCGCCGCCTTCACCAGCTTGGCGTTCGCGTCGATTTCTTCCTTGATGTAGGCATCGAACGCTTCGGGCTTCATGGTCCACGCATCCGCGCCAAGCTTGGCGAACCGTTCCTTGACTTCGGGCGAGGCCAGCGCCTTCACGACTTCGTCATTCAGGCGATTGACGATCTCGCGCGGCGTCTTGGCCGGGACCATCATGCCGATCCAGAAGTTGAATTCCGACCCAGGTACGCCGGCTTCGGCGGTCGTTGGCACGTCGGGTAGCGCGGCCGACCGTTTGGGCGATCCGACCGCCAGCGCCAGCAGATGCCCTTCCTTGATCTGGCCTATGACCGGAGCGATGGGCGAAAAGTAGTAGTCGACGCGCCCGGCGAGCACTTCGCTGACGGCTTCGGCCGAGCCTTTGAACGGGATATTGGTGGCATCGATCTTGGCCGCCATCTTGAACTTTTCGGCGTTCAGGTGGGTGGCGCTACCCTGGCCGGCGGAGGCGAAATTGAGGCTGCCCGGTTTGGCGCGCGCGGTGGCGACCAGGTCTTGCAAGGTCTTGATGTTCTTGGAGGGCGAAATCACCAGGGCGTTCGGCAACGACGAGATCGGCGTGACCGCGGCAAAGTCGCGCACCGTATCGAAGGGCAGCTTCGCGAAAGTGGACGGGTTGACCGTGTGGGACGACGAATGAATCATGATCGTATAGCCGTCGGCTGGCGCACTGGCGACCGCGGCCTGGCCGATCGTGCCGCTGGCGCCGCCGCGATTGTCGATCACGAAGGTCTGGCCCATGCTGGCGCCCAGTTTGTCGGTAATGGCGCGGGCGATGATGTCGGTGGTGCTGCCGGCCGTGAAGGGCACGATCACGCGCACCGGTTTGTTGGGGTAGTCGCCTTGGGCGCTCGCGGCAAACGGCAGAGCTGCCGTCAGGCACGCCAGCGCGCCGACGGTGGCACGGATGAAGTTCATGCTGTCTCCTGTGGATGGATGCTACGGCGTCGCTCAAGGCGCCCCGGCATGCGGAAGCCTCGCTGTCTTGTCTTTTAATTCACCGTTAAGTTAATTATCAGCAGCGGGGCAGTTGACGTCAATCCGTACCTGCGGTCGCTGGATCAGGAGATACCCTTAAGGGTCATACGGTGTGTGCGTGAAGGTGATCGCGGGATCATCCAGGTGGGCGAGGGGCCGATCCGTGATCGCGCCGTCCCGCTTAGTTAACTATCTAGTGATTTAAAGGGCGTGGTCGTTGCCGGCTGCGGCATTGCTCAACCAAGGGCGTTTCCGCCAGGGGTTACAGTGTCACCCTACGCGGCGGAGGTGCCGCCGCGTCGTATGAGGCCCCTGCTGCATGTTTACGACCACTCTTACGCCCCAGGACCGCCGGCTCCTGATGTTCGTCCTCGTGGCCGCGCCCTTGCTGGACCGGCAGCGCACCGGCCGCGACATGCCTGATGACGATCATTCAAGCGTGCTGTCACGCTGGCTGGACAAGAATGACCGCAACGTCAGCCTGATCACGCGGGCGCGTTTCCTCAGTTATTCCAGCCGCTTCTACAAGCAGTTGGTCCGCACCCAGGCGCCGGAACATATCGCGATGCTGTGCGCGGCGCTGCGCCAGGCCTTTGAAGGGGGCGAGCGACCGCCGCTGGCCGAACAGCTGATGGCCGACTGCACGCAACTGCTGGTCGAACACAAGCTGGATCACTGACCCGCCATGTCCAGCCTGACCCGCATGCTTGCCGTGCTGACCCTGTTCGAGAAGAACGTGCCGACGCTGGACGCCGACACGATCTGCGCACGCCTTGGGTATTCGCAGCCGACCGGCTATCGCTACATTGCAGAATTGGTGCGTGCGGGGCTGATCGCGCGTATAGGGGTGGGCGCCTACGGGCTGGGGCCGCGCATCATCGAGCTGGATTATTCGATGCGTGAAGCCGATCCGGTGCTGGGCGCCGCCAAACCGGTCATGGCCGATCTGGTCCTGGCCACGGGCGGCGACGCCACGCTGGCGGCGTGCTACGGCGACCACTTCGTGACGACGCACCATCATGCCGGGCCGGAAGGCATGAGCCTGAGCTATGGCCGGGGCCGGCCCATGCCGTTGCTGCGCGGAGCGCTGTCCAAGTGCCTGCTGGCCTGGCTGCCCCGCGCCCAGCAGCAACGTATCTATCAACGCGGCATGGCGGCCCAGGATCCTCCGCCCGATGACCTGGCCGAACGCCGCGCAAGCTGGACCACGATCCGCAAGCAGGGATTTGCGGTGTCGATCGGCGAACTGGATCCGGGTGTGGTGGCCGTGGCCGCGCCGGTGTTCGATGGCGAAGGCGCCATCCTGGCCGCGGTCGCCGCGGTGCTGCGCAAGCAGCGCTACGACCTGGTCAACAAGGCGCAGCTGAACGACCTGGTGATCGATGCCGGACGACGCATCGGCCGCGCGGTGGCAGTGCCATCATTGCTACAGGGATCGGCCGAGTGACGAGGCCACAGACGGGGTGATCGATAGCGTGCTCGCCCGGCACTGACCGTTCTTTTGATACCTTCTTGAACCCACACAGCGAGCATATGCCCGAGATCTCACCGTTTGTTGCCCTTGCCGCCGTCGCCCTGGTGCTGATCCTGATCGGATCGACGTGGCTTTTCGGTGGGCGCCGGCCCCGCCGCGAGGGCGGTCCCCGCCTGAAGCCGGTACGCCGGTTCATCGGCTTGCTGGTCCTGTTGACGGGGCTGCTTTCGGCCTTCCTGGGCTTTACCGTCTACCGCTATCTGCAACTGTTCGACGACGAGCCCGTCGCAGTGATCACCCTCAAGCAGCAAGGTCCGCAGCAGTTCGTGGCAACGGTCACGCTCAACAGCCATGACGTGATCGGCGCGCCGCCCGCCGTGCATGAATTCACGATCAACGGGGATGCCTGGATGATGGACGCCCGCGTCTTGCGCTGGCAGTTGCCAGCCGCGCTGGCCGGCGTGCCTTCCTTGTATCGGCTGGAGCGTCTGTCGGGCCGCTATGACGCCATCGAGCAGGAACGCACCGCGCCTCGCTCCGCCTATGAACTCGGTAATGCAGCGGCGCCCGATCTCTGGTCGCTCAAGAAACGATTCCCGACCTGGCTGCCCTTCGTCGACGCCCAGTTCGGCAGCGCGACGTGGATGCCCATGTTCGACAACGCGCACTACACGGTGCTGTTCAACGGCCGCGGCGGCTTGCTGGCAAAACCGGCGGACGCCGCCACGGCGGAAGGGCTGCGCAAGCGGGGTGGTAAGCCGTTCGGGGCCGGTTCGTCACTGGCGCGGGCGCGCCGGCGGACGTTCCCCGGCGTCGATCCCCGGGCTGCCTTAGCCCGGCAATTCCAACTGCGCCTGCGCACAGGCGTAAAACACCCGCGCCAGTTGTGCATGCGGCGCCCGGCCGGCCCATAACAACCCCATGCGCCGCACCGGCGCGGGATCGGGCAGGCGCAGCTTGACCAGCGGCAAGGTGTCGAGCCAGGCTGGCGCCCAGTCCGGCACCAGCGACACGCCCAGGCCCTGCGCGACCATGGACGAGATGGCCATCAGCCCATCGATTTCCAGCCGTTCATGCGGCCGGATGCCATGCTGGCGCAGGTAGCGATCGGCCATCCTGCCTCCCCACACCGACCGGTCGTACCGAATGAAGGGTTCGCTCGCCATCACGGCGTGCGCATCGTGATCGGCCAGATGGGCGGGTGCCAGCACCACCAGCGGTTCTTCGGCCAGCAGGCGCCATTCGTATTCCTTGGGAATCGCGAACTGGGGTTCGACAATCAAGGTGGCGTCCAGATCGCCCGCCGTCGTCCGGTGATACAGATCGCGGGATGTGCCCGGCTCCACGTAGATGGCCAGTTTGGGGTGGGTGTCGTACACGCGACGAAGCACGGGCGGCAGCAGGCCGATCAGGGCCGACGTGGACGCGCCCAGCCGGAATTCACCCAGCGGCGTGTCGTCGGTGGCGGCGGCATGCAGGTCACGCACTTCGCGCAGGACCTGGCGGGCCCGCTCCATGACCTTGAGGCCGGCCTCGGTGGCTTTGACGTTGCGGCCCGCGCGTTTGACGAGCGCGACGCCCAGGTCTTCTTCCAGGGCTTTGACCCGGGCGGCAATGGCCGCCGGCGTCAGGTCGAGCCGCCGTGCGGCCTCGGCCAGCGAGCCGCATTCGACCACGGTGATGAAGCTCTGCACATATCGGGTATCCATCGGCAATCCGCGGGATAACAACAGGGACCCAACGATACCGGGTTTGCACATCTGGCGCGGTCAAGGCGAACGCGCTAAATTTGGAAAAGACTAATTCGTAACTAACTCTAACGTTCTAGTTCATTCGGTCGATAAAAGCTGGGATACGGACAACGGGCCCTTCACGGCTCCTCCCCACTGGATAAGAAAATGACGATGTCGGACGGCTTGTGGATCCTGATGGTTGCGGTGTGCGTGGGCACGCTGGTGTTTCTGGGCGTGGGGATCGCGCGCGGTGTCCGCGTCCTGGACCCGCGTGACTCCGCTGAACATCCGCAGGGTGATCAGGGCGCTGCCGCGGAGCACGCTCCGTCCGGCGACTCCCGCGTCCCTAGCCGTCCCGGTCATTCCTTTCCTGCCTGATCACCTGGCCGAGGCCGCCACCCACCTGGCCACCTCGACAATGGCCGCGTCCCGCCTTGCCGGGGCCGCCGCCGCCGCTTCGGTCAGATAGGTCGTCACGATCACCGGGCCTCTCGCCGTGGCCCCACCCGGCGCCTTGCCGCCGTCCGCCTGCCCGGCGCCGGCCTGCCTTCCCGCCGGCCACATCACCGCAATGTCGTTATGGGTGCCATGGGTGCCGGTGCCGGTCTTGTCGCCCACCGTCCAGCCCGCTGGCACGCCCGCGCGCAGCCGGGTATCGCCCGTCCGGTTCCCCACCAGCCACGCCACGAATTGCTCCCGCGATGCCGCCGACAGCACCGATCCCAGCGCCAGCGCCCGCAACGTGGCGGCCATGGCGGCCGGGGTGGTCGTGTCACGCGGGTCGCCCGGAATCGCGCTGTTCAGGCTGGGCTCGTTCCGGTCCAGGCGGGTCGTTTTGTCGCCGATGGACCGCAGCCAGGCGGTCAGGCCGGCGGGGCCGCCAAAGCTGGCCAGCATCAGATTGGCTGCCGTGTTGTCGCTGAGCGTGGTCATGACCGCGCAGATGTCGAAAACGGTCATGCCCTCCCCACCCGCATGCTTTTCCGTGCCAGGCGAGTAATCGACCAGATCCTTGCTGGAGAACCGCACGCGGCGATCGAGCCGTTCCTGTCCCTGGTCGACCCGATGCAGCACGAATCCCGACGCCAGGGTCTTGAAGGTGCTGCACATGGGGAAACGTTCGTCCTGGCGATAGCCGTACTGCATGCCGGTGTGGGTGTCGATCACGCCGACGCCCAGGCGGCATCCGGTTGCCTGTTCGAGGGCGGCAAAGTGTCGGGCCGCGTCGGCAGCGCGCGGATTGGCAGCGTAGGGCGTGTTGGCGGTCGGGTGTGGCCCGGCCTCGGCCGCTTCTTGGTGTGCACCGCTGTTGGCCCAGATTTTCTGGGTGCAGCCGCCGGTGGCCAGGCCAAGCAGCCCGGCGCCCACGGTCAGGGAAAAATGTCGTCGGTCCATGGGTCGTCTCCGTTGTTTGTGACAGGGGCATGAGGCGTCATGCGGCGGTGAGGCGAGAAGATAGCGTCCGCGAACCGGCGCCGCAATCAACGATAATCTCGCTCACACCCAAGAAAAACCGGGGCATCGCCACCATGCACTTGCCACTCAACGCCTTGCGCGCCTTCGAAGCGTCCGCGCGCAACCTGAGCTTCACGCGGGCCGCGGCCGAGTTGAACGTGACGCAAACCGCCATCAGCCAGCACGTCAAGAATCTGGAAGACCGGGTGGGGGCGCCGCTGTTCCGTCGCTTGCCACGCGGGCTGGCCTTGACGGATGAAGGCCTGGCCATGCTGCCGGGCCTGACCGATGCGTTCACGCGTATCGCCAGTCTCCTCGAGCAATGCAGCGACCAGCGCGCCCGCGAAGTGCTGACGGTGGGCGCAGTCGGAACGTTTGCGATCGGCTGGCTGCTGCCGCGCCTGCGGGCCTTTCAGCAGGCGCACCCCTTCGTGGACTTCCGGCTGTTCACCAACAACAATCGTGTCGACCTGGCGGGGGAAGGGCTGGACTACGCGATCCGTTTCGGTGATGGGGCATGGCATGGAACTGACGCGGAATACGTATTCGATGCACCGTTATCGCCGGCCTGTGCGCCCTCGGTTGCCGAGCGCGTGCGCAGTCCCGCCGACCTGGCGCGCGAAGTCCTGCTGCGGTCGTATCGGTCCGATGAATGGTCGCGGTGGTTCGATCAGGCGGGCGTGCCGTGTCCGGTCTTGCGGGGCACGGTATTCGATTCGTCGCTGACCCTGGCGGAAGCGGCCGCGCAGGGCGAAGGGGTCGCCCTGCTGCCCACGCGCATGTTCGCGCGGGACCTGCAGCAAGGCCGCCTGGTGCGGCCTCTTGATCTGGACATTTCGACCGGGGGCTATTGGCTGACACGCCTCAAGTCCCGGCCGGTCACCCACGCCATGGACGTATTCCGCGCATGGCTGCTGGACACGGGCGCCGTCAGGATCAGCTGACCACGCCAATGTTCCACGGCACGAACTCGTGGTTGCCCAGCCCCAGCAGTTCGCTCTTGCTGCGCTCGCCCGACGCGGTGCGCAGGATCTGCTCGAAAATGCGCTGCCCGACTTCCTGCAGGGTGGCCGTGCCGTCGACGATGTCTCCGCAGTTCACGTCCATGTCTTCGGTCAGCCGTTCGTACATGGGCGTGTTGGTCGCCAGCTTGATCGACGGCACCGGCTTGGCGCCGAACATCGACCCGCGTCCGGTCGTGAAGCAGATCAGGTTGGCGCCCCCGCGATCTGGCCGGTGGCCGACACGGGATCGAAGCCTGGGGTGTCCATGAAGACGAAGCCCGGTTGTGTGACGCGTTCGGCGTAGCGGTACACCTCCATCAGGCCGGTCGTGCCGCCCTTCATGGACGAGCCCAGCGACTTTTCAAAGATATTGGCCAGGCCACCCATCTGGTTGCCCGGGCTGACCGCGCCATTGATCTGCACGTCCCGGCCGGGCGAATACTCTTCTTTCCACCAGCGGATACGCTCCACCAGTTTTTCGCCGACTTCCCGCGTGCGGGCGCGGCTGGTCAGGGTGTGCTCGACGCCGTAGATTTCCGGCGTTTCGGACAGGATGGCGGTGCCGCCATGGCGCACCAAAATGTCCATGGCCGCGCCCAGCGCCGGGTTCGCGGTGATCGATGAAAAGCCGTCCGATCCGCCGCATTGCAGGCCGATCTTCAGGTGGCTGGCGCTGACGGTTTCTCGCTTCACGTTGTTGGCGTCGGGCAGCAGTTTTTCGATCGCGGCAATGCCGGCTTCGATGGTCTTGCGGGTGCCGCCGGTGTCCTGCATCACGAAGGTATGCAGACGCGCGCCATCGCTCAGGCCCTGGTCTTTCATGAGCAGGTTCAACTGATTGCGTTCGCAACCCAGCCCGACGATCAGCACCGCGGCAAAGTTCGGATGATGCGCAAAGCCGCCAATGGTGCGGCGAAGCAGGTCCATCGGTTCGCCCGACATCTCCATGCCACAGCCCAGCCCATGGCTGAGCGCCACCACGCCGTCCACATTCGGGAAGTCGGCCAGCCGGCGATCGTTGAAAGCTTCGGCAATGTGATGCACCACCGTGGCGGAACAGTTCACGGTCGACAGGATGCCGATGTAGTTGCGGGTAGCAACTTGTCCGTCGGCCCGCACGATGCCCTGGAAAGTGGCGCGTTGCTCGGGCGGCAGCACCGGCGTTTCGACATAGTCGCGGCCGTGGGCGTAGTCACGGTCGAACTCGCGGAACACGGTGTTGTGCGAATGCAGGTAGGTGCCGGCCGGAATGTCGGTCGCGGCAAAGCCGATACAGACGTTGTATTTCAGGATGGGTTCGCCGGCGGTCAGCGCCCGCGCCGCGATCTTGTGACCGGCGGGCACCTGGCTGCGGGCGGTGATGCCTTCGGATGGAATGGCGGTGCCGATGCCCAGCGGAACGCGCGCCACCACCACATTGTCGGCGTGGTGCAGGCGGATCACGGGTCCGGTGACTTGTTTCTCGGAAATGTCGATCATGGATGCCTCGAATGGATGGGGAACGCGCAGGATCACTCGGCCTTGATGCCGAATTCCTTGATCAGCGTGGACCACTTCGGCACTTCGTTCTGGACGAAGCGGCTGAAGTCGGCCGGAGTGCTGGCCACGGTCGTCAGGCTCTGATCGGCCAGTTTGGCTTTCAGGTCAGGCTTGGCCAGGGCTTGCTGCATTTCGCTGTAAAGCTTCTGCACGACGGGCGCGGGCGTCTTGGCCGGGGCGAACACACCGTACCAGGTCAGTACTTCAAAGTCCTTCATGCCGGCTTCCACCATGGTTGGAATGTCGGGCGCCGTCGGGTTGCGCTGCAGGCTGGTAATGGCCAATGCGCGCAGCTTGCCGGCCTGGATGTGCGGCATGGCGACCGGCAGGTTGGCGAACATGTATGGAATGTGGCCGCCCAGCACGTCGGCGATCGCGCCTGATTCGCCCGAATACGGCACGTGCGTGACGTCGGCGCGCAGCATGTGTTTGTACAGTTCACCCGCGATGTGCTGCGGCCCGCCCGCGCCCGACGACGCATACGACATCGAGCTTGGATTGGCCTTGATCTGCTTCGTCAGTTCTTCGACCGTTTTGGCGCTGACCTTCGCCGGGTTGACCACCAGCAACAGCGGCATGGACACCAGTTGCGATACCGGCGTGAAACTTTTGAGCGGATCGAATGGCAGCTTGGGGTAGATGTTGGGGGCGATCACCATGGTCGACTGCGATCCCAGGAACAGCGAATAGCCGTCGGCAGGGGACCGCGCCACGCTGTCGGCAGCAATGGTGCCGGTAGCGCCTGGACGATTTTCCACGACGACCTGCTGGCCCATGCTTTCCGACATCTTCGCCCCGACCAGACGCGCCACCACGTCGGCGCCGCCGCCAGCGGCAAAACCCACGACCATGCGCACCGGCTTGGCAGGAAAGGCGCCAGCATCGGCATGCGCGCCGTTCGCGGCTACGAGGCCGACCACGGCTGCGCACGCGGCGGCGCTCAAGCGCCACGTCGCCCGGGCAGGCGCGGTGCGAACGGAGGGACAGGGGGCGGGGCGAAAGGTCATGCGTGTCTCCAGCAATGGATATAGGGACAGTGAAGGCAGCGAGGCCATCACCGGTATGCAGGCGCTCATTCTGGTCATGTCGGATACAAAGAACAATGTGGTTGCCCTGTGTTCAGACAACAAAGATTTCTGCGTTTCAGCCAGGTATGACAGGCGTTGGAATGACCAGGGTTTTCCCGATTCGTCTCAGCCCGTGAGAAATTTCGTTGACGCTGTTGGCGTCCGGCCAGATAGTGCGGGCATTGCAGCAAACGGCGGAAACCATCATGGAACTGCGCGCTTCCCTCAATCACTTGAACGTGACGACTCCCGATCCCGCGGCCATGGCCGCGTTCTACTGCAACACGTATGGCATGACGCAAGCGCACGCCGGCGACGCCATCGTGTGCAGCGGACCGGGCCGCGTGATCGCATTGACCCGCGGCGCGGCCAACCAGCTGGCCTACGCGCACTACACCTTCAACGACATGCCGGCCTGGCTTGCCTTCCGGGACAAGGTTCCCGGCGCGGCGCAGATCGACGTGCCGACGCTGGCGCGGCCCGCGTCCGACGCGATCGCCATCCGCGACCCCGACGGCAACGTGATCGTGTTCTCGGCGCCCGACGTGGCGTCAGATGCGGCGTCCGGATCCCATGGCGCCGCCGGCGCCGACGGCATGCCCCAGGCCATCCTGCAGCACTTCGCGCTGCGTACGACGCAGCCGCAGGTCATGCTGGCCTTCTATCAGACCCTGGGTTTCGTGCTGTCCGACGAAGTGCACGACCCGACCGGCGCCGTGCGCGCGTGCTTTCTGCGCACCGAACATCTGCACCATTCCCTGGCGCTGTTCGGCGCACCAGCGGCGGGTTTCGACCATCAGTCCTTCGAGACCGATACCTGGGCCGACATGCGCGTGTGGGGCGACCGGATGGCCGAGCTGCGCGTGCCTATCGTGTGGGGCATCGGCCGCCATGGTCCGGGCAATGACGTGTTCTTCATGGTGCGCGATCCCGACGGCAATCTGGCCGAAATTTCGGCAGAGATCGAAGTATGCGAATCGGAACGTCCGGCCGGCGTCTGGGTGCACGAAGAGCGCACCCTGAACCTGTGGGGCAAAGCCATCATGCGCGATTGACCATGGGGGCCGTAGCCGACTGCTGCGCATCCTGGCGTCCTTCGACTTGTCGCGTCCCGTGCTCAAGCCCGCCGAACTGATGGATGAACTGGGCGTCTCGCGCGCCAGCATCTATCGCGACCTGGCCGACCTGGAGCAGGCGGGATTGCTGGAACGGGTGGCCGATCGCGGCTATGCGCTGGGCTCGTTGATCGTGGAGCTGGACCGGCAGATCCGCCTGGCCGACCCGTTGCTCAATGCGTCGGGCACCCTGCTGCGCAAGCTGGCCGACGAGACCGGCGGCACCGTGTTGTTGTGCCGCGTGCATGGAGCCAAGGTGCTCTGCATCCACCAGGAAGCCACGCAGGCGGGGCAGACCCCGGTCAGCTATGAACGCGGGCGTGCGATGCCGTTGTACCGCGGGGCCACGTCCAAGATCATTCTGGCGCACCTGCAGGACAGTGCGCTGGAGGCACTGTGGGAACGGGATGCGGACGAGATGCTGGCGGCCGGCTTGCCGCCGACCTACGACGGCTTGCGGGACGCGATGCAGGCCATCCGCAACGATGGCTACTACGTGACGGAAAGCGAACTGGATCGCGGCCTGGCGGGTTTTGCCGCGCCGCTGATGGATGGCGTGCGGGTACTGGGCAGCCTGAGTGTCGTGACCCCCGCGCAGGACCTGACCGATGCACGCCGCAAGTCAGTGCTGACGCGGGTCGTGACAGCGGCCGCGACCATCGAGTCGCGCATCGAGGAAGAGCGCCTGAAAGCGCGCAACAAGAAAGGCAGACAACGATGACCCCGACTCCCCGCCATATCCCGATCGTCATTCTTGGCGCCGGGCCCACCGGGCTGGTGCTGGCCAATCTGCTTGGCACCTATGGTGTGCCGGCCATGGTGCTGGACCGCAATCCGTCGACGGTGGACGAGCCGCGCGCCGTGTCCATCGATGACGAAAGCCTGCGCACGCTGCAGACCGCCGGGCTGGTCGACGAGGCGTTGACGCAGATCGTGCAAGGCTACGGCGTCCATTACTTTTCGTGGTCGGGCAAGCCGTTCGCCAAGGTGGAACCCACGTCGCGGGAATACGGCTATACCAAACGCAATGCGTTCCGGCAGGCGGTGCTGTGCGCGCAACTGCGCGACGGGCTGAGACGCTTTCCGCACATCGACGTGCGCTTCCGGCACGAGGTCCTGTCGTTTTCGCAGACGGACGATGGCGTGCGGCTGGAGGTCGAGGCCGACGGCGCGCCCACCGTCGTGACCTGTGATTGGCTGATCGGATGCGATGGTGGCCGTAGCGCCACCCGGGAACGCCTGGGCATCAAGCTGACCGGCAACACCTTTGCCGAAAAGTGGCTGATCGTCGACCTGCTGGATCGGCCCGATCCCTTCCGCCATACGCGCACCTATTGCGATCCGGCGCGACCCGCCATCCGGCTGCCGGGGCCCGACGGTACCGTGCGCTACGAATTCATGCTGAAGGGGGATGAGACCGCGGACTTCGTGCTGGACGATGCGCGGCTGCGCAGCTGGATCGCGCATCGCGAACCGCGTGACGCGAACCTGACCATTGCGCGCAAGGTCGTCTATACCTTCCATTCGCGGATTGCCGAGCGGTGGCGCGAGGGCAGGGTGCTGCTGGCTGGCGACGCGGCGCACCTGACGCCGCCGTTCGCCGGCCAGGGCATGAACAGCGGCGTGCGCGACGCAACCAACCTGGCGTGGAAGCTGGCGGCCGTCGTCCGGGGCGGCGCCGATGCCAGCCTGCTCGACACCTATGCGTCGGAACGCAAGCCGCATGCATGGGCCTTGATCAAGATGGCCATGCTGATCGGCAAGTACATGCAGCCCAAGTCGGTCATGGGGGCCATGGCGGCGCAACTGGCGCTCAAGGCGATCAGCCTGTATCCGCCCGCGCGCGACTACGTGCTGCAGCTGAAATTCAAACCCAAGCCGCGCTTCCTGCAAGGCTTCTTCGTTCCCGACGGCGCGCTCGATGCGCCGATCCGGTCAGGCCAGTTGATGGCGCAACCGCAGGTCGAATTGCCGGGCGGCCGCCGCGTCCTGCTGGACGACTGGCTGGGCGCCGGCTTTGCCTGCGTCAACTGGCATGACGACGCGGCGCCGGTCTCCTGGCCATCGATCGGCGCGATACCGTGCCGCACGGTACGCCTGGTGCGCCAGGACGAAGACTTTCCGTTGGGCGTCCGGGATGGCGGCATCGTGGCGCGCGATTGCGATGGCGTGCTGGCGGGCATTCTGCGCCGCGCGCAGGCGCGCGCCATGGTGCTGCGCCCTGACCGATACGTGATGGCTTTCATTGCCGATGACGACGGCCCCTCGCATCCGTCCACCGTGACGGCGGTCGGTGCGCTATACCAGCAGTACGGCATCACGACCGACCGGCTGCCGGGCGCCGCGGATCCGGCCGACGCAGTGGTTGAATTTGGCAACGATTCGCCGCAGACTTCAGGGCGGCGCATCGAGCGACACGAATCCCTTACAGCAACAGGTCCTGGAAACGCCAGGGCTCTCATAACCGGAGAACATGCATGAAATTCCTCAGCTTCGTCCACAACGGCAAAGCCAGTTGGGGCACGGTAGTCGGCGACGGTGTGGTCGACCTGACTTCGGCCGAATTCCCGACGCTGAAGTCGGCGATCGAAGCCGATGCGTTGCAACGCCTGGGCCAGGGCGCGCAGCAGTCACAGCCGGTGGCCAAGCTCGATGCGATCGACTACCTGCCGGTGATTCCCGATCCCGGCAAGATCGTGTGCGTGGGCCTGAACTACGACGACCACGTCAAGGAAACCAAGCGCGACAAGACCGAAAACCCCACCATGTTCCTGCGCGTGGCCGAGTCGCAGACCGGCCACAACAAGCCCATCCTGCTGCCGCCAGAGTCGCATGAACTGGATTACGAAGGCGAGATCGCCGTCATCATCGGCAAGGGCGGCCGCCGCATTGCCGAGGCCGACGCCTGGGATCACATTGCCGGCTACGCCCCGTACAACGACGGATCGATCCGTGACTGGCAGCGTCACACCATCCAGTTCACGGCGGGCAAGAACTTCAATGAAACCGGTGGCTTCGGTCCGTGGATGGTGACGCGCGACGAAATCGCCGACGGCGAATCGCTGTCGCTTGAAACGCGGCTGAATGGCCAGGTCATGCAGAAGTCGTCGACCGACATGATGATTTTCGACATCCCGCGCCAGATCAACTACATCTCGACCTTCACGACCCTGAAGGCCGGCGACGTGATCGTGACCGGCACGCCGGGCGGCGTGGGCGCCAAGCGCAACCCGCCGGTCTGGATGAAGGAAGGCGACATCGTGGAGATCGAAGTAGGCAAGGTCGGCACGCTGGTGAACACCATCAAGGCCGAAAAAGCCTGACGCAACGAAAGGCGCCGTCAGTGCACTGACGGCGCCGCCTTGACGCTGCTGTCATTAACGCGGGCGGATGCGCGCGCCAGGAATCACCTTGGCGGGTTCATCCGCCCGTTTGCGTTGCAGGAACACATCGATCAACTGTTCGCGGAACCACTTGTGCGGCGGGCTGCGGTGGGTGCGTTCATGCCAGCCCACCGCGATCTTGCCGGTGGGGATCGACACGGGCAACTCGAACAGCTTGAGCGTGCTGCCCAGGCTCAACGCCAGCGTGCGCGGGAACACCGCGGCAAAGTCGCTTTCATACAGGATGTTGGTCGCCAGCATGAAGCTTGGCACCGACGCCACGACTTTGCGCGCCATGCCATGTTCGGCCAGCGCCGCGTCGATGTCCCCCACGAAACTCCCGCCCATTGGTGACACGATCACGTGGGTCAGCGCGCACAGGTCTTCCATCGACATGACCCGTTTGTTGAAGGGATGGTCGCCCCGCAGCGCGCACACGAACGACTCGGTCGATACATGCCGGGTGTGCAGGCGTTCGGGCATCATCGACAGTACCGTCAACAGCAGGTCCAGTTGGCCCGTGGCCATGCGTTGATCGATATCGGGCTTGTTCAGCCGCGTCAGGGGAATGAAGGCCAGGCGGATGTTGGGCGCGCGTTCGGCCCAGGTCGCGAACGACGCCGCCAGCCCGTTGTGCAGGGCGTCGGGGCTGCCTATCTGTATGGTCGCTTCCGAGGTAAGCGGATCGAAGTGATCGGGCTGGACGATGGCGCGAAATTCGCCGATCAGCTCCGACAGCCGGGGCGCGATTTCCAGCGCGCGTGGAGTGGGCGTCATGCCGCGCGATCCCGCCACCAGCAACGGATCGTCGAACATCGCGCGCAGGCGCACCAGTTGCGCCGACAGGGCCGGCTGGCTGGTCTGCAGGCGCGCCGCGGCCCGGGTCACATTGCGTTCGGTCATCAGCGCATCGAGCGCCAACAGCAGATTCAGATCGAGTTTTCGCGTCATGGCAGCGCGCGGCACTGGCCGGGTCGGTATAAAAAATCAATATACCAGCGGCGGCCATCGATTCATCGCACCGAGACCTCAGTCGGCGCCGAAGCGATACCCGATGCTGGTCAGGAACAGCGTGTCCGTCTTCTTGATGCCAGGACGGGGGTTGCTCTGGAAACGATTCGACAGGGTCAGCTTCAACTCGATCTTCTTGGTGATCGAGGTGGCCAGGCCCGCGTCGAATTGCGCGCGCAGGCCGCTGTCCGTCAGGTTCGGATAGAGCGCGAAACGCTGATTGAGCGACGTCGTGTCGGTGATCCGATGCTGCGATTCTTCACCGATCAGGAATTCCATGCTGTTGCGCGTCTCGCTCGTGAAGCGCTCATGGTTGTAGGTCAGACCGGAGAACACGTCAAAGATCGTATTTTCGTTCTTGATCAGGTGATAACCCACGCCGCCCGCGGTCACGGCGCGCAGATCCAGCTCCTGCAGCTTGTCGTGTTCGGTGTCGAGCGAGCCGAAGGCAAACACATTCTCGTTCAGGTTCCGGTCGTACTTGGCGCCGGCGCGGAACAGGTTCGCGGTTTCTTCACGATTGCCATCATTCTTCTTCGTGCCGTACAGGGTCGTCAGATAGAAATTGAGTTTGTCGTCCTGGCTTGCCTTGGCTGCGTTGGCGGACACATTGAAGGACGTCGCGTCCGTGTTGCCCGAGGCAACACTGGCGCCGGCGTTGATGGCGCCGCGCCATTGGTTGTCCTGCTTCACGGGGGCTTGCGCAAGCGCGGAACCGGCAGCGAACAGGGCGATCAGAGGGACGAGACGTTTTTTGACTGGCATCGGTGGGTTCTCCTGGGGGACGGCAGGCGACAGTGCGCGCTGCGACAATGGCGTCGGGCTGGACAGCAGGGTGCCCGGCAGACAGGGAAGGCATTCAAGGTGACGTTGATGCAGCGCGCGCAGGCGTGCGACGGCGGTGGACACGCGCCATGAAGCATGGCGGCGCCTGTACGAACGGCGCGCGGGCACGCCGTGGAATGCATGAGCCTTGAAGACTACACTGTGCATCCCGATGCGCGAACCCTGACCTCCGGGCTCGTCATTGACCCATACACCTGTTACGTGCGGATACGTCGGCGCTTTCTTCCTCTTCCATGCAAGCCATTCTTTCGTTTTTCACCGATGTCCGCGACAGCGTTTCGGCATCGAGCACGCTCAGCCAACTGTTCGCAACGGTCGTGGTGCTGGTCGCCGCGATGATGGTCACGCGGTCCGCCGCGAAGTACTACCGGGGCAAGGATTCCGGTTCCACCGGCGAGCGCCGCACCGCCTATACGGCTGTGCGCAATGGGGTCGCGGTGGTGGTGCTGATCCTGTTGTTGTTCTTGTGGGGCGGGCAGTTGCGGCACTTCGCGCTGTCGGTTGCCGCGCTGGCCGCCGCGGTGGCGATTGCGAGCAAGGAGTTCGTGATGAGCGCGCTCGGATCGCTGATGCGCGCCACGCAACGGCCCTATGCCGTCGGTGACATCATCGAGATCAACGGCATGAAGGGCGAAGTGCTCATCATCGATCTGTTCAGCACGACGCTGCTCGAAGAAGCGCAATCGGGGTACGTCACGGGCCGCACCTATCAGTTTCCCAACATGCTGTTGCTGCTGAACCCGGTGCGCAAGTCGTCGACCATGGGCAGCTTCGTGCTCGAAGCGGTGCGGGTGCCGCTCGATCCAGCCGATGATGTCGTCTCCGCCGAACAGCGTCTGCTGCAGTCCGCCGTGGTCGTGTGCGAGCCGTGGGTGCAACAGGCCGATGCGCATTTTCGCCGGATCGAAGGCGCGTATCTGGTCGCGTTGCCCGAGAGCCGGCCCGTGGCCTTGATCGAACCGGTGGATGCAAAGCGGGTGGATGTGGTCGTGCGGTTCCCGTGTCCAAGCAATCGGCGGATGGCGGTGGGCCAGCAGATCCTGAACGGTTACTACGCCATGATCCGCGAAGAACGCAAGGCGCGGTCTGCGGCCAGTGCCGTGGCGGCAAACAAGGCGGCCGGATCAGCATCCGCTGCGCCTGTCGCATCGACATCCGCATCGACATCCGCGACAGCATCCCCGACTGCCGGGAATGCCGCGACGAGTATGTCGTCCGCGCCCGCTGCCGGTGCCGCGCCTGCGCCGGCCACGGGCGCGGCTTTGCCTGGATCCCCCGGCGTCACGCCTTCACCAGCCACAACCTATACAGCCCCGCAAACGCCGCCGGATAGGCCTGTTCCACTTCGTCCCATTGATCCGGTGTAAGGGTGGCCGGGTCCTGATCCACCACGCTGCGTGCCATGGCGTCTGTCGCGGCGGACGCATCCACCGCCAGCAGTTTGAGTCCCTGGCGCTGGGCCATGGCCACCCATTCCGTCATCGGCAACGCGCATTCCCGTACATGGAACAGCAGGTCGCGCAGTCCACCGGCTGCATGGAAGTCCGGCGACCTTGCCACGACGTCGGGCAATGACGGTCCCCCTTCGTGGATCAGCGTGCGGCGAAAGGCCAGCCGGCCTTCGGCATCGTCGCGCCAGCCTTCGGCGTCGATGCGGCGCCGCAGGGCCTCGAACGGCGCGCGGGCCCGTGCGCTGTACACCGCCACATACATCACGGCGTCCGGCGTCATGACGCCAGCCAGCGCAGCCAGGCCCGCTTCCGGATCCGGCAGATGCGGCAGCACGCCCACACATTCGATAGCGCGAAAGGTCTGCCCCAACCGGTTGGCGTGATGCAGGTCCATGGCGCGGAACGTGATGTCGCCCAGTCCGGCTTCGGCGCATTTGTGCGCGGCATGCGCCAGGGCGTTGACGCTGAAATCGATCGCGACGATTTTTGCGAGCGGATAGCGGTCATGCGCCACGAAGATCTGCTGCCCCGTGCCGCAGCCGGCGACCAGCACCTGTGCCCCCGTCGATGGCCACGCCGCGACGCGGCGCGCAACCGCGGCTGGCAGGTGGGCCGGCATGCCGAGCGGTTCGCGCACCCAGCGTGGGTAAGGATGGGCATCGTAGTGATCGCGGACGGGGTCATTCGACAGGGGCTGGCGCGTATACCCAGGCTTCGTGGCGGGATCAGCCCTGGCGGCAGTGTGCTCGCCCGGCGCGCGGCCCGTGTCGGCAATCAGCCGCTCCCGCAGCACCGCTTCCCGCGCCGCCGCCTGCATCCGTTCGATCAACGGCCCCAGGCCTGGCCATTCGCGAGGGGCGTGGGACGACTGCAGCAAGCCGCCCAAGGGACTGCTGCCCAGCGGGATGGCCGTTGCCACCAGCGCGATGTCCGCTGCGTTGATGGCGGTGCCGATCTGCGTGCGAGTCAGCAGTGCGGCTTCCAACGCCTGGGCCCGCGCCAGGGTGTCGGGCGACGGTGGCTCGATGCCTTCGGTCAGGTCGTTCTGCAGGGCCATTGCCAACGTCAGCCGCAGTGGCGTGTCGCGCTTGCCCTCGTGACGGCGCGCCAGCAGCAGGTCACGCAGCCGGGCCAGCAAGGTCTGCCAATCGGCATCGGCAAGGATCGCCACACGCGCCACCGTGCAGAACACGGGCTGGTCATCCAGACACCCGGCCACGGTCAGCAACTGCCGGGCGGACGGCGCCTGGCGGGACGTGCCGGCGGGGGACGCGCTCAATGCCTGCGCCACGGCGGGCTCGGCGGCCAGGTAGGCCAGCACCACGGGGGCCAGATCGCTGGGGCGTACCCATGCCTGATCCAGCGCCAGGGACAGGACCCGGTCCACGTCGGCATGCCGACGGGCCGGGCAGTGCGCCACCAGGAACTGGCCCAGCGCGGCCCGCGCGCGCGCCGAGTCGGGCGCCAGCGCGATCGCCGCGTACAAGGTGTCGAAGGCCTGGCGATACTGCCCGGACGCCTCGGCCTGACGCGCCTGAGCCAGCAGGTGATCGACCGACGGAGCAAGATGAGAAGGCATGGGAGTCGCCTGCGCATGCCGGCGTGAAGGGCCGCCGATCCACCCTGGCGGCGGGAGCCGCCGCGTCACCCCGGCGGCAGGGGCCGCCGGACTATGGCAAGGCGGGACCGCACGGCACGGACCCACCCGTCAGCCGCCACTGTCGCAGATGTACGGGCCGCACGGGTGAAGATTGTGTGACGACGGCCCGAACCGCCCGTTGCCCGCCGCCCCTGACCACAAGCATGCGCCTGCCATGCCGACCTTCACGACTGCCGCGACAATTGCCGGGCGTTGGTCACTGACGGCCTCCAGCATGAACGGTAAACTGAACCATCCCTGCTGGCGGTCTTGCCGCCAACCGTCCCTTCTTCGAGCCGCGCCATGAACACTTCCCGCTCTTTCGCCTCGACCATCATCGTGATCGGCACCGGCATTGCCGGCCTGGCCAGCGCATTGGCGCTTGCCCGCAAGGACCAGGACGTGGCGTTGCTCGGGCCCAAGGCGCCGCTGCCGCCTGCCCGCGCCGGCGAGTTCGACCCGCGCGTCTACGCCATTTCGCCGGCCAGCCAGCAGTTTCTGGCCGAGCTTGGCATCTGGGACCTGCTGCCCGCCGACCGAGTGACCGCGGTCGAGGCCATGGAAGTGTTCGGCGACGCCGCGCCGGCCCCGTCCGATGCGCTGCGCCGCCTGCCCGCACCGTCCACCGGCCGCGTCGAACTGTCGGCCTGGCAGGGCGGGCTGGCGGCGATGGCCTGGATCGTTGAATCCCGCGAGCTGGAACGCGCGCTGCGCCAGGCGGTGCAGATGTTCAACATCCGCTGGATCGCTGATCGCTACGCATCCCTGGAACGCCATGCGCCCGATGCCCCGCTGATGCTGCGGACGGCGAACCATGCCAGCCTGCCTTGCGGCCTGGCCGTGGGGGCGGATGGGGCCGACTCGCCGCTGCGCGAGTCGATCGGCCTGCCCGTAACGCGTTCCGAGTACGACGCCACCGGACTCGTCATGCATCTGTCGGTGGCTTTGCCGCACCAGGGCCGCGCGCGGCAGTGGTTCACGCCCGACGGCGTGCTCGCGCTCTTGCCGATGCCCGATGCGGACGGCCAGCCACAGGTATCGATGGTCTGGTCGATGCGCACGGCCAAGGCCGACGCCCTGCTGGCCATGGACGCCGCCACGCAGCGCGTCGCCATGGGCGAACGCCTGTTCGAGGCAACCGGGGGTGTGCTGGGCGCCCTGACGGCGCGCACGGCGCTCGCGGGCTTCCCGCTGGCCCTGCAGAACGCCAGCCAGATGGTCGCGCCCGGTGTGGCGCTGGTTGGCGACGCTGCCCACCTGGTGCATCCGCTGGCCGGGCAAGGCCTGAACCTGGGCCTGGGCGACGCCAGGGCGCTGGCGGACACTCTGGCCTCGCGCGAGGCCTATCGCAGCGTGTATGACCTGCGCGTACTACGCCGCTACCAGCGTGCGCGGGCCGAGCCGCTGCTTGCCATGCGGCTGGCGACCGACGGCCTGTACCGTCTGTTCGACTCGCAACTGGCCCCTGTCAGCTGGCTGCGCAATGCGGGCATGAATGTGGTGGATCGCCTGCCGCCCTTGAAGCGCATGCTGGTGCAGGGCGCGTCGGGGCTGTAGGGCGGCCACTCGGATCAGACCGTCGCGCTATCATTGAGCGATCAAGAAAGGAAGACTATGAAGCGAACCGTAGCGGGCTGTCTGTCTGCCCTGATGTTGTCCCTGGCCCTGCCAGCCGCCGTGTCGGCGCAGGTCTCGCCCGCCAAACCGACCCCTGCCGCCGCGGCAACGGCCCCGGCCGCCGCGCCGACCGCTGCCGAGAACACGGTCAGGAAACTGTTCACCGATCGGTTTGGCGCGGTCGCCATCGACAGCGTCACTCGCACGCCGTACGGCCTGTTCGAGGTGCGCATCGGGTCGGACCTGCTCTATACCGACGACAAGGTCAGCTTCGTGCTGGACGGCACGTTGATCGACGCGGCCACCAAACGCAACGTCACGCGCGAACGGGTGGAAAAGCTGCTGGCCATCAACTTCGACGAACTGCCGCTGGACCTGGCGATCAAGCAGGTGCGGGGCAATGGTTCCCGCCGCATCGCGCTGTTCGAAGACCCGAACTGTGGCTATTGCAAACAGTTGCGAAAGTCCATGACCGGCATCGACAACGTGACCGTGTACACCTTCCTTTATCCGATCCTGGCGCCGGACTCGACCACCAAGTCGCGCGCCGTGTGGTGTTCGGCCGACCGCGCCAAGACCTGGGATGACTGGATGCTGAACGGCAAGACGCCCACCGGCGCCGGCACGTGCGACACCCCGATCGAAAAAGTGGTGGCGCTGGGCAAGAAGCTCCAGATCACCGGCACGCCAACGATCTTTTTTGGCGATAACACCCGGGTGGGCGGCGCGATGCCCGCGGACCAACTGAAGGCCAAGCTGGATTCCATGGGCAAGGGCTGACGGTTCACCGCGCCGGCGCGGGCGCGCCTTCGCCCTTGGGCCACAGCACCCACATCTTGCTCGGCTGCTTCATGCGGCCAGCCTGTTCGCCGGCTTCTTCGCCATAGCCCCAGAACACGTCCGCGCGGGCCGGCCCCTTGATGGCGCTGCCGGTATCCTGCGCGAACACCATCTTCTGCAGCGGCACCTTGGAATTGGGCATCGTGGTCGACAGGAACGCCGGCGCGCCCAGCGGAACGATGGCCGGATCCACGGCGATCGACCGCTGCGCCGTCAGAGGCATGCCGAAGGCGCCCTTGGGCCCTTCTTCCGGATTCACCACCGGTTCTTCACGAAAGAAGACGACGGCCGGATTGGCGTTCAGCATTTCCTTCACACGGGTCGGATGCGCTTTCGCCCATGCCTTGATGCTCTGCATCGATGCCTGGTCCAGCGTCAGTTCGCCCTGGTCCACCAGCCAGCGGCCGATCGACACATAGGGATGCCCGTTGTGCTCGGCGTAGGCCACGCGAATCACGCTGCCCCTGCCCGGGCCGTCGTCCAGCGATGCGCGTCCGGTGCCCTGCACCTGCAGGAAGAACGCATCGACCGGATCGCTGACCCACACGATGGCTGCGGGTTCGCGGCCCGCGCGTTCGAGTTCGGCGCGGCTGTCGTACGGCACCACGCGTTTTCCATCCAGCTTGCCGCGCACGCGCTTGCCCGCCAGCTCGGGATACAGCGAACCCATGTCGAGCACCAGCAGGTCGTTCGGCACGGCGTACAACGGCCACTGGTACGGGCCGCCGCGCACGCGGGACGCGCGCACCAGGGGCTCGTAGTAGGCGGTGGCCAGGCCGGTGGCGGCTTCACCCGTGGGTGTGCGCACGGTCCAGGGTTCCAGCCATTTTTCCAGGAAGGCGCGGGCCTGAGCCGGGCTGGGGTTGCGCAGCGACGGGTCGCGCGCCGCGGCGCAGACCTGCTGCCAGGCATAGGGGTCGACGGTTTGGGGCGCGGCCAGCGACACCGGCCGGCCGGTGCGCAGCATGATGGACCGGCAATTGTCCTGGAAGGTCGTCCACGCGCTTTCGACCGCATCGGCCTGCCAGCCACTGACGGACGCCCAGCCGCTGCGCACGAAGTGCTTGCTGGCTGGAAGGGCGGGCTTGCTGGCCGGACGGGCCACCGGGGCGGCAGGCGGGCGGGCGGTGGCCGGAGGCACCGGAACGCCCCCCGGTGCGGTGGTGGGAGCCGGGTGCACCGGGTCGGCGGAACCTGCCGTGCCGCCCGCCGAACCGGGATACGAAGCGCCCGGATAGGCCGAGCCTGGCGTTCCGTACGCGCCCGACGTGCCGGATGACCCCGACGGGCCGGCGTCGCCGCCCGAGTCGGGCAGCACGGTCACGGGCGCGCCGCCACAGCCGGCCAGCGCAAGCGCCGCGCAGAGCGTCAGCGCCGCGGGGCGCAAGCGGTTACAGTGGGACAAGACAGACTTTTTCGCAGTGGCCTTGCGAACGGACATTATGTGGTTGCTCCTTCTGGAAGCGGCATTGGCGCTTGCCTTGCTGGTATTCATCGTGATGTGGACCGTGTGGCCGAAGCGCAAGCAGCTCGGTCAGGAGATGCGCAAGCCGCCAGCCGCGGACGCCGCCGATCCCGGCACGAAGCAGGATGCGGGGCGCGATCCGCGTGGTCAGTGAAGTGTGCGGGGCACGGCCAGCACGAATTCGGGGATATCGACTTCGAACGGCGTGCCGTTGTCGCCCACGCAGTGATACGTGCCGCGCATGGTGCCCACGGGCGTCGATAGCGGGCAGCCGCTGGTGTATTCGAAGCTCTGGCCTGGCTGCAGCAAGGGTTGCTGGCCCACCACGCCCAGGCCGCGGACTTCCTGTTCCTGCTGGTTGCCGTCGGTAATGATCCAGTGGCGGCTGATCAACTGGGCGGGCTGCGAACCGGAGTTCGTGATGCGTATCGTGTAGGCAAAGATGTACTGATTCTCGGCCGGATCGGACTGATCGGCGAGATAGCGCGGTTCAACGGTGACCGACAATTCGTGAGATTTCATGCGTACGCCATATCGATACGACAAATTTCATACAATTCAGGGGATGGACCGGTGCGTGACCTTCCGCAGCCCTTTGAGGCGCCCGGCCTGATATCTCTGCACTGGAAGCTTCCATGACCGATCTGACGCCGTTCGACCCGCACGCCACCCGTATTGCTCCAAGCATTTTATCCGCCGATTTCGCCCGGCTCGGCGAAGAGGTGCGTAACGTTGTAAGCGCCGGTGCGGACTGGATCCATTTCGACGTCATGGACAACCACTACGTGCCGAACCTGACGATCGGCCCGCTGGTGTGCGAGGCGATCCGGCCGCATGTGCAGGTGCCGATCGACGTGCACCTGATGGTCGAGCCCGTGGATGCGCTGGTGCCGATGTTCGCGAAAGCCGGGGCAAACATTATCAGCTTTCACCCGGAAGCGTCACGTCATGTGGACCGCACGCTTGCACTAATCCGGGATCATGGCTGTCATGCCGGCCTGGTCTTCAACCCGGCTACCCCGCTCGATTACATGGATTACGTCATGGACAAGCTCGACGTCGTCCTGCTGATGTCGGTCAACCCCGGCTTCGGTGGCCAGAGCTTCCTGCCCAGCACGTTGCCCAAGCTGCGCCAGGCGCGCGCCCGCATTGACCGGTGGCGCGCCGAGACGGGCCACACTATCGCGCTGGAAGTGGACGGTGGCGTCAAGATCGACAACATCGCCGAGATTCATGCGGCCGGCGCCGATACCTTCGTGGCGGGTTCGGCCATTTTTGGCAAGCCAGATTACGCAGGGGTCATCCGCGACCTGCGCGCACAGATCGCCAAGGGCGCGTCGCTCGCCGCGTAAGATCTGCCTTCCCCTCAGCCCCAGGAAATCCCATGCCTTTGCACGCTGTATTGTTCGACCTTGACGGCACGCTGGTCGACTCGGTGCCCGACCTGGCCTATGCCGTCAACGCCATGCGCGTCGACCTGGGCATGGCGCCGCTGCGCGAAGACGTCATCGCCACCTACGTGGGCAAGGGCGTGGAAAACCTGGTGCATCGCGCGCTGGCCGCAAGCATGGACGAGGCGACCGAACACGAACGCTTTCCCGAAGCGCTGGCCTCGTTCCGCCACGCCTACCACATGATCAATGGCGAAAAGACGCGCATCTTCGACGGCGTCATCGAAGGCCTGCAGGCGATGCGCGCGCAAGGGTTGAAGCTGGCCGTCGTCACCAACAAGGCCGCCGAATTTACCGGGCCGCTGCTCAAGAATATCGGGCTGCATGCCTTCTTCGACGTGGTGGTCAGTGGCGACACGGTGGAACGCAAGAAACCGGACCCCATGCCCATGCTGTACGCGTGCGAACAGCTGGGCGTGGCCCCGGCCGACGCGCTGGTGATCGGTGATTCGATGAACGATGCGTCGTCGGGCCGCGCGGCCGGGTGCACGGTGCTGCTCGTGCCCTACGGCTACAACGAGGGCCGCGATATCCGATCCATCGAAGCCGATGGTATAGTCGCAAGCATCAAGGAAGCCTCCGACTGGACCGCGTCACGGACCGCGTCGGCAGCCACCGGATCCGAACCCCTGCCGCTGACCATGCACTGATCACGGCATATCGTTTACGAATTCAATCATCCGCATGCTGACCATCACCCTCGCGATCCCGGCCTGCGCCACCTGGCGCTGGTGGCGTTCGTCCGCCGGGTGGTGGTGATTCATTCCGGCCTAACGTTCAATCCCTGAACGTCCGGCCATCGTAAGACCCCCAGTTTTCGAATCGACCCCGCCCGCGTCCTGAAGGACCGGAGGCGTCGTCGTGTCATGTCCGACTCCGGAACCCAAGATGCGGGTGGTGCGACACACACTGCACGTAATCGAGGAAACCATGACCGAAGTCGAATTCCAGGCACTTGCCGCCCAGGGCTACAACCGCATTCCGCTGGTCGCCGAAACCTATGCCGACCTCGACACCCCGCTCGCGCTTTACCTGAAGCTGGCGCAGACCGGCCCGGCCAAGGGCGCGATGAGCTGCCTGCTCGAGTCGGTGGTGGGCGGCGAGCGTTTTGGCCGCTATTCCTTCATTGGCCTGCCCGCGCGCGCCTTTCTGCGCACCCATGGCACCGTGACGGAAGTGGTCGAGGATGGGACCGTGACCGAAACGCACGACGGCGATCCGCTGGCCTTCGTGGCTGACTACCAGAAGCGCTTCAAGGTGGCGCTGCGGGCAGGCATGCCGCGCTTCATCGGCGGGCTGGCCGGTTATTTCGGCTACGACATGGTTCGCCATATCGAGAAAAAGCTGGGCCCGTGCACCAAGCCCGATCCGACCGGCATGGGCGATCCGGTGCCAGACATGCTGCTGCTGTTGATTGACGAACTGGCCATCGTCGACAACCTGACCGGCCGGTTGTACCTGGTCGTGTATGCCGACCCGTCTTTGCCAGAAGCCTACCCCCGCGCGCGCAACCGCCTGCGCGACCTGCGCGCCCAGCTGCGCAAGCCTGTCGAGATACCGTATAGCCAGGCCAGCCTGCCGACCGAGACCCAGCGCAATTTTCCCAAGGCCGACTACCTGGCCGCGGTCGTCAAGGCCAAGGAATACATTGCCGCGGGGGATCTGATGCAGGTGCAGGTGGGGCAGGTGATCGCCAAGCCCTTCCGCGATTCGCCGCTGTCCTTGTATCGCGCCCTGCGGTCGCTGAACCCGTCGCCCTACATGTACTTCTGGAACTTTGGCGACTTCCAGGTCGTCGGCGCTTCCCCCGAAATCCTGGTGCGGCAGGAAGCCGTGACCGAAGGCGGGGCGACCCGTCAGAAGGTAACGATCCGTCCGCTCGCCGGCACCCGGCCACGCGGCGCCACGCCAGAAGACGACGCGGCGCTGGCCGACGAGTTGCGCGCCGATCCCAAGGAAATCGCCGAGCACGTCATGCTGATCGACCTGGCCCGCAACGACGTCGGCCGCATCGCGGACATCGGCTCGGTGGTCGTGACCGACCAGATGGCCATCGAACGGTACTCGCACGTCATGCACCTGGTGTCCAACGTGACCGGCACCTTGCGTGAAGGCATGAGTTCGATGGACGTGCTGCGCGCGACCTTCCCGGCCGGCACGCTGTCGGGCGCGCCCAAGGTGCGCGCCATGGAACTGATCGACGAACTGGAGCCGGTGCGCCGCTGCATCTACGCGGGTGCCGCCGGCTACCTGAGCTACGGCGGCGAAATGGACGTGGCAATCGCCATCCGCACGGGCGTCATCAAGAACGGCATGCTGTACGTGCAGGCCGCTGCGGGTGTCGTTGCGGATTCGGAGCCCGAAAAGGAATGGGCCGAGACGGAAGCCAAGGCGCGCGCGGTGCTGCGCGCGGCGGAGCAGGTGCAATCGGGGCTGGACGATCCGATCTGAGCGCGATGGCGTCAGGCCTGCACGCTTGACGGCCGCACGCATCGGGCATGCAGGCCATGGGTCCCCCCACGTCAGGCCTGCGTCTTGTCGTGGACCGCGCTGCGCAGATGCAGCCGCATGTGATCGGCGGCCGCTTCGACCTGGCCATCCAGCAGCAGGTCGATCAACACCAGATGTTCCTGGCAGCGGCGCAGCGCCTGTTCGCGGTCCACGGCCTTGCGGTATTCGAACAGGCGGCGCACCCGGTTCAGCCGTGTCAGCGAATCCGCGATGAACACGTTGCCCGATCCGGCGGCAATGGTTTCGTGCAGATGCGTATTGGCATCGAACAACTGCGCAGGCGATGCCGTGTCCACGGCGCCTGCCACCAGCATGGCCTGTTCCGCACGGCAGGCGAGCAAGGCGGTGCGATCCACCTTGAAATCCGGCTCCAGCATGGCCGCCGGCTCGACCAGCAGCCGGTAGCGATAACTCTGCCTGTACGCCGATAGCGAACTGAGCATGGGCAGGAACATCCATCCGTGCCCGGGCATGCGCTGTATCCATCCTTCGTGGACCATGCGCCGCAGGATCGCGGCCAGCGTTGCCCGTGTCACGCCATAGCGCCGCATCAATTCATTCTCGGTGACCCGGTCCGGCAAGGTGCCGGCAACGCGGTCTTCCGCGATCGTCAAATACACCCGTTCGATGTCGGTCGGCTGCTCGTCCTGCCCGGGAAGGCTGGCCGGGGCCGGGTCATGCGCGGCCACCACACAGCCCTTGCCCGGGCTGTTTTCGATCACGCCCAACTCCACCAGCTTGCGCAACGCGTCTCGCACCGGAGACCGCGATACGCGGAAATGATCCGACAGCGCGCGCTCTGTCAGCCGCGTACCGGCGGGCCATTTCTGCGCGGCGATATGACGGCGGATATCACCGACAAGTTGGTCGGAAAGGGCTTGGCTCATGGACTCAAGGGCTGCGTAGCGCGTGGTCAAAAATCATAACATCGGCAAGCACTATCGGTACTTTGTTCGACAAAGAACGCAAAGACAAAGGTGGTTAAGCCAAAAAACCATCTTGACTTGGTACTTTGAATGAATAAAATACCAAAAAGCCAACCATCAGGAGACGGCGGTGACGAGCGATCCAGACACGCAAGCGGCATTTGCTCCAGCACTGCCGTCCGTTCCAGTGATGCCGGTCCCTGACGGCAGCTGCGACACGCACGTGCACGTGTTCGACCCCGCCCGCTACCCGTATGCCGACTCGCGCTCCTACACGCCGCCTTCAGCCACCGCTGCACAACTGGCC
Source organism: Pigmentiphaga litoralis (assembly GCF_048632615.1). Taxonomy (GTDB): domain Bacteria; phylum Pseudomonadota; class Gammaproteobacteria; order Burkholderiales; family Burkholderiaceae_B; genus Pigmentiphaga; species Pigmentiphaga litoralis_B. The sequence continues at coordinate 3,487,904 of NZ_CP184479.1, forward strand.
GGTGTAGCGGCGCGTCTCGGGGTAGAGCGCGTCGTGGTCGTGCAGCCAAGTTGTTATGGCCACGACAACGCGGCGGTGCTGGATGCCGTCCGTCAACTGGGCCTGACCCGCGCGCGGGGTGTGGTGGCGCTGGATGAAGCCTCATTGCATGACCGGACGGCCGATATCGAAGCGTTCCACCGTTCCGGCGTTCGGGGCGTGCGCCTGAATGGCTCCGTCAATGATCTGGGCGACGGCGAGGCCATCGCCGCGCACATGGCGCGGCTGCAAACAGCAACGGCCCACCTTGGATGGCATGTGCAGATGTATATGCCCGTGTCGACTGTGAAAGCCATCGCCCCTGCGATTGCTGCGTTCAAGATGCCTGTGGTGCTCGACCACTTCGGCGGTCTGGACGCGTCGTCGTGTGTCCAAGGGTCGCCAGACGTCGACACCTTGCTGCACCTTCTGCGGACCGGGAACCTGTACCTCAAGCTGTCGGCGCCGTATCGCGTGGCAGGCAGCAAAGCAGGCGTCGGCCAGGCGCTTGCCGATGTGGTCCGCCGCTTTGCCCAGGCCGCGCCCGACCGTTTGCTGTGGGGATCCGACTGGCCGCACACGGGCGGGGCGGGTCGCCGGGCAGGCGCTGTCACATATCGCGATACCGGCCTGGGCAATGGCGCCCGCGCTTGCGCCGCCTTCGAACCCTTTCGTTCCGAGAACGCCGCAACGGCCCTGGACGAACTGCAGACCTGGCTTCCCGACCCCGCGGTACGCCATCGCATTCTTGTCAGCAACCCCGCGCGGCTGTACGGCTTTGACCTGGCGACCGCCGCCTTACCACCTAGAGAGGTCTGAATGATCGAATCGATCAACCCCGCCACCGGCGCGGTATCCGCGTTGATCCCCTTGCACTCGGCGGCCGCCGTCGATGCCACGCTGTCCGATGCCGTCGCCGCGCAGCGCGCGTGGGCGCACCAGTCGGTCGAACACCGCTGCGCGTTGTTGTATCGCCTGGCGGCGGTGCTGCGCAAGAATCTGTCGGCTTACGCGCGGCGGATTACGGCCGAAATGGGCAAGCCCCTTGCCGAAGCAGAAAGCGAAATTGAAAAGAGCGCGGTGACCTGCGAGTTCTACGCCAATCATGCCGCGCAATTCCTGGCCGACCAGCCCGTCGCGAGCAATGCCACGCGCAGCGCCGTGGTGTTCGATCCGCTTGGGGTGGTCCTGGCGATCATGCCGTGGAACTACCCGTTCTGGCAGTTCATCCGTTTTGCCGCACCGGCGCTTGCCGCGGGCAACGGGGCCATTCTCAAGCATGCCAACAATGTGCCGGAATGCGCACTGGCACTTGAAGCGGCGTTCCTTGAAGCCGGGGCGCCCAGGGGGCTGGTCGGGACGGTGCTGATCGACGCGGCCGACGTCGCGGCCATCATTGCCGATCCGCGTATTGCCGCACTGACGCTGACGGGATCCACGGCCGTCGGCAAATTGGTCGCGGCGCAAGCCGGCAGTGTGCTGAAGAAGCAGGTACTGGAACTGGGCGGGTCCGATCCCTTCATCGTGTTGAAAGATGCGGACGTCGATGCCGCCGCGCGCACCGCGGTCAAGGCACGATTTTCGAACACCGGGCAAAGCTGCATCTCGGCCAAACGTTTCATCGTCGACCAGACCATCGCCGATACCTTCAGCGCGGCTTTTTGCGAGCACGCCAGCCGCCTGAAGGTCGGCGACCCGATGGCGAGCGGCACCGACATCGGGCCGTTGGCCCGGGCCAATCTGCGCGATGCCTTGCACGATCAGGTCCAGCGCAGCCTTGCCGCAGGCGCGACCCTGGTGCTGGGCGGCCATGCGCTGCAACCGGAAGGATGCGAGCACGGTTTCTTTTACGCGCCGACCATTCTCGACCACGTGACCCCGGACATGGCCACGGCCATGGAAGAAACCTTTGGCCCTGCCGCGGCCATCCTGCGGGTGGCCGATGAAGCCGAGGCCATCCGCCTGGCCAACGCCACGGAATTCGGTCTGGGCGCGGCGCTGTGGACCCGCGACGTCGAGCGTGGCGCGCGCCTGGCGCGGCAGATCGACGCGGGCGCGGTGTTCATCAACGGCATGGTGGCATCCGACGCGCGATTGCCCTTCGGCGGTATCAAACAATCCGGATACGGCCGGGAACTTGGCGACTACGGCATCCGCGAGTTCACCAACATCAAATCAGTGTGGGTCGGTCCGGCGCGCTGACGCCGCGTTCGCTACCCGCCCAGACCCGACAGCCCTCACAACCCTTGTTTCTTCCAGGACCCCGAACATGATCAAGACCGAATCAAACGCCGTGCTGCTCAAGCCTGCCAGCATCAAGAAACATGACCGCGGTGGTGGCGCGAGCACGACCCCGCTGGTGACCAAAGGGCTGGGCGCTTCCGTGTTCATCACCGGCTACACCGAGTTCGCCGGCGGCGCAAAGATCCCTTTCCACTATCACAACTGCGAAGAGAGCGTGATGCTGGTCGAGGGGCACGCATTGTTCGACATCGACGGCCAGGAATTCGAGGTCGCGCCGCAAGACATGACCTTCATCCCGGCCGGCGTGCCGCACCGCTTTCGTAATGCATCTGATACCGAGCCCATGAAGATCCTGTGGATCTATGGGTCGCCCGACGCCAATCGCACGCTGGTCGAGACCGGCGAAACGCGTCCGATTGCCGCCGAACACGCGACGTGATGCGACCGTGGCCGCAGTGATTTCTTCCGCTTTCAACAGGTAGACCTCTCATGAAATTCCTAGTGTTGCCAGGGGACGGCATCGGTCCCGAAATCGTCGGGTCCGCCGTCGATGTGCTCGATACGGTGCAGGCCCACTACGGTCTGGATCTTGCGTTCGACTACCAGGACATCGGCTTTGCGAGCCTCGACAAACACGGCACGACGCTGCGCGAGACCGTATTGCAGGGCGCTCGCAACTACGACGGCATACTGCTCGGCACGCAGTCGCATGCGGACTATCCACCGCCTGAGCAGGGCGGCCGCAATATCTCGGGCGCCTTCCGCGTCGGACTGGATTTGTACGCCAATGTGCGGCCCGCGCGCACGCGTCCCTATCTGCCCAGCAATCTGTCGGCGGGCAAGACGATGGACCTGGTGATCATGCGCGAGGCGACCGAAGGTTTCTATCCAGACCGCAACATGGCGAAAGGGTGGGGCGAGATGATGCCGTCGCCCGACATGGCGCTGTCCGTCCGCAAGATCACGCGCCACTGCAGCGAACGCATTGCGCGCCGCGCGTTCGAGCTGGCAATGACCCGCAAGAAGAAGGTCACCGCCATTCACAAGGCCAATAGCTTCCACATGACAGATGGCCTGTTCCTTGAATGCGTGGCCAAGGTTGCCGCCGAGTTTCCCGAAGTCATGTATGACGACCTGCTGGTGGATGCGTCCACTGCCTATCTGGTCCGCAATCCCGAACGGTTCGACGTGCTGGTTGCCGAAAATTTCTATGGCGACATTCTGTCGGATCTTGCGAGCGAACTGTCGGGCAGCCTGGGGCTGGCGGGGTCGATCATGGCGGGTGACGAGCTGTGCTGCGCCCAGGCTCAACATGGGTCCGCGCCCGACATCCAAGGACAGGACAAGGCCAATCCGACGTCCATGCTGCTGTCGGTAGCGATGTTGCTCGAATGGCTGGGCAAGCGCCGTGACCTGGCCGCGTACACGCAGGCGGGCCTGGCCATTCATGCCGCAGTCGAAGCCACGCTGGCCGACCCCGCCACCCGCACGCGGGACATTGGCGGCGACATCGGAACCCGGGCATTCAGCGCGGCGGTCAAGGCAAACCTGAAGGCACACCACGCGACCGCGCAAGCCGCGCGCTGATCCTCCTTCCGCTGCCGCATCCCCCGGCGCGGCGGCCTGGCACAGGGACCTTCAAGAGTCCCGGCCGTCCCCTTTCCACTTTCGTGTTGGAGACACATCATGACCTTGATTCAACGAGGCCTCGGCCTGCTCACCGCGTTGTCGGCGTGCGCACCCGCCCTGGCGGGCAATGGTCCGGACAACTATCCCGTGAAGCCGGTCACGCTTGTCGTCCCGTTCGCTCCTGGCGGCGGCAGCGACAACATTGCGCGCTATGTGGCATCGCGCTTGGGCGAGCGGATGGGCAGCCCGGTCATCATCGACAATCGCCCAGGCGCCGGCACCAACATCGGCAACGAGCTGGCTGCCCGCGCCAAGGGCGATGGCTACACGCTGCTGTTCGGACAGGTCACCTTGTCCATCAACCCCTACGTCTACAAGAACCTGAAGTACAGCGTGGCCAAGGATTTCGTGCCGGTCGCCCATCTTGCCAATTCCCCCACGGTCCTGCTGACCAACCGCGACCTTGGCGTAAAAGACGTGCGAGGTTTCGTCAAGCATGTGCAGGACCACCCCGGCGCCGTCAACTATGGGTCGGGAGGAACGGGAACGTCGGTGCATCTGGCGGGCTATCTGTTCAACTCGATCACCCGGCTGGACATGACCCATGTTCCCTACAAAGGCAGCGGCCCCGCCATGACCGATCTGATTGGCGGGCAGATCCAGGCCATGTTCGACACGGCGCCGTCGGCGGTCCCGCAAGCCGGGGCCGGCGCCCGCGTCGTGGCATTGGCTGTGACCGGCAAGACCCGGCTCGATGCGCTGCCCGACGTTCCTACCTTTGCCGAAGCCGGCTATCCGGCATTCGATGCGCCCGCCTGGTACGGCGTGCTGGCGCCCACCGGCACACCCGCCAGTGTAGTGACCTATCTGAATCAACAGGTCAACCGCGTTCTGGAGGAACCCGAGACACGCAAGCGATTCGTGCAGCTCGGCGCCACGGCGGCAGGCGGCACGCCGGCCGATTTCGGCGCCTTCCTGCGTACCGAGGCCGCGCGGTGGGAATCGGTCGTCAAGAGCGCGAACGTCACGCCGGACTGACCGGCCTCATCGCCGTTGATTCGAGACATGCCGTTTCGTCCGTTGCGCCAGATGGTCATGCAGCACGTCGATGAAGCTTTGCGCGGCGGGCGAGGGGCGCGGCGCGACATGCCGTACACGCAGATCGTGCGATGGAACGCCGGCTTGACCAGCGGCACCATGACCAGCCCCTGCGCCTGCACGGTGCGGGCCGCGTAGCTCGGGCACACCGTGACCCCCAGCCCGGCTTCTGCCATGCCCAATGCCGTCGTGATGTAGGACACGGATTGCGTCCCCGGCCCCGCCAGGGCGTCGCGCCCGTCAGGATCGAGTTCGGGCAGCACGCGGCGCAGGAAGTCGCGGGTCGGGGCGATGAAGGTCTCGCCGTGCAGATCGTTCCAGGCGACTTGCCGGCGTGTGGCGAACGGGTGGCCGGCGGGGCAGACCAGCCAGTGCCTGTCCTTGAACAGGGCCTGCCGCTCGAACGTGTCGTCCACCTCGATATCCTGGCCGATGGCCAGTTCGACTGCGCCAGATGCGATGCCGTCCAGCAAGTGTTCGGGCGGGGTATCGGCAAGCCTTACCTCGATGGCCGGATAGCGCGCGCGGAATGCGGCGATCACGGGCGGCATCCACGTGCAGGCCATGAATTGCGGCGCGGCCAGTCGCAACACGCCGCGCCGCTTGTCCCGCAGGTCGGTCAGCCCGGACACCGCCGTGGCCAGGTCGGCCAGCATGCGTTGCACGGCCGGCTGGAATTCCCGGCCCGCTTCGGACAGCACCACGCGCCGGGTATGGCGATCGAACAGCCTGACGCCCAGGTCGGCTTCCATCTCACGAATGAGCACGCTCAATGCGGACTGCGTCAGGTGCAGCGTGGCGGCAGCCGCCGTGAAGCTGCCGGTGTCGGCCACGGCCGTGAAAGCTCGGAGTTGGCGCAACGTCAGATTCATACAATCCATTCATGATTCGATGAAATAATTTCGATTGAATCATAGGTCAGGCCGCGTTCCAATGATCCGTATCGATAACAGGAAGGAGCGGAGACGTGACCACGACACCTTCTACTGGCGCGGCAATGGCCGTTGCCACGCCCGCGCCGGGCCATGCGCCCGACATGACCGGCGCGCCCCTGGCGGTGCCGGTGCTGGGCCTGCACCATTTCGCATGGCGATGCCGCGATAGCGAAGAAACCCGCCAGTTCTATGAAGACCTGCTGGGCCTGCCCCTGGTGCATGTCATCAAGAGCGACCACGTGCCAAGCACCGGCGAATACTGCCCCTACGTGCACATCTTTTTCCAGATGCGCGACGGTTCCTACATTGCATTCTTCGATCTGGGCGACGACGTCAAGGCTGAACCATCGCCGAACACGCCGCCGTGGGTGAACCACATTGCCTTGCGCGTGGAGTCGGTGGCGGCGCTGCGGGCCGCCAAGGCCCGGCTCGACGCCGCGGGTGTCGAGGTGCTGGGCGTGACCGACCACCACATCATCGAATCGATCTATTTCTTCGATCCCAACGGCATTCGTGTCGAGCTGACGACGCCCACGGTGCCGCAGTCCGAGATGGATGCGCATGCCCTGCGTGCGCGCGCCGACCTGGATGAATGGACCGCGCGCAAGGCCGCCAGGATGGCAGGGCAGGGCGCCCATGTCTGAGCTCAGGATCGCCGTTATCGATGTCAAGCCAGGCGCGTCGATGGAAAGCCAGTCCGGGCTGCAAATGCTGCGGCCCCGCATCTTTGGCGCGTACCGGGCGCCGGCGGACCGCCGCAAGGTGGCTGCCATCGTCATGCACCCGACCAGCAATTTCATGGGGCATTACCTGATCGAACCGTTGGCCGAGCGAGGCATCTGCTGCATGGGGCTGAACTCGCGCTACATGGGCAATGACACCTTGCTACTGATGGAACGCGCCATCCAGGACCTGGGAGCGGGTGTGAAGTACCTGCGTAATGCGGGCTACGAAAAGGTCGTGCTGATCGGCAACTCGGGCGGTGCGGCGCTGGCGAGCTTCTATCAGGCGCAGGCCGAGACGCTGACCGCGACGCATTTCCCGGACGGAGACCCGACGAATCTGCATGCCGACGATCTGCCGCCGGTGGATGGCATCGCGCTGTGCGCGGCGCACCTGGGCCGCAGCCGCCTGATGCGCGACTGGATCGATCCGTCAGTGACCGACGAACAGGATCCGCTGTCGGTCGACCCGGCGCTGGACATGTATGACCCGCGTCATGGCGTGCCCTACGATAAGGACTTTCTGGCGCGTTTTTCTGCCGGCCAGCAGGCGCGGCTGGACCGGATCGAGCAGTGGACCATGGACCGGCTGCGCGTGTTGCGCGCGACGCCGGGCGCGCCGCGCGATCAGGCCTTTATCGTCTATCGCACGCATGCCGACCCGCGTTGCCTGGACTTGTCGATCGATGCGAATGACCGCGCGCCGGGCAGTGTGTGGGGCGATGCGCGGCAGGTGAACTATTCGGCCAACGCCATGGGCCGCACCACGTCGCTAACAGCCTTTCTGTCGCAGTGGTCGTCACGCTCGCAAGCCGATGGTCCGACCAATCTGGCGCGTACGTCGGTGCCGGTGCTGTTGCTGACCTACACGGCGGACCAGTCGACCTTTCCCAGCACGCGCGATACGTGGCTGGCCGCGGGTGGCGACCGCATCCGCAATGTGGATATCGTTGGCGGCAACCACTATCTGGCAGGACAGCCCGCGTTGGTGCCGCAGGCGGCGGACGCCATCGCCGGCTGGGCGGAGGCTTTATGACGCACGTCGACAGCGAGATGCCGCCTTCGGTCGGCGCCTTCCACTACACGCGCTATCGGTCGGCATTGCCTGCGCTGATCGACGGTATCGAGCCGGACGACCACCCCGTGGTGATCGCCGGCGGCGGACCGGTCGGCATGGCGCTCGCCCTGGGTTTGGCCAACCATGGCGTGCGCAGCGTGATCCTCGAACTGGACGACACGGTGTGCGTGGGCAGCCGCGCCGCCTGTATTTCCCGCCGCAGCCTGGAAATCGTGGAACGCCTTGGCGCATTGCCCGCGTTTCTTGAAAAAGGCCTGCCGTGGACCGGTGGCCGCAGCTACTACAAGACGGATGAGGTATTCCGCTTCGCGATGCCGCATGACGACACGCAAAAGCTGCCGCCCATGATCAACCTGGAGCAGTACTACATCGAACACTATCTGCTGCAGGAAATCGAACGCCGGAACGCCGCGACGCCGGGTTTGATCGATGTGCGGTGGGGCACGGAAGTGACGGCGCTGACCCAGCACGGCGATCACGTCATGCTGTCGGCACGCCATGCGGACGGCGCCTATCAGCTGCGCGGCGCGTGGCTGGCCGCCTGCGATGGCGGGCAAAGCCTGGTGCGCAAATCGTTGGGCCTCAGTCTGGAAGGCACGGCCTACGAAGGCCGCTATGTCATCATCGATATCGAACTGCACAGCAGCCATCCGACCGAGCGTCGGGCCTGGTTCGACCCGCCGTGGAATCCGGGGTCCACGGTGCTGATGCATCGGCAGCCCGACGACATCTGGCGCATCGACTACCAACTGCGGGACGGGCAGTCGACGGAAGACGCGCTGCAGCCCGCTGCCGTGGCCGAGTTCGTGCAGCGGCACCTGGATGCGATTGGCGAAGGCCATCTGCCGTGGCACACGGTATGGACCTCGGTGTACCGCGCCGGGGCCATGACCTTGCCCAGCTATCGTCACGGTCGCGTGCTGTTCGCCGGCAATGCGGCGCATGCCATGCCGATCTTTGGTGTGCGCGGCTTGAACTCGGGCTTTGATGACGCCGACAACTTGGCGTGGAAGCTGGCGCGGGTGGCGCGCGGTGTGGCCGGCACGGCACTGCTTGACAGCTATTCGGCCGAGCGCATTGCGGCGTTTCACGTCAATGCCGAAAACGCCATGCGCAGCACCGAGTTCATGTCGCCGCCTTCGCGCGGCTTCGACCTGCTGCGCGAGGCTGCCTTGTCCTTGTCGGGCCGGCATCGTGATATCGCGAACCTGATCAATCCACGGCAGACGCAGGCGGTGCGCTATGTGGCGTCGCCGCTGTCATCGGACAGCGATGCCCTGGACGCCGGTCCGTTGCCGGGAGAGGTCATGCCCAATCTGCAGCTGGGGCCGGGCAGGCACCTGATCGACCTGATGCAGACGCCGGGGTTCGTCGTGCTGGCGGTCGGGACACCGCCGTTGGAACACGCGGCGATCCAGGCATGTCGCCAGTTCGACGCCCACGTCGCGTTTCACGTGCTGGGCCGTGATGACACCCTTAACACGGCGCGCGCGGCGCTTGGCGCTGCCGGCGCGTCGGGGGCCACGTACTTGCTGCGGCCCGATGGCCACGTGGCCGGCAGGTGGTCCGGCACGCCGGCGAACGACGTACTTGCGCAGGCGCTTGCCCGCGCCCTATCGTTGTCGGCAACAACGTTGTCGAATGCAACGTTGCCATCATCCACTTCCCCGCTGGAGGCGTCATGAGTGCCCCGCTGGCCCCCGATGCGCGCGACCGCCTGTACGCGGCGTGCGCCAACGCCGTGACCGAAGCGGGTCCGGCCCGAGAATCCCTTTTTCTGGCGCGTCTGGCCCTGCTGTTGTTCGAGCAGGTCGGCGACGAAGCGCGCTGCCGCCAGGCGCTTGCCGACGCACTGCAGGACCTGCCCATGCCGTCGCTTTCCTAGCTTCGTATTTCCCTGGAGACATCAACAATGACACTGCAACGCAGAACTTTCCTGGCCGGCATGGCGGCCGCCGCCGCCTCGGCCACGCTGCCCTCCCTGGTCCGTGCCCAGGGCTATCCCGAGCAACTCGTCAAATGGGTCGTGCCCTATCCGGCCGGCGGCGGCACCGACGTGATCGCGCGCACCCTGGCCGACGCCATCCGCCCGGCACTTGGACAATCCCTGGTGATCGACAACCGGCCGGGCGCATCGACCAACATCGGGGCTGACCTGGTCGCCAAGAGCAAGCCCGACGGCTACACCATCATGTCGGCCGACAACGCCGTGCTGGCTTTCAATGAATTCCTGTTCGGCAAATTGCCCTTCAATCCTGAAAAGGACTTCACCTACATCGGCGCGATCGGCCGCTTTCCGCTTGCCCTGGTCGTCAACCCGGAATTCCCGGCCAAGGACTTCAAGGCCTTCCTGGCCTATGCCAAGGCGAATCCCGGCAAGCTGAACTATGCATCGCCGGGCAACGGGTCGCCCCATCACCTGGCCATGGAGATGTTCAAGAACCGCACGGGCACCTTCATCACGCACATTCCCTACCGGGGCGCGGCGCCGGCCATGGCCGATGTGATGGGTGGACAGGTCAACTGCATGTTCCTGGATCTGGCCTCGGGCCTGCAGATCATGCAGGCCGGCAAGGTACGCGTCCTGGCCATCGGCTCGGCGCAGCGCAGCAAGCTGCTGCCTGACATTCCCACCCTGGCCGAAGTTGGCGTCCCGAATACCGAAGTGTTTGCCTTCCAGGGCGTGCTCGGGCCGGCCGGCATGCCCCCCGCCGTGGTGTCGCGCCTCAATGCCGAATTGAACAAGGCCTTCAGCAATCCGGCGGTGCAGAAGCGTTTCACGGACTTTGGCATGGAAGCGCTGCCGGGCACCCCAGAGCAGTTCGCAGCGTTGTCGCGGGGCGAAGCGACCCGCTGGGGGCCAATTATCAAGGCGCAGGGCATCCGGTTGGATTGAGGCCACACTGCGGCGGCTACGGATGAGCTGGAACCACGAAAAGGTTAAATTAGGAATGAGAGCTATTCTCATCGCTAACATAACTTTGGATTTCCAGTATGCGTTGCCTTGTTGTTTCCGCATGCGTTCTCAACGCCTCATCGCTTGCCTGGGCACAACAGCCCCCGGGTGCCCCTTCCGCTGTTCAACTGGATGCCGTGACGGTGTACGCACCCGGCGAAACGGCTGATGGTCCCGTTGCTGGCTATCGGGCAACCCGGTCGGCTAGCGCCACGCGCACCGATACGCCGCTGCACGAAACGCCTCAATCCGTCACGGTGCTGCCGCGCGATGTGGTGGAAGACACCGCCGCCACGCGGCTCATCGACGTGCTCGATTACGCGGGAGGCGTGGGCCGCGTCAACAACTTTGGCGGGCAGGGGCTGGCGCTGTTCAGCGCCCGCGGCTTTACCAGCGGCGAGTTCTATCGCAACGGATTCCCGATCAATCGTGGCTACCCCACGGCGCCCGATGCATCCACCATCGAGCGGCTGGAAGTGGTACGCGGCCCGTCGGCAGCCTTATACGGGCGCGGCGATCCGGGCGGCACCTTCAACATTGTGTCCAAACAGCCCTTGTCGCGTCGCGCGGTCACGGTGGGCAGCCAACTGAGCGATCAGGGACTGCGGCGCGCGACGGTCGACGCGACAGGTCCGCTGGATGCCGAAGGCAAGCTGGCCTACCGGCTGAATGCGGTAGCCGAGGGTGGCAAGACGTTCCGCGATGGCGCCGACACCGAACGGTATGGCGTATCTCCGGTCATCAGCTGGCAGCTGACCGAAGCGACCCGGATCATCGTCGAAGCGGACCTGATGCGCAACAACACCCCGCTGGATCGCGGACGCACCGCCTACACCACGCAACAGCGGCGGTCCTCGCGCAGCGTCAATCTGTGGGAGATGGGCAATGGCAATCTTTTGCATAGCGACAATGCCATGGCCCAGGTGCGCTTCGATCATGTCCTCAATGACAACTGGACTCTGGCGGGCGGTGTGCAATGGATGGACGGGTCGCTCAAGGGCAACGCCGTCGAAGCCAATGGCTTGCAAGGCGATGGCCGCACCCTGGGCCGCAACGCCAACTATCGGCGGCTGGACTGGACGGACCGCACCGTTCAACTGAACCTGACCGGCAAGGTCGACACCTGGGGCATCCGGCACACGCTGTTCACGGGTGTCGAATACGACAACTACGACTACGCGTCGATCATCCAGCGCTCCGCCGCGGGGGCGACCGCCTACCCCATCGATATCGTCAATCCGGCCGTGGGCCAGCCCTGGCCCGCGTTGACCCGCACCACCACCCACGATCGCGAATCGCTCAACACCTGGGCCGCGTTCGTGCAGGATCAGATCACACTGACTGACACCCTCAAGGCCCTGGTGGGCGTGCGGCTCGAGCGCTTCAAGCATGACTACACCGACCTGTCACCCGCCGCGCGCAGCTTTGCAAAAACCGACACGGCCGTCACGCCGCGGTTTGGACTGATGTACGACGTGACGCCGACCGTCGCGGTGTACGCCAACACGGCGCGTTCCTACAAGCCCAACACGGGCGCGCAGCGTCTGGGGGCGGCTTCGACCCCGAAAAGGGCAGGTCGAACGAGGTCGGCGTGAAATGGGAAGCGCTGGATCGCACCGTCAGTGTCAACGGCGCGCTGTACCACACGGTCAAACAGAACGTGCAGACGGTTGACCCGGTCGATTCCAGCTATCGCGTCGCGACGGGCGAGGTGCGCAGCCAGGGCCTGGACCTGAACGTGGTGGGCAACCTCACGCCGGCCTGGCGCGTGATCGCGGGCTACGCGCTGGTGGATGCCGAAGTGACCAAGGACAACGTCGCACCGGCGGGCACTCGGCTGGCGAATATTCCGCGCACCCTGGCCAGCCTGCTGAACGTGTACACCTTCCAGGAAGGTCCCGCGCGCGGACTGGGCCTGGGCGCCGGCATCAAGCACACGGCCGACCGCCCCGCCTCGACCGCAACGGGCGCCTATACCATGAAGCGCCATACCGTGGTCGATCTGCTGGCCTTCTATCAGGTGAACAAGAAACTGCGCGTCAATGTGGACATCAAGAATCTGTTCAACAAGGATTATGACGAGGGCGCGTTCCAGTCCTACGTCTACCCCGGCGCGCCGCGCACGGTCCAGGTCGGGATGGCGTACACGTTCTGATGCGCGGAACGTCGCGGCGTCAACGGTTCATCAAAGGGAAGTCGAACGAGAGTTGCCGATGATGCCGGACTGAAAGCAGAAAGACGACGTCAGCAATGACCGCGTAAAGGATCACGAAGTGCGATGTGACGATTTCGCGCAGTTCACTATGGGGTCCCAATGCGCGAAGTGTGTCGGCCAGGAGGTCGACACCCATGGCCGATTCTATGGATTCCGGAATGCGGCCAAAGAACGGTCTGCCCATTGAGGGGAAGCGCTCCAGGTTGGGCACCAGGGTGTCTTCCAGGTCGGCCAGCAGCTCGTCGAACCCGTTTGTGTTGCCTGCTTCGGCAAGGAAGGTTTCGACCTCGGACAACTTTCGTTCGAAGGCTGCCGTGACCTTGACGACAGCGCGTGTCTTCACGCCTTACTCCGTGTTTGACTGGGCGCGACGACGGCGTATCTCCGCCAGCGCCGTAGCCGCTGGCCTGACGCGCCGTGCAGCAATGTCGTCAAGACCTTTGCTGGCGTCATCGATCAGCAGCAGGTGGATGCGCTCGCGCTCCAGCCGGTGGTAGTAATCAAGCCTTTGCGCATCGATCAGAGCGACATAGCTCTCACCGTTTTTCGTGATGATTTTTTCTGCGCCGGCTTTGACTTGATCAGCCAGGTCAGACAGGTGTGCTCTGGCCTGCGACAGCGGGACGATATCGGCAGCAGTAATGGTCATGACAGCTCCAGTCCAGGATGTTGTACAGGATTTTGTACAGTATATAAGCAGCCAGGGTCTGCGTGGCGTGTTTCCACGGTTGCTGGTATCCTTGCCAACGCGCCGTGTGCTTGTGCCCGGCGCGTACCCGACCGATCTCTCAAGCATTTCAAAAAATGATGCCGATGACGCCGATTCGTATTGCCAAGTGGTGGTGGCGCTTCTTCTAAGAAGCGGCATGCTTACGCGGTACGAATCCGCACCTTGCCGCCGTTCCTGGACAGGCAAGGTATCGGAATCCTCTCTCCAGGCACGGCGGCTCACCTTAGAGACCGATCGATGCCCAGCACGTTTGACCTTCCTGCCTTCCTTGTAGCCTGCGTTTCAGTGCCTGATGCATCCCTGCCAGTGCCGTTGCGTGCGTGCGCAAGCGCGCCGCGTGTCGCCATGCACCTGGCCCTGCCGCGTTCCGCGTGCCTGCATCCTGCCCGCCGCCGCGCCGCCATCGGACGATGGCGCCCTGTCGACTAGCCCTTGCCCGCGCGGTCCCTTCCGCGCCACATCGACTTTTCTTTGGTCGCGAACGATTCGCGAACGACAGGTGCCCCATGCTGCTCATGCTCGACAACTACGATTCCTTTACCTACAACCTGGTGCAATACTTCGGCGAGCTTGGCGAAGACGTGCGTGTGTACCGGAACGACGAGATCACCCTGGACGAGGTCGAGCGCCTGGCGCCCGATCGCATTTGCGTGTCGCCGGGTCCGTGCTCGCCGGCGGAGGCGGGGATTTCGGTGCCGCTGATCCAGAAATTTGCCGGGCAGGTGCCCATCCTGGGCGTGTGCCTGGGTCACCAGGCCATCGGCGCCGCGTTCGGTGGCAAAATCGTCCGCGCGCAACAATTGATGCACGGCAAGACGTCGGTGATTACCCATCGCGGCACCGATGTCTTCCGCGACCTGCCGTCGCCCTACACCGTGATCCGTTACCATTCGCTGGCGATCGATCGCGACGAGGTGCCGGACTGCCTGGACGTGACGGCGCAGACGCTGGACGGCGAGATCATGGGTGTGCGGCATCGCACGCTGCCGGTGGTGGGCGTGCAGTTCCACCCCGAATCCATCCTGAGCGAACATGGCCATGCGCTGTTGCGCAATTTCCTGACGCTGGCCGCATGAACCACGCGCAACGATTCCCCAAGGAGACCGTGTTGCCCATCACCCCCAACGAAGCACTGGTGCGTTGCATCGAACATCGCGAAATCTTTCACGACGAGATGCTGTCGCTGATGCGTATGCTGATGCGCGGGGAGATGGCGCCTGCGACGGCGTCGGCCCTGATCATGGGGCTGCGCGTCAAGAAAGAGACGATCGGCGAGATCACCGCGGCCGCGCAGGTCATGCGGGAATTCGCCACCCGTGTCGACGTGCCGGACACAGGCAGCCTGGTCGACCTGGCCGGCACGGGCGGCGACGCCGCGCACACCTTCAACATTTCCACTGCCGCCATGTTCGTGGCGGCGGCGGGCGGCGCGCGGATCGCCAAGCATGGCAACCGCAGCGTGTCGTCGTCATCGGGCAGCGCCGATGTGCTGGAAGCCCTGGGCGTGAACGTCATGCTGCCGTCCGACGCGGTGGCCGACTGTATCGAGGCCACGGGAATTGGTTTCATGTTCGCGCCGTCCCATCACAGCGCCATGAAGAACATCGCGCCGATCCGCAAAGAACTGGGCGTGCGAACCATCTTCAATCTGCTCGGTCCCTTGACTAACCCCGCCAACGCGGCAAACCAGCTGATGGGCGTGTTCCATCCGGACCTGGTCGGCATCCAGGTACGGGTGCTGCAGCGCCTGGGCTCGCGTCACGTGCTGGTCGTGTACGGCAAGGACGGCATGGACGAAGCGTCGCTGGGCGCGGCCACCCTGGTCGGTGAACTGCGTGATGGTGAAGTGCACGAGTACGAGATCCATCCGGAAGACTTTGGCCTGCAGATGGTGTCGAACCGCAGCCTGAAGGTGGCCAATCGCGATGAGTCGCGCGACATGGTGCTGGAAGCGCTAGGCAATGTGCCCGGCGCGGCGCGTGACATCGTTGCGTTGAACGGGGGGCTCGCGCTGTATGCGGGCAATGTCGTCCCGTCGATCGCCGACGGTATCCAGCGGGCCTTCGAGATCATTGCGAGCGGTCAGGCGCGGGCCAAGCTCGATGCCTTCGTCCAGTTCACGCAGTCCGCTTCACGTACCCCTAGGTAGTTTTTTCATGAACGACATTCTCAAACGTATTCTTGACGTCAAGGCCGAGGAAGTCGCCGCGGCGCGGCGCATGCGCAGCGAATCCGAACTGCGCCGCGAGGCCGAGGCGCGCCAGGACGTGCGCGGTTTCGCGGCCGCGATCGAACGCCGCATCGAAGGCGGCAGGGCAGGCGTGATCGCCGAGATCAAGAAGGCGTCGCCGTCCAAGGGCGTGATCCGCGAGAACTTCCAGCCGGCGGAAATTGCCGTGTCGTACGCCGCGCATGGGGCGGCCTGCCTATCGGTGCTGACCGATATGCAGTTCTTCCAGGGATCGATGGACTACCTGCGTCAGGCGCGCGCCGCCTGCGCCCTGCCGGTGCTGCGCAAGGATTTCATTGTCGATACCTACCAGATCGTCGAAGCGCGCGCGCGCGCGCCGATTGCATCTTGCTGATCGTGGCGGCGCTATCGCCGTCGCAACTGCGGGAGTACGAAGCGCTGGCGATGGAGCTGGGCATGGACGTGCTGGTGGAAGTGCACGACGCCGCCGAGCTTGACGTGGCGCTGGACCTGCGCACGACGCTGCTGGGCGTGAACAACCGCAATCTGCGCACGTTCGAGACCTCGTTGCAAAACACCATTGACCTGCTGCCGCGCATTCCGCAAGGCAAGCGTGTCGTGACCGAAAGCGCGATCGCCACGCCGGAAGACGTGCGTTTCATGCGTGAGCACGACGTGCATGCGTTCTTGGTGGGCGAGGCCTTCATGCGCGCGCCGGACCCGGGCGTGGAATTGGCCCGGTTGTTTGCGTGAGAGACCTGTTTTCCGACCTAGAGGCGCCTGACGACAAGGACCAGGGCGGCGCAAAGCAGACGGGCAAGGCCGCCCGGACCCCCGCGCGCGCGCCCTCTGGGACGCCACCTTCCGCGACGTTGCAGGCGGCAACCGCTGCGCTATCCGCTGCCACTGCCGGCAACACGCTGGATTCCCCGCTGCGCGATCAGGTGGCGACGCTGCCCCAGTCGTGGCGATCGCTGCTGTCCGACGTCCTGACCTCGTCCACCTTCGATGCACTGGCGCATTTCGTGGATGCACGCCGTGAGGCGGGTGCGGTCATCTATCCGTCGCGGCCGTTCCGCGCATTGGATCTGGCGACGCCTGCGAACACGCGCGTCGTGATCCTTGGCCAGGACCCGTATCACGGTCCAGGCCAGGCGCAAGGCCTGTCGTTTTCCGTGCCCATGGGCTTCAAACGCCCGCCCAGTCTGCGCAACATCTTCAAGGAAGTGGCGGCGGACTTTGGCGGTAACCCGGTTGCATTCAACAACGATCTGACGCGGTGGGCCGAGCAGGGCGTGCTGTTGCTCAACACCGTGCTGACGGTGGAAGATGGCCAGCCGGCGTCGCATGCCAAACGCGGCTGGGAAGCGTTCACGGACGAGGTGATTGCGCAGGTCGCCCGCGAACCGGAACCCAAGGTGTTCATGTTGTGGGGATCGCACGCGCAGGCCAAGCAGGCCCTGCTGCCGGCCAACAGCGGGCATCTGGTGCTGATGTCGAACCATCCGTCGCCCCTGTCGGCCACGCGGCCGCCGGCCCCGTTCGTCGGGTGCGGGCATTTTGCCAAGGCCAATGCATGGCTGGAAGAACAGGGCCTGGCGCCGATCGACTGGCGCTGAAGACTGGCGCTGAATCGGCTGGCGCGGCAGGCCAGCGCATGGCTGCCCTGCGCCGATGCGTGCGGCGCGAAGGCCCGCGCCTTCATGCCCCTTACGCCGTCGCCGTCAGCACGCAATCGGTTGCGGGCGGCGCGGCCAGCTTCAGCCTGACGCTGCGCAGTTCATCGCGGCGGAAGGCATGCACCACCACCGTGTCGCCAGCGCGATAGCGCCCCAACACTTTGTCCAGATTGCTTGCCGTGACGCGCACGCCGTCGATGGCCACGATCACGTCATGGGCCGACAATCCGGCCTTGTGCGCCGGGCCTTTCTCGATCACCGCCGTCAGGCGCAAGTCATCGCCTTGCTTGCCGGTGCGCGCGCCGATCGATGGCAGGGCTGACGCCGCCTTCCATTGCACATTGATGCCCTGGCGGGCCAGCAGCGCTTCCAGCGGCGGGTCTTCGCGGCCTTCCACGTAGCGGGCAAGGAAGCCGGTGATGTCGACGCCGGTGGCTTCCTTGGCCAATTCGGCGATGGCATCTTCGGGTACGCCCAGGCCCGCGCCCTGGTAGAAGTCCCGGCCATACCGATCCCACAACAGGCGCATCAGGTCATCCAGGCTGCGGCGATTGCCCGTTTCGATGCGGATCGTCAGGTCCATCGCCAGCGCCACCAAGGACCCTTTGGTGTAGTAGCTGACGATGGCATTGACCGAGTTCTCGTCCTGCCGGTAGTACTTGGTCCAGGCATCGAAGGAACTGTCGGCCACCGACTGCTTGAGCCGGCCGGGCGATCCCAGCACCGAGGTGATGGTTTTGCCCAGGGTGCGCAGGTAGTCGCTCATCCCGATCACTTGCGTGCGCACCAGGAACAGGTCGTCGTAGTACGACGTGAAACCTTCGAACAGCCACAGCAGGCGCGTCGGATTTTCCTTGTCGAGGTCGTACGGCGCGAACACCGCCGGCTTGATGCGCTTGACGTTCCAGGTGTGGAAATATTCGTGGCTGACCAGCCCCAGGAAGTTGCGGTAGCCGTCGGTCTGGCCCGGCACGCCGCGTACGGGCAGGTCGCCGCGCGCCGTCATCAGCGCGGTCGATGCACGGTGTTCGAGACCGCCATAACCATCGCCCGTGACCATGGTCATGAACACATAGCGGTTCGAGCTGTCCAGAAAGGGCGCCTGGCGCGTGCGGGGTTCAAAGAAGGCAATCTGCGCGTCGCAGATGCGTTGCACGTCGTCCGACAGGCGTTCAAGATCCAGGTTGGGCATTGCGCCCGTGAACACCAGTTCGTGCGTGGCGCCATGCGCGGTGAACGTGGCGACCTGGGGCGTGCCCATTTCGATCGGATGGTCCAGCAGCGCGTCGTAGTCTGGTGCGCGGTACATGCCGAAGCCATGCCGCGGCGCGGCCTGCGCGTGGCCTTTGGCCTCGGGCAGGCTGGTGTAGACGCGCCAGGGCAGTTGCAAGGCGTCGCGAGGCGCTTGCAGATCGAGCAGGCAGGGCTGGCGTTCCTGGCCGTGCACACGCAAGAACACACTCGTGCCGTTGAAAAAGCCGTGCGTGTCGTCCAGATGCGCGGCGCGCACCGACAGGTCCCACGCGTAGATGACGCAGGTGATGACCAGCGGACCCCGGCAGGGCGCGGCTTTCCATGTGTGCTTGTCCAGCTTGTCCAGCGGCACGCGCCGGCCGCCCGCGCGGGCGTCGATGGTCTCGATGTTGCGCGCGAAGTCCCGGATCATGTAGCTGCCCGGGATCCAGGCGGGCAGGCTCAGCGTCTGGCCCGCGGGATCCGGATGCGGCACCGTCAGCACGACGGTGCAACGGTGGCCGGCGGGGTCGGACGGGGAAAGCTGATAGGTGATCGCGTCGTGCATCGAGGAATCGGTCATCGAGGTCGGGTTCCGTGAAGATGGCGATATGTTAGGGCAAGCGGCCGGCGGGATCGAATGGCGGCATGGATCCGCGGCGTCGGTTTACTCAGGCCGAGTTGCGTCGTCAGCCCATTGCGGTACGCCCGACGCGCGGCGTCGTCAGTGCCTCGGGCGTATCCACGTCGAACAGACAGCCGGGGTCGTCCACTTCGATCAGGGTCAACCGGCCGCGGATCAGGGACCGCGCGCCTTCATCTCCCTCCAGCGTGGCCAGCGATGCGCTCCAGTCCGACCCGAACAGCACCGGGTGCCCGCGCACGCCGCGGTAGGCCGGCGCCAGCACGCATTTGCGGCGGGTGGCGGCGGGCAGCTTGCGCCACACGTCCAGCAACCGCACGATGGTGGCGGTCGAAATGCGCGGCATGTCGGCGGGCATCACGCACCAGCAGGGCGGCTCGTTGCCGGCGGCGGCTTCGCGCGCGGTGGCCTGCATCACGGCTTGCGCGAGCGTCATGCCCATGCCTTCGGACGCGCGATCGCAGACCAGCACTTCGCATCCGGCCGCGGCCAATGCCTTGCCGACATCGGGCGAATGGGGGAGGTGGCCGCAAGGACGCGCAGTTGCGCGTTCTTCAGGGATAGTGCCGCGCCGACACAGACGGCATGGCCGTCGATGCGCGCGAGCAACTTGTTGCGGCTGGCGTCCGGCGAAAAGCGGGTGCCGCGTCCGCCGGCGAGCAAGAGGCCCAATACCGTACGGCCGCTGCTTGCTGAAAGGGTCATGCCAAAGTCTCCAGGGGTGGGGCGCCGCGGATGTCGCGCGTCCCGGGTCGTGCTGTTATCGGGGTCGGGAAGCGACGTCAGGAAGCGGGAAGCTCACCTGCACGCGCAACCCGCCAAGGGTGGGCGATCGATCGAGGACGATCGTCGCGCCATGTCTGTCGGCAATCGCCTTGACGATCGCCAGGCCCAGTCCGCTGCCGACACCGGTCGCGTCTGACGCGCGATAGAAGCGGTCGAAGACGCGTTCGCGGTCGGCTGCCGGAATGCCCGGGCCGCTGTCATCGACGGTCAGGATCGCGCCGGATGCCGGGGCCGCCGCAAGCGATGAAGGCGCGGGCGCGGTCGGACCATCGCCGGAGGGCAGGGCGGTTGCGTGACGGCGGATCGCCACGTCCACCCGGCCCGGCCCCGGCGTGTACTTCACTGCGTTGTCGATCAGGTTGCGCGCCAGCACGACCAATTCGTCATGGGGAAGGTAAATGCCGACGTCGTCGTCTTGCACCATCCCGACATTAATGTTGCGCGCCTGCGCCAGCGGCAGCACATCGGCAATGGCCACCCGCACCGCATCGCGTAGCGATGTGGCCGACGCGGGCAGGGATGTCGCGGGTGTCGCACCACCTTCCTGCCGCGCCAGCAACAGCAGTTGTTCGACCATATGCGTCGCCCGGTCGATGCCGGCGGCCAGCCGGCGCGTGGCCGTCTCGCGCGCCGGGTCGTCGGCCGCGCGCTGCAAGGACTGGATCTGCAGCTTGAGCGCGGCCAGCGGCGATCTCAGTTCGTGGGCGGCGTCGCCCACGAACCGCTTCTGCGTTGCAAACGCGTCCTGCACGCGCGACAGCAGCAGGTTCAGTTCATGGACCAGTGGCCGCACTTCGTCGGGCAGGCCCTGGTCACCGATGGGCGACAGGTCGTTGGCCTGACGGCTCGCCACCTGCCTGCGCGCGCGATCCACCGGCCGCAATGACACGCTGATGACCCACCACACCACCAGCATCAACAAGGGCGCCAGCGCGGCGATCGGCCACACGGCGCGCAAGGCCAGCGTACTTGCCATGCCCGTGCGCACGGCCATGTCCTGCGCGACCTGGATCACTTGCGATCGCGTCTGCAGCGAGAACACGCGATAGGTGGCCCCATGCCATTCCATGTCCGAAAAGCCGAGCACCGTCCGATCGGGCAAGGGCAGGCGCGGCGCGGACCGGAACACGCGAACGCCGTCGGGCGTCCAGACCTGGATCACCAGATCGCGGTCTTCGGGGATCTCACCGCCCTCGCCATTGCCAGGCAGGTTGGCGATGGGGTTGCCGGCGCTCAAGGAAAATGCCGTGCGCTGCAGGTGGTAGTCGAAGATCTCGTCCGCCTGCGCCAATGCGCCACGATAGGCGACGCCGCCTTGCACGATGGCGGTCAGAAGGATCGCGGCGAACAGGAAGAACAGCAGCCGCGCGCGCAGGGAATGGAGGATGGAGAACGTCATGCCGCGATCATCATGTTGGCGTAGTGATGCAGAAGCGTTGTGCTGGATTCGTCATGCCGCAGGGCCCGTCTTCGGCACCAGATACCCGACCCCGCGCACGTTCTGGATCAGGTCGTTGCCCAGTTTCTTGCGCAGACCATGCACATACACTTCGACCGCATTGCTGCTGATGTCGTCCTTCCAGCTGTACAGTTTTTCTTCCAGCTGTGCGCGGGACAGAATCATTCCCGGGCGCGCAAGCAGCGGCTCGAGCACCGCCCACTCGCGCGCCGTCAGGGTCACGGGCTGCCCGGCCACCAGCACCTCGCGTGTAGCCGGATGGATGCTGACCTCGCCATGCACATAGACCGGTTCGGCGCGGCCCGCGCTGCGCCGGATCAGTGCGCGGATGCGGGCCAGCAGTTCATCGACGTCATACGGCTTGACGACGTAATCGTCGGCGCCGGCATCCAGTCCGGCAATGCGCTGGTCGACGGCGTCGCGCGCGGTGGCGATCAACACGGGCAGGCGTTCCTGCCGGGCGCGCAGGTCACGCAGCACGCTCAGGCCATCCCTATCAGGGAGGCCCAGGTCCAGCAACACTAGGTCATAGTGCTCGGTGCGCAGCGCCGTATCGGCCTGGCCCGCGCGCTTGACCCAGTCCACCGCATAGTGTTCCGCGCGCAGCACATCCAGCACGGTCTCGCCGATCATGATGTCGTCTTCAACCAGCAGAATGCGCATGGGCAGGGAAGTCCTATCGTTTGTCCGTGAAAGCGTACAGCAGGGCCAGCACCGGCAAGGCCAATGCCACCCATAAGGTTGTCATCCATCCGCCATGGGCATAGGTCCAGACGCCCAGGGTCGAACCGGCTGCGCCGCCCGCGAAGAACAACGCCATGAAGACGCCGTTCACCCGGCTGCGCACGTCGGCGCCAATGGAGAATATGACCCGCTGACTCAGGATCAAGTTCGCGGACACGCCCATATCGATGACGATGGCGGTGACGACCAGGGCGGCCAGCGCGCCCGGCATGGATGGAGGCACAAGAATCGCCAGCAGCAGCGCGGCAGCCACCAGGCCCAATGCCAGGAAGGTGCCCGAGCGGACCAAGCCGCGATCCGCCAGGCGTCCTGCGACGGGCGCCGCCACGGCGCCGGCCACGCCGGCCAGCGCGAACAATGCGATCTGCGACTGCGACATGCCGAAGGCCGGACTGGCCAGCAGCAGTGGCACGGTGGTCCAGAACAGGCTGAAGGTGCCGAACGCGAACACGTGATAGACCGCGCGGCGGCGCAGCAGTGCCGACGTGCGAAGCAGGTTCCACATCGACCGCAGCAGGGCCGGATAGGCCATGCTGGATTGGGGCTGTCGGCGGGGCAGGGTGCGCAGCAGGAAGCCCGCCAGCAACAGATTGGCCACGGCCGATCCGGCAAACACGGCATGCCAGCCGAACACGTCGGCCACCAGGCTGGCGATGGGGCGGGCCAGCATGATGCCGGCAAACAGCCCGCTCATGACGTTGCCCACCACGCGCCCGCGCGTGGCCTCGGGCGCGAGGTTCGCGGCAAACGGCACCAGGATCTGCGCCACGACCGAGCCCAGTCCCACGCATACCGACGCGGCCAGGAACACGGGCGTGGAACGCGCGAAGGCAGTCACGGCCAGTGCGCCCGCCGTCAGCATCAATACCCCCACCACCAGCTTGCGATTTTCCAGCCGGTCTCCCAGGGGCACCAGGAACAGCAGGCCCAGCACATAGCCGATCTGCGTCAACGTGACGATGACCCCGGCGACTTCTGGCGGGAGCTTCAAGTCGCCGCTGATGGGACCGATCAGCGGCTGCGCGTAATACAGATTGGCGACGATGATGCCGCAGGCAACGGCCAGCAATAGCGTGGTCCAGCCCGACATGGGACGAGCGGCGGGCGCGGCGGAAGAAGCGAGGGGAGCGGACATGGACGTTGACGGCGTGAAGACGCGAGGGATGGGTACAGGGGGCGGAGCGGTCGGGTGCGCGCGGGTCGGCACGCATGGATCCGCATGCGGACGTCAGTGCCTGGCGTGGCGTGCAGGATGGGCGCAGCGCCATAGTACCCGCCGGGGCGGCACTACAATGGCCGCTTCCTTTCGCCATGTACGCTTTTGTTTCAGGGACTTTGCCCGTGCCGGCCCGTTACGAATCCAAGATCCTGACCCCCCAGGCCTGCGCCGAGGCTATCGCGCACCAGCGCTGGCCGCGCCCGCTGGTGTTCACCAACGGCGTGTTCGACATCCTGCATCGCGGTCATGTGACCTATCTGGATGCCGCCGCGCAATTGGGCAGTGCACTGATTGTTGCGATCAACACCGATGCGTCGGCGCGCCGGCTGGGCAAGGGACCTGACCGCCCGCTGAATACCGAAGCCGATCGCGCCGCCTTGCTGGCCGCGCTGGCCTGTGTCGATGCCGTGACCTGGTTCGATGAAGACACGCCCGAAGCGCTGATTGCGCTGCTGCGGCCGGACTTGATCGTGAAGGGGGCGACTACGATATGGAGACGCTGCCCGAGACGCATCTGGTGCGCAGCTGGGGAGGCGATGCCGTCGCGATCGACTTCGAACATGACCGGTCGACGACGCGGCTGGTGAAGAAGATCCGGGGCGAGTAACGCCAGGCGCGGACGGCGGGGGCTTGCTGTCAGCAGCTGCCGACGGTCTGCCGTGTGAACGTTGCGCGCGCGGCCTGCAGCGCCTGCTGCTGAGCGGCCGTCGCGTTGCGCACCACCAGCCATGAACGGATGGTGCCGCCGGGCCGGGTCACCACCTTGGCATTGCGCACGCCTTGGCCTTGCAGCATGTCGACCTGGCGGTGCGCGCTGTCTTCGTTGCGGAAGACGCCCAGCGAAATCGCATTCTGGTAAGGACCGGCTTCCTGGATCACGAACAGGTCCTTCACGCCACGGCGGTTGAGCTGGATCGCGGCAGCCTGCGCGGCGTCCGCATCGGCAAATGCCGGCACGATCACCATCCAGTTCGGCCGGTCGCCGATGCGGCGGATGTCGGCGCGGGCGCCGGTCAGGCGTTCTTCGGCCCAGCGCTGCGCGGCGGGCAGTTCAGCGTCGCTGAAGCTGCCCCATTCCAGGCAGGCAAGGGTCGCCGTGGATGCCGCGCTGGCGGCGGTGGACGCATCGGGCGCGGGGGTGGCCGACGTGCCTGCCGCCTGCGGTGCGGTGGCGGGCACCAGCACGGCGGCGGCGCCGGAACCGGCCGTAGCGGCGGGTCCCCCGGCGGGTGCGGCGGTTGCCGCGCTTCCCGATTCCGGTCCGGATGACCGCGGCCCTGTTTCATTCACGCCCGGCATCCGGGGCACTTCGATCGCTTCTTCGCGGATCTGCTGGTTCAGCCGCGCCGGCTCGCGCCCGCGTTGCGACTTGGCCTGGCCGAACCAGCCGTGGCCGATACCGAACAGGGCCAGGTTGGCGAGGAGCAACACGACGAACACACTACGCATGGCGGGCAGATTTCACGAACGGTGGGAAGACGGGGAATGCGCGTCGGCCTCGGCCACACACGCCAGGCCGTCCAACACCGGATTATCGACCACACGGATGATCTGCGTCGATCCAATGGCGCCCAGCAAGTGTTGTACTTCCGTCGCAATGGACAGCCAGGCCCCGCCGCTGACGTGCAGCAGCGGCGGCCGGCCGTACCGGTCGCGCAC
The DNA here is from genome assembly GCF_048632615.1 of Pigmentiphaga litoralis. Lineage (GTDB taxonomy): Bacteria > Pseudomonadota > Gammaproteobacteria > Burkholderiales > Burkholderiaceae_B > Pigmentiphaga > Pigmentiphaga litoralis_B. The sequence continues at coordinate 3,513,142 of NZ_CP184479.1, forward strand.
GGCCAGCCACTGCCGCGCCACCGCGCCCGCCTGGGCCGCTGCCACGCCAGAGGCAATGGCATCGTGCGTGTCGCCGGGAAAAGGCTGGATGTGGCCTTCCGCCGCGGGCAGGTTGGCGGTGCCGGTAGCCAGCGACCGCCGCATCATGTCGCGGCCCGGCAGGATCATGCCGCCCACGAAATGGCCGGTGGCGTCGATGGTGTCGAGCGTGGTGGCCGTGCCGAAGTGGGCAAGGAGATGCTCGGTGGGTAGGGGCGCCGTGGTCAGGAAAGCCGCCCGCTGTGCGCAGGCCCAGATGCCCACCATGCCCAGCCACCGGTCCGGTCCCAGGCGGGTCGGTTCGCGATAGCCATTGACCAGGCCCAGCCGGGATGCCGTGGCGGCCTGCCACTGGATGACCGCCCCACGGGCGGCCAGCAGGTCGTCCAGCATGCGCTGCACGGCCGGGCCAGCGACATTGCTGCCGAGTACGGCGGAGAAAGCGGGAGCTGCGCCACCCGGCGCAGCGGTGACGCCACTCGGCGCAGCGGTAACACCACTCGGCGCAGCGGTAACACCACCCGGCGTAGCGGTAACGCCACTCGGCGCGACAACATGCCCATCCAAGGCACGCGTACTGCCTTGCGTAACGCCTTCCTCGCCCAGCACCCTATCCAGCCAGGCCGCGATCGCCTCGGCCTCGTCGTACGAAAACGCCGTCTGCATCGTTTCACGCGGCGCGGGCGACGCCGAATAATCGCGCTCGCGCCGCAGCCCGAACTTGACCCGGGTATTGCCCGCGTCGATCAGCAAAGCGGTCAATGCAGGCACAGGCGGGTCCCGGCGACTTGCCCCGCTACCCGCCCCCGCCGACGGCAGCCCTTGCGCCGTCATGCGCTGCGCACCGACACGTCGCCCACCGTCACGGCGCGCAGCCCTTCCGTGGTCGACACCTGCAGCCGGCCGGTCGCGTCGATCCCGCTGGCCATGCCCTCGAACAAAACGTTGCCGCCATCCAGCACCCGCACCGTGTGCCCGGCCAGCGCGTCCTGCCGCGCAAATCGGGTCACGAACGGGGCGAAACCTTCCGCCGCGTACGTATCGATCGCGCCGCGCCAGGCCTGGGCGATCGCCGCCACCAGATCGGCGGGATCGGCCTGCCCACCGGTCATCGACCAATCGGCAACCGCCCGGCCCAGATGGGTGGACAGCGCCGCGCCGCCGCGCAGGTTCAGGCCGATACCCAGCACCAGCCCGATCTGGTGCGGCGCGGCGCGCCGCCCCGCCGGCAGGCTGACGGTTTCGGGCAGGATGCCGGCCAGCTTGGCGCTGCCCCACTGCAGGTCATTGGGCCATTTGACCGTAACGGGCTGGGCGGCGGCCGGCAGGAAGCGGTTCAGGGCTTCGCACGCCGCCACGCCCGCCACCACCGACAGCGGTGGCAACTGCGCGGGGGCAGCCGGGTATTCAGGGCGCACGAAAAGAGGAGGGCGTCCCCCGCCTGGGTGCGCCACGGGCGGCCGGCACGTCCACGGCCGGCGGTCTGCAGGTCGGCGCCACGCAGCAACGGGCCGCGCCAGTCGGCCAGCGCCGCGCGCGTGGCGCGCTGCAGATCGGCGTTGGTCGAGGCGGTTTCGGTCACCCAGCTGACATCGTGCCAGTCTGGCAACCGCCGCGCGACGCGGTCGGCAAAGAGGTTCGGGGTGGGGGACGCAGGGTCCCCGGCAGAGGCGGAAGACGCGAACATGGGCGGGATTGTAGGCCGCAACGCCGGGCCGTACCCGGTTTTTCCCGAGGCGGCTACGGTTGGGCAAGAACGACACGCCGACTCCACGTAAACTTAGGGGCATGTCGCAAATGCATGTCATTCATCTTTCATGAACATCGTTGGCCCTGCGGCCGAGCCGGCGCCTCCGGCACTCGGCCACGCCGCGCCGCTGGCCCGGCTGGCGCTGTTGATCGTGCTGCTGCTGGTCGCCTACGCCAGCCTGTATCCCTTTACCGACTGGATGGACGTCGGGGTGCCTGCATTCGCCTATCTGAAGGCGCCGTGGCCCCGCTATTGGGTCGGTTCGGAAATCGCCGCCAACGTCGCCGCCTACTTCCCGGCGGGGGCCCTGTTCGTCTGGGCCGTCTACCCGCATTGCCGGGGCGCGCTGGCCGTGCTGCTGGCCGTGCTGGTGTGCGGCGGTGTTTCCGGCGGCCTGGAAGCGCTGCAGACCTTCCTGCCCGACCGCATCTCGTCCAATGTGGACCTGGCCGCCAACGCGGCAGGGGCGTTGCTGGGCGCGCTGGTGGGCGTCGCCACGGCCCGCCGGCTGATCGGCCACAGCGCACTGCTCAAGTGGCGCCTGCGCTGGTTCCTGCCCGACGCGGGCCCGGCGCTGATCCTGGCCGCGCTGTGGGTGATCGTGCAGGTGCCGCGTCAACCCATGTTGTTCGGCACCGGTGAATTCTGGCTGCTGCTTGGCGACTGGGCCGCCTTCCCGGCCGAACTGGTGGCCGAGTTCTGGGCCCCCGCCCCCATGCAGCGGATCTGGGCCGAGCAGATCTGCACGGCCGTCGCCACGGTGGGCGCTTCCATGCTGCTGCTTCACAGCGCCAAACCGGTGACTGCGCGCGGCGTGCTGCCCGTCGCCCTGGTGGTGCTGGCGCTGACCATCAAGGTGCTGTTGCAGCCGCTGGCCATTCCGGGACTCGATCCGGCCATCTGGCTGACCGAAGGCGCGGTGGTGGGCGGCTGCGTTGGCGTGGCTTTCGCGGTACTGTTGTCGTATGTGCCGAACGGTGTCCAGCGTGGCCTGGGCATCGCCGCGCTGGTCGCGCAACTTGCGATCGTCAACCTGTTTCCGGCCGATCAGTACTTCGGCATGTCGACCGTGTTCCGCGCCGGATGGCTGCATCTGGAATCGCTCACGCTTGGCCTGTCGGTGATCTGGCCCGTCGCGGCGCTGGTCTGGCTGACGCGTCCGCATCGGACCCCCGTCATTGCCGCTCCCCCTCTTTGAAGGACGCCTGTCCATGAGTTCCTACTACAAACATCATGTGTTTTTCTGTCTGAACGAGCGCGAGGAAAAAGCCTCGCGCCCAAGTTGTGCCCGCCGCGACGCGCAGGCCATGCAGGAATACGCCAAGAAGCGCATCAAGTCCCTGGGCCTCTCGGGCAAGGGTGAAGTCCGCATCAACAAGGCGGGCTGTCTGGACCGCTGCGAAGAGGCGCCCGTGCTGGTCGTCTACCCCGAGGGCGTCTGGTATACGTACGTCGACAAAAGCGATATCGACGAGATCATCGATTCGCACTTCGTCAAAGGTCAGCCGGTCGAACGGCTGATGATCTGAAACCGCTTCCACCCTGTTTTCCGGACACGCATGCCAGCTTCTTCCGAGACCATTACCTTCACCGGCCAGGCCGGCGTCATTGACTGCGCGCTGGATATCCCCGACGGCGGGATGGCCGGCGCCATCGGCTGGGCGCTGGTGCTGCATCCCCATCCGCTGTTTGGCGGCACGCGCGACAACAAGGTGGTGACGACCCTGTCGCGCGCCTGCGTGCAGGAAGGCTACGTAACGGTGCGGCCGAATTTCCGCGGCATCGGCAAGTCCGAAGGCGTGTTCGACAACGGCCTTGGCGAAGCGCTGGACATGGCGGATCTGGTGGACCAGTTCCGCGAACGCCATCCGGCCCTGGCCGGGGGCGTTTTGCGCTGGCGGGCTTCTCGTTCGGCAGCGCCGTGGCAAGCCAGGTGTTTGCGGCCTGCGGTCCCGACAGCCCGCGTGGCCTGCCGGTGTCGGCGCTGATGCTGCTTGGCACTGCGGCCAGCCGCTTCCAGGTCGCCACCGTGCCCGAAGACACGCTGGTGATCCATGGCGAGCAGGACGACACGGTGCCGCTGTCATCCGTCATGGACTGGGCGCGGCCGCAATCGCTGCCCGTCACCGTCATCCCCGGTGCGGGCCATTTTTTCCACGGCAATCTGACCATCGTCAAACGCCTGGTACTGGCGCACCTGACACGCCCCTGATTTGGCAACAGTAGCAATCCGTTGCATTCCCCGGCCGGATCCGCGCCGGACCCCGGCTGGCCGGGGTGCCTATAATCGGTCTTTTCCATCTCGCATGCCGGGTCAAGCGATCCCGTCGTCCCTGGCTTCGTACCGCCGGCCGGCGCCCAGTCCCGCATGCACGACTCGAATTCTCCCCCATGAATCTGCGTTCCACTCTGGGTGCCACAGGTCGTCGATACGCCCTGACCGCCCTGGCTTCGGCCATGCTCGTCACGTCCACCGCACTGCCTGCCGCCTTTGCCGCAGCGCCGACTCCGACCGCACCCGCCACCGCCGCCGGCCCCGCCGCGGCGCCGGCCGCCACCACGTCAACGGCGCAGCCCAGCGCGCCGTCGATGTCATCGGTGGGCCTGCTGTCGGCCATCCCGGCGCCGGCCATCGCGGCCCGGTCGTGGGTGACGATCGACGTGACCAGCGACCAGGTGCTGGCCGAGGACCGTGCCGACGAACGGGTGGAACCTGCGTCGCTGACCAAGGTGATGTCGGCCTATCTGGTCTTCAACGCGCTGAAGGAAAAACGCCTGACGCTGGACCAGACCATCAACGTGTCGCAAAAGGCCTGGCGCACGGGCGGCTCGCGCATGTTCATCGAGCCGCGCAAGCCGGTCACGGTCGACGAACTGATCCGCGGCATGATCATCCAGTCAGGCAACGATGCCACGGTGGCCCTGGCCGAAGCCGTGTCGGGAACCGAAGAAGCCTTCGCCACGCTGATGAACCAGGAGGCCCTGCGCCTGGGTCTGAACAACACGCACTTCGTGAATTCGACCGGCCTGCCCGATCCGACGCACGTGACCACCGCGCGCGACCTGGCGCTGCTGGCCAAGCGCCTGATCCAGGACCACCCGGCGTACTACTCGACGTACTACAAGGAACGTCAGTTCACGTACAACAAGATTTCGCAGCCGAACCGCAACCGCCTGCTGTTCCTGGATCCGTCGGTCGATGGCATGAAGACGGGTCATACCGATGCGGCCGGCTACTGCCTGATCGCATCGGCCATGCGCGGCGATCGCCGTATCCTGACCGTGATGGTCGGCGCCGCAAGTGAGCACTCGCGCTCGCAGGAAAGCCTGAAGCTGATGAACTGGAGCTTCCAGAACTTCGACACCGTGCGGGTGTACGCGGCCAACCAGGCCGTGGCCGAACCGCCCGTGTGGAAGGGCAGCGCCAAGACCGCCAAGCTGGGCTCGCCGCAGCCGATCTGGGTGACGGTGCCGCGCGGCCAGGCCGGCAACATCAAATCGGGAATCGAACGCACCGATCCGCTGGTGGCCCCGTTGCTCCCGGGCCAGCAAGTGGGTACGCTCAAGCTCACGCTGAACGACAAGCCGGTGCGCGAAGTGCCGCTGGTCGTGCTGGAGCCTGTCGAGCTGGCCGGCATCTTTGGCCGCGCCTTCGACGCCATGCGTCTCTGGTTCAAATAATCTTCAAGGAAACGGGATGATCGACGGGATCACGGGCGACCCACTGGTCTATCTGAACGGCGCGTGGTCGCCACTGTCGGAAGCAAAGATCTCGGTGCTCGACCGGGGCTTCATTTTCGGCGACGGCATCTACGAAGTCGTGCCGGTCTACCACCGCAAGCCGTTCCGCATGAGCCATCACCTGGCTCGCCTGGAACGCAGCCTGGGCGCGCTGCGCATCCGCAACCCGCACACCCTGGTGGAGTGGGAAGACCTGGTCAGCCAGCTGATTGCCAGTTCGCCCGCCGACGACCAGTTCGTCTACCTGCAGGTCACCCGCGGCGTGGCCAAGCGCGATCACGCCTTCCCGACCCACGACGTGACGCCTACCGTGTTCGGCATGACGTCGCCGTTCACGCGGCCCGATGCGCGTCAACGCGAGCACGGCGTCAGCGTCGTCAGCATGCCCGACGAACGCTGGCTGCATTGCGAGATCAAGTCCACGTCGCTGCTGGGCAACGTGCTGGCCAAGCAGTACGCTGTGGATCATCAGGCTCAGGAAGTCGTGATGTTCCGCGACGGCTTCCTGTCGGAAGGGTCGTCAAGCAACATCTGGGTGGTGAAAGACGGGGCGATCATCGCGCCGCTCAAGAACCACCTGATCCTCGAAGGCATCCGCTACGGGTTCATCGAAGGCCTTGCCGCCGCGCGCGGCCTGCCGATCGACATTCGTCCCGTTTCCGAAGCCGAAGTGCAAGCGGCCGACGAATTGATGTTGTCGTCGGCCACCAAAGAAATCCTGCCCATCGTGTCCTACAACGGCCAGCCGGTCGGCACCGGAAAACCCGGACCGGTCTATGCGCGGCTGCGCAAGGAATACGACGAGGCCATTGCGGCGTTGTGATCATGGACAAAATCGAATCCCCTGACGACCGGACCTCGTTGATCGAGTATCCGTCGGACTTTCCCATCAAGGTGATGGGTCAGCACCACCCCGAATTCGCGGCCACGCTGACCGAAGTCGTGCTGCGTCACGACCCGGTCTTCGACCCCGCCACGGTGGAAATGCGGCCGAGCAAGGGTGGCAATTACCTGGGCCTCACCTTCACCGTGCGCGCCACGTCGCGTGAACAGCTCGATGCGCTCTATCAGGAATTGAGCGGCCACCCGATGGTCAAGATCGTCCTGTGATGATTGGCGTCGGATGCAGGCCAGGGCGGCGGGCGGGGGCACGGCCTGCTGTGGTGGCGTCTGTCTGGATGGCGACGGCTTCACTGGCGAATGTTCCTGTGCTGCCTGCCTCCGTGGTGCCTGCTTCGGTTGCGGCATGCTGATCCGCTGGCTGCCCCGTCCCTCCGATTACCAGACCACCTGGGAAGCGATGCGCGCCTTCACGGCGGCACGCACGCCCGACACGCCCGATGAACTGTGGCTGGTGGAACATTCCCCCGTCTATACGCAGGGCTTGGCTGGCAAACCCGAGCATCTGCTGGCGCCCAGTCACATTCCGGTCGTGCAAAGCGACCGGGGCGGCCAGGTGACCTATCACGGGCCCGGTCAGGTGGTGGCCTACGTGCTGCTGGACCTGCGGCGCACGGGTTATTTCGTGAAGGAATACGTGTCGCGCGTGGAACAGGCGCTGATCGATACCCTGGCGGAATTCGGCGTCCACGACGCGCAGCGCAAGGCCGGCGCGCCGGGGGTCTACGTGCCGTGGCCGCGGCCGTCGGCGGGACTGCCGCGGACCCCTGGCGAGCTTCCCGGCGCTACCGCCGATGCCGGCCCGGCCGCTGCCGCCCACCCGCTCGAACTGGCCAAAATCGCGGCCCTCGGCATCAAGGTACACAAGCACTGCACCTATCACGGGCTGGCGCTGAATGTGGCGATGGACCTGTCGCCCTTCGACGGCATCAACCCGTGCGGCTACGCCGGCCTGCGCACAGTGGACCTTGCCGCCTGCGGAGTTCAGATGGACCTGGTCACGGCAGGCGACCGGCTGGCCGCCCATCTGGCCACCCAGCTGCTGGCGCCCACTGGCGAGGCGTCCCGCAGTGCAACAACGCGGGACCCCTTGGCGGCGGTAGAATAAGGGGTTATCACCAATCACAGCCCCCGGTTCTACCCCGGCCCCGCTGTTCAGGAACACCAGCCATGAGCTCTGTAGTCGATACGTCCGTTGATGCGGCCAGCGCGGCCACCCCCGCCGAACCCGTCATCATCAACAAGTCCTACGACCCGCTTAAGAAGCAGAAGTCGGAGGCCAAGATCTCCCGCATTCCCGTCAAGGTGGTCGCGGCCGAAAAGCTGAAAAAGCCCGATTGGATCCGCGTGCGCGCTGCTTCGCCGGGTTCGCGTTTCTACGAGATCAAACAGATCCTGCGCGAACACAAGCTGCACACCGTGTGCGAAGAAGCGTCATGTCCAAACATCGGCGAATGCTTCGGCAAGGGTACCGCCACGTTCATGATCATGGGCGACAAGTGCACCCGCCGCTGCCCCTTCTGTGACGTCGGCCACGGCCGCCCCGACCCGCTCGACACCGACGAGCCGCTCAATCTCGCCCGCACCATCGGCGCCATGAAGTTGAACTACGTCGTGATCACGTCGGTCGATCGCGACGACCTGCGCGACGGCGGTGCCGCCCACTTTGTCGAGTGCATCCAGAAGACGCGCGAACTGTCGCCCACCACCCGCATCGAAGTGCTGGTGCCCGACTTCCGCGGCCGCCTGGACCGCGCCCTGGCCATCCTGAACGCCGGTCCGCCCGACGTCATGAACCACAATCTGGAAACCGTGCCGCGCCTGTACAAGCAGGCGCGCCCGGGGTCGGACTACAAGCATTCGCTCAAGCTGCTGGCCGACTTCAAGGCGCTGCACCCGAATGTCCCGACCAAGTCCGGCCTGATGCTGGGCCTGGGCGAGACCGACGAGGAAATCCTGGAAGTCATGCGCGACATGCGCGCGCACAACGTCGACATGCTGACCATCGGCCAGTATCTGCAGCCGTCGGAACATCACCTGCCGGTGTTGCGGTATGTTCACCCAGACACGTTCAAGATGTTCGAACGTGAAGCCTATGCGATGGGGTTCACCCATGCGGCGGTGGGCGCCATGGTGCGCTCGTCGTACCACGCCGACGAACAGGCCCATGCGGCGGGTGTGGCGGATTCCTTGAACTGACCTGCCTAGGGCATTGCCCCTGTGCACGAGCGCAGGGCGTGCGCGAAACAAGCGGCCTTCGGGCCGCTTTTTTGTTGCCGGGTTGTCGGCGCGCCCGCCACAGGGTGGGATGAAGAATGAGAATCATTGCTATACACTTGCGGTGCCCAAGCAATCAGCGTGATTGCACTGCCGTTCCGTCCTGCCTTCCGGACGCGGCGCAGCTCCCACCTCCAACCGACCAGCTCATTCCGTGCCCGAGCGTTACTACAAAGAACTGCTACGGTATTTCACGCGCAAGTCAGGCGACGGCCATACCGCCGCGGACGTGGTGCAGGAAGCCTATGCGCGCATCTATGCGTTGCAGCACTCGGGCGGCGCTGTCCTGGAACCGCGCGCATTGCTCTATCACGCCGGGCGCAATATTGCGGCCACGGCTGCGGCGCGGCGGGCGGCGGAACAGCGGGTGCTGGACACCTTGGGCCTGGTGTCCGCCGACAGCCTGCCGTCGGTCGAGGGGCAGGTCATGGCCCGCCAGCAGCTCGATCGCCTGATGCAGCGCCTTGCCGTCATGCCTCCCAAGCGCCGCGCCGTGTTCATTCTGGTCAGGGTGCACGGGTATAGCTACGCAGAAGCTGGCGAACGGATGGGATTGAATGTCGGCGCGATCGAGCGGCATGTCATGCGCGGCATCCTGGACTGCTCGGGCGTGTCGGCGGCGCGCGGATGACGCGGGCGGCATGGCGCCCCCGCGTTCTGATGGCCCCACTTTTTTCGATGACCTGTCCATGACGTCCACGCTGCCTTCCCGTGCCATGATCGAAAGGGCGCTGCTGCTGGTCGGCCGCACGCACAAGGCCAGTCCCGACGTGGCGCAGGCCGCGCGCGAGGAACTTGCCAGATGGCGCGCCGGCAGCCCCGCGCACGCCCAGGCCGTGGCGGCGGCGGAACGCCTGTGGGCCGGCTCGGACGCCAGCGCGCTTCAGGGGACGTTACCGCTTCCGCACCGCCAGTCCCCCTCCCAGGCCGCGCGCCGCCGGACCTTGGGCATGCTGGGCGCGGGCGGCGTGGTGGCTGCCCTTGCCGGGGGCGGGCGATGGTACTGGCAACAGCCGCTGGAGCAGCTGGCCCTGTCGACCGGCAAGGCGCAGCAGCTGGATCGCACGCTGTCGGACCGGTCGGAGCTCAGCCTGGCCGCGCGCACGGCGTGCCAGGTTGCGGTTTACCGCAACCGCCGCGAAGTGCGCCTGGCGGCCGGCGAAGTCCGCTTCCGCGTCACCCATGATCCGGATCGCCCTTTCCTGGTCATGACCGACTGGGGACGGGTGCGTGTGCTTGGAACGATATTCACGGTCAGCGCCCGCGAAGGGCATATGCGCGTTGCCGTGGCGGACGGACGCGTTGGCGTGTGGCCCTACGGCGATGCAGGCGGATCGGCGGACACGCCAGGCGTACTGACGGACGATCCCCCGGTCGTGCTGCAAGCGGGTCAGGCCATCGACGTGGACAGGCACGGTCTGGGCGCGCGCCGCACGTTGCCGCCCGACGATGTGGGCGCGTGGCGTCAAGGCTGGCTGGTCTTCGACAACACGCCATTGCCGGAAGCCGTGGCCCGCTGGAACGATTACGTGCCGCAACCCTTTCTCTTGCGCGACCTGCCCCGGCTGCGCGAACTGCGGGTCAGTGGCAGCTTTCCGCTGCGCGATCCCCAAGCCTTTCTGCAGGGCCTGCCCGACATGTTGCCGGTCCGCGTGACGCGGGCCGCGGGCGAACCCGCCACCATCGAATTGCGCTCGCAAAAATAGTTGTCAGGGTTTGGGCGACTTCTTGGTCTTCTGCCTGAAACCCACCCAAGGACAAGGTCCATGATGCGACAACACTCCCTTGCAGCGCTGCCCGGCGCAGGCCCTGTGGCGCGTGCCAACCCGCGTGTCACCCCGCGTGCCGACACCGCCGCCACGCAGACGCTCTGCGCCATCGCCCTGGCATGCAGCGCCGCATTCGGCCTGGCGCTTGCGCCCAGCCCCGCAGCCGCGCAGAACGCCCCGTTGCCCACTACCCCGCTGTCGGTCGCCTTGCCGGCACAGCCGCTTGCGCAGACGCTGAACGCTTTGTCGCGGCAGTCGGGCGTGGCGATCGGGGCCGACGGCGCCTTGCTGGCAGGCAGGGCAGCGCCCGCACTGCAAGGCACCCTGACGCTGCAGCAGGCCCTCGACACGGCATTGCGCGGCAGCGGTCTGGTGCCGGTGCGCAGCGGGCCAGGCACGATCACGATCCAGCGCCAGGCGGCCGGCCCGGCAGGCGTTTCGACCCTGCCTGCCGTCAGCGTGACCGCCGACGCCATTGCGTCCGGCCTGCCGGCGCCGTATGCCGGCGGCCAGGTATCGCGGGGTTCACGCCTGGGTATCCTGGGCAACAAGGACATGCTCGACACCCCCTTCAGCGCCACGCAATACACGTCGCAACTGATCGAGGATCAGCAGGCGCAGAACCTGGGCGATGTCCTGGTCAATGATCCCGCCATTCGCAACACGTATTCGCGCGATGCGGGCCGAGACGAATTCAACATTCGCGGCTTCACGCTGTTCAACTACGACATCTCGTTCAACGGGCTGTATGGCATGTCGCCACGCGATTCCAGTTCGCTGATTGGCGTGGAGCGGGTCGATGTCCTGCGCGGTCCCAATGCCCTGCTGAACGGCATGGCGCCCGCCGGTTCGGTGGGCGGCGCCATCAACCTGGTGCCCAAGCGCGCCGGCCCGGATCCGCTCAATCGCGTGACCTTGTCCTACATGGAAGGCGGCCAGTTCGGCAGCCATGTCGACCTGGCCCGCCGCTTTGGCGAGAACAAGGAATGGGGCGTGCGGCTCAATGCCATCCGGCGGTCGGGAGATACGCCCGTGGACCACTCCAGTTCGGCGCTCAGCGCGGCTGCCCTTGGGGTCGACTACCAAGGCGACAAGGTGCGCCTTGAAGCCGACGTGAATTACCAGAAGCGCCGCACCGGCGCGCGCAGCGGGCTGTTGCTGCCGGATACCGGCGTGCCGATCGGCCGCGCGCCCGACAACAAAACGAACTTTCTGCCAGACTGGACATACTGGGACGTAAAAGAAGTGGCTGCCACGGTGCGCGGCGAAGTCGACATTTCGCCCGACGTGACAGCCTACGGCGCGGCAGGCGCCATGAACTATGACTTCACCAGCCTGCAGACCTCGTTCCTGCTGCAAAATCCCAATGGCAGCCTGGTCGGACGCCCCGTTCGCCTGAACCAGTATGTCGACACCCGCACCGCCGAAGGCGGCGTGCAGGGCAGATTCGCCACGGGCGGCCTGCAGCACGTCGCGGTCGCCAGTGTCAGCACGCTGACGCAGAACAGCGGCACGCGCCGTCAGAACGGGTCGGTGATTTCATCCAACCTGTATTCGCCGGTGTTCAACCCTCGGCCCGAGATCGCCATTGCCGACGGCGTTCCAAAAACGGGGCAGACACGACTGAACAGCATTGCCCTGGCGGACACGATATCGACGGCCGACCAGCGCATCCAGCTGACGTTGGGCGCCCGGCGTCAGCAAGTCGAATCCTCGAACTTCGATGCCGTGACGGGCAACCGCGTGGACCCGGGTTACAAGAAAAGCGCCGTGACGCCTGTCGCGGCGTTGGTGTTCAAGGTCACGCCGGTTCTGTCCGTGTATGGCAACTACATCGAAGGCCTGACCCAAGGGCCCACGGCGCCCGCCGATGCCGTCAACGCCAATCAGATGTTCCCGCCTTCCAAGGCCAGGCAGGTGGAGATCGGCACCAAATATGACTTTGGCCGGTTCGCCGCCACCTTCAGCGCGTTCCAGATAGAACGGGCCAACGGCTACCGCAACCCCGTCACCAACATTTTTGGCGTGGATGGTCAGCAGCGCAATCAGGGCCTGGAACTGGTGACGCAGGGCGAAGTCGCAACCGGCGTTCGCCTGCTGGCGGGCGCCGCCTTTACCGACGGCAAGCTGACGCGAACCGAAGGCGGGTTGAACGACGGCCGCAATGCGCCTGCCGTGCCCCGTCTGCAGTTCAATGCCGCTGCCGAATGGGATACGCCCTTTCTGGTGGGCCTGACACTGACCACGCGCGCCGTGCGGACCAGCTCGCAATTCGTCGATACCGCGAACGTCCAGCGGATTCCCGGCTGGACGCGTTTTGACGTCGGCGCCCGCTATCGCTTCGTGGCGGGCAAGACGCCCATCACGATTCGCGCCGCCATCGAAAACGTGACCGACAGGAACTACTGGCAGTCGGCGGCGCGCCAGGGGTTGACGATCGGCGCCCCGCGCACGCTGCTGCTGTCGCTGTCCGCGGATATCTAAGCGCAGCATGAATGCGGGCGGGAAATCCGCGGGTTGCACGGGCCCGCGCGCGTGCGCGGCGCGATGCGCCGTCGTGCTGTCATGCGCCTTTGCGCCGGCATGCGCCTTTGCGCCGCCGCGGCAGGGCGCATCGGGCGGGTCATTCACTTGATGACGCTCGCCCGTCGGAGCGTGCTCTGGCGCGCCCTTGTCGCGGTGGCGGGTGGCTACGCGGTGGCCAATGGGTTGCCGGTGCTGCTGGTGGCCGGGTGGGGCCTGGACCGTGTGGATGCGGTCCTGGTTGCGATGCAACTGAGCTTCCTGGTGTACGCCGGGGCGGTCATGTGGGTATTTGCTGCAGGCCGCGAACCCCCCGGGTTCCGTCAGTCGATGGCGGGGCTGCACACCTGGCTGGGGGTGCTGATGGGCTGGCTGCTGTACTTCATGTTCATCACCGGAACGATCGGGTATGTGGACACCGAAATCGACCGGTGGATGCGGCCGGAATTGCCGATGGCGGCCGTGTCGCAAACGCCGCAGGCGACGGATGCGTCGATTCGCCTGGCCACGGCCTACCTGGCCGAGCATGCGCACGGCGCGCGGCGTTGGAGCATCACCCTGCCGATCGACCGGAATACCCCGTATCTGGAAGTGGCGTGGCAGGCGGCGCGCGCCCCCGCGCCACCGTCCAGACCTCAGGCTCGGCCTACCTCGACCCGGCCACCGGCACCGAGCTACCCGTCCGCAGCACCGGCGGCGGGCAGGCGCTGTATCAGATGCACTGGAAGCTGCACTACCTTCCGCAGATGGCCAGCGAATGGATCGTCGGTATCGCAACCGTCGTCATGTTGATCGGCTTGCTCACCGGCATCGTCGTGCACAAAAAAATCTTCGCGGACTTCTTTACCTTCCGTTGGGGTAAGGGCCAGCGATCCTGGCTCGATGCGCACAATGCCGTCAGCGTCCTCACGCTGCCCTTCCAGGTGATGATCACGTATTCCGGCCTGGTCTTCGTCATGTTCACGCTCATGCCGCTGATCGTCGTCCCCTGGTACGGGCCGGGTGACACTGGTCGCGCCGCGTTCCTGAACGACGTCTTCGTGCCGCTGGCGCCGGCGGAAGCGTCCGGCCGCGCGGCAACACCGCTGCCATTGGACCGCATTGCCATGGACGCACACCAGCGCTGGGGCGCTGCGCCGATCGCCGCGCTGGACATCCGGAACCCCTACGATGCGAATGCAAGGGTCACCGTTGTCGGCGACTTTTCGGCCGGGCCGATGCGGGCGACCGACATCCTGGCCTATGACGGCATCACGGGGCAGCTCATGGCGGAACGCCCCGCCTGGCAGTCCGGCCCCAAGGCCTTTCGTGACCTGATGCTGGGGCTGCATGAAGGCCAGTTCGCGCCACCGCTCCTGCGCGTGCTGTATGTGCTGTCGGGCCTGCTGGGCGCCGCCATGATCGCCACCGGCATGGTGCTATGGACCGTCAAGCGGCGGCAACGTGCCGAGCGCGGCCGCCCGGTGCACCACGCAGGCCTGAGGCTGGTGGAACGGCTCAATGTGGCCGCCATCGTCGGGCTGCCCATCGCGATCGCCGCCTACTTCTGGGCCAACCGCCTTGTGCCGGCAGACCTTGCGGGCCGGGCGGCGGTGGAGGTGAATGTGCTGTTCGTGACCTGGCTGGTCCTGGCCATTCACGCGTCGCTGCGGCCGCTCCACCGCATCTGGACGGAACAGCTGGCGATCGCCGCCGCGGCGTACGGATTGCTGCCAGTGGTGAACGCGCTCACGACGGATCGCCATTTGGTACGGAGCTTCATTGACGGGGACGGGGTGCTGGCCGGGTTTGACCTGGCCTTGCTGGCGCTTTCGGCCACGTGGGCGGCGGCTGCGGTGCGCGTCAAGCACAAACGCGCATAAAAAACGCACCGTTGTCCGGTGCGCTGTTTGCGGGTCGACGCCACCTGGAATTGGTGGCGTTCATCATTCTTAATCCACCTTGATGTTCCGCTCGGTGATCAGCGCCTTGCCCTTCTTGGTTTCTTCCGCCAGATAGGTCTTCAGTTCCGCGGGCGATCCGCCGATGGGTTCCGCGCCGATGGATGCCAAGGTCGCCTGGACCTTCGGGCTCTTCAACGCTTCGCGCATCGACGCGTTCAGCTTGTCGATGATCGGCTGCGGCGTGCCGGCCGGGGCGAAGGCGGCGAACCACGGCGTCAGCTCGTAATTCTTCACGCCTGCTTCGGCAATGGTCGGCACGTTCGGCAGGGCGGCGGACCGCTTGCTGGTGGTGACGGCGATGGCGGTCAGCTTGCCGGCGTCGATGTGCGGCTTGGCCGAGGTGACGCTGTCGAACATGTAGTCGACCTGGCCACCCAGCATATCGGCAATGGCCGGGCCACTGCCCTTGTACGGGATATGCAGCAGGTTGGTGCCGGTCATGGACGCGAACAGCTCGCCCGCCAGATGGATGGACGTGCCGACGCCGGCCGACGCATAGGTGTATTTGCCGGGCGCGGCCTTGGCCTTGCTGATGACTTCCGCCACCGTCTTGACGTCATTGCGCTTGGGGTTGGTGACCAGCACGTTGGGCACGACGGCCAGCAGCGAGATCGGCGCGAAGTCGGCGATCGGGTCGTAGTTCATGCTGCGGTACAGGAAGGGATTCACCGCCATGCCGTTGGCCACGATCATGATGGTGTAGCCATCGGGCGCCGAACGCGCCACGCTGCTTGCGCCAATGTTCCCGCCCGCGCCAGGGCGGTTTTCGATCACGAAGGATTGGCCAAGCGATGCGCCCATGGTTTCACCCAGGGTGCGCGCGATGTTGTCCATGGCGCCGCCGGGCGGGAAGGGCACGACCCAGCGCACGGGGCGGTCGGGGTAGGTCTGCGCAAAGGCCGTGGGGGCCAGGGCGGAAGCAAGCGCAGTCAGCGCCAGCGCGCCGAGGATTCGGCGCGACGGGTTCAAAAGGGTCAAAACAGTCTCCGTTATAGGTAAAAGCTTGCGGTTCAGCGAATGGAAGAAGGATGTTGCGCCAGGGGCGTCACGTGGATTTCCATGTACGGGAACAGCGGCAAGCCGGACAGCAGGGTGTGCAGTTCATCGTTCGACTCGACATCGAACAGGCTGTAGTTGGCGTATTCGCCGACCACGCGATAGATCGCCTGCCACTTGCCCGAGCGCTGCAAGTCTTGCGAGTAGTTCTTTTCGCGCAGCTTGATGGCGTCGACATCGGCGGCGGGCAGACCGTGCGGAATCCGCACGTCCATACGGACCAGGAACATCATGGTGGGTCTCCTCAGGTGCCTTGCCGGCGGTAGTGCTTGAGCTTGTCGTCATCCAGCTCGAGCCCCAGGCCGGGGGTGGTGGGCACGGTCAATGCAAAATCGCGGAATTCGGGGCGGTTGACGACAATGTCGTCGGTCAGCAGCAGCGGGCCGAACAGTTCGGTGCCCCACGCCAAACGGGGCAGGGTGGCGAACACGTGCGCCGATGCAATCGACCCCACGCTGCCTTCGAGCATGGTGCCGCCGTACAGGGCCATGCCGGCGGCGTCGCCGACCGCGGCGGTGCGCACCAGGCCATGCAGACCGCCGGACTTGGCGATCTTGAGCGCCAGCACGTCGGCCGCGCCAAGGCGGGCGATGTCCAGCGCGTCTTCCGGGCTGTGCACGGCTTCGTCCGCCATGATCGGCACGACGAAACGCGCGGCCAGCCGGGCCATGCCGGCAAGATGGGCACGCGGCAAGGGCTGCTCGATCAGGTCGACACCATTGGCTTCCAGCTGGGCAATCGCGCCCGCCGCTTCGGCTTCATTCCAGGCCTGGTTCACGTCCACCGTCACGCGGGCGCGGTCACCCAGGGCGCGCTTGATGGCGCATACGTGGGCCACATCGTCGACCACGGCGCGGCGGCCGATCTTGAGCTTGAATGTGTTGTGCCGGCGTGATTCCAACAGGGACTCGGCTTCCGCAATGTCGCGCTGCGTGTCGCCGCTTGCCAGGGTCCAGAGCACGGGCAGGCGCTCGCGCACGGCGCCGCCCAGCAGGGTGGACACCGGCACGCCCAGGCGCTTGCCCTGCGCGTCGAGCAGCGCGGTCTCCAGCGCGGATTTGGCAAAGGTATTGCCCCGCGCGGTATGGGCCAGCCTGGCCATCGCGGCATGGATATTGGTGGCGTCGCGGCCGACCAGCGCTGGCGCCAGGTAGGTGTCGATGTTGAGCTTGATGCTTTCCGGACTTTCCTCGCCATAGCTCAGCCCGCCGATGGTGGTGGCTTCGCCAATGCCTTCGATACCGTCCGAGCAGCGCAGACGCATGATCACCATCGACTGCGTGTTCATGACGGTCATCGCCAGCTGGTGGGCGCGAATCGTCGGCAGGTCGACAATCAAGGTTTCTACTGCGACAACGTTAGGGTGATCCATACTTTTTTGATCGGAAGGGTCGATCTGGCCAAGTATGCGTAGTGACGCTGCGGTCGTCCAAGACTATATTTGTCGTTTGCCATACTCTGAAGGTATCGAATGGACCTCCGGCAATTGCGATATTTCCAGATGGTGGCGCAGGAACTCAACGTCACCCGCGCCGCCGCGCGCCTGCACATGGCGCAGCCGCCGCTCAGCCGGCAGATCAAGAGTCTGGAAGAGGATCTGGGCGTGGCCTTGTTCGACCGGTCCGAACGGGCGCTCAAGCTGACCGAGGCGGGCCGCTTCCTGCTGGAACAATCGCTGCAGCTGACACTGCGCTTCCAGGAGATGGTGGAGGGCACGCAGCGCATCGGACAGCAGGGGCGGCGCTGGTTCGGCATCGGCTTCGTGCCGTCGACGCTGTACGGCTTTGTGCCGGAACTGATCCGCCGCGTGCGCAGCGCCGATCCGCAGGTCGAAGTCGGCCTGTCGGAAATGACGACGCTGCAGCAGATGGACGCCCTGAAGGCCGGCCGGATTGATGTCGGCTTTGGCCGCATCCTGTTCGATGACCCGGCCATTGAACGCACGGTATTGATGGCCGAACCGCTGGTGGCCGTGTTCCCGCACGCCCACCCGCTGTTGCTGCGCAAGGGCGACGCGGGGGTGACGGCGGCCGACCTTGCGCCTTTGCCCTTCGTGCTGTATCCGGCGCGGCCCCGTCCCAGTTATGCCGACCACGTGCTGGCGCTGTTCCGCGCGGCCGGTCATACCTTGAACATCGTGCAGGAAGCCAACGAACTGCAGACCGCAATCGGCCTGGTGGCGGCGGGCTTGGGGGTTACGGCGGTGCCGGCGTCGGTGCGGCGGCTGCATCGGGACGACATTGGCTACGCACCGCTGATCACCCCGGGATTTTCATCACCCGTGATCGTCAGTTATCGGCGTGATGACCGGTCCGCTTTTTTGAAGCAGGCCGTGGCGCTGGCCGGGACGTTGGCCGCGGCACAGGCCGGGGAAAGCACGTAGCCGGCTGCACACTGTGCCGGCATTACCTTTGCGCCGACCGGCGGGCGGCATCCGCGGGCATTGTCCCAGTGGCATTGTCCCAGCGGCATCACCCCAGCGGCACTGTCCCAGCGGCATTGTCCCAGCGGCATCACCCTGGCGGCATCACCCCAGTGGCATCACCCCCGCCAGCATCACCCCAGCAGCGTCACCCCAGCCGCACGCTGCCCTTGGCGGCCGACCGCGTGCCCGGCACCGGGTGGTTGCTGGCCGCGTGGTAGGTGAACACGGCCGAGAATTTCACCTGATCGCTCAGGTTCCGTCCGGCCGCGTGCAACGTATTGCTGTGGAAGAACATGATGTCCCCCGCATTCAATTCGGGCACGACGGCACGGGCGATCAGCGCCTGGTTGTCGGGCAGGTCATCCCGCAAAAAGATCTTTTCGTCGAAGCGCGTTGCGGCGATCGCTTCGGTATGTGAGCGCGGCACCAGATGCAGCCCGCCGTTGTGATCATTTTCCGGACCCAGCGCCACCCATACCGACACCATGTCGGGCCGGTCAAACGCCCAATACCGGAAGTCACGATGCCATCCGGTCAGGCTGCCGTAGCGGGGATGCTTGGTCATCACACAGTTGTGATGCGCCAGGGACAAGCAGGCAGGCTCGTTGAAGTACGCCTGCATCCATTCGCGGATCGGGGCACTGGTCGCCCAGGTCCGGTAGGCCTCGTTGCGCGACCAGGCGTCGAGCAGACGGCGCACGGTGCCGCCCCCTCGTCCGCGTGCGAAGCGGGTGCGCCCGGGTAGCCCAGGTCGGCTTCCAGTTCCAGCGGTTCGACGCGCGCGTCCAGATCCGCCTGAGCCAGGCGCCGCAGCTTGGCCACCTGGCCGGCATCAAGCATGTTCCGCACCACCACCAACCCTTCCTGGCGGAGGGTGGCGACCTGATCTTCGAGAGACTCGGAATGCATGGTCTGTACTTCGGTATTCGAGGGGATAACCGACTAGGATACGCTCATCGCGACGAGTCGTCAGAGCATGGCAAGGCGCGACGCACGGCAGCGCGCACGGCGTGTATCGGCGGCCAGGCAGCAGACGCGAAAACGGCCCGACAAGGCGGGCCGCAAGGTGTAGTCCGGGACCGCGGCGCGGGCATGCCCGCCGCAGTCAGCGCGGCAATGCGGTAGCTGCAATCACCGCATTGCCGCAGTCACACGTTCCGCCTATTCCACTGTGATGTTGTTGCTCTTGACCAGCGCGCCCCAACGCGTCGTTTCCTTCTGGATGAAGCTGGCAAATTCCGCGGGCGTGCTGCCCACCGGGTCCAGGCCCAGCTTTTCCAGTTTGCCGCGCGTTTCGGCATCGTTCACGGCAACCTTCACTTCCTTGGCCAGACGGTCCACCACGGCGGCCGGCGTGCCCTTCGGAACGAAGAAGCCGTTCCACTCCAGCACGTCAAAGTCCTTGAAGCCGTTTTCCTGGATCGTCGTGACCTCGGGCAGCGCTGCCATCCGCTTGGCGGACGTGACGGCGATTGCCTTGAGACGGTTGGACTGGACATAACTCAGGCCCGATGCGGCATTGGCAAAGTAGGCATCCACCTGCCCGCCCATCACGTCTGCCAGCGCCGGTGCGCCGCCCTTGTACGGAACGTGCAGCATGTCCAGCTTGGCCTGGTTCTTGAGCAGTTCGCCCACCAGATGGGCCGGACTGCCCGCGCCGTACGACGCGTAGGTCACCTTGCCAGGATTCTTCTGGGCGTAGGCCAGGAATTCCTTGAAGTTGTTGTAAGGGGCCTTGGGCGGCACGACCAGGATATTGGGCACGCTTACGGCAAGCGACACCGGGATCAGATCCTTGGCGGCGTCGAAGGGCATCTTGCGCAGGACGGGGTTCACCGCATAGGTCGATGCGTCATACAGCACGGTATAGCCGTCGGGGTCGGCCTGGGCGACGGCCTGGCCGCCGATCATGCCGCTTGCGCCCGGGCGATTGTCGATCACTACCGTCTGGCCCAGCGACTTGCCCATGGTCTGCGCCAGGATGCGCGCCGCGTTATCGGCGCCGCCGCCGGCCGAATACGGCACGATCAGCCGGATGGGTTTGGTGGGCCACGCTTGCGCGAAAGCAGGGGCGGTAGCGCCCAGGGCGGCCACGGTCAGGCCGACAGTGGCCAGGGTCTTGATGAAAGTCATCGTGTCTCCGATGGTGTTGAAAATTCTTGGGGGTGGGGCAAACGCAAGCCCGAACATGCCAGACAGCCTGTGCGATGCGCCAATGGGGCGGGGGCCGGTGCTGATGTGAAGCCAGCGGGTTTCGCGGCCGGCATCCCTCCGCGCTGGGGTTCCGTTCCGGGCCTACGCTCGCGACGCGATCCCGGCCTGCCGCGCCAGCACGTGCTGCGGCGACAGTTCCGGATGGGCCATGGCGGTCAGCGGCATCATGTAGGTCTGTTCCAGCATGAACTGACCCGTCATGGCGGCGTGCGGCGTCTGGTCCGAAAAACAGATCCAGGTGCTGCCCGGCGGAAAGTCGAACGCTTCCTGTTCGCCATGGGCCTGGTAGTCGGCGTCTGCCTTCATGCGGTCATGCATCTGCAGCATCAGGTGATCGTAGGCGCTGCGGCGCGTTTTGGTGATGTGCAGGTGGTGCATCAGCCAGGCCAGGCTGGGGCGGAACGGCGTCGCGCCCGGCACGAAACGCGCTGCCAGCGATTCGAAATCCTGCCCCACGCGCCACTGGCGCGATTGCCCGTGCGGGTTGATGTTGTTGAAGACCCGCAGAATGCGTTGCTCACCCGTTGGCCGCGACGGAAACGCATCGACGTGCAGCCGCGTGTCGTCCTTGCGCCACGACGGCTTCCACGTGCCGATGCGATGCAGGCGCAGGCTGGTCGTCGGCTTGTGCAGGCTGTCCAGATAGCCCGGCACGAGGTGGGACAGCAACGCGCGCGTGGACGTGTAGTAGCGCTTGACCAGCGCGGCAATTGCGTCCTTGCGCGCACCATCCACCACCACGCCGGTCAGCACGCCTGTGGTGGCGTTCAGGCTGATGTTCTTGCGTTTGGGGTCGACCAGGGCGGGGTCGAGCAGAGCCAGTTCGGCCGGACTGAGCGTGAACGCCAGTCTGGGAAAATAGAGCACCTTGCCACGTTCCAGTTCGTCGATCGGGGACGCGCCCGGATGGCTGGCCGGGGCGGCATCCCAGTCCTGAAGGTCGAAGGGAACGATGCGGCTGGAACGGGTCATGGGCGTGGGCGGCGGGGCAAGGGCGGGCGACGGGCCAACAGCCGGGTCATGTTGCCCGGTCATGGCCTGTGTATCGAGGCGACCCGTCAACCTGCCAGCGCCTTTTCTATCGTTGCGTGGAATTCGGCTTCGTCGGGCTCGCCAAGGTAACGTTTGATGATGTTGCCCTGCTTGTCGATCAGGAAGGACGTGGGCGTCAGCTTGACGTCCTGGAAGGCTTTGGCAATGTCGCCGACCGGATCGAGCGCCACCTTGAAAGGCAACTGCCGCGTCTCGGCAAAATTGAGCACGTAGTTGGCGGGGTCGTAGCTCATGGCGACCGCCACCATGTCGTAGCCTTTGGGCGCATACTTCTTGTAGGTCTCGACCATCATCGGCATTTCTTTCACGCACGTGACGCAGCTGGTGGCCCAGAAATTGACCAGCACCACCTTGCCGCGCAGGCTTTCGGTCGTGAACTTTTCGCCCTGGATGGACGTGAATGTCGTTTCAGGCGCCTTGCTCGACGGCGCCAGAGCGAACCAGGCGCCCGCGGCCGCAATTGCGGCCACGGCGGCGACCGCGATAAGCTTGGCCGCCCCGCGCTGCGCGCGGCTCGTTACCGGATAGCCCCGAGAGGCAGACAATGAAGACATATCGGTCCATGCACCTAAGTGAGTCTGGCCAGGCCCGGCAGTTGGCGGAGGCGGGAAATGCCATCGACACGCGCCGCCGGGATATCCTTGGCATTATAGGCCTCGTCGCCCTGGGCGGCGCCTTGCTGTCGCCGCGCCGTGTCCTGGCGGCCAGCCTGTCCAGCACCGAAGCGTCGGCCGGCCTGAAAGAAGCCCTGCTCAAAGGGTCGGACACCGCGGTCAGGCTGCTGGGTCAGCCAGGCGGTTTCCTGGACAACGCCAAGGTGCGCATCCCCTTGCCCGAAGGCCTGAAAAAGGCGCAGGCCGTGCTGCGGATGATAGGGCGCGGCCAGCAGGCCGAAGAACTCGAAGTCGCCATGAACCGCGCGGCCGAATCGGCGGTGCAGGAAGCCAGGCCACTGCTGGTCAACGCCGTGCAGACCATGACGGTGCAGGACGCCAAGGGCATCCTGACGGGCGGCGACGATTCGGTCACGGCCTATTTCAAGGACAAGACCCAGGCGCCGCTGGCGCAAAGGTTTCTGCCTATCGTGTCCAAAGAGATCGACAAGCTGGGCCTGGCGCAGATGTACAACCAGTACGCCGGCCAGGCCGCGCAGTTCGGCGTGGTGCGCAAAGAAGACGCCAACGTGCAGCAGTACGTCACGCGCAAGGCATTGGATGGCTTGTACCTGATGATCGGCGAGCAGGAACGTAGCATCCGCGCCGACCCGATCGGCACCGGCAGTGCGATCCTGAAGAAGGTGTTCGGGGCGGTCAAGTAGGCGGGGGCGCAGGCACGCCCCCGTGCCTTGCGCCGGTCAAGCCGGCGACGTCTTCAACTTGCGGCCCAGCCGCCGCCAGCCGATCACCACCCCCGTCACGCTCAGCGCCGCGCCGCCCAGGCTCAACAGGATCAGCAGCGTGTCCCACAGCGGACGCCGATCCAGCAGCGGCAACCAGTCCCAGCTATGCAACATGGCGAACAGCCAGCGGCTGAGCCGCCGGGCATCATCGGTCTGGCCGATGACCGAGGCCGTGCGCGGGTCGATGTGCACCCAGGTGTGGGACGGATCGTCAAAGCGCACCCGCAAAATCGGCAAGGGCTTGTCGGTGCCGCCCGTCATGGTGTGGTCGTCGCGAGCGTAGTAATAGGTGTCGTAAGCGACCAGGCGGTCAATGCCCGCGACCGGCGCGGTCATCAGCCTCGCCGCCGCGGTGGTAATGGCGCCTTCGTCAAAGTGGATGGCGCTGGCCGTCCGGGCGTCGAGCACCTGCGGCACGCCTAAAGCCGCGCTCGCCAACACAATGGGTCGACCCATGGCATACGTCCAGCGCAGTTCGCGAACGGCGCCATCGCCACTTGCCATCAACAGGTTGCGGATCGACGCGTGGGAGCTTCCTGGACCGTAGAACGCATGGGCCGGACCCTGTTGGGCGCCGGCACCGCTGGCGCCTGGGCCGCCCGCAGCATCTGCCTGCAGGCGCCCGCCGTGCATGGCCTCGACCTGCAACGCCGGCCCGCTTGCGCTGAACATCTTCCACGGGTTCATGGACATCCATCCGCTGAAGATCCAGGTGATCGTGATGGCTGCGAACAGCAGGCCGCTGATGTGATGCCAGCGCATCATCGGACCGGTATAGGGCGACCGCGATCCGGTGCGATAGACCCGGCCAAAGCGCCACCGCAGGATGCCGACGACCGTGCCCGTGAGCGCCACTGCCAGACCCAGCACCGACAGTGTATTGACGATCCCGGACCAATACGGATCGAAGACGTTGCCACGGAACGGGTAGAGCCAGTGGATCCAGGCGCCTGCGTAATTCCAGAACCGCTCGGTGCGCGGCGCATCGCGGACCACCTCGCCCGTGCGCCCGGAAATGTAGAGGCGGGTGCGGTTCGTGTCCGCGACGTCCACCACATGCAAGGGGCGATGTGCGTCCAGGCCCCGGGAGTGCGAGAAGGCGTCTTCATTGATCTCGCCCAGGTAGGTCATGGATGGATGAACGGGACTGGGGTTCGCATTCGCATTGGCATCACTACCCACACCACCAGCACCTGCCTTCATGCGTACCGGACCCAACGCGTCGGCGCCTGCCCACGCGGCCGCGCTGGCAAGCGCCACCTCGCGCGTCGTGGCGGGCAGGCGCTTGCCAGTCACCGCATCGACCACGATCGCGCCCCGCCCGGGCGATGCGTCATGTCCGCCACGCGCGCCACCGGGTGTGGCCTGCGGCTCCACCAGATACACCGGCAGCCTGGCCCGCGCGCGTGCCAAGCGCAAGTCGCGCAGCGGGCCCTGTATCCCCGCCGCAACCAGTGCGTCGTCGGGGCCCAGCAGCGGCACCTGCGCATCCAGCACCGGCAAGTGCGCCAGCCGTTCCGCCGTCGTCAGCTTGGGATAGCCGACGTACATCATGACGACGCCCGACACGAACCACATGGCAAAGAACAGGCACGCCGTGATGCCCATCCAGCGGTGAATCAGGAACAGCCAGCGTTTGGCGCGGTGCATGGCGGCGATCCTCAGAACGACGCGCGCAGCGTCAGGTCTGCGGTGCGTGGCGCGCCCAAGTAGACCTGGCCCGTGCCCGCGTTGGCGGCATACACCCGGTCCGTCAGGTTGCGAATGCGTCCGGTCAGCGACATGGCCTTGCTGAATTGCCAGCTTACGCCCACATCAACCAGTGTGTAGGCAGACCACGTCGCTGTGTTGGCGGCGTCGGCATACACCCGTCCAACGTGCCGCACGCCCACGATTCCCGTCCACGCCGGCGCGAACGCGTACGACGTCCACACATTGGCCACGAACGACGGCGTGTTGTTGGGCGTCTTGCCCGCCAGGGACACGCCGCCCTGCGTGAAGGTGTCATAAGTCGCATTGACCAGGGTCACGTTGCCTTGCACTGCCCAACGGGACGTCGGCCGCAAGGCCAACGCCGCCTCGATCCCCTTTGAACTCTGTTCGCCCACGGGCAATGTCAATGCGCTGTTGTTCGGATCTTGCGTGGCAATGTTCTTGCGAGTGATGTGATACGCGGCCAGGGTAGCAGTCGCCTTGCGGTCCCAGAAATCGACCTTGCTGCCGACTTCGACCTGCTTGCCGGTGGTGAGCTTGCTGTTGTTGATAACGTCGGCAAATGACGCCGTCGACAGCACCCCCGAAGGAGGATCCGCCGCCGTTGCATACTGCACATACAGATTCGCGTCTTGCGTGACGTCCCACACCAGGCCAATCCGCCCGGTAGTGGGTGAGTAGGACCTTTCATAACTGGCCGGTGCGGCCGCCGTGACCGCGCGCCGGTTGGTCAGATCCAGGTCGATGCGTTCATGCCGCAACGCTGTCACAAGGTTCAGGGTGGGGAGCAGGGCGGTGCGGTTTTCCAGATACACCGCCAGCGTCTCGATCCTGACGTCGCGATCCGGATTGAAGCCCGGTGACGTCCCCGGGATCTGATAGAAATCACCCGGCGTGAACTGGTAGGGGTCCACGGTGTTGATGGTGCCGGCCAGGCTGTTCGGGAAGCGCGTCTGACGGTTCGTGCTGACATCGGCGCCAACCGCCCAATCGCTTTTGCGTCCAAACAGCGTGCCTTGATACAGCGCATCGACACGGTCACCGATCAGTTGCTGGTCGTGCCGTTGAAGCAGTGCGCCGGAACGTTGGATCGACCGGTTATCGGGCGTATAGCGATAGGTCTCGACATTCCGGTAATCGCGCAATGCGTCATACACATAGAAGGTGTTGGTCAGCTTGAGTGTGTCGGTCGCCTTCCATTCCGTGATCGACCGCAGCCATTGGACCCGCTGCTGATACAGCCCGTCGGCCACGTTGTAGTTCTTGGAGCGCGTGCCCTTGTCGATGGTCAATTCCCCCGAGGCCGGATTCAGCACCGGGGTTCCCCAGTAAGGGCGATCCACATGTTCCGCCTGGTACTCATAGGCCAGCGTGTGGGTCAGGCCTTGACCCAGGTCCGACAGCAACGATGCCGCAACCTGTGTGGATCGCGTGCCCGTGCCGGCCGTCCAGCTGTTCGCATCACGGTGGTTCACATCGATGCGCGCGTAATGGTTGACGGCGCCTTCGCCATCGCCCGCAATCCGGCGGTTCAGGCCGAACGACACTTCCTTCAGGCCGTAGCTGCCGAAACGTACCTGCGCATCGCCAAGGTCCTCGCGCTGCGCAAGCCGGGTGATGTAGTTGATCGATCCGCCCACGGCGCCCGAGCCATACAGGAAGCTGGATGGCCCGCCGATCACTTCGACCCGGTCATAGATCCAGCTGTCCACCGGTCTGGCTGCAATGCCGTAGTGCACGTTGATGCCATTGAACAACTGGCTGAGCGAACTGCTGTTGAAGCCTCGATAGCTGACGCCGATACTGCCTGGCGCGCTGTGCGCGGTAATGCCTGGCACGGCGCGAAGGATTTCCTGCGTGTCCAGCGCGCCGCGCAAGTCAATCGCCCCCCGATCGACCACGGTGACGGACGCTGGCGTTTCGCGCGGTGTCAGGCCCAGGCGGCTGGCGGTGTCGGACGGCGTGTCCAGATTCAGGTTGCCCAATCCCGCCGCTGGAGGCGCGTCGGCTTCCACGGTGATGGTGGAGAGCGTGGCGGGTGAGCTGGAAGCGGGCGCGGCCTGAGCGGCCTGGACGGGAGTCGCAGGCGCGGCTGAAGACGATGTCCGTGGCGTTGCCTGTGATGCATCAGGCAACTCGGCAGACTGTGCCTGCGCCAGGCCGGGCGCACCGGTGCCCGCAAGCAGGGTGATCGCAAAGGCAAGGGCGGTCGGCCGAAAGGCGGCAGGTCGATGGGTGAGAGCGGACGGGCTGGACGGGTGGAGCGGGCGCGCGGACGCGGCACAAGGCAGACGCAAACGGGACATGGCAAACCTGATCGGGACGTATCATCGCCCGCGCGGCGGGGCCGGCGGTGCGAAACACGAGGCAAGAAAGACGCAGTCGGAAACCGGACCCGCAGGAATCCGTCACGACCGCACGAGCGTCGAGGTCAGGTGAGCGAGGGAGGTCCTCGCGCCGGAAGCGGCGCGAGGGTCGCGGCCGCAAGGCGGGCCGCTGGAATGGACTTGAGGACGTAGGCGAGCGGGTCGGACGTCCGCGTTACCATCGTAGGCGTGGGCATCAGGCCGACCGGTGCGAAGCACAGCGGGCAATCCATGACCATACGATCCGTGTCGCCCGCCGACGAATCCTGGTCATGCACGACGATCTTGACCGCGCCCGCACCCGAGCAGATCACATCGAACAGCGCGGGCTTGATGATCGGCGTCGCAATCGCTGCCCCCAGCGTCATGGCGAACCAAAGCAGCACGGAAAGGTGCAGAAAGCGAAAGGTCCGGAGGGCTTGCATGGGGCGGATCATCCCCCGGGGAAGTACGTAGCGTCAAGCGACGACCACTCGACAGTGAAGCGACAGTCGTTAGCAGGCGTGACTTGCGGCGGCGTGCGGGATAGCCTGGGCCCGACCGCGCGCGGGCGCATTACCGTCAAGGCTGCTGGCTATCGGACAGCACCACCTGCCGCAATACTGCAGCTGGCAGTGCTGCGAGGCCAGGCCAGGCTCCTTACTTCGCGCCGGGTGCGTTCTTGGCGGCTTCGTCCTGCTCGGCCTTGACCTTGGACAGATCGGCCAGCTCGGCTTCGGTGATGTAGTCGAACACCTTCACGACCTTGGTCACCCCGCTGACACCGGCCGCAATCGACGCCGCGCGCTTGCCTTCACGTTCGGTGACCCGGCCCATCAGGTACACGGTGCCGCGCTGCGTGTTGATCAGGAAGGCGTTGGCGAACAGGTCCTTGGCGTCGATCAGCGATGCCTTGACCTTGCCGGTAATGAGGGTGTCGTTGGAACGGGTGGTAAGCGAGCTGGGCGGGCCCACCTGCAGTTCATTGACCACCGACCGCACGTTTTCGATCGTGGACGCCTGCAGTTCGGCATCGGCCTTGGCGGCGTCATTGGGCACTTCACCGGTCAGCAGGACCTTGCGGTTGTACGCGTTGATGACGACGTGGCCCTTGTCGCCATAGCGGCCCGAAATGCGGTTGCTGGACTTGAGTTCGATGCTCTGGTCTTCGACCTGATTGCCCATGGTGCGGCGGTCGGTTGCTGCAAACGTGCCCATGACCGCGCCGCCCATGATGATGGGAATGCAGCCGCCCACGGCCAGTGCGCCAGTGGCGATGGCAAGGGCGACCGCGATCGGGCGGGCGAGCGTCAGCAGAGGGGAGTGCGGCATTACATGTCTCCGAGCAATTGGGCATCGATACCGTCGCATATGGCATGCAACAGCAGGATGTGGACTTCCTGGATCCGCAAAGTGCGGTCGTGAGGGACGCACAGGTGAACGTCGGTCTCGGCCAGCATCGCGCCGATCTGCCCGCCACCCTTGCCGGTCAAGGCGATCACGTGCATCTCACGTGATTGCGCAGCTTCGATCGCCTGGATGACGTTGGTTGAATTGCCGCTGGTCGAAATCGCCAGCAGCACGTCGCCGGGCTGTCCCAGTGCGTTCACCTGCTGAGAGAAGACCCGGTCATAGCCAAAGTCGTTCCCCACCGCAGTCAGGATGGAGGTGTCGGTATTCAGCGCGATGGCCGCCAGCGGAAGGCGTTCGCGCTCGAAGCGGCCGACCAGCTCGGCCACGAAGTGCTGGGCGTCGGCGGCCGAGCCGCCGTTGCCGCACGCCAGAATCTTGCCGTTGTTGGTCAGCGTGTGGAAACACGCGTCCACGGCGGCAGCCGTTGGCGCGGGCAGCACGTCTTGCGACTGCTCGAAAAGCGCGATGGCGTCACGAAAATGAGCGGAAATGCGGGCAGAAAGGTCCATGCGCGGATTATCTCATGTGGCCGGATGGCGGAAACGGGCGTCATTCGCCCAAAGTGTGTCCACTGTAACCGGCCTCGGGCCGCGCTGTCCCTTTCGGGGCGAGCTGCTCTTACCGCTGTCCTTACCGCTGTCGTTATTCAACCGCCCCGAACGCGCCCCGGAACCAGTGCAGCCCCTGCGCGTCCTGGGTTACCACGTCGAACCGGCAGGGCGGCAGCGGACCTTTCCAGCGATACATCAGGTAGAACTGCGCGGCACGCTGCACCCGGCGCTGTTTGGCCCTGCCCACGCTGGCTGCGGCTCCGCCAAAGCGGGATGCCGCCCGATGGCGGACTTCCACAAACACCAGGATGTCGCGGTCCATCATGATCAGATCGATTTCGCCTTGCCGGCACGCCAGGTTGCGGGCGATCAGCACCAGGCCGCTTTGCTCCAGCAGGCCAAGGGCTGCGTTTTCGGCGGCGTCCCCCACGCGCTGCGTGGGCGATCGCCTGGATTCGGACGGCGTTTCGGCACTGCCGGGCCGCTTGCCGGATGCCTTGCGCTGCCGCCGGCGCCGCGCCCGGCGCTGCGCAACGCGGGCGGCGTCGAAGTCGCCGTGGTGGATGAGGGGGACCGAGGCGATGCAGGACGGGGCGTCGGGTGGAGGTGCATCGGCTGCGGGCGCATCGGCTGCGGGCGCATCGGCTGCAAGGGCAGCTGATGTATCGCCAGCGAGTATAAGCATGTCGCCTGCAGGGGCATCGGGTGCGGAGGCAGCCCTTGTGGGGGCATCCGGTGCAGATGAAGCCGATGCTGGCGCATTGGGTGCGGGCGCATCGGGTGCGGGCGCATTGGGTACTGGCGCATCGTGTGCGGGCGCATCGTGTGCGGGCGCATCGGGTGCGGGCGCATTGAGTGCGGGCGCATACGGGTCCAATTCAGCGACGTTGTAGCTGGCCCCATGCGGCTCGAGCCGAACGACGGTCATGTCGGCAACCCCGGGCCTGGAAGCCAAGGGGCCGGATGCTCGGGTATCCTCGCAAGATGCAAAATGAATCCAGCACTACCCCCTGACGCGGGGCCGTCCCAAGAGCACGAGGCCGGCCGCCTTCCGTCCGCCACTCAGGCGCGGGCGGATGATGCGTCCGGCAGCGACAGCACCGGCGCCGACGCGGTCGCGGCGCCCACATCGCCTTCCAGCGCCTGGGTGCGCATGGCCGATCGGGTCGCGACGCAGTTCTGGCCCAAGCCGGCCTTGTACGTCGTGGCCACGCCCATCGGCAACCTGGGGGACTTGAGCCTGCGCGCGCAGATCAGCTTGCAGCAGGCGGACGTGATCGCGGCCGAGGACACCCGGCTGACGCGTCCGTTGCTCGACGCGTGGGGCATCCGCACACCGTTGATCGCGGCGCACCGTCATAACGAAGCACAGGCTGCCGACGCCATCGTGAGCCGGCTGGCCGCGGGCGACCGGGTGGCGTTGGTATCGGACGCCGGCGCCCCAGGGGTGAGCGATCCGGGCGCGCGCGTAGTCCGGGTGGTGCGCGAGGCGGGATATCCGGTCGTGCCAGTGCCCGGGCCGAGCGCGGTGATCGCGGCGCTGATGGCCAGCGGAGTGACCACCGACGAAAATCCCGCATTTGCCTTCGCGGGCTTTCCCCCGCCGAAAACGGTGGCCCGCCGCCGGTGGCTGGAAACGTGGTGCCGTCTGCAGGCGCCCGTGGCGATGTACGAATCGCCGCACCGCCTGTCGGCCACGCTGGCAGACCTGCTGGCGGTCTGCGGCCCCGAGCGGCCCCTGACCATCGCGCGGGAACTGACCAAACGGTTCGAAGAGATCGTGACGCTGCCGCTGGCGGACGCGCAGGACTGGCTGGTGGCGCATCCCCAGCGCGCGCAGGGCGAGTTCGTTCTGATCGTGGGCGCGGCGGCCGCACCGGAAAGCGACATGCTCGATGCCCGGACGGAAGACGTCGTTCAGGCCCTGCTGGAAGTCATGAGCGTGCGGGATTGCGCAAAGGTGGCTGCCCGGATCACGGGCCTGCCCCGCGACGCCTTGTACGCGCGCGCCCTGGCGATCAAGAACGGGAAGAGCGCCGACGAATAGGCGGAGTCTGCCGTGCCTTGGACCGGCTAACGTAAAGCCCCCACCATCGTGACATGAGCCGCGACTGCCGCATCGCGCACGACCTAACGGCAGCCATAGACTTGCGTCCAGGGCAGCACAAAGTTCCAGACTCGATAACGCTGAGGAATACATGGGGTAAGTCTCCGGCAACGCTGCCAGGCAGCGAAAAAGCCAGTCCAATGCATGCTTGGTGAACGCGCCGTGGCAACGCAACTGGCATGCTCGATCGCGCCCGCAACGCCGTGATCTGCCTGGACCTGGACGGGTATTGCCAGCATGCGCGTCACGCGCGGGATGCGCGATTGGATCGGCGTGTGCTTGTCACGTCAGGCTTGCGCCGACGCGGCTGTGGAGCTTCCACCATGACAACGCGCTGCGCATCCGCAATACTCACAGCATCGGCTTTCCCTGATGGACGACATGGAACATCCCCCTTATGCAACTCCTTTCCCCAGATATCCGGATGGCGCCGTCCTCACGCCCTTCTGATGCCCGCACCGGTCCCGAGCTAATGTCACAGCAGGGATTCCCAGGAGGGCCAGGGTCGTCCCGCGATGCGTCCCCCCAGTCGTCAGCCCAGGCAGCACCGACCGTCAACGTCTCGCGCCCCGCATGGCACTACCTGGACATGCCGACGCCGCTCGGCGCCCTGCGCATTGCCGTGCGCGCCCCCGCGGCGGACAGCGCGAGCCCACCCGCGAAAGGACAGCCCAAAGTGGGTACCTGCTCGGCCACAGGCCTTGCAGGCGCCTGGTTCGTCGACGATCAGAAGTACCTGCCGCAACTCACCACGGCGTGGAAGGCAGCCCCAGACCATCCGTTCCTGCGAGACGCACAGGAAGACATCCAGGCATGGTTCAAGGGGGAGCGGGAAGTGTTCAGGACGGCGTTGTCACCCAGCGGGACGCCGTTCCAGGAAGTCGTATGGCAAGGGCTGTTGGGTATCCCCTACGACGAAACGGAGAGCTACGCCGCATTGGCGCATCGGATCGGCTGCCCGCCGACAGCCGTGCGCGCCGTGGCCGGCGCAGTGGGCCGCAATCCCATTTCGGTGTTGATACCCTGCCATCGCGTGATTGGAAGCGATGGCGCGTTGACGGGCTACGCAGGCGGGCTGCCGCGCAAGCAATTCTTGCTGCGGCTGGAGCAATCCGGCCGCCAGACGGCCATGCCGTTCAGCCTGCAGCCATAAGGCAGTTGACCATGCATTCGCCCCGCGTCCCAAGGCGCAACCGCAGCAGTCGACCTATCGGGTAACGATCACCGGCGTCACATCCACACGCGTCTGCATGCGCTGCGCGGCGGCCATGGCGGCTTCACGGTCGGGGTAGGGCCCGACCTGGACCCGATGCAGGCTGCCGCCGCTGATGACGCGCAGTGACTCGACATCAGGCACGCGAGTGCGAATGCGGTTCACCAGGTCTTCTGCGTTCCGTTCACCATTGAAGGCGCCCACTTGCAGATAGATGCCTGAACTTAAAGGCGCCGACACAGGCGTTGGCCGATAGGTGGACGGTACGGTGACGGGCGCCGAGGCCTGGTACGACGGCCCGGCGCTTCCAGAACCGCCGCCCGAGCCAAAGCCAGCGCTTGACCCACCGCCAGGCCCGGCGCCATAGCCAGACCCGGTACCCGCAGCAGCCGCTGCGTCCGCACCCGGCGCCCCGTTGACCGAACCCGCACCCGCGCCGGTCCACGTACCGTCCGCCCCCGCCACACTTGCGCTGGGCCGTGGCGCCGGCCGCAATGCCGGCGTGGGCGCCAGGAACTGCACCGGCACGGCACCGGCCGTGGGCTCGACCGGCATCGTCATGGCGATGGCATCGATCTCCGGACCCGTTCCGCTCGTGGTCGCCACGCCGGTGTAATTCGACGCCACGGGCAACGCCGACGTGGCCGACCCCGCAGTAGCAGCCGCCGTCCCGGCAGCGACCCCAGCCGACGACGCCGGCGCCATCGCCAACACCGGCTCGCCGTTACGTTCCGCGCGGATCCGCGCAATCTCCGCCGGCATCAGCAGTTCCACCACCACTTCCGAGCTGCCCTTGCCCAGAATGCCCAGCTTGTGCGCCGCCGTGTAGGACAGGTCGATCAGGCGATCGCTGTGGAACGGTCCACGATCATTGATGCGTACGATCACCGTCTTGTTGTTCGCGATTCGGGTGACCCGTGCGTAGCTGGGAATCGGCATCGTCGGGTGGGCGGCGGTCATCGCGTACATGTCGTAGATCTCGCCGTTCGATGTCCGCGCACCATGGAATTTCTTTCCATACCAGGAGGCCACGCCGCGCGCCGTGTAGGCCTGCTGGGTGGTATCGGGCACATAACGCTTGCCGAAGATCACATACGGCTTGTTCGGACCACTGGCCAGCGGTTCGAGCTGCGGCATCGCATCCGGCACCAGATCCAGGTTGGCGGGCGGATTGTCTTCCGGGCCGTCGTCCTTGTAGTAACCACCCCCTTGCCCCCCGACGACGCCACACTGCCGCCACTCTTAGTCGGCGTACTGCCGCAGCCCGCCAGCGCAAACGCGGCAAGGGTCGCGGCCATTACGGTGGTGCGGCTGGGTGTCAGGGTCATCACGAGGCACTCCGGGCAGGGGCGTGGGGGACCAGATCGTGGGCAACCTGGTCATGCAGGTCGAATTGCTTTTGCGCGCGGTGGCGCACCAGTACCTGGCCCTGGTCGGCGAACAGGGCGGCCAGTTGCTCCACCACGTATACCGAACGGTGCTTGCCCCCGGTGCAGCCGATCGCCACCGTCAGGTAGCTGCGGGTGTCCTGCACATACTGGGGAAGCCAGGTGCGGATAAATCCGGCAATGTCGTCGATCATGCGCTGAACGACCGGAATTCCGGCCAGATAGGCCGCCACCGGCGCATCCCGGCCGGTCAGGGGCCGCAGCAAGGGATCGTAATGCGGGTTCGGCAGGCACCGCATGTCGAACATCAGGTCGGCATCCAGGGGCACGCCTTCCTTGAAGGCAAAGGATTCGAAGGTCAGCACCAGCGGGTGGCTGTCGGCGTGGACCACATTGCGCACCCAGGCGCGCAGTTGTCCCGGCGTCAGTCCGGTAGTGTCGATCACGTTACCCAGTTCGCGCAGCGGCCCAAGCAACTCCCGTTCACTGAAAATGCAGGCCTCGACCGACGGCGCCACGCCCTGGTGATACAGCTTCTGGGTCAGGGGATGCCGGCGGCGCGATTCGGAATAGCGGGTCACCAGGGTATTGGTATCCGCGTCCAGGAAGACCACGCGGATCTCGGTGCCCATCTGGCGCAGCGCCACGATGATGCGCGGCAGGCTGGCGATGTCGCCGCTGGACCGGGCATCGATCGATACCGCCACGCGCTGCTGGTCTTCGTCGCGGGCCGCCGCCACGAATTCCTGCAGGAAGCGCACAGGCAGGTTATCGACACAGTTGTAGCCGGCGTCTTCCAGGGTCCGCAGTGCAACCGATTTGCCGGATCCGGAAATGCCGGTAATGAATACGACGCGAAGCACTGCCTGGTTTTGCATGAGTGAACTGTCGGGGTGGGAAAATCAACTGCCGTTCTGGATGGCTTGCGCCTGGCGTTCCATGAAGTCCTGCATCGTATCGATGCCACGCAACTGCAAAATGACATTTCGCACGGCGGCCTCGACCAGCACGGCCAGGTTGCGGCCGGCGGCAACGGGCAGCACGACCTTGCGGATAGGCAGCGCAAGGACTTCCTGTGTCTGCGCCTGCAAAGGCAGGCGCTCGAAATTGGCTTCGGGCGACGTGGTGCGCACCAGGTGCACGATCAGCTTGAGCTTCATCTTGCGCCGCACCGACGTTTCGCCAAAGATCGCCCGGATGTCCAGCAGGCCCAGGCCGCGCACTTCCAGCAGGTTCTGCAGCAGCGGCGGGCAGCGGCCCTCGATCATGTTCGGCGCGATCCGCGAAAATTCCACGGCGTCATCGGCCACCAGGCCATGGCCGCGAGAAATCAATTCCAGCGCCAGTTCGCTCTTGCCCAGGCCGGACTCGCCCGAAATCAGCACGCCCATGCCCAGCACGTCCATGAACACCCCGTGCACGGTGGTCATGGGTGCCAGCTTCTTGGCGAGATAGATCCGCAGCAGGTCGATCACCTGGGCCGCCGACTTGGGCGACGCCAGCACCGCCACGTTCTGCTGTTCGCAATGGGCAATGATGTCTTCCGGCGCATCCAGGCCGTCCGCCATGATGATGGCGGGCACGCCCCCGGCGATCAGTTCGTCCAGGTGATGCGCACGTTTGCGCAGTTCGAACCGCGTGTAGTACGACAGTTCTTCATGTCCGAACACCTGGATCCGAGACGGGTGGATCAGGTTCAGATGGCCAACGAGATCGGAAGCGGCCAGACAGGTCGCCGGCAGCGGCGAGCGCCCGGCGCTGCCGCGGCCCGCCAGCCAGGTCAGGCTGATCTTGTCCGCGTTGTCGTCGACCAGCTTTTCAATTGTCAGCATCACGTATCAGTGCACCGGAAACGGGTCCGGAAGAGGGAACGGCAGGAAGGCAGGACCGGTTACCCCGCAGGGCGCACCCCGGCGCGGGCCGCGTCGTCAGGCCGTTGCGTCGGACGGTGCCGGCTCCCAGTGCGTCAGCAGGGAGTGCACGGCGCTGGCCGATGGTTCCGCCAGCAGGGCATCGCGCAGCGCGCGGTTGGACAGCATCTGCGCCAGTTCGGACAGGATCTCGAGGTGCATTTGCGTGGCCTGTTCGGGCACCAGCAGGAACACCAGCAACTGCACGGGCTTGCCGTCGGGCGCTTCGAATCCGATCGGCGCAGCCAGGCGCACGAACGCGGCGACCGCTTCGGTCAGACCCTTGATGCGCCCATGCGGCACGGCGACACCTTGACCGAGTCCGGTGGACCCGAGGCGTTCGCGCGAGAACAGGCTGTCGAACACGACCGATCGGGCGATACCGTGATTGTTTTCAAACAGTAGCCCGATCTGCTCGAAGACCCGCTTCTTGCTGGTGACTTCCAGCTCGAGCAGGACGTTGGAGGGGGCAATATCCGAGAAATCAGATTCATAGTGTGGGCGACCAGCCCGTGCACGACGTGCGTTGCACAGGAAAGGAACCAGAGGTGACAGCGCTTGGCCTTGGACGTCGATTATAGCCAGCATGTCCGATCTGTCACTCAATCGCGATAGTTATGCATATTTTGTGCTGGAATTTCATCCGTTTGGATGCTATGGCGCGGTAAGAGTTCCGCGCCGGCCCGGGAGGGGTTGACCACGCCGTGGTGGTCGTCCGGGCCGGTGTCGTCGCCAACTGCTCGATCAGAGCGCGGCGGTCATATCCGTGCCATCAACCATCGGCAGGATGCTGCCCTGGATCAGAGATCGGCAGGGATCTGCCTTTTGGGCGCTTCGTCGATCGTGACGCGAGTGGTCTGGATCTTGTCCTTGTACTTGATGACCTGGCGGTCCACCTTGTCGACCAGCGTGTCGATCGCGGCGTACAGATTGTCTTCCTGCGCCTCGCAATGAATGTCTTTGCCCTTGAGGTGCACCGTAATTTCGGCCAGATGCTTCAGCTTTTCTACCGAAAGGATCACTTGGATGTCGATGACATGATCGAAATGACGCAAAACCCGTTCGATCTTGTTCATGACGTACTCCCGGATGGCGGGAGTGACCACGAGGTGATGACCGCTGATGCTCAGATTCATGTAAAGCCCTCCTTGAAGCTGTTTCTGGAAAGGGATCTTCCCAAAACCTGCCGGCCCCGCGCGAGCGGGAACCGGCGTCGTGGCACTCGCATGCCACTTTGGTTGCGTCGCGGATAGGAGGGTCTCCGGACTAAGCCACGCAACAAAAGTAGCGAGCCAATGCATCAACCGAT
Organism: Pigmentiphaga litoralis; assembly: GCF_048632615.1. Classification (GTDB taxonomy): domain Bacteria; phylum Pseudomonadota; class Gammaproteobacteria; order Burkholderiales; family Burkholderiaceae_B; genus Pigmentiphaga; species Pigmentiphaga litoralis_B. Next base: position 3,550,180 of record NZ_CP184479.1, read on the forward strand.
GACGTTCAGATGGGCTCGTATCCGACGGCTTCAATAGCTGGAGTTGCAAGCACCGATGTCGGGATGTTTCGTGGACATCGCTGCCTGCGGCGTGCGGCCAGGCTAGATTGCCTTGCGCAGGGAGACGGGGGAATCTTCAGGGCTTCGCGGTATTTGGCGACAGTGCGCCGGGCCACCACGATGCCTTGCTCTCCAAGCATCTGCGCAAGCTGGCTGTCGGATAGCGGCTGAGTGGGTTCCTCCGCGCAAACAAGCTGTTTGATCAAGGCCCGGATCGCCGTGGAGGACGCTGCCCCGCCGGTTTCCGTTGCCACATGGCTGCCGAAGAAGTACTTGAGTTCGAACGTGCCCAGCGGGGTGAGCATGTATTTCTGGGTGGTGACCCGCGAGATCGTCGACTCGTGCAGCCCTAGTGTATCTGCTATTTCACGTAACACAAGGGGGCGCATCGCCACTTCGCCGTGGTTCAGAAAGCCGTGCTGGCGCTCGACAATGGCCTGCGCCACGCGCTGTATCGTGTCGAAGCGCTGCTGCACGTTGCGGATCAGCCAGCGGGCTTCCTGCAGCTGTGAGGACAAGCCCGGATGGGCCGATGCGCGCTCGGATTTCAGGATCTGGGCATACATCTGGTTGACGCGCAGGCGGGGCACCGCGTCGGAGTTCAACATGGCGCGCCACTGGTTGCCGACCTTGCGCACCACCACGTCGGGCACCACGAAGTCGGCAGCCGGCGACGAATACTTCGAGCCTGGCCGGGGATCGAGCTTGCGGATCAGGGTCTGGGCGGACCGCAGCAGGTCGTCGTCGCAGCCCAGCGCCTTGCGCAGCTTGGCGTAGTCGCGCGCCCCCAGCAGGGCCAGGTGGTCCACCACGATGGCGCGCGCGCACTGGAGCACGGCGGAGTCGCGCGCTTCGGGCAGGCAGTCCAGGTCGGGGTCGCGCAGTTGCAGGCGCAGGCATTCCGCCATGTTCCGTGCCCCCACGCCGGTGGGGTCGAACGATTGCAGCAGGCCCAGGGCCGACCGCAGTTCGTCTTCGTCGATCTCCAGTTCGGGCGGGAACAGGCCGGCGATCTCGTCCAGCGGTGTCGTCAGGTAGCCGTTGTCGTCGAGTTCATCGATCAGCGCGCCTACCAGGGCGCCGTCACGATGCGTGACCTGCGTCAACGATAGCTGTTCGTGCAGGTGCTCGCGCAACGACGTCGAGCGCGCCGCCAGTTGCGGCGCCGTGTCGTCGTCGTGTTCGGACCCCGGGCGATGCAGCTCGGGCATTTCGTGCGAGGAATCCTGCGCCTCGCGCCCGTCGTCCACCGCCGTCGAGGGCTCGCTCGAATCGGCCGGCGTCTCGGCCGGGGTCTCGGTGCGCTGGGTTTCGTGCATGCTGCCATCGGCGTCGACGCGAAGGTTCCCGATCGCCGCGTCTTCATCGCGTTCGAGCAACGGGTTTTCCTGCAGGATCTGCTCGATCTCGTGTTCGAGTTCGAGCGTCGACAGTTGCAGCAGCTTGATGGACTGCTGCAATGCCGGCGTCAGCGCCAGATGCTGGGACGTGCGAAGTTGAAGGCCTGGTTTAAGCATGGTCACCGCTACATGCGGAAGTGTTCCCCCAAATACACGCGCCGCACCGCGGAATCGCCCACGATTTCTTCCGGATGGCCATTGGCCAGCACGGTCCCTTCACTGATGATGTAGGCGCGGTCGCAGATACCAAGCGTTTCGCGAACGTTGTGGTCGGTGATCAGTACGCCGATCCCGCGTCCCTTGAGGAAACGCACGATGCGCTGGATCTCGATCACCGCGATCGGATCGACGCCCGCAAAGGGTTCGTCGAGCAGGATGAAGCGGGGATTGGTGGCCAGCGCGCGCGCGATCTCGACGCGGCGGCGTTCGCCCCCCGACAACGAAATCGCGGCATTGCTCCGGATATGGCCGATCTGCAATTCTTCAAGCAGTGCTTCGAGGTGTTCGGCGACCCGTGCCGACTTGAGCGTGGCGCCATGTTCGTCGCGCTGCAGTTCCAGCACGGCACGGATGTTCTGTTCCACCGTCAGGCGGCGGAATACCGAGGCGTCCTGGGGCAGATACGAGAGGCCACGCCGCGCGCGCTGGTGAATCGGCAGGGCCGTGATCGACTCGCCGTCGATATCGATGCTGCCCGCGTCCGCCGGCACCAGGCCGACGATCATATAGAAGCACGTGGTCTTGCCGGCGCCGTTCGGACCCAGCAGGCCCACCACTTCGCCGCCGTCGACTTCCAGCGAAACGTTCTGGACGACCGTGCGGCCCGAATAGGCCTTGCGCAGCCCCGTGGCGCGCAGTTTGCCCGATTGTTTCGTCTGGCCGCCCACGGCCGAGGCCGGCGCGTCCTCGACCACGGGAGGCGTGACGGGATGGTTCATCGGCCCCCCTTCTTGGCAGCGGCCGGGGCGCCGGGACGCGCGCAGCCGTTGTCGGGGGCGGCGGCACCGCTGTCGCGCGGCTGGATCACCGTGCGCACGCGCTGGTTGGGCGTGGCGGCGCGCGGACCGCCGTTGGCACTGTAGGTCTCGGCGCGCTGGTCGTACGTGATCTGCTGGCCGCGCACTTCGTCCACCACCTGTTCACACGCCAGGCGTTTCACGACCGCGCGCGAGATGAAGTGGATCTTGTCGTTCCGGCCGTCGAACTCGGCCCGCTCGGCTTCGCCTTCAATGTATTCGTCGGTGCCTTCGCGCCGCTGGCGAACGAACACCAGCTTGCTGCCGGTGGCGGTGGCGACGCCATGCTGGAATCCTTCGGGGTCCTCGCGCAGTTCAAGGCGATCGGCGCGCAGCGTCAACGACCCCTTGGTCAGCACGACGTTGCCCGTGAACACGCTGGTCTGCTTCAGGTCGTCATAACGCAGCGAATCGGCGTCGACCAGGGTCGGCTGCTGATTGTCGGTCTTGGCCGCCAGGGCGGCGCCAGCGGTCAAGGTCACGCTGGCGATCGCGATCAGCGCCTGCGCGGCGAAGCGGGTAAATGAAAGGTTCGGCACGATGATTTTCTTGTCCTTGTCTAGGGCTGCCGTGGTGCGGGGGTTTCCCCGGAATGATTTCTACCTGAGTACGCTGCGCGATCGACAACTCGCGCGTGACATTGTTGTAGCGCATGCCGCGGCCCTGGATGCGCGAGCGTCCGTTCAGGATCGTGGCGGGCTGATCGGTAAACGCAAGGTCTTCGTCCGGGCGCAGCGTCATCTGTTCGCTGCGGATCGTCAGCGCGTCCCGGCCCTGGCCCGCCATGCGCTGGAAGTCGACATTGCCGCGCATATCGATACGCGCGCCATCTTCGTCCATCCGCGCGAAATTCGACGAAACCACAGTGGTCGGCCTGTCGGCGCGCTGGTTGACCGCGCGCAGCTGGGTGACCTCGGAAGAGTCGTCATCCGGGTAATGCACCAGCCGCTTGCCTTCCATACGAGTGCTGGGCAGGCCTTCGGGATCGCTGCGCACCATGACGAAATCTTCGACATACGAATCGATTTCGTGGGTGAGCCGGCGCGGCGGGTCGGTGGTGACAGCCCGCTGCGCGTAGTCGGCCGCCCACCACGTGCCGGCCACGAGGGACACGAGCAGGATGATGGAAACGGCAGAGGCGAGGCGATCTCTCATGGCGGCCCGGGATTTATTGCGGTGAACCGACGGTCAACGGGGCGCGCGGGCGGCCAGCAATGAAGCCCCCGAGCCGGCCCTGCGCGGCCAGGATCAGATCGCAGCATTCGCGGGCGGCCCCGGTGCCAGCCGGGCGGCTGGAGATCCAGTGCGCGGCCTGCGCCACGTACGGCGGCGCTTCGGGCACGCTGGCGGCAAAACCGACGCGCTGCATGGCGTGCAGGTCGATCACGTCGTCGCCCATGAAGCCGACCTGCTCCATGTCCAGGCCGTGGCGCTGGGCCAGCGCCGTCAAGGCTTGCGACTTGTCACGCACGCCCTGCTGCACATCCGAGATGCCCAGGTCGGCAGCGCGGCGCGCCACGATGGGCGAGTCGCGGCCCGTAATGAAGGAGACCAGGATGCCGCTTTCCTGCAGCATGCGGATGCCGAAGCCATCCAGCGCATGGAAGGCCTTGATGGTTTCGCCGTGCTCCCCATACAGCAGGGATCCGTCGGTCAGCACGCCGTCCACGTCGAAGATCATGAGGCGCAGGCGCGTTGCGCGCTCGCAGACGGCCTGCGACGTGCGCGCCAGGATCAGCGCTTCGGCGGGATGGGAGGGAGTCAGTTTGATTGCCATCGGGGTTCAGAGCACCTTTGCTGCCATCAGGTCATGGGTATGCAGGGCGCCGACGAGGCGGCCCGTGTCATCCAGGACAAGAAGCTGGTTCTTGCGGTTTTCGTCCATTTGCGCAGCGGCCTCGACCGCCAGCGCGTCGGGGCCGACGTGGCGCGGCGACCGGGTCATCCCGCTGGCCACGGTCAGGCTGCGGATGTCGCCTTCGCGTTCGATCAGGCGGCGCAGGTCGCCGTCGGTAAAGATGCCGACCAGTTCGCTGCCGTCCAGAACCGCCGTCATGCCCATGCCCTTGCGGGTAATTTCGATCAGGGCTTCGGTAATGGACGCATCGACCGACACCACTGGAATCGCGTCGCCGGTGCGCATCACGTCGCGCACATGGGTCAGCAGCCGACGGCCGAGCGCGCCGCCCGGATGCGAGCGCGCGAAGTCTTCGGGGCCGAAGCCCCGCGCTTCCAGACAGGCTACGGCCAGCGCGTCACCCAGGCCAAGCGCTGCAGTGGTGCTGGCGGTCGGCGCCAGGTTCAGCGGGCAGGCTTCGATATCGACGCCGCCATTCAGGTGGACATCCGACAGCCTGGCAAGTTCGGAATGCGGGTTGCCGGTAATACTGATGAGCTTGGCGTCCATGCGTTTGACCGCGGGCACGATCGTCAGCAGTTCGGCCGTGGTACCCGAATACGAAATCGCCAGCATCACGTCGTCGGACGTGATCATGCCCAGGTCGCCGTGGACCGCTTCGGCGGCATGCACGAAGAACGCGGGCGTGCCGGTCGAGGCCAGCGTGGCGGCGATCTTGCGCGCGATATGGCCGGACTTGCCGATGCCGCTGACGACCACCCGGCCACGGCAGGCAAGCAGGATCCCGACCGCCGCTTCAAAGCTGGCGTCGAGCCGCTCGGCCAGGGTCACGAGAGCCTGTGCTTCGATCGTGAGCGTGCGGCGCGCGGACGGCAACGCGTCGGCGGCGTTCGGCACGGGAACGCGAGCAGGGCCTGTCGTGGGTAGCGAAGCTGTCATGGGCTGCGATGATGACCGGAGTGTGGCAGTGCGACGCGGGCAGCCGACACAAAGTGATGAAAAACACAGCGTGCCGACGCTGGCCGGGTTACTTTGGCCGTAGTTTAATTCAGCGGACCTGCCAGTATAGTAGCAAGGCACGGTCCTTGCTTGACCGCCTGCGCCGCGATTTTTAGTGCTTACTCTCCTTGGACTGCCGATGTTTCTGGACCCCGATTACATCCGCGACCGCATTCGCACGGTGCCCGACTGGCCGGAAGCGGGGGTGATGTTCCGCGACATCACACCGCTGCTGCAGGACGCCAGGACGTTCCGCGCGCTGATCGACATATTCGTCTATCGCTACATGGGGCAGCGGCTGGACCTGGTGGCGGGCATCGACGCCCGGGGCTTCATCCTGGCCAGCGTGGTGGCCTACGAACTGAACCTGGGCTTCGTGCCGGTGCGCAAGAAGGGCAAGCTGCCCTTTGCGTCGATTACCGAAGAGTACGCGCTGGAATATGGCAGCGCGGCGGTGCAGATGCATGCCGACGCGGTGCGCCCCGGGCAGCGGGTCTTGTTGATGGATGACCTGGTGGCCACGGGCGGCACGTTGCTGGCGGGCGCCAAGCTGCTGCAGCGCCTGGGGGCCAATGTGGTGGAAGCCGCGGCGATCGTGGACTTGCCGTCGCTGGGCGGCGGGGACCGGATCCGGGCATCGGGCCTGGACCTGTACGCGGTGTGCTCGTTCCCGGACTGAGACAGCGCCAGGGCAGCCTTTTTCCCGCGGATGGCGGGAGCGCCGGATGCCGATGCCTGATTGGCCAGCGGCGTTGGCGGCGTGCTCCCCGATCCCTTCAGGCCGCGTCGGGGTCCGCCACCTTCTTGCTGGCCCGGGCGGGCCTGGCGGCTTTCTTGTTGGCCGCCGCCGTCTCCAGCAATCGCGCCAGGTACTTGCCGGTATGGCTGGCCGGATTCCGCGCAATGTCCTCGGGCGGACCTTGGGCCACGATCTGCCCGCCGCCGTCACCGCCTTCCGGCCCCATGTCGATCACCCAGTCCGCCGTCTTGATCACGTCCAGGTTGTGCTCGATCACGACCACGGTATTGCCCGTGATGACCAGTTGACCTATCACTTCCAGCAGCAGCGCAATGTCATGGAAATGCAGACCCGTGGTCGGCTCGTCCAGGATATATAAGGTGCTGCCGGTCCCGCGCTTGGACAGTTCCTGGGACAGCTTGACGCGCTGCGCCTCGCCGCCCGACAGGGTTGTCGCGCTCTGCCCAAGGCGGATGTAGCCCAGGCCCACCTCGATCAAGGTCTGCAGCTTGCGCGCGATGGCGGGCACGGCTTCGAAATAGGTCAGCGCCTGCTCGACGGTCAGGTCCAGCACTTCGCTGATGTTGCGCCCACGATAGCGGATTTCCAGCGTCTCGCGGTTGTAGCGTTTGCCGTGGCAGACGTCGCAAGGCACGTAGATGTCCGGCAGAAAGTGCATTTCCACCTTGACCATGCCATCGCCCTGGCAGGCTTCGCAGCGGCCGCCCTTCACATTGAAGCTGAAGCGGCCCGGATCGTAACCCCGGGCGCGCGCTTCGGGCACCCCGGCAAACAGCTCGCGGATCGGGGTGAACAGACCGGTGTAAGTGGCCGGGTTGCTGCGCGGCGTCCGGCCGATCGGGCTCTGGTCGACACTGATGATCTTGTCGAAATGATCGAGCCCGTCGATCGACACGTACGGCGCCGGTTCGGTCTGGCTGTTGTACAGGTGCTGCGACACGGTAGGCACCAGGGTGTCGTTGATCAGCGTGGACTTGCCCGACCCGGACACGCCGGCAATGCACACCAGGCGGCCGATCGGGATATGCAGGTCGACCGACTTCAGATTGTTGCCCGATGCGCCCAGCAGATGCAGCCACTTCAGGTCGGGTGCGTCGTGCACGGGCCGGCGGGCAGGCACCGCGATGGTCAGCGCGCCGCTCATGTACTGGCCGGTCAACGACTTCGGGTCGTCCAGGACATGCGCTGGCGTGCCTTCGGACACGATCTGGCCCCCATGCTCGCCTGCGCCCGGGCCCATGTCCACGACCCAGTCGGCGGCGCGGATCATGTCTTCGTCATGCTCGACCACGATCACGCTATTGCCCAGGTTACGCAAGTGGCGCAGCGTGTCGATCAGGCGATCGTTGTCGCGCTGGTGCAGGCCGATCGACGGCTCATCCAGCACGTACATCACGCCGGTCAGACCCGATCCGATCTGGCTGGCAAGCCGGATCCGCTGCGCTTCTCCCCCGAAATGGTGTCGGCGCTGCGATCCAGCGACAGATAGTTCAGGCCGACGTTATTCAGGAACGACAGGCGGGACGCGATTTCCTTGACGATACGATCCGCAATGTCCCGTTTGGCGCCGGTCAGGGCCAGGTCTTCGAACCAGCGCAGGCATTCCGCCAGCGGCAAGGCTTCCAGTTCATAAATGGCCAGGCCCTGTTCGCCTTCGCCGACTTTCACGAACCGCGCTTCGCGGCGCAGGCGCGAGCCGCCACAGTCCGGACAGGTCTTGATGTTCCGGTACTTGCCCAGTTCTTCGCGTACCGTGGCCGATTCGGTTTCCTTCCAGCGCCGTTCCAGGTTCGGAATCACGCCTTCAAATGCATGGGTCTTGACCGACGTGCGGCCCTTCTCATTCACATAGGTGAAGGGAATTTCCTGCTCGCCCGACCCGAACAGCACCCGTTCCTGCACCTCGGGCAGCAGGTCTTCGAAGGGCGTATCCACTTCGAATTCGTAGAAGGCGGCCAGGTTGGTCAGCAACTGGTGATAGAACGGATTGCGGCGGTCCCACCCCTTGATCGCGCCACTGGCCAGGCTCAGTTCCGGAAAGGCCACGACGCGCTTGGGGTCGAAAAATCCGACATGCCCGATGCCGTCACAAGTCGGGCAGGCGCCGACCGGATTGTTGAAGCTGAACAGGCGCGGTTCCAGTTCCGGCAGGCTGTGGCTGCACACCGGGCAGGCATACCGGCTGGAAAACAGGTGTTCCTTGCCGTGGGTCTCGTCTTCGGCGGCGTCCAGTTCCAGCACGATGGCGCGGCCCTGGGCCAGCGTGATCGCCGTCTCGAAGCTTTCGGCCAGGCGCTGCTGCGCTTCCGGACGCACCCGCAGCCGGTCGATCACGATGTCGATATCGTGCTTGTCGTTCTTCTTCAGCGGCGGCACGCTGGCGATATCCATGACTTCGCCATCGACGCGCACCCGCACGAAGCCTTGCGCCTGCAGGCTGGCCAGGTCGTCTTCGAAACTGCCTTTGCGGTCGCGCACCAGCGGCGCCAGGATCGCCAGGCGCATTTCCGGCGACATGGCCAGCGTCGCATCGACCATCTGGCTCACGCTTTGGGCCTGCAGCGGCAGCAGGTGGTCGGGACAGTAGGGCGTGCCCACCCGCGCGAACAGCAGGCGCAGGTAATCGTGGATTTCGGTCACGGTGCCCACGGTGGACCGTGGATTGTGGCTGGCGGCCTTCTGTTCGATCGAGATCGCCGGCGACAGGCCTTCGATCAGATCGACTTCGGGCTTGTCCATGAGCTGCAGAAACTGCCGGGCGTAAGCGGACAGGCTTTCGACATAACGCCGTTGGCCTTCGGCGTACAGCGTATCGAACGCCAGCGACGACTTGCCCGAGCCCGACAAGCCGGTAATCACCACCAATTGGTGCCGCGGCAATTCCAGCGACACGTTCTTGAGGTTATGCGTGCGGGCGCCCCGGATCCGTATTACGTCCATGACCATGCGCCCATGAGCATTGCGTCAGCAATGCCGTTCATTACTCTGCAGCCCATCAGTTTTGCTTTATCCGTTTGCTGTTCCGGCATCGGCCGGCCGAACGCTTGCGTCCAACCCGGCGAAAAGCCAACTTGGTACTATAACGCGCTGCAAATTCGCGCGCCTATCCGATCCGCCCTCGCTGCATTCATGCGTCCTGATGACCGCTCCTGACTCCTTTCGCATGACCCCGTCCGAACGGCGCGCCAGTTTCTCGCTGGCTGGCCTGTTCATGTGCCGGATGCTCGGGCTGTTCCTGCTGTTGCCGGTATTTGCCGTCGCGGCCCAGGGCCTGCCCGGCGGGACGGACCCCGCGCGCGTCGGTCTGGCGCTCGGCATGTACGGTCTGACGCAGGCCTTCATGCAGATTCCGTTCGGCATCGCCTCCGACAGATGGGGCCGCCGGCCGGTGGTCGTCTTCGGGCTGATCCTGTTCGTGCTGGGCAGCATCGTCTGTGCGACGTCGAACGATCTGTTCTGGATCACCATCGGGCGGGCCATCCAGGGCTCCGGCGCCATTTCGGCCGCTGTCACCGCCTGGCTGGCCGACGCCACCCGCGACCACGTCCGCACCAAGGCCATGGCAATGATCGGTGTGTCCATCGGCATGACGTTTGCGTTGTCGCTGGTGCTGGCGCCGCTGCTGGTCGGCTGGGGCGGGCTGCCGGGACTGTTCTGGACCATTGCCGCGCTGGGTTTGGCGGCACTGGGCGTGGCGGCCTGGGTCGTGCCCGCCGCCCCGCCCACGCCGCCGTCCATCGGCAAGATTCCCTTCCGGACCGTGCTGATGCACCCCGACCTGCTGCGCCTGAATCTCGGCGTATTCACCTTGCACCTGATCCAGGTCGCGCTGTTCGTGGTGGTGCCGGCCACCCTGGTACGCATTGGCGGGCTCGACGCCAGCACCCTGTGGCGCGTCTACCTGCCCGTGATCGTCGTGTCCTTCTTGGTCATGGTGCCCATCATTGGCGTCACCGAACGGTTCTCGACCCATCGGCAGACCATGCGCGGCGCGGTCGGGGCGCTGCTGCTGGTCTGTATCGGCTTGATCTGGGCGCAGGCCCACTATGTGGCGCTGGTGGTCGCGCTGACCGCCTTCTTCTCGGTCTTCAACGTGCTGGAAGCCATGCAGCCGTCGCTGGTGTCGCGCGTCGCGCCCCCACGGTCAAAGGCCTGGCGCTGGGCTTCTATAACACCAGCCAGGCCGCCGGGCTGTTCGCCGGAGGCGCCCTGGGCGGCTATCTGTCGTCGCAGGTAAGTTCTTCGGCGGTGTACGTATTAGCCGCCGTGCTCGCGGTAATATGGCTGATCGCCACCTGGCGGCTGACGCCCCTGCCACCGCGCCGCACGGCCCGGCAGGCCGCGGCGTCCTGACGGGGGCCGCAGGGCCGTTCGCACGGGGGCTGCAAAGCCGTTCAGAACGCCCCTGCAAGCAGGACCGAAATATCCGGGCCATACGAGCCACCCCGCATGGTGGCCCGGGCCCATCGAACGAATCATGACGGGCTGCCACCGGCGGCGTTCTGTGCCCACCCGCCGACGCGCGCAGCCCGACATTGCAATGAATCATCTGGAGAAAGTGGAATGGCATCCGTCAACAAAGTAATTCTGGTCGGCAATCTGGGACGCGACCCCGAAGTCCGCTACAGCCCCGATGGCGCGGCAATCTGCAACGTCTCCATCGCCACCACGTCCACCTGGAAAGACAAGACGTCCGGCGAAAAGCGTGAAGAAACTGAATGGCACCGCGTGGTGTTCTACAACCGCCTGGCCGAAATCGCCGGCGAATACCTGAAGAAGGGCCGCCCGGTCTACGTCGAAGGCCGTCTGAAGACGCGCAAGTGGCAGGACAAGGACACCGGCGCCGACAAGTTCACGACCGAAATCGTGGCCGACCAGATGCAATTGCTGGGCGGCCGTGAAGGCGGCGGTGGCGGTGGTGGCAACGACGGCGGCGACCAAAGCTACAGCCCACCCGCGTCGCGCCCGGCCGCCCGCCCGGCCAGCAGCCAGCGCCCGGCCGCGTCGCAATCGTCGAACAACAACGCCGCGCCCAACTTTGCGGATATGGACGACGATATTCCGTTCTGATCGAGCAGGTCTGGCTGGTTACAGGAACCCCGCGGTAACGCGGGGTTTTTCTTTGGGCGAAGGGTTTGTAGGTGGTTGCCACGATGGCTGAGGAGAGCGGCGTGCGTGCCGCAGAAAGCACAACGCCGCCCAGTGGGCGGCGCAGGCTCTATTACGGCGGGGGCTTCACCAATTTCGGTTCAATAACCTAAGGGCACCCGGTCTTTTGACTGGGTTTGGGAGCGGCGGATCCCGCCGTGCATCGAAAAAGTATAGTTATCGAGGATGTTCACGTCAATGCCTTACCAAGCCTACCTGGACACCTTATCCAGACCGCGCGCGGGGTTTACCGACGCGTCTTTCGTACGCAGACCGATGCAGAAACGGCTGGCGCCATCCTTTGGAGCCAATCCATGGCGATGTCTTTGCAATCGCTTGTGCAGACGTTCGAGGTCACGCTCCGGAATCGTATTCATGTCAGCTTGTCCCGTCAGGCGAGTATGGCCATGGGTGAGCCGTCCTCATCTGTCGCCTGGTACGACCACAAGGCCGGATGGATGGTCCTTCATGGGGAAACGTTCGAGAAGGTTGAGAAGATACTTTGCGCGAATAGCGGCCTGCGCCTTGCTGTTCTCCCAACTCCCGACCGGGTTGTCGCATCGCTCTCGTTCGGCGTCTGGCCCAACATGCTCGATTCGCAGCTGCCGACGCCTGCGATCGAAGCGACGACTTTCGTTGACGTGTTTCCCGCGCACCCGAAAGTCAGGCAGCACTGGCGATTCCAGCCTAACCGGAAGGAGACGGTCGCCGTAGTCAAAGATGTGCAGAATTGGCGCAATCGGCTCTCACATTGCAAGCCGGTCTGGTCCGAAGGATGGTTCCGCAGTAGCCCTGCGCAGCATTGGACGGATATGCTGCAACGGCTGACGGCCAGGCGGCAGCGGATACTCCAAGTGATGGCGTGGATGTGCCCTCAAACCGCCCAAGTACACATACACGGATTTCAAGGCAGGCTGTTCGATCAGCTCGTTCAGGATGCGGCCGTGTTTGCGTACGTCAGCCAGCCTCTTGCTCCATGGTCAGAAGCCGGTCCAATCTCTGACAATGCGGGCTTGGCGTTGTACAAGCAAAGGCGTTAGCTGCTCACGGCGCGTACGCCAATCACCGATGTCTCGGCGATGTTCCTTTCCCCAGCCGCGTCACGCCAAACAACAGCACCCCCAGCAGCAACAACCCGCCGCCCCGCACCACCGTCTCCAGGCTCTGTTGCGACGCGAGCAGCAGGCAGCAGCCTATCGACAGCCACGGCACGATGGTCGGCACGCGAAAGTGCTGCTCGGCAACCACGTCCTTGCGCAACACGAGCACGGCGATGTTGGTGCTCAGGAACACCACCAGCAGCAACAGCACGACGGTGCCGGCCAGGACTTCCAGGGTGGACGTGAAGGTCAGGGCCATCGCGACGACGGTGGTCCAGAGAATGGCGGTGCCGGGCGTGCGGCGCACGGGCAGGACGCTGGCGAGCCGGTCGGGGAGCAGCCCTTCGCGGGCCATGCCGTAGGTCAGGCGGCTGGCCATGATCATGGTCAACAGGGCGCCGTTGGCGACGGCGACGAGGGCGATGACGGCGAACCAGCGGGGCGGGATGCCAAGGCCGGACGCGCGCACGACTTCCAGCAGCGGGGCAGACGAGTTGGCGAGTTGCTCGATCGGGACGATCAGTGACGCGGCCAAGGCGACGAGTACGTAGACCAGGCCGGCGATGAGCAGCGATGCGAACAGGGCGATGGGGTAGACGCGGCGCACGTCGCGGACTTCTTCGGCCAGGTTGGCGGACGTCTCGAAGCCGACAAACGAATAGAAGGCGAGCAGGGCGCCGGCAAGTACGGCCATGGCGGGGGAGACGCCGGGGCGGAACTGAGTCAGCTGGCCAAAGTTGCCTTGTCCTTGAAACACCAGGTAGACGCCGCAGGCAATCACGATGAGCAGGCCGGACAGTTCAACCAGGGTCATGACCAGGTTGGCGCTGAGCGATTCCTTGATACCGCGGGCGTTGAGGAGGGCGATGGCGACGAGGAAAACGAGCGCGGCGGCGATGGGGGGCACGTTAATGAACGCGCTCAAATAGTCGCCAGCAAAGGCCACGGCCAGCCCGGCGGCGCTGGTGACGCCCGCCGCGACCATGCAGAAGCCGACCAGGAACGAGATGACCGGCCGTTTGAAGGCCTTGGCGGCAAAGACGGCCGCGCCGCCTGCGCGGGGGTACTTGGTGACGAGTTCCGCGTACGACCCGGCAACAAGCAGCGCGAAGACCAGGGCGAGCAGCAGCGGTGCCCAGAGTGCGCCACCGACGCGGCCAGCGATGGTGCCGGCCAGGGTGTAGACGCCCGCGCCCAGCACGTCGCCCAGGATGAAGAAGAGCAGCAGCGGGCCGGTGATGGCGCGGCGTAATGGCTCACCGGGCACATCACGCATGGCGGGCTCACCGGTCGAAGGCAATTCCTGGGACGACATGGCATTCCTTGCGCGGAACTGGGCCTGCGCTTGAGTGAAAGTTGGGATCCTGGCGTTCCACGTTTCCTCCGGCAATCCCAAGCGTCGTTGGGAACGCGCGGGTAAAAGTCGGCAGGTTCTGCGGTCAGCTGACGGCGGTTACGCAAATCGCGTTGATGAAGCAATGCTGACTAAGCTGATAGCGCTTAGGGTCCCCAAAGTGCGGACAGGGGCAGGGGCCGATAATCCGATAATCGAATAGTGCGATAGTCCGATCCGCAAGCTCCGCCGATCATGGCCTACGGACCCTTGCCAGCGCGCACATCGCCGATCAGTCCAGACTGCGCAACACCTTGCCAAGCTTGTCAAACAATTCGTCGATCTGCGCTTTCTCGATCACCAGCGGAGGCGACAGCGCAATGATGTCGCCGGTTACGCGGATGAGCAGCCCATCGGCAAAGGCACGTCGGAAGGCATCGAACGCACGCGCACCGGGTTGGCCTGTGCGCGGCGCCAGTTCGATGCCGATCACCATGCCAATGGCCCGGATGTCGACAACATTGGGCGCGTCGCGCAGCGCGAATGCGGCGTCGTGCCAGTACTCGACCACGCTCTGAGCATGTTCAAGAATGCCGTCCTGCTCAAAAATGTCGAGCGTGGCCAGGCCGGCTGCGCAGGCCAGCGGGTGCCCGGAATAGGTGTAGCCGTGCGCCAGTTCGATGCCGGCCGGGCCGTGCATGAACGCGTCGTACACATGGGGCTGGACCATCACGGCGCCCATGGGGACGACCCCATTGGTCACGCCCTTGGCGGTGGTCACCATGTCGGGCATCACATCGAAATAGTCATACGCGAAGGGCGTGCCAAGTCGGCCGAAGCCGGTGATGACTTCGTCAAAGATGAGCAGGATGCCGTGCTTCGTGCAGATGTCGCGCAGGCGTTTCAGGTAGCCCACGGGCGGGATCAGCACGCCCGTCGATCCCGAGACCGGCTCGACGATCACGGCTGCGATGTTGGAGGCATCGTGCAGGGCAACCAGCCGTTCCAGCTCATCCGCCAGTTCAGCGCCGTGCTGCGGCAGGCCACGGCTGAAGGCATTGCGGGCCAGATCGTGCGTATGCTGAAGGTGGTCCACGCCAGGCAGCAGCGACGCATGAAAGGTCTTGCGATTGCCGGGAATGCCGCCCACCGACATGCCGCCAAAGCCGACGCCGTGATAGGCGCGTTCGCGGCCAATGAAGCGGGTACGGGCCGGCTCGCCGCGGGCACGGTGGTAGCCAAGCGCAATCTTCAGTGCACTGTCGACCGATTCCGACCCCGAGCCGGTAAAGAAGATCTGGCTGAAGCGGCCGCCGGTGTAGTCACGCAAACGATCCGCCAGTTCGAAGGCAGCCGGGTGACCCATCTGGAATGACGGTGCATAGTCCAGTGTGGCGACTGCCTTCTGTACTGCCGAGACGATGCGCGGCTGGCCGTGGCCCAGCGGCACGCACCACAGGCCGGCCGTCCCGTCGAGCACGGCATTGCCGGCGTCGTCGCGGTAGTACATGCCTTCGGCCGACACCAGCATGCGCGGATGCGCTTTGAAGTCGCGGTTGGCCGTGAACGGCATCCAGTAGGCGGACAGGTCGGACGGGGAGGGGGAGGAGGGAGAGGCCATTCCGCAGCGTCGCTCAAGAAAGAGAGTGAACTGCGATTATGGCCAGCGGCGCCGCTGCCGGCCAGCCTCGTTTGGCTACGAGGTGAAAATCGACCGGCGGGGTGCCCGGCGGCGGGCGGCGGCCCGCACGGCGATCAGCGCGGCCAAGGGCACGCCGAACACGACCAGGCCAACGACGACTTCGGTCAGCACGGTCTGGCCGGCGGCCACGCCGCGCTGCCCGTGCGCGACGGTGGCAAGCAGCCAGAACACGACGAACGCCGTGTCCATGCTGCGCCCAGGCAGCCGAGCGATGCGCTCAATGCCAAGCAGCACGGCCAGATCGATCAGGCCGGCAACGGTGGCGGTCAATGTATGCACTGTGCGTCCCGCCGTGACTCAGGCCAGCCCGCCATTGGCCCGCAGCACCTGCCCGTTCACCCATCCCGATTCCTGGCTGACCAGGAACGCGACCACCTTGGCGATATCGTCGGTCTGGCCCAGCCGTTCCAGCGGGGGCATTTTGGCAAAGTTCTGGACCTGCTCTTCCGTCTTGCCTTTCAGGAACAGGTCCGTGGCCACCGGGCCAGGCGCCACCACGTTGACGCGGATCTGGCGGCCGCGCAGCTCTTTCGCGAAGACCCGGGTGAACGCTTCGACGGCGGCCTTGGTGCCGTTGTAGATCGCATACCCTGGCAAATTCATTGCAAGCGTGGTGCTGGAAAAGTTGACGATGCGGCCGCCGTCGTTCAGCCGCTTGCCGGCTTCCCGCAGGGTGTTGAAGGTGCCGCGCACGTTGACGCCGAAGGTGGATTCGTACAGTTCGTCGCTGGTTTGGGCCAAAGGCATCGTCGTCAGAATGCCGGCATTGTTGACAAGCACATCCACTTTGCCGAGCTGGCTTTCGGCTTCGTCGAACAGGCGTTGCACATCGGCGGACTGCGCCACGTCGGCCTGGACGGCGATGGCGCGATGGCCGTCGGCGGTCAACGCGGCGACCAGTGCGTCGGCATCGGTGGAACGGCTGGCATAGTTGACGACGACGGCATAGCCGTCATCGGCCAGCCGGCGGGCGATGTCCGCGCCGATGCCGCGCGATGCGCCGGTAATGATCGCGACACCGGCGTGGCCGGCGGCTGGGGAAGTCGGGGTCGAAGTCGTTGCGGTCGTCATGTGGATGCTCCTGAAGTCAGTGTGGCAATGGCTGCATGGTGCACGTTCGCGCGGACCAGATAAAGCCCCCGGCCTTGACGTTATTATTCAATTTCGCACAACAATTGGCATGTCACAATGCGGGCAGTCGTTTCCTGCCCTGCCTATGCCCATCGACACCCTACGCGCGATGAGGGTCTTCGTCCGGATCTATGAGCGCAAGAGTTTCACGCTTGCCGCCGACGATCTGAACATGCCCCGCGCAACCTTGACGCACGTCATCAACGCCCTGGAAGCCCACCTGGGCGCGCGGCTGCTGGAGCGCAGCACCCGCCGGGTCGAACCCACGCTGGACGGCGACGCCTATTACGAGCGATGCCTGCATCTGCTGGCCGAGATCGAGGATGCCGAGAACGCGTTCCGGACGGTCGCGCCCAAGGGATTGTTGCGTGTAAACCTGCAAGGGTCGCTGGCGCGGCAGTTCGTCATCCCGGCCTTGCCCGCGTTCATGGAACGGTATCCGGGGATCGATGTGGCGGTCAGCGAGGCGGATCGGTTCGTCGATCTGGTTCGTGAAGGGGTCGATTGCGTGCTGCGCGCCGGAACGCTGGGCGACTCGACGTTGACTGGTAGGCGTGTGGCAAACCTGCGTCAGGTGACCTGCGCAAGTGGCGAATACGTCAAGCAATTCGGCGAGCCGGCCTCGCTGGATGACCTGGCCGGACATCGCGCGATCAATTACGTCTCGTCAACGGGCAGGCGTTATCCCTTCGAGTTCATGGTGGATGGAACCCAGACCGATGTGGAGATCCCCGGCCGCGTCACCGTGTCGGGGGCCGAGGTGTATGCGGCGGCGGGATTGGCAGGCCTGGGCATGATCCAGGTGCCGCGATATCGCGTCGCGGCGCTGCTGGATCAAGGCACGCTGATCGAGTTGCTGCCGCACCATCCGCCGCCCCCTATGCCGGTGTCGGTGCTGTACCCGCAAAGCCGGCACATGTCCCCGCGCGTGCGGGTGTTCGTCGACTGGTTGACGCAGGTGTTCGAGGATGCAAAGGCCGCAGGGGCGCTATAAGGGGCAGGGTGATGGCAATGCAAGGCTTCTACGGTTCGCGTTTGTTGGCACGGTGGGTGAGCCAGGTCCCAGCCGCGAGCTGGACGCAAGTCGAGCCGGCTTAGGTACCGGCCCGGCGTCCAGGAACCTGTCAGGCGGGCGTCGCGCTCCACATTGCCATCGCCTCCAGGACCGCCGCCAGCGGCGGCATGGCCGCCGCCACGTCGGCCACCGATGCGGCATCGACGGCATCGAGCGCCGGCACGTCGGCGATCACGGGCACGTTGCCGAATCGTTCGATCGCTAAACGATTGCCCGCCGACGGCGGACCGTTCATCACAACCCCGGCGATTGCGATGCCGGCGGCTTTCAAGGCCTGCAGGCTCAACAGCGTGTGATTGATGGTGCCCAGGCCGCTGCGCGCGACCAGGATCACGGGCAGGCCAAGCCGGGCGATCAGGTCGATCATCATCAGGTCGTCATCGATCGGGACCAGCAGACCCCCGGCGCCTTCGACGATCAACGGCGCAGTGGTCACGGGGCAGGTCAGCGCATCGGTGTCGATCCGCACACCTTCCAGCGGCGCGGCGGCCCACGGCGACAGCGGCGCCTGCAGCACCACCGCAGGCGCATGCACACGCGCTGGCGCCATGTCTGCAAGCCGCGTGACGCTGGGCGTGTCGCCGGGTTCGTCGGCGACGCCTGTCTGCAGCGGCTTCCAGTAATCGGCCTGCCAGGCCTTTGCCAGGATGGCCGACACCAGGGTCTTGCCAACGCCCGTGTCGGTGCCGGTGACGAAGACGCCGCGATGGGACAACGAGGATAGGTCGGTCATAAGAAAGCAGGTCTTGGAATGTCGGTCATGGGGCAAGGTGTCGGTGCACGGCGCGCGTAGCGTCGTCGACGCGATGCCAGACGCCATAGGCAATTTCGTACGTTACCGTGGCGCCTTCATCCGTGAAGTGGGACAGCAAGCGGCGGAAGTCAGATGGGCCCAATGCCCGGGCGCCGTCGCGCGGCACGGTTGCGCCAATGCCTTTCAAGCTGCGGACGAAGGCCAGGCCGTCGGCAAAGCGCACACGTTGCACATCGATAGTGACGCCGCCCGCGTGGCCCGCCAGCGCGTGCGCAAACGCGTCCGCATCAGGGTAGTCGGGCGTGGCGGCGTGCAGACCAAGGTCGCCGTGCGCGTCACGCCATTCCTGAAAGGTATTGGCCGTCAGTGTACTGATGGCCAAGGTGCCGCCCGGCGCCAGGCAGGCGGCAAGCCCTTGCAAGCCGGCAGGCAGATCGCCGAACCATTGCACGGCCAGGCTGGAGCACACCAGGTCGTACCGCCCCAGAAGCAAGGGATCGGGATGCTCGCCGTCCATGCATGCATAACGGATGTCACCCTTCAACGGGATGCGTCCACTGGTGACGGACTGGCGCGTGGCCGCGACCATCTCGGGTGCAATGTCGGTAATCGTCCAGTCCGCAACGGCCATGTGCCGGGCCAGCGCGGCAGTCAGCAGGCCCGTGCCGCAACCGATCTCCAGGATGCGCGGACGCGGCGGCAGGCGCAGGTCAGCAATCCGCGCGGCCAATGCCGTGGCAGCGTGCCGCTGCACGTCGGCATGGTCATCGTAGTGGCCGGCCGCGCGAGCAAACCGTGCCGCGATCGCATCGCGTCGGGCGGATGCCGTCACGGCATGGATCCCGGCAGCGCCAGATCGTTGACGTTCGCAACGGCTGGCGCCGGGTTGGGCGATCCGGCCATCCGGCGAACGGCATCCGCGCACTCGGCAGGGTGCGTCACAGGCAGCAGATGACCGCCTTCGGGTAGCAGCACAACGGACACGCTGGATAGGTGCGCGAATGTCATCGCCGTCATCCCTGCTGGAACGATAGGATCGTCTTCGGCAGCGACCGCCACGACCGGCGCCGGGCATGCCGCCAGTGCGGTCCGTGCATCGTCATCGCGCAGCGCGGACAGGTCCTCAAATAGCGCATCCACATCCAGTTCGGTCGTGACCGGATACGGTTCCGCGCCGCACCGGGCACGAAAGGTATTGACCACGCCCATGGGGTCCTGCCGCAGCCGTTGCAGCATTCGGTCGATCAGACGCAAAGGCGTCCCGGCAGTGAAGTCCGGTGCGGCGGAAAACCGCGCAAACCCGTTCAGGCAGACGATGCCCAGGCAATGCGGCGGCAGATCCTTCAGTACACGCATCATCCCGAACGAATGCGCCACCGCGATGAACGGCTCCGAAGGCGGCTCCAGCACCGCCGCGCCGGCATAACCGGCGTCGTATCGCTGCTGTCGACCCAGCGGAATGGGGTTGCTCAACGCTTCGGCCAACGCGTCGAACACGCTCGCATCAAAGCCCCATCCATGCACGAACCACACCGCCGGCCTCATGCGGCCCCCCGCATCGGGTCGCGCGCCAGGGCGTCGAGCAAGCAGTCGACATCGTCCACCGTATGCGCGGCGCTCAATGCGATGCGCAGGCGGCTGGTACCCGCGGGCACCGTGGGCGGGCGAATCGCGACCGCAAGCATGCCCGCAACTTTCAGCCTGGCGCTCAGGGCGACAGCATCGCCGGCATCGCCCACCATGGCCGGCACGATCTGCGTCGATGATGCGCCGGTGTCGCGGCCCTGCGCCTGCAGCCCGTCGCGCAGGCGCGCCGCCAGCCGCGACAGGTGCGCGCGATCTGCGTCCATGCCGGGCACCAGGTCCAGGGCTGCGTCCATGGCGCCCAGCACCGACGGCGGCAAACCGGTCGAATAGATGAAACCCGAGCACGTGTTCACCAGGAAGTCGCACAGTGCCTGCGACCCGGCCACGTAGGCGCCAAAGCCGCCCAAGGCCTTGCTGAACGTCCCCATGATCAAGTCCACCCCGCCCGGCGCCAACCCCGACAGCCCCATGCCCTGCGGGCCCAGCACGCCGGTCGCATGGGCTTCATCCAGGTACAGGAAGGCGCCGTGCCGATCCGCCAGGGCCGCCAGGGCCGGCACGTCGGCGCGGTCGCCATCCATGCTGAACACGCTCTCGGTCACGATCAGGCGGCGCACGTCCGGCGCGGCCCGATCGGTCAGCAAGCGATCCAGGTGCGCCAGATCGTTGTGCCGGTAACGGATTTGCCGAATGCCTGCGGCCTGGCATCCGTGGTGCATGCTGGCGTGCACCAGCTTGTCGGTATAGACCTCGACCTGCCCGCGCGCGCCCAGCCCGTGGATCAATGCGGGCAGCACGCTGGCGTTCAGCTGCCAGCCGCTGGCGAACAACAAGGCCGCCTCGGTCCCCTTCAGCCGGGCCAGTTTGGCTTCGACCTGCGCGTGCGCGTCCAGCGTGCCGGTCACCAGCCGCGACGCCTGCGCGCCCGCGCCATGGCGGCGCGTCCAGTCGGCGGCGCGCTCGGCCAACAACGGGTGGCGGGCCAGGCCCAGGTAGTCATTGCCGGAGAAATTGAGAAGCTCGCGCCCCGCGCTGGCGATGCGTCCCGGCGCGGCGGCGGCCAGTGGCCCGATGCCGCGGCGCATGTTGCGCGCGGCGGCATCGGCAAGGACCTGCTCGAAACAAGGGTCAAACGTCGACATAGATGAACTGAGGATCAGAAGCGCTTGCCGACCTGGGGATGGCAACGAAAAGGATGGCAAGGAAAGGCGTGGCAAGGGAACGTGGCGGCAGGCAAGGCAGCGGCGACCGAACGACGCCAACGTCGGCACTTCCTGACGCCAAGGCCGAAGTGTAAGGGACGCCGCCCCTGCGCGCGCCGACATGGCTACACTCAGGTCCCTGTTTGTTCTACCTGTTTCCCGGACGTACCCATGACGCGTTCCCCCGCCTGGATCGAAGATGGCAGCCGCCACATCTGGCTGCCGTACACGCAAATGCATACTGCCGCGCCGCCCTTGCCGGTGGTGCGCACGTCAGGCACGCGTATCGAACTGGCGGATGGCCGCAGCCTGGTGGATGGCATTGCGTCATGGTGGACGGCCTGCCATGGCTACAACCACCCGCACATTGCCGATGCCATCCGCGCGCAACTGGAGGTGATGCCGCACGTCATGTTCGGCGGGCTGACGCACGAGCCGGCCCTGCACCTGGCGCAGCGGCTGGCGGCCTTGCTGGGGCCCGGTCTGGACCGTGTGTTCTTCACGGAATCGGGGTCGGTTGCGGTCGAGGTCGCCATGAAGATGGCGATGCAGTACTGGCTCAATCGCGGCGAGCGGGACCGCTCGCGCTTCCTGGTGTTCAAGGGCAGCTATCACGGCGACACCTTCGGGACCATGGCGGTCTGCGATCCGGATGACGGCATGCACGCCTTGTTCAAGGGACTGCTCGCGGTGCACGATGTGGCGGCATTGCCGGTGGATGATGCGTCGATGGCGGCGCTGGACGCCCATCTGGCGCGGCA
The DNA here is from genome assembly GCF_048632615.1 of Pigmentiphaga litoralis. Classification (GTDB taxonomy): domain Bacteria; phylum Pseudomonadota; class Gammaproteobacteria; order Burkholderiales; family Burkholderiaceae_B; genus Pigmentiphaga; species Pigmentiphaga litoralis_B. The sequence continues at coordinate 3,572,066 of NZ_CP184479.1, forward strand.
TGCCGATCACCTTGCAGGCATTCTGGTGGAGCCGCTGGTGCAGGGCGCGGGCGGCATGCTGCTGCACCCGCCCATCGTGCTGCAACGGCTGCGCACGCTGGCCGACCGGCACGGCGTGCTGCTGATCTTCGATGAAATCTTTACTGGCTTTGGACGGACGGGCAGTCTGTTTGCATTCGAGCAGGCCGGGGTCAAGCCTGACATCATCACCCTGTCCAAGGCCCTGACCGGCGGCAACGTTGCCGCTGGCCGCCACGGTGGCAAGCGAACGCGTCTTCAACGCTTTCCTTTCCATAGACCCGAGCCATGCCCTGATGCACGGGCCCACGTTCATGGGCAATGCGCTGGCCTGCGCGGCGGCGCATGCGTCACTGGATCTGTTCGAACGGGAACCGCGCCTGGCGCAGGCCGCGGCGATCGGCGCGGCCTTGCGGGACGGCCTGGCGCTCTGCAAGCACCTGCCCTGGGTCAAGGACGTGCGCACGCTGGGCGCCATTGGCGTGGTGGAACTGACCTGCATCAACGACATGACCCGGCTCAAGCAGCGTCTGATCGATCAGGGCGTATGGGTGCGGCCGTTCGGGCGCATCGTGTACCTGACGCCAGCGTTGACGATCGGGCCGGATGATCTTGACCGGCTGATCCAGGCCGTGAACGCGGTCGTCTCAGAAAGAGCGCCGTGAGCGGCAGGCGTCTTCACCACGTTCCTGCACGATGCCGCTTCAACACGGCGCACGCTCCTGTCTTTCAAGTCAGCGCGGCCTGACCTTTGCCCGCAGCGGTGCTTGCCCCGGGTGGCAGCGCGCCCGGTGCGCCCGATTCCGCAAGCAGCAGCGTGGTCATCAGCTCCGCCACCTGTTCGATGTCGCGCACGTCGCCGATGCGGGTGTTGATCACGAACCCATCGAAGGCCATCCACACCACGTGCGACAGCAGCGGGTTGCGCGCCGCGCCTCCGGCGCCTTCCGGCAGGCATTCCGCAATCAAGTCACCCAGCACGGCTTCGACATCGGCCAGCAGCGTGTTGGACTTGCCCGCGCCGATCGGCGATACCGCCAGCGCTTCGATCAGTGCGTTTGCAAAGCAATGATCGGCCGCGGGAATGTCGCCCCATAACCCAATGAACAGACGGCGCAGCCGCGCCTGCGGCGACCGGAACTTGCGCACCGATTCGGCCAGCGCCTGCAGCTGGGTATCCAGCCACGGGCGGTACAGCTCGTGCAGGATCAGCAGCTTGGAATCGAAGTACACATACAGGTTGGCCACGGTCATGTTCGAGGTACGCGCGATCTCGGCCATGGTGGTAGTGGTGTAGCCCTTGCGCGAGAACAGGTCGAAGGCAGCCTGCAGGATCGCCTCGCGCATGCCGCTTTTCTTGACTTGTGCCACGGTGCTTGAATGGACATCCGGTTGGAATCTGCGGACGATCGTAGCACGGTGACCCGGCGCAGCCATTCCGGATGCTGACCGCGCTCCCTTATGAATAGCAATCGACATTCGTTTTTGAAACGTCCTGACTTGGTGCGGCAACCGGCATTGAAGTGGTGCCGGAACGTATGAACATGGTGCGTGGACATGCCAGTAAGCGCTCCTTGAATGACCCGATTCCGGCAGGCCAAAAAAACTTGACATTCATTTTTGCGGAATAGAGAATGAGGTTCGGTTTTCAGTCGTGCGCTAACGGAGTCACCGAATGGACATGTCCAGTACCCGTCTGATCCCCGCCCCCCAAGACGCGGTCTGGGACGCGCTCAATGACCCTGGCACACTCAGGTCCTGCATTGCCGGCTGCGAGCACATCGAGCGTGTCGGTCCCGACACCTACGACGTGGCCATGGCCGTCAGGGTCGGCCCGGTCAGCGCGCGCTTCAAGGGCCGCATGTCGCTGTCCGACATCGTCGAACCCTTGTCGTATGTCATCCGTTTCGAAGGGCAGGGCGGCGTCGCCGGGTTCGCCAAAGGACAGGCCGCCGTATCACTGGCCCCCGAAGGCGCCGGAACCCTGCTGTCCTACACCGTCCACGCCCAGATCGGCGGCAAGCTTGCGCAGCTTGGCGCGCGGCTCGTCGACAGCTCCGCCCGCAAGATGGCAGACGAATTCTTTGGCAAGTTCCTGGCCCATTTCGAAGGTCACGCGGCAGCCGCCACGTAACCTTTGCCGGGCCCCCGACCGACCCACGACTGACAGGACGACCTTATGAATTCCCATCGCAGGGTGAAGACCGCGTGCGCGCTGCTTGGCGCGCTGGCGGCAGGTGGCGCGGCGCATGCCGACGTCAGGATCGGCTTTTCGGGTCCACTGTCGGGACCCCAGGCGGTGGTCGGGCAGGATCAGGCGGACGGATTTGCGCTGGCCCTGGAACAGATGGGCGGCAAGCTGGGTGGACAGGCGACGACCGTGATCAAGGAAGACGATCAGCTCAAGCCCGAGATCGGCGTACAGATCGTGCGCAAGTTCCTGGAGCGTGACCGGGTGGATGCGATCGTCGGTCTCGGGTACTCGAACGTGCTGATGGCGACGCTGCGCCGCTTGTCGGAGTCGGGCGTGCCGGCCATTGCGACCAGTGCGGGTCCGTCTCCGATGGCGGGAAGTCAATGCGCGGCGAATGTGTTTTCGGTATCGTTCCAGAACGACGGGTTTGGCGAGGCCATCGGCAAGCTGATGCACGAAAAGGGCTACAAGAACGTGTACTTGATGGCGCCGAACTACCAGGCGGGCAAGGACATGCTGGCGGGCTTCAAACGCTTCTACAAGGGCGCCGTGGCCGCAGAGGTCTACACCCAGGTCAACCAGGCGGATTACTCGGCCGAGATCACGCAGCTGCAAAGCAGCAAGGCCGACGCGCTCTTCATGTTCTATACCGGCGGCATGGGCGTCAACTTCACCAAGCAATTGAGCCAGTCAGGCATGGTCGGCAAGCTGCCGGTGTATTCGACCTTTACGGTGGACGGCGCCAATCTGCCCGCGCTGCGCGAATCGGCGGTAGGCGTGGTCAGCGGCAATATGTGGGATGCGACGCTGGAAAACGCCGAGAACGCCCGCTTCGTGAAAACCTTCATCGCAAAGTACCAGCGCGTGCCCAGTGCGTATGCGGCCACCGGCTACGACGCCGCCAATCTGCTCGACGTGGCAGTGCGCAAGGTCAATGGCAAGGTCACCGACAAGCCGGCCTTCGTGGCCGCGGTCAAGGCCGCCGGGACCGAGTTCAAGTCGGTGCGCGGGCCGTTCAGATTCAACGCCAACAACCTGCCCATCCAGGATTACTACGCGTTCGAAATGGTCAAGGACGATGGTCAGATCCGCGGCAAGCTCATCGCCACGCCCTTGAAGGATCACAAGGATGCCTACTACAGCGCCTGTGCGCTCAAGTAGGACGGAGCCTGGGAAGCCATGAAAGCGCCAGACTTTGCCTATTGCCGTCCTGCCAGTGTCGATGCGGTCTGTGCGCTGCTGGCTGAGCATCGCGATGACGCCCGCATTCTTGCGGGCGGGCAGAGTCTGATGGCGACGCTCAATCTGCGGCTGTCCGCGCCGGCATTGCTTGTCGACATCAACCGGATCGACGCCTTGCGCGGTATTGGTCTGGCCGACGACGGCAGTTACCTGCGTATTGGTGCCCTGGCGCGTCATGCCGAGGTGGCGCGATCGCCGCTGGTAGCCCTGCACGCGCCGCTGATCACGGCGGCCATGCGCCATGTCGCGCATCCGGCGATCCGCAATCGCGGCACGACCTGCGGCAGTCTGGCCCTGGCCGATCCCTCCGCCGAAATGCCTGCCTGCGCGATCGCGCTCGACGCCACGCTGGTGCTGCAGAGCCAGTCCGGAACGCGCGGCGTGCCGGCGCGGGAATTTTTCTTTGGTCTCTATGAAACCGCGCGCCGCGATGATGAACTGCTGATCGAGGTCCGCATTCCGTGTCGGCCGGCCGATCAACGGGTGGGCTTCGATGAACTCAGCCGGCGTCACGGCGATTTTGCCATGGTGGGTGTCGCGGCAACGGCGCGCGGTGCGCCAGACCGCATCGCCGATCTGCGTCTGGTCGTATTCGGTACCGACACCATGCCCGTCGTTTGCCGCGACGCCGCCGCGCTTGCGGACGGGCAGGCGTGGTCCGCCGCGCTGGGCGATGCCATTGCTTCGGCCGCCGCGGCCTCGCTCGACCCGGACACCAATATGTTCGGCGGCCCGGCCGTCAAGCGCCGGCAAGCCGCGGCCCTGATCCGCCGTGTACTGACGGCCATGTTGTCCCCTGATGGAGCCCTGCATGGATAAGCACGCCAACATCGTTGTCATGGTCAACGGACAGACGCGCCAGCTGCGCGTGCCGGTCCGGCGCAACCTGGTGGACATGCTGCGCCACGACCTTGGGCTGACGGGCGCGCACGTAGGGTGCGAGCATGGGGTGTGCGGCGCGTGCAACGTGCGGGTCGATGGCGTGGTGGTACGTGGGTGCCTGATGCTGGCCGTGCAGGCCGATGGCGCCGCGGTCGACACGATCGAAGGATTGACCGCCACGGGCGAGATCGCCGCGCTGCAGTCCGCCTTCGTCGAGCGCAACGCATTGCAGTGCGGCTATTGCACACCGGGGATGCTGATGACCGGGGCGGAATTGCTGTTGCACGAAACCTGTCCCAGCCGCGCTGTGATTCGGGATGCGATCTCTGGCAATTACTGCCGCTGCACGGGTATCAGGCTATCGTCGACGCGATAGAAACCGCAGCCTTGGCACGCCATGGCGAGACCGCATCATGAGTGATCTGACGGCTGCGGCATGGCCTGGCGCATCGCCCACCCGGCCGGAAGCCCGGCGGTTCGTGGCCGGGCAGGGGCGTTATCTGGACGACATCGACATGGCTGGCATGTTGCAGGTCGCCTTCCTGCGCAGTCCGTTCGCGCGGGCCACGTTCGACGTCCTGGACCTGGAGGCTGCCCGCGCGTGCCCCGGTGTGGCCGCCGTGTTGACCGGCCAGGATCTGCTTGCCGTGTGCGCGCCGTGGCAGACCGCGTTTGCCACGCTGCCCACGCATCACAGTCCACCGCAACATCCGATGGCGGTCGGCGAAGCGTACTGGCAGGGCGAGGCCGTCGTGGCGGTGGTGGCCGAGACCCGGGCCCAGGCCGAGGACGCGCTGGAACAGGTCATGATCGATTGGTCACCGGTCGACGCCATGGTGGATCCCGGCGCGGCGCTGCAAGACCGCGCTTTGCCGTGTCATCCGGACCTGGCGAGCAATCTGGCGCTCGATCGGCGCATCGATGTCGGCGATGCCGACAGTGCGTTTGCCGGGGCCGCGCATGTGGTCACGCAACGCTTCATGTTTGGCCGCCAGACCGGGGTCACGCTGGAACCGCGCGGCATTCTGGCGTCCTTCGATGCGCGGGTGGGCGAACTGACCGTGCACACCTCCCATCAGGCGCCGTTCCAGATGCAGGAAATCTTTGCCCGGCAACTGGCATTGCCCGTGGAACAGGTGCGTGTGGTGTGCCCCGACGTGGGGGCGCCTTTGGCATCAAGCTGCATGCCTATGCGGACGAGATGGCGGTGGTGGCGATGGCCGTGCTGCTCGGCCGACCGCTCACATTCCAGCCCGACCGTCTGGAATCTTTTCTGAGCGACGTGCATGCGCGTGACGCGCGGGTCGATGCCCGACTCGCGATCCATGACGATGGCACGATTGCCGCGCTGGAAGTGGACGCGCTCTTTTCATTCGGCGCGTGTTCCATCTATCCGCGCAGCAGCCTGGGCGAGGCATTGCAGGCGCTCGACCTGTGCGGCTGCGCCTACCGCTTGCCGGCGGTGCGCGGGCGGGTGCGGGGCGCCTACCTGAACAAGGTGCCGACCGGCGCGTACCGCGCGGTGGGTCAACCGATTGCCAGCGCGGTCGTTGAACAGTTGCTGGATCATGCCGCGGCCGCGGCTGGCATCGACCCCTGGAGATCCGCCGCCGCAATCATCTGTCGTGCGTGCCGGATGATGGCAAGCCGCATCTGAGCGCGACCGGGATGGCCGTGGGGCCGCTGTCGCTGGATGCGTGCCTGAACCGTATCGAAGAACAGATGAGCTATGCGCGCTTGCGCACGGACCAGGCGCACTGGCGCGAAAAGGGCGTGTATCGCGGCATCGGCCTGTGCACCTTTGTCGAAATGACCGGCGTGGGGTCGCGCCTGTATGGGCCAGCCGGCATCCGGATCGCAGGCAAGGAAAGCGTGCGGCTCAGCCTGACGCCGTCGGGCCGCATCACCTGCCGCACCAGCGCCACCGACCAGGGGCAGGGGTGCGTACGGGCATCGCGCAAGTCATCGCGTCAACGTTGGGTGTCGCGCTGGACGAAGTGCTCGTCACCAGCGGCGACACGGCCACCGATCCCTTGGGCGGCGGCGCGTGGGCATCCCGAGGCATCGCGCTGGCAGGCGAAGCGGCGCGCCTGGCGGCGGCCGAGCTGCGCGCCAACGTTCTGGCGATTGCGGCATCTTTGATCGGCGTGGATGTCAACGGGCTCGGCATTGCCGGGGACAGCATCATCGATGACGCCGGCCAGCCCGTGCGCAGCCTGCGCCAGGTAGCGACCGCCGCGCATTACGATTCGTCGGCGACCGCGCTGCATCCGCTTCCGCCCTTGACCGTGGAAAGGTCCTTCGCCCCCGCCGACAAACCGTACTTCATGGCCAACGGTGTGCAGGCCGCGCAGGTCGAAGTCGATATCGACACCGGCGTCATCCGCGTGCTGGACTTCTGGGTGGTGGAAGACTGCGGCCGTGTCATCAACCCGCTGCTGGCCGATGAGCAGGTGCGCGGCGGAGTGGTGCAGGGCATCGGCGCCGCGCTGTATGAACACTGCGTCTATGACGACACCGGCCAGTTGACGAACGCATCGTTGGCTGACTATCTGGTGCCCATGGCTTCCGAAATGCCAGATATCCACGTATCCCATGTCAGCACACCCGAGCGCGCCACCCTGCTGGGCGCCAAGGGCATTGGCGAAGCCGGCACGGTGGGCGCGGTAGGCGCCATCTGGTGCGCCGTGAATGATGCCTTGCGTCCCACGGGCCAGCGCGTCTGGCAGCAACCCTTCACGCCCAGCCATGTGCTGGAAGTGCTGTATCCAGAAGACACGGCCCCTGGATCCGCAGACCGCTAGGTTCGCGCGATCCGTGCAAGGACGTGCGCCGCCAAGCCCGCCGACGGTTCGGGCATGAAAAACATCAGCGCGCCGCGCGCCGCCCGGCGCGTTTGCTGACCGGCACCTGCAGCGCTTCGGGATCGAGCGCGTTCAGGTGTTCGTACACCGCTTCCATGGCGGACTTCAGGCGCAGCACTTCGGCCTTGCCGAAGCTGTGGATCGCCACTTCCTCGAACTGAATCGCAAGCGGGATCAGTTCTTCGGCCAGGGCGCGTCCGTCCGCCGTCAGATTGATCGCCACCACCCGCGCGTTGTCATCCAGGCGGTGCCGCGTCACATACCCGCGCGTTTCCATCGTCCCGATCAGCCGCGACAGCGTCGACACTTCCATGACCGTGGCCTTGCTCAATTCATTGAGCCGCTGGTCGCCGCGTTCCCATAAAGATGCCAGCACCCGGTACATCGGCAGGGTTACGTCGTACGGTTTCAGACGTTCGGTGAACAGTTCACCGATGCGCACACCCACGCGGTTGAGCAGGTAGGGGAACGAGTTGGTCAGTCGATACATGGGTGTCTTCGGGGTGACCCGGGGTGGGAAAACCCCGAGCGGAAAAGGAGTGGAATCGACTGTACAACAATTGCAAACGCAACAGTTGTGTGTGAAACTTTGTGCACGGTTCACAGAGACCCGGGTTCACGAAACCCCATGGAGGAAGACACATGACTGCCCAAGCACTGACGCACGATGTTGCCGATCAGGACACCGTCCAGCGCGACTTTCGCCTGGCCATGCGCGGCATTGCATCCACGGTCACCATCGTGACCGCTGGTGACCGGGAACGCGGGCATGGCATGACCGCCACCGCCGTCTCGTCCGTGTCGCTCGACCCCGCGGCCCTGCTGGTCTGCATCCATCAGAAGACCCTGTTGCACGACATCATGTCGTCCACCGATGGCTTCTGCGTGAACGTACTGTCGGAAGACCACATCGACCTGTCCAACGCCTTCAGCGGCGGCGTGCCGCCCGCGGATCGCTTCCTGACCGGCGACTGGTCCGAGACCGATGCCGGCATCAAATACCTGACCAGCGCCCAGGCCCGCATTTTCTGCCGCAAGCAGGTGGTCGTGCCCTTCGGCACCCACACCATCTTCATCGGCGCGGTGCACGACGTCCAGCTTGCCGACAACACGTCCCCCTTGCTGTACCGCAACGCCACCTACTGCCGGTCCACGCCGGTCGCGGCGCGCTGATCGCCGGCTTGCCCTCACGTCCTCTCGCCTCACGCACGGATGGGGCGCATTCCAAACACACCATCAAGGAGTCGACCATGAACAGTTTCGTGGAGCATGCCGTCCTGGACGCGCCGCCGCACACCGCCTTCGACAAGGCCGCATTGCTGCGCGGCATTGACGCTTTATCCCCGCAGATCAAGGCCGCCGCACGGCAGACCGAACGGGATGGCCAGGTGCCCGATGCGCACATGCAGGCGCTGCGCGACATCGGTTATTTCGACATCGTGAAGCCACGTGCGTTTGGCGGCCATCAGGAACACTTTGACGTGCTGGTCGAGGCCAATCTGCGCCTGGCGCGCAGCTGCGCATCGACAGCCTGGGTGGCGGGCCTGCTGTCGGCCCATCAATGGCTGGCCGCCAGCTTTCCGGAGCAGGCCCAGCGCGACGTGTGGGGAGACAACCCCGACGCCTTGCTGTGCGGTTCGTATGCGCCTGCTGCCAAGGCCGGCGTCGAAGCGGGCGGCTATCGGCTGACCGGCAACTGGAGCTTCAGCAGCGGCTGTGAAAACGCCGACTGGGCGCTGTGCGCGGCAATGATCCCTGCGCTGTCGGGCGAGGGCCTGGAGCCCGCCTTCTTGCTGGTGCCCGCCGCGGACTACACGATCCTAGAAACGTGGGATGTGGTCGGCCTGGGCGGCACGGGCAGCAAGACACTGGAACTGACCGACGTATTCGTGCCGGCGCATCGGGTGCTGACCTTTGCGCAAAGCACCTCGGGCAACACGCCTGGAGCGGGCCACTACGCCGACGACCTGGCCTTTCGTGTCCCGATGCTGACGGTGATTCCGTCGTGCCTGGCCTCCGTCGCCGTGGGCGCCGCGGCCGGTGCGCTGGATGACTATCTGGAAGCGACCGGGAGCCGGGTCACGCGCGGCGCCGTGGCCGGTGGGCATCAGAAGATGGCGGAATTCCCGACCATTCAACTGCGCGTGGCCGATGCCGCGGCAAGCACCGATGCCGCCCAGGAAATCCTGCTGCGCGATCTGCGCCGCGTGACGACAAAAACGCTGGCCGATGAAACGGTCACGGTGGAAGATCGCATCCTGAGCCGGCGCGGGCAGTCGTTCGCAGTGGCGCTTGCGCTGCGTGCGGCGGAAGCGTTGAACGCATCGACCGGTGGCCTGGGGTTGAACCTGTCCAACCCGGTGCAACGCGCGTGGCGCGACGTGAATGCCGTCAGCCGCCATATCAGCATGAACTGGGATGCCGTCGGCACGATGTACGGGCAGATGGCCCTGGGCCTGACGCCACGCGGCCAGTATTGACGCTTCGCTACCCCGCATTGAAACCTGGCCGCGCGACGGCCGGAGCTATCCGATGTGCCACGCTGGACCCGGTGCATTGCCACGCATGACGCAGTGACCCGCACCCACCGCTTTATCCATTCGACAAGGATCCGAGATGACCGGAAAAATTGCGCTAGAAGAACACTTCGCCACGGAAGAGACATTGATGGATTCGGCCGGCTTCGTGCCGGACAAGGATTGGCCGGAACTGCGTTCGCGCCTGCTGGACATCCAGGACCGCCGCCTGCGCCTGATGGATGAATACCAGATCGAAACGATGATCCTTTCCTTGAATGCGCCGGCGGTGCAGGCCATTCCCGACACCAAGCAGGCATCGGAAGTCGCGCAGCGCGCCAACGATTTCCTGGCCGAGCAGATCGTGCGCCAGCCGACGCGCTTTCGCGGCTTTGCCGCACTGCCCATGCAATCGCCGGAACTGGCCGCCAATGAGTTGGAACGGTGCGTGCGCGATCTGGGTTTTGTCGGCGCGTTGGTCAACGGCTTTTCGCAGGTCGAGAACCCCGATCACGCCGTGTACTACGACCTGAAGCAGTACTGGCCGTTCTGGGAAAAGGTCCAGTCGCTGGACGTGCCGTTCTACCTGCACCCGCGCAACCCCCTGCCGAAAGACTGCGCCATCTATGACGGCCACCCCTGGCTGATGGGGCCGACCTGGGCCTTTGGGCAAGAAACGGCCGTGCACGCGCTGCGCCTGATGGGATCGGGCCTGTTCGATGCGTATCCCGATCTGCGCATCATCCTGGGTCACATGGGCGAAGGACTGCCGTACAGCATGTGGCGCATCGACCATCGCAATGCTTGGGTCAAGACGACGCCGAAGTATCCGGCCAAGCGCAAGATCGTTGATTATTTCAACGAGAACTTCTACTTGACCACGTCGGGCAATTTCCGCACGCAGACGCTGATCGACGCGATCCTCGAGATCGGCGCCGACCGCATCCTGTTCTCCACCGACTGGCCGTTCGAGAACATCGACCACGCAGCGGACTGGTTCGCGTCGGCCAGCATCAGTGAAGCCGACCGCAAGAAGATCGGCCACGAGAACGCGGCCAAGCTTTTAAGCTTGGCCGCTAGCCCCCTAGGCGCTGCGCGCCACCCCCAGGGGCGGCAACGGCGGACGGGCAAAGCCGGATCCGCGGTGCCCTGGTGGGTGTGGTGCGTTGTCTCGTGTTGCTTAAGACGGGGGGCTTAGAGTGCGGCCCCTCTTGTGAATGGAGGCCAGGTGGACTGGGTCAGCCAGATCCGCTGAGTCCGTGCGCGCGTCGTTCAGATGCACGAGGGTGTTGGTGGTATCGATGCAAGGACGCAGCGGATCTGGCTTTGCCAGTCCGCCAGCGTCGCCCCTGGGGGAGGCGCATGGCGACTCTTGGGGGGCAAAACTACATGGCGAGGTGGACGTAGAGGCTGCCCGCTGAGGACAAGAACCGTGGCTGCGCCACGAAGGAGGATGACATGAAGATCAGGAATCGCTGGTGGGTGGTGGTGGGGTCGGTGTTTGGGCTGTTTGTCGGCAATGGGCCGATCATGCAATTCACCTTCGGCGTGTTCCTGCTGCCGGTGACGAAGGCGTTTGGATGGGAGCGGTCGACGACGTCGCTGGCGTTGGTGATCGGGTTGACGATGACGGCGTTGTTCGTGCCGGTAGCGGGGCGTTTGATTGACCGGTTCGGCATACGGGCCGTGACCCTGCCGGCCATTGTGCTGTTCGCCGCGGCGACGGCATCGTTGGCTTTGTTCGCGGATACGCCGGCCAAGTTCATGATCATCTACGCCCTGATGGGCATTGCCGCGGCAGGGCAGACGCCGTTGCCTTATGCCAAGGCGATTGCGGCGTGGTTCGACGACAAACGTGGGCTGGCCCTGGGTGTCGCCATGGCTGGGGTTGGGCTGGGCGCGGCGCTGGTGCCGCAGTATGCGCAGGCCTTGTTGACGGCGTTCGGCTGGAAGGGCGCCTATCTTGGACTGGCGGCATTGACGCTGGTGGTGGGCGTGACGGCGGTGTCGCTGGCGGTGCGTGAGCCGGACCAGATGCGTCCGGTGGCGGGTACGGCGGCGGCAGCCCTGCCGGGTGCGACGGGTCGTGAAGCCTTGCGGTCAGGCATGTTCTGGAAGCTGGCGCTGGCCTTCTTTGCGGTGGCGCTGGCCACCAATGGCACCATCGCCCACGTGGTGCCGCTGCTTGTCGATCGCGGCATTGCGCCAGGTGTGGCCACCACGGCCATGGCGTTTGCCGGCGCGGCGTTGATTGGCGGGCGCTTGCTGGCCGGTTATCTGCTGGACCGGATCTTTGCACCGTATGTGGCGGCGTTCTTCTTTGCGATTCCGCTGGTCGGCATCGGCATGCTGCTGGCCAACCTGCCGCCGCAATACGCCGCGTTGTCGGTGGTGCTGGTGGGCCTGGGTCTGGGCGCCGAGGTGGATCTGATCGCCTTCCTGTTGTCGCGGTATCTGGGCCTGAAGAGCTTTGGCGAGCTGTACGGCTATCTGTTCGCGGCGTTCATGCTGGGGTCGGGGGCAGGGCCTTACGTCATGGGTCTGGCGTTCGACAAGACGGGTGGGTATGCAACGGCACTGTCGGCGCTGTGCGTGGCGTTGCTGGCCGCCTGCGCGCTGATGATGTCGCTGGGACAATACATCTATCCCCCTTGGCGCTGCGCGCCTCCCCAGGGGCGACACCGGCCGACCGGCGAAGCCGGATCGGCGGTGTCCTAGGTTAAGCCCCCACTTGGCGCTGCGTGCCTTCCCCAGGGGCGAAAGGTGGAGCCCCCCTTGGCGCTGCGCGCCTCCCCAGGGGCGGCACTGGCGGACTGGCGAAGCCAGATTCGCTGTGCTCTGGGGTTAGGCGTCCTTGGCGTATCGCGCTTCCCGCCCGCGCGGCACTGGCCGCTCCCGGTGTATCCAGACGTGTGCGGGTGGCCTGGCTCGGCGGGCTGTGCGGGGGTGATCGGGTAGAGTTACGGTCTGCCGCCCTTCCTGCCGTTCATCATGTCGCTTTCGCTGCAACGCATTTTTCCTGCCCTGTCCGAGCCTACTCTTAGGCGTTATCTGACCGGGCAGGTGGTGTCGGTGCTGGGCAGCTGGACGCAGAACGTGACGCTGAACCTGGTGGTCTACCACCTGTCGGGGTCGGGCGCGGTGCTGGCTTTGCTGAACTTCCTGCTGTATGGGCCGCAACTGGTGATTGCGCCGATCGCGGGGGCGCGGATCTCGTCGCATAACGCGCGGCGCACGACGTTGGCGGTGTTGTACACCTCGCTGGCGGTGGCGTGCAGCCTGGCGGTGCTGTCGGCGTTTGGCGTGTTGACCCTGCCGTTGATTCTGGCGCACGCGATTGTGATCGGGGTGCTGACGTCGATCGAATCGCCCGCGCGGCAGGTGTTGCTGGTGTCCTGCCTGGAAGACGCGGCCTTGCTGCCGAATGCGGTGGCCATGAACACCATGGTCTACAACGTCGGCCGCATGGTGGGCCCGACGATCGCGGCCGTGCTGTATCCCACGCTGGGTCCCCCTTCGCGTTCGCCACCTTTGCGGTGGCGCTGTGCGTGATGGCCTGGTGCGTGCGGTCCATGGTGATCCAGCCGCGCATGACCAAGAAGGGTGACAGCCGGGGCGGTTTGCGCGCGGCGTTCGCCTACATTCTGGACGATCCGTTTACCGCCAAGTACCTGTCGATCCTGGCGTGCATGGGCTTGTTCGCGGGCAGTTACCAGACGCTGGTGCCGCTCATCGCGGACCGCGTGTTCCACGATGCCGCTACTTATACAGGCGTGTTCTTTGCAGCGGCCGGCGTAGGGTCCTTGAGCGCGGCGGTGATTCTGTCGTCAGCGATCGGGTCGATGATGACGCAGCGTTACCTGAGTGTGGCGCCGTGGATCGCTGGGGTGGCGCTCGCCGTGCTGGCCCTGGCCGGGCATGCCGCGTTGACCGCCTTCGCGTTCTTTGCGCTGGGCTTCAGCCTGACCTTCAGCGCCACGTCGACCAACGCGACCATCCAGCGGCGTTGCCCGGACTCTGTGCGGGGAGCGCTGGTGGGTATGTATGGCATGGCCTATAACGGCACCATGCCTTTCGGTTATCTGCTGGTCGGCGCGGTGTCGGAAGCGCTGGGCGTGCAGGGCGCATTCGGGGCGATGGCGCTGGTGCTGGGCGCCAGCCTGACCTTGCTGACGGTGCTGCATCGGGTCAAGGCGGCGCACTGACGGGCCGGACAGGCCAATACGGGTGAGCCCCGGCGCAGCAAGGCGCTGCTCCTGGGGCGATGCCGCACACCGACGCGGTCAGTCCGCCGTGGCGCCCGATGCTTTCACCACGTCACCCAACCGTATGTTTTCGGACCGGATCAATTTTTCGAATTGTTCCGGCGTGCCACCCACGGCAGGGGTGCCCAAGGCTTCCCACCGCGCCCGTAGTTCCGGGTCGGCAAAGGCGGTATTGACCACCTGGTTGAGTCGGTCAACGATAGGGCGTGGCGTGCCCGCGGCCACCGCAATGCCATGCCACCCCGACATGTCGAAGCCGGGCAGGCCGGATTCGGCCAGTGTCGGCACGTCAGGCAAGGCCGCGCTGCGCTGGGCGGTCGTGACCGCAATCGGCCGCAGCCGTCCAGCCTTGATGTATTGCAGCGAGCTGCCCACGATGTCCAGCATGACCGGCACTTGCCCACCGACCAGATCATTCAGCGCCGGACCCGCACCCTTGTAGGGGATGTGCTGCATGGTGGTGCCGGCAGCGCGATTGAACATTTCACCGGCCAGGTGCTGCGGCGTGCCGCTGCCGGCGGACGCGAAACTGAACAGTTCCGGCCTGGCCTTGGCTGCCGCAATGAAGGACTTCAGGTCGGTCGCCTTGACCACGTTGGGATTGACCTCCAGCACCATGGGGAAGGCGGAGATCTGCACAACGGGCGCAAAGTCCTTGACCGGGTTGAAGGGCAAGGCCTTGTATAGCGTGGGGTTCACGGCCATCGGGCCACTCGCAGCCAGCAGCAGGGTGTGGCCATCAGGCTCGGATTTGGCAACCTGGTCGGATCCGATGTTGCCCCCGGCACCAGCCTTGTTTTCGACTACCACCGACACGCCCAGCTGCTTCTGCATCGACACCTGCAGCAGCCGTGCCATCAGGTCGGTCGGGCCACCAGGCGGGTAGGGCACGATGAAACGGATGGGTCTGGAAGGGTAGGCATCCGCCGCGATCGCGGCGGCAGGCATCATGGCAGCGGGCAGGGTAGCGGCGCAGGCCAGCGCCAGCAGGGTCTTCTTCAACATTGGGGTGTCTCCTGCGCTTTCAGTCAGCGCGTGGTGTGTTTTCTGATTCGTCTTGTCGTGACGCAAGCGCCGGCGGGGATCCGGTCGCGTCCTCAAACGGCGCCCCGTGCGGACGCCGTCCTTCCTGCTTCAAACTACTTGCGGGAATCAACCAAACCGCCGCCGCACGTCATCGGCCGTCGCCAACCGCCGGCCACAGTCCAGTCCCGCCTGCGCGGCCTGCCTCACCAGCGCGGCGTTATCGGGGGCGATGCTGCCATCCTTCAGATACAGATTGTTTTCGAAGCCGACCCGCGCATGTCCGCCCAGCGCGGCCGCCGCGGCGGCGCACGCATGTTCATGCTTGCCGAACGCGCACATGGCCCAGGGGTAGGTGCGATCGTCGGCGGCCAGGAACGGCAGCAGGTCCGCCGGCAGCGACGTCTGGCCCGCCGTGTAGCGGCCCAGCACGAACAGCAGGAACCAGGGAGCTTCGGGCACGACGCCGCGCTGCCGGTAGGACTGCCACTGCGCCACGTCGGCGGTGTCGTACAGAATGACCTGGGTCATGATGCGTTCCCGTGCCAGCCAGCTGAACAGCCGGGCGACCCGGGCATCCGCTTCCGGTCCGACCGCGACTTCGCGCAGGCCCACCGACACGGCTTCGGGCGACACCGCCATGACCGAGGCGACCTGCTCGTCGGGCGCATAGACCTGTGCGGCTTCAGTGGTGATCTGGATGACCAGTTCCTTTCCGACCGCGCGGCGCACGGTGTCGGTCGCCAACCGGTAGGCGGCCGGGTCCAGGCTGTGCCGTTCATCGTCGGCGCGCACGTGCATGTGGATCATGGCGGCGCCCGCGTCCAGGCACCGTTTGGCGGTGTCGGCCAGGTGCTCGGGGGTGACCGGCAATGCGCCATGGTCAGCCCGTTTCTTGTAGGCGCCGTTGGGCGCGACGGTCAGGATCAGCGGTTCGGCAAAGGCGGTAGCGGCATCAATCATGGTCAGGTCCCGGTTGGAGTGGCGGCAGTTCCTTGGCCAGCAGCGTCAGGCCGGCCTTGAGCAGGTCATCGTAGCGCTTGCGTTCGGCGGCGATCGTCTCTGGCGTCCAGGTATAGAAACCCTGGCCGGTCTTCATGCCCAGATGCCCGGCGGCCACCCGGTCGCTCAAGGCCTTGGCCGGCAGCGGTGAGTTGTTCAGGGTGGGGTACATGGTCGCGCCGGCGGCGCAGTGCACCTCGATACCGGCATGGTCGCGCTGCATGACCGGACCGGCCGCCAGAAAACGGAAGCCGAAGCCAAAACGCACGGCCGCATCCACGTCTTCGGGCGATGCAATGCCCTGGTCGATCATGTCGAAGGCTTCGCGCGACAGGGCGTGCTGCAGGCGATTGGCCAGGAAGCCCGGCAGGTCTTTCCTGACCAGCACCGGCACCATGGCGCAGCGGCGCATGAAGTCGCACAGGGCCTGTGCGTTGGCGAGTTCGCTGGCGCCCCCCATCACCACTTCGACCAGCGGCACCAGGTGCGCGGGCATGAAGAAATGGAGGCCCAGCATGCGGCCGCCGGTGCTCAGGCCCTCGGCAATTGCGCTGATCGGGAAGCTGGAACTGTTGCTGGTCAACACGCAGTCGGGACGTGCCAGCCGTTCCAGGCGGGCGAACAGTGCCTGCTTGATGTCGACGCGTTCCGGAATGCATTCGATGACCAGGTCGACGCCCGACCAGTCGATGTCGTCCAGGTCGGCCACGATCGACACCAGGCGGGCCTGCGCCGCATGGGTATCGAGCGCGGCGGCCAGGGTACCGGGCAGCGCCTCGCGCCGGGCGGCGGACGACTCGACAAGGATCGTGGGGCAACTGGCGCGGGCCAGCACTGCGGCAACATCGTTGCCCATGGTGCCGCCGCCAACGACGACGGCCCGGGACTGGGACGGATACATCAACATAAAAGTGTGCTCCCTTCTAGGCAGGCCGCCAGTCTATGCGCGCACGGCTTATCGGTTAAGCGCTCCTTTTTGATATATTGATCGAAATTCAAGATAAATCGATGAAAGCGGACCTGTCGACCCACGACCTGCGCACGTTGCTCGCCGTTGCAGGCACGCTCAGCTTCAGCCAGGCCGCGATCCAGCTGCATCTGTCGCAGTCGGCGGTGTCGTCCATCGTGCTGAGGATCGAGGCGGCGCTGGACGCGCGGCTGTTTCAGCGCACGACACGCAAGGTCAGCCTCACGGCGGCAGGCGCCCGGTTCGAGGCCGACGCCACCGAGGTGCTGGCGCGCTTCGACGCCGCCGTCGCCGTGGTGCGCGACATGTCGCAATTGCGCAGCGGGTCGGTGGCGGTTGCCGCGTTGCCATCGTTCGCGGCCAAGCTGATGCCCGCCCTGTTCGCGGCCTATGGCGCCCGCTACCCGGACATCCGGCTGCGGCTGATCGATACCCTGTCCGCCCCGGCGTTCGCACTGGTACAGCGGGGGAGGTCGACTTCGCGCTGACCGCCGCCGACCCCGCCTACGCCGATCTGACCTACCAATCACTGACCGAGGACCGGTTCGTGCTGCTGATGCCGCGCGGGCATCCGCTGGCGGGCGATGCGCCCATTCCTTTTCCGTCCTGCCTGGCCTACCCGCACGTGTCCATGTCGCATCCGACCAGCGTGCGGCAGTACGTGGCGGCTGCCGCCTTGCAGCACGGCGTGCAATTCGCACCCGCCTACGAGGTGGATCACCTGATGACGGTGGCGGCCATGGTGATGGCTGGATGCGGCGTCGCGGCGCTGCCGTCGGTGGCTGCCGCGGTGGTCGCCCAGGCGGGTCTGGTGCAGCGCGACCTGGTGGACCCGGTGATCCGCCGGCCGATCGGGCTGGTCTGGCGCGCCGATCGGGACCTGTCACCGGCTGCACGCGCAATGGCGGATCTGCTTCTGGAACGGGTCGGTAAGGGCTTGCTCACACCAGACGTAATAAATTCCTCAATTCTCTCCTGATCCTGCCGTAAAGGTGCTCACACTCGTTCGCGTGATTCCCACGGCCCTGATGATCAGGCCGTTCCAGGCAATCCGGAGCGTCCGACAATAACGTGGGGTGGGAAACGATGGCGTCGTCTTTCAGCCTTGGTCAGCGTTCGCTGGCCAAGCAAGTCTTGGTATTGGCTCTGTCACTGAGCGCAATCATTTCAGGGGTGACCGCCGTCGTGGTGGCCGTGCAGGGCGTCCGCGCCGCAAAGCAAGCCGTCGAACGCGAAATGATGGCGTCGCTCGATTCCGTCAGCACCAGCCTGGTGTCGTCGTTCGAATCCACCCGCCTGCGCGTCGAACGCCAGTTGCTGGTGTTCCAGCGCATGCTGGGTGAATTGCCGTCCCCCGATGGCACCATGACCGAAACCGGCAGCGCCGGCGAAGTCGTCACGGTGCGCGCGGGCGAAACCATCCTGAACGGGAACACTTCGGTGCTGCAGCGGATGCGCAGCTACACGGGCGCCGACCCCGAACTGATCGTGCGCCACAACAACCAGTGGATCCGCGCGGCCACGATGCAGCGCGGCGCCGATGGCCAGCCCCTGACGGGCGCGGCCGTGGCAAACGACGACTTCATCGTCAAGACGCTGGACACGACGGTCGCCGCAACCAACATCGTTTACCGGGGCGGCCGCTGGTACGCAATGCACGTGCGTCCGCTCAAGGACGACAACGGCAAGATCTTCGGCGGGCTGACGCTGCAGGTCGACCTGTCCGACGACGTCGCTTCCACGCTCAAGTACATCGAAGAATCGACCGTTGCGGGCTTCGGCAACATGTACGCGCTGACCGCGGGCGCCAACGGCACCGCGGAATTCCTGGTGCATCCCACCTACAAGGGCAAGCTGGTGTCCGACACGCCCGAGGCCGATCGTCCGTTCTTCCAGGACCTGGTCGACCATGACACCGGCTTTTCCGAGTCGAAGCTCACCACCGACGACGCCACGCAGTTCGTTGCCTACAAGACCGTCCCAAGCTGGAACTGGACATTGACCGCCACCGGCGCCAAATCGGACTTCCTGGCGGCGCAGTACAAGCAGATCGGCCTGGTCGTCGCGCTGCTGCTGATCAGCGGCATCCTGACCGGCCTGGTGGTGTTCGCCCGCATGTCGTTCGCATTGCGCCCCGTGCGTGACGTGGTGGCCGGCGTGACGCGCCTGGGTGAAGGCGACCTGACGCGCGACGTGCCGACCGGCCCGGCCGGCTCGAACAACGAAATCCACATCATGGCCGAGCGCATCAACGCCACCCGCGTGCGCATTGCGCAACTGGCTCAGCAGATGAACGCAACGGGTTCGCAAGTGGCCGTGGCCACCACGCAGACGCTGCAGGCGCTGAACCAGATCGGCCGCGGCACCGAAGTGCAGTCCGAAGCCGCCAGCGGCGTGGCCGCCGCCGTCGAGCAGCTGACCGTATCGATCTCGCAGATCGCCGACAGCACCCGCGAAGCCAACGGCTTTTCCAAGGCATCGAGCACCGCGGCCGAAGAAGGCTCGGCGGTGGTCAGGCAGACCGTCGGCGAAATCGAGAAGATGGCCGACCGCGTCGCCAATTCGGCCGAAGTCGTGCAGGAACTCGAAGCGTCGTCGCGCCAGATTTCCGCCGTGGTCAAGACCATCCAGGAAATCGCCGAGCAGACCAACCTGCTGGCGCTGAACGCCGCGATCGAAGCGGCCCGCGCGGGCGAAGAAGGCCGGGGCTTCTCGGTCGTGGCCGACGAAGTGCGCGGCCTGGCCGAACGCACCAAGACGTCCACCGCGCAGATCGCCTCGGTCATTGCCGCCGTGCAGAAACAGACCACGATCGCCGCGCAGGCCATGCGCGAGGTCAATACCGACATGCAGGCGTCGGCTGCCGGCGCGCGGCAGGCGGGTACGGTCCTCAGCCGCATCCAGGAAGCGGCCAGCCGTACGGCGGAAGTCATTGCCGATATCTCCAACGCCGCCATGGAACAGAAGTCGGCATCGGAACAGATCGCCAGCCGCGTCGAGCAGATCGCCCAGTACGCCGAAGAATCGGCCGCGGCCGTGCAGCAGTCGGTGGCATCGGCTGAATCCCTGCAGAACCAGGCGCAGGTGCTGGACGAAACCATTCGTACGCTGCGCACCTGATCGACAACGGGGTGGCAGGCGGCGGTGTCCGCGCCTGATCACCGCGCAGCGCAGATTGCTCAAGGGGCCCGCCGGTTCGCCGCGCAGGCCCTTTTTGCCATTCGGGCCCCCGGTCGTGCGTGGGCTTGCCGCGCGCGCCTGGCGCGGGCTACGGCGCGGTATCGCGCAACGCGCTGTCGTCATCTACTTGCCGCGGCGCATGGCTATAATGCCCGCCATGCGCCGCTTCATTTTCCTGCTAATGATCGTTCTGCTGCCGCTCCAGTCCGTCTGGGCAAGCGCGGCGGCGTATTGCCAGCACGAAGCCGGCGCGGCCAAGGTCACGCACTTTGGCCATCACGAGCATGAGCATCGCGCGCCCGCCGACAAGCGGACCGACGGATCCCTGATCCCGGACCAGGACTGCATGATCTGCCACCTGATCGCGTGCCCCAGCGTGCTCCCCATCGCGCCGGCCGTCGCCGCCCCGTCCGCACGCCCTTATGCGCCGCCCGCCGTGACATTTACCGCCATGTCGGCCCGCGTCGCCGAGCCCGAACGCCCCAATTGGCTGCGTCTCGCCTGACCGGCGAGACGACGTCCTCCTGCCCGGCGCCTGCCTGACTTCGTCAGCACGCGTCCGCGCATAGACGGCCCCTGGCGCGGATCCCTTGATCCGCCTCGTCTCGCTTCCGACTGTCTTTGACTCTGGATGCGATGAATGACGCCTTGGTGGTTGCCGCCCGTGTGTGCGGCCTGCATGATTTTCCCTGCGCGAGTGGTCGCGCAACTGGCGCCTTCGGTGCCGGCTGCGACGCAGAACGCCGCGCCCGCCGCTGTACCCCTGATTCCTTCCGAACCCCTGACCCTTGCGCAGGCGCTTGAACGGGCGTCGGCTGGCAGCTTCTTCCTGTCCGCCGCCGCCCGCGATATCGATATTGCCGAGGGCGAGGCGATCCAGGCTGCCACGCGGCCCAATCCCGAAGTGGGCACGTCGATGGAAGACACCCGCCACGCGAGCCGCGTCACGACCGCGCAGATCGGCCTGCCGATCGAGCTGGGCGGCAAGCGCGCCGCCCGGATGACGGCGGCCGATGCGAGCCGCGATCTGGCGCGCGCGCAGTTCAACGTGGCGCGGGCGCAATTGCGGGCCGAGGTGATCGGCGCGTTCTTTGCGATCCTGATCGCGCAGGAACGTATCCGCCTCAGTCAGGCATCCGTGGACCTGGCCAGCCAGGGCTCACGCATTGCGGGCCGGCGGGTGGAGGCCGGCAAGATCTCTCCGGTCGACGCCACCAAGGCAGGGGTGGAGCAGGCCAATGCCGAACTTGCGCTGGCGGAAGGCCGCGCCGCGCTACAGGTGGCGCGCGATGGCCTGGTGTCCTTGTGGGGCAACGCGCCCACGGCCTTTGGTGACGTGGGGGCGTGCTCGATGACCTGCCCGAGCGGCCGCCGGTCGAGGCATTGCTGCAGGCGCTGGCCGACTCGCCCGACGTGGTCGCCAGCCAGCGGGAGTTGGATCGCCTGCGCGCGCAGGTCGACGTGGAACGCACGCGCCGCTATCCCGACGTGACCTTCAACGTGGGGGCGCGTCGCAATAACGAACTGGGCCTGACGCAGGCCCTGGTGGGCGTGTCGATTCCTATCCCGGTGTTCGACCGCAACCAAGGCAATCTGTACCAGGCGCTGAGCCGGGCCGATCAGGCGCGTGACCAGCAGCAGGTACTGGCCGCGCGGCTGGGCTTCGAATTGCGCCGCGCGTCGGCCGCGTTGACGGTGTCGCGCGAGTCGGCCAGCACCTTGCGCACGGCGATCCTGCCCGCCGCCCAGCAGGCTTTTGACGCCGCCACGCGCGGCTTCGAAGCCGGCAAGTTCAGTTTTCTTGAAGTGCTCGACAGCCAGCGCACCCTGTTCCAGGCCCGTGCGCGCTATCTCGACCAGCTGGCCAGCGCCTATCAGGCCGCCGCCACCATAGACCGCATTCTGGGTCGCTAAGGACACCTTACATGGCAATCTCAAACACACAACGGGCCGCCATGGCGGCCGTGATCCTGGTCGGCGTCCTGGCGGGCGCCGCCATCCTGTTCAGCGGACGCGACCACGGCCATGAGGACGGGCCCGATGATCACGGACATGACGAGCCCGCCACGCAGACGAACCCCGTGCAAGGCGAACGTGACGCGGTGACCCTCACCCCGTCGGGCAGGCCTGCGGCCGCGCCAGACGCCGCCGCGGCAACGCCGCGTTCGGGCCAGCCCGGCGGTGGTCCGGGCAGCAGCGCGCCCGCTGCCGACGCTCATGCCGGCGACGCCGTCAGGCTCAGTCCGGCGCAGCTATCCGCCTCCGGCGTCACGATCGCCACGGCCGGTCCGGCCACGGTGCAGGACGCCACCGAATTCCCGGGCGAAATCAAATTCAACGACGACATGACCGCGCACGTGGTGCCGCGCGTGGGGGAGTCGTCGAACGCGTGCCGGCCAGCATCGGGCAGCAGGTCAGGAAGGGGAGGTGCTGGCCGTGATCGCCAGTCCAGGCGTGTCCGACATGCGCAGCGAACTGCAGGCCGCACAACGCCGGCTGGATCTGGCGCAGCGGCTGCATCAGCGTGAAAAGACCCTGTTCGAAGAAAAGATCTCGGCCGAGCAGGACTACCTTCAGGCCACCACGGCGCTGCAGGAATCGCAGATTGCGGTGCGCAACGCGACGGAAAAGCTGGCTGCCATCGGCGCGCAACGTGGCGGCGCCCAACTGAACCAGTACGAGCTGCGTGCGCCTTTCGACGGCGTCATCGTCGAAAAGCATATTTCGCTGGGCGAGGCGGTGGCCGACAACGCCACGGTTTTCACGCTGTCCGACCTGCGCTCGGTCTGGGCTGAGTTTGTCGTCTCGGCCCAGGACCTGGGACGGGTGCGGGTAGGACAGCAGGCCAGCATCCACGCCGCGGCGTTCAACGCCCAGGCCGCCGGCAGGGTGTCCTATATCGGGTCGCTGCTGGGCCAACAGACTCGCACGGCCACGGCCCGCGTCACGCTGGCCAATCCGGATATGGCCTGGCGGCCGGGCCTGTTCGTGACGGTGCGTGCGCTGGTCGATCGGGTCACGGCACCGGTTGCCGTCGAAGTCGCCGCGATCCAGACGGTGGACGACAAGCCGTCGGTGTTCGTGGTCGATGGCGACGCCCTGCGCGCGCGGCCGGTCACGGTGGGCCGGTCGTCGTCCACCCATGTCGAGATCGTCAGTGGCCTGCAGGCGGGTGAGCGGTATGCGTCGGGCAACAGCTTCGTGCTGAAGTCGGAGCTGGGCAAGTCCAGCGCCGAACACACCCATTGAACGGAGCAGGCATGTTCGAAAAACTGATCCGTTTCGCCATCGATCAGCGATGGCTGGTCATGCTGGGCGTGGCGCTCGTCGCGGCGCTGGGCGTGTACAACGCCACCCGCCTGCCCATCGATGCCGTTCCCGACATCACCAATGTGCAGGTCCAGATCAACACGTCGGCGCCGGGCTACTCACCGCTGGAAACCGAACAGCGGGTCAGCTATCCGGTCGAGATCGCCCTGGCCGGGTTGCCTGGCCTGCAACAGACCCGGTCGCTGTCGCGTTATGGCCTGTCGCAAGTCACCGCCATCTTTGAAGACGGCACGGACATTCACGCCGCGCGGCAATGGGTCAACCAGCGCCTGCAAGAGGCTGTTGCCCAGCTGCCGGTGGGCGTGGTCCCGGCCATGGGGCCGATTTCCACCGGGCTGGGCGAAATCTATCTGTGGACGGTGGAAGCCGAGAAGGACGCCAGGAAGCCGGATGGATCGGCCTACACGCCCACCGACCTGCGCGAGATCCAGGATTGGGTGATCAAGCCGCAACTGCGAAACGTGCCCGGCGTGACCGACATCAACACCATTGGCGGCTACGCCAAGGAATACCACGTCGCCCCGAGTGTGGATCGCCTGTCGTCGTACGGTCTGACCTTGCAGGATGTGGTGACGGCGCTGAGCCGCAACAACGACAACCGCGGCGCGGGCTACATCGAAAAGCAGGGCGAACAATACCTGGTGCGCGCGCCGGGCCAGGTCCGGACCGAAGACGACATTCGCGACATTCTGGTGGGCCGCGCGCAAGGCCAGCCGATTCGCATCCGCGACGTCGCGCAAGTGGGCATCGGACGCGAACTGCGCACCGGCGCCGCAACCGAGAATGGCGCCGAGGTGGTGCTTGGCACGGTGTTCATGCTGATCGGTGAAAACAGCCGCACGGTATCGCGCGCGGTCGATCGCAAGATGGCGGACATCAATCAGACGCTGCCGAAGGGCGTCAAGGCGGTGACTGTGTATGACCGCACGGTGCTGGTGAACAAGGCGATCGCCACCGTGCGGACCAACCTGCTGGAAGGGGCGGCGCTGGTGATTGCCGTGCTGTTCGTGTTCCTGGGCAACCTGCGGGCGGCCCTGATCACGGCCATGATCATTCCGCTGTCGATGCTGTTCACCTTCAGCGGCATGGTCACGTACCGCATCAGTGCGAACCTGATGAGCCTGGGCGCGCTGGACTTCGGCATCATCGTCGATGGCGCGGTCGTCATCGTTGAAAACTGCGTGCGTCGGCTGGCCCATGCGCAGCAGGCGCGGGGCCGCGGCCTGACCTTGCAGGAACGTTTCGACGAAGTGTTCAAGGCTGCCCGCGAGGCGCGCCGGCCCTTGTTGTACGGGCAGCTGATCATCATGGTCGTGTACCTGCCGATCTTTGCGCTGACGGGCGTGGAAGGCAAGATGTTCCACCCCATGGCGTTCACGGTGGTGCTGGCCCTGGTCGGCGCCATGCTGCTGTCCCTGACCTTCGTGCCGGCGGCCGTCGCACTGTTCATCGGCAACCGGGTCGTTGAAAAGGACAACCGGTTGATGCAGGCTGCGGCGCGCGCGTACCGCCGGGGGCTGGAGACGGCGCTGACCCAGGGCCCCGTCGTGCTGACGATCGCGGCGGTGGCGATCGCGCTATCCGTCATCATGGCCAGCCGCCTGGGCAGCGAGTTCATTCCCAATCTGGACGAAGGCGACATTGCCATCCAGGCGCTGCGGATTCCTGGCACCAGCCTGACGCAGTCGGTGGCCCTGCAGCAGCAACTGGAACGGCGCCTGGTGGACCGCTTTCCCGAGATCGACCGGGTGTTCGCGCGCACGGGTACGGCCGAGGTGGCGTCGGACCCCATGCCGCCCAACATTTCCGACGGCTACATCATGCTCAAGCCGCGCGATCAATGGCCCGCGCCCCGCAAGACGCGCGCCGAGCTGCTGGCCGCGATTCAGCAAGAGGCGGCGCAGGTGCCCGGCAATGCCTACGAGTTCTCGCAGCCCATCCAGTTGCGCTTCAATGAGCTGATCTCGGGCGTGCGCAGCGACGTCGCGGTCAAGGTGTTCGGCGATGATCAGGCGGTGCTGAACCGCACGGCCAACGCGATCGCCGCGACGCTGCAGCGCGTGCCCGGCGCGACCGGCGTGAAGGTCGAGCAGACCACGGGCCTGCCCATGCTGACCGTCAACATCGATCGGCAAGCGGCGGCGCGTTACGGCCTGAACCTGGCCGACGTGCAGTTCGCGATCGGCACCGCCATTGGCGGACAGGAAGCCGGGACCTTCTTCCAGGGGGACCGGCGCTTTGCCATCGTGGTTCGCCTGCCCGAAAGCACCCGCGCAGACCTGGACGCCATGCGCCGCCTGCCGATCGCGTTGCCGGCAGGCGCGGGCGGTCCGACCACCTTCCTGCCCCTTGGCGAAATCGCCAGTTTCGACCTGGCTCCCGGGCCCAACCAGGTGTCACGCGAAGACGGCAAACGCCGGGTGGTGGTCAGCACCAACGTCACCGGCCGGGACATCGGTTCGTTCGTGACCGAAGCCGAAGCGGCGATCCGCGCGCAGGTCACGGTGCCGCCCGGCTACTGGACAGGGTGGGGCGGCACCTTCGAACAGTTGCAATCCGCAACCGCCCGGCTGATGTGGGTGGTGCCCGCGGCGCTGGCCCTTGTGTTCGTGATCCTGTTCGCCATGTTCGGCAACCTGAAAGACGGGCTGATCGTGTTCACGGGCATTCCATTTGCGTTGACGGGCGGCATCCTGGCGCTGTACCTGCGCGATCTGCCGCTGTCGATCACCGCGGCGGTCGGCTTCATCGCGCTGTCGGGGGTGGCCGTGCTCAACGGGTTGGTCATGCTGTCCTTCATCCGTGGCTTGCGGGAAGCCGGGCATGCGCTGGACGAGGCCATTCGTGAAGGGGCAGCCACGCGCTTGCGGCCGGTGCTGATGACGGCCCTGGTCGCGTCCTTGGGTTTCGTGCCCATGGCCCTGGCCACCGGCACGGGTGCCGAGGTGCAACGGCCCCTGGCGACGGTCGTGATCGGAGGCATCCTGTCATCGACGGCGCTGACCCTGTTCGTGCTGCCGGTACTGTATCGATGGGCGCATGGCCGGCGGGGCGGCGGGTAAACTCCCCGCTGCCCTGTATTTCCTGGATGCACCCCCATGTCCGTGACGAGTCCAAGCTCCATCGAACTGCTGGCGACGGCACTGTTTGCCATCGCCATCCTGCACACCTTTTCGGTGCCGGTGTTCGCGCGCCTGGCGCACAAAGACGGCCCGCATGCCGGCTTCTGGCATCTGATGTCCGAAGTGGAAGTGGTGTTTGGCGTGTGGGCATTCGTTCTGATCGTGGGCATGGCCCTGCTCGCAGGCACGGCCACCACGGTCCAATACATGGACACTCGCAACTTTACCGAGCCGCTGTTCGTGTTCGCCATCATGGTGATCGCCGCCAGCCGGCCCATCCTGGACCTGGTCATGGATGCGGTGGCGGGGATCGCGGCGCGGGTGCCGGCGCATCGCGCGGTTGTCACTTACTTCATTACGCTGTCCGTGGTGCCGCTGCTTGGATCGCTGATCACCGAACCCGCCGCCATGACCCTGGCCGCCATCATGCTGCGCGACACGGCCTTTCGCCGTATCCATGACACGCGCTTCCAGTACCTGACCCTGGGCGTATTGTTCGTCAACATCTCGATCGGAGGTGTGCTGACCGCCTACGCCGCGCCGCCGGTGCTCATGGTGGCGTCCACCTTCGGCTGGGACTCGACCTTCATGGCGACCCATTTCGGCTGGCGGGCCGCATGCGCCGTCGTACTGAACGCCGCCGTCGCCACGCTGCTGTTCCGCGGCCTGATCACGCAGCACGTCCCGGCCAAGCTGGAAGTGCATCGCCACGCCATTCCCATGGCGGTCGCCGCCGTGCACCTGCTGTTCCTGATCGGCGTGGTGCTGTTCGCCCATCACCCGGCCATTTTCATGGGGCTCTTCCTGCTGTTCATCGGCTACACCACGGCCTACAGCCGCTTCCAGGACCGGCTGATGATCAAGGAAGGCCTGATGGTCGGCTTTTTCCTGGCCGGGCTGATCGTGCTGGGCGGGCTGCAGAAATGGTGGCTGCAGGATCTGCTGGGCAGCCTGTCGCCCCTGGCGCTGTATTGGGGCGCGACGATCCTGACGGCCGTGACCGACAACGCCGCGCTGACCTACCTGGGGTCCCTCGTCGAAGGCAGCAGCGAAGCCTGGCGCTACATGCTGGTGGCGGGGGCCGTGACGGGCGGGGGCCTGACCGTGATCGCCAATGCGCCCAACCCGGCTGGCTTCTCGATCCTGAAGCCGACCTTTGCCGGCGGCACCATTTCGCCACTGAACCTGTTGCTCGGCGCATTGGGGCCGACAGGGATCGCGGCCCTGTTCTTTCTGCTGCCCGTGTAGATGTTTTGCCGCACTGCCGCGCAAGGCGCGCTAAATACCGAAAAAGTCGCTAAAATTCAAGGCTTTGGTCGATTTCCCCGCAGGGGGTTGGCCAGCGATGGTTGTGGCGCTCGATATCCGGGCGCGCCTGGAGTTCTGGTAATGCCTATCTACGCCTATAAATGCAGCAACTGCGGCTTTGAAAAAGATGCCCTGCAGAAGATGTCCGATGCCCCGCTGACCGACTGCCCGTCCTGTGGCGAGCCCGCGCTCAAGAAACAGGTCACGGCGGCTGGCTTCCAGCTCAAGGGATCGGGTTGGTACGTGACCGATTTCCGCAATGGCAATGGCGCGGGCAACAAGCCCGCCACGGGCGTTGCGCCGGCCACCGGCGGCGAAGCCGCCGGCGCCAAGACCGATGCGGCCGCACCGGCTGCGTCCGACAGCAAGTCGTCGTCCGACGGCAGCAGTGGCGGCACGTCCACCGCCGCGGCGCCTGCTGCTGCGCCGGCCAAGCCCGCGGCGACGGGGTCGTGAACGTCTAACTGGAACTGCTTGTGCTCAAACGTTATTTCATTACCGGCCTGCTCGTCTGGATTCCCATTGTCATCACCCTGTGGGTGCTGGGCATGGTGGTCTCGACGTTCGAGTCGGTGGTGCCGGGTTTCCTGACCTCGGAAGCCCTGTTCGGTCGCCACATTCCGGGTTTCGGTTTTGCGCTGGTGGTGCTGGTCGTCGTATTGACCGGGCTGTTCACCGCCAACCTGCTGGGCCGCAAGCTGTTCGAGATCTGGGAAAGCCTTCTCAGCCGGATCCCGCTGGTGCGGACCATCTACAACTCGGTCAAGCAGGTCAGCGACACGGTGCTGGCCCCGAATGGGCAGGCGTTTCGCAAGGCGGTCCTGTTCCAGTATCCCCGCGCGGGCTCGTGGACGATCGGTTTCCTGACCGGTTCGCCCGGTGGAGAAGTCGCATCGTTGCTGCCGGGTGAGCATGTCAGCGTGTATATTCCGACGACGCCGAATCCGACGTCGGGGTTCTTTTTGATGGTGCCGCGTTCCGAAGTGTTCGAACTCAACATGAGTGTGGACGCGGCCTTGAAGTACATCGTGTCGATGGGAGTGGTCGCGCCGGGCGGTTTGCCGGCGCGCGGTAATTGACGCGGCCCTGCGCCGAGGTGCGCCGCCTGAAGCGAGCGCCCCGGCCCGATCGCCGCGGATTCAGTCACCCCGCAACCCCCTTGTCGACCTCTTCCCCTATTTAGACGGAGATTCCATGCGTACCTGCTATACCGGCCAGGTCTCGAGCGAGCACCTCGGACAAATCGTGACCCTGTTTGGCTGGGTGCATCGTCGCCGAGACCACGGCGGCGTCATCTTCATCGATCTGCGCGATCGTGAAGGCCTTGCCCAGATCGTTTGCGATCCCGATCGTGTCGACACCTTCCAGATCGCCGAGCGCCTGCGCAACGAATTCTGCGTCAGCATTACCGGCCTGGTGCGCAAGCGCCCCGAAGGCACGACCAACGCCAGCCTGAAATCCGGCGAAGTGGAAATCCTGGCGCACGACATCGACATCCTGAACGCCTCGGTGCCGGTGCCTTTCCAGCTGGACGACGACAACCTGTCGGAAACGACCCGCCTGACGCATCGCGTGCTCGACCTGCGCCGTCCGCAAATGCAGCAGAACCTGATGCTGCGCTATCGCGTGTCGATCGAAGTACGCAAGTACCTGGACCAGTTGGGCTTCATCGACATCGAAACGCCGATGCTGACCAAAAGCACGCCCGAAGGTGCGCGCGACTACCTGGTGCCGTCGCGGGTCAACGCCGGCCAGTTCTTCGCGCTGCCGCAGTCGCCCCAGCTGTTCAAGCAGCTGTTGATGGTGTCCGGCTTCGACCGCTACTACCAGATCGTGAAGTGCTTCCGCGACGAAGACCTGCGGGCCGACCGTCAGCCCGAATTCACGCAGATCGACTGCGAGACCTCGTTCCTGAACGAACAGCAGATCCGCGACATCTTCGAAGACATGATCCGTCACGTCTTCAAGACCGTGAAGAACGTCGACCTGGCCAACCCGTTCCCGGTCATGCCGTGGACCGAAGCCATGCACCGCTTCGGTTCCGACAAGCCCGACCTGCGCGTCTCGCTCGAATTCACCGACCTGACCGACATCATGAAAGATGTCGACTTCAAGGTGTTCGCCGGCGCGGCCAACAGTGAAGGCGGCCGCGTCGTGGCGCTGCGCGTCCCCGGCGGTGGCGACATGAGCCGCAGCGAAATCGATGCCTACACGCAGTTCGTCGGCATCTACGGCGCGCGTGGCCTGGCCTGGATCAAGGTCAACGACCTGGCCAAGGGCCGTGAAGGCCTGCAATCGCCGATCGTCAAGAACATTCACGACACCGCGCTGAACGCGGTGCTGGAGCGCTCGGGCGCCCAGAACGGCGACATCATCTTCTTCGGCGCCGACAAGGCCAAGGTCGTGAACGATGCGATCGGCGCGCTGCGCATCAAGATCGGCCACAGCGAGTTCGGCCGCAAGCAGGGCCTGATGGCCGTGGGCGAATGGCGTCCGCTGTGGGTCGTCGACTTCCCGATGTTCGAGTACGACGAAGAAGCCGGCCGCTACACCGCCGCCCACCACCCCTTCACGGCCCCGAAAGATGGCCACGAAGACCTGCTGACCACCAACCCTGCCGCGGCGCTGGCCAAGGCCTACGACATGGTGCTGAACGGTTGGGAAATCGGTGGCGGCTCGGTCCGTATCCATCGTGAAGAAGTGCAGAGCAAGGTGTTCCGCGCACTGAAGATCGATGCCGAAGAAGCCCAGCTCAAGTTCGGCTTCCTGCTCGACGCCCTGCAATACGGCGCGCCGCCGCATGGTGGCATCGCCTTCGGCCTGGACCGCATCGTCACGATGATGACCGGCGCCGAATCGATCCGCGACGTGATCGCCTTCCCGAAGACGCAACGCGCCCAGGACCTGCTCACGCAGGCCCCGTCCGCCGTCGACGAGAAGCAGCTGCGCGAACTGCACATCCGCCTGCGCATGCCCGAGGTCAAGACCGCCGGCTGATCGGCGCTTCTCCTCCAGGGTGAAAGAACCCGTCCTGCCGTCTGGCAGGGCGGGTTTTTTACGGTTGTCCAAAACGACAAAGGCCAGTCATGTCACCCGAACATCACAGCGGACTCGCGCCTCTGGAGTTCAAGATGGAACAGACTGACCTCGGTGGTACTGCAACTGCTACTGCTACTGCAACATCGACAACAACTACGACTGCCTGAACATCGACTTCTGTACTGACTTCACTGCATGTGCACGACGTGGGTCATGCATCCGTGCGCCGCATTGGCAGCTTGCGGATCGGCGTTCAGCCGCGGGGAGCAGTGCGGCCAGGAACAGGATAGGTCGCGTTGTTGAAGTAGTAGCCGTCAGCCTTCGACTGCAGCAGTTGTTGCTTGGTCTGGGCGTACGACGTGTCGCTGTCGGTGCTCATGGGCAGCAGGCCATACAGATCGCCGTCGACCACTTCACCGCGGGCCTTGGCTTGCATCAGTTCCTGATGGACCTGGGCGGCGCTGACCTGGCTGTTTTGCGAGGTGGACGAGGCGTAGGGGTATTCGCCGGTGCGGTTGATTTCCTGGGCTTGGGCGCCGAAAGCGGCAAGGCCGATCAGGGTGGCCGACAGGGCGCTGATAACGTGGGTCTTGGTCATGATCTATCTCTCAATGTGGTTGGAAAGGGGTCGGTGCAGATGGCTGCTTGGTGACCGTGAGAGAATGATCTGCCTGTTCTGAGTATATTGGAAATAGATTGGGCGTATTCAAGCTATACGCCCAAGTGATACCAGAACTGTGAACAAAGCGCGCAACCGGCGGTCAACGCGCGCCTTCCGCTTCGTCCACCAACGCATCGGCCTGCACTGTCAGGCTGTCCACCAGCGCCTTCAGCACCGGGTCCTTCAACGCGGCCTGCCGCACCAGGACGCCGATCTCGCGATGCAGCGCCGGGCCGGGCAGGTCCAGCACGCGCACCCGTTCCCCTCGGACCCCGGCCAGCAAGCCAGGCAGGATCGCACAACCCAAGCCTTCGCGCACCATGCGCAAGATGACGGCGGGCTCGTCCAGTTCCATGATGTCGTTCACCTGCAGCCGCTGCCGTTTCAGGAACTGGTCGACCGGCTGCCCGCCATACGATCGGCGGTTGTACCGGATGAAGGGCAGCGTACGCAGCAGCGCGTCGAGCGTGCCGCGGCTGCGCAGCGGGGCAATCGCAACGTACGGCTCCTGCATCAGCGGCAGCCATTTCAGGTCTTTCGGGATGCCCAGGTTCGGCTTGATCATGACGGCGGCATCCAGTTCCTGCGCATCGATCTGCGACAGCAATTGCACGGACATGCCCGGCAGCACATTCACGTGCACGCCGGGATAGGCGTCGCGGAACGCCCGCAGCGCGCGGGGCAGCAGACCGATCTGCGCGGTGGATATCGCCCCGATGGCAATGGGCGTGCTGGCCACGCGCGCGTGGCCGCCCTTGAGCGAGTCGTACAGGTCCAGGATCCGTTCGGCCGCGGCCAGTGCCTGCCGGCCCTGCGCGTTGAGCGCGACCGATTTGCCGGCGCGGTCGAACAGGGTGTAGCCCAGGTCGTCTTCCAGGCGCTTGATCTGCGTGCTGACGGCCGACTGGGTCAGGCCCAGCCGGTCGCCCGTGGCCGAAAACGAGGCCGTCTGCGCGGCGGTGGCAAAGGTTCTGAGATAGCGTATCACTTATCGAACTTCCTGGGGCTAAGGCTAGAAAATATTCGTTTCATATTAAGAGTTACGCTAACTACAATCCATATCTTTCCCGACCTTTCAGCGAGCACTTCATGGCGAACATTCCGTTGTTTCATCTGGCATTCCCGGTCGACAGCCTGGCGCAAGCCCGCGCCTTCTACGGCGAACTTCTGGGCTGTCCCGAAGGTCGAAGCTCCGACGCCTGGGTGGACTTCGACTTCTATGGTCATCAGATCGTGGCCCACCTGTCGCCCGGCGAAGCCCGCAGCGCAAAGACCAGCGAGGTCGACGACCATGCCGTGCCGGTTCGTCACTTCGGTGCCATCCTGTCAATGGAACAGTGGGACGCGCTGGCCGACAAGCTGCGCGCCGCCGGCACCAAATTCGTCATCGAACCCTATGTGCGCTTCAAGGGCGAAGTGGGCGAACAGGCTACTATGTTCTTTATGGATCCCTCGGGCAACGCTCTCGAATTCAAGGCTTTCGGCGACATGAGCCAGGTCTTTGCAAAGTAAGTTCGCATTGGCTTTTCGCGGCGTTGGCTTCACTGTTTTTGTGTTTGTGTAAGGAAACGCCGCAATGTTGCGCTCTTCTCGTGTCCTGCTCGCCTGTGCCGCCCCCATGGGCGCTTCGGGCGTCATCTTTGCAGCCATGGCCACCCATCTGCAGGGCGGCGGCACGCTCTCCACCGCGGCATTGTTCCTCTTGATGCACGCCTGCGCCGTCCTTGGCGTCGCGGCGCTGCTTCCCCATGTCGAAGGCGGCCGGCGCGCCCTGTGTGTGGCAGGCGCCTTGCTCGTGGCGGGCACCTTTCTCTTCTCGGGCGACCTCGTCCTGCGCCAGTTGGCGGGCATGAAGCTGCTGTGGGGCACTGCGCCGTTCGGCGGCGGCATGATGATCGTCGGCTGGCTTGCCGCCGCCGTTCCCGTGTTGTTCGACAAGCGGGTGCGCGCCACCTGACTGGCGCCTGACATGTTGAATCCGGTAACCACACTGCCGCGCAGGGTGGCCCGCGGTGCCTCTAGAATCGATCATCAGATTTGAGGCAACACCGCCATGTCCATCGTCAGAGTCGTCAGCTACAACATCCACAAAGGGATGTCGGCCATGGGCGGACGTGAGTCCGGCCAGGATCTTCGCCTGGGTCTGCACGGCCTGCGCGCCGACCTGGCGTTCCTGCAGGAAGTGCAGGGGCGCAACGACCGCCGCGGCACCCTGAACGCCCAGCACGAAATGCTGGCTGCGGCGCTCCGGCTCGAAGCCGCCTACGGCCGCAATGCCATCCGGCGGGATACCGACCACGGCAACGCGCTGCTGTCGCGTTTTCCCATTCTGTCGCATCACAACGAAGACATCTCCGACCATCGCCTGGAGCAGCGCGGCCTGCTGCACGCTACGGTCAAGGTCGCGGATCATGAAGTGCATTGCTTCGTGGTGCACCTGGGGCTGTTCGCGGCCGGGCGGTCCCGCCAGATCGAAGCGCTGGTCGCCCGCATCGGCAGCCTGGTGCCGTCGCATTGCCCCATCCTGATCGCCGGCGACTTCAACGACTGGACCAATGTGCTGTCCAAAGTGCTGGTGGAAAAGCTGGGCGTGCATGAAGTGTTCGCGACGGCTCCGCGCGGCCAGAGCACCGAACTGCCGCGACTGCGCGATTCCGCACGGGTACTGGGGCAGATGCTGAAAGACCGCAACCTGTCGCCGCTGCGCCAGGGCATCGGCGCGCAGCCGCTGCGTATCGGTGCCGGCGGCGCCTTCCAGGCGCCGCGTCCGCCGCGCACCTTCCCGGCCGTGTTCCCGTGGCTGCGCCTGGATCGCATCTACCAGCGGGGATTTTCGGTGCGCCATGCCAGCGTCCTGCATGGCCGGCCCTGGACGCGTTTGTCGGACCATGCTCCGTTGCTGGCGGAACTGGAATTGCCTTAAGGAAAAAGGCGGGACTACGCCGCCGGCGCCCGCAACTTCCCGCCCTTGCGTGCCGCGCTGACGATCGACGATGCGATCGTGAACACCACGGCCAGTGTCAGCGCCCCCGTCGGCCCGTGCGATGGCAAGGCCGTGAACGCCAGTGCCGTCAGCGCCGCGCCCCATGCCATTCCGAACTGCCGCGCCGTGGCCTGCAGGCCACCCGCGCCGCCGCTGCGCGCGCGCGGCGCCGCCGTCAGCATCACCCGGTTGTTGGGCGTCTGGAACATGCCGAAACCGGCGCCGGCCACGGCCATGCATCCCATCAGCAGCCCATTGGGGACCGATGCGGGCAGCAGGATCAGCGTCGTCAACGACAGCCCGAGCAATGCCGTGCCGATGGAACACAGCACCGACGGCGAAATCATTTCCGATACCCGGCCCGACACGGGCGCGGCGATGGCCACGGCCAGCGGCCACGGCATCATCAACAGACCGGTTTCGAGCTGGCTGCGGCCCATGGCCTGCTGGAAGTAGAACGGCAGCGAAATGAACGCTGCGGTCTGCGCCGAGAACGCGCATACCGACGCCCCGATCGAAAACGCGAACACCCGGATCCGCAGCAGGTCCAGCGGCAGCAAAGGCACGGCGCGGGGCAACTCGCGCCGGATCAACAGGAAGCCGGCCACGGCGGATGCGGCCAGGGTCATCATGGCAGTGCCGAAATCGGACAGCAGGTGGTCGACGCCGTAGATCAGCAGTCCGAAAAACAGGGCGCTGAGCAAGGCGCTGAGCCAGTCGAACGCGCGCTTGGCGTGTTCCGTGACCGGCTGATGCTTCACGCCCAGCGTCAGCACGGCGATGCCGATGGGCACATTGACGGCGAACAGCCAGGGCCAGGATGCCACCGACAGGATCAGCGACCCGATCACGGGTCCGGCGGCCGACGAGCAGGCCACGACCAGGGCGTTGAAGCCGATGGCGCGGCCGAACTGTTTCTGCGAATAGATGAAACGGAGCAGGGCGGGCGTGACGCTCATGGTGGCGGCGGCGCCCAGGCCTTGCAGCAGGCGAAAGCCGATCAGCACGTCGAACGAGCCTGAGATCGCGCAGCCGGCCGAGGCGGCCGTGAACAACGCCATTCCGACGGCAAAGACGCGCCGGTAGCCATAGATTTCGCCCAGCGACGAACATGGCAGCAGCCCCACCACGATGGCCAGTTGATACGCATTGACGATCCAGACCGCCTGCGCCGGAAGGATGCCAAGGTCGCGCGCGATGGTCGGCAATGCAATGTTGGTGATGGTCGCTTCAAGGACCGTCATCGCCATCCCTAACAGGGTCGCGGCGAGTGCCCAGTATTTACGCGGCGTGGGCAGGCCATCTGAGACTTGCATGGAATGAGAAGGCAGGGTCGGCGCCGCCACGGGCGACACCGCGCGGGTCAGCGGACCGGGAAATTGAAGTAAGTGTCGGGATAGGGTTCGTCCAGAAGGGTGAAGTGCCACCACTCTTCCTGCACGCCCGTGAACCCATGTTTGAGCATGAGCGTCTCGAGGAACTTCCGGTTATGTCGCACTTCTTCGGGAAGATCCGGATTGTCCGTGTGCGACTGTACATCAAAAAGGTCAAAGGGCGTCCCCATGTCCACCTCGCCATCGGGCAGCAGCGCGCCTCGCGTGGGACGGGCTACCGGGGCTGCGGCGGCCGTTTCCGGCAAGCGCAGCGGGGGCAGGGCCGTCAGGGTCAGGTCCACCGTGCTGCCGCGGCTGTGGCCCGACCGTTCCGCGATGAAGCCGCGGGCGAACAGCTGGTCTTTGGGTACGTTGGGATAGAAGGCCGCCTTGGCTTTCTGGTCGGCCGGATCCTTGGCCCAGGCAATGAAGTCGTCGACGGCCTGCTGCGGCCGGTAGCAGTCGAACACCTTGAGCGACAGGCCCGATGGCCGCAGTTCCCGCTGGATGTCGCGCAGCCGCTGCGCCGCGGGCAGGGTGAGGATGCACGTGGGCGCATGGTAGCCCCGCACCGGCCGCCCCAGGAAGTTGTTGCTGCCGTGGTAACGGACATCGAGCGGGATGGTCTGCTCGATATCGGTCAGGTGCACGAAACCGGCCGGGATCGACAGTTCGGGGCCGGGCTGGGCCTGCACAGGCGTCAGGGTTGCCGCGGATGTGAGCAGGGCGGCGGCCAGGCAGGCGCTGGCCGTGGAAGAAGGTCGTGTCATCACGGGATCCGCCATGCTGCGGCAGGGCGGTGTTGGTTCGATGCTGCATAGTAGGCGATCGCGGGTAATCCCGAGTCGGAGCAGGTATACTCGCCCCCGTCATTGGGGAGTAGCCTCCCTCCGCACCGGAGGGGCTTGCGTCAACATACTTGCTCGACACACGGGCATGGCGCAGGCGGTTCAGTCTTGGCGAGACCTTTGATCGTGCCGCATACCGGAAGGGCCGGGGTGTCCGCACGATCAATGGTTCTTATCGTCCGGCCCTCGGAGTCCCCTGCATGGAAGCGTTTCTCGTCTCGACCGGCATCGTCGCCCTGGCCGAGATCGGCGATAAGACCCAACTGCTCGCCCTGTTCCTGGCTGCCCGCTGGCGCCGCCCCTGGCCCATCATCCTGGGCATCCTTGCCGCCACCATCGTCAATCATGCGCTTGCCGGCGCCGTGGGCGCGTGGCTGACCAGCTTCATCGGCCCGCAGGCCCTGCGCTGGATTCTTGGCGTGTCGTTCATTGGCATGGCCGTCTGGATGATGATTCCCGACAAGCTCGACGATACCGATACCGGGTCCGGCCGCTTCGGCGTGTTCGGCACGACCCTGATCGCGTTCTTCCTGGCCGAGATGGGCGACAAGACCCAGATCGCCACCGTGGCCCTGGTCGCGCAGTTCCAGGCCTACACCGCGGTGGTTGCCGGCACGACGCTGGGCATGATGATCGCCAACGTTCCGGCCGTGATCCTGGGCGACAAAATGGCGCACAAGCTGCCGGTCAAGCTGGTGCATGGCATTGCCGCCTTCATCTTCGCCTGTCTTGGTGTGGTCGCCCTGATGGGCGGCCTGGGCTTCTGATGGCCTTCGGCTGCTGACGTCTCTCGGCGGCCGCCGACCCTGAGCGGCCTTATCCGGCCGTATCCGGCTTTACCCCGCTTCCCTTCGGCCCGGGAAAGGGGGTAATCTGCAAGGAAATAGCACGTTCGTTCTTTTTTCGTGCGATGCCCGTTTTTCCTGCTCTTCGCCCCGTCCCCTGCCATGCACGCGACACCGACCGCCAGCCGCAAGACAACGACCTCTTCCGAGCCCGACCGCGAGTCGCGGCACCGGAAGGGCGCCATGACGCGTGCGGCCATCCTGGACGCTGCCC
This sequence comes from Pigmentiphaga litoralis, assembly GCF_048632615.1. Classification (GTDB taxonomy): domain Bacteria; phylum Pseudomonadota; class Gammaproteobacteria; order Burkholderiales; family Burkholderiaceae_B; genus Pigmentiphaga; species Pigmentiphaga litoralis_B. The sequence goes on from NZ_CP184479.1 coordinate 3,609,942, forward strand.
TGCTGCTGTCGGCGCGAGAAGGGATGGAAGGGCTGACGCTGGGCATGCTGGCCGACGCCATGCAGATGAGCAAGAGCGGTGTCTATGCCCATTTCGGCTCGCGGGAAGACATGCAGGTGGCGGTGGTGCAGGAATACCGGCGCCGGTTCGAGCGGGATGTGTTCCTGCCCGCGATCGGCCAGCCGCGCGGGCTGCCCCGGCTCGAAGCCTTGTTCGGCAACTGGATCAAGCGGGTGTCGCACGAAATCGCGCAGGGCTGCATCTACATCGGCGGCGCCGTCGAATACGACGATCGCAGCGGGCCGGTGCGGGCCGCCCTGATCGAGTCGGTTGGCCTGTGGCGGTCCGCCTTGCTGCGCGCCTGCAAGCAGGCGATCACCGAAGGCCACCTGCGTGCCGGCACCGACCCGCAACAACTGCTGTTCGAAATGTATGGACTGATCCTGGTGCTGCACCACGATTCCCGCTTCCTTAAGCTGCCGGGCTGCGTCAAGCGCGCGACCGACGGTTTTTTGCGGTTGATCGATGCCTACCGGGCGCACTGAACCCATTGCTGCAATCTTGCTCTGACATCAATAACGACATTCAGCGTTCCGCCGCTACAGGAGAATTCCGTGCCCCGCTATACCCCCCGCTGCGTGACCAGACCTTCGTGCTCCATGAATTGCTGGCTGTGACCGACGCGTACCAGGCGATGCCGGCGCATGCTTCCCTGGATGCCGACACGATCAATCAGGTGGTCGAAGCGTCCGGAACGTTCTGCGCCGAAGTGCTGTTTCCGTTGAACCAGTCGGGCGATCAGGAAGGGTGCCACTTCGATCCGGCCGCGCATGCGGTCACGACGCCCAAGGGCTTCAAGGAAGCCTGGGACGGCTTCTGCGCGGCGGGCTGGCCGTCCTTGCATGCCGATCCGGAATTCGGCGGACAGGGCCTTCCGGCCTTGCTGCAAAACGTCTTCTTTGAAATGCAGTATTCGGCCAACCAGGCCTGGGCCATGTACCCGGGGCTGACCAGCGGCGCCTATGAATGCCTGCACGCGCATGGCACGCCGGAACAGAAGCAGCTCTACCTGCCCAAGCTGGTGTCGGGCGAGTGGACCGGCACCATGTGCCTGACCGAAGCCCACTGCGGCACCGACCTGGGCCTGATCCGCACCCGCGCCGTTCCCAAAGAGGACGGCACCTACGCGCTGACCGGCAGCAAGATCTTCATCTCGTCGGGGGAACATGACCTGTCGAAGAACATCGTGCACCTGGTGCTGGCCAAGTTGCCCGGTGCGCCCGAAGGCACCCGGGGGATCTCGTTGTTCCTGGTGCCCAAATTCGTGCCCGACGCCAACGGCGAGGCGGGCGAACGCAATGGCATCTTCTGCACCGGCATCGAACACAAGATGGGCATTCATGCCAACAGCACCTGCCAGATGACCCTGGAAGACGCCACGGGGTACCTGGTGGCCGAGCCCAACAAGGGCCTGAACGCCATGTTCGTGATGATGAACGGCGCGCGCCTGGGTGTGGGCATGCAGGGCCTGGGCCTGACCGAAGTGGCCTATCAGAACGCCGCGGCGTATGCCAAAGACCGCCGCCAGGGCCGCGCCTTGTCGGAATCGGCACGCACCGATCAGTCCGCCGACCCCATCATCGTGCATCCGGATGTGCGCAAGATGCTGCTGACCGCTCGTGCCTATGCCGAAGGCGGCCGCGCCTTCGGTTACTGGGTGGCGCTGGAGCACGACAAGTCCTTGCATCACCCCGACGAATCGGTCCGCCAGGCATCCGCTGCCATGGTCGGACTGATGACGCCAATCGTCAAAGCCTTCATGACCGACAACGGCTTCCAGTGCGCGTCGACCTGCCTGCAGGTGTTCGGCGGCCACGGCTACATCCGCGAGTGGGGCATGGAGCAGTACGTGCGCGATGCCCGCATCAACATGATCTACGAAGGCACCAACACCATCCAGGCGCTGGATCTGCTGGGCCGCAAGGTGGTGCGGGATAACGGCGCGACCCTGCGCGCGTTTGGCGAGCAGGTGCGGGCCTTCGTCGAAGCGCATGGCGCGGACGAGGCCATGAACGAATTCATCACGCCGCTGGCCGACCTGGGCGACAAGCTGACCAAGCTGACCATGGAAATCGGCATGAAGGCCATGCAGAACCCCGACGAAGTCGGCGCGGCGGCGGTCGACTACCTTCGGGTGGTGGGCCATCTGGTCTATGCCTACTTCTGGGCCCGCATGGCCAGGATCGCGCTCGACAAGGAAAGCAGTGGCGACCCGTTCTATCGCGCCAAGCTGGCCACGGCGCGCTTCTACTTTGCGCGGCTGCTGCCTGAAACGGCTTCGAGCATTCGCGCTGCACGGTCGGGCGCCGCGGTATTGACCGCGCTCGACGCCGACCTGTTTTAATGTCTATCGCCTACCTTGCCAGGAAAATCATGCCGAATTTCATCGTTCGTAAAGTCGCTGTGCTGGGCGCCGGCGTCATGGGCGCGCAGATCGCCGCGCATTGCGTGAACGCCAATGTGCCCGTCGTGCTGTTCGACCTGCCCGCCCGCGAAGGCCCCAAGAACGGCATCGCGCTCAAGGCCATCGAGAACCTGAAGAAGCTGAGCCCCGCGCCCCTGGGCAGTCCGGATCTGGCCGCGCTGATCGTGCCGGCCAACTACGAAGAACATCTGGACAAGCTGCGCGAATGCGACCTGGTGATCGAAGCGATTGCCGAGCGCATGGACTGGAAGCACGACCTGTACAAGAGGGTGGCCGGCGCCATCGCGCCCGACGCGATCTTTGCGACCAACACCTCGGGCCTGTCCATTACCGAACTGGCCAAGGGCATAGGCGAAAGCCTGCAGTCGCGCTTCTGCGGCGTGCACTTCTTCAACCCGCCGCGCTACATGCATCTGGCCGAACTGATTCCCACGGCCAAGACCGATCCTGCCATCCTGGATCGCCTGGAAACCTTTCTGACGACGACCCTGGGCAAGGGCGTGGTGCGCGCCAAGGACACGCCCAACTTCGTGGGCAACCGGGTGGGCGTGTTCGGCATCCTGTCGGCCATGATCGAAGCCGAACGGTTCAACATCCCGTTCGATGTGGTGGACGACCTGACCGGCACCAAGCTGGGCCGTGCCAAGTCGGGCACCTTCCGCACGGGCGACGTGGTCGGCCTGGATACCCTCGGTCATGTGATCAAGACCATGGAAGATCAGTTGCCGAACGATCCGTTCGCGCCGTTGTACGGCACGCCGGCCGTGCTGAAAGGGCTGATCGACAAGGGCGCGCTGGGCCAGAAGACCGGAGCGGGTTTCTTCAAGAAAGAAGGCAAGGCCATTCTGCGGCTGGACCCGGCCACGGGCACCTATGTGCCGGCCGATGCCAAGGCCGACGACCTGGTCGTGCGCATCCTGAAAAAGAAGGATGCGGGCGAACGCCTGCAACTGCTGCGCGAGTCGACCCACCCGCAGGCGCAGTTTGTGTGGGCCATCTTGCGGGATACCTTCCAATACATTGCGGTGCACCTGGCCGAGATTGCCGAGACCGCGCGCGATGTGGACTTTGCCATGCGCTGGGGGTTTGGCCAGACGCAAGGCCCGTTCGAGCTGTGGCAATCCGCGGGCTGGCTGAAGGTGGCCAAATGGGTGCAGGACGACATCCGCGAAGGCAAGGCGCTGTCCGACACCCCGCTGCCCGACTGGGTCACCAGCGGCCCGGTGGCCGAACGCGGCGGGGTGCATACGCATCAGGGTTCATGGAACCCGGCCACGCAAACGTTCGAGGCGCGATCGACCCTGCCGGTGTATGCCCGCCAGGTGTTTCGCGCGCCCCTGTTTGGGGATGGCGTCGACGTTGCCACCACCGGCACCACGGTGTTCGAAGATGAATCGATTCGCCTGTGGACGTTGCCCAACCCGGGCCTGAACGAAGTCCTGATCGCCAGCTTCAAGACCAAGATGCATGCGATCGGTCCGGGCGTCAGTGCGGGTCTGCTCAAGGCGGTGGACCTGGCCGAAGCCGATTACCGGGGCCTGGTCATCTGGAATCCCGGCGAGCCGTTCTCGGCCGGCGCCGACCTGCAAGCCATGCTGCCGCTGTTCATGAGCGGCGGCGTGCAGGCCATCGAACCGGAAGAAGAGCGCCTGCAGCAGGTCATGCTGCGCCTGCGGTACGCGCAGGTGCCGACCGTGGCCGCGATCTCCGGCATGGCGCTGGGCGGCGGGTGCGAAATGGCCGTGCATTGCACGCGCCGCGTGGCGCACCTGGAAAGCTATATCGGCCTGGTGGAAGTGGGCGTGGGCCTGGTGCCCGGCGCCGGCGGGCTGACCTACGGTGCACGCCGCGCGGCCGAAGAGCATGCCCTGGCGCCCGATGCGCCGCTGCTGCACTTCCTGAAAAAGTATCTGATGCAGGCGGCCACCGCACAAGTGTCGAAGTCCGCCATCGAAGCACGCGCCATGGGCTACCTGCGCGACAGCGACCCCATCGTGTTCAACGTCCAGGAAGTGCTGTTCGTGGCGATCCGGCAGGCCATGGCGCTGCACGACGGCGGCTACCGTCCGCCGCTGCCCGTGCCGTTCGAAGTGGCCGGCCGCGATGGCGTGGCGACGATCCTGTCGCAGCTCGTGAACATGCGGGATGGCGGTTTCATCTCGGCCCACGACTACCACCTGGGCAAGACGATTGCCGAGATCCTGTGTGGCGGCGACATCGCGCCTGGGTCGCGCGTCGACGAACAGTGGCTGATGAAGCACGAACGGCAGGCCTTCATGTCGCTGCTGAACCATCCCAAAACACAGGAACGCGTCATGGGCATGATGCAGACCGGCAAGCCCGTGCGCAACTGAGGAACCCGACATGACACGACAATTCCAGGAAGCCTATATCGTTGCCGCCTCGCGCACGCCGATCGGCAAGGCGCCCAAGGGCGTGCTGCGGCATGTGCGTCCGGACGATCTGCTGGTGCACGCGATCCGCGCGGCGCTGGCCCAAGTCCCCGGGCTGGACCCGGCGCGTATCCAGGACGCCATCGTCGGCTGCGCGATGCCTGAAGGTCCGCAAGGCCTGAACGTGGCGCGCATTGGCGTGCTGCTCGCTGGCCTGCCGGATACGGTTGGCGGCATGACCGTAAACCGCTTCTGCGCATCGGGCCTGTCGGCCATCGTGGCCGCCGCCGACCGCATCCGCACGGGCGAAGCCGACGTCATGATCGCGGGCGGCGTCGAATCCATGAGCCAGGTGCCCATGATGGGCAACACGCCCTCGGTCAACCCCCGCGTGTTCGAAGGCAACGACAACATCGGCATCGCGTACGGCATGGGGCTGACGGCCGAAAAGGTGGCGGCGCAGTGGAAGGTGTCGCGCGAGGACCAGGATGCGTTTGCACTGGCTTCCCACACCAAGGCACTGGCTGCGCAGCAGGCGGGCGAATTCGCCGACGAAATCGCGCCCATCGAGATCATCGACCGCACCCCCGACCTGGCCACGGGCGAGGTGCGTGTGAACAAGCACACGCTAAGCCTGGACGAAGGCCCGCGCGCCGACACCAGCCTTGAGGCGCTGGCCAAACTGCGGCCGGTGTTTGCCGCCAAGGGCAGCGTGACGGCGGGCAACAGCTCGCAGATGTCCGACGGCGCGGGCGCCTTGCTGATCGTGTCCGAAAAGATCCTGAAGGAATATTCGCTCACGCCGCTGGCCCGTTTGGTAGCGGCGTCGGTGCGCGGCGTGCCGCCCGAGATCATGGGTATCGGCCCGAAAGAAGCCGTGCCCGCGGCCTTGCGCGCGGCCGGCCTGTCGCTGGACGACATGGGCTGGATCGAGCTGAACGAAGCCTTTGCCGCGCAGTCCCTGGCGGTGATCCGCGACCTGGGTCTGGATCCGGCCAAGGTCAACCCGATGGGCGGTGCGATTGCCCTGGGCCACCCCTTGGGCGCGACGGGCGCGATCCGTGCCGCCACGGTGGTGCATGCCCTGCGCCGGCACAAGCTGGACTACGGCATGCTGACCATGTGCGTCGGCACGGGCATGGGGGCGGCCGGGATCTTCCAGCGGGTGTGACCGCGGATCCGGTGATTGCATCAAGGCGGACGCGGCCAACCAGGAGAGGCGCGTGGGCATTTCGATAGCCAAGGTGGATGGTGTCGCGCGGATCGGCTTTGCGCGGCCCGAAAAAGAACGCGCTGACGGGTGACATGTATGCCCGTCTAGCGCAGGCCGTGATGGATGCGGAAGCCGACGATGGGATCGCGGCCATGTTGCTGCATGGCGACCGCCAGGCTTTCACGGCCGGCAATGACCTGGAAGACTTCCTGGCCAACCCGCCCGGCCCTGACGCGCCGGTGTTCGGCTTCATGCAGGCGCTGTCCACGGCCCGCAAGCCGGTCGTTGCGTCTGTCAACGGCATGGCCGTGGGCATCGGCACGACGATGCTGCTGCATTGCGACCTGGTGTACCTGGCCAGCGATGCGCTGCTGGCCATGCCTTTCGTCAAGCTCGGCCTGTGTCCGGAATTCGCGGCAAGCCGCCTGGTGCCGGCCCGTATCGGGCATGCCCGCGCGGCGGAAGCGTTGCTGCTGTCCGAACCGATACGCGCGGTGGATGCCCTGGCGATGGGCCTGGCGACCCGGCTGCTGCCGCCCGATGACGTGTTCGACTTTGCCTGCGTGCAGGCGGCAAGATTCGCGGCGTTGCCACCGACCGCCGTGCGCGAAACCAAGCGGCTGATGAAGCAGGGCGATGCGGCCGGCGTGGCGCGGCAGATCCAGGATGAAGCCGCCGTGTTTGCCGACCTGCTGCACAGCGACGAGGCCAGGGCCGCCTTCAGGGCGTTCGTGAACCGGCCCCGGGGCGGTTAACCGTAAACGCTAGGATTTGTTAGAGCGGCTTGGGAAGTCTTCTGGCCGGGAGTATCCTCTAGCCTCCATGCCCGACATACGACCCACACCGGCAGGCGCACCCGCCGGCCCCAATGGCCGCGCTGCGAATTCCGCACCGCCCCACGCCGCCCCGATCGAAAACCCCCGTGAACTGCTGCTCGCCGTCCTGGGCGTGTGCGCAGTCGTCGTCCTGGTCGCGCTCGATGCGACCATTGTCGGCACGGTGTTGCCCAAGGTTGCCACCGAACTGGGCGGCATGGCGTTGTATGCATGGGTAGGCACAGGCTATCTGCTGTCCTCGGTCATCATGATCCCGATCTTCGGGCGCCTGGGGGACCTGTATGGACGCAAGACCTTCATTCTCGTCTCGATCGGCATCGTCGCGCTGGGTTCTATCCTGTGCGGGATATCGCAATCCATGCCGCAGTTGATCGGCGCGCGGTCGTTGCAGGGGATAGGCGGCGGCATGATGATCGCCACGGCGTTTGCCGCGCCCGCGGACCTGTTTCCCGACGCGCTGCGGCGCGTGAAATGGCAGGCCTTGATTTCAACGGCGTTTGCGGTTGCCAGCGGCGTGGGCCCGCTGATCGGCGGCGCCGTGACCGAGGCCATCAATTGGCGCGCCGCTTTCTTCGTCACCCCGTTGATGGCCGTCGTGGCCTTCGCATTGCTGTGGGTCTATTTTCCGCGGCTGACGCCCGTGCACACGGTGCGCCCGCGCATCGATTGGCTGGGCGGCGTCCTGCTCGCGGTAGCGGTCGGCGCGCCCATGGCCGCGCTGGAACTGGGCTTTGGCGAAGTCTCCAGGCCCCTGCTGGCAGGGGTGCTGGCGCTGGTCGGCGCCGTCGCCATCGCCGCGCTGATCCCCTACGAAGGCCGCGTCGCATCGCCCATGCTGCCGCTGCAGGTGCTCAAGACGCGGGAGTCCCGGCTATTGAATCTGGTCGGCCTGATGATGGGATCGGTCATGTTCACGCTGATGTACTACGGCCCTTTGCTGCTGCAGGTCGAAGTCGGCATGACGCCGTCGCAGGCGGGCGGCATTCTGGCGCCATTGGTGGCCTGCATTCCGATCGGCAGCGTGATCAACGGCCGCCTGTTCCCGCGCCAGTCGCAGCCGCAGCGGCTCATGATGCTGGGCGCGATCGTGCTGGCGGTGGGCTGCTTCGGGATCATGACGCTGGAACGTGGCAGCGCAACGTGGTTCGCGGTCGTCGCTTTTTCGATCAGCGGCCTGGGGCTCGGCTTCATCGTGCCCAACCTGACCCTGTTCATGCAGATGATTGCCGACCGCCGCGACGTGGGCGTCGCCTCGGCCCTGATCCAGACGACCCGCACGTTGGGCAGCGCGATCGGCACCGCGGCCGTGGGCATCATCATCGCGCGCACGTCGGTGCTGAGCGGGGTCAAGATCGGCATGGTGATCGCGGTGCTGTTCTGTATCGCCACCGTGGCGCTGTCCAGCCAGATCCGGATGAAAAACGCCCGCATGTAGGCGGGCGGCTTTCGGGAGGCGGCGCCCGCATGTGAGCGGGCGGGTCCCTGGATGCAACGCCTGTATGTACGCGGGCGGAGTTCTTGGGCTGGTTGCGGGCCGTTCAGTGCATGAACGTGTGATACGCGATGATCGCCATGATCACGCCTGGCACCACCAGCCATGACACCTTCGACAGCATCTCGCTGCGGTGCGCCGCCACCACGGGGTCGGGTTCCACCGGCACCTTCACGACCCTGGCCTGCTCGTTGCGCTCGAAGGTTTTGTCGGCGCAGACCGAAAACAGCGAAAAGAAGTTGTCCGTCATCTTGCGGGCAATCTTTTCCGCCTGGTCGGGCCGCAGCTGGGCCAGCTTGCCCCCCAGATCCGCATGCGCCTTGTACGCAAAACGGGTGCCTTCGCCTTCGGGCTCGAGCACCACGTCGGCATCCCCCTTGGCATACCCCGCCGGCCCGCCTTCCCCTTCGAACTGCAAATGATAGGAATGCGGCGGCTTCATGTCGGTTAGTTTGAGCCGGCCCTTGAAGCGCGCGTGGACGGGTCCGACATCGGCGCGCAGGCCAACCAGGTATTCGTTGTCGGCAACGCGTTCCAGCGTCTCGCAACCGGTAATGCAGACCTTGAGGGTTTCAGGAGCAATGAGTTTGTTCCAGGTGCGCTGCTGCGACGCCGGAACGAAACGTGAGTTGGCCAGTTCCATGATGTGTCTCCTTCTTGGGCCGGAAGCAGATCACCACCGGCCGCGATGGGATGTCGTTGTCATGGCCCACCTGTGCCGGCGGGCTCCGGAAAACCTGTTTTCCTTGGAGTCAATTTGCCACTATTCCCCCAGGGTGTCCAGCGGGGGGACCCTGGGTGCCGTAACGTCTGGTAAGGGGCGGGGCTGGCGCGACTCGTCAGTGGCAACGTAGACCAGGGTCGCTTCCGTCACCTTCACCACCTCGGCGTCGAGCCGGATCCGCTCGGCATACACCTCCACCGCCACGGTGACCGACGTGCGGCCCGTGGCGATGACCTTGGCGTAGAAGCTGACCAGATCGCCCACGAACACGGGCTGCTTGAATACGAAGGACGTCACGGCCACGGTGGCCACGCGGCCATTCGCGCGACTGACGGCGGGCAGCGATCCCGCAATATCCACCTGCGCCATGATCCATCCGCCGAACACATCGCCGTGGAAATTGGCGTCGGAACGCATCGGCACCATGCGCAGCACGGGCTGGGCATCGGGCAGGCGGTCGGCGGCCGGAAGGGCGGGAGCGGTGGTCGAGTCGGTCACGATGACGAATCCTGGGTGCGTGCAAAGGCCTTCAGTGTAGTGGCTCATTTCTTGGCTGATGTCCTGGCTGACGTCTTGGCCGACGTCGTGGCTGACGTCGTGGCTGGCGTCTTCGCTGACCTCGCGCGGCGCGCACCGGCTATCGCCTACAATTCGCCAACTCGCCAGGGAACACCATGGAAGCCAAATGGCTGGAAGATTTTGTCGCGCTTGCCGACACGCGGTCCTTTTCACGCGCAGCGGAATTGCGCCACATCACGCAGCCGGCGTTTTCGCGGCGTATCCAGGCGCTGGAAGCCTGGGTGGGCACGGATCTGGTCGATCGCGCGGTCTACCCGACGCGGCTCACGTCCGCCGGTGAAACCTTCCGCGCCGAAGCCATCGATATGCTGGCCCGGCTGGACGAAACCCGGGCCATGCTGCGCGGCATGCGTCCGGCCTCGCGCGAGATCATTGACTTTGCGGTGCCGCATACCCTGTCGCTGACCTTCTTTCCAAGCTGGCTGAGCCGGATCCAGGCCGGTGGCGCGGCCCCTGCCTTCAGCACGCGGCTGCAGGCGCTCAATGTGCACGACGCGGCCATGAGCCTGGTGCAGGGCGGCAGCGATCTGGCCATGGTGTACTGGAATCCGCGCCTTCCGGTCCAGCTGGATCCCCGGCATTACGACATGCTGGTGCTGGGCACCGAAACCGTCTATCCCTATGCACGCCGCACCGCCGACGGCCGGCCCGAATATGCGCTGGACGGCAAGAACGACCGGCCCACACCGTACCTGGGCTACACGCCCAATGCCTACCTGGGGCGGATCGCCGAACTGATCCTGTCGGAAGCCAAGCCGCGGCCCGCGCTGGAACAACGCTATGAAACCGACATGGCGGAAGCGCTGAAGGTCATGGTCCTGGCGGGACATGGCGTGGCCTTCCTGCCCGACAGCGCGGTGCGCAACGACCTGGCGGCGCAGCGGCTCGCCTGCGCGGGCGAAGCCTATACCCAGACGATGGAAATCCGTCTGTATCGCGAACATCCCGCAGGCGGCGGTGGCAAGCCGGTGGTCAACGCCTTGTGGGCCTACCTGAATGCGCAACAGGCCGGCGACGTCTGACGGAGCTGCCTGCGGCTGCGGCACCCGGATACTGCACCTGGCTGCTCCGTCTGGCTGCGGCATCTGGATACTGCATCCGGCTGCGGCATCTGGCTGCGGCATTTGGATGAGGCAAGCATCCCGCCGCGGCCCGCGCCGCCCTGCAATGCACAAACGGCATTGGCTCATGTTGGAATAGCATTGGCGCGCCGTAGCGAGCGGTCCCTATAGTGTCTGCATGGCCGGCGCACCGTGCGCCGGCCGCAGCCGATGGAACCGCAATGAGCAATGCAGGCCAGATCAAAGCCTTCCGGATCGAACACGATCTGCTGGGCGAACGCGACATTCCCGCAGCATCCTACTGGGGCATCCACACGCTCCGGGCCAAGGAAAACTTCCCCATCACCGGTACCCCGATCGGCGCGCAGCCCGATCTGTTGCGCGCACTGGCCTGCGTCAAGCAAGCCGCTGCCCGGGCGAATCGCGACCTTGGCGTGATCGCCCCGGAACGCGCCGCCGTAATCGTGCAGGCCTGCGAAGAGATCATGAACGGCGCGCTGGCCGACCAGTTCGTCGTCGACGTGATCCAGGGCGGCGCGGGTACGTCCACCAACATGAATGCGAATGAAGTCATCGCCAATCGCGCGCTGGAACTGCTTGGCCACGACAAGGGCCGCTACGAGGTCCTGCACCCGATCCAGGACGTCAACGCCTCGCAAAGCACCAACGACGTCTATCCGACCGCGCTGCGTATCGCCACCTGCTTCGCCATCGAACGCCTGCTGGCCGCCATGGCCGAATTGCGCCAGGCCTTCGAAGCCAAGGCGCACGAATTCGACGACGTGCTGAAAATGGGCCGTACGCAGTTGCAGGACGCCGTGCCCATGACCCTGGGTCAGGAATTCCTGACCTACGCCGTCATGTTGGGCGAAGACGAATTGCGCCTGAGCGAAGCCCGCGCCCTGATGGTCGAAGTCAACCTGGGCGCGACCGCCATCGGTACCGGCATCAACACGGATCCTGACTACAGCCCGCTGGCCGTCAAGTACCTGGCCGAGATCACCGGCCTGCCGCTGGTACGCGCCGCCAACATGATCGAAGCCACGCAAGACACCGGCGCCTTCGTGCAGATGTCGGGCGTGTTGAAGCGTATTGCGTGCAAGCTGTCCAAGACCTGCAACGACTTGCGTCTGCTGTCGTCCGGACCGCAATCGGGACTGAACGAAATCAACCTGCCCGAACGCGCGGCAGGCAGTTCCATCATGCCGGGCAAGGTCAACCCGATCATTCCGGAAGTCGTCAATCAGATCGCTTTTGAAGTCATCGGCAACGACATGACCGTCACCATGGCGTCCGAAGCCGGGCAATTGCAGCTGAATGCGTTCGAACCGATCATCGCCTGGAGCCTGGTCAAAAGCATTTCGCACCTGGAAGCGGGCTGCACCACCTTGGCGCGCAACTGCGTCTCGGGCATCACGGCCAACCGCGACAAGCTGCTGGATGCGGTAAAGCGCTCGGCCGGTCTGGCCACCGCGTTCAATCCGGTCATCGGCTACGAAGCGGCTACCCGCGTTGCCCGCGAAGCCATTCGTTCCGGGCGTTCGGTGTCGGAACTGGTGCTCGAACTGGGGCTGATGGACGAGGCCACCCTGGCGCAATTGCTGCGTCCGGAAGTTCTCACCAAACCCTATCGTTACGTCCGTCCGGTCGTCCCCGATGTGGTGCCCGCTGCACCGATCAACGACTCGTCGGAAGTGCCGCCGCCCCCGCCTGAAGAAGTGGCGCACTGACCTCGGGCGCGCGCCAGCGCAGTGGGCGCCTGCCCACTGCAGCACGTCATTTTCCGGTGTGATGCAGGGGCTGGACGAAGGGTCGCAACACAACGACATTCGCAAGGAATTTCGCAGCTTCGCAACGACTGAAGTCGCAACAATTCCCTGGCTTTTTTCCGTTCGTTGTTTGCTACACTCGTCCGAACCCCATCTACAGGAAGGCGATTTCATGAAGAAGTCCATCGTGCTGTTTTCCGTCGCGCTGACCCTTGCCGCGGGCTCCGTCCACGCGCAGGAACTGACTGGCCGCCTCAAGAAAATCAAGGACACGGGAACCATCACACTTGGCCACCGCGATTCGTCCATTCCGTTCTCGTATCTGGACGACAAGCAACAGCCGATCGGCTATTCAATGGACATTTGCAACCGGATTGCCGATGCCGTCAAGACCGAACTGAAGCTGCAAAAGATCAACGTCAAGCTGCAACCCGTCACGTCCGCCACCCGCTTGCCGCTGATCGCCAACGGCACCGTGGACCTGGAATGTGGTTCCACCACCAACAACACCGAACGCCAGCAACAAGTCTCGTTCGCGCCCACCACCTTCGTGACGGCCACGCGGTTCGTCGCCAAGACCAGCGCCAAGCTCAATGACCTGCCCGACTTCAAGGGCAAGACGGTCGTGTCCACCGCCGGCACCAGCAACCTGAAGTGGCTGACCGAAACGAACGGCAAGGACAATCTGGGCATGAACATCATTCCCGCCAAAGACCATGCCGAAGCCTTCCTGATGGTCGAAAGCGGCCGTGCCGCGGCGTTCTTCATGGACGACATCCTGCTGTACAGCCTGGTGGCGGGTTCCAAGTCGCCCAAGACCTACATGATCAGCACCAAGCCCTACACGGTCGAACCGTACGGCATCATCGAACCCAAGGGTGACGACGCCTTCAAGAAGGTGGTCGACAAGGCCGTGACCGACCTGATGAAGTCCGGCGAACTGACCAAGCTGTACACCAAGTGGTTCAATCAGCCCATTCCGCCGCGTAACCTGAACCTGAACGTTCCCATGAGCGAACAGCTGAAAAAAGTCATTGCCAAGCCCACCGATTCGGGCGACGGCAAAGACTACATGTAAAGCCACTTCCAACGCGTTCCGGATCCACCCGACGACGCCTGGCTCACAGAGGACCCACCGCGGGTCCTCTGTGTTTATGGGCATCGCCGGGGCATCTCCCGATTGACGAATCCACCCCGCAGGAAACGCCATGAACTACAACTGGAACTGGAAGATCTTCTGGGAGCTTTCCCCGGACGGCCAGGGCACCTATCTCGACACCATGATCTCGGGGTTGTGGTGGACCCTGTCCACGGCCTTGCTGGCCTGGGTCATCGCCTTCACGCTGGGCTCGCTGGTCGGCGTCATGCGGACCACGCAATCCAAATGGGCGGTCCGCCTGGGCAATGCCTACGTCGAACTGTTCCGCAACATTCCCCTGCTGGTGCAGTTGTTCCTGTGGTACTTCGTGCTGCCCGAAGCGCTGCCCGAATCGATGGGCGACGCCATGAAGCAAGTGCCGCCACCCTGGGGTTCCTTCATCCCCGCCGTCCTCTGTCTTGGTTTCTTCACGTCCGCGCGGGTGGCCGAGCAGGTGCGTGCCGGCATCCAGTCGCTGCCGCGCGGCCAGCGCATGGCCGCGACGGCGCTGGGCATGCGCGGCTTCCAGGCCTATCGCTACGTGCTGCTGCCCATCGCGTATCGCGTGGTGCTGCCGCCCATGACGTCCGAGTTCATGAACATCATCAAGAACTCGTCTGTCGCCCTGACGATCGGGCTGCTTGAAATCACGGGCCGCGCACGGTCCATGCAGGAATTCAGCTTCCAGGTGTTCGAGGCCTTCACGGCCGCGACCATCCTGTATCTGTGCATCAGCCTGTGCGTGGTGTTCGGCATGCGGTGGGTCGAGCAGCGCGTTGCGATTCCAGGTTTCAGCGGGCCCCGGCAGAACGCCGGCGGCCATTGATCGGAGCGAGCCATGTTTGAAAATTTCGACTTCGATACCATCTGGCGGACCGCTCCCTATCTGTTCAAAGAGGGCATGGTCTTCACCCTGACGCTGACCGTCACGGCAACCTTTTTGGCGTCATCTTCGGCACCTTGCTGGCGATGATGCGGCTGTCGCCCTACAAGGTGCTATCGGGGGTGGCGGGCACGTACGTGAACCTGATGCGCTCACTGCCCCTGCTGCTGGTGATCTTCTGGTTCTACTTCCTGGTGCCCTACATCGGCGCGTGGATCATCGGTTCCAGCACGCCCATCCAGGTGGGCGCCTACTGGTCGTCGGTCATCACCTTCACGATGTTCGAGGCGGCCTTCTTCTGCGAAATCATGCGGGCCGGGATCCAGTCGATCTCGCGCGGACAGGCGTGGGCAGGCTATGCGCTGGGGCTGAATTATTGGCAGGTCATGGCGACCGTCATCCTGCCTCAGGCCTTCCGCAACATGATCCCGATCCTGCTGACGCAGACCATCGTGCTGTTCCAGGACACGTCGCTGGTGTATGTGCTGTCGATCACGGACTTCCTGGGCGCGGCGTCGAAAGTGGCGCAGCGCGACGGCCGGCTGGTCGAAATGTATGTGTTTGCCGCATTGGTGTATTTCATCATCTGCTTTGGCGCATCGAAACTCGTGAAGCACCTGCAGCAACGCGTCGCGATCATCCGCTGACCCCCTATTGCCTACCCATTTCTTTACGGAGTCTCGGACATGATCGAGATCAAGAACGTCAGCAAGTGGTACGGTTCCTTCCAGGTCCTGACCGACTGCACCACCTCCATCGCCAAGGGTGAAGTCGTCGTGGTGTGCGGGCCGTCGGGCTCGGGCAAGTCGACCCTGATCAAGACGGTCAACGCGCTGGAACCGATCCAGAAAGGCGACATCGAGGTCGACGGCATTTCCGTCGCCAATCCCAAGACGGACCTGCCCAAGCTGCGCTCGCGCGTCGGCATGGTGTTCCAGCATTTCGAGCTGTTTCCCCACCTGACCGTGACGGACAACCTGACGCTGGCGCAGGTCAAGGTGCTCAAGCGCGGCAAGGAAGAAGCCCGAGTGCGCGCCCTGAAACTGCTGGATCGTGTGGGCCTGCAGGCGCACAAAGACAAATTTCCGGGCCAGTTGTCGGGCGGCCAGCAGCAGCGTGTGGCAATCGCCCGCGCCTTGTCCATGGACCCGATCGCCATGCTGTTCGACGAACCCACGTCGGCGCTCGACCCGGAAATGGTCAATGAAGTGCTGGATGTGATGGTCGACCTGGCCAAGGAAGGCATGACGATGATGGTGGTGACGCACGAGATGGGCTTTGCCCGCAAAGTGGCGCACCGGGTCATCTTCATGGATGCCGGCAAGATCGTGGAAGACTGCTCGAAAGAAGCTTTCTTCAGCCCGACCGAAGAACGGTCGGACCGCGCCAAGCAGTTCCTGTCGAAGATCCTGCAGCACTGACAGGACGGAGGAGGGCGCCGGGAATGTCGTCCTCCTCCGCTGGGGTTCGCTGTATCCATTCAGCGGCAGGTCGTTGTCTTATTCAGCGGCGGGTCGCTGTCTCATTCAGCCATGGGTCGTCACCGCCGCCAGGGCGGTACGTCTCCCAGGCTTGCGCATAGAAAGTCCACGAAGGTCTTGACCTTGGCGGGCACGCGTTCCCGCTCCGGGTACACCGCAAAAATGTCGGCCGGCGCGGGTTTCCACGCAGGCAGCACTTCCACCAGCCGTCCGGCCTTCACGTCGGCGGCCACGTCCCATTCCGACCGCATGATGATGCCCAGGCCCGCCAGCGCCCACTGGCGCACGGCCTCGCCATCATTCGACGACAGGGCACCCTGGACCCGCACCGTGCGCGCCAGTCGTCCCGACCCGAGCCGCCACAGGGCATAGGCATCATGGTTTTCGCGGATCACCAGGCACTGATGCAGCGCCAGGTCCGCCGGTTTGTCGGGCATGCCGTGGGCGGCCAGGTAGTCCGGTGACGCCAGCAGCAATTTACGGTTCGGCGCGATCCGCCGGGCGACCAGGACCGTATCCGCCAGGGGCGCCACCCGAATGCCCAAGTCAAATGCCTGATCCGCCAGATCCAGCGGTTCATCGGTCAATTGCAGCTGCAGTTGCACGTCGGGGTATTGGCGGGCAAACGCGGTCATGGCGGGGACCAGATGCGCGCGGCCAAAACCAAAGGTGGCATTGACCCGCAGCAGGCCCCTGGGCTGATGGTGCGCGGTGGCAATGGAGGCTTCGGCCGCATCGATGTCGGCCAGGATGCGCTGCGCATGCCCAAGATAGGTTTCGCCTTCTTGCGTCAGGCTCATGCTGCGTGTGGTGCGTTGCACCAGCCGCACCCCCAATCGCCGCTCCAGCTGTTGCAGCCGTTTGCTGACGGCGCCCGGCGTCACCCCCAATTCCCGCGCGGTGGCGGTCAGACTGCCTTGCCGTGCCAGCAGGGTGAAGAAAGCCAGGTCGGATTCGTTCGCCATCGTCATGGTTCCAGGGCTATGCACGCAAGATTTGTGAATGTTAGGAATGAATGGTTTTCCGGCACGCGCATTATGCCCGTGCCAGAATGTGTCCCATGCACTTGTCGTGACGCGCCGGATACGCGGTGGTAACGCCGGGGCGGCGGCATCCAGAAATGCGGCCTTGCCCTTGCGCCTCATCGCCAGGTACGCCTTGACTCCTTGTCGTCCACGACAGCAACTCCTATCTCCAGGGCCTTTCATGACTGCCACCGTTGCTCCCGATTCCCTGTTCGACCTGCCCGTCCAGCACGTGGCGGTCAACGGCGTCGACATCGCGTTCCGCCAGGCCGGCACGGGTCCGGTGCTGCTTCTCCTGCACGGCCATCCGCAAACCCATGTGATGTGGCACAAGCTGTGGCCGGCCCTGACCGCGCGCTTCACCTGCGTGGCGGCGGACCTGCGCGGCTATGGCGACAGCGAAAAGCCACAGGGTGGCGATGACCACCACGGCTACAGCAAGCGCGTCATGGCGCAGGATCTGGCCGCGTTGATGACCCATCTGGGCCACGAGCGTTTCCAGGTGCTTGCCCACGATCGCGGCGCCCGCGTCGCGCACCGGCTGTCGCTGGATCACGCCGCGCGTGTCGACCGGATGATGCTGCTGGACATCGCGCCCACGCTGGACATGTACGACCAGACCACGCGCGGCTTTGCGCAGGCCTATTTCCACTGGTTCTTCCTGGTCCAGCCCGCCCCCTTGCCCGATCGCATGGTGGAAGCCGACCCCGTGTTCTACATCCGTTCGGTCATGGGCGGACGGCATGCGGGCCTGGCGCCGTTCACGGATGCCGCCATGGCCGAATACGAACGCTGCGCCCGCAAAACGGGCTGGGCCTATGCGATCTGCGAAGACTATCGCGCGTCGGCAGGCATTGACCTGGACCACGACCGTGACGGCCGTGCATCGGGTGAAAAAGTGCAGTGCCCGCTGCGGGTGCTGTGGGGCGCCAAAGGCGTCGTGGCGCGGCACTTCGACGTGCTGGGTCTATGGCAAGCCATTGCCAACGACGTGGACGGCCACGCCATTGATTGTGGCCATTACCTGGCCGAAGAAGCGCCCGACCTGCTGCTACCCGAGGTGCTCGGTTTCTTCAAGAACTGACCCGGGCAAGGCGCGCCGGGGCGCGCGGCCTTTCATCCGCGCAACCGATCCACACGACCGCTTCACACGACCGACCCGCACAACCCATCGAACCGGAACCCGATGGGTTCCCCGAATTGCACTTCAACGCAAATCCCCGCTTTCCAGGAGACTTTTCCATGACCCACCGTATTGCAGTGATCCCCGGCGACGGCATCGGCACCGAAGTGATGCCCGAAGGCATCAAGGTACTGAAGGCCGCGGCGCAGCGCTTCAACATCGACTTGAGCTTTGACGAATTCGACTTTGCGTCCTGCGACTACTACGCCAAGCACGGCACCATGATGCCGGACGACTGGAAGGCGCAGATCGGCGGTCACGACGCCATCTTCTTTGGCGCGGTGGGTTGGCCTGCAACGGTGCCCGATCACATCTCGTTGTGGGGCTCGCTGCTCAAGTTCCGCCGCGAATTCGACCAGTATGTGAACCTGCGCCCGGTTCGTCTGATGCCGGGCGTGCCGTCGCCGCTGGCCAACCGCCAACCCGGCGACATCGATTTCTATGTCGTCCGCGAAAACACCGAAGGTGAGTACTCCAGCGTGGGCGGCCGCATGTTCGAAGGCACCGACCGCGAAGTGGTGATCCAGGAAACGGTCATGACCCGCACTGGCGTCGACCGGGTGCTCAAGTTCGCCTTTGAACTGGCCCAGTCGCGTCCCAAGAAGCACCTGACGTCGGCCACCAAGTCGAACGGCATCGCCATCACCATGCCGTACTGGGACGAACGCGTCGAAGCCATGTCGGCCAACTATGGCGACGTCAAGGTCGACAAATTCCACATCGACATTCTGACCGCACACTTCGTGCAGCACCCCGACTGGTTCGACGTGGTGGTCGCATCCAACCTGTTCGGCGACATCCTGTCCGACCTGGGCCCGGCCTGCACCGGCACGATCGGCATTGCGCCGTCGGCCAACCTGAATCCGGACCGCAACTTTCCGTCGCTGTTCGAACCCGTTCATGGTTCGGCGCCCGATATTGCCGGCAAGGGCATCGCCAATCCGATCGCGCAGATCTGGTCGGGCGCGCTCATGCTGGAATTCCTGGGCTACCGAGAAGCGCACGACGTGATCCTGGCCGCCATCGAAAAGGTGCTGGCTGACGGCCCGCGAACGGGCGACATGAAGGGCACGGCCAAGACGACGGAGGTCGGCGACGCCATTGCCGCGATCGTCGCGGGCTGAAGGCAGGCCGGGCCCCGGCGGCGCCTGCCATCGCCAGCGCGGCCTGTGAACGCGGCTCGGTCAGCGGGCCGCTTTACGGCTCGACGAACCGCTGCTTGTACAGGACGGCGTCGACCAGGGCGCCGGGAGGCTGAGTGGCGCTGCCCTCGCGCGCCACTTTCCTGAGCCCGTCCTTGGCGTCGAAGCTTGGCAACTTGCCGAGTGACAAGGCCGTCATGCGGTCCACCAGGATGTCGTTGTCGCGCAATGCCACCATCTTGCGCGCGGCCGCGATCACCGCATCCCGATATGACGCCACATCGTCCAGCCGGTAGGCCGACAGGTCAGGGTCGCGCCGTTTGCGCAGCCAGTACGCCCACGCCATTTCGACGTGCGGCGTTCCGCCTTGCGGACGCACATACCCGATGTCGCGTGTAAAGAACACCAGGCTTCGATACGGGTCATCCCGCAGGTCGACCAGGCGAAAGGTCTGTGGCAGCGCTTCGGGCGCAATCATCTGCCCTTGCGCGTTGCGCAGCCAGACGCGCCGTTCGGCCGCCATTCGTGTCCAGAAGCCGCCCCCGGGATCATCAAGCTGTAGTTTTCCTCGACCCGCACCGTCATGCGTACGTGACTGCCGCCGTCAGGCAAGGACGTCAGCGCGACGGCCGTATGGTGGCCGGACTGCAGGTAGAACCTGCCGCCCGGGCCGATCACCACGCCGTACAGGGTCGCTGCATGCGGCGAGGCCGCGTCGGGCGCGTCCTGCTTGCAGGCAAAGCTGGCCGGATCGTCGATGCGTGACCTGGCCGGGTCAAACGCCCGGACGCCGCGCTGGCCGTTGTAGAAGCAGTAGTCGTCGAACTTGTCCTGCGGGCTGCGCCGGTAGCGTTCCAGCGTCGCGTAGACCTGGTCATAGCCGACGGCAGGCTGGGTCGGGCGCAATTCGTCGATGCGCAGGTGCAATACGGCACCCGGCCGGATGTCGGCAATGGCGCGGGGAAAGGGAGATAGATCCGGGGCCGACGCAACGGCCGGTCCGGTCAAAGCCATCGAAGCGGCAACGGCGGCAAAGGTGCCGGCTGCAGCCCGGAGGCGCAAGGGCGGGAACATCATGGCAGGGTGCAACTCAGTGAATGCCAGCATGGGTGACTGGCGATGGAACATTCACTCGACGGGCACGGCGCGTCGCCGGGCGCCGTCATGTGGCATAACGGTCAAGTTCGAGAGAAAGAAAGGATCCGGTGTGATCCGGCGCGGTTCAGGTCCGCGCCAGATCACACCCCATATCGTGCAATGAACTCGGCCAGACAGGCCGGCTTGCCTGCGCCGTCGGTCTCGATGGTGATCGCCCATACAGCCTGGGCGCCGCGCTGACCGGCCGTCTCGGGCAACATGTCGATCGACATCAGCGTGAAACGCGCACGCAGACGGCTATTGACCTGCACGGGCGACACGAACCGCACGCGGTTCAATCCGTAATTGACGCCGGTCACCACGTCGGCGATGTGCATGGCGGTGGCAGCGAACAGCGGGATCAGGGACAGCGTCAGAAAGCCGTGCGCGACCGGCACGCCGAAAGGGCCGCTGGCCGCGCGGTCGGCGTCGACATGGATCCAGGCGTGGTCGCCGGTGGCGTCCGCGAACCGATCGATCCGCGACTGGTCGATCACGAGCCAATCGCTGACGGCGACCTCG
Organism: Pigmentiphaga litoralis; assembly: GCF_048632615.1. Lineage (GTDB taxonomy): Bacteria > Pseudomonadota > Gammaproteobacteria > Burkholderiales > Burkholderiaceae_B > Pigmentiphaga > Pigmentiphaga litoralis_B. The sequence goes on from NZ_CP184479.1 coordinate 3,631,005, forward strand.
GTTCCGACGTGGTCGATCAGTTCGTTCAGTGTGTCAAAATGCCGCATGCCGGTGTCTCCTCAAGCCCGCCATGTTAGCCGACAGATGACTAGAAAATGGCGCTAACGCTGGCGTTTACAACTCCAAGACCCCATTCCGCCATGCAAACGCTCCTGCTCGAATCGTTCCAGGCCGCCGTGGCCGCCGCCGACCCCCTGTGTGTCATTGCCGCGCATCTGCCTTCGCCGCCCAAGGGCCGGACGGTGGTGGTCGGGGCAGGAAAAGCCGCCGCCAGCATGGCGCGCGCCGTGGAAAACGCGTGGCCAGCCGACGCCCCCTGTCGGGCGTGGTGGTGACCCGCTATAAGCATGGCCTGCCGCTGTCGCGGATCCGTTGCCTTGAAGCTGCCCATCCGGTGCCCGACTCGGCTGGCGAAGACGCCTCCCGCGACATCCTGGCCCTGGCGCGCGACCTGGGGCCGGATGACCTCATGATCGCCCTGGTCTCTGGGGGCGGGTCCAGCCTGCTGTCCTTGCCGGTGCCGGGCGTGTCGATGGACGACCTGAAAGCCGTCACCCAGGCCCTGCTGCGCAGCGGCGCCCCCATTGAATCCATGAATGTGGTGCGCAAGCATCTGTCGCAGGTGCAGGGCGGCCGACTGGTCGCGGCCACGCGCGCACCGGTGCTGGGCCTGATCATTTCCGACGTGGCGGGGGACGATCCGTCGGCCATCGCGTCGGGGCCGACCGTGGCCGATCCCAGTACCTACGCCGACGCCTTGGCCATTCTGGCGCGGTACGAGGTCGAGACGCCAGAGTCCGTGGCCGCCTGGCTGCAGGCCGGTGCGGCGGGGAGCATCCCGAAACACCCAAGCCCGACGATCCCCTGTTCCAGCGCGTCGACAACCGCATGATCGCCACGGCGCAGCAAAGCCTGCAGGCGGGGGCGGCCGTATTCGAACGCGCCGGCATCCGCACGGTGGTGCTGGGCGATACGGTCACGGGCGAAGCCCGCGAAGTGGCCAAGGTCTATGCCGCGCTGGTCCGGCAGGTCGTGCGCTTCCAGCAGCCGTTCACCGCGCCGGTGGCGCTGATTTCAGGCGGGGAATGCACCGTGACCGTCAAAGGCAACGGGCGCGGCGGCCGCTGCACCGAATTCCTGCTGTCGCTGGCCGCCGAGCTGGGTGATCAGCCCAACGTGGCCGCGCTGGCGGCCGACACGGATGGTATCGACGGCAGCGAAGACAATGCCGGCGCCTGGTTCGACACTGCGCACCTGGCCGACGCCGCGGCGCGCGGCATCACGCCGCAGTCCTGGCTGGATACGAATGATGCGTGGGGGTACTTCGATGCGCTAGGGACCCTGGTGGTGACCGGCCCGACGCTCACGAACGTGAATGACTACCGGGTGATTCTGCTGGCCTGAGCCTGGTCACGGCTTGGCCTGGGCCTGTCGATGGCCTGAGCCTGGTCATAGCTTGCCCCGGTACTGTCGATGGCCTGGCCAGAGCCTGCCATGGCCCGAACCTGCCAATGACCTGACCCCGGCCGATGCGGCAGCCGTGAGAGCGCCACCACGCGGACCGCCGCCTTGCGCCGAGGTCCGCGCCCGGCGCGCTTAGCGGCCGGCTTCCACGGGCTCGGCAGTGTCAGCCGTTACCACTACCCCGGCATGCGCCCCGAACCACTGGTGCACCAGGTTCACCCAGTACGTCGCCCCCACTGGCAGCAGGTCATCATTGAAGTCATAGCTGCCGTTGTGCAGGGTGCAGGGCCCCAGCCCATGACCTGCTTCGCGATGGTCGCCTTCCCCGTTGCCGATGAATACATAGCAGCCCGGCTTGTCCTGCAGCATGAAGGCGAAGTCTTCGGCCCCCATGGTGGGCTCGCACTCGGCGTTGACGTTATCCGGTCCCACCAGCGACGCCAGCACCTTGGCGGCAAACGCGGTTTCTTTCGGGTGGTTGATCAGCGGCGGATAGTTGCGGTCGAACACCATGTCCACCGTCGCGCCAAAGGCCTCGGCCGTGTGCGTGGCGATCGCCCGCATGCGCGACTCGATCATGTCCAGCACGTCCATCGAGAAGGTGCGCACCGTTCCGCGCAGCACCGCATCGTTCGGCACGATGTTGGTCGCGCTGCCCGAATGGATCTGCGTGATGCTGATCACGGCGGCGTCGACCGGCTTCTTGTTGCGTGTGATGACGGTCTGCAGCGATTGCGCAATCTGCACCGCCACCATGATCGGATCGACGCCCAGGTGGGGGAGGGCGGCATGCGCGCCCTTGCCGTTCACGGTGATTTCGAATTCGTTGCTGGACGCCATCATCGGGCCGGGCGTGACGGCGAACTGGCCTACGGGAATGCCGGGCCAGTTGTGCATGCCGAACACCGCGTCCATGGGAAACCGGCTGAACAAACCGTCGTCCATCATGGCGCGCGCGCCGCCACCGCCTTCTTCGGCCGGCTGGAAAATCAGGTAGACGGTTCCGGCAAAGTCGCGATGCGCCGCCAGGTGGCGCGCCGCGCCCAACAGCATGGCGGTGTGGCCATCGTGGCCGCAGGCGTGCATTTTTCCTTCGTGGCGGCTGGCGTGGCCAAAGGTATTGCGCTCCTGCATGGGCAAGGCGTCCATGTCGGCGCGCAGGCCGATCGCGCCACCGTGGCCGGGCCGCGTTCCTTTGACAATGCCGACCACGCCCGTCGTGGCCAGGCCCCGTTCAACCGGGATGCCCCAGGCTTCGAGCTGCCGGGCGACGACGTCGGCGGTGCGGACTTCTTCGAAGGACAGTTCGGGGTGCGCGTGGATGTCGCGGCGGATGGCTTTCAGTTCTTCCTGAAATTGGATGATAGGTTCGAGCAGATTCATGGCGGGCCTCCAGGCGCGTGCAGCGGCGGGGAAGGGCGGTGCACCTGAGCTGCCGGTGCGCCCACGTCCACCGGTGCGCGAAGCCCCATTATGGCCAATGTGCCCGCGGAATGCGACCCGGCCAAAAGCGGGGGCGCAGCGGGCCGCTACGCTTGAGCCGGGGCGCGCCGCGGATCGCGGCCTGACGCTGCGGCGCCTCTGCTACGCTAGGCGCTCCGAACCGTGCAAGGATCCGACTCGATGCCCGCTAGCGTGCGCCGCCTGGTGACCGCCATCCCTTGGCTATCTGCCGCTGCCGCGATTTACCTGCTGGCCGGTTGCGCCCAGATCGGCTATTACGCCCAGTCCGTTGGCGGGCATTCGGCCTTGCTGCAGGCTGCGCGCCCCGTGGACGCGGTGCTGGCGGATCCGGCTACGCCGCCCGACCTGCGCAGCCGGCTGGCGCAGGCGGTAGCAGCCCGCCGCTTCGCCAGCCAGTCGCTGGGGCTGCCCGACAACGACAGCTACACCCGGTATGCCGACGTCAAACGGCCGTTCGTGGTCTGGAACGTATTCGCCACCCCGGAACTGTCCTTGCGGATGAAAGCCTCCTGCTTTCCGGTGGTGGGCTGCCTGGACTATCGCGGCTACTACAGCGAGACCGCCGCCCGCGCCACGGCGCAGGACCTGAAGGCCGACGGCTGGGAAGTGACGGTGGGCGGCGTGCCGGCTTATTCGACATTGGGCTGGTATGACGACCCGCTCGTCAACACCTTCATCCGCTATCCCGCCGGCGAAGTGGCCCGGCTGATCTTCCATGAACTGGCGCACCAGACGGTGTATGCGCGCAACGACACCATGTTCAACGAATCCTTTGCCACTACGGTCGAAGAAATCGGCGTGGAACGGTGGTTGCAGCAGCCCGAGAATGCACCGATCCGCGATCAGTACCTGGCGTTTGCCGGGCGCAAGCGTCAGTTCATCGCCTTGTTGCTCGACACCCGCAGGGAACTGGAACGGGCGTATGGCGAAGACAGCCCCGACGCCCGGCGCGCCAAGGCGCCGACCCGCCCCGATCCGACTGGCCTGTCGGGCACCCAGATTGCCGAGCGGCGCGCTGCCAAGGCCGCCATCCTGGCTCACCTGCGCGCCCGGTATGACGCCCTGAAGCGTGACGCCTGGCAGGGCTATCCGGGCTACGACGGCTGGTTTGCCGGCGAGATCAACAATGCCCGCTTCGCCTCGGTCGCCACCTACCATCAGTGGGTACCCGCTTTCCGCGCGCTGTACGCACGCTGCGGCTCGTGCCAACAAGGCAGCCTGGCGCCCTTCTTTGCCGAGGTCAGGGCGCTGGCCGACCTGCCGTCGGCCGAACGGCGGCGCGCCTTGACGGCCCTGGCGGCCGCGGGGTGAGGGCGCTCCCCACTATGCCTGGAAACGCTCTGGGCTATCATCGAAACGATGAGCAGCGCCCGTGCTGCGCCCCAGTGCCGATGTCCCGACAACAACGATAAGCGGAGGAGTCCTTTTCATGGATAAACCCTGGCTCGCGCAATATCCCCCTGGCATCCCGGCCGAGATCGACCCGACCCGATACGCCTCGCTGGCGCATCTGCTGGAAGAGTCCTTCACCAAGTTCGCCGAGCGCAAGGCCTTCGTCTGCATGGACAAGGTGCTGACCTATGCGCAGGTGGATCGCCTGTCGCGGCAACTGGGCGCCTGGCTGCAGTCGCGCGGCCTGGCGCGCGGTGCGCGGGTCGCGCTCATGATGCCCAATGTGCTGCAATACCCGGTGGCCATTGCCGCCGTGCTGCGGGCGGGCTACACCGTGGTCAACGTCAACCCGCTGTACACCGCGCCCGAACTCGAACATCAGCTGAAAGACAGCGGCGCCGAAGCCATCGTCATTCTTGAAAACTTCGCGTGCACGCTGCAGAAGGTGATTGCACGCACCCCCATCAAGCATGTCGTGGTCGCGTCCATGGGCGATCTGCTCGGACCCTTCAAGGGACTGATCGTCAACCTGGTCGTCCGGCACATCAAGAAGCTGGTGCCGGCCTGGCGGATCGACCAACACGTATCCTTCAAGCGCGCGCTGTCCGAAGGTGCGCGTCTGCGCCTCAAGCCCGTCACCATCACCCCCGACGACGTGGCCTTCCTGCAGTACACGGGCGGTACCACCGGCGTGGCCAAGGGCGCCACGCTGCTGCACCGGAACGTCGTCGCCAACGTCCTGCAGTGCGATGCGTGGCTGCTGAATGACGAAATCCGCAACGCACCCGGCACCCGGGGCTCGCAGCAAGTCTTCGTGTGCGCGTTGCCGCTGTATCACATCTTCGGGCTGACGGCGTGCGGCCTGTTGGGCATGCGCGCCGGCGGCCTTTGCCTGATGATCCCGAACCCGCGCGACATTCCCGGCCTGATCAAGGAATTGCGCAAGCGGCCCTTCACCCTGTTCCCGGCGGTCAACACCCTGTTCAATGCGCTGGCCAACAATCCCGACTTTGCCAGCCTGGATTTTTCGGCGCTGCGCGTAAGCGTGGGCGGCGGCATGGCCGTGCAACGGGCCGTGGCCGAACGCTGGCTGAAGGCCACCGGCACGCCGATCTGCGAAGGCTACGGCCTGTCCGAAACGTCGCCCGTGGCGTTCTGCAACCCGGTCACCGTGCGCGAGTACACCGGCACGATCGGGCTGCCGCTGCCTTCCACCGAAGTGCTGATGCTCGATGACGCCGGCCAGCCCGTGCCGATCGGCAGCCAGGGTGAAATCGCATTGCGCGGACCGCAGGTCATGCCGGGTTACTGGAACATGCCAGACGAAACCGCCAAGGCCATGACGCCCGATGGCTTCTTCAAGACAGGCGACATCGGCGTGATGGACGAGCGCGGCTATGTGCGCATCGTCGACCGCAAGAAAGACATGATCCTGGTGTCTGGCTTCAACGTCTATCCGAACGAGGTCGAAGCCGTCGTGGTGCAACATCCGGGGGTGCTCGAATGCGCCGCAGTGGGCGTGCCCGATGAACACTCCGGCGAAGTGGTCAAGGTGTTCGTGGTCCGCAAGGATCCGGCGCTGACCGAAGCCGACCTGCTGGCCTTCTGCAAAGAGCATCTGACCGGTTACAAGCGGCCCCGCAAGGTGGAGTTCCGCAACGAACTGCCCAAGACCAACGTCGGGAAAATTCTTCGCCGGGAATTGCGTGATTCAGACAAAAAAACGTCTTGAAATAGTCAATGCGGGCAGGTTTTTCTTTCGGCACTAGAATAGCTGGCGCTCCGACACGGGGCGCCTATTGTTTTGGCAGCAGTTCGAGCAGATCGAGGACATCATGGTGCGCAGGGGTTTCAGGTTGAACAAGCGGGTTGCCGCGGGCGGTCGGACCATACCGATGGCCGCAGCCGCGGCCGTCGCGGCGCTGGCGCTGGGCGCTCCATTGGCGGCGGACGCGGCGGTCACTTTCCGCCTGGATCGCCTGCAGGCGGGCCCTGGCGAAACCGTCAAGGTCGAAGCCATGTTGTTCAACGACGGCAACGGCACCCTGAGCTATGTGGCGCCGCGCGAACTGGTGCTGCAGTGGCGCAACGCCGAAGGCGGCGTGATCCGCTCGCGCGCGCGGCTGGAACGGGACGTCGCCGCGATCGAACTGCCCGTGGGCCGCTTCTCGCGCGTGACCTGGACGGCCACCGTGCCCCAGCAGGTCAAGGGCCTGCAAGCCGTGAACATCGAAGGCGAACCGGTGCTGCTGGCGCTGGACGCCACCACCGCCGAACGCGGCACCATCGCGTCGACCCCGGCGGTCGGCCCGATCATCGACGCCGACAAGCAGGCGCTGGACGGCAAAACCGTGGCCGTGGTGCCCGATTCGGGCGTGCTGAGCGGCGTGTCCGCAGCCAGTGGCGGCGTGGCGGGCAACGCCACGGTGGGCCCGGCCCCGGCCGACGCGGTCGCCAATTCCAGCTTCGAAAGCTCCACGCTGGACCGCTTCCGCAGCGCACTGTCGTCGTACGAACCGGTGTATTTCAGCCTGGGCGGCCGCGGCGACCTCAACGCCAAGTTCCAGATCAGCCTGAAATACCGCTTCTTCCAGCCCACCGGCACGCGAAGCTCCGGCTTCAAGGACAACCTGTACTTCGGCTACACACAAACGTCGATCTGGGACCTGGGCGAAGAATCCGCGCCGTTCCGTGACAGCAGCTACCGCCCCAGCTTCTTCTGGCTGTCGGACCGCATCTGGGAATCCGAAAACCGCCGCTTCTCGATGGGCTTCGATGGCGGTTTCGAGCACGAATCCAACGGCAAGGAAGGCACGCTTTCCCGTGCCGTGAACACGCTGTACGCCCGTCCTGCCCTGCGCTATCGCCTGGAAAACGGCAGCACGCTGAGCTTCGCGCCCAAGGTGAGAACCTTCCTGACACGCGAAGGCAATCCCGACATTACCGACTATCGTGGGCACACCGACTACCAGATCCGCTGGGCAATGGATGACGGCCCGATGGTGTCGAGCGTGATCCGCCGGGGCGATGGCCGTGGCTCGCTGCAATTCGACGTGGCCTACCCGCTGCGTGGCGAATACCTGGGCAACCTGAACGGCTTCCTGCACCTGCAGTACTTCAATGGGTATGGCGAAACGCTGCTGGACTACAACCGCGCATCGGGTTCCCAGTTCCGGGTGGGCTTGATGATCGTGCGGTAATCACCGCGGCGAATGATTACCGCGGCAAATGATTACCGCGGCAAATGATCACCGCGGCAAATGAGGCTGGACCATTGCCATCAATGCCGGCGCCACGACGTTGTTCCCCGACACCACGTTGCCATCGATCGGCCAGGGGTGCCGGCCCATGGCGTCGAAGCACTGTCCGCCGGCTTCGCGCACCAGCAGCGTACCCGCCGCCACGTCCCACGGCTTCAGCCGCAATTCCCAGAACCCGTCGAATCGCCCGCAGGCCACCCAGGCCAGGTCGAGCGCGGCAGCGCCATTGCGCCGCACGCCCTGGGTCTGGTGGATGGCGGCGTTCAGCATCGGCATGTAGTGTTCGCTGAACGACATGTCGCTGTACGGAAAGCCCGTGCCCAGCACCGCATCGTTGAATGACGCGGTTCGCGACACGTGGATACGATGGCTGTTCAGCCAGGCGCCCACGCCATGCACGGCCGTGAACATCTCTTCCCGCACCGGGTCGTACACCACGGCCACCACCGGCCCGCTTTCGGTCATGGGGGTGCCGAAACACACGGCGCAGCCCGGCTGGGCGACCAGAGCGATCGACACTGCGTAATGCGGGATCGAATGAATGAAGTTGGTGGTGCCATCCAGTGGATCGATGTACCAGCTGGCGGAACCCGTCGGCGTGCCCCCGGTTTCCTCGGCCACGATGCCGAACTGCGGCGTGCGAGCCTTGAGCACATCGATAATGGCCGCCTCGGCTTCCCGATCGGCCTGCGACACCAGGTCATTGCGCGCCTTGGTATCGATGACCAGTTCGGCGCGTTTGTGGGCGTAGGCCTGCAGCACCGCCGCGCCGGCGTGGGCGGCCGTGACCGCGGCGTCGAGCGCGGCAAAAAGATCCAGGGCAGGGGACTTGGCGGGGGCGGTAGGTGTGCTCATGATCCGAGTTTACGTCCGGCTGGACTAGGGCGTAAGGGGCAAAGTGTGAAGGCTTTGTGACCGCAAGAGGCGTCGCGTGGGATGACTAAGGCGGGCACGTCGGTGGGCATGTCGATAGGCATGTCGGTGGGCATGTTGATAGGCACCTAGGTGGGCGTGCGGGTAGGCATTGCATCAGGTATGTCGGCGGGCACGTGGGTGGGCATTACGCCAGGCATGTCAGCAGGCATGTGAGTAGGCATCACGCCAGGCATGTGAGCGGGCAGCCGCGCCTGCAGGGGTATCATGGCGCCCGTGTATACGCCCCTCATTCCTTCTCAGCCCGCTTTTGCTTCCGCCAACGTGCCGTTCAGCGAACGGTATGGCGACGTCTACCACGCCGTGCAAGGGCCGATCGCCCAAGCTGACTACGTCTTTCTGCAAGGCAACGGCCTGCCCGAACGCTGGCGCGGCCGCAAGCGGTTTACGGTGTGCGAGACAGGCTTTGGCCTGGGTTTCAACTTCCTGGCGCTCTGGCAAGCCTGGCGAGCAGATCCCGACCGGCCGGCCAGACTGCACATGGTGTCGGTCGAAGCGCACCCCTTTTCGCGCGAGCACATGACGGCCCTGCTGGCCAGCAAGCTGGAAGGCGATCTGCGCGGCATGGCCGAAACCCTGATCGCCCAATGGCCGCCGCTGCTGCCCGGGCTGCATCGGATCGACCTGGAAGGCGGGGCGCTGACGCTGACGCTGGCCTTCGGCTACGCATTGGACGTGGTGCCGCAATTGACGGCGCACGTCGACGCCTTCTTTCTGGACGGGTTTTCGCCCGCCCGCAATCCCGAAATGTGGTCGCCCCCGTTGATGAAGGCGCTGGCGCGCCTGGCGGCACCGGGCGCCACCGCCGCCACGTGGTCGAGCGCCGGGGATGTGCGCCGCGCCCTGGCCGAGGCCGGATTTGCGGTGCGCAAGCATCCTGGCTTTGGCTATAAGCGGGTGATGACGGTGGCAACTTATGCGCCACGGTATGTCCCGCGGCATGCGTCGCCGCCGCCGCCAGTGTTCAAGGAACGGCATGCCATTGTGGTTGGCGCCGGGATCTCGGGCGCCAATGTGGCGTACGCGCTCGCCCTGCGGGGATGGCGAGTGACGGTGGTCGCGCCGGAGGGGGCCACGGGCCGAGCCTGGCGGGCAGCGGCAGTGGGGACGTTGGCGCCGGCCAGGCGAGCGCGGTGATGGCAGGAGGATCGGCGGTCGACGAGGCCTTGGGTACGGGCGGCACTAGGGCTTTTGGTGCCGCCCAGGCAAGCGCGCCGCTGGCAAGGGAATCGGTGGTGGACGAGGTGTCGGGCGTCCGGGGCCCGCTCGATAACGTTCCGGCCGAGGGCGTTCCCTTCGACGAGGTGCTCAATGTGGGCCACCTCGCCGCCGCGCTGACGCCGCTCTTCGCCCGTGACGACAACGCGCGCGCGCGGCTCACACGCGCCGGCGCCTTGCGTGCCTTGGCCCGTTGGGCGCCCTGGATCGACGGCGACGTCGTTGCCCGCACCGGCACCCTGCAGCTGGCCAAGTCCGTCGCCAAGGAGGCCGACCTGCAGGCCACGATGGATGCCCTGGGTTTCCCGCCGGACTGGGTGAGGGCGGTCGATGCCAAGGAAGCCTCCGGAATTGCCGGCACCGCCATTCCTCGCGGTGGGCTGTACTTCCCGGACGGCCTGCGTGTCCGGCCGCAGGCGCTGTGCGAGCGGCTTCTGGCCCATCCAGGCATCGTCCGCGTCAAAGCGCAGGTGCACGGTTTACGTCAAGTCGACATAACGCGGGAGGCTGGCACGGCGTCTGACATTGCCGCGGCTGGCGGAGCGGCAGCCCCTGCCGCCGCCGCCGCTCGCGCCGCCGCCGCTCGCGCCGACGCCACAGCCGCCACAGCCGCCACTGCCGCAGCCGCCGCCGCCACTGCTTCCGCCACCGCCGCCCCCGCCGCCACCACCCCCACCGCCACCGCCACCGCCGCTCCTACCCCCAACGTCCCCGCCGACGCGACTTCGGCCGGTGCCCCCAGCCGCCCGCCATCCACCAGCCCCTACATCTGGCAAGCCCTGGACGCCCACGGCGCCGTCCTTGCCGCTGCCGAAGTCGTCATCATCGCCAACAGCACCGGCGCGCCGCAGCTGCTGCGCCGCGCGGAATTCGACGCCTCACCCGCGTCGTCGCCCGGCGTGCAGCCCCCGCACCAACTCCCACCCGCTTCGACGACCAACTCGCCGTCGCCGGCCAGATCACCACCCTGCCGGCGACGAACCGTGAATGGGGCCCGCCGCCCCGCTGCATCGTCGCCGGGGAAGGGTATGTTTTGCCCTCCGTGGAAGGCCAATGTGTAACAGGCAGTACCTATGTCTACGACGTCGGCACGGCCCGCGCCACGCTTGAAGGTAGCGACGCCAACCTGACACGGGCAACGAATCTCCTGCCATCCATCGCCCCTGTCACCCGTGACCTGCCCGGCCTGGGCGGCTGGGCCGGATGGCGCGCCGTAGTGCCCGGACGGCTGCCCGTAGTAGGCGAATGGCCTGCTGCATCGGGCATCTGGCTGGCGACGGGCTATGCCTCGCGCGGGCTGACCTGGTCGGCCCTGGCTGGGGACATCATCGCCGCCTTGCTTGATGGCGAACCCCTCATGCTGGAGCGGGAATTGCTTCAAATGATCGGCTGGCGCTGAAAACCGACTGAATCATGGGAAAATAGCGGTTGGATCTCGCTCAAATGGTGCGATTGCGGTGTTTTTTTCCGTGGCGCATAGTGTGGCGGGACGCGTGGGCGGGGCGCAGGGTGTCACCAGAGGTTTATTTGACACTCCGAATCCGTCAAAATAGAGGTTTTGGCAAAATGAATGTCGGCGTGCGTCCTGTCCGGTTCGATCCGGACGTTGAAGCGACTGCGCGCGGGTGCTCGTGAGCCAAGCTGCCGAAAGCGATCGAGGGAACCTGTGCCACTTCAATTCGACTCCTCCCGCTACCAGCGTCTGGAATCCCTTTCTCTTCAAACGTCCAACCCGGTCGCCTTTTCGTTTACCACCGACGGGGGCCAGGCGCTCCTGATCGAAGCGCACGCGCCGGGCGTGTTCCGCGTGTGCATCGGCGGACCGGCGGCCACGGGCCAGCCCGGCACGGGCATGGCCACGCGCGCGGCCGCGCTGCACGACCTGCTGGCGCGCGCCGAAGCGATCGGCGAAGGCACGCTTGAAGAGGTCACGGTCGATGGCCGCCCCGGGTTCAAGATCCTGCAGGGCGAACATGCGCTCGAAATCGCCACGCAGCCGCTGCGATTCACGCTATATCGCAAAGACGTGCCGGTGCTGGTGTCGTCGCCGGATCCGGCGCTGACCACGCTGGGCATGCAGGCGGCCGACGGCGATCGCCCGGGCGCCTTTGCCCTGGCGTTCACGCTGGACCCCCACGAGGCCCTGTACGGCCTGGGCGAAAGCACTGTTGCGCTGGACCGCCGCTGTGAAACCGTGGTGACCGACGACCCCGTCGCGCGCGCCTTGCCGCTGTGCTGGAGCCCGCGCGGCTGGGGTGTGTACGTCAACACCGTTGAACGCGTGGTCCACCACCTTGGTACCGACGAACTCAGCCCCGACAACTATGTCCTGGCCATCGAAGACGGTCAGCTCGACCTGTTCCTGTTCGTGGGCGAACCGGTTGAAATCCTCAACCAGTACACCCAGATCACCGGCCGCGCCGGCCAGCCCACCCTGTGGAGCATGGGCACCTGGCTGCATCAGGCCAAGGGCGCAAGCCCGGCCGAAGTGGCGGAAGTGGCGGCGCAGATGCGTGCCCGTGGCATCGGCTTCGACGTCGTGTCCCTCGATACCCCCGCGGGCTGGGAAATCAAGGCCAAGCTGGCGTTCGAATGGGACGCCACCCGCTTTCCGGATCCGCGCCAGACACTGGCCGCGTTCAAGGCAGTCGACGCCCGTGTCTGCGCGCCTGGTTTCCCGGGTGTCACCACGCAAAGCCCCATGTTTGCCGAGCTGGAAGACAAGGGCTGGCTGCTGACCAACGACAACGGCAACGCCCAGGTGTTTGCCGGCGTCCCGGCCACCCATGGCCTGGAATTCGGCCTGCTGGACCTGACGCACAAGGATGTCTGGACGTTCTGGCGCGACAAGCACCGCGCCATCCTGGATGAAGGCGTGGACGCGATCGCGTGCGATGTCGAAATCGACATCCCCGACGACGTCACCGCCCGCAACGGCGATACCGGCGCGCGCCTGCGCACCGTGTACCCCATGCTGGCCAAACGATGTCTGTTCGAGGCGGCGTCCTGGAACAAGACGCCGGCCGAAGGCGTGGTCTGGAGCCACGACGTCTTCCCGACCGGCCAGCGCGTGCCGCTGCAGGCGTCCACCGACGTGCCGAACACCTGGGAAGGCCTGGCCGAATCGATCCGCGCGGCCCTGACCGTCGGCATGAGCGGCCTGCCGTCCCATGCGCACGACATCGGCTCGCAGGAACACCCGCTCGACACCATGACGCCGGAACTCTACCTGCGCTGGCTGGCGGCGGGGGTATTCAGCTCGCACTTCCGTTTCCACGGCACGCCTGGCCTGTTGCCCTGGGCGTTTGGCGATGACGTGCTGCAACAGGCGCAGACCTGGATGCAGTTCCGCTATCGTCTGATCCCCTACGTGCTGGGCGCGATCGAAGACGCGGCGCGTACCGGCCTGCCCGTGCAGCGGTCCATGGCGCTGGCCTTCCCCGACGATACCGAAGCGCACTACCACGAACTGCAATACCTGCTCGGCCCGGCCCTGCTGGTCGTGCCAGCCGTCCAGCCCGGCAAGGAAATGCGCGTCTACCTGCCCAAGGGCGATGCGTGGTGGGACCTGAACACCGGCTGGCGCTACGAAGGCGGCACGACGTGGACCTTCGAATGCGACACGGATCGCCTGCCAGTCTTTGGTCGGGAAGGTCACATGCTGTGCCTCGGACCAACGGCGCACCACACGGGCGAATACAACTCCGCACGCATCCTTGACGAAGTCTGGCTGTTCGGCATGCCCGTCCACAATCCCGTTGTCATGCGCAACAAGATCCGTGTCATGCAGATGCAGGGATCGAGCTATGCCAAGGGGCTGGAAGGCCTGAAGATCCTGCCGTCCGAAGGGCTGGAAGTGAAGCGCCGGGGCGCGGAAGTCCGGATATCGCGGGCGCGTTGAAGGGTTGAATAGCGCACCGGCATCTGTCGGTTGCCTGGAAAAATGCCGTGGTCGCTCTCTTTACGCGCCACGGCATTTTTTTGCCCAATCGACACACTATCCCTGCATTTCGTGCCGGGCAGATTGCTGGCCAAGTCGTTCGGAAAAGTCGTCTTTGCTTGTCTCGGCTCAGGCTGTTTGCGTCCGGCCACGTCATATTGGCTTATCGGTCAGTAACCTGCCGCGCCAACGGCTGTCTGTCTAGGTAAGATCGCCGAAACGATACGTCGACACGGCAAGGAGACGGCATGCGCTACATACTGGCATTCGACCAGGGCACCACCAGTTCACGCGCCATCGTGTTCGACCACGCCGGCGCCATCCGCGGACTGGGGCAACAAGAGTTCACCCAACACTATCCGCACCCCGGCTGGGTCGAACACGACGCCACCGAAATCTGGACCAGCCAGCTGGCCGTCGCCCGCCGCGCCATGCGCAACGCCGGCGTGGCTGCCGCCGACATCGCCGCGATCGGCATCACCAACCAGCGTGAAACCACCGTGCTGTGGGACCGCGCCACGGGCGACCCCGTCGGCCGCGCCATCGTCTGGCAAGACCGCCGCACCGCCGCCGCCTGCGACGCCCTGCGCGAAGCCGGCCACGGCGACTTCATCCAGGCCCGCACCGGGCTGGTCGTCGACGCCTACTTCTCCGCCACCAAACTGGCCTGGCTGCTGGACAATATTCCCGGCGCTCGCGACCGCGCCGAACGCGGCGAACTCGCCTTCGGCACCGTCGACAGCTGGCTGGTCTGGAATCTGACCGGCGGCGCGGTGCACAGCACCGACTACGGCAACGCAGCCCGCACCATGCTGTTCGATCTGCATACCCGGGTCTGGTGCGATGCGTTGCTCGAGATGTTGAGGATTCCGCGATCGCTGCTGCCATCGATTGCGCCAAGTAGCGGCGTGGTGGGCCAGACCCTGCCGGAGCTGCTGGGCGGCGCCGTGCCCATCGCCGGTGTCGCCGGCGACCAGCACGCGGCCACGTTCGGCCAGGCGTGCCTGACGCCCGGCATGGCCAAGAACACCTATGGCACCGGCTGCTTCATGCTGATGAACGTGGGCAAGGCACCGGTTGTGTCTCACAACAATCTGTTGTCCACGGTAGGGTGGGGGTTAAAGAAGGCGGCTTCTACTGGCGCGCCGACCCCAGCCATAGCCGCGCCTAGCGCTGTGCGTGCTGACGCGTCTGATCCGGCGGTCAATGCAGGCGCGCCGGCTTCCCCAGTCGACATCGACTTCATGCTCGAAGGCAGCATCTTCATGGCCGGCGCCACCGTGCAGTGGCTGCGCGACGGCCTCGGCATCATCGACAGCTCTCCCGAAGTCGAAGCCCTGGCCACCAGCGTCCCGGACACCGGCGACGTGTTCCTCGTCCCCGCCTTCACCGGCCTCGGCGCCCCCTACTGGGACCCCTACGCCCGCGGCGCCATTGTCGGCATGACCCGCGGCACCACCAAAGCCCACATCGCCCGCGCCGCCGTCGAAGCCATTGCCTTCCAGACCGCCGAACTGCTCGACGCCATGCAGAAAGACAGCGGCATCGACCTGCAGGAACTGCGCGTCGACGGCGGCGCGTCGCACAACAATCTGCTGATGCAATTCCAGGCGGATCTGCTGGGCGTGGACGTCGTGCGTCCCCGCGTCACGGAAACGACAGCCTTGGGCGCCGCCTACCTCGCCGGCCTGGCCGTCGGCTTCTGGTCCAGCAAGGAAGAAGTGCAGGCCAACTGGCGCGCGGAGCGAAGGTTCAAGCCTGCCATGTCGGAAGAGGACAGGGCAAGGAAGATGGCGCGGTGGCGGCAGGCGGTCGCGCATGCGCGCGGGTGGGCTAGATGCTGAAATAATCATTGCGCCGTAAACCTAGATAAGAGTCTCGCGCTGCTCACTTTTAAGTGTATCTCCAGCTTTTCAATCAAGCCGAAGTCAGCGCTGCGTTAGTCGATCTAATGATTCCGTAAGCTCATTCTGGAAATCTCTGATTTTTTTAGATCGTGAATCGGATAATTTATCTATGTTTTCGTCTAGGGCTGCCATGCAATCGGTAAGTATGGGGTTGTTCTTTATTAGTATCTCTCGCGCGGCGATTTTTCTTAAAAGTGCATCGCAGAGGTGTTTGCCTTGTTGCGAAATGCCTAGAAAAATAACTACTGCTACTCCGTTCGATTCTATGCGAACAAAACGCACATGTTCATCGTACGTATGAAATCTTGGGTGGTACCAATCGACTATGGATGTTGCGCGTGGATATTTTTTACTCAGCAGATCAATGGTCCCCCAGACGGTGTCTTTCTTTATACTATTGCAGTCTGTGCAGGCAACAGCAAGATTCCAAAAGTGCAACGAGAACTGTTTGAATGCAGAACGAGGAAGTATATGATCGATAGGCCTAGCATAAGCAGAATTTACCAACCAGCGTTGGCAGTAACAGCACCTGGACGCCTGGTGCTTAATCAACTGGTCTCGCAAAGCCGCTTTTAGTTCGCGGCTTGTAAAGCCATCCGCAGCGGATAGTTCTTCAATTAGCTTCCAACCGTCCACACGCGTACGACTAGCTTGCCGATACAAATCTCTGAGCCTCAACCTGACGTTCTCACGGTGCTTCTTTACTCGATGGGGACGAAGTAGGTAAGCGACTAGTTCGCTTCGAAGGCGAGTTCTAAGTTGACTGTTAAGCACCAGGGTCGTCCGTGGTAAGTCCGTCGATAGCGGCCATTGCTGTGCTGACCAAGCTGATGTCTCTGGCAGCATCGACGCTTTGATTTTGTTCTAGTTTGAGCTTCAATTCCTTTAGCTGGCTTATACACTCCTGTTCGAAAGCCATTCCAGCCCCGTCATTGCTCGTCTCGGCGATGAGTTTTGAGACGATCTCCGCGCAACGCTCTTGGATGTGATGGGTGTTAGGAGTGTGCGTTTCGAACCCCTCAAATAAACTTGACTCTACGGATCGCCTCTGTTCGGGGAGCAACAGGGTGAGAAGTTTGTTTCGCATAAGAAAACAAAAATCTTCGTCGTTATTGGCGGAGGCGATTAGAACGGGCGAATGGGTAGCTATAACGAACTTGCAATCGAGCGCGACCGATAATGCATGAAAAACTTCCGGCAGTCTTCGTTGCCACGCGACGTGTAAGCTAATCTCCGGCTCATCGATGAGTACGACGGTTCCGGCACTGGCGAGCGCAACAGCTTTAATAATCATTGTCAAAATCTGCTGCTCCCCTGAACTTAATGCGTCGAAGATGATTATTTCCTGCGAGTCAGCACGCATAAAGGCCAGCTTATACGCTTCCTTGTCTAAGCTATCAATAATAGCTCTGTCGTTCAAGTTAGCGGAATGCTCAGAGGAAATTGGGTAAATGTCTGCCAAAACATCATCCAATCCTTCGACAGTTGAATCCATATTCAATGGTACCAAGAATTGTCGAAGTCGAAATCCAAGAACAGAAAGTGAGTGCTCGAAACAACCCGTTTTGACCGAATCGCGATAGATGCTTTTTACCTTCTCTGCAAGATCGCTCATCCACCGTTTATAGTTCGGAAGCCCTCTAAGACTTGTAGTGCCGGCGTAAGTAAAAAACGACCTCGTTGGTTCGATTGCCGATAAACGATTGAATCGGTCGTAAAAGCTAAAGGCGATTCCCGTAGAGCGCAACTCATTTTGTGCAAGCGCTGTTGCCGCGTCGCGCAGCGCCAAACTTTTGCCAGATCCATTGTTGCCGATTATGTAGACGCAGCGGCAACTGCCTTGTTCGTTTAGCAGATTAATGACAGGTTCAATTTCGACTTGCGACTCCCACGCCGGTTTCGCATGCCGCACATATGGTCCGGCACTTAAGTGGTACTCGCTGTGAGCAAGTTCATCCTGCTCTACAAATCTAAGCAAGCCCGGAACATCGTGTTCATTGCGCTCGATTCCCTTTTCTACAAAGGCAATTGCTCGCGCTGAAGCTCCGGATGCTACTAATTCGCTTCTTCGAATACCGCTTCCAGTTATCCAACATTTTAATAGCGTACCAATCAACGCGGCGCAGGAAGTCATTTCGTCTAAACGACTGTTTCTACAGAGGGCACGAGCATCGAGTGCTAGTATCTTGTCGCCAACCCATGGAAATTGAGGCCCGAAATACCAAAGGGTTATGGTCGTCCGCCGGTTGCCTGTAAACGAATGTAAATCAATGATGGCCCTGAGCTCATGTTCCTCGGCAAGCTCACGTCGGAGATTCTTGGTATTGGCAGGCGACAGCCTGTCCTTTCCTCCAATAACGACGATCGTCGGGCGGTGGTTATGTCCAAGATGCGTAGTTAGGAGCTCAAGCGGCTTTGCGTATGTTATGTTGTTGTTTACTACAACCCTAGATAACTTGAGCAGCCTGTTGCTGAGGTCGAGAACTGTCAAGGCGTCCGAACTGAACGAGCCCGACAAATTTGTATCGATGCCATGAGTTAGCAATCTTAGGTTTCGAAAAAGACTCGGCCAAGGCGGTAGTGCAAGTCCAGACTGTAAATCTGACAGAATAAAGGAAGCACTCTGCGCTTCGGTGTGACTTGCGTCAATTAAATAGTCTCCAGTCGTAGGCTCCCATTCGACGTATTTATCGAAAGCACCAGCGGCCCTGCCAGCACAAGCTGCAACTATGGAGTCGTGCTTCACGTTAGTAAAAAGATGCCTAGCAATTAATCTATAGAAAATGGTGTCTAAGGCACTGGGCACAACATCAGGTTCCAAAGATGAAATTTGACTTTCAATAAGATATGCTGCTTGTTCGATAGTGATTGCAAGCATCTTCTTATCGGACCAAGGATGGTGAACCCGTGTCTGGCAAATGCGTTCTAATAGACTCATTAACTTTTCGAATGCATCTATCACATTGACCATCACTTGCGCTCCAAGTAGTTGGTCGACCGCTTGGTTAAATTCGATGGTCTGCGTTGAGGAGAGTGCGGTTGGCAGTCGAGTTCCATGCCTAAGAAAGGAAGCGGCCGCCAATAAATAAAAAACTTCCTCCAAATCAGTTGCAGAATATCCCGAACTCGTTGCTGATGCTCTGATTGCGCGGGAGATGCGATCGCCCTGCAAGAGACCTTCAGATATCATTATTTTTCTCTCGTGATCAACCCGAATCGTATTGTAGCGAGTAAGGCTTTGTTGGTAACGACTGAATGAAGTGGCGGCCTTGATGGAAAGTTGACCGTCACGGTCGCGAACAGCTGCGGGCGCGGTCAGTGGGAAACTGGCGCTAATGGGCTCGGCGAGATGGCAGGGACCTTCTTTACCGTAACGGTGAATCGCTATCGCGTCCTGCCGATCTATCTGGCAGCTCGCATCCAGATCCTCGTTGATGCTTATGCAGATAGTTGAATAGCTATCTGAGTCGTGCGGCGAAGTGACGCACGAAGCCAAGAGGTGCAACACACCGCAGGTCCGTACGACTCTTGCTTTATCCTACGAACCGTTTGCTCGCCCCTCAACTCGTGCAGCTTTCTTCGTGCCACTTACTCCCGACAGTCCTTCATCAATCAAATCCGCCGACCTCCACCGCCACCGCACGTTCGAAGACGCCGTGGCATTGGTCGTCGGCACCCTGCTCATCTCACTTGGCGTCACGTTCTACGTCAGCGCAGGGCTGCTCACCGGCGGCATCTCGGGGTTGGCCTTCCTGGTCACCTATCTGACCGGCTTCACCTTCGGCCAGGCCTTCTTTGTCCTGAACCTGCCGTTCTACTGGCTGGCGCTAAGGTGCATGGGATGGCGCTTTACGATCAAGACCTTCATTGCCGTGGCGCTGCTGTCGGTGCTGACGGACCTGCGGCCGCACTTCCTGACCCTGGAAGCGGTGCACCCCGCTTACGCCAGCATCATGGCGGGTACCCTGCTCGGCACAGGCTTCCTGATCCTGTTCCGCCACAAAGCCAGTCTGGGCGGCGTGGGCATCCTGGCCTTGTATCTGCAGGATCGTTATGGCTGGTCGGTGGGCAAGACGCAGATGTCCATCGATTGCGTGATCGTGCTGCTGGCCCTGCTCACGCTCGACCCCATCAAGGTCGGCTGGTCAGTGCTGAGCGCCGTCGTGCTCAACCTGATCTTGACCTTCAACCACAAGCCGGGACGATACGTCGGTTCGTGATCGCTTGCACGGCTGCGTCCGGCTACCAGAAATAAAAATGCCCGCGGCGTCGACATGACTTCCGCGGGCATTCCTTTTCGATCCGGCGATCACGCGTGCCGCTTCACGTCACGAAAAACGTGTCACGATCAGCGCGTTATGGTCAACCCTCGCAAGGACTGTTCAGCGTCCCGCGCGACAGGTTCTGCACTTCCACCTGCTCAACGGGCGGTTGACCGGATGACACGATACGGCCATCCACCCACATCAGCACCGAGGTGCCGGGCGCCACGCGCAGCTTGCTGTACGCATCGGCCAAGGCCTGGCCCTGGCCGGTGGACGCCACCGGATAGGTCTTGCCCGTTCCGCACAGGGCGATGGTGGTCTTGCCCTCGGTGGACGTCACACGCCCCGCATCGCGAACGGCTCGGTGATCAGGTCGGAATCGAACTGCTGCGTCAGCGAATAATTCAGCGCCGACCGCGCGGGCTCGCCGTCCTGATCCACCAGGCGCAACGCGCTGTTCTGGGTGACTTCGTACGTTGCCGTATCGTTGCGATCGCCGATCACGCGGATCTGGCGCAGATTGTCGAGCGATCGTTCCCACCGTCCGGTGCTGATGAAGGTCTGGTCCTTGCCGTCACGCGTGCCGAAGTACGTACGGCGCATGCGCCACGTCCAGTCGGGCAGCAGCGTCAAGGTCACGCGCTGACCCGTGCAGTCGGCGCAGGGAATCACGCCGCGATAGGTCTGCGCCTCACGAATCGGATTCGACTGGCTCAAACGCTGTGCGGTGGCCAGCACGTCGCCCGGTGGAGGCGGCACGGCAGCCTGGGCTTCCGCGGTCTGGGGAATCTTGCTGTCAGGCAGAGTAATGGCGCAACCGGCCAGGGTGGCCGCCACGGCGAGGGCGCCAAGCGCCAGCGGCAGGCGTGACAGGAAAGACGAAGAAGGGGTGGGGTAAGGCATCAGGTGCTCCGGCGCATGCATAGACGAAGTCTACCTTGTGTTGTCCCCGACCATCCCGGCAACATGGTCACCAATGGCCATGCACGACGTCAATCCGGGCGACTCGATCCCGAACAGATGAATGATCCCCGGCACGCCATGGTCGGCTGGACCGGTAATCATGAAATCCACCGCCGGCTCGCCAGGCGCCTGGATCTTCGGCCGGATGCCGGAGTACGCCGGCTGCAACGCGCCGTCCTTCAGCGCCGGCCAATACGTACGGATCGCCGCATAGAAACTGTCGGCACGCTGCGGATCGACCTCGTAGTCCAGCGTCTCCACCCATTCCACGTCCGGGCCAAACCGCGCCTGATGTCCCATATCGATTGTCAGGTGCACGCCCAACCCGGCGGCTTCCGGCACCGGATAGATCAGTCGCGAGAATGGCGCCCGGCCAGAGATGGAAAAGTAATTGCCCTTGGCATAGTGCGATGGCGGGATGTGCGCTGGCGGAAACCCGTCAATCTTGTGCGCCAGATCCTGCGCGTGCAGGCTTGCGCTGTTCACGACCAGCTTGGCCAGCAGGGTCATCGGCTCATCGCCACCCGTCTCGAGCAGAATGCCGTCGTCCGTCACCTTGCCACCGATCACCGGACTGCCAAACACGACCATGGCCCCGGCGTTTTCGGCGTCGCCCTGCAGCGACAGCATCAACGCGTGGGTGTCGACAATGCCCGAGCTGGGGCTGTGCAGCGCCGCCGCGCAGGTCAGCTCAGGCTCCATCGCCATGGCTTCTTCGCCGGTCAGCATGCGCAGGTCGGTCATGCCATTGGTCGTGCCGGTGCGCTGCAACTGCTCCAGCTTAGGGATCTGGTCGGTATGGGCCGCCACGACCAGCTTGCCGCACCGTTCATGGCCAATGCCGCGTTCGGCGCAATAGGCGTAGAGCATGCGGTTGCCTTCGACGCAGAATTTGGCCTTGAGCGACCCAGGCGGGTAATACAGGCCGCCGTGGATCACTTCGCTGTTGCGTGCGCTGACACCGGTGCCAATGCCGCGTTCCGCTTCCAGGACCAGCACGTCCCGGCCCACAAGCGCCAAGGCCCGAGCAACTGCCAAGCCGACAACGCCGGCACCGATTACTACTACGTCTACGTGTTCTGACACTGTCTTGTTCCTTCTGCGCAATTCCGCAGGCTTGCGATGGCAGAAGTATTACATCTCGGGGCGGAATGTGGCTTCTACGGATGGAGCAACGTTGACGTCCTACCCCATCATGGGCGGTGGTAGTGGGAGGATACCGGGACCAAAACAGCTCCATGGAACGCTGCAATGCCTGGGTATCCGAATCAACCAGACCCCGTTCTGGAGAACGATCATGCCATCGCTGAAAGTCAAAAATTTACCGGATCCGCTGTACTGCGCACTGCGGACTCGCGCTTTGGCGCACGGAAGAAGCATCGACGCCGAAGTCCGGGCCATATTGGAGCGCACGATCGCCACCGACATCACCGTGCCGAAGTTGCAGCACACGGACGAAACCGGGCCGCTCCCGTTCCCGTGGACATCGATGTCCGAAATGTCCCGTGCGATGGGGCTAACCAACGAGGACTTCGAGGCACTCGACGCTGTGTTGGCGCAACTTCGCGCAGAGCAGGCGGCCCTTTATGTATCGTCCTCGACACCAACGTCGCCTCCGAGGTGATGAAGCCGTACCCTGATGCTCGCGTGATCGCATGGATGTGGAGGCCCACGCGTTGCCGCTTGGCTCGCTTGCCGATGTGGGCCCCGTTGCTATAATCGCCGCTCACCCAGAGGCAACGTCCTCCCCACTCCCCGTGGGTTATCAAGTCCGGGACGGCCCGGCCCTTTCAGGAGGGTCGTCATGCCCTGGATTTATCTGGTGATTGCAGGTCTGCTCGAGGTCGTCTGGGCCTTTTCCATGAAGCAGTCCGACGGTTTCACCCGCCTTTACCCCACCCTCATCACCCTTGCCACCATGACCGCCAGCTTCGTCTTGCTGTCGTTCGCCATGCGTTCGTTGCCGCTCGGCACGGCGTACATGATCTGGACCGGGATTGGGGCCGTCGGGGCGTTCGTGGTGGGCATCATGGTGCTGGGCGAGCATGTCAGCGCCATGCGGTTGGCGGCGGCGGGGTTGATCGTCGCGGGGATCGTGTTGATGAAGCTGGCGACGCCTTGAGCCGGGGTGCCGGGGTAGGACGTCTCTGTCCTGATGCCCTCCCAGCCACGCTCCCCGGCGGCGCCTTGCGCGGTTACTCTCTCGATGTGCCGGTTGCCGGCGTCTTGTCGATGAGTCCATGGAATTCCTGCAACTGCTGTCCGCGTCCCCCGGCGTCGCCTTGGTCCTGGCGGCTGTGTTTGGCTTGATCATCGGCAGCTTTCTCAACGTTGTGATCGCCCGCTTGCCGGTGATGATGCAGCGGGAATGGGAGGCGCAGTGTTGGGAGCTGATCGCTGCCAGCGGCGAAGGGCAGGTACTCCCTGCAACGCGCGATCCCAGCGCTCACCCGGGCGACGACCAGGGTCAAGAAGCGATCACTGACCGGGTCACGCCTCGGCCGGCCCGCTTCAACCTGTCCCACCCCCGTCGCATTGCCCGGCCTGCAAGCACCCGATCGCCTGGTACCGGAACATTCCGGTGGTCAGCTGGCTGCTGCTGCGGGGCAAGTGCCACGACTGCGGTACGGCGATTTCATGGCGCTACCCGGCGGTGGAAGTGCTGACCGCCGCGTTGTTTGCGGCTTGCGTGGCGCTGCTTGGCGTGACCGGGGCGGCATTGGCGGGCATGGCGTTTTGCGCGGCGTGCGTGGCGCTGGCCTTCATCGATGCGGACACGTCCTTCCTTCCCGACGACATCACGCTGCCCTTGCTGTGGGGCGGGCTGTTGGCGAATCTGTTCGGCCTCTTCGTGCCTATCTCGGACGCGGTCATCGGCGCCATGGCGGGCTACTTGGCCTTGTGGGCGGTCTATTGGGCGTTCAAGCTGCTTACCGGTAAGGAGGGCATGGGCTACGGCGATTTCAAGTTGCTGGCGGCGATTGGCGCTTGGATGGGATGGCAGGCGTTGCCAGTAGTGATCCTGGCGTCGTCGATTGCCGGGGTCATCATCGGTGGCGGGTTGATCCTGTCGGGCAGGGCGGAACGAGGGCAGGCGCTGCCGTTCGGGCCGTATCTGGCGGTGGCCGGGGTGGCGGTGTTGCTGTCGGACGGGGCATGGCGGGGGCTGATGGGCGGGTGACCTGACCGATTCGGTAGCGTCGAGGCAACCAAGCAACCTAGCAACCTAGCGACCAATCAGCCACGCTTGACTTGGCACCTCGTCGGCAAGTCCCGCAAGGCAGCCATTCCCAAGCCCCGTTTGACGCCACGCGCCGCTTGCCCCTACAAAGTGGGCTAGACCTTCAAGTCCAAAGCCCGCGCGCATGACCTCTCCCGCTCCCCTCCAGCAACCCCTCAAAATCGGCCTGACCGGCGGCATCGGGTCCGGAAAAACGCGGGTGGCCGATCTGCTGGCGGAAAACGGTGCCGCCGTCATCGACACGGACCTGATCGCCCACCAGCTGACTGCTCCCGGCGGCGCCGCAATCGAACCGTTGCGGCAAGCGTTTGGCGACGGCATGATCGACGCCAACGGCGCGCTCGACCGGGCCAAAATGCGAGAGTTAGTATTTACTAACCCGCAGGCCAAGACACAACTCGAAACGCTATTGCATCCGATGATCGGTCACAGTGTGAACGCTGAAGCCGACCGCGTGCGGGGCCTGTATCAGGTGTTTGTCGTGCCGCTGTTGGTGGAAAACGGCCGTTGGCGGCAACGGGTGGACCGGATCTGTGTCGTGGATTGCGACGAGGCCACCCAGGTGCGGCGCGTCCAGGCGCGCAGTGGTCTTGACCCTGCGCTGATCGATCGCATCATGGCGGCGCAGGCGACGCGCACGGCGCGGTTGGCAGTGGCTGACGACGTGATCTTGAATGATGGCGCGACGGACCCCGATCAGCTCGTGCAGCGCACACTGGCCCAGCATCAGCACTGGCTGGCGATGGCGCACGCACCGTGTTGAACGGCGCCGGCACCCTCGGTCTTGCAGATCTATCCCGTTGCAGGGCTGGATGCATCGCACGGCGGAGTGCCAAGAGCACCGCTCGGCGCAGGGCCTAGGCACCGCGCCAGCGCACGTCCGGCGGCCACGGCATCATCCTCGCTCCCTGATAAAGGACGAGGTTATTCATTTCATTGCGATCCGGGGCGGTCTAGTGGTTCTATACGAATACCCCTTCAACGAACGTGTCCGCACGCTGCTGCGTCTGGAAAAACTGTTCGATTCCATGTTCTTCTTCGTGCGTCAGCCCGACGCGCGCGGTCATCACGTCGCCGTGACGACCCTGTTCGAGATCCTTGACGTCTCGGCCCGTGCCGATCTGAAGTCGGATTTGTTGCAAGATCTTGAACGCTACCGGCAGTCCCTGCATGGCCTGCGCGAGCATCCCGGCGTGGATCACGAGGCCCTCGGGGCGCTATTGTCCAGCATCGAAGACGCGGCGGCCGCGCTCAACCAGCAGGGCAAGACAGGCGACCCGATACGTCAGAATGACTGGCTCACCAGCATTCGCAGCCGTCTGGCGATTCCGGGCGGCGTGTGCGAGTTCGACCTGCCCGCCTATCATGCGTGGCGGCACAAGCCCGCCCAGCAGCGGGTCAATGACCTGGCGCAATGGGTCGAGCCCTTCCTGCCGCTGCGGGAAGGGCTGACGATCGTGTTAAAAATGCTGCGGGAATCCAGCCAGCCTCAGCCCCTGTTGGCCGAAGAAGGCGCCTACCGGCAGATGCTGGGTGGCAAGGCTTTCCAATTGCTGCGCGTGTACGTGGAAGAGGGGGACGGGATCTTTCCCGAGATCAGCGCCAACAAGTACATGGTGTCGATCCGCTTCTCGATCCAGGGCGGCGACATGAAGCCGCAGCACGTCCAGCAAGACGTTCCTTTCCAACTGGCCCTGTGCAACAGCATCTAGGGACCGCACAAGACAGCCGCACACGACAACCCATCATGGTCAAAAAAGTGAAATGCCCCACCTGCTCCAAGATGGCGGAGTGGAGCACCGACAATCCCTACCGCCCCTTTTGTTCCGAACGCTGCAAGCAGATCGACCTGGGCGCCTGGGCCGATGAAAAGTTCGCGATCCCGGGCGCGCCGCTCGAGACGGATGGGCTGACCGGCGACAGTGGCGAAAAGCTCAGTCCGCCGCCCAAATCGCTGCTCAATTGAATTGTCCTGAAGCTGGCCGTCCTGCTGGAACCCGACAGGCCGGCTGCGCTGGATCGGCGCCTTGATAGTCCCGACAAACCCGGGTCAGCGTTTCGGCCGGATCAGCGTGTCGATCACATGCAGTTCCTCGGCCACGACGGCACGCAACATGTCCGTGAACGCCGCGGCAAAGCGCGACGGCGCGGGCATGTCGCGGTACACCGCTGCAAAGGGCATCGAGATCTTCGGGCTGAAGGGCCGGATCGCGATCTGCTCCGCGCCCGGTCCCATCACCGCAATCGGGTCGATCACCGCCACCCCCACGCCCTGGCTCACGTAGCTCACCACGGATGACGAATGCACGGTTTCCAGCCGGATGTTCGGCCGCACGCCTGCCTTCAGCATGGCGGCGTTGATCTGCATGCGCTGCATGCTGTTCGACCCCAGGGCAATGAAATCCTCGTCATGCAGGTCGCCCACGGCCACGGATCGCTTGCGCTCCAGCCGGTGTCCCAAGGGCATCACACAGACGGCCTGGGTCGGCGGAAACGGCGCGTGCACCAAGCCGCGCGGGTCGGCGGGCGGCACGGCATAGGCCACATCCAGCTGGCCATGCAGCAACATCTGGTTGAGGTTGACCGAGCTGTCGGGATGCACCGAAATCACCAGGTCGGGATATTGGCTCAGCATGGCCGAAACCGCCTTCGGGATGCAAACCATCGACAGGTTGGGCATGGTCCCGATATGCAGGTAACCCGCCTTCGACAACCGCAATGACCGGGCGGCATCGCGAATCCGTTCGGCGCCCGAAAAGTGCCGCTCGACTTCGCGGTACAGCTCGCGCGCTTCTTCGCTTGGAACGATATGGGTGCCCTGGCGCTGGAACAGCGACAGCTTCAGTTCCGCTTCCAGGTCGCGGATGAGCCGCGACACGGCGGGCTGCGAGATCGACAGCGAATGACCGGCGCCCGTGATGCTGCCAGTCAGCATCACGGCGCGAAAGGCTTCGAGCTGGCGAAAATTAAGGGGTCTGACCACCGGCGGGTTCCGCGAGGAAGGATCGGCCCGCACCTTACCGTTATCCGCGCCGGTGGGCAAGGTGCGCCTGCGGTGCGATCAGCGCGCCGGCGCCGTCAGCGCAAAGTCGGCATCGGTGATGGGATCCAGGCAGGTTTCCAGCAGGGTGCCATAGCCGGACACCGGCATCTTCAGGCCCAGGCGACGCAGGCACGCCCAGAAACACGCCTGGTTGCTGGTGACAACCGGTTTGCCCAGTTCCTGCTCGATCTCGGCGATCACCTCGAGCGACGCCAGGTTGGTGCACGATAGGAAAATGACATCGGCGTCGGGGCGGTCAATGGCGCGGGCAAGCCGGTAGATGGCTTCAGGCGGCACGCGGCCGATGGCGCGGCGTTCTTCCTGGGTCTCGCCCAGCAGCAAGCCTTGCATGGCCGTGACGTCAAAGCCGTATTCCTTCAGGAAGGCGACTTCACGTTGGTTGACGAAGTCAACATATGGGGTGCCTAGCGCGACGCGTCTGGCGCCCAGGGCGCGCAGGGCGGCAACCACCGCGCCGGCGGCTGCGATGGCCGGT
Source organism: Pigmentiphaga litoralis (assembly GCF_048632615.1). Lineage (GTDB taxonomy): Bacteria > Pseudomonadota > Gammaproteobacteria > Burkholderiales > Burkholderiaceae_B > Pigmentiphaga > Pigmentiphaga litoralis_B. Next base: position 3,658,591 of record NZ_CP184479.1, read on the forward strand.
GTTCCAGTGCGCTTGGCCATGCCGTCCACGATCTCTTCCATGGGGCACACGAACGATCCGGACGTGCAGCCATAGGCGACGATGTCGACTTCGGCGGTCGCCAGCTGCTCGGCGGCGCCATCGACCGCGGCGGCCATCCGGTAGTACGACTCTTCACTTGCGGCGCCCAGCAGCATGGCGCGCGCGGTAAAAATGGCGACGCCATCGGGCGCCATCTGCCAGAACTCGGGTTCGTTCACGATATTGGTCGATGGAACGATCAGGCCGATCTTTGCCTTCCAGCCATAGTGGCTGTACAGGGCGACTGCCTTCATGTCTTGTCTCCTGGTGCGGTCTGTCGGGGTGGTCAATCGAGCTTGATGCCCATGGTGCGGATCAGGTCGCCGTACTTCTTTTCTTCGGATACCAGCAGGGTCTGCAATTCGGCGGGCGAGCTTCCCACGATCTGCGCGCCTGCATCTTCCAGACGCTTGCGTACGGGCGGAAGGTTGAGAACGGCAACGATCTCGCGATTGAGCAGGTTCACCACGTCCGGTGGCGTGTTGGCGGGCGCGATGACCGCGCCCCACGACTCGGCGCGGAAGCCCGGAAAGCCGGCTTCGGCCACGGTTGGCAGGTCGGGGTAGAGCGGCAGCCGGTCTGCGCCCGCGGCCAGCAGCTTCATCTTGCCGGCGGCAATGTGCGGCTGCACGGCGCCTAAAGTGTCGAACACGATCTGCGTGCGTCCGGCCATGAGGTCGACGTGCGCGGCGGCGCTGCCTTTGTACGGCACGTGCGCCATCCGCAGGCCGGCCAGGTCCGCGAACGATTGTCCGAATATATGGACATTACTTCCATTGCCGGCCGACGCAAACGCCAGCTGGTTGGGCCGCGCCTTCACATAGCTGATGAGTTCGGGCACGTTCTTGACGGGCAGATCGGGCGTCGCCACCAGCACCATGGCGGTCCGCGTCGCCAGGGTGACGGGCGTGAAGTCCTTGATCGGATCGAAGGGCAGGTCAGGCATCAAGGATTTGCCGAACACGTGCGAACTGACCACCAGTGCCAGCGTGTGCCCGTCGGGCGGGGCCTTGGCAACCAGCGCGGTGCCGATCGAACCATTGGCGCCGGGCCGGTTTTCGACCATGACGGTCGTGTTCAGGCGCGTGCTCAGATGATCGGACAGCAAGCGCGCGGTAATGTCGGCCAGGCCGCCCGCGGCGTAGGGCACCACGATGCGCACCGGCTTGCCTGCCAGCGACGGCGCATCGGCCGCGGCTGCATGGGCGCCGGCCAGCGGCAGGGCAGAAAACGCGGCGCCGCACACGGCGGCCGCAACAAGGCGTTGGAAGAAAGACGTCATGGTGGACTCGATGAAGTTAGCGGTCGATATCGCCGTGGGACAGCCCGCGGTCGGGGGGCGCGATGTTCACGCGGACCATGTCCCGAAGCAGCTGGACGATGGCCATCGAGCTTTCGCCTTCGGTGCCATCGACAATGAAGCGGGAGGTGCAATACCGCATCTCCCAACCGCCCGCATCAAGGCAGGCGGTCACGATCTTGCGTTCGAGTTCAGGCGTCTGCACCAGGTCCTGCTGCTTGCACAGAAAGGCAAGCATGGCGCAGATGCCATAGGCGCCCCAGTTGGAAATCGACGCCGGCAGAAAGATGTCGGTTGCAACGATCGTCGGCACGCCCTTGCCGCCGTCGTATTGGCAGCGGCGTCCATACGGATGGAAGTCCTGCATGAAACCGTGAATGCGGCCAAAGCCGATCTCGTTGCCGTTGTCACCGATGCCGATCGACAGCACATCCCGCTTGCGGGCTTCGTCGAACAGAGGCGACAGGTCCACGCAGCCTTCCGGACGCACGCCGGTCGAGTAATGCAGGATGCCGTCCACGTTCGGACCCAGGCGTTCGATCGCAATAATCGCCGCGGGGCGGCAGATCTTGAAGACGTCGGCCGCCCATTCCTCCACGGCATGCTGTTCGGTCGGCGACGTCATCAGCGCGGCGCCCATGCGGCGCGACTTGGCGAGCGGATAGTCCCGCACCATGATGCCGGCCGCCTGGCTGCTGGCCACAACTGGAGGCGCGTGGCACGGCTCTGTCACGAACACCGGAACGGCTCGCAGTCCCCAGAACATGGCTCGGGCCAGCGCGGCGGCGCCCGGCGGCCCGTCGCTTTCGCCATTGGGCGCTTCGGGTGCATAACCCGCGCCCGTCACGATCAGCACGGTATCGCCAGGCTTGACGCGGTCCGCCAGCGCTTGAGCGGCGCGCGCGGTAATCGGCCGGCCACCCCCTCACGGCGGGCTTCGTCGTAAATCTGGCGGATGATGCCGTGGTTCATTGCGCGGTTGCGCATCTCGACGGTGATCAATCGATCGACGGTATCGCCAATGATGTCGGGCATGTGTTCTCCGGAAAGCTGCATTGGAGCAACCATTCTGGTGGACCGCGGGCCGGCTGAAAAATCAAATTATTGGCTGTCTGGATAACAGAATGTTATGGATTGCCAGTCGCCGATGGCGTGTGCAGGTCGCGTCGGCAAGATCACCGGCCGTAGAATGAGGCCCCTTGTCCGCCTCTGCGCCCACGTTGCCCGCACCCATGACTGCCTCGTTTTCCACCCTCCGCGCTTTCATGGAAGTGGCTCGGCTGCAGAGCTTCACGCGTGCTGCCGAAACGCTGTGCGTCACGCAAAGCGCGGTCAGCAAACAGGTCCAGGTGCTCGAGCATCAATTGGGTTTTCGCCTGTTCCAGCGGTCGCGCCGCGCGCTGTTGCTGACGCCCGCGGGCAGTGCCTACCTGTCGCATGCGGCCGATGCGCTGGCGATGCTGGACGAAGGCAAGGCCATTGCGCAAGAGGTCGCGGGCGAAAAGGCGGCCGGGTCGTCCGTCGAGTTGTCCGCCTCGCCCGCGTTTGCTGCGCATTGGCTGGTGGCCCGGCTGCCGCGTTTCCTGGCCAATGCCCCGACCACCAAGTTGAGCTTGCGGCCGCGGCTGCCGGATTTTTCGCCGGTGACCGAACGATTCGATATGGAAATCCGGGTGGGAGGAGGGCGGTGGCCCGACGCGCGCGCCACCTACCTGCTGGGACGCGAGATGGCCCTGGTCGCCAGCCCAGGCCTGCTCGCCGGGCGCCGTATCGAATCGCCGCGCGACCTAGATGGCCTGCCCTTGCTGCAACGTGCGCAGCGCGGATACGACTGGCGGGAATGGAGCGCGGTGGCAGCGCCGGACTGGGAGCATGATGGGCCAGAACTTCTGTTCGAAGGATTTTCGGTGCTGATTCCTGCGGTCATTGCGGGCTGCGGGCTGGCCATCTGTCCATTGTTCATGGTGCTCGATCAATTGCAGAGCGGACAACTGGTGCGTCCGCTCAACGATTGCGTGCGCGCACGGTATGCCTACTATGGTGTGGTGCCAGCGGGGGCCGGACGAAACTCGGCGCGTGATCGTCTGCTTGACTGGATGTTGTCCGAAGCACAACTGACGCAAATGCGCTTGCAGTCCTATCTGGACCGCTAAGCCACCGTGGTGTTGAGACCGACCGTCCCTTGCATTCCAAACTGGAATATGAGTCGTCGGCTTTTCGTTTGACCCTGTCCGGACAGCAAACTTAAGGTAGCGGCTTCCCTGACTCCCTTGTGTGGCACCGACCATGGTCTGCTCGATCCTCCGGAAACTGTCCGCCAGCCTGCTTGCCTGCGCGGTCCTGACGCCCGCCCTGATGGCGCCTGCCTCGGCGTCCGCCGAGACCTATCCGTCGCGTCCTATCGAGCTGGTGGTGCCCTACGCACCCGGCGGCGCGTCCGACATCATCGTCCGCGCCATGGCGCCCTTCCTGCAGAAGGAAATGGGCCAGTCCATCGTCGTCATCAACCGCGCGGGCGCCAATACCGCCATCGCCGCCACGCAACTGGCTCGCAGCCCGGCTGACGGCTACACCCTGATGCTGGGTGATGTGGCTCTGCTGTTGAATGCCGCCGTCCGCACCGCGTCGCCCGGCTACGACACCGAAAAAGACTTCACTCCGGTCAGCCAGATCGGGTCCGCCCCGCTGGTGCTGTTCGTGCCTTTTGCGGGCAGCCGGACCGTGGACGAGTTCCTGGCGCGCGGCAAGGAACGCGGCGTCAACATCGCCAACGCCGGTCCCGGATCGCTGGGCCATCTGGCCGCGGAACTGCTGCAATTGAAGACGGCCACGTCCATCGTCAGCGTGCCGTATCGCGGATCAGGCCTGGCCATCAACGAGACCATGGCCGGTCAGGTCGACGCCACCTTCACCAGCACCGCGTCGGGCATGCCGCTCGTCAAGAGCGAGCGCCTTCGTGCCCTGGCCATCGCATCGCCGACACCCAGCAAGGAATTCCCGGAGATCCCGACTTTCGATCAACTCGGCATCAAAGGCGTGTACGCGTTGAACTGGTGGGGCATCGTCGGGCCGGCCGGGCTGGACAAAGCCGTTGTCGATCGCATCAATCTGGCGCTGAAAAACGTCGTGGCCTTGCCCGAAATGCGGGAACGTTTCGCAGCGCTGGGCATCACGCCGTCCCTGAAGCCGACCACGGAGTTCGCGGCGGTCATGAAGGGCGATCTGGCGCAGTGGCGCACCGTGGTGCAGCAGGCCAAGATCAAGGTCGACTGAGACCCATGAACGGCACGCGGCAGGTCCGCGTACCGAAGCGCCACGCGTCGCCTGCACCGACGCGTCAACGCGCTGTACTACCGACATGCACGATGTCGCCATGTGCAGATATCCAAACATAGACAGACCAGGAGAAGACACCATGACCCGCACCCTTGACCTGAAAGCCGCCGACGGCTTCGAACTGAAAGCCTACGTGGCCGAACCCGAAGGCACGCCGCGCGCGGCCCTGCTGATCCTGCCCGAGATCTTCGGCGTGAACAGCCACATCCGCAGCGTGGCCGACCGGTATGCCGGGCACGGATACCTTGCCATCGCGCCGAACATGTTCGACCGCGTCCAGCCCGATCTGGACCTGGGCTATGGCGACGAAGACGTCAAGACCGGTCAGGCGCTCATGCGCGAACTGGACTGGGATCAGGCCGTGCTCGATATCGAAGCCGCCGCGCAAGCCGTGGCGCATGCCGGCAAGGTAGGTATCGTCGGCTACTGCTGGGGTGGCACGGCGGCGTGGGTCGCGGCGTCGCGCAGCACCGGCCGCAGCGCAAGCGGCGACAGCCTGATCACCTGCGCCGTGTCTTACTACGGCAATGCCATTACCACGGTCATGGAAGACCGGCCGCGCATTCCGATGATGCTGCATTGGGGCGAGAAGGATCACCTGATCGCTCTGGCCGACATCGAACGCGTGCGCGACATTGCTCCTGCCTCGTCGCAGACCTTCATCTACCCGACCGGGCACGGCTTCAATTGCGATCAGCGTTCGCTGTACCACCCGGAATCGGCGGCACTGGCAGAGCAGCGCACCCTGGACTTCCTGAAAGCCCACATCGGCTGATCGATGTCCATGTCAACGACTTCAACGACGCCAACGCGCGATACGTCCGGCTCGATCAGGGATGCCGGTGCATCTGCCCACGCCTTGCCAGCCTGGCGTGCCAATGCCGACACGCCACTGCCTTTGGCCGACTACCTGCGCGCCGTACAGAACGATCCCGCCCTCTGGGCCGACTTCAACGCGCTGTGCGACACCGGTGGCAGATTGGCCGGCACGCCAAGCGAAGCGGCTGCCCAGGCCTGGTGCGCCTCGCGGCTCGATGCCATCCTGCCCGGCGCAGCGACACGCCGAGACCCCACCCCGTACGCGGGTTGGGTCTGCCATGTCGCCGAGGTCCGCGCAGTCAACCAACACGACGCGTCTTCGGCATCCCAACCGCTGGTCGCCACGCCGCTGCTCGGCACCGCGCCCACGCCAGCCGAAGGCCTGACGCTAGCCGTGCTCAACCTGGGTCGTGGCACGCCAGAACAGATCCAGGCGGCAGGCGATGCCGTGCGTGGCAAGGCCGTGCTGGTCGAGCACGAATACCCCTTCTCGACCTCCACCGTCCACCGCCGCGTCAAGCTGGCGGCGGCCCAAGCGGCAGGCGCCGCTGCGTTCTTTGTCGCGCATCCCGAATGCAATGTCGGCCCGGTATCGGGTTCGTCGGGCCGGGGCGGCGCGCCGGGCATTCCCGCGATGGGATTGTCGGCGGAATCGGCGGCGGTGCTCAAACAGCCCGGCGCGCGCGTGCACGTGCGCATCGACGCCGAAGACCTGACCGGCGCGCAGACCGATGTGCTGGTGCTGGACCTGCCCGGTGCGGGCCCGGACCGCGTGGTACTGTCGGCGCATATCGACGGCCACCCGCTGGCCGAAAGCGCGATCGACAACGGTACGGGCGTGGCCGCGGCGCTGGCGCTGGCGCGCCAGATGGCGCCGCACGTGGCCAGCCTGCCGCGCGGTCTGACCGTCTGCATTTTCAGCGCTGAAGAATGGGCGCTGAACGGCTCCCGCGAATGGTTGGCCAAGCTGCCGGCCGAGGAACGCGACCGCATCAAGCTCAACGTCAACCTGGACTCGCTGGCCGGGTCGCCGAATCTGACTGCGCTCATTTCCGGGTTCGTGGGACTGGCGCCGCTGGTCGACGCGGCGGCCAGCGGCGCAGGCCGGCCCATCGCGCAGCACCTGCCGCTGATGTCGAACAGCGATCACGCCAATTTCGCCGCTGTCGGCATTCCGGCGATGCGATTAATTGCAGGATTCAACGAACCCGACAGTTCGCTGCGCCTGCTGCTGACCCCGGCCGACACGAGGGACCTGGTGGACGAGTCGGTGCTGCGCAAGGCTACGGCCACCGCAGGCGCGGTGCTGTGGACGGCGCTGACCGCCAGCAATGAGCAGATCGCAATGTTGAGCGCGCCCAATAATGAGCACGACGGTGCCATCCAGGCATGGGCAGATGTCACTCGGGCCGCCGCAACATGAACGCTGTGAATGAATCGCCCGGCGGGCGGTCCAGCCGGACCGCAAGCAACGTAAATTCCGGCACCGTTGCCATCCTGGGCGCGGGCCTGGTCGGTCTGGCGTGCGCCCGCGCGCTGCAACGCGCCGGCTTCCAGGTCACGGTCGTCGACCGGGGCGGGCCGGGGAGGGCGCAAGCTTCGGCAACGCATCGCATATCGCCACGGCATCCGTCATTCCGCAGGCGACGCCCGGCATCTTGCGCCAGACCATCAATCTGCTCCGCGATCCAGCTGGCCCGCTGGTTGCGCGCCCCGGGTATGTGGCCAAACACTTGCCGTGGTTCTTGCGCTTCATCAACAACGGCAACCCGGCCACCGTGAAGGCCGGGTCACTGGCCATGGCGGCGATGATAGGCAAGGCTTGGGACAGCTGGCTGCCCGTACTTGACGACGTCAACGCGCGGCATCTGGTCATCCAGTCGGGCGCGCTGCACGTGTTCCGCAGCCAGGCTGCGCTGGACGCCGCGCAGGGGTCCTACGCCTTTCGCCGAGATCTGGGCGTTGCGTCCGAACGCTTGAATGCGGACGCCGCCCGTGCCATCGAACCCACCCTGTCACTGACGATCGGGGGCGCGATGCACGTGCCCAGCATGGGCTACGTGACGGACACGCTCAGCCTGTCACTTGCGCTGGCGGCGCGCGTCGAACAAGCGGGCGGCCGCATCGTCAAGGCGACGGCGACGGGTCTCGATGCAAAGGGCATCCAGACGCAGGACGGCCGAATCGATGCCGATCTGGTGGTGCTGGCGGCAGGGGCGTGGTCGCAAGCGTTCGCCAGGCAACTGGGCGTGCATATCCCGCTGGTGTCCGAGCGCGGCTATCACGTGATGTTGCCACGCGAAAGCAGCGCGCTGCGCATGCCCTTGTTGCTGGTCGAACGCAAGGTGGCCGTCACGCCAATGGAGAAAGGCATCCGGCTGGCAAGCATGGCCGAATTCGACGTGCCCGACGCGCGGCCGGATCATGACCGCGCGGTGCCGGTGTTAACCGGTCTGGATGGCTGGGCAAAGGGGCTGGATGCCGAGCCCATCAGCCGCTGGGTGGGGCCCCGGCCCTCGGTGCCCGACAGCCGCCCCGTGATCGGCCGTGCACCTGGGGCGCCGAACGTGTTGCTGGCCTGCGGACATGGGCATCTGGGCCTGACCCTGGCCGCGCTGACAGGCGATGCCATCGCGGCATTGGCGACGGGGCGGCAACCAGAGATCGACATGGAAGCCGTGTCGCCGCTCAGGTTCCGCTAGGCTGAGCTAGGCAAGGCAAGGCAAGGACCAAGCTACGCCAAGCAAGGCCAAGCCACGCCAAGCAAAGCCAATCTACGCCAAGCAAGGCCGATCAAGGCCAGGTGCAGCAGTGGCGCAGCGGAACCGCTGCATCAAAGCAGTCCGCGGATCCCCGCAATGCCGTGCGCGCCATGCTCGCGAGCCATCTGCTCGGTCGCGTCGGACTGCCCACCCAAGGCGAACACCGGCAGCCCGGCAGCCTGCACCAACGCTGCGAACCCCTTCCATCCCAGCGTCTGCGCGCCAGGGTGGGACGCCGTGTCCAGCACGGGCCCAAGCACCGCAAACTCCGCGTCCAATGCGCGCGCGCACGCCAGATCCTCAGCGTTGTGCGCAGACACCGCGCGCCATTTGCCGGCGGGCAGGGCGGTCGGGGCGGTATCCCCGTTTCTAAAATCGCCGTTTTCTGCCACATCTGCCGCGTGCAACACCTGCGCGGCATCTGTGGCACGAAAGTGGACGCCGTCGGAAATGGACCACCAGGCCTCGGGATGCACGCTGTTGACCAGCAGGCGCGCGCCCGCGAACCGGGTGCGCGCCAGGATCTGCTGCATGGCGTCGAACAGGCTGTCGGCATCGACGCCGTCAGGCCAGGCGGGCTCGCGCAATTGCACCAGCTTCAGGCCCGACGCCAGTGCCGCGTCCAGGCGTTCCAAATAGGCGGGCAAGCCGGCAGGTCCGCCGATCTGCGTAATCGCATACCGCGTCGGCACCTGCAGCCAACGCAGCGGTGGCAGGGCGGCGGGCAACAGGGGACCGACAGCGGGCGTCAAGGCCAGGCCCAGGGCATCTTCGGGCGCCTGGGCGCGGGCCTGCGCCACATCGAGTTCACCGGGCGTCTCGCCGGCGGCCTTGCGGGCCTCCAGCGCGGCCAGGCGGTCCGACAGGGCAAGGCGTGCCGCCGCAATCTCGTCCTCGGTCGCAAGGCGTGACCCGACCCACTGCAAGGCCTGCGATTCCAGGCCGCGCGGCTCGCCGGTCCATGCCGTCACGCGGCAAAAGAACAGCCGCACCGTGGCGTGGCTGTAGGCATGGATGTGCGTGACCCAGGGTGTCGACGCGGTGACGTCGATGTCGACCTCTTCCTTCAGTTCGCGGGCCAGCGCTTCCAGCACGGTCTCGCCGGGCTCGAGCTTGCCGCCAGGCAGTTCCCACCACCCTGCGTAAGGTTTGCCGTCGGGCCGTTGCCCGAGCAGCAGGCTGCCATCGGGGCGGATGACCACGCCCACAGCCACATCGAGCAGCTTGCTCCCGTCCGCACCCGCAGTATTCACCGTCATAGATCGCTTTCGTCCGACGCGTCGCCGTAATCCGCAATCTTTGTCCGCTTTTCCGGCGGCGCGCTGATCAGGTCCTTTGCGGCTTTTTTCGCCGCCTTGCGCGACGCCTTGTCATCAGCCAACGCTTCACCGCGCACCGGCAACGCCGTCACGCCCGCGCCGCCATGCCGTGCGGCCCAGTCCTTCGCGAACTGCCACGCCACGCGGCCCGACCGCGACCCGCGTTCCAGCGTCCACTGCAGCGCTTCCATCCGCGCGGCCGCGATCGAGTCGGCATCGCAGCCCAGCTCTTCCAGCCAGTGCGCCACGATGTCCAGATAGTCGTCCTGCTTGAACGGGTAGAAGGACAGCCACAGGCCGAACCGTTCCGACAACGAGATCTTTTCTTCGACTGTTTCGCCTGGGTGGATCTCGCCGTCGGTCTGGTGCTTGGCCGACAGGTTCTCGTTCATGTATTCCGGCATCAGGTGCCGGCGGTTCGATGTCGCATAGATCAAGACGTTGTTGGTGGCCGCGGCAATCGATCCATCCAGCACCGACTTCAGGGCTTTGTAGTCCGCTTCGCCCTCTTCGAACGACAGGTCGTCGCAGAACACAATAAAGCGTTCCGGACGTTGCGCCACGGCTTCCACGATTTCCTGCAGGTCGCACAAATCGGACTTGTCGACTTCGATCAGGCGCAGCCCTTCGTCAGCGTACTGAGCAAGCATCGCCTTGACGAGCGAACTCTTGCCCGTGCCGCGAGCGCCGGTCATCAGGACATTGTTGGCTGGCCGGTTCGCCAGGAACTGGGCCGTGTTGCGGTCGATGATCTGTTTCTGCCGATCGATGTGCTGCAGGTCATCCATGCCGATGCGCGCAATGTGGCGCACGGGTTCCAGCCAGCCGCGCGATCCGCGACGACGCCAGCGGAAGGCGTGCGATTCCCACTCGGTTGCCGGTGGGGCAGGGGGCAGGAAGGCTTCCAGTTGCGCGAGCACACGGTCGGCGCGCGCCAGGAAAGCGCCCAGGTCGACGGTGTCGAGCATAGGCAGTGCAGCAGGCTTGGACTTTGCCACGGATGACCTCTTGTTGTTATGAACGGTAGTCGGCGTTGATCGTGACGTACTCGTGCGAAAAATCGCAGGTGTACACGGTCTCGGTCACGTTGCCGCGGCCCAGTCCGATGCGCACCAGGATCTCGGCCTGTTTCATCACGCGTTGGCCATCGGCCTCCTGATAGTCGGGATTGCGGCCGCCATTGACGGCAACGTGCACGTCATCCAGCCACAGGTTGACGCCGCTCACGTCCAGGTCGTCGATGCCCGCATAGCCAATGGCTGCCAGAATGCGGCCCAGGTTGGGGTCCGAGGCATAAAAGGCCGTCTTGACCAGCGGCGAGTGCGCGACCGCGTAGGCCACCTTTAGGGCTTCGTCTTGCGTGCCCGCTCCTTCGACCTTGATCGTCATGAACTTGGTGGCGCCTTCCGCATCGCGCACGATCAGCTGGGCCAGTTCCGTCGCCACCGCCTTCAGGGCGTCGCGAAGTTCAGCGTACTGAGCATCCTGGGCCGACGTCACCGTGACGCCCGACTTGCCCGTCGCCGCGATGATGAACGAGTCATTGGTGGACGTGTCGCCGTCGACCGTGATCCGGTTGAACGACACGTCGGCCACGTCGCGCGCCAACTGCGTCAGCAAGCCTTGATCGATACCGGCGTCGGTGCCCAGAAAACCAAGCATGGTCGCCATGTTCGGGCGGATCATGCCCGCGCCCTTGCTGATGCCGGTCAACGTCACGGACTTGCCGCCAATCGACACCTTGCGCGACACGATCTTGGGCAGTGTGTCGGTGGTCATGATGCCGTGCGCCGCGTCGAACCAGTTGTTCGGACCCAACGCCTGGATCGCCGCGGGCAGGCCGGCAACGATACGATCCACCGGCAGCGGTTCCAAGATCACGCCGGTCGAAAACGGCAGGATTTGGTCGGCGGCCACGCCCAGCAGGCCCGCCAGGGCATCGCAGGTGGCGCGCGCCGCGGCCAGGCCCGGTTCGCCGGTACCGGCATTGGCGTTACCCGTGTTGATGACCATGGCGCGGATCGCCGCGCCCTTGCCCAGATGGTCCTGGCAGACCAGCACCGGCGCGGCGCAAAAGCGGTTGCGCGTGAACACGCCGGCCACCGACGTGCCTTCCGCGAACCGGAACACGGTCAGGTCGCGGCGGTTGGCCTTGCGGACCCCGGCTTCGGTCACGCCGATCTCGATACCATCGACAGGCAGGATCGTGTCCTGGGCGGGAATGTTCAGGTTGACGGCCATGGAAGGTCCTCGCAGGCAGTAGAAAGGAGAAAAGACAAGAATGGACAACGAAGCCGGCCACGCACAGCCGGCCAGTGATCAGCGCGCGGTGATCTCCGCAAACGCAGCTTGCGCCACGTCCAGCGTGTTCTTGATGACGGCATCGTCATGCATGGCTGACACGAAGCCGGCCTCGAACGCCGACGGCGCGAACATCACGCCGCGCGACAGCGCCGCATGGAAAAACTGGTTGAAGGCATCCACATTCGATGCCGACACTTCGGCCAGCGACGTCGGAATGGTGTCTCGGAAGTAGATGCCGAACATGCCGCCCACCGAATCCGCACTGAATGGAATGCCGACGTCCGATGCAAGCGAACACAGCCCCTTCACCAAGCGCGCCGTCTGTGTTTCCAGACGCTCGTAAAAGTCCGGCTCGCCGATCAGGCGAAGCGTCGTGATACCGGCCGCGACGGCAATCGGGTTGCCCGACAGCGTGCCCGCCTGGTACACCGGGCCGAGCGGTGCGATCTTGGCCATCACGTCGCGACGGCCGCCAAACGCGCCCATCGGCATGCCGCCGCCAATCACCTTTGCCAGCGTGGTCAGGTCGGGCGTGATGCCCGCGCGGCCCTGCACCCCTTGCGGGCCAACACGGAATCCCGTCATGACCTCATCAAAAATCAGCAGCGCGCCATGGCGCGTGCACTGTTCGCGCAGGCCTTGCAAGAAGCCCGGCTTGGGCTGCACCAGGTTCATATTGCCCGCAACCGGCTCGACGATGATGCACGCGATCTGGCCGCCGTATTCCTTGAACGCCGCTTCCACCGCATCCAGATCGTTGTAGTCCAGCACCAGCGTGTGAGCGGCAAATTCGGCCGGCACGCCCGCCGATGTCGGGTTGCCAAAGGTCAGCAGGCCCGACCCGGCTTTGACCAGCAGGCTGTCGGCGTGTCCGTGGTAGCAGCCCTCGAACTTGATGATCTTGTCGCGGCCGGTAAAGCCTCGCGCCAGGCGGATCGCGCTCATGGTCGCTTCCGTGCCGGAGCTGACCAGGCGCACCTGCTCGATCGAGGGCATGCGTTCGCACAGCATCTCGGCCAGTTGCACTTCGCCTTCGGTCGGCGCGCCAAACGACAGGCCATTCACGGCCGCGTCCTGCACCGCCTTGATCACCGCCGGGTGGGCGTGACCCAGAATCGCCGGCCCCCACGACCCCACGTAGTCGATATACCGCTGCTTGTCGGCATCCCATACATACGGACCGGCCGCGCGTTCAATGAACGGCGGCGTGCCGCCCACCGACCGATAGGCACGCACGGGCGAGTTCACGCCTCCGGGAATGGTGCGGCTTGCGCGCTCGTAAAGCTCTGCGTTGCGGGTCATGGCTGGGCCTTCTTTATTCAGACAGGGTTGGAGCGGACGATGCGAACGCCCGGCTGAATGCGCGGGCGGTGGCTTCGATGTCGTCGGTCTCGAAAAGGGCGCTGATCACGGCCAGCGCATCGGCCCCGGCGGCGACCACGGACGGCGCGTTGTCGGGGGTGATACCGCCAATGGCAACCACGGCGGGGCGGCGGGCGTCTTCGCCGTTGGGGGGCAGGCGCAAATCGCGTGCCGCGGTCAGGCACGACAGGGGCGCGCGCACAGCCAGCGGTTTGGTCGGCGACGTGAACACTGCCCCGAACGCCACGTGGTCGGCGCCTTGGCGCAAGGCGGATTCGGCCAGCGCCAGCTCGTTATAGCAAGACGCACCGATGAGCATGCCCTGGCCCACCTGCGCACGCACGGGCGCCAGATCGCCGTCGTCCCGGCCCAGATGCACGCCGGTCGCACCCACGTCCAGGGCCAGGCGCCAGTCATCGTTGATGATGTAAACAATCCCGAGCCGGTCGCACAGGTCCTTCAACCGGCGCGCCTCCGCAAGTTTCCGATTTCCGGACGCAAGCTTGCGGCGGAACTGCAGCACCTGCATCCCGCCCCGGGAAGCCGCCGCGATACCCTCGGCCAGCCGATCGATGTCATCCCATTCGGGAGTGATGCCATACAGGCCCATGATCGGGCTGGCTGGGGGAAACGCCAAAGACTTCGGGGTCGGCGCAGGCAGGTCCAATGCAGATGCTGACGACATCGTCCAGGCTCCCGGCAAGGTCAGGACGACAGACCGCCGCGCGCGGAATCGGTGGCCGCGCCGCTGACGGTATCGTCGCCAATGGTGGAAGGGTGGCCGCCGTCACGATCCGGCTGGCGCGCCCAGAAAAAGCGGTCGGGCAGAATGCGTCCCATGCCCGGCTGGAAGCCGGCGGAAAGGGCCTGCCACGTATATTCCTGCGCTTCGGCGGCGGCGTCGGGCGCTTCGACACCCCCGGCCATCATCGCCGCCAGCGCAGCCGACAGCGTGTTGCCCGCGCCGCGGAAGTTGCCTGGCAGGCGGATCCAGCGGTATTCGACCTCGATCACGTCCGACGGCGATTCGCCCGCGCCGGTCAGGGTGTTGACCACGTTTTCGCCACCAAGATGCAAGCCGGTCGTCAGCACCCAGCCCGCCCCCAGGCGCAGCAGGGCCTGCACACCCGATTCCGAGCTGGACTCCAGTTCCAGCAGGCCATCGGCCACCCACTGGCGCAGGCGCATGGCGTCCACCACCACCAGGGTCGCCTGCGGCACCAGCAATTCCAGCGTGGCCGACAGGATCTCCTCGGCCGAGTCCTCGGCTTCGGCATCCTGCGTTTCCAGGGGATCCGACCCCAGGTGCAGCACGACCGGAATCGCCGAATAGTCGGCCAGGATCTCGGCAATCGTGCTCACGGCCTCGGGGCTGAACATGCCGCCAATCTTGAAGGCGCGGACTGGCATGTCTTCCAGCAGGCTGCGCGCCTGGTCGTCGATCCATTCCGGATCGACCTCCTGGCTGTCTTCGATGCCCGCCGAATCCTGCACCGTCAACCCGGTCAGCACCGTCAGGGCCTGGCACCCCATGCTGGCACAGGTAAGCAGATCGGCCTGGATCCCGCCGCCACCGCTGGGGTCTGACGGCGCGAACGTAAGGACAAGGGGAGGGGTCAAGGCAGAGGCTGGCAAACGTGAAATCTGTAAAAGGTGGCGAGCGCCGGCGACGGCGCGCGACGGAGGCCAACGGGTTTGGGTAAGATGCGTGATTCTAATGGAAGCCCGCCGACTCCCGGATTTCCGGGTTGGCCTACAGAGCGAAACTCGATAATGCGTACCTGGATGTGTTTGATTTGCGGCTGGATCTATGACGAAGAAGCCGGCCTGCCCGAAGAGGGCATCGCCCCCGGCACCCGCTGGGAAGACGTGCCGCCGAACTGGGTCTGTCCGGAATGCGGCGCCCGCAAGGAAGACTTCGAAATGGTAGAGATCTGAGAATCCAGCGCCGCCGCATTACAATCGCAGCATGACCGACAGCACCGCCATCGACCTCTCCAACCAGTTCCTGATCGCCATGCCCAACATGGCGGATCCCAATTTCGCGGGCGTAGTGATCTACGTCTGCGAACACACGCCTGAAGGCGCGCTGGGGCTGGTGATCAACCGGCCCACGGATCTGACCCTGGCCGGCCTTCTGGAACGCATCGAACTCGACATCGACGACGTCGACACGGAAGGTCATACCGAGCCGGTGTTCTACGGCGGCCCGGTACAGACCGACCGCGGCTTCGTGCTGCACGCACCCACGGGCAAGTACATGTCCACGGTCGAAGTCGGCGAACTGGCCCTGACCACGTCCCGCGACGTCCTGCAGGCGGTGGCCGAAGGCGGCGGTCCGCCGCGCCTTCTGGTCACGCTGGGCTATTCGGGCTGGGGCGCCGGGCAGCTCGAAGAAGAACTGTCCGACAACGCGTGGCTGACCGTCACGGCCAGCCCGGACATCATCTTCAACACGCCGCCCGAACAGCGCTTCAATGCGGCCCTCAAGCTCCTTGGCATCGACCCCATCATGCTGGCGGGCGAAGCCGGCCATGCCTGACGAAACGCTGCTGGCCTTCGACTACGGCACCCAGTTCATTGGCGTCGCAGTCGGCAACACCCTGACCGCCCATGCCCGCCCGCTCGAAGTCCTGGGCAATCCCTCGCGCGACTTGCGCTTTGCCCGCATCGAAGCATTGATCAAGGAATGGCAGCCCGGTCGCCTGGTGGTGGGCCTGTCGCTCAATGCCGACGGTGAAGAACAACCCATGACGGCGCACTGCCGCAAGTTCGCGAACCAGCTCAAGGGCCGCTTCGGTCTGCCTGTGGCGCTGGTGGACGAGCGCGGCACCAGCCTGGCCGCGCAGTCCGAAATGGGCGGATCGCGGCGCGGCCAGCGTGTCGACGCCGTGGCCGCCGCCATCATCCTGCAAAGCTACTTCGACGAGCCGCCCGAGCCGCCGCATGCGTAACCCCCAGCTCAACCGCAACGGCGAACTGACCCACCTGTTGTCCATCGAAGGGCTGCCGCGCGCCGTCATCAACCACGTGCTCGATACCGCCGCGTCCTACGCGCCGCTTGCCGATCACGAGGTCAAGAAGGTGCCCCTGCTGCACGGCAAGAGCGTCTTCAACCTGTTCTTCGAAAACTCGACGCGTACCCGCACCACCTTTGAGATCGCTGCGAAACGCCTGTCGGCCGACGTCTACAACCTGAACATCAACGCCTCGTCGGCCAGCAAGGGCGAATCGTTGCTGGACACCATCAACAATCTGTCGGCCATGCAGGCGGACCTGTTCGTGGTGCGTCATGCGTCCAGCGGCGCGCCGCACCTGATCGCCCAGCACGTCGCGCCGCATATCCACGTCATCAATGCCGGTGACGGCCGTCATGCGCACCCCACCCAGGGGCTGCTGGACATGTACACCATCCGTCACTACAAGCAGGACTTCACCAAGTTGACGGTGGCGATCGTGGGCGACGTGCTGCATTCGCGGGTGGCGCGGTCCGACATCCACGCATTGACTACCCTGGGCGTGCCCGAAGTGCGTGTCATTGCACCGCTGACCCTGCTGCCCGCCGGCATGGAAAGCCTGGGCGTCAAAGTCTTCACCGACATGGCCGAAGGCCTGAAAGGTGTCGATGTCATTATCATGCTGCGCCTGCAGAATGAACGCATGCGCGGCGCGCTGCTGCCTTCCGCGCAGGAATACTTCAAGCACTACGGCCTGACGCAAGACAAGCTGGCGCTGGCCGCCCCCGACGCGATCGTGATGCACCCCGGGCCGATGAATCGGGGCGTGGAAATCGATTCGTCGGTCGCTGACGGCAAACAGGCGGTAATCCTTGATCAGGTCACCTTCGGGATCGCCGTGCGAATGGCCGTCATGAGCATCGTTGCGGGCAGCTAGGCGCCGCGTACCTCCCTTGCGGATGAGCACCGGCGTTCGATCTAGAGCCGCTACACCAAGGGCGTACGGCATACGCGTGTAGGCATCTCGCGGCCCTGGGCCGTTTAATGGCGGGGCGTTCAGTGAACAGCTTGAGCACTGCGGCGCCACATAGATGTCCCTACGGATGCCCACGCCATGAAAACCATCAAGAAAGTCTTGCGGCGCGTCTACTTCCTGTACTGCCGTGCAGGAAAAACCGTCGCCTCGCTCCAGCCAGGCGTTTCCCTGAAAAAAGGCGTGACCTTCCTGGGACTGCCCATCATTACCCTGATGGCCGACTCCACCCTGGAAATCGGCCAGCGCACCGTACTGGTATCGACATCCATGGTGGCGGACCTTGGCGTGATCAACCCGGTCATCCTGCGCACGGTCCGGCCGCACGCGCATATCTCGATCGGCGACGACGCAGGCCTGACCGGCACCGTCATCTGTGCGGCCATGTCCGTCACGGTGGGGCGGCATTGCCTGATCGGGTCCGACGTCATCATCGCCGACAACGACTTCCATCCGGTCACGGCGCCCAATCGCCGCTACGAACGCGACCCGGACCGCATCGGCGCCAAACCCGTTGTGATCGGCAACAACGTCTTCATCGGCGCCCGGTCTGTGATTCTCAAGGGCGTCCACATCGGCGACAACGCCGTGATTGGCGCAGGCTCGGTGGTCACGCACGACGTCCCGGCCAACACCATCGCGGCGGGCAACCCGGCGCGCGTGGTGGCGGGGGTGCCGCCGATTCGCAGCCTGTCCGTGCTGCGGGATGTCTCCGCGCCTGAACGACTGGCAAGCTGATCGCCTCATCACGAAAGTCCGGGCGGCTCGCCCTGTAGAATTCCGGGGTCACAGGCAATCACTGACCCCATGAATCTGCACATCAAAAGCGGCCGCCTTATCGATCCGGCCAATGGCGTCGACGCCGTGCAAGACCTTTACATTGCCGGTGGCCGCGTGGTCAGCATTGGCGCGGCACCGGGCGGCTTCGTGCCCAACCGGGTTATCGACGCCACCGGAATGGCGGTGTTACCGGGCCTCGTCGATCTGTCCGCCCGCCTGCGCGAACCCGGCTTCGAATACCGCGCCACCCTGGAATCGGAAATGAACGCCGCGCTGGCCGGCGGCGTCACCAGCCTCGTCCTGCCGCCCGACACCGACCCCGTCCTGGACGAACCTGGGCTGGTCGAAATGCTCAAGCACCGCGCGCGCCAGCTCAACCAAGCGCATGTCTATCCGCTGGGCGCCATCACCGTCGGGCTCAAGGGCCAGGTCCTGACCGAAATGGCCGAGCTGACCGAGGCTGGCTGCGTCGCCTTCTCCCAAGCCGACGTCGCCATTACCGACACCAACGTCCTGCTGCGCGCGATGCAGTACGCCCGCACCTTCGACTACGCACTGTGGCTGCGCCCGCAAGACCCCTGGCTTGCCGCTGATGGCGTCGCCGCCAGCGGCGCCATGGCCACCCGCCTGGGCCTCAACGGCATCCCGGAACAGGCCGAAACCCTGGCCCTGCAGACCATCTTCGAACTGCAACGCGCCACCGGCGCCCGGGTCCACCTGTGCCGTCTGTCCAGCGCGGCCGGCCTGAAACTGGTCCGTGCCGCTCGCGCAGAAGGCCTGCCCGTCACCTGCGACGTCAGCGCCCACCACGTACACCTGACCGACATCGACATTGGCTACTTCGACTCCAACTGTCGCCTGGACCCGCCCCTGCGCGGACAGCGTGATCGGGACGCCATCCGTACGGGTCTCGCCGACGGCACCATCGATGCCATATGCTCCGACCACACCCCGGTCGACGACGACTACAAAATGCTGCCCTTCGCCGAAGCCGAAGCCGGGGCCACCGGCCTGGAACTGCTGCTATCCCTGGCGTTGAAATGGGCCCGCGATTGTCGCCAGCCCCTGTCGCTTGCCATCGCCCGCGTCACCAGCGAACCCGCCAAACTCCTCGGCACCCGCGCCATCGCATCCTGCGGCCAACTAGGATTGGGCTCGCAAGCCGACCTGTGCCTGGTCGACCTGGACGAAGAATGGCGGGTCAGTGCCGACACCCTGCTCAGCCAGGGCAAACACACCCCTTCCTGGGCATGGAACTGCCCGGCAAGGTCATCACCACCATCGTAGGCGGCCTGATCGCCTATCAAACGGCGCGCTAAACGTGTTGCACCTGCTGCGTTTCCTGATCCGCATCGTTGGCGTCCTTACCTGGATACTGCTGGGCTTCGTCATTCTGCTCGGCTATTACCAATGGGCCTCCATCCCGCGCCGCGACGCTCTGTACAAATGGTGGTCCACGGTCTTGCTGCGCATCTGCGGGGTTCGCATCGACGTGATTGGCGAACCCCTGGCATTCGGCAGCGGCCTGATCGTCGCCAACCACGTCAGCTGGATCGACATATTCGTTCTATGCAGCCGCCGCGCCACGATATTCGTAGCCAAACGCGAAATCCGCCAGTGGCCCATATTGGGCTGGCTGGTTGCGCTGGTCGGCACCATATTCATCGAACGCGGCAATCGCAAAGCCGTGACGAATGTCGGGATCCAAATGGGCCGGCGGTTTGAAAAGAATCAACTGGTCGGGCTGTTTCCGGAAGGGACGACCTCGGACGGCATGGACGTCTTGCCCTTCCATGCGGGGTTATTCGAACCGGCATTGCAATCAGGTGTGGCAATCCAGCCAGTCGCGTTGCGATATCGGTTGCGGGGGCAGCGCAGCAGTTTCGCTGCCTACACAGGCACGGAAAGTCTGGTGGCAAATGCGTGGCGGGTGCTGGGGGAGAGCGGCGTATCAGTAGACGTGGTGTACCTGCAGCCGATTCGCCGGTCCGATAGCGAGTCGTTCTACGGATCGCGGCATGAACTGTCGGAAAAGACGCGGCGGATGATCCGGGAGCAGGTGGTGGAGGGGGAGTTTGTGCGGCAGAGCGCGTAAGTGGCGCGCTAGCCACGCCGATCTTCTCTCATTATCGCGTCTGCCATCTGACGTAACGGGCGTACCAGGGTGGCTGACGGCAGGACCTAGCCTGCGGATGCATCCCGCATCAAGCGATAAAAAACCCGGCACTACCATAGGCATGCCGGGTTCTTTATGACGCGCGATCGAGCTGGCTGTGCGACTTACGCGCGGCCGTACCGATCCTCGAACCGGACAATATCGTCCTCACCCAGATACGCACCCGACTGCACTTCGATCAGCTCGAGCGGGATCTTGCCCGGGTTCTCCAGCGCGTGCACCACACCCACCGGGATGTAGGTCGACTGGTTTTCCGTCAGCAGGATTTCCTTGTCGCCCAGTTGCACCTTGGCCGTACCCGACACAACGATCCAGTGCTCGGCACGGTGGTGATGCATCTGCACCGACAGTTTCTGGCCCGGCTTCACGGTAATCCGCTTCACCTGATACCGGCCGCCGTTATCGATCGAATCGTACGAACCCCAGGGACGGAACACTTCCCGGTGCGCCGTCACTTCCGACCGCTTCTTGGCCTTCAGCTGGTCGACCAGCTTCTTCACGTCCTGCACACGGTCCATCGGCGCGACCATCACGGCGTCCGACGTTTCCACGATCACCATGTTGTCCAGGCCCAAGCCGGCCACCAGGCGGTGTTCCGCGTGGATATAGCTATTGGTGACATTGGCGGTAATAACGTCGCCCTTGACCGCATTGTTCGATTCATTGCGGTCCAGCGTCGCCCACACCGAGCCCCAGGCGCCCACGTCGCTCCAGCCGGCGTCCATCGGCACGACCATGGCCTTGTCCGTCTTTTCCATCACGGCGTAGTCGATCGAATCGTCGGGCGAGGCCGAGAACTGGGCGTTGTCCAGGCGGACGAAGTCCAGATCGGTCTTGGCGGCGTCGAACGCTGCACGCGCCGCGGCCAGCACGGCGGGGCAGTGCTTTTCCAGTTCGGCCAGCATGACCGATGCCTTGAACATGAACATGCCGCTGTTCCACAGGTGGCGGCCGCCGGACACGTATTCCTGCGCCGTCTCGGAATTGGGCTTTTCAACGAAAGCTTCCACGGCAATCGGCTTCATCGTCGTCGTGGGTTCGCCCACGCGGATGTAGCCATAACCCGTTTCGGCCGCCGTCGGCACGATCCCGAAGGTCACCAGCTTGCCGGCTTCGGCAGCAGGTTGACCCGCACGGATCGACGCTTCGAAAGCGGGAATGTCCTTGATGGCGTGGTCAGCGGCCAGCACCAGAAGAATAGGGTCATCACCCTTGGCCGTCGCGGCGATTGCGGCAGCGGCGATCGCTGGCGCGGTATTGCGGCCTACCGGTTCCAGCAGGATGGCCTGCGGGTTGACGTCGATCGCGCGGCACTGTTCGGCCACGATGAAGCGATGCGCCTCGTTGCTCACGATGATGGGAGCCAGAGCCCCCGTCGACAGGCCGCGCAGGCGCTCGAGCGTGCCCTGGAACAGGCTGACATCATCCAGCAACTTGATGAATTGCTTGGGATGCAGCGCGCGAGACAGAGGCCAGAGGCGCGTACCGGAACCGCCTGACAGGATTACGGGGATCATGAAGCAAAGCTCCGCAAGAATATTTTTAAGAAAAGGTCGTCAGACCTTCGGATCAACCAGGAACTCGATACTGCGGACATTGAACCTGGACGAGCTGCCGGTCATCCAGCCGCACCGCCGTCAGTTGTCCCCCCACACGCAGCCAGTGTCCAGACCAAGGACCCCGGGCTGGCGCACCAGACCCAAGGTCGACCAGTGGCCGAACACAATGGTGACCGATGCCGTCGCCCGGCCCGGCACGTCAAACCACGGCACATGGCCGGACGGCGCATCACCCGCAGCGTCCTTGGCGTCGAAGTCCATCGTGCCGTCCAGCGTGCAATAGCGCATGCGCGTCAACGCATTCACGATCACCCGCAAACGATCCGGGCCCTGCAGGCTGTCCGACCAGGCTGACGGCGCATTGCCGTACATCCTGGCCAGGAATTCCCGCCACTTCGGTCCACGCAACGCGGATTCGACTTCCGACGCCAACCTGAGCGTCTGGGCCGCGGTCCACGCCGGCAGCACACCCGCATGCACCATCAGGTGCCCGCGTTCAAAGTGCGCCAAGGGCCGCGACCGTATCCACGCCAGCAACTGGTCCGCATCCGGCGCATCCAGGATTTCCTGCGTCGTATCCGACTTGCCCGGCTTCCGGATCCCGGCCGCCACGCCCAGCAGATGCAGGTCGTGATTGCCAAGGATGCTGACGGCCCGGTTGCCCAGCGCCATGACCGTGCGCAGCGTCCTGAGCGATGCCGGACCCCGATTCACCAGGTCACCTGCAAACCAGAAACGGGCTTGCGGATCATTGGCGATCTCCGGCCGCGCCAGCAAGGCGTCCAGCGAGTCGCAGCAGCCCTGCAGATCACCGATCGCCCAGATACTCATGCCCGCGACCCCCGCAGCGCCTTCCACCGCCGCGAAATCGTGCTGCCGTACTCGACGATCAGCACCGCCGTCATGGCCAGTACCAGGGCCAACGCATTCGGACCCACCGCCGTCAGCCACGCCGGCCACTTGTTCAGCATGCCAACGTTCAATGACAGCTGATTGAGCATGAAAAACCCGACGCCCAGCAGAATTCCCAGGAACACCTTTGCGCCCACGCCGCCGCGACGCGTTTGCATGAAGCCCAACGGCGCCGCGATCGTCACCATCACCAACAACGTGAAGGGGTAAATCAGCTTACGCCACACAGCTACGATCTGGCGCTCCGCCACAAGGTGATTTGTGCTCAGGTATCCGATGTAGTCAAAGAGGTCGATGAAAGACATCCGCTCCGGTGTTAGGACCCGGGCAAACAGCAATTCGGGCGTCAACGACGTGGGTACCGTACGCGTCGCCTCCTTGGTAACCACGACCGGAGGCGTTGTCGCGCGCGATCCTTTGGCCAGTGCCGACTCAGTCTCCGGACTGATCGTGTTGACCGTCACATCCTTCAGCGCGAGTTCGCCTGTACCAAATGCGCCACTGGCAGCCGTGACAGTCGACGTCAGCTGACGGGCAGCATTGAAGTCGTACAGGGTGATGGCCAGCGCCCCGCCACCAGACTGCAGCGCGCCCACATTGATGATCCGATCGCCCTCAGGCGTTGTTTCCTTGAACCAGTAGCCGCTGCGCAACACCCCGGCATTCTTGCCAGCGCTTCCTGTCAACGACAGGGTGGCCTCGCTCAGCTTCAGTTCCGCGGCTGGGGTCAGGAATTCGGCCAGGATCAGCGCAAAGATGACCACCGGGATCGTCACGATCCACAGCATCACCAGCATCCGCATCCCGCTAATGCCAGATACCCGCAGGATCACCAGCTCGTGCCGCTGCGCCAATCCTGCAAGCGCAAGAATGGACCCGATCAACAAGCCGATCGGCAGAATGTCGTACAGGCGGGTAGGGAGGGCCAGCAGCTCGAGAAAGAGCAGGTGGTACAGCTTGAAGTCGCCGCGGCCGACCTTGTCCAGGTCGTCCACAAGCGCAAAAAACGTGAACAAGCCCACCAGTGCGACAAGCACGACGGCGGACGAGCGGTAGATCTCGGTGGCGAGGTAGCGGCGGGCGGTTTTCACTTGGACAGCGCAGGTCTAGACAAGCTGCAGTGTAAAGGAAGCGCCCGCCGTAGCCCTCACTCGAAGCCGTGGTACTTGCGGCCCAATGCCAATGTTGCTTCGAACAGACCCGCCTTGTTGCCGCAGTCGTACCGCTTGCCTTCGTAGCGGTGAGCGAACACTTTGCGCTGGGCGTTCATCAGGGCAGCAATGCCGTCCGTCAACTGGATCTCGCCGCCGGCGCCTTTACCGATCTTGCGCAGATGTTCAAAGATCTCGCCTTCCAACACGTAGCGGCCGACGACCGCCAGGGTCGAAGGCGCTTCTTCAGGCTTGGGCTTTTCCACCATGCCGAAGACTTCAGCCGTCGCGCCCTTGGCCTCGTGCGTGTCAACAATGCCGTACTTGGACGTGTCCTTGCGTTCCACATCCTGCACAGCCAGGACGCTGCCATTGTTGGCGCGTGCAACGTCGACCAGTTGCTTCGTAACCGACACGTCAGCGTCGAGCAGGTCGTCTGGCAGCAGCACGGCGAAAGGCTCGTTGCCCACCGCGGGTTCGGCGCACAGAACAGCGTGACCCAGGCCCAGCGGGGCGGGTTGGCGGATAAAGATGCAGTTCACGCCTGCCGGCAGGATGCCACGAACGATCTCGAGCAGCTCATGCTTGCCCTTGGCGGCCAGCTCGGCTTCCAGATCGGGCATCGTGTCGAAGTGGTCTTCGATCGCGCGCTTGCTCCGGCCTGTTACGAAGATCAGGTCGGTGATGCCTGCTGCAACCGCTTCTTCCACAGCGTATTGGATCAATGGCTTGTCGACGACAGGCAGCATTTCCTTTGGAATTGCCTTGGTGGCAGGCAGGAAACGGGTGCCGAGGCCGGCAACGGGAAATACGGCTTTACGGACAGGATTCATTGGAGGGACTCTAATTTGTAGGACGGTATTCTGCGACGAACTGATGCGTACGCTGCTAAGACTTGTAAGAGTGAATGTGGCGCCCGTTCATTTGGAACATCCAGATACAAGATCGCAGCAGGACCAATTAAGCGTTGATTTGCACACAGGATATCAACATTGCTGCGAAAGACCCGCCGCTCATTTGGCTAGTGATCCATCTCAACCAAGTGTTCTACGCTAAGTGAAGCGCCTAATTCAACCGTTGGCATGGCCCCAATGCCCGGGTTGAACCGCGCGAAGTAGGCAGAGGCGCTTCATCGACGGACAGCCATCGGTGGTTGCGCCCCGGAGACGCTGCTAGCAGCGGGCCGTTCCAACAGGTCGCAGCCCTCTGATAAACTCTGCGGCGGCGAGCGTGAAGACTGAGTTCCTGCGAAGCTCGGCGCTCAAAGTGCGAGTTGCCAATCGGTAGTCAGCAGTAGAACAACAATGTTGCAGGTCAGCCCAGCAATTCTGCATTAAACGCTTGAGATTGCGTAAACAAGTCGTTTTTTTGATTCGCATCCTCCGTACTCTCCGCTTCTGTAATCCGAGGCGCATTTCAGCAAATCAATGACCCACACCCTACTGATTCGTCCTCTCCGCGGCACACTTGCTGCCCTGCTCGCTGCCTTCGTAACGACAGCGTCGTATGGCCAGATGGCTATACCAGGTTTTGGTAGCACTGCTCCAGCGTCAAACTCCAGTTCATACGTATCGCCGAATTCTGTACTTGGGGGGCGCCAACGGGAGTGGGCGGGAGCGCAGCAGCACCATCCAGTGCACCGTATGGCGACAGCGCCGGGTCCAACCCTGCCCTCGGTCAAGGCTCCAGCACCTTTGGCAATCGCTTGGACGTAGGACCTAATACTCTACGACAGTTGCCTCCGACAAGTGGGATGTCGCCCGGCGATCGAAGTGGGGACGTTGGGAGTGATGAGCGCCGACTAACTAATGACAAGATTCCTCTTGCTCGTCAGCGCCAGATGAGCCAGTTTCAGCAATTCGTTCAGCAGTCAACCGGTCGCGTTTTGCCGGTCTACGGACAAGATCTTTTCGAGCTTCCCCAACTTACTTACGCTGCTAATGGTGACGGTCCCGCGCGTGAAGACTACGTTCTTGGACCAGGGGATGAATTGCAGGTTCAGGTGTGGGGGTCGGTTGATTACGACGGACGAGTAGTTATCGACAGAAATGGTCAAGTTAATATCCCACGCGTTGGCGTCGTAAGTCTTGCTGGGACGCGTATGCGCGATGTCAGCGCCGTTCTCAGAGATCATATAAGCCGCAATTTCGCAAATTTTGACCTCAATGCAAACCTCGGAAAGCTGCGGTCCATTCAGGTGTACGTGGTAGGTCAAGCGCAGCAGCCAGGCACGTACACCCTTTCCAGCCTAGGGACACTGGTGAATGCCCTATTTGCGAGCGGAGGACCCAACGTCAACGGGAGCATGCGCAACATTCAACTGAAGCGCCACGGTGCAGTCGTTACAACCTTCGATTTGTACGACTTTATTGGGAAAGGCGAGAAAGGACGGGACGTGCCACTTGCGTCCGGAGATATTATTGTTATTCCGCCGGTCGGCCCGCGAGTAGCAATCACAGGCGCCCTAGATAACGCCGCGATTTACGAGCTAAAAAGTGGCGAAGGCGCCGCAACTTCATTGCAGGATATTTTGTCGTTGAGTGGCGGAGTTCCCGCCCTAGCCACATCTCAGAAGGCATTGATCGAGCGAGTCGTTGCAGACAAGACTCCTCCAAGGCAAGTGCAGGATCTGGTGTTGGATCAATCCGGTCTGGCGTTACCCCTTCGTGACGGCGACGTCATAACCTTGTTGGGCATTAGTCCCGCATTTGGTAACGCGGTCACGCTGCAAGGAAACGTTGCGGCGCCCCTACGGTATCGCTGGTTTCCCGGCATGAAAGTACGGGATTTAATTCCAGCTCGTGAGGCACTTGTAACGACCGATTACTATCTGCGAAAAAATCTCTTAGTACAGAATACCGAGACGGTAACCAACTCATTTAGAGCTGGCAACCAACTCGACAGTCGCGTCCGAGGAATGGTGGACGAAATCAACTGGGATTACGCGGTAATTGAGCGCTTGGACAAAGAGCGACTGCGTACTCAACTTATACCTTTTAATTTGGGCCGAGCGGTAATTTCGGGAGACGAAAGTCAAAATCTTCCATTGGAAGCCGGTGACGTCGTAACCGTTTTGAGCCAAAACGACCTACGTCTGCCTGCGCAGAAAAGAACTAGGCTGGTTCGGGTAGAAGGAGAGGTGGCAGCCCCTGGCATCTACGAAGTAATGCCTGGCGAAACAATGCGTCAATTTATACAACGATTGGGCGGAGTTACGTCCGAGGCGTACGTCTTCGGCATCGAACTCGACCGTGAATCGGTTCGACTCAAACAACAACAAAACCTTGACGTTTTAATTCGACGACTCGAGTCTCAACAGCAAAGCCAAATACTTTATATTTTGGCTAATCGAACTACAGCGGACGCAGCAGCGCAAGCGGCAGTCGCCCAGCAGCAACAGGCTATAGCGCGTAATCAGCTTGAAGCCTTGCGAAAGCTGCGAAGTAATGGACGCATTGCCTTGGAGCTTAGCGCCGAGACAAATGCCATTGCGGCGCTTCCAGACCTACCACTCGAAGACGGCGATCGACTGATGGTTCCCCCGGTGCCTGGTTTTGTGTCCGCCGTCGGCGCAGTGAACAACGAGAACGTATTTATATTTAAGGGGGCCGCACGGTTGAGGACGTGCTGAAGTCTGCGGGGCTCAGGGAGGAGGCGGATCTAAAGCAATTGTTCGTGCTGCGTGCGGATGGAAGCATACTGGCGGCACGTGATACGTCAAGCATCTTTGGCGGTGGTATCCATTCGCTTCGCTTGATGCCAGGCGACACAATTATTGTGCCGGAGAAGCTGGACCGCGAGACAACCGGCAACTTCATTGCACGTCAGTTCAAAGACTGGACGCAAATCTTCTCGCAGTTGGGTTTAGGTGTGGCCGCACTTAGCGTGATCAAGGATCTGTAAATCATGTCAGGTATTGGACCGGGTGATTCTCCGTTACAACAGGGGGAGGCTTTGCATAAAACGGATGATGAGATAAGCCTGATTGGCATCTTACAAGTGCTAGCGGATAACTTAAAATCACTAGTTTTTATCCCTCTTGCAGTCGGTGTAATAGTATTACTTGGCAGTTTCGCTATTACTCCTACGTTCACCGCAACTGCTACATTCTTACCGCCGCAGCAACAGCAAAGCAGTGCTTTTGGTATGCTTCAGTCGCTGGGGGCGCTTAGTGGATTAGCGGGAGCTGCCGCAGGCATTAAGAACCCTACAGATCAGTATATAGGCTTTTTGCGGTCCAATACTGTACAAGGAGCGGTGGTTACTAGGTTTGATCTGAAGACAAGGTATGAAGTCAAATACTTGCAGAAAGCCCGAGACATATTGAAAGCCAAGAGTCGCATTTCGGCCGGAAAGGAAGGGCTAATAAATGTTGAGTTCGACGACAAGGACCCGATATTTGCAGCAGAAGTGGCCAATGGTTACGTCGAGGAACTTGGCGAGTTACTCAATCGGCTAGCTATTACCGAGGCCCAACAACGCCGGGTTTTCTTCGAGAAGCAATTAGGCACCGCCAAGGATAATCTTATACGAGCGGAGCAGTCCCTAGCTGCTAGTGGAGTGAGTGCGGCTGCCCTCAATGCGAGTCCATCTGTTGCATTGGAGGGGCCAGCTAAACTACGAGCGTTAGTAACCGCGCAGGAAGTAAAGTTGGCTTCCATGCGTGCGTACCTTACTCCTGCAGCACCAGAGTTTCGGCAGGCCCAGTTGGAACTCTCTGCGCTCAGGAATCAGCTTCTTAAAGCGGAACAGGAACAGCCTGCAGGGAAGGCTGGCAGCAATGACTACATTGCTAAGTATAGAGAATTCAAATATCAAGAAACACTGTTTGAACTGTTCGCCAAGCAGTATGAACTGGCCAGAATCGACGAAAGCCGCGAAGGTGCGACCATTCAAGTTATTGATCGCGCGTCTGCCCCAGAACTAAAGTCGAGTCCGAAAAGAGGATTTTTGGCCGTCGGGGCTACCGTCGCGGCTGGCATGATAATGCTTATCGTCGCATTTGCTCGTTATGCTCTAAACAACGTTAGCGCGCATGCCGCTGGCGCGGAACAATTACTGCGCCTGAAGGCGTCTCTCCGACAAACGTTTCGCCGTCGCTGATTTCTGAACTGACGATTACGGCCTGGAATACCAGTGACTATTTTTTTGACAATAGATGGCCCGCTGGAAGTGGCATCGGAATTGTTGCAGTTGAACTAGCAAAGCGACTAGAAAATCGTTTTAACATGGTAGACCTATCGGTTACGGGGCCCATCGGAAGTCCTTTGTCGCCAGTTCGGGTCCAATGCGCGATTTCCAGATCGTCAGCAAATAACGAAGACATATTTTGGAACCCCGGTTTTATACCTGCCATCAACACTCGGCTGAAGTCGGTAGTCACAGTCCATGATTTGACGCATCTGCGCTTTTATTCTGCTAAGCATCGACTCTATTACGATTGGGTATTGAAACATCTGTATAGACGTTGTGAGAGAATAGTGTGCGTGTCTGAATATACGAAGGCTGAGTTTTGTGCTTGGTCACGCTTCCCGCACAGTCGAGTTAACGTTGTGTACAACGGGATAAGTGAGCGTTTTTTGACTAACAAGGTAGAAGCAGACCTTGGCTTTCCGTATGTGCTATACCCTGGAAACTACCGACCTTATAAAAATCTAGATAGACTTTTTCAAGCATATTCGGGTTCGCGTCTTCCCGGGGAAGGGGTGAAATTGGTATTGACCGGCAGCGGCTCCGAAAGTCTGCTTGCGACGGCAAAACGCCTGAGAATCAGCGACCACGTAGTGTTTGCGGGCTTTGTACCAGAGGAAAGACTAGCAGAATTGTATAGGGGCAGTCTAGCAGTCGCCTTCGTGTCCTTATACGAAGGGTTCGGTCTGCCTCTTCTAGAAGCCATGGCCAGCGACGTGCCTGCTGTGACGTCGAATGTGTCTGCGATGCCAGAAATAGCAGGCGATGCCGCGATCATTGTAGATCCGTATGCCGCCGACGAGATAATTCACGGCTTACACGAAGCGGTCTTCAACTCAGAACGTCGTCACCAAATTTCAGAAAGAGCAAAGGAGCGTCTGCGTAAGTTCTCATGGGATAGCAGCGCCGTTAAGATGGCGAATATTTTCGACGATTTGTCTTGTTTAGATGTTCGAGCGATATAGTATAAATTTTGTGATGCTTTATTCACCTATGCCGTAAAGAGCAGACATAGCTAATCATGCGCGAATTTATTGTTTCGACCGCTCTATGTAGTGTGCTGATTGCATACGCATACTTGTCGGCAAGGGAAAAGAGCTGGTTTAATATATTGACGCCGCAACTGGTTCTGACGATACCCGCGATGTACCTGGCCCAACTTGTCAGACTGCAAACGGTCGACGAGTTTTTCAGTGTAGAACTGTATGCCTACATGTATGTTTGCTACGCAGTACCGGTTGTCATTTTCGCTATGACGTTGATCCATGTGAGGCTTCCGAGTTGGTTGGCCGTGCAATCCCGCCCTGCAGTCACAGTACGCTATAGCCCGTACGTTTTCCTTGGTATTGGCGTGACTCTGTTTGCACCCATACTGCTCGAATTTGGGGATCAGATTCTTAGTCCACGAGCTATATATGAGAAGACTCGTACGGGCTATGGCTTGAACTTTTTTTGTCGACCACCTTCGCCGTGCTGGGAATGGCGCTTTACATGTTCAAAGAGAACAGAAAGACGTGGGAGCTAGTCGCCGTTTTCGTCTTCTGTTGTGCTTTCGGCATGGCGCATGGCAGCAAGGGCCAGTTGTTCATTTTTATGCTTGTCCCGATGCTGTATTGGCGATATGTGGCAGGAAAGCGCGTCCCTCTTAGTCAAATGATTTTTCTAATGATGTTGTTTGGCGGGTTTATGGGCTTTCTGTTTTACTTCTTCGCCGTTGGTGTCGAACTCAGCAATTTAGTTGAAATGATTGCAGGGTACGCCGACTACACAAGCAACGGGCTTATGGTAATGGCGGATAACCGTCCCGCGTTGCTTGGGCGAATTTTTTTCGAAGACAATGTGTTTTCGAGAGTGCCCCGACTTATTTTTCCCGACAAGCCTAAAGATTTCGGTTCATTTTATTTAGCGCAGACCTATTTTCCCGCCGCTTTCGAGCTAGATCAAGGCGTACCAGCATTCGGGATTGGAGTTCAATTCGCAGATTTTAAGTGGTTGACGTTACCAGTTCTCTGCGTCGCAGCTTTTATGATGGCGCTAATAACTAAGCGCTATATATTGGCTCTTAAAAAATTCCGACATCCGAGCGATTTTATTGTTCTTTTGTTCTTGAGTGGAGTGTCATTGCTACCGCTTGGGGTTGGATTTTTTCTACCAGAGCATATCGTTATTGCGTGGTTAGTAAGCTTTTGCCTTCGATTGAGACTCGTCGGCAGCCCAACTAGTGGCGTCGGGCTGGGATCGGTGCGTTCCGTATCTTAATTGTTAGGTAAATCTACTTAGCTCAGCGTGCCCTTGTAGAGGCTTCGAATTCTGCCTTTAGGCCATCGACCAGCGCCTTATACACACGCGACCTTTGCATTTTGTCGAACTTAAAACTCTTAATACCCATCGCCCCTATCGTGTAGCAAACAGCGATCCATCTATATGGGATCGGGAGATTCTTGCGAGCAAAGAACAGTCGGTTTCGCGTAACGTAGTAAAGACTGAATAAACTCTCATTTCCCCCGGTGGAGAAGCTCACCTTGTGAAAAAGTTCAAAACGGGGGACATATAAAATTGGCGTATTGCACTTATTCATACGCCATACGAAATCGGTGTCATCGTAATAGACGAAATAGTCCTCGTCCATAAGTCCGACGTCTTGAAAAACGTCTCGCCTGAGGATCATAAAGCACGTCGGTGCATATTCAGTAAACTCGCTGACGTCATATTGACCCACATCATCCTCAAGGTCGCCTCTATGAGGCGAGCCCGAGCGGAGCTTAGATATGGAACCGCCTGCGCACCAAATTTTCCGGGTGCCGTAATAAAGCATCTTAGGTACCGCCGCGCGGGCGCCAACCAACGACATGTCGGCAATCATCCCGTTGATCATAGCCGGGTTGCTGAACTCAATGTCATTATTCGAAAGTACAACATAATCGACATTGTCTGCAAGAGCCAGTTCAATACCTTGGTTATTCCCCTTTGCGACTCCGAGGTTGCCATTATTATAAACAAGCGTGGTATCGATCCCGTGCTGCTTGGCTAAATGTCGCGACAGTTGAAATCCCTCGTCTGTCGGACTATTGTCGATAACGTATAATTTGATTGTGACATCAACTTGTTGGCTCAGGCTACTGAAAAAGCCCTCGAGCACGTCAGTGCTGTTGTATAGCACGGTCACCACACCGACTTTCATCTTAACCCGTCCTTGTTGTTTCCCAGCCGATTAATTAAACGCCTCCGGCGTCATAACTTGTTTTCGTGCTAGGCAAGCCCTGCTACGAAAAGAGCTGCCATAACGACTGACTGCGCTCTAAATCGCCGAAATAGGAATAAGTGTTTTAGTGCGAAAGCAGCTCGTTTTGCCAGCGAGTGCTCGACCGATGCCAGTTCTTCGATTTTATCGGTAGCGCCATCACTTGGTATGGTTCGCAGAAATTTTAATAGACTTACCCTATTCGACAGGAATACCTGCGAACGCAACATCTGGATTCGGAACTTGATTCCTTTTAGGCTTGTCCTTGCGCCGAATACGTTTTGATGCTGACGATAGAGTATCAGTGGCTCACGCAATATTAGCCACCGAAATCCCAGTCTTCGTGCTGTCGCATATATAAACCAATCGTGTGGAAGGCTCACAGGACCAATGATGGACACGTGATTCCTAATTTCCTGAAAGAGCCGGTTCGACACCACATAGGTACATCCCTGACCAGCGCCTGTAAAGAGGAAGTCTAAGGAGCTCTGTCGGCCAGCGTTGTTTATGTAAGCCTGCTCGCCGCGCGTGCCAAAAGTCTGAACGCTTGTTGAACAGCCGTCACTGTTCGTCGCAAGCATTGAGGATATCTGTCGAGATAGCTTTTCTGGCATCCAAACGTCGTCCTGGTCGGAAAGCGCTATGTAATCAAACTCCACCGTTCGAAAAGCCTTAATGGCGCCATAAAAGTTGTTGAATGCAGACCCGCTCGAGACTTCGTTTCTTGCTATTGTAATCCGTGCATCTTTACTCGCGAGATCTTGCAATAGCTGCCACGAATTGTCGGTTGAACGATCGTCATATGCAAATAAAGCGATCTTGACGTCTTCTTGACCGAGAATAGACTCTACTTGCTCTCTCAGGTAGCACTCTCCATTGTAAACGGCAAGCAGCACTGCGACGGTTGGCATCTTGATAACGTTCACTTATTTTTATTTTGCCCTTTGAATAGGCCTTTGTTTTTCATCTCGCGTATGCTTTCCTCATAGCGGTCCTCCTGCACCGATTGGCTATTTACCCAATGAGTGAACGCCGCTATACCTTCAGCAAATGACACCTTTGGTTCGAACGAAAGTTCTGTCTTGGCGCGCGTTAAATCTGCGAAGTTGTGACGTATATCGCCAAGTCGGTAAGCACCTGTAGTATTTACCGGCACGTCAATTCCATAAGCGTGGACAAGCGCGTTTGCAACCTCCAGAACAGTTGTCGGCTTACCAGAGCCGATACCGAACACCTTGCTCTCGTTTCCTTCGCGAAGTAGTGCCAGCGTAGTTGCTTGCACGACGTCGCTTATAAAGACGAAGTCGCGGCTCTCAAGTCCGTCTTCAAAGATGCTAATTGGATTCCGATTTTTGATGCGCGTGGAAAAAATGGAAAGAATTCCTGTATACGGGTTGCTCAGAGACTGACCAGGTCCATAAACGTTTTGATAACGAAGTGCGGTCCCTGCAATGCCGAGACTCGCGCATACAGTAAGCACCATCTGTTCTTGGTTTAGCTTCGTGATTCCGTAGATGGATGCCGGATGGAGTTTCGAGTCCTCGTCCGTGCCCACTAAAGTGAGGAGTTCACCTGTGGCAGCGTCGATATGATCGAATTGGCCGCCGGCCATTGCGGCATCGGTACGTGCAATTGGATACACGACCTCACCGTGCGGAGTAAGGTATTTACCCTCGCCATATATTGAGCGCGAGGATGCTACTACGACCCGAGATACTGAATGAGGTTCGTTTGTTAGAAGGTCGAGCAAGCATGCGGTGCCTCCGACATTTACTTCTACATAGCGTTTAATTTCGTACATGGACTGTCCCGTGCCAGTTTCAGCAGCAAGGTGGACAATGGCATCTTGACCTAAAAGGGCGTCACGCCACGCGCTAACGTCAGTAACAGAACCTTTAATAAATCTAACTTTGTCCTTAATGGCCGAGTATAGCGGCGAGTCTGCAGTCGGATTGGTTCCGTGGATCTGAGGTGATAGGCTGTCTAGCACGGTAATTTCGTGCCCCAGTGAGTGCAGATGTAATGAGAGGTTTGACCCGATGAATCCAGCGCCGCCTGTGATAAGTACTTTCATAATTCATTTCCGATTTATTGGATTATTGATTCAAAGCATGGCGCGGGTTTTAGAGCGGGCGTTGCCAGGTTTGAGTGGTGCTGTCAAATATTTTGATAAGTTTGGCTGGTACGCCAGCAATAATGCAGTTCGCGGGGAAGCTTTTAGTTACGACGCTGTTTGCCGCAACTGTGCAGTGTTCCCCGAGCACGACACCACTGCCTATATAGACATTCGCTCCTATCCATGATCTGGCTCCAATGATGACGGGTCCTTTAACGGCCAAAGGGGAGTTGATCATACCGACGCTGGGATCGTGGTACCCGTGATCGAAGTCGCAGACGAAGACGTTCGGACCGAACGCAACTTCGTCGCCAACTCTTACTTCGACTGCGCACGTGATATTACAGCTGTGGTTCATATAGATGCCGTCGCCGAGTGTTACTTGTCCATTGTATATAGTTGCGCCGTACTTCCCGACCGAATATAAGATCGCGTCGCCTTCAATACGGACGTTCCTGCCTATACGGATGTTCCGAGGCGAAATTATTTGGCGTGGATGTTTTAACCAACTTCCCGCTCCAAAAGACCCAAATTGGGCCTTATAAAAGACGATCGACTTTAAACGGGCAAACAAGCCCGCCAAAATGTAGGTCTGCTCGAAGCGCGATTTGGCTAGGAATCTAGCTAACTTTCGTAAGGAACTCATCTTTTTTTCATTTCGAATAGTATTCGGTCGCGGGTCGTATCGTTGATGCGTTCAATCTCGTCACGGTCGATACCATGGCGTAACTCGAAGGATTTCATGGAAAGCATCCAATGGTAGAAAGCACAATTGGCAGTTAGGAAAGCGCCCGCTCTACCTGCTTTCCAACCGCCATTCTTGACGAATTGAACGAACGCTAACTTAAAGGAAGAGGCTAGCAATCTTAACGGAGACCTAGATAAACCGGGGGCGGCGTGGAGATCGGTATAGCGATCCATCGTTAAGATATATGACTTAGCAACGTTCGAGATGAAGTGATGAACATAGTATTTATCAGGCAGTAATTTTATTCTGCTTGATTGCACCATTACCCGGCCAAAGCTATGAATTACGTTCCCGGAAAAGTCGATCGCGTGTGGTTTGAATATTCTGTTCATTCGGTCGGCAAATGCATCGTGGCAAAAACGGCCGTAGTAGTAGTTTTTTCTTGCGACGTTGATAATGTCGTATTTGTTTTCGAGCACGGCTTCCCGAATCGCGTCGATCGTTTCATGACCGACCAGTTCATCGGCGAACGCCCAATAGATCCATTCGGTTTGGACGGCCGCTTTCACACGCTGGACAGTCTTCTCATCTTCAACCCATCCCTCGTTCTTGTTCATCAAGATTGAGGCGCCATATCGCTTGGCGATTTCTAACGTCTCGTCGGTGCTCTCATTGTCTACAATGAGTACAGGGCCAACGTGAGCGAAGTTTTCCAAGACGCGATTTAATCGCTTCGCTTCGTTGTATGTAAAGATAACGAAAGTTATTGTGGGGCAGAGCACAAGATGCCTATCGGAATTGTTTGCGTGTCAAAAAGAGAAGGTAGGTACACACAGCCGCTTGCGATCCAACAATAGGAACGCCTACCAAGTACCAGTTTGCAAAGTCATATAAATAAACCGCATAAAACCCGCCAGCTGCAAAAAAGACCCCTAGCAGGTTTGCGCGTATGAGCACATTTGCCCGCGAGGCTATAGTGAGATACGTCGTCAGAATTCCGATGATAAAGCTAAATCCTTCGGTAGCGGCCCCTAACAGCAATATCTCCCAATGGGCTTCGAATTCAGGTTTGGTGAGAATCCTTAGGGTGAACTTACCTAGTAGCGCGAGACCAATAAGAACGCTTGCAACTAACAGAAGGCTGATAAAAACGTATCTCTTCAAGAATGCGCCGCGAGTTCTGTAGAGCTGTGGATTTAATATTTGCGCCGCGATTTGGGCCACGGCGTTCATGCCAACGGATCCAACGTTGGCAACGGTTGCATATACGCCAGCAGTAGAGGCGAATCCGAAAGTGACGTAAATAAGCCTGTACGATTGAACTTGTAGCCAGTTACAAACTGCGGAGAAAGAAATCGGGTACGCCTCTCTAACCGACTTCGAAAAACTAAAAACATCGTCCTCGAA
This sequence comes from Pigmentiphaga litoralis, assembly GCF_048632615.1. Classification (GTDB taxonomy): domain Bacteria; phylum Pseudomonadota; class Gammaproteobacteria; order Burkholderiales; family Burkholderiaceae_B; genus Pigmentiphaga; species Pigmentiphaga litoralis_B. Next base: position 3,695,063 of record NZ_CP184479.1, read on the forward strand.
CCACTTGACATTCACAAACTTGCGGAAGAAAAATGCGATGACCAAGGTTTCGATTAGTAATGCAAGCAGTGATGTCTTAAAGAGAGTATTTGCCGACGCAGAAGTGATTTTCTCAAATATCCAAAATAAGGTGGATCGAAGACCTGTCTCAGTTATCAGAATTGCCGCGACAAAGGTCTTCCTGCCAACGTTATTTAGAAGATTTCGCGACGATGAGCAGATGTGCAACAATAGAGAGTAAAGAAATATTTCCGGAAGTTCTGACGCATTTATTTTCCCAAAATACCAGAATGGTATTCCTGCCAACAGCAGGAACGTCAAAGCTAATATTGAAGCCATACCGTTTAGGCGAACAAGTGAACTTGCCGGTATCGCTTGATCGTAGAATTTGACTAGTTTGGCTTGCTGGAAGTAATCGAGCGGAACGAAAATTAAAGCGTTGGCTACGTAGGAGAGAGCGATTAAATAGAAGTATCGACCTAACTCGTCGACGCTGAGAAAATGAGTGTAGAGCTTGATATACACCAGCTGAAGCAGGATGCTTATAAGTCGTAACACTAAAACTGGTATATTGCCGTTCATCGGCGTGGCAAGCCTCGACGTCATGCTTTAGGGGCCGGCAAGGGGTCAACTTGCTAATACAGCTTATTCTTTAGGAGTACAGCTTCAGCTATAGAAGATGCGTCGAAATTATGCTCATGGACTAAATGTTGATAGTCACCGCAAGTTTCCGAGAACCTATCATTTATCCCAAAACGTTGAAAAGCTCCGACATAGTGACCCACCAGAGTCTCCGCAACGGAACTTGCTAACCCACCGTATATCGAGTGCTCCTCAATCACTATAATATGACTGCGGCCGTTAGCTGCAGTTAAAATTTCGTCGGCGCTCAACGGTTTGACTCTGATGGCGGAATAGATCGCCGCGCCTCCAATCGCTTCACGCACTTTCCTAGCGATGCTAACGCCCGCACCGGTGGCGACTATTAGCGTCTGCTCGCCACTGTCGGTCACCTTAAGTAGGTCCCGTCCTGACCTCGGTATGCTTGTATGAATGTCGCCTAGATCTGCCTTGCCCATACGCATGTAGCAAGCGGAATTCGAGGCGAGCATTGCGCCCATGCTCGCTGTCAACTCGTGGCGGTCGGCAGGCGAGTAAATTGAAAGGTGAGGAATCGGCCGCAGCACGCTGATGTCTTCGAAGCTCTGATGGCTCGCACCCAGATGGCTGTAAACGACACCTGCGCCGTCGCCGATCAGGATGACAGGCAACTGTTCATAGCAGATATCGATCTTGATCTGCTCAACGACGCGAACAGGGACGAACGCCGCCAGGCCGTAGACGACGGGGCGGTACCCTGCCTTGGCCAGTCCAGCAGCTACGCCCACCATATTCTGTTCGGCAATGCCGCAGTTGATGTACTGGTTGGGGCAGGCTTTGCGGAAAGCGTCAAACAACGCGTAACCGTGATCACCCGTCAGAAGGAGAACTCGTGGATCCGCTTGTGCGGCAGCGACGAGCGCGTTGGAGAAGGCGTCTCTCATGCTGCGACTCCCAATTCCGCGATCGCGTCGGCGTACGTGGTCTCATTGAGACGGGTGTAGTGCCAGATATTGTCGTGTTCCATGAACGACACTCCTTTGCCCTTTACTGTGTTCGCGATCAAAGCTTTGGGACGCCCGTTCCGATCGTCACTCAACTTGCGCAAGGTCTGGTCAATGGCTGCTTCGTCGTGACCGTCGATGGTCACGGCGTCAAACCCGAACGCGGCAAATTTCGATTCGATATTGCCCAGCGCCATGACTTCATCGGTCGTGCCCATGGCTTGGAAGCCGTTGGCGTCGACGACTACGATCAGGTTGTCCAGCTTGAAGTGCGTGGCGAACAATGCGGCTTCCCAAATCGGGCCTTCATTGATTTCACCGTCGCCAACGATCGCAAAGCACTTCTGGTCTGTCTTTGAAAGCTTGGCGGCGAGCGCCAGGCCGGCGCCAACGGACAAGCCGTGGCCCAATGATCCAGACGTGACTTCGACGCCGGGAATATGGGTGTCGGCAAGACCCTTCAGCGCGCTGCCGTTCTTGAAGTAATTGTGCAGGGCGTCGTCACTCAGCCAACCTTTTTCGCCCAGACATGCATATTGCGCCATAACGCCATGGCCCTTGCTGAGCACCATGTAGTCCCTGCGCTCGTGCCTGGGGTTGTTCTCCGGGAATCGCAAGTGCGATCGATACATGACCGCAAGCAATTCAACGATGGAAAAGGCGCAGCCGATGTGAACAGTCTTGCCCGAATAGGCCATGTCCAGAATGGTCTTCCGAATGCGCTTGGGATCGAAATCAGCCATGTAGAGACTCTTGTTTAAAACCGGCAGTTAGGCCAGCTATCAATTCAGTTGCGGGCTTGCGGCGGTCAGACGGCACGAGTGCCACCTGCGCGATGCCAGGCAAGTGTTCTTTCTATCGCATCATCCAGCGGAACGCGGACGGACAAACCCAGGTCCGTCCGCGCTTTAGTGATGTCCGGTGCGTACTGTTGCGCCGGCTTGTCTGGAGATGGGCTTTGCCGGATGTGCACCGGCACGGCCGCGCCGCTTGCGTCAGCAACGCGTTTTGCCAGATCCCCCAGTGATATCGGCATGTCGGATCCGACGTTATAGGCTTCAGCTCGCTTGCCTTTCACCAGGATGGTCCAAAGCCATAACGCAAGATCTGCCGCGTACAGATATGAACGGAAAGGCGTGCCGTCTCCCTGAATCACGATGGGTTCGGACGCAAGCTTGTTCTTGATGAAGTTGCCGATCGCAAAATGCTTGTCGATCGCAAGGTACGGGCCGGCAAGCGCATATATCCGGGCGATCTTTACCGGGATGTCATAAGCGCTGTCGCATGCGATCGCCATCCACTCGGCACTCTTCTTTCCAAGCCCGTATGCCGAGGCCAACCGCGTTGGATCAGGGCCACCCGTGTAAGTCTCCGGGGTAAGACGCATGTCCGGTGGAACGCTTCCGTAGACGGCGCCAGAACTTGTCAGGAGCAGCCCCTCGCATCCTCCTCGCCGCGCCAGGTCAAGGACGCGTCGAGTGCCCGTCAGATTCACATCGAAGACGTCAAGATGCGCCGCCGGACTGGAGTCTGCGGATACGTCGGTGGCGGCGTGAACGATGTAGTCGAACGAAGGCAGCCCGTCCGCCGTGAAGGTGCGGACATCACCTTCGAGCAGGTCGATGGCCGGATGGCGGGCAAGGTGCGGTGCCTCGGAAATAAAGGCTGATGGCCTGCGCGTCAGCAAAGTCGCTTTCACGCCAAGCTCATGCACATCGTTGGCCCGGCATAGCGCTTCCAACATCCACTTGCCGACGAAGCCGGTAGCGCCGGTCAGGAAGATCGACTTGCCTCTGAGCGCGTCCCACACCCCTGCACCGTGGGTCAGGATGTGCTGGAAATCGTCTTCCGCGATGCTGCTGACAATCACTATATTTCCACGAATCAATGCTGCCGGGCGCGAAGCCCGGCATGTGCCACTATCAGAAGTTCACGCCCAGGAACGTCTCGATCTTCTCGACCGTGTAGTCGAGCATCTCACGCGACAGACCAGGGTAAAGGCCGATCCAGAACGTCTGGTTCATGATGCGATCGGTGTTCGTCAGCTCGCCGGAAACACGGAAATTACGACCGAGCATGTAAGGCTGGCGAGTCAGGTTGCCCGCGAACAGCAAACGAGTACCGATCTTGTTCTGATCCAGATAGGTCGTCAGATCCAGGCGGGTGACACCAGCGTCTTCCTTGACGGTGATCGGATAGCCGAACCACGACGGGTCGGCCTTCTCCGTGGCTTCCGGCAGGATCAGGAAATCTTCGCAGCTCTTGAGCTTTTCGGTCAGATAAGCAAAGTTGTCTTTGCGCGCTTGCACAAAACCCTCAAGACGATCCATCTGCGCAAGTGCGCACGCAGCTTGCATGTCGGAAATCTTCAGGTTGTAGCCAAGATGCGAGTAGGTGTATTTGTGATCGTAGCCTTCAGGCAGGTTGCCCAGCTTCCAGCAGAAGCGCTTGTTGCAGGTATTGTCCTTGCCTGGCGGGCAGTAGCAGTCACGGCCCCAGTCACGGAAAGATTCCGCGATCATCTTCAGTTCGTAGTCGTTCGTGAAGACAGCGCCGCCTTCGCCCATCGTGATGTGGTGGGCGGGGTAGAAGCTGAGCGTGGCGATGTCGCCAAAGGTGCCGACGACCTTGCCGTTGTAGGTGGTACCCAGTGCGTCACAGCAGTCTTCGATCAGCCACAGATTGTGCTTCTTGCACAGTGCGACAACCGTATCGAGGTCGAACGTATTGCCCAGCGTATGGGCGATCATGACCGCCTTGGTCTTGGACGTGATGGCCGCTTCGATCAACGATGCATCAGCGTTGTAGGTACCCATCTTGACATCGACGAACACGGGCACGGCGCCGAACTGCAGGATCGGGTTGACGGTGGTCGGGAAGCCCGCGGCAACGCTGATGACTTCATCACCCGGCTTGACGGCGCGGTCGCCCAGCTTGTGGGACGTCAGGGTCGAGAACGCGACCAGGTTGGCCGACGAACCCGAGTTGACCGTCATGACATGATTGACGCCCAGAAACTTGGCCAGACGGGCTTCGAACATGTCGTTGAAGCGGCCGGTGGTGAGCCATCCATCCAGGGACGCGTCGACCATCAGTTGCAGTTCGGGCGCGCCAATGACCTTGCCCGACGGGGGCACAACGGACACGCCCGGTACGAATTCTTTCGCGGCGGTGGACAAGGCACCATATTGGCCGACGAGCTGGATGATTTGCTCGCGAATCTGTTCTTTGCTCATGGTGCTCTCATGCCTTCAAAAGGGATGTTTGATACGAATCGATTTGTGTAAGGGTCAGCGCGCGCATATCGGCGCCTTGCTGCGCGGCCTTGAACCATTCGACGATCTTGTCGATCGTCGTGGGCAGGGTCCACTGTGGACGCCACCCCAACTGGCTTCTGGCCTTCGAGCAGTCCAACTTCAGGAAGGTCGCTTCGTGAGGCTGCGGGTTCTTGTCCAGTTCCCAGCTTGCGCCGGCGCCCCAGGTGGACGTCAGGCGCTCGACGATCCATTGGACGGGCTGGGTGTCCGAATCTTCGGGGCCGAAGTTCCAGCCGTCGGCGAAGGCGATGCCTTCGTTGTAAAGGCGTTCTGCCAGCGTCAGATAACCGCTGAGCGGCTCCAGTACATGTTGCCACGGACGGATGGCGTGGGGGCTGCGGATGTGCACCGATTGCCCGGACGCAATCGCCCGCATCATGTCAGGGATCAGTCGGTCCTGAGCCCAGTCGCCGCCGCCGATGACATTGCCCGCGCGTCCGCTTCCCACGGCGACACCGTGGCGTGCGTAGTCGTCCGGATTGAAGAACGAGTTGCGATAGGCGCTGGTGACGAGTTCGGAACATCCCTTGCTGTTGCTGTAGGGATCGTATCCGCCCATCGGCTCGTTTTCACGATAGCCCCAGAGCCATTCCTTGTTCTCGTAGCATTTGTCGCTGGTGACGATCACAACGGACTTCACGCCCTCGGTCTGACGGACCGCTTCGAGCAAGTGCACCGTGCCCATCACGTTCGTCGCGTAGGTCTCGACGGGATTCACATAGGAGTAGCGGACCAGGGCCTGGGCCGCCATGTGAATGACGATCTCGGGCTGAGCAGCCTTGATCGCTGCCTGCATCGCTGCCAGGTCGCGAATGTCGCCGATCTGCGAATTCATGCCTTCCGCTACGTTCGCGCGTTGGAAGAGATTCGGCTCGGAATCGGGGGGCAGCGAAAAGCCCGTGACGTCGGCGCCCAGGGATTGCAGCCAAAGCGACAGCCAGCTTCCCTTGAACCCCGTATGGCCGGTCATGAAGACCCGTTTGCCTTTCCAGAATGTCGGATTCATTACCACTTCTTCCAGGGCGCTTTGCCGGATTGCCAGAGTTCTTCGAGGTAGACCTTGTCACGCAGGGTGTCCATGGGCTGCCAGAATCCATCATGCGCGTACGCGGCCAGTTCGCCTTGGGCTGCCAGGGCTTCAAGTGGCTCGCGCTCCCAGACGCAGTCGTCGCCAGTGATCAGGTCCAGCACCTTGGGAGACAGGACGAAGAAGCCGCCGTTGATCAGGCCGCCGTCGCCCTTGGGCTTTTCAGTAAAGGATTTGACCTTGTCACCACGGATATCCAACGCGCCGAATCGGCCAGGAGGGTAGGTGGCGGTCAAAGTGGCCTTGGTGCCCGATTTCTTGTGGAAGTCGACCAATTCGCCAATATCCACGTCCGCAACGCCATCGCCATAGGTGAAGCAGAACGCATCTTCGTCTTTGACGTAATCCTTGACACGGCCCAGGCGGCCGCCCGTCATGGAATTCTCGCCAGTGTCGACCAGCGTGACTTTCCAGGATTCGGCGAAGCGCTGGTGCACTTCCATCTGGTTCGTCGACATGTCGAACGTGACGTCCGACATGTGAAGGAAGTAATTGGCGAAGTATTCCTTGATCACGTAACCCTTGTAGCCGCAGCAGATCACGAAATCGTTGATCCCGTAGTGGGAGTAGATTTTCATGATGTGCCAAAGGATGGGCTTGCCGCCCACTTCGACCATCGGCTTGGGTTTGACAGAGGTTTCTTCGCTGATGCGGGTGCCGAGACCACCGGCAAGAATGACAGCTTTCATCGTTCAGTTCTCAAGTTATCTGTGGTTGGCCGATGGCCATCATTCAAAACAGTCAGCTTCGCTCAGGGGCTTGCCGCTGGCGTCTTTAGCCGCAAGCGAAGGGTCACCCGAAAGTGGCCACTGAATCCCCACCGAAGCGTCGGACCAGAGCAGGGAGCGCTCGAATTCGGGGTACCAGTAGTCGGTTGTCTTGTACAAGAACTGTGCGCTCTCGGACACGACGACGAATCCATGGGCGAACCCTTCGGGCACCCACAGTTGCCGATTGTTTTCGGCGCTCAGCGTGACGCCGACCCACTTGCCGAAGTTTGGCGAGCTTTTGCGCAGGTCCACCGCGACGTCGAAGACTTCGCCCTCAACCACGCGCACCAGCTTCCCCTGCGGGTGCTGAATCTGGTAGTGCAAGCCACGCAAAACATTGCGTGACGACTTGGAATGGTTGTCCTGAACGAATTCTTTTTCAGGCCAGTGCACTTCTCGAAGTCGCGCGCGTTGAAGCTTTCGTAGAAGAATCCGCGGGAATCGCCGAAAACCTTTGGCTCCAGGATCAGGACTTCGGGAAGTTCGGTGGCAGTGACGGTGTAGGGCATGATCAGCTGGCGATAAGTTTTTGAAGGTACTGTCCGTAGCCATTCTTGGCCAAGGGCTTTGCAAGCTTTGCGACGTCATCGGCGCCGATCCAACCGTTGCGGAAGGAAATTTCCTCCGGGCAGGCAACCATCAGGCCCTGCCGCTTTTGCAGCGTCGCGATAAAGCTGCTTGCCTCAAGCAAGGAGTCGTGCGTGCCGGTATCAAGCCAGGCAAAGCCCCGGCCCATGATCTCGACGTTCAGCGACTTGTTCTCAAGATAGCGCTTGTTCACATCGGTTATTTCGTACTCGCCGCGTGGCGATGGCGCAATGTCGGCGGCAATATCGCACACCGTGTTGTCGTAGAAGTAGAGACCTGTCACCGCATAGTTGCTGCGTGGCTTGACCGGCTTTTCTTCAATGCTCAGCGCCCTGAATTCATCATTGAATTCGACAACGCCGTAGCGTTCCGGATCGTGAACGTGATAAGCAAAAACGGTGGCGCCATCGGTACGCGCGTTGGCGCTTTCCAACTGTTTGACGAGATCATGGCCATAGAAAATGTTGTCGCCCAGGATCAGCGACGAAGGCGCGTTGCCCACGAAATCCCGACCCAGCACGAATGCCTGGGCAAGACCATCCGGTGACGGCTGCACCTGGTACTGGATATTCAGCCCCCATTGCGCGCCGTCGCCCAGCAGGTCGGAGAACCGCGGGGTATCTTGCGGCGTCGAGATGATCAGGATGTCGCGAATGCCCGACAGCATGAGCGTCGCCAATGGGTAATAGATCATTGGCTTGTCATAGATCGGCATCAGCTGCTTGGACACCGCCTGCGTGATCGGGTACAGGCGCGTGCCGGAACCGCCCGCCAGGATGATGCCCTTGCGGGTGGGAGACGTTGCTGCCTTGATCATTGTTTCAGCTCTGCGAGAAGTTTGACGGTGCTTTCGACGTGCACGGTCCAGTCAGGAAGGCGAATGCCGAAGGTCGACTCGAGCTTGTCGCACGACAATCGGGAGTTATGTGGCCGCTTGGCCGGCGTCGGATAGTCGGACGTCGGGATCGGATGGACACGCTCGGGCGATGCCTTGAGTTCCAGCCCGGCGGCAATGCCTTCGGCAATCACCTTGCTTGCGTAGGCGTGCCATGTGGTTTCACCTTTGGCCGTCAGGTTATAGAGGCCGAAGGGGAACGTGCCCGACGCCGTGCCTGCGGCACGTGCTGCAAGGTACCGCGCAATGATGTGCGCGCTGACGTCGGCAATCAGTGCCGCGCTGGTCGGCACGCCATGCTGGTCGGCGATGACGTTGAGGCTGTCGCGGGCGCCCGCCAGCTTCAGCATCGTCTTCGCGAAATTGCCGCCATGCGCACCGAAGACCCATGTCGTGCGGAAGATCAGATGTTCGCGATGTTCGGCTGCGATTGCCTGTTCACCCGCCAGCTTGCTGGCACCATACACATTGACCGGGCTGGTGGCGTCGTCTTCCGTATAGGCACTTGTCTTCGACCCGTCGAACACGTAATCGGTCGAATAGTGCACCAGCAATGCGCCGATCTTTGCAGCCGATCGCGCAAGTGCTTCGACCGCCTTGGCGTTGACGAGGTGGGCCTGGTCCTGATCGCTTTCTGCTTTGTCCACCGCGGTGTAGGCAGCCGCGTTGACGATCACGGTCGGCCTAAGGGTCGCCACAAGCTGGTCGACCGCCGCGGCATCTGTCAGATCGCACGTTGACCGGTCGACCCCGGTGACCTGGCCCAACGGTTGCAGCGCGCGCATGAGCTCGAACCCGAGCTGGCCCTTCTGGCCGATGACGAGCAGGGTAGGGGACTCAAGCGCCATATTGCTTTTCCACCCACTTGCGATAGTCGCCGCTGACGACGTTGGTCAACCAGGCCTGATTGGCCAGGTACCACTCGATCGTCTTGCGCATGCCGGTCTCGAACGTTTCTGCCGGGCGCCAGCCCAACTCGCGTTCCAGCTTGGTGGCGTCGATGGCATACCGGCGGTCGTGCCCGGGCCGGTCTTTGACGAACGTGATCTGTTCCGCGTATGAGACCTTGTCTACGCGTGGCTTGAGTTCGTCCAGCAACGAGCAGATCGTGCCAACGACTTCCAGGTTGGTTTTCTCGTTCCAGCCGCCCACGTTATAGGTTTCGCCAAGCCGGCCGGACTGGATCACGCGATGGATCGCGCTCGCGTGATCGGCAACGAACAACCAATCACGCACATTCTGGCCGTCTCCGTAGATAGGCAGTGGCTTTTGTCCCAGGGCATTCAAAATGACCAACGGAATGAGCTTCTCGGGGAAGTGATAGAAGCCGTAGTTGTTCGAGCAGTTGGTCGTCGTGACTGGCAGTCCATAGGTATGGAAATACGCCCGGACCAGATGGTCGCTGGCTGCCTTGCTGGCCGAATAAGGTGAATTCGGAGCAAACGGGGTTTCTTCGGTAAAGGCCGGGTCATCCAGTTCCAGCGTGCCATACACCTCGTCGGTCGAGATGTGATGAAAGCGGCGCGTTTGCTGCAGGACGTCCTTGTCCAGCTTCTGTTCGGTCTGCCAGAACTGCCGGCAGGCCTCCAGCAGGCAGTAGGTGCCTTCGATGTTGGTTCGCACGAACTCGCCGGGTGCGGTAATCGACCGGTCGACATGACTCTCGGCCGCGAAGTGAACCACGGTGTCAATGGCGTGCTCACGAAGCAGGCGATCCACTAATGTGCGATCGCAGATATCGCCCTGCACCAGAATATGCCGATCTTCGCCCTCCATCCCCTTGAGGTTGTCGGGGTTGCCTGCGTAAGTCAGCAGATCAAGGTTGACAACCTTGACGTCTTTGGCAGCGCCAAGGAGGTAGCGCACGAAATTGGAACCGATGAATCCGGCACCGCCAGTGACGAGAATGTTTTTGGGCTGATAGCTCATTGCGTGGATATGGATGGACCGTTCGGGTTATGCGACACACCGACGCAGCCGCGTCCATGTGTTTGTTTGGAAATAGGCGGATTCGTCAGAATCAGCCGGTGATGACGTCAGGCCCTAATAGGCTCCGTCCCGCTGGAGCACCACCCCAGCCGTCTTGAACAGGATGGCGACGTCATAGAACAGCGACCAATTCTTGACATACCACGCGTCCAGATAGACACGTGTCGCATAGTCGATGTTGTTGCGTCCGCTGATCTGCCAAAGGCCGGTCATGCCCGGTTTGACCATCATGTAATAGTCTGCGTCGTCGGCATACCGCGCCAGTTCGGCTTCCACGATCGGACGTGGCCCGACCAGGCTCATTTCGCCCTTCAACACATTCCAGAGTTGGGGCAACTCGTCCAGGCTCGTGCGACGCAGAAATCCGCCGATCTTGGTAATGCGAGGATCATTCTTGAGCTTGAAGTCAAGGTTCCATTCTTCGCGCGCCGCAGCGTCATTGGCCAGGAGATTGCGGAGCACCTCTTCCGAATTCAGCACCATGGAGCGAAGCTTCAGACAGCTGAATTTCTTCCCGTTCTGGCCGATGCGTGTATGGCCGTAGAACGCATTGCCGCCGTCTTCCCGTACCTTGTAAGCGAAGTAAGCCAACACAGGAGACAGGATGAGAAGCAACAGCGAGGAAAAAATGATGTCGAACGATCGTTTGATGACGCGCGAAGCAGTGCGCTTCAGGTTGGTGTTCAGACGCAGCATCAGCACTTCGTGGCTGAAGAAATGAGACATTTCAGCGCCATAGAGAGGCACGCCGCGCATGGCTGGAATGACGGAAATGTCTCGTATTCCGTGGCGGGTCAGATCGCGAATCCAACGGTCGCGCAGATGATGTTCGTGATGTTCGAGCGCGATGACGACTTTCACGTCGGCCAGCAAGTTGAAACTGCTGGCGTTGAAGCCGTTCAGAATGGGAACGCTGGTCAGTGTTTGCGAACCCAACGATTCGGCGGGCGATACGTACGCAATGACATCCAAGCCCATCAAAGGTTGGCTACGCAAGGCAAGGCACGCTTCCCTGGCATTTTCACCGGTACCCACGATCAGCGTTGGTTTCTTCCAATATCCCGCGCCAGTAAGGACGGTCTTGATCGCCCAGCGCCCCAACGGCACGCACATCATCGCACTGACCCAAGTCGTGAACCACCAGACCCGTGAAAACTGCCAGCCAATAAGGGCAATGAAAGCCAATTCCAGAAATGCAACGAGAACGAGCGTGGACAATACCTCGTGCAATTCGCTCCAGAAAGGTTTTCGGTAGGCATAATGCCGTGCGCTTCCCCAAAACCAGAGCACGGCAGAAATAACAAATGCCGAATGGGTCAACAGCGAAGAAAAGATATTGCTGCTGTTAATGCCGATCCAGGCGGAGGTAAAACCAGCAGACGTGGCTCCCGCCAGCGCCAGAGCACCGAAACAAAAGGCTGCCAAGAAGCTCACCAAATCAGTCAGGCACAAAGCGTACTTGTTAATCCATCGCGCGTTGAGGCGCGAGCCGCTTTGCAAGGGACTGAATAGTTCTGCTTTCATAATGAGGTCTCAAACCATCGACGCACGCTGACGCCTATTAAATTCACAACGATCTCATCCGCGTATCGCCGGGTAGTCGGAGCAGCAATGTGTCGCGGGCCATCGCAGCTCAGGCGCAACTGCACTGCTGCCAGTCGCTGAGAACGTGTCAAGCGCTCTCGCAATGACCCATAAGCAATAAAAGCGCTCACCCAAGGAGCGCCCATCTGCAACAACGGATTTTAGCCTAGAACGTAATTCGTATGGTCTGCGGGCTCGAGACAGTGTTTGCAACATAGTGAAACCGCTTGAGCGATCGAGTTGACAGGCAGACGCAAGGATGGCATCGGGAAAGTACCATCATCCCTTGGCAGTATAGGTCGCATCCCGGTGCCGGCCGGGCAGGTCATTCCGACTGCTTGCGCGGTGCTCTACCTGGATGTAGGCCTTAGTACGTGTGGTGTTTAGGCTGCGAAGCATCGAATATCATCGAGCCTAATTCGGGACGGATCAAAATGCAGAAGAAGTTGTTGGTGACGGGTGGTGCGGGGTATATCGGCAGCCATACCTTGGTGGAATTGATTGCAGCGGGGTATGCCCCGATTGTCTTGGACAACCTTTCCAATAGTGATGTGGAAGTGCTTCGCAGGGTCAAACTGCTGACGGGTGTGGATGTGCCGTTTGTCGAAGCAGATATCCGCGATCAGGAAGCAGTCAAGGCGGTATTTGATAACGCTGTCAACGACGGCGAACCAATAGCCGCCGTGATTCACTTTGCAGCGTTGAAAGCGGTGGGTGAGTCTGTTCAGGACCCCTTGCGCTACTACGACAACAATGTGGGCGGAACACGCACACTGTTGTCGGCCATGTTGGCTGCAGGTGTCCATTCAATCATTTTCAGCTCATCTGCAACGGTTTATGGTGACCCGCAGTTCCTTCCCTATACGGAACAGCATCCCCAAAAGCCAACGAACCCGTACGGCTGGACCAAATTCATGGTCGAACAGATGCTGGCTGATGTGTGTGCGTCGAATCCCGCATTTTCAGCAGTCACCTTGCGTTATTTCAATCCGATTGGCGCGCATCCGAGTGGACAGCTGGGCGAAGACCCCAAGGGCATACCGAATAATCTGTTCCCTTTCCTGACGCAGGTCGCCGTCGGCAAACTCGAGCGTCTGCGGGTGTTTGGCAATGACTATGAAACGGTCGATGGAACGGGTGTTCGCGATTACCTGCACGTGGTGGATCTGGCAGTCGGCCATGTGAAGGCGGTCAGGGTAGCTGTTGAACAGACAGGCTTTCTTCCGGTCAACCTGGGCACCGGGCAAGGAACCAGCGTGCTGCAGATGGTGAAGGCATTCGAAGCAGCCTCTGGAAAGCAGATTCCAGTGGCGATGATGGATCGGCGAGCGGGGGATCTGCCACAGTTCTGGGCTGACGCATCCGAAGCGGAGCGCTTGCTAGGCTGGACAGCGGAGCGTTCGCTTGACGACATGTGCCGTGACGGCTGGAATTGGCAGCGCCAGAACCCTGACGGGTATAGCGTAGGGGGAGATGTTGCATAGCGGTCTCTGATACAAATTTTTTGGAGGCTTAGCCCGTCTGGCTTACACGCCATGTTTACGCTTGAGGGGTTCCCCGGTATGATCAACACTCGGATTTCCGTGTATGCGCGTCGCTATCCGGCGGGGTGCTTCTCAACAAATAGGGGGATTTACCCATGAAACTGACTCAGATCGCTGCATTCGCGGCTGCTGCTCTGTTCAGCGTTGCTGCTGTTGCTCAGCAACCTGCTGCTCCTGCTCCTGCTGCTGGCGGCTCTGCTGCTGGTATCGGCGCGGGTGGTATCGCTGGCGTGTCCGGCGCTGCTGTTGCTGGTGGCGTGCTCGCCGTTGGCATCGCTATCGCTGCTGTTGCTTCGGGTTCGAGCGACACGACGACCAGCCATCACCACGGCGGTCGTTAATCTGCGGCAACGTGGACTGCGCGGCAGCTAGCTTCTGCGCGACAGGCGGCTTCGGCCGCCTTTTCTTTGCCTGTTATCTTTTTGGTGGTTTTGGTTGGGTAATTCAACTTTGGCTATACGACGCTCGGGATACCTCGCGTGCCTGTTGGCGCTCATGCCGTGTTCTTCATGGGCTCAAGCCGCTCAGAATGGACTTACCGGTCTAATCAACACTCCGTCCGCGCGCATGCAGGACGATGGCGTGTTCCGGATCGGTGTTACCCATGCGTCGCCGTACACCGCAGGCTTTTTCAGTCTGCAGGCAATGCCTTGGCTAGAAACGACGGCTCGGTATACGCAGATCGCCGGAGTCGACGGCTTGCTGGGACCTGACTACGGCAGCTTCAAGGATAAATCGGTAGGCGCTAAGGTTCGCCTACTGGAAGAAGGAGCCTTTGGGGTCAGTTGGCTACCGCAGGTGGCAATAGGGATGGATGATCGGGGCACCGGTACAAGCATCTTTGCTAGCGAATTCGTGGTTGCCAACAAAAAATTTGGCTTGAACGGCGTAGGCGTTTTTGATGTTAGTGCCGGCTATGGACGTAAACGCCTGGACGGCGCTTTTGGTGGTGTTCGTTTTACGCCGCAAGTCCTTCCTAACTGGCGGTTGGTCGTTGAGCGAGACGCCACGAACTTCGCTCGCGACTATGGCTCCGTCGAATCAGGCGTAAATACGCGCCCAGTTGGGAAATGGAACGCCGCCGTCGAGTACACCAAAGGCCCCTTCACCCTGCAACTCGGCTCCCAATACGGCAAGCCGTCCGTCGCCGCCTACTTCTCCATCCCGTTCCAGGCTCGCGAATTCATCCCCAAGATCAATGAAGTCGGCCCACTGGCCAAGGGCGCCTGGTACAGCGACTCCCCGCGCCCTACGGCTGCCCAGTGGGACGAAGACCGCGGCTATCGCCAGGGCATGCTGGCGACGCTGCACGATGAAGGCTTCCGCAACGTAAAGCTGGCGTACCGCAACGGCACGATGCATCTGTCGCTAACCAGCGAGCGCTTCCGCTATCAGTCTCGCGGCATCGGCCGAGCAGCGCGTATCGCGCTGGCCTATGCGCCGCTCGAGACGAAGGCGATGGAGATCACCTGGGAGAACCAGGATCTGGCTGGCGTCACTTATCGATTCGGCAATGCAGAGGTGCTGCAGCGTTACTTCGCAGGCCTGACCACGCGCGAGGCGCTGGCCGCCCACGTCGACATTCGCTATGCAGCGCCGCCAAAAACGGCGGCCCAGGCGTCCGATATCGACGAGGTGCTGGACGCGGTCGCCTATGAGCGCCCCAAGGCCAACTTTGCCTTCAATCGGGACGGCAACCTGTTCAACTTCCGCCGGGAATCGTACGACCAGAGCCGGTTCCAGATCAGTCCCTATTTTTCTACGTATCTGAACGACCCCAGTGGCGCGTTCAAGTACGACGTTGGCCTGGACTTCTCGGCACGCTTGCGCATCGCGCAGGGGTGGTGGGCGGATGGATCAGTCCGTACCGTGCTGTCGGAAAACGTGTCTGACGTGGTCCAGGAATCCAATTCCGACCTGCCACATGTGCGAAGCGATGCCGCCAAATACAAGCGCGCGTCCAAGATCAAGCTGGACCGTGCGTTGCTCCACCGCTACTGGCAGCCTGCCGAGCGGATTTACACCCGCGCATCCGCCGGTATCTATGAAGAAATGTTTGGTGGTGCGGGCGTGCAGGCCCTGTGGGTGGCGCCGGGATCGCGCTGGGCGGTCGACGGATCGTTCGACATGCTCAAGCAGCGTGATTACAAGGGCACGGGATTTCTGGACTACAGGACCAACACGTATCTGATGTCGGTGCACCATCGGGTGCCGTGGCTGGATGGCGTGACCGTTACCGCGCGGGCGGGTCGTTTCCTTGCCGGGGACGAGGGCGTGCGGGGCGAGGTCAAGCGCACGTTCAAGTCAGGGATGGAAGTGGGCGTCTGGTACACGGTGACGAACGGGAATGACATTCAAAGCCCGGGGTCGCCCGAGTCGCCTTACCGCGACAAGGGTGTGTTCATGCGCATTCCGTTGGCCACGATGTTGGCAACGGATACGGGTGCTGCGGCGAACTTCAGCTTGCAGCCGTGGACGCGTGACGTGGGCGCGATGGTACGGTCGCCTGGCGATCTGTATGACCAGTTCGAGCGCGGCATGCTGCAGAACGCGACGGAAGGCGATGGCCTGCGCAGCTTCAGCGACCTGATCGGGGAGGATGCGCCATGACGGTCGTTCTTTTCTCGATTCGGGCGGCTGGGACCGCGGCGGCGACGTTGTTGACCGGCGCAATGGCGACTGCACAGGTGATTCCTTTGCCTGACGCGGCGCCGCCGGCACCGGGTGCTGCTCGCGCCGCGGTCCCTGCCGCAACGCGGGGCGCCGCTGGAACCCAGGCACCCGTCGGCACCCGGGCGCCAGCTGGAGTGCAGGGCCCGGGCGCAAGGCAGGTCACGACCGGAGGGCCTTCGCCGGCAGAGCCTGCCGCATCATCAACCGACCAGCCCGTATGGCCCTCTTCACCCGTCGTGCCAGTATCCCCCTACCACCCGCTGCCCCCAGCTGCAAGGTCTGGGACGCCGAATTGCAAGCCTCCTACCAGGGCGGCTGCAAGGACGGCTACGCCGAAGGCCACGGCGTGGCCCGTGGCGTGTCGGGTGCCTATTACAACGGCACCTTCAAGGGCGGCAGCAAGGAAGGGCAGGGCCGCAAGGTCTACGCCAATGGCGACGAGTACAACGGCGGTTGGGTGTTCGATGCCCGGGAAGGTTCCGGTACGTACATCTTCGGTGAGGCATCCCCCTGGCGCGGCGACCGGTCGGAAGGCCTGTGGGTCGCGGACAGGCGGCACGGCAAGGGCGTATACATCTTTGCGCCCGACAACATCCGCATGGAAACCAACTTTTTTGGCGGAGTGCCGATTGATCCGGCGCCACCGGCCATGGTTCAGCGTCAGCGGGCGATGAAGGTCTTGCTGCCGGTGATCGGCGTGCCGGGTACCAGGGTGTGTTCCATTACCACGCAGGGTGCAACGTCCACCCGGATCGCGCGGGGCGTGGTCGTGAACGTGGTGGATGACCGGCTGCAAGTGAACATCACCACGCCCGAAACGCTGCGGGTGAGCGTGTCAAAGATGAATCCGCGGTGGGACAACATTACGGAGTGGATGCCCTGCAAGTAGCGCGGGGCGCATCGCGCCCTGCCTGCGTGGCTGTCGGCCTATGCCTAGCCGGGCTGATACGCCCGCCGCGACTCCATCAGTCGCAGCACGCCCACGGCGATCAGCGCCGCGGCAATGTCGCAGAACCAGTCGGACCAGCTTGGGGTCCGGTACGTGAACATGGACTGCACACCCTCGTCGAGCGCGCCCATGATGCCGATCGCCAATACGGCGATCCGGCTGCGGAATCGATTGCTGGGTGATTGCCCCAAGTACAGCAGCCCGGCCAGGATGCCGTAGGCCACCATGTGCAGCACTTTGTCCGGAATGATCGATGACAGTTCGTTCGCCTGATTGGGGATCGAACCAATGCCGATCATCAATGCGAAGAACGCAAACGCGGCCAGAAAATAGATTTTTCGCAAATGCTTCATACCTCCTTTATTGCCCATCCGTAGAACCTCGGTCAACCCAGTCGGGCATCTGGACGAGGCGGATCAACTGCGGTTCCGCTTAGTATGGGACTTTACGGAGTAACCCTGAGTTCCTGGTAACCGGGCGTTACTCCCTGCGTGCCGATTGCCATGGCTATCGTGGATAATCGCCGTCTAACTTACACATACTCAGGGGAAATTTGTGGGGGCTAACGCTGCTGATGGATCGATCGATATTGCCGCTTCGGCGTTCAAGGCCTATGACATTCGCGGGGTCGTTCCGTCACCCTTGAGTCCTGAATTTGCTCGTCGCCTTGGCGCGTCGCTGGCCAATGCCGCGCACCAGGCCGGTGTGAATGCGGTCGTCGTTGGCCGTGATGGCCGCTTGAGCGGCCCGGGTCTTTCCGACGCGCTTCAGGAAGGGTTGCTGTCGGGCGGCGTGGATGTGATCGACGTGGGCATGGTGCCGACGCCGCTGGTGTACTTTGCCGCGAACACGACCCAGACGGGTACGGGCGTTGCCATTACGGGCAGCCACAATCCGCCTGAGTACAACGGCTTCAAGATGATGATGGCGGGTGTCACGCTGTATGGCGATGCCATTACGGGCCTGCGTCCGCACATGCTGGAGAACATGCCACAAACGGCGCATGCCCGCGGTACGCGTACCGAAGTGGACGTCGTGCCGGAATATCTGGAACGCATCGTCAGCGACGTGAAGCTGGCGCGCCCCATGAAGATTGCCGTGGACTGCGGCAATGGCGTGGCCGGCCCGGCTGCTGTGCGACTGTTCCGTGCACTGGGTTGCGAAGTGACCGAGCTGTTCTGCGATGTGGATGGCAATTTCCCGAACCACCATCCGGACCCTGCCGACCCGCACAATCTGGAAGACCTGATTCGCTGTCTGGAAGAGACGGACTGCGAACTGGGCCTGGCATTCGACGGCGACGGCGATCGCCTGGGCGTGGTGACGAAGGGTGGCGAGATCATCTGGCCGGATCGTCAGTTGATCCTGTACGCACGCGACGTGCTGTCGCGCAATCCGGGCGCTGAAATCATTTACGACGTGAAGTGCAGCCGTTACGTGGCTGAAGAGGTTCGCGCCGCGGGCGGCAAGCCGCTGATGTGGAAGACCGGCCATTCGCTGGTCAAGGCCAAGCTGAAGGAAACTGGGGCGCCGCTGGCGGGCGAGATGAGCGGGCACATCTTCTTCAAGGACCGTTGGTTCGGGTTTGACGACGGCCTGTACACGGGCGCGCGGCTGCTCGAGATCCTCTCGAAGAGCCCTAACGCATCGGCCGTGCTCGAGGCCCTGCCTTGCGCCACGTCGACGCCTGAACTGAAGCTGGAAACGGCCGAAGGCGAGCAGTTCAATGTGGTAAAGCGACTGAACGAACAAGGCAAGTTTGCTGGTGCGCGGGAGGTGATCACGATTGACGGCGTGCGAGTGGAGTACAAGGACGGCTTTGCGCTGGCCCGTCCGTCGAACACGACGCCCGTGGTGGTGATCCGTTTTGAAGCCGACGATGACGCTGCCATGGCGCGTATCCAGGCTGACTTCCGCTCGCAGCTGCTGCGCGTGGCGCCCGATGCCGTGCTGCCTTTCTGAGGTCTCGAAGGATGTCGGGATCGAATGAGGCAGGAATGACCGGCGCAACGGCCGCCTTGTGGCGCGCGGACACTGCGCCCGCGCCATTGGCGGACACGCAGGCGTGGCGGCAATTCGTCGTGTCGGCGCAGCATGCGGACCTGACCGCAAGCACATTGCGCATCGTGCAGGCGCCGCACGTCGCGGTGGACCTGAGCGCGCAAGCGCAGTCGCCCGCGTTGATGGCGGCGGGCGAAGCCTTGCTGGCGGAGCGGGGCTTGGATGCTGCGCGGGCATGCCTGCTGGAAGGCGGCATGGCCAATTGCACGGAAGCGCGGCCTGCCTGGCATACCGCCTTGCGCAGCCCGGATGCATCGTTGCGCGTGGCGGGCCAGGTTGCGACCGAGCGCGAGCGTGTGCGCAGCTTCGTGCGGCGTGCCGATGCGGAAGGGCGCTACAGGCATGTCGTGAACATCGGCATTGGCGGCAGTGACTGGGGTCCGCGTCTGGTCGTCAGTGCACTGGGCAATGCCGGCACGCGGCGCGACATGCGCTTCGTGTCGAACATCGATGGCCATGCGATCGAAGCGGGCCTGCTCGGTCTGGATCCGCTGCACACGCTGTTCATCGTATCGTCCAAATCGTTCAACACGATCGAGACGCTGCGCAATGCCGAACGCGCGATCGAATGGTTGCGCGCCGGCGGTGTGCAGGACGTGAATGCGCACATGGTGGCGGTGACGTCGAATGTGGCGGGTGCGGCCAGGCTGGGCATCAGCGACGAGCACGTCTTCAAGCTGTGGGACTGGGCGGGTGGCCGGTATTCCGTATGGTCGTCCATCGGTTTGCCGATCGCATTGGCGCTAGGCGTTGAAACGCTGGATGGCCTGTTGCAGGGCGCTGCCGAGATGGACGCGCACTTTGCCAGCGCGCCGATCAGCGAGAACGCGCCCGTGCAGCTTGCCTTGACGGCGCTGGTGAACCGCAATGTGTTCGGTTATCCATCGTTGAACATCGCCGCGTATGACGCGCGCCTGACGAATCTTGCGCCCTATCTGCAGCAGCTGGATATGGAGTCGCTGGGCAAGTCAGTGGACGTGTACGGCCGGCCCGTCAGCGTGCCGACCGGTTCGCTGGTGTGGGGCGTGTCGGGTACCGATGCGCAGCACACGTTCTTCCAATGGCTGCACCAGGGCACGGACCCGACGCCAGTTGACTTCGTGGTGTGCCGCGAAGCTGACCACACGTTTGCCGAGCACCACCGTTTGCTGTTGGCCAACTGTCTGGCGCAGCGCGAAGCGCTGCTGCGTGGCAAGTCCTTCGATACGCTGCTGCCTGAGGTGTCGAAGACCGAGCCGGATCCGGAACGGTCGGCCTGGCTGGCGCGTCACAAGGTACATCCGGGCGGTCGCCCGTCAAGCTTGCTGGTGTTGCCGCGTCTTAACGCGCAAAGCCTGGGGGCCTTGCTGGCCCTGTATGAACACAAGGTGTTCGTGCAAGGAATCGTGTGGGGTATCAACCCGTTCGATCAGTGGGGCGTGGAATACGGCAAGGTATTGGCCACGGGGATTGCTGAAGAGTTGAACGGCGGAGTATCCATGCCGCATGATGTGTCAACGGCGCACTGGGTAGACGCGTGGAAGTAGTGGCTTCCCAAAGTCCATAAGCAAAAAAGGCATCCACCAAGGATGCCTTTTCACCATCAGCAGCGGGCAGTCGTGTGGCGCTTACGGCCGCCAGTACGTAACGTCGAAACCACAGCGGTATTCGAGCCCCGCGTTCTGACAAGAACACTGCGTTTGCGAAGCCTGGCTCCAGCCTTGCTGCATCCACACGCGGCCGTCGCGTTCCGCATTGTTGGCGGCAATGGTGCAAGCCCCTGCGGGGTAAGCGCTGACAGCGGTGTAGGTTTTGGTGAGAGTTGTCGCTGCCGACACGCTGAATGCCGTAAGCATGCCGGCAAGAATCCAAAGTCTTTTCATATGTTGCTCCATCCGCTTCTGGTTTGATCAGGCGGCTTAGATGTCGGCGCTTGAACGCCTGTCGTCGTGCGACGCGTGATTTCTGATTGTCGGCATTATGACGTTATTAGGACATTAGGTGTTCGTCGTAGTTCACCATACAAAATTGCAACAATTCGACTTGCCATCGACGCTCTTATCCTTGAGCCATAACCGGCGCCGCGTCGCGCTGTGCTCGGTGTTGTTATCCCATCCCTGCAGCAATCGGTTGCATTCTTTTTCTAAGCCAAACGGTCTAATACCACCAGCTTGGGTCTCAAATGGTGCTAGTTTCTCGCGTCCATGGCCCAGGCCGACGTCGAAGAAGCGCTCCGTTCATGTTCAAACAACTCTCGTCCCCGCTCAACCGCTTGGCCCGGCCGGCACGACAACCCCTCAAGCAAGCTTTGCTCCTGCCGCTCGCCATGTGTTCGGCGATTGGGGCGATGGCTATTCCTGCGCTTGCGTTGGCGCAAACCGCCGTCATGGTCGAGGCCGGCAATCAGTCCCTGCGGGACGACATTCAATGGCTGATCGATCGCGGGATCATCGATCTGACGACGTCGACGTGGCCCATGCCCCTGTCGGCGCTCGAATCCGCATTGGCGTCACGGCGTGTGGCGAACCTGTCGCGCGGTGACCAGCATGCAATGGCTGCGGTGGAAGCGTATGTGGCCCAGCAACGGCGATCCTTCGTGGGCGTGACGGCCGGCCTGAATACCGACCGTGTCCCGCAATTGGGCTTCGATGCGACGACACGGGCTCGCGCAGGGGTGGGGGCGTATGGCCAGGCCAGCACGGACGGGTTCGCAGGCAAGGTGCAGGTGAACGGGCTGGCGGACACGATCACCAACCGTCAATCCAACGTCAACCTGGAAGGCAGTTATGCGGCCGCGGCAGCCCTGGGCCAGGTGCTGTATGTCGGCCAGCTGGCGCACTTCTGGGGTCCGGGGCAGGACGGCAGCCTGAACTGGGGTAACGCGGCGACGGCCATTCCAGGCATCGGCCTGCAACGCGGCGCCCAGACGGCGTTCGAAAGCCAATGGCTGTCGTGGATCGGCCCTTGGGGCTACGACTTGTTCGTGGGCCAGATGCAGCACAACACCGCCGTGCCGCAGGCCAAGGTGCTGAACATGCGTGCGTTCGCCCGCCCGGTGCGCGGACTGGAAATCGGGCTGTCGCGTTTCATCCAGTTCGGCGGCAAGGGCCGTCCGAATGGGCTGGGGGCGGTGTGGGATGCCGTCACGGGCGACTCCAACATCGACGATCCCAACCAGATCGGCACCGACCCCAGCAATGAATTGTCAGGCATCGATGCACGCTATACGTTCTCGCTGGCAGGCAACCCCCTGACGATCTACACGCAACTGACGGGCGAAGACGAGGCGGGCGGCCTGCCATCGCGCTATCTGGGCCAGATCGGCGCGCAGTTCAAACACATGGTCGGCACGACCCGCATGCAGTGGTATGCCGAAGCGGCCGACACCACCGCGCGGCGGCTGTTCGGCTTGCAGGACGGCCTGCGCGGCTATGCCTATAACCACGGCAGCTATACCAATGGCCTGTATCACGACCAGCTGCCGATCGGTCATTCCATTGGTGGCGACGGCCAATTGCTGTCGGGCGGCGTCACGATCGTGCCGGACGACTACCGCTACTTCTCGCGCTACAGCGCCAAGATCCTGCATGCGCAAGTCAACCGTTCCAGTCTGCCCATCAACCAGGCGTTCGACCGGTCCGACAAGTTCTACGGTGGCGAATTCGCCTACAGCTGGATGTTGAAACCCGCTACGTTCAAGGCTGGCGTGACCGTACTTCGCAGCGTGCACGGCAATGCCAACGACGCATTCAGCCTGATGCTGTCGATGAACATCCCGTTGGGCGGCGGCTCGACGTTGCCAGCGCGTTGAGTGGGCGATCGCGTCAGATAAGGCGCGGTTTCCCGCAGATTTGATCGGGGCGCAGCGGACTGTCGTCAGTCCCCGGGCGCAGTCACGAGAGCATAGCGGCTACAATCCGGCTTTCCGCTTTTGTGCTTTTGCCGGCTTTTCCCGTGCCTCGCATCCTTCTCGTCAAAACGTCTTCCATGGGCGACATCGTGCACGCGCTGCCCGCCGTGTCGGATATCGCTCGCCATTTTCCGGGCGCAGTCATTGACTGGGTGGCCGAAGAGTCGTTCACGGCCTTACCCGCGCTGCATCCGCAGGTGTCCGACGTGATCCCGGTGGCGCTGCGGCGCTGGCGCAAGAACTGGTTTGCGGCGGAAACGCGGGAAGAGCGCGCGGCCTTCTGGCATCGTGTCGGCATGCATCGGTATGACTGTGTGATCGACCTGCAGGGCCTGGTCAAGTCGGCCCTGCTGGCCCGGCATGTGAATGGCCCGCTGCATGGCTGTGACTTCCGGTCGGCCCGCGAACCCCTGGCGGCGCTGTTCTATCGTTATCGTCACCGCGTGGTGTTCCAGCAATCCGCCGTCACGCGCATGCGTCTGCTGGCGGCGCAGTCTTTGGGCTATGCGCTGGAAGGCCCACCCGAATTCGGTTTGAAGGTCGGACGCCGGCCCGGCATGCCCCCGCGCTACGCCGCGATCATGCCGTCTGCCAGCCGCGAAACCAAACTGTGGCCCGAGGAATACTGGAAGGCTGTGCTGCTGCGCCTGGAAGTGGCGGGCTACGCGCCGTATCTGTTTGCCGGCAATGAAACGGAGATGGAACGCGCGCAGCGCCTGGCCGACGCGGTCCCGCGCGCCCGTGCCTTGCCACGCATGGGCTTGCGGGAAGCGGCCGAGGTACTGGCCGGCGCGTCCGTATTTGTGGGCCTGGACAGCGGCCTGACCCACCTTGCCGGTGGCCTGGGCCGGCCAACCATCGGCATCTACTGCGACTACGACCCGGCCCTGGCGCCAGTGACCGGATCCGGCTTCATTGCCTGCCTGGGTGGCCCCGGCACGCCGCCCACACGCGAAGAGGTCCTGGCCGCGGTCGGCCGTGCCTTGCCCGCCGAAGCCACGCACCCACGGCCTGTTGTTGCGATCAACGACGACACGGAGCCTGACGCGTGATGGCTGCTGCACTATGGCGAGCCGTCTACTCGACCTTGTGGCGGCTGCTGACTCCCTT
Source organism: Pigmentiphaga litoralis (assembly GCF_048632615.1). GTDB lineage: Bacteria > Pseudomonadota > Gammaproteobacteria > Burkholderiales > Burkholderiaceae_B > Pigmentiphaga > Pigmentiphaga litoralis_B. Next base: position 3,719,123 of record NZ_CP184479.1, read on the forward strand.
CATCTGGGTGAAGATCTGGCGGCGCGCCAAGCGCGAGCCGCTATATGGCGTATTTCCGGCTGAACGCTTTGGTTTCTACCGCAAGGCCATGCCCAAGCCGGCAAATGACGACTTTCGTGCGGCCCCGGTGTGGGTGCACGCGGTCAGCCTGGGCGAGACGCGCGCGGCGCAACCGCTGATCGACGCCTTGCTGGAACGCGGCCTGCCGGTACTGCTGACCAACATGACCGCCACCGGACGCACCGAGGCCTCTCGCCTGTTTGCCACGGCGATCGCGCAGGGCCGCCTGCGGCAGGTCTGGCTGCCCTACGATCTGCCCGGCGCGGTACGCCGCTTCTTCCGCTATTTCACGCCGCGCTGCGGGTTGCTGATCGAGACCGAGGTCTGGCCGAACCTGATCCGTGCCGGCAAACACTACGCCGTGCCGATGGCACTGGTCAGCGCGCGCATGTCGGAAGCGTCGCTGCGCAAGAACCTGCGTCTGGCCAGTCTGGCCACGCAGACCTTCGGCAGCCTGGACCGCGTGCTGGCGCAGACGCAAGAAGATGCGGACCGCCTGGTACAGCTGGGCGCCCGATCGCCCAAGGTGGTGGGCAACCTGAAGTTCGACCTGCGTCTGCCGCCGGATCAGCTGGATGCCGGCCTGGCCTGGAATCCCGGGCTGGCGCGTCCGGTCATCGCCATCGCCAGTACCCGCGAAGGCGAGGAGGGAGACTTCCTGAAAGCCATCGCCGCCATGCCCCGCACGCGGGACGGCGTCGAGCCATTGGTGGTCTTGATCCCACGGCATCCGCAACGCTTCAACGAAGTGGCCGCCATGGTGGCCGGGACTGGCCTGCGCATGAAGCGGCGGTCGGCGATCGAAGGCTTGCCCGCGCCGCGCGATGTGAGCAGCGACGTGCAGGTCCTGTTAGGCGACAGCCTGGGCGAAATGCCGTTCTATTACGCGGCGGCCGACGTCACGATCGTTGCCGGCAGCTTTGCGCCGTTGGGCGGGCAGAACCTGATCGAAGCGAGCGCCTGTGGCGTGCCCGTGATCGTGGGCCCGCACACCTTCAACTTCGCGCAGGCTTCCGACAACGCGATCGAAGCCGGGGCGGCCCTGCGGGCCAGCGATGCCGCGGACGCGTGGCGGCTGGCGTTGCAGCTGCTCGAGCAACCAGAAGACCGCATGCGCATGCGGGAAGCGGCCGCGCGCTTCAGCGCCACGCATACGGGGGCGACGCGCCGGGTCATGCTCGAGATTTCGGGTTGGTTGATGTAGGAGTGGGGCCGCGCTTCAACTGCCGACCGTAGTGCTGCGCTGGACCACGTTGGCGCTCGTGCCGCAGGGTTGCGGTGGCAGGATGGGCGCTGTCGTCGACGCCGCCATTCGTGGCCGCAAAGCGAGCAGGTTCGTCCACTGGCGGCCCAGCATGCGCGCATAGCCATGACTCAGTTCCTGCGCCGGACCGAATGCGCGAGGCGTGCTCGCCACATGCTTGCGTAGGCGTTCGACCGCGGTAGCGACACGCGATACCGGCAGCAAATGCTTCCAGAACGCCTCACGCAACATCCGGCCAGGCATCAGCGGAATGGGCGTCAGGGTCACGCTGGGCGACCAGCCTGGCGCCCAGCGCCGCGCAATACGCGGCCGCATCGCCAGCGACACGACGGGTACGCCAACATTGGACGCCAGGTGCGCAATACCCGAATCGTTGCCAACGAAGATACCGGCCGACACCAGCCACGCGGCCAGGTCGGCCAGCGACGCGTGCGACACCAGCCGATAGCCGCAGGACTCGACCCACTGCCAACCCGGGCGTTCGGTTGGCGCAACCACGAAACAGGGCTCGTAGCCTTGGGCTTCCAGTTGCCGCGCCAGGCGCAAAAAGCGCTGGGGCAGCCATTGCTTGTGCAGGGCGCTTGCGGTCGGGTGGATCACGGCGCGGCGGCGTGCCACGCGGGTGTCCACCGTCGCCGGAAGCTGAATGCCGTTAAGGCGCGACAGTTCGGTCAGCCCGAACATCTTCTGGCAAACGTCCAGCTGGATATCCAGCATGGGCTTGATCTGCCGATATACCGGCCACTCATCCATAACCCATGCACGCGGATGCCAGTTGCGGACGTCACCGACGACATCGGCGGCATAAGCGTGAATGACGGTGTCGTAGCCATCCAGGCTGTCGCGCAGGGTAGGGGCCTGCAGCGCGGGCTGGATGTCGAAACGCGGAAACCAATCCTTGAGCACGCTCAAATGATTGCTGAAGACAGTAACCTGGACGCCGTGGGCAACGAGATTGCGCACGATGACCATGGCGATCAGCGTGTCGCCAAGTCGTGCCGACATGACGAACGCAACGCGTCGTCCTTTCTCGATGATGTATGACATGGGGCGTCCCTCGCGTGCGCGAGGCCACGTACGCCAGGGGCCGCGCTGAGCAGCCCGGAAGTGAGCCCTCTCTTCAATATATATATCACGCGTTACAGCACAGTTCCCTGACTGTGGTAACACGCCGACACGGTTGTGACCGATGAGCGCGCAAACTGACGCGTCAGGAGGCGTCGGCGGACGCACCTGTTGTTTTACGCCCGAACCCCAGCCTCGCCCAAAAGGATGGCTTGCGCGTCCGCTTGTTGCCTTGGTAGCTGCGCTGTGATGCCTTGATCATGCGGCCGAAGGGTTCATCGGCCCTGTATAACGCGAGGTTATAGCCCGCGCGCAGCGCCTCGTCGTAGTACTGATCGAACAGGGCTTTCAGGTCGCTGCGGGGGTGGGGAAGGATGGCGCCGTCGAACCAGTGTTCCTGCCCTTGCGCGGCCAGGCGGGGCAGGGCATAGCTGTGGGAAAACTGCGTGCCCATGTCCGAGTAATGCAGGATGCGGATCGCATCGATGGGCTTCTTTTCGCCGTCCACATTGTTGTAGTCGGAATGCATGGGCTGGATCAGTTCGGCGTGGTCCTGGAAGTGGCGCATCAGGCGCTGGTGCGCGCCGGCATCGGTGCGAAGATCATCGAGGTCGGGCAGGTGCGCCCTGGCTGCGGCGTTGTCCCATACCGACACACAAAAGCGCCAGGACGTTTTGCGGCCCTTACCGCTCAGGACCTTGCCGGGCTCGAAGGGCATGCGCCACAGTTCGGCCATGTCGCACAACACCAGCATGTCGGCGTCCATGTAGATGGCGCGGCCCTGGTAGTTGCAGGCAGCGGGCACGGCCCAGCGAAAGCCCGAGAAAGGCGTCGCCCAGGTGTCGGTGCGCCAGCCCTTGTGCTGTTCCGGGTCGGAATACCAGAGGCTGGATGGATCTTTGGACAGGCGCATCCATTCGATGTCGACAGGCATCGAGGCGTGCTTCTTGATGCTGTATTCCAGCACCATCATCTGTTCAAGATCGCAGTCGTTGGGGTCGCACCCTACGAAGATGCGGATGCGGTCCTGGGAAGTGCGGTGGTTCATCCTGCTGTCGTCCCTGCTGAGAGCGCCTGCCATGCTGCGGCTGGGGTGGCTGCAACGATGCCGCGCGCGGTCCTGCCAGCGGGCTACGTATTTCCCGCAGGCGTGTTTCCGACAAGCATACGCCAGTCGCGCTTTTCGATGCGATCGGCCACCAACGCGCTGTGGGGCGACAGGTTGACGACACGCACGCCGTCATTCGCCAGCAGATCGGCTGCCGCCGTGAAGGCAGGCAGGATGTGATGCGGCAGGTATTGGTCCAGCGTGGTGGGCAGGGTGTCAGCCGACGTTTCGTAGAAGCGCGGCACCTTGGCTGCGTCCCGCAGGTCAACGCCGTGCAGCACGATCTCGGTATGCCCGAGCCACGCCATGATCTGCAGGGCGCTGTAGGCCACGGTGCCGGCATCGAACAGCCCTTGGCGGATGTCGTGCGCAAACCCCAGAACACGTTCTTCGTTGAACAGGGTCAAGGCGCCTGCGGGGGCGTCGGCCATGACAGCCTGGACGCTGCGCAGGGGCAGCCTGGCGCGGTATTGCGGGTTCTCGATCAGGAAAATGCGGCAGCGAATGTCGTCTGCCGGCATCTGCTGCAGCACATGCCACAAGGACAGCGGCGTCGTGAACAACAGCAGGTCTTGCGTGACAATGCGGCGAACCAGGTGTGGTCGCGCGCGTACGAAGCCCGTGTCGTTGAAGCAGTAGGTGTCGAACGTGATGGGGTGGGTGTCGGTCAGGGCGATGGCGCCGTTCACGCCCATGACGTCTGTCAGTGCAAGCTGTGCGTAGTCGATGTCCTTGACCGAGGGGCCGCTGGCGATGATGTGGCCCGTGCCGCCGCGGCCACCGCGCGTGAGCACGTGATTCATCAACGGGAAGTCGCGGCCGCGATAGGAAAAGCTGTCGATTTCACCCGCTGCGTTGCGGCCGACGCGCACATGGGGCCACAAGCGCTCGTTGTGCCGGTTCAGGCGCGAGTGGGTGTGCCGGTAGAGCAGCTTGAGCAGGCTGTTCGAGAAGCGGTGTGACGACATGGGGGTGGGGGCAGTGTGCGGCAGGGCGGCGGCAATGGCGCGTTACGGCGGCGCGCCGTGGCTGCGTGCTACCGCAGCAGCCGATTCACGGACTCGACGTCGTCACCCGTCAGCACACCGGCCGCGGCTTTCAACTGCAGTCCGGACAGCAAAGCGTTGTAGCGGGCGGCGGCCAGGTCGCGTTCGGTCGAATACAGCTGTTGCTGCGCGTTCAGCACGTCGATGTTGATCCGCACGCCCACTTCGTAGCCGGTCTTGTTGGCTTCGAGCGAACTGCGGCTGGAGGTTTGCGCGGCTTCCAGTGCACGGATCTGCGCCAGGCCGGAATTGACGCCCTGGAAGGCCACGCGGGCGTTCTGCACGGCAACGCGGCGCTGGACTTCCAGGTCGTTGCGAGAGCGTTCCAGCAATGCCACCGCCTCGGCCACCCGGGATTGCACGCCAAAGCCGGCAAACAGCGGCACCTGGACCTGCACGCCCACCGACCGCGTGGTGTAGGGGTTGTCGATCACGACGTTGCCGACCAGGCCTTCGGCGCGCTGCACGGTGCCCACCAGGTCCACCGTGGGATAGTGGCCCGCACGGGCGATTTCAATGGCGCGATCGGCCACCTCGGTGTTGATGCCGGCCTGGATCACCGCCCAGTTGTTGCTGCGGCTGCGTTCGACCCAGTCGTTCATGCGGGCCGGAATGGGCCCCGGAATCTGCACGCCGGGCGGCAGTTGGGCGAGCTGACCGGTGCGGTCCCCCACGATCTGCTGCAGGGCGCTGATGCGCACTTCCAGGTCGGCTTCGGCCTGGATGCCTTGCGCTTCGGCCAGGTCGTAGCGCGCCTGCGCTTCGTAGGTGTCGGTAATGGTGGCGGTGCCGATCTCGAAATTGCGCTTGGCGGATTCGAGCTGTTCGGCAATCGCGGCTTTCTGGGCGCCGATGAAAGTCAGGTTGTCTTGCGCGGCCAGTACGTTGAAGTACGCCTGCGCAAGCCGGACGATCAGGTCCTGCCGGCCCAGTTCGAGCTGGATCTCGCTGATCTCGACCAGCAGTTTGGATTGTTCGTAGTTCTGCCAGGACGCCCAGCGGAACAGCGGCTGGACCAGTTGCACCGCGTAGGTGGTATTGGACAGCCGGGTGTTCGGGATGCGGGTCGTGCTGGTTTCGGTGCGGTTACCCGTGCCATTGATGGCAGGGAAGAGGCCGGCACGCGCCTGGGGCAGCTTTTCCAGGCCGGCCAGGTACGCCGACCGGACCGACGCGAAGGTAGCGTCGTTGGCCAGCGCGGCCTGGTAGGCCTGGAGCAGGTCGATGGCCGATGCAGCAGGGGCAAACACGCAGGCGTAGATGACCGCGCCCAGCGATACAGCTCGCGACATCGCGCGCATGAACAGCTCCGTTCAGAACTTGAACTTGGATACGGGGGCGGCGCGCAGGGGCTTCACGACCGTTTCGAACAGCGAGACGGTCTCGAAACTCGCGGCCGTGGTACGGGTGATGATGCGCGCGGTCATGGCAGGCGCCTGGCCGACGATCAGCACCAGGCGGCCACCGACGCGCAACTGGTACTTCAGGCCGTCGGGCACGTCATGGAGCGATCCAGTGACCAGGATCGCGTCGTATTCGGTGGAACCCCAACCATTGCTGCCGTCGCCGACTTCGACGGTGACGTTGGTGATGCCGGCGCGTTTAAGGTTGGCCTTGGCGAAATCGGCCAGGCGCGGCTGGATTTCGACGGTGGTGACACTGTGGGCCAGATGGGCGATCAGCGCCGCCTGGTAGCCCGAGCCGGTGCCGATTTCCAGCACGCTGTCGGTCGGCTTCAGGTTCAATTCCTGCAGCAGGCGGGCTTCGATCTTGGGCGGCAGCATGAATTCGCCGGTGTCGCCCGATTCGAGGCGCAACGGGATTTCGGTGTCGACGAAGGCGAGCGAGCGCAGGGCAGGCGGAACGAATTCTTCGCGTTTGACGGTGGAGAGCAGGGCCAGCACTCCCTGGTCAAGAACATCCCAAGGGCGGATCTGCTGTTCCACCATGTTGAAACGGGCGTGCTCGACGTCCGGAAGGGTAGCAACGGTCATGGCTGTAGTAACTTTTCAGAAGTTGAAGCGGACGCAATTCAGGGTAAACCCCGCGGCATTTTACTCGCTGCCCACGGTCCCGCCGAGCGCCTGCGGCACCTTACCAAAAATCGATGGCGAAGTGGTCATCTATGTGACGGGAATGTCCGGCTGCAGAAACCGGCGCGCCTGACGTTGCGTGCGCGCCACCGGCGGGGTCAGAACCCGGTCAGCGCCACCGTCGTGTGCTGGACCCGCGGCGGGCTCGCGAAGTAGGGGCCGACTTCGGCACGCCAGGTCTGGAAGTCGGCAGACTCGCGAAAGTGCACCATGTGGTCGTCAACCGTGTCCCACGTCACCACCAGAAAGTAGTGGTCAGGATGTTCCACGGACCGCTGCAGCTGCATGCCCTGGCAGCCCTTGGCGCGCTGGAACAGCGGGGCGCAGCGCTGCACGCCTGCTTCGAAGTCGGCGTGGGTGCCGGGACGGATGTCGATCTGGGCGATTTCGTAGACCATGGGAATTCCTGGAAGCGTCAATGTTCGGGCTTGATGCCGGCGTCGTGCATCATCTTGCCGTAGGCCGCGTACTGGGCGCGCGTGGCGCGGGCCAGGTAGTCGGGCGTCGAGCCGCCGGGTTTCAGGCCAAGGGCTTCGAGCTTGCCGCGCACCTCGGGATCCTGCAAGGCTTTGATGATCTCGGCATGCAGGCGCGCGCGGATGTCGGCGGGCGTGCCGGCCGGCACCATCATCGCGAACCACGAACTGAACTCGAAGCCGCGCAGGCCCGATTCCGAAATGGTGGGGGTGTCGGGGTACTGCGCCATGCGGCCCGGCGTGGCAACACCCAGCAGCTTGAGCTTGCCGGAACGGATCATCGGCGCGACGGTGGCAATGCCCTGGAAGCCGACCTGCACGTCGCCGCCGGCCACGCCCAGGGCGGCCTGCGTGGCGCCCTTGTAGGTCACGTGTTCGATCTGGATGTGGGCGTCGGCCGCGAACAGCGCCATGGCCACATGCTGCGGACTGCCGATCCCGCCGGTGCCGTAGTAGATGCGCTTGGGGTTGGCCTTCGCGACCTTGATGAAATCGGCCGCGGTGTCGAAAGGCGCGTTGGGCGCCGTGACCAGGCCCCATTCGATCGTCGCCACCAGGGATATGGGTTCGAAGTCCTTCATGATGTCCCAGTTCAGGGACGCCTGAAGGTGGGGCACCATGGTCATGAGGCCGTCGTGGAAGGCGCCGATGGTGTAGCCATCGGGAGGCGACTTGGCGACACGTTCAGCGCCAATGACACCCGCCGCGCCGGGCAGGTTTTCGATGATGATCGCCTGTCCCATATTGGTCGACATCTTTTGCGCCATGATGCGGGCGGCGTTATCGACGGAACTGGCCACCGCAAGGGGCACGACCATACGGATCGGCCGGTTCGGGTAATCCGGCTCGGCACGTGCGCTCAAGGCGGCGCAAGCCAACAGCAAACCCGTCATCAGCGGGGTCCAGCAACGCATGGGTACTCCTGTCCGTGCACGGCAGAGCGCCGCACCGGAGCATGGTACGCATGGTTGGAAGCGGGGCCGCCCCAAACCGGTGCCTGCCGGGCTAGGGAATGCCCCTAGACCCGCGGGCTTTGTACAATGCGGATCGGGTCGCCGGCCTTGCGCCATCCCCATCCTGGTTCCATCGTTCCCCCTTTTTTCCTTGGCCGCGGCTCGCGCGGCAGGCAGGACCTCATGTCATCGACCGATCGTGTCATCCCCAAGACCCTGACCATTGCAGGCGTCGACCCGTCCGGCGGCGCCGGCGTGCTGGCCGACGTCAAGGCCATGAGCGCGCTGGGCGCCTACGCCTGCGGGGTCATCGCCGCCTTGACGGCGCAGAGCACGACAGGCGTGACGGGAGTGTTGCCGATCGAGCCGGCCTTCGTGGCGCAGCAGATCGACACGCTGTTTGCCGACGTGAAGATCGACGCGGTCAAGATCGGCATGCTTGGCCGCAGCAATGTGATCGAGACCGTGGCCGACCGCCTGCGTCACTGGAATCCTGCGCACATCGTGCTGGACCCGGTCATGATCGCCAAGAGCGGCGATGCCTTGCTGGAAAAATCGGCCATTGGCGCCATGCGCGAAGCGCTGATTCCTGGCGTGACCATGCTGACGCCCAACTTGCCCGAAGCCGGCGTGCTGCTGGACCAACGCCCCGTCGAGACGGTCAAGGAAATGCGCCGCGTGGCCGAGCGCCTGCGGGAGGCGATGAATCACAACGGACACCGCTGGGTCTTCCTGAAGGGTGGCCACCTGCCCGGCAACATGGCCATCGACCTGCTGCATGACGGCGACCAGATGATCGAGATGGCGTCGCCCCGCATCGAAACGAAGAACACGCACGGTACGGGCTGCACGCTGTCGGCGGCGCTCGCGGCCTTGCTGCCGCAGACGAACGATGTACCCGACGCCGCCCGCCGCGCCAAGGCCTACCTGACCGAAGCGATCCGCCAGGCCGACATCCTGCACGTGGGGGAGGGGCACGGACCGGTGCATCACTTCCATGCCATGTGGAAGCCCGCCGAACGCTGACCCTTTATAGACGCGGGCTGGCGCTTGTCCGGCTTGCGTCCGCGTGATCCACACCACTCGCCACCCCACAAAAACTTCAGGAGAAACCATGCGCAGCGTCTGTTTCCGTCAAGGCAACGAAATCAGGTTCGGTCTTCGACAGGGCGATCAAGTTGACGAGATCAACGATCCGTCCATTGCTTCGGTCGGCGATTTGTTGAGCGCGCTCATGGAAGGGCGGCGCCCGTCGACCGGGGCCGTGCATGTCTTTGAAGAGCTGGACCTGCTGCCCCCCGTGCCGCGGCCCGGCAAGATCCTGTGCATCGGCTTGAACTATGTCGACCATGCGAAGGAGAGCGGCCACGCGGTGCCCGACTACCCGGCCGTGTTCATGCGTGGCCCGTCGTCATTGACCGGCCACAACCACCCGCTGCTGCGCCCGGTGTGCTCGGACCGCTTCGACTACGAAGCCGAGCTGGCGATCGTGATCGGCCGCAGCGTGCATGCCATCAGCGAGCAGGACGCGCTGAATTATGTGGCGGGTTATGCCTGCTTCAACGACGGGTCGCTGCGCGACTATCAGATGAAGTCGGGCCAATGGACCATGGGCAAGAATTTCGACCAGACGGGCGGCTTTGGTCCGGACCTGGTGACGCCGGATGAATTGCCCGAGGGCGCCGCGGGCCTGCGCGTGGTGACACGCCTGAACGGCCAGGTGCTGCAGGACGGGAACACGTCCAACATGATTTTCAGCGTGGCCAAGATCTTCGAGATCCTGTCGGAAGTGATGACGCTGGAACCCGGCGATGTGATCATTACAGGCACGCCGGCGGGTGTCGGCTTCGCACGCACCCCGCCGATTTTCATGCAGGCGGGGGATGTGTGCGAAATCGAGATCGAGCAGATCGGAACGCTGCGCAACGCTATCGTGGATGCAGCGTTTTAATGGAAGTCGACTGATCGGGTCTGCAGCCAGAACGACAATGGCCGCCAGGTTGAACTGGCGGCCATTGTTTTTGGCGCAGCGGTTGCGGGACGATTAACGCGGATTCAACGCCGCATCGACTTTCCCGATGAAGTCCAGTTCCTTGGTGCGCGGTGCGTTGGTCACGCTCAATGGCGTGTCCAGCACGTACACCGGTTCGGTCGCCACGTCGTAGCGCGGCCAGTTGGTGATGGTGCCGCCGTTGGGATTGCCGGTCTTCACGAAGCGGATCCACGCGTCTTTCATCGTGTTGGACAGCGTGCGATCGTCCTGGTTGTAAGGCGCGGCGTTCAGCACGGCATCACCCCGCACGTAGGCCAGTTCCGCGCCATGCAGGGGGTCTTCCCCCGTGCCACCGGCGCGGCGCTTGAACCAGTAGCGATACACCGGCACCCCTGCCGTGGTCATGGCGCGAGCGATGCCGCGCGTTCCAAACACGAACTGGTTGTCGCTGAAGCTGTCGGCCACGGCGCGGGGAACGGCGGCATCGGTGGCGGCCGGATACACCGTCAAGGCCTCGGCGCCGAAGTTGGCAAAGATCGTTGGGTCACGCAGATAAGCCGCATACTGGGCCAGCCTCTTGACCGGGTAGTTCAGCGTGAACGACGTGCCTTCGTCGGTGTTGTAGCCAACCAGGGTCGGCACGGCCTTGAAGGTGCCGCGCTCGAAGGTGGGCCGTTCTTCCGCGGGCAGTACGACCTTGTCGAGTGTGGGGCCGATCACCCGCGGCTCGGCCAGGGCCCGAATGGCAGTGCCCGAACCGGTATTGCGGATGACCGGCAATTGATCGGCGGGCAAGGCGCGCAAGGCGTCGATGCTGGCGCCGACGGCCAGGCCATCCTGCTCGGCCTGGGGCAGCGTCTTCCAGTGCCGGAAAGCGCCGGGGCTGTCGAGAATGACCTGGTCATACAGGCCCGCGGCTTTCGGGCTGACCATCAGCGCGGTAATGGCGCTGGCGCCCGATGACTGTCCCCACACCGTGATCTTGCTGGGGTCGCCGCCGAAGTTCTGGATGTTGTCGCGCACCCACTTCAACGATGCGGCAATGTCCAGCAGGCCATAGTTGCCGGACGTCTTGTCGGGCGACTCGCTGCTCAAGGCAGGATGCGCCATGAAGCCCAGGGTGCTTACCCGGTAGTTCATCGACACCACCACGACGCCTGCTTGCGTCAGTGCGTCGGCATCGATGTTGCCGTTGCCGCCATGGAAGCTGCCGCCGTACACCCACACCAGCACCGGGCGTTTTTCGTTGGCTTGCAGCGCGGCCTGGGTGGTCCAGACGTTCAGGGTCAGGCAGTCTTCGCTCTGCAGCGTCGTGCCGCCTTGAATGCAGGCGGGGCCAAAGGCCGTCGCGTTGCGCGCCGTGGTCCAGGCGGGCGCGGGTTGAGGCGCTTTCCAACGCAGGTTGCCGACGGGGGGCGCGGCGTACGGGATGCCCTTGAAAGTCGTGATGTCGCCGACGGTGCCGGTGACCGGGCCGGACGCCGTGCGCACGGTCGAGATCGGCGCCTGGGGGGTGGGGGTGTCATCGGAATCGCTGCCGCCGCATGCGGTGACCAGCAGGGTGACGGCGATGGCGGAGCCGGCGGCGGCCAGGCGTTTGCTGCCGGTGCGCACCGGCGTCATTGAGGTGGAATCAGACATGATCTTTGAGCACTCCGTCGACAAGCTTCAGGAAATCGGTGCTGGACACGCCGGCCTTGTTGACCGGGGTATCGCCCAGATTGCGCGCCACCGCGAATTCGTCGCTAACGGAACGGCGGTGCACGATGACGGTGTTGATCGCCGGCAGCACCAGAATGAACTGGCCATAGTTGCCATTCGCAAGGAAGGCGTTGCGCCAGTCGGCGCCGGTGCGCGTGGCGGTGGGGATCCACCACAGATAGCCATAGCCGTTATCCGCTTCGCCGGCAATGTCGCTGCGTGGCACGAGCAGCTGCGTGCTTTGCGCGACCCAGTCCGCGGGCACCAGTTGTTTGTCGTTCCAGCGGCCGCCGTTGGCCATCAGCACACCCAGACGCGCCATGTCGCGGCCCGACAGGAAGAAGTGATAGGCCAGATAACGCGAGACGTTGGTCTTGAAGCCCAGCATGCGCTGCCGGCTGGCGTCGTAGTCTTCGAAGCCGAGCGGGTCGGCCAGATCAGTCTTGAAGGCGTCAAAGATCGTGCGGCCGGTCAGCTTTTCGAAGATGAAGCCGACGACGTTGAAGTCCCAGTTGTTGTAGATGAACTTGGTGCCGGGTGTGACGGTGCCGCGTTCCGGAATGCCGGCCGCGCTGCCGGGGCTGCCGGCCGGGTGGTAGACGCCTGACCGCGCGGTCAGCAGGTCGCGGACCTTGGCGGTCTTTTCGATCGGGAGCAGGCCGGCGTTGTCATCGATGCCCAGCGACCCCAGGGTCGCGTCGAGGTTGATCGTGCCATTGGCCACGTACTTGCCATAGAGCATCGACACGATGCTTTTGCGTGCGGACGCGAGATAGGCCACGTCGTCGATATTGCCGTACGAATAGGCGATCTTGCCGTTTCGGACGATCATGGCCGATGTGGTTTCGAGCGGGTACAGCGCGGTCTCGAATGCCTTGACGGATGCGGATGAGAAGCCCGCGTCTTCGGGCTTGGCATAACGTTCCCACGTGGTGCCGGGAAGATTGCTGGGCGCAGTGGCGGCTTCGGCATCGCTGCCCCCACAGCCGGCCAGCGGCAAGGTCATTCCCAACGGTACAGCCATAGTGAGCGCGCGCAGGACTGCGCGCCGTTGCTGATGAACGGATTCCAAGGTCCCCTCCTGTCGTGTGTCCGACGTGTTTTGGTGTCGTGCGCGCATGCGGTAGTGCATGCGCGGCCGCATCGTTCAGGGGCGGTGCGCCCGCTGCATGGATGCATCAAGGCAGGAAGATACGCCTGGGAAACTGTTCCATCCATTGCATATCAAGGATCGTTTGATGCACCCTGTGCATCAATACCCAGAACGGCTGATTTGTTGACCCTGTCAACCAGACGGTTGTTTTACGCAACTATTTGATTTGAAAGCGCAAATTTGCTCGGCGGCGGACGTGACAAGGCCGGCGTGACGCCGGCCTTCTGGTCCATTGAAACACGATGGACGGGGGATCGTAACGGACAGCGGGTCCCTGCGTGACCACCGCGGGGACCCAGGTCCTTACGCCGACTTCAACGGCGCGATCATGCCGCCCGTTGGGGAACTGGGCGCCGCGCTGTACAGCTTCTTGGGCATCCGCCCCGCCAGAAACGCTTCCCGTCCGGCCTCGACACCCTTTTTCATGGCGGACGCCATCAGCACCGGGTCTTGCGCCACGGCAATCGCGGTGTTCATCAGCACGGCGTCGCAGCCCAGCTCCATGGCAATCGCCGCATCCGATGCCGTGCCCACGCCCGCATCCACGATCACCGGGACGCGCGCCTGGTCAATGATCAGCTTCAGGTTCCAGGGGTTCAGAATCCCCATGCCCGACCCGATCAACGACGCCAGCGGCATGACGGCCACGACACCGATGTCTTCCAGCATGCGCGCCTGGATGGGATCGTCCGTGCAATAGACCATGACCTTGAACCCGTCCTTGACCAGCGTTTCGGCCGCCTTCAGGGTCTCAGGCATGTTCGGAAACAGCGTATGGCTGTCACCCAGCACTTCCAGCTTGACCAGGTCGTGCCCGTCCAGCAGTTCCCGCGCCAGGCGCAGCGTGCGGACGGCGTCTTCGGCGTTGTAGCAACCCGCCGTGTTGGGCAGCAGGGTGAATTCACTTGGCGGCAGGTATTCCAGCAGGCTGGGTTCGCCCGCGTTCTGTCCGATATTGGTCCGGCGAATCGCCACCGTAATGATCTGCGCGCCACTGGCCTGAATCGCCGCGCGCGTCTGCGCGAAATCCTTGTACTTGCCTGTTCCGACCAACAACCGCGAGCTATACGACTTGCCCGCAATAACCAGCGCATCTGACATAAGAAATCCCGAATGAATGATTGAACGGTCGCAGCCCGAAAGGCTGCGCCCAAAAAATTGGCGGCGAGTGATGCCCCGGCGTGGCCTGCGTGATGCGCCCGGAGGCAGCTTGCTGTCGGCTTGCCATCAGCTCGTCATCAGCTGGCCATCATGCTTCCCTGGGGCCAGTGTACAACCCGCCAAAAACGTTATCCCGACAACCCGGTTCAAACATGAACATGCTCAAACCGCGCGATACACCTCTGCGCCCTGGCGAAGGAACTCCACCGATTTTTCCCGCATGCCCCGCGTCACGGCGTCGGCTTCCGACGCGCCGATATCCGCCGCGTAGGCCCGCACTTCCTGCGTGATCTTCATCGAGCAGAAATGCGGTCCGCACATCGAGCAGAAGTGCGCCGCCTTCATGGACTGCTTCGGCAGCGTCTCGTCGTGGAAGTCCTTGGCCGTTTCCGGGTCCAGCCCCAGGTTGAATTGGTCTTCCCACCGGAATTCGAACCGCGCCTTGGACAAGGCGTTGTCCCGGATCTGTGCGCCCGGATGCCCCTTGGCCAGGTCCGCCGCGTGCGCCGCGATCTTGTAGGTGATGATGCCGTCCTTCACGTCCTTCTTGTTCGGCAGCCCCAGGTGTTCCTTGGGCGTCACGTAGCACAGCATTGCCGTGCCGTACCACCCGATCATGGCCGCGCCGATGCCCGAGGTGATGTGGTCGTAGCCCGGCGCAATATCCGTCGTAAGTGGCCCGAGCGTGTAGAACGGCGCTTCGTCACACTGCTCCAGCTGCAGGTCCATGTTCTCCTTGATCAGGTGCATCGGCACATGCCCCGGCCCTTCGATCATCACCTGCACGTCGTGCTTCCACGCCACCTTGGTCAGCTCGCCCAGGGTCTTCAGCTCCGCCAGCTGCGCCGCGTCGTTCGCGTCATAGATCGAACCTGGACGCAAGCCATCGCCCAACGAAAAGCTGACGTCATAGCGCTTCATGATGTCGCAGATGTCTTCGAAATGCGTGTACAGGAAACTTTCGCGGTGATGCGCCAGGCACCACTTGGCCATGATCGATCCGCCGCGCGACACGATGCCCGTCATGCGCGACGCCGTCATCGGCACAAAGGGCAGGCGCACCCCGGCGTGAATCGTGAAGTAGTCCACGCCTTGCTCGGCCTGCTCGATCAGCGTGTCGCGAAAAATCTCCCAGGTCAGTGCCTCGGCTTTGCCATCGACTTTCTCCAGCGCCTGGTACAGGGGCACGGTGCCGATCGGCACCGGCGAGTTGCGCAGGATCCATTCGCGGGTTTCATGGATGTGCTTGCCGGTGGACAGGTCCATGACCGTGTCGCCGCCCCAGCGGATCGCCCACGTCATCTTCTCGACCTCTTCGGAGATGGACGAGGTGACCGCCGAGTTGCCGATGTTGGCGTTGATCTTGACCAGGAAGTTGCGGCCGATCGCCATCGGCTCGATCTCGGGGTGGTTGATGTTGGCGGGCAGGATCGCGCGGCCGCGGGCAATCTCGTCCCGCACGAATTCCGGCGTGATCACCGCCGGAATCGATGCGCCGAACGACTGCCCCGGGTGCTGCCTTCCCAGCAGCGCCACCATCCGTTCACCTTGCGGACCCGAGGTGGCCAGTGACGCGAGGTACTGCTCGCGCCGCAGGTTCTCGCGTATGGCGACGAACTCCATTTCGGGTGTGATCATGCCGCGCCGTGCGTAGTGCATCTGCGTGACGTTGGCGCCAGCCCGCGCGCGGCGGGGCGCGCGGGTCAGGTTGAAGCGCAAGTCGGCCAGCGACGCATCCGCCAGCCGAGCCTGGCCGTAATCGCTGGTCGGACCGTCCAGGGTCTCGGTATCGCCACGCTCTTCGATCCATGCCGCGCGCATGGCGGGCAGGCCGGACCGGATGTCGATGCGCGCGTCAGGATCGGTGTAGGGCCCGCTGCAGTCGTAGACCGTCAGCGGCGGATTGGTTTCCCCGCCGAACGACGTGTCCGTGAGCGACTGCGTGATCTCGCGAAAGGGTACGCGCAGGTCGGGCCGCGAGCCTTGTTCGTAGATCTTGCGGGAGCGGGGCAGCGGCTGGATGGCCAGGTGATCGACCTGGGCGGTCGATGCCAGAAATCGCGGCGTGTCGCGTGTGGTGGGTGTGTTCATGGAAGCTCCAGAAAAAGTTTTCGGAGCCGAACCAAGGAAGGAATTTTCCGGGAGGATATGGCCGATCGTGGCGCCGGGATCACCGGTGGAATCGGACATGGAAGGCAGCGTGGGCCGACACTCGAGCCCAGGGCGGGCCCGCCGGAAAACGCTCCCTGCATCGGCATTATCCGTACAGGTGCTAAGGGACTTTCTCACCCCGGCGGATGTGGCCTGTGGCCGCGTCCGCGCGTGGACCCCTGCGTCTCGAGGCGCCAGTATAGGCCGGAAGGCAGGCTCCCGGTCAACCGGCCGTCTGCGATAATGCCGGCTGCTTTGTTCCGCTACGAGGTCGCCCATGTCCCGTCTTTTGGCCTGCGTGCCGCACGCGCCCCGCATTGCTGTGCTTGCGGCCGCCATGCTGTCCCTGTGTGCGGCAGGGTCCGCCCTGGCCGATGGGCCCGCTGACCGCATCAAGCCGGTGGCCGCGGCATCGCGCGCAAAGAAGCCCGCCAAGGACACCGAGGCCACGTCGGCCCCCGCGCCTGCGCCCACCGGCCGCTTCGTGGTGCGGACCACGGCCGGCGTGGGTGACATGCCGGTCTATGCATGGCCCGCGCAGGCCGTTGACGCCCTCAACCATACCGGCATTCCCTCGACGGCCACCCGGGCCGTGATCGTGGTACACGGCATCCGCCGCAACGCCGCCGAAGAACTGGCCGACGTGCAGCGCGCACTGGGCAAGGACCGCGACAACGTGATCCTGATCGCGCCCCGTTTTTCTGAATCGGCCGACCTGTCTTCCGGAGGGGCAAGCGACCGGGTATTGACCTGGCGCAAAGGCAACTGGTCCGATGGCGAAGCCGCCGCCGGGCCCGCCGCGATCAGTTCGTTCGACGTGCTGGATGAGATGTTGATGGCCCTGTCCGACCGGAACCAGTTCCCGGCCTTGCGGCAGATCGTGGTAGCGGGCTTTTCGGCGGGCGGGCAACTGGTGCAACGCTACGCCGCCGTGGGGTCGGTGTTTGCCGCGGTCGAACGCACGGGGGTGACGCTGCGCTGGGTCGTGGGCGACCCCGGGTCGCTGCTGTATTTCGACGATATTCGGCCCACCGCACGCGGCGGCTTCGCCCCCTTCCGCGCGTCGGTGTGCCCCGGCTTTAACCAGTGGAAGTACGGCTTCGAACTGGCGCCAGCCTACGCGGCCAACCGCAACGTGCAATGGCTGGCGTCGGACTATGCGCAGCGCGACGTGGTGTACCTGCTGGGCGGCAACGACACCAACGCACTGCATCCTGCCCTGGACAAGAGCTGCGAAGGCGAAGCGCAGGGCGTGCACCGCTACGCGCGGCTGCGCAACTTTATCGGCTACATGAAGGCCCGCGAGCCGCAACGCCTGGCGCACCGCTGGGGCGTGGCCCCCGGCGCCGGCCACAGCGCCGGTCAGGTCTACAACTCGGCCTGCGGCAAGGCCGCGCTGTTCGATGCGCCCGGTTGCACATTGAATGCCGCGAGTGGCGCGTTGCCGGCAATGATTCCTTAGGCTGTCCGGGCGGAAAGGGAAACTAAAAGGGCTGCACGTGCAGCCCTTTTTCCATGCAGACAGCGTGTTTATTTGGCCGTGTTCGCGTTCGGGAAGAACAGCTGCTGGCCATTGATCTTGTACGCCGCAACCGTCTCTTGCCCTGCCGGCGAAATGACCCAGTCGACAAACTTTTGAGCTTCGGCCACCTTGGTCTGCGGGTGCTTGGCCGGGTTGACGACTATGGTGCCGTATTGATTGAACAGGCGCGTGTCGCCTTCGACCAGCACGGTCAGGTCGCCGCGGTTCTTGAAGCTGAGCCACGTGCCGCGGTCGGCCAGGACGTAGCCGCCGCTGGACGAAGCCATGTTCAGGGCAGGGCCCATGCCGCAGCCGCAGGCCTTGTAGCCGGTGCCTTTGTTGTCGATGCCGGCCTGCTTCCAGTAGCGCTGCTCGGCGGCATCGGTGCCGCTTTTGTCGCCGCGCGACACGAAGTCGGCATTGGCCGCGGCGACGTTCTTCAAAGCGGCGACGATGTCCTTGCCTTTGACCTTGGCGGGGTCGGATGCGGGGCCGACCAGCACAAAGTCGTTGTACATGACCGGGTAGCGTTTGACGCCATAGCCTTCGGCAACGAACTTTTCTTCGGCGGCCTGATCGTGCACGAAGAGCACGTCGGCGTCGCCGCGGCGGCCCATGTCCAGCGCCTGGCCGGTGCCTACCGCAACCACCTTGATGTCGATGCCCGACGCCTGCTTGAAGGCGGGCAGCAGGTGGCTGAACAGACCGGACTGTTCGGTGGACGTGGTGGATGCCATGACGATGGTGGACTGCGCCTGCGCGGCGGTCGTTGCGATCAACAACAGTGCGGGCAGGGCCCACGTGATGGCGCGCGAGACGGATGGGGCGACCTTCATATTCTTTCTCCTTTGACGAACAGATGCGCTTCTTCGGGCAAGGTCCCGTTGAAGAACTGATCCACGGGCAGGTCCGCCAGCAGGCGGCCATGCTCGAGGTAGATGACACGGCTGGCCAGGCGTTTGACCTGGCCAAGGTTGTGGCTGCTGAACACCATGGTCAGCGCGCGGCCATCGGCCGGACAGGAGAACTCCTGCATCAGCGCTTCGACTTCGCGTTTGGCATGGGGGTCGAGGTTGGCGGTGGGTTCGTCCAGCAGGAGCACGTCGGGGCGCATGGCCCAGGTCTGCGCAAGGGCCACGCGTTGCTGTTGTCCGCCCGACAGGGCGCGCGCGGACCGCAATGCAAGGTCTTCCATTTCGACACGCTGCAGCGCGCGCTGCGCCAGCGGCCGTGCATCACGCCAGCGTGTGCCGCGCAGCCACAGGCCAAGGGCGACGTTGTTCAGCACAGTGGTGCGCAGCAGGTAAGGGCGTTGGAAGACGAGGGCCTGGCGGTCGCGCGCGATACGTTCGACCGTGCCGCCGCTGGCGGGCAACAAGCCGTGCAGCAGGCGCAGCAGCGTGCTCTTGCCGCTGCCGTTGGCGCCGACCAGCGCGACGCGTTCGCCGGCGTCGATGCGCAGGCTGATGGCGGTCAGGGCGGCCACCGATCCGTAGCGGACGTTGACGTTATCGAGGCGAAACAGGCTCATGATGTGATCGCGCCCTGTGAGGGGCGGGGGCCTCCGGAGCCAGGAGATCCACGATCGGCGCCACCGCCCGCACCACTCCCAAGGCCGCCGCCGTAGCCCCCTGCGATGCGCCATCGCGCCGTTCCCGCCACCGCCTGAGCACCGACACCAGCGTGTTCAGCAGCAGCACCACCGCAAGCAGGATCAACCCCAGCGCAAGCGCGAGCGGCAGATCACCCTTGCTGGTTTCCAGCGCAATTGCGGTGGTCATCACCCGCGTATACCCTTCGATGTTGCCGCCCACGATCATGACGGCGCCGACTTCGGACACCGCGCGGCCGAACGCCGTGATCACGATGGTGAGCAACGCGAATCGTTCGTCCCAGGCCAGCAGCAGGCTGCGCAGGAAGGTGCCCGCCCCCAGGGCCTGCAACTGTTCGCCATGGCTGCGTTCGGCATCTTCGACACCTTGCCGCGCCAGGGCCATGACCACCGGCAGCACCAGTACTGTCTGCGCCAGCACCATGGCCTTGAATGAGAACAGCCATCCCAGAAAACCCAGCGGGCCGGATCGCGACAGCAGCAGATACAGCAGCAGTCCGACAACAACGGACGGCAGCGCAAGCGAGGTATTGAGAAGGGTGAGAACGATCCCGCGGCCGCGAAAGCGTGCGACGCCCAACCAGGCGCCCAGCGCCAGGCCGATGACACAGGCGATCGCACAGGCGGATCCACTGACAGCCAGCGATCGCAATACGATCGCGATCAGGACGGGATCGAACGCGAGAATCAGGTGGAGCGCTGTGAGCGCACTGTCGGAAATGCTATGCATGCTGGTAAGAAAACTGCAGGCGCAAGGGTAGCCCGCGCCTGCGCGAAAGACGATATGAAGCCGTGTGCATAGGCCGCAGGCGGCGAGGACGGACCGCACAGGTTGCGTGGGGACCGCGGGCATTGCAAAGGCATCGCAGGCGTCACCGGACGTTCGGCCTGACAGCGGCCGGGCCCGGCCTCTGAAAGTCCGCTTTGAGGCATACTGCCGGCGTGCATCAAGTCGAACTTTCCTACTCATTTGGCGTATCCCGCGCGTCGGCCGCCATCCGCAATCCGCTGATGGATCTGCTCCAGGCCATCCGGGCCCACGGGTCCATTTCGGCCGCGGCCAAAGGCATGGGCCTGTCGTACCGGCACGTCTGGGGCGAACTCAAGAAGTGGGAACAGACGCTGGGCCACACCCTGGTGGTGTGGGAGAAGGGTCACCCGGCGCGCCTGAGCGAGTTTGGCGACAAACTGCTGTGGGCCGAACGCCAGGCGCAGGCCCGGCTGGCGCCGCAGATCGATGCCTTGCAGGCCGAACTGGAGCGCACCTTTGCCGTGGCGTTTGACGACGCCGCGCACGTGGTCAGCTTTACCGCCAGCCACGACGACGCGCTGAACCGCCTGCGTGACCATGCCGTGGTCAGCGACAAGCTGCATCTGGACATCCGGTTTACGGGAAGCGTGGACGCCATCGGCGCCCTGAACGAAGGCCGCTGCGAAATGGCGGGCTTTCATACCACCCTGGCGCCTGCCACCGGATCCTTGTCCGAGCGCACCTACAAGCCGCTGCTGCAGCCTGGTCAGCACAAGCTGATCGGCTTTGCGCGGCGCACGCAGGGGCTTATGGTGGCGCGGGGCAATCCGCGTCAGCTCTTGACCCTGCATGACCTGACCCGGCCCGGCGTGCGTTTCGTGAACCGGCCGAAGGGGACGGGTACCCGGCTGCTGCTGGATGAGCTGCTGGCGGATGAAGGCATCGGGCCCGGGGATATCGTGGGCTACGAGCAGACGGAGCCGTCGCACGCGGCAGTGGCCCACGCCGTGGCGTCAGGTGCCGCGGACGCCGCGTTGGGCATCCAGCTGGCCGCGCACGCGCAGGGCCTGGATTTTGTGCCTTTACGCCAGGAAAACTACTTCCTGGTCTGCCTCAAGTCCACCCTGGACCTGCCGGCCACCCAGGCGCTGCTGGGCGTGCTGCGCAGCGAGGCGTGGCAGCAACAACTGGCGCGAATGCCCGGCTACGAGCCGTCCCATACCGGCGAAGTGCTGGCGATGAACCGGGTGCTGTCGTGGTGGGACTTCCCCAATAAAAAAGCGCCCCGACCGCAGGCGCTTTCCGACGAGGCATGAAGGCGCGGCGCAAGCCGGCCTTCCTTTCCGCATCTACTTCTTGGACGGTTCCGCCGAATTGCGGGTCGACGGTTCCTTGACGGTAGCCGGCTGGCTCGACTGCGCGGCCGGGGCGGTGTCGCCACCCGACGTCTTGCTGCCTGCGTCCGTCTCGCGCGTGTTGTGCGGGCTGGCGGCGGGCGTGGCCGGCGAATGCGCACCGGCGGCTTCCAGGGGACGCTGATCCAGGTCGGTATTTACGTATTTGAATTCACCCGGATCCGAGCAGGGCGGCGTGGCCACCACCGGGCCGACCGGCTTGCCGGCGGCCTGGGCGCTGGCCCGGTAGGCTGCTGCCACCTTGTCTTGCGATTGGCACAGCTGATAGCCGTCGACCTTGGCCTGCCAGGCTTGTCGGGCGGCGGTTTCGGCGCTCTTGGCCTTGACCTCGGGCGTGGGGGCCGGCAGCTTGGCCATGACAGGCGTGGCCGCCACGAGCAGCGCAACGAATAGCGATTTTTTCATAGTCGTGGATCTCGTTCAGGCACGGGCCGGACGGGTCGGGGTCTTGGCCACCGACGGGTCAGGCGTGCGTTGCGCAGGAATCTTCCCTGCCTTGATGTCGTCGTACCAGAGTTCGTGGTGTTCGCGGGCCCAGGTCTCGTCCACATAGCCGGTCTTCATGGCGCGGTACGCGCCGTTCATGCCGAAGGTGCCAAGGTAGATGTGGCCCATGATCATGCACATCATCAGGATGGTCGCCACGGCATGGACCAGGTGGGCGATCTGCATGTTCCCGCGGGTGTATTCGCCCACTGGCAGCAGGTGGTCAAGGAACAGGCCCGACAGCGACACGAACACGCCAAGGAACAGCACGCCGCCCCAGAACACCAGCTTTTCACCGGCGTTGAAACGGCCGGCGGGAACGTGCTGGCCCGTGAACAGGCCGCCGCCCTTGCGGATCCAGATCCAGTCGGACTTGTCCGGGAAATTGTCGCGCACGAACGCAAAGAACATCACGATCAGCGATACGACGAAGGCCGGGCCGACGAAGTTGTGGATGGTCTTGAGCACCCACGTGATGGGGCCGAAGATCTGGCCGCCCATGATGGGCAGGGCAAAGAACTTGCCGAAGGCCATCACGATGCCGGAAATCGCCAGAATGCAGAAGGCGATCGCGTTGACCCAGTGACATGCGCGTTCGAAATAGGTGAAACGTTCGATCAGGCGGCCCGTGGGCTTGCCGTGGACCTTGATGGGACCCTTGGCGAAGTAGAACAGCAGGATCGCCACCAGCACGATCAGCATCAGCGCGCCGCCGTACGGAATCAGCCAGTTGTTGCGGGTCTGACGCCATGCTTCGCCCGCGGTCGTGAACATGGACCCCGGATACTGCGTGAACTTCTGGATCAGGATGCCGGCTTCGGGCGCCTGGCTGTGCGGCAGGCTGGAATATCCCGGCTTGCCGGAATTGACTTCGCGCCAGATGGGCGCGTTGTTACCTGGCTGGACGCGGCCGCGCTGCGCATTGTTCTGTTCGGTGTAGCCGGGATCCGCACTGGCATCGGGCTTCACTTCAAAGATGTTGGTGCTCTGGATGCCGCCCAGGCTGCCCGCGCCGGTGGTCGGGGCGCCGGTCGGCGATGCCGTGGTGGGCATATTCGCGGCGGGCGCCGCCGTGGGATTGGCCGTGGAGCCGGGCTGCGCGTCGCGGGCAGTAGGGGCCTGCAGCGGCGCCGAGGTAGGCGCCGGGGTGCTTGCAGGCGCGATCGCGGCCGGAGCCGTGGCAGGGGCCGCGGACGGATCCGCGGTCTGCGCGCCCGCGGGCGACAGCAGCGCCGCGCCCAGGAGCAGTGTTGCGAAGGATGACCGTATCATGCCGCTCTCCGGTCAGTGGGCCGTCTTGTTGTACTCGTTCTG
Organism: Pigmentiphaga litoralis; assembly: GCF_048632615.1. Classification (GTDB taxonomy): domain Bacteria; phylum Pseudomonadota; class Gammaproteobacteria; order Burkholderiales; family Burkholderiaceae_B; genus Pigmentiphaga; species Pigmentiphaga litoralis_B. Next base: position 3,742,447 of record NZ_CP184479.1, read on the forward strand.
ACCTTGCTGGGCCCGAACCTTCAATTCCTGCTCCCAGCTGTTGCGGTCACCCGGCGTCCAGCCCGGCTGCACGAACTTGCTGCCGGTGCCCTTGTAGGCCTGCTGGTAGTTCGCGTTGGAATGCAGTTCCTGTTTGTGTTCGGTGCAGCCGGCCAGCGCAAGCGCGGCCAGCGACACGATCATGGCGTGCTTGATCATGGCTTGGTTCCCGGTGCGGCAGCGGCGGGCGCGGCGGCGCCGGCCTGTTGCTGCGGTTGCGACGGCTGGCCGGCCTGGCGCGAGCCGTAGGCGGTGCCCCAGCCCCAGACTTCGGCGCCCTTGCCACGCGCGACCACGCGGGTACGGAAGATGTCGGCCACGACGTCGCCGTCACCGGCCAGCAGCGCCTTGGTCGAGCACATTTCGGCGCAGGCGGGCAGCTTGCCTTCGGCCAGACGGTTGCGGCCGTACTTTTCGAATTCGGCTTCGCTGCCGTGCGCTTCCGGGCCACCGGCGCAGAAGGTGCACTTGTCCATCTTGCCGCGGACACCGAAGGTGCCTTGCGACGGGAACTGCGGCGCGCCGAACGGACAGGCGTACGAACAGTAGCCGCAGCCGATGCAGACGTCCTTGTCGTGCAGCACGACGCCTTCGTCGGTGCGGTAGAAGCAGTTGACGGGGCAGACGGCCATGCAGGGCGCGTCGCTGCAGTGCATACAGGCCACCGAGATGGACTTTTCACCCGGGATGCCGTCGTTCAGGGTAACGACCCGGCGGCGGTTCACGCCCCAGGGGACTTCGTGTTCGTTCTTGCATGCCGTGACACAGGCGTTGCACTCGATGCAACGCTCCGCGTCACAGACAAATTTCATTCTGGCCATGATGCCGTTCCTTAAGCTTTTTCGATGTTGCAGATCGTGGTCTTGGTTTCCTGCATCATCGTCACGCTGTCATAGCCGTACGTTGTGCCCGTGTTCACTGCCTCGCCGCGCACGATAGGCGCCGCGCCCTTCGGGTAATGGTCCAGCATGTCCTTGCCTTGCCAGTGACCCGAGAAATGGAAAGGCATGAACGCCGTATCCGGACCGACCCGCTCCGTCACCATCGCCTGCACATTCATGCGCGCGCCCGTTGGTGTGGTCACCCACACCCGCGAACCATTGCGGATGTCGCGCGCCGCCGCGGCCTTCGGGTTGATCTCGACGAACATTTCCTGCTGGAGTTCGGCCAGCCAGGGGTTCGAGCGCGTCTCTTCGCCGCCACCTTCGTATTCGACCAGCCGGCCGGACGTCAGGATGATCGGGAATTTCTCGTACAGCTTGTCGTCGATGTTCTTCTGCTGCACCGACTTGTACAGCGTGGGCAGGCGCCAGAAGGTCTTGAAGTCGTCGTGCGACGGGTACTTCGCGACCAGGTCGGGGCGGATGCCGTACAGCGGTTCGCGGTGCTGCGGGATGGGGTCCGGGAAGTTCCAGACCACGGCGCGCGCCTTGGCGTTGCCAAACGGGTGCACGTTATGGTTCTTGACCGCCACGCGGATGATGCCGCCCGACAGGTCGGTCTTCCAGTTCTTGCCTTCGGCCTGCACCTTTTCTTCGGCCGTCAGTTCATCCCACCAGCCCAGCTTTTTCATGAGCAGGTGATCGAATTCCGGATAGCCGGTGGTGATGTCCGAATCCTTCGAATGCGACCCGTCTTCGGCCAGCAGGCTGACGCCGTTGCGTTCGACGCCGAAGTTGGCGCGGAACGTGCCGCCCCCGTCCATGACGGTCTTGGAGTTGTCGTACAGGTTGGGCGTGCCCGGATGCTTGAATTCCGGGGTGCCCAGGCACGGCCAGGGCAGGCCGTAATAGTCGCCGGTCAGGTCGTAACCGGTTTCCTTGTCGATGCCGCCCTTGGACTTCAGGGTTGTGACGTCGAACAGGTGCTGGTTGCGCATGTGCGCCTTCAGGCGTTCCGGGCTCTGGCCCGTATAGCCGATCGACCAGCACGAGCGGTTGATCTCGCGCAGGATGTCTTCGATCACGGGCTCGTCCATGCCCTTGACCTTCTGCATCTTGTACGGCTTGACCAGTTCATTGGCAAAGCCCAGCTTTTGCGCGAGCTGGTACATGATCATGTGGTCGGTACGGCTTTCCCACAGCGGCTCGATGACCTTCTCGCGCCATTGCAGCGAGCGGTTTGATGCCGTGCACGACCCGCTGGTCTCGAACTGGGTCGCGGCCGGCAGCAGGTACACGGCGCGGTTCGGATTCAGGTCTTCGGCCTTGCCCGGCATGGCGGCCATGGCGGCGGTAGCCGACGGGTACGGGTCGATGACGACCAGCATGTCCAGCTTGTCCATCGCGCGCTTCATTTCCAGACCGCGGGTCTGCGAGTTGGGCGCGTGACCCCAGAAGATGACCGAACGCAGGTTCGAATCCTGGTCGATGAGCGCGTTGTCTTCCAGCACGCCGTCGATCCAGCGCGACACGGTCATGCCGGACTTGGTCATCATCGCGGGCGACGAATAGCGGCCCTTGATCCATTCGTAGTCGACATCCCAGACCTTGGCAAAGTGCTTCCACGAGCCTTCGGCCAGGCCGTAGTAGCCGGGCAGCGAGTCGGGATTCGGGCCGACGTCGGTCGCGCCCTGCACGTTGTCGTGGCCGCGGAAAATGTTGGTGCCACCACCGGACTTGCCGATGTTGCCCAGCACCAGCTGCAAGATACAGGACGCGCGGACCATGGCGTTGCCGATGGTGTGCTGGGTCTGGCCCATGCACCATACCAGCGTGCCTGGACGGTTTTCGTACAGGGTGCGTGCCAGGCGGGCGATGGTTTCTTCGTTGACGCCGCAGGCTTCCTCGACCTTCTCGGGCGTCCACTTGGCCAGCACGTCGGCCTTGACCTGGTCCATGCCATACACGCGCGCCTTCAGGTAGGCCTCGTCTTCCCAGCCGTTCTTGAAGATGTGATACAGCACGCCGAACAGGAAGGCGATGTCGGAGCCCGACCGGATGCGGATGTGTTCGTCGGCCTTGGCCGCCGTGCGCGTAAAGCGGGGATCTACCACGATCACCTTGCAGCCCGCTTCCTTGGCATGCAGCAGGTGCAGCATGGACACCGGGTGGGCTTCGGCGGCGTTCGATCCGATATACAGGGCCGATTTGGCCTTCTGCATGTCGTTGAACGAATTGGTCATGGCACCGTAGCCCCACGTGTTGGCCACGCCGGCCACGGTGGTGGAGTGGCAGATACGCGCCTGGTGGTCGCAGTTGTTGCTGCCCCAGAAGCTCATCCACTTGCGCAGCAGATAGGACTGTTCGTTGCTGTGCTTGGACGAGCCGACGACGTATACCGAGTCGGGACCGCTTTCCTTGCGCAGCTGCAGCAGGCGGGCCGAAATTTCTTCAAGCGCCGTATCCCAGCTGATGCGCTCGTACTTGCCGTTGACGAGCTTCATGGGGTAACGCAGGCGGTGTTCGCCGTGGCCGTGTTCACGCAGCGACGCGCCCTTGGCGCAATGCGCACCCATGTTGATAGGCGAATCGAACACGGCTTCCTGCCGGACCCAGACGCCGTTTTCAACGACGGCGTCGACCGAACAGCCGACCGAACAGTGCGAACAGACCGTGCGCTTGACGGTGACCGGCGTATTGCCGATGCCGACCTTGGCGCCATCTGCCGCGGTAGCCTTGCGCACCAGGGTCAGCTGGGCGGCTGCGAGGCCCGCGCCGACACCGACACCCGACCGGCGCAGGAAGGTGCGGCGGTCCATGGTGGGCAGTGCCTGGGAGACGCCCCGGCGCAGGCTTTGTACGAATGAGGATGCGGCGGCGCCGTGATCGGCACCACCGGTTTTCTTGGTCAGCAACATGCCGCGCTCCGGATTAAACGAGGGTGGTCTTGTAGTAGCGCTTCACGTGTTCACTGACGTGATAGCCACCGCCGGCGCTTGGGCGCGGGCGGGGTGGCGGCCGTTGCGGTGGCAACAGGCTTGACCTGCGGCATGACGACGGCGCCCGCCGCCACGGCGCCCGTGGAAGCCGCCGCGATGAAGAAACCCCGGCGGGACAGACGAGATGGGTTTTGTTCGCTCAAGGCGGTCTCCTGGAAATCTGACAGATATGAAGCAATTTGCATACTGTACCCGTGACGCACGCTCAGCGGCAAATCGCCCATGTAGCGATTTCCCCTGGCGTAGCGATGGTGCGACGCGAAAAATGTCGCATGCTTTCGATTATCGAAAGCGTGCTGTGAAACTTACGCGAGGATGTCGAAACCTTGCGATTCGACACTCATGAAGGCGTGCGTGAATGCCGCCAATGCCGCGTAGAAGCTGGCGCGAGGGTGGTTGGACAAGGCCGCGCACAGCGGATCGATCCACGGCTGCAGGTGGTCGCCAAAGAACTGGCGCTGGTGCGTCAGATTGGCCACGGCCACGTCGTCGCCCGCAATCAGGTAACGCATCACCTCGCATTCGTAAGCGATGTGATCTTCGGTGTCGGGCATCTGTTCGTCCCGGCCCAGGCCGAGTTCGGCCAGATCGTGGCGCAGCTTGATAAGTGGCTTTTCGTTCAGGAAGCCGCTCAGGTAGTGCGAGCCATACAGGTAGACCTCGGGCTTGCCGATGCCGCCGAACAGCGTGTCGTATTCGGCATGGATCTGCGCATCGGTCAGCGCGCGCGCCGATGCCACCAGGGCCTGCCAGGAGCTTTCCAGGTAGGCGCCCGCAGTGGGAGCATCGGTGGGCGCTTCGCGCAGTTGCGCGAGCAGGTCGGTGGCGGGCGGGGCATAGTACAGCTGCGCAAGCAGGCCATACACGTCGGCACGGGCGGTTTCTTCGTCCATCTGGGACGACGAAATGGCGTCCAGGGATACGGAAGCGCTGCTCATAGTTCGGTGATCTTCGATTCGTTCTGGGCGGTGTACAGGTCGACGACACGGCAATCGCCGCACATCTTCAGGCGTTCCAGCGCGGCGCCCTGGAACATGGCATGGCCACTGAGCTTGCCCAGCATGGCTTCGATCGCCTTGACCGTGCCGAAAGGCTTGCTGCAGCGAATGCACTGGTAGGGCTGCACTTCATTCAGCACCCGCGACGCCTTGCGTTCCGGCGTCAGCAGCAGCCGCGGCACCAGCGTGATGGCATCTTCGGGGCAGGTGGTCGCGCACAGGCCGCATTGCACGCAGTTCTTTTCAATGAAGCGCAGTTGCGGGCGTTCGGCGTTGTCGCCCAGCGCGCTGGACGGACAGGCGTTCACGCAGCTCAGACACAGCGTGCAGGCGTCCTTGTTCACGTGGAGTGTGCCGAACGGCGAGCCCGCGCCGGGAATGCCGGCCGGCAGCGCAATGGCTTCGGGCAAGGCGTCGGCCGCCGGCGCATGCTGGATCAGGTGGTCGATCGCCATGTCCAACGTGCTGCGCTTTTCTTTCGCCACGGCAAAGCGTGCGGGCTGACGCGGCGTGGCGGCCCGCTGGGGGCCGCCGATGGCAGCGCCACCGATTGCAGGGCGGCGTCGAGCGCGGCAGGGCTGTCGGCGCGGATCAGACGCAGGTGCGTGCCGGTGTAGCCCAGGCCGGTCAGAATGGCTTGCGCAATGTCCATTTGCGCCTGCAGGCCGTCAAGGTACTGCGGCGCTTCTTCGTGTGTCGTCAACACGGCAACCTGCGTTGCGCCAAACGCAATCGCGCTGAGCCACAGGTCGATCCCGGTGCTGGCGGTATGCCACAGGCCGGCCGGGATCACATTGGCCGGAACGCCATGCGCCTGCTTCAATTGCGCGGCGCGGCCCAATTTGTCCACCAGTTCCCGGCCGGCTTCCTGGCTGTGCAGCAACAACACCGCGTCCTTGCCGCCTGCCTTGGCATAAGCCGACAGCAGGGTGCGGAAATTCAGGCCCTGTTCCGACGGGCGGGGCGTGGTGTAGGTCAGCGCGCCCGTGGGGCACGCGGTCGTACAGGCGCCGCAGCCCACACACAGATTGGGGTTCACCTCAATACGCTGGCGGTGTTTGTCACTGCGGATGGCCAGCGCTGAGCAGATGCGGATACAGGCATCGCAGCCGACCACTTCGTTGCGGCTGTGCGCGCACAGCGACTGCTTGTAATCAAAGAATTTGGGCTTGTCGAACTCGCCCACCATGTCGCGCAGCTTCAGGAGCGTGGGCAGGCTGACGCCATCCCAGCGGAAGTAGCCTTGCGGCGGTGCATGTTGCGCAAAGGCTGGCTCGGCACGCAGGTCCAGCACCAGGTCGAAAGCTTCTGCATCGGTCACGACCGGGCGCTGGAAGTCGATCGCGCCAGCCACCGTACAGGCGTTGACACAGGCCTGCTGCGTGGCGCGGTCCAGCGTTGCCCACTTGGCCATGTCGACCTGGTAATCGAGGCCGATCGTACCTTCCGGACAGGCGGTCAGACAGGCGTTGCAGCGGGTGCACAGGTCCAGGTCGATCGGGTTGTCGCGGGCCCAGGTCAGCTCGAACGCGCCCAGCCAGCCGGTCAGGCTGTGGATCGTGCCGCCCAGCACCGGATAGCGGCGTTCCTGCGATGCCCCGGTCACGCCGGCGCCCTGCGTGAAGATCGTCACATTGAGCACGTCGCTGACCATATCGGCCGCGCGTTCCGCCTGGTCCATCGGGCCGATGATCAACAGGCGGCCCGCGCTCTTGTACGTGACGGTGGAAACAGGTTCGGGTTCGGGCAATCGCGCGGCGGCCAGCAACGCGGCGATCTTGGGCATGGCCTGCGACGCATCGCGGCTCCAGCCGCCGGTTTCGCGGATGTTGACGAAACGAATCGGCGACACCGCACCTTCGGTAGCCGCGCCCAGTTCCGCAAACAGGCGCTTTTCCTGCGTACAAGCCACCACCACGTCGTCACCCGACTGGATCGCCTGCTGGTAGGCGCCCGCGTCCCGCCGGCACAGGGTCGAGTGCAGCGTGAGCGGTTCGTTGAGGGCGTTGCCCAACGCAGTCGCGTCGAGGGGCATCGTCCGATTGCAATCGCAGATCAGTGTGGACATGGAAACGCTTTCTGTCGCCGGTTCAGGAGTTGCCGGACTGGGATGAATCAGGAGTGGCGCCGTCGTCGGCGCGTGACACGTCCGGCCGGGGCGCCGAGGCTAGCACGTCGGCAGGCGCTCGCGGAGCGGCTGTTGCAACGTGGAGACGGTTGTCGAGCCGCGCGGCCGGCTCGGTGGGCGCTTCAGGGGGCACTGGGTTCGACACCGGCTCGTCAGCGACGGTTCCCGGCGTCGATGCCAAGGTGTCGGCCAGCGCCGCATGGGCTTGCCGGGCTTCAGGCACGGTTGCCTGCGCCGGGGTGTCCGCCGTGGCCGTTGGTACTGTGGTCGTTGGTGCCGTGTCCGTTGGTGCCGTGACCGCCGCGGGCGTCGTTGCCGCGTCTGCCGCGGCCAGTTGCGCGGCTGCCTGGTCGGCCGCGACGGCCTTGGCTTCGTCGTCGTCGGTGAACAGGTTGAGCACGCGCGCGCTGGCCATCTTGCGCAGCATGGACTTGGGCATGATCTCGGGCGACGAGTAATCGTCGATGTAGATATCCAGTCCGTCCATGATGTTGTAGTGCGGGTCCGAGAACAGTTTTTTCATGGCGGCGTTCTTGACCTCGGGCGCGACGCCCTTGGCCATGAAGACGCTGTAGTCGGAGTCGGCCGTGAGCCTGGCGACGTCGGCCAGGGTTGGCAGGGCAGGGGCGTCGGAAGAGGCCGAGGCAGGCGAGGCATAACTATCGCCTGCGGCCGCATCCATTCCGGTCGCTGCGGGCGGGGCCTGGGTGCCAGCTGCAGCCGCAGCAGTCTGGGTCTCAGCCGCACTCAAAGCCCCAGCCGCGGTCCTAGCCGCAGTTCTGGCCTCAACGGTCTGCGTCCCGACCGTGCGCCCAGCCACCTCGCCGATCGTAGCAGCAGCGGTCTGCGTCGTAGGGCTGGCCGTAGTCGTCTGCGCCCTAGCCGTCGATGCCTCAGGTTCCGCCGCGTCCGCAGCTGCCCTTGCGGCGTCTTGCGCTGCCTTTTCCGCTGCTTCGACCTGCCGTGCCTCGACCTTGCGCCGCGACCAGCGGCCCAGGAACGTTCGTGACGTATCGTCCACGCCTAGCCCTCGCCTCCACCGCCGCCGAACTTTTTGGTGGTGGTGACGGATACCGGATTGCCGAAGCGGTCCTGCAGCGATTCGAAGCTGACCGGACGACGGCGCTTCTTCTTTTCGATCACGTAATTGGCGTCGACGAATTCGCGCAGCCAGTGGCTGATCTGCGGCGGCGCGGGTATCAGTTCGACCGTTTCCTGCGCATCGAGCAGGCGTCCCGCATGGTAATAGCTCAGGGTCACGACTTCAGGCCGCGCAATGGGTTCGTCGGCCAGCGTGGCCGCTTCTTCCATGCGCCACATCACGAACCAGCAAGGCTGGTCGGTGCTGGCGTTCAGGTAATAGCCTTCCGCGTCGTCCCGATACAGGCCTACGGTAAAGCCAGGAAACAGCCAGCGTTCCTGCTGCGCGTCGGCCACCAGCACGCGCGGCTCGGTCCCAAAGCCGGGTTCGTTCATCACCACGTCTTCAAGCACCCAGCGCCACGTCTGCCACCGGCTCATGGGGCCCGTCACCCGTTCGCGGCGCATCACGACCGCGACGGCGATGGCGGGCGCGGCCTCGGGTGCCTGACCCGTGGCAGGCAAGGACGCGGCCGCGCCGCCCGGGGGCAGGGCAGCAGGCGTCGCGGCAGGGGGCGTCACATCGCCCGACGTCACATCATCCATGACAGGCCACTCGCAGGGTGTCGCAGCAACGCATCGCGTCAGGTGTTCGCGCTGACGGTAATGGTCGGGAACTTGGACGAGAAGTCGCGGTTCTTGCCGGCGATCGCCACGGCCACCTTGCGGGCGATGTCCTTGTACATCACGGCCACCTCGCCATCGGGGTCCGCCACGACCGTGGGCTGGCCGTTGTCGGCCTGCAGGCGGATGTTGATGTCGAGCGGCAGGCCGCCCAGGTAGTCCATCTGATATTCGGCCGCCATGTTCTTGCCGCCGTTCTCGCCAAAGATATGTTCGACGTGGCCGCAGTTGCTGCACACATGCACGGCCATGTTTTCGACGATGCCCAGGATAGGCACGGCCACCTTCTCGAACATCTTGATGCCCTTCTTGGCATCCAGCAGCGCGATGTCCTGCGGCGTGGTCACAATGACGGCGCCCGTCATGGGCACGCGCTGGCTCAGCGTGAGCTGGATGTCCCCGTGCCGGGGGGCATGTCGATGATCAGGTAATCCAGGTCGCGCCAGTTTGTCTGGCGCAGCAGCTGTTCCAACGCCTGCACGGCCATCGGACCGCGCCACACCATGGCTTCATCCTGGCCGACCAGAAAGCCGATCGACATGACCTGCACGCCGTAGTTTTCCAGCGGTTCCATGGTCTTGCCATCATCGCTGACCGGACGGGCGTCGATGCCCATCATCAGCGGCTGGCTGGGTCCGTAGATATCGGCGTCGAGCAGGCCGACGCTGGCGCCTTCGGCTGCCAGTGCCAGGGCCAGGTTGACGGCCGTCGTGCTCTTGCCGACGCCGCCCTTGCCCGAGGCCACGGCCACGATATTCTTGACGCCCGGCATGAGCGCCACGCCGCGCTGCACCGCATGCGGCACGACCACGGTGCGCAGGTTCACCGACACGTTTTCGACGCCCGGCACCCCCTTGGCGGCGGCAATCAGCGCGCGGCGCAGGGCCGGGATCTGGCTTTTGGCCGGATAGCCGAGTTCGATGTCGAAAGACACATCGCCCCCCGTCACCTCGAGGTGCTTGACGGACCGGGTGGACACGAAGTCTTTGCCGGTATTGGGATCGATGACGGCCTGCAGGGCCTGAAGTACGGAGTCGTTGGCGACCATGGGGAGGTTCGTGAAGAAAATAAAAACTGCTGGCGAAAAATGCCGGGCTGGAGTAGCCAGATGAGCGTTTCATCATATCAGACCCTCCGGACGGGGGCCGCGGCTGCCATTCGAGGGGCGGCAGGCGTCCGCCCGCGTCAAAGGACAGGACAGGCCGCGCCTTTATACTGACGCCCATGATCGACAAAAATTCCATCACCGGCGTCGTGCTTGCCGGCGGCCGCGCGACCCGCATGGGCGGCGTCGACAAGGGCCTTCAGACCGTGCAGGGCATCCCCATGGCGCTGCTGTCCTTGTTGCGCCTGTCGCCGCAGGTGGGCGAGGTCATGATCAACGCCAACCGCAATCTGGGCGCGTATGAATCGATGGGCGTGCCGGTCTGGCCCGATTCGATGTCAGGCTTCCCCGGTCCGCTGGCCGGATTCGTGACGGCGCTGGAGCGCTGCGAAACCGCCTATCTGGTCACGGTGCCGTGCGATACGCCGCGCTTTCCCGATGACCTGGTGGAACGGTTGGCGGCGGCGCTGGAAGCCGAGGATGCCGAGATCGCGATGGTTGCCACCCGGGAGCCCCGCGGCGATGCGGACAATCGCGCCGGCACGCCGCGCGACGCGTTGGCCGCTTCCGCAACCGCCCCGGCAAAGGCCGTCTCGGGCGCCGACACGGACTCTTCCGACGACGGCATGGTCTGGCGCACCCAGCCCGTGTTCTGCCTGATGCGCGCAGACCTGCTGGCCAGCCTGGTCGCCTTCACGTCCGCGGGCAACCGCAAGATCGACAGCTGGACCGCGCTGCATCGCTGCGTGGAAGTCCGCTTCAACGATGCCGACGCGTTCGTCGGCGCCAATACCATCGCCGAACTGCAGCGGCTTTGACATCATGACGTCCATCACGCCTCCCGTCCGACCCGACGCCGCCCAGCCTGCGTCGCTCGAAGAAATCTCGTCGTGCATCAATGGTTATGACCCCAACGCCTTGTCGGTCGACCAGGCGCGTGCTTTCATCGACCGGCTGGTGCCGCGGCTGAACGCCGTCGACATGCTGCCTTTGCGTTCCGCGCTGGGACGCGTGCTGGCGCGTGACATCGTGTCGGCCATCAATGTGCCGTCGCACGACAACTCGGCGATGGATGGCTACGCCTTCCGCGGGCAGGACCTGGCCGATGGCGCCGAAACCACCTTGCGTGTCGTGTCGCGCGCGATGGCCGGGCAGGAAGCCCAACATGCCATCGCACGGGGCGAGTGCGTGCGCATCATGACGGGCGCGGTCATGCCCGATGGACTCGATACGGTCATTCCGCAGGAATTCACCCGGCTCGATGGCGACCAGGTCATCATTCCCGCCGGCATCGTGCGGGCGGGCGACAATCGCCGCCTGGCCGGCGAAGACCTGGCCAAGGGCGAAGCGGCGCTGGTTGCCGGGCGCGTGTTGCGGCCCGCCGACCTGGGCGTGCTGGCTTCCCTTGGCCAAGCCGAAGTGCCGGTCGTGCGCCGGCTGCGCGTTGCGTTCTTTTCCACCGGCAATGAATTGCGTTCGATTGGCGAGACGTTGGACGAAGGCTGCGTGTACGACAGCAATCGCTACACCCTGTGGGGCATGCTTCAGCGCCTGAATGTCGAGATCCTGGACATGGGCGTGGTGCGCGACGACCCCGATGCGCTGGAAGCGACCTTCACCGCCGCGGCGGCGAATGCCGACGTCGTGATCACGTCGGGTGGCGTCAGCGTGGGCGAAGCCGACTACACCAAGATGGTCATGGCCAAGCTGGGCGACGTGCTGTTCTGGCGGATCGCGATGCGGCCTGGCCGCCCCATGGCGATCGGACGCATTGCCAGCGGCAGCCGCCACGCCATTTTGTTCGGTCTGCCTGGCAATCCGGTGGCCGTGATGGTCACCTTCTATGCCCTGGTGCGCGACGCCTTGCTGGCCATGAGCGGCGCACGCGTCGCGCCCCTGCCACTGCTGCGCGCAACCAGCGTCAACGCCATCCGCAAGAAAGCCGGGCGTACCGAATACCAGCGTGGCAGCGTGACGCCTGCACCGGGCGGCGGCTGGGAAGTGCGCATGGCGGGTTCGCAAGGGTCCGGCATTCTGCGCAGCATGAGCGAAGCCAATGGCCTGGTAGTGCTGCACCACGACCAGGGCAATGTAGCGGCCGGCGAGACGGTCGACGTCCTGCCGTTCGACGGGCTGGCCTGATGACGCGTGTTCTTGGATTGGCCGGGTGGAGCGGCGCGGGCAAGACCACGCTGCTGGCCAAACTCATTCCGGTGCTGAACGCGCGCGGCTATACCGTGTCGACGCTCAAGCACGCGCACCATATGTTCGACATCGACAAGCCCGGCAAGGATTCCTATCTGCACCGCGAGGCGGGCGCCAGGGAAGTGCTGGTGGCGTCGGGGGCGCGGTGGGCGCTGATGCATGAATTGCGGGACGAAGACGAACCGCGCCTGGCCGATCTGCTCGGCCACATGAGCGCGGTCGATTTCATTCTGGTGGAAGGCTTCAAACGCGACAAGCACGTGAAGATCGAGATCCACCGCCAGGGCAATGCCAAGCCCTGGCTGTATCCCGAGGACAGCAGCATTCAGGCGATCATCAGCGATGCCGATGACCTTGCCGCCAACGGCGCCGCGCATCCCGCTGCCGGTGGTGCGGATGGACGCGTGGCCGCCACGCCGCCCACCACGCTGCCGCGGGCGCATCTGGACGACATGGAAGGCATCGCCAACCTGGTCGTCGATCTGGCGTGGCCGCTGGCCGACACGTTGCGAGTGCTCAGACCAGCCGCTTGACCAGCGACGAAGTGTCCCAGCGGCTGCCGCCCATCTGCTGCACGTCCGCATAGAACTGGTCGACCAGCGCCGTCATGGGCACGCGCGAACCGTTCAGGCGCGCTTCGTCCAGCACCAGATTCAGGTCCTTGCGCATCCAGTCCACCGCGAAACCAAAGTCGAACTTGTCGTCGACCATCGTGCCGCCGCGGTTCTCCATCTGCCAGCTTTGCGCGGCGCCCTTGGCGATCACGTCCAGCACCAGCTTCATGTCCAGGTCGGCGTTCTTGCCAAACGCAATCGCTTCCGACAGCCCCTGCACGATTCCGGCAATGCAGATCTGATTGCACATCTTGGCCAGCTGGCCCGCGCCGATCTCGCCGATGCGCGTGAAGGCGCGCGCATACACCGACCCCACCGGCAGGGCGCGATCGAACGCGTCGGCGTCGCCCCCGCACATGACGGTCAGCACGCCGTTGACCGCGCCCGCCTGGCCGCCCGACACCGGGGCGTCCACGAACGCCACCTGCCTGGCCTTGGCGGCTTCATACAGTTCACGCGCCACCTTGGCCGATGCCGTGGTGTGATCGACCAGCAGCGTGCCGGGGCGCAGACCCGCCAGCGCGCCATCGTCACCCAGCATGACGCTGCGCAGGTCATCGTCGTTGCCGACGCATGAGAAAACGATATCGGCCTTGGCGGCGGCTTCACGCGGGGTGGGGGCGTGCGCGCCGCCGAATTCGTCGACCCATGCCTGCGCCTTGGCGGCAGACCGGTTGTACACGGTCACGTGGTGGCCCGCGCGGGCAAGGTGTCCGGCCATGGGAAATCCCATGACGCCCAGACCGATGAACGCCACGTCAACGGGCGTCGTGGCTTCGTAAGTTCTGGATCCGATCGATGACATATGGCTCTCCGTGAATAGACGTGAAGTCTAGCGTAAAGGGGCAGGGCGAAAAAAGGCGTCCCGAGGGACGCCTTTCTGCGTTCGATCCAGGCTGCGTGCTAGTGCGCAGCCTGTACCGATCAGTCTTCCACGAAGGTTTCTTCGCGCTTCTTCCGGATGGCCGGCGAAGCCACGATCAGCACCAGGATACCGGCGATGATCAGCAGCGACAGCGACAGCGGACGGGTAACGAAGGTAGAGAACTCACCACGCGACAGCAGCAGGGCACGGCGGAAGTTTTCTTCCATCATGGGGCCCAGAACCAGGCCCAGCAGCAGCGGCGCGCCTTCGCACTTCAGCTTCGACCACACATAGCCCACGAAACCGAAGAATGCCGTCATCCAGATGTCGAACACGTTGTAGTTCAGCGTGTACACACCGATCGAGCAGATCATCAGAATGGCAGGGTACAGAATGCGGTAAGGCACCTTCAGCAGCTTGACCCACAGACCGATCAGCGGCAGGTTCAGGACCACCAGCATCAGGTTACCGATCCACATCGAGGCGATCAGGCCCCAGAACAGTTCCGGGTTGGCGGTCATGACCTGAGGACCCGGCTGGATGTTGTGGATGGTCATTGCACCGACCATCAACGCCATCACGGCGTTGCCCGGAATACCCAGCGTCAGCAGCGGAATGAACGAGGTTTGCGAAGCGGCGTTGTTTGCCGATTCCGGACCCGCCACACCTTGGATCGCACCCGTACCAAACTTTTCGGGATGCTTCGACAGCTTCTTTTCGATCGTGTAGGACGCGAACGAGGACATCACCGCACCGCCGCCTGGCAGAATGCCCAGGGCGGAACCGATGGCGGTACCACGAAGCACTGCAGGCGCAGCTTGCTTGATGTCGTCCCAGTCAGGGTACAGATGGCTGATCTTGTCGAGGAAAACCTCACGCTCTTCCTTCTGCTGAACGTTGTTCATGATTTCAGAGAAACCGAACACGCCCATGGCGACCGCGGCGAAGTCGATACCGTCGGTCAGTTCCGGCACGCCGAACGAGAAGCGGGCAACACCCGAGTTCACGTCGGTACCGACCATGCCCAGCAGCAGACCCAGCAAGATCATGCAGATTGCCTTGAGCAACGAACCGGACGCCAGCACCACGGCGCCGACCAGACCCAGGACCATCAGCGAGAAGTATTCGGCAGGGCCGAACTGGAATGCCACTTCAGCCAGCGGAGGTGCGAAGGCGGCCAACAGGATCGTTGCCACGCAGCCTGCGAAGAACGAACCGAGTGCCGCGATCGACAGCGCCTGACCGGCACGTCCTCGACGGGCCATCTGGTATCCGTCCAGACACGTCACCACAGCCGACGTTTCACCTGGCAAATTCACCAGAATGGCGGTCGTGGAACCACCGTACTGCGCGCCGTAGTAAATACCGGCAAGCATGATCAGACCAGCGATGGGGGGCAATGCATAGGTAATGGGCAGCAACATTGCGATGGTGGGCACGGGGCCCAGACCAGGCAACACGCCTACCAGCGTGCCGATCAACGCGCCCAGGAACGCGTAGATGATGTTCTGAAACGACAGCGCGGTAGAAAACCCCAGCGCAAGGTGGTCAAACAATTCCATGCGGGGCTCCTTAATTCAGGCCGAGGAAGGTGGGCCAAAGCGGGAAAATCAGCCCCAGACCCTTGACGAACACCGCCCAGGCAAAAATTGCCAGGCAGATCGCGTTGATGACTGCGACTTTCCAGTTGAACTCATGGCTTGCGAAGCTGCTGAGGACGACCAGGATGAAAATGGACAGGTAGATGCCCAAGGGACGGAGCAGGATGCCGAACAGCACCACCGAGCCCAATACCAGGAACATGACACGAAAATCCCAGCCCTCGACTTTTGTCTCTTCAGCCTTGGAGGACAGTCCCGAAATGCCGATCAGCACACCCAGCACTGCAAGAATGACCCCGAGCCAGAAGGGAAAATAGCCAGGGCCCATTTTGGCGGCGGTGCCCATGGAATACTCGACGGCGTTGCCGGCGAAGAATATTCCGATGGCGATAAACATCACCCCGGACCAGAAGTTTTGTTGTGACCGAATACGCATTGGAAGTGGGCTCCTATCTGACTTCACTAGCAAGCCGCGAATGTTAGCTGAAGAGATTCGTGCCGCAACGATGATTTTCGCGCCGGTTGCTCGGGGTTTTCCCGACAATCGGTGGAAATGTGGGAACTTGATCCCACCTGCTTGAACGCGCTTTCAGGAGCCTGTCAGTGTTGACAGTTTTTCTGTCTTTTGAACCCTGCAAGACTTGGCTTACCAGTGTGGCTACTCCTTATCCGCCACACGATCACGAAGTTCAAGGAAGGCAACATGGCGGCGCACAACTATCCCGGCGAACAAGAATGGACCAATCGGCTTACGCCGCGTGAACGAGAAGTGATGGCTTTGCTGCTCGAAGGCCGCGCCAACAAGGTGATAGCCGACAGGCTGGGTATCTCCACCCGAACGGTTGAGGTCCATCGGGCCCGCGTGATGGCGAAGTTGGGCGTACGCAACGCCGTCG
The DNA here is from genome assembly GCF_048632615.1 of Pigmentiphaga litoralis. Taxonomy (GTDB): domain Bacteria; phylum Pseudomonadota; class Gammaproteobacteria; order Burkholderiales; family Burkholderiaceae_B; genus Pigmentiphaga; species Pigmentiphaga litoralis_B. The sequence continues at coordinate 3,758,542 of NZ_CP184479.1, forward strand.
AACTGTCCGCGCGCGTGCATTCCCGATATATCGACTGGCTGATGTCGCAAATGAAAATGGGCATGCCGCTGGGGCAGCCCATCCTGACCGAACCGGCGGCGTCCGCCCCGGGCGCGGGAAGCGCCGTGCCCGCAATGGCGGGCGCCGCGTCGGTGGCAGGTGGCGTTCCGATGTCCGTCGCCCATCCTGGTCAGATCGCTGGCGCGATGCCCGTCGTGCCCCCGGGGCGCGGCCGGGTGGCGGCACGCCCGCAGGCGGGTCCGGCGCACCCACCGGATCGACCATCCACCGGCTCAGTTGAGCCTGGCGCCCGACACCTTCACGATCTCGGCGTATTTGGCCAGGTCGGCTTTGACCAGAGCCGCGAAGGCGTCGGGCGTCGTGGGTTCGGCGTCCGACCCCATTGCCTCCAGCCGCTGGCGCACGTCGGGGCTGCGCAAGGCAGCCATTGTCGTTTCGCTCAAACGCTGCACCACGGCTGCCGGCGTGCGGCCGGTGGTAAAGACGCCAAACCAGGTGCCCAGATCGAAATCCTTGACGCCGGCCTGCATCAGGGTGGGCACACCGGGCAGCAGCGGCGACGGCGCAGCGGTGGTCACCGCCAGCGCCTTCAACTTGCCCGACGCGATCAGGGGGCGGCCGAGGCCAGGTTGTCGAACATGAAATCGGTCTGCGCACCCAGTAGCGCAAGTTGCGCGGGTACCGCCCCCGGATACGGGATATGCGCGGCGAACACCTGCGCGCGGGCCTTGAGCAGTTCACCCGCCAGATGGCCCGCGCTGCCATTGCCGCCCGACCCCATGTTCAGCTTGCCCGGGTTCTTGCGGGCATAGGCCAGCAGGTCGGCCACGTTGCGAATGCTGAGCTTGTCGGCCGTGGCCGGATTCATCACCAGCACATTCGGCACCGACGCGACCAGCGTGATCGGCGCGAAGTCCTTGATCGCGTCATAGGGAATGTTGGGGAACAGCGCGGGGTTGATGGCGTGCGTCGCGACGGCGCCCATGACCAGGGTGTGGCCGTCGGGCGCGGCCTTGGCCGCCAGATCGGCCCCGATGTTGCCGCCGGCGCCCGGCTTGTTTTCGACCACCACGGTCTGGCCCAGGCTGACGCGCAACTTTTCGGCCAGGGCGCGCGCCATCACGTCGAGCGGCCCGCCGGGCGGGTACGGCACGATGAAGCGCAGCGGGTGAGTCGGCCAGGGGGCGCCGGAAGGCGCGGTGGGTGTCTGGGCAAAGGCGGGCGCGAACGCGCCGCAGGCGGTGGCGACGGCGGCGCCTAGCAGGGCGCGCCGTGTCCATGAGTGTCTCGACATATCGACCCTGATGTGCGGTTTTTCATGTATGTTTGTTGCTGCGAAATTGTACGCTGGCGCAGCGGGCCCAGCGGCACGAACCCTGGAGTGTCCATGTCTACTCGTTTGCTTCCGTTCGCCCTGGCCGCCGGCCTGACCGTGGTGTCATTCGGCGCCCTCGCCCAAGAAGTCGTGGTCAAGCTCGGACACGTCGCGCCCACGACGGGTCCGATCGCTCACCTCGGCAAGGATATGGAAAACAGCGCGCGCATGGCGGTGGAAGACCTGAACGCCGCGGGTGTCACGCTGGGTGGCAAGAAGGTGAAGTTCGAGTTGCTGGCGGAAGACGATGCGTCGGACCCCAAGCAGGGCACGGCCGCCGCGCAAAAGCTGGTCGACGCCAAGGTCAACGGCGTGATCGGTCACCTGAACACCGGCACGTCGATTCCGGCCTCCAAGATCTATTACGACGCGGGCATCGTGCAGATCTCGCCGGCGTCCACCGGCACGGCCTACACCAAGCAAGGGTTTGACACCACGTTCCGTGTGGTCGCCAACGACGGCCAGCTGGGCGGCACGCTGGGCCGCTACGCGGTCAAGGAATTGAAGGCCAAGAACTTTGCGGTGGTCGATGACCGGACCGCCTATGGCCAGGGCGTGGCCGAAGAATTCGCCAAGTCGGCGGCGGCCGCGGGCGGCAAGGTCGTGAGCCGTCAATACACGACCGACAAGGCCACCGACTTCCAGGCCATCCTGACGTCCATGAAGGCCAACAAACCCGACGTGGTGTTCTTTGGCGGCATGGACGCGGTGGCCGGGCCAATGCTGCGCCAGATGAAGGCGCTGGGGATCGAGGCGCACCTGATGGGCGGCGACGGCATCTGCACGACGTCGCTGTCGCGTCTTGCGGGTGACGCGATCGGCAACGGCAAGGTGGTGTGCGCCGAAGCGGGTGGCGTGGCCGGTGAACAAAAGACGACGATGGACGCCTTCCGCGCCAAGTACAAGAAGCGCTTCAACAGCGACGTCCAGCTGTATGCGCCTTACGTGTACGACGCCATGATGGTGATGGTCGAAGCCATGAAGAAGGCCAATTCGTCCGACCCGGCCAAGTACGGCCCCGAGCTGTACAAGATCAGCTACAAGGGCGTGACCGGCCCGATCACGTTCGACAAGAACGGCGACATCAAGAACGGCGCACTGACGCTGTATACCTACAAGGGCGCCGACCGGTCCGAACTGGCTGTGGTGCGCTGACCGGTCTGCCGTTGGCCGGGTCGTCCGTCAGACGCGGCGGCGACTTGGTCAGCTGATGGCAGGACAAAAGGGCGGGAATCACCTTGGTGATCCCGCCCTTTTTGTGTGTCGCGGCGATTACGTGGCTTCCAGGCGGCGTCCCGCCTGCCGCCTTACGCCGGCGTCTTCAGCTTATCCGCGAAAGTCTTGCGCAGTTTGGCCACCTTGGGGGCGATGACGACCGCGCAATACCCCTGGCCAGGATTACGAAGGAAGTAATCCCGGTGATAGTCCTCGGCGGGCCAGACCTTGGCGGGTGGCAGCAGCTTGGTGACGATGGGCGCGCCGAACGTATTGGCCGCTGACAATTCGTCCATGTAGGCCTGCGCCACGTCGCGTTGTTCCGGCGTCTGCCAGAAGATGGCCGACCGGTATTGCGGACCTGCGTCATTGCCCTGGCGGTCCAGGGTGGTCGGGTCATGGGAGGCAAAGAATACCGTCAGCAGTTCTTTGAACGTGATGATCGACGGATCGAACGTGACCTCGGCGACTTCGACATGCCCGGTGTTGCCATCGCAAACCTGGTGGTAGGTGGGACGGTCCACATGACCGCCGGCATATCCGGACTCCACCTTGTTCACGCCCTGTAGCTGCTGGAATACGGCTTCGACACACCAAAAACATCCGCCGCCAAATATGGCCTTTTCGTTCTGAGTCGTCATGATTCCTCTCTTTGAGCGACGCTGGACTGATTGCCGCGGACCTGCGCAAGACTCGATCCCAGCAAGGGATGCGAGTGGTGCGGGGTGTTGTTGAGCTTGCTGGCGAGGTTATATCACCCGACGCGGTGTAGTCCATGGCGGATAAGACGGATGAATCTTTCCTGATGGGCGCAGGTTGGAGCTGGAGGGGGCGCGCCGGGAGAAGAGACCTCGCGAACAAGCACGCCACTCGGCAAGGGGTGCCACTTACGTACCGGCCAGGCGTCCCTTACTTATTGAGTGTCAGGATCCACGCTGCCAGTTGGCGAGCTTCCTCTTCCGACACGTGGGTCTGTGCGGGCATCGGGACCTTGCCCCACTTGTTCGCGCTGCCCCGGCGAATCGACGTTTCCAGTCTGCCTTGCGCGTCGGGCTGGCCGGCGTACTTTGCCGCAACGCTTTTCCACGCCGGGCCGACACGCTTGCTGTCGACCTGGTGGCAGGCGAGGCATACCCGGGCCTTGGCCAGCTCCGGACCGGTCATCTGGGCCGCGCCCGCAGTGGGCGCCGCCGCCAGCGCACCAAGAAGCAGGGAAAGACGCAGCACGAAAGACGGGCGAAACATGAGCGATCCGGAAAAAGTATCGCCCGAAGTCTCGCGCACGGGCCGGGCAGAGTCAAATCACGCGCAGCGGTTATCATCCTGCTCATTCTTTACGCGGCGCCCGCCGTCCCTACAAGGCTAGGCTACATGCTGGTTCATCCTGAATTTTCTCCGATCGCCTTTGCCATCGGTCCCGTTGCGGTTCGCTGGTACGGCCTGATGTATCTGCTGGCCTTCCTGTTTGCTTGGGGGCTGGGGCGCTGGCGCATTTCGCACGGCAAGACGTCGCTGACGCATCGCGATCTGGACGACCTGCTGTTCTACAGCGTGTTGGGCGTCGTGATTGGCGGGCGGCTGGGCTATGTCTTCTTCTACAAGGCCAGCTACTACCTGGCCCACCCGCTGGAAATTTTCGAGGTCTGGCAGGGCGGCATGTCCTTCCATGGCGGCCTGTTGGGCGTGCTGTTCGTGATGGCCGTCTTTGCGCGCAGCCGCGGCAAGCGCTTCCTGGAAATCGGCGACTTCGTGGCGCCGCTGGTACCCCTGGGGCTGGCCGCGGGCCGCATGGGCAACTTCATCAACGGCGAACTGTGGGGCCGTGCAACCACTGTGTCGTGGGGCATGATCTTCCCGCAGGCGGGCGACAACATTCCGCGTCACCCTTCGCAGCTGTACGAATTCGGCGCCGAAGGGCTGCTGCTGTTCCTGCTGGTGTGGGGCTTTGCAAGCAAGTCGCGGCCGATTGGTCAGATCAGCGCCGTGTTCCTGATGGGGTACGGTGTGGCGCGCTTCCTGGTCGAATACACCCGCGAGCCGGACAACTTCCTGGGGTTGCTGGCGGCAGGGTTCACCATGGGGCAGTGGCTGTCGATCCCGATGGTGGTGATCGGCGCAATCATGTTCTACATGTCGCGGCGGAATCCGCACGCGGCGGTGTGAGCCATCCAGCCTGAGCTATCCGGATCTGACCGATCCAGCCTGACCCATCCAGCCTGACCCAACCCGCCTGACCCAACCCGCCTGAACGCGCTGCCAGGCCAGCATAAAAAAGGCACCGGAATTTCCGGCGCCTTTTTTACGTCGACGAAGTCGTCCCGGACCGCCGCATACCGGCGGATGCGGCGATCAGCGTTGCTGCGTGCCCAGCAGTTCCACCGTGCCGCGCACGGATACCGTGACTGTGGCCTTGCCGGCTTCCAGTGGCAGGGCTTCGGCCATCTTGGCGTCGGCGGACGCTGCACGCATCATCATGGGACGTGGCGAATACACCGTGCCGCTGCCGCTCAGGTCCAGCGTCTTGACGGCGTAATTGCCGAAGCCGAACGCGTTTGCGGCGCTGGTGGCGCGCACGCCGAAGGCCTTGGCGGCTTCCTGCAGCAGGCGCTGCTCTTCGGCTTCACGAGCCTCGCGCGACAAGGAGAAATTGATGTTGGACACCGCCATCGCCTGGCTCAGTTCGCCGGCCAGGGTCGATGCAGCCACGAAATCCCTGGATTCGAGGACCAGTTCGGCGCGGCCACGCCAGCCGGTGATCTTGCCGTTGCGGTCGGTGTTGGCCCAGACGCGGTAATTGCCGCTGCGCGATTCGACCTTGGTGTTGCGCTTGGCCGTCGCCAGGGTCGAGGCCAGCACTTTGTTCAACTGGTCGGCCAACTGGGCCTGGTCGGCGCCTTCAATTTCCTTGGCCAGGGTGATCTCGACCTTGTCCTGGGCCACGTCACTCGACGCCGCGGCTTCCAGCGACAACTGCGGCAGTTCCGGGCGGGCAGGGGCGGACGCCAGCCCTGTTTGCGACGGCGTCTGCGCGGCCGCCATACCTGGCGCAAGAAGGGCGGCGGTCAGCGCGGTAGTGGACACTGCGGCGGACACTGCCGCGGACAGGACGGTGCGAGTCAGAAAACGGGCCATAACGATCTTCCTTTGAATATCAGGGGACTGCCGGCCAGGCGTGCGGGTTCCTGACTCGCCGTGGTAAGGCGCTGTCAGACCGCGAACGCGGCGTATGCCTTGTAGGCCATATAGAGGGCAAGCGCCATCAGGACCCAGGCAAACACCCGCTTGAGCGTCGCGACCGGCAGCTTGTGCGCCGCGTTGGCGCCCAGCGGGGCGGTCAGGACACTCGAAACGATGAGCACGAGCAGCGCAGGCCAATATACATAGCCGAACATGCCCGGGTAGGTGATCTGCTGCTGCATGCCTGACCAGATGTAACCCACCGTGTTGGCCATCGCGATCGGAAATCCCAACGCCGCCGAGGTTGCCACGGCGTTATGCAGGGGCACGTTGCACCAGGTCATGAAAGGTACCGACACAAAGCCGCCGCCCGCGCCGACCAGGCCGGACAGGAAACCGATGCCGGTGCCAGCCGCCGCCGTACCCACCACACCGGGCATCTGCCGGCTGGGCTTGGGCTTCTTGTTCAACAGCATCTGCACGGCCGAATAGCCCACGAACAGCGTGAACAGCAATGCCAGCCAGCCGGTCTTGAGCACCGCGAACACCGCGCCGCCGGCCAGCAGGCCGCCGATGACGAGTCCCGGTGCGAACTGCGCGACGATGTTCCAGCGGATGGCGCCTTTTTCTGATGCGCGGTGACACTGGATACTGACGTGAACAGGATGGAAGCCATCGATGTGGCAATTGCCGCATGGATGATCAGGTCGGCCGGCATCTTCTGCCAGGTGAACAGCAGGGTCAGGAAGGGCACCATGATCATGCCACCGCCAATGCCAAGCAGGCCGGCGGCAAAACCTGTGGCAGCGCCCAGCGCAAGCAGCGCGGCAATAAAGGAAAGGTCCATGCGGGATACTCGAATGTGGAAGGCGCACGCATAGTGCCACGGACTGAGCGTGTTGCTCCGCACAAAAACAAACGACCCGGAGCGCTGAACGCTCCGGGTCGTGGAATAGATCCCCGCATGTGCCGCTAGGCCGGCATCCTGAACCGTTAAGTTCAAGGTCGGTCGCAGTCAGCCACTCATTGGGTTCGTTTGACAGAGAAACGATCACGCCTGAGAGGCGATTCCCGCAACCTCATGCCATAGCATGGGTCCAAGGAATATATGGCCAAACACGAACACTGCAGGGAAGACAAATCGGTACTGCGTTAGGGCTGACTAGGCTTTCGAACACCATAGGCTTTAAATTACACCATTTTGCCGGGATTCAATACCCCGAGCGGCGACTTTTGTACAACTCGTTGCTTACCGGCCGCTTGGCTGGCCATGCGCTTGCCAAGCCGACCCAAAGGCGTCAGAACAGTTTGTCTTGCGGGCCCAGTTCGGCGTCCAGAATCTGATTCATGCCTTCGATCTTACGCTTGTAGTCGCCCACGGCAAGTTGCGACAGCGGACCATCGGGCGCCTTGGCATTCAGCAGGTCTCCGGCGATCTGCAAAGCCGCCATGACGGCGATACGTTCCGTGCTGCCGATCTTGCCGGCGGCCTTGATACGCTGCATGGCGCGGTCGACCATGCTGGCCGCTTCAAGCAGGGCTTCCTGTTCTTCCGGAGCGCATGCAAGGGGATACTCGCGTCCCAGAATGGTGACGTCAAGGCGTTCCATGAGCACTCCGCACGCCATGGCCGGCGTCGTCAGAAAGAGAAGGGTCGGTATCGGCATCGGTCCGGGCATCCGCCCAGTCGCCGTCGGCATCGTCGACCTGGACGTCGTCCAGGTCAATGTCGGTGTCAGAGCCGCCAGCAGCATCGGCGTCGGCGGCATCGGCGGCTTCGGGCGGCTTGCCAGGCAAGCGGGCAAGCACGTCATCGACGCGGATCTGCGCCATTTCCACGGTGTCGCGCAATTGCTGGATGCGCACGTCGCGCTTGCCGAGCTCATCACGCAGCGCCTGATTTTCGGCACGGACGTGTTGAGTCAGCTGCACCAGCTGGGCAATACGGGTCGAGAGTTGGTCGAGGTCTTCGAGCATGGGCGTAATCGTAAACCATCCGGAGACCGATGTCGTACCCGAACCGGTCTCCTACGATGTATCAAATCCTTGCAGTCACTTTGACGGCGCAGTGGCGGCACGCGGTGTCAGCGCGCGGTGTAGGTGCTTGCTAAGTCAGAGCTCGAGATTGTCGATGAGACGCGTGGCGCCGAGCTTGGCAGCCGACAGCACGACCAGTGGTTCGCCACCGTGCATGTCGTCGGCCGTGGGCGCCTTCAGGTCGCGCTGGCGGCGCACGGCCACGTAATCGACCTTCCAGCCACGGGCATTCAGATGGTCCGTCGCGTAGCGGCCCAGGGCGTCGGCATCCCGCTCGCCTTCGTGCAGGCGGGTCTTGACCGACTGCAGCGCGGCGTACAGTTGCGGCGCTTCGGCACGGTCTTCCGGCGTCAGATACATATTGCGGGACGACAGCGCGAGGCCGTCAGCGGCCCGCACCGTTTCCTGCGGGATGATCTCGATCGGCAGCTGGAACTGGCGGCACATGGCGCGCACCACCATCAGCTGCTGATAGTCCTTCTTTCCGAACACCGCCACCTTGGGTTGCACACAGGACAGCAGCTTGAGCACGACGGTGCACACGCCCTGGAAGAAACCCGGGCGAAACTCCCCTTCAAGGATGTCGCCCAGTTCCGAGGGCGGCTGTACACGATAGCTTTGTGGTTCCGGGTACATCTCGCGCTCGTCCGGAGCGAACAGGGCGTAGACATTGCGGTCGGCTTCCAGCTTGGCAATGTCGGACGCCAGGGTACGGGGATAGCGGTCGAAGTCTTCGTTGGGCCCGAACTGCAGGCGGTTCACGAAGATGCTGGCCACGACCGGGTCGCCATGGTGCCGCGCGGTCTTCATCAGCGCCAAATGGCCTTCATGCAGGTTGCCCATCGTTGGCACGAACGAGACTCGCAACTGGCCGCGCAATTGATCGCGCAGCTCTTCAATGGTGTGGACAACCTTCATGGCGTAGCTTGTGAAAAGGGAGGAATCGAAAAGTGGGCCGGGGGCGCATGCCCGCGAGGCACGTCGTATCGGGCGCATGCTACAGGAGCGGCGCGGGCGCGCCAAATGCTCAATTGGACGAGTCAGGCGTCCTGGCCGATGGCGGTAAATCCCAGGCGCACGTAGATGGGTGCATACGGTTCGGCCTGGGTGATTTCCAGCAGGGATTCCCGCGCCAGTTCCAGCATGGCGATGAAGTGCACGACGATGATCGGCACGCCCGCACCTTCCTGCACCTTCTGCATGAACAGGTCGGTGAATTCCATGTAGCGCACGCCCTGCAAACGCCGCAGGATCTGGCTCATGTGGTCGCGCACCGACAGTTCTTCGCGCGAAATGTGATGGTGGGCATTGAGCTTGGCGCGGCGCACGATCTCGGCCCAGGCATCGCGCAGGTCGATGGCGGTCACGTCGGGCAGCCGCCGTTCGGTGGTCTGGTCCAGCAGCACGCCGGTGCGCACGAAGTCGCGGCCCAGCTGGGGCAGCGCGTCGATCTTGCGTGCGGCCAACTTCATCTGCTCATATTCCAGCAGTCGGCGAACCAGCTCGGCGCGGGGATCTTCGACGTCCTCATCCGAATCGGACTTGCGAACCGGCAGCAGCATGCGCGACTTGATCTCGATCAACAGGGCTGCCATCAGCAGGTATTCGGCGGCCAGTTCCAGGTTGTGGACCCGGATCTGCTCCACATACGACAGGTACTGCTTGGTGACCTCGGCCATCGGAATGTCGAGGACGTTGAAGTTCTGCTTGCGGATCAGATACAGCAGCAGGTCCAGCGGGCCTTCGAAGGTCTCGAGAAAGACTTCCAGCGCATCGGGCGGGATGTACAGATCGTTCGGCAGCGCGAACAGGGGCTCGCCGTACAGGCGAGCGATCGCCACGCCGTCGATGGTATCGGGCGTGCTATCCACGTCGGGCGCGCTCAATGCGGCCAACGCCTTGCCGCTGGGCAACTCTCCGGCCACGACGCCGGACGATCAGTCGGCGGAAAAGTAGACGTACGGCTTTTGCGAAACGGTGGACGCATCGAATTCCTGCGTCAGTTCCGGATCAATGGTCTTGTCCCACAGGCGGGCCCGGCCCTGCTGCTGCTCGGCATCCAGCTGGGGACGCTCTTCCTTCAGCTTCTGCAGAAAGTGGGTGATTTCGGATTCGTAACTCTTGGCCATGACTACCCTTTGAACGATGGCAACGGAATGCGGGGCGAGTGTACTGCACCGGGGCGCTATCGCCCCGACTCACTCAACGATGAAATAAATTTCTGTTCAACCCGTTTCAAGCGGAATGAAAATGCCTGAATGAAAGATTTGACGTCGGTATTGGCAGAAATTTTGCCTGCCTGTACTGATAACATTTTTCGTAGATCAAGATTCAGGAGAACCCGATGTCCAAGCTGTCTTTCACCGAACACCCGCGCAACGTCGGTGAAACCTATGTCGAGCACCTGGGCGTTTCCTGGAGCTTTGCTCGCAGCATGTTTCGCGCCGGTTTCGCTGCCCTGATCCACGGGCTGTTTCCGTTTCTGTTCGTGACCACCGGGTCGTCCATCGTCAAGCGCCTGAACGACCGGATGGTCGTGAACCGGATCCGGCAGCAGTCGAAAACGACTACCTGACCCGCATGCCGGGCGCGGCGCCGTCCACCGGCTCCAGCACGTAGATTCCCGGCTTGGCCTTCTCGTCGCGATCGCTCGCGGCGAGCACCATCCCTTCCGACACGCCGAACTTCATCTTGCGCGGCGCCAGGTTGGCGACCAGCACCGTCAGCTTGCCGATCAGATCGGCAGGTTCATACGCCGACTTGATTCCCGAAAACACATTGCGCATCCGGCCTTCGCCAGCGTCCAGCGTCAGGCGCAGCAGCTTGTCGGATCCTTCCACGTGCTCGCAATTCACGATCTTGGCAATGCGCAGGTCGATCTTGGCGAAGTCGTCGATGGTGATGGTATCGGCGATCGGCTCGCCGCCCGGCACCAGCGCAGGGGCGGCGGGGGCCGGGGGCGGCTCGAACAACGCATCCAGCATCTTGGGGTCGACCCGCTGAGCCAGGTGCTGATACCGCGCGACATGGTCGGGCAGAACGGCGGCGTCCGACCACACGAAGTCGCGATCCAGGCCGAACAGCTCGCGCGCAACGCGCGTGGCGATCACCGGCAGCACCGGCGTCAACATGACCGACAGGGCCTTGAAGCCCGCTACGGCGCGTGAACACACGTCCTGCAAGGCCGCCTTCTGTTCCGGGTTGGCGGCGGCCTGCTTGGCCATCACCCACGGCTGGGCCGCGTCAAACGCCTGGTTGATGCGGTCGGCGCAGGCCATGATCTCGCGCAGCGCCTTGCCGTATTCGCGCGCTTCGAAGGCGGCGCGGACGATGTCGGTCGTTCCGGCCAATTCGTCGGTCAATGCCGAAGTGTCGCCCTGGTAGGCCAGCGCGCCGTCGAAGTGTTTGGTGATGAAGTTCGATGCGCGGCTGGCGATGTTGACGTACTTGCCGACCAGGTCGCTGTTGACCCGCGCGATAAAGTCATCGGGATTGAAGTCCAGGTCTTCGACATGGGCGTTGAGTTTGGCGGCAATGTAGTACCGCAGCCATTCGGCGTTCATGCCGATGTCCAGATACCGGAGCGGCGAGATGCCGGTGCCGCGGCTCTTGGACATCTTTTCGCCACTGACCGTGATGAACCCATGCACGTTCAGGCCATCGGGCGTCTTGCGGCCAGCGAACTTGAGCATGGCGGGCCAGAACAAGGCGTGGAAGTACACGATGTCCTTGCCGATGAAATGATATTGCTCCGTGCTGCTGGCCGGATCGAGCAGGGCGTCGAAGTCCAGCCCGGTCTTGGCGCAATACGCCTTGAGCGAGGCCAGGTAGCCCACCGGGGCGTCCAGCCACACATAAAAGTACTTGCCCGGGGCATCGGGGATGTCAATGCCGAAGTAGGGCGCATCACGCGAAATGTCCCAGTCATTGAGCTTGCCTTCTTCGCCCAGCCATTCCCGCGTCTTGGCGTAGACCTCGGGCTGCAGGCGCGGCAGCCCCGACGGGTTGGTGCCGACGGTCCACTGCTGCAGGAACTCGACGCAGCGCGGATCGGACAGCTTGAAAAAGAAGTGTTCCGAGCTTTTCAACACCGGCGTGGCGCCGGTAAGCGTCGAGTACGGGTCGATCAGGTCGGTGGGCGCATACACGGCGCCGCAGACTTCGCACGAATCGCCGTACTGGTCTTTCGACTTGCACTTGGGGCAGGTGCCCTTGATGTAGCGGTCGGCCAGGAACATGCCCTTGACCGGGTCATAGAACTGTTCGATGGTGCGCGTTTCGATCAGGCCGGCGTCGCGCAGGCGGCGATAGATGCCCTGCGACAGTTCGGTGTTTTCGGACGAATGCGTCGAATGCCAGTGGTCGAAGGCTATGTGAAACCCGCTCAGGTATTGCGGGCGTTCAGCGGCAATACGGGCAACCAGCGCTTCGGGCGTGATCTGCTCGGATTCGGCCTTGAGCATGATCGGGGCGCCGTGCGCGTCGTCGGCACAGACGAAATGCACCGTATGACCCTGCATGCGCATGCTGCGGACCCAGATGTCGGCCTGGATGTACTCCATGATGTGGCCGATATGGAAGGACCCGTTGGCGTAGGGAAGGGCGGTGGTGACGAATATCGTGCGCGACATTGGCAAGGAAGGACTCTGGTCTGGGGATCCCATGATTTTAGCCCCTGCGCGGGTTTCGCGCCGGGATGCGGCGTCTGCCCGCGCTGGGGCCTAGCTGCGTGCGGCTTTGCCGGCGTCGCGCAGCATGCCGTAGAGCACGCTGGCTGCCGGCGACAGTGCGTGGCCATGGCGGGAGATCAGTCCTAGCGTGCGGCTGACGCGCGGTTTCATGAGCGGAATGCCGACCAGGGTGGGGTGGGTGGTCAGCGGCAGCGCCAGTTGTGGCACCGCGGCCACGCCCAGCCCGGCTTCGACCATGCCGAGCAGAGTCAGCACGTGGCTGACTTCAAACGCGCCCTGCGCCCGCTTGCCGCCCTTGGCCAGCGCGGCGTCGATCAGCAGGCGGTTGCCGCTGTCCTTGTGCACGGTCATGAAGCGTTCGCCCGCCAGGTCTTCCCACGTCACCGATTTGCGGGTGGCCAGGGCGTGATCGTTGCGTACCGCCAACACGAAGTCTTCCTTGAAGATGGACCGAAATTCGACTTCGGTTTCTTGTGTACCGATAAAGTTGATGCCGAAATCGGCCCGGCCGGACGTGACAGCGTTGAGCACGAAGTTGGCGCCTTCGTCGATCACCCGCACCCGGATGCGCGGGTAGCGCGCGGCGAATTCCCGAAGCACCGACGGCAGGAAGTAATAGGCGGCCGAGGGCACGCAGGCCACGCTGACCAGCCCGCTCAGCTGCGCGGCCAGGTCGACCACGCCCAGCATGGCGCTTTCCAGCTCGGCCAGCGCGGCGCGGGCATGTTCCAGGAACACCCGCCCGACGTTGGTCAGCGCCACGTGCCGGGTGGTGCGGTCGAGCAGACGCGCCCCGAGGATCGTTTCGAGCTTTTCGATGCGCCGGCTGAGCGCCGGCTGCGACAGGTGCAGGTCTTCGGCCGCGGCGCGAAAGCTGGAACGTTCAGCCACAGCAACGAATGCCTGCAATTCCTGCAAGTCGAAATTGATGCGCGCCATGCATTAATTGATCTAAGAGTTGCAATTCACAAATTATCCCACAGCGCGCACTATGCGCTCCATGCAAAAAACCATTCCCTGCGTCTTCATGCGAGGCGGCACTTCCCGCGGTCCTTACTTCCTCAAGGACTGGCTTCCCCAGGATATCGAAACGCGCGACAAGGTCCTGCTGTCCGCGATGGGCTCGCCCCACGAACTCCAGCTGGACGGCCTGGGCGGCGCCAATTCCCTGACGAGCAAGGTTGCGATCGTCTCGAAGTCGGACCACCCGGACTGCGACGTCGACTATCTGTTCGCGCAGGTATCGATCGACCGCGCCCTGGTCGACACGCGTCCCAACTGCGGCAACATGCTGTCGGGTGTGGGCCCGTTCGCCATCGAGCAGGGCCTGGTCCCGGCACAGGACGGCGAAACGCTGGTGCGCATCTACAACGTGAACACCAAGTCGACCATCAACGCCGTCGTGCAGACGCCCGGCGGCAAGGTCGAGTATGAAGGCGACGCCAAGATCGACGGCGTCAATGGCACCGGTGCGGCGATTCGCCTGAACTTCCTGGATGCATGGGGCACGGTCACCGGCAAGGTGTTCCCGACCGGCAACCTGACGGACGAGATCGACGGCGTGCAGGTCACCTGCATCGACGCCGCCATGCCCATGATGATCGTTCGCGCCAGCGACATGGGCTGGAAAGGCGACGAAAAACCGGTGGACCTGGACGCCAACCTGGAATTCATGGCCCGCTTGGAAAAGATGCGCCGCGAAGCCGGACTGAAGATGGGTCTGGGCGACGTGTCGGACAGCGTCATTCCCAAGCCGGTGCTGGTCAGCAAGGGCGCGCACGACGGACAGCTCGTATCTCGTTACTTCACGCCCCTCAAGTGCCACCGGTCGCATGCCGTTACCGGAGCCATCGGTGTCGCCACCGCGTATGTCACGCCAGGCACGGTACCCTATGGTTTGTCGGTGGAACGGCAGCCGGGGATCCACCGGATCGAAATTGCCCACCCCTCGGGCCGCATCGAAGTCGATGTGGAACTGGCTCAAGGGGAAACCTCGGTCGAAGTCACCGGCGCGGGACTGATCCGCACGGCGCGCAAGATCATGGAAGGCCAGCTCTATATTCCCAGCCATATCCTGCCCGGCGCAGCCTTGCCCGGTAGTACGCTGTAATCCGGCTGAGATTCGACCAGGCCGGTCCAAGAACCGGCGCAAGAATCTGGCATGCGTTCACTGCGATGTCCGCATGCCATCAACCCATAAGCAAAGTCATGGAGACTTCAATGCAACTTTTCGGACACCGCCTGTCGGCGATCGTCATCGGCCTGACCGCCTGCGGTTTTGCCGCTTCCGCCGCCCAGGCCGCCTACCCTGACCACCCGATCACCATTGTCGTTCCGACCGCCGCCGGCGGCGGCAACGACGCGTTCGCGCGTATCGTCGGCCAGAAGATGAGCGAAGGCCTTGGCCAGACCGTGATCGTGATCAACAAGGCTGGCGCGCAAGGCGCGATCGGCACCGAATTCGTGGCTCGCGCCCCGGCTGACGGCTACACGATCCTGCTGGGCTACATTGCCACGCACGGTATCAATCCGGCGCTGCAAAAGCTGCGTTACGACCCGGTTGCGGACTTCAAGGGCATCGGCCGCCTTGCCAACTCGCCCACGCTGCTGATCGTGTCGTCGGCTTCCAAGATCAATTCGGTCAAGGAACTGATCGAGCGCGGCAAGTCGCCCGACAGCAAGATCAACTATGCATCGGCTGGCCAGGGTACGGCCCCGCACGTCACGGCCGAGTTGTTCAAGCTGTCGACCGGCACGAACATGCTGCACGTTCCGTACAAGGGTTCGGCCCCCGCCGTGACCGACACGCTGGCTGGCACGACCCAGGTCATGTTCCCAAGCCTGTTCGGCGCCTACCCGCACCTGTCGACCGGCAAGATCAAGGCCCTGGCAGTGGCCGGTGACAAGCGCACCCCGCTGCTGAAGGATGTCCCGACCCTGGAAGAACTGGGTGTGAAGGGCGTGAGCGTACCGCAGTGGTACGCCCTGTTCGCCCCGGCCAAGACCGATCAGGCCATCATTGACCGCCTGAACAAGGAACTGAACATTGCGCTGAAGGATCCGGCGGTTCAGGAAAAGCTGGCCGAGCAAGGCGCGGACGTGAGCCCGAGCACGCCGGCCGAGCTGGATGCCTTCGTGAAGAGCGAAGTCGTGCGCTGGAAGGGTGTCGTGAAGCAGGCCAACATTCCGGTGGAATAAGGCCGGCCGCGGGTCGGGATGTGATGCTCCATGCATCCCGGCAGCACCGTTGTCGTGACGTCAGCCTGGTGCTGACCACGTAAAAAAGCCCCCGTGTCCTTGACCGGGGGCTTTGTCGTTTCTGGCGTTGGCCGTTCGGCGCGGTTGCCTTCAGGGTCCCGCGCGGTCAGTCTCTATTGCGCAGGCTTACGCGACGTCGCGGGCTTCAACGTCAGTCACCTTGCTGCGGTCCATGCGGACGGCGGGGCGGGGACGACGGGCGTTGCCGGCGTCATTGGCCGCGCCGCCACGGGCCGCTTGCTGTGCGGTCGACTGGCCGCCGGTGCGGAAGGTGAAACCTTGCGAGCGTTTGAAGCCACCGCGCGACAGGGTAGTAAACAGGTCCGCGGCCATGAACGGCTTGCCACGCACCTTGGCGATAAGGAACATCACCCCGACCGCGATCGCCGCGGAGGCAACGAATACGAGGGCCATGAACAGCCCCGCGAGCGCAATGGCGGCCACAAGGGTGATACGGATGAGCTTGCCGAGAGTATCAGTCATAGAAGAAAGAGCCTGGGAAATCGGGAAAGTTCAAAGGAGTGCGGGTAAACCAGCAGGCCGCGTGCCCGCGGATCAACCGGTTTCGTCTTCGGGATCGACGGGGTCCGGCAGTCGTGTTGCCAACACCTTGTCGATCCGCTTGCCGTCCATGTCCACCACTTCGAACGACCATTCGGCCAGCGTGACGACATCACCCGTAACCGGAATGCGGCCCAGCATCAGCATGATCATGCCCGACAGTGTGTGATAGGACTCAGACTCGCCCTCCGGCAGGTCACTGATGTTCAAGCGGTCTTCCAGTTCGCCCACATCCAGCAGGCCATCCAGCAGCCATGATCCGTCAGCACGCTGGATCGCCGACGATTCTTCGGGTTCGGTGGTGTTTGTGTGGAATTCGCCAACGATGGCTTCCAAAACGTCACGAAGGGTAACGAGCCCCTGCACGTCGCCATACTCGTCAACGACCAGCGCGGTCTGCGTATGGGAGCTACGGAAATTTTCGACGAGTTCGGTGCCGGTCAGGGTTTCCGGCACATACAACGCCGGAGTCAGCTTGCCTGTCAGGTTGAAGGGCTGGCCGGCCAGCACCTGGGCCAGCAGGTCCTTGGCGCGTGCGAAGCCGATCACGTCGGTCAGGTCGCCGCGGCACACTGGAAAGCGCGAATGGTGCGATGCTTCGATCTTGGCCTTGGACACGTCGATGGAGTCATCCACGTTCAGGTAGATGATGTCGGAGCGAGGCACCATCAGCGATGACAGCTTGCGTTCGTCCAGGCGGAACACGTTGCGCACCATCTGGCGTTCGGCCTGCTCGAAAATGCCGGCGGTGGCGCCCTGGGTCATCAGTACCTGGATTTCTTCTTCGGTGACGTGGTGCTCTTGCGTGTCCTTGGCGCCCATCAGTTTGAGGGCGGTGTCGGTGGCCAGCGACAGCAGCTTGACGAACGGCGTGGCGACCCACGACAACAGCCGCATGGGGCCGGCGATCATTCCAGCGACCGCTTCCGGGTGCATCTGGCCGAATCGCTTCGGCACCAGTTCACCAATCACAATGGAAAGCAGGGTGATGATCACCACCACGATGCCCAGCGCAATACCCGCCGCGTAGTCGGCCATGGCCGGAATGTGCAGGCGGATCAGGTCGGCCAGGGGCTGCGCCAGCGCGTTTTCGCCGACGATACCGGTCAGGATGCCGATCGATGTGATGCCGATCTGGACCGTGGAAAGAAAACGGGTGGGGTGCTCGGCAAGTTCGAGCGCGGCCTTGGCGCGCTTGTCGCCCTCGTCGGCCATCTGGTGCAGGCGGGAGCGACGTGCCGTCACCACCGCGATTTCGCTCATGGCAAAGATGCCGTTGGCAACGAACAATATAAGAAGTAAGGCGATTTCCATGGACTCAGGCGCCGAATGGCTTGGCCGGTTGCCATCGCGCGGAGCGACGGCCTGCGGGTCAAATTCGATAGCCCTGATGTTGATAAGGCCTTCAAGCATAGCCGACGTCCACGATATTCCAAATCGTCAATATGTCTTTATTGCGCCGTAAGTCCTGGCGTCCGGAGGCGTGCGGGCCTCGCCCTGGCGTGAAGCGCCTCACGCAGTCCTCACTGAAACGCTTGCGTACATCCTTGTTGCAGGCGTGACTAAGCCGCTGTGTTGTTCCGCTATGCTTGCGGCAGGGTCATCTGCGGGAAGTCTTATGTACGTGTGTGTAGCAGTGGTCCAGGCGGCAAATGCCACTGCGATCCAACTCTTTTCCAGCAGGGGAAGGAAGCCCCGCGCGCGTCGCCTGCAGGCGTCCCGATTCGTCAGCGGGTGGCTGATTGCCGCATGCCTGCCCGCCGCAGCATGGGCGGCCAAGCCCGAAATCACGATCGACCCGGGCGGAGTGCCGCCGTCCGTGCTCGAGGCCGTGACCCTGGCCGTCGACAGCATTGCGGCGTTGGCCGACGATGTGGACGGCGGTGAGTCCACTCGCCTGCGCCGCCGTGCGCGCGAAGCCACCATTACCGCCTTGGCCACCGAAGGTTATTTTTCGCCGGAGGTGGTGCTGGACGCCGGCACCGACGTGGGCGGCGCCACCTGGGACATCACCCTTGTACCTGGTGAGCGGACGCAGATCGAAGCGGTCGACATCGCGTTCGCCGGCGCCATTACCGGCCCTGCGTTCGAAGAACGCACGGCCGCCCTGCGCCAGGCCTGGAGCCTGAAACAGGGCGACCCCTTCCGGAACGAGATCTGGGAAACGTCCAAGCGCGACCTGCTGGACAACGTAACGTCCAAGGACTTCCCCGCCGCGCGTTTTGTCGAAACCGCGGCCGACGTGAACGCCGACCGGGCCATGGCGCATCTGCATGTCAAGCTCGATAGCGGACCGGCGGTTAAGCTGGGCGAAGTGACGGTGATCGGCCTGAAGCGGGTGCCGGCCGGCACGGTCGAACGCTATGTGCGGATCAAGCCGGGCGAGCCGTATGACCGGAATCGCCTGGTCGATTATCAGCAGAGCCTGCAGGCGACGCCATTCTTTCGTGGGGCCAAGGTGGACGTCGATCTGGGATCGTTATCGCCAAAGCCGCCCGACGAACCTGCGCTGCTGCCCGAAGGCGCGGCGCCGCAAACTACCGAAACCGCTCCCGAATACGCGGGTCCGCCCGAGGTGACGCTGCCGGTGCGTGCCGAAGTGGTCGAGTCGCGGCCGCGCAGTGCAAGCATGGCCCTGGGCGTCGATGACGAAGCCGGCCCGCGTGCCGAGGTGGTGTACCGCCAGAACGTGATCGCGAACAAGGCCGTGGAACTGGAAAGCGGCGTGCGGGTGGACCGCCTGCGACAGCTCGCCTACGCCGACATCCATCTGGCGCCCGACGAAAACGGCAATTACGACAGCTTTGGGGTGCTGGCCCTGAATTCGGATATCAACGGCCTGGGCGTGCGCCGTTATGCGCTGGGCGCCATCCGCAAAAAGACCTTTCGGCCCGAAGACCTGAACAGCCGGGTCGAATACGAAACCCGCCTGGGCGGCCGGCTGGCGAATGAACACACCACGATCGATGGTGTGGAATCCTATAGCGCAAACACGCTGACCAGCACGTTCGAAATCCTGCGCCGTGACGTCAACGACAAATACGATCCGCGCGAAGGCAATCTGGTGGCGCTGGGCACCGGCCTGGGCACCGAGCTGGGCGGCAACAATGTGTTCGGCCGCCTGACCTTGCGGGGGCAGTATTGGTGGTCCCTCAGCAAGGCGGATGTGCTTACCGTGCGCGGTGAAGTGGGCAAGCTGTGGTCACGCGACGTGACCCGGGTGCCCGATGACTTCGCATTCCGTACCGGCGGCGCGCGCACGATTCGCGGCTACCGGTATCTGGGGCTGGGCCGCAAGGTAGGCGACGCGATCCTGGGCGATTCGACGATGGCGGTGGCCAGCGTGGAAGGCATCCACTATTTCGATGAACGCTTTGGCGGCGCCCTGTTCTTTGACGTGGGCAACGTGGCCCCCAAATTCAGCGAAATGAAACTGGCCAGCGCGATCGGCGTGGGCGCCCGGGTCAAGACGCCGGCGGGCCCCTTGAACCTGGACCTTGCCTACGCCTTGCGCGACAACAACGTGCGTCTGCACTTTTCCCTGGGGATCGCGTTTTGAGCGACGCACGGATACCGCCTTCGTCTTCTTCACCGGCTGCGGCGCCGACGCCCGCTCCGGCGCCTCGCAAACGCCGCCGCTGGCCCTGGGTCGTACTGGGGGTGGTCGTCGTAGGCGTCGTTGCCGTGGGCAGCGGGGCCGCCTGGGTCACGACCAGCACGTCGGGCGCCGACTGGGCGTTGCGCACGGGGTTGAAGGCGTCGGGTGCGACCGGGGGCTTCGAAGGCCTGAGCGGCACCCTGAAAGATGGCCTGACCTTGCAGCAGTTGCGCGTCCAGCACCCGAGCGCCGACGTCGAGGTCGATGCGCTGCGGGTCGAGCTTGACTGGAGCGCGTTGTGGACCGGCCGCGTGCACGTGCCAGTGCTGTCGGCCGACCGGGTCAGCCTGAATTTGAAGCCATCCGACACGCCCAGCGAACCATTGACCAGCCTGCGCCTGCCGGTGCAGGTCCAGGCCGACCGGGTGCGGATCGGGATGTTGCAGATCGCGCAGGAAGGCACGGCGTTGCCTGTGTCGTTCGCGGATATCGACCTGCAGGCGACCCTGGGTGAGAACGAACACCAATTGCGCATCACGCAACTGCGCGCGCTGGCGCCCGAAGCGCAGGCCAGCCTGCGCGGCCAGGCGCGAATCGGGGTCGACAAGCCGTTTACGACCGATATCGGCGTCGATATCGATGGCCGTCAGGGCGATCGCGCGTTCACGCTGCGCACCGACGCCAACGGCACGCTGGCAGCCTTGCCCTTTACCTTGAAAGGCGAGGGCGAAGGCGTCGCGCTGGATGCGACCGGCAGTCTGGCGCTGCTGGATGGTTTCCCGTTGCGTGGCCTACGGTTGGCGCTGGAAGGCCTTGACCCGGCGGCCTGGGTGCCCGGCGCGCCCAAGGCCAAGCTGGATGTCTCGGCTGACCTGACCGTGGGAACGGAAGGAGGAAAGGGCCCCTTGCTGCTGCGAGGACCGTTCTCGCTGACCAACGGCATTCCAGGGCCGATAGACGAAAACGCCTTGCCGCTGACACGGCTGGCGGGGCAATTGACGGTACCTGTCGAAACCTTGGCCAGCGTGCAGATCGGTGCGCTGCAGATCGCGCTGCCAGGCAAGGGGCGCATAGCGGGCGCGTTGTCGTGGAAGCGCGGCGAACAGCCCGGCGATGCGATCGGCCAGGTGCAGGGCACCCTGACGGCCACCGAGATCGATGCGTCCCGCCTGCATGGCGCGGCGCTGCCGACCCGCCTGTCGGGTCCGATCACGTTCGAGGCGGACGCGCAGCGCCAGCAGATCAAGGCCAACCTGAAAGAAGCGGGCCGCGCGGTGCCGATGTCGATTGCGCTGACTGCAGCCATTGAAGACCAGCTTGTGAAGATATCGCAGGCCGATGTCCAGGCCGGGGAGGCCAAGGCGCGCGCGACCGGTGAACTGGCGCTGCAAGGCGATCGCAAATTCAAGGCGAACGTGCGGCTGGACCGCTTCGATCCGTCCTTTTTCCTGCCAGGATCGGCATTGCCGCCCGCGCTGGTATCGGCCACGGTGGACGCGGCCGGTGCGCTGTCGCCCGAAATCACGGGCACGGCCGCGCTGCGTTTCGATGAGGGCAGCCGCTGGAACAATGCGCCGCTGGGTGGCCGCGTCGATGCCGCGTTTGCGGGTGAGCGGCTGTCGCGGCTGGATGCCGCCGTCACGGCCGGCAGCAACCGGCTCAATGCCCAGGGTGCGTTCGGCCGTCGTGGCGATCGCCTGACCTTCGATCTGGACGCGCCGCAACTGAATCTGCTGTGGCCATCGTTGCGCGGCACGCTGAGCGCCCAGGGCGGCGTGGCCGACACGCTGGCGTCGCCTGCCCTGGACGTGCGGTTGAAAGCCGACGGCCTGCAACTGCCAGGCGGCATTCGGGTGGACTCCGTGCGCGGCACGGCGGACGTCGGCAACATCCCGGCAACGGCCGCCGCGCGCGGGCAGACCGCCGGCATGGACCTGTCTCGCGCGCCCGTCAAACTGGATGTGACCGTGGAAGGAGCGCGGATGGCCGACCGGCCCGACGCCGCGCTGCGCAAAGGCACACTGGTGCTGAACGGGACGCTGGCGAATCACACCGGGCGGCTCGACGCCGATTTCCTGCAAAACGGCACGGCGCCGCCGGCCACGGTCAAAGGGGCTTTTCAGGGCAGCTGGAGCAATGGCGGCAACGCCCGGCAGCCGGTGGGCTGGCGCGGCACGATTACCGAATTCGCGTCGGTGCGCGACCCGTTCGGCCTGACGCTGTCGCGGCCGATCACGGTCAGCTATCTGCCGACGGCAGTGGCCCCGGCATGGCAATGGGAAGCCGGCGCCGCCGACTTTGCCGTCAAGCTGCCCGGCGGGCAGATGGGCAAGATTCTTCATGCCGGGTCACGTGGCGGCCAGGGCCGATGGGAGTCGGCCGGCCGTATCGAAGGCCTGGCGTTTGCGCCCGACCTGTTGATGGACGCCGTGTCGGGCAAGCCCGTGCCGCCCGAGCGCATCGTGATCGTGGATGCCGACTGGAACGTCCGGTTTGCCGACGCCTTGCAGGGCACGGCGCAGATTCGGCGGCGCAGCGGCGACCTGTGGTTGCCAGGGACGCCGCCCGTGGCGCTGGGACTGAATGCGCTTGAACTGAATCTTCAGGCCACGCCGACCGGGCAGCCGGGACGCAGCCGGGTGACTGTAAAGGCGAACGTAGCGGGTGAGCGGCTGGGCACGGTACGCGTTGATGGCGAGGCCGGTGTGCGCGCCGTGAACGGCGCCATCGGGCTCGATGCCGACCGGCCTGCGTTTGCCGACGCCGATCTCGACGTCAAGGACCTGAGCTGGCTGGGATTGCTGATCGGAGACACCCTGGAGCTGGGCGGCGCCGTCAAAGGCAAGGTGCGGATCGCACAAGAGGGCAACACCTGGGGCGCGCGTGGCGCCATCACCGGGGACGGGATCCGAGTAATTCAGGTCGACAACGGTATCCGGCTGCTGAACGGCACCCTGCAGGCGCGCCTGGAAGGCAACCGCATCGTGCTCGAAGCCCTGCGCTTTCCAGGCGTGATCCGCGTGCGGCCTCGCGACTCGCGGGTGACGCAGTGGATCGACAGCGAAGGGCAGAAGTCCGAGCTGGTGATCAGCGCCGACTGGAATCTGGCGCAGGCATCGGGCCATGCCACCATCCAGGCCGATCGCTTCCCGGCCATCCAGCGCGCCGACCGTTTCGTGGCGGGCTCGGGCCGGGTGGACGTGGACCTGGCGCCGACCAAGCTGCGCGTCGCGGGCCTGTTCGAAGTGGATGCAGGCTGGATCAACCTGGGCACGCAGTCGCCGCCCACTTTGTCGGATGACGTGCTGGTCGTGCGCAGCGGTGATGAAAAGCGCGAGGTGCCGCGAGGCATCACGTTTGACGTCGGCCTGAAGCTGGGCGAGCGCTTCTTCCTTCAAGGCTATGGGCTGGATACGGGCCTGATCGGCCAGATCCGGGCGATTGGCGAGGGCAGTTCGATACGTGCGAGCGGCGTCGTGCGCACGCGCGGCGGCGTGTTCTCCACCTACGGGCAGACGCTGACCGTACGCCGTGGGGCGATCACCTTCCAGGGGCCGATCGATGACCCCTTGCTGGACATCGTGGCTTTGCGGGTCGGTCCGGCAGTGGAAGCAGGGGTTCAGGTGGCCGGGACCGCGCGCCGTCCGCGCATCACGCTGTTCTCGCAGCCTGAAGTGAGTGATGTCGAAAAGCTGTCGTGGCTATTGCTGGGCCGCGGGCCGGATGCCGGCGGTGGTGGCGCGGATGCAGGCTTGCTGCTGAGCGCGGCAACGTCGTTGCTCGGCCCGAAAGGCGGCGAGCCACTGACGCGGCGCCTGGGCATCGATGAACTGGGCGTGCGGTCGGGGAACGTGGGATCGACGCGAGGCTTGCTGCCCGAGCGTACGGTGGCCGGGAACAGTACGTCGGCGACCAACACCCAGCTGGCGAGCCAGTTCTTCATTATCGGCAAGCGCATTACCGACACGATCTACGCAAGTTTCGAGCAGGCGTTGTCGGGGCGCGATGGGGTGGTCAAGCTCAGCTACAAGTTGACGGACCAGCTATCGGTGGTGGGCAAAGGCGGGACGATCAACGGGGTGGATCTGTTGTACATGTTCATGTTCAACGATTGATCGGTGATGAGTTGCGTTGCTGATTGCGCTGGGCGTGGCGTGTCATGCCGCTCGGGTGCAGAGTTCGCTGGGTTCCGGCCTACGCCGGAACTCCGGGGTTTGCACCCGGATCGGGGCGGACGCGCAAACTCGCGGCATCGACTGTCCCCCGGACAGTCGATAAGCGCGCCGCTCAAACAGGCGCGCCCTTGCTTCCCCGATCCGGGCGCAAACCCCGGCGCGCCCAATGCCCCCGACCGGCATGACACACCCCACCCCGGAGCTGAGGGGGGCCGACGCTGCGCTGGGCCGCGTGGCGCCGAGTGCCGGCTTCTTGCGTCCGCTCCCTCCGGGCTCCCAGCCAGCAATTCTTCCGATCTAAAACAAACCCTCAATTCCCCGTATTCAGCAACCCCAAGGACTGAATCAGCGCCTTATTCGTCTCCAGATCCCCAGCCAGTTTCGACGCAAACTCCGTCGCATTCAAATAGCTGACCTGCTGGAACAACTGACTCGCGGCGGTCTTGAACTCGGGTTTGGCGGACGCCGTCTGGCAAGCGCGTTCAAGCGTGGTGCGGACCGCGGCCGGCGTACTGTGGTGCACGTACAAGCCGTTGCGCGCGATCACCGCGTGCGGGATGTTCGACTCGGTAATCGCCGGCACATCCGGCAGACCAGGCAGGCGGCTGGCGCCGTAGACGGCCAGCAGGCGCAGGTCCTTGCCGGCAACGGACGAGACGCCCAGGGCGCCAAAATCGACGTGGCCGCCCAGGATCTGCGGGATCACCTGGGCATCGCCCCGGAACGCGATTTCATTGAAACTGACCTTGCTGGCCTTGGCCAGATTGGCCGTGGCCAGATGCGGGACCGAGCCCGGGCCGGCGTGACCATACGACAGGGCGCCAGGTTTGGCGGCGGCGCGGGTCAGCAGGTCCTTCAGACCGGTGATGGGCGAATCCTTGCGGACGGCGATCACGAACGGGTTCTCGAAGATCTGGCAGATCGGCACGATCTGGTCGACCTGATACGGCAGCTTGCCCATCAGAAAGGGCGCCTGCGTCAGCGGTGACGACGGCGAGAACAGCACGGTGTAGCCATCCGGCCGGCCGTTCGCGATGGCGGCCACGCCGATCGTCCCGCCCGCGCCGTCACGGTTGTTGACGACGATCTGCTGGCCCAGGATCTCGGCCATTTCCTTGGTAAAGGCACGCGCCATGATGTCGACGCTGCCCCCGGCCGAGTACGGCACGATGACCTCGACCGATCGGGTGGGATAGGGCGTCTGGGCCGCGGCGGAGGTGAGGCCAGATGCGGCAAAGGCGGCAAGGGCGGCGATGGTCGCGGTAAAGGCGCGGCGGGCGGGTGTCTGGGCGGGCATGAGTGTCTCCGGGTCTGGCTTTTCTGCTTATGGATGGTCGTGCGCGAATTTTTCGGCCAGCGCGGGCTCGAACTGGCCGTCGATCAGCACGAACAGCACCTTGCATGGTGCGTCGCTGCGGTTGGTCCAGGCGTGATGCGTACCCCGCTGGACAAGCATGTCGCCTGCCTTGAGGGTGACTTCGGAGTCATCCAGCAGCATGGTGATTTCGCCCGTCAGCACGACCGCGTAGTCAATGGTCTCCGTGCGGTGCATGAAGGGGTGCCGGGTATTGGGCGCGTGCTGGGCAGTCAGCGCTTGCTGTCCGCCAAACAATGCAAACGCGGCCTTCGCTGCGTCCGGGTCCAGGTTGCGCAGTTCCAGCGCGGCGGGTGGGAATTCAATGACGCGGATGACGCTGCCCAGAGGGGGTGGCTGCAGGGCAACCGGGCTCAGCGTGGGGTCGGGGCCATTGTCGATGGGCGCAGGCGCGGTGGGGGTGATCCACAACTGCGTCAGGTAATAGCCGGGGCGGGCAGGATTGTGGCGGACATTGGGGGCCGGACCGTCTTCGATGACGATCGCGCGCCCATCGGCGTCGTGGCCGGTCACGACGCGGCGGATGGTGCCTTGCATGAAGTCTCCTGGGGCAGATGCCCGTGGTGGGAAGGCGTGTCTGGGCAACGCTTATCCGCATCATAAGGACGTGTGCAAATCCAAGTCAAACGCTTGATTCAATCAGTCGACTTAAATATTTCATGGCCGGCGTCGGCCTTCCTCCGGTTACGATGCGCCATGGCCACATCGCCCGCTCCTGCCCCCATCATGTCCCAACCAGCCCCTCACGATGCCTTGATACCGGCGTCAGCGGCCGGGTCTGAGCCAACGGTTTCGCCGGCGGACGAACTGCCCACCCGCGACCGCATCATCGACGTGGCGGAACGCCTGTTTGCCGAGCAGGGCTACAACGGCGTGTCCTTGCGCGCGATTACGGCGGCGGCCGGGGCCAACATGGCGGCAGTGCATTACTACTTCCGGACCAAGGAAGGCCTGCTGCGCGCGATCTTTGAAGGTCGGGTCGGCGAAATGAACGCCGAGCGTCAGGCCTTGCTGGATGCCTGTTTTCCACAAGATGGGCGGGTACCCCGGCCCGACGTGCGCGAGGTACTGGCCGCCTTTCTTGGCCCGGGGCTGCGCATGGGCGACACCGAGAAAGGCGCGATCTTCAATCGGCTGTCGGCAATCTGCTCGGTGGAACCTGACCGGACGGTCAAGAACATCGTGTTTGGCGTGCATGACGCGGTGGCGCGGCACTTCGTGCTGGCGCTCGAAGCCGCATGCCCCCATCTGACCCGTGACGAATTGTTCCTGCGCCTGCAGTGCGTGTTTGGCAGCATGATGTACCTGCGCGCCGACAACGGCCGGGTGGCGCGACTGATGCCGGACGCCAGCGGCAAGGGCCCCACGCTTGGACCGTCGTCACAGACCCTGGCCGGCATGCTGGATTTTCTGGCGGCCGGACTGAATGCGCCTGGAACCCGTTCTGCACCGGACAGGTCGGACTAAAGCATCCTGGTGCGGCGCGGAGCTGTCGCATTAGACGGCTACAATCGCAGCCTTTACATCATTCGTCATCCGCCGAGGCCTCTGTTCATGAGCATCAAAAGCGACCGCTGGATCCGTCGTGCCGCCACCGAAGACGGCATGATCGAGCCATTCGAACCGGGACAGGTGCGGAACGTGAATGGCGAGCGCATCGTCAGCTACGGCACCAGCAGTTACGGCTACGACGTGCGCTGCGCTCGCGAATTCAAGATCTTTACCAACATCAATTCGACCATCGTCGACCCGAAGGCCTTCGACTCGAAGTCGTTCGTCGACTTCGAAGGCGATGTCTGCATCATCCCGCCGAATTCGTTCGCGCTTGCCCGCACTGTTGAATACTTTCGCATACCGCGCAGCGTGCTGACGATCTGCCTGGGCAAGAGCACCTATGCGCGCTGCGGCATCATCGTCAACGTGACCCCGCTCGAACCCGAATGGGAAGGCCACGTCACGCTTGAATTCTCGAACACGACGCCGTTGCCCGCCAAGATCTACGCCGGTGAAGGATGTGCGCAGATGCTGTTCTTCGAAAGCGACGAAGTCTGCGAAACGTCCTACAAGGACCGCGGCGGCAAGTACCAAGGCCAGCGCGGCGTGACACTGCCAAGCACCTGACCCCTGGCAGGGCGCATCATTCGTCCCCTCGCCGCGCGATCCGCGCGGGGTGACGGTTCAATCTTATTTGTGGCTGCAGGAGCGTCCATGAAATTCCGCTTTCCCATCGTCATCATCGACGAAGATTTCCGTTCTGAAAATGCGTCCGGCTTCGGCGTGCGCGCCCTGGCTGCCGCGATCGAAGCGGAAAGCATGGAAGTCCTGGGCGTAACCAACTACGGCGACCTGTCGTCGTTCGCGCAGCAGCAAAGCCGCGCCAGCGCCTTCATCCTCTCGATCGACGACGAAGAGTTCGGCGCGGGCATGCCCGACGACGTCGCGCACGCCGTCAAGAAGCTGCGCGCGTTCATCGGCGAACTGCGTTTCCGCAACGCCGAGATCCCGATCTATCTATATGGCGAAACGCGCACTTCGCGCCACATCCCCAACGACATCCTGCGTGAACTGCATGGCTTCATCCACATGTTCGAGGACACGCCGGAATTCGTGGCGCGCCACATCATTCGCGAAGCCAAGAGCTACCTGGATTCGCTGGCGCCGCCGTTCTTCCGCGAACTGGTCAAGTACGCGCAAGACGGTTCGTACTCCTGGCACTGCCCCGGGCACTCGGGCGGCGTGGCGTTCCTGAAAAGCCCGGTGGGGCAGATGTTCCACCAGTTCTTTGGCGAAAACATGCTGCGCGCCGACGTCTGCAACGCGGTGGACGAACTGGGCCAGCTGCTGGACCACACCGGCCCCATCGCCGCGTCGGAACGCAATGCGGCGCGCATTTTCAATGCCGACCACTGTTTCTTCGTGACCAATGGCACGTCCACGTCCAACAAGATCGTGTGGCATGCCAACGTGGCGCCGGGCGACGTGGTGGTGGTGGATCGCAACTGTCACAAGTCCATCCTGCACGCGATCATCATGATCGGCGCCGTGCCGGTGTTCTTGCGCCCGACGCGCAATCACCTGGGCATCATCGGGCCGATTCCGCTGGACGAATTCCGCGAGGAAAGCATCCAGAAGAAGATCGCCGCCAATCCGTTCGCAAAGGGCAATGGCGCGCGCAAGCCGCGCATCCTGACCATCACGCAAAGCACGTACGACGGCGTGGTCTACAACGTCGAGATGATCAAGGAACTGCTGGGCAGCACGATCGACACGCTGCACTTCGACGAAGCCTGGGTGCCGCACGCGGCTTTCCACGACTTCTACAAGAACATGCACGCGATCGGCAAGGACCGCCCCCGCAGCGCCGAAGCCGTCGTGTATGCGACGCACTCGACGCACAAGCTGCTGGCGGGCCTGTCGCAGGCGTCGCAGATCATCGTGCAGGAATCCGAGACCCGCAAGCTGGACCGCCACATCTTCAACGAAGCGTATCTGATGCATACGTCCACCTCGCCGCAGTACGCGATCATTGCGTCCTGCGACGTGGCGGCAGCCATGATGGAGCCGCCGGGCGGCACCGCGCTCGTCGAAGAAAGCATTCTGGAAGCGCTGGACTTTCGCCGCGCCATGCGCAAGATCGAAGCCGAATTCGGTGACGAAGACTGGTGGTTCAAGGTCTGGGGTCCGGACAAGCTGGTGGCCGACGGCATTGGCGAGCGAGAAGACTGGATTCTTGAAGCCAACGACGAATGGCACGGCTTCGGCAATCTGGCGCCGGGCTTCAACATGCTGGACCCGATCAAGGCCACGATCATCACCCCGGGGCTGGACGTGTCGGGCAAGTTCGGCGAAACCGGCATTCCGGCGTCGATCGTCACGCGCTTCCTGGCCGAACACGGCGTGATCGTCGAAAAGACCGGGCTGTACTCATTCTTCATCCTGTTCACCATCGGCATTACCAAGGGGCGCTGGAATACGCTGCTGACTGCCTTGCAGCAGTTCAAGGACGACTACGATCGCAACGTGCCGATGTGGCGCATCCTGCCCGAGTTCTGCCAGGACTACCCCGAGTACGAAAAGGTCGGCCTGCGCGATCTGTGCCTGAAGATCCACTCTCTGTACCGCGAGTACGACGTGGCGCGCCTGACGACCGAGATGTACCTGAGCGACATGGAATCGGCCATGAAGCCGTCGGAAGCCTTTGCCAAGATGGCCCACCGCGAGATCGAACGCGTGGACGTGGACCAGCTGGAAGGACGCGTGACCAGCGTGCTGCTGACGCCGTACCCGCCAGGCATTCCGTTGCTGATTCCGGGCGAGCGCTTCAACAGCACGATCGTCCATTACCTGCAGTTCGCACGAAAGTTCAACGCGCAGTTCCCGGGGTTTGGCACCGACATCCACGGCCTGGTGGCCGAGGTCAACGCCGAAGGCCAGATCCGTCACTACGTGGACTGCGTCAAGGACGCCTGATGGCGGCCGGACCTGGCACGGCGGCGGTGGACGTCGCCGTGATCGGCGCGGGCGCGGCTGGCATGATGTGCGCGGCGACGGCCGGGCGGCGCGGCCGCCGGGTCGTGCTGATCGACCACGCCACCAGGCTGGCCGAAAAGATCCGCATCTCGGGGGTGGGCGTTGCAACTTCACCAACCGCGACGCGGGGCCGGCCAACTTCCTGTCGGCCAATCCGAACTTCTGCCGGTCGGCGCTGGCCCGCTACACGTCGCAGGACTTCATCGATCTTGTCTCGCGGCACCGCATCGCATGGCATGAAAAGCACCGCGGCCAGCTGTTCTGCGACGAGTCCAGCGAGGACATCATCCGTATGCTGCGTGCCGAAACGGATGCGGCGGGCGTGTCGTGGCGCATGCCGTGCAGCGTGACGGCGATCACGCACGATGCAAGCGCGGCGCCTGCCAGCCACGGCCTGCCGGACTCGCAAGCCGCGGGCTCGACCCACGTTAGCGACACCTCGGGATCGGGCAGGGGCAGGGGTTTCCTTGTCGAGACGTCCCACGGGCCGATCCGCGCCGATCGCGTCGTCATCGCCACCGGCGGCCTGCCGATTCCCCAGATCGGCGCCACGGACTTCGGACTGAAGATCGCCCGCCAGTTTGGCCTCAAAATCATTGAACCGCGCCCGGCCCTGGTGCCGTTGACCTTCGATGCGGCCGCCTGGAAGCCCTTCGTGCCCCTGGCCGGGGTGGCGCTCGAAGTCGATATCCGGACCGGCGAAGGCAAGCGCGCGCCACGCTTTCGCGAGGACCTGCTGTTCACGCACCGTGGCCTGTCGGGCCCGGCCGTGTTGCAGATCTCCAGCTTCTGGGAACCCAACACACCGATCACGATCGACCTGTCGCCGGGGCTGGACCTGGCCGCCGCGCTGCTCGACGCCAAGCCGGGCAATCGCCAACAGGTAGGAACCGTGCTGAGCGGGCTCCTGCCGCGGCGGCTGGCCGAGCAATGGCTGGTGGCGCATGCCGGCCTGTGGCCGGGACTGGCGACCCAGCGCCTGGCCGACGTACCCGACAGGACGCTGCGGGCGCTGGCTGGCAGCCTGTCTTCGTGGTCGATCGTGCCTAGCGGAACCGAAGGCTACAAGAAGGCGGAAGTGATGCGTGGGGGTGTCGACACCCGAGGACTGGATCAACAGACGATGGAGGCCAAGACCGTGCCGGGGCTGCATTTCATTGGAGAAACGGTCGATGTGACCGGTTGGCTGGGGGGCTACAACTTCCAGTGGGCGTGGGCATCGGGCGTGGCTGCCGGGCAGGCGGTGTAATGGAAGCCGTCGACCCCATTCCGTTACCGCTGTCCGCGCCATTTGGCGGCGCCAAGCTTGCCCTGCGTTTCGAAGACAGCCTGCTGGTGTACCGGCGGGACGACATTCCCGACCTGCCCTGGCCCAATTGCTGGGACCTGCCCGGCGGTGGCCGCGAGGTCAAGGAATCCCCGTGGGAATGCGCTGCGCGCGAGCTGTTCGAAGAGTTCGCGCTGGTGCTGCCGCCGGCGCAGATCACCGTTGCGCGGGCCTATCCTGCCGTGGCGGCGGGCGGCTTGCCGACCTGGCTGTTTGCCGGCTGGCTGACCGCCGCCGACGTGGCCTTGATCCGGTTCGGGGACGAAGGCCAACACTGGCAGCTGATGCCGATTGCCGAGTTTGTCGAATGCGAGCACGCGATTCCCCACTTGCGATTGCGTGTGGCGCGCTTCGTCCAGGAAGACGCCTGGGGGGTCAGCCCATCCGACGCCGCTCCACACTGAGGCTGTAGCTGAAGCGGTCGCTCCGGTAGGTCGTCGACTCGAACTGCAAGGGAGACTCGTCGGGCGCCAATAGCACTCGTTCCACCTGCAGCAGTGCCGCGCCAAGATCCACCGCCAATGGCTTCACGTGCGACTCGTCGGCCGTCAGCGCACTGATCGACAGGTCGGCCCGGGTAATCGTCAGTCCCACGTCATTTTCGAAAATGGCGATCAGGTCGCGATTGGCCAGATCGGCCTTGCGGATCCGCTCGCCCAGGGCGACCGACATATACGAATGGTTCAAGGACAGCGGCGCCCGGTTGAGGTAGCGCACGGTGCGCAGCTCGCTGACCGGACTGCGCACGGGCACCCGCAGGTGCGCCGCGACGCGCTCGCTGGCCTTGACGGTTTTGAACGACAGCATCCGGGTGTGGATAACCCGGCCTTCTCCGGACAGGGACTCCGACAAACCCCGCAGCTGGGTCAGATCCTGAGCCACGACGGGCTGCGAAACGAAGCTGCCCTTGCCGTGCACGCGCACGATCAGCCCTTCGCGGTGCAGTTCGTTCAGCGCCTGCCGCACGGTAATGCGGCTGACGCCATAGTGTGCCGTCAGTTCGCTTTCGGAAGGCAGCTTGGCCTGCGGGCCAAGCTTGCCATCCAGGATCTGCTGTTTGAGACGATCCCGCAGCTGCGCGTACAGGGGCGACGCCGTGGCGACCAGTGGCGAGCGGGCAGCACGCACAGCCCTGGCGGTCCGTTTTATTGGCACAGCTTTTGCTTCACTTGTCATAACTTGTTATGACAAGTCTAATGCGCATCGTCATGGTGCGATTCCCTTGAAATCCACTCGGGCGTGAATCATGCAAAAGCCAATGGTACTGATAAAGATCCTTCTGGGCAGCCTTGTTGCTGCCGTATCGCACGCCGGCGTCGCGCAGACCACGGCCTATCCGTCGTCGCCCATCACGGTTGTGGTGCCCTTTGCACCAGGAGGCAGCGTGGACGTTGCCGCCCGGATCGTCATGCCCCGCCTGGCCGAACGCCTGAAGCAGCCCGTGGTGGTCGAAAACGTCGTGGGCGCGTCGGGCACCATCGCCACGCAGCGCGTCATTCGCGCCAAGCCGGACGGCTACACCCTGCTGTTCGCGGTGGCCAGCCCGGTCACGGTGGCGCCCCTGGTCTCGCCCAATACCTTCAAGTACGACGGTCTGAAGGAACTCCTGCCCATCGCGCCGGTGGCTTCGTCGGCCTTCGTGCTGATTGCGCGCCCCACGCTGCCGGTGGATTCGGCGGACGCCCTGGTCAAGCTGGCGCGCAGCCAGCCCGGCAAGCTCAATTACGGCACGGATGGCGTCGGCACATCGCTGCACATCACCGCCGAGATGATCAAGCAGATGGCCGCCATCGACATCATGCACGTGCCTTACAAGTCGGGTCCGCAGGTGTTGACCGAATTGGCCGGCGGGCAGATCGATCTGGCCGTGCTGCCGGTCGGCCTGGCGCAGAACTTCATTCGTGACAACAAGGTGAAGGCCCTTGGCGTGACGTCGCAGGCGCGCTGGGAAGGCCTGCCCAACGTGCCCAGCCTGTCCGAGACCGCCGAATTCAAGTCGATGAACGTGGATTCCTGGCAGGGCCTGATGGCGCCGGCGCATACCGATGCGGCGATCGTGGACCGCATTGCCAGGGAGCTGGCCGCGGTCCATGCCGACCCCGAACTGAAACGCAAACTGGCGGATGCCGGCTTTGCGCCGATGGACATGGCCCCGGCGGCGTTCGCAAGCTACCTGGCGCGAGAAAAACAGATGCTGTCGACGGTGATCAACACTGCCGGCATCCGGATGGATTGAGGGATCGCTGGCTTGGCCCCCGACCCGACCTCCGTCCGACCCTGACCCTGACCCTGGCCCTGGCCCTGACCCTGAATCGCACTGATGCCGATCTCCCGCCCTCCGCGTTGCCCACCTGAAGGTCAGTCATGAGCGCCGTCGTGCTCGCGCTGATCGTCGTGGCGGGGCTGGCGGTGGGGGCGACCAGCATCGGCGGGATCCTGGTGGTGCCGGTGTTGACGACCCTGGCGGGCATGCCGGTGGCGCAGGCCGTGCCGGCATCGACCTTCGGCTTCATGTTCACCGGCATGGCGGCCATGGCGTGGCTGCGGCGGCGCCGTAAGGCGGAAGCCGCAGCGGACGCTGTCGCAGCACGCAATGCAGGGTCGGGTGCCTTGACCCCCGCTTCGACGACGCAGCCCCTGGCTCTGTACGGGTGGGCCTTGCTGGGCGCCGCGCTGGGCGCCCTGACCCTGCAGTGGCTGCCCGCTACCGCCGCGCAACTGGGCGTCGCCGCGCTGGCCATCGTGTCGGGCTGCCAGACGCTGCTGGCTCGCAAGGCGCGCGCGGAGGGCGGCATGCCTGCGGCCCTGCATGGGCACGGTGCGGTGGCGGTGCTGGGGCTGGTGGTCGGATGCGGGTCCGCGTGGTCTGGCACCGGGGGTCCCGTCATCCTGCTTCCGCTGTTGATGTGTTGTGGCGCGCCAACGCGGCTGTCAATCGGCTGGGCGCAGGGCATCCAGCTGCCGATCGCGCTGTCGGCCACGGCGGTCAACCTTGCGACAGGGCAGCTCGACGTCCGCCTGGGGTTGTTGCTGGGCGCGCTGCTGGTGGTGGGGTGGGTGGCCGGCACGGCCATCGCCGCGCGCATGCCTACCCGGGTATTGAAGCTTGGCGTGGCCGTGGCCTTGATCGCCGTGGGGCTGGCCTATTGCCTGCGCAGCCTGCTGGCCGGCTAGCCGCGCGAACGAATGTGACGAACGAAGACGGCGAATGCGTTCGCACGGCCGTTTTCGACGAATCTGGAAAACATGATGACTGTCTACGAACCGACCGCCCGCACCTTCCCCGCCTCGTCGGCGGGACTGACCGCGTCTGCCCTGATGGCCGACGAATTGCTGTTGGCGCCCGAATGGCTGTTGCTTCCCGACGGGCCGGTCCAGGGCATGGCCGTGCGGATCGCGCAGGGCGTGTTTGCCGAGATTGGCCCGGTGGAGCGGCTACGCCAGGCGCACCCGGCGTTGACGATGCGGATGCTGCCGGGCCGTCTGCTCATGCCGGGTTTTGTCGATGCGCACCATCACCTGACGCAGTCATTCGGCAAGGCGCTGGCCTTCGGCGAACCCTCGGAGATTTTTCGCCGCATCTGGGTGCCGCTGGAAGGCAGCCTGGATGAGGAAAGCCTGTATCTGTCGGCCAAGCTGGCGTCGCTCGAAGCGTTGCGCGGTGGCTTCACCACCGTGTGCGACGCCGGGACGCGGGCGCAACTGGGGCTGGAAGCCGTGGCCCGCGCCGCCAAGGACGTAGGCGTGCGCTGCGTGCTGGGACTGATCTGCAACGACGCGGGCGCGGAAGCGCAGCGCGATGGGCTGCTGCAGGCGGCCGAGCGGCATATCGATGTGTGGGCGGACGATGCCCTGGTGCACCCGTCCCTGGCGATCTCCACACCCGAAGCGGCCAGCGATGCCCAACTGACCGATGTGGCGCGCCTGAGCGCCGAGCGCGGTGTCGTGTTCCAGACGCACGTCAATGAACACCTGGCATCCGTGGAACGGTCGCTGGTGGCGCGGGGCCTGCGGCCGCTGGAACACCTGGACAGCGTGGGCGCCTTGGGCCCGCAGACGCTGGTTGCGCATGCCACGCTGGTAACGCCGTATGAAATGCGCCTGCTCAAGGAAACCGATACGGCGGTGAGCTACAACCCGGTCGCCAGTGTCTGGAAGGGCAATGCGGTGGCGGACGCGGTCACGATGTCGGCTTTGGGCATTCGGGTTGGCCTCGGCACCGATGGCACCCGCAGTGACGGCTTTCGTCTGATGGACTCGGCAGAAACCAATCAGCGGCTGGCGTTCGGGCTGATGCGGGGCGACTCGTCGGCGGGCGGCGGCGCGCTTTGGCTGGAGCAGGCCACGGCGGGCGGGGCGGACGTTGCCGGGCTAAGGCAACGCACAGGGCGTATTGCCGAAGGACTGGCTGCGGATTTCCTGCTCGTCGACATGGATGTGCCGGAAATGCTGCCGTCGTGGGATATGAGCTGGGAACTGGTGCGGCTGGCCAACCGGGATCAGATCGATGCGGTGTTCGTCAACGGCGCGCTGCGCCTGTGGCAGGGATGGCCCGTGGACTGGGACGCCCGCGCGTTGATGGCGGAGGTGCGGCGGATCGCCGCCACGGCGGTGGCCAAGGCGCCGATCCAGAAAATCCACCCGTTGTCGGCCGCGTACCGGGCGTCGGTGCGGCGCTAGGCCCTGCGCGTCATGGGCCGGCCGGCCCGATTCGCTGTCCTTTACGCGGTGACTGCGATCTACGCCGCCGCGGCGGCCTTCGCCAGCGCCGGCTTCAGCATCCACAGGTAGACGATTGCGGCACCGGCCGCGCATAGCAACATGGTGCCGGTCATTGCGATGGCGCTTTTGCCGTCATACAGCGATGCGACCAGGCCGCTGGCGGCGGCGCCGCAGGCCATCTGAATCGCTCGCAACACCGCCGACGCCACACCGGCCGTGCGGCCCATGGGCTGCAGCGCACCGTGAGTCGAGTTGGGCATGACGATGCCCAGCGAAAACGTCGTGACGGCGATCAGGGGCACCAGCACCGGTACCGTCAAGCTGCCGGTCAAGGTCAGCACCACCAGCAGCAGGGGCGACAGCACCAGCAGGGCCATGGCGGTGCGGAACAGCATTTTGGGGTTCATCTCGCGTGTGGCGGCCCAGCCGTTGACGGACGATCCCACCACCATGGCGCCCGCCGTAATCGCAAAGATCACGCTGTAGGCCCCCGTGGACAGGCCCATGTTGGCCATCAACACCAGGGGCGACCCCGAAATGTAGGCGAACATGGCCGCGAACGTCAGCCCGTTCACCAGCGCAAAATCCAGGAAGATGCGGTGGCTGAGGACATTGCGATAGTTGCGCAGAATGTCGCGCGGACGCAGGCTGCTGCGCTGCCCGGGCTTGGCGCTTTCCCCGAATGACCAGAAGGCCACGACAAAGATGATCGCGCCGGCCACGCTCAGCGCGCCGTAGATTTCGCGCCAGCCGCTCAGCGCCATGATGCCCGCGCCCAGGGCCGGGGCGATGATCGGGCCGATACCCAGCACCAGCGTGACATACGACATGCGGGCTCGGGCCTGCGCACCGGTAAACAGGTCCCGCACGATCACCACGGGCAGCATGGCGCCGGCGCCCGCGCCGATGCCTTGCAGTACGCGAAAGCCAAGCAGCGAACCGATGGACGGCGCCATGGCGCAGCCCAGGCCCGCCACGGTAAACACGGCCACACCCCACAGCAGGATGGGACGGCGGCCGAAGCGGTCGGCCAGCGGACCCAGCACCAGCGGCGCAATGGCAAAGCCCAGCAGGAACAGGCTGAGTGTCATCGTTGCCTGGTTGGCCGTGGCGTTCAGGCTTTCCTGGACCTGGCCCAGGCCGGGCAGGCCCATGTCGATCGACAGCGGGGGCAGAGCAGCCAGCGCACCCAGGAACAGGATGAACGCGGTCGTGGCCGGATTCAAGGTAGCGCGGGAGGCGGGCAGGGGCGGCGTGTCAGGCATGATGGGATCTCGACGCAAGGGGTCGGGTTAGACCGGATGGGAGCCGGCGATAACCTTGCGGTACACTCATAGTGAGGTACCACACTATTTGTTTGCCATTATGGGGATCCATGCCAGACTCGTCAACGCCGACCGATGTGGCTGACGCGCTACTTGCCGTGTGGCGGGTGTTGCGCCCCCGTATCGATTCCGTCATGGCGGCCCATGGCCTGTCGATGTCGCGGGGAAAATTACTGACGGCGCTACAGCGCGAAGGTCCCAGCCGCCCGGGTGAACTGGCGGAGTGGTTCGGGCAATCGCCAAGGACGCTGACAGATGCCATCGATGGCCTGGAACGGGACGGGCTGGTGCAACGTCAGCCGCACCCCACCGACCGGCGCGCGCAGCTGATCGTGATCACGCCGGCCGGCGAAGCCGCGCTGGCCGCCGTGGCCGAGCCGCGGCGCGACGCCATGGATGCGCTGTTTTCCTGCATCGAGCCCAAGGACCGGGCCACGCTGGTCGACATGCTGCGCACCATCGAGCGGCACGGAAAGTCGGTCGACAAGGGCTAGGGCAGCCAAACGCCTTACGACTCGCGCAGCGCCTGGGCCGGCCGCACGCGCGCCGCGCTCCAGCTGGGATACAGCGTGGCCACGAAGGCCAGCAGCACCGCGAACCCGCCGATCAGTCCCACATCGTGCCAACGCAATTCCGACGGCAATTCGGTGATCAGGTAGATGCTCTGGTTCAGGAACTGCACGTTCAGCAGGCGTTCGATGAACGGAATGACCGTGTGGATGTTGAGGGCGAGCAGGGTGCCCAGCAGCACGCCCGAGGCCGTCCCGACCAGGCCCACCACCGCGCCCTGGATCACGAAGATCTTCATGATCGAACCCGGTGTCGCGCCCAGCGTGCGCAGGATGGCGATATCGGCCTGCTTGTCCTTCACGGTCATGACCAGCGTCGACACCAGATTGAACGCCGCCACTGCAATGATCAGGGCAAGGATCAGGAACATCATGCGTTTCTGCGTCTTGACCGCCGCGAACCACGTGGCGTTCTGCTGCGTCCAGTTGCGCAGGTAGATGCTGGGCGGCAGGTCGGCCGCCAGTTGGCGCGCCACCTCGGGCGCCTGCAGCACGTCACGGATCCGCAGCCGCACGCCGCTGGGGGCGGGCTGGTGGAACAGGGTCTGCGCGTCCTGGATATGGATGTAGGCCAGCGACGAATCGAATTCGAAATGCCCGGCGCTGAAGATGCCGGCCACCTTCAGTTGCGTCAGCTGGGGCAGGGCGCGCGACTGCAGCGCCTGGCCATCGGTCGCCATCATGGTGACCGGATCGCCCACCTTGACCGACAGGGCGGACGCCAGCTCCGCCCCCAAAATGACATTGAATTCGCCCGGCTTGAGCACGTCCAGCGTTCCCTCTTTCAGGGTGTCGACGATGTCGGTAACCTTGGGTTCTTCGGACGGCAGGATCCCGCGCATCACGACGCCGCGCAGCGTGGTGCCGCGCGTCAGCAGCACCTGGCCGTCCAGAAACGGAGCAGCGCCCCGGACTTCGGGATTGCGCTCGGCAAAGCGGGCCAGTTCCTGCCAGTTGGGCGACACGCCGGCGCGGTCGACGATTTCGATATGCGCCACGACGGCGAGCATGCGGTCGCGCACCACCGTCTGGAACCCGTTCATGACCGAAAGCACGGTGATCAGGGCGGCCACACCCAGGGCAATGCCCAGCATGGAGGTCAGCGCGATGAACGAGATGAAGGAATCCCGGCCGCTGCGCCGGCCTGCCCGTGTGTAGCGCAGCCCCACCGCCCATTCGTAGGGCACATTCTTCAACCAGCTCAACTCGGACTCCCGGAAAGAGGGTGCAGTGTGCCACAGCGCGTGGCGCGTCCGGCCGGGCAGGCTTGTCGCGGCGGCGGCGCGCCGATAGACTGGGGCCACGATCCCCGGCGCAACGACGCCGGGGCGCACCGCAGGAGACACAATGACCTTTGCCGCCCGACCCCGTCCGTCCCATACCCGCCCCGCTACCTGGTCCGATCGTTCCGCGCTGTCCATGCTGGGGCGATGGATTGCAGGCGCCGCCGTCGTCTGCGGTCTGCAGGCCTGCGCGCCCGGCATGACCTCTGGACAGAACAGCCTGTCGCCGGACACGCCCCTGACCCTGGCGCGGCAGGGGAGCTTCTTTCTGGGGGGCAAGGAAGTGACGTCCGACACGCTGTCGACCCTGCCTGCGTATGCGCCGTCCGGAACGATCACGGTCGAGCAGATGTATGTCCGCTACCAGGTGCCGGTCAATCCGCGACCTTTGTCCCTGGCCCTGGTCCATGGCTGCTGCCTGACCGGCAAGACCTGGGAGTCGACGCCAGATGGGCGCATGGGCTGGGACGAGTACTTCGTGCGCAGCGGCTTTCCGACCTACGTGGTCGACCAGGCCGCGCGGGGCCGGTCGGCGGCCACCCCGGCCGCCATCAACGCCGTGAAGATGGGCAAGGCCCCGGCGTCCACCTTGCCCACGGTCTACTCGGTGGGCCATGCCGATGCGTGGATGGTGTTCCGTTTCGGAGCGACCTACCCGCAGGTCTTTCCGGGCCTGCTGTTCCCGCTCGAAGCCCAGAACGAATTCTGGAAGCAGATGGTGCCGGACTGGATCAACACGCTGCCCACGCCCAACCCGACCGTGCCGGCGTTGTCGGAACTGGCCAAACGGGTCAAGAACACGGTGCTGGTCAGCCATTCGCAATCCGGGATCTATCCGTTCCAGACAGCGGCTCTGAACCGTGACGGCATCGCCGGCATCGTGTCGATCGAACCCGGTACCTGCCCCGCGGCCAATGGCGACCTGAAGCCCTACGCCGGCCTGCCCATCCTGGTCCTGTGGGGGGACTATGTCGACCTGTCGCCGCGTTGGGCGCCGCGCTTCAAGGCCTGCCGCGAGTTCATCGAAGCGGTGAACAAGGTGGGCGGCAAGGCCGAAATGATTTCCTTGCCCGACCTTGGCATCAAGGGGAACTCGCACATGCTGATGCAGGACCGGAACAGCCTGGAACTGGCGGGGTGGCTGGTCGCCTGGCTCGATCGCAACGTGCGGTAATGCCGCGCCTGCCCGGATAGGGATGCCGCCATGAGCCTGCTGCCGCGTCGTTCTCCCCTGGCCAGCGAACATCGCGCACTGGGCGCCCGGATGGTCGAGCATGAAGGCTGGAGCCTGCCCGGCTCGTACGGCCCCGATGATCCGGGCATCGACGAACATCAGGCCGTGCGGCATACGGCGGGCATGTTCGACATTTCGCACCTGCTGGTGGTGGACGTGCAGGGGCGAGACGCACGCGCCTACCTGCGGCACGTCCTTGCCAACGATGTCGATGGCGTGGCCGAGGCAGGCGGGGCATTGCTGTCCTGTCTGCTGTCGGACCAGGGCGGAATCATCGACCATCCCATGGTGTACCGGCTGGGCGGCGATGCCTGGCGCATCGTGCTGAACGCAGGGTGCGCCGACGCAGCCGTGGCCTGGATGGATCACGTTCACCAGACTGGCGGGTGGCGGCTCGCCATCCAGCCCCGCCGCGACCTGGCGATGCTTGCCCTGCAAGGACCCCATGCCGCCGAACGGTTCTGGGCGGCGCGCGCGGGCAGCCGGCCTCTGACGGAACCCCTGCCGCGCCGCACCTTCACGGAATGCAGTGGACTGATGGTGGCCCACACGGGCTATACCGGCGAGGGCGGCTACGAGTGTTTCGGACCGATCGACGCCATCATCGAACTGTGGCGCGACCTGGTCGCGTTGGGCGTGCGGCCCTGTGGCCTTGCGGCGCGTGACAGCCTGCGCATCGAGGCCGGCCTGGTGCGGTATGGCTGTGAAACCGGCACCGGCACATCGCCCCTCGAATCCGGCCTGGGGGATACGGTCTGCAGGCACGACGCGTCGCGCGACTTCATCGGGCGGCGGGCGCTCGAAGCCCGGCCTTCCTCCCGCCGGCTGGCGGGATTGATCGTGACGGACGCCCACGCGCATGATGAGGCGGATGACGACCTGGCTGCCGACGTCGGACTGCCTCCCTCCCGTGCGCCCGCGCGCGTGCGGCTGCCCGGTATCCTGATTGCAGGCGAACCGGCCGAAGGCGACGTGACCAGCCTGACCCGTTCGCCCACCCTGGGCGTGACGATCGCTCTGGCGCGGATTCCCGCGCGCGCGGCCGAAGGCGCGCTGGCCCAGGTCGAGATCGGCGGGGTCTGGCGCAACGCGCGCGATTGCGCGCTACCATTCGTCAGGCGCGGTCATGCGATTGCGCCTGCACCGCCCCCGCTTTGACCCTTGGAACCGAACTTTCGAATCTGCCCTGCAAGGACCGATGATGCCCACGCCCCCCGACCGCCACTATGCCGTCACGCATGAATGGATCCGCACCGAAGACGACCTGATCGTTGTCGGCATCACCGACACGGCGCAGGACCGCCTGGGCGACCTCGTGTTCGTGGGCGACGTCAAAGTGGGCGCCCGCCTATCCGCTGGCGATCCGGCCGGCGTGGTGGAATCGGTCAAGACCGCGTCCGACATCCACGCGCCTGTAACTGGAGATGTCGTGGCCTTCAACGATGCCCTGTCCGATAACCCCGGTCTGTTGAACGAGTCTCCTTACGAGACCTGGATCTTCAAGATGCGAGCGGAAAACCCTGAGGACAGATCAGGCTGGCTCGACGCGGCGGGGTACGAAGAAAGCGCCGGCGTCCGCTGAGCCAACCCTCGTTGACCCAGCAACAGCGCGGGTCACGAAGGGTTTGTAACAGCCCCGAATTGCAAAACGCCATTCAGCCGTTAAAATGCTGCAATGCGATTCGTTCTCATCATATTCACACTGGTACTCATGCCGCTGCATCTGGCGTGGGCATCTGCCGTGGATTGCCGGAACGCGCATGAGTCGGTCGTGACCTTTTCGCCCACCTCCGTGGCGTTCGCAACCGGCGGGATGGCCCAGCCTTCTTTTGGCGGGCTCAGCGACTTCGGTTTCAGCGACCTGGCCACCACTTCCGCCATCGACCTGACGGCCATGGCCTTGATGGCCGCCCAGTTCGACGACTGGGAATTCTTCGACGACGACACCCCGCATATCGTCGACCAGCTGTCGGCGCTGGACCTGCGCGACGTGAACGTCGATCGCCTGGCCTGCCGCCTGTCCACCGACACGTCATCCGCCAGCGCCGGTCCGGTCGACCCGCATGAATTCGACTTGCCCATCCTGGGCGTGATCCATACCATCGTCAGCAGCCGCGTCATCGCGCCGGCTCGCCCTCTCTCCCGTTGCCGGCCCCGGTGTTCCGCACCTATCGGCCGCCCATGGCGACGCTGTAATTCCGCTTCCTTAGTCGGGCCGGCGTGTTGCCGTCCCTGCTTTTGCGCGCGACATCTTGTCGCCGTGCCTGTTCGTCCCTTGTTGATATCAATGAAACCGATCACCCTAGCATTCGCGGTGTGGCTGGGCTTCGCCGCGCCGCAGGCGATGGCGGCCCAGGCCCCCTATACGCTCGACCAGCTCGTCAGCATTGCCCTGACGTCCAACGCAGGCGTCCGGTCCTCGGCCGCCGGCGTGGATGCCGCGCGGGCCGGCATTACCACGGCCGGCGCCTACCCCAATCCCGAAATCGACTACCAGACGGGCCGCGCATCGGCGCGCCAGACCGGTGGCGCCGCCGGTTCGCTCAACACCCTGTCGGTCACGCAGCGGATCGACCTGCCCAGCCAGCGGCTGTTGCGCACGCAGATCGCGGAACGCACCCTGGACGCGACCCTGGCCGGACGCAATGTCTTCCTGACC
Source organism: Pigmentiphaga litoralis (assembly GCF_048632615.1). Classification (GTDB taxonomy): domain Bacteria; phylum Pseudomonadota; class Gammaproteobacteria; order Burkholderiales; family Burkholderiaceae_B; genus Pigmentiphaga; species Pigmentiphaga litoralis_B. The sequence goes on from NZ_CP184479.1 coordinate 3,801,674, forward strand.
AACCTGATCGCGTCGGTCAAGCAGGCGTACTACGACACGCTGCGGCGCGAAGCGGAATTTCGTGCGGCGGAAGAAGACCTGGCGCTGATGCAGCAGATCTACGATCGCGTGCAAGTGCGCGTGGACGTGGGCGATGCGCCGCGGGGCGAATCGATCCGTGCCGAAACCGAATTGCTGAACGCCCAGAAGAACAGCCAGAGCGCCCTGTTGCGGGTGAATCGGGCCAAGTCCTTCCTGCGCCAGCAGGTGGGTGGCGGACTGCCGCTCAGCTTTGCGATCGAAGGTGGCCTGGCGCTGCGCACGCCGCAGATTCCGCCGCTCGATGCCCTGCGGGCGTCGATGCTGTCGATCAATCCCGAACTGCGTCAATTGCGTCTGGAACTGGAACGCGCCAACGTGGCCGTGGATTACGAACGGGCGCTGAACCGGCCCACGTTTGCCATCCGCGCCTCCACCGAGCGTGAACCCGATGTGCAGAACACCCGCGTCGGCCTGGTGGTCAGCGTGCCGCTGTGGGACCGCCGCCAGGGTCCGATCGCCGAAGCCGCCGCGCGCCTGATCCAGGTACGCACCATGGTCGAAGGGCGCGAGTTCGCCCTGAGCCAGGAGCTGGAAGCGGCCTATCAGCAGTTCCAGATCGCCGCCGCCCAGGTCGAGGCGCTGGAATCGGGCATCGTGCGCCAGGCCGAGGCCTCGTTGCGGGTGTCGGAAGCCGCCTACCGCTTTGGCGAGCGCGGCATCCTGGAATATATCGACGCCCAGCGTGTGCTGCGTGTCGCGCGTACGGATCTCATTGCCGCGCGATTCGATCTGCAACTGGCCGCCATTGACATCGAGCGTCTGCTCGCCCCCACTTCCGATTCAGGTCAACCATGATGAAGCACTCCCTTTCCTTCTCCGCGTCCCTGGTCGCCCTGGCGATCGCGTTGAGCGCGTGCGGCGACAAGGCGCCGGAAACCGCCGCGCCGGCCGCGCCGGCCGGCGATCCCGCCATCGTGACGGCCGATGAAGCCATGGCCTCGCGGATCAAGGTCGCAACGATCACGAAGCAGCCTTTCGGCGAAATGCTGCGCGTGAGCGGCCGGATCGACTTCGACATCGAACGCGTTGCGCGCATTGGCGCCACCGTCACCGGCCGGGTCACCGAAATCCGCGCCGAGCTCGGCCAGGCCGTCAAGCCCGGCGACGTGCTGGCCCGTCTGCACAGCAGCGAACTCGGCACCGCGCAGCTCGCCTACCTGAAGTCGCGCGCCTACAGCGAATTGCAGGCCAACAACCGCGAACGGGCACGTCAGCTGTTTGCCGCCGACGTGATCGGCCGCGGCGAACTGCAAAAGCGCGAAAACGAATACAACGTGGCCGAGGCGGAACGACGCGCGGCACGCGACCAGCTCAATGTCTTGGGCATGTCCGACGGCGTCATCAGCCGGCTCGGCTCCGACGGTCAGATCAGCTCGTTCTCGCCCGTGGTGTCGACCATGCGCGGTTCGGTGGTTGAACTGAATGTGTCGATCGGGCAGGTGGTGCAGCCCGCGCAGGCCCTGTTCACGGTGGCCGACCTGTCGCGGGTCTGGGCCGTGGCCGAAGTGCCCGAAGCGCAGGCCGACCTGGTGGCGCAAGGCCAGACGACCGAAATCGAAGTGCCTGCCCTGGGCAACACGAAGTTCACCGGCAAGCTGATCTACGTCGGCCAGATCGTCAATCCGACGACCCGGACGGTGCTGGTGCGCACGTCGCTCGAAAACCCTGAAGGGCGGCTGAAGCCGGCCATGCTGGCCAGCATGCTGATCGCCAGCCGCCCCAGCGACAAGGTCGTGGTGGCCAATTCGGCGGTGATCCGTTCCGAAGACAAGGACATGGTGTATGTGGAGACCAAGCCCGGCACCTACCGCGCGACCGAAGTCACCCTGGGCCAGAGCTACAACGGCACGCGCGTCGTGCAGTCGGGCGTGCGGGAAGGCGACAAGGTCGTCGTCGAAGGCGCGTTCCATCTGAACAACCAGCGCACCGGCATCGTCCAGGAGTAGTCGCATGCTAGAAAAGATAATCCGCGTTGCTCTGCAACAGCGGCTGATCGTGATCGTCCTGGCGGTCATCGCGCTGGCGGTCGGACTGGATGCGACACGCAAGCTGTCGATCGACGCCTACCCCGACGTGACCAACGTGCAGGTGCAGATCGCGACCGAAGCGCCCGGGCGATCGCCCGAAGAAGTCGAGCGTTTCGTGACCGTGCCAGTGGAAATCGCGATGACCGGCCTGCCTGGCATCGAGGAAATGCGTTCGCTGAACAAGCCCGGGCTGTCGCTGATCACCCTGGTGTTCACCGACGCCACCGACGTGTACTTCGCGCGGCAACTGGTCATGGAGCGCCTGATCGAAGTCGCTTCCACCATGCCGACCGGTGTCACGCCCGTGCTGGGTCCGGTGTCGACGGGCCTGGGCGAGGTCTTCCAGTACACGCTCGACAAGCCCGACGACGGCGACAAGGAATTGTCGGTCGAAGAGCTGACCAAGCGGCGCATCGTGCAGGACTGGGTCGTTCGTCCGCTGCTGCGCTCGATCCCGCAGGTGGCGGAAATCAACTCGCAGGGCGGTTACGTCAAGCAGTACCAGGCCTTGATGAATCCTGACCGGATGAATCACTACGGCATTTCGATTTCCCAGGTGTACGAAGCGCTGGCCCGCAACAACGCCAACTCGGGAGGCGGCATTCTGCCGCGCTTTGCCGAGCAGTACCTGATCCGCGGCGTGGGTCTGATCGAAACGCTGGAAGACATCGGCGACATCGTGCTTGTCGAATCGGGCAGCACGCCGGTCTACATGCGGGACGTCGCCGAAATCACGATCGGCCACGAAGTGCGTTACGGCGCGGTCGTCAAGAACGGGGTGACCGAATCGGTCGGCGGCATCGTGATGATGATGCGCGGCGGCAATGCCAAGGAAGTGACGTCGCGGATCAAGGCGCGCGTGGCCGAGATCAACAGCCAGGGCATGTTGCCCGATGGCCTGCAGATCGTGTCCTACTACGATCGAAGCGAACTGGTCGACGCCGCGCTGTGGACCGTGACCAAGGTGCTGCTGGAAGGCATTGCACTCGTGGTGGTCGTGCTGTTCCTGTTCCTAGGAGACCTGCGCTCGTCGATTATCGTGATCTCGACGCTGGTGCTGACGCCGCTGCTCACCTTCTTTGCCATGAACCAGTTCGGCATTTCCGCCAACCTCATGTCGCTGGGCGGTCTGGCGGTGGCGATCGGCCTGATGGTTGACGGTCCGGCCGTGGTGGTCGAGAACGCGTTCGGCCACCTTGGGCGGCCGCGCGAGCCGGGAGACAGCAAGATCCGCGTGATCCTGCGTTCCGTGACGGAAGTCGCGACGCCGGTCGTGTTCGGCATCTGCGTCATCATCCTGGTGTTCCTGCCGCTGATGACGCTGCAGGGCATGGAAGGCAAGATGTTCGCGCCACTGGCCTACACCATCGCCATCGCTCTGGGCATCTCGGTCGTGCTGGCCATGACGCTCGCGCCGGTCGTGTCGTCGTACGTGCTCAAAGGCGGCGCGGAGCACGACACCAAACTGATCGCGGTCCTCAAGAAGCCGTACCTGCGCATGCTGGCCTGGGCCGTTGCCAATGCCAAGAAAACCGTGGTGCTTGCGGTATTGCTGTTCGGCAGCTCGCTTGCGTTGCTGCCTTTCCTTGGTACGGCCTTCATTCCCGAAATGAAGGAAGGCTCGATCGTGCCATCGATCAACCGCGTGCCCAACATTTCGCTTGAAGAATCGATCAAGCTCGAAATGCAGGCGATGAAGCTGATCATGGAAGTGCCCGGCGTGAAGTCCGCGGTATCGGGCGTGGGGCGCGGCGAAAGCCCGGCCGACCCGCAATCGCAGAACGAGTCGACACCTATCGTCAGCCTCAAGCCACGCGATGAATGGCCCGACGGCTGGACCCAGGACACGATCGCCGCCGAGATCCAGAAGAAGCTGGCCGTCATCCCGAGCGCACAGGTCGTCATGGCCCAGCCGATTTCCGATCGGGTGGACGAAATGGTGACCGGCGTGCGGTCGGACGTTGCCGTAAAGGTGTTCGGCGAAGACCTGACTCGCCTGCGTCAGAAGGCCAACGAAATCGCCAAGGTGGCAAGCGGCATCACGGGTGCGCGCGACACCCGCGTCGAGCTGATCAGCGGTCAGCAGTACCTGACCGTCGATATCGACCGGCGCGCCATAGCCCGTTACGGGCTGAACGTGTCCGACGTGCACGACGTGATCGAGATTGCCATCGCAGGCAAGAACGCCACGCAGATCTTCGAAGGCGAGCGCCGCTTCAACGCCACCGTGCGTCTGCCCGAATCGTTCCGCAACAACGTGTCGGCGATTCGCGATCTGCTGGTGACGACCCCGCGGGGCGTCCGGGTGCCGCTCGACAGCCTGGCCAAGATCAACGTCCTGGACGGCCCGGCGCAGATCAGCCGGGAGGGCGGCAAGCGCCGCATCGTGGTGGCCATCAACGTGGCCGAACGGGACCTGGGCGGCTTCGTGGCCGAACTGCAGCAGGCCGTGCAGACCAAGGTGCAGTTGCCGGTGGGCTACTACCTGGAGTGGGGCGGCACCTTCCAGAACATGGAACGCGCACTGGGTCACATGATGATCATCGTGCCCATCACGGTCGCCGCCATCTTCTTCCTGCTGTTCCTGCTGTTCAAGTCCGTGCGGTACGCCTCGCTGATCATCACGGTGCTGCCGTTTGCGTCGATCGGCGGGATTTTCGGTTTGTTCGTCACGGGTGAATACCTGTCGGTGCCGGCATCGGTCGGGTTCATCGCGCTGTGGGGGATTGCCGTGTTGAACGGGGTGGTGATGGTGTCCTACATCCGCGGTCTGCGGATGGAGGGCAAGTCGCTCGATGAGTCGGTGCTGCAAGGCGCGACCATGCGATTCCGGCCGGTCATGATGACCGCCACGGTGGCCATGCTGGGCCTGATTCCGTTCCTGTTCGCCACCGGGCCGGGATCGGAAGTCCAGCGTCCGCTGGCCGTGGTGGTGATCGGCGGTCTCATCACTTCGACATTGTTGACCTTGCTCATGCTTCCGACCCTGTACAAGTGGTTCGATGAAGAAGGCAAAGAGGCTTAAGGAGCTTTCATGAAGGAAATCAAGGCAATCATTCGCCCAAACCGGCTGACGGACGTCCGCGAGGCCTTGCGTCACGTGCCAGGCTTTCCAGGCATGACCGTGTCGAAGGTGGAAGGCTGCAGTTCGCCCACCCGCAACCCGCCCCTGAACCACAAGGAAGAACTGCTGGATTACTCGCCCAAGGTGCGGGTGGAAATCGTGGCGGAGGACGAGTTCGTGGATCCGCTGCGCGCCGCCCTGGTCCGCGCCGGCACGACGCGGCATGTGGGCGACGGCATCGTGTGGGTTACGCAGGTGGAGTCGTTTGACTACCTATGGAAGCCAGCGGGGCAGTAAACACGGGGCGGCGCGGCTGCCGCCCGGAGTCGCACCCGGCTGATACGACAAGGGAGACCCGTGGGTCTCCCTTGTTTTGTCTGGCGTTGAGTGCGCGTGGGTGGGGCCGCGCGTGGGTGTGTGGCCGCAGTCAGGTGCGGCGGCGATACGTCACGAAGTCATAGCGCAGGCCGTCTTCTTCGGGTTGGGCTTCCCGGGCGACTTCGTCCCAATGACCTTCGGGCAAGGGCGGGAAGAACGCATCCCCTTCCGTGTCCACGTCGACTTCCGTGGCGATCAGTTGCGTGGCCCCCGGCAACGCCTCGCCATAGATCTGCGCGCCGCCGATCACGAACGCGTGCGGCGCATCGCCGCAGGCGGCCAGCGCCTCCGCCAGGCTCGTCACGACCACGGCGCCTTCGGCGACATACCCCGGGTTGCGGGTGATGACGATATTGGTGCGGCCGGGCAGGGGCCGACCCAGCGATTCCCAGGTCTTGCGGCCCATCAGGATGGGCTGGCCCAGGGTCGTGCGCTTGAAATGGGCAAGATCGCCGCGCAGACGCCACGGCAGTTGGTTGTCGCGCCCGATCACGCGGTTGCGTGAGTAGGCGACGATAAGCGAATAGGGCAGGGCCATGAAGCGTTCCGAACGTGACGGCAAAACGCGAATCTAGCACGCTGCCGCCGAGTTCCTGCGCCATCCTCCTGCCGCAGCATCGTCCTTCGGCCACCCCGGCGCTTAATACTCCGCTCAGCGCGCCGCTTCGCCCACCGTCGCGATGCGCAGGATATTCGTCGTCCCCGACGACGCAAACGGCAGCCCCGCCGAAATCACCACCGTCTGCCCCTGCGTCGCAAATCCTTCACGCAGCGCGATCTCGCACGCGTAATCCGTCATCTCGCCCACCGTCGCCACCTCGTGCGTCTGCACCGCGTGCACGCCCCACACCAGCGACAGCAAGCGCGCCGTGGTCAGGTTGGGCGTCATGCCGATGATCGGCGCTTCGGCCCGCTCGCGCGACATGCGCAGCGCCGAATAGCCTGACCGCGTGTAGGCGATCGTGGTGGCCACATGCAGCAGGCTGGCCACGCCGCGCACGGCCCGCCCAATCGCATTGGCGATATCGGCGGGCGGCGGCGTCTGCGATGCTTCCATGACTTCCCGGTAATGCGGGTCCGCCTCGGTCTGGACGATGATGTTGTTCATCATGGTCACGGCCTCGATCGGGAACTTGCCCGACGCCGACTCGGCGGACAGCATCACGGCATCGGCCCCGTCATAAATGGCCGTGGCCACGTCCGACGCTTCGGCCCGCGTCGGCACCGGTGCGCTCACCATCGATTCCAGCATCTGCGTGGCCACGATCACCGGCTTGCCGACCCGGCGGCAGGCCCGCACGATGCGTTTCTGGATCGCGGGCACCTGTTCCGCCGGCATTTCCACGCCCAGGTCGCCGCGCGCCACCATCACGGCATCTGTTTCGGACACGATGGAATCCAGCTCGGCAATCGCCGCCGGCTTTTCCAGCTTGGCCACGATACGGGCGCGGTCGCCCACGATCTGCTTGATCTCGCGGATATCCTCGGCGCGCTGCACGAACGACAGCGCCACCCAGTCCACACCCAGTTCCAGACCAAAGGCAAGGTCGGAACGGTCCTTGGCCGTCATGGCCGACAGCGGCAGCACCACGCCAGGTACGTTCACACCCTTGCGGTCGGACAGCGGCCCGCCATTGATGACAATGGTGTCGGCAAAGTCGGGGCCGTGCTGCTGCACGCGCAGCCGGATGCGCCCGTCGTCGACCAGCAGGTCCGTGCCCGTGGTCAGGGCCGCGAAGATTTCCGGGTGCGGCAGGGGCGCGCGCGACGCATCCCCGGGGCGGTCCGCATCCAGGTCCAGCCGAAAGTTCTGACCCTCGGCCAGCATCACGGCGCCGTCGGCAAAGCGGCCCACCCGCAACTTGGGGCCCTGCAGGTCCATGAGAATGCCGATCGGGCGGCCGACTTCGGCTTCCAGCGCGCGCAGCGTGGCGACACGCGCCTGGTGGTCTGCCTGGGTGCCGTGGCTGAAATTCAGGCGGAAGACGTCGGCGCCGGCTTGGAACAGCCGGGCCAGGGTGGCCGCATCGCTGCTGGCCGGTCCGACGGTGGCGACGATCTTGGCGTTTCTTGTTCTGCGCATAGGGTCTCCTGACGTTCGGTAAGGGCACTGCTTGGAAAAGTATAGACGCCTCAGGTTTCACAATCTGCGGTGCATCGACCCAGGGTTTGGCGGTATCGTTGCCGTCGGTAGTTTCACCTGGCAATCAAAAGGGACATCATGGGACAGATCATTTCGCTGATTTCGCAAGACGGTAACCAACTGAGCGCCTACCGCGCCGACCCCACTGGCACGCCTCGCGGCGGCCTGGTGCTGGTGCAGGAGATCTTTGGCGTGAACAGCCACATCCGCAGCGTGGCCGACAAGTTTGCGTCCGAAGGCTATCTGGTGATCGCGCCAGCCTTGTTCGACCGGATCGAAAAGGGCCTGGAACTCGGTTACACGCCCGACGACGTGAAGCGCGGCGTGGAACTAAAGGGCAAAGTGTCCCTGGACCAGGCGCTGACGGACGTGGCCGCCGCACAGAAGGTCGCCGCCGAAGCCGGCAAGGTCGGGATCGTGGGTTACTGCTGGGGCGGACTGATCTCGTGGGCCGCCGCGTCCAAGGCCGACGGTTTTGCGTGCGCGGTGCCGTACTACGGCGGCGGCATTCAGAACATGATCGGCGAACAGCCCAGGATTCCGGTAATGATGCATTTCGGCGACCAGGACCACTCCATTCCGCTGCCAGACGTGGAAAAGATCCAGGCCGGCCATCCGGAGATCCCCGTGCACGTCTATTCGGCCGGTCACGGCTTCAATTGCAGCGAGCGCGGTTCGTACGACGCCGCCGCGTCGGCCAAGGCCTATGAGCGCACCCTGGCGTTCTTCCGCAAACACATCGGCTAATGGCCGAGCCCATGGCGGCCCGTAGCGGTCTTCACGGCCTTGTCCCGGTCTTCACGGGCTCGCAGCCAGCCTTCATGTCACACCTGGCGATGCGCCTACAATGGGCGTATAAAATTCTAGACAGCTTGCTTCCATGCGCCAATACGAAGATTTCATGCGTCACGTGTACCAGCACGGGGTGCACAAGACAGACCGCACCGGCATAGGTACGCGGTCGGTTTTCGGGTACCAGATGCGGTTCAATCTGGCCGAAGGGTTCCCCCTGGTCACCACAAAAAAGCTGCACACCAAAAGCATCTTCATCGAACTGCTGTGGTTCCTGCGCGGCGATTCGAATGTGGCGTGGTTGCAGGAACGCGGCGTATCGATCTGGAATGAATGGGCGCGGGCCGACGGTGACTTGGGACCGGTCTACGGCGTGCAATGGCGCAATTGGCCCACGCCTGGCGGTGGGCACATCGACCAGATCAGCCAGGTCGTCGACCAGATCAAGAAGAATCCGGATTCGCGGCGCCTGATCGTCTCGGCCTGGAATGTGGCCGATATACCGCAAATGGCCTTGCCACCATGCCACGCCTTCTTCCAGTTCTACGTCGCCGACGGCAAGCTGTCCTGCCAGCTGTACCAACGCAGCGCCGACATTTTTCTGGGCGTGCCTTTCAATATCGCCAGCTATGCGCTGCTGACGCATATGGTGGCCCAGCAATGCGACCTGGACGTGGGCGATTTCATCTGGACAGGCGGCGATTGCCATCTGTACGCCAACCACTTCGATCAGGTCGAACTGCAACTCTCGCGCGACCCTTACCCCTATCCCAAACTGGTCATCCGGCGCAAACCTGCCACGCTCTTCGACTACGAATACGAAGATTTCGAGATACAGGACTATCAATTCCACCCGCACATCAAGGCGCCGGTGGCGGTCTGATGTCGAGCGCTTCCGCTTTGCGATCACGAACGCTGAGCGCGAAATACAGCCCCTTTTTGTTGTGCAGGCAGTCTTTGGGCGCGATGAATTCCCGGTAGTTGATATGGTGTTTGAGAAGCCAGACGTTAGGTGTGTGGAACCAGGCAACCAACGGCCATGAATCTGATACCGCGCCAAACCGTTCAAGGATATCGGCCACGATCGGCAGTGGTCGCATCGCGGCATCGAATTGATAGGCCGGGTAGAGATCCCTCCCATCCGGCCCCATCACCCCGAATATCTTTCCGCGTCGTTTCCAGTCCCCAACCGTGCGCGGATGACCATCCACGGTTTCCTGAAGCTCCAGCGCGCTGACCCACTCTGTTTCCACTGCGAGTGTGCTGACGACGCGTCGCCGCTCCATGCGTTGCCGAATCAGGGCTGACGTAGGCGTGGCCAATTCAACGAGCAGAGCCGCCAGCCGATCTGCGTCCTTCACCAGTTCCGGTCCGAGTATCCGCGCTGCCTTGTTCACGGCCAATTGCATGGTTCGCTGCGTTTCCGGCGACGTTCCGGCGGGCAGTGCGATTTGCAACGGGGCCGTGCCGGGCGCGCCGGGGGACTGTTCAAAATCAAAAATCGCCATTTTTTGCCACATTTGCCATTGGCATGCCCTCGGACGCAGATGTGGCAAATTTTCCGATTTTTTAATTTGAGTGGTGGTCACCCCAGGGTGGATCTGTCCTATCTGAACGCCACCGTGCGATGAACACCACCGTGCGATGTCGACGGGCACCTGCGCTGTCAAGCTGCGAGTCTCTGCAGCAACAACCACTAGGTGTTTTCCCTAGGTCATGCGATAGTAGGCGTTCCACCGCCGATCCCTTCGGCGCAGGCTCCTCGACGGCACTATGCGCGCACCGACACTCGTTCACTTTCTGCGTCGCCTTTGGGCGCAAGACACCTTCGTCTATAGCCTGCGGGTGTTCATCGCGCTGGCCACGGTGATGGGTGTCTGCTGGCGGATGAATGAGCAGGAAGCGCTGATTCCGGTGTTCCTGGGCATCATCGCTTGCGCCTTGTCCGAAACCGATGACAGCTGGCGTGGCCGCTTGCGGGCGCAGATTGTCACGCTCGCCTGCTTTGCCGTGGCGGCGCTGTCGGTCAAGGCCCTGTTTCCGTATCCGTGGCTGTTCGTGATCGGGCTCTCGATCTCGGCGTTCGGCCTGACCATGCTGGGCGCGATTGGCGAGCGGTATCGCGCCATCGCCTATGCCACGCTGATCCTGGCCATCTACACCACGATCGGCGTCGAACATGCCAATGGAACGTCCGACCACTTCTGGAGTGAACCTGCCCTGCTGCTGATCGGCGCGACCTGGTACGGCGCCCTGTCGGTGCTGTGGTGCGCGCTATTCGCGCACCAACCCGTGCAACAGAAGCTGGCCGTGCTGTTCCATGCGTTGGGTGATTACCTGAAGCTGAAATCGGCCATGTTCGAACCGGTTCGCGGGGTCGACATCGAAGCGCAGCGCCTGCAGCTTGCGCAGCTCAACAGCAAGGTCGTGACCGCGCTGAACGTGGCCAAGGAAAGCATCTTCAGCCGAGTCGGCCAGGCGCGGCCGGGGCAAAAAAACAGCCGCTATCTGGCGCTGTACTTCATCGCCCAGGACGTGCACGAACGCGCGTCGTCGTCCCACTATCCGTACAACGAACTGGCCGATACTTTCTTCCATAGCGACATCATGTTCCGCTGCCAGCGCCTATTGCGCTCGCAAGGACGGGTCTGCCGTCGGCTGGCGCTGGCGATCCAGATGCGCCAGCCCTTCGTGAACGACAGCGAGGCGCAGCAGGCCAAGGATGACCTTGATGCCTCCATGGCGTATCTGCGCGCGCAGAACAAGCCGGAATGGAGCCACCTGCTGCGGTCACTGTCGGCGCTGTCTGGCAATCTGGGCGCGCTGAACCGGCGGCTGTCGGGGGCAGGCAAACAGGCCACGGTCGAAGAACAGGACACCTCCCTGCTCGACCGCTCTCCCAAGTCTTTCAAGGACGCCCTGGACCGGATCAGGCTGCAGTTGACCCCGGCCGCGCCGCTGTTCCGGCACGCGCTGCGCCTGGCGATCGCACTGGCGGTGGGTTACGGCATGGTGCATCTGCTGCATCCCAGCGAAGGTTACTGGATCGTGCTGACGACATTGTTCGTTTCGGCGCCCAGCTATGGCGCGACGCGCAAGCGCACCACGCAGCGGATCGGCGGCACGTTGATCGGTCTGGTAATCGGGTGGGCGCTGTTCAAGCTGGCGCCGGGCGCGTCGTTGCAGGCGGTGATTGCGGTAGTGGCAGGCGTGGTGTTCTTTGCCACTAGGGCCAGCCGCTATATGGTGGCGACGGCGGCAATGACGCTGCTGGTGCTGATGTGCTTCAACCAGGTGGGCAATGGCTACGACCTGATCCTGCCGCGCATGGTCGACACGTTCGTGGGCGGGATGATCGCGGTGCTGGCCGTATTCGTGATCCTGCCCGATTGGCAGGGGCGGCGGCTGAACAAGCTGGCGTCGAACGCGGTCGCAAACAACGCGCGGTATCTGCGCGCGATCCTGGCGCAGTATCGCACTGGCAAGCTGGACGACCTGGCGTACCGGACGGCGCGGCGCAATGCCCATAACGCCGATGCGGCGTTTTCGGTGGCGATGTCGAACATCCTGGCCGAACCAGGCCATTTTCGCCGGGATGCCGACACGGGATTGCGTTTTCTGGTGCTGTCGCACACGTTGCTGAATTACCTGTCGGGCCTGGGTGCGCATCGGGGCGATACGGTCCTGGATGCGCCCGGCGACCTGGCCATGCTGCAGCAGGCCGAGCGCGTGGCCGCCGCGCTGGATGAAGTGGCGATCGGCCTGGCGGATCGTCGTCCCATCATGGTGCGCAACGACGAAGAAGAAAGCCTGGCCGCGCAGCTGGAAACGCTGCCCGACACCATCGATGACGCGCGCCGTCTGGTGCAGACGCAACTGGCGCTGATCACGCGGCAGCTGGCGCCGATTCGCAAAGTCGGCAGCCGCCTGCTGAACCAGGAAGAACGCATGGACGCCGCCGATCCAGCCGGCGCCGCCCCGGCTGACGGGACGCAAGCCATCGTAACCTCTGCTGGCGACGCCGCTGCCGACAAGCCGTCCCTGGAACGCGCGCATCCGGCTTGACGCCTCGGGCCGCCGGCGATCCCTTACAATGGCCGGCTTCCCTCCCGCAAGTTTTCAAGCCGTGATACTCCAGCGTTTCTGCCTGTTCCTCGCCTCTGCCGTGTGTGTCGTTGGCGCGTTGCCCGCGTCCGCCGTGACCCCGATTTCATGGCCCCTCAAACCCGTGCGCATCATCGTCGCCTATCCGCCCGCGGGCGTGAGCGACATCGTGGCGCGGGCCATGGCGGAAAAGATGGCGGTCCGGCTGGGCCAGCCCGTCATCGTCGAAAACAAGGGCGGTGCGGGCGGCACCATCGGCATGGACGCCGTCGCCAAGGCCGCGCCCGATGGCTACACCCTTGGCTTTTCCTCGATCAGTCCGCTGGCGCTGAACCCCTTGCTCAGCAAGGTCGCATACGACCCATTCAAGGACATTACGCCGGTCGCCAGTGTCATGTTCTCGCCGGTGGTGCTGCTGGGTACGCCCGGCTTTACCGGCCAGTCCATGAACGATCTCGTCGCGCAGTCCAAGGCCAAGGCAGGCGCCTTGCGCTGGGCCACGTCGGGCCTCGCCACGGTGGGGCACATCACGCTGGAGCAGTTCAAGCGGTCGGCCGGCGTCGACATCACGCACATCCCGTACAAGGGGGCGGCCAGCAGCAGAACGACGCGCTGGCCGGTCAGTTCGAAGTGCTGACGACTAATCTGGGCCCGCTGTTGAATGGCCACATCAAGGCCGGCAAGCTCCGCCCGCTCGCCGTCGGTGCGCCGCAGCGCGTCGACGTCATGCCCAACGTGCCGACGTTTGCCGAACTGGGCTATCCCAAGGCCAACCTGATGTCGGTCTTCGGCATCTTTGCGCCCGCTGGCACGCCCCCGGCCCTGGTGACGGTGCTGAATGGCGTCATCAATGACGTGTTGGCCATGCCTGATATTCGCGAGCGGCTGATCAGCAGTGACAATGTACCGACCGGTGGCACGGCGGCCGACTTCGCCAAGGCGATCCGGACCGAATACGACAACAACCGCGACATCATCAAGCAAGCCAACATCACCCTGGAATGATCGGCCAGCCGGCAGCGGACCCGCTACGCCGGCGCCTGATCCTCCTTACCTCGAGCACTCCATCATGGCCCAATACGTCTACACCATGCACCGCGTCGGCAAGACCGTGCCGCCAAAGCGGCAGATCCTGCGTGACATCTCCCTTTCGTTCTTTCCGGGTGCCAAGATCGGCGTGCTGGGCCTGAACGGGTCCGGCAAGTCCACGCTCCTCAAGATCATGGCTCAGCTCGACAAGGACATCGAAGGCGAAGCCGTGCCGATGCCGAACCTGAATATCGGCTACCTGCCGCAGGAACCACAGATCAATCCGGAATACACCGTACGCGAGGCCGTGGAAGAGGGCCTGGGCTCGGTCTTTGCGGCCAAGAAGCGCCTGGACGAGGTCTATGCCGCGTACGCCGAACCCGACGCGGACTTCGATGCGCTGGCTGCCGAGCAGGGTGAACTCGAAGCCATCATCGCGACCGGCAGCAGCGGCGGCGACGTCGAGCACCAGCTGGAAATCGCGGCCGACGCGCTGCGCCTGGCTCCCTGGGACGCCATGATCGGCAACCTGTCGGGCGGTGAAAAGCGCCGGGTGGCCCTGTGCCGCCTGCTGCTGTCCAAGCCCGACATGCTGCTGCTGGACGAGCCGACCAACCACCTGGATGCCGAAAGCGTCGACTGGTTGGAAGTATTCCTGCAAAAATTCCCGGGCACCGTGGTTGCCGTGACCCACGACCGCTACTTCCTGGACAATGCCGCCGAGTGGATTCTGGAGCTGGACCGTGGACATGGCATTCCGTGGAAGGGCAACTACAGCTCGTGGCTGGAACAGAAAGACGCGCGCTTGAAGAACGAAGAAGCCAACGAATCGGCGCGCCAGAAGACCATCAAGAAGGAACTGGAATGGGTGCGCCAGAATCCCAAGGCGCGCCAGGCCAAATCCAAGGCACGGATTGCGCGCTTCGAAGAGCTCAGCTCGCATGAATACCAGAAGCGCAACGAGACCTCTGAAATCTTCATTCCAGTGGCCGAGCGTCTGGGCAATGAAGTGGTCGAATTCACCAACGTCAGCAAGGGCTATGGTGATCGCCTGCTGATCGACAACCTCAGCTTCAAGGTGCCGCCCGGCGCGATCGTCGGCATCATCGGCCCGAACGGCGCCGGCAAGTCGACCTTGTTCCGCATGATCGCCGGTCAGGAAACCCCGGATTCGGGCGAGGTCGTGAAAGGCTCTACCGTCAAAACGGCCTACGTTGCGCAGACCCGCGACGCGCTGGAAGACGGCAAGACCGTGTTCGACGCCGTGTCCGACGGCGCCGACATCCTGACCGTCGGCCGATTCGAAATGTCGTCGCGCGCCTACCTGGGCCGCTTCAACTTCAAGGGTGGCGACCAGAACAAGATCGTCGGCAACCTGTCGGGCGGTGAACGCGGCCGCCTGCATCTGGCCAAGACGCTGCTCGCCGGCGGCAACCTGCTGCTGCTGGACGAGCCGTCCAACGACCTCGACGTCGAGACGCTGCGCGCGCTGGAAGACGCCTTGCTCGAGTTCCCGGGCAGCGTCATGGTCATCAGCCACGATCGCTGGTTCCTGGACCGGATCGCCACGCACATCCTGGCCTTCGAAGGCGACTCGCAAGTCACCTTCTTTGACGGCAACTACCAGGAATACGAAGCCGACAAGAAAAAGCGGCTGGGCGAAGAA
This sequence comes from Pigmentiphaga litoralis, assembly GCF_048632615.1. Taxonomy (GTDB): domain Bacteria; phylum Pseudomonadota; class Gammaproteobacteria; order Burkholderiales; family Burkholderiaceae_B; genus Pigmentiphaga; species Pigmentiphaga litoralis_B. Next base: position 3,816,958 of record NZ_CP184479.1, read on the forward strand.
GGGGCCAAGCCCAAGCGCCTGCGCTACAAGGCGCTGAAGTAAGCCGGAACCAAAGTAAGCACGGAAAAGCCAGCATGATGTGCTGGCTTTTTTCATGACGGTGTCGATCACCCAGTGTCTCGACCAAACTAGCCCCGCGCTGCGTGCGCCGCCACGCGGTCCACGAACACCCCGGCCATGCCAGTGTAGGCATGTGGCGCGAGCATTGCGTCGATCTGCTCGGTGGTCAGGTGTTCCGAAACCAGGGGTCGGCCAGCAAGCCCTCTTTGAAGGTTCCGCCTTCTTCGAACACTTTCATGCAGACCGCATAAACGACCTCATGCGCTTCCTGGCGTCCCAGCACGTCCCCCAATTGCATCATGACGGCTTCCGACAGCAGCAGCCCTTTCTGAATGAACAGGTTGCGTTCCATGTTGTCGCCGCGCACGGTCAGGTTCCCCGTGACGAAGGCCAGCTTGGTTGCTGCCGCGTCCGCCATACATAACATCCGGGACACGAATTCTCGCTCGACCTGCAACGCAATCTTGTCGCGTTCATGTTCAGCCATCATCGCTTCAAGACCAAGCCCGGCGGTGCTGCGAACGATCTTGGAGATGGCCACGATCGTTTCGCAGGTTGGCGGGTTGCGTTTGTGCGGCATGGTGCTGCTGCCCACCTTGCCCATGGTGAAGGGCTCCTCCAGCTCGGCCGTTTCCGTCTTTTGCAGCGCATAGACCTCGTGCGCGATCTTGCCGAGGGTCGTGGTACAGATGGCGATCACGCTGGCCAGCTCGGCGATGCCATCGCGCGAGACATGCCACGTGATCTCCGGGCAGGCCAGACCCAGCTCTTCAAATAGCGCTTTCTGCACGGCGATCCCCTGGTCGCCCAGCGCCGCCAACGTGCCGACCGCTCCGGAAAACTGCCCCACCAGCACGCGGGGTTTCAGCTGCTCAAGGCGCTGCAGGTTGCGACGAATTTCCTCCGCCCACACTGCAGCCTTGAATCCGAAGGTGATGGGCAGGGCGTGCTGACCATGGCTGCGCGCCACCATGGTCAGGTCACGATAGCGGGTCGCCAGCTTGCACACATTGCGATGCGTTTCCTGCAAGTGCCCTTCGATCTCGGCCAACGCGTCCTTGATCTGCAAGATCGTTCCCGTGTCGATGATGTCCTGGGTAGTCGCACCCCAATGGATGAATTCACCCGCCTCCCCATCGCAAACGTCTTTCATGGCCCGTAGCAAAGGCACGATAGGATGGCTCGTCCGATCCATTTCCCGCTTCAGCTTGGCAAGGTCGATGTTCTCGACCCTTGCCTTCGCGTCGATCTCGCGGGCTGCCTTTTTCGGAATGATGCCCATCCGCGCTTGCACGCGAGCGAGCGCGGCTTCTACATCAAGCCACCGCTGCACGGTTGTCTCGTCGCTGAATATCTGTCGCGTTTTTTCCGTGCTGAACTGGTCGCGGAATAACGCGCTGTCGATGACGTAAGCACCCACGTGATTCTCCGGTTAAGCGTTCTTGAATTCGCCGAAAGCTTCCATCGCATGAAGCGAATAGACGTAGGCCGCACCCGCGTTTAACGCAATGGCGGTACCGAGCGCGTCGCTCACCTCGGCTTCGGTCGCCCCGGCTTTGGCGGCTGCGGCCGCATGCGAAGAAATGCACCCGTCGCACCGGGTGGTCACCGCGACGGCCAGTGCAATGAGTTCGCGTGTCTTTGCGTCGAGGGCGCCGTTCGAGCCCTGCGCCATGCTGAGATGACGGTAGGCCTCGAGCATCTTTGGATTGGTATCGCCAAGCTTGCCGTGAGACGTGCGCAGTGTGCTGAACAATTCGGTCCATTTCTGAAACATGGTGATCTCCATTGGGAAGGGGTGAAACAGTCAGTCGATGCGGGTGCCGGAGGTCTGGATGACCTGCTTCCACCGCGCAATGTCTTGGGAAAGGAAACGGGTGAAATCCGCAGGCGTTCCGTTCAAGGGTTCCGCGCCTGCTTGCTCCAGTTGCGAGCGAAACTCCTTGGCAGTCACGGCCTCGTTGATGCTGGCATTCAGCTTGTCGATGGCGGGGCGAGGCGTGCCGGCTGGCGCCAGGATGCCGTACCACGCCGAAACTTCCATGCCTGTCACGCCTGCTTCTGCCATGGTCGGAACATCGGGCAGTACAGGCGAACGTTTGTCGCTCGTGATGGCGAGTACCTTGATCTTGCCGCCGTTCAACATGGGCGTGACCGACGGAATGTTGATGAAGGTGTAGTGGACGTCTCCGCTTTGCACGGCAAGGATGGAGGGGCCCGAACCTTTGTAGGGAACATGCGTGGCCTCGATGCCGACGGTCTGTTTGAACATTTCGGCAGAAAGGTGCTGAGTGCTCCCCGCGCCGGACGACGAAAAATTTACTTTGCCCGGATGCTTCTTTGCGTAGTCAATGAACTCCTTGACCGTGCTGACGCCCAATGATGCCGGCACGGCCAGCACGTTCGGGCTTTGCGCGAACATGGCGACCGGCTCGAAGCTCTTCACGGGGTCATAGTCAAGCTTCGGGTAAAGGCTGCCGTTGACCGCCAGCGCGGACGAACTCAGCAACAGCGTGTAGCCGTCGTTGGGAGCACGCGCCACCAGCGAGTTGGCAATGTTCTGCCCAGCACCTGGGCGGTTCTCGACCACCACGGATTCGCCGAGCGATCCGGTGATCTGTTGCCCGATCAACCGGGCCATGATGTCGGTACCGCCGCCCGGCGCATAGCCAACGATCAGCTTGACCGGTTTGTTGGGATAGGGGTGCTGTTCTGCGCGGACGCCAAAGGGGCGGACAGAACGGCCAGCGCAAGGCCGGCGTGCACAACGACTCGCATGAGTGTCTCCTTGATTAGGCGGGAGTCGTTTGCTCCCTTGCCTGGCTTACTGCGTGGGAACCTGCTGTCGGCGGAATGCCGAGATGCTGCCCATATATCCGGCAATGCGCCGGGCGAGGCCCGGCCGTGCGGCGGATGCCACCAGCAAGGCAAGGTCTTTGTCATTGGCGCGGCGACGCGTCTGCGTCAGGTCGGCCCAGGCTTCCATGCCGATGTCGTCGTGCAGCGCGTCATCAATCAGCGCAGCAGTGTACGCATCGAGTTCGCGTTGAGGGCTTGCGTCGGCAGGAGGCGGCGCGGGTGGGCCTGTCACGGTAGTGGCCAGGCCAGCAGCCAGCGCTTCGGCGGCAGTGATGCTGCGTCCGGACGTCACCCACTCGCGCGCAATGGCTGGACCGACACGGGCTGCAAGGCGGCGAGTGCCCAGCACCAGACCGAAGCCCGAAGCGCCCGGAAACGAGACGATCGCATCGCTGGTCAACTCGCGTCGGGTGCAGGCCGTCAGCAGATCGGCTCCAGCGCCGGTAGCTCGGCCGTGCACCCGGGCAATCGTCTGAAACGGCGTGTCAGCCAACGCCTGCAGCAATCGTTCGATCCGCGCGAAGCGGCCAAGAAGACAGTCGTCAGCGTGCCGTGCATCGCCGTCGTTCGGCTCAGCGTCATGTTTGCGGGTCATTGCCAAGACATCGGACAGATCGAAGCCTGTGCAGAAGTGTCGACCGGCTCCTTCAAGAGTCAGTCGCTGTGTGCCATCGCTGCAGCGAGCGTCGAGCACTTCGAGCAGTGCGCCGACCATGTCGGCGTTCAGCGCATTGCCCGCGGCCGGCCGGTTCAGCAAGACATGGCATTCGTCGCCGTTGCGCGATACGGTCAGCACGTCGGTCATGCGCCGGCTTCCAGAACAGGAGCGGCGTAGCCGGAAATAAAAGGCTTGGCAGTACCGGCGACCGGGTCATAGACATGGCGTGATTGCTTCCCGATGTCGGTGCCATATACGTGCACGCTGATCGACACCCGATCCGCATAGACGTTGCTGACCTGGTGGATATCGCCGATGGCGGGGGATACACGGCTGGTGTCGCCCGGCTTCAGGATGTCTTCGGATCCTGTTGCGATCAGCCGGCCATCCTGCAACGAAAAGCCGGCCGAGCGTTCGGCTCCACGTAACATGCCGATTACGCCCCAGACGCCGTGGTCGTGTACCGGCGTGCGTTGCCCAGGCCCCCACACGAAGCTCACAACCGAATATCGGTTCAGTGGGTCGACATGCAACGCGTATTGCTGATAGAACTGCGGGTGTGGCGCCGCGTGGGTAGCGGGCAGCCAGTCATCCACTGCGACCAGTTCTTTCAGCAACGGCTCGCATCCATTCAGCAGCTCGGCTTCGGCGCGATGGCGCTCAACCAAGGCATCCATGCCCCTCAGAAACGTTGCAAGCCTTGGTGCCTGTTCGATTGTGAGCGGCATCATGCTTTTCTCCTGATGAGGTCGCGGGCCGTTGATGTGTATTCGCCAAGCGCAGGCGGCGGTCGGGATATGGGAAGCGATTGGCCGTTCAGCCGTATGGGCGAGGCGAAAGTGCGCGTGCGTGCGCCGCCCGGCAGTTCCATGTCCTGCACCCACTCCATGTGCGTGACCTGTGGGTCGGCAAGCGCGGTTTCGTAGTCGTTGATACGCGAGTGGGGCACACCGGCCTGCTCAAACACCTTCAGCCAATGATCGACCGTGCTGTGTTGGAACTTCGCTTCCAACAAGTCCTTGAGAGCGCCCTGATGTCGCGCGCGATCGCTGACCTCCGCAAACCTGGGGTCATGTTCGAGCGTCTCCAGACCTACCGCCCGCGCGACTGCACGCCACAGCCCATTGTTTCCGGCCGCGATGGCAAAGTAGCCATCTTGTGCCGCATACGCTTGGTACGGCGCGTTGCGCGGGTGTGCCGACCCCAGCTTGCGAGGGTTCACGCCGGTTCCAAAAATTCACTGGTCTGCAGTGCGCCGATGGCCAGGGTGCATCCGAACATGGGGACATCGATATGTGTGCCGGCGTTGCCGGCGCGCACTGCTGCCAGGGCACTCGCGATCGAGAACGCGGCATAGAGTCCCGACGCAAAGTCGGCTACCGGTACCCCGCATTTGACCGGCTCTTCTGACGCGCCGGTCACGCTCATTACGCCTGCTGCCGCCTGGATGGTCAGGTCGAAGCCGCCTTCTCTTTCTCGGGGCCCGCTCTGGCCGTACGCCGAGATCGAGCAGTAGACAAGGGCAGGATGTGTTTCGGACAACGCCGCATAACCCAGCCCCAACCGGTCCATGACGCCAGGCCGGTTGTTCTCGATCAGAACGTCGGCGTCGCGGACCAGAGCGCGGGCCACATGCAGGTCCTCCGGGTCTTTGAGGTCGAGCACTGCGGAGCGTTTGCTGCGGTTGAGCGACGCGAAGTTTTCACTGAAGCCGTTTGAAATAGGAGGCCATGACCGAAGTGCATCGCCCGCGGGCGATTCGATTTTTACGACCTCGGCACCCATGTCCGCGAGCAGCATGCCGCAGAAAGGTCCGGCCGCGACCGCGCAAAATTCGATCACCTTGACGCCCGCCAGTGGCAGCTTGTTGTGTGGAAGAACCGTCATGACGCTATATGTCTCCGTGAACTGCATCGCAGCAGTGGACAAAGCTTATGAGCGTTCCCGTTTGCGGGACAACTGTTCTATAATTGAGAACTGCGTTGCATAACGTTATGACGTTGGAAGCATGAACAACACCCTCATCAAAGGCCTTGCCATCCTTGAGACCCTGGCCCGGGCCGAAGTACCCATGGGCGTGACAGAGATCGCCCTGGCGCTTGCTTTGCCAAAGAGCAACGCGCATCGGATGCTGCAGGCGCTGACAGATCAGCGCTACGTGATCCGGCACCCCGGCGGGCGCTACAGTGCATCGATCAAACTGTGGGAGTTGGGCTCAGCCGCGCTGTCCGGCTTTGACTTGCGCAGGCATGCCGAATCCGTCATGGAAGCGCTCATGGAACGCACCGGTGAATCCGTGCACTTGTCGGTTCTGGATCAGCGCGAGGTCGTGTACGTGCACAAGGTGGAAAGCCCGAACCCGGTGCGGGCCTACAGCCAGATCGGCGGGCGCGCTGCTGCACATTGCGTCGCAACGGGAAAGGCCATGGTCGCGTTTCGAGGCAGGACCGCTTTGGCGGCGATGTCTGAACACCTCGACTCGCACACCGACCGGACATTGACCAACCCCGCGCGATTCCTGGCCGAAATGGAACAAGTCCGCAAACGCGGCTACGCGGTAAACCGCGAAGAGTGGCGCATTGGCGTAAGTGGTGTGGCGGCACCCATCGGGGACGCAGCCGGGACGGTCATTGCCGCGATTGGTGTGTCTGGGCCGGCAGAACGTTTCAAGCCTGCCCGGCTCAAGCAGTTTGCCGAGGAGGTCATGCAAGCCGCGGCGGGCTTGTCAGCAGGACTTGGCGGCGGCGAATCGCATCACGTGCTGTCGCGAGTCACGAGCGCCTGGCATTAACGTGAGCCTCCGACTCGGAGCATGCTTTCGCGCCTCTACTTCTTGACCGGCATCCGAGGGCTCGGCAATTCCAGCGTCACCCGCAATCCCCCCAATTCGGATCGGTCCAGCTTCAGTCGCCCGTGATACGCGTCGACCAGGTCTCGCGTGATCGCCAGCCCGAACCCTGTTCCGGGCGTCGATTCATCCCACCGCTGACCGCGATCGATGTGAGCCGTCTCGGCTTCCGACATGCCCGGGCCGTCGTCCTCGATCACCACCACCACCTGGCCGTTGCCGGCCCGCGCCGTCAGACGCACCCTGCCGGCCGCCCACTTGCGGGCGTTGTCCAGCAGGTTGGCCAGCAGCTCGGTCAGGTCTCCTCGTCACCCGCGAAATGCAGGCCTTCCGGCACGTCGCTGTCCCAGGTCAACGCGCCCGCATCGGGCAGGGTCTTGAGCATACGCAGGGTCTTGCGGCAGACGACCGATACATCGGCGGCCTGCTGGCCCAGCGCGGCAGCCATGCCGGCGCGCGCGCGGGCCAGGGCGCGATCGACGTGGCGGCGCATGGCGTCGATCTGTTCATCGATGCCGCTGGCCAGCTTGAGTTCGCCGGCGTCGCGCGCGGTGCGTGCCATGGAGCCGAGCACGGCCAGGGGCGTCTTCAGGCCATGGGCCAGATCGGCCGACTGCGTGCGCGCGCGTTCGACGGCGGCGTCCTGAAAACCGATCAAACGGTTGAGATCGTCCACCACCGGCTGCACCTCTTCGGGCACGTCGCGGGACAGCGTGCGGCGCCGGCCGGCGTGGATGTCGCCCAGGTCGGCACGCAGGGCGCGGAAAGGGCGCAGCGCCAGGTGGATGAAGAAGGCCATGGCCAGCACCAGCAAGGTGGCAAGGGCCAGTAACGACGGTAGCAGCAGGCCCAGGAAGGACCAGCGTTCGGCTGCCAGCAGCGCTTCGTCGACCGCCACCATGATCTGCAGTCGCTGTTCGCTGGCGCCCTGCGGTACGACGATCGTGCGCTGGATCGCCAGCAACCGGGCAGTTTCCGGGCCGGAAATCTCATGCATGTCCAGATCGCGCGCGGCGGCGCTGCCTGGCGGGTCCTGCAGCACGAAGTCCCACAGAGATCGTGACCGGAGCCGTTTTCCGCCGGGTCCGTCGATCTGCCAGTACAGGCCGCCATAGGGTTGTTCGAAGCGCGGTTCCTGCGGCGGAACGTCGACCTGCAGCGCGCCGGCGGCATCCAGCCGCACCTGTGCCGCCAGGGTCTTGACGTGCAGGTCCAGTTCGGTTGCGGCGCGGCGTTCGGCCTGCTCGTCGAAAATGGCGGTCAGACCGATGCCGCCCAGCGCGAGCGCCAGCACGATCAACAGCGTCGCCGCGCCTACCAGCCGGACCCGCAACGACCGTGGGCTCATTGAAACCGGTCGGGCACGAGATAGCCGTGGCCGCGCCGTGTCTCGATCAGGTCCACGTCCAGCTTGCGGCGCAGGCGGCCCACCAGCGCTTCGATGGCATTGGTGTCGCGGTCCGAGTCGCCGGAATACAGATGATCCAGCAGCTCGCTTTGCGAGACGATGCGGCCGCGGTGATGCAGCAGGTAGGACAGCAGACGGTATTCCAGTGCGGACAGAGGCATGGCGCTGCCGTGCACGGTCACCAGCCGGGTCCGGGTATCGACTTCGACCGGGCCGGCCGTCAGCAGCGACGTCGTCTGCCCGACCACACGCCGCGTGATCGCCCGCAGCCGCGCCAGCAGTTCTTCCATCTGGAAAGGTTTGGCCAGATAGTCGTCGGCGCCCGCGTCGATGCCTTCGACCTTGTCGCGCCAGCCGTCGCGGGCCGTCAGGATCAGCACGGGCGTGGTGACGTCCGACGCCCGCAGCCGCTTGAGCACCGACAGGCCGTCCATCTTCGGCAGGCCCAGGTCGAGCACGATCGCGTCGTAATCTTCGGTGCCGGCCTGGAACCAGGCGCTCTCGCCATCGGTACAGACATCGACCGCATATTGAGCACGCTCAAGGCCGGTGCGCACATCGGCCGCAATGCGGGGTTCGTCTTCGACTACAAGGATGCGCATATCAGTCTATCTTCAGGATATCGAGCGAATGGGCGTCGACATCGACTTTCTTGCGCCGCCCGTTGGAAGTAAGCACCTTGACCTCGTACACCCACCCTTTGTCTTCCCGGTCGAGTTCGATTTCGATGATCTCGCCGGGCACCTTGTCGCGCACGGTTTTCAGCACGGCCGACAGCGGACGGATTTCGCCTTGCAGCAGCGCGTTGCGAGCCCGGTCCTGGTCCCGGTCGCGCGAGCGGTCCTTGTCCGAGCGGTCTTTGTCCCTCTCCCGGTCCCTGTCGTGGCTGTGCTCGTGGCGTCGGTCATCGTCATTGTCGCGCGCGCCAGCCGGCGGCGCGCACACGGCGAGCAGGACCACCAGCAGCAAGGCCAGCAGGGAGCTTGGAAGGGCGGGTCGGAAAGACATGCCGCCACCCTAACAAACCGAGACTGATATAACGCTGACAACGCAGGTCAGGATGGATCGCGCCGCGATTGCTACGCTGCGGTTTTGATGATCCTTTACAGGAGTTCCGATGCGTCTGCTGCCCTCCCTGTTGATTGCCGTGTCGGCCTTCGGCCTGACCCTGTCCGCCGCGCATGCCGCCGACAAATGCCCTTACCACCCGCGCGACAAGTGGATTCCGATCGACCAGGCCATCAGCAAGGCCGAGGCGCTGGGCTACGACGTACGCGACGTCGAAGCCGACGACGGCTGCTGGGAAGTCGAAGGCTATGATCGCAATGGCGCCAAGGTCAAACTCTACCTGGATCCGGTATCGGGCGAGGTGGTCAAGCCGTCCAGCTGGCTGAGCCGCCTGCGTTGATGCGGCGCGCACGCGCCACCCCAGTGTGGCTCTCGCGCCATCAGCATGAAACAGCGCGTAACCACACGTCCCGGCAGATCTGCTCATTCCGAGGGCGCGTTACGTTCTGACATGGTTATGCGATGACGCTGACACATGCCTCCATGCACATCTGTCAACCTACAGTCATGCGGTGGGTTAAACGAAAAGCATGCCTATAAGGAGTCCATCATGAACACATCCATTATTGCGAAGCTCGTCATTGGCACGACCCTGGCCATCTCGGCCGTGGGTTGCTCCACCTGGGACGGCATGTCGGGCCGTCAGAAGAGCACGGCAGTCGGCGCTGGCGTCGGCGGTCTGGTCGGCGCTGGTGTTTCCGGTGGCGGCGTGCTGGGTACGGTTGGCGGCGCTGCGATTGGCGGCGTGGTCGGCGACCAGGTCGGCAAGAACCGTTAAGCGGCTGCCCCGCAAGGGGCATGCAGGCTGCCGGGCGCTCAGGCGTCCGGAAAATAACCGCCCCGTCCATGGAAACATGGGCGGGGCGGTTTTTTGCGCGGATTTTTCTACTTGAGGCGTTCGGCCACGTCGCCCGACGTCATCACATCGCCAAATTGCTGGATGAAGGTTTCCAACGTGGCACGGTGTTCTTCATCCGACAGCGCGGCAAGGCAGTCCGATACCATGATCGGAAAGAAGTCGAGCATCATGGCGTCCCGGCCTGTCGACTCGCAGCACACATTGGTCTTGGTGCCCGCGATCAGCAGGTTGGTGATGCCCAGGCTGCGCAGGCTACGCTCCAGTCCCGACGATCCGCTGACCAGCGCGCTGTAGCGGTTCTTGACGATGTGCACGTCCGAAGGACGCACGTCCAGTTCGTGCCACAGCGCTTCCGACGTGGGCCGTGGCGCATTCATCTCTATCGTGCGTGCGCGCACGTCCTGCGCCACGAAGCGGTCATAGAAACCCGACCAGTCCGACGTGTCTCCGATCCGCGCGTTGGCATGCACCACCCAGACCACGACGCCGCCCCGTTCGCGCAACACCTGCGCCAGCGCGTTGATGTTGGGAATGATGCTGCGGGACATCGGCACCTCGCCCGCGCCGCCTTCCGCCACGAAGGTGGGCTGCATGTCGATCACAACCAGTGCCGTGGTCCTGGCATCGATGCGATCGAACAGGTGGTGGCGTCCCCGCCGCGCAACCACGCGGTCGATGATGTGGGGACGAATATCGATGTCATGCATGGCGGGTCCTTGACGATGGCTGATGAACAATCGTCAGCATACTGCGGTCTTCACTCGGGCGTGATGCCTGCCGTCTTGATGACCTGCTGCCACTTCGTGTATTCCGCCTTGGAGATGGCCTGCAGTTCGGCCGGCGAGACACGCTTCGAGATCACGCCCTGCTTGGCCAGCGTGGACTTGACCACGTCGGTGTCCGACAGGCGGTTGATCTCGGCGTTGAGCTTGGCCACGACATCCGGCTTCATGCCCTTGGGGCCCACGACCGAGTACCAGGCCTCGGCGTCGTAGCCCGTGGCGCCGACGCTCGCCAGCGGCGGGATGTTGGCGTACTGGGTGTCCTGTTCCTTGCGGGTCGACCCCAGGATCACCGTGCGCTTTTCCTGCACGAACGGCGCGGCGATGTGCACGGGCTGGAACATCGCCTTGATGTGGCCAGCCAGCAGGTCGGTCGTGGCGCCCGCCGATCCCTTGTAGGGAACGTGCACCATGTTCAGGTTCAGCGGCGCGGCCAGCATTTCCATGCACAGATGGTGGAAGGTGCCCTTGCCGGGCGAACCGTAGTTGACCTTGCCCGGATTCTTCTTCACGTACTCCACGAACTGGCCGAAGGTCGTGACTTCCAGCGACGGATGCACGCACAGCACGAAGTTCGTGTAGCCCACCATGGCGATAGGCTGGAAGCTGTCCAGCACGTCGAACGGGACCGTGTTGTAGACGAAGGGCAGGGTCAGTGCGGTGTTGGTGCTGAACGCGATGGTATGACCGTCGGCCGGGGCCTTGGCCACCGCGCCCAGGCCGATGATGCCCGATGCGCCCGGCCGGTTTTCCACCACGAATGGCTGGCCCGCGGTCTCAGCGAGGCGTTGCGAATACAGGCGCGCGGCCAGGTCGGGGGTGGTGCCGGGCGTAAAGGGCACGATCACCTGCACCATCTTGTCGCCCAGGCCGAGGGCGTCGGCGGCGGCAAAGGCGCGGCTGACGCTCAGTCCGCCAAGAACCATGGCCGCGATGAATTCGCGGCGGCCCAACCCGGTAGTCGTTTGCGACATCTCTTGTCTCCAATGCTTTTATGAATGCGGCTTTTTTATGAGCACGCCGCGACGGTCGTTGTTCCGTCGCGGCGGCAAGGCTGTCCTGCCTGCGGGCTTACGCGATTTCGTTCGCGCGGCGCACGCTTGCAATCATCGACGAATTGATGAGGAATTGTCGATGGGCATCTTTGTCTTTGGCGGTTGCGCGCATTTCGTCCAGACGCTGCTTGCGGACTTCCGGATCACGTTCTTCCAGCAGCCGCTTGTTCCGGATGGTGATGGCCTGAACGTACTCGACGTTGACCGTGCGGCGCTGGCGCTCGTAGCGGGTCAGGACATCGTCGTCGGCGCCATTCTGCATCACCTGCGCAATCTTGTCGGTCAGGTTGATGGCATCGTGAATGCCGCTATTCAGCCCCATGCCACCCAACGGGTTGTTGACGTGCGCGGCGTCGCCGGCAATGAACACCCGCTGGTCGCGGAAGTTCTTGGCCACGCGCTGGTGCACGCGGTACACGCTCTTGTAGGGAATGTCGTAATCGATGTCGGGCGACAGGAAGCCCTTGATCTTGCCTTGCACCGATTCGGGCTGCAGCACCTCGGTGTCATCGGCGTCGCCCTTGATCGGGAACGCGATCCGCCAGATGCCATTGCCGTCATGCGGCTGGATGAAGATGGCGGTCCATTCGTCCGGGTCGGCAATGTACGCGTTGCCGGTATAACCCTGCTGGCGCAGATCGTAGGGCGTCGCGAACACCAGGAAGCGTTCGGGCCAGGTAAAGCCCTCGAATTCGGTGCCCATGGTCTTGCGGACCACGCTGCGCGCGCCGTCGGCGCCGATCAGGTAGCTGCCGCGGATCTCGCCCGCGCCGTCGGGCCCGTCGAACGTGACGGTCACGCCGTCGGCATCCTGCGTATAGCCCGTGCAGCGATGGCGGTACATCACCTTGGCGTTCGAATGTTGCTGCAGTGCCTGATAGGCAATGTTCGACAGCTTGTGCTGCTCTACATGCAGGCGGAAGGGGTAGGGCGTCAGGTCGGCGATCAGGCCAAGGTCGAACTGGGCTACCAGACCGGTCTTGCGATCGCGGATCTGCCATTCGGGCACCTGCACCGCCCGGCTGCGCAGCGTTTCGCCTATGCCCAGCGTATCAAGCATCTCGACCGTGGGCGGGTGGAAGGTGCCTGCGCGCAGGTCTTCGGGAATGTGCGACTCGCCTTCGAGCAGCACCACGTCGATGCCTTTCTGTGCAAGCGAGAGGGCGGCCACGAGGCCGACCGGGCCGGCGCCTGAAATGATGACTGGGTGTTGTGCCATGTGTCTGCTTTGTTGAATGTCGTTGATGCGTGGCTGCGATGCGGGCGTGGCGCGCGCTCAGACGCGGCCGCTGCGGTTCTCGCGGTACAGCGCCAGGGCCTCTTGCACCGGCCGGTCCGAAAAGCTGAACAGCACCGCGTCTTCCCGCACTGAAAACGTATGCGCCGCCCAGCTGGGGATCACGAACACGTCGTTCGGCACGGCCGTAAACCGCGTGTCGTTCACCTGAACGTCCACCTCGCCCTCCAGCACGGCGAACACGGTGCCCGACGAACACTGGTAGGGCAGGGTGGTCATGCCGCGCGGGATCAGCTGCGCATAGGCGCCCATGGTGGGCATCGGCGCGCCGCCGGTCAGCGGATCGATGTAGCGCAGCTTGTAGCCCAGGCAGGGATCCGGCTGTCCGCCGGCCTGCATGCCGAACAACGACTCGCGGGTGCGGGCATACGGGTAGCAGAACAGCGGCGATGCCTTGTTGGGAGCAGGGGTCCAGTCGACCGGCGCCATGCCATTGCCGTAACGCAGCACGCTGTCGCCCACCGGGCGCTGCAGCTGCTGACGGTCATCGTCCGACGACTCGGCAAAGCTCGCGTCGAGCGCGGCCACCAGTTGCACGTCAAGGCCATCCAGCCACACCATCGGCTTGTCGCTGTCGTTGCCGTGATCATGGAAGGTCCATGACGGCGTGGTGACGAAGTCGCCGCGCCGCATGATGGTCTTTTCGCCATTGACGGACGTGTAGGCGCCGTCGCCTTCCAGGATCAGCCGCAGGGCCGATTGGGAATGGCGGTGCGCACGCGCGACTTCACCCGGCAAGATGCACTGCAACCCGGCATACAAGGAGGTCGTGATCGCCGCCTTGCCGCGCAGACCCGGGTTCTCCAGGATCAGTACACGGCGCTCGGCCTCTTGCGCCGTGATCAGGTCGGTCGCTTCCGTGATGTAGGCGCGGACCTGTTCGTACGACCAATGGGCCGGCACGCAGGCCGACGTCGGCGTCTTGGTCACCAGGTTGTGCAGCTGTTCCCACAGCGGCGCCAGATTGTCCTGCCCGATGCGGGCGTAGAACGCCTCGCGTTCGGCGCGGATCGCCTCGGGTGAACGCGATGGAGTCGATGCGGTTGCGGGTGGAGTCATGTCCATGTCAGCCTCGTACGGCCACGTCCATCTTGCCGATCTGGTCGATGCTGGCGTGCATGATGTCGCCCGCCTGTACCGTGCCCACGCCTTCTGGCGTGCCGGTCATGATGATGTCGCCTGGGTATAGCGTGTACACGCTCGACGCGATGGCGATCAGTTCAGGAATGCCGGTGATCAGATCGCGGGTGTTGGCGTTCTGGCGGGGTTCTTCGTTCACGTGGATCGAAAAGCCCAGCTGGCCGGATTCGGCGATTTCGTCGGCGGTGACCAGATACGGTCCGAGCACGCTGTAGGTGTCGGCCGACTTGCGATAGCTGCGGTCTTCGGTGCCGCGCACCGTCATGTCGAGGCCGATCGAATAGCCCGCCACGACCGACATCGCGTCGGCTTCCGACACGTTCTTGCACTGCTTGCCGATGATGACGGCCAGCTCGACTTCGTGGTCGTTGCGGCGGCCCGGAAAGTGGATCTGCACGCCTTCGCCCGCGCCGACGATGCCGGTCGCGTTCTTCAGGAACACGCCGAACTTGGCGACCGGGCTCTTGAAGCCTTCATAGTGCGCCACGTGCACGCCATTGTGGATGCCGGCGTCGGCCAGCGACTCATCCACGTGCGCGTGGTAGTTCAGCGGCGCGGCAATGATCTTGGCCGGCGTGGCGACCGGGCTCAGCAGCTTGACGTCGGAAATCGGGATGCCCTTGGCGCCTTCGCGCGCAGCCAGGATTGCCGGGGTCAGCCGCGACAGGTGTTCGATCAGCAGATCGCCCGGCGCCACCGGCCAGGTCAGGGTCGGCAGCTGTTCCAGTACGGACGACACGTCGTACACGGTATCGTTTTCGACCAGGCCCAGGCGGTTTTCGTTGTAACGGCAGATTCTCATGGTCCGACTTCCAGAAATTTTTGATCGTGTTCTAATTTTGAACGTGCTCAATATTAGGGTTGCGCAAGCACGGCTGTCAAGTTGGCGGGGCGTGCGGGGGCCTGCCTTGGCTTGGCATTGTTTGGAGCTGTGGAGGGGGAGAACTGCTGAAGGCGGTGGAACCGCGGAGGGGGGAACGAAAGGCCGGGGCAGTGCAGGGATGTCAGGATTACAGCGTACGGCGGTCAGGCCTGCCGCGCCACGCTCGTTGCAAGCGTTGCGCGGCGC
This sequence comes from Pigmentiphaga litoralis, assembly GCF_048632615.1. GTDB lineage: Bacteria > Pseudomonadota > Gammaproteobacteria > Burkholderiales > Burkholderiaceae_B > Pigmentiphaga > Pigmentiphaga litoralis_B. The sequence goes on from NZ_CP184479.1 coordinate 3,832,061, forward strand.
GGAACACGTTCCTACTTCGACGGCATCTCGATCTTGACTTCGAGCACCTCGAGCGTGTCCTGCCGCTCGAGATTGACCCGGATGTCGTCGGGATTGATGTTGACGTATTTGGAGATGACCGCGATCAGCTCCTTCTGCAGCTGCGGCAGGTAATCGGCCGACGCACCGCGGTCCGAACGTTCATGCGCCAGAATGATCTGCAGCCGTTCCTTGGCGACGCCCGCCGACTGCTTTTTTCCCCTAAAAAAACGACAGGAAGGATCTCATTTATTTTCCCCCGAACAGGCGTTTGAAGAGGCCGGGCTTTTCGTAGTCGACGAAACGCAGCGGCTTGTCTTCGCCCAGGTAGCGCGCCACGACGTCGGAATACGCTTCCGACACTTCGGTGCCCTTCAGGTGGATGGCGGGCAGGCCCTGGTTCGACGCATGCAGCACGTTTTCGGATTCGGGAATGACGCCGATCAGCTTGATGCGCAGGATGTCTTCGACGTCCTTGAGCGACAGCATTTCGCCGTCGAACACGCGCTTGGCGTTGTAGCGGGTCAGCAGCAGGAATTCCTTGACCGGCGTATCCCCTTTGATCGCGCGCTGCGACTTTGCGGCCAGGATGCCCAGGATGCGGTCCGAGTCACGCACGGAAGACACTTCCGGGTTGGTCACGACCAGCGCATCGTCGGCGAAATAGGCCGCCATCAGCGCGCCGGCCTCGATCCCCGCCGGCGAGTCACAAACGATGTATTCGAAGTCCATTTCGCGCAGGCCGTCGATTACCTTCTGCACGCCTTCCTGGGTCAGCGCGTCTTTGTCGCGGGTCTGCGAGGCGGGCAGGATGTACAGGTTTTCAAGCTGCTTGTCGCGAATCAGTGCCTGGTTCAGGGTCGCTTCGCCCTGCACCACGTTGATCAGGTCGTACACCACACGGCGCTCGCAGCCCATGATGAGGTCGAGATTGCGCAGGCCCACGTCGAAGTCGATCACCACGGTCTTGTGACCGCGCAAGGCCAGACCGGAAGAGAAACTGGCGCTGGTCGTTGTTTTACCGACGCCGCCTTTGCCTGAAGTCACGACGACAATACGTGCCATGGAGAGTGGGTCCTTTGAATTAGATGTCTAGCGGATCGACCAGCAGCTTGTCGCCGGTCAGACGTACCGTAGCAGGTTTGTTTTCGATGTCGGGGGACAGCGCGGCGGTCATGCTGCGGTATACCCCGGCGACGGCGATCAGTTCGGCGTCGAACTGAGTCGTGAAGATGCGTGCGTCGGTATTCCCGCGCGCGCCGGCCATTGCCTTGCCACGGAGCGGACCATACACATGAATGTTGCCATCCGCAATCACTTCGGCGCCATGGCTGACCACGCCCAGCACGATCAGGTCGGCATGGCGGGCATAGACCTTCTGGCCCGAACGCAGCGGCTTGTCGATGATGAGCGTTGCCACGGCCATGCCGGCGGACGCGGGCGGTTCACTGACGGCGATACCGGTATCGGCCACGACATCGACCGCCTTGCGGGCGGTGGGCGCAGGAAGGGTGTCGGCCTTGGCAGCGGCATCCGGCGCGTCGGCGTTCGCGGCGTCGCCATTGGCGGCGTCGGTCCTGGCGCCGCCAACCTTCGCGGCGCTTGACGGCGTGGCGGCGCCGGCTTCGCTGGACAGCTTGGCGGCGAGCGGCGGCAGGGACACCTGAGCCAGCCCGGCGGCGCGCGCGCTGTCGGCCAGGGCATCCGGCGCCATGACACCGATCGGGGGCAGGCGATGCCGGCGCAATGCGGCCAGCAGCGGATCCCAGTCGACCGGATCGGTCAGGCGGGACGCGTCGATGACCACAGGTTCATCGTCGAAGAACCCGGCGGCGTCGGCCATGCGTTGATCGAGGGCTGCAAGAATCGCGGCGGTGTCGGCGGTGTAAAGCACCACGCGAACGGCATAGAGCGTCGTGCTCTTGAAATCGAGGACGGGACTGGAAGCTTCCATGGGGGGCGCCGGTAGGGCGCGAGCGCGCAAAGACTCGATTCTACCGGGACGCCGTCCAGTTGGGGTGAGAGTGTGTGACGCGGGGTCTATTTGACCAGCAGCACCGGCGTGCGGCCTTCGGCCAGCACCTTGGTCGAGACCGACCCTGTCAGGGCCTGGGTCAGCGTGCCACGGGCATGGCTGCCCATGACGATCAGGTCGGACTGGTCGCCATGGCGGATGATCTGTTCGACGGCATCGCCTTCGGCCACCTGCAAGGTCGCCTGGAAACCTGCCTGGTTGAGATCCGCAACGATCCGTTCCGGACCAAAATCCAGATCGTCTTCGCGCAGGACCTTGCGGGCCTGTTCGGCAACGGTCAGTTCATTGGTGGCAGGCAGATCGTAGGTGACGTGCAGGCACAGGACCTGTGGGGTACCCGCCAGCGCCGGGCGCAGGCGTTTCAGGTAGTCGACGGCATCGGCCGTGTGCTGGCTGGCGTCGATAGGCAATAGCAGCTTCATGATGGTGCTCCCTGACGTACGGCTCTTGTGAGCCTGTGTGATGTATGAACGGGGGCCGGCCGCATCCGGGCACCCCGTCATCACATGGTACGGACCCGGGCGGCCCGACAGGAAGCGAAGCTGTTTCCTTATTTAACCCAGGAGTCCTTCAGGGTGGCCGTGCGATTGAAGATCGGCGCGTCGGGCGTGGATGTCTCGCGGTCCGCAACGAAGTAGCCATACCGTTCAAACTGATACGCTTTCCCGGCCGTCGCGTCGGTGCCCGGCTCGACAAAGCCCCGGATCACTTCGACCGAATTGGGATTCAGGCAAGCAATGAAGTCCTTGCCGCCCGCATCGGGATGGGGGTCGGTGAACAGACGGTCGTACAGCCGGATTTCGGCGGCCACGGCGGCGGTGGTGCTGAGCCACGTGATGGTGCCCTTGACCTTGACGCTGTCGGCGCCCGGCGTGCCGCTGCGGGTCTCCGGCAGGTACTCGGCCTGCACTTCGATCACCTTGCCATCGGCATCCTTGGTGCAGCCCGTGCACTTGACGACGTAGCCGTATTTCAGGCGCACCATGTTGCCCGGGAACAGGCGGAAAAAGCCCTTGGGCGGGGTTTCGACGAAGTCGTCGGCCTCGATCCAGAGTTCGCGCGAGAACGGAAATTCGCGGCGGCCGGCGTCGGGGTCGTGCGGGTTGCGCGGCGCTGAACAGACTTCGGTCTGGCCTTCGGGGTAATTGGTGATCACCAGCTTGACCGGACGCAGCACGGCGACCGCACGATCCGTTTTCGGGTCGAGATCCTCGCGCAGCGCCTGGTCCAGCAGGCTGTAGTCGATCCACGAATCCGACTTGGATGCGCCCGTGCGTTCGCACAGCAGCTGGATCGATTCAGGCGTGAAACCGCGGCGGCGCAGGCCCACGATGGTCGGCAGACGGGGGTCGTCCCAGCCATCCACGTGCCCGTCGGCCACCAGCTGCCGCAACTTGCGCTTGCTGGTGACGATGTAGGTCAGCTTCAGCCGCGCGAATTCGTGCTGGCGGGGCAGGGGACGCAGCAACAGGCCCAGCTTTGCCAGGTTGTCCAGCAGCCAGTCGTAGAACGGCCGCTGGTCTTCGAATTCCAGCGTGCAGATGCTGTGCGTGATGCCTTCCAGCGCGTCTTCGATCGGGTGCGCGAAGGTATACATCGGGTAGATGCACCACTTGTCGCCGGTGCGATGGTGCGTGGCATGCCGGATCCGGTACAGCACCGGGTCGCGCATGTTCATGTTCGGCGACGCCATGTCGATCTTGGCGCGCAGGGCCATGGACCCGTCGGGGTGCTTGCCTTCCCGCATCTCGCGCAGCAGGGCGCGTGATTCATCGGCAGGACGGGCGCGCCAAATCGAGTCCACACCGGGTTCGGTCAGGGTGCCGCGCGACGCGCGCATCTCGTCGGGACTTTGCTGGTCCACATAAGCCAGGCCGGCGTCGATCAGGGCTTCCGCCGCCTGGTACATGACGTCGAAATAATCGCTGGCGTGGTAGTAGTGCTCGGTGCCAAAACCGTTCCAGTCGTAGCCCAGCCACTTGACTGCGTCGACAATGCCGTCAACGTAGCGCTGCTCTTCCTTTTCCGGATTGGTGTCGTCCAGCCGCATGTGGCAGACGCCGTCGTAATCCCGGGCCAGGCCGAAGTTCAGGGCGATGCTTTTGGCGTGGCCGATGTGCAGGTAGCCATTGGGCTCGGGCGGGAACCGCGTGCGGATGCGCGCGGGGTCGAGCGGCGCGCCTTCCTGGACCGCGGCAGGGCCGGGCTGGCCAGCCCACCGCTTGTCCGCGTAGCGACCGGCGGCCAGGTCGGCTTCGATAATGTTGCGCAGGAAATTCGTGGCGGGCGCCGGTGTGGGTTTGGCAGATGCAGTCATTGTCACTTTTGTATGGACGAGCTTGTCCCTCAGCTAATTTTGCCATGAATACGCGGGCTAACCCTCGGGTACCCATCGGTGCGTGGCAAAAATGCGGGTGGGAAGGCGAGGCGATGCGCGCTCCGGCGGCCCGGCGCCGCTTTCAAGGATGAGCATCGGCCGGCCGGTGACAGGCTCGCCGTCAGGCGATCAACGGCAGTTCCACCTCGACCTGCAGGCCGCCGCCTTCCGCCTGTTCCAGGGCGACCCGGCCACCGTGGGCGCGGGCGATGGCATCCACCAGCGCCAGGCCCAGGCCCACATTGCCGGTCCGGCTGCGGGCCGGGTCCAGCCGGGCGAAAGGTTGCAAGGCTTCGTGGCGGCGGTCCGGCGAAATGCCCGGACCGTGGTCCCTCACCCGGAGCACGGCACTGGCGCCACGCTGCGTCAGCGTCACGTCGACCGGCGGCGCCCCGTGCTGCAGCGCGTTCTGGATCAGGTTGTCCACCATGCGGGCCAGGGCCACCGCATCGCCATTCACCCGCAATTCCTGCGACGGCGCCGCCGCCAGTTCGACCGCCGTGCCTGTGCCCTTCCAGGCATGCAGGCGTTCGCTCAGCCAGTCGCCGAGGTCCATGGGATCGAAGTGATAGGCCGCCGGATCGGTGCCGCGCACGTAACCGATGAACTGATCGACGATGTGCTGCATGTCCTGCGCGTCCTTGCGCAGGCCTTCCTTCAGCGTCGAATCCTCTGCCATCTCGGTGCGCAGGCGCATCCGCGACAGCGGCCCCTTCAGGTCGTGCGGCAGTCCGGCCAGCAACGTACGCCGCACGGCATCCGACGCGTCCAGCGCATCCAGCATGGCGTTGAAGCGTTCGCCCAGCACCCGCGTTTCATGCGGCCCCGAGGGCTCGACCCGTTGCGGCTTGCCCGCCGCCAGCTGGTCGGCCGCCATCGCCAGCGACGTCATCGGCCGCGTGATATGCCACGAAAAACCGGCGGCGATCAGCAGGATCACGCCCAGGCCACCCAGCCAGATCACGAGCAGCGGCGTGGTGACTGCGGGGCTGATGCGTTCGAGCGAAATGACCAGCCACGCGCGCTGCGTAAAACCGTCTTCCTGGCCCAGGGTCGAACTCAGCGAGATATACAGCGCGGGTTCCGGACCGCGTGACAACGCAACGCGCGTGCCTTCGCCCAGTTGCTGGTTGAGCCGGCGGATCAACCCGCGCATGCCGCTGCGCGGATCGTCTTCGGCCCATCGCGGCGGATCGCGTGGCGGCGGCCGGCCATCGGGCGGCGCGCGAAATTCGAAGGGGCGGAAGTCGGGCGGCATGCGGCCCGTCGGCGCAAATCCGGGTGGACCGCCTTCACGTGGCGGACGGCGCGGTCCGGCCTCGGCGCGCCGTTCGGCCTCATTGCGCCGCGCGCGGGCGGGCAGGGCGCGCGACTCGAATCGCCATTCGCCATGCGACGCCTCGGACACGAAGTCCGCCCGATTCTCTTCGGGAATCTGCGCAATGGCCGCCCGCAAGGTGCGGATCGTCGTCGCCATCAGATCCGGCGCGACAGTGTCCAGATAGTTGCGGCGATAGTGTTCGATGGCCGCGAAAGTCGCCGCCTGCGCCACCAGCACCGCACCAAGGATCAACAGGATCAGGCGCGCCCGTAACGAGCGGGGCAGGAAGCGGGCATACGCGGCAGCGGGGCGTGCCGGAACGGAAGGGGCTGGCGGTGTGGACGCGGAGCCCGCTGCCGCCCCTGCTGACGGCGCAGGCGCGTTCATGGGAGCGCCGGCGACAGCGGCGCGGCGCCTGTATCGTCGGCCGCGCCCAGTGGCAGGAAGCGATAGCCGATGCCCCATACGGTCTGGATCCACCGCGGCTGCTTGGGATCGTCTTCGATGGCGCGGCGCAGGCGAAGGATCGCAATGTCGATCGCGCGGTCATTGCGGTCGCCGGCTTCATCGTCACGCGCCAGCGCCAGCAGGCGTTCGCGCGACAACGGTCGGCCCGCGTTGCGAAGCAAGGCCTCGAGCAGATTGAACTCGCCGCCGGTCAAGCGGACCAGTTCCTGGCCTTTGTGCAAGGTGCGCGCCTGCGTGTCGAACACGAAGGGACCGAACGTGATCGGACCGTCCTTGACCAAGGCCGACGGTCCGCGTTTGCGGCGCAGCACTGCCTCGATCCGGGCCAGCAGTTCGCGCGGATCGAACGGTTTGCCGACGTAGTCGTCCGCGCCCGACTCCAGGCCGATGATGCGGTCCACGGTTTCATCGCGCGCGGTCAGGAGGATGATAGGAAGGTCTTCGCCACGGTCACGCAAGCGGCGGCAGGCATCCGCGCCATCGCCCCCCGGCAACATGCGATCGAGCACCAGCAACGCCGGCGCATACCGCGTGATGCGTGCTTCCAGATCGGTTGCATCGGGGGCAAGCAGGGTGTCGTAACCCTGCTTGTTGAGATAGTCGGCCAGCAACTGGCGCAGGGCGGGATCGTCATCAACGACCAGCAGCTTCGGTTTCGCGGTTTTTTCCATAGGGCGAATGGTCGCGTGGCGCCAGGCAGGGCGCAAGTTGCTGAAATCGGTTGAAACAGGTGACGTGTTTTTCGGAACAGGTCCGTAACCGGTCCGCCGCAAGAATGCACTCACTGCCACAGACAGGTTGGCATTCATCCGAAACACCAGGAGTACACAGCATGACCAAGCATACCCTTCGTATCCTCGCCGCTGCCATCACCCTCGCGACTGGCGCGAGCGGTGTTGCTTACGCTGCCCCCGCCGCCGAACCGCTGGTGATCGCCCAGGCCGCACCCGCCACGACCACGACGCCGGCGGCAACGCCGGATCGCAACGCGCCTGCCGTGGGTGGCCCGCGCGCAGACGGTCCTCGTGCCGACGGTCCTCGCGGTGACGGTCCCCGCCACGGCGGTCCGCGCGGCGAACATGGCAAGGGCGGCCACCACGGCCATCATGGCCACCACGGCGGTCCGTCGATGATGATGATGCTGGGCCAGTTGAAGGCCAAGCTGAATCTGACTGACGCCCAGCAGACCCGCTGGAATGCGGCCGAATCGCAGCAGCGCGCCGTGGGTGAAGAGATGCGCGCCCGCCGCGACCTCCATCGCAAACAGATGCAGGAGCAACTGGCCAAGTCCGGCCCGGCCGACTTCCGCGCCATGACCGCTCAGCGCGAAGCCGAACACGCCGCGATCAAGCCCAAGCTCGACGCCGCGCGAGACGCCTGGCTGGTGGTGTACGACTCGCTCGACACCAACCAGAAGCAGATCGTGACGGACGCGTTCAAGCAGCGCATGCAACGCATGGGCAAGCACGACCGTCGCGGCGAGCAGCGCGGCCCTGGCATGCAACGTGGCGATCGTGCCGCGCCAGCGGTGAATTAAGCCCCCTAGGCGCTGCGCGCCTCCCCCAGGGGCGGCACTGGCGGACTGGCATAGCCAGATCCGCTGTGCCCTCGGGCTGCCACCTCCAGCTTCGGGGATCCATCGCTTATGTTTTCCGCCCCGCGCCGGGTTACCGCCGCGGGGCGGTTTTCGTTGGTGCTTAGCTGTTTGCGCTGTCCATGGGAGGGAAGTCGTAGAGGGTGGCGGGGTTGTCCACCAGGATGCGTTGACGCTCGGCGGGATGGGTCCATCGGCCGAACATGGACAGCATGGCGCCATCATCGATCGGATGGAAGGGCTCTTCGGCGTGCAGGTCGCGTGTGCGCCCCGGCCAGGGCCCGGTGTGAGGCCAATCCGTGCCCCACAGCATGCGATCCGGGTTGGCGTCGATCAGGGCGCGTGCCATGGCTTTTCCGTCTGCCCCGAATTCGTCATCGACCAGACGATATGGCGCGGACAGCTTGACGTAGGTGTGGCCTGCCTTGACTAGCGACAGCAGTTCCCGCCAGCCTGGCTGTTTTTCCAGGTTGGCCGGGTCAGCCAGGCCGAAGTGGTCAACCACAAGCGGCACTGGCAATTGCGTGATGACATCACTGAGCTGCGCGATCACTGACAGCGTGGTGTACGTCTGCACGTGCCAGTTCATGTCGGCCGCCACTCGCGCCGTCTCGGTCAGCCGCCTGGCCGCGACCTGGGGATCCGTTTCGCCAAACGATTGCAGGTTGACGCGCAGGCCTCGCACGCCCGCATCATGCAGTGCCGTCAGCGTCGGCTGATCGACGTCCGGCGCAACGACGGCGACCGCACGCACCTGCCGATCAAGGGCGCGCAGCTCGGTCATGGCGTCCAGCAGGCAGCGGTTGTCGATGCCCTGCATGCTCGCCTGGACGATGACGGTCCGGTCCACGCCAAGACGGCGATGCATGGAAATCAGGTCGTCCACTCTGGCAAGCCCGGGCACGAAGGTCCGCTCGGCGGCCAGAGGGTATTTTTCGCGTGGGCCGAAGATGTGAACGTGGCAATCACACGCGCCCTCTGGTATCGCAATATCCGGTTCGCTGTGCCAGGCGCCCAGCACGGGCTTCTGCCCATCGATCGGCGCAGCAGCCCGGTAGGTGTAGCGTTTGGTCATGTCATTGGGCCTTTATGCCGGCGTCCTGAATCAGCCTGCTCCACTTGGCATATTCGCTCTTGATATGCTGATTGAACTGCGCCACGCTCATATCTGCCAGCACGAAACCCTGAGCCGTCAGCTTTTCGCGAACTTCGGGCACGGCCAGCACGCGCGACAGTTCCGCATGCAGGCGGGCCACCACATCCTGGGGCGTGCCAGCCGGCGCAACGACGCCCAGCCAAGTGCCAATGTCGAACCCCGGCACGCCCGACTCCGACATCGTTGGCAGGCCCTCGGCAACACTGACACGCGTCGGGCTGGTCACCGCCAGACCGCGCAGGCGGCCGGACCTGACATGCGGCATGGCAGACGACGCGTTCGCAAACATCATGGGCAGCCGGCCCGCCATGATTTCGGTCATGGCGGCCTGTTCTCCGGGAAAGGGAATGCTGGTGATCTGCGTGCCGGTCATGACCGAAAACAACGCCCCGGCCATGAAGGGCGATGTGCCGATGCCGCCGTTGCCATAGTCCAGCACGCCGGGTTTGGACTTGGCCAACGCAATGATTTCGGGCACCGTCTTCGCGGGCAAGGACGGTCCTGCCACCAGCACTAACGGCGCACTGCCGATCAGGCCCACCCCTATGAAGTCCTTTTGCGGATCGAAGCTTTTGATCTTGTTGATGATCGGCGACACCGCGATGCCAGTCTGGCTGGTCAGCAGAAGGGTATAGCCGTCGGCGGGGGCCCTGGCGACAAGTTCGGTCGCAATGGCCGACGCTGCGCCATTCTTGTTCTCGACCACAACGGCCTGACCCAGTTTCATGTACTGGGCGATGATGCGCCCGACCGTGTCCGGCGCGCCGCCCGGGGGGCGCCGACCACCAGCTTGACAGGCCGATTCGGGTAGCCGGCATCCGCGGCCTGGGCAGATTGGCTGGTCATTGAGCCAGCGGCCAGCAACGACGCCAGCAACGCAGCCGGCAAGGCGTTCGATCGGGTTGTCATCATGTCTCCTCCATTGGGGTACGTCAAAGTTCAAGGCGATACGTTCGGGTTGCCGTTCCCGAAAAAGCTCGGTCTTTTGCGTTCCGTCGCAGTCAGCGGCAATGCGTTTAAAGGCGTTCCACAGCACGCCATACGCGCACATTCCCTTGTCCATGCTGAAGTTGCTTTCGAACATGCAGCGATCGTGACCAAACGCGTCCATGCAAGGCAGCAGCAGCGGGCGCAAGAGATCGGCAAGCTCTTCCGAACCCGGCGGAACGGGTCGAAGGTGCAGGTCCAGTCCACCAATGACCATACATAGGCCGCCCAGCTTGATCGACACGTTGGGCAATTGCGCCAGGGTGTCGAGGGACCGCCGCCACGCGGCCAGCACGCGCGGCCGGTCATGCCGGTACGGCCCCAGGTTCAAGGGGCCGCCGGCATGATTCAGAACGATCGTTGTTTCCGGGAATGCCTTTGCCAGTTCGATGACCTCGGGCAGTTGCGGGTGGTAGGCCCACACGTCGGCAGACAGGCCCAGGGGGCGAGCTCCGCAAAACCTTTCCAGAACGCCGGCTCACGCAGCATGCCTTCGCGGACCTTGCCGAATCCCGCGGCGATGTCGGGCGACGCATCCGCCGCCGTCATGTTTCGAACGCCTTTGAACCGGTCTGGCGCTGCACGCAGGTGCGCCTGCAGAACGGGCCGGACCGCGGCGCCGAGGGTCAGATCAGCAAACCCGACGATCCCCGCGCAGGCTTTCAGCGGGCCATAGAGTCCGCTCGCGCTCTGCGCCGCTACGCCATTGGCAAACTCGGTTTCTCCAACGGGACTCAATGCATGCTCGACGCCTGGCCGATACATACTGCGACACTGAATGAAAACGGATCCGACGATGTTGTGTCCGGTCCGCGTGTCAGCCAGAAAATCGTCGAAGAGATAGCGCTGACCCGGCCGGTCCCAAAGGTGGTGATGGGCATCCACGATGGGCAACGCCGCATCCAAGGCGCCTTCATTCACCTGGGCAAGCCATTCGGGCCGAACGGGAATCTGTGCGGGTGGAAACGTCCGGGCGATATCGGGCAGTATCACGGTAGGCAGCCAGTCGTGACGCCAGGCAATCCGGCGTCGGAGCAAAGGGAGCCCAGCGTAGGCGTGCCGGATCGCAAAGGATTGGACGTTCTTGCAGGCTGGCTTGCTGCGCAAGAACGTCCAATCCCAAAACATGCATGACCGTCACGATGCTCTCCACACCGAATCGCACATTGCAACTCGAACACGGAGACAGAGACATGCACCGTCGCACCGCACTGACCTTCATGGGGGCTTGCCTGCTGCCCGGCCTTGGCACGCCGGCATCCGCAGCCACCGGCAGGAATCCCCGCATCCTCGTCGGGTTCGCTGCAGGCGGTTCGTCAGACATCATGGCTCGTCTCATGGCTGACAAACTGTCGTCCGCCTTGGGCGGCAGCTTCATCGTGATCAACAAGCCTGGCGCGAACGGCAACATCGCCGCAGCAGAAGTGGCACGCGCCGAGCCCGACGGGGCGACCTTCTATCTCGGATCCTTCAACAACCCGGTAAATCAGGCTGCCGACCGGAAGCTTCCCTTCGATTTCATGCGCGATTTCGTGCCGGTAGGAACGATTTCCTACTTGTCGAACGTGCTTCTGGTGAGCAACCGCCTGCCCGTCGGCAACGTGCAGGAACTGCTTGACTACGCCCGCAAGAATCCCGGAAAGGTGTCTTTCGGATCGTCGGGAGCGGGCTCATCCCAGCACATGTCCGGCGAATTGTTTAAATATCTTGGCAAGGTGGATTTAAATCACATTCCATACAACGGCAGTGCCCCGGCCATGACGGACCTGATTGGCGGACAGATCGACATGCTCTTCGACAACATGCCAACCGCCCTTGCCCAGGTTAAGGCCGGCCGTGTCAAGGCGCTGGCAGTCACCAGCAAGGCGCGGGCGCCGCAGTTGCCGGACGTTCCTACCGTTGCTGAGGCTGGCCTGCCCGATTTTGAAGTGCGTTCATTTTTTGCGCTGTATGCGCCGAAGGGCACGCCTGGCGCGCAGATCGCAAGCGTCAACGCGGCCATGAATCGGGCGTTGCAGGAGCCGTCCGTGCGCCAGCGCCTGCTGGATGTCGGCGCCGAGGCGGCTGGCGGGTCGCCTGAGCAACTGCGCGCCCTGACCGAAAGTGAAGTGAAGAAGTGGCGCAATGTCATCCGTGAAGCCGGTATCCAGCTCCTGGACTAACGCGCCGCCGCATAGCGGCCCGGAGTCACCCCGACGATGCGCCGGAAATGCCGGTTGAGATGGCTCTGGTCGTAGAAGCCGGTGGCCGCGGCAGCATCGGCGGGTGCGGTCCCGCTGGCAAGCAGCACTTTGGCACGATCGACCCGCATGGCGGTCTGGTAGCTGTGCGGCGCCAGTCCGTACTCGCGGCTGAATACCCGGCAAAGCTGGAAAGGACTCAATTGAACGATATCGGCGAGCCGATCCAGACTGATGTTGTCGGCGTAGTGGTCCGAGATGAAGTCGCGTGCGCGCTCGGCCCGCTTCTTCTCCTGCGGAAGGCGTTCGGGCAGGTGCCGCGGGTCGAACGCGTGGCGCAACAACAGCGCCGAAATCGTCTGCAGGATCCAGCTGTCCTTAGCCAGTTCCGATTCACATTCGGCGCTTTTGGTGTGCGCGCGGGTCAGCTGCATGGCCAGTTGCGCATCCCGGAAGACCCGCTGGCCAAAGCCAATCGCCGACGGCGGGCGGCCTGCCAGCCCCGACGCCACCGACCGAAGCCGCGACTCGCTGATGTACAGCAACAGGGCGGGTTCGTTGCCGGGGCGTTCGCAGTCGCCCACCGTGCTGTGCACCTCGCCCGGGTGCACCGCAACGATGTCCCCTGGAAGCGCGTCCCAGCGCTTGCCATCACATACGTATCGTCCAGGCCCGCGTGTATTGACCGCGATCTGGAAGTCGTCATGCATGTGTTTGTGCAAGGTGATCGGGCGTCCGGAATGCACTTCGAAAAGTTCATTCTTGAAACGCCAGGAATTGACCTGCAATCGGTCCGCCAGCGTCTGTCGGGATGGGGTCTCGGCCCAAGGGGGCGCGGTCTTTCTGACCATTGTTGTTCTTCCGTTTATCGCCTGACTATATCCCAAGCCAAACTCAATCTGAATCCGCCTATCCGATGATTACCTCCACCGATCGATACCCCGACCTGGACGAGACCTTGCCAGCGCCTGCCAAAGCGTGTCGGGCAGGCATCCTGACGCGCAAAGGCACAGTGGCCGCGCCCTATGGCCTGCTTGTGCACAGTCCGGACGTTGCAAATGCTTTCGACGCCTTGTCGACGGCATTGTGGCAGGGCGACCTTCCACGGCGCGTAACGGAAGGGTTGTTCCTTTGGAACGCGCGGCGCCACCAATGCCGGTACCAGTGGGTGCGTCATGTCGACAAGGCCGTGGAAGCGGGCCTGGTGATCGATGTTCTCGATGCCCTAAAATCGGGCGTTGAGCCGCCGCGGGATGCCGACCTGGCGTTCCATGCGGCCTGGCAACTGGCGGAGACATTGGCGCAGTCGGGCCCGGTCGACGACACCGTGTTCGGTGGGTTGAAACAGGTCTTCAGTGACAGGGCCATCGCCGAGTTGACGGCCTTCTGCGGCTTCGCGTCTATCGTGTCCAATACGTTGCGCGTTCGCCAACCGCCGGTACCGTCCAGCGAACGGGCCCCGTTCTGATGCCGTCAGAGCCGTCGCGCAGGGACACGCGTAGCGCCTGTCATTGCCCGCCTACACCCTGTATCACCCGCCGCAGCGTTGCGGGTTTACAGTCACCGTTCAACGATGACAATTCCGGGGGAGACCCATGACTCGCACATCGCAATGGTTGGCCGTAGCCCTCATGACCGCTGGCGCCCTGGCCGGGTGCGGCCGCAAGGTCCCGGATCGCACGCCCCCCACGCCCACGATGGCGCCCACGCCATCCCCCGCACCGTCCTCCGCCCCCACCACCAAGATGCCCTCGTCCCCCGCCACATCTCCTTCGACCACCGCCCCGGGCCGCTAAGCCATTTGCATCCATTCGGAGTGATCCCCACGGCAAAACCCCCGCCGGGCACTTGACTGACGCCGCGCAAGTCCACGAAACCACACCCGCCCGAAGCGAAGCCCGTGGCCAGATGCGCTGCCTGTCTGGGGCACAGCGGATCTGGCTCCGCCAGTCCGCCAGTGCCGCCCCCTGGGGACGCGCGCAGCGCCAAGGGGGCGTCCCCGGGGCTTATAATGCCGTATGCACAAACGCGATACTTTGCTGGCGCATGCCGGCCGGTCCCCTGACGACCACGACGGCATGGTGAACACCCCGGTGTTCCGCACGTCCACCGTCGTGTTTCCCACCCTGGACGCCTACGAGACGCCCAAGGATCCCTACGGCAAGTCGGTGCGGTATGGCCGTCATGGCACGCCCACCACCTATGCGTTCGAAGAAGCCGTCGCCCGAATGGAAGGCGGGTTCCAGGCGGTCGCCACGCCCAATGGTTTTTCGGCGGTGGTCGTCGCGCTGATGACCTTCGCGCGGCCGGGCACCCACCTGCTGATGGTCGATTCGGTCTATGGGCCCACGCGCACCTTCTGCACGCGGCAACTGGAAAAGCTGGGGGTCGAGGTCGAGTATTACGACCCGCTGATCGGCGCCGGCATTGCCGATCTGCTGCGCGACAACACGTGCGCGGTGTTCTGCGAATCGCCAGGATCGCTCACCTTTGAAGTGCAGGACATCCCCGCCATCGCGGCCGCCGCGCACGCCCGCGACATTTCGGTGCTGGCGGACCAGACCTGGCCCACGCCGTACTTCCAGTCGCCCTTCGAGATCGGCATCGACGTGTCCATCCAGGCAGCGACCAAGTACATCGGCGGGCATTCCGACATCATGATGGGCGTCGTCACCACGACGGAACGGTACTGGAAACCCGTGCGGCAGACGGTGGCCGATTTTGGCTACAGCGTCAGTCCCGACGATTGTTATCTGGCCTTGCGCGGCCTGCGGACCATGGGCGTGCGGCTCAAGCAGCAGCAGGTCAATGCCTTGCGCGTGGCCGAATGGCTCGAGACACGGCCGGAGGTCAGCCGCGTGCTGTTCCCCGCGCTCCCCAGCCATCCGGGGCATGCCATCTGGAAGCGCGACTTTCGCGGCGCCGCAGCCCTGTTCTCGGTCGTGCTCAAGCCGCCGGTGGACGACGCCGCACTGAACGCCTTCGTCGATGCCCTTGCGCTGTTCGGCATCGGTTCGAGCTGGGGCGGGTTCGAAAGCCTGATCACGGTCGTGCATGCCGCATCGATCCGCACGGCAACGAACTGGAATCCGGAAGGTCCGGCGGTGCGCCTGCACATCGGGCTGGAAGATCCGGACGACCTGATTGCGGACCTGGCCCAGGCCATGTCCCGCCTGCCCAATCATCCCGCCGACTCCACCGGAGCCGCTCCGCATGTTTGATGACGATTACGCGCTGGAAGACCAGAGCCTGGAAGAACAGGCGCTGGAAGTGCTTCAGCGGGTGTTCGGATACGACGCGTTCCGGCATCCCCAGCAGGAAATCGTCAATCATGTGGTGGCCGGCAACGACGCCCTGGTGCTGATGCCGACGGGCGCCGGCAAGTCGCTGTGCTATCAGGTGCCTGCCCTGGTGCGCGCGGGCACGGGGGTGGTGGTGTCGCCGCTGATCGCGCTCATGCAGGATCAGGTCGATGCCCTGACCGAGCTGGGCGTGCGCGCGGCTTTCCTGAATTCGACGCAGGATTTCGCGCGCGTGCGCGAGGTCGAACAGGCCTTCCTGTCGGGCGAACTGGACCTGCTGTACGTGGCCCCGGAACGGTTGCTGACCGACCGCTGCCTGTCCTTGCTCGATCGTGGACGCATCGCGTTGTTCGCAATCGACGAGGCGCATTGCGTATCGCAATGGGGCCATGATTTCCGGCCCGAATACCTGGGCCTGTCGACCCTGCATGAACGCTGGCCCGACGTGCCGCGCATCGCCCTCACGGCCACGGCAACCGACGCCACGCGGGTCGAGATCGCCCAGCGGCTGGGGCTGGACAACGCCCGGGCCTTCGTGTCCAGTTTCGACCGGCCGAACATCCGCTATCGCATCGTCGAAAAGAATGATCCGCGGCGGCAACTGCTGGAATTCCTGACGACGGAACATCCGGGTGATGCCGGCATCGTGTACTGCCTGTCGCGGGCCAAGGTCGAGGAAACGGCTGAATTCCTGTCCGCGCAGGGCATTCGCGCCTTGCCTTATCACGCCGGTCTGGACCAGGCGATCCGCGCCGCCAATCAGTCGACCTTCCTGCGTGAAGACGGCGTCGTGATGGTCGCCACCATTGCATTCGGCATGGGCATCGACAAGCCCGATGTGCGTTTCGTGGCCCACCTGGATCTGCCCAAGTCGGTGGAGGGTTATTACCAGGAAACGGGTCGCGCCGGCCGGGACGGCCTGCCCGCGCAGGCGTGGATGGCCTATGGCCTGCAGGACGTCATGCAGCAGCGCCGCATGATCGACGAGTCCACTGGCGATGACGCCTACAAGCGCCGGCTGGGCGCCATGCTCGACGCCATGCTGGGCCTGTGCGAGACGGTCGAGTGCCGGCGCGTGCGGCTGCTGGCCTACTTCGGGCAGAAGGCGACGGCTTGCGGCAACTGCGACACCTGCCTGGAACCGCCGCAGACCTGGGACGGCACGCAGGCGGCGCAAAAGATCCTGTCAGCCGTGTATCGGTTGTGGAAAGAACGGGGCCAGCGGTATGGCTCGGGTCACGTCATCGACATCCTGCGCGGCAAGAAGACTGACCGTGTCACGCAATACCAGCACGACGAATTGAGCGTGTTCGGAGTCGGCGCCGACCTGTCCGAAAAGGACTGGCGCAACGTGCTGCGGCAGTTGATCACGCAGGGGCTCCTGGCCGTGGATCACGAATCCTATGGCACGCTGGCGTTGACGGAAGACAGCCGCGCGGTGCTGAAGGGCGAACGCACCTTGATGCTGCGGCGTGAACTGGCCAAGCCCGGCAAATCGCGTGAGAGCAGTGGCGGCAAGGCCAAGGTCGCGGTCAATCTGCCACCCGAGGCCGAAGCCTTGTTCACGGCGTTGCGTGCCTGGCGGGGCGAAGTGGCGCGCAATCACGGCGTGCCGGCGTATGTCATCTTTCATGACGCCACGCTGCGCGAGATCGCGCTGGCGCGGCCGTCCAGCATCGACGAGCTGGGCGGTGTCAGCGGCGTGGGCGCGCGCAAGCTCGAAGCCTATGGCGAGGAAATCCTGGAGCGCGTCTCGAAGTTCTGACGCGCCGTCGGGCCTGCGCTCGCCCCCTTGCGTGGGGCCGCTCCTTGGCGCGCCGCGCCGCCTTTGCTGCTGCCAGCCGTGGCCCGGCCATTGCCCTTCGCGGCCGGCCTGGCCGTCTCCACCCATTCGTCTTCCTTGTCGTTGAACAGCTCGGACACCAGTGACCGCAGCCATCGGCACTTTGGGTCATTGTTAAATCGTTTGTGCCAATGCTGGCGCAGGTCGAAACGCGGCAGCGCAAGTTCCGGACGCATCAACTTCAGGTTCTCGAAACTGCGCGTGTAGCCCAACGCCAACGCGTGGGGCACGGTCGCGATCAGGTCGGACCGGGCAACGATGAAGGGCAGGCTCATGAAGTGCGGCGTGTGCAGCGCAATGCGCCGCTCGATCGACTTGCGCGACAGGAAGCGTTCGAACAATTCCTGGGTGCGTGACTCGGCCTGCACGACGGCATGCTCGCAGGCCAGGAACTGCGCCATCGTCAGCGTCTCGCCCGCGATCGGATGGTCGGCCCGCGCGATGCACAGGAAGTAGTGCGTGAACAGCCGCTGCTGCAACAGCAGACGGCCCTTCAGATCCGGGAAGTACCCCACCGCCAGGTCGATCGATCCGTTCTCCAGTCCCGTTTCGGTGTCGCGCGGCGATGCCGCCACCGACCGCAATGACGCCATGGGCGCGCGCTGCCGGATCTGCTCGAGCAGGCGCGGCACGAACACCATCTCGCCGACGTCACTGAGGGTAATCGTGAAGGTACCCCGGAAGGACGACGCATCGAAGATGGCGTCATGGCGCAATCCCTGCTCGGCCAGAATCACCAGCGCCTGCGCCCGCGCGCCCAACTGGCGGCCCAGCGGCGTCGCGTCCATGCCGTGCGCCGTCCGCACGAACAGAGGGTCGTTGAACTGTTTGCGCAGCTTCGCCAGCGCCATGCTGACAGCCGGCTGGCTCATGCCCAGCATCTGCGCGGCGCGGCTGACATTGCCCGTGTCATGCACCGCCGCCAGCACGCGGAACAGGTTGTAGTCGAAGCGTTCCACGGGGTTTTCCGCCTGTCTCGTCGCATCACTGAGGCTGATACACCGTATCAGGATTAGTGGATTGAGTTATTGTTTACGCCCCTCTACTATGCAGCCCATGAGGCGCGTCATGGCAGGCGTCGGACCCTGGTGTTTTCCCGGGGCCGGCAGCGCCGCGGCAGGGCGCCTCTGATAACGATACGATGCTGGCGCCCTCCGCGCGACCAGACAGGAGAGACAGTCATGAAGCTCAGGCACACCCTTGGCGCGCTGGTCACGGCCGCCGCCTTCTCGCTTGCCGCCACGCCCGCTCTTGCACAGAACACGGTCAAACTGGGCCTGATCGCCGAGTTCTCCGGACCCTTTGCCGAGTACGGCCAGCAGATCCATGGGGGCATGAAGGCCTACATGAAGCAGCATGGCGACACCGTCGCCGGCAAGAAAATCGAGATCATCCAGAAGGACACGACCGGCCCGTCGCCCGACATTGCGAAGCGGCTCGCCGGCGACCTGATCACGCGCGACAAGGTCGACTTCCTGGTGGGCTTCGGCCTGACGCCGAACGCACTGGCCGTCGCGCCCGTGGCCACGCAAGCCAAGAAGCCGATGATCGTGATGAACGCGGCCACATCGATCATCACCACCAAGTCGCCCTACATCGCGCGCGTCTCGATGACGCTGCCGCAGGTCACCGAACCGCTCGCGCAGTGGGCGTTCAAGAACGGCATCAAGAAGGTCTATACCGTCATCTCCGACTACGGCCCAGGTCTCGATGCCGAAGCCGCGTTCACCAAGGCCTTCAAGGCAGCGGGTGGCGAGATCGTCGGCGGCGTGCGGGTGCCGCTGCAGAACCCCGAATTCGCGCCCTTCGTGCAACGCGCGAAAGATGCGAAGCCCGAAGCCGTCTTCCTGTTCCTGCCCGCCGGCGAGCAGGGCATCGCCTTCATGAAGACCTACAAGGAACGCGGCCTGGCCGAAGCCGGCATCAAGCTGATCGCCACCGGCGACATCACCGATGACGGCGTGCTCGATGCGATGGGCGACCCCACCCTGGGCCTGACCACGTCCTTCCACTACTCGGCTGCCCATGACTCGGCCGAGAACAAGGCTTTCCTGAAAGCCTATGCCGACGTGAACGGCACGCAGAAGCGCCCGAACTTCATGGCCGCCGCCGGCTATGACGGCATGGCCGCGATCTACGAGTCGCTGAAAAAGACCAAGGGTTCGGTGGATGCCGATGCGATCATGGGTGCGCTCAAGGGCATGAAGATCATTAGCCCGCGTGGCCCGATCACCATCGATGCCGACACGCGTGACGTGGTCCAGACCATCTATATCCGCAAGGTGGAGCGGGTCAACGGCGGGCTGTACAACGTCGAATTCGACAAGATTGCCGACGTCAAAGACCCCGGCAAGTAACCATGGCGGCCAACGTCATCGGAATCGTCTTCGACGGGGTGGCGTATGGCTGCCTGCTGTTCCTGATCAGCATCGGCCTGTCGGTCACGATGGGCCTCATGAACTTCATCAACCTGGCCCATGGCGCGTTCGCCATGCTGGGCGGCTATGTCTGCGTGATGGGCATGACCCGGCTGGGGATGCCTTTCCTGGCGGCGCTCGCGGTCTCGCCATTCGTCGGCGCGATCGTGGGCGTGCTGCTGGAGCGCACCTTGTATCGCCGGCTGTATGACGCGACGCACCTGGATCAGGTGCTGTTCACCATCGGCCTCGTGTTCATGTCCGTCGCCACCGCGGCCTACTTTTTCGGACCCAGCCAGCAGCCCGTGTCGCTGCCGGCCTTCATTACCGGACAGGTTTCGCTGTTCGGCGTGCAGCTGGGGTCTTACCGGCTGTTCCTGATTGCCGTCGTGCTGGTCATTACCGTGGCGCTGCATATGCTGCTCGAGCGCACGCGCTTCGGTGCGCAGGTCCGCGCGTCGGTCGATAACCCGGTCGCATCGAAGGGCCTGGGCATCAATGTCGAACGCGTCTTCAGCGTGACGTTTGCGCTGGGCTCGGCGCTGGCCGCATTGGGCGGCGGACTGGCCATCAACATGCTGGGCCTCGATCCCAATTTTCCGCTCAAGTACATGGTGTATTTCCTGCTGGTGGTCGCGGTCGGCGGCGGCGCCAGCATCCCGGGTCCGCTGGTGGCCGCCATCCTTCTGGGGCTGTTCGACGTGGCGGGCAAATATTATGTGCCGGAAGTCGGATCCTTCGTCATCTACTTCATCATGGTCGTGACCCTCGTGGTGTTTCCCAACGGCCTTTTCGGGAAACGGTCATGAACCCGGACATCCGCAAGACCGTTCCGCCTGCGGCCACCCTGACGTCATCGGATACGGCCAACGCCGTCGCCGCCGCAAACGTGGCGCCGGCCCGGTCGATGGTCTGGGCCGAGGTGCTCTTCTGGCTGGTGCCGGTCGCGGCCTTCTTCCTGTTTCCGGGCTACCGCACCCTGGGCGGCCAGATCCTGATCGCCGGCCTGTTCGCGCTGTCGCTCGACCTGATCCTGGGCTACGCGCGAATCGTTTCATTGGGTCATGCCGCGTTCTTTGGTTTGGGCGCCTACACGGCCGGCCTGCTGGCCAAGCATGGCTGGGGCGAGCCGATCAGCGGTCTGATCGCCGCCGCCGCCGTGGCCGCGGTGGCCGGGCTGATCACCAGTGCCCTGATCGTGCGTGGCAAGGATCTGACGCGGCTGATCGTCACGCTCGGCATCGGCCTCATGCTCTATGAAGCCGCCAACCGCCTGCACGATGTGACGGGTGGGGTCGATGGCCTGAGCGGCGTCGAGATGAAGCCGCTGCTGGGCCGCTTTGAATTCGGCTTCGACGGCACGACCGCCTACGTCTACATCCTGGTGGTGGTGCTGCTGATGTTCCTGCTGGCGCGCCGCATCGTCCGGTCGCCTTTCGGGCTCAGCCTGAAGGGCATCCGCGAAGGCGAAAAACGCATGCCCGCGATCGGCGTGTCGGTAGCCGGGCGGCTGGCCGCGGTGTACACCGTGTCGGCGGCGCTGGCGGGGGTGGCCGGCGGCCTGCTGGCGCAGACCACGCAATTCGTCGGCATCGACGTGCTCAGCTTTACCCGCTCGGCGGAAATCCTGATCATGCTGGTGGTGGGCGGGGCAGGGTATCTGTACGGCGGGCTGATCGGCGCGGCGATCTTCATGGTGCTGCAAGACCAGTTGTCCAATCTCAGCGCGGTGTACTGGCAGTTCTGGCTCGGCCTGCTTCTGGTCTGCCTGGTGCTGTTCGCACGCGGTGGCGTAATGGGTGCGCTGACGCGGGTACGCTCGCGCAATGACCGTAGCAAGGCCATGACCACGGCGACGCAAACTGCCAGCCCCCAAGGCCGTCGTCCGTCATCTGGAGGCCGTCCATGACCGTCGCCCTGCGTACCGAAGGGCTGGGGAAGGCCTTCGGGGATTTCCGCGCCGTCCACGACATGACCTTGTCGTTCGAGACCGGGGCGCGGCATGCGCTGATCGGTCCCAACGGGGCCGGCAAGACGACGCTGATCAACCTGCTGACCGGGGCCCTGCGTCCCACGGCAGGCAGCATCTTCCTGGAAGGCGAGGCCATTACCGGGCTGCCGCAACATGCACGCGTCAAACGCGGCATGACGCGCACGTTCCAGATCAACACCTTGTTCCCAGGATTGAGCGTGCTCGATTCTGTCGTGCTGGCGATCTGCGAACGGAAAGGCATCGGACGCACCTGGCACAAGACGGTCGCGCGCCATCATGCCGAGATCGACGAAGCCATGGCCCTGTTGACCTCATTGCGTTTGCAGGACGATGCGCACACGCTCACCCGCAACCTGGCCTACGGCCGCCAGCGGCTGGTCGAGATCGCCCTGGCCCTGGCCACCAGGCCGCGCATCCTGCTGCTGGATGAGCCGGCCGCGGGCGTGCCGACCGGCGAAAGCACCGAGCTGTTCTCGGTCATTGCCGACCTGCCGCGCGATGTGACCATTCTGTTCATCGAGCATGACATGGGGCTGGTGTTCAAGTTCGCGGACCGCATCACGGTGATGGTGGGCGGGCAGAAACTCGTGGAAGGGACGCCGGCCGAGATCGCCGCCGATCTTCGGGTAAAAGAAGTCTATCTCGGAGACGGACAGCATGGCTGAGCTGCTGCGGCTGGATCACGTCAGCGCCGGCTATGGCGATGCGGTCGTGCTCGAAGACATCTCATTGTCCTTGCGGGAAGGCGACAGCCTGGCCTTGCTCGGACGCAACGGCATGGGCAAGACCACGCTGCTGGTCACCCTGATGGGCATCACGCGCCTGCATGGCGGTTCGTTGACCTGGAAAGGCGGCGACCTGGCGGCGGTGCCCACGCATCAGCGGGCCAGCCGTGGCCTGGGGTGGGTGCCGCAGGAACGGTATATGTTCCCGTCCTTGACGGTGGAAGAACACCTGACGGCCGTCGCGCGGCCGGGGCCGTGGAATGTCGAAAAGGTCTATGCTGCGTTTCCGCGGCTCAAGGAACGGCGGCGCAACATGGGCAATCAGCTGTCGGGTGGCGAACAGCAAATGCTGGCGATTGCGCGCGCGCTGATGGTCAATCCCAGCCTGCTCCTGCTGGACGAGCCGATGGAAGGGCTGGCGCCGATCATCGTGCAGGAACTGACCAGGGTGATCCGCCGCCTGGTCGAGGACTCACAAATGGCCGTGATCGTGGTGGAACAGCATGCCAGGCTGGCGCTGGCCCTGACCCGGCAGGCCATCGTGCTGGAGCGCGGGCAGATCGTGCATGCGTCGTCCAGCCAGAGTTTGCTGGACGATCCGGGAACCCTGACGCGCTTGCTGACGGTGGCCTGAGCAGGGCGCACCTGCAGGCTGCACCTGGGGCCAACCAAACGAAAGGGGCGCTTTCTTCGCAGAATGCGCCCCTTGTCATTGCCGGCGAACCCGCCCGCCGTCAGCCCGAATTACGGCGTCACCGTCGGCAACGCCGGTGTAAACCGCGAGAACTGCGGGCGTTCAAAGATCACGTCCCACACACCGTGGCCCAGGCGCAGGCCGCGGGTTTCGAACTTGGTCTGGGGACGCCAGGCCGGACGCTCGGCAAAGCCGTCCGCCGTGTTGGCCAGCAACGGTTCGCGGGACAGCACGTCCAGCATCTGTTCGGCGTAATTTTCCCAGTCGGTGGCGCAGTGCAGGTACCCGCCCGGCGCAATGCGGCTGGCCAGCAGCGACACGAAGGCCGACTGGATCAGCCGGCGCTTGTTATGGCGCTTCTTGGGCCACGGATCGGGAAAGTACACGTGCACGCCGGCCAGCGAGTTCGGCGCGATCATGTCACGCACCACTTCGACCGCGTCGTGCTGGATGATGCGCACGTTGCTTAGATTCGATGCCTCGATACGCTTGAGCATGGCGCCCACACCGGCGTTGAACACTTCCACGCCGATGAAATTCAGTTCAGGCTTGGCCAGCGCGATCTTTTCGGTCGTCTCGCCCATGCCAAAACCGATCTCGAGCACGGTCGGCGCTTCGCGGCCGAACGTCGCCGCGACGGGCAGGTGGCGGTCGGTGTACGTGATCGACCACTTGTCGAGCAGCGTATCGAGCGCTTCTTTCTGGCCCAGCGTGATGTGGCCCCGGCGGTGCACGAAGCTGCGGATGTGAGCGGTCGCAGCCGTCGCCGCGTTGGCCGGGGCGGTCGCCAGCGTGGCGAGTCCATTGAAGGGCGCCGGGCGCAGGATATCGGAATTAGTCATGTCAGCCTCCGCCGACCGCGACGACGATCTCAAGGTGATCACCGTCGGCGAGCATGGTTTGTTGATGCACACTGCGCGGCACGATCTCGCCATTGCGCTCGACAGCTACGCGTTTACCCGCGTAGCCCAGCGTTTGGATCAGATCCGCGACAGAGGTGGGGACCTCGATCGTGCGCGATTCCCCGTTCATTACGATTTTCATGCGCCGGATTTTAGTCCGAGACAGGGCCCAGTCGGTAAACGTGGTCAAACAGACCGTAACCGAATGCGTGCGATCGATGAAAGGGGAGCTTACCCGGGGCGTGTGGCCAGGAAAACCGGGTATTCGGCCGACATTGTAGGCTCAACCGGCCTTGCGGAAGCTCCATCCTTGGGTGGGGAGGGACGACCGGCTGTCGGACGATGGAATGTCATCGAAATCCAGCTTGCCCGGATTCAGCAGCTTGTGCGGATCCATGCTGCGCTTGAAGACTGCATCGCGGTCATCGAACTGCTTGATGCCGACTTCGCGTACGCCCGTCGTGTGGGAATTGGCCACCTTGACGCCAAAGCCCTGCAGCTTCGCCACGATCGCCGCCATCTGCGCTTCGTTTTCGTACACGATGCCGGGTGAACCCATGGTCACCACCTCGCCCTGGCTCAGGAACACTTCCATTCGCAGCGGCGCCGTACCGCGCCAGGCCGCGTGCACCCGCTCGATGGTCGGCAGCAGGTCGTTGGCCGGGAACATGCCCTGAAGACCGGTGTAGGTCGGCTGGCCCTTCTGGATCTGACGCAGGCCGTGGCCGTAGGCGAATTCGTAGATCGGCGCGCCGTAGAATCCCTGGCCTTCCAGGCTTTCGTGGACGATGCTGCCGCCAAAGTCGTCGACCAGGCCCTTGAACGCGTCCAGGGTCGGCGCCGCAATCATGCAATTGACCATCGTGTGGCCATCGGGAACGATGTCGCCCAGCGCCGTCATCAGGCGCGCCACGGGCCATTCCTGCAACGAGATCAGCTTCTTCGTGATCGCCGGTTCCGACGCCAGCTGCACCCCGAAGCGGGAAGCCGCCAGGAATTCCGGAAACGCCACGATCACTTCCTTCCATGTCCAGGCAGGGGTGGTCGGCATTTCGACTTCGGTAATGATGGCGTTGGTGCCGTAGGCGTGATGCACCAGTTCGACATCGCGGCCGCGCAATTCCACGAAGCGCGGTTCGGCTTCGACGCTGACCACCTCCATGGCGGTGATGTTGCCGCGGTCACGCAGCATGCCCCACTGGCAGCTGCCCATGCCGCCGCTGCCGCCGGCCACGAAGCCGGCAATGCTCGATACCGAACGCGTCGACGGGTGGATGCGCATCTCCCAGCCTTTCTCGCGGGCGGCCCTGTCGATGTCCGCCATGCAGGTGCCGGACAGCGCCCGGACATTGCCTTCGCTGATCGATACGATGCCGCTCAGGCCGGTCATGTCCAGCAGGATGCCGCCCTGCAGCGGCACACTCTGGCCGTAGTTGGCGGTGCCGCCCCGCGCGCGGTCAGGGGAATGCGATGCCTGACCGCTGCCTTGATGATCTTCAGCACGTCGTCCTTGCTGCGCGGCGAGACCACCACGTCGGCCACCCGGCCGGCCAGCGACTGGCGCAGCAGGGGGCTGACCGCGAATTGGTCGCGGCTTTTCTTGCGGATGGTCATCGCGTCGGTGGCATGGGGCACATCGCCCACGTCGGCGCAAAACTCGGCTATCGGGTACGTCACGGCATTCCTTGAAAATCAGATGACAGATCCTGGGCGCGGCGCGCGGCCGCCCCCTTTACACGGCCTTGCGGTACATCCAGCTGTCGGTCGGCAGAGTGGCCGAAAATGCCTCGTCCTTGCCATCCGCATCGAAACGGCCCGGGTTCAGCAGGCCATATGGGTCCATGTCCCGCTTGAACGCAATGTCGCGCTCACTCACTTCCTTCTTGCCGACGGACCGCACGGACGACGTGTGGGGATTGGCGACGCTCACGCCCTCGGCCTGCATGATCTCGACCAGCCGCGCCATCTGCGCTTCGCTCTCGAAGATCACGTACGGCGATCCGCTGCCCACCAGCGCGCCACCCCAGCGCCGCAACTCCATGCGCATCGGTCCCATGCCGTCCACCTTGTCGTGCACGCGCCGCACCAGGCCAACGAGATCGTCGCTCTTGAAAAAGCCTTCGACTGACGTGCGGCGGGGGTCCGATTTCTGGACCTGCCGCAGCGCATGACCGTAGGCGAACTCGTACATGGGCACCGCATAGGGCCCTTGTTTCTCGCGGCAGACCGACGCCAGATGGCCGCCGTGTTCCGCGACCAGTTCTTCGAAATCCTGGCGGCACAACGACGAGACCATGCAAGAGATCATCGAATGGCCTTCGGGCACCAGGTCACCCAGCACGCCCACCAGGCGCGGCGTGGGCCATTCCTGCACCGATAGCAGCTTCTTGACGATCCCGTCTTCGTTGCCCAGCGCCACTCCGAACTTGACCGTGTCGATATAGTCCGGAAAGGTCACGATGGCTTCCAGCCAGTCCCAGGCCGGGGCCAGCGGCATCTCGACCTCGCTGATGATGCAATTCGCGCCATAGGCGTGATGCACCATGCGGGCGTCGCGGCCGCGCAGTTCGATCACACGCGGCGTTTCTTCCATCGAGATGACCTCGACCGCCGTAATGTTGCCGCGGTCGCGCAGCACGCCCCACGACGCACTGCCGATCCCGCCCGTGCCGCCCGCCAGAAAGCCGCCGATCGTAGCCGTGGTCTTGGTGGTCGGGAAGATGCGCAGTTCCCACCCCGTGGCCTTGGCTGCCTTGTCCATGTCGTCGACGATGGTGCCCGCCAAAGCCCGGATCTCGCCAGGGCGCGTCCATAGCACCCCTGCCACGCCGCTCATGTCCAGCAGGATGCCGCCGTGCAGCGGCACGCTCTGGCCGTAGTTGGCCGTGCCGCCGCCGCGCGTGGTGATGGGGATCCGGAATCTTGCCGCCGCTGCCACCACCTGGATCAGCTCGGCCTTGCTGGCCGGGCTCACCACCACGTCCGCGCGTTTGCCTTCGAGCATGGTCTTGAGCATGGGGCTGACCGCATACCGGTCGCGGCTCTTTGCCCGCAGGCTGATGGGGTCCGTGGTAGACGCGATCGGGCCAAGCGCGGCCACGAAGTCGGAAATGGGATACATGGGGGCCTCGTTTACCCGAAGCGGGCAACTCGTCCCATTAAAGGGGAAAAGACCCGAAGGGGTTAGTCAAGGAATTGCCATAGAGTCTATAACTGGGCGGCGAAGGGGCTGTCGAGCATGGGGATATAATGCGCCGTTAATCATTCTCATCCTCATTTGGAGGGTGCGGCGGCAATCATTTTCGCGGAGGGGACCCCATTGCAGGATCAGGTGACTACCCTCTACTGCGAGCATCGGGGCTGGCTGTTCAGCTGGCTGCGCCGCAAGCTCGGGTCCGCCGACCATGCCGCCGACCTGACGCAAGACACTTTTCTTCGGATCATCACCTCGCGCGATACCTTGCTGGGCATCCGTGAGCCCAGGGCGTTGCTGGTGACCACCGCCAGCCACTTGATGGCGGATCGCGCGCGCCGCAAGCGCATCGAAGACGCCTATCTGCACGAACTGGGGCTGGCCGCCGCGCACCTTCCGGTCTATCCGTCACCCGAACAGATCCTGGAAACCGTGCAGGCCTTGAGCCAGATCGAGGCGGTTCTGGACGGCCTCGCCGACAAGCCCCGGCAGGCCTTCCTGCTGCATTACCTGGATGGCGAAACGCAAAGCCATATCGCTGGGCACCTCGGCGTGTCCGAACGGATGGTGCGGAAATATCTGGCGCAGGCCCTGACGCACTGCCAATTCCTGATGGACGACTGAGTGCCTGCCCCACGCAAAATGCAGACGGTTGCGGAGCAGGCCGCCGAATGGATGGTGCTGCTGACCTGCGACGACCCCGGCGAACGCGCCCGGGCCGAACAGGGGTTTCGCGCGTGGCGGGCGGCGGATACCCGTCATGCCCAGGCTGCGGCGCGCATCGAAGGCTTTCTTGCACAGGTCGACACGGTGCGTCGTCGCGGTGGCGACGATGGGCGCCCGGCGCGCGCGGCGCTGGACGCGGCCCGGGCCGGAAAGCGCCGCCGCCGCACCGTGCTTCAGGCTGGCGCGGTCCTGACCGGGATCGTGGTTCTGGCGGGCGTGGCCGGCTTCAGTGGCCTACTGTCGGCGCCCGGCCTGCTGCAGGCCGACTTGCGCAGTTCCGAGCGTGAATGGCTCGAGCAGACCCTGTCCGACGGCACGCGCATCAGCCTGAGCGGGGCCAGCGCCATCAAGCTGCGGTTCGATGCATCGCGCCGGACGGTCGAGCTGCTGGGCGGCGATATCCGGGTGGACGTGGCCAAGGACACCTCGCGGCCCTTCGTCATAGAAACGCCGGATACCCGCATTCGCGCGCTGGGCACTCGCTTTCTGGTCAGTTATGCGAATGGCCGGACCGACCTCGAGATGTTCGAGTCGCAGGTGGTGGTCGAGAACACACTGTCCGAGCCGACAGGCGGGCCAGCCAGCGTCGTAGTGCAGGGCGGCCAGCGGGTGCAGGTGACGCGTCAAGGTATCGGGCAGATCGAAAGCCTGGATGCCCGGCGCGTCGAAGCCGGCTGGCAGCAGCGTCAACTGATACTGGACGAGCGGCCCTTGCCGGAAGTGCTCGCGCAGTTGGCCCGGCACCGTCCGGGGGCATCCGCTACAACAGTGAATCGCTTGCCGCGCTGAAAGTGTCCGGCGTCCTCCCGCTGGACAAGCCTGACGAAGCCCTGCGTCTGCTGCAGATCAGCTTCCCGGAATTGCGCCTGCGTTATGTCGCCTCGCGCTGGGTCTGGGTAAGCCTGGCGACTGACGCCAAATAAATCAGCACGGGCGGTTCCGGTTTTCTGGTCTGGTTCGTCATTGTCTGTGTACCCAACGAATCAGGACGCTTTTTACCGTGACATCACGCCCACCCCGGACGCCGCGCCGCCGCCTGCCTCTCTTCCAACGCGCCTTGCCGTGCACCGTTGCCCTGCTGGGCGCCGTCACATCCATCAGCGTCAGCGCACAGGGCAGGACCTTTGACATTCCCGCCGGCCCGCTCAATCCGACCCTGACGCGCTTTGCACAGGAAGCGGGCGTGTCCATCGCCCTGGACGCGCGCCAGGCCACGACGGTGCGGTCGC
Organism: Pigmentiphaga litoralis; assembly: GCF_048632615.1. Lineage (GTDB taxonomy): Bacteria > Pseudomonadota > Gammaproteobacteria > Burkholderiales > Burkholderiaceae_B > Pigmentiphaga > Pigmentiphaga litoralis_B. The sequence goes on from NZ_CP184479.1 coordinate 3,861,221, forward strand.
CCGGGCTCAAAGGCACGTATGGCATCGAAGACGGCTTTGCGGCGTTGCTGGCCGGAACGGGATTCGACATCGACCGGACGGCGGTTGGCTATCGCCTGAAGCCGGCGGCGGGCCCGGCCGCGGCTGCGGCTGCCGGACCCGGCGGCGACTCCCGCATCACCGCGATGGATGAAGTGACCATCTCGGCATCGCGGTCCAACGTGGAAGCGGCCAAGGCGCCGCAAACCGTGCAGATCATTCCCGAACGCGAGATCGCCCAGCAATTGGCGATCTCGACCAATTCGTCGGATGCCCTGAGCAACCTGATTCCGTCCTACACCCCCAGCCGCGGCAAGATGAACGGCAGCGGGGAAACGCTGCGCGGCCGCACCCCGCTGATTCTGATCGATGGCGTGCCGCAATCCAATCCGATCCGGCCGACCGGCCGCGAGGCACACACCATCGACTTTTCGATGCTGGAGCGCATCGAAGTGATCCAGGGCGCGAACGCCATCAACGGACTGGGCGCAACCGGTGGCACGATCAACCTGATCACCAAGCGGCCGGAAAACGGCAGCTTCAACCAGTATGTGGACGTGCAGACCACGTTCCCCACCTCCCATCCCGGTCGCGACGAACTCGGCTTCAAGGCCACGTACCGGGCCGACGGCCGCAAGGACAACTTCGATTATCTGTTCGCCGTCAGCGTCGAAGATCAAGGCCTGTATCGTGATGCCGAAGGCCGTTCCATTGGCGCCGACAACACCCAGGGCGACCTGATGGACTCGCGGTCACGCGACCTGCTGGGCAAGGTCGGCTACTGGATCGACGACAACCAGCGGGTGCAGTTTTCGCTGAACCATTACCGCATCAAGTCCAAGATGAACTACACGGCGGTGCCGGGCAATCGCGAGCGGGGGATCCCGACCACGTCGACCGAGGCAACGCCGCCCGGCACCGCGCCCTGGAACGATGTGTGGACCTCCAGCGCCACCTACAATCATTACGACCTGGCTGGCATGGAACTGTCGGCCATGGTCTTCCACCAGAAGTTCGAAGGCCTGTTCGGCGCCGACAATTCCTCCACCTTCCAGGACGCGCGGTATGCGCCGGTGGGTACGCTGTACGACCAGTCGCGGTCGGTGTCGTCCAAGACCGGCAGCAAGGTCAGCCTGACAAAAGACGATTTGTTCAACAAACGGCTCAAGGTCACCGCCGGCTTCGACACCCTGTTCGACGAAGGCAAGCAGGACCTGTACGGCACGGGCCGCACGTATGTGCCGCCGTCGGAATACCGCAACCTGTCGCTGTTCGCGCAGGGCGAGTTCAAACTGCTGGACACGCTGACCCTGCATGGCGGCGTGCGCCGCGAGTACGCCGATCTGTCCATCGACAGCTACCGCACCCTGGCCCGCTACAACGGCGTCGCGGTCGAAGGCGGCAAGCTCAACTTCAACAAGACTCTGTACAACGTGGGTCTGGTGTTCGAGCCGGTCAAGGACCTGAACCTGTACACCAGCTACTCCGAAGGCTTCGGCATGCCCGACGTGGGCCGCGTGTTGCGATCGATCAACCAGCCAGGGCAGGGCATCCGCAACCTCAGCACGCTGGCGCCCATCGTCACGAAAAGCATTGAATTGGGTGGCCGCTACAAGATCGGGCAGTGGGACGTCAACGCCAGCCTGTTCCGGTCCAGCTCCGACTACGGCGCGCGCGTCGTGCGCGTCGGCGATGCCTTCATGACGGCGCGCGAAGAAAACCGCATCGACGGCCTGGATGCCGGCATCGGCTACCAGATCCATCGCGCCCACAAGGTCAAGGTGTCGTACTCCAAGACCAAGGGCCGCTATGACAGCGATGGCAATGGCTCGCTGGATGCCCGCCTGGACGGACTCAACGTCGCCCCCGACCGGGTGATCGCCAGCTGGAGCGCGCAGTGGAATGACCGCATCGGCTCGTTCCTGCAGGTGCAGCACGCCATCAGCCGCGACTTCGATGATCCGCAGAAGAACTTTGGCGGTTACACCCTGGTGGATGCCGCCGCCAGCTACGCGCTGCCCAAGGGCACCGTGCGCGTCGCGGTCGGCAACCTGCTCAATCGCGACTACATCACCTACTACTCGCAAAGCGCGCTGGTCGAACCGCTGCGCTACTTTGCCGGACGGGGCCGCACCATCACGGTTGGCTACTCGCTCAAGTTCTGACGATGGCGGGAGCTGGGAAAGGGGCGCGCGCGGGTGAGAACGTTCGGGTCGGCGCTGGAGAAGGCGTTCGGGCCGGCGCTGGAGAAGTCGTTCGGGCCAGGGCTTGGGCCGGCGCCGGGGTCCGCGTTTGCGTTGCTGTCTGTGTTGCAGTGGGTGGCGGGTACGCGCTGACCGGAATGGCCGTCGTGTTGCTCGGCCAGCTCCTTGCGCGGGCGGGCATGCCTGCGTCCGAAGCGGTCGTCACGGCCGGCATGACCGGCTTTGCGATCTATCTTGGCCTGCTGCTGTGGGCGTCCGCGTGCGGCAGCCTGGCCTGCCTGTGCGGGTGGATGGGATTGGGGGTTGCGGTTGTGGGCGGTCTGGTCGGAGTGCTGCGCTGATGGCCGGTCTTCGCCAGCGTTACACCGTGGTCCACCGCTGGGCCGGCATCCTGTTTGGCGCCTTGCTCTTTGCCATTTTCTGGATGGGCACGCTAAGCGTGTTTGACCGCGAGCTGGATCGCTGGATGATGCCGGCCACGCGGCTGGCCGCGGTTCCCGGGCCGCTTCGCCTTGACCCCGTCGTTGATGCCGTCGGGCATCTGGTGCCGCCCGACGCGCGCCAGTGGCGCATTGACGTGCCCACCCCACGCACGCCGGCCTGGCGGTTCAGTGCGCTGCGCCCGGGCAGCCCACCCGTCGTCTTGATGCTGGACCCTGCCACCCTGGCGCCGCTGCCCGACCCCGGCACCTTCGGCGCCAGCGGCTTCTTCTTTCCCTTCCACTACGGGCTGCACCTGTCGTGGAACGAGATCGGCAAATGGCTGGTCGGCGCGGCATCCATGGCCATGCTGCTGCTGTTGATTGCGGGCATCGTCATCCACCGCAAGGTGTTCAAGGAATTCTTTACGTACCGCCCCGACAAACGCCTGCCGCGCAGCACGCTCGACCTGCACAACGTCACCGGTGTCCTGGGCCTGCCGTTTCACTTCCTTATCGTGCTGTCGGGCCTGGTCATCTTCTTCAACATCTACTTTCCCTTCGCCTACCAGTCCGCATATCAGGAAGGCGCCAAAGGCAAGGCGCAGTTCCAGTCGCAAAGTTATGGGCGGTACACGCGGCCACTGGCCGGTGTGGCTGCGCAAGGCCCCCTGGCATCCGTTGACGCAATGGCGGCGCAGGCTGGAGCTGTGTGGGGTGGCGGCGTGCCGTACTTCGTGCGGGTATGGAATCCGGGCGACGCGAACCGCTACGTCGAACTGCGCCGCGCGTACTTTGGCGAGGTCACCATGAACATCGACCAGCTGTATTTCGATGGCGCCACCGGGGAACTGCTGGCGCGCTTTTCCGCGGGACCCGTCATGAGCGTGCAGCGGTTCCTGTCGGGCGTGCACTTCATCCAGTTCCATCACTGGCCGCTGCGGTGGCTGTATTTCCTCCTTGGCCTGACGGGCTGCGTGATGATCGCAACCGGCATGGTGTTCTGGCTCGCGTCGCGGTCGGTGGGCGGGGCGGGCAAGCCGAACGTGGGGTTGCAAGGGGCGGGGCATCGGGATGTCGTGCAGGAAAACGTCTTGCAGCGGAAGGTCTTGCAGCAAAAGGTCGGTCTGGAAAGTGCCGGGCCGCGGGTTGCCCAGGCGACGACGATCGCCGGCGTGACCGGCATCCTGCTCGCCACGCTGGCCTACCTGGCTGCAAATCGTCTCTTGCCTGCCGGCACGAGCGCGTTCGGTGCCACGCGGGCGGAACTGGAAGTGTGGGGGTTCTTCATTGTGTGGATGATGGCCTTGGTGCATGCGCTGCGAGGGGGCCGGGCATGGGGAGAACAAGCGTGGATGATTGCCGTGCTGGCCGTGCTTTGCGTATCCTTGAATGTTGCAACGACTGACGCCTACCGGCTGAGCGGGGGTGTTGTCTCCGTGGCCGTGTGGGGAGTGGATGGCGCCCTGCTGGTGGCTGCGATCATCGCGGCGTGGGCGGCGCGGCGGCTGCGGGGGTCGGAAGTGCGGCAACGCCCGGTGCCGCATCGCTCCGCCCTCGCGGCTGCGAAAAGGGACTCGACGTGACCGCCTGGCTTTCGGCACTTGCTTTGGTCTGCTCCTTCGTCGCCTGGGGCGCGATCGCGTTGACGCAGTCCGCGCATCGAGAACTGGTTGAAGGCCTGGCACAGGGCGGCTGCCCATCACGCAGCGGGTCAGCACAAAGTGTCGTCAGGAACATGCGCCTTGGCATTCAGTTCCTGCGCTTTGGTGCCGTCCTCTCGGCCTTTGCGTCCGCAGCCATTTGCATCACCCAAAACGGCTGGAGCTTTGGCGTGCTGATGTGGATCTGCCTGACGTGCCTGGCGGCCCTTCTGGTCACGCTGACGTTGACCTGCTTGCGCGCGCGTCTGCCATCCGATAGGCGTGCACGTACGCAGGCAAGTCCGCAACCTCATTCAAAGGCTTATTCGAAGGCTCATTCGAAGGCCTATTCGCCTGCACGGCTGCGTTCGCGTGATTGACGCGTCACCCGGCCCAGTCTGCGATATAGCGCTTCAGAAAATCCGTGAATGTCGCCATGTCATCCCGCTGGCGTCCCGCACCGTTCCAGATCTGCCAGATCTCAAGCGGAACGATTGGGTCGATCAAAGCCTGCACCTGGATCTTGCGGCGCCGGAACGCAGGCAGGGCCAGAGACGGCACGACGGCCACCCCCGCGCCTGTCTCCGCCATCGCCACCTGCGTTTCGATGTGGTTGAACACCAGATCGGCATGGCCTCGCTCGATGCGGCTCAATTGTTCGTTCACGCGTTGCTGGATCGGATTGTCATCGGGCAGCAGGATCAGCGTTTCATGCGCCAGGTCGGACCAGGGGATGGCCTTGCCGCGCTTCGATGAACGGCCTGCACGCACCGCCGAGAACGACCCTTGCACCAGCGGCGCGCCCTGCACGCCGCTGCCGGGCCGCAAGAAAATTCCCACGGCCATATCCAGCTTGCCGGATTCCACTAAGGGGCAGATATTGGCGCGGTCGCTGTCGACCAGCCGCGCCTGCACGCCCCTCGACGACGCGTTGAACTCCGCAATCGCGGCCGGCATCACATAGGTCGACATGAACTGCGTCGCGCCGATGGTCAGGCAGCGTTCCTGCGTCGACGCCGACCGCGCGATCCGATGCACCGCCGATTCCAGATCCGCCAGCGTGCGTTCGACCACCGGGTGGAACTCCGCACCGAACTCCGTGAGCGACACATGCCGGGTAGTGCGGTCGAACAGCCGGAAGCCGATCTGAGTTTCCAGATCGCGAATGAGCACGCTCAAGCCTGATTGCGTGACACCGAGCAAGTCCGCCGCGCGGGAAAAATTGCGCTGCTGGGCGACCAGAAGAAACGCGCGAAGCTGTCGGGAATTGAGCTGCATGGGGGCAGCGCGGGCCGCGGGCCGGTTGATCCTGGCGGCGCGGCATGGGCGCAGTAGTGGCGATGGGGCACTATAGCCCCAGCAGCAGGCCCTACAGCAAGCCGCGACGGGTCACGCCGCAACTGCAGTTCATGGCAGCACCTCCGCCAGGTCGGGATCGAACGCCCCATCGATCAGGATGAACGCGATGCTTGCGCGTTCCGTTGACCGGTTGCTCCATGCATGATTGGTGCCCCGTTGGACGACGACATCGCCCGCGGTCAGCCGCACATCTTCGTCGTCCAACACCAGATACAGCTCGCCGCTCAACACGATCGCGTAATCAACGGACTGCGTGCGGTGCATCAGCGGATGACGCCCCCAGTGTCATAGGTGGAGGCCTGCGAATTGCCCATCGCCGAAAAGATCTTGCGGGATGTGTCGGGATCGATATTGCGCAAGGCATCGCTCTCGGGCTCGAAAAACGCGACGCGCACAATGGTGCCTTGCGGGTCGGGCATGATGCGATGGGACCCCGCGGTCGGATCCGGCTCCAGCAGCAGGCCGATACGGGCCGGCGATTCCGTCGTGCGCCAGACCTCGGTCGACTGCCAGCCCGGGCGCAGCGGGTTGGTCCGGACGGCGGTCGCGGGTCCATCCGATACGACAATGGCTTTTCCTTGCGCATCGTGGCCGGTAATCACGCGTCGTACGTCGATAGTCATGGGGTCTCCAAAGAAAGGCGTCGGCAACGTGGCCGTAGCGGTTGAGGGCAAGCCGTCTGAGTGCGAGCTTGGGTACGTGCGTGCTTGGGTGTGACCTTTGGGTCCGAACTTGGGTCTGAACTGGGGTCTTAATTTGGATCTGAACTTGGGTCTGAACTGAGGTCGTAATTTGGATCTGAACTTGGGGCTGAACTTGGGGCTGGGCTTGGGTCTGAACTTGCAGCTGGGCTTGGGTCCGTGCTCGGGCCCGTGCTCCGGGTTGCGCGTAGGGTCTCCCGTGGGCCCGCGGATGGTTCCGCCTCATTCCGGCTCGACACGGGCAATGCGGACCAGCTCGGTGTATTTGGCGATGTCGGCGTCAACGAGCTTGGTAAACGCGTCGGGGGGCAGCGTGGACGGAATCAGCCCCGTTTCCTTGATGGCCTGCGCCATTTCCGGCGTCTGCAAGGCCTTGGTCACTTCCTGCCGCAGGCGCTGAACGATGGCAGGTGGCGTATGGGCCGGCGCGAACAGGCCGTGCCATCCGGCGTCGACGTCGAAGTCCGGTACGCCCGCTTCCTTCAGCGTCGGAACGTCGGGCAGATAGCTGGCGCGCGCGTCACCCGTGAAGGCCAGCGCCCGCAACTTGCCCGCGCGGATCTGGGGCAGGGCCGTGGGAGCCGTCATCAGCATGGCCTGGATTTCGCCGCCCAGCAGCGCAGCCGCTGCCGGGCCGCCGCCTTTGTACGGCACATGCAGCATCTTCGTGCCAGCGCGCATGTTGAAACGCTCACCAGCCAGGTGCAAGGTATTGCCAATGCCAGGCGACCCGTAGGCGATCTTGCTGTTCGGGTCCCGCGCCAGCGCCAGGAACTCCGCCAATGTTCTGGCCGGCACGCCCGGGTACACCGCCAGGATAAGTCCTTCGCCCGCGGCCACCTGCGCAATGTCGACGAAGTCGCGCTTGCTGTCGTATGGCAGCTTCTTGTAGATGCTGGGGTTCACCGCGAACGAGGCAGACGTCAGCATCAGCGTGTAGCCATCCGGCGCCGCCTTGGCCACCGCGTCCGCACCAATGATGCCGTTGGCGCCCGCCCGGTTGTCCACGATGATCGGCTGGCCCAACTGCTTGCTCAGTTGTTGCCCCAGAATGCGCGCCGTGGTGTCCGGCCCGCCCGCGCCAAAGGGCACGATCAGACGTATCGGGCGATCAGGCCAGGACACCGGGGCGGCCCGCAAGGCGGCTTCCGCCTGGGCTGGTGCTTGAGCTTGGGCCGATGCTGGTGCTTGGGCTGGTGCTGGTGCTTGGGCCGATGCTGATGCTTGTGCTTGCGCTTGTGCATGTACTGGCGTTTGGACCTGTGCGCCGGCGGAGGCCGGTGCAGACATCAGCACTGCCGTCAGCACCGCCGTGAACGACGCCTGCCTGATCGCGGCGACCGCCGCTGTGCCCGCCTGCAAAAAACCCTTGGACATGCTGTCTCCTTGCTGCCGGCTCGATCGGCCAGCTGTTTGACGTTCGCAACGTTCAGTGCACTGCGTTTATTCGTCTTCGACCGTATTGGCCAGCACCCCGATGCCACTCACGGCCACCTCCAGCCGGTCGCCAGCCTTCATGAACACCGGCGGCGTCCGCCGATGGCCCACCCCAGCAGGCGTTCCCGTCGAAATCACATCGCCCGGGTGCAACTCGGTAAACGTCGATACGTAATGCACGATAGCCGCGGGCGTCCACATCAGCTGCTCGAAAGTGGTGGACTGCATCAACGATCCATTCAGCGTCGTCGTCAGCCGCATCCCGCCGGGATCGAGGATCGCCTCCGCCGTCACCATCCATGGACCGAACGCACTGCTGCGATCGAAATTCTTGCCCGCCGTCACGCTGTGCTTCTGGTAGTCGCGCACCGATCCGTCCATCAGGATCGAATACCCCGCCACGTGCGCCATGGCGTCGGCCTCCGGAATGTGCCGCCCCGCCTTGCCGACCACCAGCACGATCTCGCCTTCGAAATCGAACAGGTCCGACACGCGCGGCTTCAGGATCGGCTGCCCGTGACCGACCAGGGACTGCCGGTGCTTCATGAAGAGCGACGGCGACTCCTGGCTTGCGCGGCCCGTCTCCTCAAGATGGTCCCTGTAGGCCACGCCCAGCGCAAACACCCGGGCGCCGCTGTCAGGGATCGGCGGCAGGTAAACGATGCTATTGAGGGGAACGTCGGGCGGCGCATCGGCGCACAGGCGGCGCGCGTCGTGAACCAGATCCTGCCGCAGCAGGTCGGCCAGGCTGTGGCAACGGCCCGCGAACCGCGCCGACAGGTCAATGAATCCGCCGTCGACGACCGCGCCAAAACACGCGCGGCCGTGCACCTGCACCGAGGCCAGTTTCATAATCGTCTCCGTTGCCGTCGGCGCCGCGCCGACACCGGGCGTCTATGCGCCGTGAGCCATGACGGTAGCGCGATGCGAAGGAGGCTTCCAACGATAGTTGGTCATGAGTCCAGCAGCGTGGGTCATGAATACAGTGAGCAGATCATGAAAGCGTCCCAGCTCGCGTTGCAGGCGATTTGCCGCGCTGTCGTTTCGCGCTTAGAATGCCGTACGGCGTCGCCCAAGCGCGCACGCCGGTCTACTGCCCATCCCTAGTGCGTTTCGGATGGCGCGTCATGCGGGTGTAGTTCAATGGTAGAACGGCAGCTTCCCAAGCTGCATACGAGGGTTCGATTCCCTTCACCCGCTCCAGGCTTCCACATTTGCATACGGTAGGCAACAGATCCAAAGGTTGCCCGCACTGCTGCGCTTCCTCTACACCTTGGTCGTTAAGAACGCCCCCGCCGTCAAATCGATATCCGCACTGCTTATGCGCAACCGACGAGCAATGTCTTGCCAGCGATCGACAATCAGGGTTACCTCATTCACTACTTGCCTGGCCCGCACCTCGTCCAGTCCATAAAAAGCGGCGGTGCTCAGGACAGTATCCAGGTCAGGCCGATTGTCCACGTCGTCGATATTCAAGACGTGTTCCGCCTTGTCGATATTCGGATTGACGTCGAACGCGGGTGCAAGTCTCCAGCCTGTCTTGCCAAGCACGAATCCGTGATTGCGCAGGTGGTCGTCGCGATTGCCTACCGCGACGTTGAACGCCACGCGCCGGAATAGCTGTTCCAAATCCGCATCGGCATGCTCGGCATCGCCCTGAGCTCGGATGAACTGCGCCAGTTCCAGGTAGCTCGTGCCTTCACTTTCAGTTTTACGAAGCAATGTCATCGCTGAGGCATAAAAACGCCTTCCACCGAGTGTGCGATCGAACCTCTGCACGCAGAAGGTGTGAAAGTCGTTGTTTAGCTTGATGAGCTTTGCGGGCGGGACGTGTATTCCTGCTTCCCGCGCGAGTTGGTGAACGACAAACTCCCACGCCCCGGCGTCTCGATCGTCATCCCTGGCGGGAAACTTGCCGATCCAGAGTGAGCCATCCGTTTCGGTAAAGTTGGCTTTCGGCCTTGCTCCGCCCAAAGACGCTCCGGGCGCGACGAGCACGGCGAGCCATTTGCGCAGCGCATCGAGGTCGTCAATTCGTCGGTTGCTGAGTTGGTAGGCGACGGCTTCCAATTCTCGTAGCGTCGTTACGGGTGGCGCCGCCATTTTCTCGTCGCCCAGGAACACTTCGGTGCCTGGGCTGCGAAAGCGCAGGGCGCCTTGGCGTGTAAGGTCTTGCACGCCGACGAGAAAGTCCCAAGCGTAGAGCGTGCGGGGCGGCCGCTTGTCGTCCTTGGCCTGTAGCGCCTCGCGACGCTTCATGAGCGTTTGACCCCAACGGTCTGGCGATGAGTCCAGGAAGATCCCGAAGTTGCCCAGCTCTGGCTTTGGAAAGAAGGGGTGCTCGTCCAAGGAAAGGTCTGGATCCAGCGCAAATGCGCGAGGATCTTTTAGCCAATCTCGTTTGTACTGAAAGCGGATCTGGCCGCGGTCATGGGCGAGCGTGCCGACCTGGCATGCAGGGTATGGGGCGTCGTCAAGCCACACCTCCAATGTATTGTCCTGCGTGCTCATGTTGGCTCCTCACCATTCGAGGTCGATGCCGACTTGGTCGTGGTGCGGGCAGGAGCGCGGCGATTGGGTGCTGGCTCAAGCGCCAGATCTTGCAATTTCCGCCCGACTCTATCGTCGGCCCCAACGTGATTAAGGTCGTTCTCAAGGCCAAGCACGGCCAGTACCCGGACATAGGATCCCAGCGTGGCCCCTGCGTCTCCGGCCTCGACCTTGTACAAGGTGGTTCTTGAAATTCCTGCTCGCTGCGCGACCACAGCATTGCTCAGCTTCCGTCGCTTGCGTGCAAGACGTAGCCGCTCTCCCAGCGAGGAAAGCAGGCGTTGCTCTTGAGGGAAGACGACAGGCGGCTTGCGAGGCATGTTCGCTATTATGGGCTGTAGGAGGTTACTTTGTCCATAATAGCGAAAAAATAGCGATCCGGGGCGTTGGAACTGCGAAGAATGGCCCGGAGCGATCTGCCTTGTCCAAGTCCGTTCCCCACCCCCGCAAACCTCAGGGTTAGTCACGATTCTATGTCAAGCACGTTTATATCAAACTGCTTTACATGGGTGGCGAAGATAGGCGTGTCATCGTCGTAGCCTGCCGCTCACCTCGACAACAAACGGCAAGCCTGCGTCCAGGCGAATTGCCAGGAAGGGGGACGGGACAATGAACGAGACATCGCCGCGCCTGGGCGTGAAGGTATGGGTCGCAACCGCCTTGACCGGCTTAGGACTGTCCGCCTGTGGCGGGTCCGGACCGGATCCGGAGCCTGTGGCGGCGGTGGCCACTGAACAGGCATGCAAGGCATCGGCCACGTTGCCCGGCATCGCCAACGCGCCGGTGATCAGCGAAGCGTCGTGGGTACCCGCCAATACCGAAAAGCCGGCCAGTACGGCAACGACCTTCCTGCCTGCGCACTGCGTGGTGCGCGGCGCGATCTCGCCGCGCACTGGCGCGAACGGAATCGCCTACGCGACCAAGTTCGAGCTTCGTCTGCCAGAGAACTGGAACCGGAAGTTTCTGTTTACGGGCGGCAGCGGCCTTGAAGGTACGCTTCCGGCCGCGTACGGCGTGACAGGCGGACCCAAGACGGCGCTCGAGCAGGGCTATGCGGTGGTGTCGCAGAATGGCGGACACGACAACGCGGCCATGCCGTTGCCATGGTCGTTCGGGCTCGATCCGGACGCCCGCATCGACTTTGGCTACCGGTCGATCCAGCAGACGGCCCAGACCGCAAAGAGCTTCGTCGCCACCTACTATCAGCGGGCCGCCGACAAGTCCTATTTCGACGGCTGCTCGACGGGCGGCCGGCAGGGGATGGCGTTTGCCCAGCGTTTCCCGGACATGTTCGACGGCATTGTGGCGGGGGCGCCCGTGTTTGATTTTGGCCGCGTCGTTGCCGCGCGGCTGTGGGGCTGGCAGAAGGCCGCGGCCCTGGTGACCCAGGAGCCGGGCAGCTACCCACGCTTTCACGAAGCCATGCCCGAAGCGGATCGCCGTCTCTTCCAGCGCGGCGTGCTGGCCGCGTGCGATGCGACCGATGGCGTGGTCGATGGCATCGTAAGCCGTCCGTTGTCGTGCAATTTCCAACCCGCTTCCTTGCAATGCACCGGCGCGAAGACGGCGGAGTGCCTGTCGGCCGATCAGGTGCGTTTGTGGGAAGCCGTCATGAGCGGTCCGAAGGATTCGCAAGGCAAGCCGTTCCAGGTGCCGGGCTACCTCACGAGCCGCGAAGTGCCGGTGGCGGGATACCGGATCGATCCGGCGTGGATGACCTCGTCTGGCCAGGCCGCACGGATCACGGGGCAGGGGTGATCCTGGACATTCAGTGGAAGCTGAATGTCGACCCTACGCCGTATCTGTTCATGACGCCGCCCGACCCGGCGTTCCAGCCGCTCAGGGACATCAACTGGGATACGTGGGCGGAACGCATGACCGTCAATGCGCCGTGGCTGATGTCGAATCCCGATATCGCCGGCTACCGCGATCGGGGCGGCAAGATGATCCTGTATCACGGCAGCGGCGATTCGGGTCCCAATGCGGTTGACACCGTCAACTACTACGATGCCGTCGTGCAACGCAACGGCAGTTATGAAGCGACGGCAAAGTTCGCCCGTCTGTTTGTCGTGCCAGGCATGGGGCACTGCCAGGGCGGTCCGAGCACGGACACCTTCGATCGTCTTGCGGCGATCGAAAAATGGGTCGAGGGCGGCGTGGCGCCGGATCGTATCATCGCCACGGCGCGGGCCGGCAATGCGGACCTGACCGCCGTGACGCCAGCCATCTCGGCTAGCACCAGCCGTCCGTTGTGCCCCTATCCAAGTTACGCCCATTACAACGGGGCGGGGTCGGTGGAGGACGCAGCGAACTTCACGTGCAAGACACTTTGAAAGGCGGGCGCCAAGGTTGCCAAGGAATGATTTAAGGCAAGTACCCCTGGCGAAGCAAGCGATTGGCGGGCCTGAGTTTCGCGTTGCCGATCAGCCGCCTTTCCTAGACCGGGTAAACTTCGCGCTCCATGCGCTTCTCCGACCTCGACCAACGCCTTGCCGCACTCGGCGCCCAGCCTGCTCACCGCGGCCGGATTCTGCGCGTCTGGCTGAGCGGACAGGCACTGGACAGCGGGTCGCGCAAGGACTTCGAAAACTTCCTGCCGCTTGCCGTGCGACATGCGCTTCCAGCCTTGGCTGCGGAGCTCGACGGTCTGGCCCGTATCCACTCCGAACACCCTGGCGATGACGGCAAGCGCCTGCTGGTCGCATTGGCTGACGGCCAGATGGTGGAGAGCGTGCTGCTGCCGCGCGATGCCCTCTGCGTGTCGACCCAGGTCGGCTGCGCGGTCGGTTGCCGATTCTGCATGACCGGCAAGAGCGGGCTGATCCGCCAGGTCACCAGCATGGAAATCCTGGCCCAGGTCGTGCTGGCGCGACGGCAGCGCGCGGTCAAGAAGGTCGTGTTCATGGGCATGGGCGAGCCGGCGCACAACCTCGACAACGTGCTTGAAGCCATCGACCTGCTCGGCACGCAAGGCAACATTGGCTACAAGAATCTGGTGTTTTCCACCGTAGGAGATCGGCGCGTGTTCGACGCGCTGCCTCGGCAACGCGTCAAGCCGGCTCTGGCGCTGTCACTGCATACGACCAAGGCTGACCTGCGCGAGCATCTGTTGCCACGCGCGCCTAGGATCTCGCCCGAAGAACTGATCGAGCTGGGCGAGCGGTACGCGCGTGACACGGGCTATCCGATCCAGTATCAGTGGACCTTGCTCAAGGGGATCAACGATGGCGACGATGAACTCGACGCAATCTTGAGCTTGCTCAAAGGCAAGTATTGCGTGCTCAACGTCATCCCGTTCAACAGCCTTGAGGGCGACGATTACGAGCGGCCGGATGCCGGGCGCATTCAGGAGATCGTTCGCTATCTGCACGGAAGAGGGTTGCTGACCAAGGTGCGGAACAGCGCCGGGCAGGATGTGGAGGGCGGGTGTGGCCAGTTGCGGTCACGTGTTGTCGGGACGGAGCAGGTCATCGAGCTTCGCCGCTCGCGTGCTGCCGCACAGTAACTCGGACTCGCGTTGTGGCGGCGGCGCGCGCTGCATTGCCGACCAATAGCAAAGATGCTTCGCTGCACCGCATCCGGAAGACAGCGTGGCCAGAGTCCAGCCCGCGCCGGCGGACCTGGCAGGCCGCCATCAATCCGCCTTGATATTCCCGTCCTTGACGACCTTGCCCCACAACGCCATTTCCTTGTTCAGATACGCCGCCATGTCCTGCGGCGTCGAATCCACAATCTGCACGCCTTCCTCCGCAAAGCCTGCTTTCAGTGCCGGGTCGCGCAACGCCTTCACCAGTTCCTTGTTGAGCAGGTCCAGCGTAGCGGGTGGCGTGCCCGCGGGCGCGGCATACCCCCACCACGCCGTTGCGTCGTAGCCGGGATAGCCCGCTTCGGCGACGGTCGGCACGTCCGGCAATGCGGTCAGGCGTTGTGTACCCGTGACCGCCAGCGGGCGGGCGCGCCCGGATTTGATGTACGAAACCGCTGCGGTGTACGAGGTGAACGTGAACTGCACCTGCCCGCTGACCATGTCGGTCATGGCCTGCGCCGCGCCTTTGTAGGGCACATGCAGCACGTCGATGCCGGCCATGCTCTTGAGCAGCTCGCCCATCAGGTGCGCGCTGGCGCCGTTGCCGGTCGACGAATACGACAGCGTGGCCGGTTTGGCCTTGGCCAGCGCGACCAGCTCGGGCAGCGTCCTGGCGGGTACGGACGCATTGGCCAGAAGGATCAACGGCGCCGATGCGGCCAGGGTAATGAAGTCGAAGCTCCTGATGCTGTCGTAGGGCAGCTTGACCAGGCTGGGATTGACGGCATGGGCCGACGACACTTGCAGCAGGGTGTAGCCATCGGCCGGTGCCTTGGCAACGAAGTCCGTGCCAATGGTCGCGCCGCCTCCGGGCCGGTTCTCGACCACTACGGGCTGCTTGATGTTCTCGGACAGCTTCTGGCCGATGCGCCGCGCCAGCGTGTCGTTGATGGCGCCCGGCGTGAACGGGACGACGATCCGGATGGCTTGTGATGGGAAGGGTTTCGAGTCAGGTGCTGCCTGGGCCGCAACCGTTCCCGACCCCGCCATCAAGCTGCCGATCAGGCACGCCGCGCCCGAGAACTTCCAACGTCCGATCCTGTTCATGCCGCCTCCCGCTGTACTTATTGTTGTCACGTCTGTGCGTGTGGGGACAGTCTAGAAGCGGGAAGGGGCGCGCGATACGGCCACGCGGGCATAGCTGGTTTGCCCGGGTGGTCATCCGTTCGCCCAGGACATTCTTGGCCTAAGACTGCGCTGGCAGCCATCCAATAAGCGCTTACAATACCGTTTTATGCGCATGATCATGCGCATCGATCATGTGGATGGAGGGGCGTGTGGTCGACACCATCGCAAAGAAGCCGGGGCACAAACGCTCGGCCAATATTTCGCTGTCTCCGGATGTCTACGACGGCGCCAAGCGCCTGGGCATCAACCTGTCCCAGACGTGTGATCGTCTTCTACGTCAGGTAATACGGGATGAAGAGGCGCGGCGCTGGTCTGCCGACAATGCAGCGTTCATCGACGCCTATAACAAGGTCTTCGAGGCCGAAGGGCTGCCATTGGATCATTGGCGGAGTTTCTGACCTTGCCGCGTTTTGACATCTACCGCAATGGTGGCCCCCGGTCATCCACGACACCGTACCTCCTCGATATACAAAGTGATCACCTTTCCGCACTGAATACTCGGGTCGTGATCCCTTTGCGCCTCGTGGCCAGTTTCCCCGCCGTGAGTTTGCCGCAAGATCTTGTTCCGGTGTTTCGTATCGAAGACAAGGCGTGCTTCCTGGACACGCCAAAGCTAGCGGCCGTACCCTATCGTGAACTTGGTCAGGCGCTGGGCTCCCTAAGCGGCCAACACGACTTGATAATGTCCGCGCTCGACCGGCTCTTCGGCGCCTTCTGACACCCACTCTGCAAGTAGTTGCTGTCATCAACGATTGGCCGGCCAGGCGAGGTCCTGTACACACCCCGATCCGCCAAGACCGCATTAAGCACGGCCAGGCATCTCCAACCCATACAACTCCGCCGTGTTTTCCCAAAGAATCCGTTGCGCCAGCCATTCGGTCTGCTGCGCGCTCCACACCTTGCGTTGATACCCCTGGTCCAGCACGACGTTCAGCGAATCGCGGGCGTAGTGCGCGGCGGCCACGTGGAATTCGGGCGCGGCGGTGTCGGTGCCGAACAGCAACTTGTTGGCCGGCAGGATTTCCATCCATTCGGACAACTTCTGCCGCAGGTAGAAGTGGTGCAGATAAGGCATCCACGAAAAGTCCAGATAGACATTGCCATAGGTCTGCACCAGCGCGGCGCAGTCACTGGAAAACGGATAACCGCCATGCAGCAGGGTGATCTTGAGCCGGTTCAACGACCGGGTGTTGAGAAAGCCTTCCAGCAGAAATGGCGCGGTGTTGGCCATCAGCATGCCGGGTTCGGGATGACCCATGCCGACATGGACTTGCAGGGGCAGGCCGCGATCGCACGCATATTGCGCGGCGCGCCGTGCCAGGAAGTTTTCCAATGCCCGGCGATCGCCCGGCCGACCTGAGGCGATCGACTCGTACGCCGCTTGCGCTTGCGCATGGTCGGCCCGGCCGAAGTCGATGGGACGCACGTAGGCCGACGCCAATTTCAGCGCCACCGCACCTTCCTGCACTCGCCGGTCGAGGGACGCATCCACGAATTGCAGGTACGCATCGAAAGTGTCGGGCGGTGCGTCCATGCCGTAGTGCGTCAGCTCGCTTCGAAGCACGTTGCCGAAGGTGGTGTGAAAGCGCTGGTATTCGGTGCCGCGCAGGGTCGTCTCGGTGGTGTGAAAGGGGTACAGGTAAGCGTCGATGCGGATGACCTGCCGGTACCGCGCCGGGTTCCATCGCGTGCGATCCAGGTAAGGCACGTCGGTCAGAATGATCGGCGTGTTGGCAAGGTCAGCCGCGGCGTCGTACGAGAAGGATGGGCTGCGCGCGCCCCATTCCCGGGCGGTGCGCATCTGCGTGTCCCAGTCGGCATCGGGTCCGTACAGCTGGCGGCATCCTTCCCGCAATGCCGTCGCAAAGAAGGTCGTTGATCGAAACAACAATCCCCGGTCAAGCAGTGTCTGTGTGCCATGGTCGGCTTCCAGCTGCGCCAGGGCGGCGGCATCGCCCCGGTTGCGAGCCGCAATGAATGCGTCATAGACCTCGGCGGGCACATTGGCTTCCATGTGCGCCGTCGCAAAGTGTTCTTCGATCTGCCGCACGGTGCGAAAGCGGCTGACGGACGCATGCGAATGGTGGTCGATGGCGGGCATGCCGCCGGTGATGTCGGGTACGTGCACGGATGTCTCCTGGCCGGGGGTCACGCTATTCCGGCTTGATGTTTTTTCTTTGATGATCGCGGCCCACTGCGCGCTTTCCTTGCGGATGTGTGCATCGAACTGTTCGGGCGTGGTGGCCTGCGGACTCATGCCGAAGCCCCGCAGCCGTCCCGGCAAGTCGCCGCCAGCCAAGGCCCGGTTCGTCTCGTCATTAAGCTTCTTGACCACCGGCTGAGGCGTGCCGCCGGGCGCGCATAGCCCATACCAGGAGTTGACGTCGAAACCTTTCAGACCCAGTTCGTTGAGCGTTGGGACGTCGGGCAGATGCGGCGAGCGCTCCAGCGACGTGACGGCCAGCGCGCGCACCTTGTCCGGATGGTCCTTGATGTAGGTGCGTGCGGAGGGCAGCGGGTTGAAGTAGAAGTCGACGTGCCCGCCAAGCAGGTCGGCGATGACCGATTGCGCGCCTTTGTAGGGTGTGTGCACGGCCGACAAACCGGCTTGCCGCAGGAACAGTTCTGCGGCCAGATGCGTCACGTTGCCGACCCCGGCCGACGCAAAGAAGGCCTTGCCTGGATTGGCGTTGAGGTAGGTCGCGAATTCGGCGTAGTTCTTTGCCGGCACGCGGGCGCTGGCAACCAGCACCATCGGCGCCGTCGCGATCAGCGATACCGGCACGATGTCTTTGCCGACGGCATAGGGCAGGTTGCTCTGCAGGTTGGGATTGATGGTGATCGGGCCTGGTGAACAGATCAACAGGGTGTGACCGTCGGGCGCGGACTTGGCCACATAGCCCGTGCCGATCTGGCCGTTGGCGCCGCCCTTGTTTTCGACCACGTAATGCTGGCCCCAGGTGGCCGTGAAGTGATCGCCCAGCCCCCGTGCAACCGGGTCGAGGTCGCTGCCGGCAAAGAAGGGCACCACGATTTTCAACAGCTTGTTCGGATAGCCTTGGGCGGATCCCGCAGGGCCTCCTGCAACCGACCCGGGTTGCGGCGCCGCGCCTTGTGCGGCGGCAAGGGAGGGAAGGGCTGCAAGCGCGCACAGCGTCGCAATACGGGCAAGAGGTTTCATGAGTCGGATGCCTTCAGAACGCCGTTAATGGGGACAAACACAGTCAGCTCAGCAAAAATTGTAGCGCTACAATTTTGTCCGCACAAGCATTTGTAGTGGGGCCATCCGGCGATCGAGCGATGACCCGCGGGTTATGCTTGCGCACCTGACAGGCAGGGGCCTGGATGAGAATGAGCCTATGAAGTCCACGATGGCTGACGTCGCAGCGGCTGCCGGTGTTTCGCCGATGACCGTCTCCAACTGCTACAAGCATCCGCACAAGGTCCACGCGGAAACCCGTGAGAAGGTGCTCGCCACGGCGGCCGCGCTAGGGTATGTGCCCAATCTGATCGCCAGCAGCCTGGCCTCGGGTCGGAACCGCACGATCACGGCAGTCGTGCCATCCCTGAGCAACTCGAGTTTTGCAAGGACGCTGGAGGGCTTGAGTGATTACCTCGCGTCGCAGCGGTTCGAATTGCTGTTGGCGGTGGCCGAAGATCCCCAGCGTGAGACGCAGGCGATCCGCGGCATTCTCGGGCGGCGCCCGGCAGGCATCGTGCTGACCGGTGGCGAGCATACCGACGAAACGATCCGGCTGATTCAGCCGTCCGGCGTTCCCGTGGTCGAGACGTGGTTGTCGAGCGCGCCCAGCATCGACATGGCCGTCGGCTTTTCCCTGTCTGACGCTGCCTATGACATGGCCCGCATGGTGATCGACAAAGGGCTGCGCCACATTGGCTGGGCGGGACACAATCTGCCCAATAGCCAACGCTATCTGCAGCGGCAACACGGCTTCCAGAGGGCAATGGAAGAGGCCGGCTTGCGCGCGGATCTGATCCATCTGTCCGCCGAATCCGAGGGGTTTGCCGGCGGGCGCCTGGCGATCGACGCCTTGCTGAAGAAGGAACGACGCCTGCAGGCGCTGTGTTGCGTGACCGATGTGGTGGCCGCCGGTGCGCTGTTCGAATGCGCGCGTCGCGGGTGGAAAGTGCCTGGCCGGTTTGCCGTTGCGGGCTATGGGGACTACCAGATCGCCGCCGAAGTCCCGCCCGGACTCACGTCGGTCAAGACCAACGGCGCGGGCATTGGCCGCGCTGCCGGGGAACTGCTGGTACAGAAGATCGAGACTGGCCAGGTCGATGACCGAGTACGGCACGTGCCCTACGAGATCGTCTTGCGCGGCAGTATCTGACCGTCATGCGCCGTTGCTCGCAGGCGGCGCGTGTGCCGCCGATGGCAGCCCGTTAACGGCCGTCGCGCGGCAGGAACACCAGCACCAGCAACGAGCACACCCCCGCGCACAGGAACGCCAGGTCATATCGACCGCTGGCCGTGATCGCAATCGCAAACGCGGACGGCGCAATGATGTTGACCAGGGTTACCAGGATCGACGAGCCCGCAGCCGTTTCCGATACGAGGTCGGGCGGCGAGCGCCGCGCCACTTCCGCAATCTGCACGCCGTTCCAGCTGGCGGCGGTGCAGCCTGCCACGAAGGCCAGCAGAACGATCGTCCAGAGCGGCCAGTCAGGCTGGATGAAACCAAGAAGCGCGGTCGTCCCTGCCGAAAAGACGGCCGCCAGCGAGAGGGTGGCGGTGGCCGATTGCAGGCGATCCGAAATCCAGCCCAAGGCGATCCGCCCGAGCACTCCGCCCAACTGCATCACCGCGAAGATCGCGCCGGCCAGGCTCAGCGAAAAGTGGAGACTGTCAACGAGATAGATGACGGTGAAGGCGAACCAGCAGCTTTGCGCGACGGCAAACAGGCTGCCGACAATGGAAATGTTGAGCAGACCCCGGTTGTGGCCGAGCGATGCCAGGGGCACGGCAAGCGCGCGCAGCGATTGCAGGCTCATCGCATACCATGCGCGGCCGGGTATGCCTGGCCGCCTCTCGTCGATGGTTTCGCTTAGCCGCCACGTCAGCGCGGTGGGCAGCAGCACGATGACGGCACACGCGCACAGGGCAATGCGCCAGCCGGCGATAGCGATGATGCCAGGGATCAGGAGACCTGCCAGGATGCCGCCCAGCGGCACGCCGGCCTGTTTGATCGAAAACATCAGATTGCGCTTGCCGGGCGGCGAATACCGCTGAAGCACTTCGCTGCCGGCGGGGTTGGCGGCGCCGTTGCTCATGCCCATGGCAATGCAGGCAGCCAGCGCCACATGCACGCTGGGGTACACGAACAAGGCCATGCAGGCCGCGCCAAGGATCAAGGTCAATTGCAGCGTGCGCGTGCCGCCCAGCCGCCGCAGCAGGGCGGCGCCGGCAACGAGCATGACGAGGCCGCCCAGTGCGTTGCCGGCGGTCAGGTAGCCGATGGAACTGCCGCTCCATCCAAATTCGGCGGAGATGGCGGGGACGATGATGGGGATGAGGCGCGACAGGAAAGCCGCGATGGTCTGAAGGGCGAAGATGGCTGCCACGGGCACGAGCCAGGCAGGAGCGTTGCGTTTCATGAGGCCTGAGGATGGACGACGGGGGCGGTCTTGGGTCCGCGCAGTGTACTGAGGATCGACACTCAGTACACTGCACCCAAAGCGAAAGCGGCATGTTACCTGTCTGCCGCATCGCCCGTTCGTGCTCCGGAGACCCTCAGTCGATGAATCATGTGTTGCCGCGCGCCCTGGCGTTCATTCTGGCCGCCGTCGTCACCGGCGCCCTGGCCAGCATCGTGCAGACGCAGTTCAACCTTGCGTCCCTGCTGGCCTTCGGGGCGCCGGTCACGCCGGCGTTACGGGGCCTGACCACGGCCGAAGACCTGGCGCGATTCGGTCCGGTCATGGCGGGCATCGCCGCCGCGGCCTTGCTGCCGGCCTTCGCGGTCGCGCATGTTGTCGGCCGCGTGGTGCATGCAAGGTGGCGCCGGGGCGTGTTGATGCTGGCCGGCCTGTGCGGCATGGCCGTGGCCTTCTGGCTGATGGCGTCGGTCATCCCGATGCCGCCGCTATCCGCAACCCGCCGGCTGCCCGGCTTCGTGTCGATGTCCTTCACGGGCGTCGTCGGCGGGCTGGTGTATGCAGCCGTCCTGGCCAGACGCCAGGACCGCATCGGCAAAGGCCAAGGGCGCGCGGGCACGCTCGCCATGATGGCGGCAATCCTGCTGGTGCCGATACTGGCGTTCATCATCATGGCCCCGCCCCGAGGTGTCCCGCCCGCTCATGCCGATCCGGCAACGTATCGGGTGCAGACGGTGGCGACGGGCCTGGAACGGCCGTGGTCCGTGGCGTTCCTGCCCGATGGCCGCACGCTGGTGACCGAGATGCGGGGACGTCTTCGTGTCGTGGGCAGCCACGGCGCTTTGTCCGATATCGCGCTCGATGGCATGCCCGCGGGCTTCCACGAAGGGGGCACGGCAGGGCTGATGGAAGTCATGCCCGATCCGGATTTCGACCAGAACCGATGGCTGTACCTGACCATGAGCTATGGCGCGGCCGGGGCGAATGGCACACGATTGATCCGCGCCACCCTGGACGGCGATCGGATCCGGGACGTACGCATCCTGTTCAACGGCACGCTCAAGACTCGGGCCGGCAACAACGGCGGCCGTATGGCGTTTCTTCCCGACCGCACGCTGGCGTTGACGGTGGGCGACGGCAACCTGCAGCGCGAAGCGGCGCAGTCCACCCACGACCATCTGGGCACGGTCATCAGGATCGACAGGGAAGGGCATGCGCCTGCCGACAATCCTTTCGTGCATGTGCCGGGCGCACTGCCCGAACTCTACAGTCTGGGGCATCGCAATGCGCAGGGCATCGCGGTCGACCCCGCCACCGGCGATCTGCTCATCTCGGAACACGGTCCGCGCGGTGGTGACGAAATCAACCGGATCGTTGCGGGTGGCAACTATGGGTGGCCTGTCGTGACAGGCGGCATCGACTATCCCTTTCCCCGCGTCTCGCCGTTCCGTCGCCTTGATGGCTACCTGGATGCCCAGCTGGAATGGACGCCGTCCATCGCGCCGGCGGGGCTGGCGGTCTACAACGGCGCGCTGTTCCCGGCGTGGCGGGGCGATTTGCTGGTGCCGGCCCTGAAGGAACGTTCGGTACGCCGGGTGATTCGCCGGGAAGGCAGGATCGTCGGGCAGGAACTCCTGCTGGCGGACCTGAAGCTGCGCATGCGTGACGTCAAGGTCGCGCCCGACGGGTCGGTCTATGTGTTGACCGATGGCACCGATGCCAGGCTGCTGCGGTTGGTGCCGCCATCTGCTTCCGCGCTTCCCTGATCGTCAATCTTTTTCTTCGGCGGCTTCGGCGGCTTCGGCGATCACCAGCAGCACCGATGCCGGCACCTTGCCGACCGACGTGATCTTGTGCGGGATGCTCGAGTTGAAGTGCACGCTGTCGCCCGCCTTGAGCGTCTCGGTGCGCCGCGCCAGCTGCAAGGTGATGCTGCCCTTCAGCACGTACAGGATCTCTTCCCCCTGATGGTGGCTCATGGGATGGTTGCGGGCCGGCTCGTCGGTCGGATTCACGACGAAGGCGACCATCTTGTGGCCGGGCAAGGTGCCCGATACCAGCCGCGGCGAGCGGGCCGTGCCGGGGGGCGACGCCGCCGATGACGCAGGTGGCGCCCGGTTGATCACGACCGGATCGTCTTCGTTCGACTCGGAAAACAACGCCTCGACCTTGACGCCCAGTACCTTGGCGATCCGCAGCGCGGCGCCGATCGACGGCGTCGATACGCCGCGTTCCAGCTTCGATACATAGCTGCGTGTCAGCGCTGTCTGCTGGGCAAGCTCTTCCAGCGTCAAGCCCGCCTGCACACGCAACAACTTCAATTTCAAAGACATCTATTTCCTAAATGACACTTGTGTCCTACACTAAACACGGGTTCCGAACGTTGATCGAAGTTGGAGCTGGCTCGCGGCCGCTCCGTCACCGGGGATAGGTATGACGCTCACCAAGCGCTGTCTTGCAGCAGTTCTCATCGCCTTATGTAGCACCGCAACGGCCGTGGTGCAAACCGCGGCGGCGGCGGACGCCAATTATCCCGACAAGCCCATACGGCTGATCATTCCGTTTGGCGCCGGCGGCATTACCGACGTGGCCGGCCGCATGATCGGGCAGTACCTGGGCGAGGCCTTGTCGCAACAGGTCATCATCGACAACCGGCCCGGCGCGGGCGGGTCCATCGCCGCCCAGGCGCTGGTGGGCGCCAAGCCGGATGGCTATACGCTGTTGCTGGGTACGGTCGGCACACAGGTCGTCAACAAGATGCTCTACAGCAAGCTGAGCTACGACCCGGCTGCCATGACGCCCGTGTCGCTGGTCAGCAACTCGCCCTACGTGATCGCCATCAACGGCATCGACAAGGTCGACGATCTGCAGGGCCTGGTGCGCTACGCCAAGGCCAACCCGGGCCGCCTGAACTTTGGGTCGGCTGGCAACGGCAGCTCGCCCCACCTTGGCATCGAGCTGTTCAAGCTGGCCACGCAGACCGACATTGTGCACGTACCGTTCAAGAGCGGCGCCGAAGCGGTCAACGCGGCGGTGGGCGGGCAAGTCAACATCGTCATCGATGCGCTTCCGGTGATCGATCCCCAAGCCAAGGCTCAGCGGCTCAAGATTCTTGCCATTGCCGCCGCCGAGCGCAGCCCGGCCGCCCCCAACGTCAAGACAAGCGTCGAGCAGGGCCTGCCCCAGTTCCAGATCGGATCGTGGAATGCGCTAGTGGCGCCGAAGGGCACGCCAGACGCGGTCGTTGACGTCCTCAACAAGGCGTTGGCAACGGCGCTGCAGCGGCCGGAACTCAGGGCGAGGCTGACCGACATGGGCATCGAGACCTTGCCGACGGGCGTGGCCGCCTACCGGCAGCACGTGGCCAGCGAAACCACGAAGTGGACCAAGGTCATCCAGACCGCGGGCACGCGGCTCGACTGAGGCGCAATCGCCATGCTGCTCTATGACACCCTGCGATCGGGCAACGCGTGGAAGGTCAGGCTGATGGCCAGCCTGGCCGGCGTGCCGATCGAACGCCGCACGCTGTCCATCGATCGCGGTGACCTGGCCAAGCCGTCCTTCCTGGCGGTCGCGCCGCTGCGCCACGTGCCAGTACTGCAGTTGCCCGATGGTTCCCATCTGGCCGAATCGCTTGCGATCCTCCACTATCTGGCGCAGGGCACCCGATGGTGGCCGGATACCCTGCCCGGGCAATCATCGGTGCTGACCTGGCTCTCATTCGAGCAGGATCGCCACATGAAACCACTGGCACAATTACGCCTGATCCTGGCCTTGCACCCGGGCGGCGATCCGCAGGACGCCCTGTGCATCGCCCATGCCAGGGCAGCCCGCGCCGCGCTGTCCGTGCTTGACACCCAGCTTGCGCGGCAAGGCCAGGATGGTTGGGTGGCGACGCGGGATCATCCCAGCATTGCCGACGTGGCGCTCTATCCCTACACCTGCATGGCGCCTATGGGCGGCATCGCACTGAACGATTACCCGGCGGTCCAGGCCTGGCTGAAGCGCATCGAAAGCCTGCCTCGTTATCAGGCACTGTTTCCGGGCCAGCCCGAGCGCAATCTCTCCACACAAGAACAACCTTAGGGACATCATGAACCGAACCGATACCTTCGAGCTCGACAAGGCAACGCTGGTGGCCGAGTCCACGACTCAGCTCGACAAGCAATTCCAGGACAGCCGCTACACACTGCGGCAGAAGCTGGCGCTGACGTGCCGCATTCTGTTCGACAACGGGCATGACTCCGGCCTGGCGGGACAGATCACGGCGCGCACCGGCACGCCGGGGCAGTTCTTCACGCAGCAACTGGGCCTTGGCTTCGATGAAATTGCGGACAGCAACCTGTTGCTGGTCGACGAAGACCTGAACGTGCTCGAAGGCGACGGCATCCCGAATCCGGCCAACCGTTTCCACTCATGGGTCTACCGCGCCCGCCCCGATGTGAACTGCATCATCCACACGCACGCCGTCTACGCCGCGGCGCTGGGCATGCTGGAACAGCCGCTGATCATTTCGCACATGGACAACTGCGTGCTGTACGACGACGTCGCATTCGTCGGCAAATGGCCCGGCATTCCGGTAGGCAACGAAGAAGGCGAGTTCATTTCGGCCGCCCTGGGCGACAAGCATGCCTTGCTGCTTTCCCATCACGGGCTGTTGATCGCTGGCTCGACAGTGGAAGAAGCGTGCGTGCTGGCCATCGCGTTCGAACGCGCGGCGCGGATGCAATTGCTGGCAATGAACGTGGGCGAGATCCAGCCTATCGATCCCGCCCTGGGCCGCGAAGCGCACGACTGGGTGCTGCGCCCGAAGCGCAACACCATCGCGTTCGAATACTACGCGCGGCGGTCGCTCAAGGACGCGCGCAACGCGGACTGCCTGCGGTAAGGATCAGATCGGATATCCGACAATGGCTTTGACCTCCAGGTATTCCTCAAAGCCGAACACGCCGAATTCACGGCCATTGCCTGACTGCTTGTAGCCGCCGAAGGGCAGGCTGCGGTCGAAGGGCGCGCCATTGAGATACACCCGGCCGGCACGAATGCGGCTGGCAACCTTGCGAGCCCGCTGGAGGTCCGCGCACTGAACGAATCCGGCAAGTCCGAAAGGCGTGTCGTTGGCGATCGCAACGGCTTCGTCCTCGGTGTCGTAGCAAAGGATGGACAGGACCGGACCGAAGATTTCTTCACGCGCAATGCGCATTTGCGGCGTCACATCGCCGAACACGGTCGGGCGGACGTAGTAGCCGTGTTCCAGTCCTTCTGGCCGCCCCAGGCCTCCGACTACCAGCGTGGCCCCGTCGTCGATGCCTGCCTGGATCAAGGCCTGCACCTTGTCGTATTGCGCCTGGCTGACCAGCGGTCCCATGGTGGACGCGGGGGAGAGCGGGTCGCCCAACCGGATGGCGGCAATGGCGTCGCGCGCCGCATCGAACGCCGCGTCGCGGTGGGCGCGCGGGATCAGCATGCGCGTCGGCGACTGGCAGTTCTGGCCCGCGTTGGTGTTGCAGGCATGGACCCCGGCGATCACCGCCGCCCGGACATCCACGTCGGGCATCAGGATGTTGGCGGACTTGCCGCCCAGTTCCTGCGCCACGCGCTTGACCGTGTCCGCAGCCAGTTTCGCCACGCGAATGCCGGCGCCGGTGGATCCAGTAAAGGACACCATGTCGATGCCAGGATGCGCCGCGATGGCTTCGCCAACCGTCGGACCATCGCCGTTCACCAGGTTGAAGACGCCTGCCGGCAGGCCGGCCTCGTGCACGATCTCCGCAAAAAGCATGGCGCTGAGCGGTGCGATTTCGCTGGGCTTGAGCACGACGGTACAGCCCGTGGCGATGGCGGGCGCCACTTTGGAGGCAACCTGGTTCAGGGGCCAGTTCCACGGCGTGATCAGGCCGCAGACGCCAATGGGTTCACGCCGCAGGATGCCGCTGCCCATCTTTTCTTCAAACGGAAATTCCGCCAGCACACGCAGCGCTTCTTCGAAGTGGAAGAGGGCGACGGTCGCCTGCCGCTCGGTCGAAAACGTGATCGGAGCGCCCATCTCCAGCGTCATCATGCGGGCCAGTTCCGGCAGGCGTGCACGGAAGCCGTCGATGATGCGGCGCAGGTAGCCCAGGCGTTCCTCGACGCTGGTTTCGGCATAACTTTCGAAGGCGCGGCGGGCGGCGTCCACCGCGCGATCCACGTCCTGCTTCGATCCGACACTAATGCGCGCGAACGCGGTTTCGGTGGCGGGGTTGATGACGTCCAGGGTTGCCGGAACGGCCGGGTCGACCCAGGCGCCGTCGATGTAGAACTTCAGTTGATCCATGGTGGCGTGCTCAAGGCGGTGGTGGGGAAATGACGTGCAGTGCGGGGCGTCAGTCGACCGTGATGCGAGCTGATTCGACAACGACCTTCCACTTTGCTGCTTCGCTGCTCATCTGTTGGCTCAGTTGGGCCGGGGTGCCCGCCAGCGGCGCCATGCCCAATGACGCCAGCTTGGCCTTGCCTTCCGCCGATCGGGTGTAGGCGTTGATCTCCTTGTTCAGGGAATCGACGATGGCCTTCGGCAGGCCGGCCGGACCGACCATGGCGCTCCACACGGTGGCTTCCAGGTCGAGACCTTGTTCGGCGGCGGTCGGAACGTCGGGCATGCCCACGAAGCGGTTCTTGGACGTGACGGCAAGCGCCTTCAGTCGGTTGGCCTGGATGTTAGGGATCAGCGAGGTCACGGGCGCTGTCACGGCGTCGACCGTGCCGCCGATCGCGTCCGCCATGGCCGGCGCGTCACCCTTGTACGGCACCGACTGCAGCTTGGCGCCGGTGTGCATCCGCAGGTACTCGACAGCCAGATGACCGATGGTTCCGTTGCCGGGGTTGGACACGGTCATGGCGTTGCCGCGCGTCTTGCTCAGCGCCACCAGATCCTTCAGCGAACTGGCCTGCACCGAGGGATTGACGGCCATTACCAGCGGGATCTCGCCGATCAGCGCAATGGGTGTCAGGTCCTTTTCGGCGTCGAAGGGCATCGGCTTGTACAGCCACTTGTTGTTCGCCAGCGGGCCCGATGTCGCCAGGCCCAGGATGTAGCCGTCCGGCGCCGCCTTGGTGACGAAGTCGACGCCAATGTTGCCGCCCGCTCCGGCGCGGTTTTCCACGACGAACTGCTGGCCGTAACGGGTGCTGAGGTGCTGGGCAATCTGCCGGGCAACCAGGTCGGAACTGCCGCCCGGGGCGAACGACGCCACGATGCGGACGGTCTTGTTGGGCCAGTCGCTCTGGGCATGTGCAGCGCCGTGAAACGCAAACAGGGCGCCGAGGGCGCAGACGATGGTGCGGCGCAGAGGCAGGAAGGTCATGGTGGTCTCCGGAGGTTTTGTGTTTTTTGAGTGTGCTCAAAGTTGAAGTGCCAGCGTCTTTCTGTTTTCGCACTTTTCGCGCCGTGAAACAGACGGCGCTTGGCGCAAGGGCGGTCGGCGCGCTTTGCCTTTCACCCTGCGGAAAGCGCCGTCACCGGCGTTGTGCGGTGCCCGCCGGCGGCGCATGCTGGAAAAAACAACCTGTCAGGAGACCTTTGTGGACCCACACGCTGGCGGCGACCGCCCCGCACGCTTTCTGGAAGATTTCGAGATCGGTGAACGCTGGACGAGCGCGCCGACCGTCATCGGCGAAGCTGAAATGATTGCCTACGGGTTGGCCAACGATCCCCAGCCGATGCACACTGACCCGGTCGCCGCGGCGGCAGGGCCTTTGGCGGGCTGGTCGCCAGCGGGTGGCAGATCGCCGCATTCTCGATGCGGATGTTCGTCCAGTCCGGCGGGTACGGCAAGACGCCGGTGGTCGGCATGGGCATTGACGAACTGCGCTGGCAGAAACCCGTGCGCCCCGGCGACACCCTGACGGTCGAACGGGAAGTCGTCGAGGTCACGCGGTCGCGGACCCGGCCCGACCGGGGCATGATCCGGACGCGGGTGCAGGTGCGCAACCAGGATGGCGACGTCGTGATGACGCTCTACACGCTGGGTCGGGTGCCCGCCCGCCAGACCGGCATTGCCGGGAGCGCGGCATGATCGAGGTCGACCGCCCTGCCGACATGGCTGCCTGGGTAGGCAAGGAAATCGGGGTCAGCGACTGGTTCCAGATCACCCAGGACCACATCGACGCCTTCGCAAAGCTGACCGGTGACGATCTCTGGATCCATGTCGATCCGGAACGCGCGCGCACCGGCATGCCCGATGGCAAGACGATCGCGCACGGATTTTTCACGCTGTCGCTGATTCCCTTTCTGGTGCGCAGCGTCTATCGGATCGTGCATCGGGGCCATGGCCTGAACTATGGGTCGAACCGGATCCGCTATGTCAGCCCGGTGCAGGTCGATTCCCGCATCCGCCTGCGCCAGTCGATCACGGCAGCCGATCCGGTCGACAACGGCATGAAAATCACGTCCGAATGTGTCATTGAAATCGAAGGCAAAAGCCGGCCCGCGCTCGTCGCCGAATTCCTGATGGTGGTGTATGACAACTGATTCGTTGACTTCGGCAACGGGAAGCGGGGCCGATTTCGTGTCCTTCCCGGACCTGATCCGGCGGCATGCCGCGGCGACACCCGACCGTTCGGCATTTGTGTGCGACGGGAGGGAAACCCGCTGGGCCGAGCTAGCCGACGCCTTGCCCCGCGTGACGGCTGCCTGCCGGGCGATGGGCGTCCAAGCCGGTGACAAGGTGGCTTTCATCACCACGATATCGCTCGAGGCGCTGACGACCTTCTTTGGCGTGATCGCCGCCGGCGCCTGCACGGTGCCGCTGGCGACGTCCGCCACCCCGGCCGCGCTGCTGGGCATGTTGCGCAATGCCGATGCAGCAGTGCTGGTGGTCAGCGCCGACATGGTCCCCGTGCTGGCCGACATCATGCCCGAGATCGAGGCCATGTTCGCCGGCCGGCTCGTCGCGATCGGTTTCGGCCAGGCAGGCTGGCAGACCTGGAACGACTGGATGACGTCGGGCGACACGCGAGCCATGGCGGCCCAACTCGCGGCATTGTCCCCCGACCAGGATTTCAACCTGGTCTACAGTTCTGGCACGACCGGGGAACCGAAAGGCATCCTGCATCGGCACGGCATGCGGTCACGGCAGGCGCGCCGCCCGAGCTTCGGGTTGGGCGCGGACAGCGTCATGATCCTGGCCACGCCCATCTACTCGAACACGACTCTGCAGCCCATGCTGGCCACGCTGGCTGCAGGCGGCACGACGGTCGTCATGCCCAAGTTCAAGGCGGATGCCTACCTGGCGCTGTGCGAGCGACACCGCGCCACGCACACCATGCTCGTGCCCGTGCAATACCAGCGCATCCTGGACTGCCCCGCATTCGCCTCTACCGACCTGTCGGCATTTGTGTTGAAGCAGTGCACCGGTGCGCCGCTCGACGCGGGATTGAAGGCACGGATCCAGCAAGCCTGGCCGGGCGGCCTGCGCGAGATCTATGGGCTGACCGAAGGCGGATGTTCCTGCGTGCTGGATGCCGATGTCTATCCCGGCAAGCTGGGCACCGTGGGCAAACCCGCGGCGGATCATGACGTCCGCATCATCGATGACTCGGGCAAGGTGCTGCCGCAAGGGGAGGCCGGCGAAATCGTGGGGCACTCGCCTTACATGATGGCGGGGTACTACAAGCGTCCCGACGCCACCGAAGCCTTCTACTGGCGCGACGAAACCGGCCGGGTGTTCCACCGGACCGGCGACATCGGCCGCTTCGACGACGACGGCTTCCTGATCCTGCTCGACCGCAAGAAGGACATGATCATTTCCGGCGGCTTCAACATCTACGCCGCCGATCTGGAGTCGGTGCTGGCGGCGCACCCCGACGTGCAGGAGTCGACCGTGATCGGCATTTCCAGCGCGCAATGGGGCGAGACGCCGCTCGCGTTGGTGGTTCCGGTGGCAGGCAGCACGACGCCCGCGAGTGAACTGCTGGCGTGGGTCAACGCGCAGGTCGGCAAGACGCAGCGGTTGTCGGCGGTGGAATACCGCGACGAACTGCCTCGATCGGCCCTGGGCAAAGTGCTGAAACGCGAATTGCGTCAGGCCTATTGGAAATGACGGAGACGACAGACATGAACGCATCGACAACGGAATTGGCAGGCAAGGTCGCCTGGGTGCACGGAGCCTATGGCGCGGTTGGCCTGGCCATCGCGCAGGAACTGGTGCGCGCGGGCGCGTACGTGGTGCTGTCTGGCCGGAACGCCGATGCGTTGGCCCAGGCCACCGCGCAGACCGGCACCCCCGGACAGGCCGAAGCGCTGGCGCTGGACATCAGCCAGCCCGACAACATTTACGCCGCGGCCGACGCGCTGAATGATCGGCTCGGACACGTCGACATCCTGGTCAATTCGGCCGGGGTCAACCCCACCAGGCGGCACTTCAAGGACCTGTCCCTGGAGGAGTGGAAGAACACGGTGGACGTCAATCTGTCGGGCACCTTCTACACCTGCCAGGCCGCGTTGAAGGGCATGCGTGAACGCGGGGACGGTGTCATCGTCAACATTTCGTCGTGGACGGGCCGCTACGCCGCCTACTTTGCAGGGCCATCGTACGCGTCGACCAAACGCGCCGTGCTGGCGCTGACCGAAACCATCAATATGGAAGAGTGCGTGCATGGTATCCGGGCCACGTCGATCTCGCCTGCCGGCATCGATACGCCGCTGCTCAACAAGCGTGTGCCGCCGCCCACCGCCGAGGTGCGGGCGGCCATGCTCAAGCCACAAGACGTGGCCGACATGACGCGCTATGTCTGTGGCCTGCCGCCCCGCGTCTGCATCAACGAGATACTGATGAGCCCGACGCTCAACAGCAATTACCTGGGTGAATTCCAGACCCAGAAGCGGCCGACGCCGCGTTTGTCCTAGGTAGTCCAGGCCCGCGCACGGCGCAATGATTGGGGGTGTACTGACAAAAAAACGATATCAGGAGACCCCATGACCGTTCGCCGTGCCTTCCGGACCTGGCTGGGCGCCGCGCTATGCGCAGGCGCCCTTTCTTCCGCGGCCTTTGCCCAGACCGATTACCCGACCCGCCCGATTTCGATCGTCAGCCCGTTCGCCGCAGGCGGCACCTCCGACCTGGTTGCGCGCCTGATCGCGCCCAAGCTGTCGGCCACCTTGGGCAAGCCGGTCATTGTCGAAAACCGGGCGGGCGCTGCCGGCAATATCGGTGCGTCGTTCGTGGCGCGCGCGAAACCGGATGGACATACGCTGCTCCTTGGCAACAACGTGCTGGTGACCAACCCCGCGACGCAGCCCGTGCCCTACGACGCCGAGCGAGACTTCGCACCCATCGCGCTGCTCGGCGCCATCCCGATCGCGCTGGCCGTGCACCCATCGATCCCGGCCAATACCGTGGCTGACCTCGTCAAGATCGTCAAAGCGTCTCCGTCCAAGACCTTTGGATACTCGTCGTGCGGGGCGGGCACCGCGCAGCACCTGGCCGGCGAGATGCTGAAGAACCAGGCCGGTATTCCCTGGTGCACATCGCCTACAAGGGATGCAGCCTGGCGGTCGTCGATGGCATCAGCGGACAGGTGCCGATCATGTTCAATGCGATCAGCAACCTGATGCCGTATGCACAGTCCGGGCAGATCCGGATTCTGGCGGTGGCGTCATCGGCGCGTTTTTCTGGCGATCAACGCGTACAGACCATGGCCGAGGCCGGCTTCAAGAACTTTGATGCCGAGGTCTGGTTCGGCCTGCTGGCGCCTGCGGGTACGCCCCCTGACGTGGTGGCCCGGCTGCAGACCGCGGTGACCGATGCGATGAACGCGCCTGACGTCAAGGCCAAGCTGGACAGCCTGTACTTCGAGACCCGGGTGCGCGACGGCGCCTTCTTCAAGACCTATCTGGTTGACGACCTCAACAAGTGGAAGGCAGTCGTGAAAGAAGCGAAGATCGAGGTCACGCCCTAGGCCGGAGCGCGGAAGGCAGGCGCGGCCAGCACCTGCCTGCCGCGCCTGCCCTCAGGCAACCCTGCTTTCCTGGCGCCGCTGCTCGCTCTGGCCATGCTCTTTCAGCAGCCTGCCCAGCATGCGGCGCATCACGATGCCAGGGCGGTCGGACGGCATATGCATTTCTTCGCCGTCCTGCGTCGACAAGGGCACGTCCGCATCGCAGCTTTCCAGGATCAGCTTGTCTTCCGCCGTCACCGCGCGGTCGAAGGCGATCACCTCGGATGCGCTGACCTGTTCCTCGGTGTCGTTGCGATACACCCATTGGCAGATCATGCAGGTGTCGTCGTCCATGGGCGTCGCACAGGTGATCAGCGTCTGCTCCAGCCCATGGGGATAACGAATCGCCAGGCTGCGGGCGAAGGGCATGAACCAGGTCGCCTCGATGTGGCGCACGCTTTCGGTGTCGGTGGTGCCGACCGCCTTTTGCGCGTCTTCACTCACCACCACGGGAAGCGCGGTGGTGGTCACGAAGCCGTAGTCGTTGGTCACCACCTCGCGATTGTCCACTTCGGGGCGCGACTCGCTGCCGAAGGTGCCGCGGTGCACATAGGCCACGTGCGCCCAGTCGAACGAATTTTCCATCAGGCGCAGCGCGCCGATCTTCCAGGATTCGTAGAACTCGGGCACCAGCCGGAAGCCGGGGCGATCATGCGCCGCAATGTGCGGAATGTCGGTCAGTGGTTCGTCCAGCGCCACCCACACATAGCCGTACTTTTCAGCCACGCGATAGGATGGCACGCAGGTCTTGGCCGAGATGGGTTCGCCCGGCCGTTGCGGAATGCGCACGCAGGCGCCAGTGCCGTCAAAGGTCCAGCCGTGATAGCCGCACACGATGTTGTCATTCTCAACGAATCCCAGCGACAGCTTGGCGGTGCGATGGCAGCACCGGTCCTTCAAACAGGACAGCTCGCCGGTGCTCGATTTCCAGATGACGATGTTTTCGCCGAGCAGAGTGAACGGCTTGGGCCCGTCGTCCAGCAGGCCGATCGGCATGACGGCGTACCAGAAGCGTCGCAGGACGGGTTGTTGGGTGACGAGCATGACGGTTCCTTGGAAGACTGGCCAGATGCCGCCAGTCTATAAGGGAGCGCGCCCCAGGTATGCGGCGTGCGCCGTCATAGAGTCCATAACGGAAATGCCATGACGGGGGACCTAGCGGTCCCAGCTTGCCTGGTCTTTCGGAAGCCGGTTGTCGGGATCGTTGACCACAACAAATTGACCATCGGCAAGCCGGTCAATGTAGACCACAACGTTCGTCCCACCGGCGTTGACCTGACTGGGGAACACAATGCCACTGTGGCCGCTTGCCATCACCATGTCTGCCAACACCCAGGTGGGGGGTTCGATGTGCAGATCGAATTTCAAATGGCGCCAGTCTTCGCGCCAGTCCTGCCACAGTTCGTCCCAAGGCTCACCAGCCTTGAATTGCCGCAAATCAACCAGGCGGTGCAGCGAGACGCTGTAAGAGCACATGGTGCAGGGAGGCAAGAATGGCGAAGTCTGTTGATACTCCCGTAAAGCGGTCAGTTCCTCCAGCGACAGATAGAGCGCCGCAACGCCTTCTCGATTGAATCGGCCCCCGCGCACCGCCGCGCCTGCCCCACTGCGGGGCCGGCTTGCCCACCGGGGTGTGTGCGCCCTGAACAGAGTCGTACCTGCTGGCAGGTCGCAAAGAATCATCCCGAGAACCCTGCGCTGATCGAATCAAGATAGGCGATGGCGTCCTCAACGCGGCCTTCCTGGACCAGTTGCAACAGCGTCTTGTGACGGAAAGCCGGGATGGGTTCGTTTTTGATCAAGAAGATGGCCCGCTCCGTGTCATTCTGCAGTTCGGCAGCGGCAGACAAAAGACGCATCAGATCGCGCAGTGCCAACTGCAGCTTTGGCGATTCGGGGTGCGTGCGTAATGTGTTGCGATGGACACCTGCCAACGCGGCGAGTTCTTGATGGGGCATGTCGAGAACGTTCGCCACGCTTGTTGCTGAAAATCGCGACGTCCCTGGCTCCCGGGTCGACTCTAGGACTTCTTCAAAAACGGCGGCCATGTCAGTACCTTGCGATGAGTTAATGCACATTTTATGCACATATCCGGCACTCGACAAGTAAGGGTTGAAGCAGCCAAATGAAGGTTGATTGGGCAACATGCCGCTTCGGTACCCCATCAGTGTGACACCGAGGCGCGTCACAAATGAAAACGGGGCATCGCAAGGAACCCCTTGCAATGCCCCGTCATCACGCCGCGCCCCTCATGGCGCGCGACGCATTCTGCTGCTTACCAGCTGTAGCGGTAGCCCAACTGCCCGAACACCCCGCGGCGGTCTTCGCCACCGATGTTCTTCTGTACCTTGGCCACGGCGTACAACTGGGCGCCAGTGGTGTTGCTCGAGCTGACGCCCACACCCAGCTCGCCCCAGGTCCGGCCCAGGTCAGGGCGGATGCTGGTGGCGCCGACGTTGACGCGGCGGGCCTGCACGAAGTCGTGCAGGACG
Organism: Pigmentiphaga litoralis; assembly: GCF_048632615.1. GTDB lineage: Bacteria > Pseudomonadota > Gammaproteobacteria > Burkholderiales > Burkholderiaceae_B > Pigmentiphaga > Pigmentiphaga litoralis_B. Next base: position 3,896,353 of record NZ_CP184479.1, read on the forward strand.
TCCACGGTCACATACGGCGTGGCGCTGCCGGTGCGTGCGGTGTCTTCCAGGGTCGGCTTGAACAGGCGCACGCCCAGACGGCCGCGGACGGCGTTGTCAGTCGTGCCCGACACGTTTGACGTGCCGTCGTTGAAGTCGCCCAGGTTCAGGTGCTGGTAGACCAACTGAGCCTGCGGCTCGATCGAGAAGGCACCATTGGCAATCGGGAAGGGCTTGCCGACTTCTTGCGACAGCGCCAGGCCCCAGCCGTTCTGGGTCGCACCCGTGCCGTAGATGTCGCCGTACTTGTTGCGGTAGTGCGTGACTTGCGCCACCGTGTCGGAGTAGCTGCGATCCTTCAGGTACTTGGTGAAGTAGCCGCCGACGCTTTGCATCTGCGTATTCACCTTGCCGGTGTCGTTGCCCAGCGTCGAGTTCAGGCTGCGGAACTCGTCGCGGAAGCGCGCATCCGCGGCCCCCAGGGTGACCGTTGCGCCAGCGTGCGTGCTGCCGCCTTCGGGGTCCTGCGACAAGGTGAAGTCCTTGCCGAATTGCGCGAAGAAGGTGTCCTGGTTGGCGCGGAAGCGGCCCGAGTCGGCGCGCAGGTTCGAGCCGACGATGCGGCCCCAGACGCCATGCTTGTTGGTTTTCTGGTTGGCTTCGGTGCTGGCGATGTCACCCACACGTTCGTGCAGACGGCCCAGGATCGCAAAGCCCTGGTCCAGGTTCAACGCCGGAGTCAGCGTGTAGCCAGGCACGGCAGGACGGTAGCTGTCCGACCCATCGCCCAGGGTCGAGCGCAGGTAGTAGTTGTCGGCGCTGGCGGCGCCGCCTCGATACAGCTGGTACTCGTACGCGCCGGCCAGCAGCGGGCCGCCGGTCAGGCGGAACGCGTTGGCGGCCGTCGTGCCTCCACCGGTCACCGCAACGACATTGATACCGTCGCCGGTCGTCTTGTCACCCAGTCCGCCAGTGTTGTTGACGCGCAGGGCGGTGGTGCCGGTGGCCGTGCCGCCCGCGATCACGACCTTGTCGGTCGGCGAATTGTCGGCGCCCAGGAAGGTGTTGATCGCCAGCGTGCCATTGGTGCCGGCGTAGCTATTGGTGGTGATGGTCTTGTAGCTGCCGGCGGCCGTGGCGGGGCCGGTGGGTGCGACGAAGGTGATCGAACCGGCATTGTTCAGAGACGTCAGCCGCGAATTGGCGGTCACGTTCCAGGCGCTGGTGCCGTCGATTGCGAGGCCCATGGTATCGACGTAACCCGTCAGGGCACTGCCATTGCGCAGGGTGACCGCGCCGGTGCTGGTCGCATCACCCAGCAGGTTGCCCACCAGGCGGGTGTTGTCCACGTTGACAGTGGCGCGGGAGGCATTGCGCAGGTTCAGCAGCGTACCGGTTGACGATGTCAACGAGGCGTTGTTGGCGATGGCAATCGCGGCGCGGGCGCCGTTGACGTCGATCGTGCTGCCGGCCGTCGCTGCCAGCGAACCGCCATTGACGTTGACCGTCGACAGGTCGCTGCTCATGGTGGTGTCGGTGATGGCGATGGCGCTGCTGCCGCCACTGACGGTCGAACCATTCAGCGTGAAGGTGCCGCCGGCATTGGACGTGGCGCCTGCGCCAAGCGTGCTGGTCAGGGCCGCGCCGGTGACGGTGGCCGAGCCCGTCGGTCCCATCACATACAGCGCGGTGGAGTTCGCGCCGCCAGCGGAAATCGTCCCACCGTTGATGATGCCGACGGCGCCGCTGTCGATCACGACGCCGCGCGAACCGGCGCCGGTGGTGGCGATGGCCGTGTTGGTGGTGTTGAGCGTGCCGCGGCCGCCAACGTAGATGCCGATCCCGTTGGTTCCGTTGGCCGTGACCGCGCCGCCCCGGACGTCGATGTCGCCATTGACGCCGAAGGAACCGATGCCAGCCGCGCCCGTGCCGTTGGCGGTGACCGTGGTGTTGGTCAGGTCGATGCTTGCGCCGGCAGCCTGGTTGTTCAGGGCCGCGCCCGAACCGTTGGTGACGATACGGCCGGCCGTGCCGGTGACCGCGCCGCCAATGGCGGTGCTGTCGATCAGGATGCCGTTGGCGGTGCCGCCTGCGGTGATCAGGCCGGTGCCGGCAAAGGCCACCGATGCGCCGGTGCCCGTCAGGTGCACGGCGGCCATGCCGTCATTGGCCTGGATCGTGCCGTCGTTGATCAGGCTGGCCGCAGCGCCCTGGACCAGCGCGCCATTGCCGTTCGCCACGGTGATGGTGCCCGAGTTGCGCACGGTGCCTTGCGGTCCGACGATCACGCCGGTCGACCGGGCGCCGTTCAGGGCCACGGTGTTGGTGTTGGACAGCACGCCGCCATTGCTGGCCACGAAGCCGGTGGTGTTGGCCGTGGACGACTGGATGGCCGCGTTGTTGGTCAGGGTGGTGGTGAGCACATTGCCGACGACGGCGCCGGTCAGGTCGCGCTGCTGGCCATTGACGACACCGGCGATCGAGCCGGGTGCGTTCAGGTTGATGGTCGTGCCGGCATCGATCGTGCCGGTCGCGCCGCCTTCGGTCGAGATCGCCACCGCGCCACCGCCCGTGCCGGTCGCACCGGTCACCGTATAGGTCGATGCGCCCGTCGACAGGGTGGTGCCCAGCCCGGTCGCCACGACGCCGCGAGCGTCCTGGCCCGACACCGTCACATTCAGTGCGCCGCCGGCCGACGAGCCGGTATAGCTGGCCCCGTCCGCCACACGGAACAGGGTGGAGCGATCCGTGTTGACGGCCATGGTGGTCGCGGCCACGTTGATCTTGGAATTCGCGCCCGACGCGAAGTAGCCGATCTGGTCCGACCCTGCCAGGAACTTGGGGTCCGCGCCCGCTGCGATATTGATGGTGCCGCCGTCTTGTGCGAAGGCGCCGATGGCGCCCTTGCCCGACAGGTTGATCGCGCCGCTGACATTCGCCACCGCGCCCGGGCCATCGACCCACACGCCGAAGTTGCGGGTGCCGCTGGCCGGATCGGCGTTGCCGTTGACGTTGATCACGCCGGTGGATTCGGCATTGGCCTGCGAACCGGGATTGGCGTTGACCTTGATGCCCACGCCGTTGATGCCATTGACGTTGATCGTGCCGGCGTTGCGGGCGATGGCGCCCGTGCCTGCCGCGCCATTGTCGTCGGCAAGAATGCCGATGTTGGCCAGGGGCGTGCCGCTGGCCGCGCCGTTGATGTCGATCGTGCCGGTATTCAGCAGCAGCGAACTTTGCGGCGCGGTCGAGTACATGGCGACGGCGTTTTGCGACTTGGACCCGATGACGATGCGGCCCGCGTTGGTGGCGGAGTCACCGAAATTGTTGATGCGCACGCCATACGACGGTGCATTGGTGCTGACGTCCACCGACGGATCGGCCAGCGAATACTGCGCGGCGCGGCCGATATAGATCGTGCCGTTGGCGGCGTTGGTGAAACTGCTGCCGCCATACACATCGACGCCGATGACGGTGGTGACGAAGTCCGGATTCACGCCAACGTTGATGTTGCCGTTGTTATTGCCGGCCGCGCCATTGCCCAGCGACATGCCGGTCGACGAGTTGTTCAGGAACGCAAAGCCGGCGGTGTTGATCACGCCGCTGTTCTGCACGGTCGAGCCCGCGTCCGTGGCGGTGATGCCCGAGCCGGTGTAATAGAAGGGGGTGGCCGTGGCCGTATTCAGTTTGTCGCCCGACAGATAGCCCGACGACACCACGCCCGTGGCGCTGTTGGTAAAGCGCGATCCGCTTTCGACGCGGACCACTTGCTGCACCACATTGCCTGACAGCGTGCCGTTGTTCGTCACAGTGGCGCCATTGGCGGCCTTGACCGCGCCCGAGGCGCGTTCGATGTCGATCTGGGCGCCCGAGGCGATGGTCGCCGATCCACGCGTGCCTTGCGCCAGGACCGCGTAGCGGTCGCCATTGGGAATACGCGTGAAGTCGCCGTCCGTGGTGTTGGTCTTGTAGACCACCGGCTCCAGACGCGTCGAGAACGCCTTGCTGAACGACTCGTTGTAGGCCTGCTGCGACGTCAGGGTGCCGTTGGCGACCGCGGCGACCAGCACGTCGTTGTAGGCCGCCAGTTGCTGCGCGTTGGTGACGTTGTAGTTCACGCCATTGAAGGACACGGTGCCTGCGTACGTCGTGACCGGGATCTCGACCAGCAGGTTGCCGTTGGCAAACGGCGTCGGCAGACCTGGATCGATGCCCAGGTTGATGGCATTGCGCGAGTTCCAGACCACGGCGCTGCTGGCCGTGCCGGTGCCGTCGGCGGAAGTCAGATAGGTCTGCTTCGACGTCATGAAAATCGGGTTGGTGGCTGGCGATGCGGCTGGCGTGGCCCCCAGGTTCACGTTCAGCGTGCCGCCGGTGGCGTCGACTTTGCCCAGCGACGCGTTGATGTACTGATCACCCTTGACGTCGGTGAATTGGTCGTAGATCTTGTCGTTGCTGTTCCGGTCGAAGAAGGACTTCGAATCAAAGGTCTGGAATACCACATTGGTGCCCGTGGCCGGGTTGCGCTGCGCCACGGCATTGGTCTGCGCGCCGGTTACCAGTTCGTTGGCCGCAAAGTTGCCGGACACAACATTCAGTGTGCTGGCAGGAACCTGCGAGTGGCCCGTCCAGCCCGAACCGTAGGTGCCCGCGCCTTGCAGGGTAACCGTGTCGCCGTTATTGACCACCGCGCTGCCGACGCCATTGTTGCTGGCGGGCGGGTTGTAGGGCGCCACCGCGCACGCGCCGGCCACCGGCGCACCCGCTGCGGTCGTGCCAGTGGCGCAGGTCGACGCAAGGACTAATCCGGGAGCGCACACGCCGGCTACCACCAGAGTTCGTGTCAGACCGGTCAGGGCTGTCCTCAGCACACGGTGCGTGGTCCCGACACTGGCGTCGGCGCTGGCTCGCGACGTAGAAGAAGACTTGCTTTGGCCACGGGTGACTTCCGAAGCGACAACGTATTGCTGTCGAGCGGTATTCCAGAGGACTCTGTGTAGCTGATTCATTTGGGGACCTGATTAGCCTGCGGGATCTGAGAGTTCCGCTTGACGTACACCATCGAGACGCAGCGGGGTTGGCTGGCATCATTGGCGTTAACCTGGTTCAGGCCAATTACCGATTCGATCTACATCCTAGAGATGACACGAAAGGGTTTTGTCATGCTGCAATGCGCGAATCGTGCGGTCGCGTGTAAAAACGCGGGTCTTTTTGCAAAGACGCGCTGGCGTTCATCGCCCTTTTTTCAAACTGGTTGAGTTGAGAACCGCGGATTCGACCAGAGGACTACAGCTTTGGTGCGACTGGGCTCATCCGCGATTCAACCTCCGACCGGTGCGGATCGATAGGGCGAAAGCTGCGATATTCGCCAATTAGCGACAGCTTTCCGTTGCGGATCCGACGACATGGCTTCGCCAGAGCTCGCGAACATGTTTGTTGGCTTTGGTGTTGTCGGACGTGAAGGCTGCAATGATTTCCCGAGCCGGATTGACCAGCAGCAACTGCTCTCCGAAGCCCGAGGCAAAAAACGTGGCGTCGTTCGGCGCCTCGTCGGTGACCCACCAAAGATAGCCATAGCCCGCATCGCCTACGGGGGGCCGCCTTCGGCGTGGGGCCGTGTGCTTGCCTGCACGTAAGGAGCCGGAAGCAGACGCCGGCCCTCCCATTCGCCCTGCTGCAACATAAGTTGCCCGACCTTCAGCAGGTCGCGTGTCGACAGCATCAGGCCGCGGCCGCCCATGGCCACGCCGGCCTCGTCCTGTTCCCAGTCGCTCTCGACGATTCCTAACGGGTCGAACAGATGATTCCGGGCATAGGCATGGGTCGGCTGCCCCGTGGCACGGGTCAGCACAATGGACAGAAGGTGCGCCGCGTGGGAGTCGTACTCGAAACGGGCGCCAGGCGGATGAGCGCGGGGACGGCCGACGATATATCCGAGCCGGCCGCCTTCGCCGAAATGGTCGCAGGCATGCAGCAGGCAGGCGTCCACGTTGCGCTCGTCCCACTCATACCCCGACGTCATGGTCAGCAGATGCCCCAGCCGGATCGGCGGCAGGGCGCGCCGTTCGCTGGCCCGGGCTTCCGGCAGCAACTCGGTCAGGGGCTGGTCGATGTCCTGGATGTCGCCCCGCTGCAGGGCGATCCCGATCAGGACGCCGAGCACGCTCTTGGTGATCGAGTTGAGCGGCTGCAGTGCATCGGGTTCGATGTCATGCCGGTAGTGCTCCAGCACGACGCTGCCTGCGTGCTGCACCACGCAGCCGCGTATGCCGGGGGTGTCCCGTAAAGCGGCAGCCAGCGCGTCTGCGTTCAAACGGTTCGCCATGACAACTTACACACCCATGTCCTTGAACACTTCCTTGGCGGTGCGGAAGCTGTCGACGCCAGCCGGCACGCCGCAGTACACCGCGGCTTGCAGGAACACCTCGGTAATCTCTTCCTTGGTCACGCCATTGGTCAGCGCGCCCCGCACGTGCACCTTCAACTCATGCGGGCGATTGAGCGCGGTCAACATCGCCAGGTTCAGCAGGCTGCGCGTGCGCCGATCGAGCCCCGGACGGTTCCAGATGTCGCCCCAGCAGTACTGGGTGACCAGCTCCTGCATCGGCATGTCGAACTCGCCGGCATTCTTGAGCGAGTTGTCGACGTACTCCGAGCCCAGCACTTCGCGGCGGGTTTTCAGGCCATCTTCGAAAAGGGGTTCGTTCATGGGGATCTCCTTGATGTCGGTGTTGGCAGGGTGGCGCGCCGCCCGGCCGGGCTGGCGCGCACGCCGTAACTTACACGGACTCGGGATCCGGAGCGAGTTGCGTGCCCGGGCTCAGGCCCGGGAAGCCAGTTCGCTCAGTACCTCGTCGGCATCGGCAGGCGACATCCCAAGCAAGCCTGTCAGGATGTCGCGTGCGTCGTGGTGCAGCGGCACGCTGGGCGCATACGGCGCCGCTGGCAGATCGGCGAATCGCAGCGGAGACTCTGGCACGACGATGGGCCCGAACGCCGGATGATCGATGTGGCGCAGGGCGCCGCGCGCATGCAGATGGGGATCGTTGACGACGTCATCGAGTTCCTGAACCGGCGCGCAGGGTGCACGATGCGCCCGGAGATGCGCCACGAGGACGTCACGGGTGTAGCCACGGGTAATCGCGCCGATGGCGTCATCCAGGGCCGTCATGTTCGCGGCGCGCTGCTCACGCGTCGCGAATTCGGGGCGTGCCGCCATTGCTTCAATGCCCAGCGCCTGCACCAGCGCGTCCCAATGCTTGTCGTTGCTGGTGATGATGGCGACATATCCGTCGGCTACCGGATAGACGTTGTAGGGCGCCAGCGCCATGCCGCCATGGTGATTGCCCGTGCGCTTGACGCCGCGATCCCGGGCCGCATGCCCGCCCAGGTTGGACGCCAGGGACGCATAGATCGCTTCCATCATCGACACCTCGACGCAGCCTCCCTGGCCGGTCCGTTCCCGATGCAGCAAGGCCGTCGCGACCGCACCATACAGATGCACGCCGGCCATGAAGTCGCAGACGGCCGGGCCGGCTTTGACCGGCGGGCCATCGGCAAAGCCCGTGATGCCGATGACCCCTGCCATTGCCTGCACCGCCAGGTCCATGGCCGGATAGTCGCTGTAGGGGCCGGTCGATCCGTATCCGGAACTGGCCGCGTAGATCAAGCGGGGATTGCGTTTACGCAATACGCTGGCGCCCAGGCCAAGCTTGTCCATGACCGCAGGCGTGTAGTTTTCGATCACGACGTCCGCCTTGTCCACCAGCGACAGGAAGACATCGCGCGCGGGCGGATGCCTCAGGTCGAGACAGATCGATTGTTTGTTGGCGTTGAGCATGGCGAACGGCACGGTCACGGCGTCGCGCAGTCCGTCGCCACGCTTGCGCAGATGCTCGCCACCGGGCGGTTCGATCTTGATGACCGTAGCGCCGGCGCGCGCCATCAGGAAGGTGGCATAGGGTCCGTTGTAGATCTGGGTCAGGTCGAGCACCACCATGCCCGTGAACGGAAGCGCCGACGTGGCAAGGGTTGCGGTCATCGTGTGGCTGCCTTGGCCGGCTGGAAACGGGCGACGCTGCATGTGTCTTCTTTCTGGATGACCAGCTCGACCGGAAGGTCTGCGGCAAGCGCTTCCGGGGGCAGAGCACATTGGTCATCATGCGTGGGCCTTCGGCCAGCTCGACCAGTGACACGTTGTAGGGCAGTCGGTCCTTGAACGCATCATTGAAGGCGGTACGGTAGACCACCCAGCTCAGCACCCGCGCTCGGCCGCTGGCCGGAACGAACTCAAACGTGGACGACAGGCAGTCGGGGCAGAAGTCGCGAGCGGGCAGCCAGCGGTGGCCCTGGTCGCATTGCTGGAAGAGCAGGTGGCCACGGTCCAGTCCTTCCCAGAAGGGACGGCTGGTGTCCGTGATGTCGGGTTGAGGAAAGTCAGCCATGCATATTCCCAAGAATGAGGGTGCCGTGCGTGTGCATCGTGCCGCCCTGGTTGCTGATCAGGCAGTTGCGCGCGTTGGCTACCTGCAGGTTGGCGCTGCCCCGCATCTGCCGCACGCCTTCGATGATGAGCTGCAGGCCCGGCATGCCGGTTTCCGACAGCAAGCCGCCGCTGGTATTCATGGGCAGGTCCCCGTCGATTTCCAGCCGGCCGCCGGCGGCCCATGCGCCGAACTGGCCCTTGGGACAGAAGCCGTAGTCTTCCAGCGTCATCAGCGCCGCGATGGTGAAGCAGTCGTAGATCTGCACCACGTCGATGTCCCTGGGCGCCAGCCCCGCCATGGCAAAGGCGCGCGATGACGCGGCCACGGCTTCGGTGGTCGTCAGGGTGCGGCGGGTCGCCAGCTCGCCCGAGGTCTGGCCCTGGCCAATGCCCAGAATGGGGACGGGATGGGGCACCCCCAGCGAACGCGCATGGTCGGCGCGCATGACCACCAGGGCGGCGCCACCGTCGGACACCAGGCAGCAATCGTCCCGGCGCAGCGGTTCGAGCTGCTGGGGTGACGCCATGTACTGATCAAGCGACAGCGGGATGCGCAACTGGGCGTTCGGGTTGGCCGCGCCATGCCGGCGGCTCGCGATCGCGATGGCCGCCAGGTCTTCCGGGCGCGTACCGTACTCGATCATGTGACGTCTCAGGATCATCGCGTACCCCGCGGCCGTCGAGAACCATCCGTACACGGCATCGTCGCCGCGTGGACGCGCATAGATCTGGCGGTTGCCCGACCGGGGCGTGTCGGCATAGCAGATCAAGGCCGCCTCGCACTGGCCGGTTTCGATGGCGCCGATGGCATGCGCGATCAGCGCGACGTTGGCGGCCCCGCCCTGGTCCCAGGCGCCGCCCAACCGGGGGCGCAGGCCCAGGGCCTCCGCCAGCTTCTGGCCGTACATGAATTCGCGGGCCGAGGTCGGCACCTTGACGAAGACGGCATCGATGGCATCCTTGGCGATTCCGGCGTCGGCCAGCGCGCCGCGGCAAGCCTCGGTGTTCAGGCTGAGGGTGCCGCGGCCGGGCAATTTGCCGAAGGCGGTGTGCCCGATGCCGGCAATGACATATCGTTCGCGCATCGTGGATAGGGGCATGGCGTGGCGTCCTCAGCGGGCGGTGAACACGGGGTCGCGCTTGTCCTTGAACGCGGCGCGCCCTTCCTTGGCGTCTTCGGTCGCAGCCAGCATGCGGTTGACCAGCTGTTCCATGCGCAGTCCTTCGGCCAACGACATGTCGCGTGACCGCAGCGCCAGTTCCTTGGCGGCCTGGACGGCCAGCGGGGCGTTGCGGGCGATACGCCCGGCAAACTCGCAGGCCGTCGGCACCAGGTCTTCGGCCGGCACGACCCGGTTCACCAGGCCCCAGCGGGCCGCGGTCTCGGCGTCGAACCGGTCGCCGGTCAGCAGCACTTCCATGGCGATCGCACGGGGCAACTGTTCCATGATGCGTTGCGTACCACCGTTGGCGGCGATCACGCCGCGCTTGACCTCGGACAGGCCAAACGTGGCGTGCGGCGCGGCAATGCGGATATCCGTGGCCAGCAGCAGGGTCATGCCGCCGCCCAGGCAATACCCGTTGACAGCCGCAACCACCGGCTTCCACATCTCCAGGCCGCGATTGAGGAGCATGCCTTTCTGCGTCTGCCAGAACTCCGACAGGGCGGGCGGATTGCCGATGAAGGTCTTCAAGTCCGCGCCAGTGCTGAAAGACTTGTTGCCCGCGCCCGTGATGACGATGGCGCGGACGGATGGGTCATCCCGCGTCTCCGCCCATGCGGCGGCCAGCTGGGCGTAATGGTCCGCGTCGAAGGCGTTCAGGGTATCCGGGCGATTGAGGGTGATGAGCGCGACGCCGTCGTCGCGTTTGTGCAGGTCAATGGACATGGAAACTCGCAAAGGAAGGTCGACTGGCCGCAAGGGCCAGGACCGGTAAGCGTTTCAGGGGGCAGCGGGTCGGACCCGTTCATTCGGGCAGAATGCCCGCCTTGGTAATGATGTCGCTCCATTTGATCGCCTCGGCCTTCATGAAACGATCGAGCTCGGCAGGCGTGCTTCCCTTGGGTTCCGAATCGTTGGCCACGAAATTCTTCAGCACACTGTCGGTATTGAGCGCGGCCAGGAAGATGCCGTTGAGTTTGGCAACCAGGGCGTCGGGCGTGCGCGCGGGGGCCAGCACGGCCAGCCAGGATCCCAGGATGACCTGCGGCAGACCCAGCTCCACCGTCGTCGGCACGTCCTTCAGCCCATTGAGCCGCGTCTGGCTGGTGACCGCCAGCGCACGCAGCCGTCCGGACTTGATGGAAGACATGACCGACGTCGTGTCCGAGAACATGACGTCGACACGGCCGCCCAGCAGGTCGGTAATGGCGGCCGGATTGCCCTTGTACGGCACATATAGCATCGGGCTGCCGATCGACTGGCTATACAGTTCCGCCGCAACCCGCGATGACGAATTGCCGCTGGCGAATGACACGCGGCCGGGCTCGGACCTGACCTTCTGCGTCAGGTCCGCCAGGGTCTTGAAGGACGAGTTCGCGCCTACGACGACCACCAGCGGGGCTTCCTTGAGCAGCGACACGCTCTTGAAATCCTGGATCGGGTCATAGGGCAACTTCTTGAACAGATACTTGTTGGCGATGTGGGTATTGCTGGTGAACAGCAGCGTATAGCCATCCGGATCGGCCTTGGCCACGGCCTCAGCGGCCAGGAAGCCGTTCGCGCCCGCCTTGTTTTCGATCACCACCGGTTGGCCGATGGCCGCGGCGATCTCATTGCCCATCACCCGCGCGGTGCCGTCCGTGCCGCTGCCCGGCGGGAAGGGCAGGACCAGTCTGATCGACTGGCGCGGAAACGCGTCATCCGCGGCGACGGCGGGCAGCGCGGCGCTGGCCAATGCGCTGGCCGCAAGCCCCGCGGTCAGCGAGCGTTTCATCAAGGACAGGAACAGCGGCACCTGCCACCCGGGGGCAAGCGCCTTGCGGACCAGCAACGTCATCGTCGTCTCCAATGTTCTGAGTGGCCTGCCGTTGGGGACCAATCCAGGGATGCTGTGATCCGCACGGGGCGCGCCTGTCATGTCGCAGGCGTGGACCGAGTATGCGAGCCGGCAAATGATTAGAGAAATACAATTGTCTGATTGCTTTGATCCGCTTTTCTGATTGCCGGCGCGGCGCCGTTTCGCCATCGCGCCCGCAGATGGAGGTCTCCATGCGCGCCCGCCTGACAGTCCATGAACTCGAAGCATTTCTTCATGTCGCCGATGCCAGGAATTTCCGTATCGCATCGGAACGGCTGCATGTGTCGCAGCCTGCCTTGACGCGCACCGTGAAGACGATGGAGGGCAAGCTGGACGTGCGGCTGTTCGACCGGAACACGCGCCGTGTCGACCTGACCAGCGCGGGGCAGGAGCTGCTGCCGATCGCGCGCCGCATCGTGTCCGAATTCGACAGTTCACTGAGCGATCTGTCGGAGTTCGTGGCGGGCCAGCGGGGCAGCGTCAGCATCGCGTCGCTGCCGTCAGTCGCGGCCGCGCTGCTGCCGCATGCGATCGCAGAATACGAACAGTCCCATCCGCACGTGGTGATCGGATTGCACTCGCTGCCGGCCGAGCGGTCGCTTGCCCTGCTGATCGACGGCACCGCGGACTTCGCCTTGTCGTCGCCGCCCTCGCACGACGCCGCGGGCATCGACTATGAGCCGTTGCTGCGCGACGAGTTCGTGCTGATCTGCGGCAAGCGCGATCCACTGGCCCGTTCGAAGAAAGCCCGCTGGTCACGGCTGACCGAACGGCCTTTTCTGGCCAGCGGAGAAGGCACCAGCGTGCGGCGCATTACCGACCGGGTGCTGGCCGAGACGGGTCAGGCCATCGTGCCCCGATACGAGTCGTCGTCGCTCGCCCTGATCGGCGCAATGGTGGCGGCGGGTCTGGGCATCACCGCCATCCCGCGCATGACCTTACGCCTGCTCGACGCATCCGAGCTTGCCGTCGTGCCGATGGAAGCGCCGCCCGTTTATCGTGAACTGGGGGTCCTGACCCGCAAGGACCGATTCCTGTCGGCGGCGGTGACGCGGTTCATCGATGTTGTGCGGCGGCAGCAGGGTGGTACCTACCACTGCCCATAGAACACGCCCGCCTTCTTGTGCGTGTTGGTCCGGCTTTCCACGAAGGCATCGCTGACCGTATCCCGGTGCCGGCGGTGCACCAGCCAATCCAAGAGTTGCGCGCGCAAGGCATCGCGCTCCGACGAAAACGCGGGATCGCGGCCCAGATCCACGAATTCATCGGGATCGGCCTGCAGGTCATACAGCTGCTCGGGCTCGCCGATCCAGTACACATAGCGCCACCTTGCGGTCCGCACCGAAAACGCGCGGCAGTCGGTGACCGACTTGCCCAGGCTCAGGCGCGCGCCGCGGAAGCTGTAGTCCAGTTCCGAAAACGCGGCATCCCGCCAGCGAGCGTCAGTGCCTCGTGTCAGTCCCAGCAGACTGCGGCCTTCGATGCGTTGCGCGGGGGCAGCAACCCCAGGGCTTCGAGCATCGTGGGCAGGATGTCGACCGCTTCGGCAAAGCGGGCGTCCGCCGTGCCACGCGTGGCGTCCGCGGCGGCGGACGGGTCGACCACGATCAGTGGCACGCGCTGCACGCAGTCGTAGAACAGTTCCTTTTCGCCCAGCCAGTGATCGCCCAGCAGGTCGCCGTGGTCGGCGGTAAAGATGACCAGGGTCTTGTCCAGGACACCCTGGCGTTCCATCGCGTCGAACAGGCGGCCCAGGTGGGTGTCCACCTGAGAGATCAGGCCCTGGTAGGCGGGCCGGACGACGCGCTGGCAGTCGTCGCGCGAAAAGCTCAGGCTTTCTTCGTGCTCGCGGTAGGCGGCGACGACAGGGTGCGCATCGACACGTTCCGCGGCGTTGCGCACGACCGGCAGGCATTGGTCCGGCGTGTACATCGCGTGATAGGGCGCGGGCGCCATGTAGGGCCAGTGCGGTTTGACGTAGCTCAGGTGCAGGACCCAGGGCTGGTCGCCCCGGCCGGCAATGTAGTCCATGGCCTGATCCGTCATGAATGCCGTTTCGGAATGTTCTTCGCGCACGCGCGCGGGCAGATGGACATTGCGCATGTGCCATCCGCTTGCGACCGCGCCATCGGGGCCGATGCCTGAGATCACGAAGTCGGTCCAGGGGTCGTCCGACACGTAACCCTGCGCACGCAGAAAGGCCGGGTAACCGCTTTCATTGCCGGGCGCGTGATGGCCGTCGTAGCGATCCACCTCGTGGAAGCCGCCGCGGGTCAGCAGCTGCGCAAGCTCGTGGCCGCCGTCGAGTTGCAGGCGGCGCATGCCTTCGTCGTCGGGCATGACATGGGTCTTGCCGGCCAGGGCGAGGTCGAGGCCACGGCCGCGCAGGTAGTCGCCCATCGTCAGTTCGCCCACCGACAGCGGCACGCGGTTCCAGGTTGCGCCATGGGTGATCGGGTAGCGACCGGTGTAGTAGCTCATGCGCGATGGGCCGCACACACCTGAATTCACGAAGGCGTTGTCGAAGCGCACGCCGCGCTTCGCCATGGCGTCGATGTTGGGGGTGCGCAGGTACGGATGCCCATAGCAGCCCAGGTGATCACGCCTGAGCTGGTCGCACATGATGAAGAGGACGTTCTGGACAGTCATGTCATTCCGGCTGGATGTTCAGGCGCTTGACGACCGCGGACCACTTGGCGGTGTCTTGCGTCAGGCGTGTGCGCGATGCGGCGGCGGTTTCTTCGACCGGGGTCAGGTCGAGCGCCTGCAGGCGTTCACGTACGGCGGGGTCGGCCAGCGCCTCGCGCACGCTGTTCTGCAGCGTACTGAGGATCGCGTCGGGCGTGCCCTTCGGCGTCATCAGGTACTGGCTGAACGAGGCATCGATATCGGGCAGGCCCACCTGGGGCAAGGTCGGCACAGTGGGCGCCATGGGGGAGGGCCTGGACGACGACACGGCCAGCGCGGTCAGGCGGCCGGCCTGGATGTTGGGTAGCACCGTCGGGGTGGTCAGGAATCCGCAGTCGACCTGCCCGCCCATGACATCGCTTAGCGCCGGGCTGGGTCCCTTGTAGGGAATGTGATCCATGGCAATGCCGGCGCCCGACAGGAACATGGCCGCGGCAAGGTGGCCCGGGGACCCGAGGCCGCCCGACGCGTAGGTCAGTGTCTTCTCACGCGACCGCGTGACCAGTTGAGCGACGGTGCCGATCTTCAACGCCGAATTGCATACCAGCATCTGGTTGAAGCTTGCCACGCGCGCGACCGGCACCAGGTCCGCGCGCGGATCGAATTCCATCTTCTTGTAAAGCAGGGGATTGACCGTCACGACCGTATCCGGCGTCACCAGCAAGGTGTAGCCGTCGGCGTCGGCGCGGGCCGCCTGCGAAGCGGCCAGGCCATTGTTGGCCCCGGGGCGGTTTTCCACCACGAACGACTGCTTGAGTTTGTCACCTAATTGCTGAGCCAGGATGCGGGCGACCAGGTCGGACGGCGCGCCAGGGGGCGACCCGGTCAGGATGCGGACCGGCTTGGTCGGATAGTGCGTCTGGGCCAGCGCGGGCGTGGCGGCCAGCGTGGCGATCAGGGCGGCGCAAGCCGCGTGCAGGGCTGGGTTCATTGTCTTCCTCCGGAGATTTTTTTCGATGGATGGCTCCGCACTGTAGGTAGTCGCTCAGGTTATGGCAAATGAATATTGTGGATGCTTGTTTTCCTTCTGGTTATGATCCGAGCACGCGGGAGGAGCGTTCATGGACCATGACCTGACCGGCTGGAATCGCACCAAACTTCGGCATCTGCATTGCGTGCTGGCCATCGCCTCGCACGGTCACATGGGGCGCGCGGCGCACGCCCTGGGTATCTCGCAGCCCGCCCTGTCCAAGACGCTGTCCGAATTCGAAGACATGCTGGGTGTCCAGCTCTTTACCCGATCGCGCAGCGGCGTGGTGGCCACCGAGGCGGGGCAGGTCCTGCTGGGCTACGCAGGCAGCAGCCTGCGGACGCTGCGCGAAGGGCTGGATCATGTGTCGTCGGCGGTGCGGCCCGAAGCGCCCACCATCGCCTTCGGCGCCTTGCCGACGGTTGCGCAAACCGTCGCGCCCGAGGCGGTGCGTCTGTTCCGGCAGAAGTGGCCCGCAACGCGCTTCAAAGTCCATATCGGCGTCAATGCCGATCTGCTTGCGTTGCTCAAGCGGGGCGAAATCGATCTGCTGCTGGGGCGACTGGCCGATCCGTCGGAGATGCTTGGCGTGTCCTATGAACATCTGTATGCCGAAGATGTGGTCATCGTCACGCGGCCCGGCCATCCGCTGGCCCGCATGCCCATCGTCGAGCCGCATGCCCTCAGTCCCTATTGCATGATGCTGCCGTTGCCCTCGACCGCGATCCGGCACAGCATCGATTCCTTCCTGATCCGGTCCAGCACATCGATCGAGGGCGGCAGCATCGAGACCATGTCGGATTCGTTTGCACGCACCTATGTGCAGTCCAGCGATGCGATCTGGTTCATTGCAGTCGGAACGGTGGAGCAGGACATTGCGCGTGGCACGCTGGTGCGACTCGCCTGCGATACGCGGCACACCACGGGATCGGTCGGCTTGACCCTGCGCAGCGATGGCGTGCGCCCGCAGGCTGTCACCGAGCTGATCGACTGCATCCGCAGCGCGGCCGCGGCGCGGCGGCACGCGCGCGAAGCATAGGCTGGCCTGACCGCGGCCACATCACCAAAACTCAATCGCCGCGCGAGGAAAAGTCGTTTGGCGCGGGCAGGGCGCATCACTACACTTTTTCTGTCAGCCCGGTTCCGGGCGCCACGCAGGAAGTCAGATGCCCGACCTTGCCCGTTTGCAGCTTGACGCGGTTTCCGTCTCCTTCCCCACGCCGAACGGCGTTTTCCAGGCCCTGGCCCCCGTCGACCTGACGGTGCCGGCAGGGCGGTTCATCAGTCTGATCGGCCCGTCGGGGTGCGGCAAGAGCACGCTGTTCAACGTGATCGCCGGTCTGCAGGCGCCGACCTCGGGTCAGGTGCGGGTCGATGGCGACGACGTGACAGGCATGATCGGTCTGGTGGGCTACATGCTGCAGAAAGACCTTCTGCTGTCGTGGCGCACCGTGCTCGACAACATCGTGCTCGGCATGGAAATCCGCGGCGTGCCGGTTGCCGAGGCGCGTGAAAGGGCCTTGCCCTATCTGCGCAAGTACGGTCTGGCCGGTTTCGAACACGTGTATCCCAGCGCGCTGTCGGGCGGCATGCGGCAACGCGCGGCCCTGTTGCGCACCTTGCTGACCGATACCGACATCATCCTGCTCGATGAGCCCTTTGGCGCGCTCGACGCTCAGACCAAGTCGCGCATGCAGGACTGGCTGCTGCAGATCTGGGCCGACTTCCAGAAGACGGTGGTTTTCGTGACGCACGACGTGGAAGAGGCCGTGTATTTATCGGATGACATCTACGTGATGGCGTCGCGGCCCGGCCGCATCGTCGAGCGCCTGGCGGTGCCGCTGACGCGCCCCCGATCACGCGCGCTGGTGTCCGACCCCCGATTCATCGACATCAAAGAGCATTGCCTGTCGCTGCTGTCGCACGACACGTCCGACGCGCCACTGACCGTGGCCTGATGTCGCGGCCGCCTGATCGCGCCGCTGTCTGATTCCGTCCTTGCAAGGAAACGTTCATGTCCACGACTACCGTCAACGACGCCGGCGTCGGCGCCGTGCTGTCCACGCCTGCGCCCGCCGCTGCCCGCCGCGCGGCCCCGACCCGCAAGGTGCGCCGCCTGCCCGTACAGAAAGCGTGGCCCATCCAGGTCATCCTTGCCGCGCAAGCGGGCCTGCTGATCGGCGGCGTGACGCTATGGGAAGCGGCCGCGGCCTATGGCTGGATCGATGCCTTCTTCTGGTCGCGGCCCAGCGCGATCTGGGCGACCTTGCTGACTTTCTTTGAAAGCGGGAATGCGTTCGTCGACATCAGCTACACCTTCCGGTCGACGCTGCTGGGGTTCTTCATCGGCACGGTGGGCGGCGCGACGCTGGGCCTGTCCTTCTGGTGGTCGCGCAACTACGCCGCGATCATGCAGCCCTACATCATCTGTTTCGAATCCCTGCCCAAGCTGGCCCTTGCGCCGCTGGTGATCCTGGTGTTCGGCATGGACCTAGCGTCCAAGGTCGCCATTGCCACCGCCCTGACGCTGGTGGTATCGACATTGACGGCGTATGCCGGCGTGCGCGCCATCGATCCGGATGGCGAGCGGCTGTTCTATTCTTTGGGCGCCTCGCGCTGGCAGGTGTTCCGCAAGCTGGTGGTGCCGGCCTGCGTGCCGTGGATCATCTCCATCCTGCGGGTCAACATCGGCCTGGCGCTGACCGGGTCCATCGTGGGCGAGTTCATTGCCTCGCAGCATGGCCTGGGCCGCACGATCATGTACGCCGGCCAGACCTATGAAATCGCCCTGGTCTGGGTGGCCGTGCTCGTGCTCGCCACCCTCTCGATCGTGATGTATGTCGGCGTGTCCTGGCTGGAACGCGTGCTGCGCAAGGGGGTGACCCATTGATGCCTGGCACGGGTGCCAAGGTCTGGCGCCAGCTGTCGCCGCCGGTTCGGGCCTTCCGGCCCGCCCCTTCTTCCTTCTTTCGTCACTCACCCCGGGATCGCACATCATGAGCTTCGGCCTTTCTTCCGTCTTTCGCGGCCTGTCCCTGGCGCTTGCATTGATCGCGACCGCCCAGGCCGCTGAACTCGAGCCGCTGGTGGTCGCCGAACCGGTGCACTCCACCGGCTACCTACCGCTATACGTGGCCATTCACAAAGGCTTCTTTGCGCAGGAAGGCCTGGCGCTCAAGGTCGTCACGATCGAAAGCGGATCGGGCCACACCAATGCCGTGCTGTCGGGCCAGGCCTTCGCGTTCATTGGCGGCCCGGAACACAACGCCTACGCCAAGCTCAAGGGCGCCGAACTGCGCACCGTCGTCAACGTGGTGGACCGGGGCAACGTGTATCTGGTCGCCAAGAAGGGGACGGTGCCCGCGGGGCAGGATATGTCCGCCTTCCTGAAAGGCAAGGCCGTTGCCACCGGCGCGGTCGGCGGAACGCCCAACTCGATCACGCGCTTCCTGCTGGACAAGTGGAAAATCGATGCCAAGAAGGACGTCGAATTGCTCGAGACGACGGCGGCGGGTGGACTAGCCGCGATGAAGGCTGGCCGCGCGCAAGTGATCGTTGCGACCGAACCGCAAATCACGCAGGGCATCCGGCAAGGGCTGTTCGAAGAGCCGTTCTACAACGTGCCGCGCGAGCTGGGCCCCTACGCGTATTCGACGTTGAACGTGCGGCTGGAATCGATCACCAAGCAGCCGGAAACCGTGGCCAAGTTCGTGCGGGCCGTGATGAAGGGGCTGCAGGCCACCTACGCCAACCCGGCGGAAGCGGCGGAGATCGCACGCAAGGAGTTTCCGACGATGCCGCCCGAAGACCTGAAAGCGACCATCGACCGCAGTTTCAAGGACGAGATCTGGAGCCGCGACGGCCTGGTCTCGCAGCAAGCCTGGACCACGTCCAAGTCCGTGGTAATGGACGCGGGCATGCTCAAGCAGGACGTGCCCTATGCGGGCGTGATCGACATGCAGTTCGTCCAGAAGCACGTCGCGGTCAAACAACCCTGATCCATCGCAACCCACCCGCAAGGAGCATTAGCCATGTCTGAACGCATCTGGGACAAATTCCTGACCCCCGCGACAAGGAGGTGTTTGCCGCCTCCGGGTATGGCGCGCGGGGCGCCTTCGGCAAACGTCCCGCGCTGCTCGTGATCGATGTGAGCTGGGCGTTTGCCGGCGATCGGCCGGACGAGCCCATCCTGGAGTCGATCAAACGCTGGCGCAATTCATGCGGAGCGGAAAGCTGGGTCGCCATCGACTCGATCAAGGAACTGATAGATACCGCGCACATGAAGGAACTGCCGGTGATCTACACCACGGGGTTTCGCCGGGAAGACAACTGGGATTCCGGATCGTGGGGCTGGAAAAACAACCGCAACGAGGAGGACGTGGCTCAGCCGGTGCCCGACCGCGATGGCAACGCCATCGTCGACGCCATCGCGCCGCAGCCGCAGGACATCGTGGTTTACAAACAAAAGCCGTCGGGCTTCTTCGGCACCAACCTGGCCAGTTATCTGACCCTGCTGGGCTGCGACAGCGTGATCGTGACCGGCACCACGACATCGGGCTGCGTGCGCGCGACGGTGCTCGATGCGTTCAGCCTGAACTATCGGGTCACGATTGCCGAAGAGGGATGCTTCGACCGCAGCGAGGCCAGCCACGCCATCAACCTGTGCGACATGAATGCGAAGTACGCTGACGTTCTGAAGACGGCCGAGATCATCGCGTACATGCGCGAGCTGCCCAATGGCATGTTCAAGCTGCCGTCGGGCGGCAGCACGGCCAACGCCAAGGTCATGCCGCCCCTGCGGGCGATCGCCTGAACGTGCCGTCAGGCATAGGCGGGCTGGCGCCGCGGCACATCGTGCCGGCTGCGCTTGACCTCGGCGCGCAGCCAGGTACGGAACAGCGCGACGTCGCTGCGTTCGTACGCGGCCGGCTTGCTGATCAGGTGGTAGGCGCAGCCCAGCGGCACCTGCAGATCGAATGGCGCGACCAGGGCGCCGGTGCGCAAGGCATCGGTCACCAGCATGGGCGTGCTCGCCACCACGCCCATGCCATCGATCGCCGCTTCCAGCGCCAGCAGCGAATGGGTGAAGCGTGGCCCGCCATCGGCATTGGGCGCGCTGACCCCCGCCGCGTCCAGCCATTGCCGCCAGAACGACCGGGTGCCATATCGCAGCCCCCGGTTGTCATGCAGCAGCAGATGCTGCAGCACATCTTCCGGATCGCTCATGCCGTGCGCGCCTTCGAGCAGCTCGGGACTGCACATCGGGGTGATGGACAGCGGCATCAGCGCTTCGACATGCAGGTCGGGCGCGGTGGCGGGCAGGTGGTCGTCACCAAACATCATCACCACATCGGCCTGGTCGGTCCACGCATGGATGTCGAGCGTGGCCTGCGGCGTGCCGCGGCGGCCCACGAAGGGACTGATGCGGGTCGAAACCTGCACGTCGATATCCGGATGGTCCAGCGCAAAACGGTGCAGGCGCGGCATCAGCCAGCGCATGGCGAACGAGGGCGCCGCATACACCGACAGGGTCTGCGACTCGGTATGTTCAAAAATCTGATCGACCGATTCGCGCAGGCAAGCCAGGCCTTCCTGCAGCTTGGGCAGGCACAGCCTGGCCGCGGCCGTCAGTTCGATGCCGTGGTTGACGCGCCGGAACAGAGGTGCTCCTATCAACGATTCGAGATGGCTCAGTTGCCGGCTGACGGCGCCGGGAGTCACGCACAGTTCTTCGGCGGCCTTCTTGAAGCTGAGGTGACGGGCAGCGGCTTCGAAGACCTTGAGGGAATTGAGGGGAGGGTGTCGGTTCGCCATGTGCTCTCGGCCAGGTTGTTGACGGAAGACCCTGTCTCCTCCTGGGAATACCTTGGTGCATGCGCTGCCGATGCGGTGCGTCGGCGGCGTGCGGTGCACGCGAGCGTGCATGACGCCACACGGTTTTTTCTACGGCGCGAAGCAGCGCCGCGGTCGGGTCCATGAACGGATTTTGAGCAAGCATAAATCGTTCCAATTCGAGGACACGCGGAAGCCATCCTGGCCTTCCCCCGCGTCCGATCAGGAGATGTCATGCACGGCAACGCATTGCTTCAACGTACGGATGAGCCGCTGGACGGCGGCCGCCGAAACCTTCCTGCTGGCTTGCGGGTTTCCCGGCAAGCCGCGCGTTTGCTTTCCATATCGGCGTCAATACTCAGTACACTGAGCTTCTCGGGTCTCGCCGCGGCCCAGGCCTTTCCGGATCACCCGGTCAAGCTGATCGTGACCTTCACACCGGGCGGGGCGGCGGATGTGACTGCGCGGATCTTTGGCGAGAAGCTGGCCGAGCTATGGAAGCAGCCGGTGGTCGTGGAGAACCGCGCGGGGGCGGGCGGGTCCATCGGCGCCGAAGCCGTGGTGCGTGCGCCGGCGGACGGCTACACCCTGCTGCTGGCCACCAACACCCACATCATCAACCAGGTCGTGTATCCGAACCTGACCTTCGACTTCACGAAGGACTTCGTGCCGCTGGGCCTGGTGACGTCGTCTCCCATGATGCTGGTGACCAATCCGTCGGCCATGCCCGCGACGACGACGCGCGAGTTCGTCGACCTGCTCCAGGCCAATCCCGGCAAGTACGCCATCGCCAGCTGCAACGTGGCCAGCCCCCACCACTTCGGGCTGGAAATGATGAAGCACGCCACGGGCGTCAAGGCGCTGCACGTGCCATACCGGGGCTGCACGCCGGCGGTCGCGGACGTACTGGCCGGGCACGTGCCCGCCGCCGCCGTGTCCGCGCCAGCCGCCATCGCCTTTACCAAGACAGGCCGGCTGCGTGCCCTGGCGCTGTTCTCGAAAGACCCCAGCGCATCGGCCGCAGGCGTACCCACCTTCCGCGAAGCAGGGGTGCCGGCGCTCAAGGATTTTTCGCTGGACAACTACTATGGCTTCATGGCGCCGCCTCGGACGCCCCCGGCCATTGCGGCCAAGCTGGAAGCCGACATCCGGCAGGTGGCGGTCATGCCTGACGTGACGAAACGGCTGAACGAGGCCGGCCTGGACATGCTGGTGATGCCCTCGGGTCCCATGATGCAGCTTATCCGCAGCGACTTCGACAAGTACCGGGTTGCCGCCAAAGAAGCCAACATCCAGGCGGAATGAGCCGCTGCCAACAAACGTCGTGACCCGACAGGAGACACATTGATGAACCGCTTGCAGCTCAGCCTTGGCTGTTGTGACTATGACCGCACCCGCGCTTTGTTCGATGGGCGCGTTACCGTGGAAGGGTGCGACCTGCTGCCGCTCGCCCTGCACCCCGAAGAGATCTTCCATCGCGCCTTCAATGGCCAGGCCTTCGACATTTCCGAACTGTCGTTGAGCAGTCATACCGTCATGACGGCGCGCGGACAGGCGGACTATGTGGCCGTGCCCGCCTTTGTCTCGCGCGTGTTCCGTCACTCGGGCATCTATATCCGGACCGATCGCGGCATCACCCGCCCGGAAGACCTGGCGGGCAAGATGATTGGCGTGCCTGAATACCAGATCACCGCCAACGTGTGGATCCGGGGCATGCTGCAGGACGAGTACGGCGTGCGTGCCAACCAGGTGCGCTGGCGGCGGGGCGGCGTGGAGCAGGCGGGCCGCCAGGAACGCGCACCGCTGCAATTGCCGGATGACATCGACCTGGCGCAGATCGCGCCGAACGCGACGCTGTCCGAGCAACTGGCCAATGGCGAACTGGATGCCGTGTTCAGCGCCAAGGCGCCGTCGTCGTTCACGCGGGGCGCGCCGAACGTAGGCCTGCTGTTCCCGGATTTCAAGCAGGTCGAACAGGACTATTACCGCCGCACCCGGCTCTTTCCGATCATGCACGTGATCGGCATCCGCCGGGCCCTGGTCGAGCAGCACCCGTGGCTGCCCGTCAGCGTGTTCAAGGCCTTCAATCAAGCCAAGGCGCTGGCCATGACCGAACTGGCGCAGATCGGCCATCTGTACACGTCGCTGCCTTGGGGCGTGTCCGAATACCACGCGTCACGCGCCTTGATGGGCGACGACTTCTGGAGCTATGGCGTCGAGGCCAACCGGCACACCCTTGAGACCTTTACGCGCTACCACCACGAGCAGGGGCTGTCGCCCCGGCAGGTGGGGATCGCGGAACTGTTCGACGCGTCCACGCTGGATCTGTCAAAGAACTGAAGGTGCGGGATGGACCCTGCGGTCAGTCCCAGTCGGGCGCGATCGACGCCGGGCTGGTCAACCGTTCGCCCTGTCCAGCGCGGCGATGCGCGCCATGTCCTCTTCCGTCAGCCGCAGGTCGATGGACCTCAGATTGCTTTCCAGGTTCTCGCGCCGCGTCGACGAGGGAATCACCGCGTGGCCTTGATGCATCGCCCAGGCCAGCGCCACTTGCGCGGGCGTAGCGCCATGATGGGCGGCAATCGCCTCCAGCAACGGATCCTTCAGCACCTTGCCATAGGCCAGGGTCATGTAGGACGTGATGTGGATGCCATGCTGTTTAGCAAAGGCTACGACTTTGTGGTTCTGCAGGTAGGGATGCAATTCCACCTGGTTCGTGGCGATCTGCGCGGCCCCCACGGCGTGGATGGCTTCCTGCATCTGGGCGGTCGTGAAGTTGGACACGCCGAACGCACGGGTCAGCCCGTCCGACTGCGCACGCGCAAGGGCCATCAGCGATTCAGCGGCCGGCACGGTGCGGGATGGCCAATGGATCAGCGTCAGGTCCACGTGGTCGGTGCGCAGGCGGTCGAGGCTGTCTTTCAGGCTGTCGGCCAGCATGTCGCGCGACAGGTTGTCGACCCAGATCTTGGTGGTGATGAACAGTTCGTCGCGCGGTATGCCGCTGTCGGAGATGGCCTTGCCGACCTCGGCTTCGTTGCCGTAGATCTGCGCCGTGTCGATGCAGCGGTAGCCCAGTTCGAGGGCAGTGCTTACCGAGTCGATGACGACCCGGTCCTTGAGGCGGAAGGTGCCCAGCCCGAATGCGGGGATATTCATGAGTGACTCCTGGTGAGGGATGACCGCGGCTCAGGCCAGCGGCATCTCGTGTTCGATCCAGTCGGTCACCGACGCATGACGCGGCGACCAGCCGAGGTCCCGACGGGCATGCACGCCGCGTACCCGGCTGTTGGAACCGAAGGAGTAACGGGCGTGACCCTGGCCCCATTCCCGGGCGGCTTCGTCTACCGTCCACGACTGGACCGGGCCCAGACCCAGGCGGCGCGCAATGGCAGCGCCGATATCGGCGAACGAGGCTTCCCCGTTTTCGACGAAGTAGAACGCGCCCGCGGGGGCGGTCTCCAATGCCAGGCGGTACAGTTCGGCCACGTCCTCGATGTGTACATTCGACCAGCGGTTCACGCCCTTGCCGACGACACGTACCACGCCACTCTTGCGCGCCTGCTCGACCAGGGGAGGGATCTGCACGCTGTCGGCATGCAAGCCGGCTCCGCGGCCGTAGATCATGGTGTTGCAGATGACGATGCCGCGCACGCCCTGGCTGGCGGCGTTCAGCACCAGCTTGTCGATGGCATAGCGCGCCTGCTTGCCGTCTTCGACAATGAAAGGCGTGTCCTCGTCGAAGATGCGGTCGGACAGGCGGTCGCCCCCCACGTCGTCGCCGATCAGGCTGGATCCGCTGGTGTGCAGCAACGGTTTGTTGCTGCCGCGCAAGCCGGCGATGAGCGCCTCGACGGCGCCGCGATGGTCGCTGTCGGCGGCATTGATGACCGCGTCGGCGCGGCGGGCCGCGTCAGCGAGCACGGCATGGTCATCCAGGGTGCCAATGACGGGCTCGATGCCCAAGGCTTGCAATTGGCGCGCCTTGTCCTCGGTGCGCGCCAGGCCGCTGATGCGATGGCCGTGTTGTTGCAGATGCCGGGCAATCGACCCGCCGATGAATCCGGTCGCGCCGGTGATGAAAACGTGCATGACACACTCCGATAGGTAGGAACAGACTGCAGTGTCCTCCTGCCGGAGTTTGCGAAAAACCCGTCATCGGTCCAATGATATTTGATCGACAGTCAAGAATGACCTTGATCAGTTGCCACGTACGCGACCGGCGCCGGGTGTATGGTTGACGACGTCACCGAATTCCTTGGAGTCCAGGATCGCAAGCCGGGCCGCGTCGATCGCTGCGGCGTGTTCACGGATGCGGCGGCGGCGGTCGAGCAGGATCAGGTGTTTGGTCTGCGCCATCGCCGCCGCCGAGTTCGCCACCAGCATGTCGGCCAATTGCAGCGCGGCCTGCCAGCTGTCGGGCACGACCTGATCGACAAGGCCGATGGCCAATGCCTGTTGCGGCGTCAGCATGCGGGCGGTCAGCATCAGATTCAGCGCCTTGGCTTCCCCACGATGCCCGGCAGGGTCAGGGCGCTGACGCCGGACAGCATGCCATGCTGTGTTTCCGGAAAGCCGATCTTGCCCGTGGCGGCGGCGATCCGGAAGTCGCAGTGGATGGCGAGCGTCAGGCCCATGCCGACCGTGAAGCCGTGCATCGCGGCAATCACGGGTTTGTTGAGTTCGACACCGACACCGGGAATGGCGCGCATCAGCGTGTCGGTATCCACCATGGTGCCCGTGGCCTGCATTTCCTTGATGTCGGAACCGGCGCAGAAGGCGCGGTCACCGGCGCCACGCACGATCAGCACCTTGACGGCGGGATCATCGTTGGCCGCCTGCCAGATGTCGCCCAGGGCCCGTTTGCTGGCCGTGTCCAGGGCGTTCATGCGTTCGGGCCGCTGCAGCAGGACTTCATGGATGCCGTTGGCAACCGGACGAAATTCGATGGTCATGGACGCTCCTTGTCTTAATGAGCGGACATTCGGCGTTGACACCATCCGGCTCGGGTCGCAAACTATATCGCAATGTGTGCAATGTAAACAGTACGTGCGTATGGCGCACATAAGCTATTGGCTGTCGCGCCGCTCAACCCGGCGCCCGCCGCTTCTTCCATCCTGGAGCCAACCCATGAAAGCCGTCATCCTTTCCGCCTTCGGCGAGCCCGCTACCCTGCAGGTCCAGGAAGTCGACACCCCCGCCCGGGGCCAGGCGACGTGCTCGTGCGGGTCCGCGCGGCGGGTATCTGCCATCACGATATCCTGCACCGCGCCGGCAAGCTGCCTGGCGCCAAGACCGGGGTGGTGCTGGGCCATGAAACCGCGGGCGAGGTGATCGAGATCGGCGCCGGTGTCATTACCCACAAGGTGGGCGACGCCGTCGTGATCTATCAGCGTCAATTCTGCGGCATGTGCCGCAACTGCCTGCGCGGCCGGCAGGACATGTGCCGCGCCCTGGGCCTGCCGGCGGTAGATACCGTGGGTGGCTATGCCGAATACGTCAGCGTGCCGGCGAGCATGGCGATCAGCGTGGCTGCCGGCCTGCCGTGGCAAGCCGCAGCGCTCGCGTGCTGCCCGATCGGGACCAGCCTGCGCGCGCTGCGCACGCTCGCCAATGTCAGCCCCGGGGACTCGGTCCTGATCACGGGGGCGAGCGGAGGGCTGGGCATCCACCAGATCCAGATCGTGAAGGCGCTGGGCGCACGGTCGATCGCGGTCACCTCCAGTCCGGCCAAGGCCGAACACCTGAAGGCATTGGGCGCCGATGAAGTGATCGTGGCCCCCGATCTGAAGTTCGGCGCGGAGGTCTGGCGCCTGACGGGCAAACAGGGCGTGGACGTGGCGATCGACAATCTGGGCATGACCTTGCCGGAGGTGCTGCGCACCATGGCGCAAGGCGGCATCGTGGTGGTGTTGGGCAATCTGGATGGCAAGCCGGTGGACGTGTCGCCGGGCTTGCTGATCGGCCGCCGCATCCGTATTGCCGGCTCGGGCAGCGCGACGCTCGAAGACATCCGCCAGGCACTGGCCATGCTGGCCAACGGACAGATCAAGCCGATCATCTCGGCAACGGTGTCCTTCGATGAGGCGTCGCACGGTCATGCCCTTGTCGATGCCAAGGCGGTGGAAGGCCGGGTCGTGATGGAAGGCTGGTCATGAACGTCGGCAGCATCCTGCGCCGGTGCGCGCAGCAATGGCCCGGCCAGATTGCGGTGATCGATGCGGACAGCGGGCGCGAACTGCCGATCGGCGCGTTCACAAGCCTGGCGTTTGGCCTGGGCGCATCGCTGTGCGAGCAGGGATATGCGTTCCAGGATCGGGTGGCGATCCTGGGGGACAACACGCCGGACTATCTGCTGTGGGATTACGGACTGATGTCCGCCGGCCTGGTACGAGTGCCCCTGGATCCAAGCCTGAGCCTGGACGAACAGGCGGCGCAGTTGCGGGATGCGGGTGCGGGTCTGCTGGCCTATGGGCAGGACCACGCCGAACGCGCAACGGGACTGCAGGCCGCCGTGCCCGAGCTGCGCATCGTTCCGTTGGAGGTGGACGTGGCTACCGCGCCGCGCCGTGTCGAGCCGTGGGCGCAACCCGCGCCCGATGCCATGGCGTCGCTCAATTACACGGGCGGCACGACGGGCGTGCCCAAGGCCGTCATCATCACGCATGGCAGCCTGACGTCCGCACTGCACAACATCGTGACAGGCCGCGGCCAGGGGCCTGGCGACGTCATGCTGAACATGCGGCCGATCTGGCCCATCGCGGCCATCGTGGTGTTCGCGCAAATTGCGGCCGGGGGCACGGTGGTGCTGGCGGGGCGCTTCCAGCCGCAGCGTTTCCTGGACCTGTTGCAGCAGTATCAGGCAGCGTCGACATCCCTGGTGCCGACCCATCTGGTGCGCCTGCTGAAAGACACCCGGCCGCAGGATGCCGACCTGTCGGCGCTGCGCACGATCGACGTAGGTGCAGCCGCGATTCCACCCGACGTCTTCCTGGCCGCCATCGAAGCATTCGGTCCGCGCATCGGCATCATCTACGGCCTGACCGAAGCGTCGTGGAGCTGTTATCAGTCGCCCGATGCGCTGCGCGATCCCGCCACGCGGGAAGCGCGCATCCGCACCGCGGGCCGGCCCCTGTTCGGCTGCGAAGTGCGCATCGATGGCAAGGACGGGTCCGCCGCGCCTGACGTGGAAGGTGAAGTCTGGATCCGGGGCGCGC
Organism: Pigmentiphaga litoralis; assembly: GCF_048632615.1. Taxonomy (GTDB): domain Bacteria; phylum Pseudomonadota; class Gammaproteobacteria; order Burkholderiales; family Burkholderiaceae_B; genus Pigmentiphaga; species Pigmentiphaga litoralis_B. The sequence goes on from NZ_CP184479.1 coordinate 3,924,545, forward strand.
ACCTGGCGGCCGGCTACTGGGGCAAACCGGAACTGACGGCCCAGACCTTCCAGGATGGCTGGTTCCGCAGCGGCGACCTGGGCATGCTGGATGAAACGGGTGTGCTGCGCATCACGGGCCGCCTGAAGGAAGTGATACGCACCGGGGGCAAGTCGGTGCTGCCCGACGAGGTCGAGCGTGCGGTGTGCAGCTATCCGGGCGTGGCCGATGCGGCCGCGGCGGGGTTGCCGGATCCGGAGTGGGGCGAGCGCATCGGCGTGCTGGTCGTGCTCGAGGCGGGGGCTGACGTGGACGCCGAACGTTTGCTGGCCCACTGCGGCGCGGTGCTGTCTGGCTTCAAAAAGCCGCGCGTCGTTAGGTTCGCAGACAGCATTCCCAAATCGCACTACGGCAAGATCCAGCGCGCCAAGGTGCGGCAGATGCTGCTTGATCAGGATTGAGCGTGCTAAGTTTGATCAGGACTGGATGATCAGGGATGGACGGCAGGGCGCGCCCCGTAATAGGGGGTTTGCCCTGCCTGCATGGCTGGCCGCTACGACTTATTCCGAAATATGCGCCGCGTTCACGATCTGCTGGGACTTGACCGATTCCTGGTCGATGAATGCCCGGAAGCGCGCGCCAGAAATGCCCGACGGATCGAGCCCCTGGCTGGCGAACCAGGTCTTGACTTCGGGATTGGCCACGACCTTCTTGACCGCGCCTTCCAGGGTATCGATCACGTCTTGCGGCAGATTGGCAGGTCCCCAGAAGCCGTACCACGTCGAAAAGTTCACGTCCGGAAAACCGGCTTCGGCAAAGGTCGGCACGTCGGGGGCCAGCGGACTGCGTTTATCGCCGGTGATGGCCAGCGCCTTGAGCTTGCCACCCTTGACCGGCGGCAACGAGGTCAGCAGCGGATCGATCATGCCGCTGACCTGGCCGCCCATCAAGTCCACCAACGCGGGGGCCGTGCCCTTGTACAGAATGGTCGGCACCGGCAGGCCGGCGCGGAACTTGAATGACTCCACCGCCAGATGGCCTGCCGCGCCGAAGCCGCCGACGGCGAAATTGAAGCGCTCGGGATTGGCCTTGGCCTTGGCGACGAAGTCCTGCGCCGACACGGCATTGACGCTGGGCGCGGCAACGAACAGCAGGGGGCCTGATGCGACCAGGTTCAGCGCCGTCAGGTCCTTGATCGTGTCGAAGCGCGGCTTCTCTTTCATGATGAACGGATTGACCACCACGGTCGATGCCGTCAACAACAGGGTGTAGCCGTCGGACGGCGAACGCGCGACGGCTTCGGCGCCGATGGTGCCGGAGGCGCCCGCCCGGTTCTCGACAATCACGCGTTGGTTCAGGGTGTCGGTCAGGCGCGCCGCCACGGTGCGGGCGACGGCGTCCACCGCGCCGCCGGCCGCGAACGGCACGATGAGCCGGATGGGCTTGTCGGGGTAGGCGGCAAAGGCCGCGCCGGGTGCGGCGAACCCGAAGACGACAGCGGCGGAAATCGGCGTGAAGACGGAACGCAACGGCATGGGGCACCTTCGGAAAAAGCTGACGTGATTCGATAGCGAGGCAGTCTACGCCGCCCGACACCCGGGTGTCCCCACCGCCTCAGACGGATTTCTTATGTGTATATTGCGCACTTGCAGTGTGTAGTGTGCACACAAAGACTATCCATGCCCTGGCATTGCGTCAATTGGAAAAAGCACGGTGCGCGGCGCTGGGTTAAAACGTCGCCATGACTGCTTCCACTTCTGACGCGGCGCCTGCCGCGATGCCTTCGAACACCGCCACCGGGCGCGTCCAGGTCATCGACCGTGCGTTCATCGTGCTCAATGCGTTGCTGCCGCTGCCCGATGGCGCCTCGGCGCTGACCCTTGCCAACCTGACGCAGATCGACCGCACGACGGTGCATCGTCTGCTGCGCACACTGCTGCATTGGGGCATGGTGCAGGCGCGCGACGGCATGTACACGCTGGGGCCGCAGTGCCTGGTGCTGGGCACCGCGCAACAGGACCGGCTGGGCGTACGGCGGGCCGCGCTGCCCCACGCGATCGAGTTGCAGGAGAAGGGCGTGGGCAAGCGCCGCGCAGTGGTGTCGATCTCGGTGCCGGCGCTGGATCACGTGGTCATCATCGAACGCATCTGGACGCCGTCCACCCCGCTCAACATCATTACCGACATCGGCACGCGCTTTCCGATGGACGCGAGCGTCAGCGGTCGTGCGGTGCTGGCTGCGATGACGCCGGAGGCCGGGCGGGCACGGGTGGGCGCGCAGCGGTACGAGGCCGTCGCGGACCGTCTTGATGCGATCCGTGCCGACGGGGGCATCTCGTTCGCACTGAGCGAGATGCGGCCAGGGGTCGGCACGATGGCCTGCCCGATCCTGGGCCGCAACAACGAACCGGTGGCCGCGATCATCGTGGCGGGCCTGTCCATCGATGACGAACTGCGTGCCGATGCGCCGCTGGCGCAACATGCCCGGCGGACTGCGGCCAGCATTTCGTCGGCGTTGCGATCGGGGTGACCGTTGCGCCTAATCCTGAGCAGGTTTGACGGCGGAATCCCAGATGCCCATCGCGTGGTCGACGGCTTTCTTCATGGCGGTGTATGGGACGCCGTCGCGGGCAAGTACCGAGATACCCATGAAGAAGCTGTCGAACGCGATGGCCAGCGACTTCGTGTCGGTGGACTCGCGCAGTTCACCGCTCTTGATGCCGCGCTGCACGCAAGCGTGGAAGCCGTTGCGTGCACGCCCCCGCATACCTTGAAGCAACTGCGGGATGGCCTCGCTGCCGGATGACACTGTGCCCATGGCGCCCGACGCGACCATGCAGCCTTTTGGATGCCCCGCCTCGCAATACATCTTTGCGGCGCGGCGCAAGGTCAGCAACACCGCCTCTCGCGGTGCGATCGCATCGTCGTGGAGACTCTTGGTGAGGTCACCGTAAAGCGACATGTATCGCTCCAGCGCCTCTTTGTACAAGGCTTCCTTGGACTCAAAGGCAGCATAGAAACTGGGCGCAGAAATTCCGCCGCCCATTGCCGCTTTCAGCTGCGACAGGGACGTGGATTCGAAGCCTTGCTCCCAGAACAGATGCATCGCGGAAGTCAACGCCGCGTCACGGTCGAACGTACGGGGGCGGCCTCGTTGAGCCATCACACGCTCCGCCTATCAAAAAATTACATACTAAACGATACATAATCCATGGGCAACGAGCGTAGTTGACACAGCGCAATTCAACCCCGTATATTTGTACCGATCGGTATTTAAGTAAAACATGCGCGGCACGGTTCCAGACAGAAACGGCCGCTTTTTTTGGCACTATTTATGTACCGATTGGTATGTTTATCAATGCTATTCAACTCACCGGAATCACCATGTCAAACGACCTTGAAGCACGCCTGGACGCCATCGAAAGCCGCATTGCGATCGAAACCTTGATTGCCAATTACGCCGAAGCCTTCGATACCATGAACGAAGCGCTGCTGGCGACCCTGTGGCATCCGGACTCGCGGCTGTATCTCGGCGCGAATGGAAACTCCGAAGGGCTTGAAGCCATCCTGGCGCAGGCGCGTGTGAACATGAAGCGCATGCCACATATGCATCACTGGATGGCGAATGCGCTCATCACCGTGGAAGGAGACACGGGCCACGGAAGGGTGGCGGCGGATTGCCTTTTCTACGACGTCGATCAGGGCCCCTTGCAAGTGAGCGGCCAGTATCACGACATCTATCAGCGAAGAGACGGTCGTTGGGCGTTTCAACAACGCATCTTTGACATGCATTACGCAACGCCGCTCCAGAACTGGACGCCGGTTGCGGGAACGGAACGCTTTGGTCTTCCGGCCTGAGCGCGGCGCCCCGGCTGAACATCATGCAAACGAACACATCAGACAACGCGCCGCTGGCTGGCATTCGCGGTGTTGCTGGTCGGGGCATTTCTGCCCCCGCTGGACTTCTTCATCGTCAATGTCGCCCTGCCATCCATGCAAGCGGGCCTCGGGACGAGCGCCGCCGAACTGCAGATGGTGATTTCCGGATATGCCGGGGCCTATGCAGTCTTCCTCATCACTGGCGGGCGGCTCGGCGACATCTTCGGCAGACGAAAGATCTTCCTTTTGGGTATCGCTGGCTTTGGACTGACGTCGCTCATATGCGGGCTCGCAACCTCGCCCGACATGCTGATCGCGGGGCGCGTGCTGCAAGGGCTGAGCGCCGCCGCCATGGCGCCGCAAGGACTTGCCTCCATTCATGCCCTCTTTCCGGAACATGAGCGTTCTCGCGCCTTGGGTTTCTACGCGGCGGCGGTCGGGCTGGCGGCGGTGGTCGCGCAAGCGCTGGGTGGCGCATTGATTTCCGCAGACCTTTTCCACCTTGGGTGGCGCATCATCTTTCTCATCAACCTGCCCGTTGTTGCCGCGGTCCTGATCGGTGGGTTGCCTCTGCTGCCCGACGCCCGCGGCGACCGCCCTGCACCCGTCGACCTGGTCGGTGTGCTGCTTTGCGCTTTGACCCTGGGCCTGCTCATCGTGCCGCTGGTCGAAGGACGTGAAATGGGGTGGCCTGGGTGGGCGTGGGCGATGCTGGCCGCCTGCCCGGCCGCCGGCTTCGGCTTCTTGCGACACGAGATGGCCTATGCCCGGCGCGGCGGGGTGCCGCTGGTCAGCGTCGATCTGGTCCGCACGCCCGGCTTGATGAGCGGCCTGGGCGGCGTGCTGTTTTTCTATGTCATCTCGGCATTTTTTCTGGTCTTCTCCGTCTACCTGCAATCGGCGCTGGGCCTGGGCTCATTGGAGACGGGCCTGGTATTCCTGCCGTTCGGCATCGGCTTTTTCATCGGGCCTTTGACGACCCCGTTGGCGATCCGCGTCTTCGGTCGTTGGGTTGCCTGCATGGGTATGGTGCTGGAAGTGGTCGCTTGTGTGCTGCTGGCTGCTCTGGTCGCGGACGCCCCCGGACAGATGCCCTCGCACCTGCCACTGATCGTTGCGATAGGCCTGTTAGGCTTTGGCCAGGGTTGGGCGCTACCGACACTGGTGCGTTCTGTCATCGATCGCGCCCCGGCTAGTGGCTCGGGGATGATTGCCGGCATCACGAATTCCGCCTTGCAGATCAGTGCGGCGCTAGGGGTGGCGATCTTCGGTGGCGTGTTCTTTACGGTGGCAGGCCCGTCGCCCGATCCCCGGTCAATGGCGACAGCGTTGGTGGCCGCCATGCTGGGCCTGGCGGCCAGCCTGACGGTTGCGGCCATCCTGTCCATCGTCGCCGCAAGGGCGGCGATCCGGATGGCCGCTTATCCCGCTGCCGGCGCACCCCCGGCCTGAAGCCCGGGGCCCTGCCGACTCCGACGCACGCTCAGAGGCGCCGGAAGTCTTTCACCACCAGTGCAATGCCGGACACCAGGAAGTAGAACGCGCCGAATGCGGCGTAGGGCGCGATGTCGGCAATGCCGGGGAGGCCGGGCCCCGCAGCGCGCTGGATGAAGAGGACGCCCGCCAGCGTCGATTGCGCTCCGCTGAGGATCATGGGCCACTGCGCGCCTTGGGTCTTCCACCGCCGCACGCCTGTGGCCAGCTGCAGCATGCCGGCCAGGGCCGCCCACACGCCGAACACGCCAAGCACGGCATGCATGCTGACGGTCAGCGCAACCGCAATGGACAAGGCCACCAAGCCGCTCGCGAACACATTGAACATCTGCGTCGGGTTGCGCCGAGTGCCACCGCTCAGTCGGGCATCAAGATAGTTGGCCATGGCGTCCCATGCGGGATACGCCACGAGCAGAATCATCCCGACAACGGGCGTGTTGCGGCCGACCGTCAGCGCCGCCAGGACCCATACAAAAGAGAAAAAGGCACGCAAAAAATAATAGGTTTTCAGCCAGGTGTCGGCCGGCGCGGAGACAACAGGGGAGTTAAAGGAGGTGGTCACGAGATGCTCGACTCATTAGGGTTAAAAAGATGTTCCGACCAACTAGTTGGTCGGTTGGTTGGGTAAATAAAAGCGGCCTGGAGAGCCGCCGAGATGCCTGAACAGCCCCACATCGCTGAACAGTCCGATGTGGCTGAAGCGTCGTACCTTGTCAAGCGGGCCGGGAAAGCTGCTTCACGGCTGGACTGACTATCGCCTTGAAGATGCCTGGGTCACGGTACGCACGAGCCGACAGCATGGCTCCATGAATGGTCGCCATCAGCGTCATGGCTTCGACGTCGGGCGTTTGGCGCAACTTGAAAGCACCTGTCGTTGCGCCTGCTTGCAAGACCTTCGCCAACCATGCCGTGAGGTCGATAAAGTGCCCGCGTACCTCATCCGCCACCTGGCTGGGAATGGCCGGCAACTCCGCAGCCAGCATTGCGCACACGCACATCGATGCCGTGTCGTCGCTGATGCAGGCTTCCCAGTACCCGGTGTACGCCCCGAGCCGCCGAACCGGATCCTTGATGGTGTGGTCCATCGCCTCAATCCCTGCGCGTGCCTGTTCCCGGTAGCGCTTGAGAACTGTCTGAACCAGCTCGGCTTTGGTCGGGAAATGGTGGTGGATGGTGGCTTTGCTGATCTGAACCGACGTCGAGATGTCGGCGTAGCTGAATCCGTTGTAGCCCCCGAGACCAACAAGGTCTGGGCACAGGTGAGAATCTCGGAAGCTCTGGGCGAAAGGTCTGAATCCATGGGCGCAGTCTACCAACTAGTCGGTCAATGTCAAGTGCGCACTTGCTATCACTTAATTCGATAACAGATGTGGGTGCCGCTGCTCTTGCTGGGCGGTCACCCGGCCGGGACAATGGGTTCAAACGGCGGCGCGTCCTGCGCCGTACACATAAACATAAACGCGCGCGGATCGACGTGCGCTACCGAGAAGACCCATTGGAGACCGCATGTCCACTCGTCCCTCCCGCCTTGCCGGCGCGCCTGCCGCTGCGCGCGCCCAAGTTGCCTTGCCGCGGACCCGCCTGTTCGGCGCCACCTTGCTGGCGCTGTCGCTGACGGCGGCGGCCGCTGCCACGTCCACCGCGTATGCGCAGACCTACCCGAATCGCCCCGTGCGCGTCGTGATTCCGTTTGCGCCGGGCGGCAGCAACGACATCGTGGGCCGCTTCATTTCCGATGAGCTTGGCAAGAAGCTGGGCCAGACGTTCGTGGTGGACAACCGGGGCGGCGCAGGGGGCACCATCGGCACCGACCTGGTGGCCAAGGCGCCCGCCGATGGCTATACGCTGCTGCTGATTTCGACGCCGCACACGGCGAACTCGACGCTGTACAAGAAGTTGCCGTATCGGCCCGCGCAGGACTTCGCGCCCATCGGCCGGATCGCGACGGCATCGCAAGTCATCAGCGTCTTTCCAGGGCTGCCGGTCAAGACCCTGCCCGAGTTGATCGCGTACGCCAAGGCCAATCCGGGCAAGCTCAATTATGTGTCTTCGGGCATCGGCAGCTCGCAGCATCTGGTCAGCGAGATGTTCGCCAACCAGGCCGGCATCCAGATGACGCACGTGCCGTACAAGGGGGCGGGTGCTGCGTTGGCGGATGTGTCGGCCGGCCATGCCCAGGTGTCGGTGGGCACCGTGCTGCAGGCGTTGCCGCACATCAAGGGCGATCGCCTGCGCGCGCTGGCCGTCAGCGGGGCCAATCGGCAGGCTGTGCTGCCCGACGTGCCAACCGCCGCCGAGTCGGGAATGAAAGGCTTCGAGCCGGACAACTGGTGGGGCCTGCTCGCGCCCGCCGGCACGCCGCCCGAGGTGGTCAACACGTTGAGCAAGACGATGGGCGAGATCCTTGCCCGCCCGGACACCATCAAGAAGCTGGAAAGCGAAAGCGCCACCGTGGCCTATCAGGCGCCAGCGGACTTCAGCAAATTCATGGACAGCGAAACCAGCAAGTGGGCGGCGCTGATCCGCAAGCTGAACATCCAGGCGGATTGAGGGTTGACGGGGGCATCGGTGGGTAACGGCTCAACGCGGCGTCCGATGCAAAGCCCGATGCAAAGCTCGATGAAGGGTCCAAGCACGGACGCTCAGAGGGGCGTCAGCGGGCGCGTAAGTGGGGCGTTGACAGAGGCGTTTACAGCGATCCGCCCCACCTTTCCGACTTGAGTTTTTCTCATGTTCCATTGAAACAAGCTCAAGTTTGATTGCGCTCAATTTTGTGCAAGAATAGCCAGCCGGCCGCGGGCTCCCGCCGCCGCTCCCCACGGTCCGCGCGGGCTGTCGTCTTGCCGGGCCCCACGTCAAATCAGACAGGATTCCCGATGACGATATTGCTCCCAACTTCCCTCGTGGGTTCCTATGCCCAGCCCGATTGGCTGATCGATCGCGAAAAGCTGGCGGGCCGCTTCCCGCCTCGCGTGCGGGCGCGCGAACTGTGGCGCGTGGCGCCGGAATTCCTGGAACAGGCCCAGGACGACGCAACCATCCATGCGATCCGCGAACAGGAACGGGCCGGCCTCGACATCATTACCGACGGCGAAATGCGCCGCGAAAGCTATTCGAACCGTTTTGCTACCGCGCTGGACGGCGTGGATATCGACAATCCTGGCACGGCCCTGGATCGCAGCGGCCATCCCAATCCGGTGCCGCGCGTGGTCGGCAAGATCAGCCGCCGCCATGCGGTCCAGGTGCGTGACGTGCAATTCCTGCGCGCGCATACCGACCGCAAGATCAAGATCACCGTGCCGGGTCCGTTCACCATGGCGCAGCAGGCCCAGAACGATTTCTACGACACCGACGAAGAGATGGCGTATGACTACGCCGCTGCCGTCAACCTGGAAATCAAGGACATGTTCGCGGCCGGCGCCGACGTGGTGCAGATCGATGAGCCCTACATGCAGGCCCGTCCGGAAAAGGCGCGCGAGTACGGCGTGAAGACGCTGAACCGTGCGCTGGAAGGGGTCGAGGGCCAGACGGCCGTGCACATCTGCTTCGGCTACGCGCATGTGATCCATGAACGGCCCGCCGGCTATTCCTTCCTGCCCGAGCTGTCGGCCTGCTGCGCGAACCAGATCTCGATCGAGACCGCGCAGTCGTCGCTGGATTGTTCGGTGCTGGAAACGCTGGAAAACAAGACGATCATCCTGGGCGTGCTGGACCTGTCGACCAACGAGATCGAGACGCCCGATGTGGTTGCGGCCCGCATCCGTCGAGCCCTGCCTTACGTGTCGCCCGACCGCGTGATCATCGCTCCCGATTGCGGCCTGAAGTACCTGCCGCGTGAGGTGGCTTTCGGCAAGATGAAGGCGATGGTGGACGGCACGCGCATCGTGCGCAAAACGCTTTAGCCCCCCTTGGCGCTTCGCGCCTCCCCCAGGGGCGACACCAGCGGACTGGCAAAGCCAGATCCGCGGTGTCCTGGATCCTCCGCTTGGTACTTGTGTCTTTTTGAAGGGCAGCGCTTGCGGACCGGGGGACCCGGATCCGCTGTGCTCTGGTTGTTCAGCGTTCTTGGCGCGTTGTGTTTCTTATGCGTGCGGCACTAGCGGACTGGCGGAGCCAGATCTGCTTTGCTTTGGTGGGGCCACTTGCGCCCCGACGATAGGGATCTGTCAAGCCGCCTGCACCGTGAAGCCGATCGTGGTCAGGCCGTCTCCACTTTCCGCGAAGACCTGGCCGCCATGCATGGTGGCGACGGCTTTGACGATGGCGAGGCCCAGGCCGTGGCCGTGGCTTTGGCCGACGTCGTTGCGCGCGGCATCGACGCGGAAGAAGCGGTCGAACAGCCGGGGCAGGTGGTGCGCCGCCACGGTTTCGCCGGGATTGCGCACGGCGATGCGGACCCAGCGGTCCACCCGGCTCACCTCGATGCCGATGTGCGCGCCCCGCGCCGAATGCTGGATCGCGTTGTGCAGCAAGTTGGTCATGGCGCGCCGGAACAGGGCCGTGTCGATCGGCGCGCGCAGGTCCGCGTCGCCGTCGATCGCCGCCGTCATCTGCATGTCGTCCAGCAGGAACTCGAAGAAGTCGACCGTCTTCTGCACTTCGCACACGATCGGTTCGACCACCAGTCCGGTCGCTGCCTCGCCCTCATCGGCGCGGGCCAGGAAAAGCATGTCGTTGATGATGGCGCGCAGGCGATCCAGTTCTTCCAGATTGGATTGCAGCACCTCTTCGAACTGGGGGGCGGTGCGCGGGCGCGAGAGCGCGACCTGGGTCTCTCCGATCAGGTTGGTCAGGGGCGTGCGCAGTTCGTGGGCGACGTCGGCATTGAAGGCTTCGAGTTGTTTGTAAGCGCCTTCGAGCCGGCTGAGTGCCCCATTGAATGCCCCCGCCAGATCCGATAATTCAGCGGGTAAGGTTGCGACCTGCAACCGTTGCGACAAGGCGCTGGGCCGCAAGGCCTGCGCTTCTTGCGACAGCCGCTGCAGGGGCCGCAGTCCGACCCGCGCCACCCAATATCCAAGCAGCACCACCAGCAGCACCGCGCTCAAGCTCAATGCAACGACGGCGATCAGGAAGGTGTGCAGGGTGTTGTAGTAGGACTCGGCGTCGATCGCAATGATCATGCGGATCGGCGGGCGTTCATCGAATCCCGGGATGGTGCGGGTGATGGTGTGCAGCGGGTAGCGGCGGTTGGGGATGTGAATGGTCTCCAGCCCGTCCGCCTTGTTGCTGGGCAGTTCCAGTTCGGCAATGCCGGTGCCGTACTGGAAGCGCGGATCATCGCTCAACACCCAGAACCGCACGCTGCCATTGGCCGGTGTCTGGGCATCCAGCCGCGCCTGGAAGCGCGGCCACCGCGAGGGCGATCCCAGCCGTGCAAGCCAATAGCTCAGGTCCTGCATCATCGTGCGCAGCTCTTCCTGCTGGTGCCGCGCGAGTTCGCTTCGCAGCACGCCGTACAGGGCGGTGCCGATCAGGGTCAGGGTGACCAGAGCGGCGACCGCGAACATCACGACCAGCCGCGTGGTGATCGAACGCTTCATTCCACCGACCCGTCGGCCGTGGTGTCGTCGCGCACTTCCAGCACGTAGCCCATGCCTCGGATCGTGTGCAGCAGCTTGGGGCTGTGACCGGCATCGACCTTGGCGCGCAGGCGCTTGATGGCGACTTCGACCACGTTCACGTTGCTGTCGAAGTTCATGTCCCACACCAGTTCGGCAATCGCCGTCTTGGAAATGATTTCGCCCTTGCGCCGCGCCAGCACGGCCAGCAAGGAGAATTCCTTGGCCGTCAGGTCGATGCGGGTTGCGTCCCGATACGCCTTGCGGCTGATCAGGTCCACCCGCAGATTGCCGACGCGCAATTGCACGGGTTCCTGCGCGCGGCCGCGCCGTGTTAGCGCCTGCAGCCGCGCCAGCAATTCCAGGAACGAAAAGGGCTTGACCAGGTAGTCGTCGGCGCCGTCGTGCAGACCCTTGACCCGGTCTTCGATGCGATCGCGCGCGGTCAGCATGATGACCGGTGTCTGCTTGATGGTGCGCAAGGACCGCAGCACCGAAAAGCCGTCCAGCCCTGGCAGCATGACATCCAGCACGATGACGTCGTAGTCCTGCTGCAGCGCGAGGTGTTGCCCGTCGATGCCGTTGTGCGCCAGGTCCACCGCGCAGCCCTGCTCGGTCAGCCCCTTGCGGAGGTAATCGGCAGTCTTGATTTCGTCTTCGACGATCAGAAGTTTCATTGCAAGGCTCTTATGCCGGAGCGGGACCACCGCGGCGCGCCGCCTTGCGCGCACCGCGCGCTTCCTTGCGGCGCATGTACCAGAAGTGCGCGCGGTCCAGGTACAGATAGACAACCGGAGTGGTGAACAGAGTCAGGGCCTGCGACAGCACCAGTCCGCCCACCATCGCGTACCCCAGCGGCTGCCGCAGTTCCGAGCCGGCGCCGTGTCCCAGCATCAGTGGCAGGCCGCTGAGCAGGGCGCACATCGTCGTCATCATGATGGGCCGAAAGCGCAGCACGCAGGCCTGGTAGATCACCTGTTCGGGCGTCATGCCATGCTGGCGTTCCGCATTCAGGGCAAAGTCGATCATCATGATGCCGTTTTTCTTGACGATGCCGATCAGCAGGATAATCCCAATCAGGGCGATCACGCTCAGATCGTAGCCACCGGCCATCAGGATCAGCAAGGCGCCCACGCCCGCCGAAGGCAACGTCGAGAGGATGGTCAGCGGGTGGATGTAGCTTTCATACAGCAGCCCCAGCACGATGTAGACGGCGATCAGCGCGGCCGCGATCAGATAGGGTTGCGACGACAGCGAATCCCCGAACGCCTTGGCCGTACCCTGGAAGGCGCCCGTCAAGGTCTGCGGCGCGCCCATCTCTGCCTGCGCTTTCTGGATGGCCTGCGTGGCCTGGCCAAGCGAGACGCCCGGCGCCAGGTTGAACGAAATGGTCACTGCCGGGAACTGGCTTTGATGGCTGATCGCCAGGTAGCCGGTCCTGGTCGTATCCACCGTCACGAATGACGAGAGGGGTACCTGCTGGCCCGTGACCGGCGAATTCAGATACAGCTTGTTGAACAGGGAGGGGTCCTGCTGCAAGGCCGGCGTGACCTCCAGGATCACGCGGTAGCTGTTGATCTGCGTGAAGAACTGCGCCACCTGCCGCTGGCCGATGGCGTCATAGATCGTGGCGTCGATGACGGCTGGCGAGATGCCGAAGCTGGACGCACGCGCCCGGTCGATGGTGACGGTGGCGGTGGCCGCGGCGTTCTGCTGGTCGGACACGGTATCCGCCAATTCCGGCAACTGGCGCAGTCTTGCCAGCATGCGCGGCGCCCACTCATTCAGTTCTTCCAGATTGGAATCGGTCAGCGTGTACTGGTATTGCGTGCGCGACAGCCGGCCGCCCACGTTGATGTCCTGGCTGGCCTGCAGGAACAGGTTGACGCCTTCAACCCGCGCCAGCTGCGGCCGCAGGCGGCGGATGACCTGGTCGGCGCTGGCCGTGCGGCCTTCGCTCTTGGGGCGCAGGCCGATCTGGAAGTTGCCCGTGTTGTAGGTCGATGCGCTGCTGTTCATGCCAAAGCTCGCCACGTCGGGGTCGTCGCGGATCACCTCGGCCAGCTTGAGCATGCGGCGATTCATGGCGGCTGACGACGAATCTTGCGCTGACTCGGCAAAGCCGAAGATGAAGCCCGTGTCCTGCTGCGGAAAAAAGCCTTTCGGGATGATGATGAACAGCGCGACGGTGGCGGCCACCGTGACCAGAAAGCCCATCAGCGTCAGGAACTGATGGCGCAGCACGACATGCAGACCGCGCTTGTAGCCATTGAGCAGACGGTCGAAACCGCGTTCGAACAGGTAGTACAGCTTGCCGTGCCGGTCGCCGTGCGTGTTGCGCAGATAGCGTGAGCAAAGCATGGGTGTCAGTGTCAACGAAATCACGACGGACACGGCCACGGTGATGGTGACCGTGACGGCGAATTCGCGCAGCAGCCGGCCGACGATGCCGCCCATCAGCAGCAAGGGAATGAACACCGCAACCAGCGACACCGAGATCGACACGATGGTAAAGCCGATCTCGCCCGCGCCTTTGTAGGCGGCTTCCATCGGCGACATGCCGTCTTCGATGTGGCGGTAGATGTTTTCGAGCATGACGATGGCGTCGTCCACCACGAAGCCCACGGCAATCGTCAGCGCCATCAACGACAGATTGTCCAGGCTGTAGCCCACCACATACATGACCGCGGCCGTACCCATGATGGCAAGCGGCACGGTCAGGCACGGGATGATGGTGGCGGCCACGTTGCGCAGGAACATGAAGATGATCATGACGACCAGCGCGATGGTCAGGATCAGGGTCATCTCGACCTCGAACACCGACGCGCGAATGGTTTGCGTCCGGTCGACGATGGTGTTGACCTGGACGGTAGGCGGGATCGAGGCCTGCAGGCGGGGCAGGGCCGCCTTGATCCGGTCCACGGTGTCGATCACGTTGGCGCCGGGCTGCTTGGTAATGGTCAGCACGATGGATCGGCCATTGAGCAATGTGTTGCCTGCGGGCGCGGCCTTGCCGGCATAGGCCCAGCCGGCGATCTTGGCGTTCTCGGCCGCGTCCACGGCGACGCCGATGTCGCGCACGCGGATTGGCGCGCCGTTCCTGTACGACAGCACCATGTCGTTCCACGGTGCGGCGCTCAGCAACTGGTCATTGGTGTAGGTGGTAAACGCCTGGTTCGGCCCGTCGATGGTGCCCTTGGGCTGGTTGACCGAGGTGGTCGCGATCACGCCGCGGATGTCTTCGAGGCTGATGCCCAGGGTCGCGATCTTGGACGGATCGATCTGGATGCGCACCGCCGGCTTCTGCTGCCCGCCGATGTTGACCAGACCCACACCCGAGATCTGCGAGATCTGCTGCGCCAGGATGTTGTCGGCGTAGTCGTTGACCTGGATCATGGGCAGCACGTCGGACTGCACGGCCAGCACCAGCATCGGTGCATCCGCCGGATTGACCTTGCGGAAGGTGGGCGGGCTGGGCAGATTGGCCGGCAGCTGGCCGGTCGACGCGTTGATGGCCGCCTGCACGTCCAGCGCCGCTGCGTCGATGCTGCGATTCAGGTCGAACTGCAAGGTGATCTGCGTGTTGCCGGTCGCGCTGTTGGACGTCATCTGCGCCAGTCCGGCAATCAGCGAGAACTGCCGTTCCAGCGGCTGCGCCACGTTGGACGCCATGGTTTCCGGACTGGCGCCCGGCAGATTGGCCGTGACCTGGATGGTCGGGAAGTCGACCTGGGGCAAGGGCGCGACGGGCAGCAGGGGCCACGTCGCAATGCCGACCAGCAGGATGGCGATGGCCAGCAGCGACGTGCCGATGGGCCGCTTGATGAAGGCAGCGGAGATGCTCATTTGGCGGCTCCGCCTGTGGTGGCGCGGCCCGCGCCGGTCTCGGCGGGCCTGCCGCTGCCGCCCGCGCCACGACTGCCTGCGTTGGCCGGAGGTTCGATCACCGTCGATCCCGGACGCAGCTTGTATTGACCATCGACCACCACCCGCTGTCCGGCCAGCAGACCCTGGTCCACGACGGCCATGCCTTCCTGCATCTGCGCGACATGGACCATCTGGCGCGTGGCTTTGTTGCTGTCGTCCACGGCCCAGACGTAGGTGCCGTCCTGGCCTCGCTGCACGGCGGGCGACGGAATGGTGATCGCCTGCTGGCGCGCCCCCAGGGTCAGCCGCACGTTGACATACTGGCCGGGCCAGAGCACGTGGGACGCATTGGGAAAGCTGCCTTTAAGTTGCACGGTACCGGTGGCGGTGTCGATCTGATTGTTCACCAGGATCAACGATCCGGTGCTCAGTTCCTTGTCGCCGTTGTTGCGCGCGAAGGCATGCACGACCAGGGCCTGCTTGCTGCCCCGCTGGGCGCGCTGGATTTCCTGCACGGCTTCTTCCGGCAGGGTAAACACGACCGAGATGGGGTCGATCCGGTTGATCACGACCAGGCCCGTGGTATCGGTCGCCCGCACAATGTTGCCGACGTCAACCAATCGCGCGCCGATGCGGCCGCTGATGGGCGCGGTGATGCGCGTGAAGCTGAGCTGCACGCCAGCCAGCTGGATCGCGGCGTCGTCCGCCTGCACGGCGGCGGTCAATTGCTCGACCAGCGCGGTCGAATTGTCGACCTGTTGCTGCGTGGCGGCGTCCTGCCCCGCCAGCTGGGTGTAGCGCTGCTGGTCGCGTTTTGCGTTCGCCAGCAGCGCCTGGTCGCGGGCCTTGGCCGCCTTGACCTGGGCCAGTTGCGCCTCGAGAGTACGGGCATCCAGTTCGGCCAGCACCTGGCCTTCCTTGACTTCCTGCCCCTCCACAAAGCCGATCTTGACCAGTTGACCGTCGATCCGCGACTTGACCGCCACCGTGGCGTTCGGCGTGACGAGGCCGTTGCCAGCCAGGTAGACCGGCACGTCCTGCTGACGCGCCTGGACGGTCGTCACGCGCACGGGCGGGGTCTGCCCCTGGCCCTGCGCCGCGCCAGGGCCGGCGGCCTGGCCTTGCGATGTGGGCGCCTGGGCCTGAGCCGTTACCCCTTCGGCGGCAAGCGCCGCGGGAGCGGGCAGCGTCACCCCGGCGAGCACGGCGACCGCACCGCCGACCGACAACAGGGCGCCGGTGGCCCACCAGAGCGCGCGGCGACGGAACAAGGATTGGGACATGGGGTGGCTCACGGGGCTACCTGGCAAGGGAAGGGGAATCGGTGGAGGACACGGCAAGCGGGGCGGTGTCGGCAGTCGACCAGCCGCCGCCGGTCGCGCGGATCAGCGTGACGCTGGCCACCAGTTGCCGCGCCAGCAGTTGCGCGGCGGTACGCTGGTTGGTCAGCAGCAGGGTCTGCGCCGTGACGACCGACAGATACGTGGCGGTGCCGGCGCGGTATTGGGTCAGGGCCAGCTGTTCAGCCAATTGCGCCGCGCGCACGGCCTGATCCTGCACGGCGATCTCGCGATCCAGGACCCGCAGGGTCGACAGGTTGTCTTCCACCTCCTGGAAACCGGCCAGGGTGACCTGACGGTATTGAGCCGCCGCGGCGTCAAAGGCGGCGACCGCCTGCGCGTCGCGCGCCTTGCGCAGGCCACCGTCGAACAAGGTCTGGGCCAGGGCCGCGCCAAGCGACCAGACGCGGGTAGGGGTGGTGAGCAGGTCACCGAACACCGGACCGGCATAGCCGCCGCTGGCGCTCAGGGTCAGCCGGGGGTAATACGCCGCGCGCGCCACGCCGATGTTGGCGTTGGCCGCGGCGGCCAGGCGTTCGGCGCTTGCGATGTCCGGCCGGCGTTCCAGCAGGTCAGATGGCACACCGGTCGGAATCGTCGGCAAGGTGAAGGGCAGCGGCGCATCGGCGGGCACCGGAGGCAGGCTGAATTGCGCGGGCGCGCGGCCCATCAGCATGGCAATCGCGTGCTCATACAGGTTGCGCTGCGCTTCCAGGTCGATCGCCAGGGCTTGCGCCGTGCGCAACTGGGTTTCGGCCAGGGCGACGTCGGACCGCAGCGCGGTTCCCGCCGCATACTGCGCCTGGGCCAGCTGGGCGGAACGTTCGTAGGCGGCCAGGGTGCGCGCATACAGATCGCGCAGGCGGTCGTTCACACGCAGCAGGAAGTAGTTCTGCGCTAGGGTGGCCTGGATGCTGAGGCGCGCCGCGGCCAGGTCATCGCTGCTGCTCTGGGTGGCGGCCTGGCTGGCTTCGATGGCCCGGCGAATGCTGCCCCACAGGTCCACTTCCCAGCTGGCGGTCAGGCCGGCGCTGAAGGTGTCGGTCAGCCGGGAGCCATTGTTGTTGGTGCGGCCCCGGCCCGCGCCGGCGGTGGCGCCAACGACCGGCAACTGCGCCGCGCCGGCCGCGGCCAGGGCCGCCTGGGTCTGGCGGTAGATGGCTTCCGCGCGCTGCACCGTCTGGTTGGCCTGGTTGGCCTGGGCGATCAGCGCATCCAGCGTCGGATCGCCATAGACCTGCCACCACATGCGATTGCTGTCGATGACGCCGGGTTCGGCGAGCTTCCAGGGGCCGTCTTCACGATAGGCGGCGGGGATGTCGAGGGTGGGGCGGACATAGTCGGGCCCTGTCGTACAGCCCGCCAGGGCCGCGGCGGTCGCGAGCACGGCGGCGCAGACGATCTGCGAACGGACGGTTGGCAAACGGAAGGGGGGCATGGCCTGCGGCGGGTTCCGGAGTCGGTAGGCCACTGTAGAAGCCCCGGCTGGACGGCACGCTGTCGGCAAACTGACAGGAATGTCAGTTACGGGTGGAACGGCGACGGAAGCAGGTCAGGCGGCGCAAGCCCGGATCTGGTCCCAGTCCACGTAATCGTCGGGCGACGCGACGTCGGGCAGCACCACCCGCCCGCGCGATACTGTCAGCGGCAGCGCCGTCACCTGACGGGTCAAGGTCAGGAAGAAGGTCTGTTCGGCCGGCATCAAGCGCAGTTCGTCGGGAACGGCGGCGGCCTGCTGCAGGTTGATGAGCGTGCCCAAGGCGCTTTCCGCGTAGATGCCCACCGCGACGCGCGCGCCGCGAGCCTGCGCCAGCGCGCCGATGACACCCGCTTCCGCCATGCCGATGCGGCCCGGCTTGGTGCTGAGGGCGCGGGCCCCGCGTTCCAGGAACAGGCGGGCGTCGGTGGCCGTGGTGCACGCCCGGTCGACCAGGATAGGAATGCCGACGCTGTGTTGCAGCGTCTGGAACCGGCCGTCGGCTTCGAGCGGACAGGGGTCTTCGGCGATGGCGACGCTTTCGTCTTCCAGCATGCGCACATAGGACGCGGCCTGGTCGGGGCGATAGGCGCTATTGGCATCGACGTTCAGCACGATGGCGTCGCCCACCGCCGCGCGGATGCGGCGGATGGCCTCGCGATCCACCTCCATGCCCTGGCCGCCCTTTACCTTGAGCGCGCGCAGACCGAGCGATTGCACGCGGTCCGCGGCTTCGCGGGCCATGGCGCCGGGGGATTGGCGAGTCACGGTCCACGTGACGTCCACGCTCGGCGTGCCGCCCAGGTGCCGCCACAAGGGCTGGCCGGCCGCCGAGGCCCGCAGCATGGCGCAGGCGGTTTCCACCATGCCTTTCGCCAGCCGGTTTTCGGGAATTGGCGCCAGGGCGGCAGTGACAGCCGCAACGTCGCTCACGTCGACCTTGGCCAGTGCGGGCATGAGCAGGTCATCGAGTACGGCCGTCAGCGACCGGAACGACACCCCCGACCACGTCGCCTTGACCGTACCCTCCGCCAGTCCGACGACACCCTCGTCGGACTCGATGCGCAGCAGGCTGTAGCGGCCTTCGGACTCGATGGCGTTGGCCCAGACGATTTCCTGCTGATAGGGCAGGCGGTAGTGGAACAGCGACCACCGGGCGATCCGCATGTCAGTTGACCGTGATGCCCGCGTCTTTCACCAGCTTGCCCCACACGCCCATTTCGCGCTGGATGTGCTGCTTGAACTCTTCCGGGCTGGTGCCGAGCATTTCCACCCCTTCGGCGCTGAAGGTTTCTTTCATCTCGGCCGTCTGGAGGATCTTGACCAGCTCCTGGTTGAGTTTTGCAACGATAGCGGGTGGCGTGCCGGCAGGCGCGGCATAGCCCCACCATCCAGCGGCGTCGTAGCCGGGCAGCGTTTCGCCGATGGTCGGCAGGTCCGGCAGCGCCGACATGCGTTTGGCGCCGGTGGTTGCGATCGCGCGCACCCGATTGGCCTTGATGAAGGACTGCGCGCCCGTATAGGTGCTGAACGAGAACTGCACCTGATTGCTGACGAGGTCGGTCGTTGCCTGCGCGCCGCCCTTGTACGGCACGTGCAGCGTCTTGACGCCCCCCAGGCTGTTCAGCAGTTCGCCCATCATGTGCGCGGTGCCGCCATTACCGGTCGACGAAAAGGACAGTTGGCCGGGCTTGGCCTTGGCCAGCGCGACCAGGTCCGCGACCGTCTTGACCGGCAAGGCAGGCGCCACGATCAGCACATACGACGACGTGGCCGCCAACGTGATGAAGCTGAAGTCCTTGATCGAGTCGTAGGGAAGGTTGGGCACCAGGCTCGGGTTGACCGAATGCGACGCCGCGATCTGGAGCAGGGTGTAGCCATCGGGTGCGGCGCGCGCCACGTATTCGGTGCCGATGGCCGTGCCACCGCCCGGCCGGTTTTCGACGATCACCGGTTGCTTGAGCGCTTCAGACAGCTTGGCGCCCACGCGCCGCGCCAGCACATCGTTGATGGCGCCCGCAGTGTACGGCACGATGATGTGAATGGCTTTCTTCGGATAGCCGTCGGCGGACCCGGCGGCTTGCGCCCAGGCAAGGACGGGCAGGGTCAGGGTCGCGGCGAGCACCGCGGTCGTGAGCGTTCGGATGGCGCGCATGGATGTCTCCGTGGTCGGCTGGTCGCACCCCCGGCAGGGCGGGGATGTGCCACCGTTTTTATAGATCGTTGTCGATGTCAACTACGAGGTCGGCCAACGATACCACCAAGAAGTTGCGGAAATCAACTATTTGCCGGGCGCCGCGGCTAGGGCGTTACCCGGGGTGACGCCAGGGCGTCGAAGTGGCCCTGCAGCGCGGCCGCCGGCTCGCCGGCGCCCAGCGCGAGCATCAGCAGCACGCGGGCCTTGCCCGGATCTAGATCCCCCGAATGGAGGAAGGGCAGGTCATCGGATGACGCGCAGCGCGTGACCGCGCCACGGCCGCTGCGGCTGGCCCGCACGACCACGACGCCGGCATCGACCGCGGCCCGCAGACGGCTGGCCACGGTGGTGGGGACCGCGCCGTTGCCCGTGCCCGCCCAAACCAGTCCGGCAACGCCTTCGGCGACCAATGCGTCGATCGGCGCGGTCGAACACCCGGCATACCCAACCACGATGTCAACCGGGGCCAGCGGCGTTTGAACGGAGAACGACGGCGCGGGCAGGCGCGCCGGCAGTGGATCCCGCCAGCGGGTCGCGCCGTCGTAGACCGCGCCGACGGCATCGTCGCGCAGGCCGAAGGCGTCGACCGACGTCGTATGTTGTTTGGTCACTCGCCGCGCGGCCAGGATGCGGGCGTTCATCACCACCAGCACGCCCCGGCCCGCGGCGCGCGCGTCGGCTGCGACCCGCACGGCATCGGTCAGGTTCTGCGGGCCATCGGGCAGGGCGGCGCTGGCTGGCCGCATCGCTCCGGTCAGCACGACGGGCTTGCGGGTCCGCACAGTCAATTGCAGGTACCAGGCGGTCTCTTCGAGCGTGTCGGTGCCGTGCGTCAGCACGACCGCATCGATCTCGGGATCGTCCACGGCGGCCTGCACCCGCTGCCCGACCGCCTGCCAGAACGCGGGTGTCGCATCCTTGCTGTCAATGGCGGCGATGTCTTCGGGAACCAGGGTGGCCAGACCATCGAGCGCCGGCATGCGGGCCAGCAGGTCGGCGATTCCAAGCTGCGCGGCCCGGTAGCCGGTCAGGTCGCTGGCGTCATCGGCAAGGCCTGCGATCGTGCCGCCGGTGGCGAGCAGGGCAATCCGTGGCAAGCGGTGTGTCATGATGGTTGGACTCGTCGAGGGAACAGGAAGGGAACAGGGGTATGAATGACACGCAGCGCTTGATGGCATCGCTTCGGATGCGTCAGCTCGAACTCGTCAGTACACTGGCAGATGCCGGCACGATGCGCGCGGCCGGACTTGCACTGTGCCTGAGCACGGCCGCTGTCAGCAAGGGGTTGCGCGAAATTGAGTCGCTGTTCGGTGTCGCGCTGTTCCACCGTTTGCCGCGCGGCGTGGTGGCCACATCGGCCGGAGAGCTTGTCATTGCGCGCGCTCGCCTGTTGCTGTCCGAAGTCGGACAGCTGGCCGATGCGTTGCGTGAAAACCGCAGCGGCGCGAACCCGACCCTGAAGATCGGCGGCCCGCCCTTTCTGGCGTGGACCTGGGTCCCGGCGATCCTGCACGTGCTCCAGGCCGAGGGCAATCCTCCGCCTGTCCGCATCATCGAAGGGCGGCTCGTCGATATCTGCCGCAAGCTCGAAGCCGGCGACATCGATGTCCTCATCACCATGAACACGCCGTCGGAACTGGGGGCGCTCAAGCCCGATGGATTCGTGATCGAACGCGTTGGCAGCGAACCGTGGATTGCCGTATGCGCGCCCGGCCATCCGCTGGCGCGGCGGAGCGAGCCGATGCCGTGGGCGGACCTGCGGACGGCGGCGTGGATCCTGCCGCCCCGGCCGACCCACGCGCGCATGATGGTCGAACAGCTGTTGTTGCAGCAGGGCCTGCCACCGATCGCCCCCGCCATCGAGTCCACCAACGCCATCACCAATCTGGAACTGGCCGAACGGTCGCTCGGGCTGACCTTGCTGGCCCGCTGCGCCTGTGCCGACCGGCTGGCGCGCGGCACCCTGGTCGAGGTGCCTCTGGCGACCGCGCCGCCACCGGTGCCGATCGCACTGGTGTACCGGCTCAATGCCGCGCATCACGGCGCCGTGGCCGCGTTTCGCGCGGCGGCCCAGGCCTTGCGCGCCGCCGGGCCTGGCAGCGACTGATCCAGTACAAGGGCGGCATCCCGGCGCCGCGGGTCAACGTGCAGGCGCATCCTACCGGCACCGCGCCTGCAGGGACGCCGGCGTATCGGCCGCCAGCCCCAACGCACCCGGCAGGAAATTGCGCTGACGCCAGTCGGTCTCATAGACCGCATCGAATATCGTCAGTGCACTGCTCAAGGTCGGCGTGGGCACATTGGCCAGCCGGGCCAGGGCTTCCTGGAACGCCAGGCCAAACGGCGCATCTTCCACCACATATCGATGCGACAGGCTCGCGGGTCCATTGGGCCCCATGCCGCGTTCGTGGATCGCCTGCGCCATTTCTTCAAGCGGACCGAAAGTCACGTCATAGGACTTCTGGTAATGCTGCTGCAGCGTGGGCAAGGACAGGCCGAACGCCTGCGCCACCGCCAGGCGTTCGGCGTCGAGCCGGTCTGCCAGCCGTGCCACCGCGCGGTTGAAGCAACCGAACAGCGGCCACGTTTCGCCGCGTTCCATCCGCGACAGATTCGGGATCACTTCGGCCGCGTGCGCGATCGGGTTGATATTGGCCAGCGTCGGCGCCAGCAGGCTGTCCGATGCCACGAAACGGCTGCCGAACAGCTGCTCGCAGGTGGCAAGCGCGTCCTCCTGCCGGCCCGCGCCGGTGCACGCCAGGTCGATGCGGTCGCGCCACCGGTTCAGGTGCAGCACGCCATCGGGCCGGAAATACGCCGTGGTCAGGGTCGTGCCCCAGGCCGTCACCTGCAGTGACACCCCCGGCGCGCGGCGTCGTCGGCCATCCACAACGAGACCAGCGACAAGGCGCCGCTGACATGGATCTGCTGCCCGCTGCGCCAGTGCGGCGCCAGGGTAGCCAGCACGTCGGCGTAGGCATTGCCCGGCAGGCACACGATGACCACATCGGCGTCGGAGACCTGGCGGACGTCGGTCAGCCAGTCGACGTGAACAGGGGTCTCCAGCGCGCCGGTGCAGGTGAAGCGAGCGGTGGCGGCGCGGGACGGCCCGCTGCTGGCGGGCGACGCCGCGTCAAGGGTGAGCCGCCGGCCCGTGGGCGACCACATGGCGACGCGATGGCCGCGGGTGGCCAACGCGGCCGCGGTGGCGCAGCCGATCGGCCCGGCGCCGACGATGGTCACGCGCGGCGCACGGGCCGCCGAGGGAGAAACGATCATGGTCAATCCAGCGAGATGTGGCGGTCGCGGATGATGGCGCCCCACTTGGTGCTGTCGGTCGTCACCGACTTCGCCAGCGCATCCGGACCGGCATTGACGATCTCGACGCCCTGGCGCTGCAGCTTGTCGCGCAGATCGGCCTGGGTCATCGACGTCTGGACGGCGGCGGCAAGCCGGTCGATCACGGGCCGCGGGGTCGCGGCGGGTGCAAACAATGCAAAGGTGGTGGTCGATTCGAAGGCGGGCACGCCGGACTGGCTCACGGTAGGCACGTCCGGCAATTGCGTGGAGCGGGTGTTGCCGGTCACGCCGATCGCACGCAGCCGGCCGGACGTTGCGAACGGCACGGCAACGCCCAGGTCCAGGAACGCGGCGTCGACTTCGTTGGCCGCCACGGCCTGGGTGGCCGGGCCGCCCCCTTGTACGGCACATGCGTGAAGCTTGTGCCTGTCAACGACATGAACAGTTCGGCCGCGAGGTGGCTGGTGGACCCATTGCCACCCGACGCGATGTTGAGCTTGCCCGGCGCCTTGCGGGCCAGCGCCAGCAGATCCTGGACGCTGCGTACGTCCAGCCCCGGGCGCACGGCCAGGATCAGCGGACTGGCGGCCAGGAGGGCAATGGGCGCAAGGTCTCGTTCCTGTTGATAGGGCAGGCTCTTGTACAGGTGCTGGGCGATCGCATAGGTACTGTTGGTAGCCAGGACCAGCGTGTAGCCGTCGGCTGGGGCATTGGCCACCTGCGCGTGGCCGATGGTGCCGTTGGCGCCCGGACGGTTGTCAACGACAACTTGTTGGCCCAGCTGCTTGCTCATTTCGATCGCAACGGTGCGCGCCAGCAGATCGGTGGCGCCGCCGGGGGACCACGCCACGACGACCTTGATGGGGCGGGTGGGGTAGCCGGCGGCGGGCTGCGCGTGCGCGGTGGCAACCAGAGCGGGCGCGAGAGCGGCCAGAGACAGGGCGGCGAGCAGACGACGGCGATGCAGGGAACTCATGGCACGGATCCGGAAGGAAGTAGACCGGATCAGTGTAGGGATAGCGGCGGTTGACGCACGAACGATGAATGGTCAACGTGCGTTAACCGCGGGTTAAGGCGCCGGCAGCCCGCGTTGGCAGGCGCAGGCAGGCTCAGGCAGGACAGACCGGCTGATCATACCGTTTGACGTGTTCCCGCCAACTGGCGACCATACGCCCGTCGTTTTCTTACTTCACAGGAAGCTCAACATGGAACTCGGACTTCAAGGCAAGGTCGCCGTCGTGACCGGCGCAACGGCAGGCATCGGCTATGCGACCGCGCGCAAATTCGTGGAAGAGGGCGCCCGTGTCGCCATCTGCGCGCGCACCGCCGAATCGGTGGAACGCACCGTCAAGCAACTGCGGGATCTGGGCGGCGACGTGTTCGGCATGGCGGCCGACGTCAGCCAGCCGGCCAGCATCGAGGCATTCTTTGCCGCCGTCGACAAGGCCTTTGGCCGGATCGACATCCTGGTGAACAACGCGGGCACGTCCAAACGCGGCCCCTTCCTGCAGATGACGGACGAAGACTGGGCCGGCGACATGGAGCTCAAGGTCTATGGCGCCATTCGCTGCTCGCGCGTCGCCATCCCGCACATGAAGAAGCAGGGCGGCGGAAGGATCATCAATCTGTCGACGATCGGCGGCAAGCAGCCGGCGGCCACGTCGATGCCCACGTCCGTGTCGCGCGCGGCCGGTCTGGCCCTGACCAAGGCGCTGTCGAAAGAGCTTGCGGGCGAAAACATTCTGGTCAACGCCGTCTGCATCGGCAAGATCAAGGCCGGGCAGCACGAAAAGAATGCTGCCGCAAAAGGGGTGGCCATCGAGGACTTCTACACCGACTTTGCCAAGGACATTCCCCTCAAACGCGTGGGCGAAGCCGAAGAGGCTGCCAACGTCATCGTGTTCCTGGCGTCGTCGGCCGCCAGCTACGTGACGGGCAGCAGCATCAACCTGGACGGCGGCGCGTCGGGCGTGCTGTAACCCGATCCCCGCAAGTCTTACCGCGGACCCGCCTGGTAGCGCGCCGTCACGAGGCGTCACGCGTCGTCACCAGGCGTAATGCCCCTGGCCCCTTTCCGGCGGCGCGCAACCGGCGTATCATATAGTTAGATTAACTAACTATCCGGGGGCGGGATCCTGTTTCCGTCGCCGCCGCCATGCCCGACCTGCCTTCCCCTGAATCCGTCGAACTTGCCGCTGCGCTGCGGCCGGCCATCCTGCGCCTGAACCGCCAGCTGCGGCGCGAAACGCTGTCCTTGGGCGTCTCGCCCTGATGGTCATGGTGCTGACGACCATCGGCAAGGAACCCGGCATCGGCGTCAGCGATCTGGCCACCCGCGAGAACATGCGGACGGCCACGATGAGCACGCACATCAAGCAACTGGAAGAGCAGGGCTACGTGGTGCGTGACCAGACGCTGCACGCCGACCGCCGGCGCGTCGGGCTGGCCATCACGCCGCAGGCCGAAAAACTGGTCAGTGACGTGCGCCGGTTGCGGACCGACTGGCTGGCCAGGCAGGTTGCGGGCCTGCCGGCCGCCGAACGCGCCGCGCTCGCCAAGGCGGTCAATGCTCTGACGCTGCTCGGGAACTAGGGGACGCCATGTATCACCACACCAACGACCTGCCGCTTTTCCAACGTATCGGCGCGCGTGTGTCGCCCATGGTCGTGCCGCTGATCGTGGGCTGTGCTCTGTTCATGCAGATGCTGGACGCGACCGTGATCGCGACCGCGCTGCCCGCCATGGCGGCGTCCCTGAACGAAGATCCTGTGCGCATGAATATCGCGATCACGGCGTATCTGCTCAGCGTGGCGGTGTTCGTGCCGGTCTGCGGGTGGGCGGCCGACCGCTTCGGTGCGCGCCAGGTGTTCGCCGCCGCCATTGCCCTGTTCACGCTGGCGTCGATGGGCTGCGGGCTGGCGCAGACCTTGCCGCAGTTGCTGTGCGGGCGGGTCGTGCAAGGCTTTGCCGGCGCCATGATGGTGCCGGTGGGCCGGATCGTGCTGCTGCGATCCGTCAAGAAAAGCGAGATGGTCCGCGCCATGTCGTTCCTGAGCATGCCAGCGCTGCTGGGGCCCATCATGGGGCCGGCGCTGGGCGGCTTCCTGGTCACCTACACGTCATGGCGCTGGATCTTTTTCATCAACGTGCCGATCGGCCTGCTGGGCGTGGTGCTGGTCCTGCGGTACATCAAAAATATCGATGGCGGACAGGCGCAACCCTGGACGTGATCGGCTTCATACTGACCGGTCTGTGCCTGGCCAGCCTGGTGTTCTGTTTCGACGCCATGGCGCATGGCGTGCTGTCGCCGCTGGCCACGGGCGCGCTGGTGGCGGGCGGCCTGTTGTGCGGCTGGCTGTACATCCTGCATGCGCGCCGCACCCCACATCCCATTCTGGACTTCAGCCTGCTGAAGGTGCCGACCTTTTCCACCGCCATCGTCGGCGGCAATCTGTGCCGGCTGGCCGTCGGCGCCGTGCCCTTCCTGCTGGCCATGCAGTTGCAGGTCGGCTTTGGACTGACGCCATTTGCCGCAGGCATGCTGACCTTTTCCGGCGCGGTGGGTGCGCTGGCCATGAAGGTGACCGCGCCGCGCATCATCCAGCGCGCGGGCTTTCGCAAGGTGCTGATGGTCAATGCGATCCTGACCGGCCTGTCGATCATGGGCTGCATTCTTTTCGACGTGGACACGCCCCATATGGTGATCCTGGCTGTGCTGTTGCTCGGCGGCTTCTTCCGGTCCTTGCAGCTGACCGCAGTCAACACGCTTGCCTATGCCGATATCGCGCCGGAACAGATGGGGCGCGCCACGGGCCTGGCCAGCGTGGCGCAGCAGCTCGCGATCAGCCTGGGTGTGGCGCTGGCGGCCTTTTCGCTCAAGACCAGCATGCATGTGCGCGGGGTGACGGTGCTGGAAGCACGCGATGTCATGCCTGGGTATCTGCTGATCGGCATCGCTTTCTTTGTGTCGATCTGGTACTTCCGCGGGCTGTCGTTGACGGCGGGGGCCGAGGTGAGCGGCAAGAAGTGATGACCGTGGCTTGACGACAGACTAACCGCATGAGATCGTGCAGGTGATCGACTGATAATCAGTTGGCCGCCTGCTTTTTTCGTCAACCCGTCGCTGCATCCGATAGTCAAGGTCATGGTCAAGTCAACGAAAGCCGCCGCCCCCGTTCCCGATTTGGAGCCCGTGCCCGGCACGAAACGCCTGGCGCCCGAACAGCGTGAACAGCAGATCGTCGAAAAGGCCATCGAGCACTTCACCCGGCATGGCTTCTCGGGCAGCACGCGCGAACTGGCCCGGGAAATCGGGGTGACCCAGCCGCTGCTGTACCGCTATTTTCCAAGCAAGGAAGCGCTGATCGATCGCGTGTACAGCGAAGTGTTCAGCTGGCGCCCCACGTGGGAAACGGTGTTGACCGACCGCAGCATTCCGCTGGCCGACCGGCTCGTGTCGTTCTATAGCGATTACGCCCGCGTGATCCTGCGCGAAGAGTGGATCCGCATCTTCATCTTTGCCGGTCTGACGCGCGAAGGCATCAATACTACGTACCTGAGCAAATTGCGGTCCAAGGTGTTCCTGCCGGTGCTGGCCGAGATCCGCCACGAATACGGCATCGCGGCCCCGCGGGCGCGGCCGAACTCGAGCCCGAGATCGAACTGGTCTGGGCGCTGCACGCCAGCATCTTCTATCTGGGCGTGCGCAAGTGGATCTACGGCCTGAAGATCCCCAAGGATATCGATGGCCTGATCGAAACCAAGGTTTCCGCGTTCCTGCACGGGGCGCCCAGGGTGATGGCGGACTTGCGCAAAGGCTGAGCGGGCACGCTTCACACCGCGCAGTACCGCTCCTGGATCGACGCGTCCGCCAGCATCGCGCGCGCATCGTTGGCGTAAACCACTTCGCCCTGGTCCAGGATGTAGGCGCGGTCTGCAATCCGCAACGCCAGTTCCACGTTCTGCTCGATCAGCAGAAGGGTGACGCCGGCCCGCTTCAGGGCCGTGAAGTACTCGAACATTTCGTCGACCAGCAGCGGCATGATCCCTTCCGAGGGTTCGTCCAGCAGCACGAATTTGGGCTTGGCCGCCATGGCGCGCGCGATCGTCAGCATCTGCTGCTCGCCGCCCGACATGGTCACCGCCTGCTGGTCCAGGCGTTCCTTCAAGCGGGGAAAGGTATCGGCGATCTCGTCGATGATCGTGGCTTCCTGCCCGTGCAGCGGTGACCGCAGCAAGCCCAGGCGGATATTTTCGCGCACGGTCAGCCCGGGCACGATCCGCCTTTCTTCGGGCACGTAGGCCAGTCCGCGCGCATATCGGGCATGGGCTGGCAGTCCCAGGATTTCCTCGCCATCGAACCGGATCGACCCCTTGACCTTGGTCATCAGCCCCGCCACGCTTTTGACGGTGGTGGTCTTGCCCGCGCCGTTGCGGCCCACCAGGCAAACCAGCTCGCCCTGATCGACCTGCAGGTTCACGCCCTGCAGCACGTGGGCTTCGCCATACCAGGCATGAAGATCTTGAATGTGCAGCATGATGGTTGTCTCTTTCAATGATTGCCCTGGCCAAGGTAGACACGCTTGACCTGTTCGTCGGACCGGATGTCATCGGGCGTGCCTTCGGCCAGCAATTCGCCGTGATGCAGCACCACGATCCGGTCGCTGATGCCCATCACCATCTTCATCTTGTGTTCGACCAGCACCACGGTGCGGGCCTCGACCAGTCCGCGGATCAGATGCATCATCGTCCTGGTCTCTTCCGGACTCATGCCCGCGGTCGGCTCATCCATCAGCAGCAGCTTGGGATCGGTCGCCAGCGCCACCGCGATTTCCAGGCTGCGCTGCTGGCCGTGCGCCAGGTCATGCGCGCGGTGGCGGGCCCGGTCCTGCAAGCCGACCGTGCGCAGCAGTTCCATCGCTCGTTCTTCCAGCCCGGCCAGCGCCGCACGCCTGCGCCACAGACCGTAACGCGACACATGCGCCTGCAAGGCGATGCGCACGTTTTCCAGCGCAGTAAAACGGGGGAACAGGTTGGTGATCTGGAAAGACTTGGCAATGCCGATGTGTGCGAAGTCGTGCGGCTTCAGACCTGTGATGTCCTGGCCATCGAAGATCACCTGCCCGCCACTGGGGGCGTGCGCGCCCGACAGCAGGTTGAAGTAGGTGCTTTTGCCGGCGCCGTTCGGGCCGATGATGGATGTCAGCCTGCCGCGCGGAATGCGGACCGAGATGTCCTTGAGCGCCATGAAGCCGCCAAAGCGCTTGCTGACGCTGCGGGTTTCGATCAGCGTGTCGTGAAGGGAAGCATGAGGATGATCAGCGGTCATGGCGAAGTTTCTCCAGCAGGGTGCCCCACACGCCTTTCGGGAAGAAAAGGACGAAGAAGACGAACACGGCGCCCACATACAGTTGCCAGTTTTCGGTGTATTCCGAGATCACGTCCTGGATCACCAGGAACAGGGCGGCGCCAACAAACGGGCCGAAATAGGTGCCCATGCCGCCCAGCAGGCACAGCATCACCACCATGCCCGACGTGGTGTAGGCCAGCGTTTCGATCGCGACGCTGGACAGGTGAATCGCATACAGCGCGCCGGCCAGGCCGCAAAACGCCGCCGACAGGACAAAGGCCAGGAGCTTGCTGCGTTCGACGTTGAAGCCGCAAGCGCGCGCCCGCGACTCGTTCTCGCGTATCGCTTCGATCACGCCGCCAAAGGGCGACGCCAGGATACGCGACAGGGCGAGCAGCGCGACCGCCACGAAGGCCAGCATGAAGTAGTACTTGTGCATCGGGTCCAGCAGGTTCAGGTGCAGCCCGAACAGAGACACGTCCGACACGTTCGCCCCGCGCAGGCCGTTTTCGCCGCCCGACGCGGGCAGCTGATAGACCAGGAAGTACACGCACTGCGACAGCGCCAGCGTGACCATCGCAAAGTAGATGCCGCGGGTGCGGATGGCCAGCAGGCCCATCACCAGCGCAACCACGGCGGCCATGGCCACCGCGGCGGGGATCGCCCACCACCAGGCCGCGCCATGCTGGGCGATCAGAATGCCCGCGGTGTAACCGCCGACGCCCAGGAAAGCCGCATGCCCGAACGACAGCAGGCCGGTGTAGCCGAACAGCAGATTGAAGCCGACGGCATACAGCCCGAAGATCAGGATGTTGATGGCCACCGACTGGTAGGGCATCAGCCACGGGAAGACGGCAAAGAACGCAAGGGTGGCCAGCACGCGATGGCGCGCCACGCCGTCGAGCCAGCCGGACGCATGCAAGGGGCGGGCCGGTGCCGCCGGGATGGGAGAAGTCAGGAATTCGCTCATGGTGACTCGCTGGATATCAGGTCATGAGGCCCGCGCGGCCGAACAGCCCTTGCGGACGGAACAGCAGCACGATGGCCATGATGACGAACATCGAGACTTTGGCGGCCTCGGGAAAGAACAGCACGGACAGGCTTTCGGCAATGCCGACCAGCAGGCCGGCTACCACGGCGCCAGTCAGCGAGCCCATGCCGCCAACCACCGTCACGACAAAGGCGACGATCAGCACCGAGGTGCCCATGTCGGGTGACACGCCTTGCAGCGGCGCGGCCAGCACGCCGGCCAGGGCGGCAATGCCGGTGCCGACGCCGAACACGATCAGCCAGACCCTGGAAATGTCGACGCCCAGTACCCGTACGATGACCGGATCCCGCGCACCGGCCCGGACGATCAGCCCCAGCGAGGTCTTTTCGATGAACAGCCACAGCACCCCGAGCAGCGCGACCACTACACCGATGACGAACAGGCGATAGGTCGGAAAATCGGCAAAGCCCAGGTTGGTCGCGCCCTGCAGGATGTCGGGCGTATCGAAGGGCAGGCCCGCCCGGCCGAAGATCATGCGTACGGCTTCGACCATCATGTAAGCCAGCCCGAAAGTCAGCAGCAGGGGGTAGTCGATCCCGCGCCCGTACAGGGGCCGGATCAGCCAGCGTTCGCACACCATGCCGATGACCGCCACGATGATCGGCGCCAGCACCATGGCGAGCCAGAAGCTGCCGGTTTTCTCGGCCACGTAAAAGCCGGCGTAGGCGCCCAGCATGTAGAACGCACCGTGCGCAAAGTTGACGACCGTCAGCATGCCGAAGATCAGCGACAGCCCTACGGCCAGCAACACGTAGATGGCGCCCAGGGCCAGTCCGGTAAACAGCTGCAGGGCGATGAGATCGAATGTCATGCGGCATCCTCCTGGATCGGGCTCGTGTCAGCCCTTGAAGCCGAGCGTCGCGCACGAACGCAGCAGGGCCTCGCTGGGCGGCTCGACATGCAGCACCTTGAACACTTCATCCGGATGGCCGGCCTGGGTTGCCGCCGACTGGATCACCAGCACCGACTGCACTGATTGCTGGTCGCAGCCGCGGTAGTACTGCGGGCCTTTGTAGGTGTCGTACTTGAGCGCCCGCAGGGCCGCGGCGACCTTGTCGGGTTCGGTAGAGCCCGCCGTCTTCACTGCCATCAATAGCGACTTGACGGCGGAATAGGCCATGGCGCCGTAGTCGGACGGGTAGCGGTCCTTGTTGGCCGCGCGAAAGGCGGCGTTGAAGGTTTTGGCGGCGGGCACCGTGTCTTGCAGCTTCCAGTAATACTGCGTGCCGCCGATCACGCCGTCGTAGGTGCCGGCGCCGCCCGACACCCGCGCGGTGTAGGTCAGGATCGGCGTCACGAAGGTCATCTGCTTTTTCATGCCGAAGTCGCCGGCCTGTTTGATCGAGATGCGGTTGTCGGCGCCGAAGTTGTTGAACACCAGCACGTCGGCGTTCATGGCGCGGATGCGGGGCAGGAAGGCCGAAAAGTCGGTCGCGCCCAGCGGGTGCTTGACCTCGCCCACGACGTTGGCGCCCATCTCTTTCGCGACTGCTGTAAAGCCCCGCGTCATTTCATGGCCATAGGCATAGTCAGCCGTCAGGAAGGCGACTTTCATGCCGCGCTTGAACACATACTTGCCGACAGCCTGCGTCGTCATGTGCGGGTTCAGTGCCTCGTGAAAGGTATAGGGGCTGGCATCGGTGGCTTCGTTGATGGCATCGGACTGGCTGATCGAGACATACAGCACCTTGCGCTGCCTGGTCACGTTGTTGATCGATAGCTGCGTGGCCGCCGACAATCCCCCACGATGAAGCTGACGCCTTTCTTCTCGATCAGTTCCAGAGCCCGCGTCGCCGCCTCGCCCGGGTTGAGCCGGTCGTCGCGTACCAGCAGTTCGGCCTTGCGTCCCGCCAGGCCGCCAGCGTCATTGAACTCCTTGGCGGCCAGTTCGGCATTGCGCACCTGGTCCTGCGCTTCCGCGCCGTAGGGGCCGGTCAGCGGCACGGGCAGGCCGATCCGGATGGCCTGGGCATGCGCCACGGACCAGGCGGCCAGCAGCACGCCGGTGGCGGCCAGGCGCAGGGCAGGGCGGTAAGAGTGGGGCAGTGGCATGGGGGTCTCCTGATCGGCACGTCCCGGACGGGATGCGATATTGTTTATCATTCGATAACTTTGAGTTCCATCTGCTTATTTGTCAATTGATCAATAGAAGGGGGAAACCCTAGGCCGGTTTGAGTCGGGAAGGCTTGCAGGCGGCGGATAAAGGCGCTTAGTATTTATCCATCGATAACTTAACGGAGACGACCATGCCGATCAGCAAGCTGGCTCATTTTTCTGTCCGCACTACCGATATCGAGGCGACGCGCCGCTTCTACACCGGCATTCTGGGTTTCAAGGAAGGCTATCGGCCGGCGTTCAAGTTTCCTGGCATCTGGCTCTATCGCGGCGGCGATGAGGCCGACTACGGCGTGGTCCACATCATCGGTATTGACAAGGCGGATCCGTCGGGCCTGACCGAGTATCTGGGGGAGATGGACGAGTCCCGTTTGCAAGGCAGCGGCGCAATCGACCACGTGGCCTTCCTGGCCACCGACCTGGCGGACATGCGCCGGCGGCTGCGGGAAGCGGGCCTGGCCTTTCGCGAGCGCACCGTGCCCGATATGGGCCTGCACCAGGTGTTCGTGGAAGATCCGTCGAGCGTCACCATCGAACTGAATTTTCCAGCGGCGGAAGCCCAGGCATCGGGAGCCGGCCATGAGTGAGTCGCGCAAGGCCATCGTGGTGGGCGGATCGTTGGGCGGCCTGTTCGCCGCGAATCTGTTGCTGCGGGCGGGATGGGACGTGCAAGTGCACGAACGGGTGGCCGACGAACTAGAAGGGCGGGGCGCGGGCATCGTCACGCATCCGGAACTGATGGAGGCGCTGGCCGCCATGGGTCTGCCTGCCGATGATGCGATTGGCGTGTCGGTGCGGGAACGGGTGACCCTGGCGCGGGATGGATCGGTGCTGGGGCGGCGCGCCATGCCCCAGGTGCTGACCGCCTGGGGCCGCCTGTACAGCATCCTGAAGTCAGCGTTTCCAGCGGACAGGTATCACAATGGGCGGGAACTGACGTCCGTCGAGCAGGACGGTAGTGTCGTTCACCTGAAGTTTCGCGGCGGGTTTCGCGATCAGGCCGATCTGGTGGTAGCCGCCGACGGCCTGCGATCCACCCTTCGCAGGGCGCTGCTGCCCGACGCCCATCCGGTATACGCCGGCTATGTGGCATGGCGCGGACTGGTGGATGAATCGGCGTTGAGTGACCGGGTGCGCGAAGAACTGTTCCCGTATTTTGCGTTCGGCATTCCCCCGTGCGAGCAGATGATCGCCTACCCGGTGGCCGGCCAGCACAACGGCGTCGAACCGGGCCGGCGGCGCTTCAATTTCGTGTGGTACCGCCCGGCGGATGAAAGCACGACGTTTCGCGACATGGTGACCGATGCCACCGGCCGCGTCTGGCTGGACGGCATTCCGCCGCCGCTGATCCGGCCCGAATTCATCACGCAGGCGCGCCAGGCCGCGCGGGAAGTGCTGGCTCCGCAATTTGCCGAGGTCGTGGAGAAAACCGACAACCTGTTCTTCCAGCCTATCTTCGATCTGGAAAGTCCGCGCATGGCGATCGGGCAGGTGGCCCTGCTAGGGGATGCCGCGTTCGTGGCGCGCCCGCATTGCGGCATGGGCGTCACCAAGGCAGCAGGCGACGCGATGGCGCTGGTGGATGCGCTGACCCGCCATGCCAACGTTCCGGCGGCGCTGGCCGAGTACGAGGCGCAGCGCCGGGATGCCGGTGCGTTCATCGTGGGCCATGCCCGGGCGCTTGGTGCCTACATGCAGGCGCAGCTGCGCACGCCCGAAGAACGCGAAATGGCGGAACGCTATCGCACGCCCGAAGCCATCATGCGGGAGACGGCGGTCGCGCCGGTGAGGCACTAAGGCGGGACGAGCCGCCGAGCCATCGCGCCGGCTCGCGCCCGTCCGCTTACTTCTCGCCCGTCATCTCCGACGGCACGACCCACTTGTCGAACTGTTCTTCGGTCAGGTGGCCGAGGGCAAGCGCCGATTCCTTCAACGACAGGCCTTCCTTGTGCGCCTTCTTGGCGATCTGGGCGGCCTTGTCGTAGCCGATGTGCGGGTTGAGCGCCGTCACCAACATTAGCGACCGGTCGACCAGTTCGGCGATGCGTTCGCGGTTGGGCTCCAGGCCCACCATGCAGTTCTTGTCGAAGCTGGCCAGGCCATCGGCCAGCAGGCGCACGGACTGCAGGAAGTTGTGGATGATGACGGGCTTGAACACGTTCAGTTCGAAGTTGCCGCTGGCGCCGCCGATGTTCAATGCGACGTCGTTGCCCATCACCTGGGCGGCAATCATGGTCAGGGCTTCGGACTGGGTCGGGTTGACCTTGCCCGGCATGATGGAGCTGCCCGGCTCGTTCTCGGGAATGCTCAATTCGCCCAGGCCGGATCGCGGGCCGCTCGACAGCCAGCGAATGTCGTTGGCGATCTTCATGGCGCTGGCCGCCAGGGCCTTGAGGGCGCCGTGCGCGAACAGCAAGCCTTCGTGGGACGCCAGCGCCTGGAACTTGTTGGGCGCGGAGACGAACGGTACGCCGGTGTCCTTGGCCAGTTCGGTGGCCATGCGGGTGGCGAATTCCGGATGCGCGTTCAGGCCGGTACCCACCGCGGTGCCGCCGATCGCCAGCTGGAAGAGGCTTTTGGTTGCGGCGCGCAACTGTTCGTCGGCCAGCGCCAGCATGGCTTCATGGCCCGACAGTTCCTGGCCGAGCGTGAGCGGGGTGGCGTCCTGCAAGTGGGTGCGGCCGATCTTGACGATGTCGTCAAATGCTTTGGACTTGGCGGAAATCGTCTCGCGCAGATGGGCAATGGCCGGCAACAGATGCGATTGCACCTGCATGGCGGCGGCCACGTGCATGGCGGTCGGGAACACATCGTTGGACGACTGGCCGCGGTTCACGTGGTCGTTGGGGTGCACCTTGCGTGCCTCGCCGCGTTCGCCACCCATCAGTTCGGACGCGCGATTGGCAAGCACTTCGTTCATGTTCATGTTGCTCTGGGTGCCCGAGCCGGTCTGCCAGATGCTGAGCGGGAACTCGTTGGGCCACTTGCCGGCGATGACTTCGTCGGCGGCTTTCTGGATCGCATCGGCAATGGCGGGGTCCAGCGCCCCCAGTTCGGCGTTGACCTTGGCGGCGGCGCGCTTGACGAAGGCCAGGGCCTCGATCAGTTGCGGCGGCATCTTTTCAGTCGAGATCGCGAAGAATTGCAGGGACCGCTGGGTCTGCGCGCCCCACAGATGTTCGTTGGGGACATCGATGGGACCGAAGGTGTCTTTCTCACTGCGGGTACTCATGCTCGCGCTCCTATGCGTGGATTAGGAATCATTCCAGATTAGCAGACTCTTCCTGGCCGGCAGCTTGTGCCCCTGCTTGCGACTGTGGTAAAGCCTTCAAGAGGCCATAACCAGGAGAGCCATGTGTTCGAGTCAGCAGAACGTGATCCCGTCATGTCGAAAGACGACTTCGCGGCGCGCGAAGGCGAATTGCGTACCGCGTTGCTGCAGCGGCAGTACGCGCTGCTCGAGAAAGCCGACCGCACGGTGTTGCTGGTCGTGGCCGGCATCGATGGCGCCGGCAAGGGATCGACGGTCAACCAGCTCAATGAATGGATGGACCCGCGCAATATCCATACCCTGGCTTTTGGCGCCGAGACGCCCGAATCGGCCCAGCGCCCGCCCCTGTGGCAGTTCTGGAATGCGCTGCCGCCCAAGGGCCAACTAGGGATCGTGTTCGATTCCTGGTACGCCCCATTGATGGCGGAAGCGTCGAGCAAGCATCCCGATCCCGATGCCATCGCCTTCCTGGCCGCCGAGATCCAGCGTTTCGAGGCCCTGCTGGCGGCTGACGGCGTGCAGATCGTCAAACTCTGGTATCACCTGTCGCGTGACGCACAGGCGGGCCGCATCCGCAAGCAGTTGGCCGATCCGGCCACCGCGTGGCGCGTGTCCAAGGCCGATCGCCAGGTCCACAAACGTTTCGAGCGCCTGCGCAGGGCGGGCGAAATGGTGATTGCCGCGACCCAGTCGCCGCATGCGCCCTGGCAGGTGGTGCCGGGCGCAGACGACCGGATGCGGATGGTGACGACTGCGACCGCGCTGCTGGATGCCTTTAACCGCAAGCTGCCCAAGGTCGTGCCCTTGCCAGCGCAGATGGGTGCGCCCGCCTTCGTGCTGCGAGCGCCGCACGCAAGCATGCCGGCCGCCATGCTGCCGACGGCGCCGATGGCGCCCGAGGCCTACGACCTGCGGATGGACGCGGCGCAGGCCCGGCTGGGCCAACTGGTGCGCCACAAGGCATTCAGGGACCGGTCCCTGGTGCTGGTGTTCGAAGGCATTGACGCGGCAGGCAAGGGCGGCGCGATCCGCCGTATCACGCACGCACTGGACGCAAGGCAGTACTCGGTCATGCCCGTCAGCGCGCCCACCGACATGGAAAAGGCGCATCCCTATCTGTGGCGCTTCTGGAATCGGCTGCCGACACATGGCCGGGTCGCGATCTTTGACCGGTCCTGGTATGGCCGGGTACTGGTGGAACGGGTCGAAAAGCTGATCGGCCCCGAGGTGTGGCGCCGGGCGTATGACGAGATCAACGACTTCGAATCCCAGCTGCAGGAAAGCGGGGCTGTCGTGCTCAAGTTCTGGCTGGCCGTGTCGCAAGAGGAGCAGTTGCGGCGCTTCAATGAACGGGCCGAGACGCCCTTCAAGCGATTCAAGCTGACGCCAGACGATTGGCGCAATCGCGACAAATGGGAAGACTACCGGCGCGCGGCGGACGCCATGTTCGAACGCACCGATACCGTCGGCGCGCCGTGGCACGTGGTCGCCACCGATGACAAACGCCTGGCCCGGGTGCAGGTGATCGAGGCGGTCACGCAAGGGCTGGCGAAGGCCTTGGGCAAGCGGGGCGTGTAAGGCGGCGGCCTGGAAAGAGGCGGCTTGTGGCAATGCGGCCTTTGATCGTGCGGCTTTTCCCCGTGCCTGCGGCCTGACACGGGCGGATGGATGGCGGGGCAGGGGCGGGACCGGGTAAAGTAGAGGCTACCTTCGCATTTGATCCCGCCTCGTGATCCCGCCCAGGGAACGCACCGGCCTTCCTGCCTCGTCCTTCCAGCCCCGTCCTTCCCGTATCGCATGCCGCCCGCTTCTGCTTCACCTTCCTCCGATTCACCCTTCCAGGGCAGCCGCCCCGATCAGCCCGGCACCGTCTGGGTGCTGTTCGTCACGCTGGCGATCCAGGCGCTGGCGTCGGCCGCCACCATTGCACCGGCGGTGGTCGGCCCGGTCGTCACCCGTGAATTGGGATGGTCGCCCAGCCTGATCGGCATCTATATGGCGCTGGTGTACTTCGCGGCCATGTTCACGAGTGTGGTCGGGGGCACGCTGGTCAGCCGGTTCGGCGCCATGCGATGCAGCCAGGCGTCTTTGCTGATCAGTTCGGTCGGCATGGGGCTGTTGTGCGTGGGCAATCTGCCCTGCGCTGCGATCGGCGCGGTGCTGGTTGGCATGGGATACGGGCCCATCACGCCGGCCAGTTCCTTTCTGTTGCTGCGGACGACGCCGCCCCACCGCATGTCGCTGGTGTTCTCGATCAAGCAGACAGGCGTGCCGGTGGGCGGGGTCATTGCCGCGCTGGTGGTGCCGCAAATCGAGGCCTTGGTGGGTTGGCGGCTGGCGCTGGCGTCGACGGCGTTTGCCTGTGTGCTGTGCGCGGTGATCGGACAAACGGTGCAACGGGCACTGGACGCGGATCGCGACGCCCCCTCCGCCTTCCAGTGGCGCGACCTGATCAACCCGGTGCAACTGGTGTGGCGCACGCCCGCCCTGCGCATGATGGCCTTGTGTTCGTTGCTGTTTTCAACGATCCAGCTGGCGGTGACCTCCTACCTGGTCACCTTCCTCAACCTGTCGCTGGGCTGGACGCTGATCGCGGCGGGTGTCGCGCTGTCGATCTCCCAGGTGGCTGGTGTGGTCGGCCGGATCCTGTGGGGAATCGTGGCCGACCGGTGGGTGGCCCCGCGGACGCTGCTGGGCATACTGGCGCTGATGATGGCGGCGGCCTCGGTGGCCGTGGCGCTGCTGCGGGATTCGACGCCGTTCGGGGTCGTCGCGGTGATTGCCGCGGTGTATGGCGCGTCGGGGATAGGCTGGAACGGCGTGTTTCTGGCCGAAGTGGCGCGGCGGGCGCCGCCTGGCCTGATCGGGCAGGCGACCGGCGGCACCTTGCTGTTCACTTACCTGGGAGTGTTTGTCGGGCAACCGTTGCTCAGCACGATTGCAGTCGCCGCCGGCAGTGACGGGGTGGGCAACTACGCCGTCGCGTACGCCGTGCTGGTCGTGCCGGCCTTGACGTGCGCGTGGCTGCTGCTCAAGGGGCGCGGCAAGGAAAGCTGAGGCGATCACGGCGCGGGCCGCGCCAAGCGCCTGGCGCCTAGCGCACGCCGGCGACGACCTGCGCCACGGCCGCTGTCAGCTTCTTCACATACGCGATGTGCAGAAACTCGTTCGGCCCATGTGCGTTCGACTTCGGGCCCAGCACGCCGGTAATCAGGAACTGGGCTTTCGGAAAGAATTCGCCCAGCATGCCCATGAAGGGGATGGTGCCGCCTTCGCCCAGCCAGGCGGCAGGCTTGCCGTAGACGCTCTGCGATGCACTATCGAGCGCCTCTTTCAGCCAGGGAGCGGTCGCCGGCGCGTTCCAGCCCGTGGCGCCTTCCCCGCCCACGAAGCGGACATTGGCCTGATAGGGCGGATTGTCTTCCAGCTTGCGTTTGAGCACCTGCGCGGCAAAGTGGCCGTCGACCGTGGGCGGCAGCCGCATGCTCAGCTTGAGCGACGTTTTGGGCCGCAACACGTTGCCGGCCGCATCGATGCTGGGAAAGCCGGCCGCGCCCGTAACCGACAAGGCGGGGCGCCATGTGCGGTTCAGAATGCCTTCGACCGGGTCGGTCGTGGTGGGCATGGCGTGCGCGTGGCCATCGGCGCCGTGCGAGCAGCCCACCCATGGAAACTGCGTCCACACCTGGTCTCCCAGGATCTCGCCGGCCGTGCGGGCCTGTTCCATCCGTTCGTCGGGGATCTCAGCCTGCAGCTCGGGCAGCAGCACCGTTCCGGTGGCAGGGTCGTCGATCCGGTTCAACAACTGGCGCGCGATTCGGAAAGAGGACGGCACCAGGCCGCTGGCCATGCCCGAGTGGACGCCTTCGGTCAGCACTTCCACGGTCAGGACCCCGCCAGCCAGGCCGCGCAGGGACGTCGTGACCCACAGCTGGTCATAGTTGCCGCAGCCCGAGTCCATGCCGACCACCAGCATGACGTCGCCAAGCCGTGGGGCAAGCATCGACAGATACGGAGGCAGGTCGAAGCTGCCGCTTTCTTCGCACGTTTCGATCAGGCCGACGCATCGCGGACGGGGTGCGCCCTGGGCGTCGATTGCCGAAATCGCGGTCAGCGCGGCGTATAACGCGTACCCATCGTCGGCACTGCCGCGGCCGTACAGCTTGCCGTCTTCGATCTTGGGGGTCCAGGGGCCGAGGTCTTCGCGCCAGCCTGTCATTTCGGGCTGCTTGTCGAGGTGGCCGTAGAACAGGACGGTGCGGTCGTTGCCCAGGCCTTGCGTGGCAGGCACGTCGAAGAACAGACACGGCGTGCGGCCGTCGAGGGTGACGATCTCGACATGCAGACCGGCAACGCCTTGCGCCGCCGCCCACAGGCGGGCCGACGTGATGACCTCGGCCAGGTACCCATGCTCGGCCCAGTTCGGATCGAATGCGGGGGACTTGGCGGGAATGCGGACATAGTCCACCAGGCGGGGAATGATGTCGTCGTCGTAGCGACGGGCGATGGTGCTTCCGAGGTCGGAGAGGTTCATGGCGGGCTCTGCGTTCTGGCAAGACTTTCCAGTGTAGTCCTCCGCCGTGCGCGCCGGAAACATGGCACGAACCGTCAGCGGCACACCTTTTGCTCTGGCTATGTCCGAGATGCCCCGGCGGACGGGGCGGCCGATGACGAGACCGGGGATCGCTGATGGACAACGCAAAGCATCTTTACACAGTGCTGGCAATTATGGGTTTTGTGGCTTTGCCGGTGCTGATGAACAGTGAACGTGTCGCTGCGTTCGACGACTTCATTGCCCCTCGCGCCCAGCTCTTCGATGTGGGGCCGGCCTTTCCCGGCGGACGTGCCATGCGTCCGGTTGGCATTGCCCCCGCGGCCAACAGCACGATCGAACAACGCTGGATCGATGCTGCATCGGACAAGCGCTGCAAGACCCAGTCCGCGCCTGCCGACGGCAGCCATGCGCCTGGCCGGACGCCTGTTGCGCGCTGCCTGATCGTCTGACTCACGCACTGACTCGCACAATCGCGAGAGGCCTCCCTGGGTACGACTTTTGCGATTTGCTCGACTGTAGTTCCGCTGACTTTTTTCCCTTATTCACAGGTACTGACGCCATGGCCATGTCCAAGCACCTTTCCGCGCTCTCCCGTAAGAACGCCACCCGCCGCGACGAAACCACTCGTCGCGAAGGGGCGGAACGCCGCCGAATGAAGCCCAGGAAATTCCTGCAGAACGCCTATGAGTCGATGGAAAGCGACTTCAGCACGCTGGTTCAGACCGCCATGCGTGGCTTCTATCACGCTCAGCGGCGCCGGGACCGGGCGCAATCGTAATTTTGGGCGGCCCCTGTAATTTTTACGCCGGCCGCGGTAAGAAAGTTTTGCAGGACGGCCGGGTTGCCCTCGATGTGAACCCCTGAAAAGCCAGCAGTATCAACGTTTCAGGAACTTTGGACCGAGCTGGCACACTAGTTGCATATAGGTCTGGGCAAGCCGGTCACGGCAATGAAATTCAGACGGTTCCAAGACCGTTATTGGCAAGACACTGCAAGAAGCGCGTCAAGTTGCTTCTTGGGTAGACAAGGAGAGAAACATGTTGCGCTGGGCTACTATCTTTTTCGCGATCCCCCTGCTCGTTGCCATCGTAGGCATGGGTGGCATCGCCGCGAGTGCTGCTGAGATCGCCATGGGCCTCTTCGTCGTCTCCCTCATCGCTTTCATCATGACGTTCTTTGTGACGACGCCGGATGACGAAGAAGACCGCTACGAAGGCGAGTGGCAAAACTGAAGTTCCTGAATGTGGTTTTGAAAGTGTGGCTACCTTGTGACCGATGTCAATGCAATGAGTGATGACCATGCGCCTTCATCACACCCCAATGATTTCGGCTTCCGTGACCTGGCGGACCAAGCGCCCTGCGTCTTGTGGATGGCCGACGCGGGTGGCGACTGGCGCTTTGTCAACGCGGCGTGGACCCGGCTGTCAGGCCAGGCGACGATGCATGCAACCGGCCGCGGGTGGCTGGATGTCGTAACGGAAGAGAGCCGCGGCGCCGTCAGCGCGGCATTCGCCAAAGGCGCGGCCGACGGCGCGCCTTTCAAAGTAGAAATCTGTCTGGCCACGGCCGACGCGGCCGGCCGCAAGGTCTTGCTCCGAGCCATGCCCGTAATGCACGACCAAACGCTTACCGGGTTTTCGGGGTCGATCGCACCGGTCGACCATGCCCCCAAGGCGGTACTGTCGGACGACGAACAACGTCAACTTTTCAGGAACCGGCGAGAGCTGGAGACATTGGTCGAGAATTCTCCCGATGTCATCGCACGCCTCAGCCGGGACCAACGGCACCTGTATGTGAACCGCGCTACGCGCGATGCGTTTGGCATCGAGGCAAGCGATTTCATCGGCAAGAGCATTGCCGAAATGGGTTTTCCGGATTCGGTGGCCGCCGCCTACGACAAGGCCGCCCGCGATGTGTTCCAGTGCGGTGAGGAACGCGCGTTCAATTTCACCTTGGACGACAGCGAGTCACGCACCCGGCATTTCACTACCCGCATCCTTCCCGAATTCGAACGCGACGGCAGCATTGACTCGGTGCTGGCCGTGACCTATGACGTCACGCAGCGCACCGAAGCGCAGCTTGAACGCGACGCCTTGTTGATCCGTGAACAGGCGGCACGCTTCCAGGCCGAGGCCGCATCCCGCGCGCGCGACCAGTTCCTGGCCATCGTGTCGCATGAACTGCGGTCGCCCTTGAACGGCATCCAGAGCTGGACGCATGTACTGGAGAACCGCGTCGATACCGGCACGCCCTCCGTTGCGCGCGCGATCGCGGGCATAAAAACCGGCGTGCAGCAGCAGGTCCGCATGATCGAAGAGCTGCTTGACGCGACTCAGGTCATGACCGGACGCCTGCGGATGCCCAAGCAACCCTTTACGCTCCAGCCCGCCATCGACGCGGCGATCTCTAGCGCGGCCAAGGCGGCCGCTGAACGCAATGTGTCGGTCACGACCGCGTTTCCCGAATCGCCGATCCGTCTTGTGGGCAATGCCGAGCGGGTCGAACAGATCATCTGGAACCTGTTGACCAATGCCATCAAGTTCAGCCCGCAAGGGTCGGATGTGAAGGTCACGGTGGAAACCAGCGACATCGACGTGCGGATTTCGGTGGTGGATCAGGGCAAGGGCATCTCTTCGGAGTTCATGCCTTTCCTGTTCGACCCGTTCCGCCAGGCCGATTCATCGAACACGCGTCGCACCGAAGGTCTGGGCCTGGGACTGACACTGGTTCGCCAGCTGACCGAGTTGCATGGCGGCCGCGCGGTGGCCTACAGCGATGGCGAAAACCAGGGGTCGACCTTCTCGATTTACCTGCCGCTGCGCAATCAGGCCGATTCGGAAGACGAAGGCCCCCGCGCCGTGCAGACGATGGCCGGGGACGACAAGCCGCTGAGCTCGCTCGAAAACGTGCGGGTGTTGCTGGTGGACGATCAGAAGGAAGCGCGCGATTCCTTGTCCGAGTTGCTGACGCATATCGGTGCCCAGGTCGCGCCGACGGATTCGGGGCAGCATGCGCTCGACCACTTGCGTCAATGCGGTCCGGACGACGCGCCGCAGGTCATCATTTGCGATATCGCCATGCCCGATATGGACGGCTACGAGACCCTGAAGCAGGTGCGGCAGCTGGAGCGCCAGGTGTCGACGCGGTTTCGAGGGCCGATTCCGGCGATCGCATTGACGGCCTTCGGTCAGCGCGAAGATCGCGTACGCGCGCTGGCGAATGGATTCCAGGTCTATCTGACCAAACCCGCCAATCCCTCTGAGCTGATATCCGTCATAGCGTCGTTGACGGGTCCCGCCGCCCAGGCAACGGCTGGGCAGCGGGTGGCAAGCGGCGTGCACTGAAGGTTGTTCCTGTCAACGGTAGCCGGTGGTCATCGTTGACGGCACATAAAAAAGCGCCTCGAAATGGTCGAGGCGCTTTTTTGGCTGGTGGCCCATTGGCGGGCCACCCGAGGTCAGCTCGTTGCGCGCATGCGATCACGCAGATCGCGGATCTGGTCATGGTTGCGAACGACACCTTCATATTGCGTCTGGACGAGCGCAAGGATGTCGGCAGGCA
The DNA here is from genome assembly GCF_048632615.1 of Pigmentiphaga litoralis. Classification (GTDB taxonomy): domain Bacteria; phylum Pseudomonadota; class Gammaproteobacteria; order Burkholderiales; family Burkholderiaceae_B; genus Pigmentiphaga; species Pigmentiphaga litoralis_B. Next base: position 3,968,541 of record NZ_CP184479.1, read on the forward strand.
GATCCTGTTTCAAGGCATCCTGATACCGTGCCTTGGCGACGTCTTCGCCGCGCTCGCACTCTTCCAGAATGGCCAGGTCGGTGCGGCCGGCAACAGCGGCCTTCAGGCTGACCCACCCACGGTGCACGGCGCCGCCAGCGGTGCCGCCTTCTTCAGGCTTGCCGCCCAGTGCCGTCACTTGCTGACGCAGTTGAGCAGCGCCCGATGCGCAGTCCGATGCACGGCGCAGCAGCAGGGCTTTCAGTTCAGGGTTCTTCGCGTCCTCGGCGGCCTGGCGGAAGCCTTTGTCGCCGTCGTTGCTGATTTCAATCAGTTCATTGAGCACAGAGGTAATTTTCGTCATGGCTTGTCCTTTTATCGGTACGTCGTGGGGACCGGATCGCGCTGCCAAGCAGCGCTCCGGCTTCTGCCTACCTGCTCAGCATGATTCGATCCCGGCCGACCTGCGGCAAAGGCATGTAAGCACTCGGCCTACAGGGCGTGCGGGCAGGTCCATGCGCGACGGCAATCCATAACCCCGCGTGTAAAAATGGGCATGGATATTGCATTGCGGGAGTCACCCTATTGTGATTGTGCCCGCCATGCCGATGTTGAGCGCTGTACCGCAAGCCCCCGACCATGCCGCCGTCTGCGCCGAACGCGGCCGTTGGGCCCTGGCCGGCCTGCCGTCGATCGCGCCCGGGCTGTTGGTGCCGGAAGGGCGCCGCGCCGTGGTGGTGACGCCCGATCCCGACGATGAAGTGGCCAGCCTGGGCGGCCTGATTCATGGGCTCCACTTCCTGGGTCGGCCACTTACGATCATTGCGGCAACGGGTGAAGCGGGGGCGCATCAAGCCATAACCCACCGGAATACGATGGCGAGGCGCAGGTTCAATACGCGCCTTATTCTGGGGCGCTGCATCGTCTTGGGGTGACGAGCCGTGCGGAAACGGACGCGGCGCTCTGCCGCGTGATGCACGCCGGCATGGAAAAAGGAGCGCTGCACCGGAATGAGACGGCGCTGGCGGCCTTCCTGGCGTGGCGGCTCAAGCCGGGCGACGTGTTGTTCGCAAGTTGGCGCTTCGATGGCGATCCCGACCACGAAGCCGTGGGGCGGGCCGCCCTGGCCGCGGCGGCAATTGTCGGCGCGAAGTGCATTCCCGTTCCTGTGCATGCGTGGGACTGGGCCATGCCAGGCGATACCCGTATTCCTTGGCATCGCGCTCGTCGGATCAACGTCGATCAATATGGCCTGTACGCCAAACGCAAAGCGCTGTCAGGTGACGGCGTTCCAGGCGATCCCCGCCTGGACGGCCCCAGTGCAAGGCAGCCTTACGAAATCGTGCTGCTGTAGAGGGTCATGCCGACGGCCGCCACGTAAAAAAGGCTGGCAAACGCCAGCCTTTTCTCGTCACACGGATGGGACGTTTGAACTCCCCTTATTTGTTCGGGGCCTTCTGCGGCTTGAGCTTCCAGTCCGCCTCGTCCTTTTCGGACTCGATCCGCTTTTCGGCATTCACTGCCGCACCCGGTGAAATCGGGTCGCTCGCGGGGAACGTCTGGTCCAGGGACTCGTCCAGGAGTTCCTGGTAGGTCGGGACTTTCTTGTCCTTGTCGGCCGTGCCATCCAGACGCTTGTCTTCTTCAGTCTTCTTTTTGTCGGTGGTCATCGTTCACCTCCATGTGTCAACGGCAACAGTGCTCTGCGAGTGTTACAGCAAGCGGTGTGCCCGACGGGAGTATGGGACCATCGCAGCTCATTCAATAAGACTCAACATCAAGGCATTTCTGCCAAGGCGGCATGCATGGAAACGCTGAACGTAGGCAGGACGGTCGCTGCGGACGCACCGTTCTTTATCGTTCTGAACCGTGGGTCGGGACGCAATGACGCCGACGAAACCAGCGATATCGTACGCCGGGTCATGGAAGGCGCGGGACGCCGGGTGGAATTCCTGAAGGTGGGAGACGCTTCGGAACTGGCAAATACCGCGCGCCGCGCGGTAGAACTTGCAAGGGCGCAGGGCGGGGTCGTGGTCGCCGCGGGAGGAGACGGCACCATCAATGCGGTGGCCCAGGCGGTGCTGGGGCAGGGCTGTCCCTTTGGCGTGCTGCCGCAGGGCACCTTCAACTACTTTGGCCGCACCCACGGCATTTCGCAGGACACCGAAGAGGCGGCACGCGCATTGCTCGACGCCACCATTTCTCCGGTACAGGTAGGCATGCTCAACGAACGCCTTTTTCTGGTCAACGCCAGCCTGGGTCTCTATCCCCAACTGCTGGAGGATCGCGAGACCTACAAGCGCCAGTATGGCCGCAGCCGTCTCGTGGCGTTGTGGTCGGGCATCATGACCGTCATGCGGTCGCATCGCCGTCTGCACATCGACATGGAGCAGGACGGGACCACCCGCAGCCTGCGGACCGTGACGCTGTTCGTCGGCAACAATCGTCTGCAGCTTCAGCGCGTAGGCATCGAGCAGTCCGATGACGTGCACGCCGGCCGGCTGGTCGGCATTGCGCTGCGCGACATGAGTGGCCTGGCCATGCTGGGCTTGCTGTTCCGCGGCGCGATGCGCAAGCTGGGGGCGCCGACGATGTCATCGATTTTTCATTCACGCAACTGGTGGTCAAGCCCCGCACCGGAAGCCGCTCGCGCCGCTTCAAGGTGGCCACCGACGGCGAAATTCTGTGGATGGAAGCGCCCCTGGTGTTCAAAGTGGCGGCCGAGCGGCTGCCGCTGCTGATCCCGCCACCCGATCAGCGCAAGGAGGAGGCGTGACTGTCGTCCTGCAAGTGTCGGACCCCCATTTTGGCACCGAGAAACCCGATGTCGTCGAGGCACTGCTGCGCCTGGCGCACAGCCTCGATCCGGACGTGCTGCTGCTGTCAGGCGACATCACGCAGCGCGCAAAACGATCCGAATTCGCTGCCGCCAAGGCCTTTGTCGACCGGGTCGGCGCGCGTCAGGTCATTGCCATCCCGGGCAATCACGACATTCCGCTGTTCAACCTGCTTGCCCGCGCCGTGTCGCCTTACGGGCATTACCAGGAAGCGTTTCCCGGCACGCTGGAGCCGGTGTTCTCGTCGCCCGACCTGCTGTTGATCGGCGTCAACTCGACGCGCAACTACCGTCATGAAGACGGCACCGTGTCGGCCGAGCAGATCGCGCGGGTGTCGGCCGCATTGATGAAGCGCCGCCCGGGGCAACTGGGCATCGTGGTGGCCCACCACCCGGTGCACGTCCTTTCGCCTCAGGATGGCAAGAATCTGTTGCATGGTCACCGCGCGGCCCTGGGCACCTGGGTGCTGGCCGGCGCGGATCTCGTGCTGGGCGGCCATATCCATCTGCCCTTCGTTCGCCCAGTCAATGACGCCTTGCCCGGCCTGGGCAGGGATGCCTGGGTGGTGCAGGCCGGCACCGCCGTATCGACGCGGACCCGTGCCAATGCGCCCAACTCCGTGAATGTCATTCGCTATTCGCCCACTGCCGACGCCGGCCGCTGCGCCATTGAACGCTGGGACTGTGTCGATGCGGCGCAAGGATTCACGCGGGTCGATCAGATCCTGGTCACGCCCTGCCGGGGAGTGCGTTCGTCATGACGCTGGCGTCCACCGCGCAATGGGTAGGGATGCACCCCGTGGCGTCCTACATCGCGACCACGATCGGCACCCTGCTGTTGGCGGGATGCCTGGCGTGGGTCCTGCACTGGACGGTGCGGCGGGGGCGTGACCGTTGGCGGGATCGCCTGGGGCCGCGCGTGTGGCTGGCGATTTACGCGGGCGCGGGCGCCGTGGCCCTGTTGATCGGGATGGCCGCGTTTGCCGAACTGGCCGACGCCCTGGACGCCGACGAATCGATGGGCAGGTTCGACAGCTTGCTGGCGGAGGCGCTGCGCACGGACCCGTCCACCCGCATGCTGGAAGTGCTGGCGTCGCTGACCCGCGCGGGCAACATGGTGACGCTGGTGATCGTCAGCATCGTGGTCGGGGTGGCTTTGCTGGTCGCGCGCCGGCGCCTGTTCTTTTGCGCCTGGGTGATTGCCGTCGCGGGCAACGGCGTGTTGATCCGGGTCCTGAAAGGACTGTTCCAGCGAGTGCGGCCCCTGCATGAACATGGCTTCGTGATCGAGCAGGGCTGGAGCTTTCCAAGCGGTCATGCATCGGGGTCGCTGGTGGTGTACGGGATGCTGGCGTACCTGGCGCTGCGGCTGGCGCGGCCGCCCTTGTCGCTGCTGATGGCGGGCGGTCTGGTGGCATTGTTCCTGGCCATCGGATTCAGCCGCGTGTTCCTGTATGTGCATTACTTCAGTGACGTGCTGGCGGGTTTCGTCTCGGGGGGCGCGTGGCTGGTGTTGTGCATTACCGCGTGCGAAGTGGTGATCCGGACGACCCCCGTGCGCGACGTGGATCGCGCGGCGGGCGAACCGGCGGGGCGGGCCCGGATCCCGTGAGTCTGCGTGCTGATCCGGCTGCGGTCAGGCGCCCGCCATTGCCCTGCCTGACCGCCGTGCCGACTGCTTGAATTCGCCTACGTGTCATCCCTTAATTTCCTTGGCCGGGTGCCGTTATACCGACGAAGCGCGCACCGCGTAACGTCTTGCCCCGACCAGAGGAATCCATGAAGTCTTCGCTCAAGTACGCTTTGTTCGTCACCCCGCTCGTGCAAGGCGTGCTGTTCACCACGATTGCGGTGCTGGCCTACGGGCAACTGAACCCGGGCGCAGGCGTGCCGGCCGTCCCGCCGTCGACGCTGGCCATCGTGGCTGCGCTGGGGGTGGTGGTGGCGGTGGCGTCGGCCTGCCTGGGCCGCCTGACCCTGTCGCGCCGGCAACAGGCTGTCGAACAGTTGTCGACCCACTGGTCCCGCGCCGCCACGACGGGCGCGCCCGCGCCGGCCCTGGGACATGGCGACATCGATCAGCTGGCCCTGCGCTTCGACCAGTTGATGGCGCAGTTCCGCCCGGCGCTGGTCCAGTCCTCGCACATTGCCGATGCCTTCCTTGACACCTGCGCGCAGATGTCGCAATACGGCGAGCGCGCCAACCAGTCGGTGCAGCGCCAGAGCCACGAAATCGAACAGCTGGCCACGACCATCCAGGCCCTGCAGCAGGCGGTTGCCGACGTGCTGGAACGCTCGTCGTCCGCCTATGACGCCGCCCGGAATTCCGAAACGCACATCGTGCAGGGGCGGACCATTGTCGACAGCGCGCATGCCACCGTGGCGGATCTGGCTACATCGATCGAAACGGCGGCCGGGGTGGTCGACTCGCTGGAAGAAGAGTCGGGCAATATCGGCAAGGTGCTGGTCGTGATCCAGAGCATTGCCGAACAGACCAATCTGCTGGCCCTGAACGCGGCGATCGAAGCAGCGCGCGCGGGCGAGCATGGCCGGGGCTTTGCCGTGGTGGCCAATGAAGTGCGCACACTGGCCAGCCGCACCCAGCAATCCACCGAAGAAATCAAATTGATGATCGAACGCCTGCAGGACAATTCGCAGCGCGTGGTCAATGCCATCGGCGATGGCCGCAAGAAGGCGGCGACCAGTGTCGAGCACACCCTTGCCGCCGCGGGCGTGCTGGGCAATATCTTCGACAATGTGCGGGTCATCATCGACATGAACGGCCATATTTCGACGTCGGTGGCGCAGCAGCAGAAGTTCGCGGCGGAAATCGGCAGCAATGTCAGGAATGTGCAAGACATTTCCACGCATACGTCCGAAGGCGCCAAGGAAGCGGCGCAGGCCCGCCGCGGGCTGGCTGGCCTGGCAGGCGACCTGAAGCAGCTGGTCGGGCCTTACGGCGCCTGATCTTCCAGCAGCCGCGTCACTTCCCGCGCCACATCCGTGGCGGGGATTCCTGCCATGCCGGTACCCGCCGGCGATGGCTGCAGGGGCGTGAGCAGGCGGCTGTAGGCCATGGGCGGCGATGCGCCGAACAATCCTACCGTTGGCACATTGGCCGCCACCGCCAGGTGGATGCCCATGCTGTCGTTGCCGGCAAAGGCCCGGCAGCGAGCCACCAGGGCGTGGCCCGTGGTCAGCGGTAGGGCAGACCGGGTCACGTCCAGCCAGCGCACATGCCGAGGCGCCGCCGCAAGGATGGCGTCCGCCGTGTCCGCCACATCGGCCGCGCCAAACAGCAGGAACGACAGCGTCGGATCGCGATCAGCCAACAGCGACGCGACTTCCTGCCATTGGGCCACGCCGTACCGCCTGATCACGGCTGACGTCGACAAGCCAAAGCCGACAAGATTGGGGTGATCCTGGGCCAGCACCGCCGCATGGGCCGCCGCGTCGGCCGACACGGTCAGAGACGGTTCGACCGGCCTGACGGGATAACCATACTTCTTGAACAGCCGCGGTAGCCAGGTATGGGTGTCCGGATGGGGCGTACCGGTACGCCGGACCGCGATGCGCTGGGTCATCCAGGGCGCGCGCCACAGCTTGTGCGTGCGCAGGAAACCGGCGCGCACGGGAATCCGCGCCGCGCAGGCCGCCTTCAAGACATGATCCTGGTAGCTAAACAGAAAAAGGGTATCGATGCGCAGCGGCGCCAGCAGCGCGGCCAGGCGATCCACGCGGTGTGCCTTGTCGTGATGCAGGTCGGGAATGGCAAGCACGTCACGCACGTACGGCTGCGTATGCAGCAGCGGCGTTGCGACAGGCGGGGTAGCCAGCACCAGTGTCACGGGCGCTCCGGCGTCGTCTGCCAGGGCTCTGACGAAACCCAGGTTCATCAGTGTGTCGCCGATGCCGCCCGAGATGTAGACGGCCAAATGGCGGGGCACGGTCGAGGCGCGGGTGGCGGCGCCGGCCAATACCAGATTGGGCGGCTTGCCCGGCTCGCCCGGCTTGCCTGGCTCGGTACCCGACGCGATGAACGCCACGATCAGGCGGGCTGGGCAGGAGGCGCAGCCGGCCGTGCGCCAGACGCGCCGGCATCGGCCGCGCCCGAAGCGTCACCGCCGGTCGCATCACCCGCCTTGGGCGCGGCCAGCGGACTGATGATGACGGTTTCCTGCGGGTTCGTGAGCTGGATACCCAGTTCACGGAACCGGCGCCAGATGCGTTGGTTGAAGCCGCGCTGCACGCCCCATCGGCCGCGGTCGGTGGTGCGGATCTGGCCGGCCAGGGTAATCGTGGCGCCGTCGACCTGATCCACGCCCCACAGGTCCAGGTCGGCCAGGATGGCATCCTTGAATTGCGGGTCGTCACGCATCTCGGCGCCCACCTGCTTGATCGCGGCAATGACACGATCCAGATCTTCGTCGGCGCGGACGCTGAGGCGGATCGCCGCGTTGCCGATGCCGCGATTGGTGTTGGTGACCAGGCTGACCGAGCTGAACGGAATCACGTGCAACGCCCCGTCGCCCGCCCGCAGGCGCACGGTGCGGATCGACAGGTTTTCCACGACACCGGACACGCCCGCCACGGTAACGGAGTCGCCCACCTGCATGGCGTTTTCGACCAGCAGGAAGATACCGGTGATGAAGTCCTGCACCAGCTTTTGTGAACCGAAACCCAGTGCCACGCCCACGATACTGGCCCCCGCAAGCAGCGGCGCGATGTTGATCCCCAGCTGATTGAGCGCGGTCAGCACGACCACCAGCCCGATGACAATCAGCAGCGTGGTGCGCATGATCGGGACCAGCGTGCGCAGGCGCGTGGCCCGGCCGACGTCGCCTGCCCCCGTCCAGAGCGCAATGCGGCGATTGATCCAGAAGTTGCTGCCTTCCCACGCCACGATGGCCAGCACGCACGCAACCGCGATGGTGCTGACGGCCGACAGCAGGCTACGGCCGATCGTGCCCGGCGCGAACCAGGCCAGCACGCTGAAACCCCAGACCTGCAGCAGCGTCAGGATCGCGACGATCACGACGACCGCGATCACCGCGCGTTGCGTAAACCGCTGGTAGTGCTGGATCACATGCACCGACTTGCCATCTTCGGCCGGGCTGCCAAAAAAGTCTTGTCGAGCGCGCCCAGGGCCAGGTAGCCGGTCACCACCGCCACCAGCAGCACGCCAGCGGTCAGCGCGAAGTAATGCAGCAGTTGCTGGAAGCCGTTGTCGACCCCAAGCGCCCAGACGACCCACAGCCCGACCACGAACAGGGCCAGGGCGGGCGCCCAGATGTCGGCCAACAGGGCTCGCAGGGCCACGACGCTGTCGCGTCCCTGGCCCGACCCGCGAATCCAGTGACCCACACGGTGACGGGACTGGAAAATGACGGTAATGACCATCAGATGCACCGCCAGCGCCACCAGCTTGGACATCGCATTGCGTGCGTCACCGGTCGCGCCGACCGCCAGGGCAACGTCCGTCAGGGCCGCGCCGAAAACCGCAACGACCACGATGCGCCGGAACCAGCGGCGCAGGTAGCGCGCGGTGTCGTTCGTGACCGGAGCCAGCCGCAGACCCGGGCCGGCCGGGGTGATCAGCACGCCAATGGCGCTCATGGTGACGCGGGTGGCGGCATAGGCGCCGACCAGCGGCAGGATGGCGCGATAGAACGCCGAATTGAGACCGCCCGACAGCGCGATCAGCAGGCTGGTCGTTCCCAGGAAGCCCAGCAGCGGCAGCCATTTGACGATGGCATATGCGACGGCATACGGAATGCGGCGCAGGACGCCCCAGTGCCGGTCATAGCGCTGGCGCGGCGGCGCGGCCGGAGCCGCAGCGGCGTCGGACGCGGACGCGCTGGCAGCGGCCAGGGTGATGGGCGATACGGGTACGCCGGAGGACGCCGCAGCCGGCGTGACGGCGGGTGTGGCCGCAGGCGGCGTGCTGACGGCGGTGGAGGCACCCGGTGTGGCGGAAGACGCTGCCGCCGCCGAACCGGCTGTTGCCGCCGCAGCCTGCGCCGTATCCACCGTGGGCGGTTCGACCACTACCGCCTGCGCCGCCGTGCGTTTGGCTTCTTCGGTGGCGAACCGCCGCGCGGCATGCGCCGCGACGATGTCGCGCGGACGGTGCAGCACGCGCTTGAGCAGCCATTCCACTGCCAGACCAGCGGCCAGGATCACCAGCACCGCACCGATGGCCCGCAGCGCGTTGGCGCGGGCCTCGTCGGTGCCGAAGCGGCTGTCCCACCAGACGCCGATCGTCCGGAATTCCAGGAAGGTGCGGCCCGTGACCTTCAGTTCATTGCCGACGGCGTCGAACCATTGGCCGACGCGGTCGAAGATCTGCGCGACGACGCCGGTTTCGACCAGCGCGATTGGCGCGGCCTCGGCGGGGGCTTCTTCAGCCGGTGCGTCGGCGCCCGGCGTGGCCGCCGTGGCCTGGGAGATCACGCGCAGCGTTTCTTCCAGATCGGCGCGCTTCTTTTCGTCCTGGAGCGTACCCAGCACGCGTTTGGCCTGCGACGCCGTGACCGGCGCATCGGCGGACGCCGCGGCGGGGGCCGGGTCGGCGGCCACGGCAAGGTGCATCCACAGGCTGCTGAAACACAGCAGGGCGATCAGGAACAGGCGCGATGAAGATAGCTGCATGGGACTCGTGGAACGAAAATGACTCCCAATTCTAACGACGCATCCCGACCATGGGGCAGGCCCGGGCGGACGAAAGCGTCCTACCCAGGCCTGGTTTTGTAAGAGGTTGCCACCAGATCGAGGAAAATCGCGCGCGGATCGGAAGGTGTGCGCACGCAAACCTGCCGATCCGGCTGGGGTTCAGCGAGGCGTATCGGGCGCCGGAGCGGGGGATGCGCCAGCCGCGGACGAGGCGGGCGACGAACCGGCCGCCGGCTCGCGAATGCCACGCATCCGGCGCACCGCCCGTCCGATCCAGTGCTCGACGTCGTCGACATAGGTGAAGACCGCCGGCACGACGAGCAGGCTCAGCACGGTCGACGTGATCAGTCCACCGATGACGGCAATGGCCATGGGCGACCGGAAGCTGGCATCCGCCGCGCCGAAGCCCACGGCGATCGGCAGCATCCCGGCGCCCATGGCGATGGTGGTCATGATGATGGGACGGGCGCGCTTGTGGCAGGCGTCGCGCAAGGCGTCCCACCGGCTCATGCCATGGTCGCGACGCGCGACGATGGCGTACTCCACCAGCAGGATCGAGTTCTTGGTCGCGATGCCCATCAGCATGATCAGGCCGATCAGCGACGGCATCGACAGCGCTTTCTGCCCGATGAGCAGGCCCACGAACGCGCCGCCCAGCGCGAGCGGCAGCGCGCACAGGATCGTGACGGGATGCAGGAAGTCCTTGAACAGCAGCACCAGCACCACGTAGATGCAGAGTACGCCCGTCAGCATGGCCAGCCCGAAGCTGTTGAACAGTTCGGTCATCACTTCGGCGTCACCGACTTCGGCCACCCGTACGCCCGGCGGCAGGTTGCGGATCGAGGGCAGTTCCATGACCGCCGTCTTGGCGTCCCCCAGGCCGGTACCCGACAGTTCGATCTCGAAGTTGATGTTGCGTGACCGGTCATACCGGTCGATCACGGCCGGACCGCCTTCCATGCTCAGGGTGGCGACCTGGCCCAGCATGACCGGCCCCCGCGCCCCCGGTACCGACAGCCGTTCAAGCAAGGACAGGTCCTTGCGCGCCGAGTCTTCCAGCTTGACGACGATGGGGACCTGCCGCTGCGCCAGATTCAGCTTGGGCAGCGACTGGTCGTAGTCCCCCAGGGTGGCGACCCGCAAGGTCTCGGCAATGGCAAAACTGGTCACGCCCAGGTCGGCAGCGCGCGCAAAGTCCGGCCGCACCGCGATTTCGGGCCGCACCAGGCTGGCCGTCGACGTGATGTTGCCCAGCCCGCGCACGGTGCGCAGGTCGCGTTCCACGGCCCGGGCGGCCGTCGTCAGCGCCGCCGGGTCTTCGCCACTCAACACCAGGATGTATTTCTCGCCCGATCCGCCCAGGCCCACCGTGCTGCGAATGCCGGGCAGGCTTTCCAGCGCCGCGCGGATCTGGTTTTCCACCACCTGCTTGCGCGGGCGTTCGCCGCGAGGGTCCAGCTTGACGGTCAGCGTGGCCTTGCGCGTTTCGGCCACGCCAAAGCTGGCGAACGGATCGCCGCCCGCGCTGCCGCCGCCCACGGTCGTGTAGACGCTGCGCACGTGATCGATCTTCATCAACCGCTGGCGGGTTTCTTCGGCCGTGGCCAGCGTCTGCTGCAGGGTGGCGCCAGGCGCCAGCGACAGGTAGACCTGCGTCTGGGAATTATCGTCGGGCGGAATGAAGCCGGTCTTGAGCAGCGGAATCATCGCGATCGACCCGATGAAAAACACCGTGGCCAGCAGCATCGTGGCCAGCCGATGCGTCATGCACCATTCGGCTGCCCGCATATACATCCTGAGCCAGCCAGGCTCCTTTTCCTGCGTCACGACGGGCTTGAGCATGTAGGCCGCCATCATCGGCGTCAGCACGCGGGCCACCACCAGCGACGCGAACACGGCCAGGGACGCTGTCCATCCGAATTGCTTGAAAAACTTGCCGGCCACGCCGCTCATGAAAGCCGTGGGCAGGAACACCGCGATCAGCGTGAAGGTGGTTGCGATCACCGCCAGTCCGATCTCGTCGGCCGCTTCCATGGCGGCGTCGTAGGGGCTTTTGCCCATGCGCAGGTGGCGCACGATGTTTTCGACTTCCACGATCGCATCGTCCACCAGGATGCCGACCACCAGGGACAGCGCCAGCAACGAAATCACGTTGATGGAGAAGCCGAGCAGATACATGCCGATGAAGGCAGGGATGACCGACATCGGCAGTGCGATGGCCGAGACGAAGGTGGCGCGCCAGTCGCGCAGGAACAGCCACACCACCAGCACGGCCAGCAGCGCGCCTTCATAGAGCAGGTGCAGCGATCCGTCGTACTCCTCTTGCACGGGCTGCACGAAGTTGAAGGCTTCCGTCAGCGTGATGTCGGGGTGCTGCTCCCGCAGTTCGACCAATGCCTTCTGGATCGCGGCGCCTACGGCCACCTCGCTCTGACCGCGGCTGCGGGCGACTTCGAAACCGACCACCGGCTTGCCGTCGAGCAGGGCCGCGGCGCGTGGCTGCGCAATCGTGTCGATCACATTGGCGACCTGATCCAGCCGGATGCGCCGGCCGTCGGACAGCGGAATCTGCATGTCGCGCAGCTGGTCGGCCGACTGCACGGTGGCCAGCGTGCGCACGGGTTGTTCGCTGCCGCCCAGGTCCGTGCGGCCCCCGGCGCTTTCCACCTGCACCTGCCTCAGCTGCCGCGAGATATCGGCCGCCGTGGCGCCCAGCGCCTGCAGCTTGGCGGGGTCGAGGTCGACGTGCACCTGCCGGGTCACGCCGCCCACCCGGTTGACCGCGCCGATGCCAGGCAGGGCCAGCAGTTTTTTGGTGACGTCGTTGTCGACGAACCAGGACAGGGACGGCGCATCCAGCTTGGTGGACGCAATCGTGAACGCCAGCACCGGTTGCGCGGCCAGGTCCAGCTTGGTGACGACCGGGTCGCGCACGTCGGCGGGCAGGTCGGCCCGCACCCGCTGGATGGCGGAACGCACGTCGTCGACCGCTTCCTGCACCGGCTTTTCCAGCCGGAACTCGACGATCAGTGTTGCCGTGCCGTCCTGGACCTTGGTGGTGATGTGCTTGAGGCCCTGCACCGTGGCGATCGAGTTTTCGAGCTTGCGCGCGACGTCGGTTTCCAGCTGGGACGGGGCCGCGCCCGGCAGCGATGCCGTCACGGTCACCGTGGGCAGGTCGATGTCGGGAAAGTTCTGGATCTTCATGGCTTTGAACGCCAGCAGACCGCCAAAGGTCAGCAGGACGAACAGCATGACCGCCGGAATCGGGTTCCGGATGGACCAGGCGGAAACGTTCATGGCGTCACCCGGACGAGGTCGCCGTCATTCAGGAAGCCGGCGCCTTGCACGACCACGCGGGCATCGGCGGGCAGGGGGTGATCACTTCGACGCGATCGCCGACTCGGCGGCCCGTTTCGATCTTGAGCTGGGCCACCCGGTTGTCGGGCTGGAGCAGCAGCACATGATTGAAGCCGTCGCGCGGCACGATGGACGCCTGCGGCACCGTCACGGCGCGCGCCTGGCCCAGTTCGAAATCGCCGCGCGCGAACATGCCGGCCTTCAGGCTGGTGGTCTGCGCCATGTTGACCGGGGACGCCTTGAGCTTGCCAGCCGGCAGACTGGCGGCGGCCGGTTTGGCCGACGTGGTGTTGGCCGCGCCCGGGCTGGCGGACACCGCGCCGGTCGCTGCCGCCGGTGCGACAGGGGCAGGGGCATCGGCCGGCAACACGCCCAGCACGTCCACATACACCAGCGCCGCGCGGGTCTGCGGATCGACCGTGGGTGCAATGCTGCGCACCTTGCCATGGACCCGGGCGCCGCTGGCGCCCACGATGACCGCGGGCATGCCGACGTTGATGCGGCCGAGTTCCGCCGACGTGACTTCGGCGCGCCATTCCAGGCGGCCCTGGCGGATCAGCTTGAAAAGTTCGGTGCCTGCGCCCACCACGCTGCCCACCGTGGCGGTACGGGACGAGATGACGCCGTCGTCCGGCGCCAGCACCTGCGTATTGCGCCCGCGTACCTGCTGCGCCGCCAGCACCGCTTCGGCCGCTTCGACCCGCGCGCGAGCGGTTTCGGCGTTGGTCGCGTACTGGTTGATCTGTTGCTGGCTGAGCGCACCGGTCTGTTCCAGGGTGCGCGCCCGCGAGGCGTTGTTGGCGGCGTCGGCGGCGTTGGCCTTGGCCTCGGCCAGCGACGCACGCGCCTGGGCCACATCGGCCTGGACCGTCTCGCCCGAAAACGTGGCAAGCACCTGGCCCTTCTTGACCGTATCGCCCACGTTGACCCGCACTTCCGACAGCTTCAGGCCGGCCGATTCAGAGCCCACGCTGGCTTCCTGCCAGGCGGCGATATTGCCGTTGGCCGACAGGGTGGTGGTCAGTTGGGTGGACTGCGGCGCTTCGACCGTGACGGTCAGCGAAGGCCGGGGCGCGGCGGCGGCCTGCTTGTCGGCGGGCGTTGTGCCCTCGGACGGGGCGGGGCGCCGCGCCACGAAGACGGCAACGCCGACGATGACCAGCAGGACGACGAGCGTGACGATAAGGGTGGAGCGCTTCATGGTTTTCATGGCGACGGAGCCGCAGAAGAAGAGGTCAGCGAGGCGGCGCGGGTCCAGCCGCCGCCAGTGGTGCGATAGAGGGCGACCCACGCATTGGCGCGTTCGCGTTGCAGGGCTACCCGCGCGGTTTGCGCCGCGTACAGCGTGCGTCGCACGTCTTCGAGTTCGATCAGGCTGGCCAGGCCGCTTTTATAGCGGGCCTGCATGGCGTCGAAGGCGGCCTGGTAGTTCTTGACGGCGCTGTCGGCGTCCGACGCCCGGGCATCGGTGCTCTGCAGGTTCACCAGCGCTTCCTCGACTTCGCGCACGGCCTGGCGCACGCTGCCGCGGTAGGCGGCAACGGCTTCGGCATACCGCGCCTTGGCCGACTCGACGTTCGCGCGGCGGGTGCCGCCGTCGAACAAGGGCAGCGTCAGCGTGACGGGGCCGATGCTCCAGGTGTCCAGGGACTGCTCCTGGCCGGCAAGACGGAACGTGCTGCGTCCGACCGATCCCTGCAGGGTGAGGCGAGGATAGCGGGCGGCTTCGGCCGATCCGACCTCGGCGCTGGCCGCGGCCACGCCCAGTTCATTGGAATAGACGTCGGGACGCTGCGCCAGCATGTCGGCAGGCACGCTGGCCACGGCCTGAACATTGGGCAGCGACTGCTGCACTGGCGATGCGGCCAGTTGCGCGGCCAGATCGGATTCCTCGATTCCGGTCAGCGCCACGAGGGCCTTGCGCTGCACGTCGCATTGCGCGCGTTGCTGGCTCAGACGGCCCGATGCATCGGACGCGCTGGCCCGCGCCAAGGCTGCATCGGCTGGCGCCGTGAAACCGGCCTGCGACGACAGGTCGGACAGCCGCGCGGTTTCGCTGCGCGACCGGGTATCGGATTCGGACACCGTCAGTTGCTGCACGCAGGCGCGCTCGGCAAAGTAGGCGTTGGCCGTCTCGGCCGCGACCGACACCCGCGCGTCATGCCACTTGGCGTCGGCGCTGACCAGCCGCGTCTGGGCGGCGTCGCGATCGGAACGCAGCCGGCCGAACAGGTCCGCTTCCCAGCTCGACTGCAGCGCGGCTTGCGTCGTCGTGATAGGGATGGCGATCAATCCCCCGGTGGGCGATGCGCCAAAGCGCGAACCGGAATTGCCGCGCGTGCCGGTCACCGACCCGTCCAGACTCGGCAACAAGGCTGCGCCGCTTTGCACCCGCGTGGCGCGCGCTTCGGCAATGCGCGCCGCGGCGCTGGCGATGGTCGGGCTTTCGACCTGCGCCGCGGCGATCAGGCGGTCCAGCAGCGGATCGTTCAGTTGCCGCCACCAGTCGGTCAGGGCAGGGATGGAGCCGACCGGCAAGGGCGACGCCGCCGGTCCGGGCGGCGGCAGCGGTGCGTTCCATTGCGCAGGGACGGGCGGGGGCACGGCGGCAGGCGGGCGCGTCAGGCCGCAGCCGGCCAATGCCAGGCACACGGGCAGCATGACCGCGCCGGAAAATCGGGAAAGTCTCATGGTCCTCGTCTTATTGCGGCGGGGGTGATGGCGCCTTGTGGAAGACAAAGGCGACCCCCGCTTGATCGCGGGCGAGGGTAGAGCATAGACGAGGTGACGGGTCGAAAGGTTTAAGCAGGATGAATCCAGCCGGCCATCGTGGTGAAACACAACGCGCTCGACTGCGCACGCGCCATGCCCGCCCGACCAAGGGAAAGTATGTAATAGCCGTTTATATCAGGCGGGCTTATATTTTCCGCCGGCATCCGCGCAACGCCGCTCACCTTCTGGTCCGACTTCGTTGACGCCCCTGCCGATCAAGGGACGTATCGATCCCGAAGGAGGAGGCATGAGACAGGTTCGCCCGGAAGGGACAGGCGCGGGCAGGGCAGGACGTCGGGTCAGCGGCGCGCTGGCTGGCCTTGTTGCCAGCGCCCTTGCAGCCGCCGCTGTTGCCGTGCTGCCAATGACCGCGGCTGCGCAGGGCGAGCCCGGCGCATCGCCCGGCCGCTATCCCGAACGCCTCATCAAGATCATCGTGCCCTACACGCCAGGCGGCCTGGTGGACACGTTCACGCGCACCCTGGCCGACGACATGGCGGCGCGGCTCAAGCAGCCGGTCGTGGTCGAAAACCGGTCAGGCGCGAATCAGGCGATCGGCATGGACGCCGCCGCGCGTGCCGCGCCCGATGGCTATACGCTGCTGGTCACGTCGCAGACGGGCATGATCCTGAATCCCCTGACCACCAAGGACCTGCGCACCGATCCCACGCGCGACCTGACCCCCATCGCCACCCTGTTTTCGACACCGTTTTATCTCGTCGTCAATAGCACCGTCCCGGTCAAGTCGGTCCAGGACCTGGTCGCCCTGGCCAAATCCAAGCCCGGCACCTTGACCTATGGCAGTCTGGGCCGAGGCGGCACGCACCACCTGGCTGGCGAACTGTTCAAGCAGCGCACCGGCACCGACCTGCTGCACGTTCCCTACAAGGGCAGCGCCCCCGCCATGAATGACCTGCTGGGCGGGCAGATCGACCTCATGTTCGAAGGCGGCACCTCGACCTTGCCCTATGTGCAGTCCGGACGCCTTCGCGCGCTGGCGTCGACAGGCGAGACGCGTACCGAGGTCATGCCCGACCTGCCGGCGCTGAACGAGATCGTGCCGGGCTTTTCCATGACGGTGTGGTTCGGCCTGGCCGCGCCCAAGGGCATTCCCCAGCCAGTGGCCGACACGCTCCATGCCGCCGTGCAAGCCATGCTGAAGAAACCGTCCACCCACGACAAATTCATGGCCGTGGGCATCGAAATGATGCCGGGGTCACAAGCCGATTTCGCATCGCTGATCCAGTCCGATGTTCCCAAGTGGACCCGCATCGTGCGGGATGCTGGCGTGGGCGTCGAATAAGCGCCACGGGTTCCACTGCTCCTCGCTGTTCTTCGTTCCGTCACCTTCACGCAGGAAACCGCCATGCCCAGCCATGACTTCGCAAGAAAAGGATTGAGTCTGTCCGTCGTCCTTGCCGCCACGCTGGCGGTCGCTGCCTGTGGCGGCGATGACGATCCGGCGCCGGCCCAAGGCCCCGGCCCCGGCGCCAGCGTTCCGACGGCGGCCTCGTGCGCCGCGCTGGCCACCGCAACCGGCTTTCCCAACGCGACCACGCGCATCACCGGCGCGACGTTCACGCCCGCCACCGCCACGGTCGCCGAGCACTGCCTCGTGAACGGCACGATCAACGAGCGCACCGGCGTCGACGGTCAGTCCTACGCCATCAAATTCCGCGTGCGCCTGCCCACCACCTGGAGCGGCCGCCTGTACATGGGCGGCGGCGGAGGCATCAATGGCACCGTCGTCGACCCGGTCAACACGACTGCGCAGGACGGCAAGACCTTGCTGTCGCTGGGCTACGTCACGTTGGGCACCGACAGCGGTCACGACAATGCGGTGAACACCGTGGCGGCCGCCGGCGGCACGGCCGCTTTCGGCCTGGACCCCCAGGCGCGCATCGACTTCGGCTTCAACTCGCTGGACGAAACCGCGCGGGTCGGCAAGGCGCTGGTGTCCAGGTACTTTGGCAAGGGGCCCGACAAGTCCTACTTCATGGGATGTTCCGAAGGCGGACGCGAAGCCATGATCCTGTCGCAGCGCTTCCCTACCTACTTCGACGGCATCGTCGCCGGCGATCCGGGCTATCACCTGCCGTTGGCGAGCGTGGATGGCATCAACGTCTCGCAGACCTTCGCGGCGCTGGCACGGTCGCAGAACCTGTTCGACACGACCGGAGCGCCCGCCATCAACAAGACGTTTACGGATCCCGACCTGATGCTGGTGCGCAACGGCGTCCTGGCCGCATGCGATGGGCTGGACGGACTGAAGGATGGCATCGTCGACAACATGCCGGCATGCACCAACGCCCTGGTCAAACCGGAAATGGACAAGCTGCAGTGCACGGGCGCCAAAACCGATACCTGCCTGCTGCCCGCCCAACTGACCGCGTTGAACAAGGCGCTTGCAGGCGCGCGCAATTCGCAGGGCCAGATCCTGTACAACACCTGGCCCTGGGACGCCGGCATCAGCGGACAGTCCGGCACCACCTACAACCAGGGATGGCGCTCGTGGTGGCTGGGCTCGTATGCGTCGCCCGTGAACAACTCGACCAAGCTGGTGTTTGCGGTGTCCAACCCCTTGCTGTTCACGACGCCGCCGGTGCCGGTGCCTACTTCGGGCGTCGTGAACTACGCGCTGAACTACAGCTTCGACGTCGACGCGCCCAAGGTCTATGCGCGATCCGGCATCTTCTCGCAGTCGGCGGCGCAATACATGTTTGCCGAGTCGACGGCCCTGTCGCCCTTCAGCGAACGCGGAGGCAAGCTGATCCTGTATCACGGCGGCAGCGATACGTCGTTTTCGGTGCAGGACACGATCGACTATTACAACGCCCTGGGTGCCTCGAATCAGAACGTCTCGAACTTTGCGCGGCTGTTCGTCGTGCCCGGCATGAACCATTGCTCGGGCGGCCCGGCCACCGATTCGTTCGATGCCTTGACGCCTTTGGTGAACTGGGTGGAGAAGGGCACCGCGCCTGACAGCATCGTCGCAGCCGCATCCAACCCGGGCTACTTCAACGTGGCGTCCCGTACCCGGCCGCTGTGCCCGTATCCCAAGCAGACGCGGTACAAGGGCACGGGGGATATCAACGACGCGGCGAATTTCGTGTGTCAGTAAGGTAGACAGTTCATCCGTTGCTGCCCCTTGGCAGGCGCAAGCAACTGTCCTTCGAACCCTGCATCGGCGCTCGTCGATGCAGGGTTTTTCTTGTCGACCTGAAACCGGTTGACCCTGCCTCGGCGCAATGGCATCTTGAGCGCAGCCGTGGCTTTCTGGCATTTGCCGTAAGACCGGTCCGGAACACTTTCACAAACATCTCCGGAACGGCCCGCGCGGCGGCATTTGTGCAGAGCGCGTCATGGAAAACCATAGCTCGCTCTTTGCATTTCACAAAACTAAAATGCAATCTTAAGACGCTGCGTCCGACGCATGCAACCCCTGGAGACCAAACCGTGAACTTCATCAAGAGCCCCTGCGCCGCCATCCTCACGGCGCTGGCGTGTTTCGCTGCCGCGCCTACCCACGCGGCTGACGCCACCGTACCTCGTCAAATCAAGCTGACTGCTCCGGCGGCCCCGGGCGGTGGGTGGGACGGCGCATCCCGCGCGCTCCAGCAGGTCCTCATGTCCGAAAAGATCGTGCCCTCGGTCCAGGTAGTGAACGTGCCCGGCGCGGGCGGCACTGTCGGCCTGGCTCAATTCGCCGGTGCGGCCAAGAGTGACGGCAATCAGGCGCTCATGATGGGGATCACCCTGGTCGGCGCCGTGCTGATGAACAAGGCGCCGGTAGGCCTGGACGCCGTCACCCCGATCGCGCGTATCACCGCCGATCCGTTGGTGGTGGTCGTGCCGGCGCAGTCGCCGCATCGGACCATGGCCGACCTGGCCAAGGCGATCAAGGCGGATGCCTCCAAGGTCGTCTGGGCAGGCGGCTCGGCCGGTGGCGCCGACCACATCCTGGCTGGCCTCGTGACCAAGGCAGCGGGTGGCGATACCAGCAAGCTGAACTACGTGCCGTTCTCGGGTGGCGGTGAAGCCTTGGCTGAAATGCTGGGGGGCCGCGTCACGGCGGGCGTGTCGGGCTACAACGAGTTCGAGAGCCAGATCAAGGCCGGCAAGCTGCGCGCCCTGGCCGTGTCGGGTGAACGCAAGGTCGAAGGCGAAGCGGCGGGCACGCTGAAAGAGCAGGGCTTGGATGTGGTGCTGACCAACTGGCGCGGTGTCGTGGCAGGCAGCGGCATTACCGCCGCGCAGCGCCAGGCCTTGAGCGCCGCGGTCCAGCGTGCCGTCGCCACGCCGGCATGGAAAAACGTCCTGAAGACGCGCGGCTGGGAAGATGCGTACCTGGACGGCCCGGCCTTCGACGCTTTCCTGAAAGCCGAGCGTGAACGTGTGTCGGCAGCGCTGACGTCGATCGGACTGGTGAAATGAACGACACCCGTCCCGAATCGGTATTCGGTTCATGGCGCGCGCCGTTTTTCATCGGCGTCGGCCTCTTCGCACTGGCCGCCACGCTATACATCAACGCGGGCGGTCTGCGGTCCGCCGGCACCATGGGGGTCGGTCCTTCCGCGGCCCTGCGGCTGGTCTCGGTGGCGCTGATTGCCCTGGGCCTGGCCCACTGGGTGCAGGCGTTCAAGCTGCGCCGGTTCGCGCCGCGCCCGACCGCGCCGGTCAATGTACCGGCGCTGGCGTGGTGCACCGGCGGCTGGATCGCCGCGATCGCGTGCGTCGCTTTCAACGGCGGGTTCATCCTGGCGGCGACCTTGATGTTCGTTGCCGCGGCGCGGGCGTTCGGCAAGCCAGTCGGCATCGCATCGATCGCCCTGGGGCTGGTGCTGTCCACGGTGGCCTCGCTGTTCTTCACGCAACTGCTGTCGTTGAGCCTGCCTGAAGGCGTGATCGAAGCGGTCCTGTATCGGGCGGCGGACTGACCATGGATACCTTGTCATTGTTGTTGAATGGCCTGGCCGTGGCCGCAACGCCGTCGAACCTGCTGTTCGCGGGCATTGGCGTGCTGCTCGGCACCCTGGTCGGCATTCTGCCCGGCATCAGTCCGTCCCTGACCGTTGCCTTGCTGCTCCCTGTCACCTTCCAGCTCGACCCCACCGGCTCGCTGATCATGTTTGCCGGGATCTATTTCGGCGGCATGTACGGCAGTTCCACCACGGCCATCCTGCTCAACACCCCGGGCGAAGCGGCCTCGATCGCCACTGCCATCGAAGGCCACAAAATGGCCCGCGCGGGCAGGGGCGGACCTGCGCTGGCCACGGCGGCCATCGGCTCGTTCTTTGCAGGCACGCTGGCCACGATCGGCCTGGCGCTGCTCGCCCCCTGGCTGGTCGAGCTTGCCGTGCACTTTGGGCCGTGGGACTACTTTGCGCTGATGATGCTCGCATTCGTGACCGTGGCCGCGACCTTCGGGACGTCGGTCATGCGCGGGCTCACCAGTCTGGTGCTGGGCCTGACACTCGGTCTCGTCGGCATCGACAAGCTGACCGGCCAGTCGAGGCTGGACTTTGGCGTGCCGGTGCTGCTCGATGGCATCTCGATCACGACGTTGGCGGTGGGCCTGTTTGCCGTCGGCGAAACGCTGTTCGTGCTGTCCCGCTTCAACGGCCAGGCCGAAAAGCTGATCCCGGTCAAAGGCTCGTTGTGGATGACGCGCGAAGACTGGTCGCGTTCGTGGAAGGGCTGGCTGCGTGGTTTCGGCATTGGCTTTCCCATTGGCGCCTTGCCGGCTGGTGGGGCCGAAGTGCCGACCCTCCTGTCGTACACGGTTGAACGCAAGCTGGCGCGTCATCCGGAAGAGTTCGGGCACGGCGCGATCGAAGGCGTGGCCGGACCGGAAGCGGCCAACAACGCCGCTGCCACCGGCACCCTGGTGCCGCTGCTGTCGCTCGGTCTGCCCACGTCCGCGACGGCCGCCATGTTGCTGGCAGGTTTTCAGCAGTATGGCCTTGTGCCGGGGCCGCTGCTGTTCACGTCTAATCCTGAACTGGTGTGGGGCCTGATCGCCAGCTTCTTCATCGGCAACGCCATGCTGTTGCTGTTGAACCTGCCGCTGGTGGGATTGTGGGTCAAGCTGCTCGCGATTCCGCAGCACTGGTTGTACGCCGGCATCCTGCTCTTCGCGCTGCTGGGAACGCTTGCCGCCAACCCGTCGGCGGTCGAGCTCGGCATGCTGCTGATCTTCGGCCTGGTCGGCTACGCCATGCGCTACTGGGACTACCCCGTGGCGCCCATGATCGTCGGCCTGATCCTGGGACCGATGGCCGAGATGCAGTTCCGTCGCGCGCTGCAGATCAGCCTGGGCGACCCGATGGTGTTCATCACCAATCCAGGGTCGGCCGTGCTGTTGTTGCTGGCTGTCTTTGCCTTGTTTGCGCCCTTGATTTTCAAGGGACTTCGCAAGTTCAAGGGGGCGGACGAGTAGGGGAGTGAAGGGCGCTTGCCCTTCACTTGGGTCCTTGTTTCCGTCAGGTGGAAAGCTTCGATCCCTTTCTTGCCTTCCAGGACTCGTGCCTCTACCTTGATGTCCGCCTTCGCTGCAACGACGTGGCGCCAGGCGCCGACATCACGCGAGACGACATGACCCAAACCCCATCTTCCCTTGCCCGCTGGCTGACAGCCGCTGCATTCACCAGCCTGCTTGCCAGTGCGCCGGCCACCGTCCAGGCCCAAACCCCCTTTCCTGTCCGACCAGTATCGCTGGTCATCGGCTATCCGCCTGGTGCGATCGTCGACACGGTCGCACGGCAGGTGGGGGCCGCCCTGGCCCCGATCCTGGGCCAACCGGTGGTGCCTGACAACAAGGGCGGTGCGGCAGGCGTGATCGGCGCGGGCGCCGTATCCAAGGCACGCCCCGATGGCTACACCGTGCTGTTCACCGCCTATACCTCCTTGCAGATCGCCAGCGCCATCGAACGCAACCTGGCGTTCGATCCGGTCAATGACCTGATCCCCGTCGCGTCGGTCGGGCGGCCTACCACGCTGCTGTTGGTGAATGCCGATTTCCCCGCAAAGACCTTTGACGAATTCATCGCCTATGTAAAGGGTCGGCCAAACCAGATCAACTTTGGCACCAGTGGCACCGGGTCCCCCAATCACTTCGCGCTTGAGCATCTGAATTCCGTATTCGGCACCCGCATGACGGCGGTGCCCTACAAGGGCGCTGCCCAGATGCTGACCGACATGCTGGGCGGCCGCGTGCAGGCCATCTTCAGTTCGTCATCACTCGCGGCCGGTCACTTGCAGGCGGGTGCGGTGCGCGCGCTGGCCATCGGGTCGCCCGATGCGTCGCCGCTGTTTCCTGAGTTGCCGGTCATCGCCGACAGAGGTGCACCGGAGTTCAATGCGAGCGGGGCGCTGGGGCTGTTCGCACCGCCCGGCACGCCTGCAGCCATTGTCGATCAGTGGAACGCCGCAATCGGCAAGGCCTTGCAGGACCCGACAGTCGCACAAAAGTTGGCGGGCGAAGGCATCATCGTCAAACGCCAGACGGCGTCCCAGTTTGGTGAAAGCTATCGCCGCGAGGCACGGCAGATCGCCGACTTCATCAAGCAAGGCAATCTGAAAATCAATTGATCGCTGTCCGTGCGCCCATCGTCGGGGTACCGCCAGGTATCCCGCTCCGGTGCGCACGGCGGGACGGCCTACACCAGTCCCAGCCGGGCAGCGTTGAACACCGCTTCGGCACGATTTCGCGCCCCCAGCTTGTGATACAGCTTATTGGCGTGGCTTCTGACGGTTGCAACCGTGACGCCCATTTTCTTGCCGACCGCGCGCGCATCCTTGCCGGCGGCAAGCATGCCCAGAAGCTGCGTCTGGCGCCCGGTAAGATGAGGGCGGGTAGCCGCCGTCACGACCACACCGCCACACTCCGCAAAGGACGGTGCGTCGCGCGTACCGCTTGAACGGGCACGCGCCAGCGGGGGATAACAACTGCCGCCGACGCGCAACAGGTTCAGGGACGCCTGCATGACGCTTGGTGCGGCTGCCTTCGACACATAACCCGCTACGCCCAATTGCACCGCACTGCGAGCAAAATCCAGGTCGGGATCTTCGTACAAAGCGAGGCTTCGCAACGGCGTATAACGCTGGATCGTTTCGGCCAACACTGCCTGGTCTTCGATCCGATTGGCCGAGCAACCGAAAATGAGCAGCGTGTTCTGCCGGGCGTCCACCCATTCATGCGCCATGTCGCGTCCGACCGTCGTCAGCTTCTTGAATTCGGGCATCGTTTCCACGACGCGGCGTAGCGCGTGCTGGACACTTGGCAGCTGCTCAATAATGAGTACGTTCATTAACATTGTCCTGGTAAGCGCCAAGTCGGAACTGCGCTGCGGCGACAATGATAGGAGCGTTGTGACGGGAGGTAACTCGGGATTGCGGATGAGCAAGGGATGGGGTGGGGAGAAGGAATCGGGCACTTGAACCCCTGCGCTCTTCACCACCAAGAATTAATTCCTGGATAGCACCGACAGATTATTTTTTACTGCTGGCCATTCGCTTGTGGTGAGGCTGCAAACGTAGGTATCGCGCAAGATGTCCCCTTCAACGGTCCGGTGGAAATGGCCTTCGCAACGTCAAACCGGGCATGGCATAATGAGAACCATTCTCAAACCTATGCTGTGATCCGCGTAGCCGCCTGCTATCGAGCGTCAGCAACCGTCCAGGCCTATCGGCACCGTCCGGATCCTCTCATGCACCTTGCCAGCCCCACCGAGGTCGTCACCGAACTCTACAGCGCCCACCTCGGCTGGCTGCAGGGCTGGTTGCGCAAAAAGCTGGGATGCGCGCACAAATCGGCCGATCTTGCACAGGACACCTTCATACGGATCCTGATCGCATTTGAACGGCAGCGCATTGCCGATGCCGAACTGCGCGAGCCTCGCGCTTATCTGACGACGGTCGCGACCCGTCTCGTCAGCAACCATTTCCGGCGGCAAGCGCTGGAGCGAGCGTACGCTGAAGCATTGAGCCAGATGCCTGCTGCCGCGGCGCCTCCTCCTGAACAACGTTTGATGATCCTTGAAGCGCTTGACGACATCAGCGCGATGCTGGATGCGCTGCCCGACCAGGTCCGCGCAGTGTTCTTGGCCGCGCAATTGGACGGCCTGACCTACAGCGACATCGCGCTCAAACTGGGCATCTCGCCGCGCACCGTGCGCCGCTACATGGCGGTCGCCTACGAACGATGCCTGCTCCATCAGTCATGAATGCTGGCAGCCCCGACGTCGCGCTCGACCCGCGGGTGGCGCGTGAAGCGGCGCAGTGGCTCATGCGCGTCCACCCCGCGGCCGAGCCTACCGACAAGGACCATCGCGCCTGCCAGCAGTGGCGGGCTGCGCACGCGCAACACGAACTGGCGTGGCAACGTGCGCAGCGACTCGATGCCCGGTTCGGCGTGATTCCGCCTGCGTTGAGTACGGCGGTGCTGGAACGACGGCCCGTGCAGGCCCGCCGGCGTGCCGTCACGAAGCTGGCGCTTCTGTTGACGCTGTCGCCCGCGGCGCTGATCGCCTATCGGCAGATGCCGGTCGATGCCTGGCGCGCGGATTACAAGACGGCCACGGGGAAAGGCGCCGTGTGCGCTTGGCCGATGGCAGCCAGGCGCAGATGAACGCCCGGACCGCGTTCGACACCGTGTTCGATACGGCGCAACGCCTGCTGATCCTGCACGAAGGCGAGGTGGTCATCACCACCGCGCCGGACATTTCGCAACCGGTGCGGCCGTTCCGTGTCCAGACTTCGGAAGGGCGGATCCGGGCCATTGGCACCCGCTTCCTGGTGGCGCGCGCCGACGCATGGACCGACGTAGGCGTGTTCGACGGCGCGGTCGAAGTGCAAACGAGCGCAGAAGAATTTCGCACGCGGGTCATC
Source organism: Pigmentiphaga litoralis (assembly GCF_048632615.1). Lineage (GTDB taxonomy): Bacteria > Pseudomonadota > Gammaproteobacteria > Burkholderiales > Burkholderiaceae_B > Pigmentiphaga > Pigmentiphaga litoralis_B. Next base: position 3,994,048 of record NZ_CP184479.1, read on the forward strand.
TCGGCCAATCAACAGCTTCGTATGTCGATGGCCGGAATGAGCGAACCCGAGCTGCTGGACGGTCACGCGGCCGACTGGCAATTCGGCATCCTTCATGCCGACAACATGGCCCTTGGCGAGTTCTGCACCCGGCTGGCGCGTTACCGGCGCGGGTGGATACGGTGTGATCCTGCCGTTGCCGACCTGCTCATTTCCGGCAGCTTTCAGGTCGACGATACCGACCGCGCGCTGCGGGCTTTGGTGGCAACGCTGCCGGTCCGCGTCACCTTCCATACGCGGTATTGGGCCACGCTTCAGCCCGCATAAAAAAATATCTGCAAAAAAACTGGCCGCTTTGTCTTGGTGACGTGTCATTGCCTAGGTGAACACGCAATGTCATTTCGTCGAATAAGGATCCACGCCATGTTTTCCCGCCATGCCGCCCCGCCATCCGGCGCGGTTCTACGCCTCAAGCCGCTGGTGCTTGCGGTCAGCTCCGCAAGCCTGACGCTCGCGTGTGTTGCTGTCCCACTGTCGGCGACGGCGGCAGCGGCGGTCGCTCCGGCATCGAATGCTACCGTCCAGGTACGGCCCTATCACATCGCGCCGGGTCCGTTGCAAAATGCGCTGGCCGACTTTGCCGCGCAGGCGCAGCTGACCGTGTCCTTCGTGCCCGACCTGATACGTGGCAAACGTTCCGCCGGTCTTCAAGGGACCTATGCGCCGGCCGATGCCCTGCACCTTTTGGTGGCCGGCACCGGGCTGGAAGCGGTGGCGCAAGGGGAGGGCATCTTCGTCTTGCGGGAACAGGTGGTTGGCGCGCCGGGTGCCGATGCAACCGCCGGCGCCGGTGCCGTCACCCTGCAGGAAGTTGCCGTGACCAGCGAGGCCGCCCGCGACAGCACGACCGAAGGTACCGACACATACAAGGCGCTCTACACCAACACGGCAACGAAGCTCGCCCTGTCGCCGCGCGAAACGCCTCAGACCATCACGACCATCACGCGCCAGCAGATGGACGATGTCGCCATGACGTCGGTCGACGATGCCCTGAAGTCCGTCAGCGGTGTGTTCGCGCAGGATCAGGGAAGTGCCGGCGCGACCTATTACAGCCGCGGGTTCACGCTGCAGACGCAGCTCGACGGCATCGTCACCCCGGCGGGCATCAACAGCGGCAATCGTTCGCCCAAGTTCGATACGGCCTTTGTGGATCGGGTGGAAGTCTTGCAGGGCGCGGCCGGATTGCTGGCCGGTGCAGGCAGCCCAGGGGGCACCGTCAACCTCGTACGAAAGCGACCCACCGAAAGCTTCCAGGCACAGGCCGAAGTCCAACTGGGGTCGTGGAATGCGCGGCGCTTCGTGGGAGACATCTCGGGACCGCTGATCGAGTCCGGCCGCATTCGCGGTCGCCTGGTCGCGCTGGATGACCGCGCGGATTCGTTCACGGACTACGTCTTCCGGGATCGGCAGGCGGTCTATGCCATTGTCGAAGCCGACCTCAGCCCGGACACCCTGCTCAGCGCCAGCGTGCAATACCAGCAGGACACCAGCCTCAACCATTTCGGTGTGCCGTATGGAAAAGACGGCCGCGACGCCAACCTGCCGCGATCGTCGTTCTGGGGTGATCCCAACTATCGCCTGGCCCGGGATTACTCGATCTACACCGTGGGCGTCTCGCAGCGGTTGCCGGGCGACTGGACGCTGAAGGGCGCGTACTCCCGTCAACGCACGGTCAATGACATCGACAACTTCAACAGCCTGACAGGCAGCCTGGACGTGACCACTGGGAATGGCCTTGCGATAGCCAGCCGGTCCAGAAACAATTCGTCCGTCTTGAGTTCCGACTCGGCAGATGTCTACGCGTCAGGGCCATTAAGCCTGCTCGGACGCAAACATGAACTGGTGGTTGGCGCGAACGGCGCCACCTATCGCGACGAAAGCACCGGCACCGGATACATCGCCGGAAGCATCCCGATCAATGTCTACGACTTCAACCCCGAATCGCTGGGCCCCGTCGCGAATGGGACCGCCAGCCGCGCCAAGTCGACCACCACCAACTACGGCATGTACGGCGTCGCGCGCTGGAACCTGACCGACGCGCTCAAGGTGATCACCGGGATGCGCATCAGCAACTACGAAGTCAAGAATGCCGTGACCGGCCGGATCGCGCCCAAGGAAAACAATCAGATCACGCCGTACGCAGGCGTGGTGTACGACCTGGACAGGCAATACTCCGCCTACGTCAGTTATTCGGATATCTTCAACCCCCAGACGAATCGCAGCATCGACGGCAGCGTGCTCAAGCCCGTCGTCGGCGCCAACTATGAAGCGGGTATCAAGGGCGAGGTCCTGGATAAACGGCTCAACGTCTCCGCCGCCGTGTTCCGGCTCGATCAATCGAACCTTGCCGTGCGCGACGATTCCATCCCGAGCGACCCCGGCAATGCCTGCGGCGGCATCTGCTACGACGCCGCCGGCAAGGTGGTCAGCCAGGGCGTGGATCTTGGGGTGAACGGCAAGATCGGCAGGAACCTGAACCTTGCCGCTGGCTACACCTTCACCGACGCCGAATACAAGGCCGGTCCCCAACAAGGACAGCGCTTCGGCCCCGAGCAGCCTCGGCACAGCCTCCGCCTTGCCGCGCACTACAGATTGCCCGACACCGACTGGTCATTCGGCGGCAACGTGGAAACGCGCAGCAAGATCTACCGCACCGGCGGCACGGGCGCCAACGCATGGACCATTCGGCAAGGCGCCTTGTTGCTGCTCGGCGTGCATGCCCGGTATCAGGTCACCCCGAAAACGCAGCTGCTGTTTGCGATCAGCAACCTGACCGATCGCAGGTATCGCGGGCTGTACTCGTTGAACTACTCCCCGTACGGCGAGCCACGCCGGGTGTCGGTGAACCTAAAACATATGTTCTAGCGCGCCGGGCACCTATCGGCGGGTACGGTTGCTCACGCGCGTGCATCAGACGAATGCGTGTCTGGTAATGCAACGGGCTATTTGCCGCCTGTCGCATCAAGGAATGTGCCGGTGACAAACGACGCATCCGCGCTTGCAAGCCAGAGGATGGCATGGGCCACTTCTTCTGGCTGACCTCCGCGCCCCATCGGAATCGTGGACTTCACCCGATCGACTCGCCCGGGCTCGCCACCGCTTGCATGCATCTCGGTGTAGATATGACCCGGCCGGACGCAGTTGACGCGGATGCCTTCCCCGGCGACTTCCTTGGCAAAGCCGATGGTGAACGTCTCGAGCGCACCTTTCGATGCGGCGTAGTCCACGTATTAATTCGGGCTGCCGAGTCGGGCCGACGCGGACGAGATGTTGATCACCACGCCGCCGCGCCCACCGTGGCGATGCGACATGCGCTTGACGGCCTGCTGCGCACAAAGGATGGGGCCGATCGTATTGACCGCAAAGATCCGCTGCATCCGCTCGAAGCCAAGATCTTCCAGGCGCGACTGCCTGGCAATGATGCCGGCGTTGTTCACCAGCACGTCAAGCCGGCCGAATGTCCGGTCAATGGTCTCGAACAACCGCACGACGTCCTCGGGCGACGCACTGTCCGCGCGGACAGCCAGGCCCCGTCGGCCCGCCTGTTCGACCTCGGCCACCACCGCCAGGGCAGCGCCTTCGTTGGACACATAGCTGATGGCCACATCGTAGCCGCGTTGGGCAGCCAGCCGGGCGGTTGCCGCACCCACACCGCGGCTTCCGCCGGTAATCAAGATCACGGGTGCATCCAGGGTCTGTTCCATGTCGTCCTCTGTCATTCTGATTGGGTATCACCGTACGCCGAATCTGGTATTGGACGCAACTGCGTGGCCTCCGCAGAATGGTTGGCAATGACAACCAGATTGGGAGACCTCATGACCCGCGCTATTTCCACGCGCACACTCATCGGCGCTGGCGCGCTGCTGTTTTCCGCATGCACTGCTTCGGTATGTGCCGCCTACCCAGACAAGCCCATCAAGCTGATCGTCACCTTCGTTCCTGGCGGCGGAGCGGACCTGCTTGCCCGTTATCTTGCCAAGGAATTGTCAGCCTCGCTCAAGCAGGTGGTGGTCGTGGAAAACAAGCCGGGTGCCGGCGGCTTGATTGGCATCGACGCCGGCCTGGCCGCCGCGCCCGATGGCTATACCCTGACGCTGATCTCGTCGAGCTACACGGTCAATCCCAGCCTCTACAAACTCAAGTTCGATCCGGTCACCGGCATCACGCCGATCGTGCAGGCGTCGTCTGGCCCGCTGTTGATCGTGACGCCACCGAATTTTCCGGCGCGCACCGTGCCGGAATTGATCGCGCTGGCCAAGGCCAAGCCAGGCGACATCAACTACGCGTCGTCGGGTCTTGGCAGCATCATTCATCTGGCGACCGAGCGCTTCAGCAGCATGGCGGGCATCCGCATGACGCACATTCCCTACAAGGGCGGCGGCAATGCGCAGACGGACCTGATGGCTGGGCAGGTGGGGGTCTACTTCGCGGCGACTGCCAGTGCGTTGCCCCACGTGGCTTCCGGAAAGATGCGCGCGATTGCAGTGACCACGCCCAACCGCATTGCCGCGCTGCCGCAGGTCCCCACCGTGGCCGAGAGCGGCTTGCCCGGTTACGACGCAACGCTCTGGTACGGACTGATCGGTCCTAAGGGCATGCCTCAGGATATCGTTGACCGCCTCAACAAAGAGGTCAATCTCATTCTGAAGACGGAAGGAGCGAAGGAAAAACTTCTGGCCGACGGCGCAGAACCCGCCGGCGGCACGCCTGCCCAATTTCGCGACACCATTCAGAAAGAAATCGGTGTGTGGGGCGCGATCGTGAAGAAGCTGGACATCAAGCCGGAGTAAACACCCCAAGGCTCGCTGGCAAGGCGGCCGCCATGACGAGCCTCGGCCGTGCGCCAGGCTCACTCCGGCTGAATGTTGCCGTCCTTGATCACCTTGGTCCACTTTGCCGTATCACTCTTGATTAGCGCATTGAATTGTTCGGGCGTGTTGGGCGAGGGCTCGATGCCCATCGAGGCCAGGCTTTCCACCACCGACGGGGCCTTCAGCGCCCGGTGAACCGCGGCGTTGACCGTGGTGACGACCGATGCAGGCGTGCCTGCCGGCGCAAACACGCCATACCAGTTGCTGGCCTCGACATTCTTGATGCCGAGCTCGGCCAGCGTCGGGACATCGGGCAAGGCGCGCAAACGTTGAGGCGCCGCGACACCGATCGCCTTCAACCGCTTTTCGTTGATAAAGCCAAGCAAGCCGGAGATATCGCCGAAGAACCCGTCGACGTGGCCGCCGATCGTGTCGGTAATGGCCGGCGCCGCGCCCTTGTACGCAACGTGCAGAACGTCGGCCTTTGTCGAGGTCTGGAACAGGGCGATGGCCATGTGCGGCATGCTGCCGATGCCCGACGACGCAAGCGTGCGCGGCTTCTTGGCCTTGCCGGCGCTGGCGACGAAATCCGCAGCGGTCTTGTCCGGGCTGGTGGGCGACACGACCAGCACTTCCGGCGTGTGCACGACCAGTGACACAGGCACGAAGTCCTTGACGGGGTCGTAGGTCAGCTTGGGGTACAGACCAGGATTGATGGCGATCGCGCCTGCGGAACTCAGGAACAGCACAGTGCCGTCTTTGGGCGAGTTCTTCACGTGTGCCGCGGCAATGGCGCCGTTGGCACCTGGCTTGTTTTCCACGATCACGTTGGTCTTGAGCTCGGAGTCGAGCTGCTTGGCCAACACGCGCGCCAGCGAATCGGCCGGGCCGCCGGGCGGGAAGGCGACGACCAGACGCACGGGGTCCGCAGCGTGGGCGGTGGCCATGACGGAGGTGACTGCCAATAAGGCGGCCGTGCGAAGTGCGGCGTTGAAAGTAAGGTGCATAAAGGTCTCCGGCTTTGAATGGGTATGCGCAGCAGGGCAAGGGGGCGGCGTCATGCGACGCGCGGCAGTCACCCCCCGATTGCCCCCTGCGTGTTGACGTAGATGGAATAGATGGACGTGCACGACGCCATGAACAACCGGTTGCGGTGCTTGCCGCCAAAGCACAGGTTGGCGCAGCGTTCAGGCAGTGCAATGTGGCCGATGGCCTGTCCGTCGGCATCGAACACCCGAACGCCATCCAGTTCTTCGGTGCCCATGCCCCATCCGCACCACAGATTCCCATCGACATCGACCTGGAAGCCATCGGGCGTCCCTTCATCCGCGTCGATGAACGGGCCGGTGTCTTCCAGCGTGCAGCCATCGGCCTTTACGGCAAATCGGCGAATCTGACGGGGACGCGCGCGCGATTCGATGACGTAGAGCAACGATTCGTCTGGAGAAAACGCCAGTCCGTTGGGACCTTGCACGTCGCCGGCGACCACCATCGCGACACCTGTCTCGGGGTCCAGCCGATAGATGTTCGACGGCAGTTCCTGTTCGGCTTTTTCGCCCTGGTAGTAGCCGACGATGCCGAAGGGCGGGTCGGTGAACCAGATCGATCCATCCGACTTCACGACCACATCGTTGGGCGAATTCAGCCGCTTGCCTTCGAAGCTGTCCATGAGCACCGTGATGCAGCCATCGTGCTCGGTACGAGTCACGCGCCGTCCCAGGTGTTCGCAGGTAATCAGACGCCCCTGACGGTCACGTGTGTTGCCGTTGGCGTGCGATGACGCCGGGCGCCACACGGATGTCTGTCCGGTGATTTCGTCCCATCGCATGATGCGGTCGTTGGGCACGTCGCTCCACAGCAGGTAGCGGCCATCTCCGAACCAGACCGGGCCTTCCGCCCAGCGGCTGCCGGTGGCCAGCCGTTCAACGAATGCTGATGCAAGGTGGTATTTTTCGAACGCCGGCGCCAGCACGCGAAAAGCCGGGTCGGGAAAGCGCTGGGTGGGTTGCCACATGGTCGTGGGCTCCTGCGGTCAGTGGCTTGCGTGCACACGGGCTGACGCCATCACGTGTACAAGCGAGCGGGATTGAGATGAAGGACAGCTTCTTCGGACGCGGTTCCGCCGCACGCCAGGGCCAGCAGGCTGCGCAGCTCGCCCATGTCGGGACGTTCCGAGGTGATGTTGACGTGAGGCCAGTCGGACCCCCAGATGGCACGTTCGGGTGCCGCGCGCAACAGGCGTTGCATGAGTGGCAAGGCATCGTCAAAGGGCCGCCGGCCGGCCGATACCCGGTCGGCGCCGGATACCTTGATCCAGACTTCCGGGCGGGACAGGTGATCGACCAGCGTATCGACCGGGGCTGATCGGTGGGCGTCCGCCGCCGGACGCCCCATGTGGTCGACGACCAGGGGCACGCCCGGATCGTTCAATGCCGCCAAGGCCTCCACCGCCTTGTCGATCGGGGCATGCAGCAGCGCATGCCAGCCGTAAGGCCGGATGCGCGCGAGCAGGTCACGATGGCGTGACGCACCTTGCGATGCGGGCAGGTGCGGCATCAGCCCCAGGCGTATTCCTCGCACGCCGCGGGCATGCATGTCGGCAAGCTTGGCTTCGTCGATATCCGGGTCGATCAAGGCAATCGCGCGATAGCGGCCGTTGCCGGCAGCCAGGGCGTCGAACAGTGCGGTATGGTCGGCACTGTAGCAGGCGGCCTGGATCAGCACGCCATGCGTGATGCCGCAGGTACGGTGCGCAGCGCGCAGCGCGTCAAAGGACGCTTCGTCCGGACGATAGGCCGGCGCGTCGGGCAGCGGAAAGCGCGACCACGGGCCGAAGACGTGGGTATGGCAATCCCAGCAAACAGGGGTATCCGTCATGCGTGTCCAGTCAGGGCGATAGAAACAGGGCCGGAATCGCCCACATCAATCCGACTTGGTGCCGGTTTCTTTGATGATGCGAGTCCATCGTTCGTACTCGGAGCCAATGAGCTTGCCGTAGTCACCAGGCGTGCCGCCGGTCGCCATGGCGCCCTGCGCAATCAGGCTGTCACGGGTGTCCGGCTGCGCCAGCACTTTGTTGACCGCCTCATTGAGCTTCGTCACGACCGGTGCGGGCAGCGCTGCGGGTCCGACAATGCCTTGCCAGGTGCCGGAATCGAATCCGGGTGCCACGGTTTCTCCGAGAGTCGGCGTATCGGGCAGGATCGAAACACGCTGCGCGGTGGTGGCTGCGATGGCACGCAGCCTGCCTTCCTTGACGAAGGGCATGAAGGCGTTAAGGCTGCCCGACATCATGAAGTCGATGCGGCCCGCCAGCAGATCGGGCAGGGCGGCAGCATTGCCCTTATAAGGCACGTGTGAAAAAGTGACGCCTGTCTGCTTGCCGAACAGTACCGCAGTAAGGTGATCAATCGTGCCATTGCCGGAGGACCCGAAATTGAGCGCGCCGGGCTTGCGCTTGAGCAGCTCAACGAATTCTTTTGGCGTCTTTGCGTCAACGGACGGGTTCACGATCAGCACCAGCGGCACTGTGGCGACGTAGGCGACCGGAGTGAAGATCTTGCGGGGATCGAGTCGCGGCGTGTTGAACAGCGCGGGCGAAATGGTGACGGACGAGCTGTTGTAGAGCAGCGTGTAGCCATCGGCTGGCGCGTTGGCAACGACGTCCGAGGCCAGATTGCCGCCGGCGCCCGGACGGTTTTCCACGACCACGGGCTGACCCAGCTGGTCGGCCAATTTTTGCGCAAACAGCCGTGCCAGTACGTCCGTCGGTCCGCCTGGAGAAAACGCCACGACCATGCGCACCGGTTTGTCGGGGTAGGCCGCTTGCGCGGCGCCTGGAAACGCGGCGGCGGAAACCGTCACGATCGCTGCGGCAGCCAGCGAAATGCTCGCCAGCACGGTCGAAAATACGGGCGTCCGAGACGTGCCGGACGCAGCCGGTCTCGCGCCCTGGGTCACGGCGATAGTCATGCGTGTCTCCTTGAATCTTGTAACGAGGGCAGGTCGATCCAGCAGCCCGCGGGCTGCCGGCGCGCACCCTTCTTAATCGCAGCGCGCGCTCATGCCGCCGTCCACCACGATTTCGGTGGCCGTAATGAACCGCGCTTCATCCGACGCCAGGAACAGCGCGGCGTTGGCCGTGTCGCGGCCATCCCCCATCCAGCCCATTGGAATCCGCGCCTGGCGTTGCTGCAGCAGCGCATCGACGTCGCCGCCCGCACGCTGGCCGGCCAGGCGCACTTCGACCATAGGCGTATGCATCTGCCCTGGCACGACCGTGTTCACGCGAATGTTCTTCTTGGCGTACTGCACGCCAACGACCTTCGAGAACTGGATGATGCCGGCCTTGGAACTGGCATAACCCACTTGCGCCGCGCCAGTCCAGCGCGTGCCGGACGTGGACGACATGTTCACGATCGATCCGCCGCCTTGCGCTTCCATGATGGGCAGCACGCTCTTGCAGGTCAGGAACACGCTCTTCAGGTTGAAGTCGATCTGGCGATCCCAGTCGGCTTCGCTCAGTTCGACCGGGCCACCCTTGGCGGAGCCGCCTACATTGTTGACGAGGATGTCGATGCGGCCGTAGGTCTCCTTGCACTTCTGGACCATGGCGGCGACATCGTCGGCCGACATCACGTCACATGTCCACGGCGTGACTTCGCCGCCGAATTCAGCAATGCGCGACAGCGTTTCTTCCATTGCAGCCAAGTCGCGATCGACGGCAAAAATCTTCGCGCCTTCCTGAGCGAACCGGACGGCCGCGGCGCGGCCATTGCCCCAGCCCGGGCCGACGCAACCCGCGCCGGTAATGATGGCAACCTTGCCTTCGAGTCTTCCTGTCATGGTGTCTCCTGAGTCGTTGAATGCGAAAACGTCATCACGCCATTTCGCGTGGCTCGCCTTCGGGCGGCTGCACGTCGAACACGTTGATGGTCATCGAAATGAGGGTGTAGTAACCGGCGATACCGACGAGGTCGATCACGCCATCCTGACCAAGCAGGGCTACTGCGCGCGCATACAGGTCGTCGGGTACGCCGCGCTGAGCGTGCAGCACCGTGACGAAGTCCACGACGACTGCTTCGCTGTCGGATGCAAACGGGGGGGCTGACGGTCACGAATGGCGTCGATGACATCGGCGGGCAGGCCTGCCTTCAGCGCGATGGCCTTGTGCGCCCACCATTCGAATTCGGAATTCCAGTGACGCGCGAGGACGAGGATGGCCAGCTCGGACAGACGAGGCGGCAGGCTGCTGTCATACCGGCAGTACTGGCCAAGCGCCTGGGCGTGTTCCGCCAATCCCGGCCGATTGAGCCAGACCGCCAGGGGACCGCGCACGCGTCCGCGAGGCCCACTGGCGATCATGTCATAGACCTTGCGCTGATGGTCTGTCATCACGGCAGGGTCAAGGTCGGGCACGCGCGGCATCGTCTCTCCAGGTTTGTCGTTGTTGTGTCGGTCCGGTATTCTGCGCAGCCTGCTTATGTCAGTCCAATTGCTTTTTAGACACTCAGTGATATTCAAACTGAATAACTGAAAGGAGACGTCATGCTCGACCTGAAGCCGCTCCGACTCTTCCTGGTCCTTGCCGAGGAACTGCACTACGGCCGTGCTGCGCAGCGTCTGCATATGTCGCAGCCTCCACTGACCAAACACATCCAGCAGCTGGAAGCGCGTCTGGGCGTTCAGCTGTTTGAGCGCAACAAGCGAAGCGTGCGCATCACGCCTGCCGGCCGCGAATTGGTGCAGGGGCTGGTCATGGCGAGCGAACAATCGCTACGCGCGGTGCAACGTGCCGAACGCGGCGAGATCGGGCGGATACGGGTGGGATTCGTTGCCGCCGTGCTGTTCATGGGGATCGAAGGGCTGGTGCAACGGATCGAGCACGACTTGCCCGGTGTGGAAAGCGCCTGGGAAGAAATGGGATCGAACGAACAGCTCGAGGCCTTGCAACAGGACCGTATCGACCTGGGTTTCGGCCAGATATCGCAGGTGGGCGACATGCGGTCGCATGTCGTGGCCCGGGTGCCGCTGGTGGTGGCGCTGCCCACCACGCACCGTCTGGCGGACGCCCCCGTGGTCGTGTTGTCGGACCTGATCAACGATGCGTTCATCGCCATCCCGAGGCAGAGCGCGCCGACTTTTCACGATCTGTCGATTTCGGTGTGCATGGCCGCCGGGTTCAGCCCGAACATCCTGCACTCGGCCAAGCATCTGGTCTCGATCGTGAGTCTTGTGGCCATGGGCCGCGGGGTATCCCTGGTGCCTGAATCGTTCGCGCGTGCGGCCGTGCCCGGCGTCTGTTTCAAGGCGATCGAAGGCTCGGACGCGCGCGCGGAATATTCGGTGGTGTGGAACCCCGCCAATACCTTGCCGGTGTTGCCGCGCGTCCTGCATGTGCTCGGGGTCCCGGATGCCTGACGATCAGGCCGCCTTGATGCCAAATCGGGTATCGAGATAGTCCAGGATGCCGTGCAGCACGGCTTCCGGTTGCTCGGGAATCAGCGCATGCGCGGCGTTGCGTATCGTCAGATTGGTCACCCGATCGCCCAGCTCGTCGCGCAACACATTGGCATAGCTCGGCGGCGCCACCACGTCATATTCCGCCTGCATATTCAGAATCGGTGCATGGCCTCCGGCAAAGAATTCGTCGACCGGCGTCCTTTTTTGCGCCAGCGTCTGCTGGGTCATCAGCCGCGTGTTGAAGCCCTTGAGCCATGCGCGGGCATCATTGCCCGGCGCGAAAAACACCCGTTGCAAATGCGCCAGCCGCTGCGCATCCGGCAAGTCCATGTTGCCGCTGCCCTCGATCGATGCACGGATGTCCGGGGGGATGGGCGCGGCCGTCATGCCCCGGGGCACCTTGCCGGCCGACCCCGCCAGCAGCATCAGTCCGCGCACCAGGTCCGGCCGGTCGGATGCCACGGTGCGGGCAATCCAGTTGCCGTGCGCATGACCGATGAGGAATGCGGGCCCGCAGTCCTCATGCTCGATGACCGCCGCAATGTCCTGGGCCCAGTCGTGTAGCGTTTTGTCTTCGAGCGGTCCCGTACTGCCGGCGTTGCCGCGTGGCTCCGGGCATACTGTGCGAAAGCCCGCTGCACTCAGTGGCGCGGCCAGTTCGTCCATGTCGCGCGCACCCCGGCCCAGGGACGGCAGCAGGACCACCAGGGGCCCGCTGCCGCGCGTCCAGCACTCGATGGCAATGCCGTTGCCACGATCAACCATGTGGCGGGCTTCGGGGGCACCGGCCTGGCGAATTGAGATGGTTGGCGAGCGGTGGGGTTCATGGGCATGCTAAGTTCCTTCAACGGAAAAAGAAGCAGACGTCGTGTCGGACACGGCATCCGTCATGATCAAAAAAATGAAGCGAGACACGACCCCATGGATCTGCGGCAACTGCGCTACTTCGTCACGGTCGCCGACGAACTGAACTTCAGCCGGGCCGCCGAAAAGCTGCATATGTCGCAGCCGCCCTTGTCGCACCAGATCAAGGCGCTGGAAGACGAGCTGGGCGTCGAACTGCTGTATCGCACGCGGCGCGAAGTCAAGCTGACCGATGCGGGCCGCGTCCTGCTCAAGCACGCGCGATCGTTGTTCGACCAGGTGGACATCGCTGTTAAAAGCACCGTCAAGGCCGCGGCAGGGGACTCGGGCGTCGTGCGGCTGGGCATGGCGACCTCGGCGGTGTTCAATGTCCTGCCGACCATTCTTGAAGCGATCCGCGAACGCTTTCCATCGGTAGAGGTGATCGTTGCCGACATGGAATCGAAAGAACAGATCCGGAATGTGGCGCTCGACAAGCTGGATATCGGCTTCATCCACGCGATGCCTCCGACCTCCGGCATGCAGCACGTCGAGTTGTTTTCCGAACCCTACGCGGCGGTATTGCCGGCTGGCCATCCCTTGGCCGACCGTGAGCCGTTGACCTTGAAGGATCTGGCGGACACGCCCATGGTCGCCTTTTCGCGCGAACATGCGCCGGCCTTGTCGGACGCGTTGATTGCCACCTGCCTGGGCGCGGGTTTTCATCCTGGCATCGCTCACACGGCCCGCCATCCACTGACCGTGCTGCAGATGGTCAGTGTCGGCCTGGGCGTCGCGCTGGTGCCGAAATCGTTCGCGCCCACCGCGTTCGGCGGGGTGCGCTTCCGGGATCTGGAAGGCGACTCGGGTCATATCCGTATCGAAGCGATCTGGCGTGACAACCACCCATCGGAGCTGGTCCAGCGCGTGATTGCCGAGGTCATCCTGCCCGCTGCTCGCCTGACGGCGCCGCAAGCCTGAGGACTTCTCGAACCGAGCTGTCCGCAAAGGCCAGGAAGCAGGCCTGCAGCCGTGTGACCGCCTCGGGTCCCAGCGCTGGCGTGGTCAGCGCCGCAAACTTCGAAAGAATGCCGTCCGCCCGACGGGGTTGTCCCCTGACCCTGACGGGTTGTCGACATCGATGCGCGAACGTCCGCCATGCCGGGTATCGACCTCGACCCAGCCACAGAATTGCGCAGGGTATCGCGCATCAAGGTCGGCATCGGCCACGATCTCGATCCGGTTGGCCAGCGCTGTCACGTCGTCGCCGGCCAGCCGCGCAGCCTCGAACTGCGCCGGAAGCACGGCTCCATCCAGCAGTGCCACAGCGATGGCGTAGCGCCCGCTCATCTGCGCATTGAGCGCCGATCCCGGTTGATAGGGGTAGCCGCATTGGATGTCGACGACACGAGGCATGCCCACCCGAACTACGCCAGATCCGGTCCAGTCTGGCCGCAATGCCAGTGCGGCATCGACATGCGCATGCACGCTGCCGCAGCAACCGTAGGGCTTGAAGTTCGTGCGGGGCGCATGCCAATGGTCGCCCAGGTCGGCCAGCAGCTTGTCGGGTTGGGGCTGGTCGACAAAGGCACGGAGCAGGCCGCCGTCGGCCGCTTCATAGATTTCTGTGGGTCCGGTCAGGCCATGCGCCGCCAGTTCGGCGGACATCACGCCCGCCTGCGCGGCACGCCCCGGATGAAAGCGTTTGGTGTCGGTGCCATCGGCCGAGAACGCATAGAGCCCGCTCGATTGCGTACCCGCCAGGCCCAAGGCCCAGGCCGTGCGTTCGGCATTGAGCCCCAGCATCACGGACGCCGCTGCTGCCGAGCCAAGCGGCCCGCACACCGCCGTCAGGTGCCAGCCGCGCAAGCGTGCCTGGGCCGGACCCAGGGCCAGCGAACTGCGGATGGCAACTTCATATCCCGCAGCCAACGCGACTTCCGCCCGGCGGCTGTCGACCTGCAAGGTTTCCGCCAACGCGAATACCGTGGGCAACATGACCGCACCCAGGTGCAGCTTGGCGTTGTGAAAGTCATCGAGCTCGAAGCCGTGTGCCGCAGCGCCATTGACCAGTGCCGCGTCGGCGGCTCGCAGGCAGGGCTGGCTGTCGCCCCACACCGTCGCCGCCTGGCTGCCAGCGGGCCTGCCGCCGGCCTTCGCCCATGCCTCGATCGCGTCGGTCCAGGGAAGGCCTCGGCCGGCGAGTGCCGAACCGAAGGTGTCGAGACTGAGCAGCCTCAGCGTTCGAACGACGTCCTCGGGGATGGCGTCGTGCGTCAAGCCTGCCACCCAAGAGGCCAAAGTGCGTGTGATCATGGTCAAGCCCCGTTCAAAAGTCGATCTTGATATTGGCGTCTTTCACCGACTTGCCGATCGTCACGATGTCCTTGCGGATCAGCGCCTTGAATTCGTCGGGGGTGCTTTGCGTCGGCACGAACGACAGTTCGTCGAATCGCGCCTTCAGCGACGGGACCTTCACTGCCTTGCCCACCTCGGCGTTCAGCTTGTTGAGAATGTCTGCCGGCAGGTTTGCCGGCGCCCAGATGCCATACCAGGACAACAATTCGAAATCCGGCATGCCGCTCTCGGCCACGGTCGGCACGTTCGGCATCTTTTCGACCCGCGTCTTGCTGGTCACCGCGATGGGCCTCAAGCGGCCGGCTTCGACAAACGAATGCACGCCTGGCATCGGCGAAATGGCGGCCGAGACGTGCCCACCGACCACGTCGGTCAATTGCGGCACGGCGCCCTTGTACGGGATGATTTCCATGTCCAGCTTGAGCGCGCGGTTGATCATCTCTTCGCTCAGGTGGCTGGTGGTGCCCAGGCCCGAGGTGGCCCAGGTGTATTTGCCAGGATTCGCCTTGGCCAGCGCCGCCAGGTCACCCAGCGTTTTTGCGGGCACGTCGTTGTTGACCGCAACGATCAGCGGCACGAAACCGATCTGCGCGATCGGCGTGAAATCGCGCTCGGCATCGTAGGTCTTCTTGCCGACCACCAGCGGCATGTAGACCTGGCTGGATGCATTGAACAGCAGCGTGTAACCGTCGGCCTTGGCGCGCTGCACGTTTGCCGAACCGATCAGGCCCGAGGCTCCGGGCTGGTTTTCGATCACGATGGTCTGGCCCAACTGCTTCTGCAGCTGTTCGGCAACGAGGCGGCCCACGGTGTCGATCGACCCGCCCGGCGTGTACGGAATGACCATCTTGATGGGCTTGTTCGGGTAGGTCTGTGCGTGGACCGCGGATGCGCCCAGCAGGCACAGCGCGACCGCGCCAAGACGGAAATAGGGGAGTGCAAACGTGCGAGTCATGTAGCGGTCTCCGGGTTTTTGTAGGAAGCATCGACTGAGTCAGCGCACTGTATGGGGCAGCCGTCCTGGCGTCTAATACCGTCTTGCTCCAACAGTTATAGGTTCCGCCGATCAACGCAGACGGCCCGTCATTCGCTGTCTAGAATGGCGACTCGTGACCGCCCATGGCCCTGGCTCACCTTGAAGCTCTCGCATCCCATGCCTCGTCTCTCCACTTCTTCCGAACCGCCTGGCCGCCTCGACATGCCGGCGCAGAATCGGTCGCTCGAACGCGGTATCGAGATCCTGCGCGCGTTCCGGCAGGGATCCGATCTTTTGGGCAACGGCGAACTGGCCGAGCGCACCGGCCTGTCGCGCGCCACGGTAAGCCGGTTGACGCAAACGCTGGTGGGCACGGGCATGCTCGATCACGACGCAAGCCAGCGTGCCTACCGCCTGGCCGCGCCGGTGCTGAGCCTGGCGCACGCCATGCGCTCGGGCTCGCCCATGCTGCACAGCGCCGCACCCCTGATGCGCAAGGTCGCCGAAAAGCTGAAGATCAATGTGGGCCTGGCGATTCGCGACCGCGAAGACATGGTCTATCTGGAGTCGGTGCGCTACAACCGGAAGGTTGCGCTGCGCAACGTCGTGGCGGGGCAGCGCGTGCCGGTCGAGCTGACTTCGTTGGGAAGAGTCTATCTTGCCGTGGCGCCGAACGACCGCAGACGTGAGTTGATGGAGCGCTTTCGCAAGCAGCGTGGGCAGGCATGGCCCGCACTGGAAACGGAGATCCGGCGGGCCATCGCCCAGGTGCACGCGCAGGGCTACTGCGTGGCGTCATGGCAGCCTGAAGTGGTTGCCTTGGCCACCCCTGTCGAGATTGAGGGCTACCCGATACACGTGTTGAATGCCAGTGTGACGACCACGCAGGCGCCGGACGATGTGGCAGCCGAACTCGCGCCCGCGTTGATGGCATTGGCGGCGCAGGTAGTGAATGCCATGCAGCGACCGGACTGACTGCATGCTCAGCAGCCGCCGGTCCCTGACGCGTGCCTACCTCTGAATCGTCAGCCCGCGCAGGTCTTTTGCGGACTCCAGCGACCAGATGCGCGCCAGCAAGGTATTTGCCTTCGACTCGCCAATGACCGGCGAAGCAAGCTCTCGCAGCTTGTCGCCCAGATCGTCGTCCGACAGGGGCAGCTCGGGATCGCCGCGGCGATCAGGCTGGAAATACTCGCCCATGCGCCCGTCCCGGGTCCGCATGACAATACGGGCGGCGCGGCGGCCCGGGAACGCGGCGTCGATGGCGGGATCGACCGACACCTTCATGCGGGCCATCAAGCCGCGTGTGACAGGATCGGCCAGCCGTTCGGGCGTATAGGCCGACAGCCGCACACTGCCATGATTGAGCGCGCAGGCCACCATGTAGCGCAGGCTAAAACGGGCTTCGTTGTCGGTGACAGGCCTGTCGTAGCAGGCAATGTCCAGCGCGGGCCGGTACGTGCCGATGTCCAGCTCGACGATATCCTCGGCCTTGACACCCAGTTGCTGCTGCAACGCCAGCGCACCGTCGACGGCGGCAAAGGTGTGTCCGCAGCCAATGTGGTTCTTGAAGGTCAGGCGACAAATGTTGAACACCTCACCCAGCGTGGCGGTGGTCGCGCTCCAGTCCGGTCCGTTGCTCATGGCTTTGCCCAGGCCTGCTTCACCTTCCAGGACATCCAACGATCCGGTCATACCCTGGCGCGCCGCCAGTGCGGCGAGCAATCCGCCCTCAGCCGCGCGGCCTGCGTGCAAGGGTTTGGACATCGAATCCATCCGAAAAGCCTGCTGAAGCGCTGCCGCGAACGTGGCTGCCGTGGCGAGCGCGTGGGCAAAGGCGTCGCCATCGAGCTTGTAAAGTGCGCCCGCCGATGCCGCCGCGCCGAAGGTGCCGACCGTGCCGGTGCTGTGCCAGTAGGTGTAATGCGGCCTGCCCAGAGTCACGCCGATGCGCGTCGACACTTCGTAGCCAAGCACGATGGCTCGAAGAAAGTCCAAGCCGTTGGCCTGTGCCGACTGTGCGGACGCCAATGCCGAGGCGATGGTTGCCGCGCCTGGGTGGTACATCGCGTCGCGGAAACTGTCATCCACTTCGGCAGCGTGCGCGGCGGCGCCATGGATCAGTGCTGCCGTTCGGGGCGGCGCCCATGGACCCGTGGCCAGTTGCGCCGAGCCATGGCCGAGGTCTTCCGCAAGGACGGCCATGAGACGTTGAACCGGCGTCGTCTCAAAGCCGGGAAACAGCGATGCATACCAGTCGACCACCGCGCGCTTGGCATGGTGCACCACGTCGTCGGACAACGCGGATTGCGCGAACGTGTCGGCGTATCGGCCAAATTCCTGGGTGATGGTCATGCCCGGGCCTCCGTAGCCGCGGGGTCAGCCAGCACCAGCACGCCGTCGGCTGCCCGCACGCCCTGTCCTTGCGGCAGCACGAACAGCGGATTGATCTCTGCTTCCACGATGCGATCGCCCAGTTGCGCCGCCATGGTCGAGAACGCCACCACGGCATCGACCAAGGCATCCACGTCGGCTTTCGGCCTGCCGCGAAAGCCATCCAGCAATGGCCAGGTCTTCAGACGTTGCACCATGGCAAGGGCTTCGGATTTGCTCAATCCTCCGTCGGCAGGCAACAGGGTCAGCGTCGTGTCGTTCAGCAATTCGGCCGTCACGCCGCCCATTCCCAACAGAATGGCAGTGCCAAGCGGGTCGCGATGCATGCCCAGGATCAATTCGGTGCCACCTGCAACCATCTCCTGAACCACGTAGCGCGTGGGCGCCGTACCCGTTTTTTCCCGCACGTCACCTTCCATACGATCCAGCCGGGCGGCAATACGGTCAGGGGAAACATTGACTGCCACGCCGCCGACATCGCTTTTGTGGGTAATCTCGCCCGACAGAATTTTGAGAACGACGTTGCTGCCGAGTTCGCGTGCCGCACGCTCGGCGCCTGCTGCATCGGTCACCACCACTTCCTTCACGCCCGGCAAGCCAAATCGTGCAAACACGTCCTTGGCCTGCGCTTCGTCCAGCGATCCCGTAGGTAGGTCATCGATGGCGATGACTTGCGCCGCGCTTGCAACTGCCTGCGGTTTGAGATTGGCCGCGTGCCACATTGCCTGCAACGCCACCGTGCAGCTTTCCGGTGCGGCAAACGCCGGCACGCCGCGCTGCGTGAGCAAGGCCGCAACGTCCGGCGCATGCGGGCTGACGTAGGCAATGACGGGCTTGTCACTTTCGGGCAGGCAGTCTGCAATGGCGCCTGCCATCAATTCCGGCATCTGCAGGCTGGACGAGCCCACGATGATCGCCAGCGCGTCGTAGCTGGGACTTGCCAGCAGCGTACGGATCGCGCCCCGCAGCAAATCGGGTTGCAGGCCCGCCAGTGTGACGTCGATCGGATTGCGGTCGAGCGCGGCGTGGTCGCCGGTCTGCAAGGCGCGCAGTGCGGCGGCGGTGGCTTCATCGGGCGGCGGGGTATCGAAGCCCGCCACCCCCAGGCTGTCGGACACTAAGGTGCCCGCACCGCCAGTCGATGTCAGGACCGCGACACGCCGACCGTTGAGCACCCGTGCCGTCGACAGCGCCGCCGGAATGTCCAGCAGATCGCTGAAGGTCTCGGCGCGAATCGCGCCCACCTGCTGGAACAAGGCGTCGTACATACGGTCCGCGCCGGCAAGCGCGCCGGTATGCGACACCGCCGCGCGCGCACCCGCTTCGGACCGGCCGATCTTGTAAACGACGAGGGGCTTGCCCGCCTGCGCAGCCTTGAGCGCCGCCGTCCGGAAGGTTGCCGTATTGCGCACAGTTTCCACGTACAGGGCAATGACCTGTGTTGCCGGATCGTCCGCCAGATAGTCGACGAAGTCGGCAAGGTCCAGGTCCACTTCGTTGCTGGTGGAAACCAGTTTGGACAGACCGATCCCCCGCGCGGCGGCTCGCGACAGCAGCGATCCCAGAATTCCGCCGCTTTGCGACACCACGCCGATATTGCCGGCCGGGAAATGGTCCATTTCCAATGCGCCGCTGGCCGACAAGGGAATGTTGTCGGTCACGTTGACCAGGCCAATTGTATTCGGACCCAGAATGCGCATGGAACCCGCGGCATCCAGCAGTTGCTGTTGCCGGCTCGCGCCGCGCTCGCCCGTTTCCGAATAGCCGCTGGCCAGCACGATGGCAGCCGCCGCGCCGCGCGTAGCAAGGTCACGCACCGCCAGGTGCGCGTGTTGCGCGCCCAGCAGCACGATGCCTACGTCCGGCACCTCGGGTAGCGACGCCACATCGGGATAGCAGCGAAGCCCGTCGATCGTGTCCGCCTTCGGGTTGACCGGGTAAATATCGCCCGTGAATCCATGCTTGCGCAGGTAGGCAACCGGCCGGCTGGCCGTCTTGGAGGGATCGCCCGACGCGCCAATGACGGCGACACGTTTGGGAGCGATCAGTCTGGAAAGAGGATTCATGTCTTATCCCTTGCTGGCACGCGCGGCATCGCGCTTGGCCAGGAATGCCGTGACCGACTCACGGTGTTCGGTGCTGGTGTAGCAGATGCCCTGGGCCTGGCTGCCCTGGGCAAACACGTCGTGGGCGGACAATTCGAAGCTCTGGTTCAGGATGCCCTTGCTCAGCGCCAAGGCCGTTGCCGAGCCTTGAGTCAACGCGGTTGCCCATGCGTGCGCATCATGCAGCAAGGTCGCCGAGGTCGAGGTTCTGTCCACGATGCCCAGCGCCACGGCCTCTTCCAGCTCGACCTTGCGGCCGGTAAAGATCAGGTCCTTGGCCTTGGCCAGCCCCACGCGGCGTGGCAGGAAATACATGCCGCCGCCATCGGGCACGATGCCGCGATGGATGTAGGACCAGGTGAAGGTAGCGGCTTCGGAGGCCAGCACGAAATCGCAGGCAAGCGCCGTATCCGCGCCCAGGCCCGATGCCGCGCCATTCACGGCGGCAATGGTCGGCTTGGGCATGTTCAGGAGCAAGCCCTGCGTGTGGTGCACACGCTGCTGGCGGGACCACCCGTTGAATGCGATTTCGCCGGTCGGCGCATTCATGCGCCGTTCCATGCCGGCAACATCACCGCCCGCGCAAAAGCCTTCGCCCTTTCCCGTCAGGATCAGCGCGCGAATGTCGGCGTTGGACGCGACGTGCTCCAGCGTTTCGATCAGCGCGGTGCGCATGTCGTCGCTGATGGCGTTGCGCTTGTCGGGCCGGTTCAGGCTAACGGTTGCGATGCCCGCGGTTACTTCAAGTTCGATCAATGGAGAGGAAGTCATGAGGTCAATCCTTGGAATTCAGTGAAATCATTCGGCGGTGATGCCCGCGGCTTTCACGACCTTGCGCCAGCGTTCCTCTTCCTGCTTGGCGTACTTGTCGAAGTCCTCGGGCGTGCCAGCACTAATGACAAGGCCTTCGTTTTCAACGCGCTTGCGAAACGATTCGGTCTGCACTGCGCTTTTCGCGGCGGCATTGAGTCTGGCAAGGACGGCGGGCGGCGTGCCGGCAGGCGCAAACAGCCCGTACCAGCTGTCGGCCACATACCCTGGCACGCCGCTTTCGGCAATGGTTGGCACCTTGGCCAGCACCGGTGCCGGGGAGCGCTGCGCCGTCGTCACGGCCAACGGACGCAGCCGGCCGCCTTCGATAGAGGTGCCCACCGACGCCGCCGTGGCAAACATGATATCTACCTGCCCGCCCATCAGATCGTTGATCGCAGGACCAGCGCCGCGATAGGGAATGTGGACGATGTCAACCTTCGCCAGGTTCTTGAACAACTCGCCCGCCAGATGCGCGGACGTGCCAGCGCCCTGCGACGCATAGGTCAGCTTGCCTGGATTGGCGCGCGCGGCCTTCAGCACGTCATCCACCGACTTGTACGGGCTTTCGGCGCGCACCACCAGCACATTCGGCGACCTGCCCACCAGCATCACGCCGGCAAAGGCATCATTGCTGTAGGGCATTTTGGGATGAATGCTGGGATTAACCACGTGAGCCAATGTCGCCATGACCATCGTGTAGCCGTCCGGCGCACTGCGCGCCACCTGGTCGGTCCCGATCAGGGTGCCGCCCCCGGCTTGTTTTCGATGATGACAGGCTGACCCAGCATCTCGGCCATCGGCTGGCCGATGCCGCGCGCCACCATGTCGGTGCCGCCCCCGGGGCGAACGGAACCACGATCTTGATGGGTTTTTCGGGGAAAGCGGCCAGGGCGCAGGGCGCCATTGCCGTGGCCCCGACGACGACGGCAGCCATGCCGGCGATGCGTTTCCAACGCGTGTTGTGAAGCGAAGTGAACATGTCTGTCTCCTGGTGACGTGGCGATATGCCCGCGAGCGGCGGTGCGGCCGCGCTCGCTTGTGTGGCGTCACTGTAGGGAGAAAGTCAGGCGGAAGCACGGGGCTATTTCCACTCTGTGGAATTGACCTGGCGCGCTCTCCGGACGGCGGCTTATTCCGAACAGGCGGCACGCAGGGGCTCTCGACGCTGGAACGAGATAACGATCCCGCCGATGTCCTTGGTCATTTGACCCCCTTCAACCCCCGCAGCTACACTCACGCCCATGATCGGTCGCCCTGTACATCCATCGCTTGCCCACGCTGCCTCGTTCCTGAGCGCAACGGGCGCGGCCGTGCGCGCCGATATCACGCCACATGCTGCATGCATCCGGGTCCGTTACGCGGGCGCAGTTTCCTAAGCCCGGCGATACCTTCCCCTTAATCTGATTTGCGCATTGTTTTCATCGCCGGGCCACACGCTCAGCGCGACTGACGCCGCTCGTTCCTTTCGAGCGGGTCGATCATGGAAACATCTATGCCGTCCTTCTTCCCGTACGGGTCCACGTTACGCGCGTTGGTTGACTTCGCCAACGATCGGCTGCGTTCGCTTTCATTGCGGAGGGCCGTGTCGTGACAGACATCGCACTTGCGGATATCACCCGCAACTTCATCAAGGCCAAGGAGCCGTGTGCTGCCGGGTACCGCTGGTTCCTGCGGCGGCAGGAGTTCGGCAGCAGCTACCAGACCCTGCTGGACGATCTGGTTGAAGAAGGACGCGTGGACGACGCGTGCTGGTTGCTCGATCAACTGGGCCCGACCAGCGACGTCCTGCGGCTGGCTGACCTCGACGCCGAAGCGATCGTGTTTGCAGGCCGCATCGAATGCTCCGGCAGCGCGACTGTCGGCACGCTGCTTCGAACCGGCCAAGGCTTGACTGCGCGCGGCGGCGTGCGTGCCGGCGATCGTCTGCACATCGGCGGCAATCTGCTGTCGGAGGGAGCCGTCCGGTGTGGTGGTCCCGTCCAGGTGGGTGGGGACATGCGTGTTGAATGGGACGTGGATGCCGCGGGCGCTGTCATGTGCGACGGCGACTTGCGCACGGGATGGAGCCTGATGTCGGGCGCCGAAGCTCGCGTGGGCGGCGCGGCCATCATCGGCCAGGATATGCATGCCGCCGGAGATGTGGTGTGCGGGCACGGCGTCAAGGTCGGCGGCGACATGACAACGCAGGGGCAGATTCAAGTCGGCCGCGGCATCCGCGCTGGCGGGTCGATTCGCGCCGGTTCGCACGTGCGAGCCGGGTGGGGGATCCGCGCGGGCGCCGACATCCTGTCAGGCGGTGCGATCCGCGTTGGCGAAAGCCTGCTGGCGGAGGGGGTGATCCAGGCCGGGGTCGGGTACGGCGTGTATGCGGGCGTGGATGTCAACATAGACAGCTGGGAGAACAGCGCCCGGGTGATGGCCAGGTACCGGCCCGAACGCCTGCTCAGTGGTTGGTGGCACGAGCCATGATCGGAGCATTGCATTGCGACGCCAATCCCTTCGACATGCCGTTCATGCGGGCAACGTCTTGCGCCCGGACACTGTTGCAGGCCTTCGCATCGGGGGTGAGTCAGTTGCGAGTCGATGTGGAGCTCCCCGAGCAGGACCTGGAGCAGGAACTCGATGCGCTGCACGCGCGTTGGATTTCGCGTGGGTCAGGCCTCACGCAGGTGGACGATCTGCACCTGCCGGGGCATGCCTTGACGTTCTGGATGCGCGAAGCGGATGGCGAGTATTTCATTTACGTCGTGGATCCGGCACGCGACCGGCTCGCGGCGTACATCGTGATGAGCCGCCTTATCGAACTGGACCGCCGGGCAGACCGGCATCTGCGTTCGCCGCATAGCAAGGTGGCCGCGGAGTACCGGCGGATGGGAATTGCGTCGACGGTTTATCGATGGTGGCTGGCATCGGGCCGAAGCCTGATTTCGGGAGCCCGTCAGTCGCCCGCCGCCGACACCTTGTGGCGATCCCTGGCGTTGGACCATCTGACGGTCTATGTCAGCATCGCTGGCAAGCGTGTGCGGACCTTGCATCCCCCGCTCTCGGCAGAGGCGCGTGACGATATCCATACCCGCCGGGTACTGCTGGCAAGTGATTCGGCGCTGGACGCGTTTGCAAGCCGATAGGAGCGTGACTGCTGGCGCGGTGTGCCGATATGTTCGGGCAACACACTGTCAAGAGTGACGTGATCGGCAGCTCCCTTCCCCGATCCAGATCGCCTCACGAGGCCGACCAGACCGCCAATTCGTAGCCGTCGGGATCGGTGAACTGGAAGCGGCGTCCCCCAGGAAAGTCGAACGCTTCGCGCGTCAGCGTCGCGCCCGCGGCGATGACGCGCGCTTGCGCAGCGGCAAGGTCATCCGCATACACGATGACAAGCGGCCCGCCCGGTCGCACCGGTTCGCCGGTCGTGAATCCCCCGTCAGCCGGCCGTCGGAAAACTCGGTGTAGGTCGGGCCGTAGTCCGTGAAGCGCCAGCCAAATGCCGCGCCATAGAAGGCCTTGCTACGTGCGATGTCACTGACGTTGAATTCGATGTTGTCGATCTGCGTGTCTGTTCCGCGTTGCGCCATCGTTGTCTCCGGTGTGGGTTCAACCGGTAGGTTAGCTGCAGACGCAAAAAAGCCGCATCAATTTGCATTGATGCGGCTTTTTTCCGGCTTCTTACACCGGCAGTTCTGGTGGGCTGTGAGTGGCTCGAACACTCGACCTACGGATTAAGAGTCCGCTGCTCTACCAACTGAGCTAACAACCCGAGAACGAAACTATAGCAAAGTTTTTAGGGGCTTGTAAAGTCGACCGGTAAAATCGTTCGCACTAGGCCCCGGTTGCCTAAAAACCAGGCAGTTGTCATTCGATCAGGACGATGTTCTGTTCCTTGGCGATACGCTTGCGCAGCTCCAGTTCCTTGGCGATCTGGGCGCCGAACTGTTCAGGCGTGTTGCCGTCGATCAGGGCGCCGCTTTCCAGAAGGCGGTCGCGCACCGACGGCATCTTCAGTGCCTTGACCGACGCTTCCTGGACGCGCTTGACCACGGCGGCAGGGGTGCCGGCCGGGGCGACGATGCCGTACCAGGCCACGTTGTTCACTTCGGGCAGGCCTTCTTCCGCGAACGTCGGGACGTCGGGCAGGGCAGGCAGGCGTCGCGGCGAGGCAATGGCCAGGGCGCGCAGCTTGCCGGCGATGACGTGCGGCATGGTCGAGGGCAGGTTGTCGAACTGGGCGTTGACCTGGCCGGCCAAGGTGTCGTTCAGCGCGGGGCCTGAACCGCGGTAGGGGACATGGACCATGTTGGTCTTGGTCACCGATTTGAAGAGTTCGCCGTCCAGGTGCGAGATCGAACCGGTGCCGGCGGACGCGTAGCTGTACTTGCCGGGCTCTTTCTTCAGGAGCGCAATGAACTCCTTCATGTTCTTGGCCGGGACTTGCAGGTTGACGGTCAGGACGTTGGGTACGTTGACCAGGTTGGTGATCGGCGTGAAGTCCTTGATCGGGTCGTAGGGCGTCTTGGCATTGGTGGCCGGATTGGTGGCCATGGTGCTGACGGTGGCGATGCCGAGGGTGTAGCCGTCGTTGGGCGAGCGCACGAGTGCATCTGCACCGATCGCGCCGCCGCCACCGCCCCGGTTTTCCACGACGACGGTCTGCCCAAGTTCCTGCGACAGGCCGTTGGCGACGATGCGCGCCACGATGTCGGTGGTGCCGCCCGCCGCGAATGGGACGATCAGGCGGATGGGCTTGTTGGGATAGGCCTGCGCCACTGCCGCGCCGCTGGCACAGATGCCGACGATGGCGGCGGTAAGAAGGGCGGTGACGCCTGGTTTGACTGTCAGCGACATGAGTTGAAGTTTCCCTGGCACAAGGTGCCGGTCAGGTAATGATGGTAATTGGATGGCAACCTGCGGGGCGGGCCGATGCGCACCACGCGTAGTTGAACCTTAAAGGATTCAACCCGATGCGGTGCGGCCGATATATCGGTGGGAACCCTAGGCCGATGGCCTATTTGGGATGAAAGCCGCGTCCCAGCCGCGTCCCAGCCTCGTCCTAGCCCCGTCCTAATCGCCTGCGTCCTAGCTGCGTCCTAGTCGTCGACGTCCTAACCGCGTCCTAGCCGCGACCGTCCTAGTCGCGTCCTAGTCGCAATCGTCCTAGCCGCGTCCCATGGTTGAGTTCGTCAACCGTCCCGGTCACGTCCCACCTGCGACCCACTCGCGTCCTACCGGCCGATCTCATCCTCGATATGCCGCAGCTTCAGCTTTTCCGCCTCCGGATACAACTGCTCCAGCAGGTGCGCCGTGGCGTCGGCCAGCAGGCGCGACAGGGCCACGACGGGGGCGTCATCCTCGGGCGCATTGCGCGCGGCGGTCCAGGCTTCCTGCAGGGGGTCGGCGCGTTCGGCCACGACGCGGGCCACGTCATCGCGCCAGAAGGCCGGCGCTTCCCCTTCCACGAAGTTGCCGCGCCCCCGGCCGAAGTGGGTGATGGCCAGATAGCGCAGCAGGCTGGCTTCGGTCAATGCCTGAAGGTAGGCGTGACTGAGCCGGGCGGTTCTTCGCTCGGCCCCACTGACCTTGTTGACGCCCCAGGCTGCGCCAGCAAACGTTGCTGCGCCAACGACAGCGCCGAGCAACATGCCGCTGCCGAGGGTGAGGCCGACGCTCAACGCATCGGCAGAGGCGCCCGTGGCGGCGCCGGACAGGATCGCCCCCACCAGGCTGGCCTGCTTGACTCCGACGGGCGCACGCACGTTGACGTGTTGACGCAGGCGTTCATTCACGCGCGCGGCCACCTTCCCATCCAGACCGTGCAGCGTCAGCACCGTCACGGTGGTTTGCGATTCGACCGCCGCGACGCGTTCCACCAAGGCGCGCATGGCATCGGTCTGCGCCGGATTGGGCCCGCGCTTGCCGGGCGTGACCACGTTCAGTGCTTTTTGAAGGGCGTCGAGGTGTCGGCGATCGGCTCCTTGTCGCGCGCCGCTACCGCCAACAGGTCCGCCAACGCACGCATGGACGTCTCGAAACGGTCGGTGTTGCGAGCTTCCCAGGTCGACACCAGTCGCCGCGCGCCCTCGCGTTTGTCGGCGGGCGCCAGGTCCACCAGGCTTTCGAACAGCACGCCTTCATGGACCCAGCACCGCGCAAAAGCGTCCATGGGCAGGACTGCGCGCACCACTGTCGACGATCGCAGGGCCCGCGACCATTTGCGGACGTCGGCCTGTTCGGCGTGGGCGGGCGCGGGCGGTCCCATCTGGTTGAGAAGTACAACGACCGGCTTGCCCAGCCATTGCAGCAACTGCATCTCCGGTACGACGTAACCGGCGTCTTGGGGGTCTTCCGAGGCATTGACGAGATACAGGACGACATCGGCATGGTCACGCGCGGCAAGCAGGGCGCGTTGGCTCAAGTAGAAGGGCCGGTCCCGCATGCGGTCCCAGACTTCGCTCAGGAACCACCCGACCGGATTGCCGGCCTGGCCCAGTCGTTTCGCCAGCCGCACCGAATCGCCGAAACCGGGGGTATCCCACAAGGTCAGCTCGTCACCGTCGGGCGAGGTAAGCAAGGTGTGGGCGTCGGCCGTCTCGGTCACGTGGGCGGCGTCCCGCACTTCACCCACGTCGCGCAGGAGCAGGGTCCGGGCCAGGGTGGTCTTGCCGGCGTTGGTATGCGAGACCAGGCACAACTGCAGGCGCACGGGCGGTCCTTGATGCGGTGACGATCCGGTAGACGACGAATCCGTGCGGGGCGGCGCAGCTTGCAATGTCGTTGCCGACGATGAACCGACAGAGGCTGAATTCATGGCCGTTCTCCTGCAAGCAGATCGATCACATGCAACTGCACCTTGTGCAGATCCGCAAAGTCTTGCCACAGTTGCCTGCGCTGCGACAGCCGCGCGCCGGCATCGCTCGCGCCGCCCATGCGCTGCGCATAGGCGGACGTATCCACGGCGATGGCGACCTTGCCGGGCAGCGACCGCGACAGGTGATCGACGAACGCCCCGTGCGTATCGATCTCGGGGGTGGCCGACAGGTTGAACAGCGCCAGCGTCATCGTTGCGGTGTCGTGCGCGACATCGGTGCCAACCAGCGCTGCATCGGGCGTATCGCCGTAGGCCGCGGCGGGCCGCAGCGTCATGTGCGCCGTATCCCCCAACACCGTCCGCGCAAAGGTCTTCAGACCGGCATCCCGGTCTTCGTCCACCGCAAAGCTGTACGGGATCACGCGCAAGACCGGGGCATGTGTGCCGAGCGCGCCCAGCACCCGGCGAAAGTACGCGTCGTCATGGCTGACCGGAAAGCGCGCCTGCAAGCGGGCCGCGCGCCAATGCGCATAACCCGCCATCACGACGCGCGGCACCACGATCCACAGCAGGAACAACAGCGCGTACCGATGGATCCAGGGCGCGCCACTGGCGGTGCCGCCACTTTCGGAAAAGCGTAGCGCCGCGATATCCGAAGGCGCCCAGTCCAGGCCTGGAAACAGCGCGGTGACCGGCCAGAACACAATCGCCAGCAGGCGATGCACGCCCGGCGCATCCATGAAGGTGCTTTCCCAGCCCACGCGATACTCCACCGTCAGTCCGCGCAGGTAAAGCGACGCCATGACGCCGGCTGCCAGTGCCGCCGCTGCAAGATGCAATGCCCTGCGCCAGCGGGCGGCCGTCAATGGCGCCGCGCGGCGTTGCCAGTCCTGTTGAAAGGCCGAAATGGCCCGGGCGAGCGCGGGGGTGGTCCGGCCATGCGCACGGCGTGTCGCGCCCGACAGCCATGCAGGCCAACCCCAATGCGGCATCCGCAGCGGCCCCGAAGGTGCGATGGCCATCACCAGCATGCCCACATAGGCCAGCAGGTTCCAGCTCACGATGCCGAGCAGGGGCAAGGACAGCAGGTCCATCCGTTGCGGATTGGCGATACGTTCGGTCAGCATGCCTGAACACAACGCCAGCGCCGGCAGCACGATCAGCAGCAGCGTGGGCCAGCGCAAGGGCTTGCGCCATGCCGCCAGGGTGGGCGTGCGCGCCGTCAGATCGGCCAGCAACAGATCGGCGCGCCGGGCAAGGAAGGCATCGGGCGTCACTGCGGCGGCATTGCCCGATGCGCCCAATTGCAACTGGCGGCGCGCGCTCAGGCTGGCTTCCCGATAGGCCGCCTCATCGAACACTGCGTGGGCCGTATCGGTGGTTTCGATCGCGCGGATCGCCAGCACGTCTCTTGCCGCTCGTTCATCCATCCGCATGCAATCCTGAAAGGTAGGGGGCGATTGACTATATATGAATCGCCTGGCCCGGGACGTAGGCGGATGCAGCAGGGTGTGTCGAGCCGTGAGCGGCGGGTCAGCTTGCTGGCGGCGTGCCGGGCGCCTGACCCAGGTACTCATACTTTTCGGTATTGACCCGCGACACCCGCCATTCCACCGGCTCGCGGTTGTAGGAGTAGGCCAGGCGGCGCACTTCCAGCAGCGGCGCACCGGGCGCCACGCCCAGCCAGTCCGCATGCGTCTCGTCGGCGCCGCAGGCGCGCAGGCGTTCGTCGGTCGCAATGACGTTGATGTTGAAGGCGTCCTGGTAGAAGTTGTAGAGCGTGCTGGGACGCTCGCGCAGCATCTGTTCGGTCAGGCCCTTGAACCGCGGTTCGGGCACCGTGATCGTGTCGACCATGACGACATCGCCATTGAGCACCAGCCGGTTCGAGAACTCGAACACCTGATCGCCGGTGCCCAATTGCAGCGCATCGCGCAGGGCGCCGGTGGCCCGCAGGCGACGGAACTTGAGCAGCGTCGTGACCGGGTAGGTCTTGACGCCATCCTGTCCCACCACACGAAAGAACTTGAAGAAGTGATGGTTGCGGTTGTGCACGGCCACGTACGTGCCGCGTCCTTGCTGTCGCACCAGAATGTTTTCCGACGACAGCTCGTCGATGGCCTTGCGCAGCGTGCCGATCGACACGCCGAAACGTTCCGCCAGCTGCTTTTCGGGCGGGATGGCCTCGCCCTGTTTCCACTCGCCATGCGACAGCGCGTCGAGCACGGCCTGCTTGACCTGGGCATAGAGTGGCGCGCCCGCGTGGGCGTCGCCCGGCAAGGCCGAGATCATGGTCGACAGATTGCTGTTCTTCATGGACGGAGGAATGAATTGCGAAGGCTGGATTGTACCGCCGACCAGAGCGCATCCTGCTAATCATTCAAATCATATAGATGATTTAGTTGACTTCGGAAAAGTCGGCCCCTAAGATGGCCGCACTGACAACCCAACAAGATGCGACGCACTTTCCGCGATCGCATCGGCAACCGGAGGAAGACATGATTCACGCCGTATTGCACGACTCGAAAGACACGGTCGCCGTGGCCGTGGTGGAAGGCATTACCGCCGGCACCGACATGAGCGCCTGGGTCATGGACGAAGACCAGCTGATCTCGGTCAAGGCGCTGCAAGACATTCCGATCGGCCACAAGGTCGCGTTGAAGGACATGGCCAACGGCGACACCATCTACAAGTACGGCGTCGACATCGGCAAGGTGGTTGCGCCCATCAAGGCAGGCGAACACGCGCACGTCCACAACATCAAGACCAAGCGCTGGTAAGCGCGTCGCTTCGTCAACGTCACAGGCGCATCGCCGCCTTCCGCGCAGTTTCCATTCAAGGATCCGATCATGGCCGTTGTTACCTCTACTTCCACCTTCCAGGGCTATCGCCGCGACAACGGTCGCGTGGGCGTCCGCAACCATGTCATCGTGCTGCCGGTCGATGACATCTCGAATGCCGCGGCCGAAGCCGTCGCCAATAACATCAAGGGCACACTCGCCCTGCCGCATCCGTATGGCCGCCTGCAGTTTGGCGAAGATCTGGAACTCCACTTCCGCACGCTGATCGGCACGGGATGCAATCCCAACGTCGCGGCCGTGGTAGTCATCGGCATCGAAGAAGGCTGGACCAAACGTGTCGTGGACGCAATTGCCACCACCGGCAAACCGGTCATGGGCTTCAGCATCGAACTGCATGGCGACCACGACACCATCATGCGGGCGTCCAAGACCGCCAAGGAATACGTGCACTATGCAACCGCCTTGACGCGGACCGAGTGCCCCATCTCGGACCTATGGGTGTCGACCAAGTGCGGCGAGTCGGACACGACCTCCGGCTGTGGCGCGAACCCGACCGTGGGCAATGCCTTCGACAAGCTCTACGGTCTTGGCAACACGCTGGTGTTCGGTGAGACCTCGGAACTGACGGGCGGTGAACACATCGTGGCGGCACGCTGCGCGAATGACGCCGTGCGTGAAAAATTCATGTTCATGTTCGATCGGTATCAGAAGATGATCGACCGCTGGAAAACGACCGACCTGTCCGAATCGCAGCCGACCAAGGGCAACATTGCGGGTGGCCTGACGACCATCGAAGAAAAGGCGATGGGCAACATCCAGAAAATCGGCAAGACGTGCAAGATCGACGGCGTGCTCGACAAGGCCGAGACACCGACATCGTCAGGCCTGTGGTTCATGGATTCGTCGTCGGCCGCGGCCGAGATGGTGACCCTGTGCGCCGCGTCGGGGTACGCGGTCCACTTCTTCCCGACGGGGCAGGGCAACGTGATCGGCAACCCCATCCTGCCCGTCATCAAGATCTGCGCGAACCCGCGCACTGTCCGCACGATGTCCGAGCACGTGGATGTCGATACGTCCGGCTTGCTGCAACGCGAGATCGACCTGGACCAGGCCGGCGACAAGCTGCTCGAGTGCATGCTGGCCACCGCCAATGGCCGGTGGACGGCTGCCGAAGCGCTGGGCCATCGCGAGTTCGTGCTGACGCGCCTGTTCGAAAGCGCGTGATCTGACGGGCGCTGGCCGGTGGGCCGGCGCCTGCTGCCGCACCCAAGCTTGGCGGCGTACCGGCGCACAGATCGCCGGACGCCGCCAAGGCGGCGACCCCGGCGATGCAGCCGGGTGGAGGAGACCTGGGCGACCCGCGTCACGCCGTTGCGGCGGGCGGCGTGCCCGCCCGCACAACCACCCACGGAGGACACCATCATGACTATCGAACGATCGGACGGAGGTTGGGACGCGTCGCGCCGGCGCGTGTTGGGTATGCTCGGGGCAGGCGGGCTCTGTGCCGTGTCGCCCTGGACGTTCGCGGCGCAGGCTGCGGGCGCATGGCCCGAGCGGCCCATCAACTATGTGGTGCCGTTTCCGCCCGGCGGGCTGACCGACGTAGCCGCGCGGCAGGTCGGCAAGGCGCTGAGTGACGCCGAGAAATGGAATGTGGTCGTCGAGAACAAGCCCGGTGGCAGCGCCAACATTGGCGCCTCCCACGTCGCGCGGGCGCCGGCGGACGGTTACACGTGGCTGGCCATCACGCTGACGCATGTGGCCAACGTGACCTTGTTCGAGAACAAGGCCGGGTACGACCTCATGAAGGATCTGATCCCGATCGCGGGCCTGGCGTCGTGCGGCATGATGGTCGTCGTCAATCCCAAGAGCGACATCAAGACGCTGGACGATCTGACCCGCGTGGCCAGGACCCGCAATCTGTCCGCGGGGTCGAGCGGCAGCGGGACGCCGCCGCACCTGGCGCTGGCCCTGTTCGAAAGCCTGACCGGCGCGTCGATGACCCACGCGCCGTACAAGGGCGGCGCCCCGTCGCTGGTGGACCTGATGGGCGGGCACCTGGACGTCATCTTTTCCAACTATCCCGAATCCCTGCCGCACGTGAAAAGCGGCGCATTGCGCGCATTGGCCGTGACCGCCAAGGCGCGCACGCCCGACCTTCCCGACGTGCCAACG
Organism: Pigmentiphaga litoralis; assembly: GCF_048632615.1. Lineage (GTDB taxonomy): Bacteria > Pseudomonadota > Gammaproteobacteria > Burkholderiales > Burkholderiaceae_B > Pigmentiphaga > Pigmentiphaga litoralis_B. The sequence continues at coordinate 4,026,627 of NZ_CP184479.1, forward strand.
GTGGCCGAAGCGGGCATGCCCGGGCTGATCGTGGACAACTTCACCGGCGTGCTGGCGCCCGCCAACACGCCGCCGCACATTGTGCAGCAGGCGGGCAAGGCGATCGTCGAACAGATGTCGCGGCCGGAAATGAAGCAGGCCATGGTCCAGCTGGGGTTTGCGCCGCAGCCTCGCGGGCCGGCCGAATTCCGGACCTATCTGGACAGCGAAGTGGTGCGCTGGCGCAAGATCATCCAGGACGCCAAAATATCGGTCGGCTGACACACATAAGGAGAACGACACCATGCGGATCATCATCACGGAGTTCATGGACGAGGCCGCGGTCGCTGCGCTGGCCCGCCGGTTCGATGTCCGGTACGACCCCGATCTGGTGGACCGGCGCGACGCATTGCTTGCCGCGCTGGCGGACGCCGAGGCGGTGATCGTGCGCAACCGCACGCAGGTGGATGCCGACATGCTGGCGGCCGCCAAGCGGCTGAAGGTGGTAGGGCGGCTCGGTGTTGGCCTGGACAACATCGACGTCGCAGCCTGCCGCGATCGTGGCATCGAGGTCATTCCAGCGACAGGCGCCAATGCCCGCGCGGTCGCGGAATACGTCATTGCGACCGCGTTGATGCTGCTGCGTGGCGCTTATACCGCCAGCGCCGAGGTGGCGGCCGGGGCCTGGCCGCGCACGGCCTATTCGAATGGACTGGAAGCCGAGCAACGCATGCTGGGCATCGTGGGATTCGGCGGCATCGGGCAATTGACCGCGAAGCTGGCGCAGGGCATCGGCATGCGGGTCGCGGCGTTCGACCCCATGCTTCCCGCGGACAGCGCCGTCTGGCAGCAGACCCGCGTGCAACGGCTGGAACTCGACGCCTTGCTGTCGGCGGCGGACGTGGTCACCCTGCATATCCCGCTCACGCCAGACACCCGCAATCTGTTCGACGGCGCGCGGATCGGCAGCATGAAATCCGGCGGCATCCTGATCAACACCGCGCGCGGCGGCATCGTCGACGAGACCGCATTGGCCGCTGCGTTGAAGAGCGGCCAGCTGCGCGGCGCCGCCATCGATGTGTTCGACCAGGAACCGGTCAAGGCGGCGGGCGCGCTCGCCGATGCGCCCAACCTGATCCTGACGCCGCATATCGCCGGCCTGACGCAGGAGGCCAATGAACGGGTGTCGAGCGTGGTCGCCGAACGGGTGGCTGCCGTGCTCGATGGCGCGGCGCACGCCTCGGCCCAGGGAGGTCGTTGATCATGGCAAACATCTCGACAAACGAACTGCTGACGCTCGCGCAGCAGGCGCTGGCGGTCAGTGGCGCCGATGCGGCCATGGCGCAGGCCACGGCGCGCGCGCTGGTCTACGCCGACACCCAGGGGCTGGCCTCGCATGGGGTGGCCCGGGTCCCGGCCTATGCGGCGCACCTGCGCAATGGGCGCGCGGTCGGCACGGCGCGGCCGCGCGTGCTGCGTGAACGGGGCGGCGCGGTCCTGATCGATGCCGGCGCGGGCCTCGCCTATCCAGCCTGCGCCGTAGCGGTCGACACGGCGGTACAACGGGCGCGCGACCACGGCGTGGCATTCGTGGGCGTGACCAACAGCCACCATTTCGGCGCGGGCGCGTATCATCTTGAAGCCGTGGCGCAGGCGGGCATGGTCGGCCTGGCGTTCAGCAATTCGCCCGCGGCCATGCCGGCCTGGGGCGGCAAACAGGCGCTGTTCGGCACCAATCCGATCGCCGCCGTGTTTCCGCGCCGCGATGGCGCGCGCATCCTGATCGACCTGTCCTTGTCCGAAGTCGCACGGGGAAAACTGATGGTTGCCGCCAAGGAGGGGCGCGAGATCCCGCTGGGCTGGGCGCTCGATGCCGATGGCCAGCCCACGACGGATCCGAAGGCCGGACTGGCGGGCAGCATGCTGCCCATGGGCGGCGTCAAAGGGGCCATGCTGGCGCTGGTCGTGGAACTGCTGGCCTGCGCATTGACCGGCGCGCACTTCGGTTTCGAAGCCGACTCCTTCCTGACCGACGAAGGCGAGCAGCCACGGGTCGGCCATGCGTTCCTGGTGATCGATCCCGGGGCGCTGGCAGGGCAGTCCGCCTATCTGGACCGAGTCGAGGCGCTGGTCGACGCCATGCAGGAAGACGAAGGCGTGCGCCTGCCGGGGGCCCGCCGCCAGGCATTGAGCGAGCAGTCCGCGGCGGCCGGCGTCGCGATTCCCGACGCATTGCTGCAACAACTGCACGAACTGGCCGGCCCAGGAAAACCCCTCAATTGACGCCACGGCGGGCCGCGCGCACTGTTCCGGCGCGGCTCCAGACAACGCATCTTCTTGTCTTTCCGCTTATGCTTATGGGTGAAAACAAGGAGACAGTTGTGATTCGCAAGGTTTTTTCGTGTCTGGGTCTGGCCGTTGTCACGTCGGCCACATTGGCGGCGTTTGGCGCGACCGCTGTGCATGCCCAGGCGCAAACGTTCCCCACCAAGCCCATCCGCATGATCGTTCCATTCCCGCCAGGGGGCGGCACGGACATCCTGGCGCGCCTGGTTGCGAACAAACTGACGGAAGTGCAGAAGTGGACCGTCGTGGCCGAAAACCGCGCCGGCGCGGGCGGCACCATTGGCATTACCGAAGCGGTTCGCGCGGCGCCCACCGGCTATGAAATGGTCATGGGCCAAAAGGACAACCTGGTCGTGGCGCCCTGGCTGTACAAGAACCTGAGCTACGACCCCACCCGCGATCTGGTGGCGGTCGCGCATGTCGGCTTCACGCCCATCATGATCGTCACCAGCGTCAATTCGCGATTCAAGACGCTGGCCGACGTGGTCACCATCGCCAAGGCCGAACCCGGCAGCGTGACCTACGGTTCACCTGGCAACGGCACCACCATCCATCTGGCCGGCGAAATCTTCAAGGGCGCCGCGCACATCGACATCCGCCACATCCCTTATAAGGGATCGAACGCGGCCATGCTCGACGTACTGTCGGGCAACGTGGATCTGATGGTGTCGTCGGTCGCATCGGCCATGGCCCAGATCAAGGCGGGCAAGTTGCGTCCGCTGGCGGTCACGTCGGCCAAGCGCAGCTCGTCGCTGCCCGATGTCGCGACCGTGGCCGAATTGGGTTATCCAAGCGTCGACGTCAGCACCTGGTATGGCCTGTTCATGCCCGCGGGTACGCCAAAGTCGGTGGTGACCACGGTCAATACCGCCGTCAATCAGCTGCTCGCCACGCCCGAAATGCAGGCCGCCGTGATTGCCCAGGGCGCCGAAGTGCAGGCCATGACGCCCGACGCGTTCTCGTCGCTGCTCAAGTCCGACTACCAGAAGTGGCGCGGCATCGTGCAGGCATCGGGCGCCACCGTCGAATAAGACGGGTAAGGGGGCTACGGCGCGACCCGCGCCAGGCACGCGGCGATCAGCCCATGCACATAGGCGGCCCGCAGTGTCTGCCCCCGGAAAATGATGCGATACATCATGGGCGAGATGATCTCGTCCATGACCGCATCGATGGACGGATGGGGATCGCCTCTGCGTTCCGCCTGATCCAGAATGATCTGAAGCTGGTCCTGCGTGTACGCGCAGCACGTGTCCGGACCATCGCCGCCACCGGCCAGCACGTCACGCACCATGATCCGGCCCGGGCCCGACGACATTTCATCCACGAACTGGTCGATCCACAGTTGCAGGTCGGTGCGCAGGTCGCCGGTCGAGATCGGCGCGCTTTCGGGCCGCAACCGTTCCACCGCAACGTCCGCCAGCAATTCGGGCAGATCACCCCAACGCCGATAGATGGTGGACGGCGTGACACCTGCATGCGCGGCAATCAACGGTACGGTCAGCGCCGCACGGCCGTGTTCGGCCGTCAGGGCGCGCACGGCGGCATGCACCGACTCCTGCACCCGCGCACTGCGGCCGCCAGGGCGAAGACGTTCTTTGGTAGCGGAAGACATGGTGGCGATCATTGACCTGCAAAGAAGCGGCGATGGAGCAGTATCCCACTAAAGCAAAATATTTGCTTTAAATCATGCTTTGATGCACCATGCATTAACGCAAAATTTTTGCTTTTACCTGATGGCCACCATGTCGCCTCGCGCTGCTGCCACTGATCCTTCCCTCTCCGGCACCGGTCCGGTTCGCGGCCTGGGGCCGACCGGCTCGGTCGTCCTGCTCGCCAGCATCCTGATCGCCTTCATGGCCGCGTCCAGCGCGCCCACGCCGCTCTATGGCCTTTACCGCGAAGCCTGGGGCTTTTCGCCCATCACCTTGACGGTGGTGTTCGGCATCTATGCCTTCAGCCTGTTGTTGTCGTTGCTGACCGTGGGGGCGCTGTCGGACTATATCGGCCGCCGGCCGGTCGTCCTGGCCTCCGTCGTGCTGCAGGCGGTGGCCATGGTGCTGTTCATCCTCGCCAATGACGTGCCCATGCTCATCGCCGCACGCGTCGTCCAGGGACTCGCCACGGGCGCGGCCATGAGCGCGCTGGGCGCCGCCTTGCTCGACGTCAACCGCACCTGGGGCGCGCTGATCAACAGTGTGATGCCTATCGTCGGCATGGCGATCGGCGCCCTGGGGTCGAGTGTGCTGGTGCAGTTCGCCCCGGCGCCTTTGCATCTGGTCTATGTGGTGCTGCTGGGGGTGCTGCTGATCCAGGGTGTCGTCACGTTTTTCCTTCGCGAAACCGTGCGCCCGCAGCCGGGCGCGCTGGCCTCGCTGCGGCCCAAGGTCCGGGTGCCGGCACAGGCACGCCGCGCATTGATGATGGTGGCCCCGGTCGATGTGGCCGTCTGGGCGCTGGGCGGATTCTTCCTGTCGCTGGGGCCGACGCTTGCGCGTGTCGTCACCGGCGAACAGGCACCCGTGGTGGGCGGGCTGCTCGTATTCACGCTGACGATCTGTGGCGCGGCATCGGTCCTTGCGTTCCGCAACACCGAAGCGCGCCGCACCATGAACATCGGCGCGGCGGCGCTGATCGTGGGCATTGCCACTGTGTTGGCGGGTGTCCATACCCATGTGTCGTTCTGGTTCTTTGCAGGCACGACGATCGCGGGCGTGGGATTCGGCGCCGCCTTCCTTGGCGCGGTGCGCACCGTCATGCCCATGGCCCTGCCTCACGAACGCGCCGGGCTGATGGCGGCGTTCTATGTGCTCAGCTACTTTGCAATGAGCCTTCCTGCAATGGTGGCCGGGGCGCTGGTCGGCCAGGTCGGACTGATTCCGACCACGGATATTTATGGCGCGGCAGTGATACTGCTTGCTACCGCCGCGCTCATCGGCAGCATGACATTGCGGCCCGTGACGCCGCATGGATCAACGCTTTCCAGCCGTTGAGCCTTGGGAAGGTGCCACCGGTCTAGGTCCGATCGGGCGTGAACCGCGGCCGAGGGCCATGTCGAGGCACTAGGCCATACGAGCGGCGCACCATTTGGCCATCGCCGGTACTGTGTACGTCGATCGCCATATGGACGGACTTGCATGACAACGCGCCCTCGTTCCCGTTTGCTTCGCTCGGTTCTGGCCGGCGGAACGCTGTTCTGCGGCTTGCTGGTCGTGGCCGAAATCGCCACCCGCCAGCTCGGCCTGCTGGACTTCCCGCTGTATGAAGCGAATGCCGACATCGGCTATGTGCCCAAGCCGAATCAACAGGGCGCTTTCCTCAACAAAAACGATTGGCAGTTCAACTCGCGCAGCATGGGTGCGCCGGAATTCGTACCCGGCCCTGGCCCTAACGTGCTGCTGGTCGGCGACAGCATTGTCGATGGCGGCAATCCGTATCGGCAGCAGGAACGGCTTGGCCCCCGGACGCAGAAGGCGCTCGAACAGTCGGGCGTGAAGGTCTGGCCCATTGCGGCGGGTAGCTGGTCGCTGCGCAATGAACTGAAGTGGCTGCAGCGCAATCCGGACGTGGTCCAGCGGGTCGATGAAGTCGTCTTCCTGCTGGGCAGCAATGACTTTGGCGATGCGTCGTCGTGGTCTTGCGAATTCAGCCATCCGCGGTCGCACCCGACCTCGTCCTTGTGGTTCCTGTTCAACAAATACGTGTACCGGCTCGAGTCCTGCGGCACGCCGCCCGCCGCGTTAAAAGTCCCGCAAGGCGATGTGCATGCCGAGCTGGAGCGCTTCATCTCGGCCTTTGGCAACAAGACGACGGTGGTGCTGTATCCGACAGTGGAAGAAAGCCGCAATCCGGCCGAACGGGCGCGCAGTTTCGAGCCCGCGCGCCAGTTGCTGCGATCCGTGGGTGTGAAGGATCCGGTGTCGATTGCGGATGACGCCCGGTGGTCCCCCGATTGCTACAAGGACTCGGTGCATCCGAAGCCGTCGGCCATGCCCGTCTTGGCCGACATCCTGGCGCCGCATATCCTGGCAAGGGTGGAAGCGGTCAGGCGGGAAGCCGAGTACTAGCCTGCGGCTCGGTGCGGCCTTGCCGACAGGATGCCAGGCAAGGCGCCGCGCCCGCGATCACAAGTGATCGGCCAGCCAGTCCGCGACGATGTTGGCGCCGACCTGCCGATTGTCTTCCTGGCAATGCTCGCTGCCGCCGTCGTACGCACGCAGTACCTTGAGCGTCTTGTCGGCCGATCCGACCGCCGCGTACAGCCGCTCGGCAAAGTCCAGCTGCACGATGTTGTCGTCTTCGCCATGGATGCAGAAGAATGGACACCGCATCTTTTCGGCAATGCCATCGAGCCGGTAGTTCTCCAGCTTGTTCATGCAGGCGTCGATGTCGGGCATGCCCAGAACCCACGGCAACTGGAAGCCCGGCGCTGAGAGCTTGGTTCCGCCCGATTCCATGATCTTGCGCCGGCGCTGCCACGACTCGTGATAGTCGAAATGGCCACCCCAGGCCACGCAAGCCGCAAAGCGCGGGTCCATTGCGGCGGCGCGCGGCGCGTAATAACCGCCCATCGAAAAGCCCATGACCGCGACGCGCGCGGGGTCGACCTCCGGCCGCTGCGTGATGTGATCGTAGGCCGCGCCCGCGGGCACCTCGTAGTCGTAGCGGCTGGGAATGCCTTGCAGCCGCAAGGCTTCGCCCTGGCCAGGACCATCGATCGCCAATACATGGATGCCGCGCCGGGCGATCTCGACGCCGCCGAACAGCACGCTCATTTCTTTCGCGTTATCCAGACCGTCGAACATGACCACGGTGGGCGCCGGGCCGCGGACATCCGCCTTCAGGAACCAGGCCGGCAAGGTCGTGTCTTCATAGGGCACGTCGACGCGTTCGATCTGCGGATAGCGCCGCTCGATCCCTTTCGTGAAGCAGCGCAGGCAGCTTCGGTAGGTGTCCCATTTGCGTTCCGACGGCGCGATGAAGCGTTCACCGCAAAAGTAATAGATGGCCGCGCGCAGGTAGTAGGCGCCCGACGTCAGCCTGTGGCCCCGGGCTTCTTCGGCATCGCCAAAGCCTTCGATGCGCCTGGCCATCGCGGTCCACTCGGTCCACCACCGTTCGTTGTCGCCTTCATGTCCACGCAATTTCTGGCCGATCTGGTCGATTTCGCCAATGGCTGCCGCGCCCCAGGCCGCCATCTCGATACCGAACATCATGCCTTGCGACCACATGTGGTTTTCGGGGAAGTACTCAAACCAATGGCTCATGCAAGCTCCTGTCAGCCGGGGGTGAAGGCCAGTGCGGCCTGGTCGATATCGAAGACGTCGGCCAGCCAGTCCAGCATCAGTTCCTGACCCAAGGTCGGGTTGTCGTGCTGGCAGTGCTCCGCACCGGTCTCTTCTTCGGTGGTCAGGCGCAGCGTGGCCTTCACGCCGTGCCTGACCGCGTAGTCGTACACCGTGCGCACCGCCTCGACACCAAGCACGTCGTGGCCGCCATGGATGATCAGGTAGGGACACTTCATGTGCTCGAGCACGCCGTCCAGCGTAAAGGGCTTGGCGATCTCGGTGGCCTCGGCCATGTTTTTCGCGCCGAACACCCAGGTCATGTGACCGGCCAGTCCATGGCTGTCGTCGCGCACTTTCCAGCGCGCGTGGATGTCCCAGATGGCGCCGTGCGAGATGCAGGCGGCCAGGCGCGGCTCCATCGCCCCCGCCCGTGCGGCGTAGTAGCCCCCAGGCTCGAACCGCTGACGGCGATGCGGGAGGTGTCTACATCGGGACGCCGTTCAAGCCAGTCGATGCAGGCGCCGATCGGCACTTCGTAGTCATAACGGGTCGGCAGCTTGTGACGCCGCAAGGCGCCCCCTGGCCCGGCCCGTCGACCAGCAGCACCGACATGCCCCGCTGCACCGCGCCGCGCCCCGTCATGAACCACAGTTCATCCTTGAAGGAGTCGAGACCGCCCACCGAGATCAGGACGGGCTGGCGGTCGCCGCCATGGGCCGAGCGGATGAAGTACGCGGGCAGGGTCGTGCCATGTTCATAAGGTATCTCCACCACTTCCGCCGCCGGCGTAAAGCGCGTGAACGCCTTGGCGGATGCCGCCTCGCACAAGGTGAAGGTGGCCAGGCGGCGCGGGTCGTGGCCGTCCAGCCAGAATTCCGCCTCGCGGTAGTAGTTGGCCGCGCGCAGCCAGCAATTCATGGCCGTGCGCACGTGGCCGTTGGCCACTGCGTCATCGCCACGCCTGTCATTGCGATCCGCGATGTGCGTCCATTCCTTGAACCAGCTTTCGCGGTCGCCCGGAATGATCTTGCTGCCCGCCTGGAACACTTCGCTGACGGCGCCGCCGCCTTCCTGGGTCTCGCCCAGCCCGCGACGGAACTGGTAGGAAAACCAGAAATCCTCGGGCCAGTGGTGCCAGCCGAAAGGCTCGTAGACCGAATGGGGTTGCTGCATGGTGTCTCCGTCAGGGCTTTGGGGTGTCGAGCTTCAGATCGCGGATGATCGATCCCCACTTGTCGTAGTCCCGCCGCCAGACCACGCCGAAGTATTGTGGGGAGCCGGGCGACGTATCCAGTTCCAGCGTCGCGGCGCGTTGCGCAACGTCCGGCATCTTGAGCGCGGCATTCACCGCGATGTTCAGCCTGCTGATGATCGCGTCGGGTGTGCCCTTGGGGGCAAAGAATCCGAACCAGCCCAGCGCATCGTAGTCGGGCACCGCTTCCTTGAAGGTGGGGACCTCCGGGGTGATACGGGAACGCTCGCGGGCAGTGATCGCGATGCCATGCAGGCGGCCCGCCTTCACATGCGGGTTCATGCTCGATGCGCCACTGATGGTCAGCGGTACCTGCCCGCCGATCACGTCGGTCACGCTCTGGTTGCTGCCCTTGTACGGAATGTGGGTGAAGGAGAAGCCGGTCTGGCGCTTGAGCAATTCGACGGCAAGGTGGGGGAAGCCGCCCTCGCCATTGGTCGCCAGGCTGACCTTGCCGGGATTGGCCTTGGAATACGCGATCAGGTCGGGAAGTGTCTTGGCGGGAAAGTCCGGATGCGACACCAGCATCAGATAGTTGGTGTAGGCCATGGCCACCGGCACGAAGGCGTCGCGCACGTCAAAGGGCTGCTTGTTGATGATGGGTGCGACGGCCATGCTGCCCATCTGGCCAAGCACAAGCGTGTAGCCGTCGGCAGCGGCCTGGGTGGCGTTCTGCAGACCGACCATGCCCGACGCGCCAGGACGGTTTTCCACGACCACCGGCTGGCCCAGCTGTTCGGTGACCTTGGGACCGATCAGCCGCGCGATGATGTCGGCCAGGTCGCCAGGTGGGTAGGGCACGATCACGCGGATCGGCTTGTCGGGATAGGCTTGCGCCGCACCGACGGAGGGAAGGGCGGCGGCGCACAGCGCGCCGGCCAGGACGGCAAGGATCAGCTTGTTCATACGGCGATTTCTCCGGACTGGGAAAACATGCTGCCGTGTCGTGGCGACGACCGGCATCCGTGAAGCAAAGACTGTCTCCGACCCGGGTTGTGACGGGCCCGGCGATGCGGGCGCCTCCCGGTCTTCAAGTCGATTGACTGAAAATCAAGTGACTTGAATTTAGCGGCGAGGCGCGCGTGGCGTCAATCGGCGTTTACATTTTTCCGGGGTGACCAGGCGTTCGCGAAGTCCGCAAGGGAACCCCCGGTGCGACGCGGCGTTCTACCCACGCGCGGCTTTAGCGCGGCTTGCGGCGCTGGCTGCGGACGTCGAAAGACGACGGATCGTTGCTGCGACGGCCGGGTGTGCTGACCCAGACCACGCGCGCGGGCTTCTTGCTGGCGTTCCGGTAATGGTGGGCGATCTCGGACCGGAAGGAAAACGAATCGCCGGCCTTGAGCAGAAAGGTTTCGTGTCCGACCGTCAATTCAAGCTGCCCTTCGACCACATAGCCGACCTCTTCGCCTTCGTGCGCAACGACGCCTTCGCTGCCGCCCCCGGGTGCGATCACATGCAGATGGCCTTCCAGCAGATGGTCGCCATCGGGCGCGACCAGCCGTTCGACATGCGATCCCTTGGCATCGATCGCAAGCGCCTGCCGTTCTCCGGCGCGCGACACGATGTGGTTGTCGTCCCGGGCCGCCAGCAGGTCGGGCACGGTGGTGCCGAAACTGCTGGCCACCTTGTGCAGCAGCCGCAGCGACGGCGTGATCTTGCCGTTCTCGACCTTGGACAGCATGCTTTCGGAACAGCCGACCCGGTCGGCCACCTCTCGCAGCTTGAGGCCTTTCAGGATCCGGGTGCTGCGGATATTGCCGCCCAGGGCGAGGGTAGTGGGATCGCTCAAGAAGACGGCTCCGCGACACGAATAGGAAAGCCATTGTAGGGGGAGTGTCAGCGCATCGATGCCTTCAGCATCTCGTACACCTGGCGTGTCAGCGGATTCAGAACGTCAGGGCGCATCCACAGGTAGTACGACACATCGGGCAAGCGGGGCAGGCCTTCCCGTTCGCCCAGCACGCGCATGTCGGGGCCGAGCAATTCGACCGAACGCGCGGTGATGCCCAGGCCGGCGCGCAAGGCAGCCTTGATGCCGATCAGGTGCGGCGCCATGTACGCCGTCCGCCAGGGCACACCCGCGGTCTCGAGCGCTTCGATCGCCAGGCGGCGGAACAGGCTGTGTTCATCGGCAATGATCAATGGCACGGGCTTGTCGGATGCATGAACGTAATCGGATGCCGCAATCCAGACGGTGGGCGACGTCCGCAACACCATGCCTTCCAGCGTGGTGTCCTTGCGCGTCGACACGGTCAGATCCAGCTCGCCACGATGGAGCGATTCCATTAGGAAAGGGCTGCGTCCGACATGGATTTCCATCGCCAGTTGCGGCGCGCTGCGGGCGATGCTGGCCAGCAGCGGAGGAAGGATGGTGTCGGCGACGTCCTGCGGCGCGCCCACACGCAGGGACCCCACCAGATCGCGATCGGTCAGCGCGCGCCAGGCTTCCTCGTTCACGGCAAGCAGGTGCCGGGCGTAAACCAGCAGGGTCTCTCCCGCTGGCGTCAGGCGCTTGTGCCGTCCGGATTTCTCGAACAGGGGCTTGCCTACCTGCGCTTCGAGCCGCTGCATCTGCTGCGTTAGCGCGGACTGCGTGCGGTGGGTTTTTTCGGCGGCTGCGACGTAGGTCTTGTGATCGACGATCGCGACAAAGGTGCGCAGCAGCCCCAGGTCAAAAAAAGCCATAGCTATTAGTAAAGACTTATAGGTTCGTTTGCCGATCTGCATTGTTCCAGCAGAATGCGCGACTCTAGAATCGGGACTGCCCCTTGGTATCCGTGAGCGCAATTCCATGCTCGGGCCTCCCCGCCTGGCAGCTTGCCTCTTTCCGATTCGACTTTCCATCAGGCATGTCCCAATGACATCAATCATCAGTGCACTGACCGTCAAGCAATGGCTGCAGGACGGCAACGAGATCGCTTTCCTGGACGTGCGTGAGCACGGTCAGTACGGCGAAGGCCATCCCTTTTTCGTGGTGTCGGCGCCGTACAGCCGGCTCGAGATCGACGTGACGCGGCTCGTGCCGAGGCGCAGCACGCGCATCGTCCTGCTCGATGACGACGATGGCGTCGCGGCGCGCGCGGCCGCCCGCCTGGCGGCGCTTGGCTATACCGACGTCCACGCCGTGGAGCATGGCGTGAACGGCTGGCGCGCCGCGGGCTTCGAACTGTTCCAGGGCGTGAACCTGCCGTCCAAGACCTTTGGTGAACTGGCCGAGCACGCGTATGACACGCCGCGCATCCAGGCGCAGGAACTGGACGCCATGTTCCAGCGCGGCGATCGGGTGGTCGTGCTGGACGGCCGGCCCTTCGAGGAATATCAGAAAATGAACATTCCGGGCGCGATCTGCTGCCCGAATGCCGAGCTGCCGTACCGCATCCATTCGCTGGTGACGGACGACACGACACCGATCGTGATCCACTGCGCGGGCCGCACCCGCAGCATTATTGGTGCGCAGACACTGATCAACGCAGGCGTGCGCAACCCGGTCTACGCCCTGGAGAACGGCACGCAGGGCTGGTACCTGAACGATCTGCAGCTGGAGCATGGCAGCTCGCGCCGCTATCCGCAGGTGGATGCGGACGACCCCCGGCTGGCCGACCGGCGCGCCGCCGCGGCCGACCAGGCTGAGCGGCATGGCGCCGTAGCTATCGATCTGGCGCAGCTGCAGGCATGGCAGAACGAATCCGGACGCAGCACCTTCCTGCTGGACGTGCGCACGCCTGAAGAGTTTGCGGCAGGCACGGTGGCTGGCGCGCAGCATGCGCCGGGCGGCCAGTTGTTGCAGGGCACGGACCAATACGTTGGCGTGCGCGGCGCGCGTCTGGTGTTGATCGACCTGGACGGTATCCGCGCGCCGTTGACGGCAGCGTGGCTGCGGCAGATCGGACACGACGCGGTGGTGCTGAAGGGCGATCTGCCGCTGGCTCCGCCGGCCGCCGCCCACGCTGGCAACGGCGGCAGCGCGGGTGTCGCCGCGCTGCCCGCGATCATCGCCGCGGAGGTCGCGGCGGGGCTTGCCGCGGGACAGCTGCGATTGGTGGACGTGCGTGCCAGCACCAAATACCGCGCCGGGCATATCGATGGCGCCGTGTGGGCGATCCGTCCGCGCGTGGCCGCGATCGTTGCGGATGACAACCGTCCGGTCGTGTGGGTGGCCGACGATGCCCGCGTGGCGGCGCTGGCCGCGGCCGACGCCGGCCTGGCGGAGGGTGGCCGCTGGCTGTCTGGCGACGCCGCTGCCTGGAGGGCCGCGGGCCTGGCCGTGGTGGCGACACCTGATGTGCCGTCCAACGCCGAGTCCATCGATTACCTGTTTTTTGTCCACGATCGCCACGACGGCAATCGCGAGGCGGCGCGCCAGTATCTGGCCTGGGAAACCGGCCTGATCGCGCGGCTGGACGCCAGCGAACTTGCGTCGTTTCGGCTTCCACACTGATTACGGAGGGGGAGGGGAGAACCATGACCATGACAACGACATTGGCCGCAAGACGGCCTGCAACCTCGCGGCCTGCAACCCTGCGGCCTGCAAGTCCAAGGCCCGCGCGAGGGGCCACGCGCCGCCGCACGCTGCTGTCGCTGGCGGCGGCATTGCTGCTACCCGGCGCGGCGCTGGCAGCGGAACCGGCGGCTGCCCCGTTCCCCGACAAGCCCGTGCGCTTCATCGTGCCGGTATCCGCGGGGGCAGCACCGACAAGATCGCGCGTGTCATTGCGGAAAAGCTGGCGGTTCAGTGGGGCCAGACCGTGCTGGTCGAGAACATCACGGGTGCGGGCGGCACGATAGGTGCGGCGCGCGTGGCGCGATCCAAGCCCGATGGCTACACCCTTTTGCTGCATAGCGATGCCGTGGTGCTGAACCTGGCCATGTATGCCAAGCCGGGCTACACGCTCGACGATCTGTCCGGCGTGATCCGGGCCATCGTCAATCCGCAGGTGCTGGTCGTCAAACCGTCGCTGGGCGTCAAGACCTTTCAAGACTATGTGGCCCTGGCCAAGAAGAAGCCGGGCGAGGTCAGCGTCGCCCTGCCCACCAGCGGCGGCATCGCTCACATCGCCCACGAAATGGTGCGGCAGCGCCTGGGCATCCAGGTCAACTACATTCCCTATGCCGGGGGCGCCCCCGCCGCGACCGACGTGATGGGGGGCCATGTGGACGCGACCATCATCACTGCCGCGGCTGTGACGGAATACATCAAGGCCGGCCGCCTGATCCCATTGGCGGTCACGACGTCCTACCGTTCGCCGGCCATGCCCGACGTCCCGACCATCGCCGAAGTGGCCGTGCCTGGCTTTGACGTCGAAAGCTGGCAAGGCATTCTCGCACCGGCGGGCACGCCTCGCCAGATCGTTGAGAAACTCAACCGCGATGTGACGGCGGTGCTGGCGCAACCCGACGTACGCAAGTCCGTCGAAAGCCAGGGCTACGGCATTTCGGGCGGCACGCCGCAGCAGTTCGATGCCGCGCTGCGCGATGACTACGCACGGTATTCCAAGGTGATCAAGTCATCGGGGATCACGCTGCAATAAGCGCCACGTTGTCAGGCGCAGGCGACATGTCGATTGTGGTGGCCGATAATCGTCGTGGGGACGGAGGGCTGTCCTCTTTCTTCAGGATGATTGATCATGACCACAACGACGGTTCGATTCCACCGTGTACTGAAGTCCACGCCCGACCGCGTGTACCGCGCCTTTCTTGATCCGGACGCCCTGGTCAAGTGGCTGCCGCCGTTCGGCTTTACCGCCAGGCTGCATGCGCAGGATGCCAAGGTTGGCGGCGCCTACCGGATGTCGTTCACCAACTTCGGCACCGGTTCCAGCCACAGTTTTGGCGGCGAATACCTCGAACTCGTGCCGAATGAGCGCCTGCGCTACACGGGCCTTTTTGATGATCCCAATCTGCCCGGCGTGATGCAGACCACGGTCACGCTGCGCCCGGTCCTGTGCGGCGTGGACGTGGAGATCGTCCAGGAAGGGATTCCGGCAATCATCCCGGCCGAGATGTGTCACCTGGGGTGGCAGGAATCGTTGGTGATGCTGGCGCAGCTGGTGGAGCCCGAGATTCCTGGCTAGAACGATGGTCGGGGCACCGGATTGCCCGGTGTGCCCAGCAATTTGCACACACCCGCCAGTTCATTCCGGTGACGTTGCCATCATGCTCAACCTTGGCACATGGCATGCCGGACCGTATTTTGACGGCGAAACGGCTTCCTTCTTCAATCTCGAACTGGCCGACATTCTGAAGCAGCGGGAAGCTCAGTTGTACGGTTCGGCGGCCTGAAGCCCGCCGGCAAGATGAGCGAATTTCATGCAGGCCATGAAAAGCTATCGTTTGCCCAAGGCCCGGCCGAGGTCCTATGGTGTGCCCTGACAGCGTTGCCGCAATGATGCAGCGCGCGTGCGGGGCAGCAGGCTCCGCCCACCATAACGATGAGACCTGTCATGACCCTTGCCGCGGATGCCCATCCCCTGGACCTGCGCGCCTGGCTCGAGCACGTGCGCGAGTTTGGCGAACTGACGGAAGTGAGTGGTGCGCACTGGAACCTCGAACTGGGTGCGATCAGTGAACTGAACGTCAAGAAGTCAGTGCCCCATGCCCTGCTGTTCGACGACATTCCCGATTACTCGCCGGGCTTCCGGGTACTGACCTGCAGCACCAGCAGTCCGGCGCGCCTGTCGTCGTTGCTGCGGCTGGATCTGCAGCGCACGCATGGCGGCCTGGTCGAAACCTTGCGTGGCCGGCCTCGGCAATGGCAGGCCGCCGCCGCCAACTTCAATCCGGTCACCGTGGAAAGCGGCCCGGTATTCGAGAACACCGACGCGGACGAAGCCGTCGATCTGTTCAAGTTCCCGTCACCCCTGTGGCACGAGAAGGACGGCGGCCGCTATATCGGTACGGGCTGCATGGTGGTGACGCGCGACCTGGATTCGGACTGGGTCAACGTCGGCACGTACCGCGTGATGGTTCACGATCGCAACCATGTGGGCCTGGACATGATCCCCGGCAAGCACGGCGCGATCCAGTACGACAAGTACATGAAGGCGGGCAAGCCGTTCCCGGTGGCGATCGTGGTGGGCTGCGATCCGCTGGGCTATCTGATTTCGGGCATCGAAGTGCCTTTCGGCATGTGCGAATACAACTATATCGGCGCCATATTGGGCAAGCCGGTCGAAGTGGTGGATGCGCCGCTGACCGGACTGCCGATCCCGTCGCATGCCGAGATCGTGATCGAAGGCTGGGCGCATCCGGGCGATGAACGGATCGAAGGCCCGTTCGGGGAGTTCCATGGCTACTACCCTGGCAAGGCCGCGACCGCGCCGGTGGTCACGATCGAGCGCATCTACTACCGCAACC
Source organism: Pigmentiphaga litoralis (assembly GCF_048632615.1). GTDB lineage: Bacteria > Pseudomonadota > Gammaproteobacteria > Burkholderiales > Burkholderiaceae_B > Pigmentiphaga > Pigmentiphaga litoralis_B. The sequence goes on from NZ_CP184479.1 coordinate 4,042,845, forward strand.
GCCCCATCCTGCTGGGCAGCCCGCCGGCCAAGCCGCCCAATGACTATTCCTATTCCAAGGCGGTGATGCGGTCGGCCCTGCTGATGGATGCCTTGCAGGCGGCTGGCGTACCCGATGTGGCGGCGCTGTGGGCGCACGAGATCGGCGGCGCGCGCATGTTCAATGTAGTGGCGATTCGTCAGCGGTATGCGGGGCATGCCAGGCAGGCCGGGCACATCCTGAGTCAGTGCGGCGTCGGCGCGTATATGTCGCGCTATTCGGTGGTCGTTGATGAAGACATCGACCCGTCGAACCTGCAGGAGGTGATGTGGGCCGTGGCCACCCGCACCGATCCCGATATCGATATCGACATCATCAAGCGTGGCATGGGATCGAAGAATGATCCCATGTCGATCGCCTACACCACGTCGGCCCCGCTGACGTCCAAGGCCATCATCGACGCCTGCCGTCCCTACGACTTCCTGGCCCAGTTTCCCGCGGTGGCCGAAGCCAGCAAGGAACTGCAGCAGCAGGTTCTCGCCAAGTGGCGCCACGTGCTGGGCTGATCGCCCCGCCGCATCGTTAAGGAAGCGTTATGCACCACACATTGCACGCCGCGTGCGCGGCTCTGCTCGCCTATGGCATGTCGGCGGCGCCTGCCGCGTGGGCCCAGGCGGCGGACAGCAACTGGCCGACCCGGCCGATCACCATGGTCGTGCCATTCCCGCCGGGAGGCGTGAACGACACCGTGGCGCGCCCGGTGGCCGAGGCCATGAGCCGCGCGCTCAAGCAGCCGGTGATCGTCGAAAACCGGGGCGGAGCAGGCGGGGGCGTGGGCATTGCCCATGCCGCCAAGTCGACGCCCGATGGCTACACGATCCTGATGGCCTTGCCGTCCATTTCCATCATTCCCGAGGCCGACAAGCTGTCTGGCCGGCCGCCCATGTACCAGGTCAACCAGGTGACCCCGGTCGCGCGTTTCACGGCGGATCCGACGGTGCTGGCCGTGCGTGCCGACGCGCCGTGGAAGAACCTGGCCGACTTCGTGGCCGATGCGAAAAAGCGTGAGATCAGCTATGGGTCGTCGGGCACGTATGGCACCTTGCACATCTTCATGGAAGCGTTTCGGGCCCAGGCCGACCTGAAGATGCAACACGTGCCCTATACCGGGGCGGGGCCTGCGCTGATCGGGTTGATGGGCGGGCAGGTCGATGCCATGGCGGTATCGCCGGCCTCGGTATCGCCGCACGTCAAGTCGGGGCGAGTCAAGGTGCTGGCGCATTGGGGCGAAGGCCGTCTTCAGTCCATGCCTGACGTGCCGAGCCTGACCGAGTCAGGCTATCCCGTCGAGTTCGCGCAGTGGTCGGGACTGTTCGTGCCGACGGGCACGCCGCCCGCCGTGATCGAGAAGCTGCGCGTGGCCGCCAAGGCAGCCGCCGAAGATGACAAGGTCAACAAAGTGATCGAAGGCGCCGGCATCCCGGTCATGTACCTGGATACGGCCGAGTTCCGGAAGTATTGGGCGGCCGACGCCGAGAAGCTGACCCGCGCGGTGCAGAAGGTGGGCAAGGTCGACTGACGCCACGCCATGCCGCGGCGGCATGAAAGCCATTCATGCCGCCCATGAGAAATGATCGTTTGCCGCACTGCGCCCGGCGCTCGCATCATGGCATCACCCTGGCGGCCGGACCGTCCCGTGATCGTCCAATCCCTGCGCCATTGAACCCCCGAGACCCTGATGACTTCCCAGACTCAGCAAGACAGCCAGAGCAGTACCGTCACCACGCGCGATGGCACGGCCATCGCCTACACCCACTATCGCAACGCCAGCGCGCCGGCACGGCTGCTGCTGGTGCATTCACTGGCCATGGACCGCCACTTCTGGGACCCCGTGGTCGCCTTGCTGGCCAATGAGGCCAGCATCGTTGCGGTGGATGCCCGGGGTCACGGCCTGTCAGGCAAGCCAGGCACCCCGTTTACCGTAGAGCTGTTCGCGCAAGACATGAAAGACGTGGTGGACGCGCTGCAGTGGTCCGACGTCGTGATCGCGGGCGCGTCGATGGGCGGTTGCGTCGCGCTGCAGTTCGCGGCGGACAACCCCGATCTGACACGAGGCGCTGGCCTGATCGACACGACTGCCTGGTACGGCGAGACCGCGCCGGCCGACTGGAATGCCCGTGCAGAACGCGGGCTGAAAGAAGGTCTGGGCGCGCTGCTCGAATTTCAGAAGACGCGCTGGTTCAGCGACCGCTTTCGCGAAGAACACCCCGAGGTCGTGCAGCGCTGCATCGACACCTTTCTGCGCAATGACGTGCAGGCCTTTGCGGCCACCTGCCGCATGCTGGGCGCCTATGACGGCCGTTCGCAGCTGGGCAAGATCACCGCTGCGACGGCGGTGGTGGTGGGCGAGGAAGACTACGCCGCAACGCCCGCCATGTCTCGTGCGATGCACGAAGGCATTCCCCAATCGACCCTGACCGAGATCCCGGGCGCGCGCCACCTGACGCCGCTCGAGACCCCGGAGATCATCGCCGACCACCTGCGCCGCCTGCTTGGCGCGCGCGCCTGACAGGACGACTGTATGGCTCCCTTTGAATTCGTGGTTCCGACCACGCTGCCCGAGGCCATTGCGCTGCTGGATCCGGACGATCCAGGCGTGCGCCCGGTTGGCGGCGCCACCGCGGTCATGCTGATGATGAAAGCCGGCGTGCTCCAGCTGACGCGCATGGTCAGTCTCCGCCGCCTGGAAGCGACCCACTCCGAAGTCTCGGTGGGCGCCGACGGGCATCTTGCCATCGGCGGTTTCGCGACGCTGTCCAGCCTGGAGCATTCGCCCCTCGTCCAGCAAGGCTGGCCCGTGCTGACGCGCACCTTCAAGACGCTCTCGAACATCCGGGTGCGCAACGTGGCGACGCTGGGCGGCAACCTGGCCCATGGCGACCCGCACATGGACATGCCGCCCGTATTGAGCGCGCTCAACGCCAGTGTGGTCCTGACCGGCCCCACGGGAGAACGCACCGTCAAGGTCGAAGACCTGTACACCGGCTACTACGAAACCGTGGTGAGGCGCGACGAATTGATCACCCGGATCGTGGTGCCGCCGCAAGGCCGTCAGCATGCTGCGTACATGAAGGTGACGACGCGTGCCGCGCATGATTGGCCCGCGCTGGGGGTGGCGGTGGTGCTCGACATGGCGGGCGAGTCGATCAGGGACGCCAGCCTGATCGTTGGCGCGGCCACCGACCGGCCGACCCGGCTGACCGACGCCGAGGCCCTGCTGCGCGGCCAGTCGCTGACCGACGACCTGCTGCGTGCCGCCGGCGACAGCGCCGCGCGCCAGCTCGACATCGTCGGGGATGCGCACGGGTCGGCCGCCTACAAGAAACAGTTGCTGCGGGTGTACCTGGGCCGCGCGGTCCGCAAGGCGATCGCGGCGTCTGACAGCAAGGAACATGCATGAACGCCAATGACGCAATGACCCATGACGGGATGAAGCAGGAGACGCGCCAGGTCGGCCGGTCGCTGGGGCGCCTCGAGGCCCGCAGCAAGGTCACGGGCCGCGCCGAATACATCCATAACCTGGTGTTGCCGCGCATGCTGCACGCCAAGATCCTTCGCAGCCCGGTGGCCCATGCGCACCTGCGCGGCATCGATACGTCCGCCGCGCGCGCCATGCCGGGTGTGCACGCGGTGATCACGTCCGAAGACGTGCTGCGCATCATCCCGGAACCGTACTTCGGGCCTGCCTTTCATGACCAGCCCATCCTGGCGATCGGAAAGGTGCACTATGTGGGCGAGCCGGTGGCCGTGGTGTTGGCGGACGACCCGCACGTGGCCGAAGAAGCGCTGCACCTGATCGTTGTGGATTACGACGAGTTGCCTGCCGTGTTCGACGAAGTGCAGGCGTGGTCGCCCGACGTGGTGGTGCATGACCGGCTCAAGCCTGCCGGCACCTTTCCGGACCTGAAGCACCTGGAAGGGCGCACGCAGACCAACGTCGCGCTGGATTTCCGGGTGCGCAAGGGCGATGTGGCCAAGGCGTTTGCCGAAGCCGACCATGTGTTCGAGCACACTTTCCGGACGCAACAGGTGATGCATACGCCGCTCGAACCGATGATCAGCGTGGCCGAACCCTTTGACGACGCGATCACGCTGCACACCGCGTCGCAAAGCCCGTCGTTCGTGCGCATCGAAATCGCGCGCCTGCTGGGCTGGCCGGAGAACAAGGTGCGCGTGCGCACCGGGATCCTGGGCGGCGGCTTCGGCGCCAAGCTGTACATCAAGCTCGAGGCCCTGGCGGCCGCACTGGCCCTGCTCGTGCGCCGCCCGGTGCGCGTGGCGCTGACGATGGAAGAGCAGTTCTTCACGATCACCAAGCACGCCACCACCTTCCGCATGAAGACGGCGGTGACCAAGGAAGGCCAGATCACCGGCCGGGAATGCGAGGTATGGTGGAACGGCGGCGCGGTGGCCGACATCGGCCCGCGCGTCACGCAGAAGTCAGGCTTTACGGCCACGGGCCCTTACGAGATCGACAACGTCAGCATCGACTCGTACGCGGTCTACACCAACCTGCCGCCGGCCGGCGCGTTCCGCGGCTTCGGCATTCCGCAAATGGTATGGGCCTACGAGAGCCAGGCCGACATCATTGCGCGCGCGTTGAAGATGGACCCCGTTGCCTTCCGCCGCAAGAACCTGTTGCGCGAAGGCAGGGCGCACCCGACCGGCACCATCATGCATGACGCGGCGTTGACGTTATGCCTGGACCGGATCGCCGATCGGATGAATTGGGACGCGCCATTCGACCGCGGCACGCCCAAGCTGCGCCGGGGACGCGGTATCGGCATCGGGTTCAAGGCCTGCGTGGCGCCGACCACGTCGGTTGCGATCGTCAACCTGTCGGCCGACGGCAGTTGCGTCGTGTATTCCAGCACCGTGGACATGGGCCAGGGTTCGGACACCGCCATTGCCATGATGGCGGGCGACGTCCTGGGCATCCCAGCCGAACGCATCAAGGTGATCCATCCGGATACCGATGTGACGCCGTACGACATGGCCACCCTGGGATCGCGGTCGACCTTCCACATGGGCCATGCGGTGCGCTTGGCGGCCGAGGACGCCAAAGCCAATCTGGAAGCCCTGGCGCTGCAGGTCGGCTTGCCCGCCACTGCCACCGCCGCGCAGGTACTGCCCAGGAAGTATGGCATGCAGGCGGGCAACATCGTGGGGGTTGGCAGCTACATTCCGACCTACAAGTCTCCGGATCACGACACGGGGCAGTCCGAGAACATCACGCCGAACTGGATGGTGGGTGCCTGCGGCGTCGAGATCGAAGTCGATACCGAAACCGGCCAGCTGAAGGTGATCCGCTACGAAAACGTCGTGGACTGCGGCACGGCGATCAACCCGCTGGTCGTGGACACGCAGATTTCGGGCGCGGCCATCATGCAGCTGGGCAGCGCCCTGCTCGAAGACATGGAGTTCGATGAACAGGGGCAACTGCGCAACGCTTCGTTCTCGGAATACAAGATCCCGGGCATCCACGACATCCCGCACGTCATCGGCCGCGAAATCGCCGATGCCTATCAGACCAATGGCCCCTTCGGCGCCAAGGGCGTGGGCGAAAGCGCGACCTTTGGCGTGGCGTCGGCCATTGCCGAGGCGATCGAAGACGCCGTTGGCGTGCGCCTGACCTCACTGCCGTTGCGTCCGGAAGCGGTCTACCGCGCCATGGCCGCGGCCCGCAACGAACCCCTATCCGACGAGGAATGACATGAGTGCGACATCCACCGTGATTCACTTCGTGCTGAACGCCGAGCCGGTGTCGGTCGAAGTCGAGACCAATGAAACCCTGCTGGAAGTGGTGCGCGACCGGTATGCGCTGGTGGGCTGCCGCGAAAGCTGCGGCCAGGGATTGTGCGGGTGCTGCACCCTGATCGTGGATGGGCAGAGCGTATCGGGCTGTCTGTACCCCGCGCCGTTCGCCGATGGCACGGAGGTCATGACGGTCGAGCATCTGGATGCGTCGGGCACGCTCGACCCCGTCCAGGAGGCCTTCATCCAATGCGGCGCCTTCCAGTGCGGCTTCTGCACGTCGGGCTTCATCCTGATGAGCCGCGAGCTGCTGGATCGCAATCCGGATCCTTCGGAAGACGAGATCCGCAATGCGCTGTCGGGTAACCTGTGCCGATGCGGCGCTTATCCGGAAATCATCAAGGCCGTTCAACTGGCCGCGACCCTGCGGCGCGCCACACTCGAGGAAGTGCATTGATGGAACTCAAAGGCGAACAGATCCTGGCCCTGCCCCGCGAGCAGGTGTGGGACGCACTGAACGATCCGGCGGTGCTCAAGCAGTGCGTGCCCGGTTGCGACACCTTCGAACCGGAGGGCGACAATGCGTACAAGGTCGTGATGACGGCGTCGGTCGGCCCGGTCAAGGCGCGCTTCAACGGCGCCCTGACCCTGTCCGACATCGAACCGCCGGTGTCGTACAAGCTGGCGTTCACGGGCTCGGGCGGCGCGGCGGGCTTCGGCAAGGGCAGCGCGCAGGTGGCGCTGGCGGAGGTCGACGCGGGCACGTCGCTGACCTATTCGGTGCAGGCGCAAGTGGGCGGCAAGCTGGCCCAGGTGGGCGCGCGGCTGATCGACGGCGTAGCCAAGAAAATGGCCGACGAATTCTTCACGCGGTTTTCAAAGGTGGTCGCCGCCCCAGCCGAAGCCGAGGCGCACGCATCGGCGACGGAAGGCACGGCATCCGATGCTGCGGGCGACGCCGCGGCCAAGCCGTCGCGGTGGTGGTCGCGGTCATGACACAACGAGGAACCATGGACTTCATCAAGAGCGACAAAGTACCCGCCCCGGGCGGTCATTATTCCCAGGCCGTGCATGCCAACGGCGTGGTGTACGTGTCGGGCGTGCTGCCCGGCGACACGATCAAGGAAGACTTTGAAGCTCAGGTGCGCGAAGTACTGAACCGCTGCACTCATGTACTGGAAGCGGCTGGTTGTTCGCTGACCGATGTGGCGCAATGCACCGCCTACATCGTCGGCACCGCGCACTGGCCGCACTTCAACCGCATCTATGCCGAAGTGTTCGGTGACCATCGCCCGGCGCGTGCGGTGGTGCCGGTGCCCGAGCTGCACTACGGTGCGCTGGTCGAAGTGCAGATGGTGGCGCATCGCCCATAGTGCAGGTAAGCAGCGACTGTCGACGAAGCCAGGTGCTGGCGGATCATGATGCACCGCCAGCGGGCCGGCACCGGCTACTCCGATTCGTCGTCTGACCTGTCCCCCTGGGTGGCGGTCCACCACAAGCTCTTGAGCCGGTCGCGCAGCAGCTTGCCCCGATCGCTGCGCGGCAGGGCATCGACCACGATGATTTCCTTGGGCGTCTTTTCATTCGGCAGCCGGGCGGCGGCGTGGGCAAGCAAAACGTCCGCATCGAACGGAGCCGCCGGTGACGGCACCACGAAGCCGACCACTTCCTGCCCAAAGATGGCGTCGGGCCGGCCCATTGCGGCCGCATCGATCACGCCGGGATAGGACAGCAGCACATCTTCGATTTCCTGCGGGAGCATCTTGACCCCGCCGCGGATGATCAGGTCGTCGCTCCGGCCCACGATGCGCAGAAAGCCGGCGTCGTCTTCGACCGCGACATCGCGTGTCCGATAGGGGCCGCCGCGTATGGGGAGCAGAGTGCCTTCCATGGTCCATTGACCCAAGGCCAACTGGATGCCGCATGCAACGATCTGGCCTTCCTGGCCTGGCGCGCACCGCACGCCGTCCGTATTTACGATGCTGACATCGGCGTGCAGGGCGCGTTGCCCGACGGTGCCGAAGGCGTGGCGGTCCGGGCGGTTGCCGGCCACCCAGCCGGTTTCGGACGATCCATACAGATTCATCAGCGGCACGCCAAAACGCGCTTCGAAGCGTTCCCATTGCACGGGCGACAGGGGGCCTGTGCTGCTCGTGATGATGCGCAGGCCGCGCAGGTCGTTCACACCAGGCCCCCGGCCATCCGCCAGCAGGATATTGATGACGGCCGGAACGGCAGCGCACCCGGTAATGGCGTGCGCGGCGATCCATTGCGCAAAGCGGCTGCGAGAGAACCGCCTGGCCACATGCAGCGTCATGCCGGTCTGCAGAAAAGGCATCAGGCTGAGGATCTGTGCCGAATACCAGTTGAAGGACCGGAATTCCAGCCAACGATCGCCGGCCGACAGGTTCAGGAAGTCCACCCCCGACAGCCCGTTGTACCAATAGGCGGCATGGTCATACACGATGATCTTGGGCAACCCGGTCGTGCCGGATGTGCAGCACATGGCGGCCAGATCATCCGGTCCCGGGGCGGGCGCAAGCGGCGGGAAAGCCGCGGGAGGGTCAACCAGGATGCGGGCCAGATCGATATGAGGCGTGTCGGCAGCGGGGCTTGCCATCGGATCGGTGACGGCTCTGGATAGCGAGCCTGGCTGCCACGCCGCCGACCTGTTTTGCGGGGTCCCCCGCCCCCACAGGACCACCCGGCTGCGCCACGGCGCTGGCAGCCCCTCCACCCCGCGGTCCTCGCCGCACAGCAGCAGCAGCACCGGGTCGATGGCTTGCAGCATGGGCACCGTCGCCGCGGCGCCGATGAATGTCAGGTCAACCGGACAGACCACCGCGCCGATCCGCCATGCCCCCAGCCACATCAGCAGCTTGTCGAGGCCGTTGTCACCGACAAGCATCACCCGGCCGCCGCGCGGTACGCCCAGCGCCGCCAGCCGCGCCGCAATGGCGTCGACGGTGCCGGCCAGCGCATCGAAACCGATTTGGGCGCCGGTGTCGACGTCGACGATGGCGGGCTTGGCGCCGAAGCGCTGACGGTGCGCCTCGAGCAGGCGATCAAGAGGCGTGAAGGGCAGGGTCGAGGCGCTCATGACGGCATTGCCCGCGGCCCGGTCGCCGGCGAGTCAGGTCGCATGGCCGAAATGCGCAAGCGCCCAGTCACGAAAGGCCCGCACCTTGTCCTGCTTGCTTTTGGACGTGGGCGAGGTGACGTAGTAACTGGAACTGGAACTCACCCGCACATCGAATGGTTCCACCAACTGGCCGCGCGCCAGGTCGCGGTTGATCAGCGGCGTACGGCCGATGGCGATGCCCACGCCCTCGACGGCGGCCGAGAGCGACGTCAGTTGCAGATGGAACACCGACTCGCCATGGAATTCGGCATGCGGCAGGCCCGCGGCTTCGAGCCACTTGGGCCAGTCGTCCTGGTACATGGAATAAAAATAGGTGCGGACCTGGCGCAAGGCCTTCAGCACTTCCACCGGCTGCCGGCCCTCCAGTCCTTCAAGCAGGCGCGGTGCACAGACCGGAAAGAATTGTTCGGTATGCAGCAGGTCGGCACGCACCGACGGCCAGCGGCCCGAGCCGTAGCGGATGGCCACGTCGTAGGTGTTGCGCTCGAACTCGTCGAAGGTCGCGCTAGTGGCCAGATGCACGGTGATATCGGGATGCCGTGCCTGGAAATCGGGCAGCGCGGGAATGAGGCAGGTGGTGGCGTAGGTGGGCAGACAGGTCACCGTCAACACCGTATTGGTCTTGTTCTTGCGCGTGCGTTCGGTGGCCAGCGACAGCACCGAGATCGCATCGTTGACCGACACCAGGTATTCGCGCGCCGCGGGCGTCAGGGACAGCGCATTGCGCACCCGCACGAACAGCTTGGTGCCGAGCCGGTCTTCCAGCGTCTTGATCTGGTGGCTGATGGCCGTCTGCGTAAGCTCCAGTTCCTGCGCGGCCCGGGTAAAGCTCAGGTGGCGCGCGGCCGCTTCGAAAGCAAGCAGGCTCTGGAGGGAGGGCAGGTACGGTCTCATGGGCGATCGGTGTGCGACTCTGGACGAGGGATGCGACAGTATGCATCATCGTTGCGATGCACAACCATCCTGCGTTTATCATCCATTCCGGCCTCACCCATTCATCTTGCGAGCATGTCGTGGACAATCCTTTTCTTGAACTGCTGAACGTTGAGCATACGGTCTGGCGCGAAGGCTACTCGGAGTTCGAGATGGCGATCACGCCGGCCGTCCTGAACCGCCAGCGCGTGCTGCAGGGCGGCGTGATATCGACGCTGCTCGATGCCGCCTGCGGGTATTCCGGTCTCTACAGTCCGGACGCGGCGACACCCATCCACGGCTTTACGCTGTCGCTCACCATGAACTTCCTCGACAAAGGACTGGGCGACCGCATCACCGCCAAGGGGTATCTGGAACGCAAGGGCAAGTCGGTGTTCTTTGCGCGCGGCGAAGCCTGGGTCGACTCCCGCATCCTGATTGCGACGGCGCTGGGCACCTTCAAGTACGTGCGGAGCCGCTAGCCCGCGGCGGGCCATGAAAACCGTTCATCGCCCCCATGAGAAATGATCGTTTGCGGCGCCCGCGCGTGCGTCTGATGATGCGTCCGATATGACCGTGCCGGCCGGCGCGGGCTATCCGGGCGCAGACCCGGCCATCGACACACACAAGGGAGCACGGGATGACACGCAGCGGGCTGGGGCGCTTGGGCGCAGTGGGTATGAAGCTGGCATTGCTGGCGGGACTGGCGTCTGGATGCGCCGCGGCCCTGGCGCAGGCGCCGGCCGCCAGCTATCCGACCCGGCCGATCCGGGTGGTCGTGCCGTTCGCGCCGGGCGGGGTGGTGGACGTGACCGCTCGCCTGCTGGCGCAGAAGATGACGGAGCGGCTGGGCTGGCAGGTGGTCGTGGAAAACCGGCCGGGCGGCAACGGCTTTATCGCGGTCACGCAAGTGGCGAAGGCGCCGGCCGACGGCTACACCCTGCTGATGGCGCACACCGGCGAATTCGCGGTGAACCCCGCCATGTTCCCGAACATTCCCTATGACCTGAAGCGTGACTTCACCGCCATCACGATGGTCAACGACACGCCGATGCTCCTCGTCGCCAGCAGCTCCGCGCCATTCAACACGTTTCCGGAAATGCTGGCCGCTGCGCGCCAGGCGCCCGGAACCATCGCGTATTCGTCGCCGGGCAACGGCAGCATCAACCATCTGGCGGGTGAATGGATCGCGCTGGAAGGCGGCGTCAAGCTGCTGCACATTCCGTACAAGGGCGGATCGCCCGCCGTGGCGGCGGTGGCCGCGGGTGAGGTTCCACTGGGTGTCGTGGCGGTTCCGGCCATCCTGCCGCACCTGAAATCCGGACGCATCAAGGTGATCGGCCTGACCACCGCCAAACGCTCGCCCATCTACCCGGAATGGATCACGGCGCAGGAAGCGGGCGTGAAGAACGTGGACGCATCGAACTGGGTCGGGTTGTTCGCGCCGAAGGACGTGCCGGCCGCGGTCGTACAGACCTTGCACCGCGAGGTGGCGGCCACCCTGGCGCTCGACGAGGTGAAGAAACGGTTTGCGGAGAACGGCGCCGAAACGGGTGGCATGCCATCGGCGGAGTTCCTGGCGCGCATCGATGCCGATGCGGCACGGGTGCGCGAGGTCGTGCAAAAGGCGCAGATCAAGCCGGAATGAAGACAGGCTGAAGACAGGTCATCGATCGGCGCGCAGGGCGGGCAGGCCGCCTCCGGTCGGGACCCAGGCGGTATTCAGGGATGGGCGCTCGGGCAAACACCTATGCTCCAACGGCATGGATTTCCCCCACAATGGATCCACCCGACCCTGTGACCTGCGCCCCATGAGTGATCTGATACTGGAAACGCAGTCCCTGACCAAGGCCTTCAAGGGCTTCGTCGCTGTCAGCGACGTCAACCTGAAGGTGCGCCGCGGCAGCATCCATGCACTGATCGGGCCCAACGGGGCCGGCAAGACCACCTGCTTCAATCTGCTCACCAAATTCCTGCCGCCCACGTCCGGGCGCATCCTGTTCAACGGCGATGACATCACGCGGGAACGTCCGGCCCAGGTGGCCCGCCGCGGCATCATCCGTTCCTTCCAGATTTCGGCGGTCTTTCCGCACCTGACCGCGCTTGAAAACGTGCGTATCGGGCTGCAGCGCGCAACGGGCGAGTCTTATCGTTTCTGGCGCAGCGAACAGCGCCTGACCCGCCTCGACCCGCGCGCCCGAGAACTGCTGGCCGATGTCGATCTGGCATCGTTCGCCGACACGCTGGCGGTCAACCTGCCCTATGGCCGCAAGCGCGCCCTGGAAATCGCGACCACGCTGGCCATGGAACCTGAACTGATGCTGCTCGATGAGCCCACGCAAGGCATGGGACACGAAGACGTCGACCGTGTCACGCAGTTGATCAAGCAGGTCAGCGCCGGCCGCACGATCCTGATGGTCGAACACAATATGAAGGTGATTGCATCGATCGCCGACACGATTACCGTGCTGTCGCGCGGTGCGGTATTGGCTGAGGGCACCTATGACGTGGTGTCCCGCAATCCCGAGGTGATGCAGGCCTATATGGGCACGACCGACGCCGAACTCGAAGGGGCGCATGCATGACCGCGGCCCTCAAGCTGCAGGGACTCAACGCCTGGTATGGCGAGTCGCACATCCTGCATGGCGTCGATCTGGAAGTGCAACGGGGCGAGGTCGTCACGCTGCTGGGCCGCAATGGCGCGGGCCGCACGACCACGCTGCGTGCCGTGCTGGGCCTGACCGGATCGCGCAAGGGGTCGGTCAAGATCCATGGCGTCGAAGCCATCGACATGCCCACCCACCGCATTGCGCATCTGGGCGTGGGCTACTGCCCGGAAGAACGCGGCATCTTTTCGTCATTGACCTGCCAGGAAAACCTGCTGCTGCCGCCGCCGCTTGCGCGGGCCGAGCAGGGCAGCGCCATGTCGATCGACGACATCTACGCCATGTTCCCGAACCTGTACGAGCGGCGGGATTCGCCCGGCACGCGCCTGTCCGGAGGCGAGCAGCAGATGCTGGCCGTGGCGCGCATCCTGCGCACGGGCGCCAATCTGCTGTTGCTGGACGAGATCTCCGAAGGGCTGGCTCCCGTGATCGTGCAGACCCTGGCGCGAATGATCGTGGCGCTCAAGGCGCGGGGCTACACCATCGTCATGGTCGAACAGAATTTCCGTTTCGCGGCGCCGCTGGCCGATCGCTTCTATGTGATGGAGCACGGCGGCATCGTCGAGACGTTCGCGGCATCCGAGCTGGCCGCCCGGCAGGACACGCTGCATCAATTGTTGGGCGTCTGACCCGCTTTTCCACATGACTGGAGACACACCATGAAGACCCGCATCCTTGCCGCCCTGGCGGCGACCGGACTTGCCCTTGGCGCTCCCGCGCAGGCGCAGGCGCCCAAGATCTCCAACGACACGATCAAGATCGGCTTCATCACGGACGGGTCCAGCGTGTATGCCGACATCGACGGGCCGGCGGGCGCCGAGGCGATCCGCATGGCCATCGCGGACGCGGGCGGCCAGATCAACGGCAAGAAGATCGAATTGCTGTATGCCGACCACCAGAACAAGCCGGACGTGGCCTCGGCCCGCGCCCGCGAATGGTTCGACCAGCAGGGCGTGGACATGCTGATCGGCGGGACCAACTCGGCGGCGGCCCTGGCCATGGCCAAGATCGCAACCGAAAAGAAGAAGCCCTACATCGTGATCGGCGCCGGATCGTCGCGCCTGACCAATGAAGACTGCTCCCCGTACATCGTCCACTATGCGTATGACACGGTCGCGCTGGCGCGCGGCACCGGATCGGCCGTGGTGGCCCAGGGCGGCAAGAGCTGGTATTTCCTGACCGCCGACTACGCCTTTGGCCACTCGCTCGAAGCCGACACCAGCACGGTGGTCAAGGCCAATGGCGGGCAGGTGCTCGGCGCGATCCGCGCACCGCTCGCCTCGTCCGACTTCTCGTCTTTCCTGCTGCAGGCGCAGTCGTCCAAGGCGCAGGTGCTGGGCCTGGCGAACGCGGGCGGCGACTTCATCAACTCGGTCAAGGCAGCGAATGAATTCGGCCTGACCAAAAGCATGAAGCTGGCCGGACTGCTTGTGTTCATCAACGACATCCATACGCTGGGCCTGCAGGCGACCCAGGGCCTGTACCTGACCGATGGCTGGTACTGGGACCAGAACGCCGACTCGCGCGCCTGGGCCGCCAAGTTCGAACAGAAAGTGAAGCGCAAGCCGTCGTCGCTGCAGGCGGCCGACTACTCGGCGGCATCGCTGTTCCTGAACGCGGTCAAGGCCACCGGCACCGATGACGGCGACGAAGTCATGAAGTGGTTCAAGTCGAACAAGGTCAACGACATGTTCGCCAAGGGCGGCACCATTCGCGCCGACGGCCGCATGGTCTATGACATGTACCTGTTCCAGGTCAAGACGCCGGCTGAATCCAAGGCGCCTTGGGACTACTACAAGGTGGCGCAGACGCTGCCCGGCGACAAGGTCTACACGACGCCGGCTGAATCCAAGTGCTCGCTCATGAAGAAGTCATGACAGACATTTTCGGCATTCCGACCCAGGCCCTGCTCGGGCAACTGCTGCTTGGCCTGGTGAACGGCTCGTTCTATGCCGTGCTCTCGCTCGGCCTGGCCGTCATCTTCGGCTTGCTGAATGTGATCAACTTCGCGCACGGTGCGCTGTACATGGTCGGGGCCTTTGCCGCCTGGATGGGGCTGACCTATTTCGGGATCAACTACTGGGTCATGCTGGTGGTTGCCCCGCTGGTGGTGGGGCTGATCGGCATCGTGATCGAAAAGACGATGCTGCGCTGGCTCTACCGGCTCGATCATGTGTACGGGCTGCTGCTGACCTTCGGGTTGACGCTGCTGCTCGAAGGCCTGTTCCGCAGTTTCTTTGGCGTATCGGGCCAGTCCTATCCGGTGCCCGATCTGTTGCGGGGCGCAACCAATCTGGGCTTCATGGTGCTGCCCAACTATCGGGCCTGGGTGGTGGCCGCTTCGCTGGTGATCTGCCTGGCGACCTGGTTCGTGATCGAACGCACCAAGCTTGGCGCGTATCTGCGCGCCGGCACCGAGAACCCGCGGCTGGTCGAAGCCTTCGGGATCAACGTGCCGCTGATGGTCACCCTGACCTATGGATTTGGCGTGGCGCTGGCCGGCTTTGCCGGCGTGCTGGCCGCGCCGATCCTGCAGGTGTCGCCACTCATGGGCACCAACCTGATCATCACGGTGTTCGCGGTGGTGGTGATCGGCGGCATGGGGTCCATCCTGGGCGCGATCCTGACCGGGCTCGGGTTGGGAGTGGTGGAAGGACTGACCAAGGTGTTCTATCCGGAAGCGTCAAGCACCGTGGTCTTCGTGCTGATGGTGCTGGTGTTGCTTACCCGGCCCGCGGGCCTTTTCGGGAAAACCAAATGAACCGCCGACTTCTGGCCTGCGCCGTGCTGGTGGTCATTGCCGGCATGCTGCCGCTCATGAACGTCTACCCGATCTTCGTGATGAAGGTCATGTGTTATGCGCTGTTCGCCTGCGCCTTCAACCTGTTGATGGGGTACACGGGCCTGCTCTCGTTCGGTCACGCGGCCTTTCTGGGAAGCGCGGCCTATGCCACCGGTTATGCGCTCAAGACCTGGGGGCTGCCGACGGAACTCGGCATCTTGTTCGGCGTGGCCGTTGCCGCGGCCGTGGGCTATGTGATGGGCGCGCTGGCCATTCGCCGCAGTGGCATCTACTTTTCGATGATCACGCTGGCGCTGGCGCAGATGCTGTACTTCTTCTTCCTGCAGGCGCCATTCACGGGCGGAGAAGATGGCCTTCAGTCGATTCCCCGCGGCACGCTGCTCGGGGTCGTTGATCTGAGCAACGATCTGTCCTTGTATTACGTGGTGCTGGGCATCTTTGTGCTCGGCCTGGCGATCATCTACCGGACGGTGCACTCGCCGTTCGGCCAGGTGCTCAAGGCCATCCGCGAAAACGAGCCGCGTGCGGTCTCGCTGGGCTATGACGTAGACCGGTTCAAGCTGCTGGCTTTCGTGCTGTCCGCCGCGCTGGCGGGACTCGCCGGCTCGACCAAGGCCGTCATTTTCGTGTCGGCCACGCTCAGCGACGCGGTCTGGCAGGTGTCGGGCCTGGTGATCCTGATGACGCTCATCGGCGGCATGGGAACGCTGATCGGCCCGATCATCGGGGCCTTCATCATCGTGCTGCTGGAAAACAAGGTGGGCGAGTTCGGCACGTCGTTGGCCAGAATGACGGGCGTGGAGTGGTTTGCGGGTCTGGGCGAGTCGGTCACGATCGTGACCGGCCTCATCTTCGTGGTGTGCGTGCTGGCCTTCCGGCGCGGGATCGTCGGGGAACTGGGGGCGTTCATTGCGCGGCGCCGGGGCCAACCCGCCGCGCATTGATCGATGTGGGCCGACCATCGCGTTCAGGTCAGCCTGCCGGGGCAGCGCCTGGCGCGCGGCTTGGTGCTCAGGCGGTCCGGCGCTGCATGGCGTCCAGTTCCGGACCTGACATCGTCAGGCCGTGCCAGGCCATTGCGCACGTCACCTTCACGGCCTGCCGCAGTTCCGATTCCTTCACGACCGATGGCACGTCGCCGGGCGAGAGGATGTTGTTGACCCGTGACTCTGGCTTGTCGAAACCCGCCAGCAGGCGCATGGCCGGAATGCCGTGTGCCGCGAAGTTGGCGTGGTCCGAGTTCGGCATGAGTGGCAGGTAGGTCGCCACCGGCACGTCGGCCAGCGCCGCGCTGTTCGCCACGAATCCTTCCAGTTCCGGAAAGTCGCTGATCAGCGCGGTCAGGCTGTCATCCCCGGCGACCGTGTCGAGATTGATGTCCAGCTTGAGGTGCCCGAGTTCTTCGGCGCTCAGGCCGCCCAGGTAGCGGGCCGATCCGGCCAGCGCCCATTCTTCGGCCGAAAAAAGCAGATGCGCAGACCATGCGTACGATCGGACACGCGCGGCGCCAGGGCTCGCGCGGCAGCCAGCGCGACGACGACCCCGGTGGCGTTGTCGAGGGCGCTCTGCCCCAGGTCGTGGCCGTCCATATGCGCGCTGATGACGATGCGGTCGTCGGTCCGGCCTGGCAGGTCCAGGATGCCGACGCCAGCCAATGCGTCCGGCAGCTCTTCGCCATGGATGACCAGGCGCACGCGAGCCTGACCGGCGGCGCAGGCTGTGGCGATACGTTTGCCGGACTCGAAGTCGATATAAGCGGCGGGAATGCCCGGGCCGCCGCGCGCGCGGCCCGATGAGCCCGACAGCAAACCCTTGCCCGGCAGCGGATTGGCGATCAAGAAGCCGATCGCACCGCGCGCGACGGCCAGGTCGTACTTGCGGCGGCGATGCATGTGGGTAGGGGAGAACGGGTATTCGTGGCGGACCAGGACGATCTTGCCACGCACGGTGTCGCCCGCGCGGTCGAAGTCATCGAGGCGGCCCGGGCCGAGGTCGATAACGCTGCCGACCAGGCCGCCCTCAGGCGTGCCGAGGGAGCGAAGCAGGGGTTTGCAGGCGAGGGGGAGACCTTTGTCTTCCGAAAAAATGCCGGAAATTGCCACAGTTGCCCCAAGGTTGCCCGATGCGGCAGATGTGGCAGATTTCCCGGTTTTTTCAAATGAGGAAGACGCCGCCGACGGAGCGGACGCCGCAGGGGCTGCGGCACTTTCGTCGTCGTCCGCGACGTGACCCTCCAGCAGATGCAGGCTGGCTTCCAGGCAGCGCCAGCCGTCATACGGCACGTTCACGCGGGACACCGTGCCGCCGGTCTCGCGCAGGCGTTCCATCGCCCATTCCATCGCGGCGTCTTCCTGGCCGCTGCCGGCCAGGCGCCCGCCAAAGCCGCACAGGGTCGTGAAATCGTTCATCAAGGCCGGGTCCTGCCCGGCGCGTGCTATCCAGTCGCTCATTGTCATCCTTTGATGGTGCAGGTCGCCCGTGCTGTGCGAGGTCCATGGACGACTGGCCCGAAAGCGGGCCAGTGTGTGCTGCGTGGACCCGTGCCGGGCCCCTGCGGAGGTTGCGGTTGCTACCGCTTATTCGAGTTTGATGTCGGCGCGCTGGACGACGTCCTTCCAGCGGGCCAGGTCGACCTTGACCAGGGTTTCCAGGGCGCGCGGGCTGGTGTCGGCCGGGGCCGTGACGCCAACGGCGCTCATGCGGGCCTTGACGCGCGTGGCCTGCATGACCTTGGTCATTGCCTGGCTCAGGGTGTCGAGCACCTGCTTGTTCACGCCGGCCGGGGCGACCAGGCCCCACCAGCTTTCCACCGTCATGTTCGGAATGCCGGCTTCCTGGAAGGTCGGCACCTCGGGCGTATCCTTCTGGCGCTGCGGGCTGCTGACCGCGATCGGGCGCAGGCGCTTGGCCTGGTACAGGGCGCTGGCGCTGGCCATGGTCGTGAAGCTGGTCTGGATCTGGCCCGCGGCCAGGTCGTTGACGGCGGCGCCGGCGCCCTTGTAGGGCACATGCACCAGCTGGCTCCCGGTGTTGATCATGAACAGCTCGGCCATCAGATGGGTCAGCGCGCCATTGCCGCCTGATCCGATCGAGATCGTGCCGGGGCGTTCCTTGGCAGCCTTCACCAGTTCAGGCGCGGTCTTGACTGGGAACGACGGGTTCACGAACAGATAGGTAGGCGCGACGCCCAGCAAGGCAATCGGCGCAAAGTCCTTCTGCACGTCGTACTTCACGCGTTCGCGATAGAGCGCGGGCACGATGGTAAAGGGAACGTCGGCGATCAACAGGGTGTAGCCGTCGGCCGCTTCGTTGGCCACGTACCCGGTGCCGATCATCGACCCCGCCCCGGCGCGGTTTTCGACCACCACCGACTGGCCCAGCACGGCGCCCAGCTCATCGCTGATGGCTCGCGCGATCACGTCAGAACTGCCGCCGGCCACGTATGGCACGACGATCTTGATGGGACGGTCGGGATACGCGGCCTGTGCGGGAGCGGCGACAGCCGCGGCGGTCAGGCCGGCGGCCAGCAATGCGGCAAGGGTATTCCTGGAATTCATGACTGTGCGTGCCTGGAAGTTCATCTTGCTCGCATTGTGCGATCCACTAGGCCGACGGACCAGCGAAGAATCGGCATGCGCTATTCCTGATTGGAATGGCTGGGGGTGATGGTGGGGGCCTGCTACAAGCCGGTTTCCTGGCCGTCTTCCCGCCGACTGCCCGGGGCGCCGTCGAGATCGGTATTCCCGGCACCATCCAGCCGCTCGCCAAGCTGGGTCACCCACGTGCTGAATGCGTCCAGATAGGGCCCGCCCTGGTTCGGGCGCGGCAGCATCAGGTGGTAGCCGTAACGGCCTTCCACCGATTCACCCAGCGGTCTGACCAAGGTGCCATCGGCAAGGGCATCGCCCACCAGGCACAGCGGCACCACCGCAGCGCCCAAGCCGTGCAGCAGTGCCGGCAGCAGCAACGAAAACCCTTCGTACTCGGGCGCGCTCGGGCTGGGGCCGGCCCAGGCCGGCGCGGCTTCAGCCTTCCAGTCATCCCAGCCATAGCCACGCTGCGCCCGCTTGAGCAGCGTCACCTTGTCCAGATCGGCCACGCTGCGAAGTGATTGCCGGGCCAGCAAGGCAGGCGACGCAACCAGCGCCATTCGTTTGCCGCACAGGAGCTGCGTCGCCATGCCCGACGCATAGCCGGTGTGCAACTGGATCTCGGCATCGAATCGTTCGGCCTTGTCGCGGCCCAGCATCAGGCGCGGGCGCACGTTGATGCGGATCTCCGGATGCATCTCGAAGAATTCCTGCAGATTCGGGATCAGGCAGTACTGGGCGAAGGAGGGCGACACCGCAATGTTCAGATTGACCCGGGCATTGGGGTGCGCGACCAGCGCGTCGGCTTCGTCGATCAGGCGGACTGCGGCCGTGATCTTTTCAAGATAGAGCGCCCCGGCATAGGTCACGCGCAGGCCGGTGGGCGTGCGTTTGAACAGGGCGGTGCCCAGGCGTTCTTCCAGCGCCTGGATGTGCTTGCTGACCGCGCTCTGCGTCAGGTGCAGTTCTTCGGCGGTGCGACTGAAGTTCAGGTGGCGTCCCGCGGCCAGGAACACACGTAGCGAAGACAGGGAATTGCGTGAACCTTTCATGCGGTCGAAGGGGAAAGCGAAAAATGGAAAACCGCGCCCTTGGCGGGCACGTCGATCAATCGGATGTCGCTGTGATGCAGTTGCAGGATACGGTGGACGATCACGAGCCCCAGGCCACCCCCATCGCGCCGGGCCGATCCGCCCAGGCTGGACGGCCGCAGGAACAGGCTGTCGCGCGCGGCGGCGGGAATGCCCGGACCGGTATCGCTGACTTCCACATCCACCCCCGCCGGGCCTTTGCGCAGCACGACTTCGATCCGTCCGCCGGCCGGGCTGTGACGGATCGCATTATCCAGCAGGTTCGTCAGTACGCGTTCGATCATGCCGAGGTCCGCATGGACGGGGGCAGGTCGTGCGCAATGTCGGCCACCAGATGCTGGTCGCGGGCTTCGGCGGCCAATTCGCATTTCTGCAGCACGTCCTGGACCAGTTCGGGCAACGAGAAGGTCTCGGGTTCGGGCTGGACGGTGCCGGACTCCAGCCGCGCCAGTTCGAACAGCTCCTGCGCCAGCCGGCCCACCTTGCGGCTCTGGCCAAGCGCAATCTCCAAGTACCGGCGTCGCTCGGTTGCATCCAGGCTGTCGCCTTTCACGGCCAGTGTTTCCAGATAGCCGTGCAGTGACGTCAGCGGCGTGCGCAGGTCATGCGAAATATTGGCGACCATCTCGCGCCGCTGCTGGTCCTGGCGCGCCAGTTGCCGCCATTGCTCGGCCAGCCGCTGCGCCATTTGCGCAAAGGCCTGCCGCAAGATCACGATGTCGTCGCGTTCCTTGTCGACGTCGGGCAAGGCGCCTGGCGGAGCCAGGGCGGCCAGCGCCGCGCCGTCGGTATCGAAGTGGCGCAGGGTATCGGTCAGGCTGCGCAGTGGACGCGTGATCAGGCGGAATGCGATCAGGCCGGCGAACAGAATGCCGAATCCAGCCACGGCCAGCGACCACAAGGTCGTCCGCAGCACCGAACTGGCGGCCACGTCGGCGGCAAGCATGTCGTGCGCCTGACCTAGCAGCACCACATACACATAGCCCATGTCTTCGTCGCCCACCTTCAGCGGCGCGGCGCTGAACACCTTGCGGCCGGACGGGCTGCGCGGATCGTCGCCGAACAGGGGCAGGGCGTGGCCCGCCAGCAGTTGGCGGATCGGGGCAAGGTCGACGTGATCCCGCCGCAGCCTGCGCGGCGCGCCGCTGGCCACCACGTGGCCGTCGCGATCCAGCAGGTAGACCTCGACACTCGGATTGACCGCCATCAGCTTGTTGAACAGGTCGCGCACTGCCTGCGGCTTCCACCCGCTGCGGTCCATCAGTTCGCTGTTGCTTGCGATGTGACCGGCCAATCCGGCCGACAGGCGTTGCACGGTTTCCTGCTCGTGCTGCGTGTTGGCGCGCATCTGCAGCATGGCCGACACGCCGCAGCTGATCAGCAGCAGTACTGCGAAGGCGACAGACAGCCGCTGGGACAGGGACAGGCGCATCACGGGGTGTCCCCGTCGGCGGGTGCGGCCGCGCCCGCGAATTTGTAGCCGCGGCCCCAGACGGTCAGGATGCGGCGCGGCGCCGAGGGATCGGCCTCCACCTTCATGCGCAGCCGATTGATATGGGTGTTGACCGTGTGTTCATAGCCGTCGTGCTGATAGCCCCAGACATGATGGAGCAGGTCCATGCGCGAAAAGACGGTGCCCGGGTGCCGCGCGAAAAACACCAGCAGGTCGAACTCGCGGGGCGTCAGCTCGATGGCCACCCCGTCGACCGTGGCTTCGCGCGCCAGCGGGTTGATGGACACGCCGCCAATGTCCAGGTTGCCTGCGTCGATCTTCATGTTGCGCGCCATGGCGTCGGTGCGCCGCAGCAGCGCCTTGACCCGGGCCACCAGTTCCAGCATCGAGAACGGCTTGGCCAGGTAGTCGTCGGCGCCGATCTCCAGGCCAAGTATGCGGTGCACCTCGCTCGACCGCGCACTGATGATGATGATCGGGGTGTAGCGTGTCATGGCGCGGGCGCGGCGGCACAATTCCAGGCCGTCGATGCCGGGCAGCATCAGGTCCAGCACCAGGGCGTCCCAGCCGCTTGCCTCGAGCAGGCGCAGGCCGGCGGTGCCGTCGGCGGCGTGCTCGACCTGATAGCCCTCGTCATGCAGGTGCATGCGCAGCAGTTCGGCAATATGGGTGTCGTCTTCAACGATCAGCACCCGCTTCTGGATGTCCATGGCGCACCGGTGGGTAAAGGAGTGCCGCCCCGGTCAGCTGGCGCGGCAGTCGTCATTGTCGCCAATCACGGCGGCAGAATAGATCACAAATGATGAAATTTTCCCCCCCTAGGGGCGACACTGGCGGACCGGCAAAGCCGGATCCGCGGTGTCCCCGTTAGGACGCCGCGGTGATGTCAGGTTCGTTGCGTCTTCAGCGGCTCGGGCGGGGTGTCCGCGCCTTGGCCCAGGGGGCGTTGCATGATGACGGTGTCGACCCAGCGGCCGAGCTTGAAGCCGACGGCGGGCATGGTGCCTATCATCTGGAAGCCCAGGCTGCGGTGCAGGCCGACCGAGGCGGTGTTGGCGCTGTCGCCGATCACGGCGACCATCTGGCGCCAGCCGCCTTCCGCACATCGCTCGATAAGCGCGCTCAACAATGCCTTGCCAATGCCCTGGCCGCCCATGCCGTCGGCCAGGTAGACCGAGTCTTCAATCGTGTTCCGATAGGCCGGCCGCGCGCGGTAGGTGTTCGCATAGCAGTATCCGACGACCTGGCCGTCCCGCTCCGCCACCAGGTAGGGCAGGCCCAATGCGCGCACCGTGGATAGCCGCCGGCTCAATTCATCGATGGCCGGCGGGATTTCTTCGAAGGTGGCCAGGTTCGTCAGGACATAGGGCCGGTAGATGGCTTCGATCGCTGCAAGATCGATCTCGGTCGCGTCTCGGACGAGGAAGGATGGGGCTGAAGTCATGCGGGCGCTCTGGACGGAACTCGTGGAAACCGTCAACGATATACCAGGCGAGCGGGTGGCAGGCGAAGCGGGTCACTGTCGCCCGCTCCAGTAGTGGGCGTCACGCGGTTCGGCAGTCAAGCAGTCCGGCCGTGGCGCATTCAGGCTGTCACGCGTTCAGACTGCCACGCGTTCAGACCCTTACGCGTTCTGCGTCGCCACGAACAGAGTGCGCAGGTGTTCGCCGGACGTCGTCGCCGGATACTTGGGCGCGTCCCCGGTGCAGGTCGGAATGCAGCGGATCTCCGCGTCGTAGTTGGGATTGTGGAAGAACACCACCGACAGACGACGGCTGGCCGCACCGGCGTCGGCCGGCGGGTTGACGACGCGGTGCAGGGTGGACACCCAGGCATTGTTGGTCCAGCGGGCCATCAGATCCCCGATGTTGATGATGAAGCAGTCGGGCACGATGGGCACGTCCACCCATTCGCCCGCGGCATTGAACACCTGCAGGCCGCCGGGTTTGTCTTCGGTCGCCAGGATGGTCAGGCTGCCGTAGTCGGAATGCGCCCCTGCGCGGATCTGGCCGGGCACCGGCGTCTCTGATTGCGCCGGATAGTTGCGCACGCGCAGCCGGCTGATGTGTTTGTCCACCGACGCATCGAAGTGGTGTTCGTCCAGCCCCAGCCCCAACGCAAAGATGCGCATCAGCTGCGTCGCAAGCCGGCCCATTTCGCGGTAGTAGGTGCTGAAGGTGTCTTGCAGGTCGGCGGGCGCCTCGGGCCACAGGTTGGGCGCGAAATGCTTGCCCGCCGCGGGCGCCGACGCATAGTCCGGGTCCACCGCGTCGACCGGGCCGATCATCAGGCTTTCGTTGAGGTCACCCGCCGTCGCGGTGGCGTCGCGAGACCGGCCCACCGATTCCTGTTCGATGCCGATATAGCCTCGGGTCACATCCTTGGCAGGTTGCGCGACCTTCCGTTTTTCGGCCATGGGCAGATCGAAGAAGGCGTTGGACACGGCGCGCATCCGGGCCAGCAGGTCGGGCGCGACGCCATGGCCCGAGATGATCAGGAAGCCGATGTCACGACAGGCGCGATCCACTTCGCGGGCAACCGCGCGTTTGGCGCTGTCGTCGCCGTGCAGGAAAGGCTGGATGTCGATGATGGGAACGTGAAGCAAGGGCATGACGCCTCCGATCAGGAAAAAGGGGGAGTTGCCGCGCGGGGCGCGTCCCCGCGATCGGCACCGCAGGACAAGGGATTCAGTGGCCGCCCAGATAGGCCTTGGCCAGATCGTCGTTCGCGGCAATCTCGGCGGCGGTGCCCTGGGCAACCACCCGTCCGCCCTCGATCACGTACGCGCGGTCGGCCAGGGCCAGGGCCAGCGCCGCCATCTGGTCCACCAGCAGGATGGTCATGTTCTCTTGCCGCAACTGGTCCAGCGCGGCAAAGAGTTCGGCAATGACCTTTGGCGCCAGGCCCAGCGACGGTTCATCCAGCAGCAAGATGCGCGGCTTGGACATCAGCCCGCGCGCCACCGCCAGCATCTGCTGCTCGCCGCCCGACAGCAGGCCGGCGCGTTGATGCAGCCGTTCACGCAGGCGCGGAAAGCGCGTCAGCATCTCTTCCACGCGGTTGTCGATGTTCTCCGGATGCAGGAAGGCGCCCAGGCGGATATTGTCCAGAACCGTCAGCTCACTGAAGACCTGCCGGCCTTCGGGCACCAGCACGAGGCCCAGTCCCACCACGGCTTCGGCCGGCTTCTGTTCCAGGCTGTTCCCGTCCAGATGCAGCCCCCCGATGCCGAACGATGCAGGCCCGACAGGGTACGCATCAGCGTCGATTTGCCCGCGCCATTGGCGCCGAGCAGCGCCACCATTTCGCCGCGTTTGACCTGCAGGCTGATGCCGTGCAGCACCGGTTCGGCGCCGTAGCCCGCAACCAGATCGTCCACGCCCAGAAGGGTGGGGCCGATCAGGGTGTCGCGTGCCCTGGGGGCGGCATCGGCCGCGACCAGCGATTCGCCCAGGTAGGCCTGGCGCACGGCCGGGTCTTGCTGGATCTGCGCGGGCGTGCCGACCGCGAGCCGCTGGCCTGCGTCGAGCACCACGATCTGATCGGAAATCGCCATGACCAGCGCCATGTCGTGTTCGACCACCACCACGCCCAGGCCGGCGCCGGCGATCTGGCGGAGCAGATTCGCCAGGCGCCCCTTGTCTTCGCGCGACAGGCCCGCCGCGGGTTCGTCCAGCAACAGCACGTCCGGGTCGGTCGCCAGTGCGCGGGCGATCTCGACCAGACGGCGATCGACGTGGGCCAGGTCCGCGGCGGGTCGGTCCAGCGCCCCGCGATAGCCGCAGTAGTCCAGCAACTGCCGGCTGCGCGCCCGCACCGATGGAGATATGAATCGCCGTGCGCCGAGCAGCCCTCCCAGCACGCCCCGGTTGATGGCAAGCGCCACGTTGTCCTCGACACTCAGGCTGCCGAACAGTTGCGAGGTCTGATAGGTGCGGGCCACGCCATGCCGCGCGATGCGGAAGGCGGCGGTGGCCTGCAGGCTGCGGTCGCCCAAGGCGAAGCCGCCAGCCGTGGGGCGATAGAAGCCGCTGAGCATGTTCAAAGCCGTGGTCTTGCCCGCGCCGTTCGGGCCGATCAGGCTGGTGACCGCGCCAGCCGGCACATCGAAGCTCAGTCCACTGACGGCTCGCACACCGCCAAAGGTCATGCCGAGCTCACGGGCATGCAGGACACCGCGGGGACGGGCCGCGATCGGGGATGCGGGGGCAGGCGCCGTGCCGGAGGCCGTCCCATGTGGCATGGCCGACGGCGTGCCGCGGACCCGGGCAGCCAGCTTGCGCAGCAGACCCATCACGCCCTCGGGCGCGATCCACAACACCAGCAGCAACAGGCCGCCAAAGAACAACAGGCGATAGTCTTCCAGGCTGGACAGGACTTCGGGCAGCACGCCGACAATGGCCGCGCCGATGACAGGACCCGCGATCGATCCGGCCCCGCCGATGATGACAACCAGAACGAACAGGATCGACTGCATGAAGCTGAACGTGTCGGGCGTGACGAAGCCGGACAGGGGCGCAAAGAGCCCGCCTGCCAGACCGGCCAGCAGCGCGGATACCGCGAAGGCCACGGTCTTGACGACCAGCGGGCTGAGGCCGATCGATTCGGCCGCGATCTCGCTGTCCTTCACGGCGCGCATGGCGGCGCCCCACGTGCCGCGCGACAGGAGCGCATACCCGCCCAGCAGCGCCAGCGTCGACAGGATGGCCAGGATGGCGACGCCTTGTTCGGTGCCGATCACGCCGCCGAACGAAGGCGCGCCGATGTTCATGATGCCGTTCTGGCCGCCGGTCAGACCGCGCATTTCGACCGCGCTGTGCTGCACGATGAAGCTGAACGCAATGGTGATCATGGCCAGGTAAGGCCCTTTGACCCGCAAGGCCGGCAAGGCGAGCAGGGCGCCGAGCAGACCCGCGATCAGGGCGCCCACGGGCCAGGCCGCCCAGAAGCTCCAGCCGGCCTGGCTGGTCAGGATCGCGACCGCATATGCGCCGATCGCATAGAAGCCGATGTGGCCGAACGACACCTGACCGGTCAGGCCCAGCAACACATTGAGCCCGATGCCGACAATGGCAATCAGCGCCACATTGGCGAGCACGAACACGTAATAGCTGTTGACCGTGAGCGCCAGCGCGATCGCGCCCGCCGCGGCCAGCAGCGCAAGGAGAATGGACAGTCGGTTCATACTTTCTTCACCTCGGCGCGGCCGAAGAGGCCAGTGGGGCGGACGGCCAGCACCACGATCACCAGCGCGAAGGTGATGATCTGCGTGTAGCCGGACCCGAGCGTGACGGTGATGAGCGCTTCGGCCAGGCCGAACAGCAGCCCGGCGAACATGACTCCCCAGGCGCTGGTGATGCCCCCCAGGATGGCGACGGCAAAGGCCTTCAGGCCGAACAGCGTGCCCATGTCGGAGTTCACGTTGAACAGCGGCGCGATGAGTACGCCGGCCACACCCGCGAACAAGGTGGACAGCGCGAAGGCAATGGCGATGGCGCGGGTGATCGGGATGCCCATGAGGCGGGCGGCGTCACGGTTCTGGACCACGGCCAGCATGGCCGTGCCCCAGCGCGTACGCCGCGCGATGAAGTGCAGGGCCGCGGCCAGAGCCAGACCCAGCACCGGAATCAGCAACTGCAGGGGATAGACCCCGAAGTTGACGCCCCCAATGTCCAGCGGCGAGCCAACCAGGGGGACGGCAGGCTGCGGGGTTCCTTGCCGAAGGTGTGCATGACGATGTTGTCGAGGACGATGCCCAGGGCCACCGTCGACATGAGCCAGGCGTTGGACCCGCGCGCGGTAAAGGGCCGCACGGCAATGAACTCGACCAGCAATCCATACACCGCGCACAGCAGCAGCGCCGTCATGATGGCCATCGGCATGGGCCAGCCCAGCGTCTGGGCGAAACAGAAGCACAGCACCGCGCCGAGCATCATCGAACTGCCCTGCGCGAAATTGACCGTGCCCGAAACGGCGTAGGTGATGTAGAAGCCGAGGGCCATCAGGCCATACATGCTTCCCAGGCCCAGCCCGCTGATAAGTGCCGATAGCAGCATGACGTCTCCGCGCCGCGTCAGTTGGCCATGCCGACGGGCAGGATGCGGTTGTCGATGAACTGCGCCCACACGTAGTCGTTCTCGGTCAGCGCGTCATGCTGCGTGACGGAGAAGGGCTGCTTGTAGGACTTGATCAGGCCGTCGTAGCTCGCGATCTTGTAATAGCCCTGGCGGATGGCGTCACCGTCGGTGGAGTTGGCTTGCGCGATCGCCAGCGCGGTCAATTGCATGGCGTCGTAGGCATTGGCCACGCCCACAGCCGGGCTGATGTCGTTCGGACCCTTGATGTCGGAATACTTGGCCTTCAGTGCGCTGATGACTTTTTCACCGACCGGCGATTGCTTGCCGAAGAAGCTGTACGTCTGCACGAAGTGGACGATCTTGCCGTTGGGACCGGCCAGTTCGGTAAAGCGGCCACCGGCGGGACCCCAGTGCGAAACGACCGGCACTTTCCAGCCCATGCGGTCCAGTGACTTGACCATCTGCGCCGAAGGCCCGACGTTGCCGACCAGGAACAGGGTGTCGGCGCCCGCCGCCTTCAGGCGCGTGAGCTGGGGCACCAGGTCCACATCGCTGCCTTCGAATTTTTCGCTGCCGACCGGCTTCATGCCCTTGGCGGCCAGCGCGGCGATCAGGCCCTTTTCATTCGATTCGCCCCAGGGGTTGTTGATCATGACCAGACCGAACTTCGAAGTCTTGAAGGTTTTCTGGGCGTAGTCGACCATGCCTTTGTCCACGGTCTCGTCCACCGCCGATACGCGGAATGCGTAGTTTGGATTCGCGCCGTTCTGCGTGATGGCGGTGCCGGCCGCCCACGGTCCCATGAAGGGCACCTTGCTCTGGTTGGCGAGCGGCACGATGGCCATCGACACCGGCGTGTCCAGTCCGCCGAAAATGACCGCCACCTTTTCCTTGAAGATCAGTTCGCGCGCAGCCACCACGCCCTTCGCGGGGTTGCCTTCATCGTCGCGGCGCACCAGCGTCAGCTTGCGGCCACCCAGCAGTCCGCCCTTGGCATTGATCTCGTCGATCGCGACCTGCATGCCGCGCGTCAGCGCTTCGCCGGCCAGTGCCGATTGACCCGACAGGGCAGTGACCAGGCCGATCTTGATCGGGTCGGCGGCAAACGCGCCGGAGGAGGCGCCGATGCCGACCAGGGCGACGGCAACGGAAAGCAGGGTGCGGCGCGAAAGCTGAGTCATGGTGTGTCCTCAATGAGGTGAGTGGGTGTTCGGAAAGTGCTGGCATGCCTTATGCAAAGGCTGTGCCAAGTCCGGCGCGTGGCGGTGTGTCCGCCCCGTTGGAAAGCCATTTTTTGCCAGCAAGAAATCAAATTTTTTGCCGACAATCAAATAAACTGATCCTCACCAATAACTGCACGGTTACGGTGCGGAAAAAGGAGAAAAGCATGCATGGCGCACCATCATCGACACCCGCGAGCACAGGGTTGGCGACCGACCCGGCGGCCTTGGTCGACGCTTACCTGACCATCCTCATGAAGCCGGATCCCGAGGGCGCGCGGCGATTCGTCGCGCCCGAACTGGCGATCCGGTTCACCGGCGGCCGCGCCATGCGCGACCCCGCCGAATGCGCGGCTTTCAATGCCAGCCGCTACAAGTGGGTCAGGAAACGCTTCGAGGCGACGGAGGTCGTGGCGGGCGCCAGCGACAGCCATGCGGTGGTCTACAACCGCGGCACGCTGTATGGCGAATGGCTGGATGGCACGCCGTTCGAAGGCAACCGGTATGTGGACCGCTACGTGATCCGCGATGGCCTGATCGCGCAGATGGATGTCTGGAACGACAGCGCCGAATGGCTGCTGGTCCGCGCGGGGTTGGCGGCGCTATGACGGCATCGACCGCGTTTCCGGATACCCGCGCGACACGGGCCGCGCCCGCCCACGGCCCGCTGGCCGTGCATGACCGCTTCGACTATTCGCCCATCCATCAGCGCGCGGACTACCGGTGGCCCAATGGCGCGCGCCTGGCGGTCTACCTGGGCTTCAACATCGAACACTTCGCATTCGGTGAAGGCATGGGCGCGCGGATCGGTCCGGCCCTGGGCGAGCCCGACGTGCTCAATTACTCCTGGCGCGAGTATGGCAACCGGGTAGGCGTGTGGCGCTGCCTGGAACTGTTCGATGACCTGGGGTTGCCGTCGGGCGTGATCGCAAACACCGCGATTTTCGACCATTGCCCCGACGTGATCGCTGCCTGCGTCGCGCGGGGTGACGAACTGATCGGCCACGGCCACACCAACTCGGTTCACCAGGGTGCGATGGCCGAGGCAGACGAACGCGCGTTGCTGCGGCACTGCCGCGATCGCATCGCCGCCAGCGGCGCCGGCGCGCCGGCCGGGTGGCTGTCGCCCTGGATTGCGGAATCGGCCGTGACGCCCGACCTGCTGGCGGAGACGGGCTACCGCTATACGCTGAACTGGTGCCACGACGATCAGCCGACCCGCATGCGCACGCGGGGCGGGCAGCCGCTGTGGGCCATTCCCTACCCGCAGGAATTGAACGACATTCCGATGATCATTGCGCGCCAGATGGACGCCAAAGATTTTGCCGGCATGATCGTCGACAACTTCGACGAGATGCTGCATCAGTCGCGCCGCGAATCGCTGGTGATGGGGATCGCCCTGCATCCCTACCTGGTGGGCCAGCCCTATCGCTTGCGGCACTTGCGCCGTGCGCTGGAACACCTGGCTCGCGCCCGGGACCGCGGCGAGATCTGGTTCACGACGCCCGGCGCCATCTGCGACCACGTCGACGCAGTGATGCCCGCAGCATCGCCCCTTCTCAAAGAATCCGCATTGAATGGAGCCCGGCCATGACCGACGATTTTCCTGTTCACGACACCGTGGGCGCCTGGGTGCCGCACGGCCGCTTCGTGATCCATGGCGCGGCGCAAGGCCCGCTGGCCGGGCTGCGCTTTGCCGCGAAGGACCTGTACGACGTGGCTGGCCACGTGACCGGCGCGGGCAACCCCACCTGGCTTGCCACGCATCAGGCCGCGATGGTTACCAGCCCGGTCGTGCAGACGCTGCTGGATGCGGGCGCTACCCTGGTTGGCAAGACCTTGACCGACGAACTGGCCTACAGCATTGCCGGCGACAACGCGCATTACGGCACGCCCATCAATGCGCGGGCGCCGGATCGCGTGCCTGGCGGATCGTCGAGTGGATCGGCCGCGGCGGTGGCGGCGGGCCTGGTGGACCTGGCGCTGGGCACCGACACTGGCGGGTCGACGCGTGTACCCGCCAGTTACTGCGGACTGTGGGGCCTGCGCACGTCGCAGGGCGCCCTGCCGGCGGCCGGCCTGGTGCCGATGGCGCCTGCGTTCGACACCGCGACCTGGCTGGCGGCACGCGCCGGCGTATTCGAGCGGGTGGCCGAGGTGTTGATGCCCGCCGCGCCGCTGGCCTTTCATCGTGTGCTGCGGCTGGCCGACGCGTGCGACGAGGCGGACGCGGTATTTGCCGAGCCCCTGGCGCGCGTGACCGACGCATTGGCCGCCCTGCTCGGGCAGGCCGGGACGGCGGCCGAGGTGCAGGATGTGCGGGTCGCCGATGGGCCCCGCGGCAGCGGCGAGTCGGTTCCCGGACCGACGAGTCCCGTGACCGACGCCGTCACCGATCTGGCCGGCGGGGGCCTGGAGTCCTGGCGCATGACCTACGTAACGGCATCGGCGTTCGATGCCTGGCAGGCGCAAGGCGAGTGGATCACCTCGGCCCAGCCGGTATTCGGTGACGCGATCGCCTCGCGATGGAAGTTTGCCAGCACGGTCACGCGCGCCGCTGCCGACGCCGCGTTTGCCCGCAAGGCTGCCATCGTGGACCACATGAACGCGCTGCTCGGGCAGGATGGCATCGCGGTGCTGCCGTCTGCGTCCAGCGTGGCGCTGTTGCGCGATGCCGCGCCCGATGTCGTCGACACGGTCCGGACGCGCACCTTCCGTATCACCTGCATTGCGGGACTGTCCGGACTGCCCCAGGTCAACCTGCCGTTCATCGGAGAAGGGGGCCTGCCGGTCGGCGTGTCGTTGCTGGGACCCAAGGGCAGCGACATGGCGCTGATCCGCATCGCGGTGCGCCTGGGACGGCAGTTGGGATGCCTGGGTACCGATGGCGGCGGCGACATCGACGCGGCGGGAATGGTTGCGGATGTCAACCTTTCGTCAGGCGCCGGACCGGCCGTGGTGGCAAAATAAGAGGATGTCTTCTCTTCCCTCCGCTTCCCGGCCGCGCGGCCGCCCCAGGGTGCGCCCGACCGTCGGACCGGCCCGGCCTGCCGACAATGACGAGTCGCTGGGGATGGCCCATGCCGACACTGGCGACGCCATCGAAACCCGCATCTATCAGGCGGTGGTCGACAGTGTGATGAGCCAGCGGCTGACCCCGGGCACCAAGTTGCCCGAAGCGGCGCTGTGCGAGTTGTTCGGCGTGGGCCGCACGCTGGTGCAGAAGGTGCTGCAAAAGCTGGCGCACGACCACATCGTCGAATTGCGTCCCAATCGGGGCGCCATCGTGGCCATGCCGTCACGTGAAGAAGTGGGCAAGCTGTTTGAAGCCCGCCGCGCGCTTGAAGCGGCCATCATGCCCCTGGTGGTCGAGCACGCCACCAAGGCCGACCTGACCGCGCTGCGCCGGCAGCTGAAAGAAGAACACCATGCCATGCACCGGTACAAGCAGACCGACTGGGCGCGGTTGGCCAGCAGCTTCCATCTGCGGCTGGCGGAGCTGTCGCGCAACACGATCCTGCAGCGGTATCTGGGGGAACTGGTGTCGCGCTGTTCGTTGGTGGTGGCGCTGTTCGAGCCGCCAGGCAACGCGTCATGTGAACACGACGAGCATCAGGCGGTGGTCGACTGCATTGCCGCGCGCGATGCCGATGGTGCGGTCCGGGCAATGGAAGCCCATTTGCGGGTGCTGGAAGACCGCATCAACCTGATCGCCGAAAAGCCGGGCAAGAGCCTGGCGCATATGCTGGGCATGGAGTGACGTGGAAAGCTGACCGGCATCCATGACATGGCGGCGGAGTCGTCACGATGTCATGGATGGGGCGGTCCTGGCGATCACCCGGGAATCTTCATCCCCCGCTGCACGGCAGGGCGGTCGCCCAGGGTTTCCAGCCAGCGGTGCAACGCTTCCTTGTTGTCCAGCCGTTCTCCCAGCACCTTGCCAAGAAAGGTCGTGGCCGCCACGGTCCAGGCATAGCACGAGATGTCCGCGATCGAATATTCTTCCCCGCCAGATACGGATGGCGCTGCAACTGTTTGTCCATGACGGTCAGCAGGCGATCCGATTCTTCGGTGAAACGTTCGATGGCGGCCGGGGTCTTTTCTTCCGCGCGCACGCCGAAGTATCCGAGCTGGCCCAGCATCGGGCCAAGGCCGCCGATCTGCCAGTGCAGCCATTCGAGCACCTTGTAGCGGCCAGGGCCGGAGGCCGGCAGGAACTGGCCGCTTTTTCGGCAAGATAGGTCAGGATCGCGCCGCTTTCAAAGATCGACAACGGGCCGCCTTCGGCATCATGGTCGACGATGGCCGGGATCTTGTTGTTGGGCGCAATGGCCAGGAATTCATCGCTGAACTGCTCGTTCTTGCCGATGTTGACGGGCTTGACCTCGTACTTCCAGCCCAGCTCTTCAAGCATGATGGACGGCTTGCGGCCATTGGGGGTGGTCCAGGTGTAAAGGGTGATCACGGGCATGACTCCTGAAGAAGGTGTTGCAGCCACTGTAGCGCGTCGCGCCGCCGCGACCGATCGCCGTCGATTCCCCAGAAGGGTTTTACAGCTCGTTGCGCTCGTCAACCAGCCTGCATGTCACACTCCCTGCTCAACCACATGCAGGCAGGAGACACGATGAAGCCCGGAATTCTGGCTATCGACATTGGCGGCAGCGGCATCAAGGCCGACGTGATCGACGAAGCGGGCGTCATGCAGACCGGGCGCGTGCGCATCGATACCCCCAAGCCGGCCAAGCCCAAAGTGGTGGTCGAGGCGATCGTGGATCTGGTCAAGGACTTGCCGGCGTATGACCGCATCTCCATCGGCTTTCCGGGCGTGGTGCGCGACGGCAAGGTGCTGACCGCCGCGAATCTCGGCAAGGACATCTGGTATGGATTTCCGCTGGCCGACACCTTGTCCGAACGCCTGGGCGGCCATCCGGCCCGTTTGCTGAACGATGCCGACATGCAGGGGTTCGGGCTGATCGAAGGCAAGGGCGTCGAGCTGGTGATCACCTTGGGCACGGGGTTCGGCAGCGCGCTGTTCCGGGATGGAGAACTGATGCCGCACATGGAACTGGGCCATCATCCCGTGCACAAGGATCGCACCTACGATCAGTACGTGGGCAATGCGGCGTTCGAACGGATCGGCAAGCGTCGCTGGAACACGCGCATGGCGCGTGTGCTGCCTATTCTGCACACGCTGCTGCATGCGGATCGCATTCATATCGGCGGCGGCAATGCGCGCGAGCTGACGATCGAATTGCCCGACAACGTCAAGGTCGGGTCCAACGATGCGGGCATCCGGGGCGGGGCGGCCCTGTGGACGAAGCGGACCTGATTCGCGCCCTGGGGCCTGACCGGCTCCGCGCCTAGGACTTGCCCGCCGCGCGTTGCCGCACGATGTCCATGAAGGCCTGCACGGCCGGACCGGGCGGCGTCGCGCCCATGGTGGACAGTCCCACCGATGCCGTGGTGCCGCGGGTGTCGATGCGCAGGACCGCAGCCCGTCCGCTGGACACGTCGTGCGCGACGATACCTTCGGGGCTGAACCATACGGCATCGCTTTCGCGCATCAGCGCGCCGGCCACGCTCGATGACAGCGTCTCGGTGCAACGCGCCGATGGCGCAATGCCATTGCTGGTAAAGAAGGTGTCGGCGGCGGCGCGGATGAAGGTGCCCGGCGTCGGCAACACCATCGGGTAGGCCGCCAGGTCGGCGGGGGCGACATCCTTCAAGGCCAGCAGCGGATGGCCCGCCCGCGCCACCAGCACCATGGGTTCCGAATACAGGTGTTCAAACGCGATGCCCACCATCTGGCTGGGCTCGGCGATACGTCCCAGCACCAGATCCAGTTCACCCAGGCGCAGGCGCATCAACAGTTCCGGGTTGGCGCCGTTGTAGGCCGTGACCAGTACGTCGGGGTAGCGCGCCTGCAGGTCGATGATCGCCAGGGGCACCAGCGCGGTTTCGGCGGTGGGCAGCACGCCGATGCGCAGGTGTTCCGGCGCTTTGGCGCCGGACCCCAGTTGATCGAATCCGTCCTGCAGCATGCCCATGGCCTGGGCGGCGTGGCGCAGCAGGGTATGGCCTGCTACGGTCAATTCCAGTCCCTTGCGGTAGCGCAGGAACAGGATTTCGCCCGTGATGTCTTCCAGTTCCGACAGCGATTTGGACACGGCCGACGGCGTCAACGACAGGGCGTCGGCGGCTTTCAGCACACTGCGATGGCTGGCCAGCGCGATGAGGCATTGCAGATGGCGCAGCCGCAGGCGGGGGTCGAAGAACCTCAAAAGATTTCCTATCGCTCAATTGTCTGGCGTAACCGTCAACCTGTAGTCGGGCGCGTGCCCCTATGATCGACGCGCAGTGAGGCAGGCGTTCGCCCTGCAAGTCACGCCTATCGGAGGAGAGTTTGCCATGCTTCAACACCCGTCGCGATTTCTGGCCGCCACGTCGGTCGCCCTGGCGTGCGCCCTGGGCGCAAGCGCGCCGGCGCGGGCCGAGTATCCCGACAAGCCCGTCAAGCTCGTTGTCAACTTCACGGCGGGCGGGCCGCTGGACATCATGGCGCGCCTGATTGGCGAAAAGCTGGCGGGGCAGTTCAAGCAACCTTTCGTGGTGGAAAACAAGACGGGCAGCGGCGGCAATATCGGCGCTGCGTCGGTGGCCACCGCGGCGCCCGACGGTTACACGCTGCTGGTCGGCCTGGATTCGACCTTTACCGTGAACCCGGGGCTGTATCCCAACCTGGGCTTCAGGCTGGACCAGCTCAAGCCTGTCACCTTGTTCGGATCATCGAACATGCTGATCGCGGTCAGCCCGAAGGTGCAGGTAAGCACGCTCAAGGACCTGGTGGCCAAGGGCCGCGCCGATCCCGTCAGTTTCAGCTCGGCTGGCAATGGTTCGCCCGGGCACCTGAGCGGGGCGAT
The DNA here is from genome assembly GCF_048632615.1 of Pigmentiphaga litoralis. Classification (GTDB taxonomy): domain Bacteria; phylum Pseudomonadota; class Gammaproteobacteria; order Burkholderiales; family Burkholderiaceae_B; genus Pigmentiphaga; species Pigmentiphaga litoralis_B. The sequence goes on from NZ_CP184479.1 coordinate 4,078,512, forward strand.
GCTGGCGCAGGCAACCGGCCTGAAGATCACGCACGTGCCCTATCGCGGCAACGCGCCGGCGGTGCTGGCGCTGGTGTCGGGCGAGGTACAGGCCGCGGCGCTGGCTGCGTCGGGTCTTATCCAGCAGGTGCAGGCTGGCACAGTCACGCCGCTGGCAGTCACAGGGCGCGCGCGGTCGCCGTTATTGCCCAACGTGCCGACCACGGCCGAACTGGGCTTCCCGGACGTGCGGCAGGACGTGATCTATTCGGTCATGGCGCCAAGCGGCACTCCGCAGGCCATCATCGATAAACTCGAAGGCGCGATCACCACGGCGCTTGCCGCCCCCGACATTCAAGAGCGGCTGCGCACCATGGACATCAGCCCCATGAACCTGCGCGGCGACGCGGCCACCCGCGAGCTGGCGGCCACGCGCGACCGATACCTGAAGATCATCAAGTCCAGCGGCATGTCGGTGGACTGAAACGGAACAGCATGACCAACTTCATTTTCATCCTGGCCGACGACCTTGGCTACGCGGACCTGGGCTGTTATGGCGGCCGCAAGCCGGTGTCGCCCAACCTGGACCGGATGGCCGCGCGCGGCGTGCGCTTCACGCAGGGCTATTCCAACTCGCCGGTATGTTCGCCCACGCGCTTCGGCCTGATCACCGGGCGCTACCAGTACCGGCTGCGCGGCGCGGCCGAAGAACCCATGACGGGGCGCTTTCGCGGCAGCACCGAGATCGGCATGCCACCCGGCCATCCCACCCTGCCGTCCTTGCTGCGCGACCGGGGCTATCACACGGCGCTGATCGGCAAATGGCACCTGGGCTACCCGCCGCATTTCGGTCCGCAGAAAAGCGGTTACGACTACCACATCGGTCCGCTCTCGGGCGGGGTCAGCTATTTCAGCCACGTGGACCGGATGGGCAAGCATGACCTCGTCAAGAACGGCGAGCCGGCGCACTACGACGGTCACTACCTGACCGATCTGCTGACCGACGAAGCCGTCGACTATCTGGCCACCCGCGCCGGGGATCGCAAGCCCTTCCTGCTCAGCCTGCATTACACCGCGCCGCATTGGCCGTGGGAGCCGCGCGCACAGGGCGGACCGAACGCCCACGTCGATACCGACATTCGGCATCTGGATGGCGGATCGGTGCAGGTGTACGGCGAAATGATCAAGGCGCTGGACGAAGGTTGCGGCCGCGTGCTGCAGGCGCTGGATGATCTGGGCCTGGCCGAAGACACCGTGGTCATCTTCACCAGCGACAACGGGGGCGAGCGCTTTTCAGACACGTGGCCGCTGGTAGGCGGCAAGATGGATCTGACCGAAGGCGGGATCCGCGTGCCCTATATCGTGCAGTGGGCAGGCAAATTGCCGCAGGGCGAAGTCTGCACGCAGCATTGCATGACGATGGACTGGACGGCAACCCTCCTGGACATCGCAGGGGTGGCGCCGCATCCTGACTATCCGCTGGATGGCGTGTCCATGCTGCCCGTACTGCGGCGGCCGGACCAGGTGTTCAAGCGGCCCATGTACTGGCGCATGAACTACCGGTCGCAACAGGCCGTGCGCGATGGCGACTGGAAGTACCTGGAAGTGGACGGCAACCGCTATCTGTTCGACCTGTCGGTGGACGAACGCGAGCGGGCGAACCTGGCGCAGCGCGAGCCGGCACGGCTGGCGGCCATGCAGGCGCAGGCCGCGGCATGGGCCGGCACCTTCGGTCCGATTCCTGCGGATGCGCGCAGCGAACTGGTCTACACCGAGAAGGACATGCCGGCGCGCTAACGCCCGCGCCGCCCGGCTTACGCGTCGTCCAGTTCGGGATAGTGGCGAAAGATGCCGTCGCCGTAGGGCAGGCGGCGGTCGCTCTTGAAGTAGTCCTGCAACGCATCCAGTTCCGCCACCTTGCGGTGCAGGGCCATCACGCGGGGGTGATTCTTGGCCACCTGCGCCATGCGTTTTGGAAACGCGAACTTCAGGCCATCCACCAGAATGAACAGCGACAGGTCCGCATAGGTCCAGTCGGCGCCGCCGGCAAGCCAGTCGCCTTGCGTGTCGAGCACGCGTTCGAAGTAGTCCAGGTACTTGGGAATGCGGTTGCGGCGGAAACTATAGGCCTTGCGTTTGGCTTCGGGCTGCTGGTCTTCGTAGTACATCGACGAGTCGATGGGGTGGTGCACATCGTGGACTTCGGCAACCATATCCGCAATGGTCAGCTGCAGCTGGTTCACCCACAGCTTGCCGGCCGTATCGGTCGGCGCCAGCCCGTGTTTTTCACCCAGGAACAGCAGGATGTTGGCGGTCTGCGCGATGGTGAGCTGGCCCGCGACCAGATAGGGTGGCGCGAAGGGCGGATGCGGCCGGTCGCGCGCCATGTCATCGACCAGGGCGTTCTCGTCCACGTCGGGGCCTCTTGCCCGTTCCACGTACGGAATGCCCGCGCCTTCCAGCGCCAGCCGCACGAATTCGCCGCGGCCCGGAATGCCGTCCCAATACCAGAGTTCATAGTCCATTGCGTCCTCCTTGTCGGATGATGGCAGGGAACATCAGCGCAGCCACAGCGTGATGGCATGGATGACGAGCCCCACCAGCCCGCCCACCACGGTTCCATTGATGCGGATGTACTGCAGATCCTTGCCGATGTTCAGTTCGACCTTGTCGACCACCTCTTCGTCTTTCCATTCCTTGACCTTGTCCGAGATCAGCGCGCCGATCCGTGGCCGCAACCGGTCGAGTACGCCCGGCACCCGGGCCATCAGCTGCGTGTTGATCCAGTTGCGCATGGCCGCGTCGGCGGACAGGGTGGCGCCCGCATGGACCAGGACCGCCGTCACGCGGCCATGCAGACGCGACTGTTCAGCGGCCAGATCCCGTTCGATCCAGGCCTTGAAATCCGTCCACAGGCCTTCGACGTAGCGGCGCAGCGCCGGATTGGCAGCCATCTGCTCCTGGTACTGACGGATGGTCGCCTTCAGTTCCGGGTCGTCCTCCAGCCGCGTTGCGAAGCTGGCGATCGACGCGTCGAACCGGATGCGCAGCGGATGTTCGGGGTTCTCGTCCACCGCGGCCAGCAGTTCGCGTACCGAGTCCAGCGCGCGTTCCAGCAGATACCGCGCCGTGGAGGCCTTGATCTTGTCGAAATAGAGCGGCACCTTGGTCGCCAGCTGGTCCACCAGGCTTTCCTTGATGTCGGGCTGGCTGATGAACTGGTTCAGGCTCTTCAGCAGTTGATCGAGAATGGCCTGATGCCGGCCTTCGTGCGTCAGGGCCTGCAGCACCTTGCCGCTGAGCGCTGACAGGTCGAGTTCGCGGAACAGGTTGGACAGGTTGCGGTCCAGGAATTGCCGCACCGCGCGGTCGTCCAGGGCTTTCAGCGCCAGCAGCAACGCCTGGCGCACGGTATCGGCCAGCACGCTGGCATTGGCTGGCGCGGCCAGCCACGTGGCCAGGCGGCTGGCGGGGTCCAGCGATTGCACCATGGCCGCAATGCGCTCGTGCGCAAAGAATTCGCCTTGCACGAACGCGCCAAGGTTGTCGGCAATGCGCGCCTTGTTGCGGGGAATGATGGCGGTATGGGGAATGAAGCGCAGGCCCAGCGGATGGCGGAACAGCGCCGTCACCGCGAACCAGTCCGCGATCGCTCCAACCATGGCCGCTTCGGCAAAGGCAGCGACGTAGCTCCATGCCGGATGCATCGTGTCGAGCACCGTTGCCGCCGCATAGATGGCGGTGACCACGAAGAACATGCCGGTGGCGATCCACTGCATGCGGCGCAACTGCTGGCGCTTGAGGGTGTCGGCAGCGGATGGCGAAAGCGGTGCGGTGTCGGCGGGCTGCACGGGCAATGCTTACTTCACCGGGATGGGCGTCGCGCGGTCCACCGGCACGGCGGTCACCCCGTTCTGCGGCGACCCTTCGATAACCCGGTCGGAATACGTCAGATAGACCAGCGTGCTTCGCGGCGCGTCGACCATGCGCACCACCCGCAGCTTCTTGAACAGGATGGACAGGCGTTCGTTGAACACCTCTTCCTGTTTTGGCAATGTGCCCCGAAAGGCGATCGGGCCGACCTGACGGCAGGCGATGGACGCTTCGGCCTTGTCTTCGGCCAGGCCCAGCGCGCCCTTCACGCCGCCCGTCTTGGCGCGCGATACGTAGCAGGTCACGCCTTGCACCTTGGGATCGTCATAGGCTTCGACCACAATTTTGTGATCCGGACCGATGAACTTGAAGACGGTGTCGACCTCGCCCACCGTGTCTGCGTGGGCAGCGCCCGCCAGGGTCAGCGCAAAAAGAAGGAGCAGGTGACGTTTCATACAGGTATCCGGTAAAGCGGCCGCTGCGAATGCACGGGCCAACCTGCATCAAAGCACAGCCGGGCCAGGGACGCGACACGAACTGCTACAAAGTTATGCAAGCGGTTATGGCACGTGGCGAATGGCCGCATCGATTATCTGGCGTAATACAGGACCTGCCGCCCTGTTCTTCGGCACCGTCACCTGACCCGTCACCGCATGGCCTCGACCAACCCCTACGTCCCAAGAGACTGGCTGCCGCACGAACGGCCCATGCTGCCGGGCTCGCCATCGAGTCCGCTGCATTCTCCGCCCAAACGCGCGGCCTACGCCGTGGTGGGGTTCATCGTTGCGATGACGGGCGGCCTGGGCAACGCGCTGGTGACCGCGAACCTGCTGAATCTGCAGGGCTCGCTAGGCGCTTATGCGTCGGAGATGGCCTGGCTGCCGGCCGCGTATGTCATGACCAACGTGTCCATGAACATCCTCCTCGTGAAATTTCGCCAGCAATATGGTCTGCGGCTGTTCACCGAAGTCTTCCTGCTGTTGTACGCCCTGGTGACGTTCGCTCACCTTTTCGTTAACGACCTGGGGTCCGCCATTGCGGTGCGCGCGGCGCATGGCATGGTCGGCGCCGCCCTGACGTCGCTGGGTCTGTATTACACGCTGCAGGCCTTTCCCGCGAAACACCGGCTGAAAGGACTGGTGCTGGGCCTGGGATTTTCGCAGCTGGCGCTGCCCCTGGCGCGGATCTTTTCGTCGGAGCTGCTGGAATTTGGCGAGTGGCGAGGACTGTACCTGTTCGAGCTGGGCCTGGCCTTGCTGTCCCTGGCCTGTGTTCTGGCGCTCAAGCTGCCGCCAGGCGACCGGATCAAGACCTTCGAACCTCTGGACTTCCTGACCTTCAGCCTGTTCGCGCCGGGCGTGGCGCTGCTGTGCGCGGTGCTGTCCTTGGGCCGCTTTGGCTGGTGGACCGAGACGGCGTGGCTGGGCTGGGCGCTGGCGGGCGCCATCGTGCTGATCACGGCGGGTTTTGCCGTCGAGCATCATCGCGCGCGGCCCCTGCTCAATACCCGATGGTTGACGAGTGCAAGCATCATCCGGCTGGGGGTGGCGATCACGCTGATCCGTATCGTGCTGTCGGAACAGGCCACCGGGGCCGTCGGTTTCCTGACCGCGCTCGGCATGACCAACGACCAGATGCAGGGACTGTTCGGCGTGGTGCTGCTCGGTTCCGTCGCGGGGCTGGCTGCCAGTGCAATGACGATCCACCGCAAACGGATCGCCATGCCCATCGTCGTGTCGTTGATCCTGATGACTATCGGTGCACTGATCGATGCGCACGCCACCAATCTGACCCGGCCGGTGAACATGTACGTCAGCCAGTTCCTGCTGGGCTTTGGCGGCACCTTCTTTCTGGGCGCCGCCATGCTCAGCGGAATGAGCGGCGTGATTGCCGAGCCCCGCAACCTCATCAGCTTTTCCGTGCTGTTCGGGATGGCGCAGAATCTGGGCGGACTGCTGGGCGCGGCCCTGCTCGGCACCTTCCAGATCGTGCGCGAAAAATTCCACTCGAGCATTCTGGTGGAGTCATTGACGCTGCAAGACCCCTGGTGGCCGCGCGGATCCAGGGCAGCGCCGGCGCCACGTCCGGACTGCTGGCCGACCCGGCGCTTCGCAATGCCGAAGCGGTGGTGTCGCTGGGGACGGCGGCCACGCGCGAGGCCAATGTGCTGGCGTACAACGACGTGTTTCTGCTGATCGCGTGCATTGCGATCGGCACGCTGATCTGGGCGATGATGCGAGTGCTGATCAATCGCTACGCGCCCCCGCCACTTGCCGCGACCGTTGCGGCGGCATCGCCAGGATCCGCCGCCACGCCGCCGCCCGCGTCGGCGTCATCGCGCGCCACGCCGGGCCGGCCGCCACCGGCCGATGCCGAAGCGGGCATGGCCGTTGCCCCGATCGGCAATGCCGATTGACCGGGCCGCTGCCTGTCACGCCACGTCCCAACCTGATGCAGCCGTTGATCCTTCACATACTTTTTCACTGACGATGAGCACACCCGCCCCGCCTTCCGCACTACCGCCAGCCGCTGCCATCCCGCCTGCGCCGTCAGCGTCCGGAGGCATGGGCGGCCCGGCGGCGCCGCCGCCGTCTTCTCCGCGCCGCTTCAGCGGCCGCCGGCTGCTGTCGCTGTCCTTCTTTGCGGCCATCGCGATCATCGGTGTACTGATCGTTTTGTATGCGTGGCGCCTGCCTCCCTTCACGAGTGGCGTGCAGAGCACCGAGAATGCCTACGTGCGCGGCCAGGTCACGTTGATCGGGCCGCAACTGAGCGGCTACGTGGCCGAGGTTCGCGTGCAGGACTTCCAACGCGTCAAGGCGGGTGACCTGCTGGTGCGGATCGATGACCGCATCTACCGCCAGCGGGTGGACCAGGCGCTGGCGCAACTGTCGGCGCAGAAGGCCGCGCTGGCCAACGCACAGCAGCAGCGCCGCCGCGCCGACGCCGTCATTGCGCAGAACCGCGCGGCGATCGCCAATGCCGACGCGCAGGCGGCCCGGTCCACCGCCGATCTGCGGCGGGTCGAAGACCTGGTGAAGGACGGTTCCTTGTCATTGCGCGAACGGGACCAGACCCGCGCCGCGCACGCGCAGGCCGTCGCGGCGGCCGAGCAGGCCAGGGCCGCGCTCGAGATTTCCCGGCAGGACCGCGAGACGGTCGTCGTCAATCGCGGGTCGCTGGAGGCCGCGGTGGAAGCCGCGCAAGCCGCCGTGCAATTGGCCGAGATTGACCTGTCCAACACGCGTATCGTCGCGCCACGGGATGGCCTGCTCGGCCAGGTGCTGGTGCGGCAGGGCGCCTATGTGAACTCGGGTGCGCAACTGATGGCGCTCGTTCCCGAGCAGGTCTGGGTGATTGCCAATCTGAAGGAGACGCAGATGGCGCAGGTGCGGCTCGGGCAGGCGGCCACCCTGCAGATCGATGCGTTGAATCGCGCGAAACTGACTGGCCATGTCGAACGCATCTCGCCCGCCACGGGGTCCGAGTTCAGTGTGCTCGCGGCCGACAACGCCACCGGCAACTTCGTGAAGATTGCGCAGCGCATTCCGGTGCGGATTCGTATCGATCCCGACCAGCCGCTGGCCGATCGGCTGCGGCCCGGCATGTCGGTGGTTGCAAGCATCGACACGGCCAGCGTACCGGTCGAGATGGAGGCGCCGCGGTGATGCGGCGTTGCCTGCAACGCACCGGCCCGGCACAACGCAGCCGGGCACGGACCGGATCCGGATCCGGGTCGGCCGCGGTGTCCGCCGCCCTGACCACCACCTTCATCGCTGCCCTGGCCACGTTTCTGTCTGCCTGCACCGCGCCGCCGCAACCGCCGCCCGCACCGACCCTTGAGATACCCGCCGACTGGCGCATGCGGGTCGGACCGTCGGCGCCGATCGAAGCCGCCTGGTGGACGGCTTTTGGTGACCCGGCCTTGACTGCGCTGGTGGACCGCGCCTTGGCGGGCAATGGCGACCTGCGCGTGGCCCGCTCGCGCATGGAGGAGTTCCAGGCGCGCCTGCGGATCGCGCAGGCCGCGCGCTACCCGGCGCTGGACCTGTCGGTCTCACCGTCACGCGCCCGATCCCTCAGTGCACTGGGGATCGATCGCCAACTGACGGTGTATCAGGCAAACGTGCAGGCAGCCTATGAGGTGGACGTATGGGGCCGCATCGCCCGCCTGACCGAGGCGGCATTTGCCGACGCCGAAGCGCGTCAGGCCGCGGCCGACGCGGCGGCCTTGTCGGTGGCCGCATCGGCGGCTTCCGGCTACCTGACCCTCCGCGGCCAGGATGCCCAACTGGCGCTGGCCCAGGCCACGCTGAAGACCCGCCAACAATCGCTGGACTTCGCGCGCCGGCAGTTCGAGACCGGCTACAGCTCGCGCCTGGAATTCCTGCAGGCGCAGTCCGAGTACCGGGCCACGGCCGAGACCATTCCGCAGCTGCAACGCGCCATCCAGCAGCAGGAAAACGCGCTCAGCATTCTTGTGGGCGCCAACCCCGGGCCGATTCCGCGCGGGCCGGCACTGGGCGATATCCGGATGCCACCGCTGCCGGACAGCCTGCCGTCCGAACTGCTGCGCCGCCGTCCCGATATCTTCCAGGCCGAGCGGGCCGTGGTGGCCGCCGACGCCAGCCTGCGCGCCGCGCGCGACCAGTTGCTGCCGTCCTTGCGGCTGACCGCGACGGCGGGCGTGCAGGGCTTCACGCTGGATCAATTGCTGAATCACCCCTTCACCTTGTGGTCGATTGGCGGCAGTGTGCTGGCCCCCGTGTTCGAAGGCGGGCGGCTGCGGGCGCAGACGGAAGTGTCGGCCGCCGTACGCGACCAGGCCGTTTTTGCCTATGAATCGACCGTGCGCGGCGCCTTTTCGGAAACGAACAATGGCCTGGTTGCCGTGGAACGCCTGCGCGAGCAGGAAGTGCAGGTGGCCGAACGCCGCGCGGCGGCCGCGGAGGCCTTGCGGATTGCCGTCAACCGGCAGCGCAACGGCTATGCGTCTTACCTTGAGGCCCTGGATGCGCAGCGCACGCTCAATACCGCGGAAGTCAGCCTGCTGCAGATCCGTACCAACCTGCTGACGGCTGAAGTCGACCTGTATCGCGCCATGGGCGGAGGCTGGACCGCACCCGGCAGATAAGCTTGCTTACCAACCTCCACTGGCGCCGCGTCCGCCAATATCGTAAAGTATCGATATTAGGTTTTAGTTTTCCCGATACTGTCGTGCACACACCCATGGACATCGACGCCATCCACAAGGCGCTGGCCAACCCGGTCCGGAGACAGATCCTGGCTTGGCTCAAGACGCCCGAAGCGTACTTCGCAACGCAGGAACATCCGCTGGAATTCGGCGTATGCGCCGGCATGATCGACGAACGCACGGGCCTGTCGCAATCGACCGTCTCGGTCCACCTGGCGGCGCTGTTGCGCGCCGAACTGGTGACCTCCCGGCGCGTCGGCCAATGGGTGTTCTTCAAACGGAACGAACCTGTGATCCAGGCGTTCCTTGACCACATGAACAGCGATTTCTGATCGCCGCGTTTTTACTGGATATCTCATGCCCACTTTGTTCGACCCGATCACCGTTGGTGACCTGACCCTGCGCAACCGCATTTTCATGGCGCCGCTGACCCGCTCGCGCGCTGTCGGCGAAGGCCGCGTCCCCAATGCCTTGATGAAGCAGTATTACGAACAGCGTGCCAGCGCCGGACTGATCCTGTCCGAAGCCACCGCCGTCACCCCGCAAGGCGTGGGCTATGCCGACACCCCGGGCATCTGGTCCGACGAGCAGGTCGAAGGCTGGAAGCAGATCACCGACGCCGTGCATGCCAAGGGCGGCAGCATCTTCCTGCAGCTGTGGCACGTGGGCCGTATCTCCGACCCCATCTTCCTGAATGGCGATTTGCCGGTCGCCCCCAGCGCCATCGCGCCGGCTGGCCATGTCAGCCTGGTCCGTCCCAAAAGGAATACGTCACCCCGCGTGAACTGTCGATCGACGAAATTCCGGGCGTCGTGGCGGCATTCCGCAAGGGCGCCGAAAACGCCAAGCGCGCGGGCTTCGACGGCGTGGAGATCCACGGCGCGAACGGCTACCTGCTCGACCAGTTCCTGCAGGATGGCGTGAACAAGCGCACCGACGCCTATGGTGGTTCGGTCGAAAACAGGGCCCGCCTGATGCTGGAAATCACCGATGCATGCATCGAGGTGTGGGGCGCATCCCGTGTCGGCATGCACCTTGCCCCGCGCAGCGATTCGCATGACACCAGCGACTCGAACCTGGGCGAGACCTTTGGCTACGTGGCGCGCGAACTCGGCAAGCGCAAGATCGCCTTCATCTGCGCCCGCGAATCGCTGGACTCGCCGCGCCTTGGCCCGCAACTGAAGGAAGCGTTCGGCGGCATCTACGTGGCCAACGAAAAGTTCACGCAAGAAGATGCGCAGCGCACGCTGGACGCCGGTGAAGCCGACGCGGTGGCATTCGGCCAGCTGTTCATCGCCAACCCCGATCTGCCGAAGCGTTTCGAACTGAAGGCCGACCTGAACGCGCCCAAGCCCGAAACCTTCTACGCGCCAACCGCCGAAGGCTACGTCGATTACCCTGCACTGGGCTGATCGCGTCGATCTTCGGGGCTCCGCGCGGGGCAGCACGTTGACGGCGTGCTGCCCCGCGTTGCCGTCCGCCTGAAGCGCGCGCCGAACTCTTCTACACTTGCAGCACTTACGCCACGTCGCCAGCAGAGCGCTTCACAAGGACACCGCCATGACTGTCACGGCATTGCGCAGCTCGGTCATCACCTTCCATCAGGACCCGTTCCTGGTCGACCCGGCCAGCAGCTACCGCTTTCTGGAAGATGGCCTGGTGGTGATGGCGGATGGCAAGATCGTTGCCGTCGATCCGTATTCCGAGGCCGCCGTCGACGCGGCCAGCGGCATTGTCGGTGTGCCCCTTACGGTCACGCACTATCCGGACAGCGTGATCTGTGCCGGCTTCATCGACTGCCACGTGCACTATCCCCAGACGCAGATGATCGGCGCGTTCGGCGAGCAGTTGCTGGAATGGTTGAACAAATACACGTTCATCGCCGAACAGCAGTTCGCCGACAAGTCCCACGCCGATACCGTGTCGCGTGTATTTCTGCGCGAGTTGCTGCGCGCGGGCACCACCACGGCCGCGGTCTATTGCACCGTCCACCCCGAATCGGTGGATGCGTTGTTCGAAGAGTCCGAACGCTTCAACACCCGGATGATTGCCGGCAAGGTGCTGATGGACCGGCACGCGCCCGACGCGCTGCTGGACACAGCCGAACGCGGCTATGACGAATCCAAAGCCTTGCTGGAAAAATGGCATGGCCGCGGCCGCCAGCTGTACTGCATCACGCCGCGCTTTGCCGCGTCGTCGACCGACGATCAACTGGCCGCCGCCGCGCGCCTGTGGAAAGAACACCCCGGCACGTATATGCAGACCCATCTTGCCGAAAATACCGGCGAGATCGACTGGGTGCGCGATCTTTTCCCGCAACGTTCCAGTTACCTGGACGTATACGACCACGCCGGCCTGACCGGGCCGCGCGCCATCTTCGGGCATGCGGTACATATGGACGACGTCGACTTCGCATGCTGCCACCGCACCGGATCGGCGCTGGCCCATTGCCCCACATCCAACCTGTTCCTGGGCAGCGGCCTCTTCAAAATGTCGGAAGCCAAGCACATAGACCGGCCGGTGCGGGTGGGCATCGGTTCGGACATTGGTGCGGGCACCAGCTTCAGTACCCTGCACACCTTGAACGAAGCCTACAAGGTGTCGCAGATGGCGCAGGGCCGATTGACCGCGGCGCATGCCTTCTACCTTGCGACCCGGGGCGGAGCCGAAGCCCTGTATCTGCAGGACTCGCTGGGCTCGGTCGCGCCGGGCTACGACGCCGACCTGGTCGTGCTCGATCTGGCCGCGACGCCGCTCATCGCCTTTCGCATGGGCTTTGCACGGGACATCCTGGAAAAGCTGTTCGTGCTGATGACGCTGGGAGATGACCGTGCCGTCAGGGCCACCTATGTAGCAGGTCTGCCGGTCTACGACAGCGCGCGCGACGACCCCTTCATTTACCCAACCCAGGCGCCGGAGCCCGAATGTCCTTCTCAACGACTCGATCCTTCCGGCGTGCGTGCCTGAAGCTGGTCTGTGCCGTGTTACCCGTGCTGGCAATGGCGGGCTGTTCCTCCTTCCAGGCGATCAACGCCCTGGTGCCTGAAAGCGGTTTTACCCGCATCGACGACCAGGCCTATGGGCCGTCACCCCGGCAAGCGGTCGATGTCTATGTGCCATCGACGCCGTCGGCGGGTCTGCGGCCCGTGGTGGTGTTTTTCTATGGCGGCAACTGGGATAGCGGCCGCAGGCAGGACTACCTGTTCGTTGCCGAGGCCCTGACGTCGCTAGGCTACGTGACGGTGTTGGCGGACTACCGCATCTACCCCGAGGTCCGATACCCCGGCTTCATGGACGACGGGGCGGCCGCGGTGCGGTGGACACTGGATCACCTTGCCGATTTCGGGGGCGACCCGTCGCGGGTCCATCTCATGGGCCACTCCGCTGGCGCCTACATTGCCGTCGATCTGGTCCTTGACGAGCGCTGGCTGGGCGAACGGCGCAAGGACATCCGCAGCGTGGCGGGCCTGGCCGGCCCGTATGACTTCCTGCCTTTGACGGACCCGACGCTCAAGATCATCTTCGGCACCGCAGCGGACTTGCGCGCCACGCAACCCATCGATCACGTCGACGGCGGCTCGCCCCCGTTGCTGCTGATGTCCGGCTTGAAGGACAGTACGGTCCGTCCGGGAAACTCCGAACGGCTGGCGGCGCGCGTGCGGCAACACGGCGGCGTGGCCTTCGAGCACTATTACCCCAGTCTGAGTCACGTCACGCTGATTGGCGCGCTGGCCAGGCCCACCCGATTTCTTGGACCGGTGCTGACTGACGTGGGGCGATTCTTCAGTTCGGGTGAACCGCCCGCGGGCGGCAATATTCCGTAATCATTTCGCCCCGACTTTTGCGCGTGCCGCTGGCAATTGTGTAACCAAGGTGGTGCCGGCCAGCTTATGATGAGGACACGTGGTGCAGGGGGATCGGCACCCACGCCTCCCGATGGTGCGCGGCTGCGGCAGAACGTGCACGACGAACGGGTACGGCCTTTGCTTTAGTAGAAAAGTCACATTGCGCAGAGCGCGAAAGGCGAAAGGCATACGATGCGGTCTTACAACGAAATGCAGTTTGAAGAAGGTAAGGTCCGCCAGCATTACGAGCGTTTCGGCGCTTGGCTCTCCCGCCAGTCCCCCGAGACCATGGCACGCAAGCGGGCGGAAGCCGACCTTGTTTTCCGACGTGTTGGAATCACCTTCGCGGTCAGTGGGGACGCGGGCGGCACCGAAAGGCTGATCCCGTTCGACCTGATCCCCCGGATCATTCCGGGCGATGAATGGAGTCTGCTGCGCGAAGGCCTGGCGCAGCGGGTTCGCGCCCTCAACATGTTCATTCACGACGTCTATCACGACCGCCGCATCGTACGCGCCGGCGTGATTCCGGCCGAGCAGGTTTATACCAACGCTCAGTACCGTCCGGAAATGCAGGGCGTGTCGGTTCCGCGTGACATCTACGCGCATGTGGCGGGCGTCGACATCGTCAAGGCGGGTGGCGACAACGACGGCACCTTCTATGTGCTGGAAGACAATCTGCGCGTGCCGTCGGGCGTGTCCTACATGCTCGAAAACCGCAAGATGATGATGCGCTTGTTTCCCGAGCTGTTCGTGCAGAACAAGGTTGCGCCGGTCGCCCATTATCCCGACCTTTTGCTGGAAAGCCTGCGGTCGGTCGCGCCCAGCGGCGTCGACGATCCCACGGTCGTCGTGCTGACTCCCGGCATGTACAACTCGGCCTATTTCGAGCACGCCTTCCTGGCGCAGCAGATGGGTGTGGAACTGGTGCAGGGACAGGATCTGTTCGTCGATGACAACAGCGTCTTCATGCGGACCACGCGCGGTCCGCAGCGCGTCGACGTCATCTATCGCCGCCTGGACGACGACTTCCTGGATCCGCTTGCCTTCCGCGCCGACTCCGCGCTGGGCGTACCGGGACTGCTGTCGGTCTACCGCGCCGGCCGGGTTGCGCTGGCCAATGCCATCGGCACCGGCGTGGCCGACGACAAATCCATCTATCCCTTCGTGCCGGACATGGTGAAGTTCTATCTGTCCGAAGAACCCATCCTCAAGAACGTGCCGACCTGGCAGTGCCGCAAGCCCGACGAACTGTCGTACGTGCTGGCCAATCTGCCGGAACTGGTCGTCAAGGAAGTCCACGGCGCCGGCGGCTACGGCATGCTGGTCGGGCCGACCTCGTCCAAGGCCGAGATCGAAGCCTTCCGGGCCCGGCTCATTGCCCGGCCCAATGGCTACATCGCCCAGCCCACCCTCGCGCTCTCGTCCTGCCCCACCTTCGTCGAATCGGGCGTCGCCCCGCGGCACATCGACCTTCGTCCCTTCGTGCTGTCAGGCAAGAATGTGTCGATGGTCGCTGGCGGCCTGACCCGGGTGGCGCTGCGCGAAGGCTCGCTGGTGGTGAACTCGTCGCAGGGCGGGGGAACGAAAGACACGTGGATTACCGAGAAATAAGATGCTGAGTCGAACCGCCGATCACCTCTTCTGGATGGCCCGATACATGGAACGCGCGGAAAACACCGCGCGCATGCTCGACGTCACCCTCAAAGCCCTGCTGCTGCCGCAATCGGAAGAAAGTGCCCTGCGCAGCCAACGCGCGGTGCTGGATATTTCCGAACTCGGCCAGTCGTTTTCCGAACGGTACGATGCGCTTACGCCCGAGAACGTGTTGCGCTTCATGGTCAGCGACGCCGACAATCCATCGTCCATCCTGCGCTGCCTGCAGGCGGCGCGCGAAAACGCGCGGGCCGTGCGCGGCGCGATCACGACCGAATCGTGGGAAACCATCAACCATACCTGGCTGGAATTCGGCAACCGCCTGGCCGACAAGGGCTGGCTGCAGGATCCCAATGCGCTGTTCGAATGGGTCAAGTTCCGCTCGCATCTGTCGCGCGGCGTGACCCTGGGCACCGCGCTGCAGGACGGGGCCTTCTATTTCACGCAGCTGGGCACCTTCCTGGAACGCGCCGATAACACGGCGCGAATTCTAGACGTCCGCTTCGTGAGCGGCGGGCGCGAGACCGGCGCCGTCAGCGCCGCCCAGCTTGACGACTTCTACTACTGGACGTCCATCCTGAGCTCGGTCTCGGCCCTTGAAATCTATCGCCAGGTCTACCGCGACGTGCTCGCGCCGGAACGCGTGGTGGAACTGCTGATCCTGAATCCGTCTATGCCGCGCTCCTTGCTGGCCTCGCTCGACGGCGTCGTGACCAACCTGGCCATGCTGACCACGCAGAACTCGCTGGAATGCGAGCGCTACGCTGGAAAGCTGCGCGCCGAACTGCTGTTCTCGGACATCCGCGACGTGCTGGACCAAGGTCTGCACGAGTACCTCACCCAGTTCCTGGCCCGCATGTATGTGCTTGGCAACAAGATCAGCACGACGTTCTTGCTGC
Organism: Pigmentiphaga litoralis; assembly: GCF_048632615.1. GTDB lineage: Bacteria > Pseudomonadota > Gammaproteobacteria > Burkholderiales > Burkholderiaceae_B > Pigmentiphaga > Pigmentiphaga litoralis_B. Next base: position 4,093,955 of record NZ_CP184479.1, read on the forward strand.
CGACGACGGTATAAGGGGCTCCCATGCGTCTGTCCATCCGCCACCAGACCCGCTACACCTATGACAGCCCCGTGCTGTATTCCATCCAGCAGATCCGGCTGACACCCAATTCGGCGCCGACCCAGTTCGTCGCCAACTGGGACCTGTCGGTGCCGGGCAAGCTCAACACATCGCTGGACGCGTACGGCAATACGCTGCAGACGCTGGTGCTGACGCGGCCGATTACCGAGATGACCTTTACCGCCACCGGCGAAGTCGAAACCACGCCCCTGCAGGACGGCCGTCTGCTCGAAGGCCCCGGCCGCATTCCGCTCGAGCACTTCACCTGCACGACGCCACTCACGGAAGTGGACGCTGCCATTCTGGACCTGGCCAATACGATCCCCGACCTGAAGTCGCCGTCGTCGCTGATCAACCTGGCGCAGAGCATCCGTGGCAAGGTGGCCTATCAGACCGGATCGACCGAGGTGACCGGTACGGCGGCTCAGGCGCTGGCGCAGGGCAAAGGCGTGTGCCAGGACCATGCGCATCTGTTCATTGCCTGCTGCCGGGCGCGCAATCTGCCGGCACGGTATGTCAGCGGCTACCTTGAAACCAGCAACGCCCCCGAGATCGGCGAGCAGGCGGCCAGCCACGCATGGGTCGATGTCTGGCTCGACGACTGCGGCTGGATTTCGGTGGACGTCACTCAGGGACGGTTCGCCAGCGAGCAGTATTGCCGGCTGGCGGTGGGGCGCGACTACGCAGCGGCGGCGCCGCTGCGCGGCATGCGGGTCGGGGGCGGGAACGAGGCGTTGTCGGTGGACGTCACAGTCCAGGTCGTGGTCAAGAGCTTCTAGCCCGTTGGGGCCAGCCTGGCGCGCGACAGACGGTAGAATGGACGGCCCATCGCGTTCCATCTGTTTTCCCACACCATGACTTACTGTGTCGCAATGAGCGTGTCCGACGGCCTCGTATTCCTGTCGGATACCCGCACCAACGCTGGCGTCGATCACGTCAGTACCTTTCGCAAAATGGCGGTGTTCGAGCAGCCGGGCGAACGCGTGCTGGTGCTGATGACGGCGGGCAACCTTGCGCTGACGCAGTCGGTGGTGCAGCTGCTGACCGAGCCGACCCACCCGGGGGCCAGACCTTGTGGACCGTGCCGTCCATGTTCGAGGCGGCGCGGCTGATCGGCGAAGCGGTGCGCGAAGTCTACAAGCAGCACGCCGCGGCGCTGCAGGAATTCAACGTCGAATTCAATTGCAGCTTCTTGCTGGGCGGCCAGATCCATGGCCAGAAGATGCGGCTGTTCCAGATCTATGCGGCCGGCAACTTCATCGAAGCGTCGACCATGAATCCGTATTTCCAGATCGGCGAAGCCAAGTACGGCAAGCCCATCATCGACCGCGTCATCACGCCCTCGACCCCGCTCGACGAACTGGCCAAGTGCGCGCTGATTTCCATGGATTCGACCCTGCGGTCCAATGTGTCGGTCGGATTGCCGCTGGACCTGCTGGTGTATGAAAAGGACAGTCTGCGCGTGACCAAGTACGCGCTGATCGACCACACCAACGAGTACTACCAGATGATCCACTCGACCTGGGGCGAACGCCTGCGCCAGGTGTTTACCGAGATCCCGGATCCGAAGTGGACGTCATCCCCGCAGTCCGTGCCGGCCGGCGAACGGTCGTTCAAGGTCGAAGCGCCGCCCCGCGCCGACATGCCGATCGCCGGGGATATCGAACTGGTGCCCACGCCAGCACAGACGCTGGCGCAAGAAGCGCCGCCGCTGCGCGACGCCTGATCGGCCAAGGGGCGTAGCGCTTGCTGCGCCCCGATCCTTCGTGTCCGCCTGCCGCCGCGCACCGCGCGGCATCCCACCTACGCCAGCGTCGACGGCCGCATCAGGGTAGCCGGCAACGGCGACAGCACGTGTTCGAAGGCCGCGGCGGTCAGCGGCCGCGAAAACCAATAGCCCTGCGCTTCGTCACAGCCCAGTTTGGTCAGGCTGTCCGCGTCGTCGGCGGTTTCGACCCCTTCGGCCGTGACGTGGATACCGAGTTCATGGGCCATCGCGATGATGGCGCTCACGATCGCGCGGCCTTGCCGGCCCGTGGACATGGCCATTACCAGGGACCGGTCGATCTTGATCCGATCCACCTGGAACCGGGTCAGGTACGACAGGCTTGAGTACCCCGTTCCAAAATCGTCGATCGCGATTTCGACGCCCATGTCCCGCAAGCCCTTCAGCGTATCCATGGCGGCCGACGTGTCGTCCAGCAGCACGCCCTCGGTGATTTCGACTTCGAGATAGGCCGGGTCCAGCGATGCCGCGTCGAGCGCGCGCTGCACCATCTTCAGCACGTCGACCTTGCGGAACTGGATGGGTGACACGTTCACGGCGATCCGGGGACAGGTGCCGAAGCGGGACAGGATCCGCGCCGCCTGGCGGCACGCCGTACGGACCACCCATTCGCCCATGGGCAGGATCAGCCCGGTGTCTTCGGCAACGGGAATGAATTCGCCCGGACCGATCGCGCCCTTGACCGGGTGGTTCCACCGCAGCAATGCCTCGGCCAGCGTGATGCGGCCGTTGGCCAGGTGGATCTGCGGCTGGAAGGCCAACGTGAACTGCTCGGTTTCCACGGCTTCCTGCAGCAGCACCTCGAGTTCCAGCCGCCGCGTCGACTGCGCCTGCATGGCGTATTCGAAGTGGCGCAGCGTGTTGCCGCCGTCGTTGCGCGCGGCGCTCAGCGCCAGCAGGGCACGCCGGATCAATGATGCCGATTCGGTGCCCGCGTCCGGAAACGCGCTGGCGCCTGCACTGACCGTCAGGCGCAGCTGGGTGCCCAGGTAGTCGACAGGCTGCGCCAGGGTGCGCAACAGGGTGGCCTCCCGTTCAGGACCAAGGGTGCGCAGGCCGGTGGTCACGATCGCAAACTGGGTCGCACTCATCAACCCGACCGACTGATTCGCCTCGCACCCGGCACGCAATCGCTCGGCCACCTGCTTGACCGCGGTTTCACGGGCGGCCGGACCCAGCGTGTCGTGCAGCTTGCGCAGGTTATCGATCTCGATGATTGTCAGCAGTACCGGTTCGCTCAGCACCTTGCGGCGCTGGATGGCCATGTCCAGGTGTTCTTCGACCCAGGTCTGGTTCGGCAGGCCGGTCAGTTCGTCGTGGTGCGACAGGTACCACAGCCGCGACTGCTGCTGCGCGCGCCGTGTGTTGTCCATCGCCATGCCCACGTACCCTTGCAGGTGGCCCGCCTTGTCGGTCAGCTGCGACATGGTCAACAACACGTGCACGCGGCTTTGGTTGCGCCGCACATAGACCCACTCGGAGTCCGGCAGGGTCACGATGTCGCGCACGGGGCCCGCCGCGTAAGCGTGTTGCACCGTAGCGGACGGCAACAGCAATTCATTGCGGCGCTGCTGCCATTCGCTGGGTTCATGCATGATGTCGAAGCCGTGTTCGCCGATCAGTTCGGCGGCGCCATAGCCGGTCAGCCGTTCATACGCCAGATTGACCAACTGGAACACGCCGTTGGCATCGCACAGGAACATGCCGCAGGGCGCGGCCTCGAGCGCAAGGCGATAGGCGGAGTCGGCCACCCATGCCGGGGTGGACCAGGTAAGGGAAGTGGCAGTGTTGCGCAGCACGCGTCGGGCTCCAGTCCGGGGTGTCGAGTGGGGGTGTCTTGCCGGATCGGCGCAAACAACAACGGGTCCACGAAGGACCCGTTCAACCCGATTATGCAGTGCTTTCCGGACGTGCGCGAGACGCGCCGCAACAACTGTTCGGGCCGTTGCGACTATCGCTGCGCTGTCATGTTTCGACCATCAATTTTCGATCTTCGAATCCATCGTGATCGTTGCGTTCAGCACCTTCGACACGGGGCAGCCCACTTTGGCGCTATCCACCGCTTTCTGAACGGCATCCTTGTCCGAACCGGGGGCCGTCACGGTCACGTCCAGATGCGCGGCGGTGATCGCGAAGCCTTCGCCGACCTTGTCGAGCGTGATCGTCGATGTCGTGGCAATGTTTTGCGCGGTAATGCCGGCGTTGCCCAATTCCAGCGACAAGGCCATCGAGAAGCAGGCGGCGTGGGCCGCGCCGATCAATTCTTCCGGGTTGGTGCCAGGGCCGGTTTCGAAGCGTGACTTGAATCCGTACGGAGCATCTTTCAGGACGCCGGTCTCGGTCGAGATCTTGCCCTGACCGTCCTTGATTCCACCTTGCCAGACTGCCGAACCTTTCTTCTTCATGAGTCGCTCCTAAAGTGAAGGGCTAGCGTAGCTCGCGTGCGCGACCGTGCGTGCGACAGGCCGTCTCGACTTGGAAAGCGCCTGTAACTCGGCCATGGGCCGACAACCTGACGTTATCGCGCCGTGCCAGGCATGGAATAGGGGCGCCTTTGGCTTGGGACCGGAACTAGCGCGTCTCAGCGGATCAACACGTCGCGCAGCGCTTCGACGAACCTTGCGGCGGGCGGGGGCAGGGGACGGCCCTTGAGCTGCGCCACCACCAGCGTGCTGCGCTCCAGCTTGCGGTCGGAGATGGGCCGCGCGACCACGCCATCCCGCGCCTCGGCCATCGGCGCCCCTAGCGGTATCTGGAAAGTGACGGCCGTAGTGCCACGGACGTAATTGCGCAGCATCTCGAAGGAATTCGATTCCATCGCCACCCTGGGCTTGAGCGAGCTGCGCGCAAAAATTGATCGAGCACGATCCTTCCCCCAGCGACCGGTCGGGCAGGGCAGCCGGATACGCCAGGCAGTCGGCCATGCTGACGCGTTGCTGCGCAGCCAGTGGATGGCCGGCGGACATGACCGCGCACAGGGCTTGGTCAACGGTGAATATGGGCAGGATGTCGGCAGCGGCGGGGGCGTGGTAGACGATGCCCACATCGGCCTGGAATTCGCGCAGCGCCTGGATGACCACGGCGTGATCCGCCACCGTGACGGTAAAGGTGATGCCGGGATGCCGTTCGTTGAACGTCTGGATCACCTGCGGCAGCACGGTGTGGACCAGGGCCTGGCTGGCGACCACCGACACGCTGCCACGTTGCAGGCCCTTGAGTTGTTCGATTTCGGCGCGCACCCGTTCGAAGTCCGCGCGCTGCGCCCGCACATGGTGCAGGAAGATCTCGCCCGCCGACGTCAGCCGCATGCCGCGCGCGTGCCGTTCGAACAACGGCGTGCCCAGTTCCGCTTCCAGGTCCTGCAGGCGGCGGTCCAGCGCGGACGGCGTCAGGAACAGGGCTTCAGCCGCCTTGCGAATGGAGCCACAGCGGGCGATCTCGTCGATGTGGCGGAAAACGCGAAGGTATTGGAGGGTCATGAGAAAGGTAAAAGCCGCTGCAGGGAGGCACCCGCGCGGCCATTCGCGAGCGTTGCCAAAAATCGAACAGGGTGCAGCGACTATAGCACTGGATATGATGCACTCCGGACGGCATGATGGGGCCATCGTTAAGGGTTTTTTCAGGAGCTTTTCCATGCAACGCGTCGGTGTCCACAAGATTCTCTGCAGCGGTCCAGGTGACCTGTCCGTCGCCCTCAAGCTGATCGACGCGGGCGAGATCGACCCGGCAGACATCGTTGCCGTCATGGGCAAGACCGAAGGCAACGGCTGCGTGAACGACTTCACGCGCGAATACGCCACGCGGGCCTGGTGCCATGCGCTTGCGCCTCGTCTGGACCTGACCGCGGACGAGGTGGAGCACCGCATTGCCTTCGTGATGTCGGGCGGCACCGAAGGCGTGCTCAGCCCGCACTTCACGGTGTTCACGCGCAAGGTGACGGAGGATGCCCATGACGGCGCGCCGCGGCTGGCCATTGGCATTGCCTTCACGCGCGCCTTCCTGCCCGAAGAGCTGGGCACGACGGTTCAGGTCACGGAAACCGCGCAAGCCGTCAAGGAAGCGATGGCGGATGCCGCCATCGCTTCTACCGACGATGTCCATTTCGTGCAGGTGAAATGCCCGCTGCTGACCTCGACCAAGATTGCCGATGCCCTGTCGCGCGGCCAGACGCCCGTTGCGCACGAAACCTACGAATCGATGGGGGCGTCGCGCGCCGCCTCGGCGCTGGGCGTGGCTGTGGCGACCGGAGAGATCGCCGAATCCGCCGTCAGCAACGACGCCATCAACGCGGACTGGTCCCTGTTTTCAGGCGTTGCGTCGGCATCGGCGGGCATCGAGATCGACTACAACGTCGTGATCGTGATGGGCATGAGCCGTGCATCGGACAGCCCTTATGTGATCGACCACGGTGTCATGGATGATGCGATCGACGCCGACAGCCTGCGCGCCTGCCTGATGCGCCTGGACATCGATCCGGGCATGGGCCGCGCGGCGCTGGCCGAGCGTATCGTCAACGTGTTCGGCAAGGCCGAGGCCTCGCCCGACGGACAGGTGCGCGGCGTGCGCCACACCATGCTCAACGATTCGGATATCAACTCGACCCGCCATGCGCGTGCCGCGGTGGGCGCGGTGGTGGCCTCGGTGGTGGGGCAGAGCGCCGTGTATGTGTCGGGCGGCGCGGAGCATCAGGGCCCGGCGGGAGGCGGTCCGTTCGCGGTGGTGGCGCGGGTGTGACGCGGGTTGTGACGCGGCTGTAAGGGCAGTGTGAGGCGAGTGTGACGCAGGTGTAGCGCGGAACACGTGCGGTGAGGCGCCTTGGGCCGCCACCGGCGGCCCAAAGTACGGTGCTTTATACTGCCGGCGCGCGGGCGTGTTGCCCGCGCGTTTTTTGCCCGTGCCGCCTGGGTGCCAGAATGCACCCAGTGCGCGCCATGTCGAGCTTTGCAATGATGTGTCTTTTCCGCCCGGCGCCAAGCGCCGTGGGCTTGTCCGCCTTGTCCGCCTTGGCCCTGTCCGCCGTCGCCCTGTGCGGCGCCCCAAGCCTGGTCCATGCCCAATCCAACGTCACCGTCTACGGCTTGATCGATTCCGCCGTGCGTTACAGCACGCACGAAGGCCCCGACGGGAGTGGCAAAGCGCAACTGTCCGACGGTGTGCTGACCGGCAGCCGGCTGGGGTTTAGGGGTGCCGAAGCACTGGGCGGCGGCTACCAGGCCGAGTTCGTGCTGGAAACCGGCTACTCGCCGGACACCGGCATCAACCAGCAGGGGGGCGCCTGTTCGGCCGGCAAGCCACGCTGGGCCTGTCGGGCGGCTTCGGCCGCGTGACGGTCGGCCGGCAGTTCACGCTCCCGCAGGACGTGATCGGCAGCTACGAAGCCACCTACCTGGGCAATCTGGTGCTGCTGGGCTACCAGGGCACGACCTACACCGGCCTGCGCCAGGACAACATGGTCAAGTACGTGGGCGCGGTAGGCAGCACGACGCTGATGGCAAGCTACACGCCCGGCGAGCGCCCGGGCCAGCCCGTCGGCACCGGCGCGACATATGCGGGCGCGGTATCGCACACGTCCGGCCGCGCCATGCTGGCCGGCGTGTATCAGGTGCAAAAGGACGTTGAAAGCTACTTCGGGTCGGTCGTGCCCGCCACCCGCCAGACCACGTGGTCGGTCGGCGGGACCTATGCGCTCGACCGCGCCAGGCTCTACCTGGGCTACACATGGAATCACCTGGCGCAGTCGGACACCGTGAACCGGGCTGTCTATACGGGGTTCAACGCCACCCTGGCGCCGGCCTGGAGCCTGATCGGCGCCATCACCTACGACCATGTGTCGCGCGGTGGCAGGTCGGGCCAACGCGTCAGCACCGGCGCCATCCTGGGCTATGCCTTGTCCAAACGCAGCGACGTGTACGTGGCGGCCGATTACACCTGGCTGCAAGGCGAGTGGATAGGCGTGGCAAGCACGCCCGGTTTCTTCACGCCGTTCTACGCGTCGAATCCGACACGGATAGGCGCGATGGCAGGTGTGCGCACGCGCTTCTAGTTGGCGCGGGATGGGTCGGGTCGATAGGTCACCTTCGCTTGCCGCGTTTCCGCCGTCTCCGATATAGTTGAGAAAATCAACGATAGGCCGTACGCAGGCCGGGAGACCTTGCATGACCCTCGACATTCACTGCGCCGTGCAGGGCGCCGACATCCTTGGCGAAGTGCCGCTGTGGTGCGATCGTACGAACCGGCTGTGGTGGGTGGACGTGCGCCGGCCGGCGCTGCAGTCCTACGACCCGGCGACCCGCGCGCATCGCGCAATCCGTCTGCCCGACGGACTGCTGACCGGCAGCATTGCCTTGCGTGAAGCCGGCGGTTTCCTGCTGGCCACGCAGCGCGGCTTTTTGTGTACGACCCCGAAACCGGCGAGCCGCCGCGCTTCATCAACCACCCCGAAACGGACCTGCCGCACAACCGGCTCAACGACGGCAAATGCGACCGGCGCGGCCGGTTCTGGGTGGGGAGCATGCGTGATGCGCAGCGCGAGCCCGAGGGCACCCTCTATCGCTTCGACCCGGACTATCAATCCACGCCGATGGCGAACGGCATCGTGGTTCCCAACTCGGTGGCATGGAGCCCCGACGACAAGACCATGTACTTTGCCGACACGCATATCCAGATCATCTGGGCGTATGACTTCGACATCGACGAAGGCCGGATCACGAACCGCCGCGTCTTCAAGGATTGGACGCATCAGATCGGCCGGCCCGATGGGTCGACGGTCGATGCTGAAGGGTATCTGTGGACGGCAATGGTGGCCTCCGGTGAACTGGTGCGTCTGGCCCCGGATGGCAGCGTGGATCGGGTAATCCGGCTGCCCGTGACGAACCCGACCTGCCCGGCGTTTGGGGGCGCGGACCTGGGCACCCTGTTCGTGACCAGCCATTCGCAACGCCTCACGCCCGAGCAACTGGCCACCGAACCCGCGGGTGCGTTGTTGATGATGGACGTGGGCGTGAAGGGGATCAAGGAGCCGCGCTTCCGCGGGTAAACCAGTGCGGGGCGCGGCAAGCGTTCAGTCGATCGGAATCTTGCGCTCCCGGATCACCGTTGCCCACTTGTCCTGTTCGTGCGCAATGAAGCTTGCGAATTCCGGCTGCGTCATGGGTGTCTCGGTCAGGCCCGATTCCTCCATGAAGGCGCGCAGCCGGGCGGACGCCAGCACGTCGGCAATATCCTTGTGCAGCTTGTCTTTGACCGGCTGGGGTGTGGCCGCGGGCGCGAAGAAACCGAACCACGAACTGGACACCACATCGGGCACGCCGGCATCGACAAAAGTGGGCAGCCCCGGCGCTTCCTTCAGCCGGTCCGTGCTGGCGACCGCGATGGCTTTCAGCTTGCCTTCCTTTGCCAGCGACAGCGATGCCGGGAAGTGGAACATGGCGTTGACATGCCCCGCCAGCAGATCGGCCAGCGCCGGACCCGCGCCTTTGTACGGCACATGGACCATCGAGATCCCGGTCTTGGACGCGAACAGTTCCGCCGTCAGATGCGGACTCGACCCATGTCCGGTCGACGCGAACTTGAGCGCGCCCGGGTTGGCCTTGGCATAGGTCAGCAGTTCGGCCAGGTTGGTGGCGGGCACCGACGGATGCACATACAGCACGTTGGGCGCGGTGGCGCCCATGGCGATTGGTGTGAAGGCATCGGCGGAATACGGCAGCGACTTCATGAGCACCTGGTTGGTCACGTAGCCCGTGCTGGTGAACAGCAGTGTCTGGCCATCGGCCGCCGCGCGCGCCACGTACGCCGTGCCGATCGTGGTGCCGCCGCCGCCCTTGTTCTCGATGAAGACGGTGGTCTTCCATTTCTCGGTCAGTCCTTGCGCCACCTGCCGCACGATGCCGTCGGTCAGCCCGCCGGGCGGGTAGGGCACGATGACCTGAACCGGCCGGACGGGATAGGTCTGGGCGGAAACGCCCAGGGGCGCGGCCAGGACAGCAAGGGCGGCCGACGCCCCCAGCGCCCAGGCAGCGCGGCGCATCACAAACACGAACATGTCATCCTCCATTGCGCGGAGCATCACCGTGCCCCGTCGTCGAATGGGAGTACGGTAGCGCAACAAGTTGTGCTTATCAACTAGATTCGGCCGCGAAGTGCGCAGCGACGTGCCGCATCAGGCGCAACGCCGTGTCAGTGGGCCGGCGGCACGGCGTGTGCGCCAGGCGCAGCTCCATCCGCATCGGCTCGCCCGTCATGCGGATCACCGTCAGCAAGCCCGATGCGACCTCGCGTTCGACCGCGCGGGCCAGTGTGCACAGCATGCCAACGCCCGCCATGGCCATCGCTCGGACCACCGTCGACTCGGTCGCGCGCGCCACCACTGGCGCGTCGGCAATGCCTGCCCTTTCCAGCATGGCGTTCATCTGCGGACCGAAGCCAAGGCGGTGCGTTGCGCGTACGAACTGGTGGCGGGCCACTTCCTGTGGGGACACGGCGGTCCGCCCGGCCAGTGGATGCGTGGGCGCGGCCACGATCACGAACGTCACGTGCGCGATGACGTCGGACGGCAGCGACGGCAAGGCGTCACGCGCGAGCAGGCAACCGACATCGGCCGTGCCGTTCATCAGATGCTGGACCACGGCGTCGGTATCGGCGGCCAGCGTTGCCAGATCGGTGTCCGGATGGTCCCGCGCGAACCCGGCCAGGCAGGGCGGCAGCAGCAGATTGGCGACGGCAGGCTGGCAGGCCAGCACGACCTGCCGGCTTGCGGACTGGCTGCGGCGCGACAGGTCATCCGACAGATCGCTGGCATGGCTGAGCAGCGCACGGGCATGCGCCAGCAGCGCAAGCCCCGCGTCCGTCAGCTGGCCGGCCCGGCCGCGCCTGCGCTGCACCAGATGGGTCTGGCTGCGTGCCTCGAGCGACCGGATGTGGTCGCTGACCGAGGGTTGGGTGATGCCCAGACGATCCGCGGCCGCGACGAAACTGCCGGATTCGGCAACGGCGACGAAGACTTCCAGGCTGCGGACGGAAACATTGAGCATGCTCGAAAACTAGCACATATAGGCTGCGGCCTATACCGGGTATAGCCCCAGCACCCGTTGCTTGCCGCCCTGCGCCACGGCCATACTTCGGCGAGAGACGACCCGGCCGCCAGGCCGTACAGGAGCCGCCAATGAGCGACCAGGCATACCCCGACCCACAGCGCATCGACGTGCATTTCCATACCATCCCGGACTTCTTCCGTGACGCGGTCATCGCCGCCGGCCGGGGCCCCACCATCAGTTCCGGCTTTCCGGCGTGGACGCCCGATACGTCCGTGCAGCTGATGGACAGGCATGGCATCGCCGCCGCGATCCTGTCGGTATCGCAGCCCGGCGTGCACTTCGGGGATGACGCGGCGGCGGCGGCGCTGGCCCGGCGGTGCAACGACTACATGGCGGGACTGATCAGCGACCGGCCCACCCGCTTCGGCGCCTTCGCCACCGTGTCGCTGCCCGATGTCGACGCGGCCTGCAAGGAAGTCGCCTATGCGCTCGACACGCTCAAGCTGGACGGCGTGTGCCTGCTGGCGAGTTACGGTGAACGCTTCCTGGGCGACCCGCATTTCGAGCCTTTGATGGCCGAGCTGTCGCGGCGGCGCGCGGTGGTCTTCATCCACCCCAACTTCCATCCGTCGAGCCGGACCATCCAGTTGCCGTACCCCGCATTCATGATGGAGTTCCTGTTCGACACGACACGCGCCGCCGCCAACCTGGTCTTCAGCGGCACGCTGGACCGCTATCCCGACATCCGCTTCATCCTGGCCCACGCGGGCGGGGCGCTGCCCTACATCTCGTGGCGCATGTCGGTATCGCCGGTGATCGATCCCCGGCTGCCGCGCCTGTCGCCCGACGACGTCATGGAACGGCTGGGCCGGTTCTGGTATGACACGGCGATCTCGGCGGGCCCGTCCACCTTCGGTTCGCTCGATGCCGTGGCGCGGCCCGACCGCATCGTGTTCGGCAGTGATTGGCCCTACGCGCCTGAGTCGGTCACGACATTGACGGTGGAGGCATTGACGCAGCCGGACCGGTTCGATGCGGACCGGCAACAGGCGATCGCGCGCGACAACGCCTTGCCGCTGTTCCCAAGATTCGCGCGCTGACAGGCGCGCTGCGTTGCCCGGCGACGCCCGCACAGACCGGGCGCGTCGTTCATGAGTGGAGGAGACCCCATGCTGACCTTGAAGCTCCCTGGCGTTGCCGCGATGGCGGTGGCCACGACACTGTCCGCGCTATGCACCGCGGCCGCCTGGCCTGGCGCCTCATTCGCCGCGACGGCCGCCGAATGGCCAACCGGCATGGTGCGCATCATCGTGCCGTTCCCGCCCGGAGGCACCACGGACGCGGTCGCGCGTTTGCTGGCTGAAGACCTGGCCAAGTCATCAGGCAAGTCGGTGATCGTGGAAAATCGTCCTGGCGCCAATACCCAGATCGGGACGGACGCGGTCGCCAAAGCCGCGCCCGACGGGTTGACGCTGCTCTTCACGACCTCGCCCTACGCCATCATCGCGGCCATGTACCCCAAGCTGCCCTACAACCCCGCCAGGGACCTCACGCCGGTCGTGCGCGTCGCCGAAAACGCGATGTTGCTCGTCGCCCATCCCGGCGCGCCCGCCAGGACCGTGCGCGACATGGTCGCCCTGGCCAAGGAAAAACCCGGCGCGCTGACCATCGCGTCGGTCGGCAACACGGGCATGAGCTATATGTCGAGCGAACTGTTTGCCGCGTCCGCCGCAATTCAAGTGACCCACGTTCCCTACAAGGGCACGGGGCAGGCCATGCCGGACCTGCTGGGCGGGCAGGTGAGCTACTTCTTCGACAACCCAAGCACGTCCTTGCCCTACGTCCGGTCGGGCAAACTGGTGGCCATCGCCAGCACCGGCAGCCGACGCGAAGCCGCCTTGCCCGATGTGCCGACCCTGGCGGAAGGCGGGCTGACGGGCTTCGAAACGGTGAACTGGTATGGCATCTTTGCGCCCGCTCGCACCCCCGCGGACGTGCTGGACCGCATCAACCGCGACGTGGTCCGGTTCGTGACGCGGCCGGACGTGAAGGAACGCCTGGCCAAGGACTCGGTGGAAGTCGTCGGCAGCACACGCGCCGACTTCGCCAGCTTTCTGCAGAAAGACATGGCGAAGTGGGCGTCGGTGGTCAAGGAACGCAATATCCGGCCGGAGTAGGACGGGGCGGGGCGGCAGTGGATCGCTTCCGACTGGCGCAGTTCAATCCGCCGGGATCACCGGCAGCGTGATCGCGTTATCCGCCGCATCGTCAAAGTGCAGCGTCGTGACGCCTCCAAAAGTGTGCATCGGACGGTCATCCGGATCGTCATGCACGAATGGCCCGCAGCCTTTCATGGGGTGCTTCATGTTCGACAGCCGGGCCGCGGGGCCGTCCCATTCGTAGTCCTTGCCGCGCACAGTAATGGCGATGCGGTAGCCGGCCGGCACCACGATGCAAGTGGGCCAGATCTCGACATCCAGGGTCACCGGCTCGCCCGGGTTCAGCGGCCACGGTTCGTCGTGCGTGTAGTAGGGCCGATAGGGCAGGGTAAGTGCCGGGTCCTGCTTGCGATGCGACGCGCGCAGCCAGCCTTGGCCAATCGGTGTATGCGGGTCGAGCGCGCCATGGAACACGACTTCGGTGTCCGACGGATCGAACACGCGCAGCACCGCAAAGATATCGGCGTCAGTCGTCGACGACGACACCTTCAGGCGAAGCACCGACGGGCCGGTGATCTCGGTCTCGGTGGTCATTGGCAACGATCGGAAGGTCAGGCCGTCGCCCATCGCGTCAAATTCGAGCGTGCTCAAGCTTGAGCGAACTGCTTCCTGGCTCAGGCTGAGATCATCGGGATGCAGGTGAAAGCGCGTCCACTGGGTGCGGGCCAGGGGCCATTCGTGTTCGCCACGCACCACGAAACGGTCGACGTGACGGATCTGCAGCTGGACCGGCGCCTGGTCTTCCCAGCCGGTGCACTCGCCCTTCAGGAAATGTCCAAAGAAGCGCTTCTGCAAGGTCACCCCGTAGTCGGTGTAGAACTCCGCCCAGTGCGCGCCGCCGTGCATTTCCAGCCACTTCTGAGTCGATGCCGACCGCATGAAGGCTTCGATATTGCCGCGCAGATGCAGCCCCTGTCCGCCCCAGTTTCCGGCCGACAGGAAGGGTACGGTGATCCGGTCGAAATCGGGCGAACGGTCGCGGTAGTAGGCATCATCCAGCGGGTGCGCGATCAGTTGCCGCCACATGTCGACCCGATTGTTGGCCAGCTCGTCTTCAGGCAATGTCTCGGGTCCGCACACCCATTCGCCATTGAAGGCACTGCGCGCGCCACGTTCGCCGCGTCCGTGCTGCACCGTCCTGACCTGCATTTCGTGCCAGTTCTTGGCGAATACACACAGTATGCCGCCGTGATGCGTGGCTTCGCGATACCGGTCGCTGTTGCCTTCCCACGCGCAGATGGCCGCCAGGTGGGGCGGTTGCCGTGCGGCCGCGCGCCAGGCGTTGATCGCGTAGTAGGAGATGCCGTTCATGCCGACCTTGCCGGTGCACCAGGTCTGCGCCGCGGCCCACTCGATGCTGTCGACGATGTCTTGCGTTTCGCGGGGCGAGTGCTGGTCGGACACGCCGGGCGAGCGGCCCGCGCCGCGCGAGTCGATCCGGATGCAGACATAGCCGTCGGGCACCCACTTTTCAGGGTCGACCACTTCCCAGTTCTGGTAGGCATTGGACGAACCGCGCGCGGTGTCCGGGTGCTGCTGGACCATGATGTCCCAGGCGGTCTTGTAGCCTTCCTGAAAGGCCAGCCCCTTGCCGTACGGGCCATAGCTCAACAAAACCGGATAGGCTTGGTCGTCGTCGGGACGGAAGACATCGCAGCGCAGGATGACGCCATCGTCCATGGGGATCGGTATGTCCCAGTCGATGCGCATGCCGTCCCGCACTTCGCTGCGCAGGGGAGTAAGAGAAGCGTTCGTGGTGCTCATGGTGCATTCCTTGGGTGGCTGCGGCTCATTGCGCCTTGATGTTCTTGTCGGCGATCACGCGGGACCAGGTGGCCTTTTCCGTCGTCATGTCCTGCACCAAGCTGGCCGGACTGCCGGCAATGACTTCCGACCCGTCCTTGTCCGCGCGCGCCTTGAATTCCGGCAGGGCCATGATGCGGGCCACTTCGGCCTGCAGCTTGTCGCGAATGGCGTCGGACATGCCTTTCGGACCAAATACGCCCGTCCAGATATACGCTTCGACCCCTGGCACGCCTTCTTCGGCAGCGGTCGGCACGTCAGGTACGGCCGGTGACCGGCGGGCGGCTGTGACGGCCAGGCCGCGCATCCTGCCTGCTTGCACCATAGGCTGGGAAAAGCCCACCGAATCGCACATGAAGTCGACCTCGCCGGCGGCCAGCGCGGCCTGTGCCGGTGCGGCGCCCTTGTAGGGCACGTGCACGGTGTCGATGCCGGCGGCGATGTTGATCAGTTCGCAGGCCAGATGGCCGCCGCTGCCGAGGCCGACGCTCGAGTAATTGAGTTTGCCGGGACGGTGTTTGGCGAGTGCCACGAACTCCCTCGGGCTCTTGGCAGGCAGGGCGCTGGCCACCAGGAAATACATGGGATAGCGGATCACCATCGTGACGGGCGTGAAGTCCGCGACCGAATCGAAGGACGCCGGCTTGTGCAGCAATGGACCAATCACTTGTGCACTGTTCGATGTGAACAGCAGGGTGTAGCCGTCGGGTGCGGCTTCCTTGACGATGTTGCTGCCGATCAAGCCGGTAGCGCCCGGCTTGTTGTCGACCACAACCGTCTGCTTCCACGTCTCGCTCAGCTTCTGTCCGATCAGCCGCGCATAGGCGTCGGTGGGGCCGCCCGCGGGAAAGGGCACCACCAGCCGGATCGGCCGGTTGGGGTAGTCCTGGGCGTGCGCAGCCAGGGGCAGCGCAAAGCCGAGGCAAGTTCCGAGAATGAGGGTAAGCGCGCCAGGCAGGCGGAGTAAGGGCATGCATGTCTCCTGATGTGTCCGCGGGAATGTCTAGATTCCCACTGGTAAATCGAACCCCAATCCCCGTGCATGGGCGAGGGGCAGCAGCCTTGCGCCCACGATGATGTCCTGGATGGCCAGGCCCAGGGATTCGAAGCAGGTAATGTCGTCGGCGCCGCGCCGCCCGGGCCGGCGGCCGGTGATCACTTCGCCAAGCTCGTGGATGTCGCTCCAGCTCAGCCGGCCTTTTTCGAGCAGGGGCAGCAGGTCGCCGCATTCCTTGTGCGCAACGGCGCGGCTGTCGACGACGATCGCGTTGCAGCGTTGCAAGGTCGTCTCGTCGATTTCGCGTTTGCTGAGCAGGTTGGCGCCGGCCGCATTGACGTGCGTGCCGGGGGCAAGCCAGTTGCCGTCAAAAACCGGCAGGTCCGAGGTCGTGATGGTGGTGACGATGTCGCTGCCGCGTACCGTGTCTTCGGCGCATTCCGCCGGCCGGACACGGATGCCGACCCGGCGCGACATGGCCTCGCAAAACACCGCCAGTTTCTGCGGATCGCGCGCATGCACCTTGACCTCGCGGATCGGCCGCACATGGCAGACCGCCTCGATCTGGCCGACTGCCTGCCGGCCGCTGCCGAACACGCCCAGTACGGCGGCATCAGGGCGGGCCAGGTGCCGGGTCGCAACGCCGCTGGCCGCGCCGGTGCGTGTCATGCCCAGGGTCTGCGCCTGCAGGATGCCGGCAAGATGGCCGTCGGTCGTGTCATAGACATACAGCAGGAAACGCGCGACGCCCTGGCTGATGGTATAGACCTTGTAGCCCACGGCCTGTTCGCTGGGCACCAAGCCCTGCAGCAGGTGCTGCGTGGTGGAGGGCGTGCGCAGCCGTTCGCGCGGAACATTCTGCGCGGCGCCATCCGCCATCTCCGCCATGACCGATTCCACGGCATCGAGCGCCATCGGCATGGTGAGCAGGTGTGCGACATCGTTTTCAGTCAGGTATCGGGCCATGGGTTTCTTGTTAGGGTAGGATGCGCGGCGTCGTTGTCTGCCGCTGTGCGACTGTAGTGTCGCGGCCCATCATTCAGGAAATACCGTGTTTTGATGGAAGCGATAACATTGTGTGATGGGGTGGCAGAGACATCCTGACGCGCCCAGTGGCATCAGCGGGGGCCATCCTGCCCCGTCGTCATGAAGGAACGGTTATCGTGGATCTCGTGCAGCTCCGCTATTTCGTGCAGGTGGTGGACCTGCGCAGCTTTACCAAGGCGGCCGCGGCGCTTCACATCGCGCAGCCCGCGATCACCCGCCAGATGCATCTGCTGGAGGACGAGCTGGGTGTGCAGTTGCTGTACCGCCACAGCCGTGGCGCCGAGCCGACCGAAGCCGGCCGCCAGTTGCGCATGGGCGCGCAGGCGATCTTCCGGTTGCTGGAACAGACGCGCGCCGATGTGATCGCGTCCAGCGCGGTCGTCTCCGGATCCCTGCGTATCGGGTTTCCGCCGTCGATGGGCGACCTGCTGCTGGGGGATGTCATCGGCACCTTTCGCGCGCGGCATCCCAACGTTGAACTGAGCCTGCAAGAGGGCTATAGCCACGCCATGCGCGATGCTCTGCTGGGCGATCGCCTTGACCTGGCCTTTATTACCGGGCACGACACCAATCCCCTGCTGATGACCACCCACCTGTACGACGAGCAGATCTGGCTGATGGAGCCTCCTGCGGCCAGTGGCAAGCCGCAACGCAAGAAGCGCTACCGGCTGACAGACGTGGCCAGCCGCGACCTGATCCAGCCCAGCCGCACCAACACGCTACGCCAGATGCTGGACGATCAGGCCGCGCGTCAAAAGTTGGCGCTCAAGGTCGTGGTGGAAGCAGAGGCGCTGCACCTGATCAAGGACCTGGTGCGGCGCGGGGTGGGCAGCCATCTTTCACCTTATTCCGCCGTGGTGCGCGGCATCGAGCGCGGCGCGTTTGTTGGCGGGCCGGTTGACGGCCTGTCGGTGTCCCGATTCCTCGTGCGGCGGGTGGACCGCCCAGTCAGCCTCGCGCTGACCCGGTTCCAGGAAATCCTGACGGCGCGTCTGGCAGAGATCCATCAGACTGCCAGGGGCGCTGTCGTATTGCCTGGCGCGGGCGATGGCAGACGCGCGCGCAGCCGCGGGGCTTAGCCGCGTGCGTGTCAGCGGGGCAGACACGTCAGCCCCGCACTTCGAACAACGCCTCGATTTCCACCGCCACGCCGTAAGGCATGCTGGCTACGCCGACCGCCGTGCGGGTATGCGCGCCGGCTTCGCCGAACACGGCCATCATCAGATCCGACGCTCCATTGACGGCATCGGCAACCTGGGTGAAATCGGGCTCCACCGCCACGAAGCCGCGCAGGTTGATCACCGACACGACGTCATCGAGCCCATTGGGCAACAATGCGCGGGCCTGCGCCAGGACATTGAGCGCGCTCAATCGGGCCGCGTCCTGCGCTTCGGACAGCGTGAAGCGGCTCCCCACGCGGCCCACGTAACGCAGCTCGCCATTCCAGCTGGGCAACTGGCCGGACACCCACAACTGGTTGCCAACACAGCGCGCCATCTGGATGCGGGCGGCGCGGGGGCGTGCCGGGGTGGGCAGGTCGATGCCCAGGCGGCGCAGGCGCGCTTCGGGCAATTCGTCGGCGTCGATGGGTGGCGGTACAGGATGGTTGGTCATGGTAAAGCTCCAGAAGATGGAATCGTGAAGCGGACGGGAAACAGGAACAGCATGCGCCCGTTTCGTGACCCGGTGCTGACGGTGTGCGGGCAAGCCATAACCGGCCGGTTGTAGCGGGCGTGCCAAGTGGAATGGGCGGGGGCCGTACCCGCTTCTATGATGGGCGCCTGCCCTGACCAGGAAGGCCCCATGCTCTACATCATCTATCAGGAAGACCGCGACGATGGCGCCGCCGAGATCCGCCAGCAGGTCAAACCCGATCATCTTGCCTACCTCGACCGCTTCGAATCCGTGCTGGTGCTGGGCGGGGCCCTGCTTGCGGAAGACGGGGTCAAGCGCACCGGCAGTGTGCTGATTCTCAACGTGCCCAGCCTGGCCGATGCCGAGGCTTTTTCAGTGAATGAGCCTTTCCGCAGGGCCGGTCTGTTCAAGCGTGTGTCCATCTCCCGCATGCGCCGTGGCCAGTGGAATCCGGACGCGGCGCCGGCGTCGGCCGAAGGCAACTGATCACGACGGCGCGGCCGGCGCCTGTACCCGCGCCGCGCCCGGCGCCGCGTGATACAGCTCGGCGGCGGCTTCGCGCAGGCAGGCGATCATCGAAATGGCCGCGTCCGACAGCTTGAAGGTGTCGTTGGTGCTGATGCCCACCGGCAAGGCGGGGTAGCCGATGTCGATCGGCAGCTGGGTCAGCAGGCCTTGCTGAATGTCCGCCTGGACCACTTGCCACGGCAGCGCCGCCACCGCCGGCCGCTGCGCCAGCAGGCTGCGGATCAGTGGCACGGACACCGTCTCGATGATCCGGTGAGGCCTGGGCAGCCCTTCGCGCATCAGGAACAGGTTGATCGGCGTGCGCACCACACTGGTTGCGTGCGGCATGATCCACTCCTGGTCCAGCAGGTCGGCGGCCGCCAGCGGCGCGCGTTTCGACAACGGATTCTGGCTGCCGGCGACCAGCACGATGGGTTCGAAGTACAGCGGTACTTGCGTGATCCATTCCATGTCGCTCAGGTCTGTCATCCGCCCGACCACGATGTCGATGTCGCCCGCCACCAGCCCGGCCATCAATTTTTCCTTGTTGCCATCCACGACCGTAATGCGCGCGGTGGTGTCGCGATCAAAGAAGATGGACAGCGCCCGGGGCAACAGCTGCGGCAGGGCAACCATATAGCTGCCTATCGTCAGCTTGCCGCCTCCGCCGTGACGCAAGGCGGTCAGCTCATCCGCCGCACGCCGCAGTTCGGCATGCACCGACCGGGCGTAGCGGATGACATGTCGGCCAAACACCGTGGGTGTGACACCCTTGGAGGTCCGTTCGAACAAAGGTTCTTCGAGCAGGGCTTCCAGCTCGTGAATCGTTTTCGAGACCGCCGGCTGCGACATGTGCAGGGCCTCTGCCGCCCGCGACACCGTGCCGCAATCGGCGACCGCTTTCAGCAGCATCAATTGGCGCAGCTTGATCTGGGTGGTCAGGATACGTTCGATCGAACGATCGGCGGACATGGGAAATCCTTGCCGGAGCATGGGCGGACGATTCCGGGATCTTAACGAAGAACGCCGGCGTTGCCATGCTTTGCCGGGAGCCATAACCGTTTGGTTGTCGCGCCGCACCAAAAGCGAATGCAGCGGGCAAAAAGGCGCTGCTAGAGTCGGCCTGACGAACTGCCAATTCTTGCGCCGGAGACTTCGCGTGCGGATCCTTGCCTACGAGATCGAACATATCAGCCTGCCCGACGAAGATCCCAACTGGAAATTCGCGGGCCAGGCCTACCCCACCAATGACGCCTGCATCCTGACGATCATTGCCGAAGACGGAACGCGCGGCATCGGATATGGCGCGGCATTTCCCCATCTGGCGGCAACGGCCCTGGGTGTCGAAGGCGCGCTGCAGCGGATTTGCGCCGGACTGGTTGGCCGGGACGTGATGGCGCTGGAAGCCAATTTGCATTACATGCAGGGCGCGCTCGTCGGCAACCATCCGGCCAAGGCCGCGATCGACTGTGCGCTGCACGACCTGAAGGCGCGGCTGCTTGAAGTGCCTTTGTATGACTTGCTGGGGGGCAAGGTGGTGGACCGCATTGCGATCTGCCGCATGCTGGGCCTGAAGGCGCCCCACGAGATGGCCGAGCGCGCGCAGCGCCTGGTCGACCAGGGGTATCGCCATCTGAAGCTAAAGGTGGGAGGCGAGGTGCGCGACGACCTTGCCCGGCTGGCAGCGGTGCGCAAGCAGGTGGGCGACGAGGTGCGATTGGTTGCGGATCCCAACCAATCGTACCGGGCCAAGGATGCCATTGCGTTTGCCCAGCGCGCGGTGGATTACGACGTGGACATCATCGAGCAGCCCGTGCGCACCGACGACCTGGAAGGGCTGCGCCATGTCACGCAGCTGTCCAGCATCGCGATCGAAGCCGACGAAAGCGCCTATTCCGCCGAGTCCACGTACCGGCTTGCCGCCACGGGCGCGATCGATGCCGTCAGCCTGAAGGTGCCCAAGATGGGCGGCCTGCGCGCCGTGCAGACCGCCGCGCGCATCTGCGAAGTGGCGCATCTGGGATGCCGCATGGGTGCCAATGTAGGCAGCCAGTTGCTGGCCGCCCATGCGCTGCATCTTGCCGTGACCTTGCCCAACCTGACCTACGCGTGCGAGCTTGCCGAATTCCAGAAACTGCTCAACGATCCTTTCGAAGGGTTGACGGTGCAGGACGGCTACCTGAGCGTGCCGGACGGACCGGGGGTGGGTGTGCATCGCCGGGCAACGCAATAAGCCTTCGCTTGTGACCCGGCTTGACCGGCTCTGGCGTGTCACGCCCCCTTGGTTTGGCCGCTTCGGTTCGCCTCTATCAGGATTGATCATGCGCCTTCGTCTTCGCAGCATCACCACCGGCATTGCATCCTGGGTCATGGCAGGCTCCTTGATTGCGAGCGTGGCCGGGACCGCGATGGCCCAACCCGCGAGCCGCACCGTGCGCCTCGTCGTTCCGTTCGCCGCAGGCGGGCCGGCCGATGTCATCGCACGCAAGATCGCGGACCGCCTGGGCCCGCAACTCAACACGGTGGTTGTGGTCGACAGCCGCCCGGGCGCGAATGGCGTGATTGGTGTGCAGGCCGTATCCAAGGCCCCGCCGGATGGCAGCGTCCTGCTGTTCGCCACCTCGGGCATGCTCACCATCAGCCCGGCGCTGTACAAGGACCTGAGCTACGACCCCTTGCGTGACCTGACCCCCATTGCACGCGTGGTGGCCAACGGCAGTGCGCTGTTGGTCAACAAACAGGTCCCGGCCAACACGATTCAAGAATTCGTTGCGTACGCCGCCAAGTCGTCCACGCCGGTGGCGATCGGGTCGGCCGGCACCGGCAATATCACGCACCTGTACCTGGAATTGCTGAAGGAATCGACCCGCGCGAATCTGGTGCACGTGCCCTACAAAGGCGTCGCCCCGGCATTGGCGGACGTCATGGGCGGCCAGATCGCCGGCGTGTTCGTGGACCTGCCTGCCGCGCTGCCGCTGTTGAAGGCCGGCAGCGTCAAGGCCCTGGGCATGGTTGGCGACACCCGCAGCCCCGCCGCGCCCGACATCCCGACCATCGCCGAACAGGGCTGCCGGGGCGTCGACGGTGTGAGCTGGTTCGGCGTTCTTGGACCGGCGGGCATGCCCGCCCCGGCGGTCGAACGCGTCCACGCCGCGCTGGCGCGGGTGCTGAGCGAACCGGATGTGGTCAAGAGCCTGCAGGACATCGGCTCGGTACCGTCACTGGATACGCCGCAGGAGATGCGGAAGCTGATCGCCGAGGAACAGGTGCGCTGGGCGGGGCTGATCAAGGCGCGGAATATTACGGTGGATTGAGGCCGAACTCCGGCCGCAGCTTCATCGCCGCGGCCGCTTCTTCCAGGCACTGCACCATCAGTTCCGCGCCGGGCGTCAGTCCTCGGTTCTTGTTCCACAACACCCCGCGGGGACGCATCACGTGCGGGAAGGTCAGCGGAAGGATCTTCAGGGGCTGCGACGTGTCATGCGCAACTGCGCCCGCCATCACGGCAATGGCGTCGGTCACCAGCAGATACGCCCGCGCCAGGCTGGTGGAAAGCGTTTCGACGTAGTTGTTCGTCAGCGCCACGCCATGCTGTTCCAGCGTGCGCTCCAGCGGCGCCCGCAGGATCGTTCCGGTGGGCGGCAAGACCCATGGATAGGGCTGCAGGTCGGACCACTTCAGCCGCTTCTTGCGTGCCAAAGGATGCTGGTTGCGGATCATCAGGCTGACGGGTTCGTCGAGCAATTCCTTTTCGTCGAAACCGTCGGTGGCGTTGCGCACGGGCAGGCGGCCCACCACGATGTCCACGCGGCCCTGCCACAATTCGGGCAGCAAAGTCTGCGCGATGCCTTCGGTTACCAGGACGTTGGTGCGGGGAGAGCGCTGCTTGAGTAGCGCGATGGCTTGCGGCAGCAGCACGGACGTGGCGGCCGGGAAGGCGCCGACGTGGACCTTGCCTTCGGCGCCCGAGCTGAGCGATTTGAGTTCGTCTCGGGCCTGGTGGATTTCGGTCATCAGGGTGCGTGCATGACGCACCAGGCATTCGCCATAGACGGTGGGCCGCAGGCCCTGCGCCGTGCGGCTGAACAGTTCCAGCCCAAGGCCTTTTTCCAGTTCCGCCAGTGCCTTGGATACCGCGGGGACGGTCACGTGCGAGATCTCGGCGACCTGCTTCAGATTGCCGTGGTCGTAGAGCGCGGTGATCAGCCGTAGATGGCGCGCTTTCAGATTGAGCTGCATGTACCAGTCGATTTGCGCCATGCAAGTTCCCCGGGGATGAGTGCAGGGCTGGAAGCCCCGGGGAATTCTACTCGACGGGGTTCAGTCCAGCGACCCGGTCACGTCGTCGAACAGTTCATCCACCGAGAACATGCGGGGAATGATCTTTTGTTCGTATGACCAGGCAATCGCCATTTCCAGGCCCTTGCGGTTGGCCTCCAGACCCAGGGGCGGCAGTGTCGCCAGGGCCGACTCCGGCGCGAGGGCGCGGCTTTCCTTGATCATGCGGTAGATCTCGCGCACGGCATCCGGATGCTTGCGCGAGACATCCTGATGCACCACGAATACATGGTTGATGGGCACAACATGTTCGCGTTCATACCAGGCCCGGGCTGCGGCGACCGGCTCGGGGATCAGGGTCTGCACGCGGGGGTCCTTGGGCATGTCGTTGCCCAGGATGGCCGCGGCCAGTTCGCCGTCCAGCATCATCTGCGGGATGGAGGATCCCTTGGGCAGGCGCTGGCAGTTGGGTGGGTCCTGGTATTCAGCCAGATGCGATTCGTCTATCGTCATCCAGGTCACCTTGTCCAGGTCGACACCGTGCTCGTGCTGAAGAATGCCGCGCACCCACAGGCCGGTGGTCTGGGCGTAGCTGCGCACGCCTACCTTTCTGCCTTCGATGTCTTTGGGATTCAGGTGGCCGAACTCCTTGTTGAAGCCGATGCAGTGGTGCTGGAAGCGGCCCACTACGGGCGCCGGCAACATGACGAACGGTTTGCCAAAGGCCTTGGCCTGCAAGTAGGTGACGATGGCCAGTTCGCCGGCGTCGAAGTCGTTGTTGCGGATCATCGGCTTGAAGCCGTCGTGCGCGGTCTTGGGACCGCGGAAATCGAGCTGCACCTGGCCGGAGCTGACGCGGCCGTCTTTCATTGCCGCGACCACGGGCGAGTCGGCAAGGTTGGTCCTGAGGGTCAGGACGCGGGTATCGGCGGACATGGTTCTTCCTTGAATGAGGTCAATCCGCCAGTTGCGGATACAGCTTTTGCGCGGTGCCGGCCATGATCCAGTGCTGGTCCGCGGCGGGCAGGAAGTCGATGCAGCGCTTCAGGTCGTTGACGATGTCCAGCAGGCTGCCTTCGCTGGCCGGGAAGTTGGATCCCCAGGCAATGCGGTCGGCGCCGAATGTGGCGACGACTTTGCCAAAGAAGGTTTCCGGGGTGGCCTTGCCGGCCTGCGCCTCTTCCGTGTTGCGGCTGCTCAGCTTCAGGTGCACGTTGTCGTAGCGCGCCAGGTCGAACACGAACTGAGCGCCGGGGTAGGGCGCGCCATCGGCGATCGGCGGCTTCATCATGTGATCGATGATCACGTTGGTCTTGGGAAAGGCTGTCAGCAGTTTTTCCAGCGCCGGGATCGCGGCTTTGGTCATCTGCACGCAGACCGACAGGCCCATGTCGCCTGCCAGGCTCCACGCGCCATGCAGGTCGGGCGATTCCAGCGTGGGCGCCTGGCCAGGCATGGTGCTGCCGGTCGTGAAGATCCGCAGGCCTGACAGGCCTCGTTCCTTCCAGTAGCGGATCCTGTCCGCCGCATCGGAAGCCAGCAGATCGATTGAATAGACGCCTGCGAAGCGGCTGGGGTCGGTGGCAACCGAGTCGGCCACGTAGGAATTGTCGAAGCCGTAGGTGGTGGAGGAATGCACGATCGCCGCCTTGTCGACGCCGGCCTTGTCCATCTCGGCAATGAACTGTTCGAAGGTGGCCGGACGCTTGGCGGACCAGCCCGAGCGTTCGCCGCCCAGGGGGTCCGGCGGATAGGTCTGTTCGTCGGGGGAGATGATGTGGGGATGGATATCGATCAGGCGGGTTGCCATGGTGTGTGTCCTCGAGTGGCCGATCAGTTGCCGACGTCAACGAACAGATCGTCGACCGTGTGTTGTTTCTTCAGAAGGCCTTGCTGGAAGCAGTACTGCATCATGGCTTCGATGGAAGCCCGGTTGGCCTTGATGCCGTAGGGCAGGGGATCGCCCACGATCTCGGCCATGGCGCGGTAATGGGTGTCCTTGTCCGACACCGATTCGCCCGCGTCCAGCTGCTTCAGATAGATCTCTTTGGATTCGAGGAAAGCGTCGTACAGGGACTTGGCCAGCCACGGGTAGGTGGCGAGCAGTTCGTCTTTGACGACGATCAGTCCGTGCACCGGATAGATGCCGGTCTTGGCGTACCACTCGGCTTCCAGCCTGGCCGCATCCGGGAACATCTCGTGGTATTCGGGCGGCTTGATGCGGCCACCGGCTTGCCAGCCGTCGGCGGGTGCGCCTGCGCGGCCGATGCCGGCGTTGTCGGTAAAGGCCGCCGACAGGTAGCCGCTGGCCATGAGGTCGACCAGGGACTGACCATCGGCCGCCTGTTCGACGTTGCCGGGCAGCACCAGGGACGACACGTGTTCTTCATCGTCGACCACCCAGGTGATCTTGTCGTTGTCGACGCCGTACTCGTTCATCAGGATGCCTCGGGTCCACAGGCCGGTCGTGACGGAATAGGCGCGGACACCCGCGCGCTTGCCTTCGAGGTCGCGTGGTTCCTTGATGCCTGCATCATCGCGATAGACCAGGCCCGCATGATGGAAGCGGCGAAAGATGAAGACAGGCAGCGCCTTGAACTTGGCGCCTGCCTCGCGGGCGATCATGTAGGTGACAGGCGCCATTTCGCATACGTCGAATTCGACGTCGCGCACCATGCGGCGAAAGGCGGCGATGATGGGTTTGATGTCGACGAAGTCGGGTTGGACGCCTTCGATCGCGACCTTGCCTTGCTTGAGCGCGGCGGTGTGACCGTAGGTGGCGATGGCGATTTTCAGTGGCAGAGCTTGAGGGGAGGTCATGGAGTCGGTGTCTTGAGCAGAAAGGAATGGGAGGCCGCAGCCAGTGATCACAGGTCGTCGGCGCTATCGACGTAGACCAGGCCCGCGGCTTCAAGGCCTGCACGCATGCCCGCCACGTCCAGCGACAGTTCGCCCGCCGCATACCGCGGGCGTGACCGGTCTTCTTTGTCGGTGCGCTGCCGAGCCAGTGCGGCGATGCGTTCGATGTCGAGCCGGGGCACCACCACGACACCATCGTCATCCGCGATCACCGCGTCGCCCGGATGGACCAGCGCACCCGCGCAGACGACCGGAAGGTTGACGTTGCCAACGACCGTCTTGACGGTGCCGCGTGCCGATATGGCGCGCGACCAGACCGGAAAGCCCATCTCGGTCAATGTCCTGACGTCGCGGCAGCCGGCGTCGATCACCACGCCCCGCACGCCACGCGCCTGCAACGCCGTGGAAATGAGGTCGCCGATCATGCCGTCGGTGTTCTCGCACATCACGCCCACCACCAGCACGTCGCCGGGCTGGCACAGCTCGATCGCCACGTGCAGCATCCAGTTGTCGCCGGGTGCGACCAGCACCGTGACCGCCGATCCGGCAATGCTGGCGCCGGCATAGATAGGCCGCAGATAGGGCGCCATGAGGCCCGACCGGCCCATGGCTTCGTGCACGGTGGCGACACCCGCCACGCCAAGCGCCTGGATGGCGTCTTGCGGACCGCGCGGGATGTTTCGTACGGCGACTGTTCTCATGAAAAGGCCTTGTTCAGTTGATCGGAAGGTTGGCGCGCTGGATGACGGTCTTCCACTTGGCGACATCGGAGACCATCAGTTCGCGGGCCTGGGCGGCCGTCAGCGCATACGGTTCGGAATTCATCTCGCGCAGCTTCTGTGCGACTTCCGGCGAATTCACCGCCGCGACGAACGCCTTGTTGAGCTTCTCAACGATCTCGGGCGGCGTGCCAGCCCGGGCGGACACGCCGTTCCAGGACGTCACGACGTAGCCATCCAGTCCGCTTTCTTTGGAGGTCGGCACATCCGCAAGGGCCGGGCTGCGCTTGTCGTCGGCAATCGCCAGGGCGCGCACGGTGCCGCCCTTGATCGAGGCCAGCATGGGCGGGACGAATTCGAATGCGGCGTCGATGTCGCCCGACCGGATGCCTGTGAGCAGGGCGGGGCTCATCTTGTAGGGAATCACTTGGGCATCGATGCCGGCCACCGACTTGAACAGCTCGGCGCCCAGGTGCTGCGACGATCCCATGTTCGCGGTGCCCAGGCTCAGCTTGCCGGGATTGGCCTTGCCATAGGCGACCAGTTCGCCCAGGGACTTGTAGGGCGAGTCGGCCCGCACCACCACAACCAAGGCGAACTTGGACATGGTGGCGACCTGCGTGAAGTCATTGATGATGCTGTAGGGCAGGTCCTTGATCAGCGTCTGCGTGATCGCCGTGCCATTGCCCCCGGTCACCAGCGTATAGCCGTCGGCCGGCGCCTGCATGCCGGCCTGGAAGGAAGGCACGCCCCCGCACCGGGGCGGTTTTCGATCACGATGGGCTGCCCCAGGATTTCGCTGACCTTTTGCGTGACGACCCGCGCGGTCAGGTCACCGATGCCGCCCGCGCCATAAGGCAGCGACATCCGGATGGGTTTGTCGGGATAGTTGCCCTGCGCCGCGACGGGCAGGGTGGGCGCCGTCGCCAGGGCGGCGGTGGCAAGGACGAGAAGGGTCCGGCGAATCCGGAAGCGCATCAGTTTCACGGCATGTCTCCTTGTGCCAGCGTTCATGGACGTCGGCGTGTTGTCGGAATGGATGTTGCCCGTGGCCTGCTGCGTCGATCAATTGAGTATTGCTTCCGCGCGGTTGAGTGAATCGTTAAGTGGGTGCCTGAAACGGCCGTGCAGCGCCGGGGGTTGAGTGTTCCTTCAACGGCTCGGAAGGAATACTCAATGGGTCCCGCCGCGGTTGCGAAGGCAGAATGCACAGGCGTCGATACGGCACCGTTCAGGGGTTGCGACGGAACGGGGGCCGGCGGTCGGCGACGACAAGAAAGGAGACACGATGGGGAAGATCAAGAAACCCGGCGCGGCGCACCGCCTGGAGCTGGGTATGGGCCTGGGGATGGGTAAAGGCCTCGGCCTGGGCCGGGCCATGCTTTGGCGCGGGGGCCTTGCCATGGCGGCGTGCGCGGTCATGGGGACTGGCGTCCTGGCTCAGCCGCAGGGTCAGGCCCAGGACTACCCGAGCAAGCCGATCACCGTGGTCGTGGCGTTCGGGCCGGGTGGGGCCGGAGACCTGGTAACCCGCCGCGTGGCCCAGGCCATGTCCGCGACCACCGGGCAATCGGTGGTCGTCGAAAACCGCCCTGGCGCAGGCGCCGCCGCCGCAGCCGTCATCGTCGCCAAGTCCAGGCCCGACGGCTACACCGTTCTGCTGACCGGCAACGGCACGGCGATCAGTTCGGTGCTGTTCCAGAACCTGCCCTACAACCTGGCGCGGGACTTTCGCCACGTGTCGTCGATCGCGTCCTTCGACCTGGGCCTGATCGTCGACGGTCAATCGCGCTTCCGGTCAGTGGCCGACGTCATTGCTTTTGCCAAGGCGAATCCCGGCAAGCTCAATATCGGCACGTCGCGCATCGGCAGCACGCAGCACCTCGCGGCCGAGATGTTCAAGTCGATGGCCGGCATCGACGCCATCAGCGTGCCGTACAAGACGACCGGCGAAATGATCAGCGCGGTGCGCGCGAACGACGTGCAGGTGGCCTTTGAAGTGCTGTCGCCAATCCTGGGTCAGTTGTCGTCGAACGCCATCCGCGCGGTGGCCGTGACCGCCATCCGGCGTTTTCCGGGCCTGCCCGATGTGCCGACCGTGGCCGAAGCCGGTGTGCCGGGCTTCGACGCGTCATCGTGGGCCGGGTTTAGCGTACCGGCCGCGACACCGACAGCCGTCGTGCAGAAATTGGCAGCCATCGTGCAGGCCGCTGTCGCATCCCCCGAGGTGCAGGCCTCTTTGCAGGGCATGGGTTATGTGGCCAGCGCCAGTACACCCGAGCAGATGACCGCCCGGATGAACGACGACGCCGCCAAGTGGAAAAAGGTGATCGTGCAGGCCGAGATCCCGCTGCAATGACATTCGCCTGACGACACCATCCTCCGGACCTTGCATGCCGCGCCTGCTCGGTCCTGTCCCACTTTTCAAGAGCCGTTTTCATGACTCGCCCCGTTATCGATATCCACCCGCACCTCATCAGCCCCGACACGGCCACGTATCCGCGCGCGCCGCTGCACGGCAAGCCGTCCGCCTGGTCGCAGGAACGTCCGACCACGATCGACCAATTGCTGGCCGCCATGGATGACGCGGGCGTGGCCAAGGCCGCGATCGTGCAATCCTCGACCTGCTATGGGTTCGACAACGCGTACGTGGCCGATGCCGTGGCGGCGCATCCGGACCGGTTCACAGGCGTGTTTTCGGTCGACGTCATGGCCGCCGATGCGCCCGATCGTATCCGCCATTGGGTAGGCCGCAAGCTGACGGGTCTGCGTCTGTTCACGGCTGGCAGCACCATCAGCGGCCAGGCGCCCGGGCTGGGCGACCCCGCCAGCTTTCCGGCGTGGGACTGCGCGGCCGCCCTGATGCTGCCGGTCTGCGTGCAGATGCGCACCGCGGGCCTGCCGCAGCTGAAGGTCCTGCTGGATCGCTATCCGGACCTGCCGATCATCATCGATCACCTGCTGAACCTTCCGCTCGACGACGGTCCGCCGTATCACGAGGCCGAGGCGCTGTATGCCCTGTCCGCTTATCCGAACATTTATCTGAAGCTGACACCCGTGATCCTGAAGCGCGCCCGCGAAGGCAAGGCCACGCCCGAGTCATTCTTCAAGCAGGTGTTCGCCGAATTTGGCGCGCCGCGCATTGCCTGGGGATCCAACTTTCCGGCCAGTCCGGGTTCGCTCAAGGATCTGCTGCGGGACACGCAAGCGGCCCTGGCCTGGGCATCGGCCAACGACCAGGACTGGGTGTTCCGCAAGACCGCAGAAACGCTGTACCCCGCACTGCAGTCCGGCCGTGAGCCGGTTGCCAGAGACGACAACAAGGAGATTGCATGATCATCGATTGCCATGGGCACTATACGACCGCGCCCGAGGAACTGAATGCGTACCGGCGCCTGCAGGTATCGGCCTGCGAATGCGGCGGCAGCGGCTGCCTGTTTCCGGCGCCCGTGATTTCGGACGACCAGATTCGTGAAAGCGTCGAAGGCAAGCAGTTGCGCATCCAGCGCGAACGCGGCACCGACCTCACCCTCTTTTCGCCGCGGGCCATCGGCATGGGTCACCACGTGGGCGATGCCAAGACCAGCGAAGCCTGGTCCACGGTGTGCAACGATCTGATCCATCGGGTGTGCCAGCTCTACCCCGAGAACTTTGCCGGCGTTTGCCAGTTGCCGCAAAGCCCGGGCGTCGCGCCGGCCAATTGCATTCCGGAACTCGAACGCTGCGTGAACGAACTCGGCTTTGTCGGCTGCAATCTGAATCCGGACCCGACGGGCGGCATGTGGACCGATCCGCCATTGTTCGACAGGTGGTGGTACCCGCTGTTCGAAAAGATGGTCGAGCTGGATGTCCCCGCCATGATCCACGTGAGCGGGTCCTGCAACCCGCACTTCCACGCGACCGGCGCCCACTACATCAACGGGGATACCACGGCGTTCATGCAGTTCCTGACGTCCGGGCTGTTCAAGGACTTTCCGACGCTGAAGTTCATCATTCCGCACGGCGGCGGCGCGGCCCCGTATCACTGGGGACGCTACCGTGGCCTGGCGCTGGACATGGGCTTGCCGCCCTTGAAGGAACTGCTGCTGAACAATGTCTACTTCGATACCTGCGTGTATCACCAGCCCGGCATCGATCTGCTGCTGGACGTGATCCCGCCCGAGAACATTCTGTTCGCGTCGGAAACCGTGGGCGCCGTGCGCAGCATCGATCCCGAGACAGGCTTTTTCTTCGATGACACCCGGCGGTACATCGATGCGTCGCGGGTCGATGAGGAGGCGAAGGCAAAGATTTTCGAAGGCAACGCCAGAAAGGTTTACAGCCGCCTGAAGGTGTGACGGCAGGTGTAATGGGGCGTTGCCGCCGAATGCCTGTTATGCCATGGCTTCGGGCGGCGCGACGGCGGCGTCGAACTGCTGACTGCGCGTCAGGCCGTCGGCAACAAAGCCCGACGCCTTCATCTCTTCAACGAAGGCATGGACATACGCAAACGCCTGCGGACGGCCCTTGGGCACGGCCATGGCCTGCTCGATGGCCGTGAAGCGACCTTCGATCACACGCCAGCCAGGATGCGCCGCCGCGTACTTGATCAGCGGCTGCTTGACCCCGGCGACGGCTTCGAGCTTGTCCGCCACGAACAGGTCGATGGCATCGGCCGAGGTGGCGGCGCGCACGATCTCAGCGTGCTTGAGCGTCCGGCTCAGGAACAGGTCATACGCCGCGCCCTTGCTGACGGCGACGCGCACGCCGCCAGCATCGACGTCGGCGATGGTCTGAAGCGGCGAGTCCGCCGGCACCAGGTAGCTGCCCTCGATGATGACGTACGGCGCCGTGAAGGAGATACCCGTGGCCCGTGCGGGATCACGCGCCATGAAGCCGATATCCCACACGCCGTCCTGCGCCTGATCGGCCACCACGCCCGCCGATTCGTACGACAGGAAATCGACTTCCAGACCCAGTCGGCGAGCCAGTTCGCGTGCCAGGTCCACCGTCACGCCGGCTGGCTGGCCTTGCGCATCGCGCTGCGCGAGGACGATATTGCCAAAGTTGAGCGCGGCGCGCAGACGGCCCGTGGGGGCCAGTTCGCGGATGAGATCAGGGGATGCGGTCATGGAGTCTCCTTGAGCGGTGGGAAGTGTTTGTCTGCGTCACTGTACCTGTGTCGGTGGAGGACGGCCACTTTGAACGATGCGGAGTGGCGTCGGGACGAAGAGCCTTGCGGGTTAACGTTGGGGGTGGCGTTGTGGGCAGCGTTGTCGGTAGCGAAAAGTTGGCGTGCGGGGTTACGGCGCAAGACGTCACCGGGAGGTGTCCGAAAGGTTCACGATTAGTCATCGCCGCCGTCCGTGATTCGCGTCTATGACGTATCGCGCACGATCGAATAGACCGTTACGCTGGGTGTCTTTGCCGCCGCCTTAACCGCTCGCGTGATCGATCGCTCCACGACGTCACTTGTTACCTTGCTCGCCCCCGTGCGTTGCGTGTTGCCCCACGTTGCGATCCCTATCTTGTGACCTGCACGTCCCGTCCGTAACTTGGTCGTCGTGCCCTTACCGGAAGTCCCATGAAACAACACCCCGTCGAACACTACGGCGGCGACTCGTACGTCTTGCTCGTCTATCGCTGCGCGGCTGGTTATGCCGTCGACTGCTGGGTCACGGAAGGTGATTCCGGTGTGTCGACCCGCAACCCCTGGTTTGGCGGGAAAGGCGTGTCCGTGTTCAGAAGGGAACCGGAAGCGGAAGAGGGCGGCCGCGCGTTGGCGAAGCGGTGGATCGATCGGCATCGGCGGTAGGACGAGTCTGTCCAGGACCTGTGGCGCCTGCGTATAGGCGTGCGTCGATAAGTCTGTGAGCATGCGTGGAAGCTTCAACATGTTCTTGACAGCGCGCTGCGCTGCTTCCCTTTTGCAGACCGGCGTCCATGGCAGCAACCTTCTTTGGTTTATTAGCTTTCAACCGACCATTCGACTGGATTGTTGTAACCCCAAGGGTTACAATGCACTCATGATCAAGAGCTTCTCTCACAAAGGATTGGAGAGGTTCTTCCATGAAGGCAGCCACGCCGGTATCAAGGCCATCCACGCTCGCAAGCTGAAACTGATCCTGGCAGCGCTGAACGAGGCGCGACGCATCGACGATGTGGACGTGCCCAGCTTTCGTCTGCACGAACTGCGCGGTCAGCTTGCCGGCTTTTGGGCGGTAACTGTCCAGGCCAACTGGCGCATTACGTTTCGAATGCTGGAAGGCGATGTCTATGTAGTCGATTATGTCGACTACCATTGAGGTGAACCATGACCATGTACGATCCGCCGCACCCTGGCGAACTGCTGAAGGAAGGGTGGCTAGACGCACTGGGGCTGTCCGTTACGGCGGCCGCCACGATGCTGAAAGTGTCGCGCAAGACCTTGTCGGAGATCGTCAATGCCCGCGCGGCGATCTCGCCTGAGATGGCCATGCGCCTGGAAGCCGCATTTGGCAAAAGCGCTGAAAGCTGGCTGAGTCATCAGGCTGCCTACGATCTATGGCAGCTCAGGCATCGTAGTGCGGATCTTGGTATCCGGCGCATGGTCTTGACGGCCTAGGGGCGGATCCGCCCGTTCCCCTCCGCGCAGGCGTGTTCATGTGGACACCGGACTGAAGGCACCAGACTGCAGGCACCAGACGCAAAGAAGCCACCATTGCTGGTGGCTTCTTTGCCTGATTTGCATCAGAAATACTGGTGGGTCGTGCGGGGATCGAACCCACGACAAACGGATTAAAAGTCCGCTGCTCTACCAGCTGAGCTAACGACCCGAAGCCATAGATTATGGCAAAGGTCGCGGCGGCTGTCAAATCCAAACCGCCGCTACTGCAATCAACCGCCAAAGCAGCCGCTTGCAGCGCCTTGTTACTTCAGGAGTTCAAGCCTGTCCTTGGCCGTCTGCGCCGCGGGCACACCGGGGTAGTCCTTGACGATGCGTTCGAGCGTGACGCGCGCGCCGCGCCGGTCGTTGAGTTCGACCTGGCTGCCGGCGATCACGAGCAGCGCATCGGGAGCCCGCACGTTGGTCGGGAAGTTCTTGACCAGCGCCTGCTGCTGCGCGATCGCGGCCTTGTAGTCCTTGAGCGCGTACTGGCTGCTGCCGATATAGAACTGGGCGGCAGGGGTGTACGGGCTTTGCGGGTACTGGCGCACGAAGGCGGACAGCGCGGGAATAGCATCGGCGTAGGCACCGCTGCGGAACATGTCGATCGCGGCGTCATACGACCGCTTTTCGCCCGGGTCGACCATCGCCTGCTGGCCGTCGATCGACGCGGCTTGCGGCTCGAGCCGCTTCAACCGGGTGTCGACGTCCAGGTAGATGTCTTTCTGGGCTTGCTGCGTGTCGGCAACCTGCTTCGTCAGGATTTCGATCTGCCCGCGCAAGCGGGCGATTTCTTGCTGCTGCGCTTCGATCTGGCCAGCGAGCTGCAGTTGCGCGCGCTGGTTGTTTTCAAGGCGCGACAGCGCGTCCTGAAGCTGCTGGGCCTGCTGGTCTGATCGGTCGCGCGCTTCCTTGCGCAGGTCGATGATGGCCTGGCGCGCGTCGTCATCGGAGAACAGCGCGGCGTGGGCCGGGACACTTGACAGCGCGGCGCTCAAACCGAGCACGGCTGCCAAGACCTGATTGCGGGAAGCGCGAAACATCATTGCGGCAGATCCTTAACGGTAAACGATATCGGCACGACGGTTTTCGGCGCGCGACGATTCATCGCTGCCGGAAGCCTTCGGCTTTTCCTTGCCGAACGACACGGCTTCGACCTGGTCGTCACGGACGCCCAACAATACCATCATGCGGCGCACGGCTTCCGAACGGCGCTGGCCCAGGGCCAGGTTGTATTCGCTGCCACCCAGATCGTCGGTGTTGCCTTCGATGACGATCTTGCGGTTGCGGTTCGAGTTCAGGAAGCGCGCGTGGTTTTCGACCAGCGGCTTGAACTTGTCGCTGACGGCGTAGCTGTCGAAGTCGAAGTACACCGAGCGCTGGGCCAGCACGCCCTTCGGGTCGTTCAGGGGATCGAGACCGCCCTGGGTGGTGTCGACGCGAGCGACGCCACGTGGATCGGCGCCGGACTGCGAGCCTGCGGTGCGGTCTTCAACCGGCACGTTCGAGCTCTCGTCGAGCTTGACCGGGCTGGAGCAAGCGGTGATGACGGCGGCGAGGCCGGCAACCATAAACATCTTCAATGCACGTGTAGACATGATCGATTCCTTGGGTTTTTTCAGAGATGAAAGCGTGGGTAGAAAACGAATTGCCGGATTAATCCAACCCGTTACGTGGCAGTGTCACATGGACTACGCGCCGCCGCTCGTTGCAAGGCGTGACAACGATGCGGCGGCGCGACATTTCGCCAGAGTGGGTCGTATCAGTTGGTGAGGAAAGGCCCCCAGGTGGGTTCGCGCACGTCTCCGCTCAGTACCGAGAGCGTCTGCGTGATGCGGCCGTCGGATGACACGGCCGCAAGCACGCCACGGCCGCCTTGGGACGTTGCATACAGAATCATTTTTCCGTTGGGAGCAAAACTTGGTGACTCGTCTTTGCCGCTGTTGGTAAGCAGCATTTCGTTGCCGGAGGCAAGGTCGAGCGAAGCGATCTGGTAACCGGCACGGCGAGTGACATACACCAAGGTTTTGCCATCGGGCGACAACTGGGGAGAGATATTGTAATTGCCTTTGAAGCTCACGCGCTCGGCAGAACCGCTGTCGATGCTCAAACGATAGATTTGTGGCGCGCCGCCGCGGTCGCTGGTAAACAGCAGCGACCTTCCGTCGGGTGTGAACACTGGCTCAGTGTCGATGCCGGGGGATTGCGTCAGGCGGCGCAGGCCCGAGCCGTCGGCGCCCAGCAGGTAGATCTGCGACAGGCCGTCACGGGTCAGCACGACCGCCAGCTGGTTGCCGTTGGGCGACCAGGCCGGCGCGCTGTTGTTGCCTTTGAAGTTGGCGACCGGCACGCGCTGGCCTGTCTGGATGCTGTGCACGTACACGACTGGCTTGCGCGACTCGAAGCTGACGTACGCAAGGCGCGAACCGTCGGGCGACCAAGCGGGCGAGATGATCGGCTCGCGCGAACGCAGGGCGGTCTGGGCGTTCTGGCCATCGGCGTCGGCGATCTGCAGTTCGAACAGCGGACCTTGCTTGAGGACGTAGGCAATACGGGTCGAGAACACGCCACGGTCGCCCGTCAGCTTCTCGTAGATACGGTCGGCGATCTGGTGGGCGGTGCGGCGGATTTCGTTGGGATTGTTGCCGGCGGCGAACGCGACGCCGTCGATCTGGGCCTGCTTGACGGTGTCGACCAGGCGGTAGCGGATGTCATACCGGCCATCGGCTCCACGCTGCACGCTGCCAACCGACAACGCGTCGGCGCCCCGGGTCTTCCACGCAGCAAAGCCGATCATGGACGAGTCCGACAGGTTGGCGCCGGTGGCGTCGATCAGCTTGAAAAGGCCGGTGCGGCCCAGGTCGGCGCGAATCACGTCGGCGATCGCCTTGCCCTGCGGGTCGGACGATTCGAAGTCGGCGATGGCGATCGGATACTGGTTGGCGCCGGCGCCCGAGATCTGCACTGTCAGTTGGGCATGGGCGGCGCTGGCCGCCAGCCCGATGGCAGCGGTCATCATCGACAGGACGGCCGTCCGCAGACGGCGTTTCAGGGACAGGCCGAGGCCGTGGCGGCGCGCCGCGCTGGGCGGCGGCGTGAGGGCGAGGGTATGTGCAGGGGTCATTAGTCGAACATCCGATATTGAACTTCTATGTTGGACTCGAACCGGCCGGAAGGCGGGCGCGGGAACGGATCGCAGCGCCGGATGCCGTTCTCGACGGCGCGGTCGAACGCGGGTACGCCTGAGCTGCGAATCAGGCGTGGGGCTCCGGCTTGGTCGCCGGAAGGTAATAACTGGACTCGAAAGACGGCGGTCGGGTTCCCGTTGGCGGAGCTGCCGGTAGCGGCGTAGATCACGCCCGGACGCACGCACGACCGGATCAGGTCGGCATACCCGGGGTTGCCACTTGCGCCAGCGGCCTGGTTGCGATCGGCGTTGCCGCCTTCGCGGCCCCCTTCACGCCCGCCTTCCAGGCCGGCTGCGCGCGCGGTGTCGCTGCGGAAGGCTTCACGCAATTTGCGGTCGCGTTCGTCGGACGCACGCTTTTCGGCCGCGGCCTTCTTGTCGGCCGCGACCTTTTCCGCCGCGGCCTTCTCGGCTGCCGCCTTGTCGGCGATGGCTTTCTGGGCCTTTTCGGCAGCCAGGCGATCGGCTTCCTTCTTGTCGGCCAGCTTCTTGTCCGCTTCCTTTTTGTCCTGGTCGCGGCGCGCCTGTTCAGCCTGAAGACGGTCGGCTTCTTTCTTGTCGGCGGCCTTCTTCTCGGCCAGCTTGCGGTCGGCTTCCTTGCGGTCGCGTTCGCGCTGTTCGGCGGCGTCCTGGTCGGCCTGGCGTTTCTTTTCGGCTTCGCGGCGCTTTTTTCCTGCTCGATGGCGATGTCGGGCTTTTCCGGCGTCACGCGCGTTTCAGGCGGTGGCGGCGGGGGAGGCGGCGGCTTGGGCGTGGGCGCCGGGCGCGGCGGAGGCGTGGGCGCCGGCGTGGGGTCCGGCGTCGGGTCGGGCTCGGGCCGGTTCGGTGGCGGCAGGGCCGTCCACAGTTCGGCTTGCACCGGCCCGGGCGCCGTCGTATTCCACGACAGGCCGAAGATGAAGGCGAGCGCCAGCATCAGGTGCATGAGCACCGCCAGGCCTACCGCGAGCCACTTGCCAGGCTCGGGCGGGACCGGAAGGGGACGGCGGGTATTGTCGTTCGGCACCATAGACGATCAGGAACCTTGCTTCACGAGCAGTCCGACGCGCGCCACGCCCTGTTTCTGGAGGTCGTCCATGACGGTCAGCACGGCTTCGTACTGCGACTTGCGGTCGGCGGAAATCACGACCGGCTGGTTGGGATGCTCGGTCTGGCGTTCGCGGGCGATACGCGCCAGATCGTTGCGCGCCACCGTTTGCGGGCGGCTGTCGCCGCGTTCGCGGTCGCGGATCTGCACGGTGCCGTCGGCATTGAGCAGCACTTCGAGCGGCTTGACCGGCATCTGCGCGGCGCGGCCCACCGTGGGCAGGTCGATGACGCCAGGAGGCGCCATCGGCGCGGTGACCATGAAGATCACCAGCAGCACCAGCATGACGTCGATGTAGGGAACGACATTGATGTCGGTCATCGCGCGACGGCCGCGACGGCTTCCGGAACGTACGGACGGCATCAGCGCACCTGTCTTTGCAGGATGTTCAGGAACTCGTCGATGAAGCTGTCGAAGCGGATCGCGATCCGGTCGATGTCATGCGAGTAGCGGTTATAGGCCACGACCGCCGGAATGGCTGCGAACAGGCCGATCGCAGTGGCGACCAGGGCTTCGGCAATACCGGGCGCCACGCTGGCGAGCGTGGCCTGCTGCACGTTGGCCAGGCCGCGGAAGGCATGCATGATGCCCCACACCGTGCCGAACAGGCCGACGTACGGGCTGACCGAGCCGGTCGAGGCCAGGAAGTTCAGGTGCGATTCAAGGGCGTCCATTTCCCGTTGATAGGCGGCACGCATGGCGCGACGCGAGCCGTCCAGGAGCGTGTTGGTGTCGACCATCTTGACCTGGCGGCCCTTGACGAATTCGGCCATGCCGGCTTCGAAGATGCGCGCCAGCGCGCCATGCTCGGTGCGGCGCGTGGCCACCGACTGATGCAGCATGTTCAGGTCGCCGCCCGACCAGAAATCGGATTCGAAGCGGTCGGTCTGTGCCTTGGCCTGCTTGAGTGCGATGGCCTTGCGGAAGATAAACGTCCAGGACATCAGAGAAACAACCGCCAGGATGCCCATCACGAGTTGCACCGTGAAGCTGGCCTGGGTAATCAGAGACAGGATCGACATGTCCTGGGTGGCGTTCATGCAAAGTCCTTGTAGATATTCGAAAGAAGATGACGGATCAAATCGGGGCAACCGGGGATTCTAGCCGGGCCAGCGCCGCAGCGATGCCAGCCGGCATGGCGGTAGGGCGCAGGCTGTGGCGATCCACGCACCCTACCTGGACCTGACCGGACGCGAGCAGTTCACCGTCACGCAGGCAGGTCTGTGAAAAATCCATGGAAGCCTTGCCGAGCCGCGACACGCGACTGGCGATGACGAGGTGATCGTCCAGCCGGGCCGGTTTTCGGTATTGCATGTCGAGACCGCGGACGATGAAGATGCAGCCCGTGCTGTCGGCCAGCGCAGTCTGACCGAAGCCCAGAGACCTCAACCATTCGGTGCGCGCGCGCTCGAAGAACTTGAGGTAGTTGGCGTAGTAGACCACTCCTCCGGCATCCGTGTCTTCGTAATAGACG
Source organism: Pigmentiphaga litoralis (assembly GCF_048632615.1). Lineage (GTDB taxonomy): Bacteria > Pseudomonadota > Gammaproteobacteria > Burkholderiales > Burkholderiaceae_B > Pigmentiphaga > Pigmentiphaga litoralis_B. Next base: position 4,133,273 of record NZ_CP184479.1, read on the forward strand.
CGGATGGGGAAGTGGAATTCGCCGGAAGGGGAAGCATGCGGCGCGGCGCGTTGCGCGGCGGACACGGCGGGCACTGCTGCGGACACGTTATCGAAAGCCTTGGATCAGTTCGGAGCGGCGACGGGCCGGGACGCGAAATTGTAAACAACCCGGACGGCGTCCGCATTGGCGCATGCGCTTCATGCACGAGTAAATGTGACGGCGTGTAAAGCAGCGAACTTTGGCGCCATGAGGCCGTCTGACATTCAGGAAGCGTTGATTTTGCGCCTGTACGGCTTCGGGTGCGTGGGTGGCGCCGTCCGGGTCTGTTGACGCTTCCGCCTCTTTACGAGTGCTTGCTTTCTGTCACTGCACTGTCACGCGGCGGCGATATCATTCACTTCGCAGTGTTCTTAGTCACTGCACCAGTCAACTGCGCTTGTCGCAGCGAGCACGTGACCTGGGGGATGCCCAGGCACGGCGCTCACATACACCGGCGGCCGGATCGTGATGATCCGGCCGTTTTTCTTTGGGCGGCCGTCATGTTGGATGGTCGTTCCGTGCGCAGGCCTTTTCGTGCCGTTCGAGCACGGCGCTTATAGCAACAGGTCGCCCGTGCCGCCGCTGGACGGCGCCGCCAGTCCAAGATGCCGGTAGGTGCTCAGCGTGGCCACGCGGCCGCGCGCGGTGCGCTGGATGTAGCCGTTCTGGATCAGGTAGGGCTCGATCACGTCTTCGATCGTGTCGCGTTCTTCGCCCACCGCGGCAGCCAGGCTGTCCAGGCCGACCGGCCCGCCGTCGAACTTGTGCACGATGGCTTCCAGGATCTTGCGGTCCATGATGTCCAGGCCTTCGGGGTCGACATCGAGCATGGCCAGAGCGGCTTTGGCCACGTCGCCGGTGATGACGCCTTGCGCCTTGACCTCAGCGTAGTCGCGCACGCGCCGCAGCAGGCGGTTCGCGATCCGCGGCGTGCCGCGTGAGCGACGCGCGATTTCGTGCGCGCCATCTTCCGAGATCTGCGCGTTCAGCAGCCCGGCGCTGCGCGTCACGATACGCGTCAGTTCCGCGGCCGTGTAGAACTCCAGCCGCGCGATGATGCCGAAGCGGTCGCGCAGCGGATTGGTCAGCATGCCCGCGCGGGTCGTGGCGCCCACCAAAGTGAAGGGCTGCAGGTCGAGCTTCACGCTGCGCGCCGACGGGCCTTCGCCGATCAGGATGTCGATCTGGAAATCTTCGAGCGCCGGATACAGGATTTCTTCGACGACCGGCGACAGCCGGTGGATCTCGTCGATGAACAGCACGTCATTGCGTTCCAGGTTGGTCAGCAGCGCAGCCAGGTCGCCGGCGCGCTCCAGCACCGGGCCCGACGTATGACGCAACTGCACGCCCATTTCGCGGGCCACGATATGGGCCAACGTCGTCTTGCCCAGGCCCGGCGGGCCGAACAGCAGCACGTGATCCAGCGATTCGCTGCGCTGGCGGGCGGCGGTGATGAAGATCTCGAGCTGCTCGCGGATCCGTTGCTGGCCGACGTATTCGTCGAGGGCCTTGGGGCGCAGCGCACGTTCGATCGCCTCTTCATTGGGCGAGGCCGGACGCGGCGAGATGATGCGCGCGTCGGCGACGGGATCCCGCTTCGGGTCGTCGCGAACAGAAAGTTTGTCTGACTGGATCGCCATGGAGAAAATCGCCTAGTGAAGAGAACGCCGTGTAGAGGGCACTGAAACCAGGGCGCCGGAACCGGGCGCCGGGCAGGTGGCCTAGCGCGCGAGCGCTTTCAGGGCCAGCTTGATGCCGTCTGACACACCCACGCCGGCCGGCAGGGTCTTGAGCGCCGCAACGGCCTCGCGATCAGAGTACCCCAGCGCGATCAATGCGTTCAGGATGTCGGCCTGGCTGTCCGGCACGGACGTAGGCGTGCTGCCCAGGTCGGCGCCAAGCTTGCCGCGCAATTCGAGCAGCAGGCGTTCGGCCGTTTTCTTGCCGATGCCCGGTACGCGGGTGAGGCGGCCGGCTTCCTGCAGCGTGATGGCCTGCGACAGTTCGGTCACGGTCATGCCCGACAGCACGGCCAGCGCGATACGCGCGCCCACGCCGCTGATCTTGATCAGTTCGCGAAACGCGCTGCGTTCATTGGCCGTGGCGAAGCCGTACAGGACATGCGCGTCTTCGCGGATGGCAAGGTGGGTCAGCAACGTCGTCTTCGCGCCGACATCGGGCAGCGAATAGAAAGTGCTCATGGGCACGTCGATTTCGTAGCCCACGCCCTGTACATCCAGGCACACCAGGGGCGGAAACTTTTCGACGAGCGTTCCGGTAAGACGTCCGATCATGGTCAGGGAGTTCCAATCATCCGGCCGTTGCGCATGCGGGTGCCGCGACGGCCGAAGGCGGGTTGGTCGAGCACGCCCGCGGCCCGCAGGCGATCGGCCAGCGGCGCGGCATGGGCGTGACAGATGGCGCAGGCCAGGGCATCGGCCGCATCGGACGCCGGCGCGCCATCGAGCGCGAGCAGGTGCTGCACCATGGACTGCACCTGCTCCTTGGCGGCGCGTCCGGTGCCCACCACCGATTTCTTGATCTGCAGCGCGGTGTATTCCTGCACGCCCAATCCGCAGTCCACCAGGGCGCAGAAGGCTGCGCCGCGCGCCTGTCCGAGCAGCAGGGTGGATGTGGGATTGGTGTTCACGAAGACTTTTTCGATGGCCGATGTGTGGGGCGCGTAGTCACGAATGATTTCACGCAGGCTATCGAGTATGACCTTCAGACGCGGCCCGAGTTCGTCGTTCGTGGGGACGACGATCGTGCCGCTGGTGACATACCGCATGCGTGGACCGTCGACATCGATCACACCGAAGCCGGTGCGCCGCAAGCCGGGATCCACGCCAAGGATACGCATCCGGTCAGTGGCGGAAATGACGCGTGGCGGTCAGCACCATCGCGATGCCGCGTTCGTCGGCGGCGGCAATGACTTCGGCGTCGCGCATGCTGCCGCCCGGCTGGATGACGCAGGTGGCGCCGGCGTCGGCCACGACATCCAGGCCGTCACGGAATGGGAAGAAGGCGTCGGACGCCACGGCCGAACCGGCCAGGCTCAACCCGGCATTGGCGGCCTTGATGCTGGCGATGCGGGCCGAGTCGATGCGGCTCATCTGGCCGGCGCCCACGCCCAGGGTCATGCCGTTGCCCGTGAACACGATGGCGTTGGACTTGACGTATTTAGCCACTTTCCAGGCAAACAGCAGGTCGTCCATCTGCGCGGCGGTTGGCGCGATCTTGGTGACGACCTTGATCTGGTCGCGCGGCACGTTGAAGTTGTCGGGCTGCTGCACGAGCCAGCCGCCACCAACGCGCTTCACTTCGAAATCGTTCGCGCCGTCGCCCATCGGCACTTCGAGCAGACGCACGTTCTGCTTGGCGGCGAAGATGGCGCGCGCGCCGTCGTCATACGACGGAGCCAGCATCACTTCAACGAACTGCTTGCTGACTTCCTGCGCCGTGGCGGCGTCGACCGGACGGTTGAAGGCGATGATGCCGCCAAAGGCCGAGCTGGGGTCGGTCTTGAAGGCTTTCTGATAGGCGGCGAGCGGGCCGTCGGCCACGGCCACGCCGCACGGGTTGGCGTGCTTGACGATCACGCAGGTAGGCACGTCGAACGTGCGCACGCATTCCCAGGCCGCGTCGGCATCGGCAATGTTGTTGAACGACAGTTCCTTGCCCTGCAGCTGCGTGTAGTTGGCAAGCAGGCCGGCGGCCGGTGCTGCGTCGGTGTAGAACGCCGCCGACTGGTGCGGGTTTTCGCCGTAGCGCATTTCCTGCGTCTTGCGGATCTGGAAGGTCAGCACGTTCGGATAGGCGGCGCGCTCGGGCACGGCCGTCTGTTCGGGGTCGGCCGTCATGCTGGTCAGGTAGTTGGCGATCGCGCCGTCGTAGGCCGCGGTATGGGCGTAGACCTTCTTGGCCAGGTCCAGGCGCAGTCCGAACGAGGTGACGCCGTCGCGCGTGTCCATGTCGTTCAGCACGCGGGCATAGTCGCTCGGGTCGATCACGACCGTCACGCCACCGGCTTCGGTGCCGTGGTTCTTGGCTGCCGCGCGCAGCATGGCCGGGCCGCCGATGTCGATGTTTTCCACGGCGTCTTCAAACGCGCAATCCGGCTTGGCGACCGTTTCGACGAACGGATACAGGTTCACGACCAGCAGGTCGATGCGGCCGATGCGGTGCTCGGCGATCGCCGACAGGTGCGAGTCGGCATCCCGGCGCGCCAGCAGGCCGCCATGGATCTTGGGATGCAGCGTCTTGACGCGGCCGTCCATCATTTCGGGAAAGCCGGTGTAGTCGGACACTTCCTGCACGGGCAGGCCGGCCTGGGCGAGCAGCTTTGCCGTGCCACCGGTGGACAGCAGTTGCACCCCGCGTTGGTTCAACGCCTGGGCAAATTCAACGATGCCGGATTTATCGGAGACGGAAAGCAGCGCGCGTTCGATTTTCATGGTCAGCTAAGCAAAGGGGCCGCTCGGAAAAGCGGCGGTGAACGGAATGGCGGAGACGGGCACGAGGCCGAGCAGCCGGACCGGAAGCTGGCGCTTCGGGGTCAGGCCTTGATCTGGTAGTGGTCGAGCTTCTTGCGCAGTGTATTGCGGTTGATGCCGAGGATTTCGGCCGCCCGCGACTGATTCCCCTGCGCCCGGCCGAGGACCACTTCGAGCATGGGGCGCTCGACGGCCGACAGCACCATCTCCCAGACGCCGCTGGTGGTCTCGCCTTCGAGGTCCTTGAAGTAGCGTTCCAGCGTCTGGCGCACGCATTCTTCAAGCGTATGTTCTTTCATTTTTTATCCTTGATGCGGGGTTCAGGCAGCGAGCAGCGGGTCGGACGCGTGGGCTATCGCGTGATCGAACCAGTCCGCGACGGCCTGCCACTGCTCGCGCGTGTTTTCTATCAGGTTCATGCGGGCGCAGAACGCCGGGCCGCCCTCAAGCGATCCCAGGTACCAGCCGATATGCTTGCGCGCCGTCCGGACCCCGGTGAATTCGCCGTAGAACCGGTAGTGATCGTCCAGATGCTCCAGCAGCAGGTCGCGCATCTCGGTCGGGGTGGGCGGCGCGTGGTGGCTTCCGGTGCGCAGGTAGGTATCGATTTCGCGGAACAGCCAGGGCCGTCCTTGCGCGGCCCGGCCGATCATGACGGCATCGGCGCCGGTCACGTCCAGCACATGGCGCGCGTCTTCGGGGTGCGGATATCGCCATTGGCGATGATCGGAATGTCGAGCTCGGCCTTGACCATCGCGATGGTCTCGTACTCGGCCGTGCCGGTATACAGGTCTTCGCGCGTGCGGCCGTGCAGCGCCAGCGCGGTGATGCCGATGTCCTGCGCCCGGCGCGCGACGCGCAGCACGTTGCGGTTCGCGCGGTTCCAGCCGGTGCGGGTCTTGAGCGTGACCGGCACGCCGTGGGGGCGCAGGCCGTGACGACGGCGTCAAGGATGCGGGCGACCAGGTCTTCGTCGCGCAGCAGGGCCGAGCCCGCCAGCACGTTGCAGACCTTCTTGGCCGGACAGCCCATATTGATGTCGATGATGCGCGCGCCCTTGCCGATATTGAATACGGCGGCTTCGGCCATCATGGCCGGATCGCTGCCCGCGATCTGCACGGCAATGGGTTCGCTTTCGCCGTCGTGGTCCAGCCGGCGCGCGGTCTTGACGCTGTGCCAGAGCTGGGGGTTGCTGGCGGCCATTTCCGAAACGGCATGCCCCGCGCCCAGACGTTTGCACAACTGCCGGAAAGGCCGGTCCGTCACGCCAGCCATGGGCGCGACAAACACATTGTTGGGCAGATCGTAGGGACCGATACGCATGACGTGTGGCGCCACGTTCCCGCAGAGTGGGGAAGGGCGCGCCGGAGGAAAGTTGGAAATGGGGGTGGATTGTACCGCTACGGGCCGGCAGGTGGTTGTAGCGGCGCCCCATGGGACGCGGGCGGGGGTGGATCGTGCGGCGGGGGTGCGGCAGGGACCCTGGGGGCGCCCGGGCGAGGAGGCAAGCGGGTTAGGTCCGCCGGTTACGCCCGGGATCCTTCCATCATCTGCCGGGCGAGTGGCGTGCGGACGGTGCGCGACAGGTCCAGCGTGAGCAGCGCCAGGCCGCAGGCATGCTCGATGGGCGCGAGACCGGTGGCAAAGATGCGTGGCATCAGGTCGGTCAGCCCGGCAGTCAGCCAGCGGTCGGCCCGTCGCGCCTGGGCATACTGCGCCAGCAGGGGCCGGGGATCGCCGCCGGTCTGCCGAAGCGCCGGCGCCAGCGCCTGCGCCAGCCTGGCCGCGTCGCGCAGCCCCAGGTTCAGGCCTTGACCGGCCACCGGGTGCAGGGTCTGGGCCGCGTTGCCGATCACGGCAAGGCGGCGGTCCACGATCTGCTTCCTGACGTTGATGCCCAGCGGGTAGGCATGGCGCGGCCCCGCGACGGACAACGTACCCAGCCGGGTGCCAAAGGTGAGGTTCAGTTCTGCCGCGAACGCGTCGTCGCTCATCGCTGCAAGCGCTGCCGCCCGGTCGGGCTGGCAGCACCAGACCAGCGCGTAACGGCCGGAGGCGTTCGCGCCCCCGCCCGCGCCAGGGTGACCCGGAAAAGGCAGCAGGGCCAGCGGACCTTCGCGCGTGAAGCGCTCGAAGGCCCAGCCCCGACGGGGCCGTTCCGCCGTGACCGTGGCCAGCACGGCGTGCTGGTCGTAGTTCCGGTGGACGTCCTTGGCTTCCTGCTCGTCGAAGGTGCCGCCTTCGGCTTGGACGACGGCGGCGCTGGTCCACGCGGCACTGCCTTGGGTCAGGTGGACGGCCGTGTCGTCCTGCGAAACGAGGGTGCCCGCGCCGGCGCGCACGGTGACACCCGACGCAGCCAGGGGGTCGGCCAGCGCCTGCATGATGGCGGCGTAGGATTGCACGGTGCCTAGGGCATCCACGCCAAAATCGGCATGCGAGATATGCGTGCGGCCCAGCCGGCCGCGCTGTGAGACGTGGATATCGGCAATGTCGGCGCCGCCTTCCGGCCAGGCGCCCAGGCTTTGCAGCAGGACGCGGCTGCCGTGGTTCAGCGCCATGACGCGCGGGTCGGGGGCGGCTGCTTTACCTGCGAAGGCGTCGGCAGGCGCCATTGGCGGCGCGGCGGGGGTTGCCACAGCCGGGGCCACTGAGGCGGGCGCCCGTTCCGGCCGGCACAGCACGATGCGTTCGGGCCGTGGCGTGAGCCGGGCCAGCAGCAGCGCGAGCGTCGTGCCCACAGGACCGCCGCCCAGGATGGTGATGTCGCTGTCCGGAACCATGGCCATCATCCGCGCATCAGCGCTTCGATTTCGCCGGCGTCAACGGGCACGCCGCGTGTGATCAGCTCGCAGCCGTCCGGCGTCACGACCACATCGTCTTCGGTGCGGATCCCGATGTTCCAGAAGGCCTCGGGCACGTCCTCGCCCGGCCGGACGTAGATGCCCGGCTCGATCGTCAGGACCATGCCCGCTTCCAGCTTGCGCCACGGCCGGGGATGGTCGGCGGAATGCGGCTCGCCGGGCTCGCGGTAGTCGCCCACGTCATGCACATCCATGCCCAGCCAGTGGCCGGTGCGGTGCATGTAGAACCGGGTGTACTGCTGCGATTCGATCACGCCGTCGAGCGTGCCGGTCAGCAGGCCTTCGTCGATCATGCCCTGGGCCAGCACCCGGACGGCGGCCTCGTGGCCTTCGTTCCAGTGCGCGCCCGGCCGGGTCAGGGCGGCGGCTGCGTCTTGTGCGGCCACGGTCAGGTCGTACAAGGCCCGCTGCGGACCGGTGAACCGGCCGTTGACGGGGTAGGTGCGGGTGATGTCGGACGCGTAGCTGTCGAGTTCGCACCCGGCGTCGATCAGCAGCAGATCGCCGTCTTGCAGGATGGCGTCGCCCGCGCGGTAGTGCAGCACGCAGGCATTGGCGCCGGTCGCAACGATGGAGTTGTACGCAACGGCCTGGGCCCCATGGCGGCGGAATTCGTGCAGCAGTTCGGCTTCGATTTCGTATTCGTGCATGCCCGGGCGCGTGCGCTGCATGGCCCGCACATGCGCGCCGGCGGAAATCTGCGCGGCGCGTTTCATGATGGCGATTTCGGCCGCGTCCTTGAACAGGCGCATTTCGGCCAGCAGGCTGCGCAGGTCCAGCGTGCGCAGCGGGATCAGCGTGCCCGAACGGCCCAGGCCGCGGACGGCGTCGAGCCAGGTGCGCAGCCGGCGATCGAACGCGGCGTGGCTGGCGAGCGGGGTGCACAGCAGTGGCTGGTTGGCGATCAGCTTGGGCAGCTCGGCATCCAGCTGGTCCACCGGAATGGCGGCGTCAAAGCCATACACCTCTTTGGCGGCGTCCGGCCCGACCCGATAGCCTTCCCAGATTTCGCGTTCCAGGTTCTTGCTGCGGCAAAACAGGATGCTGCGGTCGGTGTCGCCAGCAATCAGGACCAGCCAGGCCTGCGGTTCGTGAAAGCCTGTCAGGTAGTAGAAGTCGCTGTCGTGCCGGTAGTCGTATTCGGCGTCGCGGTTGCGCACCACCTCGGGCGATGTGGCCAGGATGGCGATCCCGCCTCCATGCGACCGCAAGGTGTCCAGCACGCGCGCGCGGCGTGCGGCAAAGGGCGAAAAATCTTGCGCGGGAATGCTCATGAGGCAGGTTCCGGTAATCGGGGACTGAGGTGATTGTAGGCGGGTGCGCAGAGGCATGCACCGCAGAGCCAGGACAAATCCAGCCAGGCTGCTTGACCGTCCGTCCTTAGACGCTGGCGTCCAACGCGGCCAGCCGCTCGGGCGTCCCGACGTCTACCCAGCTGCCGTCATGCCGCGCACCTCGCACACGGTTATCGTCCATCGCGGCCAGCAGCACCGGCGCCAGGCGCGCGCCATGGCCAGGTTCGACACCCTCGAACAAGGACGGCGCATAGATGCCGATGCCGGAGAAGGTCAGGGCGACATCGTTCCCGCGCGGCAGCACCGAGCCGTCACTGCGCAAGGCGAAGTCGCCATCAGGATGATGCTCGGGGTTGTCGACCAACAGCAGCCAGGCCTGATCGCCGCGAGCCGTAAGATCCGCCGCGATGCCGTCGGCTTGCGCCGGCGACCAGTCGCACCACACATCGCCGTTGATCACCAGGAAAGGCGCATCCCCCAACAGCGGCAACGCGTTCTTGATGCCCCCGGCGGTTTCGAGCGCGGTCGCCTCGGGCGAGTAGCGCAGGCGCACGTGCCACCGCCGTCCGTCACCCAGCGCCGCTTCGATCCTGTCGCCCAGCCATGCATGGTTGATGACGATGTCCTGGATCCCCGCCGCCGCCAATCGTTCGATATGCCAGACAATGAGCGGCTTGCCGCCGACGGTCAGCAGCGGCTTGGGCAGGGTGTCGGTCAGCGGCCGCATGCGTTCGCCCCGCCCCGCCGCCAGGATCATGGCGCGCATCAGAACGTGTACCCGGTGGTGACCTGCGTCTGATCCAGCTTGTCGAGCAGGCGGATCAGCGGTTTGAAAGCGAGGTAGCGCTGCGCCACCTGGCGCACGTAGCCGTTCACCCGCGGGATGTGGGCCAGATAGGCGTCCTTGCCGTCCCGATGGGCCAGGCGCGCGAAGACCCCCAGGATGCGCAGATTCCGCTGCAGGCCCATCCATTCATACGCCTGGTGGAATTCGGCGAAGTCGGTGGGCACCGGCAGTCCGGCCGCGCGCGCCATTTCCCAGTAGCGGATGCCCCAATCCAGTTGCTGGGGTTCGTCCCAGGTGGTGCGGGCGTCCGTCAGCAAAGAGGCCAGATCGTACGTGATGGGTCCGACCAGGGCGTCCTGGAAGTCGATCACGCCCGGATTGGGGCCGAAGTCGGCGCCCGCGCCCAAGGCTTCGGTGATCATCAGATTGGGCGAATGGAAGTCGCGGTGCACCAGCACGGCCGGCTGGGCCAGGTTGGCTTCGATCAGGGTGGCGAAGACGGTTTCCAGGTCGGCGCGGGTCTTCTCGTCCAGTTCGAACTTGCAGTGGGTACCCACATACCATTCGGGAAAGAGGCCGAGTTCGGCGTGGAAACGGCCGTAATCGTAATGATCGAGGCCGGTTGTCGCGCTTTGTTGTATCTTTACCAGCGCGCGCAAGGCGTCCAGATAGAGGCGGTGCGTGTCCTGTGCCGACGGCGATGCCTGCAGATAGTTGTAGTAGGTGGTGTAGCCCAGGTCGGACAGCAGCAGGAACCCCTGCGTCAGGTCCTGCGCCAGGATATCCGGCACGTTCAGCCCACCGTCTTTGAGCAGGCCGGCCACGTGCAGGAAAGGGCGGCAGTCTTCCTTGTCGGGAGGCGCATCCATGACCACCAGCGTGCGGTTGGCGGCGTCCACCCGGAAATAGCGGCGGAAGCTGGCGTCGCTGGACGCCGGCCGCAGGCTGCCGGCATCGATGCCAAGGTCGGCAGGCAGGGTGCCCAGCCACGAGATGAGTTGCCCGATACGCGGGTCTTGGCCGGGCTGACCGGCACGGGGAGAAGTAACAGGTTCCATGCCTCCTATAATACCGAGCGATACCGTATCCGAGGTATCTAGTTTGTAGCCGCGCGCGTCCTTCAGTCGCGTATTCTTCCGTTTCGATTTTTGTGTTCTCCCGATACCCGTGCGATTGATCCGGTGGTTCAGCCTATTTACCGCAGTGACTGCGACCCCTTTTGCCTATGGGCAATCGCCGACGTATGGGCAGTCGGCCACGTATGGGCAGATGCCTTCGTACGGGGGAACGCCCTTCGGGCAGGAAAGCCTGTTCGGCCAGGACGATCCGCCGGTCCGCGAAATTCCCTTCACCCCGGAGCAGCGGCGCACCAATGCGCCCGCCCCCGAAGCCGCGCAGGGGCAGGTCAGCGGACCCGGCCTGCGCCTTTCACCGGCCCTGCAGCCGCGGCCGCAGCGTGATCCTGATGACCTGCCCGTCTATCTGGAAGCCGACAGCCTGACGGGCGACGGCGAAAGCAATCTGCGGCTGGACGGCAATGCCCAGATTCGCCGGACCGACACGGTTCTGAAAGGCGACAGCATCGAATACCGCCAGGTGGAAGGCGAAGTCGAGGCGACCGGCGGCGTGCGCCTGACGCGCGACGGCAATGTGGTGAGCGGTCCGCGGCTGAAGCTGAACCTGAACACCGGCACGGGTGAACTCGATAACGCCCGCTTCTTTTTTGGTTTGAACGGTGGGCGCGGCACGGCCGATCACGTCGAATTGCTGGGTCAGGGCCGCGTGCGCGCCGACAACGTCACCTATACGGGATGTGATTGTGAAGAGCCGTCGTGGGAAATGCGCGCGCGCCGGATCGATTTCGATTACGACGCCGGCGAAGCCACCAGCTACGGCAGCACCCTGTACTTCAAGAGCCTGCCTATCCTGGGCGCGCCCAAGATGTCGTTTCCGATCAGCGACGCCCGCAAGTCCGGCTTCATTTCGCCCACGTTCGGCATCACCAGCAAAAGCGGTCCGCAATTGCTGACGCCGTATTACTTCAACATCGCGCCCAACCGTGATGCGACGATTTCGCCGCGCTACATGGAACGCCGCGGCCTGCAGCTGGGCGGCGAATTCCGCTACCTGGAACCGAATTACAGTGGCGAAGCCCGCGCCACGTACCTGAGCAACGACCGCGTGACGCAAACCGACCGCTACTTGTATTCGTTTGCGCACCGTCAGCGCCTGACCGACACGCTGGGCCTGAATTTCAACGTCAACGGCGCGTCCGATGACAACTACTTCCGCGACTTTTCCGTGGCCGGAACGGGCCTGGCGTCGACCGCCACGCTGGAACGTTCCGCCGCGCTGACCTGGAAGAGCGGGTATTGGGATGCCTTTGGCCGAGTGGTCAAGTTCCAGACCCTGCAAGACCCGCTGCTGCCCATCATTCCACCCTACGATCGCGAACCGCAACTGCGCCTGAATGGCGCGCGCTACGACTGGAACGGATTCGACGCGCGGGTTGAAGTCGATACCACACGATTCAAGAACAGCCGCCTGATTTCGGGCACGCGCAGCTACGCCTATCCGTCGGTCGCGTATCCGATCATCCGGCCGGGCGGCTTCCTGATCCCCAAGATCGGGATCAACACCACGCGATATGACGTCGATGCCTATCAAGGCGCCGATGCCTACCGGGCCAACCGCACGACGCCGATCGTGTCGCTGGACACCGGCCTGATCTTCGAGCGCGATGGCCGCATGCTGGGCCAGGACGTCACGCAAACGCTGGAGCCGCGCCTGTACTACCTGCGCGTGCCGTACCGCGACCAGTCGCGCCTGCCGGTGTTCGACACGGCGCTGGCCGACTTCAACTTCGCGCAGATCTTTTCCGAGAACATCTACGCGGGCAACGACCGGATCGCCGAAGCGAACCAGGTCACGGCCGCGCTGACGTCGCGCTGGCTGGATCCCAAGACCGGGGTGGAACGGGCGCGCGTGACCGGCGCCCAGCGCCTGTACTTCAGCGATCAGCGCGTGACGCTACCGGGCGACGCGGTGCGGTCGGACGGCCGGTCGGATTATCTGGCCTCGGTCTATGGCGCGCTGACCTCCAGCCTGAGCGGCGAGACCACGGTGCAATACAATCCGCAGATCAGCCGGGTGTCACGCTCGACGGTGGGCGCGCGTTTCAGCCCCGCCCGCCTGAGCACGCTGGCGCTGTCCTACCGCTACCAACGCGAGTCGGTCAGCGTGCTGGGCCGGGAGCAGATCGACCTGGCGTTCCAGTGGCCGCTTGCGCCGCGCTGGTTTGGCGTGGGCCGCTTCGACTACTCCCTGCTGCAGAACCGGATTGCCGAGGTGGTAGCGGGCGTCGAGTACAACTCGGCCTGCTGTTTTGCCGTCCGTGCGGTGGTCCAGCGCTACGCGGTCGCGACACGAGACGCGACCACGGCGTTTTTCCTGCAACTCGAACTAAACGGCTTCGCACGGGTCGGTACAAGTCCCATCAACACACTGCGCCGGAGTATTCCGGGGTATCAGGTGATCAACCCGCCGCCTGAGAAAGGCACGGGTTTCGAAAGGTACGAATAAATGCATTCCATGGTTACGCCTCATCCTCTTCGCCTGGCCCGTCGCGGCGTGATGTCCTCTCTGCTGGTTGCGTTGCTGGCCGGCAGCGTGGGCGCTCACGCGCAGGGACTGCGCCTTCCGGGCGGCATGCCGGGCGGCGGGGACAGTGGCATGTCGTCAGGCAGCGGATCCATGATCACGCCGCAGGTGACCGACCCCCAGCGCCAGATGCCGCAAGCACCGACGATGACGACCAACCCGCGCAACGCCCAGCAGCCGCTGCGCTCGGGCCCGGCGCCGACCGCCACGCCGCGCAAAAGCGGCACGCAGGCCGGCGATTCGATCGCCGCTGTCGTGAACAGCGAGGCGATCACCCGCCGCGAACTGGAACAGCGCGTGCAGGCCGCGATCGCGACGCTGTCGCGCCAGGGCATCGCCCAGCCCGACCCGGAATCCCTGGAACGCCAGGTGCTCGAGCGCATGATCGTGGAACGCACGCAGATGCAGGAAGCCGCGCAGACCGGCATCCGTATCGACGATTTCCAGCTGGACCGCGCGATCAGCCGCATTGCCGAACAGAACAAGGTCTCGGTCACCGAAATGCGTGACCAGATCGAGAAGGAAGGGCTGCCTTTCGCCATGTACCGCGAAGACCTGCGCCAGGAAATCACGCTGGTGCGCCTGCGTGAACGCGCGGTCGACAGCCAGGTGCAGGTGTCCGAATCCGAGATCGACAACTTCCTGGCCGACCAGAATCAGACGACGCCGTCGCAACTGACGCTGGCGCAGATCCTGGTGCGCGTGCCGGAAGGCTCGTCGTCGGAACGTGTGGCCGAACTGCGCCGCAAGGCTGAAACGCTGTTGAACCAGGCCCGTGGCCCGTCGGACTTCGCGCGGCTGGCGGTGTCGGCGTCCGATGGTGAAGAAGCGCTGCGCGGCGGCGACCTGGGCACCCGGCCCACCGACCGCTGGCCCGGCATTTTCATTGAGGCCGTCGCCAAGTTGCAGCCGGGTCAGATCAGCGGCATCGTGCAGAGCGGCAACGGTTTCCACATCGTCAAGCTGATCGACCGCAAGACCGGCACGGCGGCAGGCGAAGCATCGGCCGTGCCGATCCAGCAGACGCAGGCCCGTCACATCCTGATCCGCACGTCGGAGATCATGCCCAATGAATTGGCTCGCCAGCGCCTGAGCGACATCCGCCAGCGGGTGGTGGCCGGCAACGTCACGTTCGCCGACATGGCGCGCCAGTATTCCAACGATGCGTCGGCGCCCCAGGGCGGCGACCTGGGCTGGTTGTCGCCCAGCGAAACCGTACCGGCGTTCGAGCAGGCCATGGATGCGCTCAAGCCAGGCGAAATCAGCCAGCCGGTGCAATCGCCGTTTGGCTGGCACCTGATCCAGGTCACGGGCCGCCGCACGCAAGACGTCGGCCGCGAGCGCCAGCGCGCCGCCGCCCGCCAGGCGATCTACCAGCGCAAGGTGGATCAGCAGTACGAAGACTGGGCCCGCCAGCTGCGCGACCGCGCCTACGTCGAAGTGCGCCTGGGCCCCAACACGGACGCGCCCCTCAATTGATGACGCCGGCCGCCACGCTCGCCCTGACCACCGGTGAACCGGCGGGGGTCGGACCGGAGTTGTCGGTCGCGGCCGCGGCGTGGTTCGCGGGGCTGCGGACGGGCGCCGTGTCGACCGAGGGCTGGTCGGACGCCGATCTGGCGATGCTGCCCCGCCTGCGTGCGGCGCGGCTGGTGCTGATCGGCGACGCGGCCTTGCTGGCGTCGCGCGCGCCGCACATCGATATCGGCGCGCTGGACGGCGTCACGATCGCCCCGGTGTCCTTGCGGGCACCGTCGGAAGCGGGCGTGCTCGCAGTCGGCAACGGCCGCTATGTGCTCGACACGCTGGACACCGCCATCGCCATGATCGAAGCGGGTGACGCCGCGGCGATCGTGACGGCGCCAGTGCACAAGGGCGTGATCAACGACGCTGGCGTGGCGTTCTCGGGCCATACCGAATATTTCCAGGAGCATGCCGGCGTCGACAAGGTGGTCATGATGCTGGCCGGCGGCGGCCTGCGCGTGGCGCTGGCCACGACCCACCTGCCGCTGCGTGAGGTGCCCGATGCCGTCACGCACGACACGTTGATGCAGGTCCTGACCATCCTGGATGCCGACCTGCGGTCGCGCTGGGGCCTGGCCAGGCCGCGCATCGCCATCTGCGGGCTCAATCCGCATGCGGGCGAGGGCGGCCATCTGGGCCGTGAGGAGATCGACGTCATCATTCCGGCCGTTGCCGCGGCCCGCGCCGCCGGCATCGACGTGACCGGCCCATTTCCTGCCGACACGCTGTTCGTGCCCAGCCATGTGGCGGGCTACGACGCGACCTTGGCCATGTTCCATGACCAGGGGCTGCCGGTGCTCAAGCACGCCAGCTTCGGGCAGGGCGTCAACATTACCCTTGGCCTGCCCTATGTGCGCACGTCGGTCGACCACGGCACGGCCCTGGATCTGGCCGGTACCGGCCGCGCCGACGCCGGCAGCATGCAGCACGCCATTCTTACTGCGCTCGAGATGATTCCCGCTTACGCTTTTGATTTGCCCACTGCCGACTTGGGCCTTGCGACGTCTAGAAGTACCGCTTCCGCTTCAGCCGAAGCGCCGTCCACCGCCACCCGCGGAGCCGCGGCGTGAAGCATCAGGCGCGCAAGCGCTTCGGCCAGCACTTCCTGATTGACGACAGCATTCCCGACGCGATCGTGCGCGCCGCGTCCCTGCGCCGGTCGGACAACGTCGTGGAAATTGGCCCCGGCCTGTCGGCGCTGACCAGGCCGTTGCTGGACAAGCTGGATCGCCTGCAGGTCATCGAAATCGACCGGGACCTGGCCGCCCGGCTGCGCAAGCAGCACACCGAAGACCGGCTGCACATCACCGAGGCCGACGTGCTGACGGTGGACTTTGCGCAGTTTGGCGATCGCCTGCGCATCGTCGGCAACCTGCCGTACAACATTTCCAGCCCACTGCTGTTCCACTTGATGCCGTTTGCGGACCAGGTCTTCGATCAGCACTTCATGCTGCAACGGGAAGTGATCGATCGCATGGTCGCGCAGCCCGGCGATTCGGACTATGGCCGCTTGTCGGTCATGCTGCAGTCGCGTTACGACATGGAAAAGCTGTTCGACGTCCCGCCCGAAGCGTTCGATCCGCCGCCCCGCGTGGTGTCGGCGGTGGTGCGCATGATCCCGCTGCCGCAGGATCGCCCACGGCCCGTGAGCGACGAAGCGCTGTCACTGACGGTGCAGAAGTCGTTCGCCCAGCGCCGCAAGATGCTGCGGCGGGGGCTGGGTGAGTGGGCCGCGCTGGTGCCGTGGGACGAGCTGGGCATTGCCGACAGCTCACGCGCCGAGGAACTGTCGGTCGCGCAGTTCATCGCGTTGTCAGACGTGCTGCACAAGGCCGGCGTGGTCTGAGGCTGGGGCCGGACATTGTCAGGCCGTGATTATCCTGTGGTGATCATCGGCCCGATCAGCACACCAGGCAACCTGCACTGGCCGCCAGCACGTCATCCAAAGAACCAGTAACACACCAGCACCGATGCCACGACGCCCGCCAGGTCGGCGACCAACGCGCAGCTGACCGCGTGGCGCGTGCGCTGGATGCCGATGGCGCCGAAGTAGACGGCCAGCACGTAAAAGGTCGTCTCGGTGCTGCCTTGCACGGTGGCCGACACCAGCGCCGGAAAGCTGTCCACGCCAAAGTTCTGCATGGTCTCGATCATCATGGCGCGCGCGGCGCTGCCAGAGAAAGGCTTGACCAGCGCCGTGGGCATCGCGTCCACGAAACGCGTGTCCAGCCCCACCGCGCTCACCAGCCACCGCAGCCCGTCCAGTGCGATATCCAGCGCCCCCGACGCCCGCAGCACGCCTACCGCGCACAGCATGGCCACGAGATAGGGCAGCAGGCTCTTGGTCACATCAAAGCCTTCCTTGGCGCCGTCGATGAAGCTTTCGTACACCGGCACCTTCTTGATGGCGCCGGCGACGAGAAACAGCAGGATCAGTCCGAACAGGGTCACGTTGCCCAGCAACGACGACAGCGCGCTCAGCGCCGTGACCGACAGGGTCGCCAGCATCGCCATGAAGCCGCCCAGCAACACCACGGCCGAGCCTATCCACGCCAACACCACCGGGTCCCACAACTTGAGCCGCTGCACCAACGCGACGCTGATGAAGCCGGCCAGGGTGGACGCACTGGTGGCCAGCAGGATGGGCAGGAAGACCAGCGTGGGGTCCGACGCGCCCTGCTGCGCGCGGTACATGAAGATGGTGACCGGGATCAGGGTGAGCGACGACGCGTTCAGCACCAGAAAGAAGATCTGCGCGTTGCTGGCCGTGGTCGTGCTGGGATTCAGGGTTTGCAGCGACTTCATCGCCCGCAGCCCGATGGGCGTGGCGGCGTTGTCCAGCCCCAGCGCGTTGGCGGCAAAGTTGAGCGTGATCAGGCCGATGGCCGGATGACCGCGCGGCACGTCGGGCATCAGCCGCGCGAACAGCGGGCCGAGCACCCGCGCCAGCGCATCCACCAGTCCGGCCTGTTCGGCAATCCGCAGGAAGCCCAGCCACAGCGTGATGGTGCCGAACAGCAGCACCATGACCTCGACCGACAGCTTGGCCATCGCGAACAGACTGGTGACGATGGCGGGAAACACCGACGGGTCGCCGGCGATGGCCCAGCGGCCAAAGGCCGCCAGCGCCGCGGTCAGGAAGAATCCGAACCAGAGTTTGTTGAGCATCAAGAGCCCGTCGTGGCGTCACGCCGCGCCGCGCGGCGGGCAGGAAGATGGAAAAAGGCGCCGGGCGATGCCGCCCGGCGCCTGCGGAGCACGCAGCGATCAGTCGCTGGCGCCCTTGCGCGATCCGCGCCGGGCGCTATCAACCCTGGGATGACTGACGCTCAGCGGGAGTTTATCAACTTATGCCACTGCGGCTGTGACAATGATTTCGACCAGGATGTCGCTGGCGCCAAGGTCACATTGCGCAGTGGCGCGCGTGGGGGCTGCATTGGGGGCTGTCCAGGCGTCCCATACCTCGTTCATTCCGGCGAAATCTCGTTCGAGATTCTTGATCCAGATCTGTGCCGTCAGCAGGCGGCTTTTGTCGGTCCCTGCCTCGGCAAGAAATCTTTCGATCTTGGCAAGCGTCTGATTGGTCTGACCTTGGATGTCCTGGCTGCGGTCATCGGCGGTTTGACCGCCCACGAACACCATATTGTTGTAGACCACGGCGCGCGAACGCCGGGTGTCAGTGGCAATGCGGGTAATGTCCATCACTCTTCCTTTATGCGAATTGATTTGAGCGGCGGTCACGCGATGTTCGCAAGTTCACCAAGCGTGACGGGTTTGATAGGGGGCCGGATGCGGTAGTAGCCCACGTCGGAGGGGTGCAGCTTTCTTTCATGCGCAATGATTTCCGTCACCGTCAGACCGCACAGGCGGCCTTGGCAGGGTCCCATCCCGCAACGGCCAAAAGCCTTGGTCTGATTAGGTCCAAGGCACCCGACCTCGACGTATTTCCTGATGTCGCCAGCGGTCACTTCCTCGCACCGGCACACCGTGACCGCGGGGTCCTTCGGGATACGGTGCGTGTCCAGCGGGCGGTAAAGCTCGTCCAGGAAAGGGCGAATGTGGACGGAGTCGTTGAAGCCGCGCGTGATTTCCGCCTTCCGTGCATCGAGCGCACCAGCGGTCGTCCGGGAAAGCTTTCGTGCAATCGCAACGGCCGCCAGGCGCCCCTGGCAGGCAGACGCCTTCGCCCCCACGATGCCCCGACTGTCGCCGGCAATGTAGATCGCTGACCGTTCGATCTGGCCATCGCTATCCGTGACGGGCACCCAACAGAGTTGACTGTCGCTCCAGCGGTGTTCGGCCCGCAGGGACCAACTCAGCTGCGTATTCGGGACGACGCCCTGGTGCAAAAGCACGAGCGGTGACTCGACGCGTTTGCGTCGGCCTCGATGCATGAAGGTCATGCCCTCTGCCTGATCAGTGCCCTCGATGGCGAAGTCATGGCAGCCTCCATACGTGTCGACGCCGTGCGCCCGGATCTGCTGCAACATCCTGGCGCCCTTGGACAGGTCTTTCCACCCGCGCAGCGCGCCGGCCAAGTGGGGGCTGCGCGCAAGTAATCGCGGTTGCCGGTGGTATGTACCAGCGCCTTCAGCCTGACGCCGGCTTCAATGTATTGCTGCGCAAGCAAAAAGAGCAATGGGCCGCAGCCTGCCAACACGACGGGCTCCCGTGGAACCGCTCCGGCGGTCTTGAAAAGGATCTGGGCAGCGCCTGCGCCCATGACGCCTGGAAGCGTCCAGCCCTTGATGGGAAAGGGCCTTTCCATGGCGCCGCTCGCCAGCACGAGGCTACTGCCCTGAACTTTCTTGCTGACGCCATCATGCAGGTACGACACTGTCCGGTCCCGATCCACGTTCCATACAGCCGCGGCAGCGATGTGAACGGCGCCGCTTGCGGCGAATGCTTTCGCGAGTTCGGCTCCCGCCCGGTAATCGGGTCCGAGTACCTTGCGGCGCGCTTCGCTGGAAGCCTCGATCGCGCGGTAGATCTGCCCGCCTACGAAAGGCTGTTCGTCCAAGAGCGCCACCGTAAGCCCCAGACTGCGCGCCTCGACTGCAGCAGACAGGCCGGCCGGACCCGCGCCAACGACGATAACGTCAAACGTCTCGACAGCGTTTTGCATATCACCCCTCTGCCAGCGTGAGCGCCGATGCGCCGTGCTGGCATTCGACGACCATGCCGTCTCTGACGGCTGTCAAGCATGATTGACGGCCCGGGCGTCCATCGATCTGGACCAGGCATTCAAAGCACACACCCATCATGCAGTAGGGCGCTCGCGGAGCGGCGGAGACAGGCGTGGATCTGAACTGGCGCGCGCCAGATATCAGCAGCGCGGCAGCGACGGACACCCCTGCAGGCACGTCAACGGATTTTCCGTCAAACGTCATTTGCACGTGATGTGTGGGTTGTGGGGCGGCGAGCACGAACAGGCCCCCGTTGTGGTGGGTATCAGTGGGCATTGGTGAAGGTCCGGTTCGGGTCCAGGAAGCGTTCGCCGGCAAAGCGCTCGACATCGTCAGGCGCCCCCCGAACGCCCGCAATCCAGGGACCGATTTCATAGGCATGGGAGCCCGCGAGCGATACGCCACTATGGCTGGTGGCCGTAAACGCCCCCGGGTAGGTGCGGGATTCCTGGTAGATCGGAGCGCCGTCGGGCGTCATGACGCGAAGGGCGCCCCAGGCGCGTACCAGCTTGACCGAAGCCAGAATCGGGAACGTCATGACAGCCCGCTTCGCGATCCATTCCACCGCGGACGTTGTGGTGCCGTCATCAAGGCCCACGTCCTCGACGGAGAAGCCAAGTTGCACCGTTCCCTCGGCCGTCTGGCGCGCCTTGTTTGTCGGATAGGGCAGAAATTTCCTGAGCCGTTCGGTGATCAGCACCTGACCCCGATTCGCGACAACCGGCGCGTGCAACCCCACTTGCGGCGCGAGCGTGTCGTTGTTCAGTCCCGCCGCCAGCACGATTTTCTGACCTCGCCATTCCTGTCCGTCAGCGCTCATCACCCTGAAGCCATGCCCCGGTTCAAGCGGTACAACCTGGCGGACATCGACCCCATTGCAGATCCGGCCCCCGTGCAACTTGAATCCCGCGTGCAATGCATGCAGCAGTTTGAGCGGGTTGGCGTGTCCATCGAGCGGACACCAGCTGCCGCCGACCACGGTGGGGCCGATGCTCGGCAGGCGCGCTTTTAATTCGTCGTGACTCAACATCTCGAACGGCGAGCGGGATTCGGTCGCCTGGATGTCGGTGAGCATGGCGGCGCGCTCATTGACTTCGCGCTCGCTGAAACCGAGCCAGAAGCCGCCGTTTTGCTCGAGGTCCGGAGACACTCCGGTCAAGTCGATCAGTTCCCTGGCGAGGGTGCTCCAGTGGTCGATGGCGTCGCGACTCCAGCGCGCGTAGCGGGAAATCCAGCCCCCTTGCTTTGCAGCCAGACAAGCCCGAAATTGCCACGGGATGCGCGGTGTGCGATATCGCCCTGGTCGAGCAGCACGACGGCGGCGCCGGACTTCGCGGCACCATACGCGATGGCGGCGCCAACGAGCCCGCCACCGACGACGATGATGTCATTTGAGGCCATACATTCCTTGAGTGTCGGACGTCGACGGACGCGCCCGAGAAAGTGCTTGGGTCTAACTGCAGACGCGTGATGCGTCTGCATGGCAAGCCCTGCAAAACGGATGCGGTCAGTCGAGGGCGATGTGGTTGCGCTTGACGACTTCGCCCCAACGGGCGGTGTCCGCGTCCAGCATCTTCTTGAAATCGTCGACCGATGCCGGCGCGACTTTGGCGCCGAGCCGTTCGTGCTTGCCGATGACGTCCGGGTCGCTCAGCACCGCGTTGATCTCTTTATTGAGTTTCTCGACGATCGCGGCAGGCAGCTTTGCCGGACCGACCACGCCTCCCCACGTCTCCATCTCCAGCGCCGGGTAACCGGCCTCGCGGATCGTTGGCACACCCGGAAGAAGCGGCGAACGCGTGGGCCCCGTAATTGCAACGGCCCGGATGCGGCCTGCGCGCACCTGGGGTTCCATCGACGTGAAATTACTGAACATCATCTGGATCTGCCCCGCGGCCAGGTCGGTTTCCGCCGCAGGTGCGCTCTTATAGGGGACGTGCGTGATGTCGGCGCCGCTTTGATTGGCGAACAGGACGCCAAGCACATGCAGGGCCGTGCCATTGCCTGTGGAGCCGTAGAACACTTCGCCGGGATGGGCCTTCGCGTAGCTCACCAATTCGGCGACGGTCCTGATCGGCAAGCGGGTGCTGACGCCAAGGAGATTCGGCTGTGTCCAGTGCTTCGCGATGGGAGTGAAATCGTTTGCCGGGTGATAGGGCAAGGACTTCGCGGTCAACGCTGTGACGGTATAGGTGGCGAGATTGGCGTTCCCGATGGTGTAGCCATCGGGTGCGGCCTTTGCGACCGCATCGAGACCGATCATTCCAGACGCGCCGGGCTTGTTCTCAATGATGATCGGCTGGCCGAGACGCCGGCTCAGCGCTTCGGCCAAGACCCGCGCCGTGCCGTCGGCCGCACCGCCGGCACCTGCATTGATCACGAACCGGATGGGTTTTTCGGGCCATTCTGCGCGGGCTGGCGCAGCGGTGAAAGCGAATCCGGCGGTCATTGCCGAAACCAGCCAAGGGCGCAGTGCAGATCGGAAAATCATGAATGCTCCGTGCAACCTAACGATAGAGCCGTCAGTCTAGTAAGCCGCAGCGCCGGGAGCCATGGACCCTAGGACATCGAATCATCCGCTGGTGTTATGTGTTCCTTGTTGGCCATGCCGACCAGTCGAAGCAGTTCACGGGTAGGGGAAGACAATCGCGCGTCGCTCATCGCGGTCGCGTAGATGGTGTAGCCCATCGCCGGGGAGATGGGCAGGGTCACGCCACCCCGGGCGCGGTGCCTGGCGCCCGTCATGGGGTCGACGATGGACACGCCCAGCCCTTCCAGGCAAAGATCGCTGATGGACTGGAAGAGGGACGCTTCGATCATTGCATCGACCTGCACGCCATTGGCTTCGAACCAGGCCTCGAGTCGTGACTGAAACGTACCCGTCGGCGTGATGAATGGCATGCCCGACAGTGCTTCGACACCGATATGCGTGGCGTTGGGGTCGAGCCACTGCGCAGTCCCGATGCATACGCACGTCGAGGTGAATTCCGCAACGGTTTCGAGGTCACCCAACGACAGGGTGTCTGCCGTCAATCCAATATCGGCTTGCCTCGTTCTCACCTGCTTGGCCACGTCCACATAAGAAGTGACGCTGAGGTTGATCAGCACATCGGGAAATTGCGCCCGCAGCTGGCGCACAATTGCCGGCATGACGGAATGCCCAATGGAAGGCACGGTGCAGATAGACAATCGGCCAAGCTTCTGCTTTCGAAGCTGCGCAGAGAAATCCGTGATCTGTTCAAGGCCCAGGAATGACTGCTGCACTTTGGTCATCAACGCGTTGGCTTCATCGGTTGGCTTGACCGTTCTTCCTGCTTTTGCGAACAGCGGAAAGCCGACGGACCTCTGCAGATCGGCGATAAGCCGGCTCATGGCGGGTTGCGATATGCCCAGTGCGTCCGCTCCGGCACTGATGCCGCCGTTCAGCATCGCCGCGCGGAAAGCCTCGATCATGCGGTAGGTCACATTACGGTTCTGCATCAGTCGCCCCAGTGACAAAAGCGTGTTCAGCGCCAGAGACTTAGCGGTGGCGCGCCGCGTGTTCAAGCTCCGCCAGGAAAACCTTGATGGCGGGATGTCGCTTATCTCCGCGCCTGAAGGCAGCAAGAATTCGCCTTTTGGCGCGCGGCCGTAACGATACGGTAAGCACGTTCGCTGGCATCTGGCTGACGCGAAGCGCTGGAATGACGGAGATGGAACACCCTGATGACACCATCGCCGCAATGATCTCCGAGCCTTGGCATTCGGCGTTGATACGCGGGAAATACCCTGCCCGCTCGCAGAGGTCGATGATGAATTCCCCATAGAAGCTGTGGGCGGAGTCCAGTGCCCACTCCTCGTGCTTGAGATCGATCAAGTCGATGGCTTCTTTTTGGCAAGGCGGTGTCCTCTGGTCATTGCGACGCGCAATTCATCCTCGAGCAGGAACACCTGGCTGACCGATTTTTCCAGACTGGCCAGCTTGAGCGACAGGTCGTCCACGATCGCAATGTCGACGTCGCGAGAGCCAAGGGCCGTCAGGCCTTGGGCAGGTTCCATCTCGACAACGATGACCTGGAGGCGAGGGAAGCTCTTGCGAAGCGCATGCATCACCTGGGGCAGCAACGCTGCGGCTGCGGTGGCGAACGCGGCAATGCGCAGGGTGCCGGCTATTTCGTTCCGGATGTCAGCAAGGTCGGAACGTGCTTCATCCAGGACGCTCAGCATTCGTTCGACGTGTGCGACCAACACGTTTCCCGCGTGGGTCAGCTTCACACGCCGCCCTTGGCGCTCGGTGAGCGCCACGCCAGCCTCATCCTCCAGCTGAGCAATCTGCTGTGACACGCCAGAGGGGGTCATGTGAAGCGCTTTTGCGACCGCCGCCATGGTCTCGCGGTTGGCAAGTTCTCGGAGCGTCTTGAGCCGGGCCAGATCCATCGTGCATCAATACATTAGGAAAAATGAACGATACCTGAAAAAAGCATAAATTGAAGTGCGATGATGCCCATCCTACCATGCAGCCTTCGACATCAATGATGCAGGCAAGCGTCCATGGCAATCAGTGTTTTCGACCTCTTCAAGATCGGTATCGGGCCATCCAGTTCCCACACGGTCGGACCGATGCGAGCTGCGCGCATGTTCATCAGAACGCTTGATGAGGAAGGCCATTTGGGGGCCGTCGCCCGGGTGGTCTCCGAGATGTTCGGTTCGCTGGGAGCCACCGGCAAGGGGCATGGAACGGACACCGCGGTGTTGCTCGGGCTGTCAGGCGATGATCCGGAAACCGTTGCTGTTGATACCATTCCCGAACGCCTCTCGCGCATTCGCGAGTCGGGGACCCTGCTGCTGGGGGGTACCCACGCCATCTCCATGCAGGAAAAGCACGACCTGTTGCTCTACGGCCTGAAGTCGCTGCCGCTTCATCCGAACGGTATGCGCTTCACGGCACTCGACCGCTTGGGAAATGTCCTGCTCGAAAAGGTGTACTACTCGGTAGGCGGGGGATTCGTGGTCAGTGACACGGTTGCGGTGGACTGGACGAAGCAGAAAGTTATTGCGCCGCCGGTCGCCGTCCTCCCGTATCCCTTCCGCAGCGCTTCGGAATTGCTCGATCTCACGTCACGCTACGCGTGTTCCATTGCGCAAATCATGCGCTGGAACGAGATCGCGCTGCGTCCCCAGGAGGCGACACAGGCTGGTCTGCTGGCCATTTGGGACGCCATGAAGGCGTGCGTCGAGCGCGGCATGACCACGCACGGCGAGTTACCTGGCAAGTTCAAGGTGCGTCGCCGCGCCGCGGCGTTGGCGGAAAGATTGGGCGATCCGCGCGAACGCATGACCGATCCGCTGATGGTGATGGATTGGGTCAATGTTTATGCGCTGGCAGTCAATGAAGAGAATGCCGCTGGTGGTCGGGTGGTTACGGCACCCACCAATGGCGCTGCCGGCATTGTTCCTGCCGTGCTGCACTACTACGTCAATTTCGTCGAGGGTGCGGGCCTGCAAGGTGTTGCCGATTTCCTGCTGACTGCCGCCGCGATCGGCATGCTCTACAAGGAAAACGCATCCATTTCGGGCGCCGAGGTGGGTTGCCAGGGCGAAGTCGGTGTCGCGTGTTCGATGGCTGCGGCAGGTCTTTGCGCCGTGCTTGGCGGGACGCCTTCCCAGGTGGAAAACGCCGCCGAAATCGGCATGGAGCACCATTTGGGGCTGACCTGCGATCCTGTCGGGGGCCTGGTGCAGATCCCGTGCATCGAGCGCAATGCCGTTGCCTCGGTCAAGGCGATCAATGCGGCACGCATGGCTTTGCATGGAGACGGAGCCCACCACGTCTCGCTGGATCAGGTGATCAAGACAATGAAAGAGACCGGCGCGGACATGATGACCAAATACAAAGAGACCTCTCGGGGAGGTCTCGCCGTGCACATCATCGAGTGTTGAGAACAGGCAATCTTGCCGGCCGAGCGTGCCGTGCAGCGATCAGTCGCTGGCGCCCTTGCGCGAACCGCGCTCAATGAACTCGATCTTGTAGCCGTCCGGATCTTCGACGAATGCGATGACGGTGGTGCCGTGCTTCATGGGGCCGGCTTCGCGAACCACCTTGCCGCCCAGTTCGCGCACCTTGTCACAGGTCTCCGCCGCGTTCTCGACTTCGAGCGCGATGTGGCCGTAGGCGGTGCCCAGTTCGTACGACGAGGTGTCCCAGTTATGGGTCAATTCGAGTACGGCGCCGTCTTTTTCGTCCTGGTAGCCCACGAAGGCCAGCGTGAATTTGCCGTCGGGGTAGTCGCTCTTGCGCAGCAGGCGCATGCCCAGCACGTTCGTGTAGAAGTCGATCGAACGTTGCATGTCGCCGACGCGCAGCATGGTGTGGAGAAGTCGCATGGAAGTGTCCTTGGTTGAAAGCGCCGGCCGCTAGACGAATTGCGGCAGGCTGGTCGGGTCGTGGCGGCGCAGGGCTTCCCGCGCGCTTTCGAAGCCCGGTAGCAGGTGGCCGACCTCTGCCCAGAAGTGGGCGCTGTGGTTCATCTCGCGCAGGTGCGCCAGTTCGTGCGCGATCACGTAGTCGATCACGTTCATCGGGAAGTGGATCAGGCGCCAGTTCAGCCGGATGTTGCCGGCGCTGGTGCAGGAACCCCAGCGTGTGGCGGCGGACGACAGGCTCCACCGGTTGATGGTCAGGCCGGTGCGATCCAGGAAGTCTTTCAATCGCACGTCAAAGATCGCGCGGGCCCGCGATTGCAGCCAGGCCTGGACCGAGTCGCGCACGCGCGCCGCGCCGGCATTGGGGGGCAGGGGCAGCCACAGCACGTCGCCGTCCTGCGGCGCCAGGGCGTCGCCTTCCAGCAGCAGGCTGCGATGCGCGTCCAGCCGGATGGTGATGCGTTTGCCCAGGTAGGGCAGTTCGCCGCCGTCTTCCCACTTGGTCTGGTTCAGCGCCAGCCGTTCCTTGCGGTTCTGCCAATCATTGAGCTTGGACAGGATCCAGCGCGATTTTTCCAACACGGCCGTGTCGATGTCGGCCAGCACCACCCAGCGGGGCGCGGTGACGCGCAGGCCGTCGTCACCGATCACGAACCCGATGCTGCGGCGGCGCGAGCGCTGCAGCACGAAGCGGATCACTTGGCCGTCGGCCGTCACTTCCCGCCAGCGCGCGCCTGGGGGCAGTTGCACGGCGGGGTCGGGAGGCGCGACCGGCGGGGTCGATGCCACCGGGGTAGGGGAGGGCGGGTTCAGCAGCAGTTCGAGCTGGGGCTGCTGGGGGTCGGTTCCGCCCTGTCCGAGCCGTGGCACACGCGCGGCCGCCGCGCTCGCGGGGCGGACACGCGGGCGGGACGCATCGGGATGCACGGGATCGGGACGACGGGAACCAGCCATACTCAGCAACAAGGCTACCTGGGCGACGGGCGCTCGGACGGTCGACCATCCTTGTAGCGCTCGGGATTGAGAACACGCATTTCGCCTTCGATCCAGGCTTCGACCTGCCGGTTCAACGCGTCGGCCGTCAGGCCTTCGGAATTGATGGCAGGGCCGATGGACACCGTGACCAGGCCAGGACGTTTGACGAACGCGTTGCGCGGCCAGCATTCGCCGGCGTTGTGCGCGATCGGCACTACCCAGGCGCCCGTCCGCACGGCAACGCGCGCGCCGCCGCTTTTGTACTTGCCCGCCTTGCCTGGCGCAATGCGCGTGCCTTCCGGGAACATGATCAACCAGCGGCCCGCCGCCAGCTTTTCCCGCCCCTGCGACACGACCTGTTCGAACGAATCGCTGCCTTTCTTGCGATTGATGGCGATCATTTTCAGCAGCGCCAGGCCCCAGCCAAAGAAGGGTACCCAGTGCAGTTCGCGCTTGTAGACGAAGCACAGTTCGCGAGGCATCCACGCGATCAGGAACATGGTTTCCCATGCCGACTGATGCTTGGACAGGATGACCACGGGCTTGTCGGGCAAATTTTCCCAACCCTTGATCTGCCAGCGGATGCCGACGATGAAGCGGGCGCCCCAGATGGCCAGCCTGGGCCAGCCCACCGTCAGGCGGTAGCGCCAGGACAGCGGCAGAGGAGACCAGAGCACGCTGCCCAGGGCAAAGGGAATGACGGTGACCAACAGGAATACCGCGTACAACGCCGAGCGCAACCACGCCATGTCAGTGTTCCTCCGCCAGGTTGGCGGTTTCCAGCGCTTCGGCCACGGCCGTCAGCGATTCCCAGACGACCGTGGTGGGAGGCAGATTGCCCTGCGCCTGGGTCTTGAGTCCATTGCCCGTCAGCACCAGCCACGGGGTGCAGCCGGCGGTGTAGGCCGCCTGCAGGTCCCGCGCCGAATCGCCCACGGCGGGCAGTCCGGCCAGGTCGATGTCGAAGCGCTGCGCGATCGAATAGAACAGGCCGGGCAGGGGCTTGCGGCAGTCGCAGCCGTCATCCGGGGCGTGCGGGCAGATGAAGATCGCATCCACCGTCCCGCCCACCTTGGCAAGCTGCGTTTTCAGCTTGATGTGGATGGCGTTGAGCGTGGCGGCGTCGAACAGCCCCCGGCCCAGCCCTGACTGATTGGTGGCAATGACCACCCGGTAGCCGGCCTGGTTCATGCGCGCGATGGCTTCGAGCGCGCCTGGCAGCGGAATCCACTCATCGGGCGACTTCACGAACTCGGGGCTGTCCTGGTTGATGACCCCGTCGCGATCCAGAATGATCAGCCGGTTGCGCGGCATGCCGCTGCTGGCGCCGGTCTTGCCCGCGGGCTTGCTGGAGACGGGCTTGATCACGCTGCCGCCAGACGGGAAAGGTCGGCCACGCGGTTCATCACCCCGTGCAGATCGGCCAGCAGCGCCAGGCGGTTCGCGCGCAGCGCCGGGTCTTCCGCCATGACCATCACGTCCGCAAAGAACGCGTCCACCGGACCGCGCGCTTCGGACAGCACCGTCAGCGCACCCGAAAAATCGCCGGCGGCAAACCGCGATTCGGCTTCGGGACGCAGGCGTTCGACCGTGGCCGCCAGGGCCTGTTCGGCCGGATCCACCAGCCGGGCCGGATCGACCTTGCCGATCTTGCCTTCGCCTTCGTTCTTTTTCAGGATGTTGCCGATCCGCTTGTTGGCGGCCGCCAGGCTGGCGGCTTCGGGCAGGGCGCCGAAGGCCACGACGGCGCGCACGCGGGCCGGCACTTCTTCGAGCGGTGGCGTGACGGAAATGACGGCGTCCACCGCCGACCGGTCATACGTTGCGGCCAGCTGGTTGCGATACCGCTCGAATACGAAGGCGCGCACTTCGGTCACGATGACCGACGCCGCCGACGTGCCAAACGTGGCCGCCGCGCGTTCCAGCAGCAAGTCCAGGGTGAACGGTTGGTCACCGGCGCCAAGGCGATCACCGGCCGCCAGTTGTTCGAAGGCGCTGATGAGACCCAGCGCCGCGCGCCGCAGACCGAACGGGTCTTTGTCGCCGGTAGGCACCAGACCGATGCTCCAGATGCCCACCAGGGTTTCGGCACGGTCGGCAATGAACAGCGCCGCCGCCACCGCGGTTTCGTCTTCCACCGCGTCGTCGAAACGGATGCGGTACTGATCGCGGATCGCGGCCACCACTGCCGGATCTTCGCCGTCGGCCACGGCATAGTAGGACCCCATCAGCCCTTGCAGTTCCGGGAATTCACCCACCATGCCGGTGACCAGATCGGTCTTGGCCAGCAGGGCGGCGCGGTCGGCCAGCCTGGGGTCGGCGCCGATGCGTTCGGCCACCCAGGACGCCAGCTGGCGCACCCGCTGGACGCGGTCCAGCTGCGAGCCCAGCTTGTTGTGATAGACGATGTTGCCAAGCTGATCGACCCGCGATGCCAGCGACGTCTTCTTGTCGGTCTCGAAGAAGAAGCGCGCGTCGGCCAGGCGGGGACGCACCACCCGCTGATTGCCGTCGACGATGTTGGCGGGATCGGTCAGCGCCATGTTGCTGACGATCAGGAAACGGTTGGTCAGCTTCCGGCCGTCGGATTCGAACAGCGGAAAGTACTTCTGGTTCAGGCGCATGGTCAGAATCAGGCATTCCTGCGGCACGGCCAGGAATTCCGCCTCGAACTCGCCCACGTACACGGTGGGATATTCGACCAGGGCGGTGACCTCATCCAGCAGCGGGCCCACGTCGCTTTCGTCACCCAGCGACGCATTCAGGCGCGCGGCATGCTCGCGCAGCTGCGTGTCGATGGCCTTGCGTCGCGCATCGAAGGCGGCGATCACGCGGCCTTGGCCGGCCAGCTTGTCTTCATAGCTGTCGGCCGACGGCAGGTCGATCGGGCCGCTGGACTGGAAGCGGTGGCCGGTGGTGCCGCGGCCCGAGGTCAGGCCCAGGATCGAGATGTCGACCACGTCGTTGCCGTACAGCGCGACCAGGCCGTGCGCCGGGCGAACGAACTTGACGGTGGTTTCGCCATCGGCCAACTGGTAGCTCATGACTTTCGGGATCGGCAGCTTGGTCAGCGCTTCTTCGACGATGCCCTGCAGCACGGCCGTCAGGGCCGCGCCGGGCGCCACGCCGCGATACACCAGGTTCTCGTTCTTGCCATCGGACTCGCGCGCCAGGGTCGACACGTCCAGGTCATGCAGGCCCTTGGCCGCCAGCTTTTTCAGCAGCGCGGGCGATGCCTTGCCGTCGGCGGTCAGACCCACGCTGGCCGGCATCAGCTTTTCGGCAAAGGCCGCATCGGCGCCCTGAGCCAGCACGGCCGACAGACGCACGGCCAGGCGGCGGGGCGACGCGAACGGCGTGACGGTGTTGCCGTCAGCCAGCAGGCCACGGGCCGACAGGCCGGCCGCCACGCCATCGGCAAACGCATGGCCCAGTCGGTTCAGCGCCTTGGGGGGCAGTTCTTCGGTGAACAGTTCGATCAGCAGGGGCTGGGAAGCGTGCGCCATTTATGCAGCCTCCTTGCGCGCCAGCATCGGAAAGCCCAGGCGTTCGCGGGACTCGTAATAACTTTGCGCGACCGCGCGCGACAGATTGCGGATGCGGCCGATATAGGCGGCGCGCTCGGTAACGCTGATCGCGCCGCGCGCATCCAGCAGGTTGAACGTGTGGGCGGCTTTCAGGACCATCTCGTAGGCGGGCAATGCCAGGGGCACCTCGACAAGGTGCTTGGCCTGGGTTTCATAATCGGTGAAGTGCTGGAACAGGATATCGGGCGACGAATGCTCGAAGTTGTAGGTCGACTGTTCCACTTCATTCTGGTGATACACATCGCGGTAGGTCAGCTTGCCGTGCGGGCTGTCGGTCCAGACCAGGTCATACAGGCTTTCGACGCCCTGCAGGTACATGGCCAGGCGTTCGATACCGTAGGTGATCTCGCCGGTGGTGGGCTTGCAGTCGATGCCGCCGACCTGCTGGAAGTACGTGAACTGCGTGACTTCCATGCCGTTGAGCCAGACTTCCCAGCCCAGGCCCCAGGCGCCCAGCGTCGGGTTTTCCCAGTCATCTTCGACGAAGCGGACATCGTGCTGCTGGGGGTCGATGCCAAGCGCCTTGAGCGAGCCGATGTAGAGCTCGAGGATGTCGGTCGGCGCCGGCTTGAGGACCACCTGGAACTGGTAGTAGTGCTGCAAGCGGTTGGGATTCTCGCCATACCGGCCGTCGCTGGGACGCCGCGATGGCTGCACATACGCCGCACGCCAGGGCTCGGGGCCAAGTGCACGCAGGAAGGTCGCGGTGTGGGACGTGCCCGCGCCGACTTCCATGTCGTACGGCTGCAGCAGCGCGCAGCCTTGTTGGGCCCAGTATTCCTGGAGTCGGAGGATGATCTGTTGAAATGTCAGCATGGTGTTCGCGGTGAGGTCGGCGCTTGCTTGCCGAAGGTACGTCGAGTCCTGCCCGGCAGCGGGCGGACCACGGGACGAAAGGAAGGATTTTAACTGCGCCGGGCCGATCGCGCCGCCTTTGTCTGGGCGGGGGCCTTGCGGCGCTTGCGGCGCCACGTGAAAACGGCCAACAGAGCCAGCAGCAGGCCCAGCACCGGGGCATTGCCGGTGCGCGCATAGGGGTGAGTCCGGTCGTGCCCTGCACGGTTGCATCCAATGCGCCGACGGTCAGCGGGCGCAACTGCGATTGCACATTGCCGGTGGCGTCGATGACGGCCGTCATGCCGGTGTTGGTCGCGCGCAGCATGGGACGTTCGGTCTCGCGCACCCGCATCCGCGACATCTGCAGATGCTGCGGCAAGGCAAGCGAATCGCCAAACCACGCCAGATTGCTGACATTGGCCAGGATGGTGGCGCCGGCTTCCAGGTCGGCGTCGTCATCGGGCGCCTGGTCGGACGCATCGTCGTCGCCGCTCCATGGACGGATGGCGGGCAGCAGCTCTTCGCCAAACACGTCTTCGTAGCAGATGTTCATCGCCACGTGCTGGCCGGCGATGGCGAATGGCCGCTGGCGCTGCGCACCCCGGTCGAAATCGCCCAGCGGCATCACCATGGCATTGACGAACCACTTGAAGCCCGGTGGCACGAACTCGCCGAATGGCACCAGGTGATTTTTCATGTAGCGATGACCGGGGCGCCCGGCCACCAACGCCTCTTCGGACGTGCTGCCGTCCAGTTCCACGACGCCGTTGTAGAAGTATTCGCGGTCGGGCCGCACGTCGCGCAGCGCCACGCCCAGCACGAAGGTGCTTTTGGCCGTGGCGGCGCTGCCCACCCATTCGCCCCAGGCCGCGGGCGTCAGCTGATCCTGGAACACCGGCACGGCGGTTTCGGGCAACAGGGTCAGGTCAATGGGGCGGCCATTGGCCGTCGGCATTTCGGCCAGACGGCGGTGGGCGTCCATGCCCTGCCAGATGAAGGCCGGATCGAACTTGTCGTCGAGCGGAATGTTGGCCTGCACCAGCCGCACCGTGATCGGGTCGCCATGCGGCGTCACCCACGATATCCGGCCCGCGCCGGCGCCCAGCAGGCAGATCAGCACGGCCAAGGCCAGCGGCAGGCCCGCGCCGCGTTGCGTCCGCGCGTGCAGCCCGAACGCGGCAATGCCTGCCGCGGTCAGCGTGGCCAGGAAGGCGACGCCATACACGCCGACCACCGAAGCCCAGCCGTGCAGCGGCCCGTCAACATGCGCGTAGCCCGCGTTGAGCCAGGGAAAGCCGGTGAACAGCACCCCGCGCACCCATTCGGCAGCCGTCCAGGCCGTTGCCATGGCGACGGCGGACAGAAGGGCGGTCCAGCGCGTGGGAAGACTAGCGGGGTTCCCGCGGTCGCCCCCGCGGACGTTCCCGCAGGCACGGCATGCGCCCGCGCTATCCAGCGCGCGAACGCCGTGGCCGCTGCCGGAAAGATCGACAGGTAGGCCGACAGCAGCACCACACCCATGACCGCAAGGGGCGCGGCCATGTGCGCGTACACATGCAGGCTGGTATAGATCCAGGAAATGCCGACACCGAAATGCCCCATGCCGAATACAAAGCCCAGCACGGTGGCGCGCGGCACGCTCACGGCACGCCAGGTCAGCGCACAGAGGCCCGCAAACGCCGCGATCTGGACGAAGGGCAGGAGCCAGGCGGGGAACGGGACGGGCGCGAAGGCCAGGCCGTGAAGCGCGCCCAGCAGCAGGGCGCCCACGAGTGACGCGGAAGGACGACGCACGGCGGGCGGCCTATCGATCGGCGATCGGCGCCGGCTCGGACCCGTCGTTGGGCAGCCGCGCGACCCGCAGCCACAACGCGCGGCGCGCATCGGCACGGATCACGTCAAGCTTCAGGTTATCGCGTTCGATATGGTCGCCCCGGCGGGGAATGCGGCCCAGATTGCCGGCCATCCAGCCGCCAACGGTGTCGTACTCGTCGTCGTCGAGCGAGGACCCGAAGGTTTCGTTGAACCGGCGGATGCTGGTGGTGGCCATCACGCGCCAGCGGTTCTTGCCGTCGGGAAGGATGGACTGTTCGACGTCGATGTCGTCGTATTCGTCTTCGATCTCGCCAACGATCTGTTCCAGCACGTCTTCGATCGTGATGAGCCCGGCGGTGCCGCCATGCTCATCCACCACGATCGCGATGTGATTGCGGTTGCTGCGGAATTCGCGCAGCAGCACGTTCAGTTTCTTGGATTCAGGGATGAACACCGCCGGGCGCAAGAGCGCGCGCAGTTCGAGGTGGCGATCCACCACGCAGCGCAGCAGGTCTTTGGCCAGCAGGATGCCGATCACGTTGTCGCGGCTTTCTTCGTACACCGGGAAACGCGAATGGGCGGTTTCGATCACGCCGGGCAGCAGGGCTTCGATGGGCTCGCCGACTTCCAGCATGTCCATGCGCGAACGCGGGATCATGATGTCGCCGGCGGCCAGTTCGGACACCGCCAGCACGCCTTCGATCATCGACAGCGCTTCGGCGTCGAGGAGGTCGCGGCCGTAGGCCGCTTCCAGCACCGCCTTCAGGTCTTCGCGGTCTTCCGGCTCGCGATGGATCAGCGCCGAGAGTCGCTCGAAGAAGGTTTTGGGAGGATGTTTGGGCGCACGCGACGCGTACGCCGGACTAGGGGAGGAGTCTGACATCGTCCTGACAGGACAGTTTGTGAAGGTCTCAGGATACCCGATACGGGTCAGGTATTGCCAATTCGGCCAAAATGCGGGTTTCCAGACGCTCCATGCGTGTGGCTTCCCGCGCGTTCAAATGATCGTAACCCAATGCGTGCAGGACGCCATGAATCACCAGGTGCGCGGCGTGATTCAGGAAAGGCTTTTTCTGTTCGCGCGCCTCTTTGACCAGGACCGGCAGGCAGAGCACGATGTCGCCACTGGTGGTGCCGGAGGGGTCGTCGCCGTACTCGAAGGTCAGCACGTTGGTGGCGTAGTCCCGCTCGCGAAAGTCACGGTTCAATCGACGGCCTTCGGCCGCGCCGACGATCCGCAGGGTCAGGTGGACGGCGGTGGGGGCCGAGGGGGACGCCGACAGATGCTTGAGCGTCAGCGCGACCCAGCGGCGCACGCGCCACCGGGGCAGGCGGTCGTCGTCGACCGCGTATTGCACGGACAGGCTGAGCGGGATGGGGGCTGGCGCCTCGGCCGCGGCGATGACGGCCTTGCCTATGGCGCCCTTCGTTGCTGCCCCCGTCGGTGCTGCCCCCGTCGTTGCGGCCCCCTTACTTGCCACTGCTGCTCGCGCCATGTTTTTCGTACGCGTCGACGATCCGCGCCACCAGCGGATGGCGGACCACGTCGCTGCTGGTGAACTGCGTGAATGAAATGCCCTTGACCGACGACAGGATGTTCGCGGCGTCCACCAGACCGCTGCGGTGACCCTTGGGCAGGTCGACCTGCGATGGGTCGCCGGTAATCACGGCGCGGCTGCCAAAGCCGATCCGGGTCAGGAACATCTTCATCTGTTCCGGCGTCGTGTTCTGCGCTTCGTCCAGGATCACGAACGCGTTGTTCAGTGTCCGGCCGCGCATGTAGGCCAGCGGTGCGATTTCGATGGCCTGCTTTTCAAACAGCTTGCCCACCCGCTCGAACCCCAGCAGGTCATACAGCGCGTCGTACAGCGGGCGCAGATAGGGGTCGACCTTTTGCGACAGGTCGCCCGGCAGGAAACCCAGCCGTTCGCCCGCTTCGACCGCCGGACGCGTCAGCACGATACGTTTGACCGACTCGCGTTCCATCGCATCCACTGCGCATGCCACGGCCAGATAGGTCTTGCCGGTGCCGGCCGGGCCCATGCCGAACGAGATGTCGTGCGATAGGATATTGCGCAGATAGTCGCGCTGGCGCGGCGTGCGGCCCTTCAGATCCTGCCGGCGCGGAATGCGCAGCACGATTTCGGATTCGCTGCCCGTGCCGGGAACCAGCGCGGGCACGTCACGTGGATCGTGCTGGGTGTCCATGGCGCCCAGTTCGACCAGGGTCAATTGCAGGTCGTCGACGGAAATCGGCTGCTGCGCGCGCTGATGCAGGAACAGCACCGCCGCGGCGGCATCGTCGGCACGGTCGCCGTCGAAGGTCAGCCGCGTGCCCCGCCGTGTCAGCTCGACGCCGTAGGCGGCGGCCAGCTGGCGCAGATTTTCGTCGAGCGGACCGCACAGGTTTGCAAGACGCACATTGTCTTCATCCAGCGTCAGGACGACGGGCATGTTGCGGCGGGCGGCGGAAGTGGAACGGGGATCTGTCATGCGTGCGAGGGACTCGATTCGGTCGTGACGCCAGGATAGGCGCCGGGGCTGACGGGGTCGTGCGTCACGACCTCGCCGCGCAGGGTATGGGACATGGCCGCGGTGATGCGGATGTCGGCCAGGGTGCCGAGCAGCCGCGCGGGCGCCGGGAAGTTGACGATGCGGTTGTTCTCGGTGCGGCCCATCAGTTCGTCGGCCCGCTTGCGGGACACGCCTTCGACCACGACGCGCTGGATCGAACCGACCATGGCTGCGCTGATCGCGGCGGCCTGCGTGTTGATCAAAGCCTGCAGGCGCTGCAGACGTTCCAGCTTGACCTCTTGCGGCACTTCGTCGTGCAGGTCGGCGGCGGGGGTGCCCGGGCGGCGCGAATACACGAACGAGAACGACGCATCGAAATTCACGTCTTCGATCAGCTTCAAGGTCTTGCCGAAGTCGTCTTCGGTTTCGCCGGGAAAGCCGACGATGAAGTCGGACGACATCACGAGGTCAGGCCGCACGGCGCGCAGGCGGCGCACGATGGACTTGAATTCCAGCGCGGTGTAGCCCCGCTTCATGGCCATCAGGATGCGGTCGCTGCCGGCCTGCACGGGCAGATGCAGGAAAGACGTGAGCTTGGGCAGCTTGCCGTAGGCGTCGATCAGCCGCTGCGACATTTCCTTGGGATGGGAAGTCGTGAAGCGGATGCGTTCGATGCCCGGGATGTCATGCACGTATTCCAGCAGCAGGGCAAAGTCGGCGATCTCGGCGGTGTCGCCCATCTGGCCGCGGTACGCATTGACGTTCTGGCCCAGCAGGGTGACTTCCCTGACGCCCTGATCGGCCAGGTCGGCAATCTCGGTCAGCACGTCTTCGAAGGGGCGCGACACTTCTTCGCCGCGGGTATAGGGCACGACACAGAAGCTGCAGTACTTGCTGCAGCCTTCCATGATCGACACGAAGGCCGACGGGCCGTCAATACGCGCAGGCGGCAAGTGGTCGAACTTTTCGATTTCGGGGAAACTGATGTCCACCTGCGACTGGCCGGTCATGCGGCGCTTTTCCATGAGCTGCGGCAGGCGGTGCAGGGTTTGCGGGCCAAAGACCACGTCGACATACGGCGCGCGCGCTACGATGGCTGCGCCTTCCTGGCTGGCGACGCAGCCGCCCACGCCGATCACGAGGCCGGGCTTGTCGCGCTTGAGCTGCTTGACGCGGCCCAGGTCCGAGAAGACTTTTTCCTGCGCCTTCTCGCGCACCGAACAGGTGTTGAATAGAATCACGTCGGCGTCTTCCGGCGTGTCGGTCAGCACCAGCGGGGAGTCGGCATTGAGCACATCGACCATCTTGTCCGAGTCATACTCGTTCATCTGGCAGCCGAAAGTGCGGATATAGAGTTTGCGGGGTTCGGTCATTGAAGGTGCCGTAACGGGAATTAGCCCGGGGGCAAGCCGGCCAGTTTATCACGCGACCCCGCATGGGCATTGGGGATGGCGGCATCACGAAGCCAGCAATGGCATACAACTTGCGTCGCTGGAAGCGACGGGGAACAACATGCTCAATGTGGTACTGATTAACGACGGATCGGGCAGGGCGGTGTCGCTGCGCAAGACACTGGCCGAAGCCGGCGTCAATGTGATCGCCGAGATCGAGGCCAGCGTCGGCATGGCGGGCGTGATTGCCAAACTCAAGCCCGATGTCGTGCTGATCGACTCGGACGCGCCCTCGCGCGATACGCTGGAAGACGTCTGTGTGGCGAGCGAACACAGTGCGCGTCCGGTCGTCATGTTCACCGGGGATGGCGGGCGCAACACGATCCGCCTGGCGCTGGAAGTCGGCGTGGCCGCCTACGTGGTTGGCGAAGTGCCCGCCACGCGCATCCAGACCTTGCTGGACGTGGCGATCGAACGATTCGGCGTCGAGCGGGAACTGCGCGAAGAACTGCAGGACGCCAAGAAGAAGCTGGCCGAACGCCAATGGGTGGACAAGGCCAAAGGCCTGCTGATGCAGCTGCGCGGCGTGTCGGAAGACGAAGCCTACAAGCTGCTGCGCGAACGCGCGATGCAAAGCCAGCGGCGCATCGGCGACGTGGCGCGCGAAATGGTCGAGGTCGCGGGCTGGCTCAAGCCCTGAAACGGCGTCGGGCCGAGTCTTGTCTGTTGACGAGGCGACGGTCGCATCGGTTCCGGCGGAGGGCTGGCATGTTCAGACGTCACGGGTTCAGGCTGCACCGTGATCCCGCTGACCGCTTCTGGTGCTTGCGTGCATGCGTTTGGTGCATGGTGACCGGGTCGTGGCCAGCCGCAGTCCGCCCGCCCAGCCACAGCATGCCGCTCTGATCAGGCCAACGCCTGGCGGTGTGTTGCCGGCCAGCGCGACGGGTGCACACTGGCACGCGCTTTGCATGATGACGACCGAGCGTGGCTCGATGCACCAACGATGGCGCATCGTGACCGCCGCGCCACGGACAACGGCGTCCGTCCAAGTCAGGAAGGCTTCCTGGCGTGGACGGACGCTTTTTCATTCCGGAACCGAGCGAGCAAGGCATGACATCCTCACTTTCCCGGCGCGCCGACGGCGACGCCCCAGAACTCGATACCGTCCGGCTGGGCTTCATCCCGCTGGTGGACTGCGCGACCGTGGTCATGGCCGCCGAACTCGGGTTCGACCGGCGCTATGGCATCCGCATCGAACCGGTTCGCCAGGCCTCATGGTCCATGGTGCGCGATGGTCTGGCCAACGGTTCGCTGGACGCATCCCACGCCCTGTATGGCATGGTGTACGGCGCGCACCTGGGCATCGGGTCGGCCGCCACCCCCATGTCCATCCTGATGGGCTTGAACCACAACGGCCAGGGCATCACGATCGGCCACAGCCTGGCGGAGCAGGGCGTGCGGGACGGCTGGTCCATGGCGCGCGCGGTGCGCGATGGCGCCGGCCTCACGCTGGCGCATACCTTCGCCACCGGCACCCATGCCATGTGGCTGGCGTATTGGCTGGCGGCGCATGGCATCGATCCTGTGCGTGATGTCGATCGCGTCGTGGTGCCTCCTCCGCGTATGGTGGCCGCCGTGCAGGAAGGACTGGTGCATGCCTTTTGCGTGGGCGAGCCCTGGAATACGTTGGCCGCGCAGCAGGGCGAAGGCGTCATTGCCTGCACGTCGCAGGCAATCTGGCCCGACCACCCTGAAAAAGTGCTGGCCGCAACCGACGATTGGGTCACGCGCTATCCGAACACCGCGCGCGCCCTGGTCGCCGCGCTGCTGGATACGGCGCGATATCTGGACACGATGCGCGCACGGGATGCCGTCGCCCGCCGCCTGGCCGCGGCCGACGCCATCGACCAGCCCTACACCCTGCTGGCCGATTGCCTGCAAGGCCTGTCCGGCGATGCACAGGGCCGCCGCTGGCGCGACACCCACCCGCTCACGTTTTTCCATGACGGCGAGGTGACCTACCCCTATGTGTCGGACGGCATGTGGTTCCTGACGCAATTCGTGCGGTGGGGCCTGCTGCGCGACGTGCCGGACTACGAAGCCGTTGCCCGCGCGGTGCATCGTATCGACGTCTACCAGGATGCCGCGGCGATGGCGGGGGTGGCCATGCCCGCAAGCCCGTGGCGCAGCGCCGTGCTGCTCGATGGCGTTACCTGGGACGCCCGCCATGCCGACAGCTATCTGGGCCGGTTCAAAGCGGCGGGCGCATCCACGGCGGCAGCGGCTTCCAACGAGGTGACGTCATGACCTCCGCCGTGATCACAAGCCTGCCCGCCCCTGCCTTGTCGTCCGTTGCCCTCGCGCCAACGGCCGCGCCTTCGAACGCGCCGACGGCCGTGACGTCTCAGACGCCGTCGGGAGCGCCGCCGACGTCGGCTCCGTTCTCCTCCAAGCCCGCGCGGTCCGCGACCTGCCGTGGCAAGGTCTGGCTGATCGGCGCCGGACCCGGTGACCCTGATCTGTTGACCGTGCGCGCCGTCAAGACGCTGGCGGCCTGCACGGTCTGGCTGGTCGATGATCTGGTCGGCCCGGGCGTGCTGGACCTGGCTGCGCCCGGCACCCGCATCGTGCGCGTCGGCAAACGCGGCGGCTGCAAATCGACGCCGCAGCCCTTCATTTTGCGGCTGATGCTGCGCTACGCTCGCCAGGGGAAACCGTGGCGCGTGTCAAAGGCGGCGACGCTTTTATCTTTGGCCGGGGCGGTGAAGAATGGGCGTGGCTGGCGGAGCGGGGCGTGCAAGTCGACGCCGTCGCCGGCCTGACGGCGGGGCTTGCGATCGGCGCGCAACTGGGATTGCCGATCACCCATCGCCAGGTGGCGCGCGGCGTGGCCCTGGTTACCGCGCACACGGTGGACGAAACCGGGGCCGGGTCGCAGCCCTACTGGAAGGCGCTGGCACAGAGCGGGCTGACCGTTGTCTGCTACATGGGCATGAGCGACCCGGCGCGGCTGGCGCGCATGTTGACGGCATCGGGCTTTCGGCCGGATCTGCCGGTGGCGGTGGTGCAACGCGCGACCTGTGCGGACCAGCGCCATCTGACGACGACCGTGGCGCGCATGGCGGCGGATATCGAGATGTATGACATGGGCAGCCCGGCGGTGATCGTGCTGGGTGAAGCCGTGTCGCATGCGATGGCAATGGCCCACGACGCGGTACGGGATGGCGGACTCGGGACTGGCGATACAACGCGTGACAGCGCGCTGCAGCAATGTTCAGGTTGATGTCAGAGGGTTGGATCTAGACTGCAAGCTCTGAGACGCGCACGGCGTCAAGGGCCATGGCGGAATCCGCAGATCCCCCGATTGGCTTGCTGTGCCGCGGCTCTGACACCAGTATCGCGCTTCCCCCGCGAGCATATTGAGGCGCGATATTGTGTGCTCCCTATTGGCCCGACAGCAATGTCGGGCCATTTTTTTGCCGCGTCTTGCTCTGGCGTTCGTGCAGGCAAGCCGATTACTTTACGACGAAACCGGCGCAAATTGCGCACGGCAAAAAAATTAGGTATAGTTCGGCCTCTGCATTTGGCGCATTAGCTCAGTCGGTTAGAGCGACGGAATCATAATCCGCAGGTCCGGGGTTCGAATCCCTGATGCGCCACCAAGAATTCAGCCTTGCGGCATGCCTATAAAGCGCGCTGCAAGCACGAAGCAAAAACGCCACCCTTGCCGGTGGCGTTTTTGTTTGCATCAATGGCGTGAATGCAAAAAGAACCGACATGGATCGCCGAACCTTTCTGAACGCTGCGTCCGCCTTGCTGGCTCTGCCCACGGCGCTCGCCACGCCTGTCGCTCCTACGGCGCAGCGTGCATTGCGCACCTCGGACCAAGCCCCGGCGCCCACACACGACTACGTGGATTTCGGTTATGTCGCCGACCCCGTAACAGGGGTGGTCATCGATCTGGGCGAATTGCCCAACTGATCACTCGACGATCGTGCCATCGGCGCAATAGGCGTCGAACTCGGCCGACGTCAGCCTGACCTGGACGACATCGATGCCGCGGCGCCAGCTCAGCACCGTGTGGTCGGCTTCGGTTTCCAGCAGGCAGCAGCCTTCAGGCACGCTTGGGGTGTCACCTTCGCCTGGAATCGGGCGGGTCACCACGGCGGCGCGGGGGTTGGCCCAGGGCCGGCAGGATCGTGCCTGCCAGAATCCGGTGGCGGCCGTCCAGGTCGGCTTGGCCGTGTCGCGGGCCATATGGGCATTGAAGCGTGCGCCCGCTTCTTCCAGACGTCGGGCCATTGCCGACCATTCTTCGTCCCGTCCTTCCCGCTTGCGAGCGAACTGGCGAGTCGATCGCTGGCTCGGCTGGGATGCGAAGACGATCGCATCGGCTGGCATGGCTTTCGTGTTCATCATCTTCCCCGACCCACGGCTGCATGGCAGCTGCAGCGCGGGCACGTCATGTCGCTGGCGTCAGATCTGCAGTTCGGACTCTTCCATCGACGTTTCCTCGTCCTGCACGGAACGGGTGTCTTCCGATGCCGTGTTCATGGCGGCAATCCGCTTGGCTTGTCGTGCCGCCCGTCCTTTTGCGCCGGCCAGACGCGCTTCGTCTTCGGTGAATTGATGTGCGCGGCCGTGGCGGTGGGCAGCGCGGCCACCCGCCGAAGCGAGTGCCTTCTGTTTGTCGGGGTCCATGGCGGCGAACCCGCGCGGCCGTCGAGATTTGAGTTGCTCGGTCATGCTTGCTCCGTGCTGTGAAACTCACGATAAGTTCAGCGACAGGTCAGAAATAACGCCTTTTTCTGTGAGCTTTTGAGAGTATTGCAAACGCTTTCAACTTCGCAATCGTCTCAGCATTTTTATTGCCACCAAGGATGAATCCGCGCAGGGAAAACCTTGCTCATCCTCAGCCGCGACGCCATCATTCAGTGATGCTACCGATGTCCAACAGATGTTTGTAAGCAGTTATGCTAAACAGTGCGCTGTGCCGGTTTGAACCTTTGCGCCAAGTCAATTTCACCTGGTGTTCACCCTTGTCTTGCACCAGGCAGCAGCCTTGCGGGATGAGGCGATCGGCTGCCTCATCCCAGACCGGCGCGGTCAGAATGGCGGCACGGGGGTTGACGGCGGTTGATGGTTCGTCGGGCAGCCAAAGCCGGGTTGGGTCGTGCGCGTAGTCCGAAGCATTCCGCGCCGTCGACGTGACCTTTGCCTGTTCGGCGCAGGCCAGATCCAGCAAGCGGGAAACGTCCTGGTCAATCGCGGCGGCGCCGCGAACTTTGCCGACGCAGCGCGGCGCCATGACTTCAGATGGAGTGACCGGAACGGCGGACGCGCCAGCGGTGTCAGGTCTCAGCATGGAAGTCCTCCATGAATGAATGGGCTGGGTCATTGCACCCGGCAGGCAGATGACTCGCGGCTTGGGACCCGCACGCGACAGGCCTTCTCGTTGTATGACAAGGCTTGAATAACGGTCAACAGCGTAGGCAAGCAGCCGGACGGACTCGTGCGCCAGCAAAGCGCACCACAGTGAAAGTGCTTGTATCCGGCGGACGAGCCATGCCGCATCCC
The DNA here is from genome assembly GCF_048632615.1 of Pigmentiphaga litoralis. Classification (GTDB taxonomy): domain Bacteria; phylum Pseudomonadota; class Gammaproteobacteria; order Burkholderiales; family Burkholderiaceae_B; genus Pigmentiphaga; species Pigmentiphaga litoralis_B. The sequence goes on from NZ_CP184479.1 coordinate 4,176,204, forward strand.
AAAACATGGCATGACGACCGGGTCCGATACGGTGCTGCGCACACACTGGCAAAGGTTCCGCGCGTACTGCCGCCAAAGTTTGCTTCGATGAACAGCATGGCTTGTCCCGATGCGTACCGTTACGAATTGAGCCGAACCCCTGAGTGCGCCAGAAAGTCGCGGTGCTAGGATGGCCGCTCAAGTTTGGGGAATCGGCGCAAGATTCGATTCGTACTTTCAACGAAGTGAGGGGAAGCAATATGAACGGCATCATCTATATCGTTGGGCTGGTCGTCATCGTCATCGCAGTGCTGTCGTTCTTCGGCCTGCGCTGAGTCGCGCGACACGGCGGCGCTTGCGCCGGCCTCCTGCAAAGCCCGTGGCGTTCCACGGGCTTTGTTCATTCTGGGCACAGCGCTTGCTCATGGGTACGCTCCAATCAGGTTGAGAGCGTCGCCATGAATGCCACCACGCCCCAGAAAAAAGATACTGAAGACACGGCAGCGGAAGCCCTGACTCGTGCCCATGACAGCCGTACCACCGCATCCACCGAGAGCAATGACCAGGGCGGCCTGGCCGAGGGTGGCGGATTGGGTGGCGAAGCCGGGGTGACCTCGGCGGGCAACGCGGCGGATGGCGGCCCGTCTGCCGACCCGGGCCATACGCATCCCGCCAAATCCAGTGGGTCGGGCAAGCCATGAGCCGCGATGTCGACACCTCGCTGACCCACCGCTACGAACAGTACGTCAGTGGCGCCTTGCCGTCCGGGCGGCAGCAGCGTTTCGAGCTCGACACCGCGCCCGACAGTGATGACGATGCCTTCACGCCGCCGGGCGGCCTGGACAGCGTGTCGATGGATAGGGCCTACCGCTGGGTTGGTCCTGCGTAAGCTTTACCTGATCGCGGCCAGTTTTGCCCGCGTCTTGATGTCCTTAAGAGCGGCCCGCCTGGCCGCTTTTTTGTGCCGCATTCATCCGTTTTCCAGATCGACCTATCTCGATTATTGATTTCAACAATAGTCACGCCCCGATTAGATTAGGGCCAGATCCGGTGGACATCCGGGCAGACAATCAGGAGACAGGCATGAAACGAACGATGTGGGCAGCCACCGCGGTGACGCTGGCAGGCACCCTGGCGGCATGTGGCGGAAGCGATGGCGATGACGCCCCTTCCGCGCCCAGCGTGACCCCGAGATTGACGATGACGGTCACGGCCACGGAGGACTTTCCGGGCACGTACGGTTCGGTCGGCGCTTACGAGCGCGTAACCGGCACCATCGCGGGCGAGGTCGATCCCAAGGACAGCCGCAATGCCGTGATCCAGGATCTGGCTCTGGCGCCGGTCAACGCGCGCGGGATGGTCGATTACTCGGCCGACTTCGTCATGCTCAAGCCCAAGGACATGAGCAAGGCCAATGGCGTGCTGCGTTATGACGCTCCCAACCGCGGCAACATCCTGACCTACCTGAATCCGACTGCAACGCCCAGCGACGCCGTCTTCCTGGAACGGGGTTATGTCGTGCTGTATTCCGCATGGCAAGGCGACGTGCCGAAAAGCTCGGCGGCGCGTCTGACGGCGACCGTGCCCGTGGCGAAGAATGCCGACGGCTCGTCCATCACGGGTACCTATCGTGCCGAACTGGTCCCGAGCCGCGACGTGCTGTCGACCGCGCTGCCGGGCGGGGTGTTCAACGGGTCGATGATCCCTTACGCTCCCGCCAGCCTGGACAACACCTTGCCAGGCTATTCGCTGACGCGTCGGCTGAACGAGACCGATCAGCGCGTCACGATCGCCCCGTCGGACTGGAAATTCGCCACCTGCGACGCCACCACGCCGTTCCCCGGCAAGCCCGACCCCGCCAGCATCTGCGTCAAGGGCGGGCTGCAGGGCAACTATCTGTATGAACTGGTCTATGTGGCCAAGGACCCCAAGGTCATGGGCGTCGGCCTGGCTGCCTTGCGTGACACCGTCAGCTTCTTCCGCAGCAAGACGGCGGATGCGGCGGGCACGGCCAATCCGCTTGCCGGCCGTATCAAGTACACGATAGGGCAGGGGACGTCGCAATCCGGCAATGCCATGAAGACCTTCCTGCACCTGGGCTTCAACCAGTCCCTGGAAGGCGGCAAGGTGTTCGACGGCATGTATGCCCATGTGGCCGCGCGCCAGACCAATATCAACACCCGGTTTGCGGTGCCGGGCGGCGGGGGCGGTCTGCGAACCGATCACACCGCCTTTGGCCAGACCGCGCCGCGTGCGCTGGACAAGGATTATGTGGACCCGATTACCGGCCAGAAGAGCGGGGTGATGACGCGCTGTTCGGCTTCGTCGACGTGTCCCAAGTTCTTCCTGGGGCTGTCGGGCACCGAGTTCTGGGTGCTGCAAGGTTCGCCGGTTCTGACCGATGCCTATGGTTTCACCGACCTCGTCCAGCCTGATAACGCGCGTATCTATTACTACGCCAGCACGCAGCACGGGGGCAATGGCGGCACGGGTAGCATCAGCTACAACCCCGCGTCGAATGTTTACCCGACCGGCACCGTGGCCCACCATACCGACACCTTCCGCGCGCTGTTCCTGGACCTGGAAGACTGGGTGGTGGCCGACAAGGCGCCGCCGCCCTCTCAAGTGCCGAAGGTGGCCGATGGCACGCTGACGCGTCCGGATCAATTGAAATTTCCGGTCATGAAAGGGGTGACGTGGGCCGTGGGGGCGTGCAGACCCCGGTGCCGACCTTCAACTACCTGGCGCGTGTGAACGGTTATTCGGTGCTGAACTACGGTCCGCAATACCGTCCGGAAGACGAGTCGGGCATTGCGACGGTGTTGCCGCCCGCCTATTCGGGCAAGGATTACGCGATCCTGGTGCCGCAGGTGGATCCGTCCACCGGGATGGCCAAGACTGGCATCCGCAGCGTCGAAGCCCTGGCGCCGCTGGGCACCAGCCTGGAATTCAACTATGTGGCGATTCCGGGGATCGTGGATCTGTCGGGGCTGTCGGGGGCTTACCTGCCTTTCCATGTGACCGAAACCGCGCGGATCGCGGCGGGCGACACACGGCCATCGCTGCAAAGCCTGTACGGCAACCAGGCGGGTTATGTCACGGCGGTGACCGCGGCGGCCAATTCTCTGGTCAGCCAGCGCTTCCTGCTGCAGCGTGACGCGGACCGGTTGATCCAGGAAGCCACGGCCCGCCAGATTTTCCCGTGACACACGGCTGACGGTTCGCTGCTCCGGCGGCGTGATGCGAAAGCGACACAGCGCGACTTTGGTCGCGCTGTGTCGTTGTTGCGCTATGCTCTGGCGACCCATCAAGATGCAAGCCATGTCCGCCGACCCGATTTTCCATCGCGTTGCCATTACCGCGTCGTTGATCGACAGCGAACGGGCGGCCTTGCGCCGTATTGCCGCCGGGGATCCCTTGCGGGACGTGCTGGAATCGGTCGTGACCACCGTGGAATCGACCGCGCGCCTTCCCGTTCGCGCATCGGTCCTGCTGATGGATGCCGATGGCGCGACCTTGCGCCACGGCGCCGCGCCCAGCCTGCCCGCCAGCTATAACGCCCTGGTGGACGGCCTGCCGATCGGGCCCTTCCAGGGGTCCTGCGGCAGCGCGGCCTATAGCGGCGAGCCAGCCTATGTGTCGGACATTGCCACCGACCCGCGCTGGGCGGCGTACGCGTCCATTGCCGCCCAGTACGACATGCGGGCGTGCTGGTCGACACCGCTGATCGGCGCCGACGGCGTGCTGCTCGGCACCTTTGCCATCTACCTGACCGCCCCCGGGGCGCCGACGCCCGAGGACCTGGACGTCATCGTCCTGGTCACGCAGACCGTGGCCCTGACCATCGAACGTTTCCGGTCTGAAACGGCGCTGCGCGAAAGCGAAGACCACTATCGGCATACGGTGGAACTGAGCCCCCAGATCACCTGGACCGCCACGGCCGATGGGGTCGTGGACCAGGTCGCGCAGCGCTGGGAAGACTGGACCGGCTCGACCGGAACGACTTCGTCCTGGCAGGGCGCCCTGCACCCGGTCGATCTGCGCCCGACTATCGACGCGTGGACGCGGTCGGTCGCCACCGGCGACCCTTACGACATCGAATACCGGCTGCGGCTGCGCAGCGGCACCTATCGCTGGGTACGGTCCCGCGCATCGGCCCGGTTCGATGCGTCGGGCCGTATCGTCAAATGGTATGGATCCACCGAAGACGTGGACGATCGCCGGCGCGCCGAAGACCGCTTGCGCGTCAACGAGGCCAAGCTGCGGCGGCTGAACCAGATCCTGGAAGGCCAGGTGGAAGACTCCAGCCGCGCCAGCGAACGCGTCTGGATGATGTCGCACGAAGTGCTGGCGTCGGCGTCGATCGACGGCTATCTGCTGCGGGTCAATCCGGCCTTTACCGCGGTGCTGGGCTGGCCCGAAGACGCCGTGATCGGCATGCCCCTGCGGGATTTCACGTCCAGCGAACAGATGGCGGGCACCGAGCCCTGGGCCCGGGTCGGGGCGGGGGATGCGCCGCTGCGCCAGGACGTCGCCTTCCGGCACAAAGACGGCGGGCATCGCTGGCTTGCCTTGACGGTCGTGTCGGAAGGCGATGCGCTATTCATGTTCGGCCGGGACATCACCGCCGAGCGGGACGCTGCCGATGCCCTGCGGATTGCCGAAGAGTCGCTGCGGCAGTCGCAGAAAATGGAAGCCGTGGGCCAGCTGACCGGCGGCATCGCCCATGACTTCAACAACCTGCTGCAGGGCATTACCGGCCCCCTGGAATTGATCGACCATGCGCTGCGGCGCAAGACTCAGGCCGACCTGTCGCGTTACGTGGCTTTAGCCCGCACGTCGGCCGCACGGGCCGCGGCGTTGACGCATCGCTTGCTGGCGTTTTCGCGGCGGCAACCGCTGGCGCCCGTGCCCTTGAATCCGAACGAACTGGTCGACAGCATGGCGGACCTGTTGCGCCGGACCGTGGGCGAGGGCATCGAGACCCGTACCGTCACCGACCCCGGCGTCTGGATGGCCCGCTGTGACGCCAATCAGCTCGAAAACGCGCTGCTGAACCTGGCGATCAACGCGCGGGACGCCATGCCCGACGGCGGCGCGCTGACGATCACCACCTCCAACACGGAACTGACGGCGGACGCCGCGCGTCGGCTGCCGGGCGTCGCGGAAGGCCAGTACGTGCTGATCCAGGTGGCGGATACGGGAACGGGCATGAGCCCGGACACCGTGCAGCGCGCGTTTGAACCGTTCTACACCACCAAGCCGATCGGGCAGGGCACCGGGCTGGGCCTGTCCATGGCCTATGGGTTCGCGCAGCAATCGGGCGGCACGGCGCGAATCGACAGCCGGCTGGGCCAGGGCACGTCGGTGAGCCTGTACTTGCCACGGCATCTGGAAACACCGGTGGCGCTGGACGATCCTCTGGCCTTGTCCCTGGTCGCCAACGCCGGCACGGGCGCAAGGGTGCTGGTGGTGGAAGACGACGACACGGTGCGCGCCGTGGTGTGCGAGGTACTGCGCAGCCTGGACTACCAGGTGAGCGAGGCGGCGGACGGTCCGTCAGGGCTCGAGATCCTGAATAGTGCGGCGCCGCTGGATGTGCTGTTAACCGATGTCGGCCTGCCGGGCTTGAACGGAAGGCAGCTTGCCGACGCCGCCTTGCAGACCCGGCCGAACCTGAAAGTGCTGTTCATGACGGGCTATGCCGAAGCGGCCACGCGGTCGGCGGGCTTTCTGACGGGCAATATGCAGATGATCACGAAGCCGTTCGAACTGAATGATCTGACGGCGCGCCTGTCGGCCATGCTGACGCTTAGGTCGGTGGCCTGTTCCGGCGTGCCGGAAGATCACCGAACCTGACGCGAAACTGACATTTGTTTACCACTCTGCTGTCCCGCCCCGGTTGCGCTCAGGGTAAATTCAGCTTGTCGACAGCCTGGCAACGCTTCCCGATCCAAGCGCTTATGCCAGGCGTCCGGTGATACTGAAAGGTGCCGTGATGAACAAACGAACGATTGTTATCCTGCTGACCAGCGCCACGATGGCCCTGTCGTCGGTGATGTCGGTAGCGCAGGCCCGCGATGGCCACGGCCATGGCCGGGGCCATGATCGGCACGGGCATTACGATCGCCATGACCGGCACGATCGCCACGACTGGCGTGAACGCCGCGACGACCGCCGGCATTACCGCAACGGATACGAGCGTGGTTATCACGACGCCCAGCGCTTCAGCCCGCAGGTGCGTTACTACAGCCCGCCGCATCGCTGGAGCCGGGGCGATCGTCTGCCTCGCGGCTATCACGAACGGTATTACGTCGTGAACGACTGGCACAGCCGCCGCCTGCACCGCCCGGGCCCCGGTTATCAGTGGGTGCAATCCGGGTCGGAATTTCTGCTGGTGGCCATTGCCACCGGCGTGATCACCAGCGTGATCCTGTCACGATGACCGCCGTGTGCCCGTTCGCGGCGCCATGCCGGACACCCTCATGACCCGCTGGCGTTCGCTGGGCCTGCATGCCAAGGCGCTGGCGCTGGTCTGCACCGTCATGGCCGTCACGGCCTGCGCCGAGTCCACGACCTCGGTCATTCACACCGAAAAGTCGGCGTTCGAAAACATTGTGGTGTACGAACAGGCAGGCGAGCGCTGCATGAAGTTCGGCAGCGTCGAAGCACCCGGCCGGCAAAGCTGCTACGCGATCGACGCGCCGCAGCGCCTGATCTTCGACTACACCCGCATGATGTTCGGCGCGCTGTATCTGAAGCCGGACCCGGCACGCATCATGATCATCGGCCTGGGCGGCGGAAGCATGCCCACCGCGCTGCACAAGGTATTGCCACGCACCGTCATCGATGCGGTCGAGATCGACCCGGCGGTGGTCTCAGTTGCCAAGACCTATTTCCACTTCAAGCCCGACGACACCTTGCGGGTGCATGTGGCCGATGGCCGCACCTTCGTGCAGCAGGCGCTGAAGGAAGGGCGGCGGTACGACATCGTCATGCTCGACGCCTTTGACGAAAACTACATTCCCCCGCATCTGCTCACGCGCGAATTCCTGCAAGAGGTGAAATCCGTGCTGGCCCCGGGTGGGGTGGTCGCCGCCAACACCTTTACGGCAAGCCGGGTGTACGACGACGAGTCGACCACCTACGCGGACGTGTTCGGGCCGTTCTACAACCTGCGGGCGAACAATCGCATCATTCTCGCGGGGCCCAGTCCCTTGCCGTCCGTGGATGCCTTGCGCGCCAATGCGGCCAGGCTGGAGCCCCGGCTGATTCCGCTGGGCGTGGACGCCAATGCCTTGCTGGCCCGGTTCTCGTCCCGCAAGGATTGGGCGGCTACCGGGAAGGTATTGACCGACTGATCGCCTCCGCTTCCCGTACCCGCTGCGCGATGTGATCCAGCGCCTCGTCGACCTGGTCGATCAGGATCAGGCACAGATCCCCCGGTTGCAGCGCGGCCAGCGCCGTATCGATCGCCACGAACTCGCCGCGGATCTCCTGGATGTTGCGGGTGCGTGACGCGTTCGACAGGCCGTCCCGCAGCAGGCCCAGCACTTCACCATCCGCGCGGCCGCGCTGGCACTGGTCTTCGTACAGCAGCACGTCGTCGAAGGCTTCGCCCAGGATCTCGGTCTGCCGGCGGATGTCGATGTCACGGCGGTCGCCCGCGCCGCTGATCACCACGGACCGGCGCGCCGCCGGCAGGTTGTCGATGGCCTTGACCAGGGCGCCGATCGCGTCGGGGTTGTGGCCGTAGTCCGCAATCACGGTGGCGCCGCGATACGCATAGCGGTTGAAGCGCCCGGGCGCGGTAGCGGCATCGTTCACGAAACTGGCCAGGCCCGCGCGGACGATGCCCGTATCAAGCCCCAGCGCCCACGCCGCCGCAATCGCCGCCATCGCATTTTCCACCTGGAAATCGAGCGCCCCGTCACACGTCAACGGAATGTCCGCCAGCGGAAAGCGCTGTCTATCCTCACCCTGGTCTGTCACCTGTTCGGTGACGATGTCGCCGCCATCGCGGTACACGATCCGCTGTTGCTTGGCGCGGTGCATGGCCAGCAGCGGCTGCTGGCGGTCACGCGCGAAATAGATGACGCCGCCAGGGCAGCTGTCGGCCATCTTTGCAACGATCGGGTCGTCGGCGTTCAGCACCGCCATGCCCTGCGGCTTGACGTTTTCGACGATCACGCGTTTGACCACCGCCAGGTCTTCCACCGTGCTGATGTAGTTCAGCCCCAGGTGATCGCCCATGCCGATATTGGTCACGACCGCCACATCGCAGCGATCGAAACCCAGGCCTTCGCGCAGCACGCCGCCGCGCGCGGTTTCGAACACCGCCGCGTCCACGTCGGGGTGCAGCAGCACATTGCGCGCGCTGCGGGGGCCGCTGCAATCGCCCGTGTCGATGCGCTGCGCGCCGATGTAGACGCCGTCGGAATTGGTCATGCCGACCGTATCGCCGCGCTGCCCGATCAGGTGCGCGATCAGCCGGACGGTAGTCGTCTTGCCGTTGGTGCCGGCCACCGCCACAAGCGGAATGCGGCCGTCGTCACCCGCGGCGAACAGCGACGCCACGATGGCTTCGCCCACCTGCCTTCCCTTGCCGTAGGACGGGCTGATATGCATGCGCAGGCCGGGCGCGGCGTTGACTTCCACGATGCCGCCACCCGTGGCTTCCAATGGCCGCTGCACGGTGTCGCACACCATGTCGACGCCTGCAATGTCCAGCCCCACCATCTGCGCGGCCGCGATCGCGCGCGCGGCCAGGTCGGGGTGCACTTCGTCCGTCACGTCGGTGGCCGTGCCGCCGGTGCTCAGGTTGGCGTTGTTGCGCAATGCGACGTGCACGCCTTGGGCCGGGACCGACTCCGCGTCCAGGCCCTGGCCCGCCAGGGTGGCCAGCGCCACGGCATCGAACCGGATTTTGGTCAGGCTGGTGCCGTGGCCTTCGCCACGCGCCGGATCCAGGTTGACCTGGTCGACCAGTTCACGCACGGTGTGGCGGCCATCGCCGATCACCCGTGGCGGATCGCGCGCGCGGCGGCGACCAGGGTGTCGTTGATCACCAGCAAGCGGAAATCGTGGCCCGGGATGTAGCGTTCGACCAGCACGGTCGAACTGATCCTGGCGGCAACCTCATAGGCGGCCAGGATTTCGTCGCGGCCGGTAATATTGACGGCCACGCCCTTGCCCTGGTTGCCATCGCGTGGCTTGATGACCACGGGGGCGGCAATCTCGGCGGCCGCCCGGCAGGCGTCTTCGGCGTCTTCTACCGGGCGTCCGGCCGGCACCGGCACGCCCGCGGCCTGCAGCAGGTTCTTGGTCAGTTCCTTGTCTTGGGCGATCGACTCGGCGATCGCGCCGCTCAGGTCGGTTTCGGCCGCCTGGATCCGCCGCTGGCGCCGTCCCCACCCGAATTGCAGCAGGCTGCCCGATGTCAGGCGCCGGTACGGTATGCCTCGGGCCACGGCGGCCTGGGCGATCGCGCCCGTGCTGGGGCCCAGGCGCACGTCTTCATCCAGTTCACGCAGGCGCGCCACGGCGGCGGCCAGATCGAACGGCGCATCGTCCACGGCGGCCTGGCACAGCTGCCGCGCCAGGTCGAACGCCAGGCGGCCCACGTCTTCTTCGGTATATTCGACCACCACCTGGAACACGCCGCGTTCCAGGGTTGGCACGCTGCGCGCGAACGTCACGGGGCAGCCTGCTTCGGATTGCAGTCCCAACGCCGCCAGGCCCACCGCGCGCGCCATGGACACCGCGCGTTCATGGCCGGCCGGCTGGAAGGCGCCGAGGGCGGGAAATCGGGCGCGCAGCCCGGCTTCGAAGCCCGGAATGCCGCCAATCGCGCATTCGGTGTCAGTACACGACACGATGGCTTCCAGCGCCGTGCGGCGGCTCCAGAGGTTGGGCCCGCGCAGCGCCCGGATACGTGAAACTTCCATGAACGAATTCCTGTAGGACATGGGCGCCGGACGGCTTGCGTCCGGCGTGGGCACTCGATGGGGGAGGGGCTAGGCGGCGGCCAACAGGGGCGCGTCGGTCGTGGTGCTGAGCGTGAAGCTTTCGATGCCGGCGCGGATGGCCGGAATCGACACGCCCAGGGCCCATGCCGCGGCCACGGCCGCCAGCACATTGGCCGTCTGCTGCGCGGCGCCGCCCGCGGACCGTTCCTGCGCGATGGCGGGAACGTCGGCCAGAGGGGCCAGCGCCAGCGACTCGGCGCCCGTGGCAAGCACCACCTGGCCGTCTTCGGCCACCACGGCGCGACGGCCTGCCGCGCGATGCGTCCGGATCACGTCCAGGTCCGCATCGGCGGCAAAGTAGATGACTTCGCCGTCACACAGCGGACCCATGTCGGCGATCAGCGGTTCGGCGGCGTTGAGCACGGCGCAGCCGCCGGGCAACACCACGTCGACCTGCGTGCGAAATACGGTGGCCAATTGCTCGGGCGTATCCATCGACAGATCCGGCAGGGTCAGCGCCGGGTCGAGATGGGTGACGATGCCGACCTGGCACCGGTCATAGGCCAGGCCTTGCGTCAGGATGACGCGCGCGCCATTTTCGATCACCGCGGCATCGATCGCGCGATTCACCAGGATGCGCCGGGCGGCTGTCCAGTTGGCGGCGTCGGTCGTCTCGACTTCGCGCCGGTCGAAGAACAGGCCCTGGCTGCAGGCCAGTCCGACGCGCGCGCCCGACAGATGCAGCAGCCGCGCCACCATGCGCGCCACGGTGGTCTTGCCGCGCGCGCCGGTCACGCCAACCAGCGGGATGCGCCCTGTGTCGCCATCGGGCAGCAGGTGATCGATGATCGCGCGGCCCACGGGACGCGGCGACCCTTCGGCGGGCTTCAGGTGCATCAGCAGACCGGGGCCTGCATTGACTTCGACCACCGCGCCGCCCTGTTCGGCCAGCGGACGTGAAATGTCGTCGGCCACCAGATCCACGCCGGCGATGTCCAGGCCCACGACACGAGCGGCCAGTTCGACATGCGCGGCCACGCTGGGGTGCACGAGGTCGGTCACGTCGAACGCCACGTTGCCATTGCGCTGGATCAGCACGTTGGTGCCGGCGGGCGGCACGGAGTCGGCATCAAAACCTTGGCGCGCGATTTCCAGGCGCGCCGCCGAGTCCAGGTGGACCAGATTCAACGGATGGTCTTCGGTGCGGCCCCGGCGGGGGTCGCTGTTCAACTGGCTCTGGATCAATTCCTTGACGGTAGACGTGCCGTCGCCAATGACCGAAGCCGCCATGCCGCGCGCGGCGGCCACCAGCTTGCCTCCCACCACCAGCAAGCGGTGTTCGTTGCCGCTGATGAAGCGTTCCACGATCACGCCGCTGCCTTCATCGGCGGCAATGCCATAGGCGGTGGCGACTTCGTCGCGGGTGCGCAGGTTGGTGAAGACGCCGCGTCCATGATTGCCGTCGCAGGGCTTGACCACCACCGGCACGCCGATGCTTTCGGCAGCGTCCCAGGCGTCGTCGGCGCTGTCCACCGCGCGGCCTTGCGGCACTGGCACGCCGCAGGCTTCCAGCAGCGTCTTGGTCAGGTCCTTGTCGCGCGAAATGCCTTCGGCAATCGCGCTGGTGCGGTCGGTTTCGGCGGTCCAGATGCGGCGCTGGCGCGACCCGTAGCCGATCTGCACGAGGTTGTCTTCACTCAGCCGGATGGTCGGAATGTCGCGGTCGTCGGCGGCGTCGACGATGCAGGCCGTGCTGGGCCCCAGGCAATGCCGGCCGATCAGGCGGCGCAGGTCGGATACCGCTTCGTCCACGTCGAAGGGTTCGTCCTGGATCGCGGCCATGACCAGGTCGCGCGCGGCGTAGAGCGCCGCATGGGTCACTTTCTCGTGCCACGCACGCACGATCACGCGATACACGCCCCGCGTGGACGTTTCGCGCGCCTTGCCGAAGCCGCCCGGCATGCCGGCCAGGTTCTGCAGCTCCAGCGTGACGTGTTCGAGGATGTGGCCGGGCCATGTGCCTTCGCGCAGGCGCTGCAGGAAGCCACCGCGCTCGCCATAGCTGCAGCGGTGTTCGATCAGGGTGGGCAGCCACGCCACCAGCCGTTCGTAGAAGCCGGGAATGAGGTTGGACGGATAGTCCTCCAACTCGCCGATATCGACCCACGCCTCGAGTACCGGACGGTAGGTCCAGATGTTCGGGCCGCGCAGGGTGAGCACATCGAGAAAATCAATGTGTTTGTCTTTCATGAAGGTCGTGGTGTCTCGAAGTGCGGAGGGAGCCGTGAGTGACGGCCTACGTCGGTTGCGCATCGATGTCGTTTGCCCGTCAGTCGCAACCGCCATGAGCAGAATACGCCAGCGGCGCGCGCCTCGATATCGGCTTTTGCGTGCAGCACCGCGAAATGTATGTGTTAAGTCTCCTGTAAGCAAGCTGTAAGTATTGGCGAAACGAAAGATAAGGGAATCCCCTAGGTGTGGCGGCGCAACGCCCGGTACGGCGGCGTAAGCTTTCTCGCGGCTCCCTCTATACTCCGAGACATGCTGTAACAGTCGCCGCCCGGGCCGCGCGTGACCCAGAACCCCGACCTGCCCAATCCTGGCCCCCATTCGATGACCCCCGCTTCCTCACCTGTTCCTGCCTTGGCGGACGCCGCGGCCTCCGTGCCTTCCGACCTGGCCGTCCTGCTTGGCGCCGACGAGCCCGTGCTCGCAAGCCTGTCGCTCGACCTGGATGATGCCTTGCGTTTCACGTTTGGCCGGCTGGTCCTGACGCCCCGCCGGCTGATGGCGCAATATCGCGGTGGCGCGTGGCAGTCCTGGCCCCTGGCCGACGGCATGCGCCTGCATCTGCATGACCACGCCGGAGTCGGCTGCCTGGCGCTCGATACGCCCGATGCCCGGCTGGCCAACTGGCGGTACACCCTGGCCCAGCACGCCGATGCTGCCCGCCTGGCCGATGCTTTCGCCCGCGAACAGGCCGTGCGTGCTGCCGGGGGCGTCCAGCAAGGGCAGCGCGCCGCCGACGACACGCCGCGTGAGTTTGGCGCGGACGTGGAAGCCGCCGAGGCCGACTCGGGCTGGGCCTTGATGCGCCTGGGCCGCTTTGCACGGCCGTACCGCAGCCAGCTGATCGTCGGCTTCATCCTGACGGTGCTCTCGACGGCGGCCACTCTGGTTCCGCCTTACCTGACCATGCCGCTGATGGATGAGGTGCTGATCCCCTTCCAGAACGGCGCCCCGATCGACATCGGCAAGGCCACCTGGTACCTGGGCGGGCTGCTGGTATCGGCGCTGCTGGCGTGGCTGCTGGGCTGGGGCCGCACGTATCTGCTGGCGTGGGTCAGCGAACGGATCGGCGCCGATCTGCGCACGACCACCTATGAACACCTGCAGCAGCTGTCGCTGGAATATTTTGGCGGCAAGCGCACAGGTGACCTGATGGCGCGGATCGGATCCGAAACCGACCGCATCTGCGTGTTCCTGTCCTTGCACCTGCTCGACTTCGCCACCGATGTGCTCATGATCATCATGACCGCGGTAATTCTGGTGTCGATCGACCCCTGGCTGGCCATGGTCACGCTGCTGCCCTTGCCCTTTATCGCATGGATGATCCATGCGGTGCGCGACCGGCTCAAGCATGGCTTCGAAAAGGTGGACCGCATCTGGTCCGAGATCACCAACGTGCTGGCCGACACCATCCCGGGCATACGGGTGGTCAAGGCGTTCGCGCAGGAAAAGCGCGAAGTCGCCCGGTTCCGGGAAGCCAACGACCACAACCTGGCCGTCAACGATCGCGTCAATACCATCTGGTCGCTGTTCTCGCCCACGGTCACCTTGCTGACCGAAATCGGCCTGCTGATCGTCTGGGGATTCGGGATCTGGCTGATCGCCAACAAGCAGATCTCGGTGGGCGTGCTGGCGGCCTTTCTGGCGTACATCAGCCGCTTCTATCTGCGGCTGGATTCCATGAGCCGCATCGTGTCCGTCACGCAAAAGGCCGCGGCGGGCGCCAAGCGCATCTTCGACATTCTGGACCGGGTGTCCAGCGTGCCCGAACCTGCGCAGCCGGTGCCGCTGGGGCGGGTGGAAGGCCGCATCGACATCCGCCAGGCCGCGTTCCGGTATGGCAGCCGCAGTGTGCTGCGGGGCGTGTCGCTTACCATTGCGCCAGGCGAAATGATTGGCCTGGTGGGCCATAGCGGGTCGGGCAAAAGTACGCTGGTCAACCTGATCTGCCGTTTCTACGATGTCACGGAAGGATCGATACGGGTCGATGGCATCGACATCCGGTCGCTGGCCATCTCGGGGTATCGGTACAACATCGGCGTGGTGCTGCAGGAACCCTTCCTGTTCTTCGGCACCATTGCCGAGAACATCGCCTATGGCAAGCCGCAGGCCACACGGGCCGAGATCATCGCGGCCGCGCGGGCTGCCCATGCGCATGAATTCATTCTGCGGCTGCCGCACGGGTATGACTCGCTGGTCGGGGAGCGCGGCCAGTCCCTGTCGGGGGAGAGCGCCAACGCATTTCGATCGCGCGCGCCTTGCTGATCGACCCGCGCATCCTGATCCTGGACGAGGCCACGTCGTCGGTCGACACCGCCACCGAAAAGGAAATCCAGAAGGCGCTGGATAACCTGGTGCGGGGGCGCACCACGATCGCCGTTGCGCACCGGCTCAGCACGCTGCGGCGCGCCGACCGGCTGGTCGTGCTGGACCGGGGGCAGGTGGTGGAAGAGGGGCCGCATGACGTGCTGATGGCGCGCCAGGGCGCCTACTTCCGGCTGTATCAGGCCCAGTCGCGGCCGGCCGATGGCGACGTGGTCGCGTGGAACAACAACGCGGACGAAACAGCATGACGCCGAGTCTGACCAACAAGCATGCCGCCACGGTGGCGGCGGGCGATCCGCCGGCTTCCGGCGCGGCGCCAGCAACGCCACTGACGGCTGCCGCACCGGTGGTCCCCGGATCCCTGGCCACCATCCGCGACGCCATGGCCCCGGCGGCCGTGGCGCCCGGCTCGCTGCAGCGCGATGCCTTCGGACACCTGGTCTACACCGGCGCCGACGGCGTGGTCCACAGCGGCGTCGTTCCGGTCCGGGCCTTTCCTATCGATGGCCGCCTGGAAGATATCGCCCTGCTAAGCCGCGAAGGGCATGAACTGGCCTGGATTCCCAGGCTCGACGCGCTTGACGAGGCCAGTCGCGCGCTGATCGCCGACGAGTTGTCACGGCGCGAATTCATGCCGTCGATTACACGGATCATCAGCGTGTCGACCTTGGCCACGCCCAGCCGCTGGGCCATCGAAACCGATCGCGGTCCGACCGAGCTGGTGCTGCGCAGTGAACAGGACATCCGCCGTGTGTCCGGCAACACCTTGCTGATCGCCGACGGGCATGGGCTGTACTTCCTGATCCGTGACCTGACGCAACTGGATCGTGGCAGCCGCCGGCTGCTGGACCGCTTCCTGTAAGGCGCGCGACAAGTGCGTGCGCTGACTGCACGCGTCGGCATACCATATCGGCAGGTGGCCACGACGCCACCACGACAACGATATTGGAGACCGATATGAAGCGTTCGATCCGCGTGCTGTTATCCACGTGTGTATTTGCCGCGACCGCCGTGGCGTCTGCCACGGCCATGGCGCAGGACTGGCCCAACCGTCCGGTCAAGCTGGTCGTGCCCTTCCCGGCGGGCGGCCCCACTGACATGATCGGCCGCGAAGTGGCGGAGGTGCTGCGCGCCGAATTCAAGCAGCCCGTGATCGTGGAAAACCGGCCGGGCGGCAACGGCACACTGGGCCTGGGTGTGCTGGCCAAATCGCCGGCCGATGGCTATACGCTGGGCCTGGTCGCCATTACCGTGGCGATCGCACCGCATCTGAGCAATGCAGGCTTCGATTCCTTCAAGGACTTCACCTACATTAGCAACGTAGCGTCGACCACGCCGGTGCTGGTGGCCGCCAAGGACGCGCCGTATTCCACCCTGTCCGAACTGGTCACCTACGCAAAGGCCAATCCCGGCAAGATCGCGTATGGCACGCCCGGAGTCGGCACCATTCCGCACCTGGCCGTGGAACTGTTCCAGACGCAGGCGGGCGTGCAGTTCAATCACATTCCGTACAAAGGGGCGCAGCAGCAAATCCAGGACCTGATCGGCGGGTCGACGCAGCTCGATTCGCAAAGCTCGCTGGTGGTGGCGGGGCCGCAGATCAAGGCCGGGCGCATCAAGGCGATCGCGGTGCTGTCCGAACAGCGCTCACCGCAATTGCCCGAAGCGCCCACGGCCAAGGAATCGGGCTATCCCGGCCTGGTGGTGGCGCCGTGGTTCGGCATCGGCGGGCCTGCCGGGCTGCCCCCTGAAGTCGTGCAGAAGGTGCATGCCGCCCTGGCCAAGGGCTTTCAGCGCAGCGACGTGCAGGAGAAGTTCACGGCCAACGGCAACGTGATCCACATCAGCAGCTCGCCAGCCGAGTTCCGTCAGTACGCGTCGACCGAATTCGCCCGCTGGGGCAAAGTGATCAAGGACGGCGGCATCAAGGGCGAATAGGCGGTTTCACGAACTTCAATGTCATGCGATCCGACTCGCCAATCGCCGCATACCTGGCGCGGTCGCGATCGCCTTCCACGAACGAGGGCGGCAGCGTCCACACGCCCTTGGGGTAGTCCTTGGTGTCGCGCGGATTGGCGTTGATCTCGCTGCGGCCGGCCAGCTTGAATCCCGCGGCCTGGGCGCGTTCGATCACATACGCTTCGGTCACATAGCCCGTCGCGATCATCTGGTCGACCGACGTACCGGGCCGCGCGCGATGTTCTTCCACGCCCAGCACGCCGCCCGGCTTCAGCACGTCGTAGAACGCCTTCAAGCTGTCGTCCAGGTGGCCATCCTTGATCCAGTTATGAATGTTCCGGAAGGTCAGCACCATGTCGGCGCCGCCGGGTGGCTGGATGTCCGTGAAGCCGCGCACCGGCAGATCGCCCACCACGACCTTGCCGTACAGCGCCGGGTTGGCCGCCAGCTTGGCCTCGTACCGCGCGCGGCCCTGTCGGCGGTAGTCATTGCTGTCGGGGCCTGACGCCGCGTAGTGCGCGGCATAGAGCTTGCCGTGGTCACGCAGGAAGGGCGCCAAAATGTCGGTGTACCAACCCGCGCCGGGCGCGATCTCGATCACCGTTTGGTCGGGGCGGATGCCAAAGAAGCGCAGCGTCTCCTTGGGATGCCGGTAGGGATCGCGGGCCTGGTCGACCGCGCTGCGGTGGGTGCCGGCGATCGCCCGGTCCAGTTGCGCGTCGGCAAAGTCGGCGGCATGAACCTGGAACGATGCAGCGGTCAGCACGCTGGCTGCCACGGAGAGAACAGCCAGAAGGACACGGTGCGCGGGGCGCGGATACGACAAGGTCATGGCGCTCTCCGAAAAGTGAATGGCCCGTTGCCCGCCCGCGTGGACGGCATTGCGCCAAGCGGTCAGGGCACGCAGACGACAGCGAACCCTGCAACGAAAAAGGCCTGGCATCCCGGCCAGGCCTTAGAGAGTAACCCCGGCATGGGCGCAGCGCCCATGCCAGCAAGCGTCCGTCAGTCCTCCAGACGGTTATTTTTGGTTTCTTTCACGAACAGCGTGCCAATGATGAGCGTCATCACGGCGATGCCGATCGGATACCACAGGCCGTAGTAGATGTTGCCCGTAGCCGCCACGATGGCGAAGGACGTCGTTGGCAGGAAGCCACCGAACCAGCCATTGCCGATATGGTAGGGCAGGCTCATCGACGTGTAGCGGATGCGGGTCGGGAACATCTCGACCAGCATGGCCGCGATCGGGCCGTAGACCATCGTCACCAGGATCACCAGGAAGGTGAGCAGCACCACCACCATGACCTTGTTGATCTGCGCCGGTTCGGCCTTGGCGGGGTAGCCGTGGCTGCGGATCTCGGACGTCAACTGGGCCTTCAGGGCGTCGCCCTTGGTCTTGAGCTCGGCGGCGGGCAGGCCGCTGCCTTCGAACGACTGCACCACCGAATTGCCGATCTTGGCCGAAGCCACCGTGCCCGCGGGTGCGGCTTCGTTGCTGTAATTGACCGAGTTGCTGGCCAGGAAGGCCTTGAGCTGGTCGCACGAACTGGTGAACTTGCTGGTGCCCACCGGATTGAACTGGAACGAGCAGGTCTTGGGGTCGGCCACGACCACCACCGGCGCATTCGCCTGTGCCGTTTCCAGCGCCGGGTTGGCATAGTGGGTCAGGGCCTTGAACACGGGGAAGTAGGTCAGTGCGGCGATCAGGCAGCCCGCCATGATGATGGGCTTGCGGCCGATCTTGTCCGACAGGATCCCGAACAGCACGAAGAACGGCGTGCCGATCAGCAGGCCCAGCGCGATCAGGATGTTGGCGGTCGTCCCGTCGACCTTCAGCGTCTGCGTCAGGAAGAACAGCGCGTAGAACTGCCCCGTGTACCACACCACCGCCTGGCCGGCGGTCAGGCCGAACAGCGCAAGCAGCACCAGTTTCAGGTTGCCCCACCGCGCGAACGATTCCGTCAGCGGCGCCTTCGACGTCTTGCCTTCTTCCTTCATGCGCTTGAAGGTGGGCGACTCATGCAGCTGCAGGCGGATCCACACCGACACGGCCAACAGCACGATCGACAGCAGGAACGGAATGCGCCATCCCCATGCGGCAAAGGCGTCTTCACCGACGACGGTCCGCACGCCCAGGATCACCAGCAGCGACAGGAACAGGCCCAGCGTGGCCGTGGTCTGGATCCAGCTGGTGTATGCGCCGCGTTTGCCATGCGGCGCGTGCTCGGCCACGTAGGTTGCGGCGCCGCCATACTCGCCGCCGAGCGCGAGGCCCTGGAGCAGCCGCAGGCAGATCAGGATGATCGGCGCGGCAATGCCGATGGACGCATACGACGGCAGGATACCGACGATAAAGGTCGACACGCCCATGATCAGGATCGTGACCAGGAAGGTGTACTTGCGTCCTACCAGGTCCCCCAGCCGGCCGAACACCAGTGCGCCGAAAGGCCGCACCGCAAAACCTGCCGCAAAGGCCATCAGCGCAAAAATGAAGGCCGCGGTTTCGTTCACTCCCGAAAAGAACTGGCGTGCAATGATCGCTGCCAGCGAACCGTACAGATAGAAGTCATACCATTCGAAAACGGTGCCGAGGGAGGAAGCGAAGATGACTTTTCGCTCTTCGCTCGTCATGGGGCGTGCCGGGGCGTGGGGCACGCTGGCGGACGTCGTGGTGTTCATGGAAGGGTGTCTCCTCGGAATGCCTGCTGTGATAGTTGATGGATGCAGACTTGCCTGATGATTTGTCAGGCTTGATTCAGAGTAGAAACACGGACTTACGCGGCGCTGACGGCTTACTTACGGAATGCTGAAAGCCTGAAGTAGTTTCTTAGTTGACCGCGGGGTCTATGGGCTGGGAACGCCCGAAGGCTGTAGCGATGCGGGTTCCAGGGCCTGCGCCACTGCCGGGTTGGGAGTTTCCCGTAACCGTGATGGTCGCGCCGTGTTGCTGGGCGATTTCACGCACGATGGCCAGGCCCAGCCCGCTGCCATCGGTTGCCGTGCCGAGCACCCGGTAGAAACGATCGAACACCATCTCGCGTTCCGCTTCCGGAATGCCGGGACCGGAATCCTCGACTTCCAGAATCGCCTGGGCGGGCGTCACGCGCACCCGGACCGTCACGGTCCCGCCCCGTGGCGTGTAGCGCAAGGCATTGTCGATCAGGTTGTTCAGCAGTTCGGCCAGCAACAAGGCGTTGCCGCGGATCATGACGGGGTCGTCTTCGCCTTCCAGTCCCAGGTCGATGTCGCGCGCCATGGCTTCGTGCACCCAGTTCTGCGTCTGCTCCTGGGCGATGGCCTGCAGGTCGATGTCGCTGTGCAGGTTCGACGGGTTGCGCGGGTCCTCGGCACGGGCCAGCGCCAGCAACTGGTTGACCAGCCGCGTGGCACGCTCGGCGCCGGAAATGAGATGCCGCAGGCTCGCTTCCATGTCTTCCGGACTGGCGTTGCGCAGCGCGAGTTCGGCCTGTGTGCGGATGCCAGCCAGCGGCGTCTTCATCTGGTGCGCCGCGTCAGCCACGAAACGCTTTTGCGCTTCCACGTTGGATGACAGGCGCTGCAGCAGATCGTTCATGGCCGCCACCAGCGGCGCGATTTCCTGCGGCGCTTCCCGCTCGTTGATGGGCGACAGGTCATCCGGCCGCCGTGCGCGCAGCCGGGCCTGCAGCTTGTTCAGCGGCGCAATGCCGCGTGACAGCCCGAACCACACCAGCAGCACCGCCAGGGGCAAAATCACGAACTGCGGAATGATCACGCCCTTGATGATCTCATTGGCCAGTTGCGAGCGTTTTTCAAGCGTCTCGGCCACCTGGACCAGCGCCGGCTGGCCGTCCGCCAGCGTCGGCAACGACACCCAGGTATAGGCCACCCGCACGCTGAAGCCGCGCACGGTGTCGTCCCGGTATTGCACGATGCCCGGCAAGGGGCGTTCGGCGCCTGGGGGCAGGGGCAGCTCGCGATCGCCACCCAGGTATTCGCCGCGCGTGCCCAATGCCTGATAGAAGACCGTGTCGGTTTCGTCGGCCCGCAGCATCTCGCGTGCGGGCACGGGCAGGGTCAGGCGCGCCCGGCCGTTCACTTCCTTGACCTGCTGGGCAAGCACCAGCACGCTGTTGGCCAGTCCGCGGTCATAGGGAACGACCGCGATCGACTGCGCCACGACGTAGGTAATGGCGACCGACATGGGCCACAGCAGGAACAGGGGCGCGAGCATCCAGTCCAGGATCTCGCCGAACAGCGACCGCGCCTGCGCCTCGGGCGGCGCGACGGCCGCCGGGTCCAATCCTTCGGAATCGTCGTTCATGCGGGCGCGGTACCGGCTGGAAGCACGCCGCGGGCCATCAAGGCGCGCCGGCGGCTGCGCCGGCTTCGCGCTCCAGGCAATACCCCAGGCCGCGCACCGTGGCGATCTTGACTTCGCCCACTTCCAGTTTCTTGCGCAGCCGGTGCACATACACTTCGATGGCGTTGGTGCTGACTTCTTCACCCCATTCGCACAGGTGGTCCACCAACTGCTTCTTGCTGACCATGCGCCCGCTGCGCGACAGAAGGACTTCGAGCAGGCTGACTTCTCGCGCCGACAGTTCGACGATCTGGTCGTCGATCGTGACCACGCGCCCCACCTGGTCGAATGACAGGCGCCCATGCTTGAGCACCGCCGGCCCCCGCCCGCGCCGCGCCGGGTCAGCGCGCGCACCCGCGCTTCGAGTTCCGACAGCGCAAACGGTTTGGCCATGTAATCGTCGGCGCCCAGGTCCAGCCCCTTGACGCGTTGTTCGACGCTGTCCGCCGCGGTCAGGATCAGCACCGGCATGTGCGAATTGCGCGCCCGCAGGCGCCGCAGCACTTCGGTGCCGTTCAGCTTGGGCAGGCCGATGTCGAGAATCAGCAGATCGAAAGGCTGCGCCGCCAGGGCGGAGTCCGCCGACAGTCCGTCATGGACCGCGTCGACGGCATAACCGCTTTGGCGGAGCGAGCGGGACAGCCCATCCGCAAGGATGCTGTCGTCTTCGGCGATGAGGATGCGCATACCCGGATTGTAATGCGGCCCGGGGTCTGCGTGAGCATGGGTGCAGCGCGATTTCGGCGTCTATTCGGTCTGGTACATGCCAATCTTTTGGGTGGCCTGATTCCAGTAGTCGGTGTGCTCTTTCAGAAAGGCGGCGAACTCGGCGGCGCTGAGTGGCGGAACGGACTCCAGCCCGAGCTCGGCCATGCGGCCGTGGATTTCCGGGGACGTCATGGCCGCCAGCAGGTCTTGCCGGACCTTGGCGACGATGTCGGGGTCCGTGGCGCGCGGGGCGAAGACGCCGTACCAGGGCCGTTCGGGCAGGCCCGATACGCCTGCCGACGACGCGGTGGGAATGTCCGGCGCGATGGTGGACGGCACGTCGGAACTGGTGATCGCGATGGCGCGCACGCGGCCGCCTTTGACCTGGGGCAGGGCGCTTGGCATGGCGTCGATCATCAGCTGGGTGCTGCCGCCGATCAGGTCCGTAAAGGCGGGCGCGCTGCCCTTGTAGGGCACGTGCGTGATCTTGACGCCGGCCGTGCGCTTGAAGACTTCCATGCTCAGGTGACTGGTCGATCCGGTGCCGGGCGACCCATAGCTGTACTTGTCGGGATGCGCGTTCAGTTCGGCAATGACCTCCTGCAGGTTCCTTGCAGGAAATTTGTCGTTCACCACCATGACCATGTCCGTGGCAGCCAGAAGCGCGACCGGCACGAAGTCGCGGCCCACGTCATAAGGCAGCTTCTTGTACAGGCTTGGGTTGATGACGATGGGGGAGTTGGACGTCAGCAGGATCGTGTAGCCGTCCGGCGCGCTGCGCGCCACATCTTGGAGGGCGATGGCGCCGTTGGCGCCCGCGCGGTTTTCGACCACGACGGGCTGGCCCCAGGCCTTGGTCAGCCGCTCGCCGATCGCGCGCGCCAGGATGTCCGACCCTTGCCCTGCTGCAAAGGGAATGACGATGCGCACGGGCTTGCCGGGAAACGGGGTGGACGCCGCATAGGCGCCGGGACTGCCCAGCGCCGCGGTCAATACGACGGGCAACGCCGTCGCCAGCGCCAGCAGCGCGCTTGGGAAGAGTTTCATGACGTCTCCTGCGGGTTGGGTGCAGCCGGCCGGCCGCCCCTTTGTTTTGCAGGCATTTTGATATATTGTTATATCAAATGCAATATCGGCACGTTCCCGGGTTCTCGCCGGGGGCGTCGATGGACCGGGCGCCGGGCGGTTCCGGCAGGCGTTCACCGCATATCGCTGATGCGATCCCGCACTTGGCTGGCCGATGCATTCCCGCAGTTGGCACTTTTCACCTGGCGTCGCTTTCATGTCCATTCTTTCCGGCTACCGCATCCTTTCGGTTGAACAGTACGGCGCCGCCCCGTTCGGCACGCAGTTGCTCGCATCGCTGGGCGCCGAAATCATCAAGATCGAACAGCCCGACATGGGCGGCGACGTATCCCGATATGTAGGCCCCCACTTTCGGGATGATCTGCCCGAGACGGCGCAAAGCCTGTTCTTTCAGAGCCTGAACGCCGGCAAGAAAAGCATCACGCTCAATCTGAATCATGACGATGGGCAGCGCATCTTTCATCGCCTGGTGGCCACGGCCGACGCCGTGATGCACAACCTGCGCGGCGACGTTCCCGCCAAACTGGGGCTGACCTACGAGCGTCTCAAGCACGTCAACCCCGCCATCGTGTGCGGCCACATTTCCGCCTATGGCCGGGACAACGAACGCACCAGTTGGCCCGGCTACGACTACCTCATGCAGGCCGAGGCCGGCTATTTCTCGGTCACGGGCGAGCCCGACTCGCTGCCTGCGCGCATGGGGCTGTCGGTGGTGGACTACATGACCGGCCTGATGATGTCGCTGGGGCTGGTCAGCGGCATGCTGGAGGCCAGCCGCAGCGGCCAGGGCTGCGACGTCGATACCTCGTTGTTCGACGTGGCGCTGTTCAACCTCAATTACGTGGCTGCCTGGTATCTGAATGCCGGCGAGCAGACCGAACGCCAGCCGCGTTCCGGCCATCCGGTGCTGACGCCCTGTCAGCTGTACCGCACGCAAGACGGCTGGATCTACCTCATGTGCAACAAGGAAAAATTCTGGCGCAACCTGTGCAGGAAGATCGATCGGGAAGCCTGGATCACCGACCCGCGTTTCCTGACCTTTGCCGAACGCGCACCCAACCGTCAGCTGCTGTCGGGCATGCTGGATGAGGCGCTAAGCACGCGCACGACCGAGCAATGGATCGCGATCTTTGGCGGGTCGGTGCCGGCGGCGCCGGTGTGGTCGGTCGGGCAGGCGCTGGACGCGCCGTTCGCCCGCAGCGGGGGGCGCATCGCCTGCGTCGATCTGCCCGGTGGCGGCGCATTGCGCACGGTCGGGTCACCCTTGCGGACATCGCGTCCGGCCGTGCCCGTGCGCGGGGCGCCCGCGCTTGGCGAACACACCGGGGACATCCTTGCAGCCCTGGGAATCGATGGCGATGAGCAAGGTAGACTGAGAACCCTTGGCGTACTCTGAAGTGCAGAACGATGGCTCAACGCAATGCGGGCACGCAGTACATGATGCTCGCCCAGACACTCCTCAAGCAGATACGCGGTGGACAGTATCCGGCAGGCGCGCTCCTGCCGACCGAAAGTGCGCTGTGCCAGCAATTCGGCGTCAGCCGCATCACCGTTCGCGGGGCGCTGCGAGAACTGGAAACGCAGGGCATCGTCAGCCGCAAGGCCGGCGTGGGCACACGCGTGGAATCCGCCACGCCCGGCAGCACGTTCGTTCACGTCGGCAATACGGTGGACGAAATCCTGCGCTTTACCAAGGGCTTTCGTTTTCAGACGCTGACGGTGACCGATGTGGTGTTCGACGCCGCCCAGGCGCGCACCCTGCAGGCCGAGCCCGGGCAGGCCTTCACGCGGGTGACCGGCGTGCGGCGCGCGCAGGACGGCGCCCCGCCCGTGGTCTACAGCGAGCATCACATTCCCACCATGTACGCTGGGCCGGCCGACCGGCTGGACGGCTACAGCGCGTCGATTGCCGAATTGCTGGCAGACGAACGCGGCGACCGGGTCACCGAGATCCGGCAGTCCATCGACGCCGTGCGCCTGACGCGCGCGCAAGCCAGGCTGCTCGAAACCCCCGCGTCATCTCCCACCTTGCGTACCCGCACCTGGTACTACGGCACGCAAAAGAACCTCATCGTCGCTTCGATCGGGCTGTTTCCCGAAGGGCGGCATCTGTTCACCACGGTGATGCGGCGCGAGCCGGCGGGCTGACCCTGCCGCGCGGGTGGCTTCCCGCTTCGGGAGCGCTTGCGTGACCCCTGCCATCGATGCTTCTGCCGTCGTTCCCGCCACCTTCCTGTTCTGCCCCGGGAACCGGCCCGACCGGTACGACAAGGCGCTGCGCAGCGGCGCGCCGGGCATCATCATCGATCTTGAAGACGCCGTGCCCGATGCGGACAAGACGTCGGCCCGGCGCGACGCGTTTGCGTGGCTGGCGGGGAGGGCGGCTCTCAGGGACTCGGGGGCCGCATCGAAGGCGTCGTCCGCAGACAATTCCACTGATGTTCCGGGATCCGACCCTGTCGGATCCAACAGGCTGACCCGTCCGGTTGTCGCGCTCCGAATCAGTTCGCCAATGACACCAGCCGGGCTCGAAGATCTCTACGCCTTCGTTCATGCCGAGCCCATGCCGGCTTTGCACGCGATCGTGTTGCCCAAGGTGGCGGATGCGACCGAGGTGCGGCTGTTGGCGTCCCAATTGCTGCGCGCCGCGCCCGCGCTACGCCTGATACCTCTGATCGAAACGCCCCAAGGCGTGCGGTCCGTGGCCGAGATCGCGCGCGCCCATCCGGCCGTGGCGGCCATCGGTTTTGGCGCGGCGGATTACTGCGTCGAGGCCGGCATTGCCTTTGCGTGGGAAGCGCTGTTGCACGTCCGGTCCCGCCTGGCCTTCGACTGCGCCGGGACCGATGTCCCCTTGCTGGACGTGCCCTTCCTGGACCTGGCCGATGACGCGGGATTGCGCGATGAATGCGCTCGCGTAAAGGCGCTGGGCTTTGCCGGCAAGCTGGCCATCCACCCATCGCAGGTCGCACCGATCCTGCAGAGCTTTGCCCCCAGCCCGGCCGAGGCGGCCTGGGCGAACAGGGTGGTCGCGGGGTTCGAGGCAGCGGGCCGCCGGGCCTGCACGGTCGACGGCAAGATGGTCGACGAACCCGTCTATCTCAATGCGCTGCGCATCACGCGGCGCGCCGTGTGACCCGCCCGTCACTTTTTCGACATCGCCTGGATTGCGCCATGCACACCTCTTACTATCGCGTCGACGATCACACCTACTTCGAACGATTCGGTCTGGGTTTCGACCATCTGAACGTGGGCCAGAAATTCATTCACCGGCCCGGCGTGACCTTTTCGCAGCAGGACAACGTCAACGAAGCGCTGGATTCGGTCAACTCGGCCATGGTGCATTTCGATCAGTGTTTTGCCGAGCACACCAGCTGGCGCAAGAACATCATGGTCAGCACGCTGACCCTGCAGCGCCTGATCGGCATGACGACCAAGACATTCGGCCGGCGCCGCCGCATCGTCGCCATGTCCAGCATCGCGCTGACCAAGGCCATATTTGCGGGCGACACGCTGTATGTCGAAAGCGAAGTCATCGGGCTCGAGGACATCGATGGGGATCTTGGCAGGGTCACCCTGCGCACCGAAGGGTTCAACCAGCATGGCGAGAAAGTCGCGACGCTGGACTACACGATCGAGCTGTGGCGTTCGGCCGCCGGTCCGGACCGTGAACAGTGCCCGGACAGTCCGGTCATGGAAGCCCGGTTTGCGTCCCATCTGCAACGGTCGGACGGCGCCTGGCTGGAGCAGGTCGGCGTCTTTTTCGAGGATCTGCGGGCAGGCGAAACGTTCATCCATTCGCCCCGCCGCACCATCCTGGCCGAAGAGGCGGTCCTGCATGCGTTGCGGGCGCTGGACTGGAACCCGCAGACGCACGACGCCGAATACGCCAGGGCGGCAGGGCTGCCAGGGCCGGTCGTGCTCCAGACCTGGGGGATCGGCATCGCGGTCGCGCTGTCGACCCGGACGTTTGGCCGGGTTACGGTCAATCTGGGGTGGAGCGACGTCAAGTTCGGTGTTGACCTGATGGCGGGCGACACGATCGAAGCCAGGTCCACCGTGCTGGACACCCGTCTGTCCAGGTCGCGGCCCGATGAAGGCGTGGTTACGGTGCTGACCACGGTGCACAATCAGCGCGGCGAATTCGTGAATTCCTACCAGCGCGTGTTGATGGTCTATCGCCGATCCGCACCCAATCCCTACGGCGCCGCGGGCTACTGAACCGCTCGCAAAAATACTGTAAATAAACCCAGTTATTTCGTCTTGCACCCCTTGCGTGGGCGCCCGTTGGCCGCACATTCCTTGTACGGCGGCACAATGGCTTCAGGCCGATGCCGCAATACGCAGTGTGGGGACGACGACCGGTGAACGCGCCATGACGCGGCAGCCGGCCGGCGCAGCAAGGGGGAGGGTCGCGCGTGCACCAGATGTTGCGCGAAATCCATGCCTTTGGACCTTTTTGTCCGAAGGACCTTGCGGTCACATACTGTTTTTTTATACAGTATCAGGCGATGCAATAATCCGCCCATTCCACAAGGGACTCAAAAATGGACGACACCAAAGTTTCCAAAGCCGCAGCAGCCGCTGCCGCCAATGCCCAGGCCGAGCGCACCAAGGCGCTGGCCGCTGCCCTGTCGCAGATCGACAAGCAGTTCGGCAAGGGCTCGGTCATGCGCTACGGCGACAACCAGGTCGAGCACGACATCCAGATCGTCTCCACCGGTTCGCTCGGATTGGATATCGCCCTTGGCGTCGGTGGGTTGCCACGGGGGCGGGTGATCGAAATCTACGGTCCGGAATCGTCGGGCAAGACCACGCTCACGTTGCAGGTCGTGGCCGAAATGCAAAAGCTGGGCGGCACGTGCGCATTCATCGACGCGGAACACGCGCTCGACGTGCAGTACGCATCCAAGCTGGGCGTCAACCTGACCGATCTGCTGATCTCGCAACCCGACACGGGCGAACAGGCGCTGGAAATCACCGACGCCCTGGTGCGCTCGGGCTCGGTCGACCTGATCGTCATCGACTCGGTCGCGGCCCTGGTGCCAAAGGCCGAAATCGAAGGTGAAATGGGCGACTCGCTGCCTGGCCTCCAGGCCCGGCTGATGAGCCAGGCGCTGCGCAAGCTGACCGCGTCGATCAAGCGGACCAACTGCATGGTCATCTTCATCAACCAGATCCGGATGAAGATCGGTGTCATGTTCGGCAACCCCGAAACCACCACCGGCGGCAACGCGCTCAAGTTCTATGCATCGGTCCGTCTCGACATCCGTCGTACCGGCTCGATCAAGAAGGGCGACGAAGTGGTCGGCAACGAAACCCGCGTCAAGGTCGTCAAGAACAAGATTGCGCCGCCGTTCAAGAGCGCCGAATTCGACATCATGTACGGTGCCGGCATCTCGCGCGAAGGCGAAATCATCGACCTGGGCGTGTCGGCCAACATCGTTGAAAAGTCGGGCTCGTGGTTCAGCTATAACGGCGAACGTATCGGCCAGGGCAAGGACAACGCCCGCGAGTTCCTGAAAGAGCGTCCCGCACTGGCACGCGAAATCGAGAACCGTGTGCGCGAAGGCCTCGGCGTTGCAGCACTCGCCGAAGGGGTAGCCGCTACCGCCGCAGCAGGCGGTGACGACGAGTAATCGTTTCGGCAACGGCCGTTCCAGCTTCGGCCGCCCTGGCGGGCGATCGAAGGGCGGCCAAGCCGACGGCGACGGGGACTCGGCGGAAGACCGCCGCCCCGTCAAGCGCGTGCCGCCTCGGCGGCAGGCGGCTGACACGTCGGCGCCTGGTACCGAACCTGTCGTTCCCGTTGCCTCGGCTTCCGAAGACGAGGTAGACGGCGAATATTCCCGCACGTCAATCGAGCGGGCCAAACGGGCGGAAGCCCAGCAAGACACCTTTTCCCGATCGTCCGATGAACGTGCGGCTCGCAAATCGCGGGGCAGCAGTTTCGGATCGGGCGCCAAGTCCAGTTCCCGATCCGGCAGCGGATCATCGCTGTCATCGGCGTCCTCCTCTTCCTCTTCTTCCTCATCTGAATACACCCGGTCGTCCGACACGCGCGCGGCGGGCAAGTCCTTCGGCAAGCCAGCCAAGTCACGTCGCGGCGGTGCGATGCCTGCGCCAGTTGTCGATGAAGACGGCTATACCCGGTCGTCCAGCCGATACGCATCCGCCGGCAGGCCTGGAGGTGTGCGGTCCGCGACGGCGCAACCCGCGCAACCCGCGCAAGCCACGGACGTCGAACAGGACGACGCCCAGGGCGTTGCTCTTGGCAGCGTGCCGGTCGTGCGTGCGTCGACCCTGCTCGCGCCCGGTCAGGCCGCGCGCGGCGCTGCGTCTGCTGCTGCATCTGCTTTTGCGTCCGCATTTACATTTACATCTGCATCCGCGCCCGCATCTGCATCCGCCTCCGCATCTACATTTACATCCGCGTCTGCATCCGCACCCTCATCCGCCTCTGCATTTGCGAAGCCCTCGGCACCGCCAGACGTCTTCAGTTCGGACGCCGCACCCGTCACGGCCTCCAGCCCGCCCATGACCGGCAAGATCGGCTTCGTCGCCGACCTGTCCGACACCTACGATACCGACGCGTTCGACCTGGAAGACGACGATGACGAACCGTTCGTCGCGCCCAGCTCGAACGTGCCCCCGCCCGGCAGTCCCCCGACCGTCCAGCCGACCAAAAGAAAGGGCCCATCCCTGAAAGCCCGCGCGGTCGACCTGTTGTCGCGCCGTGAACACAGCGAACAGGAAATGCGCCGCAAGCTGGCTCGCCACGCCGAAGACCCGGCCGAGATCGACCCGGTCATCGCCAGCTTGAAAAAGAAGGATGGTTGTCGGCCGAACGCTTCATGCAAAGCCTTGTCCATCGCCGCGCGCCGGGCCGCGGCATGTCGCGGGTGGTGCAGGAACTGCGCCAGCACGGCGTCGATCCCGACCAGATCGCCGAGGTCAAGGAATCGCTGCAGGCCACCGAACTCGACCGCGCCCGCGAGGTCTGGGAACGCCGCTACGGCACCCCTCCCGCCGATGCCAACGCCCGCGCCAAACAGACCCGCTTCCTGATGTCGCGCGGCTTTTCGTACGACGTGATCAAACGCGTGCTGGCCGGCGCCGGCGCTGCATTCGACGACGAATGACGTGGGCGACCCGATCGCCAATGCTGTTCGGCTTGGGATCGGGTCTATTCGGGATCGGGCCTAAACAGGCCCATACCCGGCGATAGGCAAAACCAAACACGCTTCCAAAGGTCAAATAACTCTCCTGTCCTCAGGCGCGTGGTCAACACTTGCCGATCTTTCGCGCCGCCATCAACTCTTCGGCGCCTTGATCCCCAGCAGGTTCTTGAAGCTCAGTTCCTTCGCGACCGCCAGGAAGTCCTGGATATAGGGTGCTTGCTCGTCTTCGATGCGCACCCCCGCATACAGCGTTCGCCACACACCGGTTTCGCCCAGCCGGCAGCTGTGCACCATCCCCAAGTCCAGATACTCCGTCAACGCCCAGTTCGGGATGGCGGTGACGCCGCGGCCGCTTGCCACCAGTTGCACGATCATGGGCGTCAGTTCGGCGGTGCGGGTCTCGGCCGGTTCGACGTCGGCGGCGTCGAGGAAGGCGGTGTAGATGTCCAGGCGGTCGCGGTCAACCGGGTAGGTAATCAGGGTCTGCTCGGCCACCTGGGCGGGCGTCACGAATTTGGCGTCGGCCAGCGGGCTTTTGCGGGATACGGCCAGGACCAGTTCGTACCGGAACAGCGGCACGTAGCTGATGGATTCGGACCGGATGGGGTCGGACGTAATGACCAGGTCAAGGTCACCGCGCGTCAACGCGGGCAAGGGCGCGAAAGAGAAGGCGGCGGACAGGTCCAGCACGACGTCGGGCCACTGTTCGCGGAACACATCCAGTGTCGGCATCAGCCACTGGAAGCACGAGTGGCATTCGATGGCCATGTGCAGGCGGCCCGTGCGCCCGGCGGCCAGGCGTTTCAATTCACGTTCGGCAGTGCGCATGCGGGGCAGTACGTCGTCGGCCAGCGCCAGCATGCGCAGCCCGGCGGTGGTGAATCGTAGCGGACGCGTGCGCCGGTTGAGCAACTGGGTGCCCAGCCGGTCTTCCAGTTCGCGCAGCTGATGCGACAGGGCCGATTGCGTGACGTGCAAGCGTTCGGACGCTTCGACCATGCTGCCGCCTTCACGGATGGCTGTCAGGGTTTCAAGGTGGCGGATATCGATCATGCGAGCATGCTACCCGAAAAGCAGCCTGACTTGAATGTTCCTCATACTGCCTATGTGAAAGTTGATTTTGATTCAAGCCACGGCGCCCTGACAATGCCGGGCAAGGAGATCGTGCCGCACCGAACCGCACGGTCTCCGCCGCCTACCCACATTCAGGATTTGCCATGCCCCACCTTCACGCCCTTGGTTTCCCCGTATCGGCGTTCGCCGCGAACTCAAGCACGTTCTGGAACGTTACTGGGCGGGTACCGCCACGCGCGATGAACTCGATGCCACCGGCCGCGCGTTGCGCGCCCGTCACTGGGCAGTGCAGGCCGACGCCGGGCTCACCCTGGTTCCGGTGGGGGACTTTGCCTGGTATGACCACGTACTGGAATGGACCTGCACCCTGGGCGCGGTGCCGGCACGCTTTGAACAGCCGGCGGACCAGCCGGTCGAACTGGACACGTTGTTCCGCATGGCGCGTGGCCGGGCACCGAGCGGCAATCCCGCCGCCGCCTGCGAAATGACCAAGTGGTTCGATACCAATTACCACTATCTTGTGCCGGAAATCTGGCCCGGCCAGACGTTCCGGATCGCCCGCGACAGTCTGTTCGAGCAGGTTGCCGAAGCGCGTGCACTGGGGGTGAACGCCAAACCGGTCATCCCGGGTCCGTTGACCTGGCTGTGGCTGGCCAAGGGCGATGCCTACGACGGTGCCGATGACAGTGCAAAGCTGGATCTGCTGACCGGGCTCTTGCCCGTTTATGTGGCGGTATTGAAGCGGCTGGCGGAGCAGGGGGCGGAGTGGGTACAGATCGACGACCCCATTCTGGTGCTGGACCTGCCGCAAGCATGGCGCGATGCGTTCGCGTCGGTGTATGCCACGCTCAAGGCTGCGCCGGTCAAGCTGCTGCTCGCCACGTATTTCGGCGGCCTGGACGACAACCTTGATACCGCCCTGGCATTGCCGGTGGCAGGCTTGCATGTCGACCTGGTGCGCGCGCCCGACCAGCTTGCTCCGGTCGCGGCCGCCTTGCGTGCCGATCAGGTGCTGTCCGCGGGGATCATTGATGGCCGCAATATCTGGCGCGCGGATCTGGACGCGGCGCGGGATCGCCTGGCTCCCGTGGCGGACGCGTTGGGCGATCGCCTGTGGCTGGCCCCGTCCTGCTCGCTGCTCCATGTGCCGGTGGATCTGGCGGCCGAACATCAACTGGACGACGAACTGCGCAGCTGGCTCAGCTTCGCCCACCAAAAGCTGGAAGAACTGGCGCTGCTGGGCCACGCGCTCGGCCATGCGCCCGACAACGCGCCCGGCCAAGCGCTCGACCACGCGCCCGGCCAAGCGCTCGACCAAGCGCCCGACCAAGCGCCCGACCAAGCGCCCGACCATGCGCCCGGCCAGCCAGCCACGCCATCCCAGCAAACATCCCGGCAACCCCCGCGGCGGCCGCCCATGCCGCCGCCTGGGCCGCCCAACGCGCCGCCTGCCAGGCCCGGGCATCCTCCCCGCGCATCCATAACCGCGCGCTGCAGGCTCGGTTAGCCGATGCGCTCGCCGTCGACCGCGCCCGTGCGCCGTTCCAGGACCGCATTGCTTCCCAACAGGCGTGGCTCAAGCTCCCCGCCTTCCCGACCACGACCATCGGTTCCTTTCCGCAAACAAAGGACATCCGTGGCCTGCGCCGCGACTGGAAGGAGGGCGCGATCGGCGACGCGGCCTATGAAGCGGCCATCCGCAAGGAAATCGCCGGCAGCATCGCTTTCCAGGAACGTGTCGGCCTGGACGTCCTGGTGCATGGCGAAGCCGAGCGCAACGACATGGTCGAGTACTTTGGCGAACTGCTGGCCGGCTTTGCCTTCACCCAGAACGGCTGGGTACAGAGCTATGGATCGCGCTGCGTCAAACCGCCAGTCATCTTCGGCGATGTGTCCCGCCCGGCGGCCATGACCGTGGGCTGGACCACCTACGCGCAGTCCCTGACAGACAAACCCGTAAAAGGCATGTTGACCGGCCCGGTCACCATCCTGCAATGGTCTTTCGTGCGAGACGACCAGCCGCGCAGGCAGACCTGCGAACAGCTGGCCCTGGCCTTGCGCGACGAAGTGCTGGACCTGGAAAAGGCCGGCATCCGGGTGATCCAGATCGACGAACCGGCCTTCCGCGAAGGCCTGCCGCTGCGCCGCTCGCAATGGGCGCAGTATCTGCACTGGGCGGTCGACTGCTTCCGCCTGAGCACGGCGGGCGTCGGTGATGCCACGCAGATCCACACGCACATGTGCTATTCCGAGTTCAACGACATCATCGAGGCGATCGCGGCCATGGATGCCGACGTGATCACGATTGAAACCTCGCGTTCGAACATGGAGCTGCTCAAGGCCTTCGAGGATTTCAGCTATCCGAACGATATCGGCCCCGGGGTGTACGACATACACTCGCCCAACGTGCCGGAGGTGGACTGGATGGTTCAGCTCATGGAAAAGGCGGCAACGCGCCTTCCGCGCGAGCGTCTATGGGTAAACCCTGACTGCGGATTGAAGACGCGCGGTTGGCCGGAAACCGAAGCTGCACTGGCGAAAATGGTCGATGCAGCGCGGTTTTTGCGGTCCGCCGCCTGACCCACTGCCCGTCCCGGGCGTGCGCTATACTTCACGGGTTTTGTTGCTCCGGCACCGCCACCAGGGTTCTCCCTGTGGTCAGCGCGTACGGTCGGCAACCAACCGGGTAGTTGTAACGCATGCCTTTATTTGCTGAATCTGCAGTCTCGAACGTCCGAACGCTCCTGCTCCATTTGCGCGCAGGAGCGTTTGCGTATGCGCCCGAAGTGTGAGCGCCGTGACCGGTATGTCGTTCCGGCCACGCCTGACCGGCGAGTCATTCCATGCTTTACCTAGTACCTGCATCGGGCATCCGCGCGTGCGCAGTCGGCACGACGCTCTGCCCGTCATCCTTTCAACCGATCATTCAACGTCTCCCTGACAGCGAAGGCTCCGCATGAAAATCCACGAGTATCAGGGCAAAGAGCTTCTGAAGAAATTTGGCGTCACCGTTCCGCGCGGCATCCCCGTGTTCACGGTCGACGAAGCCGTCACCGCGGCCGAACAACTGGGTGGCCCCGTGTGGGTCGTGAAGGCCCAGATCCACGCCGGTGGGCGTGGCAAGGGCGGCGGCGTCAAGCTCGCGCGCTCCCTTGATGAAGTGCGCAAGATCTCTGGCGAGATCATGGGCATGCAACTGGTCACGCACCAGACCGGTCCTGCAGGTCAGAAGGTCAAGCGCCTGATGATCGAAGAAGGCGCCGACATCAAGCAGGAACTGTATGTCAGCGTCGTGACCGACCGCGCTTCGCAGCGCGTCTGCGTGATGGCCTCCAGCGAAGGCGGCATGGACATCGAAGAAGTGGCCCACGCCACTCCCGAGAAGATCCTGAAAGTCTTCGTCGATCCCGCAACCGGCCTGACCGATGCCGACGCCGCCAAGCTGGCCCGCGACATCGGCGTGCCCGAAGGCTCGATCGACAAGGCGGTCACCCAGTTCAAGGGTCTGTACAAGACCTACGTCGAAACCGACGCCGACCTGGCCGAAATCAACCCGCTGATCGTGACCGGCAACGGCGACGTGATCGCGCTGGACGCCAAGTTCAACTTCGATTCGAACTCGCTGTTCCGCCACCCTGAAGTCGTGGCCTACCGCGACCTGGACGAAGAAGACCCCGCTGAAGTCGAAGCCAGCAAGTTCGACCTCGCCTACATCCAGCTCGATGGCAACATCGGCTGCCTGGTGAACGGCGCCGGACTGGCCATGGCCACGATGGACACCATCAAGCTGTTCGGCGGCGAGCCGGCCAACTTCCTCGACGTCGGCGGTGGCGCCACGGCCGAGAAGGTGACCGAAGCGTTCAAGATCATGCTCAAGAACCCGGAACTGAAGGCCATTCTGGTCAACATCTTCGGCGGCATCATGCGTTGCGACGTCATCGCCGAAGGCGTGATCGCCGCATGCAAGGCCGTGAGCCTGAGCGTGCCGCTGGTGGTTCGCATGAAGGGCACCAACGAGGAACTCGGCAAGAAGATGCTGGCCGATTCCGGCCTGCCCATCATCAGCGCCGACACGATGGCCGAAGCGGCCACCGCTGTCGTAGCCGCCGCCAAGTAACCGCCGCGCTCTTAGGACACAAGGACTTTTCATGTCGATTCTGATCAACAAAGATACCAAGGTCATCACGCAAGGGATTACCGGCAAGACCGGTCAATTCCACACGCGTATGTGCCGCGAATACGCCAACGGACGCAACGCGTTCGTGGCGGGCGTGAACCCCAAGAAAGCCGGCGAAGACTTCGAAGGCATTCCGATTTTCGCCAACGCCACCGAAGCGAAGGCCGCCACCGGCGCCAACGTGTCGGTGATCTACGTGCCGCCGGCAGGCGCAGCCGCCGCGATCTGGGAAGCCGTCGAGGCCGATCTGGATCTGGTCATCTGCATCACCGAAGGCATTCCGGTGCGTGACATGCTGGAAGTGCGCAATCGCATGCGCGCCGAAAACAAGCGCACGCTGCTGCTCGGACCCAACTGCCCGGGCCTGATCACGCCGGACGAAATCAAGATCGGCATCATGCCGGGTCACATCCACCGCAAGGGCCGCATCGGCATCGTCAGCCGCTCCGGCACGCTGACGTACGAAGCGGTTGCGCAAGTGACCGAACTGGGCCTGGGTCAATCCAGCGCGGTCGGTATCGGTGGCGACCCGATCAACGGCCTGAAGCACATCGACGTGCTGCAGATGTTCAACGACGATCCGGAAACGGACGCCGTGATCATGATCGGCGAAATCGGTGGTCCGGACGAAGTCAACGCTGCGCGCTGGGCGAAAGACAACATGAAGAAGCCGGTGGTCGGCTTCATCGCCGGCGTGACCGCGCCCGCGGGCAAGCGCATGGGCCATGCCGGTGCGCTGATCTCGGGCGGTGACGACACCGCACAAGCCAAGCTGGACATCATGGAAGCTTGCGGCATCAAGACGACGAAGAACCCGTCGGAAATGGCCAAGCTGCTGAAGTCCGTCATGTAATACCCGGGTGACGGTGCGCGGTTCGCCGCGCACCCGTCCAAGAGGAGAAAAGAGTGGAATTCGGATCTACAGCGTTTTTTCTGGCATTGCTCCAGATCGTCTGGGTGAACATCCTGTTGTCGGGGGACAACGCGGTGGTCATCGCTCTTGCAGCACGTTCGCTGCCTGAGCATCAACAGAAGAAAGCCATTGTCATTGGCTCTGCGGCTGCGATCGTCATGCGGATCGTGTTGACGCTGGTTGCTGCGCAGTTGCTGCAGCTGCCCTGGTTGAAGCTTATCGGCTCCATCCTGCTGTTGTACGTGGGTATCACTCTGCTGGTACCTGAAGGCGAAGACGACGGAGGTCACGCGGTCAAGGGCACGATGCTCGCTGCGATCCGAACCATCCTTATCGCTGACCTGGTCATGAGCCTGGACAACGTGATTGCGGTGGCTGCCGCGGCAATGGGCAACACCACGTTGCTGATCGCCGGCCTGGCCATCAGCATCCCGTTGGTGATTTTCGGCAGCACGCTGCTGCTCAAGGTGATCGAGCGTTTCCCGCTCATCGTCTGGGCAGGCGCGGCGCTGCTGGGTTTCATCGCTGGCGAACTGTTCGTCAACGACCCGGCGCTGTACCACACCTATACCGACTCGATCGAAGCGTCCATCGGCGTGAGCCATCATGGTGCGGAAATCGCGTGCGGCATCATCGGCGCGATCATCGTGCTTGCCATTGGCAAGTTCCTGAAGTCGCGCCACGAGAAGGGCGCCGCAACGGCGTAATTCTCGGCTTTTCTCTTTATGTAAAAGCCTGATGTAAGTCCTTGCCGGCCTGATGCAGAATATCGGGCCGGCATTTCTTTTCCCAGGATCATGACGCAAGCGTGCGGGCGCAAGCGGCAGGGTCGGGACGAAGAGGCATCGGGTCGCCTGTCCACACCAAAAATGGGGTCCACCCCCACTACCACCTGCTAGGGGATCGCACGTGCTTGAGTTCTTTCAGACGCTCAATTGGAGCTCCGTCTTTCAAATCATCCTCATCGACATCCTGCTCGGTGGGGACAATGCGGTCGTGATCGCGTTGGCTTGTCGCAACCTGCCCCAGAAGACCCGCATGCAGGGCATTCTCTGGGGTACCGCCGGCGCCATTATCTTGCGCGTGATCCTTATCGCGTTCGCGGTGACGATGCTGGGTATTCCGTTCCTGAAGGTCGTGGGCGGTCTGCTGCTGTTCTGGATCGGCATCAAGCTGCTGATTCCTGAAGATGATGCGCACAACGTCGAAGGCGGTTCGACCCTGATGTCGGCCATCAAGACCATCATCATCGCCGACTTCGTGATGAGCCTGGACAACGTGATCGCCATCGCCGCCGCCGCGCAGCGTGCCGACGAAGCCCATCAACTGGGCCTGGTGATCTTCGGTCTGCTGGTCAGCGTGCCGATCATCGTCTGGGGCAGCACGATCGTCCTGAAGCTGATCGACCGTTTCCCCATCGTCATCATCCTGGGCGGCGCGCTGCTCGGCTGGATCGCGGGTGGCATGCTGGTGACCGACGTCGCCACCGAGCGTTACCTGATCGCGCCGACGGCCTTGGCCAACTACCGCACCGAACTGACGTACGCCGCCGAAATCGTGGGCGCGTTGATCGTCGTGGTCGTGGGCCTGGCCATTGCCAAGCGCAAGAAGACGACGGCTACGCCGCACCCGGTCTAAGCAAGCGATGCAGCGACCCTCTCGTTCAAGAGGGTCCCGGATCGACGACAACGCCCCGCCCCGCGGGGCGTTGTCGTATCTGCTGTCGGCTATCATGCGCCTGCGGCAGACTGGTCTGCCAGATCAAGGGTGTGTCATGAAAAAGCTTCAAACGGGTATGTCTCTGATGCAGATGCTGTTGCTGATCGGCGTGATCGGCGCAGTGGTTTCCGTGGCTGCGCATTACCTGCGTTGATAGCCGACGCGCCGCCTGGGCATCACCCCGTGTTGCGCAATCCCGCCGCAATTCCGTTAATCGTCAGGTGGATCCCGCGCTGGGTCCGTTCATCGGGCGCGGCCACGTCCTTCGCCTTGCCGGCCTTGCCCGATCTGCCGCCCGCCGACTTCTTCCCGGCCTTGCCCGCAGCGTCCCGCTGCGCGCTTCGGTAGCGGCGGATCAGTTCGATCTGCAGGTGATTGAGCGGGTCGATGTACGCAATCCGGTCGCGCAGCGATCGCGCCAGCGACGGGTTGTCCGCCAGCAGCTGCCGTTGCCCGGTGATGAGCTTGAGGGCTGCGATCGTGCGTTCCAGCTCGTCCCGCATGGCGCCAAAGATGCGGTTGCGCAGGGCGCGGTCTTCGACCAGCAGCGCATACCGTGACGCGATGGCCAGGTCGGTCTTGGCCAGCACCATCTCCATGTTCGACAACAGCGTCTTGAAGAAAGGCCAGCGCTGCGCCATGTCGCGCAGGTGGCGCAGGCGATCACTGCGTTTGCCTTGGGCGCCCGAGTCCGGACCGCCCCGCAGGTAGGCCTCGATGGCCGATCCCACGCCATACCAGCCCGGCAGCAACAGCCGGCATTGGCCCCATGAAAAACCCCAGGGAATGGCGCGCAGGTCTTCGATGCGGCCGGTGGACTTGCGGGCGGCCGGGCGGGACCCGATGTTCAGCTCCGAAATTTCGGACAGCGGCGTGGCGGCAAAGAAATAGTCCGCGAAGCCCGGGGTCTCGTAGACCAGCGCGCGATAGGTGCGCATGGCGGTGTCCGACAGGAATTGCATGGTCGGACCAAATTCGGCAAACAGCTTGTCTTCGGCCTGCTTGGCCTCGGCCGGGTCGACCAGGCTGGCTTCGAGCGTGGCGGCCGTCAGCAATTCCAGGTGCCAGCGGCCGATGTCGGCATCCTTGTACTTGCTCTGGATCACCTCGCCCTGTTCGGTCAGGCGGATCTGGCCGGCCACGGTTCCTGGCGGCTGGGCCAGGATGGCGTCGAAGCTGGAACCGCCGCCCCGGCCCACGGTGCCGCCACGGCCATGGAACAGGCGCAGGCGCACCTTGCGCTGGCTGAACACCTCTACCAGCGCGCGTTCGGCTTCGTACAGCGACCAATTGGACGTCAGGAAACCGCCGTCCTTGTTGCTGTCGGAATAGCCCAGCATGACTTCCTGCACGCCGTACTGCGCATGTTTGACGCGGGCGCGTACTTCCGGAAGGTCAAGGTAACGCGACATGATGCCGGGGCCATTGACCAGGTCGGGAATGGTTTCGAACAGCGGCACCACGATCAGCCCTTCGCCCACGTCGGGCGGCCGCTTGCCGGTGGGGTCCGCGCCGGGGGCGATCAGGCCGGTTTCCTTCTGCAGCACCAGCACTTCCAGCAGGTCGCTGACGGTCTCGGTGTGCGACACGATGGCATGCTGCATGGCCTGGGGGCCGTAATCCGCGCGTGCCTTGGCGGCCGCGCGGAATATGTTCAGTTCCCGCTGGGTCTCTTCGCTGTAGGTCATCCATGGCGACACCAGCGGCCGGGCCTGGGTCAGCTCGTCGCGCAGCAGCTCGACGCGTTCGTCTTCGGTCAGCGACGCATAATCGCCTTGCACGCCAGCCCGCGCGAACAGCTCGGCAAGCGTGCGTTCATGCACGTCGGAACTCTGCCGCAGGTCGATCGTGGCCAGGTGGAAGCCGAATACCGATACCGCCTGGCGGAGCGCGGCCAGACGCAGGCGGGCGATCGGCGCAGCATGGTGTTCGACCAGCGAATCGGCGATCACGGTCAGGTCGGCCGCCAGTTCATCCGGGCTGCCGTAGGGTTCGGCAGGCGGCGCGGCGCGGCGGG
This sequence comes from Pigmentiphaga litoralis, assembly GCF_048632615.1. GTDB lineage: Bacteria > Pseudomonadota > Gammaproteobacteria > Burkholderiales > Burkholderiaceae_B > Pigmentiphaga > Pigmentiphaga litoralis_B. The sequence continues at coordinate 4,215,941 of NZ_CP184479.1, forward strand.
CCAGGTCGCGGCCCGTGAGTTTTTGCCGGTCGCGCCTATCCGGGCATAAATGCCGACCAGGGCGCGGCGATAGGGCTCGTCGGCTCGATGGCTGGAGGTGTCGCCGCTGTGCTCCGCCAGTTCCAGCAGGGCTTCCGACGCGGGGGTCAGCAGCGTCGTCATGGACAGCTCGGCGCCCAGCGCGTGGGTCTCGTCCAGATAGAACTCGACCGCCGTGGCGGTCTGGCGCAGCAGGGCCAGTTGCAGGGTGTTGGCGTCCACATTGGGATTGCCGTCGCGATCGCCGCCAATCCAGCTGCCCATGGTCAGGAAGGGCGTCATGGGCGGGGGCAGGGGGGCGAACGGGTCGGTGGCTTCGCGGCCCAGCAGCCGCGACAGGTGCGCGTAGATCTGCGGGATCACCGTCAGGAAGGTGCTGCGGTAGTAGGACAGCGCGTTCTCGATCTCATCCGCCACGGTCAGCTTGGTATAGCGCAGCATGCGGGTCTGCCACAGCGTGTCGATCCGGCCAAGCAGTTCCAGCGACTTCTCGTAGGCCTCATCGGGCGTGTGGGGCGTGTCACGATCCTGCAGCAGCCGCGCGATTTCGCGGTGCACGTCCAGCGTGCTCTTGCGCTGCACCTCGGTCGGGTGCGCCGTCAGGACAGGCGACATGACCGCCTGGTGCAGGGCCTGCCGGATCTTGGCGGGCGTGACGCCGCGCGATTTGAGTCCCGCCACCGCATCGCGCAGCGTGCCCCGCGTAGGGGTATCGCTTTCCAGCCACTGCGCGCGCCGTTGCCGGTTCTGGTCGCGGTCTTCGGCAATATTGGCCAGATGCAGGAAGTAGCTGAAGGCGCGCACCACGGAATTGGTGTCGTCCGGCGACAGCTGCTTGAGCCGCTTTTCGAGTGCTTTCCCATCGCCCTCGTCGCCATCGCGGCGAAACTTCACGGCGTTGCGGCGGACGGTCTCGATCGTGTCGAAGACATGTTCGCCTTCGCTGGCGCGAATCACGTCGCCGAGCAGGCGGCCAAGCAGGCGAATATCGTTGCGGAAAGGAAGGTCGGGGGCGGCGCTGGCAGTCGTCATCAGGTCTTGGCTTCTGGTTATGGTTGGAAGGCGTTGACAGGAAAGCGGGTGCGGCTCGAATCGGGGAAGCGACTCCTTGGTAGTGTCACGGACTAAGCTTACCGCGCCTGGGCTACGGCGCGAGTGAACGCGGCGTGACCGCGATGTCTCTTATAATCACCGACCCCCGCCTTCACGCCTTCAAGAGAATCCACCTTGACCCATGACCGTTTGATCATCGCCACGCGCGAAAGCCGCCTGGCCCTCTGGCAGGCGGAACATGTGCAGGCAAAACTGCGGGCGCTTTATCCGCAGATGTCGGTCGAGCTGCTGGGCATGACCACGCGCGGCGACCAGATCCTGGATCGCACGCTGTCCAAGGTGGGCGGCAAGGGCCTGTTCGTGAAGGAACTGGAAAACGCCTTGATGGATGGCCGCGCCGATTTGGCCGTGCATTCGCTCAAAGACGTGCCGGTGGACATGGCCGACGGGTTCCACCTGAGCACGATCCTGTCGCGCGAAGACCCCCGCGATGCGCTGGTGTCGAACACGTACGCGAACCTGGCCGAGATGCCTCCGGGCGCGGTGGTCGGTACGTCCAGCCTGCGCCGCGAATCGCAGATCCGCGCGCGCTTTCCGCAACTGAACGTGCAGCCCTTGCGTGGCAACCTCGATACTCGACTGGCCAAGCTGGACCGTGGCAATTACGACGCGATCGTGCTGGCGGCCGCGGGCCTGAGCCGGCTCGGCCTGGGCGCGCGCATCCGCTGCCTGCTCGAACCCGAGGACAGCCTGCCGTCGGCCGGGCAGGGCGCGCTGGGCATCGAGATCCGCGCCGATCGCAGCGACCTGCAGGCCCTGTTTGCACCGTTGTCCGACACCGCCGCCACGGCGGAAGCCATTGCCGAACGCGCCGTGTCGCGTGCGCTGGGCGGATCCTGCCAGGTGCCGCTGGCCGCCTTTGCTCAGGCGGATCTGGAGGGCGGTTTGTCGTTGCGCGCTCTGGTGGCCTTGCCTGACGGATCACGGGTGATCCGCGTCGCGCGCACCGGGCGCATGGACAATGCCGAGGCCCTGGGCCAGGCGGTGGCGGACGAACTGCTGGCCGGTGGCGCCGCAGAGATCCTGGCTGTGCTCACCGCGCCGGGCGCCCCGGATCCTCATGGCGAGTGATAGGCGGGAGACCGCTGCGGCGCAAGCCGTGGTCCTGACCCGTCCGGCCGGCCAGAACGCTGCACTGGCGGCCCGGCTGCGCAACGCGGGGCACGACGTGCTTGAACTGCCCTCCTTGCAACTGACCCCGCTGCCCATCCCCGCGCCGGACGCCGCCGCGTTCGACCTGGTGGTATTTGTCAGCGGCAACGCGGTGCGCTTCTATCTGGACACGCGCCGGGAGGCTTCGGGGGCATGGCTTCCCTGGCCGTCGAACGTCACGGCGGCCACCGTGGGGCCGTCCAGCAGCGCGGCGCTGCGCGCCCATCCGGCGTTTGGCGATGCGCCTTGTGTGATCCAGCCGTCCTCCGATGCCGTCACCTACGATTCCGAATCCTTGTGGACCGAATTGGCGACGCGGGCTCCCATGCCGTCGACCGCACTGATCGTCCGGGGCGGCAGCGGTCCGGAAGGCCGGGGCCGGGACTGGCTCGCTGGCCGCCTGCGGGAAGCGGGCGTTGCCGTCACCATCCACAGCGCCTATCGGCGCGAGCCCGCGCCATGGAGCAACGACGCCGTCGCCGCCCTTCGGACCTGGGCCGCGGCAGGCCGTGCCGCGGCGGTGCTGGTCACCAGCAAAGAGGGCGCCGATGCCCTTCACGCCGCGGCGCGACAAGCTGGCCTCCTGGATTGGTTTACGGGATGTCGTCTGATAGCAACGCATCCGCGCATCGCCCGCCATGTGGCAAACGCCCTCTCCAGCACTGCCTTGGGCACCCACGGCGCTGGCGCTCGAGAACCCTTGTTACAAATCACATCGCCACGCGATGATGACATCTTTGCCGCGATAGAATCGACGCCATGACTGCACCCGAGAATGACATTCGCCCGCCGACCGCCGCCGCGCCCGACTCGCGCCCGGCGTCCGACCGACCTGCCGGCCGTCCGCCCAAGCGCCGTGGCCAGGCATTTCCGTGGGTGACCACCGGTCTGGTGCTTGCCCTGATCGTCATCCTGGTGCTTGCCGCCGCGCTCTGGCGCCAGCAGCGCCTGGTCGAAGCCATCGGCCGCGAATCCGCCACACGTTATTCGCAGATCGACGCCACCGCGCGGGATGCCCAGGCGCGTGCCCGCCAGTCGCTGTCCACCAGCCAGGGCAATGCCGACAAGCTGGCCGTCCTGGAATCCAAGATCCTGGAATCGCAAAGCCAGCAGGCCGCGCTGGAACAGCTCTACCAGGAACTGTCGCGCGGCGAGGATGAATGGACCCTGATCGAGGTCGAGCAGGCCTTGTCGATCGCGTCGCAGCAGTTGCAACTGGCCGGGAACGTGCCCAACTCCATCGCTGCCCTGCAGGTGGCCGATGCTCGTCTGGCCCGCGCCGATCGTCCTCAATTCACGCCCGTGCGCCGCGCGATTGCGCAAGACCTGGAACGCCTGCGTGCCTTGCCGTCGGTCGACGTGTCGGGTCTCGTCGTGAAGATCGACCAGCTGGTCACCCTGTTCGACAAGCTCCCGTTGCTGGCCAGCGTGGAGCCGGCTCGCCGTCGCGGCAACGTGCAAGCGCCCGTCGAGTCCACGCCGGCCGTGGCCCCGGCGGACGATGGACGCTGGTGGAATGACTGGCTGGCCTGGTGGCCGTCGCTGCGCGATGGCTTCCTGAACGACACCCGCGACCTGATCCGTATCCAGCGCGTGGACCGGCCCGATGCCTTGCTGGTGTCGCCGGAACAAGGCGCGCTGCTGCGCGAAAACCTGAAGCTGCGTCTGCTCAATGCCCGCCAGGCACTGCTGTCGCGGCAGGAACATGCGTGGGACGCCGACCTGGCCGCCATCTCGGCCGCCATTCCGGTCTACTTCGATGTCGAGGCGCCCGCCACCCGCAGCGCTCAGGCCCTCCTGACGCAGATCAAGGACACCGAGATCTCGATCCAGCTTCCCGGCATCAATGACAGCCTGGCCGCCGTGCGGTCGGTCCTGCCTCGCAGCGCGGTGCCCGCCGCGCGCCAGAGGTAAGCCATGCGTTCCTGGATCTGGACACTGCTTCTATTGGTCGCCGCGGTCGGCCTGGCGGTAGGCGTGCGCTACCACTCAGGCAACGTTGCGCTGCTGCTTCCCCCGTATCGCGTGGAACTGTCGGCCAGCCTGGCCGCCTTGCTGCTGCTGATCACCTTCATTGCCTTGCACGTTGCATTGCGCACGGTGGCCTGGACACTGGGCCTGCCGACGCGGGTGCGCGAATGGCGCGAACGCCGCGCCCTGGCGCAGCAACAGCAACTGCTGGAACGCGGCTGGATCGGCCTGCTGGAAGGCCGCTACGCCCGGGCCGAAGCGGACATGGGCAACGTGGCCGACCAGACCGACGTTGCGTCACGCAAAGTGCTGGCCTTACTGTCGGCGGCCCGCGCCGCGCATGCCATGCAGGAATACGTGCGCCGCGACGCGCTGCTGGTGCGCGCGCGCGACGCCGCCGCGGCCGACCCCGCGCTCAAGCCCGCCACCATGATCGTCGAAGCCGACATGCTGCTCGATCAGCACCGTCCGGCCGATGCGCTGGCGCTACTGTCCCAGCTTCACGAAAACGGTCCGCGCCACATGCATTCCTTGCGGCTCGAACTGCGCGCGCATCGGGACCTCGGCCATTGGGCCGACGTGCTCAAGCTGGCGCGCATGCTGTCCAAGCGCAATGCCCTGCATCCGGCCGCCAGCGCGCGCATGATCGCCACGGCCGCGGCGGGCCTGTTGACCTCGTCCGACATCGTCACGCGCCGCGCCATCTGGAAAGACCTGAAGGCCGACGAACGCACGCTGCCCGAAGTGGCCCTGGCCGCCGCGGCCGTCTTCGACGCCGATGGTGAAGAAGCCCGCACCCGCAAGGTGCTCGAAGACGCCATCGAAGCCGACTTCGCACCCGCCTTGCTGCAGGCGTATGCCCGGTGCGGCGGCGACGAGATCCGACCCCGCCTGGAAACGGCCGAACGCTGGCTGCAAAGCCGCCCGAACGATCCGGACCTGCTGCAGGCGCTGGGCGCCTTGTGCCTGTGCGGCCGCTTGTGGGGTCCGGCGCAGCGTTACCTGGAGCGCAGCCTGGCCGCGCGCAGCGACCCCCGCACCCATGCGCTGCTGGCCAGCCTGTTCGACCGCACGAATCGCGCCTCGGACGCGGTGCGCCACTGGCGCCTGGCCACCGAGGCAGTGGTAGGCTTGCCGGTGCTCAAGGCCGCTGCCGACACGGTGCTGTTCGATCCGGTGCTGGCGCCCCAGTTCGAAAGCGAAGAGACTGTCGCGCCCGATCGCGCCGCGGGGTTGTGATGGCCCGTTCCTGATTCTGGATTTCCGTTTTCCCGCTTTCCTTTCAATTTTTCCTTTACCTCTCACTCTCGCAGGCTGTTATGAACCTCGATCGCGTCGGTCCCGGCGACAATGCACCGGATGAAGTCAATGTGATTATCGAGATCCCGATGAACGCGGATCCGATCAAGTACGAAATCGACAAGGCCACCGGCGCCTTGTATGTCGACCGTTTCATGATGACGGCGATGCACTACCCCTGCAATTACGGCTACATCCCCAACACCCTGTCCGACGATGGCGATCCCGTCGATGTGCTGGTCATCACGCCGCATCCGGTAACGGTCGGCGCCGTGGTGCGCTGCCGCCTGCTCGGCGTGCTGCAGATGGACGATGAAGCCGGCGGCGACGCCAAGCTGCTGGCCGTGCCGATCGACAAGGTCCTGCCGATCTATCGTCACTGGCAGAAGCCGGAAGACCTGCAACCCGAACACCTGATGCGCATCCAGCACTTCTTCGAGCACTACAAGGATCTCGAGAAGGGCAAGTGGGTCAAGGTCAAGGGCTGGGAAGGTCCGGACGCGGCCAAGGCCGAAGTGACCAGCGGCATCGCGGCGTTCAAGAACGCCAAGGCTGGCTGATTCTTCGCACTGCCCGCAAACCAAAAAAGGCGCCTCGGCGCCTTTTTTGTTGATCCACGAACGTCAACGCACGGCCTTCACCACCGCATCAAAGAAGTCGATGTTGTTGACCACGCCCGCGCCCGTGGGCTTGGACTGCGCGCCCCAGGTGACGATGACGACTTTTTCCTTCTGGTTGATGTAGATGTTCTGCCCGAAAATGCCCGTGGCATAGAAGGCCTTGTCGATGGCCGACTGGCCCGTGGTCGGGACCCACCACATGTAGCCGTAGAAGGGCAGGGGCGTGCCGCCAACCAGGGTCTTGGGGCTGCCGGCTTCGGCGACCCAGGTCGGCGGAACCACCTGCACGCCCTGTGCGCGGCCATCGTTCATGATAAAGAGACCGAAGCGGCCGTAGTCCCGCAAGGTGGCGCTGATGCCGCTGCCGCCGATCTCGACGCCATCTGGCGAATCGAGCCACCAGTTGGCTTCGGCTTCCATGCCGACCTTGGTCCAGATCTTTTCCGACAGGTATTGCGCCAGTGGCTTCTTGACCGCGCCGCGCAACAGTTCGCCCGCGATCTGCGTTTCGCCGGTGCTGTAGTTGTTGACCGTGCCCGGCGCGGCGGCGCGGGGCAGCTTGGCCATCAGGTCCAGGGCCGATCCCGGCTTCTGGCTGATCTGCGCTTCGAGCAGCGCGCGCCGGTCGGACGCCGGGTTGGTGTAGGTCTCGTCCCACTTCACGCCCGATGCCATCATCAGCACGTCGCGCACCGTCACGCCGTCGTAGGCGCTGCCGGCCAGGCGGGGCACGTATTTGACGACCTGATCGTTCAGGCTGCCGATCAAGCCGTCCTGGATCGCCGCGCCGATCAGGGTTGAAGTGATCGACTTCGCCACCGACATCGACATCCATCGGGTCTTTTCGGTGTTGCCGTACAGATAGGCCTCGTGCGCGATCTCGCCGTTCTTCAATACCAGCAGGCCGGACACGCGATTCAAGGCCAGATAGTCGACCAGGTCATAGGCTTTGCCGCCCGATGTGAACTGGACGGCTGTCAGCTGTTTGGCTGCCTTGGGCATGGCCAGCGGCGTGGAGGATGGGGTGATGGACCGGGTCGGGAACAGCCGGTCGATGTTGCGGAAAGTATTGACTGACAGGTCGGGGGTCAACGCGCCGTCGTACACCTGCCGCACGGTGCCGATGGGTTCCTGCGCGTGCGGATACGCGGCGGGGGTGGCGGTGCCGTTGTCGTCATCGCCGCCGCCGCCACAGGCCGCGAGGGTGGTCAGCGCGGCAAGCGCCACGGCGCGTGACAGCGCCGCCCCCGAAAGCCGGCGCGGCCGGACGCGGTCGGGGATCGATCGGGTGGACCTGGCGGATGGCGTGTACGCGGCGGGCGGATGCAATGGCGTGAACGACGGCACGCAAGATGGTGCTTGAACGGGTGGGTGGGTCATGTCTGTCTCCTCGACCTGGTGTGGCAGGCCGTTGCTCCGGACGCGCGTGGCTGGCCGCGTCGAAGAACGTCCTGCATCGTCAACCCGGTGCGGAGAATTGTTATGTGTGCACCAAGGTGCGTACCGCCCGGGTAGCCGAGGTATAGCACCAACCGCCCCGACGCGCCCGTGGAGATTGCTCAACCATGGGCATGCTCGCCATGCCCACGGCTTATTGCTGAGTGCGCGCGGCAGGCGGTTCGCGGCGGATTTCGCGGGGCAGCGTGAAGCGGACGGTGGCGCCCTGGCCGGGCTCGCCATAGGCGCTGATCTTGCCACCGTGCCGCTCGATGATGCGGCGGCAATGGGCCAGGCCCACGCCGGTGCCTTCGAAGTCTCGATTCGAATGCAGGCGTGTGAACATCTGGAACAGCTTGTCGACGTTGTTCATGTCGAAGCCGGCGCCGTTGTCGCGCACGCAGACCGCCGTCATATGCTCGAATTCTTCGGACCAGATTTCGATGATGCTCATGGGCTTGTGGCGCGTGAACTTGAGCGCGTTGCCGATCAGGTTGACCATGACCATACGGATCAATTGCGGGTCGGCATACACGCGGGGCAGGGCCTCGATGCGCCACACCAGATTGCGGGAATGCAGGTCGGCCGACAGTTCGGACCGGATCTCTTCGACCATCACGCCCAGCGGCCAGACGGATTGCACGATACCGGCGCGGCCCAGGCGCGACAGCTCCAGCAGCGCGTCGATGGTGCGGTTCATGCGTTCGGCCGTGGCGTGCAGCGCGGTCAGCATCGGCTTGACGTTGCCGTCGGGCTGCTCCAGCTTGCGCAGCATGATGTCGGCCGCCGACATCACCTGCCGGGCGGGCGCGCGCAAGTCATGGCTGACGGAGGTGGTAAAGGCTTCGAGTTCGGCCGTGCGCTCGGCCACCCGCAGCTCCAGCGTTTCGTTCAATTGCCGGACCTTTTCTTCGGTCAGGCGGCGCTCGGTCACGTCGACACAGAACAGCTCGACCAGCTGCTTGCCATCCCGCGTGACGCTGATCGCCGCAAGTTCGACGTCGCGCACCTGCGAGTTCAGAGCGACCAGACGGTGGTGCCGGAATTCGGCAAAGCCTGGGGCATCGGCCAGCATGGCGATGCGATCCCGCACGGCGGCGCGGTCCGCCTCGATGATGAATTCCGAGAACGGCCGGCCCACCGCGCGTCCGGACCATTCGGCCGACAGCATCATCAAGGCCGCCGGGTTGGCGTACGAGATCAGGCCATCCACCTGCGTCAGGATCGCAATCGGCGCATGGTCCACCACCGCGCTGTACATGGTTTCGCGTTCGGCCAGCGCGCGTTCCATGCGCAAGCTGTCGGTGCGGTCCAGCATCAGCACCAGCGAGTCGAAGCGGCCATCTTCCCCTGGCGTGGTGGGCGCCACGAACACGTCGAATTCCCGCGTCGTGCCATCGGGCAACGTAAAGCTGAAGCTGTAGGTGCCGGGCTTGCCACGCGCGGCGGTGGCGAAGTGCGGCGCGGCCAGCATCGACGCGCGGCGCGGCCACAGGTCCGTCATGGAATGGGCCAGGCATTCGGGCAGCGTCTTGCCCAGCAAGGACAGATAGGGATCGTTGGCGTAGCGCAGCACGGCGTCGGCGTCGTACAAGGCGACAGCCACCGGCAGGCCGCCGAACATCAGATGCAGTTCCTGCGCCTGGTCCAGCATGATGCGACGGTCACGTTCCTTTTCCGCGTTCGACAGGGCGGCGGCAATGCGACGTTCGATGGTCTGTTGCACGCTCAGATGCAGCAGCACCACGGCCAGCAGCGCCGTAATGGAAAACGTCATGCCCAGCGGCGGCTCGCGGATCGCCCACAAGGCCGGCAGCGGGTTGACCACCGCCCGCCAGATTTCGATGAAAAAGGCGGTCAGGACGGCCACGAGGCAGACAGGGACCGACTCGCGCAGCCGGAACATCAGTCCGGCCACGATCAGCACGGCAAGCCAGGGCAGGGCCACATAGGCATGAAGGCCGCCGCTGGTCAGGGTGGCAAGTACCGCCAGCACCGTCACGCCATACACCAGCGTGCGTGCCGCCAGCCGCGCGCGCCGGCGGGCCAGCAGCACGCCCGCGACGATGGCGACCGCGATGGCCCCAATCGCCAGCATGGCCGGCGCCAGCACCCAACTGCCAGGAAGAAGTGGGCTCATCGGGGGTCGTCGGGCGCCTTGCCCGCGCGTGCGCGCAGGTGCTGTTTGACGATGTCGCGCACTTCCTGCGAATGCAGGGCGCGGTGCAAGGCTTCTTCGGTCTCGTCGATCTCGGTCTGGTCCTGCATGACGGCGCGCAGGGTCGATGTCACCACGACCACCAGAACCACCGTAAACGGTAGCGCCATCAGAATGGTCATGGCCTGCACGGCTTCCAGCCCGCCCGCCAGAAGCAATGCAATCGCGATCAGCGCGATCAGGATGCCCCAGACCAGCTTCAGCCTGGCCGATGGATCGCCTTTACCGCCATTGCTGATCACGCCCATCACGAACACGCCCGAGTCGCCCGATGTCACGAAGAACACCACGACCAGCACCGTTGCCACGCCGGACAACAGCGCCTTCATCGGCAGGTAATCGAACAGCATGAACAGGGCCGATGATGGCTCCTTGAGCGCCGCCTGGCCGATGCCTGCATTCTGGAAAATGTCGAAATGCAGCGCGCTGCCGCCAAAGACCGCGAACCAGATAAAGCAGGTCAGCGCCGGCACGAACATGGCGCCGATCAGGAATTCACGGATGGTGCGGCCGCGCGAGATGCGAGCGATGAACAGGCCCACGTAAGGAGCCCATGCGATCCACCAGGCCCAGTAAAAGATCGTCCAGTCGGCAAACCAGCCGCCGCCGGTGAACGGCGTCAGGCGCAGGCTCATACGTACGAATTCGCTGATATAGCCGCCCAAGGACGTCGTCAGGGTGTCCAGAATCGCGGCCGTGGGCCCGACGACGAATACGACCGCAGCCAGGGCAACGGCAATGAGCAGGTTGATGTTGGACAGCAATTTGACGCCGCGGTCGAGGCCGGACAGCGCCGACGTCAGGAATGCGACCGTAGCGACCACGATGATCACGATCTGAGACGGGGCGCCGACCGGCACGCCGAACAGCTGCGCCAGGCCGCTGTTGATCTGCATGGCCCCGAACCCCAGGCTGGTCGCAATGCCGAAGGCGGTCGCCACCAGAGCCAGGATGTCGACGATCACGGTCCACTTGCCGCGCCACCGCTCAGGCAGTCCGCCCAGGGTGGAACTGATCGTCATGGGCGCTTGCCGGCGGAACTGGAAGAAGGCGACGGCCAGGCCGAAGGTGCAGTAGATGGCCCAGGGGTGGAGGCCCCAATGGAAGAAGGTGTAGCGCATGGACGCGTTGGCTGCAGCCGCGGTGATCGGCTCGACGCCGGGCGGAGGCTGCAGGTAGTGCGAGACGGGTTCGGCCACGCCCCAGAACATGAGGCCGATGCCCATGCCGGCGGCAAAGAGCATCGAGAACCACGATTTCCGGTCATACGCGGGCTTTTCATCGTCGCCGCCCAGGCGGATGTTGCCGTAGCGGGAGCAGACGAGAAAGAAGCAGACGAGGACCAGCGCGAAGACGACCCATAGATAGAACCAGCCGAAGCTGCGGGTGCTGAACGCGAGCATGGCGTCCATCGCGCCGCTCATCGAGGTGGGGCTGGCGAGCGCCCAGATGACGAAGAGGCCGACCAGCGCCAGGGAACTCCATAAGGCCACAGTGACTCTCCTGCAGGGGACGGGGGGTGACCGCAGCATGCGCCGGGGACTCCGTCGGTGGACCGGCTTTCGGCGCGGGTCCAGGGTGAGGCGTCTGGCGCGAAACGATTCTTGGATCGTGGAATGCGGGGATTTTACTCGGAACTGTTGTGTTGTTTCCGGGGGTGTCAGGTGGCAGGTGTTTTGAGTTGTTTTCTTGCGTTGACGTGAGTTTTTGCTGAGGTGGGCGGTGGTGTCTTGTTCGGTGATGGGCGGTCTTTTCTGTTCGGCTGTTGGTGTTCTGGGTGGCGGTGGGGAGTTCTTGCGCGGCCGCCGCGGGAGTCGCATTGAAAGGCCGAGCTCGCTGGGTCCCGGCCTACGCCGGGCCTGGGCTTGCAAAGCCTTCCAATGCGACTCCCCGCACCGGCCTCAGGTGCGAGAGGGTCGGTGCGCAGCGTGTTGGGATAGGGCGGAGGGCGGCGTGCGCCGCGCGGGTGGAAAAACAAAGACGGCATGCCGCAGGATTTTCCTGCTGCTGGGATGGAGCGGACAGTCGCATTGGAAGGCTTTGCAACGCGAGGGCCCGGCGTAGGCCGGGACCCGCAAGCTCGGCCTTTCAATGCGACTGTCCGCTCCGTCCGGGCTCCGAGCAAGAGCCCTTCCGAGTGCACGCAACCCGAAGCCCCCAGCAAGCAACCTTCCGAGCGCACACCAACCGAAGCCCCCAGCAAACACCCCCCCGAATTACCCAAACCCGTCACCAGAATGAAACGCCGCGTCATCGTTATCATCCGCCGCTGCCCCCTGGCGTAACATCAGCCGCATTTCAATGGTTATCGAAGAGGGCTGGCATGGCGCAGGAAGGGATGGGTGCAAAGGTCGGGGCGGCAAGGGTCTGTGTGGTCGGTGCGGGAGCGATTGGCGGATTCTTTGCGGCGCGGCTGGCCGGGGCCGGGCATGACGTCAGCGTGCTCGCCCGGGGGGCGTTGACAGGGATCCTGCAAGAGCACGGCATCCGGTTGACGTCAGGCGGCGCCGAGACGGCGCACCCGGTGCGGGCGTCGGACCGCGCGGCCGAGCTGGGGGTACAGGACATCGTCATCATCACGGTCAAGGCGCCCGCACTGGCCGCCGTCGCCGCAGCCATCGGTCCGCTGATCGGGCCAGACACGATCGTCATTCCAGCGCTCAATGGCATTCCGTGGTGGTTCTTCTTGAATGAAGGGGTGGTGCTGTCCGGCACGCGATTGAAGCGCGTGGATCCGGATGGCGGGATCGAGGCGTCGATTCCCTTGGCGCATGTCATTGGAGCGGTCGTGATTGCCTCGTGCTCCACCTCCGCGCCTGGGCAGGTCGTGCACGCGTCGGGCAACAAGGTCGTGTTCGGCGAGCCGTCCGGGCAGTCCAGCGAACGGGCCGATCGGGTAGCGGCGATGTTCGCGGATGCGGGGTTCGTGGCCACCGCCAGTCCGGATATCCGTCGCGACATCTGGGCCAAGCTGCTGGGCAACGCCTGCTTCAATCCGGTCAGTCTGCTGACCCAATCGCCGACCGACCTGATGCTGGCCGACCCGGGGCTCGAACAATTGTTCGTCGGCATGATGCACGAGCTGCTGGCATTGAGCCACACCCTGGGAATCGGCCTGGACATCGCGCCGGAACAGCGCATTGGCGAAACCCGCAAGCTGGGGCACATCAAGACGTCGATGCTGCAGGACCTGGAAGCGGGCCGCAGCGTGGAACTGGACAGCATCGTCGGTGCGGCCATCGAGGCGGCGGACGCGGCCCACATCGACGTGCCGTTGTTGAAGACGGTGTTCAGCATGGCGGTGCAGCGGGCGCGCATGGCGGGCATCTACGGAGAGGCCTGACTGGAGGCCATGCCGACCGGAGACCCGTGCTCCATTCAGATCCGGACGGGCATGGGTAACGGAGGGGCGACAGGTGTGCATTTCACTGCGTGAAACTACCGTCAGTCCCTATGGCGCGGCCATCGCGCTTGGCGCATCCTTCGGCCAGCACGTTCCTTACCCCCCAAAACAGGAGACGCCGCAGTCTTCTGCGGCGGGTGGCCCATGGCAATTTCCAGTGAACTGATCCGGTCAGTCACGTCCTCTCTGTACGAGTGGTCGTTGAAGAAAGTCCCGGACGACACCCAGCTTGAACTGGCGCGCGCCAGCGAGCGGGAACGCACCGATGTCGCGAAGAACACCTTCCGCATCATGCTGCATAGCGCCGATGCCGCCGAACGCGAAGACCACCTGGTGTGTTCGGACGTTGGCGTGCCGACCTACTCGATCAAGGTCGGCACGCAGGTGTCGTTCTCGGGCAGCGTGCGTCAGGCCATCGTCGATGGCTTTGCCGACCTGGCGGCCCGGATCGACCCTCCCATCCTGCAGATGGTCACCAATCCGCTGACCCTGCAACGCAGCTACGTCGGCAAGAACATGCCTATCGTGTCGTTCGATATGGTTGACGAAGTCGACTATATCGAGATCATCTGCGCGCCCAAGGCCCTGGGCACCGGCCGATGGGAATCGATCGAGACCTTTGTCTATCCGTCGCTCGCAGTGATCGAACGCTACGTGCTGGACTCGGTGCTCAAGGCCGGCTCGCAACCCTGTCCGCCCATCGTGGTCGGGGTGGGCATCGGCGGCACGTTCGACACCGCCTCAAGGATGGCCAAGGAATGCGTGCTGCGCCCCTTCGGCCACGAGAACCCGGACCCCATCCTGGCCGACATGGAGCAGCGCCTGCTCAAGGCCATCAACGCCACCGGCTTCGGTCCCATGGGCACTGGCGGCGACACCACGGCCATGGCCGTGCACATCGATTACTCGTCGGGCCATGGCTTCACACCGGTGGCCGTCGCGTTCAATTGCTGGATCAACCGCCGCACCCGCGCGCGGATCTATAACGATGGCCGCGTGGTCAGGATCGAGTAGGAGCACTGTCATGAGCACCACCCATCGTCTGACCCTGCCCGTGACCGCCGAAGACATCGCAGCGGTTCGCGCGGGCGATCTGGTCTACCTGGATGGAGACATCGTCGTCACCATCGGGCTGCCCACCCACCAGCGCATGATCGATTGCGCGGCGCGCGGAGAGGCCTTGCCCGTGGACCTGCACGGCGGCGCCTTCCTGCATCTCAGTTCCTACAACCGGGAAGCCGATACGCCGTCGGGTCATGAAGCGCTGTACATGAACCCGACGACCAGCACCCGCTATACCGCCTTCATGCCCACGCTGATCCGTGCCTATGGTTTGCGGGTGATCGGCGGCAAGGGCGGCCTGGATGCCGAGAGCGTCAAGGCCATGCAGGAGGTCGGCTGCATCTATCTGTCGTTCCTGGGCGGTGGCGCAACCCTGCTGGCCCGCGCGATCAAGGAAGTCGTGGCCGTGGACTGGGAGGAATACATCTCGCAGTTCCGCCTGGTGACCCTGCGCGTGGAAGGACTGGGCCCGGCCACCGTCGGGATCGATGCGCATGGCAACAGCCTGTATGACAGCCTGCGGCAGACCGCCACGGACCGGCTACCCGCCATCCTTGAAGAACTGGATCGAACCCGGGTACCGCTGCCCGGGCACTGAAGACATCATCATAAAAACGGAGACAACCATGACCTACGCACATTACCGCATGCCCGCGCGCGCAGCCGCACGCGGCCTTGCCCTGACATCGGCGCTGGCCGCCTTGGCGGCGACCGGGGCGCCCGGCGCGGCGATGGCTGCCGATGCCGCCTATCCCGTCAAACCGATCCGCCTGGTCGTGCCGTTCCCGGCGGGGGTAGCACCGATGCCGTCGCGCGTCTGATCGGCGACAAGCTGAGCCAGAGCATGGGACAACAGGTGGTGGTCGACAACCGTCCTGGCGCCGCCGGCAACATCGGTACCGATCAGGTCGCTAAGGCGGCGCCGGATGGCTATACCCTGGCGCTGACGACCTCGGGCCCGCTGGCGAACAACAAGTATCTGTACAAGCAAATGCCCTTCGATGCCGACAAGGACCTGGCGCCCGTCGTGCTGGTGGGAGAGATCCCGCTGGTGATCGTGTCGAACGACAAGACCCCGGCGGCCTCGCTCAAGGAGTTCATGGCGCTGGCCAAGTCCGCGCCGGGCAAGTATTCGGTCGGCAATCCGGGCAAGGGCACCATCGGCCATCTGGCGTTCGAACTCTGGCGCCACAATACCAAGGTCGATCTGCTGGGCGTGCCCTACAAAGGCGACACGCCTGCCATGGCAGACCTGATGGGCGGGTCCATCCACGCGATCATCGCGCCGATCACCGCCTTCATTCCGCAGATCCAGGGCGGCAAGATGCGCGGCCTGGCGGTCACGTCGGCCAAACGTTTTGCCGGCCTGCCCGATATCCCGACCGCGCGCGAGCAGGGCGTGGATATCGACGCGTCGGTGTGGTTCGCGGTGGCGGGCCCGGCCGGCATGCCCAAGCCGGTCGTTGACAAGCTCAACAAGGAGATCAACGCCATCCTGAGCTCTCCCGAAGCCCGCGCCAAGCTCGAGCAGTATGGCGCGAACGTCGGCGGGGGATCGCCGGAAAAGCTGGGATCGCTGATGCGAGACGAGTCGGCAAAATGGAAGCAGGTGGTGGAAACGGCCAATATCGCGCTCGACTGATGAAGCGCCCGGCGTGGCACGCAAGGCGCACACGCACCCCATGACTTCGCCCGCTGCGACCTGCAAGGGCGCGCCATGAACAATGCCCCATGGACCTGCGCAGTCCACGGGGCATTTTTCGTCAAGGCCATCGCACCCGTCTTTCAACGGGTGGCCACACCCTTACAGCGCCGCTGGAGGCGACGTATCCGTCATGCGGGTTTCGATCTTCTCGAACACCTTGCCGGTCGCGCCCTTGGCTTCCAGCGCGAACACCAGCATCGAGTTGCCCGTGACCTGATATTCATCGCCCGAATTGAAGACCGGCAGATCCTCGCGCACCGGCATGTTGGTGTCGAGAATGCAGGTCCACTGGTCGGGGCCGGGGATGTTCGGCAGCGTGAAGTTGACCGTGTCGTGATAGGCGTTGAACACCATCAGCAGGGTCGCGTCCGACGCGGGGCGCTTGATGCCCGTTGCCTGTGCGCGGCCATCGATCACCATGCCAAAGCACCGCATTGACGCATCGGCCCATTGTTCGCTCGTCAGTTCGGTAGCGGCAGGGGACAGCCACTTCACGTCCGTGACATCCAGGTCTTCGTTGTATTCGCCCGTGAAGAAACGGCTGCGGCGCAGCACCGGCAGCTGGCGGCGCAGGAACAGCAGCTTGCGAGTGAACTCGTGCAGCGCGTGGCCCTCGTCGGTGATGCCTTCCCAATCCAGCCAGCTGATCTCATTGTCCTGACAATAGGCGTTGTTGTTGCCTTGCTGGGTGCGGCCGATTTCATCACCCGCCAGCAGCATGGGCGTACCCTGCGACAGCAGCAGCGTCGCCAGCAGGTTGCGCTTCTGGCGCTCGCGCAGGTTGATGATTTCCGGATCGTCGGTCGGGCCTTCCACGCCGCAGTTCCACGACTTGTTGTCGGAATGGCCGTCGCGATTGTCTTCGCCGTTCGCTTCGTTGTGCTTCTCGTTGTACGACACCAGGTCGTTCAGGGTGAAGCCATCG
Source organism: Pigmentiphaga litoralis (assembly GCF_048632615.1). GTDB lineage: Bacteria > Pseudomonadota > Gammaproteobacteria > Burkholderiales > Burkholderiaceae_B > Pigmentiphaga > Pigmentiphaga litoralis_B. The sequence continues at coordinate 4,232,885 of NZ_CP184479.1, forward strand.
TGCGCGGTAATGAAGTTGACGCTTGCCCATGGCTTGCGGCCGCGGCGGTTGAACTTGTCGCCCGATGCCGTGATGCGCGTGGCAAAGTCGGCCGCCGTGCCTTCGTCACCCTTCCAGAAGCTGCGGACGGTGTCGCGATAGCGGTCGTTCCATTCGGCCCAGCCCGGCGGGAAGCCGCCAACCTGGTAGCCGCCGGGGCCGCAATCCCACGGCTCGGCAATCAGCTTGATGTTGGACAGGATCGGGTCCTGACGGCAGCTGTCAAGGAAGCCGCCGCCCTCGTCGAAACCGTGGTCTTCGCGGCCAAGGATCGTGGCCAGGTCGAAGCGGTAGCCGTCGACCTTCATCTCCGTCACCCAGTAACGCAGGCTGTCCGTCACCATCTGCAGTGTGCGTGGATGGCTCAGGTTCAGCGTATTGCCGGTACCCGTGTCATTGATGTAGTAGCGCTTTTCTTCCGGCATCAGGCGGTAGTACGACGCGTTGTCGATGCCTTTGAACGACAGGGTCGGCCCCATCTCGTTGCCTTCGGCGGTGTGGTTGTAGACCACGTCAAGAATCACTTCCAGCCGCGCCTCGTGCAGGCGGTCGACCATGTCCTTGAATTCCTGCACGGCCTCACCCGAGAAATAACGGGGGTCCGGCGCAAAGAAGCCCAGGGTGTTGTAGCCCCAGTAGTTCTTCATGCCTTTTTCAAGCAGGTAGCTGTCGTTCACGAAGGTGTGAATGGGCAGCAGTTCGACCGACGTCACGCCCAGCGTGCGAATGTAGTCGATCACCTCTTGCTGCTGCAGGCCGGCAAAGGTCCCTCGCAGAGCCTCGGGCACGTTCGGATGACGCTTGGTAAAGCCTGCCACATGGGTTTCATAAAACACTGTGCGATCCCACGGCACCAGCAGGCCGGTAGGCCGTTCGACCGGCGCAGTCTCATCGACCACGACGCATTTCGGCACGAAACGGGCGCTGTCCCGATCGTCGAACGACAGGTCGCCGTCTTCATGGCCCATCTGATAACCGAACACTTCCGGCGCCCAGGTCAACTCGCCGATATGCGCCTTGGCATACGGGTCGAGCAGCAGCTTGTTGGGATTGAAGCGATGGCCTTCCAGCGGAAGATAGGGTCCGTAGACCCGGTAGCCGTACACAGTGCCTGGAGGCAGGTCGTGCAGGTAACCATGGAACACCTCATCGGTGTATTCGGGCAGTTCGATGCGCTCGAGTTCGGTCTCACCTTTGGCGTCGAAGAGGCACAGCTCCACGCGCTCGGCGTGGGCCGAAAAAAGGGCGAAGTTGGTGCCCTTGCCATCCCAGGTCGCGCCTCGGCGGTTGGGTGTGCCTTCGGAAAGTCGGTATCGGCCAATTTGCATGTTCGTCTCTACGGTCAGCGTGGTATGCGGTGAACGACGAGCATGAAGCAAAGAAAATGCCGCTGCGGTTTCCGTTGGCGTAAAAGGTGTAAGTCATTGATGTGCGTCTGTCAGGTTTACCGAGACGTTGCACGCTTTACACGATCGCACCGCTGCGAAGGTCCCGCCATCGATGTGCGCTGCAACATCTCGTCAGCGCTGTGACGGGATATTGCAGAATGCTACGGGGGGCGGTCAGGCGCTGAACCGCTCGGCGGTCAGACCATCCAGCTCGATATCGGGGGTGCGCCCGTGCACGATATCGGCCACGATCTTGCCGGTGCCGCAGGACTGGGTCCAGCCATTGGACCCATGGCCGCTGTTCAGGAACAGGTTGGGATACTTCGTGCGGCCCAGGATGGGCGGGCCATCGGGTGTCATGGGACGCAGCCCCGCCCAGAATTCCACTTTGCCGAAATCCAGGCCGTTCGGGATCAGTTCCCTGACGACGCGCTCGATCAGCGCCTTGCGTTGGGCATCCAGTTCCAGGCCGTAGCCGGTCAGCTCGGCCATGCCCGCCGCGCGGATGCGATTGCCCAGCCGCGACATCATGATCTTGTTGTGCTCGTCCATGATGGCGACGCGGGGGACGGCGGACGTCACATCCGCGTTCCCATCCGCTTCCGTTACGGGCACCGTGATCGAATAGCCCTTCAGCGGGTAGACGGGCAAGCGGATGCCCAGCGGCGAGACCAGGAAAGGCGCATGGCTGCCCAGCGCCACCACGTAGCTGTCGGCCTGCAGGGCGCCGCTGTCGGTCAGCACCGACTCGACCTGGCCGCCCGCGGTGCGGATCAGCTGCACCTGCGTGTCGTACCGGAAGGTCACGCCGCGCGCCGCCAGGAACGCCGCCAGTTCATTCACGAACTTGTAGCTGTCGCCCGACGCATCGGCCGGCATGTGCAAGGCGCCAGCCACGGCCACGGTGGAATGCGCCATGGCCGGTTCGACGGCAGCCAGTTCTTGCGGACCCAGCAGTTTCCAGGGCACGCCGAATTCGTCCAGCGCCTTGGCCGACAGGCGGCCGATTTCAAGTTCGGCGTCGGTGCGGAAGATCTGCAGCGTGCCGCCGTCATGAAAGTCGAAACCGGTCAGCGGCGCTTCGGCCGCGATGCCTTTCAGGCAGCGCAGGCTGTAATGCGCCACCCGCTGCATGCGCAGCTTGTTGACGCGGAAATGGTCGGGGGTGCATTGCTGCATCCACCGGAGGATCCATTGGATCTTGCGGGGGTCGAGTCCCAATGAAAACCGGATGGGTGAATCCGGCTGCATTGACATCTTGAGCACCTTGGCCACCATGCCGGGCGCGGCCCAGGGGCCGGCAAAGCTGGGGCACAGGCCGCCCGCATTGCCGTAGCTCGTTTCCCGGCCGGGTCCGGACTGCCGATCGACCACCACGACGTCATGGCCATCACGCCACAGGAAATACGCCGTCGCGATACCGACGACACCCGCACCCAGCACGAGAACTTTCATGGATCTGGACTCAATCCACCGTGATGTTGGCTTTTTCGATCACGACCTTGTAGCGGGCGGTCTCGGCGTCGATGAACTTGGCGAAGTTGGCCGAGTTCCTGTAGGCCGATTCGAAGCCGAAGGTTTCGAGCTTGGACTTCATGTCGGGCTGGGCCATGATGCGCGACGACGCGTCGTCCAGTTGCTTGACGATGGCGGGCGGCAGGTTCGCGGGGGCCCACAGTCCATACCAGGAATACAGCTCGAAGTCCTTCATGCCCGATTCACGCAGGGTGGGCACGTCGGGCAACAAGGGGCTGCGCTTGGCGCCCGTGACGGCCAGCGCAGTCAGTTTGCCGGCCTTGACGAAGGGCAGCGACGACAGCATCGGATCCATCATGGCCTGCACCTGGCCACCGACCAGATCCTGCAAGGCCGGAGCCGCGCCCTTGTACAGCACGATCGGGATCTGGCCCAGGTCGTTTTCATACAGGAATTGCGCCGCGCCCAGGTGACCCGCCGAACCGAATCCGCTGGTGGCGAAGCTGTAGCGATTGGGGCTGGCCTTGAACTTGGCGATCAGGTCCGACACCGAGGTCGCGCCCACCGTTGGCGGCACGCTGAAGATCAGCGCGCCTTGCGTCAGCATGCTGACGGGCGTGAAATCCTTGACCGCGTCGAACTTGATGCTTTTCTTGTACAGAAGGGGATTGATCGAGTGGATCGACGCGTTCACATACAGGGTGTAGCCGTCGGCTTCCGACCGGGCGACATGCTGCGCGCCGATCATGCCGGATGCGCCGGCCCGGTTTTCGACGATGACCGACTGCTTCAACTCGTCTTTCAGCTTGTCGGCAAAGATGCGCGCGACGCTGTCCACCGCGCCGCCTGGCGCGTGCGGCACGACGATCGTGACCGGACGGGTAGGGTAGGACTGGGCCGTGGCAAGACCGGCGTGGGCGAGCGCAGCCGCGCCCGCCAGGACAACAGTGTGGCGCACGAACGTGCGGCGATTTGAGCGCGTCATTGCAAGTTTCCCCAACGAGTTGATAGTGTGATTGTTTGCGCCTCCCCTCCCTGCTTGCTAGAACGTACCGGGGTATCCTCCGCCGTCGATCAGCAGGCTCTGCCCGGTCATGTAGCCGGCGTGCGCCGAACACACGAACGCGCAGAGCGCACCCAGTTCTTCGGCGCGGCCGTAGCGGCCCGCCGGATTGTTGCTGCCTCGCTCTTCCCACAACTGGTCGAAGGTCTTGCCGGTCGTGTCGAGCATGCCGTTGATGTGCCGGCGCTGCGCGTCGGTCGCAAATACGCCAGGAAGAAGATTGTTGATGGTCACGTTGTGCCGTACCGTCTGGCGTGCCAGCCCGGCCACGAAGCCGACCAGACCCGAACGCGCGCCGTTGGACAGCCCCAGTTCGATCTGCGGCGTCTTCACGCTGCGCGACACGATGTTGACGATGCGGCCGAACTTGCGTTCGATCATGCCGTCCACCGTGCGCCGGATCATCTCGATCGGGCCCAGCATCATCGAATCCAGGGCCGCATGCCAGTCGTCGGTCGTCCAGGTGCGGAAGTCGCCCGGCTCGGGGCCATCGGCGTTGTTCACCAGGATGTCCGGCGCCGGGCAGGCCGCCAGGGCGGCGTCGCGGCCCGCTTCGGTCGTGATGTCGGCGATCACCCAGCGCACGGGCGTACCCGTGTGCGCGGTGATCTCGGACGCCGCCGCTTCCAGCGTGGCCTGCGTACGCGCCGCGATCACGACGTGCACGCCTTCACTGGACAGCTGCTGCGCAACCGCGCGGCCCATGCCCCTGCTGCCCCCGAAAACCAGGGCGGTCTTGCCGTTGATGCCGAGATCCATGAAAGGTATCCGCCGCGATCAGATCGACTTCAGCTCAGGCGAGCTCCAGCCGTATTGCTTGTCGAGTTCGAGTTCCTTGACGATGCGCAGACCCTTCTTCAGGCCTTCCGGCGCCATGGCCTTGAGCGGCTTGCGCAGTTCGCCGGCAGGCAGGCCCACGGCCTTCATCAGCGACTTGATCGCGACCGGGTTGATGGCCGAGTACGAGTAATGGAGCATCGGCAGCAGACCCAGGTACGAATCGCGGAAGCTGGTCGACACGTCGGGCGTATGCCAGGGCTTGGAGATCGTGGCGAGTTCGGCCGGCGCGATGTTGCCGGTCATGTTGGCGGTGCCGTGGCCGCCCAGGCTCATGGTCGGAACGACCAGGCCGAGGTTGGGCGAATCGCAGCACATGACCGACACGTCGGGGCGGGCGGCCAGCACCTGGGCCACCTGGCCCACGCGCGTGGTCGATTCCTTGTGCACCACATAGTTGGGGTGCTTGAAGATGCGCAGCAGGTTGTCCCAGTGCAGGTCGCTTTTCACGCGCGGCGGGTTGTTGTAGATGCCCAGCGGCAGATCGGTCGCGTCGGCCACTTCCAGGAAGTAGTCTTCGATGGCGTCTTCGGGTGCGCAGATGTACGCAGGCGCCGCCAGGATCGCACCGTCGGCGCCATTGGCGTTCGCAAAGCGCAGGTAGTCGATCGTGGTCTCGGTATTGTTGCCGGTGCAGCCGTAGAAGAACTTCATCTTGCCGGTCTTCATCTTGGCGGTTTCGGCAATGATCTTGTGACGTTCCGCTTGCGACAGCATCGAGACTTCACCGGTCGAGCCCATCATCAGCACGGCCGACGTTCCCTGCGATTCCTGCCACTGCAACAGCGTGCGGAACCCTTCGAAGTCGACGCTGCCGTCCTGGTTGAATGGCGTGATCAGCGCGACGAAAGAACCTTCGATCTTCATCTTGGACATTGCGATTCCTACTGTTCGTGTATCCCGGCATTGTAACGCCGAGAGGGTCGGTTTCAGGGCGGGCGCCACGGCGCCGTGGTTATAAGCTAATTCGGATATCAGGCTGCTTTGGCTTCGGCACGGGCCAATGCGGCAAAGCCTTTTTCCAGATCCGCGATCAGATCGTGCGGATCTTCCAGGCCGACGTGGATACGGATGCCCTGGCCGCTGAAGTTCCAGCGCTTGGTGGTGCGATCACCGGGCGTGAAGGGCAGGGCCAGGCTTTCGAAGCCGCCCCACGATACGCCCAGGCCGAACAGCGCCAGGTTGTCGATGAAGGCTTCGACGGCGGCCGGCGACACCGGCTTGAGCACCATCGCGAACAGTCCGCAGGCGCCCGTGAAGTCGCGCTTCCACAGCGCGTGGTCCGGATGGCTGGGCAAGGCCGGATGCATGACGGCTTCGACTTCGGGACGCGATTCCAGCCACTTGGCCACCAGGACGCCCGACGACCAGTGCTGGTGCAGGCGCACGGACAGGGTCCGCAGGCCGCGCAGCGCCAGGTAGACGTCGTCCGGACCGGCCGTCTGGCCCAGGTCGTAGGTGGTCTGCTTGATCTTGGGCCAGTAGGTTGCGTTGGCGGTGACCGTGCCGAGCATCGCGTCGGAATGGCCCACCAGATACTTGGTGGCCGCCTGGATCGACACGTCCACGCCGTGGGCAAACGGTTTGTAGAACAGCGGCGTGCCCCAGGTGTTGTCCATCACCACGGCGGCGCCGTGACGGTGAGCCACCTCGGCAATCGCCGGGATGTCCTGGATCTCGAACGTTTCGGATCCGGGAGATTCCACATAGACGACCTTGGTGTTCGGTCGCATCATCGACGCAATGTCGGCGCCGCAGCAGGGATCATAGGATTCGACTTCAACGCCATACCGGCCCAGCACGCGAGTGGCGAACGTGCGGGTCGGCGAATACGAACTGTCGGTGACCAGCATGTGATCGCCAGCCGACAGCAGGGCGGTCAGCGCCGACACCGCGGCAGCCAGCCCCGACGGGCACACCAGGGTGCGGTGGCCGCCTTCCAGTTCGGCGATCGCCTCTTCCAGCGCATGGTGGGTGGGGGTGCCAAAACGGCCATAGGTGCTTACGCCGGCTTCGTCGGCGGCGCGGCGCTTCTTGGTCTTTTCCCAATCGGCCAGCGTGGGGAAGAGGATGGTGGACGCACGAAACACGGGGGTGTTCACCATGCCGGCAAAACGTTCCGGGTGCCGGCCGGCCGCGATCAATTGGGTTGTCTCTTTCATTCAGAACCTGTGCTGTAAAGGATGCTCGGTGCTTGCCACCTCGTAACGAAAGTGTAATTTCCGGACGCTGGAAAATTATTTCCTTATTGATCGGCAATCTTTAGAATATTAGGAAAATTTTTATCAACGAAACTTTAAGATGGTGGAAAAATCTCCATGGATAAAAAAGACAGCAATATTCTTTCTATCCTGCAAGAAGATGCCACCTTGTCGGTCAACGAGATCGCCGAGCGGGTCAGCCTCTCGCCCACGGCCTGCTGGAAGCGCATTCAGCGGCTGACGCAAGAAGGCATCATCCGCAAGCAGGTGTGCCTGCTGGATAGCAAGAAGCTGGGAGCGGGCGTGACGGTGTTCGTGGCCATCAAGACCAACCGGCACGACATGCAGTGGCTGCAGCAATTCGCGGCCGGCGTGCGTGACATGCCCGAAGTGGTCGAGTTCTACCGCATGAGCGGCGAAACCGATTACCTGCTCAAGGTCGTTGCGCCCGATATCCAGGGCTTTGACGTCGTGTACAAGCGGCTGATCCAGATCGTCGATCTGTTCGACGTCAGTTCCAGTTTCGCCATGGAAGAGCTGAAATACACCACTGCATTGCCCCTCGATTACCTCTGATTCCTTACCCGCCTGCCGAGTCACGCCCTCATGACCACTGATATCCGACGTTTTCCTTCCCTGTCGCACTGGGGCGCCTACACCGCCGTGGTCCAGGACGGCCGCCTTGTCGATTGCGAGCCGTTTCATCGCGACAGCGCGCCGTCGGCCATCCTGTCGTCGATGCCGGGCATGGTGCATTCGCCGCTGCGCGTCCGGCGGCCGGCGGTGCGCAAGGGATGGCTGGAACAGCGGGAAGGCAGCGACCGGACGGCGCGCGGCAGCGATGCCTTCGTCGAGGTCAGCTGGGACACGGCGCTGGCGCTGGTGGCCGGCGAACTGAGCCGCGTACGCGGCACCTATGGCGATTCGGCAATCTTTGGCGGATCCTACGGCTGGTCGTCGGCGGGACGCCTGCATCATGCCCGCACCCTGACGCACCGTTTCCTGAACAGCGGCGGCGGCTGCATCAACCAGGCGGGCAACTACAGCTGGGGCGCCGCGCAGTTCCTGCTGCCGCATGTCATTGGCAGCTACATGCCCGTCACGGGGCGCGTGACCGACTGGCAAAGCGTGATCGGGCACACGCGGCTGTTCATTGCGTTCGGTGGCCTGGCGCTGCGCAACGCGCAGATCACGTCCGGCGGGGCAGGGGACCACGCCACCGCCGCCTGGGTGGCCAAGGCGCGCGACGCGGGGTGGAATTCGTTGTCATCAGCCCGACCCGGGGGATGTGCCCGACGACCTGGGCGCGAGGTGGATCCCGATCCGTCCGAACACCGACACGGCCCTGATGCTGGGCATGCTGCATACCCTGATCGACGCGGGCCTGCATGACCGCGCCTTCGTGCGCTCGCATTGCGTGGGTTTCGAACCGCTGGCCGACTACGTGATGGGCGTGACCGACGGCTTGGTCAAGGACGCTTCGTGGGCCGAAGGCATCACCGGCGTGTCGGCCGGCACGGTGCGCCAGCTGGCGCGGGACGCCGCCGCCACGCGCAGTCTGCTGACCTGCACCTGGTCCTTGCAGCGTGCCCACCATGGAGAACAGCCCTACTGGACCTGCATTGCGCTGGCCGCGGCGATCGGCCAGATCGGGCTGCCGGGCGGCGGTTTCGCATTCGGGCATGGGTCGATGAACGGCGTGGGCAATCCGCGGCCCGACGCTCCCGGTCCGGAAATGGGTTCGGGCGCCAACCCGCTGGGCAAGTCGATTCCGGTCTCGCGTCTGTCCGACATGTTGCTCTACCCAGGACAGCCGTATGAATTCAACGGCCGCCACGATACCTATCCCGATATCCAGATGGTGTATTGGGCGGGCGGCAATCCTTTCCATCATCATCAGGACTTGAACAAGCTGGTGCGCGGCTGGCAAAAGCCGCAGACCATCGTCGTACATGAAAGCTGGTGGACGCCCACCGCGCGGCGCGCCGACATCGTGCTGCCGGCCACCACTACCCTGGAACGCAATGACATTGGCGGGTCGTCCCGGGACCGGTTCGTGTTGGCGATGCACCAGGCCCTGCCGCCGCAAGCCGACAGCCGCAACGATTTCGAGATCTACCGCGAACTGGCCGCCATGGCCGGGCACGAAGCGGCATTTACCGAAGGCCGCAACGAAATGGAATGGCTGCGGCACATCTTCGATGGCATGGCCAAGGGCTGGGCGCGTGGCGGTTTCCCCATTCCGGACTTCGACACCTTCTGGGCGGAAGGCTTTGCCGAACTGCCGCCGCCCGAACGCGACTTCGTGCTGTTCGACAGCTTCCGCGCGGACCCGGTCGCGCATGCGTTGAAGACGCCGTCGGGCAAGATCGAGCTGTACTCGGAACGGATCGCCGGCTTCAGGTATGCCGATTGCCCGCCGCATCCCACCTGGATGCCCCCGGCAGAGTGGCTGGGCGCCGAAGCCGCCGATACCTGGCCGCTGCATCTGGTCACGTCGCAGCCGGCCGACAAACTGCACTCGCAAATGGACGCCGGCGCGCTGTCGGTGGCGGCCAAGGTCGCGTCGCGGGAACGCGTGCGCATCCACCCGTCGGACGCGGCAGCGCGGGGCGTTCAGCCGGGCGACGTGGTCCGGGTGTTCAACGATCGCGGATCCTGCCTGGCGGGCGCGGTGATCGACGCCGACGTCATGCCCGGGGTGGTCGTCATGTCCACGGGGGCCTGGTTCGACCCGCAAAGCAGCAGCCTGGAACGCCACGGCAATCCGAATGTGCTGACCCTGGATGTGGGCACGTCGCAACTGGCGCAGGCGCCCAGCGCGCTGTCGGCGCTGGTGGAAGTGGAGGGCTGGACCGGGGCGCCGCCGCCGGTGCAGGCGTTCGTCCTGCCCGAGGGCATCCCCCGGTCTGACGCAGGGAAGGCAGCGGTTGCCCTCGCGTGCCCATGCTGCCCGGAATCGCCGCTGGCGATACCGTATAATCCGCGCCAGTCTCCCCGTCGCACAATGGATAGTGCAATCCCCTCCTAAGGGATAGATGCAGGTTCGATTCCTGCCGGGGAGACCAGCAAGGCACGCCGCCACGGCGTACCGCGCCATTGTCTCGCCGCGCACCCCGGGGGCCGGGCGGTGCGTCATCCTTCCAACGCCATCGCTCCCGACATCGCTTCGTCGACCTTGTCCCGTGTCAGGCCTGGCGTCACCGTCTCCACAAAATCGTATTGATGCCGCGGCCAGTAGGCGCCCCGGCGCGCGACCACGTACACCGTGCTGGTGGGAAACAGGTGATCGATGGCTGCCGCCGTCAGGTTGCGGTCCAGGTCGCTGGCATACGCGATGACCGGGATCACGGCCAGGCCCAGGCCGATCGACGCGTAGTACTTCATCACTTCCACGTCCGTTCCGCGCACCGCGACCTTGGGCGCCAGGCCGGCGTCGTCGAACGCCTGGATCAGCCGGCGGCCGATGGCATGCTGTTCGCTGTAGGTGATCAGCGGGTAGGCCGCCATGGTTTCCAGCGTGATCGGACCATCGAATACCGCGTGATCGGGCGGACCGATCAGCACGTGCTTGAAGGTGTAGCAGGGTATCGCGACCACCGACGGCGGCAGCGCGGGGGCAGGGTGGAGATGCCCAGGTCGGCCTGGCCCGTCAGCACCAGATCCGAGATTTCACTGGGATTGGCCTGCACGATGTTCAGCGCGATTTCCGGATGCCGCCGAGCAAAGCTCGGAATGATGTCCTGCAACGCATAGCGCGCGTGCGTGTGCGTGGTGGCGATCACCAGCCGGCCCTGCGCGCGGTGCTGATGGTCGTTCACGATCAGGCCGATGTCCTGCGCGGCGGCCAGCATGGCGCGGGCGCTGCGCAACACGTCCTCGCCCACGTCCGTCAGTCCCAGCAGCCGGCTTTTCGACCGCACCAGCAGTGTCGCCCCCAGGCTGTCTTCCAGCTGTTTGATCTGTTTGCTGACGGCCGGTTGCGTCATGCACAGCACACGCGCAGCGCGCGAAATGCTCATGGCTTCGTCGACGACGACACAAAAAGCGCGGATCTGCTGAAGTTTCATGGCGGCAGTCTTACGGTATAGCGTTTTGGAATGGACATGTGCAATTTATCAGTTTTCGGAAATGGGTGGCCCGGCTAGGATGCATCCATACAGAAAATCTCACGGAGACACAGTGAACGCCATACCCCCGCCACGGCGACATCACCGTCCGCTGCCGCACCCGCCGACGATCTGCAAAGCTGGATCGGCCGCACCGAAACCGTGACCGATACCGTCACCCCGCAATTGGCCGAGCGCCTGGCCGCCACCGTCGAATCGAACCGGACAGGGCTGCGCCGCGGCGATGCGCTGCCACAAGGCTGGTACAGCGTGCTGTTTCCGCGCGTGGTGCCGCGCTCGCAGATCGGGCGGGATGGCCACCCGGCCCTGGGCGATTTCCTGCCGCCGGTGGCCTTGCCCAAGCGCATGTTCGCGGGCAAACGCATGCAGTTCATCGCGCCCATCCTGATCGGCGACGACGTCGAACGGGTGTCCGAGATCGCATCGATCGCCAACAAACAAGGGAGCACCGGGCCACTGGTGTTCGTGACCTTGCGCCACACCATCCGCAATGCATCTGGCGTCGCGGTGATCGAAGAGCAGGACGTGGTGTATCGCACGGCTGCGTCGGCGGTCGGCAAAGAGGGCGCACCGGCGGGCGCAGCCAAGGCGTCCGCGCCGGCCTTCAAGGCCGACAAGACCTCGCCCGTCATCACCGCCGACCCGGTCATGATCTTCCGTTACAGCGCGCTGTGCTTCAACGGACACCGCATTCATTACGACCAGCCGTATGCCACCGGCGTCGAAGGCTATCCGGGCCTGGTGGTCAATGGCGGCCTGTCGACCCTGTGCGCGATCGAACATCTGCACGACGCGTGGGGTCTGCCGTTTGCAACCCTCAGTACACGGAACACGTCGCCGCTGTTCGAAGGCCGGCCCTTCCATATCGAAAGTGCGCGGGAAGCGGACGGCGCTATCGGTTTTCGCGTGGTGAGCGAAGCAGGCAAGACCATTGTGATGGGGCAGGCCACGCTGGCTGACGGGAGCAAGACATGAGCACGGAAATGCATGCGGCCACAACGTCCGCCAACGGTCAGCGCGCGCCCCTTGACGGCCTGCGTATCGTCGACCTGACCCAGGTCGTGGTGGGCCCGCTGGCCACGCAGATCCTGGCCGACTTTGGCGCGGAAGTCATCAAGATCGAACACCCGACCGGCGATCTGTCGCGCTGGATCGGTGGCCGCTCGCCCACCACGCCGGGCATGTCGGGCAAGTATCTGCACCTGAACCGCAACAAGAAAAGCCTGGCGCTTGACCTGAAGAAGCCAGGCGCGCTGGATTCGTTGAAGAAGCTGATCGCCACCGCCGACGCCGTCGTCCACAACATGCGTCCGCAGGCCGCGGCGCGCCTGGGCCTGGCGCCCGAAGACCTGCAGAAGCTCAAGCCCGACCTGATCTATTGCAGCGTTGTCGGCTTCGGCCAGGAAGGACGCTACAAAGACAAGCCGGCGTACGACTCCATCATCCAGGGCGCTTCGGGCCTGGCTTCCATTAACGATGGCACCGACGGCGTGCCGCGCTATGTGCCCATGGTGATTGCCGACCGCACGGTGGGCGTCATGCTGGCCAACTGCCTGCTGCTGGCCGTGGTGCAACGGCTGCGCTACGGTGGCCCGCAGGTGGTCGAGTTGCCCATGTTCGAAAGCATGGCCGCCTTCGTGCTGGCCGAGCACATGTTCCTGAAGACCTTCGATCCGCCCCTGGGCGGCGCGGGCGACAGCCGTCTGCTCAATCCCAATTCGCGCCCGATCAAGACGCTGGATGGCTACATCTGCATGACGGCCAACACCGATCCGCAGGTCCATGCCATGTTCCGCGCGATCGGTCGCCCCGAACTGAGCGTCGACCCTCGCTTTGCGGACAAGAAGGACCGCTTCGAGAACATTGGCGAGATGTTCCGCATCCGCAATGAGATCTTCGCGACCAAGACGACCGCCGAATGGCTGGCCATCCTGGAAGCCGAAGACCTGCCTGCCATGCCCATGCACACACTGGACTCGGTGCTTGACGATCCGCACCTGGCGGACACCGGCCTGTTCCAGAAGGTGGAACATCCGACCGAGGGCACGTTGACCAATCTGCGCAACCCGGTGCGCTTCGCGACCTACACGCCTGCGTTGCGCAATATCGCGCCGCACATTGGCGAGAACAGCCGCGAAGTGCTGCAGGAGGTGGGTTACAGCGACGCGCAGATCGAGGAAATGATTGCCGCCGGCGCGGTGGCGCAGTACGCGCCCAAGGCCCGGAAGCCCGCGGCCGCCGAATCCGCACAGGCGCAGGCATGACCGGGTCCATTCCAAGGCGGGAATTGCCCGTGTGGCGATCGCTGCTGTATGTGCCCGCCAACGTCTCCAAGTTCGTCGACAAGGCGCACACCCGAGGCGCCGACGCCATCATTCTGGACCTGGAAGACAGCGTGCCGATGTCCGAAAAGGCAACGGCGCGTCTCGGCCTGCAGGCCGCCGCGCGCACGGTACGGCAGGGGGGCGCCGATGTCGTGGTGCGCATCAACCGTCCTTTGTCCCTGGCCGTGCGGGACATCGAAGCCTGCGTGCTGCCCGAAGTCGATGGCATTGCCATCACCAAGGTCGACGGCGCGTCGCACGTGCGCCTGATCGACGAGCTGGTCAGTGAACTGGAGGTCCGCCAAGGCCTTCCTTTGGGCCACACGCGGCTGATGGCCATGATCGAAACGCCCGATGCGTTCGAGGCCATGACCGAGATCGCACGCGCGTCGGCACGGATGGTGGCGATCAATATCGGCGGCGAGGATTTCGCGTTGAACGGCGGCTTCGAGCCGACCGATGAAGCCCTGCTGATGCCCAAACAACGCATGATCCTGGCGGCCCGCGCCGCAGGGGTCATGCCGCTGGGCTTCATTGCGTCGGTCGCGGACTTTTCCGACATGGATCGCTTTCGCGCGATGGTGCGCCGGTCGCGTCAGTTCGGTTTCGATGGCGCAAGCTGCGTGCATCCCGGACAGGTTGCTGTCGTCAACGAGGAATACGGACCCGGCGCCGAGGCCGTGGCGTACGCGCGCCGCCTGCTGGAAGCGAACGTCCAGGCCGAAGCCGAAGGCCGGGCGTCGTTCCAGATCGATGGCAAGATGATCGACGTACCCGTGGTCGAACGCGCGCGGCGGCTGCTTGCCCGGCACGCCAGCATCGAAGCCCGCCACCGCGGCCAGGTTTCTTAGATTTCTGTTTTGTTGAAAGGCGGCATTACGAACCGCCTCATTCCCGAGTATCCGAACGACGAGGAGACGTCATGTTCAAGAAGCACCCTGTTGTAGTTTCGATGTTGGCCGCCCTGTGCATCGTGGGCTCTGCCCAGGCCGCCGACAGCTATCCGACACGCCCGATCACGCTGATCGTGCCCTTCACCCCCGGCGGCAGCACCGACATCATCGCCCGCGTGATGAGCAAGCAGCTGGGCGCCGCGCTCAACCAGACGATCATCGTCGAAAACAAGCCGGGTGCCGGCGGCATCATCGGCACGCAAGCTGCCAAGGCGGCCGCTCCCGATGGCTACACCATCATCATGGGCGCCATCGGCACGTTTGGCGCCAACGCCACCATGTACCGCAAGCTGCCTTACGACCCGGTTAAGGACTTCGCGCCCCTGTCGCTGGTGGCTGCCGTCCCGAACGTCCTCGCCGTGAACGCGTCGCGCCTGGACGTCAAGAATGTGGACGAACTCATCAAAGCCGCCAAGGCCAAACCCAACGGCTACGACTACGCGTCGGGCGGCAATGGCAGCGCCGCGCACCTGGCCATGGAGTACTTCAAGCTCAAGGCCGGCATCCAGCTCCAGCACGTGCCCTACAAAGGCACCGCGCCCGCACTGAACGACCTGATCGGCGGCGTCACGTCCGTCGTGCTGACCGGCCTGCCGCCGCTCTATCCGCACATCCAGGGCGGACGCCTGCGCGCCATTGCCGTCGCCACGCCCAAGCGCTTGCCCATGTTGCCCGACGTTCCGACCATTGCCGAAACCAAGGGCATGGAAGGCTTCGAAGCCAGCCAGTGGTATGGCCTGCTGACCGTGGCCGGCACGCCCAAGCCGATCGTGGATCGCCTGAACCGCGAAATCATCAAGGTCTTGAACAGCCCCGAGACGATCGAGATCTTCAAGAAGGAAGGCCTCGAACCGATGCACAACTCGCCCGAAGAATTCGCGAAGTACATCAAGGATCAGATCGCGCTGTGGCGGCCGGTGATCCAGCAGGCGAACATCGTGATCGACTGATCGTTGTTTGAGTTGTCGTAGTCAATCAACCGCGTCCTTGGGACGCGGTTTTTTCTCCCCTAAGTCTCAACCCGTCGCGTACGTTCAAAGACATCAGCACGATGTTGGCCGCACCCGCCACCAGTTCGATTGTCTGAACGGCATAAAAATCGGTGCCGAACTGACCGCTGTTCGCCCTGGCAGCCAGGAAGAATGCCGAGGGCAACAGGATGAGAAGACCGTTCGCGGCAATGAGCTTCATGCGGCGGATCTTGATGCGCACCAGGCGGCTGCGCGCGTTGCGCGCCAACGCGAACCCGCTTCCCCCGTGGCAGCCATGGCTGGAATGAATAGCCACATGGCGGCAAGGATGCCGTTCTTGACCGCCACGACATCGTGATGCTCCAGGAAGAGTTCAGACACGAGCGTGGATGCCCAGAAGGTCCCGACACAGAGCAGCGCGAACGACCCGACAAGCGCATGTAGCTTCGATTTCATGGCCTATCCGATGAGTCAGCGGAAGCAAGAAGATGGCGCAGCATCGTGTCCAGGGTGGCCTTTGCCGACAGGGCGTCCTCTGCCCGGACGTGCCGATTCATCGCGGCGACATGCGCGTTCCACAAGGCGTCGGCGCGCGCATAGAGCTGGGAGCCGGCTGACGTCAGCACATACAGCGGAGAACGCTGGTGCGCAGGGTTAGGCCTGGCTACGACAAGCCCGAGTTCAAGCAACAGGTTCAGCTGCTTCTGCGCTCCCTGGCGTGTCACTCCCATCGCATTCCCGATCTGCGGTGCGGTAAGCGGCCCGCCCGCAAGCGCCAAGGCGCCCAACATTTGCCACCGCGCGCTGGTCAGTCCCAACGGTTCGACAAGCTTGTCTCCCCATTGAAGCAACGCGCCATGCAGCCGGAAGACCGTCAGGGTCAGGCCAGTGAGTGCCGCCATGCCATCAGCGGTATTGGATAAGGATGGCTCTCGCATGACAACCAGTTTCCATTATTGACAACAGGTTGTCAATAATGACATCAGTGTCGTGCACGTTGGAAGCCGTTCGGGCGCAGTTCGCCCCGGCACGGCGTCGATGGATCGCGACGCTGCGCTTAGGGAAAACACGCTCCCTTGCCGCGGCTCCCGCCCATTGACGCGACAGATCGCGCTCACTATCATGTTTCTATCAAAGAAAAGATGTTCTTCTAAAAGAAACGTTTTAAAGCTGACACGGAGGCAAAGCATGACGCAGGCACATCTGTACAACTGGAATTCCCTGCCCAGGGAAACCGTGCGCAAGGGGGTGGAACGGGTAGGTTTCCGGGGGGACGACACGATCTGTGTCATGAACTGGCTCACGCCAGGCATGGACACCAATCCGCATCAGCACGACTTCGAACAGCTCGTGGTCATCGTGCAGGGGCGCGTGCGGTTTCATGTGGGTGACGACGTCGTCGAAGGCGGCCCGGGCAGCATGATCCGCATACCGCCGCACGTCATGCACTATGCCGAACCGGTCGGGGACGAAGTGGTGCTGAACCTCGATATCTTTTCCCCCTGCGGCCGGACTACCAGCATCTGGTCGCGCATCAGGCGCACGAATTCGCATGACCGCCCGGCACGCCACCGCATCGGCAACGCTTGCCAAAAGCTTCCGGCAGCGCTTGCGTGATCGCGAGGTCGTCACCGCGTGCTTCATCAAGACCCCCGCGTTTCAACATGTCGAGATCGCGGGCGCCAGCGGGCTCGACGCGGTCGTGCTGGATACCGAGCATGCGTCGTTCGATCCGTCCCAGCTCGACGTGTGCCTGCTCGCCGCCCGGGCATCCGGAACCGCCGGCCTGGTGCGCCTGGCCGATCAACGCGCCGAGACGGCCTTGCACGCCCTGGATCTTGGCGCGGCCGGCGTGGTGGTGCCCCATGTCAGGGACGCCGCCACCGCACGCGCCGTGGTGGCCATGTGCCGCTACCGTGACGGCGAGCGGGGCTTCAGCAATTCGCCGCGGGCCGGCGGCTACGGTGCTGTGGGCATGGCCGACCACGTCGCGGCATCCGACGACACCGTCAGCGTGATCTGTCAGATCGAAGATGCATCGGCCATCGAGCACGTCGCCGAGATCGCGGCCGTGCCGGGCGTGGATTGCCTGTTCATCGGACGGGCCGACCTGGCCCTGTCGTATGGCGTCACGCAACTGGACCACCCGCTCGTCGACACGGCCATTACCAGGATCATCGAGGCCGGGCAGGCCGCCGGCGTCGCGACAGGCATCTTTCTGGCCGACGACACCGCGGTCGGCGCCTACGCCAGGCGTGGCGTGAGCTGCTTCGTGATCGGGTCCGATCAAAGCTGGCTGCGAAGCGCGGCCACGCAGTTGGCCGACCGGCAATCGCGCGTGGTGGCCAACGCGGCGACACGTCCGGCAAATCTTGCCACCCCTTCCGACCATCCCCTGAACACAACGATGGACATGGCTTCGTCGGTGACCCTCTGGAGACAACTATGAATGCCGTTCCCAAACCCGTGGCCGGATCGACCGACCGCGAACGTGACGCCACGATCGATCAACTTGTCAAAGGCGCGATCGATCTGCACTGCCACAGCGGCCCGTCGGTCATGGCGCGCTACCTC
The DNA here is from genome assembly GCF_048632615.1 of Pigmentiphaga litoralis. Classification (GTDB taxonomy): domain Bacteria; phylum Pseudomonadota; class Gammaproteobacteria; order Burkholderiales; family Burkholderiaceae_B; genus Pigmentiphaga; species Pigmentiphaga litoralis_B. Next base: position 4,250,841 of record NZ_CP184479.1, read on the forward strand.
GATCACATCGAGGCGATGAAAGAAGCGTCGGAAGCCGGGCTGCGCGCCTTGCTGCTGAAAGACCATTACTACTCGGCCACGCCAGTCACCGCGTTGCTCAACAAACACTTCAGCGAACTGGGCGTGCTGATGCTGTCGGGCGTGCCGCTCAACAACGCGGTCGGCGGACTCAACGTGCATGCGGTGGAGCACGGCATCAAACTGGGGGCGCGGCTGGTATGGATGCCGACGTTTTCATCGAAGAACCACATCGACCATCACAAGGCCGATGCGCACTTTACCGACAAGTTTCCGCAGACCAAGCGCAAGATGATCGAGCCCGAGCCCCTGACCGTGCTGGATGCGCAAGGCCGCCTCAAGCCCGAGGTCAAGGACATCCTGGATCTGATTGCCGAGGCGGACGTCGTCCTGTCGGGCGGCCATCTGCACATCAGCGAAATGTGGCCCCTGTTCGACGAGGCGCGGGCGCGCGGGGTCAAGCGCATCCTGGTCAACCATCCGACCTATGTGGTCGATGCCACGCTGGACGACATGCGGCAGCTGGCGCGGCAAGGCGTGTACATGGAGCACTCCATGTGTATGTGGGTGCCGGGGTCCAAGTTCAAATTCTATGACCCCGAATTCCTGCAGCAGGTGATCGATGCCGGCACGGTCGACCTCACCATTCTGGGATCCGATCTGGGGCAGGCGGGCAACCCGCGCATCGTCGATGGATTCCGCAGCGTGATCGGCACCTGCCTGGACCTGGGGCACAGCAAAGAGGACATCCGTAAAATGACCTCGACCAATGCTGCCACCCTGATGGGACTCGAGGACTGACCGTGACACCACGCAATGACGATACCCCGCCGGCGGGCCACCCTGAAGAACCGGCGAAGGCCGGGCCGGCCCTGCTCGAATCCGTTGCGATCGTCTTCGCATTGCTCGATCAGTTGACGCTTGCGCGCAGGCCGATGGGCGTGACCGAACTGGCTGCCGCGATGGACGAGCCCAAGCCAAGGGTGTATCGGCATCTTGCGTCGCTGCGCCAGCTGGGCATCGTCGAACAGGACCCGGCCACCGAAAAGTACCGGCTTGGCGCCAAGCTGGTCGGCTATGGCATTGCCGCGGGCGAGCAGTTCGACCTGCGGCTGATTGCCGATCCCTACCTGACTCGCCTGCGTGACCGGACCGGCCAGACGGCGTTGCTGTCCGCAGCCACGCACGATTCCGCGCTGGTCATTTCGGCGGTCGACTCGACGCGGCAGGTCTGCATCACGGTCAAGCCCGGCAATCGGGTGCCCGCGCATTGTTCGGCGCAGGGCCGCATCGTCTTGGCGTGGTGCGACGAACTGACGCAGCGCAAATTGTTGAAGCGGCAGTTCGAAGCCTATACGCCGGCATCGATGGTTGATCCGGTGCGGCTGGCCGAACGCCTGCAGAAAATCCGGCGGGACCTGTACGAAGACGCGTGCGGCGAGGTGCTCGAAGGCGTGAACGTGCTGGCGGCGCCGATTTTCCGGGGCTCCGACAAGGGCGACGAACTGGTCGGCACCATCGGCGTGATCGGCCCATCGAAAGATGTCCCGTCGCCGCCTCCGGCGGGGCTGATCGCCCAGGTGCAAGAGGCGGCAGCCGAAGTCAGCGCGCGCCTGAACAGCGGCGCGTACGAATCCCTATTTGCGGCGCTGTCGCGCCACCGCGGCTGACGGCGTCGGCATGCGGACAAGGAATACCATGACACGATCCAGCACGGCAGTCGGCACGCTCCGGCTCAAGAACCCGGTGATCTGCGGGTCGGGCGAACACACCATGACGGCGGACGCGATCTACGCGGCGCTTGCGTCCGGCGCGGGCGCCGTCGTGGCCAAGTCCATCAACGAATCCACGGCGGCCAAACGGCAACTCGATCGCACCGATTACCAATTGCTCGACGGCAAGTGGAATCGGCTGCCCTGGAATTTTTCGCCGCCGGCCGATGCGCAGGTGTTCTGCCGCTCGGGCCTTATCCAGCAGTCGTTCGACGCCTGGATGGAAACCTTGATCCGGGCCGACCGGCATGCGGCCACGCTGGATGCCTATGTGATCCCCAGTCTCATCCTGAGCGATCTTGAGCAGTGCGCCGCATACGCAACGGCCATCCAGGACAGGGGCTTTCGTGTGCTGGAAGTCAATATCGGCGCGCCCCATGGCGACGAGGCGGCCAAGGGCGCGATCGTGCTGGAACGGGACGCGGTCAGGATCCAAACCATCGTCTCCACCTTGCGCCGCGCGACGACCTTGCCCCTGTGGATCAAGCTGACGGGGCAGAGCGAAGACGTGGCGGGTCTGGCCGATGCGGCGCGCCGCGGCGGCGCGGATGCTGTCGTCATGATGGGCCGCTTCATGGGCTTTCTGCCCGATCTGGAAACCGAGCGTCCGGTGCTCGACACGTCCGCCGCGCTGGGCGGCGGGTGGGCCCTGCCGTTGACCGCGCGGTGGATTGCATTGACCCGCCGCCGGCTGGGCGCGGACTTTCCGCTGGTCGCTACCAATGGCGCGCGGTCCGGCCTGGACGTGGCGCGCTTTCTGCTGGCCGGCGCCTGTGCAACGGAGATGACGTCCGCCGTCATGGCGGGCGGCTACCAGGTGCTGACCGACAGCGTTGCCGAACTCGATCGCTACCTGCGGCGCCGCGGCCGTACCGCCGAAGCACTGATCGGCGCGGCCGCCGATCGTCTGCAGTCGTACGCGGACCAGCCCGAGCGCCCGGGTCACTGGCAGGCATTCGTGCCGCCCGCATGCGCCACAGAGCCGCTGGCGGCCCGGACCTGACAGGACCCGTCGTAGTGCCGGCCATCGCCGTAACGGCCGGGTAGCGGCCGGGTAGCGGCCGCCGGCAGCTCCCGGCACTCACACGCTTTCGAATTACCCAAAAAATGATGCCTTGACCGGCAGGGGCGACCTTTGCCCACGATAACCACGGAGACACCCATGACCTTTGTTTCTTGCCTGAACGTGCGCGCCAAGCGCAGCACGCTGCGTGGCCTTTGCGCCGCCCTGACTCTGATCGTGACCGGCTCGCTGGCGCCCGCTGCGTACGCGGCGGACGCCTACCCGGTCAAACCGGTACGGTTGATCGTGCCCTTTGCGCCCGGTGGCGCCGTCGACATCGTCGGGCGCCTGATGGCGCAGTCGTTGACCGAAAGCCTGGGCGAGGCTTTCATCGTCGAAAACCGGCCCGGCGCGGGCGGGCTCCTTGCCATGGAAGAGGTGGCCCGCGCCGCCCCCGATGGCTACACCTTGGCTGTCGGGGGAGCGGGGCCGCTGACGGTCAGTCCGTCGCTGTACCGCGAACGCAAATTCGATCCGGTGGCGCGCTTTGACCCGGTCATCTGGTACGCCAGCACGCCCGGACTGCTCGTGACCAATCCGTCGCTCAAGGCCGACTCGGTCAAGGCACTGGTTGCGCTGTCGGCAACGGCGTCGCAGCCCCTTGCGATGGGCTCGGCCGGCAGCGGCAGCATCAACCACCTGATGGGCGAGTACTTCCAGCAAGTGGCCGGCGTGCGCTGGATGCACGTGCCCTATCGGGGCAGCGCCCCCGCACTGACCGATCTGATCGCCGGCAACGTGCAAGTCATGATGGACATCGTTCCCACGGCCGCCCCGCTGGTCAAGTCTGGCAAGCTGCGCGCCCTGGCCGTCACGACGCCCCAACGGTCCGCCACCTTGCCCGACGTCCCGACCCTGGCCGAGCTTGGCTACACGGGCTTCGATGTCAGCTCATGGCTGTCGCTCAACGCGCCCAAGGGGACCCCGCCGGCCATCATCGCCAAGCTCAATCAGGCGCTTAACGATGGACTGAAACAGCCCGATGTCCGCAAACGCATTACCGATATCGGCGCGGAACCCGAAGGCGGTTCACCCGACCGGGTCGCCGCCCGCCTCAGGCTCGACCTGCCACGATGGAGCCAGCTGATCGACAAGGCCAAGATCGCCGTGGAATGAGGGCGCGGCACGTTCGTCTCCACACAGTGCACACAAAGTCTCGACGCTAGGGCAAGGTTGGCGCAACAGAATGCGCCCAGTCGTCACCTCGGGGGCCCGGGGGGACACCCACCTTCCTGAATCGGGGTTGATTCGATGAGCGCAGCGATGCTGGCGGACGAAGCCAAATATTGTTCCTTCGGTGACACGGTCCACTATGTGAATCCACCCAAGATCTTCACCGGCTGCGACGGCAGCTATATGTTCGATGCTGCCGGCACGCCGTACCTGGATCTGCAGATGTGGTATTCGGCCGTGAATTTCGGCTACAAGAATCCGCGGCTGACCGCCGTCATGAAAAAGCAGCTGGACGAGCTGCCCCAGGTCGCCAGCCAGTACCTGCATCCCACCAAGATCGAACTGGCCAAGACCATCGCGCAAGACGCCGAACGCAAGTTCGGCCATGCCGGGCGGGTGCACTTCAATGTGGGCGGGTCGCAGTCGATCGAAGATTCGCTCAAGATCGTGCGCAACGCTTCCAATGGCAAGAGCCTGATGTTCGCGTTTGAAGGCGGCTACCACGGCCGTACCCTGGGCGCATCCAGCATCACATCGAGCTACCGCTATCGCCGCCGCTATGGCCACTTCGGCGACCGCGCGCACTTCATTCCTTTCCCTTACCCGTTCCGCCGCAAGCCCGGCATGACGGCCGAGGAATACGCCGACTTCCTGGTGAAGGATTTTGCCCGCCTGTTCGAGACCGAGTACCACGGCGTGTGGGACCCGAAGGCCGGACAGTGCGAATATGCCGCGTTCTACGCCGAGGCCATCCAGGGCACGGGCGGCTATGTCGTGCCGCCCCGCAACTACTTTCCGGGGCTGAAGAAAGTGCTGGACCAGTACGGCATCCTGCTGGTGATCGACGAAATCCAGATGGGCTTCTACCGCACCGGCAAGTTGTGGGCGATCGAACACTTTGACGTCAAGCCGGATGTGATCGTGTTTGGCAAGGCGCTGACCAATGGCATGAATCCCCTGGGCGGGCTGTGGGCGCGCGAAGCGCTGATCAATCCAACGGTGTTCCCGCCCGGGTCCACCCACTCGACCTTCGCCGCCAATCCGCTCGGGACAGCCGTGGGCCTGGAAACGCTGCGCATGACGTCCGAAGACAACTTCGGCCGCCAGGTCATGGAGCGTGGCGCCTACTTCCTGGAAGGGCTGCGCGATCTGCAGAAACGGCACAAGGAAATCGGCGACGTGGATGGACTGGGTCTGGCGCTGCGCGCCGAGATCTGCCAGGAAGACGGCTTTGCGCCGAACCGTGAACTGCTGGACAAGATGGTCGACATCGGCCTGTCGGGTGACCTCGACTATCAAGGCAAGAAGGTCGGCCTGGTGCTGGACGTAGGGGGTTACTACAAGAACGTGATCACGTTTGCCCCGTCGCTGATGATCTCGTTTGCCGAAATCGACCAGGCGATGGTGCTGCTGGATCAGTTGCTGACACGTGCAAAACGCGCGATGTGACGACACTTGAACCTGCTTCCCTGCTGTCGGCATTCCTGCGGCATCCACCCGAAGGGTTCGAGATCCTGGCGCTGCCGGCGCCGTGCCGCGAGCCGGCCTTCGCGGCGGATTTCGACCTGCTGACCACGGCCGATGCGGCGCTGCTGACCCAGGTCCGGGGCCTGCCTGGCTACCGGTGGTGGGGCCGCTGGCTGCACGTGCGCACGGCGTTCGTCGGCACCACGGTATCCGAATACCTGCCCCTGCCAGCAGCGCCTTGCGTGCTGCCGCAGGTGCGGGTGGCGGCATGGCGTGCGCTGGCGGCGCGCTTCCGGTTGCTGGTCGTCAAGGATCTGCCTCGCCATTCGCCACTGCTGGGCGCGCAAGGCAACCTGGCGGCCGATGCGCTGGCGCAGGCATGCGCCCACGCCGGCTTCGTCCTGCTGGAAGGCCAGCAACTGGCGTACGTGGATATCGACTTCGTGTCGGTCGATGTCTATCTGGCGCGCCTGTCGGCAAGCCGGCGCAAGAACATCCGCCGCAAACTGCGCAGCCGCGCCGACCTGGACATTGTGATGCTGCCTACCGGAGACGCGCAGTTCGATGACGCGGCGACGATCGACGCGTACTACGCGCTGTACCTGAACGTGTATGCGCAAAGCGAGATCCACTTCGATCTGCTGTCGCGCGCGTTTTTTGAGTGTGTGCTTCGGGATGCGGCCAGCGGCGGCATCGTATTCGCCTATCAGCATGCGGGTGAGCTGATCGGCTTCAATCTGTGCTTCGAACAGGGCGGCAAGCTGATCGACAAGTATGTGGGCTTCAAGTATCCGCAGGCGCGAACGCACAACCTGTACGCCGTGAGCTGGATCGTGAATCTGGAGCATGCCGTGGCACGCGGGCTGACTCACTACGTGGCGGGCTGGACGGACCCGCAGGTCAAGGCCGAACTGGGTGCGCGTTTTACGGCGACGCGGCATGCGGTGTATGTCCGCAACCCGCTGCTGCGCGGACTTGCGCGCAGGGTCGCCCATCGATTCGAGGCGGACCGGGCGTGGAAGGACGGCACAAGCGAGGACGGCGCAGCCAAGGACGGCGCAGGCAAGGACGGCGCGGGCAGGGTGCCGCCGCGTGGAGCAGGGGGCCGGCCATGACCCGCAGTCATGTTCCCGTCGCCCTGGACTTCGATGGGTCCATCGGCGTGCTGCCCGGCATGATCCGCATCGCGCTTGGCGACTGGCAAGAGTCGATCCGTTTCGGCTGCCAGGTGAAGGGGATGAACGCCCTGGCCCGGCGGCTCGATGCCGCCTTGCCCGACCATCATGGCACGGTGCTGATGGGCAGCGGTGACTTCCATCATGTCAGCTGGCCGCTGATCGAACGCCAGCGGCGGCGGGGCGGGGCCTTCCGGGTCGTTGTATTTGACAACCATCCGGACAACATGCGCTTTCCGTTTGGCGTGCACTGTGGGTCGTGGGTCAGGCGCGTCGCGTTGATGCCCGAGGTATCCCACGTGCACGTGGTGGGCATCACGTCGGGCGACATCGGCGCGGCCAGCAGCTGGGAAAACACTCTGGCGCCGCTGTGGCGCGGCAAGCTTACCTATTGGAGCGTGGGCGTCGATACGCGTTGGGCGCGGTGGGCCGGCGTGGCGCAGGCCTTCCGGTCGTTCGATCATGCCGACACCCTGATCGATGCCTTCGACACCCTGATGCGCCAGCAGCCAGCGCCCACGTACGTGTCGATCGACAAGGATGTCTTCAGCACGGAAGTCGTGCGGACCAACTGGGACCAGGGCCGGCTGCTGGAGCCGCATGTCGGCCGCGTGATCGACACCTTGGGGCGGCATATCGTGGCCAGCGACATTACCGGCGAAGTGTCGTCGTATGTGTATCGCAGCCGGTGGAAGCGCTGGCTGAGCGCGGCCGACGGGCAGGATATCGTGGTGCCCGCGGCGGATCTGGCGCGGTGGCAGGAACAACAGCATGCCCTGAACGCCAGGCTGGTCGCCCGGATTGCCGCCGTCAGCGGCTGACGGTCCTGGCGGGCCTGGCGCCTGCCGGTTCGGCATGGGCATCCGGCCCGGCTATCCCGGCCGCCACGCCGCCCTGTTGGCTTTCCGCTATCGCCAGGCACACGATGCCTGCCACGATCAGCACCGCGCCCACGCCCTGCAACGCCGAGATGTGTTCGCCAAACAGCCACACCGAACACAGCATCACACTCACGATTTCCAGATGCGTGGCGGCGTAGGCCGGCCCGATGGGCGCATGCCGCAGCAGCGCCATCCAGGTAAAGAACGCGCCGATATAGCCCACGAATGCGCCGTAGATCCAGGGCTCGCCGGCCACGCGCGCCAGCCATGCCGCCGACAGGTCCATGGGCAAGGCATGGTTGGCCGCCAGCTTGAAGCTGACCTGCGCCAATGTGTCGAAACCCATCAACACCAGGAAACCGACCAGATAGAAACGGCGCATCAGCTCCACCCGACGATGGTGACGCCTGCCGTGATCAGCAGGATGCCGGCCACCCGCATGCGGGACAGGTGTTCATTGAACAGATAGCGTCCGGCCAGCATGATCGCCACGATATTGATCGAGCCCAGCAGCACGCCATCCGACAGGGGCACCAGCGACAGAAAGGCCAGCCAGGCCACGAATTCCACGACGTAGCAAGACAGTCCCAGCCAGAGCCAGGGGCGTCGGGCCATGCCGCGCCAGCGCGCCACGCCATCGCCTTCCACCGCATCGGTCGCCGCGTATTTGAAGGCCAGCTGGCCGCCCGTGTCGACCACCACGCACACCATCCACACCAGCAGCGCCACCGGCGGCAACGCGCCCGCCATCGACCCGTCCGTCATGCCGCGGCGCGCAGCGCGGGTTCGCGGGCCGCGACCACACGATCGATGAAGGCGATCGACCGGCGGATGACGGTGCGGCGCTGGCGGTCGATCGTGACCATGTGGTAACTGTCGTCCAGCAGCACCGTCTCGACACTGGCCCGGTGCACGCGCCGAGCGATCAGCGCCGCATTGCGCACGCTGGCCACGTCGTCCTGGGTGGCATGCACGACCAGGCAGGGGGAACGGATGTCGCCCAACTGGCGGCGGACCGCGGCCGACAGCGCATACATTTCGGCCACCGCGTACCAGGGGTTGCCCGGCAGGCCGGCCGCGGCGCTGTCGCCGCCTTGCATCTTGGCAACGATGCGCCGGCGCAGATGTTCGTCCTTGATGCCGTAGGGCGGCCGTTCGATGAAACTGCGGCGCCGTCCGACCCCCAGTGCCTTGAACACCGGCAGCAGGAAACACAGACGCGTGAAGAGCGGCATGCTCCAGCCGTCGTGGCGGAACATCGTGGCGTAGGCGCCGACGCCGTGCACCTGCGCCGGCCGGTCGGCCGCCAGCTTGAGCGCAAGCAGGGCGCCCATCGACAGGCCGATCACAAAGAAGTGATCGACCTCGGCCGCCAGCCGGTCAGCGGCGGCGCACACGCTGGCATACCAATTGCGCCAGCCGGTGGCGATCAGATCGTCTTCGGTGCCGCAATGCCCGGCCAACTGCATGCCGTAGACCGTGTAGCCGGCCTGATGCAGGCCTTTGCCCACCAGCCGCATTTCATTGGGCGTGCCCGTCAATCCATGGATCAGCAGCACGCCCACCCGGCCGCCCTGGAACAGGAATTCGTTGTCGGTCATGCCGAGATCCGCACAGGTTCGATGACGCCGGCCAGCAAGGCCAGCGCCACGCCAAAGTCGGCGATCGGCGCGAAGGGAATCCGTTCGGCCTTGCAATAGTCGATCAGGCGGCTCTTGGCGAGCACGAAGTCGGCCTTGCCCGACACGCAGAAGTCAGATGTGCTGTCGCCCACGAACAGCACGGAGGCCTGGTCGTGATGATGCACGGCCAGGCAAGCGCATTTGCAGGTGCCGCTGGCCCGTGTGCACGAAGCCTTGGCATGGGGGATTCAAGCGCCCATCGCCGCTCGCCCACCTGCACGAGGTGGTTGGCGCTGACCGGGAGATCGCCCAGGCCGTGCCGCTGCAGGATGCGTCGGATCACCCGGTCCATGCCGTCGCTGATGACTTCCACCGGCAGGCCAAGCGACTGCGCCGTGCGCACGAAGTCCACGAAGAACGGATCGATCGTTATGGTTTCCAGGTGCGCGGCAAGGTCTTGCTCGCTCATGTCCAGCAGCGCGATCTGTCCACGCATGCACTCACGCGATCCGATATCGCCGCGCTCCCAGGCCGCTTCCAGGTCCCGCCATCCGGGCTGGCCGAAACGTTCAAGCAGCGAGTCGGTCACGTCCACCGTGCTGATGGTGCCGTCGAAGTCGCACTGCACACGCCAGGAATCATTCATGGAAGTTCACCCTTACGGTTTGGCCGATGCGCAAGGCCGGCGGCTGGTCGAATTCAAGAACGCATTCGACGACACGCACCGCGGCGCGCGGCTGGGTGTCGTCGTAAAGCTGGCTTGCGCCATAGGTTTGTGCAATCCGCGCGAGCCGAGCCGGCAAGGCCTGCTGCCGGCCGTTGGACTCCAGCGTCACATCGGCGCGCATGCCGGGTCTGACGCGCGCGGCATAACTTTCATTGAGCTCCGCGCGCACGATCAGCGGGCGGTCGGGAACGATGACCAGCAGCGGCGACGGCTGACCCACGCGCACCCATGCGCCCGCCTGCGTGTTTACTGCCGCGACACGACCGCTTTGCGGCGCGTGGATCGTGCGCTGCGCAAGGGCATAGGCGGCGTGCGCGCGTTTCTGTTTGTGGATGTCGGCATCGGCGCGCGCCAGCGTCACGGCGGTTTCGATCTGCTGCAGGGCCGTGGCGGCGTCGTCGGCGCGTTGGCGATCGGTGGCGCCCATCGCGGCGGCCGCCGCCAGGCGGCGGGCCAGGTCCCGCGCGGCCGGCACGCGCGCGGCCTCTGCCTGAGCAAGGGCCGTCGCTCGGCGCCACTCGGCGTCTGCCAGCCCCAGATCGAGCTGGGCCGGTTCCGTGGACAGTTGCACCAGTACCTGACCCCGCTTGATGGGATCGCCCGGCTTGACCGCGACCTGGACCACCTGACCCTCGGTCATGGCGGGAATGTCGAGCAGACCGCCGTCGATATCGACCTTGCCGCGGGCAATGGCCACGACCTGCGCGGACGATGCCGCGGCGCTGCTTCCGGAAGGAAGGGCAGCGCCCGAAGGCGCTGTCGCGCCCGGCGGCGTGGCCGCTGATGCCGATGCGCCATCGGAACATCCGGACAGGGCGGCCAGCAACAGCGCCCCGCAGCACACTGCCGCCACAGACCACCGCGGGTTCGAACGTGACATCAGCCGGCCTCCCTGTGCGCCGGCGCGGCTTCCACGCGCGTGTCCCCTTGCCGCCAATCTCCACGGATCATGCCGTCCTCCATCGTCAGTACCCGGTCTGCGTGCCGCACCAGCCGCGGGTCGTGGCTGACGCACAGCACGGTCGTGCCGCGGGTGCGTGCGACACGATGCAGGATGTCGACCACGTTCTGGCCATTGCTGGCGTCGAGCGCGCTGGTGGGTTCATCCGCGAACAGCAATTGCGGCGCCTTGGCCAACGCACGAGCGATGGCGACGCGTTGTTTTTCCCCGCCCGACAGTTGTGCCGGGCGCCAGTCGGCGCGGGGCGTCATGCCGACGTCATCGAGTGCTTCGCGCGCCCGGCGGCGGGCTTCGCGGGCCGGTATGCCCAGATATCCCAGCGGCAGCTCGACCTGCTCGCAGGCGGTCAGGGCCGGGAACAGATTGAAGCCCTGGAACACGAAGCCGGTGTGATGCAGGCGGAAGCGTTCGATGGCCCGCTTGCTCAGGCTGCCCAAGCGCTGTCCCAGCGCCAGGGCTTCGCCATCGTCGGGGGCCTGAAGGCCGCTCAACAAAGACAGCAGGGTGCTTTTGCCGCAGCCCGACGGACCGGAAATCAAGGTCAGCTCGGCCGGAAACACCGTGATCGACAGACGCTGCAGGACCTGGATACGGACCGCGCCCGACAGGAACGATTTGCTCACCCCCACAGCTTCCAGGCTGGGCGCCGAGGCGCGAGTCGATGTCGTCAAGGGAATGTGCATCGAAGGCATGGTCATCACCGCAACAACATCGATGGATCGGCGCGCGACAGACCGCGCACGGCGATCAGGCCCGACACCAGCGCCAAGGCAATGACCAGTGCGGCGCACGCGGCGGCTACCGTGACGTTCAGGGCGACCGGCACGTCGCGACTGGCCGCGACCGAGAGCAGGGCCGCGCTGACCACCCCGCCCACCACCAGGCCCAGGCCGCCTATCCAGCAGGCCTGTTCCACCACCACCCGGCTCAACGCCGCCAGGCTGGCGCCCAGCGCGTTGAGCGTCGCGTACTCGCGGGCCGATGCGACCACCATCGCCATGAGCGACTGGCTGGCAACGACGGCGCCGACGAGACAGACGATGCCCGCCATGAACAGCACGGCGACGCCGGCGCCCGTGTCGAAAATCCAGTAGCGTTGCGACAGCGTTGCGAAGGCGTCGGCGGTCCAGACCTCGAACGGGCCGAACGCCGGGTCGGGCACCAGCCGCTGGCGCACCGCGTCGGCCTTGGCGGGATCGCGTACCCGCGCAACGAAATAGGTTGCGCTGCCGGGCACCGCATCGGCCCCGTCCAGCATGCGGGCCGTGTCGATCGAGGCCAGCACGTTGACGCCGCCCAGCGCGCGCAGTCCCGACACCGTCGCGACCACGTGCACACGCTGCCCGTTGATCGTGGCCGTCGCGCCATCGTCGACACCCAGTGACGCCAGATCGGCGCGGTCCACGACGACGGCGCCCGGATCGGCCAGCCTGCGGCGCGTGGCCGGCTTGATCAGTCGCGCGAACATCATGGCGTCGGGCTGCGTCTCGATGCCGGAGACGAACACGGGTACGCCACCGCCCGCATTGGCCTGGTCCCGCCAGTCGCCTTCGACCCATACATACGGTTCCACCGCCGTCACGTCCGGATCCATGCGCAAGCGCACGTCGACGTCGGGGCTGATCGCACGGCCGAAATTGACGCTTTGGGTGCCCGGAAAGCCGGCCCACAGGTCGGCCGTGGACCCGGTCACATACACCGATGCGCTGCCGAATATGCCCAGCACCAGGGCGGCCTGCACGGTCAGCAACACGCCCGAAAAAGCGATCGCCAGTACGGCCGGCAAAAAGCGGCGCCATTCGTGGATCAGGGTCTTGCGAGCGAGGGCGATCATGAGGCCGCCTCGTCGTGGGGCAACGGCGCGCCGCCAAGCGCTTTGTACAGCGTGACGAAAGCCAGGTTCCGGCGCGCGCGCGCCAGCACCAGGTCCTGATCCGCCGCCAGCGCGCCCTGTTCGTCATCCAGTCCGTCGAACTCGCTGGCCAGGCCCAGCCCGACCAACGACTGGTGCGTGGCCCGCTGCTGCGCGACGGTCCGCAGGGCGGCTTCCAGCTGTGCGACCCGCTCGGTCTGCAACTGCAGGGCGGCCAGGGCGATTTCCACTTCGGCGACCCCGTCGAGCACCGCCTGCCGGTACGACGTCACGGCCGCATCGAGCGCCTCTCGTCTGGCGGCCGCGCCCGCCTGACGGCGGCCCCAGTCGAACAAGGGGATGTCGATGACCGGGCCTACCGCGATGCCGGTATTGAAGCGCGAGCGCGGCGAGCGGGTCAGGTTGTAGGACACGAGATACGACGCGCCAAGGGCCACTCGGGGATACAGCTCGGACCGGGCGATGCCCAGTTCGCCCGCTGCCTGCGCGACGTCGGCTTCGGCCCGGCGGATGTCCGGCCGCACGCGCAGCAGGTCGGCGGGCACCTGCACGATCGACCGGACAGCCAGCACAGGCGGCGGGGCGGGCGACATCCATGCCGGGTCCGGCTGGGTCTTCCCGAGCAGGGCGGCCAGGCTGTGCGCGGCCGCGGCCTGCGCCGACAAGGGGTCGGCCAGCGCCGCCCGGGTCCGCGCCTGCCGCAGCTGCACGGTCTCGCGTTCGCTGGCGCTGGCAAGACGATGTGCGATACGCGCATCGATCAGCGCCAGACTGCGTTCATCCAGCCGCAGTTGCGCCTGGGCTTGCGCCAGCTGCGCCTGCGCGGTCCGCAGATCCAGGTAGTGGCGTACGACTTCGGCCACGACGTTGACCCGCGCGGCCTGTTCCTCGGCCAGCGCCAGGTCGATGCCGCCACGGTAACGCTGGGTTGCCCCGGCTCGCGCGCCGAACAGGCCAAGGTCCCAGATGGCGTCCAGGCTGCCTTGCAGATAGGTGTCCTGAGCCGAGGGCGGCTGGACGCTGCGCGTGCCCGCGGACAGGCTGGGCAGGAAGGACGCCGTGACGCCCTGCGCCAGCTGGCGCGCCTGCCGCACCCGGCTGCCGGCTTCGGCCAGCGTCAGGTTCTGGGCCAGCGCCTGGTCCACCAGCGCATCGAGCGACGGGTCGTTGAACGCGGTCCACCAGGTCCGAAGGTCGGGGCCCGCCGGCAAGGCCAGCGCCGGGTCGGCCTCGGTCCAGGCCGCCGGCACGCTCCGGTCCAGCGGCGGCATTGGCACGGCCATGCATCCCGCCAGGGTGGCAGCGGCGGCGCATGCCGCAAGGCAGGACATCAGAGGATGGCAAGAAGACACCACGGGCAGATCCGGATCCAGGGTCGCCCCAGGGGCGAAAACCGCCGCGTCCCGGCTGAGACGGACGGCGAGTGGCCGGATTGTCGTGGGCTTGTCTTGACCGACCGTGCAGGTTTTGTGGAGACTGTGTGGAGATGCCTCAGCCTCAGAAATGTTGCCGCCGCCGCGATAACAAAGCGGATAATCGCCGGAAAAGAAGGCTCGACAATGACCCATCCCGACGCTTCCCATCTGAACCGGCTGGTCCTCGTCGTCGAAGACGAGGGTAGCCTTGCCGACATCCTGGTCGCCTATCTGCAGCGCGACGGCCTGCGCACGCAGCACGCCGACAATGGCCTGACCGCCCTGCAGAATTTCCGGCAGAACCGTCCCGACATCGTGCTGCTGGACATCCGGCTGCCCGGCATCGATGGCGTCGACGTGCTCAAGACCATCCGCGCCGAAAGCGACACGCCCGTCATCATGGTCACCGCCATGGCCGACGACGTGGACAAGCTGGTCAGCCTGCGCATGGGCGCCGACGACTACGTGGTCAAGCCTTTCAACCCGGCAGAGGTGGTGGCGCGGGTACGCGCGGTCTTGCGGCGCACGGCCGCGGCGGGCCAGCAGCGGCCCTCCATCCTGCGGGTGGGGCGCCTGCAGATCGATCGTTCGGCGCACGCGGCCTCGGTGCGGGACGACGACGGCACGACCCGCCCCTTGCCCCTGACCCTGACCGAATACAAGCTGCTCGAAACCCTGGCGAACCAGCCGCGCCGCTGCTTCACCCGGTCTGATCTGGTGGAAGCCTGCCTGCCGGAAAGCGATGCGCTGGACCGCGTGATTGACTCGCACCTGAGCAAGCTGCGCCGCAAGCTGGAAGTCGGCGGATGCGGCGACATGATCAACACCGTGCGCGGCATCGGATACCGGCTGTGGCCCGAATCCTAGATCGCATCTGGATCCGGTTCGGCCTGTACATGGCCGGCACCATCGTCGTCACGTTCGGCCTGGTGATGGGCAGCCTGCTGATCTATTCCGAACTCCAGGAAGGCTGGCTGCATCGCAGCCTGCCGCTCACCGCCTCTGCCGAACTGGCCCGGATCGAAGAGCTCGACGACCGCAACTCGGCCCGCTTCGACGAGATCCTTCGGGAACATGGCCGCAACTCCATCTGGCTGGACGAAACCTGGCTGTTGTTCATGGCCTTGCTGCTGTGCCTGCCGGCCGGTCTTGCCGCGGGGTTCTGGCTGTCGCGGGTCGTCACGCAGCCGCTCAATTCCATCGCGCAGGCCGCCAACCGCGTGGCCCTGGGCGATCTTGGCGTACGGGCCCAGCCCGTCAAGCAGCGCGGCGAACTGGCCGAGCTGGTGCGCGACTTCAATCTGATGACGGACTCGCTGGAAAACCTGGAGCGCGAGCGCCGCGCCACCGCCGCCGCCATCTCGCATGAACTGCGCACGCCGCTGGCCGTCCTGCGCGCCCGCCTGTACGCCATCTACGACAACGTCATTCCAGGCACGCCGCAGGAACTGCGGCGGCTGCTGGATCAGGTGGAGCACCTGGGCAGGCTGGTCGACGACGTGCATACGCTGTCGCTGGCCGATGCCGGCCGCTTGTCCTTGCATCGCAGCGAGATCGACCTGAGCGGCGCCTGCGCGCAGCTGCTGTCGACCTATGCCGGCCGTATCGCCGATCACAAGGTGCATGCGGAATTCCGGACGGATATCGTGCCGGTGCGCGCGAACGCCGATCCGGACCGGGTCAACCAGATCCTGTCCAACCTGATCGAAAACGCATTGCGGTACGCGGCCAGCGGCGAATGGCTGGAAATCGCCGTGCACCGGCAGGACGACAAGGCCGTGCTGACCGTGACCGATCGCGGCCCCGGCCTGCCCGACGACGTGGTGGCGCACCTGTTCGAGCGCTTCCACCGGACGGATCTGTCCCGGTCGCGTCACACCGGCGGTTCGGGATTGGGCCTGGCGATCGTCCAGACCCTGGTGACGCAGCAGGGGGGCGAGGTCACGGCGGAACGCCCGCCCGAGGGCGGCACCCGCTTCCGGGTGGCCTTGCCGGCGGTATAAGGGCAGCTGGATTCAACGCGCGGCCGGCGTTGTCAGATCTTCCCCTTCCACGATAAGCTGACCCGTGCTTCAAACCCTTGAGGCAAAACGAATGCTTTCGTCTATCGGGGAAACTATGAACTACGCCGTGGTGTTCCGCCGTGTCGCGACCCTTGCGACCACCGGCCTGCTGTTG
This sequence comes from Pigmentiphaga litoralis, assembly GCF_048632615.1. GTDB lineage: Bacteria > Pseudomonadota > Gammaproteobacteria > Burkholderiales > Burkholderiaceae_B > Pigmentiphaga > Pigmentiphaga litoralis_B. The sequence goes on from NZ_CP184479.1 coordinate 4,267,166, forward strand.
GCCCAGCCTGCTTTTGCCGATGAACGCAAAGACGAGGCATTCAGGATCATCGATCGCAACGCCGATACCGTCGCCCAGATCGGCGATGCCATCTACTCCTATGCCGAACTTGGCATGCAGGAAGTCAAGAGCACCCAACTGCTCAAAGACACGCTGGAAGCGGCGGGCTTTTCGGTCGAGATGGGCGGCGCAGGCATGCCCACCAACCTGTGGGCCAAGTGGGGCAGCGGCAAGCCGGTGATCGCGATCAGCACCGAAATCGATGCCTTGCCGGAAGGGTCGCAAACGCCAGGGTCCATCCCGCGCAAGCCTGTCGTCCCCGGCGCTCCGGGTCATATGGAGGGTCATAACACGCACGGCGGCGTGGCCACTGCGGCAGCCTTTGCGGTAAAGAAGATCATGGAACGCGACAAGCTTCCAGGCACGCTCATCATTTCCTTCGGACCGGCCGAAGAGCAACTGATCAGCCGTCCGTTCCTCGTCCGCGCAGGCTACTTCAAGGACGTCGACGCCGCCTTCATCCTGCACATTGGCGACAATCTTTCGACGGGATATGGCCTGCAGAACTATGCCGCCATCAGCGCCAAGTTCACCTTCCACGGCAAGACGGCTCATGGCGCGAACAATCCGTGGGATGGCCGCGATGCGGTCGATGCCGTCGAACTGATGGACATCGGCTTCGACAAGCTGCGCGAACACATGCGGCCCACCTATCGCGCGCACCGCACCATCACCATGGGCGGCATCCAGCCCAACATCATTGCCGATGTCGGACAGATCTGGTGGTACGTGCGCGACGCCAACGCCCCGGCCGCCAAGGAGAACTTCGACAGGCTGGTCAACGTCGGCAAAGGCGCCGCGATGATGACCGGCACGACGATGGACCCGCCCGAATTCGTCGCATCGGCATGGCCCCAGCTTGGCAACAAGGTGCTGAGCGAACAGATACGCAAGAACATGGAGATGGTCGGTCTGCCGACCTGGACGGCCGAAGAAGTCGCGTTCGCCAAGGAACTCCAGAAGGCCAACAACAAGCCCGAGGTTGGCCTGGCAACCGCCTTGCCTACGGTCGCGGCGCGGCCGCAAGGCACGGCCTCCAACGACAACGGCGACGTGACGTGGGTGGTCCCGACGGGGATGATGAACTTCCCGGCCAGCGTGCCGGGCATCGGCTACCACGCCTGGCCTGCGGCCATCACGCCGACCAGCACGATGGCCCACAAAGGCATGGTGACCGGCGCCAAGGTGCTCGCTGCGTCCTTGCTGGACGCCATGACCTCGCCCGCGCTGCTGCAGAACGCGCGCAAGGAGTTCGCGGACGCGACCAAGGACTCGCCGTACTTTTCGCTGCTGCCCGCCGACGCGAAGCCGCCCGTGGACATGAACCGGGCCACGATGGACCAGTTCGGGCCTGCGCTGAGCAAGACCTATCTGAGCGTGTCGCCGCGGTTCAGGTAAGGCTTCCCTGGTGTTGGCACGCCCCCGGGCACGACACTTGCGCTTCCTCTCGTGATTTACCGAAGCAACTGGTTGACGATCCATGATCTTTCAACGCGCCGTCTCATTCGTGCTCGTACCTGCCGGAGTCGTCGTGGCCGCCTTTGCGCTGGCCCACTGGGATGCCGGCCGGACCCGCGACATCGCGAATGACAATGACGCACGGCGGTCGGGCGGCCCATCCGTGGTGACCCAACGGCCACCAGCGGTCATGGGTCGCGATGCGGATCACCGCGACCGGTCGCACAGCCAGTTGTCCCGGAATCGGGATCGGTCGGACCCGCCGAAGGTGGAGGACTGACCGCATCTCCTTTTACAAAACCACGAACAACCACGGGAGCTATCTACCATGCTGACCAAGAAAGATGTCGATGCCATCGACGATATCCAGGCAGGCCGTAAAGAGGTTGATGAAACCCATCTGGCCGACGCCGCAGAACCGACGCCGGAAGAGCGACGGGCTGCGCAGGACGTGGCTGCCGCCGATGACGGCAAGATGCACCTGGCGAGGGACTTCGGGGAAGCGATCGTGGATGCGGTCTTGCCGGGGGCAGGCAGTCACACCGGGGATCCTACGCGGCCGATGACGCCCGTGGCGCCGACCGTCGTGACACCCATTACCAGCGACACCGACAAGAAGTAAGGGCAGGGGCCGGCCGCAAGGCAGGCAAATTCACGTGTGATGTCTGACGGGTCGGCGTCAAGCCGGGCCGTCGCGGGGGAAATTATGGTGTTACGTCAGATTGGCCGCTTCAAGGCTATCGCCCAGTTCGTCGGAGGGCGTGTCGGTCCTTACGGCGAATTGCTCAAACTGGAACTGGCCTTGTATCGCCAGTCGTTGATCGCCACCATTCTCGGCTATGTCGGTCTGGTGCTGTGTGCGCTGTTTGCCGCCACGTTCATTTCGGTCGCCATCCTGGTCACCTATTGGGACAGCACGTCCCGCACGGCAGTGGCCTGGTACCTGGCCGGTGGCTGGGTGTTGCTGGGGCTGGTGTCCTATCTGGTGGGCCGCATGACCTCGCCCAAGGGTGAGCCTTTCAACGAACTGCTCGAGCAGGTCCGCCTCGACGTAGATGCAATCCGGAGTTCCGATGAGCAAAATCAAAACCGAATCACGAAAAAATGAGCTCCTGCGGGAGATGAACGTCGAACGCACCCGCTTTGTTCGTGCGGGCGTGGTGAGGACGGAACACAGCCAGCGGGCGCGTGGCGTCAGCTCGGCCGAAGGGGCGCTCTTGAACGCCTTGTTTTCGGTGGCGACGGGCGGCCGTTTCCCGGCTTTCCTGCGCAAGCCGCTGCAAGGCTTTGCGCTGGCCTGGCTGAAGGGCCGCTTCGACAAGATCGTGGCGGGCAGTCTGCATCCGGCGCCTCCCCGGCCCAAGGCGGCGTTGTTTGGGGAAGCCCTGCCGCCGACGGACGCGACGGGTGCGCCCGTGCCGACGCAGGTCCAGTCGGTCAATGAACTGCGCAAGGCCAGCAATGCGCTGAATCTTGCCATTCAGGAAGGCACGACCGAGGACATCCAGCGGTGCTCGGACGCTCTGAAGACGCAGATCGCCATGACACGCATCGCACTCGACAACGCGAATGCCGGCATGACGACGACGCCCGACCGGGCGGTGAACTGGATGCTGCGAACCGCCAATCAGCAGCCCTGGATGGCGATCGGCGTGGCGGTGGCGGCCGGGTTTGGCGCGGCCACCATCTGGTCGCAACTGAGCCGTTGGCAAAACGCGCAGCATTCGCGCAAGGAAGAAGTGGCCCTGCTGGAACTGGAACGCGCGCACAACAAGGTGCTCGAACATCAGCGCCGTTATGGTTCCAAGCTGCGCCGGGCGCGCCGGGAACGCGAGATCTACTGAAGCAGGCTGGTATTCCGCGGTGCCATAGCGCCACCATCAGGCGCCTGTACCGGCCCCGATCATGCCCCTCGTGGTGCGGTGATCGGGGCCGTTGCGCTATGATCGTCGGCTGCCAGTGCGATCTGGCGCCTGAATGTCGATCACCGTCCCATGCCGCACTCGTTTGCTTCCGGTCCGTCCGGCGCGTCTCCCACCACCTCCCTCGTCCTGTGTGCCTCGCTGGTGCTGCTGCTGGCGATGGGCGTACGTGCGACCTTCGGGCTGTTCATGCAGCCCATGGGGCTGGCCCATGGCTGGGGACGGGACGTGTTCTCGCTGGCCTTTGCGATCCAGAATCTGATGTGGGGCGCGGCGGCGATCGGGGTGGGCATGGCGGCGGACAAGTACGGCGCCGGGCGCACGATCGCGCTGTCGGCGGCGCTGTACTTCCTGGGTCTGCTCGGCACCCGGTATGCCGGCAGCGAGCTGGCCTTGTACGCCAGTGCCGGGGTGCTGATGGGACTGGGGCAGGCAGGCACCACCTTTGCCGTGTTGTTGCCGGTAGTGGGGCGCGCCGTGCCGGCGTCCCGGCGCAGCGCCGCGCTGGGGCTGGTCAGTGCGGGCGGGTCGATGGGGCAGTTCGTGCTGGTGCCGGCGGGTCAATGGCTGATCGATACCCTGGACTGGACCGGCGCGTTGTGGGTCATGGCCGCGTTGATGCTGCTTGCGATCCCGCTGGCGACCCGGCTGACCGGACGCCCCGAGGCCAGCGCGTCCGGCCTGTCCTTGGGCGGGGCCATCCGGCAGGCCATCCGCCACCCGTCGTTCCATCTGCTGTTCTGGAGCTACGCGGTATGCGGGTTCCATACGGCTTTCCTGACGCTGCATCTGCCTGCCTATGCGGTGGACAGTGGCCTGAAGGCCTCCGATGGCGCGATGGCCCTGGCGCTGATCGGCCTGTTCAATATCGTGGGATCCTACGCCGCGGGCCGCCTGGGCGGACATTTCAGCAAGAAAACGCTGCTGGCCGGCATGTATGGCGTCCGGGCCGCAGCGATTGCCCTGCTCCTGATTTTTCCGCTTACACCCTGGCTGCTGGGGGTATTTTCGTCGGTGATCGGGCTGGTCTGGCTCGGAACGGTGCCCTTGACGGTCGGGCTGGTCGGCCACATCTATGGCATGCGCTACGCAGCAACGTTGAGCGGCATCGTGTTCCTGGGCCACCAGATCGGCAGTTTCGTCGGGGTGTGGCTGGGCGGAAAACTGTATGTCGCCACCGGCAGTTATGATGTCGTCTGGTGGATGGCGCTCGGGCTGGGTGTCATGGCTGCCGCGCTGTCCCTGCCCATCCGCGAACGCCCTCTGGCGGCTGCATGAGCACGGGGCGCGTCCTGGCCTGGGTGCTGCTGGCGGCCGTGCTGGCCCTGGCGTTCGCGGGCTACCAGCGCGCCGGACTCGTCATGAATTGGGACACCCTGATGGCCCTGTGTGGGGTCCGGTAGTCCCCTGACGGGCTGGCCGCGCCAAGACCGATTTGTCAAGCCGAATGTGCGCCTTTTGGGCTGCCTAAAAACTGGGCGTCCCAGCAAGAGCCGCGTAAACAGGCGCTTCATCCTTAAAATAAACCGCATTTTCCACAGTAGCTGGGGATAACTTGGCGACTCGCTATAACGAAGCTTCCATCCGGGTGCTGAAGGGTCTTGAACCCGTCAAGCAGCGTCCGGGGATGTACACCCGAACTGAAAATCCCCTGCACATCGTGCAGGAGGTGATCGACAACTCCGCCGACGAAGCCCTGGGGGGCAACGGCAAACATATCCAGGTCACGCTCCATGTCGATGGCAGCGTGACCGTCGAAGACGACGGCCGCGGCATTCCGGTCGGCATGCACCCGGACGAGGGTGCGCCGGTGGTCGAGATTGTGTTCACGCGCCTGCACGCCGGCGGCAAGTTCGACAAGGCCGCGGGCGGCGCATATGCGTTCTCGGGCGGCCTGCACGGCGTCGGCGTGTCCGTCACCAACGCGTTGTCCACCCGGCTCGAAGTGCTGGTGTGGCGCGATGGTGGCGCCCATCAACTGGTCTTCAGCGGCGGCGACGTGGTCGAACCGCTGGCCAGGATTTCCGATACCCGCAAAAAGACCGGTACGCGCGTGCGCTGCTGGCCCGATCCCAAGTATTTCGACAGCGCGGCCATTCCGATGGGCGAACTGTCGCGCCTGCTGCGCAGCAAGGCGGTGCTGCTGCCCGGCGTCAAGGTCACGCTCAAGGTGGAAAAGACCGGCGAAACGCAGACCTGGCTGTACGAGCAGGGCCTGCGCGGCTACCTGACCGAGACGCTGGGCGGCGCCGAATTGCTGATCCCGCTGTTCGAAGGTCAGCAATATGCCAACCGCGATCATGAAACCTTTGCCGAAGGCGAGGGCGCCCAGTGGGTGGTGGCCTGGTCGGAAGACGGCAACGTGGTGCGCGAATCGTATGTGAACCTGATCCCGACGTCGGCAGGCGGCACGCATGAAGCCGGCTTGCGCGAAGGCCTGTTCACCGCGGTCAAGAGCTTTGTCGAACTGCACAACCTGAGCCCCAAGGGCGTCAAGCTGCTGCCCGAAGACGTCTTTGCGCGCGCCAGTTTCGTGCTGTCGGCCAAAGTGCTCGACCCGCAGTTCCAGGGTCAGATCAAGGAACGGCTGAACAGCCGGGATGCGGTCCGGCTGGTGGCGGGCTTTTGCCGTCCGGCCCTCGAGCTGTGGCTGAACTCGCACGTCGACTACGGCAAGAAGCTGGCCGAACTGGTCATCCGGCAGGCGCAGACACGCGTCAAGTCAGCGCAGAAGGTCGAAAAGCGCAAAAGCTCTGGCGTGGCCGTGTTGCCGGGCAAATTGACGGATTGTGAAAGCAGCGACGTCAGCCGCACCGAAGTCTTCCTGGTCGAGGGCGACTCGGCGGGCGGGTCGGCCAAGATGGGCCGCGACAAGGAATTCCAGGCGATCCTGCCCTTGCGCGGCAAGGTACTGAACGCATGGGAAGTGGACCGCGATCGCCTGTTCGCCAACAACGAGATCCACGATATCGCGGTGGCGATCGGCGTGGATCCGCATGGCGTGAACGACAACCCCGACATGTCCGGCCTGCGGTATGGCCGCATCTGCATTCTGTCCGATGCGGATGTGGATGGCTCGCACATCCAGGTGCTGCTGCTGACGCTGTTCTTCCGTCATTTCCCGAAACTGGTCGAACGCGGCAACGTGTACATCGCGCGGCCGCCGCTGTTCCGCGTGGACGTGCCTGCCGCCGGCAAACGCCCGGCGCGCAAGATCTATTGCCTGGACGCCGGCGAACTGACGGCGACCGAAGACAAGCTGCGCAAGGAAGGCGTTCGTGAAAACGCGTGGAGCATCAGCCGCTTCAAGGGCCTGGGCGAAATGAATCCCGAGCAGCTGTGGGAGACCACCATGAACCCCGACACGCGGCGCCTGCTGCCGGTCAGTGTCGGATCGGCGGGCCTGGTGGCGACGATCCAGATGTTCGATATGTTGATGGGCAAGACCGAAGCCGCGCAGCGCCGTTCCTGGCTGGAAGAAAAAGGCGATCTGGCCGAGGTGGATATTTAAGAATGACGGACACTCAGTTACCCCTGATCCCGACGCCGGGCGAGCCCGACGTGCCGGGCGGCGAACACATTTCTTTGGCGCTGTATGCCGAGCAGGCTTACCTGGACTATGCGGTATCGGTGGTCAAGGGACGCGCGCTGCCCGACGTCAGCGACGGGCAGAAGCCTGTCCAGCGGCGCATTCTGTACGCCATGGATGCGATGGGCCTGGGCCCGACCGCCAAACCCGTCAAATCGGCCCGCGTGGTCGGCGACGTGCTGGGCAAGTACCACCCGCATGGCGACCAGGCGGCGTATGACGCCATGGTCCGCATGGCGCAGGGTTTTTCGCTGCGCTATCCGCTGATCGACGGCCAAGGCAACTTCGGCTCGCGCGACGGCGACGGTGCGGCCGCCATGCGGTACACCGAAGCACGCCTGACGCCGATCGCGCGCCTGCTGCTCGACGAACTCGACGAAGGCACGGTCGACTTCATTCCGAATTACGACGGGTCCTACCAAGAGCCCAAGAATCTGCCGGCCCGCCTGCCAATGGTGCTGCTCAATGGCGCCTCGGGCATTGCGGTGGGCATGGCGACCGAAGTGCCGCCGCACAACCTGCGCGAAGTCGCGGCGGCCGCCGTGGCGTTGCTCAAAGACCCGAAGCTGTCCGACGAGGCGCTGTATGCGCACTTGCCAGGCCCGGACTTTCCGGGGGCGGGCAGATCATTACGCCGGCGGCCGACATTGCGCAGATTTTCCGCACGGGCCGCGGTTCGCTGAAGGTCCGCGCGCGCTGGACCTTCGAAGAAATGGCGCGCGGCCAGTGGCAATTGGTCGTGACCGAACTGCCACCGTCCACGTCGGGCCAAAAGGTATTGGAAGAGATCGAAGAACTCACCAATCCCAAGATCAAGGCCGGCAAGAAAACGCTCAGCCCTGAACAGCAGCAGACCAAGGCCACCCTGCTGGGCCTGCTCGACGCCGTGCGCGACGAGTCGGGCAAGGAAGCGTCGGTGCGGCTGGTGTTCGAGCCCAAGACCTCCAAGGTGGACCGCGACGACTTCGTGAATACGCTGCTGGCGAACACGTCGATGGAAAGCGGATCGTCGGTCAACCTGGTGATGGTCGGGTCCGACGGGCGGCCGCGTCAGAAGTCGATGCGCGAGATCCTGACCGAATGGCTGGCGTTCCGCACGCACACGGTCACGCGGCGCACGCGCCATCGCCTCGACAAGGTCAAGGACCGCATCCATGTGCTCGAAGGGCGCATGGTGGTCTACCTGAACGTGGACGAGGTGATCCGCACCATCCGCGAATCCGACGAGCCGCGTCCGGCCCTGATGGCGGCGTTCTCGCTGTCCGAGCGCCAGGCCGAAGACATCCTGGAAATGCGCTTGCGCCAGCTGGCGCGCCTGGAAGGCTTCAAGATCGAACAGGAACTGAAGACGCTCAAGACCGATCAGGTCAAGCTCGAAGACCTGCTCGAAAACGCCAGCGCCATGAAGCGCCTGATCGTCAAGGAAATCGAAGCCGATGCGAAGCAATATGGCGATGATCGCCGTACGCTGATCGAGGCCGCCGAACGCGCATCGGTCGAAGCGCGCGTGGTGGATGAACCGGTCACCGTGATCGTGTCGCAGAAGGGCTGGCTGCGGTCCCGCCAGGGCCATGGCCATGATTCCAGCCTGTACACCTTCAAGGCGGGTGATGCCTTGTATGGGGCGTTCGAATGCCGCACGACCGATGCGCTGATCGCCATTTCCAGCAGTGGCCGGGTGTACTCGGTGCCCGTCCTGGGCTTGCCGTCGGCACGCGGCGACGGGGTGCCGGTCACCACCATGATCGATCTGGAACCCGGCTCGCGCATCCTGCACATGATCGCGTCCGCGCCTTCCAGCCGCTGGCTGCTGGCGACCCGCAACGGCCTGGGCTTCATGACGCGGCTGTCCGACATGTCGACCCGTCAGCGCGGCGGCAAGCAGTTCATGTCGCTCGATGAAGGCGATGAGCCGCAGCGTCCGGTGCCGGTGTTCGACGGCGCGACCCATGTCGCGCTGTTGACGGCCAAGGAACGCTTTTTGGTCTTTGGCCTGGAAGAGGTCAAGGTGCTGTCTTCGGGCGGCCGGGGCACGACCCTGATGGACCTGGACGCCAAGGATCCGCTGGCGCAGGTGGTGCCTATCGGTCCCGCCGGCTTGCGTATCGCGGGCGTCTACCGCAACAAGCCGTTCGAAGAAGTGCTGAACGGCGCTGCCCTGGCGATCTATATCGGCAAGCGTGCCCGCAAGGGCAAGGCGCTGTCGGGCCGCGCCAAGCAACCCGTCCTGTCGCCGGTGTTCTGACCCATGGCCTGCTTCCGGCGGTGGGTGGCGGGCGCGGCGATCCTTGCGATCGCCGGATGTGCCCGGGTCAATCCGTACTACGACGCGAACCTTGCGCATCACACGCCGTCGGGCTTCAAGAACAACTACCCGCACCGCACGCCCGGCACGACCGACCTGTGGCGCTGGCGCTTCGATCAGTGGAAGGACAATCTGCCGGCCGAGCCGAACGATCCCGCGTCGCTGGCGACCGTGCCTGCGGATCCTGCCTGGATACGGCAGGCGTCCGACGCCGTGCGCGTGACGTGGGTAGGACATTCGACGCTGCTGGTGCAGATCGGGCGGTTCAACCTGCTGACCGACCCGCAGTTTTCCGAGCGCGCATCGCCGGTCTCGTTCGCGGGTCCCAAGCGGTTCCAGTTGCCCGGCGTCGCGTTGGCGGACCTGCCGCATATCGATGCGGTCGTCATCTCGCACAGTCATTACGATCACCTGGACCTGCCCACGGTGCGTGCCCTTTCCCTGCAGCCGGGCGGACCGCCGGTGTTCATGGTGCCGCTGGGCATCGACCTCTGGTTCCGCGACAACGTCCCGGCGGCAAACGACGTGCGGCCGCTGGACTGGTGGGGCAAGACCACCCTAGGTGACAAGACATTGACGTTGCTGCCGGTGCAGCACTGGGGCGCCCGGACCCTGTCCGACCGCAACCAGACCCTATGGGGCGCCTGGGCCATCGACAGCGCGGCGCCCAGGTTCCGCTTCCTGTTCGGCGGCGACTTTGGCTATTCACGCGACCTGGCCGACATTGGCCAGCGAGAAGCGCCGTTCGATCTGGCGGCGATTCCGGTCGGTGCCTACGCGCCGCGCTGGTTCATGACGCCGCAGCACGTCAATCCGGCCGAGGCGGTGCAGGCGGCGCGCGACGTGCATGCACGATCGTCGGTCGCGATCCATTGGGGCACCTTCAGCCTGACGGACGAACCGCTGGACCAGCCGCCCAAGGATCTGGCAGTGGCGCGGGATGCGGCGGGCATGCCTGGCGATGAATTCTTTGTCATGCGCCATGGCGAGTCGCGGGTGTGGACAGAGGGCAAGTGGGTGGTGCGCGCGCCGGGGTCGTGAGCCCGCCAGGGTCGCGGATCCATATGAGACGTCAGCGCGTGGAAGCCATCGGCCACCCTGTCAGCCCTGACAGGGTGGCCGGGATACGTCTCAAGTCGGGCAGGGCAGCACCGTTACGAGGGCCATCGCTTCGGATGTCCATCGAGAACCCATGCCCTTGTCGTGCGCCCGCACCGCCCCGGTTGCCCAGACGTTTCTTCACACTGACCTCGCCACCGTGCGGTGGCCGGCATGACCCGCGCTGCCGGCGTCGCCGAGCGTATTCCGATTGTCGGCAACCTGACGCTGGCCAACGCCATCGACTGGGTCGCGCGCCTGCAGCATGCCTTGCATCGTGTCGACGTGCTGACGATAGACCTGTCCGGCATCGCGTGCATCGACGCCGCGGGCGTCCAGGTCCTGGCGGTGGCGCGACGCGAGGCGATGGCGCGCGGGCGCAGCCTTATCTTCGACGCGCATAGCCCCGCCGTGCTGGAAGCCTTCCGGCTGCTTGGCGCGGATCCGCAATTGCAGGACGCCGTGGTGGCGCGGGTCCGCCGGTAAGCCGGGCATCGGTGCGCGGCTGTACGTTCTGCGCGACCCCGACCTGTCTTGTTTCCGTCACGAATGTGCTGTATAAAAATCCAGTGACGTCGCGCGTTTACGGCCGGCCCATGCGTTTTTGCGCATCTGACCCACGCCTGCCTGCCGCCCCAGCGCTGCGCCATGTGTTCCGTACGTTGCTTTGCCGTGCGCCGGATCCCCGCCACGCCAAGTTCGCTCAGGAGACATCTCGTGGCTCACCTCGTCCTCGCGCTCGATATCGCCGGTACCCCGGTGCGCTGGATAGACATCGAAAAGGCCATCTGCCTGCACGTCGCAGGCCGCGTGGCCTGGGAACTGGGCGCCACCAGCGTCACGTTCCGCGGGGGCACGAATCGCCGCACCGGTCTGCCGTCGGTCGCCAGCACCACCAGCATCATTGCGGTGCGCGGGCGCGAATTTCGAGGCGACCGCGGTGCCTCCATCAGCCTGAGCCGCGACCGCCTGTTTTCGCGTGACCACAACGTGTGCGCCTACTGCGGCGGCCACTTCGTCGACATGGACCTGACCATCGAACATGTCACGCCCGAATCGCGCGGTGGCGGCAACCAGTGGGAAAACATCGTGACCGCCTGCCGGTCGTGCAATCAGCGCAAGGCCAATCGCACGCCTGAAGAAGCCAATATGCCTTTGCTGTACCTGCCGTACCGCCCAAACCGGTGGGAAGGCATGATCCTTCGCAACCGTCGCATTCTGGCCGACCAGATGGACTTCCTGCTGACGGGCGTACCCAAAACCAGTCGGCTGGTGGGGCTCTAGGCCGCGACAGACCTCGTCTCGGCCATCGCGCCTGAACAGATCGGGCCGCGGCGCGTCCCTTTCTGCGCCCGCGACTGCAGACATCCTGCCTGCGCTTGAATTCGCGGCAGGCGTCCCCATCTCCGAGCGAACCCATTTTTTTCCACCCGTCGACACGACACCACTCCCCGTTTTACAGAAGGGAAAAGTTGCCATGAGTCAAACCGCAAACACCACCGAAACGCTGGGCTTTCAGACCGAAGTCAAACAACTGCTGCAGCTGATGATCCACTCGCTGTACAGCAACAAGGAAATCTTCCTCCGCGAATTGGTATCGAATGCGTCAGACGCCTGCGACAAATTGCGCTTCGAGGCGATCGACCGTCCGGAACTGCTGGAAGGGGCGGGTGAACTTGCCATCCGCATCGGCTTCGACAAGGAAGCCCGCACCATCACGATCGCCGACAACGGCATCGGCATGAGCCGCGACGAAGCCGTGGCCAACCTGGGCACGATCGCCCGGTCGGGCACCCGCGAGTTCTTCCAGAACCTGACCGGCGACAAACAAAAAGACGCCCAATTGATCGGCCAGTTCGGCGTGGGCTTCTATTCGTCGTTCATCGTCGCCGATCGTGTCTCGGTCGTGAGCCGCCGTGCGGGCGCCGCGGCCGACGAAGCCATCCGCTGGGAATCCGCGGGCGATGGCGAATTCACGATTTCGCCGGCCGAGAAGGCCCAGCGGGGCACCGAAATCACGCTGCATTTGCGTGACGATGCCGATGAATTCCTGTCGTCGTGGAAGCTGCGCGAAGTGCTGCGCCGCTATTCGGACCACATCTCGCTTCCTATCATCATGAAGAAGGAAGAATGGGATGCCGAGAAGTCGGAAACCGTGCAGAAAGATGAAGATGAGACGGTGAACCAGGCCAGCGCGCTGTGGACCCGCAGCAAGTCCGACATCACCGACGAGCAGTACACCGAGTTCTACAAACACGTGGCCCACGACTTCGAAGGCCCGCTGGCCTGGACCCACAACCGGGTCGAAGGCCGCAGCGAATACACGCAACTGCTGTTCGTGCCGAAGCGCGCCCCGTTCGACATGTGGGACCGCAATAAAAAGCATGGCGTGAACCTGTACGTGAAGCGCGTCTTCATCATGGAAGATGCCGAGCAGCTGCTGCCGGGCTACCTGCGTTTCGTGCGCGGGATCATCGACTCGGCCGACCTGCCGCTGAACGTGTCGCGCGAAATCCTGCAGGAAAGCCGCGATGTGAAGGCGATCCGCGAGGGCAGCACCAAGCGCGTGCTGAGCCTGCTCGAAGACCTGGCCGAAAACAAGCCCGAAGACTACGCCACGTTCTGGACCGCCTTTGGCCAGGTGCTGAAAGAAGGCGTGGGCGAAGACGCGGCGAACATCGAACGGGTCGTCAAGCTGCTGCGTTTTGCGTCGACGCACGGCGGGTCCGACGCGCAGACCGTGTCGCTGGCCGACTATGTGGGCCGCTTCAAGGAAGGCCAGGACAAGATCTACTACGTGACGGCCGAAACGTACGCCGCGGCGGCCAACAGCCCGCACCTCGAGATCTTCCGCAAGAAGGGCATCGAAGTGCTGCTGCTGACCGACCGGGTCGACGAATGGATGGTGTCCTTCGTACGCGAATTCGAAGGCAAGCAGTTGGTGTCGATCGCCAAGGGCGGCCTGGATCTGGGCGCCTTGGCCGACGAAGAGGACAAGAAGCGCCAGGACGACGTATCGGAAGAATTCAAGCCGGTGGTCGAGCGCCTGAAGACGGCGCTGGGCGAGCAGGTCAAGGACGTGCGCGTCACGTTCCGGCTTGTGGATTCGCCGGCGTGCGTGGTGGTCGATGACCAGGACATGAGCCAGCACCTGCAGCGTCTGCTGAAGGCCGCCGGCCAGCCCGCGCCCGAGTCGCGTCCCATCCTCGAAATCAATCCGGAACACGCATTGATCGCGCGGATCCAGAACGCCGCCGACGGGCAGTTCGATGAGTGGGCGCATGTGCTGCTTGATCAAGCCCTGCTGGCCGAAGGCGCATCGCTGGAAGACCCGGCGGCCTTCGTGCGGCGCCTGAACGGTCTGTTGCTGGGCCAGGCTTGAGCCGCGATCGCGCGCCCGCGTCCGGCCGGACTCCTGCCGCCAAGCCGGGGCGTCTTGACGTCCCGAACTTCTCGGAAGAAGGCGGCGTGCGCTTCCTGCACTTTGGCACGCCCTGGGTCCAGGGCGCCATGAAGGTGCAGAAGCCGGCGGACCTGGTCCTGGAATACACCCGGCAGATGATGGCCTGGCTGCTGTTCCTGGAACCGCCCGAGGGCGCCGATGCCATCGGCACACTGGGCCTGGGCGCGGGGTCCCTGGTGCGGTATTGCCTGAAGCACACGCCAAGCGCGGTGCACGCCGTTGAATGGAATCCGCAAGTGACGGCGGCGTGCCGCGCCTATTTCCGCCTGCCCGCGGAGGGTGACCGCTTCCGGATCACGCACGCCGATGCGGGCGCCTGGGTCGAAGACATCGCCAACCGGGGCACCTGCCCGGTCCTGATGGTGGACCTGTACGACGCCGAAGCGCGCGGTCCGGTCCGGGATTCGGTGGCGTTCTACCAGGCCTGCCGGCGCGTGATCAGCGGGCATAGCCACCAGGCCGGCGTAATGACCGTCAACCTGTTCGGGGCGCATGAAAGCTTCGCGCGCAACCTGGACAACCTGTACGAGGCTTTCGAAGGCCGCATCGTGGTGCTGCCCGAGATGGACGCGGGCAATCGTGTGATGGTGGCCTTTGCCGGGCCGCCCCTGGAAGTCACGGCCGACATGCTGCTGGCCCGTGCTGACGTGGTCGAAGCGCAGTACGGCTTGCCGGCCCGCAAGTGGGCGCGGTTCTTGTTGCCGGTGCTGTGCTGACCGACGACACGGCCGCACCCAAGCCGGCGCAGCCGGCCAGCATGTCATCCGCAGCCATGTCATCCGCAGCCCGGTCATCCAAAGCCCCGTCATCCACAGCTTTGTCATCCGCCACCGCTTCGTCTCGCCCCGTACCGGCGGACTTGCAGGGCGGGCTGCCACCCCGTATTCCTTCCACGACCCGGCTGCTGCTGCTTGGCAGCTTTCCCGGCGTCGTGTCTCTTGACCAGGCGCGCTATTACGCGCACCCGCGCAACCAGTTCTGGCGACTGGTCGGTGCCTGCATCGACGAACCTCTGCATGACATGGCCTACGCCGACCGCCTGGCCACGCTGGCCCGGCACGACATCGGACTGTGGGACATGATCGCGCAATGCCGCCGCGTCGGCAGCCTGGATGCGGCGGTCAAGGATGCCAGCGTGCACCCGCTGGCGAACTACCTGAAGACCGCTGCGCCCCGGTTGCGGAAGATCGGCTTCAACGGCGCGTTGTCGTGGAAGCTGGGGCATCCGCTGGCCGAGCAGGGCTATGCCGTATTCAAGTTGCCGTCGTCGTCACCGGCGGCGGCGTCGGTGCGATTCGAAGACAAGCTTGCCCTCTGGCGGCAGATGTTCGAGGGCTGATCGGCTTGCCGTCACGACCGGCTGCAAGGTAGAGTGGCCGCCGGCATCGGGGGCGATGCGCAGCGGAGAAACGGCACGATGATCGACGACAGGGTAGGACAGGAAGGGGCGGATGCATTTGCACGGGGGGCGTCCGTGTCAGGTGCCGGAGCCTCGGGTGCCCAGCCCTCAGGTGCCGAAGCAGCAGGTGCCGAAGCATCAGCTGCCGAAGCCTCAGGCACCGAAGCCTCGGGCGCCAAGGTACCGCCCTCGTCGTCACCCGGCACGGTCTCCTTGATCGGCGGCAACGTGATCCTGCGCCCCATCACGGCAAACGACGGCCCGGCGATCGTGGCGGCAACGCAGGCCCATAATCTGTCCGACAACCGCTGGACGTCCATTCCCACGGCAAACGACATCGACAGCTACCTCGCGCGCGCCCTGGAAGGCGTTGCAGCGGGCCACACCCTCGCATTCGTGACCACCCTGGCTGACACCGGGCAGGTCGTCGGCGCTTCGCGCTTCTGGCGTTATGAGCCGGCCAACCGGAAGCTCGAGATCGGCCATACCTGGGTCGCGGCCGACTGGCAGCGCAGCTTCGTGAACACCGAAGCCAAGTACCTGATGCTGCGTTACGCCTTCGAGCATCTTGCCTGCCTGCGGGTGGAATTCCAGACCGACGAGCTGAATGCGGTGTCCCGCCAGGCCATCCTGCGCCTGGGGGCCACCTTTGAAGGGATTGCCCGCAAGGAGCGCATCATGCCTGACGGACGTCAGCGCAACACGGCGCGGTTCGCTATCGTCGACGACGACTGGCCGCGCGTGCGCGACGGACTGGAAAGCCGGATCCGCCGCGCGGGCGGCGTGCCGTCCCTGGTGGTCCAGTCGCTGTCACGCAACGGGATCCGCATCGAATCCCGATAAAACACCGTCAGCACGGTGCCAAGCTCGCCTACACTTGCTCGCGGCGCAACGGCGCGCCAGTCACCGGCAGTCTGATCGCAACGACGCGAAGGAGGGCAATGGAAAGCAAATTGACATTCAGCGTCCCACGCTGGCGATTGACACGATGGCTCGTGGGCGTCGGCCATGACGTGCCGCACGACGTGCGCGTGGCGTTGATTGGCAGCCTGTTCGGCACCTTGCCCATCTTTGCTGGCGGTGTGCTCAACACACTGATCGTCGCGACGCTCGGCATGGTGCGCCATCCGTCGCCCTGGTTCGTGGGGTGGCTGGTCCTCGAGATCGTCATCTGCGGAACGCGACTGGTGGTGCTGCTGATGGCGCACCGCGCGGCGGCGCAGGGCAAGCCTACCCCTACCGACACCTATCTCGTGCTGGCGCTCGCCTGGGCGTTCAGTGTGGGATATGGCGTCTTCATCAGCATGACCAGTGGTGACTGGGTGATCGCGACAATGGCCTGCCTGTCCTCGGCGGCGATGGTCGGCGGCATCTGCTTTCGCAACTTCGCGGCGCCCCGATTGGTTGGCGTCATGATCTTCCTGAGCCTGGGACCGTGCTGCCTGGCGGCCGTGTTTGCCGGCGAGCCGCTGATGCTGGTCACGCTGTTGCAGATTCCTTTCTACCTCTTCAGCATGACCACGGCGTCGTACCGGCTCAATTCGATGCTGGTGTCGACCATGCGGGCGGAACGCGAGAACAGCTATCAGGCGCGGCATGACGAAATGACAGGCGTATCGAACCGCGCCGGGCTGCTGGCCGTCATGGCGCACCGATTGGCCAACCACGAGCACCATGCCGTCTTCTATCTGGATCTGGACGGCTTCAAACAGGTGAACGACAGCCGGGGCCACGCCGCTGGCGACCGGCTGTTGCGGATGGTGGCGGATAGGCTGAAGGCCTTGCTCAAGCCCGATGACGTGGTCGCCCGGATCGGGGGAGACGAATTTGTCGTGATGACGCGCAGCCCCGACCGCAAAAGCAGCGTGCACTTTGCCGACAGCGTCATCGCCGCCTTGTCCTTGCCCTATGACCTGGGTGATGGCGTGCCCGTCGCCATCAGCGGCAGCGTGGGGATCGCCCTGATTCCGGAACACGGCACCGCGACGGAAGACGTGCTGGCCGCCGCCGACGCCGCCCTGTATGTGGCCAAGTCACTCGGCAAGGGGCGGTGCGCCGTGGCGGGCGAGAAGGTGGATCCCGCCGCGCGGTGGGCGCTGCGCAGCGCGTGACCTTACCGGGCGGCCTGCTGGCGCGCCAATGCTTCACGCGCGCGCAAGGCGTGGTCGTTACCGACACGATTCGCAAGCACGTCGGTCAGTTGACGCAGCTGGGCGGCGGTCAGTCCGACGTTGATGCTGATCCCCATATGCGACTGCAGTTGCGATTCGGCGCCAGGTAGCGCCGACAGCATGCTGACCGTCGCCAATTCGCGGCTCTGCCAATCCAGGTTGTCCCGCGCAAAGATGTCGCCGAATAGATGGGTCTTCAGATAGCGGTCGATGGCCGGCGCGAAGTCGAACAGCGGGCCGGCGACCGGTTTGCCTGACAACTGCGTCTGATTGGCCGTACCCGCGGCCAGCAAGGCGTCGCCCGTGGGAATCGGCGCGCCTGGCGGGTTGCCGGGCGCGTCAACGATCCCGCGTTTCTGACGGGCATCCCGCACCGTCATCAGTTCGCCCAGCGCGTTCAAACTGCGCGGAAAGCCTGCATAGGCGTACACCTGCACCAGAATTTCCTTGGCGTCGCTGATCGTCAGGCCAGCGTCCAGGCCCTGGTCTAATGCGTCGCCAAGCCGGGGAATGTCACCCGCTGCGGCAAACGCGCCGATCGGGATAATGGCCTGCTGCCGGGCGGACAGAGTGTCGGAAGGCCCGGACCGGACCGTGGATAGGGAGGCATCGCCAGAAAACGATGGGGATGGCGTGGACATGCTGGAACGCTCCGGTTGGGCGGCACGGGCGACGGTGAAAGCCGTCAGGCTCACGCTCAGGCAGATGAGGCCGACGATGCCGCGCGGTGCGCGTCCATGGGCCGGGCGCGGCTCAATGGCCATGGTATTGGGCATCGCTGACCTTCTCCATCCAGTTCACGTTCTTGCCGTCGACCGTGCCGGTGACCGCAAGGTGGGTCATGGCCGTGGTCGGGCCTGCGCCGTGCCAGTGCCTGACACCAGGCGGGCACCAGACGACGTCGCCGGCGCGTATCTCCTGCACGGCCTTGCCTTCTTCCTGCGTCCGTCCCACGCCTGCCGTCACCACCAGGTACTGTCCGGCCGGATGCGTATGCCACGCCGACCGCGCGCCGGGCTCGAAGGTCACGAGCCCGCCCGACGCATTGATCTCCTTGCCTGCAGGCCATAGGGGATCGATGCGGGATCGGCCGGTAAAGAAGTCAGCGGGTCCCGCGACCGACGCCTGGGTACCGGATCGGCTGAGCGTTTGGCCTGCGGCCTCAGCCGGCTTCGCCGATCCTGTTGTGGCAGATTCTCCAGCCGTTGCCAACGCGGCAGGCAGCGCAAGTGTGCAAGCGGCCAGGCGCCAGGGTTCAAATGTCATGGTCGAAGTCTTGTCAAAAGAATAAGCCTCCACTGTAAAAGCGCGGCTATTGGTTGATAAGATGGAAAAGTCTGCATGCGCTTGTGTGCCGCATTCACCAATGGCCAACACCTGCGACGGCTCCATCAACTTCCAACCGCTTATGCCGTGATCAAAGACAACCTGAACGACCTGCAGGCCTTCGTCGCCGTGGCGCGCGAGCGCAGCTTTACACGAGCCGCCGCGCAACTGGGCATGTCGCGGTCCGCCCTGAGCCATGCCATGCTGGCGCTGGAAGCCCGCCTGGGCGTGCGTCTGTTGACGCGCACTACTCGCAGCGTGTCCACGACCGAGGCGGGCGCGCGGCTACTGGAAACGCTGGGGCCACGCCTGGCTGACATCGAGCAGGCGCTGGGATCGCTCAGTACGCTGCGGGACAAGCCGGCGGGTACCGTGCGCATCACCGCGCACGACCACGCCATTGTCAATTTCCTGTGGCCGCGCCTGCTGCCATTGCTTCGCGAGTATCCCGACATCCAGATCGAATTCAGCGTGGATTACGCAATGACCGACATTGCCGCGCAGCGCTTTGATGCAGGCGTGCGTTCGGGCGACCGGGTCGACAAGGACATGATCGCGGTCCGTATCGCACCCGCGCTGCGCATGGCCGTGGCCGGTTCACCGGACTACCTGAAAGGCCGTGCGCATCCCATGGTGCCGCAAGACTTGACTGAACACTGCTGCATCAATCTCAGGCTACCGACGCACGGCGGCCTGTACGCATGGGATTTCGAAAAAGGCGGTCAGGAACTGAACGTGCGCGTGACCGGGCAGACGGTGTTCAACAACACGTTCTTGATGCTGCAGGCCGCGCTGGACGGAATGGGGCTGGCCTATGTGCCGTACGACCTGGTGCAGCCGCATGTGGAACGGGGCCAACTGGTGTCGCTGCTCGAGGACTGGTGCCCGGTGTTTCCGGGCTATCACCTGTACTACGCGAACCGGCGGCAGATGTCGCCGGCCTTGGCGCTGGTGATCGAGGCGCTGCGATATCGGGAAGAGCAGCCCTAGATGGCCACGACATCCTGCGCCGCACAGGCGCGCAGCAGGCTGGCCACGTTGCCTTGCGGCAGGCGCAAGTTCGGATCCAGGTCGCACAAGGGCGCGAGCACGAACCTGCGTTCATGCATGCGCGGGTGCGGAATCACCAGCCGGGGGTGTCCATGACGACGTCATCGAACAGCAGCAGGTCCAGGTCCAGCGTGCGGGGCGCGTTGCGATAGGGCCGCTCGCGGCCGTGGTGGGCTTCGATGCCTTGCAGCGCATCCAGCAACGCGAGCGGTTCCAGCGTGGTGACGACACGGGCCGCGGCATTGATGTAGGGCGGCCCGCTCGAGGCGATCGGCGCGGTGCGAAAGAAGCGCGACACCGTCACCGCCGATATGCCGTCGGCCTGGGTCAGGTCTTGCGCGGCGGCCTGCAAGGTGGCGATGGCGTCGCCGAGATTCGCGCCCAGGCCGATCCAGGCGATATGGGCGCCGGCGGCAGCCCGCAGCCCGTCGGCGGGCGCGGACGGCGGGTCCACGCCGGGCCGGCCGGCTGCACTGCTCTGGCCCGGCTCGTTGCCCACCCTTTATTCCGCAGCCGGTGCGGCGCCACCCGAATTCGGGCCGGCCGACTCGGCGCGGGGCTTGTTGTTGCTGCGGCGCTTGCGGCGCGGCTTGGCCGATGCTTCGCCAGCCGGGCGGGGCTGGCGCGCGGCGTCATCCAGCATGGCGGCGCGGGTCGAATCGTCGGCGTCGGCCAGGTCCATCCACCACTGCGCCAGGTCGCT
This sequence comes from Pigmentiphaga litoralis, assembly GCF_048632615.1. Taxonomy (GTDB): domain Bacteria; phylum Pseudomonadota; class Gammaproteobacteria; order Burkholderiales; family Burkholderiaceae_B; genus Pigmentiphaga; species Pigmentiphaga litoralis_B. Next base: position 4,287,710 of record NZ_CP184479.1, read on the forward strand.
GTCGACTTCGCCAGCGGCGGCGCGCAGGTGCAGGAAGTCGCATGCCGCGCGAAAACGGGGTTGTTCGATCATGCGCCAGGCGGTTTTGCCCAGACGCCGTTCGAAGCGGGGCTGCATGAACCAGATCTCCCGCATGTCGGATACGAACCGACGCTGGATCGCCAGCTTTTCGGTCTGGTCATCCAGCACGGAATCGACAGCCAGGCCCAGCGCCTGCATTGGCACTTCGCCCTGTTCGCGGAATTGCATCCAGCGCACATGCACCTGTTGCCAGAGCAGGGCGGCAAACAGGAAGCTGGGGCTGACGGACTTGCCGGCACGCACGCGCTGGTCAGTGCGTTCCAGGGCCAGTTCGACAAAACGTTCGCCGCCGGGCTGGTCCAGCACCACGTCCAGCAGCGGCAGCATGCCCTTGTGCAGGCCCTGTTTCTGCAGCTGGCGCAGACAGTTCATGGCGTGCCCGCAGGTCAGCATCTTGAGCATCTCGTCGAACAGACGCGATGCCGGCACGTTTTCGATCAGGCCCGCCATGTCCCGGATCGGCGCCAGCGTGGCGGGGGCGATGGTGCATTCGAGCTTGGCGGCGAAGCGCATGCCGCGCAGCATGCGGACCGGGTCTTCGCGATAGCGTTTGGCCGCGTCGCCAATGATGCTGACGGTGCGGTTTTTCAGGTCGGCCACGCCGTTGTGATAGTCGATGACGATCTCGGTGGCGGGATCGTAGTACAGCGCGTTCAGCGTGAAGTCGCGCCGCGCGGCGTCTTCTTCCAGCGTGCCGAACACGTTGTCGCGCAGGATGCGGCCATGTTCGTCGGTGGTCTGTTCCACCGAACTGGCTGCGCGGAAGGTCGAGGTTTCGATGATTTCCTGGCCGAACACCACATGCACCAGCCGAAAGCGCCGGCCAATGATGCGGGCGCGGCGAAACAGCGGCTGGATCTGTTCGGGCGTCGCATTGGTGGCGATATCGAAGTCCTTGGGCTGCGCACCGGCGATCAGGTCGCGCACCGCGCCACCGACGATATAGGCTTCGAAGCCCGCTTCGTGCAGCGTGTCGCAGACCTTGATCGCGTGGCGCGACACCAGGCGACGGTCGATGCCGTGCTGGCTTTGCGGCACACGCAAGGGGCGTGCCGCTTGACACCCAGGATCGGGCGCGCGGCGCGGGGCGAAAACAGCTTGCTGATGAGTTTTCTGATCATGCGAACAAATCCGTGATGCGCCAGTTCCGTTCTTGCGCCAGCGCGCGCAGGGTAGCCGACGGGTTGGTGGCGACCGGGGTGGTCACGACCTCCAGCAGCGGGACGTCGTTCATGGAGTCGCTGTAGAAGACCGACTCGTCGAACGAGGCGAGGTCTCGGCCCATCGTCTTGAGCCAGGCGTCGACCCGGGTGACCTTGCCTTCGCGGAAGCAGGCGGTGCCGACGAAACGTCCAGTGTAGCGGCCGTTCACATATTCCGGGTCGGTGGCGAGCAGATGTGTGATGCCAAACGCACGCACGATCGGGCCGACCACGAAGGAATTGGTCGACGTGGCGACCACGCACAGGTCGCCGGCTTCCAGGTGACCGCGCACCAGGTCGATGGCCTGCGGCGTGATCGCGGGGCGAATCACCTCGGCCATGAACGTTTCATGCCATTTCGCCAGGTCGTACGGCGTGTTGCGCGCCAGCATCCCCAGCATGAACTCGGCCGACTCGGTAGCGGACAGTTTGCCTTCGTCATACCGCTGCATGATGGCGTCGTTGGTGGCGCGGGCGGTGGCGGGGTCGCCATTGTGACCATTGCGGGCCAGGAAGTCGGCCCAGTGATAGTCGCTGTCCAGCGGCAACAGGGTGTGGTCCAGATCGAACAGCGCGAGCCGGGTGGGCGCTTGGGTAGGAGTCATGACAGCGTTGGTGGAGAAGAATCGGGGTTGGAGGGTTCGGGCTGCTCGGCCAGCATGGCGCGCAGCAGCGGAACGGTGATGGGGCGCTTGGCCGCCAGGGAATAGCGATCCAGGGCGTCGACCAATGCCGACAGCCGCCGCATGTCGCGATCGACGTGGGTGATGACCCAGTTCAGCACATCGGGGGCAAGCTGCATGCCCCGGCTGGCGGCCTGCCGGCCCAGCGCCGCCATCTTGTCGGCGTCGGACAAGGCATCGAGCCGGAACACCAGGTCCCAGCCCAGGCGGGTGCGCAGGTCTTCCCGCAACTGCATCTGGTGGGGCGCCGTGTCGCCGGCCACGACCAGCGACAGCGCATGTTCGGTGGCGGCTGATTCGCGCCACCGGTTGTATAACGCAAAAACGCAGGCCTGCCGGGCGTCGTCCATCGCGTGCAGGTCGTCGATCGCCACACGCCGCAGCGGGGCGTGGCCGGCATCGCCGTCGGCCACGGCCTGGAAGGTCTTGATGGGGGCGTCGTTATCCAGATAGATGGCATCGGCCGCGTCCGCCACCATCGCCCGCAGCAGGTGCGTGCGCCCCGACGCCGCCGGTCCCCACAGGTACACCGCCCGCCCCGACGGCAGCGCGCGCAGCGCGGCCAGCGCCTCGGCATTCGGACCGGGCACGTAGTTGTCGAGCGATGGCGCCTGCGCGGGCAGGACGTCGAGTAGGAGCTGCTTCATCGGACTCGGCAAGGGGGACGTCGGGAAGAGCAAAGCGGCATCATGGCGTCAGGGCGTCTGCCGGTAGAAATCGCTGCTGAGGTAGCTGCGGCGCACGCGGCGCAGCGCCACCAGCAAGATTGCGCTGGCCGGCAGCGCAAGCAACACGCCAAAGAATCCGAAGACTTCACCGAACACCAGCAAGGCGAGCAGCACGGCCAGCGGGTGCAGGCCGATCCGCTCGCCCACCAGGCGCGGCGTCAGGTAGAAACTTTCGACCGTCTGGCCGATGCCATAGACCACCGCAACCGCCACCACGCCGTACGCGCCATCGAACTGCAGCATGGCGGACACCATGGCAAGGAACAGGCCCAGCGCGAAGCCCAGGTAGGGAATGAACACGAGCAGGCCGGTCAGCGTGCCGACGGGCAGGGCGCTATCGAAGCCCGCGATCGCAAGCCCGGCGCTGTACAACACCGCAAGGATCAGCATCACCAGCAACTGGCCGCGCAGGAATTGCGACATCAGCTCATCGATCTCGGCCACCATGACGCGGATGCGCAGGTGCCAGCGCCTTGGCACGGCGCGGTCCAGGCGGTCCAGCAATTGATGCCAGTCCAGCAGCAGATAGAACAGCACGAAAGGCGTCAGGAACATATTGGTGACGAAGTTCAGCATCGCGCCGCCGCCCAGCTTGACATAACTGAGGGCGACCGCCGCCATGTCCTGATGGCCGGCCAACAGGTCCTGCGTCAGTTTGCCCAGGCTGTTGGCCGTGACCTTCAGTTCCAGGCCAAACCAGCGCTTGAGTTGCGGCCCGTACGAGTCACGCAGGCGTTCCAGCCAGACCGGCAATTGCGCAATGACCTGGGTGACCTCGTGCTGGACGAGCGGCACCAGAATCAGCACTAGAATGATCACGGTCAGGAACAGCCCGGTCATCATGACCAGCACCGCCGCCCAGCGCGGAAAGCTGTGCTGTTCCAGCCAATCGACACCCGGCGCCAGCAGATAGCCAAGAATCCCCGCCAGCAGGAAGGGGGTGAGCACCGGCGACAGGAAGTACATCATCAGCAAAAGGGCCAGACCCAACAAAGTCCAGCCCAATGCCTGCAAACGCCGCGTCGGAGTATCGATCATCGTAAAATTATAGCTTTGGGGCGCGTAATAACCGGTATTTTTCGTTTTTCACGCCCCTGCGCTTCACTCCCGCTTAAACTCGCAGGCGTTCCTTTTCACTTCTTCTGGTTATTCCATGTCCGAACAGCAACCTAGCGCTTCTTCCTTAACCTACCGCGACGCCGGAGTCGATATCGATGCCGGCGACGCCCTGGTCGAGCGCATCAAGCCGCTGGCCAAGCGCACCATGCGCGAAGGTGTGCTGGCGGGCATTGGCGGTTTTGGGGCCCTGTTCGAAGTACCCAAGAAGTATCGCGAACCCGTGCTGGTGTCCGGCACAGACGGCGTCGGCACCAAGCTGCGCCTGGCGTTCTCGTGGAACAAGCACGACACGGTCGGCATCGACCTGGTCGCCATGAGCGTGAACGACATTCTGGTGCAGGGCGCCGAACCGTTGTTTTTCCTCGACTATTTCGCCTGCGGCCGCCTGTCGGTCGATACCGCCGCCACCGTGATCGGCGGCATTGCCCAGGGCTGCGAGCTGGCCGGCTGCGCCCTGATCGGCGGTGAAACGGCCGAAATGCCGGGCATGTACCCCGACGGCGAATACGATCTGGCCGGGTTTGCGGTCGGTGCGGTCGAAAAGTCGCTGGCCATCGACGGCAGCAAGATCCAGCCGGGTGACGTGGTGCTGGGCCTGGCCTCCAGCGGCGCGCATTCGAACGGGTATTCGCTGGTCCGCAAGATCATCGACCGTGCCGGCGCTACGCCCGACACCGATTTCCACGGCCAGGCGCTGCGCGATGTCGTGATGGCGCCGACCCGCATCTATGTCAAGCCGGTGCTGCAGGCCATCGCCAAGCACGAGATCAAGGGGCTGGCCCACATTACCGGCGGCGGGCTGCTGGACAATGTGCCGCGCATTCTGCGTCCAGGCCTGAGCGCCACGCTGCACCGCGACGCCTGGAAGATGCCCGAGCTGTTCACGTGGCTGCAAGCCCAGGGCGGCGTGGCCGACACCGAAATGCACCGCGTCTTCAACTGCGGCATTGGCATGGTGATCGTGGTGGGCGCGCAAGAAGCCGATGGCGTGATCGCCACGCTGCGCGCAGCCGGTGAAACGGTGGACCGTATCGGCGAGATCGTCGATGCCGCCGCTGATGGGGTTCAGACCACGGTGGTGTGATGGTCAGGGGCGGGCTGCGTGCAATTGCCAGATGCTCATCACCTGAGTAATGGCGGCCTTCATGGCCGGATACCCCGTACCGTCTCTGGCCAGCGTCGACAGGCCCAGCAGGAAGCTGTCGAGCATCGTGCTCAGCGCACGCGCGTCAACGTCCTTCCGTAATTCTCCCGATGCAATCGCCCGGTCCACGCAGGCCCGGATGCCGGCGCGCGTCCGTGCGCGCGATCGGGTCAGCGGCGCCGTGACGGCGGCCAGCTCGGGGGTCGGGGCGCTCATGGCGCCCAGGCCGACCATGCACCCTTTGGGGTGATCGCGCTCGCATTGCATGCGCGCGGACTGCGTGAACGCCTGTTCGATGGCGGCCCCGGGCGCCAAGGTGGTATCCCACAGACATTCGGTGACCTGCGCATAGGTGGCCAGGTAACGCGCCGTGCATTCCTGGAAGAGCGCTTCTTTCGAGCCAAAGGCCGCATAGAAACTGGGCGCCGAGATCCCTCCGCCTATCGCCGACTTCAGCTGGCTGAGCGATGTGGATTCGTATCCTTGTTCCCAGAACAGATGCAGCGCCTGGTCGATCGCGGCGTCCCGGTCGAACGTGCGGGGTCTGCCCATCTGCGCCATGCCATCCTCCTTGCGATGAGATAAATACTAGTCGATACATAAGTCGTTGACAAGGCCGGCGTGGCGCGCCTACATTCATACCGATCGATACATATGTTGATGACTCCTCATGACATCCCCGACCTACCAAACGAGCGGCGCCCCCGCCGCCCCCGCAGCGCCCCCCGTCCCTGACGACACGCTTCCCGTCGCGGCGCTGCTGGCCCTGGCCATGACAGGGTTTATCTGCATCGTCACCGAAACCCTGCCGGCCGGGCTTCTGCCCCAGATGGCCCGGGGCCTGGCCGTCAGTCCGTCCCTGGCAGGTCAGACCGTAACGGCGTACGCCTTGGGATCGGTAATCGCGGCGATTCCGCTGACCATCGCCACGCGCGGCTGGCGCCGGCGCAATGTCTTGCTGCTGACCATCATCGGGTTTCTGGTGTTCAACACCATGACGGCCCTGTCGTCCGATTATCGGGTGACGCTGCTTGCACGTTTTTTTGCCGGTGTCGCCGCGGGACTGGCCTGGAGCCTTCTGGCGGGATACGCCCGGCGCATGGTGCAGCCGCATCAGCAGGGCAGGGCAATGGCGGTCGCAATGGTGGGCACGCCCGTCGCGCTGTCCTTGGGGGTGCCGTTGGCCACGTGGCTGGGCAGCGCGGTGGGGTGGCGCAGCGCCTTCGGTGTCATGTCGGCGCTGACCTTGGTGCTGATCGTGTGGGTGCTGGCCAGGGTGCCCGACTATCCAGGGCAATCCGGCCGGGGCGGCATGCCCCTGCGCAAGGTGCTGACGACACCTGGCGTGCGGCCCGTGCTGGCGACCGTGATGGCGTGGATGCTCGCCCACAACATTCTTTACACCTACGTAGCGCCGTTCGTGACGCAGGCCGGGCTCGCCCATCGCGTCGATGTCGTATTGCTGGTGTTCGGTGTTGCCGCGCTGGCCGGTATCGGCTTGACCGGCCGGCTGGTGGAACGCCATTTGCGATCCACCGTGCTCGCCTGCCTGGCGATGTTCTTTGCCGTGGCGCTGCTGTTCTTGTGGATGCCGACCGTGCCCGCAGCGGTCTATCTGGGCGTGCTGGTATGGGGCCTCAGCTTTGGCGGCGCGGCAACCTTGCTGCAGACTGCGCTGGCCGATAGCGCGGGCGATGGCGCCGATGTGGCGCTATCGATGAACGTGGTGGCCTGGAACAGCGTGATTGCGGCCGGCGGTGTCGTGGGCGGTGTGTTGCTGGACCGCTGGGGAGCGGGCAGTTTCCCATGGGCGATGCTGGGCCTGCTTGCGCTCGGCCTGACCATCGTGTGGTCGGCCAAGGCCCATGGATTCCAGCCAGGCCCACGCATCGCGGTGGCCGGTCACTGAATTCACACGATCTGCTTCAGCGCCGCGATCAGCGCCCCGCATTCGTCGTCTGTACCGACCGTGATACGCAGATAGGCGTCGATCCGGGGATGCTTGAAGTGACGCACGATCACCTTGCGTTCCCGCAGCGCGGCCAGCAGGTCGGCGCCGGCGTGGGCCGGGTGTTTGGCAAACACAAAGTTCGCGGCTGACGGAATGACGTCGAAGCCTAGGGACTGCAGGTCTTCGGTCAGCTGATCCCGCGTCGTCATGATGGCCTGGCAGGTCTGTTCGAAGTAGTCCCTGTCGTCCATTGCGGCGCTGGCGCCGGCGATGGCCAGGCGGTCCAGGGGTAGGAATTGAAGCTGCTCTTGACGCGTTCCAGACCGGCGATGAGATGGGCCTGGCCGATCGCATACCCGACCCGCAGACCGGCCAGCGAACGCGACTTGGACAGCGTCTGCACGACCAGCAGGTTCGGAAATTCCGCAACCAGGGGAATGGCGGTGTCGCCACCGAAATCGACATAGGCTTCATCGACCACGACGACCTGGTCCGGATGGGCCGCAAGCAGCTTGCGGATGGCGTCCAGGCCCAGCGCCAGGCCGGTGGGGGCGTTCGGATTCGGGAAAATGATGGCGCCGGCGTCCTGCCCGTAGTCTTCGACACGGATGGCAAAGTCGTCGGCCAGCGGAATGGTCCGGTAGTCGATGCCATACAGGCCGCAATAGACCGGATAGAAGCTGTACGTAATGTCCGGGAAGAACAGCGGCTTGTCGTGCTTGAGGAGGCCGACGAAGGTATGCGCCAGGACTTCATCGGAACTGTTGCCCACGAACACCTGATCCATCGGGACGCCATGGAACCGGGCGACAGCGGCCTTCAGGTCGGTCGCGTCCGGGTCGGGGTAGCGGCGCAGGGCGCCATCCGCGGCGGCGCGGATGGCCTCGATCGCGCGCGGTGACGGCGGGTAGGGGTTTTCGTTGGTGTTGAGCTTGACCAGTCCGTCGATGCGCGGCTGTTCGCCCGGCACGTAGGGGGTCAGTTGACGGGTGACGTCGCTCCAGAATTTGTCCATGGTGTGTCTTGACGGTGGGTCTTTGATAACGGCAGTGGGCCTACGGGCGCGCGTGCGCAACCAGTGAGCATAGCAGGCGGACCGGCTCGCCAGCGCAAGCCGGCCGCTGCCGTTGCGTCCGTAGCGGCAGCGGTCGCATCCATCTCGGCATCAGCAGCAGCAACAGCAGCGCGGTCGCGTTCAGGCGGACGCACGCGCCGCCGCCACTGCGCCGCTAGCGTGTCGTCATATAGGGCGCGGCCAAGTCGATCACCCGATGCACCGCATCGGGCGCCAGGCAGTCCACGATGTGCCGGTCGGGCAGGGCGCGCAACCACGTGATCTGACGCTTGGCCAGCTGGCGGGTGGCGGCGATAGCCTGGCCCCGCATCTCGGCGCCGTGGATCGCGCCTTCCAGGTAGGACCATACCTGTCGGTAGCCCACGCAGCGGATAGACGGCAGATCGGGATGCAGTTCGGGCCGCGCGCGCAACGTGCGCACTTCATCGACCAGGCCGTGTTCCAGCATCGCGTCAAAGCGTTGTTCAATGCGGGCGTGCAAGCCGGCGCGGTCCGCCGGCTCCAGGCTGAGGTTCACATAACGCCATGGCGCCGGATCGGCCTGAGCTTTGCCCTGGGTCAGCAGCGCGGACATGGGCTGCCCGGTCAGGGCGTGGATTTCGAGCGCCCGCTGCACCCGCTGGCTGTCATTGGGCGACAGTCGTGCCGCGGTGACCGGGTCAACCTGGGCCAGCTCGGCATGCATGGCAGGCCAGCCGATGTCGGCGGCACGGGCGTCCAGTTGGGCGCGGACGACGGCATCGCCCTGCGGCAAGGTGTCCAGGCCGTCGCGCAGGGCCTTGAAGTACATCATGGTGCCGCCCGCCAGAAGTGGGATGCGGCCACGCGCGCGGATGGCGTCGATCAGCGCCAGGGTATCGCTGCAAAATTGGCCAGCCGAGTAACTGTCTGACGGGTCGCGAATATCCAGCAGATGCTGGGGCACCTGGGCGCGCTCTTCCGGGCTGGGCTTGGCCGTGCCGATGTCCATGCCGCGATAGATCGTGGCGGAATCGACATTGATGATCTCGATCGGCCACCGTGCCGCCAATGCCAGCGTTGCCGCGCTTTTTCCGGCCGCGGTCGGGCCCATCAGGCAGAGAATGGCGCGCGTATCCGCGGTGCGGGGGATAGTTGCCTCGGCAGCGTCGGTCAGGCGTTGCAAGGCAGCCGCCCCGGCAGCTTCAGCCGAGAGCTTCTGGGCAGACGCTGTCGAAGGCATCGCGCAAGCGGCATGGGAATCCCTGTCCGTGACGTTGTCTGCCACCCGATCACCGCCCACGCAGGAACAGCCGGTCCAGGTCCGCCACGCTCAATTGCACCCAGGTCGGCCGCCCGTGGTTGCACTGGTCGGCGCGCTCGGTGGCTTCCATCTGGCGCAGCAGGGCGTTCATTTCGTCATGGGTCAGGCGCCGGTTGGCGCGCACGGCGCCGTGGCAGGCCATGGTCGCCAGCAGTTCATTGCGTTGTTCGGTCAGCAGACGGGAAGCACCCACTTCGGCAAAATCGCGCAACACGTCGCGCGCCAGGGTTTCGATATCGGCCTGCGCCAGCACGGCAGGCACGGCGCGCACGGCGATCGATGCCGGGCCGGCAGGGCGCAGTTCAAAGCCCAGCGCGGCCAGCGGCTCGGCGTGTTCTTCCACAATGGCCACGTCTTTTTCCGACGCCCGGAACACCACCGGCACCAGCAACTGCTGCTGCGGAATCGCCTGGCCGTCCAGGGTGTTCTTGAGCTGTTCGTACACAATGCGTTCGTGCGCCGCGTGCATGTCGACCACCACCATGCCGCGATCGTTCTGCGCCAGCACGTAGATCCCGTGCAATTGCGCCACCGCCATGCCCAGCGGATGCTCGACGCCCTCGGGCAAGGTGCGCGACTGCGTGGCGATGCGGTCCAATGCTGACGCGGCCGCTGGCACGCCCAGGGGCATGACATAAGGTGTCGCTTGGCCGCCTGCCAACGCGGCGTCAGTGCCGTACGCCACCGGCCCCGCCAAGTCCTGCCCGCCGTCGAACACCTGGGCGCCACCGACTGGCTGCCCGTCGTTGCCGTAGGCCGGACCGGCCGGGGCGCCGGTCAGCGGCTCATGCAGGGCCATCAGGCGGTCGCCCAGCGCAGAAGGGTAGCCGGGCGCACGATATGCAGGACGGAAGCCCGCCGCGGCGCCGTCATGCAGGCGAAACGGCAGTTGCGACGCCGTGGCGGCAGGCGCGGGCACGGTCGTGCCCGACAACGCAACGCCCGCTGCATCGCCGTCCGCGCCAGCTCCAGCCGATACGCCGCCCGGCACACCGCCGTCCGGGCCCGCCCCGACGGCACCCTGCAGGCCACCCGTGCCGTCCGGCGAAGCCGTGACTGCCCCCACCACCGCCGACCCCGCCGCATGGGCCAGCGTCTGCCCGATCGCATGGGACACGAAGCGGTACACCGCGCCGCTCTCGCGAAACCGTACTTCGTGCTTGGCCGGATGCACGTTCACATCGACCGCCGACGGCTCGATGTCCAGGAACAGCACGTAGGCAGGCTGCCGGTCGCCGTGCAGCACGTCGGCATACGCCGTGCGCAGGGCGTGGCTGACCGTGCGGTCCCGCACGAATCGTCCGTTCACATACAGGTATTGCTTGTCGGCGCGCGCCCGCGACGCGGTGGGCCGGCAGATCACGCCATGCAGCTGGATTGCTCCCGATTCCACGCTGACCGGCAACCCGCTCTGGGCGAATTCAGGTCCCAGCACGTCGTACACCCGCGCGACCGGCCGCGCGGGCAGCCGCTGCTGGTGCGCCCGATCATGGTGGAACAGCCGGAAGGCGATACCGCTGTGCGCAAGCGCGATCCGTTCAAACGCTTCGACGCAATGACCGAACTCGGTGCCTTCGGACTTGAGGAATTTGCGGCGCGCCGGAACCGCGTCGAACAGCTGGCGCACGTCGATCGTGGTGCCCGGAGGCCCGGAGGCGGGCGTGACTTCCCCGTCTTCCCATTGCCAGGCGTGCGGGCTGTCGGGCGTGCGCGAAATCAAGGACAGGCGCGACACCGACGCGATCGATGCCAACGCCTCGCCCCGAAACCCCATCGACGCCACCGATTCCAGTTCGAGCAGGGATGCCACCTTGCTGGTGGCGTGCCTGGCCACGGCCAAAGGCAGCTCGTCGGGCGGGATGCCGCTGCCGTCATCGGTGACTGCGATCCGCCGGATGCCGCCGCCTTCCAGCCGCACGTCGATGGCCCGCGCGCCGGCATCGATGGCGTTCTCCATCAGCTCTTTCAGGACGGAGGCGGGCCGCTCGATCACCTCGCCGGCGGCGATCTGACTGACAAGGAGGTCCGGAAGGGGGCGATGGCGCGGCGGAGAGACATAAGGCGGATTATAAGTGCTCGGACTGTCGGCTATAGTCCCCTGTTCCTGCGTGGTCTCTCCGTAAGCTGCGCGCCGTCCCACCGTTGTTTCTTATCTGCCGAGACCTATGCTTGAATTTTTGAACATGCTGCTCCACATCGACAAGTCTCTGGGCATCTGGATCGCCGAATACGGCGCCTGGATCTACCTTGTGCTCTTCCTGATCATTTTCGGAGAGACAGGCTTCGTGGTGCTGCCTTTCCTGCCAGGCGACTCGCTGCTGTTCATTGCCGGCGCCTTTGCCGCCACGGGCGCGATGGACCTGTGGCTGCTGATCGCGCTGCTTCTGGTGGCCGCCATCGGGGGCAATACGCTCAACTACATGATCGGGCGGGCGATAGGGCCCAAGGTGTTCTCGCAGAACATCCGCTTCCTGGACCGCAAGGCGCTGACCAAGACCCACGCTTTCTACGAGAAGCATGGCGGCAAGACGCTGGTCCTGGCGCGATTCCTGCCGGTGGTGCGCACCTTCGCCCCCTTCGTGGCAGGCGTCGGCTACATGAACTTCGCGCGCTTCCAGTTCTTTAACGTCGTGGGCGCGCTGACCTGGGTGCTGCTGCTGGTGTTCGGCGGCTATTTCTTCGGCAACCTGCCCCTGGTTCGCGAGCATCTGAATACCATCGTGCTGATCGGCATGGCCGCCGCGATCGTCCCGGTCGTGCTGGGCGGGATCTGGAAACTGACGTCGGGCATGCGCAACAAGGGCGACGCGCCGGCGCCCTGATAGCGCGAGGGCCGCTTCCGGGCAGTCCGCGTCCACAAGCAAAAGCCCCTCGGCCTAGGCCTGAGGGGCTTTTTCAAGCGTAAGCCGGGGTGGCAGTTCGGGCCATGCGAGCGCGGCGGGGCAGTCCTGAGATCAGGCCACCCCGCGATCCGCCTGAGCGGTCAGGTCAGCTTGTTTTTTGCCAGCGGCGGGTTCTTCGCGAAATACCGCTGGATACCCTGCATGATGGCCGTGGCCATCGTGTCCTGGTAGTCGCCGTCCTTCAGCCGCTTTTCTTCTTCCGGATTGCTGATGAACGCCGTTTCGATCAGGATCGACGGGATGTCCGGCGCCTTCAGCACCGCGAACCCCGCCTGCTCGACCTTGGCCTTGTGCAGCTTGTTGATGTTGGACAGCTCGTCCAGCACCGCGCTACCCAGCTTGAGTGAATCGTTGATCTGCGCCGTGGTCGACAGGTCCAGCAGCACGCGGGCGATCTGCTTGTCTTGCGTGCCGATGTTGATGCCGCCGATCAGGTCGGCGGAGTTCTCTTTGTTGGCCAGCCACCGCGCCGCGCTGCTGCTGGCGCCGCCTTCCGACAACGCAAACACCGAGGATCCGCGGGCGTCAGGCTTGATCCAGGCGTCGGCATGCACCGACACGAACAAATCGGCCTGCACGCGGCGCGCCTTTTCGACCCGCACGTGCAGCGGCACGAAAAAGTCGCCATCACGGGTCAACATGGCGCGCATATTGGGCTGCTGGTCGATGCGAGCCTTGAGCATGCGCGCGATCTTCAGGACGACGTCTTTTTCACGCGTGCCGCCCGCACCCACGGCGCCCGGGTCTTCTCCGCCATGGCCAGGGTCCAGCGCCACGGTGATCATGCGGGACACGTTGGGCGAGTACGGCCGCGTCGTGCGTCCGCCTTGCGAGCGCGACGGCAGCGTTGCCGTGGGCATGTTGTCAGCCGCCTGCGGGGAGTGACCACGGGGCCATTGGCCATCGCGCTGCCAGAGCCGCCGTTGGCGCTGCCCATGCCGCCGGGCGCGTTCGCCATGGCGTTGCCGCTGGCGCCGCCGCCCGTGCCAGGGGCCTGGATGCCGTCGTCGCCAGGCACCTTGACGCCATCGCTGCCCGGCACCTTCATGCCGTCGCCGTCGGGGTCCTTGCCTATGTTCTTCAGGATCCGCGCCATGGGATCGTCGTTGTCCTTGTCGGCCAGGGCCAGCAAGGGGTCGCGCTCGATCTTCGGATACAGGTCCAGCACCAGCCGGTGGTGGTAGTCGCCCACGGGCTTGAGCGTGAACACCTGCGGCGCGGTTTCCTGCTTCAGGTCCATGACCAGGCGCACGACGTTCGGCCGGTTCTGCCCGGCGCGCAAAGCCGAGATGAAAGGATCATCCGGACGCACCTTGGACACGAGTTCGCGCAGGGTGGCATTCATGCCGACGCCTTCGATGTCGACCACCAGCCGGTGCGGGTTGGCAAGCACGAAGTGTTCGGTCTTGAGTTCGGTGTCGAGTTCGAGGGTGACGCGCGTGTAGTCGGGCGCGGGCCACAGCCGGACGGCAAGCAGCGTCGCGGCGCGGGCGGCCGTCGGAATCAGCGGTACGAACAAGCCGGCAGCCAGACTGGCGACCAGCCGCCGCCGCGACATGCCGCGCGTCGGAATCGCCTGCGCATCGTCGTAGCACGGCACATCGCCGCCCGAAGGCGGCACGGTGTCATCCGCGATGCTCAAAGCGCCGCGGCGTCGGGAAATAGGTGTGTCAGCCATGCCTGCCCTCGTGCGGTGTACGCCGTCAGCGTCACACCGCGTCCTGCGCCTTCATACGCCAACGCAACATTCAGGTCCGGGACCGGAAGCGCATTGCCCGCACGCTCCGCCCACTCGATGAGCACCAGGGCGTCATCGCGCAGGGCATCGCGAAATCCGGCGTCTAGCCACTCGCGTGGGTCCGTAAAGCGATAAAAATCAAAGTGATAGCAGTATAAGTTCGAAACTTTGTAAGGTTCAACTAGCGTAAAGGTCGGACTTTTGATTCGACCTGTAACGCCTGCCTTCCGCAACAACGCCCGCGCAAAGGCAGTCTTGCCCGCGCCCAGGTCGCCTTCCAGGTGGACGCGCCCCCCTCCATGACGAGCGGTGCCAGGGATTCGGCGAGTCGTTCCGTGTCGGATTCGTCAGGCAGATAGCCTGTGTGGACGAGCGGCGTCATGGTGCAGCATCCCGCCCGGACTGCGCTCGGCTACCATCGCGATATGTCATCGTTTTCTCCTTCTACACCCGCGTCCATCGGGCCGCTCGACCCGGCCGCGCTGGTCGAACAGGTCCGCGCATGGGGGCGGGAACTGGGTTTTGGCGCGGTCGGCGTCGCGGATCTGGACCTGCAGGATGCCGGCGCCCGCCTGCGCCAGTGGGTCGAAGCCGGCATGCATGGCGAGATGGATTATATGGAGCGCCACCTGCCCGTGCGGCTGGCGCCCCAGGAACTGGTGCCCGGCGCCCGGTCGGCCATCATGGTCAGGTTGGACTATGCGCCCGCGCCGGGCGCCGACCTGGCGCGCCGTCAACAGCAAGCGCTTGCCGACGGTGAAACCGCTGTCATGGCCAGTTACGCGCTGGGGCGCGATTACCACAAGGTGTTGCGCCAGAAGCTACAGAAACTGGCCGACCGGATCACCGACGCCATCGGGCCTTTCGGATATCGCGCATTTACCGACTCCGCTCCGCTCATGGAAGTGGAACTGGCCCGCAAGGCCGGCATCGGCTGGCGCGGCAAGCACACGTTGCTGTTGTCGCGTGAAGGCAGCTGGTTCTTTCTTGGGGAAATCCTGACGGACCTGCCCTTGCCGGCGGATGAAGCTCGCGAACCCCACTGCGGCAGCTGCCGGCGCTGCATCACTGCCTGTCCGACGCAGGCCATCGTCGCGCCTTACGTGCTGGACGCCCGCCGCTGCATTTCCTACCTGACCATCGAATTGAAGGGCAGCATTCCCGAAGACCTGCGCCCGCTGATCGGCACCCGGGTCTATGGCTGCGACGACTGCCAGACCGCCTGTCCGTGGAACAAGTACGCGCAGGCGTCGGCAGAACCGGATTTTGCGCCCCGGCATGGGCTCGAGGCGTCTTCATTGATCGATCTGTTCGCCTGGACCGAAGCGCAGTTCGACCAGCGCACGCAGGGCAGCGCGATCCGCCGTGTGGGTCATGAACGGTGGCTGCGCAATATCGCGGTTGGGCTGGGGAATGCTCGGCCGTCGCCCGCCGTGCGCGCGGCGTTGTCGAGCCGCGCGGATCACCCCAGCGCACTGGTGCGCGAACATGTGGCGTGGGCGCTGGCCGCGCTGGACCACCGCGAACGGGAAGCCGGGCAAGGGCTTGCTAGAGCAGCGCCTGCATCCACATCGGAATAGTCACTACCGAAAGCACCGTGCTGGCCGAGATCAACAGCGCCACGATCTCGCCCTGGCCGCCCATTCTTGCGGCCAGCACGTAGGCGCTGGACGCCGTGGGCAGGGCGCCGAACAGCAGCAGCATCTGCCGTTCCACCAGCGTCAGTGGCAGCAGCAGCCCCAACGCCAAGGCCGCCAGCGGCAGCAGCAACAGGCGCACCACCAGTATCCAGTTGATCAGCTTCAGGTTGTCACGCGCGCCGCCCAGCGCGAGCGCCGCGCCCACGCACAGGATGCCCAACGTGATGGCCGTGGACCCCAACCGGGACATCAGCGCATCCAGCGGACCCGGCAGGGTCAGACCCGCCAGGTTGTACAGCACACCGGCGACGGTCGACAGCAGCAGCGGATTGCGGATCAGTTCGCCAAACAGATTAGTCTTGGCGTGACGCGCCAATGCGTACACCGCCATTGCATTGGCCAGCGGCACCGCGAACCCGATCAGCAGCGCCATGGCGCTCAGTCCGGCCTCGCCAGCCAGCCGCGTGGCCAGCGCCAGGGCAATATAGGAATTGAACCGAAAGCCGCATTGCACGGCGGATGCAAAGGCCTGGCCATCCGGCTTGAGCACCGGCCAGGCCAGCCACGAGAGCAAGGCGCCAATCAGCATCATGGCGGCCGCGGCCCAGATCATCGTGGCCGCGGTTTCGAGCTGGATCGGCGTGCGCACAATCGATTGGAACAGCAGCGCCGGAAAGAGCACGTAGTAAACGAGCCGCTCGGTGCCGGCAAAGAATTCGGCGCTGAAGTGAAGCTTCCTTCGCAACAGCCAGCCGATCGCAATCAGGAGAAAGTCCGGGAAAACCAGAAGGGCAATGTGCACAGCGGGGGCAACCTGTTTGTTATTCTCGACCGCATCCCCCGGAGTCAAAAGCTCAGCATCATCCGGTAAAGTGATCACCGGATTTGCCGGACGGGGAAATCTCGCAGGGGACGTCCGCATGCCCTATCCGCGCATGTCGGCACCAACTATCCATAATAAACAGGAGAGTGCATGAAAACCAATGTGTTCAAGCTCGGCCTTCATACCGCCGCCGCGGCGGTCATGGCCGTGACGCTTGCGCCAGGCCTGGCCCAGGCGCAAGCCACCTTCCCGAACAAACCCGTGCGCGTGATCGTTCCGTTTGCGCCCGGCGGCACGACCGACATCGTCGCGCGCCTGGTCAGTGACAAGATGGGCCGTGAATTGGGCCAGCCCTTCGTGGTCGAAAACCGCGGCGGCGGGGGCGGCGCCATTGGCGCCAGCGAAGCCGCGCGCGCCGCGCCCGATGGCTACACGCTGAGCATCGCGACCGTGTCCACCATGGCCATCAACCCCGCGTGCAACCCCAAGCTGGGCTACGACCCGATCAAGGATTTCCAGCCCATTACCAACCTCGCGTACACCGCGAACGTCGTGGCCGTGAATCCCAAGTTCCCGGCGCAGGACTACAAGGGTTTCCTTGAAGAACTGAAGAAGAATCCGGGCAAGTATTCGTACGGCAGCTCGGGCACCTGCGGCATCCTTCACTTCCTGGGCGAGCTGTATCAGGTCGAGACAGGCGCGCAGATCGTGCACATTCCCTACCGCGGGTCGGGTCCGGCAATTGCCGACGCCATGGGTGGACAGGTGCAGATCCTGTTCGACAACCTGCCGTCGTCCATGCCCCATATCCAGAGCGGCAAGCTGCGCGCGATCGCCGTGTCGTGGAAGGAACGCGTCGAAGGCCTGCCTAACGTGCCGACCTTCAAGGAGCTGGGCCTGGCGCCCATGAACGATCCGGCCTGGTACGGTCTGCTCGCCCCGGCCGGTACGCCGGCGGACGTGGTCAAGAAGCTGCGCGACACCGCCGTCAAGGTGCTGAACGACCCGGCGGTCAAGGAAACGCTGGCCAAGCAAGGTGCGGCCCCTGCCGGCAATACGCCTGAAGAGTTCCGCGGCGAAATCCAGAAGGAATTCGACAAGGCCAAGAACATCGTGAAGGCCCGCAACATCAAGCTGGAATGATGACGCCAGGGCGGGCAGGGCTGAGGCTTTGCTTGCTCGCGGATCGCCACCCGCAGATGTTGAAGAACCCGCAGGCATGCTTGCGGGTTTTTTATTGTCTGGCAGTAGTAGCGGGGTGTGCGCGATGCCTGGACACGATCGAGATCGGTGTTCCCTGGGTCTGTTGGCATCCGTAGCCTGCAGCGGCGCCGTGGGCGGCCTTGGCGGCAGTGTGCGGCGCTTGGCGGCAGTGTGCGGCCGGTGTCTTCCCGGTTGGAAGCCATGATGTTTTCGTCCACGGGCCGCGTTGACAAGGCGCGGCCGCATCGCCACCATCGCTGAATGCCTGCTGCTCCTTCCCCGACTGACTTCCCCGCGCTCGCGTCTGCCGACGTTATTTCTGCCCACGCGGCGTGTGCCGATGCCCCGTCCTCTGATCCGACGTCCGTGGCGGCATCCGCCAACGCATCCGCCCTGGCCCCCACTGGGCGTTACGACCCCGTCATCGACGTGTTCATTGATGCCCTGTGGCTTGAAGACGGCCTGTCGGCCAATACCCTGGCCGCCTATCGCCGCGACATGCAGGCTTTCGACGGCTGGTTGCGGCAGGCGCGCAAAGGCCGCCTGGGCGAGGCCAGCGCCGGTGATATCGAATCCTGGTTTGCCGCCGTACATGCCGACACCAAGGCCACGACCGCCAATCGCCGCCTTGCCACGCTGCGGCGCTTCTATCAGTGGGCGCTGCGCACGCACCATGCGGCATCCGACCCCTGCCTGACGCTACGGTCGGCCAAGCAGGCGCCCCGCATGCCCAAGACCCTGTCCGAAGCGCAGGTCGAAGCGCTGCTGACCGCGCCGCAAACGGCTACGGCGCTGGGCCAGCGCGATCGCGCCATGCTCGAGACCTTGTATGCGACGGGCCTACGCGTGTCCGAACTGGTGGGCCTGAAGTCGCTGGACGTCGGCCTGAACGACTGCGTGGTGCGCGTGGTGCTGGGCAAGGGCGGCAAGGACCGGTTGGTCCCGCTGGGCGCTGAAGCCGCGCACTGGATTGCGCTGTACCTGACCGACGCGCGCCCGGCATTGTTGAACGGGCAGGTCAGCGACGCCCTGTTCGTGACCGCGCGTGGCGGACCCATGACACGCCAGGGTTTCTGGCTGATCGTCAAGAAGTACGCACTTGCGGCCGGCATCGCGGCGGCGTTGTCTCCCCACGTGCTGCGTCATGCCTTTGCGACCCACCTGCTGAACCACGGCGCCGATCTGCGGGTCGTGCAGATGCTGCTGGGGCATGCCGACATTTCCACGACCCAGATCTATACCCACGTTGCGCGCGAGCGGCTGAAATCGCTGCATGCCCAACATCACCCCCGGGGCTGATGCCGCCCAGCGATCCGCACCTTGCCTGCATAGTCACCCTCCTTCCTGCCGCCCGCGGCGCACGCGCCGCCTGCCACGCCATGAGCAAAGCCAGACACGTTTCCGAAACCCTTGCGACCCAGTTTCTGCGCCAGCACAAGGTCGCATTCACCGAACACCCCTACGACTACGTCGATCATGGCGGCACAGGGGAATCGTCGCGCCAGATCGGCGTGGACGAGCACATGGTCATCAAGACGCTGATCATGGAAGACGACAACGCCAAGCCCCTCATCGTGCTCCAGCATGGCGATCGCGAGGTTTCGACCAAGAACCTGGCGCGGCAAATCAACGTGAAGAAGGTCGCGCCCTGCAAGCCTGACGTCGCCCAGCGCCACTCGGGGTACCTGGTCGGCGGCACGTCGCCGTTCGGCACCCGCAAGGCCATGCCGGTGTATGTGGAAGCGTCCGTGCTGGACCTGCCCCGGATCCTGATCAACGGCGGCAAGCGGGGCTATCTGGTTGGCATCGATCCGCAGGAACTGGTGCGCCTGCTGAAGGCAACGCCGGTGTCGGCAGCGCTGGAGTAGGCGACGGGGCGTCCGCCGTATTGCGGAATGTCCCGATAAAAAAAGGCCGTGGATGGCCGGCGGGCCTGTCCAGGGATGGGTAGAATTCCCGCCTGTCGCTGCAGCCCGTCGCTGCCCAAGGATTTCTTCGCATGCTTACCGTCGCCGCCGTCGTGCTTGCCTACCTGATCGGGTCGATCTCTTTTGCGGTGGTCGTCAGCCGTGTTATGGGACTGACCGATCCCCGCACGTACGGCTCGAAAAATCCCGGCGCGACCAATGTGCTGCGCTCCGGCAACAAGGCCGCCGCCATCCTGACCCTGCTGGGCGACGGCGCTAAAGGCTACGTGGCCGTCTGGCTGGTGCAGAAGTTCGGCCCTGCCTACAACGTGGGCAATGGCGCCGTGGCCATGGCGGCCCTGGCCGTCTTCATCGGCCACCTGTACCCGGTGTTCTTCCGCTTCAAGGGTGGCAAGGGCGTGGCGACGGCGCTTGGCGTGTTGCTGGCGATCGAACCGGGATTGGGCCTGGCGGTGCTGGCCAGCTGGCTGCTGGTGGCCGTGTTCTTCCGGTATTCATCATTGGCGGCGCTGGTCGCGGCCGTGCTGGCGCCACTGTTCTATGTGTTTGGTCACGACGTCGCCTGGGACGCCGATCCGCGCATCGGCACCGCCATCGCGCTAATGAGCCTGCTGCTGATCTTCCGCCACCGCGAAAATATCGCAAAATTGATGGCCGGCAAGGAAAGCAAGATCGGGTCGAAGAAGAAGGCCTGAGGGCGAGGCGGTTCCGGCCACCTTGGCCACTTGCCGGCCTTTTCTAGCTTGTACCTCGGCCTGCAGGCGGTACGCTCAGGCCACCTCGGGCCGCTTGCCGGCGTCTTCCAGGTTCCACCGCGGCTTGACCGTGAACGCCGTGTTGCGGCTGTCCACGTCCACCATGCCAGCCTTCAGGCGCATGGCGGCCGCAAATGCAATCATGGCGCCGTTGTCCGTGCACAACTCCAGCGGCGGAAAGTAGGCCTGGCCACGCAGCTTGGCCAGGCGTTCCGCCAAGCGCTCGCGCAGCAGCCGGTTGGCGCCCACACCGCCGGCGATCACCAGACGCTTCAGCCCGGTTTGCTGCAAGGCCTTGACCGACTTGGCCACCAGCACATCCACGATCGCATTCTGGGTTGCCGCGGCAAGATTTGCCCTGGCCTGCTCGTCGCCTTCGGGCAGCGACTTCATTTTGATCAGCACCGCGGTTTTCAAGCCGCTGAAACTGAAGTCGAGATCAGGGCTGTGCAGCTTGGGGCGGGGCAGGTCGAAGCCGCTGGCATCACCCTGTTCGGCCAGGCGCGACAGCGCCGGACCCCCGGGATAGCCCAGTCCCATCAGTTTGGCCGATTTGTCGAAGGCTTCGCCCGCGGCGTCATCCAGCGTTTCGCCCAGCAGGGTGTAATCGCCCACCCCGTCGACACGCATCAGCTGGGTATGCCCGCCCGACACCAGCAGCGCCACGAACGGAAAGTCGGGGCGCGGCGTTGCCAGCAAGGGGGACAGCAGGTGGCCTTCCAGGTGATGGATGGCAATCGACGGCAAGTCGCGCGACCAGGCGATTGCCTGCGCCACACTGGCGCCCACCAGCAACGCGCCGGCCAGCCCAGGCCCGGCGGTGTAGGCCACGGCGCCCACATCGTCCAGCGTCAGTCCGGCATCGGCCAGCGCCTGCCGTGTCAGGGGCAGAACGCGGCGCACATGATCGCGGGACGCCAGCTCGGGCACGACGCCGCCATATTCCTGATGCATCTCGATCTGGGAATACAGGGCATGGGCCAGCAGGCCACGGTCGGCATCGACGACGGCAACGCCGGTTTCGTCGCAAGAGCTTTCGAATCCAAGAACAATCATGATGAGGCCACGGCTAGGCAGAGCGGGAGCAGGAACGGCGCACGTGGGATTGCTGAGCAACTCACCGCGACCCCTGCACCCGCCAGCAGGGCAGGGCTTACCCTGAACAGACAGAAAGTGTAGCACCCAGGCGAGCGTGGACTGGCGTTCCTCTTCCAGACCTGCTATATTGGCAGGCTAATTCATCCAACCCCAAGGCAATTGCTACATGCCCACGATTCGCGTTAAAGAAAATGAGCCGTTTGAGGTCGCACTGCGTCGTTTCAAGCGCACCATCGAAAAGACGGGACTGCTGACCGAACTGCGCTCGCGCGAGTTCTATGAAAAGCCCACCGCAGAGCGCAAGCGCAAGCACGCTGCTGCCGTCAAGCGTCACTACAAGCGTATCCGCAGCCAGCAGCTGCCCAAGCGCCTGTTCTGATTGGTGTGCTGCAGACGGATGCCGCTTGTGGGCATCCCTCGCGGCACCGCTTTGCAGCATCGCTTTGTAGCATCCCCTGCAGCGCCAAAGTCGTGAGGTCGGCGTGTTCCCCTCGCAAGGCGTCCCAGGAATTTGCTGTTGACATTAGCCGCTATGGTGTAAGCCTTGGCGGCTTTTGTTGTTGGCATTGAATCTGCCAGATCGCCGATCTAAGCTGCTGCCAGGCGCCTTGTCGATCGGCGGCTTGACCCCGACGCGCCAGGCCACGGCCGGTCTGCCGCCTTGGCCTCTACCTGTTTTTCCTGTCTGTACGACTTCTAGCGCTGAGTATTCCATGAGCGACGCCCTTCTCAAGACCCGCCTTTCCGATGAAATGAAAAACGCCATGCGCGCCAAGGCTGCCGAACGTCTGGGCACCTTGCGTTTTCTGCTCGCCGCCATCAAGCAAAAGGAAGTGGACGAACGTCGCGACCTGTCCGACGCCGAGATCACCGCCATCATCGAAAAGCAGGTCAAGCAGCGTCGCGAGTCCATCCTGGCGTATGACCAGGCCGGCCGGACCGACACGGCGGATGCCGAACGGGCCGAGATCGCCGTGCTGCAGGAATTCTTGCCCCAGGCAGCAAGCGAAGAGGAAGTCAGCGCCGTGGTGGCCGAAGCCGTGGCTGCCGTCGCGGCCCAGGGTGTGACGGGCGCTCCGGCCATGGGCAAGGTCATGGGGCTGGTCAAGCCCAAGCTGGCGGGCCGGGCCGACATGTCGGAAGTCTCGAAGCTGATCAAGGCGCAACTGGGCTGAGCCCACCTGTTTTCGCGAAAGGCCGACCCCTGCGGGGCCACCACGCATGATCCCGGATTCATTCATTCAGGATTTGCTTGCCCGCGTCGACATCGTCGACGTGGTGGGTCAGTACGTGCCCCTGCGCAAGGGGGCGCCAATCTGCTGGGGCTGTGCCCGTTCCATAACGAAAAGTCGCCGTCATTCACGGTCAGCCCCACCAAGCAGTTCTATCACTGCTTTGGTTGCGGCGCCCATGGCACGGCGATCCGTTTCCTGATGGAACACACGGGCGCAAGTTTTCCGGACGCCGTTCGCAGCCTGGCCGGCAATGCCGGCATGAAGGTTCCGGAAGAAGAGCGCAGCCCGCGTCAGCGCGCGGCCCGTGCCCAGCGGGAAGCGGTCGTGTCCCGGCACAGCGAGGTCCTGGAAGCCGCCAACGCCCACTATCGCCAACAACTGCGTACGGCCAGGCCGGCGATCGACTATTTGAAATCGCGAGGCCTGTCCGGCGAAATCGCCGCGCGCTTTGGCCTGGGCTGGGCCGGCAATGACCGCCAGGGCCTGAAGGCCGTTCTGCCCAATTACGACGACCCGCTGCTGGTCGAGGCGGGCCTGGTCATACTGAACGAAGAAGGCCGGCGCTACGACCGCTTCCGCGAGCGCGTGACCTTCCCGATCCGCAACGCACGTGGCCACCTGATTGGCTTTGGCGGACGGATCATCGGCAAGGGCGAGCCCAAGTATCTGAATTCGCCCGAAACGCCGATCTTTTCCAAGGGCTCCGAGCTGTACGGCATGTGGGAAGGACGGACCGCGATACGCAGCAATGGCATGGTGATCGTGGTCGAAGGCTATATGGACGTGGTTGCCTTGGCCCAACTGGGCATTGAATGTGCCGTGGCGACCCTGGGCACCGCGACCACGCCGGTGCATGTGCAGAAGCTGCTGCGCGCCAGCGATCTGGTGATCTTCAGCTTCGACGGCGACAAGGCCGGACGCAAAGCCGCCTGGCGGGCGTTGGAAGCCTGTCTGCCCTTGCTGCGCGACGATGCAAGCATTCGCTTCCTGTTTCTGCCCGAGGGCCATGATCCGGATTCGTATGTGCGCGAATTCGGCCCCGACGGCTTTCGAACGGCATTGAAAGAAGCGATGTCGCTTTCGCAATTCATGCTGGGAGAACTGGCGGGCCGCCATCCAATGGAGGAGGCCGAAGGCCGCGCGCGCTGTATTCATGACGCACGGCCGCTGCTGCAAGCGATGCCCGCCGGCGCCTTGCGGATGCAGGTCCAGCGCGAACTGGCCCAGCTGACACGCCTGACACCGGAAGAATTGACGCAGCTGATCCATCTTGAAGACGTGCCCAGCGGTCCGCTTGTGCACGCTGCGTCGGGCCAGCGGGGAACTGTCATGCCGGTTGTACGCTCTGAGTCTAATAGCGGTCAGGCAGGCGGTGCGCATGCGCCGGGCGGGCCGGCCGACGGCATGCACGATGATGGCCACTTTCCCGACTACGAGCCTGACTCGGACGGGCAGTACGAACCTTATTACGACGATGCCGCCGCGGGTTACGACCCCGGCGGTGGCCAGGGAGGCTACGGCGGTCAGGGCGGCTACGGCCAGGGCGGCGGAAGATACGGCGGGCAAGGCGGCGGTGGCGGTGGCAACTGGAAGGGCGGTTCGGGCAAGTCCTGGGGCAAATTCGACAAGAATTTTCGCGGACAGCGTGAAGTGCCTGGCGCACCCCCGCCCGCGCGACGCGTCGTGACGCCCATTGCGCAGCGCCTGCTGCAGTTGCTGCTCACGCATCCGGCGTCGGTGGACCAGCTCGATGATGCTGCCGAAACCATGTTGTCCAGCACGGCGGGGTTCGAGACCGTGCGAGAACTGGTCGCGCTGGTCCGCAGTACCGGGGCGTCCCATACCGGGGCGCTCATCCAGGCGGCCGAGGGAACGTCGCTCGCGCAACCCCTTGTAATGGCGGCCACTGCAACCATCTATGAAGACGAACTACCTGATCCCGCGGGCGAATTGTTCGATGCGCTCAGGACGATCGAATTCGACGCTGCGGCGCGGGAGCAACAGGCCTTGGTCGCTGCCGGACTGGCTGGCGATGAGGCAAAAGCGCGATATTTGGCGCTGAAAGAAAGAATGGCCGAGCTAAAAAGCCCAGAGTGATAGAATAGAGGGTTACTTCGTACACTCTGCAGCAATTTTTTACCGGCGGAATGCTGGTGGCGGCTTGAATTGCAAAGCGGAGTGAACACCAGACGGTTCAAGCCGTCAGACAAGGATGCGGATTCCATGCCGCAGCAAGACCGAATTTTTACGCACCGATCCTGAACGCCAGACCGACTCCGCATCCAGCACGCAACCGCACGGCATGCCCGCCGTTTTGCAACCGCAAGCACTCGCCGCGCTGTCAAGTCATCGTTCCGTTGGGCGCAGTACCCGGTAGTACGAGCAACAGCAGTACATCACACATCAGTACACGACGCAGTAGAGGAATCGTGACCGCATACGCAGCAGGGTGCACCGCAAGACGCGCACACCCTGATTATTGAATACGGTCCACGAAAACCGCAACATGCAGACTGAAACACATTACCCGTGCCGTTGAAACAGCGGCTACCGCAACGCCAGCCTTAAAGGGGCTGTCATTGCACGCGGCGTGCGACGCATGCACAACCGCACAGGTACACGGGTGGCGGACCTGCTCAAGGCAGGTCGAACGACAATAGGAGTGGTTGACCGACCATGGCGAAGACGACTGGCAAGACGCTGACTGTAAACAAATCCAAAGCCGAAGGGCAAGACATGGCAAAGGACACGGCGATTGCGTCGACGACGATGGCGAAGCCCGCAGTGAACGCGGTTTTGCCCAAGGACGGCCCGAAGGGCGTGACCGTGACGGTCAAGTCCGCGGGAAGGGCCACGACGAAGATCCTGACCACAACCAAAGCCGCCGCTATGGCTGGCGAACTGGTGGATATGCCTTTGGAACCTATCGATAAACCCGCCGCCGTGGCCAAGCCTGCACTCAAGGCCGCCGCCGCCACCAAGACCACCACTGCCAAGGCATCGACCAAGGCCCCCAAGGCCGATGCCAAGACGGCAACGGCCAAGGTGGCGCCTGCCAAAGCGCTGACCGCCGCGGAAAAGAAAACGGCCGAAAAGAAGCTGGCCGAACTGCTGGCCAAGCCTGCCGGCCGCCGCCCGGGCCGTCCGCCCAAGGATGCGAAGCCTGCCGAAGGAACGCCGGGCGCCGATTTCGACGACGTGGTCGATGGCGATGCCGAGCCGATCCCCGAAATCAAGATCCCCAAGGGCCGTGGCAAGCGCGGCAAGGCCGATCCCAAGGACCTGATCGCCCGTGGCCCCGTGTCGCCCGAAGAATACGAAGCGCGCCGCAACCGCCTGAAGCTGCTGATCAAGCTCGGCAAGGACCGCGGTTACCTGACGTATGGCGAAATCAACGACCACCTGCCCGATGACCTGGTCGACGCCGAAGCGATCGACGGCATCATCAGCACGTTCAACGACATGGGCATTTCGGTCTACGACCAGGCGCCGGATGCCGAAACGCTGCTGCTGAACGAAAACGCGCCGGTGGCCTCGTCCGACGACGACGCCGAAGAAGAAGCCGAGGCCGCGCTGTCCACGGTGGATTCCGACTTTGGCCGGACGACCGACCCGGTCCGTATGTACATGCGGGAAATGGGTTCGGTCGAACTGCTGACGCGCGAAGGCGAAATCGAGATCGCGAAGCGGATCGAAGACGGCCTGAAGCATATGGTCATGGCGATTTCGGCCTGCCCGTCAACCATCAATGAAATCCTGGCCCACGCCGAACGCGTGCGTTCTGCCGAAGCGCAGATCGATGAAGTGGTGGACGGCCTGATCGACCCGAATGACGGCGAAGAGTACGCCGGTTCGGGCGTGACCGCGGCCGACGACGAAGACGACGAGAGCGAAGACGCACCGGCTGGCGGCATGAGCAGCAAGCAGGTCGAAGAACTGCGCGTCAAATCGCTGGAAAAGTTCACCAGCGTCAAGACGTGGTTCGAGAAGATGCGCCACGCGTACGAGCATGACGGCTACAAGTCGGCGGCCTACACTGAAGCGCAGGAAACCATCCTGAATGAACTGATGGGCATCCGCTTCACGGCCAAGATGGTGGAACGCCTGGCCGACACGCTGCGCGCCCAGGTCGAAGAAGTGCGCAAGCTCGAACGTGCCGTCATGCAGACGTGTATCGACCGCGCCGGCATGCCGCGCACGCACTTCATCAAGACCTTCCCGGGTCATGAAACGGACCTGAATTGGGTGCTGGCCGAAGTCGACGCCAACCATTCGTACTCGGAAACGCTCAAGCGCCAGATCCCGGCCATCCAGGAACTGCAGCAAAAGCTGATCGACCTGCAAGCCCGTGTCGTGCTGCCGCTGAAGGACCTGAAGGACGTCAACAAGCAAATGGCCACCGGCGAAGCAAAAGCCCGCAAGGCCAAGCGCGAAATGACCGAGGCCAACCTGCGTCTGGTGATCTCGATCGCCAAGAAGTACACGAACCGCGGCCTGCAGTTCCTGGATCTGATCCAGGAAGGCAACATCGGTCTGATGAAGGCGGTGGACAAGTTCGAATACCGCCGCGGCTACAAGTTTTCGACGTACGCCACGTGGTGGATCCGTCAGGCCATCACGCGGTCGATCGCCGACCAGGCGCGCACCATCCGGATCCCGGTCCACATGATCGAAACGATCAACAAGATGAACCGGATCAGCCGTCAGATCCTGCAGGAAACGGGTGCCGAGCCCGATCCCGCAACGCTGGCGCAAAAGATGGACATGCCGGAAGACAAGATCCGCAAGATCCTGAAGATCGCAAAAGAACCGATCTCGATGGAAACGCCGATTGGCGACGACGACGATTCGCATCTGGGCGACTTCATCGAAGACACGACGACGCTGGCGCCGTCCGACGCCGCGCTGCATGGCTCCATGCGCAACGTGGTCAAGGAAGTGCTGGATTCGCTGACGCCGCGTGAAGCCAAGGTGCTGCGCATGCGTTTCGGTATCGAAATGAGCACTGACCAGACGCTGGAAGAAGTCGGCAAGCAATTCGACGTGACGCGGGAGCGCATTCGACAAATAGAAGCCAAGGCATTGCGCAAGCTGCGTCACCCCAGCCGCGCAGACAAGCTGAAGAGCTTCCTCGAAGGGCAGTAATCACTGGCGTTGCAGCAGCGCGTTGGCAGAAACCGGACTCTACGGAGTCCGGTTTTTTTCGTCCGTCCGGCAGGGCATCTTCGCACGTCCGGCAGGGCATCTTCACACGTCCGGCAGGGCATCTTCGCATGTCCTGCAGGGCGCCTTTACACGACCGGCTCGGCGCCTTCACAGCTCGACGAGCTGTTCGTTCCGATAGGGTTCCGCTTCTTCGCGCAGCCAATCCGCGAAGGTGCGCAGCAGCGGATTTTCGGCTTTCCATTCCGGCAGCACCAGGTAATAGCTTTTGTCGACGCCCGACGCCAGCGGCGACGCGGCGATCAGTTTGCCGGACGCCAGTTCTTCTTCCACCAGCAACGCAGGAACCAGGGCGATGCCCAGTCCGTGCACCGCTGCCTGGATGAGCATGGAAAACAGTTCGTACCGCGGACCGGCTACGTCATGGTCGTGCCGCACGCCCTGGACATCGAACCACGCGCGCCACGCATAGGGGCGGGTGGTCTGCTGCAGCAGACGGTAGCGGCGGAACTGACCGGGGGTAAGGGCGCCGTGCGGGGCGATCAGCGACGGGGCGCATACCGGAACGAGGCGCTCGGGCATGAGCCCTATCGCCTCGGTGCCCGGCCAGTGCCCGTCGCCGGCGTAGATGGCGGCATCGAAGGGTGTGCCTTCAAACAAGAAAGGGCGGCTCTGGGGCATGATGTTGACGATGACGCGGGGCGCACGGGCCTCGAATCGTTTCAGGCGGGGCAGCAGCCACCGGGTGGCGAAGGTAGGAACGGCGGCCAGTTCCAGCACGCCGCCTTCACCGCGCGTGGCCATCAGGTCGAGGGTGTCACGTTCCATTTCCTCAAGCCTGCCGGCCACGGCCACGCTGTAGCTGGCGCCCGCCTGGGTCAACGTGACGCCCCGGCGGGATCGCCGGAACAGTTTCAAACCGACAAAGGTTTCCAGGTTGGCGATCTGGCGACATACTGCGCTTTGCGTCAGCGCAAGTTCCTCGGCGGCTTTCGTGAAACTCTGGTGCCGCGCGGCCGCATCAAAAGCTGCCAGGGCGGCCGTGCTGGGAAGTTTGCGGCGCATGGAATGACGACTGTAAGAAATAAAGGGGGGGGCCACAGGCCTTGTGCGGGCCGAGCAGGGTAGCCTGGCGTCCGGGGCTTGATCGAAACGTGCCGATGCGCGCCCCAGGTCGGGCGGCCATGGTCGCCCGGCCCGTGCATCCCGCCAGCATACCTCGGTCGGAGTGCGGAAAACGCACAGATTGGTGCAAAGAACTCGTTTGGCGGATCGGCGCTCCATCCGGTATCGTGCATGTCATCCGACCCAGTGTCGCAGGCAGGCGTGGTCATTGGGCGCATCCACGACGCCCGTCACCCAGAACATCGAGACATGACAGTTATGCACAAACCCGCACAATTCCACTGGAACGACCCCCTTTTGCTGGACCAGCAATTGACCGACGACGAGCGGATGATCCGCGACGCAGCGGCGGCTTATTGCCAGGACAAGCTCATGCCACGGGTGCTGGAGTCGTTCCGCCACGAACGCACCGACGTGGAAATCTTCCGCGAGATGGGCGAACTTGGCCTGCTTGGACCGACAATTCCGGAACAGTACGGCGGTTCCGGCCTGAATTACGTCAGTTATGGCTTGATCGCCCGGGAAGTCGAACGGGTGGATTCGGGATATCGGTCGATGATGAGCGTGCAGTCGTCGCTGGTCATGGTGCCTATCAACGAATTTGGCAGCGAAGAACAGAAGCAGAAGTACCTGCCCAAGCTCGCCAGCGGGGAATGGATAGGCTGCTTCGGCCTGACCGAACCCAACCATGGCTCGGACCCTGGATCGATGGAAACACGAGCCAGGCCGGTGGACGGCGGCTATTCGCTGTCGGGCTCGAAAATGTGGATCACCAATTCGCCGATTGCCGACGTGTTCGTGGTGTGGGGCAAACTCAAGGGTGAAGACGGCAAGGACGCGATTCGCGGCTTCATCCTCGAAAAGGGCTGGAAGGGCCTGACCGCGCCAGCCGTGCATGGCAAGGTGGGTCTGCGCACCTCGGTCACTGGCGAAATCGTGATGGACGAAGTCTTTGTGCCGCACGAAAACCTGCTGCCAAACGTGTCAGGCTTGAAAGGCCCGTTCACCTGCCTGAACTCGGCCCGGTTCGGTATTGCCTGGGGCGCACTGGGCGCGGCCGAGTATTGCTGGCATACGGCTCGCCAGTACACCCTGGACCGCAAGCAGTTTGGCCGTCCGCTTGCCGCCAATCAGCTGGTGCAAAAGAAACTGGCCGACATGCAGACCGAAATCACCATGGCCCTGCAGGGCTGCCTGCAACTGGGCCGCATGAAAGACAACGGCACGGCTGCGGTCGAAATCACGTCGATGATGAAACGCAATTCCTGCGGCAAGGCGCTGGATATCGCACGCGTGGCGCGCGACATGCTGGGCGGCAACGGGATCTCGGACGAATTCGGCGTGATCCGCCACGTGGTCAACCTGGAAGTCGTGAACACCTACGAGGGCACGCACGACATCCACGCGCTGATCCTGGGTCGTGCCCAAACGGGCATCCAGGCCTTCAGCTGACCGCCTTGCGGTCCGCGTGATGAAAAAGCCCGGCATGTGCCGGGCTTTTTTTGTCGTGTGTACGGGGCAGGCAGTCAGAGCTGCTTGCGGAACAGCACGCGGTGCTGCCCCGGTCCGGCGTAGTCGAGCTTGACCGGGATGCCATCGACCGAGTCGCCCGTATCCACGATCTCGAAGCCGAGCTGCGTGTGGAAGGCAATGGACCCGGCATTGATGGGGGTCGTGATGCAATGGACTTCGGAACAGCCATGCACGGCGGCCAGGTCAAAGAACCGTTCGTACAGCAGCCCGCCATAGCCTTGCTTGCGTTTGTCGGGAGACACGCCCACCAGATGGATATAGGCGATGGTAGGCATCGACTGCGACACGAAGCCGACCAGGAAGCCCTTGATCGCGCCGTCTTCTTCCAGCACGCAACTGGTCGATCCGAAATGCTCGAAGAACAGGCGGGGCAGCAGCCCGCCGACGGGACGGCCACCCCACCATTCATCGAGGACCGGAGACAGCAAGGCGTAGTCGGAAGGGTGCAGCGCGCGAATGTGCATGGGGCGAATCTTTGCGAATACCTGAACGGGGGGCGGATGCGAACGCGGCGCCTGGCGCGGTGCGTTGCGCGACCTTGACGGGCCTGCGGCCCTGCCACTGTTTAGCATCTTTTCAAAAAGATGACGCGGATTTTAACGTGCCAGCGCGTGAGCCGCAGAAGGGCGCTGGCGGGTGCCCGAGGGCATGCCCGGACCCCGGCCCGAGTCCTAGGCCGGCGCCGGGGTGGCATCCGCCGCCAGCCGTCCCATCCGCACGGCGGCTTCCTCACCCTTCCTGGTGTCATAACGCAGATACCGATCGTGCCAGCGCGCCACCGTGCTGCGATGGGCGATGCTGATCAACGCCGCGTGGGGCAGGCGTTCGCGGACAAGGCCGTACATGGCGGCCTCGGTTTCCTCGTCCAGCGCCGAGGTCGCTTCGTCCAGGAACAGGAAGTCGGGGGCTTGCAACAGGGCGCGCGCAAACGCCATGCGCTGCTGTTCGCCGGGCGACAGGGTCGTGGACCAACTGGCGACGTCGCCCAGGCGATCGACCAGCCCATCCAGCCGACAGGCGCGCAGCACGTCCCGTAGCGCGGCGGGCTCATGGGCGTCGGACCGGGACGGATAGCACAGCGCATCCGCCAGTGTTCCGGCAGGCAGATAGCTTTTCTGCGGCAGGAACAGAA
This sequence comes from Pigmentiphaga litoralis, assembly GCF_048632615.1. GTDB lineage: Bacteria > Pseudomonadota > Gammaproteobacteria > Burkholderiales > Burkholderiaceae_B > Pigmentiphaga > Pigmentiphaga litoralis_B. Next base: position 4,319,251 of record NZ_CP184479.1, read on the forward strand.
TACGGGCGCGGTCGGGTCGATCGACTGTGCCGCGGCCGTAGGGCCAGATACCCGCCATCGCCCGGAAGAACACGCTCTTGCCGCTGCCCGATGGCCCGGTCACCAGCCAGCGTTGTCCTTGTTCGATCTGGAGCGAGAACGGCCGGGTCAATTCGCGGATGGGCTGGGACATGGGCGTAAGGGGACGGCCGGCCGACGCCTGCGCCACGGCGGAGGCGTCCCCGCCAGCCCCGGCCCGGCGCCCGCCCGAGCGCGCAAGGCGTGTGTCGGGCACGGCCAGAACCAGGCCGTCCGCGGCAATGTGGGACCCGCCAACTGCCCTGCCATGCAGCGCCGCGTCGGCAGCGCCTTGCGACAAGGCGACGGCACCGGGGTCGTGCTGCAGGCTGCCACCACCATCCCACGCGCCCTGAAGCCCGCCGTGAAGCCCGCCGTGAAGCCCGCCATGGCGCCCGCCCTGCGTCACGCGTATTCCATGCTCGCCATCCGCACTGGCGGCGTCGTTGTCGGTTGCGCGGATGGCCGCTTCGAAATCCAGTACCCGGTTCGATGCTGCCTGCCAGCTGACCAGCGATGCGTAACTGTCCACCAGCCAGGACAGCGCGCCCTGCACCTGACCGAATGCCGAGCTGATCTGCATCAGCCCGCCCAACGTCAGTTCCCTGGCGAAATAGCGGGGCGCCGCCACGATCAGCGGGAAAACGATGGCGATCTGCCCATAGCCTGCACTGACCAGCACCAGCCGGCGTGAATACCGCATTAGCCAGCCCCAGTTGTCGCGGATGCCGCCAAAGCGCGCCAGCAGGCTGGTACGTTCGGTGTTCTCGCCTCGATACAGCGCGACGCCCTCGGCATTTTCGCGCAGGCGCATCAGCGCGTACCGGAAGTCCGCTTCGCGCTGTTCCTGCTGGAAGTTCAAGCCGATCAAAGGCTTGCCCACCTTGTGTGTCAGCCACGAGCCTGCCACCGCATAAAGCACGGCGAACCACACCATATAGCCCGGGATCGTGATGGCCGACGTCCCAAGATGGAACGTCAGGGCGCCCGACACCGACCATAGAATCGTGACGAACGACGCGAGGGTGACGGCGGAGTTGAGCAGCCCCAAGGACAGGGTCAGACTGTCGCTTGCCAGGGTGCGCAGGTCGTCGGCAATACGTTGGTCGGGATTGTCGGTCGCGTGCGCCTGCTCGATCCGGTAATAGGCCTGGCCATCGAGCCACCGCGACAGAAAGTCGGTGGTGAGCCAGGTACGCCAGCGCATTTGCAGCATCATCGTGTAGTACTGCTTGAAGATGCTGACGACGATGAAGACCGCGGCAATGGCGCAGAAGGCCAGCAATTGCTGCCGGAAGGCCGGAAAGTCATGCGCTTCCAACGCGTTGTAGAACACCCGGTTCCAGTTGGTCAGCCACACGTTCACACCGACCAGGGCCAGGTTCAGCGCAATGACCAAGCCGAGCAAGGCCAGACCCCCACGGCCATCACGCGACACCCAGTAGGGCTTGAGCAGTCGCCAGGTGTCCGCCAGCCTCAGCCTGCTCCGTGCGTCGTCGCGCGACACCCGCGCGGCCGGGTCGGGCATCGATGCGAAAGCGGGGCGGGGGGTATCGGCAAAATCGTCACGGAAGGTCATGGCGCCTTGATCGTCGGTCGGATGCGTCAGTCGAATGCGCAAGAACCGGTTCAGGCCGATGTCAGCAAAAGCCGTGGGTCCGCCCGGATGGGACTGCGAAAGCGGCCCAGGGTTCACTACGGGCATGCGGCTTGCGACGATGTGAATGTTCACTAACGCTGGAGACATTTATGCGACGCACCGTATCCCCGGTCAAGCCCCTGTTCAGCGCTTTTCTGCTGGGCGCCGTTACCGTTGGCTTATTGAAATTGTTGGCCCGCGCGCCGGAAACCGGCTCCTCGCCCCAGGCAAATCCTGCCGGCGCCGGTGATCGCCGCTCCAGCCTGCGCTCTCGCCCCGGCGGCCGTGGCACGCCGCGTGGCGCTCGCGCACCTTACGCGCAGGCCCTGTCGGACACCGGCAATGGTCCCGAGGAGCGTCCCGCAGGCATTCCCGCGCCGCCGGAAGAAGCCAAGCGCACGTCTGCCTTGGGCGATACGTTCAGCTCAGGGACCGCGGGCGAAGTTACCCCCAGCGCCGACACCAAAGGCGGCCTGGGGCAGGGCGGCCGCTAAGGGCAGGGAGCGTGGCTGCTACGGCTCCGACTGTTCGGGCAGCCGCGCCGCGCAGTGCTTGCAGAACGCGGCGTCCGCATCATGATCCGTCGTGTTGCAGACGTCACATTTGCGCTCGGACCTCAGCTTGCGCGCATGATTGGCGTGCGCCATCGACATTTCGACCGTAAAAATGCCGGTGGGCACGGCCAGCACCCCCATCCCAGCAACATCATCAGTGAAGCGATCAGGCGGCCCAGGGGTGTCTGCGGGGTGATGTCGCCGAATCCGACGGTCGTGATCGTGCTGATCGCCCAATAAATCGCGGTCGGGATACTGGTGAAGCCATGTTTGGGGCCTTCCACCACATACATGACCGTCCCCATGCTCAATACGATGAGCGACACGACAGACAGGAACACCATGATCTTGCGAAAGCTCGCCTTCAAGGCGCGCCCGAGCATCAGGTATTCGTCCATGAAGCGCGGGAGCTTGAACACCCTGAAGATCCGCAGCAGACGCAGCACGCGCACGCCAGTCAGGAAATGCAGCCCCGGTACGAACAAGGACAGATAGCTGGGCAGGATCGCAAGCAGATCGACGATGCCGAAGAAACTGGTGGCATAGCGCAGCGGCCGCTGCACGCTTAAGAGCCGGCCCACGTATTCGACGGTGAACACCACGGTAAAGATCCATTCCAGGACCTGCAGGATGTGGCCGTACCGGTTGACGATCGCTTCGACGCTGTCGGCCATGACCACCAGCACACTCAGCAAGATCGTCCAGATCAGCGCCTGGTCGAACCGCCGTCCACCTGCCGTGTCGGCTTCGAAGATGACGGTGTACACACTGCGGCGCCAACCGCTGTCCGGCTTGCCATGCAGCGGGGCATCGGCGGAAGGTTTGGGCGACGCGGGGGCCACGGCAGATCCTTGACAGAGCGATGCGTGATGCTAACGCACCGGCGCGGTGTTGCGTCGGCATGCCTGTACCGTGGCTTCCCGGCGCCATGCCACGCGGGCACTCCGCTAAACTTGCACCTCGGTTCGTCCGTTCACTCTGATTCGTTCAATCCCTTACCTGACACCCCTGCAATGACACCTTCAGCCCTGCTGTCCGGCGCGATGGCCGCCATCGGTATCCTGGCCATGGCCGGCGCTCTGGCGCAGTCGCCGTCGCCCGCTGACGTGCAACAACGCGATCAGGCCTTGGCCAGCATGACGCAGCACTATGCCGACCGGAAGGCAGGCTTTGCGCAGGACATGGCCCGCCGTGACGTGGTCATGCTGGGGGACAGCCTGACCGAGGGGGCCGATTGGACTGCGTTGTTTCCCGGCATCACCATCGCCAACCGCGGGATTGGCGGGGACAGCACCGAGGGCATGGCGCAGCGGCTGGATTCGGTGCTGGGCGTGTCGCCCCGCAAGGTGTTCGTGATGGCCGGTATCAACGACATTGCCGTGTTCAAGAAGCCCGTGACCGAGGTGTTCGAACACTACAAGCGCATCATCGACACGCTGACGCGCGCCAAGATCCAGGTAATCGTGCAGTCCACGCTGTTCACGGGGCCGGCGTTTCCGCCCACGGTTAATGCATCGGTCAAGGACTTGAACGGCCGCCTGCATGCGCTGTGCGCGCGCGGGCCCTGCGTGTACGTGAACCTGAACCCCGTCCTGGCGCCCGCCGGCACGCTTGACGCGCGCTACACCAGCGACCACCTGCACCTGAATGCAGCGGGATACCAGGCGTGGGCCCAGGCGATCACGCCAACCATGCGGCGGCGCTAGGCCGCAAGGTCAGTGCCGGTCCAGCCGGACTTCGAAGTAGGCTTCTTGCGCTTCGCCCAGTCCGTTGAAGCCTTCCTGCTGTGCGCGTGCGGCGGCCTTCTGCCAGCGTATCGCCAACGATTTTTCCTGTTCGGACAGATCGCCCTCGGAGGAGTCTTCGGCCGTCATCCACGCCTTGAGCGCCGGGCCGATTTCCTCGGTGCCGCCCATGGCGCGTTCCAGCGTTTTGGCGTACCGCCGTTCGGCCTGCTCGCGAACGTTGGCGGGGATATCGGGAAAGTCCTGCAGGGTGACGGTGTACGACATGAGCACGGCTCCGGAAGGGATACTGGTTATTTATACAGTATCCTTCGTCTCCCGCGCAATGCAGATTACGACGCCGACGGCAACGCCGCGCGCTTGCGGCGTTTGTTTTCGTACATCTGCTGGTCGGCCACCGCCAGCATGTCCTGAATGGTGCGATGGCGGGCCGGGTCCAGTTCGACGGCCCCCACGCTGAACCCCAAGTCGTAGCCCCGCTGGGTCGACTGGTTGTAGGCATCCACGGCATCCTGCAGACGCCGCTGCGTGGCGGCAAGCATGCCGGGCTCGATCGACGTCACCATGACCACGAATTCATCGCCGCCCAGCCGGCCCACCACGTCGGATTCGTGGAAGACATCCAGCAGCAGGCGCGCAAAGCTCACGAGCGCTCGGTCGCCTTCGGCATGACCATACGTGTCATTGATCTGCTTGAAACGATCCAGGTCGAAGAACAGCAGGGTAGCGGGCAGTTCCATCCGGGTGCACAGGCCGATGGCGTGCTGCGCCAGGGCTTCAAATCCCCGACGGTTCGACACCATGGTCAGTTCGTCCATGGTCGCCAGCTGAATGGCGGCGATTTCCTGTTCGGCCATGCGCGCCAAGTCGCGCAGCAATGCCTTGTCGTCTTCGCCAAACTCGCGTTCGGTCTTGTCGATCAGGCACAACGTACCCAGCTTGCTACCGTTCGACACGCGCAGCGGACAGCCGGCGTAGAAGCGGATATGCGGTTCACCGGTCACCAGCGGATTGTCTTGAAACCGGTCGTCCAGCGCGGCATCGGGGATCAGCAAGATGTCATCTTCCAGAATGGCATGCCCGCAAAAGGACATGTCGCGCGGCGTTTCCGTGACATCCAGGCCTTGCCGCGACTTGAACCATTGCCGGTTGGCGTCGATCAGGCTGACCAGCGCGATCGGCACGCCGAACAGGCGCTTGGCAAGGCGGGTCAGGCGGTCAAACCGCTCTTCCGGAGCGGTGTCCAGAATGTTGAGGGCCCGTAGGGTGTCGACTCGGGTCGGCTCGTCTGTCGGGGGTAGTGGCGCTTTCATCGAAATCCTTGTTCTTGACATCTGGAGCGGGCCTGGCCATTGGCTGGCGGTGTCCCAGGGTCATCACTTTGCAGTATTGCCTATATCGACATTATTGACTACCTTGCGGGCGCCGCAGGATCTGCCGCGGCACCGGTCGCGGCGTTACCCGCCAGACTGGTCAACACCACGCCGGCCAATCCGCCGTCTCGACATCTTTCGCAATGACCGCCTCGTCCGGCTTTCCTGCCATGCTGTCCCTGGCTTTTCACCGCACTTACACCGCATTCAACGCAAGCCTGCAGACCGTGCTGCGGGAGCACGGTCTGACCTTGACGCACTGGCGAGTCCTGGCCTTTCTGGCCGAGCACGGTGATCACAGCGTGTCGGCATTGGCTGCCGAAACCGGCCATGACCAGACCACCCTGTCGCGCGCGCTTACCGTCATGGAAGGCGCACTGTGGGTAGAACGGCGCGCCACCGTGCGGGATCACCGCCTGGTGGCGATCCACCTGCTCAAGGATGGCCGCAAGCTGTTCCGCAAGGTCATGCCGCTCGTGGCAGATCTGGAGGCGGCCGCGTTCGAAGGCCTGACAACGCGCGACCAATCGCTGCTCGATCAGGCAATGGTCCAGGTCCAGCGCAACCTGGGCGTGCGCTGACACGTCCGCCCGTGGCTGTTATCACTCATCCGTAACGTTTGTACGCATGTTTGGTGCCCCGGGCTGCTCATCCAGCACCGTTGCTTACGCTACGATCCAAAGTCGCCCTCCAGCGGACAGAGGTCATGCGCACGGTCATTCTGATCGAAGAACATCCCATTCAATTCCACGGCCTGGAACAGCTCATCTCCGACATGGACGGTGCCTGGCAGACCACGGGCTGCACGGCGGCCGAATTGAAAGATCCTGCCAGGATCGCCGCGGCTGACTTGATCCTCTATTCCATTCCGCGCTTCGACCTTGGGCTGCAGAACGCCATGCCCATCGTTCGCGCCATGCGGACGGATAAGCCCACCCTGCTCATGTGCGAAGACCCGGCCGACGTGGCGGCGTGGGAGCCCATGCCGCCTCACGTCCGTGGATCGATTCCCACGGCGTCGAGCGTGGCGCTGATCCGGGCCGCAATGAAGCTGGTCATCTCGGGCGGACAATGCTTTCCGCAACATCGGCCCGATCTTGTCGAGCAGGTTGCTGCCGAGCAGACGCGGGAAGAACTGGGTCCGGTCGAGCATGAACGCGCCTTGCTGGGACTTACCAAACGACAGTACGACGTACTCGTCCACTTCTCGCGCGGCGCCACCATCGAAGACGTGGGCGCGGCCATGAACATCTCGCTGGCCACGGCACGATCGCACGCGCATTCGCTCTACAAGGCCATGCAGGTGTCGGGCAAGACCGAAGCGGTATTCGCAGCGGTCGCGCTGGGCGCCACGCTGTCGTGGTTCCCGACCGCCCAAAGCCTGCCGCGGGCGCCGGCCAACCGGCCGCATTATGTGGATCACGTGACGGCTACCGGACACGGCTACCAGCAGCTCTCGCTGTTCTGACCGGCCGACAGGCACGGGGTTTGCATCAAACCCCTTATTCCGATGCGCTGGCACCGGGGTTGCGCCACCCGGCGACGGTGAAGCGGCCCGATGCCTGCCGCGCTTTCAGGAGCCGACATGCTTGCCCCCGTTCGCCACGATGCCATCTGCCTTTCCGATATCAACGTCCATTGCCTGGACTACGGCGGCGACGGTCCGCCGCTGCTCCTGCTGCATTCACTGTCCGGCAACACCCGCCTGTTCGACGGGCTGATCGCGGCCGGCCTGGGCCAGGCCTGCCGAGTCCTGGTGCCCGACCTGCGCGGCCGCGGCCGGTCCGACATGCCCCTGACGGGTTACTCGCTCGATGCAGGCTGCGATGACATCCTGCGATTGCTCGACCATTTCGCGCTGGACCGCATCGCCTTGTGCGGGCATTCGTTCGGCGGCCTGCTGGCCTTGTACTTCGCGGCGCATCACCCTGACCGCGTCACGCATCTGGTGATGCTCGATGCAGCGGTGCAGATGCATCCGGCGACGCCGGTCATGACGGCCGCGGTGGCGGCGCGTCTGAGCCACATCTATCCCACGGCCGGGTTCTATCAGGCCGCGATGCGGTCGGCGCCATTCGTTACGCCCTGGGATGATGCCATGCAGGGCTTCTTTGATGAAGAGATGCAGCCCTTGGGGCTGGGCGGGCGTGGCGCGCGGGCGATCGTTGACGGTGTCATCGATCTGCTCCCATACGATGCATCCGTCAATGACGCCAATGACGCAGTTCAAGAAGAGGAGGGCGCAGCGACCTTGCGTTGAGACACAATCCGCCAAAGGGAGCGCGCATGGCGCCGCGCGTCCCGGCACGCGCCGCCTGGGCGAAGACCGAATGACAAGGCAGCAAGGAGACATCATGACAACGCGCTTTATCGGCGGACCATTGCACGGCCAATCGACCGCCGACTATTTCAAGCCGGAGCTCGACACCTTCAGCGCCACCCACGATGCCGACGCCCGCTACCGGCGCGTCATCTTCGAGACCCGTGAGGCGGGCGCCTCGGCGCCCGACTTGCATACGTTCTATGTGCATCAAGGCATGGATGCCGTCGACGCGCAGCGCCTGATGGCGGCCATGGTGGACGAGGAAAGCGCCGTCACCACCAAGTAGCAGGGCGACGGCTGGCTAGTCGAAACGTTCGATGAAGGCGACCACCAGTTGGGCAAAGCGGTCCGCGTGCAGGTCTTCATCGAACGCCGAGAAGCTGGCTTCCAATGACAGTTCGCCGCTTTCGCCCACGCCGTGGCAGATATCGAAGATCACATCGATATGGGCGGCCTGCGTGAGGTAGATCTTGAGCGTATGGCAGATCGGTGCTTCGGGAACCGGCGAATGCTGGCGTCCGACGCGCAGTTGGATCTTCTTGCGCGTGGCGCCGCGTTCGCTCGCGGCACGCAGTTCGCACGCATAGCCATCTTCGGTCAGGCTTTGCGACGCGATGGCCAGCACGCCCTTGACATAGCCGAGCGCGGGTTCAAATCGTCCCACGCTGCGAGCCAGCGGACGCTTGCCGATGTCGCTTGCGCGACTGCGGCGGCGGATGACCAAGGCGCGCATTTTTGCGGATTCGGCGTCAAGGTCCATGGCATTCAACCTTCGATGTCAGGCGTCCAGTGTATCCCTCCAGCGGCATTCCGCTGTGGTGGCACTTGCAACAAATCGACGGTGCCGCGCCGGGTGGAAGGAAATTACGCAGGCGCCTAACGTGGGATACAGGCGTCCATCTGAGGCTTTTCCATCCCTTGCACGATAACCGGATGGATCAGTCCACGGAAAATGCGAGCATTCACTGCGGAGTCACGTCATACTTGGCCGGCACAGGACGGGCCGACCCCCCGCCCGCGCGAGATGCATCCGCCGCAACGCGCGATGCCTGAAGAACCCATCTCGAGGTGGACGAGCGATGAATATGCTGGTCGACGAATTGGCGGCACTGAGTTCCGGACAACGGCCCTCGGAATTTCCACTGTGGCATCGCTCGCGCTACGCCGGTCTTGAACGCATTCGCGGCTGCCTGCGAACCCTGGCGATGGGCGGCCACCACGATGCCTTGCTTGGCTTCGTGGCCGGTCCGGATCAGGCCGAATACGCAGCGCAGTTGCTGTCCGCCGAAGGGCTGGCCTTCACGCTCATGCCCAATGGCGCCACGGGCTTGCTGCACGTGCGATGGAGCGAGCCCGCGCCCCGCGGCCGCATGCCCGTTACGCCAACGTCGCTGCTGCAACGCAAGCCCGATGTGATGGTGGATGTCTTCTGGAACCTGAAGACGTCGCGGGCCGCATCGGGCGGTTAGGCCTCGGAGATTCCCGGATCGGGGAAACCCGACCGCTCCCTGATGTAATGCGCAGGATCAAAAACCGTGATTGGCCGATGCGGCGCCAAGCCCATAACCTTGGGCCGCATGTGACCCCCACGGAGACAACCATGCGCATCCACCCCTGGCAGCGGCGTTCGCCTTGACACTTTCGGGACTGGCCCAGGCCGGCACCGTGACGATCGTGACCTCTTTCCCGAAAGAGCTGACCGACACCTATCGAAAAGCCTTCGAAGCCAAACACCCGGGCATCAAGCTCGAGGTCCTGAACAAGAACACCAAGGCTGGCATTTCGTACCTGCGCGAGACACCCGCGGGTCAGCGTCCGGATGTGTTCTGGGTGTCCGACCCCAGCGCGTTCGAAGTGCTGGGGCGCGACAAGCTGTTGCAGAAGGCGTCCGATGCGCGCAATCCGAAGGTGCCGGCCAAGGTAGGCAACTATCCGATCAACGATCCGGATGGTCTCTACTACGGCCAGGCGCTGTCCGGCTACGGCATCATGACCAACACCCGATACATGCAGGCCAACAAGCTGCCCGCGCCCAAGGAGTGGGCCGATCTGACCAAGCCGGTGTACTTCGGGCATGTGGCCATCTCGTCGCCATCCCGCTCGGGCACCACCCACCTGACGGTGGAGACCATCCTGCAAGGTGAGGGCTGGGACAAGGGATGGCGGCAACTGCTGCAGATCGGAAGCAACTGCGCCGCCGTGACTGACCGCAGTTTCAGCGTTCCGGATGGCGTCAACAACGGCCAGTACGGCATCGGCATGGTGATCGATTTCTTTGGCCTCGCCAGCCGATCGTCGGGCTTCCCGGTGGACTTCGTGTACCCGTCGGTCACGGCCGTGGTGCCGGCCAACATCGGCCTGATTGCGGGAGCCAAAAACCCTGACGAAGCGACGCGCTTCATTGCCTACACGCTGTCGCAGGAAGGGCAGCAGTTGCTGTTCGATCCCAAGGTCAGCCGCATGCCCGTCCTGCCTTACGCCGATTCCGGCCTGAAGGTGCCGCAGGGCTATCCGGACATCTTCGAGATCGCACGACAGGCCAAGGTGCAGTTCAATGCCGAATTGTCCGAAGAGCGATACGCCCTCGTTACCGGCATGTTCGATCAGATGATCACGTTCCGGCTCAAGGAACTGCAGGCCGCGTCGCGCGCGATCTACGACGCCGAGCGCAAGCTGGCGGGCAAACCGAATGCGCAGGGCGCCGACTTGCTGAAACAGGCGCGTGACTTGGCCTACACGCCGTTGGTGAGTGAATCGGATATCAAGGATCCCAAGTTCCTGGCCCTGTTCCGTGCGAACAAACAGGACGTGGCGGTGGCCAAGCAGATGGCCGGCATGGAAGAGGCCTGGAACTCCAAAGCCAAAGCCAATTACGCGCAGGCCGAAGGGCTTGCACGACAAGCCGCCGCGTTGGCACGCTGACGGGCCCATGTCATGAATGCCGTGACAACGACGCTGTCCGCGCCGCCGCGCGTCAGCCGGGGCCTGGGACGGGACGTGGGAAAGGGCGTGTGGCTGGTGGCGGGCCTGATCGCCGCCTTCCTGCTGCTGTTCCTGCTGCTGCCGGTCGGCACCGTCATCTACTCCGCCTTCGTGACCGAGCTCGGGCAACCCACGTTCGGCCACTTCCTCAACTTCTTTGGCCAGACGCTGTTTCGCGAGTCCTTCGCCAACAGCCTGCAGGTCTCGGTGCTGTCGGTCATCTTTGCGTCGATCATCGCCATTCCACTGGCCTACCTGACCGTGCGCTTCGACTTCCGGGGCGCCACGGTCATCCAGACGCTGGGCGTGCTGCCGCTGATCATGCCGCCGTTCGTGGGCGCGGTGGCATTGCAGCTGATTTTTGGACGCAGCGGGTCCTTGAATCTGATGCTGAACGACGGGTTCGGCATTACGTTGCCGATCATGGACGGACTGACCGGCGTTGTATTCGTTGAAAGTCTCCACTACTTTCCATTCATCCTGCTGAACCTGGTGGCGTCGCTGCGCAACATCGACGGGGCCATGGAAGAATCGGCCCTGAGCTTCGGCTGCACGGGCTTTCGCCTGTTTCGCCGGGTCATCTTTCCGCTTGCCATGCCGGGCTATCTTGCTGGTGCGTCGCTGGTCTTCGTCAAGGTGTTCGACGACCTTGGGACACCGCTGGTGCTCGGGGTCACGAACATGCTGGCGCCGCAGGCCTATCTGCGCATCACGTCGGTCGGCGTGGACGATCCCCTTGGATACGTCATCAGTGTGATCATGATCGGCTTTTCGGTCCTGGCGCTCTGGCTGGCGGCGCGGGTCATGAAGGGCCGCGATTACTCCACGCTGCAAAAAGGCGGCAACAGTCTGCAGCGGCGCGCACTGACGCCGGGCATGTCGGTGGTCGCCTATGGCTGGATCCTGGCCGTGCTGCTGGTCGTGCTATCTCCGCACATCGGCATTCTGCTGATGAGTTTTGCGAAGGTATGGAGTTTTTCGGTTCTTCCGGACGCCTGGACGCTGCAGCACTACAGCACTGCGTTCACCGAGGCGGGCGGCATGATAGGCAATACCTTGCTGTATTGCGGACTGGCTGCCGGGCTCGATGTGGTCCTGGGAACGGCCATCGCCTATCTGATCCTGCGCACCCGCCTGCCGGCACGCCAGTGGCTGGACTGGGCGGCGTCGGCCGGGCTGGCGATCCCGGGGCTGGTGCTGGCCATCGGCTACCTGCGTCTGTTCAAGGGGCTGGAGATGCCGTTTACCGGCACCTTGGTGACGGCGTCGTGGCTGATGTTGATGCTGGCCTATGCGGTCAGGCGCCTGCCCTATGCGCTGCGGTCCTGCTACGCGGCGCTTCAGCAGGTGCATATCTCGCTGGAAGAGTCCGCGCAAAGCCTGGGGGCGAGCCGGCTGTCGACCATCCGGCGCATCGTCGTGCCATTGATGGCGGGGGGCATCCTGGCGGGGTTCGTGACCAGCTTCATCACGGCCGCGGTCGAACTGTCGGCCACCATCTTGCTGACCAGCAGCGAGTCCAATGCGCCCATGAGCTATGGCATCTATCTCTTCATGCAAAGTCCGGCCGGCCGCGGCCCGGGCGCCGCGCTCGGGGTGATCGCCGTCGCGGTCGTTGCATTGGGTACCTATCTATCGCATTGGGTGGTCGAACGCAACGCGTCGCGGGCGTCCGCGCGCCATCCCCAACCCTGACCAAGGACATGTTGTGACTCCATTGAAGAAAGTCGGCGTCAGCTGCCGTCACCTGTCCCTGTCCTATGGTCCGGTGCAGGTCCTGAAGGACATCGATCTCGATATCCAACCCGGCGAATTCTTTGCCTTGCTGGGTCCAAGCGGGTCGGGCAAATCGACGCTGCTGCGCGCCATCGCCGGCTTCAACCGGCATCAGGGCGGGCAGCTTCTGATCGACGGGCGCGACGTTGGCGGGGTGCCGCCCCACCAGCGCAACGTGGGCATGGTGTTCCAGAACTATGCGTTATGGCCTCACATGACGGTGTGGGACAACGTGGCGTTCGGGCTGGTCGAGCGCAAGGTGCCCCGCGCGGAGATCAAGCGGCGGGTGCAGGAAGTGCTCGAAATGGTTGGCCTTGCGCAATACGCCAAGCGGCGGCCGTTCATGCTGTCGGGCGGTCAGCAGCAACGTGTCGCCCTGGCCCGCACGGTCGTGGTCGAGCCGCAGGTGCTGCTGCTGGATGAACCGCTGTCCAACCTCGACAAGAACCTGCGTGTGCAGATGCGCGAAGAACTGAAAGGCCTGCAGCGCCGTCTGGGCATCACGACCATCTTCGTGACCCATGACCAGGAAGAAGCCATGACGACGGCCGACCGCATGGCCGTCCTCGACAAAGGGGTGTTGCAACAGGTCGGCACGGCCACCACGCTGTTCGACTTTCCCGCCAACGCCTTTGTGGCTGGGTTCGTGGGCACCGCCAATCTGCTGGCGGGCCGGATCGTGTCGGTCAATGGCGACACCCTGCGGTTCGAGGCAAGCGGCTTGGGCGAACTGGCGTTTCCGGCCGGCGCCTTGACACCCCGGGTGGGCGAGGCGGCCATGGCGTTCCGGCCGCACCAGGTCGTCATCCAGCCGGGCAGCGCCAGGGTCGACGCCACCCGCGTCTGGGTGGACGGCCAGGTCGAAAGCTCGGAATTCCTGGGTGAGTTCGCCCGGTACCGGGTCCGCGTCGGGGCCGTGGCCATGCTGGCCGACCAGACGCACTTTTCAGGGCATCCGCTCTTTGCCCCCGGTGCCGTGGTCAAGCTCGGCATCGAGCCCAACCAGGTGCGCTTTCTGGCCTCGTAGCCGTGTCCGCCCGACAGGCCCTGGCGGCCCGCGACATCCACCTCCGCTACGGCGATACGACCGTCTTGCACGGCCTCAGCTTGGACATCCGGCAGGGCGAATGCTTCGCGCTGCTGGGCCCGAGCGGGTCGGGCAAGTCATCGCTGCTGCGCATCCTGGCCGGCTTCCTGCGCCCCAACAGTGGCCAGGTAATCATCGATGATGCCGACGTCACCCACCTGCCTGCCCATCGGCGCGGGGTCGGCATGGTCTTCCAGAACTACGCGTTATGGCCTCATCTCAACGTTTTCCATAATGTCGCATTCGGACTGGTCGAGAATAAGGTGCCGCGTGACGAGCGAATGCGCAGGGTGCAAGCAATCCTGGCGGTGGTGGGGCTGAGCGGGTTCGAGCAGCGGCGGCCATCGACCCTGTCGGGCGGCCAGCAACAGCGGGTGGCGCTGGCGCGTTCGCTGGTCATGCAACCGCGCGTCCTGCTGCTGGACGAGCCTTTTTCGAATCTGGACAGACAACTCAGGGTGCACATGCGTCAGGATCTGCGGGCCTTGCTCAGGTCGTTCGATGTCACGACGATCCTGGTCACGCACGACCAGGAAGAAGCGTTGACGATCGCCGATCGGGTGGCCGTCCTCGACAGCGGCGCCCTGGCGCAGGTCGGCACCCCCGCCACGCTGTTCGATTGTCCGGCCAACCGATTCGTCGCCAGTTTCGTTGGCACCATCAACCATCTGCCGGCGGCGGTTGCCACCGTCCACGACGAGACGGTCGGCTTCGACTGCCATGGCCTGGGCAGGGTCTTGGTGCCCCGCCAGCCAGGCGCGGCCTTGCCTGCCGGGCCCGCCGTCATGACCTTCCGCCCCCATCATGTCGATCTGCGCGTGGGAGACGAACATGTCGATCCCGGCCGTATCTGGATCGACGGAAGGATCGTGGCCGGCGACTTCATTGGCGAGTTCTGCCGCTACCGGGTCCAGTGCGGCGCGTTGGTACTGATCGCCGATCACCCGCATGCCAGCGGCATTCCGCTGTTCCCGGCCGGCATGCCGGTGCGGCTGGGCATCGATCCGGCGCAGGTGCGGTTGATGGACGCCTGACCCGCATGGAAATCTATCAACTGCGCTCGTTCGTGACCGTTGCCCGGCTTGGCAACCTGACCCGCGCAGCCGAAGCCCTGCACGTTACGCAGCCAGCGGTGACCGCGCAGATCAAGGCGCTGGAAGAAGAATTGGGCGTCACGCTGTTCGATCGTCGTCCGGGCCGGATCGTGTTGACCCGGACCGGCGAAATGCTCGTGCCCGACGCGGATCACATCCTGGCCGGGATAGGCGGACTGCTCTCGAAAGCCCGGGCGCTGCAAGGCAGTGTGACCGGGACCTTCCTGATCGGAACCCTGGGCGATCCCGACGCGTTGCGGCTCGGTTCATTGCTGAGTGCGATGGTGCGGGCCATGCCCGTGCTCGACATCAAAACCCGGCAAGGCCATTCGGAAGCCCTACGGGAACTGGTGGCGACCGGCGCGCTGCGTGCGGCGTTCTACATCGGGCCGAACACGCCGCGCGACGTGCTGGCCCTGCCACTGCAAACCATTCACTATCGGGTCGTCGGTCCGCCGTCATTCAAAGACCGGCTGCTGCATGCGGGGTGGCGCGAACTGGCCGACATGCCCTGGATCGGATGTTCGCCCCAGCACCATGCCCAGGTGCTGCTGCGCGACATGTTTGCCCGCCAGGGGCTGTCGCCGAACGTGGCGATCGACATGGATGAGTTCGCTTCGCCGCACAGTCTGGTCAGGGCAGGGGTCGGACTGGCTTTGCTGCGGGAAGACATTGCGGTGCCCGCCGGCGCGCGGGATGAGATGGCCATCTGGCCCCACGCGCGCGCGTCGGCGCTGCTCAGCTTCATCCATGGCACCACGACGGCAAATGACCCCGCCACCGTCGAAACGCTGGCGCTGCTGCGGTCGGTCTGGCGACTGGGTAGTTGACATCGTCAACAGATTGGCGGAATCTGCGTGTCGGGCCAGGCCCTGGCATTACCACCCCAGCACCATCACGTTCGGCATCCGCTCCACCAATGAGAGCGGGCCGGGAGGAGACCGCGTTGACCACCCCCATGCCCCCAAGCCCCTGGCACGTCACGTGTCCATGGCCATTGCGCTTGCCATCACCGTTGCAGGGTGTGGCGGCGACGACAATGACGACAGCCCCGCGCCCCCGTGCAGCCCACGGCCGCGCAAAGCTGTACCTCGTTGCAGACACTCAAGACCAGCAGCGAGTTCGACGTGACCGGCGTGACCACGACCCTGGTCAATGCCAGCGCGACCGCGCCGTTCACCGTACCGACCACGACGGGCACGGTCACCACCCCTTTTGCCGAGTCGAGGGCACGGCGAAATCCAACGCGGCGTCGAATATCAAGTTCGAACTGTGGCTGCCGGTCAAGGAACGCTGGAACGGAAAGTTTGCAGGCACGGCGTCGGGCGGATCGGCCGGCAGCATCAGCTATGGCACCCTGGCCGCGCACTACCGGCTCGACTACGCCAGCATTGCGCACGACAACGGCCATGTCAGCACCGGCTTTGACCAGACCTGGGCGTACGACCCCGCCACCAAGAGCCTGAAGATGGAACAGATCGTGGACTGGGCGTCGCGCGCGCAGCACGTGGTGACGGTGGTCGGCAAGCAGATGACGTCGGCCTTCTATGCCAGCGCGCCCAAGTACGCGTACTACAACGGCTGCTCGCAGAGCGGCCACCACGGCATGATGGAAGTGCAGCGCTACCCCGACGACTACGATGGCGTGATTGCCGGCGCGCACACCAGTGACTGGACGACCAATATGGCGTCGCAGGCCTGGGTGGCCTACAAGCAGTTCGAGAACAATGGCGCGGGTGCGATCACCAAGGCCCAGTACGCCGAGGTCAACAAAGCCGTGCTGGCCAAGTGCGATGGCAAGCCGGGCATCGATCACCTCGTCGACGGCGTGCTCGATGATCCCCGCCTGTGCACGTTCGATCCCGCCGAAGTGCAATGCACTGGCGCCGCGGGCGAAGCCGCCACCTGCCTGAAGCCGACCCAGGTGACGGCGCTGCGCGCGATGTACCAGGGCCACAAGACGCCATTGGGCGACACCGTGGCGGTGCCGTATCCGGTCGGCCTGGAAACAGGGACTTTCTGGCCGACCAACCTGACGACGCCGACCGCGCCGCAGGGGAGCTGGGCCGACTACATCCGCTATCCGCTGTTCGTGAACCCGAACTACGACTTCGCCACCTTCAATTTCGATCTGGACCCGCTGACCGCGCGCGCCAAGCTGCGCCCGATCTACGATGCGTTCGAGACGAATCTGAAACCGTTTCAGAATCGCAACGGGAAGCTGCTGATGTATCACGGCTGGGCCGATTCGCTGATCAGCCCGATCCTGAGCATCGACTACTGGAACGCCATCCGCGCCACGATGGGCGCCGGCGAGGTCGACAAGTTCGCGCGGCTGTACATGATCCCGGGCGTGGATCACTGCACGGGTGGCACGGGCACCGGCAACTTCAGCATGATGGACGCGCTGGCCAACTGGGTGGAGAAGGGCGTGGCGCCGGATGGGACGACGACGGCCAATACGGTGGTCGCCAGCGCCGCGGACGGGCGCACGCGTCCGCTGTGCCCGTACCCGCAGATCGCCAAGTACAAGGGCACGGGCGACGTGAAGGTGGCGGCGAATTTCAGCTGCCAGGCGCCGTGAGGCGGAGGTGCGGTGATGCGGTGATGCAACGCTGCAGCACCGAAGTGTTGCATCAACTCAGTGATACGATGCCGCAGCAGCGCAGTGATGCACTGATTCAGTATTGCAACGCTGCAGCAGTGTAGTGACGCATTGATTCAGTAGTGCTTTGGGACAGGACGCCGAGCGAATAGGCGTCCTGTTTTTTTGTGCGTGAACCTGCGAGCTTGTGGAGCAGCTTGACACCGCGAGGATTCAGCGTAGACTTAATCGTAACTCGCAACTAACACATAACTAGCAATGCACCTGAAGCGGGTTACCGCAGCGCATCACAACCGGATGGACAACATGACCGATTTTTCCCGTATTTCGCTCAGTTACCAGGACGCCGCCAACGCCAAGGTGGCCATACCCACCCGCTTCCTGACCTTTCCCGGTGGCGAACAGCATGTCTGGCTGGACGGCGACATCGCCGGGGAAGGGCGCACGTATTCCATCGACGCCCGCATCTATTCGTCGGCGGCGGTCATGAACCTGCTCTTGGTGAACGATGCGCTGCGCCGCGTCGTTGGCCCGCGCGCAGTCGTGGAACTGGTGTTGCCATATTTGCCCTATGCGCGGCAGGACCGCATCACCACCCAGGGCGAGCCCTTGTCCGTCAAGGTCTTCAGTGCGCTGATCAATTCCATGAGGCTGGACCGCGTGGTGATCTGCGATCCGCACAGCCTGGCCGGCCCGGCGTTGCTAGACAACGTGCAGGTCATGGAGGTTGGCAACTATGTGCAGGCCGTAATCGATCGGATGGTCGCCCGTGGGCCGATTGCATTGGTGGCCCCGGACGCCGGCGCGCACAAGCGGGTCGAAGCCTTGGGCCAGGCTTTTGGACTGCCGGTCGTGTTCTGTGGCAAAACGCGGGACGCGCGGACCGGACGGCTTTCCCATCCCTACGTGGAGGGCAACGTACCGGACCGACCCCTGCTGGTGGTCGACGACATCTGCGACGGAGGCGGGACCTTTGCCGCCCTTGCGCCGGTGCTTCGTCAGTACACGGATCAACCGGTCAGCCTGTACGTGACCCATGGCCTGCTGACCAAGGGCCTGGCGCCGCTCAAGGACTACGACCGGATTTACACGGCCTTTCCGCGCGACGAGCGGCAATGGTCGCTCGGCGGCGTGTACTGGGCGGACCCAGCGCAAGTCTTGCGTGCCGATGCCCCTGAGCCCCAGAATCAGCCCGAAACCCAGCCCCAGCCGGTCTCCACAAGCACCCCCCAACATGCCCGCCCCATTCCCCAGCCCCATTTTGTTTAACTAAATCGTAAATCGTAACTAACAACTAATTGCGAGGCTGTCATGACTCAGCTGAATCCCCTGACTCAGATCGACTTCTACAAGAGCGGGCACATCTTCCAGTACCCGGAAGGAACCGAAAGCGTCTACTCGAATTTCACCGCGCGGTCGGACCGGCTTGCCCCCGTGCTGCGGTCGGGACTCGCCCCCTTTGAAGGCAAGGTGGTGTTCGTTGGCCTGCAGGGCTTTATCAAGGAATTCCTGATCGACACGTTCAATAAAGGTTTCTTCGACATCCCGAAAGACCGGGCGGTGCGGCAATACCAGCGGCGCATGGACACCGCGCTGGGCGCGGGCGCGGTGCCTGTCGATCACATCGCGGCGCTGCATGACCTTGGCTATCTGCCTATCCGCGTCAAGGCTTTGCCGGAAGGGTCGCGCGTGGACATCAAGGTGCCGCTGTTCACGGTTCGCGAAACGCGCAAGGAATTTGCGTGGCTGACCAACTATCTGGAAACGGTGTTCTCGAGCTTCAACTGGAAGCCGATTACGGTGGCGACCATTGCCTATGAATACCGCCGCCTGCTTGAAGCCTATGCCGATGCGACGGGCGCGGATGCGTCGTTCGTCGACTGGCAGGCCCACGATTTTTCGGCGCGCGGGCTGTCCGGACCGGAAGATTCGATGCGCGCCAGCTTTGCCCACCTCGTGTCCTTCACGGGCACCGACACCGTGGCGGCGATCGACTATGCCGAGGCCTACTACGGCGCCGATGCCGACAAGGAACTGATAGGCGGCAGCGTGCCGGCCACGGAACACAGCGTGATGAGCATGGGCGGTCAGCTCGACGAACTGGCCACGTTCCGCAGGCTGGTGACCGAGGTCTATCCGTCGGGCATTGTGTCCATTGTGTCGGACACCTGGGACTTCTGGCAGGTCATTACCGAGTATGCACTGATGCTGAAGGCCGAGATCCTGGAGCGCCGCCCGAACGCGCTAGGTCAGGCGAAGGTGGTGTTCCGTCCGGACTCGGGCGACCCCGTCAAGATCCTGACCGGCTACGCGGACCACGAACTGGTGTGCGGCGTGGATGGCCAGCCCGCGCGCTCGGCGGACGGCAGGTATCAGGTGCGAAGCGACGACGGCGCTGGAACCGCCTTGGCCGCAGCCTTGCCGCAAGGTCGCGGCGCCACTTGGATTACCGAGGCCGAACGCAAGGGCGCGGTCGAATGCCTGTGGGACATCTTTGGCGGCACCCTGACCGGCAAGGGCTTTCGTGTCCTGAACGAACGGGTCGGCCTGATCTATGGCGACTCGATCACCTTGAAGCGCGCCGAGCTGATCCTGGAACGTCTGCGGAACAAAGGGTTCGCATCAACCAACTGCGTGTTTGGTGTCGGATCCTACAGCTACCAGTACCTCACCCGCGACAGCTTCGGCATGGCCATGAAGGCCACGTGGGGCAAGGTCAAGGGTAAGGCGCGCGAACTGTCGAAAGATCCCAAGACTGACAACGGCGTCAAGAAGTCGGCCGTGGGGCTGCTGCGGGTCGAACGGCAGGGCGGCGACTATGTGCTGTTCGACCGGCAGACCGAAGCGCAGGAAAACCAGGGCTTGCTGCAGGACGCGTTCGTCGATGGCAAGCTGGTGCGGGAGCATACGCTGGCGCAAATCCGGGAGCGCTTGCGCAACGGCGGGTAGGCGGGCACCGGATCACTTTGGCCGGCGGCTTCCGTGCCTCCGGCTGCGACCGTCGGGCCACCTTAATCGCGGTTTGCAACTAAGGTGGCTATACTTGCCGTTTTCCTCGGCAGCGACGATGACTTCCGCCCCGTTCGAACGCCCCATCCTGACCGTCGACGTCGTGTTGCTGGCCCTGCTCGAGCAGGGCCGCCTGCACGTGGCGCTGTCGCCGCGCCCCAGCGATCCCTTCAAGGGCAAGCTGGCGCTGCCCGGTGGCTTCGTCCATACGGACAAAGACAGAAACACGGTGGATTCGGCCCGGCGCATCCTTGCAGACAAGCTGGGTTTTGCACCGTCGCATCTTGAGCAGGCCTTTACCGAATCGGGGCCGACACGCGATTCGCGCGGCTGGTCGGCATCGGTGGTCTATCTGGCCCTGCACCCGGCGGCCGAACTGGAACCTTTGCAGGCCGACGGGCGCGTCCAGCTCGTCGATATCGACAGCCTGCCGCGCCTGGCGTTCGATCACCTGAAGCTGATCGCCCAGGCCGTCAAGCGCTTGCGCGCCAAGGCATCGTACACGTCCATCATCGCGCACCTGTTGCCCAGGGAATTCACGATTCCGCAGATGCAGGCGGCCTTCGAGCAGGTGATCGGCCAGCAGGTCAACGCGGCCAACTTCCGCCGCAAGATCCTGGAGACCGGCGCGCTGAAGGAAACCCGCATGGTGCCCGCGGCGTACCGGCCCGCACAGGCGTATAGGCTGGCCGCCCCGCTGACCGACTTCGGGCACAACCTGTTCTAGACGGGCGCCACGGCCACGCCGTCAGCGCAGGGCAGGGGAGTCGGCACGCCGGGCCGTGTCGCCCGTTCAGCTGCGCGGCTGGCCACTGGTGGGCGAGGCCCGCCACTCCGCCGCCTTGGCCACCACGAAATCAATCAGGGTTCGCGCGGCTTGCGTCTGGTAGCGGTCTGGCATCCGCAGCAGGAACATGCGCGTTCCGAACACACTGAAGCGCCAGGGGTCCAGCACGTTTACCACCCGGCCATCCAGAATGTCCTGCGCGATCGTGTAGTCGGGCAGCAAGCCCAGGCCCAGCCCGGCCAGCACGGCCTCGCGCAAAAACACGAAGTTTTCCGAAGCCAGGCTGGGTGACAGGGTCAGTTCACGCCGCTCGGCGCCCAGATACGCCGACACCTTCAGACTGCGTCCGGTGACGGCGGACGTGATGACGGGCGCGGCCTGCAGGGCCTCCAGCGTGTCGGGCAAACCCTGTTCCGCCGCGTACGCCACCGACGCGCACACCACATGGCGCATCTGCGCCAGTTCGATTGCCACCATCTGCTGGGGCGGGTCAGACATCACGCGCACCGCGATATCGACCTCGTCGCGCAGCAGGTCATCGACCTTGTTGTCGAATACCAAGTCCAGCGTGATGTTGGGATAGGTGCGTTTGAATTCGATCAGCCAGCCGGACATGACCATGTAGCCAAAGCCGGTCGGCATGCTCATCCTGACCGACCCGTGCAGCCCTTTGCCCAAGGTGGCGACCGACTCTTGGGCCGCCCGCAATTCGTCGCGAATCACCCGCCCATGCTGGTAGAGTTTCAGGCCCATCTCGGTGGGTTCGATGCGCCGGGTGGTACGGCGGATCAACTGCACCCCTGTCTGCTTTTCCAGTTGCGCCAGGTGATAGCTGACATTGGCGCGGCTGATCTTCAAGCGGCGTGCCGCCAGACTCAAGTTGCCCGCTTCGATGATGTCCACCAGCAGGGCCAGGGCATGCGCATCCATATGCCGTACCATTGTTCAAAGTCATTTGACAGTATGGTAAATGGCGTCTGGATTGTCCAGCCGGGTTGAAAAATCCATAATGAGGTTTCACAGACGCCGGACTACCCGGCAGCGTGCCGTGCGTAGCGACGACCGGCGCCCGGCAGTGTGCGCCTGACAACAACAATCCCGGAGATCCTTGCCCATGTTCACGAATCGCGGCGGCGTGGCCGTCATCACCCTCGATCACCCCCCGTCAACAGCCTGGGCGCCGACCTGCGTCGCGCCATTGTCGATGCGCTTGATGCGGCCCAACAGGATGCCGACATCGTTGGTGTCGTGCTGACCGGCAATGCCAAGGTCTTCAGCGCGGGCGCGGACGTGACGGAGTTCGGCACGCCCCGTCAGTTGCAGGAACCCATCTTGCCGACGGTGATCGCGCGCATCGAAAGCAGCAGCAAGCCGGTGGTGGCGGCGATTGGCGGCATGGCTTTGGGCGGCGGCTTCGAACTGGCCCTGGCGTGCCACGGCCGCGTGGCGCTCGCCACGGCGCGTGTCGGTCTGCCGGAAATCACCTTGGGACTGATCCCCGGCGCCGGCGGCACGCAGCGGCTGCCGCGGCTGACCGGCCTGGAACAGGCCACCGCCATGATGCTGGACGGGCGCCCGCGCACCGCCGCTGAACTGGCGCGTGGCACGCTGTTCAACGCGGTGGTCGAACACGACGAAGTGGGTGCCGCCTGCCGTATCGCGCAGGAACTGGCCGCCTCCGGAACGGCTTTGCCCAAGGCCGGCGATCGCGCGCTAGCCCCCGCCAGCGTGAACGAATTCGTCGAGGCGCAGCGCGCTGCCTTGTCATCGAAACAGAAGCTGCAGCCGGCCTACAGCGCCTTGCTCGACGCCATCGCGGCCACCTCACGCCCGCTTGAAGACGGCCTGAAGACCGAGCGCGCAAGCTTTCTGTCGCTGGTCTCCACGCCGGCCGCGCAGGCCCTGCGCTATCAGTTCAAGGTCGAACGCGAAGCATCGCGCCTGCCGGACGCCGGAACTGACGCAGCCCTGCAGACCCCCCGCGCCTTGACGACCATTGCGGTGATCGGAGCGGGCACCATGGGATCCGGCATTGCCATTGCGCTGCTGGACGCCAAGCTTCATGTGATCCTGCTCGAACAGGATCCCGATGCCCTGGCTCGCGGCCAGGGCCGCATCCTGGATCACTACACGTCGCGCGCCAAGTCCGGCAAGATGTCCGAGGCGGATGCCCGCACCCGTAGCGAGCGCCTCACGGCGACGCTGGACTGGGCCGCGCTCGGCGACGCCGACCTGATCATCGAAGCCGTCTTCGAAGAGATCGGCGTCAAGCAAGACGTGTTCAAGAAGATCGACGCCCACGCCCGCCCCGGCGCCGTGCTGGCCACCAACACGTCCTACCTCGACATCGACGTCATCGCCGCCGCGACGTCCCGCCCGCAAGATGTGCTAGGCCTGCACTTCTTCAGCCCTGCCAACGTCATGAAGCTGCTGGAAGTCGTCCGCGGCGCGCATACCGCGCCCGACGTCATGGCGGCGGGCATGGCGCTTGGCAAGAAGCTGGGCAAGGTCGCCGTGCCCACCGGCAACGCGTTTGGCTTCATCGGCAACCGCGTCTACAACGCCTACCGCCGTGAATGTGAATTCATGCTCGAAGACGGCGCCTGGCCCGAAGAGGTCGACCAGGCGCTCACCTCCATGGGCTTCGCCATGGGCCCATTCGCCGTTGCCGACCTGTCCGGCCTCGATATTGCCTGGCGCATGCGCAAAGCGCAGGCGCCCACCCGCGACCCGCGCACCCGCTACGTGGACATCCTGGACAAACTCTGCGAAGCCGGCCGCCTGGGCCGCAAGGCCAACGCCGGCTACTACACCTATACCGACGGCAAACCTTCGCGCCAGACCGACGACGTGGTGCGAGGCCTGATCGCCGACGCGCGGCAACGCCGCGGCAACCCCGTGCGCCCGCTTTCAGCCGAGAAAATCCGCCGCCGCGCACTGCTTGCCATGGTCAACGAAGCCGCGTTGCTGGTCGCCGAAGGCGTCGCCAGCCGCCCGAGCGACGTCGACGTGGTGATGGTGCAAGGGTATGGCTTCCCGCGCTGGGAGGGTGGCCCGGTGCACTGGGCCAAGCAGCAGGATCGGGCGCAGCTGCTGCGGGATCTCGAACAGCAGGTCAGCGCCGCCGGCTTCGGGAGTGTGGTGGGGGACGTGGGGCGGCTGCTGGGGGAGTGAGGGTCCGGGCGAGCGTCAATCCTGCCACGTCGCCGCATGAGCGCCCAAGGGCGCTGGTGGCTGGTCCCAACCCCCGGGCGTAACCGACAGCTGCGCGGCGGGGGCGACCTGATGCAGCAGACCGAAAGGTGACTGCCGCGCAATGCGCGGCGGTACCAGGTCGTCCAGCGTCACGACCTCGGCAGCGATCGAATGCTGCCCGATGTCCTGCACCCACATGGCCGTGCGCGCCAGCGACACTTTGACGTGGTAGCTGCCGCCATCACGCGCGCGCAGCGCCAGCGCCTGCATCACGCCTGCCGCACCCAGGTATCCGGTCAGATAATCGTTGAGCAGGCGCGTCGGCACCAGCGCCGGCTTGCCACCGCGCGCGTGCGCATCGCAAATGCCGGTGGCCGCCTGGGCCATCTGATCGAAGCCCTTGCGGTCAAGCCATGGCCCGCCGAAGCCGAATGCGTTGACCGACACATACACGATGCCCGGGCGTACCTCGGCCAGGTGCCGGGCCGACAGCCCAAGCCGTTCGAAACTTCCCTGCCGCCACGACTCGACGAAGACGTCGGCCTTGCCTGCCAGCCCTAGCAAGGTGGCGTGGTCCTGCGCGTTCCGCAGATCGAGACAGGCGTTCCGCTTGCCGATCCCGGTGTCCAGAATCTGCGGGATCGGGTCGGGCTGTCCTGGCGACGACACACGCAGCACCTGCGCGCCGTATTCACCCAGACTGCGGGCGACCACCGGGCCGGCAATGACGTGCGAGAGATCCAGCACCCGGATGTCGTCCAGCGGGCGGTGGCTTGGCCGCTCGGCCACACGCGGGCCGTTGGCGATCTTTTCGATCACGATGACCGGCGTTGCGGCAAGCACCCGTCCTTGTGTATGGGTCAACCATGCGTCCCGGCTGCGCACCATCGTGCCAGGGACCCCGCGTTCATGGCAGGCTTCTTCCAGGTCGGCCCCTCGCCACCTGCTGATGGCGGCGCCGATGGCCTGGGCCGTGTTTGGGCAATCCAGCAGTTGCAGGGTCGCGTCGCGCAGGTGCGGGTACGACCCGCTGGGAATGAACCAGTGATCGTCCTGCGTTCGGTAGAAGCCGGACTTGAGTTCCCGTGAATGGGACGACTGCGGCACGCGGTGGCCGTGCTGGGTCTGGAAGTGCGTGGGTTCAAGCGCACAGGCGGCATGCACGGCATCGATCGTGATGTGCTGGGGCACGCCGTGCGCCCGCGACCAGCGCGCGGCCGCGCTCGATGCGGCGGCGGCGATCGCGGCGGCGGACGCGGGCACCAGGCACAAGGGCGTGGCCAGAGGGGGGTGTCGCCCGTGAAACGGATCGAGGCCGCGTCCAGACCGCCTTCCGGGTCCAGGTCGGCGGTGATCCGCTGCAAGGCCCGACGGGCGTCGGCGTCGAATGCCGTGGATGCCGTCGGCGTCGGCACGTTCGTCACGTCCATGACGTCCATCACGCGCTTACCGTCCGACAAACGTGGGCGTGCGTTTCTCGGTAAACGCATTGCGGCCCTCGATGTAATCCTGGCTCTCGAAGCACTGCAGGATCGATGCCTGGCACGCGGCCCGTCCCTGTGCCGATGGGGCGATGGCCGTTTCGATCGACAGTTTGCTCGACCGTGCGGTCAGGGGCGCCAGCCGGGCCATTCCGTCGACGAGTGCGGTTACCTCGTCCTCGCCCAGCAGACGATTGACCAGCCCCATCCGCACGGCTTCTTCGGCGTCGTAGCGGCGGGCCGTGAACATGATTTCCTTGGCATTGGCCGGCCCGACCAGCCACGTCAGGCGCTGCAGCCACAGCTCGTGGTAACCGACGCCCACCTTGCCGGCCGGAATGCAAAACGTGGCATCGGGGGTCGCGTATCGAAGATCGCAATGCAGCGCCAGCCCGACGCCGCCGCCAAAACAGTACCCCTGTATCCGCGCCACGGTGGGCTTGCGCACCGCGCCCAGCGACGCCACGGCGCGGTCCACGGTTGCGTTGTAGAGCGCCACGCCTTCAGGCGTATTGCGGCGTTCGCCGAATTGCGAAATGTCGGATCCCGACGCGAATGCTCGGTCGCCCGCGCCTTGCAGGACGATCACGCGAACCTCCGGATCGTCGTCCAACGCGGCAAGGTGGCCGGGCAGGCTGTCCCACATGTCGAAGCTCATGGCGTTGTGCTTGACGAGGTTGTCGATGATCACGTGGCCCGTGGCGCCATGGCGGTGGCTGCGGATGACGCTGTCGTGGGGGCGATCAGATGACATGGCGGCTCCGCAGTGCGTTGATCGTGTCGGGGGACAGGCCTGCCGCACGAAGGATCTGGTCGTTGTGCTCACCGGGCATGGGGGCAACCGAACGCACGCCGCTTGTGTGCAGATTGCTGCGGTAGGGTTGCCCGACCAATGCGATGTCGCCCAGCGTATCGTGACGGACAGGCCAGCGGATGCCCAGATGCTGTACCTGTGGGTCGGCAAACGCCTGGTCGACGGTGTTGACCGCGCCGCAGGCCAGCCCGGCCGGATTCAGCAGGCCGATCCAGTGCGCGTTGGTCTGCGTGGCGAAAATCGCGCGCAGTTCGGCATTCAAGGCGTCGCGATGTTTCGATCGGTCCTTGTTGGTCAGGAAGCGTGGGTCGGTCAGCCACGCGGCGCGATCCAGCGTCCGGCACAGGCGTTCCCACATCACCGCACCCGACACGCAAATATTGACCTTGCCGTCCTGGGTATCGAACACACCGGTCGGAATGATGGTGGGATGGTCGTTGCCGGCCTGCTGGGGGATTTCTCCAGCGACCAGCCAGCGCGCCGACTGGAAGTCCATCATGGCCAGCAGCGCTTCGAGCAGCGACGTCTGGATCCACTGACCCTTGCCGGTGCGTTCGCGCTCCAGCAGCGCCATGAGGATGCCCATCGCGCCGTACAGCCCCGCCGCCGTGTCCGCGATGGCGATCCCGGCCCGGACGGGTCCGTGGCCGGGCAATCCGGTGACCGACATCATGCCGGTCATGCCCTGGATGATCTGGTCGTAGCCGGGCCGGCGGGCATACGGGCCGTCCTGCCCGAACCCGGAAATGCTGGCGTAGACGATGCGAGGGTTGATCCCGCGCAGGGTGTCGTAGCCGATGCCCAGCCTGTCCTTGACGTCGGGGCGGAAGTTTTCGACGATGACATCCGCTTCCCTGGCCAGCGTGAACAGCACCTCGCGCCCTTCGTCCGACTTCAGGTCCAGCGTCAGGCTGCGTTTGTTGCGATGCAGGTTCTGGTAGTCCGGGCCCAGGCGCATGCCGCCCATTTCGGTTTCGCGCGACGGCGCAACGGGCTCTTCGATCTTGATGACGTCGGCCCCCCAATCGGCCAGTTGGCGTACCGCCGTCGGGCCGGCGCGCACACGTGTCAGATCGAGCACCTTGTAGGGAGCCAAGGGAAGCGGCGTCGAAGCATCGGTCATGGTCGTCTCGGAAATGGAAGTTGCGCTCATTGCTTGATCTTCTGGAAGTTCATGCGCTCCGTGGTGTCCTTCCACAGCGCAATTTCGTCCTTGATCTGCCTGGCGAATTCATCTGGCGTGGTGGGTGAGGGTGTCACGCCCAGCCGATCGAATGCGGTGCGTACATCTGGTGAGGCCAGCGCGTAATTGAGCGCCTGGTTGAGCTTGTCAACGACCGGGCGAGGCGTGTTGGCGGGTGCCACGATCCCGTACCAGGTCGGCTTGTTCAGTTCCGGATAACCCAGTTCCTTATAGGTAGGAACGTCTGGCAGCACCGACAGGCGCTCCGGAGACTGCACGGCCAGCGCGCATACCTTGCCGCTCTTGATGTGACTGAGCGCCGAGCTGACATTGTCGAACGCCGCGTCGATCTGACCGGCGTACATGTCGTTCATGGCCGCCGACAGACCCTTGTAGGGAACGTGCAGCATGTCGGTCCTGGTTGCCGCCAGGAAGCGTGCGCCCGACATGTGCGACAGCGAGCCGGTGC
Organism: Pigmentiphaga litoralis; assembly: GCF_048632615.1. Taxonomy (GTDB): domain Bacteria; phylum Pseudomonadota; class Gammaproteobacteria; order Burkholderiales; family Burkholderiaceae_B; genus Pigmentiphaga; species Pigmentiphaga litoralis_B. The sequence continues at coordinate 4,347,424 of NZ_CP184479.1, forward strand.
CTGCGGACCCGAACTGCATCTTGCCGGGCGTGGCGCGCAACTTGTCCAGGAAGGCGGACATTTTGCAGCCGGGCGCGGCGTCGGGCGAGGTGATGAGCACACCCGGCGCGACGACGATGCCCCCGACCGGCACAAAGTCCTTGATGGGGTCGTATGCCACCTTTTCGTACACATTGACGGCGATGGCGTGCGTCGTCGCGGACGCCACGCTCAGCATGTAGCCGTCGGCGGGTGAGCGCCTGACCGCGTTGATGCCGATGTTGCCCGATGCGCCCGCGCGGTTGTCGATCACAACCGGGTGCCCCAGCTTTTCGGACATCTTGATCTGGACCATGCGCGCCACGGTGTCCGTCGGGCCACCCGCCGCCATCGGCACGACGAGCGTGACCTGCCGGTCGGGAAAGTCCGCGGCTGCCGCCTGCGCGCCAAGGGCCGCCATCGCGGCAAGCACCGCCGCCGCGCACCTGGCGGATTTCCCGACAATCGTTGAACCGTGCGTCATGTCTCACTCCTGAATGTCTTGTGCATTTGTTCTGGATGACTGGAGTGCACGATACGGAAACGCGCTGAACCCATAAAGCGAATAAATTAGAAGTCCGTTATTCGCTTTTTTGAAACAGCGTCCAGGGCTGACATGACTCTCAAACAACTCGAAGCGTTCTACTGGGCGGCGTCATGCGCCAACTTTTCGCTTGCGGCCGACAGGGTATGCGTCTCGATATCCTCGTTGTCCAAACGCATCGCAGAGCTCGAGGTATCGCTCGGCGTCACGCTGTTCGATCGATCGGGTCAGCGCGCCTTGCTGACGGACGCCGGCGCCGCATTGCTGCCGCGCGCCCAGGCCATGCTGCGGGACGCCGAAGCCATCCGGCGCGAAGTCACCCACGACAGCCGCATCCATGGCACCTGCCGGTTCGGTGTCGGCGAGCTGACCGCGCTCACGTGGTTGCCAACCCTGGTGTCGAACGCGCGCCAGCGGTACCCCGATCTGCGGCTCGAGCCGTCGGTCGACGCCGGCAGTTCGCTGGGTGCGCTGGAGCGGCGTGTGCACGACGGCGCGCTGGATTTCGCGGTGATTGCCGGCCGGTCATCGAGTCCGGAGATGACCTCGGTCGATCTGGGCGAGGCCCGATTCAAGTGGGTCGGGGCGCCTGCGCTGGTCGGCGATGCGAGGACGGTTACCGCGGCATTGCTGGCCAGCACCTCCGTCATCACCCTGCCGCCGGGTACCGGCACCCACCGTGTGCTGGACGAATGGCTGGGCGCCAACAATCATGAAACGCCGCAGCGCCTGACGTGCAACAGCTGGGGCGTGGTGGCTGGCCTGCTCGTGGAAGGATTGGGGATCGGGTTCCTGCCGGTGGCATGGGCCGATCAATTGACGGCGCGGGGTGAACTGCGGGCACTGCGAAGCCGGCATGCCCTGGGCCCGCTGCGGTATGCCTTCTACCGCCGCCGCGACGACACCCGCCCGCTGGTGGCGGCCATGATGGAAGTGGTCCGCATCTCCATCGACTTCAGCGTGCCCGGGCGCTGGATGCGGCGATAGCCGGCCCAGGATTACAGCTTGCATACTGCATAAATACGACAGTGCGCTTCGGCATTAGGGGTTGCCGCGCAAAACGACGTTGTAGAACTAGTCCTCCCCGAGTAATACTCGCCCGGGCGGGCGAGTTCGTGAGTTTCGAAGCGCAACGCTGCATTCGTGCTTTTCGCATTCTCAGGGGCGCTGCTGTTGTTCAAAGCCATTTATCAGACGCATCCACCGCGGCTGCGGTTCTTGTTGTTCATGCTGGTGGCAGCCGGCCTGTTGCCGCTGACCCTGCTGGGGGTGTGGAGCGTCAACGCGGTCTACGAACAGCAGCAAAGCGATCTGCGCCGCGCCACCCTGGATCTGTCCCGGGCGCTGTCCTCCGCTGTCAACGCCGAAATCGAAAGCAGCGTGGCGGCGCTCGAAACCCTGTCTTACCACCCTGCGCTGTCCGCGGGCAGATACGAGGAATTCCATTCCATCGTGCGCGACGCCGCGCAGGCCCGGCCCTATTGGCTGTCCGTCATTCTGTCCGACGCGTCGGGCAAGGTCCTGCTCCGGTCCACTCGGCCCTATGGCGATGTCGACTTGAACGTACGCGACCCCGACAGCCTGAGGCAGGTGCTCAACGAAAAACGCCCGGTCGTCGGCGCATCCCGCGAAGGCACGTCTTCGGTGGTTGCCGTGCCCGTTCGGGTGCCGGTCATGCAGGGCGGCGAATTGCGGTATGTCATTACCGCCGCGCTCAAGCCGGACCGTATCGACGACATCCTGGCGCGGCAGCACGTTCCCGAAGGTTGGGCCATCGCGGTCGCCGACCAGGCGTTTCAGCGCATGTCGCGATCGCACGATCGCGAACAGTTCGTGGGGAAACGGCTGTCCGAGTCGTTCCAGCGCGAACTCGACAACGTCGACACGGAAGGCATCAGCGTGGCGCCCAATGCCGCGGGCGTCGAATCGATCATCGGCTTCACCAAGTTGCCACGCTGGGGACTGTCCGTCATTGTCGGCGCGCCCGTGTCGTCATTGAATCAGGTCGTCTCCACGGCCTTGTTCATGTACGCGGCCACCCTGGCGCTTTCGCTGCTGGTGTGCCTGCTGGTGGCCAAGACGATCGCACGGCGCATCGTTGCCGGCATCGCGACCCTGCAAATGCACGCGCGCGACATGGGGCAGGGCCGCGCCGTCAAGGCGCAGGCCTGCGGCATCGCCGAATTCGACCAGCTTTCCAAATCGCTTGAAACGGCGTCGATGGAACGGATGGCGGTGGAAGGCCACCGGCGGGTCCTGGTCGACAACCTCGACCGGTCGCTGCGGTCCATACGCGCCGCCATGGAACAGGCGCGCGAAGCCTCCGCAGCCAAGGATCACTTCCTGGCCGTGCTTGGACATGAACTGCGCAACCCCTGGCGCCGATCGTTTCCACGCTGGACCTGATGGACATCCAGGGCAAGGATGTCTACCGGCGCGAACGCACGATCCTGCGCCGGCAGGCCACGCACCTGCATCACCTGGTCGACGACCTGCTCGACGTCTCGCGGATCGTCCAGGGCAAAATGACGGTTGAGAAAAAGCCCGTGTTGCTCAACGCCGTCGTGGCTCGGGCCCACGAATCCATCGCGTCGACCGTGCCGAATCGCCAGGCGCCGTTCTCGCTGCTGCTGCCCCACGACCCCGTATGGGTGCAGGGCGACGAAGAGCGCCTGACTCAGCTCGTCGTCAACCTGCTGATCAACGCCGTACGCAACTCGGCCGATGCGCCCATCTCGGTCAGCCTGTCGGCCACCGCGTCCGCCGCCATGATCACCGTGGCCGACGCGGGCGTCGGCATGGCCCCCGAGACCCTCGCCAAAATCTTCACGCTGTTCTACCAGGCGCCCCAGTCCATTGCGCGATCCGCGGGCGGGCTCGGGCTGGGACTGTCGATCGCCCGCAGCATCGTCCACCTGCACGACGGCCACATCTCTGCCAGCAGCGACGGCCTGGGCCTGGGCTCGAAATTCCGCATCGACATTCCCCTGCTGGCCAGGCCAGATGTGCCGCAGCAGCCTGAAACGACCCGGCATCTGTACTCGAATCCATATTCGACCTTCCAGCCTCACATCCAGCAGCCGCCGGACCGTTACGCGCAACCCGTCACACCCGCCCGCATCCTGGTGATCGACGACAACGTCGACGCCGCCACGACCATCGCCGAGGCGCTTACCGCGTCCGGCCACGACGTGCGCGTGCGCCACACCGCCAGCGAATGCCTGTCGATTCTGCCGGTGTACCAGCCCGACGTGGCGCTGCTGGACATCGGCCTGCCGGACATGGATGGCCTGAACCTCGCGCAGTTGATCCGCGCCAGCGGCCAATTCCCGAACCTGGTGCTGATCGCGATCACGGGCTATGGTCAGAAGGAAGACGTCGAACGCGCCATGCATGCGGGCTTCGACCAGCACATGACGAAGCCCGTGCCGATCGGGGAATTGCTGGCAAGAGTGGATGCCCTGCAGCAGTTGCGCGGGCGGTCGGAAGCGGCCGTGCCCGCGGACGATTGGCTGCCCTAAGGATGACCGCGCGCGCCGTGGGATGCGCCGGGCAATAAAGGGGCTGCGCAAGTGCGCAGCCCCTTCTGTTTTCTGGTGGGCCCTCTGTGAGTCGAACACAGCACCAACGGATTATGAGTCCGCTGCTCTAACCAGGCATGAGCTAAGGGCCCGAGGGCGAGATTCTACACTGACTCGGCAGGACGCCGGGGCGATCACCCATGCGCCACCGCATACTCCCGCGCCTTCTCCGCACTCAGCGCCGGCGCGAAGCACCACCCCTGCACCGCGTCCACGCCCAGCCGCTTGGCCAGCACGAACTGCGCTTCGGTCTCCACACCCTCGGCGATCAACTCGAACTCCAGTTCCTTGCACAGGGCGCAGATCGCGCGGTAGATCGCATAGCCGCGTTCGGTGTGCACGATGTCGATCAGGCTTTTATCGAGCTTGATAGTGTCGGCATCCAGGTGGTAGAGGCTGTGCAGGCTCGAGTACCCGGTCCCGAAATCGTCGATGGAAATCCGCAGGCCGCTGGCGCGCAGGCGGCGGATGCCTTCGGCCATGGCGGGGCTGGTGGCAAAAGCGCGTTCGATGATTTCGAATTCGACCCGGCGGCCCGACAGGGTGGCCAGGATACGGTCGATACAGTGCGGGTTGCCCAGGGTGTCGGGGTGCAGATTGATGGCGACGTGCGGGTGGAAGCCGGCAACGTCCCAGGCATTCAAGGTGCGGCGCGCTTCGTTGCAGACCCAGAGGTCGATCACCGACGCCAGGCCGGCCAGTTCCAGCGTTTCCAGAAAGTAGGGACCGACCACGCGGCCGTCGCCGCATTCAAGCCGCAGCAGCGCTTCGAAACCCAGGCAGCGCTGGTCGCTTGCCCGGATCTTGGGCTGGTAGTACAGCGTCAGCTGGTTGGCGGTAATGAGTTCAATGACGCGCTGGGTTTCGATGTTGGATCGCAGGATGAAGCTTTGCGCCTGCTGGAAGCTCGCGCCTTGCCGCACTTGCAGGTCGCCTTCGATCCCCAGGCGGCTGGCCAGGGTTTCGCGCAGCATGCGATTACTTTGGGAGGCGGAAAAGCGTCGCACGAAGGGAATGTAGACCAGCACGCTGACGATCAGCAGGACGGCCTGGAGCAGGGCGGCGCGCAGTCCGCCGGTCATCAGGTAGCTGTCGAGAAAGATGGGGGTGATCCACGACGTACTGCGGCCGTTGAAGGTGATCCAGCCCTGCGCGAGCACGACGTAGGCAATGCCCGTGTTCAGCAGCGGTACGCCAACGAACGGCACCAGCAGCCGCCGGTTGAAGACGATGGGCAGGCCGTAGATCAGGACTTCCGTCACGTTACAGACCAGGAAGGGCGCGGCGGTGCGGGCGATGATGCGCGAATGCCGGTCACGCGCGACGATCAGGATGGCGATCATGAGCGAGAGGCCGGCGCCCGCGCCGCCGAAGCCGGCGAAGAGATCCAGGAATTTGTAGTAGCTAAGGTTGGGAAAAAGGGATTGCTCGAGGCTGCGGCTGTCGACCAGCAGGTCGAACACGTTGTTGCCATGCAGGCCGACGAACCAGAGCAGGTGGCTGATGACGCTGTTGGCAATGAGCAGCGCGCCGTTGGACAAGTGCAGGTCGCCCACCATCGACGTGACGCCGGCCGCCGTTTTGCCCAAGGTGAAATGAATGACCATCATGGCCGCGGTCGCCAGCACGAAGACCAGTGTGAAGGGCAGGCCGTGGTTCAGGGCGGCGGCCACGTGGTGATTCATGCTGCGGTAACGGACCACTCGCGTGAACGGCAGCTTCATGACGGCGCGCAGCAGGCCGACCGCAACCAGCGGCGTCAGCAGCGCGCTCAACGGCAGGTGGGAAGGCGGCTGCGCCGTGATGCCCCGCAAGGCGTCCTGACCCAGGTACACAACAATGGACAGGAGCACGGTGATCGCAGCGTCCATCGCGTGCGCGCGGGCCAGGTGGTAGGCGATGGAGATGACCAGCAACAGCGGAAAAAGGCCGCGCAGCACGTACGCGGTGGACATGACGGTGTCGGCCTGCAGGGGGCCCAGCGACCACTGGTAGGTGACGAAGCCCTGCGCCAGCACGCTGGTGGCTGCCGATAGCAGCAGGTAGGGCAGCAGTGCCACGAACGCTTCCTGCAGCGTGAACAGCAGGTTGCCGATCGACGGGAAGCGCTTGGCGCTGGCGGCTGGGCTGGGGTCCATCGTCCACGGGTGCGGTAAGTGGGAAGGGGCGGAGGCGGGTCGGTCCGAGCCGGATAAGACGTCACGATGCCGCCCGAAACACTATCACACGTATGGCTTTCGCATGGATGAGTTATCGGTAATCCCTAAGATGTCGCCGAATCCGCGACATGCGGCACGGATAATCCGCGCTGTCGGCTAGGTGCCCTGCCAGGGTCCGGCAAGGGATATTCCCTAAATCGCGTGGCGCCAGGCGCGCCGTCGCCCGTGGATCGTCACCGTATAGTCCCTTCAGGGCCGTTGCCTTGCCGGGCCTTGAGTCAGTGCTGGTACAGTGAGGCTGTCCTTTAGCTCGCACCCTTCAAAGACTAATGACGTCACCTGTTTTCTCTGCCCGACTCGTTGCCCGCTGGCTGCTGGTCCTGGTGCTCGCCGCGGGCGTCTATTTCTTCAGTGGTTTCCTGGTGCCCGGCCTGGCCGCGCTGATCATCGGATTCGCCAGCTGGCCTTTGTACAGGAAACTTCTGCGCTCGCTTGGGGGCCGCAACACCCTGGCCGCCGCGATGGCACTGATCGTGATCCTGGTCGGACTGGTGGTGCCCCTGTCGATGGCGGCGTCTTATGGCATCCACGAAGCGAGCAACTTCGTAGGCTGGCTGCTGGCAGGCAATCGTTATGGCATGCCGGTGCCGAACTGGCTGGTGGGCCTGCCGCTGGTAGGCGACCGGTTGTCGGGCTACTGGCAGGAACACCTGAGCCAGCCGCAGGCGCTGGGGTCCTGGGTGCAGTTGATCAGCGGTGAGCACCTGGGCAACATCTACCGGGTCGTGCTTTCCACGACCGGCAATGCCTTTCACTTTGCGCTGACCATCGTCTTCATGCTGATCATTCTGTTCTTCGTCTACAAAGACGGCGACCGGATCGTGGCGCAGCTGGACATCGTGGGCGAACGCATCCTGCCTGCGCGGTGGGTGCAGTTTTCTCGGGTGGTGCCAGCGACGGTCAGCGCCACCGTCACGGGCATGGGGCTGATCGCCGTAGGGGAAGCGGTGGTGCTGGGCACGGCCTACTGGATCGCCGGTGTACCGTCTCCCGTCCTGTTGGGGCTGGTGACGGGTTTCATGGCACTCATTCCGGGGGTGCGCCGCTGGCGTTCTCGCTGGTGTCCTTGTATTTGGTCGGATCGGGCAACCTGGTGGCGGGCCTGTCCTTGTTCGCCTGGGGCACGATCGAACTGTTCATCGTCGACAAGACCCTGCGCCCGCGTCTGGTGGGCGGCCCGGTCAAGCTGCCCTTCCTGCCGACGTTCATGGGCCTGGTGGGAGGCGTGCAGACGATGGGCCTGGTGGGCCTGTTCGTGGGCCCGGTGCTGATGGCGTTGCTGGTGGCCGTGTGGCGCGAGTGGCTCAAGGCCGTGCAGGAAGAGCGCGAGGCAGCCAGCCGGGCGGTGATCCATGTCCTGCCGCCGGTATCACCTGCCAAACCGGTGGACAGGTTCTGAAGGCGCCATGCTTGGCGCGATCACCACGCGCCCGCTGTGTCGGCAAGGGTCCGGCTATCTTCTGGACAGCTTGCGCAGCAATCTGAGCAGTTCCGCCAGTTCCTTGTCGCTCAGCACCGCCGTGGCCTCGCGCTCCAGCGCCGCAACGGTGACGGCGGCCCGACGGTACAACAGCGCGCCGGCCTTGGTCAGCGCCAGCACCTGGGTGCGCTGATCGGCGGCATCGCGCTGCCGTTGCACCAATCCCCGTTCCACCAATCTGCCCAGCACCGCCGCCATGTTCGGCGGCGAGACGTTGATGGCGTCGGCCAGGCGGCGCTGGCTGATGCCAGGATTGGCCTGCAGCAAGGACAGCACCGCGAACTCGGCCTGCCGCAGATCGTATTGCGCCATCCGCTCGGCAAACAGGGGCCGGATGCTGGACGACGCCAGACGAGCGCTGTGGCCCACCAGTCCAAGAAGGAAGTCTTCGTTCAACGCGTCGCTGGCAGAGCCATCGCGAAGGGGATCGCGCGCAAGATCGCGCGGGGTGTCGTGGGCGGGCGCAGAAGTCAAAGGAGGGGGTACGTAGTGGATGGTGCGTATAGTTACCGGCCCGGTCATCCTACCCTATTTGCTCTGTTGATCTGCCGCGAAGCAGGTGCACTTGCGAGCGTTGCCGGCACTATCTCAGGCAAAGCCCAGCAGCGCCGAAGCGTTGTCTTTCAGGATCAGGGGATGAACCTCGGGCCGAAAACCGGCGGCTTCGAAGTCGCTCATCCAGCGCTCGGGCGTGATGAGCGGGAAGTCGGACCCGAACAGCATCCGGTGCTTGAGCTGGGTATTGGCTTGGTGGATCAGTTCTTTCGGAAAATATTTGGGCGACCAACCCGACAGATCGATCCACACGTTCGGTTTGTGAAGACAGACCGATAGCGCCTCGTCCTGCCAGGGCCACGACGGGTGCGCGATGATGATCTTCATGTCGGGAAAATCGGCCGCGACGTCATCAAGATGGATCGGGTTCGAATATTTGAGCTTGAGTCCGCCGCCGCCACGCATGCCCGTGCCAATGCCCGAATGGCCACTGTGGAAAATGGCGGGAAGGCCGGCCTCGGCAATCACCTCATACAGCGGATAGGCCATATCGTCGTTCGGGAAAAAGCCCTGCACGGTGGGGTGGAACTTGAAGCCCGCGACCTTGTAGTCATCGATCAGCCGCCGCGCTTCGCGGGCGCCCATCTTGCCCTTGTGCGGATCGATGCTGGCAAACGCCCGCATCATGTCCTGGTTCTCCAGTGCGGCCTCGGCGATTTCTTCGTTCGGAATGCGCCGCCGGCCCATATTCGATTCCGCATCGACGGTGAACATGACCAGACCGACCCGGGCTTCGCGATACCGGGCGATGGTTTCCGGAATCGTGGGCCGGTGCACGAATTTGAAGTACTTTTCGGCGGCGTCGTCGAATTCCTTTCCGAACAGGTCGGGCGCGCAGCGGCACGAGACTTCGGCATGCACGTGCATGTCGATGGCAATCAACTTGGAAATATCCATGGGGACGTCCTTGGGCCGCGTCCGGCAGCCGCTTGCCGCGTGGCCGATGACAGCCCTGCCGGATAGTTATGAAAAATAATAAATATGTTTTATAACTATACGAATCGGGAAGGGCGGTCGCATCGAGACAAACCCCAACGCGCCGCCCGGAGGACTACCTATGTCACGCCGTCACAACCGGTCGTCCCGTCAACCCGGCGCACGGCATTCGAAGCTCGCAGCGCTCTCGATACTGCCGGTGCCTTTGTAAATGGCTTCCTTTGGATAGCTGCACAGCGGACGGGTGCGGCCAGGCCACGGCGCACCTGCCGCGGCGCGGGCGGTGGCGACCATGGTGTCGGGCGCGGCCCCTTGCTCGACCCACTTCACCAGAGCGCCGAACGCGTCGAACTGGTCAGTGCCATAACTGCCGCCACTGCAATGCGCCATGCCCGGGACTGCAAACAGCCTTGCGGTTTCCGCTGCGTTGTCGCTGCCGTACCGTGCCTGGACCTTGCGGTAATAGGCTTCGATGTCCGGAAACGAAAACGCCGGGTCGGCCGTGCCGTTGAACATCAGCAGCTTGCCGCCGCGTGCCTTGAAGGCGTCGAGGTTGGGCGATTCGGCATTGGTGAACGACTCGGCCGACACGGTGTAGATGGGCGTGGTGGCGCGCGTCTTGGCGTATTCGGCGTCGACGTTGGCCGTCAATGAATAGCCGTACAGGTCCGGTGTGATGGTGGGCGGCGACGTGTAGATGTGCGACAGCTCGCCCGCAAAGATGCTGAGCAGCGCATTGTTGGGCGACCGGCTGCCCAGGAACCAGGTGCGCCAGGCGCCGGCATCGGCAATGCCCGGATCGAAAGACCACCGTTCATAGATTTGCGCGCCAGTGGACGTCCTGGCGCCAGCAAAGATCTGCTTGACGACAGCCGCCTTGGCGGGAGTCAGGCAGTCCGTGCTCTGGCCCGGCGTGCATGCCCACGCTGCCGGGTCGGGCTGGCATGCGCTCAGCTTGCTGACGATGCCGTCGCTTGCGCCGTCCAGCGCATCGCAGCTTTGCAGGATGCGGTTGCTGATGCTCTTGAGATCGGTATCGGTCAGGGACTGGCTGATGTCAGGGCGTCCATCGGCGCCGGTGGGCGCAATGGTGGCCAGCAGTTGCGTCTGGTAGACCGAGCCTTGCACGGCGGCTTGCGTCAGGCGGAAACCCGGCGCGGCCGCGACAATGCCATCGAATAGCGTGGGATAGCGTTGCGCGGCGATCATGGCCTGGCGGCCGCCGTTCGAGCAGCCCACGAAGTAGGACTTGTCGGGCGCCTTGCCATAGAAATCGTTGATCAACTGCTTGGCTGCCGCGGTCACGTGTGGCACCTGCTGGTCACCGTATTCGAGGCGCGCTTGCGGGTCCACGGCAAACAGGTAAGACCCGTTGGCGACGCCCGTTTCGGCACGATGACCCGAGTCCGTGGTGACGACGGCATAGCCGTCCAGCAGCGCGTTGCGCGTGTTGCCGCCAGCCGGGTAGGCGCCGGTTGCAACGAACAAGGTGCCATCCACGCCGCTGCCCCCTGGTAATAGAAACGGCTGTTCCAGGTCACGGGCAAGCGCAATTCAAAGCCCAGTGCATAAGGCTTGCCGTCGATGCCCGTTCGCGCATTCATGGCGCCGCGCGCCAGGCAATGATCGGGAAAGGACGACGCCGTGACCGTGCCGGCGGTGGCCGCCACGAATTCGGCGGTGCTGACCGAACCACCCGGCACGGCGCGCCCGACCAAGGCCGAGCAGGATTGAGAAAAGGTGGGTGACGGCGTGGGCGGATCATCATCGTCGCCGGAACATGCCGACAGCGTGACGACCATGCCGACACCCAGTCCGACGCCAACCGCGGACCGAACAACTTCGTGCAGAGCGTGTTTCATTTCCATCCTTGCGCAGGTTGATAGAACGAAAAAGCCATGGGAGTGCGCCATGCCAGTGCCGACCCTGCGCCAAAGCGATGCGTGTCTGGACGCGACGGGCCGTGCTGGGGCGTTAAGTGGCCTCTGAACAACTCGTGAAGTGGCCGCTACATGAACGGCAGGCTTGAAAAGCAAGGGGTATGCCATGGCCCACGTCTCAGGCGCTGCGGGCAGCCTGCGTCGTGCTTGGGTAAAATCGGCGCGGGCCGCGGCTTTTGCATGCGGTGCCCGGCCTGCCGCGCTTGCGGTGCAGGCAATGTTCAAAGGAATGGCATGGCGTGGATCATCCTCGTGCTGGCGGGACTGCTCGAGATCGTATGGGCCATCGGCCTGAAGTACACCGAAGGCTTTACGCGGCTGTGGCCAAGCGTCGGCACGCTTGCGGCCATGGCGGCAAGCGTGGGACTGCTGGGCGTGGCGATGCGGACCTTGCCGGTCGGCACGTCGTACGCCGTGTGGGTGGGGGTGGGTGCCGTGGGCACCGTCATTCTTGGCATGGTGCTGTTCGCCGAACCGGCAACCCCGGGCCGGCTGATCAGCGTCGCGCTGATCGTGGCCGGCATCATCGGCCTGAAGCTGGCGAGCTGACGGTATGGATGACGCCATCGACGCGACCCGGACGGGCGGCTTCACAATGCCGGCGCACGACGCTACCCCGGCACGCGCGCCGATCGGGGTGTATGACTCCGGGGTGGGCGGGCTCAGCGTGCTGCCCGCCATCCGCGAACTGCTGCCGGCGGATGACCTGATTTACATTGCCGACGCCGGCCACCTGCCTTACGGCGAGAAGTCGCCGTTCTACGTCGTGGAGCGGGCATGGCGGATCAGCGACTATTTTGTGTCGCGCGGGGTGAAGGCCATCGCGATCCCGTGCAATACGGCAACGGCCGCGGCGGCGGCTGTCCTGCGCGACAAGCACGCCGATCTGCCCATTATTGGCATCGAGCCCGCGGTCAAGCCTGCGGCCCGGCTGACGCGGTCCGGGGTCATCGGCGTGCTGGCGACCACGGGCACGCTGCTCAGCGCCAAGTTCCAGCAATTGGTCCGTCGTGAAGCGCCCGGCAGGCAGGTGCTGCTCAAGGCCTGTCCGGGCTGGGTCGATCTGGTCGAGCAGGGCGCGTCGCGGGAAGATGCCCGGCGCATCGTGTTCGAGCCGGTCGATGAACTGCTGGCGCAAGGCGCCGACGTGCTGGTCCTGGGCTGCACGCACTTTCCGTTTCTGGTCGATGTCGTACGCGAGCGGGTCGGGCCGGACTTCCCGGTGCTGGAAACCGGGTTGCCGTTTGCGCTGGAGCTGCGGCGGCAATTGTTGGCGCGGGAGCCGGCCGCAGGGGGCCAGGCTGCGGCAGGCGGGGCGCCCTTGCGTGACGCGGCACCCTCGCACGGCCGCGTCGAGATGTTGACCAGCGGCGATCCTGCGATCGTCCAGTTGCGGGTGGACCGCCTGATGCCCGGCCTGGCCCCGGTGGCACGCCTGCCTGACAGCTGTTGTTGATGGACACGCGCAGGCAAAAGAAGGCTGGGCGACGGAGTGTCCACGCGGACGGAAATGGCCATGAGGGCTCATCCGTGTCGCCGCGCGTGGCCATCGAATCAGAGTATCCTCACGCGCTTGACACCCGGATTCCGCGATGAAAAAACTGACCTCGAAAAGAACAAGGCTCTGAAGATCATGGGCGCCATGAAGCAGTCGAGCCTGCCTGACCGCTTCGGCACGGGCGCGTCGGCCGCCGCCACCGCGGTTGACCGCCGTACCCAGCGCAAGATCGACCAGGAACAGGGACTGATCTCGTTTCCGGTCAAGATTCCCGCCACGCTGGCACAGGAAATCCGCGACAAGTCGCAGGCCGACGGCGTATCGGTCAATGAACTGGTCGCGCAACTGCTGGAAAAGGGGCTGGGACGCTGATCGCCGTCAGGCAGGCGCCCTGGACGCACACGACACTCTGGAGGACTTATGTCATTGGAGCAGCATTACACCGCCATTCTCGAGGGCCTGGGTGAAGACCCGACCCGTGAAGGCCTGCACGGCACCCCCAAGCGGGCGGCCAAGGCCATGCAGTATCTTTGCCAGGGATACTCGCAAAACCTGGACGAGATCGTGAACGGCGCGCTGTTCACGTCCGACACCAGCGAGATGGTGCTGGTCAAGAACATCGAGCTGTACTCATTGTGCGAGCATCACCTGCTGCCATTCATCGGCAAGGCGCACGTCGCCTACCTGCCCAACGGCAAGGTGCTGGGCCTGTCCAAGGTGGCGCGCATCGTCGATATGTTCGCCCGCCGCCTGCAGATCCAGGAAAACCTGAGCCGCCAGATCGCCGAAGCGGTCCAGCAGGTCACGGGCGCGATGGGCGTAGCCGTGGTGATCGAAGCGCAGCACATGTGCATGATGATGCGCGGCGTCGAAAAGCAGAATTCGTCCATGGTCAGCTCGGTCATGCTGGGCGAGTTCCGTGACAATCCGGCCACCCGCGCCGAACTGCTGCATCTGATCCGCTGATAGCGCCGGCCTTGCCTGCGGTCGCCCGTTCCGGGGGATGCGCAGGCAGGTCCGGCAGGCGTGCCGCCGCAAGCGCCGCGGCCCCTTGCCATCGCGCGCTTCCTTCCGGCTGGCCACATCAAGGCGCCGGGTGCGCGCTTTCCTTCCGGGTGGCACATCAACGCCCCGGCCACGCGCCTCGCTCCCTTTCCCGCCCCTGCCCCTTGCCCGTTCCCGGCATGGGGTATGCACCAAATGTGTGCTATCTCCGCCTTCCAAGACGCGCCAAGCCGGTGCATCTCGCGCCCGTGCGGTAGCCCTAGCCACGTAAAGCCACGCTTGGCCCGACATTTGCTTAGATGAGCTAGTGGTTTACCCCACTCGCGCTTCCAAAATCGAGGCGCTATATTTTTACCCTTGTTCCGTATATGAGATGGGGTTTCGTATTTAAAACGCGATTCAACTGTCTTTCAGGCGTTTCACACAGGCCAGCCCCTCATGAACGAAATTGAATTCCGCAAGGTCGGCAAACGTTTCATCGACCGCCAGACCTCGGAGCCGCGTGCCGCGGTCACCAACGTCAACCTGTCCATTCGCCGCGGCGAAGTGGTCTCCATCATCGGCCCGTCGGGCTGTGGCAAAAGTACCTTGCTGAACATGGGCGCGGGTCTGTACCTGCCCAGCGAGGGCGAGGTCTACATCGGGGGCGAGCTTGTCACCCGGCCGGTCCGCAAGGTCGCCTTCATGCTGCAGAAAGACCTGCTCATGCCGTGGCGAACCATCCGGTCCAACGTGGAACTGGGCATGGAAATCGACGGCGCTCCGGCCGCCCAGCGCCATGCCGTGGCCGAAGAGCTGCTGGCCAAGTGCCATCTGAAAGGCTACGAACACCATTATCCATATCAGCTGTCGGGCGGCATGCGTCAACGCGCCGCACTCGCCCGCACCCTGGCGGTGGATCCCCAGGTGCTGTTGCTGGATGAGCCTTTCTCGGCGCTGGATGCGCAGACCAAAATGGTGTTGCAGCAGGATCTGGCCAAGATGTTGTTCGAAAAGCAGAAGACCGCGCTGTTCATTACGCATGACCTGGTCGAAGCCATTGCGCTGTCGGACCGCCTGCTGGTAATGAGCGAGCGGCCTGGCACCATCATCGAAGAGATCAAGATCGACCTGCCTTTCCGCGACAACCCGCTGGAACGCCGCAAGCTGCCCGAGATCGGGCCGCTGCAAGGCCGCTTGATGGAATTGCTGAAGGTCGGCAAGGAAAGCGCCGAACTGCACTGAACCGACCGCACCCGATCGCTCCTGAATTTCCTCGTCACGCTGCACACGCCCGTCTCAACAGGAATCCCCTATGAAAAACGCTTTCGTTTCGTTCAGCTTCAACCTTGCCGTCGTCGCCCTGGCCGCCATCGCGCCGTTGTCCGCGCACGCCGCGCCGGAAGAGGTGACCTATCTGCTGCCCGCTCCCCCGAATTCGCCTGCTTTCGCGCCCTGGATGATCGCGCAGAAGAAAGGCTATTACGCCGATGAAAACCTGAAAGTCACTTTCGTGGCCGGCAAGGGAGGCGTGGACGTGGCCAAGCAGATCGGAGCAGGCAATGCCGTGATCGGCGGCGCCATCGGCGACACGCCGATCATCGTGCGCGCCAACGGCGTACCCGTGAAAGCGGTGGCCGTGCTGGGCGCCGGTTCGCTGACGCTGCTGACGGTCAAGAAGGGCAGCCCGATCAAGTCGGCCGCCGACCTGAAAGGCAAGACCATGACGGTCATGGCCTACACCGACACCACCTACTACGCGCTGCTGGGAACGCTGCGCAAGTACAACCTGAACAAGAACGACCTGAACATCCAGGCCGCGGGTCCCGCAGGCGTGTGGCAGCTGTTCGCGGCCGGCAAGGCCGAGGCCATGGCCGGCGTGCCGGACTGGGTGGTGGACGCCAACGAAGCGTCGGGTGGCAACGTCGAATTGCTGCCCGTGGCGGACAACTTCAAGAGCATGGCGCAGGCCATCCTGGCGTCGGACGAGACCATCAAGAAGAACCCCGAGCTGATCAAGCGCCTGGTGCGCGCGACCCTGCGCGGCATGCAGGACATCATGCAGGACCCGAAGGCCGCCGCCTTGACTTACACCGAAGCCGTGCCGGCCTACAAGGGCAAGGAAGCGAACATTGAAAAGGTGTTCGCCCTGTACAACCAGTATGTGTACGCCAACCAGAAGCCGCTGGGCCAGATGGATCCGGCCCGTCTGGACACGGTGCAGAAGTTCTACGTGTCGGAAGGCGTGGTCGCCAAGGCCACGCCGATCAATGACCTGTACACCAACCAGTTCGTCGGAGTGGCGCGCTAATGTCCGTCTCAGTCGAAACCGCGGCGGTGCCCGTCGCGGGCGGCGCTGCTGTCGGTACGCCGTCCACCCGCCGTCCAGGCGCATGGCAAAAGAAACTGCCGACCGTGCTGGGCAGCCTGCTCGTTCTGGTCGTTTTCCTGGCCGCGTGGGAATGGGGTCCGGCTGCCATGGGCATGCCGGAATTCATCCTGCCCAAGTTCTCGCGCGTGGTGCAGGAATCGGTGTTGATGTGGAACAGCAGCGACCTGCTCATGCATTTCGGCATCACCGCGTTCGAGGTGTTCGTCGGCTTCCTGCTGGGCGCCCTGCTGGGCTTGGCCGTGGGCGTGGTGCTGGGCCTGTCGCCCACCACTGAATCGATCTTCTCGCCGTACATCCTCGCGCTGCAGATCGCCCCGAAAGTCGCCTTTGCACCGCTGTTCGTCATGTGGCTGGGTTACACCATCTACCCGAAGATCCTGGTGGCCGTGCTGATCGTGTTCTTCCCGGTCATGATCAATGTGCTGTCCGCGGTCCGCACGGTGGATCCCGATCTGGTGAACCTGGTCCGCACGCTCAATGCGGGACGCGTGCAGATCTTCCGTCTGGTGGAATTCCCGTCGGCCATGCCAGCGCTGTTTTCCGGCTTGCGGATCGCGTCGACGCTGGCAGTGATCGGTGTCACCGTGGGCGAACTGGTGGGCGGCAACATGGGCCTGGGCTATCTGCTGGTCGATGGCGAAGGCCAGGGCAATACGTCGGCCGTGTTCGTGGCGATCGCCGCGCTCACGCTGATCGGCATCGTGGCGTATGCTGCCGTCGTGTGGGCGGAAAAGCGCGTGCTGCACTACATGCCGCGCGCCGCCACGTCTACCGTGTGACGCCCATTCTTACCCCTCGCAGTTTTTCTGGAAGTGAACGTGAATTCGACAGTCAGCAATAACCTTCTCGCGGGTCGCCGCATCCTGGTCACGGGGGCCGCGCGCGGCCTCGGCTTCGAGTTTGCCGTGGCGTTGGCCAAGGCCGGCGCCAAGGTCGTCATGGCCGACATCCTGGCCGACCTGCTTGCAAGCTCGGTCCAGCGGCTGCAGGACGACGGCCTGGATGTGTTCGGCGTGACCGTCGACCTGGCCGACCAGGCGTCCATCAAGCAATGCGCCGAGCAATCGGTGGCCTGGCTCGGTGGCCTGGATGGTCTCGTCAACAATGCCGCCATCACCAATTCGGGTGGCAAGACGGCCTTCGAACTGGACCCGAAGGTGTGGGACCTGGTCATGAACGTGAACGTGCGTGGCACGTGGCTGATGACGACCGCCTGCCACGACGCGCTCAAGGCATCTGGCCGGGGCGCCGTGGTCAATCTGGCGTCCGACACGGCGCTGTGGGGCGCGCCCAATCTGCTGGCCTACGTGGCAAGCAAGGGCGCCGTCACCGCGATGACGAAGTCGCTGGCGCGCGAATTCGGTCCCGACAACATCACCGTGAACGCCATCGCGCCGGGGCTGACCCTGGTCGAAGCCACGGAATACGTGCCGGAACATCGCCACAAGCTCTATCACGACCAGCGCGCGCTGAGCCGTGAGCAAGTCCCCGCGGACGTGAGCGGCGCGGTAGTGTTCGCGCTGTCGGATCTGTCGCGTTTCGTGACCGGTCAGCTGCTGCCGGTCAATGGCGGCTTCGTGATGAACTGATTACGTATCGCCTGGCGATGCAGTGATCGAAGCCCTGCCGGGTCCATTCCGGCAGGGCTTTTTCATTGGACTGAATGCGCATGGCTGGGCAGGACGCCCTCCGCCTGGCATGTCTGGATCCTTGAACGGCCGGGACAGGTTCCCGCGCCTACGCCTGCGCCGTGGGCAGGGGCGACGTCTCTGTCAGCCGGATCATCTCGACCGCCAGTTGCGCGATCAGGGCATCCCGCTGCGCGCGGGCTTGCGCCACATCCCACAGATTGACCATCTCATGCGGGTCATTCGTCAGGTCGTAGCATTCGCACGCGGCCTCGTCTTCCGACAGGGTCAACCGCCATGTTCCATTGAACAGCGTCCGTACCCGGAAGCGGGCAGGGCGGTCGAACAGGAATTGCATGGGTTCGTTCTCGACCACCACGCCAGCCCGCGCGGGCGCCGAGCTGGCATCGCCGGCCAGCCAGGGCAGCAGGTTCACGCCCTGGATGCCGTTGTAGGGCGCCAGGCCCACACGGGCCAGAATGGTTTGCGCCAGGTCCAGCGTGCTGGCGACCTCGGCCATGGCTTGCCCGCGGCGCGACGCGGGCAGCACCGGATCGCGCCACAGGAAAGGCACCTGGGCCACGCTGCGGTAGTGCAGGGGTCCCTTCAGCATGATGCCGTGGTCCCCCATCATTTCGCCATGATCCGACGTGAAAATGATGACGGTGTCATCGGCAATGCCCAGCCGATCCAGCGTCTTGACGACCGAACCGATGGCATCGTCGACCAGGCTGATCATGCCGTAGGTCAGCGCGATCATTTCCTTGCATTCGCGTTCGTCCACCGAGAACGGCGCATAGGCCTCGCGATTGCCGCCCGCCTGCGTGTACCGGTGCACGGCCGCCAGCAGGGCCGGCTGGTCGGCCTGATGAAAGGACGCAGGCAGCGTCATTGCATCGGGGTCGTACATGTCCCAGTACTTGCCGGGCGGCGTCAGCGGGTGATGCGGATCCGGAAACGAACACTGGATGTAGAAGGGCGCCGCGTCAGGTCGGGATACATGGTCGTCGATCCAGGCCGACGTCTGTTCCGCCACAAACGTGGTCGGGTACAGCTCCACGGGCAGCTTGGTGCACCAGGCCTGAGGCGCGCGATAGCGGTCGTCGGGCGTGGCATTCGCGCGGCCGCGCAGGCTGTCCGGGTCCGGATGGCGCGTGGCCAGCCAGCGGGCATAGTCCCCCTGCACCTGGTCCGCATGCAATGTGCACAGGGTCACATGGTCGAAACCGTAGAAGGGCGTCTCGACATGGTGATCAGGCGACTGCTTCCACAACGGGGTCCACTCGTTTTCATAGTCGGCGCCACGACGGTGATCCTTGTGCGCGTCGCGCAGCGCATCCGGTGGCGGCGTGCCGCCGTTCAGGTTTTCCCAGCCGCGCTTGTTCGGATTGTCATACCCGAAATTCTGCAGATGCGACTTGCCGAACAGGGCGGTCGCATAGCCTGCCTCGCGCAGCAGCTCCACGAAGGTCGTGTGCTGCCGCGACAGGGGAATGCCGTTGTGCAGGACCCCGTGCAAGGATGGCATGCGCCCCGTCATCAACGTGGCGCGGTTCGACATGCAGGTCGTGCTGGCCACGTAGAACTGGTCACCGCGCACGCCGTCGGCCGCAAGCGCGTCCAGATGCGGGGTGCGCACCACCGTATTGCCGGCAAAACCGACATGATCGGCTCGCTGCTGGTCGGTAATGAACAGGATGACGTTGGGGCGCTTGCCAGCCTTCATGATGGTCAGTCCGCGGTAATGTTGAACTCTTTGACCACCTTGCCCGTGGTGTCGTATTCCTGCTTGGCGGCACGGGCCAGGTCTTGCGGCGTGCCGCCCACGGGCACTTCCCAGGTGGTCTTCAGGCGCGAGATCATGTCGGGCTGCTGGAGCACGGCGTTGATGTCCTGATTGAGCCTGTCGATCACGGCGGCAGGCGTGTCCTTGGGCGCGAACACGCCATACCAGGCGTTGACCGCCACGTTGGGAATGCCTTGCTCAGCCAGCGTCGGCAGGTTTGGCATCAGCGGGCTGCGCTGCGTTTCGGCGGTACCCAGCGCGACCAGACGGCCCGACTCGATGTGCTGTCCCAATGCGCCCAGCGCGCCATAGGTCACCTTCACATGACCGGCCAGCACGTCGGAAATCGCCGGGGCAATGCCCTTGTACGGGGCGTGCAGCATGTCCACGCCTGCCGACTTCTTGAACAGTTCGCCGGCGATATGCATGGGCGATCCGTTGCCTGCGCTGGCATAGGCCAGGCCGGGTTCCTTCTTGACCAGCGCCACCAGTTCCTTGGCGTTTTCGACGCCCAGCGACGGGTTGGCCACCATGACCATGACGCCCTTGGTCGGCTGGATCACCGGGGCAAGGTCCTTCAGCACGTCGATCTGGCTGCCGGCACCCTTGGGCAGCACGTGCGGCGCGCTGAACACCGTATTGGGCGACAGCATCAGCGTGTAGCCATCGGGGGTGGCGCGCGCGACGGCGGCAGCACCGATCATGCCGCTGGCGCCCGGACGGTTTTCGACGACCACGGGCTGGCCAAGGCGGGTCGCGAGCTTTTCACCCAGCGAACGGGCCAGCACATCCGGACCGCCGCCGGGTGGATTCGGGACGATGATGACGATGGGCTTGCTGGGAAATGCCTGGGCGGACGCCAGCGGCGCGACGGCCGCAAGGCCCAGGGCACACAGAGCGTTCAGCACGAAAAAGGTAGGGCGCATGATGGAGTTCCGGAGGCAGGCGGTTCGAAGGAAGGGCGCAAAGGCGCGCGCCCGTGACGATGTCGTGCTGCGATACGGCGGCAGGCCGTGGCGCACGTGACGATTGTTCACCGGTCGTTCCCGGGGCTCAACCGCCGCAACACCTTAATGAGGTATCGATCGTCTCGTTTCGGCTGGACGAAAGGCACTCCAACGCCCACAATCGGTCAGAATCTTTGACTTTGCGCAGGAGGCCTGCGATGGATGTCCTGAGCGATGTACTGGCCGCCTGCCGTGTGGAAGGGGCCGTGACCGGCCGCTTCACCCTGTCGGCGCCCTGGTCGCTGGCGTCCGCCGGCGTCGATGGCGCCATGTTCCGCGTCGGCCGAGGCGAACCCTGGTGGCTGGCGGTCGACGGCGACCCGCCCGTGCGCGTCGATCCCGGCGATCTGGTCCTGCTGCCTCACGGCAGCCCGCACATCCAGATGTCGTCACCCGATGTGGACGTTCCGCCTGTCAAGCTGGCACAGGTGCTGCACGACACCGGTGTGGCCGACCGCCTGCACACCCCCTGGTATTCGCGTCGGGCGGCGGTGGCGCCGTCACCGATCTGTTTTCGGGGATCGTGCTCTTTCGGGAAACGCAGCGCAACCCCGTGCTGCGCATGCTGCCGAAATTGATCCGCATCCGCGCCGCCGACATGTCCGTGGCGCCGTGCCTGGGCCCGATGACCGAAATGTTCGTGGAAGAAAGCCTGGCCTGCCGCCCCGGCTGGAAGATCACGGCCGCGCGCATGGCCGACCTGCTGTTCGTGCATATGCTGCGCGCCTATCTGCTGACGCATTCGGGTAGCGGTCACGACTGGTTCCGCGGGCTGAGCGATCCCAAGATCGCCAAGGCGCTGATGCTGATCCATAACGACCCGCGGGCGCCGTGGACCGTCGAGTCCCTGGCCGAAGCCGTGTTCATGTCGCGGTCGCGGTTCAGTGCGCGGTTTCGCGAATTGGTGGGGGAGTCGCCCATTTCTTACCTCGCCAGCCGCCGCATGGGGATCGCCGCCGAGCGCCTGGCGCTGGGCTATCTGCGCATAAGCGACGTGGCCGAAGAAGCCGGCTACGGGTCCGACAAGGTGTTTGCACGAGCCTTCCGGCGGTGGTGTGGCATGACGCCGACCGAATACCTGAAGAGCCGCGGGGTGGAGCGGTTAGGGGAGTAGCCTCCGCCGCACGAGCGAGGCGCTTGCCGGGCGGCCGAAGTATGATCCCGCTTCGATTGCTTGGAACAACGCACCTTGGTATGACCACGAAAGCAAAGATGTCGGATGACGCCCAGGAGAAATACCTGGTGCCCGCACTGGAACGCGGGCTGCTGCTGCTCAGCGAGTTCAATCACAACGACCGCCAGTTGTCGGCCCCCGAACTGGCGCGCCGCCTGAACCTGCCGCGGTCCACCGTATTCCGCCTGTTGATGACGCTGGAATCCATGGGCTTCGTGCAGCGCACCGAAGGCGGCCATGATTACCGGCTGGGGCTGTCGGTGCTGCGCCTGGGCTTCGAATACCTGGCCTCATTGGAATTGACGGAACTGGGTGCGCCGCTGCTCGAACGCCTGCGCACCGACATCGGGTTTTCGTGCAACCTCGTCGTGCGCGACGGCCGGTCCATTGTGTATGTAGCCAAGTCCAGCGCATCCACGCCTTTCACAAGCACCGTCAACGTCGGCACCCGCCTGCCCGCGCACGCCACCGTGCTCGGCCGCGTGCTGCTTGAGGACCTGACCCTGCCTGAACTGCGTGAGTTGTTCCCCGAAGAACATCTGGAAAGCTACTCGTCCAGCACGCCCACCACCGTGCTGGAATTGTTCGAGCTGGTGCAAAAAGACAAGGAACGCGGCTTCGTGCTGCAGGAAGCGTTTTTCGAAGCCCGCGTGTCGACCATCGCCGCGCCGGTGCGCGACCACACCGGCCGCATCGTGGCTGCGCTGGGCGCCACGATTCCGTCATCGCGCTTCGAGCCCGAACGCCTCGATGACATCCTGACCAGCGTACGCAGCACCGCGTACGAACTGTCCCGACTGTTGAACTACTCGCCTTCCAAGGGCGCGGCGGCCGGCAAAGTCGTCAATCTGTGGCGGGAGTAACCATGCCGGGCCGCGTCGTCGTCATCGGCGCCGGTCCCGCGGGGTTGATGGCAGCCGAAACGCTGGCGCTGGCCGGCCATGCGGTCGACGTCTACGACGCCATGCCGTCGGTAGCGCGCAAGTTTCTGCTGGCCGGCAAGGGCGGCATGAACATCACCCACTCCGAGCCGCTACCGGCATTCATCGGGCGTTACGGGTCGCGTGCGCGGGACCTGGACCCGATGATTCGTGACTTCGATCCCGACGCGCTGCGAGCGTGGATCGAAGGGCTGGGCATCGGCACCTTCGTCGGATCGTCCGGACGCGTATTTCCCGCCGACATGAAGGCGGCGCCGTTATTGCGCGCGTGGATGCAGCGGCTGCGCGATGCCGGCGTGCGTTTTCACATGCGGCACAGATGGGTCGGGTGGGATGAAGATGGCGCGCTCCGGTTCGTGGCCGGCAGAAGCGGGGCAGCGGCGCAGGGTGCTGCGGGCGGGCGCGAGGCTGTCGCAGGCGAAGCTCGGGAAGAAGCGGGCGCTGGCAGTTTCGCTACTGCGTCCGACGGGTCTGCTCCTGCATCTGATGGGTCTGCTTCTGCACCTGATAGGTCTGCTTCTGCACCTGATAGGTCTGCTTCTGTATCTGGCGTGTCCGCTACTGTATCTGGCGGGTCCGCTCCTGCATCTGACGGGTCTGCTCCTGTATCTGACGGGTCTGCTCCTGTATCTGACGGGTCTGCTTCTGCATCTGATGGGTCTGCTTCTGTATCTGGCGGGTCTGCTTCTGTATCTGGCGAGTCTGCTGTTGCGTCCGACGGCCCCGCTCCTGCATCCGGCGGTTCCCCCATCAACGGGGTTTCCGTCCACGCCGCGGCCACCGTGCTTGCGCTGGGTGGGGCAAGCTGGCCGCGGCTTGGCTCAGACGGGGCCTGGGTGCCCCTGCTGTCCACCCTTGGCGCAACGGTTGCCCCGCTAAAGCCTGCCAATTGCGGCTTCGACATTGCCTGGACGCCGTTCTTCTCCGACAAGTTTGCAGGCGCCCCGCTGCGCGCCATCACCGCTCAAGTGACAGACGCGGACGGCGTTACGCACACGCGAACCGGCGAGTGCATCGTGACCGCTACCGGCATCGAAGGTGGCCTCGTCTATGCGTTGTCGGCCGCCCTGCGTGACAAGATCGCCACTGTTGGATCAGCCACCTTGACGCTAGACCTGGCGCCCGGACTGTCGTTCGACCGCGTGCTTGAAGAGATCCAGTGGCCGCGCGGTTCGAAGTCCATGGCCAACCATCTGCGCAGCCGGATCCGCATCGAAGGCGTCAAGGCCGGCCTGTTGCGTGAAGTGCTGGATGCCAGCGGCTTTGCCGATCCGCAGCGTCTGGCCCGCACCATCAAAGCCCTGCCGCTAACGCTGATCGCACCACGACCGATCGCGGAGGCCATCAGCACGGCCGGGGGTGTCATGTTCGAATCGATGGATGCACACGGGATGCTGGTCGCACGGCCTGGCGTCTTCTGCGCAGGAGAAATGCTGGACTGGGAAGCGCCCACGGGCGGCTATCTGCTGACCGCGTGTTTCGCCAGCGGCCGCGCGGTGGGGAAGGGCGTGGCGGCCTGGCTGGACGTTGTCGCGCGCGCCCCGGATGGAATATTGCACGGGCCAAGTTGAGACGGCCGCGTTGGGATGGCTACGTCGACCAACCAGGGTGAAACCGGCACGTTGGAACAGCCGCATCGATCAAGTACGTTGAAACAGCCGCGTCGACCAGGCACGTTGAAACAGGCGCTGTAACGGGTGCAACCCGCGATCACCCTCGCGATACTTGACCTTGCCACGGTGATAAGGTGCATCCTGATGGATCACGCTATCAGGAGAACATCCATGTTGTCATTGCAAGTCGAAGGCATGTCCTGCGGACACTGCGTCAAAGCCGTCACCGAAGCCGTGCAGGAAGTCGCACCGGGCGCCAAAGTGGACATCGACCTGACCACCGGCAAGGTGCAGGTGGACGGCGCAAACGACGCCGCTGCGGTATCGCACGCGATCACAGAAGCCGGCTACACGGTCAAGGCATAGCCAGCCCGGGCGCGCGCGCAATGCGTCACTGATCCGCAAATTTGAATTCGCCCTGCACCTGCTCGGGCGCCAGATCGGCAGGATCTTCGCCCGGGCGTGACAGCGCCCCGATCCTCACTCCCAGCAGTCGCAGCCGCTGATCCAGCGGTACCCGCCGCAGGCATTCCCCGCCGCGCGGCGGATCGTAGCGGCGTCGCCAGTTGGCGCGGGCAGCGTCACATCCCGCGTCACCGTATGGAAATCCGCGTAGCGCAGCTTGATGCCGATGGTCTTGCCGACGTAGCCCTTGCGCTTCAAGTCCTCGGCTACCTTCGTACACAAGGCGGTAAAGATGCCCGACAGCGCATCACGGTCTTGCCGAGCATGCAGATTGCGCTCGAACGTGGTTTCGCGGCTGACGGACTTGGGTTCCGACCGCGTCTCGACCGGCCGGTCGTCAATGCCGTGGGCCGCTTCGTGCAGCCACGCCGAATAGCTGCGTCCAAAGTGCTCTTGCAGAAAGCCCAGGTCGGCATTGGCCAGATCCGTGACGGTGCGGATGCCCAGGCTGGCAAGCTTTTCGTTCGACTTGGGCCCGATCCCGTTGATCTTGCGCACCGGCAGCGGACCGATGCGCACTGGAACGTCGTCGTGGCTCAGAATCGTCAGCCCGTTCGGCTTTTCCAGGTCGGAACAGATCTTCGCCAGCAGTTTGTTCGGCGCCACGCCGATCGAACAGGACAGCCCGGTCGCTTCCCTTACCGCATCCTTCAGGCGGGACGCCAGGGGAGGGTGTCATCGGGCTCTTCGCTCAGGTCGATATAGATCTCATCGATCCCGCGGTCTTCGATGTGCGGCACGATGCTGGTCACCGCCGCCTTGAACAGCCTGGAATAATGCCGGTACGCATCGAAGTCCGCCGGCAGCAGCACGGCTTCGGGTGCCAGCTGCGCCGCCTTCATGATGCCCATGGCCGAGAACACGCCCAGGGCGCGGGCTTCGTAGGTCGACGTCGTGACCACGCCCCGGCCGGCATAGGTCCGCAGCGTAGTAAACCGCCGCATGCCGTCATCGCCCGTCTGGGGCTGTGCGGTCGAGCGCCCGCCAATGACCACCGGCCGGCCGCGCAATTCCGGGTAGCGCAGCAGTTCCACAGAGGCATAAAAGGCATCCATGTCCAGATGCGCGATACGACGAGCTTTCATGTGCAAGATAGTAGCCGCTCGCGCCGCAACCGCGCGGCAGGAGACAGATGTGGCGCGATGCGAGCGGGGGCAAGGCACCGCGCGTACGAGGCGCCGCGCGCACCAAGGACCGCATGTACCAAGTACCGCATTTACCAAGTACCGCACGCACCAGGCACCGCACGCACCAGGCACCGCACGCACCAGGCACCGCACGCACCAGGCACCGCACGCACCAGGTACCGCGTGGATCAGGCACCACGCGGACCAGGCAGGACGCGCACCAGGCAGCACGCGGACCAGGCACCACGCGGACCAGGCACCGCTCGCACCAGGCAAGAAGTTATCGGACAATGTCGGCATCGTTACCGCGGCGGCGCCCGGTAATGTCCACAATGGCGTTGCCGCGGTTCTGCGGCACTAGGGTCGAATGCAAGGCATGAACAACATCAGCGGTCTGGTAATCACCTTCAACGAATCCAGGAACATCGTCGACTGCATCCGCTCGCTCAAGCGGGTATGTGACGACGTCGTGGTCGTGGACTCGCTTAGCGCTGATGACACCGTGGCCCTGGCAGAAGCCGAAGGCGCGACCGTCATCCGCCAGCCCTTCCTGGGCGATGGCCCGCAGCGCACCGCGGGCCTGCCCCACTGCCGCCACGACTGGGTGCTGAACCTGGATGCCGACGAACGCCTGGAAGACGACCTGGCGGACTGGCTGGCGAGCACCGACCTGAGCACCTTGCCCGCCGACGCCGTCGAATCGCGGCGCCGCAATTTTGTCGGTGGCCGCACCACGCGCCATGCGGGCCAGTATCCGGATTACGTGCTGCGCATCTTCAACCGGCAGCGGGCGGATTTCAAGCCGGTGGTCGCGCATTCGCGGATCCAGGCCGAACGCGTCATTCGCAACGAAGGCCACATTACCCATTACTCGTACCGGGACTACGCGGACATTTTCAACCGCGCCTGCCTGTACGCCAACTGGATGGCCAAGGACCTGGCGGCGAGCGGCAAGCCGGTGCATGGCTGGCATCCCATGCTGCACGGCACGTCGGCGTTTCTCAAACATTACGTCATCAAGACCGGTTTCCTTGCCGGCCTCGACGGCTTGACCCTGTCGCTGGGGAAAGCGTTGGCCTCCTACCTCAAATATGCCAGGGCCCTGGAGATACGTCGCGCCATCAGGTAAATGCGTTAGAATCTAAGTCTTTGATTTCTCTGGACTATTGATTCGTGCGATGCATTGCAGCAGATCGGCGGACCCCCCAACCATGACCAATACGGACACGAACAAAGTGACGACAGCGACGGTGGCCACGGCGGCAGACAGCCCGGTGCCAACTTCGGGGGCGAGTCAGGCGCGGAAACACAACATCCAGCAGGAACCCCTGCACCTACCACGGCCCCGCAGATCCTCGCCGTGAACGCAGGCGCCGCAGGCGCTGCGGCCGCGCCCGCGCCCGCGGCGCCTGCGTTCGCAGCGCCCGCCGCCGCAGCCGTGCCTGTTGCCGCGTCCGCCGCTGCGGCTTCGGCCACTGCCGCTTCCGCCGCTCCTGACGCGGCAGTCGACATTCCTGCTTCGGGAGTTGCTCCAGCGCAAGGTGCGACTGCTACCGCTGCACCTGCTGTTGCCACTACAGCCGCTTCGGCCGCGCCTGACGCGGCAGTCGACATCTCCGCCGCGGCGGCTGCCCCAGCTGCCGCCGCCGGAGCCGCTGTCGAAGCTGCACCCCCGACCTTCGACACCTTCGGCCTGCACCCAAGCATCCTGCAAGCCATCGTTGCCACGGGGTACACCGTGGCGACGCCGATCCAGGCCAAGGCCATTCCGGTCGTCGTCGCCGGTGCCGACGTCATGGGCGCCGCGCAGACCGGTACGGGCAAGACGGCGGCGTTCACGCTGCCTATCCTGCACCGGCTCATGCCACTGGCCAACGCGAGTGCCTCGCCGGCGCGTCACCCCGTGCGCGCGCTGATCCTCACGCCGACGCGCGAACTGGCCGATCAGGTGGCCGAGAACGTCAAGCGCTACAGCAAGTTCACGCCCCTGCGTGCCGCTGTGGTTTTCGGAGGGGTCGATATCGCGCCCCAGAAAGCCGAACTGCGTGCCGGCTGTGAGGTCCTGATCGCTACCCCCGGGCGCTTGCTCGATCACATCGAACAAAAGACCGTGAGCCTGAGCCAGGTCGGCATGCTGGTGCTCGACGAAGCGGACCGCATGCTCGACATGGGCTTTTTGCCTGACCTCGAACGCATCATGCGTCTGCTGCCCGAAAAGCGCCAGACGCTGCTGTTCTCGGCCACGTTCAGCAACGAAATTCGTCGCTTGGGCCACACCTTCCTCAAGCAGCCGATCGAGATCGAAACGGCTGCCCGCAACGCCACGTCCGACAACGTCACCCAAATCGCCTATGCGCTCAGCAGCGACGCCAAGCGCGCCGCTGTCGTGCATCTGGTCAAGTCGCGCAACCTGAATCAGGTCATCGTGTTTTCGAACACCAAGATCGGCACCGCGCGTCTTGCGCGCCAGCTCGAACTGGATGGCGTGCGCGCTGAATCCATTCATGGCGACAAGACCCAGACCGACCGCATGAAGGCCCTCGAAGCCTTCAAGGCGGGCACGCTGGAAGTGCTGGTCGCGACCGACGTCGCCGCGCGCGGCCTGGACGTCGCCGGTGTGCCGTGCGTCATCAATTACGACCTGCCGCATAGCGCCGAAGATTACGTACATCGCATTGGCCGCACGGGCCGCGCGGGCGCACGGGGTGAAGCCATTGCCCTGTATACGCCCGAAGAAGAAAAATACCTGCTGGACATCGAAAAGCTGATCAAGCGCACGGTGCCCCGCGCCACGCTCGATCTGCCTGTCACGCCAGGTTCCTTGCGTGCCTCGCGCGACGGCCGGGAAGGGCGCGAACCCCGCCGTGGCAGCAGTCGCGGTGGCAGCGATGACGCGCGCGACGCAGGTGCAAGCCGGGAAGCCGGCCGTGAAGGCACGCGCGACAGCAGCCGCGATGCCGGCCGTGACAGCGTTCGTTCATCGTCTCGCGACAGCGCACGTTCCGCGTCGTCAGGCACGTCGTCCGCCCGCAGCTACGATCGGCCGGATCGCAGTGGCTCGCGCGATTCCCGCTCGTCTGGCCGCGGGGGTCGCTCGGCGCCGGTCGACGACTTCTTTTTCAAGCCATATGTGCCGTCGCCGTCGGCCAACCGCGAAGCGACGCCCGCAACCGATGCAGCGCCCAGCCGTCCGGGCCCCAAGCGCCAATTGGCCGCGTTGCTGGGCGGTGGCAAGAAGTCCTGAACGTTCCGCTCCGGCAAGCGCAAACAGAGTCTTCAGGTTGTCCCGACCCCCGATACCGATAGGTACTCGGGGGTTTTTGCTTCCTGCTCAACTTGCCGCCGCGTTGCGTGACGACGCATCCGCGGCCTGTGCCTCGGACGCCAATCTTGCCGCACCATTTAGCGCGCCATAGCCGTCGTAGCTGCCCACACGTTGCACCACTTCAAAAAAGAAGCGGCCGGCAAAGCGTGGGGTATAAATGTGGAAAAACGCCCCTTGCGGCGTCTGGTCGAACAGGATGCCGAGACTTTGCATCTTTCCCACCAGCGCTGGGTCCACGTCGTTGCGCGCCAGCAGGTCCTCGTAATAGTTGGGCGATATGGGAACGAACAGCGTGCCCTGCGCCCGCAGTTGCGCCACCGTGGCAAAGATGTCGTCGCACGAGAAAGCAAGGTGATGCAGGCCGCCGCCACCGCCGCTCGCGTTCACCGCGTGGGCCACGCCGGTCCGCCGGCTGGCGGATACATTCATCACCACTCGCACGCTGCGCGTCTCATTGCAGACGCTACTGCTCTGCACCAGCCCGTAAGGGTCCGCCAGTTCCTGCCGGTCGCCGGGTTCGAGACCCAGTACCGCACGGCTGAACAGCACCCAGCTGTCCAGCTGGTCTGGCGGCAGCGCCAACGCAATATGGTCCAGCGTTTTGAGAACGGGAGCCAGCCCGGTCGCTCGTTGCAATCCGGCGGAGTCGGGTGTTTCCAGTACCTTCTCGAAATCCGCGGCGTCGAATGCTGGCGTGTCGGATCCGGTCGGCACGAAATGGATAAGCATGCCGCCAGGCGACACGATGGCGGGAATAGGCAGTTCGTCGGCCTGACGCGGCGTATTGGCGGCAGCGGACAGCAATGCGGATGCGCGCGCTGCGGCCTGATCCGGCAGCGGCGTCCCAAGGCCGATCGCGCACATGCCCGGTCCACCCTGGCGCTCGAAACGCTGGCTGGCGAATGAATCGGGTTCGGCGTTCACGACCAGACGGATGTCGCCCTGTGCGTACAGTTGCACGTTCTTGGAGCGATGCTGCCCGGCATGGTGGAATCCCATCGTCATCAGCATGGCGCCCAGCGTCGCGGCGTAGGCGGTGTCCACGGCGAACTCGACAAACGCCACTCCGTTCAGCGCCGGCACGGCGGGCGGTGCGAACAGCCATGCACCTGTCGCGGTCTGCCGGGAGAGCCTGTCGTGGTCGCCGCTGGCTACGAGTCGTGATCGCACGCGGCTTTCGAGCCATAGCAAGGATCGCATGGCATCGGTCGCCGTCCTGCGATTGGGCGTCTCGCGAAACTGGTCATTGAAGATTTCGAGCGACAAGGGACCGTCGTACCCCGACTTCAACACCTGCTCGAAAAATAGTAGCAGTCCAGTTGCCCCTGCCCCGGAAAGTTGCGGTAATGGCGCGCCCATTGCAGGACATCCATCTGCAATCGCGGGGCGTCGGCCATTTGCAGAAAGAAGATCTTGTTCCCGGGTATCGTCGCGATGTCGGCAGGATCATCTTGCAGCGACAGGGTGTGGAAGCTATCCAGGATAAGGCCCAGGTGCGAGTGATTGGCCAGGGCAACCCGCTTCCATGCATCGCGATAGCGTCTGACATGGCGCCCCCATGCCAGGGCCTCGTAACCAATGCGGATGTCGTACCGCGCGGCGCGTTCGGCAAGCTCATACAGCTGCGCGGCTGCCCGTTCGGGTTCCCCGGTCGAGAGCGGCGACGTGTTCGAACACACCAGGAGCGTGGAGCAGCCCAGTTCCTTCATGAGCGCGAACTTGTGTTCGGCGCGCGCCAGGCTGCGGCGAAAGTGGGCGGTCGGCATGCCCTCGAGATCGCGAAAGGGCTGGTAAAGGTCGATGCGGAGCCCGTGATCGCTGACCATGCTCCGCAGGCCGGCGGCACTGCCGGAGAAATGGACGAAGTCGGCTTCGAACAGTTCAATACCGTCAAAACCCGTGGCAGCGATCGCTTCGATCTTCTGCCGCAGGGTGCCGCTCATTGACACGGTGGCAATGGACCGGTGCACGCTTGTTCTCCTTGAGATGCGCAGTCAGCACCAACTGGCGCAAGCAGCAAGCGTACCCAATCGCGATGACGCCATCACCGCGCGCTTCATGACTTCCGTCATGACGCCTCGTGAACAATCAGCGCTGCGGCCGGGGCACGTGCAGTGCCGTATCAAGGGCGTAGACACCCTGGGTCAGTTCCTTCTTCATGTACTCGATGCAGGCGCCCACTTTGGCCGACGTGGTGCTGCGGCTGCAGGTCATGGCCCAGACATCGGCGTATTCCGCATGGTCCGGCAGGACGCGCACCAGGCTGCCATCGCGCAGATGCGTGGCGACATCCCATACCGACAACAACAGGATGCCGTGGCCCTGCAAGCCCCAGATCCTGACGATGTCGCTGTGGTTGGAGCCAAAGCGGCCCGTCACCTTTACCGTGTGCAGGCCATCGGGTCCATGCAGGCGCCATACGCCGAACGCCTGTTCGCGATCCCGGAAAGCCAGGCATTCGTGGTGGGTCAGGTCATCCGGCGTCGACGGCACGCCGCAGCGCGCCAGGTAGACCGGTGATGCACAGAGGACGCGGCTGCTGTCAGCAATGCGGTGCGCAATCAGGTGTGGATTGAGCGGCTCGCCTACACGAATGTCGATATCGAAACCTTCCTCGATCAGGTTGACGCGGCGGTCCACCAGTTCCAGCCACACATCCAGTTTGGGATAGCGCTGCTGCAACCCGGCCAGCACGTAGGACACATGACTACGGCCCAACCGCAGGCTGGTGCTGATACGCAACAGCCCGCTGGGTTCGTTGCGCGCGTTCGCCACGGCCTCGGTCATGGCATCGACGTCTTCCAGCACCTTCAGCGCCGCGCGGTAGACCCGTTCACCTTCATTGCTGATATGCACGCGGCGGGTGGTGCGGTGGAACAGCCGCACACCGAGCTGCGTCTCGAGAATGTGAATGCGTTTGCTGACGTACGCGGGGGACACCCCGCGTTCGTTGGCGGTCGCGATGAAGCTGCCGCGGCGCGCCACTTCGCAGAAGACAGAGAGGTCATTGAGTTCGGGCTTATTGTGCACGCGGCGTTGTTTTCGTGAAGACGGACAAGCCAATGATAAGAGCAGGGGCCGTCGGTATTCTCTTCGCAAAACCACGATCAGGAGACGAAATGCCACACGCACCATCGTTCATGCAGGCGCCCTTTCTGGTGGCATTCCGCCCCGCATTGCTGGCGTTCCTTTCTGCGCTTCTGGCTGGCTAAATAGTTGTCCATAACAACCATGTCTCGTCTTCGCATCGCCATCGTTGGCGCCGGCAGCATGGGCCAGTCGCATCTGGTCGTTGTGCAACGCAGTGCCTCGTGCAAGGTGTGCGCACTGGTCGACCCTGCGCCTGCAGCGGCCAAGGTTGCGCAGGACGTCGGCGTGCCGCTGTACGCCACGCTTGATCAACTGATCGAACATGACCGCCCTGATGGCCTGATTCTGGCCTCGCCCAACACCCTGCATGCCAACCAGGCGCTGTGGTGCATTGCTCAAGGCATTCCCGCGCTGATCGAAAAGCCCCTGGCTGCCACGGTTCCCGAGGCGCTTGCCATCGTCGAAGCCGTTGAACGCACCGGCGCAAAGGTGCTGGTCGGCCATCACCGCGCGCACAGTCCCATCATGGCGCACGCACGACAACTGGTGACCGACGGCCGGCTTGGTCCCATCGTCGCCGTCACAGGCAGCGCCCTGTTCTACAAACCCGATCAATACTTCATTGACGGGCCCTGGCGCACTGGGCCAGGCGGGGGGCCGGTGCTGCTCAACATGATCCATGAGGTGCACAACCTGCGAATGCTGTGCGGCGACATCGTTGCCGTCCAGGCGCTGGGATCCCGGCACACCCGCGGCTTTCCGGTCGAAGACACCGTGGCCATCACCCTGCAATTCGCCAGTGGCGCTCTTGGCACCTTCATGTTGTCCGACACGGCAGCCAGTGCGCGCAGCTGGGAACAGACCTCACAAGAAAACCCGATCTATGCGCACTACGACGATGAAGACTGCTACCTGATTGCCGGAACGTCCGGCTCGTTGGCCATCCCAACCTTGCGGCTCAAGACATGGGGAAGGGCGGATAAACGGTCCTGGAAAACGCCATTCGACGTCGCGCAGGTCAGGACCGCACGGGGAGACCCGCTTGCTCGACAGCTTGCGCATTTCGCCAACGTGATCTGCAACGACGTCACGCCCCTGGTCAGCGCACGCGACGGCCTGTGCAACCTGCGCGTTACCCAGGCCATTCTCGACGCCATCCGCGCGGGCACCACCATCACGATATCGCCGGACTGACGTCCAGGCCTCGTACGGCACCCAAGACGCACACGTGTTTCTTTCACCCACGCACCAAGGAACCTCCATGCACAAGATCGTGATGCTGCATGGCATCAACCACAACCTTTTCGGGCAGCGCGACCGAGCCCACTACGGCAGCGTCACGCTTGCGGATATCGACCAATCCTTGCAAGACCTGGGCCGAGAACTGGGGGCGGAAGTCGCGTGCTTCCAGACCAATAGCGAAGCCGAGATCTGCGATCGCATTCATCGGGCATTCCAGGAGAACACCGACGCAGTGCTGATCAACGCAGGTGCATGGACGCATTACAGCTACGGCATCCGCGATGCGCTGGCTGTGCTGAACGTGCCGGTCGTCGAGATCCACATGTCGAACATCCACGCGCGTGAAGCGTTCCGGCATCAGTCCGTCTTTGCCAGCGTCGTCACGGGCCAGATCTGCGGTTTCGGCGCCGAAAGCTACACGCTGGGGTTGCGCGCCGCACTGTCGGCCATCGCCGCCCGGCAAGCAGGGGAAACAGCATGACCGAAACCCGTACCACCCTGGCTCGCGCCGATGGGACACGCATGACAAAGCCACCCATTAAGAGACCACCCATGGCGAGACCACCCATGACGAGAACACGCATGACCAAAACTTCCATGACCACGCCACTTATCATCAAGGCCAGCATGGCCGCAGCAGCACTGACTGCGTGCAGCACGGCGGCGCTCGCGCAATCATCGGTCACGTTGTATGGCACCGTCGACCAGTACGTCAGTTATCTGCGCAGCAGCTCAGGCGAAAAATCCCTGGCGCTGGAAGACGGCGCGCTGACGCGCACCCGCTGGGGTTTGCGGGGCAGCGAAGACCTGGGCAGTGAACGACGCGCCACCTTCCAGCTTGAATCAGGCGTGAATGCGGATGACGGCACGGCGGCAGACAAGTCGCGTTTGTTCGACCGACAGGCCTGGGTGGGCGTGGCCGGCGGTTTTGGCGAAGTGCGTCTGGGTCGCCAGAATACGGTGGTGCTGGGTCGTGGGTCGTACGTGGACCATTCCGCACGCACGCTCGGATCGGTGTTCAATGCATTCGGCATTCCGGCGCGCTATGACAACGATGTCTCATACATCTCGCCACGGGTGGCTGGCTTCCTGGTCGAAGCGCACTACGCATTGGCCGAGACGCCCAATCAAAGCAGGCGGCAGTCGGTCAAGCAGCTTGGCGTGGACTACGAGCATGGCCCCTACCGGCTGGGATACGTCGGCGTTACTGCCGGACCGCCGTCGCCCGCGACCTATACGGCCAATGTGCAATACCAGAACGTGTATGCCAATTACGACTACGGTCAGGGCAAGATCTACCTGGCCTATGCGCGGTCAAACAACAGCACGGCAACGGGAGCGGGCAACAATGCAGGAACGATCCTCAGCAACGTAGGCGGCGTGGTCGATGGCACGAACGCCGACGTGCATCGCATGTATAACCTCTGGCAGATTTCCGCAGACTACCGGGCGACGTCCCAGTTTCGCGTAGGCGCCTTGTTCGGCCTGCTGGATGATCGTTCAGGCAACCGAAGCGCATCGGGCACGTCGTTGGCGGGGTATTACGACCTGTCCAAGCGCACCACCCTTTATACCGTCGCGCAGCAGTTGCGCAATCGCGGGTCGGCGGGTTTTCGTCCCGCAGGGTCGGCCGGGTTGAAGTCCAACTTCGCCACACCGAACGACGTGAACGGCCGGACGATCACCGGACTGCATGCGGGGATTCTGCACCGGTTCTAAGCCGGTCGGGTACGCTAACGGCCATTCGTCCACTTTCTTGCCCGAGGCCACCATGACCGCAGCCCCCGCACCACTCGCCAACTATTCCGATGTTCGCCGCAGCGGACAGCAGCTCTATGTGTCGGGAACGACCGCACGTCTGGCTGAAGGCGTGGCGGGGGTAACCGTCGGCCCGGGGGCACGAAGACGTACGACGTGGGCGCGCAGACCGATGTCATTTTGCAAAAGATTGACACCGCGCTGCGGCCACATGGATCGTCGGTGGGGCGCTGCGTAGCCATGACCTGCTATCTGGTCGACATGGCGGACTTCGCTGCGTTCAACGAAGCCTATAACCGCTGGTTCCCGCCGCAGGTCGTGACGCCGACGCGCACATGCGTGGCCGTGCTGGCCCTGCCGCACCCTGACATGCGGGTCGAGATCACTGCGATCGCGGGCTTGCCCGAGCGTGACGAAGGGCCGGGCACCTCGGACTGAATGACGCGCCCAAGCTTTCCCGCGATGTTCAAGCCGGCTTGCGAAACTTCAGCAGCCGGGTCGGCAGCGCAATCGGTTGGTCCGGATCGAACCAGCTCATGTCCGGAATGCGGGAGTCGGTCACATACATCGTGCCATCCGGACCCTCGGCCAACGTGTCAGGCCACCGGAAATCGGGTGCCTGCGCCCAAGGGCGCACTTCGCCGTCTTCCAGAATGGACACGGCGTTGTCTTCCACGGCCGTGATGTAGAGCCGCCCTTGGGCATCGATATGCAGTCCGTCGGCCGGACCATGTTCCACCACCTTTTCCACCTGTTGCCCAACGGCGTCTTCGCTGGCCTGCGTGTCCAGCAAGGCCGGGGTCGGAATCCGGTAAATGGTTTTGCCCTTGACGGCTTGCCAGTACAGATGCTGGCCGTCAGGTGACAGGGCAATGCCGTCCGACGAGAAAACGACGCCTCGCCCATCGGTCATCAGCAGCGGCTTGCCGTCGGACTTGACCTGCACGGTGGTATCGATCTGGGTGCTGGGGTGACCATCGAGCACCCGCCGCGCCGTGCCGGCCTGCAGATCCACGACGACAATGGCGCCGTGGGCACCAGAGTCGGTCAGATAGGCCGTCTTCCTGTCGGGGCTCAGCCGGATGTCGTTCAAATAGCTGCCCTGCGGCGCGATGGTTTCGTCAAAGGCGATGTTCTGCACGACCCGGTCGGAAGTCAGATCGATCTTTACCAGCTTGGGCGCATCGGGCACCAGCTGTGCCTGAGCAGGCGCGCCTGGGTCGATCACCCAAAGACTGTCGCCATGCGGGTCGGCAACGACGGACTGCACGCAGACCCAATGGTCGTTGGCGGTCATGTCGTCGCGCTTGGCATTGCGCCAACTGTTCCACTCCTCGTCGGGATAGGGACGCAGCGAACCGTCTGGCAGCAATTCGGCTACCGAAATCGGGGCGTCTTCGGTCCAGCGCGGAAAGTTGACGAAGAAGCGGTTGTCGGGCGTTACGGTGATCCCGGTCACCTGATGCTCGAACGTCGCGACGACTTCCAGTTCGGCGGCGCCGGCCGACGAACCGATCGATGCAACGTCGACGTCCGGGGACCGGCAGGCCTGAGAATGGGAAAAGGGATAACGAAGCATCGGAAGCTCCTTGCTGCGGGCGCCGTGAAAGACATGCCCCATGCATGCCCTATCGGCGGCGCGTTGGTGCCTGACCCGCAGCAACATCGGTGCCCAGCCTAGGCGCCGTCCCCCACCTTGCCGACCACCGCCGAGTGGCTTCGGTCAGCCAGCTCGCAACGTCGGCGCGGACAATGTCGCCTAATCCCAGGTGCCGTCCCGCAGCCCGCAGGTCGTCCAGGGCGTGGGCAGGGTCCAGGGCGGTCGCGCCGGTCTGCTTGGACAGTTTCTGCCCATCCAGGTTGGTCACGACGGGGACGTGCATCATGCGAGGTTCGGGCATGCCCAGCAGCCGCTGCAGGACGCGCTGGCGGGGCGTTGACGCCAGCAGGTCCGCGCCGCGTACGACGTCGGTGATGTGCTGCGCCGCGTCGTCCACCACGACGGCCAACTGGTAAGCCCACAAGCCGTCGGCCCGCAACAAGACAAAATCGCCTACGTCCGCAGCCACGTCCTGGTGCTGGGAGCCGGCCCATCGGTCCTCGAATTGCACGATGCCTGATGGCACGCGCACGCGCCAGGCGCGGGCATGCCGGCCCGGCGGCAGCCCGTGGGCGCAGGTGCCCGGGTAGGGGACTTCGCCGTCGGGCAGGCGGCCATCGCGCCGCAGCACCGAATCGGCGATTTCCTTGCGCGTGCATCCGCAACCGTAGATGTGGCCTGCCCGGGTCAGGCGGTCGAAGGCGTCGCGGTACACGGCGTCGCGTTCGGACTGGACCAGGACGGGCCCGTCCCAGTGCAGCCCGAGGCCTGACAACTGCCGGCAGATGCGTTCGGCGGCGCCAGGGACGACCCGCGGCGTGTCCAGGTCTTCGATCCGCAGCAGCCATTGCCCGCCATGCGCGCGCGCGTCCAGATAGCTGGCCAGTGCAGCCACCAGTGACCCCTGGTGCAGCGGACCGCTCGGGCTGGGTGCGAAGCGCCCGATGTACGTGCTGCGGTTCATGGCAGCACCTCGCGGGCCGGCCCGTGCGCGTGCAGGGGCGTCAGCAGGGCCGCCCGCAACCGGGGCGATTCCAGCCGTTTCAAAAACCATTGCAAGGCCAGGCCTTCCGCCGGCGCGCGCCAGGCGTACAGCAGCCGTTCGTTCAGCGGCACGCCGTCGACCCTGTGCGCGACCAGCCGGCCTTGCGACAGATAGGGCGCGGCCATCGGCTCGGGCAGGTAACCGCAGCCCAGGCCGCGCAATTGCGCCTGCAGCTTGGCCTGCAGGGTGGAGACGGTCAGGGTGTGCTGGACAGACAGCAGGCCCTTCGACATGACAGGCAGCCGGCGCGATGTGTCCGCTACCGCCACGGCGGTATGCCGCTCGATCACGGCCGGGTCCAGCGGCTCGGGCACGCTGGCCAGCGGATGGTGCGGCGCCATGCAGAACACGAATGGAATCTGGCCGATCACGCGGGAATGAAAGCCTTCGGCGGGAGCGCCATCGGCATCGGTGCCGATCGCCAGGTCCGCCCGGCCGCTGAGCAGGGCGTCCCAGTTGCCTTGCAGCACTTCGGTCGTGAAGCGTAGCCGGGTGCCGGTGCCTAGCGCATGGAAATCTTCCACCAGGTCGAACAGCGGGTCTTCGCATAGGATGGCGTTGACCGCGATGCGAAGTTCCACCTCCCACCCCGTCGCAATCCGCTTGACCCGGTGGGCGAGAGCATCGAAGGCATTGAGCAGATGCCGGCCTTCACGCAGCAGTTCGGACCCGGCGCGGGTCAGTTGCGCGCGATGGCCCGACCGGTCGAACAGCAGCACATCCAGGTCGTCTTCCAGGCGGCGAACGGAATAAGTGACCGCGGACGGCACCTTGCCCAGCTCGCGCGCGGCCTTGGCAAAGCTGCCAAGGCGCGCGATCGCGTCGATCATCTGGAGGGATTCTGGCGTCAGCGACTGCATGGCTATCGTTCAAATTTATTGAATGGTTTCGTCAAATGATACGGCACCCAGCCCCGCGCCGCGCGCCCACAATGGATCCATCGTCAAACGCGCCAAGGCAGCAAGCCAGGCGCCGCAACTGGAGCATTCATCATGATTACCCTTCGTCGCAGTGAAGAGCGCGGTCAGGCCAACCACGGCTGGCTCAAGAGCGCCCATACCTTTTCGTTCGCCGGCTACTACGATCCGGCGCACATGGGCTTTGGCCCGCTGCGTGTGATCAACGACGACGTGATCGCCGCCGGACGGGGCTTTGGCACGCACGGTCACCGCAATATGGAGATCATTACTTATGTGCTGGAGGGCGCGGTCGCCCACAAGGACAGCATGGGCAATGGCTCGACCATCCGGCCAGGGGACGTGCAGCGCATGAGCGCCGGAACCGGCGTTCAGCATTCCGAGTTCAATCCGGACGCGGCCAATGCGACGCACCTGTTGCAGATCTGGATCGAGCCGAACGAAGTCGACGGCGAGCCTGCTTATGAAGAAAGGCATTTTCCGGCTGAAGACAAGCGCGGCCGTCTGCGGCTCGTCGCTTCGCCTGACGCGGCCGACGGTTCCGTCGCCATCCGGCAGGACGCCCGGTTGTTCGTCGGTCTGTTCGATGGTCAGGAAAGCGCGACCTTGCCCCTGGCGGCTGGCCGCAAGGCATGGGTCCATGTGGCGCAAGGTCAAGCCAGCGTCAACGGAAAGCTGCTGAATGCGGGCGATGCCGTGGCGCTGGAAGACGAACCGGAAGTGTCGATTGCCAAAGGGGCGGGGGCTGAAGTGCTGGTGTTCGATCTACCCTGATCGGCGACTGGACGGGCGGGCGGCGCAACACAGTCCGAACCTGCATAGCTCGGTGCATCACGGCGGCCTGCATGGCCGCCGTTTTCATTGCCAAAACGCCGCTATGCCTGGGCACCCCGCTCCAGATCGTGTTGTTGCATCAACAACAAGGCAACAACGGCCATGCATTTTGACATGCAAGGGTTTACCCTAGTCGCAGTAGGGCAGTGTGCACGCTACTATCTGTTTCGTGTTCCATATATGGGCCGATGGTTCATATACGAAACACAAAATGCTTCTCCAAAACGACTGGCCAATCGCGCCGCTGATCCTTTCATGACCATGCCCCGCTCCGACGTGCAGGACAAGTATCTGGTTCCAGGCCTGGAGCGGGGTCTGCGCGTCCTGTGCGAAGTGGGCAAGGGCGAATTCAACCTGACCGCGCCGGAATTGGCGCGCCGCCTGCAGGTTCCGCGAACTACCGTATTCCGGCTCTTGTCTACCCTTGAGCATCTGGGGTTTGTCGCACGCACCGATAGCCGGCGGGAATTTGGTCTGGGCATGTCGGTACTTCGCCTGGGATTCGAATACCTGTCTTCACTCGCCTTGACCCAACACGGCTTGCCGGTGCTTGAAGCGTTGCGCAACGAGTGCGACTATTCCTGTCATCTGGTGGTTCGCGACGGCGGGCATATCGTCTATGTCGCCAAGGTGGCGTCCGAGCGGCCTCTGGCCAGCTCCGTCA
This sequence comes from Pigmentiphaga litoralis, assembly GCF_048632615.1. Classification (GTDB taxonomy): domain Bacteria; phylum Pseudomonadota; class Gammaproteobacteria; order Burkholderiales; family Burkholderiaceae_B; genus Pigmentiphaga; species Pigmentiphaga litoralis_B. Next base: position 4,387,787 of record NZ_CP184479.1, read on the forward strand.
ACGTCGGCACGCGCCTTCCTGCCCATGCCACGGCGCTGGGCAGGGTGTTGTTGCAGGACATGGACATCAATGCCTTGCGGCGACTGTTCCCGGTGCATCCGCTGCCGGCCCATTCCCCATCCACGCCAACGTCGGTCGACGCGCTGGCGGCCATGCTCGAACTGGATCGCGCACGCGGTCATGTGTATTCGGAAGGCTTTTTCGAACCTGGCATTTCGACGGTTGCCGCTGCCGTTCGCGATGGCAATGGCCAGATCGTCGCCGCGCTGGGTGTGACCATCCCGCAGACGCGGATCGATGCCGACGCGCTGCGGGTGCTGGTCCAGCGCGCGCACCGTGCCGCCAGCGACCTGTCGGCGCGGCTTGCCGCCGACACCGGCGCGGATGCATCTTTGTCCCGCATTCCCCCTTCTTTCAACGGAACCGCTGCTCAATGACCATGTACAACCTCAAAGGCAACGTCGCCGTCGTGACCGGTGGCACTTCCGGAATCGGCCTGGCCACCGTCGATTTGCTGCTGGAAGCCGGCGCCGCCGTTGCTTTCTGTGGTCGCGATGAAGCCAAGCTGCGCACCGCGCGCGAAGGCCTGCTGGCCAAGTACCCCGGCGCCACGATCTTTGCCGATCGCTGCGACGTGCTGGTTCCCGAACAGGTGCAGGCCTTTGCGGCTGCGGTCGAACAGAACCTGGGCAAGGCGAACATTCTGGTGAATAACGCCGGGCAGGGCCGGGTGTCGACGTTCGAAAACACCGAGAATGCCGCCTGGCTCGAAGAAATGCAGCTCAAGTTCTTCTCGGTCATCAACCCAACGCGCGCCTTCATTCCGCAGCTCGAACAGTCGAGCGATGCCGCGATCGTGTGCGTGAATTCGCTGCTGGCGATCCAGCCCGAGCCCCACATGGTCGCCACCTCGGCTGCCCGCGCCGGCATCCACAACCTGGTGCGCTCGCTGGCCTTCGAACTCAGCGCCAAACACATTCGCGTCAACGGCATCCTGCTCGGCCTGGTCGAGTCGGGCCAATGGCGCCGCCGCTACGAGAATCGCTCCGACAAGTCCTTGTCGTGGGAAGCGTGGACCGCCGGCATCGCCAATGAAAAGCAGATTCCCCTGGGCCGCCTCGGCCGCCCTGAAGAACCTGCGCGCGCCATCTTTTTCCTAGCCACGCCCTTGTCGTCCTATACGACGGGCAGCCATATCGATGTTTCCGGAGGGGTCTGCCGTCATGCCTGATACCAACAAAATTACCGTGGGCGCAGCGATTGCCGCCTTTCTCGAAAACTGTGGTGTCAAGGCGGCCTTCGGTGTCATCTCGATCCACAACATGCCGATCCTGGATGCTTTCGGCGAACGCGGCAACATCCGCTTCGTCATGGCGCGCGGGGAAGCCGGCGCCACCAACATGGCCGACGCCTATGCGCGCACGGTCGGTGGCCTGGGCGTTACGGTCACCAGCACCGGTACCGCTGCCGGCAATGCCTCGGGCGCGATGGTCGAAGCGCTGACCGCCGGCACGCCGCTGCTGCACCTGACGGGTCAGATCGACAGCCCGTACCTGGACCAGAACCTCGGCTTCATCCACGAAGCCCACAACCAGCTGGACATGCTGAACGCCGTGTCCAAGGCTGCCTTCCGCATCCGCACGCCGGAAACCGCCATTGGCGTCCTGAAGCGTGCCGTGCAGATCGCCATGACCGCGCCGACGGGTCCTGTCAGCATCGAAATCCCGATTGACGTGCAGCAAGCGCTGATCGACATGCCTGCCGACCTGAACCCGCTGCCTGTCGTCAGCGCCGTGCCGTCCGAAGCCGCGCTGGACGAGCTGGCCGACCGCCTGTCCAAAGCCACCCGTCCGCTGCTGTGGCTGGGCGGTGGCGCACGCCAGGCTGGAGAACAGGTGCGACGCCTGGCCCGTCTGGGCTTCGGTGTGGTGACCAGCACGCAGGGCCGCGGCGTCCTGCCGGAAAACGATCCGGCGATCATCGGTTCGTTTACGGCCTCCAAGCCTGTCGAAGCGCTGTACCAGACCGCCGACGCGATGCTGGTGGTGGGTTCGCGCTTGCGCAGCAACGAGACGCTCAAGTACGCCCTGAAGCTGCCCAAGACCCTGTACCGCATCGACGCCGATCCGCAGGCCGATGGCCGCGGTTATCGCAGCGACTACTTCGTGACGGGCGATTCGACGCTGGCCCTGAAGGGCCTGGCCGACCGCCTGGAAGGCAAGCTGAAGGTCGACGCCAAGCTGGCGGACGACGTGCAGCGCGCACGCCAGGACTCGCTCAAACAACTGATGGACGACGTCGGCCCCTACGCCACGCTGATCGAGAAGCTGCAGGCCCGCATCGACGCGGACTGCGAAGGCACCGATTTCAACTGGGTGCGTGACGTGACGCTGTCGAACAGCATGTGGGGCAACCGCCTGCCGAACCTGGCGGACTCCAAGTCTGGCGTGCACGCCCTGGGCGGCGGCATTGGCCAGGGCCTGGCCATGGGTATCGGCGCAGCCATCGGCTCGGCGGTCACGTCGGGCAACAAGACGGTCATGCTGGCCGGTGACGGCGGTTTCATCCTGAACCTGGGCGAACTCGCCACCGCGGTGCAGGAAGACGCCGACGTGGTCATGATCCTGATGAACGACCAGGCCTATGGCGTGATCAAGAACATCCAGGACGCCGTGTATGGTGGCCGCAAGCACTACGTGCAGCTGCACGCCCCCGACTACGCGCTGCTCTCGCAGTCGATCAACCTGCCGCACACCCGCGTCAGCGACCTGGCCGATCTGGACGCCGCACTGGAAAAGGGCTTCACCACCGAAGGCCCGTTCCTGATCGAAATCGACATGCTGTCGGTGGGTGGCTTCAAGGCCACGTTCGCCGGGCCGCCGTCCAAAGTTCCCGCCGACAAGGCAAAGGCGTAAGCCATGAGCAACGAGAAGAGTCTTCCGATTTGTATCGCCGGCGAGTGGCGGCTGGGCGGTGGTGACCGCTACGCGACCCTGTATCCGGCCACGGGCGAGCCGCATGCCTGGCTGAACGCCGCCAGCCTGGACGACGTCGAAGAAGCCATCCAGGGCGCGCACAAGGCCTTCCGCGAAAGCGGCTGGGCCCAGAAGAAGCCGCATGAACGCGCCGCCGTGCTGTATCGCGTCGCGCAGATGATCCGCGAGCGCGCCGAAGAACTGGCGCAGATGCAGCGGCTGGACAATGGCAAGCCCATCAACGAGACGCGCGGCCTGGTGGCCAGCGCCGCGGGCACCTTCCAGTTCTTTGCCGCGGCATGCGAAACCCTGGAAGAAACCATCACGCCGTCGCGCGGCGATTTCGTCACCATGAGCGTGTACGAGCCGATGGGTGTGGTGGCCGCCATCACGCCCTGGAATTCGCCGATCGCCAGCGAAGCGCAAAAGATGGCGCCCGCCCTGGCCGCCGGCAATGCCGTCGTGGTCAAACCCGCCGAGATCACCCCGCTCGCGGCCCTGGAACTGGCAAAGATCTGCGAAGCCGCCGGCGTGCCCAAGGGCATGATCAGCGTGCTGCCGGGCAAGGGCTCGGTGCTGGGCGACGCGATCACCAAGCATCCGCTGGTCAAGCGCGTATCGTTCACCGGTGGGACCACCACCGGCAAGCACATTGCCCATATTGCCGCCGACAAGATGATGCCGGTGTCGATGGAACTGGGCGGCAAGTCGCCTACCATGGTCTTTGCCGACGCCGACCTGGACCACGCCGTGAATGGCATTCTTTACGGCATCTTCAGTTCGTCGGGCGAATCATGCATTGCCGGATCGCGCCTCTTCGTCGACGCCAGCGTCTATGACGAGGTGCTGGACCGCCTGGCCGCCGGCGCCGCGCGCCTGCGCGTGGGCGACCCCGCCGACGAAAAGACCCAGATGGGTCCGCTGATCACCGCCAAGCACCGCGAATCGATCGAGCAGTACGTGGCGTTGGGCGAAAGCGAAGGCGGCCGCATCCGCACCGGCGGCGAGCGTCCAAGTGTGGCCGGGCACGAAAACGGCTACTTCTATCGTCCTACGATCATCGAAGGCCTGAACAACCAGAACCGCACGTGCCAGGAAGAAATCTTCGGCCCGGTGCTGGTCGCCATGCCTTTCAGCAACGAACGCGACCTGATCGAACAAGCCAACGACAGCGTCTACGCGCTGGCAGCCGGCATCTGGACGCGTGACTTCAAGAAGGCCTGGAAGATTGGCCGCGAAGTCCAGGCCGGAACCGTCTGGATCAACACCTACAAGCAGTTTTCCATTTCGACCCCGTTCGGCGGGTGGCGTGACAGCGGTCTGGGCCGCGAAAAAGGCCGCCTGGGCATCTTGCAATACATGGAACAGAAGGCCATGTATTGGGGCACCAACGAGCAGCCACTGGGCTGGGCAAACTGAGATGGCGCATCAGGAGAGCAACATGGATGTACTGGGCATTGACGAGATCACCTACGGCGTGGACGATCTGGCGACCTGCAAGAAGTTCTTCGCCGACTGGGGCATGACCCTGGTCGAGGAGACCGACAAGTCGCTGGTGTTCGAAACCATGAACCGTTGCCGCGTGATCGCCAAGACGACCGACTTCCCGGGCCTGCCAGCCGGCATCGAAGACGGCCCGACGCTGCGCGAAGTGGTGTGGGGCGTGTCGAGCGATGACGTCATCGCGCGCTTTACCGACATCGTGAAGAATCTGCCGGGCTACGTGAACGACAACGCCGGCCGCATCGGCTGCACCGATCCGAACGGCCTGGCGGTTCGTTTCCAGAAAACGCGCAAGATTGACGTTGCACTGGAAGTCGCTGGCATGAACACCTGGACCGACAAGTCGCGCCGCAACCAGCGCAGCCCGATCTACGAGCGCGCCACCCCGATCGAAGTGGGCCACGTCGTCTTCTTCGTGAAAGATGTGAACGCCGTCGAAAAGTTCTACACCGACAACTTCGGTTTCGTGGCTTCCGACCGTTACCCCAACAAGGGCGCCTTTCTGCGCTGCGCGCCGGAAGGCGGTCATCACGACATCTTCCTGCTGCAGCCGCCGCACGGCAAGCCGGGCCTGAACCACGTGGCGTTCGCCGTGCGCGATATCCACGAGGTGTTCGGCGGCGGCATGGCCATGTCGCGCCTTGGTTGGGAAACGCAACTGGGCCCTGGCCGCCACCCGATTTCGTCGGCCTATTTCTGGTACTTCAAGTCGCCGGCCGGCGGCCTGATCGAGTACTACGCCGATGACGACTACCTGGACGCCGAATGGGAAGCGCGTGAATTCGAACCGGGCCCGACCGTGTTTGCCGAATGGGCGATCGACGGCGGTCTGGACGGCCACACGCGCCGCCAGGTCGGCACCAAGGGTCCGGATGGCAAGTTCCTGACCGACAAGCGTTGATGTCCGACCCGAGCCCAATGATGAGCACGCCCGAATCGGCTCCAGCCGCCGCGCCGTCGCCCAATATTCTGCTGACCGTGCTGCTCAAGCACGATCAGTCGAACAACCTCGACGCCGTGCAGACCAAGCTCAAGGACGCGGACTGGTGGGAACGTTTTCCGCCCGAAGGCGTGAAGGTGGTCTCCTGGACCGTGGCCATGGGATTTGGCCAGATCGTGACGCTCGACGTGCCCGCGCACTTGCTGCCGCTGGTGAACGTCGAACTCGAACGGTCGGCCTGGGGCGTGTTCCGCACCGAATGTTTTCCAACGTATGACTTCGTCCCGGTTCGCGAACGTATCCGCGAGCGGGTGAGAAATGGAGGTAAATGATGCAAGATCGTTATCTGGAACCCCACCAGGCCCGCAAACGCGTGCCGACCGCGTACGAAAATCTGCTGGGTGATTCGCTCGAGCGCGCATTCACCAGCGGCGTTCAGGAGTTGTCGGGCCTGGTCGAATATCTGAATACCTATGGCCCGCCGGGCATGGACGCACGTCCATGGACGGAAGAGATTCTGGCCAAAGAGCTGTCGCGGCTCGCCAACTAACGCAGGAGTACGGCAATGAAGACCAAATTCCAAACGCCTGACGAGCTGTTGGCCGTCGGCCTGAAAGACCTCTGGTACCCCATCTGCCCGTCGGACTTCGTGACCGACAAGCCGATTTCGCTGCGCCGTCTTGGCCAGAAGTTCGCCATCTGGCGCGATGCCGACGGTACGGCGTACGCACTGGAAGACCACTGCCCGCACCGCGGCGCGCCGCTGTCCCAGGGCATCCCGATGGGCGACCGGATCGCCTGCGGCTACCACGGCGTTCAGATCCGCAAGGACGGCGTCGTGACCAGCGTGCCAGGCAGCCCCGGCTGCAGCCTGGAAGGCAAGCAGGCCGCGCGCTACTTTCATCTGAAGGAAGCCGCTGGCGTCATCTTCCTGTACAACAGCAGCGAACAGGTCGACACGCCGCCGCCGCTGAATCTGCCGGAACAGCTGACCGACGATTCGACTTGGTCCAACTTCCTTTGCTATGCAGAGTGGAAGGGTGACTACCGCTACGTGATCGACAACGTGATGGACCCGATGCACGGGACCTACCTGCACAAGCAGTCGCATTCCATGGCGGAAGGCTCGACGGTTGCCGAATTCGGCGTGCGCGACACGCCCACTGGCTTCATCTTCGAAAAGAAGGGCCAGCGGAACATGAATTTCGACTGGACCGAGTGGGCCGATACGGGCATCCACTACATGCTGCTCGAGATCCCCTATCCGAAGTCTGGCGGCCCCGGCGGCAGCTTCGGCATCGTCGGCATGTACACACCGATCAGCGAAAAGCTGTCCTGCGCCTTCCACTGGCGCGTTCGCCGCGTGCAAGGCTGGCAGCGGGATGCCTGGCGTTTCCTGTATCAGAACCGGCTGGAAGCCCGTCATTGGGCCGTGCTGGAACAGGACCGCGTGATGCTGGAAGAAATGGAACCCGACGCCAACGAGCGCGAGAACCTGTACCAGCATGACATCGGCATCGTGCGTCTGCGTCGCCACCTGCGCAAGCTGGCGTCGGCCCAGCTCGCGCAATTGCAAGACAAGGCGGCATGAGCACCCCCGCACCGGTCCGCCGCGTCATCGCGCCGTCGCTTCCCGAACGCGACACGATGACGTGGTCCAACTGTCTGGTGCGGGGCAACGAGATCTCGTTGTCCGGCGTCACCGCGAACCCCGAATCGACGGTCGACGCCCCGCTTGGTACGTACGAGCAGACACTGGTGATCCTGAACAAAATACGGGCCCTGGTCGAAGCCGCTGGCGGTACGGTCGAAAATATTTATAAACTGGTCATTTACGTCACCGACATCAAGGACAAGGACGAAGTCGGACGGGCCCGGAAAGAATTCTTCCAGGTGCCGTATCCTTGTTCTACCCTGGTCGGGGTGAGCGCACTTGTTTTTCCCAGCCTGACCGTGGAAATCGACGCATTTGCCAGCCTCGATTACGCCCTGCGCGCAAGCGCCTAACGCTTCCAGATATCCGTCCATGAATACCAGCTCACTCATTCCGGTCCTGATCCACACCATCCGCCACGAAGCCAAAGGCATCATCAGCATCGAGTTTCGTGCTGCCGAAGGCGGCGAACTGCCCCCGTTCGAGGCGGGTTCGCACATCGACCTGCACTTGGACAATGGTCTGGTCCGCAGCTATTCGCTCTGGAATTCGCCGAATGAGCGGAACCGTTATGTGGTGGGCGTACTGAACGACAAGAACAGCCGCGGCGGCTCGAAGTTCGTTCACGAGAACCTGCGTGTCGGCACGATCATCAAGATCTCTCCTCCGCGCAACAACTTCAAGCTGGACGAGATCGCCCCAAGGTCGGTGCTGGTGGCGGGCGGCATTGGCGTGACGCCGATCTACTGCATGTTCAACCGCCTGCGCGACCTGGGCAAGCCGGTCGAAATGCTCTACTGTGCGCGGTCCAAGGCTGAAGCGGCATTCTCGGAAGAGCTGCTGGGCCACGAAGCGCTGGTGACCACGCACTTCGACGAAGACAAGGGCGGCCCGCCTGACCTGAAAGGCTTCCTGTCGCAGCATTCGGCCGATACGCACTTCTACTGCTGCGGCCCGACGCCGATGCTGAACGCGTTCGAAGCTGCGTGCGCGGAACTGAACTTCCCCAATGTGCACGTCGAACGCTTTGCGGCGGCCGGCGAAGTGGAAGCGGCGCAGGACTCGGCCTACCGTGTCGAGCTGAAGCGCAGCAAGAAGACGCTGGACATTCCGGCCGGCAAGTCGCTGCTGGACGCGCTGCTGGACGCCGGTGTGGATTGCGACTACAGCTGCCGTGAAGGTGTGTGCGGCGCGTGCGAAACGTCGGTCATCGAAGGCGAACCCGAGCATCGCGACTCGGTCCTGACCGAACGCGAACGCGCATCGAACAAGACCATGATGGTCTGCGTGTCGGGCTGCAAGGGCAAGAGCCTGGTGCTGGATCTGTAAGGCATCTCGCGCAGGAGAAAACCGCGTTTCCTTTACAGGGACGCGGTTTTTTTCGTCCACTGATCGGGGCCGGCAGGGACAGTCAGCGGCGGACGCCGGGTCGGCGGCTCGGCAGGTCAGCAAATCAGCAAGTCAGCGGATCAGCACGCCAACATCAACATGTCAGCGGTCTTCGGCCAGGTCCGCGTCAAGAGGATGCAGCATGCCCGCAGCGTCATTGGCGTAAGGCGCCGCGCCTTCCTGCAGCGTCGTCGGCATGGCAGCTACCGGTGTCGACCCATCGAACAAGTGCGCCGGCAGGTGCTTGACCGCCTCGAAGGTCGTACCGATATGCTCGCGCAGCAAGCGCGACGCCAGTTCCGCATCGCGTGCCAGCGTGGCGTCCAGGATGCCCTGGTGTTCGTCGTGCAGATCGCGCGGGATCGGGTCACGCACGATCGTCAGCCGCCGATAGCGCTCGGCCTGCTGGTACAAAATCCCCAGGAAATGGTGCATCCACCTTGAATCGCACGCGCTGATCAGCGCCTGGTGGAATTCGCGGTTGCGCTCTTCCCATTCATTGAAGCGGCCAGGCCGGTCGACGGCCAGGCGTTCTTCCGCCCGCCGCAGGCGGTGAAAGGCGGCGATCACCCGGCTTTCCCATACATCGTCGCCCACGGCGATCGACTGCCGCAGGGCCTCGCTTTCCATCAGCATCCGGTTGCGGGTGATGTCCAGGAAGTCGTCCAGCGAAATCGGCGTGACGTGGAAGCCCCGCTGGCCATGCACGATCACCAGCGCGTCGGACACCAGCAAGGCCAGCGCCTCGCGCAGCGTACCCGCGCCCACCCCGTACGAATCCTTCAGGTGCTCCACCCGCAGGCGCGAGCCGGGCGGCAGGCGGCCTTCGATGATGTCGCGGCGCAGGCTGGCATACGCCGACCCGACCAGTGTGGTTGGGGCGGCAGCGTGCGCCAAAGGGGGCAGGGCGGCGGAGATGTCCGGCATAGTACGGAACGACGCGCAAGCATCGCAAGGCAAGGTCGATAACGCAAAGTGTAGAGGAGTTTCGGGCCGCGGGATCGAATCTAGGGAAAACCAGAAAATCTCGATAAAACGCTTTGACTTCGATATTCGCGGCGTCTATCTTATAAAAAAGCGCAGTGAACAGCGAGCGATTGTTCGCATGTCAGGAGACAGGCAGTGATTCATTTGCACGATATCCGCTACGTCCGGCTCGGCACCCCCGACCTGGATGCGTCGGTCAAATACGCCACCGACGTTCTTGGGCTGGAAGTGGCCGAGCGGTCGAACAAGACCGTCTACCTGCGGTCCGACAGCCGCGACCATACCCTTGTCTACTTCGAAGGCGACGCGCGTGACCACACCGCGGCCTTTGAAGTCGACACCGCCCGCGAACTGGACGACGCGTTGCAGACGCTGGAAAACGCGGGTGTCCGGGCCGTGCGCGGCACGGCGGAAGAAGCCGAACAGCGCCATGCGCGCGACTTCATCCGCTTCAATGACCTGTCGGGCAATCGCATCGAACTCGTGTTCGCGCCGCATCACAGCGGCCGCCGTTTCTTCGGGTCGCGCGATGCCGGCATCACCGGCTTCAGCCATATCGGCTTGCGCACGCTGGACGGCCGCCGGGACGAAGCCTTCTGGACGACATTGCTGGGCGCCAAGGTCAGCGATCGCATCGGTGACGCGGCCCTGCTGCGGATTGACGACGTCCACCACAAGATCGCGTTGTTCCCGTCCAGCTTTCCTGGCGTGCAGCACATCAATCACCAGGTCGAAAGCATCGACGACGTCATGCGCGCGTACTACATCCTGCGCGAGCGCAATATCCCGATCCGCTTCGGCCCTGGCCGTCATCCCACATCCGGCGCCATGTTCCTGTACTTCGAGGGGCCGGACAGCATGATCTATGAGTACTCCACCGGCGTGCGCATGATCACCGAAGAAGACGAAAAGACCTACCGTCCGCGCGACTTCCCCATGGTGCCGTCGTCGTTCTGCATGTGGGGATCGCGCCCCGATATCCCGGAATTCAAGACATGACCGACTTCCAAGCCGACGCAGTCAGCCCCGAAGCGGGGGCCGTGCCGACCGCCCGCCAGCAAAGCCTGGTGCGCGCTGCGGCCAGGGCTTTGTCCCGCGCGGGCCTGGTGCATGCCTACGGCCATTGCAGCCTGCGGCTGGACGCCGATTCCTTTCTGGTATGCGCGGCCCGCCCCATGGGGTTGATCGACCCGACCGAAGACGGCGTGGTCGTACCGGTCAACGGGGAATTGCCCGACGGCGTGCTGGGCGAGGTGCGCATCCACCAGCAGATCTACCAGCGCCGGCCCGACGTGCAATCCGTGATCCGCAGCATGCCGCGCGACGTCATGACCCTATCGGCGGCAGGCATCACGCCGTCGCCCCGGCATGGCATGGGTTCGTACTTTTCGCCGGTCGTGCCGCTGTGGCAAGACCCGCAGCTGATCCGCACCGAAGCCCAGGCGGCGGGCGTGGCCAGCACGCTGGGGGCGGGGCCGGCGGTAGTCATGCAAGGCAATGGCACCGTGATCGCGGCACCGTCGATCCAAGAGGCGGTGGTGCTGACCTGGTACCTGGAAGACGCCGCGCGCATCGAATTGCAACTGCGCGCCGCCGGCTTGGCGGATGCCCCTGGACTGACGCCGGACCAGTGCGCGCAGCGGGCCACGCGCGCCGGGCGGATTTTTGAACGGATGTGGGAATACCTGTGCGCCGGCGATCCGGAATTCGCAGAGGTCCTTTAATTTTGGAGTGAGCAAGGCAATGAGCGATTTCCGGAACTTCATCAACGGCGAGTGGGTGTCGACAGGCAAGACATTCGAAAACCGCAATCCTGTCGACAACAGCCTGATCGGCATGGTGCACGAAGCCGGCAAGGCCGAAGTCGGGGCGGCGGTGGATGCTGCCCGCGCCGCATTGAAAGGGCCGTGGGGCAAGCTCAAGGTCGAAGACCGGGTCGAGCTGCTGCACGCGATCGCCGACGGCATCAACGCCAACTTCGATGAATTCCTGGCGGCTGAAATGGCGGACACGGGCAAGCCGCACGGGCTGGCCAGCCACGTCGACATTCCGCGCGGCGCCGCCAACTTCAAGGTGTTTGCCGACCTGATCCGCAATGTGCCAACCGAAAGCTTCGGCATGGACACTCCGGACGGCGGCCATGCCATCAACTACGCAGTGCGCGCGCCGCGCGGCGTGATTGGCGTGGTGTGTCCCTGGAACCTGCCGCTGCTGCTGATGACCTGGAAGGTGGGTCCCGCACTGGCGACCGGCAACACGGTCGTGGTCAAGCCGTCCGAAGAAACGCCGGCCACTGCGACGCTGCTTGGCAAGGTCATGAACGACGTGGGCGTGCCGGCCGGTGTCTACAACGTCGTGCACGGCTTCGGTCCGGATTCGGCGGGTGAATTCCTGACGACGCATCCGGGTGTGGACGGCATCACCTTCACCGGCGAAACGCGCACGGGCGAAGCCATCATGCGCGCCGCGGCCACGGGTGTCCGTCCGGTGTCCTTCGAACTGGGCGGCAAGAACGCCGGCATCGTGTTCGCCGATTGCGACTTCGACAAGGCCGTGGCGGGGATTGCCCGCTCCACGTTCGAAAACAGCGGCCAGGTCTGCCTGGGCACGGAACGGGTGTACGTCCAGCGTCCGATCTTTGAAAAGTTCGTGGCGGCGCTCAAGCAGCGTGCCGAAGGCTTCAAGCTGGGAGACCCGAACGACCACAGCACGAACTTCGGTCCGCTGGTGTCGCAGGAACATCGCCGCAAGGTGCTGAGCTACTACGACAAGGCGCGTGCCGAAGGCGCAACCATCGTGACCGGCGGCGGCGTGCCGACCATGCCGGGCCGCATGTCCGAAGGCGCCTGGGTGCAGCCCACCATCTGGACCGGCCTGCCGCAGACGGCGTCGGTGATTCGCGAAGAAATCTTCGGGCCCTGCTGTCACATCAGCCCCTTCGACACCGAAGACGAAGTCGTCAACATGGCGAACGCCACGCCCTACGGCCTGGCGGCCACGGTATGGACACAGGACGTCAGCGTGGCGCATCGCATGGGCCGCGCCCTGGAAGTGGGCATCTGTTGGGTCAACTCCTGGTTCCTGCGCGATCTGCGGACGTCGTTTGGCGGTGCCAAGCAGTCCGGCATCGGCCGCGAAGGCGGCGTGCACTCGCTGGAGTTCTACACCGAATTGCGCAACGTCTGCATCAAGCTCTGATGATCGTGCGGCGGTCGGGTCGACGCCGCAGTCCCTTTTGTTTTGCTAGGAGCACCGCATGCCCCTGATCCAGGTCCAATTGATGGAAGGCCGCACCGATGAACAGTGCGCGGCATTGATCGAAGCACTGACCGAGGCCGCGCATACATCGATCGGCGCACCACGCGAGTCGGTGCGCGTCACGCTCATCGAAATACCCAAGACGCATTTCGGCATTGCCGGCAAGACGGCAAAGGCCCTGGGCCGCTGACGCGGACCCGCAAAAAAACCATAACAACACAGACGGAGACACACCATGACATCCACCACCAAGGCTTTGGTGATGGCCGGCTTGCTGCTGGCCGCAGGATCGGCGCAAGCCGACATCAAGATCGGTTTTTCGGCCGTCATGTCCGGCCCGCAGGCCGCGCAAGGGCAGGACCAGTACGACGGTTTCATGCTCGCGGTCGAACAATTGGGCGGCAAGTTCGGCGACCAGAAGGTCAGCGTCGTCAATGAAGACGACCAGCTCAAGCCAGACGTCGGCTCGCAGATCCTGCAAAAATTCCTGGAGCGCGACAAGGTCGACGCGGTCGTCGGACTCGGGTATTCCAACATCCTGATGGCGCAGACGCGCCGCATCAAGGAGTCCGGCGTGGTGGCGATCTCGACCGTGGCCGGCCCCGCCCCGATCGCAGGCAAGATGTGCATGCCCAACTTGTTTGTGATGGGCTGGCAGAACGACGGCATGTCCGAAGCCATGGGCCAGTACGTCAAGGACAAGGGCTACAAGAACGTCTATCTGATGTCGTCGAACTACCAGGCAGGCAAGGACAAGCTGGCGGGCTTCAAGCGGTACTACGGCGGCCCTGTCGCCAACGAGGTCTACACGCCACTGGGCCAGCTCGATTATTCGGCCGAGATCTCACAGCTGCAGACCGCCAAGCCCGACGCCCTGTTCGCGTTCTACACCGGCGCCATCGGCGTGAACGTGGTGCGCCAATTGAGCCAGGCCGGCCTGATGGGCAAGCTGCCGTTCTTTTCCGACAGCCTGATCGAAGCCAATACCCTGGCCGCAATGAAGAACTCGGCCATCGGCGCCATCTATGGCTCGCCTTGGGCCACCGTGCTCGACAACCCGCAGAACAAGAAATTCGTCGAAGGCTTCAAGGCCAAGTACCAGCGCACGCCGTCCGAATACGCGGTCAACGGCTATGACGCGGCCTATCTGCTCGACGCCGCCGTGCGCAAACTGAATGGCAAGGTATCCGACAAGAAGGCGTTTGCCGAGGCGGTCAAATCCGTGGGCGGCAGCTTCCCGACCGTGCGCGGCAAGTTCCGCTTCAACACGAACAACATGCCGGTGCAGAACTACTACGCCTTCGAGATCGTGCCGCAGGGCGACAGCTTCGCCGTCAAGCAACTGGCGCAGGTGTTCACGGATCACCAGGACGCCTACGTCAACGAGTGCAAGCCTTGATGGGACCGGCGCAAGGGCAACGCATTCTTGCGCCGCACGTCTAACCTTTACGGAAGCCAGCCATGATCAGTTCGCTGTTTCTGTCGCAGTTGCTCAACGGGGTGCAACTCGGCGTGCTGCTGTTCCTGCTGTCGTCAGGTCTGACCCTGATCTTCGGCATCATGAACTTCATCAACCTTGCGCATGGGTCGCTGTACATGGTGGGCGCCTTTGTCGGCGCCGCCAGCTTCAATGCCAGCGGATCCTTCACGTTCGCCATCGTGGCGGCCATCATCTCCAGCGGGCTGGTGGGGCTGCTGCTCGAACACATGGTGGCACGGCCGCTGTACCGCTATGACCACCTGTACCAGGTGCTCGCCACATTCGGCCTGATGATGTTCTTCAATGAACTGGCGATCGTCACCTTCGGCAATCGCCCGTACTACGCGGCGATTCCCGAGAGCCTGGGCGGCGCCATTTCGGTGTTCGGTGCGCCCTATCCGGTGTACCGCATCCTGATCATCGCGGTCGGCGTGCTGGTGGCGCTGGGGGCGTGGTTCCTGATCCAGAAGACCCGCTTCGGCATGCTGGTGCGGGCCGGAGCCAGCAATGCGTCCATGGTGAGCGTACTGGGCGCCAATGTGGACCTGCTCAAGAAATCGCTGTTCATGCTGGGCGCGGGCCTGGCCGGACTGGCGGGTGCGCTGGCCGGTCCCATCCTGTCCGTGCAGTCGGGCATGGGGGAGCCCGTGCTGATCCTGGCGTTGGTCGTGATCGTGGTCGGCGGCATCGGCTCGATCCGTGGCGCCCTGGTTGCCGCCATGGTGATTGCCATCATCGACACCCTGGGCCGCGCCTATCTGCCAAGCATGCTTGGCAAGCTGATGCTGCCTTCGGCTGCCAATGCAGTGGGGCCTGCCCTTGCGTCCATGCTGATCTACGTGCTGATGGCGCTGGTACTCGCCTTCCGTCCCAATGGCCTCATTTCAGCCGCCCGCCGCTGATCTCTTGCAAGGACGTTTTCGATGACTCGATCCAAGTTCGGGGCCTGGGTGATACCAGTGCTCTTCCTTCTGCTCGCCATCGTGCCCTTCGTGGCGAATGCCATTGGCGAACCCTTCTACGTCACCTTCTTTGCGCGGGTCCTGGTGTATGCCCTGGCCGCAAGTGCGCTCAACGTCGTGCTTGGCTTTGCCGGACTGGTCAGCTTCGGCCACGCGCTGTTCATCGGGCTGGGGTGCTATGCGGTCGGCATTCTGGGCTTCTATGACGTGACCAGCGGCTGGGCGCAGCTGGGCGTGTGTGTGCTGGTATGCGCCGCGGTGGCGCTGGTCATCGGCAGCGTGTGCCTGCGCACGTCGGGCATCGGCTTCATCATGATCACCCTGGCTTTCGCGCAAATGTTCTACTTCCTGATGGTCAGCATGACGACTTTCGGGGGGATGACGGCCTGAACATCAATGCACCCAGCAATTTCAGCGGCTTCGAACTCAGCGGCAGCACCGAGGTGTACTGGGCCGCGTGGGCGGTGTTGCTGGTCACCACCGTCGTCATGGCCCGGTTCAAGCGCTCGCCTTTCGGTATGGTTCTGCGCGCCACGCACATCAACCCCCGCCGCGTGAATGCCTTCGGGTATTCGGTGTTCCGCGTGCAGTTGCTGGCCTATGTGTTCTCGGGCGTCATCACCGGCATCTCGGGCTTCCTGCTTGCCAACCTGACGGCGTTTGCGTCGCCCAGCTACATGTCGTGGCAGATGTCGGGCGACCTGATCGTCATGATCGTGATCGGTGGCATCGGCCTGGTGACGGGGCCGATTCTGGGCACGGTCGTGTTCCTGGTGCTCGAAGAAATGTTCAAGGGCATCACCCAGCACTGGATGCTGCTGATGGGCCCGATCATCGTGCTGATCGCGCTGCTGGGAAAAGACGGGTTCTCATGGGTCAAGCGTTTCAAGCGGCCCGACGTTCCCGGCCGGCAGCCTGCGGCCACCGTGTCGGCCGCGTCACACGGCGCGCCGGTGAACGCGCCCCTGGGCGCACCCGGCGTTGCCCCCGTTGCAGGAGAAACGCCATGAGCGCATTGGGATTGCAGACCACGGACCTGACCAAACGCTTCGGCGGGCTCAAGGCGACCGACCGTGTGTCGCTGTCCATCGAACCGGGCGAACTGCACGCCATCATCGGCCCGAACGGTGCAGGCAAGACCACCTTGATCAACCTGCTGACAGGTGAACTGCGGTCCGACGGCGGCCAGATCCGGATCGGCAGCAACGATGTGACCGGCAAGCCCATCCAGCAGCGCGTCAGCCTGGGGCTGCTGCGGTCGTACCAGATCACGTCGATCTTCGACAGCTTCACGGTCAGCGAGAACGTCTGCATTGCCGCCATGCGCAAGCGCGGCGTGCGATTCGCGATCTGGAGGCCGATGTCGGGAGATGCCGAACTGGTGGCCAAGGCACGCGCGATCATCGAGCGTTGCCGCCTGGGCGATGTCGAGCACACCGTTGTCGCCAACCTCGCGTACGGCCAGCGGCGTCGGCTCGAAATCGCAATGGCGCTGGCGGCGGAGCCCAACATCCTGCTGCTCGACGAACCCATGGCTGGCATGAGCGCCGCCGAGGGCGCCGGCGCGATCGAATTGCTGCGGTCATTGAAGGGGCAGTACACGATCCTGCTTGTCGAACACGACATGCATGCGGTGTTCTCGCTGGCCGATCGCATCAGCGTGCTGGTGTACGGCAAGATCGTCGCCACCGGCGGTATCGATGAGATCCGCAACCATCCCGATGTGCGCCGCGCCTATCTGGGCGATGACGAAGACGCCTGACGCAAGGAGACCGCATGCTTTCCATCCAACACCTTGCCGCCAAGTACGACAGCTGCCAGGCGCTTTTCGACGTGGACCTGGAAGTCGGGCGCGGCGACGTCGTCGGGCTGATCGGCCGCAACGGCATGGGCCGCACCACTGTCATCAACTGCCTGTTCGGGCTGCTGCGGCCGTCGGCGGGCACCATCCGCTTCAACGACCAGCCCTTGAACGGCATGGCGCCGTACCGCGTGGGACGCCTGGGCATCTCGCTGGTGCCCGAAGGCCGGCAGATCTTCCCGACGCTCACCATCGAAGAAAATCTGATCGCCACCGCCAAACATGACGGCAGCGCCTCGCAATGGACGCTAGCCAAGATCTACGAACTGTTTCCGCGCCTCAAAGAGCGGCGGTCCAACCTGGGCACGCAACTGTCGGGTGGCGAACAGCAAATGCTGGCGATCGGCCGCGCGCTCATGACCAATCCCAAACTGTTGGTGCTGGATGAAGCCACGGAAGGGCTGGCCCCCATTGTGCGCGCCGAGATCTGGAGCGTCCTGGCGCGGCTGAAAAGCGAGGGCCTGACGATGATCGTGGTCGACAAGAACACCAAGGCGCTGATGCGCCTGTCGGACAGCAACTTCATTCTGGATAAAGGCACTACGGTGTGGCGAGGGACGTCGGAGGAATTGGCGGCGCGCCCGGAATTGATCGAACGCTATGTGGGAGTTTGAGTCGATGAGGCTGGAGAACAAGACCGCGCTCGTCACCGGCGCAGCGGGCGGGATCGGCCTGGCCATCGCTCGGCGGTATGCGGCCGAGGGCGCCAACGTCGTCATGGTCGATCGCAACGCCGAGCGCCTGATGGCATCGGTGGACACCACGCAAGGCGAAGTCCGCGGCCTGGCCGCCGACGTCACCCAGCCCGATGACGTGGACCGAATGGTCGCCCTGTGCGAAACGGAATTCGGCGGGCTGGACATTTGCGTCTGCAACGCCGGCGTCATCCGTGCGGCGGAATTCCTGGACCTCGAACTGGCCGACCTCGACTTCGTCCTGAACGTGAATGTGCGCGGCGCCTTCCTGACCGCCCAACGGGCCGCGCGCGCCATGGTGCGGCAAGGGCAGGGCGGCAGCCTCATCATGCTGTCCTCCATGACCGCCGAACTCGCCATGTCGAACCAGCTGGCCTACGGCGCCAGCAAGGGCGCGGTGCGCCAGATGACCAAGGCGATGGCACTGGCCATGGCGCCCCACGGCGTGCGCGTGAACGCCCTGGGTCCGGGCAGCATTGATACGGAGATCATGGCCACGATCAGCAACAACCCGGAAAACCTGCGCAAGGTCCTGTCGCGCATTCCCATGACCCGCCTGGGCCGGCCCGATGAAATCGCAGGGGTGGCGCTGTTCCTGGCCAGCGAAGATTCGAGCTACGTCACGGGCCAGACCATCTACGCCGACGGCGGCCGGCTGGCGTTGAACTACAACGTGGACGTGCCGGAGGACGCGGTGCAGTGAACGCAAGGCAGATACTTTGAAAAAAGCCGGCAAGCGCCGGCTTTTTTGCCCGACATTGTCGTCTGAGGCAATAGGACCGGTCTGTCCTGCTAGGACACGCGCAACCGTTGAAGGGCGTTTATCTTGATTGCAAGAGACCCTTCCGTTCTCATTGACTCAACAGGGCTGAGTGCTGCATTAACCTACTAGGTTATAATTTCGTGGAAAAGTCTGTCCCGCATACCAAGCTGTCTTCAGTCAAGGCACTCGTCCGAGCAGGTCAAGTGCTTGCCACAAGTTCAGCGCTCTTCGGTGCCGCCTACCTGAGCATGTCCTATTCCGACATGGTTGATGTGTTGCTCGGACTGACCCCGAAGGATTTCTACAAGAGCATGACGACCTATGGTGACCATCGGATCTGGCAAGACGTGTACCGGCCAGTCGTTGCGGTGGGACGGGTTTACGTGAAAATCACGGTATCTGCGAACGTCGTGATCGTGTCCTTTAAGGAGCTTTGATCGTGAAGTGTCCCGCTTGTGGTGTGGCAGACCTGGTCTTTGAAACCCGCGACCTTCCCTACGTGTACCGTGGGGTGGCGACGGTCATTCCGGACGTGGCCGGCCAACGTTGCCCGGCGTGTTGCGAGCAGGTGTTGGATACCGTCGAGGCCGCTCGTGTAAGTGACTCGATGCTCGCGTTCAACCGGCAGGTAAACGCATCTATCGTGGATCCGCGTTATATCGCTGATGTGCGCAAAAAACTGGCACTTGACCAACGTGAAGCCGCCGAGATTTTCGGTGGCGGTGTGAATGCATTTTCACGCTACGAGACCGGCAAGACCAAACCTCCACTGGCGCTTATCAAGCTGTTGAAAGTGCTCGATCGTCATCCGGAGTTACTGGACGAAATCCGGACCGCATGATCCAGATGCACGCTGCGCGCAGGCTGCCACGCCAGTTCCATTCAAATAAAGCTTTCGGGCGACCGTAGGGGTATCCAGCGGGCTGCGCCCGAATGCCTCCCCTGACAAACACGGCCGGCACCCTGCCGGCCTTTTTGTTCTCCGGTTACTCTTGATCCATCCATTGCTGCACCGAAGCAACGCGGCGGAAAACGAGACCCGTCCGTTTTCCGGCTGCCTAGCCGTGCGCCATCCCCAGGAGAACCGATTGCTGTCGAACCCGCCCCTGTCGCCGACTTTCTTCGCTGTGCCCGACGCCGCCCGCTATGCCTTGCGCAACGTCCGCATGCCGACCTGTCTGACCGAGCTGTCCGTACTGACTGGCGAGAAGGACCAGGCTGACCTGTCTGATGTCGACCTGCTGATCGACAGCGGCCGCATCGCCGGCGTCCAACCCGCGGGCGCGTTGCCTGCTGAGCTGGGTCCCGACCTGGATCATTCCATGGTGCTGCCGGGCATGATCGATTGCCACACGCATCTGGACAAGGGCCATATTTCGCCACGCAAGCCGAACGCAACCGGCGATTTTCCTGGCGCCTCCAAGGCCACCGGCGAAGACCGCGTCGCCAACTGGCATGCCGAAGACGTGCGCCGGCGCATGGAATTCGGTCTGATGACGGCCTATGCCAAAGGCGTTGTCGCGATCCGCACCCACCTGGATTCGCTGGAGCCCCAGGCGGCCATCTCGTTCCCGGTCTTCAAGGAGATGCGCGCGCAGTGGGCCGGCCGCATTGATCTGCAGGCTTCATCGATCGCTCCCATCGACATCTTTCTGACCGACGAAGGCTGCCGTCTTGCCGACATCGTGGCCGATGCCGGCGGCAACCTTGGCTGCGTGACCCGTTTTCGCAGCCTGCCGAATACCCTGGTCAGCCGGAGTTTGACGTCGCCATGAAGAACATCTTTGCACTGGCGACCGAGCGAGGCCTGAACCTAGACCTGCATGTCGATGAGTCGGGCGACGTAGAAGCACGCACCCTGCTGCGCGTCGCCCAGCTGGCGGTCGAGGTCGGTTTTACCGGCCGCATTCTGTGCGGCCATTGCTGCTCCCTGGCGCTGCAGGAAGACAGCGTCATCGAGCAAACCCTGGCGGCCTGCGCCGCCGCCCGCATCGACATCGTGAGTCTGCCCACGGTCAACATGTACCTGCAATCGCGTACCCACGGCGTGACCCTCGCTGGCGCGGCGTGACCCTGCTGCACGAAATGCGCGCCCGCGGCTTGCGTGTGGCGGTGGGCGGCGACAACTGCCGCGATCCGTTCCATGCTTACGGCGACCACGACATGCTCGACACCTTTACCCAGGCCGTCAAGATCGGGCAACTGGACCACCCGATCGGCGACTGGATCACCGCCGCCACCTGCAACCCCGCCGACATCATGGGCCTGACCGGCCGCGGACGCGTCCGGGCCGGCGACGCCGCCGATCTGATCGTGCTGCGCGCGCGCGATTACTCGGAAATGCTGTCACGCTTCCAGGCGGACCGGGTGGTTTTGCGGGCCGGGAAGGCGATTGACACCCGGCTGCCCGATTACCGGATGCTGGACGATCTGATGGTGGCGTGAGGGGGTGGACACCTTCGTCCCACTCAACTGTTACAGCGGCGGCCTTGCCGCTGCCTCTGTCGCCCACTGGCAGCTAAAATAGAGGATGCCTTCCGTTTCCGCCTCCCCCTTCGTCCACCTGCGCGTCCACTCCGAATTTTCGGTTGTCGACGGCGTGGTGCGTATCTCCGACCTCGTCAAGCAGGTCGCCGCCATGGACCAGCCCGCGGTAGCCCTGACCGACCTGTCCAATATGTTCGGGTTGATCAAGTTCTACCGGTCGGCCCGTTCCAAAGGCGTCAAGCCAGTGGCGGGCTGCGACGTGTGGGTCACCAACGACGCCGATCGCGACAAGCCCTTCCGCATGCTGCTGCTGGTGCGCAATCATCAGGGTTACCTGAACCTGTGCGAACTGCTGTCGCAGGCGTTCCTGACCAATCAGAACAAAGGGCGAGGCGAGCTGCGGCCGGAATGGCTGGAAACGCTCAGCGACGGCCTGATCGCGCTGTCGGGCGGCCGGTTCGGCGACATCGGCCAGGCGATCGAGCAGGGCAATCTGCCTGCGGCGGCCGAATTGGCGCACAGGTGGGCGGCGGTGTTTCCCGGTTCTTTCTACATTGAACTGCAACGCGCCGGCCGCGAGGGCGATGAAACCTATGTGCAGGCGGCCATGCGTCTGGCGGCCGAATGCGGCTTGCCGGTCGTGGCGACGCACCCGGTGCAGTTCCTGACGCGCGAGGACTTCCGGGCGCATGAGGCCCGGGTGTGTATCGCCGAGGGCGAGTTGCTGGCCAACCCGCGCCGGCAGCGCCGCTTTACCGAAGACCAGTATCTGCAGTCGACGGAAGAAATGATGGCGAAGTTCGCCGATGTCCCGTCGGCGATCGTGAATACGGCGCACATTGCGCAACGATGCAACCTGACGCTGGAACTGGGCAATCCCAAGCTGCCCAACTTCCCGACGCCCGATGGCGTGACGCTGGACGAGTACCTGGTGCAGTTGTCGAAGGAAGGCCTGGAAAAGCGGATGCTGACGCTGTTTCCCGACGACGCCGACCGCGAGGCGCATCGCGAGGAATACGAAACGCGGCTGGACCGTGAATGCAAGACCATCATCGGGATGGGCTTTCCCGGCTACTTCCTGATCGTGCAGGACTTCATCAACTGGGGCAAGAGCAACGGCGTGCCGGTCGGACCGGGCCGGGGCTCGGGCGCCGGGTCGCTGGTCGCATTCAGCCTGGGCATTACCGACATCGACCCGCTGCGCTATGACTTGCTGTTCGAACGATTCCTGAATCCCGAACGCGTTTCCATGCCTGACTTCGATATCGACTTCTGCCAGGACAATCGCGACAAGGTCATTGAATACGTGAAGGTCAAATACGGCCGCGACGCCGTGAGCCAGATCGCCACCTTCGGTACGCTGGGCGCCAAGGCCGTGATCCGCGATGCGGGCCGCGTGCTGGACCTGCCCTACATGTTCTGCGACGGTCTGTCCAAGATCATCCCGCATTCGCCCGCCGACCCCTGGGACCTGGAACGTGCCCTGAATGAAGAACCTGCCTTCAAGGAACGTTACGACAACGACGAAGAAGCGCGGGCGCTGATCGATCTGGCGCGGCCGCTGGAAGGCCTGACGCGCAACATCGGCATGCACGCCGGGGGGTGCTGATCGCCCCGGGCAAACTGACCGATTTCTGCCCGCTGTACTGCCAGCCTGGCCAGAGCCAGACGGCCATGTCGCAGTACGACAAGGACGACGTGGAATCGGTCGGCCTGGTCAAATTCGACTTTCTGGGCCTGCGCAACCTGACCATCCTGGACTGGGCCGTGCGCTACGTGCGCGAGTTCAATCCAGGCAAGCGCGACTTCGACGTCATGGCCTTGCCGCTGGACGACCTGGGTGCGTACAAGCTGCTGAGCGACGGCAACACCACGTCGGTGTTCCAGGTCGAATCCCGCGGCATGAAGGAACTGCTCAAGAAACTGCGTCCCAGCAACTTTGAAGACATTATTGCCGTGCTGGCCTTGTTCCGTCCGGGCCCGCTCGGTTCGGGCATGGTCGATGACTTCGTCAACCGCAAGCACGGCCGCGCCAAGGCCGAATATTTCCATCCGGACCTGGAAGCCACGCTGAAAAGCACGTACGGCGTGATCGTGTATCAAGAACAGGTGATGCTGATCTCGCAGCTGATCGGCGGCTATACGCTGGGCGGCGCCGACTTGCTGCGCCGCGCGATGGGCAAGAAGAAGGCCGAGGAAATGGCCAAGCATCGCGAAATCTTCCAGAAGGGCGCGGCCGAAAAGGGCTATGACACCGACCTGGCGGTCACCCTGTTCAACCTGATGGAAAAGTTCGCGGAATACGGCTTCAACAAGTCGCATACCGCCGCCTACGCGCTGATCACGTATCAGACCGCCTGGCTCAAAGCGCATCACCCGGCTGAATTCATGGCCGCGACGATGTCGTCCGATATGGACGATACCGACAAGATGCAGATCTTCTGGGCCGACACCCTCGCCAACAAGGTGGCGATCCTGCCGCCCGACGTCAATCTGTCGGGCTACCGGTTCGAGCCGGTGCAGGACGAGCATGCCGCCAAGGGCAAGCCGCCCCGCACGATCCGTTACGGACTGGGCGCCGTGAAGGGTACAGGGCAGGGCGCGGTCGAAGAGATCATCCGTGCGCGGACAGAAGGCGGTCCCTTCAAGGATTTGTTCGACTTCTGCCGCCGCGTGAACAAAAACGCCGTCAACCGCCGCACGATCGAAGCCATGATCAAGGCCGGCGCGTTCGATGCGTTTTCCGACAGCCGCGCCGCCTTGCTTGCCACGGTCGGCACCGCCATGGAAGGCGCCGAACAGGCTGCGCGTGCCGCCAGCCAGGTGTCGCTGTTCGGCGGTGACGACCATGCCGACCTGTCGGGCGAACTGGCTCGCGTTGAACCCTGGGACGAACGTGAACGCCTGGGTCACGAGAAATCGGCGCTGGGCTATTACTTCAGTGGCCACCTCTTCGATGCGTATCGCCATGAGGTCAAGCGTTTCGTGCGCGGCACGTTGGCGCAACTGCAGCCCAGCCGTGACCTGCAATGGATGGCCGGCATTCTGGTTGGTGTCCGCGTGATGATGACCCGCCGCGGCAAGATGGTGTTTGCGGTGCTCGACGACGGCAGCGCGCAGGTCGAAGTGTCGGTGTTCAACGAACTGTACGAAGCCAACCGGAGCCGTCTGCGTGAAGACCAGTTGCTGATCGTGTCTGGCAAGGTCACCAACGACGAATATTCGGGCGGCACGCGGATCGTGGCTGAAGCGGTCATGGACCTGCAGATGGCGCGCGAAGCCAAGGCCCGCGCTCTGTCGATCCGCTTGAATGGCAATGCGCAAACGCAGCTGCTGAAGGACATGCTGTCGCCGTACCGGGCCGAACCGCAAAACGGCTACCCTGGCACGCCGGTCGAGATCGTCTACAACCAGGGCGAAGCCAAGTGCGTGGTCCGGTTGAGCGAAGACTGGCGTGTGCGCGTGCCGGATGTGTTGCTGCAGCAGCTGGGCAAGGTGATTGGCAATCCGGCGGATGTCGCGCTGGAGTATTGAGGCACGTGGGCAGAAGCAGGTCGGCGTGCTTGTGATCGACGTACGTGGGCAGAAGCAGGTCGGCGTGCTGAGTATCGACGTACGTGGGCTTGCATGCCAGAAAAGTGCGGCAACAACGACCCGTTTAGCGGCGTAATCGGCGATGGGCTTGTCATTGGCGGCGACGATTGACGTGCCTGCCAAGGCATCGTCTCCCCTACGGGATTGCGTCGGCGTGGACGCGTGCCGCGCCGGCTGGTTCGCGGCCAGGCACGATGCGTCGACCGGCCGCCTGCGGCACACGGTCTTTGCCACCTTTGCCGACCTGCTGGCCTGGGCGCCCGCGCCCGCGGTCATCGCGATCGACATCCCCATTGGACTGTCCGACGCCGGACACCGCGCTTGCGACTCAGCCGCGAAGGCCTTGCTTGGCGGACGCCGTGGGCTATCGGTCTTCCACACCCCCGTGCGCCAGACCTTGGCAAGCCTGGACCTTCCCGCCGTCGACGCGTATCGCCACGCCCTTGCGACCCATCGCGCGGTTGCTGGCGTGGGGATCTCGAAGCAGGCCTTCTATCTGCTGAAGAAAATTGCCGAGGTCGATGCCGCCCTGGCCACGTCGGCGGCGGATGCGTCACGCGTGTTCGAAGTGCATCCCGAAGTGGCCTTCGCCGCGCGCCGTGCAGCGCTGCACGATCAGCCCTTGATCGGCATTGCAGAATCCAAACACACGCAGGCAGGGCATGACATGCGGCTTGGGCTGTTGCCCGAAGCGTATCGTGCGTCCGCCGAGCAGGCCATTGCCGAACGGGCGGGGCAGGCATCCGCCTATGGCCGCGACGACGTGCTCGATGCGTTCATCTGCCTGTGGTCGGCGCTGCGGATCGACAGTGGCGTGCATGTGCGTTTGCCGGCTGAGGAGGATGCGCCCGACGCGCGCCTGCCGCGCATTCATTATTGATCGGCTTCGCAGAAGGTAGATTCATCACGCTTGTCGATCACGCCTGGCTGACCTGGGCGTTCAGCTTGATCCCTAATGCGTGCATGACCTTCAGAATGGTGGCAAAACTCGGATTGCCGTCGCCTGACAGCGCCTTGTAAAGGCTTTCTCGACCCAGCCCGGTCTCCTTGGCGAGTTGAGACATGCCTTTAGCACGGGCGATATTCCCAAGCGCTTTCGCAATGAATGCCGCATCGTCACCTGCTTCATCCATGCAAGCCTGCAGGTACGCAACCATGTCGTCTTCGGTCTTCAGATATTCAGCGCTGTCCCACTTCTGTAGCTTGAGGGCACCCATGCTTATGACTCCCGCAGTTGCTGCGCCAACAACAACGCAGCGTTGATGTCTTCGGTTTGGGTGGACTTATCGCCGCCCGCCAATAGAACAATGATTTCAGATCCACGTTGAACGAAGTAGACCCGGTACCCCGGGCCATAGTGCACACGCATCTCTGAGACGCCTTGGCCGACTGGAACACAATCACTAAGGTTTCCACCTTCTGCGCGGTCGATGCGCGCTTGAATTCTTTTTGACGCCATCTTGTCGCGTAACCGCGAGAACCAAGAATCGAACACTGCAGTCGTAAATATGGTCGTCATCGTTCTGTATAAAACAGGATACACCCAGGCGGGTCACGTCGCAAGGATGCTGCCTGGTGATGGCAGACGTATATGAGTCGAGTTTGTTTACGGACGCCTTGGTCCGGCAGTTGCACAGAGCCGGTGGATGGCTAGAACGATGGAAGGTGGCGCTGATGACGGGTGCCAGCGAAGGTAGCTGAGACGAAATTGTGGGATGCTGGCAGCACAACGAAGCATCGTCAGTCTGGCGAAGGCACGGTGTGCAATGCCGCCAAGGCAGCCACCTCCAAAGACGGCGTTCATTGCGTTCACCGTGATGCTTGTGAGGCGATGGAAAGCAGAGGACCTCCAGGCCAGCTTCGTCAGCCCAAGCGACACCGCTACGCACCTGATGGCTTGAGCGGTCCACGAGCAATAGAACAGGCGGCGGTGGTCACGTGCCACCTGGCGCTGCAGCGCATCAGGCAAACAAATACTTCTCGTAGAAAAGGTGGAGCACTGCTCTGGTGATGGCGGCGGCACCCGCGATGAACGATGGCGGCTCGCGACGGCTAAGTTGGCATGATCGCCAACGCTAGCTCACCCCCGACGCGCCGCCTCGATGACCGAGATATCGATTTTGCCCATGGTCATCATTGCGTCAAACACGCGTTTTGCCGCGGCCTGATCCGGATCCGCCATCCCGTCGGTCAAGGCCCGTGGCGTGATCTGCCACGACAGTCCCCACTTATCCTTGCACCAGCCGCACGCACTTTCCTGGCCGCCATTGCCAACGATCGCATTCCATAGCCTGTCGGTTTCGGCCTGGTCATCGGTGGCAACCTGGAACGAGAACGCTTCGCTGTGATGAAAGGTCGGACCGCCGTTCAGGCCCAGGCACGGGACGCCCATGACCGTGAATTCCACGGTCAGGACGTCGCCTTGCTTGCCGGACGGGTAGTCACCCGGCGCGGTGTGCACTGCCTTGATAGCGCTATCGGGGAAGGTGTCGGCGTAGAAGCTGGCCGCTTCTAGCGCGTCGTGGTCGTACCACAGGCAGATCGTGTTCTTGCTGACCACTGCGGCTCTCCTTACCTGTCGCACGCCTGACACCAAAATGTTCTTGTACTTGTACCACGCTGCAATGGCCGATTAGGCCTTCACATACCTGAAGTTGAACGCGTTTGCGCTTTCGTCAACCGGTCTGATGTGGCCGCTAGCTCGCAACTTTTGTAAAGCCAACTTGACCTTCTGCATGTCGTCTTCGCCGCTAAGTTGTCTTACGAGCTTGTTGGTAATCTCTGCTGTAGGATTGTCGTAAAAGTAGCTTAAGACCACATCTTCAACCGATGCAATTTTCTGATGTTTTATTGTGACAACAAACGCATTTTCTTTCTCTTCGAAAATCGGCGCTATTAAACCTGCCTTCTTCAGTTCGTTCTTTGCCGTGTCCAGCCCTTCGCCGATGTCGTGATTCACTGGATTCGGCAAATTATGCAACATGCGAACGATATTGGGATTGCGCGAAAAACGTTCCTCATAGAGGTTGTCTACGCTCATATACCCGGGCAAACGTCCAGGACTTTGGACCTCAACGCGATTATCGAAGACCCTTACATGGATATCGTCGTTTAAACTATAGTCACGATGTATAACTGCATTCACAAGAATTTCTTTAAGTGCTTCTGCTGGATACTTTAGTTTGACGAGTTGATTTCCATCTTGAAATGTCACTCCGTCAATGTATCTGGCTACCTGGTCGATTGTGCCTCGAATAACTTGCTCTACTGGCCCGTTGATGGTAACAGGCATCTCCTCCAACTGCTCTCGTTTGTAGTCTTTATCAGTGGTTCTGAGCCTGTAAACCTTAACGGCGCAACGCGTATCCAGCGTTGCTTGTGGTACGTCATCAAAAAGAAGCACGCAGCCCACGTTGGGAATGCGGTCACTTCCGCTCGTGGTCAAAAGTCGTTGCTTACGAAGAAATGTGGGCCCGTCCAGTTTCGACCCAATTCGAGTCATGTAATCAAGCAGTAACCGGCTTTCCAGTAATTCCTTGATCTCAACATCCGCTACAGGCTTGCGTTCGTATAATTCTGCTCCTTTCGAATATCCGAGCTGCGTTATTCTTTCGCCTTTTATTTTCCGCTTCGCTGCATTGATTCGAATGAAGCAGTCACCACTTGCTGTATAGTGCACCTTCGGACTTTTCGGTACGGCCAAGTGCAAGATATAGCCATTTTCCTCTGTCTTTAAAAAGGTTACTCCAACATTTTCTACGGACGGAAGCGTTTCTTCGAGCAACGTCGTGATTATTGCGTTTGCTTCTTCATGTTCGGTGAATCCGATTAATCTTTCACCCTGCACTGCGCCATCCTCGACCCCAACATATAGATCACCCCCGTCCGAGTTGGCAAACGCCACAAACGTTTCTTGAAGCTTAGACGGAGCAATTCGCTTACTTTTAATATCGTTGAAATGATCCTCGCACAGCAAAAGCAGCCTTGATGTTTCGTCTTGCGACAGCTTGATCGTTTCCATGGCGCCTGTTAGTCAACGTGGGTAGATGTAAGATAGACTGCTTCGATAATAACGAGGCGTATCAAATGCCGCTACCGGGATTTCTTTAGCTTGCGCAGCTATCCATTAACGACCGACGGGTTGAGTCCGCCCCAGCAGCGGCCACGACTGCGTCGCCGGATCGGCGTCCGTTTCTTGCAGATACTGCGCCCACACCACCGACAACGCGACGATGAAGAACAGCAAGGACGGGTGATTCGTAAACGTCGTGTTGGTCAATCCATACAGACCGAACGAACCAATCATCGCCACAACCCCCGCACCGCCCAGCGACCGCAGCGCCGGGCGTGTGTGACGGCGACGCAGCAGCCCGGCCAGCGGCAACACATACACCAGCGCCAACGCCAGTCCGCCGACCGTTCCGGCGCGCGCCATCGCATCCAGCCACTCATGGTGCGCGACGTTCTGCGTGTAGATGTCGCTGGACTTGAATTGCTCGGTATTCTTGCGATGGAGCTCGTCTTTGTACCGGGTGGGGCCAATGCCGAAAGCGGGGTGTTCCTGCCAGATCTGGAAGCTGATTTTCCACATGGCCAGGCGGGCGCCCACCGAGCTTTCGGATTTCTTCTGCGGATCGGCAATGGACAGGTCGCGCGAGGCGTCGTCGATGCGGTTGGAGATCACCCGGGATGCGGTCGGGAAGGCCAGTGTGACCAGCACGATGTGGGCCACCAGCAGGATGACGGCGGTCTTGCGGGGCAGGCGGGCCAGGTGCATCAGCAGCAGGATGACGAAGGGCACGAGCAGCGGCCAGCCGCCCCGGGTCACTGACAGCAGGGAGGCCCACATGCCGCCCCAGCCGGCCAGGGCCAGCAGGATGCCGATCTTGCGCGGCTTGGCATACAGGGCGCCGACGCCGCACAGCAGGCCAAGCAGGATGCTGAGGTTGCCGTAGGGGTTGGCGGCGGTGAAGCCTTGCGAACGGCCGTAGCCCAGGCTGAAGATCTGGTAGGTGGACACGATGCCGGTCAACACCGACCCCACGGCGATGCCCAGCCAGAAGTATTTGAAGTCGATGTGGCGGCGCGCGGCGACCAGCACGAAGACGATGGGCATCAGCAGCAGCCATCGGTTCGGATAGTCCAGGCCGCGCATCGAATCGCCGGTCATGATCACGGACAGCAGGAAGGCCAGGAAGAAGCAGAGGAAGGGCACCCAGATCGGCGCGGTATCGCGGCGAACCTCCCTCCATTTCACAGCATGGCTGCGGATCAGCGGCACCAGGCAGGCCAGCGAGATCAGCAGCGGAATGACGGCGGCGATGCCGTAGCCACCCTTGACGCCCACAAGTGTCGCCGGAAGCAGGAACAGACTTACGGACAGCAGCCAGTACAGGCGGTGGGGGGCAGGGCAGGCGTCATCGGGGTAATCCTGTGTCGTAAATAACGGAGGGCGGCGCAGAGAGTAGCAGGTGATTGCCCCTGCTGCGCATGGCCTAGGCAGGCTAGGTCAAAGTACGCAGGGCCCCAGTTGCAGTCACAGATGTCGCCGCAAACAAGCGCCGCTCAAAAATGAAACTGCTCAGCGATGTGTCCGCTCGACACCAAGCGAGTACTGCTCAATGGTAGCAATGCTCAAGATCGGGCGAGATCGACATTGCACTTGCTCAGGGCAACGCCGCGATGCTGCTGCCCACCAGCGCGAACCGCGCCGACCGTTCGACTTCGTCCAGGGTCGGCCAGGCTGTGTCCGACCCCAGACACACGGCTTTCTTGGACCATGGCCCGGTGCGTTCCCGCCGCGTCACGCCAAACAGGGTGATCTGCCGTGCGCCCGCGGCCGCCGCCACATGCGACGTGCCGGAGTCATTGCAGACGACCAGGGCTGCACGTTGCGTCAGGGTAGCAAACGCACCCAGCGGCAGCGCAGGCAGGATCGTTGCCGACGGCACGGCCGCGCGGGCCTGCTCGACTTCGTGCGCAGGCGGGCAGATGACGCACGTCCAGCCGTCGCGCTGCAGCGACGTGGCCAGGGCGCCGAATTCCGGCCAGGCCTTGGGCTTGCCGTGGTGCAGTCCGGTGGCGGTGGGGGACAACAGGACAAACGGCTCGTTCACGCCCGCCTCGGCCAATGCCGCATCGGCCGCTGCATGATGCGCATCGGTCAGCGGTAGGCCCAGGGTCGCCTCGGGTTCTTCCGGCACCGAACCGTCGACTCCCCAGCGCCACAACGCCAGCCGCGCCAGGTCATGGAAAATCTCGACTTCATGGCGCCCTTCGCGCTTGTTGAACGGCCATTTGAGCAGCAGGCTGCGGCCATCGCCGCGATAGCCCGCGGCGCGGATGCCGGCCAGACGGAACGCGGCGGCGCTGGACAGCGAATTGGTGAACACGACGCCCCGCGCGCCGCGCCCGACCGGATAACGGGACCGGATGGCAGCCAGGTCGGCGCGCCAGCCGTTACC
The DNA here is from genome assembly GCF_048632615.1 of Pigmentiphaga litoralis. Classification (GTDB taxonomy): domain Bacteria; phylum Pseudomonadota; class Gammaproteobacteria; order Burkholderiales; family Burkholderiaceae_B; genus Pigmentiphaga; species Pigmentiphaga litoralis_B. The sequence continues at coordinate 4,418,799 of NZ_CP184479.1, forward strand.
GATCGGCACGAAGCCCGCGGGTGCCAGGCCGGCAAACAGGTCTTCGGCCCAGGGCCGGCCGCACAGGATGATGGGCAGGCCAGCTGCCTGCAGCCGCTTGATCGCGGGCAGGCACATGCAGGCATCGCCTACCCAATTGGGCAGCCGTAGATACAGGTAGTCGGTCATGTCGGAAAAATGAGAGCGGGGGAAGTATCGGCAGCCGGCTCAATGGGCCCTGGCCGGCCTACCCGCGTACAATCGGTCGGACCCCGATTGTAAGCGTCAGGCGGCCGTGCCCCGGGCACGGCCACGTCAGCCACGGCGCGTTCATGAGCAAGCAGTGACTTCCCAACCTGTCAAAACCTATCTCTGGCGCCAGATCTACGGGCGCGTCCTCCGTTATTGGCCGCGTCTGGCCATGGGCCTGCTGTGCCTTGTGGGCGTCGCCGCGTCCCAGCCGCTGCTGGCCGTGCTGATGAAGCCGATGCTGGACGGCGGTTTCAGTGGCGCCAAGCCGCATTATGTATACACGGTGCCGGCCATCATCATCGGCATCTTCCTGGTGCGGGGGTGTTGTCTTTCGCCAGCGAATACCTGCTGGCCTGGGTGGCGAACAGCGTGCTGGCGGACCTGCGCAAGGAAATGTTCGACCGGCTGCTGCGGCTGCCCGATACCTACTTCAAGAGCATGGGCTCGTCGGTGCTGCTGAATCGCTTCGTGGTCGACGCCACCAATGTCATGCAACTGGCCACCGATGTCATCACGACCCTGGTGCGCGAAACCCTGATCGTGGTGTTCCTGGTCGGTGTGCTGCTGTACCTGTCCTGGCAGATGACGCTGATCGCCGTGGTGGCGTTCCCGCTGTCAGCCTTCATCATGCGGCGCATTTCGCAGCGCATTCGCCGGATCAATCGCGAAACGATCGTCATGAATGGCGAGCTGACCCGGGTGGTCAGCGAAGGTATCGACGGCCAGCGGGTCATCAAGCTGTTTGGCGGGTATGAGCAGGAAAACAGCCGCTTCTGGGAAATCAACAACCGCCTGCGCCGCTTTGCGATGCGCAACACCGTGGCGTCGGCCGCTGCGTCGCCCATCACGCAAACCATTGCCGCCGTGGCACTGGCCATCGTGGTGGCAACCGCACTGAATCAGTCCGGATCCAACCAGATCACGGTCGGGGGCTTTGCGGCGTTCGTGACGGCCATGATCCAGATGCTGGATCCCCTCAAGCGCCTGGCCAATGTCACCAGCCCCATGCAGCGCATGCTGGTGTCGGCCGAAAGCGTGTTTGCGCTGCTGGACCAGGACGTCGAAGTCGACACGGGCACCCGCACGCTGCCCGAGCCGGTGCGGGGTCATATCGTGTTCAAGGACGTCTCGCACCAATTCCCGAACACGGACCGGCTGACGCTGAACCAGGTGTCCTGCGAAATCCTGCCTGGACAGACGGTGGCGTTCATCGGCCGGTCCGGCAGCGGCAAGACCACACTGATGTCGATGCTGCCGCGCTTTACGCTGCCTTCGGGCGGCATGATCTGCGTAGATGGCGAGAATATTGAAGCGCTGACGCTGGAAAGCCTGCGCTCGCACATTTCGCTGGTGAGCCAGGACGTGGTGCTGTTCGACGACACCATTGCCGCCAACGTGGGCTATGGCGTGAACGGCAAACCTTCGGACGACGCCATCCGCAGCGCGCTGGCCGATGCCAATCTGATCGAATGGGTCGATTCCCTGCCCAACGGCATCCACAGCCGCGTGGGCGAAAATGCCGCGCATCTGTCGGGCGGGCAACGTCAGCGTCTGGCCATCGCCCGCGCGCTGATCAAGAACGCGCCGATCCTGATCCTGGACGAAGCCACGTCGGCGCTGGACAACGAGTCGGAACGGCAAGTGCAGGCGTCGCTGGAACGGCTGATGAAGGGCCGGACGACCCTGGTGATCGCGCACCGTCTGTCCACCGTCCAGAACGCTGATCGTATCGTGGTGCTGGACCAGGGTCGGATCGTGGAAGAAGGCGCGCATGCGCAGCTGATGGAAAAGAACGGCCTGTACGCGTCCTTGTACCGTATGCAGTTCCACGACTCGGCCAATAGCGAAGTGGCGACGGTTTGAGGTGAAGCGCGGCGGACGCTCAGGAGGAGCGACCGCCACGTCTTGCTAGTTAGTAGCTGCCCCAGCGCTCTCCCGACGCCCATCACGCCGCGCTCAAATACCCCCGCAACGAATCCGCATCCCGCCGGAACGCATCCGACGTGCCGTTCCACGCGATCTGGCCTTTCTCGATGATGTAGTGCCGATCCGCCGTCCGCAGCAGGGGGCCCAGGTTCTTGTCGATGCACAGAATGGCCAGGCCTTCGTTCTTGAGCGTCTGCAGGCAGGACCAGATCTCGGCACGGATCAAAGGCGCAAGCCCTTCGGTCGCCTCGTCCAGAATGATCAGCTTGGGATTGGTCAGCAGCGCGCGCGAGATCGCCAGCATCTGCTGTTCGCCGCCCGACAGGTGCGCGCCCAGGTTCCGCTGGCGTTCCTGCAGGCGGGGGAACAACTGGTACACCCGTTCCACCGTCCATGGATTGGCCTGTTTCAGGCCATTGTGGGCCGTGGCGACGAGGTTTTCGTGCACCGACAGGTTGGGAAAGATATGGCGGCCTTCGGGGACGAGCCCAACGCCGAAGCGCGCGACGCGGTACGACGGTTCCTTGTGGATGGGCTTGCCGTCGAACCGGATGGTGCCGCGCGAGGGCGGCATCAGGCCCATGATGGTCTTGACGGTGGTGGTCTTGCCCATGCCATTGCGGCCCAGCAAGGTCACGAATTCGCCTTCTTCGATCTTCAGGCCCATGTGGAACAGGACCTGGCTGTTGCCATAGCTGGCGGCAATGTCATCGACTTCGAGCAGCGCCATGTCAGGCCTCCTGGGCGGCAGGGTGAGCCGCAAGGTCGTCGTCTTCTTCGCCCAAATAGGCGGTCTTGACGTCTTCATTGCGGCGGATCTCGTCGGGGGTGCCGCTGGCGATCTTCTTGCCGTACACCAGCACGGTAATGCAATCCGACAACGCGAACACGGCTTCCATGTCGTGTTCGACCAGCAACATGGCGTATTTGCCGCGCAAGCGCAGCAGCAATTCGGTCATGGTTTCGGATTCCCGCTGGCTCATGCCGGCCATGGGTTCATCCAGCAGCAGCATGCGTGGCTCGCAGGCCAGCGCCATGGCCAGTTCCAGCTGCCGGTGTTCGCCGTGCGCCATGTCGCCGACACGTGTGTTCGCGCGGGACGCCAGGCCCACCAGTTCAAGCGCCTGGTGCGCCGGATCGTTGAGTTCGCGCGAGACGGTGGTCGGTTCCCAGAAACGGAAGCTGTGGCCACGCTGCGCCTGTACGGCCAACGCCACGTTCTGCAGCGCCGTGAAGTCGGGGAACACCGACGTAATCTGGTACGAACGCGCCAGCCCGCGGCGCACGCGTTGTTCGATCGGGAGCGAGGTGATGTCGTTGCCGTCGAAAATGATGGTGCCGGAGTTGGACTTGATTTCGCCGCTCAGCTGCCCGATCAGCGTGGTCTTGCCCGCGCCGTTGGGGCCGATGACGGCATGGATCTCGCCGGCGTTGACCGACATCGACACGTCGTCGGTCACGGTCAGGCCGCCATAACGTTTGATCAGATGATCTGCGCGCAGCAATGTCATCGCGAACCTCCTGGCAGATTGCCGATGATGCCGCGGCGCGACACCATGACGATGACGACGATGATCAGGCCAAGCACCAGCATCCAGTGCTCGGTCCAGGCCTTCAGCACTTCTTCCATGATCAGGAAGGCGACCGACCCGGCCACCGGTCCCATCAGGGTGCCCAGGCCGCCCAGCACGACCATCACCACCAGTTCGCCCGACGTGGTCCACGCCAGGTAGGACGGCGAAATGTACAGGGTCAGGTTGGCGATCAGCACGCCGGCCAGGCCGCACACGATGGCCGACAGCACATAGGCCGTCAGCTTGTAGGGCAGGGGCGCGAAGCCCATCGCCTTCATGCGGCGTTCGTTGGTCTGCGTGCCCCGGATCACCATGCCGAAGCGCGAGCCGATCAGCTTGTGCATGGCGAACAGCAGCACCAGCAGCAGCACGAAGCTGGTGTAGTACAGCGTCAGGGGTTCGTCCAGCTTCAGGATGCCGAAGTTGCTGCCCTGGAAGATGGACATGCCATCGTCACCGCCATACTCATTCAGGCTGACGGTCAGGAAGTAGAACATTTGGGCAAATGCCAGCGTGATCATGATGAAGGCGATGCCCGTCGTGCGCAGCACCACGGCGCCGCTGATCACGCCGACCACGCCGCAGACGACGATGGCGGCCAGCAGATGCAGCCAGCCGTTGTCGATGCCATGGTGGCTCAGGATGCCGACTGAGTACGCGCCCAGCCCCAGGAAGAGGGCATGGCCGAAACTGACCAGGCCGCCATACCCCAGCAGCAGGTTGAGCGACACGGCGGCAATCGCATAGACCAGCACGCGCCCGAACAGGGCAAGGTAGAACGGTTCACCGGCGATCTGCGCATACACGGGCACGCAGCCCAGGAACAGCAGGATCAGCACGGTGGCTATCGTGCGGGGAGTCATCTTCACATCGGCTCCTAGCCGTGACGTACGGGAAACAGGCCTTGCGGACGCAGGGCGAGAATGAGCGCCATCATCACGTAGATGAGCATGGAGGCGATGGCCGGACCGGCGGCGTTCGCGGCCGACGGCGACAGCACTTCGCGCAGGATCCACGGCAGCATGGAACGGCCCAGCGTGTCGACGACGCCGACGATCAGGGCGGCCAGGAACGCGCCGCGCACCGACCCGATGCCGCCAATCACGATCACCACCATGGTCAGGATAAGTACCGGTTCGCCCATGCCGGTCTGCACCGACAAGATGGGACCGGCCATCAGGCCGGCGATACCGGCCAGCGCCGCGCCCAACGCAAACAGCAGGGTGTTCAGCATGCGGATGTTCACGCCCAGGGCGCCGACCATCATCCGGTTCGATGACCCGGCGCGGATCAGCATGCCGACCCGCGTCTTGTGGATCAGCAGATAGCAGCCCGCGGCGACCACCAGTCCGACCACGATGATCATGAAGCGGTACAGCGGGTACGCAATGCCGAACAGGTCAATCGTGCCTTCCAGCATGGGCGGCACCTGCATGTTGTAGGGCGATGGGCCCCAGATGATGCGTGTCAGTTCGTTGAAGAACAGGATCATGCCGAAGGTGGCCAGCACCTGGTCCAGGTGGTCACGGTCGTACAGCCGTGACAAGGCGATGCGATCGAGCAGGAAGCCGATCGCGATCATGGCGACCACCACGCCGGCCGCCGACAGCAGGAAGGAACCGGTGTTGTTGTAGAGCGTCGCGGCGATGAAGGCGCCCATCATGTACAGCGAGCCGTGCGCCAGGTTCACGAAGTTCATGATCCCGAACACCAGCGTCAGGCCAGCGGCGAGCAGGAACAGCAGGACGCCGAGCTGGATGCCGTTCAGCGCCTGTGCGAAAAAGAGGGTCGCGGACATGTCAGGTGGATCTCTCGGCAGAAGATGCGGACGCCGGGCCGATGCCCATCGCGGCGAACACCGCCAGGGTCAGGGGCGAAGCCGGGTCGGCCAGATGCAGGATGACGTCGAAGTGGTTGGTGCCGGGCATGTCGATGTACTGGCCTGGAAAGCCGCGGTGGCGCCAGGCTTCCAGATACTGCCGGCTTTGCCGCGCGAACTCGGCGGTCTCGGTCTCGCCGTACGACACGATCAGCGGGCACCCCTGCCTGGGCAGGTGCTGCAAGGGGCTCAGCCGTGCCGCCGATTCCGCATCCAGATGCACCCACGCGTTCACGTGGGTGGCGATCAGGGGTTCTAGATCGAACAGGCCGCTGACCGGCGTGGCGCTCTTGACCGTGTCCGGCGCAATGCCGAAGTCGGCATGCCATCCGTCGGCCAGCAGCATGCCGACCAGATGGCCGCCCGCCGAACTGCCGGCAAGGTGGATGCGCGCCGGGTCGCCCTGGTAACGATGGATTTCGTGCACAACCCAGGCGAGCGCCGCGCGGCATTGCCGCACGATCTCGTCCAGCGATGCACCCGGCGCCAGCGAATAGTTGACGGCGACAACCGTTGCGCCGGCGTCGACGAAGGCGGGCGCCATGAAAGACGACTCGTCTTTCGACAGTGCGCGCCAGTAGCCGCCGTGCACGAAGATCAGGACGGGGCTTCCCGGCTGCTTTGCCGGGAAGATATCCAGCGTCTCGTCCGGATGCGGCCCGTAGGCCACGCCCGTGTGGCACGTCAGCGTGTCGCGCGCGACCCGGCTTTCCTCGGCATAACGCACGAGGATGGGCGCGAGGTCATCGACAGTGGCCCTCGCGTTGTACTGCCGGTCGAGATCTTCAGGGGAATAGTGAGCGTAAGGCGCGGTCCCCATCGTTTACTTCATCTCGCACTGGCTGGCGTACGAGTCCTTGCTGCGCTCGAAGGTCGTGCCCTTGTTCGCAAACGCCACCTTGCCGTCGGCGCCCTTGACCACGTCCACGCGGTAGAACGGCGCGATCGGGAACTGGTTGGTGTTGTACGCAAAGTAGCCCCGCACGGACTGGAAGTCGGCGGCCTTGAGCGCGGCGCGGAAAGCTTCCTTGTCGGCAACGTTGCCCTTGGTCTTCTTCAGGGCCGACGCCAGCAGGCGGGCGGCGTCATACGACTGCGCGGCATACAGGGATGGCTCGCGGTTGTACTTTTTGCGATAGGCCTCGGCAAACTGCTTGTTGGCCGGGTTGTCGAGGTCGGGCGAGTACGACGAACTGGTCACGGCGCCCAATGCGGCTTCCTGCAGCGCGGGCAGGGTCGAACCGTCGATGGTCGAGCTGGACAGCATCGGGATCTTGGTCGACAGGCCGGCCTGCTGGTATTGCTTGGTGAAGTTCACGCCCATGCCGCCGGGGTAGAACACGTAGATCGCGTCGGGCTTGGCCGCGGCCAGGTTGGCGATTTCAACCGAGTAGTCGGGCTGGTTGACCTGGGTATAGGTCTCGCCGATCACCTTGCCCTTGTAGGTGCGCTTGAAGCCTTCCAGTGCGTCCTTGCCGGCCTGGTAGTTGGCGGCCATCAGGTACACGTTCTTGAAGCCCATCTTGTTGGTCAACTCGCCACCGGCTTCATGCAACTGGTCGTTGTTCCACGAGGTCGAGAAGAAATAAGGCGAGCAACCCTTGCCGGTCACGGGCGTGGGGCCGGCGTTCGAGCCGATGAAGAACACTTCGCCGCTGGTGATCGGGCGGTGGATGGCCATCATGACGTTCGAGTAGATGACGCCGGTCACGATCGCGACCTTGTCCCGCTGCAGCATCTGACGCGCGATCTGCACGCCGACTTCCGGCTTCATCTGGTCGTCTTCCTTGACGATTTCGATATCGGTATCGCCCAGCTTGCCCTTGCCCTGTTCGACCGCAAGCATGAACCCGTCGTACTGGTCCTGGCCCAGCACCGAGCCGGGGCCCGAGAAGGTCGAGATGAAGCCGATCTTGACGGGCGCGGCCAGTGCGGCAGCGGCAAGCGAAGCCTGCATCAAGGAGGCGATGGCGATCAGTTTTACGGTTTTCATGCGTGCTCCGGGAAGTGGCGTCCGGGACGAGCCCGGACGATGGGGTGCGGCGACAATTCGGGTCAAGGAAGGCTGCAGGACGCGTGGTAGGGATCCTGGTGATCCGGGAACACGGTCGAGCGAGTGGCAAGATTAACCGTCCCGCTCGCGTCGCGCACCACCTCGAACGCGTAATAGTTGGACACGGGGAAGTGGTTGTTGTTGAAACGGAAACCCCCGCGCACCGATGGGAAGCTCGTCTTGGCCAACGCCGCCGACAGCGTCTTGCCGTCGGCCTTGCCGCCCGTGGTCTTCAAGGCGGCGTCGAGCGCCAGCGCCGCGTCATAGCCATAGGCCGCATACGCAGAAGGGATGCGGTTGTACGTCTTCTGGAAATCGGCCACGAAGGTTTTGTTGGCCGCATTTGGCAGGTCGGGCGCCCACGGTCCGGCCGACATGACGCCCAGCGCAATCTCCTTCAGCGCGGGCAACGTGGTGCCGTCCACGGTCGATCCGGACAGCAGTGGGGTTTTCCCCAGCATGCCAGCCTGCTGATATTGCTTTACGAAGTTCACGCCCATGCCGCCGGGATAGAAGATGAAGACGGCGTCGGGCTTCTGGGTCTGCAACTGCGTGATCTCGACCGAGTAGTCTGGCTGGTTCACCTGCGTGTAGGTCTCGCTCAGGATCTCGCCCTTGAAGTAACGCTTGAACCCGATCAATGCTTCCTTGCCGGCCTGGTAGTTGGGCGCCATGATCGCAATGCGGCGGTAGCCCTTGTCTTGCGCATATTTGCCCATGGCTTCGTGCTGCTGGTCGTTCTGCCACGAGGTCGAAAAATACAAGGGCGAGCACTGGTCGCCCGCCAACTGGCTGGGCCCCGCGTTGCTGCTGATCAGGACCGTGCCGCTGTTCACGACGTCGCGCACGACCGCCATCAGCACGTTGGAAAAGCTCATTCCGGTAACGACGTCGACCTTGTCGCGTTCGATCAGCTTCTTGACGGCCTGGCGTCCGACCTCGGGCTTGAGCTGGTCGTCTTCCTTGATGACCCGCACGGCTTGCCCGCCCAGCTTGCCGCCGGCCCTGGAAATGCCGAGCATGAAGCCGTCGTACTGGTCCTGGCCCAGGGTGCCACCCGGACCCGACAGCGTCCCGAGAAAACCGATCTTGACGTCGGCCCGGGCGGACGCCATGAAGCCGGCGTTCAGGCCAAGGCAGACACAGGCGCCGGCCAGGGCGCGGGAATAACGAAAGGTCGTGGACATGTCAGACTCGCTGAAAAAAGAACGTTATTCGCTTTTGTCGCTGTTGTCGAGCATTGCGCCGTCGATCCCGCCGCCGTCGAACTCGAACCGGTAGGCATGTCCGCTGCCCTCTGGCGCGGCAACCACCCGTCCTGCCGTGGGCGCGGGAAAATGTGCCGGCAGCACCAGCGTATGATCGTGCGCGCACCGCGCAAGCAAGGCTTCGCGCGAAGCACGAGCCTGAGCCGGGTCGGCGCAGAAACGGGTGCTCCACTGCGGATAGCAGCATTGCAGCGGGTGATGGAAGGCGTCGCCGCTGATCAGGCCGTGTTGCCGGGCGCCCCGGATGGCAACGCCGACATGCCCCGGCGTGTGGCCGGGCAGGGGCACCAGTTGCAGCAGGTCATCGATGCGGTAATCCATCGGCACCAGGTCGGCCAGGCCGGCGTGAAAGATCGGCCAGACCGAATCGCCAATGTAGTCTCCGGTGCGCAGCAGCCCCGGATGGCCTTCATTGGCCTTCCAGTACGCCCACTCGGGATGGGTGAACAGATAGCGCGCATTCGGGAACGTGGGCGTCCACGCGCCATCGACCAACGTCGTGTGCCAGCCGACGTGGTCCACATGCAGGTGGGTGGACAGCACGATGTCGATATCTTCGGGCCCCAGGCCCGTGGCCTTGAGCGTGTCCAGCCAGCCCCATCGCTGCCGGTCGAAATCGGCGCGCACGCGCGGCTTGCAGTCGCCCACACAGGTGTCGACCAGAATGTTCCTGCCGCCGCTGCGCAGCAGGAAGGACTGGATGCTGATCACCAGCCTGTCGGTGTGCGGGTCGTAGAAGCGCGGGACCAGCCAGTCCAGGTTGGCCTGGATATCCTGCGGTGTCGAATCCGGAAAGATTTCGGCCGGCCGCAACAGCGGTCCTTCGGTCTCGACCAGCCGGATCAGCTGCACGCCGCCGAAATCGATGACCGCGGAATCGATGACACCATCAACGATGCCATCCTTCGCGGCGTCGGGCCGAAGCGCCGTCATTGCGCGATCGGAGCGTGCTTGCCTGGATGCACGCTGCCGCACTTGCCGCAGGTGCGGTTGGATTCGCTGGCGTAGAAGGCCTCGAACAGCGGCGGAAGGTCGGTCACGATGTTCTTGAGCTGCACTTCGACGCGATGCACCAGGCTGCCGCAGTTCAGGCAATACCACTCGAAGCCATCGAGCAGGCCTTCCGGACGCTGACGTTCCATGACCAGACAGGCGCTGCCGGTTTCCGGCCGCTGCGGCGAATGGCGCACATGGGGGGGCAGCAGGAAGATGTCGCCTTCTTTCAGGTCGACGCGTTCTTCCTTGCCATCGACCCACAGCTTGAGCCAGGCGTTGCCCTTGATCTGATAGAAGAATTCTTCGAGCGGATCGTCATGGAAGTCGGTGCGATGGTTGGGTCCGCCCACCACGGTCACAATGAAATCGGTGTCCTTCCAGATCTGCTGATTGCCCACGGGCGGTTTCAGAAGGTGGTCGTGGTCGTCGATCCACCGCAGGAAATTCATGGGGGGCCGTATCCGGTCATAGGCGTGTCTCCGCTGTGAGTGCTCAGTCTAGGCGCGCGCGGGCTCTCGTCAAAATAGAACTTGGCGTCCGGGATATTCGTTTTGGCTATGGTGCCAGACGGTGCGTCAGGCACCAAGGTGACGCTAGGCGGCGCGACCAGTCCGGGCGTCGGCGATGCGATGCAGGTATTCGATCAGGTGTTGGCTGGCCGGGGTCAGTTGACGGTGGGCGCGGACCGAGTAGCCGACCTTGCCGAACTGGCCGAAAGTGTCGATGGGAAGCCGTTTGAGCATGCCTTGCTGCAGGAACTGGTCGGCCGCGTCGTGCGGCATCAGCGCGATCGCATCGGTGCGCAGCAGGATGCCGACGTTGGTCAGCAGGGACAGGGATTCGATGTGGCGGGTGGGCAGTCCCAGACCGGTTCGATAGAAGGTCTGCTCCACGGCGGTGCGCAGCGGCGAATCCGACGATGGCAGGATCCAGGGATGATCGATCAACGCCGCCAGGTCCAGGGCTGTCTCGCCGGCCAGGGGATGCTGCGCGCCCACCACGGCGCACAGTTTTTCTTCGTACAGCGCGTGGTGGACCAGCGGAAAGGAGTAGCCCAGCGCAATGTCGCGCTCAGGCAGTCGGCCCACCACGACATCCAGGTCGCCGGTCGCCAGGGCGGGGAACAGGTGGGAGGACGGGCCTTCGGTGATCGTGACCAGAATGCCCGGATGTTCCTGCATCAGCAGCGCGATCGCTTCGGGCAGCAGCTTGGCCGACGCGGCGATCAACGTGCCGACGATGACATGACCGCTTTCGCCGCTCAGCACGGCATTGAGTTCGTCGGTCATGTAGCGCAGTTCGGCCATCAGGGTCTTGACGCGGCGGCCAAGCATATGCGCCAGTTCGGTCGGCACCACGCCCCGGTTGGACCGTTCGAACAGTGTGGCTCCCACGAACTTTTCCAGCTCGAAAATCGCCTTGGTGACGCTGGGCTGGGTCAGGTTCAGTTCGTTCGCGGCCCGCGACAGCGACCGGCGCTCGAGCACCCGTTCGAAGATCTGCAGTTGATGGAGCTTGAATTTGTGCCCGAGCGCGTTCGGGGTAATGCGGAAATTCGACATGACGGACGCCGGTCGGGGTGCCCCGTCAGGGTCGACGGGGCCGGGCTGGACAGTCACCCGCGCGGCATCACAGCTTCACGCACACGTTGGTGGGTTCGGTGTAGAAGTGTAGCGAGTGTCGACCGCCTTCCCGGCCGATGCCCGACAGGCCGCTGCCGCCAAAGGGCGTGCGCAGGTCGCGCAGGAACCAGCAATTGACCCAGGCCAGGCCCACGTTCATGGCCTGCGCCACGCGATGGCCGCGTGTCAGGTTGGTGGTCCAGACGGCCGCGGCCAGGCCGTAATGGGTGTCGTTGGCCATGCGGATCGCCTCGTCTTCCGTGTCGAAGGGGGCAATGTGGCATACCGGGCCGAACACCTCTTCCTTGATGCAGCGGGCCGTTTCGGGCAGGCCGGTCCAGATGGTCGGCTGGATGTAGGCGCCTTCATCGCGCGCATCGCCAAAGGTCGGCACGCCGCCGCCAGTCACCACGGTGGCGCCTTCTTCCACGGCCAGCTTCAGGTAGGACTGGACCTTGCTGCGATGCTCGTGCGAGACCAGCGGCCCCATGGTCGTTGCCGGATCCATCGGCCAGCCCAGCACCAGCTTCTCGGCTTCCGTCTTGAGCGCGCTCACGAACTTGTCGAAGATGGACCGGTGCACGTAGACACGTTCGGTGCACAGGCAGACCTGGCCGCAATTGGCGAAGACCGATCGTGCCACGCCCGCGACGGCGGCATCGAAGTCCGCGTCGTCGAACACCAGGGCCGCGTTCTTGCCGCCCAGTTCGAACGACACGGGTTTCACCCCGGGCGCGACCGCCTTCATGATGGTGCTGCCGGTGGCGGTTTCGCCCGTGAAGGTCACGCCGTCGATGTCGGGATGGGTCGTGATGAATTCCCCAGCCGAGTTCGGACCGAAGCCGTGCACGACGTTGAAGACGCCGGGCGGCAGGCCGATTTCTTCGGCCACTTCGGCCAGAAGCGTCGCGGTAGAGGGGGTGACTTCGGACGGCTTGGCGACCACCGTGTTGCCGAACGCCAGCGCGGGCGCGACCTTCCACGTAAACAGCAGCAAGGGCAGGTTCCAGGGCGAGATCACGCCGACCACGCCCAACGGTTTCCGATAGGCGTAATTCAACGCCTGCCGGCCGTCGGGCGTGTCCGTCATGAAGCTTTCCATGTCCAGCGTGCGCGCGATTTCGGCGAAAGACCGGAAGTTCGCGGCGCCGCGCGGAATGTCGATCTGGCTGGCCCAGCCTACCGGCTTGCCGGTGTCGGCAATTTCGGCCTGCAGGAATTCATCGAAGCGGCGTTCGATGCCATCTGCCAAGGCATACAGGTAGGCAGTGCGTTCGCCGACTGGTAGCGCGGCCCAGCCGGGCAGGGCGGCCCGGGCTGCCGCCACGGCGGCGTCGACCTGGTCGCGGCTGGCTTCATGCACCTGGGCGATCAGCGCGCCATCGGCGGGATTGTGCTTGGCGAAGGTACGGATGCCGTCGTGAAAGCGGCCGCCGATGAAATTGCGCAGGTGTCTGACCGACATGATGTGTCCTCAAATGACGTATACGTACTAATCTACCGGCACTTTGCGTTTTTGGGAAGCAAAACCGTTGGCCTGGCGCCACCTCGGCACGGCCGCGCCACGGCGGGTAAGATCGAATGATGTCTTCCTGAGCGCTTTCGCATGCCATCTGATACGCCCCGCCACTCCGACCCGCGCGACATCCCGGATCCCCAGCCGACTGGCCGTCCGGACGCCGGCGCCGACGCTGCTACCGGTGCGGAACCGACCGATGCGCAGCGCGATGCGCTGATTGCCGCGTTCGAACTGACCGACGTGGCGTCGCACCTGCTGCGCCGCGCGCATTTCCGCGCTGAAGCCATGTTCATGGAGCACTTCCAGGACGAGGACATCACGCCGCGCCAGAAAGCGCTGCTTATCACGGTCTGCAAGCATCCGGGCGCCACGCAGAATCAGCTGGGCGATTACATCGCGCTCGATCGCAATTCGCTGGCCGACATGGTCAACCGCATGGTGCGCAAGGGCTACCTGAAGCGGATGCGGGCAGCGGGCGACGGCCGCGCCTACGCGGTGCACATTACCGACAGCGGGTTTGCGCTGCTGCAGCGGGTGCTGCCCCGCGACAGAGAGGTCGAGGACGCGATCATCGGCGTGCTGCCCGCCGAATACCGGGCGCTGTTCATGAAGTGCCTGAAAATCGTGGCGGGCGTCCAGGTCTGACGCAGCCGGCGGCTGGACGCGACGCTGCGGCTGTGCTGTCATGGCGCTTGCTTTTCGTCATTAAAAACTCGTATATTCGTACGTATACGTCATAAAACCACGAGGACACGCATGGGGCAGACACCAACTCCCGACGCCGCGTTGATCTCGGATCTTGCGCAGCGTCTGCGCACGGCCCTGGACACGCACGTTGCCATCGACCCGCTACGGACGGCATTGCCGGACAACGACCTTGCGGCAGCGTATGCCGTGCAGCAGGCCAATACCGATCACTGGCTGGCGCAGGGGCGCCGTCTGGTCGGCCGCAAGATCGGCCTGACGTCCAAATCGGTCCAGGCCCAACTGGGGGTGGACCAGCCCGACTACGGCATGCTGTTCGCCGACATGTCCGTGTGCGACGGCGAAGAAGTGCCTGCCGGCACGCTGCTCCAGCCCAAGGTCGAAGCTGAAATCGCGCTGGTCATGGAACGTGACCTGGATGTGACGCAGGCCACCATGGCCGAACTGATATCGGCGGTGGCCTATGCGCTGCCCGCGATCGAGATCGTCGACAGCCGGATCGCCAACTGGAAGATCGGCATCGTCGACACCATTGCCGACAACGCCTCATCCGGCCTGTTCGTGCTGGGCAATCGCCCGGTCAAGCTCGATGCCTTCGATGCGCGGCTGTGCGGCATGGTCATGGAACGCAATGGCGACCAGGTATCGATTGGCGCCGGCGCTGCATGCCTGGGCCACCCGCTGAACGCGGCGTTGTGGCTGGCGCGCAAAATGGTTGAATGTGGACAGCCGCTGAAGGCGGGCGACATTCTGATGACGGGCGCCTTGGGCCCCATGGTGGCCGTCACGGGCGCGGACCGGTTCGAGGCGCGTATCGCCGGACTGGGCAGCGTCCGGGCCGTATTTGGCGCACAGGAGCAAAAGGCATGAGCGGATCGTCAATGACCCTGGAAGAGATCGCACGCGAACTGGATGTCGCGGCATCCACCCCTCATGAGGCCGAGCAGTTCGCAGAACGCCGGCCCATGAGCCTGGCCGAGGCCTATGACGTCCAGAAAATGCTCATCCAGCGCCGCGTGGATCGCGGCGCGTACCGGATTGGCATGAAGATGGGATTTACCAGCCGCGCCAAGATGGTCCAGATGGGCGTGCACGACATGATCTGGGGGCGCCTGACCCATGACATGCGCGTGGACGAGGGCGGCGAACTCAAGCTGTCGACGCGGGTGCATCCCCGCGTCGAACCCGAAATCGCCTTCCTGCTCAACAAGCCGCTGTCCGGCACCGTATCGGCCATCGAAGCCCTTGGCGCCGTCGAAGCCATCGCGCCCGCCATGGAGATCATCG
Source organism: Pigmentiphaga litoralis (assembly GCF_048632615.1). Taxonomy (GTDB): domain Bacteria; phylum Pseudomonadota; class Gammaproteobacteria; order Burkholderiales; family Burkholderiaceae_B; genus Pigmentiphaga; species Pigmentiphaga litoralis_B. The sequence continues at coordinate 4,433,859 of NZ_CP184479.1, forward strand.
ACTCCCGCTACAAGGCGTTCAAGTTCTCGCTGGAAGACGTGGTGGCCGACAATGCGTCGTCATCGGGTATCGTGCTCGGCGCGTGGCATCGTCCGGACATCGATTTTTCGAACCTGGGCCTGATCATGTCGCGCAACGGCAAGCAGACTCAGATCGGGACCACGGCAGCCATCCTCGGGCATCCCATCCGTTCGCTCGTGGCGGCCGCGCGTCTGGTGGCGGAAGCCGGTGAGACGCTGCCGGCGGGATCGATCGTGATGGCAGGTGGCGCCAGTGCGGCCGAAGCGCTGGTGGCAGGCGACTGGATCGAACTGGAAATGCAGTCGCTGGGCCGGATTGGTTTCCATGTGACGGCTTAGGCCGACAGCACGCGCGCGGCGGTTCCGGGCTCACGACGCAGCCCCGGATCCCAGGCCGCGAACATGGGCGGCGGGGCATCGCAACGGGCAAGCTTTACCGGTTTGTTCACAGCGCGATGTCGCGCCGCCCGTGGTTTTCCCGCTGGGCGGACGCTGGGCATAAGCTTATGGATGCCCGCCGCGGGCACGGCGATTGCGGGTCATGAATCTCTCAAACGCAGTATCAGGAGACAACCATGATTCGATATACACGTTCCATTCTGATCGCTTCCATCCTTGCGGCCACCAGCACGATTGCCGTGGCGCAAACTGGCGGCACGTCCGGTTCCATGTCCGGCGCCGGCACCACAATGAACCCGGGATCGGCCACGACGGCACCGGGAATGCGTTCGGGTGGCAACTCCAATGCGTCGGGCAATGCCGGCACGGGCACACGCTCGGGCACGGGCACCGGCTCGATGAACAACCGTAGCGGGTCGGGAACCACCGGCGGCACGGGCACGATGAATGGTACCGGCGGTTCGATGAGCGGCGGCGCCACGGGCAGCGGTCCGACCACCGGTGGCATGAACGGCGGCACCGGCAGCGGCGCCGGCAGCACAGGCGGTTCGATGAGCGGCAACACGGGCTCGATGGGCGGCGGTTCGATGGGCGGCACGCCTGGTAGCGGTGGCATGGGCGGCGGCTCGACGGGCGGCGGCGCCATGGGAGGTTCGACCGGCGGCGGCATGGGCGGCGCGGGCGGCGGCATGGGTGGCGCCGGCGCCGGTGGCGGTATGGGCGGTGCCGGTGGCGGTATGGGCGGTGCCGGTGGCGGAGCAGGGGGTGCCGGTGGCGCGGGTGGCGGTGGCCGCTGATCCGGAGCAGGATTCATCAGCCTGCTGATGATGCCGGCGGTCGTTCAGCGTGCTGACGAGGTCCGGCATTTCTCAGGTTGATGATGTTCCGTGGCTGCCGGCGTGATGCGCTTGGCGCGCAGCGGGAATACAGCAAGCGGCAACGGCCACCTGGGGTGGCCGTTGTTCCGTCCAGTGCCTGCGGATGCGCGTGCTAGCATGCCGCCCATCACGTCTGAGGCACTTCACGTCATGGAAACACAAAAGCAGATCGCAGTACTGGTCGAAGCCATCTCGCATCAAAGCCGGCAGATCGCGTCGTTGACCGCGTCGCTGGCCGAACAGGGCGGACAGACCGATGCGCTGACCGCCGCTTTGCTCTCGACGCTGCACGCCGCGCGCGCCACGCCCGGGCTGCCGCTGCTGATCGAAACGCGCCTGGAGCAAGGCTATTCCGGTCTGCTGGCGCGGTCGGAAAGCCCCGAGTATGTGGGCGGATTCGAACGCATGCGCGACCTGATTCTGATCGCGCTCAAGCAGGACTGAAAGCTTCGCGCGCGGTCTCGTTACGCAGGCTCGCCGCATCGGCAGGCTGCTGAAGCGGAGGACCGGTTGACCAGCCGGCGCATCGGTCAGCCAGGCCTGCCGGGCAGACCCACCGTCCAGTCTGCCATTACGCAGGATGCTCCGCCCCTTGCTTTCCGCTTGCTTCCTTGCGCAGATCCCGCTTGGTATCGGTCATGGTCTGCGCCTGGGACAGCGAGTGCGTTTCGGATACCGGCGCGTCGTTCTCCGCCAGATCGCCCAGGCGCCGGTAGAACTCCGTCAGCTTCTTCAGTTCCTTTTCGTCCAGGTCTTCGATGCAGATCAGGCGGTTGCTTGCCTTGCTGTGGCTGGCGATCAGTTCGTTCAGCTTCAAGTGCACCGCTTCGCTATCCTTGTTCTGGCTTTGCTGTATCAGGAACACCATCAAGAAAGTGACGATGGTGGTGCCAGTGTTGATGACCAGTTGCCAGACCTCCGAGAATCCGAAGAGCGGGCCGCTGATGGCCCACACCACTACGGTGATCAGCGCCATCGTGAAAGCGATCGGCGAACCTGCCGACCGGGTCACCTTGCCCGCAAACGTATCGAACATCTTGTAGAGTTTTCGGCCGAAGCCATCATCGTCGTCGTTCGGTTTGCGCGCGTCCTCGGGGGCTTGGGCGTGTTGCGTCATGGTCGGGCTCCGGGCGTAAGGGAACAGGGCACCGTCACTGGACGGTGCCGGGCCATCGTGGGTCGAAGGCAGAGGCTGCCTCGGGAGCACATATTGCTGCAAGACCCGTGCCGCAGAGCAGCCGCAAGACAGGCGCATTGCCGTGCGCCTGCCTCAGGCCATCCTGCACAACGTCCACACACGCACTTCTGGAGGCCAGCGCCATGCCCAATGACACTACCGCGAATCCGCCGCACCCTGTCCATCACTACCGGCTGTATGTAAGCCAGGGCCATGTGCTTGCAAGAAACACCAAGAGCAAGACCATCGACCTGGGCACCGTGACCGAGCATGATGGCCTCGTGGGCTACCGCCTGGACGTAGGAGATGTCGCCGGCGCGAACTTCGCCACCACCGAAAAGATGCTGAACGACGTGGCCGCGAAGCTGGCCTTTGCGTATCTGGATGACCTGTTCACCGCGCTGGCCGATTGCACGCCGCAGATCGCCCTGGATCTGGACAAGGACCCGTACCTGGATATCACGCTGGAAGACATCACGCCGCGCGAAGGCAGTTCGTTGAACGAGCCAACGCCGCATATTTTCTGACGCCGGGTCCTAGACTCTGGCCGGGCTTGGAACCGGACCCTGACTCGGTTGCCAAGCTGGGCCAAGGCGCGGCACAGCGGCCGCGCCAAGCGTTCAGCTGCGGTTTTCCACCTTAGGCCCGCTCTTGACCTCGTTACCTGGATCATGTGCCTCTTCGGCACTCACGCCCGGTGGAAAGTTGGCCTTCGCGCCCAGCGCGTTCGGGTCGGTCGGATGATTGCCAATCGTGCGGGCATCCTTGCCTTCGCCATCTTTTGGTTTACCTGGCGTGGCGCCCCGCGCCGTGCCGGCATCTGGCGTAGCGTTGCCTTCTGAAGGGCTTTTTGTAGACATTGTCTTCTCCTTGGGATGCGCGAGGCGTCAGTTCTTATTGCTGGTCTGAGGCGTGATCTGCTGCGACTCGCCGCCATCGGATTCCGATCCCACGCCCAGCCAGTTCGGGTCGTTCGGGCGCTTGTTGATGACCGGTTCCGCATGCGTTCCTTGCGTTGCCGAATCGGGATCGTTATTGGCCGAGGTGTTCTGGGTATCTGCCTGCATGGTGTGCTCCTTGGTCTGCACGTGGGGTCCCCACTTGGCAGCAAGCCACGTGCCGTCCTTTGGAGGATGCCGCAGGAGCAGTTCGCGCGGGCACGCTGCTTGCGGATGAGTCCTCGTCCCTCAGGCACCCGGCCAGCACAGGTTCAATTGCTGCAACTGGAAGACTGAGAAAACGCGGGCAGGAACAGCAATTGCTGTGGTCCTGGTACTGACAACCGAAGTAGGAGATACCATGAAACATTCGAATTTCGTCAAGAAAGCCATGTTCGCCGCCATCATCGGCGCCGCCTCGACGGTTGCATTCGCGCAAACCGATACGACCGCCGCGCCAGGCAGCGCCAACACCAAGATGACCCAGGGCGGTCCTAACGTGGGTGATGGCCAGCAAGGCGGCGCCAAGACCGGCAAGACCGGTTCGGACCGCGCCACGAAGGCTCCGGGCGCAGCTGCCGTTGGCCGTAGCGCCGACAGCACCCAGCCCAAGACCCGCTCGCCGGCCCCCGGCTCGAACGGTCCTCTGGTGAACGACAACTACGTCCAAAGCGGCGCCAACACCGGCAAGACCGGCTCGGATCGCACGATGAAGTCGGGCACGACTGCCAACGTGACCCGTCCTTCGGACAAGGTGGATCCTGACCGTCCTGGCACGCCAGGCGGCCCGTACACCAGCGACGCCAACCAGGGCGGCGCCAAGACGGGCAAGACGGCCTCGGGCAAGTAAGCTGACGCAGCGCGTCTGACCCAGCCGAGCGGTTCGCCGATCGCAGCGCTTTGAACGGCCGCCTCCTTCGGGAGGCGGCCGTTTTTGCGTCCGCGACATTCCGGTGACGGTCGGCTGTGACATGTCATCCAGGCAGGGAAATGTACGGTTTACCGGCGGAAGCCGTGCTGGGGACTGTAGAGCGCGTTTGACAATGTACGTTGGCGGCCATTGTGCGGTCGCACATCGAAGCTGCTTGCATGACGCCCGGGGGCGGGCGTATAGTGAACCGTCGCCTGGCGGAGTCCCATCATGCAGACCATTCAATACAGCCCCAATCGCAGCTCACGGATTCTCGACATCGAGATCCAGCCCATGCAGCAGCCATCCGGAACCTGGAGCGCCGACTGCAGCGTCTATGAAACGGTTGCGGGCGTGCGCGTCTGCCGCGGCACCGGCCTGACGCTACGTGACGTGCCAGCTACCTGTGAAGACGACATGCTCGACGCAGCCGCCTCGCGCATCGCCGACGACATCGAACATCAACGAGGGATCACCCTCTAGCTTCAGGAGACGACATGAGCACACCGAAACGCCTCGCATCCGCCGAAGACATTCGTATGCTGGTCCAGGATGCGGTCAACGCACGTCCGGAACTGCGCCAGCACAATGAAGCCCTGATGGTCCACGAGCCTTTTTGGCATGAGGATGACCAGACGGGCTGCAACTGGTCGATCTCGGGTTACATGGGCCTGAGCAAATATGCCGAGGACTTCCGGATTGCCCTGCAAGACGTCCGTAGCAGCTACAACCTCGGCACCTGACCAGAATCGGTGAACAATCTGCGCATTCATTGGTGAATTCCCTGGGTATCCAGGGCTGGATCACGGCTTCTCCCGCGCCTATATTCTGCTGTACTGACTGCATATGCTGGTCCGACACAGTAGTCTGTAGACGAGGGAGCAAGCTATGCCAATTGATCGCAAAAAGCTGGTGTGTTTTGTGGTGGCGCTGAAATCACCCGATGGCGCGTGGCACGGGTGTGCACTGAACGAAGACAAGGCGTGGCTGCAACGGCTCGACACCGATCTTTGGGGCGCCGGAGAAAAGGCCGGTGTGTTCTGCTCCAAACCCAGTGACGAGTTGCTGCGCGCCGCTGCCGACGGGCTCGGCCTGGCCGAACCGATCGAAGTCCGGGCGCACCGGCTGTTCCACGCGTCCGACAGCGATGAATCCGCCTCGGTGCTTTCGCGCAAAGTGCTGCGCTGAATCTGCAGGTCAACTGGCGGCCGCGTAGCGATACGCGGCCTTTTCATTCGTGACCGATGCGGCTGCCGTCCCGGCACGACTCCCACAGGAATCCGTTTTTCATGGCGGCAAGACGCCTCTTTGTACTGGCCGTGCTGATGCTTGCCGGCGCCGCGCATGCCGAGGTCGACTGGACGTCGCCACTCGGTATAGAGCTGGGCGCAACGCCCTGCAAACAGATGCAGCGGCAGAAGCGGCAGACCTGGGACTTGTGGGTGCGGACAACCAGCGATGTGACGGGCGGGTCGGCGTTCTACCCGGAAAAGCCGGTGCTGGATGACCTGCCCGACCTGAAGCAAATGGCGATCGTATGCGACGCCGCGCCGGGCCGCGTGGCCGCCGTCTTTCTGAGCGTGCCGCGCCATTATCTGCGCGCGGCGGCCGATGCCTTCACGTATCGCCACGCAACGGTCAAGGTGGACCTGGGCGACCCGCTGCATGGGACGGCGCAGTGGCGTGACGAAACCGACTATGTCGAGATCCGGTATGACGAACGTCAGCCGGACACCTTCCAGCTTACCTACATGACGCAGGCGTTCCATGAGGATTGGGCAGCCTACCAAGCCAGGTTTCCCCGGGCTCAGCCCTGGTATGTCTCGCCCAACTGATGGCGCCAGGCAGGCCAATGAGCCTGCTCAAACTTGAACGACTGTCGATACCGGCTTCGGCTACGAAATGCCGTCCAGGCTGCTGAGAACGCCATCGCAATGCAGGGCGGTGCGTGTGTCGGCGGAGACGCCCACGCTGACCGCCGACGCCAGATCGCTGCGGTCCGCCGTGGGCCGTGTGCACTGGCGGACCGGATACTCCACGAGTACCGGTCCTGCATTGCGGCCTATCGCCAGGGGGAGCTTGGACGTATGATTATTGCGTGAGATTTGACGAGTCTACCGTTCCATGAACCCCACTACGATGCCGTGTCGTCCGACGCGCCCGGCCGCCGATCTGCTGTCGTCCGGCGCGCGGCGCCCCGTCGTTGCGATTGCTGCGATGGCAGGCCGGATCGACGCCCTGTCGTCGTTTTTCCGTCAGGTAGATCCGCGCACCGATGCCATTTTTATCGTCATCCTCGACACGGGGCAGGATGGCACGCTCGAGTGCCTGCTGGCCCTGCAACAGGCGGTGGACCTTCCGGTGCAACGGCTTGCCGATCCGCTCAAGCCGCGCGGGGGACATCTTTACATTGCGCCCGCCCAGCAGCTGCTAAGGGTGAATGAGGGCTGGGTGGGCGCCGACCCTGCGGGGATGGCTACGGACTTTGCCGGCATCGTGGACGTGGGGCTGGCGGAATTGGCGCAGGCTTACGGCGAGCGTGTGTTCGCGCTGAGTTTCATGGCGGAGCCTTGCGTCGCCACGCAGGGATGGCATGCCGTGCGTCGAGGCGGTGGCATTGTGTTGGCGGCCAGCGATGTCGCCCCTTGCCCCGGGGCGGATGTCTGCATGCCGTCCGACCAGTTGCCGTCGCGCATCCGTCTGATCCGCCAGATGACGGATGCCCATGTTGCCCCGCGTTCAAGGCATGTGATGGCCGAACCGCATACCTCCGCCAGCGTCGTGGAAGCGGAAGCGGAAGAGTGGGCCTGGCGGGACGTCCTGACCTTGTTATGCCACCATGCCGGTCACGACTTTCGCCGGTATCGGCGCGATGCGCTGGTGCCCAGGGTGACGCGCCGGCTGCGCATCGCCTGTGTTGCCGGGTTGCCCGCCTACCGCGACTACCTGCAGGGCCGGCCAGCCGAGGCGTTGGGTTTGCTGGCGGAACTGACGGGGGCGGCCCGTCTTTGTTCGATGCCGGGCCTTCCGTCCTGTTGGACGCGGCCCACTGCGATGCGCTGGTGGCGCTGGCCAGACATCGGGGCGATCCCGTCCTGCGAGCCTGGAACGTCGACTGTGGGCGGGGCGAAGACAGCTATGCGATCGCGATGATGCTCATGGATGCGGCCAATCCGCCCGGCGTGGCGGGGACAGTCCAGGTTTTCGCCACCGAGTCCGATGCGTCCGCACTGGTCCATGCCCGTGCCGGGCGCTATCCCGCGTCGCGCCTCGCCCTGATCGAGCGTGCCGTGACGAACCGGCATTTTGCGATGTCCGGGAACGACGCCGTGGCCAGCCGCAAGCTGCGGGGCGCCATCGTATTCGCGGCGCACGACCTGTTGCAGGATCCGCCCCTGTCCCGGCTGCACCTGGTTGCGTGGCGCAACCGTCTGTCCCTGCTCACGCATTCGATCCAGCGGGCCATGTTGCGGATTCTGCATTACGCCCTGGTGCCCGGCGGCTATCTGCTGTTGGGCGAACACGAAGGGTCTGACGCAATGGACGAATGGTTCGTGTCGGTGGATAGCCGCCGCGGCTTGTATCGTGCCCGCCTGACGGCCGCGGCTGCGAGTGCCGAATCGCCGGCTCCGGCCACGCACGCGCCAGTGGCCATGGAGCCGGCATTCAAATCCAGCGCGAGTGGCGAGATCTATCGACGCGCTTTGCAGCACGACGCCTTGCCCAGCCTCATCGTCGGTCACGATTACGAAATCGTGCATCTGTGCGACCGGGTGGGCCGTTTCCTTGCCTTTTCGGCGGGCGAGCCGACCCGCCAGCTCATGACGGTCATCCATCCGGCCTTGCGCGGCGCGCTGCGCGTGGCGCTGCACGAAGCGACGCTGTCGCGGCAGCCGGTGCATTCGCCGCAGGTGTCCTTCCGTCGCGGAGGCCGCCACCTCCTCGTCAGCATCGCCGCCAAGCCATTTACCGATAGCGACAGCGGCGCCGATCTCATCCTGGTGCTGTTCGACGAAACCGAATCCGATCGCACGGGCGACGGCTTGCCGCCCGAAGCGCCGGTGCACCGCATCGAGTCGAATCTGCACAGCGTGCGGACCGGATTGCGCAGGCAGGGCGATGCCTTGCCGGAATCGGGGCAAGGATCGCTGCACGCGGCGAACGAAGCGCTGCAGATCATCAACGAAGAACTGCGCACCGCCACCGAGGAACTGCAGGCCAGGGAGTCCGCGCTGCAGGCGGCAAACCAGGAATTGAGCACGCTCGTTGCCGAGCTTGAACAGGAAATGGAGCGGGCCGCCACGGAACGCGACCATCTGCGCAACCTGCGGCACGCCAGCGAATCGGCGGTGATGTTCGTCGACCGCCAGCTCTCGGTGCGTTTCTACACCCCCGCCTGCCGCACCTTGTTCGATGTGGCGTTGCTCGATGCGTGCGGAGCGCTGCCGGACGTGGTCAAAGGCTTTGATCTTCCGTCCCTGGCCGAGGACGTCGCCACTGTCATGCGCACCTTGCGCAGGCAGGAGCGCCAGGTGACCGACCGGAACGGTCGGTGTTTCGGGATGCACCTTGCGCCCTATGTGACCAGCAGCGATCGGGTGACGGGCGTCGTGGTGACCCTGCGCAGCGTCACCACCCGTCCGCCGATTGCCCGCCCGGCGCCGTTGATGCCGCAGGCCCTGGACATGTCGGCATCGATCGCCAGCCTGATGGGGATGCCAACGGACGTCCCGCCGGACAGGTAAGGACAGGCGGGCGTGGGGCCATCACCGGGGCGAGCGCAAGGCCGACGCCGGAACCGCCGCGCTGCGTCCGGCAAGCCGCTCGAATTCATGCAGATCGTGGCCGCAGCAGACGTCCACCTCCGCCGCGTGGTATGCCGCCAGCTCACGCAGCCGGCGCTGATTGTCGAAGCGCGCGGCGCGGTCTTTTTCCAGCATCCACTGATAGAAGCGCAGGCCCGGCGTGCAGTGCGGATGTTCCAGCCGCATTTCTTCATGATAGAAGTAGGCGTCTCCGGCCTGCAGCAGCCACTTGCCATTGCGCTGGACCGCCACGCCGGCATGCCCCAGCGTATGGCCGATCAGGGGAATCAAGGCAATGTCGGGCGGCAAGCCGTCGAGCGGGCGCGCCCGCGCAAAGCCGAACCAGGCTTCGCCTTCAATCGGGTCATACACGCGCCATCGGGGACGGGACGACCACTGCTGCGGCCGGAACCGCTGCCGGTCCATCCAGGTAGCCTGGGCTTCGGCGGCGTCTTTTTCCCTGCGCATCAGATGGACCACCGCGCTGGGAAAGTCGTCCAGACCCCCGCATGGTCGAAATCGAGATGGGTCAGCACGATATGCCGGACGTCTTCGGCTCGAAAGCCCAGTCGTTCGATCTGCCGCCGCGCGGTCATTTCCTCGCGGAATTCAGGCTTGAGCAGGCCCAGGAAATAGGCGCTGAGCCGGCTCTTGGGATCATGCACGTCGCGCAGACCGAGGCCGGTGTCGATCAGGATCAGACCGCCATCGGGCGGCTCGACCAGAATGCAGTGGCAGGCCAGGTGGCCGCGGCATACGAAGCAGCGGCTGCGCCCATCCATGAGGTGGCCGCCGACCGGGCATGTCGAGATGCAATTGAGGTGGTGCAGCCGCATCGGGGCGCTCCTGACAAGACGAGAGCACCAGGATTCGCAAGGGCTGTTCCCACCTGTCCTCCCTTACTTTTTCTTGAGCGCGTCGGGCTTGTGAATGGCGGTCTTGCCTGTCTTGTCGCTTTTGACTTCGTATTGCGGCTCGCTGGCGCTGGCCTTGGCGGTATGGCCGCCCGCCGTGGCCTTGCCCGTGACCTTCTTGGTCACGGTGCCCGTCGTTTTGCCCTGCGACGTCTGCCATTCCACTTCGTCGCCCTTCTTGAGTGTGCTCATTGTTCTTGCTCCTGCAAGTCCACGACGGCGCGGCGCGCCATTCCCGCTTGCGACCTACGCTTGAGCAAGCCGTGTACCCGGCTATGCAACCCTTGCCGACCGGCGTCGTGCGGCCACGACACAAGGGGGTCGCGCTCCACGCCGGGGTGGCATATGATCGGCCGGACAGCTCTTCCACCTCGCCCGGCACCGCCCACGGGCGTTTCTGCGGCGCCCTTCGATGCCTTCCGAGACACTGGTATCTTCGTCCGTCAATGCCGACACCGTCCTGGTGCTCGAGGCGCTATCGGGTATCGACCAGGCCCTGTTGGTGGTCAACCGCAACCATGAAGTGGTTTTCGTCAACGATCGGTATCGCGAGCTGTTCGACGTGCCGCCAGACCTGATCCGGCCCGGCGCCGCCTTCCATGACCTGCAGGTGTATCTGGCCACCACGGGCGAATACGGCGATGGCGATCCCCGCGATCACATCGCGGTGCGGGAAGAGGCGATGCGCGAGGGCCGCAATTTCAAGCTCGACCGCAAGCAGCCCGACGGCCGCTACATCGAGGTGGCGGGCAACCAGCTTCCCAGCGGGGGTACGTCTTCACGTTCAGTGATGTGACGGGCCGGGTGCGCGCGCGTGAAAACCTGGAAGCGCTGGTGCATCGGCGGACGCAGGCGCTGCGCGACGCGAACGTGGAACTGGAACGGCTGGCCACCCTGGATCCCTTGTTGGGCATTGCGAACCGCCGGCGGTTGATGGACGTGGCGCGGGTGTTGCGGCAGCGCGCGGTGGAAGACGCTTCGCCACTAGCCGTGCTGATGATAGACGTGGACCACTTCAAGGCGATCAACGACGCCTATGGCCATGCCTACGGCGACGCCGTGCTGTGCGCCATTGCGCGGTCGCTGCAAGCCTGCGTGGAGGGCGATGCGCTCGTGGCCCGCTATGGCGGCGAAGAATTCGTCATGTTGCTGCCGGGCAAGACGGCCGCCGATGCCGCCTGCATTGCCGTCCAGCTGCAGCAGGCAATATCCACGGGAACGGCGGACTTGCCCGCGCTGGCCGGCGCGGCCGGTCAGGCTTCGGGCAATGCCTGCACGCCGACCGTGTCGGTTGGCGTGGCGGAATGGCTGACGCCCGAACCCAATCTGGAACCCGCCCTGAACCGGGCCGATGCGGGGCTCTACCGCGCCAAGAGTTCGGGACGCAACCAGGTCGGCTGAGAAAGGCAGCCGGGCCGGCGGCGCCAGCGCCTAGCGCCGCAGCTGCGTCAGGATCTGGTGCTTGAGCGCACCGAACGCCGGCAAGGATCGGTCACGGGGGCGAGGCAGATCGACGTCGATCCGCGCCTGCACCCGCCCGGGCCGGGGCGCCATCAGCAGAATGGTGTCGCTCAGGAACAGGGCTTCGTCCACGTCGTGGGTGACCACGATCACCGTGACTTGCCGCTCCGTCCAGATGCGCAGCAGTTCTTCCTGCAGGTAGATGCGGGTCAGCGAATCGAGCGCGCCGAAAGGCTCGTCCATCAACAGCATGCGGGGTTCCGATACCAACGCGCGGGCGATGGCGGCGCGTTGCGCCATGCCGCCCGACAATTGATGCGGAAGGGCATCGGCAAAACCGCTCAGACCGACCAGACGGATCATGTCGTCGATGCGCGCGCGCCGTGCGCGGGGGCTGAGCGAGGTGCTGTCCAGGCCAAGGCCGATGTTGGCCGCCACCGTCAGCCAGGGAAACAGCCGGTGGTCCTGGAACACCATGCCGCGTTCCAGTCCGGGGCCATCGACAGGACGGCCATCGATCAGGATGTCGCCTTCGAAGTCGCGGTCGAGCCCGACGATCAGGCGCAGCAGGGTGGATTTGCCGCAGCCCGACGCGCCGACCACGCTGAGGAATTCGCCGGGAGCCAGGGCGAAGTCCACGCCTTCCAGCACCGGCAACGTGCTGTCGCCCACCGGATAATGTTTGCCCACGCGGCGCAGGGCCAGGGCGGCATCGTGGCCGCCGGAAGAAATCGAAAGCGTCATGAACGGGTCTGCCAGGGAACGAAGGTGATACGAAGCCGGCGGGCAAGACGGCTGAAGCCATAACCGATAGCAGCCAGGGCAACGACGCCGACCAGCACGAGGTCCATCCGGAAACCTTCGCGCGCCGCGACCAGGAAGCTGCCGATGCCGCTGCCCACGCCGATGGCGTATTCGGCGCCGACCGTGCCTATCCATGCCGTCAGCAGCGCGATCTCGATGCCGATGAAGATGGCTGGCGCCGCGCCTGGCAACACCAGCCGGGTCACCCGCTGCCAGGCCGACAGCCGCGCCAGGTCGGCCACTTCGCGCAGGGCCGGAGCAATCGTGCGCACGCCCTGTTCGGTATTGAGGAATGCCGGAAAGCATGCCGACAGCGAAATGAAAACAATCTTGGCGGTTTCGCCGTTGCCGAACCAGCTGGTCAGGAGGGGGATCCACGCGAACAAGGCGATCTGTCGCAGGCCGTGCAGGGTGGGAGAGACCGCGACCCGGGCCGGCCGCCACAGGCTCAGCCCTATGCCCAGGGCCACGCCAATGCTCGCGCCGATCGACACGCCGACCACCACGCGCAGCAGGCTCCAGCCGATGGCGCCCCAGATCTCGCGGCCATCGGGATCGGTGAAGGGGCCGACACCACCTGGGCGAGCGGCACCAGCAGGGGATTGGTCAACCAGCCGGTGTCGACCGCCAGGATCCATCCGGCCAGCAGTGCAAGCGGCAGCGCCGCGCCGCGCCAGGCGGGGGACGGGGCGGTGGCGCGCGGTGCGGCCACGGATGCCGTTGCCGGTGCATCGGCCTTGGGGTAGCGGGCGCCGGTCATGTGCGCACGGTCCAGCGGCTCAACCGGCGCTCGGCACGTCGCAGCACCGCATCGAGCGCCATGCCCAGCACGCCGACCAGCACCATGCCGACGATGACGACATCGATCTGGAACAGCTTGCGTCCCCATACCATCAGGTAGCCGATGCCTTCGGTCGCGGCCAGCATCTCGACGACCACCAGCGCAATGAAGGCGTGACTCAGGCCCAGGCGGAAGCCGCTGAACAGCGCGGGCAGGGCAGCGGGCAGGGTCAAGCGGGTCAGTCTCGTCCAGCGCGTCAGGTGCAGCACGGCGGCGGCTTCCCGATAGGCCACTGGTATATCGCGGATGCCTTGCTGGGTGTTGATGACGAAGGGTACGAAGACTGCCTTGGCAATGATCAATATCTTCAACGCTTCGTCGACGCCAAAGATCAGGATGAGGATGGGAATCCAGCCGATCGAAGGCACGGCAAACAGCGCCTTGAGCAAAGGCTCGACATAGCCGCGAAACCTGTCGGAACTGGCCAGTGCGATGCCGACGGCCAGGCCGGCAACGGCGCCGGCACCGAAGCCGATGGCGATCCGATGCAGGCTGATCATCAGTGCACTGCCGATATCTCCGTTGCGCCAGAGTTCAAGAAAGCTGTCCCAGACGAAAGCGGGCGCGGGCAGGACCTGGGCCGACAGCCACGCCCGCGATGCGGCAAGCTGCCACAGCGCCAGCAGCAGCGCCGGCAGGAGCAGGGGCAACAACAAGGAAACGAACCCGCGCCGCTGTCCTTGCGCCGGTTGTGACTTCCGGTGGGCCGCCAGCCGGCGTGAGCCGGGTAATCGCGTCGATCCCGGAACGGACGACGACCGCGAGCGCCCCGGCGATGGCGCTGCAAGGTCGGGCAAGGCAAGAGGGGAAGCAGGAGGCATGGCGCGGTCCTTGTTTGGCAGGCCGTCAGCGTTCAGTACGACGCCGCGGACGGCGCGGCGGGGCGCACCGGGAACAGGGCCGCCACGCCCAACTGGTTGATGGCGTCATCGACATACGACGGCGCCACCCATTGCTTGAGGTCGATGTCGGCGCGGATCAGCTTCTGGGCCCTGCTGAACGCGATGGCATCGCGGTATTGCTCGATCAGGAAGGGATCGATGCGGGGGTTGAACACGTTCTTGAACGCCACGCCGTCGAACTCTGCCTTCAATGACGCAAGCGCCACACCGGATTTCGACCAGATGGCCAGCGCCTCGTCCCGGTGGCTGTCATCGGCCAGCCAGACCGCGCTGCGGACCAGTCCTCGCGCCACGCGGCGGACGGCATCGGAGTAGGCTTTTTCGAATGCTTCCGTCACCGCGATCGCACCGAAACCGGCGGCCTTCGGACCCACGTCGTTCGACGAATAGAAGATCTTGACTGCCCCCTTGTCGCGCAGCGCCAGCAGCGTGCTGGTGCCCACCGCGGCATCGATGCTGCCGGCCGCCAGCGCAGCCAATTGGTCGGCCGTCGACAGATCGAGCAGCGTCACATCTTTCAGGGTCAGGCCGTTGGCTTCCAGTCCCTTCAGGAAGGCCCAATGCAGCACCGTTCCCTTTGCCACCGCGACGCGTTTGCCGGCCAAGTCCTTGAACGAGTTGATGGGCAGATCGGCACGCGCCGCCGCAAAGACGGTGGTCGGGCCATAGGACGCAACGAGACGCGTCGGTAAGCCCGCGGCCTTGCCGACGATGTTGGGCAAGGCCCCGTACTGCGCGAAGTCGAGGCGGCGATTGGCGATCGCTTCGTTGATGGCGGGCCCGGTGCCCGTGAAGTACTCGAACGTCAGTTTGGTCGAGGTGCCTTTGAACTCATCGGCCAGGAAGCCCTTGCCTTGCGCAATGGCAAGCAGCGCCAGGCCATAGGGCTGGCCAAACCCCTGGCCAAAGCCGCCAAAACGGATGGTGTCGGGTTGCGCCGCGGGGGCTGTCTGGGCCTGGGCGCCAGACACGATCAGCGCGGACAGGGCCGCGCCCACGATAGATTTCCACAAGGTCATTCAAGGTTCCTGCAATAAGGTGGGAACGCGCGCTTCATGGCGCGCGGGTCGTGCGTCGGGTCGAATGAACGCGAAGGCTGAATGCGGGCGCTGCATGCCGGTACTACATGCGGCTGCCGCATGCGAC
This sequence comes from Pigmentiphaga litoralis, assembly GCF_048632615.1. Classification (GTDB taxonomy): domain Bacteria; phylum Pseudomonadota; class Gammaproteobacteria; order Burkholderiales; family Burkholderiaceae_B; genus Pigmentiphaga; species Pigmentiphaga litoralis_B. The sequence continues at coordinate 4,449,054 of NZ_CP184479.1, forward strand.
GGCGTCAGTGCGCTCGCTCAAGCAGTTCGTAGCTGGCGTCGATGGCGGCGGTCGGCCGGCGTTTGGCGCCCCAGCCGATTGCGCTGCGATAGCTGCCCATCAGTACTTGCGTGGCCTCGGCGTGCTCGTCGACCGTCAGCGGGCTGTCGGCGATCGGGGCGACGTACAAGGCGTCCACGGGGCAATACAGCTCGCACATGAAGCAGGTCTGGCAGTCCTGCTGCCGCGCGATGCGAGGCGGGCCGCCATCGACGATCTCGAAGACGTTGGTCGGGCACGCGTGCACGCAGATATTGCAGCGGGTGCACCGTTCGCTGCTGACGATTTCGATCATGCCGGGGTGGCCTCCGTAAGTGCGGCAAGGGGGATGAAGCCGGGTTGTCCACCCGGTCCGTGGTGGTCCAGACGTCGTCCAGTCCACCACTGAGCAGGCGGTATTGCTGCAAGGGATCGACACCCGGGTGATCGCTGCGGCGGCTCATGCCGCGCGTTTCGGTGCGTTGTTGGGCGCTGCGATACATCCAGCGCGAGGTCGCCAGCATGGCGGCGGCTTCGCGCGCACGCACGGCGTCCTGCGGCGTGGCGGCCGGCCCGCTGTCGCGCACCTGTTCCCACAGGCGGTCGAGCCGTCCCAGCGAATCGTCCAGGGCGTCGGCATTGCGCGACCAGTTGCGCTGATAGGGCAGCACTTCGGCCTGCACGGCGGCGATCACGGCCTGACTGTCGTAAGGCTGCAGGCCCCGGCCGTGCAAGCCCGCGCCGCCGGCCCGCAACAGGGTACGGCGCCGCGACGACCGCGCGTCGCGGGCATGGTCCGCGGCGCCAGCGCCCGACCAGAATCCCGATGACATGGCCCATGCCGCGTTGTGGCTGCCGCCGCCCGTAAAGGCGCCGCAAATCAGTTCGCGGGTGGCGGCATCGCCCGCGGCGTACAACCCGCTGACGGTGGTGGCGCACTGGTCATTGACGACGCGCAGGCCGCCGGTGCCGCGCACCGTGCCCTCGAGCCGCAAGGACACCGGGAAGTGGTCGATGAAGGGGTTGATGCCAAGCCGGTCGAACGAGACGAAAAAGTTGGGTTGCGCGGTGCGCATCCAGGCCTGGATCTGCGTATCGGCACGGTCCAGGCAGGCAAAGACCGGTTCGGTCTGCAGGGTGCGCGCAATGACGCTGCGGCCGCGCGATGACCCGGCGCCCTCGATCGGCTGGCGGTCCTTGTCGTAGAACGTGGCCCAGTTGTAGAACAGGGATTTGGTCACCGACGAGAAGGCCGGGCCCAGCCCGTAGGCATTCGAAAATTCCATGCCCGACAGGTGCGCGCCGACTTCGGCGGCCATCAGGTAGCCATCGCCCGTCAGCACGTTGCAGCCCAGGGCACGGCTCAGGAAGGCGCAACCGCCGGACGCGATCACCACCGAGCCTGCGCGGGCGAGCCAGGTGTCCCCGGTCTGGCGGTTCACGCCCGATGCGCCGCTGATTGCGCCGTGATCGTCCACCAGCAATTCCAGCACCGGGCTGTGATCCAGGATGCGCACGCCAGCCTGTTTGACCTGCTTGCGCATCAGGCGCATGTATTCGGGCCCTTGCAAGGACGTGCGGCGCAGGCTGCCGTGTTCATCGACCGGGAAGGGATAGCCCCACTCGGTCAGTTGCTCCACATTCAGCCAGGTCTGCTCCAGCACGCGGTCCATCCAGGCGTGCTCGGCCAGGAAGCCACCCATGGTGAACCGGCTGGCCTTGGCTTTTTCGCGCGCCGCGGTATCGCGCGGCACGTGCCACAGGCCGGTGCCCGACGGGGCCGTGGCGCCCGACGTGCCGCAATAGCCTTTGTCGGCCAGCACGACGCGCGCGCCGCGGGCGGCGGCGCTGATGGCGGCCCAGGCGCCGGCGGGGCCGCCGCCGATCACCAGGACATCGGCGCTATGCTCGGTGGATGCGGTGATGCCGGCGGCGTCACCCTTCAGAAAATCGCTAGATCCCATGCTGCTCTCCGGGCCGTCCGATTTGACGGCGTACCGTGCATGGTGGGACCGCGGCCGGGCTCCGGCAACGAAGGGATTTGCAGATGCTTAATCGCTTCGCGCCATAGGTCGCGGCGTCATGACGTCATGGCGGCGTAACCATATAACCAGGAATACGTTTACATTTTATCGACGAAACGTTAACGTTTCGGCTCCTTAACCCCGACTGCTTGCAGTCATGCTGGAGTTGCCGATGGAACGACCGCCGTTGACCGTCCTCGAGACGGATGTCCTGATCGTCGGCGCCGGCGGCGCGGGCATGAGCGCCGCGATTGCCGCCGCCGACGCCGGCCAGCAGGTAATGATGACCGATCGCAGTCTGATCGGCCGGGGCGGTGCCACCATCATGGCGCAGATGACGGTGGCGGTGGCCCTGGGCGAACAGGAACCCGACGACTGGCGCTTTCATTACGCCGACACGCTGGCCGCCGGACGCGGTCTCTGTAGCGAGCCGCTCGCCCGCCTGCTGTGCGAGGAAGGCGTGGCGGCGATCCGGAAAATGGACGAGTGGGGCGTGGGCTGGGCCCGCGCCGACGGCCACCTGACCCAGGCCCAAGCGCCCGGCCACGACCGCCCGCGCTGCGTGTATGTCGACTTCCTGGATACCGGGCCGGCGGTGGCAACCACGCTGCGCACGCAGGTCGCCAAAGACAAGCGTATCCGGCGCATTGGCGACCTGCTGATCGTCGACCTGCTGGTGGACCAGGGCAGGGTCGTGGGCGCCGTGGCGCTGCACCTGGCCAGCGGCCAACCGGTACTGATCCGCGCCGCCGCCACCATCATCGCCACGGGCGGACTGACGCGGCTCTACCGCCGCAACAGTGCGTCGGTCAACATGGGCGGCGACGGCTACGCACTGGCGCTGCGCGCGGGCGCCAGGCTGATCGATATGGAGTTCGTGCAGTTCTTTCCGATCGGCCACCTGGCGCCGCGCCTGGTCGGCTTCGATCCGATCATGTGGGACCCCTTCCGCTACAAGCTGGGCGGCCGGCTGCTGAATGGACTGGGCGAAGAGTTCGTCGAATCCTACGGGCACCAGGCCGAGTCCGGCGGCTATACCGTCACGCGCGATGCGGCCACCTACGCAATCCTGAAAGAAGTCGAAGCCGGTCGCGGCACGCCGGCGGGCGGCGCCTACCTCAGCTTCCGCCATGTGCCGGAAGCCAAGCTGCGCGCGGCTTTCGGCCCGATCATCGACCGGCTTGCGGCCAACGGCATCGACCTGACGCAGACCATGATCGAGGTGGCTCCGACCGCCCACTATCACATGGGTGGCATACGGGTGAATGTGGACATGGCGACGGACGTCCCTGGCCTGTTCGCCGCGGGCGAAGCCGTCGGCGGCGCCAACGGTGCGAACCGCCTGTCAGGGAACGCGATCACGGAAGCGCTGACCTTTGGCGCGGTGGCGGGCCGGTCGGCGGCCGCGCTGGCGTCGCAGGCGGGGGCTGACGGCGAGGCGGCAGTGCAGGGCGCGGCCGTGCCTGATGTGGCGGCGCTGACCGCCCTGGCCGAGCCGATCGTGGGCTGGCTGCGCGCGTCGTCCCCGACCGGCGCGGTGCCGGTGGCCGAGATGATCGTTGCCTTGCAGGACCTGATGCAGAACGACGTCGGCCCCTTCCGCAACAAGGCGGGCCTGCACCGCGCGGCCGACGCGATCAAGGCCTTGCGCGCCCGGCTGGGCGATGCCCTGCCCGGCGGCACGGGTCCGCAAGACCCGGTGCGGGTCGATGGCCTGGACCTGCGCAATATGCTGCTGGTGGCCGAAGCGGTGGTGATTGCCGCCACCGCGCGCACGGAAAGCCGCGGCGCGCATCAGCGGGATGATCACCCGGGCATGCTGGACGAGTGGACAGTCAACCAGACCCTGGCCTGGCAGGGCGGCCAGTGGACGCTGGCGGTACAGGCGGTGGAGCGCCTGCCTGCTTCTTCTATCGACACGGCCGTGGAGGCCCACGCATGACTTCGATCACCAAGCCCGGCCAGGCAGGCCAGCCCATCGTGCTTCACATCGCTCGCGGCGTGGGGGACGGCGACACCCGCATCGACGACTACACGCTGCCGGCGGGCGCCGCGGCGTCGGTGCTCGACGGCCTGCGGTGGATCCGCGAACACCTGGACGACACACTGGCCTTTCGCTATTCCTGTATCAATGCCAACGCCTGCAAGGAATGCATGATGCATGTCGATGGCGAGGTCGTGTATGCGTGCGTTGCGCGGCTGGAAGACGGCGCGCAGTACGATGTGGCGCCGTTGCCCAATAAGGCGCGCGTTCGCGACCTCGTCTCGGAAATCGCCCCGAGCAAGGAACGGCTAGACCTGGATCCGACCTGATGACTGCTTCCCCCAGCCGGCGCAAACGCGCCACGCCCGCCACCATTCCCGGCGCCACATCCGCCGAAGCCGCCGATCGGCTGCGCATCCTGTCGTCCGCGCATCTGGCGGAAGGCTCCCACGCGGGCCTGTCGGAACTGGAGTTCGGCCTGATCGTGTCGCACAACGCGTTTACGCGCTGGGTGGCGCGCTGCATGCATGCGGCCGGCGAAGCCGACCTGGGGGTCACGGACATACTGGTGCTGCATCACGTGCATCATCGCGACCGGCGCAAGAAGCTGGCGGATATCTGCTTCACGCTCAACTATGAAGACACGCATGTCATCAACTATTCGCTAAGGAAAATGCTGGCGATGGAATTGGTCAACGGGGAAAAGATAGGCAAGGAAGTGCATTACGGCACGACCGAAGCCGGACGCGCGCTGATCGGGCGCTTTCGTGAAGTGCGCGGCCGCTGCCTGATGCCCAGTGTGTCGGGCGAACTGTCGGACGGCGACATGCTGTCCGACATCGCCGCGCAGCTGCGCACCCTGTCGGGCCTGTACGATCAGGCCGCCCGCGCGGCGTCGTCGTTATGAGCGCTCTCAATTTTGAACGATCGCCAGCGGAAGGCGTGGCCGGCGGCGATGGCAAGTGGGCTTTCTGGGTCGATCGTGGCGGCACCTTTACCGATGTGGTCGGCCGCCGGCCCGATGGCTCGCTCGCTACGGTCAAGCTGCTGTCCGAAAACCCCGAGCGCTACCCCGATGCGGCAGTGGCCGGCATCCGTCAGTTGCTTGGCGTCAAAGACAACGAGCCGACGCCGTCGCACCGTATCGACGTGGTCAAGATGGGCACCACGGTGGCGACCAACGCGCTGCTGGAACGCAAGGGCGACCGGGTGCTGCTGGCGATCACGCGCGGCTTCCATGACGCCTTGCGCATTGCCTATCAGAATCGGCCGCGCCTGTTCGACCGCGAGATCATGTTGCCCGAATTGCTGCACGAACGCGTGCTGGAAGTCGATGAGCGGCTGACGTCCGACGGCGAGGTAGTGATTCCGCTGGACGAGGCGGCCGCCGAAGCCGGCCTGCGTGCCGCATTCGCGGACGGGCTGACCTCGATCGCCATCGTCTTGATGCATGGCTATCGGCACACCACGCATGAAGCGCGGCTGGCCGACCTGGCGCGCGCCGTGGGCTTTACGCAAGTGTCGGTGTCGCATGAGGTGTCCCCGCTGATCCGGCTGGTGGCGCGCGGTGACACGACGGTGGTCGATGCCTATCTGTCGCCCGTGCTGCGCAGCTATGTCGACCGGGTCGCGTCGGCGTTGCCGGGCGTGCGGCTGCAGTTCATGCAGTCCAATGGCGGATTGACCGATGCGCGCGCCTTCCAGGGCAAGGACTCGGTGCTGTCGGGCCCGGCGGGCGGCATCGTCGGCATGGCCGGCGTGGCGCGCACGGCGGGCTTCGACCGCGTGATCGGCTTCGACATGGGCGGCACATCCACCGATGTCTCGCACTATGCCGGCGAGTTCGAACGGGTCTTCGACACGCTGGTGGCAGGCGTACGTCTGCGCGCGCCGATGATGAGCATCCACACGGTGGCCGCGGGCGGCGGGTCGATTTTGCAATTCGATGGCGCGCGACTGCGCGTCGGACCGGAATCCGCGGGCGCGAATCCGGGCCCGGCCAGCTATCGCCGCGGCGGTCCGCTGACCGTCACCGACGCGAACGTCATGCTTGGCCGCATCCAGCCCGCCAGCTTTCCAAGCGTGTTCGGGCCCGACGGGAATGAGCCGCTCGACGCCGATGTCGTTCGCACCCGCTTTGCGGAACTCGCGCAACAGGTTGCGCAGGCAACCGGTCAGGCCACGACGCCTGAACAGCTTGCGCAGGGATACCTGGATATTGCCGTCGCCAACATGGCGAACGCGATCAAGAAGATTTCCGTGCAGCGCGGTTACGACGTGACGCGCTACACGCTGGTCACTTTCGGCGGCGCGGGGGGACAGCATGCCTGCCGCGTGGCCGACGCGCTGGCCATTCCGCGCGTGCTGGTGCATCCGCTGGCGGGGGTGTTGTCCGCGTATGGCATGGGCCTGGCCGTGCCGACCGTCATTCGTGAACGGTCCGTGGAACTGCGCCTGGACGATGCAGGACTTGCGCACGCTTCGGACACGCTCGACGCATTGGTGGCTGCGGCCACGGCCGAACTGGTCGCGCAAGCCGTACACGAAGACGGCATCGTCACCGCCCGCCGGCTGTATCTGCGCTACGAAGGCACCGATACCGCACTGCCGGTCGCGTGGCAGGATGCCGCGGCCATGCAGGCGGCGTTCGAAGCTGCGTACCGTCAGCGTTTCGCCTTCTTGATGCCCGGACGGGCGTTGGTGATCGAATCGGCGGTGGCCGAAGCGACCGGGCCGGAAGAATCCGGCACCGCATCGCAGACGCTGTCCCCGCGCACGGCGGACCGTCCGCTCGCGCCGGCGAATACCGTGCGCTTCCACGCGGACGACGGCTGGACCGACGCACCCCTGTTCCGCGGCGCCGACCTGCGACCCGGCGATGTGGTGACCGGCCCGGCCGTGCTGTCGGACGCCAATGCCACGACAGTCGTCGATGCCGGCTGGCAGGCCACCGCCACGGCGCGGGGTGACATCGTGCTCGACCGGGCCGTGCCCCGGCCGCATACGCTGGCCATCGGCACGGACGCCGACCCGGTCATGCTTGAGATCTTCAACAATCTGTTCATGTCGATTGCCGAGCAGATGGGCCATCGCCTGCAGAACACGGCGCATTCCGTCAACATCAAGGAACGCCTGGACTTTTCCTGCGCGATCTTCGATCCGCAAGGGGGCCTGGTCGCCAACGCGCCGCACATTCCGGTGCATCTGGGATCGATGGGCGCGAGCATCCGGGAAGTCATGCAGGCCAACGCCGGCCGCCTGCGTCCGGGCGACGTCTACGTGCTGAACAACCCCTATGCCGGTGGCACGCACCTGCCGGATGTGACGGTGGTGACGCCGGTATTCGACGCCGCGGGCACCGAGATCCTGTTCTACGTGGGATGCCGCGGCCATCATGCCGACATCGGCGGAACCACCCCGGGGTCCATGCCGCCCGATTCGCGCACGATCGACGAAGAGGGGGTGCTGATCACCAATTTCCAGCTGGTCGAACAGGGCCGCCTGCGCGAGGCCGAGTTGCGCGCCGTGCTGGCGGGCGCCACCTACCCGGCCCGCAACATCGACCAGAACGTGGCGGACCTGCACGCGCAGGTGGCCGCCAACGAGAAGGGCCGCGAAGAACTGTTGAACATGGTTGCGACCTTTGGCCTGGACGTGGTGCATGCGTACATGAAGCACGTGCAGGACAACGCCGAAGAATCGGTGCGCCGTGCGATCGAACGCCTGACGGACGGACACTTCTCGGTGCAGCTCGACAATGGCGCAAAGATCGACGTGCGCCTGACCGTGGACCGCGCCACCCGCAGCGCCACGCTGGACTTCAGCGGCAGTTCCCGGCAATTGCCGAACAACTTCAACGCGCCTCGCGCCGTGACCACCGCCGCCGTGCTGTATGTCTTTCGCACGCTGGTCGATGACGACATCCCGATGAACGAAGGCGGCCTCAAGCCCCTGACGCTGATCGTGCCGGAGGGGTCCATGCTCAATCCCGTCTACCCGGCGGCGGTGGTGGCGGGCAATGTCGAGACGTCGACCTGCGTCACCAACGCCCTGTACGGCGCGTTGGGCGTGATGGCAGGCAGTCAGCCGACCATGAGCAACGTCACGTTCGGCAATGCCCGCCATCAGTACTACGAGACGGTATCGGGCGGCTCCGGCGCAGGGGCCGGTTCGATGCCGACGGCGCCTTGACCGGCGGCTTCAACGGGACGTCGGTGGTCCAGACCAATATGACGAACTCGCGCCTGACCGATCCGGAAGTGCTGGAACTGCGTTTTCCGGTGCGGCTTGAACGCTTCGAGATCCGTCCGGCATCCGGCGGACCTGGCGCGTGGACGGGCGGCAATGGCGGGATCCGCACCTTGCGCTTCCTGGAGCCCATGACCGTGTCCTTGCTGGCCAATGGCTGGATCCACCCCGCGCCGGGCGGTGCGGGCGGCGGGCCGGGCGCGCCGGGCGTGGCGCGCGTGCTGCGGGCCGATGGCCGGGTCGAGATGCTCAGGCACGCCGACAAGGCCGAACTGGCCGCGGGCGATGCGTTCGAGATCGAAACGCCCGGTGGAGGAGGCTACGGCGCGAACTAGATGTGCAGGGCGACGCGCGTGGTGCGCCGAGCCTGTGCAAGGTCAGGCGGCTGACTGGACCGGCGTCATGAGGGACTGGAGCGCGACGCGGTCCATCGGCCGGGCAAACAGGTAGCCCTGTACGACATCGCAGCCGGCGTGCTGCAGCCACGCCAGTTGGTCGGGAGATTCCACGCCTTCCGCGATCACCCTCAGCCCGAAGCCGTGAGCCAGCGAGATGATCGCGTTCGCGATCTCGAAGCGCTCGGACGGCAGCTGCCGGACGAAGCTCTGATCGATCTTCAATTTGTTGATCGGAAAGGTCTGCAGATAGGCCAATGAGGAATAGCCGGTGCCGAAGTCATCGATGGACAGTTTGATGCCGAGGGCGCGGATCGCGTGCATGAACGCGACCGCCGTGCCGACATCTTCCATCAGCAGGCTTTCGGTCAGTTCCAGTTCCAACTGGGACGGCGGCAGACCACTGGATTGCAGCACCTCGCTGACCCGGTCAATGAAAGCCGGATCGCGCAGCTGCCTGGCCGAGACGTTGACCGCCACCGTCAATGGCGCGGTGTCCTTGCCCGGCCACCGGGTGGCGTCCCGGCAGGCGCGGCCCAGCACCCACAGGCCGATATGGCTGATCAGCCCGCATTCTTCGGCGACCGGAATGAAGTCGGCTGGCGCGATGAACCCCTTTTCGGGATGGAGCCAACGCACCAGGGCTTCGGCGCCGACCAGCATGCCTGTCCCGCAGTCGAACTGCGGCTGGTAGTAGACGTCCAGTTCTCCGCGGTCAATGGCCTTGCGAAGATCGCGTTCCATCGCGACCCGGCACTGCGTCGCGACCGTCATTTCCCGTTTGAAGGCGACGAAGGTGTTCTTGCCCAGCGACTTGGCGTCGTACAGCGCAATGTCGGCGTTGCTGACGAGGTCCGATTGATTCTGAGCGTCGTCGGGGTACAGGCTCAGGCCCACGCTTGCCCGGGCGAACACTTCCTGCCCGTCGACGTGAAAAGGCCGCCCCAGCGCCGAAGTAATGCGTTCGGCGATCGCCAGCGCCTCGGCCGCATCGGCGATAGGCGACGCCACGACGGCGAATTCATCGCCACCAATACGTCCCACGACGTCATCGGGCCGCACCACGTGGCGCAGCACCTGTCCCACCCTGCGAAGCAGGGCGTCGCCCACGCTGTGGCCCGCCGTATCGTTGACTGCCTTGAAGTTGTCCAGGTCGATCAACAGCAATGCGAATCGCCCGCCAGACGGATTGCGTGGATCGCTGCCTAGGTCCGTGCGTGTCGCGATGCGGGCCGCGATGGTGTCATACACGACACGGCGGTTGCCCAGCTCGGTCACGGGGTCGGTGTGCGCCAGGTAGTCCATCCGGGCCTCGGCTTTTTCGACCCTCGCCCGGGTCTTGGCCATGACGAGCGCGGCGGCCGACAAGGCGCCAAGTGTCGCCATCGCAAACAGTCCCACGTAGCGCAGCAGGCCAATGCCGACTCGGGACGTGCTTGCCACGACAACCACTCGTCCGAGTGCTTCGCGGCGGTACGCCACCGGGCGGGCGACCGCGATCCGTGTGAGCGAGGTGGCGACTCCTTCGGAGCGCAGTTCCAGACGTGTGGCATCGGACGTCCCGGCGTCCGGACGGTGGAACTCGGCAAAGACGGTGTCATCCAGGTCGTAGACCGTGACGGACAGCAGGTAGGGGGCGGCTGCAGCAGGTCGAGCGTCTGCGCCGCGGCCCGCCGGTCCAGGAACATCATCGACGCCGCGACGTTGTCCGCCACCAATGAGGCCTGCACGTTCAGGTCGTCCGTCAGCGACCGCTGCAGGGACGCAAACTGAAAGCCGGTCAGGATGCAGCCCGCCACCATCAGGCTGATCGCCGTCGCCGCCAGCTGTGCGACCCTGAACGATGCCGTGATGGGCTTCTTTTCGGTGTGGACCGTGGCCGTCACAGCACGCTCCTTGCCAACGACAGCAGCTTGGAACTGAAGGTCAGGCCACTGCGCCGCGCGGCGCGGGTATCGATATCGAACCTGACGTGATTGCCTTCGGTCACCAGGGCAATGGCGGCGCTGTCGTTGGGCGACAGCTCGCCGTCGCGCACGATCAGGGTTGCCGGATACGCGGGCGTGCTGGCCGACCCGCTGACCACCAGCACGTCGCAACGTGGCGGCGTCTCGGCCAGGGAGACCGGATAGACCGCCCACTGCCGCGTGCCCACCCGCTTTCCGCGCAGGCGCTGCAGACTGTTCCACAGCTCCCCGTCGGACGTCGTGCAGACGCGGAAGTCGGGTGTGTTCGACGGTCCTTGCCACGTGGTGAACAACGCAAAGTTATAGATGAACGCCGCCTTGAGGGCGACGTCGTCGGCCTGCCCGAACGTGCTGGTGGACACGATCATCAGCACACTGCCTATCAGGACAGCGATGCGGATCGGCATGTGGCGAAACATCTTCAAAACTCGTAGGCCAGCTTGGCGCGCAGCGTGCGGCTTTGCCGTTGCAGGGCTTCCTGCACGAAGGCCGGCCCGGCGGGATCGGCGTATTTCTTGTCGAACGCGTTGTACAGGCTCAACGACACCATGGCCCGAGGGATCACGCGCGTGGAAGACAAGGTCACGTTGGCCACGCAGGCGCCGCCGGTGGCCGCATTGGCCGTCAGGCGCCCCGACGTGCACTGCATTTCGCTGCCCAGGCGGATGTCTTCGCGCAGCACCGGGGTGGTCAGGTTGACCTTGGCCAGTTGCGAGGGCGAGTTGTCCAGGCGTTCTCCGGTCGTCGCATCCTGTGCGCGGTGCCAGGCATAGCTGGCACGCAGGCGCGCTCCGCGCGCGAAGTGGTGCACTACGGACAGTTCCGCGCCGACGGTCCTGATCCGGTCCAGGTTCCTGTAAATGAAGGCACCCGATTCCGGTTCGGTCGTCAAGGAGATCAGGTCGCGCACGGCGTACTGGAACACGGACAGCGTAACGCGGCCCGCCTTGGCATAGGCATGGTCGAGCACCAGTTCGCGCGTCGAGATCCGTTCGGCGCGCAGGTCGGGATTGGGCAGCTGGCCGGCTTCGCCGGGCACCGAGTAGTACAGCTCGTATGCGTTCGGGGCGCGATAGGCCGTGCCGTAGATCAGCTTGGCGGTGCTGCGCGGTGTTAGCGCATAGTTCAGCGCAATGCGCGGATTGAAGTGCCCGCCGGTCACGTTGTCATTGTCGTAGCGGGCGCCCAGGTTCAGCAGGAAGCCTGCGGGCAGGCGTATCTCGTCTTCAAAATAGACGCCGCGGCGGTCGCCCGTGCGCTTGTCATCCATGTACTGCGTGTACGGATCGATGTCGAAGTTGTATTGATTGCGGCGCGCGTCCCGCCGCACGTCCATACCGATCACGATTTTCTGCCGCGCAAGCTGAGTGAAGGTGGCATGCAGGTCGCCGCCCCACCAGATGGCCCGGTCGCCATCGACGTTCGTCGTTGGGGGATCGCCCGGATAGGTGCCGACACCTTCATAGTCATAGCGGCCCCAGTAGGCTTGCCCGCCGAGTGCCACGCCGTCGCTCAGCCGCCGCTGATAGCTCGTGTTGACGAAGCTTTGCGCATCGCGCGTCTGGTTGGGCGCATTGAACACCGCGCCGAACGAGCCCGTCGGGACGCCCTTGGTGCGCTCGCTGTGGGCGGCCGACACGGTCAGGTCGCCGGTGCTTGCCTTGATGAACAAATTCCGCGACCGGTCGTAATCCAGTCGCCGGGCCACGCCGCCATTCTGCGCAGGGGTATCGAATTCGGGGTAATACAGGTCCTGGCCACGACGGTGGGCATCGGTCGCCGATACCAGCAGATCCCGGCCGTCGCCGTCATTCCACCCGTAACTGAAACGCGCTTTTCGCTCGCCATGGCTGCCTACTGCAACCGCCGCTTGCGGTCCGGCAAGATCACGGCCCTGCCGCGTAATGACGTTGATGACGCCAAAAAAAGCATTGGATCCGTAGACCGCGGCGCCGGGACCCGGCACGTATTCGATCCGGTCCACCAGATCCAGGTCGAGCAGGGCCTCGGTGCCGATGGCGGCCTGGTCGTAGACGGAGTCATTGGTGCGATAGCCGTCGATCAGCAGCAGGAAGCGGCTGTCGTAGTCCCCGGGGCGGGAAAAGCCCCGTGCACCCAGATAGGAATAGTTGCGGTCGCTTGTCACATACAGGCCCGGCAGCGTCGCCAGCGCGTCACCCAGCGTCCGCCAGCCGTACTCCCTGATCTCCGTCGCGGTCAGCACCACCACCGCCGAGGGGGCATCCGAAATCGGCTGCGGCAGGCGCGAGGCCGTGCGCACCACCGCCACTTCCAGCAGCTGTTCCAGCGGCAGGTCGGTCAGGGCGGCGCTGTCCGTATCCGGGGTGATGCGATCGAGCGTCAGGGCGTCGCCCGCCGCCACGGCCGCTGCCGCAGGGTTCGGGAAAAACGTGCAACTGGCCCCGGCAGTGAGTGAAGCCAGAAGCAGGGCAGGACCGAATCGGAAGGTGGCGCTGGGCATGGACACTCAAAGCAAGCCTGCGTCCGTTACGCAGGGTGTCCAGCTAACGACACAAACTGGCGATACTTGAGCGCAAGACCCGCTCAAGTCGTTGCTGTTTGTTATAGCGAGCGCTTACGCCGCTTGCGCCAGCGCCCGTTCGATCCGGTGCCGCGACACCGTCGTCTTGGGCACTTTGAAGGGGAACCAGCTGCGCACGTCTTCGTCCAGGCCGATGCCGTGCATGAAGTTGTAGATGGCCTTGCGTAGCGCGACGCCCAGTGCGTCGTGGTCCACCCCGGTCGGATCGTCAAAGCCGATGTCGTTCTTGGCGAAGCTGACCGGTGGCAGGGGCCGCAGCGTAACGCCATACGCTTCCGGGTCTTGCCCGACCGGCGAATGCACCGTACAGGTAAATCGGTGGAAAAACCCGCTCTGGATGCAGCCGTTGGCGAACAGCTGGCGCACGTATTCCAAGGCATCCACCGTATCCTGCACCGTCTGCGTTGGAAATCCGTACATCAGGTAGGCATGGACCAGAATGCCCGCGTCGGTGAACGCCCGGGTGACCCGCGCCACCTGATCCACCGATACCCCTTTTTTCATCAAGGACAGCAGGCGGTCGGAAGCAACTTCGAGTCCGCCCGAGACGGCAATGCAGCCACTGTCGGCCAGCAGCTCGCACAGGTCCGGCGTAAACGTTTTCTCAAAGCGGATGTTGCCCCACCACGAAATGCCCGTATTGCGCGCGATCAGTTCCGTGGCAAGCGCCTTGAGCGCCTTGGGGGCGCGGCTTCGTCGACGAAGTGGAAACCGGTCTGCCCGGTCTCCTTCACGATCGCATCGACCCGGTCCGCCAGCACGATGGCCGATGCGCCTTCATAGCGGCCGATGTAATCGAGGCTCACGTCACAGAAACTGCACTTTTTCCAGTAGCAGCCATGGGCCACGGTCAGCTTGTTCCAGCGGCCATCGCTCCACATGCGGTGCATGGGATTCAGCATGTCCAGCAGCGACAGGTAACGGTCCAGCGGCAGGCCGTCCCAGGTCGGCGTGCCGACTTCCGCAAAAGCGATATCGGGCTCGACCATGTTGACGTAGCGGACCTGGCCCGTCTCGGCATCGCGAAGGAACGTGCGCACCAGCCGCTGGCGCGACCGCTCTCCCTGAATATGGGCCAGCAGCGCAAGCAGCGGCCGTTCGCCCGCATCCAGCGTCACATAGTCCACATGATCGAATACGCGCGGATCGGACAGCTCGCGCAGTTCGGTATTCACGAAGCCGCCGCCCAGCACGGTCACGATGTGCGGGTGCGCGGCCTTGATGGTCTGGGCAATCCGGAACGCGGCGTATACCGACCCCGGGAAGGGCACCGACAGCAGCACCACCGTGGGCTGATGGCGATCGATCGCGGCCAGCGTCAGTTCGCGCAGCGTGTCGTCGACCAGGTTCGGCGGGGCGGCCAGGGCCTCCGCCAGGGGATCGAAGGTCGGCTGGCTGGCGGCCAGCGACTCGGCATACCGGACGAATTCGAAGCGGGGATCGACCGCATCGCGCAGCACGTCCGACAGATCGTTCAGGTACAGCGTGGCAAGATGCTTGGCGCGATCATGCAGGCCCAGCGCCCCGAACGCCCACCCCAGCGGATCCCCGCCGTCTTCGTCGATGTAGACGTCGAGCGAGGCAAAGCGCGGCCCTTCCGGCAGGTAATGGCGGCCGGCAATACGATGCGCCAGCGTCGTGTCGCGGCCCTGCAGGAAGGCAATGGTGGCCGTGATGGTGCCCAGGTATTGCTTGCGCTGCGCAACGAATGCCTGGATCGACGGCGTCTGCGACAGTACCGGCAGGGTGTCGATGTGCCGCGCCACCGCCTCGAGCCCCTCACGCGACAGCAGCTTGAGCACCAGCGCAAGGGCAAGGTCTTCCTGCACCGCGGTCATGCCGCGCGAACGCAGAAAGCCGGTCAGGTAGGCGGTGGACGGATAGGGCGTGTTCAGCTGCGTCATCGGGGGGATGACGGACAGCACACGTAAAGGCTGGGCCGACATGAAAGGGGGCGCGAAACGCCGCCTGGGGAAGGGAGACCCGTGATTATAGGCGGCACCGGACGGGTGCCGCCTTGCCCCGGCGCTTACGACGGCGCGACCACCAGCGGCATCGGATAGTCGTCCGCATTGCAGACCATGCCCGGCTTGCTCGAAAAGTCCATGCGCGGCGGGCCGAAAATGTCGACCAGCCAGCAGTCGCCTTCGCTCACATTGGCGCTGGTGTGCAGCACCTTGGCCGGGATCACCGTAACCGACGGGCTGCCCACGGTTACGTGCTCGTCGTCGCGCCACTGGTTCATGTCGGGCGTCCAGGGCCAGCGCAGGTGATGCGTGTAGGTGCCCTGAATGGCGAGGGAGGCCTGCTCGAAATCGGTGTGGCTGTGCGGGCTCAGTTTGGCGGGGTCGCGCGGCACCGTGCGTTTGTTGAGCACGTTCACCATCAGGTTGCAGCTGCGGAAGATGCGCATATTGCTGTCCGGACGGACGTGGTCGGCCAGCACATAGTGGCGCAGCCGAAAGCCATCCACCGGATCGGGCCAGGATACCAGCGGGGCGACTTCGGGGGCGCCGTCGGCGTAGGTGGCCGCGTTCGGGCAGGCGTCGAGCAGGTCGGTGTTCAGGCGCGAAAACACGCGCACGATGTGGCCGTCGCTCAGGGCTTCGATGCGGCTGTCGCCGGGCGGCACGATGGTCAGGGTTTCGGCCTGAGCGTCGATGCTGTCGGCGCCGGCGCGGATGCGTGCCGCGTTGGCGGGCAGGAAGACAAAATATTCGTCGGGATTGCCGGTGCGCTCGAGCACGGCGCCGGCACGCACTTCGGACACGGCAACGATGAAGTTCGCGCCCCGCGTCAGCCACGTGCGACAGCCCGGGGCTTCCTGTTGCGGGGCCTGTTCATAAAACGCCGCGTAGGTCGCGGAACGGGGAAGGGCAGCGGTCATCACGTGACTCCTGGATCGGGATGAGGGGAGCGCACCCGGCGCGGCAATCGAAGCCGGCGCCGGCGGGCACTCAATCTTGAGCGTGCTCAGGCGCGGCGTGGCCTGGGCGTGGTGGACGACGCAACGCCCTGCGCGGCCTGCCGCAGCAGGGACTGGTCGGACCCGACGATGAACCAGCTGGCGCCCAGCGCGGCAAATTCCTCGCGTTCGGCGTTGCTGGCTACGAACATCGCGGCGATCTTGCCCGCATCGGTCGCGGCCTTCAGGATGCGCTGCGTGGCGTCGAGTACCTTCGGGCTGCGCGAGCCGGTCTCGCCCATCGACAGGGCAAGGTCCGCGCGGCCGACGAACAGGCCATCGACCCCCGGCACGGCGGCAATCGCTTCGGCGTTGGCCAGGCCATCGACGCTTTCGATCTGGCACATGACCAGCGTGCGGTCGCCCGCCTGCTGCGCCTGCTGATAGCTCATCATCCCGTAGCCTGCCGCGCGCGGCGAACTGGAGAACCCGCGTTCCCCGCCGTGATAGCGGGCGCGCGACACGATCTGCGCGGCCTGCTCGGCCGAATCCACGTGGGGCACGACGATGCCGGCCGCGCCCAGGTCAAGCGTCGACAGGATCGTCGACGGCGCAAAGTCCGGGACGCGCACGAACAGAGGTAGGTCCGCGGCGCGGCCGGCCAGCATCATCAGGTCCATGGCCGCGCGGTCGAAGGGCGCATGCTCGGCATCGATGACGCCGAAGTCGAGCGT
Organism: Pigmentiphaga litoralis; assembly: GCF_048632615.1. GTDB lineage: Bacteria > Pseudomonadota > Gammaproteobacteria > Burkholderiales > Burkholderiaceae_B > Pigmentiphaga > Pigmentiphaga litoralis_B. Next base: position 4,465,892 of record NZ_CP184479.1, read on the forward strand.
CGTCGTTCCCAGGATCTCGATGATGTGGGGCGACACCGTCTTGATGAAGGTGCCGGTCTGCAGCGGGTGCTTGCCAGGGGAGGGTGAAGTCATGGCCGTTCCATTAATAAGGGGCAGGGTTCAACGGGCAGGCGGCGCCTGCAGCATCGGACGATGGAAGATTTCGCCCAGGCCGGCGTAATAGGGCCCGCCCAGCCGCGAGATGGGGCGCATCGCGACCGTGTCCACATAGCGTCCGTCAAAGATCTCGTCGGACAGGTGGAAGGCGACCACCTCGCCGATATACAGCGTGTTCAGTCCGCGGCCCAGGGGCAGCACCTGTTCCAGGCGGCATTCCATCTGTACCGGGGTCGCCAGGATGCGCGGTGGCTTGACGATGGTGCTGGCAACCAGTTCGATGCCCAGCTGTTCCGGTTCGCCAAGTTCCGGCGGGTAGTCCGCGCCCGACGCGTGCACCAGTTCCAGGGTCGATTCGGTGGCGACGTTGACCACGAATTCGCCGGTCTCGCGGATGTTGCGGGCCGTGTCCTTCAACTCGCCGGCGCGCGAACCGATGTTGATCGCAACCATCGGGGGGCTGTGCGCGACGTAGTTGTACGAACTGAAGGGCGCTGCGTTGACCCGGCCGTCGGCGCTTTGCGTGGTGATCCAGGCCACCGGGCGCGGCGTGACGCAGCCGCACAGCAGGCGGTAGGCTTCCTCCGTGCTCATGTCCTGCGTGGGTAAGGTGACGAATCGGGTCATGGCAATTCCTTTAGTCGAGGCGAATGTTCGCTGCCTCGATGATACGTTTCCATTTGGCGCTTTCGTCCGTCATCAGCTTGCCGAGGTCTTCGGGCGATCCGCCCCCGACAAGGGCGCCGAACTGTTCCAGCGTCGCGCGGCCTTCGTCGGACTTCAGGATCACATTGACTTCCCGGTTGATGGTGTCAACGACCGGGCGGGGCACTCCCGCCGGGCCGGCGATCGCGAACCACACCGATGCGTCCAGGTCGATGCCCTGTTCCAGCGCGGTCGGCACGTTGGGGGTGCCCGGGTAACGCTGCTTGGAGGTGACGGCCAGGCCGGTGATCCGGCCGTCCTTGATGTACGGAATGAAGGCGGTGATCGGCGCCACCACGGCTTGCACCGAATTGCCGATCAGGTCGGTCAGCGCCGGCACGTCGCCCTTGTACGGTACGCCTTGCAGGGGCGCCTGGGTCGTCCGCTTCAGCAGTTCGAACGCCAGGTGGCCGATGGTGCCGTTGCCCGGATTGCCGATCGCGTACGTGCCCTGGCCGGACTTGGCCAGCGCGATGAAGGACTTCAGGTCCTTGGCGGGTGTCTTGTCGGTGGCGGCAATGACCAGCGGGATTTCGCCAACCAGCACGATCGGCGCCAGGTCCTTCTGCGCGTACGGCATCGTCTGGTACAGATACTGGTTGTTGGCGAGCGGACCGGACGTCGTCAGGGTCAGCGTATAGCCATCGGGGTCGGCCTTGGCCACCTGGTCCGTGCCGATGTTGCCGCCCGCGCCGGGGCGGTTGTCCACCACGAATTGCTGGCCCAGTTTTTCACTCAGGCGCTGGGCGATCAGGCGGCTGACGGCATCCGTGCTGCCGCCCGCCGGGAAGGGCACGACCAGCCGTACCGGCTTGGACGGCCATGCGGTCTCTTTCTTGTCCGAAGAACAGCCCGTCAGGGCGGCAAGGAGGGCGCTGGCTGCAAGCGCAGCCAGATACGTTCTATTCATCAGGTCTCCATCACTATCGTTACGCAAGCCGCAGCGGCGGCCCGTCCGGCCTGAGGCGCGGAATAGGGGCAAGGATGCGCATGCCGCCGCCCCGGCTCAAGCAAAACGTCGCGACTTTTCGCACAATGAAACGGCACGTACTGGGATACTCGGCCAAACGCACGAGAGAATTTCGCACAGTGAAACGTTCAAAATGAGAGTGGCGGGGGGTGACATACATTCCCTATAAACACGGTTCGCAGTCAGTGCGTGCCGCAGAAGCAGGCCGCTGCGAGATGAAGGCAAGGAGACACCTGTGCTTGACGATCCTCTGGTTGACAGCGACAACGACAGTCCGGCGATGCACGATGCCGGCGCGGGGTCGCGCCCGTCCTACCGGCCGGTGCATGCCGTGCAGCGCGCGTTGACGCTGCTCTGTGCGCTCAACACGCGGGGCGTCAGTTCCATTGACGCGCTGTATCGCAGCACGGGACTGCCCAAGCCCACCATCGTCCGCCTGATGGAAACGCTGATTGCCGAGGGGTATGTGACCAAGGACAAGAAGCAGGGCGGGTACCTGGTGACATCGCTGGTGCAGTCGCTCAGTTGCGGTTTCCATGCGGATCCGCTGGTGGTGCAGGCCGGCAGGCCGTGGGCCTCGGCCCTGACGCGGCGCTTGCAGTGGCCGATCTCCATCGCCCTGCTGGACGAGTCGGATGTCGTGATCCGCTTCAGCACGGTCAGCGACAGCCCGGTGTCACCGGCGCACGCCACGATCAACATGCGGCTGAGCCTGCTGGATCGCGCGATGGGGTTGTCCTATTTGGCTTTCTGTCCGGAGGGCGAGCGCGAGATCCTGCTGCACATCCTTGAGACGAGCCGGTCCAGGGACCTGGCCGCCGCCGGTGGCCGCCGCAGTATCGAAGACCGGCTGCAGCTGATCCGCAAGGACGGCTATTCGACCCGAGGCAAACGGGTCGAGCCGCTCAGCTCCGGCACGGTGGCCGTGCCCATCATGGATGATGGACGCGTGCTGGCGACGATGGGCATGGGCTACTTCCGGTCCGCCGTGACCGAAGAGCGGATCGCGCAGCACTATGTGCCGATCATGCAGGCGTCGGCCGCGCAGATCGTGGAGCAGGTCCGCCTGCTGCGCCGGGGTGACGGCAGCCGCCAGGTCGCCTAGCGGGTCGTCCTTGCCTGTAGGAATCATGCGTTGATGGGCCGCTTCGCCCATCAGAAGGTGCCAGCGTGCTGGCCAATGACTCACCGTCAGGTGAAAGAAGAGTAGACAAGACCATGACCCAATCCGCCCGTCCTTTGTTGTTCGATTCGCATGCCCATCTGGTCGCCGACGACCAGAAAGCCTACCCGCGCAACCCGATGATCCGTCCCGCCAGCGCGCCGCCACGTCTGCCCGGCGTCATCGGCACGCCCGGCGGCCACCACGGCCCGAATCCCATCAACGAAGTCCCCGACGCCCTGCGGATGCTGGAGTGGATGAAGGAAGAAAACGTCGATGGCGCGGTGGCCGTGCAAAAGCGCATGATCTACCGCTTCGATAACAGCTACATCCTGGATTCATCGGATAAATACCCCGACATCTTTTCGGCGGTCGTGATCCTGGACGCCGAGGACGAGGGCACGCCCGGTCTGGTGCGCCGCTACATCACCGACCACGGCCTGACCGGCGTGCGCCTGTTCGGCGGCCGCAAGGAAGACGGCAGCATGCCATGGCTGAATTCGCCGCAGGCCCTGAAGACCTGGGAAGTGGCCGAAGAGTTCGGTCTGGTCATGGACCTGGAAGTGCTGGCCCATGGCGGCGGTGGACCGTCGGCCCCTGCCATCATCGAGTTGGGCCGCCGCTTTCCGAACGTGCGTATCGTGCTGGATCACTTGCTGGAACCCGAAGCCGACCATGGCGACAACTATGGCCTGGATGCGAACTTCGAGCTGCTGGTGCCCGAAAAGAATATCTCGTTCAAGTTCACATCGATCAATCTGGACATCCTTCGCGAGACCAACATCCCGAGCGAAAAAGTGCTGCGCCTGGCGGTCGACATGTTCGGCGCGGACCGCATCATGTGGGGCTCGGACATCGGCACTTCCTCGGGCACGTACAAGGACATGGTCCAGCGCATGCTCGACGCGTCGGTGCTGCTCAACGAGGACGAAAAGCGCGCCGTGCTGCACGATACCGGCAAGGCGGTTTTTGTGAAGGGCGGGTCGCGCAAGCGCTGACCATCGACGTCAGGGGCGACCTGGAACATCGAGCCGGTGGCGGCGCGCGGCGTGTCCGGGTCGTCAGGCCGTCGTGCGTTGATGCCGCTGCGCGAACGCTTCCGCGGACAGCGGCTCGCCCACCCACGCGCCTTGCGCCTCTTCGCAGCCCTTGCGGCGCAGCCGCGCGTACTGATCTTCGGTATCGACGCCTTCGGCCGTGACGGCCAGTTCCAGGCTGCGCCCCAGGTAGAGGATGACCCGCACGATCGCCGCGTCGGCGGATGAAGACGCCATGCCTTGCACGAAGGCCGGGTCGATCTTCAGCCGGGACAGCGGCACGCGCTTCAGAAGGTCGAGCGACGTCGCGCCCGTTCCATAGTTCGAAAACACGATGGCGGCGCCCAGTGTCCGCAGATCCTGAAGCGTCGCGACGGTCTGCATGTCCCGTCGCTGCAGGATGGTTTCAGTCAGCTCCAGTTCCAGCGCATGGGCCGGTATGCCGGTCTCGGACAGGCATTGCCGCACATGCCGGCTCAGATCTCCGGTGCGAAATTGCGCGTCCAGCACATTCACGCTCATGCGCAGTTCCGGGAACAGGTCTTTGCGCCACTGCGCCAATTGCAAGCACGCCTGCTGGAGCATCCAGTGTCCGATGCGGGCAGCCGAAGGACTGGACTGCAAAGCGGGCATGAAGACTTCCGGAAGCAGCATGCCGTGACGCGGATGCTGCCATCGCAGCTGCGCTTCCGCACCGACCAGGCCGCCATCCGCGATCCTGACGATGGGCTGGTAGTGCAGCGTCCATTCGCCCTGGTCGAGCGCTCGGGGAAACTCGGTTTGGTAAGCCTGCTTGGCCAGCGCTGCGGCGCGTAGCGCGGGCCGATAGAAACGGCGGCAGTGTTTGCCCTGAGCCTTGGCCTCGTACAGCGCCAGGTCCGCGCTCGACAACAGGTCGCGCACGTTGCAACCGTGCAGCGGAAAGATCGCGATGCCGATACTTGCGCCGATCGTGACGGGTTCGCCTTCGAGCATGACCGGCTGCGCCAGCGCATCGATGATCTGATCGGCAATGTCGGCCGCGCGTCCCTGCTGGATCAGCGTAGGCAGCACGACGGCGAATTCGTCGCCGCCCATCCGCGCTGCCGTGTCGATCGGGCGCAGCACACGCTTGAGGCGCTCGGCGACGGTGACCAGCATGGTGTCTCCGGCGGCGTGGCCGAAGCTGTCGTTCACATCTTTGAAACCATCCAGGTCGACCATCATCAGGCAGCCGCCGTTGCCGGCGCTGAAGGCGGCTTCGACCCGCTCGCGAAACAGGATGCGATTGGGCAGGTCGGTCAGCGCATCGATATGGGCAAGGCGATACAGGCGGGCTTCATTGCGCCGGCGCTCGGTAATGTCCCGCAACACCGCACAAAAGCTGGCGTGGCCTTGCTCCCGCCACATGGACGACGAAATTTCGACGGGAATCACGCGGCCATCGGCGGCGCGGATATCGAGTTGCAGGCGCCGGCCCATCGTCAACGACGTATCGTCCTGGGCGAGCGCCATCAGGTTGCTGACCGCCTCGGCAGGCACCACGACACCGATGGCCTGACCCACCATCTGATCGTTGGTGTAGCCGAGCAAACGCTCGGCGGCCGGGTTGGCGTAGGTGACTCGCGCAAGGCCGTCGAGGCAGACGATGCTGTCGGGCGAGACCGCCGCCATCTGTTCGAATCGCGACTGGCTCGCCTGGCGTGCGACGTCCAGGCGGCGCAGTTCCAGCTTGTCCATCACCAACGCGGCCAGTGCGCGCAGATTGTCCTGCGCTTCGGCATCGAGCTCGGGCCGGGGCTGGGTGTCGAACAGGCACAGGGTGCCGATCACATGCCCGTCAGGCGCAACCAGCGGGCAGCCTGCGTAGAAGCGCAGGTGCGCTTCGCCGGCCACATACGGATTGTTGGCGAATCGTGGATCCTTGGACGCATCGGGCACCATCATGATTTCCGTGCCGCCCAGCGCATAGGCGCAGAACGACGCGCCTCGATCCACTTCTTCGAGCAAGGTCCCCACGGCCGCGGCGCAGAGCTGGCGATTGACGTCGACCAAGGATACGAGCGCCATCGGCACGTGAAAAATGCTCGACGCAAGCTGGATGATGCGATCGACTCCCGGGTCTCCAATGACGGAATCGACGCCGTATTGCCGCAATGCCGCCAGACGGGCGTGTTCGTTTGCCGGGATCGGCGGGCCGGCGGACGCCAGAGAGTCGAGTGTCATGAAGAGGGAGCCAGTGGCAGTGTGAAACCACGAATGAAGCCGGGCACGGCATCGGGCGCCAGCGGCCGGGAAAAGAAAAGCCTTGCACCTCGTCGCAGCCGCATTCGGTCACGAACGCCAGCGACTGCGCTGATTCGACGCCTTCCGCCACGGTCCGGTAGCCCACGTTGCGCGCGAGCCGCAGGACTTCCCGCACCAGGACAGCGTGCCGCCCATTGGTCGCGACATCGGTGACCAGCGACTGGTCGAGTTTGAGCACGGCCGCGGGGATCTTGTGGAGGTTGGCAAAGTTGCTGTAGCCCGCGCCGAAGTCGTCGACCGACAGGGTCGCCCCGGCATTGGCGAGCGCATGCAGCTGGGACTGGACACTGGCGCTGGCATGCAGCCATTCACCCTCGGTGATCTCGAATTCCAGCCTTGCCGGCGCAATGCCGATGGCCTGGCACAGGCGCAAGATACCGGGCACCAGCTCGCCATTGTCGAAGTCCCGAGGCGAAAGATTGAGCGACACCTTGAGCGTCGGAAAATCGGGCAGCCAGGTGAGCAATTGGCGCAGCGCTGCGTCGACGACCCAAAGGGTGAGCTTCTGCATGATGGCCGTGCGTTCGATGATGGGGATGAATTCGGCGGGACTGACCGCGCCGTGCACTGGATGTTGCCACCGCACCAAGGCTTCGACCGACCCGACCTTGCCGGTATGGAGATTGACGCGCGGCTGGTAGACGAGATGAAAACCGCCGTGCGCCAGCGCGTCGCTCAGGTCGACGGCGAGCTCGTACCGGCGCCTCAGCGCCGTGTCGTCGGAAAGGTCATAGATACAGGAAAACAGGTCGGCATTGATCGCGGAGTTGAGCGCCGTCATGGCTTGCCGCAGGACGTCGGGTGCGTTGACGGTGCTCAAGTCGAAATCGACCATGCCGCAGTGGGGCCGCAGTTGCAGGGGGATCCCTGCGGCGACCAATGGGCGGCGCGCGACGTCGGCGATGCCTTGCATCAGATCGGGCTCGGCCGCCGGGTCATACCAGAAGGCAAGACGTGTCACGCCGACCTGGTAGACCGCAACGTGGGGCGGCAGGCAGTGCCGGGCCTGGCCGGCCGCGTGGCGCATCAGCGACTCTGCCACCGGCACGCCAACCGCCTGCGCCATTTCGTGCACGGTCGCCAGGCTGAGCAGTTCGATCAGCGCCAGCCGCCGGCGGGCCTCGCCCCCCACGGCTTTGAGCGATTCCAGGTCGACGATCATCTGCTGGCGGTTGGGCAGGCCGCTGACTGAATCGCGCCGGCCGGCCGACTGGCGCAGCATGATCTTTTCCATGACCAGCTTGCCCATGGCCTTGAGCTGCGCGCGTGCAGCGTCATCCAGCACGCGCGGACGGCTGTCGATCAGGCACAGCGCGCCAATGGCATGACCCGACTCGGTAATGAGGGGCACCCCTGCATAGAAGCGGATGAACGGGGGACCGGTTACGAGCGGATTGTCGGCAAACCTGGGATCGCGACGCAGATCGGCCACTTCGAACAGGTCCGCCTGTTGAATGGCGACCGCGCAGATCGACGTGGCCCGCGACGTTTCGCGCAACGCAAAACCAATGCTGGACAGAAACTGCTGCCGATCGGTGTCCACCAGCGAAATGAGCGCGGTCGGTACATCGAACGTGTACGCGGCCAGCCGTGTGAATTGATCGAAATCTTCGGACGCGGCCGTGTCGAGCAGATTCAACGAGCGCAATACGCCGATACGCTCGTCTTCCCAGATTGCCATCTCCTTCTTTGCCACGTTGTCTCCGGGGCCGCCCTGTTCGCGTGCCCATCCCCATGCTCATGTAAGCAGTGAGTATCCGTGAAAGGTTTCACATAAAGTTTCCGTGATTGTTGCAAATCGTCTTTTTTTGTCGTCGCGGGCGAAACAGAACAGGTCGGCCTTCCCGGCCGATGCCAGGGCCAGGATGCGCAAAGCAAGGAAGTTGCGAACGTCTGCTTACGATATCGGGGTGGTCAGTCCGTCCTGCCGAGTGGTCGCGGCGGGTACGAAACCTGCGGTAGCCAGGTTTTCTGGAGGAGCCCGACATGCGCGGAACCAGCAAAGCATTTCCTTACCAAGCAGCAACCGGCTTCCACTATCAGGTGATGCTCAATCTTGAGCATCATCCGGAAAACGGCCAGTACAGTGGACTTGCCCAGGCCTACGAGGGCAACCCCAACAACAGCGCCTATGTGGGTAACGCGGTGCCGCTCCATCTGTTCGACGCGGCGTCGCTGGACGATGCCTTCGAGAAGGCGTTGCGCCATGTGGGCAGCCAGCTGGATGAAGGGCTGTTGACGACACCGGGCGTACTCGGACGCCGATCGCCACTGACGGATGCCCACGGCCTCGGGTCGGATGCGACGGTCGGCACGCCGCCCCATGCGCAGCCCGGTGCGGTGACCGGCGCGGCAGCCGGCGCCACCCACCAGTCCGCCTCGACGGGTGGCAGCGATCCGGCGTATGGCAGGGAACCCACCCCGACCGGCGGTCGATCGGACAATGCCCGTCCCGCCACGCAGATTTCGCCGGCCGCCGACCGACCCGCTTAACAATTTCTTAAACTGCACGGTCCAACATCGCCTGTCTTGAGGTGGACCGATGCAGATACTGCTCATAGAAGACGACGCCATGCTCGGGCAGGCGCTTGTGGGCGCGTTGTCTCAACTGCCCGATGCGGTCGTCACCTGGCAGCGCGATGCCTTCAGTGGCAAGCTCGCTTTGCTGGATCAGACCTATGGCGTCGTGTTGCTGGATCTCGGCTTGCCCGACCAGTCAGGATTGAGCGTGCTCAGTGCCTTGCGCGCGCGGCACGACACCACGCCCGTGATGATCATTACGGCACAGGCCCGCCTCAGCGACCGCATCCGGGGCCTCGATGCGGGGGCCGACGACTACATCATCAAACCGTTTGAACTGGACGAACTGCTGGCCCGCATGCGCGCGTTGATCCGCCGCAGCACGCAGGCAGTGTCGGCCGTCATGCGCCGTTTTGATGTCGAGGTCAATCCAGGCCAGCGCGCCGTGTCCAAAGCCGGCGTGCCGGTCGCGCTCAGCGTGCATGAATACCGCACGCTGACGGCCCTGATGCAGAGCCAGGGCAAACCCCTGTCGCGCGACTACCTGGAAGCCATGATCTATGGTGAGCGCAGCTCGGTCGAAAGCAATACCGTGGCCGTCTACATCCATCAGCTGCGCCGCAAGCTTGGCGAGGAATTGATCGAAACCGTCCATGGCGTGGGCTACCGCATTGGCGAGCCCGGGACATGACGATGAAGGCATTGCGCAGCCGGCAACTGGTGGTCCTGCTGATCGTCCAGGCGGGATTCTGGATCGTCTGGATGAGCCTGCTGACGTGGACCGAAACGCGGGACGTGACCGGCCGGCTTGACAGCGCGCTGAGTGAAGGCGCGCGGCAGGCCTTGATGTCGATACCCAAGCGCCTTGCCGATCTCCCGTCGACCGAGACCTTCATTGCGCCGCCAGCGTCGCCGGTGGAGCTCAAGCGCGTCAACTTCCAGATGTGGGACCTGCGCACCGGGCGTCTGTTGATGCGCACGCCCAGCGCGCCGAAGGACCCGTTCGTTCCAGGCTATGCCGAAGGGTTCAGCGACAGCGTCGCAGCGGGCGGGCCGTGGCGCGCCTATGCGGTGTCCGACGTGGAAGGCCAGGTCCAGATCCAGATGGCGCGCGCCGAAAAACAGATCCGGGCCGACATCGTGTCGTCGGTGTTCAAAGGCCTGGGCGGCGCGATGGTGATGTTCGTGTGCCTGGCGTCGATGATGTGGGTGACCGTGGTGTGCTCGTTCCGTCCCATGCAGCGGGCGGGCGAAGCGCTGCGGCATCGCGATCGTCTCGACTTCACGCCGCTGGCGCTGAAGGAATTTCCGCTGGAAGTGCACCCCTTCGTCAACGCCGTCAACGATCTGCAAGCCCGCCAGTCCGATGCCCTGACGCGGGAACGTCAGTTCCTGTCCGACGCCGCCCATGAACTGCGCACGCCCCTGGCCGCGCTGACGACGCAGGCCCAGCAGGCGTTGCGCGCGACCGACGCCACGCATCGGGACGAAGCGTTGGAACAGGTGCTGGCAGGCACCCGTCGCGCGACGCGTCTGGCCGAACAGTTGCTGGACCAGGCGCAACTGGATGCGCACGACTGCACGCTCACAGACCGTGTCGATCTGGCGTCCCTGGTGTCGCTGGAAGTGCGGGAGTTCGATGCGCGCGCGCACGCCAAGGCGCAGCACATCCGGGTCGAAATCGAACCGACGCTGGTGCTGGCCAACGTGGACGCCATGGGCGTGCTGATCCGCAATCTGATCGACAATGCGCTGCGCCACGCGCCGGCGGGCGCGCGGGTCGAGGTCGTCTGCCATCCGGGCGATGAGGGCGACGCGGTGCTGACGGTGCGTGACGACGGGCCGGGCATTCCCGAAGCGGAGTGCGAGCGGGTCTTTGAACGCTTTTACCGGGTGTCGGGATCGAAGGAAACAGGAAGCGGCATCGGCCTGTCCCTGGTGGCGCGAATTGCGCGGATGCATGGGGCGAGCCTGACTTGCGGCAAGGGCATCGGCGGGAAGGGGTGGTGCGTGTCGATTGCCTTTCCCGCGGTCGGTCCGACGTCTTAATTCATTCTTAATCGCGCGTCGCCACACTGCCGGTTCCGCTACGAACAGGCTGGTGACATGGATGCACCCTTGAATGGATTTCCTTCGGTCCGGACCGGGTTCGACCGATCGTTGTGGTTGACAACCTTACGTCCGCTGGAAGATGTCGATGCGGCGCCGCGTGACCGGCTCGAAGCCTATTTCGAACTGCTCGACTTCATTTGCGATGCACGGCCGGGGACCTCGCGGCCGCCGCATTGCCGGGCGGGTCCGATCCCGATGCCGCCCTTGCGGGCGCGCTGGACCTGCTGACCTACACGCGGGCGTTGCTGGCCCGGCTCATGCGGCAGGCCGCCGCGGGGTCGCCGACCGATCTGCCCGAGCGGGTCGATGCCGTCATGGCGTCGGGTCTTGCCGTCACGGCCAGCGTGGCGGCCCGAACGCAGCACGATCATCGTCCGCATCTCCATCTCCGTCTGAAGGCTGCGCGGCAGTTCGCCCTGCAAGCCTTGTGACGTCTTTCTGAAGCCCAAGGAAATTTCCATGACTCTGTTCCAACGCGCCTTGTGCGCAGGCGCCTTGCTGGCGGCAGCGGGTGCCGCGCATGCCCAGAACTTCATTGGCGCGGGCGCTGGCATCGTGCCGAAGTATCCGGGCGCCAACGACTATCGTGTCGCGCCCGTGCCGTTGATCAACTACCGCAACGGCATGTTCTTCGCGTCCTCCGTCGACGGCTTTCCCGGCATCGGCCTGCGCGCCAATCTGGGCAATGACCTGTCCGCCGGCGTGCGCCTGGGGCTGAACCTGGGCCGTCCGGAAGACCGCGCGCCCATCCTGCGCGGTCTTGGCGATATCGATGCACATGCCAACTATGGCGCGTTCATTGCGTGGACGCCCGGGCGCTTTCGCGCCACCCTCAGCTACACGCAGGCGACCAGGGGCTACGGCGGCTCGGCCAACGTGGGTGCGTCCTATGCGGTATGGCAGCAGGGGCCGCACCGGGTCACGGCGGGCGGGGGCTGGAGTGGGGCAACAGCGATTACATGCAGACCTGGTTCGGCATCACGCCGTCGCAGGCCGCCCGCAGCGAGGCCGGGCTACGGCCGTATCAGCCCTCGTCGGGCCTGAGCGGCGGGTCGGTCTTTGCGTCGTGGGCGTACCGGATCAACGAACGGTGGGGCGCGGTCACGACGCTGGGGGTGCGATCGCTGGTCGGCGACGCCAAGGACAGTCCGATTGCCGAGAGCGCAACCCGCGCCTTCGGCATGGTCGGCGTCACCTACGCGTTCTGAAGGCCTGCGGTAGCGGTTGCGCCGCCCCGGCCAGGCGGCGCGTTGACCCCGGACCTACGGCGCGAAGCTGGCGTCGCGGTAGACCTGTCTGCCGCCGACATACGTGGCCACGGCCTTCAGGTCCTGCACCTCTTTGGCAGGGATGGTCAGGTAGTCGGCCGACAGCACCGCAAAGTCAGCCAGCTTGCCAGTCTCGATCGACCCCTTGATGGCTGCCTCATCGGTCAACAGGGCATTGTTGATGGTCATCATGCGCAGCACCGTGTCGCGCGACGCGACGGCCTGGTTGGCGCCGTACACGCCGTCCGAAATCGTGTCGCGCGTCAGGAAGTGATACATCACCCAGAAGGGGCTGAGTGGAATCACTGGCGAGTCGGTGCCGCCCGCGACCAGGAAGCCCTCATCCACATAGGTCTTGACCGGCGTGACTTGCGAGGCGCGGTCCATGCCCCAATAGGCCTTGAGCACCGGCGCGGCCAGATACAGGTGATCCTGCACCGACAGGTTCACGCCCAGGCGCTTCATGCGCGGATACTGATCGGGGCGTGAAATGAATGCATGTTCGATCACCCAGCCCTTGCCGACGATGGGCTGGTCCGCGTTGGCGGCCTCGTAGCCTGTCAGCGCCTGGTCGATGGCCGCGTCACCCACCGCGTGGACCGCCGACCGCCAGCCCGCCCGATTGAGCGTCACGACGTACTCGTTGAAGCTGGGCTGGTCGAGCAACCGCAAGCCGTAATACGTGCCGTTCTTTCCGAGCGGATCCAGGTAGGGCTTGGTCATCAGCCCGCCTTCGAAACCACCGTCGACGGCAACCTTGATGCCCCAGATCCTGACCCAGTCGTCGCCTTCGCCAGGCTTGACGCCGGACGGCGCCACGCTGGCGCGGAAATCCGCCAGATCGCGGGGACGCAGCAGGATGCTGTAGCGCACCGTGGCCTTGCCCGCGTCGCGCAGTTGCTGGAACACGCGGTAGTTGGCCACCGAAATGCCCGGCACGCGGATGCTGGTCAACCCATAGCTGTTGAGGATTTTCTGCTGCGCTTCCAGTCCGGCGACGGACGGCGCGGGCGTGGGCGGCAAGGCTACCAGCGGCTTGGCCGTGTCGGTGATCTCGCCGGTCAGCTTGCCGTCGGAGCCCACCGGGATCGCGCCGCCGGCAGGCACGGGCGTGGCCTTTGTGATCTTGTACCTGGCCAGGGCCGTTTCGTTCAGGAAGTAGCTGTGCCCGCCCCGGACCAGCACCACCGGCACGCCAGGCGCGGCCGCTTCGAGTTCAGCGGCGGTGGGCAGGCGCTGTTCCTTGAACTGCGCTTCATGCCAGTCCGAGTTGGACACCAGCACGGCGCCCGGCGCCGCATTGCGCGCGGCGTCGCGCAGCACCGCATAGACCTCGCCCAGCGACCGCGTCTTGGACAGGTCCAGGCCCGGTCCGCCGCCCGCGGTATGCAGATGCGAATCGGCCAGACCCGGAATGGTGGTGCGGCCCTTCAAGTCGACGACCTGCGTGGACGGGCCCACATAGGCCTGCGCCTGCGCGGTGCTGCCCACGAACACATACTTGCCGTCCTTGACCGCGAAGGCCTGGACGATGGATGACTGTTTGTCGACGGTGACGACTTTGCCGTTGGTGTAAACGGCATCGGCCGCGACGACGGGGGACGTGGGAGCGACGTGGCTGCATCCCGCAGCCAGCGTGGCGATCGCTGCCGCCAGCAGACACGGTGTCGAGGGAGTACGGACGTTCATGGGGGCTTCTCCGTGAGCAGGAGTGGGTGGGTCGTACGCTGCCCTATTGACGCAGATTTGGGGGCGAATGACCAGCGTCCTGTGGGTCGGGGTGCCGGTGCCTCGTTGCGGCTAAGGGCGGCCGGTGACCCATCGCGTACGGCCGCGCCATATGGAGTTCATCAGATCCGCTGCGTCGTGCCTCGCACGATCAGCTTGAGCGGATGACTGACCTGCCGCGGCGCGTCGACTCGCACGGCATCGGTGCCGCGAGCGCCGGTGACCCGTTCCACCAGCAGCGCGCCCGACTCGGCGGCGAGGTCGCGGATGGGCAGGCCCAGCGTGGTCAGGCCGCCGCGCCACCAGGTCGACCAGGCGTGGTCGCCGAAACCGATCACCGACAAGGCGTTGGGCACGGCAATGCCTGCGTCGTCGATGGCCGCCAGCAAGGCCACCGTGATGCGTGAGCCCCCGCGATGACGGCAGTGGGGCGGCTGCGCGTCAGCATGTCCCGCAATGCGTGGCCGACGCCGTCGGCGCTGGGCGGCAAGGTCGCGATCAGTCGCGGGTCCGCGTCCAGGCCGGCCTCGCGATGGGCGCGATGAAAGCCGGCCAGCCGGCGCGCACCGGTGCTCAACGCGGCCAATGTCCCGACGTAGGCAATGCGCCGGTGGCCCAGGGCAAGCAGGTGTTCGGTGGCGGTCCGCATGCCTTCTTCATCGTCGTAGACGAAGTAGTCCGACGCCAGACTGGGCAGATGCCGGATCACCTGGATGAAGGGTAGCCGCTGAATGATGGCCAACGACTCGGGGGTAGGGGTGAGCGTCGGCACGATGATGAGGCCGGCGGCCCGGGCGCCGACCAGGGTCTGAAGGTGCGCGTGCTCGCGCCGCGGATCGTCTTCGGACATGGCGAGCATCAGTTGCAGGCCCGCGCGATTGCAGCACTGGGCGACGGCCTTGGCGATGGTGGCCGAGTCGTTGTCTTCGACATCGGGCACCAGAAATCCGACCAGCTTGCTCGACTTGCTGCGCATGGTCGCCGCGGTGGAGTTGGCGACGTAGCCAATGTCGCGCGCCGTCTGGTGCACACGATCCCGCATGTCCTGGCTGATCCGCGGATTGTTCTGCAGCGCGCGGCCCACAGTCGACACTGCAACGCCGAGCAGTCGGGCAATGTCCTTGATGGTGGGAGCGGGGTGGTCCGTCATCGGAAGGTCGGCGTCCTTGGAAGAGATGTTTGAAATGAATGTAAACCACGCGCCCAGGGGTATCGCACTTGCAGCAACGCGGAAATGCATAGTTTTAATCGATTGCGCGAACGTTCGCACAGTTTTAGTATCGGCCCATCGTTGCGACCGGCAGCCAGCCATTGAATGCCCGAAGTCGGTTGAACTTGCGTCTGAACCTTGAAGGGAATCCTTTCGATGCCTATTGCTGATGTGAATGGAATACACATCCCCTACCAGGTGATTGGCGAGACGGGCGGCTGGATCGCCTTGTCGCCGGGTGGGCGGCGCGGCATGGACGAACTTGTGCCGTTGGCCGGGCGCATTGCCGCCAAGGGCTATCGCGTGTTGATCCACGACCGCCGTAACTGCGGTGCGGGCGAGCTGGCCTTCGATGATCAAAGACCGGAATTCGAGCTCTGGGCTGACGACCTGTACGCCTTGATGCAGCACCTGAACGCAACGCCGGCCATCGTGGGCGGGTTCTCATCCGGTTGCCGGATGTCATTGCTGCTGGCGTTCAAACATCCGGAAGCGGTGCGCGCGCTGCTGCTCATGCGCATTACGGGTGGAGCGTTCGCGGCCAAGCGCCTGGCGGCCAAGTACTACACCGATTACATCGAGAGGGTCGAGAAGGGAGGCATGGAGGCACTGCTGCACGACGCTCACTTCCGCGCCTTGATTGCCGCCAACCCGTCCAACCTGGCGCGGCTGCAGCAGTTCGATGCGGCCGCCTTCCTGCGCATCATGAAGACGTGGCGCGCGGACCTGGAAGCAGGTGCGGCCCAGCCTGTGCTGGGCGCAACGGAAGCGCAGCTGAAGTCCTTGACCATGCCGACGTGCGTGATTCCGGGCACGGATCGCACGCACCCGATCGAGGTGGGCGAACAGGTGCATCGGTTGATTGCCGGAAGCACCTGGATGCCGATGCAACTGAAGCAACAGGATGCCGACTTCATTCCCATGGAAGCCTGGTGCGACGACGCAACGCTGGCGGAACAGCTAGGGGCTTTCCTTCAAACCTTGCCGACGCACGATAGACGGTAAGACCAACAACTGGCCGTCAGAAGCCAAGACATGCTGGAGACACGATGCGCGCCACCTTCTTCAAAGCGGCCGCGGCGATGGCCTGCGCGGGCTCGCTGCTGACCCACGCCCTCGATGCGCAAGCGCAAACGACGGCACAGAGCGCAGTGCAGACTGCCGCGCCTGCCGACTACCCGAGCCGATCGATCCGGCTGGTCGTTCCGTCCGCGGCGGGGGGCGGCACCGACATCGTGGCGCGGCTGATCGCGCAGAAGCTGTCGGCGTCGCTCGGGCAGCAAGTGTTCGTGGACAACCGCCCGGGAGCAGGGCAGATGATAGGCATCGACCAGGTCGCCAAGGCGGCGCCCGATGGCTACACCTTGCTGATGGCCGCCAGCACGCTGGCCCTCAATCCGGCCATGTACAAGACGGTGCCCTATGACACGTTGCGCGACCTGGCGCCGATCTCGGAAGTGGCGTCGTTGCCGAACGTGCTGGTGGTGCACCCCTCCGTGCCGGCGAACACCCTGCCTGAACTGCTGGCTCTCGCCAAGGCGCAGCCCGGCAAGCTCACGTATGCGTCGGCCGGCGTCGGCACGTCGCCGCATATGTCGATGGAATTGCTGAAGGACCTGGCCCGTGTCGACATCCTGCACGTCCCGTACAAGGGCACGGGCCCCGCGCTGGTCGATGTGGTGGCCGGCCAGGTATCCATGATGATGGGCAACACCTTGTCCGTTCTGCCGCATATCAAAGCCGGCAAGTTGCGTGCGCTGGGCGTATCGGGCACCGCGCGCAGCGCGGCACTGCCCGACGTTCCCACCATTGCAGAAAGCGGTGTCGCCCGCTACGAATCGGTGCAGTGGTATGGCCTGCTGGCGCCCGCCGGCACACCCGTTGCCATCATCAACAAGTTGCATGCAACAACCGTCAGTGCACTGGGCGATGCCGACCTGAAAAAGCACCTGGCCGCCGACGGCGCAGAGCCGGTGGGCAATTCCCCCGATGCGTTCGGCGCGTTGATCCGCGTCGAGATCGCCAAGTGGAAGGCCGTCGCCGCCGCGGCGGGCATCACTCCCGAGTGAATCCGGGTTCCGCTTCACCATTCATCGATACAGGAGACGCAGGATGACGACAGAACACGAGCCGGGACAGGCCGCCGATGCCGCTGCCAAGGACATCACCACGGTTGCCGCCATCAATGCCCGGAACACCGATGGCGCAGGTGCCACCACCGACACGACTACCGCGAACAGCAAGGACACCGCCGGCAAGATCCGCCGCGTCGTGACCGGCCACGATGCCGAGGGCAAGGCCATCGTCATGTCGGATGCCTTCGCGCCAGTGGTGTTCACTGCAGAAAAACGCCCCGGCTACGCATCCACCGAAATCTGGCGCACCCTTGCGACGCCTGCGCCGATCACTGCCGAAATGGAAGACCCGACCCCGGGTGCCCGTCGTCAACTGCCGACGCCACGGGGCAGCGTGATCCGCATCAATACCCTGGCGCCCGAGTCCGACGCCGTGCGCAGCCTGTCTCCCGACGAGGCGCAGAACGTATTCGCGTCGCTGGGTAACTCGACCGCGTCCACGTTCGCAAAGAACGGCCGGCACCCGATGATGCACCGCACGCAGACCATCGATTACGCCATCGTGCTGTCCGGCGAAATCACGATGCTGCTTGATGACTCGGAAGTCGTGCTGAAGGCCGGCGACGTGCTGGTCCAGTGCGGCACCAACCACGCCTGGAGCAATCGCGGGACGGTGCCGTGCCAGATCGCCTTCATCCTGCTCGACGGCGAATTCGATCCTGAACTGAAGTCGACATTGGATACGTTCGACGGTGCATGACGCGCGCGCAAGCGCTCCAGGAGACAGGCATGACATTCCGACTGCTTTGCGCCGCGTTGGCCATGTGGGTGGCGCCGTGGGCCCATGCGGCCGACGATTACCCCAACCGGTCCATTCGCCTGGTCGTCCCGTTCAGCGCGGGCGGGCCGGACACCACGGCGCGCATTCTTGCGCAGCGCCTGACGACGCAGCTGGGGCAATCCGTTGTCGTTGACAACCGCCCGGGCGCCAACGGACTGATCGGCAGCGAAGCGGTTGCACGTTCGGTGCCGGATGGCTACACGTTGATGCTGACGTCATCGTCTTTCGTCATCAATCCGAGCATGTACGCCAGGATGCCGTACGACAGCAACAAGGACTTCATCAAAGTGGCGCAAGTGGCGGCGGGCGAGGGCTTGCTGTTCGTCGTCAATCCGGCGCTGCCTGCAACGACCGTGAAGGAATTCATCGCCCTGGCCAAGACGCCCGGCCGGCGGGTGTCCTTCGGATCGCCCGGCATCGGCGGCAACCTGCACATTGCTGGCGAACTCTTCAATCAGCAGGCAGGGGTGTCGATGGTTCATATCCCCTATAAGGGTGCCGGGCAGGCGGTGACGGCGGTCATGTCGGGCGAACTGCAGGCCATGTTCGTGACGTCTCCACTGGCGCTGCCGCAGATCAAGGCGGGCAAGCTGCGTCCCCTGGCCTTCACCGGAGCAACGCGTGCCAGCTACCTGCCGGACGTACCCACCATCAAGGAGGCGGGACTGCCGGACTTCGAGATCGATGCCGGCTGGCACGGCGTGTTTGCACCGGCCGGCACGCCGCCTGCAGTGATCGACCGCTTGCGCGCCGAGATCACCGCGGCCTTGGCCAATCCCGACATGCGCGCCGCCATCGAGGCGACGGGACTCGCGCCGTCCAGGCTGGCGCCCGTGGACTTCCCGCGCACGGTCGATGCCGATATCACCAAGTACGCCGAGCTGCTGCGGCTCGCCGGTGTCAAACCCGAATAAGGAACGTTCATGAATCACCGCACCATCTCGCATGCGGACGCGAAACTGTCGGCCGAGTTCGTCGCGCCGACCACGTCCTATCAGGACATTCGCGCTCAGCAGATCGCCAAGGCCGAGGCCACAGGCCCCACCGCCTTCAAGGTGCGCGCGCAGTTGCTCGAGCAGGGCCGGTCCGAAACCGTGCTGGCCGCCAGTCCGCACCTGTCCGTGCGGTTGAAGGTGTATGCGTCGGGCGGCGAGAACGCCTTGCATGCGCATGCCACCGAAGATCACACTTTCGTCATCCTTCAAGGTGAAGCGGAGTTCTTCGATGACGAAGGACCGCTGGCGCTGCTGGGCAAGAATGAAGGGATCATGATCCCGCACGGCAGCTACTACCGCTTCAACGCGACGAGCGAAGAACCGCTGGTCATGCTGCGCGTCGGGTCGCCAAACGAAGCGGCGCAAGGGCGCGAAGGGCGTGTGAACGTGCACGGGTCGTTTGCCGACGCCGACTCGAAACAGAACAAGACGGTCGAGCGCATCTATCGCGACGGCGCGTTCTATGGGGATTGATGTGGGGGCGAGTGCGGCAGGGGCCGCGGTGTCCGTTGAGGCGGGGCAGGCTGCGGCGGCTGGATCGGCGGTTGAACCGGCGGCTGGATCAGCGTCTGGATCCGCGACTGGATCTGCGACTGGATCTGCGACTGGATCGGCGTCTGGCTCGGTGCCTAGCTCGGTGCCTGGCTCGGTGCCTGGCTCGGCTACTGAATCGGCGTCTGGATCGGCAGTTGAACCGGCGACGGAATGGGCGGCTGACGGCTCGGCGTCCCGACGGTTCAGGCGCGTCTGCATCTACGGAGCCGGCGCCGTCGGCGGTTACCTTGCCGGCCGCTTCAGCACCGTGCCGGGCATCGAACTGAGCCTGATTGCGCGCGGCGCGCATCTGACCGCCATCCGCGAGAACGGCCTGCACGTGCGCGACAAGGAGGCCGGCGATGTGATCGTGCGCCCAGGTGCGGCCACCGACGATCCCCGGGATTTGCCGCCGCAAGACCTGGTCATCGTGACGCTGAAAAGCACGGCGCTGGCGGCGGCTGCCGAAGGCATCGCATCGCTGCTGCGTGACGAAGGCGGCGTGGCCGTATTCGTGACCAACGGCATTCCATGGTGGTGGAATCATGGGCTGCCGCCGGCCAATCAATTGCCTGGCGCGCATCCGGTCGACCCGCATGGCGCGTTATGGCGCCACGTCACGCCAGACAAAGCCATCGGCTGCGTCGCGTTGTCGTCCAACCGTGTGGAGGCCCCCGGCAGGGTGGTGCACGCAGCGTTCAATCAGTGGAAGCTGGGCGTGCCGGCGGAACTTGAAGCGGGTGACGGAAGGGACGCGGATGACGCAGGCAGTGCAGCCGTCGCGGGCGGTGCAGCTCTCGCACGCACCAGACGCTACGCAGGCGCTGCGGCTGACGCCGGTACCGCACATGACGCCGGTACCGCACATGACGCCGGTATCGCACATGACGCGCGCACCGGCATCGACAACGCCGCGTTGTCATCGTGCCATGACGTCGCCCGACTGTGGCAATCAGCCGGACTGAACGTTGACGTCAGCAACGACCTGCGCGGCGAGATCTGGCGCAAGCTGCTCGTCAACATTCCAAATCATTCCCTGGGCAGCCTGACCCGCCTGGGCACGGACGACATCTACCGCGATCCGCAGCGCATCGCGCTGGCGCGCAAGCTACTGGAAGAGGTCGTGGCAATCGCCGCTGCCCACGGCTGGGACCTGGGCGAAGACGCCGTTGACCGCACCCTGCATCACTTCCGGCCCAAAGGCACCGGCGCCCGTCCGTCCATGCTGCAAGACGTCGAAGCGGGCCGGCCGCTGGAGGTGGCCGCGGTGTTCGACGCGGTGCGGGCACTGGGCAGGCACAAAGGCGTGACGACTCCGGTGCTGGATATCGTCACGACACTGCTGGGCGGGTTGAATGAAGGGATCACATCAGGATGATGTCGTACTGCTCTTGCGAATAGATCCCTTCCACCTGCAACGTGATCGGCTTGCCGGTAAAGTCGCCCAGCGCCGCCAGGTTCTGGCTTTCTTCTTCCAGGAACATGTCCACCACCGCCTGCGACGCCAGGATCCGGAATTCCTTGGGATTGAACTGCCGTGCCTCGCGCAGGATTTCGCGCAGGATCTCATAGCACAGCGTCTTGGGCGTCTTCACATGTCCCCGTCCGCCGCAGGTCGGGCAGGACTCGCACAGCACGTGACTCAAAGATTCGCGCGTGCGCTTGCGTGTCATCTCCACCAGACCCAATTGCGTAAAGCCATTCAGCGTGATGCGTGTGCGATCGCGCGCCAGGGCCTTGCGCAGTTCACTCAACACGGCTTCGCGGTGGTCGACATTTTCCATGTCGATGAAGTCGAGGATGACGATGCCGCCCAGGTTGCGCAGGCGCAATTGGCGGGCGATGGCCTGGGCGGCTTCGAGGTTGGTGCGGAAGATGGTGTCGTCGAAATTGCGGCCGCCGACGAAGCCTCCGGTGTTCACGTCGATGGTGGTCAGGGCCTCGGTCTGGTCGATGATCAGATAGCCGCCGGATTTGAGGTCCACGCGCCGCGAGAGCGCGCGGGCGATTTCGTCGTCGGCGTGGTAGAGGTCGAACAGCGGGCGCTCGCCGGTGTAGTGGACCAAGCGGTCGATCACCGACGGCGTGAATTCGCGCGCCCAGTTGGTGAGCCGCGCAAAGTTTTCACGCGAGTCGATCATGATGGTGGCGGTGTCCGCATTCACCACGTCGCGCAGCACGCGCTGGGCCAGATCCAGGTCCGCGTGCAGCAAGGAGGGTGCACCTTGCACGCGCGCCTGTTTCTGCATGATGCTCCAGATCTTGCGCAGGTAGTCGATGTCGGCGGCCAGTTCTTCGTCGGTGGCGTCTTCCGCCTGGGTACGGACGATGAAGCCGCCTTTGTCTTCGGGCGCGACCAGGCGCTGCACGCGTTCGCGCAGGGCCACGCGTTCGGCTTCGGATTCGATGCGTTGCGAGATGCCGATATGCGGGTCGTAGGGCAGGAAAACCAACATGCGGCCAGCGATGCTGACCTGGGTCGACAGGCGCGCGCCTTTGGTGCCGATCGGGTCCTTGATGACCTGGACCATCAGCGTCTGGCCTTCGAACAGCAGCTTTTCGATGGGTGTGGTCGGGTGCCCGCCGTGGGCGCGTTCGTGCCGGCTTTCGCGGATGTCGGCGATGTGCAGGAAGGCGGCGCGGCCAAGGCCGATGTCGATGAAGGCGCTTTGCATGCCCGGCAGCACGCGGGCGACCTTGCCCAGGTAGATGTTGCCGACGTAGCCCTTCTGGGACGTCCGCTCGATGTGAAGCTCTTGTACTGCGCCTTGCTGGATGACGGCGACGCGGGTCTCGTAGGGCGAGATGTTGATAAGGATGTCTTCGGTCATTGGGGGAAAAGCCAGAGTGGCCCCGGAAAGGGCGGTTGGCCTCAGCTTACCCCGAGATGATCCCCCGATGCGCCATGCGGAAGGCCGGTCATTGCGACCGGCGGTAAATTCAGGGCAGCGTGATACCGGCGTGCAGCAGCAGGCGCGCCGTTTCGAACAGCGGCAGTCCCATCACGCCCGTAAAGCTTCCGTCGATGCGCGCCACGAACACGCCGGCCAGGCCCTGAATGCCATAGGCGCCGGCTTTGTCGAAGGGTTCGCCCGTGTCGCAGTAGCGCGCGATGTCGCCGGCGGTCAGGTCGCGGAAGTGGACCTGGGTGACGGATACGTCTTCGAACAGCTGGCCGTTGACGATCAACGCGATCGCGGTGTGGACCTCGTGTTGGTGGCCTGACAGCAGAGACAGGATGCGGATCGCATCATCGCGATCAACTGGCTTGCCGAGTACCTGGCCATCCAGGATGACGGTGGTGTCGGCGGCCAGGATGGGCTTGATCGGCATGCCGCGGTCGTTCATCCACGCGGCGCCTTGTTGTGCCTTGTCCCGTGCCGTGCGTCGCACGTAGTCGGCGGCCGATTCGCCGTCCAGTTGCGGCTCGTCGGGGCCGTCAGTCGGTGGCGGAACCAGGACGTCGTACGCGATGCCGATCTGGGTCAGCAGTTCGCGGCGGCGGGGGCTTTTGGAGGCAAGGTAGAGGGTCGTCACGGCGGGTACACCTGAGTCATGGACGATTACGGGGTGACGCAACACAGCGGCGCTGCGCGGGCACGCAGGCGCTGCGGGCTCAGGCCCGGTGATACGGATGGTTGTTCAGGATCGACCAGGCGCGATACAACTGTTCGGCCAGCAGCACGCGCACCATGCCGTGCGGCAAGGTCAGGCTGGACAAGCGGATAAGTCCGTCGCAGCGCGCCTTCAGCGCCGCGTCCAGGCCGTCGGGCCCGCCAATGATGAGGCCCACATCGCGCCCGTCGTCACGCCATGTCTGGAATTGACGGGACAGCTCGACGGTGGTGAGGTCGCGGCCGCGTTCATCGAGCGCCAGCCAGCGGCCGCCCGGTGGCATGGCGGCTTCGATGCGCCGGGCTTCGAGCGCTTCCATCTGCGCCGGCGTCTTGCCGGTGGTGCGCGGCTCCGGTTTGACTTCGCGCAATTCGATCGCAAGGTCGGCCGGCATGCGTTTGGCGTAGTCCGAGAAGGCGTCGTCGACCCAGCCGGGCATGCGGGTGCCGACCGCCACGATGATGAGCTTCATGCCGGAAAAGCGTTACAGAAACGTCTTTTGCTGGGTCTTCTTGCCGCCCCAGATTTCCTCGAGGTTGTAGTACTCGCGGATGGCGGGCTGCATGAGGTGGACGACGATGTCGCCCAGGTCGACCAGCACCCATTCACCGGTGTCTTCACCTTCGGTGGCGATGACGTCCTTGCCGATTTCCTTGGCCTTTTCGCGAACGCTGTTGGCGAGGGCGCGCGTGTGGCGGTTGGACGTGCCGCTGGCGATGATGACGCGGTCGAACAGACCGGTCAGGCGGGTGGTGTCGTAGACCGAGACCTGCTGGGCCTTGACGTCGTCGAGGGCGTCGACGATCGCGTGTTCGAAGAGGGAAATGTCCATGCTTTAAGCCTGATACAGGTGATGAGAGTTGATGTACCGGAGCACCTCGGGGGGAACGAGGTGATCGACCGGCTCGCGCTGCGCGAGCCGCCGCCGGATTTCCGAACCCGACACCGGCATCTCCGGCATAGGCAGGTGGTGCAGGGGGCGGTTGTGCGTGTTCAGGACGCGCTGCAGGGGTTCGGGTGGCCGGGGTTCGCTGCCCGGCCGCGCCGCCACCGCCAGTTCGGCGATCGCAACGATGTCCTGCCAGCGGTGCCAGGTGCAGAAGTTGGCGAGTTGGTCGGCGCCAAGAATCCACACGTACTGGACAGCGGGCCGTTGCTGCGTAGGGTCGAGGTCGACCAGAGCCTGCAACGTATCGACAGTGTAACTGGGGCCGCCCCGGTCGATTTCAATGGTGTTGAGCGCCAGTCCCGGATGACCGTGGATGGCAAGCGACACCATGGCGGCGCGGTGCGTGCTGTCCGCCGTCAACGGCGCGCGTTGCCAGGGCGCCGCCGCCGGGATGAGGTGGACGGCGCCAGCGTCCAGGGTGCGCAGCGCGCATTCGGCAAGGGCGATGTGAGCGTGATGGATGGGGTCGAAACTGCCCCCCAGCAACCCAACCCGTGTGCCGGGGCGGGATGGCGTCAAACCCACTCCCGCGCGGGCAGGAAGTCGTAGATGCGCGCTTCGGCCGACCCGGGTTCGGGCGTCCAGTCGTAGCGCCAGTGCGCCACGGGGGGCATGGACATCAGGATCGATTCGGTGCGCCCGCCCGACTGCAGGCCGAACAGCGTGCCGCGGTCGAAGACCAGGTTGAATTCGACATAACGCCCGCGCCGATAGCACTGGAAGTCGCGTTCGCGCTCGCCATACGGCAGGCCGACACGCTTTTCGACGATGGGCAGGTAGGCCTGCAGGAAGCTGTCGCCCACCGAGCGTGTCATGGCGAATGAATGCTCGAACCCCAACTGGTTGAAATCGTCATAGAAGATGCCGCCGATACCACGCGCTTCCTTGCGATGCTTCAGGTAGAAGTAGGTGTCGCACCACTGCTTGAACTGCGGATACAGTTCAGCGCCCGAGGGGTCGAGCGCGTCCTTGCAGGTCTGGTGGAAGTGGACGGCGTCTTCTTCGAAAGGGTAGTACGGGGTCAGGTCCATGCCGCCGCCGAACCAGAACACGTCGTCGGCCAGCACGCCGTCGCTCGCGTCGGCGCCATCGGCGGGCCTGGGCGCCTTGGCGATGAAGACGCGCACGTTCATGTGTACGGTCGGCACCATGGGGTTGCGCGGGTGCAGCACCAGGGACACGCCCATGGCCTCCCAGGGCCGGCCGGCCAGTTCGGGCCGGTGCGCGCTGGCGGACGGTGGCAGCGTGGCGCCCATGACGTGGCTGAACAGCACACCGCCGCGTTCGAATACGTCGCCGCCTTCGATCAGCCTGGATATGCCGCCGCCGCCTTCCGGCCGCACCCAGGTGTCGGTGCGAAAGGGCTGGCCGCCGATGGCTTCAAGCCCTTCCACGATGCGGCCCTGCAGCCCGGTAAAAAAGTCGTAGGTACGCTGGGTGTCTATCTTCATGCGGGAATCTTCATGCCGTCGTCAGGCTTCCGGCGGCGCGTTGCGGCGCGCGATCGCCCGCCAGCCGATATCGCGGCGGCATTGCATGCCGTCGAAATGGATCGACTGCATCACGTCGTAGGCGCGTTGCTGCGCCAGCTTGACCGAGTCGCCCAGCGCGGTCACGCAGAGCACGCGGCCGCCACTGGTCTTGGCCACGCCGTTCTCGAGCCGCGTGCCGGCATGGAACACCATGGCATCCGGCTGCTCGGGCGGCAGGCCATGAATGGCGTCGCCGCTGCGTGGCGTGTCAGGGTAGTTGTGCGCGGCCATGACCACGCCCAGCGCCGTGCGGCGGTCCCAGTCGATGTTGGCCTTGTCCAGCGTGCCGGCCACGCCGTGCTCGAACACTTCCAGCAGGTCGCTCTTGACGCGCATCATGATGGGCTGCGTTTCGGGATCGCCCATGCGGCAGTTGAATTCCAGGACCTTCGGGCCCTGCGCGCTGATCATCAGGCCGGCATACAAAAAGCCGGTGAACTGGATGCCGTCTTTCGCCATGCCCTGGATGGTCGGCAGGATGACTTCGCGCATGACGCGGCCATGCAGTTCGGGCGTGACCACCGGGGCGGGCGAGTAGGCGCCCATGCCGCCGGTGTTCGGGCCTTCGTCGTTGTCCTTCAGGCGCTTGTGGTCCTGGCTGGTCGCCAGCGGCAGGACGTTGCGGCCATCACAGAGCACGATGAAGCTGGCTTCTTCGCCTTCCAGGAATTCTTCGATCACGACCCGGGCGCCGGCCGCGCCCAGCTTGCCGTCACCCAGCATGCTGTCGATGGCGTCGTGGGCTTCCTGCGCCGTGGCCGCGACGACCACGCCCTTGCCGGCCGCCAGGCCGTCGGCCTTGACCACGATCGGCGCGCCTTCGGCGTCGATGTAGGCATGGGCAAGCGCCGGATCGGTAAAGGTCTGGTACTTGGCGGTCGGGATGTGGTGCCGGACCATGAAGGCCTTGGCAAAGTCCTTGGAGCTTTCAAGCTGCGCGGCCGCTTTGGTGGGGCCGAAAATCTTGAGCCCACGCGCGCGGAACACGTCGACCACGCCGGCGGCCAGGGGGCTTCGGGGCCGACGACCGTCAGCGCGATGCCTTCCTGTTCGACGAAGTCGGCCAGCGCCGACGGGTCGGTGATGTCGACGTTGTGCAGATAGGGATTGAGCGCCGTGCCGCCGTTGCCCGGGGCGACGAACACTTTTGTGCCTTGGCGGACTTGGCCAGTTGCCAGGCGAGGGCGTGTTCACGGCCACCGGAGCCGATAACGAGAAGTTTCATCTTGGCTTACGCGTCCATCACGGCAGTGGTGTAGACCTCCTGGACATCGTCCAGGGATTCGAGGGCATCCAGCAATTTCTGCATTTTTTCGGCGTCGTCGCCGGTCAGGACGGCTTCATTCAGGGCTTTCATGACCACCCCTTCGACTTCGGCCTTGAGACCGGCCTGCTCGAATGCGGCGAGCACGGCGGGGTAGTCGGGCGGCGAGGTGATGACCTCGATCAGGCCTTCTTCATCGGTGATGACGTCTTCGGCGCCAGCTTCCAACGCGACTTCCATCACCTTGTCTTCAGACGTGCCCGGGGCGAACAGGAACTGTCCGCAATGCTTGAACATGAATCCCACGGACCCTTCGGTGCCGAGATTGCCGCCGTTCTTGGCGAACGCATGGCGCACGTCGGCCACGGTGCGGGTGCGGTTGTCGGTCATGCAGTCGACAATGACCGCCGCGCCGTTGATACCGTAGCCTTCGTAGCGGATTTCTTCGTAGTCGGCGCCATCGGCGCCGCCCGCCCCGCGCGTGACCGCCCGCAAGATCGTGTCCTTGGGCATGTTGGTCGCGGTGGCCTTGTCCCAGGCAAGACGCAGCCGGGGGTTGGCATCGGGATCGGGGCCACCGGCGCGCGCGGCGACGGTGACTTCACGGATGATTTTGGTCCACAGCTTGCCGCGTTTGGCGTCTTGGCGCCCTTTGCGGTGCTGAATATTGGCCCATTTGCTGTGTCCGGCCATGGGATTCGCTTGATGTAAGTCGGGGAATCCACCATTTTAGCTTGTACGGCCATTGCCGACGCAAAACTGCTGAATCTGGGTTCGGAAACGACACTCACGGCGTACTTGCCGTGTGCGATCCAGGGCACCGTGGATCTGGCTTCGCCAGTCCACTGGTGCCGCCCCTGGGGAGGCGCGAAGCGCCAACGGGGGCTGATCCCCTGGCTTTGCCAGTCCACTAGTGCCGCCCCTGGGGGAGGCGCGAAGCGCCAAGGGGGCTACCATATACTCGATTTTTCCTCTGCTGAGTCATCCCTCATGGCCGACCCCATCCTGATCGCGAAACACGGCAGTACCGAGGTGTTCCTTCTTCCGGGCATGGCCAATCGGCATGGCTGCATCACGGGGGCGACTGGCACGGGCAAGACCGTCACCTTGCAGGTACTGGCCGAGGCGTTTTCGGCGCAAGGCGTGCCTGTCTTTCTGGCGGACGTGAAGGGCGATCTGACCGGTCTGACCCAGAAGGGCGCGGCATCCCCCAAGCTGACCGAACGGCTTGCGTCGCTGGGCATGGAAACGCCCGTCTGGCACGCGAACCCGGCCACGCTGTGGGACGTGTTCGGTGAGCAGGGGCACCCGGTGCGCGCGACCGTGTCAGACATGGGGCCGCTGCTGCTGGGCCGCATGCTGAACCTGAATGACACCCAGGCCGGCGTGCTGTCCATGGTGTTCCGGATCGCGGACGACAGCGGCATGCTGCTGCTGGACATGAAGGACCTGCGGGCGATGCTGCAGTACGTGGCCGACAACGCGGCGCAGTTCAAGACGCAGTACGGCAACGTGTCGGCGGCGTCGGTAGGCGCGATCCAGCGCGGGCTGCTTGCCCTGGAGGATCAGGGCGGCGACCGGTTCTTTGGCGAGCCCATGCTCAATGTCGACGATCTGATGCAGACCGACGCGCAGGGCCGCGGCATCGTCAACATTCTTGCGGCCGACCGGCTGATGCAGTCGCCCACGCTGTACGCCACGTTCCTGCTGTGGCTGCTGTCGGAACTGTATGAACACCTGCCCGAGGCGGGCGACACCGACAAACCCCGTTTCGTCTTCTTCTTTGATGAAGCGCACCTGCTGTTCAAGGATGCGCCCAAGGCCCTGCTGGACAAGATCGAACAGGTGGTCAGGCTGATCCGGTCCAAGGCGGTCGGCGTGTATTTCGTGACGCAGAACCCGCTGGACATACCGGATACCGTGCTCGGGCAACTGGGCAACCGCATCCAGCACGCCTTGCGGGCGTTCACCCCACGCGATCAGAAGGCGGTGAAGTCGGCGGCGGACACCATGCGGCCGAATCCGGGGCTGGACATCGGCGCCGCGATCACGGAACTGGGCGTGGGCGAAGCGCTGGTATCCGTGCTGGACGAAAAGGGCCGGCCGTGCCCGACCCAACGTGTGTACATCGTGCCGCCCGCCAGCCGCATCGGGCAGGCCACGCCGGAAGAACGGCAGGCGGTGCGCGCCGGCTCGTTGGTCGCGGGGGTGTACGAGACGGCGGTGGACCGCGAGTCGGCGTACGAAACATTGACGCAGCGGGTCGAGGCCGCGCCTGCGGGGGCAGGCAAGGGCGCGCCGGGTTCGGGCCGGGGCAGCGCGTCAACGGGATCGGGAGGGGCGACAGCGTCTCCGATGCCCGTACCCACGGCGGGCGGAAGCGGCGTACCCGGCAGCGCCGACGAGCCCGCTTCCGGCGGCATGATGGATGGCCTGCGCGACGTGCTGTTCGGTACCACCGGGCCGCGCGGGGGACGGCATCCGGGCATGCTTGAGTCGGTCGCCAAAAGTGCCGCCCGGTCGGTGGGCTCCCAAGTGGCCAGGGAAATCACCCGGGGCCTGCTCGGGTCACTGCTGGGCGGGCGCAAAAGGCGGTAGACCGGGTCGTCAGGTCTTGGCCGGGCCACGGCCGCAAGACTGCGGCAAGACCACCGCAAGACCGCTACGAGACATCAAAAGATCACCCCGTGGCCCCTCAACTAAAACCGCCACACAAAAAAACGCCGATCCCGTTGCAGCAGGGATCGGCGTTTTTCATGCAGCAGCAGACAACGCGGTCAATGCGCGCCGCCGCCATCCGCCGGCTTGCCGCTGGGCTTGCCCGGACGTGCGAACCACACCATCGCAATCAGCACCAGGAAGATGATGCCCGACGCGTAGAAGATGTCGGTCACGGCCATCGTTGCCGATTGCGCGCTGATCAGGCTGTTCAGCGACGCCAGCGCCGACTGGGGCGACATGCCGCTGGCCTGCATGCCCTGCAGTGCGCTTTGCGCCACGGCACTGCCCGATGTGATGTTCTCGGTCAGATGCGCATGGTGCATCGACGTGCGGTTTTCCCACAGCGTGGTCGAGATCGACGTGCCGAACGCACCCGCCGTGATCCGGCAGAAGTTCGACAGGCCCGAGGCGCTGGCGATCTTGTCGGGCGGCTGCCCGGCCATCGTCAACGACACCAGTGGCACAAAGAAAGCCGCCATGCCGGCGCCCTGGATCAGGGTCGGGATCAGCAGCGAGTTCATGTCGACCTGCGGCGTGAAATGGCCTCGCATGAAGCTGACGATCGCAAACACGACGAAGGCCGCCGTGACCAGCAGGCGAGGGTCTGTCTTGGCCAGCATCTTGCCCACGATAGGCGTCAGCACGATGGCCAGCAGGCCGACCGGCGCCGTCACCATGCCGGCATCGGTTGCGGTGTAGCCCATCACCGTTTGCAGCCACAAGGGCAGCAGTACGACGTTGCCGAAAAACACGCCATAGGCCACCGACAGGGTGACCGCGCCGACGGTGAAGTTGCGGCCCTTGAACAGACGCAGGTCCACCACCGGATGCCGGTCGGTCAGTTCCCAGATGACGAAGAACACGAACGCCACGAAGGCTACCAGCGCAAGTACCACCACCGTGGTGTTCTCGAACCAGTCCAGTTCCTTGCCTTTGTCCAACATGATCTGGAAGGCGGCCACCCACACCACCAACAACGCGAGCCCGATCGTGTCGATGGGTAGCTTGCGGGTCGGGGATTCGCGCTTGCGGTAGATCATCCAGGTTACCCATGCCGACAGCAGGCCCACGGGGATATTGATGTAGAAGATCCACGGCCAGGAAAAATTGTCGGAGATCCATCCGCCCAGAAGGGGGCCGGCCACCGGCGCCACCAGGGTCGTCATGGCCCACAGGGCCAGCGCGATGCCGGATTTTTCCTTGGGATAGCTGCCCAGCATCAGCGTCTGCGACAGCGGGATCATCGGCCCTGCGACCAGGCCCTGCAGCACCCGGAACGCGATCAACGATTCCAGGTTGGGGGCGAGCCCGCACAGCCACGATGCCAGGATGAACAGCAGCACCGAGCCGACGAACAGCCTGACGGTCCCGAAGCGCTGCGTGAGCCAGCCGGTCAGCGGCAACGCGATGGCATTGGCGACGGCAAAGGACGTGATGACCCAGGTGCCCTGGCTGGTGCTGACGCCAAGGTTGCCCGAAATGGCGGGCAGCGACACGTTGGCGATCGACGTGTCGAGCACGTTCATGAACACCGCGGCCGACAGCGCCAGGGTGCCCAGCGCGCGTGGCATGCCTTCCAGTGGCGGGTAGGACGCCTGACCGGGCGGCTTGGGCGGCTGGGATGCCGCCCGGTCGCCGGGGGCGGCGCCGTCGCGCGGGAAGGAAGCGGTGGAAGAAGCCGTTGTCATGGGGAATCCGTTTGCGGCCAGGCCTTACAACGTGCCGACGGCACGGCGGTTGGCGGCGGTGGCGGTGGTGGACTGGCGCTGTGCCGTGGCGTTGCCGCGGTTGGCCGGCTTGCCGGCAGCGGACGCATGGGCCGATGCCGCGGCACTGCCCTGGCTCACGTCACCCGAACGCTTGCCCAGGTTGTCGGCAATGGTTGCGGCGACCAGCTTGTCGGCGTCTTCCGACGTGTGGTCCAGCGCCGTGGTGCGGTATGCGGTGGCGTTGCGGCTGCCTTCGGACAGTGTCTTGCCGTCGGTCGACGCGACGTCCACTTCGGCCTGCATCGACAGGCCGACGCGCAGCGGATGCGCTTCGACTTCCTTGGGGTCCAGCGCAATGCGCACGGGCAGTCGTTGCACGACCTTGATCCAGTTGCCGGTGGCGTTCTGCGCCGGCAGCAGCGCAAAGGCCGCGCCCGTGCCCGCGCCCAGGCCGGCCACGGTGCCGCGGTATTCCACCTTGGAACCGTAGACGTCTGCCGTCAGTTTGACGGGCTGGCCGATGCGCATCTTGCCCAGTTGCACTTCCTTGAAGTTGGCATCCACCCAGACCTGATCCAGCGGGACGATGGTCATGAGCGGCGTGCCCGGGGCCACGCGCTGGCCGACCTGCACGCTGCGTTTGGCGACATAACCGCTGACCGGCGCGGGCAGGGAAGACCGCGACAGGTTCAGATAGGCTTCGCGCACCTTCGCGGCGGCGCCGAGCACGTTGGGATGCTGTTCGACCGACGTGCCGTCCGTCAGGGCGGTGTTGGTGGCAAGCTGTTCACGCGACGCCACCAGGGCGGCCTTGGCCGACGCGACGGCCGACTTGGCATTGGCCACGGTGGTCTGCGCATGCAGCAGTTCTTCGCCGCTGACGGCGCCCGTGGCGGCCAGTTCTTCCCGCCGCTTCAGGTCGGCCTGGGCGCGCGCCAGGTCGGATTGCGCCTTGTCGATGTCGGCTTGCCGCACCGTGATATTGGCGCCCAGTGCGCCGTTGTTTGCGTACAGCGTACGCACCTGGCGCACGGTCTGCGCCAGGGCGGCCTGGGCCTGGTCCAGTGCGACCTGGGCATCGGCGCGGTCCAGCTGCACCAGCACCTGGCCGGCCTTGACGAAGTCGGTGTCATCGGCATTGATTGCCGACACCGTGCTTGCGATCTGCGGCGTGATCTGCACCAGATTGCCCTGCACATAGGCATCGTCGGTGTCTTCGAAATGCCGGGCCACGACGGCCCAGTAGGCGCCATAGCCAATCGCGCACAGGACAAACACGCCGGCGGCGGTCAGCAGCAGCCGCTTGCGTTTGGGGTTGGACGCCGGTGCGGCGTTGGGAGTCTGAGCGTTTTCCATGGAAAGCCTCGGTGTTCGATAAATAGATAATTGTGGTGATGAGGGCGTCGGCGCGGCATCAGCGCTGGGTAGCCGCAACAGCGGCCGGGGGCAGGGCGGTCAGGCTGTCGGGCAGCGCCACGCCGCCCCCCAGCGCGCGCGCCAGGGCCACATCCAGCGTGAAGGCGCGCGCCTGCAGGTCGGTGTCGAGCCGTTCCTGCGCCAGCACGGTGCTCTGCGCCGTCAGGACGGTCAGGTAGTTGCCCAGCCCGGCCTTGTATCGTTGCAGCGCCAGGTTGTAGGCCTCCTGCGTGGCTTGCCGTGCCTGGCGCTGTTCGTCGGCCTGGCGGCTCAGGGCGCGGATCGAATCCAGGGTATCGCTGACTTCGTGCACGGCATCGATCACCGCCTGGTTGTAGCTGGCGATGGCCAGGTCGATGTCCGCCTGCCGGCCCTGCAGGTTGGCGTTCAGGCGGCCGCCTTCAAAGATCGGAAGCGTGATGGCCGGACCGAACCCGAAAATGCTGCTGCCGCCTTCGAACAGCTTGGGAAAGCCGAGCGACGACACGCCGGCAAAGGCCGAGATATTGATGTCGGGATAGAAGGCGGCCTTGGCCACGTCAACGTTGCGCTGCGCGGCTTCGACGCGCCAGCGGGCCGCAACGATCTCCGCACGATGACCGACCAGGGACAGCGGCACATTGGCCGGCGCGGCGTACGACGGCGCGGCCAGCCGTACCGGCTGCAGACCGGCCACGCGGTCCGGACCGGCGCCCAGCAGCGCGGCCAGCTGATTGCGTTGCAAGGCGATGGCTTCATCCACCTGCGCGCTGTCGGCGCGGGCCTGGGCCAGCAGCGATTCGGCCTGTTTGACCTCGACCCGCGTGTCGATGCCATTACGGAAGCGTTGCTGGGTCAGGTCGAACACCCCCCGCGCTGCGTGATCGCGTCTTCCAGGACCGCGTGTTGCGCAAACAGGCGTTGCAGATTGAAGTACGACGCGGCCACCGAACTCATCAGCACATTGCGGGCGGCATGGGTCTCGGCTTCGGCGGCGCGCGATTCCGACAGCGCCGCCTTGAGCGCCGACCCGTTGCGATTCCAGAAGTCGAAGTCGTAGCTCAGGTTCAAGGCCAGCCGCGCATCGGTGCGGATCTCGCCACCCAGCGGCGGCGGAACAATGCCGTTTTCGGTGTAGCGCTGCCGGGTGGCGGTCGCCGTAGCATTGGCCTGGGGATACAGGGCCGCGTTGGCGGAACGGGCGTTGGCACCGGCGCGCGCCAGGCGGGCCTGCGCGGTCACCAGGCTGGGACTGCCGGTCACGGCATCGGCAATCAACGCGTTCAGCTGCGGATCGTCATACCGCTGCCACCACTGCTGATCGGGCCACTGCATGGCGGGCGCATCCTGGGCGCCCAAGGCCGCGACGTCGATAGGCCGGCTCGTGCTGCCGTTCGGGTCCATCTGGGCGCAAGCCGCCAGAGCGATCAGCAGCGGCGCGAGAAAGAATGATTTCATGGCGTAGTCTTACAGGAAGCTGAATATTGTTGTTTAGTCTGTAACTGCCTAGGCAGTAAATTAATCGCAAGACGGACCTTGCAGCCCGGCACGATCAGGTTGCGGGAGCTTCCCCGTTGGCGATCATCCGTCGCAAGAAGCCCTTGAACTGCTCGATCTCGTCCGGATCGAAACCACGGGTCAGGCGCGCCATGACAGCTTCCAGCAATTCAGGAATCTGAAGGGCCACCTGCCGGCCTTCCGGCGTCAGCTCCAGCTTGATGACTCGCCGGTCTTCCACGCTGCGCACCCGCCGCAGCAGACCCTTGCTTTCCAGCCGGTCCAGCATGCGCGTGACGGCACCCGTGTCCGCACAGGCCTGCCGTGCCAGATCGGCGGCGGTGTCGCCCATGCCCATCGCCAGCATCATCAACGGCCGCCACTGCATCGCGGTCAGATCGATGGGCGTCATTTCGGTATCGACGGCGCGCTGCAGCAGCAGGTGGGCCTGCTTGATCATGTAGCCGACACTGTCGTCGGGGTTGTAGCGGCTGAGCGACTCGCGCAGCTGGGCGTCGTCGTCGAGGGGAGTGATGAGGGATGGCTTGTCCATGGCAAGCATTATTGTTGCCTAGGCAGTGATTGTCAAGGCAGTTGCTGTCACGCCAATAATTTTCAGCTGGCCGTCAGGTGGGCGAAGCGCTGGACCGCCGTCACGGGGCGCGGTGACGGCGCGCAGTTGAAGCGGAAGGCTATACCAGGTGCCGCCGCGCCAGTTCGCTTTTCAGGTACGCGTAATAGATCGGCGCAGCCACGAGTCCGGGTACGCCAAAGGCCGCTTCCAGTATCAGCATGGCAAGCAGTATTTCCCACGAGCTTGCCTGGATGCGCGCGCCGACGATCCTGGCATTCAGGAAGTATTCGAGCTTGTGGATCAGGATCAGGAACACCAGTGCCGCAATGCCCACCGACAGCGATACCGACACGCCCACCAGCACGATCAGGGTGTTGGAGATCAGGTTGCCCACAACGGGCAGCAGCCCGACCACGAAGGTCACCAGCACCAGCGTCTTGCTCAAAGGCAGCCTGACGCCGAACAGCGGCAAGGCGACCAGCAGGAACAAGGCCGTGAATGCGGTGTTCAGCAACGAGATGCGCACTTGCGCAAACACGACGCGCTGGAACGCATTGCTCAGAAGCTCGGCGCGGCCGCCCAGCTCCAGCGCCAGAGGCTTGCGCACATGGCCGGGCTGCGTCTGCTGCAAGGCGATCATCGCGCCCAGCACCATGCCGATCAGCAGGTGGACGAAGGCGGTAATCGCCTCCTTGCCTGCCACCTGCAGCTGCTGTGTGTGCTCGGTGACCCAGTCGGTCACCGTGGCGCGAATCTCGGCCGGGTTGTCGGGCAGGTAGTCGACGACAAAGCCCGGCAACTGCAACCGGGCCTGGGCAATGATGGCGGTCAGCCTGTCGTACAGCATGGGCAGCCGCGCGGCTTCGCTGCGCATGAACGCCACGCCCGCCAGCACGGCGGCGGTCAGCAAGCCGATGATGACGGCCGCCAGGAACGCCACGGCGATCAGCCTGGCGCGTTCGTCGGAAAACCGCCGCTGCATCAGCGGCGCCAGCGTGTGCACCAGTTGGTAGACCAGCAGTCCGGCCAGCAAGGCCAGCAGCAGGTGCAGGTGCAGGATCCCGATCAGGCCGATGGCCATGATCGCCCAGCTGGCGAACAGACACAGCTGCGGGGTGTCGAAACGGCGTGCCTGCGGGCTCGGGATCATGAAGTGGGGAGTCGTGGATCAGTGCTTGGTGCCGAACAGGCGGTCGCCGGCATCACCCAGGCCCGGCACGATGTAGGCGTTTTCGTCCAGATGGTCGTCCAGCGCCGCGACGTAGATCGGCACGTCGGGGTGAAGATCGCAATAGACCTTCATGCCTTCTGGAGATGCGACGAGTGCGAGGAACAGGATGTCGGAGGCGGGCACGCCGCGCTTCTTCAATACATCCACGGCATGCGCCGCGGAATAGCCGGTGCCGATCATGGGGTCGCACAGAATGAAGGTGCGGCCTTCGACTTCGGGCAGGCGCACCAGATATTCGACCGGCCGCAGGTCGGCATCGCGGTACAGGCCGATATGGCCGATGCGGGCCGATGGCACCAGGTCCAGCAGACCGTCTGCCATGCCGATGCCCGCACGCAGCACCGGCACCACGGCCAGTTTCTTGCCGGCGATCACCGGGGCATCCATGGTCGTCATGGGCGTCTCGACCTGGCGGGTGGTGAGCGGCAGATTGCGCGTCACGTCATATCCCATCAGCAAGGTCAGCTCGCGCAGCAACTGGCGAAACGTCCGGGTCGACGTCTCTTTGTCACGCATCAACGTGAGTTTGTGCTGGATCAACGGGTGATCCAGGATGAACATATTCGGGAAGCGGGGATCTGTCTTCATGGGCTACCTGGCAAGTCGTGCTGGGCGGCCGCATCGGATGGATGAGCGGCCGGCATTCACGGGGATTGTATGCGTGCGTTTAGAATCGCAGGTATCCAAATCGAGGAGTAACCCATGCCCAAGGCAATTCGTATCGACGCGTACGGTGGCCCCGAAGTACTGAAGCTGGTCGAGGTCGATGTACCCAAGCCGGAAGCTGGCGAGGTCCGTATCCGTCAACATGCCGTGGGCCTGAACTTCATCGACATCTACTATCGCACCGGTCTGTACAAAGGTTCGCTGCCGTCCGGCCTGGGGTTCGAGGGCGCTGGCGTAGTGGATGCGGTGGGCCCGCGCGTCCGGCATCTGAAGGTGGGAGATCGGGTCGCCTACGGCCAGAGCCCGCTGGGCGCCTACGCCGAAGTGCGCAATATGCCGGCCGCGCAGGTCGTCAAGCTGCCCGACGGCATCAGCTTCGAAGAAGGCGCGGCCATCATGCTCAAGGGCCTGACCGCCCAATACCTGTTCCGCCAGACCTATCGCCTGCAGGGCAATGAAACAATCCTGTTCCATGCCGCCGCGGGTGGCGTGGGCCTGATCGCGTGCCAGTGGGCCAAGGCGCTGGGCGTCAAGATGATCGGCACGGCGTCCACCCCGGAAAAGGCGGCGCTGGCCAAGGCCAACGGCGCCTGGGCCGTGATCGACTACAGCAAGGAAAACGTGGTCGAGCGGGTGCTGGAATTGACCAAGGGCAAGAAGGTGCCGGTGGTGTATGACGGCGTGGGCAAGGACACCTGGGAAACGTCGCTGGACTGCCTGCAGCAGCGCGGCCTGATGGTGAGCTTCGGCAACGCGTCCGGCCCGGTGACCGGTGTGAACCTGGGTATCCTTGCGCAGAAGGGCTCGCTGTTCGTGACCCGGCCGATGGTGGGCCACCACGTGAACACCCAGGAAAAGATGCAGGCGGCCGCCGACGACCTGTTCGCGCTGGTGCTGGCCAGGAAGATCAAGGTCCGCATCGAACAGCGGTTCCGCCTGGAAAACATTGGCGAGGCGCACGAAGCGCTCGCCGCCAGAAAAACGACGGGTTCGACGGTGCTGACGCTGGACTGATGTGCTCAGTCCGCCGCCACCCGCCCGTAAAAGGACGTCACCATGAAATGGGTCATCATCGCGCTGTATCTCGGCTGCATTGCCTACGTGCATTTGCGCGGCCGGGTGCGGCTGCGTTTCTTTCGCCAGCTGTTCGATCATTCGTCGATCGTCGCGCCGATCAATGTATTCATGTACATGTTCTCGCGCGTGCCAGCCATTCCGTACATTCCGGCTGACCGGTTGCCGGCGCTCAAGGCGCTGGACGACAACTGGGAGATCATTCGCGACGAAGCCGTGAACCTGCGCGAGGCGCAGCGCATCCGCGCCGCCGCCAAGAACAATGACGCGGGTTTCAATTCTTTCTTCAAGTCAGGCTGGAAACGGTTCTATTTGAAGTGGTATGAGGCCGAGCACCCGTCGGCGGGCGAGTTCTGCCCCCGCACGGTGGAGATCCTGCGCGGGATCCCCGAGGTCAAGGCGGCGATGTTCGCGGAATTGCCCCCGGGCGCGACTCTGAACAAGCACCGGGATCCGTTTGCCGGGTCGCTGCGATATCACCTGGGACTCGAAACGCCCAACGATGACCGCTGCTTCATCGAGGTCGATGGCCAGCGCTACAGCTGGCGCGATGGCGAAAGCGTGGTGTTCGACGAGACCTTCATCCACTGGGCGCAGAACGGGTCCGACAAGGATCGCATCATCCTGTTCTGCGACGTGGAGCGCCCGCTCAAGACGCGCTGGGCGCAGGCCTTCAACCACTGGTTCGGCCGCAAGGTCATGACGGCGGCCAGCTCGCCCAATGAGGACGGCGACAAGACCGGGGTCATCAACAAGCTGTTTTATGTCGTGTGGGTGGGCGGGCAGTATCGGCGCAAGCTGAAGAACTGGAACCGCACGGTGTATCACCTGACGAAGGCGGCGCTGATCGTGGGCGTGGTGGCGCTGATCATCGCGATCTGATCGCACCGTCCGGACTTCGGTCGGGAATACAGCAGGGGTCGTATACAGCAAGGGTCGCCGTGTGCGGCCCTTTTTCCTGTCCGCGCGTGCACCATGGCGGCACGTCCGCGTTGCACTGCGATGGGGCAAGGCGCGCGGGGCCGCTCGACGGTCAGCGTTCGCATGAAGCCGGCTGGAACCGCGCATTGAGCAAAACTGGATCCAACGCGGACAAACCATGTCGATGTTGCAAAATTTAGTTGGTTGATGGGGCACGTCGTCCAAGCGCGAAAATCGCTGTAACATCAGGCGTTTACGGTGCCGGTCAGGCATCAGAGCGGGATCCTGAGGCCTATTGACACTCTGAAGGTTCTCCCGAATAGTGGATCGCCATATCGCGGACTGAATTCAATTTTGTCAGTTCTGGATCCACTTTGGTGCGAGTGTGCGGGCGGTCGTACACGACGCCCGCACCTGCATTGGGAATGTCCATGCACGTCGTTGTTATCGGGACTGGAATCGTTGGCGTCTGCACGGCGGCCTGGCTGCAGCGCGACGGCCATCAGGTCACCTTCGTGGATCCGCGCGCGGCGGGCGAAGCCTGCTCCTTCGGTAATGCCGGATCGCTGTCCCCCAGTGCCTGCCTGCCGGTCGGCATGCCGGGCATGTGGAAAAAGGTGCCGGGCTGGCTCCTTGACCCCCTCGGCCCGCTAACGGTTCGTGGGACTTACCTGCCCGCGGCCCTGCCTTGGCTGCTGCGTTTCCTGCGCCACTCCCGCCCGGCCGAAGTCGTGCGCATTGCGACCGCCATGCGCAATCTGCTGGCGCCCATCTTCGACAATTACGGCCCTTTGCTGACCCATGCCGATGCGCAGGGATTGGTGCGCCGGTCCGGCTGCCTGTACGTGTATTCGGGACGCGAGGTCGCGCGCCAATGGCAATGGGGCATGGACCTGCGGCGGCGGCTGGGCGTCGACATGCGGGACGTCGGGCAGGACGAACTGGAAACGCTGGAACCTGACCTGCGCGGCAAATTCCGATTTGGCATTCTGGCGCCCGAAAATGGGTCCACGCTGGACCCGTCGGAACTGGTCAAGGCGCTGTATGCGCAGTGCCTGCGGGATGGCGCGAGCAAAGTGTCCGATCAGGTCACCGGCTTCGTGCGGCGCGGTGATACGGTAAGCGGGGTCCGGCTGGCGCAAGGCGATGTGCTGGACTGTGATGGCGTGGTGATCGCGGCCGGCGCGTGGTCCGGGTCGTTGACGCGCATGCTGGGCACGCGGATCCCTTTGGAAACCCAGCGTGGCTACCACGTGACCGTCAACAGCTCGAACCTGCAACTGAAGCACACGGTGATGGCGGTCGAACACAACATGATGGTCAACCCGATGGCCAAAGGCTTGCGCCTGGCCGGGTCGGTGGAATTCGCGGGCCTGAAGGCGCCGCCCGACTACCGCCGGTCCGCCGTGCTGCTGTCGCGAGGCAAGGACATGTTCCCGCACCTGGATGCCAGCCGCAGCACCGAGTGGATGGGCCATCGGCCGTGTCTGCCGGACAGCATGCCGGTAATCGATCGGTCTCCGGGCGTGGCCAACGTGTGGCTGGGATTTGGTCATGGCCACGTGGGCATGTGCGGCGGTGCAACGACCGGGCGCGAAATCGCAAATCTGGTGGCGGGACGGCCGACCGGCGTGGACCTTGCACCGTTTTCGGCGGCGCGGTTCTAGATGGACGGCATCGCTTCGAGAGCGGATGGGGTGGACGGTGAAGCCAGGTCCGGGGCGCTGCCGGCCAACGCCCGTGGCTGGGAAGTCGCCGTCGATGTCGGCGGCACGTTCGTCGACGTGATCGCCGTATCGCCCGATGGGGTCGTACACCCGTCCAAACATGCGCGGCGCGGGGCGGCGCCCGCCGAAGCCGTGCTGGCGGCGGTGGACGCGGTCGCTTCCGTACAAGGCTTTTGTGGCGCCGACGTCACGCGGTGGTTGCACGGAACAACACTCGCCACGAACCTGCTGCTCGAACAGGATGCCGCGCCGATCGGCGTCCTGGTGCCGCGCGGGTTTGCCGACGTACTGACCCTGGGGCGGCAGAGCCGCCGCGATGTGTATGCGAGCCATGTTGGGGTGCAGACGCCGGTCGACCTGATACCCGAAGACTTGCGTATCGAGATCGACGGCCGCCTGGAT
The DNA here is from genome assembly GCF_048632615.1 of Pigmentiphaga litoralis. Classification (GTDB taxonomy): domain Bacteria; phylum Pseudomonadota; class Gammaproteobacteria; order Burkholderiales; family Burkholderiaceae_B; genus Pigmentiphaga; species Pigmentiphaga litoralis_B. The sequence continues at coordinate 4,506,729 of NZ_CP184479.1, forward strand.
GCGCGGGGCATCGAGATCGAACCCCTGACAAGGTCGTCGGTGGCACAGGCCCTGGCCGCGCTGCACGCCGCCGGCGTGCGCAGCGTGGCGATCTGCCTGCTGTTTTCGCACCGGAACCCCGCGCATGAACGTCAGGTGGCAGCCTGGTGTGCCGAGCTGTCGCCCGCCTTGCAGGTGTCCTTGTCGAGCGACGTCGACCCGCGCCCCCGAGAGTTCGAACGCTGGCTGACCACGGCCATGGACGCCTACGTCAAGCCGGGCGTGTCAGCCTATCTGCAGGCGCTGAAGGCAGGCCTTGCCGAGCGCGGCTACCCGGCGCCCTGGGTCATGCGGTCGTTCGGCGGCATCGCGCCGGTCGATGAGTGCGCGGCCCTGCCCATTGCGTTGGCCATGTCCGGGCCGGCTGCAGCGGTGAATGGCGTGGCGCGGATGATCGATCCTGCCACGTCCGCGTCGGTGGCGATCAGCATCGATATCGGTGGCACCACTTCGGACTTGAGCCTGCTCGAGCAGGGCGCCGCGCGGTATACGCAGGCCCTGGCGGTCGGCCAGCTGGACTTGCGCGTGCGGTCGCTGGATATCGTCTCCATTGCGATGGGTGGCGGGAGCATCGTGCGCGTGACTACGGCGGGGGCGTTGCGGATCGGTCCGGATTCCGCCGGTGCGCGGCCCGGTCCTGCTGCGTATGGGCAAGGCGGCCAACTGGCCACCGTGACCGACTGCCTGGTCGTGCTGGGGCGCCTGCCCGAACGGCTGGCGAGTGGTCTGATGCTCGATCGCGGCAAGGCCGAGGCTGCTGTGAACGAAAGTGTCGCCGCACCGCTGGGCCTGTCTGTCGCGGCAGCGGCCGCGGCGGCGCTGGCCGTGGCCAATGCGTCCCTTGCGGAAGCCATCAAGCGCACGGCCTTTGCCGCCGGGGTGAATCCGCGCGAGGTGACCTTGGTGGCCGCCGGTGGAGGAGGGGGCTGCACGTGGCCGAAGCCGCCGCACTGGTGGGCGCGCGGCGCGTGGTCGTGCCGCCGCTGCCCGGCGTGGCCGCCGCCTGCGGCCTGCTGCGCAGCCCGCGCATCGCGATGAAAGAAGCCGCAATGTCAGGCGTACTTGATGACGAAGACGTGCTGCCCGCGATCGAAGCGCTGCTGCGGGAACTGACGGCTGCCTTGCCCGCGGACAGCGCCGCAGGTGTTGCAGCAGGTCACCTGGCGGGCAACACAGCAGGTCATCCAGCAAGTCACTCAGCAGGTCACGCCGAACGTGTCGTCGACAGCTTTATCGACCTGGGCTATCTGGGCCAGGAGTTCGCCCTGGAAGTGGCCTACCGGCCAGGCGTGGACACGGCGGCAACGTTGGCGGCGCGGTTCGATGATTTGCACCGGCGCGTGCGGGGCCAGGCGTTCGCGGGCGGACATCGGGTGCATGCCGTGCGCGCGGTGGCACGATGGGCGCCACTGGCCAGATCGTTGACGTTGACAACGAAAGGCGACGGCGCGGACGCGCAGCGTGCGTCAATGCCTGTGCCGGAAACGACCGTGGCCTTGCAAGCGCCAGGTGGCCCATCCCGCGCGGTGTTGGCGCGCGCAGGGCTTGCCGCGCACGACACGGGCACCGGCCCCGCGCTTGTGACCGCCCCGGACACCACCATCTGGATTCCGCCGTGGTGGCACTGGGCCGTTGGTGACGACGGCGTGCTGATCCTGGAGGCGCCATGACCACGAACTTGTCCGTGCCGTCCCGCGATGCCATCACTTCGGATGATCCATCGCCTGTGGGCAGCGCCCCTTCCCTTGACAGCGTTGCCGCCGCCATTGACCCGGCGTCCCTCGAAATTCTGCGCATGCAGCTCGAGGGCATCGCGGACCGCATGCAGGACGCCCTGGTGCGATCGGCCATCTCGTCCATCGCCCGGGAAGGCATGGACTGCGCCGCCGCTATCTTCCTGCCCGACGGCCGCGTGATCGCGCAGGCGCGCTCGCTGCCGCTGTTGCTGGGCAGCATGATCCCGGCCGTCGCGGGCATTCTGAACGCCTTTCCGATCCACGACCTGCGCGACGGCGACGCCTGCCTGGTCAACGATCCGTGGTCGGGCGGCACGCATCTGCCCGACATGGTCATGGTCAAGCCCGTGATGCTCGACGGCCACGTCGTCGCGTTGACCGCAGCCATTCTGCATCACCAGGACATCGGCGGCAGCACGCCCGGTTCCTTGCCGCCCGACGCTACCGACGTGTTCGTGGAAGGGTTGCGCCTGCCACCGGTGCGATGGCGGCGAGACGGCCTGATCGATCCGGGCATGCGCACGGTGCTTGCGGCCAACAGCCGCACGCCCGGCAACCTGCTGGGCGACCTGGATGCGCAATGGGCGTCCATTTCGTTGGGGGAACGTGAGGTGCAGGAACTGGCGCGGGCGCAGGGGACGGCGTTCTTGCCGGGCTGCGATGCGCTGATCGTACAGGCCGAGCGCATGACGCGCGATGCGCTGGCGGCGCTGCCCGACGGCGTTTTTACCCACGCCGACCGGCTCGACGCACGCGGAACTTCATCCGGCACCCTGCCTGGCCGCGCTGCCGGTAACGCTTCCGGCAATGCGATTGGCAGCGCGACAGGCAACACTACCGGCAACACGACAGGCAACACTACCGGCAACGTTCCCGACAATGTTTCAGCCCACACCCCCGGCGTGACCGTGCAGGTTACGCTGACCAAGACCGGCGACCGCCTGCACATCGACTTCACAGGCTCTTCCGCGCAGGCCCCGGCGCCCGTCAACGCGCCGCCCGCCGCGGTTCTGGCCGCCCTGTTCTTTTTCTGCGCACGCTGGCGCCCGATGCCCCCAGCAATCACGGTTGCCTGCATGCGGCCGACTGGGTGCTGCCCGAAGGGTCTGTGGTCAACCCGCGCTTCCCGGCGGCGGTCAACGCGCGCACGGCCACCGTCAAGCTGGCCTGCAACACGCTGCTGGCGGCATGGGCCAAGGCCGATGCCGCCCACGCGTCCGCGCCCCATTCCGGGGTCGCGGTGGTGCTGGCGGTGGGCGGCAAGGACGCGGCGGGCCGGCCGTATTTCTTTACCGAGATCATCGCGGGCGGGGCGGGCGCCGGCCCGGCTGGCGCGGGCGCCAGTGGCATCTCCACCGATGTGGGCAATGGCAAGAACCTGCCCATCGAAATGCTGGAAAGCCAGGCACCGCTGCGTCTTGAAACCTATCGCCGCCGCCGCGGATCGGGAGGCGCGGGGCGCCACGCGGGCGGCGATGGCGTCGTGCGCACCTACCTGCTGCTGGAAGGCGAGGCCACCGTGTCGTATCGCGGCGAGCGGCACGATGCCGGGGCGCCCGGTGCGCAGGGCGGGGCCGCCGGGGCGCCGTCGCGAGCGCACCTGGTTCGCCGCGATGGCCGCATCGAGCCGCTGGCGTCGAAGACGCGATTCATTTGGCGCGCCGGCGATCGGCTCACGATCGAAACGGCGGGCGGTGGCGGCTGGGGTGCGCCATGACGGATTTCCGACGAACGCATGTCCTGGAGGGTGGTATGAAAGCCGTGTTGTCTTTGCTCTGTGGTTCGCTCGTTATCGCCGCATCTGGCGCTGCGCATGCGCAAGCTCCGGCGGCGGGTCCAGCCAGTGCCGGCGCCTTTCCCAACAAGATGGTGCGCATCGTCGTGCCGTTCCCGCCCGGCGGCAGCACGGATGTGCTGGCCCGCAAGCTGGCCGACGCCATGACGCAGGACTTCGGCCAGTCGGTCATCGTGGAAAATCGGCCCGGCGCGGGAGGCACCGTGGGTTCGGCCTTCGTGGCGCGTGCGCCAGCCGACGGCTACACCTTGTTGATGGGGGTGACGGGTTCACACGCGGTCAGCTACAGCCTGTACGCCAAGCCCAGCTATGACCCGGTGAAGGACTTTGCGGCCATCTCGATGATTGTCAACTCGCCCTTGATGCTCGTCAGGAACGCCAACGTGCCCGCGCGCACGGTTCCAGAATATGTGACCTACGCGAAGAGCCGGCTCGCGCAGGTCACCTATGGGTCACCCGGCAACGGCACGTCCATGCACCTGACCGGCGAAATGTTTGCGCTTGCCACGGGCGCGCAGTTGCTGCATGTGCCTTACAAGGGCAGCGCCCCGGCTCTGAATGATTTGCTGGGCGGCCAGCTCGATTCCATGTTTGGTGACCTGCTGGTGGTGCAGCAGTTCGTGAAGTCGGGAAAAATCCAGGCGATCGCCGTGACCTCGCAGCAGCGCCATCCCATGTTCCCGGACGTGCCCACGGTGGCCGAGTCGGGGGTGCCAGGCTTCGAAGCCTTGTCGTGGCAGGGCCTGTTCGCGCCGGCCGGCACGCCGCCCGAGGTCGTGGCCGCGCTGAACGCGGAAGTCACCAAGGTGCTGGACCGGCCCGACATGAAGGCCTTCTTTTCATCGCAGGGATTCATCGTGACGCCCAGTTCGCCCGATGCGTTCAAGACCTTCGTTGCGGCCGAGGTCAAGAAGTGGGCTGCGATCGTGAAGGCTGCGGGCGTGCCCGTGGAATAGGGCAGCGGCGGTGGCTGAAGTGCAGCCCGCCGCGGGTCAGTCGCCGCTGGCCGTGCGACCCGCCGTGTGCAACAGCCAGGGAACGACGCGCAAGCCTCGGTCAGTGATGCCCGAACATCAGGCGCATGGCTGGCAGGAATTGCGCCGCGGTTTCGGGCTGCTCCAGGGCGTGGTCCAGGTTCATCTGCGCCACGCTGACGTGCTCCTGCATCAGCGCCTGTGCCCGCGCGCCTTCGCCTTTTTCCATGACGTGTACCAGCGTGTGGTGCTGCAGGTGCGCATACACCATCCACTGCTGGCGCTCGTTGTCGGCATTCTGCATGGGCAACATGGTGCTGGGCGCGGCGAAAGGCAGCCGGTTGTTCATGTCGATCGCGCGGGCCAACGCCGAATTGCCGGCGGCATCCACGATCAATTGATGGAACCGATCGTTCATGGCGCCGTACAGCGCGTAGTCGTCGTAGTTCATGCCGGACTTGCTCAGGGCCCGGTCGCCATCACGCAGGCAACTGCGCAGGTCCAGCGACAGCTGGCGCGACACCCCATGCTCGGCCACCAGGCGCGCCGCCATGCCTTCCAGGTGGCCGCGCACCGCAATCGAATCGGCGATCTCGCGCGGCGTGAAGCGCCGCATCATGTAGCCGTTGGTCGGGGACGGCTCGATCAAGCCTTCCTGCTCCAGCGCCGCCAGCGCCAGACGGACTGGCGTGCGCGAGACGCCCAGTTTTTCCGCCAGCGGGACTTCGGCCAGCCGCTCGCCAGGCGCAAATTCGCCCTTCAGGATCAGATCGCGAAGCTGCACGAGAACACGGGTCTGTTGTGATTCCACAGGGGTCTCCAGGGGCCGGGGGCGAGGAATATCGCGATTGTAGCGCTGTGCACAAAACTGGATCCAGTTTGGTGCGATGCGCACGGAAATGGGCGGGTTGGGTCGATCACGTCGTGCTGCGGCTTGTTCCAAGAATGGCACCGAAACGGCGCTATATCAAGCGATTGGACCAATCCAGGGATTTGAACCGAAAAGCTTCCGCGCTTCATCAGAAAAACCTGTTTACTTCCTTGGATCCAGGATTTAGGATGCTGCATGCATTCACGGACCGCACCCACAGGCGCGTGCCCAGGTCCCCGGCAAGGAGCTTCCAACGATGATGACCGCAGCCCAGAACGAACGTCTTACCCGGGTCGGCCCGGGCACCCCGGTGGCGCGCTGCTGCGCCAATACTGGCAGCCCGTCGCATTGCTCGATGAACTGGAAGGCGACCGCCCCATCAAGCCGGTCAAGTTGCTCGGGCAAGACTTCATCGTGTTCCGCGACGACAGCGGCCGCTATGGCATGCTGGACCGGGACTGTCCGCACCGCAACGCCGACCTGGCCTTTGGCCGCCTGGAAGATGGTGGCGTGCGCTGCCTTTTCCATGGCTGGCTGTTCGACGTGAACGGCAATTGTCTGGAAACACCCGCCGAGCCGGAAGGCAGCAAGCTCTGTACGCGCATCAAGCAAGGCGCCTATCCGGTGGTGGAAAAGGGCGGCATGCTGTTCGCCTACATCGGCGGCGGCGAACCGCCTGCCTTTCCGGCCTTCGACTGTTTTATCGCCCCCGATGCGTACACGTTTGCCTTCAAGGGCTTTCTGGATTGCAACTGGCTGCAGGCGCTTGAAGTCGGCATCGACCCGGCCCATGCCTCCTATCTGCACCGCTTCTTTGAAGACGGCGACACCGACGCCAGTTATGGCAAGCAGTTCCGTGGCGCGTCCGCCGACTCGGCCATGCCCATCACCAAGGTGCTGCGCGAATACGACCGCCCGGAAATCAAGATCGACGCGGTCGACTATGGCCTGCGCCTGACGGCCTTGCGCAAGTTGCCCGACGACCAGACGCATGTGCGCGTGACCAATCTGGTGTTCCCGCAAGCCTTCATCATTCCAATGAGTTCGGAAATGACGATCGCGCAGTGGCACGTGCCGCTGGACGACGGCAGCTGCTATTGGTACGCCATCTTCACCAGCTTTGGCGCGCCCGTGAACAAGCAGCAGATGCGCGATCAGCGCTTGGCGCTGTACACGCTGCCCGACTACCTGCCCCGTGTGGGCCGCTTCAACAATTACGGCTACGACAGCGCCGAACAGCGCGCGCACACCTATACCGGCATGGGCCACGACATCAACGTGCATGACCAATGGGCTGTCGAATCGCAGGGCAAGATTCAGGATCGCACGCGTGAACACCTGGGGTCGACGGACAAGGGCATCGTTGCGTATCGCCGCCTGCTGGCCGATGCGATCGACGCCGCCGAAGCCGGCCGGAAACCGCTGATGGTCGTGAATGCCGAACAAGCCTCGGCCATGACGGGGCCACCGTCGATCGACGGGGTGGGGCCCGGCGACACCTGGGGCGATTACTGGAAAGACGCGGACCGCAGGCGGCGCGATGCGTCGGAGTGGGCGTCGAAAGTCTGCCTGGAGTAAGCCATGGCCTTCGTTGAACAGTTCGGACTCTGGTCGGCGGTGCAGTCGGCCGCAGGGCGCGAGGTTGCCAGCGCGCTGGAAAGCGGCAGCATCGACACGGTGCGCTTTTCCTTTCCCGACCAGCACGGCATTCTTCGCGGCAAGACCCTGGTCGCGCAGGAAGCCATCAAGGCCCTGCGCAGCGGCGTGACGATTACGACCACCATGTTCGCCAAGGATACGTCGCACCGCACCGTGTTCCCGGTGTTCTCGACCGGAGGGGCTTCAGCCGGCCGGAAATGCAGGGCGCGGCCGACGTGCTGATGGTGGCCGACCCGACCACGTTCAAGGTCTTGCCCTGGGCGCCCGGCACCGGATGGCTGCTCTGCGACACCTACTTCCAGACAGGCGAGCCCGTTCCGTTCGACACGCGCCAGCTGTTCCGGCGCACGCTCAAGGGCGTGACGGACGCTGGTTATCGACTGATCACCGGACTGGAAGTCGAATGCCATGTGTTCAAGGTCACGCAGCATCACATGCAGCCGCAAGACGCCGGGCAACCGGGGCAGCCTGGCGTGCCGCCCGACGTGGAACTGCTGTCGCATGGCTATCAATACCTGACCGAACTGCGCTACGACGGCATGGACGATGTCATGCAACTGGTGCGCACGACCGCGCAGCAACTCGGACTGCCGCTGCGGTCGCTGGAAGTCGAATTCGGCCCCAGCCAGTTCGAATTCACCTTCGCCCCCGACGACGCGCTGGCCACGGCCGACGCCATGATCCTGTTCCGCAGCGCCGTCAAGCAGGTCTGCCGCCGCCATGGCTATCACGCCACGTTCATGTGCCGCCCCAAGATCCCGAACGTGGTGTCGAGCGGCTGGCATCTGCATCAGTCGCTGGTGCGCACGTCGGATGGGGTCAACGCCTTCATGCCGACGACCGAAGGCGAACAGCTGTCGGACATCGGCAAGCACTATCTGGCGGGTCTGCTCGCCCATGCCTGTGGCGCTACCGCATTGTCGACCCCCACGCTGAACGGCTACAAACGCTATCGCCCGTATTCGCTGGCGCCGGATCGCGCGATCTGGGGCCGCGACAATCGGGGCGCGATGCTGCGGGTGCTGGGCGGCGTGGGCGACAAGGCCAGTCGTATCGAAAACCGCATCGGCGAACCCGCTGCCAATCCCTATCTGTACTTCGCATCGCAGGCCATTTCGGGCCTGGACGGTGTGCGCCGCACGCTGGATCCGGGCCCGTCGGCCGACATGCCCTACGAGACCGACGCGCCTATCCTGCCCCGGTCCCTGGCCGAAGCCCTGGATTGCCTGCGCGCCGATGACGGCCTGGTGGACGGCCTGGGCGCAGGCTTCGTCGATTACTTCTGCCACATTAAGGAAGCCGAAATCGCACGGTTCCAGCTTGAAGTCAGCGATTGGGAACAACGCGAATACTTCGATACCTTCTGAACGGTTTATCCCCGATACTCGACACCTTCGCCGCAGGGCGGAACATTTGCAACGGAGCTGATATGGTGATCAAGAGCAAGCTGGCAACGTGGCTGGCATGTGCATCCGCAGTGGGATGGGGCGCGGCCGGCGTCACGGCGCATGCCGCCGACGACACGCTGCGCATTGGCGTCATTGCCTCGTACTCCGGCCCCTATGCGGACTACGGCAAGCAGTTCGACAATGGCATTGCCATCTGGCTGAAGGAACACGGCGGCAAGCTTGCCGGCCGCAAGGTCGAGATCATCAAGAAAGACACGGCGGGCGCCGCGCCCGACCTGGCCAAGCGTTTCGCGCAAGAACTGGTGGTGCGCAACAAGGTCAACTTCCTGGCTGGCATCGACTTCAGCCCCAACGCGTACGCGGTGGGCGCCGTGGCGGCCGAAGCCAAGATCCCGACGATCGTCATGAACGCCGCGTCGTCGGCCATCACGACCCGATCGCCGTACGTCGCCCGCACGTCGTTCACGGTGCAGCAAGTGTCCGCGCCCATGGCGCAGTGGGCGCTCAAGAATGGCATCAAAGAGGTCTATACCGTCGTGGCGGATTACGCGTCGGGTGTCGATGCCGAAAGCGCGTTCAAGAAGGCATTCACCGCGGGCGGCGGCAAGATCGTGAACTCCGTCCGCACGCCCATGAACAACCCCGACTTTTCGGCCTACGTGCAGCGCATCAAGGACGACAAGCCGCAAGCCGTCTTCATCTTCTTCCCGTCGGGCGTGCAGCCGCCCGCGTTTCTGAAAGCCTTCAAGGAACGGGGCCTGGAAGAGGCCGGCATCAAGCTGATCGCCACCGGCGAGGCGACCGATGACAGCTACCTGGACGCCACGGGCGACGTGGCGCTGGGGCTCGTCACCAGCCACCATTATTCGTATGCCCATGCATCGCCCAAGAACCAGAAGTTCGTGAAGGACTTCAGCGCGCAGTTCGGCGACAAGCTGCGGCCCAGCTACTTCGCGGTGGCCGCCTACGACGGCATGGCCGCGCTCGACGCGGCCCTGGCCAAGACCAAAGGCGACGTGAATGGCGACAAGGTCATGGAAGCACTCAAGGGCGTGTCGTTCGAAAGCCCGCGCGGCCCGATCGCCATCGACCCGGCCACGCGCGACATCGTGCAGACCGTCTACATCCGCCGTGTTGAGAAGGTGAATGGCAAGCTGGTGAACGTCGAGTTCGATCAGTTCGAGAAGGTCAAAGACCCCGAAAAAGAAGCCCCTTGAACCGGTTGATGGCGGAGCGCGCGCGATGATGTCGGTCGGATTGGGCATCCTGTTCGATGGACTGGCCTATGGGATGCTGCTGTTCCTGATCAGCATCGGGCTGTCCGTCACGATGGGATTGATGGGGTTCGTGAATCTGGCCCATGGCGCCTTCGCCATGTTTGGCGGCTACCTGGCCACGGTGCTGATGCAGCAGGCGGGGTGGCCGTTCCTGGCGACCTTGCCGGCGGCCTTCGTCGTCGTCGCGCTCGCCAGTGTGCTGGTGGAACGGGTGCTGTACCGCCGCCTGTACCGGCGCGGGCCGCTGGATCAGGTGTTGTTCACCATCGGCCTGACGTTCATGGCCGTGGCGGCCATCACCTGGATCTTCGGGCCCAGCCAGCAGCCGGTCGTGCTGCCGGACTTCCTGCAAGGACAGACTCGGGTGATGGGGCTGGACTTCGGCATCTACCGCCTGTTCCTGATCGCCGTAGGCGTGGCGGTGACGGCGGCCGTGGTGCTGGGCATCGAGCGAACGCGCTTCGGGGCGATGGTGCGCGCCGCGGTCGACAACCCGGTCATGGCGACCGGTCTGGGCATCAACGTGGGCGGCGTGTTTGCGGTTGCCTTCGCGCTTGGCAGCGGCCTGGCCGGACTGGGCGGCGCGTTGGGCATCCAGATCCTGGGGCTCGATCCCTCCTTTCCGCTCAAGTACCTGGTGTTCTTCCTGATCGTGGTGTCGGTCGGCGGGCTGGGATCCGTCAGCGGCACCTTGCTGGCCGCCTGTCTGGTGGGTGTCTTTGACGTATTCGGCAAGTACTACCTGCCGCAGGTCGGCGCCTTCATCATTTACGCCGTGATGGTCGGACTGCTAATGTGGCGGCCGAACGGCTTGCTGGGGAAACGGGCATGACGACGGTGTCCACACCCGGCGCAAGTTCCGCGGCGACGTCTGCCGCGACATCCAGCGCAAGGCCTGACGCGACAAACCCTGCGACGCATGTTCCGGCGCAAGGCCCGGCACGCAGCGCTGCGCACGGATGGCTGCGCCGCCGCGGCTGGGAAATCATGCTGTGGCTGGCGTTGCCGGCTCTGGTGTTCCTGCTCTTTCCGAGCTATCTGGTGCTGGCCAGTCAGGTGTCGGCGGCGGCGTTGTTTGCGCTGTCCCTGGACCTGCTGGTCGGCTATGCCGGCCTGCTCTCATTGGGGCACGCCGCGTTCTTTGGACTGGGCGCCTACACGGCAGGCTTGCTGTCCACGCACGGCTGGACAGAACCCCTTAGCGGGCTTGCCGCCGCCGGCCTGGTGGCGGGCGTGCTGGGCTTCCTGACCGGTTTTGTCGTGGTGCGCGTGCGCCATCTTGCCCAACTGATGGTCACGTTGGGCATCGGGCTCCTGATCTTCGAAGGCGCCAGCCGCCTGCGCGACGTGACCGGCGGCGATGACGGCCTGCAGGGCATGGTCATCGCACCGCTGTTCGGGCTGTTTCCATTCGATCTGTATGGACACACCGCGTTCGCCTATGCCTTCGGCGTGCTGCTGGCCTGTTTCATCGTGTTGACGCGCATCATCGACTCGCCTTTTGGCCTGGCCTTGCAGGGCCTGCGCGACAACCCGCAACGCATGGCGGCCATCGGCACGCCGGGCAATGCCCGGCTGCGCAAGGCTTATACGATTGCCGCGATCTTCGCGGGCATCGCGGGTGGTCTGCTGGCGCAGACGACGCAGTTCGTCGCCCTGGAAACGCTGAGCTTCACCCTGTCGGCCGAAGTGCTGATCATGCTGGTGCTGGGCGGCGCCGGTCACCGGTACGGCGGGCTGGTCGGCGCAGCGGTGTTCATGATCGCACGCGACATGCTGTCCGACATCAACCCCGAATACTGGCAGCTGGGCATAGGCGGCGTGATGGTGCTGGTCGTTCTGTTCGCGCCGGGCGGCGTGCTGGGCGGATGGCGGGGATTGAAGGAGTGGGGCGCATCACGCCGTCCGGGCGGTTCCGCGGTCGGTTTCACGGACGGGCCGGGCGCAGGCGATACCACCGCGGCGCCGATGCCCGTCCCACCTTCTTCGACCAAGGCCCGGCCATGACACTCGCGCTGCAAACCTCCGGCCTGACCAAGTCCTTCGGTTCTCTGAAAGTCACTCAGTCCGTGGACTTCGCGCTGCCCGCCGGTGCACGTCACGCCCTGATCGGTCCCAATGGCGCCGGCAAGACCACCTTTATCAATCTGCTCACAGGCGCCTTGCCGCCGTCGGCTGGCCGCATCGATCTGCTCGGTGAAGACATCACGGCCTTGCGCCCCGACCAACGCGTCAAGCGTGGCTTGGTACGCACGTTCCAGATCAACTCGCTCTTTCCGCAACTGACGCCGCACCAGTCCGTCACCCTGGCGATCTGCGAACGCGACGGCGTGACCGGGCAATGGTGGCGGCGCACCGGCGCGTATACCGCCGCACTCGACGAAGCGTCCGCCATCCTGGCGCAGCTGCGGCTGGCGGCGGTGGCCCACACGCCGACCCGCATGCTGCCGTATGGTCAGCAACGCATTCTTGAAGTGGCCGTGTCGCTGGCCCTGCGGCCGCGCGTGCTGCTGCTGGACGAGCCCGCGGCCGGCATTCCGTCATCGGAAAGCGCCGAGCTGTTCGAGGTCATCGGGAACCTGCCCGCCGACATGGCGCTGCTTTTCATCGAACACGACATGCATCTGGTTTTCCGATTCGCCACGCGCATCACGGTGCTGGTTGCCGGCGCCGTCATGGCCGAAGGCACGCCCGAAGACATCGCTGCCAATCCGGACGTCAAGACGGTGTATCTGGGCAAAGGAGGGCGGCGATGAGCGCGGCGCTTCTGGAGTTCGACCGGGTCAGCGCCGGCTACGACCGCGCCACCATTCTGGAAGACCTGAGCCTGACCGTGCGCGAAGGCGAAAGCCTGGCGCTGCTGGGCCGCAACGGCGTTGGCAAGACCACGCTCATCTCCACCATCATGGGCGCCACCGTCATGCGCGGCGGAGCCGTGCGCTGGCGCGGCGCCGACCTGGCCCGCGTCGCGCCGCATCGCCGCGCCGGCATGGGCATCGGCTGGGTCGCGCAGGAACGCTGGATCTTTCCGTCATTGACCGTCAAGGAAAACCTGCTGACCACCGCGCGCGGCGGCCCATGGACATTGGACCGCATCCATCAGCTGTTTCCGCGCATCCAGGAGCGCGAGCACAACTTGGGCAACCAGCTGTCGGGCGGCGAACAACAGATGCTGGCCATCGCCCGCGCGCTGATGCTCGATCCCAAGCTGCTGCTGCTGGACGAGCCGCTGGAGGGTCTGGCCCCTGTCATCGTCGACGAACTCGTGTCCGCCATTACTGCCATGTGCGCGACGGGCGACATGACCGTCATCCTATTGGAGCAGCATGCCCATGTTGCCCTGGGCCTGACAAAAAAAGCCGTGGTGATGGACCGCGGCCGGATCGTGTTCGAAGGCGACAGCGCCAGCCTGCTGGATGACGATGCGCGGCTGGAACGGTTGATCGGGCTGGGGTAATTCCGCTTAATGGTCTGTAGGGAATGCTTATTCCGATTAAGAGTTCTGCTCCGATCGCTTACGGCACATAAGCAACGCGAAAAAACCCGGCCAGAGCCGGGTTTTTCACACCACCTTCAGACCGGACAATCAGCCCTTGGCTTCCAGGTGATACTTCGTCGCCAGATCCACTTCGGTCTTCGACCCCAGGATCACGCTGACACGTTCATGCAGGGCGCTGGGCTGGATGTCCAGGATGCGCTGCGTACCGTTCGTGGCGGCGCCGCCGGCCTGCTCCACGAGCATGCTCATCGGGTTGGCTTCGTACATCAGGCGCAGCTTGCCCGGCTTGCCGGGCTCGCGGGCGTCCCATGGATACAGGAACACGCCGCCGCGGCTCAGGATGCGATGCACGTCGGCCACCATCGAAGCCACCCAGCGCATGTTGAAATCCTTGCCGCGCGGACCGGTCTTGCCGGCCAGGCATTCGTCCACATACTGCTTCACGGGCGGCGCCCAGTGGCGCATGTTCGACATGTTGATCGCGAATTCCTTGGTGTCGGCCGGGATCCGGATGTCCGACTGCGTCAGCACCCACGAACCCAGTTCGCGGTCCAGCGTAAAGCTGTGCACGCCCGAACCCACCGTCAGCACCAGCATGGTCTGGGGACCATACACGGCGTAGCCGGCGGCGACCTGGCGGCTGCCAGCCTGCAGGAAATCCTGTTCCGTGACTTCGCGGCCAGCCGCTTCGTCGGGCGCGCGCAGCACCGAGAAGATGGTGCCGATCGATACGTTCACGTCAATATTGCTCGAGCCATCCAGGGGATCGAACAGCAACAGGTATTCGCCCTTGGGGTAGCGGTTCGGAATCAGGTGGATGGTTTCCATCTCTTCCGACGCCATGGCCGCCAGGTGGCCGCCCCATTCGTTGGCTTCCAGCAGGATTTCGTTCGACAGCACGTCGAGCTTCTTCTGCACTTCGCCTTGCACGTTCTCGCTTTCCAGGCTGCCCAGGACGCCGCCGAGCGCGCCCTTGCCAACGGCATGACCGATCGCCTTGCAGGCGCGGGCAACGATTTCGATAAGGAGGCGGACTTCTGACGGCAGCGCGGCTTTGTCGCGTTGCTGCTCGATCAGGAACTGGGTAAGCGTCTTGCGCTTCATGCGGAGATCTCCAGGGCTTTTGAAACGATTTCAGTGACGTTGCGCGACAAGCCGGGATGGTTGCGGACATCCTCGAGCGCCTGCTTCATCTGGGCGCTGAGCGCCGGGACGTACCGGATCCAGCGATCCATGGCACGGGCCAGCCGCGCGGAAATTTCGGGGTTCAGGCGGTCCAGGGCCAGCACTTGCTCTGCCCAATAGCGGTAGCCGCTGCCGTCGGGGCGGTGGAAGCCATACGGGTTGTTCAGGCAGAACTGGAACACCAGGGACCGTGCGCGGTTCGGATTGCGCAGCGTGAACGCCGGATGCACCATCAGACCGTTCACGGTATCGACATCGGTATGGCGGCTCGTGGCCTGCAGCGTGAACCACTTGTCGACCGACAGCGGGTCGCTCTGATAGCGTTCGAAGAAGTCGGCCAGCGCGCGGTTGGCAGCGTCGCGCGGGCCGAAGTTGACCAGCGCCGACAGCGCGGCCATCCGATCCGTCATGTTTTGCGATGAGGCATATTGCTCGCTGACTTGCGCCTCGGCATTCGGCGCGCCGCCCGCGAGCAGGAAGGCCAGGGCCAGGTTCTTCATGGCGCGCTTGCCGGCGGACAGCGGGTCCGGCGAATACTCGCCCGGGGTCTGGTTGGCGTCGACGGCGGCTTGCCAGTCATTCGCCAGGCGGCGGCCCAATTCGGCGCGCAGGTGGTCGCGCGCGGTGGCCAGGGCAATCGGGTCGACTTCGGTCATGCGTTCGGCCAGCGTCTTTTCGGCCGGCAGCGCCAGCGCGCGCGCGCGATAGGCGGCGTCCAGGTCGGTGGCCGTCAGCACCGAGCGCCAGGCCTCGACAAAGCTGTCCGACAGGCTGGCCGGCTGGCCGCCGCGCACGGCGTCGGTCGCGGCCAGGATCTGGCGGGTCGCCAACTGCTGGCCGGCTTCCCACCGCGCGAAGGCGTTCGTGTCGTGCGCCATCAGCAACGCCAGTTCGGCATCGCTGAAGTCGTAGTCGACGATCACGGGCGCCGAAAAGTCGCGCAGCAAGGAGGGCACCGGACGGCTCGGAATGTCTTCGAAGACCCATTCGGCGGTTTCGGTCGTCAGCTCCAGCAGGCAGCTGTCGGACGCGGCGGCGTCGCTGCCCGCGAGCTTGAGCGGCAGCGCAGCGCCATCGGCGTCCAGCAAGCCCATGGCAAACGGAATGTGCAGCGGGGGCTTGACGGCAATGCCGGCCAGACGCTCGACCCCCACCGGCGCGCACGATTGCGTCAGGCGCAAGGTGCAGCGCCGTGTGGCGCCATCGTAGGACATGTCGACCTTGACGCGCGGCGTGCCGGCCTGGCTGTACCAGCGGCGGAACACGCTCAGGTCGCGGCCTGGATGGGTCTTTTGGTAGACCGATTCCATGGCGGCCACGAAGTCGTCGCAGGTCACTGCCTGGCCATCGTGGCGGCGGAAGTACTCGGCCAGGCCTTCGTTGAAACCGTCGGGGCCCAGCAGCGTCTGCTGCATGCGGATGACTTCGGATCCCTTCTCGTACACGGTAGCGGTGTAGAAGTTGCCGATTTCCTGATAGCTTTCCGGGCGGATGGGGTGGGCCATCGGCCCCGCGTCTTCGGGGAATTGCGCGGCGCGCAGGGTCACGACGTCGTCGATGCGCTTGACGGTGCGCGCGCTGGCGGCGGCCGTTTCGTCCAGTCCGGCGGCCATCATGTCGGCCGTGAATTCCTGGTCCCGGAACACGGTCAGGCCTTCCTTCAAGCTAAGCTGGAACCAGTCGCGGCACGTCACGCGGTTGCCAGTCCAGTTATGGAAGTATTCGTGGCCGATCACGGCTTCGATGGCGCCGTAGTTGGCGTCGGTGGCGCTGTCGGGATCCGCCAGCACGTAGGCCGCGTTGAAAACGTTCAGGCCCTTGTTTTCCATCGCGCCCATGTTGAAGTCGCGCGCCGCCACGATCATGAAGCGGTCCAGGTCCAGTTCCAGCGAAAAGCGGGTTTCGTCCCAGCGCAGCGCGCGTTCCAGCGATTCCAGCGCAAACTGGGTCTTGTTTTCGTTGCCCGGATCGCTGTAGACCTGCAGCAGCACTTCACGGCCCGATTGCGTCTTGACGCGCGATTCGCGCCACGTCAGCTTTCCTGCCACCAGCGCAAACAGGTAGCACGGCTTCATGAAGGGATCTTCCCACTGCGCTTCGTGGCGGCCATCGGGCAGGTCGGTCTGGCCGATCAGGTTGCCGTTGGACAGCAGCACCGGAAATTCCGCCTTGGCTGCGCGCATGGTGACGGTGAACCGCGACATGACGTCCGGGCGGTCCGGGAAATACGTGATGCGGCGGAAGCCTTCGGCCTCGCACTGCGTGAAGAACACGCCGTTGGAGACATACAGTCCCATCAGGGTCGAGTTCGCCTGGGGCGAGCAGCGGTTGGCGATCTCGAGTTCGGCCGTCTCGCTCAGCCCGTGGATCGTCAGGCCATGCTCGCCAAGTTCATAGCGCGACGCGTCCAGCAATTGGCCGTCCACCTTGATCGACACCAGGTCCAGTTCCTCGCCGTCGAGCACCAGCGGCGCGCTGGCTTCCTTGCGATGCAAGGACAAGCGGGACGTGACGAGCGTACTGGCCGGATCCAGGTCGAAATCCAGGTGCACCGCCGTCACCTCGAACGGGTAGGGGCGGTAGCTCTGGCGGCTGATCGTGATGGGGCTATCGGTGCGCATAGGAATTCTTGACCGGAGAAAATGACGGGAGTCGGAAGGACAGGAATGCGAGTTGCGACGGTCGGATTGTACGGGCGGCGGAAAGGTAAACCCAGCCGTCTACGGTATCTGGCCGAGGCAAGTGAACCCGGAAGGATAATCCGGGTCAGAAGCCTATAGTAGTAAAAAACACGTTCCCGACTTTTCTCCGGAAGCAAATATGTCGATGTTCAAATGTAATTATTCGTCAGACACGGGCGCGGCGTTGCGGTCGTTGCGTCGGAGCGCCGGATGGGCGGTCAAGCTGAGCGCCGTGCTGGTTTTGGCGGGTTGCGCCTCGACCCTGCCGGCACGGGTGACCACCTTCCAGCAGTGGCCTGCCGACGCGCCGGGGGCAAGCTATAAATTGACGCCGACGACCGAACAGCAGGACAGCCTGGAATACCGGCAATATGCCGACATGCTGCGTACGGCAATTGGCCCGGTCGGTATTGTCGAAGCCAAGCCTGGCGCCCAGGCGCGTTTCCTGGTCACCATGCACTATGGTGTCGAGCCGGTGCAGGTACGGGTTGAACGTCAGTATGATCCCTTCTATTCGCCGTGGGGCCCATATGGTTATGGCTTTGGCGGATTCGGCGGCCGGCGCGGTGGGGGTTTCGGCTTCGGGGTGCCCTTCGGCGGCGCGCCGTACCCGGGGACCTGGTCGTCCACGACCATGGATGCGTCACGCGCGTCCCTGAAGGTGGAGATCCGGGACGCCACGCAGAACAACGCAAAGGTGTATGAGTCCACGGCGGTAAACACGGGCTCGGGCGGTTCCCTGCCCGAAATCATGCCGTATCTCGTGCGCGCGATTTTCGATCGGTTCCCTGATACGAACGGCCAGGTGCGCCAGGTGAATTACGAAATGGAAAACCGGCGTTAATGCAGGCAAGTAAGTAAAAGGCCCGACAGGTCATCCTGTCGGGCCTTTGTCATTCCGGCCGGGTGTTCTTCAAGCCGGCAATGAAGGTATCCACCATATTCGTGCCGACCTCTGTCAGGTCGAACTCTTCTGGCGCCAGCAGCCAGTCCATCAATATGCCGTACAGCATGGCATGAAAACCAATCGCCGCATGACGGGGGGCCACAGCCTCGGTCAGCTGGTTGCGCGCAATGGCGTTGCGGAAAGCCGCTTCGTAATGCGCCAGCGAATTATTGCGGTCTTCGTGATGACGCCGCTGCAGGTCGATGGTTTCAGCCACATATTCGCACTTGAAGATCAGGATTTCGCACACGCGGCGTGCGCTGGGATCCTCGCGCACCAGATTCAGCGTTTCCGTAGCGCTCTGGCGCAGCTGACCCAAGGGGTCCGACACACTGACGTCGCTGCTCCGGCGCAGCCCTTCTTCCATGGGGGTCTTGACCCGTTGCACCATCGCGTCGAGCAGGTCGATCTTGTTCTTGAAGTGCCAATAGATGGCGCCGCGCGTGACGTTGGCAGCCACCGCGATATCCTGCAGCGACGTGTGGGCCACGCCCTGTTCGCTGAAGATCTGTTCAGCCGTGGCAAGAATGCGCGCCCGGGTTTCCAGCGCCTCTTCCTTGGTCTTGCGTACCATGCGTTAAGCCTTGCCGCCCGATGCGACGGGGCGGATTCATGTCGCTTCCTGCGTAGCAGGGCAGGAAGTTAGCGATCCAGCGGTGCTTCAAACAGCGGTCGGCGCCTATCCGAAGCTCAAATATACATACGTGTATGTATGTAAATATAGCATGGAATAGCCCTGGTCCAAGCGCGGTCTTGTAAGCCCGCGTGCAGCGGCTGCCAGGAGTAGCGGTCGTCTCATCCAAATGCCGTAATCGCGCTGGCATGGCGCCACGCCTATGGCGCAGCATTATTTACGCCTGGTTCTTTACAGAACGACGGCACGCTTGGTGGCATAATCCGGCGGCACCGCGCTCGCCCGGCCTGCCATCCGCCGCTGGCGCGCGTGCATATAAAGGCGCACCGAGGTGCGCCTTGAACCGTAACCGAATCCCGGCTGCCAATGGGCGTTGGCACTGGGGGCGTTCAGTCCTTGATCAGGAAACTGTCACGCTCGGCGCCCGATGCTTCGGCGGCCACCAGCCAGCGTGGAGGTTTGCCACGGCCGGTCCAGGTGTCGCCGGTGTCGGGATGGCGATACTTTGGCGCAACCTGGCGTGCGGGTTTGGCAGCGCCCTTGGCGGCGGCAGGGCGGCCCGGGCTTTTGCGAGTGGTGGGCACGCCCTTGGCGATCGCGTTCTTGAGTTCGTCTAGGGTGATCGAATAATCATGCATCGAGCGGACAATGGAAGCGATGACCGGCTGGCGTTGCTTGACGCGGACGGACTCTGCCTTGTCCTGGAGCCTTTTGATCTGAGCCTGCAAGGCGAGGTAGGTTTCTTTGGGCATTTTTATCCGATGAATTGGGCACGCGCGTGACATGCACCGAAGATGACTGGAAAATGGCAGAAATCAATCAGTGCGCGGCGTAGTGAGTAAATGTCTGCTGAATAGATAGTATTTAAACCGCAAAGTTCAAGCATTGCAATCGATAAGAAAATATTCCGCGGCGCCCATTACTGCGTGAGTATCGGAAAGTATGTCAACCCTAAGACTTTCGTATTGCCGAAGGTCCCACTTTGTAATGGATTTATGGCGCTAGGTTCGGTGGTATATAAAGCAGCCTTGCAGGTTGCGGACATGGACAGGCACTACTATGCGGACCATGCCCTTGTGCTGGCCCAGCATCCTTCGGAAACTTCCGAACGAATGATGGTGCGGCTGCTTGCGTTCGCCCTGCACGCAAATGAATATCTGGTATTCGGACAGGGATTGAGTAATGAAGAAGAGCCCGATCTCTGGGTTAAAGATCTGACGGGCGCAATACAGCTTTGGATTGAGGTAGGTTTGCCCGATGAAAAATGGGTGCGCAAAGCCTGTTCGCGCGCTGACGAGGTCATTGTGTATGCCTACGGCCGTACGGCCGACGCATGGTGGGCCAAGCACCGCGCCAAACTCGAACGCCTGGATAATCTGACGGTGTATCGCCTGCCGGTCGAACAGTCACGCGACATCGGCCTGCTGGCCAAACGAACCATGCAGGTGCAGTGCACGGTACAGGATCAGGAAGTCTGGTTGACGGACGGGGACGCCGCGGTACGCGTGTCGCGCGACACCTTGACGCCCAAGCGCAAGGGCGGATGAGGCGTCACGCAGCGTATATCGCGCGATGTGCCGTTCCGGTTGAGTTGTGTTTGCCCCTAAGCGCGTCGCGGATTTATACGTGGTTTCCAGGATGCCGGGCTTAAGATATAAGACCGCGGCACAAGGACCTCCGGTCCGCTGTTGATCAGGTCGAGTGCCTTCCCCACTCGGCTCGCTGGAACCCGGCGGCCGAAGCTACTCGGAATCTTTGAATGAACGCGCTTTTATCCCATGCCGAGCGCCAGCTCGCCGCATTGCCTGTTCCTGTTCAAATCACCCTTCCCGATGGCGGCCGGCTCGGCCCCGACAGCGCCAAAGTCCGCTTTACCACCAAAACCCTGCGTTCGTTGTCCCACCTGGTTCGTGGCCGCATTGGCGAACTGGGTGCCGACTACGTGGAAGGCCGCATCGACATTCAAGGGACCATGCGCGACGTGATGGCAGCCGCGGCGGGCATGCTGCACGAATCGCCCATTACCAGCGGCAATCGCAACTGGTTCTCGGCTGTCGGGAAACGTGGCGTGTCGATCATCCGCCACACCCGCGAGCATGATGCCCGCCAGATCGAATTCCACTACGACCTGTCCGAGGCGTTCTATGCCCTGTGGCAAGACCCGCGCCGCGTGTATTCCTGCGCGTATTACCGCGATTCCGACATGGATCTGGCACAGGCGCAGGAAGCCAAACTGGATCACATCTGTCGCAAGCTCGATCTGAAACCCGGCGAGCGCTTTCTGGATATCGGGGCGGGGTGGGGCGGGCTGCTGCTTTGGGCGGCGGAGCATTATGGCGTGGACGCCACCGGGATTACGCTTTCGAAAAATCAGCATGCCCATGTCACCCGCCTGATCGAGCAGAAAGGCCTGTCGGGCCGCGTGCGGATGATGCTGCTTGATTATCGGGACCTGGATGAATCCCGCTCATTCGACAAGATTGCGTCCGTCGGGATGTTCGAGCACGTGGGACAGGTCTATCTGAAAAGTTATTTTTCCAAGATCCGCCGTCTGCTGCGTCCGGGCGGGCTGGTCCTGAACCACGGGATTACTGCCGGAGGTACGACCAATACCCAGCTAGGCAGCGGCATGGGCGATTTCATCGAGAAGTACATATTCCCGGGCGGCGAGCTGGTGCATGCCAGCCGGGTCCTGGAATCGCTTAGCGACGGCGGGTTGGAAGCGGTCGACCTGGAAAACCTGCGGCCGCATTATGCGCGCACCCTATGGGCCTGGAGCGACAACCTGGAAGCGCGCCTGGATGAGGCCTATCGGATACTGGAAGGCAGCCGGGGCGCAAAAGCCGTGCGGGCATACCGTCTGTATCTGGCGGGTTGCGCCATGGCCTTCGAACGGGGCTGGATCTCGCTGCAGCAGGTGCTATGCCAGGTTCAGGGCAGCGTCAATGGCGACGAACTGGATGGCCCGCCCGGGCAGGCGTATCCCTTCCGTCGCGACTACATGTACCGGTGATCCCGCGTTGACGGCCTTGTTTCGCGGGAAGCGATTCAGAGCTGGCGTGCGCTGAAGGTATCGCACGCCTGCGGTTCGCCGCTTTCCAGACCCCGCTTGAACCAGCGGACGCGCTGCGCCGAACTGCCATGCGTGAAGGCATCGGGCACGACCTGGCCTTGCGATTTCCGTTGCAGCATGTCGTCGCCAATGGCCGTGGCGGCGTTCAGCGCGGATTCGACGTCACCGGCTTCCAGTATGTGGCGGGTGCGGTTGGCGTGGTTGGCCCAGATGCCGGCATAACAGTCTGCCTGCAGCTCTACCCGCACCGACAGGCGGTTGCCTTCGACCTCGCTCAAGCGTTGACGCTCGCGGCTGACCTTGGCCGACACCCCCGTCAGGTTCTGCACGTGATGACCCACTTCATGCGCAATCACGTAGGCGCGGGCAAAGTCACCTGGCGCGTTCAGCTTGGTCTGCATGTCCTGGAAAAAGCTCATGTCCAGGTAGACCTTGCTGTCCGCCGGGCAGTAGAACGGGCCCATGGCCGACTGGCCGGTGCCGCAGGCGGTGGGTGTCGCACCGCGGAACAGCACCAGCTTGGGATCGACATAATTGGCGTTGGCCGTCTTGAAGATGTCGCGCCAGGTGTCTTCGGTATCGGCCAGCACGATCGATACGAATCGCGCCTGGGCGTCGTCGGCCGGAGGCGCCTGCGCAGGACCCTGCGGCGCCTGCATCGACGTCTGGCCGCCGCCCGCCATGTCGAGCACGACGCGCGGGTCGACGCCAAAATAGGCGGCGACCAGTGCCAGCACGATGGTGCCGATGCCAATCGAACCGCGGCCGATGAAACCGCCGCCGCCACTGCCTCGACGATCTTCAACATTATCGCTTTCGCGTCCATTATCCAGGCGCATGGTGGGTGTCCTTCGGGGCAAAGTCGCAGGGCGACGGTCAAGGTCGGCACTATAGCCGGTGCGTGCAGCGCTCAGGGTAGCGCGACGGGATTGGTTACCGTGGTCGCACTCGTTACACGATTTGCACCGCTGCGGTATGAACTTGGTACAGTGCAACGAAGCCGGCGCGCTTCCGCCCTACGAATGGCGTTTGTTCACAAACTTCGGCCGATTGCAATAATTGGATCGCACGCCGCGTGCAGAATATTTTGCTGCCCAGGCTTACAAACATTCATGTATGTTTGTATACTGCTTCACCTTCCATGCATGTCGTACGCTGCAATGCCGCAAGTATCTAGTGAGGATTTACCCTCACCGGCAGCGCGACGATCTCCGCTAGCCCGCCGCATTCATTGCGCCGGGCCATCCGTGCATGGTGCGCTGCAGCAGGCGCGCTTCATCCCCAAGAGTTCCATCCGGTCGCCGCCAGGCCCGGACCGTCAATGCCAGAGGAAGACTATGCAACGCAACGGACGCCCACCCTATCTGTTAGGCGCAGTGTCGCTCGCCGCTGTTTTGGCGCTTGCCGCCTGCGGTAAAGGTAAAGAGGCGCCCGCCGCGGCCGCGCCGCCGCCGATGGAAGTGCCGACCATTACCGTCGCGCCGTCGCGCGAAGTGCTGGCCAGCGAGCTGCCCGGCCGGATCGAAGCCACCCGCGTCGCCGAAGTGCGCGCTCGTGTGGCCGGCGTGATCCTGCAGCGCGCGTTCGTTGAAGGCAGCGACGTCAAGGCGGGTCAGTTGCTGTTCCGCATCGACCCGGCGCCGTTCCAGGCCGACTACAACAGCGCCAGGGCCAATGTGGAGCGTGACGAAGCCAATCTGTTCCAGACCAAGGCCCAGGCGGAACGTTACGAGACCCTGGTCAAGGCCAACGCGGTCAGCAAGCAGGAATACGATACCGCCGTGGCGGCCTACAAGCAGGGCCAGGCCGCGGTGTCGGCCAGCAAGGCGGCCCTTGAGCGCGCCCGTCTGAGCCTGGACTACGCCACTGTCAAGGCGCCGATTTCGGGGCGCATCGGCCGTGCGCTGGTGACCGAAGGCGCTCTGGTCGGCCAGGGTGAAGTGACGCCGCTCGCGACCATCCAGCGTCTGGACCCCGTCTACGCCAACATCACGCAGTCGGTTGCCCAACTGACCGAAATGCGCGCGGCGTTCGCCAGCGGCAAGATCAAGCGTGTGGCCGAAAACCAGGCGCGCGTGAATCTGTCGCTGGACGACGGCTCCAAGTACGCGCTGTCGGGCAAGTTGCTGTTTTCCGATGTGACCGTCGATCCGTCGACCGGCCAGGTGACGCTGCGCGCCGAATTCCCCAATCCCCAAAACGTGCTGCTGCCCGGCATGTACGTCCGCGTGCGCGTCGAGCAGGGCGTGGACGAAGCGGCGATCACGGTGCCGCAACAGGCCATCCAGCGCGGCACGGCGGGCGATGCCTCGGTATTCGTGGTGAATGCGGAAGGCAAGGTCGAGCCGCGTCCAGTCAAGACCGGCTCGGCCCTGGGCGATCGCTGGCTGATCACGTCGGGCCTGCAGACCAACGATGTGGTGATCGTCGCCGGCTTCCAGAAGCTGCGTCCGGGCGCCCAAGTCAAGCCGGTGCCGTGGAAGCCTGAAGCGGGCGCGGCGGCAGCTCCAAGCAGCGTTGCGCCTGCCAAGCCGGCCGACAGCCCAGCCGCTGCCCCCGGCGCCAAATCGTGATCGGCGCCTGGCGGTTCGCCGGTCCTGAGCTTCTCTAAGAGAGTCACCAGACATGTCGCAATTTTTTATCAACCGCCCGATTTTTGCGTGGGTGGTCGCGCTATTCATCATCCTGGGGGGCATTCTTGCCATCCCCAGCCTGCCGATTTCGCAGTACCCCGCCGTGGCGCCGCCAAGTATCACGGTGTCCGCCATCTATCCGGGCGCATCGGCCGACACGGTCGACAAGAGCATCGTTTCGCTGATCGAGGACGAACTGAACGGCGCGACCGGCATGCTGTATTTCGAGTCGACCAGTACCACGGGTCAGGCCGAAATCAACGTGACCTTCGCGCCCGGCACCAATCCGGACCTCGCGGCCGTTGACGTGCAGAACCGGATCAAGCGGGTCGAATCGCGGCTGCCCCAGTCGGCGCAGCAGCAGGGTATCCGCGTTGAAAAGGCCAGCACCAACTTCCTGATGGTGGTCACGCTGTCGTCCAAGGAAGGTGACGTCGACGTCATCGAACTGGGCGACTACCTGACGCGCAACGTGTTGAGCGAAATCCGCCGCGTGCCAGGCATCGGCCGGGCACAGCTGTTCGCATCGCAGCGCGCCATGCGGGTCTGGATCGACCCGGTCAAGCTGCGCGGCTACAACCTGAGCGCCTCCGACGTGAACGCCGCCATTGCGGCGCAGAACGTGCAGGTGACGGCGGGCGCCATCGGCGATCAGCCCAGCCTGCCCAACCAGCAGATCAGCAGCACGATCATCGTCCGGGGCCAGCTGGCCACCGCCGAGGAATTCGGCGCGGTGGTCCTGCGCGCCAATGCCGACGGGTCCACCGTGCGGGTGCGGGACGTTGCGCGGGTGGAAATCGGCGCCGAGTCCTATCAGTTCTCGTCGCGCCTCAACGGCAAGCCGACGGCCGCCATCGCCGTGCAGCTGTCGCCGGGCGCCAACGCCTTGTCGGCCGCCGAAGGCGTGCAGGCCAAGCTGAAGGAACTGTCGGCGCGCTTCCCGCAGAACTATGTGTACGCCACCCCGTACGACACCTCGCCTTTCGTGCGCGTGTCGATCGAAAAGGTGATCCACACCCTGCTGGAAGCCATGGTGCTGGTGTTCCTGGTGATGTTCCTGTTCCTGCAGAACATCCGTTACACGCTGATTCCGTCGATCGTGGTGCCGATTGCGTTGATGGGCACGTTCGCGGTGATGCTGGTGGCCGGCTTCTCGATCAACGTGTTGACGATGTTCGGGATGGTGCTGGCGATCGGTATTCTGGTGGACGATGCGATCGTGGTGGTCGAGAACGTCGAACGGATCATGGCGTCCGAAGGCCTGTCGCCCAAGGAAGCCACGAAGAAAGCCATGACCCAGATCAGTGGCGCCATCGTTGGTATCACGTTGGTGCTGACGGCCGTGTTCCTGCCGCTGGCCTTCATGGGCGGTTCCGTGGGCGTGATCTATCAGCAGTTCTCGCTGTCGATGGCGGCATCGATCCTGTTCTCGGGCTTCCTGGCGCTGTCCCTGACACCCGCCTTGTGCGCCACGCTGCTCAAGCCGGTCAAGAAAGGGCATCACGACGAAAAGAAGGGCTTTTTCGGCTGGTTCAACCGCAAGTTCGACCGCACGACCGACGGCTATCAGAACGTGATCGGCCGCATGCTGG
This sequence comes from Pigmentiphaga litoralis, assembly GCF_048632615.1. GTDB lineage: Bacteria > Pseudomonadota > Gammaproteobacteria > Burkholderiales > Burkholderiaceae_B > Pigmentiphaga > Pigmentiphaga litoralis_B. The sequence continues at coordinate 4,532,732 of NZ_CP184479.1, forward strand.
GCCGCACGGGCATCTTCATGATCGTGTATGCCGGGATCGTTGCGATCCTGGTCTGGACCTTCATCAGTTTGCCGTCGTCCTTCCTGCCTGCCGAAGACCAGGGCTACCTGATCACCGATATCCAGACGCCGCCGGGCGCCTCGTTCAACCGGACCCGCGACGCCGTGGAACAGGTCGAACAGCACTATCTGTCGCGACCGTCGGTTGCCTCGATCATTACCATCCTGGGCTTCAGCTTCTCGGGACGCGGTCAGAACGCCGCCATCTCGTTCGCGACGTTCAAGGACTGGTCGGAACGGGGTCCGGAAGAATCGGCGGCGGCCGAAGCCGGCCGTGGCACGGGCACATTCATGGGCCGCATCAAGGACGCCATGGCGTTCTCGGTGGTGCCGCCCGCGATCACGGAACTGGGTAACGCCACGGGTTTCGCGCTGCGCCTGCAAGACCGCGGCGGCCTGGGCCATGACGGCCTGCTGGCTGCTCGCAACCAGCTGATGGCTGCCGTGCCGAAGAGCCCGGTCCTGGCGTATGCCCGGGTCGAAGGCCTGGAAGATGCGCCGCAGCTGCAACTGGTGATCGACCGTGTCAAGGCCAACGCCCTGGGCGTGACCTTCGGCGCGATCACGTCCACGTTGTCGACCACGCTGGGGTCCTCGGTGGTCAACGACTTCACCAACAATGGCCGGGTGCAGCGGGTCGTCGTCCAGGGTGAGCCGTATTCGCGCACATCCGCCGACGACATCCTAAAGCTGAACGCGCCCAATAGTTCGGGTGGTGTGGTGCCGCTGTCGGCGTTCGCCAAGGTGGAATGGCAGAGTGGTCCGGTGCAGCTGGTCCGCTACAACGGCTACGGCGCCTACAAGATTTCGGGTGACGCCAAGCCGGGCTATTCCAGCGGCGAAGCCATGGCGGAAATGGAACGCCTGATCGGCGAACTGCCGCCTGGCATCGGCTACGAATGGACGGGCCAGTCGCTGCAGGAACGCGTATCAGGCTCGCAGGTGCCTATCCTGCTGGGGCTGTCGCTGCTGGTGGTGTTCCTGGTGCTGGCCGCGCTGTATGAAAGCTGGTCGATTCCGGTGTCGGTGATGCTGGTCGTGCCGCTGGGCGTGATCGGTGCGGTGCTGGCGGTGACGTTGCGGGGCATGCCGAACGACGTGTTCTTCAAGGTCGGCCTGATCACCATCATTGGTCTGTCGGCCAAGAACGCGATCCTGATCGTGGAATTCGCAAAAGACCTGTACGCCGAAGGCAAGGGCCTGGTCGAGTCGACACTGGAAGCGTCGCGTCTGCGCTTCCGCCCGATCCTGATGACATCGCTGGCGTTCATCCTGGGCGTGCTGCCGCTGGCCATCGCCAGCGGGGCCAGCTCGGGCGCCCAGCGCGCCATTGGTACCGGCGTGATCGGCGGCATGATCTCGGCCACCATCCTCGCGGTGTTCTTCGTGCCGGTGTTCTTCGTGGTGACCCTGCGTCTGTTCAAGACGAAGCAGGGCGAAGTCCGCCACGACAACGGCACTATTGACGACACCCCGCCGGCCAACGGCGCCGTCGTCAAGCATGAAGGGAATTGATATGAGCAAGCACGTATTCGCGCTCGCGACGGCGGCGGCCCTGCTGGCAGGGTGCTCGTTCGCGCCGACCTACGAGCGCCCCGCGGCGCCCGTCGAGGCGAGTTTCGCATCGCACGGCGCCCCCGCGCCAGCGGCCGGCCAGATGTCGGCCGCCGACATCGGATGGCGCGATTTCTTTGGCGACCCGCGCCTGCAGCGGCTGGTCGAGCTGTCCTTGCAGAACAACCGTGACCTTCGCGTGGCCATCCTCAATATCGAGGCGGCCCGCGCGCAGTACGGCATCACGAACGCCGACCGGTTGCCCACGCTGAACGCACAGGCCACGGGCACCCGTGCCCGCACGCCGGCCGACCTGTCTATCCTGCGGCAAGCCACCACGGGCGGCCAGTTCACGGTCGGCCTGGGCGTCACGGCGTTCGAGCTGGACCTGTTCGGGCGGGTGCGCAACCTGAGCGAAGCGGCCCTGACGCAGTACCTGTCGACCGCCGAAGCCGCCGCGTCGACCCAGATCAGCCTGGTTGCGCAGGTGGCCAACGCCTACCTGAACGAACGTGCCGCCGATGAACAGCTGGTGATCGTCGGGCGCACGCTGGAAGCCCGGCAGCGTTCGCTGGAATTGATCAAGCTGCGCTTTGATAACGGCGCCGCGTCGGAACTGGAATTTGCGCAGTCCAACGCGCTCGTCCAAACAGCACGGGCCGATCTGGCGATTGCGCTGCGCAACCGCGCCCAATCGACCAACGCCCTGGTGTTGCTGATCGGCCAGCCCATGCCGGCGGACCTGCCGCCGCCCCAGCCGCTGTACCAGCAGAACATCCTTGCCGACGTGCCGGTGGGCCTGACGTCGGACCTGATCGAACGTCGTCCGGACATCCGGTCGGCCGAACAGACCCTGCGCGGCAACAACTACAGCATCGGCGCCGCGCGGGCGAACTTCTTCCCGCGCATTTCGTTGACCGGGTCCGCCGGGACGTCGAGCAGCCAGTTGTCGGGGCTATTTGGCAGCGGGTCGCAGGCCTGGAGCTTTGCGCCGCAGATCGTCCTCCCGATCTTCGACAACGGCCGCAATCGCGCCAACCTGACGCTGGCCGAAGTACGTCGCGACATTTCGGTGGCGAACTACGAAAAGACGATCCAGACGGCATTCCGCGAAGTGGCGGACACGCTGGACGCGAAGGCAACCTACGACGACCAGATCCGGGCCACCGAAGACCTGGTCCGCGCGTCGCAGCGCAACCTGGAACTGTCGGACCTGCGGTATCAGAACGGCATCGAAAGCCTGCTGCAACTGGTGGATGCACAGCGCACGCTGTTCACGGCGGAACAGTCGCTGTTGCAGGCGCGGCTGCAACGCCTGAACAATCTGGTCCAGCTGTACAAGTCGCTGGGTGGCGGATGGTCGGAAACGACGGCCGCCCCCGCGCCGGCACCCGTGTCGCAACTTCGCTAACGGCAGTTGGCTGGCGGGTAGTCCTGCCACCGTCAACCCGATCTGAAGGGCAACGCCCCAAGGCCAGGAATGTCATCCTGAACTTGGGGCGTTGTTGCGTCTGGCGCTGTCTGCTTATGGTGTCGACCGCTTAGGGCTTCGACCGCTTGGGGTCGTTCCAGAACAGGTACGACGCCGTCAACTCGCGCCTGGCGCCCTCCAGATCCGTTGGCGCCAAGTGCATGGGCATATCGGCGATCTTCGCTTTCACGGCGTCGTCGGCCAATACCTTGCGCAAGGCGGCATTGAACCGTTCGGCCAAGGACGGTGGCAGCCCCTTGGGGGCGAAGAACGCCGTGAAGCTGTTGACGTTGACGCCAGGAAAACCCAGTTCTTCAAACGTGGGCACGTCAGGCAACAGCGCCGACCGCGACGTGCCGGACACCGCCAGGATGCGCAGCTTGCCGCCGCGCGCCATCGCCACGCCTTCGGCTTCGCCGGTAACGCCGGCGGAAATCTGACCGCCTATCAGGTGCGGCATGACGGCGGCCGACCCGCTGTAGGGCACGGGCTGCAAGTGCACACCCGCCTTGCGATCGATGGCGGTGCCGATGATTTCGGGCACGCCGCCATGCAGCGGAACGCCGTAGTTGGCGTCAGCCGGGTGCTTACGGGCATAATCGACGAATTCGTCCAGCGTTCTGGCCGGGCTGGTGACCGGCACGGCAAAGGTCCACTGGAAGCGGGCAACCTGGCCGACCGGGGTGAAGTCCTTCATGGCGTCATAGCCCGCCGTTGGCGTAATGAGCGGGACGACAACGACCGCATGGTCGATCGACAACAGGAACGTGTTGCCGTCAGGCGGCGCCGACTTGACCGCGGCCGTGCCGATCTGGCCGCTTGCCCCGGCCCGGTTTTCCACCACCACTTGCTGGCCCAGTTCTTTGGATAGACGAGGCGCCAGCAGCCGCGCAAGCGCGTCGGTCGCGCCCCCGGCGGCGTAGGGCACAACGATCTTGAGGGTGGGCCTGGCGTCCTCCGCCTGGGCAGGGCCCGCCAGCGTGGCGGCCAGGACGGCGGCCGTCAGCATGGCCAGCAAGTGTCGTCGAGAAAGCATGGAAGATCCTTGTAGTGATGAGGGTTGAGCACCGCATACAGTGCAAGGACCGCCAGCAATCTTCAATGCGCGCTAGCCGTGACCGGACAACTACGTAGGTCACTTGCTAGGTTTCAAGGCCTTGACCCAGTAGTCCTGGGACTTGGCCAGCTCGCGTCGGGCGCCCTCCAGATCGGTCGGGTCAAGCAGCAGCGGCATTTCCCTAATCTGGCGCTTGACGTCGTCGTCTTTCAGGATCGTGCGCAGCGTGGCATTGAATTTTTCCGCCATCGGCTGGGGCAGCCCCTTGGGCGCATAAAAGGCGTGGAAGCTGTTGACGTTGATGCCCGCAAAGCCGGCTTCTTCGAAGGTGGGGACATCGGGAAGCACCGGCGACCGCGAGCCGCCCGAGACCGCCAGGATACGGATCTTGCCCTCGCGGGAAAGGGCCAGTGCTTCCGGCTCGCCGGTGACGCCAGCGCTGATCTCGCCCGCGACCAGGGGTGGCATGACGGCTGACGAACCGCTATAGGGCGTGGCTTGCAGGGGCACGCCTGCCTTGCGTTCGATAACCGCGCCGATGACTTCGGGCAACCCGCCTTTGCCGGGAATTCCGTAATTGGCGTCTTGCGGCCTGGCGCGGAGCAGATCGACATACCCCGCCAGGTTCTTGGCCGGGCTGTTAGCCGGCACGCTGAAGGCCCACTGGTAGCGCGCAACCTGGCCCAGCGGGATGAAGTCTCGCAGCGCATCGTAGTTGGCCGTTGGCGAGATGAGCGGCACAACGACCAGGGCCTGGTCCGGCGCAAGCAGCAGCGTGGACCCGTCGGCTGCTGCCGACTTGACCGCGGCGGTACCGACCTGCCCACTTGCGCCGACCCGGTTGGACACCTGGACGGCGGTGCCCAGTTCCTTTGCCAGGCGAGGGGCCAGCAGGCGGGCCAGCTGGTCGGTGGCGCCGCCGGCGGCAAAGGGCACGATGACCTTGATGGGTTGCTTGAAGTCCTGTGCCGACGCACCGGCGGCAATACAAGCGAGGGCAGCGGCGATGACCACATGGCGCAGGGGTGTCATGGAAAAATCCCTTTGGACGAATGACGATGGCAAACCGCAGCACGAACGGGCATGCGGGTGGGTTGCCACAATGCAGTCGTTGGCGCTTACGCTCAATTCGCGGTCCCGCCAAAGGGGTTCCTACGTAGCCCGGGCCGGTCAAGTATGATGGGCTTCGCTTGTCACCAGGAAAAGTGGATCACCATGAAGAAACACCTTATTGCCGGTATCGCGCTGATGGGCGCCCTCGCAGCGCCCGGTATGGCTTCGGCTGCCGCATCCTGCTCGATCGAGGTGCAGGGCAACGACGCCATGCAGTTCAACACCAAGACCATTGCGGTCGACAAGAGCTGCAAGCAGTTCACGGTCAATCTGACGCACCCGGGCAAGCTGCCCAAGGCGTCGATGGGTCATAACTGGGTGCTGACGACCCAGGCGGACATGCAGAAGGTTGCGACCGATGGCATGGCGGCAGGGCTGGACAAGGACTACGTCAAGCCGGGCGACGCGCGCGTGATTGCGCACACCAAGGTCATTGGCGGCGGCGAAAAGGACTCGGTCACGTTTGACGTGAGCAAGCTCAAGGCTGGCGAAAAGTACGCGTACTTCTGCTCGTTCCCAGGACACTGGGCGATCATGAAGGGCGAGTTGACGCTGAACTGAGCGACGCAGCCAGCGAATGGGCGATGCGCCTCGTCGCGCATTGAGCAGGCAAAACAAAGGGCGACACCTTCACAGGCTCGCCCTCTCTTTTTAACAGCTAGCGAAAAATGCTTAGCCGTTTGCGTACTGCACGTCTTGCTTGCGCGCGATCGACTTCAAATCAGCCATCGTGGAGATGAATGCCATCGCGACTTTCGTGACAAAAGCGAAAGGTTGCGGGGCGGCATGTCCGTTGGCCAGTTCGTTGCGGACCAGTTCGCGTTCGAGAGTGTCAGTCAACTTGCTTTCTTGAACGTAGTTCATGGTATTGCTCCGTCTGGGGTTTTCGCCTAGGAGTAATCACCTAGGGAATAACCCTATATTAGGGCAAACCCTAGACGAGAGCAAGCCTTGGTTCAGGAACCTGTCAAGAATGCGGGGTTTTGTGTGCATCGCACCACAAACAGGTGCACGGTGCGCCTCGGAGGTGCAGCGCTCGATGTCTGTGCGAGGCGAAGGGGATCGAGCGGCGGCGCTTTTATGGGCAGCGAATAAAGGCACGGCGCATCCAACGCGCGCCGCCTGGCGTGGTGCGGGTCCGTCCGATTCCGGCTATCGCGAACTGGCAAGCGCCGGCAGGCGGGCGTACAGCCACGCGCCAACGGTTTCGTGAACGATCAGGACGCTGTTGGAAAACGAATTGGCGTCGGGCAGCAAGCCGTGAAATGGACGGCCATGGGGTGCGCTGAGGTAGCCCATGGGGGCCGGAATGACCGTAAAGCCCTGCTGCAGGAACAGCCGGCGGGCGCGGGGCATGTGCCACGCCTGGGTCACCAGAACGATGCGGGTCTTGCCTTCGGGCTCCAGCAGGGTCCAGCTGCGTTCGGCGTTTTCCTGGGTCGTGCGGCTGTCGCCTTCGCGCCAGCGCACTGGCTGCTGGTGATCCTGCTCGAAAACCTCGGCCATCAGGTCGGCTTCGCTGGGGTGGCTGTCGTCTTCCCAGACCTTGCCGCCCGACACCAGTACGGGCAAATCGCTGGCCTTCGCAATGCGGGCGCCATAGCGCACGCGTTCTGTGCTGAAGATACCGGCAACGTCCTTGCCCCATCCCGGATCGGACTCGCGGCGGCCGGCGCCCAGCACGACAATCGCGTCTGCCCGGCCGGCCAGGGCAGGCCAGGACGCAGCGGGCAAGGGCGCATCGGTTTCCAGGCGCCGGCCGCCCCATTCGACAAACCAGGGGGTGGACAGCATCCACAAGGCGGCCACGCTGGCCAGGAACATAAGCGACGCCAGCTTCGGCAACCGGCGCCGGAACAGCCAGGCCAGCAGCAGCGCGAGCAGCAGGCAGCCTGGCGGCAGCGCCAGCATTTTCAGCAGATAGCGTAAGTCCATGACCTGTCGGGCAGCCTATCGGCGAAAGCCGCCCGCGACCAGCTCGAAGCCGAACAGGCGGCATTCGAGCGCGCCGTTGTACAGCGGCGTGCGGCGCGAGGGGTTCAGACGCAGCTTTTTCGGCAGGTCCAGGTCGTTGGTGATCATGTGCATGTGCCAGCCGCCGAATTCGCGCTTGAGCGTAGACGCCCATTCGGTCCACAGTTCCGTATCCGTCTCGACATCCAGGCGTTCGCCATAGGGCGGGTTGGTGATGATCCACCCCGCCTGCTCGTCCAGCGGGCAGGTATCGCGCGCGTCGGCCACTTCGAAGTACACCGCGTCCTCGGTCAGGCCCGCGCGTTCGGCGTTGCCGCGAGCGGCGGCGATCGCGCGTTCGTCGATGTCAGCGCCCGCCAACTGCATGGGCAGCTTGGGCAGGATGTGGGCGCGGGCGTCTTCCTTCAGGTCGCGCCACCGCCATTCCTGGTGGCCGCGCAGCCGTTCGAATGCAAAGGGGCGGCTGATCCCGGGAGGGACGTTCAGGGCCTTCAGGGCGGCTTCGATCACGATGGTGCCGCTGCCGCAGAAGGGGTCGAGCAGCGGGCGGTCGACACGCCAGCCCGACAGGGCAAGCAGGCCGGCCGCCAGGTTTTCGCGCAGGGGCGCTTCGCCCTTGTCCAGACGCCAGCCGCGCTTGAACAGGCTTTCGCCCGACGTGTCGAGGTAGAGCGTGGCGGTTGTTTCGGACAGGAAGACATGCACACGCGCGTCGGGCCGTACGGTGTCGATGCTGGGACGCTCGCCTTCGCGGTCGCGCAGGCGGTCGCAGATGCCGTCCTTGGCCCGCAGGTTGCAGAATTGCAGGCTTTTCATGGGGCTGCGGACGGCCGAGGTGTCGACCCGCAGGGTCTGCTCGGCGCCGAACCAGCGTTCCCACGGGGTAGCGCGGGCCAATTCCAGCAGGTCGTCTTCGGTGTGCACCGTGCCGTAATTGACCTGCACCAGGATGCGGGTCGCCAGGCGCGATTGCAGGTTGACCCGCATGACTTCAGTCCAGTCGGCGGTAAAGTGCGCGCCAGCGCGGCCGGCCCAGGCGTCGGCAAAGCCGAGGCTTTTCAGTTCGTCCACCAGCACGCCTTCCAGGCCCTGGGGGCAGGGGGCGAAGACCGGAAAGATCTCGACCCCGGCCTTGGCGCGGGCGGCCACGGCGTCGGCCTGGGCGGTAGACGGTGGCGGGGCGGTACGCGAAGGCGAGTTGCGCGGGCGGAAACCGCCGCGTTGCGCGCCTGGCGCGCCGCGGCCGGCGTCCAGGGTCGGGCGAGCGGCGCGCGACGTGGTATCGCCACCGGACCGGTCGCCTTCGTGGGCGGCGATGCTCAGGTCCTGGACGGGTTCGGTGTCGCGACGGACCGGCCGGCGTTCACGGACGTTCGGGTTGCCCGAAGACGCGTTGCCGGAGGGGAAACGGCCTTGGCTTGGGCGGGGTGTTGCGGACCTGCCTTCGCCAGGCCGGCCGCCAGGGCCTCCTGAACGTGCCGACGAGGACTGGTCGGAAGACCGCTCCGAGGACCGCTCCGAGGACCGCTCAGGTAAGCGATCCGACATCCGTGGCCGGTCGGCGCGGTCCGGGCGTCCGGCGTTACGGCCGGCAGCGCCTTCACCGCGCTCACCCTGGCCAGGCTCTGCCCGTTCCAGCCGGCGCGCCTTGCCGCTTTCCAGCGCCGCCTGGACCACGCGTCGCGCGCGCGGGCCGGAGCGGCTGCGGCCGTCGTCCGGACGCGGCGAGGCGTCGGCCGGCGCGCGACCGGCCGGGTTCAGGGAAATCTTCTTGCGCGGAGGGGTGTCGGACAAAATGAGACCAATCAGAAAGGTTTGACGACCACGAAGATCACGGCGGCCAGCAGCAACAGTACGGGCACTTCGTTGAACCAGCGGTAGAACACGTGCGACCGCGCATTGCGGCCGGCTTCGAATTTGCGGAGCAGGCTGCCACAGGCGTGGTGATAGCCGATGGTCAGCACGACCACCGCCAGCTTGGCGTGCATCCAGCCGTTGCCGGGCCCTTTGCCGATACCATAGCCCAGGTAGAGCCACAGCCCAAGCAGCACGGCGGGCACCGACAGGATGGACGTGAAGCGATAGAGCTTGCGCGCCATCAGCAGCAGGCGGGACACCACGGCCGGCTGCGTTTCCTGCGCCAGGTTCACAAAGATGCGGGGCAGGTAGAACAGCCCGGCGAACCAGGATGCAACGAACAAAATATGGAAGGCTTTGACCCACAACATGGCGATTTCCTAGTTGGACGACGTTCCGCGCGTTTGCGCGTCGCCGGACAGTACCCACTTGAGCGTGGTCAGGCCTTCCAGCCCGACCGGTCCGCGCGCGTGAAGCTTGTTGGTCGAAATGCCGATCTCGGCGCCCAGGCCATACTCGAACCCGTCGGCAAAGCAGGTCGGCAGGTTCACATAGACCGAACTGGAGTCGACCTCGCGCTGGAAGCGGCGAGCCGCCACGAGTTGTTCGGTCACGATCGCATCGGTATGGCCTGACCCGTGGGTCTCGATGTGCTCGATGGCGTCGTCCAGCGACGCCACCACGCGCACCGCCAGGATAGGCGCCAGGTATTCCGTGTCCCAGTCTTCGGCCGTGGCCGCCTCGATGCCCGGCAGCACGGCGCGGGTGCGTTCGCATCCCCGCAACTGCACGCCATGGGCGGCAAATGCCGCGGCGACCTCGGGCAGGAAGGCGGGCGCCACGGCTTCGTGCACCAGCAGCGTTTCCATGGCGCCGCAAATGCCGTAGCGGTAGGTCTTGGCGTTGACCGCGATCGTGTGCGCCTTGCGCAAATCGGCATCGCGGTCCACATAGACGTGGCAGATGCCGTCCAGGTGCTTGATCATCGGCACCCGCGCTTCTTGCGACAAGCGCTGAATAAGGCCCTTGCCGCCGCGCGGCACGATCACATCCACGTAGTCCGTCATGGTGACCAGGATGCCCACGGCGGCGCGATCGGTCGTCGGCACCATTTGTACGCCGTCCAGCGGCAAGCCGGCGGCGGCCAGGCCGTCCTGCACGATCTTGCCCAGGGCGGTGTTGGAATGGAAGGCTTCCGAGCCGCCGCGCAGAATGGCTGCGTTGCCCGACTTGATGCACAGCGCGGCGGCGTCGATGGTCACATTCGGCCGCGATTCGTAGATGATGCCGATGACACCGATCGGCACCCGCATGCGGGCGATCTGCATCCCATTGGGACGGATACGCGTGTCCGTCAGTTCACCGACCGGATCCGGCATGGCGGCGATCTGTTCCAGTCCGGTTGCCATCAGGTCCAGGGCGCGGTCCGACAGGGTCAGCCGGTCCAGCAGCGCCGGGTCCAGCTGGTTGATGCGCGCGGCGTCCAGGTCCTTGCGGTTTTCTTCTTGCAGCCAGGCGGCGTTGGTGCGCAGGCCTTGCGCCATCGCGCGCAGCGCGGCGGCCTTGGCGGCGCCGTCGGCACGGGCCAGGGCGCGGGCGGCACGGCGAGCCTGCTCGCCGACGCGCTGAAGGGTGTCGTTCAAATCGTTCGATTGCATGGTGAAAAAGGCCGGTATGGGTTGACGCGGTTCACGCGGTGGACGCAGCCACCCGCAGGGCCAGCCGCGTGACTTCGTGCCAGGGGTCGGACAGCCGTCCGGGAACCCGCAGGCCTTTGATGATCTTGTCGACGTCGTGGGCGTGGCGCACCGCCGCGGGCCAGGCCTGCGCCGGCACCCGGCGCAGCGCCTGGTTGGCCAGCTGTTCGTGGGTGCCGTAGAAGCGCAAGGTGCGCATCAGCGCCGGCACGCTCAGTCCTTGCTGACCCGCCTGCGCCAGGCGCGCCAGCAGGCGTATTTCTTCGCCCACGGCCCACAACACCAGCGGCAGGGCTTCGCCCTCGGCCCGCAGGCCTTCCAGCATGCGCACCACGCGCCGCGCATCGCCGGCCAGCATGGCGTCGCGCAGCTTGAACACGTCGTAGCGGGCCACGTTCATGACCGCGTCCTGCACGTCGTCCAGCGTCAGGTCGCCCTCGGGGTACAGCAGCCCCAGCTTCAGGATTTCCTGATGCGCCGCCAGCAGGTTGCCTTCGACCCGATCGGCCAGCCACTGCAGCACGTCGGGCCGGGCCCGCTGCTTCTGCCGGCCGAGCCGTTCGCCTATCCAGCCCGGCAGGGCGGGGCGTTCGATGGTCGGCACGTCGATCACGACGCCGTGGGTGGTCAACGCCGTGAACCAGGCCGAGGCTTTGGTGGTGCGGTCCAGCTTGGGCAGCATGACCACGGTGACGCAATCGCCTTTTGCGACGGCGCCTGCTTGGCCAGCCGCGCGATCACGTCGCCGCCGGTCTTGCCGGGCTTGCCGGTCGGAATCTTGAGTTCCAGCAACCGGCGGTCACCGAACAGCGAAATCGACTGGCTGGCGCTGAGCAGGCTGTTCCAGTCGCTGCGGGCATCGGCAACGACGGTGTCGCGCTCGGTGTAGCCCGCCGTGCGGGACGCCTGACGCAGCAGATCGCCCGCTTCGATCACCAGCAGGGGTTCATCGCCGGTGACGGTGTAGAGCGCTTCGAGCGACTGGCCGGCGCGTTCCAGGTGCGCGGGCAGTTGCTCGGGCCGCAAGGTCATGCCCACGGCGACGCCTCCGCCCAGGCGGACATCGGCAACGTGGGGCCCTGGCGCCGGCCCACGCTCAGACCGGCTCCACCGCGGCCATGCGGCGCAGCAGCTGCTGGATGACTTCCATCTGCATGTCGCGATACAGCAGATTGGCTTCGGACTCTTTGGCGAGCGTGGCCGCATCGTTGAAGGTCAGGTCGCGCTTGAGCATGATGGTGGTGGGCCGGATGAATTCGTAGCCCCTGCCATCGTGCAGACGGAACGTGAACAGATAACGCAGTTCGAATTCGCGGACACGGCCCGACGCGTCGAGCGACAGCACGCTGCGCTCGCGCGTATCGGACAGCACCTGCAACTGCGCTTCGGCCGCCTTGGGATCTTCGACGATCTGCGTGCTGGTTGTCGTGCGCACGTAGCGGCGCAATTGCGCGCCGAGTTCGGACGTGTCTTCCAGGTTGACGAACAGCGTCTTGAACGGCAGGTCGGCCGTGCCGCGCAGGGCAAAGCCGCAGCCGCCCAGCAGGGCCATCACGCCTGCGGCGCCAAGCGCCTGCAGCGCGCGCCGCCGGCCGGGCGCGGGCCCGTCCGGCATGCCGCCGCATGCGTCCTGGGCCATGCCTGCGGTCGAAAAGCCGGAGTCCTGCAAGGTCGAGCGACTGTCCATCATCCCACCACGTTCACGAGTTTGCCCGGCACGACGATAACCCGCTTTGGCGCGCGGCCTTCAAGGAATCGGGTCACGGCTTCATGGGTGACGGCCAGCGCTTCGATCGCGGCCTTGTCGGCGGCGCTCGGCACGCTCAATGCGCCGCGCAGCTTGCCATTGACCTGCAGCATGAGTTCGACTTCGTCGGTCACCAGCGCGGCGTCGTCCACCTGCGGCCAGGCGGCGTCGAGCAGGTCGCCGCGTGTGTCGGCAAAGCCCAGGTCGCGCCAGGCGTGCCAGGTCAGATGCGGCACGATGGGGTAGAGCACCGACAGCAGGATCCGCAGGCCTTCGGCCAGCGCCGCGTCGCCGTACTTGCCATCCACCTTCGCGTCGTCCAGCGTGTTCAGCAACTTCATGCCGGCCGACACCACGGTGTTGTACTGGATGCGCTGGTAGTCGTAATCGGCCTGCTTGAGCAGCGCATGCACGTCGCGGCGCAACGACTTGACGGCATTGTCGGCGGGGGCCCAGTCGGTAATCGCGCCGGCGGCCTGCGCGGCGGCCACTCGGCCGGCATTGGCATGGCAGAACGACCACAGGCGCTTCAGGAAGCGGTGCGAGCCATCGACGCCCGCGCCCGACCATTCCAGGGTCTGCTCGGGCGGGCTGGCGAACATGACGAACAGGCGCGCGGTGTCGGCGCCCTGGGTGTCGATCAGCGACTGGGGATCGACACCGTTGTTCTTGGACTTGGACATGGTGCCCACGCCGCCGTAGTCCACGGCCGATCCGTCCTTCTTGAGCGTCGCGCCCACGATCGCACCCTTGGCGTCGTAGACGTTGTCGACTTCTTCGGGCCAGAAGTATTCGATGCCGCCGGTCGCGCCCTTGCGGGAATAGATGTGGTTCAGCACCATGCCCTGCGTCAGCAGCTTGACGAAGGGTTCGTCGAATTTGACCAGGCCCAGGTCGCGCATGACCTTGGTCCAGAAACGCGCGTACAGCAGGTGCAGCACCGCGTGTTCGATGCCGCCGATGTACTGGTCCATCGGCATCCAGTAATCGTTGCGTTCGTCCACCATCGCGCCGTCGTTGCCGGGCGACGTGTAGCGCATGAAATACCACGACGAATCGACGAAGGTGTCCATCGTGTCGGTTTCACGCCGCGCCGGCTTGCCGCACGCGGGGCAGTCGACATTCAGGAATTCATCGCACTTGGCCAGCGGGTTGCCGCTGCCGTCGGGGATCAGGTGCTCGGGCAGGATCACCGGCAAGTCTTTTCGGGCACCGGCACGGTGCCGCAGGTCTCGCAGTGGATGATCGGAATCGGCGTGCCCCAGTAACGCTGGCGCGACACGCCCCAGTCCCGCAGGCGGAAGGTGGTGCGCTTTTCGCCCAGGCCCTTGGCCGACAGGTCGGCGGCCACGGCGTCGACCGCATGCACGTAATCCAGGCCGTTGTACTTGCCCGAGTTGATGGTGCGGACGACGGTCTTGTCGCCATACCATTCCTGCCACGCGTCGGTCGAATAGTCCTTGCCGTCGGCCGCCACCACCTGGGCGATCGGCAGCTGGTACTTCTTGGCGAACAGGAAGTCGCGTTCGTCGTGCGCGGGCACGCCCATCACGGCGCCGTCGCCATAGCTCATGAGCACGTAGTTGCCGACCCACACGTCGATCGGCTGGCCGGTCAGGGGATGGGTGACGGTCAGGCCGGTGGGCAGGCCTTCCTTTTCGCGCGTGGCCATTTCGGCTTCGGTCACGCCGCCCTGGCGGCAGGCTTCGATGAAGGCCTGCAACTCGGGGTTGTTGCGCGCGGCATGGGTCGCCAGTGGATGTTCGGGCGCCACGGCACAGAAGGTCACGCCCATGATCGTGTCGGCGCGGGTCGTGAACACGTACAGGCGGCCGTCCTGGATCAACTGCCCGGACTCGTCGTGGATGTCGTGCGTGAAGGCAAAACGGGTGCCTTCGCTCTTGCCGATCCAGTGTTCCTGCATCAGGCGGACGCGCTCGGGCCAGCCGGTCAGGTTGTCACGCACCTGCGACAGCAATTCTTCGGCGTAGTCGGTAATGCGCAGGTAGTAACCGGGGATCTCGCGCTTTTCGACCAGCGCGCCCGACCGCCAGCCGCGGCCGTCGATCACCTGTTCATTGGCCAGGACCGTCTGGTCGACCGGATCCCAGTTGACGGTTTGCGTCTTGCGATAGGCGATGCCCTTTTCCAGCATCTTCAGGAACAGCCACTGGTTCCACTTGTAGTACTTGGGATCGCAGGCCGCCATTTCGCGCGACCAGTCGATGCCCAGCCCCATCGCCTTCATCTGCTTCTTCATGTAGGCGATGTTGTCGTAGGTCCACTTGGCCGGCGGCACGCGCGACTTCATGGCGGCGTTTTCGGCCGGCATGCCAAACGCGTCCCAGCCCATGGGCATGAGGACGTTGTAGCCCTTCATGCGCAACTGGCGGTACATCGCGTCGTTGATGGTGTAGTTGCGCACATGGCCCATGTGCAGCTTGCCGCTGGGGTAGGGCAGCATGGAGCAGGAGTAGAACTTGGGCTTTTCCGTCCCGTCGGGATGCGTCGCGTGTTCGATGGCCAGGTAGGCGTTGGTGGCTTCCCAGTGGCGTTGAGCGGCGGTTTCGACTTCGGTGGGGGCGTAGCGTTCCTGCATGGTGTCCGGGGGCCTGAAAAGAGGGGCGCTGAAATAGCGGCGACCGACGCGGCGCTGGTGGCTCGCGTCTGGCTCAACCCGGCATTATAGAAGGTAGGACGCCGTCGCGGACAAATTGACGGCGCGGGGGCCCTGGCGATCAACAGGACCGGCGCAGCGTCTCGGAAGGCGACTCGCCAAAGCGTTGCTGGTAGGCCTGCGCGAAGCGGCCCAGATGCAGGAACCCGCAGTCCAGCGCGATGGCCGACACGCTGCTGCCGGCCGGGGCGCGGCGCAGCCGGTCGCGGGCCTGGCCCAGGCGCACGTCCCGCAGGTACTGCATGGGCGTGATATCGCGAAAGCGCCGGAAGCCGGCCAGCAGCGTACGCACCGGCACGTCGGCCGCCGCGGCGATGTCCTCCAGGCGGATGGCGTCGCCCGCGCGGGCTTCGATAAAGGATTCGGCCTTGCGCACGCAGCGCGGCGCAATGGTGGGGGTGGCGAGGTCGGCTTCGTCGGACCAGCGCTGGCCCGTGGTCAGCAGGCAGATCAACAGGCGTTCGAGTTCGACCGCGATCTTGGGATTCTGCATGGCGCACTGGAGCAGTTCGGGCGATGTCGCCAGGGCGCGCAACTGCGCCAGCCAGGGCTGGATCGCGGCGCTGTCCAGATCCAGTTCGCGGTCGAACACCAGACAGGAGGCGCCCGTGTGCGCGGCGACCGTGGCGCGATCGATGCGCAGCATGAATTGCTCGCAATCCGCGGACAGCATGGCCGCAAAGGGGCGTTCGGGCGAACAGATCATGCCGCGCGCCTGGTTGACCGCGACGGTTTGGCCATCCACCTGGGCGTCCGCATGACCGGTCAGGCAGAACATCAACAGGTAGTAGTCGTCCAGGTGACCCGTGTCCACCTGCATGGCAGCGCCGAAGTTCAGCGCCCCCATGCCGATGCCGCCCACGCGCGCGAAGTCCATGTGCGACCGGACGCTGCCACTGGCGCCGGGCACCAGGCGGTGGGGCTGCATGACGCGCGATACCTGGTCGCGCGTCCGGTCGAGGTCGTCGGACTCGAACAGGCGGGCCTGGCGCAAGGCAATCGGTTCGAAACGCTTGGCGGAAATCATACGGTGTCCATCGGCAGCAGGCGTTGAAGCGGAAGTGCTGAACGTCAAGCAAGAACTGCGCCATTGGCGCAGCCGTTGTTGGGATCGGGATACCAGAACGAGGACGTCGCCCCTGCGGGCCGCGGCGGTGAAACCTGCGAGAAATGGCTAGGGGTGAGGCCATACTGCCAGAATCGGCTAGAGCCGCAATAGGTAGCTGCCCACAATGACCTCAAGATGGTTTTCGATATTTGCGAGGTCGATATGGACGCGGTACAGGAAACAGGCGCAATGGCCGGCACCGAGCACCCCATGCTGCGCTTTCCGCACGCCGATGGTGCGGGCGTGCCCTATAAGGTGTTCAGTTCCCAGGAAGTCTACGACCAGGAACAGGAAAAGATTTTTCGCGGACCGACCTGGAGCTTCCTGGCGCTCGAAGCCGAAATCCCGAACCCCAACGATTTCAAGAGCACCTTCATTGGCGACACGCCGGTGGTCGTGACCCGCACCGCCGACGGTGAGCTGGCCGCCTGGGTCAACCGCTGCGCCCACCGCGGCGCGATCGTCTGCCGCAAGGCGCGGGGCAATGCGTCCAGCCATGCCTGCGTCTATCACCAGTGGAGCTACGACACCAAAGGCAACCTGGAAGGCGTGCCGTTTCGCCGCGGGCAGAAGGGCGGCAGCCCCGGCATGCCGGCCGACTTCAATCCGAAAGACCACGCCATGCGCCAGCTGCGCGTCGAAAGCTACAAAGGGCTGGTGTTCGCCACCTTCAGCCCGATCGTCGAACCGCTGGCGGACTACATCGGGCCGGAAATGCGTCCGTTCGTGGACCGCGTCTTCCACAAGCCGGTCGAATACCTGGGCTGCACGCGCCAGTATTCCCGGTCGAACTGGAAGCTGTACCTGGAAAACGTGAAGGATCCCTATCACGCCAGTCTGCTGCACCTGTTCCATACCACCTTCAACATCTTTCGCGTGGGGATGAAGGCCCGGACGATCCCCGATGCCAGGACCGGCCTGCACAGCGTCATCACCGCGACCAAGACCGAAGACGACACGTCGTCGGCCTACAAGACGCAGGCCATCCGCTCGTTCGATGAAGGCTTTGCGCTGGAAGACGATTCGGTGCTGGGCATGATCTCGGAATTCGACGAGGACATGACCAACCACATCCAGCCGATCTTTCCGCAGCTGGTGATCCAGCAGATCCACAACACCCTGGTCGCCCGGCAATTGCTGCCCAAGGGACCGGACAACTTCGAGCTGATTTTCCACTTCTTTGGCTACACCGACGACACGCCGGAGCTGCGCGCGCTGCGGATCAAGCAGGCGAATCTGGTGGGCCCGGCCGGCTACATCTCGATGGAAGACACCGAAGCGACCGAACTGGTGCAGCGCGGGACCGTCCGCGACGGCGATGCCAACTCGCTGATCGCCATGGCGCGCGACAAGCCGGAGCTGCAGGACACCATGGTGACCGAAAGCCTGATCCGCCGTTTCTGGGTGGGCTACCAGAAGCTGATGGGCTATTGATTAAGACAGGTGAGAACGATGGAAAAAATGCTGTTGTGGTTCGAGATGCACAGTCTGCAGGAACGGTACGTGAGCGTCCTGGACAACGACCGGCTTGAAGAGTGGCCTGCGTTGTTCGTGGAAGACTGCTTCTACGAAATCATCCCGAAGGAAAACGCCGACATGGGGCTCAAGATCGGCGTGATCTGTTGCGACAGCCAGCGCATGCTGCGCGACCGCGTGCTGTCGCTGCGCCACGCCAACATCTATGAAGAGCACACCTATCGCCACATGACATCGGGCATGCAGATCACGCAGATCGACGCCGATACGGTGGAAACGACATCCAACTATGTCGTGGTGCAGACCCGCGGCAATGGCGAGTCCTTCGTGTACCAGGCCGGCGTCTACAAGGACGTCGTGGTGCGCACCGGCGAAGGCTGGAAATACAAGCGCAAGAGCGCGGTCTTCGACACGTCGCGCGTGCAGACCCTGCTTGCCACACCGATCTGACCCATGACGGAATCCACCATGTCTGCCCAGCCTTCCCAAGACGCCGCCGAATGGTTCGACGTGGGCGCCCCCGCCGATTTCCAGGACGGCGACGTGGCCCCTGTCGTGGCCGACGGCATCGAGATCGCACTGTTCCGTATCGGGGATGACCTGTACGCCCTGCGTGACAAGTGCACCCACGGCCGCACCAAGCTGTCCGATGGTTTCATCGAAGACGACTGTATCGAGTGCCCGCTGCACCAGGGCAAGTTTGCGATTCGCACGGGCGAGCCCATGAGCGAGCCGGTGACCAAGGCCGTCAAGGTGTTTCCTGTCCGGGTGGTTGACGGCCGGGTCCAGGTCGGTAAGGCCGCCTGACGGCGCGACCTGAAACACGCCGCTTTCGTTCTTCCCTTTCCGCAGTCCCCATCCTTTCGGAGCACCCGCGATGTTCGAACACGCACTCGTCATGAAGCGTCTGGCCCTTGCTTGCGCGACCCTTGGCCTGGCCACGGCCACCGCTGCCGCCTCGGCCGCGCCGATCAAGGTCGGCCTTGCGCTCGACATTTCCGGCCCGTTCGCCGCCACCGGCGCCGAACAGCGCGACGGCTTCAACCTGGCGATCGACATGCTGGGCAACAAGCTTGGCGGACAGCCTGCCGAGTTCCTGCAGACCGACATGGCGGGCAACCCCGACCAGGCCCGCCAGCTGGTGGAACGCTGGATCCAGCGCGACAAGATCGACCTGTTCACCGGCCCGACCGGATCGAACGTGGCGCTGGCCGTCGGCCCCGCGCTGTTCGCCGCCAAGGTGCCGTACATTTCCAGCAATCCGGGCCCCAGCCAGTACGCCGGCGCCCAATGCAATGCCTATTTCTTTGGCACGTACCAGAACGACACCGCGCATGAATCCGCCGGCAAGTTCGCGTCCGACAAGAACTTCAAGAAGACGGTGCTGATCGCGCCGAACTACCCGGCCGGCAAGGACGGTCTGACCGGCTTCAAGCGCCGCTACACGGGCGCCGTGGCTGACGAGATCTACACCAAGCTGGGTCAGCTGGACTACTCGGCCGAGCTGGCCCAGCTGCGTTCCACCAAGCCCGACTCGCTGTACTTTTTCCTGCCGGGCGCGATGGGCATCAACTTCATCAAGCAGTTCGTGGCCGCCGGCCTGTCGAAAGACATCACGCTGATCGCGCCTGCGTTCTCGGGCGACGAAGACATCATCCAGGCCGTGGGCGAGCCGATGCTGGGCCTGTTCAATACCGCGCTGTGGGCGCACGACCTGGACATTCCGGCAAACAAGACCTTCGTGGCCAAGTTCCGCGAAAAGTACAAGCGCTATCCCTCGATCTATGCCGCACAGGCCTTCGACGTGATCATGGGCATGGACGGCGCGGTGCGCGACGTGGGCGGCAAGGTGGCCGATCGTCCGGCCCTGGTCAAGGCGATCAAGGCGGCGAACTACGCGTCGATCCGGGGCAAGTACACCTACGGCAACAACCACTATCCCATCCAGGACTATTACGTCCGCCTGATCGGCAAGGATGCGCAGGGCGTCATTACCAACAAGACGCTGGGCAAGGTGCTCGAGAAGTACCAGGACTCCTATCACGACGCCTGCAAGATGATGTAAGGGTCGACACGAGGGGGATGCTTCCCAGGGCGCCGCGGCGCCCTCGGCGGCATCCCTTTCCGTTCGCAGGGCTGCTTCAATCCGGGATACAGAACCATATGGATTCGATATTTGTCATTGAGCAATTGCTCAACGGCCTGGGCTACGGCTTCATGCTGTTCCTGCTCGCGGCCGGTCTGACGCTGGTGTTCGGCATCATGGACACCATGAACCTGGCGCACGGGTCGCTGTTCATGGCGGGCGGCTACGTGGCCGCCACGGTCCACACTCAGACCCAAAGTTTCATTGCCGCCGTGCTGGCCGCCGTGGCGGTGACCCTGCTGGTGGCGCTGCTGCTCGAATTGCTGCTGGTGCGGCGCCTGTATGGCCGCGATCACCTGGCGCAGGTGATGGCGACGTTTGGCGTGATTCTGATTGCCGATGACGTGGTCAAGGCGATCTGGGGGCCCTCTCCCTGATGGCGCCGACGCCCGCCGGGCTGACCAACCCGGTGCAGATCCTGCCCGACCTCCCGTATCCCTCATATCGCCTGGTCATTCTGGGGGCGGGGCTGGCCATCGCGCTGGGCCTGTACCTGCTGGTCAATCACACACGCGTCGGCATGCTGGTGCGCGCGGGCGCATCCAACCGCAAGATGGCGGAGCTGATGGGCGTGCGCGTACGGGGCATTTTTACCTGGGTGTTTCTGCTGGGCGCGGGGCTGGCCGCCGTGGCGGGAGCGTTGATGGGGCCGATCTCGGCGGTCGAGATCGGCATGGGGGAAGCCATCCTGATCCCCGCGCTGGTCGTGATCGTGATCGGTGGAATCGGGTCGATCCGCGGCGTCTTCATTGCCAGCATGCTGGTGGGGCTGGTCGACATTGCCGGCCGCGCCTTCCTGCCGCCCATGCTGCGCGCCACGCTGCCGCCCAGTATTGCCGCCGACCTGGCGCCGGCGCTGACCGGCATCGCGATCTACGCGCTGATGGCGGGCGTGCTCGCGTTCAAGCCCGCCGGCCTGTTTCCCGCCCGAGCCTGAGGAGCATCATGTCGACTGTCATTCCTCCCGTGGCGACCCCCGCGGCATCCGCCCCCGCCGCATCTGCGCCGCGCGCCGCCCCTGCCGCGCCGCGCGATACCCGTCCGTTCATGTCGGGCCTGCTCAGGATCGGACCCTGGCTGCTGCTGGCCGTGCTGATCGCCTTGCCCTGGATCGCGCCGGCGCTGGGCCAGGACTATTACGTGGGATTCGTGCGCCGGGCCCTGATCTTCATGCTGGCCGTGGCAGGCCTGAATTTCATTCTGGGTTATGGCGGCATGGTGGCGCTGGGCCAGGCAGGTTTCATCGGCGTTGGCGCCTACACCCTGGTCGCCATGTCCGACGCCGGCATGACCTCGGCCTGGGCCATGTGGGGCGCGGCTGCCGTGGTGGCTGGCCTGGTGTCGGCGCTGGTGGGACTGGTGTCGCTGCGTACGCGCGGCGCCTACTTCATCATGATCACGCTGGCGTTCGCGCAAATGATCTATTACGTGTCGGTCTCGGTCAACGCCTATGGCGGTGACGACGGCTACAACCTGCCCCAACGGCCGGCCCTGGGCTTCGGGCTGGACAGCGCCAACGACGCGACCCTGTACTGGGTGGTGCTGGCAATCGTCGCCATTCTGTTCGCCGGACTGAACCGTATCACCCGGTCACGCTTCGGCCATGCCCTGGTCGGCACGCGCGACAACGAAACCCGGATGCTGGCGCTGGGCTACCCGGTGTTCGCCATCCAGCTGGTGGCATTCGTGATCGCCGGGGCCTTGGCGGGTCTGGCGGGCGCCTTGCTGGTCACGCACAACAGTTTCGTGAGTCCATCGGTCATCAACTGGACCCAGTCGGCCACCATGATCGTGATGGTGCTGCTAGGGGGCGTGGGCCGCCGCTGGGGCGGTCCGATCGGCGCCGGCGTGTGGATCGCGCTGGAAGAGCTATTTCGCGGCTACACCGAATACTGGCATTGGCCGCTGGGCGCGCTGCTGATCTTCCTGGTGTTTTTCGCGCCGCGCGGCATTGCCGCCCTGGCCGACGTCCGGACCCGACGGACGTTCACGCGCGGCACGCCGGCGTCATCCGCGCCTTCCCCCGCGGCGCCTGGCTCCGCAGCTTCCTCCAAGGTGACCTCATGAGCCTGTTCCAAGCCCAAGGCCTGGTCAAACGGTTCGGTGGGCTGACCGCCACCGACCATGTCGACCTGGATGTCGGCCCCAACGAAGTGCACGCCCTGATCGGTCCGAACGGCGCGGGCAAGTCCACGCTGGTCAACCTGATCTCGGGCCTGTTGGAGGTCGACGCGGGCCGCCTGGAACTGGACGGCGTGGACCTGACGCGCCTGCGTTCCAACCAGCGGGTGCGTGCCGGGCTGTCGCGGTGTTTTCAGGTCACCAGCATTTTCCGGGATGCCTCGGTGCGCGACAATCTGCTGCTGGCCGCCCAGGCGCACAGCGGAAGCAGCTTCCGCTTCATGGGCAACCGCGAGCACGACACCCTATTGCTCGACACTGCCATGGCCCTGGCCGAACGGGTCGGTCTGCAGCACGAATTCGACCACGTGGCAGGCGCCTTGCCGCATGGCGGGCAGCGCAAGCTGGACGTGGCGCTCGCGCTGGCCGCCCGCCCCAAGCTGCTGCTGCTGGACGAGCCCATGGCCGGCATGGGACAGGACGAATCCGCCCGCATGATCGACCTGATCCGCAGCCTGCGCACCGAGATGGCGATCCTGCTGATCGAACACGACATGGATGCCGTGTTCCAGCTGGCCGACCGCGTAACGGTGCTGGTGTACGGCAAGGTGCTGACGTCCGGCACGGCCGCCGCCATCAAGTCCAACCCGGAAGTCCAACGGGTGTATCTGGGCACGGAGACACACGCATGACCGCCAACCCATTGTTGTCCTGCCGTGGCCTGGAAGCCGGCTACGGCGCCAGCCAGGTGCTGTTCGGCATTGATTTCGACATCCGCGAGGGCGAGGTCGTCACCCTGCTTGGCCGCAACGGCATGGGCAAGAGCACCACCATCAAGACCCTGGTGGGGTCCCTGGCGCCTCAGGGGGGCGACATCCATTTCACCGGCAAGCCGACCCGCGGCATGCGTCCCGACGCCATCGCGCGGCTGGGCATGGCCATCGTGCCCGAAGGCCGTCAGTGCTTTCCGAACCTGAGCGTGCGGGAGCATCTGGTGGCCTTCGCCGACAACCGCAATGGCCGCAAGGACGAATGGACGCTGGACCGCATCTATGGCCTGTTCCCGCGCTTGAAGGAACGTGCGCAGAACCTGGGCAACCAACTGTCGGGCGGTGAGCAGCAGATGCTGGCGATCGGCCGCGCCCTGTCCACCAATCCTCGGCTGCTGATCCTGGACGAGGCCACGGAAGGCCTGGCCCCGGTCATCCGCGACGAAATCTGGCGCTGCCTGACGCAACTGAAAGCAGCCGGCCAGACCACCCTGATCGTCGACAAATACGTGGAACGGCTGGTGGAATTTGCCGACCGCCACGTGATCCTGGAACGGGGCAACGTGGTGTGGACCGGATCGTCGCCCGACCTGGCAGCCGACCGCAGCCTGTGGACACGGTACATGGGGGTGTAGGCAATCACCGGCGCGCCAGGGCAGGCGGGGTGGGGCAAGGGTAAGTGCTAGACTGCCTGCCGCTATTCCGTTTTGTGAAAGACCGCCCATGTCCTTGCTCGACAACCTCAATCCCCCCAGCTTGCCGCCATCACGCTAGATCCGACCCACCACGCCCTGGTGCTGGCCGGAGCGGGCAGCGGCAAGACGCGTGTGTTGACGACGCGCATGGCCTGGCTCATCCAGACGGGACAGGTCAGCCCCCACGGCCTGATGGCGGTGACCTTCACCAACAAGGCGGCCCGCGAAATGCTGACGCGGATGACGTCCATGCTGCCGATCAATACGCGCGGCATGTGGATCGGCACCTTTCACGGGCTGTGCAATCGCATGCTGCGGGCGCATCACCGCGATGCGGGCCTGCCGCAGACCTTCCAGATCCTGGATACCGCCGATCAGCTGTCGTCGATCAAGCGGATGCTCAAGGGCGCCGGCATCGATGACGAAAAATTCCCGCCGCGCCAGGTGCAGCAATTCATCAACGGGTCCAAGGAAGAGGGCCTGCGCCACACTGACGTCGAAGCCAACGACAACTTCAACCGCCAGCTGGCCGAGCTGTACGGCATGTATGACGCGCAGTGCCAGCGCGAAGGCGTGGTCGACTTTTCGGAACTGCTGCTGCGCAGCTATGAATTGCTGTCGCGCAATGCCCCGATCCGCGAGCACTACCAGCACCGCTTCCGCCACATCCTGGTGGACGAGTTCCAGGACACGAACCGCCTGCAGTACCGCTGGCTGACCCTGCTGGCGGGTGGGGGCGCCGCCGTCTTCGCCGTTGGCGACGACGACCAATCCATCTATGCCTTTCGCGGCGCCAACGTCGGCAACATGGCCGAATTCGAGCGCGATTTCGCGGCGGAGCAGGTGATCCGCCTGGAACAGAACTACCGTTCCTACGGCCACATCCTGGACGCGGCCAACATGCTGATCCGCAACAACTCGGGCCGGCTGGGCAAGAATCTGTGGACGGACCGCGGCCACGGCGAACCGATCCGCGTGTACGAGGCCATGTCCGACCAGCAGGAGGCGCAGTGGGTGGTCGAGGAGATCCGCTCGCTTGTCAACGATGGGCGCCTGCGCAGCCAGATCGCCATCCTGTACCGCAGCAACGCCCAGTCGCGCGTGCTGGAACATGCGCTGTTCTCGGCCCACGTGCCCTACAAGGTGTATGGCGGCCTGCGCTTTTTCGAACGCCAGGAAATCAAGCACGCGCTGGCCTACCTGCGGCTGATGGAAAATCCGCACGAGGACACCGCGTGGATGCGCGTCGTGAACTTTCCGACGCGGGGCATCGGCGCGCGTACGCTGGAACAGCAGGCCGACATCGCCCGCACCCACGCCATCAGCCTGTATTCGGCGGTGGGCCATGTGGCAGGGCGGGGCGGCAACAACCTGGCGCAGTTTGCGGCGCTGGTCGATCGCATGCGCTTCGAAACCCAGAACCTGCCCTTGCATGAGATCGTCGAGCACGTGATCGAGGCTAGTGGCCTCATCGCGCACTACCAGACCGAAAAGGAAGGGACCGAGCGCATCGAGAACTTGCGCGAACTGGTCAACGCGGCAGCGGCGTTCGCGTCCGAGGACGGCTATGCCGCCGACGACGCCGGCGCGCTGTCCACGACCCTGCCCGAGACCGGCCAGGTATTGCCGTCGCCGCTGGCGGCCTTCCTGTCGCATGCCGCGCTGGAAGCCGGCGACAACCAGGCCAGCTTGGGCCAGGACGCCGTGCAGCTGATGACAGTGCATGCCGCCAAGGGCCTGGAGTTCGAAGCCGTGTTCATCTCGGGCATGGAAGAGGGCCTGTTCCCGCACGAGAACAGCATTCTCGAACCCGCCGGACTGGAAGAAGAACGCCGCCTGATGTACGTGGCCATTACGCGGGCGCGCGAGCGGCTGTACATGAGCTTTTCGCAGACCCGCATGCTGCACGGCCAGACGCGCTATCACATGCGGTCGCGCTTCCTGACCGAAGTGCCCGAAGCGTCCCTGAAATGGCTCACGCCCAAGATGGGGCTGGCCAAAGGCATGGACACGGCGCCGGCGTGGGGCAGGTCATCGGCATGGATCGACAACGACTCGGCCGATGGCGTCAGCATGGGCCGCAGCCGGGGCAAGGACGTGCACGCCTACGTCGGATCCAACGAGACGTATTCCAGCCGACGTACAGCGCAAGCCGGCGTCGAGGTCAATGGAAAGACGTTCATGGTGGGGCAAAGCGTGACGCATCCCCGGTTCGGGGAAGGGGTGATCGTTCACCTGCAGGGGACCGGGCAGGACGCCCAGGTGCAGATCAACTTTAGCGGTTCGGGCACAAAGACCCTTGCGCTGGGCGTAGCCAAGCTGGATCCGGTCTGATGGCCGGGTGAATCCAGCGCGGCGGCCGTCGCGGCGGTCGGCTTTCCGGAAACAGGATCCCGGAGTCGGCCAACGCGCGTCTGGCAGCGCACGCTAACGATTCAGCAACTTCGGTCGGGCACGTGCCGGCAACAAAACAGCACGGCGCGACAGGGGGCTAGGGCAGGCCAGGCGTGCCCGGCCCGCTTAGCGCCGCGGCGGACGTGGCGTGCTTGGGGGACCGGTACGCTCGTCCTTGTGGCGGAAGCTGATGCGTCCCTTGGTCAGGTCGTAGGGCGACAGTTCCATCGTCACCTTGTCGCCGGCCAGGATACGGATCCGGTGCTTGCGCATCTTGCCCGAGGCGTAGGCCGCGACTTCCATGCCGTTTTCCAGGGTGACCCGGAAGCTGGTGGACGGAAGCACTTCGGCAACGACGCCTTCCATTTCAATAAGGTCTTCTTTAGCCATATGTGATTCTCCGATGCATCGCCAGGATGCAAGAAATTACGCGTGAGCTCCGCGATCGGAACTCGACACGATCGACGCTATCCGACGCCATCGGCACCCAACAAGAGGCGAAGTACGGGGAGCGCGAGCGGTATGCTCTAAGAGTACTGCGGAAGCTTTGTCGCGGAAACGACAAATGGGGCAACAAAGTTGCCCCATCGCCAAAAAACCCCGGAAGGGGCTTTCTGCAATAGAAATTACAGAGGCTGGATATTGGAAGCCTGACGACCCTTCGGGCCGGTGGTCACTTGAAAGCTGACCTTCTGGTTTTCTTGGAGGGACTTGAAGCCTTCCGTGCGGATTTCCGAGAAGTGCGCAAACAGATCGTCGCCGCCTGCATCAGCCGTGATAAAACCAAAGCCCTTGGCGTCGTTAAACCATTTGACGGTACCGGTTTCCATTATTTCTAATCCTTAATACATTGTGGGGTTACTGCTCTTGAATGCAAGACCATCAAGGGTAGAGACAATGGACAACCTAAGCATTGCCTGAGCCAGCAGCGGGTGGATGACCGCAAGGGAATGACCACCAGGGTTCAATCAACCCGCCACCGCAGGCTTACCAATTTGTACAGCAACTCGTAACTTGAAAATCGTGCGCTATCTTTATACGGGTTATTTGGACTCTGGTCAAATCATTTGCTGTGCTTCGGGCGTGTCCGGCTCGCCAAAGACGCTTTCGTACGCCGGATAGAAGCTGCAGTACAGCACCGCGGCCGCGAAGAAGTTCAGCGGCATCTGCACCAGGCCCGCCACCCCTTGTGGCAAACCGATGCCTTCAAGCAGGCCGCCCAGCAGTTCCAGCCCCGCCACGGCGCCGAACCAGACCAGCCCATAGACGATGAATGCGCCCTTGTTGCGCCAGCAGGCCACGGCCGAAAAGAACAGCGCCTTGCGCAGGCTCAGGTTGTGCCACGCGACCAGCACCGGCGCGTGCCAGAACATGGCCGCCACGCTCACGTAGAAGATGGCGAACAGGATGATCGGCGTGCGCATGGCGACCAGGACAGGCGACAGGTCGTCGTCGGTCACGCCCTGCAGGGCGTCGCGCAGGGTGTCCATGAAGGGCAGGAAGGCGACCATGCCCGCCAGCAACACGATCACCACATACACGGCGCCCATGCCGAACAGGCGCTTGGCCAGGCCCGGTGTCTTCAGGATCAGGAACAGCCGCAGCGGCATGACGGCCTTGCCGGCCAGGATCTGACGGCAGGCGACCAGCGTCATCACCGTGACCACCGGCATCAGCGTGACGAAAAGCAGGGGGCCGATCGGCGGGATCATGGTGGCGACGAGCACCAGGAAACCGATGGTCAGCGCCCAGGTGAACATGGCGATCGGTTGTCGCTTGAACAGGCCGAATCCATCACGGACCCAGTGCCAGCCGGCGCTCATGGGCAAGGAGGCGGCTTGCATCACGCGTCCCCTGTTGCTCGGGAAGGCATGGCGGCAAAAACGAATGTCATCAAGGCAGGACCAGGGGAGTGTGCGCGCGGCGCAGCCGCAGGATGCGCTCGAAATGGGTGGGATCGTGCGGCGTCAGGGTCTGGGCCGGACGGGGCAGGTAGAAGTCGAACAGCCGGGACATCCAGAAGCGCAGCGCCGCGGCGCGCAGCATCAGGGGCCAGGCGGCGCGTTCCTGGTCGGTGAACGGACGCTCGGCGGCGTAGGCGGCCAGAAAGGCCTCGGCCAGGTCGGCGCGGATCTCGCCGGTGGCGTGGTCGATTGCCCAATCGTTGACGCAGACCGCCACGTCGAACAGCCACGTGTCGCAGCCGGCAAAGTAGAAATCGATGAAGCCGCCCAGTTCGGGCGCGTCGGGCGTGCCGGCGAACAGGACGTTGTCGCGGAAGAGGTCGCAGTGCGCCGGGCCGGACGGCAGGCTGCGCTGGGCGTCGGCGGCCGCCGCGGCGACCTGCGCGGCGACTTCGTCGCGCAGCATGTCGGCGACGTCTGCGGACAGATACGGCGCCACGATCGGCGCCGTTTTCGCCCACCATTCCACGCCCAGCAGGTTGGGCTGGTCTATCGTGAAATCCTGGCCGGCCAGGTGCATGCGCGCCAGGGTGCCGCCCACCAGGGCGTTATGCACCGCGCCTGGCTGCATCTGGCATTGGCCGGGCAGCCGCGTCACGATCGCGCTGGGCTTGCCGTGCAGTTCGGTGATGCGCGCGCCGTCGTGCGTGGCCTGCGGGTGCGGCACCGGCACCTGATGTTCGGCCAGGTGACTCATCAGGTCGATGTAGAAGGGCAGCTGCGCGTGCGTCAGCCGCTCGAACAGCGTCAGGACGTATTCGCCCGTGGTCGTCGACAGGAAATAGTTGGTATTTTCGATGCCGGATGAGATGCCGCGCAGCGATCGAAGCTCGCCAAGCGAAAAGCGCTGGAGCAACGAACGGGCGTCAGCTTCATCGACGGGGGTGAAGACGGCCATGGATAATCTGTGAAGAAGGTCGGAATGCGGTGCTTGGCAGCATTCTAGCCGCAACCCTTGGCGCGGCATGTGGCGGGGGCGCCGCGACGCACTAATAAAGGGAGCGGAGCACGCGGATCGTGCGGCGTCGGGCGGCGGTGGTGCGGCGGCGGAGTGCCGCGCCGCGTTCGATGCCGGACGGGCGGCCTCGCGGTGTCGGGCCCGGACGGTTCGACCGGCGGCCCGAAGCGGCCGTTCCCAGGCATGTATGCGCGTTGGCACTCTGGATGGCGGTGGGCAGCCTTGCGCGCCTGCGCGACCGCGAAATTTGGCATGGATCGTGCTCGTTGCAGGGTGCCGCGGGCAGCCCTTCATGCAGGGCTGGCGGGGATCCGGCCGTTCGGCCGACTCGCGGCGCACCTTCAAGGACTTCCATGACTGTGAGCATCAAGCTGCGGCCGCTGGGCGTGTTCGCCAGCAGCACGATCGTGTGCGCCATTCTTGCCTCGTGCGGCGGCAGTGACCAGGACACCGTGATCCGGCTCAACCCGAACCGCGCCCCGTTCCCGCTGGTCGAGGCGACCATTGCCGGCATGCATGCCGCCATGAAACAGGGGCAGCTTTCCTGCCGCGACGTCGTGCAGGGCTATATCGCCCGCATCAATGCCTATGACAAGGAGCCCAGCGTCGCCTTTCCGGCCAGTCCGGCGCTGCGCAGCGTGATCGCGATCAACCCGAACGCGCTGGCCGAGGCCGACAAGCTCGATGCCGCGTTCTTTGGCACCCAGAACTTCACCGGTCCGATGCATTGCGTCCCGGTGCTTGCCAAGGACAACTTCGACACCTTCGACATGAAGACGACGGCGGGCTCGCTGGCGTTGGCCAACAATCAGCCGCCCGACGATGCCTACACGATCCGCAAGATCCGCGCGGCGGGCGCCATCATTCTGGGCAAGGCCAACCTGGACGAATATGCCTTCGGTTTCGTCGGCCGGTCGGCCGTGGGCGGGCAGGCCAAAAATGCCTATGACCCGACCAAGGGGCCGGGCGGATCCTCGTCGGGCACCGGCACGTCGATCGCGGCCAGCTTTGCCATGGTCGGCCTGGGAACCGATACCGGCGGGTCGGTGCGGGTGCCGTCGGCACTGGAAGCCCTGATCGGCATCCGCCCCAGCCTGCGGCTGGTCAGCCAGGACGGCATCGTGCCGCTGGCCCACGCGCAGGACTCGGCCGGCCCCATGTGCCGGACCGTGGAAGACTGCGCCGTGCTGCTCGACGCCATGGTGGGCTTCGATCCCTCCGCCGGAAGCGGTCAGCGCGCGGCCAAGATCTACAACGCGCCGCTGTTCCCCAACGCCGGCGCGTATGCCGCCGCGACCAAGGTGCCGACGACCTACACCGCTTCCTTGCGGGCCGATGGCCTGCGCGGCGCGCGGATCGGGGTGGTGCGCAGCATGTTCCCGGCGGCCACGGCAGCGAATCAGCCGTTTCTGGATGCCCTGAATTCCGCGCTGACCGACATGGCCGCGGCGGGCGCGGTGCTGCAGGACATCGATCTGGACGACCGCGCCACGGTGCTGGGCTACCCCAGCCTGTCGGGCTACGAATTCAAGGACAACCTGACCGAGTACCTGCTGTCGTGGCCGTCGACAGGTGACGGGCATCCGCGTTCGTACGACGAAGTCTCCACCCTGTTATCCACGCTGGAACCCACGTTCGTGAACAGCTTCGAAGGCTATCGGGCGAACGGAACCAACAAGGAGAGCAAGCCAGCCTACCTGACCTACACCAGTGGCGAACGGGACAACGTCGTCATTACCCGGGTGACCAAGGCGCTGGGCAACAACGGCGGCACGCCATTCGATGTGCTGGTGTATCCGGTACTGCAGGGCTTGAACACGGCCGTAGGCAGTTCGCCCAATTCAGGCAGCAACAACCGCCTGAGCCCGTACAGCGGCTTTCCGGCGATGACCATCGTGGCGGGTTTCGCAACGCCGGTGGGCGCCACGACGCCGGCCCAGCCGGTTGGCCTGGAAATGCTGGCGCGGGAATTCGACGAGCCCACCCTGTTCAAGATCGGCTACGGCTGGCAGCAGACGGCCAAGAAGCGCCGCCCGCCCACGACCACGCCGGAACTGATGGCGGCGCCGCAGGGCTGACCGGAGGCCTAACCGCGGGCCGGGCCAGCAAGTGTCCCCGGCCGCGTCTCGGTCACAGGTTGAGCAGTCGTTCGCGTTCGCCGGGCGACTGCGTAAAACCTTCGGCCTGATAGAAGTCGAAAATGGCATCGACGATCTCTTGCGGATCGTCGATCACCTGCAGCAAGTCGGGATCGCCGACAGACACCAGCTTTTGCGCCAGCGGCTGCGCGCGGATCCAGTCCAGCAAGCCCGCCCAGAATTCACTGCCCACCAAGATGATGGGCATGCGGCGGCTTTGAGTGGTCTGCACCAGGGTCAGCGCCTCGAACAGCTCATCCAGCGTGCCAAACCCCCGGGCAGCACCACATAGGCCGATGCGTACTTGACGAAGGCAACCTTGCGCGGAAAGAAGTGGCGGAACGACAGGCTGATGTTCTGCCACGGATTGTGGTTCTGCTCGAAGGGCAATTCGATGTTCAGGCCGACGCTGGGGCTGGCGCCTTCGTACGCCCCCTTGTTGGCCGCTTCCATGATGCCAGGCCCGCCGCCCGAAATGACGGAAAAGCCGGCGTCGGACAACAGCCGCGCGATCTTCTCGGTCTTTTCATACAGGGGGGAATCGCTCTTGATCCGGGCACTGCCGAAGATGCTTACCGCCGGGCGGATCTGGGCCAGTCGTTCAGACGCCTCGAAGAACTCTGACATAATCCCCAGCAGATGCCACGACTCCCGCGCCTTGGTTGCCGTGGCGCGTTCAGCGTTCACGACATCGCGCAACCCCGGTATCCGCCGTGTGTTCTTTGCCTCGACCCGCGGGTCTTTGGTGTCTGGACTTTCTTCGCCTGTTTGAATTTCTGTGTGTTTGATCATGATCAAGACGTTGCTGTTGGTCGACGGTTCGAGTTACTTGTACCGCGCGTTTCATGCCCTTCCCGACTTGCGCAACGCGCAGGGCGAGCCGACCGGCGCCCTGTATGGCGTGCTCAATATGTTGCGTCGAGCGTTGAACGATCATAAGGCAGACTATATCGCCTGCATTTTCGACGCCAAGGGCAGAACCTTCCGCGACGATATGTATCCGGAGTACAAGGCGACTCGGGCGTCCATGCCGGATGACCTTGCCCGCCAGGTCGAGCCCATCCTGGCGTCGGTCCGCGCCATGGGCTGGCCGGTGATCTCGATCGAAGGCGTCGAAGCCGACGACGTGATCGGGACGTTGACGACCATGGCGGCCAGGCAGGGCGTCAAATCCATCGTCTCCACCGGCGACAAGGACATGGCCCAACTGGTCAATGATCACGTCACGCTGGTCAACACCATGAGCGCCGAGACGCTGGATATCAACGGCGTGATCGCGAAGTTCGGCGTGCCGCCCGAGCGCATCGTGGACTACCTGATGCTGATCGGCGATACGGTCGACAACGTACCCGGCGTCGAAAAAGTCGGCCCCAAGACGGCGGCCAAATGGATCACGCAGTATGGCTCGCTGGACGAGCTGATCCGCCAGGCCGATACCGTGAAAGGCGTGGCGGGCAACAATCTGCGCGCGGCCATCCCCAATTTCGAGCTGACCCGCAAGCTGATCACGATCCGCACCGACTGCGATCTGGCCAAGGAAATTCCCGATCTGGAGTCGCTGCGTCCGCGACCGGTCGAACGCGACACGCTCGAAACCCTGTACGAACGCTACGGCTTCCGTACCTGGGTGCGCGAGATCACCGGCGATGCGCAGCGGGTGCCGGAAGGCGACTCGCGGGTGCAGACGGACCTGCCGGCTGCGCCCGAGACGGTCGAGTACGACACCGTGATGGACTGGCCGACCTTCGACAAATGGCTTGCCCGCATCGAAGCCGCCGAGCTGGTCGCCCTGGATACCGAAACCAATTCGCTGGTCGAAATGCAGGCGAAGCTGGTGGGCATTTCGATCGCGACGGCGCCGGGCCTGGCCTGCTACATCCCCGTGGCGCACCGTTATGGCGGGGTGCCCGACCAGTTGCCGCTCGACGAGGTGCTGGCCCGGCTCAAGCCCTGGCTCGAAAACGCCGATGCGCCCAAGCTGCTGCACAACGCCAAGTACGACACACACGTGTTTGCCAACGCGGACGTCAGCTTGCGCGGCGTGAAGCACGACACCATGCTGCAGGCCTATGTGCTGGAATCGCACCGCGGAGTCGGCCTGGCCGATCTCGCGCAGCGCTGGCTGGGCCGCAGCGGCGTGCAATATGAAGAGCTGTGCGGCAAGGGCGCCAAGCAGATCTGCTTTGACGAAGTGGCCATCGATGCGGCCTCGCATTACGCGGCCGAAGACGCGGACTTCACGCTGCAACTGCACAACGTGCTCTTGCCGAAGATCGAGGCCGACGACAAACTCAAGACCGTCTATGCGATCGAGATGCCCGTGTCGCGGGTGCTCACCGTGATCGAGCGCAACGGCGTCAGCATCGACAGTGACGAGCTGGCGCGGCAAAGCCACGTGATCGGTCAGGAATTGATGACGCTGGAACAGCGCGCCTATGAACTGGCGGGCCAGCCCTTCAACCTGAACTCACCGAAACAATTGGGTGAGATCCTGTTCGACAAGTTGAAGCTGCCTGTCGTGAAGAAGACGGCCAGCGGCGCGCCGTCCACCGACGAGGACGTGCTGTCCAAGCTGGCCGAGGACTTTCCGCTGCCCAAGGCGTTGCTGACGTATCGCAGTCTGTCCAAGCTCAAGGGCACGTATACCGACAAGCTGCCCAAGATGGTCAACCTGGACACCCGCCGGGTGCACACGCGTTATGCGCAGGCCGCGGTGGTGACCGGACGTCTGGCGTCGAGCGATCCCAACCTGCAGAACATTCCCGTCCGCACGGTGGAAGGGCGCCGCGTGCGCGAGGCCTTCGTGGCGGACGAGGGCAACGTGATCGTATCGGCCGACTATTCGCAGATCGAGCTGCGCATCATGGCGCACATCTCGGGCGACGAAAGCCTGCTCAAGGCGTTTGCCGCGGGCGAAGACATCCACCGCGCCACCGCGTCCGAAATCTTTTCCGCGAAGCTGGACGAAGTCAGTTCCGAGCAGCGCCGTTACGCCAAGGTGATCAACTTCGGCCTGATCTACGGCATGAGCGCGTTCGGGCTGGCCGCGAATCTGGGCATCGAACGGGATGCGGCCAAGCACTATATCGACCGCTACTTCACCCGCTATCCGGGCGTGGCGCGCTATATGGATGAAACGCGCGCGCGGGCGCACGAACGCGGTTATGTCGAGACCGTATTTGGCCGGCGCCTGTGGCTGCCCGAGATCAACGGCGGCAGCGGACCGCGTCGCCAGGCCGCCGAACGCGCGGCCATCAACGCGCCGATGCAGGGCACGGCGGCCGACCTGATCAAGCTGGCGATGGTGGCCGTGCAGGACTGGCTGGACGCTTCCGGCATGCGTTCGCGCATCGTGATGCAGGTCCATGACGAACTGGTCGTCGAAGTGCCCGAGGCCGAAGTCGAGGTGATGCGTGAACGGCTGCCGGCCCTGATGTGCGGCGTCGCCGATCTGAAGGTGCCGCTGGTCGCCGAAACCGGCGTCGGAAAGAACTGGGAACAGGCGCACTGACGTCGCCTTGACGCGGCGCGGACTGCGCCTTGGCAACGCGCCGATGCTGCCCTGGTGGTTCGCTGGCGCGATGCCAGAAGCGGCGCGGCGCGGACTGCGCGTTGCGTGCCGCGGCGCGTTCAGCTGTTACGCTTCTTAAGCCTCGGCGGACAGTACATGGATGCGTACGTCGTCCAATTCGACGATCTGATCCGCCCGGATCTTGCAGGTTTTGCGCAGTTCGACCTGCCCGTCGACCTTCACCAGGCCATCGGCCACCATGGCCTTGCCCATCCCTCCGGAATCGGCCACGCCCGTGGCTTTGAGCAGATCACAGAGGGGAATGAACTCCCGGGTCAGGGTAAATTGAAGTGCTTGCATGGTCGGGATCTTCGGTTGCACGGAAGGCGTCATTATGAGGCCAGTGGCCGTCGCGCCACGGTGTCGGCGGATGCAGATGGGGCCTGGACTGCCTCGGCGCCGCGTCACCGCTTGTTGCGATCGCTCTCGCTTTGCATTGAGCGCAACCACCGCGCGCGTGCTGGCGGCTGATAGATTGAGGACGTGTCGGGAGACACCTTCATCTATCAGTTGAACAGGAGGGATGCCGGATGGCCTACCAACGCAACGATGCAAAAAATTACTGACCGCGCCCGAGCTGGCGCTGTTCGACGCCGGCCGCAGCGGCGATATCAAGAATCACAGCAAGTCCGCGCTGCGCGGTCACCTTGAGCGCGCCCGCAAGCTGCGCGACAAATACCGCGACCTGTATCGCCGTCAGCGCGTGGCGCTGCGCGGTTCGACCGGCGCGAAATCCGGTGCGCAGGGCGAAGGCAACGAGCGCACGCGAATGAAGGAAGAAATCCTTGCGGAAGCCGTGACGCGTTTCGAGGCGCGACTGACGCAGATCGAGGCCGCGGAAGATCGCGAGCACGCCGCAGCCGAAAAGGCGGCGAGCAAGTCGGCGGCCAAGTCGTCCAGCCGCACCGCGGTGGCGAAGAAGTCGGCTGGCAAGACGGCAGGTGGCAGGACGGCAGGTGGAAAGACCGCTGCAAAGAAGTCGGCCAGGAAGTCGTCCGCTGCGGATGATTCGGCGTCGGATGCCCCAGCGGGCCGCAAGGCTGGCAAGAAGAGCAGCAAGACCGCGGCGAAGACATCGTCTGCGTCCAAGTCGGCCGCATCGAAGTCTTCAGCTTCCAAGTCTTCGGCCTCCAGGTCTTCGGCCTCAAAGTCTTCTTCAGCAGCATCGGCGACCGGATCGTCGGCATCCGCTGCGAAGAAGACTTCAGCCAAGAAGTCGTCCGCGAAGAAGTCTTCGGCTAACAAGTCGGCGGCAAGGAAGTCGACGGCGGGATCGGATTCAGCTTCCGGGTCAGCCAGCAAAACGGCCGGCAAATCGGCGGGCAAGACAGCCAGCAAGTCTGCTGGCAAGCCAGCGAGCAAATCGGCAAGCAAGTCGGCCAGTAAATCCGCCAGCAAGTCGGCAGGCAAGTCGTCTTCTACCGGCGCTGCGGGCAAGACCGCTGGCGCGCGCAAGGGCGGCACGTCTTCCGCCACAGGCGCCGCGGGCAAGACCGCTGGCGCGCGCAAGGGCGGCACGTCTTCCGCCACGGGCGCCGCGGGCAAGACCGCTGGCGCGCGCAGGGGCGGCAAGTCGTCGGCCACCGGCGCTGCGGGCAAGACCGCCGCCGCGCGCAAGGGCGGCAGCCGTCCGTCCAAGACATCGCGCAGTCCCACCGATGAAGCGGCCGCCAAGCTGCCGGACCTGCCTGACATCCTGAACACCAGCCTCCGAGATGCGCGGGATTCCGCCGCCGATTCAGGTGCGGCCGCCAAGACCGCGCCAGCGAAACGCAGCAGCGCGAGAAAAGCGCCGGCCAAGAAGCGTGGGTCGGCGTCCGCGGGTGACACGTCCGGCAGTCCCGCCACCGCGTCGCCTTCAGCCAATGAAGGAAGCACGGCAAGCGACGCAGCGTCCGGCGCCGGCAGCGACAGCACGGGCGGCAACGGCGCCAGTGGCGGCACCGGTCCGGATACCCTGACGGGCGCGCCCAGTCAGAACCTGCTGGCCTGATGCCTGCGCCAGGCTGACTGACCCTTCCCGGGTCGTTCCGCCTGCCAGGTACACCTGGCGCAAATCAACGGCCGCCTCGTGCGGCCGTTTTTGCGTGACTACCTGGGCGTTGCCCGGGCGAGGCCCCCGCGGTGGCGGTAAACTCCCTGTCTGTCCTACAGCTGCCGCCTGCCCCCGATAATGAGAACCCGCATTCTGACCGGCGTGACCACGACCGGCATTCCTCACCTTGGCAATTACGTGGGCGCGATCCGCCCGGCGATCGAGGCCAGCAGGGCGCCCGATGCCGATGCCTTCCTGTTTCTTGCCGACTATCACGCGCTGATCAAGTGCGGCGAACCGGAACGACTGCAGTCCTCGCGCCTGGCCATTGCCGCCACCTGGCTGGCGGCGGGGCTGGATCCTGAACGCGTCACCTTCTATCGCCAGTCCGACATCCCTGAGATTGCGGAACTGTGCTGGCTGCTTACCTGCGTGACCGGCAAGGGCCTGATGAACCGCGCGCACGCGTACAAGGCCTCGGTGGACCAGAACGTGGCCGAGAATCTGGAGCCTGACGCGGGCATCACGATGGGCCTGTTCTCGTACCCGGTGCTGATGGCGGCGGACATCCTGATGTTCAGCGCCCACAAAGTACCGGTCGGCCGCGACCAGATCCAGCACATTGAAATGGCGCGCGACATCGCCCAGCGTTTCAGCCACCTGTATGGCAACGGCCGCGAATTGTTCACGCTGCCCGAAGCGCTGATCGAAGATTCGGTCGCGACGCTGCCCGGCCTGGACGGCCGCAAGATGTCCAAGAGCTACAACAACACCATTCCCCTGTTCGAGGGGGGCGCAAGCTGCTGAAGGACACGATCGGCAAGGTGGTGACCGATTCGCGCCTGCCCGGCGAGCCCAAGGATCCGGAGACCAGCCAGCTTTACACGATCTTCCGCGCCTTCGCGTCTGACGAGGAATCGGCGGCGTTCCGCCAGCAGCTGGAAGACGGCATGGGCTGGGGCGACGCCAAGGCCGCGTTGTTCGACCGTCTGGAACGCGACATCGCCCCCATGCGCGAGCGCTACGAAGCCCTGATCGCGCGCCCTGACGACATTGACGACATTCTGCTGGCTGGTGCGCACAAGGCGCGTGAACTGGCGCGTCCGTTCATGGCCACGCTGCGCGATGCGGTAGGACTCGGCTCGATGCGGGCCGGGGCGGCGCCGCTGCCAAGGCGGGCAAAAGAAAGCCGCCAGGCAGGCCAGGTTCATCAGCTTCCGCGAAACGGACGGCACCTTCCGGTTCCGCTTCGTGGCGGCCGATGGCGAGGCCCTGCTGCTGTCGGACACCTACGCTGACGCGCAGACGGCGGGCGCGGCGATCAAGCACCTGCAAGCCCAGCCCGACCTGGCCGAAAACTTGCTGCTGGACGAACTGGGCTACACCGTGAGCCTGGACGGCCATGTGGTCGCCCGCGGCGGTCCGTTTGTCACGCCCGAGGCCCGTGACGCATCGCGGGACAAGTTGCTGGCCGAATTGCGGGGCCTCGCTGCAGCGGGCTGATTCGCCGCCGGACCCTCTCCCTCTTCTTTGACCAGGAAAGCCGCCATGGCGCAGTTTTTTCCGTACATCCCCAGAATCCGCAGGCCCGGCTGCTCAAGCAAGCCGCCGCCCTCATCCGTAGCGGCGGCCTGGTCGCCATTCCGACCGACTCCAGCTATGCCGTGGTGGCGCACCTTGACGACAAGAACGCCGCCGACGGCCTGCGCCGCCTGCGCGGCGTCGATGACCGCCATCACCTGACGCTGCTCTGCCGCGACCTGGCCGAGATCGGCCAAATGGCGCATGTCGACAATCGCCAGTACCGTCTGTTGAAGACCGGCACGCCGGGACCGTTCACCTTCATCCTGGAAGCGACCAAGGAAGTGCCGCGGCGCCTGTCGCACCCGTCGCGCAAGACAATCGGCATCCGTATTCCCGACAATGCCATCACCCTGGCGCTGCTGGAAGAGGTAGGCGCGCCGCTCATCTCGACCACGCTGATTCCCGATGGCGAGACCGAACCGCTGAACGACGCCGAGCAGATCCGCGAACGCTACGAGCGTCAGCTGGCCGCCGTGATCGACGGGGGCGCCTGTCCCCACCAGGCCACGACCGTGATCGACTTGACCGACGACCAGCCTGTCGTGGTGCGGATCGGGCGGGGCGATCCGGCGGCACTGGGGATCCGGGTCGACGTCGCGTGACGGATCGGTACTGATCCACCCGGCGGAGGCGCGCGGCCGCGCCGCCGCATACAATGCCGCATGGAATCTGTCATTCAAACGATCGCGATCTACGCGATCCCGCTGATTTTCGCGATCACCCTGCACGAAGCGGCCCATGGTTACGTGGCCCGCATGTTCGGCGACAACACGGCCTATGCCGCCGGACGGGTCACCCTCAATCCCATCAAGCACATCGATCCGGTCGGCACGCTGCTCGTGCCGGCGGTCATCCTGCTGACCAGCAAGCTGTTCGGTTTCGGCGGCCTGCTGTTCGGCTGGGCCAAGCCCGTGCCTGTCGATTTCGGCCGGCTGCGCCGCCCGAAGCGCGACATGCTGTGGGTGGCGGCGGCCGGGCCGGGGATCAATCTGGTCATGGCCATCATCTGGGCGGTCAGCCTGAAGCTGATGATCGCCACCGGCATGACCGAAGAGTTCTTCATGGCCATGGCCGTCGCGGGTATCCAGGTCAACCTGATGCTGATGGCGCTGAACCTGCTGCCGATTCCGCCGCTGGATGGCGGGCGCATCGTGTTCAGCCTGTTGCCCGACAGGCTGGCCTATCAATATTCCCGGATCGAGCCGTACGGCATGGTGATCCTGATCGTGCTGCTGGTCACGAATCTGCTGACCTTCCTGGTGTCGCCCATCCTGGGTGTTGGCGATGCGATCATCAAACTGTTCCTGTAGACCGGGCGCCCGTGAACTTTTCCGTGCCTGGATTGCCTGATAGGCCAGCGGTCGCGCGAGCCCGCTAATCCGGTACACTTGAACGATTTTCCGTCTTCCGCCAACTGGCCGACCCCACCACGTATGTCCACCAATTCTTCGGCATCTTCCGCGCGCGCCACGGCGCCCGGCGCTCCCGTCCAAGGTCAGATCGCAGGCAGCATCGTTGCCATCGTCACGCCCATGTCGCCCGATGGCGCGCTCGACATCGCCGCGTACAAAGCCTTGATCGACTGGCACCTGGCCGAAGGCACCAATGGTTTCGTGGTCGTCGGCACCACTGGCGAATCGCCCACCATTTCGGTTGACGAGCACGCCGAAATGATCCGCCTGTCGGTCGAGCACGTGGCCGGCCGCGCGCCCGTCATTGCCGGCGCCGGCGCCAATTCCACCGCCGAAGCCATCGAATTGACCCGGTACGCCGCCGAAGTGGGCGCCGACGCCAGCCTGTCCGTCGTGCCTTATTACAACCGGCCGACGCAGGAAGGGCTGTACCAGCATTTCAAGACCATCGCCGAAGCGGTGGACCTGCCCATGATCCTGTACAACGTCCCCGGGCGCACCGGCGCGGACCTGGGTCATGACGCCACGCTGCGCCTTGCGCAGGTGCCCGGCATCATCGGCCTGAAGGACGCGACCGGCGACATCGGCCGTGGCGCGCTGCTGCTCAGCCAGCTGCCGGACTCGTTCGCCGTGTACAGCGGCGATGACCCCACCGCCGCCGCCTTGATCCTGATGGGCGCGAAGGGAAATATTTCCGTCACGGCCAACGTTGCGCCGCGGCTGATGCAGGAACTGTGTGCCGCGGCGCTGGCCGGCGATGCCGCCCGGGCGCGCGCGATCAACAAGCGCCTCGCGCTGTTGAACAAGAACCTGTTCCTGGAACCCAATCCCATCCCCGTCAAGTGGGCGCTCGCCCAGATGGGACGTTCCGCACTCGGCTACCGCCTGCCGCTGGTCGAGTTCAGTTCGCAGTACCATGCCGCTGTCCGTGAGGCGCTGTCGGCGGCGGACATCCGTATCTAAGGTGCCCGCCTCCCGCGCCAGCGCCTGTGCGCCCGGGCGCCGACCTCTTTTACCGGATGACCCGCCACGCCTCTGACAGGCCGGCGGTTTCAGGAGTTACGATCCAAATGAATGCTGTTCGACCCCATCTGCCACGCCTGGCAGTGTTGCCCATGCTGCTTACCCTGTGCGTCCTGTTCACCGGATGCAGCACGGTCAACCAGCTGCTGGGCAAAGAAGAATCGATCGACTACAAGAGCGCGTCGCAGCCGAACAAGAACGCCAAGCTCGAAGTGCCGCCCGATCTGACGCAATTGCCGCAAGACACGCGCTACCAGTTGCCGGCCGGCCCGGCCAGCACCACGTTCTCAAGCTATTCCTCGGCCAAGCCCGCCGCGACGGCGCCAGCGGCGACCGCCGTGCTGCCGGCCCGGTCGGACATGCGGGTGGAACGCGCGGGCGCGCAGCGTTGGCTGGTCGTTGAAAACCGTCCGCCTGAACAGCTTTATCCGATCGTTCGCCAGTTTTGGCAGGACAACGGCTTCCTGATCCGCGAAGACTTGCCGCAGGCCGGCGTGATGGAAACGGACTGGGCCGAAAACCGCGCCAAGATTCCGCAGGACTTCATCCGCCGCACGGTGGGCAAGGTGTTCGACGGCCTGTGGTCGACTGGCGAGCGCGACATGTACCGCACCCGCCTGGAACGTTCGGGCAGCGGCACCGAAATCTACATCAGCCATCGCGGCGCGGTGGAAGAGCTGACCGGCAGCGAAAAGACCCAGACCATCTGGACGGCGCGTCCGAATGATCCCGGCCTGGAAGCGGAATTCCTGAGCCGCCTGATGGTCCGGCTGGGCAGCGACACCGATCGCGCCAAGACTGCCGTCGCGCAAGCTGCCCCGGTCAATGATCCGGCTCAGGCCCCCGCCTGTTGACGGTCACGCCTAGCGGCGCGCTGCAGGTCAATGAATCGTTCGACCGGGCCTGGCGCCGTGTGGGCCTTGCGCTCGATCGTGGAGGCTTCACGGTGGAGGACCGCAACCGCGCCGAAGGCACGTATTTCGTCCGCTATGTGGATACCGACGCCGTCAACACGACCGAAAAGCCGGGCTTCTTCAGCCGCCTCTTCAAGCGTGACACGACCGAAACGCGTCCGCAGTTCCGCGTGAAGCTGGCTTCGGCGGGCGAGCAGACCCAGGTCACCGTGTTGAACAGCCAGGGCGCGCCGGAAAACAGCGCCACCGGCCGTCGCATCCTGACCGTGCTGGGTGATCAACTGAAGTGATGCACAGGCAGTCCGCAACGGGCCGCCAGGGGCTGGACGGGGTCTGATGCGATACACCAGTCTGGGCAGCGGCAGCGAGGGCAACGCCCTCGTTGTCGAAGCCACCGAAGGCGCGAGCACGACGCGCATCATGATCGACTGCGGCTTCGGGCTGCGCGAAATCGAACGGCGCCTGCTGGCTCGAGGCCTGGAACCCGGCAGCCTGAGCGGCATTCTGGTCACGCACGAACACGGCGACCACATCGGCGGCGTGTTCAAGCTGGCCCGCAAGCACAACGTTCCCGTCTTCCTGACCACCGGCACGCATGCCGCGGTCGCGCACAAGATCCCCGATGGCATGTGGGTGGTCCGGTGCGACAGCCACATCCCGTTCGGGATCGGCGCCCTGCAGATCCTTCCTTTTCCTGTCCCGCATGATGCCCGCGAACCGGTGCAATTCGTGATGACGGACGGCGCGCGCCGCCTGGGCGTGCTGACGGACCTGGGGGAGGGCACACCGCATGTGCACCGCATGCTGTCCGGCTGCGATGCGCTGGTGCTGGAATGCAATCATTGCCCCGACCTGCTGGCCGAAAGCGCGTACCCGTATTCCCTCAAGATGCGTATTTCCGGCCGGCTCGGGCATCTGTCCAACGCTGCCGCCGCTGCCGTGCTCAAGGCGGTCGATCGCAGCCGGCTCAAACGCGTGCACGCCGCCCACCTGAGCAAGCAGAACAATGCGCCGATCCTGGCGCAGATGGCCCTGGCGCCCATCCTGGGCTGGTTGCCGGAAGAAGTGGGCATTGCCGATCAATCCCAAGGGTTCGACTGGGAAGTGATCGGCGGATAGCACCGTAGGTGCGGACAACAAAAAGCCAGCTCGAAAGCTGGCTTTTATCATGCCGCACTTGCATGCGGCAGGTATCCCAGTGGTCTGACCCAGGCGCGGCGGGGGTTCGCCTGCGATGGGGGGATATCCGATCGGATAAACGCCCGGGTGTTCGACCCGTGCTACTTAGGAAGCGGTAGCAGGAGCAGCCGGATCAGCAGGCGTCATCGGGGCTGCGGGAGCGGCCGGGTCAACTGCTGGCGGGGTGGTGGGTTCCATAGGAGCCGGTGCCGGCGTGGTCACTGCAGGCGGGGTCGTGTCAGCAGGAACAGCGGCTTCTTCTTTCTTGCCGCAAGCCGACAGGGCGATTGCAAGCATCGATGCCAAGAGCAGAGTCTTTTTCATAGTAGATCCTTAGAATTTATAGTAGTGATCGGAGATCAAAAACGAACTAGAAATAGCGCTATTTCCGGTAGATGTCCGGGCCTTCGGCGTAGCCAGCAAATGCTTCTACTCAGATCTACAACCGCGATCTGGACAAGTGTAAATTTTAGCAGCCCGGTCAGGCTTTTGCCACGATGAGGGCAAAAAGTAAGTCTCACGTAAGCAATTTGTGTATCAGTTCGGTCAAGAATGTGCGAAAGCGTTTCGAGTCCGTCGCTTTATCACGTCTTGCTTACGCCGGGCCGACAGTTTCCGGCTTAACGCCGGGCGCGTGTCCTGCCGGGCGAGGCGGCAGCTGGGGCATCCGAAGGGTTCGCATAGTGCAGCCAGCCATCGTCCAGCCAATCCGTCAGCATGCTGCGCTCGCTATCCGTCAGCTTGCGGCACGCGGGATCGGCGCAGTCCAATACGCGGTCGTCCGCCAGCTGGCGCAGGGCGGCGCTGGCCGGATGGTCGATCATTTCTCCGTTGATGAACGCCGTGCGCTCGCGGTAGATCAGCAAGGTCCGCCGGTCCAGCTTCAGCTGGCCGGTGGCAGGCCAGTCTTCGGCCAGGTCAGGCAGGGCGTCCATGTCGACGGTGTCGAACACGACGTCGGGTTTGGGCTCCGTCAGCCAGCAACCCAGGAAGCGGCTGGCCAGGGTACGGTCCAGCGGCACGGCCGCGGCAGCGGTCAGGGCTGCGTCCACCAGGGTCTCGGGCAGGGCGGCGGGCTGGTCGACAGCGGGCTGGCCGGGGTCGCGATAGTACCCTTTGAGCGGCGTTGGCGTCCGGTCCGACAACTGGTCGGCCGCGGCCTCCAGCATGCCCCGCGCAAGTTCGACCAGCGAAGGCGACCGGAACCCGATCGAGATCGTCATGCATTCGCCTTCGGCGATCCCGTCATGTGCATAGGCGGGGGGCAGATACAGCATGTCGCCCGGGTTCAGCACGAACTCTTCGGTCGGCGTGAAGTTCGACAGGATCTTGAGCGGTGCGTCGGGGTCCAGGCTCAGATCTTTCTGCTTGCCGATACGCCAGCGGCGCTGGCCCACCGCCTGCAGCAGGAAGACGTCATAGCTGTCGAAGTGGGGGCCCACCCCGCCGCCGTCGGTGGCGATGCTGATCATCAGATCGTCCAGCCGCGCGTCTGGCACGAACCGGAAGCGGTGCATGAGCGCGGCGGCTGCGTCGTCGTGCAGGTTCACGCCCTGTACCAGCAGCGACCACTCCCGCTCCTTGGCCGGCGGCAGGCGGGCGAAGGGGCCTGATTCCATTTGCCACTGGCCTGCCTCGCGCCATACCAGGCGGGATTCGACCTCGTCCCGGCGTGACAGCCGCTTGACCTCCGCAATGGACAGCGGCGGGCGGAAGTCGGGAAGGGCGCCACGGATCAGCAGGGGCTTTTTCTGCCAGTGACGTTGCATGAATTGGGCCGGGGTCAGGCCGGCAAGCAGGGCGGTGGATTCGTTAGCATTCATGGCCGCGATCATAACAAGGTGGTAACAAGCCCGGACGGGCACCATTCCCGCGCCAGACTGTAAACTGCCGGATTACCAGTACAGATTACGGATGTCCCTAAAATGGCCGATTCCAAACTTGATTCCGCACTGACAGTCGGCGAAAACACGGTCGTCACCGTGGAATTCTGGATCACCGATACCGACGGCGAGGCCCTGGACGACAGCGGCGGCCCGGTCAGCTTCCTGCATCGCGGGCTCGACAGCCTGCTGCCGCGCCTGGATGACGCCATTGAAGGCAAGCAGGTCGGCTTTGAAGATACCTTCCATCTTGAACCCAGTGATGCGTTTGGCGACTACGACGCCGACCTGCTGCGGGTCGAACCGCGCTCGCGGTTTCCTGAACCGCTGGAAGTCGGCATGCAGTTCGAAGGCGTGC
This sequence comes from Pigmentiphaga litoralis, assembly GCF_048632615.1. GTDB lineage: Bacteria > Pseudomonadota > Gammaproteobacteria > Burkholderiales > Burkholderiaceae_B > Pigmentiphaga > Pigmentiphaga litoralis_B. Next base: position 4,577,667 of record NZ_CP184479.1, read on the forward strand.
CGGGACCGGAAGGCGACGAGGGCGACGGCCCGACCGTGACGGAAGCCGATGACGATGACGAACTGTCCGAAGACTCGCTGATTTTCGTCGTGACGGACCTGTCCGAAGACAAAGTGGTGCTGGATGCGAACCATCCCTACGCCGGCATGGCGCTGCGGGTGCGTATCAAGCTGCTGGGCGTGCGCCCGGCGGATCCCGAAGAAATCGAACAGGGCCATGCCGAAGGCGCTGACGAAGACGACGACGAAGACGTGCTGGATGCGTTGATCGAATCGCGCCGCAACCCGGGCGTACTGCACTGATCCTGGCGCCGGCTCGGCTTCTACCTCTTCAGGGCCGCGGCGGTTCCGCCACCGCATTCCGGTTCTCGACCCGGATCTGGCCCTTGCGGCCCGGTTCCACCTCGACCTTGATCCAGAATGCCGCGCTTCCGGCGCCATAGGCGCGAATGCGCATGACGTTCTCCAGCGGCTTGCCGTTGACCTTGAGCGGATGGTCGGGCTTGGGTGGGGTGCCGACGCCGGGCGCCGCGCCATGCACGATCAGCACGTCGCCCGGAAACTTGGCCGCCAGGCGCGCCAGGGTCGCCTTGAATTCGGCAAAAGGATCGCGCCCGTCGCTGGCCGTCAGATTCTGCTGCCCGTCAAAATGCGGGTCGGCATCGAAGGCAATCACGATTGCCTTGCGTTTGTCGCGGGTGGCCGTCGAAAAGGCCTGCCGCAGCCAGAAGGCGTTGGCCAGAATGCGTTCTTCGTACTCGCCATTGCGGCCCGCGCCGGTGCGATAGTTGTTGTGGGTGCCAGGCATGTTCAGGGTGACGAACAGCACGTCGCCGTATTCCCAGCGCGCGTTTTCGGGGTAGCTGCGATAGCGTGCGGTGTCGCTCAGGCGTTGCACGCCCAGCGTGATCGTCCCCATCGTTTGGGATGACTCGAAATACAGTTCCCGCAGCCGGTTCAGGCGTTCCACCGGGCCGAACTGACCGGCAAGATCGCGATCGCAGGTCGCCCAGTCGTTGCTGCCAGGCGCGAGCACGAAGGGAACCGGGCTGGCGTTGAACAGATCGTGCCGGCGCTGGTAGGTGGCGTCATCGCATCGTTCCGATTCGCGCTTCACATTGCCCACATGCACGATCAGATCGGCTTCCCGGCCAATCTGCGTCAGCACATTGACCACGGTGCCCTCGTCGCGCGACCCCGCGGGGGTATTGCCTATCACCGCGAAATTGAAGCCGCGGCGGGCGGCGTACGAGGATTCGGTCACGGCGCCGGACGGCGCGGCCCAGCCGCCGCAGGCCATTGCGCAGATGGCGGCCAGCAGTCCACGCCGGACGCGCCCCGCCATGACAAGGGGAACGACGGGAGGACAAGGCAGGCGGCGGCAAGCGCGAAGCGGACGGATCATGACGCCGATTGTAGAAGGCTCTTCAGCCGGTACAGGGCGTCCAGGGCTTCGCGTGGGCTCAAAACATCAGGATCGATGGCCGTCAATGCGTCCTTGACGGCGTCGGCCGCCACAGCATCGGCCGCCGCCTCGTCATTGGCCGCTGTCTCGGGCGGCGGACTGAACAGGGGCAGTTGCGGCACCTGGGCGCCCTGCGTTTCGAGCTTTTCCAGTTCGCGGCGCGCCATGCGCACCACGGCCGACGGAATGCCGGCGCGCTGCGCCACCTGGATCCCGTAGCTGCGGCTGGCCGGACCATCGCGGACCTCGTGCAGGAACACAATGCCCTTGTGTGACTCCGCCGCGGCCAGGTGTACGTTGGCCGCTTCGGGCTGCACGGACGGCAGGCGGGTCAACTCGAAGTAGTGGGTCGCGAACAGGGTCAGCGCACGGTTGTGGGTGACCAGCTGATGCGCGATCGCCCAGGCCAGTGACAGGCCGTCATAGGTCGATGTGCCGCGGCCGATCTCGTCCATCAGCACCAGGCTGTCGGCCGTGCTGGCGGACAGGATGGCAGCGGCTTCGATCATCTCCATCATGAAGGTGGACCGGCCACCGGCCAGGTCGTCGGCCGCCCCGATCCGCGTGAAGATCCGGTCGATGCGGCCAATGCTGGCGGACCGCGCCGGCACGAAGCTGCCGATGCGGGCCAGCAGCACGATCAGCGCCGTCTGCCGCATGTAGGTCGATTTGCCGCCCATGTTCGGGCCGGTGATCAGCAGCATGCGGCGCGTGCGGCCCAGCCGGCAGTCGTTCGGCGTGAAGCGTTCGATCACGCGTTCCACGACAGGATGGCGGCCCTGTTCGATCACGACGTCGGCCGTGTCCAGCAACTGCGGCGGCACCCAGTCGTGGTCGCGTGCGTGGACCGCAAGCGAGGCCAGCACATCGATTTCCGCCAGTGCCGCGGCCACCTGCGTCAACGACCGTACGTGGGGCGCCATCTGGTCCAGCAGCTGTTCGAACAGCCATTTTTCGCGGGCCAGCGCCCGGTCCTGGGCGGACAGGATCTTGTCTTCCCAGGTCTTCAGTTCCGGGGTGATATAGCGTTCGGCGTTCTTGAGGGTCTGCCGGCGGCGATAGTCGTCAGGCACCTTGTCGGTCTGCCCGCGGGTGACTTCAATGAAGAAGCCGTGCACGCGGTTGAATTCCACTCGCAGATTGGCAATGCCGGTGCGCTCGCGTTCGCGCGCCTCGAGCTGCACCAGGAAGTCACCGGTATGCGATTCGAGGGTCCGCAACTCGTCCAGATCGGTGTCGAAGCCCGTGGCAATGACGCCGCCGTCGCGCACATTGACGCTGGGCTCGGGCGCGATCGCACGCGACAGCAGGGCGCCGATCTCGGGGTCGATCACGATCTGCGCGGCCAGTTCGGCCAGCTTCGACACGCCGTCGGTCAATTGTCCCCCGCCGACACGAATTCGGTCAGCGTTGTGTGCAGGGCCGGGGTCAGCGCGACGGCGTCGCGCAGGCTGGCCAGTTCGCGCGGGCGCACCGACCGCAGCGCGACGCGCGCGGCAATGCGTTCCACGTCGGGCAGCGGCGCCAGGGCGGTCTGCAGGGTGCGCGGATCGCCGCCGGCCAGCAGCATCGCAATCGCTTCCTGCCGCGCGGCCACGGTGGCGTTGTCACGCAGCGGATGATGCAGCCAGCGGCGCAGCAGCCGGCTGCCCATCGGCGTCTTGTTGTGGTCCAGCGCCGAAAACAGCGTGGGCGATTCTTCGCCCCGCAAGGTTTCGGTCAGCTCCAGATTGCGGCGCGTGACCGGGTCGAGCAGGACATACTGGCTGGCGCGGTCGGCGCTGAGCTGCTGCACGTGGGCCAGCGCCTGCGACTGCGTGTGCGACACATAACGAAGCAGGGCGCCCGCGGCGCACACGGCTTCGGGCATGTCGTCCACGTCGAAGCCGGCCAGCGAATCGACCCTGAAATGGTTGAGGAGCTGCTGGCGCGCGCCGCTGCTTTCGAAGTGCCAGTCCGGCACCGGGCTGATCGACGCGACATAGTCCACCGCCAGCGGCTGGCCTTCGATCAGCACGACTTCGGCCGGCGCAATGCGATGCAGTTCGCTCGCCAGCTGACCCAGCACGCACTCGGTCAGCCGGAACTCGCCGCTGGCCAGATTCAGCCATGCCACGCCGCAGCGGCCGGTGGCGCCCTTGCCTTTGCTGGTCCCGACACACACGGCTGCAATGGCGCGGTCGGCCTTGGCCGGCAGCAGCGCGTCGTCGGTCAGCGTGCCGGGGGTCACGATGCGCACGATGCGGCGTTCGACCGGACCTTTCGAGGTGGCCGGATCGCCGATCTGCTCGCAAATCGCCACCGACTCGCCCAGCTTCACCAGCCGCGCCAGGTATTGCTCGACCGAGTGGTGCGGCATGCCGCACATCTTGATCGGCACGCCATTCGATGCGCCGCGCGTCGTCAGCGTCAGATTCAGCATGCGCGATGCCTTGACGGCATCGTCATAGAACAGTTCGTAGAAGTCACCCATGCGGTAGAGCAGCAGCATCGACCCGGCCTCGGCTTTAAGCCGAAGATATTGGGCCATCATGGGCGTGTGCCCAGCAGTGTCGGGAAGTGTCATTCAGGAGATAGCGGTCGCGGGTCGGGCCAAAGGGGTATTTGACCATGAGAGTGCGAACGACGACCTAAACGAGCCGGAAGGGGCGCATGACCTGGAACACTTGGGCAGCGATGGACGTGCAGGAAGCGTATTCGGCGATCAAGGCGAAGCGGGACGCCACGCCTTGATCAGGTAACACCGACGCCTCAGGGACGTGGCGTCTTCAGTGTGCCGTCATTCTTGCCGTCACCGTCCACCCGCTCGACTTCCACTTCCGTTCCGCGCAAGGTGTCGTGAATGGTCTCGGTGCGTTGCGACGATTCCTTGCCCACCACGACTTCTTCGACCACCCGCGCGGTTTTCTGGATTACCGGCGTTTCGTCGGTTTCCTTGACCTCGACATAGGCGGATGTCCGATCCGCCTCGGTGGCTGGCCGATCGACCGGACGACGTTCGATGGACGCGTGTTCCTCGCGCAGGGTGACGTTCTCGGTCACTGGCGTCTCGGTCTGCCGGCTGTACACGCGGTAGGCGCCGGTCTGGACCTTGCGTTTGCCGACGGCAAGCTCTTCTTCGACGACCGGAATCGCCTGTTCACCGGTCACGGCGCCAGACCCGAGACCGGCGGTGGTGGAGCCAAGACCGGGGGTTGCTTCACGCGCGTGCAAGTCCTGCGAGGTATCGGCCGAACTGAGCGTCTGACCCGCAGCCATCGTGCGTCCAGGCGCCATGTCCTGGCTCGCCCCCGGGACACTTCCGCCGGCCTGGCCGCCTGTATACCCGGCGGCCGATGACGTGCTGCCGCCAACACTGTAGGGCGTGTAGCCGGTGCTCTGCCATTGCGCCGCACGCTCATCAATATCCACCGCGCCCGCGTCATCGAGCACCCGCCTGACCCGGTCGAAGTCATCGGCGTCTTGCACCTCCACCGATACTAGTGCGCCTCCGCGGCGGATGGCCTCGTGATAGTGGCTGAATTCAGCAGGCCGGTCGCTGTCGCCCACCAGGTTGGAGAAGAAGTGTTCGATGCGTTCGAAGAATCCGTGTTGCGCGTGCTCGTGGTCACCCGACACGTGCGTCGTGCCTTCGTCAGGCGGCGTCGTGCCGGTTTCCTGCGAATGGATCTGGATGGCCGAGCGGGATACGCCAGCGTCGACGAGATCGCGCACGGCGTCGTCGGCGTCGGTGGTGTTGTCGAATGTGCCAATAATGGTCTGGTTCATGGGGTTACCTTTTTATGTGGGGTGGCCGCGGCGCTGCCGCTGCCTGTGCGATGGCGCGGTGGCGCAGTCAGGGTGGAGTGGCGGGCGGATCGTCGGGGATCCATTCGCCGGCCAGTCCCTGCCGGCGTTCCACGATCAGGGTGTCCTTGCGGACCGGTACGGTGTGGATGACCTCCTGTTCGACAGTGCGGCGCGTGATGTGGATCTCCTCCTTCAACATCAGGCGCAGTTCGGTAACGGGGACGTATTCGAAGACCGGCACGATCCAGGTGTCGCCGACCTGGCGGGGACCGTATTCGCTGTCCACCGGGCGGTTTTCCGGTACATGGCGGATATCGACCTGTTCGCTGCGCAGGGTGACGGGCACATCCACGATGTCATCGTGGATGACCTTGCGCACGCGGACAGCGCCGGTCTCGTGCCGCTCCACGCCGACCGTGATCTGTTCTTCGACCACGGCCAGCCGCACCGGCGCATCGTCGGCCACGATGTGGGTCGGTGCAGCAGGCGCCGTCGGCTGGCGGTCAGGCATGCGGAACTCCGGGTAGTTGGCGTGACACGCGGCTTACCGCAACGGTCGTGCCCGAATGCTGAACCGCTGCACCCCAGCTGCACCCTTATGGCAGCCCAGCCTTGGGACGGCCTGCCGCTGGCACCGGGATCGTCATGGCGTATCCTGCGCCATCAGTTCCTGCCCGACCGCCTGGATCACGGCGGACTTTGACGCGTCGCGCCAGCGAACCAGTGCGATCTGCCGCGCTTCGGTGGTGGCCACGATCGGCAGCACGCGCAGCCGGGGATCCTGGTGCCAGGCGCTGGCGCGCGGCAGGGGCAGGATCGAGACGCCCAGCGACGATCGGACCAGGTCGGCGATCGCCTCCAGCGAATTCAATTCCAGGAATTCACTTGGCCGGACGCGGAGGCGGCGCAGCGTGCGTTCGACCAACTGTCCGGTCTGTTCCTGCCGGTCGAACCGGATGAAGGGATAGTGCTCCAACAACACCTTGATATCGGTTTCGCGTGAGTCGGGCGGGGCGACCAGCGCCATCGGTTCGGCGTACAAGGATTGCCACACCAGCGTCGGCCGGCTTTCGCCGGGGTCGCGCACCAGGACGGCGCAGTCGAGCTTGCCGGCATCGACCTGCGCGACCAGTTCCACTGACTTTGCGGCCGATACATGCAGGTCCAGACCTGGATGCCGCTGCTTCAAGGACAAGGTGGCGCGCAGCAGCCGCGGAAGCGCCGACACGATGGCGCCTAGATGGACGGTGCCGCTCATGGGTTCCGGCGCGTCCGGATGTTCCAGCATCTGGCCGTACACGCTCATCATCTGGCGCGCCAAGGGAAGCAGCGCCCGGCCGTGATCGTTGAGAACGACAACTTTCCCGTGGCGGGTGAAAAGCTTGCGCTTCAGGTCGTCTTCCAGCGTGCGCATCTGCAGTCCGACGGCGGCCTGGGTCAGGGCGACCCGATGGGCGGCGCCAGTGAAGGAGCCTTCGGCGGCAACGGCCAGGAAGGTTCTGAAAAGACGGATGCTGGACATGAGGACTTCCTTGCTGAAGATGCACCAAAACGGAAAGTTCTCGAAAGTTTTCCTTTCGTGACTCTAAAGCAATATTCGCTTTTCTTTGGTGAAGACGGCTCGCACAATCCTCTTCATGACGTCGGAAGGCCCTGGGACTGCGGTCCCGCCGTCCGCCAGCCCCTCCGCCATCGAGCGACAAATCGCCAAGGAACATCATCATGTCGACCCTGTCACCCCTGTCCGTTACCCGCCGTTCGCTGCTGGGCCTGGCGGTCCTTGCCTCCACTCAGTGGGGCGCCCAGGCCGTTGCGGCCGATACCTACCCGTCGCAGCCCCTGAAGATGGTGGTCGGCTTCGCGGCAGGCGGCGGCAATGACGTGATCGCCCGCATCATCGCGAAAGAAATGCAGCAGAGCATGGGGCAGACCATCGTGGTGGAAAACCGCGCGGGTGCGGGTGGCCTGATCGCCGCCGACGTGGTGGCCAAGGCCCAGCCCAACGGCTACACGCTGCTGCTGGGTTCGACCGGCAGCAACACCGTGGCGCCCCTGCTGGCCAGCAAGCTGAGTTTCGATCCCCGCAAGGACCTGGCGCCGGTGTCGCTGGTGGCCGAGTCGGGCAACGTGCTGCTGGTCAACGCCGCCGTGCCGGCGAACAGCGTGAAGGAACTGGTCGCGCTGGCGCGCAAGGATCCGGGTACGCTGAACTACGCGTCATCGGGCAATGGTTCGACGCTGCACCTGGCCGGCGCGCTGTTCGCCAAGCAGGCCAACGTCAACATCGTGCACGTGCCCTATCGCGGCAATTCGCAGGCCCTGACCGACGTCAGCGGCGGTCAGGTGCAGATGACATTTTCGGGCATTCCACCGGCGTTGCAGTCGGCCAAAACCGGCCAGACCAAGATCCTGGCCGTGACCACCAAGGAACGTGTCAAGTCGCTGCCGAACATTCCGACCATCGCCGAAGCCGGCGTGCCAGGCTACGAATTTTCGACCTGGTACGCCGTCTTCACGACCGGTGGCACCGACCCCGCGATCGTCGAGCGCCTGGCCACCGAAGTGAAGAAGGCGGTGGCCAAGCCCGAAGTGCAGGCCATGCTGGCCGCGCAGGGCGTCGAACCGTCGACCAACACGCCCGCACAGATGCGCCAGAAGATCGATGCTGAATTGACCCAATGGGGTCGTGACCTGAAGGCGTTCGGCATTACCGCGCAATAACTCGGAGACATGCCCTCGGGCATCTATACAGGACACAGCGGCTTACCATGCAATTCAATTTTTCCAATCCCTATCCTTCGGCGCGCATTCCAGTGTTCGCCCGTAACGTGGTTTCGACGTCGCACCCGATGGCGTCGCAAGCCGGCCTGCGGATGCTGGCGGCCGGCGGCAACGCGGTCGACGCCGCCATCGCCACCGCGGCATGCATGACCTTGCTCGAGCCGGTCAGCAACGGCCTGGGGTCGGATGCGTTCTGCATCCTGTGGGACGGAAGGGAGCTGCATGGCCTGAACGCATCGGGCCGTTCGCCCCAGGCGTGGACGCCGGACTATTTTTCGAACAAGTATGGCCATGGCCAGGTCACGCCCCCCAGGCGCGGCATTGATTCGGTGACGGTGCCAGGCGCCGTCAGCGCATGGACGGCGCTGAGCGAACGGTTCGGCAAGCTGCCGTTCGCGGACCTGATGGCGCCTGCGATCGAGATCGCGGAACGGGGCTACCTGGTGCCGCCGGTGGTGCGCCAGAAATGGGCGGCCGGCGCTGCCGAGCTTAAAGGCCAGCCAGGTTTTGCCCAGGCTTTCATGCCCTGGGGCCGCGCGCCCGATATTGGCGAACTGTTCCAGTTCAAGGCAGCGGCGCGCGCGTTGCGCTCGATCGCGGCAAGCAAGGGCAAGTCCTTCTATGAAGGCGACATTGCCGATGCGCTGGTGGCGTTTTCCAAAGAGCTGGGCGGATCGTTGACGAAGCAGGACCTGGCCAACCATCGTGCCGACTGGGTCACGCCGATTTCGCGGGATTACCGTGGCTATACGCTGCACGAAATCCCGCCGAGCGGGCAGGGCATTGCCGCGCTGATCGCACTGGGCATTCTTGACCAGTTCGACGTGGCCGAACACGGCGTGGACTCGGCCGAGACGCAGCACCTGATGATCGAGGCCATGAAGCTGGCCTTTGCCGACGTCTATGAATTCGTTGCCGATCCCGAACACATGCGGGTCACCGCCGCGCACCTGCTGGACGACGCCTATCTGGCCTCGCGAGCCAAGCTGATCGACCGCAACAAGGCGCAGGACTTCGGCTTCGGCAACCCCGTCAAGGGCGGCACCATCTACCTGACCGCGGCCGATGAAAACGGCATGATGGTCAGTTTCATCCAGAGCAATTTCCAGGGCTTCGGATCGGGCGTGGTGGAACCGGAATTCGGCATCAGCCTGCAGAACCGCGGCTTCGGTTTCACGCTGGATCCGGTCAGCGCCAATGTCGTGGCGCCGGGCAAGCGCCCCTTCCACACCATCATTCCGGCCTTCCTGACGCAAGACGGGCAGCCGGTCATGAGCTTTGGTGTCATGGGGGGAATATGCAACCGCAGGGGCACATGCAGACCCTGGTCCGCATGCTCGACTACCAGCAGAATCCGCAGGCCGCGTGCGATGCACCGCGCTGGCGCTACAACGCCGGCTTGGAGATCAATCTGGAAAGCGCGATGCCGGCCGACGTGGTGGCCGGACTGGCGGCGCGTGGCCATCGCCCGGCCATCATCAACGACTCGTACCAGGACTTCGGGGCAGGGCAGTTCATCTGGAAGATGGGCGATCCGGCCACGCAGGGCTACGTGGCCGCCAGCGATCCGCGCCGCGATGGCGCGGCTGCTGGCTTCTGAATCCGGCGTCCGGCCTTCAGAAGGTCCGGACCAGACTGATCAGGACCATCCCCTTGCCAAGATAGCGGCCGCGCGTGTTCGTGTACACGCCGCGGTCCGCGTTGGTGTCGAGCCATGCTGCCGACAGTTCCGGCCGGCTGCCGGGGTAGGCGTAGCGCAGCACCCCCATATCCCAGGCGACCGGTCCGGTCGTGCCCTTGTAGCCGCCATACACATCCATTTCCAGTGACGACGACACCTGGGCGTTTGAGTCCGACAGCCAGCTGATGTTGCTATTCCAGTTGCCCACATAGAAGCCGCTCGCATGGGCCAGGTCGAAGCCGCCTTGCAGCGCCGGGCGGCCGTTGGTCTGGCCGATACCACGATAGCGATATTCATTGGCAATTGCCACATTCGCCGTCACGGTCACGTCGTTGGCAAATGTGGCAAACAAGGGCGAAATACCCGGGGAAGAGGTCTGCGCAGCGGCGGTGGCGCCCAGGCTGCCCAGCAGACATGCAAGCAGTGCGGGTCGGATCATCATCGAATTCATCCTTGTGGTCAGGGTGCCGGGAACGCATGCCCGGCGTGCCGACACAGTAGGGACTCGCCTGCAAAAAAGCTGTCAAGACCGGGCGTCTTTACGCTTTCTTGATACCGCGCACCCGCCTTTCTATACCGAATTGACAGGCATCTGCCTACGCTGGAAGCCTCGTCAAGACATCGGTATGAGGCATGTATGGATCTGATTTTTCTGGCCCTGACGGCAGGGTTGTTCGGCCTCACCGTGGGCCTGGTCGCGCTGTGCGACCGGCTGGGCGCCTCGGTGGGAGCCCGCCCGTGAACGCGATCATGATCGTAAGCGGCGTGCTGGCCGCCGGGCTGTTCGTCTATCTGCTGGTGGCCCTGTTCCGCGCGGAGGACTTCTGATGACTTCCGCAACCAACCCGTTGACCGATGCAACGACCGATGCACTGATCACCGGCCAGTCCTGGATGCTGCTGGTCGTGTTCCTGGTCGTTCTATTTGCGGCGGCATGGCCCTTGGGAATGTGGCTCACACGTGTCGCCGACGGCCGCTTTCCCGCAGCGCTGTCACGCGGTGCGCGATTCGAACGCGGCATGTTCCGGCTGGCAGGCGTGGACCCCGCGCAGGGCATGGGATGGAAGCCGTATGCCTTGTCACTGCTGATCTTCAATCTGATCGGTGTGCTGGCGGTGTACGGCTTGCAGCGGTTTCAGCTGTCCCTGCCACTGAATCCGCAGGGCCTGTCGGCCGTCAGTGCCGATTCGGCCTTCAACACCGCGATCAGCTTTGCCAGCAACACGAACTGGCAAGGGTACTCAGGCGAAACCACGATGAGCTACCTGACGCAGATGCTGGGGCTGACCGTGCAGAACTTCCTCTCGGCCGCGACCGGCATTGCTGTCGTGTTCGCACTGATTCGCGGCTTGGCCGCGCGATCCAGTGCGTCGCTGGGCAATGCGTGGGTGGACCTGACCCGCGTCACCTTGTATGTGCTGCTGCCGTTGTCGGTGCTCTTTGCGCTCTTCCTGATCAGCCAGGGCGTGGTGCAGACCCTGGATACCTACCTGTCGGTCACGACGCTGCAGGGTGGGGCGGATGCCACGCAGTCCATCGCCATGGGCCCCGTGGCGTCGCAAGAAGCCATCAAGATGCTGGGCACCAACGGCGGCGGGTTCTTCAATGCCAATTCGGCGCACCCGTTCGAAAATCCCACGGCGCTGACGAACCTGCTGCAGATGCTGTCCATCTTCCTGATCCCGACGGCCTTGTGCTTCATGTTCGGCAAGCTGGTGGGGGACCTGCGCCAGGCCTGGGCCGTGCTGGCCGCCATGACGCTGATCTTCGTGGTCGTGGCCGCCGGCACCATCGCCGCGGAACAGCAGGGCAACCCGTTGATCGCGGCCTTGGGCGTGGACCAGTCCTACGGCATGAGCCAGGCCGGCGGCAACATGGAAGGCAAGGAAACGCGCTTTGGTATCGGTGCATCGGCGCTGTTTGCAACCGTGACCACGGCCGCATCGTGCGGCGCGGTGAACGCGATGCACGACTCCTTCACGCCGCTGGGCGGCATGGGTCCCATGGTGCTGATGCAATTGGGTGAAGTGGTGTTTGGCGGCGTTGGCACGGGCCTGTACGGCATGTTGGTGGTGGCGCTGGTGGCCGTGTTCCTGGCAGGCCTGATGATAGGCCGCACCCCCGAATACCTGGGCAAGAAGATCGAACCGTTCGACATGAAGATGGCTGCGATCGCGCTCCTTGCCGCACCGATTCTGACCCTGGTCGGCACCGCGCTGGCCGGCGTGCATCCGGATGGCCTGGCGGGTCTGGCCAATCCCGGCCCGCATGGCTTTTCCGAGATGCTGTACGCACTGACTTCGGGCGCGAACAACAACGGCAGCGCCTTTGCCGGACTGTCGGCCAACACGCCGTTCTACAACACGTTGCAGGGCGTGGCCATGTGGGTGGGGCGCTTTGCCGTGATCGTGGCCGTGCTTGCGCTGGCGGGCTCGCTGGCGGCCAAGAAACGCGTTCCCGTCACCGCAGGCACGTTGCCGACGCATGGGCCCCTGTTCGTGACCTTGCTGGTGGGCACCGTGGTGCTGATCGGTCTGCTCAATTTCGTTCCGGCGCTCGCCCTCGGGCCGATCGTCGAACACCTCGTGCTGCATCCCGGCCACTGAGGAACCCGAGACTTCCATGACACGACATTCTTTTTCCCTGTGGGATCCGGCGCTGGCCGCTGGCGCGGCCAAGGCCGCATTCATCAAGCTCGACCCCCGCGTGCAATGGCGCAACCCGGTCATGTTCGTGGTGTATGTCGGCAGCATGCTGACGACCGCCTTGTGGCTGCAGGCGCTATGGGGTGAAGGCGAGGCCCCGGCCGGTTTCATTCTCGCCATTACCGCCTGGCTGTGGTTCACGGTCCTGTTCGCCAACTTTGCCGAGGCCATGGCCGAGGGCCGCAGCAAGGCGCAGGCAGCTTCGTTGCGCGGGCTCAAGCAAAGCACCACCGCCAAGAAACTGGCGCGGCCAGACCGGGCCGGGGGCTGGCGCGACGTGCCGTCCACCGACCTGCGCAAAGGCGATCTGGTGCTGGTCCAGGCCGGCGACCTGGTGCCGGTTGACGGAGAAGTGCTCGACGGCGTGGCGTCGGTCGATGAAAGCGCGATCACCGGCGAATCGGCGCCAGTGATCCGCGAATCGGGCGGCGATTTTTCGGCGGTCACAGGCGGCACCCGCGTGCTGTCCGACTGGCTGATCGTGCGGGTCGCGGTCAATCCGGGTGAAGCCTTCCTGGACCGCATGATCGCGATGGTGGAGAACGCAAAGCGCCAGAAGACACCGAACGAGGTCGCGCTGACCATCCTGCTGGTGGCGCTGACGCTGGTATTCCTTGTCGTCACCGTGACCTTGCTGCCGTTCTCGTATTACGCGGTGACGTCATCCGGCGCGGGCTCGGTCGTCACGATCACCGCGTTGGTGTCGCTGCTCGTATGTCTGATACCGACCACCATCGGCGGGCTGCTGTCCGCCATTGGCGTGGCCGGCATGAGCCGCATGATGCAGGCCAACGTCATCGCGACCTCGGGCCGCGCGGTGGAAGCCGCGGGGGACGTCGACGTGCTGATGCTCGACAAGACCGGCACCATCACCCTTGGCAATCGGCAGGCGTCCGCCTTCGTGCCCGCCTCGGGGGTGTCGGAACAGGCGCTTGCGGACCTGGCGCAGCTGGCGTCGCTGGCCGACGAAACACCCGAAGGCCGCAGCATTGCCGTGCTGGCCAAGCAGCGCTTCAATGTCCGGGAACGCGACATGGCCAGCCTGTCAGCGACCTTCGTCCCCTTCACGGCGCAGACCCGCATGAGCGGGATCGACCTGCCGGGCGAGGGCGGTCCGCGCCAGATCCGCAAGGGCTCGTCGCAGGCCGTGCGGCAGCATATCGAAGCCCTGGGCGGCGCCTTCCCGGCCGACGTGCAGGCCGCGGTGGACGCCGCCGCTCGCAACGGCAGCACGCCGCTGGTGGTGGCCGACGGCCGCGAGGTCAAGGGCATGGTCGAGCTCAAGGACATCGTGAAGGGGGCATCAAGGAGCGCTTCGCCGAGCTGCGCCGCATGGGCATCAAGACCATCATGATCACCGGCGACAACCGGTTGACTGCCGCGGCCATCGCCGCCGAGGCCGGGGTCGATGACTTCCTGGCCGAAGCCACGCCCGAAGCCAAACTGAAACTGATCCGCGATTACCAGTCCGAAGGCCGCCTGGTGGCGATGACAGGCGATGGCACCAACGATGCGCCGGCACTTGCCCAGGCCGACGTGGCCGTCGCCATGAACACGGGCACGCAGGCCGCGAAAGAGGCGGGCAATATGGTCGACCTGGATTCGAATCCGACCAAGCTGCTGGAAATCGTTGAAACCGGCAAGCAGTTGCTGATGACCCGGGGCGCACTGACGACCTTCTCGACCGCCAATGACGTCGCCAAGTTCTTTGCCATCATCCCGGCCGCTTTCGTGGCGACCTATCCGCAATTGAGCGCGCTCAATGTCATGGGGCTGGCGAGTCCATCATCCGCCATCCTGTCCGCCGTCATCTTCAATGCCGTCATCATCGTCGCGCTGATTCCGCTTGCCCTGCGTGGCGTCGCGTATCGCGCCGTGGGCGCCAACGCGCTGCTGCGCCGCAATCTGCTGGTGTACGGCCTGGGTGGCCTGATCGCTCCGTTCGTCGGCATCAAGCTGATCGACATGGCGCTCGCCGCTCTTGATCTTGTCTAAGGAATCCTCATGCGCCAACTGTTCCGTCCTGCCCTGACGCTGTTCGTCTTGCTGTCGGTGGTGACCGGCCTGGTCTATCCGTGGCTTCTTGCGCGCGCCGGGGGCGCGCTGTTTCCGGACCAGGCGCAGGGCAGCCTGGTCCGGCACCACGGCACGGTGGTCGGCTCGTTGCTGATCGGCCAGGCCTTCAGCGACCCGGGCCTGTTCTGGGGCCGTCCGTCGGCCACCGCGCCCGCGCCCTACAACGCGGCGGCTTCGTCGGGGTCCAACCTGGGTCCGACCAACCCGGCACTGATCCAGGCCATCCAGGGCCGGATCGATACCCTGAAAGCCGCCGATCCGTCCAACACCCTGCCGGTGCCGGTCGATCTGGTCACCGCGTCGGCCAGCGGTCTGGATCCGCACATCAGTCTGGCCGGCGCGTATTACCAGGTCGGCCGGGTGGCGGCGGCGCGCGGACTGACGGCCGACACGGTGCGTGCGCTGGTGGAAACGCACAAGGAAGCGCGACAATGGGGCTTCCTGGGTGAGCCGCGCGTCAACGTGCTGGCCTTGAACCTGGCCTTGCTGGACTCCCTGCCCAAGGCCTCGGCCCCGAATGTTCCGACACCCCTGGCTTCGACCGACAAGGCGAAATGACGACGACGCGTCCCGATCCCGACCAGTTGCTTGACCGCTTGCGCAGCGACGAGATTGCGCGCCGGAAGGGGGCGTTTGCGGATCTACATCGGCGCGTCGGCCGGCGCCGGCAAGACCTACGCCATGTTAACCGCGGCGCATGAGGCCTTGGCCAAGGGCGTGGACGTCGTGGTCGGCGTGGTCGAGACCCACGGCCGCGCCGATACCGCGGCGCGGGCCGAGGGCCTGGCGCAGTTGCCGCTGCGCGCGGTACCGCATCGCGGCCGCGATCTGGCCGAGTTCGATCTGGACGCGGCGCTGGCCCGCCGGCCGGGGCTGCTGCTGGTGGACGAACTGGCGCACTCGAACGCGCCAGGGTCCCGGCACCCCAAGCGGTGGCAGGACGTCGAAGACCTGCTGGCCGCGGGTATCGACGTGCTGAGCACGCTCAATATTCAACACCTGGAAAGTCTTAACGACGTCGTTGCGGGCATTGTCGGCATCCGGGTGCAGGAGACCTTGCCCGATTCGGTGTTCGACGATGCCGACGAAGTCGTGATGGTGGACGTGCCAGCCGATGAATTGCTGTCGCGGCTCAGGGCGGGCAAGGTGTACGTGGCTCCGCAGGCGGAACGGGCGGCGCAGCACTTCTTCCGCAAGGGGAACCTGATCGCGCTGCGCGAACTGGCGCTGCGCCGCATGGCCGACCGCATGCAGGGCGACGTGCAGGACTACCGTGATGCCCAATCGATCCGCGATGTGTGGCGTACGCAGGAAGCCTTGCTGGCCTGCGTCGGACCCGGGCCGGAAGGCGAGCAGGTGGTGCGCAGCACCGCACGGCTGGCGGGCCGGCTCAACATTGCCTGGCATGCCGTCTATGTGGAAACCCCCGCCCTGCAACGTACCCCGCGCAACGAACGCATGCGGGTGCTGGCCACCTTGCACCTGGCCGAGACCCTGTCGGCCACCACCGCCGTGCTGACCGGCGCCAACGTGGCGCAAGCGCTGGTCGACCATGCCCGCGAACACAATCTGTCGACCCTGGTCATGGGGCCGGCGCGTTCACACGCGGTGGGGGCCTGGCTGCGCCCCTGGCCGTGGCGGTCGATAGGTGGCGAGATTGCACGATGCGGCGCCGATCTGGACGTGGTGCGGATCGGCGCGCCACGCAGCGATACGCCGTTGCCGTCGGGTCTGGCCACCCGCGGCGCCCGTGCCATGGCGGCCGGCGCTCCCCGTCCGGCAGCGGGCCGAAGCCGTTGGACCGCCTACCTGTGGCCCGTGCTGGGCGCGGTGATCGCGACCGTCTGCCTGCAACCGTTGGCAGACCTGCTCGAACCCACCAATATCGCCATGCTGTTCCTGCTGGGCGTGGTGGGGATCGCGGTGCGCCAGGGGCGGGGACCGGCGGCGTTGGCGGCGTTGCTGAACGTCGCGGCCTTCGACCTGTTCTTCATTCCGCCTATCCTGTCGTTCACGGTGAATGACGCCCAGTATGTGCTGACCTTTGGCGTGATGCTCGCCGTTGGCCTGATCGTCGGGCAACTGACGGCCGGCCTGCGCTTCCAGGCGCGCATTTCCGCCCACCGCGAAACGCGCGCCCGCAAGCTGTTTGAATTCGCGCGGGATCTGTCGGGCGCCTTGCAGCGCGAACAGGTGGTCGAGTCGACCGGCAGCACGCTGTCGTCCGCCTTTGGCAGCCAGGTGGTACTGCTGCTGCCCGGTGATGACGATGCCCTGGTGATGCCCGACCCGGCCCCCGACGGCCTGGACCTGGGCATTGCGCAGTGGGCGTGCGACCAGGACAGGCAGGCCGGTCTGAGCACCGACACCTTGCCCGCAAGTCTTTTTCGCTATGTGCCGCTGCGCGCGCCCATGCGCATTCGCGGTGTGCTTGCCATCCGCCCGCAAGACCCGCGCTGGCTGTTGATCCCCGAGCAGCAACGCCAGCTCGACACCTTTGCAAGCCTGATCGCCATCGCCCTGGAGCGGGTGCACTACGCCGACGTGGCGCGTCAGACCCTGGTCGGCATGGAAGCCGAACGCCTGCGTAATTCCTTGCTGTCGGCCATGTCGCATGACATTCGCACGCCGCTGACGGTGCTGGCCGGGCTGGCCGAATCGCTGGCCACCGTGCCGCCAGCGTTATCGTCCGATCAATTGGAACGTGTGCATGCCATCCGCGACGAAGTCATGCACATGAGCACGCTGGTCGCCAACCTGCTGGACATGGCGCGGATACAAAGTGGCGCGATCAGCTTGCGGCGCGAATGGCAGTCGCTGGAAGAGATCGTCGGGACGGCGATCCAGTCCGTGCGCCGTCAGTTGGGTCTGCGCACGGTCACGGTCGCATTGCCACCCGATCTGCCGCTGGTTGAATTCGATGCCGTCCTGATTGAACGGGTGCTGGCCAACCTGCTGGAGAACGCCGCAAAGTACACGCCGCCCACCGCGCGCATCACTGTGTCGGCCGCTTGCGTGGGCAAGGACCTGCACGTGACCGTGGCCGATGACGGTCCCGGTCTGCCGCCAGGCCGGTCGGACCGGCTGTTCGACAAGTTCACGCGCGGGGATGCCGAATCGGCCACGCCCGGCGTGGGACTGGGCCTGGCCATCTGCCGCGCGATCATCGATGCCCATGGCGGCCATATTTCGGCCGGCGCGGCGCCGCAGGGCGGCGCAGCCCTGACGTTTACTTTGCCCTTGGGCACGCCACCGGTCATCGATGCCGATGCCGAACTGCCCGCTTTACCGGAAACCGCCTGATGTCCGACCCCTTGCCTACCGCGATAGTGATCGAAGACGAACCGCAGATCCGCCGCTTCGTGCGCGCCGCGCTGGAAGGCGAAGGCTGGAGCGTGGTCGAAGCCGATACCGTCAGGCGCGGCCTGATCGACATCGGCACGCGCCGGCCCGACCTGGTGATCGTGGACCTGGGGCTGCCCGACGGCGACGGCGCCGAACTGATCCGCGATGTGCGCAACTGGTCGTCGGTGCCGGTGATTGTGCTGTCGGCCCGGGCCGACGAAACCGACAAGGTCAAGGCGCTCGACGCCGGCGCCGACGACTACCTGGTCAAACCGTTTGGCGTGGCCGAGCTGATGGCGCGGGTGCGGGCCAACCTGCGGCGATCGCGCAACGACCGGACCGGGTCGCCCGTGTTCACGTTCGGCAATGTGCAAGTCGACCAAGGCGCGCGCATCGTGCGCAAGGCCGGCGCCGAAGTGCACCTGACGCCGATCGAATACCGGCTGCTGGGCGTGCTGATCGCCAACGTCGGCAGGGTGATGACGCATCAACAACTGCTGCGCGCCGTGTGGGGACCCGGCCGGTCCGACAGCAGCCACTATCTGCGGGTGTACATGGGCCACCTCCGCCAGAAACTGGAAGACGATGCCGCGCAGCCGCGTCACATCCTGACCGAAACGGCGGTCGGCTACCGCCTGGTGGAAGACGCGGCCGGTCACTGACAGTTGCATGACGGGCGGGCCGGCCCGGCGGACACGTGGCACTCTGTGGGATTCCCCATACCGGTAACTTGGCCGGAGGCCTGCATGAAACCTGTTCTGATGTCCCTTTTCATTCTGACCCTGTGCGCCGCTTGCCAGTCGTACCCGCGCACGCCCAACGAGACGACCAGCCGCAGTGGCGTGGAAGTGTATGGCCTGGTCGACGTCGGTGTGTCGTCGACACGATAGGTCTGGCGTATAGGAACGGTTTTTGCTGATGCGCTGGTGAAATCTCTCCTTTCACTCACTACCGGCCTTGCCGGCAAATGGGCAGCGCATGATCAAACGTTTTTTCGTCCTCGCCAAGAAGTCGGTCAACGCATGGGTGGACGATTACGCACCCAGCATGGGCGCCGCCATTTCCTACTACACCGTGTTCTCGATGGCGCCGTTGCTCATCATTGTGCTGTCGGTCGCCGGTTTCATCTGGGGCCGTGAGGCCGTCGAAGGCCAGCTGTACGGCCAGCTCACGTCCATGATCGGGCAGGAAGGCGCTTCCGGCGTGCAAAGCCTGATCGCCAGCGCCGACAAGCCTGCGGCGGGCATCGTGGCCACCATCGTCAGCGTGGCGGTGTTGATCTTCGGTGCAACCACCGTGTTTGCCGAACTGCAAAGCGCGCTGGATCGTATCTGGCAGGTGCCCGAAGAACAAAAGCAAAGCGGCATCCTGTCGACGATCCGCGCTCGCCTGCTGTCGTTTGGCCTGGTGCTGTGTCTGGCTTTCCTGCTGATGGTGTCTCTGGTGATCAGCGCCGGACTGGCCGCGGTGGGCAGTTATGCCACGGATCTGTTTCCCGGCTGGGAAGTGCTGATGCGCATGCTGAACATTGCCGTATCGCTGGCCATCACCACCGTGCTGTTCGCGTTGATTTTCAAGATGATGCCCCAGGCCAAGATCGCCTGGCGCGACGTGTGGGTGGGCGCCTTCGTGACCGCCTTGCTGTTCGAGGTGGGCAAGCTGCTGATCGGCTTGTACATCGGCAAGAGTTCGGTCACGTCGTCATTTGCGGCGGCCGGCTCGCTGGTGGTGGTGCTGTTGTGGGTGTACTACGCGGCGCAGGTGTTCTTGCTCGGCGCGGAATTTACCTGGGTCTATGCCAACGAACACGGCTCGCGCGCTAACGAAGGCGTGGACACCGATACCGGCAAGCAATCCAGCCTGCCGCCCAGCAAGTCCGATGACGGCGCCGGCTCGGGGAACGCCCAGCCTGCCGCCATCCCGGCGGTACAACCGCTGATGCCGCGCCTGGCGTCCCGCAAGCCCATGCCTTACCGCCGCAGCCCGACCTGATTGGTATCATGGCCTCCCGCCCGCACGGCGATCGCCGCGCGGGCGGGATTGCCATTTCAGGACACCATGACGATCAAGATCAACGACGAACTGCGCGCCTACATCGACCCGCTGACCCCCGACGAATACGACGCGCTCGAGCGCAGCCTGCTGGCCGAAGGCTGCCGCGACGCGCTGGTGCTGTGGGGCGACTTGCTGGTGGACGGCCACAACCGGTACGCCATCTGCACCAAACACGACCTGCCGTACAAGACGATCCAGAACGAACGCTTCACCAGCATTGACGACGTCCACCTCTGGATGATCGACAATCACCTGGGCCGGCGCAGCGTATCGGATTTCCAGCGGGGCATTCTTGCCTTGCGCAAGAAAGACATCGTACTGGCGCGCGCTCGCGCTTTGGAGGACGCCGCGGCCGCCGCTCAGGCGAACACCGACGCTGCGGCCGCAGCCGATGCCGACAGGTCCGCGCCGCCTCCCGTACTTGCCACCCGCGAATCGATCGCCAAGGCCGCGCGAGTCAGCAGCGCCACCATCGGGCAGATCGAAAAGATCCAGCGGGAAGCCGCGCCGGAACTGGTGCAGGCCGTTAAGGCGGGCGAGATTTCGATCAATGCCGCGGCCGCCGTGGCCACCTTGCCGGTGGACGCCCAGCAGGCCGCCGTGGCAGGCGGGCGCAAGGAGTTGCGCGAGGCGGCCCGCCTGGTGCGCGAGCAGAAAGCGGCCGCCCGGCCGCCGAAAGCGCCCAAGGAAGAGGGGGTGAGGGCGACGGCAAGACGACCGGCCCGGCAAGCGATAGCGAGCACGCACGCCTGCTGGAAAAGATCGCAACGCTCGAAGACGAAAACGCCAAGCTGCGCCGACAGGTGGTCGGCCTGACGAGCGCGCTGGAGGCCGCGCGCCGCGAGGCCAGCGAAGGGTAAGGCGCGGCGCCGTTGTAGCTCCGCGCTTTGCCAGCGCACATGCGGCCGTCAGCACGCTGTATACAAGCGCACTGTCGGCGGCCAGGTGCGGCAGTAAACTCAATTCGTTAGCCCCCGCTTAAGCCACTTTCGGTCGATTGATGGGCCCCAAACTAGGGGCTTTCCCTTGATTCGGGTGCGCCGTATTGCTTGGTCCAGACACGCTGTATACACTGTGTATTCATCATTCACGTCCGCCACATCGGCGGCGTTGGCGGTTCATACAGCGGGTCTATCCATGCAAGACGACATGATCAGCTCCATCGACAGCAAGGCCCCTGCTGCCACGCAGGCAGCCGCCTCGCAGACCGTGCGCGCGCTCCTGGGCCTGCGTGAACTGATACTGGGTGGCGAACTTGCGGCTGGGGCACGCATATCGGAATTGTGGGTCGTCGAACGCCTGGGCGTTTCTCGAACGCCGGTCCGCGCCGCGCTGATCCGCCTGCAGGAAGAAGGCCTGCTGGATGTCATCCCTTCCGGCGGCTACGCGGTGCGCCTGTTTTCAGAGAGCGAGATCCGCGACGCCATCGAACTGCGCGGCACGCTGGAAGGCCTGGCCGCGCGGTTGGCCGCCGAACGCGGCGTGTCCGAAAGCTGGCTGCGCCACATGCAGGATTGTGTCGATCAGATCGACGACATCCTGGCCGGCGAACTGACCGAAGCCAAGTTCTCGACCTACGTCGAAGTCAACGAGCGCTTCCATCGCCTGCTGGCCGCGGCCTCCAGTAGCAGCGTGATTGAACGCCAACTGGAAAAAGTGATGTCGCTGCCGTTCGCGTCGGCCAGTGCGTTCGTCATGGTCCAGTCCATCGACCCGGGCGGCCGTGACGTGCTGGTCCTGGCCCAGGCGCAGCACCGCTCGCTGCTGCAGGCGATCCGCCAGCGCGAAGGCGCCCGGGCCGAAGCCTTGATGCGTGAACACGCCCGCATCGCGCATCACAATTTGCAAAGCGCCTTCGATAATCAGAAGGCGATGACCCGTTTGCTTGGCGGTAATCTGATCCGCCGCCCGGCGGCGTAGCCTGCGCTGCGCCGCCCAGTCATAACCAGAAGTCGTGGCCGCGCCCTGGCGCGCGGACTGCACCGGTAACCCCTGCCGACCGGCCGCCGCCGGAGGCGCTATGGAGATAGACATGTTCCTGAAAAATACCTGGTACGTTGCCTGCACCCCCGACGAGATCGACGGCAAGCCGCTCGGCCGGCAGGTGTGCGGCGAAAAGATCGTGTTCTTTCGCGGACCCGACGGCAAGGTCGCGGCCACCGAAGACTTCTGTCCGCACCGCGGCGCGCCTCTGTCGCTCGGCTTCATGCGCGAAGGCCGGCTGGTCTGCGGATACCACGGCCTGGAGATGGGCACCGACGGCAAGTGTGCCGGCATGCCCGGCCAGCGCGTCGGCGGCTTTCCCGGACTGCGCACCTTTCCGGTCATCGAACGTTATGGCTTCATCTGGGTGTGGACGGGCGAGGCCGAACTGGCGGACCCGGCCAAGCTGCACCACCTGGAATGGGCCGAAAGTCCCGATTGGGCGTATGGCGGCGGCCTGTACCACATCAACTGCGACTACCGCCTGATGATCGACAACCTCATGGACCTGACCCATGAGACCTACGTGCACGCAAGCAGCATCGGCCAGACCGAGATCGAAGAGTCCGCCCCGTCCACCAAGATCGAAGGCGAGTCCGTCGTGACCAGCCGCTTCATGGAAAATGTCATGCCGCCGCCCTTCTGGGCATCGGCCTTGCGGGGCAATGGCCTGGATGGCGACGTGCTTTGCGACCGTTGGCAGATCTGCCGCTTCACCCCGCCCAGCCACGTGCTGATCGAGGTGGGCGTGGCGCATGCCGGCAAGGGCGGCTACCACGCCGACCCCGCGCACAAGGTGTCGAGCATCGTGGTCGACTTCATCACGCCCGAAACCGAAACGTCGATCTGGTACTTCTGGGGCATGGCGCGCAATTTCCGTCCGCAAGACGAAGCGCTGACCGCGATGATCCGCGAAGGGCAGGGCAAGATCTTCGGTGAAGACCTGGAGATGCTGGAAGCGCAGCAGCGCAACCTGCTGGCCAATCCAACGCGCCGCATCCTCAAGCTCAACATCGATGCGGGCGGCGTCAAATCGCGCGAGATGATCGACCGCCTGCTGGAACAGGAAAAGCGGCCACTCGCGGCGTAATCACCCGCCGTCGTTCAAAAAATCCATGCCGATGCATGGATTTTTTGGTCGAGGCGGGAGGTGGCCATCGATACCGCAACGACATCCCGGCGCGACGCCTTGCCCCGGCATGGTGCGGGTAAGACCCGGCGATTGCGCCCGCCTGTGCTGTCTCCAGGCAATGCACTATATAAATTATGCGCGATCGCATAAAATCATGGGTCTGCGCGGCAAGACCTTCCTGGTCAGGCGCGGTTTTTCTGGCCCACGCACCATGTCATCGCATTTGCGGACTCAAGACCTTCCCCCACACGCACGCTTTCGGAGCGCGCGTACCGGCTGCTGCGCGACGACATCCTGGCGGGCCGTCTGGAACCGGGTTCCAAGCTCAAGTTGCAGACGCTGCAGAAGCGCTACGGCCTGGGCATCAGTCCCATCCGCGAAGCCCTGATGATGCTGTCCAACGAACGCCTGGCGGCCAACGAAGGCCAGCGCGGTTTCAGCGTGGCCGACGTATCGGCAGAAGACCTGGCCGACATCGTCAAGGCGCGCCGCCACATCGAAGGCATCCTGCTCAAGGAAGCCATCGAACATGGCGACGACGAGTGGGGCGCCGCGATCGCTGCGGCGTACTACAAGCTGGCGCGCACGCCATTGCCTACCGATACCAGCGACGACGAAGCGATCGAACGCTTCGAGCGTGCCCATCGCAACTTCCACCTGGCCATGTTGAGCGGCGCGCGTTCACCCTGGCTGCTGCGCATCGATGAACAGTTGGTCGCGCATTCGGAGCGGTACCGCCGTATCCGTCTGCTGCACGTCGAAGGCGTGCAGTCGGCGTCGGCCTATGAAACGCGCGAAGAAGACAACGTCGTGGCCGAACACGAACGTCTCATGCAGGCGGTATTGGACAAGGACCTGCCCGCGGCATTGGCGCTGCTGGACCAGCACATCGGCGACACCGGCCGGCTGGTGGCGGACTACCTGGGCTATGACGGCAAGGGTGGACCTGGCGCTGGCCAGTCCGTGCGTCACCTGCCGTCCCTAGCAGACAGGTGACGCACGCAGCCGTGGCGCGCACTTAACGTTGCGCGCTCACGCTCATCGCGCGGCCGGTGCGCCGAACGCCACGAGTTCGATTTTCATGCCGGGCACCACGAGTTGCACCGCGGCGCTCGACCGGCTGGGATAGGGCGCGGTAAAGAACTCGCGGTAGATCGCGTCAATGGTCTTCATGTCCTTGACGTCGGTCATGTAGATCAGCACCTGGGCCACATCGGCCAGCGTGCCGCCGCCGGCCTCCATCGCTTTCTGCAGATTGCGGAAGGTCAGCCTTGCCTGGTCTTCGATCGGACCGGTGTCGATGGTGCCGTCATCCCGCACCGGTCCGGCCGACGTGAAGATCACGCCATTGGCGCGCACCGCCCACGAAAAGGTTGGCCGACATCCGGCAGGTTGACGTCGAGGACTTCTTTCATGGGGCGGTATTCCGTACGAGTTGATCGAGGTCAGCGTACCACTGGTCCGCGGGGTCGCGCAGGGTCAGGTGCGTGTCGAAATGGGTCATGCCCGCACGCATCGTCAGGGTCGACGACGCAGGCTGCGCAGCCAGCAGGCGCGCCATGCGGCGGTTCGACAGGATCACGCGCGCACTGTCGTTCTCGCCATACGTCAGGCGCATGGGCACCCGGTTGCCGCGCGTCCAGCTGATGGGGCTCATCAGCGCGTCGTCATCCCGATCGGCCAGGACGGCCGTATACACGCGATCATCAAGGCTGTCGGGCACGGGCGACGTGTGATGCAGGTCCAAAATGCCGCTGATCGGCAGGCAGCCGCGGATGGAAGCCGAGGGGACGCCCACCTGTTCCAGCGCGTCGGTCTGCAGCGCCGTCATCATTGCAAGATGCCCACCGGCCGAATGGCCGCTCAGATACATGCGGGTGGCGTCGATGCCGTGCGATGCGCCGTGTGCCGTCAGGTGCGCCAGCATCGCGCGGCAGTCGTCGATCGGCGCCGGCATGCGGTGTTCGGGCGCCAGACGGTAGGTCGGCGCGACCAGCACCATGTTCAGCCTGGCAACCCGCGAGGCCATGAAGCCTGTGAATTCCTTGTAACCATTAGTCCATCCGCCGCCGTGCCAGAACACCAGCACAGGCAGTCCGCTGGCGCCCGCAGGCGCAAAGACATCGTAGCGGTGGGCGGTGTCTGGACCGTAAGCCACGTCACGCGCAATGACGAGGCCATCAGGCACCTCGGCGGACCACGCAAGTGCTTGATCCGCATAATCTTCCGCGGCTTTGAACGGAAGGGGAGGCTGGGGTGCCAGGTTGAAAGCAATGCGCCGGGTCAAGGAAGTCATCCAGTCAAAAAGTCGCCCTATGGTCACCGAAAAAAATCCCAAACGCAATAATTTATATTTTCGTGGAAACTTATATTGACACCGTAGTTACATAAAAACGAGAATAAAGATCAGCAAGCGGGCTCATGCGGGCCGCGCCGGCAACCTCTCTTGTCTCGTGCATTGTTCCTGTCTGGAGTCTGTCAATGAGCCGCCCCACGTTGTCCCTGCTGTACAAGCGCACGCTTGTCATGGGTCTTGTCGCTGCCGCTGCCCTGGCTGCCCCCGCCGCCCACGCGCAACAGCTCGTCCGCATTTCCGCGGCGTCGATCGATACAGACGCGCTCAGCAAGTCGCTTGTGACATTCAAGGACACGCTGGAAAAGTCGGCGCCCGGCCGTTTCGACATCAAGGTCTACCCGGCCAGCACGCTGTTCAAGCAGGGCACCGAAGTGCCGGCCATGCAGCGCGGCAATCTCGAAATGAGCACGATGACCACGTTCGAGGTGGAACAGCAGATCCCGGAATTTGCTGTGTTCAGCACCGGCTACCTGTTCCGTGACTATGGCCACATGAAGGCCGTGTTCGCCAGCCCGATCGGGGCCGAGTACGCCAAGAAAGTGGAAGACGTCATGGGGATCAAGATCCTCCAGCCGTTCTACCTGGGCACGCGTCAGGTCAATCTGCGCAAGGCGCGTGACGTGAAGGGCCCGGACGATCTGAAAGGCGTGAAGCTGCGGGTGCCCGGCGGCCCGGGCTGGCTCGCGCTGGCGCGTGGCCTGGGCGTCAGCCCGACGCCCATGGCCATGCCCGAGGTCTATTTGGCCCTGAGCACCGGCACCATCGACGGCCAGGAAAATCCCTTATCCATCATGCGCGCCAACAAGCTGGAAGAGGTCACTCAGCAGATTGTGCTGACGTCGCATCTGGTGCAGCCCGTGTTCCTGGCCATGGCTCTGCCGATCTGGAACAAGCTGTCGGCCGACGACCAGGCCAAGGCCATGTCCGCCGCCAAGGTCGCGGCCGAGGCCAACGACAAGGCCCGCATCGCCGAAGAAAAAGCATCGTCGACGAACTGCAGGCCAAGGGCCTGAAGATCGCGCGGCCCGATACCGCCCTGTTCCGCAAGGCCGTGATGGCGCAATACGAGTCGTCGGGCCTGAAAGCGAAGTGGCCCGCCGGCATGTATGAACGCATCGAGCAGGTCAAGTGATGGAAGAGGTCGAACGCACGCCGCCGGGTGCGATCGAACGCGCCGGGCAGGGCGTGCGCCGGGTGTTCGAGGTGATTGGTGTCGCGCTGCTTGCTCTGGTCCAGCTGACGTTCATGTATGGCGTCATCAGCCGCTATGTCTTCCACCGGCCGGTGGAATGGGCGGACGAGATCGTGATCGTGACCTATCTGTGGTCGATGTTCCTGGCGGCCGCGTTCACTGTCACGCTCAAGGAAAACGTCGCGTTCGACATGATCTACACGGCGCTGCCCGCCAACGGCCGGCGCGTCATGTTGCTGGCCGGCTCGGCGCTGATCGCCGGGCTGCTGGCCTGCGCGACGCCGGCCGTCCATGCCTATGTGGCCTTCTTGACTCGTGAACGGACGCCCGTCCTCGAATGGCCGCTGAATATCGTTTACAGCTGCGTGGTCGTGTTCTTCGTCGTCACGGTGATCCGCGAGCTCTGGCGCTGCGCGGTGCTGTTGTCACCCAAGTGGCAGGAGCATCTGTGACCGCCCTGCCTTCCTACGCCGAGAGCCGTGAATGAGCCATTCCTTCCTGTTGATGATCGTGGTGTTCTTCGTGCTCGCGCTGGTGCGCGTGCCGTTGTCGCTGGCGATGATAGGCAGCAGCGTCGTGTACTTTGTCGTGACGGGCCAGGATCTGGGGCTGATCGCTGACCAGATGATGAATTCCCTCATGAGCAGCTATGTCATGCTGGCCGTGCCGATGTTCATCCTGGCCGCCAACATCATGAACGCGGCCACCATCAGCGATCGCCTGTGGGCCGCGGCCAATGCCATCGTCGGCCGCGCGCAGGGCGGGCTGGCATATGTGTCGGTGCTGCTGCTGATCGTGTCCTCCAGCATGACGGGCAGCGCCATCGCCGATGCATCGGGCGCCGGCATGATGTCCGTGCGCATGATGAAAAAAGTGGGCGGCTACCCGCGGGGCTTTGCGGCCGCGGTGGTGGCCGCGGGATCGACGGCCGCATCCGCGATCCCACCCGCGATTCCGCTGGTCATCTATGCGCTGATTTCGGGCGCGTCGGTGGGTGCGCTGTTCCTGGGCGGACTGCTGCCCGGCATCCTGATGGGCGCGGCGCTGATGGCCGTGATCTATTTCCTTGCCCCGCGCATGAACCTGCCGCGTGGCGAAGCGGTGCCCCGGCGGGATCTGCCCAAGGTGTTCGGCCAGGCCATCATCCCGATGACCTTGCCGGTGGTGTTGCTGGGCGGGATCTGGGCCGGCATCTTCACGCCGACCGAAGCGGCCGCCGTGGCTGGCGGTTATGCGCTGCTGCTTGGCCTGTTCGTGTATCGCGCGCTCAATCCCAAAGTGCTGTTCGCGGTGTTTGCGGAATCGTCGCGCGCGTCTGCCGTGGTCATGCTGCTGATCGCCGGCGCCTACGTGACGAACTATGTGGTGACGGCGGAAGGCCTGGATCGCATGTTCCTGACGTGGATCCAGAGCCTGGGCCTGGGTCCGGTCGGATTCTTCCTAACGGTGAATGTGCTGCTGCTGGCCATGGGCATGTTGTTCGATACCGGCGTGTTGCTGTTGGTGGTGATCCCCATCCTGATGCCGACGGTCAAGGCGCTGGGCATCGATCTCGTGCACTTTGGCGTCGTGATCGTCATCAACCTGATGATCGGCCTGTCGATGCCGCCGCACGGGATGTTGCTGTTCGTCCTTAGCGCGCATTCAAAAACGCCCGTAGGTGAAATTTTCAAGGCAATCCTGCCTTTCATTGCCGCATTGCTGGCTGTGTTGCTGCTGATGACTTTGGTGCCGGAGACGGTGCTGTGGTTGCCTCGGCTGTTTGGTTATTGAGCTTGTCTTGATCTTTGAAGTTTCTGGCACGGTTGGCGGGCATCCGGTCCGCCCATCGTCGACTTGTCCTTATCCGTTCACGATCGGAGAAATCGAGTGAAAAAGCTCACGCTTCCCCTGGCCATCCTGGCCGCCCTGTCCGGCAACGCCGCGCTCGCGCAAAGCAACGTCACCTTGTATGGCCTGATTTCGGAAGGCTATGTCTACACCAACAATGTCGGCGGCAAGAGCATGTCCGAGATGAAGGGCAATCTGCAGCAGGGCTCGCGCTGGGGTATCCGCGGCACCGAAGACCTCGGCAACGGCAACAGCGCCGTCTTTACGCTGGAAAGCGGCTTCTCTCCGGACACGGGACAGTCGGCGCAAGGCAACCGCCTGTTCGGCCGCGCCGCGGTCGTCGGCCTGTCGAACAAGACCTGGGGTACCGTGACCGTCGGCCGCCAGGCCGATGCCATGTCGCAGACCCTGCAGGGCTATGAGTCGGCCATCCAGATCGCCGCCACCGGCACCCACATCGGTGACAACGACAACTTGTTCCCGACCGCCCGTATCAACAACTCGGTGCAGTACTCGGGCCAGTTCGGCGGCCTGGGCGTCAAGACCGTGTACGGTTCGTCGGACCGTGCCGGCGCGCCCAGCGACAACCGGAGCTTCAGTATTGGCGCGACGTGGGCGCAAGGCCCCTGGGCCCTGAGCGCCGCCATGCACGACTTGCGTCGTCCGGGCAGCGGCACCAACGCCGGCGGCGCGGTGTCGGGCGACTACGGTGCGTTCTCGCCGTTCATTACCAGCCCGACGTCGGGCGCGGGCGTGGCGCGCCAGACCACCAGCGGCGCGGGCGGCTCGTACGCGCTGACCGCGGGCACCAAGCTGTCGCTGCTGTACACGCACACCGAGTTCAAGTACATCGACAACACCGGTCTAAAGCTGTCCAACTACGAAGCTGCCATCACCAGTTTCGTGACGACCAACACCCAGCTGGGCGCCGGCTACGTGTTTACCGATGGCAAGTACGACAGCAACGGCAACAAGCCGAAGTGGCACCAGTTGAACCTGGCGGCCGACTACTTCTTCTCGAAGCGCACCGACGTGTACCTGGTCGGTCTGTATCAGAAGGCTGCCGGCGACGCGCGGTTCGCGCAGCTGTTCACGACGGGCCCGTCGGACTCCAAGACGCAGGCACAGCTGATCGCGGGCATCCGCCACAAGTTCTGACGGCTCCTTTCGGGCTTGCATGACGCTTGAACAAATGCCGGCTATGCCGGCATTTGTATTGGTAAATCGGTAACAAAACAGCTTACGGACTCACCGTAGCTCCGGGAAGGCCGTCATACACTACGCGGCAAGCTTTTTTCTCTTCTCGGATGCACGAATGCCTCAGTTGCCCTGGTACGTCTACGTACTCTTGGCCATCATTGCCATGTTGGGATGCTGGCTGCTGCTGCCGGCACGCAAACCGAAACCCCGCGATCGCGACACCTTCCGCCGTAGTTCTCCTGCCACGGCGGTCACAGGTGAACGCGCGCGTCAACTGCTTCCGGGGCTGATCCACGCCGTCGACTTCGGCGCCACCGTCGACAGCCTGACCACGGGCGTCAAGCGCGCCCGCGTGGCCAGTGCCTTGAACGACTGGTGGAACATCGGCAGCACCGAGCAGGCGCAATCCACGCTGGGCTGGCTCCTGCAGGAAGGGCATCGCGCGGTCTGGCCGCATGTATGGCGGATTGCCACCTTAGAGCCGGTCGAGAACTGGACGGCGTCCGTGTACGCCATTCGCCAGAAAGTGGATCGCGACCAGATCCAGGAATACCTGAACCATCTGGCCGAAACCCTGCCGGCATTGCAGGAGCAGGGCATCGTGCAATCCAGCGACGACCTGGCGCGCGGCATCGTGGCCTGGGACATGAGCCGCGCGATCATGGTGGCGCGCATGTGCTATGACTGCAAGCTGATCACCGAGCCGCAAGCCTGGGAAGTGATCGCCTATGCGTCGGCAGCGGTGTCGCACGGTCTGTCGTCATGGGAAGACGTGGCCAAGAGCACGGTGATCGGCCGGGCGATGTGGACCGGGCAGGGCGCACCGCTGACAGAGCTGACGGCCATTGCGGCGCAGTGCCGGAACGATCCGACCAGCCCGTGGACCACGACGCCTTTCAAGGCGACCCCAACGGAAGTGTGAGACAGGGCCCAGGCGTTCAACCGAACGCTGGATGCATCCAACAAAAAAAGGCCGTTTCACTGAAACGGCCTTTTTTGTTTGCAGCGCGGGTGTTGCCGAGGGCGTTATTCCCCGACCGTGCTCGAGAAATCCCGCACCACGTGAACGACGCGTTGCGCGCCCAGGCGCATCTGCTCGATCGCGGCGCCGGCTTCGTGCGCCAGCACCACGCCCTGTTCGACTTCGTCGAGGCTGCTGTTCATGCTGGTGACCGCGGCGCGCGTATCCACCTGGACCCGGTCGACCGTACCAGCGATTTCTGTCGTGGAGTTGCGGGTGCGTTCGGCCAGCTTGCGCACTTCGTCGGCCACTACCGCAAAGCCGCGGCCGGCTTCCCCGGCGCGGGCCGCTTCGATCGCGGCGTTCAGTGCAAGCAGATTGGTGCGATCGGCGATCTCCTTGATCGTGGCGACGATCGCGCCGATCCGCTCCGAATGCGCGCCCAGGTTCGAGACCTGGCCGGAAGCGTCTTTCACCATGGACGAGATGGCGCGCATCTTGTCGACCGTTTGCTGGATGACCTGTTCGCCATTGTTGGACAGCGCTTCCGTTTCCAGCGAAATGCGGTAGGCGCTGGCGGCGCTGTCCTTTTCGGCCTGCAGACGCTTGATGCGTTCGGTGACGTCGGTCGCGAACTTGACGACCTTGATCGGGCGGCCGTCGGGATCGAGCACCGGGTTGTAGGTCGCTTCGAGCCACACGATGTCGCCACGCTGGTTGACGCGTTCGCACTGGCCGGAGAAAAAAGCGCCGGAATTGAGGCGTTCCCACAGTTCGGCGTAGTCGCGGCTTGCGGCGTATTCCGGCGTGCACAGGATGTTGTGGTGCTTGCCCCGAACGCCGTCCAGCGTGTAGCCCATGGCTGACAGGAAATTGTCATTTGCCGTCAGGATGGTGCCGTCCATGGCGAATTCGATCACTGCCATTGACCGGCTCAAGGCTTCGGTCACGCTGCGCAGCATGCCGGATTCGCGCACGCGTTCGGTAATGTCGGACGCCACCTTGACGATCTTGACGATACGGCCCGCATCGTCGAGCACAGGCGAATAGGTCGCTTCAAGCCAGATCGGCGCACCCGACTTGTTGACGCGCGAGAAGCGGCCTTGCATCGGTTCGCCCTTGCGCAGGCGATTCCAGAAGTCGGCGTATTCGGCGCTGGAAGCATACCCGGGTTGGCACAGGGTGCGGTGATGGCGGCCCTGCAGTTCTTCCATGCGGTAGCCCACGCTGGAGGCGAACCGGGCGTTGCACCGGAGGATCACCCCGTCGGTGCTGAATTCGACCATCGCCATCGACGCGTCCAGTGCGTCGTGCAAGGCAGTGAAATGCTGTAGTTCGTTCCGTGTCTGCGCAAGTTGCGCTTTGGTCTTGTTATTGAACATGGTGCGTGGCTTTTCTATAGTTCTGATTCGGTGGGAGCGCTTCGGCTCAGGATCTTGACCTGGGTAATGCACATGTATCCGACGCCATACACGTTGCGCAGCTGTAGTTCAGGGGTGCCATGGCCTTTCAGTTTCAGGCGCAGGCGGTGGATCATGGTGTCGAGCCGGTGCGGATCGTAGGCGTCG
The DNA here is from genome assembly GCF_048632615.1 of Pigmentiphaga litoralis. Classification (GTDB taxonomy): domain Bacteria; phylum Pseudomonadota; class Gammaproteobacteria; order Burkholderiales; family Burkholderiaceae_B; genus Pigmentiphaga; species Pigmentiphaga litoralis_B. The sequence continues at coordinate 4,609,785 of NZ_CP184479.1, forward strand.
GGCGACTCGCCCAGGGCGATGATCAAGGCATTGCGGCTGACCGGCATGTGACTGCTGTTCACGAGCGCCGACAGCAGGCGGCTTTCGCCTTCGGTGACGTCGATCATGCGGCCTGCCGGCGAACAGAGCCGGCGCGCGGGCGGGTCGTAAGTCCAGCCTGCGATGTCTTCGGGCGGGGCGGCTTCGACCAGGCGCAGGCGGCGCGACAGCGCCGACAGCGTGGCCACCAGTTCGGCCAGCTTGACCGGTTTCGTCAGATAGTGGTCGGCGCCCGCGCTGAGACCGTGCACCCGGTCCTGGCTGCGCAACCGGCCGGTCAGCATCACGATCCCCATGTGCGGCGCTGCGGCCCGCAGGCGCGCGACATGATTCAGCCCGTTCCCGTCGGGAAGGTTGGCGTCGAGGATCAGGATGTCGGGCGCGCCGGCCTGCATTGCCGTGTCGAGTTCGGCAAGCGTGCTCATGTCCTTGACCTCGTAACCCAGCTGGGAAAGATGATCGGCAACCGTGTTGCGCCAGTCATCCTGGTCTTCGACGATTACCACGCGCATGATGAGGACTCCGACGTGCGTGGCGCGGAAAGCGTAAGCGGTGAAATGTGCACGGCCAAAACGACTCCATTAGGGGCGATCGAATCTCGGTGGAAGGGCCTGAAAAGACCATGCTGCCAGAGACGTGGAAACTATATAGCTCATCCATTTTGGTGAATGTTCACGAATATTCACCCAGCATGAAGGCCCCGAAAATGCTGCTGCAGCAGGCGGATGGCGTCATCCACCGCCTGGCGGGATGTGCTTTCGAGGTTTAACGTCCGTGCTTCGCGCGCGCATAGTTGTAAGAATACTTACCCATTTACGCATCTCCCGTTGTTGCCGCGCTGCACTCCCGGCGGCGCCCGACTCCGATCGCGCGCATAACGTGGCGGCCTGACGGCCAGACGGTAACCGTGCGCGGGAATCGCTAAATATCGTCGGCGCCTTGCCGTTATACGTGTGACTGGCGATCTTGCTTCGCTGCGCCTCACGACGGCAGGCAGGTCGTCGTGAGCCTTCCTGCCGCCCTGTAGCTTATGCAATCTCATCTGCAAGACGTCCTTTCCCCGCCGCTCGCCGCCCTGGAGCAGGCGATCGATTTCCTCGCGCGCATCGACGCGCGCGGTCGCTTCACCTATGTGTCCGAGCCGGGCCTGGCGTTCATCGGGTACCACCGTGAATACCTCAAGATCGTCACGCTGTCCGACCTCGTGCCGGCCAACGAACTGGCAATCCTGAACGCCACGCTGGAACGGGTGCGGCTGACCGGGGACATGCAGCGCTGCACCCTGCATCTGGTCAAGACATTGACCTATCCGCAGCTGGTCGAACTGCGTATCTTGCCCGACGTGTCGCAGCCGGGGGAATGGCTGGTGGTGGCGCAGGACATGTCGGCGTGGGCGGCCAAGGAAGAACGCCTGACCTATGAAATGCACCACGATGCGCTGACGGGGCTCGACAACCTGGCGTCGGCGCGCCGCGAAATCGAACGCGCCAAGCACGAAGCCAACGTAACCGAATCGCAGTTCGCGCTGCTGTTGATAGACATCGACGAGTACTGCCGCGTCAACCAGGCATTCGGATACGAAGCGGGCGACCTCGTGCTGGCCGAGATCGCCACGCGCCTGAAGTCCGCGGTGCATGCGCGCGAGTTCGTCGCGCGTTGCGATAGCGATTCCTTCCTGGTGCTTCTGCGCAACATTCCGGGTCGGGCCTATGTGCAGGAAGTCGCGCGCCGCATTTCCGACGCGATCCTGCAGCCCTACACCCACCACGGGCAGAACCTGCAGCTGTCGATCAAGATCGGCGCGGTGGTGTTTCCCGATGCCGCGAACGACAACGGGCAATTGCTGCGGCTGGCCGACGAGGCCATCGTCCAGGCGCGCAAGGAAGGCGCCAGCTCGTTTGCCTTCTACGCGCCTTACAGCCTGCCCGCGCGCACCGACACGCTCAAGCTCGAATCCGACATGCACAACGGCATCCGGAACGGCGAATTCTCTTTGCACTACCAGCCGATCTACGACCCGTTCCACGACAGCGTGGTCGGCATCGAAGCGCTGATGCGCTGGCAGCATCCCGTGCACGGCGCCGTCCCGCCCGGCGTGTTCATTCCGCTGGCCGAATCGGCCGGGCTGATCGGCTTTCTGGGCGACTGGGCGCTGCGCAACGCCTGCATGCAGCTGATGCAGTGGGATCGCCTCGGCATCCATCTGCAGTACGCCAGCGTGAACGTGTCGGCGCAGCAGTTCCGCGATACGCGGTTTCCGTCGGTGGTGCGCGATGCGGTCACGCTGACCGGCATTTCGCCGCGCCGCATCGTGCTTGAAATCACCGAAAGCGTGCTGATGCACGATCCCCTGCATGCCAAGCGTCTGCTCGAAGACCTGACCGCGCTTGGCATCCGCTTCGCGGTGGACGATTTCGGCACCGGCTATTCCAGCCTGGCCTATCTGCAGAGTTTTCCGCTGGCCACCCTCAAGATCGACCGCCGTTTCATCACCGACCTGCCCACCTCGCGCAACGACCAGGCGATCGTCGACGCGGTGGTGGGCCTGGCCAGGACGCTGGAATTGCAACTGGTCGCCGAAGGCGTCGAAACCCAGGAGCAACTTGGTATGCTCACGGCCCGCGGTTGTCATCTCATACAGGGGTGGCTTATTTGCAAAGCGCTGCCCAGTGCCGAGTTGACGGAAAAATTCCAGCAAGGCATGCTGCGTACGCAGAAACAATGACATGCAGATGTCCACCTGATTGCAGTCCCTTATGCCGGATCCCCAAGACAAGAACGCAGTGATAAGGAAGTTGTGGTTGCGCATCAATGAGCGCGGCGACTTCCCGCTGTTGTCGAATTCCCTGCGGACGACCATCTCCGCCATGCAGGGGAATGACTACGATTTCACTGCCCTTGTCCAGGTCGTGCTTTCCGACTTCACCCTGACGCAGCGCGTCATCCGCCTGGCCAATTCGGCCATGTACATGGCGTTTGGCGGCAACATCACGACGGTGTCGCGCGCGCTGATGGTGCTGGGCATGGAAGCGGTGGGGCACGTGGTGCTGGGCCTCAAGCTGGTCGACCACTTCCAGCAGACCGGCACCCGCCGTATCGAAGCCAAGATGGAACTGAACCGCACCATGCTGGCGAGTCACGTCGCCCGCAAGGTAAGCGAGTCGCGCGACGTGCTGGCCAGCGAAGAAGCGGTGGTCTGCACGCTGATGCGCCAGCTGGGCAAGCTGCTGTGCCTGTTCTATCTCGAAAACGAGTGGAACCAGATCCGCGATCATGCGACGCGCGAAAACTGCGACGAAGAACTGGCCTGCGTGGCCGTGCTGGGTATCTGCTTCGAAGAACTGGGCGAAGAAGTGGCCGAGCGATGGGGCTTGCCGCCCATCATCCGCGAAGGCATGAAGATGTTCGAAGCCGACCCGGATGCCGATCCCGACGTGCCGATATCGGGCGCGACGTGGCTGCAGGCGATCGCCAGCTTTTCGACCCGGGCGTCGCACGACATGACCCTGCCCAGCGCCGATTCGATGGCGCGGGCGCAAAGCCTGAAGCGCACGGCCCTGGAATACGGCAAGCTGCTGTCGGTGCCGCCTTCGGTACTGATGGACATCGTCACGGGCATGGAGCGCGAACAGGAAAGCCAGCAGTTCATCAAGGAAATCGACGACCTGCGCATGCAGTCGGCGCTGGCCGAAGGCGACGCCGAACAGAATATCCGCTACGGCCTGGGCGACCTGCGATCGCTGCCGTCGGAAAACGCGCTGGCGCCCGTGCTGAGCATGGCGTCCGAAACCGTCCTGGCCAGCTTGCGTCTGTCCCGGACCATCGTGTTCGTGCGCGATCCGCGCGGCACTATGTTCGAAGCCAAGATGGGTCTGGGCCCCCATACGGACGACCTGCTGCCCGATCTGCGTTTCGACGAATCGTTTTCGGTGGACGTATTCCACCTGGCCATTACCAATTCGATCGGCATCTTTATCGAGAACGCGCGCGACCCCAAGTTCAGCGCGCACATCCCGGCATGGTTCAAGCGCCTGCTGCCCGACGCGGAAGCCTTCGTGCTGCTGCCGGTGGTGTCCGACAACCACCCGGTGGCGCTGATCTATGGCGACTGGAACAAGGCGGACCTGGTCCGCAAGATCCTGCCGCACGAAATGAAGGCGCTGAACGAACTGGCCAATGAACTGGGCCGGTTCTTTCGGCACGCCGCGACGGGTGTGGCTGCGCCGTCGTAATGCCGTTCATCACTCGGCCGGCTCGGGCTCCGGCCACTGGCGCATCACTTCCCGCACTTCATCCAGTCGGCCAATGAACAGATCGACCAGCGCCGGGTCGAAATGCCTGCCGCGCTGGTCCACCAGATACGCCACCGCGTCGGCTTCGCTCCAGGCGGGCTTGTAGGGGCGTACGGTGGTCAGCGCATCGAACACATCCGCGATGGCCGCGATGCGTCCTTCCAAGGGAATGGCGTCTCCCTGCAGGCCGGCCGGATAGCCGCTGCCATCCCACTTTTCATGGTGCGTCAGCGCGATGCGCGCCGCCGTGGCCAGCAGGCCATCGGCATGTTCGCCAATAATCTCGCCGCCGATGCGCACGTGGTCGCGCATGACTTTCAGTTCGTCCGGACCCAGCGGGCCAGGCTTTTGCAGGATCGCATCCGGAATGCCGATCTTGCCGACGTCATGCATCGGCGCGGCATGCAGGATGTCGTCGGCCTGCTGGGCGGTCAGTCCGGCGGCCAGCGCCAGCAGACGTGAATAGTGGCTCATGCGGATCACGTGCATGCCGGTTTCATTGTCTTTGTATTCAGCGGCCAGGCCCAGGCGCTGCACGATCTGCAGCCGCGTGTCCTTCAATTGCTGGACGTGCACCAGGGACAGGTGCGTGCGCACGCGGGCCTTGAGGATCGGTGCGCTGACCGGTTTCGTGATGTAGTCGACCGCGCCCGCGTCGAAGCCTTCCAGTTCATCGTCGGCGTCAGCCAGGGCGGTCACGAAAATGACCGGCACATCTTTCAGCGCGGGCAGGGCCTTGAGCCGGCGGCAGACGACATAGCCGGTCATGCCGGGCATCATCACATCGAGCAGGATCAGATCGGGCCGCTGCTGCTGCGCCAGCTCCAGCGCGCGGACGCCATCTTTTGCGAACACCAGCCGATAGTCGGCCTGCAGGATCTGCCGCAGCAGGTGCAGATTGGTGGCCTCGTCGTCGACCGCCAGGATCAGCGGAGCATGGCTTGCGGGGGCAGGCATCAGGAAGCGTCCTCGTGCGGAGCGGAAAGGCGTTCAAGCAGCGCGTCCAGTTCCGCAGCCGCCGACGCAAAGTCGAAGTTGTCGGTCAGGTACTGCAGCCGGGCGAGCGCCGGATGGTCCACATGACCGGCCATCAAGGCCATCAATGCATCCAGGTGCGCGGCGTCGAGCTGGCCGCGTCGCATGCCGGCCGACAAGATCTTGACCAGCCCCGTCACGCGCGGCAGGTCGAGCGGCGTGACGGGACGGGCGGGCGTGGCAGGCGGCGCGCGATCGGCATCGCCCAGCGTGCCCTGGATGGCCGTCAAGGCAGCGTCCAGTTGTGCGGGCAAGCCGCGGAGCAGGGCACTGGCGCGCGCTTCGTCGCTGTCGGCAATCGCCTCGTCGATGCCCTGCAGCGTCGCAGCCAGTTGATCCAGCCCCAGGTTGCCCGCCAGACCCCGTACGCGGTGGGCCAGCGCGCGCAGACCGGGACGGTCGTGCCGCTGATGGAGCTCGGCCAGGGTGGTGGCGAGGCTGCGCTGTTCAGCGGCGAACCGGCGCAGCGTGCGGCGATAGAACGCTTCCTGGCCGGTCCAGCGGGCGACGCCGGCGGCAGTGTCGAGCACGACCGGTTCGGGCAGACGCGCGGGCAAGGCAGCGGCACGCGCGGGATACAGGCGCAGCAGGCGGGCGATTTCCATCGACAAGGCATGGAAATCGACGGGCTTGGACGCAAAACCGTCCATGCCCGCCTTGCGCGCGGCGTCGCGATCCGCGTCCATCACGCTGGCCGTCAGGGCGATCACGGGGGTGGCCGCGTCGCCGGCCAGGGCCTGTTCGATGCGCAGGCGGCGGGTGGCTTCCAGTCCATCCATGCCGGGCATCTGTACGTCCATCAGGATCACGTCATACCGATCGCGGGTGGCGAGCCGGACGGCTTCCAGGCCGTCGCTGGCCGTGGCGACGGTGTGGCCCTGGTCTTCCAGCAGCAAGGCCAGCAGCTCAAGATTCTGAGGCACGTCGTCGGCCAGCAGAATGCGCAGGCGCGGAAGCGGCACCGCGCGACGGGGCGCGTCACAGGCCGCCGGTTCGTCGTCCACCGCCGCCAGCGGAAGCCAGACGTGGAAGGTGCTGCCGACATCCACGGTGCTGTCGACCGAAATGCGGCCCCCATCAGCTCGACCAGCTGCTTGCTGATCGTCGTGCCCAGTCCCGTGCCGCCAAAGCGCCGGCTCATGGACGCATCGGCCTGCGTGAAGGGATCGAAAATGGCTTCCAGGCGGTGCTCGGGAATGCCGATGCCCGTATCCGCGACCTGAAAGTGCAGCAGGTCGCCTTCGGCTTCGACCGACAGGGTCACGCTGCCCTTGGCCGTGAACTTGATCGCATTGCCCAGCAGATTGGTCAGCACCTGCCGCACGCGCAGTTCATCGCCCAGAAACACGCCAGGCAGGCCGTCGTCATACCGGATGTGCAGCGACAGGCCCTTGTCGCGCGCGGATGCGCCCATGGTCGACGACAGTTCGTCGATCAGACTCAGCAGATTGAATTCGTTGGATTCCAGATCGACCAGGCCGCGATCGAGCTTGGCGGTGTCCAGGATTTCATTCAGCAGCCGCAGCAGGGACCGCGCCGAATTGCGCACCGTGTCCAGGTGGCGCCGCTGTTCTTCGTCGAGCCGGCCCTGCAGCAGCACGTCGGTAAAACCCAGCACCGCGTTCATGGGCGTGCGGATTTCGTGGCTCATGTTGGCCAGGAAGGCGGTGCGCGCCGCGGCCGCCAGTTCGGCGTGTTCCTTGGCGTCGCGCAGGGCGGCTTCCATGCGTTTGCGCTCGCTGATGTCACGCGAAATCTTGGAAGCGCCAATGACACGCTTGCGGTCATCCAGGATGGGGGAGATCGTGGCCGACACATCGATCAGATGGCCGTCCTTGTGGCGCCGCAACGTCTCGAAGTGGTCCACCCGTTCGCCCCGCGCGATGCGGGCCAGGATCAGCGGTTCTTCGTCCAGCCGATCGGGCGGAAACAGGATCTGCATGGGCTGACCGATCGCTTCGTCGGCCGTGAATCCGAACAGGGATTGCGCGCCGCGGTTCCAGGTGGTGATGATGCCGCTCAGGTCCTTGCTGATGATGGCGTCTTCGGACGACGCCACGATCGCGCGGAAGCGTTGCACGTCGACATCGGCCGCCTTGCGGGCGGTAATGTCGAGGATGACGCCATCCAGCCGCCGCGGCGCACCGGGGCCTTCGTCGGGAAGCGCGCTGCCGTTCTCCCACATCCAGCGCCACTCGCCATTGCGATGCCGCAAGCGGTACTCGAACTGGAAGGGCTGTGCGTCCGCCAGGGCCCGCGTGACTTCGGCATCGACGTGCGCCAGGTCGTCGGGGTGGATCAGGTCGCCGAACAGCACGCGCGGCGGGCTCGCCAGGAAATCCGCGGCCGCGTAGCCGGTCAGGCGTTCCACGCTTTCGCTGATGAACACCATGGGGTAGCCGGGGATGGCCAGACTGCGATAGGCGATGCCGGGCAGATTGCCGATCAGGGATCTCAATTGCTGCTCACTGGACCGCAGCGCCCGTTCGATGTCCTTGCGCGCCGAATTGTCCGTCACGAAGGCCACGAACATATCCCGGCCCCCCACATAGGTGTGGCCGATGGCAAGACGGATCGGCACACGCGTTCCGTCCTTGCGCTCGGCCATTACTTCGCGGCTGTTGACGCCATCGGTCGTGCCTGCCCGCAAGGCATGCGCAAGGCAGTCGGCGAGTTCGGCGCGGTAGGGCCCGGCGATCAGGCGTTCGGCGGGCTGGCCCAGGATCTCGTCGCGCGTCCACAGGAACAGCCGTTCGGCCGACGGGTTGAACGCATCGATCGTACCGTCGGCCGCGATCGTAATGACGCCGTCCATCGCGGTGTCGAGCAGGGCCCGTTGGCGCGCTTCGTTGTCGCGCAGCTCGTTGAACAGTTCGCGGTATCGCAGGAAGCCGTTGATGGCGATCACCAGCGACGTGAACGCCAGGGTCGCAAGCGCGACCGCCACGGCCAGGAAGGCGGCATTGGACGGACCCTCGGCCACCCCGGCATGCGCAGGCATATCCATCCGCGCCGCGGCCATGCCCAGGTAATGCGTGGTGGACACGGCAAGTCCCATGGCGACGGCGCTGGCCAGGCGGGGCAGGCCGGTCGGCAGTTGCCCCGCCCGACGCAGCCGGCAGGGGATCGCCAGGGCAAGGGTGGCGACAAGGGCCGCCGCCACGACCGACAGCGCGACCATGCCCGCGTGAAAGTGCATCTTGCCCGCGACCTGCATGGCGGCCATCCCGGTGTAGTGCATGCCCGCGATGCCCAGGCCAAACAGGGCTCCCCCAGCAGCAGGCGAAGCGGCCCGGGCGCGGGCGTATGGACGATCGCCATGGCGGCGCTGGCCGCCAGCAGGCCGGGCAGCAGGGAGGCCGCCGTCATCGATGCGGAATAGGTGGCGGCGCTGCCGGCGTGCGAGGCGAGCATGCCGACGAAATGCATGGCCCAGATGCCGCCGCCCAGCGCAATGCTGGCGCCGGCAAACCCCAGCGCTCGGGTGCCCGGCTCGCGCGAGCGTTCGATGGACCGGGCATTGAGCAGCGCGGTCCACGCCGCAAAGATGGCGAGCAGCACCGACAGCACGACCAGGGCAGGGTCGTAGTGGCCGAGGGGAACGGACAGGGGAGCGGAAGCAGGCATGGCAGTGTGCACAGGCGACGCGGCGCGCGCCGCCGGAAATGGGTGAGTGAGCACACAGTGCCGTGTTCGCGCCGATTCTATCAGCGTCGGCTTGGCGAAAGCCTGCATTTTCCCCGGGACGGCGGCAGGCGCTGCGATGGCGTGGCACGAGCGCCACGCCGGGGGTCCGCCCAGGCGCTTCGGTGCCCCGATCCGGCCGTGTTGGTGGTGGCGCGTCCGGACAGCCGCTAGAATATGCGGCCAGGCTGACGCCCCACGCATGGGCGGATTGCGCAGGTGACATCAAGACACCTGGCAACGACGAAGCCGATGCCTACAAGGACAACAGAGCATGAATCCAATTTTCAACAAGTCGCTCGTGGCGATTGCCGCCCTGGGTGTGGTGTCGTTTGCCCACGCGGCCGAAGTCAAGATCGGTGTCGCGGCGGCCCTGTCGGGCGGCGCCGGTCAATACGGCAACGCCATCCGCAACGGCTTCCAGCTTGCTGCCGACGAAGTCAACGCCAAGGGCGGCGTGAACGGCAACACCATCAAGCTGGTGATCGAAGACGAGCAGGGCAAGAAAGAAGAAGCCATCAACGTCTTCAAGAAACTGATCTTCCAGGACAAGGTCCTGATGGTGTTCGGTCCGACCCTGTCGAATTCGGCCCAGGCCGCCGACCCGATCGCCCAGGGCGCCAAGACGCCGGTGTTCGGTACGTCCAACACAGCCGATGGCATCACCTCCATCGGTGACTACGTGTTCCGCAATTCCGTGACCGAAGCCGACGTGCTGCCGGAAACCATCAAGGTTGCCGCGCGCCACGCCAACATCAAGAAAGTCGCCGTGCTGTACGGCAACGACGATGTCTTCACCAAGAGCGGTTACGACAACTTCAAGAAGGCCCTGGAAGACCTGAAGATCCCGGTCACCACGACCGAAACGTTCGCCAAGGGCGACGTGGATTTCAAGGCCCAGCTGACCAAGATCAAGGCGTCCAACCCCGACGCGATCGTGTTGTCCGCGCTGATCGCCGAAGGCGGCCCGATCATGGTCGCCGCGCGTCGGCTGGGCATCAACGTGCCCTTCATTGGCGGCAACGGCATGAACTCCGTCCGCATCTTCGATCTGGCCAAGGAAAAGTCGGATGGCCTGTGGGTGGGCAGCCCGTGGTCGATCGAAAACCAGACCGCCGAAAACACCCGCTTCATCTCGGCCTACAAGGCCAAGTACAATGCGGCGCCCGACCAGTTCGCCGCCCAGGCCTACGACGCGTTCTATATCGTGACGCAGGCCCTCGGCAAGGTGTCATTGACCGGCAAGCTCGAAGCCGACCGCAAGGCGCTGCATGATGCGCTGCCGGCCGTGAAGTGGAACGGTGCCACCGGTTCCTTCAGCTTCCGCCAGGCGGCAGGCAAGGGCGGCAAGCCCGCTGGCTACGACGCCGTGCAGACTCCCATCGTGATGAGCACGAAGGGCGGCAAGTACGTGATCGAGAAGTAAGCACTACACGCTGTCGCGGCGCCGCCGCGGTGTTCCCAGGGGCGTGGAGCCTGGCTCCGCGCCCCTGACGTTTTCTGACGGCTCGTTGTGTGGCCGTCTCTTTCAGGCTGGAAATTTGTCATGCTGGAACAGCAACTCGTCAACGCGCTTTCGCTTGGCTGCGTTTACGCCCTGTTCGCGCTCGGCTTCACCCTGGTGTTCGGGGTGCTGGGCGTCATCAACCTGTCGCACGGCGCGGTCTTCATGGCCGGCGCCTACATCGCGCTGCAACTGGTGCTCAAGTTCGACGCACCCTTGTGGCTCGCGGTCGTGGCATCCGCCGTGGGCAGCGGGATCCTGGGCATGCTGATCGACGTGCTGGTGCTCAAGCGCCTGCGCAAGCGCAACGCGCCTCACCTTATTCCCATGATCGCCACCATTGGCGTGGCGATCGTGCTGAACAACGGCATGCAGGGCGTGTTCGGCGCCGAAACGATCCGCTTTCCGGCGGGCATCACGCCCGACGACGCGTTGGAGATCGGGGGCATGCACGTCACCGTCATGGAACTGACCATCATCTTCGTGTCCTTCGCGCTCATGGCGGCGCTGATGTACACGATGAAAAAGACGCAACTGGGCCGTGCGCTGCGCGCGATCGCCGAGTCGCCCAAGGCGGCTTCGCTGCTGGGCATCAACGTCGAAGGCCTGTTCCTGCTGACGTCCTTCGTGGCGGCGGCGCTGGGCGGCATCGCCGGTGTGCTGATCGGCCTGTATTCCAATGCGGTGTTCCCGCTGATGGGGCAGCCCATGCTGCACAAGGGCATTGCAGTCATCATCCTGGGCGGCATGGGCGACATTCGCGGTGCGATGATCGGCGGCCTGTTCCTGGGTTTTGCCGAAGTGCTGTCGGTGGCGTACGTGGGATCCACGATGCGCGACGCCGTGGCGTTCGGTCTGTTGTTCCTGATCCTGCTCGTCCGTCCGCAAGGCCTGTTCGGCAAAGTGCTGGAACGCAAGGCGTAAAAGGGTAGGGAAGACATCATGGAATGGTTTGACAATTTCTGGTCGGTGTACAGCAACCTGGTGCTCAGCCTGGGCACCAATGCGTTGCTGGCGCTGTCCATCTGGCTCACGTTGGCCTGCGGCATGCTGGCCATGGCCAACGCGGCCTTCATGGGGATCGGCGCCTACACGGCCGCGATCCTGACGATGAACTACGAAGTGTCCTTTCCAGTCGCGCTGCTGGGCGGCATGGCGGCGCCGATGCTGGTGGCCTTCATCATCGGCAAGCCCACGCTGCGCTTGTCGGGCGTCTACCTGGCCATGGCCACGCTGGGCTTCGGCGAAGTCGTTCGCGTGTTCATCCTGAATACCGAATCGTGGACCGGCGGCGCGCTGGGCCTGAACGGCATCCCGCAGCAGACGCAGTGGTGGCATGTCGGCCTGGCCGTGCTGCTGACCCTGGTGCTGCTGTATCGCCTGCGCCGATCGAAGATCGGCCGCGCGTTCGAAGCCATCAAGGAAGACGAGACAGCGGCGGGCCTGATGGGTGTCGACGTCAACAACACCAAGCTGCTGGCCTTCGTGCTGGGCGCCTTGCTGGCCGGTCTGGCGGGCGCGCTGAACGCGCATCTGACTTTCTTCATCGGTCCCAACGAATACGGCTTTGACCGCGGCGTGGAAATCCTGACGATGACCATCCTGGGTGGGATCGGCAGCATTGCCGGCCCGGTCGTCGGCAGCGTGATCCTGACCGTGCTGCCGGAAATGCTTCGCGCCTTCAACGACTTCCGCCTGGTCATCAATGGCCTGATCCTGATCCTGATCGTGCTGTTCCTGCCCAAGGGCATCTGGGACCCGTCGCGCATGCGCCGCTGGTTCGGACGCAACCGGCAGACGGGGGCACACTGACATGCTGCAACTTTCTTCCATCTCGAAAAGTTTTGGCGGACTGCACGTGCTGCAGGACGTCAACATCACCGTTCCGCAAGGCACCATCTTCGGCCTGATCGGCCCCAACGGCGCCGGCAAGACGACCGTATTCAACCTGATCACCGGCCTGTTGCCGCCCACCGGCGGCAGCCTGACGTTCAACGGCGAAAGCCTGGTCGGCATCAAGCCGCACCAGATCACCCGCCGCGGCATTGCGCGCACGTTCCAGAACATCCGCATCTTCAAGGAGATGACGCTGCTGGAAAACGTGGTGGTCGGCATGCACCGTCACCTGGACTACGGTCCGGCCGGATTGATCCTGAGCCTGCCCGGATACCGTGCCCAGGAAAAGCGCGCGCGGGAACGGGCGCATGAACTGCTGTCGTGGGTCAAGCTGGACCACAAGGCCAACGACATTGCCGACAACCTGTCGTACGGCGATCAGCGCAAGCTGGAACTGGCGCGCGCGCTGGCGACCGAGCCCAAGCTGCTGCTGCTCGACGAACCGGTCGCCGGCATGAACACCGGCGAAAAGGTCGATCTCATGAGCGAGATCGAAAACATCAAGGCGCGCGGCTACACCATCTTCATGATCGAGCACGACATGCGCTTCGTCATGGGCCTGTGCGACCGTATCGCGGTGCTCAACTTCGGCCGCATCATTGCCGAAGGCGAACCGGACGCCATCCGCCGCAACCCCATGGTGATCGAAGCCTATCTCGGCACCGACGATGACGAGACCCCCGCGAACGAGGAGGTGCTTCCATGAGTACGCTGTTGAAGGTGTCGGGCCTGAAGGTCGCCTACGGACACATCGAGGCGGTCAAGGGCATCGACTTCGAGCTGCGCGAAGGCGAGATCACGACGCTGGTCGGTTCCAATGGCGCGGGCAAGTCGACGACGCTGCTGGCGCTGTCGGGCCTCGTCAAGAAAAGCGGCGGCAGCGTCGTGTTCGACGGGGAAGACCTGAGCACCTTGTCGCCCCACAAGATCGTGCAGCGCGGCGTCGTGCAGGTTGCCGAAGGCCGGGCCATTCTCACCACCATGACCGTGCGCGAGAACCTGGAACTGGGCGCCTACACCCGCAAGGATCGCAGCACGGTGGGGGCCGATCTCGAGCACGTCTTTCACCTGTTCCCGCGACTGAAGGAACGGCTGGATGGTATGGCCGGCAACCTGTCCGGTGGTGAACAGCAGATGCTTGCGATCGGCCGTGCATTGATGGCCAAGCCGCGTCTCTTGCTGCTCGATGAACCGTCGATGGGTCTGGCGCCAATCATCGTGCAAGAAATCTTTCGCATCCTTCGCGAGATCAATCGTGAAGGTCTCACCATATTCCTCGTCGAGCAGAACGTGCGTCAGGCACTGAAGATCGCGCAGCGCGCGTACGTGCTCGAAAACGGCAGCATCGCCCTCAGCGGCAGCGGCCAGGAATTGCTCAAGGACGATCGTCTCGTCGAGGCCTACCTCGGCGGTTGAGCCGGCACGGACTGCCCTGCACGGGCTGTCCGCTGTCGAAGCGATCGCATCAAGGCGACACGCATCCACATCGCCAGATTCGTCTCAGCAATGTGCTGTTGCGATGTCGCTTCTTTTTTATTGACATAAGGGTTGACAGAGTAGCGTGTCGCATTAACACTGCGCGCTCGACTCTCTAGAGAAAGACATGGTCAAAAAATCGCAAACCGGTAAAGCATCCGCCAAACCAGCGGCAAAGAAAGTGACGACTGCAAAGGTCGCCCCGACAAAATCGGTAGCCAAGAAATCGGCGCCTGCGAAGTCCGCCGGCTCGAACGTTCTGATGAAGCTCGAAGCCACGGCAACCCGTCTGGGTGACGCCGCCAAGAAAGCCATCGCTCGCGCCGATGCGGCTCGCAAGGATGCATCGCAGCGTCTGAGCCTGGCCGAAAAAGCCATGAAGGCCGCGATGAAGGAAGCGAAGGCCGTCGTCGCCGCCGACAAGAAGTCGGCGTCGACGAAGCCCGCCGCTGCGGCCCAACCTGCTGCCGCCAAGCCGGCTGCAAAGAAGGCCGTTGCCAAGAAGGCGCCTGCCAAGTCCGTCAAGACGGCTGCTGACAAGCCGGCCGATGCCGCCAAGCCTGCCACCAAGGCCGTGCGCGCATCGAAGGCGTCGAAGAAGTCGGCTGCCAAGCCTGCCGCGGATGCCGCCAAGCCTGCCGCGCCCGCCAAGGCTGCGAAGCCGGCCAAGTCGGCCAAGACCGCTGCTGCCAAGCCGGCCGACAAGCCGGCCGACGCCGCGCCTGCCAAGAAGGCTGCTGCCAAGAAGCCCGCCGCCAAGCGCGCGCCCGCCAAGAAGGCCGCGGCGCCTGCAGCCGCATCGGCACCTGCCGCTGATGCGCCGGCATCGACCGACGCACCCGCCGCCGACGCAACGCCAGGCAGCGCTGCCTAATCGTTTGCCGTGATCGTCTCGCCGGCTTGCCGGCGGGATAAAAGCCCCGCGCTCTGCAAAGAGGCGGGGCTTTTTGTTTGTACGACCTGCGTGGATGTCCGCATGGGCGTCAGTCGGCCTGACGCTGTGACGGCTGCAAATGCCGCACTACGCTACTGCATCAGGCAGTGTCGTGCACAAGAGGGCCGCGAGGCCCCGCCGCATGCGCAGGCAGCCTCGGCGATGTGCAAGGTCTCGAGCAATTCGCGTTGATCAAAGATACGCAGGTAACGTACACTTATGCAGGCGCTGTTTATTGAGCTTCCCAGTTTCGAAAGGCACCGGCGTAATTATCTGGACGACGAAGCGTTCAGCGCTTTGCAGCAATGGTTGATGCAATGCCCGGACGCGGGCGATGTCATTCAGGGCTGCGGGGGTCTGCGAAAACTTCGGTACGCGGACTGCCGCCGTCAGAAGGGCAAGCGTGGCGGAATACGCGTTATCTATTACTGGTGGTTTGGCGGCGCGCAGTGCTGGTTGTTTACGCTGTACGGCAAAGATGAACAAGACGATTTGAATCCTGCGCAAAGAAAAGCATTGGCCCGGCTGCTCGACGCCGAAATATCGAAAAGGACATCGGAGTGACGCGCGACATTTTTTCGGAGCTGGTCGAAGGTTTTGATGCACTGGCAGGCCAGCGTGAAGGCAAGACGACCTTACGCACGCATACCGTCCAGCTTCAGGACCTGAAGCCGGTGTCTGCACAAGAGTTGATCGACATCCGCGAGCGACTCAACATGTCGCGCCCCGTATTTGCCATGTACCTGCGCACGAATACGCGCACCCTCGAGAATTGGGAGCAGGGCCGCGCGAAGCCCAACGCGCAGGCGACGACATTGATCCGTCTGGTGCAGAACTATCCTGAGACCTTGCAGCAGCTAGCAACGCTGACGTAAATTCGCGCGCGACGGTGCATTGCTTTTGTCGAAGTCGCCGCTCAGTCCCGCGCAGTCAGCGCGTGCGGGTTACGCGCCGCCCCCTGATGCGCTTTGATCGCCGCCACCAGCGCGTGCACGCATCCTGGCAGACCTTCCAGATCGCGGATCAAAATGCTGCGTTCCCGCACGGCCCATGGTTCGTCCAAGGCGATGATCTTGATGCCCATGGTCTGCCGATGCCGCAGGGCGGATGATTCAGGAATGACACCGATCCCGACGTCGGCTTCGACCATGCGGCACACGGCTTCGAAGCTGGAGACCTGGATGCGCAGAAGCAGCGACACGCCGTGCTGCTCCACCTGTTCGCGCAGAAACGCGAGCATGGTGCTGCCTTCGTGCAGCGCGATGTGCTGGTACTCAAGGATCTCTTCCAGACGGATCGAATCGCGCGCGGCCAGCGCATGATCGCTGGCCACGACCAGCACCAGGCGATCGGTGCTGAAGTGGATCATTTGCAGTTCGGGCGCAACGATGGGTCCGGCGGTGATGCCCAGGTCGGTCGACCCATCGACCACGCCGCGCACGATGTCGCGGGTCAGGCGTTCCTGCAGATCAATCGTGACCCCCGGCCGCGTGGACAGAAAACGCGCCAGGATTTCCGGAAGGAATTCGGTCGTTGCCGTGGTGTTTGCAAAGATGCGGATGTGGCCGGCGCCGTCGCCCCCGTAGTCCGTGAATTCATTCTTCAGATAATCGACCTGACGCATCACCAGGCGCGCGTGCTGCAGCAGCCGCTGACCCGCGGGTGTGAGCTCCACCCCGCGGCTGTCGCGGTACAGCAGACGCGTATTGAGCTGACCTTCAAGCGCCTTGATGCGCGCGCTGGCCGCGGCAAGCGACAGGCTGGCCCGCCGGGCCCCTTGCGTCAGGCTGGGGCCCTGGGCCACCTGGATGAAAAGCCGAAGATCGGCCAGATCGAAATGCATGGAGTTGTGGAATGGCGTCGTGGTGGGTTACGCAGGTTGGCGTGTGCACACTCAGGTATGGCCCGGGCTGGCACGCCATGCCGCCACGGCGTTCGCGGCAAACGAACGCCGGGTAAGAAAAATGTGAATTTACAGAAGGGTACCCCTTTCCGCATCCTAGCGCTCCGGATAGACGACAGGAATGCAGCGACATGGGTGCAGTGACCACAAACGATCCCGCCAATGCGGCCAAGGGCCTGGATACGACCCCGTGGCTTGGGCGCACCGAAACCTGCACCGACCAGATCAGCCACAACCTTGCCGTCCGCATTGCCGCCACGCTGGGCGAGCCGACGCCCGCTCCGGGCGGCGCGCTGCCGCTGCTCTGGCACTGGGCGTATTTCCAGCAACCCGTGCAGCCCGACGGCATCGGCCAGGACGGCCATCCGGCGCGTGGGGGCTTCCTGCCACCGGCCGAAGGCCGCAACCGCATGTGGGCGGGCAGCCGGCTCGAATTCCATGCGCCACTGCGGGTTGGGGTGGATGCGCATCGTGTGTCGACGATCACCCGCATTGAAGAAAAACACGGCCGCACCGGTTCGCTGCTGTTCGTGACCGTGCGCCACGAGATTTCCCAGCAGGGCCAGCTGGCGCTGCGCGACGACCACGACATCGTGTACCGCGAAGCCACGCCGCCCAAGCTCAAGGACGACACGCCGGTCGATGCGCCGCAATGGCGCGAAGACGTGACGCCAACGCCTACGCTGCTGTTCCGGTATTCCGCTGTGACCTTCAACGGGCACCGCATCCATTACGACGTCCCGTACGTGACCGAGGTCGAGGGGTATGCCGGACTGGTCGTGCATGGCCCGCTGATCGCGACGCTGGCGCTGCGATCCTTCGTGCGCGCCCACCCGGAAGCCCGGGTCAAGACATTTGCTTTTCGCGGCGTCCGTCCGCTGACCGTACCCGACGCGTTCTACGTCGGCGGTCGTATCACCGAACCCGGCCATGCACAGGTGTGGGCCGCCAACCAACAGGGCGCGGCTCAGCGCGCCGACATCGAATTCGACTGACGAGGACTGTATGCCGTTGCAAACCACCGAAGATTTCCAGGACATCCGTGAAGGCGTGCGCGCCTTGTGTGCGTCCTACGACGCTGCCTACTGGCGCGAAGTGGATGAGCGCCGCGGATTTCCCGAGACCTTCGTCAACGCACTGACCGAAGCCGGCTGGCTGGCCGCCATGATTCCGTCCGAATACGGCGGATCGGGCCTGGGCCTGTCCGAAGCATCGGTGATCCTGGAAGAGATCAACCGCTGCGGCGGCAATTCCGGCAGTGTCCATGGCCAGATGTACAACATGTTTACGCTGGTGCGTCACGGTTCGGAAGCGCAGAAGCGGGACCTGCTGCCGCGCCTGGCGTCGGGCCAGACCCGGCTGCAGGCCATGGGCGTGACCGAGCCGACCACCGGCACCGACACGACCAAGCTCAAGACCACGGCCGTCAAGAAGGGCGACAAGTACGTCATCAACGGCCAGAAGGTGTGGATCTCGCGTGTCCAGCATTCGGATTACATGATCCTACTGGCCCGCACCACGCCGCTGTCCGAGGTCAAGAAAAAGTCCGAAGGCCTGTCGATCTTCCTGGTCGATCTGGAAAAGGCGATCGGCAACGGCATGAGCGTCCGGCCCATCCTGAACATGGTCAATCACGAGACCAATGAACTGTTCTTCGACAACCTGGAATTGCCGCTGGACAGCCTGATCGGTGAAGAAGGCAAGGGCTTCAAGTACATCCTGGACGGGCTGAACGCCGAACGCACACTGATCGCCGCCGAATGTATCGGCGACGGCCGCTGGTTCGTCGAAAAGGCCCGCAACTATGCCAACGAACGGATCGTGTTCGATCGCCCGATCGGCAAGAATCAGGGCGTGCAGTTTCCGATTGCCGAAGCGCACATCGAAGTGGAAGCGGCGGACCTGATGCGGTGGCGCGCCTGCCAGCAGTATGACGCGGGCCAGCCTGCCGGCGCCAGCGCCAACATGGCCAAGTACCTGGCCGCCAAGGCGTCGTGGGAAGCCGCGAACGCCTGCCTGCAGACGCATGGCGGCTTCGGCTTTGCGTGCGAATACGACGTCGAACGCAAGTTCCGTGAAACCCGCCTGTATCAGGTGGCGCCGATCTCGACCAACCTGATCCTGGCTTACGTGGCCGAGCACCTGCTGGATCTTCCGCGTTCTTACTGAGTAGCGAGGCAGCCCATGACCGTTCCCCGTTCCGAACCGAGCCCACGCGGCAGCCATCCGACCGCCGAGCTGTGTGCATTTCTGAGCACGCTCGAATTTTCCGACCTGCCCGATGAAGTGGTCGCGCGGACCGAGGAACTTTTCCTTGACTGGGCCGCCTCGGCGCTGGCCGCGAAGGGCGCGCATCCGATTCCGGTTTTCGAACGGTATGCCCGGAAGATGGGTCCGTCCGACGGCCCGTGCACCGTGCTGGTCAACCGCACGCGTACGTCGCCTTACTTTGCCGCTTTCGTGAACGGCGCGTCCTCGCACCTGGTGGAACAGGACGATCTGCACAACAGCTCGGTGCTGCATCCGGCCACGGTCGTGTTCCCGGCGGTGTTCGCCGCGGCGCAGGACCTGGGCAAGTCCGGCGCCGATCTGTTGCTGGCGTCAGCGGCAGGGTACGAGGCAGGCGTACGGATCGGCGAATTCATGGGCCGCTCGCACTACAAGGTCTTCCATACCACCGGTACCGTCGGCACCCTGGCCGCCGCCGTGGGCGTCGCCCGCCTGCTGGGCCTGGATGCCGACACCATGCTGCATGCGGTCGGGTCGGCGGGCACACAGGCATCGGGCCTATGGGAATTCCTGAGGGACGCCGCCGATTCCAAGCAATTGCACACGGCCAAGGCGGCCGCCGACGGCTTGCTGGCGGCCTACATGGCGGCAGACGGTCTGACGGGCGCACGCCGCATCCTGGATGGCGAGAAGGGCATGGCGGCCGGCATGTCTACCGACGCCGATCCTGCTTTCCTGACCGACCGGCTGGGGACGCGCTGGGCGCTGCTTGAAACGTCCTTCAAATTCCATGCGTCGTGCCGCCACACCCACCCGGCGGCTGATGCCCTGCATGTGCTGATGCAGCGTGAAGGGCTGCGCCACGAGGACATCGGCGCAATTACCGCACGCGTGCATCAGGCGGCGATCGACGTGCTGGGCGGGGTCACGACGCCGACCACCGTGCACCAGGCCAAATTTTCGATGGGCACGGTGCTGGGCCTGATCGCGGTGCACGGCGACGCCAGCATTGCGGGGGTGGAAGCGCACGCCCTGACGGATCCCCGGGTGTCCGCGCTGCGCGACAAGGTGCAAATGGTGCTGGATCCCGAAGTCGACGCCGCCTATCCCAAACGCTGGCTGGGCCGCATCGAACTGGATACGCAGGACGGCCGCCATTTCAGCTGCGCCGTCGATGCGCCCAAGGGCGATCCCGACAACACATTGAGCCGTCCGGAACTGGAAGACAAGTTCCGCCGGCTGACGCAGTTTTCCAAGGCGACCGACGACGCGGAGGCGACCGAATGGATTTCGCAGGTGTGGTCGCTGCGCGATCGGGCGTCGGTGACCGGTCTGTTCGACAAGGGGGCCCGATGAGCGCCGTGCATCAACCTGGCGGCGCTGCCGCAGGGACTGCGTCAAAGGCCGCCAGCGCAGCGCAGGTAGCGGCCACGGGCCGCCACGCCACCGGTGCGCCGCGCCCCTGGATGGCATCACCGTCGTCAGTCTTGAACATGCGATCGCCGCGCCGTTCTGCACCCGCCAGCTGGCGGATCAGGGCGCCCGCGTGATCAAGATCGAACGGCCCGGCTCGGGCGATTTCGCGCGCGGCTATGACAGCCGGGTCAAGGGCATGTCGTCGCACTTCGTGTGGACCAACCGTTCCAAGGAAAGCCTGGCGCTTGACGTCAAAGCGCCCGAGTCGGCCGAGGTCATGGACCGCCTGCTGTCCCGCACCGACGTGCTGGTGCAGAACCTGGCGCCTGGCGCCGCGGCGCGCCTGGGCCTGTCCTTCGAAGCCCTGCATGCGAAGTATCCCCGCCTGATCGTCTGCGACATTTCCGGCTATGGCATGGGCGGTCCCTTCCAGGACAAGAAGGCCTATGACCTGCTGATCCAGAGCGAAAGCGGCTTCCTGTCGGTGACGGGCACGCCCGATGAACCGTCCAAGGCTGGCGCATCCATTGCCGACATCTCGGCGGGCATGTATGCGTACTCAAGCATCCTGTCGGCACTGCTGTTGCGCGCCACGACAGGCAAAGGCAGCCGCATCGACGTGTCCATGCTGGAAAGCATGGTGGAGTGGATGGGCTACCCGATGTACTACGCCTTCAACGGCGCCACGCCGCCGGCGCGTTCAGGCGCCGCGCACGCCACGATCTATCCGTATGGCCCTTTCCCGTCAGGCGATGGCGGCACGATCATGCTGGGCCTGCAGAACGAACGCGAATGGACGGTGTTCTGCGACAAGGTCCTGGGCCGGCCGGAATTGGCCCAGGACGAACGCTTTGCAAGCAATGGCGCACGCACCGCGCATCGCACGGAATTGCGCGCCTTGATCGTCGAGATCTTTGGCGGCCTGACGCGCGATCGCATCATCGACCTGTTAGAAGGCGCGCAGATCGCCAATGCCAGCGTGAACGACATGCAGGGTGTGTGGGACCACGCGCAACTGCGGGCCCGCGCCCGCTGGACCGAGGTCGACAGCCCCGTGGGACGCCTGCCGGCGCTGTGGCCGCCGGGGTCGAACGAGGCCTACACGGCGCGTATGGACGCGATCCCGGCGGTCGGCCAGCATACCGAGGCCATCCTGGCCGAACTGGGATTGGCGGCGGCTAAGACTGGCACCGGCCTGGCTGCCGATCGCCTGGCGGGCACTCGCCTGGCTGATACTGGCCTGGCTGATACTGGCGTGAACCACCCGGCCCCGCGCCGTGGCGAGGATTGAGCCATGAGCGAACCCTCCCTTGGCGCTTCCGACCCGCTGCATTCCACGTACGCATCCGGCGGCGTCTCCCCCGCTGGCAACTCCGCCGCGTCGCTGGACCTGGCGCGCTCGGCGCTGTTCGTCCCGGCCTCGCGGCCCGACCGCTTCGACAAGGCGCTGGCGACCGGCGCCGACGCCGTCATCATCGATCTGGAAGACGCGGTGTTGCCGGGCGACAAAGCCACCGCGCGCGACCAGTTGGCCGCCTGGCTGGCCGCATCCCCCGGACGGCAGGTGGTCGTTCGCGTGAATGCGGTCGATACCGACTGGGCCGAGGCGGACTTGGCCATGTGCCGGCGCCATGCCAACGTGTCGGCCGTGCTGTTGCCCAAGGCGGACAGCGCCGAGATCGTGGCGCACGCGGCAGGCTTCGGCAAACCGCTGTGGCCGATCATCGAGAGCGCGGCGGCCCTGGTCAACCTGGCAGCCGTCGCGGCGTCGCCCGGTGTGCGACGCCTGGCGTTTGGCAGCCTGGACCTGGGGCTGGACCTGGATCTGGATCCCGATAGCGCCGCGGCGGCCATGATTCTGGATCAGGGCCGGTATGCGGTCCTGCTGCATGGACGCGTTGCGGGCCTGGCCGCGCCGCTGGATGGCGTACATGCGGCGATCCGCGATCTGGACGGTCTGGCGGTGTCGGCCGGCCGGGCCCGCGACATGGGATTCGGCGGCGCGTTGTGCATCCATCCCACCCACGTGCCGGTGTTGAACGACAGTTTCCTGCCCACACCCGCGCAGCAGGAGTGGGCCCGCCGGGTGCTGGATCACGCCGGGTCGGAAAGCGGCGCGTTCCAGCTGGATGGCAAGATGGTCGATGCGCCGGTCATCAAGCGCGCGCAGCGGCTGGCGCAGCGGGGCGCGCGAGCCGGTACGACCTGAAGTTTCGCGGTACCGATCTATCAGTGCGTTGCCTAGTGGCGGAACCGCGCCAGGCCGCACACCCTGTTCTGTTCTACCGTCCCGGCAACAACAAAAAGGCCAGAGCCTGACCGGTGCGTTTCTGTCCACCTCGAGGAGACTACTCATGCTGCATCGCCTGATCCTGGCTACCGTTCTAAGCGCCGCATCGCTGAGCGCATTCGCCCAGAACTTTCCCAGCCGCCCCATTCAGCTGATCATCCCGTTTGCCGCCGGCGGCCCGACCGACGTGGTCGCGCGGCGTCTGGCCGAAGCCATGGGGCAGAACCTGGGCGTCACCGTCGTGGCCGAGAACAAGACGGGCGCGGGCGGCACCATTGCGTCCGACACGGTGGCTCGCGCCGCGCCCGACGGCTACACCGCACTGATCCACCACACCGGCATGTCGACCGCGCCGGCCCTGTACAAGAAGCTGCGCTTCAATCCGTTGACCGACTTCGAATACGTCGGCCAGGTCGTTGACGTGCCCATGACGCTGGTGGGCCGCAAGGACCTGCCGCCCAACAACTACAAAGAGCTGTACGCCTATCTGCAGGCCAATCGCGGCAAGGTCAATCTGGCCAACGCGGGCATGGGCGCGGTATCGCAGTTGTGCGGGGTGTTGTTCCTGAGCCGCATCAATATGATGGACGTGACGACGATTCCGTACAGCGGCACGGGGCCGGCCATGACGGATCTGCAGGGCGGCCAGGTGGACCTGCTGTGCGATCAGACAACGCAAACGACGCAGCTGATCCAGTCGGGCCGCGTGAAGGCCTATGGCGCGACCACGAAGCAGCGCCTGGCCGTGTTGCCGGACCTGCCGACCCTGGCCGAGCAAGGCCTGGACAACTTCGAGATGGTGGTGTGGCACGGCATCTACCTGCCCAAGGGCACGCCCAAGCCGGTGGTGGATCGGCTGAACGCCGCGCTGCTGGCCGGCCTGGCGGACCCGAAGTTCAAGGACGCGATGGCCAAGCTGGGCGCCATCATCGCCACGCCTGAGAAGGCATCGACGGAAGGGCTGCGTACGCACCTGAAGGCAGAAGTCGAAAAGTGGGGCCCGGTCATGAAGGCCGCCGGCGTCAACCCAGAGTAAGCGACGGCGGCACGGTGTCGGCCTGCGGCGCCAGCACACGTAGGCCGTGCCGGCATTGCGTACGCCGTGCCGGCGCTGCGTACGCAATGCCGGGGCTGCGTACGCCGTGCCGGCGTTTGGCGTTAAGCGTTCGGCGTTGGACGTTCGGCGTTAAGCGTTCGGCGTTGGGCGTTAAGCGTTAAGCGTTAAGCGTTCAGCGTTCATCGTTCAGCGTTCAGCGTTCAGCGCCGACATGCCGCAACCCACGCGCCGCGATGCCTGCCGGGCAAGGCCGGATCAGGGTATCTCCCGGTATGTCGCAACCGTAACAATCCGCCCTTTATGGTTGACATTGTCCGGCGGATCCGGAAAATGCAGTCCAGCAGCGTCATACGCTGCCCCTCCAAAGGGGAGTAGTTCGAGAGCGCAAGCTCTTTTGTACGATCGTCAATACGTAGGGGCTCGCCTCCTTCCGGTCGTACAGGTCACTCACAGTGACTGGACAAGACCTTTGCAGCCTGGTGTCAGGATATGCAATGGGCTCCCAACCCCCACGTCATTCCTGCGCCAGCTGAGGTCACTCAACCTTTGTCTGGAGATCCGTTCATGGAATGGCTCAGCGCGCTTGCCGCCGAAACTTTCACCATGCAGTTCCTTATGGCCCTCGGCGCGATCATCGTGATCGACATCGTGCTGGCCGGCGACAACGCGATCGTCATCGCGCTTGCAGCACGCAATCTACCGAAACACCTGCAGAAAAAAGCCGTCGTCTGGGGCACGGTGGGCGCCATCGTCGTCCGTACCCTCATGACCCTGGTCGTGGTCTGGCTGCTCAAGATCCCGGGCCTGCTGCTCGTGGGCGGACTGGCGCTGCTGTGGATCGCCTACCGCCTGTTGACGGCGGGCGAGGGCGGTCACGAAGAGCATGGCGGCACGGTGACGTTCGCCGCCGCGCTCAAGACCATCATCATCGCCGACGCCGTCATGGGCGTGGACAACGTGCTGGCCGTGGCAGGCGCCGCGCACGGCAACTTCCTGCTCGTCATTCTGGGTCTGTTGATCAGCGTGCCGATCATGGTCTGGGGTAGCCGCCTGATCCTGGCGCTGCTCGGCAAGTATCCGCAAATCATGTACATCGGCGCCGGCGTGCTGGTCATCACCTCGGTCAAGATGGTGGCGGGCGAGCCCCTGGTGGCCCCGTATGTGGCGGCCAACCCCTGGATCGTCTGGGCCGCCTACCCCTGGCGCTGATCGGCGTGCTGGGCGGCGCCCGCATGGTGAATCAGGCGCGTACCGCCAAACCGCTTTCGCATTCGCCTTCCGAGGCGGTCTGAACGGCCGGCGCCGCGCCCGGACGGGCGGCGCCGGCTGGTAGGGCCAGGTCATCTCCTCCTGCGGGAGCGACGCAGCGGCAAGTCTGCGCGATGATCCGGCCCCCGAATGTGCCTTCTGGTGGCGCGGCGGATTCCCCGTCCGACCACCTCCCCGCAGCTGGCACCGTCGGGATCGTCTGGCGAACCTGCATCGGGTCCGCTGTCCTGTTCGACTCCCCTCCGGCTTGCGCCGGCTGTCGAACCGGGCATCGGACCCGATTTTTATTGGGGGTCCGGGCCGGTGTCCGATGCCCGGTTGCTCCCTTCCCTTGAATTCCCTTTGAAGCCCCTACGAATGGGTGCACCTTCCAGGTGCGTGAAAACCCTTTCAGGTATCGTGGCGCCTCACCAACAAAGATACGCGGTGCCGACGCGCCGGTTTTGTCCTTCCCGAGGCCCAGTCTGCGCGCCCGGGACGAAGCCGGTCCTGCCGATCGGACGCCGCCCGCTTCACGCAATGGCCACTGAACACGAATCTTCTTCGCTGCTGGAACTGATGACCGGCCGCAACGGACTGCGCTCGCTCGCGCTGGCGGGTGGAGTGGCGCTGCACGCCATCAACGTCTATGTGGTGACGACGGTCATGCCGTCGATCGTCAAGGACATTGGCGGGCTGGAAGTGTATGCGTGGAGCACGACGCTGTTCGTGATCGCGTCCATCCTGGGCTCGGCGCTGTCGTCGCGGCTGATCGGCCGGCTCGGGCCGCGCAAGGCTTACCTCTCGGCGCTGGTGGTGTTCTGCCTGGGCACCGTGGTGTGCGCGATCGCGCCGGCCATGGCGGTCTTGCTGGCGGGCCGCACCCTGCAAGGTCTTGCGGGCGGGTTGCTGCTGGCCCTGTCGTACGCGTTGATCCGGCTGGTTTATGAATCGCGACTGTGGGCGCGCGCGCTGGCCTTCGTGTCGGCCATGTGGGGCGTCGCAACGCTGTCCGGGCCGGCGATCGGCGGCATGTTCGCGCAGTCCGGGCACTGGCGGCTGGCGTTCTGGGCGCTGCTGCCCGTGGCCGCCTTGCTGGCGGTGATCGTCAGTTCCCTGGTGCCGGCGCAAGACGCGCGCGGGCCGACCAAGGTCACGGTGGCGTGGGGCCGGCTGGGCCTGCTG
Source organism: Pigmentiphaga litoralis (assembly GCF_048632615.1). Taxonomy (GTDB): domain Bacteria; phylum Pseudomonadota; class Gammaproteobacteria; order Burkholderiales; family Burkholderiaceae_B; genus Pigmentiphaga; species Pigmentiphaga litoralis_B. The sequence continues at coordinate 4,635,973 of NZ_CP184479.1, forward strand.
GCCGGATCGGTCCTGGCGTTTTCGGTAGGCAGCCTGTTCGACGACAACGTTGCACGTATCGCCTGCGTGGCCTTGGGCGTGGTCATGGGCGGCACGATTGCCTGGCTTGATGGCCGCAGCGCAGTGCGTCTGCTGCCCAGCGGCGCGTATTCGGTCCGCACGGTGCTGGGCGCCTGTTACGCCACCATGGCCTTGCTGATGCTGGGCGTGACGACCGAGATCTTCGCGCCGTATTTCTTGCAGGTGATCCATGGCCGCAGCCCGCTCGAAGCGGGCTACCTGACTGCCGTGATGGCGGGCGGCTGGACGGTCGCGGCGCTGCTGTTTTCCGGTCGCACCGGCCCGTCAGCCGTGCGGTTGGTAGGGCTGGGGCCAATCGTAATGATGGCGGCCTTGCTGGCGCTGGCCGTGCTGCTGCCGCAGCCGGCCTGGGTCGAGGGCCTGGCCGGCTTCGTCGTGCTGTGCATCGCCTTGGGCGGCGTCGGCTTTGGTGTCGGCCTGTGCTGGCCGCACCTGGTGACGCGGGTGTTCCGCTCGGCGCGGCCGGAAGAGGCCAACCTGGCGTCGTCCGCCGTCACGACCGTGCAGCTGTACGCAATGGCCATCGGCGCGGCGCTAGCAGGCTGGGTGGCGAATGCAGCCGGGCTGACCACCCCGGGCGGTGTCGAGGGAGCGAAACACGCCGCGGTGGCGGTGTTCGCGCTCTTTGCCCTGTTTCCGGCGCTGGGGATCATGACGGCGCGGGCCGCAATGCGGCCGCGCTGATCAGATCAGTCCTTCTTTTCGCCGCCCAGCGCGTCCACCACGTCGGCCAGCAACTTGCCGATTTCGCCGGTCATCATGGTGAAGTCGCTGTCGAAACGTTCGTCGTCATTGACGCCGGTCGAATCGGTGTTCTCTTTGATGACGTCCAGCGGGGCAACGCGCTTGATCGCCAGGGATTCGGTCAGGACGAACGAGATCCGGTCGGTCCAGGTCATGGCCAGACGGGTAACCTGCTTGCCGGCTTCGATGTGGCGGCGGACGTCGTCGGCTTCGATCGATTGGCGCACGTAACGCACGGTGGCGCGGCCTTCGCCCGACGAACGCAGTTCGGTGTCCTGGTCGATCGTGAAGTTGGCGGGCGCTTCGTCCCTGGACAGCCATTCGGTCATGGCGGTGGCTGGCGAAATCTCGACGTGCAGATTGGCCATCGGCATGCGTTCAACCGACTTGTTCAGCAACTGCAGGAATTCGTCGGCCTTGGTGGGCGACGACGCGTCCAGCACCAGCCAGCCGTTCTTGGTGTCGATCCACGCGCGCGTGTCGCGCTGGATGCTGAATGCGCGAGGCATCAAGGTTTCCGTCACGTTTTCCTTGATTTCCTTCATCTGCTTGCGGCCGGGCTTGAAGCCCTGCTGCTCTTCGATTTCCTGCGCCTTGGCCTTGGCGACCTGGTTCACGACGCTGGCCGGCAGCAGTTTCTTTTCGGTGCGCAGGTTTAGCAGCAGGTGGCCGCCCAGGCCGTACACCAGGCCGCCGTTTTCACGGGGCGGCGCCCAGCCCTGCGTCTGCATTTCCTGGCTCGAGCCCGACGTGAAGGCTTGTTCGGCCAGCAATTCCTCGAGTTGTTCGGACGTCATGGCCCAGGGGGCGGGAAGGCGGTAAATCAGCAGGTTCTTGAACCACATGGCGTCTTGATCGCAGGCAAAGGATCGATTTTACCCGACCATGCCGCCTGACGCGCCGGGCGGGGTGGACGCCTTTGCCCACGCGGCCTGGCGCGGCCGGCCGGCCGTCACGCAACGTCGATCTCGACTTCCTTGCGCTTGGTGGACGTCACGTCGGGCGACAACTGCCAGAAGATCCACGCCGATGCCGCCGTGATCAGGCCCACGCACAGGAAGGTGGCGTGAAAGGCCGCCAGGGTGTCGCCGGGGTTGCCATGGTCGGTCACGCGCGTGAAGGCGCTGAGCACGGCGCCCGCCGTGGTGACCGCCAGGCTCATCGACAACATCTGGATCATGGAAAACAGGCTGTTGCCCGAACTGGCGTTATGCGGCTGCAAGTCTTTGATGCACAAGGTGTTCATCGCGGTGAACTGCAGCGAATTGACCGCGCCGAAGACGGCCAGCAGCAACAGGTGGACGCCAACCGGCTGCGTCGGCCCGATCAACGCGAACACCGCCATCAGCGATCCGACCAGCAGGGTGTTCCAGACCAGCACGCTGCGGTAGCCCAGCCGGGTGATCAAGGGAGTGGCGATGCGTTTGCTGAGCATGCCTGCCGCGGCCACCGGCAGCATCATCATGCCCGCATGGGAGGGTGAATAGCCCAGGCTGACCTGCAGCAGGAGCGGCAGCAGAAAGGGCATGGCGCCAGCGCCAATCCGGGCGAACAGGCTGCCCAGCATGCCCACGGTAAAGGTGTGGATGGCGAACAGGTCTGGCGGAAAAATGGGATCGGGCTTGCGGTGGGCGTGCAGCCAGTAGGCCACCACCGCCACGATGCCGAAGATCAGCAACACGAAGGCCGGCGCGTGCCGCATCCCGGCGCCGGACAGGCCGTCGAGCGCGAGAGAAATTGCTGCCATGCCGAAGGCCAGCATCAGGTAGCCGCCCAGGTCGAAGCGGTGGGGGTGGGTTTCGCGGCTGTCGGCCAGGTGCAGCCAGGTGGCGATGCCGCCTGCGATGCCTACGGGAATGTTGATCAGGAACACCCAGTGCCACGACGCCCATTCCGACAGCCAGCCGCCCACGGTAGGGCCGACCAGTGGGCCGACCAGGCCGGGAATCGCGACGAAACTCATGGCGGGCAGCAGCCGTTCGCGGGGAAAGGTCCGCAGGATCGCCAGCCGGCCCACCGGCAGCAACATGGCGCCGCCGGCTCCCTGCAGCACCCGCCACGCCACCAGCTGGTTGAGCGACTGGGCGCTGGCGCACAACGCCGATCCGGCCGTGAACAGCACGATGGCCGAAAAGAAGACGATGCGGGTGCCGAAGCGATCGGCCATCCAGCCCGACGCCGGAATCAGCACGGCCATGGTCAGCGTGTAGGCAATCACGACGGACTGCATGCGCAGCGGACTTTCGCCCAGGCTGGCGGCCATGGCGGGCAGGGCGGTATTGACGACCGTCGTGTCCAGCGTCTGCATGAAAAACCCGATGGCCACCAGCCACAGGGTCAGCTTCAGGGATCGTTCAGACGTTGGAGTCGCGGCCATGTCAGAAAAGGGGGTGGGCAGGCGTGGCAAGGGTGGCGCCCAGCAGGGCGAGGCCCATCATACAAATGGCCGCACCGCCAAGCACCCCGACGCCCGACAGCGCCATATTCGCCCACGCCGCCCGGGCATTGCCGCCGATCATCCGCAGCGCGACCCGCCGCGCCAGCACCGACACGGCCGCGAGGACCGACACGGTCAGGGCGGTGCCCATCGACATGGCGACGACCGCCGCGATGCCCGCCCACCGCAGGTCCAGCGCGTGTGCGACCAGCAGAACCAGCACCGCGCCCGAGCAGGGCCGCAGGCCGATGGCCAGCACCACGCCAATCAGGTGCCGGGCGGTCAAGGGCTGCCGCAGGTGGTCGGCATTGGGCGCGTGAAAGGATCCACAATCGTCGCACACCGCCTTCCACTGTCCGCCCGATGCGAACAGGGAAGGGGAGGTCGGGGAGGGTGCCTTCATCGCGCGGCGCTGGCGCAGCAGGCGGCGGCCGTGCGTCACCATCAGCATCAGTCCCAGCAACACCAGAAGGCCGAAGCTGACGGCTTCGAACTGCACGCTGGTCGCCTGCGCGCGGCGCATCGACATGCCGACGACGCCCAGCACGGTTTCGATCAGCACGATCGCCACCACGCCCTGGAACAATGACGAAACCACCGACAGCACGATGCCCCGGCCCAGGTGGGCATCCTGGGTGGTCAGGTAGGTGGCCATGACGGCCTTGCCATGACCCGGCCCGGCGGCATGGAACACGCCGTACAGGGCGCTCAAGACCACCAGGGGCCATGCCGCCGTGAAACCCGCGCGGGACACGTCGCGCAGGGCCGATGCCAGGTCGCGATGCAGGTCGCGCTGCACGCCCTGGATGCCGATCAGCCAGTCTTGCAGGCGGGTGCCGGTCGTCACGGTGGTCATGCCGGCCGGATCCGACAGCAGGATAGACGCCGCGCACGCCAGCATCAGCAGGCCCACCGCCGCCAGGCCGATGCCAGGACGGGTCCATCGCGCCAGGGCTACCGGCATGTCAGCACCACCTTCTGGGCAAACTGCCGGCCCAGCGTGTCGTCGGCCGGCGCGCCGGCGTCCATGGAAAAGGCGCGCGCCAGCACGCTGGGGGACGGCGTCGAACGTTCCAGGGCAGGCTGGCAGGCGGCGGAGGGGGCGCCTGTCAGGCTGACGGCGCGCAGGTCGGCATGTTCCATGGCGATATAGTAGGTTGGATCGTAGACGCTGAAGGCAGTGGCTTGCCGCCGTGGGTCGATCGGGCTGGCGAGCGGCACGACGAAGCGCAGCCACAGCCGCTGACCGCGCATCTCGCTGGCGTATTGCGTGACCCGCGCTGGTTTCACGGGCTTGCCGTCGGCAGTGATGTCGACAAAATAACGGAAAGGCTCGAGATTGGCGATGACCTTGGGCGCAAATTGGCTCACGACCTTGGCCGACGGCTTCTTGCCGCCGCCCATTTCTTCGACGACGTAGCTGGTGTAGAGCTCATCGAAGGTCCATTGCTGTTCGAGCCCGGTAATGCGGCCGTCATCGGCAAACAGGACGGCGCTGCGCACGTCGATCCAGGAGTGCGGATGTGCGTGGACGGAAATCGCTGGAAGCAGGAAAGCGAGCAAGCACAGGGTGAGCGCGCGACACACGCCGGCAACGGAGCCGAGGCGGCCGGATCGGCGGCAGGTCCCGCTGATGCGCCCGTGGACAGGCGCGCGCCATCCGGCCAGCCAGCCGGCAAGGCAACGCGCGAGCCGCCTTGCCAGCTGGCCATGGCGTCGGGCAAACAGCCTGCAAGGTGCGGTGTGGGTGTCCTGCGTACCAAGCGGGGTCATCGATTCTCCTGACATTGGATTAATGATACTCTGTTGCATTAGCGATTCAAAAGCCGGCCATGGCGTTTTTTATTTTCGATGCAAAGCGGCCTTGCGGCCAGTCCGACACCGCCTCCCGTTTACCACGCCCCAGCATGCTTGCGTTGTCCGCCACGTCCCGTCTGCTTGCCATTCTGCCTGCCCTGATGCTGTTGTGGGCCGCGGTGGGCTGGGCGATGGCGGACTGATCGCCGATGCTGCAACTGCATGACGTTTCGGTCGGCTACGGCTCGCACCTGGCGCTCGCGCCTGTGTCCGGCGCCTTCCAGGCCGGCGCGCTGACCGCGATCGTTGGCGCCAATGGGGCGGGCAAAAGTTCGCTGCTCAAGGCCATGGCCGGCCTGGTGGCGTGCGCAACGGGCCACGTGGATCGTGGCGGCCTTGGCCCGGCACAGGTGGCCTATCTGCCGCAACACGCCGCCCTGGACCGCACCTTTCCCATGTCGGTGGGCGACCTGGTCGGCATGGGCGACTGGGCCCACAGCGGCTGGGCAGGCGCGTTCTTTCCGCGCCTGCGGGGGCGGATTGACGCGGCGCTGGGGGCGGTCGGCATGGCCGGGATGGCGGGGCGGTCGATCGCCGCCTTGTCGGTCGGCCAGTTCCAGCGCGTCTTGTTCGCGCGCCTGTGTCTGCAGGACGCGCCGGTGCTGCTGCTGGACGAGCCGTTCGCCGCAGTGGACGAAGCAACGACACGCATTCTGCTGGACCTGATGCTGGCGTGGGGACGAGAGGGCCGAACCGTGATCGCCGTGTTGCATGACCTTGCGATGGTAAGGGCACACTTTTCGCACACCCTGGTCCTGGCAGGCGGGCCGGTCGCCTGGGGCGCGACGCAGGAGGTCCTGCCATGACCGCTGCCGAGCTGCTGTGGCAGCCCTTCACGGAATTTTCCTTCATGCGGCACGCGCTGGCGGCGTGCCTGGCGCTGGCGATCGGCTGCGCGCCGGTCGGCGTCTTTCTGGTGCTGCGGCGCATGAGCCTGGTCGGCGATGCGCTGAGCCACGCGATCCTGCCCGGCGCGGCGCTGGGCTTCATCCTGTTCGGCCTGTCGCTGACGGCCATGAGCCTGGGCGGGCTCGCTGTCGGGCTGGCTGTGATGATCGGCGCGGGCGCCGTGACCCGTGCGGGCGCCTTGCGAGAAGACGCCAGTTTTGCCGCCTTCTATCTGATCTCGTTGTCGCTGGGCGTGCTGCTGGTGTCCAGGTGGGGCAGCAATCTGGATCTGATGCACATCCTGTTCGGATCGGTGCTCGCCGTCGATGATGGGGCGTTGCTGTTTCTGGCGGGGGTGACGAGCCTGACGCTGGTCATGCTGGCCCTGTTCTACCGGATGTGGGTGGTGGATAGTTTCGATCCTGAGTATCTGCGCAGCCTTGGCAAAAGCGGCGCGGTGGGGCACGGCGTCTTCCTGGGCCTGGTGGTGCTGAACCTGGTGGCCGGCTTTCAGGCGCTGGGCACCTTGATGGCCGTGGGACTGATGATGCTGCCTGCGGTCAGCGCCCGCTTGTGGGCGCGAAGCCTGCCGGGCCAGATCGGCGTGGCCATGGCGATCGCCGCGGCCTCGGCCTATGTGGGCCTGCTGCTGTCGTACCACGGCAATCTGCCCTCGGGCCCGGCCATCGTACTGACAGCGGGGGCCATCTATCTGCTGGCGCTGTTCGCTGCCATGGCCTTCCGGCGCGGCCTGTCCTATCGATCCTGAGCAGGTCGCGGTCTTTACCCTATCTACAAGGAAATCCCATGTTCAAGAAATGGATGGCGCTGGCCGTCGTGGCGATGCTGCCGGTGATGGCATTGCCGAATCGGGCGGCCGCGCAGGCTTCCTCCCCGGGCACGGCGTCGTTGCCCATTCCGGTCGTGACCAGCTTCAGCATCCTGGGGGACCTCGTCAGCGAAGTGGGCGGGGACCGCGTCGCCGTGACGACGCTGGTGGGCCGCGACAGCGATGCCCACGTGTTCCAGCCGGCGCCCAAGGATGTGAAGACGGTGGCGGCGGCCAGGGTACTGGTCATCAACGGCCTGGGATTCGATGGCTGGATGGACCGGCTGGCCAGCACCGGCGGGGCCGGCGCCGGGCGGATCGTGGTCGAGGCGTCAAAAGGGCTGCCGACGATGCCGGAGCGGGGTGGCGCACCGGACCGGCGTGCTCAGGGAGCCGCGACCGGGCTCGCGCCGGGGCATGATCATGCGCGCCCGGGCCACGGTCACGATCACGGGTCCATCGATCCCCACGCCTGGCAGGATCCCCGCAATGTGGTGATCTACGTGCGTAATATTGCCGCCGGCCTGACACGCGCCGACCCGGCGGGCGCTGATGGGTACGCGCAGCGGGCCACGGCCTACACCGCGCGATTGATGGAACTGGATGGCTGGATCACGCAGCGCATCGGCCAGGTGCCGGCCGGCAAGCGCAAGGTCATTACGTCGCACGATGCGTTCGGCTATTTCGCGGCCCGGTATGGCGTGACGATGGTGGCGGTAGCGGGTGTGAGCACCAACGCCGACGCAGGCGCGCGCGGCATGGCCGAGATCATCCGGCTGATGCGGCGCGAGAAGGTCAAGGCGTTATTTCTGGAGAACATTGCCAACCCGCTTCTGGTGGAACAGATCGCGCGCGAGACCGGTGCGCAGCCAGGCGGCCGGTTGTACTCGGATGCCTTGTCGGCCTCCGACGGCCCCGCGCCCACCTACCTGGCGATGATGCGACATAACGTCGATATGCTGGTGGCAGGCATGCAGCGCAATTGAGTGGCGGGTCCGCGCTAGCGCACTTCCGCTGCCGTCACCACCTGCATCGACCGCGCCCAGGCCGACGCCGGGGTCGCCGAGGCGCGCAAGGTGGCCGCGCGGCCGGGTTTCTGCGCGGGTGGATGCGTAGCCGCATACGCTGCTTCGTACAACTGGTACAGCGCCATCACGTTGCGCACGTACGCCTGGGTTTCGGCGAACGGCGGGATGCCTGCGTACTTGGCAACTGATCCTTCACCGGCGTTGTATGCGGCCAGAGCCAGGTCGAGCCGGCCCGGATACATGTCAATCAGGCGTTTCAGGTGGCGCGCGCCGGCGCCGACGTTGGTTGCGGGATCCACCAACGCGGTTTCAATGTTCTTGACGCTGACCAGCGAAATCGCGGTCTGCGGCATCAACTGCATCAAGCCCAGTGCGCCCTTGGGGGAACGCGCGTCTTTCTGGAAGCCCGATTCGATGGCGATCACGGCGCTGATCAGAAAGCGGTCGACGCCCGTCACACTTGCGGCCTGACCAATCACGTCTTTCAGGCTGTGCAGGCCTGGATGATCCTGCAGGCGCGCCACTTTTGGCGCATCGGACGTCTTTGCATCCGCCTTGACGGGCGTGCTGCTGCATGGCGGGCAAGCTGTGGCCGGCGCGGCCACAGCCACCTTGGGCTTGGCTTCTTCCGGTGGCTTCCGGCCCTGGGCCGAGTAGTAGTACTTGGCCATGCCGGCGGGGACCGTCATGGTCCGCCAGTTGCCGTAAGGATCTTGGTACTTATAGATTTCGGTCGCGGCCGAAGGGCCGGTGGCCATGACGGCCGGAGACCAGAGTGCGAGTGTTACGACAGTAAGAGCAAATCCGGCAACGAGCCGGACTGGCGCAGGTCGCCGCGAAGAGGGTCGCGTAGTCATTGATACGGGCCGCCTTTGAAGGACTGTGACGCTGAGGCCGTATCGTGCGGGGATTTGGATGGTCTGGCGATCCGCCGCGAGGACTACATCGTTTTCGTGAGACTGCTGGCAACATCCACCTATGTTGCACCAACTTCCGTCAAGCCGCCGCTTTTTCCAGTTTCTTTGGGTGCGCCAGGAAGAACCGGATCATCTCGCGCGTGGCATCCGGGCCAAGATCATCGGTATAGGTGCCTGACGGATCGCCGCCGAACCAGGCATGTCCACCGCCGTGCACGACCCAGCGCTCGGCCAGTACGCCGCGGCGTCCGTCGCGGTACACCGTTCGCGTGTAAGCGTGTCCGCCTGTCACCTGTCCGGTTTCGCTCACGATGTGATCGGCCTTCCCGACCGCGGCCGTCACGTCAGACAGCAGCCACTCGACATTTTGCGGATGCACTGTTTCGTCGGCGTCGCCCTGGAAAGCAATGAGAGGCAGGCGGGGCGCCGGAGGCACGGTCGCCACCGGCCGTTGCGCCTCGCTGTGGCCACGCATGACCGACAAAGCCGACGACACACTGTTGGCCGACCCATAGGCCAGCCCGGAATGCACACCCACCGCGGCATACAGGTCGGGATACGCGTGACCCATGATCGCCGCCATGGCGCCTCCGGCAGACAAGCCGGCAATAAAGACCCGGGACGGATCGATCGCGTGCGATGCCATCACCTCGCGCGTGATACCCGCGATCAGCGAGGGTTCGCCTGACTCGCGTTGCTGGTCTTCAGGATTGAACCAGTTCCAGCACTTGGACATGTTGGCCACGCGAGGCTGCTCGGGATAGGCCACGATGAACCCTTCGCGTTCGGCGGCTGCGTTCATGCGGGTGCCCATGCCGAAGTCGGAAGACAGCTGGGTACAGCCATGCAGCATGACGATCAGCGGCACGGACTGTCCGTGGTAGCTGGCAGGCACGTACAGCAGATACCGGCGGCGGCCCGATGCATTGGCGAATACATGGTCTTCGGGCGCGTGAACCGGTCTCGGGACAGCGGAGGCGGGCACGGCGTGATGCGTGATCCTGGAAGCCGACTTCACGTCGGGCTTGCCATGATCGCTCGGGGTCCGGACCGGTTTCGCCGGCGACGCGCGGGTGATCTTGCGGACGCCGGGTAGCGCCACATCCTGGACGGCGGCTTTCACGCGTTTTCCGGCGTGATCAAAAGTGGTGCGCAGTGCAGCAAAAAGACCTCTGGGCATGATGAACGGCTCCTGCGGCGTGATGGTGCGCCGCAACATGGGTTCACCTTAACCAAGTCTGGGGAGCCACGTCAACTCGCCTGGCAATGTGGGGAATTGGTTCAGGCCGTTGTCAGACTATCGGTAATTCTTGCGTGAGATAACCGCAAAATGCCGACGCTGACGTAGCCGTATCGTGCGTTTTCGACGCCGCGCCTTGTCTTGCTCAACCAGCCTCGTCTGGGCACGACGCTTGCTGTTCTGGCCGTACATACAACAATGGAGGTGGTTATGTCAGAGCACGTCTACAAGCAGATCGAACTCGTCGGGTCGTCCACCGAATCCATCGAAGACGCCATCAAGAACGCCATCAATCGCGCTTCGCAGACACTGCGCCACCTGGCCTGGTTTGAAGTGACGGAGACACGTGGCCACATCGAGAACGGCCAGGTTGCGCATTACCAGGTGAGTCTCAAGGTCGGAATTCGCCTGGAAGGCGATGAATAAACCGATTCCTTCGCGCCGGCAGGCTCGGCGCATCGGAATGCATCGGACGTCGCACCCGTGGTCGCGCGTCCGATGAACTGGCCCCGAGACGCACTCCGTGCTTATGCACGGCACGATTTTCCAGGATTTGTCATGACAACAAGCTCGGGCCCCGGCGTTGGCACGCCAGAGGCACTGTCCGGCCTGCGTGTCCTGCTCGTGGATGATTCCGTCGACGCACTCGACGCTTTTTCGGAACTCCTCGAACTCGAAGGCGCCGATGTCGTCACCGCATCCAGCGGCGATCAGGCACTGGCGGAGGTCGAACGCCAGCACTTTGACCTGCTGATCTCAGACATCGCCATGCCGGGCATGGATGGCTATGAGTTGCTGACCCATTTGCGCGACGATCCGCGCACCGCCGACATTCCGGCCATTGCCTTGTCGGGTTATGGCTGGGGCAAGGAAGAAAACCTGCGCGCAGGCGCCAAAGGTTTCGACGCCCATCTCGCCAAGCCCGTGCTGTTCGACCACTTGCTCGACGTCATCGGAAAACTTCGTCCGGCAACGTAAGCACGGTCCTGAAGCGGACGTCGGCCGCGACCGCATCGGCCAGCACCTTTCTCATTCGCAAGCACCGAGTGCGCCCGTGGCGTCCCGCAAGGACGCACGCGAAGGCGCCCTGAGTTGCGCGCCGGGTCCGCCAGGCATGGCAAAGGTGATTGAGAATTGTTATCATGACCGCCTTTCGATACTTACGTATTTTCCGGCGTTCATGGACACACCGTCTGACCGATTCGCGGGACAACAACGCCGGTCCTTCTGGCTCAAGCACCTTCATCAGTGGCACTGGATCAGCTCGGCCGTTTGCCTGGTCGCGATGATCGCGTTTTCGGTGACGGGCATCACCCTGAATCATGCCGCGCAGATCGAAGCACGGCCCAAGGTCACGACGAAGGAAGGCCAGTTGCCTGGTTCCATGCTCGCCTTGCTGCCCGCTGCGCCGTCACCTGCCAAGGCGCCGCTGCCGGGCGCGGTGGCTGACTGGCTCAGCAGCCAGCTGCCCGCGTCGGTCGATGCCCAGGTGGGCGAATGGACCGATGACGAGGTGTACGTGGCCTTGCCCCGGCCGGGCGGCGATGCGTGGGTCAGCATAGACCGGGCCGACGGCGCGTACAGCTTCGAGCTGACTGACCGCGGGTGGGTGTCGTACTTCAATGACCTGCACAAGGGACGCAGCACGGGCGAGGCCTGGAAATGGTTCATCGACGTGTTTGCGGTGGCCTGTCTGGTCTTTTGCGTGACCGGACTCTTCCTGCTCCAGCTCCACGCGCGCAACCGCCCCGTCACCTGGCCCATGGTGGCGCTGGGGGTGGCGATACCGGTGGTGCTGGCGATCGTTTTCATTCATTGACGAGGTTTGCATGCGTATTCTGATCCCCGCCGCCGTGACCACGCTGCTTGTCGGCCATGCGCAGGCGGCCGATCTGACTGTAAAGGTCGAGATCCCTCGGCTCAATGTGGCCGAATACCACCGCCCGTATGTGGCCGTGTGGATCGAAGGTCCCGACCAGACCGTCGCAAGCAATCTGGCGGTGTGGTACGACATGAAGTTGAAGGATAACGAAGGCACCAAGTGGCTCAAGGACATGCGCCAGTGGTGGCGCCGGACCGGCCGCGAGCTGACGATGCCGGTCGACGGTGTGAGCGGAGCCACCCGGGCCGCGGGCGAACACCGCCTGGCGTTTACCGAAGGCAAGGCGCCGTTGGCCAGGCTGCCGGCGGGGCAATATCAATTGGTCGTGGAAGCCGCGCGCGAGGTCGGCGGGCGGGAATTGCTGCGGCTGCCTTTCCAGTGGCCGCCCAAGTCGGCCCAGACGCTTGCCGTCAAGGGCGAGCATGAACTGGGCGCGATCGCGCTCGATCTGAAACCCTGACCCCGGCACGTTCACGCCTTGGCGTGGACATGCCACGACGTTTGCAGCGTGTTTTCTTCAAGGACTCCCGATCATGAAACCCTCCATCAAGACGTCAATGAAATGGGCCGCGCTCGCGCTGGCCGTCTGCCTGCCGCTCTCGGCTGCCCAGGCCCACCGCGCGTGGATGCTGCCGTCGGCGACCGTGCTGTCGGGCCAGGACCCCTGGGTGACGGTCGACGCCGCCATCTCCAACGACCTGTTCTACTTCGAACACTTTCCAATGCAGCTGACCAACCTGTCGGTCATCGGTCCGGACGGCTCGCCCGTCAAGGCCGAAAACCCGTCGACTGGCCGGTACCGCAGCACCTTCGACGTGCACCTGACGCAGCCCGGCACCTACAAGCTGGCCGTGGCCAACAACGGCATGTTCGCCAGCTACAAGGAAGACGGCAAGCAAAAGCGCTGGCGCGGCACGCCCGAAGCCTTCGCCAGGGAAGTGCCGGCCAACGCCGAAGGCCTGGTCGTGACGCAGACGTCGGGCCGCACGGAAGTCTTCGTGACGGCAGGCAAGCCGTCCGACAAGGCGCTGGCCATCACCGGCAAGGGCCTGGAACTGGCGCCGATCACGCACCCGAATGACCTCGTGTCGGGCGACACCGCCAACTTCCGTTTCATGCTGGACGGCAAGCCCGCGCCGAATCTGGAGGTCGAGATCGTTCCGGGCGGTGTGCGTTATCGCGATCAGCTGAAGGACACTAAGACGACGACCGATGCCGAAGGCAAGTTTTCGATCAAGTGGCCGGGCCCGGGCATGTACTGGATCGAGGCGTCGGTCAAGGACGGCAAGGCCACCGCACCGGCCAAGGAACGCCGCGCGACGTATGCCGCGACGTTCGAAGTGCTGCCTGAATAATCCCCGCGGCGTGGCTGCGCCCGCTGGCTTTACACGTATTGCTTCAGGCGTCTGCCTTGAAGCCTGACTAATCTGCTGGTAGGAAGACCTGCGCCCGAGGCCCCGTTTGTGCGGCAGCGGGCGTTGTCGTATCGATGACGCGCATTCTGATTCCTCTGGCGATCTCACCCGCCGATTTGCCCCCGCCAGCGGCTGACGCCGCGCCGGTCGTGCTGTCGGGCGACACGATGGGCACCACCTGGTCCGTCACTGTCGTCCTGTCGCTGGCCGACGCACTGCCCGACGCCCGCGCCGTTCTGTGGGGCGCCATCCAGGCCACTTTGGACGAAGTGGTCCTGCAGATGAGCACCTGGGACCCGGAGTCCGACCTGAGCCGCTTCAATGCGGCGCCGGCCGGAACCTGGCACGCCTTGCCCGAACCGTTCTACACGGTGCTCGACTACGCCTTGACCGTGTCGCGCAACAGCGGCGGCGCGTTCGATCCCACCGTTGGACCGCTGGTGGACCTGTGGGGCTTCGGGCCGATGGGGGCGATGTCGGTGCCGCCGCCCCGGCCAGCCGTCGAGGCCGCGCGACGCCGGCAGGGCTGGGCCGCGATCCGGCTGGACCCGGCCACCCGGCGCGCCTGGCAGCCCGGCGGCATCAGCGTGGACCTGTCGGGCGTGGCGAAAGGCTATGGCGTGGATCATGTCATCAAGCTGTTGCGGCGGCTGGGGCATCGGCACGCATTGGTCGAAGTCGGCGGCGAATTGCGCGGCGTGGGCGCCAAGCCCAATGGCGAACCCTGGTGGGTCGAGCTGGAAGCGCCGGTGGACGCAGGGGGCGCGGATGCGGAGCGCACGGAAGATGCCAACGGCCTCGTGCTCGATTCGGGAAGCCCGGCATCCGCCCACCTGCCCCGCACGTTGGTGGCATTGCACGGCCTGGCCGTGGCCACGTCTGGCGACTACCTTCGCTACGTCGACGTGGATGGCGAACGCTTCAGCCACACCATCGACCCGCGCACCGGCCATCCGGTGCCGTCGCGCCTTGCCTCGGTCACGGTCTTGCATCCGGAATGCATGGTGGCCGACGCGCTGGCCACGGCGCTGACCGTAATGGGCGAGACGGACGGTCCCGCCTGGGCCGGCCGCAACGGGCTGGCGGCGCGCTTCGTGGTGCGCGAGGGCAGGGGGTGGCGCGAAGTGCTGACGCCGGCCTTTCTGGCGATGGCGTCATGATGGGCGTTGCGTATGGCGGGCTTGCGGCATTGGTCGCGGGCGCGTGGACCGTGGCGGCGGGCATGGCGCCGCTGTCCGAGCCGGCGCGGCGCATGGTGGCGGCAGTCCTGGTCGTGCTGGCTTACGTTGCATTCTGTGGCGTGGTGGCGCTGCGCCGCCGTACGGCCGGGCAGATGCTGGGACTCGCCGGGCAAGGACTGCCTACGGCGGGCGATGGCGGCCTGGGCCAACCCGTGCCGCACGCACCCGACCCGACAGCCGCGGCTCCCTTGCTTATTGCCTACGCCAGCCAGACGGGTTTTGCGGAACAGCTTGCCTGGCAGACCGCCGAGAGCCTGCATGCGGCCGGCATGGCGGTGCGGGTCGTGCCGCTGTCCGCGCTCGACGCGGCGCGGCTGGCGGCGACGCCGCGCGCCCTGTTCGTCGTCAGCACGACCGGCGAGGGCGATGCGCCCGATACCGCCGTCGGCTTTGCGCGCCGCGTGATGCGGGGCGCGGTGGACCTGCATGGCCTGTCGTATGGCGTGCTGTCCTTGGGCGACCGCAGCTACGCGCACTACTGTGCCTTCGGCAGCGCGCTGGATGGCTGGCTGCATCGGCACGGTGCGAAGCCCCTGTTCGACACCGTCCAGGTGGACAACGGCAGCGCCGAAGACCTGCGCCACTGGCAGCACTATCTGGGCGTGCTGAGCGGCAGTGCCGAAATGGCCGACTGGACGCCGCCCGCGTATGCGCCCTGGCGGCTGTCCGCACGCACGCATCTGAATCCGGGCAGTCCGGGCGGGCCCGCTTTTCTGGTCAGCCTGGTGGCCGTCGACGCCATGCCGTCCTGGCGGGCGGGAGATATCGCGGAAATCGGGCCCAGGCAGCCGGACGCCGAAGTGCGCCGGGTGATGGCGGCGTTGGGGCGGGATACCCAGGCCCCGGGCGGGCAGGTCGCCGGCATTCTTGCCGGGCGCCTGCTGCCGCACGACGCCCAGGCGCTTGCCGCACTGGCTGCCCGGATAGGCAACGACGCCACCAATCCGCAGGGCGTGCTGGAGGCGTTGCCTTCGCTGCCGCACCGCGAATATTCGATTGCGTCCCTGCCGGAAGACGGCACCTTGCAATTGCTGGTGCGCCAGACACGGTATCCCGACGGCCGCCTGGGGCTGGGATCGGGGTGGCTGACCGCGCATGCGCCGGTTGGCGCCACGATCGAACTGCGCATCCGCGAGAACCGAAGCTTCCACCCGCCCGCCGACGACCGCCCGATGATCCTGATCGGCAACGGCACCGGCCTGGCCGGGCTGCGCGCGCATCTGAAGGCCAGGGCGCGCGCCGGGCGGCACCGCAACTGGCTGCTGTTCGGCGAACGCACGCTTGCCCACGATCAGTTCTTTGCCGACGAACTGGCTGCGTGGCAGCAGTCCGGCGTGCTGGCGCGCCTGGACCGGGTGTTTTCCAGGGACGGCAATGCCGATGGCGCGCGGTATGTGCAGGAACGTCTGGCGCAGGTCGCGCAAGACATCCGGCAATGGGTGGACGACGGCGCCGCGATCTACGTATGCGGCAGCCTGCAGGGGATGGCCAGCGGTGTGGCCGAGGTCCTCACCCAGACCCTGGGCGATGAGCGAATCGAGAGACTGGCGGAGGCGGGCCGTTACCGTCGGGACGTGTATTAGGGGGCGACCTGGCATGCAGGTCGGGCGGCGGTTCAGGCCGGGTGTTCCCGCCGCGCCGCATACAGGCGGTGCAAGGTGATCTTGCGGACCTCGGCCGCGCTCGCGGCAATGTGGGTCCCCATCAACGCCCGGGCTTCTTCCGGCTTGCGTTTCAGGATCGCCCGCAGCACCTGCGCATGCTCGTCATAGGTCTTCTCGACCCGCAATGGCTGCGTGAAATCCAGCTGGCGCACGATGCGGATGCGTTCGGTCACCTCCAGGTGGACACGCGCCATTTCCGGGTTGCCGGCGGCAAGCAGCAGTTCCCGATGGAAGGCTTCATCCAGTTCGGCCAGCCGCTTGCTGTCGGTCAACCGCGCGGATTTGTTCACCAGCCAGACGTCCTTGAGCGCGAGCAGGGCAGGGCTGTCCAGACGGCCTTGCGGCAAATCCTTGTTGCACAGCCGGTCAATGGCCGCGCCTTCCAGTACGGTCCGCAGGTCATACAGATAATCGAACAATTCGAAGTCGAATGGCCGCACCGACCACCCGCTGCGAAAGTGGACGTCCAGGTAGCCCTCATGCTGCAGCCGGAACAGCGCCTCGCGCACCGGGGTACGGCTGACCCCCAGGCGCTCGGCCACTTCGGTTTCCGAAAACCGGTCCCCTGGAATCAGCCGGAAGTCGAACAACTCTTCTTTCAAGCGGGCATACACGCCGTCCGCCAGCGTGGCGGGCGGCGCCTTGCGGCGGCCGGCGGCAACCGAGCGCACCGGAATCACACGTCCCGCACGGCAGAGATACCCGCGAGTTCCAGCGTCCGCGCGGCAGCCAGGGCATCGGCTTCACGCCAGGCGCCCGAAATCAGTTGCACGCCCAGCGGCAGGTGCGGGTCGTCTCCCACGCCGGGCCACAGCGGCGCCGTGCAGACGGGGAGGCCGATGCACGAAATCGGCTGGGTCAGCAAACCCATGCTGGCGCGGCACGGCAGCTTCTGCCCGTTGATCGTGACCCACTCGGCGCCGATGGTCGTTGCCGCCACGGGTGTTGCCGGCGCAATCAGGACATCGTAGTCCTGCAGCAGACGGCTGGCTTCTTCATAGAACTTCTGCCGGATGCGCTGGGCCTGTACCACCCAGTTGGCTGGAATCAGCGTGCCGGCCACCAGCCGGTCGCGCGACGCGGGTTCATAGTCGGCGTAGTGGGTCAGCAGTCGCTGGCGATGCAGCGCGCCGCCTTCGGCGCCGGTAATGATGAATGCCGCGGCGCGGGCCTGTTCCGCGCCGGGCAGGTCTACCACGGTCGTGGCGCCCAGGGCTTCGGCGGCCAGGCGCACGGCTTCGCGCGCGGGGGCGTTGGCCCAGTCATGGAAGTATCCCCCCAGTACGGCCACCCGGGCGCCAGCCTTCAAGCCGTTCGCCACCGTGGCCGACACGGGGTCGGCCGGGCGTTGCGCGCAGGCATGGTCGGCAGGATCGGGACCCTGCATGGCGTCGTAGGCAGCGGCCAGGTCGGCCACGTTGCCCGCGAAGCAACCCAGGTGATCCAGGCTGCCAACGAAAGGAAAGCTGCCCCGGCGCGACAGCCGCCCAAAGGTCGGCTTGAGTCCGAATACGCCGCACAACGACGCCGGCACGCGGATCGACCCATTGGTATCGGACCCCAAGGTGATCGGAACCAGGCCGCCTGCAACGGCCGCGCCGCTGCCGCCCGACGATCCGCCTGCGATGCGGGTCAGGTCGTGCGGGTTGTGCGCCGCCCCGTAATGCGTGTTTTCCGTCGTGAAACCGTAGGCGTGTTCGTCCATGTTCAACGCGCCCAGCAACACGGCGCCGGCTTCTTTCAGGCGCGCGACCAGCACCGCGTCCGCGTCGGCTGGCGCGTTGCCCTGGTTGACCTTGGCGCCGGCCGTGGTGACGACCTGGTCGATGTCGAACAGATTCTTCACGGCGAATGGCACGCCGGCCAAGGCGGGCAGGGTCTCGCCACGCGCGCGGCGGGCGTCGATGTCGGCGGCTTCGCGGCGGGCGCGGTCCAGCGTCAATTCGGTAAAGGCGTTGAAGTCGCCGTCGCGGGCTTCGATACGGGCGATGGTTTCTTCAAGGAAGGAGGCGGCCGTGCGGGATCCGTCACGAACTTGGGCGGCAATGGCAAGCGCGGAGATCGTCATGGACGGAACACCGCCGCGGATTCGAGCGACACAGGCAGTTCCTTGTCGATGAAAGTGGAAGCGATCGCCTGGATACGCGAAAACTGCAGCGCGATTTCGTCGGTGGTCGCGGCGTCGAGTCGGAAGCCCTGAAGGGCCAGACCCGCGTCGACATACGCCTTGAGGGCATCATCCATGCACGTACTCCGTAAGGTATTGAGGAACTGACTTGTATACCGCCGCGTTCAAGCAGTAAGCGTGCCAAAACACCCAGGTTCAGGCAAGCGCATCGTGGACGGCGATGCGGCAAGGTTCAGCGGCCAGGACGAGCCCGGTTTGCCGAGCGGGCAGGTTGCCGCAGGGGCCGTATTGGTGCGGCATGCACCGGCCGGGACGCTGCGCGCCCTGACAACGGGCAGCCCTGGGGGACTGACATTCGCGCTCCCTATCCGCCCGGGAACGCTTCCTGCTCAGCCAGGATCAGCTGTACCCACACGCCACAGCCGTTCACGTCCCACACGTGGCGGCGCCCAAGGAGAACAAAAATGCTCGGCACCATCCTTCTGGTCATTCTCGTACTGTTGTTGATCGGCGCCATTCCCAGCTGGGGCCATAGCCGTAGCTGGGGTTACGGCCCAAGCGGTGGTATTGGCCTTGTCCTGGTGATCGTTCTGATCCTGGTGCTCATGGGTCGCATATGACCCCGGACCGCTGACGGAACACCCGCCGTCGGCGGTCGCTGCACCGCCTTCTGACAATGCCCGGTTTCTGACCGGGCATTGTCATTTTGTAGTTCTTGCAGGCCTGATCCCGCCTCAGCAGTTTTTACCGGTTTTCAATGCGAGGTCGGGTTCAACAGATCCGTGCGCGCAAACATCCTGGCCGTTTCAAGTGCCGAGGGGTGACCAAACGATGGGTCCGCGCCTGCCTCAAGCAACACGCGCACGACGTCGGCGGCATTCTTGAATACGGCGCCCGCCAACGGGCTTTGCCCCCGGTCATTGATGCGGTTGGGGTCGCCGCCGTGATCCAGCAGCGCTTTTACCGTGCTGGCATGGCCGTGATAGGCCGCCAGCATGACGAGGCTGTCTCCCTTGTCATTGGTCAGGTCGGCGGGCGCGCCGGCGTCCAGATAAGCGGTGAGCGTGGCGGTATCACCCTGGCGGGCCAGGTCGAACAGTTTCGAGGCAAGCGCCAGAAGCGCTTCGCTGGGCTGGTGGCTGGAGGACGTCATGGAACACTCATATAAGCAATGCGCAACGGGCCGGCGCAATGTCGATGGGGACCGCGCCGGGTGGACGCGGCGTCTTTGCGCCAATGTACCCGAAGCCCGGGGGAAGCCCTGGACCCCTTGTCGGTGCGGCGTCGCACAAATGCCTCGGAATGGGGGCGGGATGTGTCGCAAGGCCCAATTCTGTTAGGGCTGTGACATAAGGTGAGCGTTCCGGGGTGCTGGACGGTTGCAGCGCGTAAAGTAGGTGGTCAGAAGGCCCCTGGCCCTCGCCGCCATCCCATCGAGCCCGTATGTCTGCTACTCCTCCCCATTCCGACAGCGCACCTCGGATGCTGATTCCCGACCGCAACTGCTGGCGCGTGGAAGAGGCCGACCGCTTTCGCCTGCTCGTTGACGGCGACGCCTTTTTTCATGCGGTGCGGGAAGCGGTCATCAATGCGCGCCACTCGTTATTCATTGTCGGCTGGGACGTCGACAGCGAACTGCGGCTGCGGCCGGGCGGGGCGGGCGATGGTTACCCGGAATCGCTCAACGCGCTGCTGCACGCGGCTGCGGACCAGAATCCCCAGCTTCACATCTATGTGTTGAGCTGGGACTTTTCCATGCTCTACGCCATGGAGCGCGAATGGCGGCCGGTGTTCAAGCTGGGCTGGAAGGCGCATCGCCGCATCATCTTCGGCATGGACGGGCGCCATCCACTGGGCGGCGCGCATCATCAGAAAATCATTGTGGTCGACGACGCCCTGGCGTTTGTCGGAGGCATGGATCTGACACGCGGGCGATGGGACACCTCCGACCATGTTCCCGAGTCCCCGCTGCGCCAGGATTCGCACGGCACACAGTACGCGCCGCTGCACGACGTGCAGGCGATGTTCGACGGCAAGGCCGCGCGGGCGATGGGCGAACTGGTGCGCGAGCGGTGGCGGCGCGCGACCGGCCGCACCATCAGCCGCCGCCGCGCATCGCCGCGCCAACCCCTGGACCCGTGGCCCGACTCTTACCCGCCGGACATCGAAAAGGTGCATCTGGGTATCGCCAGGACGGAACCGGCGCATGCCGGACGGCCGGGCGTGCAGGAATTGCTGCAGTTCCATCTGGATGCCATTGCCGCGGCGCGGCGGTCGATCTACATCGAAAGCCAGTACTTCACGTCCAATATGGTGGGCCAGGCCTTGATCGATCGGCTGAGCGCAGGCGATGCGCCGCAGACCGTGGTCGTATCGCGCAAGGCCGGCAGCGGATGGCTGGAAGAAGCAAACGTATCGGTTCTGCGAGCGCGGCTGCATCACCGCCTGACGGCGGCCGACCGCGACGGACACTACCGCCTGTTCAGCGCCGAGCTGCCCGACGCCAATGGTCAGAGCCTGAACATCCACAGCAAGCTGACGATCTTTGATGACGACTTGCTCTGCGTAGGCTCGGCCAATCTCAGCAACCGGTCCATGTCGCTGGACAGCGAGTGCAGCATCATTCTGGAATCGCGGGGAGAGCCGCGCGTGCGCCAGGCGATCGCGCGCATGCGCAATTGTCTGCTGGCTGAACACCTGGGGTGCCCGGAAGCGCGCCTGGCCGAAGCGCCGCCCGAACGGCTGCTGGAAACCATCGACAGCTTGCGGGGAGAAGGCCGGACGCTGGCCGTGCTGGATCCCGCCGTGGACGCCACCCTTGACGCCAGCATTCCGCCGTCCGCGCAGCTCGAGCCGGAACAGCCGCTGGAACCCGACGCGCTGGTCCGCCAGTTCGTGCCGGTGGAACCCGCTGCATCCAAACGCAAGCGCTATCTGGCCGTGGGAGGCCTGGCGCTGTTCTTCATTGCATTGACGGTGATCTGGAAGTGGACGCCGCTGGCCGATTACCTGGAAGTCAATGCACTGACACGATTGGCGCGCGGGTTCAGCAATCTGCCCAGTGCGCCGCTAGTAGTGATGGGCGGCTATGTGCTGGCGGGTCTCTTCTCGATACCGATCACGATACTGATCGTGGTGACCGGGGTGGTATTCGGCGCCACCATGGGCGGACTGTATGCCTTGGGGGGACATTGCTGAGCGCCATCGTGACCTATTGGATAGGCCGCTGGCTGGGCCGGGACACCGTCCGCAAGCTGGCCGGAACGCGCATCAACAATATGAGCAAGCAGATCGCCAAGCGCGGACTGGTTGCGATGATCATCCTGCGTCTGCTGCCGGTGGCGCCGTTCACCTTGGTCAACGTGATTGCGGGCGCGTCGCAGATCAAGGTGAAGGATTACATGCTGGGCACGCTGATTGGCATGGGGCCAGGCATCGTGATCACGGTGATCTTTGCGCACAACGTGGCGTCAGCCATGCGTGATCCGAGTCCGGAGTCGTTTGCCATGGTCGCAGGGGTGGCAGTGGCGTTGGTCGTCGTATCGATCGTGCTCCAACGGCTGTTCATGGCCCGGGACAACAAGGGAACTGGCAAGTTGCGGGCCGCATCCTGAAGGGCGCGACGGATGAGCGGACATCTGCTCATCCGTCGTTTTGCTGCGATGCACCATGGCGTGACATTTTTACTGTCGCGTGCGTTTTTCGCGAAAGGTGAGCGTGAGATTTTGGAAGCATCCGGTTGCATTCGCCGATGAGCATCAAACCCTTGCAGGTCAACGGATGGAGAGGTAGAAGCACCTTTTGCAGCGCAGCAATCCCTGAAAATTCAAAGGTTTATCAAATAGCCTAAACCGGAAGCATGATATCGACTGAAATACCTGGCACGTATATTGCAATTGAGGTTGGAAAGCTGGACGTTCACGCATAAAGCCCGTTTGGGCTGTGTAAGTCTTACCTTGCTGGGTAGTTTTGACCGGAAGGACGACGCAATTGGTGCAGGTGCACCATGAGCTATGCAGGAACGCACGGCCTCGAAGACCGTATGCAGTCCCTACGCTGCCATCGTCAGGCGATTTTCCGGAGAAACACCTTGTTGCCAAGAGTCCTGCTAGTAACTTCCGAGGCGCTGCCTCTCGCCAAGACCGGTGGTCTGGGCGATGCCGTGAGTGGCCTGGCCCGTGCGCTGCGCGAAGCGCAGGTCGATGCGACGATCCTGATGCCTGCTTATCAAAGCGCGCTCGATCACGCCAGCGATCTCAAGGAAGTGGCCAGCCTGCCGGGACTGATTGGCGGCGATGCAACGGTCATGTCCGGGTGGATCACCGAATTCGAAGTGCCCGTGCTGCTGCTGCGCAATGACGCGCTGTATGTGCGCGACGGCAGCCCTTACCTGGATGCCGATGGCCGGGAGTGGGGCGACAATGCCCTGCGGTTCGCCGCGCTGGCGCAAGCCGCGACGCGTATTTCGACGGGCGAGACGCCGATCCGCGTTCCTCACATCGTGCACGCGCATGACTGGCACGCCGGCATGACGCCCCTGTTTCTCCATGCCGCCGGCATCAAGCGTCCCAAAAGCATCATCACCATCCATAACCTGGCGTTCCAGGGCGTGTTTCCCATGGAAACCGCCGACGCCCTGGGCGTTCCGCATTCCTATCGTGGCAGCGATGGCGCGGAATTTTGGGGTCAGCTGAGCTTCCTGAAGGCCGGATTGCGTTACGCCGATCGCATCACCACGGTCAGCGACACCTATGCCAAGGAAATCCTGACGCCGGAATTCGGCAACGGTCTCGATGGCCTGCTGAATTACCGCAAGGACGACCTGTCGGCCATCCCTAACGGTATCGATTCGGACATCTGGGACCCGGCCACCGATCCGTTCCTGACGTCGCACTTTTCAGCCATGGATATGCGCGGCAAGATCCGCAACAAGCTCGAACTGCAGCAGATGTTCGGCCTGACGACCGATCCCGAAGCGCCGCTGATGGTCATGGGCAGCCGTCTGACGTCGCAAAAGATGGCGGACCTGACCGTAGACGCGTTCCCGCGGCTGCTGGATGCTCACCCCCGCATGCAGATCGCTGTGCTGGGCGTAGGCGAGAAACATATCGAAGACGCGTTGCGCGCCCTGCAGGATCGCTATCCGTTCCGCTTTGCGATCAATGTGGGTTACGACGAACGCAGCGCCCACCTGTTGCATGCCGGCGCAGACATCCTGCTGCACGGCAGCCGCTTCGAGCCGTTCGGCCTGACGCCGATCTATTCGATCCTGTACGGCACGATTCCGGTCGCATCGCGCATTGGCGGCCTGGCCGACACCATCAAGGACGCACCGCTGACCGAGGGCGCGCCGATTGGCGACGCCACGGGCGTGCTGTTCGATGGCGACACTGTCGACGCCATGGTGGCGGCGGTGGAACGCGCGGTATCGCTGTACCGCAATCCGCAGGTCTGGACTGCGATGCAGAAGAACGGCATGACGACCAACTTCGGTTGGGAGTCGTCGGCCGCCAAATACATCGAACTCTATCGCTCGCTGGCCCCGGTCGCCCCGGTGACCGCGCCTATCGTGACGCGCCGCACGTACGAAGCCGCGATCGGCGAAGCGCCTGTGATCGCACCCGCCCTGGTCTCTGAAAGGAAACGCGCCTGATGATGGAACAACGGATGGATCCGCCGAGGATTTTTTATGTGCACTCTCGGCGGATTGGTCCGCTGTCCCAATCGGACGGGTCGCTGACAGCGGCCTGGAAGAGCGCACTGGATCGCGCTTCGCGTCTCGGCTTTTCGCAGGTCCTGCTGGGTCTGCCTGACGACACCTCGTCTCCCCAGCCCTACCCGCCACAGGCCATCGAGCAACTGGTGACTGCCGCCAAGCGGCTGCGGCTCCAGGTGTGGCTCGATGTCTCCATTGGCGAACTTCCCGCCACTTCCCCATTAGCGGTTGCCCATCCCGAGTGGTATCGGTCGGCCCTGGCCGATCGTCCGCTCGACCCCCGTCTCGCCCCTGCGCTGCGCAACCTGGTTGACGTACAGATCGTGAACGGCCGAGTGCCGGCGGCGTGCCTGGAATGCTGGGCCGACATGTTGGGAGCCTGGACCTCGGCTGGCGTCACCGGGCTGCGCTTCCATCTTCCGCATCGTATCCCGGCCGACGACTGGCGCACCCTGTTCGCCCGTCTGTCGCAAGGCGCGCCGGGACTGCGCCTGGCCGCCTGGACGCCGGGCGTGCCGGCCGATCGGGTCGGCGGCCTGCGCGACGCCGGGTTCAATGCCGCCTTCACGTCGCTGGCCTGGTGGGATTTTCGCGCGGGCTGGTTCGCCGCCGAGCGCGATCGCCTGGCCGGCCTGGGACAACTGGTCGCGTTCCCCCGCAGTCCGTTCGACGAAGCCGTCAGCCCCGGCGCCGATCCGGCGTTGTACCGCCGTGCCTTGTGGGCCGCCGCGATGGCGGGCGAGGGCTGGATGGTCGCGATGGAAGACACCCAACTCGACACCTCGGACGACGTGTCCACCGACATCAAGGCCGCGAATGCGTTCATCGCGAAGCAGGGCAGCGCGTTGGCGCCCGACCTGCGGGTGCTGACTGGCGCCGATGCAGCGGTGACGGTGCTGTGGCGCCCGGGTCCGCCCGAAGACCCCAGACGCAAGGATGCGGGTGGCCTGGCCATCCTGGTCAATCCTGACACGGCCTACCCATCGACATTGACGTGGTCGACCCTGCGTTCGCGCTTGCCGGGTGGATACAGCGAACTGGTAGCCGTCGACGGCCTGCCGATCTCCGCGCCGCTGGCCGGCGCGGACATCACCCTGCCGCCCGCCGGTGTCGCCGTGTTCCGTGCGCGCCGCACCGCGCCCGTCGTCACCCTGAACCGGCCGACGCGGTTTTCACAAAAGAAAGTGTTGGGAGCCGCCATGGAAGCGCCGCGTGTTGCAATCGAAGGCGTCACCCCCGTCATCGACGGGGGCCGATTCGCGTTGAAGCGTGCGCTGGGCGAGCCCATCCACGTCGAAGCCGACATCTTCATGGACGGCCACGACAAAATGGCCGCCGCATTGCTGTGGCGCGCGGTGGATACCGAGGTCTGGCAGCGCGTGCCCATGACGTTCATCGTGAACGATCGCTGGCAGGCCGACTTCACCCCTGAACGGGTAGGCCGCCATGTGTTCGTGGTCGAAGCCTGGTACGACACCTACGCGACCTACTACAACGAGCTGTCCAAGAAGCACGCCGCCGGCATTGACGTGTCGCTGGAGTTGCGCGAAGGCCGGCAACTGCTGGCCGCCATGCTGGCCGAAGCCGAAGCGGAACGCACGGCGGATCCCGAGGTGCTGATCCAGGCGCGGCAACTGGTCGACACCATCACGCACGACGCCGATACCGAAGCGCTGCAGCACCTGCTTGCGGCCAGCACCGGTGAACTGGTGGGCAAGCTGGGCATCCGCCACTTTGCGTCGCGTGGCGAGTTCGAAGTGCCCGTGAATGTGGAGCGTCCGGCCGCGGCCTTTGCCAGCTGGTACGAACTGTTCCCGCGCTCGCAAAGCGGCGACGTGACTCGCCACGGCACGTTCGACGACGTGATCGAGCGCCTGCCCGCGATCCGCGACATGGGCTTTGACGTGCTGTACTTCCCGCCTATCCATCCAATCGGCAAGAAGAACCGCAAGGGCCGCAACAACAGCCTGGTTGCCACCGACAACGATCCGGGCAGCCCCTATGCGATCGGGTCGGACGCGGGCGGCCATGACGCCATCCATCCGGAACTGGGGTCGCTGGACGACTTTCGCAAGCTGGTGTCGGCCGCGAAAGACCACGGCCTGGAATTGGCGCTCGACTTCGCGATCCAGTGTTCGCCCGATCATCCCTGGCTGCGCGAGCATCCGGAGTGGTTCGCCTATCGCGCTGACGGGTCGATCCGGTATGCCGAGAATCCTCCCAAGAAATACGAAGACATCGTCAACGTCGACTTCTACGCGCCAGGTCCTCGCGGCTCGCGCGAGTCGGCATCGACCGGCCTGTGGATGGCGCTGCGTGACGCGGTGCTGTTCTGGTGCAAGGAAGGCGTTCGCACTTTCCGTGTCGACAACCCGCACACCAAGCCGCTGCCCTTCTGGGAATGGATGATTGCCGAAGTGCAGGGCCGCTATCCCGACGCCTTGTTCCTGTCGGAAGCGTTCACGCGTCCCAAGGTCATGTACCGGCTTGCCAAGCTGGGCTTCTCGCAGTCCTACACCTACTTCACGTGGCGCAATGAAAAGCAGGAACTGACCGACTACCTGCTGGAGATTTCCCGTCCGCCAGTGTCGGACCTGTTCCGCCCGAATTTCTTCGTGAACACGCCCGACATCAATCCGCGCTTCTTGCAGACCGGCGGCCGCCCGGCGCACCTGATCCGCGCCGCCCTGGCCACGACGATGTCCGGCCTGTGGGGCATGTACAGCGGGTTCGAATTGTGCGAGGCCACCCCGGTCCCGGGCAAGGAAGACTACCTGGATTCGGAAAAGTACGAGCTTCGTGCGTGGGACTGGAATCGTCCGGGCAACATCATCGGCGAGATCACCAAGCTGAACCAGATCCGCCGCGGCAACCCGGCATTGCAGACCCAGAAGGGCATTTCCTTTCAGTCCGCCAGCAACGACAGGGTGATCGCCTACACCAAGGCCACGCCCGAGCGCGACAACGTCGTGCTGGTGGTGATCAACCTCGATCCGTACGCCAGTCAGGGTGCATGGATCGAACTGCCGCTGTGGGAATTCGGCCAACCCGATGACGGCGCCCTGCAGGCGGAAGACCTGTTCCACGGGCACCGATTCACCTGGTATGGCAAGCGGCAATATGTGCAACTGGAACCGGGCCAGCCGTTTGCGATGTGGCGCATTTCGGTCAGGAGCTGACGCCGCCGTACAGCCCCACCGAGCGACCCCACCGCGACGCCCCGGACAACCGACGAGAAAACAACTATGAACAAGCGCTCAAGTTTCATCCACGCGGCCAACCAGGGCGATCCGTCCTGGTACAAGGACGCCGTGATCTATCAGCTTCACATCAAGTCGTTCTTTGACGCGAACAACGACGGGGTGGGGGACTTTGCCGGCGTGATGGCCAAGCTCGACTACATCGTCGAGCTGGGCGTCGACACCATCTGGCTGCTGCCGTTCTATCCGTCGCCACGGCGCGATGACGGCTATGACATTGCCGAATACCGCGATGTCCACGAAGACTATGGCACCCTGGCCGACGTTCGGCGTTTCATTGCGGCAGCCCATGAGCGCGGGCTGCGCATCATTACCGAACTGGTGGTGAACCATACGTCCGATCAGCATCCGTGGTTCCAGCGCGCCCGCGCCGCCAAGCCCGGCTCGGCCGCCCGCAACTTCTATGTGTGGTCGGATACCGATCAGGCCTATTCGGGCACCCGCATCATTTTCCTGGACACCGAAAAGTCGAACTGGACGTGGGACCCGGTGGCCGGGGCCTACTTCTGGCACCGCTTCTATTCGCATCAGCCCGACCTGAACTACGACAATCCGCAGGTCATCAAGGCCGTGCTGTCGGTCATGCATTTCTGGCTGGACCTGGGCGTTGATGGCCTGCGTCTGGATGCCGTGCCCTACCTGGTCGAGCGCGAAGGCACGAACAACGAGAACCTGCCCGAGACGCACGACATCCTGCGCAAGATCCGCGAAGACCTGGACGAGCACTACGAAGGCAAGCTGCTGCTGGCCGAGGCCAATCAGTGGCCGGAAGACGCCCAGGAATACTTCGGCACGGGCGACGAGTGCCACATGTCCTTCCACTTCCCGCTGATGCCCCGGATGTACATGGCCATTGCGCGGGAAGACCGGTTCCCGATCACCGACATCATGCGGCAGACCCCGGAAATCCCGGAAGGGTGCCAGTGGGCGATCTTCCTGCGCAACCACGACGAGCTGACACTTGAGATGGTGACCAGCAGCGAACGCGATTACCTGTGGAATGTGTATGCGGCCGACCGCCGCGCGCGTATCAACCTGGGGATCCGCCGCCGCCTGGCCCCGCTGCTCGAACGTGACCGCCGGCGCATCGAACTGATGAACAGCCTGCTGCTGACCATGCCGGGCACGCCCGTGATCTATTACGGCGACGAAATCGGCATGGGCGACAACATCCACCTGGGCGACCGGGACGGGGTGCGCACGCCCATGCAATGGTCGCCCGACCGCAACGGCGGCTTTTCGCGCGCCGATCCGGAACGGATGGTGCTGCCGCCGCTGCGGGGCACGCTGTATGGCTATGAAGCCGTCAACGTCGAATCGCAGGCGCGGGATCCGCATTCGCTGTTGAACTGGATGCGCCGCATGCTGGCCAAGCGCCGCGAATACAACGCCTTCGGCCGGGGCAAGCTGCGTTTCATCTACCCGGGCAACCGTCAGATCCTGGCCTACCTGCGCGAGCACGACAACGACGTGATCCTGTGCGTGGCCAACCTGTCGCACGCCCCGCAGGCCGTCGAACTTGACCTGGCCGAATTCGAAGGCCGCGTGCCGGTCGAACTGACGGGCGGCAATTCCTTCCCGGCCATCGGCAAGCTGACCTACCTGCTGACCCTGCCACCTTATGGTTTCTACTGGTTCTCGCTCAGCGCCGATGCATCGCCGCCGTCGTGGCACGCCCAGGCCGCCGAGCAGCAGATGGAATTCCACACGCTGGTGATTCGCGGCAAGACGGGCTACCAGTTGATGGAAAGCTCGCGCCGCACGCTGGATCACGAAGCGCTGCCCACCTATCTGCAACGCCGCCGCTGGTTCGCCTCGAAAGACGAAAAGGTGCAATCCGCAACCATCGTGTACGGCGCGCGCCTGCCCAACCGCGAGCAGGAACTGTACATGGCCGAGATCGAAGTCGATCTGGGGTCGCGCAAGGAACGCTATGCCTTGCCGCTGGCGCTGCTGTGGGTCGAGAACCTGGAAGGCCTGCCGCTGCAACTGGCCCTGGCGCGCGTGCGCCGCACCTCGCTGGTGGGCATGGTCACCGATGCGTTCAGCCAGCGTGAATTCGCGTTGGCCATGGTCGAGGGCATCCTGGGCAGCGCCGAACTGGCCAGCCCGGTCGGCGCCGACAACGGCGGCAAGACCACGATCAAGTTCATCCGCCAGGCCGGCCTGGAAGACCTGACGGTCAATGCCGACACGCAAGTGCGCTGGCTGTCGGCCGAACAGTCGAACAGCTCGCTGATCATTGATTCAACGGCGGTGTTCAAGCTGGTGCGCCGTGTCACGCCAGGCATCCACCCCGAAGCAGAGATCACGCGCTACCTGACGTCGCTGGGCTTCGAGAACATTGCGTCGCTGATGGGCGAAGTGGTGCGCGTGGATGAAGACGGCACGCCGCACACCCTGGGCCTGCTGCAGAAGTACGTGACCAATCAGGGCGATGCCTGGGCGTGGACCATGGCGTATCTGTCGAAGGCGCTGGACAACGCGGTTCTGACCGACGAAAGCCTGGACGACTACGACCAGGAGCTGCTGGGCTACGCGGCCTTTGCCGGCATCATGGGCAAGCGCCTGGCCGAACTGCATGCCGCGTTCTCGCGCCCCACCGACGACGAAGCGTTCTCGCCCGAGCCCGCCTCCGAAGCGGACGTGGCGCAGTGGACCGACGAGGTCACCGCGATGCTGAACCGCGCCTTCGATCAGTTGGCGGCCAACACGCAGTGGACCGATGGCGCCACCGAAGCAACCGCCAAGAGCCTGGTGTCGCGCCGCGCCGACGTGCTGGCCGGTGTGGCCGGTCTGGCCCGGCGTGGCCTGGGCGCGCTGCGCACGCGTACCCATGGTGACTTCCATCTGGGTCAGGTGCTGGTGGCCCAGAGCGATGCCTACCTGATCGATTTCGAAGGCGAACCGGCCCGGTCGCTGGAAGAACGCCGCCGCAAGACCAGTCCGCTGCGCGACGTCGCCGGCCTGCTGCGCTCGTTCGACTACGCCGCGGCAGCCATGAGCACCGCGCCCGAGGCGCAGGTGCTGGGCACGTCGCCGTCGGTGCAGGCCACCAGCGGCAAGCAGAAGAAAGACCTTCTGCTGGCGCGCTTCCGCGAGCAAGCCTCCGCGGCCTTCCTGGACGGTTATCGCCAGGTGGCGGTGCTGGCCGAGAACAAGTGGTACGAGGGCAGCGCCGAATCCGCACTGCTCGATCTGTTCCTGATCGAGAAGGCGGCCTACGAGATCTGCTACGAGGCGGCCAACCGCCCGACGTGGATCTGCATCCCGCTGCGCGGTCTTGACCAATTGGCGCAACGCCTCACCCCGACTTCCTCCGAGGCCAGCCATGACGCCCTATGAGTTCGCAAGCGACACCGACCATCTTGCCGGTGATATCGATGCGCTGAAGGTGGCGCGGCATCGCGACCCGTTCGCGGTGCTGGGCCCGCATCAGGTGGATGGCGAGCCGGTCGTGCGCGCCTTCTATCCGGGCGCCGAAGGCGTCGACGTGGTGTCCACGCAAAGCGGTGAAGCCATTCCGCTGCTGCACGTTCGCGATGGCTTCTTCGCGGGCCGCGTGTCGGCGGTATTGCCGCAGGGTGGCCCTGGCTACCATCTGCGCATCCAGTGGCCGCACGCGGTGCAGGTCACCGAGGATCCGTATGCGTTCGGCGTGCTGCTGGGTGACCTCGACCTGCATCTGATCGCCGAAGGCCGTCACAGCGAGATCAGCGATTGCCTGGGCGCCCACGTGGTCACCCATGGCGGCGTGCAAGGCGTGCGCTTTGCCGTCTGGGCGCCGAACGCGCAGCGCGTGTCGGTGATCGGCGACTTCAATTCCTGGGATGGCCGGCGCCACCCCATGCGCCTGCGCTTTTCGGCCGGCGTGTGGGAGATCTTCGTGCCGCGCGTGACCGCGGGCGCTCGCTACAAGTTCGAAATCGTGGGAGTGGACGGCAACCTGGTTCCGCACAAGGCCGACCCGTATGCGCGGCAAGCCGAACTGGCGCCAGGCACCGCGTCCATTGTGACCGACCCCACGCCGTTCACCTGGACCGACGATGCCTGGATGGCGGAACGCGGTGCACGCCAGACTGCGCAATCCCCGATGTCGGTGTATGAAGTGCACGTCGGATCATGGCTGCGCGACGAGTTTGGCGAGTCCTACAGCTGGTCGGGTCTGGCCGACCGGCTGGTGCCTTACGCCAAGGACATGGGCTTCACGCATCTTGAACTGCTGCCCATCATGGAGCATCCGTTCGGTGGGTCGTGGGGGTATCAGCCCTTGGGCCTGTTCGCGCCCACCGCGCGATTTGGCGAGCCGCATGAATTCGCGCGTTTCGTGGATCGTTGCCACGAAGCCGGCATTGGCGTCATCCTGGATTGGGTGCCCGCCCACTTCCCGACCGATGCGCATGGCATGCAGCGCTTCGACGGCACCGCGCTGTACGAATACCAGGACCCGCGCGAAGGCTTCCACCAGGATTGGAACACCCTGATCTACAACCTGGGCCGCAACGAAGTGCGCAACTTCGTGATCGCCAGCGGGATCGAGTGGCTGCATCGCTTTCACGTGGACGGCCTGCGGGTGGACGCGGTCGCCTCCATGCTGTATCGCGACTACAGCCGCAAGCACGGTGAGTGGATACCGAATCACCTGGGCGGCCGGGAAAACCTGGAAGCCATCGCTTTTCTGCGGGATCTGAACAAGGAAGTCGCGAACCGCTGCCCCGGGGCCATCACCATTGCCGAGGAATCCACGGCATGGCCAGGGGTGACGGCGCCGCTGGACCAGGGGGCCTGGGCTTCGACTTCAAGTGGAACATGGGGTGGATGCATGACACCCTCCACTATGTCGAGACCGATCCGCTGTACCGCCAGTACCACCATCACATGATGACCTTCGGGATGGTCTATGCCTTCTCCGAAAAGTTCGTGCTGCCGCTGTCGCACGACGAAGTGGTGCACGGCAAGGGATCGCTGATCGGCAAGATGCCGGGCGATCGCTGGCAGAAATTCGCCAACCTGCGGGCCTACTTCGGCTTCATGTGGTCGCATCCCGGCAAGAAGCTGCTGTTCATGGGGGGCGAGCTGGGTCAGCAGAAAGAATGGAACCATGACGCGCAAGTGGACTGGGATTCCTTGAGCGATCCGCTGCCTGCGGGCCTGCAGAAGCTGGTGCGCGACCTGAACCATGCGCATTCGGCGCTGCCCGCGCTGCACGAGCGCGATGCGGACCCCGAAGGCTTCCGCTGGGTGATCGGCGACGACAACGGCAATGCGGTGTTTGCGTTTCTGCGCAGCAGCGGCGATGCGCATGTCCTGGCCGTCAGCAACATGACGCCGGTGCCGCGTGGGGGTATCGCATCGGTGTCCCGCACGGCGGCCGCTGGCTCGAAGTCGTCAATACCGACGCGTCGGTATACGGGGGTCCGGGGTGGGCAACAGCGGGGTGGTCCATGCCGAAGATATCCCGGCGCACGGCATGCCGTGCTCGGTCGTGCTGACGTTGCCACCGCTGTCGACGCTGTTGCTCAAGCCTGAAGGATAAGCGGATGGCCGGGACGCTTTCGGACAAATTGTTGCCGGGGCGTGCCTATCCGCTCGGCGCCACGTGGGACGGACTGGGCGTCAACTTCGCCGTCTTTTCCGCCCACGCCACCCGGATCGAACTGTGCGTGTTCGATCCCACCGGCCGCAAGGAACTGTCGCGTTTCGCGCTGCCGGAATGCACCGACGAAGTCTGGCATGGGTATCTCCCCCATGCCGGCGCCGGCCTGGTGTATGGCTATCGGGCCTACGGGCCCTATGAGCCGCAGCACGGTCATCGTTTCAATCCCCACAAACTCCTGCTCGACCCTTATGCCCGCAAGCTGGTGCGGCCGCTGCATTGGACGGATGCGCTGGCGGGATATCGGGTCGGGCATGGCAAGGCGGACCTGAGCTTCGACCGCCGTGACAGCGCGGCGGCGATGCCCAAGGCGGTCGTCATCGATGATGCCTTCAACTGGGGCGACGATGCCCGCCCGGACCGGCCCTGGTCAGACACGGTCATCTACGAAGCCCATCTGAAGGGCGTGTCCGCTTGCCGGCAGGACCTGCGCCCGAACGAGCGCGGCAGCTTCTTTGCGCTGGCCGATCCCGCCTTCATCGAGCACCTGTTGCGCCTGGGCGTGACGGCCATCGAACTGTTGCCGGTCCACGCCTTCGCGCAAGATCGTTTCCTGGTTCAGCGCGGTTTGCGCAACTATTGGGGCTACAGCACGATGGCGTTCTTTGCGCCCGAGCCAAGCTACCTGTCGAAGGGCATGTTGAATGAAATGCGGGTGGCGATCCGGCGCCTGCATGCCGCGGGCATCGAAGTCTTCCTGGATGTGGTCTACAACCACACGGCCGAGGGCAACGAAATGGGGCCGACCCTGTCCTGGCGCGGCCTGGACAACAAAAGCTACTACTGCCTGGTGCCTGGCGACGAACGCTATTACGTCAATCACACGGGCACGGGAAATACGCTGAACCTCGCGCATCCGCGCGTGCTGCAGATGGTCATGGATTCGCTGCGTTATTGGGCCACGCACTTCCGGATCGATGGCTACCGTTTCGATCTGGGCGTGACGCTGGGTCGTGAGGCGCACGGCTTCGATCCGGGCGCCGGGTTTTTCGACGCCGTCCGGCAGGACCCCGTGCTGTCGCGGCTCAAGCTGATTTCCGAGCCCTGGGACATCGGCCCGGGCGGCTATCAGGTCGGCAATCATCCTCCGGGCTGGGCGGAATGGAACGACAAGTTCCGCGACGGCGCCCGCCGTTTCTGGCGCGGGGACCCTGGACAGCGGCCCGACCTGGCGACCCGCCTGGCCGGATCGGGCGACCTGTTCAACCGCCGCGCGCGGCGCCCGTGGGCATCGATCAACTTCGTCACGGCGCATGATGGCTTCACGCTGCGCGACGTGGTCAGCTACAACGCCAAGCACAACGACGCCAACAAGGAGGACGGGCGCGACGGCACCAACGATAACCACAGCTGCAATTGGGGCGTCGAAGGACCGAGCGACGATCCCGCCATCGAGGCCGTCCGGCAACGCGTGGCACGCGCCTTGCTGGCTACCCTCATGTGTTCACACGGAACGCCCATGCTGTTGGGCGGCGACGAGTTCGGACGCACGCAAAACGGGAACAACAATGCCTACTGCCAGGACAACAAGACGTCCTGGTTCGATTGGGGCCAGGCGCATTCGGAAGACGGGGAAGCCATGACGGCCTTCCTGGCGCGGCTGGCAGCGATCCGGCATGCCCATCCGTCTTTGCGCAGCGACCGATTCATGGTCAACGACCAGATGATCCTGCCCGATATGGCGGAGATCGCCTGGTTCGATATTCAAGGTGGATACGTGTGGGACGAAGCCTGGAACGATCCCGAGTGCCGGACGCTTGCGCTGAGACGCGCGACGCGCGGCGCGGAAGGGATCGAAGCGACGCTGGTACTCATCAACGGAAGCGCGGAGCGCGCGCGTTTCGTGATGCCGGCGCCGCATTTCAGCTGGCGGGTATTGGTGGACACGGCTGATCCCGCGAAGGACGAGTGGCCCCTCGAAACGAACGAGGTGGACGTGTCGGACCGGAGCGTGGTGGTGCTGGGTTGTCGATTGGTGTCGAATTAACGAGAGCAGCATGACGAAAGGGCTATTACCGACAGGATACGGCGCGACCTTGACGCGCCCCGGTCAAACACGATTTGCCGTCTGGGCGCCGAATGCGGCAGCCGCGGTCAAGGTGCATGTGACGCCGCCGCAAGGCGAGCCGATGACCCTCGACATGCAGCCCGACGGGCAGGGGAGTTACGTGGTCGAAGCGCCGGTGGGCGCGGGCACGCGCTACCGCTATCAGATCGGCGACGACCTGAAGTTTCCCGATCCGCATTCGCGGCTGCAGGCCGGCGACGTGCATGACGACAGCGTCGTGGTGGACCCGCAGGCCTATGCATGGCGTACCACCGACTGGAAAGGCCGCCCCTGGTCCGAAGTGGTGCTGTACGAGCTGCATCCCAAGGCGTTCGGTGGGTTCAAGGGGATTCAGGCGGCGCTTCCCAAACTGGCCGAGCTGGGCGTGACTGCTGTCGAGCTGATGCCTATCGCTGACTTTCCCGGCGAGCGCAATTGGGGCTATGACGGCGTATTGCCCTATGCCCCCGACACCGCCTACGGCACGCCCGAGGACCTGAAGGCGCTTGTCGATGCGGCCCACGAACAGGGGCTGATGATTTTCCTGGATGTCGTCTACAACCACTTCGGTCCCGACGGCAACTACCTGCACGCGTATGCCTCGGACTTTTTCCGCGAAGACCTGCATACGC
Organism: Pigmentiphaga litoralis; assembly: GCF_048632615.1. Classification (GTDB taxonomy): domain Bacteria; phylum Pseudomonadota; class Gammaproteobacteria; order Burkholderiales; family Burkholderiaceae_B; genus Pigmentiphaga; species Pigmentiphaga litoralis_B. The sequence goes on from NZ_CP184479.1 coordinate 4,671,635, forward strand.
CGTGGGGTCCGGCCATCGATTTCCGCCGCCCGCAGGTGCGCGACTTCTTTACGCGCAACGCCATGTATTGGGTCAATGAGTTTCGCTTTGACGGACTGCGTTTCGATGCGGTGCACGCGATCTCGGAGCCGGACTGGCTGGACGAAATGGCGGCGGCGGTGCGCGCGTCCGTGCCATCGAATCGGCATGTGCATCTGGTGCTTGAGCATGACGGCAACATCGCCAGCCATCTGGCCAAGGACTTCGACGCGCAATGGAACGATGACGGGCATCACATCCTGCATCGCATCCTTGCCGGCGAGACCGACGGCTATTACACGGACTACGCCGACAAGCCCGCGGAACTGCTGGCCCGGTGCCTGGCCGAGGGCTTCATCTATCAAGGTCAGCCGTCGCCCCATCGCGATGGCGAGCGGCGCGGCGAACCGTCGGGGGACCTGCCACCTACCGCATTCGTGCTGTTCCTGCAGAACCATGATCAGATCGGCAACCGGGCCCTGGGTGATCGGCTGATCACGTTGGCCGAGAAGGGCGCCGGCATGGATGCGCTGCGCGCGGGCGTCGCCCTGTGCATGCTGTCGCCGCAGATTCCCATGATCTTCATGGGTGAAGAGTGGGGCACCCGCACGCCCTTCCTGTACTTCACCAGTCACAACGATGAACTGGCCGAAGCCGTGCGCGAAGGGCGCCGCAAGGAGTTTGCCAAGTTCCCGGCATTCGCGGACCCGGCCGTACGCGACAACATTCCGGATCCCAACGCCGTCGATACCTTCGAGGCCTCGGTACCCCCGCTGACCGAGTCCCCAGGACGTGAAGGCATGCTGTGGTGGGACTATTACCGTGCCCTGCTGCGGCTGCGGCGTGAAGTGCTGGTGCCGCACCTGGATGGCGCGGTGTCCATTGGCGCCCAGGCCATCGGCGACATGGCCGTTGCCGCGCGCTGGCGCCTGGGCAACAGCCAGGTCTACGCCATGTACGTGAATTTCGGCGCGGACGCCGTCGATGTCACACCGGTGGCGGGGGGCAGCTTGTGTTCGAAAGCGCGAGCGACACAGGCCGTCTGGCCGGGACCGGCAAGCTCAAGGCCGGCGCGACGCTGGTCATGCTCGAGGACGTGTTGGAGGTCGTTGCACAGGACAGCGCAGCATGAGTGACGACTTGACTTCCCTTCATGCGCTGGCCGACGCGGCCGGCGTATCGGTCGACTGGCAGGACGCCGCGGGCAAAGCGCAACACGTCTCGCCAGACGTGCTCAGGAATGTACTGAACGCATTGGGCATCGATGCCGGCAGCCCCGAGGCGATCGAGGCCAGCCTGGAAACGCTGCGGAACGCCAGCGACGATACGGCCAGCCACTTTGCGATCGGCGTGGTCCGCCAGGCGATCGAAGTGCCGCTGCCGGATACGGTCGGTACCCTGCGTTTCAGGCTTGAGTTCGATGACGACGGCGGCGTGGTCGATGGCGAGGCGCGCCGCAAGGATGCGCATACGGTCATCATCCCGGGCATGAATCTGCCGGGGTATCACACGCTGCACATTGGCGATCAGGTCTACACCCTGGCGATCGCGCCTGCGCGGTGCTTCGGGGTCAATGACGCCATCGGCAAGGCGCAGCCGCGCGAGTGGGCGCTGGCGGTGCAGCTGTATGGCCTGCGCCGGCGCGGCGCGTCGCTTGGCGCACCGGGCGCATCGGGCGGCGCAGGCGACTTTACCGCATTGGCGACTTTGGCTGGCGTGGCCGCCAAGGCAGGCGCCGTCGGTCTGGCGATCAGCCCGGTGCACGCCATGTTCACGGCCGACCCGCAACGGATCAGCCCCTATGCGCCATCGAGCCGGCTGTTCCTGAACGTGCTGTATATCGACCCGGCGGAAGTGTTCGGTCAGCCGGCCGTGGCACGCGCCGCGTCGGCGCTGGGTCTCAACCTGGATCTGGCGCGTCTGGACCAGCTCGACATGGTGGACTGGCCCGGCGTGGCACGGACGAAGCTGGCCATTCTGCGCCGGCTGTTCGAAGGCTTTCCCGCGAACGTTGGCAGCGCGGTGTCCCAGGCATTCACGCGTTTCCGGGAAGAGGGCGGGAGCCTGCTGGAAAATCATGCGCGATTCGAAGCGCTGCATGCCTGGCGGCTGGCCGAAGGATTCCAGACCGGCGGCTGGCGCGACTGGCCCGAGGCCTATCAGAACCCCGACAGCCCCGACGTCGCCGCGTTTGCGCAGGAGCACGCGACCGACGTCACCTTCCACGCCTTCCTGCAATGGCTGGCCGACCGGGGCCTGGCGCGTGCGCAAGCCGCCGCGCGCGAGGCCGGGATGGGCATCGGCCTGATTGCGGACCTGGCTGTGGGCACCGATCCCGGCGGCAGTCACGCCTGGAGCCGCCAGGGCGAGATCCTGGCCAAGCTGTCGCCCGGCGCGCCGCCCGACCTGTACAACGCACAAGGCCAGGCCTGGGGCCTCACCGCGTTCTCGCCTTCGGCGCTGCGCCGCACGGGCTATCGGGCGTACATCGAGATGCTGCGCGCCTGCCTGCGTCATGCCGGCGGGATCCGCATCGACCATGCGCTCGGCCTGAAGCGGATGTGGCTGGTGCCCGAAGGCGCTGCGCCGACCGATGGCGCCTACGTCAATTATCCGTTCGATGACATCATGCGGTTGATCGCACTGGAGTCGTGGCGGCACCGCGCCATCGTGGTCGGCGAAAACCTGGGCACCGTGCCGGAAGGCTTCAACGAGCAGATCAGCCGTGCCGGCATGCTGGGCATGAATGTGTTGTGGTTCGAGCGCCAGCACCATGGGGACAACGCGCCGATTAAAGCGCCCCGCGACTGGCCCGCCGAGGCCATGGCCATGACGACCACGCATGACCTGCCCACCATTGCAGGATGGTGGACAGGCACCGATCTGCAATGGCGGGACCGCCTGGGTCTGTTCGGCGACGGCGACTCGCTCGGCGCGCAGATGGAAACCCGCGCGCGCGACCGCGAACAACTGGTGCGTTCGCTGGCAGCGGCGGGGATCGACGTATCACAGGACACCGATCCCGATGCGCCGCCGCCCATTGCCGAGACCTTCCGTTTTGTCGGAGCCACCCCGTGCCCGCTGGCGGTTGTTCCCCTGGAAGACGTGCTGGGTGATCCCGAAGCGCCGAATCTGCCGGGCACCACCGATACGCATCCCAACTGGCGTCGCCGCATGGCGACAACCATCGATACCTTGCTGGACGACCAGGACGTCAGCCGACGCCTGGACGCCCTTTCACAGAGCAGACAACCATCATGAGTGCACCGCGAGCCACGGTCAGGCTGCAATTCCACGAAGGCTTCCCGATTACGGACGCCATCGATCTGGTCGAATACTTCCACAAGCTCGGTATCAGCGATATCTATGCCTCGCCGCTGACGCGCGCGCGGGCGGGATCGACGCACGGGTATGACACCATCGACTATCACGTCATCAGTCCGGAACTCGGCGGCGAAGCGGCCCTGCGCAAGCTGGTCGCACGCCTGCGTGAATTCGGGATGGGCCTGATCCTCGACATCGTGCCCAATCACATGGGCGTCAGTCCCGACAACGCATGGTGGTGGAGCGTGCTGCGCGAAGGCCCCAACAGCCGCTATGCCGAATACTTCGACATCGACTGGAACTCGCCCGACCCGTCGTTGAAGGGCAAGCTGCTGGCGCCGTACCTGGGCGATCCGTACGGCAAGGTGCTATCCGAGGGGCAGCTCAAGATTGAGCGTGATCAGAAAACCCACGAACCTATCGTCACCTACTACGACGCGCGTTTTCCCATCTCGCCGGAACATCACGAAGACGTCCTGCGCCTGATGGACGAAACGCCGCACGCGTTCGATGCATCGCGCACCGATGGACGCCAGCGTCTGCATGACCTTCTGGAACGCCAGCACTACCGTCTGGCCTGGTGGCGCACGGCGGCGGAAGAGATCAACTGGCGCCGCTTCTTTGAGATCAGCGACCTGGCCGGCATGCGCGCCGAGCGCGACGCGGTTCGCGACGACATCCATTCCCTGTTCTTCCGGTTGTACGAAGAAGGGCTGGTGGACGGCTTGCGTGTCGACCACGTGGATGGCCTGGCCGACCCGAAAGCCTATTGCCGCTACCTGCGCGCCGAACTGGAAAAGCGCGCCGACCGCCGTCCGGCTGATGCCCCGAAACGCAAGCCTTACGTCGTGGTCGAGAAGATCCTGGCCGCGGGCGAACCGCTGGCCACCTCGTGGCAGACCGATGGCACGACGGGCTACGACTTCATGAGCGAAGTGGGACAGTGGCTGCATGATCCGCAAGGCGAAGCCACCCTGACCACGATGTGGCAGTCCATTTCCGGCAGCACCAAGACCTTTACCGAACTCTCGCGCACCGCGCGCCGTCAGCTGATCCAGCAGAACTTTGCGGGCGAGTTCGATGCCCTGGTGCGCCTGCTGCACCGGATCGCGCACTTCGATCTGATGACGCGCGACTGGAGCCCGTCGGCGATCCGACGTGTACTGACGGAATTGCTGGTGTACTTCCCGGTGTATCGCACCTATGCCGACGTACAGGGCCACACCGAGCTGGACCAGGTGCCCTTCACCAAGGCGCGGGAAGGCGCGCACGCCAGCCTGCGTCCGGCTGACTACGACCTGCTCGACACCATGGCGGGCTGGCTGGGCGGCGAAGCCCCCAGGACTATCCGGAGGATCAGCGCGCCGTGCGGCTGCAGGCCATTCGCCGCTTCCAGCAGCTGACCTCGCCATTGGCCGCCAAGTCCGTCGAAGACACCGGTTTCTATCGGTATGGCCGGCTGCTCTCCCGCAATGAAGTCGGCGCCGACCCCGCGATCTTTTCCATGGAAAGCGATGAGTTCCATCAGCGCGTCCAGGGCCGCGCCGAATCGTTTCCGCTGGCGCTGCTTGCCACGGCCACCCACGATCACAAACGGGGTGAAGACGGCCGCGCCCGCCTGGCGGTGCTGAGCGAACGCGCGGCCGAATGGGAAGCGCTCGTGACGCGCTGGTCCGAACGCCATGCCGCGTTCAAGCGGAAAGCGGGCGAAGAGCCCGCGCCGTCGCCCCTGCCAGCGGACGAATACATGCTGTACCAGTCGCTGATCGGCGCCTGGCCGCTGGACCTGTCGGTGAACGACGAGGAAGGTATCCGCGAACTGGCAGGCCGCTTGTCGGACTGGCAGACCAAGTCGCTGCGCGAGGCCAAGCAGCAATCGAGCTGGGTCACGCCCGACGATAGCTATGAAAAAGCCTGCAACGGCTTCCTGTTCCAGATCCTGGACCCGCAGGCCAACGCCGACACGTTGCTGGAACTGATTGAGTTCATCAACCGTATCGGCCCGGCCGGCGCCGTCAACAGCCTGGCGCAGACCCTGCTGCGCATGACGATCCCTGGCGTGCCCGATCTGTATCAAGGCACGGAAATGTGGGACTTCAGCCTGGTGGATCCGGACAATCGCCGCCCGGTCGACTTCGCGCTGCGCAAGCAGGCGGTGGGCGAATCATTGGCTGCAAAAGGCCTGGTGGATCATTGGCGCGATGGCCGCATCAAGTTCGAGGTGGTGCGGCGCACGCTCAACTTCCGGAAGCAGCACGAAGCGCTGTTCCTGGAAGGCGACTATATGCCGCTGACGGTCGAAGGATCCGAAAGCCAGCACGTATTTGCGTTCGCCCGCAAGCACGGCGACAGCCTGGCAATCGTCATCGTGCCGCATCGGGTGGCCACGATGGTGCTCGGCACCAATGAAGACCCCACGCCTCGCATCGCCGCCGAAAAGTGGGGCGACACGGTGGTCTGCCTGCCGGAGAGCCTGACCGCCGGCAGCGCGGCGCAGGCCTTCCGAAGTGTGCTGACGGATGGCGCCTGCCCGGTTGCAGAGGGCCGGATCCGGGTGGCTGATGCGCTGGCCGATCTGCCGGTAGCGTTGCTCGCCTGACATTGTCCTGACGCGGCGCTGGTCTTGCCGCGCCGCTCTCCTTACACTTGCGCCTGATTTGTCAAAGGCACAAGACCAGGAGAGGGCAATGGCGGGTTCGTATTTTCCCCGGTGGCGCGAGCGCACCGACGGTGTGGCGGCGGGCGTCATCGCGCCTGACGAGCGGCTGCCCTGGCCGCAGATGGGGGCAATGGGGCTTCAGCACGTGGTCGCGATGTTCGGGTCCACCGTGCTGGCGCCCTTGTTGATGGGCTTCGATCCCAACCTTGCCATCTTCATGTCGGGCATCGGCACGCTGCTGTTCTTCGTGATCGTGGGCGGCCGGGTGCCGAGTTATCTGGGCTCCAGCTTTGCCTTCATCGGTCTGGTCATCGCCGTCAGCGGGTATGCCGGACCGGGCCTGAACACCAACATCGGCGTGGCGCTGGGCGGCATCATCGCCTGCGGGGTCGTCTATACCCTGATCGGGTTCTTAGTCATGGCCATCGGCACGGGCTGGATCGAACGCTACATGCCGCCCGTCGTAACGGGCGCCGTGGTGGCGGTCATCGGCCTCAACCTGGCACCCATCGCGGTCAAGAGCGTGACCGCCAACCCCTTCGATGCCTGGATGGCCCTGGCCACCGTGCTGTGCGTCGGGGCCGTGGCGGTGTTCACGCGCGGCATGGTGCAGCGCCTGCTGATCCTGATCGGCCTGCTGCTGGCCTACGTGCTGTATGCGGTGCTGACCAATGGCGCCGGGCTGGGCAAGCCTATCGATTTTTCCACCGTGGCCAATGCCGCATGGCTGGGCATGCCATCTTTCACGTCGCCTGTGTTCCGCCTGGAGGCCATGGCGCTGATCGCGCCCGTGGCCGTCATCCTGGTGGCGGAAAACCTGGGGCACATCAAGGCCGTCAGCGCCATGACCGGCCAGAACCTGGACCGCTACATGGGCCGCGCTTTCGTGGGCGACGGGATTGCCACCGTGGTCTCGGGCAGCGTGGGGGGCACGGGTCTGACCACGTATGCCGAGAACATCGGCGTGATGGCCGTAACCCGGATCTATTCGACCCTGGTCTTCGCCATCGCCGCCTGCTTTGCCATCCTCCTCGGCTTCTCGCCCAAATTCGGCGCCATCATCCTGACCATCCCCACCGCCGTGCTGGGCGGCGTCTCCATCGTGGTATTCGGGCTGATCGCCGTGTCCGGCGCCAGGATCTGGGTCGAAAACCGCGTCGACTTCTCGGACAACCGCAACCTGATCGTGGCGGCCGTCACGTTGGTGCTGGGCGCAGGCGACTTCACCCTGAACATCGGCGGCTTCGCCCTAGGCGGAATAGGTACCGCCACCTTCGGAGCGATCATCCTCAACGCCCTGCTGACACGCAAGTAAAGCACTCGGCCCCCTCGGGGCCACCCCAGCGCTGGCCCCGTCAGCCCGCCGGTGCCGCCCGTAAAGCGAGGCATAAACGCATCTAGTCAAGAACCTCAGCGACCCAGGGCACCGCGGATCCGGCTCCGCCGGTCCGCCAGTGCCGCCCCTGGGGGAGGCGCGCAGCGCCTTGGGGGGGCTTAGCCTCCAGACGGTAATCTTGCCTCCCAGCGGCCGCCTTGCTGCCAGAAATGGTACGTGTTGGTTTCTTCCGTCCGCGAGCCTTTCAGCTCCGCGACCGTGCGAACCTGGCACGCCACGCCTTGACCCGCCGGCGGGGTGCGGCAGTTGTCGATGGCTTTCACTTCCAGGGTCTTGACCACGCCGGTCGCGGCGTTGGAATCAAAGCCGGGGCCCTGTTCCGCGTTCATGGCCTGGATCTCGCGTTGCATGGCGTTCTGCAGGGCCTGGGTGGCCTGTTCGATATTGGGGGCGGCGACAGCGGCGGGCTGGGCGAGGGCGGCCGTGCAGGCACCGGCCAGGCCTAGGGCCAATAGAAATCGCTTCATGGCGGTTTGCTCCTGAAAAAAGGGGTGCGGGGGGCAACGCAGGTCAGGGTATCCCGCGGGCATGCATGCCGCTGTAACGCTTTACATCGCCACCATGCGGCAGTCAGCTTGCCGGTGGCACAATCGCAAGGTCAGCGTTCATTGGCAGGCCCATGCCCGACCCCGTCCGTTCCTCATCCCTGCCACCGCTTCCGCATGGCGCGTCGCCTCAATCCCTGTTCGCCATGTTGCCGTTCCTGCGGCCCTATGCGGGGCGATGGGCCATCGCGTTCCTTGCGCTGCTGGTCGCGGCCGGCGCCACGCTGGCCCTGCCGGTCGCCTTCCGGTACCTGATCGACCTGGGCTTTTCCGCCGGCAATCGCGCGCACATCGATCGTTACTTTATCGCGCTGTTCGCCCTGTCGCTGGTGCTGGCCGGCGCAACCGCGCTGCGCTTCTACATGGTGTCGTGGCTGGGCGAACGGGTCACGGCCGATCTGCGCCGCGCCGTCTACGATCGCGTGCTGCGCATGAGTCCCCAGTTCTTCGAAACCGCCCAGACCGGCGAAGTGCTGTCGCGCCTGACCACCGACACCACACTGATCCAGACCGTCGTCGGCACCAGCCTGTCGCAAGGGCTGCGCAACCTGTTCCTGCTGGCGGGCGGCCTCATCATGCTGGCCGTGACCAGCGCGACGCTGTCGGCCTATATCCTGGTGACCCTGGTCGTGGTGGTGGCGCCCATCATCTATTTCGGCCGGCGTGTCCGCAAGCTGTCGGGCCTGAGCCAGGATCGCGTCGCGGGCGCCAGCGCGCTGGCGGGCGAGGTGCTCAACGCCATGCCCACCGTGCAGTCCTACAACCAGCAGCCGTACGAATCGTCGCGGTTCGGCGCGGCGGTGGAACACGCCTTCGACGCGGCCTTGTCGCGTATCCGCGCCCGCGCGGCGCTGACCGCCATGGTGATCGTCCTTATCTTTGGCGCGATCGTATTCGTCCTGTGGCTGGGCGCCCGCGCCGTGCTGGCCGGCGACATGACGGCAGGCCTGCTGTCCCAGTTCATCCTGTATGCGGTCGTCACGGCAGGGGCCGTGGGCGCGGTCTCTGAAGTCTGGGGAGACCTGCAACGCGCTGCGGGCGCCACCGACCGGCTGCTGCAATTGCGCGGCGCGCAATCGCCCGTTACCGAGGCGGCCACCACGGTGCCGCTGCCCGAGCGGGGCGAAGGCCTGCGTTTCGACCGCGTGGCGTTCCACTATCCCTCACGGCCGGGCGTCCCGGCACTCGATGACCTGTCGCTGCATGTGCGGCCTGGCGAGCATGTCGCCCTCGTTGGGCCGTCCGGGGCCGGCAAGACCACGCTGTTCCAGGTGCTGCTGCGTTTCTACGATCCGCAATCCGGCACCGTCTCGATCAACGGGGTCGACACGCGTGATCTGGCGCTGGACGACCTGCGCGGGCATATTGGCGTGGTGCTGCAGGAAACCGTGATCTTCTCGGGCTCGGTCCTGGACAACATCCGCTACGGGCGGGCCAATGCAAGCATCGATGACGTCAAGGCCGCCGCCCGCATGGCTGCGGCCGACGGCTTCATTGCCGCCCTGCCCGAGGGGTACGACACCTTCCTGGGTGAGCGGGGCGTGCGCCTGTCCGGCGGCCAGCGACAGCGCATTGCCATTGCGCGGGCCATCCTGAAGAACCCGCCGGTGCTGCTGCTGGACGAAGCCACCAGCGCGCTGGACGCGGAAAGCGAGCAACTGGTGCAGCAGGCCCTGGACAATGCCACCCAGTCGCGGACCACGCTGGTGATCGCGCACCGCCTGGCCACCGTCAAGCGGGCCGATCGGATTCTGGTGCTGGAAGCCGGCCGCATCGTGGCCGAAGGCACCCATGGCGAACTGATGGCAAGGTCGCCGCTGTATGCCCGTCTGGCCGCGCTGCAGTTCGGGGAAGCGTCGGGTACGATGCCGTAATTGTCTGCAGCGGACTAGGGCTTTGCCCCGGCCCGCCCAGGCGCGCACCTATAATGAGCCGCCACCGCGCACGGCCCCGCCCGCGTCGCACGATCCCGTGCGTGCCGCCGCGGCCTTGCCCCGCCGCTGCGCCATTGCACTTTCAAGGATTTACGTGAGCGATCTGCTAGAAAGCCGCCTTGCTCTGCTCGACCAGCCCGCGCATCGCGCCTTGCTGGCGCAGAGTCTGCATGGCATTGAACGGGAAAGCCTTCGGGTCGATCCCCATGGCGACCTCGCCCTGACTCCCCACCCGCGTGCGCTTGGCGCAACCCTGACGCACCCGACGATCACCACGGATTACTCCGAGTCGCTGATCGAGCTCATTACCGGCACCCATGCCGACCACGGCGCCTTGCTGGGTGAACTGACCGACATCCATCGCTTCGTGTACTCCGAACTGGGCGACGAGATCCTGTGGAATCAGTCAATGCCGGCCCATCTTCCGGCCGAAGCCGACATTCCGATCGCATGGTTCGGTTCGTCCAACACCGGCATGCTCAAGTACGTATACCGCCGCGGCCTGGCGTACCGTTATGGCAAGGCCATGCAGTGCATTGCCGGGATCCACTACAACTTTTCGTTCTCCGAAGCGCTGTGGCCGGTGCTGGCCACGCCCGACGAAGCCGCCACCCTGTCGCCGCAAGACCTGCAATCGGCCAAGTATGTCGCGCTGATCCGCAATTTCAACCGGTTCAGCTGGCTGCTGATGTATCTGTTCGGCGCATCGCCCGCGCTGTCGGCCAACTTTCTGCAGGGCAAGCCGCACCAGTTGCGGCAGCTGGATGACGACACGCTCTACCTTCCGTATGCGACCAGCCTGCGCATGAGCGATCTGGGGTACCAGAACAAGGCGCAAGCGGGCCTGAAACCCTGCTACAACGACCTGGCCACCTATGTGGACAAGCTGTACGACGCCGTCAGCCAGCCGTGGCCCGAGTACGAAAAGTACGGCACGATCCGCGATGGCGAATGGATCCAGCTCAACACCAACATTCTGCAGATCGAAAACGAGTACTACTCCAGCATCCGCCCAAAGCGCGTGGCGCGGCGCGGTGAACGTCCCTTGCGCGCCCTGGCGACGCGGGGCGTCCAGTACATCGAGGTGCGCTGCATGGACATCGACCCGTTTTCGCCGGTGGGGGTGTCCGAATCCACCGCGCGTTTCCTTGATGCCTTCCTGCTGTTCTGCGCTTTGGAAGACAGCCCGCCGTTCGGCGAATCCGGCCATTGCCAGGCCAGCACCAACAATTTCCTGACCGTGGTCAAGGAAGGCCGCAAGCCGGGGCTTATGCTCAATCAGGAAGGCTCGCCCACTCCGCTGGACACCTGGGGCCGCGACTTGCTGGATCGCATCGGCGCCTGTGCCGCGCTGCTCGATCGCGTGCACGGGGGCACCGCGCATCAGGACATCGTTGCGGCGCAGACCATCAAGCTGGACGACCCGGCGCACACGCCGTCGGCCAAGGTGCTCGCCGCCCTGCACGACGAGGGCCTGTCTTTCCATGCCTTCACCTTGAAGATGAGCCAGCAGCACGCGCAAGCCCTGCGTGCCCAGCCTCCGTCGGCAGAGCAGGCCGCGCAGTTCCGCGAGCAGGCCGCGGCCTCGTTGGCGGAACAGTACGCGCTGGAACAAAAGGAAATGGGCAACTTCGACGACTTCGTGGCCGCCTATCAGGCGGGCTTGCTGGGGAACTGATCATCCCGGGTCACAGGCGCACAACTTGCTTGGCGCCATCCCATCCCCAACAGGTCGCTGAGCAATCGTTCCGGTAGACCCGACCCCGGCGACCATGGCGCCGCCGGGGAACCCGATCCCGTCCCGGTGCGGGTCAGCCCACTCTGATCGCCATGCAAATCGTCTTTACCGTTCTCGTCCTCATTCTTGCCGTCGCGCTGTCTGGCGTGGTCACGCGCGTGTCTCCCATCAAGCTGCCGCTGCCGATCTTCCAGATCGCGCTGGGCGCCGTGCTGGCGCTGCCGCTGTTCGGACTGCACGTGCGGTTCGACCCCGATGTATTCCTGCTGCTGTTCATCCCGCCGCTGCTGTTTGCCGACGGCTGGCGCATTCCCAAACGGGAATTCTTCCGGCTGGGCCGGCCCATCCTGGCGCTTGCACTGGGACTGGTCCTGTTCACGGTGGTGGGGGTGGGCTATTTCATCCATTGGCTGATTCCGCCTATCTCGCTGCCGCTGGCCTTCGCGCTGGGCGCCGTGCTGTCGCCTACCGACGCGCTGGCTGTGTCGGCCATCGCCGGAAAGGGCAAGCTGCCGCCCAAGCTGCAGCACTTGCTGGAAGGCGAAGCGCTGATGAACGACGCTTCGGGCCTGGTCGCGTTCAAGTTTGCGATCGCCGCGGCGCTGACCGGGGTGTTCTCGATCTGGGACGCCAGCTTCAGCTTCTTTGTGATTGCGGTAGGCGGCCTGATGGTGGGTGCGGCGACCGCCTGGGGTTTCAGCTTTGCACGCCGCCAGGTGCTGCGCTGGAGCGGCGACGAACCGGCGATCCAGGTCGCTTTGCTGCTGCTGACGCCGTTTGCGGCCTACCTGTTCGCCGAGCATTTCGAACTGTCGGGCATCCTGTCGGCGGTGGCCGCCGGCATTACCATGACCTACACCGACTCGGCCGATAACAGCAGTTCGGCCACGCGCCTGCAGACCAATAGCGTGTGGTCCATGCTGGAATTCATCTTCAATGGCATGACGTTCATCCTGCTGGGCCTGCAATTGCCCAGCGTGATCGACCTGGCCCATGCCGACGCCGTGGCCGCCGGCAACGTGCCGGTCAGTTACCTTTTCGGCTACGTGGTCGCCATCACGCTGACCTTGATCGCCCTGCGCTTCTTCTGGGTATGGGTCACGCAGCACCTGCGCTTCTTCCGCCGCATCGTGCTGGGCAGCGCCTATCGGCCCATCAATCTTTGGCTGGTGCTGGCAACCGCGCTGGCCGGGGTGCGCGGCTCCATCACCATGGCCGGTGTCATGGCGGTGCCGCTCGTCATGAACGACGGGACCCCGTTTCCGGCGCGCGACCTGATGATCTTCCTGGCGACCGGCGTGATCCTGACGTCGCTGATCGTCGCCAGTATTTTCCTGCCCATGGTGCTGCCCAAATTGCCGCAGCCCGCCGAAAACCTGCAGGAAAAAGAAGAGCGCCGTGCCCGCCTGCTGCTGGCCAAGTCAGCCGTCGCGGCCGTGGAGCAGGCGCACGATCAGATGCTGCATGGCCTGAGCGAGGCCGACGCCGAATTGCTCGAAGAAGTCTCGGGCAGCCTGCTATCGGTGTACCGGGCGCGCGTGGATGCCGAAAGCGATCTGGCCGACACCAACCAGCGCGCCAACCGCCATCGGCAATTCGAACGCGAGCTTCGGCTGGCCGCGGTGACGGCCGAGCGCAACGAGATCTATCGCTTGCGGGAAACCTTCCAGATCAACGACGAGACTTTCCGGACGCTGCTGCGCGATCTGGACCTGGCGGAAAACTGGGTGATGAGCCCGCTGGTCAGCAAGCACTGAAGCAGGGCGGAACCGGCGCCTTGGGCGTGCTGGCCCCGCGCCGTCAGAGCACCGGTGAAAACAACCTTGCCGTGGCATCCCCCAGCCGGCGCAGCGGCGACACCTTGCGCCGCGCCTGCACGCGCATGGACTTGCGCAGGTCGATCTCGAACTGACGGTTCAGGCTGGAGGCCATCACCGGCCCGTAGATCAGCGCCGTCACCTCGAAATTCAGCACGAAGCTGCGCTGATCGAAGTTCGCGGTGCCGATGAAGGAATACGTGTCGTCGACCACCAGCGTTTTCGAATGCAGCATACGGTCCTGGTATTCCCAGACCTTCACGCCTGCATCGATCAGTTCATCGAAGTAGGACCGTGCCGCCGCCGTCACCACCCGGGAATCACTGACGCAGGGCACCAGCACCCGCACGTCCACCCCGCGCAGCGCCGCCAGTGTCAGGCTCATTAGCGCGGCCGACGTCGGCACGAAATAGGCCGTGGTCAGCCACACGCGTTCAGTCGCGGCGTTGATGGCCGCCACCTGCATGCGGTGAATCGATTCGCGCGGATCGTCGGGTCCGGAACACAGGATCTGCAGGTAATGCCCGCCTGCGGGCGTATCCGGAAGCAGGGCAGGGACCTCGTCCGGGTCCATCCGTTCGCTGGTGGAATAGGCCCAGTCTTCCAGAAAGACCATCTGCAGCCACCGCACCGCGCCGCCTTCGATCCGCAGGTGGATGTCGTGATAGGCGTCGTCGCGCACACGTTCGTCTTCGTCATCGGTCACATTGATGCCCCCTGTGAACCCGATCACGCCGTCCACCACCAGGATCTTGCGGTGGTTGCGGAAATTCGTGACCGGGCGCAGGCGGCGGCCGATCTTCACGTCGTGGAAGAACGCGACGTGCACACCGGCCTCGCGCAGTGGACGCAAGAAATGCCGGCCCAGCGACGACGAGCCCAGCGCATCGACCAGGAACCGCACCGTCACGCCTTCGCGTGCCTTGGCGACCAGACGGTCGCGGATGACGGTGCCGATGCGGTCCGGGTTGTAGATGTAGAACTCGATGTGGATGTGGTTCTTTGCGCCGTCGATCGCTTTAAGGAACGCGTCGTAGGTCTGCCCGCCACCTACCAGCATGCGCATGTCGGTCGCGGTGGACACCGGCACGTCGCTGGTGCTGGTGCCCAGGCGGATCATCTGGCCGACCGGCAAGGGCACGTCGTGCGGGGACTCCTTCAGCCGCGCGACCTCGGTCTGGCCAGCGATGGCAATGCGGCTGCGCAGCCGCTTCAGCCGGCGGCGCCGCAGCCGCTGCGGACCAAAGAAGTAATAGACGCCAAAGCCGGCGTAGGGCAGCAGCGCCAGCGTCAGGATCCACAGCAAGGTGGACACGGGAGACCGCTTCTGCAGAATGATCCAGATGGCCACCGCGCCCAGATAAATGGCCCACAGCAGCGACAGCGTGGTCACCACCTGGTGCTGCGTGACCGTCACACCCCAGACGGTCACATCCGGGAGGACGAGCGGCTCGGGAATCAAAACGGAATCGTGTGGTGTTTGTGGCGAACCTTCGCTTCGAGATAGCGGCGGTTGTTCGGATTCAGATAGACCCCGGTAGGAATCGTGCTTTCGATCTCGATGCCGTGCTCGCCCAGTTGCGACGCCTTGTCGGGATTATTGGTCAGCAGCCGGATGCGGCTGATGTCCATGGCCTTGAGCATCTGCGCCGCGGGCTCGAAGCTGCGCGCGTCTTCAGGCAGGTTCAGATGACGATTGGCCTCGAACGTATCCAGGCCTTCTTTCTGCAGCGCGTACGCCGACAGCTTGGCGTACAGGCCAATGCCACGGCCTTCCTGCCGCAGGTACAGCAGCACGCCGCCTTCCTGTGAAAACACGTCGATGGCTTCCTGCAGCTGCGGCCCGCAGTCGCACAATTGCGACCCGAACACGTCGCCCGTCAGGCATTCGGAATGCACCCGGACCAGGGGTGTCACCCCGGGCGTGACGCTCGGGAACACAATGGCAATGTGCTCTTTGGTGAAACCGCTGAACGACAGGAATTCCGGCGCCGCCTGTGATCCCTCAAGCGGGATGACAACGCGGCTTTTGATCGTGACCATGTATTGCTCGAGTTAAACCAGCATCCACACCACGATGGCCAGTCCAAGCGCGATCCGATACCAGGCAAACACCCGGTAGGTATGGGTCGCGACGAACCGCATCAGCGCGCGGACCACCAGCAACGCGGCAAAGAAGGCAGCCATGAAGCCGACGGCAATCGCAGCCAGGTCGCTGTCAGTGAGCAACGCATGGTTCTTGTACGCGTCGTAGACCGAAGCGCCCAGCATCGTGGGCATCGCAAGGAAAAAGGAAAATTCGGTAGCGGTGGTCCGTTTCAGGCCCACAGCCATACCACCAATAATCGTGGAACCAGAGCGCGAGGTTCCCGGAATCATCGCCAGACACTGTGCACATCCCACCAGCAACGCCTGTTTCCAGGTGATTTCGGAGATGTTCTGCGTCTTGATCGAGGCCTGAGGCCGCCGCTCCACCCATAGGATGATAAACCCACCGACGACCAGCGCCACCGCAACCACCGCCGGCTGGAACAGCACCTGCTTGATGACCTTCAGGAAAAGCACCCCGATAACCGCCGAGGGCAGGAAGGCAATGATGATGTTGCGGGCAAATTTCAACGAAAACTTGTCGCCCGTCGCAATCCCTACAAGGATATGTGCGACCTTTTCCCGAAAAATCCAGATGACGGCCAGAATGGCGCCGAACTGGATGACCACTTCGAAGACCTTGCCTTCACCCGAATTGAAGTTGAGCCAATTGCCGAAGAGGATCAGGTGACCCGTGCTCGACACGGGCAGAAATTCCGTCAGGCCCTCGATACAGCCGAGGAAAAATGCCTTGAGCATGTACAGCGTGTTTTCAGTCATCTGTGCTGAGCCCCCTTGGCGCGTCGCGCCTCCCCCAGGGGCGGCACTGGCGGACTGGCAAAGCCAGATCCGCGGTGCCCTGGAGCGAGACGGCTCGGCGCTATGCGCCTTGCCTATCGGTGGGGCAAATTCCTTTGTCGGTGGTTATGGTGTGAGCCCCCTTGGCGCTTCGCGCCTCCCCCAGGGGCGGCACTGGCGGACTGGCGAAGCCAGATCCACGGTGCCCTGGAGCGAGGCGCTCGGCGCTTTGCGCCTTGCCTTGGGTGGGACAAATTCCTTCCTAGCAATTCACGCAAGAGTGCCTGCGCGGCGTCATCATAGAGCGATTGATGCACTGCGCAAAACCAATCGAATGGAGCCCCCCGTTGGCGCTACGCGCCTCCCCCAGGGGCGGCACTGGCGGACTGGCAAAGCCAGATCCGCTGTGCCCTGGAGGGCCGGCTTGGCGCTTTGCGCCGTTCCAGGCCCCCTTGGCGCTGCGCGCCTCCCCCAGGGGCGGCACTGGCGGACTGGCAAAGCCAGATCCGCTGTGCCCTGGAGGGCCGGCTTTGGCGCTTTGCGCCTTGCCGGGTGCCGCAGTATGCGTCTCGTGCAACTGCCCTAGGGCACGCGCATGATAACGGAAGTGCCTGTCATTCTGCTGAGCATGTCCTACGAAGCCACAATCTACGACTCGGGCACCGCCGCCGGGTTAACCACCGTCGCCACGAAAGGCACCGGCCCCAGCAAGCCTGGGCGCCCGACCCAGGGCACCGCGGATCTGGCTTCGCCAGTCCGCTGGTGCCGCCCCTGGGGGAGGCGCGCAGCGCCGCGGGGGATCTCCCGGGAAAATCTTCCCTGAGTGTTGTCACTCCTTCAGGAGTGACAACAAGGAAGGGAAGATTTTCGGGGTAGCAGCGACCACGTTGCCGGTCGCCATCCAGTTCTGCTCGCCCTCGAAGTCGCTGACCAGGCCACCGGCTTCCAGTACCAGCAGGCTGGCCGCGGCCATGTCCCACTGTTTCAGGCCGATGCCGTAGTAGGCATCCAGGCGGCCGGCGGCGACGTTGGCGAGGTCCAGCACCGACGAACCCAGGCGGCGTACGCCCGACGTGCTGGCGGACACCAGGCCGAAGGTCTTGATGGCCTGGGCCAGTTCCTTGCCGCTGGACGACGGCGCGAAGCTGGTGCCCATCAGGGCTTCGTGCATGCGCAGCCGGCGCGACACCCGCAGGCGGCGGTCGTTCAGGAACGCACCGGCGCCGCGCGTGGCGGTAAAGAGTTCATTGCGCGACGGGTCGAACACCACGGCCTGGGTGACCTGGCCGCGTTGCATCAGGGCGATCGACACGGCGTAGATAGGCAGGCCGTGGATGAAATTGGTGGTGCCGTCGATGGGATCGATGATCCACAGGTTTTCCTGCTGGCCTTTCGCATCCGTCGGGCCAAGGGATTCGCCGGACTCTTCGGCTAGAATTCCGTGGTCAGGATATGCCGTCTTCAGAATATCGACGATGGCAGCTTCCGCGGCCTTGTCGACTTCGGTGACGAAATCGCCGGGTCCCTTCTGGGACACCTTGACCAGATCGATGTCGAGGCTGGCGCGGTTGATGATGGCGCCTGCGCGGCGAGCCGCCTTGACGGCGGTGTTGAGCATGGGGTGCATAAGAGGCCGATTGGCTAGAAACGCGAAATAAAACCCCTCTAGTGTAAAGGACGCATGCTTTCCCGAGTCATTTTCATCATGGTCGAGCCCAGTCACCCCGGAAATGTGGGCTCGGCGGCACGCGCCCTGAAAACCATGGGGTTCGCCGACCTGGTCCTGGTCAACCCCAAAATTCCCGACGTGATCACGCATCCCGACGCGGTCTCGCTCGCCAGCGGCGCGGGGGACGTGCTGGCGGCGGCCCGCATCTGCGACACGTTGCAGGACGCCCTGGCGCCCGTCACGCTGGCGTTCGCCATGACGGCGCGCCACCGGGATCTGGGGCCGCCGGTGTGCGACATGCGCCAGGCGGCGGAACAGACGCAGGCCCACCTGGGTGCTTTCCTGGCTCGGTCAGCCGGCAGCCCCGACGCGCCCCCGGCGGCTTCCTCGTCAGCGGCGGACCCGTCCGCGTCCGACGGTCCCCGGGTGGCCATCGTAGTGGGCACCGAACGTTCGGGCCTGACCAACGACCACGTCGCCCTGTGCCACCGCATCTGCCACATTCCCGCCAATCCGGAATACACGTCGCTCAATGTCTCGCAGGCCATGCAACTGGCCGCGTACGAACTGCGCTACGCGCTGCTGGGTCCGGAAAAGCTGGCCGGCCCGGTCGAAAGGGCCGAGAAGGCGTCGGGCGAAGCCGTGGCGGCGCTGCTGACCCATTGGGAAGAAGCGTTGATCGCGGTCCGCTATCTGGACCCCAAGCATCCGAAGAAGCTCATGCCCCGCATGCGCCACCTGTTCGCGCGCGCCGGCCTGACCAAGGAAGAAACCGACCTGTTCCGCGGCGTCTGCACCGCCATGATCGCGCAGTCCAGAAAAATTCCTGATGGCCATCGTTAAGATTCCCGCCGTCGTCATGCGCGGCGGCACGAACAACGGGGTGTTCTTCAATCAGCGCGACCTGCCGGCCGATCCTGCGGCGCGCGACCGTCTGCTGGTGCGCCTGGCCGGGCATCCCGACGCCTGTCCCATGATGGGCGCCGGCACTGACGCCGCCGAACCCCTCAAGGTCGTGGTCGTGGGCAAGTCAATGCGGCTCGATGCCGACGTGGACGTGCTGTTTGGCGACATCGACGCCACCGCCGAACGCATTGTGTGGTCATCACGCTGCGGCACCCTGGCGGGCGGCGTCGGGCCGTTTGCGGTCCAGCAGGGCCTGGTGCCGGTCCACGAGGGCAGCAATGTCGTTCAGGTCTGGCAGCCGGACCCCGGCCGGCGCCTGCGCTCGCATGTCGTCGTTCGGGACGGCGACGTGATCGAGGAAGGCATGTTCCTGGAGGACGGGTCCACGTTCCCCTCGGCCGACGTGCGTCTGGACTATCTGGACGAAGGCCTGGGCGGCATCCTGCCGACTGGCCAGCCTCAAGACATGCTGGACGTGCCCGACCTGGGCGCCGTGCCCGTCACCCTGCTCAACGCGGGGGTGCCCACCGCCTTCGTGCGCGCCACCGACCTGGGCCTGACGGGCCGCGAACTGCCTGACGGCCTGCGCCGCCAGGCCAAGGCGCTGGCCGCGCTCGACACGGTCCGGGTCGAGGCCGCAGCGCGCATGAACGCGTCAGCGGGCGTACGCGCCGCGGCACGCCTGCTGGCCGACCTGCGCATCGTCTGGATCGCTGCCCCGTCCGCCTACCGGACCGGGCAGGGCCTGGAAGTGCCCCACGCCAATGTCGACGTCCTGGCGCGGGTCTACGCTTACGGCCAGGCGCAGCGCTCGCTGGATGGCCCGGCGGCCATCGCCACCGCCGCTGCCGCAGCCTTGCCCGGCTCCCTGGTGTCCCAGGTCGCGCGCACGCTGCCTGGCGTCGCCACCCGTATCGGGCATGCGTCAGGCGTGCTGACGGTCGATGCCAGCGTGGTTCGGCGCGCGTCAGGCTGGGTCCTGGAACGGGCGTCCATGCCGCGCAGCGCGCGGTGCCTGATGAGCGGCTGGCTGCACGTGCCCGCGTCGGGCAGGGCGGCGTAGGCGCCGTCCCGCTGTCGCCCGGTCTTACACCACCACGTCGTACACATACATCGATGCCGTATCGTCGTCCGGCACGAAATACGCGCGAATGCCCGTGGCCGTTGCTTCGAACCAGGTGGCGTTGGTCGTCATCGGCCGGCGGCTGGGGGCGTACAGCTTGATCGGCACCTGGTGGGTGGGCAGGCCGGTCTCCAGATTGACGATTTCGAAGCCCCCCAGCGCGAATGCGTTGCTGTTCGGCGTGGCCGCAAAGCTTGTCAGGCCGGTGTAGAGCATCTCGTCATCGCCCAGATACTGGTTGTCCTGGTAGTCGATGTAGAAAGCGTGATTCAGCTTGCGCAGGTCGGCGGGCGGCACGGCGGCATCGGAACTGGCAGCCTGCGCGGTGTCCAGCGCAAAGCGGTAGAAGCGGCGCGAACCCCAGCTCACGGCATGCAGGGTGTTGCGGTCGGTGTTGCGCGACAGGCCGCCGATATGGTCGCGATAGGTAAAGAGCTTGGTCGCCTTGAGTTGCGCGGGGTCGACCTTATACAGGATCGCCTGGCTATTGGGCCGGTATTCGGCGGCGGGCACCCACAGGTTGGCGCCGTCGAAATCCATGCCGCCCGGGTGGTAGACGGTGCCTTCGCCAACGATCAGATCGCCCTGTTGATTGCCGTTCATGTCGAACTTGAGCACGTGGCCCCGGCCGGCGCCGGTGGTGCGGTCATACTCAGTGGGCGGATCCAGGCGGGTCGGCGCGGTGGTGATTTCCACGGTGGACAGATAGAACGCGTCGCCCACGCGGCACAGGCCCTGCGGGTGGTAGGCCATGAAATTCAGTTTGGTCTCGCGCGACAGCGTCCATACGCTGTCGCTGGTCAGGCGCTTGAGCTTGGCGGTCAGCGGGTTCGGCGCGGTGGCCGCGTTGGCTTCCGACATGCCGTCGCCGCAGGCGGACAACACCTGCGACAGTCCGACAGCGGCCGTGGTGGCAAGGGAAACGCGAAAGAAGTCTCTACGGTGTGCCATGGGCGGGATTCCAGGTGCATGAGGCGTCCGCGGCGCGGGCTGGCCAAGTGCAGCGATCATAGGAATCCCGCGTGACAGTCAGGTTGCAGGTGGCGCTATTGTTGATGCAGCAACGGAAACAGTTTGTGCGACGCGGGAGTCGAAACGTCGCGGCGTGCCGCGTTCAAGTTCAGTCAGGAAGGCAATGCTGAGTGCTCGAACGCCGAACCGCGAGCTCCCTCAGTCGTCCAGTCCGATGTCGTTGAACGCGAACCCGTCGCGGTCCGCCACCAGCCAGCCGCCACGTGGCGCATCGGCGTCGTCCAGGTCCCAGTCGGGCAGCACCCAACGCTCGGCGCGCTGATCGTCCAGCAGAAAAACGTGCCGGTCGGGCCGGTGGGTGTGGCCATGCACCAGCCGCGTCACGCCGGCATCCCGCAGCGCCTGCGCCACGGCGTCGGGGTTTACATCCATGATGTCCGCCGCCTTTCGGCTTTTTTCGGTCACGCTCTTGGCGCGCAGGTCACGGGCAATGGCCTGGCGCTCGGGCAGGGAGCGCGACAGGAACTGCGCCTGCCACGCCGGGTTGCGCACCATGGTCCGGAATTGCTGGTAGGCAACGTCGTCCGTGCACAGCCCATCGCCGTGGCACAGCAGGAAGCGACCAGCGGCGCTGTGCACCACCGAAGGTTCCTGAAGCCGGTGCGTGCCCGTGGCCTGCGCCAGGTGGTCGCCCATCAGGAAATCGCGGTTGCCCGGACCCAGGTAGACCGGTATGCGCGCTGCCGCGGCGCGCAGGCCGGCAACGATCTCGGCCAGCCAGGCCGGTGCCGCGTCGATCACGTCGTCGCCCACCCACGCATCGAACACGTCGCCCACCAGCAGCAGGCTGTCGGCATCGCTCGCGGCCACATCCAGGAAAGCCAGGAAGGCTTCGCGCGTGGCGGGCAGCTCTTCGCACAGGTGCAGATCGGACGCGATCCAGACGGTGCCTGGAAGCTCCAGGACGGGAAGGGAAGAAGAGGGGGTGAGGGGAGCGGAAGGTGTGCCGGGCACTGAATCTCCTTGCGTTGAAACGCATCGAGGCGCCAGTGCGCCTCGATGGTACGACTCAGCCGTGCGGATTACGCAGCGACTTCGGCCTTCGTGATGACCACGTCTTCGGCAGGCACGTCCTGGTGACCGGACTTGCTGCCGGTCTTGACGCCCTTGATCTTGTCGACGACTTCCTTGCCTTCGACGACTTCACCGAACACCGCGTAGCCCCAGCCCTGGGGCGTGGGAGCGCTGAAGTTCAGGAAGTCATTGTTGGCGACGTTGATGAAGAATTGCGAGCTGGCCGAGTGCGGGGCGTTGGTGCGCGCCATGGCCACGGTGTAGGCATTGTTCTTCAGGCCGTTGTTGGCCTCGTTCTCGATGGATGCCTTAGTCGGCTTTTGCGACATGCCGGGTTCGAAGCCGCCGCCCTGGATCATGAAGCCGGGGATCACGCGGTGGAACACCGTGTTGTCGTAATGGCCGTCCTTGACGTACGACAGGAAGTTCTCGACCGTCTTGGGCGCCTTGTCGGCATTCAGTTCGATGACGATGACGCCGTGATTCGTAGTGAGATTGACGCGTGTGCTCATTATTTCAGGACCTCTGCTTTTTGGATCGTGATGGGTTGAACCGGGTTGTCCGCGAACGGACCCCGGGTGGTGGTCGGGGTTGCGCTGATCTTGTCGACCACTTCCTTGCCCTGGACCACCTTGCCGAATACCGCATACCCGTAGCCACTGGCTGTCGCGGCGCGGTAGTTCAGAAACGCGTTGTCGGCGGTGTTGATGAAAAACTGCGCGGTGGCGGACTGCGGATCGGATGTCCGGGCCATGCTCACCGTGTACTTATCGTTTTTCAAGCCATTTGAGGCTTCGTTACGTATCGGCTCGCGCGTCTTCTTCTCGCCCATGTCGGCCGTGAAACCCCCGCCCTGGACCATGAAATTCGGGATGACGCGATGGAAGATCGTGCCGTTGTAGTGCCCGGCATTCACGTATTGCAGGAAGTTCGCGGTGGTCGCCGGGGCCTTCTGGTCATCCAGTTCCAGGATCACGACGCCGGCGCTGGTGGTCAGCGCGACTTGCGGGCCGGCCAGGGCGGCGCCGGTGGGCGCGGCCAGCGAAGCCAGGGCGACAGCTGCAGCAGTAAGGAAGGTCTTCATTAACGGTTCCGGGGTTGCGGCGCCGGCGTCTTTGCCTCGAGCAACGACTTGATGCCGGCTTCCTTGTTGCGCGCCCCGGCGTTCTGGGGCGCAAGGCGCAGCGAGTCGTTGTACGACCGCGCGGCCATCATCATAAACAAGTCGCCCATGTTCTCGTGCGCGACCGGGTAGTTCGGATCGTTGCGCAGCGCGGCGTCCAGCGCCATCTTGGCCTGCTCCAGCCGGCCATCGGCCACTTCCAGCGCCGCCAGGTTGTTCCAGGGCTCGGGCAGTTCCGGGAAGCGCTGCGTCATGTCCAGGTAGACCGCCTTGGCTTCCTGCGGACGGCCCAGGATGTTCAGCGCGCGCCCCTTCAAAAACAGCATCTGGACGTCTTCACCCTGACTGTCGCCGGCCTTGCTCTTGGCCAGGCGGGCGTCGATCTCGGGCAGCGCCTCGGCTGCCTTGCCGGACGCCAGCAGGCCTTCGAGCCTGACGGTTGCCGCGCGTGATGACTCGGGCAAACGGGTGTCCACCCGCGGCTTGAGCGCTTCCAGCAGGTTGGTCAGCCAGGGCGACACGTCGGCGTCGGAAGGCGCGGTGGGGGGCGGCGTGGCGGCCCGCGTCTGCGCCAGGGCGGCGGGGCTGCCCAGGCACGACAGCGCCAGGATGGCGGCGGCCAGCATGCCGGAAAGCGGAGTGCCGACACCCGGCAAAGGACGGGTCGGCGCGGCGGGACTAACGAGGTCTGTCGGTGCCAAAAGTGGTTCTGCCCAAGAGTGAACGCGTGGCCCGAATGGGGCAGGCGCGCTCGATTGATATAATTTGCTGCAATTCTAGCCCCGGCCGAGGTTTCGATGCGCCGGGGCTTCCCGTTTTTCAGCCTAGCGCACCGCCCAGACATGCTCCAAATCTACAATACGCTTGCTCGTGCCAAACAACCGTTCCAGCCTCGCCAGGCCGGGTGCGTGAGCATGTACGTGTGCGGCATGACGGTCTACGACTACTGCCATCTGGGCCACGCGCGAATGCTGGTCAGCTTCGACATCGTGCAGCGCTGGCTGCGTGCCAGCGGCTACCAGGTCAACTATGTCCGCAACATCACCGACATCGATGACAAGATCATCCGCCGCGCGGTCGAGTCGGGCAAAACGATAACCCAGGTCACCGAGTTCTTCATCGACGCGATGCATGAGGACGAAGCGGCGCTGGGCGTCCAGCCCCCGACCATGAGCCGCGCGCCACCCAGCACGTCGGCAAGATGCTCGACATCGTCCGCCTGCTCGAAGACAAGGGCCTGGCCTACCGGTCCAGCGACGGCGACGTCAACTACGCGGTTCGCCAGTTCCCGGGTTACGGCAAGCTGTCGGGCAAGTCGCTGGACGATCTTCGTGCGGGCGAACGCGTCAAGGTCGACACCGCCAAGCGTGATCCGCTGGATTTCGTTTTGTGGAAAGCCGCCAAGCCCACCGAGCCTCCCGAATCCAAGTGGGAATCGCCGTATGGCGTGGGCCGTCCGGGCTGGCACATCGAATGCTCGGCCATGAGCATGGAATTGCTGGGCATGCCGCTGGACATCCACGGCGGGGGTCCCGACCTCAAGTTTCCACACCACGAAAATGAAATCGCCCAGAGCGAAGGCGCATATGGCGGCACCTTCGCCAACACCTGGATGCACTGCGGTCCGCTGATGGTGGACGCCGAAAAGATGTCCAAGTCGCTGGGCAACTTCTTCACCATCCGCGACACGCTGGAGCACTACGACGCCGAGGTCATCCGTTATTTCATCGTGCGCAGCCACTACCGCAGCCCGCAGAACTACGCCGGCGA
Source organism: Pigmentiphaga litoralis (assembly GCF_048632615.1). Taxonomy (GTDB): domain Bacteria; phylum Pseudomonadota; class Gammaproteobacteria; order Burkholderiales; family Burkholderiaceae_B; genus Pigmentiphaga; species Pigmentiphaga litoralis_B. Next base: position 4,696,589 of record NZ_CP184479.1, read on the forward strand.
CAACCTGGCTGACGCACGCTCGGCCCTGACGCGGCTGTACACTACGCTCGCCAACGTCGCCCCCGACGAGGCGGGTGTCGATTGGGATCATCCGACAGGACAGGCCTTCAAGGCCGCGATGGACGATGACTTCAACACGCCCGAAGCCATTGCCGCCATGTTCGAGCTGGCTGCCGAAGCCAACAAGTCCGGATCGGCCCGCGCCGCCGGACAGCTGAAGGCACTGGGCGGCATGCTGGGCCTGCTCGGCCAGTCGCCACGCGAATTCCTGCAGGGCAAGGCAGGGGGCGACGACGCCGATACCGGCGCGGCGGCCATCGAGGCGCGCATCGACGCGCGCGCCCAGGCGAAAAAAGACAAGAATTTTGCCGAGGCCGACCGCCTGCGCGCCGAGCTGCTGGCCGAGGGCATCGTCCTGGAAGACAAGCCGGGCGGGGTCACCGTGTGGCGCCGCGCCTGATGTCCATCGGTCTAGAACAGAGAACCGAATTCCCTATGAAGTCGCACGTTGCAGATGAGTCCGGCCCGATGCTGGACGCTGGATTGATGGACGGCCGGCCAACGCACGACGGGGCCGCCAACGACCCTGGCAAGCCCGACTACTGGGATGCGGCGGTCGCGCACCTGATGAAGCGCGACCGTATCCTGCGCAAGATCATTCCGCAGCACCCAGAAGTGCATCTGCTGACGCGCGACGAGCCTTTCGTCACGCTGGCGCGCGCCATCGTCGCCCAGCAGATCTCGGCCAAATCGGCCGAAGTCGCCTGGGAAAAATGCGTGACCGCCTGCCATCGGCGCGTCACGCCGTCGGCCGTGGTGCGCGCGGGTCTGCAAGGGCTGCGCGAGGCCGGCCTGTCACAGCGCAAGTCCGAATACGTGCTCGATCTGGCGACCCATTTCCATGAGGGCCGCGTCCATCCCCAGCAGTGGGCCGAGATGGACGACGAAGCCGTCATCACCGAGCTGACTGCGATCCGGGGTATCGGACGCTGGACAGCCGAGATGTTCCTGATTTTTAATCTGCGGCGGCCGGACGTCCTGCCATTGGACGACCCCGGCCTGCTGAGAGCTATTTCGCTGCATTATTTCAGCGGCGAACCGGTGTCACGCTTCGAGGCGCGGGAAGTTGCGCAAGCCTGGAAGCCCTGGTGCACCGTAGCAACCTGGTATCTCTGGCGTAGCCTGGATCCCGTACCCGTGGAGTACTGATGCGCAACGCATTTCTAGAATTCGAGCAGCCGCTCGCCGAACTCGAAGGCAAGATCGAGGAACTGCGCTTCGTGCAGGCCGATTCCGCCGTCGACATTTCCGAAGAGATCAGCCGGCTCCAGACCAAGAGCCAGACGCTGGCCAAGGAAATCTATTCCAAGCTGACGCCCTGGCAGACGGCGCTTGTCGCGCGTCACCCGCAGCGTCCGTACACGCTGGATTATGTCCGCGAGCTGTTCACCGACTTCCATGAGCTGCACGGTGACCGTCAGTTCGGCGACGACAAGTCCATCGTGGGCGGCATGGCCCGCTTCAACGGCGCGCCCTGCATGGTCATCGGCCACCAGAAAGGCCGTGACACGAAAGAACGGGCGATGCGCAACTTCGGCATGCCCAAGCCGGAAGGCTATCGCAAGGCCCTGCGCCTGATGCGCCTGGCCGAGAAATTCAACATGCCGGTGTTCACTTTCGTCGACACGCCCGGCGCCTATCCCGGCATCGACGCCGAAGCGCGCGGCCAGTCCGAAGCCATCGGCCACAACATCTATGCGATGTCGGAACTGAAGGTGCCGATCATCAGCACCATCATCGGCGAAGGCGGCTCCGGCGGCGCACTGGCGATCGCGGTGGCCGACGTCGTGCTGATGCTGCAGTACTCGACCTACTCGGTCATCTCGCCCGAAGGCTGCGCGTCGATTCTCTGGCGCAGCCAGGACAAGGCGCCCGATGCCGCCGAAGTGCTCGGCATCACCGCGCACCGGATCAAGGCCCTGGGCCTGATCGACAAGATCATCAGCGAGCCCGTCGGCGGCGCGCATCGCGACCCCAAGCAAATGGCACAGCTGCTGCGCCGCGGCCTGGTCGACAGCCTGCGCCAGTGCCAGGGGGTCAAACCGGCCGATCTGGTCCGCACCCGGTTCGAACGTGTGATGTCCTATGGCCGATTCAAGGAGACCGTCCAGCCCTGAACCGGGGCAGGGCGGTAGTGCATCCCCCTTCCGATTCCGCTGGTCACGGCGCTGAACGGCGCGTTCGACGCCCTGCCGACGGGACTGGCTCGCCTGGCGGTCGCCGTCAGCGGCGGGCCGGATTCGTCGGCCCTGGCCATGCTGGCGGCGTCGGTGGCGCGGGAACGCGGCCTGGCGCTCCATGTCTTCCATGTCCATCACGGCCTGCATGCGCAAGCCGATGAGTGGGCCCACATCGCTTCCTGTCTGGCCGAGCGCCTGGGGCTGCCGTTCGTGCAGACCCGGGTCACCGTCGACACGTCCGACGGGCGCGGCATCGAAGCGGCTGCCCGCGTCGCGCGGTACGCCGCGCTGGCCGACATGGCCCGGGCGGCGGGCGTGCGTCACATTCTGCTCGGGCATCACCAGGACGATCAGGTCGAAACCGTCCTGCTGCGGCTATTGCGCGGCGCCGGCCTGGACGGGGTGGGCGGCATGGCGGCGCAGAGCCGGCTCGATGGCATCGACTACCTGCGGCCCTGGCTGACGGTGCCACGCAGCCGCATCCAGGAATATCTGCGCGAATATGGTCCTGCCCTGGCGCCCGGCTACGTGGCGGTCAGCGATCCGTCCAACCTCGATACCCGCTACGCCCGCGGCGCGCTGCGCGGCGACGTCCTGCCGGCCATCGAGCGCACCTGGCCCGGCTACCGCAGCACACTGGAACGCTTCGCGCGGCTGGCGACCGAGTCGGCCGAGGTGCTGCGTGAGGTCGCGGCGGCCGACCTGCAAGCAGTGCGGGAACGCGTGCCGCCATACGACGACTGTCTGCGGGTATCCGCGCTGCTGGGCTTGAGCGAAGCCCGGCAAATCCTGGTGCTACGGCTCTGGCTGGCCGAGCACGGACTGACCATGCCGTCCGAAGCACGGCTGCTGGAACTGCAGCGGCAACTGCAGCGGGCGGCGCGCGACCGGCAGATCGTGCTGCAGCACGAAGCCGTGCACGTGCGCCGGTTTCGCGACTGGCTGGTGATCGACCGGGCAGGCGACAGGCCAGGCGACCGTTCGGGGGAAGACGGCGGGGCGGCGGCCGACGCCGCCGGCATCGTCTGGACGGGGGGCACGGATATCCGCATCGACAGCCACGGCGGCACCCTGCAATTCCTGTCGGCCGCGCAAGGGATCGATCCTGAGTGGTTGCGCGGCGGCCCGCTCAGCATCGCCTGGCGGCGAGGGCGCGAACGCCTCAAGGTCGGTCCCGCCACGCCCAGCCGCAGCCTCAAGAACCTGTACCAGGAACGCGGTATCCCGAGCTGGGAGCGCGAACGCCTGCCGCTGGTCTATCGCGGCGACATCCTGATCTACGCGGCCGGCCTGGGCATCGACGCCCGCGTGCCCCAGACCGAGCCCGGCATCCGCCTGAACTGGGTCGCCGATCGTCCGGGCGCAACGGTCGTGTCCTAAGCTTTTTGCGAAGTGGCGCTGGCTGGGCTACCATTTATGGTTAGCCTGCCCCTTAATGATCCCGCACACGAGAAAATGGCACTGATCGTTCACAAATATGGCGGCACGTCGATGGGCTCAGTCGAGCGCATCAAGAATGTTGCACGCCGCGTCGCCAAATGGCACGCCGCCGGCCACCAGATCGTGGTCGTTCCTTCGGCCATGTCCGGGGAAACCAATCGCCTTATCGGACTGGCCAAGGAAATCCAGGAACAGCCCGATCCGCGCGAACTCGACATGATTGCCTCGACCGGCGAACAGGTCAGCGTCGGCCTGCTGGCCATGGCGCTGAAGTCGCTTGGCCTGGACGCCCGCAGCTACACCGGCTGGCAGGTCCCGGTGCGCACCGACGCCTCGTACACCAAGGCCCGCATCGCGTCGATCGACGATGCGCGCATCCGCGGCGACCTGGACCAGGGCCGTGTCGTGATCGTGGCAGGCTTCCAGGGCATCGACGACGACAACAACATCACCACGCTCGGCCGCGGCGGCTCGGACACCTCGGCGGTCGCCGTGGCGGCCGCCCTCAAGGCCAGCGAATGCCTGATCTACACCGATGTGGACGGCGTGTACACCACCGACCCCCGCGTCGTGCCCGAAGCGCGGCGCCTGCGCGTGGTGTCGTTCGAGGAAATGCTCGAAATGGCATCCCTCGGCTCCAAGATCCTGCAGATCCGGTCGGTCGAATTCGCCGGCAAGTACCGCGTGCCCACCCGGGTGCTGTCGTCCCTGACCGATCCTTTGATGCCGCTCGACGAAGAAATGCAGTCGGGCACCCTGATTACCTTTGAGGAAGACGAAAAGATGGAATCCGCTGTTGTTTCGGGCATCGCGTTCAGCCGCGACGAAGCCAAGGTCACGGTCCTGGCCGTGCCCGACAAGCCAGGGATCGCCTACTCCATCCTGGGTCCCATCGCCGCCGCCAACATCGACGTCGACGTGATCGTGCAGAACCAGTCCGTCGCCGGCACGACCGACTTCTCGTTCACCGTGCATCGCAACGAGTTCCAGAAAACCATCGACGTCCTGAACCGCGACGTGGTCACGCAAGTGGGCGCCCGCGAAGTCGTTGCCGACCCCAAGGTCGCCAAGGTGTCGATCGTCGGCATCGGCATGCGCTCGCACGTCGGCGTCGCCAGCCTGATGTTCAAGACGCTGTCGGAAGAGGGCATCAACATCCAGATGATCAGCACGAGCGAAATCAAGACCTCGGTGATCATGGACGACAAGTACATGGAACTGGCCGTACGCGCGCTGCACAAGGCGTTCGGGCTGGACCAGACGCAGGGTTGATCGCGGCGGCCGCCGCGTGCGGCCGGCGCGAACCCTCTCTTGGGGTAGAAAGCAGGCGTTTTCGCCGCGACGACCCCGAATGACGTGATATACTCTGCGTCGTTGTTTCGGAGGCGTGCCCGAGTGGCCGAAGGGGCTCCCCTGCTAAGGGAGTATGCGGCTAAAACTGCATCGTGGGTTCGAATCCCACCGCCTCCGCCAAGATGTCGAAAACCCGCTGGTTCGTAAAGAGCCAGCGGGTTTTTTCATCTGTGAGCCGACTTCAAAGACGTTGGATCGCAGGGAACGACCCAACCTACCATTGAATTCAGTTCTTGTTGCCTAGAAAGATAAGCCCACCGTTTCGGTCGGCAGTGGTCACCATCACCACAAGCTGGTTGTTACGGACAACTGCTACGCCCCTGACCTGTTGAGACGGGTAAACGCAAGCAGTAGCGCCGAAGTTCAGCAACACGTCGTATGCATTACCAGACGCTTTTGGGCTTGCAGTTCCCGTGAACGTGCATCCGCTGGGGCCTTGCCCGCTGAATGCACCGGTCGCCAAAATGTTGACCGATATTTGCTCTGCAGCAATCGGCGAGGCGGCTGGACCGGTAAACCGACCTGCCAAATTGGCAAGGTTGGGTGCTGCTTCGTAAAATGCGTCGTAGTTGCCTGTGAACGGCACAGACCGGGCTGGCGCCGTGTAGGTTACCGATCCGCTAATCGAACGCTTTGCCAGATACGACGCCGAAATCGTAGCGTTTACCACTGCGCCGGCTGAAAAATCTTTGGCGTTGGTGGAGGTAAATGTCCCGTTCGATGCTGTGCCTGTGCCGGTAATAAAGCCATTGGTCTGGGTCGGGGTGCCGTAAATTGAATAGTACGAACCATCGTTGAAAATGATGGTGCTACCCACCAGGCCCGTTGCTGTCGTGCCATAAAGGCCCGCCGCGTCTTGATTGCTTGGAGTGGGAGTGACTGAATTGGACTCGCCGTCACCGCCACCGCCACCGCATGCGGCAAGGGCGAGAGTCGATACTAACGCTATTGCGATACGCTTCATTTTTTTCCTGTTCTTGAATGTTTTGAATGCCGACCTGCTTGATCTTATGACTTGATCGCGGCGTGAGGATTATAAGAACGGAGTGAGATTTGTAGAGCCGGGGGATTACCCGTCTAGCAAAATTTCATCTTCAACCTCGAAAGCAGGACCGCATTTATTAACTCCCCTGGTTGGACGACTGCCATATTGGAATGTCGATGGTGCTTCATACAGATCGCTGCCCATTATTAGTCGCCAGCAGGCTAGCGATCGCAATGTCGGCATCAAGCGCTTCCCAGTGCAGCCCATAGCCATTCCCAATCACCTGCACTTGGGCGAGCTGGGCCGGCGTTGCCGTGACAAGGTCCTGCACCAGGCCAGGCGGGAAGGCGAAGACGCAGCCATTTTCCAATTCAATCGTAATGCGGCCTGATTGCGCGTCGAAGCAAGCCGACGCCGCACGAGGTTCGTTTGCCCGGGCGATCCTGCCGCGCGCGATAGCGGCCCTGATATCGACAGTATTGCTTGGAGTCATCTCGATTCCCTGAACGGCGCTGGGTGCCTCGAACCAAGGTGCAAGGATCCACGTCTGCCACCAGCTCGTCGAGTCAGGTGCTCTGCTGATAGCGGTGTGATCGTCCCGCCCGTTCCTCCGTCACAACCCTGTCACGCGCCCCCGTACGCTTGCCGGATATCTGCTCACCCCACCGCTCGACAGGCTGCGTTCCGCCGGCCTGGCCCAGATCCCGAGGATATCCAATGAAACGCATCGCGCTGCCTCTCGCCGTCGCGGGGGCTTCCCTGCTGATGGCCGCCTGCAACGGCGACAACGACAACGACACGCCCACGACGCCGGTCGCCACAGGCCCGACCAAGAACGTCGTGTTCTTCCTGGGCGACGGCATGGGCATCACGACCATGACCGCGGCGCGCATCTATAGCGTGGGCGAAGACGGCGAGCTGACCATGGACAAGCTGCCCGAAACAGCGTTCGTGCACACGTACTCGGCCGACGGCCAGGTCACCGACAGCGCGCCGTCGATGGCGGCCTACATGACCGGCGTCAAGATGAACAACGAAGTCATCTCGATGTCGCCGGAAACCAAGGCGACCAACGCGGCTGGCGCGCCGTACCACACGCTGTTCGACAGTACCTGCCCGACTACCGGCAACGGCACGCCGGTCGACACGCTGCTTGAAATCATGAAGACGGCCGGGTACGGCACGGGCGTGGTCAGCACGGCCCGTATCACCCACGCCACCCCGGCTGCGACTTACGCGCATGTGTGCCATCGCGACGCCGAGAACACGATCGCTGCCGCGCTGGTGCCGGGCGGCGCCGGCTACAACGCCAAGCTGGGCGACGGCATCGACGTCATTCTGGGCGGCGGCAGCAGCTACTTCATTCCCAAGACCACCACCGGTGGGCTGCGCAACGATGGCCGCAACCTGGTCAACGAATTGAAGACGGCCAAGTACGGCTATGCCGCCAACAAAACGGAACTGGCCGCGCTGCCCGCCGACGGTACGACCAAGATTGCCGGCCTGTTCAACGCCAGCCACATGGCCTATGACCTGGATCGCGCGGCCACGCAGGAACCCAGCCTGGCCGAAATGACCAGCAAGGCGATCGACGTGCTGGCGGCCAAGAAGAAGGGCTTCTTCCTGATGGTGGAAGGCGGGCGCATCGACCACGCCCTGCACGCGACCAATGCTCGCCGCGCCTTGCAGGACACGGTGGCGTTCGACGACGCAATCAAGCTGACGCTGACCAAGATGGCGGCGCTGGACCCGGGCCTGAAGAACACGCTGATCGTCGTCACCGCCGACCACGACCACACCTTGCAGATGAACGGCTACGCGCAGCGCACGGGCAAGACCGAAGCGGGCAAGCCGGGCGTGCTGGGACTGGTCAAGAACTATGTGGATGGCGCGGTCTCGACCGACGTCGACAAGAACCCGTACACGATCCTGGGCTTTGGCAATGGGCCGAAGCGGCTGGCCACGCGCGGCCCGATCGATGCCACCGCGCTGGAAAGCGCCGACTTCCTGCAGGAAGCCGTGGTGCCGCTTGCGACTGAAACCCACGGCGGCGGCGACGTGTTCCTCGGTGCGCAAGGACTGGGCGCCGACAACTTTGCCGGGTCGCTGACCAACAACGACGTATTCGGTCTGATCAAGAAGTCCATCGGCCTGTGATGCCGCGAGAAACCAAGGAAACCGACATGACATCCATGATCCGCAAACAGGCCCTGGTGCTCGCGCTGGCCGGCCTTTCCGGCACGGCCTACGCGGCCGGCGAAGCCAAGAACGTCATCTTCTTTCTGGGAGATGGCATGGGCCCGGTCACGGTGACCGCCGCCCGCATCTACAAGGGCGAGAAGCAGCTGGCCGCCGCGCCGGGATCGCTGCCGTCCAGCGAACGCGCCACGCTCACGATGCAGACGCTGGGCAATGCCGCCCGCATCAAGACCTTTTCGCGCGACGGGCAGACCACCGATAGCGCACCCTCAATGGCCGCCTACATGACGGGCGTCAAGATGAACAACGAAGTCATTTCGATGTCGGCTGACACGCTTGCCTACAAGCCGGATGGCACGCAGTTCATCAACGGTGAGGACACCACCTGCGCCGCCACTGGCAACGGCACCGCAGCCACGACGCTGCTCGAATTGGCCAAGGCCAAGGGCCGCGCGGTGGGCGCCGTGTCGACGACGCGCGTTGGCCACGCCACGCCCGCCGCGACCTACGCGCACATCTGCAATCGCAATGCCTACAACACCATTGCCGAGCAATCGGTGCCCGGTCACCCGCGCTACAACGCGGCGCTGGGTGACGGCATCGATGTGCTGATGGGCGGCGGACAGCGCAACTACCTGCCGCTGTCGACCTATCCGGCCAGCAAGCGCACCGACAACGTCGATCTGGTCGCCGCCATGAAGGCCAAGGGCTACGCCTACGCCGACACGGCAACCAGCTTGAGCGCGCTCAATACCGCGGACGCCGGCCGCGTACCCAAGCTGCTGGGCTTGTTCTCGCCAAGCGAAATGGCCTACGAACTGGATCGCGTGAACCAGAAGCTGGATCAGCCCAGCCTGTCGCTGATGACCGAAAAGGCACTGGACGTGCTGACCCGCAATACCAATGGCTTTTTCCTGATGGTTGAAGGCGGCCGCATCGATCATGCCCTGCACGGCAGCAATGCCAAGCGCGCGCTCGAGGACACGCTGGCCATGGACAAGGCGATCGATTCCGCGCTGGCCTACATGGAAAAGAAGGACCCGGGCCTGAAGAACACGCTGGTGGTCGTGACCGCCGACCACGATCACGCGATCGCGTTCAACGGCTATACCAAAATCAACTCGCCCATTCTGGGCAAGGCAGTGGACTACCAGACGGGTCAGCTGGCCAAGGCGTCCGACGGCAAGCCATACACCACCCTGGTCTTCGGCAACGGCGGCCGACCCAACACCAGCGCAAGCAGCCTGGTCAATTCGGAAGACGGCAACAAGCCATGGATCGCACCGGTGCGTGGCGCAACCCGTGACGACCTGACCAATGTCGATACGACCAACGACAACTTCCTGCAGGAAGTCGGCATCAACCTGGGCACGCCCGGTTCCGAGACACACGGCGGCGGCGACGTGATGCTGTTCGCCGGTGGCGCAGGCGCAAAGATCTTCCGCGGCACCATGGACAACACCAAGGTGTTTTCCAAGGTCCGCGAAGCGGCGGGGCTGTGATGCGGCCGTCGCTCGGCTGCCTTGGCGCCGTGGCGGCGCTGGCGTGCGCAGCCGCCGCGTCGGGGGTTGCGCAGCCGCGGCCCGCGAACGACGTCGCCGCGCCCGCTGCCGCCAGCGCGGCACATGCCAGCCCCGCGACCGCACAGGTGACGTCCGAGGTCGACCGGACGCCGCCGGTCGCGCTGCGACTGGCTTATGACAGCCGGTCCATCGGCACCGATGGCGTGACGCGCGACAGCCGTCACGCCGACCTGATGTTCCGCGACAAGGCTACGGTGTGGATCGAACGTGAACTGCCTGCCGCCCTGCGCGACAGCGAGCACGACGGGCACCAGGCCTCGCACGGTCCGCATGCCGGCCATGCGCACGACGATGCGCAAGGCGCGCCCCTGCTGATCCAGCGGGACCCGGATGGCAAGGTGCGGGTCACGTCCATCCTGCACAAGCAGAAGCGCGTGATCGACGTCGAACTTGCCCATCAGGCCAATGTGGGCTACGGCGGTTCGTGGGCAGCCGCCTACTGGCTGCTCGACCCGGTCGCGTTGACCCGCATGGAAAAGCTGGGCGCGGGCGCGAAAGGCGTCGAGCGATACCGGCTGGTGCAGGGCGAACGCACCACGCTGGTCGACTGGGACGTGGCCGGGAAATACGCGCGGCGCATCGAACAGAAAGACGCGCATGGGCTGATGCGGCAGGTCATGACAGCGTCGGTCATTCCCACGCCCAAAGTCATGCCCTGGCAGAAGCTGGGTGAGTACAGCCGTGGGGATTATTCGGATCTGCTGGATTGAAGTCCGGCGGGACCGCAAGGCGGTCCAACGGATGACACGTGAAGCGCGCACCGTCGACAAGCGGGTGCGCGCTTTTTTCCAGCAGCTTGGCTGGCCCATCGCCAGCGCTTGGCCAGGCCGGGCCACGCGCCGCTAGCCCTCCATCGCGCCGAACAAGCCCGCCGCCACCGACTGCGCGCAGGCTTTCAACACCTCCACTTCGGGTATCGGTGGCGCGTAGTGGCGGCTGAGCAGCACGTACGGCGGCACGCGCAGGGTCATGCCGCAGTCCAGTCGCGTCAGGTCGCGCGACCACATCGGCTTGGCGATTTCGGTGGCCGGGGCGATGGTCAGCATGCTGGAGGCCTGCGCAATGGCCAACAGGTTCAGCAGACCGCGGCATTCCACCTGCGGGACCACGGGTGGGGCGCCTGCATCGAATACGGCGCTGTCGAACAGGTTGCGGATGTGCGATGCCGCGTGGGGCAGGACCCAGGGGCCGGCCAGGGCGTCGCGCAGGCTGGCGGTGGCCCGGCCGTGAAGTGGATTGCCAGGCCCCGCGACCACATACAGCGGTTCGGAGCCCAGCAGGGTCTGATCCAGCGACAGGCCATGCGAGGCCAGGGTCGCGCGCTCGACGTTGCCAAGCACGGCGTCCAGCTCGCCTTGTGCAAGACGCGCGACCAGCACGTCCAGCGCGCCTTCCTGGATGTCGATGCGCGCGTCGGGCAGATGCTCGCGCACGCGCGCCAGCATGGCGGGGATGGCCACGCCGATCAGGTAGGGCGATGCGCCCAACCGCAAGCGCGCCGTCGCGCCGCCATGCTGCAGCGCAATCTGGCGCCCCATGGCGATCTCTTGCAGGGCGACCCGGGTGCGTGCCAGGACCGCCTGGGCCGCTGGCGTCAGACGGGTGCCGCTGTGATCGCGCACCACCAGCGGAGTGCCGAACGCAAATTCCAGGTCGTCGATCAACGACAGCGCCGAGGGCTGCGTGATGCCGAGTTCGATGGCGACCTGGCGCACGGATCCCACCCGCTGCAGGATGTCCAGCGCCTGCAGGTGGCGGATGCGCAGGCGCGCCAGCGCACTTGGCAGCGCGGCCGGCGTCCCGAGGGAGAAGGGTGCGGTGTTGTCGTTCGTAGCAGTCATGTCGAAGGGAACCCGTAAAGCGCGATCCGCGCGCAATGGCAACAGCTGACAGCGTCAGGCTATCACCTGACACAAATTCCGGGCATTCCTCAGTTCACCGAGCCTTTCTACACTGGGGCCGTCATCCACCCTTGCCCGGGAAACACCTTGACTTTCGCAACTATCAACGGGGCCCGCCTGGCGTATCGCCTGGAGGGGCCGGCCGACGCGCCGACCGTCATGCTGTCCAACAGCCTCATGTCGACGATGGCGATGTGGGACCCGCAGATGCCGGCGCTGACCGAGCGCTACCAGGTGCTGCGCTACGACACGCGCGGCCATGGCGCGTCCGAGGTGACGCCCGGCCCCTACAGCATCGAACAGCTTGCCGATGACGCTGCCGCATTGATCGCCCATGCAGGCGTCGGCCCGGTGCACTTCGTTGGCCTGTCGATGGGCGGCATGATCGCCCAGCAGCTGGGGATCCGTCATCCCCAGTCCGTGCGGTCGCTGTCGCTGTGCGACACCGCGAGCGAGATGCCGCCTCGCGCGATGTGGGAAGCGCGCTTTGCCACGGCGCGCGCCGAGGGCATGGCGGGCATGGTCGACGGCACGATCCAGCGGTGGTTCGTGCCGGCGTTCCTTGCCCGCGCGCCGGACGTGATCGCCCAGGTGCGCGCCATGATTCTGTCGATCGACGTCGAAGGCTATATCGCCTGCGGCTCTGCGGTACGAGACATGTCGCAGACGCATCTGCTCAAGCAGATCACCACACCGACCCTGATTTTGCTGGGCCGTGATGACCCTGCATGCACGCTGGCCGCATCGGAGGTCCTGCACCGCGAAATCGCGGGCGCGGAGTTCCATGTCATCGACGACGCCGCGCATCTGTCCAATCTGGAACATCCCGACCAATTCAACCGTGTACTGAGGGATTTCATCGATCGCCACTGAGTGCGCAAGACCTGGCCGCAGTTCCCATAACAGCCGCTGGCCCCGGCGCCGGAGACCACCCATGAACCCGCATCCCTTTGCTTACGCGTCGCTGCCCCACCTGCCGTCCGCCAGCCTGTCGTTCCGCCGTTTGTGGTTCAGCCGTTTGTCACAGCGCCTTGCGCTGGCCGCGGTCGCGCTGTGTGTCGCCGCGACGCCGGCCTTGGCGCAGGACTACCCCGCGCATCCCGTCAAACTCGTCGTCCCGCTGACGCCGGGCTCGGGCGCCGACATCGTGGCCCGTATCCTTGGCCGCAAGCTGCAGCAGATGTGGAACCAGACCGTGCTGGTGGAGAACCTGCCGGGCGCCGGCGGGCAGATCGGCACGCGGCGGGTGGTGCAGGCCCCGGCCGATGGCCTGACGCTGCTGGTGCAAAGCGCGTCGCACGCCGCCAATCCGGCCATCTACAAGAAGCTGCCGTACGATCCGCAGACGGACCTGGTCGACGTGGCGCTGCTGTCGACCACCCCTTACGTCATGGTGGCGGCGTCGGCCAGTCCGTACAAGTCGGTCAAGGACATTGCCGACGCCGCCAAGGCCAAACCGGGTGCGCTTGCGTTCGCATCGGCGGGTGTCGGATCCTCCACGCACCTGACCGCGGAACTGTTCGCACAACGCGCGGGCATCTCGATGATGCACGTGCCGTTCAAGGGGTCGCCCGATGCGATCACCGATGTGGCGGCCAACCGGTCCGTGTTCTACATGGCGCCACTGTCCACCTTGGGCGGCATGCTGACCGACGACGGCCGCCTGTCCGCGATCGCGGTCACGTCGGCGCAGCGCGTCTCCACGCTCCCGAATGTGCCGACGGTGGCCGAGTCGGGCTATCCGGATGTCAACATCGAGTTGTGGATCGGCCTGTGGGCGCCCGCGGGGACCAAGCCCGCCATCATCGAAAAGCTGTCTTCAGACCTGACCACCGCGTTGCAGTCACCAGACGTGCAGGCCCAGTTCGCCAAAAGCGGCAACAGCACGCGCATCCTCAAGCCCGAGCAGTTCAAGGCCTTCGTCGACAGTGAGATCAAGACCAACAAGCAGTTGGCGCAGAAGGCGGGCATTCAGGTGGATTGAGGGTGGGACAGGCGTCCGGAGCAGGGAACGATCCGGCCGAGCACCGCCTGCTTAGTCGCCCTGATGCAACAGCACCACATCCTGCCCCTGGGTATCGGACTGCAGCATGGCAAGGCAGATTTCCAGGGTCGCCTTCGCCCACACGCCGTCGTGCAGCGGTGCGACACCTTCCCGCACCGCGGCGACCAGTTCGTCGATCACTTCGGCGCGGGGAACCGACGGCTGGGGCAGGGGCACCCATTCCTTCGCGTATCGCCCATAGACCTGGATGCCGTTCGGCATGGGCCGCAGGTCGCCTTGATCGCACGAGACGATCATCGGACCAAAATGTTGGTGCCATGGCCGCGCATCATCGATCGAAGGCGGCTTTGGGGGAACGTAGGCGGGGCCACCGTACGTGCCTCTGGCTTTCAATTCGGCTTCCTCTTGCGGGGAAGCCACGGTATCGAGCTTGCGCCGCGCCGAGCCATAGGCGGCCGGATCCTTGGCATGTCCCATCTCACCGGTCCAGTCCGTCCATTCGTCCGTATCGAAGTGGCCGTAGCCGTTGTAGCTGAGCGACGCGTACGCGCCATTGTCGAACCACAACAGCGCCGAGTAGGCCCCTTCGGTCGGCCGAGCCGGATCCCAGTGGCCGACGGCCGCGCGCAGGCGGGTAGGGCGGCTGCCTGCCAGCAGCCGCACGATATCGACCTGGTGCGCCGCCTGGCTGAATACCGCGCCGCCGCCTTCCGACGTCATCAGTTCTTCAGGCCGTCGCGGGCGAAGCAGATAGTCCGTGTAGTTCATTGCCTGGATCATGCGGACCGCGCCCAGCCGGCCGCTGCGGATGAGATTCCGGCAGGCCAGATAGGGCGTGTCGAAACTGTGGCAATGCCCGACCAACAGATGCACCTGGGCCTGCCTGCAGGCGTCGATCATCGTGTCGCACGCCGCAAGGGACAGCGCCATCGGTTTTTCGACCAGCACGTGCTTGCCGTGCGCGGCGGCAAGCCGGGTGTGTTCGGCATGGTACTGATGCGGGCTGGCAACGTAGATCACTTCGACCTGGCTATCGGCGACCAGCGCGTCGAACGAATCGTACGCGGGCGCATCGAAGTCGCGCGCGAACTGGGCGCGTGCGGTCTCGCGGGTGTCGCATGCGGCAACGAGCCGCACGCGCGCGTCCGCCAGGAAGGTGGGCAACATCAACGAAAAGGCGCGGCCAAGTCCGGCCACGCCGATACGCAGGGCGGAGGAGGGTGTCGCGTTCATAGGTCCAGCACCAGCGGACCCGACACCGCGCGCGACACGCACACCATGATCTGATTGTCCTGTTGTTCGGGCATCAGGACCATGTCGCGATGGTCGGCCACGCCTTCGAGCAGACCCGTGCGGCAGGATCCGCAGGTACCGCTCTCACAGGAAAACGGCACCTTGACCTCGGCCGCGCGCAGTACGGACAGAATCGACTGCCCCACCGGAACCTCGAATTCCAGCCCCGACCGCGCCAGCTTGACGGTGAAGGGCGTATCGTCGGCGCGCTTCTCGCCGCCTTCCTGGAAACTTTCGAAGTGGATGTTCCCCGGCGACCAATGGCCCGTCATGTCGCGGACCGCTTCCATCAGGCCCCGCGGGCCGCAGCAGTACACATGGCCACGATTGGGTTTTTCCAGCACCGGCCACAGATCGAAGGCCGCGTCCGGATCGCCGCCGTCATGATGCACCTTGACGTTTTTGCGAAAGGAAGGCGCGTCCAGGACATCCAGGAATGCGGTCGTTTCAGCCGACTGGCTCAGGTAGTACAGCTTCCAGGGCGCGGGCGGCAAGTCGCCGAAAGACCGGATCATCGACAGGATAGGCGTGATGCCGATACCCCCTGCGATGAAGACGTACGCCGACGCCTTGTCGACCAGGGGGAACGCATTGTCGGGCATCGAGGTCGGCAGCGTGTCGCCTTCCTTGGCGTCGTCGACCAGACTCATCGAACCGCCGCGCCCGTTCGCATCCCGCTTGACCGTGATCACATACTTGCCCAGGTCTTCCGGATCACCGCACAGGGAATACTTCCGGAACTCGTTGTTGGGCACCTGCACCTTGACGTGCGAGCCCGGGGTGAACGGCGGCAGTTCGTCGCCGTCGGGATGCACCAGTTCAAAGCTGCGAATGCCGATCGCCACATCCGTTGCTTTCGCAATCCGCAGCGGCATCATGCGTTGGGTGTCGTTGGCGTCTTCCATCGCGCGGCCTAGATTTTGTAGGATTCGTAGGTGGCGGGGTGGAACAGCTCTTCCACCGGGACCTGACGCGACGACAAACCCTGCGCATGGTGATGCCGCACAAAGGTCTCCAGCGTCCGCCTGTTCGCCTGCACGCCATACGACCAGTAGTCCTCGCCCATGGTCTCTTTCGCAGCCTTCAGCTGCTCTTCCACGAACGGCAGGGTGACCTTGGTGGCCGACGTATCCGCCAGCTTGTCCAGCGCGGCAGCCTTGGACTGTTCGAACGCTTTTACGAGAGCGGCCGGCAGCCACGGGTGCTGCGCCGCCAGTTCCTTGCGCAGTCCCACCACGTGCATGATCGGGAACACGCCCGTGCGCTTGAAGTAATCCTTGGCGACGGCAGTGGGATCATCGAACAGCCAGCCGACATCCGGGTTGTGGCGGGCGGCGCCGCCGGGCGGACGCGGCGCCATGAAGCCATCGATATCGCCGCGGTCCAGCAGGTCCGAAATCGTGCTGCCTTCTGGCGCATCCACCATCGTCACGTCGCCCGGCAACTGCAGCTTGATCTTCTCCGGGCGGCCCGGCTCATCGATCCCGCCCCGCACCCAGGTCACGTCCGACGGTTTCACACCATAGTCGTCTTGAAGAATCGAACGCGCCCATACGTTCGCCGTCAGCTGGTATTCCGGCACGCCGATCTTCTTGCCTTTCAGATCGCCCGCCGTCTTGATCCGGTCCTTGCGCACATAGATCGACGTGTGCCGGAACGCCCGCGACAGGAAGATCGGCAGCGCGATATAGGGGCATTCGCCCTTGGCATGCTTGACCAGATAGCTCGAGAACGACAGCTCGCTGACATCGAAGTCGATGCTGCGGAACGCGCGAAAGAACATCTCTTCCGGATTGAGCAGCATGAAAACCGGATCGACGCCGTCGATCTGCACGCCACCGTCGAACAGCGCGCGGTTGCGGTCGTAGTCGCCCATGGCGATGGAAAGGCGAAGGTTCAAGGTTGTCTCCGGGACGATCAAGTCGTCTGATAGTTGCTGTCGAGTTGCGGCGCGTTGGCGTCCGTGGTCCATACCGGGCGGGCGCCAAAGTCGCGCCAGTCGGTGGTCTTGGGAATGATGGCCTGGAACGAGCAGATCTCGGACGGGATCCGCAACTCGCCGGTGCCGATGGCCGGCTTGCCTTCCTGGAAGGCCTTGACCGCTTCCAGCATCTGGCGACGGAACTCGACGATCGCAAAATCGCTGGCACCCAGCCTGTCGTCCGACCGGTTGGCGATGGGCCCCATCGTCACCCACATCGCGATGTCCTGGTTGGGAAAGCCCGTGATGCCGGTAAAGTTGCCCGCCTTCATGGCCTGGCGGTCCTGCTTGAAGCGGTTGCCCATGTGCCGGAACGGATGGTATTCGGGGTCCAGGTCCACACCTACCTGCGCGCCCAGGAACTTGCGCCAGGTTTCGGTATCCGGCGCCTTGGCCGGATCGCCCCATGAAATGAAATAGAAGGCCGTGTTGGTGTCGTCCATCGGAACGTTGATGTTCGCAACGTTGTACAGGTTGTTGGGTGGAATCAGCACCGTGGCGGGCGCCACGAACACGGTGGACCGCACATAGTTGTTCTCGGACGCCTTGGTGATCGGCCGACGGATCGCGGCGTAACGAAAGCCGTAGGTGCCCCACTGCACCTGCATGCGCGGCGCCTTGTCGGTTGAAGGACGCAACCAGTTCTTGCCTGTTGCTTCGGCGCCGCCGACCCGCGCGGGCAGGAAGTCGGAAGAGTGCAGGCTGTCGCTATGGGCGGAGTCGATGGCGCCTTCAAGGATCTGCGCCCAATTGCAAGGGATCAAGATCTTGGCGATGCTGACCTTGGTGTCCCTGGTCGGCGCCCAGGGCGGCGGCACGAATTCGGGCACGTTGTCCTGGGGGCCCATATAGGCCCACACACAGCCGCCCCATTCCTGCACCTTGTAGGCCTTGTGCTTGACCTTCTCGGTCATGGCGCTGGCCGACGGTTCGGACACCATTTCGATGACCGTGCCTTCCACGTCCATCTTCCAGCCGTGATACAGGCAGCGCAGGCCGCATTCCTCGTTGCGCCCGTAGACCAGCGACACGCGGCGGTGCGGACAGAACTCATCCATGACCCCCACGCGACCTTCGGTGTCGCGAAACACCACCAGGTCTTCACCAAATACCCGTGCCTTGATGGGCGTGCCATCGGGCTCGCTGACTTCTTCGCTCAGGCAGACCGGCGTCCAGTGCCGGCGCATCAGCTGGCCCATCGGGGCGTTGCCCTCGACACGGCACAACAGATCGTTTTCTTCAGTGGTCAACATGTCTCGCTCTCACCAGGTTGTTGCGGTCCGGTCCGGCAACCGGAACAGGCATATTCATTAGATATCTAATTAAATTGAAGTGTAGGGGACGCCGGCGCGTTTGTCCACCTGGCTGGCGTCCCCCGCTGTCGCCAAGGCGACGCGGCTTACTCCGCCTTGATGCCAGCCGCCTTGATCGCGCCTTCGTAGCGCTTGCCTTCCTCGGCAATGGCGGCGGCGTAACGATCCGCGGGCCCGCCGACGGGCTCGATGCCCAGCGTGTTCAATTGCTTGATGACCTCGGGAGTCTTGAGCGCGCGCGTCACCTCGGCATTGATGCGCGTCACCGCATAGGTTGGCGTTCCTGTTGCCGCCAGCACGCCCACCGTTACCGCGAAGTTGAAGCCGGGAATGATTTCCGAGATCGCCGGAATGTCCGGGGCCAATGCCGAGCGCGACGCCGAATTGGTCGCCAGGATTTTGACCTTGCCGTTCTCGGCAAAGCCCGACAGCGAAGGCAGCGCGGCAAACACCACGCCTACCTGGTTTCCCACCAGCGCCGGCACCGACTGGCCCGACCCACGGAAGGGCACATGGTTGATCTGCAGGTTCAACGCGGCCTTCATGGCTTCCATCGTCAGGTGATGGCTGCTCCCGATGCCAGACGATCCATAGTTCAGCTGACCCGGCTTGTTTTTGGCGAGCGCAACGAACTCCTGCAGCGTGTTGACCTTCAGTTCGGCATTGGCCGCCAGGAACAACGGCGACGTGGCGACCAGCGATACGGGTATGAAGTCCTTGGCCGGGTCATACGCCAGGTTCTTGTAGATGGCCGGATTGATGGACATCATCGATCCGTCGGTTACCAGAAAGGTATAGCCATCGCGCGGCGCGCTCGTCAGCGTCTGCGCCGCAATCACACCGTTCGCGCCCGGCTTGTTTTCGACGACGACGCTCTGGCCCATGTGTTCGGTCAGCCGCTGCGCCACCACGCGGGCCACCGTGTCGGGCAGACCGCCCGGGGCGTAGGGAACGACGAAACGGATGGTGCGGTTGGGGTAGCCGGCGGCGTCATCCGCGGCCGATGCCGGGGTGGGAGCGAGCGCCGCCATGATGCCGGTCAGCGATAGCGCCAACGCCAGAGCTTGCGCGCTTGGCCCGGCACAGGATGTCTGGCAATGCGCTCGGGCTGCGGCGTCGCGGCGTGTCGCGTCGGCGCGAGCGAAAGCTGCCGGCCCACTGGCCGGCGTTGGCGTGCGTGTCATCGGGATGTCTCCTGCTGTGTTTGTCGTTATGGGCCGCGGCGGTCATGTCGCGCGCGTGCTGAGCCAGATGGACCAGCGGCGCGCGCCGGCCATTCAACCCAAAGAGCGTCTGGCAAATTTACTTAGCTCTCTAATATAGATTAGGAGGGCCGGCAGCGAGGTGTCAAGCCGGCCGCGCCGGATGGGCGAGGGGAGTTACCCTTGCCGGCGGCGCCTGCGCGCCCATTGCCGCCGTTTATAGTGATTGCCTTGCAGCAGACCGGCTATGCTGTGGCCGGTCCGGCCGGAACTGCAGCGCAACCTGTCGACTTCCCTCTATACGAACGCCTTGCCAAGCATGAATTCAAACGAAGAAACGCGAAAAGTCCTCGACCATTGGCGCGAGGCCGTCCCCGATGATCGGCTGGCCCACCTCGTGAAAGACGCGACGCGCGCGTTGGTGCGCGGGCTGCAGATGCGGCTGACGGAACATGATGTGTCGTTCGGGCATTGGGCCTTTCTGCGGATCTTGTGGGAGTCCGACGGGCTGACGCAACGGGAATTGAGCGAGCAGGCCGGTGTGCAGGAACCAACCACCTATTCGGCAATGAAGGCCATGGAAGCGCTGGGCTACGTCGAGCGCAAGCACCTGCCAGGCAACAAGAAGAACGTGCATGTCTTCCTGACGCGCAAAGGCAAGGCACTGAAAAAGAAGCTGGTGCCGCTGGCCGAAGAGATCAACGACATTGGCACCCGGGGCTTGAAACCCGCCGAGATCACCACGGCGCGCAAGGTGTTGCTGACCATCATCGCCAACCTGGCGGAAGACGAAGCGCACGTGAACAATGCCGAGCGGCGCATGCCGTCAACGCGCGAGCTGTCGCGGCGGATTGCGGAGAGCGGCGACCTCTGACTGCGCGGCGCCGTGCCGCATCCTTCAAGTGCCTGGGCACGGCGCATTGCGGTCGCGTTCAGTTGCTCCCGGCCAGCCCGGCCGCAGTGACCGATTTGGCAAAGCGCTGCATTTCCTTCTGGATGTGCGCGGCATAGGCCTCTGCAGGCATGTCGGCGGCCAGGATGCCCAGTTCGTTGAAGCGGGCCAGGGTGTCAGGTTGCCTGAGCGCATCGGCCAGCGCATTCGACAGTGTGCGGATGACCTCGGGCGGCGTGCCTTTCGGGGCAATGACGCCGATGTCCGCCGACAGGTCGTAGCCGGGCAGTCCGCTTTCGGCGATGGTCGGCAACGAAGGTGCCTGCGGCGCGCGCTTCGATGTACTCACCGCAATCATGTTGAGGCGCTTGCCCCGCACAAACCCTTCGATCGAGGGCAGGCCGGCAAGGATCATGTCGACCTGTCCGGCGACGACCGGACCCGACGGCTGTTCCTTGAACGGGACGTGCAGCATGTCCATGCCTGTGGCGGCCTTGAGTTCTTCGAAAGCAATGTGGTGCAAGGATCCCACGCCGATCGTGCCGTAGGTGTGCTTGCCCGGCGCGGCTTTCACCATGGCCACCAGTTCCTGAAAGGTCTTGGCGGGCACATTCGGGTTGGTGACCAGGAACAGCGGCGCCACCCCCAGCATTCGCACTGGGGCAAAGCCATGGGCGGCATCGTAGGGCAGCTTCTTGTACAGGGTGGGGTTGATCGTCAGGGGACTCAGGTCCAGCAGCAGGACCGTGTAGCCATCCGGCGGCGCTTTTGCCACCGATTCCGTGGCGATGATGCCGCCGGCGCTGGGCTTGTTCTCGACGACCACGGCTTGGCCCAGGGACGTCGTCATGTGCTGCGCGACGATGCGGGCGATGACGTCGGGCAGGCCGCCGGTGGGCGCCGCGACAACCATCTTGATGGGCCGGGTGGGAAAGGCAGCGTTCGGTGACGCGGCGAAGGCGGGTGCCAGCGCAAGTGTGAGCAATGACGCGCCAAGGGCGCGGATCCAGGGCAGGGCAGACGGCATGGTGGATCTCCGGCAAGAAGCATCGGGCGCCTGGAAAGCGTCAGGCGGGCTGTTGAAGGCGCAGGTGCGCAAGCACGTCCGCCAGCGGCATGACGTCGGCGTATTTGGCCTGCAGGTCGAACAGGCTTTGTTCGTGCGACGCCCGGGATCGGTCGCCCACGCCTTCCCGGACGACGATCGGCCGCAGACCGTTCTGCACGGCGTCCACGACGGTCGCTCGCACGCAGCCGCTGGTCGTGCAGCCGGTGACGATGACGGTGTCCACGCCCTGCGAGATCAGCCGCGACAGCAGGTCGGTGCCGAAAAAACAGGATGCGTACTTCTTGATGAGTATCGGCTCGCCGGCCCGGTAATCCAGGCGCGCATCAAGCGCCACGTCGTGACTGCCCGCGCGCAAGGTGGTCGACCCCTTCATCTTGAGGCCCCACATGCCTGCGTCGGCCAGCCCGGCGTCGTCGTAGGCCGTCGTGGTGAACATGATCGGCAGGCCGGCTTCGCGCATCAGCGGAATGAGTTGGTTCGATGCGTCGATCTGCCCGTCCAGGTTCGCGCCCAGCGGGCGGCTGGGATCGGTGAATCCGTTGATGAGGTCGACGACAACGAGGGCGGCCCGCCGTCCGAATCCCAAGGTCTGGCCGAACCCGCGTTGCTCGAAGAAGGCCTCGTCGCCTGCGGCCGTGGTCAATGTGGTCATTGCTGTTCCTGTTCGTGTTCCTGCGCCGCCTGGGCGGCGCCAGGAGCCATTACAGACGCGACGGCGAGAGGCGTCCAATACGCTTTTGCGCTGGGAGCCATACGGCAAAGCGCAGAGCAGGGACGGTCAGGGTGACAGCACGAACGGTCCGAGCCGTTCCCGGATCATGGCAAGACACTGAACGACCAGGGCGTCGCGAAAGTCGCAGGAACCGTCCGCATCGGCATCCGCGCGCCGCCGCACCAGGCACAAGGTCATGGACATGGACGGCACCAGGCGGCGCGCGACGAGTTCTCCGGTTTCCAGCTCGCGCGCAACGGATCCATACGGAATCACGCTGGCAGCCAAGCCGCGCATCAACAGGTCGCGTATCCCCGCAATGGATTGGGTTTCATACGTGACCCGGCACGTCAGACGATGGGATGCTGCCGCATCCACCAGCAGCCGGCGTCCCACGTCCCGTTCGCCACCCATGGCAAGGTCGAAGGACAACGCATCTTCAAGCATCATGCTCGTGCCCGGCGGTGCGCGATCGGCCCGCACAACGAAGGGAATCTCTTCTTCAAGCAAGGGGTGGACCGCAAGACCAGGCCTGGCCGGGGCGCAGTACGCCAGGGCCAGGTCGATCTCCTGGCGTTCCAGCGCATCGACCAGAAGAAAGCTGGGTTCTTCGCGCAACTTGAGTGCCTGGCCGGGCGCGGCGCGCGACGCCCACACCATCAAGTCCGCGCCGATCAGGTGGACGAGGCTGGCGGTCAGTCCCAGCTTCACGGGACGCGCGTCGGTCCCCTGCAGTTCCCTGATGTCGGCCTCGGTCCGATCCAGCAGGGCAAGGACGTCCTGGGTGCGCTGGTAAAGCAGTTGCCCTGCCGGCGTGGCGTCCACGCCGCGTGAATGGCGATGCAGCAGCGGAACGCCCAGGTGGGCTTCAAGCTGCCGAAGTTGCGTTCCCAGCGCGGGTTGCGCCACGTGCAATTGCTCGGCGGCACGCGTAATGTTGCGGGTCTCAACCACCTTGGCGAAGTAGGTCAGCTGGCGAAGGGTAAGCATCATGGTGCCGTAAGTGCCCGAAGACCGCATGGTAGTGCACCGGAACCGGCAACGTACGACGCGTGGCGCTAAGGCAGATCGATGTCCTGCATCAGATACGACAGCGTTTTGCCATGCGCATCCAGCGCGAGCGAGATCGTCACGCCGCCGCCCAACGCATTCTGGATGACGAAATTGAGCGCCCTCAATTTTGGCAGCGCGTAGCGCGTGACCGGCCCGGCGGCCACATGGGCATATGCGGCGGCCACGCGGTCGACGGTCAGGTCGCGCTCCAGCCGCTGCCACGCGGCGTCGTCGTAGGCAATGACGGACACATTGGACGTATTGCCCTTGTCGCCCGCGCGCGAATGGCCGAGTTCCAGCACCTTGGTCATGACGAGGCTCCTTCCATGACGATTTCCGGCCGCACGTGTTCACGCGGCAACAGCAGTGACTTGACGCCGATCACCTGGCGCACGGCATTGGTGCCGCCGCCGCCCCGGCGGGGCCGTTGACGTTCAAGGTCCTGACTTCGAAGCCCACCGCTTCGGCGGCTTTGCGGTCCGGGCTGCGGGCGGCGACGCGCAGCCTGACTTCGTAGGGCTCGGGGCGGCCGGGCGCGTCGCCATGCAGGCTGGACACGCCGATGTAGTCGACGCGAATCTCGGGATAGCTGAAGCCGCGCAGCGCCAGCCGTTCGCGCACGATCTGCTCCGACAGGCGTGCTCGGGCCAGGGCATACGGACCGGCATAGCCGACCTCGCCTTCACCGATCCAGCCATCGTGGTAGCCGACAACCACCTTGTAGGTGCCGGTGCGTGACCGGGCGCGGGCGCCCGCCATGCGCACGCGGTCCGGTCCAAGCTGCTCGAAGCTCGCGTCGGTGATGTCCAGCACGCAGTCCGGCGTGATGTAGCGGGCCGGGTCGTGCAATTCGTATAGGGCCTGTTCCGTGCAGGTGGCGACGTCGAGCCGGCCGCCGGACCCCTCGACCTTGCCGAAGATGACCTGGCCGTCCTGTGTCACGTCGGCATAGGGAAAGCCCAAGCGCGCCAGGCCTTCCACCGGCTTGCGCGGAAAGTCCGCGAAACAACCGCCGGTCAGCTGCGCGGCGCATTCCAGCAGGTGTCCGGCAAAGGTGCCGGCGGCCAGGTTGGGCAGGTCGTCATAGGACCAGCCCAGGCCATGCAGCATGCATGCCAGGAACAGGGAAGGATCAGCAACGCGGCCTGTCACCACCACGTGTGCGTCGGTGTCGAGGGCTGCCCGGACGATGTCGGCGCCCAGGTAGGCATTGGCGGCCGCCAGTCGCGGCAGCAGCGATTCGACAGGCTCGCCGCTTTCCAGCAGGGGCAGTTGCGGATTCGCGCGGATGATCTCGGTGACGTCATCGCCCACGACCGCGGCGACGCGGGGCGGCGTCAGGCCCACGGCCTGCGCTTCTTCGCGGATCGCGCGGGCCGCGGCGATCGGATTGGCGGCCCCCATATTGGTCACGATGCGGATGCCCCGGCGCAGGCACTCGGGCAGAACCAGACGCATGCGTTCCCGCAGGAAAGGGGTGTATCCCGCGGCCGGGTTCTTCAGCCGCGCCAGGGTTTCGCGGGCAATGGTGCGCTCGGCCAGACATTCGAACACCAGATAATCGATGTCGCCTTTTTCGGCCAGTTCGAGCGCGGGCTCGAAGCGGTCATCGGAAAAGCCCGAGCCCGCGCCGATGCGGATGCGTGGTCTGCCTGTCATGCGGTCACTCCGGTTGGATGCCAGCGGCTTTGATGATCCGCGCCCACTTGTCGGTTTCGGATGCCTGGAAACGGCGCAGCATCTCGGCGTCGCCATACGACACTTCGGTGCCGGTCTTTTCCATCAACTGCTTGAGTTCGGGCGACCCCATGGCCTGTTTGAGCAGATCGGCAAGCCGAGCCGCGATCTCGGGTCGCGTGTTGCGGGGCAGATAGGCAGCCGTCCAGTACGACATCTCGTAGCCCTTGAGACCCGCCTCGTCCAGGGTGGGCAGGTCGGGAAGGATGTCGAGGCGCTTGTTGCTTGTCACGGCCAGGCCGCGCAGCTTGCCGCTTTTGACCGGGCTGAGCGCCGATGAGGTGTCCACGAACATCACCTGAACCTGCCCGCCGACCAGATCGGTCAATGCGTTGGGGTTGCTCTTGTAGGGCACATGCGTGATGTCTACGCCGGCCATTTGCCGATACAGCTCGGCCGATACGCGGGAGGATGAACTGCCGCTGCCGAAATTGAGTTTGCCCGGCTCGCGGCGCGCCTGCGCGGTGAACTCCGCGACAGTCGCCGCTGGAAAGTCCGGGCGCGTGACCATGACCAGGTAGCCCTTGCGCAGCAAGGCGACGGGCGTGAAGTCCTTGACCGGGTCGTAGGGCACATTCTTGAACAGGTGCTCGGCCGCGGCGTGCGTGCTGTTGGTGGTGAGGAGCATGGTGTAGCCATCGGGCGGCGCGTTCGCCACCGCCTGCGCCCCGATGAAGCTGTTGCCGCCTGGTCGGTTGTCGACCACCACGGTGACGTGATTGGCCTCGCTCATGGCCTGCGCCAGCGCGCGGGCGACTTGGTCCGTACCGCTGCCGGCCGCGAATGGCACGACCATCTTGATGGGCTGGCCGGCGGCGGGGTAAGTCTGCGCGAGGGCCGCGGGCGCGGCCGCCGCGGCGATGATCGCGGTCGTCACCGCGGATGTAAGCAGGGTGGTCAGCGGGATGCGAAAGGGGCGGGCAAGCGTGGGCCAGGTCATCGGGCGGTCTCCTAGAGCGTGACGGTAGCCAGCCAGGGAAGGGCCAGGTCCGCACGGATTGTGCACGCAGTGTAGGAAGCGCAGACTGATAGGTGAAGTGAATTTATCGCATTGATTTGATGCGTTTTGGACATCCATGCCCGTCTCCCGCACCGCGTTGACCGTCAACGAACTCGAAGCCTTCCTGTTGCTGGCGGATACCTGCAGCTTCCGCCAGGCTGCCGACCGGTTCCATGTGTCGCAGCCCGCGCTGAGCCGCATCATCCAGTCGGCCGAACGCAAGCTCGATGCGCGCCTGTTCGACCGCAGCACACGCCACGTGGCGCTGACGCCGTCGGGCGAAGAACTGCTGCCCATCGCCCGCCGGATCGTTGCGGAATTCCACGACTCGCTCAGCGACCTGTCGGAGTTCG
Organism: Pigmentiphaga litoralis; assembly: GCF_048632615.1. GTDB lineage: Bacteria > Pseudomonadota > Gammaproteobacteria > Burkholderiales > Burkholderiaceae_B > Pigmentiphaga > Pigmentiphaga litoralis_B. The sequence continues at coordinate 4,722,900 of NZ_CP184479.1, forward strand.
TGGCGGGCCGCAAAGGGCGGATCACCATCGCCTGCCTGCCGTCCGCCGCCGCGGCCTTGCTTCCGCGCGCGATGCTGGCGTTCGAGCGGACCCATCCCCGGGTGACGCTGACCCTGGTCCCGATGTCGGACGAATACGTGCAGGAACGCGTGGCCGACGGGCGCGCGGACTTCGGCATGTCGGTCGCGCCTGCCACGGCCGGGCCGGTAGCTTTTGAGCCCGTCGCACAAGACGACTTCGTGCTGATCTGCAGCGCGGAAGATCCGCTGGCCAAGCGCGCCCGGGTGGACTGGCGCGTGCTGGCCAGCCGCCCATTGGTGGCCAGCGGGTCGTCCAGCAGCATCCGTCCCCTGGTGGATCGGGTGCTGGCCGAGACGGGGCTTGCCATCTCGCCGAAGTACGAAGCGACCAATATTTCGGTGGTGGGCGCCATGGTGGCGGCGGGGCTGGGCGTGGCGCCCGTGCCGCGCTTGGCGCTGTGCCTGATGGACGTCAGGGGCCTGGCCGTGCTCAAGCTCGGCCGGCCTGCCGTGCATCGCGAACTGGGCATCCTGACGCGCAGCGGACGGTCGCCGTCCGCCGCGGCATCGGCATTCCTGGCGACCCTGCGGTCGGAATCGGGCACGCGCCCGACGCTTTCTGGGCCGGATATTTCGCTGCGCGGAACGCGTCCGGTGCGCGATTGACGCAGCGCGGGCCCTTCCTAGGATGGGACAGTCGAAGGTCCGTCCAGGGCCCGCCGATGACTTGAATCCCGACGACCCATTGATAACGATAGACGGAGACCCCCGTGACCTACCTGTTCGCCCAACGCCGTGTTGCCTGGGCTGCGATGGCGCTTGCCGCCACAGCCCTTCCTTTTTGCCTTGTGACGACCGCGGCTGCGGCTGATTTTCCGGCGCGTGCCGTGACCCTGGTCGTGGGCTACACGCCCGGCGGAGCAATCGATCAGTCGGCCCGGCTGGTGGGCAGCGAACTGGCCAAACGGTGGGGGCAACCGGTTGTGGTTGACAACAAACCGGGCGCCAACGGGACCATTGCCGCGGGCACCGTGGCGGCAGCCAAGCCCGACGGCTACACCTTGCTGGTAACCGCGACCAGCCACAATCTCAACAAGTTCGTGAACAAGAACCTGCGCTATGACGTGACCACGTCCTTCACCCCCGTGGCCCTGACGGTGGAGGTACCCAACATCCTGGTCGTCAGCGCGGCGTCGCCATATCGGAATGTTGGCCAGCTGTTGACGGACATCCGCGCGGGGAAGAAGCCGTTCAGCTATGCGTCGCAAGGCATAGGCGGCGTGCCGCATCTGGCCGGCGAACTGTTCAAGCTGCGTACCCAAACCGACATTCTTCATGTACCGTACAAAGGCGCGGCGCAGGGCATGACCGACCTGGTCGGCGGCGTCGTGGACATGTCGTTCCCGTCACCGGCGTCGGCCACGGCTTTCATCGCGCAGGGCAAGCTGCGGGCGCTGGCGGTGGCGTCCAATCAGCGCATTGCGCAGCTACCCGACGTGCCCACCTTTGCCGAGGCAGGGGTGCCGGACTACGTGATCAGCACCTGGCATGGCATCCTGGCGCCCGCGGGCACCCCGCCCGATATCGTTGCCAAGATCAACAAGGACGTCATCGAGATCGTGCAGTCGCCGGAGTTCGCGAGCGCGCTGCAGGCACAGGGCAGCATCCCCGCGCCACCGCTCAGCCCGTCGGCGTTTGGCGCCAAGCTGGCCAAAGAGCTGAGCGCGTTCGAAACGATCTCGAAGAAGGTCGATCTGAGCGGCAATTGACATCGCTCGGCTGGGGGTCGGTACATACCCCTAGCCGTCACGTGTGGCGTTTGAAAGGAATTCGAAAGGCGCGCGTCCCTACAGTCATCCCCACCAACACAACGATAACGAGGGGACGATGATGAAACGACGCATGGCAATTCTGTCTGGGGCCGCAATGCTCGCCACCGTGGCCGGACTGGCGGCGTGTGGCGGGGATGGCGATGACACCCCGAGCACGCCTGATCCATTGGCCAACGCACCAACGCAAGTGCGGACCACCTGGTTCGGCATCAGCAACTGGCATTACCAGATCGGCGACAAAGGCTTCATCCTGGATGGTGAAGTCGTCAATTCCGGCCGCGCGCCGACGCCGGCCGCTGTCACCAAGGCATTGACCGCGCTCAAGAAGAAGGGGTCGGTCGACTTCTTCCTGGTCGGCCATGAACACGGCGATCATGCCCTGCAGATTCCCGAGTATGCCAAGCAGACCGGCAAGATGGTCTACGCGCCTGCAGCCGTGTGCGCCGCCGTCGTGGCCTATGGCAACCCGGCGTCGCAGTGCACGACGCTCAAGGGCGGCGAGACGATCAAGATCAATGACTTCGTGACCATCCGCAGCGTGCGCTGGTTGCACAGCCTGGATTGCGGCGAAGTCGGCAACGGCGTGGCGGGCGTCGAGACCTTCGGCTTCCTGATCTCCACCAAGACACGCGACAAGACGATGAACGTGTATGTGTCGGACAGCGGCGCGGGCGGCGTGGATCTCTTCATTCCGCGCGTGACCGGCAAGGGCACGGCCGCCGAGGTGGTGTATGGCTCGCCCTTCTCGAATCTTGCGGACGCCGTGCGGCAATCCGGGTCGCCAACCATCGATCTATGGCAGGGCGGCCCCGAATCACGTGTCGTGAATCAGGCCAGGGTGCTCATGCCCGCCTTCGGCATCAAGTATTTCCAGCCGCATCATCTCGGCACCCGGGCCACGCTGGTGGACGGCGTGAGCGTGGGCTACAAGCTGGAATACGGCCTGCACTTCCCCTACAACACGTCCGAAGTGCCGAAGCTGACCGACTACCTGAAGAGCGTCAACACGCTGGCCTTGAATCCGGTCAACTACTTCGACGCCTGGACGTTGACCAAGGACGGCTTCACGACAAGCGACAACGCGGTGGTCAAGGCGGACTATGGCTTGCCCGCGACCGGCCCCGGCCCTGGCAAGCAAGGTCCCAACCCGCGGTCCGGGCAGCTGGAGTGCACTGGCGACTGAGTCTGCGATGCCGCGGATCGCGTCGCAGTCCGGGCCGGATGCGCCCGCGCCGCCGGATGGCGCGGGCATTTGCGCTCTGATCGCCGAAGACGAAGCAGCGCTTGCCGAGGGGCTTGCGAAGGCGCTGTCGGCATTCGGCTTCGCGGTACGCGTGGTGGGCGATGGCGGCGCCGTGTGCCCCGCGCTTGCGGTGGGAGGCGTCGATGTACTGGTGCTGGACCTTGGCCTGCCCGTCATGGACGGCCGCGCCGTTCTGCACGCCTTGCGCGCGGCCGACGTGCGAACTCCCGTGCTGGTGCTGACGGCGCGGGACGCCCTGGCCGAATGCGTCGACGTGCTGAATGCGGGTGCCGATGACTTTTTGTCGAAACCGGTGGCGTTGCTCGAGCTGGCCGCGCGGCTGGTGGCGTTGGTGCGGCGTGCGCGGGGGTGGAGCGGGTGGCGCTGGCCTGCGGGCCATTGGTGCTGGATACGCTGCGGCGGCAGTTCACGCTCGATGGCCGGCCGCTGGAGTTGCCCCGTCGCGAATACGCCCTGTTATCCATGTTGCTTGCCAGGCAGGGTGAGCCGGTCGCCAAGCATGAGATCCATCGCGATGTGTTCGCCGAGGAACCGGCCCATGCCGAGGTGGTCGAACTGATGGTGCACCGATTGCGGCGGCGCCTCGGCGCGAGCGCGGTGCGCATCGTGACCGTGCGTGGCATGGGCTACCTGATCGAAACCACCTAGTTGACGCCGTCAACCACATCATTGATGAGCGCAACAATTTTGGTTACATGCATGGGGCGCATCAATGCATGCCAAAGATGCAATGGAGGAAATGCCTCCCGCCGGCCTATGATCGGTCTCCCTGCGCGCCGGCCCTGATCCCGCGCAGGTCATGACAACGACGGCGCCGCGTGTCTCGAGCGCCGCATGGAGACCGATATGACCGCAAGACATCCTTCCCGCGTCCTGCTCGCGCTGGGCGCAGGCGCACTGGCCACCGCTCTGGCCGCCTGTGGCGGCGGTGGCGACGACGCGCCCGCCGCGACCGCTCCGACGCCCGGGCCTACCGCCACGCCGCTGGCGGCGTGCATGGCCCTGAATGGGACTACAGTCGCCGCGGCCGACCTGTCATTGCCGACGCGTGGCGCGCTGATCACGTCGGCGGCGCTGGTACTGGCCAACGACCCCGGCAACACCAACGGCGAGTACTGCAGGGTGCTGGGGGCGATCAAGCCGATGGACGCCACGGCGCCCGACATCCGTTTCCAGGTCAATCTGCCAAGCACCTGGAATGGCAAGGCCCTGCAGTTCGGCGGCGGCGGCTACAACGGCAGCATTCCGAGCACGATCGGCAAAGCGCCGCTGGGTTCCGACACGGCGCCCGTGCCGCTGGCCCAAGGCTACATGACGCTGGCCAGCGACTCGGGGCACCAGGCTGCCGACGCCGACGACGCGTCGTTCGCACTGAACGATGAAGCGTTGCTGAACTACGGGTACATGCACATCAAGAAGACGCGCGACGTGGCGGTCGCGCTGGCCAATACACGCTACGGCAGCGCCCCCAAGCGTATGTACTACGCGGGCGGGTCTACCGGTGGACGGGAAGCGCTGACGGCGGCCCTGCGCTTTCCGGAAGCGTACGACGGCGTCATCAGCAACTACCCGACGGCCAACTTCCTGGGGCTGCGGCTGTGGGGCGCGGCGCTGGCCCGTGCGGTCTATGACAACAGTTCCGCCGGCTGGATTCCGCCGGCCATGGTGGCGGCCATTGCCGATCGCGCGCTGCAGCGGTGCGATGCGCTGGACGGCGTTGCCGACGGGCTGGTCAGCAACATGCCGGGCTGCCGGGCGATCTCCGCGCAACTGGTCAGCGACCTGAGCTGCAAGGCGGGCGAGACGGGCAATCCCACGACCTGCCTGACGCCCGTCCAGATCTCGAAGACGTTGTCGGTCTATCACGACGGCTACACGCTGCCGTACGCCTTCGCGAACAACGTGACCCGCTACCTGGGCTACAACAGTCTGGAAGGCATCACGATGCAGCTGGGTTCGCAGGCGGCGTACATCGAGCCGCCGGTCAGCGGACCCAACGCCCATCACGTCAGCCGTGCCGACCAGTTCGTGAAGTACTTCGTGGCCCGCAACCCGACGTTCAATTTGCTGACGCTGGACATCCAGAATCCCGGCATTTATCAGAACCGGATCGTCGAGTTGTCCGACACCATTGGCGCCACCAGCTCCGACTACACGAAGTTCAAGGATCGCGGCGGCAAGGTGCTGTGGGTCCAGGGCCAGGACGATCCCAGCGTGAGCCCTTATGCGAACGCCGAGTTGTACAGCGCGGTGGTGACGCGCTATGGCCAGGCTGCGGCAGATACCTTCATGCGCTTCTACCTGATCCCGGGCCTGGCGCACGGCAATGGCAAGTTCCTGCTGGCCTGGGACAACCTGGCGATCCTGGATGACTGGGTAGAGGGCCGGCAATCCCCGCCCGCCACGCCGGTCGGTTTCGACAGCAATACGGCGACCAAGGGACGCTCGCGTCCGGTCTGCGTGTACCCGACCTGGCCCAAATACAACGGCGCCGGTGACGTCAACGCAGCGGCCAGCTACACCTGCGTTCGTTCCTGATCGACGCAAGCACCATCACCCCGCGGGCCAGGCCATGGTCGTCATGATGGCAAGCTCGGCCTGGCGGGAATCCAGCCGGGTGTGCTGCACGACAATGGGCACGTCCGACTGGATCACGCTGGCGTAATCGGTTCCCGGCGGCACGGCCTCAGGCGTGGTCAGGTCGTTGAAGCGCATGTGCAGCGTGCGCCGCGGCGCGATGGTCATGCGGTAAGGCCCGGCGGGATCGCGATCCGAAAAGAACAAGGTGACCGTGACATGCGCCGGGGCGTCGCCCGTGTTGAGCATGCAGGCCGTCTCGTGGCTGATGAAAGCCTGGTCGCTGCCCGTACTGCCGGGCGGAATGTACCCTTCTGCAATGACCCAGGTCGTCTTTCCCAAATGTTCCATGCGCGCTCCTTGATCCGGCAATGCGATTCGCCGTCGTGAACGAGCAAGGATAGGAGGGCTCGCGCGCGCAACCCGCAACAAGGCGCAAGCCGCGGTAACCGGCCATCGCCAGCTCCGTCCGCGCGCCTGGCATCCGGTGTCACGCGCCGGGCGTATCGGGCAGCAGCAGTTCGAACGTCATCCCGTCCTGGGCCGTACCCGCCGTGCCGCGTTGCGAACTGAAATACAGCCGCCTGCCGTCGGGTGAAAAGGCCGGCCCGGTCAGTTCGCTGCGCTCGTGACCCAGCATGCGCAGCAACGGCTGCGTACTGCCATCCCGGCGCAGCACCGCCAGTTGCATGTTGCCGCCGTCCTCGGCGATCACCATGTCGCCGAAGGGGGTGGCCGTGATGTTGTCAGGTTCACTGAACGTGGGCAGGAACGACCCGTCGGACTTGCCGTGGTGGCGGACCGACAAGGCCTGACGGTCGATGTCATAGGCCCACACGCGGCTATCGTATGAGGTCACGAAGTACACCGTGTGCCCGTCGATCCACATGCCTTCGGCCTTGACGAACGCGGTGCCCGGCACCGGCTCGCCTGCCGCTCGCAACTGCGCGCGCACATGGTGCTGGCCCTGCGCGGGCTGGCGCACGGTTTCCCACGTGACGGCCATGGGCAGGGCGCCGACCCGCAAACGATGCGTCATGCCGGTCGCGTTGGCATCGCGATGCAGGCCGGCAATGCGCATCACCTGCAAGCGACCGTGCTGGTATCCGGCCGGCACCGGCGCGCCCGCAGGCCAGTCGGCATTGCCGCACACGTAGCGGTAGATGCGGCCGTCGGGCGCGTCTTCGGTCAGATACACCACGCGGTGGACGGCGTCGATGCAGACCGCTTCGTGTGCGAAACGGCCCAGTCCCGGATGGGCTTTCGGGGCGGAGGGACCGACGCCCGCGGCCCGATGGGGATCGCATTCCCAGACCTGCCCGGACGATTCCAACGAGGTCTCGAACTCCTCGCACGACAGCCAGGTCTGCCAGGGGGTTGGCCCGCCCGCGCAGTTCATGCTGGTGCCGCGAAGGATGGGATAGGCATCCACCACTTGCCCCGACGCGTCGAAAGCGAGCGCGCTGGCGCCGCCTTGTCCGTCGGGCAACTCGGCATTGCTGGCATAGACCCATCCGCCTTTGTCGTTGGCGAAGCATGCCCCACCGTCCGGCGCGCCGTGCCAAAGAAAGTTGCGCGTCGCAACCGGTGCGGCCCCGCTGCGCGCGACCAGCCGTAGCTGGAATCCATCGGGCAGCATGGCGCCGTTGCGATCCGGGGCGCGCAGGTCGGAAAGGCGCGCCAGCGGATTGAAGGCTGCGCCGCGCCGGTGGGCTGATGGCAGGCCGACCCCGTTCTCCGCAGCCGTCGCCGCCCAGGCCGCTGACGCGCCCCGCAACGCCATCGATGTCGTGAGTGACAAGGCGCCCGCGGTCAGCAGAGTGCGGCGTGGAAAGGAGGGGGCTGCTATCGGAGGTGGAGGCTTGGGCATGGCTGCACGGTAGCACTCCCTTACCTGCTCGACCATAGATCAAGCGGCTCCCCAGCGTAAACCCTGGAAGCGGGGAGACTCATGCTTGAAGTGGTGTGAAGTAGACTTACTCATCCAGCAGAGTAGGGCGGGGCAGGGCGTCCGGCACCGCTCGCGGGCATGTTGCCGAGGTTTCTATGTTCTCGAATCGCGTGGTGGTGGTCGGTGCATCGGCTGGCGGAATCGGCAGTCTGATCCAGCTCGTCAAACAATTGCCAGCGGATCTGCCTGCCGCGGTGCTGATGGTGCAGCACCTGCCGCCGCACCATCCGAGCGACCTGCCGGCGATCCTGAGCCGGGCTGGCGCGCTGCAGGCGGTGCATCCGGTGGACGGCGAAACGCTGCGGGACGGGCGGATCTATGTGGCGCCGCCGGACCGGCATCTATTGATCGAAGACCAGCGGATTGCCGTCAAGCGGGGACCGAAGGAAAACCGGTTTCGCCCCTCTGTCGATGCCCTGTTCCGTTCTGCTGCATACACCTATGGCGAACGCGCGATCGGCGTGGTGCTGTCGGGTGCGCTCGACGATGGTACATCGGGCCTCTGGAGCATCAAGCGCCTGGGCGGTGTGACCGTGATCCAGGATCCGGCCGACGCCCAGTTCGACTCCATGCCTATCAGCGCCCTGGAGCAGGTCGAGATCGATCACATCGTGCCGGCCGGCGACATGGGCGCGCTGATCGCGTCTTTGCTGGCCCGGCCGACCACCCCGATGTCGGACAAGGGCGACGACGCGGTCCGCAAGCGCCTTGCGTTGGAAACGTCCATCTCGGCAAATGGCGATGCGTTCGCCAAAGGCGTAACGGACCTTGGCGAGTACACGCCGTTCACCTGCCCGGAGTGCGAGGGAGTGCTGGTCCGTATAAAGGAAGAAAAGAACATTCGCTTTCGCTGTCACACAGGCCACGGACTGTCACGGGAAGCATTGCTGTATGGCGTGGTCGAAAAGGTCGAGATGCGCTACTGGGATGTCATGCGCAGTCTCGAAGAGGCCGCGATGTTGCTTGAAGAGATGGGCCATACTCTGGACGGTAATGGACAAAGCCGCGCCGCCTTGCGCTTCCGCGCTAACGCCAGCCAGGCCGCCCAGCAGAGCCGTCAGGTGCGCGAGCTGGTGATGGGCGAGGCTGCGCTGGGCAGCGACACACTGATGGAAGAGGCGGCGGTGCGCCGTCGTTGATGTCTGGCTGCGGGCGGTCGCCTATCTGCGGCCCTGTGCTGCTACCGATCTGCGGGTTGCGCAGTTGCTGACCTGCAGTCACGCCGTCCTTCCTTGCGCTTTCTTGCGGCGTCGCCGCAGCACATCCGTACCAAAGCCGGCGTTTCGTTCTATCGGACCGGCGCCGATACGTCCATAGTTCGCACCTGTCGCGCCGGCCTTCGGCGCGCCCACGGAGCGCATCCATGTATCTCGTTTCGATCGCGATCGGCATGCCCAACGGCATGCCGTCTGCCCGGTTGCGCGTGCGCCTGCCCGCGCCTCCCGCTTTCGCTTGTAGGAGCCTGTCATGAGCGCTTCCCTGATCCTGGTCAACGGCCGTTTCCATACGGTCGACCGTTCGAATCCCCAGGCGGACGCCGTCGCCATTGCGGACGGCAAATTCCTTGAGGTCGGTGACGCGCAGTCCGTCATGCGCCATCGCGGCGCGGACACGCAGGTCGTCGACCTGGGCGGGCGCACCGTCATTCCCGGCCTGAACGACTCGCACCTGCACCTGATACGCGGCGGGCTGAATTACAACCTCGAGCTGCGATGGGAAGGCGTGCCGTCGCTGGCCGATGCCCTGCGCATGCTGAAGGATCAGGCGCAGCGCACGCCGCACCCGCAATGGGTGCGGGTCGTGGGCGGCTGGACCGAATTCCAGTTTGCCGAACGCCGCATGCCAACGCTCGACGAACTGAATGCGGCCGCGCCCGAGACCCCGGTGTTCGTGCTCCATCTGTATGACCGCGCGCTGTTGAATCGCGCGGCGCTGCAGGCGGTGGGCTACACCCGGGACACGCCCAATCCGCCGGGCGGGGAGATCCAGCGCGACGCGTCGGGCAACCCGACCGGCATGCTGATCGCGCGGCCCAACGCGATGATTCTGTACGCCACCCTGGCCAAAGGTCCAGCCCTGCCGCGCGAGCATCAGGTGAACTCCACGCGCCAATTCATGCGCGAGTTGAATCGGCTTGGCGTGACGAGCGTGATCGACGCTGGAGGCGGCTTTCAGAATTTTCCGGAGGACTACGCGATCGTCGATGAACTGGCTCGCGAAGGCCAGTTGACGGTGCGCATCGCCTATAACCTGTTCACCCAGAACAAGGGCGCCGAACTGGAAGATTTTCAGTCCTGGACCCAGCAGATCACGCCCGGCGATGGCGATGATTTCTACCGGCACAACGGGGCAGGGGAGATGCTGGTCTTTTCGGCGGCCGACTTCGAGGACTTCCTGGAGCCGCGGCCCGAACTGGCCGACGGGATGGAAGACGAACTGGAAAAGGTGGTGCGGCATCTGGTCAGCCAGCGCTGGCCGTTCCGCCTGCATGCGACCTACGACGAGTCGATCAGCCGCATGCTCGACGTGTTCGAGAAGGTGAATCGCGAGATCCCGTTCGATGGCCTGCACTGGATGTTCGATCATGCCGAGACAATCACGCCGCGCAACATCGAACGCGTCAAGGCATTGGGCGGCGGCATCGCGATCCAGCACCGCATGGCCTTCCAGGGCGAGTATTTCGTGGACCGCTACGGGGCGGATGCGGCGCGGCAGACGCCGCCCGTGGCCCGCATGCTCGACATGGGCGTGCCGGTCGGTGCGGGCACTGACGCCACGCGCGTGGCTAGCTACAACCCGTGGACGGCGCTGTACTGGCTGGTGTCCGGGTGCACGGTGGGTGGACTGCGGCTCACCGGGCCGGAAGGGCAACTGTCGCGCGACGTCGCGCTGGAACTGTGGACGGCGGGCAGCGCCTGGTTTTCCAACGAGCAGGCCAAGAAGGGGCGCATCCAGGCCGGGCAATTGGCCGATCTGGCTGTGCTGTCGGGCGACTATTTTTCAGTCAACGAAGACGAAATCAGATCGCTGGAATCCGTGCTGACGGTGGTGGCGGGCAAGGTGGTGTACGGCGCCGATGACTTCGCGCCGCTGGCGCCGCCGGCCTTGCCCGTGCTGCCCGACTGGTCGCCAGTCAAGACGGTACCGGGACACCATCGGGCACTGGCCATATCACGCATGCGTGCCCTGCCGCACCTGTGCGCGGGCGCGTGCGGCGTGCATGGTCATGGTCACGCCGCCGCGCGGGCGTCGGATGTGCCGGTGGCTGACGTGACCGGATTCTGGGGCGCCCTCGGGTGCAGCTGCTTTGCCTTCTGACATGCAAGCCACTCCCGCCACCACACCCTGGTCCCCGCTGCGCGTCGGTGTCTTCCGCGCGCTGTGGATCGCCACGGTCGCATCCAACGTGGGGTCGTGGATGCACGATGTCGGCGCCAGCTGGATGATGACGTCGCTCAGCCCCGATCCCCTGATGGTCGCCCTGGTGCAGGCCGCGGGCAGCCTGCCCATGTTCCTGTTCGCGCTGCCGTCCGGCGTCATGGCCGACATCGTTGATCGCCGCAAGTATCTGCTGTTCGCGCAGCTGTGGATGCTGGTGGCGGCCGCCACCCTGGGCGTGCTGGCGATCGCCGGACTGGTCACGCCAGGCGTGCTGCTGGCGGCCACCTTCGCCCTCAGCGTGGGCGCGGCCATGAGCGCGCCCCCTTCCAGGCCATCGTTCCCGACCTGGTGCCGAAGGCGGAACTGCCCGGTGCGATTGCGCTGAACTCGCTTGGGATCAACATCAGCCGCGCGATCGGCCCGGCCTTGGGTGGCGTGATCCTTAGCCTGGCGGGACCCCCGCCGTGTTCCTGCTCAATGCCGTGTCGGTGCTCGGCATTCTGGCGGTGCTGTGGCGCTGGAGGTCGGAACCCGTGGTCAAGCGGCTGCCGCCCGAGCACTTCCTGCCTGCCGTGCGTGCCGGGATGCGTTACGTGCATGCCGCGCCGCTGCTGCGGGCAGTGATGGCGCGGGCGATTGCCTTCTTCCTGTTCGGCAGTGCGGCGTGGGCGCTCTTGCCCATCATTGCCCGGCGCGAGCTGGGGCTGGGACCGGGCGGTTACGGTGGCCTGCTCGCGGCCATTGGCCTGGGCGCCATCGCCGGCGCGCTGCTCTTGCCAAGGCTGCGCACGAAACTGTCGGCCGATGCGCTGACGGTGGCGGCCAGCCTGGTGTTCGCGGCATCGACCCTCGCGCTGGGCCTGGTGCGCAGCCCGTGGGTCATTGCCGGCGTGTTGCTGTTTTCGGGGTTCGCCTGGATCGCGGTGCTGTCGACGCTGAACGTCGGGGCGCAGCGCAGTTCCGCGGGGTGGGTCAAGGCCCGCGCGCTGGCGGCCTATCTGATGGTCTTCTATGGCGCCATGACGGCAGGCAGCGCGTTGTGGGGCAAGCTGGCCGCCCTGGTGGGCACGCCCATGTCGTTGATTGTCGCAAGCATCGGCATGGCGCTGGCGTCGGCCACCGCGCTGCGGTGGCGGCTCGACATGACGCCGGACCTGGACCTGAGTCCGTCCGCCCATCTGGGCGAACCGCTGCTGGCGGCCGAACCGGCGGACGATGCGGGGCCGGTCCTCATCACTGTCGAATACCAGGTGCAGCCCGCCGACACGGCCGCCTTCATTCGCGCGGTCCACGGCCTGCGCAAGGTACGCCGCCGCGGAGGAGCGCTGAGCTGGGGCATCTATGAAGACAGCGCGGCACATGGGCGCTTCATCGAGACCTTCGTGGTCGAGTCGTGGCTGGAGCATCGCCGCCAGCACGACCGCTTCACCCGCAATGACCAGCGCATCAAGGAACAGGTGGATGCCTTCCACGCCGGGTCCGGCGGCCCGCGGGTGTCCCATTACGTTGCACCTTCCGGCACATTTTCCGTCCGGTCGCCTCTGTCGCGCGATCGGCATTCACCCCTGGAGCCAACATGAGCGATCCCAAACTCGACGTCCTGACCCCGCACAACTCGCAGATGATCTTCATCGACCATCAGCCCCAGATGGCCTTCGGCGTGCAGTCGATCGACCGGCAGGTGCTGAAGAACAATACCGTTGCGCTGGCCAAGGCCGCCAAGGTCTTTCAGATCCCCACCGTCATCACGACCGTTGAAACAGAAAGCTTTTCAGGCCACACCTACCCTGAACTGCTGGACGTGTTCCCGACCCAGGACATCCTGGAGCGCACGTCGATGAATTCGTGGGACGACCAGAAAGTGCGCGACGCGCTGGCCGCCAACGGGCGCAAGAAAGTCGTGGTGGCCGGCTTGTGGACGGAAGTCTGCAACAACAGCTTCGCGCTGTGCGCCATGCTGGAAGGCGGCTACGAAATCTACATGGTGGCCGATGCATCGGGCGGCACCAGCAAGGAAGCGCACGACTATGCCATGCAGCGCATGATCCAGGCCGGCGTGGTGCCCGTGACATGGCAGCAGGTCATGCTGGAATGGCAGCGCGACTGGGCCAACCGCGACACCTATGACGCCGTGATGGACATCGTCAAGGAACATTCCGGCGCCTACGGCATGGGGGTCGACTATGCGTACACGATGGTGCACAAGGCCGCCGCGCGGTCGGTCGGATCGCACGCCACGCTGGCTCCCGTCCACGCGCCCGTGCGGTAAGGCGCAGGCACGGCCGCGTCATGACCCGGACCGTGCTGTTCATCCATGACGCGGGCGCCACGCCGGCCATCTGGGGCTCCTTCGTTCGCCGCTATGAGGCCTGCGGCTATCGCTGCCACGCGCCTGCCTGGCCCAAGGCCGCCCCGCACGACCCCGGCCGTGTGGCCAGCCTGGCCCGCATCATCGAGGCGCACGCCGCGATCGCGCGCACCTTGCCGGATCCGCCGCTGCTGATCGGGCATGGCATTGGCGGTCTGATCGTGCAGGTACTGCTCGATCGCGGCATCGGCGCCGCGGGCATCGCCATCGCGCCGTTCAGTTCGGGCGGCGGATGGCGCGGTCTGCCGGCTTTCCTGCGTGTCGCGATGTTCACCGATCGCGGGAGGATGCGCCTGTTGTGGCAGGCCGCCTTCGGCCGCGACGCGGTCATTGCATTCGACAACGATCATCGCGCGCCGCTGCTGCTCATCGCGGCCGAAAATGACCGTACTATCGGAGCCGGCGCTGTCGCGGCGACCTATCGGCAGCATCGTCTGTCGGTCGCCGCCACGGCCTTCCGACGCTTCCCCGGGCGCAGCCACTGGCTGATCGCCGAGCCCGGCTGGGAAGCCGTCGCCGATGACGGAATGCAATGGTTTCAGCAACAATCGGGGCTCTCCTGAGGACCGCCGCGGGCGCACCTGGCCCACGGCGGCGCAGGCGTGTGTCCATGCTGTCCCGCCTACTCGCGTTTGGCGTGATGGTTGTCACCGTCAACGTGGCTGCCCGCGGCTTCGACGATCTCGAGCATCGCCGGTGGGCGGCGGCCGACGGCGGGCCAAGCCAGGTCGGTGCGCTGGCGCAAACGCCGGATGGTTACCTGTGGCTCGGCACCAATGCGTCGCTATACCGGTTCGATGGGTTCCGCTTCACGTCCTACCAACCCACCGCTGGGGCGCCGCTGGGCATCGTCTCTTCCCTGCTCGCGACCGATGCGGGCTTGTGGATAGGCGAGCGGGCTGGCGGAATAGCCGCGCTGGCCGACGGCGTGCTGCGCCGTTACGGATCCCGCGAAGGGGTGCCGGACGGCGTGGTGTACGGCCTGGCCCAAGGCAAGGACGGTTCGATCTGGGCGGCGGTCAACGACGGCCTGGTGCGTCATGACCAGGGTGCATGGCGGCCCGTGGGCAGGGACTGGGGCCTGCCTGGACGCTACAGCCGCGCGGTGTTCGTGGATCGCGACGGGGGCGTATGGGCGGCGGACGAATCGGCGCTGTTCTATTTGCCGTCCGGCGCTCGCCGCTTCGTGGCAACCGGCATCGCGGTCGATTGGGCAAGCCAGATCGTGCAGACGCGCGATGGCGCCGTATGGGTCGCCGAAAGATATGGCGGCGTGTTGCACGAAGTGCGCAGCCAGGCGGCCGGTGCGCCGTCGGTATCTTCGGTTCAGCCGGGCACGCGCTTCACCGTGCGTGATGTGCCGGTCGGCCAGGGCGTCAATGGCATGCTTGTCGATCGGGACGGCGCGCTGTGGGTCAGCACGGCGGGGCAGGGCGTGATCCGGATCGACCCCGGCGACACGGATCGCTGGGCCGGGACGGCGCGCCCTGCGTCTGCCGCGACGCCTGTGGGCATGGCAACCTTCGGCGCGCGCGACGGCCTCAGCGCCGACTCCATCTGGCCGCTGCTGGAAGATCGCGAGGGCAATGTGTGGGCCGGCACCAGCCGCGGCCTGGACCGTTTCCGCCGCCGTGCCCTGATGCCGGCGGGCTTCCCCACCGATGCGCTGAACGTGGCCCTGGCTGCGGGGAGTGACGGCGCGCTGTGGGCTGGCGCCAGTACCCGCGCCGCCATGCGCCTGCATGAAGGCAGGCTGGAGACGCTGTCGGCGCCTGCGCCGCTGACCAGCGCCATGACTGACCGCGCCGGCGTGGTCTGGATGGGCGGACCGGGTGGCATCTGGCGATCGCGGGGATCGCACCTTGAACACGTGGCCGGCTTGCCCGCCCACGCTGCGCCGGACTCGTCGGTGCGCGCCATGGCGCTCGACCCGGCCGGCCGTTTGTGGGTGTCGATCAACCGCGCCGGCCTGTACGTGCTGGAAGAGGGTAGTTGGACGCGGCACCCCGCGCCCTCCACCCGCCCCAGTCAACGCATGCCGGTCACCGCGTCGACGGACCTGGAAGGCACGCTGTGGTTCGGCTACCGCGACAATCTGATCGTCACGCGGGATGCCGTGGGCGACAGGGTGTGGGGCGCTCCGGATGGCTTGAACGTCGGGCACGTCACCGCCATGGCGCACGGGGAAGGCAAGACCTGGATCGGCGGGCAGTATGGTGTGGCCCTGTTCGACGGCACCCGGTTCCATGACGTGCTGCGGCCCGCCAATGACGCATTCGACAACGTCTATGCGCTGATCCTGATCCCCGGCAAGCCAGGCGAACCCGGGGCGGGCGACCTGTGGATTCAGGCCAAGGCGGGCATTTTCCATGTTCCTGCGGCAGACCTGAACGCCGCGCTGGCCGATGCCCGCACGCCCGTCCGGTACCGGTCGGTCGACCGGATCGGCGGCCTGGCGAACGATCCCTATCAAGTCCTGCCGCTGCCCACGGGCGTACGCGCCGCGGATGGCCGCTTGTGGTTTTCAACGAGCGGCGGCGTCGTCGGCATCGACCCGGCGCAACGTCGCCCCGCCGACATCGGGCCCACGGCCGTGATCGAAACCTTGAGCGCCGATGGCATCGCGCTGTCCACACGCCATGCGTTGAATCTGCCCGCGGACACCCGCCGTATCAATGTCGACTACACCGCGCTCAGCCTGTCCTCGCCCGAAAGCCTGCAGTTCCAATACCGCCTGGACGGATACGATCGCGAGTGGCAGGACGTTGGGTCGCAGCGGTCCGCCATCTACACGAGCCTGGGCGCAGGCAGCTACGTTTTCCGGGTACGGGCGTTCGACAAGGATGGCCTGCCCAGCGTGACGGAAGCCTCCTTGCCGTTCACCGTAGCGCCGGTCTTTTACCGGCAGTGGGCTTTCCTGCTTTTCGTGGGGGCGGTGCTCAGTACACTGCTTTGGCTGATCTACCGGATGAAGCTGCGGCGATCGGCCGGCCAACTGCGGGCGCGGATCGAAGAACGGTACGCGGAACGCGAACGCATTGCCCGTGAATTGCATGACACGCTGCTGCAGGGCGTGCAAGGATTGATGCTGCGATTCCAGGCCGCCGCCGACAAGCTGCCTGCCGATGCGCCGGCGCGGGTCGAGCTGGAACGTGCGCTGGACCGCGCCGACCAGGTGCTGGTCGAAGGCCGGGACCGCGTGCGTGACCTGCGCCGCCAGCCGGCCGATGACCACGACGACCTGGCCGCCGTGCTGGCAAAGCTGGCCGATGATCGCGTGCAGCCGGGCCAGCCGACCCTGTATGTGGGCGTGGAAGGTCTGCCTGTTCCCTTGCACCCGCTGGTGCGCGACGAGGCCGAGCGTGTTGCGCGCGAAGCTATCGCGAACGCTTGCACGCACGCGCACGCGACACGCATCGATGTCGTGCTGATCTACACGTCGCGCGTGTTCGAGCTGCGGGTCGACGATGATGGGCGTGGCATCGATCCAGCGTGGTTGACGCCGCGTGGCCGCCCCGAACACTGGGGCCTGCGCGGCATGCATGAACGCGCCGAGCGGATCGGCGCAACCCTGACCCTGCGCAGCACTCCCGCGTCCGGCACGCAGATCCGTTTTTGCGTGGCGGCATCGCGGGCCTATCGCCGCGCGGCGGACCGGCGCCCACCTTTGCCCCTATCCGGAGTCTCCGACACGTGACCACAACCGCTACTCCCATCCGCGTGCTGGTGGTGGATGACCACCCCTGCTGCGCGAAGGCATTGCCGCCGTGCTGGCAGGCCAACCCGACATGGTCATGGTGGGCGAGGCCTGCGATGGCAACGAGGCCGTCAGGCGCCATGCCGAACTGCAGCCCGATGTGACGCTGATGGATGTGCAGATGCCGGACGCCGATGGCATCCAGGCCATCCGGGCCATCCGCGCGGCATCACCCCAGGCCCGGATTGCGATCCTGACCACCTATCGCGGCGACGTGCGCGCGCTGCACGCGATCGAAGCCGGCGCGCAGGGCTACCTGCTCAAAAGCGCGCTGCGCAAGGAATTGATCGAAGCCATCCGCACACTCGCCGCGGGCCGCCGGTACTTCCCGGCTGAAATCGCTGCCGAATTGGCCAACCACATCGGCAAAGACACGCTGACGCCGCGCGAAGTGCAGGTGCTGCGGTTGCTGGCGGGCGGCTACGCCAACAAGCAGGCCGCGTCAGAACTGGGCGTGTCCGAAGACACGATCAAGGGCCACGTCAGCAGCCTCATGGACAAGCTGGGCGCCACCAATCGCACGCACGCCGTCGCGCTCGGTATCGAGCGGGGCATCATCGCCGTGTAGCGCGCAGACGGCCGACCCCCCATTCGTGGGGGATGATTTCCCCCTGGGGGAGTGTGGGCGCGCAGCATCAGGGCGGGCATCATCCGTGGCGTGCGGCCGCGCCAGCCGGCCGCCGTGCAAGGAGCGCGCCGCATGGGCCGAGAGCAAGCCAGCGTCCTCGAAAGAGGTATCGACGACGGGGTCGTCAACCCGACACATTCCGTGGGCGTGACCGCCGATGTCGAGGCCCTGCTGTCCGACGCGCAGGCCTTGCTTGGCACCGACGCCGCCATGGCGTACGAGTATCTGGCGCGCGCGCTGGCGTTGTTGCGTGCATCGGCAATTGGCGGTGGCGCGCCGCGGACGCCGCGAACACCGCAAGGGCCGCAGACGCCGCAGACGCCGGATCGCAGCCGCGGCCTGGCGGCCTGGCAGCTCAAACGCCTGACCACGCACATTGACACGCACCTGGGCGCCCGGCTGCGCACCGCCGACCTTGCCGCGATTGCAGGCTTGAGCGTCAGCCATTTCTGCCATGCGTTCAAGACGACGGTCGGTGTGCCGCCCGCCGCCTACGTCGGACGCCGCCGCATCGACGCCGCCCGCGCCATGATGGAAACGACCGACGAGTCCCTGACCCGCATCGCGCATCTGCACGGTTTCTGCGACCAGTCGCACTTCACGCGGACCTTCCGCCGCGAGCTGGGCATGGCGCCGCAGGCGTGGCGCCGATGGAAGGGGGCACGGCAGTCGGCGTAATGCCTGTCTCGGCCGCCTGCTCGCGCAGCCACGCCCGAAATTGCAGCAAGACCGGCAGGGTGCGGTTGGCGGGCGGGTAAACGAGGTAGTAGGGCATCGCTGACGTCACAACCGGTCCGAACGGCGACACCAGCTTGCCGCTGGCCAGTTCATCAAGTATCAGAAAGCGTGGCAGGACGGCAGCGCCGAGGCCCGCCGCCGCGGCTTGGGACACCATCGCATGCAATTCGAAGCGGGGGCCGGCCGATGCGTCAGGCAAGTCGACGCCCGCGACGGCTGCCCAGTCATGCCAGGCATGCGGCCGAAGCGACAGATGCAGCAACGTTACCCGTGCAAGGTCCGACGCCTGCTTCAACACCGTAGCGGCCATCGCTGGCTGACAGACGACCAGCATTTCCTCATCCATCAGATAATCAGCCACCGCACCGGGCCAGCGCGCGTTGCCCAGATTGATCGCGGCATCGAGGCTGTTGTTCGTGAAATTGAACGGTAGCCGTGTCACCAGTTCCAGCGTGACGTCAGGATGCTTCGCGTAGAAGTCGCCCATGCGCGGGATCAGCCACGCTGCAGCCACCGTGGGAACCACGCCCAGTCGCAAGCAGCGTGGCAGAGGCTGCGTCGCCATCGCGTCTCGCAACGCTGTTTCCAATGCATCGAGCGCCGGTGTCAACGTTGACAGGAATGACTGGCCTGCCTGGGTCAATCGCAGGCGCTTGCGTACGCGTTCAAACAACTGCACGCCCAGGTACTGCTCGAGTCCAAGGATCTGGTGGCTGATGGCGCTCTGCGTCAGGTTGAGGGTTTTGGCGGCATCCGTAAAACTCAGGCTGCGGGCAGATGCCTCAAAGGCTTGCAGCATCATCGGTGACGGAATCTTGCGGCGCACGTCATTAGCCCTCTTCATGAATTCATGACGATTCATCGGTTGTGAATGGGAGGCCCGATACTTATCGTGGAATCAGTGTATGACGCAAGCCGCCAAAGGGTCACCATGCTTCCCACCGCCCGCAAGTTGTCGTTTTCCGAAGTGCCCGTGGTTGATCTAGGGCCGGCCTGGTCCGATGGCGAGGATGGACGCCGACGGGTGGCCCAGGCCATCGCCAGTGCGGCAGGCACCGTCGGCTTCTTCTACATTTGCAACCACGGACTGGCGGCGGCCGATATCGACGGCATTTTCGAGACCGCCAAGGCCTTTCACGACCTTCCGCGCGAGGCCAAGATGGAAGTGTCGATGACGCTGAATCAGCATGCGCAAGGCTATCTGCATGGCATGACGAAAGGCAGCGATACGAGTCTGAAAGAGAATTTGCAAGAGGCCTTCCAGATCCGGCGCCCCCTGGACGATGACGATCCGGGCCTGCTTGCGGGTAAGCCGCTGCATGGCGTCATTCCGTGGCCGTCCGCCATGCCCGATCTGAAGCCACGCATGCTGGCTTACTACGACCGCATCAATGCGCTGGGCTATGCCATGCTCGATCTGTTCGAGCTCAGTCTGGATCTTCCAGGCGGCATGCTGCGAGCGAGCTTCGCCAAGGATATGAACTCGCTCAGGCTGCTTCACTACCCACCACAGCCCCCGAATGATGGCGGCGAGCATCTGGGGGCGCGTGGCCACACCGATACCAATGCGTTCACCCTTCTTGCCCAGGACCACAACGGCGGGCTGGAAGTGCGCAATCGTGACGGCGAGTGGGTAGCGGTGCCCCCGATCCCAGGTACGTTGGTCGTCAACGTGGGCGAGGTACTCAAAGTCTGGTCGGACGGAGTTTTCACATCGGCGGTTCACCGCGTCGTTAACCGGTCGGGGAACGAGCGCTATTCGATTCCCTTCTTCATGTACCCCAGCTACGATGCGCTGATCCATCGGCTGATAACCAATCCCGATCCCGGTAACGTCGCGCCTGAAGACCTCCATACCTCGTTTCCGCGCGACCAGCCCTTCATCTACGGCGAGCTGAAGTCCCGCAGTACCGCACGCATCATGCCGCGCAAGGCCGAACCGGCCTGAACGCCACCTTCTGCCGTCATCCGAAACAGTATCCAACCGCCCTTCGTCTGCGTTTGCCCAGGAGTTTCCGCATGGACCGTCGAGAGCTGTTACGTTGGGCCGGCGCTGTTGCAGCTGCCGGAATGACGCCGTCCGCGCGTACGCAAGACGCTTTTCCAAACCGGATGATGCGGGTCGTCGTTCCCTATCCGGCGGGAGGCATTACCGACATGCTCGGCCGAGTGATCGCCGACATCCTGTCCAAGGAAGTCGACAAGCCGGTCATTGTGGAGAACAAAGGCGGAGGCACCGGTACGTTGGCACAGCAGTACATCCTGCAGCAGCCGCACGATGGACACATGCTGCTATCGGGCGGACTGGGCGGGCTGATCCTGCCGACGATCTTGAACCCCAACCTGCCGATCAATCCGCAGGACAACTTCGTGCCTGTTGCGCAGCTGGCCGAGTTGATGAACGTGCTGGTGGTGGGCAGGGACGTCAGGGCGCGGTCCTTGCAGGAATTGATTGCATGGGGCAAGGCCAATCCCGGGAAGTTGAACTACGCAACCAATGGCGTTGGGACCTTGGCGCACTTTGCGTCGGCGCTGTTCAACGAACGCGCGGGAACACAGTTCATGCACATCCCCTACCGGTCCAGCGCCGAGATCATCACGGGCTTGCGCAATGGCGACATCCACATCTCGTTTGCCAACGCACCCACCGTCGCGGCGCTGGTGCAGGCCGGCGCCTTGCGTGCCATTGCCGTCACGGGCGCCGAACGAACCACGTCGATGCCCGACGTGCCCACTATGATCGAGGCGGGCATGCCTGATTTTGTCGCCACCGGTTGGCTAGGTGCCTATGCGCCGGTGGGCACACCCCAGGCAGTGATCACACGGCTCAGCGACATTCTGGTCCGTGGTGGCCGCCAGCCCGACAACATCCACAAGCTCGAGACCGCGGGCTTTCAGTCGTCAGTTCGCGATAGCGCAGCATTCGGCGCCTTCAACCGGGCGGAGTTCACCCGCTGGAACGACATCGCACGCAAAGAGAACATCAAACCGGAAGTCTAGGCGTGATCCAGCGGCGGCGCGTCGATCACGACCAGACGCAGATTGGTGTGCCCGGCTCGCACCCGTTTGGCGGCCTGGTACTCGGGGGAGGCGTACCACCGCCGCGCACTGTCAGCCGTGTCGAATTCGATCAGCAAGATGTTGTGAGCCGGCCCGCCTTCGAGCACAAAAGGCGTCGCGCCCCGCGCCAGATACCGGCCGCCATACCGCCGCACCGCGTCGGCCACCATCTCACCGTAGCCAGCGATCGCCGCGCGATCGAGGATCTGGACTTCGCCAATTACATAAGCCGGCATGCGACCTCCGTAAGCATGGACACGACCGGCATCAGCTGGTCATGGCGTCAAGGTAGGCTCGGCCAAGCCTGTCCGCAAGCGACAGATCGTCATGACGTCATCGATCCGGTTCATGATGTATAACCTTAGGCCATGTCCGTACATACCTAGGAGAAATGCATGTCAGGCTCAGTGACTTCCGTCCTTGCGATTGGCGCATCCGGCAAGAACGCAGGCTTCGTGGTTCCCGAACTGGCGCGGCGCGGCGTCGCCGTACGGGGTATGGTGCGCGACGCGGCCACGACGCAGCGTGTGCTGAAGCAAGGCGCGGGCGAGGTCGTCGTCGGTGACCTGCGTGATCACGCCAGCCTGGTCACGGCCATGCTCGGGATGGACGCCGTCTACTACATGGCGCCGGCATTCTTCCCCGACGAATCCGACGTCGGCAAGGGGTGGTTGCGGCTGCCGTGGAAGCCGGTGTGCAGCGCTTCGTTTTTTCCGGCGTGATCCATCCGATGCTGAGCCGCCTTGTCAATCACGCGGCCAAGCCGCCAGTCGAAGAAGCGATCATCGCGTCGGGAATGGCGTTTACCTTGCTGCAGCCGGCCGTGTTCTACCAGAACCTTGCGCACGCCTGGCACAAGGTCGTCGAGACCGGCGTGCTGGCCGAGCCCTGGGCGCTGTCCACCCGGCACACCCGGGTGGATTACCGCGATGTGGCCGAGGTCGCCGCCATCGCCTGCACGGATGACCTGCTGGTCAATGGCACCTTCGAACTGGTGGCGACGGACCCGATGACACGGGGCGATGTGGCCGCCCTGATGGGCGACGTGCTGGGCCGTGACGTGCGGGCGGACGTGTTGCCGGTCGAGACGGCGGTGGCGCCGTTTCCGCCAGCACGCCAGGCTGCCATGGCGAAGATGTTCGCCTGGTACGACGAACATGGGCTGATGGGAAACCGCCTTGCGCTCAAGACGATACTGGGCCGGGAACCCCGCACGCTGCGCGCCTTCTTCGAGGAACTGGCGGCCGCGCCCGCGCATTGATCGCACAGCGGCCCAGTCGGGCGCGCAACTTGCTGAGCATGGATGAGTACCGATCTTATTTTTGGAGCACACCATGCGAATTACCCATGCGGTCCTGGGCGCCAGCGCGTCCTGCCTTGTCCTGATGTCATCGAGTCTGATGGCGCAATCGACCGCACCCGCCGGCTCGTCGGCCAGCAAGGCGCCCACGGCAACGGCGTCGAAGGCGGCCGCGGAATTGTCGGCCGGCGACAAGCGCTTTCTGGAAAACACGGCGCAGTCGGGCTATTCGGAGATCGAAGGCAGCAAGCTTGCGCTCGACAAAACCAAAAGCCCCAAGATCCGCGCGTACGCGCAGCGCATGATCAAGGATCACGGCGCCATGCAAAAGGACCTGGAAGCG
Source organism: Pigmentiphaga litoralis (assembly GCF_048632615.1). GTDB lineage: Bacteria > Pseudomonadota > Gammaproteobacteria > Burkholderiales > Burkholderiaceae_B > Pigmentiphaga > Pigmentiphaga litoralis_B. The sequence goes on from NZ_CP184479.1 coordinate 4,746,119, forward strand.
CTGGCCAAGCGGAAAGGGTTCGAACTTCCGACCGAGCCATCGTTGGCGCAGCGTGCCCAGCTCAAGGCCCTGGGCGCGCTGAATGGCACCGAGTTCGAAAAGATGTATTCGAGCCATATTGCCATCGCGGGTCACGACAACACCGTGCTGGCGTTCCAGAACGCCACGACGCAAACCGAAGACCTGGATGTCCAGGCCTTCGCCAAGAAGCATATCGGCATGCTGCGTGATCACCTGGACGGCGCGCGCCAGATCGGACCCACTGACCACGGCATGTAAGCCGCCCTTGCGTTGCGGCCTGCGCCGTCAGAGCCCTGATGGCCAGGTCTCCGCAGCGCCGTCGCCGCGTGGGCCTGGCAGGGGTGTCACCGCGCGCGTCTCTGCAATCCACACCAACGCGTCGAATTGGTCCGCCAGACACGCGCTGGCATAGTGGCTCAGCAATTCGGTCTCCGGCCGATAGATCACCCCGATGAAGCGTTCCAGACGCGACGTGGCCAGGTAGCCGCGTAGCGGCCGCGCCGCGCGGCCTGCAGATCCAGCATGAAACGCGGCAGACCCGTCTGGTACAGGCAGTGCTCGTGGCTGTCATCACGCGATGGCCGCACCTGCTTGATCTCCATGGGTCCATCCCAGTCCGATGCGGCAGCGACGGTGCCGGTGTGTGTGCCAAAACCGATCAGCGCCGCGTCGTCGCCATAACGTTCCCGGCACAATTGTCCAAGATTGAATTCGTTGCGCCGGCGGCCCATGTCGGTGGCCGCGGCGTTGCCGATGTGCGAGTTGTGCGCCCAGACCACCGCCTTGGCATCGGGTCCGTTGGACGAGAGCAGGGTGTCCAGTGTCTCGAACATATGGGTATCGCGCAGGTTCCAGCTGTGGGCGGAGCCCTGGTACAGCGTGCGGTAATACCGTTCGGCGGATGCCACCAGGCGCGCATTCTGGGCAGCATCGAAGTAGCGGGGATCCTTGCGGACGTAGTCCAGACGCTTGTCCAGCAACGCCTGCAGTTGCGCCAGGACCGGCGCTTCGCAGGTATCCCGTGCGCGGTCCCACGCGGAGCTGGCGTAGCGGACCGGGTCGTCGCGCCAGCGCTCCAGGCAGCTGTAGCGTTCCCGCGCTTCGGCCGCGGCCGCCGGATCGACGTCCTGCAGGTAGGCCAGCACCGCCGACATCGAACTGCCCATGCTGTACATGTCGAGCCCGAAGAAGCCCGTACGTTCACCAAGCGGAAGGCTGGCGTTGAAATCGTGGAGCCAGTCAACGAAATCGCGCACATCGGTATTGCGCCACATCCATTCCGGGAAACGGCTGAACGGCGCCTGGCCATCCCGCAAGGCAGGGCGGGCGCGCACATGCGCATCGACGACGGCCGCATCCGGCCAATCCGCCTCCACTGCAACCAGGCGAAAGCCATGTGCCTCGATCAATCGCCGGGTGATGGCGGCGCGGGCTTGATAGAACTCCGACGTGCCATGACTGGCTTCGCCGAGCAGCACGACACGGGCGTTTGCATAGCGATCGAACCATTTCTGGAACGTGGGCGAGTCGAAGTCGGTGAACGGCACGGCGGCTTCGCGCAGCAAGGCTTCAGGCCGCGACGAGATCGATGAGGAAGAGGAGGCAAAGTAGGACATGGGCGGCGCTTCCGGATCAGGACATCACGACAGCAAGTACGCATTGCCCATGCCTGCCCACCCCTAGCCGGGACAGGGATCACACTGTGATGACGATAAATATATTGACGTGCCGCAAGTCGTATATTTATAGTGACCTGACTTCCTTGTCACCGGTACGGGCGTTCCGCGCGGACCGGTGACGCCACGCCGCAGCGGCGTTCTTGCCGCCTGCGGGACGCGCTTCATCCCTCAGTTTCCGCCGGGTGCCACCGGCAGTCTTGATCCTTTGTGCCTTGCTGCGCAGGCAGTCCTGCGCGCGTCCGTTTTCGCTCCACACGGCAGTGCCATAAGAAAACTCCAGCATCACGGAGGAGACGTAACGGTATCCATGACTCGACGCATACGGGGAACACCATGAAAGTGACGCACTTCCTGAGCTTGTCCGCAACGATCTGTCTGCTGGCCGGCGCGACCGCTGCCCAGGCGCAATCCTGGCCGCAACGTCCCATCCGTTTTGTCGTGCCGTTCGCGGCGGGCGGCAGCACCGACAGCATTGCCCGCATTACGGCCGAACGGCTGTCGGTGGCCCTGGGTCAGCCCGTGGTGCTGGAAAACAAGCCCGGCGCGAGCGGCCTGATTGCCGTACAGACGGTGCAGCGCGCGCCTTCCGACGGCTACACGCTGCTCGTGGCCGCGATGCCGGTCATCGTGATCCTGCCCAAGATTTCCCCGGTGCCGTTCGATCCGCTCAAGGATTTCGTGCCGATCACCAACTTCGCGACCAACCCCTTCCTGCTCGCCGTGAGCAAGAACGTGCCCGTCAACACCGTGAAGGAATTGGTCGACTACGCGAAGCCGCAAGCGGGCAAGCTCAACTTCGCATCGGGCGGTTCGGGCAGCGTGTCGCACCTGTCGGGCGCCTTGTTCGTCAAGCGCGCCGAACTCGACATGATGCACATCAGCTACAAGGGTGACGTGCCTGCCGTGGCCGCCATGATCGCCGGCGATGTCACCATGTACTTCGGCAACGTGCCTGTGCTCGCGCCGCAGGCCAAGGCCGGCAACATCAAGCTGCTGGGCGTGACCAGCGACAAGCGACTGCCGGAACTGCCCGAGGTACCCACGATTGCCGAGACCTTCCCCGGCTTTCGCACGTTGACCTGGAACGGCCTGATGGCGCCTGCCGGGACACCCACCGCCATCGTCGACCGGATTGCGATGGAAGTGAAAAAGATCGCCGCCGACCCGACCTATCAGGAACGCATGAAGCAGCTGGGCGTGCAGATCGTGGCCGATACGCCCGACGAATTCCGCAAGGCGATCAGCGCCGATATCGATCTGTTTGCCGACGCGATCCGGTCGGCCAACCTCAAAGTCCAGTGAGCCGGTCCATCCGCATGGGGACATCCACGATCCCGTCCGCGCTGGACGTAATGACCTACGATTACGTGATCGTGGGCGGAGGGTCGGCCGGCTGCGTGCTTGCCAACCGCTTGACCCAGGACGACGGCGTCACGGTGCTGTTGCTCGAAGCCGGGGGTGGGACAACGACCCGTTGATCCACATTCCCCTGGGCCTGGGCCGGATGCTGCAGAAGCGCTCGCACGATTGGGGATACGCGAGCGAGGCGCAAGACGAAACGGCGGGGCGCCGCATCGAATGCGCGCGCGGCAGGGTGATTGGCGGTTCATCGTCCATCAACGCGCTGGCTTATGTGCGCGGGCATCGCAGCGACTTCGACCGGTGGGCGGCGCGTTACGGGCTGACGGAATGGGACGCGGCGCACACGCTGCCGTACTTCCTGCAATTGGAAGACTGGCAGGGCCCAGCGAGCCCGTGGCGCGGCAAGGGCGGGCCGATCACGACCCGCTATTCGACCTACCAGGATCCGTTGATCGCTGCGTATCTGAACGCGGCCGGCGAAGCGGGACATGTCTTGCGGGACGACCTGAACGGCGAAGAACTGTCGGGCTTTGGCCGCTCGCAGGTCACCATCCGCGGCGGCCGGCGTTGCAGCAATGCGGTGGCCTACCTGCGGCCCGCGATGAAGCGTCGCGGGCTGACCGTGCGCACCCACGCAATGGCCACCCGTGTCGAGATGGCGGGCGGCCGTGCCACGGGCGTGGCCTACGTCCGCCACGGCAAGCGTCACATCGCACAGGCGCGGCGCGAGGTGCTGCTTGCCGGGGGCGTGATCAACACGCCTCAATTGTTGATGTTGTCAGGCATCGGCGATTCGGAGCAATTGGCGCCGCACGGCATCGACACCCGCGTGGCCTTGCCCGCGGTCGGCCGGAATCTGCAAGACCACATTGCGGTGCTGCTGAGTTTTTCACGCAAGACGCCCGGGCCCTTTCCGGATCGCATGCGCGCCGATCGCGTCGTGGGCGATCTGGCGCGTGCCTGGCTGTACGGGGCGGGCGCGGCCACGAACGTGCCAGGGGGCGCGGCAGGTTATGAGGCGACGCGGCCGGGACTGGAAGGGCCTGACGTGCAGTACCTGCTTGCCGCGGCGCCGTTTCATGCGCAGCCATGGCTGCGCCCGTGGCGCGCGCCGTTCGACGACGGCTTTGCGGTACGCGTAGTGGCGCTGCATCCGGAAAGCCGGGGGCGAGTGACGCTGGCGAGCGCCGCGCCCGACGATCTGGCGGTCGTGCATCAGAACTTCCTGGCGCACGAGAGCGAGTGGGCCAGCCTGCGCGCGGGCATCCGGTCGGTTCGCCGGATCATGACCCAGCCTTCCATGCAGCCCTACGTGGCCGAAGAACGCATGCCCGGCCCCGACTGCCTGGACGACGCCGCGTTGAACGCCCACATCCGCAAGACGGCCATTACCGTCCACCATCCTTGCGGCACCTGCCGCATGGGAACCGATGACGATGCCGATGCGGTAGTGGATGCGCGGTTGCGGGTGCGTGGCGTGCAAGCCTTGCGTATCGTGGACGCCTCGGTCATGCCCGATCTGATCGGCGGCAACATCAACGCGACGGTGACCATGATTGCCGAGAAAGCGGCGGACCTGATCCGCGGCCGCGCGCCGCTGGCGCCCTGGCTTCCCGAAGGCGCGACGCCTTCGCCCCACTGAGGAGAAATGCATGACACTGCCGGCGGCAAAACTGCTGATCCATGGCGAACTGGTCGGAGCGTCGGACGGCGCCGAGATGGACTCGGTGAATCCTTCCGACGAATCGCTGCTGGGCCGCGCCGCGCATGCCACGGCCGCCGATGTCGCGGACGCGGTCAAGGCAGGCGAGACGGCCTGGCCCGCATGGCATGCGCTGGGTGTGGACCGGCGCGCCGACGTCATGCGCACGCTGGCCGCGCGCATCCGCGACCGCAAGGAAGAGATCGCCCGCACCGAAACGCGCGACACCGGCAACCTGTACCGCGCGATGCTTGGCGACGTGGAGCGTGCCGCGTCGCGCATCGAGTTCTATGCCGGCCTGGGTCACGCCATGACGGGCCACACCTATCCGGCCACGCCCAACCACGTGCACCTGTCGGAGCGCGAACCGTTCGGCACCGTCGGCCGCATCGTGGCTTTCAATCATCCCTTCTATTTCCTGGCGTCGCGAGTGGGCGCGCCGTTGATCGCCGGCAACGCGATGGTGCTGAAGAGTCCGGACCAGGCCCCGCTGTCGGGCGGCATCTTTGCCGAGATCTGCCGTGACGTGCTGCCGCCCGGCGTGGTCAACATCGTGCACGGCAGCGGCGCGCGAACCGGCGACGCGCTGGTGCGCGATCCGCGCGTCAAACGGCTGGGCTTCATTGGGTCGGTCGGGACGGCCAAGGCCATCCAGCGGTCCGCCGCCGAGGTGGCCATCAAACACATCACGCTGGAACTGGGCGGCAAGAACATGATGGTCGTGCTGCCCGACGCGGATCTGGACAAGGCCGCGGCCTTGGCCGTGGCTGGCATGAACTTCGAATGGCAGGGCCAGTCCTGCGGGTCGACCAGCTGCCTGATGCTGCACGAGTCGATTCATGATGCGGTGCTGGAGCGCATCGTGGCCCGCATGAAAATGATCAAGGTCGGCGATCCCTTCGAAAGCGGCTCCGGCATGGGGCCGCTGATCAGCGCCGGCCATCACGGCAAGGTCATGTCCGCGATCGACAAGGGCACGCAGCAGGGCGCGCGGTTGCATGTGGGCGGCGCGCGGCCGGCCGGCAGCGCCTTCGCCAAGGGGTATTGGGTCGCACCCACGCTGTTCAGCGACGTCGCTCCGGATAGCGCATTGGCGACCGAAGAAATCTTTGGCCCGGTCCTGAGCGTGGTGCGCTGGTCCACCCCCGACGACGTGCTGAAGATGGATGCCGCATCCTCGCTGGGCCTGACCGCGTCGGTCGTCGCGACCGACGTGAGCAAGGCCATGGCCTTCGCGCGGCGCCTGCGTGTCGGCTACGTGTGGATCAATTGCGTGGGTCCCCACTACACCGGCGTGCCGTATGGCGGCTTCAAGAACAGTGGGGTAGGCCGTGAAGAAGGGCTGGAAGAAATTCTGAGCTACACCGACCTGAAGTCCATCACGATCGCCGTACCGGAGTTGTAAGCGGGCTGGCCACCGCTTTAGGATGAGGCTGTTAGGTGGACGGCCCAAAGCCGGATGCAGGATGGGCGGGCGTAGGCATGCGGTTTACGCTGCAAGGGTCGGGTAAGTCGCGGTGTGCGGTTGCCCTCATTGCCCGCTTCCGGGAGCCGCCTCATGCCCATCCAGTCCATTCTGACATCGCCTGCCGTATCCCTTGCCCTGCCGGTGCTGCGCGATCCGTATTCCGTTGCCTACCTGCGCGGTGGTGCGGTCGACGCCGTCCGCACCGCCATCTTCGTGCTTCTTGAACGCGGGGCGCTGATCCAGTCCGGACCGATGCTGGTGCGCGCTCGCCGCATCGACGCGTTCGGGCTGCGGCCACTGGAACGCCGGGTGCTGGACCGCTACAGCGTGCCGCACACGCTGGGCACCGTGCTGCACGACATCCCCTTTCTGGAACACGCCACGGCCGACTGCGACGCCACGCTCAAAGCGGCGGGTTTGCTGGACCGGCGCCCATCGCCCGACCTTGCGACGCAGCGAGCACTGCGATGGGCGCTGGTCTGTCTGCTCGGCATCTTTGCCGTTGGCGTGGCCTGGATGTCGCTGGGCTGGATCGCCGGCGCTTGGATGGGCGCCGCGGCCTCTCCCGGCGGCGGCGCCGTCGTGGGCCTGGCGGGATGGACCGCGCAGGCGGCCAGTCTGCCGCTGGCCGCGACCGCGTATCTGATGTTGAAGCCCGCGCGGCGGCGCGTGACCCGCGCCGGCCGCGACGCGCTGGCCGAGGTCAGCGAACAGCACCGGTTCCGGCTGGCGCTGGGTCCGCAGGAACACGCCGGGATGGATGATGCCCTGTGGCTGGCGGCAGTAGTCGGCGTGGCCGCCTTGCCCGCCGATCACTATCCCGCGGCGCAGATCGTCATGCCGCGCGCCGCGGGCCAGCAGCCTGTCGTTCAGCGCAATACGCGATCCAGAAGCCCGCGCACGCCGCCGCGCCGCTTGTCGGGCGTCTCGAACACGACGTTGAACAGCCTGCGGTAACGGTCAGCCGGACAGGTCAGCGCACGCACGCCGTGCCAGGCATCCGCGGTGTTCTTGAACAGGAAGCTGCGGTTGTCGCGAATGTCCATCGCCGTCTCGGCGCGGAAATCCCCGAAGTCGGGGTTCATGGCCGGCACCTGTTTGCCCTCCAGCGCCAGGATGCTGCCACCCCATTCCTCACGCCAGTCTTCTTTCGTATTGAAGTAGAAGATGTGGGTGCCGACCTTGTCGCGCGCATCCAGGTGGGGTGATACCTCGGATCCCGTCGTGCCGACGTGCCACGCGAACCGCGTTACGATCCGGTCGGTGCCAAGCGCCTTCACGATGAAGCGGCGGTAGGTCTCATCTGTTTTCAACTCTTCGATGAATGCCTGCCAGACATCGGGCAGGCGATCGTGTGTCATGCTGCCGGTGTCGCCGGTCAGGCCGTAATCGCCCTTGCCCTGCCGATGGTAGATCGAGGTCTCGTACGCCAGGTAGTAGCGATCGTGTGGCCGCTGCCCATGGCTGCGCACCAGCCCGTCGTGGCGCTCGAAGGCGGTCAGTGGCGGAAAGGTGGCGTTGAGTTCGGCAAAGGCGTCGTCCGTCAGCATCTGGCTGAAGTCGGCCCAGGGGAAGGCGGAACGCGTGGCAAGGCGCTGGGCCTCGGCATCGGTCAGGGCGGAATCGCGAAGAAAGCGGGGCATGGCGGCAACCGGAAAAAATCGAGCTTGCTGATCATAATCCCGGCGGCCGGGTGCCGGCGGATTGAAAATGTCGAATTTGTGTCGAATGTGAGGGAGCCAAAATTCGACACGCTCTCCGGAAAATGCAGGCGGTCGTGGTCTCCTGAGTCCGTCATGCCGCTGTCCCTCCCGCTTGCCTTGCCCCTGTCCGGCCTGCGCGCCGCCGCGCACGGCGTCTGGCGCCGCCTCGATGACGTCCTGGCGGCGCCCCGGTCGCCGCAGCGCGTCGTGCTGTGGTTGACCGTATGGTTGATGGTCTCCAGCAACTGGACTTTGTGGCTAAGCATTGCCCGCCTGAGCGCCACCGGGGCGTCGGCCGCGCAGGCGCTCGCGGCCATGGGCATGCTGGTGGGTGGCGCAACCGCGGCCATGCTGGCGCTGACCGCATGGCCGCGCGGCATGAAGCCGCTCTGGTTCGCCATCGTGCTGATCGCGGCGTTCGCACAGCACTACATGCTGGCCTATCACGTGGTGATGGATCCCACGATGATGGTGAACGTCATGCAGACGGACGTGCATGAAGCGCGCGACATGCTCAGCACCCGCCTGGTGGTGGACGTGCTGTGGGTGGCGGGGCCTGCGGCATGGGCGCTGCGGCGCGTACGCATCGCGCCCGCGCGCGCCTGGACCCACGTCTGGCGCAACGCTGTCTTGCTGGCGGCCGCGCTGGCGATCGGACTGGCGGCAGGGCTAGCAGGATTTCGCGTGCTCGGCCCGCTGATGCGCAACAACGTGGAGCTGCGCTACACGGTCAATCCGTTGTCCACCCTCTATTCAACGATCAGACAGGCAACCGACTCGGCGCGCAGCAAGGGGCCGCTTGCAATCATTAGCGGCGACGCGGCGCTGGGGCCGACCTATGCGGGCAATGCCCGGCCCCCGCTGTTCGTACTGGTGGTCGGCGAGACGGCGCGGGGCGACCATTTCAGCCTGAATGGCTATGGGCGCCCGACCAATCCGCGCCTGGCGCGGGCCGGCGTGCTCAGCTGGAGCCGCCTGCAATCCTGCGGCACGAGCACGGCGGCGTCCGTGCCCTGCATGTTTTCGCCGCTGGGCAAGGCGGGATTCGAAGCCCGCAAGAACGACACCGAAAATCTGCTCGATGTGCTGTCGGCGTCCGGCCTGGCCGTGCTGTGGGTCGACAATCAATCGGGCTGCAAGGGCGTGTGCGCGCGGGTGCCGACGGCATCGACCGCCTGCAACGCCGACGAATGCCTGGATGACGTCCTGCTGCAAGGGCTGGATGCCCGCATCGCTGCCTTGCCGGCCGAACGGCGCGCCAGGGGAGTCGTTGTCGTTCTCCACCAGATGGGCAGCCATGGCCCGGCGTACAGCCACCGGTCGGGGCCATCGTCCAAACACTTCCTGCCGGAATGCCGGAACGTGACGCTGTCGGCCTGTACGCCTGACGAGCTGCGCAACGCGTTCGACAACAGCATCGTGGCTACCGACGCGATGCTGGCCGACACGATTGTCTGGTTGCGCGGACAATCGGCGCACTTTGATACCGGGATGCTTTACGTCAGCGATCATGGCGAGTCATTGGGAGAGAATGGCCTGTACCTGCATGGCATGCCCTATGTGTTCGCGCCCGATGAGCAGAAGCATGCGGCCATGATTGCCTGGCTGAACGGTGGACTGGCGGCGCGCACCGGGCTGCGCACCGAGTGCGTCGCTCAGGGCCTGGGGCAGCCCATCAGCCACGACGTCATGTATCACATGGTGCTGGGGCTGATGGACGTGCGCAGCGCCACCTATCAGCCCTCGCTGGACGTGCTGGAGGCGTGTCGCAGCGCGGGGTAGGGCGGGCGAAGGGACGACGCGGGCGCCGGGTTTTACACCTGGTTGCGCCGCCGGGGGCGATGGCCGTGCGAGGATAGCGCCTGCCGGCCCCGTGCCCCCTGCATCGTCTCGAAGGATCCGCTCCATGATCGAAGTTCACCACCTCAAAGAATCCCGCTCGCGCAGGATCACCTGGCTGCTTGAAGAGCTTGGCCAGCCTTATACCGTCATCAGCTACGACCGTGATCCAGCCACGCGGCTGGCGCCGCCCGAACTGAAAGCCATCAGCCCGCTCGGCAAGGCCCCGGTGATTCGCGACGGTGGCCGCGTGCTGTTCGAGTCCGGCGCCATCATCGATTACCTGGTCCGCCGCTACGGTGCCGGCCGCCTCGCGCCGCCGGTGGACAGCGACGATTACGACCGCTACATGCAGTTTCTTCAGTACGCGGAAGGATCGGCCATGTTGCCCGTCATGCTCAAGCTGTACGTGGGCCGGCTGAAGGAAGCCGGCGCGCCGCTGCATCCGCGTATCGAAAGCGAGATCGATAACCACATGGGCTTCCTCAACGACGAGCTGGGCAAGCGCGACTATATCGCCGGCGACGATTTTTCCGCCGCGGACGTGCAATTGTCGTTCGTGGCGCAGCTTGCGCTGCAGTTCTATGGCAAGGATAAGTGGCCCAACGTGACCGCGTATGTGGACCGCCTCGAGAGCCGTCCGGCCTACAAGAAAGCCATTGCCGAACACGGCGCATGAGCAAGCCATCTCGCCTGGCGACTACGAAGGCGAGGGCAGGCATCGCCTTGCCTGCAATGTGCCTGGGAGCCGTGTTTGCGCCCGTCCTGCAGGCCGCCGATGCGCCTGCCGTGCTGGCTCCGGTGGTGGTGACGACGTCCCGCACCGAGGCCTTGCTGAAAGACGTTCCCGCCTCGGCCAGCGTGGTCGATGGCGAGACCATGCGCGACATGCGACCGCAGATCAACCTGTCGGAAAGCCTGGGCGGGGTGCCCGGGCTGCAGATCCAGAATCGCCAGAACTATGCGCAGGACCTGCAGATTTCCATCCGCGGCTTCGGCGCCCGGTCGACCTTCGGCATTCGCGGCTTGCGGGTGTATGTGGACGGCATTCCGGCCACCTTGCCCGACGGGCAGGGACAGACGTCGAACATCGACATCTCGTCGGCGGACCGCGTCGAGATCCTGCGCGGACCCTTCTCGGCCCTGTACGGAAATTCCTCGGGTGGAGTGATGCAGGTCTTCACGCAGGATGGCAAAGGGCCGCCCACGCTCGGCGCTTCCTTCTCGGCCGGCAGCTATGGCACGTGGCGCTACGGGCTGAAGGCGACCGGAGAGCTGGGCACGGCCGGCCGCGCGGGCCAGTTCGACTACGTGCTCGATGTGAATCGCATGACGACCGAGGGCTATCGCGATCACAGCGCGGCCCGCAAGAATCTGGCGAACGCGCGGCTGGGCTGGCGGCTGGATGACGACAGCACCCTGACCATGACCCTGAACAGCGTCGACCTGACCGCCCAGGATCCGCTGGGACTGACCCGTGGGCAGTTCGATACCTCGCCCCGTACGGCAGCGCTGGCCCAGCAGTACAACACGCGCAAGACGGTGTCGCAGACGCAGGGCGGCCTGCTGTACGAGCGCCGCATTGACGCCGACAACGACTTTCGCGCCATGCTGTATTACGGATCGCGCTCGACGACGCAGTATCAGTCCATCCCGCCCGCGCCCCAGCTCAATCCGACCCATGCCGGGGGCGTGATCGATCTGGATCGCGACTATGGCGGGGCCGACGTGCGCTGGACGCATCGCCGCACGATGGGCGGCCGGCCCGTCATGTTGATCGCAGGCCTGGCCTACGACACGCTGGCCGAGCGCCGCAAGGGCTACAACAACTTCACGGGAACGGGCGCGCAGCAAACGGTGGGTGTCATGGGCGCGCTTCGGCGCGACGAAGACAACACGGTCAGCAACCTGGACCCGTACGTGCAGGCGTCATGGCAATTCCTGGACAAGTGGACGCTGGAAGGCGGGCTGCGTTACAGCACCATCCGGTTCAGGTCGGACGACAACTACATCGTGGGCGCCAATGGCGACGACAGCGGCAGCACGCGCTTTCGCAAGGCCTTGCCTGTCGCGTCGCTACGCTACGCGGCGACCGACAGGCTCAACCTGTATGCGACCGCGGGACGAGGATTCGAGACGCCGACGCTCAATGAATTGTCTTACCGTCCCGACCAGACGCCAGGGCTGAACTTTGCCCTTCAGCCCGCCACCAACACCACGGTTGAAGTCGGCGCCAAATCGACTCTGGCCGGCGGCCTGCTGACCGCCGCGCTGTTTCGCACTACCACCGACGACGAGATCGTAACGGCCTCGAACACCAATGGGCGCGCCACCTTCCAGAACGCCGGGCGCACGCGGCGTCAGGGTGTCGAATTGGGATGGGACGGCTACTTCCACGATCAGTGGCGCGCCCAGGTCGCCTACACCTGGCTCGATGCGCAATACCGCGACACGGTGTGCGCGCAAGCGCCGTGCGCCAGTCCGGCCATCACGTCCGGGGCGCGCATGCCCGGCGTGGCTCGCCAGTCGGCGTTTGCGTCGGTCGGCTGGGTGCCGCCCAAGGGCTTCCGCGCCACGGTCGAGGGGCGCTATCTGAGCAGCGTGTTCGTTGACGATCGCAACAGTGACGCATCGCCGTCGTACGTCGTGGCGGCACTGGCAGCCGGCTATGTCGCGAATGCCGGCCCGTGGCGGCTGAACCTGTCTGCACGAGTGGACAATCTGTTCGACCGCCGCTACGCTGGGTCGGTCATTGTCAACGAGTCGAACGGGCGGTATTTCGAACCCGCGCCCGGCCGCAACTGGATGGTGGGCGGCGGGGCGAGCTACACGTTTTAAACCCTTATCCTTCTAACCAAGAGGAATGCACCGACATTCCCTGCCCATGGAGACCCCGTGCAAGAACCTTCGACCCAGTCCGGGCCGGCGCGCGCCTATGCGGACCCGGCCTACCAACCCTTGTGCCAGACGCTGGCCGATGTCCGCCAGAACATCGACGCACTGGATGACCAGATCGTTGCGCTGATCGCGCAGCGCGCGATGTACGTCAAGGATGCCGCGCGCTTCAAACGTGATGCCTACCAGGTGTCGGCGCCAGCGCGTCAGGAAGAAGTATTCGCCAAGGCGCGCGCACTGGCGCAGCGCCACGATCGTGGCTTTGCGCATCTGGATGACGTGGTCGACGCCACCTACCGCGCCATGGTGGCTGCCTTCATCGCGAACGAGCAGCGCTACTTCGAAAAGATGGTCCCGGCGGGAGACGCAGCATGAGCCGGTTCCCGATCGTTGCGGTCGTCCACCAGGCTGCCGGTACCAAGGCGCCGTCCACCCGGCGCCGTGCCATGTTGACGCTGGGAGCGTGCCTGATCGCCGCCGCCCTGGGGGGCGCGGCGCTGCCGGCGCTGGCCGCCGACGCGTTTCCCTCGCAGCCCTTGAAACTGGTGGTGCCCTTTGGCCCGGGCTCGAGTCCGGACCAGGTGGCGCGCATCGTGGGCGAGAAGGCTGGCGCGCTGCTGGGCCAGACCATCGTCGTCGAAAACAAGCCGGGCGCCAGCGGCAATATCGGCACGAATGCCATCGCCATGGCCAAGCCCGACGGCTACACGTTCGGGGTGTCCATCACCGGCCCGCTGGTCAACAACACGCTGCTGTTCGACAAGCTGCCCTATGACCCGGTCAAGGACCTGTCGCCGTTGACACTGGCCGTGCACCAGCCCAATGTCCTGGTCGTGCGCAGCGACTCCGGCATCGCCACCATTGCGCAGTTGCTGGACATGCTGAAGAAGCAGCCGGGCAAGTCCAACTTTCCGTCCACCGGGGCAGGCACCGTGTCGCACCTGTCGGTCGAACTGATGCTGCAGCAGATCGGCAGCAGCGCCACCCATGTCCCTTACCCGTCGTCGCCCGCGGCATTGACGTCGCTGGTCGCCGGGGACACGCAGTTCGGTGCGCTGCCACCGGTGGCCGTCATGCCGATGGTGAAGGAAGGGCGCCTCAAAGCCCTTGCCGTTACGTCATCGCGCCGGTCGGCGCTGCTGCCCGACATTCCCACCCTGGCCGAGGTGGGCGTGCCCGGGATCGAAGGGTCCGCATGGATAGGCTTCGTGATCGGCTCCAAGGTGCCAGCGCCTATCCAGAAAACCCTGTCGGACGCCCTGATCGCCGCCCTGCAAGACCCTACCGTCCGCAGCCGCCTCCAGGCCGTGTACATGGACCCGGTAGGCGAATCCCCCGCGGCGTTCAGGAGCTACATGGACGACGAACTGAAGCGCTGGGGCCCCTTGATCAAGAAACTGAACCTGAAATCTGAATGATTGGCCCCCCTAGGCGCTGCGCGCCTCCCCCAGGGGCGGCACTGGCGGACTGGCGAAGCCAGATCCGCTGTGCCCTGGGTAGGGCAGGATTGCCCCCTAGACGCTTCGCGTCTCCCCCAGGGGCGGCACTGGTCGACCGGCAAAGCCGGATCGTCTGTGCCCTCGAGCGGCCGGAGAAACGCGGTCACCTGTCATGTAGCTGAAAGGGCAGTCTTATAGAGTGCGTCATCACTCACGAAAGGATGACGCATGGACCGCAGGACGTTTGGAAAGAAAGTCAGTGTGATCGCCGCCGCGCTCGCTGGATCGGGCGCGCTGGCTGCCTGCGGGGGTGGCGACGACGACAGTGTCGGCACCAACCCGACCACCCCGCCCACCACGCCCCTGGCCCCGTTGCCCACCACGCGTTTCAGCAGCGACCGCCTCGTGCTGTCCGAACCCATGCTGCAACTGCCCACGGCCGATACGGTGCGTGTCGTGTGGTTCACGGAATTCGAAGGCAAGGACCACCAGGTCCGCTATGGCGCATCCCTGGATCGCGCGGTACCCGCCACCTCGCGCAAGATGTCGCGCATGTACGAAGACAAGACGTCCAAGGTCACCGGCCGCACCTACACCGGCGTGACCGAGCGCGATATCTGGCGCCACGAAGCCACCGTGACCGGTCTGACCGCGGGCGTGCGTGTGCCCTATGTGGCAGTCAGCAGCGATGGCACGAAGGCCATGCGCAGCGACGACAACACGCTGCAGGCCCTGCCCACCGCCGGCCAGACGACCCGGCTGTTGCTGACGTCCGACCTGCAGCTGAAAAAGATGGCCGCCGCCAATTACGAGCGGGTTGCAGAGACGCTGGCCCCGATCGACGGCGTGCTGTTTGCCGGCGATCTGGTCAACGTGCCGAATCGCGCGTCGGAATGGTTCGACAACAACGTGCCCGATGCGCCACCGTTCTTTGCCGCGATGCAGGGCACGATGACCAAGTGGCAGCCCACGTCCACCTACACCGGTGGCGCGCTGCTGCAGAATGCGTGGATCATGCCTATTCTGGGCAACCATGAATACTCGGGCCGGTGGCGTCCACAGACCAATGACCTGGGCACCATGTTCAACGATCCGCAGCCGCTGTGGTATGCCGAGATGCGCTATGCGCAGCAGGCCGCAACGATCAACCCCACCAACGATCCCAAGGTCCGCGCCACCTGGATTGCCGACAATTCCTTCGAAACGATCTCGTACGAGGAAATGTTCACGCTGCCCGAGGGGCCGGAAGGCAAACGCTACTATTCGCAGCGCCTGGGCGACGTCCATGTGATCGCGATGGATGGCAACCGCATCTGGCGCGGGTGGGGCGCCAACAGCAAGGGCAAGCTGAGCGAAACGCTTGCGGATGTCAACAATCCCGACGCCTGGGGCTTCGGCGACTTCCAGTTCTGGCCGTTCGGCAAAGCTCGCGCCAGTACGCCTGGCTGCAGGGCGTACTGGAAAGCGCCGAGTTCAAATCGGCCAAGTACAAGATCGTGATGGTCCACCAGTCGGTCTTTGGCCTGGGCGACAACGCCATTCCGACCATGGCGCAAACCAAGGTCAGCTTCGATTATGAAGACGCCAACGGCCAGCGCCGGATCCTGGGCCCGCTCGCCCTGCCGATCAGCGCCGCCACGTGGGCATCGGACATCCAGCCCATCATCGCGGCCAAGCGCATGCGTTACGTGAAATACGATTATCCGCTGGCCGAAGACGTCTGGAAGACGGACATCGAACCGCTGCTGGTGGCGGCGGGCGTCCAGCTCGTCCACGTGGGTCACTCGCACCTGTGGTGCCGATCGAAAGTTGGCAACCTTAACTACATTGAGACGTCCAACGTCGGCAACACCTACGGCGCCTATGTGGCCGGTCTGGCCCCCAAACGGACGGCGATCCCCGCGCTGTCCGCCACCCAGCCCCACACGGCGCTCACCTGGAACCAGGCCGATTACCCCTGGACGGCGATCCCCACGGCCGCCCCATCGTCGCGCCCAACCTGCGCAACGTCATGGCCGAACTGGCCGGTACCGGCAACGTCCCGTTCCTGTCGAGCAACGACATCACGGCCTACAGCGTGTTCGATTCCAAAGCCGGCACCGTCAGCAGCTATGCCTTCGACACCCGCTACCCCGCCCGCACGCCCATCAAGTTCGACGAGTTCCCGCTGATCGGCTGATAAAGAGCAGCCCCCGCACTGAGACAACCCACTAAGGGCACAGCGGATCTAGCTGCGCCAGTCCACTGGTGCCGCCCCGGGGGCGGCGCGCAGCGCTGAGGGTGGACTTACCTCCCACGTCGCGCGCTGAGACACTGCCCCTTAGGGGCACAGCGGATCTGGCTTCGCCAGTCCGCCAGTGCCGCCCCTGGGGGAGGCGCGCAGCGCCGCGGGGGGGCATAATGCATGTATGCCATCAGACAACAACAGCGCCGGGCTCAGCCGGCGCCAGTCCATCTTCATCTTTGCCTGCTTCGCGATCGCGTATTTCTGTTCGTACGGCCTGCGATCCGTCAATGCCGTCCTTGCGCCCTACATCACGCAGGACCTCAAGCTCAACACGTCCCAATTGGGCTGGCTTTCGTCAGCCTTTTTCGTGTCGCTGGCCGTCATGCAAGCCCCACTTGGCGTATGGCTGGACCGGTATGGTGCGCGGCGCGTCGAGTCCAGCCTGTTGGTGGTAGCCGCGATCGGATCCTTCGTGCTGGTCGCGGCGGACGGCTTTGCGCTGACCTCGCTCGGACGCGCGCTGATCGGGTGCGGCGTGGCGGCCAGCCTGATGGCGCCGTTCTCGTATTTTCGCCGGTGCTATCCGGCTGACCGCCAGCCGCAGCTGGCCTTGTGGATCCTGGTGGCGGGCACCGGCGGGGCGGTGTTCTTCACGACGCCGGCGGCTGCGCTGGCCGCGGCATGGGGCTGGCGCAGCGTACATCTGGCGTCGGGCATCTCGCTCGCGGTCATCGCGGCGCTGCTGTGGCGATTCGTGCCCGATGCCGACGTGCAACGGCTGCCGGCCGGACAGGCGTCCGAAGACCTGTCGTTGCGCCGGCTGTTGCGGCATCCGGTCATCCTGCGCGCCATGCCGCTCGCGGCGGTCGGGCAGGGCAGCATCATCGCCTTGCAAACGCTGTGGGCCGGACCCTGGATGACCGACGTGCTTGGCATGAGCGCCAGCGAAAGCGCGACGGGGCTGTTGTGGTCCATGGTCGCGATGATGGCAGGCTACGTCGGAATGAGCGTGCTCAGTCCGCCCCTGCAGCGGCGCTTTGGCCTGACGCCGATTGCCCTGGTCGGTTACGTGATCTGCATTTCGGCCATCTTCCTGATCGCCGTGTCGCCCATGCGCGAAGCCTGGATGTTGTGGCTGGTGGTGGGCGTGGGCGTCGCGCCCATCATGTTGATGCAGCCCGCCCTGGCCATGCAGTTTCCCAAAGAAGCCGCGGGGCGCCTGGTGACGCTCTACAACATGTTCGTGTTCGTGGGCGCCTTCATTGCGCAGTGGTCGGTCGGCCTCGTGGTCGACCTGCTGCGGGAGACGGGGCTGTCCCGCCCGCAGGCGTTCATGCTGACGTTGGGCGGTGTGGCGGTTCTGCAGACTGCAGTCCTGCTGTGGTTTCTGCATCAGGAGCGCAAAGCGCGGCGGAACGCCACTTGCTGAGCTTGACGGCATTGCCATCCACAGGGGAATGTCATGTCGCTCACCACATTGGCCATCAATTGCACGCTCAAGCCGTCACCGAACGATTCGTCATGCGGACTGCTGTTGTCGCGGACCATGGAACTGTTCAATCAGGCCGGCGCGCCTGGCGAGATCATCCGGGCCGTCGACTACACGATCAAACCGGGCGTGACGGCCGACGAAGGTGAGGACGACGACTGGCCAGCGTTGCGAGACAAGGTGCTTGAAGCAGACATCCTGTTGTTGGGAACCCCGATCTGGCTTGGCCATCCGTCCAGCGAATGCCAGCGCGTGCTGGAACGGCTGGACGCCATGTTGAGCGACAGGGACCAAGGGGGCCGCATGCTGACCTTTGGCCGGGTGGCGGCAGTCGCAGTGGTAGGCAACGAAGATGGCGCGCATCACGTTGCGGCCGAGCTATTCCAGGCCTTGAACGACGTCGGATACACCATTCCCGCGTCCGCTACGGCGTACTGGGTGGGCGAGGCCATGCAAGGCGTCGATTTCAAGGACCTGCCCAAAACGCCTGAAAAAACGCAGGGTGCCATGGAAGTGCTGGTCAACAACTGCGTGCACCTGGCTAAGCTGCTCAAGCAGGGGCAGTATCCCGAAGTGAAATAGAAAGCGGCCCGCCGATAGGGCGGGCCGTTGACCATGCACGCGGCTCTCTAATACTGCGAGCCGCTGCGGCTTACACACGGCCCCCGAAAGCAAGGCCGTGCTTCGGCTTACGAACGGCCCCGGCAACGGGGCCGTGCGCCTTCGGCTTACCGGCTCTTGGGAGCCGGCGCCTGGGGCGCGCCCTGCATCTGGCGCAGCATTGCGCTGCACTTGCTGTCGTCCTCGCCAGCGCTCGGAGCGATCAGCGCCAGCAGGCCAGCGGCCGGGGCGGCAACCACACCCAGTGCCACCATGCCAGCTGCGCGCGCGGCCAGCGGACCCACGTGCACGCCGGGCTTGGGATCCTTGAAGGTCCCACGCACATACAGCGGCGAACGCAGCGAGAAGATCCGGAAGCCCTTGCTCTTGGGCGTGATGTCCAGGTCCATGGCTTCGGTCTTGAAGTTGGTTTCGCCCGTGACGTTGATAATCGCGTTCTCGGTGTCGAAGACGAACATGTTCGGCGTGGCCAGGCCATCTTTGATCGCGATGTCCGACGCGGCGCAATTGATGTTCACTTCGTCGTCGCCGAACAGTTTGCTGACCACGTAGTTGCCCACGTTCAAGCCGGCGATTTCCATCAGGCTCTGGCTGATGACGCCATCATTGACCAGCAATTTGACTTCGCCGTTCGAAGAACCCAGCAATGCCGCGACGGAATTGCCCGTACCGGTGATCGCCGCATCGCCATTCATCTCGCCCAGGCTTTTCTCCATGGCCTTGGCATCGGCAAACAGCTGCTTGAGCTGCAGCTTGCGCGCACCGATCTTGACCCGTCCCTGCATCGGCGTTTTGGAACCGTCCAGTGCGATGGTCGAGCGCATGGTGCCGCCCGCCATGCCGAAGTTCAGGGGATCCAGCGTAAGCTTGCCGGCGTCCAGCACAGCATGCACGTCCAGGTTGGAGAGCGGCAGCTTGGCGCCATGCACGATGCGTTTGGCGGCCAGCGTCACGTCGGCGTCCATGTCTGCCCAGCGTTCCGTGCGGAATTCCTGCACTGGCAGGGCCTTGTTGGCAGGCTGCTTGGTCGCGCTGTCGTCAGGCTTTTTGGCGCCGCCCGATTGCACACCCACCAGCGGACCGAGATCCTCCAGGCGCAGCAGATTCGAGGTCAACCGGCCTGCCAGCTTGGGCCGGGGCGTGATCTTGTCGAACGAGATTTCGCCGTGGATATCGCTCTGGCCCACCTTGCCGTTGAAGCCACGGTATTCGAAGTGGCCGCCTTCTGGCCGGCTGATTTCCGCGACCAGACGTCCGTCCGTCGAATAGGGCGGCGTATCCGGAAGCGCCACGCCGATCAGCGGGAACAAGTCGGCCATGCTGGCGCCCGACAGCTTCAGCTTCACGTCAAGCTTGCCCAGGTGCATCGGGTCCGTGAAGGTTCCGACGACCGAC
The DNA here is from genome assembly GCF_048632615.1 of Pigmentiphaga litoralis. GTDB lineage: Bacteria > Pseudomonadota > Gammaproteobacteria > Burkholderiales > Burkholderiaceae_B > Pigmentiphaga > Pigmentiphaga litoralis_B. Next base: position 4,765,959 of record NZ_CP184479.1, read on the forward strand.
CCACGCGTGTCGCCGACCTTGACGTCGGCCTGCAAAGGGAAGGGCACATCGGTTTCTTCAAGCGCCAGCCTGCCGCCGATCTTGCCTTCGCCGCTCAAGGACTGCGCGTTGTACTTGCCCTTCACGGCCCATCCATAGACGTAGTCGCGCAAGTCGGCCTTGCCAATGCTGCGCGCGTCGTTCGCGGCGGCCTCACCGGCGATTTCGGCGTAGGGAATCGGCTTGCCCAACGGATCGATCAACACTTCCAGATCGGCCTTCAGGGTCTCATCCACAAACGCAACACGCCCCTTGTCGAACAGGACCTCATTCAGGTCGATGACCCACGAGGACGGCTCTTCGCTGCCGTCGTCCTTCATCTGGAAGTTCCAGTTGGCCCGGCCATCCGCCAGCCGCTGCAAATCCGCGGACGGACGGGTCAGCTGGACGTGACGGATGACCACGCGATGCGCCAACAGGGGAAGGGGCGAGAGACTGAATTCGCCGCGCTGCAGGCTGGCGAACAGGGGGCTTTGCCCCAGTCGGTATTGGCAACGGTGATGTCGTTGGCGGTGACATGCGGCCAGGGAAACCAGCCGCGCCATCCGGTCGTATCGGCATCCCGCGCCCAGCGCACGCTCAGATCGCCATTGATTGCGAACTGGCGGCCGATTGCATCGGAAACTTTTTCATTGATCGTCGGCTTCAGCCGGTTCCAGTCGAAGGTAGCGATCACGATCACAAGGATCACAATCAGCAGGACCAACGTGCCAACGATTCCCGCGGCAATCTTCTTGTTTCGCGTCATTCGTCAGGTTTCCTTAGAGCACAAGGTGCGGTGAGGCGTCGAGGCAGCGCCAGACGTTGGCGCTGTGAGTCTGTCACCTCAGCAAGTCTTGTGCCCAACAGTAGCCGGAAGCGACGTGTCAGGACCTGGCCTTGACGGCATCGGCCAACGCCTTGCCGTATTGCACGGCGTCTTCGTAGAGCTTTTGATAGTGATCCGCCTGCTCATCCGTCATCTCGACATCGGGGTCGGTCAGAAAGGGGAACAGGAAACGCGCGGCTTCGCCGTACGTGTCAGTTGACGCCATCCACTTGTCGTAAATGTCGGGATGCGTGTCTTGCAGGCCGGCAACGATATCTTCGTGACGCGCCCGAAGCGACGCAGGCTGGTTCAGGGTCTTGAGCAGACGCCGGGCTTCGGCCGTGAACAGCGCCTGCAGTTCTTCTTCGGTTTCGACGTGATCGTCGCCGTCTTGGGGATTGGGGGTAGTCGTCATGAAAGGCTCGCTTTGAAAATCAGATCTTGTCGGCGTTTTCGTCGTCGCCATGCAAGAGCATGTCGTCGAGTTGCTGGACCAGCAGAAACTTGTCGATCAGGTTCAGGAAGGGGCTCGACACGTGGCGATGCCGGACCGCCGTGGCCACCTGCATCGCGTTCTGGCCCTCGTTGTTCTCAAGCGCAAAATCCGCGCCCAGTTTGATGAGCGTGGTCACCAAGGCAGCGTAGCCCGTCGACGAACCGTCCAGGAAGCGGCTCGTCTGGGTCAGGCCGGCAACGAGGTGCGCCATGGTAAACGAAAGCCGTGTGACCAGCCCGCCCTGAAGGCTTTCGGCATGGCCGTAGACGTTGATCCCCTGGCCCAGGTCATCATCGGCAAGCAGCGAGAGCGATTCGGCCACCTGGTGGAGATCCGCAGACTTCAATTGAGGACGTGCCATCTCGGCCAGTAGCCAGTTGGCGGCGTTGAAGCCGGCCAGCAGGGGCGGCGGCAGACGTTGTGCCGCGGCCACCGCGGCATCGGGATCACTGCGCAAGGCGCCAAGGAAGGCCTGGATGTCCGGTCCCTGCACATCCGGTGCAGCGCGGCCGGCTTCCGGAAGATCGAACGGCGCGGGAATGCGCAGGATGCGGAAGCCGACGGGATCTTCGGCGTGGCGCAGCGAGGTCAGAAAGTCGTCTTCCGCACCGTCGGCATAGGTGAACAGCGGGAACGCCGTGCGCAGCCGCGCCGCAGCGTCAAGGTCGCCGTCGCGCCCATCTTCGTCGGCATGGGTCGGCCCAGCCAATACCGCGCCCAGGCGGAATCGGGGCAGGGGCTCGGCCGCGTGGACCGTATGGGTTTCGGCAGGCAGACGCCAGGCATCGAGCCGGTCGGCAGGCACCCCCTTGAGCGCGCTCAAGGGATCCGGCGCGAGTCGCGCGTGATGGAGCGCGGTGACGTGGGCGGCCGACAATGGCGTGTCGGCGGGCAGCGCCGCCAGGCGCTGAAGCAGGTCATTCTGTAGCATGGAGCTGGCCTCCGTCATGGCAGGCGTCCATCATGGCACAACTCAAATGGGTCCCAGCATCTGGCCATAGAAACGGTCGACGTCAGCCTGGGCGCCAGCTTTCATGCGTTCGTTGCGTACCTGACAACTCGCATCGTTCTCGAGTCCCCCGGCTTCGCCCACCTTGCGCGACACGTCCTGCACGAACGCGCAGCGCGGATAGCGGCGCTCGCCAAAGGCCTGCAGGGTGTGTGTCAGCGGGGTGTCGGGCGTCCGGGTGCGCAGCATGTCGGCCAGCACCACGGCGTCTTCCAGCGCCATGGCGCCGCCTTGTCCCATGAAGGGGGTCGAGGCATGCGCCGCGTCGCCAATCAGTTGCACGCGTCCACGATGCCAGGGCAATGGCAGGCGCACCTCTTCGACCGAGGTATAGAGCGTTTCGGTCTCCGGCGACAGTTGCTCGAGATAACGGCGCGCCGGACCCTGGAATTCGTCGAACTTGGCGCGCATGTGCGCATGCCACGTGTCGGGCGCGTACCAGGGCCGCCCGGGTTCGTTGCTGGTGGCGTAGACATACAGCGTGTCGTGCGAGATCGGCATGACGCCGAAACGTTTGCCCACGCCCATCATCAGGAGCTTGCTGACGACGTCGGCGGGCCGTTCGTGAATGCTGCGCCAGACCCCAAATCCGGTGTACGTCGGTTCGATGGCGCCCAGGAGCAGGGTCCGCACGTGCGAGCGTATGCCATCGGCGCCGACGACCAGATCGCAGGCAATGGTTGCGCCGTCACTGGTCCGCACCCTGACGGGACCGAGTCGCGGAGCGTTGGCGGCGCCTTGCGTCGCACTGCCTGGCGCGGTGTCGGGCGCGCCGGCAGCGGTACTGTTCGCTGCCGTATGCATGGCGTCGTCCAGGATCGCGTCCACGCTCGTGCCCAGCCGCACTTCCACGCCCAATGCCTGCATGCGGGTCGCCAGCACTCGGTGCATCTCGGCGCGCTTGATGCCGATGACCGGGGGAATGCGGCCGCCGTCCGCGGCAGGGTAGAACACGTCGACGATAGGGTCGCCATGATGATCGAGATAGATGTTTTCGCCATCTTCCACGACAAAGCCCGCGGCCAGGATCTCGGGCAGGACACCGATCCGGTCAAGCGCGACCAGGCCGTTGCTGTAGATGAAAATGCCGGAGCTTTGGAAAGCCCACTTCGATTGCTTTTCGAGCACGGTGACGCGGTGGCCGTCCGAGGCCAGGGCAATAGCGAGCGCGGATCCGGCAATGCCGCCGCCGACGATAAGAGTATGAAGCGGGGACGAGGCGGTCATGGCGGCAGGTTGAGCGTGCTTGAGGAAAGTCGTTATTGTTGGCGACCGTTCGCGGCCGGGCAACCGCTTGCCGGGCCAAACACCCCGCCTTTCGTCCCGCGGCCGGCAGGCAAGTAATTGCGGATACCCAGAGTTGTCCGATGCAAGGTCTGTCGAACGCAATGGTTGCGATCTTCACCGTTGCGGCTTACAACCGTTGCGGCTTACAACGATGCGGCCGGCAACGATGCGGACCATGCAGGATCGAACAGGGGAGGCGCGGTGGATGTTCTGAGCGACGTATTGGCCGATTGCCGGGCAGACCGGGCCGTGACGGCGCGCTTTCGCCTGCGGGGTCCCTTTGCGCTCGAGTCCCTCGGCGTCGAAGGCGCGTTGATCCGCATGTCCACCGGCGGCGGATACTGGATTCGCATGGCGGACGAGGCGCCGCGCTGGATCGGCCCGCGCGATCTGGTGTTGCTGCCCTTGGGCAGCGCGCATTCGGTGTCGTCCGATCCCGCGCTGCCGCCGCAGCCGATCGCGTCGTTGATCGCACGGCACGCGGTGGGCGAACACGGCGATGCGCCCCTGGTGTTCGACACCGGCGAAGGCGACGCGCACATCGAGTTGTTCTCCGCCCACGTGTGGCTGTCGGCCTATGGCCGCGATACCGTGATGCGCCTGTTGCCACCGATCATCCACGTGGCGGACGCCGCATCGCCCACTGTCGGTCCGCTTGCGGCGATGATGCAGACCCTGGTCGATGAAACCCTGGTGCAGCAGCCGGGGTGGAAATTGTCGGCGGCGCGGATGGCCGACCTGCTGCTGGTGCAGGTGCTGCGGGCGCATCTTGCCCAGTCCGGCATGCAGCACGCCGGCTGGCTGCGCGGCCTGACCGATCCGGCGATCGCCCGGGCCTTGATGGCTATCCATCGCGCGCCGGAGCGTCCGTGGACGCTGGATACGCTGGCGCGCGAGGCCGGCATGTCGCGCACTCGTTTTGCCGCCCGCTTTCGCGAACGGGTCGAGGTGTCGCCGATTCAGTATCTGGCCACGCATCGGCTGACCTTGGCAGCGGATCGGCTGGCGCAAGGTGGTCAACGCGTGTCGGAGGTGGCCCGCCGTCTCGGGTTCACGTCGGACAAGGTGTTTGCCCGGGCCTTCACGCGGTGGGCCGGCGTGGCGCCGGGCGCATATGGAAACGGGCAACGGAAGGGGCCGGCTGGCGCGACGGGCACCGCAACGTCCGCTACTGAGTTCCTGGTCACGAAGGTTTCTGCCACGGACATTTCGGCCGCTTCAGCCCCTGCCGCTAAGATGTCGCCCTGACCAGAATCCTGCTCCTTCATGACCCTTTCCCTCCTTGCGTCGCGCTATCTGCTGACGTTGCTGACCTGCCTGGCGCTGGCCGTCGGTCCCTTCCTGCACATCCCGTGGACGATCGACGCGTCGTACCACAACAACCAGCGCCTGATGCAGGTCCTGGTGCTGGTGATCGCGGCCGTGACGGTCCTGGCGCGTCAGCACCGCCACGGCGGGGCCTTGGCCTGGCCAGGCAACGCGGGCGCTGCCTGGCTGGGACTGTGGTTGCTGCTGGGCATCGTGTCCGGCACGCAGGCGCTGTCGCCAAGGCATGCTTTCTACGAATGGGGGTCATTGACGCTGCTGATCGTGCTGGCATTGGCCATTGCGGCCGAATGGACACGGGATGCCGACGGTGGTCAGATCGCAGCCCGCATGCGCCGCATGGCGCTCTGGTGCGGCTACGGCTGCGTGGCGTATATGTTCCTGGCGATGGCCTATTACCTGATCACGGTCATCGGCCGCGTGCAGCCATCGCAGTTGATCCTGTCGCCCGGCTATGACAACCACCGTTTCCTGAATCACGTGCAGACCATCAGCCTGCCTTTCCTGGCCTGGCTGGCGTTGCCGGCGGCGGGCGTGGCCGACCATCCGGCGCATCGCGCCATGTGGTGGCGCATGACGGCGGCCTGGTGGATGCTGTTGTTTGTCACAGGCGGCCGCGGCACGGTGTTCGGCATCGGTGTGGCCGTCGTAGTCGTGCTGGTGCTGTATGGGCGCCAGGCCTGGCCCTGGACGCGTGTGCTGCTGACCAGCGCGGTGGCCGGGATCGTTGCCTATCTGCTGCTGTATGTGGCCGTGCCGCTGGCCCTGGGACTCAAGCCGTTCGGCGTGTTGCAGGGAGTCGCCGAACGCAGTCTGGTGGACCCGGCGTCGGGTCGCCTGGACCTGTGGCGGCTCTCGTGGTCCATGATCCAGTCGCACCCCTGGCTGGGCGAAGGTCCCCTTCATTTCGCGCATCGGGCCATGGCGCTGAAGGCCAATGCGCACCCGCATGACTGGCTGTTGCAGATCGCAGCCGAATGGGGCGTCCCGGCCGTCGTGGCGCTGACGGCCGCGCTGGTGTGCGGCGTCATGGCCATCTGGCGGCGGGGGCGCGCGGTGGCCCCCGATGACGTGGCCGGACAGGCGCTGCGGGCCACGCTGATGGGCGGTGTCGCGGCCACGATCGCCGATGCCTTCGTATCCGGCTCGATGGTTATGCCCATGAGTCAGTTGTGGATCGTCGTGCTCATTGCGTGTGGGGTGGCGTGGACGAAGCGGATGCCGGCGGCGCCCGGCGCCCGGCCCGACGGCGCCGCTGGCCGGGTCCAACGCAAGGTCTGGACCAGCCTGTTCATGGCGCTGGTCCTGGCCTTTGCCGTGGCGTCCGTGTTGCGCGCCATGCTGCCGGAAGCGCTGGACCTGACCGCGCAGGAGCGCGATTTTACGCCGCCAGCCTACCCGTTCTTCGCCCCGCGCATGTGGCGCAACGGGTATTTCTGAGTGTCGTCACGACGCGGGGAGCCGCCCATGGCGTTGCTGCCGGCTCGGCGCCGCCGACAATCAAGCGCGCCATAAAAAAGGGGTACGCCAGTGCGTACCCCTGTCCAAGACGCGGCCGTTGCCGGCCTCGCCATCACACTCAGTTGTGCTCCGCGCTCTTGCGCGGCGCGAACTCGCGCCGGATCTCCGCAAGGTTGGCGTTGCCACCGTCGTTCAGCATGCCCAGGGCTTCCGTCTTCAATGCATGCACGCATTGCGCCAGGAAGCTGTGCACCGCCGACAACTGTTCGTGCTCATAGTGCGCGCCGATGTGTGCGACTTCTTCGGCGACCGACCGCATGTGGTGTTCGATCTCCGCGCACTTGGCCGCCACCGGCCGGATCACGACGATGCGCCGGTCGAGCGGGTGCTTGTCCCGCACGACATAGCCCGCTACCTCGAGCCGGTCGATCACGGCGGTGGTGCCGCCCGAGCTGATACCGGCCAGGCAAGCCAGCTGGCCTGTCGTGATCGGCTCGAACTCGATGACGAGCTCCAGCGCCTTGACGTCCGCCATGCTCAGGTGAAGGCGTTCGGCCAGTGCCGTCTGGTAGAGCGAGGTATAGACCGTGAGACGCCGGCCCAGCATGGTCACGATGTCGTTGACCATGTTGTCGCTGTCCCGCTCTTCGGACTGCATGGTGTGGGTACCGAGGCTTGCACCGCTCATGGCGCCCATCGCGTTCTCCAGTTGAAACATAGGGACTGCTCCTTGTAGTGGTTTACTTACGGCCGCCGAGCAGTCCGCCCAGCAGGTTCTGCACCGGTGCCAAAGCGCCTGACGTGCCCGTCGTACCGGTTGTGGTCCCCGCTTGGCCCACACCCGAGGTCAGACTGTTGACCGCGCCCGTAAGGTTGGTCAATACACCTCCTACAGGATTAGGCGCCGCCGGATTGGCCGTGCTCACAACCGCGCCAGTGCTGGTCACCGCCTGGCCGACACCCGTCACCACGCCGCCGACCGCCGTGCCGAGAACCGGCGTCGTACCGCCAACCTGCGTGCCGGCCTGGGTCAGCGCGCCGCCGACTTGCGTCACGATGGCGTTGATCGGTGCGCCCAGGCCCGTTTGTGCACCCACGGTCTGCGTGGCGGCTGTCACGGGAGCCACGATGGGTGTGACGATCGGATCGAGCGCCGCGCCGGCCTGTCCGAGGCTTTGCGCGGCGCCGACGTTGACGAGGTTGTCGACGGCGCTGCCGGTGTTGGTCAGCGCCGGCTTGGCGATGGGCAGCGGGCTGGACGAACCGGTATTACCGAGCAGCCCACTGGTGACCGGCGCCAGCACATTGCCGGTGCCACCCACCAATTGGTTGAGGTTGCCGGTAATCGGCACTAGTGCGCCAGGCGCCGTGTTTCCCGTGCCCGGCGTTGTAGCCGCGCCACCCAGAATGTTGCCGACGACAGGCAGGTTGGTCAGCGCCCCGTTGTTGCCTGCAACGACCGGTGCAACGATCGGGGCGACGACTGGACCGACGACTGGCAGGTTGGTCAGCAGACCGTTGTTGCCTGCAACGACCGGTGCAACGATCGGGGCGACGACCGGACCGACGACTGGCAGGTTGCCGACGATGGCGCCCAGGCCCGTCGCGGGTGGCGTGGCGCCCGTGCCCGGGGTGGTGGCGCCACCCAGGATATTGCCGACGACCGGCAGATTGCCGACGACGCTGCCAAGGTTGACGCCAACAGCTGCGCCGACGCCCACGCCAACGCCAACACCGGTTCCGGTGCCAGTGCCAGTGCCAGGCGCCGGGGTCGCGCCACCCAGCAGGTTGCCGACGACAGGCAGGTTGGTCAGCAGACCGTTGTCACCTGCAACGATCGGTGCAACGACGGAACCGACCACCGGCAGATTGCCGACCACCGCGCCAAGGCCCGTGGTCGGCGTCGTGCCGCCATTGCCCGGGACCTGTCCGGCGCCGCCGACGATGCCACTGAGCAGGCCGCCTTCGCCCGTCACGCCCAGCCCCGACGTCAATGCCTGCACCGTACCGGTGGCATTGTTCAGGACCGAGCCCAGCGGGTTCGTGGCGGCAGGCGAGGCGTTGACCAGTGCACCCGCGCTGGCCACCGTGTTGCCCAGACCGGTGACAACGTTATTCAGCGCGGTGCCGCCTACCGGCAAAGACCCACCCGTGTTGGTGCCGGCATTGGCGATCGCGCCGCCCACCGAGGTCAGCAGACCGCTGACCGGCTGGCCCAGACCGGTGGCCGCGCCGACATTCTGCGTCAACGTCGTGGCCGCGCCTGCGACCGGGCTGACCAGCGGGTCGAGGCCCGTCCCGACCTTGCCGAGCGTGCTGGCGAGGTTCAGGTTGGCGACGTTGTCGACGGCCTGGCCCGTGGTGGCCAGGCTGGGTCCGAGCACCGGCGGATTGGCCGCGCCGCCATTGACGTTGCCGATCAGGGTCGTGATCGGGGAGAGCAGGCCGCCTTCGCCGCCGACATTTTGCGTCAGGCTGCTCACGGCGCCCGTCAGATTCGTCAAGACCGTTCCGACCGGGTTCGCGGGATTGCCCGTGCCATCGAGCAAAGCGCCCGTGCTGCTGACGGTATTGCCAAGGCCGGCAACCAGGCCGCTTACGCCGCTGGTCAGCGGCGAGTTGCTGGTGTTCAACGCCGTGCCGACGTTGGTGACCGTGCTGCCCACGGTGCCCAGGACGCCATTGAGCGGCGCGCCCAGGCCGGTGGCCGCACCGACGGTTTGAGTGGCACCCGCGACGTTCCCGGCAACGGGAGTGATGACGGGATCGAGCTGCGTGCCGGCACCGCCAAGGGTGGGCGCCGCGCCTACATCGATGACATTGTCAACGACCTGACCAACACCGCCGAGGACGGGGCCGAGCACGCCGGTAAGGGGCGTATTCGGTGTGCCCGGATTGGTGGGCGTGCCCGTGCCGGTGCCCGGCGTCGTGCCCGTGCCAGTACCTGGGGTCGTGCCAGTGCCAGTACCTGGTGTCGTGCCCGTGCCGGTGCCTGGTGTCGTGCCGGTGCCAGTGCCCGGCGTCGTGCCGGTGCCAGTGCCGGGGTCGTGCCGGTGCCAGTGCCTGGGGTCGTGCCCGTTCCAGTGCCCGGGGTCGTGCCGGTGCCAGTACCTGGGGTCGTGCCTGTGCCGGTGCCTGGAGTCGTGCCTGTGCCGGTGCCTGGAGTCGTGCCTGTGCCGGTGCCTGGAGTCGTGCCCGTGCCGGTACCCGGCGTCGTGCCCGTGCCACTGCCCGGATTCGTGCCCGTGCCAGGATTCGTCGGTGTGCCACCGCCACCGCCGCTGCCGCCGCCGGGCGTGCCGGCATCCCCCGAACCACCGCCGACGAGACCACTGGTTCCGCCGGACGAGGAACACCCCGACAGCGAAGAAAGCGCCAGCAGCATGGCGGCGACCAATACGCGACCGCCTGGTTTTGTGATCTGTGTGTTCATGATGTTCCTCTGTCTTTCTGATGCGGCGTGACTGCCTGATCCCCTCATTGCAAAACGTATGCCAATGCATGGATCGACTGCGAAAAGCCACATGCCCGCGCACCTCGCCGAGGACGCTAAGGTCTTGCAAACACAGGAGAAATCAGGGGCCGCGAGAATTCGCGGCGGTGGGATCGACACACTGCGCGAAGGGCTTGGAAAGCGGCGGAAGAGGGCCAGAACGGCGGGGGCGTTACGTAGCGCCGGAAACAGCGTTACGTAACGAGACTGCGTTATTCGAACTGGAACGAATAGTTGGCGTTGAAGCGCAATGGGCGTCCATTGGCGTTGACCGGACGATCGCCGACAGGCTTGGCCAGATTGAGATCGAGCGCATACCGTTTCTGGTCCGTCACCCGCAGTCCTAGGGCCACGGAAGCCAGCTTGCGCGTCGCCAACGTAAAGCGGCTGTCGTTCAACGACGCGCGCGCGGCATCGGCCACGACATAGGGCTGCACCACCGGCACATACGTCAGGCCCGTGGCAAAGCGCCGGTTGACTTCGAATGCCGCGCCGTAACCCTTGTCGCCGCCGACTTCGCCAGCCGGATAGCCACGCGCGAATCGTTGCCCGCCGAACGTGATCTGCTCTGACGTGGGCAGTGAATTCGAACTGTACTGGCCCAGGGCCGACAACGACAGGCCAAATTGCGCGGGCAGCGTCAACGATTGCGTGCCGCCCAACATAAAGCGCGTGAAGTCGAGGTCGTAGTTCACGCCGATGCCCTGCTGGTTCTGCCGTGCATCCAGCGCGTCCAGTCCCTTGTTGATGCTCGCGGTCAGGCGGCGCGATTGCAGCAAGGAACTGTCGGCGTAAGTGACGTCGGCATGCAGTACCCGCAGATGGGTCGTCAGTTGCGCCGATGCGCCCGTCGCCTGGCTGCGGTACGTATCGCGGCTGCTTGACGCGTAGACCCCTGCGGTTCCGGTCAGTGCCTGCTGGTTGCTGATGATAAAGGGATAGCTGATGCTGACGCCGGCCCGCTGGTTCTGGATCTCGCGGTCCAGTCCTTGCGCCTGCAGGATGTCGTTCTGCGGCTCCGCGCGATAGCTGAATGCATCGGCCTTGATCGTCATGCCATCGCTTCCGATCGGCACCACCACGTTGCCTGCGTAGTACTGCAGTTTGTCGCTTCCGCTGGGCACGGCCGCCATCAGCTGCACCTGCTCCGCCAGCGGGGTAAGGCTGCTCGTGGTCGCCGTCACGATGGCATGGGTCCCGGTGCTCAGGTTGCTGATCCCGGCGTCGAAGCGGAAGGCCTTGTGTTCGACGGCCAGCGTCAGTTCCGTCGCGCCGTCGGCCCGTTTGGGCAAGCTCAGTTCCGGCTTCATCTTCATGCCAGCCACGGTGGCCATCAGGTTCAGCTGACGTTCCAGCGTCTTGCGGGTCAGCGGACGTTCCTGCTCGATGACCCGCGCGTAGTCCTGCAGCTTGGCGATGGCCGGTCCAACGTCGCCGCTGATCTGCGTACTGCCGACGTAGCCTTCGACGACCGTCACCTTGACCAGCCCGCCGGCAAAGTCCTGGTTCTGGATCAACGCGAATGACAAGACATAGCCTTGCTGCCGATACAGCTCGGTGATGCGGTCGGCGGCACCGATCAGCTCGGCCACGGTGGTGGGCTTGCCTGCCAGCGGCTCCAGGATGGCGACGACATCAGCAAAGGGAAGCGCCGTGACGCCGGTCACATCGAAGTTGGCGGGCGTGATGATCCTGGCCAGGGTGGACTGCTGCGCGTCCGATGACGGCGTTTGAGGCGTGACGACCGGCGGCGCAGCTGGCGCGGGATTGGCGGGGCGAGGCGGCAGCGTGTCGAGCGGGTTGCCCAATCCTGGGCTGTCAGCCGCATGGGCCATATAGGGCAGAGCAGCAAGCAGCGCTGCGGGCAGCCAGGCAGTGCGCAGACGAGGGTGATGGGGCATCCGAAAAAGCCTCGGGACAGGTGTTATCAGCACGGGTGATTGGTCGCAAGTTTGGCACACGGACGTGGGTGGAAACACCCTGTGGCGCGATTAACTCAGGGTTAACAGCAGCTTTGTTCACGTTGGGACGATTGTGGGACGGTCGTGGTCGATACTCGCTAACTGAAGTATGTCCAATAATGTTTCTTATTAATTGCTCGCGGAGTTTCGATTTTCCCGTCTGTGATGGTGTGATTACCAATTGGTTATTTCGAAATCAACGTTTGGTCGGTTGATATCGCAGCGGCGAGATATTGAAAGCGTTTGATTTATCCCTGTAGTTTAGCTAGTAACAGAGAGTTACCTGGAAAGAGACAGATGCAACCCGGCGACATCATTCCTTTGCAATTCGACAGCGGTCTGGTCGCTCTTTCTTTTGCGATTTCGGTGCTGGGCGCCTATGTCGCGCTGCTTGCGGCAAGCCGGATCCGGACGCCCGACAACCGCACGCACATGGGTTACGTGGTTGCGTCGGCCGTCGCCCTGGGCGGTGTAGGCATCTGGGGCATGCATTTCATTGGCATGGCCGCTCAGATTATTCCGTCACGCGTGGCTTACGGTGCGCCGTTGACGCTGTTCAGCCTGGTGGTAGCCATGGCCTTTTCCGGTGCTGCCCTGTGGTTCGTCGGCCGCGCGCGGTTCACGCTGGCTCGCTGCGCCATCGCTGGCGTCGTGGCCGGGCTGGGCGTCGTGGCCATGCATTACCTGGGCATGGATTCCATGCGTATGTCGGCGGTCTTCGAATGGAACCGCTGGCTGGTGACCGCCTCATTCGTGGTTGCAGTCGTTGCCGCGACCGTGGCGTTGTGGCTTGCGTTCAACCTTTATACCGAATGGCAGCGCATCGGCGCCGCGGTGTTGATGGCGCTGGCGGTGTGCGGCATGCACTACCTGGGCGTGGCAGCTGGCGCCATCGTGTGCACCGTTCCACGCGACTTCAGTGGCCTGCAGTTCGACGGTGATGTCCTGCCGTATGCCGTCTTCCTGATTTCGCTGGTGAGCCTGATCGTGATGCGCGTGGAAATCTACCGCAGCAGCCGGGACAGCCACCTTCAAATGGCAAGCAAGCTTGAGACGGTGCTGACCACGCGCCAGCAGGTTGAAGGATAGATGCAGTAAACGAATGTTTCGGAATCCATGACAAGATTGGTTGGATACCGCAACTTCGATATCGAGATGCATAGACGCGTTCGAATAAGATTATCGAAAAGTCCACTGAAGTTTCGGGAGTAAATAATGCACACGGTTTCCAGGTTTTTCAAGGACGAGGATGGCGCAACCGCCATTGAATATGGTTTGATTGCAGGGCTGGTGGCGTTGGGCATTATCCTTGCTTTGACAGCACTGGGCGGCGATTTAAGCCAGTTGTTTAATCGAATCTCGACGAAGGTCACAGCCATTACTTGATTCCGTACCGGTCGTTCCTTACCGGCTCCGGGATTTTGGACACCCATATGTTCGACGTCATTCACCTGGTCAGTTTTCTTCTGGTCTGTGCGGTTGTCGCAGCCACTGACCTGAGCGTGCGCAAGGTGTTCAACGTGGTGGTCTGCACGGCGCTGGTCGCGCAGGCGGGCTTTCTTGCGTTGGGTGCGGGTGGCGCGAGCCATCTGGTTACCGAACTGGAACCGGCGGTCACCGGTCTCGTGGTCGGATTCGTGCTTCTGCTGCCGCTGTATGCGTTTCGCGCCATGGGTGCGGGAGACGTCAAGTTTTTTGCGGTGTTGGGATGGTGGATGGGTCCTGCGTCTTTGCTGCCGGTGTTCGTGGTTGCCAGCCTGATGGCAGGCATGCACGCCCTGGTCCAGGGCGCCAGCGGATCCCTCTGGCATGTCGCGGCGCGCGATATCGGTGAACGGCTTGTTGCCGTACTGCCGTTGCGCGCGACGTGGCGTTCCACGACCGACCCGCAGGGAAGCCGGCCACGGCGCGGAATTCCGTACGCCGCCTATATGGCGGTGGGAGCGGTGGGAATGCTGGTCTGGCAATCGTGATTTGCCGGCAGCAATAAGTGGACGTTCAAGGAGTCAATCATGCAACAACACATCACGGATTTCCTTCGGGAAGAAGAGGGCGCCACGGCCATCGAGTATGGCCTGATCGCCGGTCTGGTCGCTGTCGGGATCATCGTGGCGCTGACCGCGCTGGGCACCGACCTGTCGGGATTGTTCACCCGTATTTCAACCAAGCTCAAGAGCGCGACGTAACGAGCCCGCTGGGCATCGCCGTTTGAGCCCCGGGCGGGGCAGGGCCCCGCCCAACCATCACAAGGAGACCGCCACGGCCTGACTTCATGTGTTGCGGCACGCAGTGCCGTTCGTATCCCTCGACAGAGGCAGAATTTTTGGGTTGAGCAGGGGAAGCACGATGCGTGGTACCGGCAAGACGAGGCCTGGCAATGGCCGCCGTGTCGACTATGCACCAGGACGTCAGTCCGGGGTTTATGCGATCGAATTCGCCATTGTTTTCCCGATTTTCTTTTTGTTGTTCTACGGCGTGCTGACGTTCGGCCTGATCTTTACCGCCAAGCAGTCGTTGACGCTGGCGGCCGAAGACGGCGCCCGCGCGACATTGCGATATCGGCTGGTGACGACGTCCGGCAGCTCCGTGATGATGGCGCAGCTCAACGAGCGGCTGTCGCTGGCCTGTCAGGTCGCCGCCGATCGTGTGAGCTGGCTGCAGAACGCGGGCGCCGCACCGACCTGTGAGGCCGTCATCAACGGCCGCTGCGCCAACGCCGACGGAACCGCCGGCGCATCGATGTGCAGTGCGCGCTTCACGGGCGGTGTGCCGAGCGCCAGGGTGTTCTGCGGCTATCAGGCAACCGACCAGTGCCAGGCCACGCTCACGGTCGCCTACAACTACCGCGCCAATCCGCTGGTCCCCACCATGCCAGGGCTGGGGCTGGTCGTACCCGGCAATCTGCAAGGCGTGGCGACCGTCACGCTCGATCCGGCCGTGCTGCAGCGCATGGGGACGGGGGCATGATGCTGCGCGCCGCGTCCCATGCCGCCAAGGCGGATTCGCGCCCGGGCCTTCGCTTGCCGCAGCAGGGCCGGCAACGCGGTGTCGCGGCGCTCGAGTTCTCGCTGGTGTGCATGCTCTTCCTGCTGATCTTTTTCGGTATCGCCAGCTATGGCGCCTTGCTCGTGGTGCAGCAGACCTTGTCGCGCGCGGCGCAAGAAGGCGCTCGCGCCATGCTGCAGGCCTCCATCGCGCCGTCGCCGACCGCCACGGCCAGCGCCATGGGCTGTTCGGCAGCCAATGCTTCGATGGTGTGGCTCAATCAATTTCGCCAGACGCTTGGCCAAGGTCCGGTCGTTTGCGCGCCGACCATACAGCCGTGCACCTACAGCGCGGTGCTGACCTGCGGCACGGTCGAGGTCACCTATGCCAACTACCGCAACTACCCGCTCATTCCTGAACTGGTCCCACTGGGCGCGTGGCTCGAAACGGTCTTCGGGCCGGGCAGCAACTGGATTCCCTCAACCTGACGTCCCGCGGCACCGTGCAGATCGGCGCGACCGCGAGCTGAATCGTTTTCCATAGCCATGCTGACCTATAAGGCCCCGAGTCGATGAACAATGTGACCAAGATCGTTGCAGCGCTGCTGGTCCTGGTGGCCCTGCTGCTGGGCGTGTACGCGCTGATGCTGGTCCGGACGCCGGACGCCCCGCCGCCGGCCGAGGCCAGCAACCCCGTCTCGCAGGCCCAGTTCCAGGTCGTGGTGGCGGACAAGCTGCTGCCTGCCGGCACGGTGATCGACCCCGCGTCGCTGAAGGTCGTCCCGCTGCCGATCCATCCCGCCGGCAGTTTCACGACAGTGGCGGCCCTGGCTGGCAAGATTCCCAAGATCGATATCGGCCCCGGCACGCCCGTCGTGGATGCGACGCTGGCCAAGGGCCTGACGCTGCAATTGAAGGAAGGCGAACGCGCGGTCGCGGTGTCGGTGGACGAGGTGGTCGGCAGCGGCAATCGCGTGACCCCGGGCGACATGGTCGACGTCTTCTTCACCCTCAAGCAATCGCAGGACATCAGCAAGACCCAATCGCGTCTGCTGCTTTCGCGGCTGCGTGTGCTGACGTACGGCCAGGACTCGGTGGACGGCCCGCCGGCATCCGAGGAAACCCTGCGCAACAACGGTCCGGTCGTGCCGCGCACGGCCGTTATGGCCGTTCCCACCGCCGACGTAAATCGCCTGTTGCTGGCGACGCAGAACGGCCGCCTGCAACTGGCGCTGCGTCACCCTACCGATCCCACAGTGCCGGACGTGGCCTTGTTTCCCGAGGTGCCGACGGTGCTGGCGGCCAAGGGCACCTTGACGCCCGAGCAGCGCCAGGCACTTGGCAACGCCGACAACCTGGCCTACGCCGGCAACGAACTGAGCGGCCTGGCGGGCGAGGGGCGCACCGCGCCGCCCCCGCGCGCGCCGTCGCAGGCGGCGGCTCCGCGTCCCGCCGCGCCTCGGCCCGTGGCGGCGGCGCCGACGCCACCGCGTGTCCAGCCGAATACGGTGGAAGTAGTGCGCGGCACGCAGCGTGAAACGGTCAGCTTTTAAGTGGACAGAGCATCGATGACGACAGGACTTTCAAGGATGGATCTCCGCAAATGGCCGCTCGCTGCGGCGCTGGCCCTGTGTTGCAGTGCGCCCGCCAGCGCGGCCGATGACGGCCCGCGGCAGGTGTCCGTTGCCGTGCGCGATCAGTATCAGCTGTCGATTCCGGGTGCGCTTGAACGCGTGGCCGTCGTGGATCCGGAAGTGGCGGATGTCGTCCTGGAAAAGGCCACGGAGACGCGCCGCGGCAGCGTTGCGGTGGTGGGCAGGAAGCCCGGCACGACCATGGTGTCGGTGTGGCTGCGCGGGGTTGAAGCCCCGCAGATCTATCTGGTGCGTGTGACCGGCGACCTGGCGACCTTGCTGCCCGACGAGGGCGTCAAGACCCAGATCTACGGTGATACGGCCGTCATGAGCGGCCGTGCCGACTCCCTGCTGTCGCATCG
Organism: Pigmentiphaga litoralis; assembly: GCF_048632615.1. GTDB lineage: Bacteria > Pseudomonadota > Gammaproteobacteria > Burkholderiales > Burkholderiaceae_B > Pigmentiphaga > Pigmentiphaga litoralis_B. The sequence continues at coordinate 4,782,819 of NZ_CP184479.1, forward strand.
GCGCGCGGCAGCGGCCGCCGACAACGCGGTGGGCGCGCAGCAGGTCTTCGACAACTCGGTGGTCGAAGCAGGCGGTGTGGTGCAGGTCGAGGTGAAAGTTGTCGAATTCAACAAACAGACGCTGAAAGAGGCGGGCTTCAATTTCTCGGCCAGCAATACCCGCGGTTCCTTCAACTTCGGGCTGGCCAGCCAGATTGCGCCCACCGGCGCCATGTTCGACCTTGGCTTGGGCTTGACGCGCGGAAACTTCCTGCTCGACACCAATCTGCGGCTGCTGGAATCGAACGGTCTGGCGCGGGTACTGGCCGAACCGACGCTGGTGGCACTGTCGGGGCAGAGCGCCAAGTTCCTGGCCGGCGGCGAATTGCCCGTGCCGCAGGCGGGCGGTCTGGGCACCACGACGGTGGTCTACAAGCCCTTTGGCATAGGCCTGACCGTGACGCCGACGGTGCTGTCCAAGGACCGCATCGCGCTCAAGGTTGCGCCCGAGGCCAGCGATCTGGACTACACGAATGGCGTCAACATCAACGGCACGCAGATCCCCGCGATCATCACGCGGCGTGCCGATACCACAGTGGAATTGGGTGATGGCGAAAGCTACGTGATCGGCGGGCTGGTGTCGCGGACGACGTCGTCGAACCTGTCGAAGCTGCCCCTGCTCGGCGACCTGCCGATCATTGGCGCCTTCTTCCGAAGCATGAACTACCAGCAGCGCGAAAAAGAGCTGCTGATCGTGGTCACGCCGCGGCTGGTGCGGCCGATCATGAAAGGCGTGGCGTTGCCCTTGCCGGGCGCGTCGCAGGACAAGCGCGATACCCCGGCGAATGCATGGGGCAGTTATGTGTTGGGAATTGCCAGCGGCGATGAGCTGCCAGGCTTTTCCAAATAGGGCTACGAGGTCGCCCAGGAGCAAGACTTATGAACGCGCGAACCAAGGAGTTGGCCAGTTTGCACGATGCCCGCCGTTTCCTGTTCTTCACGACAGACAACACCGCCGCCCAGCACCTGGCCGCCGCATTGGCCGATGACGGGATGATGGTGCAGGAAGACGCGGCATCCGATCGCCTGTCGGTCAGGCTGGCCGAACTCATTCCCCAGATGGTGTTCCTGGATTTCGGGATCGACGAATCGCAACCCGGCAAGATGGCGCAGGCCACCGAGCTGGCGCGCCAGCTGGCCCGCGTCGCGCCGACGCTGCCGGTGGTCGCGGTCGGCTCGATCACCCGGCCCGAAGGCGCGATCGCCGCGCTGCGGGCCGGTGTGCGGGACTTCATCGACCTGGCCAACGAAAACGAAGTGCAGGACGTGGTGCGCCGAGTCCTGCAGTCCAACGGCGGAGGCCGCTCGCGCCGGCCCGGCCGCGGGCAGCTGATCGTGATTCTGGGTGTGCGGGCAGGGGTAGGCGCAAGTACCCTGGGCGCGCATCTGTCGACGCTGGTCCATATGCAGATGAGCGCCCCCCGGCCGCGCCGGAAGCCGGCCGGAAAGCCCCGCGCCCGGCGCCGGCTCGCAGAAGGCGGCGCTGCTTGACCTGGGTTGGCCCATCGCCGACGGGCAGCTGTACCTGAACGTATCGGGCACTTTCCACTTTGCCGAGGCCGTGCGCAACCTGCGCCGCTTTGACGAAACGCTGGTCAATACGGCGCTGTCGCGCAGCGCAAGCGGTGTCACGGTGATCCCGCTGCCGCGCGACCTGAGCGAGATGCGGACGGTGTCCCATGCGGATTCGCTGGGCCTGCTCGAAAAGCTGCGCGAGCACTTCGGTGTGCTGCTGGCCGACCTTGGCGGGTTCACCAATCCCGAGTTCGTCGCCAGCCTGGTGCGGGCGGCCGATCAGACCTGGCTGGTGACCGATCAGGGTGTCGGATCGCTGGTGTCGCTGGCCGACATCCTGCGCGATCTGGATGGCCGCGACGTCGATCGTTCCCGTCTGCGCCTGGTGGTCAATCGGTATGACGAACGGTACGGCATGACGTCCGACCAGATCGCGGAACGTTTTGGGGTCGAGCTGCTGGCGTCGTTGCCCGACCGCACGCTGGCCCTGATGAGCAGCACCAACCAGGGCCGCCTGCTGCACGAGGTGTCCGATCGTGACCCCTATGTGCGCGCGCTGCAGAACCTGGCCGACGTGTTGTCGGAACGGACCGAGAAGGCAGGCACGAACAAGTGGTTGTCGCGCTGGCTGCCCGGTGTGCAGAAGCACCTGGCCTAGCCATGGGCATGCACCGGGCATTTGAGTTCACTGGGATAGAACAGGAATCATGGACATGACGGCTTCTATCGAATTCGCCGATGACGGCGTGGCCTTCGTCAACACGCAACGCTTTCACGACGTGAAGGCGGCCGCGCACGAGCACCTTCTGAGCCGGATCGAAGAACTGGGCGCGGAGTTTGGCCGGTGGTCGCGCGCGGCCATCCAGCAGTTCGTCGACCTGGAGGTCGACAGCTTCGTGCGCCTGCGCCGGGTGCCGATCAATGAAAGCGAACTGCGCCAGGTGTCCGCCGCCCTGACCAAGGAACTCGCGGGCCTGGGTCCGTTGGAAGACCTGCTGGCCGATGCCGCCGTCGAAGATGTCCTGATCAACGGCTATGACAACGTGTTCGTGTCGCGCCGCGGCATCCTGGCCAAGGAAAGCCTGCGCTTCAGCGATAACAATCATCTGTTGCGGATCGTGCGCCGCATTCTCGCGCCGCTGGGACGGCGGCTCGACGAATCCAGCCCGATGGTGGATGCGCGCCTGCCCGACGGCGGCCGTCTGAACGTGGTGATCGAGCCCCTGGCCGTCGATGGGCCGATGGTGTCGATCCGGAAGTTTCGCAAGGACCCGCTCAAACCCAACGACCTGCTCACCCTGGGTACCTTCAATGAAGAGATCCATCGCCTGCTGAGCGTGGCCGTGCGCGAACGCTGCAACATCCTGGTGTCGGGCGGCACCAGCTCGGGCAAGACGTCGCTGCTGAATGCGCTGGCCTTTTTGTGCCCGACACCGAACGTGTGGTGACCGTGGAAGACACCGCCGAACTGTCCCTGAACCACCCGCATGTGGTGCGTCTGGAATCGCGGCAAGGCGGCTTCGAAGGCGCGGGCGCGGTCACCATTCGCGACCTGATCCGCAACAGCTTGCGCATGCGTCCCGACCGCGTGGTGGTCGGCGAAGTGCGCGGTCCGGAAGTGATGGACATGCTGCAGGCGATGAACACGGGTCACGAAGGGTCAATGGCGACCATTCACGCCAACTCGCCGCGCGAGTGTCTGTACCGGATCGAGATGCTGGCGGGTTTTGCCGGCTTCCAGGGCAGCGAAGACAGCCTGCGCCGGCAGATCGCCAGTGCCCTCGACTTCGTGGTGCAGATCGGCCGCCTGTCGAACGGGCGCCGGCGCATCACTTCCATTTCCGAGGTGACCGGGATGGGTGACAACGTCATCGCCACCCAGGAACTGTTCCGCTACGAAAGTTTCGTGACGCCCGATGGGGAAGAAAAGGATCGCTGGATCTCGCTCGGCATCCATCCTCACACGCCCAAGCTGGCGAAGTACCGCGACCAGTTGCGGGCGCCGACGCCGGATGCGCCGGCGCCCGCCGCGGGCGGCAACGGCGGCTTCTGGTCGCGAGGCCGCTGATGAGCGTCGCGGTACTGGGCATCCTCTGCATGGCGCTGCTGCTGGTCGCGGCGGCGCTGTGGCTCTGGCAGTCGTCGTCGGCGCGCACGCGCCGCAACGCCGCGAGTGCGTTCGTCGAACAGCAGCTTGGCCGGTCGGTGGCGTCGGTGGCGCCCGCGGCGGCCCCGCCTCCAGAGATCCAGACGGGTCGCGCGCCCATGCGCGTTTCGGGCATCGGCGGTCATTGGGACAACCTGTTGCTGCGCGCCGGCATGACAGGCGACACGCGTTTCTATGCGCCCATGATCGGCCTGCTGGTGATCCTGCCCCTGGTGGCGCTGCTGTTCAGCGGCGTGCTCGGGGCGGTCATTACCGCCGGATTGGTTGTCGTTGGCACCTATTTCCGCCTGTGGTACGCAGCGAGCAAACGCAACGCAGCGATGGTGCGCCAACTCCCCGGACTGATCGATGGGCTGGTGCGCCTGATCACGATCGGCAACAGCCTGGGCTCGGCCTTCCATACCGCAGTGCCTGGCGTCGAGCGCCCTTTGTTCGACGTGCTGGAGCGCGCCAATCAGTTGAACCGGGCCGGCATGGAACTGGATGCGTCGCTGTTCTATGTCGCGCGCCTGTATCGCTTTCGCGAACTGGAACTGGTGGCCGCCGTGATCGGCGTCGCGCTGCGTTTCGGCGGCCGCAGCGACATGGTGCTCGAGCGGATGGCGGGCTTCATGCGCGACCTGCAACAGGCGCGCGAAGAATTGCACGCCTTGTCGGCCGAGGTGCGTCTGTCGGCCTGGATCCTGGCGCTGCTGCCGATCTTCGTGGCCGGGTTCATTGTCATTTTCAACAATGCGATGTTCATGGGCATGTGGGACGACGCGTCGGGCAAGAAGATGCTGCTGGGCGCCGTGTTCCTGCAGGTGGCCGGGTCTTTCTGGCTGTATCGCATGGCCAAGTCGGTATGAAGGAGGCCGCATGACCCCGCAACTTCTGACCGCAGCCGCCTTGGTGGCCCTGGCCGCCGCCTTGTTGCTGGCGGGTCTGTCGCTGCTCTCGCGCTCGTCACGCCAGACGCGCAGCCAGCGCACCGTCAATTCCGCGATCACGGCGCGCGAGCAGCCCGAACTGGCAGACGCCATGGCCCGCGCCGCCGCGCCGGGCTCGCGCGACCGCATGCGCGCCATGTTCGACAGCACGGCCGAGCTGGGCCGCAAGTGGGGCGAGGGCCGCATTGGCGCACAACTGCTGGCCGCCGAAGACCGCTTGCTGGTCGATCGCTGCGGCTTCAAGGATCCGGTGCGGGCACGGTCCCAGTTCATCTTCGCGCGCGCGGTGTTGGGACTGGCGCTGCCCCTGGCGATATGGCTGTATCTGGAAGGCTCGCATTCCTTCAAGGTCATTGCCTTCGGTCTTTTCATCGGTTTTGGTATCGGCTACATGCTGCCCAAGTGGGTGCTGCAGAAAGTGGCGAGCGCGCGGGTCAAGCGGGCCGCCGACGAACTGCCGCTGTTGATCGACCTGCTGCGATTGCTGCAGGGCGTGGGCCTGTCCATCGACCAGAGCCTGCACGTCATCGTGACCGAGTTCGGCCGCGTGATTCCCGTGCTGGCGGGCGAGCTCGAAATCGCCACGAACCAGCACGCCCGCGGCCTGGGGCGGGAACAGTCGCTGCAGCGTCTTGCGACCGGCTTCGACAACGAAGACCTGGCCGCCGTGGCCCGGCTGATCGTGCAGGTGGACAAGCACGGCGGCGCGGTGCAGGAACCGCTCAAACAATTCAGCGAACGGGTGCGCGAGCAGCGCCGCATGTTGCTGAAAGAACGGGTCGGCAAGCTGACGGTAAAGATGACCGGAGTCATGGTGCTGACCCTGTTGCCCGCGCTCATCATCGTCACGGCCGGCGCGGGATTCCTGGCCGTGTTCCGCGGTCTGGCTCGATTGGGAAGCTGATGACACACGACACCACATCGCGTTGCCGGAAGGGCGCCGCCACCTTGATCGCGGCGGGCGGCATGCTGCTTGCCGCGGGCTGCACGACGCCGAATGGTTATGGCATGAGCCAGCAGCAGATCAACGAAGAAGCAGTCATGCGCCAACAGGTCGCCAACCAGGAGCCGGTCGCGGACAACCGGGGCATGTATCTGTCGATGATCCGCGAGATGCAGGGCAAGGGACTGTATTTCGCCTCGTTGGCGCACGTCGATGCGTTCGAACAGAAGTACGGCGTGGCGCCCGATGTCGGATTGCTGCGGGCGCACGGCCTGCGCGAATCGGGGCAGGCCGCGCAGGCCGAGGCGGTCTATCGCAAGCTGCAGGATACGTCGGTAGCTGCCGCGGCGTCGCAAGGCCTGGGGCTGGTGGCGGGTGGGCGGGGCGACTTCACGGGCGCGGTTGCCGCGCTGCGCGAGGCGGCCCGGCGCGATCCGACCAATGCCCTGATCGTGAGCGACCTCGGCTACGCCCTGCTGCGCCAGGGGATCTGGCGGCGGCGCGTCTGTCGATCGCGCAGGCCGCCGAGCTTGCGCCCACCAATCAGAAGATCGTCGGCAATCTGGCCTTGTATTTGCTGGTCGCAGGCGAAGAGGGAAGGGCGGACGCGGTGATGGAGAAAGCCGAGATGCCAGCGGCCACGCGTGCCGCCGTGCGCCGCCTGGCCACCGGCCTGCGCGTGCCAGAACAGGCGCGGGCGATGCCTGCGGTGGCGTTGGCCACGGCGGCACAACCGGTGTCGCAGGCGATGTCGCAGACGCCCGGCGGGATGCGTGATCGGGATGCCGCGGCCGTCCAGGGCGCGAGTCCGAGCGCGACCCCACGCGCGCCTGTGCCTGCCTATGCTGCGCCGGCATCGCCGATGAACAGCGCCAATGCCGTCACCGCACCACCGACCGACCGGTCCTTGCCGCCCGAGGCGCCGATGCAATCCCTGCTCGACCGCTTTTCTTCCCCTTAGCCGCCCGTGCCGACCTTGGACTGACGCACGCCTTACCTAGCCTGAATGACGAACGGAAATACGGCCATGACTTCCACCCGCAACACACTGATGTATCGCCTGGCGCAGGCGCTGCCGATTCTGATGACACTTGCCGCGCCGCTGGCGGCGCACGCCCAGAACTCGCCCGTGACCGGGACCATGATGCAGACCGATGGACAGCCGGATGCCGACGCCGCGGCCGCCCGGCAACAGTCGGAAGCCGTTGCCGGCCGCGAACGCGCGCTGCAGGAGCAGGCCATGCAACGGCAGGCCGCCGAACAGACCGCGCAGCAACGCGCGCGGCAACCCGCGCCGCCCGTGGCTGCGCCATCCACGCAGCCAGCCACGGGTCCGTCCGTAGTCCGGCAGTTGCCGAACCCGGCCGCGCCGCAAGCCGCCGCAGCGCAGGCCGCGCCGCAAGCCGCCGCCGCGCAGGCCGCGCCGCAAGCCGCCCCGCAAGCCGCCCCGCAAGCCGCCCCGCAATCCGCGCTGCAATCCGCGCCGCAAGCTGCCGCCTCGCAAGCCGCGCCGCAAGCCGCCCTGCAAGCCGCACCGCCGCGGTCCACTGCCCCCGCCCCGGTCCCTCAGCCCACCATTACCGGCACGCCTCCCGTCGGCGACGTCAGCCGCAGCGCTCTGGCGATGCAGGCGGACGGCCGCTACGCCGGTCCCGCCGTCCCGACCCTCGGCGCCACCACGCGCGCCACTTGGGACCGCTATGTCCAAAGCTTCCGGACGCCTATCCCCGAGTTCTACCCGACGAATTCATCGCCAAAGAATTGAGATCGCCATGACTGCATCGCGCGCCTTCCTCAAGCTACGTGCACAGGCTCCGCTCGCCGGGGGCCGCCACCGCCAGCGCGGCTCGGTGCTGGTGGCGACAGCGGGCGCGCTGCTGGTGTCGGTGACCCTGCTGGCCTCGGCCGATCTCGGCTATCTGTTCTACATGAAACGCGAGATGCAAAAGGTGGCGGATCTGTCCGCGCTGGCCGGCGCGCAGCGCATCGACAAGCGCAATTGCGCACCGGCCATCGCTGCCGCGACAGGCAACGCAAACGTGAATATGAGCCGGTATTCCATGACACTGCCGGCCGCCCAGAATCCGGTCACGTGCGGCCGCTGGGACCCGGCCGCGCCCGCCGCCGCCACGACGGTGGCCACCGAGGTCACGCCCACCGAACGCTATGACGGCAACCTGGTCCGTAGCTACTTCGGCACGCCCGTCACGGGTGCCGACTTCAATGCCGTGAAAGTGGCCTTCACCCAGGAAGTGCCCATGTTCTTTTCTTTCATGGGCACGCGTACCGTCAGCGTGCAGGCCATTGCCATTCGCGACACTCCGCTCGCCACGTTCTCGGTCGGCTCGAAGATCTCGACCATCAACCCGGCGCAAACGCCGTTGGGGGCGGTGCTGCGTCTGGTTGGCGCAAACGTCAACGCGTCGGAACTGGCCGGCTACAACGGCCTGGCCCAGGTCAAGGTCACGCCCAGCGGTCTGTTGCAGGCGCTGGGCATTCCCGTCAGCGCCGATCTTGGCGTGGCCGAATTGAACACCTTGCTGGCCGGCCGCCAGGTGCAACTGGGCACGTTGCTCAACGCCATCACGACCGTGGGCGGGCAGAACGGCCTGGCAAGCGCGAACGTGGCGGTCACCAATGCCTTGCAAACCGCGTTGTCGGTCCCGTCGTTGATGGTCCAGCTGGGGTCCACCGACGCGGTGGGCGGCCTGTTCGCCAAGATCGTCGCGCCGGGCGCCACCGTGGCCTCGGCGCTCAATGCGCAAGTCAGCGCGCTTGATCTGATCACGTCGGCCGTCGGCGTCGCGTCGTCGCAGCGCGCGGTCGACACGGCCATCAACGTCGGCAGCATTGCCGGCATTACCGCGACGGCCAAGCTCGGCATCATCGAACCCCCTTCGATCGGAATCGGCGGGCTGGGGACCAAGGCCTATACGTCGCAGGTACGGCTCTACACCCATGTCACCACCAACGGGGGCGGGTTGGCGAGCAGCCTGCTGAGCCTGCTCGGTACCACCATCGATCTGCCTATCGTCATCGACGTGGTCAGCTCGATGGGCACGCTGACCGATATGAATTGCGGCGCATCCCCGCCCGCTGCCACGATCGCAGTGGACTCGTCGTTGCTCAAGGCATGCGTAGGCAAAGTGAACGAATCCACGTTGTTCTCGACCCGGGAGGTCTGCGATACCGGCTTGCAGGACCAGACGATCGCCAAGGTGCTGAACCTGAATCTGCTGTCGGGCCAGGTGCATTCGAACGCGCTTGCCTCGCCCACCACGCCGGTCACGCTGTCGGTGGGTCAGACCAAGTCCACGGGGCAGAACCCACTCGCAATCGGCGATACGGTGTCATCGCTGGTCAATCAATTGCTGGGCCTGATCCTGGCGCAGCCGTCGTCGGGTGGCACGGGGGGATCGATCGCTGGCATGACGCCCGCAACGGCTGCCGACGTCGCCGACAAATATCTGACCAAATACAGCTACAACCCGACCACCATTGCGGCGCGCATGATCGCCGACGGCGTGACCTGGGGCCGCCCATGCCTGATCGGTGTGCTGACGTGCGCGATGCCGGACGTATGGAAGGGCCAGGTCACGCCGTTGATCGGCACCTGCGACAACACCTGCAAACGCAATGCCCTGATCGCCAGTCTTCAGACCACTGCCAGCAACGGCGTCATCCCGGGTTTGCTGACCGGCGCGGGCGACCTGGTGTCCGGGCTGCTGGGCGGCACGGGCAGCACGACACAGCAGAACCTGCTGCAGTCGCTGCTCAAGCCAGTCATCGAACTGCTCAAGCCCACGCTCAATGCGGTGGGCAGTGCATTGTCTAACGTATTGCTCAACGTGCTCGGCATCGACCTGGGCGTTACCGACGTCAAGCTGATGTCCTTGAGCTGCAGCAACGCCCGGCTGGTCTACTGATGGCCGCCGGTGCATGGACCAGGAAAACGAGCGCAGCATCATGAAAAACCACCGAGCGCAACAGGACGACCTGGACGTCTATGTTTGGGAAGGCAGATCGGATATTGCCGAGCGTGTGGCGCGCGCGCTTGCGGCGCTGAATGTCGATGTCATCCGCGCCGATTCGATTGCCGTATCGAGCGATATGCTGCAGGCCCGCACGTCCGTTGCCGTGATTTCGGTCACGGTGATCGAGCGGCCGAGTTTCAACGCGCGCGACTGGCAGGCGCGTCATGGCATGCCCGTGATCTGGGTGGCGGCCGAGGCGCGCGGCAATGATCCGAGCGTCTATCCTCCGGAGTACTCCAACATTCTGACGCCCGACTTCACCCCCGCCGAACTGCGCGCCCTGGTCTTCAAGCTTGCCGGTGTCGTGCGGGAGAGCGCGCGTCCGGCGCCGATGGCCGACCCATTGATTGCATCGTCCGCCTGCATGCAATTGTTCCTGGCCGAGGTCGATGCATTTGCCGACTGCGATTCGAACGTGCTGGTTCGCGGCGAAACGGGCACCGGGAAGGAACGTGTCGCGCGCCTGCTGCACGAACGTCATCGCCGCTACGGCCGCGGCCCGTTCGTCGCGGTCAATTGCGGCGCCATTCCCGATGGCCTGTTCGAATCGCATTTTTCGGACACGCCAAGGGCGCCTTTACCGGCGCTGCGTTCGCGCACAAGGGCTACTTCGAGCAGGCGCATGAAGGCACCCTGTTCCTGGACGAAATCGGCGACCTGCCGCTGTATCAGCAGGTCAAGCTGCTGCGCGTGCTGGAGCAGAACACGGTCACGCGCCTGGGATCCACCAACGAGATCCCGGTCAACTTCCGGCTCGTGGCGGCTACCAACCGCCCGTTGCGCGACCTGGTGCGGCAAGAGCTGTTTCGCGCCGATCTGTATTACCGGCTTGCCGTGATCGAGCTGATGGTGCCGAGCCTGGAAGAGCGGGGCGCCATCGACAAGATCGCGATCTTCAAGGCGTTTCTTGGCCAGATCCTGCCGGATCAGGACGTGGAAGTGCCGGACTGGCTGGCCACGATGATCGCGCAGACCCGGTTTACCGGAAACATTCGCGAACTGCGCAACATTGCCGAGCGCGTCGGCATTACCGTGCGGCAGTTCCGCGCGTGGGATCGCGCGCGCATCGGCCGCATCTTTTCTTCGCTGGAAGACCGCGCCGATCGGAATGCCGCGGCCAGCGAACGCAATCCGCAAGACATCGCGGAACGCAATCGCATCGTGGTGGCGTTGGACGCCAACGGCTGGCGCCGGCAGGACACCGCATCGTTCCTGGGGATCAGCCGCAAGGTGCTGTGGGAAAAGATGCGCAAGTACCAGATCGTCGGACAGGAAGCCGAGGTCGCTGGAGAATTCGATTGAACCCAAACTATCGCGCCGTCGTCAGGCGCCTTCCATTAAAATGTATCCAACGTTGATCGCAAGCCTCAGACAATCACAAGCAAGGATGGCTGGAATGAAATTGAAGAGCCGCAGCATGATCCAAAGCGTGGGGATCGTAATGCTGTTGTCGGGAATGTCGGCAGGGGCCGCGGCGCAGGGCATCATGTCCTCCGGGTCCACGGTCCGGCCAGTCGTCACGCAAGGCGCACCGGCATCGCAAGGCGCACCGGTTTCGCAAAGCGCGCCCACGCAGCCGGACAACAGCCCGGCCGCCAACAGCACCATCGCCGAATTGCAGGGCCTGATCCAGGCGCGTGGCCTGAACGAGCTGCGCACCACCTACAACGGCAACTATGGCGCAAGCCTGTTGTTCCGCGCCGAAGACCTGGTGTATTACGTGGCCATGTTCCAGCAGAAAAACTTCTGGCGTGTGGTCAAGACGACGTCCGAGCAGCAGGCCGAACAGCTGTATCGCAACTTCGTGGACCAGACCGTGCAACTGGCCGACGTCGACATCCGCCGCATCAAGCTCGACGCCGAGCGGGCCAGCACGGAAAAGCTGATCTCGGTCAACGAAAGCCGCCTGACCGCGCTGCAAAACGACCTGAACGTTCAGCGGCAGCAGGAACAGCAGGTGGCGGCGCGCCAGGATCAGGCCCGTGCCGAAGCGGCTGCGCTGGCCAACGATCGCCAGCAGGCGCGCGAACAGCTCACGACCTTGCAGCGGCAGATCCGTGCGCTGGAAGAGCAGCAGGCGAAGCTGGATGCCGTGGGTACCCAGGCCCCCGGTGATACCGCCCGCCGCGGCAGGTAAGCCTTTGAACGCCGTGCATCGGGGCGGCTCGGTGCAACATTGCGCCCATTTGCACGACAGCAGTTTTTGTTGCTATACTTTCGTTTCTTTGCAGCGCCCGTAGCTCAGTTGGATAGAGTACTTGGCTACGAACCAAGGGGTCGTGGGTTCGAATCCTGCCGGGCGCACCAGAACAAGGCCGTTGTGTATGCAGTAGTCATCATGCAGCGGCTTGAAACGGTCTGAAAGCCAACGCTTTCAGACCGTTTTGATTTAATGCCCCGATGCGCCCGGCGTGTCGTGGTGGCGGTATCTGCAGTATCAGTATTACCCGTACTACCGTATGCGCTGTGCGATTTACAGCAGGAAGCCCGGTCGGCCTGGTTGATTTGAAGCCGCCGCAATTTCCATGTTATAAACACGCCTCGCTACATAGCGCCCGTAGCTCAGTTGGATAGAGTACTTGGCTACGAACCAAGGGGTCGTGGGTTCGAATCCTGCCGGGCGCACCAGAATTTGTTGATTGCATGACACGCGTTGCGCCGGTTGCGGCAACGTTGACCGAAACGGGCGCCCATAAGGCGCCCGTTTTGTTTTGCCCGCCGCGGCCTGCCAGCCCATTACCCGGAACGCCATGAGCATCGATATCAAGACCAAAGCCCAGATCGAAAAGATGCGTCTGTCGGGCCGGCTGGCGGCCGAAGTGCTGGATATGCTGCGTCCCTTGGTCGTGCCGGGCGTGTCGACGGCCGAACTGGACGAGCGCGCCCACGATTACATCGTCACGCGGCTCAACGCCCTGCCCGGCAAGGCCGGCTATCGTGGCTTTGAACACACCTTGGGCACCTCGATCAATGGCGTGGTGTGGAACGGCGTGCCACGCGACAAGGATGTGCTTCGAGATGGCGACATCGTGGGCATCGAAGTCGCACTGATCAAGAACAGCTGGTTCGGTGCAACGACCCGCACTTTCCTGGTGGGCAAGCCCGATGCGGCCGCCAAACGCCTGGTGTCCGCGACCGAGGCCGCGTTGGCGGCGGCCATTGGCGTCGTGCGGGAAGGCGCGCGGCTGGGCGACATCGGGCACGCCATCGAACGCGTGGCCAAGGCCGCGGGCTTTTCGGTGGTGCGGGAATACTGCGGCCATGGAATTGGCCGTGGCTATCACGAAGAACCCGAAGTGGCGCACACCGGGCGGATGGGTTCGGGCTTGTGGCTGAAGAAAGGCATGGTGTTCACGATCGAACCCATGCTGAACGCCGGTGGTCCCGATGTGGAAAACCTGGGTGACACGGTCGAAGTGGTCACTTCCGACGGCGAGCTGTCGGCGCAAGCCCAACACACCGTACTGGTAACCGAAACCGGCGCCGACATCCTGACGGCCTGGCCCAATCGCGAGCGTGCGGCGCCGCGTACGGGTCGCCAGGAAGGATGAGGGTTCAAGCAATGTGTCGGCAGAATGACACACCAGGTCAAGTCAGCACGCGCAGGCATACGTAGAATATCTGTCGTACTGCCTTAGCCAGGAAGCGACGGTGCCCCCCGACAATCTCAAAACCCTGCTGGAACGCGCGGTGATCGATGCCGACCTGCGCGAACGCGTGACCGTGATCCTCTCCGCCTCGTCAGCCCACGTCGCTGACCGGATGGCCATGCTCGCGACGGACCACGGTCTGCCGTTGACGGCCGACGAGTATCGCGTTGCCGTGTCGTCGGTGGCGCAGGTCGTCATCGTGCCCGACAACGGGCCTTGGGTGCATTGACGACGGCGTGTGCGTCCTTACCGGGCGGGCACCAGTTCATAGCCGCGATTGCGCATGCAGGTCATGCTCTGATCCGATCGGCGCATGGCGGCGTCGACCCCCGGTCCGACCTGACCGCGATTGGACGCTTCGAACGATCCCCGCGACATATTCGACGCCTGCTGGCACGCCGCCCGATCGGCCTCCACACGGCTCTCGCTCGCGCCTTCCTTGCGCCATACATAATTGTCGGACGCGCATCCTGCCAGCACGAGCAGCACGCCCGCCAGCACCATTCCTGACTTCATCATTCCAGCCTTGATCGTTTGAACGATTGCGGCCACATGCCGCAATCTCTTGCCGCCATCATTATGGGCGCAATGGCGCCCAGGGCCGCCGTCCTTCTGCGAATCAGGCCGCCGCCTTCCGATTCTTCGCACGGGTTTCCGCTGCCTTCTTCGCCGCCGCGGATCGGCCCGCCGCACCCTTTGTTTCGGCCGCCTTCTTCGCCGCCGCCGACCGGTCGCCCGACGAACGCTTGCTGGCTGCCTTTTTGGCCTGTGACGATAGCGCCTTGGTCGACGCGCCTTCCGTCGACTCCCGTTTCAACGCGGCCTTGGTGGCCTTTGACCGTGTCTTGGACGGTGCCTTCCTGGGCGTCTTGCCGGCTTCCAGATCCTTTTCCGCATGGTTGCGTGTCGACGTCTTCGACGCTTTCTTGGCGGGGGATCCAGCTTCACACCGGCGCGGCGCGCCTCGGACAATCCAATCGCCACGGCTTGCTTGCTCGATCGCACCCCGTGTTTGCCGGCGCGGACCTTGTCGATCTGTTCCTTCACGAATTCACCGGCCTGGGTCGAGGCAGACTTGCCGGCGCGTTTGTCGGCCTGGGCTTTCTTGATGGTGCGGGCTTCGGGCATGGGGGCTCCTGTCAGGACATGCGTTCGAATGGTGACGCGCATGGCCTGGCAGGCAGCAACTTCTGTGCCCCCGTGCCAGGTTCTGCCCCGGTTCTATAATCGCGGCTTCCTTCTGCTGGAGCGCCCCATGGCCCTCTCTTTGCACACTGCGTCCGTTCCGGTGTTCGTCCAGATGCTCGACAGCCTGGCCGCCATCCTGGCGAAGGCAGAGACCTACGCAACAAGCCGCAATATCGAAGCACCCGCGCTGCTGCAGGCGCGCCTGTTTCCCGACATGCTGCCGCTGGTCCGCCAGGTCCAGATCGCATGTGATTTCGCGCGCGGCGTGTGTGCGCGACTTGCCGGGGCAGAGGTGCCATCGGTGCCCGATACGCACGCATCGTTTGCTGAACTGCGCGGCCTGCTGGCATCGACCCGCGACTACATCCAGTCGCTCGACCCGGCGGCCATCGACGCGGGCGCGGATCGCGACATCGTGCTGCGCCCCAATACGCCCAAGGCCAGGCAATTCCAGGGCGCGGCCTATCTGCTCAGCTACGGACTGCCGCAGTTCTTTTTCCACGTGACGACCGCCTACGACATCCTGCGCCACAACGGGCTGGACATCGGCAAGCGCGACTTCATGGGTACCTACTGAATGACATCGCCACCGATCGACGAGGCCGCCGTCAACATGATCGTCCAGCGCACCATGGCGCTGGCCACGCGGATCCAGACCGGCGCGGTCCAGGGTACGGCGATCCGGCGCGATACCGACAAGGTGGTGCAGGACGCGCTGGCTCACTTTCGCAGCTGGAAGCACGCGGATCCGGAAGACACCCGCGCGCTGCTGGTGGACATTCTTCGCACCATGAGCCAGCGGGTGCCCGCATCCCAGCCGCAGTTTGCCGAGGTCATGGTGACCGTGGCGGACCACATCGCGGTCGGAAAGATCACACCCGACGATCACGTCGACACCTAGCGGGGACGCCTGCCATGCCCAGTTTGCCGTTTCGTTCTCTGATTGCCGCCGTGTTGGGCGCCAGCCTGTCCTGCGCATCCAGTGTGTCGGTGGCTGCCGACCCGCAGCAGGTATATCCGCCCGACAGCATGGGCGCCCGGCTCGCCGCCTGTACCGCCTGTCATGGCGCGCAGGGCAAGGCGGGTCCCGATGGGTACTACCCGCGGATTGCCGGCAAGCCTGCCGACTACCTGTTCAATCAGCTGCGGCATTTTCGCGATGGACGGCGGCAGTATCCGCCCATGCAAGGTCTGCTGGAAAACCTGTCGGACGATTATCTGAAGACGATCGCCGGCTGGTTTGCCGACCAGCATCCTCCTTACGAGGCCTCGGCGGCAAGCCGCGCGTCGGCGGCCACGCTGGAACGGGGCAAGACCCTGGCGATGACAGGCGACCCGTCGCGTAAGGTGCCCGCCTGTGCAGCCTGCCACGGTAGCGCGTTGACCGGTGTGCTGCCCGCGATACCCGGATTGCTGGGCGTGCCGCATGACTACATCAGTTCGCAGTTCGGCGCGTGGACCAATGGCCTGCGCAAGGCGTCGGCGCCGGACTGCATGGCGGATATTGCCCGCCGCATGACGCCTGACGACATCAGCGCCGTCGCCGCGTGGCTGTCGCAGCAGCCGGCGGGCGAAGGCCTGCCGGCCGCCTCCTTGCCCGCGCCGCTGCCCCTCGCATGCGGAAGCCAGGCAACGACCGGAGGCGCATCATGATCGGGGGCCAAGACGGGAAGGGCGTTGCCACCGCACGCGTCGCCCGCACCGGCACCCGGCTGCGGCTGGCGTGGATGGCGGTCGGACTGGTGGTCGTGCTGGGCGTGGCCTTTGCGGTGCTGATGTCGATGGGACATCGTGAAGACGAGCGTGATGCGGTGCGTCCGGCAGCAAGCGATCTGTCCGACGCCGCCCGTATCGAACAGGGCCGCTATCTGGCCCTGGTCGGCAATTGCATGGGCTGCCACACGGCCGTCGGGGGTACGCCGTACGCAGGTGGCCGCGCCTTGCCCACGCCCTTTGGCACGTTTTATGGTCCGAACCTGACGTCCGACGCCGAAACCGGTTTGGGCAAGTGGTCGGCCGACGATTTCTGGCGTGCGCTGCATAACGGCAAGGCGCCGGACGGCCAACTGCTGTACCCCGCGTTTCCGTATGCCACCTACACCCAGGTCAGCCGTGACGATGCCGATGCGCTGTTCGCGTATCTGCGGTCGCTGGCTCCGGTCAAACACGCCAACCGCGCGCACGACCTGGTCTTTCCATACGACCAGCGGGAACTCGTGGCGGTCTGGCGCGCCCTGTACTTCCGGCCCGGAAACGACGCGGCCAAGGCGGGCCGACCTGCCGCGACCACGGGCGAGCCTGCAGCAGAGGCCCAACTGCTGCGAGGACGCTACCTGGTCGACGGCATTGGCCACTGCGCCGAATGCCACACGCCGCGCAATCGTCTGGGAGCCCTGCAGCGCGACGCCAGCCTGTCCGGCGCGCGGATTCCTGGCCAGAGCTGGTATGCGCCGCCGCTGTCCGGCGATCCTGTGACGGGACTGGGGAAGTGGTCGGCGCAAGACATTGCCGAATTGCTTCAAACCGGCATTTCGCGCCGCGGCTCCGCGGCCGGCCCGATGGCGGAAGCTGTCCATGTCGGCCTGCAATACGTGCGCGACGACGACGCCAACGCCATGGCGGCCTATCTGAAATCCCTGCCTGGGCAGGGGCTGGATGCGGGCGCCGTCGGCGCGGCGCCCTCGGCCACCGTCATGGAAACCGGCCGCGGCCTTTACGAGGCCCAATGCACCCAGTGTCACAAGTCATCGGGCGAGGGCGTCTATCCGGCCTGGCCGCCGCTCGCGGGCAATCTGTCGGTCACGGCGCCGGATGCCGTCAATGCCATCAGGTTGGTGCTGCGCGGCGGCTTTTCCCCATCGACCGCCGGGCACCCGCAACCGCACGGCATGCCGCCTTTTGGCCAGGCGATGAAAGATCAGGACGTCGCCGCCGTGGTGTCCTATATCCGGAACAGCTGGGGAAATAGCGCGGGCGGCGTTTCGCTGAGCGACGTGCGCAGGGTGCGCGAGGCCCGCTGAAAAACGCATGGGGCAAGGCGCGCCGAGCGGGATCGGCGCGCCTGCGGCCTTACATCTGGGGCGCGGGTCCGTCCCAGTAGGGCTCGGCCTGTTCCAGCGCTTCGCTGGCGCTGAGGGGCTCGTACACAAAGAATTCGAGCCGCCTGGGTTCACCCGATGCGTTGGTCGTTTCAAGCTCGCGACGCACGTAGACCGTGCCGTCGTTGATGGCGACGATGCGGTCTTCGTCTGAATCCGGAACCGGTTCGCCGTGCCGGGTACCACCAATAAACGTCTTGCGCACAGGAAGCTCCTTGTCAGTCATTGCTGCAGTGTAGCAATCCTGGATTTCAGGTTTGCGGCATTCCTCATGCCCTGGTCTTCGAAGTTGGTGTTGAGAACGACGTGGGTGTCGCGGATCGTTCGGGACAGCCTGGCAATGCGTCGGGCCAGTTCGTCGAGTTCTTCGGGACTGTATTCGTACATGAAGCGGCCCGAAGAGGCGGAGGTTCGCGCGTTCCAGGCCTGGGCGTTGCGCCCGTGCAGGCGCACGACGGCCAGGTCGGGGTGCGTGGTGGCCCAGACGGCGGGCGCGGTATTGGGTACGCCGACGGGGCTGTCCACCACCACGTGCACGGCGCCCAGGTCGCGTTCCCAGTCCAGTGTCCGGGCGGCGGCAGATCCGTCGAACCAGCTTGCATCACGAAATTCCACCGCCAGGGTGTGTTCCTGCGCCAGGTGCGCGCAGCGCTCCACATGCCGGATGCTGCGTGCGTGGCGGCGCACCCAGGGCGGAAACTGGAAATGCAGGGCGCCCAGCTTGCCGGCCATGCGCAGGGGTTCGACCGCGATGGTGAAGCGCCGCCACACCTCGGCACGCATGTCCTCGGGCACGTCACGGTAATACACGGCGGCATTGTCGTTGTCGGGCAGCATGCGGCGCAGGTCGCTGGGGAAGGCATCCCGCGGTGTCGGATGCCCGGTGAACAGCCTGAACGCCTTGACGTTGAACATGAAGCCGTCCGGCGTGCGCTGCGCCCATCGATGCGTGGTGGCCGGGTCGGGCAGGCGGTAATAGCTTGCGTCGACCTCGACGAAAGAAAAGCGAGACGCGTAGAACCGTAGCCGCCTTTCCGGCGTGGTGGCATCCGGCGGATAGAAGCGACCGCACGCCAGCAAGGTCGGATCGGTCCAGGATGCGGTTCCTACGTGGATGTCACAGGGCACGGCAGTCGGTTTCAGGTCATCAAGGCTGTATGAATATACAGTATCATGCGTTTCATGAACTGAAGATGAGCGTCATGGAAGCTTCTCCCACCCTTCACGCCGCCACACCGGCATCCGCATCCGACTACCTGTCCGACCTCAACGCGCAGCAGCGCGAAGCGGTTGAATACGGTGTCGGCACGGCGGTCGCGCCGCCCGCCTTGCTGGTGATTGCCGGGGCAGGGTCAGGCAAGACCAACACCCTTGCGCACCGGGTGGCCCATCTGGTGCTGAACGGCGCCGACCCGCATCGCATCCTGTTGCTGACCTTCTCGCGGCGCGCCGCGGTCGAGATGGAACGGCGGGTAGGACGGGTACTGCAGAAGGTGCTCAAGCTGCGTAGCGGTGTTGCGCCGTCCTTGCCGTGGGCAGGCACCTTTCACGGCGTCGGTGCGCGTCTGCTGCGTGAATACGCCGGCCGCATCGGGCTGGCGGAATCATTCACCATCCATGACCGCGGCGATTCCGAAGACATGATCGGCATCGTGCGCCACGAACTGGGGTTTTCGTCGGCGCAAACCCGTTTTCCGCTCAAGGGTACCTGCCTTGCCATCTATTCGCGGGTGGTAAACAGCCAGGCCCCGCTGTCCGAGGTGCTGCAAGGCGCGTTTCCGTGGTGCTCGGCATGGGAAGCGCAGCTCAGGCAGTTGTTTGGCGCCTATGTGCAGGCCAAGCAGAACCAGCATGTACTCGACTACGACGACCTGCTGCTTTATTGGGCGGAAATGATGACCGATCCGGGCCTGGCTGCCGAGGTCGGCGGGTCTTTCGACCACGTCCTGGTCGACGAATACCAGGACACCAACCGGCTGCAGGCAGCCATTCTGCTGGCCATGAAGCCAACGGGGCAGGGGCTGACGGTCGTGGGTGACGATGCGCAGTCCATCTACTCTTTCCGCGCCGCCACGATCCGCAACATCCTGGACTTTCCGGGCCAGTTTGCAGAACCGGCGCACGTCGTCACCCTGGAACGCAACTACCGGTCTACGCAGCCTATCCTGGATGCGTCCAACGCTGTCATTCAGCAGTCCACCGAACGCTACGCCAAGCAACTCTGGACCGACCGCGCCTCGTCGCAACGTCCGCTGCTCGTCACCGTCACGGACGACGCGGGCCAGGCCCGGTGGATTGCCGACAAGGTGCTCGAAAACCGTGAAGCGGGCGTCAAGCTGACGGCGCAGGCCGTGCTGTTTCGCACGTCCAGTCACAGCGCCATGCTGGAACTCGAACTGACCCGGCGCAACATCCCCTTTGTGAAGTTTGGCGGGCTCAAGTTTCTTGAAGCGTCGCATATCAAGGACGTGCTGTCGGTGCTTCGTTGGGCGCAGAACCCGCGCGGCAGGTTGTCCGGCTTCCGGGTCGCGCAGTTGATTCCAGGGATCGGGCCCGTGTCAGCGGGCAGGGTGCTCGATGCCATGGCCAGCGCGCCCGATCCCCTGGCAGCCATGCAAGCCTTCCAGCCTGGGTCCGCCGCCCAGGAAGACTGGCGTGCCTTCAGCCTGACCTATGAAGCCATCGCCGGCGCGGGCGCCAGCTGGCCGGCCGACCTGGAACTGGCGATCCAGTGGTACACCCCGCACCTTGAAAGGTTGCACGAAGACGCGGCGGTCCGCCGGGGCGACCTGGATCAACTGGCGCGTATTGCGGCCACCTATCCGTCGCGCGAAAAATTCCTGACCGAACTGACTCTGGACCCCCCGGATGCGACCAGCGCCGAATCGGGCGCGCCGCTGCAGGACGAGGACTACATGATCCTGTCCACCATCCATTCCGCCAAAGGGCAGGAATGGAAGGTCGTGTACGTGCTGAACGTCGTGGACGGCTGCATTCCTTCCGATATGAGCACGGGCACCAAGGAAGACATCGAAGAAGAACGCCGGCTGCTGTACGTGGCCATGACGCGGGCCAAGGAACAGCTGCAGCTGATCGTGCCGCAGCGCTTCTACGTCACGCAGCAGACCGGCATGGGCGATCGCCACATCTACGGGTCGCGTACGCGGTTCATTCCAGACTCGCTGCTCAAATGGTTTGAACGCATGCCCAAGCCGCCGCAGCCGGCCGGCCTGGCCGAGCGGCGATTGACCCCCGAGGCGGCAAAGATCGATATTGCCAGCCGCTTGCGGGGGCGTGGAAGTAGGGCGGATAGGCCCGTCACAACAGGGGTTGACGGCAAATTACTTTAAGTGTCAAATAGTTTTGTCGATGCGGGTCGGTCGACGTTTTGTCCAGGGTTCAGGACTCGGCGCAACGGAGGCACGATGAATATCGTATGTATCGGCGGTGGCCCGGCAGGCTTGTACTTTGCCTTGCTGATGAAGCAGCGCAATCCCGGTCATCAAGTGGTCGTGATCGAGCGCAATCGTCCCTACGATACCTTCGGGTGGGGCGTGGTGTTCTCCGACCAGACGCTGGGCAATCTCGTCAATGCCGACGAGACCACGGCGCGCAGCATTCTGCAGTCCTTCAATCACTGGGACGACATCGACGTCCACTTCAAGGGCCACACCATCACGTCGGGCGGCCACGGGTTCTGCGGCATTGGCCGCAAACGCCTGCTGAACATCCTGCAGGCCCGCTGTGAAGCCCTGGGTGTGCAACTGGTGTTCGAAACCGAAGTGCTGGACGATCAGGAAATCGCGGCGCGTTACGACGCCGACCTGGTGGTCGCCAGTGACGGCCTGAACAGCCGTGTGCGCACGCGCTACCAGGACACCTTCCAGCCCGACATCGAAAGCCGCTATTGCCGCTTCGTATGGCTGGGCACCAAAAAGCTGTTCCCGGCGTTCACGTTTGCGTTCGAGGAAACGGAGCATGGCTGGTTCCAGGCGCACGCCTATCAGTACGACGGCGACACCTCGACCTTCATCATCGAAACGCCTGACGAGGTCTGGCAGCGTGCCGGCCTCGACACCATGAGCCAGGCCGACGCCATCGCCTTCTGCGAAAAGTTGTTTGCCAAGTATCTCGACGGCCAGCCCCTGCTCAGCAACTCGCCGCATCTGCGCGGCTCGGCCAACTGGATCCGCTTCCCCCGCATCGTATGTGGTTCGTGGGTGCACTGGAATCGCTTCGGCGACAAAAAGGTGCCGGTCGTGCTGATGGGCGACGCCGCGCATACCGCGCACTTTTCCATTGGTTCAGGTACCAAACTCGCGCTGGAAGACGCCATCGAACTGGCGCACTGTTTCGATAAACAGGGCGACGGCAACCTGGAAAACATCCTGGCGAACTACGAAGCCAGCCGCTCCGTCGAAGTGCTCAAGATCCAGAGCGCGGCGCGCAATTCCATGGAGTGGTTCGAGCACGTCGATCGGTATGTCGGGCTCGATCCGGAACAGTTCGCCTATTCGATGCTGACGCGCAGCCAGCGCTTGTCGCACGACAATCTGCGCGTGCGGGACCCGGCCTATGTCGCCCGCTACGAGCAGTGGATTGCCGACCGCGCCTACCGCCAGGCCGGCCTGTCCAAGCCGGCAGGCGACGTGGCGCCGCCGCCGATGCTGACGCCGTTCAAGCTGCGCAACATCGTGCTGCCGAACCGCATCGTCGTGTCACCGATGGCGCAGTACTCCGCCAAGGATGGCGTACCTGGTGACTATCATCTGGTGCACCTGGGCAGCCGCGCCATGGGCGGCGCCGGACTGGTCTTTGCTGAAATGACCTGCGTGTCCGCCGACGCGCGCATCACTCCCGGGTGCCCGGGGCTGTATACCCCCGAGCACACTGCGGCCTGGAAGCGGATCGTCGACTTCGTGCATGCCAACACGCAGGCCAAAATCGCGGTCCAGTTGGGGCATGCCGGCGCCAAGGGATCCACGCGGGTGGCCTGGGAAGGCACCGACAAACCGCTGGTCACGGGCAACTGGCCGCTGGTCTCGGCGTCCGAAACGCAATATCTGGAAGGCATATCCCAGGTCGCGTTCGCCGCCAACCGCGGCGACATGGCGCGCATCAAGGCCGACTTCGTCCGGTCCACGATCGCCGCAGCCGAAGCGGGATTCGACTGGCTCGAATTGCACTGCGCCCACGGCTATCTGCTGTCCAGCTTCATTTCGCCGCTGACCAATCGGCGTGACGACGAATATGGCGGCTCGCTGGAAAATCGCTGCCGTTACCCCTTGGAAGTGTTCGCGGCCATTCGCGAGGTGTGGCCAGCCGACAAACCGATCAGCGTGCGGATTTCGGCGCACGACTGGGCCGATGGCGGCATCACGCCCGACGACGCAGTCGCCATCGCCCGCCTCTTCAAGGAAGCCGGGGCGGACATGCTCGATTGTTCGTCGGGCCAGGTCACCAAGCTGGAAAAGCCGGTGTACGGCCGGATGTTCCAGACGCCGTTCTCCGACCGCATCCGCAATGAAGTCGGCATCCCGACCATTGCCGTGGGCGCGATCTTCGAAGCCGACCATGTCAACAGCATCATTGCCGCCGGGCGCGCCGACCTGTGCGCGCTGGCGCGGCCGCATCTGGCCGACCCGGCCTGGACGCAGCATGAAGCGGCCAAGCTCGGCCACTTCGACCACGTTGGCTGGCCCAAGCAGTACTACGCTGGCAAGCAGCAGCTCGAACGCAATCTGGAACGCGAAAAGCAAATGGCCGCGCAAAGCGCCGGCCTGACGCCGCAACAGATCGCCGCACGGCTGCTGGCCGAGTGACCGGGGCGATGCGCATGTCATCCGACCTTGGGTCTGCCGCCAACGTGCAATCTGTGTCGGCTTCTGCGGCTGGCGGGCAGGCTACGCCGGCTTCCACGGCTGGCGTGCAATCCGGTCCGGCGTCGGCTGGGGGTTTCATGACGGCGCCGGCCCGGTCGCCTGGCCAGGATCTGTCGTCGGTGCTTCCACTAAGCGGCCGGCATGCCTTCGTCACGGGCGGCGCGCGCGGGATCGGCGCAGCCATTGCACGAACGCTGGTTGCGCAGGGCGCATCTGTCACCATCGCCGGCCGGCATGCCGACGCATTGCGGGCAGCGGTGAACGGGCTGGAGGCCAGCCGTCCGGCAGGTTGGGCGCAGGCAGCAGGCGAGGCAAGAACATCAGGCGGGGCGACAGCAACAGGCGATTTGAGGACATCAGTCGGAATGCCAGCCACCGGACGCCCTTCGGATGCGGCCGGCGCCAGTTCGCGCAGCGCTGGCACAGCGACCGGTACCGGCGAGCCGGATGGCGCGTTCGGCGACACTGCCGGCACGAATCCCCGCGCAGCGACCATCGGGTACGTGGCGATGGACGTTGCCGACTCCGAGTCAGTGCGCGCCGCATTTGACGAAGCGCGCAGCCTTGCGGGCACCATCGATATCCTGGTGAACAACGCCGGGCAAGCCGAGTCCGCGCCGCTGGCGCGGACCGACGACGCCTTGTGGCGCCAGATGTTGGACGTCAATCTGTCGGGCTCGTTCTTCTGCATGCGGGCGGCCTTGCCTGACATGGTCGACGCGGGCTGGGGCCGCATCGTTAACATCGCCAGTACGGCGGGTCTGATCGGCTACGGCTACACGGCGGCGTATTGCGCGTCCAAGCACGGCGTGATCGGCCTGACCCGGGCGGTGGCGCTGGAAGTCGCGACCAAAGGCGTGACCGTCAACGCCGTCTGCCCTGGCTTTACCGAGACCGATCTGTTGACGGACGCCGTCGACAACATCGTGGCCAAGACCGGTCGCGACGCGGCCCAGGTGCAGCGTGATCTGGCATCGTTGAATCCGCAGAAACGGCTGGTCAAGCCCGACGAGGTCGCCAACGCGGTGTTGTGGTTGTGCATGCCCGGGTCGGACGCCATGAATGGACAGTCGCTTGCCGTGGCCGGCGGCGAAGTCATGTAGGGATGTCGAGATGACGCGCAAACCCGCAGCGCCAACGCCTGCCGCCCCGGTTGCGGCAGCAACGCCGACCACCGCAGCTGCTGCAACCGGAACTGCTGCAACTCGAATTGCTGCAACCGCAACTGCTGCAACCGCAACTGCGCCTGTCGCGGCGGCCTCTCGTGCCACGACGGCGGCTGCCACGACGGCCACGTCTGCCTCGACGGCTGCTTCCGCCTCGACGGCTGCTTCTGCCGTGGCCGACGTCGCGCCGGTGCTGGACTTCGAGACGCGCATCACTGGCGGGCACCATGAGTCGCTCGTGTTGTGGCTACGCATGCTGTCGTGCACGACACGTGTCGAAAACGAAATCCGGTCGCGCCTGCGCGCCGAGTTCGGCATCACCTTGCCGCGGTTCGACTTGATGGCACAGCTCGAGCGGCAGCCCGAAGGGTTGCGCATGGGAGAGCTGTCGAAACGCATGATGGTGACGGGCGGCAACGTGACCGGCATCACGGATCAGTTGGTGGCCGAGAACCTGGTGGTTCGCGAACCGGCGCCCGATGACCGCCGCGCCTTCATCGTGAAGCTGACGCCTGCCGGACGCCGCGCCTTCGCGCGCATGGCGCAGGTGCATGAGCAGTGGATCGCCGATCTGTTTTCGGGCCTGTCGTCTGATGCAAAGTCGCAGCTGATCGACCTGTTGTCGACGCTCAAGGCCAGCCTGACCTCCCCGCCGACCGCATGACCGCATGACCGCATGACCGCACGACCGCACGACCGCTATACCCGATGGGTGCTGTTCCGACCTTTCGACTCATTGACCTTTTTGCACGCCGCGAACAGGCGAGCGTACGGAGCTGACCATGCGTTACCTACCGGGTGAAAACCGCCTGCTGCACGGCGCGCCAACGACGTTGGCGGACCATGTGGCGCGGCATGTGCTGTTCGAAGTGGCCGATGGCGTTGCGACCCTGACGCTGAATCGTCCGGAGCGCAAGAACCCGCTGACGTTCGATTCATACGCCGAGCTGCGCGACTTGTTCCTGGCCCTGGCGTACGCCGAAGACGTGCATGCGGTGGTGATCCAAGGTGCGGGTGACAACTTCTGCTCGGGCGGCGACGTGCATGAAATCATCGGGCCGCTCACGAAGCTGGACATGCCGTCCCTGCTGGCCTTTACCCGCATGACGGGCGACGTGGTCAAGGCGATGCGTGCCTGCCCGCAACCGATAATCGCGGCGGTGGATGGGGTATGCGCCGGAGCAGGTGCGATCCTGGCGCTGGCGTCCGACATGCGGCTTGCCACGGCGCGCAGCAAGACGGCCTTCCTGTTTACCCGGGTGGGCCTGGCCGGCTGCGACATGGGCGCCTGCGCCTTGCTGCCGCGGGTGATCGGGCAAGGCAGGGCGTCAGAGCTGTTGTATACGGGCCGATCGTTTACCGGAGACGAAGGCGAACGCTGGGGTTTCTTCAATCGTCTGTGCGAACCGGACGCGCTGCGCGAAGAGGCGATGCGGCTGGCCAAGGACCTGGTCGCCGGCCCGACCTTCGCGCACGGCATGACCAAACGCATGCTGCAGCAGGAATGGAATATGGGCGTGTCGGAAGCGATCGAGGCCGAAGCGCAGGCCCAGGCGATCTGCATGGCCACCAATGATTTCCACCGCGCTTACCACGCCTTCGTGGGCAAGCAGCGCCCGGTGTTCGAAGGCGACTGATCCATGGCCGACACCTCTTACCTCGATTGGCCGTTCTTCGAAGACCGGCACCGCGCGCTCGCCGCGCGGCTGGACGCCTGGGCCACGGAACACATTGCCGAGGTCCATGGCCGCGATGTCGATGCCGCCTGCCGCGCGCTGGTGCGCCAGTTGGGGGATGCCGGCTGGCTGGGCCATGCCATTGGCGGAACGGCTTACGGCGGTCACCAGGATGTGATCGACACTCGCGCCATCTGCCTGATCCGCGAGACGCTCGCGCGCCACGCGGGCCTGGCCGACTTTGCGTTCGCCATGCAGGGGCTAGGCTCGGGCGCCATCAGCCTGTTCGGCACCGAGGCGCAGAAGTCAGAATGGCTGACCCGGGTCGCCCGGGGCGACGCCATTGCGGCCTTTGCTTTGTCGGAGCCCGATGCCGGGTCCGACGTGGCGGCGATGTCGTGCGCGGCCACACTGGACGGCGACCAGTACGTTCTGAATGGCGAAAAGACGTGGATTTCGAACGGCGGCATCGCGGATTTCTACGTGGTCTTTGCTCGAACGGGTGATGCACCGGGGTCGCGCGGTCTGTCTGCCTTCCTGGTGCCGGCCGACACGCCTGGATTGACCATTGCCGAACGCATCGACGTCATCGCGCCGCATCCACTGGCCAGGCTGCGGTTCGATGCATGCCGCGTTCCGGCGTCGCACCGCATCGGCGAATCGGGGCAGGGCTTCAAGATTGCGATGTCGACGCTGGACGTGTTCCGCACGTCGGTGGCCGCCGCGGCGCTTGGCTTCGCACGGCGCGCGCTGGACGAAGGCCTGCAACGCGCCACGCAGCGCCGCATGTTCCATCAGACATTGGCGGATTTCCAGTTAACGCAGGCCAAGCTGGCCGAGATGGCGACCGGGATCGACGCCGCCGCCTTGCTGACCTACCGCGCCGCGTGGCTGCGCGATCGCGGGCAGAAGGTGACGAAGGAAGCCGCCATGGCCAAGATGACGGCGACGGAAACCGCGCAGCGCGTGATCGATGGCGCAGTGCAACTGTTCGGCGGGATGGGCGTGGTGAGCGACCATCCGGTCGAGCGGCTGTATCGCGAGATCCGGGCCCTGCGCATCTATGAAGGCGCGACCGAAGTGCAGCAATTGATCATCGCAAGGGAGTTGTTGCGTGCCGTGCCCGTGCCTGTGCCCGCGCTCCCGGCGTGAGTCCCGGCCCGCGCCCTGATCCACCGCCCGCAGCCGAACGCACGCCCACTCCGATCCCGCCTTGGCAAGGCCGATTCCTCATTTCATCAGGACTCCCATGAGCACCCCATCCAGCAGCCATATCGAAGTTCTCCAGCCCGCGGGCTGGCCCCGCCCCAAGGGATATGCCAACGGCATGGCGGCCTCGGGCCGCATGGTGTTCGTCAGCGGCATGATCGGTTGGGACGCCGATGGCGTATTCCAGACGGACGATTTCGTGGGCCAGGTGGCGCAGGCGCTGCGCAACATCGTTGCCACGCTGGCCGAGGCCAAGGCGGCCCCGGAACATATCGTCCGGATGACCTGGTACGTGAAGGACAAGAAAACGTATGTGGCCGCCTATCCGGAGATCGGCAAGGCCTACCGCGAGATCATCGGCCGGCACTTTCCGACCATGACGGCCGTGCAGGTGGCCGACCTGATCGAAGACCGCGCCCAGGTCGAGATCGAAGTCACCGCGGTGGTGCCCGAGCAGGGCTGAGCCGGCAAGTGCGCATCAAGGCGTAACGCGCCGACGATGTGTTCGCAGTTGGATACAGCCTGGAGGCGGCGCCACGCAGCCTGGGGCAAGGCAGCCGGTATAGTCGGGTGAACGCCTTGACTGGCCACGTCAATGAGGAGACTGCCATGACCCGGGACCGTATCGTGATGCACGGCGACTACGACCTTGCGCCCAGTGCCGAGCTTCTGCCCGACAACACGTACGGCGCGCAATTGTTGCTGTCGCGCTATCGCGGCGTGGACGAGACGCGCACCCAGCGGTTCGCGTCGTTCGGCGCGTTTCCCACGGAACGCGAAGCCATCGACCACGCCATCGAATACGGAGTGGACATGATCGATGGCCGCAAGGGTGGCCTCGAGATCTGACCGCGCACGCTGCCGACACCGCCGCTTTACGCACCACTGCGTCACAACAAGGAACGCCCATGACCACGCCCGCGCATGACCTCAAGCCAGGCTATTACTGGTATTACATCGAATCCGACCCGCCATCGATCATCCACATCCGCGACACGGGCGAAGCCAGCCTGATGGGCTCGGACTACGACGTGCCGGCCGAAGACGTCGCGAGCATGATCCAGCGCGGCGAACAATTCGTCTGGATCGAACCGCCGCCGGGCCGCTAGCGCCGCCGGCCCCGACCCAGCCAGCCCTGACGCTGCCGGCCCGGACCCGGCCGGCCCGACCCGGCCGGCCCGACCCAGCCGGCCCAAGTCAGCCAGCCCAAGTCAGCCAGCCCAAGTCAGCCAGCCCCACCCAGCCAGCCCCTTACACCCTGGCCGGCTGCTCCTCGCGCGGGTCCACCACGGTCGCCCGCGCCATTTCCCGCAGCTTGACCTTGGAAATCTTGCCGACGCTGATGCGAGGAAAATCCTCGACGAAATACACGGCCCGCGGGACCTTGAACTTGGCCAGGTCCTGGCGGCACGTGTCGGTTATACGGGCCGCCAGGCCTGCCGGCGCCGCGTCACCTGAACGCGGGATCACGTAGGCAACCGCCACTTCCCCCAACGACGCGTCCGGCCGGCTCACCACCGCCACCTGCGCGACGCCTTCCACCCCCGCAATGACCCGTTCCACTTCGGCTGCCGACACGCCTTCGCCGCCGACCTTGATCAGGTCCTTGTTGCGGTCGCTGAACTGGATGCTGCCGTCATCGTGCAGCGTCACGCTGTCACCCGTACGGAAGTAGCCTTCTTCGTCGAAGGCATCGCGGGTGGCCTGGGGGTTGCGGAAGTATTCGGCAAAGATCGATACGCCCGGCACGCCTTTCACCAGCAGGGACCCGGTCTCGCCAGGGCGGCAGGCATCGCCGCGGTCGTTTTCGATCCGGATGCCGTAGCCCACCGATGGACGGCCGATCGACCCGGGCCGCTGGGGCGCCCACAGGTCCCCCACGATGCCCTGTGCCACCATCTCCGTCATGCCCCAGGCGCCTTGCACCTTCACGCCAAAGACCGCTTCGTGCTGCGGCAAGGACAGGGCGTTGCACCACTGGCGGAAGGCATGACCCGCGGGCACCGGCTGCCCCGCCAGCACATTGCCGCTGAAGATGACGTGCGAGCCCACGGTCGACCGGTACTGCATGGCCGTGGGCCAATAATGCGTGACCGAAAATTTGGGTTGCAGCACGACCGTCGCGCCGGCCCACAACGTCGGCAGCACGGACCAGGACAGGCCCACCACATGGAACAGCGGCAGGAACACCTGCACGATGTCATTGGCGCGAAAGCCTTGCTGCGTCGCGCCCAGCCGGGCCGCCCACAGCGCATTGGCATGCGTCCACAGCACGCCCTTGGGGCGCGACGTCGTGCCGCTCGTAAACAGGATAGACAGGGGCTGCGACGCATCGGGCGCGCGCAGAGGCGCGGGCGGCTGGACGCGCAACGCGTCGAAGCTGTCGGATGCCGACGGCGCCGTCCCGGGCTCGCAAGGGACGCCGGCGTCGCTGGAGGTGATGGCCAGCCAGGCCAGGTCCGGGCAATGAATGGCGAGCTTGGCGGCGAAGCGCGGCTGCGTGATGGCGCCGACCGCCTCGGTCAGTTCGGCCATGTACGTCAGTTCGGGCCCGGCCGCCATGGCATTGGTCGGCACGCAAATGGCGCCGATGTGCGCACACGCGAAGTAGGTAATGAGCAGTTCCGGACAGTTCTCCAGATGCATCAGCACCCGTTGTCCAGGCTGCACGCCACGCGCCTTCAGGCCGGCGCCGACCCGGGCGACGTCATCGGCGAATTGGGCGTAGGTCCAGGTGCGGGCATCCGCCGCATCGAACGGCGCCCAGTGCAGGAACGGGTGCGAGCCGCGTTGCGCCGCGCGCTGTTGCAGCAACGTCGCGGCATCAAGGCGGGCAAATTGCAGAAGGGCATCGGAAAGCGTCATCGTGTTGTCAGTCCTTGCAATCAGGTTGTTCACGGCAGGCAAGGGGAGGGATGTCCACCCGCGCCCCGCGCGGCGTCCACGCGCCCACCTCGAGCCAGTGTTCCAGCATCCACAGCCGGTCCACCCCCCAGATCAACTGGTCGTCGACACGAAAGGTGGGTACGCCAAACACGCCCAGCGCCACGGCTTCGTCGACGGCGGAGCGCAAGGCTTCCTTGACCGCCTCGTCATGCAGGGCGTCATGCAGGTCCGCCGCGGTCACGCCGACGGATTCGGCCACCCCGACCAGCGCCGCCACGTCGCCGATGTCCTGGCCTTCGGCCCAATGCGCCGCGCACAGCCGCCGTGCGTATCGTGCGGCCAAAGCCGGATCCCGCGCCTTCAGGGCCATGAACAGGCGCAGGGACTTGATCGGCGACACGGCGCCGCCCAGCCCGTGTTCGACCAGGGGCACGCCCAACAGCGACGCGAGACGGTGCTTGTCGTCACGCGAGTAGTCGCCTTTCAGCGGCGTCAGCGGCACCGGCTTCAGACCCATGATCTGCAGCACGGTCACGCTCAGCAGAACAGGCCGCCAGTCGACCGTGCGGCCATGCCGCGCGGCCAGCGCCTCGATCTGCGTGGACGCCAGATAGCCGTAGGGCGAGATCGGATCAAAGAAGAATTCGATGGGAGAGGCACTCATCCGGCGCGTCACATTTCCAGCTTGACGTTGGCGGCTTTGGCAATGCCGCTCCAGCGCGCCAGGTCGTTCACGATCTGCTGTGAGAACTCGGCCGAGGTGCTGCTGACCGGCTCCAGACCGAAGGATACGAACTTGGTGCGTACCTCGGGCATGGCCACCACGCGCGCGACTTCATCCTGCAGACGCTTGACGATGGCGGGCGGTGTGCCGGCCGGGACCAGCAGTCCTTGCCACAGGCGCATGTCCATATTCTGCATGCCCAGCTGCTGGAAGGTGGGCACGCCGGGCAGCGAAGGATCTTCCTTTGCCGACGTAACAGCCAATGCGCGCAGCTTGCCGCTTTGCAGCCCGGCGGTAATGGCGACGGGGTCGGCAAACGTGGCGAGCACGTCGTTGCCCATGACCGCATTGACGGCGTCGGTGCTGCCCTTGTACGAGATGTTCTGGAAGGCCGTGCCTGCCTGCAGATTCAGCTGTTCGGCGGCCAACTGGAACGGCGCCGCGGCCGACGAATAATTGGCCTTGCCTGGATTGGCCTTGGCGTAGTTGATGAGCTCGGGCACGGTGCGCGCGGGGCCGTTGGCGTTCACGGCCAGCACCAGGGGCAGGGTGCCGATCAGCGAGACCGGAACGAAGTCCTTGACCGTGTCGTAGCGCATGTTCGAGTACACGGCGGGGTTGACGACCATGGACCCGGTCGCGCCCAACAGCACGGTGTAGCCATCGGGAGCCGACTTCGCCACGTGTTCGCTGGCAATCATCGACAACGCCCCGGGGCGGTTTTCGACCACCACGCGCTGGTTCAGTCCTTCGGACATCTTGGCGGCAACCAGGCGCGCAATGATGTCGCTTCCGCCGCCGGCCGTGAAGCCGACCACGAGACGGATGGGTTTGCTGGGGTAGTCGTCCGCGCTGGCGCCGAAGGCGACGGCAGAAAGGGCAACGGTGGCGAATGCGGCGGCAAAACGCGTCAGTGTCATGCGGGTCTCCGATCAGGGTCATGTCATGGCATGACTTCGTCACGAATAGTAGGGGAGCCCCCGCACAACTGAAGCGCGAAAAAACGATCGCTTCACAACGGGAATCGATCAATCGCCGATCACCGTTCATATTTGAGCGCGCTCATGAAAAGGGCGCAGACCGGATGCTACTCCGTTCCGCGCCCGTTTTGAAGCCTGACGAAAGACCGAGCCTCAGGCCGCCCCAAGGCACACCCGTCGATGCGTCATGCTGCTTCTTTTGCTGCCGGATGCGCCTGCTTGCGATACAGGAATTCGACCACCGCCGCCTTGCATGCGTGATAGTCCGGTTCATTGGCCAGCGCGACCCGGTCACGCGGGCGGGCGAGCTTGACTTCCTGGATCTCGCCTATGGTGGCGGCCGGCCCGTTGGTCAGCATGACGATGCGATCCGACAGCAGCACCGCTTCGTCCACATCGTGCGTCACCATGATCACGGTGCTTTGCGTCTTGGCAACGATCTTCAGCAATTCGTCCTGCAGATGCGCCCGGGTCAGGGCGTCCAGCGCGCCGAAGGGCTCGTCCATCAACAGCACCTTGGGTTCGATGGCCAGCGCCCGGGCGATGCCCACGCGCTGCTTCATGCCGCCGGAAATCTCGTGCGGGTGCTTGTGCGCCGCATGGGTCAGCCCGACCAGTTCCAGCGCGGCGCGAACCCGTTCGCGGACCTGAGCACGGGTTTCCTTGTCGCCGAAGACGCGCTCCACGCCCAGTTCGACGTTTTGCGCGCAGGTCAGCCAGGGCAGCAGCGAATGGTTCTGGAACACGACGCCGCGGTCGGGACCCGGACCGTTGATTTCGCGCTCGGCGCACAGCAGCACGCCGGAGGTCGGCAGCGTCAGGCCGGCGATCAGGTTGAGCAGGGTCGATTTGCCGCAGCCGGAGTGGCCGATCAGGGTGATGAATTCGCCGCGCGCCACCGTCAGGTTGACCTCGCGCAACGCCACGAACGGACCCTTTTTGGTCTTGAAGACCTGGCCGACGTTTTCGATACGAACGAACTTTTCCATGTCGATTCCTTGCTCAGTCAGCCGAATAGGTGAAACGTTTGGCGAGCTGCATCAATGCGACTTCCAGCAGCAGGCCGACGATGCCGATCACGAAGATAGCGATGATGATGTGTTCGACCTTCAGGTTGTTCCACTCGTCCCACACCCAGAAGCCGATGCCCGTTCCGCCGGTCAGCATTTCCGCGGCAACGATCACCAGCCAGGCGGTGCTGATCGACAGGCGCACGCCTGTCAGCATGTAGGGCAGGACGGCAGGCAGCAGCACCTTCTTGATGATCTTCCATTCGGACAGGTTCAGCACGCGGGCCACGTTCATGTAATCCTGCGGCACGCGCGACACGCCGACCGCCGTGTTGATGATCATGGGCCAGATCGAGCAGATGAAGATGGCCCAGATCGCGGCCAGGTTGGCCGCCTTGAACAGCAGCAGCCCCAGGGGCAGCCAGGCCAGCGGCGACACCGGACGCAGCAGGCTGATGACCGGCGAAAACATGGCGTTCAGGGTCTTGAAGCGGCCGATCGCAAAGCCGACCGGAATGCCCACCACGGCCGCCAGGCCAAAGCCGATCGCAACGCGCTGCAAGGACGCCAGCACATTCCAGCCGATGCCCATGTCATTCGGGCCGGCCACGTAGAAGGGATCCGAGAACAGCGCCACGGCCGCTTTCCACGTAACGGCGGGGGTGGGGATCTCGGTCACGAAGGTCGTGATGACCTGCCAGACCAGGATGAACATCACAAAGCCCGCGACCGGGCCCGCCAGCGTCCTGACCACGGACTGGAAGCGTTCCGCGAACGCGCCTGGGCCGGCGGCATTGGCGGGTGCGGCCGGGGCCGCGGCAGCGCGCGCGGGCACGGCCGGGGTGGCAACCGGTGCCTCGGCCGACCGCGAGGCGACGTCCGGATGCAGATCGATGACGGTGGCGGAACCCGCCTTCGATGGGGCCGCCGAGGCGGCCGGCGTAACCGGCAGGGGTTTGGCAATGGCTGTCATGGGATTCTCCTGGTGACCGGGGGTGGCGCTTACGCCTTGATCTTGAAGCTGTCCGCGTACGCGGTCGGGTTGGTGCCATCCCAGGTCACGCCGTCGATCAGCCTGGACGACCGCATGTCGCTCTTGGGCAGCGGCGTGCCCGTGGCGGCCGCGGCCTGCTTGTAGATGTCGATGCGATTGATCTGCCTGGCCACGGCAAGGTAATCCGGATGATCCTTGAGCAGGCCCCAGCGTTTGTGCTGCGTCAGGAACCACATGCCATCGGACAGGTAGGGATAGTTGGCGGCGCCGCCGGCAAAGAACTTCATGGCGTCGGGATCATCCCAGGTCTTGCCCAGGCCGTTGGTGTAGCGGCCCAGCATGCGATCCAGGATCACGTCGGTGTCGGTGTTGACGTAGGACCGGGCGGCGATCGTTTCGGCCGTCTTGCGGCGATTGGATACCGACGCGTCGATGAATTTGCCGGCTTCCAGCACCGCGGCCGTCACGGCGCGGGCGGTATTCGGATACTTCGCCACGAACTCGGCGGTGCAGCCCAGCACCTTTTCGGGGTGGCCCTTCCAGATGTTCTGGGTGGTCTCGGCGGTGTAGCCGATCTTGTCCATGATGGCGCGCGCATTCCACGGTTCGCCCACACAGTAGCCGTCCATCGCACCCACGCGCATGTTCGCGACCATCTGGGGTGGCGGCACGGTAATGACCTTGGCATCATTCATCGGATTGATGCCATAGGTGGCCAGCCAGTAGTACAGCCACATGGCGTGCGTGCCGGTCGGGAAAGTCTGCGCAAAGGTGTATTCCCGCTTCTCGGTCTGCATCAGCTTGGCCAGCGACGGGCCGTCTTTCGCGCCTTTTTCCAGCAGCTTGTTCGACAGGGTGATGGCCTGTCCATTCTGGTTCAGGTTCATCAGCACGGCCATGTCTTTCTTGGGACCGCCGGCGCCCAGATGCATCCCGTACACCAGGCCGTACAGCACGTGCGCCAGGTCCAGTTCATTGTTCACGAGCTTGTCGCGCACGCCGGGCCACGACGCTTCCTTGGACGGCGTGATCTTGACGCCGTATTTCTTGTCGATGCCGAGCACCGAAGCCATGACGACCGACGCGCAGTCGGTCAGCGGAATGAAGCCGATCTTGACCTCCGCCTTTTCAGGCGCGTCGGACCCGGCAGCCCAGGCGCCGGCACGCACCAGCGGATCGACGAGGCTCATGATGCTCACGCCGGCGGCGGCCTTCAAGGTCGTCGTCATCAGCTTGCGGCGTTGCACATCGGATACCGCGGGGCCCTGGGAAGAGGCAACGACGGGCATCGACGGCTTCGGGGTAAACGGCTTCATCCATTGCTCCAGGCAAAAAAACGTCCCGCACGAAAGCGATGCAAAGCATCGTCTCGTTGCGGAACGTCATTGTTCCTACCGCCATGCCGCGGCAAGCAACGACCGTCATTGGCCGTCGAATACCGTTAAGCAAAGCCTGTGCCAAGCTTTAAAAACAGCCTGGAAGCGTTGAATAAATCCTTGCAAATCAAAGCGTTGGCAGGTGTGACGCCACCAGCGTCATGCCTGCTGGCGGGCACGGTCCCAGGGCATGCGGCCACCCCAACCTTGTGCGCTGCACTAGAAGCGTGCGGCTATCCCCGGCCGTGCGAGGCCATGAAATCCAGTACGGGGCCTGCCGGCACCACCGCGCTCGGGTTCACATTCGCATGGCTCATGTAGTAGTGCCGCTTGATGTGATCGAAGTTGACCGTGCCGGCCACGCCCGGCATTTGATATAGCTCGCGCGCAAAGCCCCACAGATTGGGGTAGTCGATCAGCCGCCGCAGGTTGCACTTGAAGTGCCCGACGTACACGGCGTCGAAGCGGACTAATGTCGTGAAGAGCCGCCAGTCGGCTTCGGTCAGGCGATCGCCCATCAGGTAGCGTTGTGTGCCCAGGCGCGCTTCCAGCCAGTCCAGGGTGTCGAACAGGGGAAACACGGCGTCTTCATAGGCGGCCTGGGTCGTTGCAAAGCCCGCCTTGTAGACGCCGTTGTTCAAGGTGTCGTAGACCCGTGCGTTCACCACGTCGATGCCGGCCCGCAGGTCGGCGGGATAGAAGTCGCCAGGCAACGCGCCCACCCCATCGAAAGCCGAATTGAACATGCGGATGATGTCGGCCGACTCGTTGCTGACGATGCTTTTGGTAAAGGTGTCCCACAGCACGGGTACCGTGGCCCGCGT
Organism: Pigmentiphaga litoralis; assembly: GCF_048632615.1. Taxonomy (GTDB): domain Bacteria; phylum Pseudomonadota; class Gammaproteobacteria; order Burkholderiales; family Burkholderiaceae_B; genus Pigmentiphaga; species Pigmentiphaga litoralis_B. The sequence continues at coordinate 4,819,109 of NZ_CP184479.1, forward strand.
CGTCACGTCGGGGTCAGCCAGGGCATACAGGTCGTGCACGAAACTGGCCTGGTTGACGTGATCGGGCACCACGCCCGGCGCGGGCTCGAACGACCACCCTTGCTTGCCCATCAGCCAGTGCGTGACCGAGACCGGGATCATCTGCTGCAGGCCCTTGAGCTCGCGAAAGATCAGCGTGCGGTGCGCCCACGGGCAGGCCAGGCTCACATACAGGTGGTAGCGCCCGGCCTCGGCCGCGAAGCCGCCGTTGCCGGTCGGGCCGGGGGCGCCGTCGGCGGTGATCCAGTTGCGAAAGACGGCGTCCTTGCGCACGAAGCGCCCACCCGCATCGGCAGGCGGCTCGTGTTCCTGCCAGACTCCATTGATCAGAAGACCCATTGTTTTTCCGCCTGTGCAGGTTCGTCGACCGGGCCGTGGACGAAATGCCGCGGCAGGTGAATGGTGAAGACCGTGTGGCCGGTGGTATCGCTGCACACGCTCATTTCGCCATGATGGCTGCGCACCAATTCCTTGGCGATGTACAAGCCCAGACCCAGCCCCTTGCCCCCGTCATGCCGGAACTTGGTGAAATTGAAGGGCTGGAAGATGTTGGCCTGGACCTCGGCAGGAATGGTGCCGGCATTGCGGATCGCGATCTTGACGCTGTCGGCCTCGGTGCCGTCCACCTTGACCGAAATGCCTTCGTCGGCCGCGCCATGCTGCAGGGCATTGCCGACCAGGTTGGACACCACCTGCGACAGGCGGTCGGCGTCCCATTCCCCGAAGGTGTCGCCGGTGTACGCAAGTTCGACGCGCCGTTCGCCTTCCGGCAACTGGAACTCTTCGACGATGTGTTCGCACAGCACGGTCAGGTCGATGCGTTCCGGGCTCAGTTCCAGCCGGCCCGACCGCACCCGCGCAATGTCGAGCAACTGGTCCACCATGCGCGACATGCGGCCGCCACTGTTGCGGATACGGGCCGCGGCGGTCTTGACGCGCGGTTCGGCCGACACCTGCAACAGCACCTCGGCCGTGTTGACGATGGCCGACAGCGGGTTGCGCAGGTCATGGCCCAGCACCGCGACAAACATCTCATTGGTGCGCAGCAGTTGCGTCATGGTGTCGAGCTGTTCGGCCAGCTGCAGCTTCTGGTGCTGCAGTTGCACGAACACTTCGATTTTGCTGCGCAGAATGTGCGGATCGAAAGGCTTGTACAGAAAGTCCACGGCGCCCGCTTCATAGCCGCGGAAGGTGCGGTGCGTATTGCGGTCGGTAGCGGTCAGGAAAATGATGGGAACGTGCCGGGTGCGCGGGCTGCCGCGCATGAATTCGGCCAGCTCGAACCCGTCCATGCCGGGCATCTGCACGTCGACCAGGGCCAATGCGACGTCGTTATCGAGCAGCAGTTCGAGCGCCTCGGCGCCGGAATAGGCGCGCAGCAGCTCCAGGTCAGGGCGCGCAACAAGGGCTTCGAGCGCGACGATATTCTGTTCGATATCGTCGACGACGAGAATCTTGACGGTGCGGGACATCGTTTTCTCCATTAGCTCGCGGTCTGTCGTCCGACCGTTTCGGTCGAACGCCAGCCGCCCAGCCGGCGCGCCATGGCCGGCAACGTCAAGATTTCTTCGGCCGCATCGCGCTCGATGGCGCTGCGCGGCATGGCTTCGGCAAACGCCGTTGCCGGGTCCTGCACCCAGGTGGCCCCACCTGCGGCCCGGATCGCGGCCAGGCCGGCTGCGCCATCGGCATTGGCGCCGGTCAGCAGCAGTCCCAGCGCCCGGTCGCCCACGCTCCAGGCCACCGATTCAAACAGCACGTCGATGGATGGGCGCGAATAGTTGACGGGGTCATCCATCGACAGCGAGAACGCCCCATCGGTTTCCACCTGGAGATGATAATCCGGTGGCGCAAAATAGATGTGGCCACTACGTACGGGTTCCTTGTCGACCGCTTCACTTACCGGCAGTGCGCAGCGCTCGCTGAAAATCTGGGTGAGCAGGCTTTCGCGGTCGGCCACGATATGCAGGACGACGATGACCGAGGGGGCAAAGTCTGGGGGAAGGGCGGGCAGAAGCACGCCCAGCGCTTCGACCCCGCCGGCCGATGCACCGATCACCACCGTGGTGACTCGCGACGGAATGCCGGCAACGCTGGGCCGCGCGTCGGGCACACCGCCCGGGGGTATGCCGCTTTCAATAGGCGTCATGGCTCATCTTTTCTGAAAAATCCGGTCTTGGGGCGCAAAATCGTCAAAGTCTTCCGCACAGGCCCCGAATCGCAGGCTTTCCTTGCTGCCCAGCCCCAGGAAGCCGCGGCGGATCAGGGCGTCCTTGAACAGCGTAACGGCGCGGTCCTGCAGTTCGTGGTTGAAATAGATCAACACATTGCGGCAGGACACCATATGCACTTCCGAAAACACGCTGTCGGTCGCCAGGCTGTGATTGGCAAACACCATCTGCGACTTCAGGCCGCGCGCGAACGAGGCCGCGCCATACGCCGCGTGGTAGTAGTCCGACAGCGAACGCTTGCCGCCCGCCGCCAGGTAGTTCTTGCTGAAGCCCGCGATCCGGTCGGTCGGATAGATGCCCGCCTCGGCCAGGCGCAGCGCTTCGGGATTGATGTCGGTTGCATAGAACAACGTGCGGTTGGCCAGGCCTTCCTCTTCCATCAGGATCGCCAGCGACCACAGTTCCTCGCCCGAACTGCAGCCCGCCACCCAGATCTTGACCGACGGATAGGTGTGCAGGATAGGCACGACCTTGTCCCGGATCGCCTTGAAGTAGCTGGGATCGCGGAACATCTCGCTGACTTGCACCGTCAGGAACTGCAGCATCTGCGGAAAGACATCCGGGTCGTGCAGCACCCGGTCCTGCAGCTGGGACAGCGACCGGCACCGGAAATAGGTCAGCGCCTGGGCCATGCGCCGGCGCAGCGACGACGCCGAGTAGTTCCGGAAGTCGTGCTGGTACTTGTGATAGATCGCCTCCAGCAGCAGCCTGAGCTCAAGGTCGAAATCGGCGTGGTTGATCGGCATGGCGGGGCGCCCGGGCGTTTACTGCGGCAGCCACACGCGGCACAACGACAACAGCTTGTCGACGTCCAGCGGCTTGGAAATGTAGTCGTTCGCGCCTGCATCCAGGCAACGCTGGCGGTCCGCCGGCATGGCCTTGGCGGTCAGCGCAATGATCGGCAGCTTCTTGAATTCGCTGCGCTTGCGGATTTCCTGCATGGCGGCGATGCCATCCATCTCGGGCATCATGATGTCCATCAGCACCAGGTCGATGTGCTGATGGCGGGCCAGCACGTTCAGGGCCTCGCGGCCATTGCGGGCGATTTCCAGATGCGCGCCCAGCGGCTCGATCACCTGCGACAGCGCAAAGATGTTGCGCACGTCGTCTTCGGCCAGCAGGATGCGGCGGCCTTCGAATGCCGAGTCGCGTTTGCGCGCTTCCTTCAGCATGCGCTGCTGCTCGACCGGAAGGTCCGATTCCACGCTGTGCAGGAACAGGGTCACCTCGTCCAGCAGCCGTTCGGGCGACCGCGCGCCCTTGATGATGATGGACTTGGAATACCTGCGCAGCCGCTGCTCTTCGTCGGAAGTGAGCGAGCGGCCCGTGTAGACGATGACCGGCGGGAAGCTGTGCTCGGGGTTGTCGCCCACCTTTTCAAGCAGGTCATAGCCCGACCCGTCGGGCAGCACCAGGTCCATGACCATGCAGTCGTACGTCTTGTCGCGCAGGCGCTCCAGCGCCTCGGCCACGGTACCCACGCCTTCCAGTTCCACGTCCTGGGTCTGCAGCAGCAGCTGGATGTTCTCGCGCAGCGCCGGGTCATCCTCGACCACCAGAATGCGGCGCATGCGCTGGCGCAGCTTGGCTTCCAGGGACAGAATCGCCTGGGCCAGTTCGTCGCGCGCCGACGGCTTGAAGGTGTAGCCGATGGCCCCCAGCAGCAGCGCGGTTTCGGTATGGTCGGCCACCGACACCACATGAATCGGCAGGTGACGCGTTGCCGGGTCGCGTTTTAGGCGTTCCAGCACCAGCAGACCGGAATTGTCGGGCAGGCCCATGTCGAGCAGGATGCCGCTGGGGCGCAGCGTCTGCGCCAGGCGAATACCCTCGGCTGCCGTATTGGCGTGGACGCAATCGAAGTCCAGCTCGTGCGCCAGGTCGTACAGGATCCGCGCGAAGTCCGGGTCGTCCTCAATGACCAGAATCAGGCGCGAGCCGCGCGTCAGGTTGTTGCGATCGTCGGCAATGTCTTCGGGCGCAACCACCACCGGCAGGGGGTCCGAGGCCGTGACGATAGGGCGGGGCTGGGACGCGGGCGTGTGCACACCCACGGTCGACGTGGTCGCGGCGCGGGGGCGCGTCGCCGGCGCCTGCGGGCTGGCCGGCGCGGTGTGCGTGGCAGGTGCTGCCTTGGGCTCGGCAGGGTTGGATGCCTCGGCGCGAATCGCAACGGTCAACGAGAACGTGCTGCCCTGACCCGGGGTGCTCGCCACCGTGATGTCACCGCCCAGCAGGTGGGCGAATTCGCGCGAGATCGACAGGCCCAGGCCACTGCCGCCGTACTTCCGGCTGGTCGTGCCATCGGCCTGGCGGAAGGCTTCGAAGATCACGTCCTGCTGTGCCGCGGGAATCCCGATGCCAGTGTCAATCACGTCGAAGCGCACGTTGTCGGCGTCCACGGCCGACGCGCGCAGGACCACCTCGCCGCTGTCGGTAAACTTGAAGGCGTTGGACAGCAGATTCTTCAGGATCTGCTGCAGGCGCTGGTTGTCGGTCACCAGCACTTCCGGCGCGTTGTCGGCCTTCTCGATCCGCAGTCCCAGCTTTTTCTGCGTGGCTACCGGCTGGAACGATTGCTGCAGCGACGACAGCACCGTGTTCAACGCAACCGGTTCCGGCGTGATTTCGATATGGCCGGCTTCGACCTTGGACAGATCCAGAATGTCGTTGATCAACACCAGCAGATCCGTATTGGACGAATAGATGGTGTTGGCGTAACGCACCTGCTCGCTCGTCAGATTGCCGTCCTTGTTGTCGGCCAGCAGCTTGGACAGGATCAGCGAACTGTTCAGCGGCGTGCGCAGCTCGTGCGACATATTGGCCAGGAATTCCGACTTGTACTGGTTGGCCCGTTCCAGCGTCTCGGCGTTCTCCGCCAGGCGTTTTTGCGCTTCGATCAGGTGCCGCTTCTGGCGTTCCAGGCTTTGTGTGTGTTCTTCCAGTTGCACATTGGTCTGTTCCAGCTCGGCCTGCTGCGTTTCCAGGCGGGCCTGCGAATCCATCAGCGCACGGCTGCGTTCTTCCAGTTCCTCGTTCGAAACACGCAGCTCTTCCTGCTGGACCTGCAGTTCCTCGCTCTGCCGCTGCGTTTCTTCCAGCAGCTCTTCCTGCCGCGTGCGGTACGCCGCCGAACGCAAGGCCGCGCCGATGCTCTCGGCCGACGACTCGACCACTTCCAGTTCGTCTTTCAGGTCGGCCTTGGCCGACATGAAGCCCAGTTCCACGGCGCCCACCACCCGGCCGTCGGCCGTCAACGGCGCAATCAGGACGCGGGCTGGCGTCGCTTCGCCCAGCGCGCTGCCCACCTTCAGATAGCTGGCTGGAAGGTCGGTCACGACCGCTGCCTTGCGATCGGCCACGGCCTGGCCCAACAGACCTTCACCCACCCGCACGGTGGCCGGCGCGGCATTGTCTTCCGGCAAGGCCCAGGCGCCGGCGCGACGCAGCGTCTGGCCTTCCAGCACATACAGCGCGCCCACCTTGGCATCCAGGTACTTGGACATGGTGCCCAGGACCTTGCTGGCAATCTCCTTGGCGGTCAGCTCACCTTGCATGTCCTGACTGAACAGCATACGGCCTTGCTGAATCCATGCCAGCCGGCGCAGCGTGGCGCTCGACGTAATGTACAGGTGGGCGACGAAGGCCAGCGACCACGCGGTCAGGGCGCCCATGATCCGGTTGACGGCCGGATTCCAGCTATTGGTCAGGCTGACGTTGGGCGAAATGAAATAGCCGATCAGCAGCAGCAGGCTGGCGGATGCCGCGACGTAGAAGGGCGTGAACCGGTCGCTGGACAACAGGCACACGATGACCGGCGCCAGATAGAAGATCCAGACCGCGATGCCCAGCGGCGTGGCTGCATCGGCGGCAAACACCGCGCCGAGCATGGCCAGAATGATCAGATACAGATGCAGCGGCTTCAGGTGACGCGATAGATTCATAGTCAGGGGCGACGCAGCGGGAAGGACGACAGCAATGAAAACACCGCGCGCACGGGAACCCTGAAGCAACTCTAGACCAGTTGCCCAGGCCGCCGACGGGGTTACGGGACGCTACGCATTGTATCGACGCAATCCTCACGCGGGGCACCGACGGCCTGGCAGCACGTAACTGAACGCAATTACTGTTTCCGCGGCGGCTACAACTTGCGTGTCGGCGTCAGTGCGCTTCCCCGGCTTGAGTGAAGATGTGGCGGCTGGCGGCAAGCAGATCGGCCCGCGGCGCGCCCAGCTGGATGGCCAGGCTGACCTGCAGCGGCACGTATTTGGTGGCTGACACCAGCACTGGCTGATCCCCGGGTTGGCCAGGCCATACGATCGCCAGGCAGTGCGCATGATGCGGCGCGCTTCCGTTGTACTTGCTGACCACGGCGCCGGTGCGCATTTCCACGGCTGTGCCCGCCCGATGATCTATTTCAAACTGCGGCAGGCCGCCCAGAAACTGGATATAAGGATGCAGGTCGGCCATGGTTTCCCCCTGTGTTTTCGATAATCCATGCTACTCCTGCCTAGCCTCTGATATCTATTGCATGGCCGTGCGATGTGTGTCGGAATACGGCGCAGTTGCCATCCCTTGTCGCGCAGCGGCATCAACGTCACCCGCAGGAATGTGTTGGCATGAATTTGCGACAGATGGAAGTGTTCAGAGCCGTGATGCTGACCGGCGCGGTGGGCCGCGCGGCGGAGTTTCTGCACGTCTCGCAGCCAGCCGTGAGCAAGGTATTGGCCAGTGCCGAAGAACGTACCGGCCTGCGCTTGTTCGATCGGGTCAAGGGCCGCCTGATCCCGACCGAAGACGCCAAGCGGCTTTACAGCGAGGTGGCGCATCTTTGGGAAAAGGTCGAAAAGATCCGTATGCTGTCGCATGACCTGGCCAATCCGGTCAGCCGGCGCCTATCCGTGGTGACGTCACCCAGCCTGGGGGTCAGCCTGTTGCCGCGGCTGATCGCCGACCTGCAGGCGCAGGAACCCGACCTTCTTACCCGCGTCGACTTCCATGTGGGCGGCGATCTGGATCAAAGCGTGCTGGACCAGAATGCCGATCTGGCCGTTACGTCGCTGCCGATCGACCATCCGAATGTGTCGACGCTGGCGCGCTACGAATGCGCGCTGGTGTGCGTGATGCATGCGGACCATCCGCTGGCGGGCAAGCGGGTCATCGCGCCGGCCGATCTGATCGGCCACAAGCTGATCGAATTTCCCCACACGCTGTTCTACGGGCTGAGCCAGGCGCAGGTCTACGAAAAGGCGCTGGACCGGCTGGATGTCAGCGTCGAAGTGCACGCCAGCCACAGCGCCTGTTGGTTTGCGTCCGCCGGCACCGGGGTTGCCGTGGTGGACGCGCTGACGCTGGCTGGCGACGCATTCCCGGGCCTCGTGGTGAAACCCTATAAGGTCGCGGCCAAGGTCAAGGTGCAGATCGTCCACAGCATGTTCTGTCCGCCATCGCGGGCCGGCCTGAGCTTCGTGTCCGCCTTCGACAAGCGCTGGAAGACCATGGTCAAGGGCGGCAAGGCGGGCTGACGCGGCCTACGGAGCAGTGGGCCGCGCGGGTGGCGTGCGTTGGTCGGGCGGATGCTCCGGAGCTTCGTGCTGTTTGCTGCCGAAGGTCAGCGCATATTGGCGGGTGAACGCGGCGCCGAAAAAGAAAATCTGCGCCGAATAATAGATCCACAGAATCAGCGCAATAACGGAGCCCGCCGCGCCATATGACGACGCGATCGACCCCTGGCCCAGATAAATGGCGATCAGCACCTTGCCAACGGTAAACAGCGCCGCCGTGACCACGGCGCCCAGAATCACGTCGGACCAGGCGATACGCGTACTGGGCAGCATTTTGAACACCACCGAAAACAGCGTGACCACGACCCCGAACGCAAAGACATTCGATATCACGCGGGCGGTCACGGCATACGCCGACCCCAGCCACATATCCCCCCAATAATTCTGCAAGGCCGCCAGGCCCGCGTCCACCACCAGCGACATCAGCAGGAACAGCGCCAGCACCAGCACCAGGCCAAACGACAGCACCCGCGTGCGCATCAATCCCCACGCGCCGGATTTCCTGCCCGGTTCGACATCCCACAATTCATCCAGGCTTTCCTTCAGTTCATTGAAGGCGGTGGTGGAGGAAAATATCAGCAGGCCTGCCGAAATCATCGCGGCGATCAGGCCATTATCCGAATGCTTGGCGCTTGCCAATACCGTCTGGATGACTTCGGCTCCCTGCGTTCCCAGCAGCCCCCGCATCTCGTTGACCAATTGCGAGCGCACCGCCTCGTCGCCAAAAAAGAAGCCGGCCACCGCGATGACCAGCAACAGCGTGGGCGCTAGGGAAAACACCATGTACAGCGCCAGCGCCGCGCCTTTGCTGGACGCGCGATGCGACGACCACCGTTCGGCGGAATCAAGGAACAGTCTGACGGCGACGTTCTGGCGGATACGTTCGATCCAGGGGGCAGTTTCATGGGTGATGACTGACGTGGGGGTGCGGGTATTTTCGGCTGAGCAGGCGAGTGCGTCAGCAGTAAAAACAATCCGACGCAATTGGCGATTGCCAGCGGGCACTGCGTAGCTGGCCCGACCCCGACACGTCAATACCCGATTCCTCGAAAACAACGGTATGCCTCCAAGGGAACATCAGTAAGGGATCGCACTAGTCCTTGTTTAAGCCATTTGGGGTAAAACGGTCGTACGAACTTCGTGATGCGGCCGCGTGGCCTGGCCTGTCCGAAGTCGCCATCTTCGTGATCAAGGACCACCATGAAAGTACTGACTGGGATAATGGGCGCGGCAATGCTGCTGGCGGGGGCCTCGGCGTACGCAGATCAGGCCGGATCCATTGTTTTGGGAGCAGGTTGGTACCGGCTCAGTCCGCAGGAAAAGGGCGAACCCCTGCGCATCACATCGCCTTCGGCCATTGCAGGCGAAGTGCCCAATACCGGATCGAGCGTCGGCAACGCCAACACGCTGGGCCTGACCGTCGAATACTTCATCACCAACCAGATCGCCGTCGAAGCGGTCTTCGGGATACCGCCGCGCTATCACCTGCAGGGCGCCAAGTCGCTCGAACCGGTCGGCGAACTGGGTTCGGCCAAGCAATACAGCCCGTCGGTGCTGCTGCGCTATCACTTCGGTGAACCCTCGCAGCGGCTCCGTCCTTTCGTCGGTGTTGGCGTCAGCCGGGTCTGGTATGGCGACGTCAAACTGACGGACCGGTTCCAGGGCGTGCTGTCCAGCCGCTTCACGGGCGGCGCCACGTCGGCCGGCCGCACCGACGCCGACATCGACAGCAAGTTCGTGCCGGTCTTCAATATTGGCGCGGGCTACAAGATCAATGAACGGTGGGGCGTGGGCGTGTCGATGTCCTATCTGCCGCTGCGGACCACGATCAATCTCAAGACGACGTTGCCGACTGGCGCAGTCATCGAGAGCGAAACCAAGACCAAGCTCAACCCGATCGTGACCGTGGTCGGCGTCACCTACACGTTCTAGGGATTACCGGCGCGTCGTCGGCCCGGATTTTGCTATTCTTCCCCTCAGCTCACACGGGGAGAGGGTCGATGCGCTTGACGCGCGCTTGTGGTGCAACAACGAACGCTCGTGGGGCGTGGTCCGGCGTACGACGCCTGGTCCTGGTGGCCAGCCTGGCCTGCGTTGCTGTCGCGGGGGCAGCCTGTTCATCGGGCGACCCCGATGAACGGACCCCGCTCAATAGTCCCTACACCGCCGACGCGCAGCGCGAGAATGCGATGTACACCGCATTCACGCAGCGCTCTCCCAAGTACCTCGATCCCACCAGCTCGTATTCGGTCGACGAGACGCCCTACACCTACAACATCTACGAAACGCTATACGGCTATCACTATCTGAAGCGGCCGTATCAGCTGGTGCCGCGTGCCGCGCGGGACGTGGTCGAGCCCACCTACCTGGATGCGCAGGGCCAGCCGCTACCCGCCGATGTGCCGGGCGACCAGGTTGCGCAAAGCGTGTATGACATCCCGATCAAGCCAGGCATCCGCTTTCAGCCGCATCCAGCCTTTGCCGTCGATGCGCAAGGCAAGGATGTCTATCGGCACCTGACCCCGGCCGACCTGCAGGACAAATACGGCGTGCCGGACTTTCCACAAACCGGCACGCGCGAGATGACGGCCGACGATTACGTCTATGCCATCCGGCGGCTGGCCACGACCCGCGTGACGTCGCCCATCTATGCGCACATGACCGACTACATCGTCGGCCTGAAAGAGTACGGCGACCGCCTTCGCGCCATCGACAAGGAAATGCGCAAGGGCCTGGACCCCACCAATCGCGATCTGCCGTGGCTGGACCTGCGCAAGTATGCGTTCGAAGGCGCCGAAGCGCTCGATCCGCACACCTTGCGCATTCGCGTCAAAGGCAAGTATCCGCAGTTCAAGTACTGGCTGGCGATGACCTTCTTTTCGCCCATTCCGTGGGAAGCCGACCAGTTCTACAACCAGCCCGGCATGGCGGCCAAGAATCTGACGCTCAATTACTGGCCGGTGGGCACGGGCCCGTACATGTTGACCGAATACAAGGAGAACCGTCGGCACGTGCTTTCGCGCAATCCCAATTACCGGGGCGAGCCGTATCCGTGCGACGGGTCGGACGAAGACCGTGCCCAGGGCCTGCTGGCCGATTGCGGCAAGCCCACGCCGTTCATCGACCGCATCGTCTTCAACATCGAAAAGGAAGGCGTGCCGCTGCAAGGCAAATTCATGCAGGGCTACTACGACGTGCCGCAGGCAGATCGCGGCGAATACGGCGTGGCCTATCTGGTGGCGATCGGCGATTCGAAGGAAAAGGCCGCGCTGTTCGCGGACCGCGCCATCCGGCTGCCCACCACCGTCGAAACCCAGAACTGGTACATGGGCTTCAACTGGAAAGATCCGGTGGTGGGGAAGGGCGAAACCCCCGAGCAACAGGAACGCAACCGCAAGCTGCGCCAGGCCATCAGCATTGCGGTGGACTGGGAAGAGTACGTCACCATTTTCGAGAACAGCCAGGCGCAGGTCGCGCATGGCCCCTTGCCGCCGGGGCTGCTTGGTTATCGCGACGTGCCCGCGGGCGCCAACCCGGTGGTGTATGACATCGATGGCAATGGCGTGAAGCGCAAATCGCTGGATGTGGCGAAGCAGTTGCTGGCTGAAGCAGGCTACCCGGCGGGCCGCAATGCCGTCACCGGGCAGCCGCTGGTCCTGAACTACGACGCGATGGGGGGCGTGTCGCCCGCCGCCCGATCGCAATTCGACTGGATGGTGCGCCAGTACGCCAAGCTGGGCATCCAGCTCGAAATCCGCACCACCGACTACAACCGCTTCCAGGACAAGATGCTGCGCGGCGTGGCCCAGATCTATCTGTGGGGCTGGAACGCCGACTATCCCGACGCCGAAAACTTTCTGTTCCTGCTGTATGGACCCAATGGCAAGGCCACGTCGGGCGGCGAAAACGCGTCCAACTACGCCAACCCCGAATTCGATAGGCTGTTCGAGCAGATGAAGTTCCTGGACGACGGTCCGGACAAGGAGAAGATCATCGAACGCATGACCGCCATCGTGCAGCAGGACGCACCCTGGATGTTCGGCTACTTTCCCAAGTCGGGCGGCGCCTACCATCAATGGGTAGGGAACGGAAAGCCGACCCAGATGATCCGCAACAACCTTCAATACATGAAGCTCGACCCGGCGCTGCGTGCGCGCAAGATCGACGAGTGGAACCGGCCGGTGTGGTGGCCGCTGATCCTGGTCGCGGCCGTGCTGGCATTGATGATCGTGCCGGCCGTGCGCATGCTGCGCCGCCGGGAAGGCGCCACCGCGCTGCACACCGGCGAGGAGGGCCAGCCATGACCGCCTACATCATCCGCCGTGTGCTGTATGGCGCGCTGATCCTGGTCGGCGTCAATCTCTTCACCTTCCTGCTGTTCTTCGCGGTGAACACGCCCGATGACATGGCGCGGCTGTCCATCGGTGGCCGGCGGGTCAGCGCCGACGCCATTGAAAAGTGGAAGGTCGAGCGCGGGTATGACAAGCCGATGTTGATCAACCGACAGGCCGAAGGCGTCAAGAAGGTCACCGACACCATCTTTTTCGAAAGGTCGGTCAAGCTGTTCGCGCTGGATTTTGGCGCGTCCGATGCGGGACGCGATATCGGCTACGAAGTGCGGCAGCGCGCCGGGCCGAGCCTGGCGCTGGCCTTGCCGACCTTCATACTGGGGTTGATCGCCAGTGTTGCCTTCTCGTTGATGCTGGTGTTCTTCCGAGGTACCTATCTGGACTTCTGGGGGGTGGTGCTGTGCGTGGCGATGCTGTCCATATCGTCACTGTTCTACATCATTGCCGGCCAGTTCCTGTTTTCCAAGACCCTCAGGCTGGTGCCTCTGTCGGGGTACGCGGCCGGGCTGGACGCCTTGCGCTTCCTGGCCTTGCCCGTGCTGGTCGCCTTGATCGCGCGGCTGGGGCCCGAAGCCCGCTTCTACCGCGCGCTGTTCCTTGAAGAGGTCGGCAAGGACTACGTGCGCACGGCCCGCGCCAAGGGGCTGTCGGAACGCCTGGTGCTGTTCCGCCACGTGCTGCGCAACGCCATGCTGCCCATCCTGACCAGCACCATCGCGACCATTCCGCTGCTGTTCATGGGCAGCCTGATCGCCGAGTCCTTCTTCGGCATTCCGGGCCTGGGCAGCTTCACGATGGACGCCATCAACGCACAGGACTTCGCCATCGTCCGCGCCATGGTTTTCATTGGCTCGGTCCTTTACATCATCGGCCTGATCCTGGCCGATATTTCCTACACGCTCGCGGACCCCCGCGTGCGGTTCGAGTAAACCGCATGCCCAAGATCGTTCTGCTGTGGACCGACATCGCCCTGTTCGTGCTGCTGCTGGCAGTGGCCTTCTATGCCTGGCGCGCCTACCGGTCGCCCAACCTGCGCGCCACGTGGGGCAGGGTGGCGCAGGACACGCCCGCCATGTGCGCCGCGGTGGTGCTGGGTGCGTTCGTGCTGATCGGCGTGCTGGATTCGCTGCACTATCGCCCGCTGCTCGAAGCCGTCAAGGTCGAAGGCGCCAAGGGCGGCACCTCGGCGCGCGCCTATGCGCCGGTCACCAAGTCCGTGCTTGATGCGCTGCTGGAAAAGCCGGTCGCCGGACGGGAAAAGACCTATTCCGCGCCGTTGGCCGTGCGCCAGTTCAACAAGGAATCGGTGCTGGTCAATGGCCAGCCCGTGCGTGACTTTCCCCGCTTGCGGTTTGGCGGTGCGCACCTGAAAGACCCGGACTCGCAATGGCTGGGCGACGTGCTGCGCCGGGGCCTGACCGGGCTTGTCGGCGGGGCGCTGGTGGCCCTCGTTGCCTGCCTGCTGGTCGGCGCGGCCATTTCGCACGTGCGCGGCCTCACGCCCCGCGCCACCTGGGATGCGATTGCCGAGCGCCGCACGCCAGTGCCGTGGCGGGCCATGATGATCACCTTCGGCATCCTGTGCCTGCTGACCGGCGTGGCCGCGTCCCTGTCCACCGGCTATCACGTCATGGGCACCGACAGCACCGGGAACGACGTGCTGGTGCAGACCATCAAGAGCTTCCGGACCGCGCTGATCATCGGTAGCCTGACCACCCTGGCGACCCTGCCGCTGGCCTTGTCGCTGGGCATCATGGCCGGCTACTTCAAGGGCTGGGTCGACGATCTGATCCAGTACGTCTACACCACGCTCACCTCAATCCCTGGCGTGCTGCTGATCGCAGCCTGCGTGCTGATGGTGCAGGTGTTCATCGACAACAACCCCGAGATGTTCGCGACCGGCGCCGAACGCGCCGACCTGCGCCTGTTCCTGTTGTGCATCATCCTGGGCGTGACGGGCTGGGCAGGGCTGTGCCGGCTGCTGCGCGCCGAAACGCTCAAGCTGCGCGAACTGGATTATGTACAGGCCGCGCGCGCCTTCGGGGTGTCCCACACGCGCATCATGATCCGGCACCTGCTGCCCAACGTCATGCACATCGTCCTGATCACCGTGGTGCTGGAATTTTCCACCCTGGTGCTATACGAAGCCGTGCTGTCCTATCTCGGGGTGGGCGTGGACCCGTCCATGAATTCGTTCGGGTCAATGATCAACCTGGCGCGGCTGGAAATGTCGCGCGACCCCATGATCTGGTGGAACCTGCTGTCCGCCTTCGTTTTCATGCTGGCACTCGTGCTGTCGGCCAACCTGTTTGCGGATGCCGTCCGGGAAGCCTTCGATCCCCGCGCGCGCGCCTTCCGCCCCGCGTGGGCCCGCAAACGCGTCACCCGGACGGTCCGCCCATGAACGCCGTGATCCAGGATTCCCCCTTGCTGGAAGTGAATGACCTGAGCGTGGTGCTCGATAGCGACCATGGCCTCGTCCACGCCGTCGACGCCCTGCGCCTGACGATTGCCGAAGGCAAGACGTTCGCCCTGGTAGGTGAGTCCGGCTGTGGCAAGAGCATGACCGCCCTGGCCCTGCTGCGCCTGTTGCCCGACGCCGGCCGCATCACGGGCGGCCAGACCCGGCTGCGGGACGTCGACGTCAACCGCCTGCCCGAATACGACATGCGCAAGGTGCGCGGCGGCAAGATCGGCATCATCTTCCAGGAACCGGCCACCAGCCTGAACCCGGTCATGCGGGTAGGCGACCAGATCGTCGAAACCATTCATGCCCACACCGCGTTGCGCGGCGCCGCTGCGCGCGAGAAGGCCATCGACTGGCTGCGCCGCGTCGGCATTCCCGAGCCCGAGCGGCGCATCGACGACTATCCCTTCCAGCTATCGGGCGGGCAAAAGCAACGCGTCATGATCGCCATCGCGCTCGCCGCCGAGCCCGACGTGCTGATTGCCGACGAACCCACCACCGCGCTCGACGTCACGATCCAGGCGCAAGTGCTCACGCTGCTCGGCGACCTGCAACGCGAGCTGGGCATGGCCATGCTGCTGATCACCCATGACCTGGGCGTCGTCCGCAACATAGCCCACCACGTTGCGCTGATGTATGCCGGCCAGATCGTCGAAACCGCGCCTGCCGACACCTTCTTCAACCACCCGCGCCACCCCTACGCCCGGCTGCTGTTCGCGGCCTTGCCCGGCATGGACCGCCGCGGCGAAAAGCTGGCCGCCATCCCCGGCACCGTTCCGCCGCTGAACCAGATCTTTACCGGCTGCCGCTTTGCCGACCGCTGCCCCGCCCACCAAAGCATCTGCGACGCCGCCCCGCCGCCGCTGATCTGGACCGACGCTCGGCACGGCGTGCGCTGCGTACGCATCGACGCCATCGAAGCCTCCGCGGCGCAGGACGCGTCAGGCAAGGAAGTCGTCGACGCCGTTCACGTACCGGAACCCGCAAGCCTGGTCATGCCCGCTCCGGTCACCATGCCCCTGCTGGTGGTTAGGGATCTGAAGGTCCACTTTCCCATCCGCAAAGGCCTGCTGCGCCGGACCGTCGGCGTCGTCAAGGCCGTGGACGGCATCAACTTCTCGCTCGCCGCCGGCCGCACCCTGGCCCTGGTGGGCGAATCAGGCTGTGGCAAGACCACCACCGGCAAAGCCCTGCTGCGCCTGCTCGACGGCAACGCCGACGTCACCGGCCAGGCCACCTGGGAGGGCCGCGACCTGCTGACCGCCCGGCCCGCCGCGCTGCGCACCCTGCGGCGCGACATCCAAATCATCTTCCAGGACCCCTTCGCGTCCTTGAACCCGCGCATGCGTGTCGGCGAAATCCTGGACGAAGGCCTTGCCTCGCTACACCCCGAACACGACCTGCTCGAGCGCCAGACCCGCGTTGCCCGCCTGCTCGATCAGGTCGGCCTGCGCAAAGACGCCGTGAACCGCTACCCGCATGAATTTTCGGGCGGCCAGCGCCAACGCATCGCCATCGCCCGCGCCCTGGCGGTCGAACCCAGGCTGATGGTGTGCGACGAACCCACGTCCGCGCTGGATGTCTCGGTGCAAGCCCAGATCCTGAATCTGCTACATGATCTGCAGGCAGAACTGGGCATGGCCTACCTGTTCATCACGCATAATTTCGGCGTCGTGGAATACCTGGCCGACGACATTGCCGTGATGCAGGGCGGCCGCATCGTCGAAGCCGGCTCGGCCGAACAGGTCCTGCGCGACGCCCGCCACGATTACACCCGCAAATTGCTGTCCGCCGTCCCGCGCTTCGAGGCAAGCGTGGCCTGAAATCGGCTATGATTACGCGCTTGGCGCCCCATGGCGCCGAGTCGATTTGGGTGTGTGGCCGAGTGGTTGAAGGCACCAGTCTTGAAAACTGGCGAACGGCAACGTTTCGTGAGTTCGAATCTCACCGCACCCGCCAAGATTCTGCAGTTAAAAACAAAACGCCGCTTTCATTAGCGGCGTTTTGTTTTGATCATCCCAATGCGGTGGGTTTGATCAGGCTCTCTGCAGGAATGCCAAGTCCCTGATGCAGTTTCCAGATCATTTTCAGGGTCAGTCCCCGCTTGCGATTCAGGACTTCATATACCCGATTCGACTTGCCGATCATGGGCTCAAGATCTTTGACCGTCAAACCGGCTTGGTCCATCCTGAACTTGATGGCCTCGATCGGATCAGGTGGATCGATGGGATACTGTTTTGCTTCGTATGCCTGGACAAGCGTCACCAGCACATCCAGGCGATCGCCATCTGGCGTACCAATGTCTGGATCGCCCTCCATCAGCCGAGCGATCTCTTTCAACGTGGCCTTGTAATCGATCTCGGTTCGAACAGGGTGGATATTCATGGTCACTCCATTTCCACTGTTTCGGCGTCAATCTTGTCGTACTCGGCATGAGTTCCGACAAACTTTATGTAGACGACGCCCAGACGGTATGCGACAGCAGCAATCAACCGGTAATCGTTGCCTTTTATATTGAAGACCACACGCCGATTCTTCAGAATGCTGGCATTGCGGTAGTGCGCCTTGATGTCAGCTGGCTGCGTCCAATCGGCTTTGACTGCTTCATCAAACCATGCGCGCAAGGACTGCTCCGCATCAGGATGTTGTTGCCAGAAGAGGCGAAGGGTACTCACGGCAATGACTCGCATACACAGTACTATAGTCCCATTTTGGGACTTCCACAATTGTTCCCGACTTGCAATGTGCGATGCTGCATTTGATCAACCGACTTGGCGATGTATCTTGTCTCTCCTGGCCTCTCTTAGAACCTGGGCGCGCCGCATCAAACGCGACGCCGTCACCCTGTGGTTCGCTTCCCGCCACCCGGCCATGCCGTGGGTACCCAAGATCGTTGGGGTGATCGCCGTCGCCTATGCCTTGAGCCCCATCGACCTGATTCCCGACTTCATCCCGATTCTGGGCTACCTGGACGACGTGATCCTGCTGCCGGCGATGATCTGGCTGGCGGTGCGGCTGGCGCCCGCCGACGTCATCGCGGCAAGCCGGGTCGAGGCCGACCAATGGATGACGGAGCAGGGCAGGAAGCCGCGCAGCCACGCGGGCGCCGCGGTGATCGTGGTGCTGTGGTTGGTGGCGGCGTGGCTGGCGTGGCGCTGGTGGGCGTCACGCTGACAAGGATGGTTGCGCGACAAGAACGCCTCCAATGAAAAACGGCCCGCAGGGCCGTTTTCCAAAGGGTGTGTCAGGTCAGATCACCAGTCACTGGCACACGAAACTCTCTGCCTTTTCCACATCGCCCGACTTGTACACCGCGGTCTTGGGATACGCGCACAGCGGCCGGGTGCGGTCGGCCGGGATCGCGGGCTTGACGGACGTCAGGCCGCTGGCGTTGGCGGCGCGGGCCTTGGCTACCATCTGCTCGGGCGCGACGCCTTTTTCCACCCAGTTCACGATGGCCGTCAGCGGGTCGAACGAGTCGGTCGACGGGCCGCCCGAGCAGTGCGTCATGGCGGGGACCATGAAGAGGCGCGCAAAGGCTTGGGTGGGCGTCAGGCCGCCGTTCAGCTGAACCAGCCGGTTGTAGTAGTTGATGGTATTGGACACGCTGGGGCCGGGGTCCGAGATGCCGTGATAGAAGATCATCTTGCCGCCGCGCGCCTTGTAGGCGGACAGGTCCAGGCGGGTCGACAGCCACGGCGGGTCGATGGTCATGCGGTTGGGGTAGGTGTCCCAGTTGATGCCCAGGGGATCGAAGGTAGGGTCGGGGGGCTGATATGCAGGTAGGGCACCTGAACCGCGCCGAATGCAAAGTCGCCGGGCAGTGACGTGGCCGTGCCGATCAGCCGGGAGGGCTGGCCGGATGGAGTCATCCAGCCGGTGTCGATGACGTAGCCCTCAACGGGGGTTTCGCGGGGCAGGGCGTAGCCCGGGACGCGCACGGGGCTGCCGCTGGACGTGACCGGGCCGGCGACCGTGGCCTTGACGGCGGCGACCTGGGTCGGTGTCCAGCAGGTGTCGTTCTTGGCGCCGGTGCATTGCAGGACGGCGGGGTCGAAGCTGCACGCGAACGGGTTCTGGACCATGCCGTCGGCGACGCCATCGGTGGCGTCGCAAGCCTTGACGTAGGCGTCGGTGAACAATTGCCGGTCGGTGGGCGAGAAGGATTGCGACCACACGATGCCGCCGGTGGTGTCGCGCGGCGCCGCCTTGGCGAATTGCTGCAGGCCCCAGATTTCGGCGGCGGTAATGCTGCCGAGGTCCATGACGGGTGCGCCGGCCACGACGCCGTCGAAGGCATCGGGAAAGCGCTGCGTGAACATCATGCCCTGGCGTCCGCCGTTGGAGCAGCCCAGAAAGTACGACTTGTCGGGCGCGGCGCCGTAGCTGCCCTGGATGATGGACTTGGCGGTGACGGCGGTTTTGTCGATGGCGTTGTAGCCCCAGTCGATGCGGGCCTGCGGGTCGGCGCCAAACGCGGCGGTCGTGGCCAGGGTGCTGTTCTGGTGACCGCCGTCGGTGGAGACGACGGCATAGCCTTGCGACAGCGCAACGTTGTTGCCGCCGTCGGCGCTGTTGATGATGCCGGTGGCGGGCGAGACGGACCCATCGGTGCCGCCGCCGCCCTGGAAGAAGAAGCGGCCGTTCCATGCCGCCGGCAGCCGCAGTTCGAATTGAATGCCATAGGGCACGCCGCCCACGCCGGTGCGCGGTGCAATGGTGCCCTGAACCACGCAGTGGGCCGGCAGGGCAGTGGTGGCCGTGGTGGCGGCCTTTTCGGCGCCTTCCGCGACCCAGCGGCTGGGGCCGAACACCGGGCTGTTCGTGTAGGTCCGGGACCCAATGGCGGTGCAGGATGCTTCGGACAGGGTGCGGGCGCCGCCGGCCGGAGGCGGGGCAGGGGCGTCATCGTCGTTGCCGCCGCCAAAGCACGCGGCAAGCGACAACAGCAGGGCGCCGCCCGCCACTTTTGACAAGTGGGACTGGAATCCGGTGTTCATGGGGGTCTCCTCCAGCGCCCGCCACTGCATGGCGGCAGGCGTATTTTTTGAACCGTTCTTATTGATCAAGCTTAATTTTGACTATGCTCAATAATGAAAGCGATCCAATGATAGGCATGCCGTCCTGAAGGGGTCAAGCTGTCCTGGAGGTGCCGCCCGCAAGCCGCGGATTCAATTGCGGGTGGTAGCCAGGAACCAGTCCGGTAGCTGGTGATACCACTGCAGCCACCAGCCCTGGTAGTACCGCGCGCCGCTCAGTTCCTCGAATCCGGTAATGACCATGCCCTTTTCGGAATTGAAGGTGAGCATGGCCGGGTCGAGCAGCTGCGGAATGGCCTGGCGATAGTTGGGCTGTCCGGGATTGCCTTCGGCCGCCAGTTCCATGATGACGACCTGGCGCCGCAGATCGGCGCGGTACTGCGAATACATATGGACCCGGCCCGAATAGGGGCCGTCCATGCGGCCGATCTCCAGAGGTTGACCCTGCCGGTGGGTACGTTGAACGATGCAATGCATGGCACACCCCGGGGCTAAGGCTGGATGGGGTGCGCGGGCGCCGCATTTTCGTCGATGAATGCCTGCGCCCATCGCAGCGCGTGGTCGGCGGCGCTGGCCGCCGTGGGCTGCGGGCCCAGGGGAGGGAAATAGATGGCGGCGCGACGGGGACGTGCGCCGCCACGGCGCAGGGCCAGGCGGGCGCAATAACCGCCGGCGGTGGCCGTCGTGCGGATGTCGACGGCATAGTCTTTGTACTGTTGCATCAAAAACCTCCTTATGAATACTGTATGGATATACAGTATAGGCAGGCCTTTGCTGGAATGGGAAGCGTCTAGAAATCGCTTTAAGTTCTTGACGTGTGGCGCGTATTGCACACCGTCGTGGGCGCCGCCTTTTTCATGCGTGCAAGGTCAGTTCAGGAAGACCGTGTGCTGCGCAAGCGCGCGAGCAACCGGGCATATTCATCAGGGGGAGCGGCGTCCGCAGCGGCACCCGGAAGGTCCACTTCGTTGTAGTCGGATACTCGCGAGCAAATGATGAAGGTCGCGGGCCTGACGTACCGGGTAACCCGCCGCGTGCCATGGGGAAACGGGATGCCTTCAAAAATCGCGCGTTCCTGCATCTCGTCCAGGGGCTGGAAGGTGCCGTCCCAGCGCTGCGCCACGTCCTCGCGCATCGGGTGATCCGGATCACCGCCAAAGTCCATGGGGCCGACCTGCAGCATGAAGTAGGCAAGCCGTGGTTTGTGCGCCGGACAATGAAAGGCGATGCGTTCGGGCCAGACCATGGTGACGGCGTCGACCGCCGAGATGCCCTTGGGACCGTCCTGCCGCCATTCCAGCGCACACATGTCGAAGGGGAACGCCGCAGATCCCTCAGTTGCTGGATACCGCCGCCAGGCAGAAAGATCCGCGCGCAGCTGTTGCGCGCGATATGACGAAGCATGGTGTTGACCGGGCCGGCGCCGTCGCAGGACGCGTGCGCCGGAATACCCGCGGGAAACGTCAGGCGCAGGCTGTTGGCCCATCGCACGGCGCAATCGCGAGTTTCGTCGTCCATTACCGCCTCCGGATAAGAACACCTGACTGCGGAAATTAAATCACGGAATCCTCACAACTACCTGCGTAAAAAAGGTGGCGGAACCGTCGTAGGTGTAGCGGCGCGTTTCTTGCAAGTCAGGTGTTCTGCACCCTACGTAAATCGAATGCGTGCGTCATTCGCCAGGAGACACCCATGAAAAATCTACTCGGTCGCTGTACCGTTGCCCTTGCGCTGGCAAGTGCGCTCCTGATGCCCGCCATGGCGAACGGGCCGGTCCTGGTGGCGGCGGATACGCCGCCCGGCGGCGCCGCATCGTCGCCTGGTCCGCGTCCTTTTTCAGGCTTTCGAACCGGACCTGCATCGTGTGACGTCGACGCCTTTACCAAGGTCGAAGTTGGCCAGGTTCACAGATGGTGTCCAGGCGTGCAGACCGCGGGCGGCGGATGTTCCGCCCCCACAATGTGCAAGCGGTGCGATGCCGCCGGCTCATGGGGGCAGGAGTACCGCTGCTGACGGCCTTATCAGCCGCCCGTCAGCCACCTATCCCGCCGTCTTCCGTTTCCGGATCACACCGACGGCGGTGTTCCAAGACCCGTCTTTACCGTGGCGGAGGCGCCCAATTCCGCGCCCGTCGTCGGATTGACCGTCGGGTCGGACAGGGTTCGTTGCGCCATTGCCTGAACCGCTTCGCTTTCGTCCGACGTCAGGGTCGTCTCTGAAATGCCGCCGCCATCGAACCCGCCCTGGTCTTCACGGTTGGACACCACCACGAAGTCGTCGGGGTTATTCCACGGGCCCGCTGCATCGCCTTCGCCTTGCGACATGTTGAAGTAGACGTTGGTAAAGCGTGCATCACCTGGCAGCTTCCCAGGTGGGAAGTTTGGCGTCAGACTGTACAAGGCCTTTTCAAATGACAGCTGGTGCGCGACTTCGCGTGTCATCAGGAAACCCAGCGCGTCCTTGACCCCCGGATCATCGGTCACGTTGATCAGACGTTCATACACGATCTTGGCGCGTGCCTCGGCCGCAATGTTGGAACGAAGGTCCGCCGTCGGATCACCGATCGAATCGATATAACCCGCGTTCCACAATTGGCCGCCTGAATTGATATAGGCGGGCCCGCCGCCGTACAGCACTTGCGTCACGTGCGATGAGTTGCCGCCGCCGCTGATCGTGCGATACATCTCGGCTTCTTCTTCGATGCCTTCGGACAGGCGGCCCTTGTTGCCTTTGTTGAGCATCGCAATCAGATTGCCGATGACTTCAAGATGGCTGAGTTCTTCGGTCGCAATGTCCATCAGCATGTCGCGACGGCCGGGATCGTCTTCGGCAATGGACTGGTTGAAGTACCGACAGGCAGCCGCCAGCTCGCCTTGCGGGCCGCCGAATTGTTCCAGCAGCAGATTGGCCAGACCGGGGTTGCTGCCCGACACACGAACGGTGTATTGCAATCGCTTGTTATGCGCGAACATGATGCTTTCCTTTGAAGGGTGACCGCAGTGTTCACGCATCGCGTGTGCCTGGCAGTGCCTCCCTGTGCTTCCCAGCAAACCTTCAGGCAGGACGCAGCGGCGTGGTAGATCGCGCTCATCGGCTACGGCGAACCTGCCCGATCGTGCTCGTCCACGGGCACGTCACGCAATCCGTTACGGCAAGCCCTTCGCAGCTTCGCTATCGTTGGCTGAGTCTTCCATCCCTATCGTCTTTGATGTCACAGTGAGGTCAGCATGTCCCGTATTCCCTATAGCGCGGCCGAGCCGTCGCGTGCCGACGTGGACGCCATGGCGGGTCCGGTCGTTCTGGACTTTGGCACGAACTGGTGCGGGTTCTGCCAGGCGGCCGCCCCGGTGATCGAGCAAGGTCTGGCCGATACGGCTGGCGTGCCGCACCTGAAGGTGGAAGACGGGAAGGGCCGGCCCCTGGGCCGCACCTTCAAGGTCAAACTGTGGCCCACCCTGATCTTCCTGAAGGACGGCGTGGAAGTGGCGCGACTAGTGCGGCCGGGTGACCCCGCGGACGTGCAGAACGCGCTGGCCAGGATCCTGTCCGCCTAGTGCTTTGCGTGGGCGCCATCTCGCAACGGGCGACAACAAACGTTTCAGTGCGTGTTTCGCCCCGGTTAATGGCCGTCTGCTTGGTAAGGTGCAAGGACACCGCGCCGTCCAGCCGCGCGGTGGACCGCCCGCACGCAAGGAGACGCCGTGGCCAATCGTAGCTATCTGTATTCGACGCATTGCCTGCCAGGAGAAGAGGGGTGTGAGACGGCTGCCCGCATCGGCCTCTCGGAATGGGCGTATGACATCCCGCTCGTTTACAAATTGCTGGTGTCTGGACAGCCGCGCGCCTGCCCGTCATCGATCTGGGAATCCGACGACGACATTGCCATTGCCGGCAACTATGCCGAAGGCGTCGCCCGACTGAAGCGCTTCCTTGCCCGGATCGACTTGCCGTCGGCGCAGCCCATGATCCAGGAGGCGCTAGCGTTTCTGGACGACCCGGCAAACGTGTCGACCTACATCGTCCTGGAAAGCCGGGAGATCTTTGAAATGCAGGGCGACGACCTGGGCGCCCAGAACCAGGACCTGCTGGTGGAAATCGCCGATGCCGGCGCCGACGAAGACGACATCATTGCCGCGCTTCACGCGCCGGCCGCCGAACCGCACGGCCTGCTCGGCAAGCTGTTCGGCCCTAGCCACGACGACCTGTCGGGCGATCTGCACCCCGAAGTCCTGGACGACATTGGCCTGGGTGCATGGAGCAACGACCTGTATTTCGATCTGTCGATGACGGCCGAGCTTCCCGGCGACGACGACATCCGATCCTGACCGGTCTGCGAAATGGGCTAAACTTCGGCCACTTCGCCCAGGCCCTTCACGGCCTGCCGAGCGGTCGGCCCTGGGCCGGCCCTGGCCCTTGTCTTGTCCTTGCGCCTCAGCCACGTCCTATCGCGTGGCGTGCCATGCCGCCGTCGCGGCCTGCTGCCGTGGGCAAGCCGCCAATGAGTAGACGTCGATGCGAGAACATGCTCGCGCCCATGCAGCGCGACTGAATTCCCTTTTTTGCGCGTCCGCCTCGTCCCGAGGCCGACGGTTCCCCTGACACCGCAAGGCTGACCGACGCCCGCATCGCGTTTGGCGTCGCGACACTGACCGTACTGGCCTTCGTGGCGCTCGGCCATGATGGCCGCCGCATCTCACAGTTGATGGCCCTGGCGCTGCCGGCGCTGGCCTGGCTGCTGTGGCCGGTACGCGCGCGTGCCTGGCGCCGCATACGCGCCGCGACGGTTTGGACGTTGGGCATGAGCTTCGTGGTAGACGGCATTGCCCGCGCCTACCTGACCGACAGCTATCAGGCTGCGGCTGACAGCGGCATGGTGATCGGCGCCGTGGCGAACACCAGTGCCAAGGAAAGCGCCGAATACCTGGCGATGTACTGGCGGCCTGCGGTGGCGTGGGCCACGGCTTTGTTCGTGGCCGCTCTGTTGATGTGGCATGCCGTTGCACGCGCCAGTGCTGTCCCGGCCCCTCGTCGTGCCGGCCAGGTCCCTTCGATGCTCTCTCGGTTCGGCGTCGGTGTCCTGGGCGTAGCCTTGCTGGTCAGCGCCGCGGGCTATGCCAGCAAGCCCTGGCGCCGCCTGCATCCGGTCGTGTTCTGGGCCGGGTGGAGCGAGTCGGTGCAGGAACTGCGCCACAGCTGGTCGCACCATGAAGCCGCGCGTGAATTGGCTTTGCAGCGCGCCAGGGACGCCGATCCGGTCATCGCCTCCGCGGCGCCATCCACTGTGGTGCTCGTGATTTCGGAAAGCATCAACCGGGATAATCTGGGCTTGTACGGTTACCCTCGCGCGACCACCCCTACCATGCGGGCGCGCCACCATGCGCTTGATGCCGAATTCGTGCTGCTCAAGAATGCGTGGTCGGTCGACGCAACGACCTTGCCGGGTCTGCGCAGCCTGATGCTGATGGACAATGCGCAAGGTCAGCCGCCTCAACATCTACTGGCGCTTGCCAAGGCCGCCGGGTATCGGGTCTGGTGGATCGGCAACCAGGACGACATCGCGATTGAAAACCTGCACGCCCGGTTTGCTGACGAACTGCATCTGGTGAACCGGACGCCAGGGCGGGGCAGCCAGTCGCCCGATACGGCCGTGCTGGAACCCTTGCAGTCGGCCATGGCCGACCCGCATCCGCACAAGCTGGTCGTAGTGCATCTGATGGGCGCACACCCGCACTATCGCCTGCGCTTTCCCGACAAGGCCAACCCGTTCGACGATTATTCCGACGGCGTGGACCAGGGCATGCAGCACGCCGGCCGCCCGGGGTGGCTGCGCCGCGCGCGGGACGAATACGATTCGGCCCTGTTGACGCAGGACGCCGTCATGTCCAGCCTGCTCGACATGACCCGCAAGGGCGCCGCATCCAATGAGTACCGCGCCTGGATGTTCGTGTCCGACCATGGACAGGAAGTAGGCCACCAGATCAATCATGCCGGCCACAGCCAGATGACGGCGGCGGGCTATCGCATTCCGGCCATGATCTGGCAGTCCGCGCCGCGCGATACCTTGCCGGCGGACATCGACGACCGGCCATTCCGCGCCGATTGGGCGGACATGACCGTCGCCCGTCTGCTGGATATCCGGTGGAAGGGCTACGAGGCGTCGCGCGATGTGCTAAGCGACGCCTACCGCTGGCGGGCGCCCGCGTTGCCCGCCAAGGTCGAATCCTTCGTCAAGTGATCAGTCGTCGAGGGTGTCGTCATCCTCGTCGTCATCGCCGCTGTCTTCAACCGCGTTATAGCCTTCCCAGGCAAGGCGCCATTCCGTGCTGGACGTGACCGGGCCCGGATGCTTGACCTTGACCAGGCCGATGTCGCTCATGATTTCAAGATGGTGCTGCGTCCAACCTTCCGGCACGTCGTCATCGCCGGCAATATCCGCCAGACCTTCGGACAGCGCCGTTGTGCCGACGTAAGACGTTTCGGCTTCGCGCAGCAGTCGAAGCAGCAGGACGACGGTATGGGAATCACGTTGCATGAGGGGCATCTCCTGAATGGGAGACTCATCATGACATGCCAACGCCATTTTGCGCAGACGCCGTGCGCCTGCCGGATGCAACAACGCCCGCGATAAAGCGGGCGCTGTGCCGACATGCGGCGATCCGCCGCGGCGGGGGGCGTAGTTTGGACTTATGGGCCGGAGTTACCAGCCGTCCCCATTATGCTGCCGCGACGATCCACCGTACCTATCAGGAATTGAAGTCGTTGCGCGAACGGGCAGGCGGCGGGGCCGACGCGTTGCGCACCGGGCCATTGTTGCGGCTGCGGGTGTAGGACTTGAGCATGCGCGAAGCCAAGCCAGAAGTGATCGCGAAAAAGATAAGTTTTCTGAGCATATTGTGTGTCCCGGGTTTTGCGAAAAGTGCGAGTCAGGGCAGCGTGAAACGTACGCTGGGGTTATCGTTGCCACCGTCATCCAGCAAGGGGCGTGCCCAGTTGCCGCAAGGTGCGCCTGCAGCCCTGTTATCCCAGTTCGCCAGTGGCCCTGTCGTCGCAGTTCGCCTACCGCAGTTCGCATACATACCGCGCGGACAAAAAAATAGCAGCCCGTAGGCTGCTATTTTCATGAATTTGTTGGTGCCCAGAAGAGGACTCGAACCTCCACACCTTTCGGCACACGGACCTGAACCGTGCGCGTCTACCAATTCCGCCATCTGGGCACTGCTTTCTTATTACTGCTGCTTTGCTAGCTGGCTGCGTTTCGCTGCATCCCCTAGCAAGACCAAGAGTATATAGAAGTTTTGACCGCTTTGCCAACGGTTGCGCAAATTATTTTTGAAGCGGCATGAATTGATTGGCATCGATGGCATGGCAGACACGCGTCAACGTATCCACATAAGCGCGTTCCCAGTCTCGGTAGGGCCCGCCGCCGCCTTCCATCCGCTTCAACAGCGACCGGACCCCTCGCGTTTCCCGAAAGACCTGCACACGCGGATGGAAGCCGTCTTTGCCACGGGCTTCCATCGTGATCTCGATCTCGAATCGGTCCGCTGTCGCAGCAGGCCGTCGGTACTGGAAAGTGCGCTTCATGGGTGTCCGGCCTGCGGAAAGGGAAGGGGCGTCGCCAGTCGCCTCGGGTCCAGGAATTTTTACCATGTGACCTCCGTATTTACCCTCGGCTGAACGGCTGTCAGGTATTTGGATAATGCCGCTGGGTCCCTGCCTGCGGGGCGCGCAGATCCTGGTGCTGTCGGGGCGTGCGGGCGTCCGGACCCGCACCGTATCGGTGTAGGCACGCCACTTGCTCATCCGGATTCATCAACTTCTGGAGGACGACCATGAAAAAGATCCATTTGGCAGCAGTTTGCGCAGCATTGCTGGCAGCGTTCAGCGTGAATTCGGTCAGCGCCGCCGAACTGGCCCGCAAAGACAAGCAATTCATTGAAAAGGCCGCGGAATCCGGCTACCTGGAAATCGAAGCCAGCCGCATGGCGGCAACTAAGGCATCGCACGCCGATATCAAGTCGTTCGCGCAGATGATGGTGACCGACCATACCGCGGTCGATACCGAACTCAAGAGCCTGGCGTCGTCGAAATCGGTGACCGTGCCGACTCAGCCCACGCGCAGCGTCAAATCCAAGCTGGATAGCCTGGCCAAACGCACCGACGGCGCGGACTTCGACAAGAAATATGCCGACGAGATCGCCGTGGACGCGCACAAGGATGCCGTCAAACTGTTTGAAAGCACGGCCAAGGACGCGAAGGACCCAGATATCAAAGCCTTTGCCGCCAAGACGCTGCCCAGCCTGAAGGCCCACCTGGAAAAGGGTGAAGCACTCAAGACGGCGTTGAAAGACTCGGGCAAGGCGCCGGCGCGATCGTCGTCGACCATGCCGATGGGCGCACCTGCCACGCGCTAAACCCTGCAACGCAGGGCATGATCCAACGCCCTCGTTTTCGGGGGCGTTGCTTTATCTACAGCGAACGGATGGTGTTCCCAGCGGTGGGAATGTCAGGGTGTCAGTCCTATAATCCGTGCTGAAGGAGCCCCTACTCGCAGCGAGAGCACGGTATGCACACTTTTCCCAAGTTCGAATCGGATAGCGATGCGCTGAGTTTCCTTGTCCACGTCGACGGTGAATGGCACAAGGCGCGCATTTCGGGCGAGGCATTATGGTCGCGCTTTGGATCGCCGCCTGACGAAGACGGCATGAAACAGTCCTATCTCATCAACGCGTCGCGGATTCATCGCGTTGCGCGCCGCAAGATCGAAAACGGACTGCCTTGCCCGACCCTGGATCCATCGGACTTCTGATTGGCAGGGCCCGGTTGCCGCAAATGCAATCCGCGCGATTCAAGGTTTGGCCGGCTTGAAACCCAGGATTTTCATGCCCTGCGTAATGCTTTGCGCGGAATCGGCATAATCCGCCCACGGCGCGTTGCCTTGATCCAGGCGGGTCTGGATATTTTCCAGATTCCATTGCGACGAGCTTTCCAGGGTATCCACTTCTTCCCATCGCAACGGGACGGATACTCCCAACCCGGGGCGGGATCGCAGGGACCATGCCGACACGGTTGTCGCCCCGAATCCATTGCGCAAATAATCCACGAAAATCTTGCCGACACGGTTTTTCGGACCGCTCTTTGCCGAAAAACGTTTGGGCAGCGTCTTGGCCAGATGCTGCACGATGGCCTGCGAGAAATCCTTGACCGTGTCCCAGTCATATCGGCGCTGCAAAGGCACGACCACATGCAGGCCCTTGCCGCCGCTGGTTTTTACAAAGCAGGCGATTTCCAGTTGTTCGAGCATGGCGCGGACCACGTGCGCCGCTTCCTGCATGGCTGGCCAGGCCACGCCGTCGCCCGGGTCCAGGTCGAACGTCATGCGGTCCGGCTTCGCAATGGCCTGCTTCGTTCCATTCCAGGTGTGGAATTCGAGCACGTTCATTTGCGCGGCGGACAGCAGGCCTGCCGCGGTGGTAATTTCCATCAGCGGCGCGTGACCCGGATCCAGCGCCTTGGGCAACAGGGTCACCCCCGGCATCCTTGCCGCTTCCATGTGTTTCTGGAAGAAGAGTTCGCCGCCAATGCCCTCGGGCGCGCGCACCAACGAGACGGGCCGGTCGACCAGATGCTCCAGGATCAGCGGTGCGACCAGCGCGTAGTACTTGATCACGTCCAGCTTGGTCGTGCCGGACGAGGTGTCGATGACGCGGTCTGGATGGCTGACCTTGAAGCCGGCCGGAAGCGCGGCGGATTCGGAAGCGGCGTCCGCTGCGTTGACGCTTGCGGCCTTTTTCACCGCTGTCTTGGTCGCCGTCGTCTTCTTGACAGCCGTCTTCTTGGCGGCCGTCTTCTTGGCGGGCGCCGTCGTCGCTGCCACCTTGGCCGCCGCCTTTTTCCAGCCGTCTTCTTGACTGCGTTCATCGTGTCCTCGGTGTCATCGCCAGGGCCGGTATCGCTATCCGACGTATTGGGCTCTGGCGCAGGGGTGGGGGCCTCGCGAGTAATGGCCTTGGCGGGCTTGTCGCTGCGCAAGCCGTGAAAGACCGCGTGACGGATGCGACCATCGCCGGTCCATTCGCCAAAAGACACTTCGGCCAGCAACGTGGGCTCGACCCAATGCGCCTTGCGGTCGATGCCTGTCGTTCCGGCAAAGGGCCGGGTCTTGGTTGCCAAGGCTTCCAGACGCCGGGTGACTTCGCTCAAGGTCTTGTCGTTGAAACCGGTGCCGACGTTGCCCGCATATTGCAGCTTGCCGTCGTCATCGTGCACGCCCAGCATCAGAGAACCGAAACCGGTTCGGGTGCCTTGCGGATCGGTATAGCCTCCAATCACGAATTCCTGGCGCTTGCTGCACTTCAGCTTGATCCAGTCACGCGACCGTCGTGACACATAGGTCGATGTCTTGCGTTTGCCGATCACGCCTTCCAGGCCAAGCTGGCAGGCCGACGCCACCACGTCCACCGGCGGCGCATCGAAGGTGCCGCTGTAGCGCAGCGATTCGGGTGTGTCGTCAGTGAACAGGCTTTGCAGATAGGCGCGGCGTGCGATCAGTGGCACCGATCGCAGATCGTGCCCATCGCTGTACGGCACGTCGAACAGGTAGAAAACGATGTCTTTGGTGGCCGCCTTGTCGAACGCATTCTGCAAGGATTGAAAGTCCGGCACGCCGCGTGCATTCAGCACGGTGATCTCACCGTCGTACCACCCGTCGGGCCATCCCAGACCCTGCAAGGTAGCCGCAAGCGGCTTGAGCTTGTGCGTCCAGTCATTGCCATTCCGCGTGAACAACGTGACTGTCTTGCCTTCGATCCGCGCCAGCATCCGGTAGCCGTCAAACTTGATTTCGTACACCCAGTCGCTGCTGTCGGACGGCGGCCCGTCGACCAGGGTTGCCAGCTGCGGCTGGAACGTGACGGGCAGGTCCGCAGGCACGGCGTCGTCCGGCAGGGCAGGCCGGCCGGGTGACGCCTTCTTGCTGCGCGTCTTGCGGGGGCCTGCCGCCGCGGGCGGTTCAACCGCTGCCTTCATGTCAGCCTTGGCGGCCCTTCGGGATGCGGTCGAGGTCCGTGGCGTGGTCTTCTTGCCTGCCTTGCCGCCGTCTTCCCGCGGCATTTCGAATGTTGCCATCCGCGCCAAGGCTTCATCGGACAAGGGCAGGGCGGCCACGCTATCCGGGAATTCGTCGACGACGCTGAAGGTGCCGGCGTCCTGCACGTAGCCGTCTTTTTCCTTGATCAACAGCCACGGTTCCTGCTTTTCGCTCCGGCCTTTCATGCGGACCAGCACCCACTTGCCGCGCATTTTGTGCCCGAACAATTCAAACTTGAGATTGCCGTCGCGATACCCCTGGTCGGGATCGCCCAGTGGCGCCCAGACCCCCTTGTCCCAGATGATGACCTTGCCCGCGCCATACTGTTTTGCGGGGATTTCGCCTTCGAACTGGTTATACGAAATCGGGTGGTCTTCGACGTGCACGGCCATCCGCTTGTCTTTCGGGTCGTAGCTGGGGCCCTTGGGCACCGCCCAGCTTTTCATGGCGCCGTCCAGTTCCAGCCGGAAGTCGTAGTGCAAGCGTGTCGCCCAGTGTTTCTGGATCACGAACGACCGATGCGCGGCATTGGCTTCGCCGCCTTCCTCGGGCTCGGACGTGATCGCGAAATTGCGCTTGGCGCGATAGGTTTTCAGTGAATCCGTCATGGCGTATCAGGCAGAGCGGCGTTTGGCGGGCGCCGACTCGGCGGCAGTGCTCTTGGCCCCGCTCTTCTTGGCAGCGGTCTTTTTCGCGGCTGTCTTGCCTGCCGTTTTGCTGGCGGCGGTCTTGGCGGATGCCTTTGCCGTGCTCTTTGTATCGGCCGATCGGGACGCCGTCTTGCCCGACGCCTTGCCGGCCGACTTGCTGGCACCCTTTCGGGCAGGGGCCTCATCGGCGTCGTCGTCGTCGCCATCGTCGCCGTCATCCGCCGCCGCCTTGCCGCCCGACGCATTCTTGCCTTTCTTCAGGCTGCGTTGCAGCAGCTCGGTCAGGTCGTAGATCTTGGCGCCGGCGGCTTCTTCTTCGACTTCTTCGATCGGGCCTACCGTTTCGGTATCGCCTGCCTTGACCTTCTCGTCCACCAATTTCAGGATCTGCTCGCGGAACGAATCCGTGAATTCTTCGGGCTTGAACGAATCGCTCATGTCTTCGACCAGTTGCTCGCCCATCTTCATTTCCTTGGGCGAGATGCCTGCGTTCGAGACACCTGCGCCGGGCAGGTCCAAGTCGTCCAGGCTGCGGATTTCGTCACCCCACCGCAGCAGATTCAGCACCAGCGCCTTTTCGGACGGAACCAGCACCGCCAGATGCTGCTTGGTCTGGATGACGACCTTGGCAATCCCGACCTTGTTGGTCTTGAGCAGCACTTCGCGCAGCAGCGCATAGACCTTCGCGCCCTTGTTGATCGGCGAGATGTAGTAGGGACGCTCGAAGTACACGAATGGGATTTCGCCCGCGTCCACGAAGGCTTCGATCTCGATGGTCTGGGTGGTCTTGGGATAAGCCGCTTCGATTTCGTCCTGCGACACGATCACATACTGGCCGTCTTCATACTGAACACCCTTGACGATGTTTTCGCGGTCGATTTCCTTGCCCGTTTTCTTGTTGATGCGCTTGTACCCGACCGGATCCATGGTCCGTTTGTCGAGCCAATCGAAATCGATGCCCTGCTCGCTGGTGGCAGAGTGCAAGGCAATGGGGATATGAACCAGTCCGAAAGAAATCGCGCCTTTCCACAGCACGCGCCTGCTCGATGTCGCCATGATGTCCGCCCCGGGGTTTTTGCCGTTGTTCAGCAATAATCATTCCGGACGGGCGTGGCGCGTCGTGACATGCCAATGAAGCCATGCCTCGAAAGCGGAAAGTCAGTCGACGGTAAATATTTCCTGCCGGGCAGCGTCCAGACTGGCTTGGCGGAGAAAATTACATAGTTAATCATTTGCTCACCCGAAAGGCTTACCGGAAATCCGCCAGAGCAGGTAGCTTGTAAAAAGGCTCCACCGTCTCGCCCAACTCTGGAGATATCCGATGGCAACGCTTCACTCATCCGCTCCGTCGGCAGGACAAGTCGTGATCTATCCCGCCCGCAAGAACGTGCCATCCCACGAACGCGCCGTGCATCAGGCACTGGCGACCCGCATTGCCGCGCTCCATGGCCGCCAGTTCGGGGGCATTCATGAAGGCGGGCAGAGCGCCGCGAACACCTACTACATCCCGACGGGCACCATCGTTGGCGTCGCCATGGCGCAGGGCATAGGCATACGGACCGAAGACGATCTCTTCGGTGCCGTAGTGCCCCATGCCTTCATTGCCACCAAGGCCATTTCGCATCCTTTGGTGCGGAGCGACGCGGCTGCGCCGGAAGGGTGGTCCACAGCCTTTGCCGACGCGGTCCACGACGCGACCTTGCGGGGATTGACCGCGTTCACCATGGATGATGCCCGCGAAGCCGGCCGCCAGCTGCTGGCTGCCGGCGCGATCCGCATCAAGCCCGTACTCGCCACGGGCGGCCGCGGCCAGACCGTGGTGCATACCCCTGGTGAACTTGACGCTGCGCTGCAGGACCTGGCGTGCGACGAGCTGACCAGTTGCGGCGTCGTGCTGGAAGAGAACCTGGATCAGGTCGTGACCTACAGCGTGGGGCAGGTCCGGGTCGCTGGATTGGTGGCCAGCTACTGGGGCACGCAGCGGCTGACGCCCGACAACGGCGGTGAAGAGGTCTATGGCGGGTCCGACCTGTACGTGGTGCGGGGTGGATTCGATGCGCTGTTGGCGCTGGACCTGGATCCACCCGTGCGCAAGGCGGTCGAACAAGGTCGCATCTTTGACGACGCGGCATCCGAGCATTACCCGGGCTTGCTGGCGTCGCGCCGCAACTACGACATCGCCCAGGGCATCGACGCGCAAGGACAGCCGTGCAGCGGTGTGCTGGAGCAGTCGTGGCGCATCGGCGGCGCGAGCGGGGCCGAAGTGGTCGCGCTGGAATCTTTCGCGGCCGACCCGGCGCTGAATGTCGTGCAGGCGTCGACGGTCGAACTCTACGGGCCGTCGCAACACGCGCCCGAGGGCGCCTGTGTCACCTTTCGCGGCGAAGACGAAGACGTCGGTTTCATCACCAAGTTTGTAATGGCAGGCAGGTATGGCAATACGTAATGAGAAGGTCAATATCCCGGTTGATCATGAAGCGATCGCCGGAACGTTTCTGGCGCCGGATTCCAAAGTTCCCGGCGTGTTGTTCGTGCACGGATGGGGTGGCAGTCAGCATAGCGATCTGGTGCGCGCCAAGGGCGTGGCGGGTCTGGGCTGCGTCTGCCTGACGTTCGATCTGCGCGGCCATGAACGCACGCTGGATCAGCGCAAGACGGTATCGCGCAATGACAACCTGAGTGACCTGCTGGCGGCGTACGACTGCCTGGTCGCGCATCCGTCGATCGACACCGCATCCATTGCGGTGGTGGGCAGCAGCTATGGCGGATATCTGTCCGCGATCCTGACCACCTTGCGGCCGGTCAAGTGGCTCGCGTTGCACGTGCCGGCCCTGTATCGCGATACGGAATGGGACGTGCCGAAACGGTCTCTGGACCGGGACGACATCGCCCGCTATCGGCGCTCACCGGTTTCCCCCGACGAAAACCGGGCGCTGTCCGCTTGCGCGTCATTCGAAGGCGACGTGTTGATCGTCGAATCCGAGCACGATGATTTCATCCCGCATCAAACGATCATGAATTACCGCGCTGCCTTCATCAAAAGCCATTCGCTGACGCACCGTATATTGGACGGCGCGGATCACGCGTTGACGGGGGAGCTCAGCCAGGCGGCATACAACGACATCCTGCTCAAGTGGACGACTGAAATGTTCATTGGCGCACGGGTTGGCAACAACCTGCACCACTGGACAGCGGACATGGGCCAACAGTGATGCCTCACCGTCCCACGCGGTGGACGGTGTCGACTTCTGTCATTTTCGGGTAACTTGTCAGTACAAGTCTCACCTAAGTGTCTTTCCACAAGGCGTAGACGGCGATATATCGTGCGGCTTGGTGTGTATGGACTTGTTAAATCATTGCCGTATGTCGGCGGTTTGCGCTATCTTCGCGCCCACACGATGTAGCAGTTCGCCTTACGCGGGCTTGTGCCATATACCTAGTCCGTGAAGCGCTACATGCACGGACAATTTCTATCACGACCGCTTCATGAACGGCTATCCCACTTTCAAGACGCTCAACGATACGTTGACTTTCCAGGTGCAGTATCACGGCAACCTGTTTCTCGCGACCATTTCCGGCGAGGTGCTGTGGTCGCACTTCGGCGGTGGCCTGGATGATGCCGGGCTGATGTCCGCGTACTTCGCCAACGAACAGGAGATCCACGGTGTTGCCATCGCGCGCATCCAGGCCGGGGATCTCAATCCAGCGCTGACCATGAAGGACTTTACGTCCGGCCGCGAAGCGGACGATGTGCTGCGCCGCGCGTCGGTAAAATCGTTGGGCCCCAAACTGTTCCAGCAGGCCGCGCCGGCTGCCGATGTCAGCGCCCAGACCAGCCAGTTGCTGGGTCTGATCGGCGCCCGCGCCGCGCTGCGCTGACAGCCGCTCCCGCGCTCCTGTCTGGCACGCGCGGTCGCTCTTCTTTCTACAAGGCACGATGAAAAATACCGCCGGCCCCCTCATTCTCGTCCTGCTGGGCATCGCCTGGCTGCTGCATGAACTTGGCTGGCGTATCGAGTGGGAAGTGCTTGGCGCCGGCGCCCTCGTGCTTGCAGGCGTACTCGTCCTGGCGCTGGAAGGATTCACCAAGTCGTCGGTCGTCAATGGACCGATGCTGATCTTTGCAGGGGCCGGCTGGTATGCGTACCACGAACGCTGGTTCAGCTGGAACCTGATCCTGCCCGTCGGCGTCATCCTGCTTGGCATCTGCCTGGTGCTGTCGCGGGTGTCGAACCTGCCCGTGCGCCGTCCGACCCGTACGGATCGGCGCGCCGCCAACGATGGGTCGCCGCTGCGCTGACCCGCTACAGCCTTAACGTATCGTCAGCACCAGCGACTGCGTACCTGCCTGTGCATCGGACGACTGCATCGTCACCCGGCAATTGACCGGGCTCGGCCCCACCGACGTGCCGCTGTGCTCGAACCCCCACCTGTCCGCCCCGCGCGGCGTGACCGCATAAACGAATCGGCACTGATACCGGTCATCGGCCGACGCATAGGTTGCGCTGCCTTGCAACGGCCCCGCGTCGCGCGCCGTGATAGTGTAGCGGTCACTGCCGCCCACGTTGATGCGGGCGGCAGGCGCTGTCTCGTGCGCGGTGCCGGCGCTGCTCGACACGCGTATCACAGCGCGCGGGCTGTCGTTCTGCACGGTGACCTGGATGACGGCCTGCGCATGGACCGGGCTAGCGAGAAGGCCGGCGAGCACACCCGCGGCGACGAGAACAGGGCGAAATGCAAAAGGTCGATTCAAAGACATGGTGGACGAAGGCGTGCGAAAGGCGAAACCGCTAGACTAAGGCTTCACCAGATTCTCCGGAAGTCCTATGTCCCGTTCGGCCCGTACCAGCGATATCACCGACATGTACCCGCACGCCGCATCGTGCGATATCCAGTTCCGCAGCTTCGGCAAACACCGCATTTTTGAAGGCCGCATCCGTACCCTGCGCACGCTTGAGGACATCGGCCTGATCAAGCAGACACTGGCCCAACCCTCCAAGGGCGAAGTGCTGGTAGTGGATGGTGGCGGATCGATGCGCAGTGCACTGATGGGTGACATGCTGGCGGGCAGCGGCGTCGACAGCGGGTGGGCAGGGGTGGTGGTCTACGGCGCGATCCGCGATTCGATGCTGATCGACAGCCTGGCCATCGGCGTCAAGGCGCTTGGCACCAACCCGCGCCGCAGCGCCAAACGCGGCGACGGGATCGTCGACATACCCGTATATTTCGGCAGCGTCACGTTCGAGCCCGGACACTATCTGTACAGCGACGAGGACGGCATCGTCGTGCTGCCTTCGCCGGCCGACCTGTAATTGAAAAACCCCTGACGGCGTGGCTCGATGGCCATGCTGTCAGGGGGCGTCTCATCAGTCGACCTGCACGTTGGCTGCCTTGATGATGGCGCCGTACTTGTTCAGGTCCTGCTGCATGAACGTGCCAAAGGCGGCGCCCTGCAGATCGGACTTGACCGCACCCATGTTGCGCATCTGCGTCTGCACGGCCGTGTCGGCCAAGGAGGCACGCGTATAGGCCTGCAGCTTGGTGATCACGGCAGCCGGTGTCTTGGCGGGCGCGAACAGGCCGAACCAGGCCTCGGTGTCATAACCCTTCAGGCCGGCTTCGTCCAGCGTCGGCAGGTCGGGCAATTGCGGCGAACGCGTCTTTGCGCTCACGGCCAGGCCGCGCAGCTTGCCTGATGCAATGTGCTGCGTCACGGTCGGAATGTTGATCATCAGGGCCGACACTTCACCGCCCATCAACGCGGTCACGGCAGGCGCCGCGCCCTTGTAGGGCACGTGCGTGATCTGCGTGCCGGCCATCGAATTGAACAGCTCGGCCGACAGGTGCGACAGGCTGCCGTTGCCGCCGGACGCAATGTTCAGCTTGCCAGGGTTGGCCTTGGCGTAGGCAATGAATTCCTGGATGTTCCGAACGGGCAGATTGGGGTTCACCACCAGCACGTTCGGTGCGCTGGCCACGAGCGCAATCGGCGTGAAGTCCCTGACCGGATCCCACGACAGCTTCTTGTACAGGCCGGGTGTCACGGCATGCGAACTGGCGTTGCCCATCATGAGCGTGTAACCATCGGGCGCGGCCTTGGCAACCGCGTCGGCCGCAATGCCACCGCCCGCGCCGGGCCGGTTCTCAATCACGACACTCTGGCCGAGCCGCTCGCCCAGCACCTTGCCGATGCTGCGGGCAAGAATGTCGGTGCCATCGCCCGGGGGCGCGGGCACGACCAGGCGGATGGCATGGTCAGGATAGTCGGCGGCGAACGCGGGCGCGGCAGCGACAACCGACAGCGCGGTCAGGCCAGCCGACAGGGCCGAGCGCGACACACGGCTCAAAGAGGGGACGAACTTCATGGTGGTGCTTCCTTGGGTGCGGGGCGGGGTGGTCAGGAATCGAAGGCGCGTCGGGTCAGGCGGCGACGCCCTTGACGTCGATATTGAAGAAGTCGATGGCGTTGTCGGCCCAGATCGCTTTCTTGTCGGCGTCGGTCAGGTCCGGGTGCTCGGCCACCAGTTGGCCGATCTGCTGTTCGCCCAGCGGGAACGGGTAATCCGATCCCAGCATGATGCGGTCGGTACCCATGACCTCGGCCAGCAGGCGCAGCGCGCGCGGATCGAAGACTGCCGAATCCACGAAGAAACGTTTGACGTATTCCGACGGCGGCTTCGGGCAATCCTTGCGCACGATGTCGCGATGCTTCCATGCGTTCTCGACGCGGCCCAGCAAAAAGGCAAAGCTGCCGCCACCATGGCCGAAACAGATCTTGAGCGATTCGGGAATGCGTTCGAAAGCGCCCGACAAGATCAGCGACAGAATGCCCAGCTGCGTTTCGGCCGGCATGGACACCAGCCACGGCAGCATCCATTGCTTCATGCGATCGCCGCCCATCATGTCCCAGGGGTGGACCAGGATGGGAATGTCCTCGTTGGCGCAGTGCTGCAGGAACGTGACCAGGCCTTCGTCATCCAGATCACGATCGCCCATGTGATTGCCGATCTGCACGCCGTGGTGGCCAATGGACATGGCGCGCGACGCCTCGCGGCAGGCTGCGTCGATATCCTGCAGCGGCACCTGCGCCAGTGCGATCACCCGGCCCTTGGTGGGCTCACAGAATTCGATGGCCAGCTCGTTCATGCGCTGCACCCACGGCATCACGCGGTCGGTCGGATATTCATAGCCGAACATGATCGGCGTCGAACACGTGACCTGGATGTCCACCTTCTGCGCGTCCATCTCGGCCAGCCGGGCATCCACGTCCCACAACGCGTCGTACACCGGCCGGAAGGGCTGATCCGCGCGCATGATCTGGCCGGACTTGCCGCCTTCATCCACGCGCAACCAGGGGCCGCGGACGGGGTCCAGGGCGGCGGCTTCCGCCTGCGTGATCCGCGGGAAGAAGTGGGAATGCATGTCGATTTTCATGGTCGTCACCTGGCGGGTCAGAGGGGTTTGTATGCGATCGCCTTGATCTCGATACGCAGGTGAGGGTGGGGAAGCTGGTGCACGCCAACGGTGGTGCGAGCCGGACCGGTGTAGTCGAAGAACTCGCCATACACCTCGTTGTAGCCGCCAAAGTCATTCATGTCGACGAGGAAGGTGCTGATCTCGACCACGTCGGTCAACGACGCGCCCGCTGTTGCCAGAATGTCACGAATGTTCTCAATCACGGCACGTGTCTGCGCGCGAATGTCCAGGCGCGTTGTGCCCATCGCATCGACTTCGACGCCGGCGAACGAATTGTCGGCGCGGCGCGAGCTCGTACCCGACACGAACAGGAGATCCCCCGCCCGCTTGATATGCGGATACTTTCCGCGAGGAGTGGCCTTGCCTTCGATGACCTGCGCTTGTGTCGTCATGATGTCTCGTATCCTGAAGTTCCGCGCGCGGCATGCATGCCAGCGTCGCACCGCGAGAGTCTAGGGAGGATACGTACAAAAGAACACAAGCTATTTGGAGTCCTGGTATTCGAAATGGGAATGCCCAGGGTTTGAGTACATCTGATCAAGGACTCTAAGATCGAGAGCACAGCGGATCCGGGTCCCCCCGTCCGCCAGTGCTGCCCCTGGGGGAGGCGCGCAGCGCCTAGGGGGCATACCCACCGGGGTTACACTGGTTTTTTTGGAGGCCCCCCATGATCGCGATCGAAATCACCCAGCCTGGCGCACCTGACGTTCTGAAGCCTGTCGAACGGCCTATTCCCGAAACCTGCCGCCGGCGAGGTCTTGATCAAGGTCGTGGCAGCGGGCGTCAATCGCCCCGACGTCTTCCAGCGCAAGGGCAGCTATCCGCCGCCTCCGGGCGCGTCCGACCTGCCAGGTCTGGAAGTCGCGGGTGTCATCGTTGGCGGCGACGCCGGCGCCGCTGGCTTCAAGGTGGGTGACTCCGTCTGCGCTCTGGTGAACGGCGGGGGCTATGCCGAATACTGCGTCGCGCCGGCCGTGCAATGCCTGCCGATTCCGGCCGGCCTGTCCATGGTCGAAGCCGCCGGCCTGCCCGAAACGTACTTCACCGTGTACAGCAACGTCTTCATGCGCGGCCGGCTGTCCGGCAACGAACGCTTCCTGGTGCATGGCGGCGCCAGCGGCATTGGCACCACGGCGGTCCAGATGGCCACGGCCATGGGCCACGCCACCTACGCCACCGTCGGCAGTGACGACCGCGTTCGCGCCGTCGAACAACTGGGCGCCGTCGCCGGAATCAACTACAAGACCCAGGACTTCGTGGCCGAGATCAAGCGCCTGACGGACGGCAAGGGCGTCGACGTCATCCTCGACATGGTGTCGGGCGACTACATTGGCCGCGACCTGCAATGCCTGGCCGATGACGGCCGTATCGTCATGATCGCGATGCTGGGCGGCACCAAGGCCGAACAGCTCGACCTGAACCTGATGATGCGGCGCCGCCTGACGCTGACGGGTTCGACACTGCGCCCCCGCGACGCCGCGTTCAAGGGCAGCGTGGCGACCGCGTTGCGCGAACACGTATGGCCCTTGCTCGAAGCCGGCAAGCTCAAGCCCATCATCCACGCCACCTTCCCTTTGGCCGATGCCGCCAAGGCTCACGCCATGATGGAAGCCGGCGAACAGGTCGGCAAGATCATGCTCACGATCTAGTTTTTACGATAGGTGCTGTAGCGAGAGGCCAGAAGCCGATACAATCGATCTTTTGCCCAAGCCGTCCGGCTGAACATTCGGGGCAATTTTCGATGTGCACTCGATGACCACTACTCAGCAGAAGATCCGCCGTCTCGTCCTTGGCAACTGGAAAATGCATGGCGAGCTTGCCGCCAACGCGCAGCTCCTGTCCGCTATCCGTTCCGGCTGGAACCAGTCCTCGAATGCCGCCGCCTGCGACGTCGGCGTCTGCGTTCCGTTTCCCTACCTGTCGCAAGCCGAATCCGCATTGCACGGGTCCGACATCGCCTGGGGCGCGCAAGACATCAGCCGCTTCGACAAAGGCGCCTACACAGGCGAAGTGTCGGGCGCCATGCTTGCCGATTTCGGGTGCCGCTATGTGCTCGTGGGCCATTCCGAGCGCCGCAGCATGCACGGCGAATCCAGCGACGTCGTGGCTGAAAAGGCCAAGGCGGCGCTCGCGGCCGGCCTGACGCCGGTCGTGTGCATCGGCGAAAGCCTGGAAGAGCGCGAAAGCGGCCGTTTCCTTGACGTGATCCACGCGCAGCTCGCGCCTGTGCTCGCCTTGGGATCCGACGCCGTCGCGCGCATGGTGCTGGCCTATGAGCCCGTGTGGGCCATCGGCACCGGCAAGACCGCCAGCCCCGAACAGGCGCAGGAAGTGCACGCCGCGATCCGCGCCGCGCTGGTCGCCGTCAAGTGCCCGGGCGTCCGTATTCTTTATGGCGGCAGCGTCAAGGCAGCCAACGCGGCCACCCTGTTCGCGCAGGCCGACATCGATGGTGGGCTGATCGGCGGTGCCGCCCTGGTCGCCGACGAATTCTTGCGCATCGCCGAGGCGGGCGCGTCAACCCGGAGTCTTTAATGTCTGTTTTGTTCACCGTCCTGCTGATCGTGCAGGTCATTTCCGCCATTACCATCATCGTCCTGGTGCTGCTGCAGCAGGGCAAGGGCGCCGACATGGGCTCGGCATTCGGCGGCGGTTCCGCAGGCAGCCTGTTCGGCGCAACGGGCGCAGCGAACTTCCTGTCGCGCGCCACCAAGTGGGCGGCGGTTGTCTTCTTCCTGACCACCGCGGGCCTGGCCTACCTTGGCCGTCCGGCCGCATCCGTCGCCCCCGCGGGCGGCGTGATGGACGCCGTGCCAACCGACCGTTCCGTGCCATCGGTTCCAGGCCTGCCGCGTCCTCCGGTTCCTGGTAACGACAACTCGGTTCCTGTTGCACCGACCGCGCCGGCCGCACCTGCCGCCCCCGCAACGCGCAGCTAAAAAGTTGGGAAGTCTGGCGACACCCTCGCCGGATTTCCTATATACTAGCGGGCTTGGAGCAAATGCCGTCGTGGTGAAATTGGTAGACACGCTATCTTGAGGGGGTAGTGGCGAAAGCTGTGCGAGTTCGAGTCTCGCCGACGGCACCAACGAAATTCGAAGTCGATTGAAAAGAACCTGCAACCGTCTTGAACGCGCAGGTTTTTTTTCGTCCTGGCTCAGCCATTCTGCTGTTCACATTCACCGGTATCATGGCTTTGTCGTCGCGACGCGCAAGGCCGCCGACATTGGCCTTTGCGTTTCGACGCCGCTATCGCAGCACGCCTGCCGCGTCCAACGTGAAGAATGCCCATGACTGATTCCGTTCCGCTTTCCGCCCCGCCTGCTCACCCTTTCGAGCCTGCACTGCCTACCCCCTGGCCTACCGAATCCTTTCGCGACGCGTCCGCCGCGGTAGCCCGGCTGATCGCCATTTACGAACGTAACACCGCGTGGCTGGTGGCGTGCTTCAAGGACATCGTGGCCGCCCAGGCCGCTGAAGCCGGACGCGTGCGAGCGTGCTATCCCTTCATCCGCATCCGTGTCGACACTTACGACTCGGTGGACTCGCGCCTGTCGTACGGCCACGTGGCGGAGCCCGGCGTCTATCAGGCCACGGTCACGCAACCGGCCTTGTTCGAGGAATACCTGACCGAGCAGATCAAGCTGCTGATCCAGAACCATGGCGTGGCAATCGACGTGGGCGAGTCGGACGTGCCGATCGCCTTGCACTTTGCGTTTCCCGATGGCACGTATGTGGAAGGCGAACAGATTGAAGCGCTGAAGCGGCCGCTGCGCGACATGTTCGACGTGCCGGACCTGGCGATAACCGACGACGCGATCGTGAACGGAACGTGGTTCGGCAATGACACGTCGCCGCGTCCGCTTGCGCCCTTTACCGCCCCGCGTATCGACTATTCGCTGCACCGGCTGCAGCACTACACGGCAACGGCGCCGACGCATTTCCAGAACTACGTGCTGTTCACCAATTACCAGTTCTATGTGGACGAGTTCTGCGAGCGCGCGCGGGCGCTGGTGGGCAGCGGCGAGTATGACGCGCTGGTGGAGCCGGGCAACCGCATCACGCGGCATGGTGATAGCGAGCCGAACCGGGTCGCGGTGGCGCGGCTTCCGCAAATGCCTGCGTACCACCTTGTCCGGCC
This sequence comes from Pigmentiphaga litoralis, assembly GCF_048632615.1. GTDB lineage: Bacteria > Pseudomonadota > Gammaproteobacteria > Burkholderiales > Burkholderiaceae_B > Pigmentiphaga > Pigmentiphaga litoralis_B. Next base: position 4,862,154 of record NZ_CP184479.1, read on the forward strand.
CAATAATTCTGGCGTGACGCTGGTCAATATCGGCGTCGGGCCATCCAACGCCAAGACGATTACCGATCACATTGCCGTGCTGCGTCCGCATGCCTGGCTGATGCTGGGCCACTGCGCGGGATTGAGCACGTCGCAGCGGCTGGGCGACTACGTGCTGGCGCATGGCTACGTGCGTGACGACCACGTGCTGGATGCGGACCTGCCGACCTGGGTGCCGGTGCCGCCGCTGGCCGAGGTGCAGGTGGCGCTGGAACAGGCGGTGGAACAGGTGGCAGGGCTGTCGGGGTGGGAGCTGAAGCGCATCATGCGCACGGGTACCGTGGCCACGATCGACAACCGCAATTGGGAACTGCGCGAGCAGCTGGAACCGGTTCAGCGCTTTGCGCAGTCACGCGCGATTGCGCTGGACATGGAATCGGCAACGATCGCGGCCAACGGGTTCCGCTTCCGGGTGCCTTACGGGACGCTGCTGTGCGTGTCCGACAAGCCATTGCACGGTGAGCTGAAGCTGCCCGGGATGGCCAGTGCGTTCTATCGCCGGCAGGTCGGGCAGCACTTGGATATCGGCATTCGGGCGCTGGAACTGCTGCGCGAGATGCCGCCGGAAAGGCTGCATTCTCGCAAGCTGCGCAACTTCATGGAGACGGCGTTCCAATGAAGGGAGGGGCGCTGGCCCAACTGCAGTGTACTGACGATCAGTGCACTGCTTTCTTTTCAGTTGAACTTGCGCACCGCATCCAGCGCCAAACCGGCGCCGATGCTCCCGAACACGTCACCTTCCACACTGCGCGCGGCGGGCACCACCGCCGACAGCCGCTCCCGCAGCAGCGGCAGGCGGCTCGAGCCCCCGTAAAGAACACCGTGTCGATGTCCGCAGGCGCGACATTGGCCTTGCGCAAGACGTCTTGCACCGTCACTTCCACCTTGTCGACCAGATGTCCGACGGCCTTGTCGAACACTGCCCGTGTCACATCGACGGACTGGCCCGGCGCAACACGCGACAGATCGATCACCGCCTGGCCGGCATCCGACAGCGCAATCTTGGCTTCTTCGACCTGCATCGCCAGCCAGTGGCCCGACCGTTCCTTGACCATGCCAAGCAGCAGCGCCAGCTTGTCTTTTTCAGCGGCCTCGCCGTAGATGTCGTTCAGGTGCGCCCAGGCTTTGCGGCTGTAAGCCAGGTTGATGGTGTGCCAGCAAGCCAGGTTATTGAACTGGGTGGATGGCACGTCCTTGCCACTGGTCAGCTTGCTGCCCAAGCCGAAGCGTGGCATGACCGTGGCCAGGCTAAGGTACTTGTCGAAGTCGACGCCGCCAATATGCACACCGCCATTGGCGAGGATATCGTCGCGCCGTTCCAGTTTGGCCGCACGCTCGGGGCCCAACCGGATCACGGAAAAGTCCGAGGTGCCCCCGCCGATGTCGACGACCAGCACCAGCTCTTCGCGATCGATCTGCGATTCGTAATGGAACGCCGCAGCCATCGGTTCGAACTGGAATTCAATGTGCTTGAACCCGACCGACGCGGCAATCTCGGCCAACGTCGTTTGCGCCAGGTCATCGGCCACGGGGTCGTCGTCGACAAAAAACACCGGACGGCCCAGCACGGCGCTGTCGAACCGGCGGCCCGCGGCGGACTCGGCGCGATGTTTGAGTTCGCCAATGAATTTGGCAAGCAGCGTCCGAAAGGGCAGGGCGCGGCCCTGGACTTCGGTGTGGCCTTCCATCAGCGAGCTGCCCAGCAGGCTCTTCATGGACCGCATCAGCCGGCCGTCATAGCCGGCCAGATAATCGGCAAGCGCAGCGCGGCCGTAGCTGATTTCGGCGTCTTCGTCATGGAAGAAGATGGCGGAAGGGAGCGTCGGCTTGCCCTGTTCCAGATCGAGCAGGGCCGGGTGTCCTGGCCGGCTCCATCCCACGGTGGAATTGGACGTGCCAAAGTCGACGCCGCATGCGGTAGACATCATCAAGGTAAGCAACTCACGTAATTACGCGTCGCCTGTCGCGACGGCCCGCCAGTGTAAACGCAAGCCGAGGGATGGCTCCGCGCCGGCCCAACCCCGACCAGGAAGTGTTGCTTCCTGGTGAAGGGGCCCGCCCGACTAGGTCCTTGGCATCAATCCCGCAAGATATACCCCATGATCACTTCGTTGATGTGCGAGATGCGTTCGGCCTTGGCCTTGGCGGACAGCAGGTCGCGGCCGAAGGCGGACGACAGGGTGTGATTGTTCGACAGGTAGAAATACGACAGCGCCGCGATAGACACATACAGCTGCACGGGGTCGACGCCGCCCCGGAAGACGCCGGCGGCGCGGCCGCGTTCCAGGATGCCGGCCAGGGTTTCGATCAATGGCGAATTGACGTTCTGCACATTGTCGGACTGCGCCAGATGCCGCGCGCGGTGCAGGTTTTCGCTATTGAGCAACGTAATGAATTCGGGGTGGGCAAGGTAGTACTCCCACGTGAATTCGGTCAGCTTGCGAACGGCGTCGGCCGGCGACAGATGCTCCAGATGGAGCTTGCGTTCGGCCGCCCGGATATCGTCGTACGCGGCTTCCAGCACGGCCAAAAACAAGGCTTCCTTGTTCTGGAAGTAGTAGTAGATCAGCCGCTTGTTGACCTTGGCGCGTTCGGCAATGCGGTCAACGCGCGCGCCGCCCAGCCCGTACTCGGCAAATTCGTCGCGGGCGGCCAGCAGGATTTCAGCCTGGGTGCGGTCGGCATCGCGTGATCGCTGACGCGGGTCTGTCGTGACGTCGCTGGTCATCGGCGAGTCGCTGACGACGAGGAGGGGCAAGGGGGCATGCGCGACGAGAAGATCAAATCAGGCTCCGGAATGGCCGCGATTATACAACCCGGCCATGCCCGATACGCCGTCAAACCGCGCTGCGATGCCGTTCGATGCAGGTGGCCAGCGTCTCGGCGCCGGGGCGCTTCCACCAGTTGTCTTGCGAAAAGATCTCGACTTCGCTGTAGCCGGCAAAGCCCTGCGCTTCGACCCAGCCGCGTATCAACGGAATATCGATGACGCCGTCCCCCGGCATGCCACGGTCATTGAGCAGGTCGGTGGTCGGCGTGAGCCAGTCGCACACGTGGAAGGCCAGCAGGCGGGATTTACCGGCGCGGGCGATCTGTTCGCGCAGTTTTGGATCCCACCACACGTGATACACATCGACGGCCACGCCCAGGGCGCCGGTCTTGCCGGGGTCCAGGCGATCGCAGATGTCCAGCGCCTGTTCCAGGGTGTTGACGCAGGCGCGATCGGCTGCGTACATAGGGTGCAGGGGTTCGATGGCCACTGGCATGTGCGCGCCCTTGGCATATTCCAGCAGTTCGGCAATGCCTTCCTCGACCTGCGCGCGGGCGCGGGCGATATCCGTATAAGCCGCCTTGCCCGCCAGGGCGCCTGGCAAGCCGCCGACGACCAGCACCAGACACGCTGCATTCAGTTCGGCCGCTTCGTCGACCGCACGGCGGTTGTCGGACCGGGCTGCCAGGTGGCCGGGGGTGTCGGTGTAGGTAAACATGCCGCCGCGGCAGTAGCCGGACAAGGCCATGCCATGCGCGCGCACCGCGCGTGACGTGGCCGCCAGGCCCGCCGACGCCACCTGGTCGCGCCACGGCGAAATGGCCCGCACGCCCTGTTCGGCGCACTGGTCCAGAATGTCCAGCAGCGGGACCTCGCGGCCTTCCTGCCGGCGCAGGGTCGCGGTATTGATGGAAAGCAATTCGTGGCTGTCGGAAAAATTGCGCATGGGTGCATCCGGTAAAAGCAGGTTGTTCAATCTTGAGCGTTCAATCCACGCGGATATTCGCTTCCTTGATCACGCGTGCATACGTGGCGGTCTGCTTGTCGATGAAGCCCGAAAATTCCTGGGGCGTGCTGCCATTGGCGATAAAGCCCTGGGGTTTCAGACGTTCTTCGACCTGCGGCGACCGCATGGCCTTGGCCACTTCGGCAGACAGCTTGCGGGTGACCTCGGCGGGCATGCCGGCCGGCGCCCACAGGCCATACCAGCTCGACATATCGAAGTCGGGCAGGCCCGACTCGGCCACGGTCGGCACGTTGGGCAGGCTCGCGACGCGCGCGCGGGTGGTCACGGCCAGGGCCTTGAGCTTGCCGCTTTCGATATGCGGATAGGACGACGGAATCGCGTCGATCAGGGCGCTGATCTGTCCGCCCAGCACGTCATTCAACGCACCGGCGGTGCCTTTGTAGGCCACGATGGGGATGTCGATCTTGCTTTCGAACTTGATGGCTTCCTGGGCAAGGTGCATGGGGGATCCGAGGGCCGACGTGCCGAACGCGTACTTCGACGGTGTCGCCTTGGCCAGGGCGATGAATTCCTTCAGATTCGATGCCGGCACGCCAGGATAGGCGGCTAGCACCATGGGCACTTCGCCCAGCAGCGATATCGGCGTGAAGTCGCGCGCCACCTGGTAGGGCGTGGCCTTGATCAACAGCGGATTGGCGACCAGAGTGGGCGACTGCACGAGCAGGGTGTAGCCGTCGGGCGTGGCCCTGGCCACCGCTTCGCTGCCGATCGCGCCGCTGGCGCCCGCGCGGTTTTCCACCATGAAGGTTTGGCCCATCTGTTCGGTCAGACGCTGCGCCAGGACCCGCGCGACCAGGTCCACCGTGCCGCCCGGTGAATAGGGAACGATGATACGGACGGTGTGGTTGGGATAGGCCTGCGCATGCGTGGTCATCGGCAGCGCGGCAAGTGCCACGGCCACCATCGGAAGTATCGGGTTCATCAACGTCTCCTGGATGTGCGGGCGCTTCTCTGACGGAAGCGTCTTGGGCAATGCGGCAAGACAAGCGTGGCGGAACAGGTAACCGGGTCAGCAGTCGCAGGGCATCTTCAGCATGCGCAGCGCGTTCTTGAAGTAGATGCCTTCCCGGTCGTCGTCGGACAGATCCAGGCTGTCGATCGCTTCCGGAATGGTCCGCAGGAACATCGGGCCTCCTTCCGGATCGAAGGGGCAGTCGGTGGCGAACAAAACATGATCGGCACTGAAAAATTCCAGCCCGCAGCGCAGGCCGGCGCGGCCGCCCGCCAGCGCCGTGTCGGCGTAGAACATCTTGAAGTAGTCGATCGGCCGCTTGGGCATTGCCTTGAGCAGGCCTTCGTAATCTTCGTCGGACGTGCGGCTGCCGAATTGATCCAGCCCCGGCCCGACGCGGCCGTCAAAGAAGGGAATCATCGCGCCCATGTGGTGCGTGATGACTTTCAGGGTCGGCAGCTTGTCGAAAAAGCCCGAGAACACCATGCGTGTCATGGCCGCACTGGTTTCGTACGGCCATCCGAACGTCCACCAGATCTCGAACTTCGACTTGGTTTCGGTCAGGTAGTCGGGCATGTTGGCGCCGCGTGCCGGGTGCATCCACACGGGCACGTCGTATCGGGACACGGCACGTTCAAAGATGGGCCAGAACTCGGGGTCATCCAGCGGGCGGCCGTTCACGTTGGTGAACACCTGGATGCCGCGCGCGCCCAGTTCCGTGATCGCACGGTCCATTTCTTCAAGCGCGGCGGGCACGTTGTTCATCGGCAGCGAGGCGACGAACGCCGGAAACTTGTCCGGATGCGCGTCGCGGATCTTGGCCATCTCGTCATTGGCCAGCCGTGCCATGTCGGGCGATTGGTCGGGCCCGGCAACGAGTTCGATCGGCGGATTCGACAGCGTCAGGATCTGCTGATAGTCGGGGTGATCTTCCATCATCTTCAGCCGGGCATCCAGGTCGTACAGCACCGGAATGGTCAGCCAGCGTTTGATCGCGCCCTTGTCCTTGGCCATGTCGGCCATGCGATCGAAATAGGCGCGCGGCAGAATGTGCGCGTAGCTGTCGAGTTGTCTCATGCTGACTCCGATCCCCTCGGTTTTTATTCGACGCCGTGCTGGGCCAGCAGCAGCTTCATGCGATGCACGGCCAGGTCCGGCCGCTCCAGCAAACCGGCCGCATCGGCCAGGCGGAACAGCTCGGCAAAGTGCGGCAAGGACCGCGCGCTTTGCTGGCCGCCTACCATGGTGAAGTGGCTTTGGTGCCCGCCGAGCCAGGCAATGAACACCACGCCCGTCTTGTAGTAGCGCGTGGGCGCCTTGAAGATGTGACGGGACAGCGGTACGGTGGGCGCCAGGATGGCGTGGAACCGGTCGGTGTCGCCGGCCGCCAGGGCCTGCAACGCCGCGCTGGCGGCAGGGGCGATCGCATCGAAGATGCCGAGCAGTGCATCGCTTTGCCCATGATTGGGCGACGCCCCTTCGTTGTCACCCGCAATCAATTCGGCATAGTTGAAATCGTCACCGGTATACATGCGCACGCCGGGCGGCAGACGGCGCCGCATCGCGATCTCTTTGTCCTTGTCGAGCGAGAGATCTTGATGCCGTCGACCTTGTCGGGGTGCGCGGCAATGATGCCGAGCGCCGTGTCCATGGCGGCGTCCAGATCATCCGTGCCCCAGTAGCCGGCCAGAGCCGGATCGAACATGCTGCCCAGCCAGTGAAGGACGACCGGCTGCCGGGCCTGCGACAGGATGCGGTCGTAGACACGTTCGTAATCGGCGGGTCCGGTGGCCACTCGGGCTAGGGCGCGGCTCGCCATGACGATCAGCTGACCACCCAGCGATTCGATCGCTTCCATCTGGGTTTCGTAGGCGCAGACCACGTCGTCGACGGACCGGGCATCTTCCGGGGCCAGGTGGTCGGTGCCGCAGCCCGATGCCACCCTTGCGCCCGGCACGTCCTTGGCCGCGTCGAGTGACCGGCGGATCAGTTCCAGAGACGTCGGCCAGTCCAGCCCCATGCCGCGCTGCGCGGTATCCATGGCTTCGGCCACGCCCAGGCCCAGCGACCACAGCCGCTGGCGGTAGGCAATGGTCGCGTCCCAGTCGATCTTGCTTTCAAGGAACGGGTCGATGGCAGCCAGCGGATCGGCCACCACGTGCGCGGCCGAATAGGCAATGCGGTTGAAGGGCGCGGTCGGCGCGGATGCGCGGATGGGATCGGCGTCGCGCAGGGTGTACGGCGCCAGCCTGCCTTGCAGGTCGGGTAGGGTGAGGGTGGCGGGCATGGTGCGCCTCACAGCCCGAGCGAGGGCACATCGACCCAGCGGCGGTCTTTCCAGCTTTCCAGCGCGGCTTCGACGAGTTGCACGCCCTTGGCGCCTTCGGGCAGAGTCCAGCGGTAGGGCGCATCTTCCACCACGTGGCGAATGAAGTGTTCCCACTGGATCTTGAAACCGTTGTCGAACGGTTCGGTGTCAGGCACTTCCTGCCATTGGTCGAAGAAGTTCATTTCCTGCTTCTGATCGGGGTTCCACACCGGACGCGGCGTGGCGACCCGCGACTGGATGCGGCAGTCCGTCAGCCCGGCCACCGCCGACCCTAGCGTGCCGTCCACGTGGAAGGTGACCAGGTCGTCACGGCGTACACGGGTCACCCACGAACTGTTGATTTGCGCAACAACCGGTTCGCCGTTGTGACCCTTCAGCTCCAGTGTGGCGTACGCGGCATCGTCGGCCGTGGCGGTGTAGGGCTTGCCTTCTTCGTCCCAGCGTTTCGGGATGTGGGTCGCGCCAAGGCACGACACGGACTGCACTTCGCCGAACAGGTTGTCCAGCACGTACCGCCAGTGGCAGATCATGTCCAGGATCACGCCGCCGCCGTCTTCCTTGCGGTAGTTCCACGACGGCCGCTGGATGGGTTGCAGGTCACCTTCGAACACCCAGTAGCCGAACTCGATGCGCACCGACAGCATCTGGCCAAAAAAGCCGCTGCGGCGAAGCATGTCCAGTTTCCGCAGACCCGGCAGGAACAGCTTGTCCTGCACCGCGCCGTGCTTGAGCCCCGATTCCTGCGCCATGCGGCAGACTTCCACAGCCTCATTCAGATTGGTGGCGATGGGCTTTTCGCAGTAGACGTGCTTGCCGGCGCGGATGGCCTTGGCGAGCAGGGTGGGGCGCATCTGCGTGGTGCCGGCGTCGAAAAAGATCGTGTCGTTCTTGTTGGCCAGCGCGGCGTCCAGATCGGTGCCCCAGCGGTCGATGCCGTGCCGGCGCGCCAGCGCGGCGATCTTTTCCTCGTTGCGGCCGATCAGGATCGGGTCGGGCATGACCTTGTCGCCGTTCGAAAGGGTCACGCCGCCCTGGTTGCGGATCGCAACGATCGAGCGGATCAGGTGCTGGTTCATACCCATGCGGCCGGTCACGCCGTGCATGATGATGCCGAGTTGTCTGGTGGTCATGTCTGGATGTCTTCTCTTGTCGAAAGGGAGCGCCGGGTTATGGCGAGCGTGCGGCGCCTGCGGTACCGAATCACGTTCGGCTTAATTAACCATTGAGTGAATTGTGGGCGGCAACGATGCCCGTGTCAACTCATCGCCAGGTCGCCGTGGACTAGGGGTTTCACCAAGGATGTATTTCAGCCAGCGCGGGAGAGGCACGCCACTCGACGCTTGGAAAGCTTGCCCGTGTTGACGGGGGCCATCTTTGTGGACACAACGTCGTCAATTAACTGGATGGTGAATTTAAAGCGTTGCGGGTGCCTTCAGGGCGTGCATCAGGCCGAACTGCCGACGCAACCCGCTGGTTCCCCATCAAATCGGCGCCGGAGCGCCGTTCGTCCATGGATCAGGACGACGCCCCTCCAGCGCCGTCCCCCGTCAATCCACGCCCATGAAGCCGCCGGTCTGATGCTGCCACAGCCGGGCATACAGCCCGCCCTTGGCAATCAGTTCGGCGTGCGTGCCGACTTCCACCACCTTGCCTTTTTCCATGACGACCAGGCGGTCCATCCGGGCAATGGTGGAGAGCCGGTGCGCAATCGCGATCACTGTCTTGCCCTCCATAAGGGTGTCCAGGCTTTCCTGGATGGCGGCCTCCACCTCGGAATCGAGCGCCGAGGTTGCCTCATCCAGCACCAGGATCGGCGCATCCTTCAGCAGCACGCGCGCGATGGCGATCCGCTGGCGTTGTCCGCCCGACAGCTTGATGCCGCGTTCACCCACGTACGCGTCAAGACCGGTGTTGCCGTTGTTGTCGGTCAACCGGTGGATGAATTCATCGGCGCGAGCCTGCCGCATGGCCTTGGCCATGTCGGCGTCGGTGGCGCCCGGCCGGCCGTAGAGCAGGTTCTCGCGGATCGACCGGTGCAGCAACGACGTGTCCTGCGCCACCACGCCGATCTGCGATCGCAGGCTTTCCTGCGTGACCTTGGCAATGTCCTGACCATCGATCAGGATGCGTCCGCCCTGCAGGTCGTACAGCCGCAGCAGTACGTTGACCAGGGTCGACTTGCCCGCGCCCGAAGGACCGATCAAGCCGATCTTTTCGCCTGCCGCGATGTCCAGGTGCAGGCCGCCGATCACGCCCGATGTCTTGCCGTAGTGGAAATGGATGTCTTCGAATTGCACGCGCCCCCGAGCCACCTTGAGCGTGGTCGCATCCGGCGCATCCACCAGGGTCTGCGGCCGGGCAATGGTGTTGATGCCGTCCTGCACGTTGCCGATGTTCTCGAAGATGCCGTTGATCACCCACATGATCCAGCTCGACATGTTGTTGATCCGGATCACCAGCCCCGTCGCAAGGGTGATCGCGCCCAGCGAAATGCGGTCTTCGCTCCACAGCCACAAGGCCAGGCCGGTCGTGCCCGCGATCAATATGCCGTTGAGCGTCGTGACCACCGTGTCCATCGAGGTGATCACCCGGCCCGCCAGTTGCGCCTTGTGGGTCTGGTCGGCCATCGCTTCGCGCGCATGTTGTTCTTCGTGATGGCTGTGAGCAAAAAGCTTGAGCGTGCCGATATTGGTGTAGCCGTCAACGATGCGACCCATCAATTGCGAACGTGCTTCGGACGAGATCACCGACCGCTCCTTCACCCGTGGCACGAAAACCATCATCGCCAAGGTGAAGCCCACGATCCAGAACAGCAGCGGCAAGGTCAGCCGCCAGTCCGCTTCGGCAAACAGCACCAGCGAGGTGACCGCATAGATCACGACGTGCCACAGCGCGTCCACCGCCTGCACAGCCGAATCACGCAGCGCATTGCCGGTCTGCAGAATGCGGTTGGCGATCCGGCCCGCGAAGTCGTTGTGGAAGAAGGACAACCCCTGTTTAAGCACGTACCGATGGTTCTGCCACCGGATCAGGGTAGTCAGGCCGGGGCTGATGGTTTGATGCACCAGCAAGTCATGCAGGCCCGTCACCACCGGGCGGATAATCATGGCGACAAAGGCCATCCATAGCAGTTCGTTCCGGTGTTCGGTAAAGAACTCGCGTCCGGTCGATGCCTGCGCCAGATCGACGATGCGGCCGAGGAAGCCGAACAGGGCCACTTCCACCAAGGCGACCGCCAGCCCCACCACCATCAAGATGACGAACAGGGGCCACACCTGCACCACGTAGTGCCAATAGAAGCGGATGACGGATTTGGGTGGCATGCCTTCCGAGGCAGGGCGGAAGGGGTCGATCAGGGATTCGAAACGGTCGTAGATGCCGCGGCGGCGGTGTTCGGGCATGACAGCTCAACAGATGGCGCAGAACCCGCTACCTTACGCCATTCGGGTAGCTGCGCGCATCCTGGTGGCCTGCGATCCGGTGACTAGGCGTGACCTGCCGACCCGATGCCCGGAAATGGCGTATCGGCCAAGCCCTTCGCGCCGACCTGCAGCGCGATGACCGCGCCGCCCAGCGGGTCCTTGGAAAGGTCGCCGTCCTGAGGTTTGGCGGAGGTGACGAACAGCGTGCGCATGTCGGCACCGCCAAAGGCGCACATGGTGGGCTCGCGCATCGGCAGGTCAAGTGTGCGATCCAGGATGCCATCCGGCGTGAACCGCAACAGGGCGCCTTCGCCGTTGGCGCAGGTCCAGTACCCGCCATCGCAATCGACGGCCGCGCCATCGGGCCGGCCCGCGCGTGGATGCAGGTCGGTGAACAGGCGGCGATTCGACGGCACGCCATCGTCGCTGTCGTAATCGAACACCCATACGGCTCCGCGGTCGGGATGCGAGTCGGACAGATACATGCGGTGGCCGTCGGGGCTGAAAGCCAGGCCATTCGGGATCATCAGGTCATCCAGCACGGGCGTGGACAGTCCGTCCAGGTCATAGCGGTACAGCTTGCCGGCGTTCGAACGGGCATCGGCGTCCATGACCATCGTGCTGCACCAGAAGCGCCCCTGGCGGTCCGTACGGCCATCGTTGAAGCGCATTCCGGATGCGGCGTGGGTGACCTCGGCGACGCGGTGCAAGGTGGCTGCATCGGCGTCGGGCGCCAGATGCGGCGCGGCGAACAGGCCGCTTTGCGCAGCCAGAAGCCAGGCGTCATCGCCGGTGGCCGCCATGCACCCGACCATTTCGGGCAAGGTCCAGCTGCGTGTGCGGCCGCTGCCGGCGTCCCAGCGCCACAGGCAACGTGAAGGAATGTCGGTCCAATACAGCGCCTGTTCGCCAGGGTGCCAGACGGGGCATTCCCCCGTGGCGTTGTGCATGGTCCCGAGTCGTTCGAATGTCATGACGGTCTCCCGAAAGGCGCCTGGACCGGTGGAGGTCCGGGCGATGCCTCACGCTCGCTGCATGAGGCGTGCCTGCTGCAACAAAAGCTTCATTCAAGTTGCCTACGTGTTAACCCGATATATAGCGACGGCATCACGGCGACAGGGCTTCACGCATGTCGCCGTTTCCATTTCTGCTTTGTAAAGTCATCACGCCGTCATGACCATCAGGTATCGCTTGTTCGTTCTCGGCTCAGCCGCCATGCTCGCCTTGCTGGTTGTCGTCGCGGGCAGTCTATTGGGATTGCGTCAGCTGACCCGCACCGTGGACGGCCTGGCTGGCCAGCGTATTCCCGCCCTTGTGGCATTGGGCGCAATGCGGGAAGGCCAGGTGCAGGTTGCCCGCTATGCATTGGAACCCCTGCAATGGGCTGCCGAATTTTCCATCGAAGCGCGAAACGAGTGGTCGCGCATGCTGCAGTCCAAAGCGCGCAACTGGCAGGCCGTCGATGCCGCGCGCCAGGTGCTGGCCGGACTGCCGCACACGGAGGACGAACAGGCCGCCCTTGCGGCGTTCGATATCGCGTTCACCGCGTGGGCGGCGCGCGACGCCGCGCTGACCGACCTGTTGACGCAGCTGGTGTCCGTGCCCTCCGCCAACGACCAGGCTTTCCTGTTCATCAAATACCAGGCCGCCTATTCGGCGCAGGAACCGGCGTACGACCAGGCCCAGGCCGCCATGCGCGCACTGGCCGACGTGTACGCCATCGGTGCCGCGCAGGAAGCGGCGGGGCTGGATGCCGCCAGTCAGCGCGTGCGCCTGGTGGTCGCCGTGATTGGCGCGGTGGCCGCAGCCTGCCTGCTCGCCTGGGCAAGGCGTTCGTCGCGCGCCATTACCGGCGCAATCGGCGAATTGCGGTCGGTCCTGATGGCGGTGGCGGCCGATCTGGATGTCACGCGCCGCGCGCCGGTGCGCGGCAACGACGACATCGACGACATGGCGCGCGCCCTGAACACCTTGCTTGACCGGCTGTGCAGCGCCTTGGGCGCGGTGCAGGGCCTGTCGCAGGGCATGCAGGCCTCTGCCCGAGAGGTGACCCAGGCTGCCGACGCCGTCGCGCAGCGGTCACGCCAGCAGACGGCGTCGGCCGGCAGCATGGCTGACGCAGTAGGCGGGCTGACAGCCGTCCTGGCGGAAGTCGACGCCTCGGTCGACCGGGCGGCTGATACGTCGCATCAGGCCAGTGGGCAGGCGGCAGAGGGCAGGGAACTGATCGCCCGGATCGGCGGTCGGATGCAGGACGTGGCCGATCGGGTCGGCCACGCCGCGGATAGCCTGGCCACGCTGAACGCGCACGGGAAGACTATCCAGGATGTCTCCGGCCTGATCTCCGACATTGCCCGCCAGACGCATCTGCTGGCGCTGAACGCCGCCATCGAGGCGGCGCGGGCCGGCGACGACGGACGGGGCTTTGCCGTCGTCGCCAACGAGGTGCATCGCCTGGCCGAGCAAAGCGGACAATCGAGCCGCGTCATTTCCGCAACGGTAGACCAGGTCGCCGCCGACACGCAGTCCGCGATCGCTGTCATGGAGGCGGTCGTGGCCGAAGTCGGCACCAGCCGTGAACTGGCTGGGCAGGCCGGCGATTTCATGCGCTTGCTGCGCCATGGGGCCGAGCAGGCCGCCCTGACGGTGGCGGGCATCCATTCGCTGGTACGGCAGCAGTCCGATGCGAACGCAGAAGTGGCCGCCAACGTCGATTCGGTTGCCGCCATGGCGGGGGATAACGGCGCCGCCGCCGAAGTCACCGCTGCATGCGCCCAGCGCATGCGCGATGCGGCCCGCAAAGTGGATGAGCAGTTGCGTCTGTTCAGGGTCGCGTAAGGGGAAACGGCGGCAGATTCCCCTCGTAACCCGAGCGGTTTCCGGCTTTCGGGCAGCCGCAGGTTTGCGCTATACTCTTGGTCGGGTAAACGTTAATTTTTGGCTGCATGGCCAGCTCGATGCGGATGCAGTGGCGCACGCCATGGCGGATGCCACGGCGGATGCCACGGATCACCGGCCCGCGCCAGAATAAAACGAAGAATACGGACGAAGAATCACAAAGACGTGGTTGTCGTCTGGCCAGCAGTACCGACAGGCCGCGACTGTCGGCGTACCGGGCAGTCGGTTTGCCCATTGCGTCCGCAAACATTCACCCTTGTATGTATCCTGGTAACGCGCGCTACGTCCTGCGACGGTCGCTGCTGGTCAATGTAGTCCCGTAGTGCTTGATCCTGTATTACCGCACGGCGCCCGGCCAGATGGCCAGACATGACGTGCCTTCCTGCCAATTACCGATCGCGCCGGCCCCTGCGGCCACGCGGTCCAGCAAACAGGTCTCCTGATGGAACTCGAGAGTTATCTTCCCGTCCTGCTGTTCATCGTCATGGGCTGTGTCGTCGGGTTTGCGTTGCTGTTCCTGGGGTCGACCATCGGTCCCAACCGCCCCGACGCCGAAAAGCTGTCTCCCTATGAATGCGGCTTCGAAGCCTTCGAAGACGCGCGCATGAAGTTCGACGTTCGCTACTACCTCGTGGCGATCCTGTTCATCTTGTTCGATCTGGAAATCGCCTTCCTTTTCCCCTGGGCCATGGCCAACAACCAAGTCGGCCTGCTCGGATTCGGAACGGTGATGGTTTTTCTCGCCATCCTCGTGGTGGGCTTCATCTACGAGTGGAAAAAAGGCGCGCTCGACTGGGAATGATCCCGTCGGCATACCGAAGGACACTGGGTTTTAGCAATGGCAATCGACGGAATTCTGAACGAAGGCTTTATCACCACGACGGCGGATAAGGTCATCAACTGGGCCAAGACAGGTTCGCTCTGGCCCATGACATTCGGCCTCGCCTGTTGCGCGGTCGAAATGATGCACGCAGGCGCGGCGCGGTACGACCTGGACCGGTTCGGGATCATTTTCCGTCCCAGCCCGCGTCAGGCCGACCTGATGATCGTGGCAGGCACGCTGTGCAACAAGATGGGTCCGGCACTGCGCAAGGTGTATGACCAGATGCCCGAACCGCGCTGGGTCCTGTCGATGGGATCCTGTGCCAATGGCGGCGGCTACTACCACTATTCCTATTCGGTGGTCCGCGGCTGCGATCGCATCGTGCCAGTGGACGTCTACGTGCCGGGCTGCCCGCCGACGGCCGAGGCCTTGATCTACGGGCTGCTTCAGCTGCAGAACAAGATCCGCCGCACGAACACGATCGCCCGTTGACCGGACGATGTGTGTCGCCCCTGTTTTGTTTGACCTCGTTCGCCTCTCCGTTGGGCGGGCTGCCATCTTTCGCTCGGACGCTTCATGACCAAGCTTGAAACCCTGAATCAACGCCTGCTGAGCCTGTTCGGCGACACGGTCCGTGTCAGCGCTGCCCTGGGCGAGCTGACCCTTGAAGTGTCGCCCGCGCAGTACATGCAGGTGTGCCTGACGCTGCGCGACAATCCCGACCTGGGGTTCGAGAGCTGTATCGACCTGTGCGGCGTGGACTATTCGGCCTATGGCAACGACGTCAATGAAGGCCCGCGCTTCGGTGTGGTGCTGCACCTGTTGTCCTATAAGAACAACTGGCGCCTGCGCGTCCGCACCTTCGCCGACGACGTGGACCTGCCGGTCGTGGCGTCGCTGGTCGACGTGTGGCCGGGCGTGAACTGGTATGAGCGCGAAGCGTTCGACTTCTTCGGGATCCTGTTCGAAGGCCATCCCGACCTGCGCCGGATCCTGACCGATTACGGCTTCATCGGCCACCCGTTCCGCAAGGACTTCCCGGTGACCGGCAACGTTGAAATGCGTTACGACCCGGAACAACGCCGGGTCATCTATCAGCCCGTCACCATCGAACCGCGTCTGATCATCCCGCGTGTGATCCGCGAAGACGGCTACGGAGCAGGACGGTAAATCATGGCAGAAATCAAGAACTACACGCTGAACTTCGGCCCCCAGCATCCGGCGGCGCACGGCGTGCTGCGCCTGGTGCTCGAGCTCGACGGCGAAGTCATCCAGCGTGCCGACCCCCACATCGGCCTGCTGCACCGCGCGACCGAAAAGCTGGCCGAACACAAGACCTTCCTGCAGGCGCTGCCCTACATGGATCGTCTCGACTACGTGTCGATGATGTGCAATGAGCACGCCTACGTCATGGCGATCGAAAAGCTGCTCGGTCTCGAAGTGCCGCTGCGCGCGCAGTACATCCGCGTCATGTTCGACGAAATCACGCGCATCCTGAACCACCTGATGTCGCTTGGCTCGCACGCGCTGGACGTGGGCGCGATGGCCGTGTTCCTGTACACCTTCCGCGAACGCGAAGACCTGATGGACTGCTACGAAGCCGTGTCGGGTGCGCGCATGCACGCAGCCTATTACCGTCCGGGCGGCGTGTACCGCGACCTGCCCGACGCCATGCCGCAGTTCCGCGACAACAAATACCGCAGCGCCAAGGAAGTGCGGGCGATGAACGACGAACGGTCGGGGTCGCTCCTGGACTTCATCGAAGCGTTCACCAACCGCTTCCCGGGCTACGTCGACGAGTACGAAACGCTGCTGACCGACAACCGGATCTGGAAACAGCGTCTGGTCGACGTCGGCATCGTGACGGCCGATCGCGCCAAGGCCCTGGGCTTTACCGGCCCCATGCTGCGCGGCTCGGGCGTGGAGTGGGACTTGCGCAAGACGCAGCCCTATGAAGTCTACGACCTGATGCAGTTCGACATTCCGGTGGGCGTCAATGGCGACTGCTACGACCGCTACCTGGTCCGCGTCGAGGAAATGCGCCAGTCCAACCGCATCATCAAACAATGCGTGGAATGGCTGCGCAACAACCCCGGTCCGGTCATCACCGCGAACCACAAGGTGGCGCCGCCATCGCGTGCCGAGATGAAGACCAGCATGGAAGAGCTGATCCATCACTTCAAGCTGTTTACCGAAGGCTTCCATGTGCCGCCGGGCGAAGCCTATTCGGCGGTCGAACACCCGAAGGGCGAGTTCGGCATCTACCTGGTGTCCGACGGCGCCAACAAACCCTATCGGCTCAAGATTCGTGCACCGGGCTTTGCCCACTTGCAAGCCCTGGATGAAATGGCGCGCGGTCACATGATCGCCGACGCCGTCACCATCATCGGCACGCAGGACATCGTGTTCGGCGAGATCGATCGCTAATTCACGACACTACCGAGTCAATACCGGATCACACCATGCTGCTTTCCGAACAGGCCTTCAAGAAGATCGACCGTGAACTGACCAAGTTCCCGGCCGACCAGAAACAGTCCGCCGTCATGGCTGCGCTTGCTATCGCGCAGGACGAGAAGGGCTGGCTGTCGCCCGAGGTGATGGAAGAGATCGCGAACTACCTGGACATGGCGCCGATCGCCGTGCAGGAAGTCGCCACCTTCTACAACATGTACAACCTCAAGCCGACCGGCAAGTACAAGATTTCCGTCTGCACCAATCTGCCCTGTGCCTTGCGTGACGGCGAACGCGCCGCGCATTTCCTGAAGGACAAGCTGGGCATCGACTATCGCGAAACCACTGCCGACGGCGTATTCACCCTGGTCGAAGGCGAGTGCATGGGCGCGTGCGGAGACTCCCCGGTGCTGCTGGTGAACAACAAGCGTATGTGCATTCAGATGTCCGACGATCGCCTGGAAGCCCTGGTGGCCGAGCTGCGTTCGGACGCGACTGCAGGAGGTGCCCAATGAGCACGACCGAAATTCTGCCTATCAGTACCGCTTTCCATGACCGTCACATCGACCCCCAGATCATGGCGGGGCTCGACGGCAACAACTGGCGCATCGACGACTACGTGCAGCGCGGCGGCTATGAAGCCCTGCGCAAGATCCTGACGTCGGGCATGACGCCCGAGCAGGTCATTGCCGAGGTCAAGTCCTCGGCGCTGCGCGGCCGGGGCGGTGCGGGTTTCCCGACCGGCCTGAAGTGGAGCTTCATGCCCCGGACATTCCCGGGCCAGAAGTATCTCGTCTGCAATTCGGACGAAGGCGAGCCGGGTACGTTCAAGGATCGCGACATCCTGCGCTACAACCCGCATATCGTGATCGAGGGCATGGCCATCGCTGCGTACGCGATGGGCATCACCGTGGGCTACAACTACATCCACGGCGAAATCTTCGAGGTCTATGACCGGTTCGAGGAAGCCCTGGAAGAAGCCCGCGCGGCCGGTTTCCTGGGCGACAAGATCCTGGGGTCGGGCTTCAGCTTCCAGCTGCACGCGTTCCACGGATATGGCGCCTACATCTGCGGCGAAGAGACCGCGCTGCTCGAATCGCTGGAAGGCAAGAAAGGCCAGCCGCGCTTCAAGCCGCCGTTCCCGGCCAGCTTCGGCATGTATGGCAAGCCGACCACGATCAACAACACCGAGACCTTTGCCGCGGTGCCGTGGATCATCCGCAATGGCGGCGAGGCCTACCTGAACGTGGGCAAGCCCAACAACGGCGGCACCAAGCTGTTTTCGGTGTCGGGCGACGTGGAGCGTCCCGGCAATTTCGAGATTCCCATGGGGACGCCTTTCTCGAAGCTGCTGGAACTGGCCGGCGGCGTTCGCGGCGGGCGCAAGCTCAAGGCCGTAATCCCTGGCGGATCGAGCGCGCCGGTGCTGCCCGCGCACCTGATGATGGACTGCACGATGGACTACGACTCGATCGCCAAGGCGGGGTCGATGCTGGGATCCGGCGCGCTGATCGTCATGGACGAGACCCGCTGCATGGTCAAGTCGCTGCTGCGCCTGTCGTACTTCTATCACGAGGAAAGCTGCGGTCAGTGCACGCCTTGCCGTGAAGGCACGGGCTGGATGTACCGCGTGGTGAACCGTATCGAAAACGGCAAGGGCCGTCCGGAAGACATCGACCTGCTGGACTCGGTGGCAGGCAACATCATGGGCCGCACGATCTGTGCGCTGGGTGATGCCGCGGCGATGCCGGTGCGGGGCTTCCTGAAGCACTACCGCGACGAGTTCGTCCACCACATCGAACACAAACATTGCGTGGTGCCGCACTACCTGTAGCCGAACGGCAAAGCAGGGCGCGACCGCAAGGTTTTCAATAATGATCACGACTGGCCCTTGACGGGACATACGGAAAGAAGATGGTTGAAATCACGATCGACGGCAACAAGGTGGAGGTGGCGGAGGGCAGCATGGTCATGCATGCCGCCCAGAAAGTCGGCCTTTACGTGCCGCACTTCTGCTACCACAAGAAGTTGTCGATCGCGGCCAATTGCCGCATGTGTTTGGTTGATGTCGAAAAGGCGCCCAAGCCGCTGCCTGCCTGTGCGACACCGGTCAGCAACGGCATGGTCGTGCACACACAATCCGAGAAGGCCATCAACGCCCAGAAGGGCGTGATGGAATTCCTGCTTATCAATCACCCGCTCGACTGCCCGATCTGCGATCAGGGCGGCGAATGTCAGCTGCAGGATCTGGCCGTCGGCTACGGCAGCTCGGCCTCGCGCTACAGCGAAGAGAAGCGGGTGGTGTTCCATAAAAGCCTCGGCCCGCTGGTGTCGGCCGAGGAAATGGCTCGCTGCATCCATTGCACGCGTTGCGTCCGCTTTGGCCAGGAAATCGCCGGTGTGATGGAACTGGGCATGTTGAACCGCAGCGAACACGCCGAGATCACCTCGTTCGTGGGCCGCGCGGTCGAATCCGAACTGTCGGGCAACATGATCGACGTGTGCCCGGTCGGCGCGCTCACCTCCCGTCCCTTCCGCTACAGCGCCCGGACGTGGGAACTGTCGCGCCGCAAGTCCGTCAGCCCGCACGACAGCGTTGGCGCCAACCTGATCGTCCAGGTCAAGAACGACCGCGTCATGCGCGTCGTGCCGCTCGAAAACGAAGACGTCAACGAATGCTGGATCAGCGATCGCGACCGTTTCTCGTACGAAGGCCTGAACAGCGACGATCGCGCGACCACCCCGCTGATCCGCGGTAACGATGGCGTCTGGAAGGAAGCCGACTGGGCCGAAGCCCTGGACTTCGCCGCTGCCGGTCTGAAGCAGGTGCAGGCCAGCGCCGGCGCCGGCCAGATCGGCGCGCTGTCGGCACCGTATGCAACGACCGAAGAATTCGCCTTGCTGGCCCGCCTGGTGCGCGGCCTGGGTTCCGACAACATCGACTTCCGCCTGCGTCATACCGCAACGGACGTGGACGCTGCCCGCACGGGCGCGCCGTGGCTTGGCATGGCGCTGGCCGACCTGGCCACGCTGGACCGCGTCGTCGTGATCGGTTCGTTCCTGCGCAAGGATCATCCGCTGATCGCCCAGCGCCTGCGCCAGGCCGCCAAGGCGGGCACGCGTGTCGTGCTGATCGACGTGGCGGGCGACGATCCGCTGCTGCCTGTCACGCAGCGCATCACCGTCAAGCCCAGCGAACTGGCTGGCGTGCTGGCCCGGCTCGCGGTTGCGGTGGCTGGCGCGAAGGAAGTCGCCGTCCCGGCCGAACTGGGTCAGGTCGAAGCCGATGACGCCTCGACGCGTATCGCCGAACTGCTGCGCACCGGCACCCAGTCGGCCGTGCTGCTGGGTAACCTGGCGGTTCAGCATCCCGATGCGCTCGCCATCGCCGCCAACGCGCAATTCATCGCCACGACGTCCGGCGCCAAGCTGGGTGTGCTGACCGAAGGCGGCAACTCGGTGGGCGGCTATCTGGCCGAAGCCGTGCCGCAGCAGGGGGCAAGACCGCCGCTGCCATGATCGCCGACCCGCTCAAGGCCTACGTGGTGCTGCACGCCGAACCGACGTTCGACTGCGACAACGGTCCGGCCGCGCTGGCCGCGCTCAAGTCGGCCAGCTTCAATGTCGCGCTGACGCCATTCGTGTCCGACGCCAAGGAATGGGCCAACGTGATCCTGCCGATTGCGCCGTTCACTGAAACGTCCGGTACGTTCGTCAACGCCGAAGGCCGCGTCCAGGGCTTCAAGGGCACCGTCCGTCCGCGCGGCATGACCCGTCCAGGCTGGAAGGTATTGCGCGTGCTGGGCAACGCCCTGCAGCTGGCCAACTTCGACGACGAAACCTCGGAATCGGTGCGCGACAGCGTGCTGTCCGGTGACATTGCCTCGCGCCTGTCGAACACGCTGAACGTCGGCGTGTCGCTGGGCAAGGCCGCCACCCCGGTCGCCGCCGGCGCCCTGGAGCGCGTTGCCGATGTGCCGATCTACCGCACCGACGCCATCGCGCGCCGCGCCGAAGGCCTGCAGGCCCATCCGGCGTCCGACGCGCCCGACGCCCGCGCGCACTCGGCCACCCTGGAACGTCTCGGCATGGTCGCGGGCGACCGCGTCCGCGTCACGTCGCCGTCCGGTGTCATCGAGCTTTTCATTCAACAGGACGACACGGTTGCCGATGGGGCCGTCCGTATTTCGGCCGCCCACGCAACGACCGTGGCGCTGGGTGGCGCGTTTGAACAAATCAGCGTGGAGCGTGCCTGATGGCGTGGACTAACTCCCTTCAGGCCTGGGGAACCGGACTCATCGGTGCAGGCGCCTGGTCGGTGGTGTGGAATCTGGTGCTGATCGTCTGCATCCTGCTGCCGGTCATCATCGGCGTGGCCTATCTCACCTTGTGGGAACGCAAGATGATCGGCTGGATGCACGTGCGGGTCGGTCCGAACCGCGTCGGTCCGCTCGGTCTGCTGCAGCCGTTTGCCGACGTGCTCAAGCTGCTCACCAAAGAAGTGATCGTGCCCAGCAGCGCCAACAAGGTGCTGTACGTGATCGCACCGGTCATGGTGCTGATGCCTGCGTTGGCCGGCTGGGCCGTGATCCCGTTCGGTCCTGAAACCGTGCTGGCGAACGTGAACGCCGGTTTGCTGTACGTCATGGCCATCACCTCGCTGGGTGTGTACGGCGTGATCATCGCCGGCTGGGCATCGAACTCCAAGTACGCCTTCCTGGGCGCGCTGCGCGCCTCGGCCCAGATGGTGTCGTACGAATTGGCGATCGGCTTCGTGCTGGTGACCGTGCTGCTGGTGTCGGGCAGCCTGAACATGAGCGATATCGTCCTGAAGCAGAACGCGGGCTGGTTCGCCGACAAGGGCCTGAGCTTCCTCTCGTGGAACTGGTTGCCGCTGCTGCCGCTGTTCGTGATCTACGTGATCTCGGCCGTGGCCGAAACCAACCGCCATCCGTTCGACGTGGTGGAAGGCGAATCGGAAATCGTCGCGGGCCACATGGTGGAGTACTCCGGAATGGCGTTCGCGCTGTTCTTCCTGGGTGAATACGCCAACATGATCCTGCTGTCGTGCCTGGCATCGGTCATGTTCCTGGGCGGCTGGGCGTCGCCGCTGGACTTCGCGCCGTTCACCTGGGTTCCGGGTTGGGTCTGGCTGTTCTTCAAGACATTCTTCGTGGTGTCGCTGTTTGTGTGGTTCCGTGCGTCGTTCCCGCGCTATCGCTACGACCAGATCATGCGCCTGGGCTGGAAGATCTTCATTCCGCTGACGTTGGTCTGGCTCCTGGTGATTGCGGTCTGGATGCAGACGCCTTGGAACATCTGGAAATAAGTAGGACAGAATCATGAACGCAATCAAGGATTTTCTCGGCAGCCTGCTGCTGACCGAGTTGTTCAAGGGCATGCGGCTGACGGGCAAGTACATGTTCGCCCGGAAGATCACCGTGCAATACCCGGAAGAAAAGACGCCGATGTCGGGCCGCTTCCGCGGCCTGCACGCGCTGCGCCGCTATCCCAATGGTGAAGAACGTTGCATCGCCTGCAAGCTGTGCGAGGCCGTATGCCCCGCGCTGGCCATCACGATCGAATCCGAAGTGCGCGACGACGGCACCCGCCGTACCAACCGCTACGACATCGATCTGACCAAATGCATTTTCTGTGGCTTCTGTGAAGAAAGCTGCCCGGTGGACTCCATCGTCGAAACGCACATCCATGAATACCACGGGGAAAAGCGCGGCGACCTGTACTTCACCAAGGAAATGCTGTTGGCGGTGGGCGACCGGTACGAATCGGAGATCGCGCAACGCCGTGCCCAGGACGCGAAGTACCGGTGACCCGCGTGCCTGTCGACTCCGCCCTTCATACCGTCCCTTCGGGCCGGCACCTGACATTCAAACTATGACCGCCATTCTGTTCTATCTGTTTGCTGCGATCCTCGTGCTGGCCGCCTTGCGCGTCATCACGACGCGCAGCCCCGTCACGGCTGCGATGCACCTGGTGCTGGCATTCTTCACGGCCGCCATGATCTGGATGCTGCTGAAGGCCGAATTCCTGTCCATCCTGCTGGTGCTGGTGTATGTCGGCGCGGTCATGGTGCTGTTCCTGTTCGTCGTCATGATGCTCGACATCGACACCAGCAAGATGCGTGAAGGCTTCAAGTCCTATCTGCCGGTAGGCCTGTCGGTCGGCGCCATCATGGTGGTGGAAATGTCGTTCGTGCTGGCGCGTGCCTACTGGGCGCCCGAAGCCGGCCCCGCGCCGGTTGCCGCCGACTTCAACAACACGCGCGCCATCGGCATCGCGATGTACACGGATTATGTGTTCGCGGTCGAAGTCGCCGCCGTGCTGCTGCTGGTCGGCATGGTGTCGGCGATTTCGCTGACGCTGCGCCGCCGTTCCGACGTCAAGGTGACGCGGTCGTCCGACCAGATCCGGGTTCGCGCCAAGGATCGCGTGCGTATCGTCAAGATGACGTCGCAGACCGAGCAGCCGGAGCCGTCGCCCCTGGACACTGCATCCGATTCGAATGGAGCCAAAGCATGACGCTCACCCTGGGCCATTTCCTGGTGTTGGGGGCGATCCTGTTCGCCATCAGCATCGTCGGCATCTTCCTGAATCGCAAGAACATCATCGTGCTCCTGATGGCGATCGAGTTGATGCTGCTGGCGGTCAATATGAACTTTGTCGCCTTTTCCACCTGGATGGGCGACATCAGCGGTCAGGTATTCGTCTTCTTCATATTGACGGTGGCAGCCGCTGAATCGGCCATCGGCCTTGCGATTCTTGTTGTGTTGTTCCGCAACCTGAACACGATCAACGTTGATGAACTTGACCGGCTGAAGGGCTGACGGTCCAGTAAACGAGAAAACCAAGACATGTCGAGCGTTCCTAAGCTCTATCTCATTATCGCTTTCGCCCCGTTGATCGGGTCCATCCTGGCCGGCTTGTTCGGCACCGGCTTCCTTGGACGCTGGCTTGGACGGGCAGGGGCGCATACCGTCACCATCCTAGGTGTCCTGATATCCGCCATCGGCGCGGTCATCGCGTTGCAGGACGCGCTGGCGGGCTACACCTTCAATGGCACCCTGTACACCTGGGGCGCGATCGGCGGCATCAAGCTCGAAATCGGATTCATGATCGACACCCTGTCGGCCATGATGATGGTGGTCGTCACCTCCGTGTCGCTCATGGTGCACATCTACACCATCGGCTACATGAAGGAAGACCCGGGATATGCCCGTTTCTTCTCGTACATCTCGCTGTTCACCTTCTCGATGTTGATGCTGGTCATGTCCAACAACATGCTGCAGCTCTTCTTCGGCTGGGAAGCAGTGGGCCTGGTCTCGTACCTGCTGATCGGCTTCTGGTACACCCGCCCGACCGCCATCTTCGCGAACATGAAGGCCTTCCTGGTCAACCGCGTTGGCGACTTCGGCTTCATCCTGGGTATCGGCCTGCTGTTCGCCTACGCCGGTTCGATGAACTACGCCGAAGTGTTCGCGCAGTCGACCAAGCTGGCCGGCATGACCTTCCCAGGCACGGACTGGATGTTGCTGTCGGTGGCATGTATCAGCCTGTTCATCGGCGCCATGGGCAAGTCGGCGCAGTTCCCGCTCCACGTCTGGCTGCCCGACTCGATGGAAGGCCCCACCCCGATCTCGGCACTGATCCACGCGGCAACGATGGTGACGGCGGGCATCTTCATGGTGTCGCGTTTCTCGCCGCTGTTCGAATTGTCGCCAACGGCGCTGTCCTTCATCATCGTGATCGGCGCCATCACCGCGCTGTTCATGGGCTTCCTGGGCATCATCCAGAACGACATCAAGCGCGTGGTCGCGTACTCG
The DNA here is from genome assembly GCF_048632615.1 of Pigmentiphaga litoralis. Classification (GTDB taxonomy): domain Bacteria; phylum Pseudomonadota; class Gammaproteobacteria; order Burkholderiales; family Burkholderiaceae_B; genus Pigmentiphaga; species Pigmentiphaga litoralis_B. The sequence continues at coordinate 4,886,706 of NZ_CP184479.1, forward strand.
ACCCTGTCGCAACTCGGCTACATGACGGTGGCCCTGGGTGCGTCGGCCTACTCGGTCGCGATCTTCCACCTGATGACGCATGCGTTCTTCAAGGCGCTGCTGTTCCTGGCGGCCGGCTCGGTCATCATCGGCATGCACCATGAACAGGACATGCGCAAGATGGGCGGTCTGCGCAAGTACATGCCCATCACCTGGATCACGTCGCTGCTGGGCTCGCTTGCACTGATCGGCACGCCGTTCTTTGCCGGCTTCTACTCGAAGGAAAACATCATCGAAGCGGCCAAGCTGTCGACGACGCCGGGTGCGGGCTTCGCGTACTGGGCGACGTTGATTGGCGTGTTCGTCACGGCCTTCTACTCGTTCCGCATGTACTTCCTGGTCTTCCACGGCAAGGAACGGTTCGCGACCGACGGTGGCCATCATGCCGATGCGCATGGTCATGACGACCACGCCGCGGCGCACGCGACCTCGCACGACGCCCATGCAACGCACGCGTCCCACGATTCGCAGGCCGTTCCGCACGACGATCATTCGCATGACGTGCATGGCCACGACGACCACCACGGCCACGGCGGCGTGCCGCACGAGTCGCCCGCAGTGGTGTGGGTGCCGCTGGTGCTGCTGGCGATCCCGTCGGTCATCATCGGCGCGATCGCGATCGGCCCGCTGCTGTTCGGTGACTTCTTCAAGAACGTGATCTATGTGTCGCCCGACCATCACGTCATGGCGCACCTGGCCGAGCACTTCCACGGCTGGGCCGCATACGGCATGCATGCCTTCACGACCGCGCCGTTTTGGCTGGCCGTGGCAGGGGTGGTGGTGGCCTGGTATTTCTACCTGGTGAACCCGGCGATTCCGGCGGCGATCAAGGCGCGCAGCGGTGCGATCTACACCTTGCTGGACAACAAGTACTACATGGACAAGTTCAACGAAGTCGTCTTCGCCCGGGGCGCTCGCGTCATCGGCAACGGCTTCTGGAAGTTCGGTGACCGCCAGCTGATCGACGGCCTGGTCGTCAATGGCAGCGCGCGGTCGGTGGGCTGGATCGCCTCGGTGGTCCGCCACCTGCAGTCCGGCTATATCTATCACTACGCCTTTGCCATGATCATCGGCATCATGGCGCTCGTGACGTTCTTTGTGTTGATGAATAATTGATGGCAAGCGACATGGCTCAATCTTCTCTTCCGTGGCTCACGCTTGCGATCTTTACGCCGATCGTGTTCGGGCTGCTGGTCCTGGCCACTGGCCGTGAACACAATCCGAACGTCTCGCGCGTCCTGGCGCTGATCGGCTCGATCGCCGGGCTGATCGTCACGCTTCCGTTGATCGCGGGCTTCAACGCCGGCACGGCCGACATGCAGTTCGTCGAGAACACCGCGTGGGTCGCCCAGTTCGGCATCTACTATCACCTGGGCATCGACGGCATTTCGATGTGGCTGGTCCCGCTTACCGCTTTCATCACGGTCATCGTGGTGCTGGCAGGGTGGGAAGTCATCACCGACCGCGTGGCGCAGTACATGGGCGCCTTCCTGTTCCTGTCGGGACTGATGATCGGCGTGTTCGTTGCGCTGGACGGTCTGCTGTTCTACATCTTCTTCGAAGCCACGCTGATCCCGATGTTCATCATCGTGGGTGTGTGGGGCGGTCCGAACCGGGTGTATGCGGCCATCAAGTTCTTCCTGTACACGTTCATGGGCTCGTTGCTCATGCTGGTGGCCTTCGTCTATCTCTGGCATGCGTCGGGCGGTTCGTTCGACATCCAGACGTGGCAGAAGCTGCCCCTGGGCTACACCGAACAGATCCTGATCTTCATCGCCTTCCTGATGGCGTTCGCCGTCAAGGTGCCGATGTGGCCGGTGCACACCTGGCTGCCCGACGCCCACGTCGAAGCGCCTACCGGCGGTTCGGTGGTGCTGGCCGCGATCATGCTGAAGCTGGGCGCCTATGGCTTCCTGCGTCTGTCGCTGCCGATCGTGCCGGATGCGTCGCACAGCCTGTCGGGATTCATGATCGTCCTGTCGCTGATCGCCGTGATCTACATCGGCCTGGTCGCGCTGGTGCAGTCCGACATGAAGAAACTGGTGGCGTACTCGTCGGTTGCCCACATGGGCTTCGTGACCCTGGGCTTCTTCATGTTCAACACCGCCGGTACCGAAGGCGCGATCGTCCAGATGATCTCGCACGGTTTCGTGTCGGGCGCCATGTTCCTGTGTATCGGTGTCCTGTATGACCGCATGCACTCGCGCCAGATTGCCGACTACGGTGGTGTGGTCAACGTGATGCCGCGTTTCGCCGTGTTCTTCGTGCTGTTCTCGATGGCCAACAGCGGCCTGCCGGCCACCAGCGGTTTCGTGGGCGAGTTCTTCGTGATCATGGGCGCCGTGGAATACAACTTCTGGATCGGCCTGCTGGCCGCCACGGCACTGATCCTTGGCGCGTCGTACTCGCTGTGGATGGTCAAGCGGGTGATCTATGGCCCGATCGCCAATGATCACGTGCGGACGCTGACCGATCTGAACCGTCGTGAATTCGCGATCCTGGCGATCATGGCCATCGCCGTGCTGTACATGGGTATCTATCCGGCACCCTTCACCGATGTGATGCACGTCTCGGTCGATGCGCTGCTCAAGCATGTCGCTGTTTCAAAACTGTAAGTCGCGGGACGCTTAACGCAATGGACTTTGCCAATCTGAACCTGCCCCTCGTCATGCCGGAGATGCTTCTCCTGGTGCTGACGTCTGCGATTTTGCTGATCGACGCCTTCAGCAAGGACGAGGAGCGCAAACTCACGCACTACCTGTCGTTGACGACGCTTGCGGCGTTGACCTGGTTGAGCCTGTCGGAGCTGATCTCCGGCGTGCAGGGGACGGCGTTCGGTTCCCTGTATGTCGCCGACAGCATCGGGCACGTGCTCAAGGTGTTTTCGTACATCGCGGTGGGCGTGACCCTGATCTATGGCCGCGGCTATGCGCATCTGCGCGGCATGCTGCGCGGCGGCGAACTGTATGTGCTGTCGCTGCTGGCGCTGCTTGGCCAGATGATCATGATCTCGGCCGGCAACATGCTGACGATCTACCTGGGCCTGGAACTGATGTCGCTGTCGTTCTACGCGCTGGTTGCCTTGCGCCGCGAACACCAGGTATCGACCGAAGCCGCCATGAAGTACTTCGTGCTGGGTGCACTGGCCTCGGGCTTCCTGCTGTACGGCATGTCGATGATCTACGGATCGACCGGCACCCTGACGCTGGATGGCATTGCGCGCGCCGTGGCCGACCAGAACCAGGACCGCATGATCATGGTCTTCGGTCTGGTGTTCCTGGTCGCGGGTCTGGCGTTCAAGCTGGGCGTGGTCCCGTTCCATATGTGGGTGCCTGACGTGTACCAGGGCGCACCGACGCCGGTCACGTTGCTGCTGGGCGGTGGTCCCAAGTTGGCTGCATTCGTCATCATCCTGCGTCTGCTGGTCGAAGGCCTGGGCGACCTGTGGGCCAGCTGGCAGCCGATGCTGGCCATCATGGCCGTCGCCTCGCTGGCGATCGGAAACCTGGCCGCGATTGCGCAGACCAGCCTGAAGCGAATGCTGGCGTACTCGACCATCTCGCACATGGGCTTCGTGCTGCTGGGCTTGATGTCGGGCATCGTCGACGGTAACGCCGCGAACGCGAACAACGCCTACAGCTCGGCCATGTTCTATGTGGTCATCTATGTGCTGACCACGCTGGGTTCGTTCGGCATCATCATGCTGCTCTCGCGTGCCGGTTTCGAATGCGATGACATCAAGGATCTGGCTGGCCTGAACCGTCGCAATCCCTGGTACGCCCTGATCATGCTGCTGCTGATGTTCTCGCTGGCCGGCGTGCCGCCCACCGTGGGCTTCTACGCGAAGCTGTCGATCCTGCAGTCCCTCGTGGGCATCGGCCAGATCGGCCTGGCGATCACGGCCGTGGTGTTCTCGCTGATTGGCGGCTACTACTACCTGCGTGTCGTCAAGACCATGTACTTCGACGAACCGACCGACAACTCGCCTATCGTGGCATCGATAGGCTTCAAGTCGGTGCTGTCAGTCAACGGCGCCCTGATGCTGGTGCTGGGCGTGCTGCCCGCGCCGCTGATGGCACTGTGCGTCCAGGCGGTCTCCACGTCGCTGAAGTTTTGAGCGTGTGCAATTCTGAGCCTCAACGGGTTTGAGCTTCTGCGGGTTTGGGCTTCAGCGTTCTGAGCGTCCGCGGTTTGAGTTTCAGCGGTTTTGAACGTACGCGCTTCTGGACCTCCAAGGTTCTGACTTTCCGTAGTTCCGACGTGTTGGAGTTGTGAAGTCATGAGTCCAGGCTCCGGAATCCTTTTTCTGGAGCCTGACGCTTATCAAGGCCCGCCTGAACCGGTACTGCGTCCGTCCACTGCGACGCGTTACCCCTCAGGCTTCCCTGCAAGGTGGTGCTCGCTCTTGAAACAAACGCTCGCCATCTACGTTCTTGTGTTCCTTGCGCTGGTCGGCGCGAACCTTCCCTTCCTTACCGAACGCCTGTTCGCCGTGCTGCCATACCGCCGCGCGGGCGCGATCGTTGCTAAGCCATTCTGGCTGCGCTTTGTCGAACTGGTGGTGCTGTACCTGCTGGTCGGCTTGATCGGGCGCGGCTTCGAAGCCAGCCTGGGCAACGTCTTTCCGCAAGGATGGCAGTTCTACGCCATTACCTTCGTGCTGTTCCTGGTGCTGGCGTTTCCCGGCTTCGTACACCGGTACTTGATGAGAAAGAGGGTCGCATGACGGCAGACGAACTGCGCAAGGATCTGGACGCCGCGTCGGCGCGCATGAAAGAAGCGACGCTGACCAGCGAATCCGTGTTCAAGGGCAAGCTGCTGGACGTCTGGCGCGACACCGCCCAGCTGCCCAACGGCGCCACGGCCACGCGTGAACACTTCCACCACCCAGGTGCGGCGGCTATCGTGCCGGTCCTGCCCGATGGTCGCCTGGTGTTGGTCAAGCAGTACCGCTACCCCATGCACCGCGCGTTCGTGGAATTCCCGGCGGGCAAGATCGACAAGGGCGAAGCACCCCTGGCCACCGCGCAGCGGGAATTGCTGGAAGAGACCGGGTATCACGGTGGCGAGTGGACCGAGCTGACCACCATCCACAATGCCATTGCCTACTGCGATGAACGGATCATTCTGTTCATGGCCGAGGGAATCGAGGCGGGCGAGCAGAAACTGGACGAGAACGAGTTCGTCGAGGTGTTCACGGCCACGCTGGAAGAGCTGCTGTCATGGATTGCGGCGGGCCTGGTCACCGACGTAAAGACGATCATCTCGGCGTTCTTTGTCGAGAAGTTTCGTGAGGGCAGGGGAGATCAGGTGCCTGTCAAAGGAACGCCAGATTCATCAGGCGGCTAGGGCGCCGCGCTTGACCAATAACAAATGCCGCAGCGGCTCACGCCCCTGCGGCATTTTTTAGCCACGGTCGATGCGCAGTAGCCGGGACGCTGCCGCCCAGGCTATCCGCAGGGCGTTAGCGCCTGGGCCGTCTGATTACCCCCGCGCCGCCTTCTGCTCCAACCGGAAGCGATGCAGCAGCGGTTCCGTATAGCCGTTAGGCTGCGCCAATCCTTCAAACACCAGCGCACTCGCTGCCCTGAACGCCAGCGACGTCTCCTCATTGCCTGACATGGGTTCATACAGCGGATCGTTCGCGTTTTGCTGATCCACCACCTTGGCCATGCGCTTCATCACTTCCTTCACTTCCGCCTCGGTCGTGACGCCGTGGCGCAGCCAGTTGGCGATGTGCTGGCTGGAAATACGCAGCGTGGCGCGGTCTTCCATCAGGCCGATATTGTGGATGTCGGGCACCTTGGAGCAGCCAACGCCCTGGTCGATCCAGCGGACCACGTAGCCCAGGATGCCTTGGGCGTTGTTCTCCAGTTCCTGCTTGATGTCGGCGGCGGACCACTTGGACGGGTCGCCGATCGGCACGGTCAGCAGACCTTCCAGCAACTGGTCGTCCACGTCGGCCAGGCGGGTCTTCTCCAGTTCCTGCTGGACGGCCTGCACGTCGATCTGGTGGTAATGCAGCGCGTGCAGTGTGGCGGCGGTGGGCGAGGGGACCCAGGCGGTGTTGGCGCCGGCCTTGGGGTGCGCAATTTTCTGTTCGAGCATGGCAGCCATCAGGTCGGGCATGGCCCACATGCCTTTGCCGATCTGTGCGCGGCCGCGCAGGCCGGCGTCCAGGCCGATCAGGACGTTGCTGCGCTCGTAGGCAGCGATCCATGCGGATGCCTTCATGTCGCCCTTGCGCATCATGGGCCCCGCTTCCATGGCCGTATGCATCTCGTCGCCGGTGCGGTCCAGGAAACCGGTGTTGATGAAGGCGACGCGTTCGCTGGCGGCGGCGATGCAGGCCTTGAGGTTGACGCTGGTGCGGCGTTCCTCGTCCATAATGCCCATCTTCATGGTGTGACGCGGCAGGCCGAGCAGGTCTTCGATGCGGTCGAAGAGTTCATTTGCAAAGGCCACCTCGGCGGGGCCGTGCATCTTGGGCTTCACGACATAGAACGATCCGGCGCGCGAGTTCTGCTTGCGCTTCAGGTCGGGCAGCGAGGCGAGGGTAGCCACCACGCCGTCCATGATGCCTTCGGGGATCTCCAGGCCGTCCTTGTCCAGAATCGCCGGGTTGGTCATCAGGTGGCCGACGTGGCGCACGAACATGAGCGAGCGGCCATGCAGCGTCAGTTCCTTGCCATCGGCGCCGGTGTAGGTGCGATCGGCGTTCAGGCGGCGAGTGAAGCTTTTGCCGCCCTTGCTGACTTCTTCGGTCAGCGTGCCCAGGTTCAGGCCCAGCCAGTTGCGGTACACGTGCACCTTGTCTTCGGTGTCGACCGCGGCGATGGAGTCTTCGAAGTCCATGATGGTCGTCAGGGCGGCTTCCATCAGCACGTCCTTGACGCCGGCCTTGTCGGTGCTGCCGATGGAATCCGTCTTGTCGATCTGGATCTCGAAGTGCAGGCCGTTATGGCGCAGCAGCAGGGCGGTCGGGGCGGACGCATCGCCTTGGTACCCGCGGAATAGGGACGGGTCTTGCAGACCCGTGGTCTTGTCGCCCAGGCCGACTTGCAAAGCGCCGTTGCTGACCGTGTACGAGGTAGCGTTGGCGTGCGAGCCGCCCGCCAGCGGCGCAGCCTGGTCCAGGAAGGCGCGGGCACGTGCGATGACGGCCTGGCCGCGCTTGGGGTTGTAGCCGGCGCCACGTTCCGCGCCGTCGGTATCGGGCAGCGCGTCGGTGCCATACAGGGCGTCATACAGGCTGCCCCATCGGGCGTTGGCCGCGTTCAGGGCGTAACGCTGGTTCGAGACCGGCACCACCAGCTGCGGGCCGGCCTGTTCGGCGATTTCGGTATCGACGTTGCGGGTGCTGGCCTTGACGGTGGCCGGCCGGGCCTGCAGATAGCCGATGCTTTCCAGGAAGCTGCGATAGGCTGCCATGTCGGTGATGGGGCCCGGGTGCGCCTGATGCCAGGTATCGATGTCGGCTTGCAGACGGTCGCGTTCTTTGAGCAACGCGCGGTTCTTCGGCGCCAGGTCGTGGACCAGGCGGGAGAAGCCCTGCCAGAAGGTGTCGCTGTCCAGGCCGGAATCCTTGAGGGCTTCCTGTTCGATGAAACGATCCAGCAGCGAGGCTACCTGGAGGCCGTGGCGGGCGATGCGTTCAGTCATTGGGAGTTCTCCACACATTCTTGGGTAAGGAAGTCGGGCGTGTCCGGTGCAGCGCCCGGACGTTTTCGCTACCGATGATCATAAACGCCCGGAAGGTCCCGGCGGGCGTCCGATACCGTCTATTGCGGTCACTAGTCTTTTGCGTGGGAAGTGGGGACGGCCTTTCACGTTGGCGGCAGTTCGCGGTAGCCGTGTGCGTGACTTCACCTATGATCCCCTCCCTGACGAAGCGTATGATAATGAGTATCATTGTCGTTTACGGCTGTGTCGGACGACAGCCTGGCCGGGTGGGGAGCGAAAGAGCGATGATTCGAGCGGAGTGGGCGACAGGCCGTGGCGGTGCCGGGGGTGGAGGAAACGCGGGCGGCGACGTTGGGGAGTTGTATCGCGCGCACCGGACGTGGCTCACGTCTTGGTTCCATCGTCGCCTGTCGGATCGGCACGAGGCGGAAGACCTTGCGCACGACGCGTTCGTCCGGGTGGTTGCGCGGCGTGCAACGCTGGATCTGTCGCAGCCGCGGGCCTTGCTGTCGGCGATTGCCAAGGGCTTGCTGATCGACCATTTCCGGCGTCATGCGCTGGAGCAGGCCTATCTGGCCGAACTGGCGTGCGCCGACCCGTCGGTGGTGCCGTCTGCCGAAGCCATGGCTGACACTCTGCAGTCCTTGCGGGAGGTGGACCGGTGGCTTGCAAGGCTGTCGGCCAAGGCGCGCGCCGCGTTCCTGTTCAGCCGGATCGATGGGCTGACGCATGCGGAAATCGCCGGTGCGCTGAAGGTGTCGGTGTCGCGGGTGCGTCAGTATCTGGCTCAGGCGCTACGAACCCTGTATGACGCGTCGCTGGAGACGCAGCCATGAGCGAAGCCCACGCGCCCTCCGATGTGGTTGACCAGGCGATCGCGTGGCTGCTGCGGATCGAGGCCGACCCGTCCGCCCGGCAGCAGCGGGCCTGGACCGCATGGCTGGCGTCCGACGCGCGGCACGCGCAAGCCTGGGAGCGGCTGCGGGCGATCGATCGGCAGTGTGCAAGGCTGGACGCGGCGGCAGGCCGGGTGCTGCACCGGCAAGGCCGGGCAGGGCGCGTGGGTCGCGTCGTCAACGCCAGTACCGTGGCGGCGGGCCTGCTCGTGCTGGTCTGCGGTGGCGGCATGGCGCATCGGTGGGTTCCTGTTTCAGGCTGGATGGCCGCATACGCGACGGCCACGGGTGAAGCGCGCGTGGTGGTGCTGGCCGGCGGTACGCGGGTCCGCATGGATACCCGGACGGCATTTGACGTGCAAGAAGACGCGGTGTCGAGGACCATAGTGCTGCGTGCGGGCGCGATTGCGGTCGAGACCGCCCATGGCGACGCGAAGGCATTCTCGGTGCAGACCGATGAGACACGAGTACGGCCCTTGGGCACGTATTTCACGGTACGCAGCGAAGATGGCGCCACTGACGTGACGGTACTCCGGTCAGCGGTCGCGGTGGCCATCCTCGACAGCGAACGCGTCATTCAGGCCGGCGACCACATGCGCGTCGATGCTTTTGGCGCCGTCACCGCATCGGGCCGCGCCCCTGCGCAGTCCGACGCCTGGACGCACGGCATGCTGGTTGCCGACCGCATGCCGCTGGGCGAATTCGTGCGCAGGGTCGCGCGCTACCGCAGCAGTGCGGTCACGGTGGATCCCTCCATTGCCGCCCTGCCGGTCAGCGGCAGTTATGCGCTGGCCGATACGGACCTGGCCCTGGCGGCCATGGCGCAGGCCCTGAAGGTGCGGCTTGCGAAGCCTGTGCCGGGCTGGACCCATATCGGACCGGCAGAACGCGCCGGTCCCGCAACGCACGGCCTGTCAGGGGAACGCGCCGGGTCCCCCACGTCCTCTGGCAGGACCGAAAAATAAATGCATCTTCCTCTGTCACTTTTCGGTGGGTCGTTCGGTAAGACGGGTATCACTCTCTTATCGATGATTCATCATGACTGTTCTGCCTACTCCACGCGGCGTCTTGCGACCGCGTACGCTGGTCCTGGCCTTGCACATGACCCTGTCGCCGGCATGGCTGACGGCGCCGCTCGCGTTGGCGCAGGCCGACGCGCCCGCTTCGGAACGCGACTACGCCTTGCCGGGCGGTGCGCTGGCCGACACGCTCAATCAGATCGCCGCGCAGGCCGGGCTTACGCTGGCGCTGACGCCCGACCAGACGGAAGGCAAGCGCGCGTCGCCGGTACAAGGCCGCTACCTCGCTCCCGATGCCATGACGCAGGCTCTGCGCGGCACGGGGTTGGCGCTGGACCGCACGCGCCTGGGCACCTATGCGCTCAAACCGGCGCCCGCGCCGAGCCGTGCGCCGGCGCGTTCTGCTCCCGGTAACGTCATGGCCTTGCCCATCGTGCCCGTGATTGGCCAGCGCATCGATGCGGAGTCGGTAGGCAGGTCGTCATTGAACGCCGAGCAGATCGAGGTCGAACAGGCCGGCAATCTGGCGTCCTTGATCGACAACCTGCCAGGCGTGGACATGTCGGGGTCGCCGCGCCCGGGCGGCCAGGCCATCAACGTCTGGGGCTTCAACAAAGTGCAGGACGTGAAGGTCATCGTCGACGGCGCGCCCAAGGGCTTCGACAAATACCGGCAGGGCACCGTGTTCATCGAACCTGAACTGATCAAGCGCATCGACGTGAACAAGGGTCCGCACACGACCTTGTACGGCAATGGCGGCTTTGGCGGCGTGATTGCGATCGAGACCAAGGATGCGACCGACCTGCTGCGCGCGGGTGAGAACGTGGGCGGCTTCCTGAAGTACAGCCGTCACACGAACAATCACGAGAACATCCGGACCGCGTCGGTGTATGGGCGGACCCCCGGCAGCGCCGTCGACGTGCTGGCCTTCGTCACGGACCGGCATTCCGGAGACCTGCGCAAGCCGGATGGCGATCCCTTCCGGTTTTCGTCCAGCGACATGCTGTCGGGTCTGTTCAAGGTCAACGCCCGCATTGCGGCGGACCAGCACCTGACCCTGTCGGCGATGCGTGGCCGCAGCAATGGGTGGCACCCCTTTGCGGCGCTGGGTGAAGACGTGGCGGCGCCGACGGCCGCCGAGATCGCGCGATATGGCTACGACGAAGCCTGGCGCCGCAAGGTGCTGTTTCGGGATCAGGACGATGACACCTATTCGATCAAGTGGCGTTATGCGCCAGCCAGCAATCCGCTCGTGAATCTGACGGCGTCGTATGCCTATTCCAAGACGACCCAGCATGACGTCCGGACCGCATCGGCGTCCACCGGGTTCCTGGGCACGCTGGGCAGCGAAAGCTGGGTGGGATACCGTGATCAGCTTGCGGAAGTGCGCAACGAAAGCGCGTTCAAGTGGGGGCCGGTGGAGCATCTGCTGACATTGGGGGGCCAGTATCATAGAAACGATCGCGACACGTTGATGCACTACAAGGCAAGCGTTCGCGACGCAAGCTACAACTATGGGTATTTCCAGCCTTACTACATGCCCGAAGGGGGCAGCGGACCGCGTCTGCCTACGCGCAGGACGCGATGACCTTTCGCGACGTCACCGTGACCGTGGCGTCGCGTTTTGACCGGGTCGACACCGAAGGCCAGCCGAATGTCGCCCCGCGCTACAACAGCCCGCTACCGGTGGCCGGCCATGACTACCGCGGCGTGACCTACACCGGATGGTCGCCGCGTGTCGGAATGTTCTGGAAAGCCACGCCGCGGGTGGCGTTATTCAGCGACGTCAGCCGGACGTGGCGCGCGCCGCTGATCGACGAAAGTTATACGGTCCAAGGGTGCGCCACGGCTGCCGCGTGCAGCAGCGTGCCGGGCACCAGCCGCGGCCTGGAGCGCGAGCGCGTCAATGCACTCCGGGGCGGCGCGGTCTTCACCACCCAGGGCATCCTGGGCGCCGACGACAGCGCCGTCATCCGCCTGACCGCGTTTCATCACAATGTGACTGACGCGATCAATCTGCGACGCGGTATCCTCTATGACGGCTACGTGCGGGGCGGCGACAATGTGTCCCCGCCGGGCCTGTCGAACTACCGCAACCTGAGCGGCTACCGGACACGCGGCGTCGAACTTGAATCCTTCTACGACAGCCGCCGCTTCTTTGCCAGCCTGTCGGCATCGATGCAGCGCGGACATCGACGCGGCAGTCAGAACGATCCGTGGGGCCCCGACGAAGTGGTAGCGACACAGGCAGCCGATAAACTGATCGTGTCCGCCGGGGTCAAGATTCCCGAGACAAGGCTGGCAATCGGCTGGCGCGGCAAGTTCGTGGCAAGGCAGGATCGTGTGCTGCCGCTAGGCAACTATTATCGGCTGCCACCCAGCGCCGGATATGGCTTGCACAGCCTGTTCCTGACGTGGCGTGTCGACCAAGGGCCGCTGGACGGGCTGGAAGCACGGCTCACGATCGACAACGTGTTCAACCGCAATTACATGCCGTACCTTAGCGAAGCCGTGACAGGCGTTGGCCGCGATGCACGCCTCAGTGTCAGCAAACGATTTTGAATCTACCCATGCAGAGCCCTTCCATGTCGTCCCCCCACTACCGATGCATCCCGCGGCGCCGTTGCCGAAGCGACGCTGACCCTGTCGCAGCGGCTCAAGGCCGAAACCGCCAGGCTGCATGACATGCTCGATCAGTTGGTGATGTCCACCAAGCCTTTCGACAGCCGCGACAACTATGGACGCTTCGTGCTGACCCAGTATCTGTTCCAGCGGGACATCGAGTCGCTGTATGACGATGCGCGCCTGCAGGCGATGATTCCGGATCTGCCGTCCCGCCCGCGTCTGGCCGCGGCTGCGCTGGACTTGCAGGACCTGGGTGTCGTGGTGCCTGACGCCGCCGATGCGCCGGCCGCGGCCCGGCTGGCCCTGGAAGAGGGGCTGGGCTGGCTGTATGTGTCGGAAGGGTCCAAGTTGGGTGCGGCGTTCCTGTTCAAGGAAGCGGCGGCGCGCCTGGGGTTGAGCGAGACCGTCGGGGCGCGCAACCTGGCCGCGCCGGAAGGGGGGCGGGGGGCTGCGTGGAAACGCTTCGTGCTGGTCCTTGATCACAACGACCTGTCGGCCGATGACGAAGACCGCGTCGTGGAAGGCGCGCGTCAGGCCTTCCACCGGTTTGCCGAACTGCTGCGGCGCAGTTTCGGTCTTGCGGCGTAGGGGGAGGCGATGCGGTGGATGCCTGCTTCGGCCGCTTGCCCGGGACGTCGCCGCGTGATGCGGATGGCGTCCGTTCTGCCTGCTGTGGTTCCCGGCGCCACATTACTGTCACGCTTCGTGGCGGCGGTGGGGGCTACCGGCCTGCTACCTGTGTCTGCTGCGCAGGCTGCCACGACCGCGACGCCGTCATCTTCGGCAAATGTCACCGTTAGCTCCGCGCGTCCCCGCCTGGTGTCCGTTGGCGCGGGTACCACGGAGATCGTCTACGCCCTGGGCGCCCAGGCGCAACTGGTGGGCGTCGATACGAGCAGTCTGTACCCGGCCGTGGCGCAGGCCTTGCCCAAGGTGGGCTACCAGCGGACCTTGACTGCGGAAGGCGTCATGTCCCTGGCGCCTCAAGTGCTGCTGGCCAGTCAGGACGCCGGGCCGCCGGCCGTGCTGGCCCAGGTCGCCGCGGCCGGCGTAACCGTGGTCCGCGTGGATGGCGCGTATTCGTTCGAAGGGCTGCTGCAACGGATAGGACAGGTGGCCAGCGCCACCGGCCGGCTCGATGAAGGGGAGAAACTGTCGCGCGCGCTGGCCGCGCGTTGGGCCGATGTGATGGCGCAGGTGGACGGCAGGCCGCCCCGCACCGAGTCGGGCAAGATCGCGTCCGTGGCCTTCCTGATGCGGCATGGTCCAACGGTCGTAGCCGCGGGCAGGGGCACGGGCGCGGATGCCATCTTGCGTCTGGCGGGTGCGCGCAATGCGTTCAACGAGGCGTTCGAAGGCTATAAACCACTGTCGGCCGAAGCGCTTGCGCAGACCGCACCCGACGTCATCATCGGCACCTACGACGGCACGCTCAAACCGGGCGACACGGACGCCTTGAAGGCGTTGCCGGGCGTCGCGATGACGCCGGCGGGGCGCAGCGGCGCGGTTCGCAGCTTCGACATCGTCTTGCTGCTGGGCTTTGGCCCGCGGCTGCCCGAGGCGGTCGAGACGCTGCATCAGGGTCTGCTGCAAGCGGTGGGTGGACCGGGGCAAGGTGCGGTCCAATCGATGACGCAGCCTGCCGCGTCTGCCGCCAGTCCTCGCTGATGGCCATCCTGCAGACGCGAGCGCCGATGCATGCGTCTCCCGGCACACGTGGGCCGGGAAGGGTGCCCCGCCGGCCCTGTTCACCGTGCTTGCGGCGCTGCTGATCGCTCTTCTGGTCATGGCGGCAGGGCGCGGCGCCTATCCCATCTCGCCGTCGCAGGTCGCGGCCATCGTTTTGAGCAAGCTGGGCGTGTCCGATGGCGGCTTCGACCCGCAGCAGATGGGTGTGCTGTGGACCATCCGGCTGCCGCGCGTCGTGCTGGGCGCAGCCATCGGCGCGTTGCTGGGCATGGCCGGCGCGACGATGCAAAGCCTGTTCCGCAATCCTTTGGCCGATCCGGGGCTGATTGGTGTATCGAGCGGTGCCGCGCTGGCCGTGGCACTGACGATCGTGTTCGGCAATCTGTGGTGGCCTGGCCTTGCCGCACACCTCGGTCTGGCGCTGTATCCGCTGGCCGCGTTTGTGGGCGGCGTGGTCACCACCTTGCTGGTGTATCGCATTGGCCGGACGTCCATGGGTGTGTCGGTTGCCGCCATGCTGCTGGCGGGCATCGCGCTCAATGCGATCGCCTTTGCCCTGATCGGACTGGCAAGTTATGTGGCGACCGACGAACAGTTGCGCAGCATGACGTTCTGGAATCTGGGCAGCCTGGCGGCGGCGTCATGGCCGGTGGCAGGCGTGGTCGCCGCTGGGGGTGCCATTGCGTTGTCTGGCATGTGGCGGATGCGGGTCGGCTTGAATGCCATGGCGCTGGGCGAGGCCGAAGCGCGTCATCTTGGAGTCCATGTCGATCGGCTCAAGACCTTGTCCATCATTTTCAGCGCGCTGGCGGTCGGCTTGGCGGTCGCCTTCTGCGGCATGATCGGCTTTATCGGTCTCGTCGCGCCGCATTGCATCCGGCTGATCGCCGGGCCGGACGCCCGCGTGGTGATGCCCGGATCCGCCTTGTTAGGCGCCGCGTTGACGGTCGGAGCCGACGTAATGGCGCGCACGCTCGTTGCGCCCGCCGAGATGCCGATCGGTGTGCTGACGGCGCTGATCGGCGCCCCGTTCTTCCTGGCGTTGCTGCTGCGCGGCAAGGGCCGGATGATGGAGGGCTGAACGATGACGGCAGTCGAGACACCGGTGCTTCGCCTTGACGGTTTGACCGTGCATCGCCGGCAGCGCGGCGGAGTCGACCGCCCCGCGGTGCGCGACGTTTCGTTAAGTGTCGCGCCGGGCGAACTGGTCATGCTGATCGGCCTGAATGGCGCCGGCAAATCCACCTTGCTGGCCGCCGTATCAGGCGACCTGGCTCCGGCATCGGGCCACATCGACTTTGACGGCAAGCCCCTCGCGTCGTGGCACCGGAAGATCCTTGCCCAGCGCCGCGCCGTCCTGCCCCAACGTGCCGGACTCAGCCTGCCATTCACGGTCCAGGAAGTCATCCGGCTGGGATGCCTGGCGCGGACCGGATCGCACGCCACGATCGCTCGCATCATCAATGAGGCCGCCACCGCCGCGGGCGTGGACCATCTGGCCCATCGTTCGATGACCGAACTGTCGGGTGGCGAGCAGGCCAGGGTGCATTTGGCGCGGGTGCTGGCGCAGATCTGGCCGGAGGCCCTGGCGGATGCCGGCACCATGCCGCCGCCCCGCAACCTGTTGCTGCTGGACGAACCCTGCGCCAGCCTGGATCCGCACCATCAGCACGCCGTCTGCACCGTGGTGCGCGACTTTGCGCACCGGACCGGCACGGGCGTGGTGATCACGATGCACGACATGAATCTGGCCGGACAGTATGGCGACAGAGTTGTCGCGCTTTTGGACGGCATGATCGCCGCGGACGGCACGCCGCGCGATGTCCTGACGCGGTCGTTCGTGCAGCATTGCTTCGCCGTCGATGCCGCCCGTCTGGATGTTGATGCAGACAGCGGATTGCTGGTGGCGACACGGCCATGGGCGGGCCAGGCATAAGCGGTTCAACGCGGGCGAAAAGCGACACTCTGCTAGGCGAAGGGTGGCTTTTCATGATCGGATCTTCAGCACGCCACACCCGACGGCGTCACCTTCGCCGCCATCCTGACAGCATGGCTGCCGGTCGAGTGAGGTCTAGCTGTGACCCGGCGCTTACATTTCGGTGTACACCGGCCCTTCGCCACCCTGCGGCGTGACCCACACGATATTTTGTGTTGGATCCTTGATGTCGCAGGTCTTGCAGTGCACGCAGTTCTGCGCGTTGATCTGCAGCTTGTCGGCGCCGGCGTCGTCTTTCACGTATTCATACACGCCCGCAGGGCAGTAGCGGCCTTCGGGCCCGGCGTAGGTCGGCAGATTGATACGCGTCGGTACGGTCGGATCCTTCAATGTCAGATGGACCGGCTCGTCTTCCTCGTGATTGGTGTTTGAAATGAACACCGAGCCCAGGCGATCGAAGGTCAGCTTGCCATCCGGCTTGGGGTACGCGATCGGCGTGCATTCGCTGGCCGGTTTCAGGTACACGTGGTCGGGTTTGGTCCGATGAATGGTCCAGGGCATATTGCCGCGGAACACCAGTTGTTCGATACCCGTCATCAGGGTGGCAATGGTGCGGCCCTTCTTGAACCACTGCTTGAAGTTGCGCGCCTTGTTCAGTTCTTCGAACAACCACGAGGCTTCGAACGCCGCCGGGTAGGCCGTCAGTTCATCGTGGCGGCGATCGGCCACCACGGCGTCGAAGGCGGCCTGCGCGGCCAGCATGCCGGACTTGATCGCGGCATGGCTGCCCTTGATGCGCGATGCGTTCATGAAGCCGGCTTCACAGCCGACCATGGCGCCGCCCGGGAACACCAGCTTGGGCAAGGACAGCAGCCCGCCCGCCGTGATCGACCGCGCGCCATACGAAATGCGCTTGCCGCCTTCCAGGAAGGCTCGGATCGTCGGGTGCGTCTTGAAACGCTGGAATTCTTCGAACGGCGACAGGTAGGGATTGGCGTAATCCAGCCCGACGATCAGTCCGATGGCGACCTTGTTGTCTTCCTGGTGGTACAGGAAAGACCCGCCGTAGGTGTCGCTTTCCAATGGCCAGCCGGCGGTGTGGATCACCAGACCGGGCTTGTGCTTGGCCGGATCGATTTCCCACAGTTCCTTGATGCCGATGCCATAGCTTTGCGGATCCTTGCCGTCAGCCAGCTTGAACCGTTCCATCAACTGGCGGCCCAGATGGCCGCGCGAGCC
The DNA here is from genome assembly GCF_048632615.1 of Pigmentiphaga litoralis. Classification (GTDB taxonomy): domain Bacteria; phylum Pseudomonadota; class Gammaproteobacteria; order Burkholderiales; family Burkholderiaceae_B; genus Pigmentiphaga; species Pigmentiphaga litoralis_B. The sequence goes on from NZ_CP184479.1 coordinate 4,903,832, forward strand.
TTCCGAAAAGATCGTATAGCGGGCGTGCAGTTCCATGCCGGGCTGGAACTGGTCGGTGGGTTCGCCGTCGCGGCCCACGCCCATGTTGCCGGTGGCCACGCCCTTGACCGACTCGTCGTCGTTGTAAAGGATCTCGGCCGCGGCAAACCCCGGAAAGATGTCGACACCGAGACCTTCGGCCTGTTCGCCCAGCCAGCGGGTGACCTTGCCGAGGCTGACGATATAGTTGCCGTCGTTATGGAAACAGGGCGGCAGCATCCACGACGGAGTGGCTTTTGCGCCGGTATCCGACAGGAACAGGAAGCGGTCTTCGGTCACGGGCACCGTCAGCGGGGCGCCTTTTTCTTTCCAATCGGGAATCAGTTCGGTCAGCGCGCGTGGATCCATGACCGCACCCGACAGGATGTGGGCGCCAATCTCGCCACCTTTTTCCAGCACACAGACACCGATCTCGCGGCCGGTCTCGGCCGCGAGTTGTTTCAGGCGAATCGCGGTGGAAAGTCCGGCAGGGCCGCCGCCAACGATGACGACGTCGTATTCCATCGACTCGCGTTCAATCTCTTGCATGAGGAAAGTGCTCCGCGTGGGCGGGCGACGGGCCGCAAGGCCGGATGGCGGTTCCGTCACCAATAGGTTGGAAGTATTATTCTCGGATTGTATTTTAGGCGTTCACGTACGATCACGCTGAAACCAGCAGTCAACGAGGAAAAAGATCAATGAATAAAGTCTATGCGAGCGCCAGAGACGCGCTGCTCGACATCGTGCGCGATGGCCAGACCATCGGGGTGGGCGGCTTTGGCCTGTGCGGGATTCCCGAAGCGCTCATCGACGCGCTGCGCGATTCCGGCGTCAGCCAGTTGACCTGCATCAGCAACAATGCGGGCATCGACAATGTCGGTCTGGGCAAGCTGCTGGCGACTCGGCAGATTCGCAAGATGATCGCCTCGTACGTGGGCGAAAACAAGGAATTCGAACGGCAATACCTGGCGGGCGAGCTGGAAATCGAATTCACGCCCCAGGGGACGCTTGCCGAAAAGCTGCGGGCGGGCGGCTCGGGCATCCCGGCCTTCTTTACCGCAACCGGCGTGGGCACGATGATCGCCGAAGGCAAGGAAACGCGCGAATTCGACGGCCAGACCTACGTGATGGAACGTGCGCTGGTGCCTGACGTGTCGCTGGTCAAGGCCATGGTGGCCGACAGAAGCGGCAACCTGATCTTCAACAAGACGGCCCGCAACTTCAACCCGAACGTGGCCATGGCGGGCAAGATCACTGTGGCGGAAGTCGAAAAGATCGTCGACGTGGGTGAACTCGATCCCGACCAGATCCATCTGCCCGGCATCTTCATCCATCGCATCGTGTTGAACGCCACCCCTGAAAAACGCATCGAGCAGCGCACGACGCGCCCCGCATAAGGAGACGACCATGGCCTGGAACCGTGAACAAATGGCGGCTCGCGCTGCGCAGGAACTGCAGGACGGCTTTTATGTGAACCTGGGCATCGGCTTGCCGACCCTGGTGGCCAACCACGTGCCGGCTGGCCTCGAGGTGTGGCTGCAGTCCGAAAACGGACTGCTGGGCATCGGCCCGTTTCCGCTGGAAAGCGAGGTCGATCCCGACATGATCAATGCCGGCAAACAGACCGTGACAACGCTGCCGGGTTCGTCGATCTTTTCGTCGGCTGACTCGTTTGCGATGATCCGGGGCGGAAAGATCAACCTGGCCATCCTGGGCGCCATGCAGGTGTCCGGCAAGGGCGATCTGGCGAACTGGATGATCCCGGGCAAGATGATCAAGGGCATGGGCGGCGCCATGGACCTGGTGGCCGGCGTGGGCCGGGTCGTGGTGCTAATGGAACATGTGGCCAAAAAGAAAGACGGCACGACCGACATGAAGATCCTGGGCGAGTGCACGTTGCCGCTGACCGGCCTGGGCGTCGTGGATCGCATCATCACGGATCTGGCCGTGATCGATGTGACCCCGGACGGCCTGAAGCTGGTCGAGACCGCCCCGGGCGTGACCGTGGCGCAGGTCCAGGAACTGACGGGCGTCACGCTCGACACCTCGGCGGTGACGGTTGCGGCCTGACATCGCGCAGGGTGGGGGTCGGGAGGGCGCGGGCGAGGCACGTGCATGCGGCCCGGCCGAAGTCGGCGCCACGGCACTCAGCGCAGTAGCGATAGGCGCAGGTGCGTTCGGCGCGGCGTGCAGGTCAGGGGTGGGCCGCATCGCGGCGTTGCTCGTGTTCGCAACGGCTGCGGTGTTCAGCACCGGCACGGTCCAGGCGGAAGCACCTGGGCCCTTGTTGCCGCCCGCCCTGGCCATTCCGGCGGTAGCGTCATCGGCACAGGCTTTCGTTCCCGACGGCTTCACGCTCGCAAATGAAGTCACCGGCGATCTGGGCGGCGCCTATCCCGGCGTCGTCCAGGTCTACGAAAACCCGCAGGGCCGCCGCGCCATGCTGGTGGGATTTCGCCGGCCCAATGGTTTCGAGGCGACCGGTTGGGGCTTCGTGCTGCCATGCCGCACCTGTGGCGCCGACCTGCCGCCCGACCGCAACCTGGACGTCCGCATCCAGGGCGGAGCGATCATCGTGGTCGATCGCAGCGAATCGGCGGCCGAGGGGACGACCACGCAGGCGCAGCTTGTGTTTCGGCCATCCGACGATCGCCGCGGCTGGCTTCTGACCACGCTGACGCAGCTGACGGTCTTTACGAAGGACCGCCGTGCCGAGCAATCCTACATAGACTACCGCCGTGGCGATACGCAGGATGCCGTAGGGCGTTTTGACGGCGCGCGCTTCGTGCCGGATCGCATAGACTCTGGTCGCACCGACGCACGGGAACTCCCGCTGAACACGCTGGCGCTGTACTGAACGCCGACACGCTCTGCCGGTCGTCGTCCCGGGCAGCTACGGCGTCTGCTGCCGAAGGTGGGCTGTCTCCAACGGTTACCGCACACAGTCCGGCAGGCCTTGCGCATACCCGCTATAATTCCGATTTCCCGCAAGCGCTCGGCAAAAACCGGGTGCAATTGGCAATGACCAAGTACGTATTTGTTACCGGTGGCGTGGTGTCTTCCCTTGGCAAGGGCATCGCCGCGGCATCCCTGGCTGCGATCCTCGAATCGCGCGGCCTCAAAGTCACCATGCTTAAGCTGGATCCCTACATCAATGTGGATCCCGGCACCATGAGCCCCTTCCAGCACGGCGAAGTCTTCGTGACCGAAGACGGCGCCGAAACCGACCTGGACCTGGGCCACTACGAGCGCTTCATCAGCACCCGCATGCGGAAGGTGAACAACTTCACCACCGGCCAGATCTACGAATCCGTGCTGCGCAAAGAGCGCCGCGGCGACTATCTTGGCAAGACCGTGCAGGTCATCCCGCACATCACCAACGAAATCCAGGACTACATCGCACGGGGCGCGGCCGCCGCGTGGGATGGCCAGACCGACGTTGCGATCGTCGAAATCGGCGGCACGGTGGGCGACATCGAATCGCTGCCCTTCCTTGAAGCCGTGCGCCAGATGAGCCTGCGGCTGGGCCGCAACAGCGCGTGCTTCATCCACCTGACGTTGGTGCCTTTCATCGCGTCGGCAGGCGAGCTCAAGACCAAGCCGACGCAACATTCGGTGCAGAAACTGCGCGAAATCGGGATCTACCCGACGGCGCTGCTGTGCCGTGCCGACCGCCCGATCCCCGACGACGAACGCGCCAAGATCTCGCTGTTTTCGAACGTGCAGCTCGACGCGGTCATTTCGGTGTGGGATGCCGATTCGATCTACAAGATCCCGGCCATGTTGCACAAGCAGGGCCTGGACGATCTGGTCTGCGAAACGCTCAACATCACCGCCAAGCCTGCTGACCTGACGGTGTGGGACAAGCTGATCGAAGCCAAGGAAAATCCCGACAACGAAATCACGATCGCCATGGTCGGCAAGTACGTCGACCTGACCGAGTCGTACAAGTCGTTGACCGAAGCCCTGGCGCACGCCGGCATCCATGCACGCACCAAGGTCACGGTCGAATATCTCGATTCCGAAGTGATCGAAACCGAAGGCGTGGGCGCGATGGCCAAGTACGACGCCATTCTGGTGCCAGGGGCTTCGGCCGCCGGGGCACCGAAGGCAAGATCCAGGCGATCCGTTACGCGCGTGAAAACGGCGTGCCGTACCTGGGCATCTGCCTGGGCATGCAACTGGCCGTGATCGAATATGCTCGCCATGTGGCGGGCCTGAACGACGCCAACAGCACCGAGTTCGAACCCGATACCCCGCACCCGGTGGTCGCTCTGATCACCGAATGGATGGATCGGGAAGGCCGCACCGAACAGCGCACGGCGGCGTCCGACATGGGCGGCACGATGCGCAAGGGCGCGCAGCGGGTGCCGGTCAAGGCGGGCACGCTCGCGCAGCGCATCTATGGCGACGAAGTGAACGAGCGCCATCGTCATCGCTACGAAGTGAACAACGTGTATGTTCCCAAGCTCGAAGCTGCGGGCATGGTGATTAGCGCGCGCACGCCGACCGAAAACCTGCCCGAAATGATGGAGCTGCCGGCCCATCCGTGGTTCGTGGGTGTGCAGTTCCACCCCGAATTCACGTCCACGCCGCGCAATGGCCATCCGCTGTTCTCGGCCTATGTGCGCGCCGCGCTCGACCGTAAACAGAACACCACGACCAAGGAAACCGTATGAGCCAGCTCGACGCGATGACCCGAACCCATTCGTTCTGCGGCTTCGACGTCGGCTTGCAGCATCCGTTTTTCCTGATCGCGGGCCCCTGCGTGATCGAATCCGAGCAGATGGCGATCGATACCGCCGGCACGCTCAAGGAAATCACGACGCGCCTGGGCATCCCGTTCATCTACAAAAGCTCGTTCGACAAGGCCAACCGCAGTTCCAGCAAGACCTTCCGGGGTCTGGGCATGGACTTCGGCCTGCGCGTGCTGTCCGAAGTCAAGTCGCAGCTGGGCTTGCCGGTGCTGACCGACGTGCATGACATCGAACAGGTCGGCCCGGTGTCCGCCGTGGTCGACATGCTGCAGACGCCGGCCTTCCTGTGCCGTCAGACCGATTTCATCCGGGCCTGCGCCGCGTCGCTCAAGCCCGTGAACATCAAGAAAGGCCAGTTCCTTGCGCCGCACGACATGGTCAATGTCGTCGACAAGGCGCGCGAGGCCGCGATCGAGGCGGGCGGGGACGGCAGCAACATCCTCGTCTGTGAACGCGGCGCCTCGTTCGGCTACAACAACCTCGTGTCCGACATGCGCTCGCTCGCCATCATGCGGGAGACGGGCTGCCCCGTCGTGTTCGACGCCACCCACTCGGTGCAATTGCCGGGCGGGCAGGGCGCAAGCTCGGGCGGCCAGCGCGAATTCGTGCCGGTCCTGGCGCGCGCCGCGGTTGCCGTGGGGGTGTCCGGCCTGTTCATGGAAACCCATCCCGATCCCGCGCATGCGAAATCCGATGGTCCGAATGCGGTACCGCTGGGGCGCATGGCCGACCTGTTGGGCTCGTTGATCGAGCTGGACCAGGTGGCAAAGCGCCATGGCTTCATCGAAAGCGATTTTCAGTAAACCACCACGAGACACATCATGAGCGCAATCGTAGACATCATCGGCCGCGAAGTCATTGACTCCCGCGGCAATCCCACCGTCGAATGCGACGTCCTGCTCGAGTCGGGGGCCATGGGCCGCGCGGCCGTGCCATCGGGCGCATCGACCGGATCGCGTGAAGCGATCGAACTGCGCGACGGCGACAAAAGCCGCTATCTCGGCAAGGGCGTGCTGCGCGCTGTCGAGAACGTGAACACCGAAATCGCCGAAGCGCTGATGGGCCTCGACGCACAGGAACAGGCCTTCCTGGACCGCACCCTGATCGACCTGGACGGCACCGAGAACAAGGAGCGCCTGGGCGCCAACTCGATGCTGGCCGTGTCGATGGCCGTCGCCAAGGCGGCCGCCGAAGAATGCAGCCTGCCGCTGTATCGCTATTTCGGTGGCAGCGGCGCGATGAGCATGCCCGTGCCGATGATGAACGTGATCAACGGTGGCGCGCACGCCAACAACAACCTCGACCTGCAGGAATTCATGATCCTGCCGGTCGGCGCACCGTCTTTCCGTGAAGCTCTTCGCATGGGCGCCGAAGTGTTCCATGCGCTCAAGAAGCTGATCAACGACAAGGGTATGTCGACGGCCGTGGGTGACGAAGGCGGCTTTGCCCCCAACGTCGAAAACCACGAAGCCGCGATCCAGCTGGTGCTGCAGGCGATCGAAAAAGCCGGCTACGAGCCTGGCACGCAGATCGCCCTGGGTCTGGACTGCGCCGCGAGCGAGTTCTTCCGCGACGGCAAGTACCACCTGGAAGGCGAGAAGGCCGCGCTGACCCCGCAGGAATTCACGCATCTGCTGGCAACGTGGTGCGACAAGTACCCGATCATTTCGATCGAAGACGGCATGGCGGAAGGCGACTGGGCAGGCTGGAAGTACCAGACCGAACAGCTCGGCAAGCGCGTGCAGCTGGTGGGCGACGACCTGTTCGTCACCAACACGAAGATCCTGAAGCAGGGTATCGACCAGGGCATCGCCAACTCGATCCTGATCAAGATCAACCAGATCGGCACGCTGACCGAAACGTTCGCCGCCATCGAAATGGCCAAGCGCGCTGGCTACACCGCCGTCGTGTCGCACCGTTCGGGCGAAACCGAAGATTCGACCATCGCCGACATCGCGGTGGGTACCAACGCCCTGCAGATCAAGACCGGCTCGATGTCGCGTTCGGATCGTATGGCCAAGTACAACCAGTTGCTGCGGATCGAAGAAGATCTGGGCGACGTGGCGCACTACCCAGGTCGTTCGGCTTTCTACAACCTTCGTTAAAAGCCGCCGTCCATGCGTCTGCTCACCCTGATCATCGCCTTGCTGCTGGTCGCGATCCAGTACCCGTTGTGGCTCGGCAAGGGGGTGGATGCGCACCTGGGAGCTGGAGCGGCTGCTGGCCGCCCAGCACGAGGTGAACGCCAAGCTCGAAACGCGCAATATCGCCCTGGATGCCGAAGTCCGCGACCTGAAAAGCGGTACGGACGCCATCGAAGAGCGTGCGCGCTTCGAACTTGGCATGATCCGCGAAGGCGAGGCCTTCGTGCAGATCGTGGATGCTTCGTCCGCCACCGCCCAGGCCCCCGCGCCGGGCGCTGCGGGTGCGGCTGCAGGTGCGCCAGCCAGGGCGCCTGCACCGGCTGTCCGGCCCTCTGCCGCTTCGCAGCAACGTCAGTCGCGCTGATCGGAACCGCATCGTCGTTCCGGTCCGCGAAGGGTCGTTCCGCACCGTCTCACCGCGGCATTGTTCCGCTTCCCCCATCGCTTTTCCACCGATGACGCATAGTCTGCGCTTGCATCGGCATGGCCATGTCCCGCCGGATCACGACGAGTCCGGCTTGTCGGGCTGCGTTCGTATAGGCGTCGGCGCCTGAAGCAGGCACCCCGTGCCTGAGCACCTGCCGAATACCCGGAAACAACGGCGCGTGCAGGTAGGTCAGGTCGAGCAGCAGGATCGTGTCGTCGTCATGGCGGCCGCCTGCGCGCCGGTCGGGCGGCACACGCACGAGCCGGTAGCCATCGACACCCCACCGAGCGTAGAAAGCGTCCAGCTGTTGTCGCACGGCCGCATGCCCGTCGGCAAGATCCGTCTTGCCTTTCCCCAGCAAAGGAACCAACCCGCGTTCGAACGCCAGGCGCACGGCGGCCGGATCCGCATCGGTGATGGCACCCATGCGGGCGGCTTCGAACAGTGCATAGGTGACCGCTTGACGGGCCACGGCCCACCGCGTCACTTCAATCACCCCGACCCCCAGCAGAAACAGGGGCAGGGCGACTAGCAGGAATTCGACAACCGCCGTGCCGCGGGGGTGGCGTGGGGCGGCGGGTCGGCACGACGGGTGGGAAGGGTGCGGGGCATCCAAGGCATCCCGACAGTCTGCGCAACCGTCAGCCCGGGCGTCATCCGGAATAATGCGTTGGATAAATCCAGCCGCCTGTGCTTGCGGTCCCGACGGGCGTGCTAAAGGCGTAAGGTGAGGAGAGGATAAAAAAGCGCGGGACCCCGCCCGCGCTTTCGACTTGCTACGGCAAGACGCCGTCAATGCCGGGCATCGCTCTGGTGCCGCAGCGCCGACGATTCCGTCGCGAACAACTCCGCGACATCGACCGGGTCGAATTCAAATGCCTTGACGCAGTAGTCACACTTGACCTCGACGCGACCTTGTTCTTCGACGATGTCGTCGACCTCTGCCTGGCCCAGGCGCAGCAGCACGTTCGCCACCTTTTCGCGCGAGCAGGTGCAACGGTACTGGACGGGCAGCGGCTCGAACGCCGTCATCGTTTCCTGCCAGTACAGGCGGCGGATGATGGTGTCGGGCGTGACGGTCAGCAGTTCTTCGGGCTTGATGGTTTCGGCCAGATGCTGGGCACGGTCCCATGTGTCGGCCAAGTCCGCTTCCTTGTCCGCGTCGGCGGTCCCTTCGGTAGCCGGGGCGTCGGCCGCAGCCGCGACACTGTGGCCGCCCTGGTCGGGCAGCTTTTGCAGCAGCAGACCCGCCGTACAGTTGGCGTCGGCCGCCAGCCACATGCGCGTCTGAAGCTGTTCCGACGTCGCCATGTAATGCTCGAGCACTTCCGCCACGGTGTCGCCCTGCATGGCCACGATGCCCTGGTAGGGCTGCTGGCCGGCGTGCCTGTCCTGGGGGTCCAGCACGACCGAAAAGCGGCCGTTGCCGCCCGGGCTCAGCAGCGTTTGCAGCGTGCCGTCCTCAGGCACGTCGTAGCCATCGCGGATCTTGACGGTAGCGCGCATGCCCAGGTCGGCGTGGCATTCGACCACGATCAGCCCGATGGGGCCGTCGCCTTGCAGCTGAAGGACGACGGTGCCATTGAACTTGATGTTGGCAGCCAGCAGAGCGGCCGCCGCGACCAGCTCGCCCAGCAGCTTCTGCACGGCAGGCGGGTAGTCATGGCGGGCCTGGATTTCCTGCCAGGTGTCGCGGATGGCAACGACTTCGGCGCGTACCGTGTTGCCTTCGAACAGGTACTTTTTGAGATGGTCGGACAAAAATGCTGCTCCTGAACGCCGTGGCTCGTGGCCTGGCGGGTGGTACACGTCTGGTTACCGGCAAGATTGTACCGGCCCAGCCTACAATCGGCGCATGACAGAAACGAGAGAACTCCGCCGTCGCGCCTGCGAACTATTGTGTCTGACGGATCCCGTGGACAAGGCCGCCAGGACGCGCGAGTTGGCCGCGCTGGGATGGGTGGCCGATCCGGAAGCGGACCTGGCCGAACCCGGTGGGGTGCCCGGCCGGCCCGACAAGCCCGTGCTGGTGGCGCCGCGTGATGTGCCGACACGTGGCATGGCCACGGCCGAGGCGCGCGCCGCGCTCATGCATGCGCTGGCGCATATCGAATTCAACGCCATCAACCTGGCCCTGGATGCTATATGGCGCTTTTCTGGCCTGCCACAAGGGTTCTATCAGGATTGGTTGAAGGTGGCGGGCGAGGAGGCCCTGCATTTTACGCTGCTGACCGGTCACATGGCGGCCCATGGCGTGTCCTACGGCGACTTTCCGGCGCACGACGGGCTGTGGCAGATGGCGGAAAAGACCAAGGGCGATCCGCTGGCCCGTATGGCGCTGGTGCCGCGTACCCTGGAAGCCCGGGGACTGGACGCCAGCCCCGCGATCCGGGCGCGTCTGGCGCATGCGGGCGACCATCAGGCCGCCGGCATACTGGACATTATCCTGCGCGATGAAATCGGCCACGTGGCGATCGGCAACCGCTGGTACCGCTACCTGTGCGATGCCGCCGGGCTGGATCCGGTGGCTCACTATCCGATCCTGAGCGAGGCCTACGTAGTGCCTGTGCTGCGGGGGCCGTTCAATTTCCCGGCACGCCGGGAAGCCGGGTTCACGGAGCCGGAGCTGGCGGCGCTTGAGCAGGCAGCCGCTTCCGCGCGGATTCCTCCTCGCGAAAGCGCAGCGCCATCCGCCGCACCGTCCCGTTCACCGTCATCGGCAAAGCCGTCATGACTTCCACGTCGGCCGGGACCTGCCAGGCAGGCAGGTGCTGGCGGGCGTAGTCCCGCAGGGCGCGCGCGAACGTGTCATTTTGGCCACCGGGATCGCCCTGCGGGTCAGCCGCGTCGCCCGGCAATTCGACACCGCCGCTGTCAGCGTCGGGGCCATCGCCCCCTCGTCCCGCCCCGTCGGGGCCCGCCTTGCGCCGCACCACATAGGCCTTCACCCTGGAACCGCGCCCCGGCACGACGGCTACGTCTTCCACGCCCGGACAGCCGCGCAACACGGCCTCGACTTCGTCCGGCACCACCGTGTGTCCGCCTTCCACCGCAAATACGTCTTCGATGCGGCCGGCATACCAGAAATAGCCGTCCTCATCGACGCGCGCCAGGTCCCCGGTGTGATGCCACGTGCCACTGACCGGCCGGCCGGATTCCTCGCCGCGCCAATAGCCCAGGAAGAGCGCAGGGTCGGCATGCCCCTGGATGTCGTACCGGTTGACAACGATTTCGCCAACGGTGCCTGCGGGGGCGGCATGCCCCTGTCTGGTGGCAATGGCCACCTGGTGGCCGGGATAGGGCCGACCCATGCTGCCGGGGCGGGTCGGCCATTTGTGCCGGCTCTGGCCGATAATGCCGCGCACTTCGGCCTGGCCATAGGTTTCGTTGGGCGTCACGCCAAGCTCGCGTTCACATCGGGCGGCCAGGGCGGTGTCCAGGTGCGATCCGCCCACGGCCATCGCCCGCAACGACAGCCTGTAGCGCGTCGCGGCGTCGGGCACGGCATCCAGCAAGCCGCGCAGGGCGGCCGGCTGCAGGCTTGCATTGGTCACCTGGTAGCGTTCCAGCAGTTCGAACACCTGCTCGGGCGTGCTCGCATGGCGGCTGGCGACCAGGGGCTGACCGAAGTAAAGGGCAGGGAACAGGCCATCGAAGAGACCGTGACCGCCGCCCCATTCCGACCCCGTCCAAAGCACGTCGGCAGGTTGCGGAAACCAGTCCTGCGACGCCACGACGCCAGGCAGCGTACCGATCAACGCCCCATGCGACAGCACCACACCCCGCGCCGGACCGGTCGTACCCGTCTTGTACAGCAGGATGGCGGGATCGTTCGCGCTGGTAGGATGCATGTCGAACACGCTTTCCTGCCGGGCGATCAGGGTACGCCAGGACAGCACGCGTTCGTCGTCCAGATCGATGCCGATCGCCTGGCGCAATAGGGGGCATCGATCGGCGGCGGGCAGCACGGTATCCGCGGCCATGCCGTCGACCAATACGATCCGCGCTTCGCTGTCGCGCAGGCGCTGTTCGACCACCTCGCCGGGCAGGCGGGTCGATAACGGCACCGTCATCGCGCCCAATTGGTAAACGGCGATGTGGGCGACGGCTGCTTCGGGCCGCTGGGGCAGGGCGATGGCCACCCGGTCGCCGCGCTGCACGCCCATGCGGCGCAGACCGTTCGATAAACGGTTGGCGTATTCATGCAGCCGGGCAAACGTCCAGACCTCGCGCTCGCCATGCATGTTTTCCGCATACAAGGCGATGCGGCGCGCGTCGGCACTGGTGGCCGTCCAACGGCGGCAGCACGCATCGGCGATGTTGAAACGCTGAGGAACCCACCATCTGAACGTGGTGTAGAGTGCCTGATACTGGTCTTCCATAACCCTCCGCTGGCGATTCAAGATCTCGGTCGGATCGGCGTGCGTGGTTCAGCCAGCCTTCGCTTATAACGCAATGATCGTTGACCTGACGGACATCCGCAATGTCTTTGCGGACTTCAGGGTCTGCCCTGCGCCAGGCTGCGTCACGTGTTCCCGAAGGGTGAGGGATAGCGTCCGTCCACGTTGCTAATTCTGGTAAGTAATCATGTACGTACCCCGAGTGTCATCCCGTTCCGAAACCCTGATCGTGCGAGGCGTCCCGCACCATTTGCGGCACTGGGGCACACCTGACGCTCCCTTGTTGCTGGCCTTGCACGGGTGGATGGATGTTGCCGCCTCTTTCCAATTCGTTGCGGATCACCTGGCCGACCGCTGGCACATCGTCGCGCCGGACTGGCGGGGTTTTGGCCTGACCGGCCCGACCGGGGTCGATTGTTATGAATTCAGCGACTACCTGGGGGATCTGGACGCCATGCTGCGCCACCTGTCTCCTGATAGGCCGGTGCCGCTGGTGGGGCATAGCATGGGCGGCAATATCGCCATGCTGTATGCAGGGGTGCGGCCGGAACGGGTCAGCGCGGTGGTCAACCTGGAAGGCCTGGGCTTGCCTGGCACCCAGGCTGGGGATGTGCCGGCGCGGCTGGCATCCTGGCTCGACCAGTTGGTGAAAGGAGCAACGCTGCAGGACTACCCCAGCGCGGATGCCGTGGCCGAGCGGCTGCGCAAGACCAACCCCCGGCTCACGCCCGACCGCGCGGCCTTCCTGGCTCGGCAGTGGGCCAGGGAAGTCGATGGCCGTTGGGTGCTGCTGGCCGACCCGGCGCACAAGATCCTGAACCGGGTGGCTTACCGGGTGGACGAGGTGCAGGCCTGCTGGCGTGCGATCCAGGCGCCGGTGCTTTGGGTCGAGGCTGACGACAGTGACATCCTGCGGCGCATGACGGCGTTGCCGGATTACCGGTCGCGGCTCGCCGCCGTTCGTCATTTGCGTCAGACCACCGTTGCCGACGCCAGCCATATGCTGCACCACGACCAGCCCGAAGCGGTGGCGCAACTGGTAGCAGAATTCCTGCAGTTGAACGGCCGCTGACAGCAGGCCGGACTTACAATTGGGATATGGCCTCCCAGCAAAATTTCGATCTGCACTGCCACTCCTGGATCTCCGACGGCATGTTGTCGCCGCGGGACCTGGTGGCGCGCGCCCATGCCAATGGCGTGGACGTGCTGGCCCTGACCGATCACGACGAAATCGGCGGGCTGGCCGATGCCGCAGCCGCCGCGTCCAGCCTGGGCATCGGCTTCGTTCCGGGGGTCGAAATCTCTGTGACCTGGGCCAACGAAACGGTGCATATCGTGGGACTGCAGGTCGATTCCTCCAATGCTGCGCTTGACGCCGGATTGCGCGCGACCCGCTCGGGCCGGGAACGTCGCGGCCGGGAAATGGCCGATCAGCTGGCGGCGGTGGGCATCCCGGGCGCATTCGAAGGCGCATTGCGGCATGCCGGCAATCCTGATCTGATCGGCCGCACCCACTTCGCGCGCTACATCGTGGAGCAAGGCGTCTGCCAGGACGTGCGGGAAGTATTCCAGCGGTTCCTGATCGACGGCAAACCCGGTTATGCCCCGATGCGCTGGGCGTCGCTGGCCGACGCAGTCGGCTGGATCCGCGGGGCGGGCGGCGTGGCCGTCATTGCCCATCCGGGCCGCTACGACTACACCCCCGTGCAATTCCACGCCTTGTTCGAAGAATTCCTGGGGCTGGGCGGCGTGGGCATCGAGGTGATCACGGGCAGCCACACCCCCGACCAATACCGCGAATATGCGCAGGTGGCCGCCACCTATGGCTTCCTGGCGTCGCGCGGGTCTGACTTCCATGGTCCGGCAGAAAGCCGGGTCGATCTGGGCGCTCTGCCGCCGCTACCCGACCATCTTGCGCCGGTGTGGCGCGACTGGGTCTGACTACCGACATGAACAAAGCCTTTGTCAAAGAATCCGATGCCGACGAAGACGACGAGCTGCCCGAAGCTGTCGCCTTGCCGGCTGGTGTACGCAACTACATTACCCCGGAAGGCTACGCGCGTCTGCGTGACGAACTGACGCACTTGATGACCGTCGATCGGCCATCGGTCGTGCAGATCGTGTCGTGGGCCGCGTCGAATGGCGACCGGTCCGAAAACGGCGATTATCTGTACGGCAAGAAGCGGCTGCGCGAGATCGATCGCCGCATGCGTTTCCTGACGAAGCGGCTGGACATAGCCGAGGTGGTCGACAGCGCGTCGCAGCCCAACCGCGATCACGTGTTCTTCGGCGCAACCGTCACGTATTCGGACAAGGAAGGTGACACGCACACGGTGACCATTGTGGGCGTGGATGAAGCGGAACCCCTGCAAGGCAAGATCAGCTGGATTTCGCCGGTTGCCCGCGCGCTGACCAAGGCCAGGATCGGCGACACGGTCGTGCTGCGCACGCCCGCCGGGATCGACGAACTGGATATCCTGGAAGTCAGCTATCCGGAGCCGGTGGCGGACGCCAGCTGAAGTAGGGACTGACCGAGCTGTTTCCGGTCAGCCCTTGATCCGGATGATCCTTTGCACCTGGGGCACGCGCCGCAGGTAACGGATCACCTGCGCCAGGTGCTGGCGGCTTTCCACCTGCACGGTAAAGTGCACCGCTACCGTGCTGGATGCCTCATCCTGCATCGATACATGGGTAATGTTCGCGTCGGCGGCCGAAATCTCGGCCGCGACCCGTCCAAGTACCCCGCGTTCCTGACGCAGCACCACGTCAATGCGTGCCGTGAAGTGCTTCGACGTCTGGTCATCCCACGCCACGTCCAGCCAGCGTTCCGGTTCGCGCGCGCGCTGGCGGCGGGCGTTGGGGCAATCTTCGGTGTGCACCACCAGGCCGTGGCCCAGGCGCACGTACGCGACGATGGAATCGCCCGGGATGGGCGTGCAGCACGGCGCCAGCTGCACCGCCAGGCCTTCGTTGCCCTGGATGCGGATGGGCGTGGCGGCTGGGTCGGTCGCTTCGTCCACCTGCGCCGCCGACGTGGCGATCGGATCGCCTTCGGGCATGAAACGGCGGGCCACCACGGCCGCCAGGCGCTTGCCCAGTCCGATGTCGGCCAGGATCTCGTCACGCGACCGGGCCCCGCTTCCGCGCGCCAGTTTGTCCCACACCGGGTCGGTGGGTTCGGGCATGAGCAGGCCGATGGACTTGAGCGCCGACGCCAGCAGGCGTTCGCCAAAAGCAGCGGATTCTTCGTACTTGACTGTCCGCAGGTAGTGGCGGATCTCGGACCGCGCCTTGCCGGTCCGCACGAAGTTGAGCCACTGCGCATTGGGACGCGACGACTCGGACGTAACGATCTCGACCGAGTCCCCGCTCTTCAGCTCGGTGCGCAGCGGCACGAACTCGCCATTCACCTTGGCAGCCACCGTCTGGTTGCCGACGTCGGTATGGATCAGGTACGAGAAGTCGATGGGCGTGGCGCCGCGGGGCAGGGAGATGATCTTGCCGCGCGGGGTGAATACGTACACCGCATCGGGGAACAGGTCGACCTTGACGTGTTCCAGGAATTCGCTGCTGTCGCCGGTCTGGCGCTGGATGTCCAGCAGCGACTGCAGCCATTGATGGGTGCGCTTTTGCAGGTCGTTCAGGCTGACGTCGCTGGACTTGTACAACCAGTGCGCCGCCACACCGCTTTCGGCGACCTGGTTCATGTCACGCGTGCGTACCTGGAATTCCACGGGTGTGCCGTAGGGTCCGACGACTGTCGTGTGCAAGGACTGATACCCGTTCACCTTGGGGATGGCGATGTAGTCCTTGAACTTGCCGGGAACCGGGCGGAACAGTTGATGCAGCGTACCGAGGGTCAAATAACATTCAGGCTGGGAATTGACCACCACCCGGAAGCCATAGATGTCCAGGACCTCGGAAAACGACTTTTTCTGTTCGGTCATCTTGTTGTAGATGCCGAACAGGTTCTTTTCCCGGCCGAGCACGTCGGCTTCGATGCCCGCGGCGGGCAGGGCGGCGCGGACGGTTTCCTGGATCTTGCCGACCAGTTCGCGGCGATTGCCGCGGGCCGACAGCACCGCGCGTTGCAGCACTTCGTAGCGATGCGGATAGATCGCCTGGAAGCAGAGTTCCTGCAGTTCGCGGTAGATGATGTTCAACCCAAGGCGGTGCGCAATGGGCGAATAGATGTCCAGCGTCTCACGGGCGACACGGCGGCGCTTTTCAGGCGCTACGGCACCCAGCGTGCGCATGTTGTGCAGACGGTCGGCCAGCTTGATCAGGATCACGCGGACGTCCCGCGCCATGGCCAGCAGCATTTTGCGGAAGCTTTCCGCCTGCTGTTCGGCCTTGCTGGCGAATTCGAGCCGGTCGAGCTTGGACAGTCCGTCGACCAGGTCGGCCACGTCCACCCCGAAGCGTTCGATCAGTTCCTGCTTCTTGACCCCTGGTCTTCCATCACGTCGTGCAGCAGCGCGGCCATAAGCGCATCGGCATCGAGCTTCCAGCCGGCGCAGATTTCGGTCACCGCGATAGGGTGCGAGATGTACGCTTCACCGCTGGCGCGGAACTGCCCCAGATGCGATTCGTCGGAAAAACGATAGGCGTCGCGGACACGGCGAACGTCTTCCGGGCTCAGGTACAGCGCGATGGTTTCAGTCAGCGGGGCCAGCGATACCCCGGCGGCGGGGGCATGGTACGAAGCAGACGTAGCGGAAGGCGCGAGCGGCGAATGGCCGTTCGAAGCGGGGGAAACTGCAGACGAGGGCTCGGGCGTGGACCCTGAACGTGAGGAAGTGACAGTAAATCCCATAGTCGTCGCAAGAGAGTCAGCAGGGGCGGCGACGACCGACCCTGCCCAGTGCGATACCCAACCGGACACCTTGTGGGCGCACTGGAAATTGGCATCGTCCGAGGGGTGGAAACTGTCGCCCGGGGCGTCTTGCGACGAAGGCGCCCCGGGTTCCACCCCACAGACTGGATACAGGCTGACTACTTAGGTGGGGACCTTCTTGAGCATTTCCAGACCCGTCTGGCCGGCAGCGATTTCGCGCAGCGCGGTCACGGTCGGCTTGTCCTTGGTGTCGAGCTTGGCCGCATGGCCTTGCGCGAGCTGACGCGCACGATAGGTGGCGACCAGGGTCAATTTGAACCGGTTCGGAATTTCTTTCAAGCAGTCTTCGACCGTAATACGTGCCATGAGGGTCCCAGAGAAAGTCAGTGCAGATCAGTGCAGAAGCGCTTACGCGCGCGGCGCGGCTAGACGGGCGCCGGAGTGTGCGGGATGCCGAGCTCGGAAAACAGCTGGGCGTGGCGCGCCGCCTGAGAACGAAAACGCAGCCGGGCGGCGGAAACAATGGTGTTCAGTTCCGCCAGGGCTGCGTTAAAGTCTTGATTAATAATAACATATTCGGACTCGGGGGCGTGCGCGAACTCGCCACCCGCTGCCAGCAGGCGCCGCGCGATCACCTGCGGCGCATCCTGCCCACGGTTGTGCAGACGGGCTTCCAGCGCCTCGATCGACGGCGGCAGGATGAATATGCCGATGGCCTCGGGATATTTGGCCCGAACCTGACGGGCGCCCTGCCAGTCGATTTCCAGCAGCACGTCCTGGCCGGCCTCGGTCTGGCGCATGATCCAGTCGCGCGGCGTGCCGTAGAAATTGCCATGGACTTCGGCCCACTCCAGCAGGTCGTCTTCGCGCTGCATCTTTTCGAAGGCGGCAACGGAAACGAAATGGTATTCCTTCCCGTCGGTTTCTTTCGGGCGGGGCGCCCGGGTCGTGCAGGAAATGGACAGCCGGATCTCGGGGCTGCGTTCAAGCAGCGCGTTGACCAGGCTGGACTTGCCTGCGCCGCTCGGGGCGACAACCATGAATACGTTTCCGGCTCTTAGGGGCATGACAGAAGCTGGCAAAAGCGTAAGGATACCAAACTGGCTATGGCGAGACCTTCATCTGTTCATTGCGGCTGCGCAGGGTCGTGATCAGCCCGTCGATGCCGCTTTGCGCCACGACCGGCGAAAACTGATTGCGATAGTTTTCGATGAACCACACGCCCAGCACGTTCAGGTCATAGATTTTCCAGCCCTGAGGCGTCTTTTCCATGCGGTAGTCCACGGGCACGGCCTCGCGGTCTTCATCGCTGACCAGCGTGCGCACCACGACGTCGGTGGCCGCCGCATCGGCGCGGAAGGGCCGCATTTCGACCTTGGCCTGCGGAGAGATGCTGGACACCGCGCCGCTATACGTGCGCACCAGCATGTTGCGGAATTCCTTGACCAATTGCTGCTGCTGTTCGGGCGTCGCCTGGCGCCAGTAGCGGCCCACGGCCAGGCGCGTGGTTTTTTCGAAATCCACATACGGCAGGATCAGTTCGTCGACAGCCTGATTGACCTTGGCCGGGGACCCGGACTTCAGTTCATTGTCGGACCGGATCCGGGCCAGCACGTTCGTCGCGGCCTTTTCGATGAGCGCGGCAGGCGGATCCATGGGGTCGGGGGCCTGGGCGTGGACCAGGGGCATGGCGGCAAAGCCGGCCACACCCAGCACCAGCGTCGCCACGCAGCGTCGCGCAAAGGCTGCGGGCGAACGCACGCATGCGGCGGTGGTTGGGGTCGTTGAGGGGTACATGGTCGAAACTCCAGACAAGACAAAAGATGCGCAAAGGGTGTTTTTCACTCTACGCGAACTTGCTGGCCTTGGGGATCGGCGCACTGTAAGCATCGGCAATCCGGCTGTTGCCGTTGACCTCGGCGCGGGAGAGTTCTCCAGACATCTCGGCGCGCACGCGAGGCAGCCCTTCAGGGTACTGCGCCGCCACAAAGCTCAGCATGGCTTCCCGTATCTGGCAACGCAACTCGAACGCAGTTCCCGAATCGATCGCGCTGACAAGCAGGCGGACCTGCATCGCGCGGTCGGACGTGTCGACCACGTGCATGACGCACACCCGTTTGTCCCACAGGGCGTTGGCATGGCAGACGCGTTCGAACTCGGCGCGCACCTTGTCCAGCGGCACGCTGAAATCCAGCCACAGAAAGACCGTGCCCAGAATGGTGGACGATGTGTGGGTCCAGTTTTCGAACGGATTTTCGATGAACCACTGCAGCGGCACGATCAGCCGGCGTTCGTCCCAGATCCGGACGACCACGAAGGCACCCGTGATCTCTTCGACCCGGCCCCATTCTCCCTGGACGATCAGCACGTCATCGATGCGAATCGGTTGCGTAAAGGCGATCTGCAGGCCGGCAATGAAGTTGCCCAGCACCGGGCGCGCGGCAATACCGGCCACCAGTCCGGCCACCCCGGCGGACGCCAACAGGCTGGCGCCGAACTGACGGGCTCCGGGTAAGGTCAGCAATACAAACGACAGGCCGAGCAGCGCGATGATGAAGTGGGCGCTGCGCGTGAGCACGCGCGTTTGTGTCAGGATGCGGCGCGCCTTCAGGTTGTCGACGACGTCATACGGATTCAGGCTGATGACCGTTGCGCTAATGGCATGCACGCAGCGGTGCACGAACCAGGTCATGGCCAGGATCAACGTTACGGAGACCACGTACGAGGCGCCGGTCAGAAATGGGAAGTTTTCGGGTGTGCCACTGAGCACCATGCGGACCGCGAACAGCATCAGCACGACCTGGCTGGCGCGGTAGGCGTAACGCGTCATCGCCGTGGTGAAAGGCTTGCGGCGGGCCAGCCGGCGCAAGACCGCGATCAACGCGCGGTGGATCACGAAGGCCGCGATCAGCGCCACGACGATGGCCGAGCCGAACAGAAGCCATGGACGCGCCAGGGCCAAGACGTTGTCGGGAAGGATCGCGTCCATGCCACCTCTCTGGGTACGGTTGAGAAGTGATTCATCCTAACAAGCAAGCCCGCCCCAGGGCACGGACTCAAGTTTTTCCATTTGTGTGCACTGCAGCATGGCCGCTGCCGGCTGGGGCGATTGGCGGAACCTATCGCCGGGCTACAGTATCGAACCTGCTTCGCTGACTTCCAAAGGTGCTTGCCCATGACGACGACCCCCGCCCGAACTGCCCCCGCCAAGCGTTACGACGTCAGGGATTTCTTTCGCAAGCCCGAGCGGTCGCAATACCGCATCTCGCCCGACGGCAAGCACCTGGCCTTCCTTGCGCCGCATGCCGGACGTCAGAATGTATTCGTGCAGCCTCTGGCCGCCGACGGGACCTTGTCGGGTGAACCGCGCGCGCTGACCTCCGAGACGGCGCGAGACGTGGGCGGCTACTTCTGGAAGGGCAGCGACCATGTGCTGTACGTCAAGGACTTTGGCGGCGACGAGAATTTTCATGTGCTGTCCGTGCCCATTGCCGGCGGCGCCGAGCCGCGGGACCTGACGCCGTTCGACGGCGTGCGGGCGCAACTGGTGGATGACCTGGAAGATGATGATGCGCACCTGCTGCTGTCGCATAACCACCGCGACAGCCAGGTGTTCGATGTCTTTCGCGTCGACGTCGCCACGGGCGAGGCCGAACTGGTGGCGGCCAACCCGGGCAATATCACGGGTTGGGGGACCGATCACGATGGCAAACTGCGCCTGGCCATCACGACCGACGGCGTGAACAACACGCTGATGTATCGCGAGCACGAAACCGACGACTTCAAGGCGCTGTTGACCACCGACTTCAAGGAGTCGGTGTCGCCGCTGTTCTTTACCTTCGACAATCGCCGGCTGTATGTATCGTCCAACCGCGGGCGCGACAAAGCGGCGATCTTCGAATTCGATCCGCAAACGGCACAGGAAGGCGCGCTGCTGTTCGAGCACCCCGATGTGGACGTATCGGGTCTGGCGTATTCCCATCGCCGCAAGGTGCTGACCGAGATCCACTACACCACATGGAAGAGCGAGCACAAGGTGCTCGACCCCGTGCTGGCCGCGGTCTATGACGATCTCAAGCAGCAACTGCCGGGTTACGAGATCGCCTTGCAGAGCGCCACCCGCGACGAGACCCGCTTTATCGTTGCCACCTACAACGATCGAACGCAGGGTGCGCGCTACCTATACGACAGCCAGTCGCGCAAACTGACGCTGCTAAGCGTGATCCAGCCGCACCTGGCCGAGGGCGACATGGCCGTCATGAAGCCTATCGAATTCGCGGCGCGCGATGGCCTGACCCTGCGCGGCTATCTGACGCTGCCCGTTGGGGTGCCGGCGGAACATCTGCCGGTGATCGTCAATCCGCATGGCGGGCCGTGGGCGCGCGACGTGTGGGGCTTCAACCCGGAAATCCAGTTCCTGGCCAATCGGGGCTATGCCGTGCTGCAGATCAATTTCCGCGGGTCGACCGGCTTTGGCCGCGCGTTCTGGGAAGCGTCGTTCAAGCAGTGGGGCAAGACCATGCAGCACGACATCAGCGATGGCGTGGAGTGGCTGGTGAAGTCCGGCGTGGCCGATCCCAAGCGGATCGCGATCTATGGCGCGAGCTATGGCGGCTATGCGACGCTGGCCGGCATTGCGTTTACGCCCGATCTGTATGCGGCGGCCGTGGACTATGTGGGCGTCGCCAACCTGTTCACGTTCATGAACACCATTCCGCCTTACTGGAAGCCCTTCCTGGATTCCATGCACGAGATGGTCGGCCATCCGGAAAAGGACGAAGCGCTGCTGCGCGAAGGATCGCCGGTGTTTTTCGTCGACAGGATCAAGACGCCGCTGTTCGTCGCGCAGGGGGCGCAAGATCCGCGCGTCAACAAAGACGAAAGCGATCAGATCGTGGCGGCGCTGCGGGGCAGGGGAGTCGATGTGGAATACATGGTCAAGGACAACGAAGGCCACGGCTTCCATAACGAAGAAAACCAGTTCGAGTTCTACACGGCCATGGAGTCCTTCCTGGCCAGACATCTGGATCCCCAGCCAGCCTGACCAGGCCCGACCGATGCAGGCCCGAACGCTGCAGGCTTCAGGGGGCGCCCCGACTGCCGCATCCGGCGCGGGCCGGGCCGGTCGGGCGCCGCGCGCTTGGCCTCGGTCTGTCAGGACGGCGTCATTGGCGACGGAACCAGAGCACGGACAGTCCCGCCGCCAGCACGGTCAGCAGTGCGGCCAAGGCCGCGAACAGGGCGCTGATTTCGGTTTCGCGCTTTTCCATCGAAAACTTCAGGTTCAGGCCTTCGTAGATCTTGCGCAGGTCGGCCGCGGAACTGGCCTGGAAGTACTCGCCACCGGTCATCTGGGCGACGGCCTTCAGCGTGGGTTCATCCAGGCGCGCATAAAAGGACCAGCCCTCGTCGCCGATCATGGCGCCCTGGTTGGTGCCGAAGCCAACGGTGTAGACCCGCACCCCGCGTTCCGCCGCCATCTTGGCGGCGTCCAGCGGATCGGGGCCGGTCGTGCGGCGGCCGTCGCTAAGCAGGATGATCGCGCCGCCCGTGTACGACGCTGGCATGACCGGTGCTCGCTTTGCTACGGGCGCTTCCGGCTTGGCGCCGGCCGGGGGCAGGGCGCGTGAGCCATATCGCGAATTGCTGCGGAACACTTCGGATTCGAGATCGATACCGTCCTGCGGGAAAAGCATGGCTAGCGCCAGGATCAGGCCGCTGCCCGTGGCCGTGCCCCGCTGAAGCTGAAAGCGTTCGATGGCCGCGATCATGTCGGGCCGGCTCTCGGTAGGCGTTTGCACGACAGCGGCGGTGCCCGCGAACGAGACGATGCCAAGCCGCACGCTGGACGGCAGTTCATCAATGAACTGTTTGGCGGCGCCCTGCGCGGCAAACATGCGCGTCGGCTCGACGTCGCTGGCCTGCATGCTGCGTGAGACGTCCATTGCCAGGACCAAAGTCAGATATTCGGCCGGCAAGACCACCGTGGCGCTGGGCCGGGCAGCCGCGAACAGCGCTGAAATCATCGCTAACAAAAAAGCAGCGGCGGGATGTGCCGGCGAAAGCGCTGCGCGGGTCCAAGCGCGTCCCGGACCAGCAGCATGCTGGAATAACGCAGCACTGCTTTTGCGCCGTCGCAGGACGGCGATATACGCCACGATCAAGAGAGGAACGAGGAGCAATGACCAGAGCAGGTCAGGCCATAAAAACCGCATGGATGCTCCTTGATCGTCGGGCTGCAAGACGGAGGGAATCGTCAGCCCCAGTATGCACAGGAACCCTGTCGCTGGTAAAGACGGATGTACCAAATCCAGAGTGAAAGTGTTAACTTGGTTCCTGCCAGGCCGATTCGTATCTTGAGGGTCAGAGGATGAAGCGAGCACCGCTCTACAGCAGCACGAGTCGGCCGACAGCGGCACCGGGTGGGCCATCCATACCCTCGGAAGCGCCCCCTGCTTCCGCATCAGCTCCCGCCGTTCCTGCGTCCTCCGCTGCGTCGCGCACCCCTTCCCGTATCCGCGCCTTCCTGCACCGTCACGACAAGGCCGCCATGTTCGTGTGCGGTCTGCTGTGTGCCGGCGTGCTGGCCCTGTTGCTGCGCACGGCGCCGGGTAGCCAGGCGCCGCTGACGCAGGACGACATCAACGCCGCCGTCTTGCATACGCTGGAAACGCAGTCGCTGCCGTCACGCCCCGCGCGCGCCGCCGAAGCGGTGCGCAGGTCGGTGGTGCGCGTGCGCGGCTACCCGGATACCGTGCCGACCGACACCAAGCCGCAGGGCGCCGTCCCGAAGGCCGATATCGTGCCGCCGCCGCAGGAAAAGCCGCGTAACGATGGCGCCAAGCCGCCAAGCCGACAGGCGGACGCTGGCAAGCCTGGCGCGCCGCGCGAGGGCGAGCGCGGGGCCAGGCCAGGCGCGCCCTCGGGCAAGAACGACGCGCCCGATGAAGACCGCGGCAGTGTCGGGTCAGGCGTCGTGGTGGTTGAAGATGGCACCATTCTGACCAACTTCCATGTGATTGCCGGATCGAAACGCCTGGTCGTCACGTTCTTTGATGGCTTCGAATCCGAAGCGACGGTGGTCGGCGTCCAGCCCGACAAAGACCTGGCCGTCATCAAGGCCAAGTCCACGCCCGACGACCTTCCGCCCGCGACCCTGGGCAGCACGGCCAACCTGCGTCCGGGTGACGAAGTGGTGGCGGTCGGCTTTCCGTTCGGCATCGGGCCATCGGTCTCGTCGGGTGTCGTGTCGGGTCTGGACCGCGCCTTCGTGTCGCCCCAGGGCAAGCAGGAATTGACCAAGCTGATTCAGTTCGACGCCGCGGCCAACCCGGGCAATTCCGGCGGGCCGCTGGTCTCGATGGACGGCGAGGTCGTGGGCATCGTCACCGCGATCCTGAATCCGACCGAAGCGCACACCTTCATCGGCATCGGATTCGCGACGACCATCGAATCGGCCGGCAGCGCGGTGGGGGTGCCGCCGTTCTGATCCGTCGTCGCGCACACCGTCATTCATGCATTCATTCATTCATGGTCATCGCTCGGGGAATCGGCTTATGGAAGACAAGGCAACGCAGGGACTGGACACCGCTTCGTTGATGGAGCGGGTGCTGTATGAAGTCAAGCGCGTGGTGGTGGGGCAGGACCACTTCCTGGAACGCGTGATGGTGGCGATCCTGGCCCAGGGGCACCTGCTGGTGGAAGGGGTGCCAGGTCTGGCCAAGACGCTGACCGTCAACACGCTGGCGCGCACCTTGCGAGGCTCGTTCAAGCGCATCCAGTTCACCCCTGATCTGTTGCCGGCTGACCTGATCGGTACGCGCATGTACAACCAGAAAAGCGGCGAATTCAGCACGGTGCTGGGCCCGGTGTTCACGAATCTTCTGCTGGCGGACGAAATCAACCGCGCGCCCGCCAAGGTGCAGTCGGCCCTGCTGGAAGTGATGCAGGAGCGGCAGGTCACGATCGCGGGCGAGACGCATAAGGTGCCGTCGCCGTTCCTGGTCATGGCCACGCAGAACCCGATCGAGACCGAGGGCACCTACCCACTGCCCGAGGCCCAGGTCGACCGTTTCATGATGAAGGTGCTGATCGACTACCCGAGCGAAGAAGAGGAGTTCGTGATTGCTTCGCGCGTGACGGGCGTGGCGACGCAGGTGGCGGCGGTCGCATCGATCGAACAGCTGCGCGACATCCAGGCCGAATGCCGCCGCGTGTATGTGGACCCCGGCATCATGCAGTATGCCGTCAAGGTCGTGTCGGCCACGCGCCGGCCCGACCGCTACGGCCTGGGCGACATGGCTCGCTACGTCACCTTCGGCGCCAGCCCGCGCGCCACCATCAACCTGATCGAAGGCAGCCGTGCCCTGGCCTTCCTGCGCGGCCGCACGTATGTGCTGCCCGAGGACGTGATTGACCTGGTGCCTGACGTGCTGCGGCATCGTCTGGTGCTGTCGTACGAAGCGCTGTCGGATGGCCTGTCGGCCGATCAGTTGATCATGCGCATTCTCAAAGCCATTCCCGCGCCTGACCGGCCATTGGACACGCATGTTCGGGTTGAAGCGACAGCGTAAGGCGGCGCGCGCCGCGGGCGAGCCGGCGGCCCCGCCAGCGCCGTCTCCGTCATCGGCCAGCGCCGGGCTGCCCAATCCGGAACAGCTGCTGCAGCGGCTGGAATGGACCGTGGTGCGGCGCCTGGATGGCCTGCTTCAGGGCGATTACCGCACGCTGTTTCGCGGTTACGGACTCGACCTGGCCGAGCTGCGCGAGTACCAGCCGCAGGACGACGTGCGGTATATCGACTGGAATGTGACGGCACGTCTGCAGACACCCTACGTCCGCGAGTTCCAGGAAGATCGCGAGGTGGCGGGGTGGTTTTTGCTGGACCTGAGCGGGTCGCTGGATTTTGGATCGCAGGCGGTGCGCAAACGCGGGATGTCGGCCGGCTTCGTTGGCGTGCTGGCGCGGCTGCTGACGCGCAACGGCAACCGCATCGGCGCCGTGCTGTATTCGGCGGATGGCATGCAGACCATTCCGGCCAAGTCCGGGCGACGGCATGTGCTGCACGTGCTGGACAGCATGCTGAAGTCCAAGGCAGCCACGGCACAGCGGCAGACCGACCTGCGGGAATTGCTGACGCAGGCGCAGTCGTCCATCAAGCGGCGGTCCGTGGTGTTCGTGGTGTCCGACTTCATCAGCCAGCCTGGCTGGACCAAGGCGCTGGCGCAGCTGGCCCAGCGCCATGAAGTGGTCGCGGTGCGGCTGTACGACCCGTTGGAACTCGAGCTGCCCGACCTGGGCATGGTCATGATGCAGGACGCGGAAACCGGCGAACAGTTGTTCGTGGATACGCATGATCCGGGGTTTCGCAAGCGTTTCATGGACGCGGCGGCAAAACGCGAGGCCGACCTGCGCGATGCGTTGAGCCAGGCCGGCGTGGACTGCCTGGAACTGAGCACGATGGACCGGCTGGATGCGGCGCTGCTGCATTTCATTCGCCAGCGCAAGCGGCGCGGGCAGCTTGCGTCGGGCGTCAATCCCCTGGCGCGGCGCGCCGGCCGGTCCGGTTGAGGGTAAGGGAAGGGTAGCGAAATGACCATCGATCACGTCGGGCACCTGACGCTGCTATGGCCGCGCATGCTGTGGCTGTACCTGCTGGTGCCGGTGCTGGTGTTGCTGTACGTGCGCCTGCTGGCGCGGCGGCGGCGCGTGGCCGCCAGCTACCCGAGCCTGGACCTGGTCGGGCAGGCCATGGGCGACAGCCGCATGCGCCGCCATCTGCCGGCTGTCCTGTTGCTGCTGGGTTTGTGCGCCATGCTGTTTGCCGTGACCCGGCCGCAGGCCGTGGTGAAGCTACCCTCGCGGCTCGAAACGGTCGTGCTTGCCATGGACATGTCGGGCAGCATGCGGGCCGACGACGTCAAACCCAGCCGCATGGTGGCGTCGCAGACCGCCGCCAAGGCCTTCATCGATGACCAGCCGCACAACGTGCGCCTGGGCGTCGTGGCGGTCGCGGGAGCGGCGGCGCTTGTGCAGTCGCCGACGCGTCTGCGCGAAGACGCGACCGCCGCCATCGACAACCTGCAGATCCAGCGCGGCACGGCATTGGGCAGCGGGCTGATCATCTCGCTGGCCACCTTGTTGCCAGCCGCCGATCTCGATGTGGAAGGGCTGATCAGCGGCCGCCCGACCTACGGTGCGGTGCCGCCCAAGGTCGATCCGGAAGCGCCGCCCGTCACGCCCGGGTCGAACCGGTCGGTGGCGATCGTGTTGCTGTCGGACGGGCAGAGCAATACCGGCCCGGACCCGATGAAGATCGTGGACGTGGCGGCGTCGCATGGCGTGCGGATTTACACGGTCGGCGTCGGGACAAACGAAGGCGCGACCTTGAGCGTGGATGGCTGGTCGATGCGCGTGCGCCTGGATGACGAGGCGCTGAAGAAGATTGCGTCGGCCAGTGGCGGCGAATATTTCCGCGCCGATAACGCCAAGGAGCTGAAGAAGATTTATCAGTCGCTGGCGATGCGGCTTGCGTATGACAAGGAAGAGCCGATGGAAATATCGGCGTTGTTCGTGGCGTTGGGCGCGATGCTGACGATGGTCGCCGCGCTTTTATCCATGTGGTGGTATGGCAGAATATTATGACCCCCTTGGCGCTTCGCGCCTCCCCAGGGGCGGCACTGGCGGACTGGCAAAGCCAGATCCGCTGTGCCCTAGAGGAGCAGGCCCCCCCTTGGCGCTTCGCGCCTCCCCGAGGGGCGGCACTGGCGGACCGGCAAAGCCGGATCCGCTGTGCCCCTGATTTACCGCTCTTGGTGCCTGCGGTTTGTATGGTGCTTGCGGTTTCTCTTTGGCGGATTGATTTGGCCCCGACGCGTTGTTGCGTTCGGGGCCAGTTTCTTTTGATCGCTGCTTTCTTGCGGCGCTTAGTCGGCTTTGACGTTGGCGTCGGTGATGACTTTCGCCCATTTCGCGACTTCGGTCTTGATCGCGGTTGCGGCGTCGGCGGGGGCGGCGTAGTTGGCGATGACGCCTTGCTGCAGCAGGGCGTCTTTGGCGTCCTGGGTACTGAGCGCTTTTTTCATTTCCGACGTCAGCTTGTCGACCACGGCCTTGGGTGTGCCGGCGGGGGCGAGGATGCCGAACATGGAGCTGACTTCGAAGCCCTTCAGGCCGGCTTCGGCGGCGGTGGGGACGTCGGGCAGGGTGCTGACGCGGTCTTTCGATGCGACGGCGAGCGCGCGCAGTTTGCCGGACGCGATGAAGCCCTGTGCGGCAGGCGCCGTTTCGATCATGCTCAGGACCTGTCCGCCGACCAGATCGGTCATCGCGGGGCCGCTGCCCTTGTACGGGACGTGCAGCATGTCGATGCCCGCCATCTTCTTGAACATTTCGCCCGCCAGATGCTGGGGCGATCCGCTGCCCGACGACGCGAATGTCAACGAACCGGGCGACTTCTTGGCAATCGCGATCAGATCGGTCAGGTTCTGGGCCTTGACGGTGGGATTGACCACGAACACCAGCGGCACCGAGCCGACGATGCCCACGGGCGTGAAGCTTTTTTCCAGGTCGTAGCTGATGGTCTTGGCGAACAGTGTCGCGTTGATGGCGTGGCTGGTCAGCGCGCCCATCAGCAGCGTGTAGCCGTCGGGCGCCGCCGTGGCGACGGCGGCGGCGCCGATGTTGCCGGTCGCGCCGGCGCGGTTGTCGACGACCACCTGCTGGTTCAGCGCCAGCGACAGTTTTTGCGCAATGACGCGGCCGATCACGTCGGTGGCGCCGCCTGGGGGATACGGGACGATCAGGCGCACGGGCTTGCTTGGGTAGTCGTCTGCGGCGTGCGCAAGGAAAGGCGTTCCGGCCAGGCCGGCCACTACCAATGCGAGCAGCAGGTGGCGACGCAGGGGATGGAAAGTACGGAGGGAGGGGGTACAGAGCGTCACGCGTCGTTCTCCTGTCATTTTTATCAGCAAGGGGTCGCGCCCCTCTTGTGACGGACTATAGAAGTGGGTAGCATCATCGTCAAGAATATTATTGATAATCAAATCGACATGACTTCAAAGCCAAAAACGCCGGGAACGACCGCACCCAATGGCCATTCCACCACCCCCGAGATGTCCCAGGAAGGCATGTCGAAAGGGCTGACCAACTACGGGGACCGCGGCTTTTCGCTTTTTCTGCGCAAGGCCTTTATCAAGGGCTCGGGGTATACGGACAGTGCGCTGACGCGGCCGGTCATCGGCATCGTCAACACCGGCAGCGCCTACAACCCCTGTCACGGCAACGCGCCTCAGCTGATCGAAGCCGTCAAGCGCGGCATCATGCTGGCAGGCGGCTTGCCCATGGACTTCCCGACGATCTCCATCCACGAAAGCTTTTCCGCGCCGACGAGCATGTATTTGCGCAACCTGATGTCGATGGACACGGAAGAGATGGTTCGCGCCCAGCCGATGGACGCGGTGGTGCTGATCGGCGGCTGCGACAAGACGGTGCCCGCGCAGTTGATGGGCGCGGCGTCGGCCGGCATTCCCGCCATTCAACTGGTGACGGGTGCGATGCTGACCGGCTCGCATCGGTCGGAACGGGTGGGCGCCTGCACCGACTGCCGCCGCTATTGGGCGTACTACCGCGCGGACCAGATCGACGACCAGGAGATTGCGGACGTCAACAATCAGCTGGTGGCCAGCGTGGGCACCTGTTCCGTGATGGGCACAGCCAGCACGATGGCATGTATCGCCGAAGCCCTCGGCATGATGGTGCCGGGTGGCGCCTCGGCCCCGCCGTGACGGCGGACCGGATCCGTATCGCGGAGCAGACCGGCACCTTGGCGGTGCAAATGAGCAAGGACCGCCTGACCATCGACAAGGTGCTGACGGCCGAAGCCTTCGAAAACGCCATGCGGGTGCTGCTGGCCATTGGCGGTTCGACCAACGGCATCATCCACCTGACCGCGATTGCCGGCCGCATGGGTTTCGAGGTGGACCTGGAAGCACTGGACCGCTTTGGCGCCGAAACGCCCGTGCTGGTCGATCTGAAGCCGTCGGGCCAGCATTACATGGAAGACTTCCACAAGGCGGGCGGCATGATCACGTTGCTGCGTGAACTGAAGCCGCTGTTGCATCTGAACGCGTTGACCGTCACAGGCCGCACGCTGGGCGAAGAGCTCGACGCCGCCAGCGCGCCGTTCAAGCAGGACGTGGTGCGTCCGTTCAGCAACCCGATCTACCCGCAGGGCGGCATTGCCGTGCTGCGCGGCAATCTGGCGCCTGGCGGCGCCATCATCAAGCAGTCGGCCGCGGCGCCAGAACTGATGGAACACGAAGGACGCGCGGTGGTGTTCGAAGACGCCGAAGACATGGTCACGCGCCTGGACGATCCGGATCTGGACGTGAACGCCGACGACGTGCTGGTGCTCAAGCGTATTGGGCCCAAGGGCGCGCCGGGCATGCCCGAGGCCGGGTACATTCCGATCCCGATGAAGCTGGCGCGGGCGGGCGTGAAAGACATGGTCCGCATTTCCGATGGCCGCATGAGCGGTACGGCTGCCGGCACGATCGTGCTGCACGTCACGCCCGAAGCGGCCGTGGGCGGCCCGCTGGCGTATGTACGGAACGGCGACCGCATCCGGCTCAGCGTCAAGAATCGCGAGATCGCGCTGCTGGTTTCGGCCGAAGAACTGGCCCAGCGGGCGCGTGTCGCGCCCGTCGTCGAACCGGCAGCGGACCGCGGCTATCGCAAGCTGTTCATGACGACCGTGACGCAGGCCGACGAAGGCGTCGACTTCGACTTTTTGCGCGCGGCCACAATGACCGGCACAATCCCCAGAACGAAATAACCCGGCGGCCCGATCCGGGCCAGCTCTGTCTGCGTGTCATCGGCATGGCAGAACAGGGCGGCCCCGGTTGCCCGCTTTCCTTCTGACGCCATGGACACAGCCCTGCTTCACGCACCCGATGCCGCAACCCTTGACGAGCCGACTACCGACCCGGTGGCGCGAGTCGTCGGCGCATTGGAAGAAGACATCGTGCTGGGGGTGCTCAACCCACGCGAACGCTTGATCGAAGATGAATTGATGCATCGCTTCGGCATCAAGCGCCATGTGGTGCGCGAGGTGCTGGCCATGCTGGATCGCCTGGGCCTGACCGAAAGGCGGCGCAACATCGGTTCGCTGGTGCGGTCCTTCACGCCCAAGGAAGTTTCCGAGCTGTATCAGCTGCGGGCCTTGCTGGAAACGCAGGCGGCCAGCCTGATTCCTCAGTCGCCCGATCCGGATGCGTTGAACGAATTGGTCGACATCCAGGAAGCGCACGACGCCGCGGTGCAGGCCAACGATCCGCGGCGCGTGTTTCGCGCCAACGTACGTTTCCATCAGGCCTTGTTCGGGCTGACGGGCAACGTCGTGCTGCAACGCGCGATCGCCGAGTATGCGCGCCAGACCCACCCCATCCGCTTCAGTTCGCTGGTATCACCGGACTACCGGCAGAAGGCCTGCCGCGAACACTGGCAAATGATCGCGGCACTGAAAGCGGGCGATCGGGATACCCTGGTCACCCTGTGCCGGGAGCACCTGCTGCCGTCGCGCGACGCCTACCTGAGCGCGAACCAGCACCGTTTCGGTCCGCCATGAAGGGGGTGCCGTCGTTTTGACATCGGCGTGTAAGATAGCTTCGGGCACCACAACAACGATCGACAGGCCCGGGTTCATCGAAGTCGATAAGGAGACGGTGTGTCGACGGCAATCAGGATATTCCAGGGCAGGTTTGGCCGGGTCGCATTGCTCGACATGGACAAGCCGCTCGTCACGCATGCGCATCATCATTGCCATGTGCTGATCAAGGCAAGCGGCGCCGACACGGCCTTCCGGGTGCGCGACCGGATCACGCCGCTGACCGACGACACCGCCGTGCTCGTCAACGCCTGGGAATCGCATTCCTATGAACATCCCGGCGCGCTCGCGCCCCCACCGTCATCCTGGCGCTGTATGTCGAGCCGGCCTGGCTCGGCGAAATCCAGCGGCACCTGTCGGTGGCCGCGCATCCCCAGTTCTTTCCCAATCCCTGTGTCGAGATCTCGGCGCGGATCCGCAAGCTGGCCGACGACCTGGCCATGGAAATGCTGTACGCCGACGACATTCCGGCCAGGCGGCTCGAAACCGTGCTGTTCGATCTGATGATCGCGGTGATCGATCCGTTTTCGGAATGGCGCAACATGCGCCACCTGCTGCACGCGCACAGTGCGATCGGCGGTGATCCGCGTATCCGCAAGGCCATCGGATACATGCGGCAGAACCTGGGCACCGAGTTCGACATGGACCGGGTGGCCATGCACAGCGGGTTGTCGCGAGCCCATTTCTTCACGCTGTTCCGGCGCTGCACGCGCCTGACGCCCAATGTCTACAGCAACGTGCTGCGCATGGAAGCAGCAATCACCGACCTGACACATACGCGCCAGCCGCTGGCCGACATTTCGTCGCGGCTCGGCTTTTCGGCGCCCAGCCACTTCACCCGCTTCTTCCGCCAGCACATCGGCAGTGCGCCAGCGGACTTCCGCCGCGTGGTGCAGCATTACGAAAAACAGACTCAAGGGTAAGTGACCGGATTCTTCGGTAAGGGCTTTCATCCTCTTCCTGCCTAGACTGCGCCCATCGACATGAAGACCGATGGCGCAGCGAGTGCGACCGCCGGCGGGACAGAGAGACGTGAAAGCAGAACAGGGCGCGGGCGCGCATGCCCACGTCGGCCAACGGATGCCCCGCGTCGAGGACGACGCGCTGCTGACGGGCCGCGGCCGCTTTGCCGACGACCTGGGCGTCCGGCCCGGCAGCCTGCATGCCGCCGTGTTGCGATCGCCGCACGCGCACGCGCGGGTGGTTGCGGTCGATGCCGCGCCCGCGCTGGCCTGCCCAGGCGTGCGCGCCGTGCTGACCGGCGCCGACGTCAAGGCGTGGACCCGGCCCTTCGTGGTCGGCGTCAAGAGTCCCATGGAACATTACTGCCTGGCCGTGGAGACGGTGCGCTACGTGGGCGAACCGGTGGCCGTGGTGGTTGCCGGCACGCGGGCGCTGGCCGAAGATGCGCTGGACGCCATCGTGGTTCAGTACGAGGCCCTGCCGGCGGTCGTAGACGTGGACGAGGCGATTGCCGGGGACGCGCCGCTGCTGCATCCGGCCGTGGGCAGCAACGTGCCCAGCGACCGGCATTTTTCCTATGGCGACCCTGACGGCGCCTTTGCATCGGCCCCGCATCGCGTCGGGCTGACGGTGCGTTACCCCCGCAATTCGTGCACGCCCATCGAGTGCTACGTGGTGCTGGCCGAGTGCATGCCTGGCGATGAGGGCTACGAGGCCACCTCGAATTTCCAGGGCCCGTTCTCGCTTCACACCGTGATGGCCTTGGCATTGCAGATTCCGGCCGCGCGGCTGCGCTTGCGCACGCCGCCCGATTCGGGCGGCAGCTTCGGCGTCAAGCAGGGCGTGTTTCCGTACATCGTGATGATGTGCCTGGCCGCGCGCAAGGCGGGCGCGCCGGTCAAGTGGGTAGAAGACCGGCTGGAACATCTGGTGGCGGCCACGTCGGCTACCGGCCGCGTGTCGACCATCCAGGCCGCCGTGCAAGACGACGGCCGCATCCTGGGATTGGATCTCGACCAGTTCGATGACGTGGGCGGATACTTGCGCGCGCCGGAGCCCGCAACCTTCTACCGCATGCATGGCTGCCTGACCGGCGCCTATGCCATCCCTCATCTGCGCGTCCGCAACCGCGTGGTGCTGACCAACAAGACGCCGGCGGGACTCGTGCGCGGCTTTGGCGGACCGCAGGTGTACTTCGCGCTGGAACGGTTGATGCAGCGGATCGCCGTCGAGCTGGGACTCGATCCGCTGGAGGTGTATCGCCGCAACTTCATCCAGCCCGACGCATTTCCGTATCGCGCGGCGGCGGGCGCATTGCTGGATTCCGGCAACTATCCGC
The DNA here is from genome assembly GCF_048632615.1 of Pigmentiphaga litoralis. Classification (GTDB taxonomy): domain Bacteria; phylum Pseudomonadota; class Gammaproteobacteria; order Burkholderiales; family Burkholderiaceae_B; genus Pigmentiphaga; species Pigmentiphaga litoralis_B. The sequence continues at coordinate 4,937,382 of NZ_CP184479.1, forward strand.
TGGGACTGTCCCTGGCGGCGGAACAGGGCGGGCTGGCCGAACTGGTCGAGCGGCGCGACGCGGCGCGGCGGGAAGGGCGGCTGTACGGCATCGGGTATGCGGCGATCGTCGAGCCGTCGATCTCGAACATGGGCTATATCTCGACGGCGCTGACGCCCGAGCAGCGCGCCAAGGCGGGCCCCAAGAACGGAGCGATCGCATCGGCCACCGTGTCCATCGATCTGCTGGGCGGTGTGACCGCGCTGATCGACTCGACGCCGCAAGGGCAGGGCCACCGCACAGCGGCGGCGCAAGTGGTGGCCGACGTATTCGGTCTGCGTCCCGCCGATGTCACCGTCAATGCCGAATTCGACAGCCAGAAAGATGCGTGGTCGGTGGCGGCGGGCAACTATTCGAGCCGCTTTGCCGGCGCGGTCGCGGGCACGCTGCACCTGGCGGCGGTCAAGCTGCGCGACAAGCTTGCCGCCATTGCCGCGCCCTTGCTGGCGTGCGAGCCGGCCGCCGTATGTTTTGCCGGAGGCCAGGTGTTTGCAGGGGCCGCCCCCGACCGCACGCTTCCATTCGCGCGGCTGGCCGCGGGTCCGCATTGGGCCCCGGCACTGTTGCCCCAAGGCGTTGAAGTGGGGCTGCGCGAAACGGTGTTCTGGACGCCGGAACAGCTTGAAGCGCCGACGGACGATGACCGGGTCAACACGTCGGCGGCCTATGGTTTCGCGTTCGACATCTGTGCCGCAGAAGTGGACCCCGACACTGGCCGCGTGCGGATCGACCGTTACGTGACCTGTCATGACGCGGGCACCCTGCTGAATCCGGACCTGGCTGACGGGCAGATCCGTGGCGCCTTCGCGCAAGGCCTGGGCGCTGCGCTGATGGAAGAATTTGCGTACGGGGGTGACGGCAGTTTCCAGTCCGGCACCTTTGCCGATTACCTGGTGCCGACCGCTTGCGAGGTCCCCGAGCCGGTGATCGTGCACATGTCAACGCCGTCGCCCTTTACGCCGCTGGGCGCAAAGGGCCTGGGCGAGGGCAACAACATGAGCACGCCGGTGTGCATCGCGAATGCCGTGGCCGACGCGCTGGGCGTAGCGAACGTCGCACTGCCGCTGACGCCGTCCCGAGTGATGGCATTGATGGGCATCGAAGAAACCCCGCCCAGCCTGACTCAGGGTCCGAACGGGGCCAAGGCAGCCGAGGACAAGGCAGGCAGGGACAGGACAGGCAAGGATGGGGCAGGCAAAAGCAAGGCAGGCAAGGGGCTGAGCGCGCAGGGCAGCGTCGAGCTGGCGGCCACGCCCGAAGCCATCTTTGCAGTGTTGCTGGACCCGGTCGTGTTGGCCAAGGTCATACCGGGTTGCCATGCGCTGGAAAGCACCGGCGACAACCAGTATCGCGCCGACGTGACCCTGGGGGTCGGCATGGTCAAGGCCCGTTATGCCGCCGAGATCAGCCTGTCGGAACTGGACCCGCCGCATCGCCTTCGGCTGGCGGGGGCCGGGACGTCTTCGCTTGGCACGGCCAGTGGCAGCGGCAGCGTGGTGCTGACGCCGTCGGGCGCGGGCACGCGGCTGAGCTATGACTACCACGCCGATGTCAGCGGCAAGGTGGCGGCGGTCGGCGGCCGGATGCTGGAAGGCGCGGCCAGGATCGTACTGAAGCAATTGTTCGAACAATTGGGCAAACAGGCAGAGGGCAGGTCTGGCAGCGGGCCTGGCGCAAGGCTTAATGGACGCGCCGCCGACGGCACGACGGCGGCGCCACAAAGCACAAGCCGCAGCGCAATCCGCGGTGCGAAGCCGCCCCAGGGCTCGGGCTACGGCCAGGCAGCCGCGGCAGCGGCGGCGAACCCTCCGTCGTTCTGGCGTCGCCTGCTGAACAGCGTTCTCGGCAGCAAGCCGCATCCCGCAGGGGACACCGCGGAGGATCCTGCCAGAAAGCCCGGATCGGATGCACGGTCGAAGCCGGCCTCCCATTCTGGTTCGACTGCCTCATCGGGTGACTCAGGAGACGCGCCATGAAGCCCGGTCTTTACGATTACTACCGCTGCGACAGCGTCGAGGAAGTGCTGGAACTGCTGCACCGGCATGGTGAGGACGCCCGCATCCTGGCGGGCGGGCAGTCCCTGATGGCGGCGCTGAACATGCGGCTGGCGCAGCCCAAAGTGGTGGTCGACATCTCGCGCATCGCGCCCTTGGCTTACGCCCGCATCGCCAAGGATGCCCTTGTCATCGGTGCGGCCGCGACGCAAGCCAGCGTGGAGTGGCGGCCGTCGTTGGCCAAGGAAGTGCCGCTGCTCAAGCTGGCCTTTCCGTACATCTCGCACTTCCAGATCCGCAATCGCGGCACCGTGTGCGGGTCGATTGCTCACGCCGACCCCAGCGCGGAGCTGCCCGTGGTGCTGCTGGCGCTGGGTGGCCGGGTCGGGCTGCGGTCGCGTCAGGGGCGCCGCGAACTGTCGGCCGACGCCTTTGCGCAGGGCATGTTGATGACCGCGCGCCGGCCCGACGAACTCGTCGAAGACGTGAGCTACCCGATGCACCGCGCCGGCACGGGCTATGCCTTTGCCGAGATGGCCCAGCGGCATGGCGACTTCGCTATCGCCGCGCTGGCGGCCTGCGTGGATGCCGACGGTATCCGGCTGGCGGTGGGCGGGGTGTCGGATCGCCCGCGTCTGCTCAAGATTGAGCGGATGTCAGGTTCCGCATTGGATGACGCCCTCAACGACTTTGCATGGAGCCTGGACGCCCAGGATGACCAGCACGCCAGTGCGCAGTATCGGCGGCACCTGGTGCGCCGCCTGGGGCGCCGCGTGATTGAGGAGGCAAGCGCATGAAAGCACTTGAACAACGCAGCCGGACGATGATCTCGATCCAGCTCAATGGGCAGACGCGCCATGGCGGATGCGACAACCGCACGTCTTTGGTGGATTTCCTTCGGCATGAACTGGGTGCGACGGGCACGCATGTGGGATGCGAGCACGGCGTGTGCGGAGCATGCACGGTGCGGGTGGACGGCGTAGCGGTGCGGGCCTGCATGATGCTGGCGGCGCAAGCCGAAGGCAGCCGTGTCGATACGGTGGAGGGACTGGCCAGGTCCGCCGCCATGAGCGACCTGCAGCAGGCTTTCAAGCGGCGCCACGCCTTGCAGTGCGGCTTCTGCACCGCGGGCATTCTCATGTCGTGCAGCGACTTTCTTGAACGCCTTCCGGATCCGACGGAGACCGAGGTGCGCGAGATGCTGTCGGGCCATCTGTGCCGATGCACCGGCTACACCAACATCGTGATGGCCGTGCTCGACGTGGCCGCATCCCGGCGCGCGTCCGCGCCAGCCGAACGCAAGGATCATCATGCTTGACCTGGGCCGCACGTTTCTGCAAAGCGTGGAGCGCAGCCCCACGGCGCTGGCCATCGTCGATGGCGACGTCCGGCTGACCTATGCGCAGTGGTTCGACAAGGTGCGCCATGTCGCTGGCGGGCTGCGCGCAATCGGGCTTGCGCGCGACGACCACCTGTTGATCGTGCTGCAGAACCGCTGGGAAATGGCGACGCTGCATTGGGCCTGCCAGTTCCTGGGCGTGGTGGCCACGCCGCTGAACTGGCGGGCGAAGCCGGACGAGGTCGACTACTGCGCGGCGGATTCCGGCGCCAAGGCGATCGTATTCGAGGCGGTCAGCGCCGACGCGGTGGCGGGGTCCGCATTCGCGCAGCAGATGGCGCGGATCCGGGTGGGCGAGGCCCAGGCACGAGAGGTAGCGCAGGCGCCGCGGGCGGCCCACGCACCCCAAGGACCGCAAACCGCCCAGTCTCCGCACCCCGCCGACCCGCCCCTCGCGGTGCCGTCCGGCGACATCACGTCCTTCGACGATCTGCTGAACGCGCCGCCGCTGGATCGCGACGACCCGCCGCTGGGGGCAGGGCCGGAAGATATTTCCTTGATGCTTTACACGTCGGGCACCACGGGCAAGCCCAAGGGCGTGCCGCGCCGCCACCGCCAGGAACGCGCGGCCGCATTGGCGCATGTGGCGCAGAACAGCTACCGGCGCGGCGAACGCACCTTGGGGGTCATGCCGCTGTATCACACCATGGGCGTGCGGTCCTTGCTGGCCATGGCAATGGTCGATGGCCTGTTCGTGTGTGTGCCGCGTTACGACTCGGCAGCCGTGCTGCGGCTCATCGCGGCCGAACGCATCACCAATCTGTATCTTGTGCCGACCCTGTACCACGACATGCTTGCGCACCCGACCTTTGCGCAGACCGACGTGACATCGGTCACCAAGATCGGCTTTGCCGGCGCGCCCATGCATGACGCCTTGCTCAAGCGCATTGACGCGGCGTTCACGCCGGAACTGTTCGTCAATCACTACGGATCGTCCGAGGTCTATACCTGCACCATCAATCAGGATGCGGTGGCCAAGCCGGGCTGCGCGGGACGAGCCGGCATCAACACGCGGATCGGCGTAGTGCCGCTGGACGCCACCGCCCCGCACCCGCGGATCGCGGCCGGGCAGGAAGGGCAGATCATTGCCGACCTGGCGGGTGATGAAGCGTTCGATGGCTATTGGAACCGGCCCGATGCCGACGCCAAGGCGCTGAAAGGCGGCTGGTATTTCACGGGTGACACGGGCTATGTGGACGCCGATGGCGACCTGTTCGTGACCGGCCGCGTGGACGACATGATCATCTCGGGCGGCGAAAACATTTCGCCCGTCGACATCGAATCGGTGCTGTCGCTGCACCCCGGCGTCGATGAGGTTGCGGTCGCGGGTCTGCCGGATGAGCGCTGGGGTCAGCGTGTGGTGGCTTTCGTCAAGCGCCACGTAGATGCACGCACGGACCGTGACCACGTCACCGCCGACGACCGCGCCACGGCCAGCGACCGCGCCACGGCCGGCGACCGCGCCACGGCCAGCGACGGCGCGCACGCTGATGCCATTACCGTTTCCGCCGTCGACGCCGCCGCGCTCGACGCGTGGTGCCGCACATCGGAGCTCGTCAATTTCAAACGGCCTCGCGACTACGTGTTCGTGCAGGCCATCCCCAAGTCGCCTGTCGGCAAAGTGCTGCGGCGTTGCCTGGTGGCCGGCGACTTTGAACCGGAACACCCCTTTCCAAGGAGCAAGACAGTGTCTGACCTTACCCACCCCGCGCAGTCGCTGCTGGAAAATCTTTCGGGCTTTCGGGTGGAGGTGGATGCCGCGCGCGAACGCGCCGACATCGTGCTCGACCGCGCGCCGTTGAACGTCATCACCATGCCGCAGCGCGATCAACTGCGCCTGGTCTTTGAAGCGCTGGACGCCGATCCGCGGGTGCGGGTCATCGTGCTGCGCAGCACCGGTGAACATTTTTCCAGCGGGGGCGACATCAAGGGCTTCATGGAAGCCACGCCCGAAAAGGTGTCGGCGCTGGCCTGGAATGTGGCGGCCCCGTTTCGTTGCGACAAGCCGGTGATCGCGGCCAACCGCGGCTACTGCTTTGGCGTGGGCTTTGAAATTTCCTTGGCGTGCGATTTCCGGATCGTCACCGACACCACCTTGTACGCGTTGCCCGAACAGAAACTCGGACAGATACCCGGGTCTGGCGGATCGGCGCGGCTGCAGAAAATGGTGGGCGTGGGCCGCACCAAGGACATCGTGATGCGGTCCCGCCGCATACCTGGCCAGCAAGCCTACGAGTGGGGTATCGCGGTGGACTGCGTGGCGGATGCGGATCTGGAAAAGGCGACCGATGCCCTGGTGGACGAACTGCGAGCGTTCTCGCCCTTGGCCCAGCGCACCGCGAAGAAGCTGCTGAACGACACCGAAGACGCGCCCTTGTCGATTGCCATCGAACTGGAAGGCCATTGCTATTCGCGCCTGCGCAGTTCGGACGATTTCCGCGAGGGCGTTGAAGCCTTTCACGGCAAACGCAAGCCCGCGTTCAAGGGCAGCTGACCGCGCCCGTTCGCGCGGGGCAGCGCCTGCTTTCCGCATTGGGATTCGGACCTGCATTCAAACGATGTGAACCCGGACAAACGGGTCGTTTACAGGAGACTTGCCATGAAGACGCTACAAAGAACCGCCGTTGCCGCACTCTGGTCCGCAGGCTTGCTGGGCGCGGTCGCGCCGGCGGTCCATGCGCAAACCGGTCCGCTGCGTATCGGGGTCGTCACGCCGCTGTCGGGCACCTATGCCCCGATCGGGGCGCAGGTAAAGATGGGGCTGGACCTGGCACTGAACGAGATCAACGCGGCGGGCGGCATCCTGGGCCGCAAGGTGGAATTGCTGTATGAAGACGAAGAAGCCAATCCCCAAGTCGCGGTGCAGAAGGCCGAAAAACTGTTCCAGCAATCCAAGGTGGATTTCCTGACCGGCACGGTCAATTCCGGATCGACCCTGGCCGTGGGACAGGTTGCGGAACGCAACGATAAATTGATTGCGACCACCGTGTCGTTTTCGGATGCGATCACCGGCGACAAGTGCTCGCCGAATGTGTTCCGGGTCAATGCCAAGGCGGGCCAGCAATCCGTGGCGCTGGCCGAATGGCTGGCCAAGGACAAGCCGGGCGCGTCGCTGTTCCTGCTGGGGCCGGACTACGAGATGGGACGAAGCACGGTGGCGGCGTTCAAGGATGCCGCGACGCAGCGCGGGATCAAGGCCAATGGCGAGTTGTTCGCGCCGCTGGACAGCAAGGATTACTCGAGCTATTTCGGCCAGATCCGGGCGGCGCGTCCGCAGGTGTTTTACACCTCGACAGCCGGCAATGACACGGTTCGCCTGTTCAGTCAGCTGGCCGAATATGGCATCAACAAGAACATCACCCTGATCGGCGTGTCGGGCGCGATCACGGCGCAGAACATCAAGGCCATTGGCAAGAATGCCGAAGGCTTTGTGACCGGTGTGGGCTACACCCCCAGATCGACAACCCGCAGAACAAACGTTTCGTGGCGGACTTCATCAAGGCCAACAAGATCGCGCCGGACCTGTACGGCGCCGATTCGTATGGCGTCCTGTACTTCTACAAGGCCGCCGTGGAAAAGGCCAAGTCCACCGAAACCGCCAAGGTGCGCACGGCCATGGAAGGCCTGACGTGGAATACCCCGCAGGGCGAAAAGACCATGCGCGCGGCGGACCACCAGGCCATCCAGGACATGTACGCCGTCCGGATCGCCAACGGCGACTTCACCATCATCAGCAAGGTGCAGGGCGACAAGGCCATTGGCCCCAGCACCTGCAAACGCTGGTGAGCCGTCACGCCGCCTTGATCAAGGAGTCCCCATGAGCGCCTGGCTCGAAAGTCTGCAATTCGTCTACGCCCCGCAGGTCGTCAATGGCCTGTCGCTGGGCGTGGCCGTGATCCTGATGGCGCTGGGCCTGACCATCATCTTTGGTTTGCTCGACGTCATCAACATGGCGCACGGCGAGTTCTATGCGCTGGGCGCCTATCTTGGCACGTCCTTGTTGCTGACTGGCCTGAGCTTCTGGCTCGTGCTGGTCCTGGTGCCACTGGTGATGCTGCCCTTGGGCTACGCCACCGAGCGCCTGCTGATCCAGCGGGTCTTTCACCACAAGGACCGGCACATCCTGACGCTGCTGCTGACCTTTGGCATGGCAATCGTGCTCGAAGACGTGTTCAAGCTGATCTATGGCCCGAACTCGCTCAAGCCCGAGTCGCCCATCCAGGGCGCCACCGAATTGCTGGGCATGATGTTTCCGACCTATCGCCTGTTCCTGATGGCGGTTGGCCTGGTGATCCTGGCCGGCGTCTGGTGGGTGGTGTATCGCACGCGTCTGGGCGCGATCGTACGCGCCGCGGCGTACGACCGGCACATGTCGGCATCACTGGGCGTGCCGGTGCTGCGGGTCTATGCCGGCACGTTTGCGTTCGGCGTGGCGCTGGCCGGACTGGCGGGGGTGCTGCTCGCGCCTGTGTATTCGGTCTTCCCGACCATGGGCAAGGACTTCATCCTGATGGCGTTTTCGGTGGTGATCGTGGGCGGGCTCGGCAGCATCAAGGGCGCCATCGTGGCCGGTCTGCTGCTGACGCAGGTGCAGGCCCTGTCCAGCCTGTACATCTCGCCGGTGTGGTCGGATCCACTGGTGTTCGGGATCATGGTGCTGGTGCTGATGTTCCGTCCGCAGGGATTGTTCGGGAGGCTTGGTCATGGTTGAAGAACAGAAGGTTGAGAAACGCAACGTTGACGACCGCAACGTTGCTGGCCGCAACGGTTCCGGCCGGCTTGCCACGGCGGCTGCCCTGGGGGAGCGCCCCGGCGCCGCGCCGGCCTGGCCACCGCCTTCGTCGTGCTCGCCCTGCTGGCCGCGTTGGCGGCCTGGTGGACTGGCGACACGTTCTACCTGCGGCTGGCCACCGAAGCCCTGATCTTTGGCGGACTGGCCATGGCGGTGGACCTGCTGTTGGGCATTGCCGGTCTGCTGTCTCTTGGCCAGGCCCTGTTCTTCGGGTTTGGCGCTTACCTGTCGGGCATCCTGCTGCGGGATGCGGGGCTGTCGTTCTGGAGCGTGATGGCCATCGCCACGGTGGCGGGCGCGGCCGTGGGCGGGGTGTCGGGCGTGATCGCGATCCGCGCCCGCGGCGTGTACTTTGCGTTGATCATGTTCGGGCTGGCGCAGATCGCCGCCAAGGCGGTCTACAACGTGCAGGCCCTGGGGGCGTCCGACGGGCTCATGGGGGTGCCAGTGGTGCGCATTGGCGTGGGGCCATATTCGGTATCGGCGTCCGATCCGCTCAGTTTCTTCCTGGTGGTGCTGGCCGTGATCATGGCGATGTACGCCTTGCTGGCCTACCTGCTCGACACCCCCTTTGGCCGCAACATGCAGGCGCTGCGGGCGAACCCCTTGCGGCTGTCTTTCCTGGGCTTTGACCCCTGGCGCTACAAGCTGGCCGCCTTCGTGCTCGCGGCCACCATTGCGTCGGTTGCCGGTGCGCTGTACCCCATGCTGCGCGGTTTCGCGTCCCCCGAACTGCTGTACTTCCAGACCTCGGGCAACGCCGTCATCACGGTGGTGCTGGGCGGCGTGGGCACACTGATCGGCGCGTTGTATGGCAGCGTGATTCTGTTCGGCCTGAAGTCGGTGGTCGGCACGTATACCGAACATCATTTGATTGTGATCGGTCTGTTGTTCATGGCCGCGGTCATCTTCTTCCCATCCGGGCTGGTGGGCGCGCTAAGGAAAAACCATGACCCTGAGCCCAACGGCGGCGGCGTCCGAACCCTTGCTGGACGTGCGGGGACTGAGCGTGCGATTCGGCGCCTTGAAAGCCGTGGACGACGTCAGCATGCAAGTGGTGCGCGGCAGCATCACGTCCTTGATCGGCCCGAACGGCGCGGGCAAGAGCACGCTGTTCAACCTGATCAGCGGCGCACTGCGGCCGACGGCCGGCACGGTGCGCTTCGACGGCGTCGACGTGACAGGCTGGAGTCCGCACAGGCTGCTGCGCGCCGGCCTGGCGCGGTCGTTCCAGATCACCAATCTGTTCGTGGACCTCACGGTGCGCGAAAACCTGAGGCTGGCCGCACAGGTACTGGAAAACGGATGGCTGGCCTTGCGTCCGCTGGCGTCGTCCCATGTCGCATCGGCACGGGCCGATGAACTGCTGGAAGAATTTGCGTTGCAGCCCAGGGCCAATGACCTGGCCGGGGCGCTGTCGCATGGCGAACAGCGGCGGCTGGAGATCGCCGTGGCGCTGGCATGCCGACCTCGGCTGTTGCTGCTGGACGAGCCCACGCAAGGCATGTCGCACGCCGACACGGCGGATACCGCCGCCCTGATCAAACGGCTGGCCGGCGGCGTGTCCATCGTGCTGGTCGAACACGACGTCGGCCTGGTCATGGACGTGTCCGACCATGTGGTGGTGCTGACGCAAGGCCGGAAGCTTGCCGAGGGTCCGCCGCGCACGGTGCGCGCCGATCCCCGCGTCCAGGCCGCCTATTTCGGCGAAGCCGCCACGACCCCTGCCGCGGAGGCCGTCCATGCTTGAACTGAACGACGTGCACGTGCATTACGGTCTGGGCCACGTCCTGCAGGGGCTCAGCATCCGCGTCGAGCCAGGCGAAGTCGTCGGCCTGTTCGGCCGCAACGGAGTGGGCAAGACCACCACCATCAAGGCGGTGGCCGGATGGCTGCCGCTGACCGGCGGCGACATCCAGTTCCAGGGCCAGCGCCTGTCAGGCCTGTCGGCCGACAAGGTATGTCGGCTGGGCGTGGGCCTCGTTCCCGAGGACAGGCGGATCTTTCCCGGGCTCAGCACTCAGGAAAACCTGGAGATGGGCTTCATGCAGGGTCCCCGGCTCACACGCGCCGAGGAGCAGTCGCGGCTGACGGACATCTACACCCGCTTTCCCCGGCTGGCCGAACGCCGCGCGCAGGCAGGTACCACGCTGTCGGGCGGCGAGCAGCAGATGCTGGCGGTGGCGCGCGTCTTGTTGGGCAAGCCGCGCCTGCTACTGATCGATGAGCCTACCGAAGGCCTGGCGCCGATGGTGGTGGACGAACTGTTTTCGGTCATGCGCCAGGTCAAGGAACAGGGCCAGGCCATCCTGCTGGTCGAGCAGAACGTATCCCGGGCGCTGACGCTGTGCGACCGGTTCTACGCGCTGGAACGGGGCAGGGTGGTTGCCGAGGGCAGCACGTCGAATCCGGCCGACCGGGATGCGCTGATGAAGGCGATTGCCGTCTAGGCGCCGGCGCCCGGGTGTCATCCCAAGGCGTAGACCGTGGCGGCGTGCCTACAACGGGACGCCCCGGGGGCGGTTTTCTCACGCCGGCGCGGTTATGATCCCGTACTGTTCCGGATGCGGCTACGTCTAGCGGCGGCGGTTTCGAGAAGGTGAATGACCCAGCAGCCCCCCAGGAAGTGGCCACCGCCGCGCTCAGCGTGTCCAGCGCACGGTTGAAGCGGCAACATGAACTTGCAGTGGAATTTGCGATAAGGGCGCTCAAGAGCCGCGACGTGGCCTGGGTCATAGACGGCGCCTGCCAGGTCGTTGCACAGGGCTTGAACGCCCGTTTCGTCAAAGTCCTGCGCTACCAGCCCGAATCGGGCACCTTGTTGCTCGAGGCGGGCACGGGCTGGGCGAAGGCCGAAATCGGCACGACCACCCTGTCGGCCGACGACGCCAGCCCGGCAGGCCACGCCTACCGCAGCGTGCGGCCGGTCATTTCCAACCATTTGGGTGCCGAACATCGGTTCCGCACGCCTGACCTGCTGCTTCGCTACGGCATCAAGCGGGCGGTCAACGTGCCCATCCGCGGTGTCCCCGAACCGTACGGGATCCTGGAAGCCGACAGTCCGGACGACGAGGATTTCTCCGAAACCGACCTGGTCTTTCTCGAGGCCGTCGCCAACGTCATTTCGATGACGCGCGAGCGCGTCGCCGCGGAGGTCGACGAGCATCGGCAGGTGCATTTTTCCGAGACCGTGCTGAACGCGAGCATGGATTGCATCAAGGTCATGACGGTCGACGGCCGCCTCGAGTTCATGAATGAACACGGCCTGGCGCAGATGGAAATCGACGCGTTCGAATCGGTCAGGGGGCGCAGCTACGCATCGTTCTGGCCCGACGATGAACTGGAAAAAGTGCACCTGGGCCTTGCGCAGGCGGCCGATGGCGTCGCCAACCGCTTCGAAGGCATGTGCCGGACCGACAAGGGCGCCAGCCGCTGGTGGGACGTGTCCCTGTCACCGATCCGGGGCGTGTCCGGTGAAGTCGAGCGCATCGTTTCCGTCGCCCGGGACATCAGTGAGCGGCATGCCCACGAAGAGCAGCTGAACGCCCTGGTCTCGATGCAGGAAACCAAGCTCTACAGCTCTGAACTGATGATGAAGGAAGTGCACCATCGGGTGCGCAACAGCCTGCAGCTGGTGCAGACGCTGCTGGCGCTGCAGGGGGACCTGAGCGGGGACACCACCGTCTCGGCACACCTGCAGGTCGCCGCGACGCGCGTCATGACGGTCGGCTCGGTGCACCAGCGCCTGTACGAAGAAAGCGGCGTCGAGGCGACTGATGCAGGCGCCTATCTGAGCGGGCTGATCGGCGACCTGCAAGTGCTGTCGTCCGATCGCCGGATCGTCTTTGCATCCCCCGGATCACGGTGCCCGCGCGGCGCCTGGCGCCGTTGGGGCTGGTGACGGCCGAACTCGTCACCAACGCCCTGAAATACGGCAAGGGCGAGGTGCGCGTGTTCCTGGAAGAAAGCGGCGACGGCCTGAAGCTGACGGTCGAAGACGACGGTCCGGGCTTTCCGGACGCCTTTCCGAAGCCGCAGGGCACGGGGTTGGGGATGCGGCTGGTCAACACCTACGCGGGACGCGGCAAAAGTGCGATCACCGTGGACCGGACGGTGCCGTTCAGCCGGATCGTGGTGTTGTTCAAGACGAGCTGAACCGGGGCTGGCGGATGCGTGCGCGACTGCCGCAGCGTCCGCCATTCGCCTGCCGGTCAGGTGCCCGTGAACGCCGGCTTGCGCTTTTGCGCAAACGCGGTGATGCCCTCTAGGTAGTCCGCCGAGTAGCCCAGCTCCCGTTGCAGGTCCCGTTCAAGATCGAATTGCTGGTCCAGCGTCTGGCCGGACGACGCCAGCAAGGCGCGCTTGGCCGCGGCATGGGCACGCGTCGGGCCCGCAGCCAGCCGCGCGGCAGTGGACGACAGGATGTCTTCCAATTGGGAGTCGGGAACGCACTGCCAGATCAGGCCCCAGTCCTCGGCCTTTTTGGCAGACAGCGCCTCGCCCGACAGGGTCCATCCCATGGCCCGGCCCTGGCCGATCAGCCGGGGCAGGAACCAGGTCGCGCCCGCATCGGGCAGCAGTCCGATCTTGTCGAAGGCCTGGATGAAGCGAGCCGATTCCACGGCGATCACGACGTCGCACGCCAGGGCCAGGCTCAGGCCCGCACCCGCCGCCACGCCGTTCACTCCACACACCACGGGGACGGGCAATGCCCGCAGCCGCAAGATCAGCGGCCGATAATTTTGATCCAGACCCATGCCCAGGTCGCGGCGCTGGCCATCGGGCAAAGGCGGGCGTTCCTGCTGGTCCTGCCCGGCGCAGAAACCTCGGCCGGCGCCTGTCAGGAGCACGCCGCGCAAATCCGCTTGCGCTTCCAGGAACGACAGCACCGCAGCCAGATCGGCGAACATTTGCGTGGTCAGGCTGTTGAGGCGATCCGGCCGGTTCAGCGTGATGCGAGCCACGCCGGCGGTGTAAGTGACGAGCAGCGTGTCGACGTCTGGGGGAATCGCGGCCGAGGAGGCGACCGACGGCATGCCCTGGGATGCCGTTTGCGTGGATGCCGTCGTCATGCCGTGCGCTCCTGGGCCGCCATCTGCGCGTAGTGGTAAGCCGTATCGCCCAGCAGCAGGTCCACCGCCGTCAGCCGCTTGAAATAATCGCCTAGCTCCAGTTCGTCCGTCATGCCCATGCCGCCATGCAGTTGCACGGCCAGCTGTCCCACCTGCCGGCCCGCGCGCGCCGCCTCGATCTTGGCGGCGGATATGCGGCGGCGGCGCTCAGCGGCGTCGGGTTCAGTCAGGGCGGCCACCGACACATAGGCCATGGACAGCGCCAGTTCCTTCGCGATCGCCATGTCGGCCAGTTTGTGTTGCAGGGCCTGGAAAGCGGCCAGGGGTTGGTTGAACTGCTTGCGGGTGCGCAGGTAGTCCACGGTCAGGGCCAGCAGGCGCTCCATGGCGCCGGCAGCCTGCGCGCAGAGGGCGGCAATGCCCCATTGCAGGCCGGCTTCGATCGCCGCATCGGCGGCATGGCCCTGGGCGAGCAGGGCGCTGTCGTCCAGCTGCACGCCGGTAAAGGTCAGGCGCGCCGCGCGGGTTGCGTCCATGGTCGGCGTATCGAGCACCGCCACCCCGGGAACGTCGCGCGGCACCATCAGCAATACCGTGGCGCCCGCTTCGTCGGCGGCCGACACGATCCAGGCCGTGGCCGCGCCCCCATGCCAGACGGCCGACTTCTCGCCATCGAGTATCCAGCCCGAGGCGCCGCGCGTCGCATGGGTATTGGCCGGCCGGGCGGCGTAGCGGCGCCCAGGTTCCAGGTAAGCCAGCGTCAGGATGGCGGCGCCGCTGGCGATCGCCGGGAGCCAGCGGGCCTCGGCGTCGTCGTTGCCCGCCCGCGCCAGCACCGTGGCGGCAATGACGGCGCTGGGAATGACCGGCTCGGCCACCAGGCCACGGCCCAGTTCCCCATGCACCGGCAACAGGCTGGCGGGGTCTTCGCCAAAGCCTTCGTGATCCGATGAAATGGTCAGGCCCAGCACGCCCAGTTCCGCCAGCGCCGACCAGGCGGTGGCATCCAGGGCAGCGTTTGTGCGGGCCTGCCGGCGGCGCGACAGCGTCCACAGCTCGCCCACGCGGCGGCGCAGGCTGTCGGCCAGCATGCGTTGTTCTTCGCTCAGTACAAAGTCCATGAGGGATATGTCCGGTTCGTCGACAGGGATCAGCCGCCCAGCAGCATGCGGGCGATGATGTTCTTCTGCACCTCGGTCGTGCCGCCGTAGATGGTCGTCTTGCGCATGTCCACATAGGCCGCGCTGGTGCGGGCGGCGCCATCGGGGCCGGGCACGTCGGCCTCGGTGTCCGCTTCCAGCCATGCCGGGTCGTAGGGCCAGGCGTCAGGGCCTGCCAGTTCCATGCGCAGCTGGGCCAGGTCCTGCTGGATCTCGGATCCCCGGATCTTGAGCATGGACGTTTCCGGGCCGGGCATGCCGTCGTGTTCGGCGGCCACGCGCAGCAACAGCATTTCCAGGGCCAGGACGTCGATCTCCAGGCGCGAGACACGATCGCGCCAGCGCGGGTCCTGCGCCAGGGGCTCGCCGTCGTCGGTGCTGCCTGCCAGCAGCGCCTTGATCGCATCGAGTTCGCGGCGGCAGTGGCCAAGGCCTGCAATGCCGGTGCGCTCGTGGCCCAGCAGATACTTGGCGTAGGTCCAGCCAGCGTTCTCTTCGCCCACCAGATTGCCGACGGGCACCCGCACGTTGTCCAGCCAGACCTCATTCACGTCATGCCCGCCGTCCAGCGTGCGGATCGGACGCACCGTGACACCAGGGGATCGCAGGTCGATCAGCAGCACCGAAATGCCGCGCTGCGGCTTGGCATCGGGATCGGTACGCACCAGGCAGAAAATCCAGTCGGCATAGTGGGCCAGCGTGGTCCAGGTCTTCTGCCCATTGACGACATAGTGATCGCCGTCCCGCACGGCCCTGGTAGTGAGCGACGCAAGGTCCGACCCCGAACCCGGTTCGGAGTAGCCCTGGCACCACCAGTCATCAAGCCGGATGATGCGGGGCAGCAGCCGGGCCTGCTGCTCCGCGCTGCCGAACTTCATCAATACCGGGCCGAGCATGGTCAAGCCGAAAGGCAGCAGGCGCGGCGCGCCGGCCCGGAAGGATTCGACTTCGAAGATCAGGCGCTGCAGCGGATTCCAGCCGGTGCCGCCGTATTCCTTGGGCCAGGTGGGGGCGCCCCAGCCGTGCTCGTCAAGGATGCGATGCCAGCGCAGGTAATCGTCCTTTTCGAGCCGCTGCTGACGCAGCGATTTATCGCGAATGTCGGTTGGCAGGTGGGTCTGTACGAAGGTGCGCACCTCGTCGCGGAAGCGCCTTTCGTCATCGGTCCAGGTCAGGTTCATGGTCGTGTCTCCTCACCGCTAACCATACCTCGCCTTGGACCGCGTGCGCGCTTCATGGCATTGGAACCCCTTGTTCGGGAATGAAGAATGGTCAGCCGTGCAGGCGCGCGGCCACACTGCATCCCAACGTAAGCCACACACAACGATAAGCGACACAAGGAGACAGCATGGCGCCCCCTTTGCCTGACGAGTCCGGCTCGTCGTCCGCCGACGCGGTCGGTGCGGACCTGCACTATCGCCGTGCGCTGGACCAAGGACGGTTCCTGATCCAGCGCTGCGGCGCGTGCGATCGATCGGTGTTCTATCCGCGCATGGTCTGCCCGCATTGCGGCAGCGACCGCCTGGACTGGTTTGCGCCATCGGGCGCGGCCACGGTGTATTCGACGACGGTGGTGCGCGGCCGCCCGCAAGACGGGGGCGATCGCAACGTGGCCTTGCTGGACCTGGCCGAGGGTGTGCGCATGATGTCGCGGGTCGATGGCATTGCGCCAGCCGATGTGAAGATAGGCATGGCGGTGCAGGCCAGGGTGCTGATGTCGGAAGACGGCGGCACGGTGGTGTTCGTGCCGGCGCGAACGCAGGCTTTGGTGGCAGCGTCGTCGGCATCGGCCAGCGCCCAGGCTGGCAACGGAGCGGCGGCATGACGATGCAGGCAACGACATGGAGCCTGGAGGCTCTGCGCGGCGCGGTCGCCGTGGTGGGTGTGGGGCATGCGGGCCTCGGCCAGGCCACCGGTTCTACCGAAATGGAAATCCTGGTGCAGGCGGCGCACCGCGCGGTCCGCGATGCGGGGCTGACGCTGCGGGACATCGATGGCATCTGCACCGCCAGCGTGACCGCGCCGATGTGGGCCATGCCGGTGATCGAACATCTGGGGATCCGGCCCACTTTCATCGACAGCACCATGCTGGGCGGATCGAGCTTCGTTGCCCACCTGCTGCCGGCCATGCACGCCTTGGCCACCGGCCAGTGCAACGCCGTGCTGGTGTGCTATGGCAGCACGCAGCGCACGTCCAGCCTGAACCGCGCCGAAATCGCCCGCGTGCGCAAGTCGTTCGATCCGCAGCCGTATGAGGCGCCGTACGAGCCGCTCAATCCGCTCAGTTCCTACGCCCTGGCGGCCGCGCGCCACATGCATCAGTACGGCACGCGCCGCGAAGACCTGGCCGAAGTCGCCCTGGCCGCCAGCCAGTGGGCGCAACTCAATCCCGAAGCCCAGCAGCGCGCGCCGACCACGCTTGACGAGATTTTGTCGGCACGCATGATCTCTGATCCGCTTACCGTCCGCGACTGCTGCCTGGTGACCGATGGCGCGGGCGCTTTCGTCCTGACGCGGGCTGACCGCGCGCGGGATCTGGCCCGCCCGCCGGTCTACGTGCTGGGCAACGCCACCGCCGTGTGGAACCGGCAGATCTCGTCCATGGAAGACCTGACCGTGACCGCGGCGACACAGTCCGGGGCGGCCGCATTCCGGATGGCCGGCGTGTCGGCCGCTGACGTCGACGTGGCCGAGATGTATGACGCCTTCACGATCAATACGCTGCTGTTCCTGGAAGACCTGGGGTTCTGCAGGAAAGGCGAGGCGGGTGATTTCGTTCGCGGCGCCGCCATTGCGCCGGGCGGGCGCCTGCCGGTCAACACGAACGGCGGCGGCCTGTGCTGCATCCACCCGGGCATGTATGGCGTGTTCATCATGATCGAGGCAGTCCGGCAACTGCGCGGCGAGTGCGGCGCGCGGCAGGTGGACGGCGCCGAGGTGGCGCTGGTGCATGGCAACGGCGGAACGCTGTCCAGCCAGTCCACGGCCATTCTTGGAACGGCGGCGACGCTGTAGCGGCTGGCAGCCCGCCTCGTGAAGGCGTGTCGCGATGCATGCGCTGCGCTTCCCTGCTCATTTTTGACGACGCTCGATTTTGAACAATGCGCACGTCTCATCTCTTTTCGGTTGTTTGCCCATGTCTTCTCCGTTGACCTTTCACTGCGTTCACGACGTGCTGTCGCACCAGGCCCATGAACGCCCCGAGGCGATCGCGCTGTATGAGGAGGGGGCGGTGCGCTGACCTATGGCGGCCTGTGGCAGCGCGCGCGGGCGGCCGCGACGT
This sequence comes from Pigmentiphaga litoralis, assembly GCF_048632615.1. GTDB lineage: Bacteria > Pseudomonadota > Gammaproteobacteria > Burkholderiales > Burkholderiaceae_B > Pigmentiphaga > Pigmentiphaga litoralis_B. The sequence continues at coordinate 4,955,121 of NZ_CP184479.1, forward strand.
GGCTTCAACAGCAGGGCGTCAGCGCGGGCGATCGCATCATGGTGGTTGGCGAAAACTGCAGCGACATGGTGGTCGCGTTGTTTGCGTCCAGCATCATCCACGCATGGCCGGTCAGCGTGAACGCGCGGCTCAGTCCGCGTGAACTGGCCGCAATCCGCGCGCATGCCGAGCCGGTGTTGGTGCTGTATACGACGCACGTGTCGACGGCGGCAGCGGACCACGCCGATGCGGATCAGGCCGCGACCGCCGATCCTGCCGTGTGGTCCGCGGGGTGCCGTGTCAGTCTGGCCGCAGTGCAAGCGGCGACGGACGGGCAGGCTGTGGCGGCTGACCCGGCTTGCACGAGCCCGCCCGGCGGGGACGATCACGTGGCCGATGCCCGCATTCCCGCCGACCGCGTCGCCTGCATCATCTACACGTCCGGGACCACCGGCGCCCCCAAGGGCGTCATGGTGCCGCATCAAGGCCTCATCCACTTCGGCCGCATCTCCAGCGCCTCGCGCCGGTTGACGCCCGGCGACATCGGCTACGCGGCGCTGCCGTTCTCCCATATCTTCGGCATTGCCACGGTGCTGATGGCCTCGGTTTATGCCGGCGCGAGTCTGGTCGTCCGCAGCCGCTTCGACGCCGCCGACGTGTTCGAGGCACTGAAACATCCTGGCATTTCCATCCTGCAGGGCGTGCCCACCATGTTCTCGCGCTTGATGGCGGTTGCGCCGGAGGGCAAGGTTACCGCACCCAAGCTGCGCTACCTGTACACGGGCGGCGCGGCGCTGGATCCAACGCTGAAGGCCAAGGTGCAGGATTACTTCGGGCTGCCCATGCATCATGGCTATGGCATCACCGAATACGCCGGGTCGATGTGCATTACGGATATCGACGCGCCGCGTAACGATGCGTCCGCCGGCCATCCGGTGGACGGCGTGACCGTGCATATCGGGCCGCTGAACGAAGCGTCGCGCACCGGCGGCGTGACCGGCGACATCTTCATTCATGGTCCTGGCGTCATGCTGGGCTACTACCGCAATCCCGAGCTGACCGCGGCCACGCTGCACCCCGGCGGGTGGCTCGATACCGGCGACGTCGGCTACATCGATGACAGCGGGGCGCTGTTCATCGCGGGCCGGACCAAGGATCTGATCATCCGGTCGGGCTTCAACGTCTATCCGCTGGAAGTCGAGAGCGTCATCAATGCCTATCCCGGCGTGCGCGCTTCGGCCGTGATCGGCGTCGAGGAAGCCGACCGCAATGAAGAAGTGGTGGCCTTCATCGAAGCGCTGCCGGGTGCGGACGTCGATCTCACCCGCCTGCGCGCTTTCCTGCGCGAGCGGCTGGCGCCTTACAAACGGCCCGCGCGCCTGATCGCCATCGACACATTGCCCACGACGGTCAGCGGCAAGATCCTGAAGCAGCCGCTGCGCGAACGTTTGACCGTGTGACAGCGCCGGCCTTCCTGCGACGGCATGCCGACAACCGACAAGACGACCGACACAACGACCATAACAACCACGGAGACTCCCCCATGACCCCACTGTTCCGGACCCGCTTCGGCCTGGCCGCAGCCGTGCTGCTGGCAGCCCTGCCTGCCGCGCACGCCAACTCCTATCCCGACCGCCCGATCCGGCTCCTGGTGGGTTACGCCCCGGGCGGCCCCGTCGATACCACCGCGCGGGTTTTCGCCAAATACCTGGGCGAACGGCTGGGCCAGACGGTCGTGGTGGAAAATCGCGCCGGGGCCAGTGGGATGATCGCGTCGGACGCCACGGCCAAGACCGCGCCCGACGGCTACGTGCTCGGCTTTGCCGCCAGCCCGACGCTGACGATGTCGCCGCAGGTTCAGCGCAGCAAGCTGTTCGACCCCCGCACCGATTTTTCCTTGCTCGGCCTGGTGGTCGACTACACCAATGTGCTGATGGTCGGGCCGGACGTGCCGGTCCAGAGCGTGCAGGAACTGGTCGGCTACGCCAGGCAGCATCCCGACAAGGTGTCTTTCGGATCGGCAGGGGTGGGCGCGTCCAATCATCTGTCGGCCGAACTGCTCAAGAAAGAAACGCGCGCGCCGATGCTGCACGTGCCCTATCGCGGCAATTCCCCGGCCATGCTGGACCTGGTGGGGGCAAGATCAGTTTCATGTTTGACATCACCAGCACCGCCATTCCCTACATTCAAAGCGGCAAGGCGCGGCCCTTGGCGGTCACGTCACGCACCCGCAATGCGGGCATGCCGGACGTGCCCACCATGATCGAAGCTGGGGTGCCCGACTACGAAGTGACGGGCTGGTATGCGCTGGTCGGGCCCACCAAATTGCCGGCAGCGGTGGAAGACCGGTTGAAGACAGCCCTCAAGGAAGTCGGACAGGACCCGCAGTTCCGCAAGTCGATGATCGACGGCGGCTACACCCTCAACGTCGGTGATTCGGCGGAACTCAAACGGCGCATCGACCGCGAATATGCCTTGTGGGGTGACGTGATCAAGGCGGCCAACATCCAGGCGGAATGAGCATGACGGCGACCCTTTCCGGCGCGGCGGCTTCCGCCACAGAAGATCTTGCCGCGGCGGCGGCGTCGGCCCGCGCCAAGCTAGGTTTGTCCCCCTTTCCCGGCCGCTTGCGCCTGCCGGTGATTGCCGCGCCGATGTTCCTGGTGTCCGGCCCCGACCTGGTGATTGCTCAGTGCACTGCGGGCATTGTCGGCACGTTTCCTTCCTTGAACGCCCGCCCGCAGCCGGTGCTGGAAGACTGGCTGACACGGATCGAAGCCGGGTTGGCCGCCTATCGCAACGCGCATCCGGATGCGGTGGTGGCGCCCTATGGTGTGAACCTGATCGTGCATCCGTCCAACCCGCGATGGGAAGGGGACCTGGACATCCTGGCCCGCCGTCAGGTGCCGCTGGTGATCACGTCATTGCATGCGCCCGATGCGGTCGTCAAGGCGGTGCATGCGTACGGCGGTAAGGTCTTTCATGACGTTACGCAGGTGCGCCATGCGCGCCGCGCGCTGGCGGCCGGCGTCGATGGGTTGATCCTGGTGGCGGCAGGGGCCGGCGGTCACGCGGGACGCTTGAATCCGGTTGCGTTCGTCAACGAAGTGCGGGCCTTCCACGACGGGCCGATCGCGTTGTCGGGGTGTCTGAGCCACGGCAAGGATGTGCTGGCCGCGCAGGTACTGGGCTGCGACTATGCCTACATCGGCACGCCCTTCATTGCGACGAACGAGTCGCTGGCGTCCGATGCGTATCGTGACATGGTGCTGGGCGCGCAGGCGGCCGACGTGGTCAACACGGCGTACTTTTCAGGCGTGCCGGCCAACTATCTGTTGCCGAGCATCGTGGCGGCAGGCATCGATCCGGCGGCGCTGGAAGCGGGCGCGGCCGCGCCCGTCAATCTCGACAAGGACACACGGCCCAAGGCCTGGCGCGACGTGTGGAGCGCGGGACAGGGCGTGGGCGCGGCGCAGGAAGTGCTGGCTGTGGAAGCGCTGGTTGCGCAGTGGCGCCGGGAATATGACGAGGCCAGGGAGCGCGTGCTCGGCACGTAGTGGGACCGTGCAAACGCTCGAGCGCGGGCCGCGCGGCTGCGGTGCCGCCCGCGCAGCCGCCGGCGTTGTCAATCCAGCGTGATGTTGGCTTCCCGGATCACCTTCTGCCACTTGGTGATCTCGGCCTGAATGAAACCCCTGAACGCCTCGGGCGACCCGGGTTTGGGTTCCGCGCCCGCCGCAAGCATGGCCTTGGCGGTGGCGGGATCCGTCAGCACACTGACCAGATCGGCGTTGGCCCGGGCAACGATGGCTGCAGGTGTGCGCGCCGGCGCCACCAGTCCGCTCCACGAGTATGCCTCGTAGCCGGGCAGGCCGGATTCGGCAATGGCCGGTACATCGGGCGCCAGCGCCGATCGTTCGGGGTTGCCCACGCCCAGCGCGCGGATCTTGCCGGCCTTGATGTGGGGCACGGCCGAAGGACCATCGGCAAACATGATCTGCACCTGTCCGCCCAGCAGGTCCTGCATGGCGGGCGCACTGCCGCGATAGGGAATGTGCTGCAGCTTGGCGCCCGTCATGCTGTTGAACAGTTCGCCGGCCAGATGCGTGCCGCCGCCGTTGCCCGACGATCCGTAGGACAGCTTGCCGGGATGGGCTTTCGTGTAGGCGATCAGCTCGGCCACGGTCTTGACCGGCAATGACGGATGCACGACCAGCACGATGGGAAACACCGCCGCCATGCCCACCGGCACGAAGTCCTTGACGAAGTCGTAGCCCGGTGTGTTGGCGGACGTCGGCCGGACGGCGTGATGGATGGACGAAAAAAGAAGGTGTGACCATCGGGTTCGGCCCGCGCCGCCAGTTGCGCGCCTACGATGCCGCCCGCGCCTGCGCGGTTATCCACGATGGCCGGCACGTTCCACTTGATGCCCAGGGGCTGCGCGGTAAAGCGCGCGGTCACATCCACCGGGCCTCCTGGCGGGAAGGGGACGATGAACGTGACGGGGCGGCCGGGCCACGCGTCGCTGGCTGCCCGGGCGGTGCCGGGCAGCATGCCGGCGACCGCGCCCAGGCCCGATCCCACGCCCCATCCCGCTGCCATGCCGCTTCCCACGATCGCGCCTAGCGATGTGCCCAGCCCCGCGACGAAACGGCGCCGTTCCCGATGGACCATGTCATGTCTCCTGATGTCGTTGTTATGAGGGCCATTATTTACGAATCAGGAGCCGGGGCGGATTCACATCTGCCGAAGCCCCTCGTCGCTTGCGGCCAACCCCGCGTCATCCCGCAGCGGGAAGACCCTGGGTCCTGCAGCGGCTTGCGTCAGGGCTTTCAGCTAGATGGGGGATGGGTCGCTCTCGGTCGCCCGCATGATGTGCTGAATGAAATCCTCGGCAAAGCGGGGCAGGTCGCGGCCGCGCTGGCGGCACAGCAGGCGGTCGCGCAGGGCCCATTCGTCGGCGAGCGGCACCACCTTCAGGGCCTGCGGGCGGCTGTAACGCGCGGCGCAGGCGCGCGGCACCACGGCAATGCCGGCGCCGGCCTCGACCATCCGGCAGACGGCCTCGAAGCTGCCCACGTGCACCCTCTGGTTCACCCGTTTGCCCAGCCCCGACGCAATGTCTTCCAGGAAGGTCTGGATCGCGCTGTCCGGATGGATGCCGACGAACTGATACTGATCGAGCAGATCGGCAAATTGCACGCGGGGCTCCGACGCCAGGGGATGCGTGAGCGAGGTCACCACCGCCAGCTCATCGCGAAACAGCGGGTAGACATCCAGCCCGTCGCTGCTGATGGTGCCCGATACGATCCCCAGGTCACCCGCGCCCGCGCGCAGTGCCAGCACGATGTCCACGGACGATTTTTCGGTCAGCTCGATATCCACGTCGGGATGTTCCGGCAGGAAGGTGGACAGCGCGTCGGCCAGGAAGGAATTGGTCGCGGTGGTGTTGGCCAGCAGGCGCAGCCGGCCCTTGACGCCCCGGGTGAAGGGCTGCAGATCGGCATTCAGGCATTCGAGCTGGGTGAAGATGGCGCGCGCATGATGCAGCAGCACTTCGCCCGCGGGCGTCAGCGAAACCCCTGTGGCAAGACGCACCAGCAGACGCGCCTTGAAGCCTTCTTCCATGTTCTTGATCCGGGCGCTGGCGGCGGGCAGCGACAGGAAGGTGCGCTCGGCGGCGCGGGTCAGATTCCGGGTCTCGCCCACGTTCACAAACAGCCGCAGGTCGGTCAGGTCATGTCTCATGTTCCACCACGCAAAAGGGGGCATTCTTATTCTTGAATGCTTGAATGCCGGCCGTTGAATCTACCATGCGTCAAAACGCGGTCAGACAGGAGACGCAGTTCATGGGCGATATCGTTGCGGGAAAGGTGGTGGTGGTGACGGGGGCGGGCGGCGGCATCGGCCGGAGCGTGGCGCTGGCGATGGCGGCATCGGGCGCGCGTGTCATCGTCAACGACATTGGCGTATCGCTGACAGGCGAAGGCGGCGGGGACGGCCCCGCGCAGCAGGTCGTGGCCGAGATCCGCGCGGCCGGCGGCGAGGCTGTCGCCAATATTGACAGCGTGGCGACATCTCAAGGCGCCAACCGGATCGTGCAGACCGCCATCGATCATTACGGGCGGATAGATGCGATCGTCAACAATGCCGGCAACCTGCGGGATCGTGTCTTTCACAAGATGAACGAAGAAGAATGGCGCCAGGTCATCGACGTGCATCTGCATGGCGCGTTCTTCGTCAGCCGCGCCGCTGCGCCGTTCTTTCGCGAGCAGGAGTCCGGCGCCTTCGTGCACATGACGTCCACGTCGGGCCTGATCGGCAACCTGGGCCAGGCCAATTACGCGGCCGCCAAACTCGGCGTCGTGGCGCTGTCGAAATCGATCGCACTGGACATGTCCCGCTACAACGTGCGGTCCAACTGCATCGCGCCGTTCGCATGGAGCCGCATGACCAGCTCGATCCCGTCGGATACGCCCGACGCCCAGGCACGGGTCGAAAAGCTCAAGAAGATGGAGCCCGCCAAGGTCGCCCCGCTGGCGGTCTTCCTGGCCAGCGACGCCGCCAGGGACGTGACGGCGCAGCTGTTCGCGGTGCGTGCCAACGAAATCATGCTGTTCAGCCAGCCGCGTCCGATCCGGTCCGTGCACCTGAGCGATGGCTGGACGCCCGAGTCGATTGCCGATATGGCGATTCCGTCCATGCGCAAACAATTCTTTGCCCTTGAACGATCGCCCGACGTCATCGACTGGGACCCGATCTGAATCCATCATGCCTCTCGATTACGCGACCCTGAAACACTGGGAATTTCCCGACGTGCCGCAGCGCTATACGGCCAAAGACACCATGCTGTACGCCCTGGGCATCGGCCTGGGCGAGGATCCGTCCGACACGCGGCAGCTGCACTATGTGTACGAGGACGGCCTGGCGGCGTTCCCGACCATGAGCGTGGTGCTGGGCTATCCTGGCTTCTGGATGCGCGATCCGCGCGCCGGCATCGACTGGGTTCGGCTGGTGCACGGCGAACAGCGCCTGCGCATCCATGCGCCCTTGCCACCCGAAGGCGAGGTGGTGGGCCGAAGCCGCATCACCCATGTCATTGACAAGGGTGCCGACAAGGGAGCCATTGTGGTTGTCGAACGCAACGTGTTGAGCCATGACGGCGTCTGCCTGGCGACGCTGACGCAGTCCACCTTCTGCCGTGGCGATGGCGGCTTTGGCCAAGGGGATGCCCCGCCGCCGCCGCTTCCCGCAACGCCGGATCGTCCGGCCGATGCCTCGGCCAGCCTGCCGGTCTCGCCCCGGGCCGCGCTGATCTACCGCCTGAGCGCCGATCCCAATCCCTTGCATGTGGACCCGGCGGTGGCGCAGGCCGCGGGCTATCCGCGCCCCATCCTGCATGGGCTGGCATCGTTCGGCATGGCCGCGCATGCGATCGTGCGTGAACGTTGTGACTACGACGCAAGCCGGCTGCGCCAACTGGACGCGCGTTTTTCGTCGCCCGTGTATCCCGGCGAAACGCTGGTGTTCGATCTGTGGGATGACGGGCCGGGTGTCGTGCGCTTCCGTGCGCGCGTGGCGGAACGCGACGTGGTCGCGCTCAGCCATGGCACGGCGGCGTATGAATGCGCGACGCGGGATCGGGCGGCGCATGATGATTCCGCGCGTGACGCAAGCGCGCAGGATCGATCCGCAAGGGATCCGGCCACGCCTGCATCGACGCGCCGGGAGGCCGCATGACCGCCCGCCGTGCGCCGCTCGATGGCATTCGTGTGCTGGACCTAAGCCGCATCCTGGCCGGCCCCTGGTGCACGCAGAATCTGGCTGACCTGGGCGCCGATGTGATCAAGGTCGAACGGCCAGGCGCAGGGGATGACACGCGCGGCTGGGGCCCGCCGTACATGAAGGATGCCGACGGCAAGGACACGACCGAGGCCGCCTATTACCTGAGCACCAACCGCAACAAGCGGTCGATCGAAATCGACATGGCCACGCCAGCGGGTGCGCAAGTCCTGCGTGAACTGGCCTGCCATTGCGATGTGGTGGTCGAAAATTTCAAGGTGGGCGGGCTGGCCCGATACGGCCTTGACTACGCAAGTCTGAACGCGCTCAATCCTGCGCTGGTGTATTGCTCGATCACCGGCTTCGGGCAGGATGGCCCGTACGCAACGCGCCCGGGATACGACTTCATGATCCAGGGGATGGGCGGGTTGATGAGCATCACCGGCGAGCGGGATGGCCTGCCGGGCGCCGGTCCCCAGAAGGCCGGCGTGGCCGTGACCGATATCGTCACTGGCATGTATGCCAGCGTGGCGATTCTTGCCGCCCTGACCGAGCGCAGCCGCAGCGGCCTGGGGCAGCATCTGGACATCTCGCTGCTCGATTGCCACGTGGCCTTGCTGGCCAATCAGAACTCCAATTTCTTTACCAGTGGCGTGGCGCCGCAGCGGGCAGGCAACGCGCATCAGAACGTGGTGCCATACCAGGTATTCGCGGCATCCGACGGGCACCTGATCGTTGCGACCGGCAACGACAGTCAGTACCGCGCCTATTGTCGCGCGATCGGCGCGCCGCAACTGGCGGAAGACGAGCGATTCATCGACAACCGGCGGCGCGTGATCAATCGTGATGTGCTGGTCGGCCTGCTGACCGACATCATGAAGCAGGGCCGGCGGGACGACTGGCTGGCGCGGCTCGAAGCGGTCGGCGTGCCGTGCGGACCCATCAACGACATCGGGCAGGTGTTCGACGACCCCCAGGTCAAGGCGCGCGGGTTGCGAGTCGACATGCCGCATCCCGCCGGCACCACCGCGCCGGTGACGGCTAGCCCCTTGCGGTTTTCCGAAACGCCGGTGGCGTACCGCCACGCGCCGCCCAGGCTGGGCGAGCACACCGCGCAGGTGCTGGAAGAAGTGCTGGGGATGGATGATGCGGAGCGGCGCCGGCGGCTGGGCCGATGACAGCCCTGGCGCTGCTGGCCGCGGTTCCTTCCGCGGGGTGGGCAACGCCGCGGCCGCACCCTTGGTCCTCGCCTAGCCCTGCCGGAACGGTTTTCCGATGGCGGCCGGCAGCCGGGCCGACCGCCCCAGGCCCGCCAGCACGGCCAGCGCCGCCAGGTACGGCAGCATCTGGATCACATACGACGACACCGGGAGGCTGAAGGCCTGTACCCGCAGCGACAGCGCCTCGGCCCCGCCAAACACCAGGCAGGCCGCCAGGGTCCCGAGCGGCATCCACCGGCCCACGATGATCGCCGCCAGCACCAGGTAGCCGCGGCCGCTGGTCATGCCATCGGTAAAGGTGCCTACCTGCTGCAAGGACAGGACAGCGCCGGCGAGTCCGGCAAAGGCGCCCCCCGCCACGATTGCCGCCATCCTTACCCGGTCGGGCCGCGCGCCTGCTGCAAAGGCGGCTTGCGGATTCTCGCCCACGGCGCGCAAGGTCAGACCGGCGCGCGTGCGGAACAGGAACAGCGACACCGGCACGATGGCCAGCACGGTCAGGTAAGTGAGCGGCGGCTGGGTGAAGAGCAAAGGGCCGATGACCGGCAGATCGGACAGATAGGGCACGGACCAGGCGTCCAGCGTCGGGATGCGGATCACCGGCGCCTGACCCTGGCCGACCAGGGCGCGCAACATGAAGCTGGTCAGGCCCAGCGCCAGGATGTTCGACGCAATGCCTGTCACCATGTGTTCCGTGTGAAAGCGCACGGTGGCCGTGGCGACCAGCAGGGCCAGGCCCATGCCGCCCAGCGCCGCCGCCGCCAGGCCCCAGCCGATGTGACCCAGCAGGAAGGTGGCGATCACGCCAAAGAACGCGCCGGTCAGCATCTGTCCTTCCAGCCCGACGGCAAACGTGCCGCCGCGTTCGGACAGGATGCCGCCCAAGGCAGCGAGCGCGAGCGGCGTCGCGATACGAATGCTGGCTGCCAAAAAGTCCGTCACGAACAGCGCGTCCATCAGATTTTCTCCGCGTCGGACCGGCCAATGGCGCACAACACGAACACCATCGTGAGGCCCTGGATGACCAGCACCAGTGAAGAGGGCACGCCGATCTGGCGTTGCATGGCCAATGCACCGGTTTCAAGGAAGCCGAAGAACAGTGCGGCCGGCAGGACGTACAAGGGGTTGAGCGCACCCATGAGCGCGATGGCCACGGCGTTGAAACCGAAGCCGGCCGAAAAGCCTTCGATCAGCCGGTAGTGCACACCCAGGCATTCGATCGCGCCTGCAAGCCCGGCGAGTGCGCCAGCCGATGCCATCAGCCCGAACATCACGCGGCCTGCCGACACGCCGGCGTAACGCGCGGCCGACGGGCTTGCGCCCGCCAGCCGCCAGCGAAAACCAAGCGTGGTTCGCCAAAGCACGAAGCTGGCTGTCAGGGCCGCCACCACGGCCAGCACAATGCCGATGTGCAGGTCGGTGCCGGGAATCAGTTTGGGCAGCCAGGCCGCGCTTTCGAACAAGGGCGTTTGCGGAAAGCCCGCGCCGACTTCGCCCATTTCTCCATGCAGCACTTCGGCCACGATCAGCAAGGCCACGAAATTCATCAGCAGGGTGACCAGCACTTCGTGCACGCCTCGCGTGACGCGTATCGTGGCCGCGATGCCGGCCCAACCCGCGCCGCCCAGCGCGCCGGCCGCCAGACACAGCGGAATCATTGCCCAGGCGGGCAGGGTGCTCCAGGTCAGCGCCACCACCGCGGCACCGATGCCGCCCATGGCCAGTTGCCCTTCCGCGCCAATATTGATGACCTGTCCGCGAAAACACAGGGCGATGCCCACCGCGCACAACAGATAGGGCGTGGTTTTGTTGAGACCGACAATTACCCGGTCCCACGAGCCGAACGCGCCCATGACCATATGGCCATAGGCTTCGATGGGATTCTTGCCGGCCATCAGGATCAGCATGGAAGTGATGACCAGCGCCAGCGCAACCGACGCCACCGCGCGCAGCAAAGGCTGGGCGCGGCGCGCCACACCCGGAAACCGGGCTCCTAATGTATTCATGCCACCTTCTTGCTGGCGCTGCCGGCAAGCGCCAGGCCCAGTCGTTCGATATCCGCGTCCTTGCGGTCCACGATGTCCACCAGCGTGCCTTCGGACAGCACCGCGATGCGGTCGCCCACGGCCAGCACTTCTTCAAGCTCGGACGACAAGTAGATGACGGCCCCGCCCGCATCGCGCAGCGCCAGCACGCGCTGGATTACGAAGCGCGTCGAGTCCGGGTCCAGGCCCCAGGTGGGCTGGAAGGCGATCAGGATGTCGGGCGCGCGGCCGATTTCCCGGGCCAGCGCGACCTTCTGCTGATTGCCGCCCGACAGCGTGCGGGCCGGCACCCTTGCCGACGCCGCGCGCACATTGAATTGCGCCAGACGTTCCCTGGCGATCCGCCGCGCCGCGCCGCGATCGATGACGCCGGCGCGCGAGTAGGGCGCCTGCCCGGCGTCGCGCAGCATGAGATTGTCTTCCAGGCTCATGGCCTGGACCAGGCTGGTGCCTGACCGGTCGGCCGGCAGATACGCGATGCCGGCGGCCAGCCGCGATCGCGCGCTGCCCCGGGTGATGTCCACGCCGTCCAGGAACACGGCGCCGCCGCTTGCGCGGGTCATGCCGGCCAACGTATCCGCCAGTTCACCCTGGCCGTTGCCATCGATACCGGCGATAGCCAGGACTTCGCCGGCCCGGAGCGTAAAGCTGACGTCTTTCAGCCGTTGCACGCCGCTGGCATCACGCGCCGACAGTCCTTCAACGCGCAGGCGTTCGCGTCCTGGCGGTGTATCGACACGCGCCGCGGCAGGCGCCGGATCGCGGCCCACCATCAGGCGTGCGAGCGATTCCCGTGTGGCGCCTTGCGTGGATTGCGCGCCCACCACCTGGCCATCACGCAGGACCACCACCTGGTCGGCCACTTCCAGCACCTCACCCAGTTTGTGGGTAATGAAGATGACGGACCGGCCTTCGGCGCGAAAGCGTTTGAGAAAGTCCAATAGTTGCGCGATCTCGGGGGGCGACAGGATGGACGTCGGTTCATCCAGAATCAGCAGATCCGCGCCCCGCAACATTGCCTTCAGGATCTCGACACGCTGCTTCTCGCCCAATGCCAGCGACTCGACCCGTGCGTCGGGATCGATGGTCAGGCCGTACCGCTCCCCTGCGTCGCGAATGCGCTCGGCCATCGCGGCTGGGGCAAGCCACGCGCCTCCGCCTTGCATGCCGAGCATCAGGTTGTCGGTCACGGTCATTGCTTCCACCAGCGTGAAGTGCTGGTGGATCATGGCGATGCCGGCATCCAGCGCGCCCTTGGGCGAGCCCGCGGCCAGTTCGCGGCCCTGGTACACGATGCCGCCTGTGTCGGGCCGCACCATGCCGAACAGGATCTTCATCAAGGTGCTTTTGCCCGACCCGTTTTCACCGAGCAGGCCGACGATCTCGCCCCGCTGGACCGTCAGGTCGATGTCGCGATTGGCGCGCACCGCGCCGTAGGTCTTGGAAATGCCGCGCATTTCCAGCATGGTCGACATGGTTGGCGTGCTCGTGAAAGGAAAGGAAGGGAAACGGGCCGGACAGCGATCAGACGCCGCCGCGCGCGTCTTCTTTTTTCACATCAAGCTTGAGCGCGCCCGACGCAAATTTTTTCTTGATGGCTTCCAGTTCGGCCACCACGTCTTTGGGCACGGCCTTGCCGTAGGGCATGTCCTTGGCAAACATCAGGTCCGCGCCTGGTCCGCCCGGCGCTTCGTACCCGTACATGGTCAGGCCAGGCTTCAGCTTGCCGGCCGACGCGTCGCGCGTGGCCGCCAGGTACATGTCGGGCCACTTTTCGACAATGGTGGTGACGACCTGCTCGGGCGCCATGTCGGCATGGGCGAACGACCGGCCGCTGGTGTACACCTTCTTTTCCTTTGCGGCCTGCACGATGCCGTTCTGGCCGGCATTCAACTTGCCGAACACGAAGTCGGCGCCGCCCGAGATCAGGGCCAGCGCGGCTTCTTTCGCCATCGCGGCGTCTTCCATGTCCTTGATGTAGATGACCTTGACTTCGGCCGTGGGCTTGACGCTCTTGACGCCCTGGCGAAAGCCGCCGACCTGCTGGACCACGTTGGGCAGACCTTCCAGCCCGTTGACCGAGCCTACCTTGTTGCTCTTGGACAGACGCGCCGCCAGCACGCCCATCAGGTAGCCCATCTGCGCATTGTCGTAGTCGACCGAGACCACGTTCTTGCCTGCGCCCGCACCGCCCGACCCGATGATGAACGTGACCTTGTCGAATTCCGGACCGACGCGTTGTGCGGCCGACAGGAAGCTGCCCGAGTGCCCGATGATGGACGTGTAGCCACGGCGCGCATAGTCCTTCATGGCCTCGATGCGATCGGCGGGCGCCACGTTTTCGGAAAACGCCACCTCGTCACCCGCGGCTTTGAGCTTGCCCACCGCGCCAAACCCTGCGGCGTTCCAGCTCTGGTCATTGATCGACCCCGGCAACAGCATCGCGACCTTGTCGGCAGCGTGCGCCTGCGGCGCAAACGCCGTGGCGGCGGCAGCCGCGACGATCACGGCGGCGAACAGGCGCTGCGCGGTAAACAGAGAAGGAAGCGCTTGGGCAACGGGGCGGGAAGCAGGCGAACGGGACATGGTGGTTCCTTGAAGGGACGGAGGAAGTGCCTGAAGTCGGGGCGGACAGGGTCGTGGGTAGTTGACGTTGTCAACGATCGCCGACCTAATTCGCGTGAATTAGATTAAGCAGAATCCATGCCACTGGCCGCGCCTGGACGGCGACTGAGCCAACGCTTCGACAGCGAGCCCGGCGGTGCACCGCGATGGCGCGGCCAGGCACGCTCATGCACCACGATTGCCCTCATTGCCTGCCGGATCGGGATGCCGGCGCAGGTCGTCGGCGCGCTTTGACAGCCAGGGATGCTGGCCCTGATTTTGCTCTGTAGGGTCCACGACATGTGCTGGGTCACGCGGCCGCAAGACTAAGACGGGTGAATTAGCTGCAGGGTCCGCGGCTGTGTTCCCTGTGTCTTCCTTCCGCGTTGGCCATCATGGGGCCCGGCTTTTCTCCGACCTGATCGCCGGTCACGACGCCGCCCGCCATGCCTGGCTTGCTGCCCGCACTGACTCATTCTGGATGCCACGTCGCCTTGATCCCTGACGCCCCGCCTGATACCCCCACCCTGCTGATGGACGCGGCGGAGGCGCTGTTCGCCGAACGCGGTATCGACCACGTGTCGATGCGGGAAATCGTGCGAGCGAGCGGCCAGAAAAATCTGTCGGCGGCGCACTATCACTTCGGGTCGCGCGAAAGCCTGGTGGTGGCGGTGCTGGAGCGGCGTCTGCGCCAGATCGATCAGGGGCGGCATGCGCGGCTGGACCGACTGGAAGCGTCAGGCCTTGCCCATGACCTCCATGAGTTGACGCACGCTTGCATCGCCGAGCTGTGCGACCACGTGGCCAGCGCACCGTGGGGGGCGCACCATGTGATCGTTGCCAGCCAGGCCATGCTCAATCCGAAGTGGAGGTATGAAGCGGTCATCGATCCGGCCTGCTTTTCCGCCATGACGCGGCTTGAACGGATGGCGCGCGCGCTTGCGCCCGTCATGCCCGACAGCTGCTATGTGCTGCGTATGCGGATGCTGCGGGATCAGATCCTGCATGTCGTGGCCCGTTGGGTGCATCAGCATGGCGCGGTCACCGACGCCAATGCCGTCCAGTACAGGTATATGGTCAAGCACCTGACGGCGTTCGTGACGGCGGGGCTGGGCGCGCAGTTCGGGTAAGCGGTTCGGGTGGGCGGGGCCCCGCCTGCCGCGAGTGACGGCGGGCCTGGGGGCGCGGTTCGGTTGAGCGGTGCCGCCGCCTCGCGCATGCTGCCTACCGCCGCCTACTGCCGCCGGTGCCGCCGGTGCCGCATGGCTGCCTTGCGGATTGCAGGGGTGGGGCCGTTCAGTCCAGCGCCGGCTCGCCCGCCAGTGGCCGCTGCAAGGACCGCTCCGGTATTTCCCACACAACAAGTTTGGGCGGCGTCTGTGTGAAGGCGGGGCTGGCGAAGTAGGCCGCCGCCGCACCCGCGAATTCACCGCCATCGCGCGCGGCGTTGGCGACCTGGGCCTGCAGGCCCATCTGCAGGTAACCCACGAAATTCGACGTGCGCGAAAACGATGTGCCGATCAGCGCCAGGGTAGGCAGCGCGTCATCGCCGAACAAGGCGGCCTCATCAAGCGCGGCGGGGTCCGCCTCGACAACGAAGGTCGATTCGGCCACGGTGTCCTGCGGGGGCTGCCAGGCCATCGGCAAGCCGTCGATGCCGGCCAGGCGCACGAGGTCGCCCGGGCGCGGCAAGGGGCTTGCCACGGTCCGCGTGACCTGCGCACGCGATCCCAGCCGGACCGGCGCATCGTGCCACGCAAGCAGACGCGCCGCCACAGCGGCGGCTGCGGCTTGCGCGCCGGCTTCATTCCAGTGCGTGTCGGTACGCAGGAAAGTGTCCGTAGGTGGCGCCTCCATCGCGTCGGTCAGGTCCATGGCGGGCACGCCTGCCGCGTTGAGCTGCGCGACCCACTGGCGTACGCGCCCGGCCAGTTCAGGCGCGCGCAGCAACCCGCACAGATGCCGCTCGCCGATCCGGCTCTTGTCGGGCACGACTGCGACCATCAGGTCGATGTCCTGCGACCGCAGCCGGTGCGCGACCCGGGCGACCGTCTGCGCGCGCGCGGAGGCGTTGGATGCGCCATCGGTCTGCACGGCCATTTCGTCGGACAGAAAGAGCCAGCCCGGGCAGCCCTCGCGCACGCGGGGGCCCAGGTCGCCGATCGCCAGCCAGCTGGCGGCGCGCTCGATACGCGCCGCGATTGCCGGCAGGGGCGCTTCCGCAAGCTGCCCCGCAATGTCCTTGGTGACGCGCCCATCCAGAAACGCGGGCAGGGTGACCGGCTGCCGCGTGATCGGGACATCGTTGACGATGACACCAATTGCGTTCGACACCGCCGCGCCTGCCAGGAACAGTACGAAGCAGACGCCGGCCAACGGGGACACGACATGGCGGGGACGAGAAACAGGCATTAGCGCAACGACATCAGAATTGGAAGTACAGGAAGGGAACGGCGCCGCGGCTGGTGATCAGTCCGAAGGACAGCACGAAGCCGGACACCGGCCAGGCGGCGTCAAGAAAGGCCAGGACGCGCGGTGGCACGCGATGACGGAGCCGCGTCTGCGCTGGAGCGATCACGCATAGGATGCCAAGCGCAATGGCCAGCACATGCGCGGGCCGTGTGGCAAAGGCCAGGCCGCTGGTCAGCCCGACGCCGTTCATCCCGAATTGGCCGCGATACATGGCCAGCGCCGCATCGAAGTCGTGCGCGCGGAACAATGTCCACGCCAGCATCACGAAAGCCAGGGTCAACGCTCGGGACAGCAGGGCCGGCACCGCGGGCAGGTGGGCATCCTTCCAGAGCCGTGCACCCGCCAGCGCCAGGCCGTGCGCAATGCCCCACAAAAGAAAATTCCAGTTGTCGCCGCCATGCCAGAGGCCCGCGATCGACATGGTCAGCAGCAGGTTCACATATGTGCGCAGGGCGCCAAGCCGGTTGCCGCCCAGCGGGATGTAGAGGTAGTCACGCAGCCAGGTCGACAAGGACAGATGCCAGCGGCGCCAGAAGTCCTGGATGCTGCGCGCAAGGTAAGGACGGTTAAAGTTTTCGGGGAAGTGAAAGCCCAGCATCAGGCCCAGCCCGATGGCCATGGCGCTGTAGCCTGCAAAGTCGAAGAACAGTTGCAGACCGTAGGCCAGGCAGCCCAGCCACGCGTCGGCCAAGGACGGCGTGGGCAACGCAAACGCCAGGTCGACCAGCGGCGCCAGGGTGTCGGCCACGAGTACTTTCATGCTCATTCCGATCATGAAGCGGCGCGCGCCTGTCCCGAATTGCGCCCAGTCCACCGTGCGGGAACGCAGTTCCTTGCGCACCCATGCATAGCGGATGATGGGCCCGGCGATCAGGTGCACGAACATGGCCTGATAGGCGCCGAACTGGATGAAGCTGCGGTCGGCGTCGACGTCACGGCGCTGCACGTCGATCAGGTAGGACAGGGACTGCAGCACGATGAATGAGAGCCCGATCGGCAGCACCACGCGTTCCCATTCAGGCGGCAGGGCGCCATATCCGAGTCGTAGCGAATGGAAGGTCTCGACCACGATGTTGGCGTACTTGAACCAGCACAGTATGCCCAGGTTGAGGGCAACAAATACGATAAGCGTACCCATGCGCTGCCTGTCGTTGCGGGTATGCGCGATCGCCAGGCCTCCCACCCATCCCACCAGGGTCAACGCGATGAACAGCACCAGCAGCATCGGGCTCCACCAGCCATAGAACCACCAACTGGCCACGAGCAGCACGGCATTGCGCCATCGCGCCGGCGAGAGTGCATAGACGACCAGGAACGCGGGCAGAAACAGCGTCAGGAATTCGAGCGAAGCAAAGACCATGCGGACGACCGGCAGGAACTGACGACTATCGCGCGACGATGTCGGTGGCGGCGATCAGGCGTGCGCCGGTGCCTGCCGCGGGCGCGGCGGGCACGGCGGGCACCGCGAACACGCTGTACCGCTGCCCGGCGGCGAGCGCGCCCAGGGATACCGGCGCGCCGCTTGGCTTGCCGTTGCAGACCAATTGCACCGACAGGGCGACCGGGTTGATCAGGCGGCGCGCGGTGGAGGCGAGCGCGACGTCGCGAAACAGGTCCACGGCCCTGCCGGCGACCTGCAGGCCGGCTTTGGCGCATGCAGGGGCGGCGCTGTAGAAGGTCAGGGCGGACTTGAGCGCATTGAAGTCGTCCGGCGCATCGCGCAGGATCTGGAGCGTGAGTGCGTTGGCCGCCGGCACGCCGATCACCGTCACAAATTCTCCGGGCGCAATCGTCACGTCGATGGCTGCGGAATGCGCGCCAGTTCCTATGGCGCCCTTGACCGCGCTGCCTCCCCGCACCGGCAGGTAATCGGACGCGGGCTTGGCAAGGTTCAGCGCCAGCTTTGCCTTGCCACCCGCTGCAGTGACTTCTACCGGCAGGGCTCCCGCGTTGACGAACCGTACGAATGCCGCATCTTGCGCAGGGCCGGTGTCGTAGAGCGCGATCTCTGCCGCGTGGGCGGACGTCGATGCGCCCACGAGCATGGCATGCACCAGGACAGCGTTTAGCAGGCCCGCCTTGAGCAGGCCAGCCTTCAGCAGCACAGCCTTCAGCAGGCCAGCTTGGCGCCGTGCTGCGCCCGCCCGCGGCGCCGCATTCAGCAGGCTCCGCAGCCGCGCGGCAGACGCCAACAGCCAGGCTACCCCTGACATCATTTGGCCGCCGGCAGATTGGCAATGGCCTTGCCGATCGCGGCGCCCCAGTGCTGGTACCCCATCGTGGTCAGATGCTGGCCATCGATCGTGGTCCACTGACCCTTCGTGGACAGCTTGAGCGAATCGACATAGCTGCACGGCGCGGCATTGGCGGCCAGGAAGGCAGACATGAGTTCGGCACGCGCATAGGTCTTGCCGTATTTGCCGCCTTCGCTGCCCCAGGCCGGGCCGACCCATACACACTTGGCGCCGGTTGCCGCGATGGCGCCCGTCAGCCCCGTCACCTGTTGCCAGGCCCACGTCTTTGGAAAGGTCGGCTTGTCATAGGCAGCCATGGTGTCCCCCATCACGACCACCACCAGACCGGGCTTTTCCTGCTCGATCAGTTGAGCGATCGGACGGGTGGCTGCATTGCTGCCCAGCAGCGTCACCTTGCCGGCGCCGATCCGTTCCGCGCCGCCGCAGGTGCCTGGCGTCGCCTTGAGCCAGTCGCCCGCATTCGTGCCGCAGATGCCTAGGGTATGCACGACCGCGCCCCGCCTGGACAAGTCGTCGTGCAGTGTGCTGATCAGGTAGTTGGGGGTGGCAAGGTGGCTGTCGCCGATGATGAGGACCGACAGTCCGGCAAGAAGTAGACCCATGATGGCTCCTGGTGCAAATCACAAAGATGTCTGATGAATTCAATCGCCGTACGGCGAACGGAAGGGCGCCACGGGCAGTGGCAGCGGGCCGGCCAGGGGATGCATGCGATAGCGCAGGTAGAGCTTGCCGACGAACTGCCGGTAATCCGACGCGTTGTCCAGACCCAGGTTGCCGCCGGCGACCAGATGCGGAGTCAGACGGTATTCGAGGGCGGCGGCCAGGTGGTAGCCCAGGCCCGTCTTGCTCTGGCCGGTGTAGGTGGCGTTGCCGGATCCCGCAGCGGTGGCCGCGCCGGCGGCCGCCGACTGGGCGGCGGCATCGCCGGGAAAATAGTCGGCGCCGTCTTCCCGGAAGTGCTGAAGGCCCAGCGATCCGCCCACCTGGTAGGTCAGGCGGTCCTGCGTCCGTGCCCAGGTCAGCGGCACGCTCAAGGACACGAATCGCTGGGGGCTGAAATAGCCGCCGTGGCCATGGGTGAAGTAGCGCAGATTCTTGTCGAAGGCCAGGGCGGTCAGGTTCAGGCCGGTGGTCAGGCGTTGTCCCGGCGCGTCGATGACACGGGTGTAGACGCCCACGCCGCCTTCCAGCCGCGAGTTGGACACCACGTTCGTGCCATTCAAGCTGGCGTAGCCAACGGCGCCGTACACCCCTGTGCCGCCGCGGTCGGCCCCGATCAGGTAGCGCGCGCCCGTGGCGGTGACGCCGCCCCAGCTCTTTCCGGTGCGGTCGTCGCGCGTGCCGGCAAACGACAGCACGCTGTCCGTCACGGCGCGGCGCGACACGTCCAGCTGGTTGGACACCCGGTCCGATAACGCGCCCTGCAGCTTGATGCCGCCGATCAGCCGGCTGTGTTCGAATCCCAAGGGGGTGGTGCCAATGTCGGCATCGACCCTGCCTTGGGTGTAGCCAAACGCCAGGCCGGTGCCCTGCTGCCGTTGTGAGCCGGCCGTGCCCACGGTGCCCGCGGCCTGCGCCGCCGCGGCGACCGGCCCGCCGCCAAAGCGGCTGGATGACGCATGGTCGGTGCCAACCGCGCCGGCGGACACGCTGACCGGCGTGACGCGAAGGGCTGCCTTGCCGTCACCGACCGGAAAGGTGATCTCCACCGGCGTTTTCACGTCCGACAGCCGGCTCATGCCGTCTTCGCCTTTGCGGGTGCGCACGCCTGCACCCAGGTCGGCGCCCGGACTGCGGAGCTGCTGGATCTCGGACAGCTGATCCTGCAAGCTGCGGTTGCCGGCCCGCGCGTCGACCGGCAAAGGAGCGACGGGCGGGAGGATGCGTTCATGCTGCAGGACGCCAGCCGGCGCGCCCGAGGGGGTGTAGACGCCTCGTCCATCAGCGGCGCGGACAGAGCGGCACCCACATAGTCGGCCACCGGGCGGCCTGCTGCCTGACCCGGAAGACGACCGGCCACCGCGGGGCCGGCGGAAAGCGTGACCGCGGACAGCGGCTGGCTCGGGCCCAGCGGGCGTACCGCGCCCGGCCTGGCGAACGGGTTGTCGTCGATCTCGGCCATGGGCACAGCCATCTCCGCCAGGGCAGGTTGCGTTGGCACAGCGGGTAGCGTCTGCAGCGCAATGGCCGCCTTCAACATCTGTTCTGCCCGGGCCGTGCGGCCCTGGGACGTGTAGATGCGCGCAGCCGTGGCCAGCACATCCTGGTCAGCGGGCGCGACTTTCAGGGCCCGTTCCAGCATCGTGTCCGCAAGCGCCGTGTCCTTTGCCATCGCCGCCGCCGACGCGGCTCCCAGCAGCGCTTCGACGCGGTCGGGCGCGTCGCGAAGCACGCGGGTATAGAGTTCCTGCGCCTTGGCCCCGTTGCCCGAGTCGGCGTACATGCGCGCCAGCGCGGCCAGCGCGGCGGCATCATCGGGCCGGTACGCCAGCACGGGCTTGATGACGTCATAGGCGCCTACCAGATCGCCGCGTCCGCGCAACACGTCGGCCTGACGGATCGTGTAGACGTTGCGGATGTCCTGGAACGATTGCATCTGGGCGCTGGTCATCGTTTGCGGCTGCAACTGACGCAGTATCCCGGCCAGCTCGACGTCCTGCCGGGTCCGCAACAGCAGGCCGGCGTAGGCCAGTTGCACGTCGACATTCCGGTTGTTGACACTGCGCGCCATCAGCTGGCGCATGACGCCGACAGCGCGCGGCGCATCGCCCAGATCGGCATACGACGACGCCACGGCGCCTATCAATTCGCTGTCGTTGCCTGCGATCGATTCGGCCTGGGCCAGCTGTGTATAGGCTTCCTGCGCGCGCCGTTGCCTGCCCAGCGCCGACGCATTGCCGGTCAGCAGGTGGACCGTCACGCGGCGCTGCAGGGCAGTGATCGCGGCGTTGCGGCGGGCCGCTGGAATGCGTTCCAGGCTGGCCGATGCGCGCTGCCATTCCCGGGTGTCGGCATCGATCAGGGCACTGGCATGCAGGGCGTCGGGCATGTCGGGGTGCGAGACCAGCAGGCCGTCGACCAGGCCCCGCGCGTCGTCGATCGCGCCGGTCTTCAGGTACAGACGGGCCAGCGTCAGGCGCAGCCAGGGGTCGCTCGGGTCGAACAGAAGCGCCTCCTGCAATGCCGTGCGCGCGGCGTTGTCATCCCCCGTTCGGCGGCCGTCCTGGCCGCGTCCAGCGCCTTGCGCGCGCGCAACTGGCCCAGGTTGCCCAGCTGGTTCTGTTGTTCGGGCGGCAGGCGTTCGGCCAGGCGCAGTGCTTCGTCTGCCTTGCCGTTCTGGCTCAGCACGTGGATGAGGCCGCGCGTCGCCTCGGCATCGTTCTCGCGGCGGGCTAGCACCGACCGGAAGGTCGATTCGGCCGCGGTCCACAGTCCTTGCCGCGCCTGCACGTGGCCGAGCAAGGTATCGGCCGTCGTTTCCCGGGTGTCGAGCTGGATCGCCTGGGTCAGCAGTCGGGATGCTTCCGTGGTGTTGCCGGCGTTGTCAGCGGCGTCGCCTTGCTGCACCAGCGCCCAGTACGTGGCGGTGTCCAGCACTTGCGTCCAACGCGCGCCTCGTGCCCGGCGCTGCGCCTTCTGCAGCAGGTCGCGCGCTTCGACAAACCGTTCCTGGCGCAGGCGAATGACGCCCATGCCGCCCAAGGCGTCGGCGTTATCGGGTTGCGCGGATAGCACGGCTTGCAGGTGGCTTTCGGCCAGCGTCAGGTCATTGCCTTCGATGGCGCGAAAGCCTGCCGTCACGCGGTCGCGTGCCGCGTCCCTTGCCGTTGTACGGTCGCGGGCTGCGTCCTTTGGAGGCCGTGCCGGCGTGCCCATCCAGCTCAAGGCCTGCCGCCAGCTTTCGGTCGCGACCCCGCCCACATCCGCCCGCGTCGACAGCGACTGCAACTGACGGATGCCCGCGGCACGAGTGGCTTCGCGGTGGGTCAACAACTGGCCCAGCGCCAGCTTGACCTGGTAATCGCCGGGGGACTGCCTGGCAAACTGCTCCAGGCCGCGGCGCGCTTCTTCCCAGCCGGTCGCGGTATGGCCCAGCGTCTGGTAGTACTCGAGCGCCATCGGACCTTGCGGCGCCTTGCCAGCCAGCGCGGACCGGTACTGGGCCACCGCGCCATCCAGGTCGCCGGCCTGCGCCAGCTCCCGCGCCTTGTCGATCTGCCGTGGCGCATCGCCGCTGCGCAGGGTGATCTCCTGTTCCAGCCGGGCCGCCAGCGGACTGTCGGGATGCATGCGTTTGAGTTGGTCCAGGATCTTCTGGCCCTCGGCCATGCGTTTGTGGCCAAGCTCGATGATCGCCAAGCCATACAATGCGTCCGGCTGATCCGGGTCGCTGCGCAGCACGCGGCCCCATGCCTCGGCGGCGCGCTCGTCATCGCCCCGCGACGCCCAGTACTGCCCCTGCTCGATCAATTGCCTGATCGGCTGTGACTGCGCGGTCGCCGGCTGCTGCGCCAGGGCCGCCAGCAGACTGACTACCAGGGTGGTGTGGCGTGACCGCATATCAGTTTCCGCCAAGGCGGCGGCGCGCCACGGAACGCAAGGCAAGATAGGCGACGCCTGCGAGCAAACCGATGCCCACGAAGGCAAACAGGCCCAGCATCAACGGGTTCTGGCTCAGGTACCACTGCAGCCCCATCAGGGGCGGTAGCCGGCCTACGTGGTAGGTTGGCTGATCGACCAGGCTGTCCACCTTCGTACCGCGCACGATGGCCAGGCCGCCCCGGATCTGATTCTGTGGATCGGCATCCTGCGTCATCAACGCGTTGACGGCATCGAGCAGGCCATCGGCTCGGTTGCTCGACATCACCACGACGCTGCGGCCGTTGCTGACCGGAGATTCGAATCCCGCGAATACGGCGTCGGTGCTGTCGCTCGCCACCGCCATGTCGATACGTGCGTCGCGCTCGGCCGGGCGCATGCCACTGCCCAACCATCCCATCACGCGGTAGACCAGGTCGGACAGGGTGTAGCGCTTGCTGCCCTCCAGACCGAAGGGCAAGGAAGACGACCAGGTCTTGAGCAGGGCTTGGTCACGGCCCGCGCTGATGACCAGCAGGTCTTTGTTCGACACGCTGTCGACCTGATCCGCGCGAACCACCGTCACATCGGTGGCGGGATAGCCGGTGGATGCGCCCATGCGGCCCAGCAGGGTCAGGTACGCGCCGATCTCTGGCTGGCCGGCATTGCCCGCCAGTACCACGCCCGTTTGCGACAGATCGGCCAGCCGTGTGAACGGAAACCCGCTGTTGCGGAATGCGTTCAGGTCAGGCATGGCAATGAAATGCGGAGAGCCTGTGAGATCGATCGTGGAGTCTTCGGCGATCGCGCCGCGCATGTTGTCGATCAACACGTCTTCGCATTCGTTCTTTTTTGTGTAGTCGTAGAAGTAATTGAGCTGCAGTTGCGATTGCGGCGTGATCATCGCCAGCGGGACATTCACCTTGCCGGTGGCGACCAGGGTGCCATCGGTCACCGCGGTCCCGGTCGCGGGATTGTCGGTCACCGCAGCCGTCAGGATGGGCAGCGCGCTGACGAACGCGCCATCGACGGCCACGTTCAGGGTCGACTTGTCGCGTGCGGGGCGCGGTGTGTACCGATAGTTCAAGCGCACGGGCACCGCGCGTTCGCGCCATGCGAACAGATCGGGCGGCGCGGCCAGGGGGATGCGGATCGCATCGGGCGTATAGCCGCTCACGTTCAGGTTCTGGGCGCGGGCCAGCTCGCCCAGCTTGACTGGGCGATCGGTGCGAAGCCAGCGCGGCGCGTCGTAGGGCTCGCGCGGCGCCAGCGCCTTGAAGTCGGTAATCGTGGCCATGGCACCCGACAACGCCTGGTTGCCGACTGCAACCGCTTTGGCCGCTGTCTTGAGCTGGCTGCTGTCGCGGCCCATGATCAGCAGCAGCTTGCTGGCCGGATCGTTGGGATTCGCAACGATCGCCACGGTCGGGCCGGACAGCGGCGGCACGTCGATGCCGGGCAGGCTGCCCCCGTTCATCAGCACAATCGCGTTTCCTTGCCGCGGAATCTGGCCCAGGCTGGCCGGGAACACCGCGCCCCGATAGCCCGCCATCGCGCCGAACCACGACGACAGCGTGCCGGCCGCTTCCAGGCTGGCGTTGTCGGGCGCGGCGGGCAGCACGATGGGCAGCGTCAGGCGGCGCGCATCACGCGGGTCGAAGAAGGGCACGGGCAGCAAGCCCAGGTCGTTCTTCAGCGGCAGCGGGGCAACGGTCAATTCCAGCGTGCTGTCAGTGCTGATGGTTGCCCACAGACTCGAATGCAGCGGGTTTTCGCACTGCATCGTGTAGTGGCCGATCAATTGAAAAGTCAGCCGATTGAATTCGGTGATCAGGCGCGCGGGAATGTCGATGACACGTTCCTGGCGCGTGCCTGCCGCTTCCTTCGGGACCGGCAGGCTGGCCGCGACTTCGCCATTGACCAGTACATTGATATGCGACAGGTCGGCCAGCAGAGCCGGCGAATACGCATAGGTCAGGCGCAGGCGCGCGGCCGACACGACCTCGTCCGTCCGCACGCTGAAGGGCACCGTGTTGCTGCCTTCCACGCCGCGCAACGCCAGCGTGCCAGCCGCGCCCAGCTGCTTGAGGCTGAGCTGGTAGCGGCGCGATCCATCGGGCAGGCGGTCGTCGCCTGCGGCCCACGCCGGCGCCATGGCGGTCGCCAGCCACACGCCGCACATCACGGTCCGCAACGCGCTGCGCACCCCTTGCACAGCAAGGCGGCCCTGGGCCGCACGCTTCGAGCCAGGGCGGGGCGTTGCCCGAAATAGTGCCGGTCAATCATCGGTGCCTCGAGGGGTAAACGTGAAATCGGAGGTGACGGGGCGCAGGCGGTGACGGATCACGCCGGCCACGTCGCGCAGCAACTGGGAAATGCCGACCATGCCGATGCGCGTGACGGACTTGAAGGCGAACCATGGCGTATCCGGCGTGGCCTGACCCCACACGCGAGCCCAGGTATCGGCACGCGCAAAGGTCATCTCGGCCAGTTCGATCTGTTCCTGGATGGTCAGATCATCGAAGCGGACGCCGAGCCGACTGCCTTGTGAAAACACGGCGGTCGCCGGAAAGTCGCGTTCTTCCTGGCCGCGGAACAGCGAGATGCGCAGCGCCGTCCCATGCGCGACCGGCGGAAAGTTGTCGGGCATCGTCATGCCCAGCCCATTGGCGGAATAGTCGCTGGTGCTGCATGCAATGGTCTTGCCGCTTGGGAAGCGGATCATGGCGGGCAAGCGCGCGGCCACGCGCGGCTGGGTGCGGATCTGCTTGGTTTCCTTTGCGACCGCCACGCTCGCGCTCGTGATGATGATGTTGTAGAGCGTCCAGAGCAGGTTGATGCAAATGGTGAAGATGCCGTCCAGGTCATTGCTGCCGAAGATCAGCAGGCCCAAGCCCGCCAGCATGCCCGCCACGTTCAGGCACAGCAGCACGATGTAGGGCCGCGCCATGTCCCAGTCGAAATAGGTGCCCGCTATCGTCCCTCCCTTGGCGGTCACGTTGAACGCGCCGAGCTTGGGATTGAGCACCGCCAGCATCGCCGGGCGAAAGATGTACCAGGCCAGCACCGACTCGTACACCTCGTTCCAGAATGAGTGGCGAAAGCGCCCCTGCATGCGCGAGTTGGTGATGTTGGCGTGGAAGAGGTGGGGCAGGCCGTAGGCCGAGATCATCAACGCAGTGGCCTGGAACACGTGTGCATCAAAGAACAGGAAAGCCAGCGGCGCGGTCAGGAATACCAGCCGTGGCAGCCCGTAGAAAAAATGCAGCATCGCGTTCAGGTAGCACAAGCGCTGGGCCAGTGTCAGCCCTTTGCCGCGCAGCGGGTTGTCGACCCGGCAGATTTGCGCCATGCCACGCGCCCAGCGAATGCGCTGGCCGATGTGCCGCGACAGGTTTTCGGTGGCCAGCCCCGCCGCCTGCGGCACGGCCAGGTACGCGGTGTTGTAGCCGCGGCGGTTCAGCTTGAGCGCCGTGTGCGCGTCTTCCGTCACGGTTTCGGTCGCAATGCCTCCGACTTCCATCAGCGGCGCACGGCGCAGGACCGCGCACGATCCGCAAAAGAATGCCGCGTTCCACAGGTCGTTGCCGTCCTGCACCAGGCCATAGAACAGCTCGCCTTCGTTGGGCACGGTGCGGAAGGTATTCAGGTTCTTTTCGAAGGGATCGGGCGAAAAGAAAGTGCGGCGTCTGCAGCATGGCCAGCTTGGCGTCCTTCAGGAACCAGCCCATGCAGATCTGCAGGAAGGATCGCGTCGGGATGTGATCGCAATCGAAGATCGCCACGTATTCGCCGCTAGTCTGGGCAAGTGCGTGGTTCAGGTTGCCGGCCTTGGCATGGCGGTTGTTGTCGCGGGTGATGTACCCCACGCCAACCTGCTCGCAAAAATCGCGGAATTCCACGCGTCGGCCGTCGTCGAGCACAAAGATGCGGATCCGGTCGCGTGGCCAGTCGATCGACAGCGAGGTCAGAACCGATTGTTTGACCACTTCCAGCGGTTCATTGAAGGTCGGGATCAGCACGTCGATGGCGGGCCAGGTTGACGTGTCGGCCGGCAGGGCCACCGGCTCGCGGTGCAAGGGCCAGATCGTTTGCATGTATCCCAGCACCAGCACTGCCAGCGCATAACTCTCGGCCAGCAGCAGGCCATAGCCGAACAGCATGTCCACGGTCTCGGTAAAGCCGATCGTGGCGGTGAGCCGCCAATACAGGTAGCGCAGCGATATCGTGATCGACAGCAGCACCATGGCGATCGTGACGCCGCGCCCTGGCATGCGGCGCAGCACCAGCGCCACGACGATCGCAAAGCCGGAAAACACCCACTGCGAAACGAGGTCCAGTGGCGTAATGACCGCGATGGTGAACATGGCGGCGCCGAGCAGTGCGACAGTTGTCCGCACTGGCCGCGGCTGCCAGAGGCGTGTGATAAGCGCGCCATGGATCGTCTTGCCGGCGCGCGCCGCCGCCCGCGAAAGGCGGGGCGCCATCATGAACGCCCCTCGTTGTGGAAGGTGCGCCATGCCGTGGCCAGCCGGGCCAGCAACGACGTCCGCCGGGATGATGTCAGCCGGGATGATGTCAGCCAGGATGAAGCGCGCACGAGGTCTTGGCCGGGCGTCGGGCCTGCGACCCCGATGCTGGCGCAAGGTGCGGTGGCCGTGTGTCCCGCAGCCTCGGGCACTGCCGCTATCGCCATGTTCTGGCGCGCGTCATCCTCCACGGCCTCGACGCCGATCACGCTGGGCGGCATGACGACACGCGCCGACGCCATGGCCGCCACCAGCGGCCAGCGCTGCTGCGCGTCGGCCGCCAGGTCGCCGCGCCGCACTTCCTGGTAGTCGCCTGCATTGCCGTCGAAGCGTCTGTACAGTTCGGGAATGTCGTTCATGTGGCTCATCGAGCGCGTCGTCCAGTGCCGGGTGGGAGGGTCATGCGTCGCGCACCCACGGCCATCGGCAGGGGGTGGTCAAGCCGCAGCGAGAGGAATCAGCTGTTCAGGCGCGGCGCCGCGTGCCGGAAGTACAGGGCAGACAGGGCGCGCGGGGTGACGGCCAGACTGAAGCAGGACCGACCAGGCAAAGCGGGGGAGGGACGAAACGTTGGGGCGGACCGCGCAGGCGGAAGCGCGACGGGAAGAGCGGAAGAGACGACCATATGACAGGATTACCGTCTGGCAAAGGCGGAGCTACGTGCTTCCGGCACGTATTCTTGGAGCATGACCTTGCGTCTAAATACGCCCGCTGTCAGATGGGTGAGTCGGGCATCAAGCAAATGTAACGGAAATGCTTATCTTTAGCAACATCTGGTTGCAAAGGGAGTCAAAAAGTCTCGGCTCGAGTCAGCTCTGGCCTTGGCGGCAGCTTTGTCAATCAAGAGAACAGCACCACTTATTTTTACCGTGCTGCCGCTTCGAAGTGGGCATACGTCGACGCAAGCGGCCCCGGCCTGCCCACGTAGAAGCCCTGGATCTCGTCGCATCCGGCCGCCTTCAGACGGTTCCACTGAGCCAGTGTTTCGACGCCTTCCGCCGTGGTTGACATCCCCAGGCTGCGCGCCAGGTCGACCACGGCGCGCACGATGCGGGCGGACTCTTCGTTCTCGCAGATGTCGGTAACGAAGGAAATGTCGATCTTGATCCGGTCGGCCGGAAAGCGCCTCAGGTAACTGAGCGATGAATAGCCGGTGCCAAAATCGTCGAGCGCAATGCTGACGCCGAGCAGATGAAGCTGGTCGAGCGTAGTGCGCACCTGGGCGTCTTCGCGCAGCAGCACGGTCTCGGTCATTTCCAGTTCGAGCCGATGGGCGGGCAGCTTCGAGGCCGTCAGGGCGTTGCGAACATGTTGCACCAGGTCGCCGCTCAGGAACTGGCAGGCCGACACATTGACGGCGACCCGGACCGGATCGGGCCAGGTGGCGGCGGCCCGGCAGGCCTGTTCGAGCACCCAGCGGCCCATGGGAACGATCAGCCCCGTTTCTTCGGCGATCGGAATGAATTCGGAGGGGGCGGGGCGCCGGTGCCCGGGTGTTTCCACCGCAACAGGGCTTCGAAGCCGCACAACGTACCGCTCTGGTTGGCCAGAACGGGCTGATAGAACACTTCGAACCCTTCGGCCGACAAGGCGTCACGCAGCGCCATTTCGACATTGCGCCGCGCCTGCACGGCCTGCTGCATCGACCATTCGAACACGCGCCAACTGCCGCGGCCGTCCGCCTTGGCGCGGTACAGCGCCAGGTCGGCATTCTTGAGCAACTGATCGGCATCGGTGCCATGTTCGGGCGCCAGCGTGATGCCAATGCTTGCCGACGTGACGACCTGGTTGCCATCGAGCTTGCAAGGCTGCGCAATCGCGTCGACCACGGCCTGTGCCATGCGTTCGGCCGCGCCGGGGGCGCTGGCGTCCATCAGGACGACGGCGAATTCATCGCCGCCCAGACGGGTGACCAGGTTGTTGGGCCCGGCGCAGTCGACCAGACGGGCCGCGATCAGCTTGAGCAGGGCGTCTCCGGCCGGGTGACCCAGTGTGTCGTTGACCGACTTGAAGTAATCCAGATCGATCAGGAGCAGTGCGACCGGCGTGGGCAGCGGTGCGCCTACGAGCCCGCGCAGCCTTTCGGTGAACAGCACCCGGTTGGGCAAGCCGGTCAGCGCGTCATGCCGGGCAATGTGGTTGGCGGCGCTGGTCAGCGCATGGTGGGCGTCGAGTTGCCGCCGCCCGAGCATCACGCAGGCGGCCAGGATCAGACACAGCAGAATGGCGGCGATCCCGATCACCAGGGCTTCGGGCCGCCATGCCGCGTCAACGGACGCAAGCGTGGTGCTGACGGCGACGGTGACGGGATAGCGATCCAGCGCGCGGATGGCCGTCAGCCGCTGCTCGCCGTCGATGGGGCTGATCAGATTTGTCGCGGTGGGAGCGCCCGGCTGGGCTGCCGCCAGGGCCATCGCCTGACCTCTGGCCCTGGGTCCGGTGCGGGTGCCGATGGTCCCGGATACGGAAGGATGGCGCACCAGCAGGGTGCCATCGGCGCGGAACAGGCTGATCGCGCCGCCCTTGCCCACGTTGATGGTGCTGTAGAAGCGGGCAAAGTAATCCAGCCGCATGGCGCCCAGGATCAGGCCCAGCGCTTCGCCGTCGCGCGACGAGAATTTGCGCGCAAGGTAGATCGTCCAGGTGCCGGTGCCCCGGTTTTCGACCGGTGCGCTCAGGTAGCTTTCCATGTCCGGATCGGCCATGAGCGTCTTGTAGTAATCGCGGTCCGCCACATTGACCGGCGGCGTGGGCTGATAGCGGCTGAAGTTGCCCAGGTCGCCCTGCTGGTTGATCAGCGTCAGGGCATCGACATAGGGCAGGTTGTCCAGCCGGTCGCGCAGCAAGCCGTAGACGTCCCGTTCGCGGATCCGGAAATCGAACGCTTCGGGTGTATTGATACCTTCATTGCGCAGGCGTTCCACCAGGCTGGTCTGGACGGTTTCGAGCGCCTGGAAAGCCCGCTCGGTATCCTGCGCCAGCACCAGCGCCAGGTTGGCCAGTTCCTGCGACTTGCCGGCAACGACCCGGTGCTGCAGGTTCACCACCAGCGACAGGGCCGCAATCAGGATGGCGGCAATCAGCGCGCCACCCGCGATGGTCAGCCACCTGCCCGGATGCGCGCGCCGGCCGGGCAGGCCCGTCAAGGCGCGTTCAACGTGGGGCGGAGTGGCGCTCATGCAGGGGGCTTGGTCGAATCCGGATCATCTATTGTGTCCTGATTCGGCCATCCTGCGTTTGGCCTGTGTAAATAAAACTATGGGGACAAGCCCGGGGTTGTGGCCCGCTTTGCCCTGGCTACCGGGGCAAGGCGGAGAGCCGGATCAGCAGGGACGACACGTCGTCGATGGTGAACGGCTTCTGCAGCCACGGTGCGTCGGCGATCGGTGTTTCCCGCGCCGGGTAGCCGCTGGCGAACACGACCCGCACGCCGTACTGCTCCCGCGCGCGCATCGCCAGGTCCACACCCGACGTTCCCGCCAGCTCCACATCGGCCAGCAGCACGTCGAAGCGTTGCGCGGCCATCAGGTCCATCGCGGCTTCGGCCGTGGCGGCGCCCTCGGCCGGGTAGCCCAGGTAGTCCAGGATTTCAAGGGTAGCTGCCAGTGCGTCGGCGTTGTCTTCCACCACGAGCACCCGGACCGGCGTGCCGGGCAGGATCTGCACGGCGGGCATGTTGTTCAATGCCACCTGGGCCTGCTCGACGTGCTCGCGTCCCGCCAGCACGTGCCGCAGTTTGCGCGCCAGATCATCGCGGCGGTAGGGCTTGCTGAGCAGCGCCACGCCAGGATCCAGACGGCCACCGTGGACGATGGCGTTTTCGGTATAGCCCGACGTGAACAGCACTTCGATCCGCGGCTGCATGGCCTTGGCTCGCCGCGCCAGTTCCGGGCTGCGGATCGGCCCGGGCATGACCACGTCGGTGAACAGCACGTCGATCGGAACGCCGCTGTCGATGACCGCCAACGCGCTTTGCGCATCGTGCGCCTTCAGGACGTGGTAGCCCAGTTCGACCAGCAGGTCGACGGCCGTCGCGCGCACGGCCGGATCGTCTTCCACGACGAGCACGGTTTCGGTGCCCCCGTCGCGGCGCCTTCGAAGGCAGGCCGCGAGACATCTTCCATCGCGTGTACCCGGGGCAGGTACATCTTGATCGTGGATCCGTGGCCGATCTCGGAATAGATCTTGAGATGCCCGCCGCTCTGCTTGACGAAGCCGTAGACCATGCTCAGGCCCAGGCCCGAGCCCTTGCCGTCGGGTTTGGTCGTGAAAAAGGGTTCGAAGGCGCGCGCCATGACGTCGTCGCTCATGCCGGTGCCGGTGTCCGACACGGCAATCATCACGTACTGCCCCGGCGTCACTTCCTCGTGCACGGTCGCGTAGGCATCGTCCAGGCTTGCGTTGTTGGTCTCGAGCGTGATGCGGCCGTCGCCGTCCATGGCGTCGCGCGCATTGATCGCCAGATTCAGCAGCGCGTTTTCCAGCTGATTGCGATCGACATGGACATTCCACAATCCGCCGGCGATCACGGTTTCGAGTTCGATCGTTTCGCCCAGCGCGCGGCGCAGGATGTCGTCCATGCTGTTCAACAGCACGCCGGCGTTCAGCACCACCGGTTCCAGCGGCTGCTTGCGCGCGAACGACAGCAGTTGCGAGGCCAGCTTGGCCCCCGGTCGACGCCGCTCATGGCCGACGCCAGGCGGCGCGACGCGCGGTCATCGGTGTCCACGAACTGCCGCAGCAGTTGCAGGTTTCCTCCGATCACTTGCAGGACGTTGTTGAAGTCATGCGCAATGCCGCCCGTCAGCCGGCCGACCGCTTCCATTTTCAGCGCCTGGCGCCGCTGGGCTTCGCTGGCTTCGAGTTCCGCCGTGCGCTCTTCCACCAGCAGTTCCAGATGCTCGCGATGCCGCACCAATTCTTCCTGCGCCAGCTTGCGCTGGGTCACGTCGCTGCCCTGGACGAAGATGCCCGATACGCTGCCATCCGGCTCGATCACGGGCTGGCACACCACGTCGACGTAGCGCTGCGTCAGCGCATCGCCGCCGTTGCGGTGGAATCGTACGGGCAGGTCGATGCCCACGAACGCCTGGCCATCGGCAAAGGCCTTGTCCAGCATTTCGAACATGCCCTGGCCCGCCAGGTCGGGCAAAGCGACACGGATGGGCTTGCCCAGCACGTCATCGCGTCCGATCAGCTCGAAATAGGCGGTGTTGGCGATCTGGTAGACGTGGTTGGGGCCTTGCAGGAAGCACATGAACCCGGGCGCTTCTTCGAACAGCCGGCGCAGATGCGACGCTTCGGCCTGCAGGATCTGGTTCGCCTCCTGCACCACCCTGGCTCGGCGAAGTACCCGGCTTTCCACCGAGCCCGGCGCACGGGGTTCGGCGTCTTCCTGGTCCATGCGGGTGGCGCGCAGTTCCTTGCGCATCACCTGGATCTCGGTGATGTCCTCGGTATGCTGCAGCACGTATTCGACTTCGCCTTCGATGTCGAACAGCGGGGTATGCGTGGCGCTCCAGTAGCGGTCTTCAACGATATCGCCCGCATCCGTGCTGCGCGCGATCGCGTAGTGGATGTAAGGCAGTTCGTCGCGCTTGCGCAGGTCGACGGCGCGGCGCAGCGAATCCTGCAACGCCAGCCCGTTGGCGTCGAGCTGGCCGGTGGCATCGTGGCTGGGGAAGGCATCGAAAATGCGGAGGCCGACCAGGTCTTCGAGCGTTCGGCCTGTCACGCGCAGATAAGTCTGGTTGGCCCCTACGATGACGAACTGGCGGTTCATCAACAGGTAGGCATTGGGCGACGCATTGAAAAGCGCTTGGAAATTGACGCCGTGCATAGAAAGTAGGGGACCTCGAGCAGATGCCAGGACAGGAACGCGGCGGGGCAATTCTAAAGGCAAACCCGGGATTGCCGGGCGGCTGTTGTAACCGCCGCGCCAGACGATGCCCGGGCGGCGCGCAGCGCGTCTGGCGGGACGTTCAGTAAACGCTTCATGAGCGCGTCCTATAATCGGGCCGTACCGCGGCTCGCGGTCATTCTCGCGGTAATTCATGAGGGAGCTTGCCCGCCTTGCCTTTGACGCCCGACCTTGCTGCGGACGCCGCCGCTGCCTCCGGCGATACCTGTCTGAGCGCCGAACTGGTGGCCGTGCTGGTTGCAGTCACCGATGGCCAACCGCGGGTATTGACCACGCGCGATGGCGGCGCTTTGCCGTCCGGGCCGTTCCAGATGATGCATCGGTCCTTGCAATCGGGCTTGCGCGCATGGGTCGAAGCGCAGACCCATCATCCGCTGGGATACGTCGAACAGCTCTATACCTTTGCCGACCGGGACCGTACCGAGGCAGCGGAGTCGGGCGCGGCGGGCGACGCCGCGGATGCCTTGTGCCGGGCGGCCGTCATTTCCATCAGCTATCTGGGACTCACGCGCGAGGCCGAAGGCGACCGCGTCGATCAAGTCGGCTGGCATGACTGGTACCGCTACTTTCCTTGGGAAGACCGGCGCACCGGCGAGCCCGCCGTGGTGGCGGAAGCGATCGTGCCAGGCCTGACCGCCTGGGCCCGGCGCGGCGGCGATCGCGCGGCCACGGAACGCCGCGCGTTGCGCGCCGCGTTGGCGTTCGGGCTGGACGGGCAGCCGTGGAACGAGGAAGCGGTGCTGCAGCGCTACGAATTGTTGTTTGAAGCGGGTCTGGTGCCCGAAGCTGTCCGGCACGGCGTGCCACATGCGACCGGCACCGTGCCGGGCGATGCCATGATGCACGATCACCGCCGGATCCTGGCGACGGGGGTGGCGCGGCTGCGGGCCAAGATCAAATACCGGCCCGTGGTGTTCGAGCTGATGCCACCGGAATTCACGCTGCTGCACTTGCAGCAGACGGTGGAGGCCCTGGCCGGGCGTGCGCTGCACAAGCAGAATTTCCGCCGGCTGATCGAGCAGCAGGACCTGGTCGAAGAGACGGGCCACCTGGCGGTAGGGACGGCAGGCCGGCCGGCCAAGCTGTTCCGGTTCCGAGGCAATGTCGTGCAGGAACGGGTGGTGATGG
This sequence comes from Pigmentiphaga litoralis, assembly GCF_048632615.1. GTDB lineage: Bacteria > Pseudomonadota > Gammaproteobacteria > Burkholderiales > Burkholderiaceae_B > Pigmentiphaga > Pigmentiphaga litoralis_B. The sequence goes on from NZ_CP184479.1 coordinate 4,989,633, forward strand.
GAAGCAGGTTGCCGCTGACGCGCGGGGGGTAGGGGCCTGGCAGTGGAAGCGCCGCGATGCGGAGCAGCGGTGTGGAAACTGCAATGCGGAACCGGGGTGCTGAACTGCAATCCGGAAACACTGGCGCATCGCAGCAAGCTCTACAGCACGACTTGACGCAGCAATATGCTCACGTTTAGCATAATCGCCTGGCCTATTTTTGAACACTAAATACTCACCATGAGCATTAAACCCGCGGTTGCAGCGACACCCGATCCACTTGCTGGGAACCGCCAGGTACCCGGCCTGCCTTCGATCCTGCTCGAACCGACGGTCCGGGCGGCGCTGTTGGAAGACCTGGGACATGCCGGTGATCTGACCACCGATGCGATCGTGCCATCCCACGCGCAGTCGCAGACGCGACTGGTGGCGCGGCAGGACGGCGTGCTGGCCGGGTTGGATCTTGCACGCCTGGCCTTCCAGCTGATCGACCCGTCAATGCGGTTTGAGGCGCACCTGCGGGATGGAGCACGATTGTCCCAAGGATCGGCCATCGCCACGGTGCGGGGATCGGCGCGCGCCATGTTGACGGCGGAACGCACGGCACTCAACTTCCTGTGTCATTTGAGCGGCGTCGCCACCGCCACCGCATCGATCGCCGATTCCATTCGCGACTATCGCGCGCGGGTGACGTGCACCCGCAAGACGCTGCCAGGTTTGCGCGCCTTGCAAAAGTACGCGGTGCGGGTGGGAGGCGGCAGCAACCATCGGTTCGGCCTGGATGACGCCGTGCTGATCAAGGACAACCACGTGGCGATGGCGGGCAGCGTGCGCGAGGCCGTCGCGCGGGCGCGCGCCGGCATCGGTCACATGGTCAAGATCGAACTGGAAGTGGACACCCTGGCGCAACTGGACGAGGCGCTGGCCCTGGGTGTGGATGTTGTTCTGCTGGACAACATGTCGATCGACGATCTGCGCACCGCGGTCGGCATGGCGCAGGGCCGGGCGATCCTCGAAGCGTCCGGGCGGGTTACGCCAGAGACGGCGCCGTCCGTGGCCGCGACAGGCGTGGACCTGATCGCGATCGGGTGGATCACGCACAGCGCGCGCACTCTCGATATCGGGCTCGACGCATAACGGCCATCGGCCGCAAAGGTCAGGGATTCTTCCCGCGTTCATCGACCACCGACTGGCCTTCGGGCTTGTCATGCTGGTCGCGGTCGGGAGAGATCGCAATCGGATCGCTGGCCGGAAAGGTTTCTTCCAGCGCTTCGTCCAGCGCGTCCTCGTCATGCGGATCCGGCGGGGTGGAGTGAGGGGAGGGGGCGGGGCGGATTCGCGGGGCATGGAGATCTCCTGCGGCGTCTTGGGGCCTGGCGAGACATTACACCGCCGATTGCCGGATAATCGCGTTACAAAGCATGTCTTCGAGAAGCGCGTGATCGTTCGTCCCAAACTCAACTGGTTCAAGATGCTGTTCGTATGGAACGGCTCCGTGCTCAAGGCCGTGATGCTGCCGCTGAGCGTCATCCTGGCGATATCGCTGGCGGTGCTCTGGGCGCACTCGTCAGACGGGACGTCCTGGCTGCACCTGAATCCGACGCCGTTCAGCCTGATCGGCGTCGCACTGGCCATCTTCGTCAGCTTCCGGAACAACGCCAGCTATGACCGCTACTGGGAAGCGCGCAAGCTGTGGGGCGAACTGCTGATCCGCACGCGCAACCTGACCCGGCAAGCGGTTGGCGTGCTCGATCATGCGCCGGGCGACCCTGACGCGCAGCGGCTGGTATCGCTGCTTTGCGCCTTTACCTACTCGCTCAAACATCAGCTGCGCAGCACGGATCCGACCGGAGTGCTGCATCGCCTGCTGCCCGCCGGCGACGTCGAGCGCGTGCTGGCGCGACAGTATCGGCCCGTGCATCTGCTGAATGAAGTGTCAGGGCTGCTGGCTGCCTGGCGCCGGACCGGCCGGCTCAGCGACATTCTGTTCGATGGTTGCCAACGTCAACTGGATGGCCTGGGCGCGGTGGTGGGCGGTTGCGAGCGCATTGCGTCCACGCCGCTGCCCTATGCGTACAACGTGCTGTTGCACCGGACCGTGTATTTCTTTTGCGCCTTGCTGCCCTTGGGACTGGTCGACAGCATCGGCGCGGCCACGCCGGTCATCAGCGTTTTCATTGCCTATGCATTCATGGCGCTAGATGCCATCGCCAGCGAACTGGAAAATCCGTTTGGCGAAGAACCCAATGACCTGCCGCTGACCGCGCTGGCGGTCAACATCGAACGCACGCTGCGCGAGATGATCGGCGAGACGGTGCTGCCCGACGCGCCGTTGCCCGACGCATTCTTCCGGCTGCGGTAGGAAGCTCAGTTCGGCACTACCTCGAACGCCAGGAACTGCGTGACTTGCGTGGCCGAGAAGTTGTCATCGGAAACGATCACCAGGGAGTCGCGGCCGTTGGGCAGACGCGGACCCCAGGTCATTCCTTCCAGGTTGTCCACCTTGGACAAACCAAGACGGTTGAAGTCCGCAACCAATGTCTTGCGTACCGGTGTGTACTGCGCGTTCCTGAGCGTGCTCAAGGATTGCACGTCGGTCGCGCCGGTCACGTCGATGCGGTAGAGCCGCAGGTACATGCTGTAGACGCCGTCGGCGCCTTCGATGCCCGCGCGTTCCAGCACCAGGAACTGCGTATCGGTGATGGCCAGGATCTCCGAGATGCCGTTGTCGGCGTTCTTGCCCGCCGCCGGCGCGACCGGGAAGGCGTCGAGCGGATAGGCAAACTGCGACAGCACCTTGCCCGCGCGGTCCTGGCGCGTGATGCGGGACACGGCGCCAGCGGTGGCGGACGGCAACGGACCATCCTGGTACACCGGACCTTCCATGGCGATCCACAAGGATTGCCCGTCGGGCGCGAAGGTCAGTCCTTCATAGGTGGCGTTGTTGCGGCTGCCCAGTTCCTGTGACGGCGACATCCTGAACAGGGCCGGGGTGGTCAGTTGGCCGATGGCCGCGCCTGTGTTCGCCACATGCAGCGCCACCGGGTCCAGGCCCAGCGAGCGGTTGCCTTCGCTGGTCACCCACAGGCTGGAGTCGCTGGGGTCGAACCGGATGGCTTCCGGATCGGGCACCGTGCCGCCGCGTTGGGCGAACTGCGTGGCACTCGGGTAGACGCTGCCATCGGGCTGTCTGAGCGTGACGGCATGGGTCAGCGCGACACGCGTGAAGGCCTTGTCGTCGTAGTTCAACTGCGCTTCATACAGCCGCGCGGGGGCAAGGTCGGACCGGTCATCGCTGACGACGATCCAGCGCTGGGTGCGCGGGTCGTAGTCGATCCCCGACAGGCCGCCCGCAGGCGTGTCCTGCACGGTCTGTTTGAAGGCAATGCGCTGTTCGCCGATCAGCCGCAGGGATGCCACCGACCGCGGCGATGCGGAGGGGCCGGCGTCATCGTCATCACTGCCGCCGCAGGCAGAAAGCGCGGCGACGAGCGCGATGGACAGGGTGGCGCGCAACAGCGCGGCAGGCAGCAAGCGGAAGGGGGCAGGGCGCATGGCGGGCAGTCCGGAGTCGGGAAAGGTGGCGCGCAGTATGGGCCGGACACATGACAGCGGCATGGCGGCAGGTGTTGCGTGACGGGGTCTCTTCGTTAGCAGCGCCGCGATGGCCGGACCCGGCGGCCCCGCTTCCGGATGCCGGTGACGTCAGGCCGAGTTGGAAGGCGCGGCCACCGGACGGGAGACATCACCTCGGCAGGCCAGTGCGGCAACCGCCAGCGTGACGGCGGCCGCGCCATACAGCGCCAGTGCTGGCACGCGCGCCAGCAGCAGGCCGGCGATCAGGGGCCCGGTGCCCGCGCCGATATCCCGCCAGACCGCCTGCGAGGCCAGTGCCGGGACGCGGGCGGGGCCCGGGTAGCGCGCCAGCACCAGGGGCGCGACCAGCGGCAGTTGCAAGGCGCGCAGCACCACGATCACCGCCGCCGCGCTCCACAGCCATCCGGCGCCGAAGGCAATGAGGGCGCCCGACGTGGCCAACGACATTGCCACCAGCAGGCGCAGCGGGCCATGCCGGTCGGCCAGGCGCCCGCCGACCGGGCCCAGCAACATTTCCGACAGATACCGCAGCGCCAGCAGCAGCCCCGCGACGAGCACGGCCTGCCCGGGCAGCAGATCCTTGCCCAGAAACCCCAGTCCCAGGATGAACAGGCCATCCAGCGTCAGGCCTTCCACGAAACTCCACAGGTTCAGACGGTCGGGCCAGCGGATGCGCCGGCCGGTGGAAGGCGTGGTGGCGTGTGCGCCCGTCGGCAGGGCGCGCGTGGCCAGCAGCCCCAGCAGCGCCACACCGGCCAGGACGACGAAGATCACGCGCGGGCCGTAGTGCAGCGTCATCAGGGCGCCGGCAGGCAAAGCCATGACCGGCCCCAGCGCGATCCATGCACGGGACGCGCCGGTGCGACGGGCGGCGCCCTGGGCGTCGGCCGTCGCCAGGGCCTGCGTCGACAGGTTCAGCGCCGCGTAGCACAGGCCCCATCCGAGCCGAAGCACCAGCAAGGCCCAGAAACCGGACAGGACACTATTGCCCAACGCGCAACCCGCTGCCGCGACCACGGCGATCGAGCAGGTCACGCGGTCCCCGTGCCTTGCGTAGAAACGCGCCACCGCGCCATATCCGGCAATCCGCACCAGGCGGTTGGCGGCCAGTAGGCCACCTGCTTGCGCCAGCGAAATGCCGAAGTCGTCGGCATACATGGGAAGCAGCAGGTACAGCAGTACGTCGGCGGGCAGGGCCAGCGCCAGCGCCAGCGCGGCATAGCGTGAATGGCGGTCGGCGGGAAGGGGGACAGGCGAATCATCCGAAACATGGTGCACGCGCGACACTGGTGCTGACAAACGACATTGCCGCGCCCGACCCGTGAGAATATTGCACACATGCCTGCGCGCCTGCCCCCTCTCAACGCCATTCGTGCCTTCGTCGTCGCGGCCCGTCACCTCAGCTTCACGCGCGCGGCCGACGAACTGTGCGTGACCCACAGCGCGGTCAGCCGGCAGATCAAGACGCTGGAAGACTATCTGGGTGTCGCGCTGTTCGAACGCCTGACGCGGCAAGTGGCGCTGACCGCGGCCGGACAGCGTTTCTATGCCGAAGTGGGCGGCGCGCTGGACCGGATCGGCGCCGCGGCGCAGTCCTTTACCGCCCGCCCACCCGAACGCGCCGTGCGGATCAATGTGCGGCCGTCGTTTGCGGTGCGCTGGCTGATCCCGCGTCTGCCGTCCTTTGTCGAGCGATGTCCGGCTATCGAGCCGCAGGTCATCACCAGCACGCTGTCACCCGACAAGGCGGCCGACACCTTCGACGTCGCCATTCGCCGTGGCCTGAAAGGCTGGCCAGGCGACCTGACGCTGCAGCCCTTCCTGGAAGACGACGTGCACGTGGTGGCCGCGCCGGCCTTGCTGCGCACCCAGCCCATTGCCGACATCCATGCCATCCGCCGTCACGTGCTGCTGTCAGCCAAAACCCGGAAGGAAGACTGGCCCGACTGGCAGCGTTTCGTGGGTCTGGCCCGCATCAAACCGGCTGGCACGCTGCAGTTCGACCACTTGCATTTCGTGTTGCAGGCGGCGGTCGACGGACTGGGCATCGCCTTGTGTCCGGCGTCGCTGGTGGGCAATGACCTGGCTACCGGCAGACTGGTGTCACCGTTGCCCGCATTCAGGATGCCGTTGCAGCGCTACTACTACTGCGTGGCGCCGTCCGCCGGACCGGAAGCGCGGCAGTTCGTGGCGTGGCTCGAAAGCGAACTGGCGGCGCAAGGCGGGGCGGCATGACATCGCGTGACACTGCCTTGCCTTGCTCTGCCCCGGAGCGTCCGCACGCATGCCGCCGCGCTTCACCGCCGTTGGTCGGGTTCGTGCGTTTATATGATCTTCCGATTTGTCTGCGTTGCCTGGATCTTGTCGGATCTGTCTCAACGAGCGTTGCCTCACCGGGCTCTGCCCCCAATGCGTTTCTTGCCATAAGGCTCAAGCATGTCCTGGATAACCGCTCTGCTCGTCGCCCTGGTTCTTGGCGTCTGTCTGATCAAGGCTGCAAACGCCATCGCATGGGCCATCGCGGAAAGATCGCGAGGCGCGCCGGACGGCGATCACGCGGCGCGCTCTGATGCAGTGGCGGGGCACGCCGCCGGCGTGCCGGGGGCCGACGGCCGGTCGAGCGGCGGCCCCGCCGGCGCCCATTCCGCGGCAGTGACCGATCCGGCTGCGGCCTCGCCCCTGTCCGGTTCCGCTGCCGACGAGATGTCGCGTGCCGAGCACGAGCGCTGGTTGACCGCGATGACCGCCGACAGCGTGCTGGGCGCCACCACGCGTCGTACCCTGGACCAGCTGGGTGAACTGATCCTGCAGGCACGCAGCCTGTCGGCCATGACACAAAGTGCGGTGGCCGAGGGCGCCGCGCTCGACGTCGATGCCGAGCCGTTTCACCTGTTGTTCGAACGATCCAAGGACCTGGGCCAACGCATGGGTGCGCTCAGAATGTCGGTGTCAGCCGCGCCGTACTTTGCGGACAAGGGCCAGTCCGACGACTGCGTTACCACGTTGTTTGCATTCAACCGCGCATTGACGGCGTCGTTCACGGACTATGCGGGGTCGGGCGGGTCATCGCGTCTGCCCGATGAACTGCGTCCCATCCTGTTCCCGCAAGACCTGCTTGCCGTGGCGGACGAAGCGCAGCGGGTATTCGATCGGTGGACGCGCGTGGGCGGCATGCATCAGGCGGTGTGCGAGCCGAGCGAGTATGTCGCGGCGGGTGACTGGCTCGACCGCCAACGCGTCGTGAGCGAAGCCGCCGAGACCGGCTGGCTGGCCGCCATGTTGCAGTCGCTGGACGATCCGTCGCGCAAGCGCGCGCATCTCGATCAACTGATCGAAATCATCCTCCAGCCCTACCATTTCGTGACCGCGGGCTGCCCTGACCGGCTTACCCACGCCGTCAACACCGTGGGCATCGACATGGCCGCCAGGGTCGCCATGGCACGGATGCGCGATCCGGCGATGCTCGCATGGCGCTTTGCGGATCGGCTGGAAGAGGCATGGAACGAAAGCCAGCAGTGCATTCGCGCGTCGCAGGACGATGAAGCGTGGAGCCCCTGGGGGCATTTCGTAGAGCGTATGGAGCGCCGCACGTCGGGGGATTCCCGGCAGCGCCGGCATTTGCTGCCGGCGGGGCCGCAGCGGATAGAACGGCGGTCTAGCCGCCCGTGGCCAGGCTGCGGCATGGCTTCCCGCCGCATGCCGCCGCGTGACCCCGCATGCCGCCGTATGCATGTCACGTGGCGCCGTATGCTGCCGCTCGACGCCGCGCGCCCGCCGCCTGTGGCCTGATGCCGCCGCGTGCTGCCGCGCACCGCACGAACGCCGGATGCTACATCCCTGGCAGATCGCCTTCCCGTACCAGGTATTTCGGCCCAAGTCCGGCCACGTCAGGACAGCCCAACAGCGCCAGGTCCACGTCGATCTCCTTGCGCAGCAGTTCCAGCGCCCGCACGGCGCCGGCTTCCCCGCCTGCCGCCAGGCCGTACATGGCCGGCCGGCCGACGAACACACAGGCCGCCCCCAGCGCCATGGCCTTGAGCACATCGGTGCCACGGCGTATCCCGCCATCCAGCATCACCGTCAGCCCGGGCGCCGCCGCCACCATCGCCGGCAAGGCATCGAGGCTGGCCACCGCGCCATCCAGCTGACGCCCGCCGTGATTCGACACGATCACGCCATCGCACCCCAAGGCATGCGCTTGCCGCGCATCGTCCCTGCGCAGCAGCCCCTTGATCACCAGCTTCCCGGCCCACTGTTCGCGGATCCACGCGATGGTCTCCCATCGCATGGATGCGCGTCCGGCCCGATGGTCCTTCGTTGGCGCATCGATAATGCGGGCCCCGCGCGTCGCGGTGAAGTTCTCGAAACGCGGCACGCCGCCCCGCAGCAAGGTCTGCGCAAACGTCTGCAACAACCACCGCGGCCGCATGGCGCCGCCCGCCATCAGTCGCGGCGTCAGCTTCAGCGGCAGGCGAAAATCGTTGCGCAATTCATTCTCGCGCGTCGATGCGATCGGGACGTCCACGGTCACCACCAGCACATCCACCTGCGCTGCCCGCAACCGGTCCAGCAAGGGACTGATCACCTCTTTCTGCGCCGGAATATAGGCCTGATACCACGTTCCCGGCGCCGCCTGCATCACGCGTTCCAGCGCCACCGTCGATGCGCCGCTCAACACGAAAGGCGCCTTCATGCGCGCCGCCGCCCGCGCCAGCGCCAGATCGCCTTCGAACGCGCACAGGCCCGTCACGCCCATCGGCGCGATGCCCAGCGGCATGTCGTAGCGTTTTCCAAAAATGTCCACCGCCTGCGACCGCTGCGACACGTCCACCAGCGCGTGCGTGACGAACCGCCAGCGATCGTAGGCCAGCCGGTTGGACAGCAGCGACGACTGATCTTCACTGCCGCCGCTCACATAGCCATACAGGCTGGGCGGCAAGCGGTCGCGGGCGATGTCAGCCAGGTCGGCAATGCTGAGGGCACGGGTGTAATGCATGGGGGCCGGGTTCCTTAGGAGGCGCCGAGAGCAATCATCTCAACGTGACCGTTCTGGGGTATCGGGTGTCTCAAATGGATTCAGCAGTTCAACGCCAAAGTCCTGGAAGTCCTTGACGTTTCGCGTGACGACGACCAATCGATACCTGATCGCCGTTGCTGCGATCATGGCGTCCTCAAATAGCGTGTTCGACTTCCTATGCATCAAGCGTCCCCAGACACGGAACGTTCCGGCGTCCATGGCGAGCACGTTATAGGCAGCAGCCACGTTATCAGCCCACCGCTCGATGGCTGCTGCCTTATCGGGATCCTGCTCGCGTGTCATCTCGATGCCCGCCTGGATTTCTCCCAAACTGACAGCGGAGATCCGCAAGTCTTCGTCCTGGACGGCTGCGAGCCAGGCCAGCACACCACCGTGGGGGCGCGGGCGGCGCAACTCCGAAATGACGTTCGTGTCGAGGAGATACATTGCTTGGAACCGGTCCTTGCATCAATCCAGGGCGTTGACTTGTCGGCGGCGGGCGTTGCCTCGTGCAGGCAGCCGCGGCGCAAGATCTTCGGCACGCGCGTCGTCTGATAGCAAGAGATCCTTGAGCGACAGACGCGACATGGCCTGCATGTGTCGCCACTGGGCGGCCGGAACCAGCACCGCTGCCTCGGCGCCCCGTCGCGTCACGAGTTGCGGACCTTCCGACAGGCAAGCATCGATAAATTCACTGAAACGCGCCTTAGCGTCTTGAACGGCCCACACCTTCATATCGCGCCCCTAACTAGTCATATGACTAGTTATCTTAACGCGTTCCGGTCTTCACCGCTACGCATGATTTCGTGCGCCGTGCTGCGCCCGCCACGAACGGATTTTTTCAGTACAGGCGGTAAAAGCGCTGATCAGAGCCATCTACCCGCGCGAGGAACAGGTCGCCCACGGCGCGCACAATCCGCCCGTCGCCGTCATCGAAAGGGTGCAATGTCACAAACAATAGGTGGGCCAGAGCAGCCCATAAGCGTGTCGGTTCGCCGGTCGTGGCCAGGATACGGGGAGCTCCGCTGGAAGGCGGTACGCGGGCGGGGCTTCTAAGCGCACCACGCTTCGGCTGACGGGGCCTGAGACGACTTGCAAGGGCCGCGGGGCGTCGTCGCGCCAGCGGCCGACGGCTATGGGAGACAGACCCGAATAATCCGTGGGAAACAGCGCGGCGTCCCAGCCGAAGAGCCGGTCAGCGGTCAGCGGAACGGCACTGGATGACGTGGCATCGAGCACGCTGCCGGCCAGTTGGGAGCTTGCCAGCTAAAAAGATAATCACCGCGTTCCATGCGGTGATTAGCTCGCCTATTCACCGCATGCGGAATACGCGCCGAGCCGTCCCGCCGATAACCCATCACTCGATATTCTGCGCCTGCTCCCGCATCTGTTCGATCAGCAGCTTCAGATCCATTGCCGCTCGCGTGACTTCCAGGCCGCCTGCTTTCGACCCCAGGGTGTTCGCCTCGCGATTCATTTCCTGGAAGAGGAAGTCCAGCCGTTTACCGGCGCTGCCCTTGTCCGTTTTTCCACCGGCCTTGCCGCCGACCAGCTGGCGCAATTCCGCCAGATGCGAATGCAGCCTGGACAGTTCCTCGGCCACGTCGATACGAAGTCCGAACAACGTGGCTTCGTGCGCCAGACGTTCCGACAGCTCCGCCCCAGTGATCGCCTGGAAGCCGGACGGAAACGCCGTCTCGACGCTGTCGCGCAGCTTGCGGGCGAGTTTGTCGCGGTAGTCGGCCACAAGTTGCGGCATGCGCAGGTCGACCTGTTTGACGATGGCTTCGACTTGCGCCGCGCGGTCCAGGATCATGCCGGCCAGGCGTTCGCCTTCGCGTTCCCGGGCGGCATGCAGCTGGGCGAGGGCGTCGCGCGCGGCGGTCATTGCGGCGTCGCGCCAGGTGTCTTCGGATTCTTCGGTTCCTTGCACGCCGGGCCAGGCCAGCAATTCGGACAGGCGGGGCGGGGCGGCGTCGGGCACGACGGCCTGGACCTTGCGGAAGAGGGCGGCGGCCTGTTCGAGCGCGGCCATATTCAGCGCGTCGGGATCGTTGCGGACGCGGCGCTGGATGCCCGCGCGCACTTCGATCTTGCCGCGGGCGATGGACCGGGTCAGCAGGTCGCGCAGCGGCGCTTCGATGTGCCTGAGCTCGTCCGGCATGCGAAAGTGCAGGTCCAGAAAACGGCTGTTGACGCCGCGAAGTTCCAGCGACAGGGAACCCTGTTCGGTGTCGGCGCGCGCGGCGCCGAATGCGGTCATGCTGCGTATCATCAAAGTCTGCCTTGGGAGAGAGTCATGGCCGACCAGCGGTGCCGGCCATGCGGCAGCTGGGTGGTCGGGGCCAACCGCCATGATACGGCGGACACTCCGTAAGCGCGACGGAGGACGCGGCACACCCAGCGCGGCTTGGCCAAGCACGGCACGGCCCGCCATCTCACCCCGCCTTCCTGCGCCCCGTACAATGGCGGATTGCCGACGCTTCGCGTCCGCCGCCTTTGCCTATCTGGAGTTTTCTTCGATGACCGACCTGCCCATCCTGACCTGGAGCCGTCCTTCCGACCGCGCCGCCAACGCGCTGCGCGCCGTGGAAATCCGCCGTGGCTTTACCCGTTATGCGGAAGGTTCGGTGCTCGTCACGTTCGGGAATACGCAGGTCATCTGCACGGCCAGCATCGAAGAAAAAGTGCCGCCATTCCTGAAAGGCAAGGGCGAAGGCTGGGTCACCGCCGAGTACGGCATGCTGCCGCGCGCCACGCACACCCGGGGTTCGCGGGAAGCGGCCAAGGGCAAACAGACGGGCCGCACGCAGGAAATCCAGCGCCTGATCGGCCGCAGCGTGCGCGCCGTGTTCGACATGAAGAAACTGGGAGAACGCACCCTGCATCTGGATTGCGACGTGATCCAGGCCGACGGCGGCACGCGCTGCGCCAGCATCACGGGGTCCTTCGTGGCCGCGCAGGATGCCGTCAATGTGCTGATCGCGCAGGGCCTGCTGACCGAATCGCCGATCATCGATCACGTGGCCGCCGTGTCGGTGGGCATGTACAAGGGCGAGCCGGTGCTGGACCTGGATTACGACGAGGACTCGCAGTGCGAGACCGACATGAACGTGGTCATGACGGGCAGTGGCGATTTCGTGGAAGTGCAGGGCACGGCCGAAGGGGCGCCGTTCACGCGCAGCGACATGAACGCGCTGCTGGATCTGGCGCAGGCCGGCATTGCCGAGATCGTTGCGCTGCAGCGGCAGGCGCTGGCATCGGCCAAGCCGGCGGCCTGAACTGGGACGCAGGAAGCAGCACGCAGCAGGACGAAGTAACCAGCACCCCGCACCCAACACCCCGCACCCAACCAACACGACGCACCACGCACCACGCTTCAGGAACTCCCAATGACAAAACTGGTTCTGGCCTCCAACAACGCCGGCAAGCTCCGCGAATTTTCCCGGCTGCTGTCGCAAAAGGGCTTCGACGTCGTCAATCAGGGCAGCCTGGGCGTGCCCGAAGCCGACGAGCCGCACGTGACTTTCATCGAAAACGCGCTGGCCAAGGCGCGGCACGCCAGCCGCATCACCGGGCTGCCGGCGCTGGCCGATGATTCGGGGGTGTGCGTCGTCGCGCTGGGGGGCGCGCCCGGCGTGTATTCGGCGCGCTTTGCCGCCATGGCCAGCGGGGGCGACAAGTCCGATGCCGCGAACAACGCACTGTTGATCGAGCGGCTGAAAGACGCCAGCGACCGCCGCGCCTACTACTACGCCGCGCTGGTTCTGGTGCGCAGCGCCGACGATCCCCAGCCCCTGATCGGCGAAGGCCTGTGGTGGGGCGAGATCGTTGCGGAACCGCGCGGCGAAGGCGGCTTTGGGTACGACGCGCACTTTCTGTTGCCCGAGCTGGGCAAGACCGCGGCGGAACTCACGTCCGAAGAAAAGAACCGTGTCAGCCATCGCGCGCAGGCATTGGCAGTGCTGATGGACAAGCTGGACGCCTTCTGATGATGCAAGCCGGGACCACCTGCTCACCGCTCCAATCCCGACCCCGACCCCAGCTTCGACCGAGACGCCTTCCTGAAAACCTCCCGGTGTCACGCCTATCCCTGTCGTAACCCATGCCTATCTCCATCCCGATCCGCGTCGCCAACCAGGCGGCGCCCAAACCAAGCTGGCGATGCCCTTCGCCGTGCCCGGGCAGACCATCCTGACCAGCCTGCCGCCGCTGGCGCTGTATGTGCACGTGCCCTGGTGTGTGCGCAAATGCCCGTATTGCGATTTCAATTCGCATGCGGCGCCGGACACGCTGCCCGAAGCCCGCTACCTGGACGCGCTTGCCGCCGACCTGGACCAAAGCCTGCCGCTGGTGTGGGGCCGGAAGGTGGTGTCGATCTTTATCGGCGGCGGCACGCCCAGCATGCTGTCGGCCGAAACGGTCGATGCCATGCTGGCCATGATCCGATCGCGCCTGCCGCTGCTGCCCGATGCCGAGATCACGATGGAAGCGAATCCGGGCACGGTGGAAGCAGGGCGCTTCCAGGCCTATGCGGCCAGTGGCGTCAACCGGATCTCTTTGGGTATCCAGAGCTTTGACGACGCCAGCCTGAAGGCGCTTGGGCGCATCCATGACGGCAACGAGGCGCGCGCGGCCATCGAGATCGCGCAGCGCTTCATTCCGCGCGTCAACCTGGACTTGATGTTCGCGTTGCCCGGCCAGACGGTGGACGCCTGTCGCCAGGATCTGGAGACCGCCCTGTCGTTCGGGACGACGCATCTGTCGGTCTATCACCTGACGATGGAACCGAACACCGTGTTTGCCAAATATCCTCCCATCCTGCCTGACGACGATGTGGCGTTCGACATGCAGGACGTGATCGAAGACCGCATGACCGCGGCGGGCTTCGAGCATTACGAAGTGTCGGCGTATGCCAAGCCCGGCGCGCGATGTCTCCACAACCAGAACTACTGGGAATTTGGCGATTACCTGGGCATCGGACCTGGAGCGCACGGCAAGCTGTCATTCCACGATCGCATCGTTCGTGAAGCCCGAGTGCGCAGCCCGGACACCTGGATGGCGCAGCTGCTTGCGCCGACTGAGGGCGCGACGCACCTTGCCGAGTCACGCATCGTTGCGCCCGCCGACCTGCCGTTCGAATTCATGCTGAACGCGCTGCGTCTGTCCAACGGCGTGCCGACCGCAAGCTTTGCCGAGCGAACCGGGCTGGGCCTGCAGGTCATCGCCCGTCCCCTGGAGGAAGCCGTGCGCAGGGGGCTGCTGGATCCTGACCCGGCACGCATCAAGGCCACGCCGCTGGGCGCGCGCTTTCTGAACGACCTTCAGGAACTGTTTCTGGGCGACTCGGATAGCTGACAAAAACCTTGCACGAAAACGGGCAGATCGTCACGCGCACTGACTCGGTGCATTTTTGGGTTGGTCACAAAAACGCACCGACTGTGTGCCAAGAATTCTCTGGAATGTCCTATATTGGTGCGCTGCGCTGGCGTGTCCGCCGCGCCGCAATGTGCGAGAATTCGGCGCGGCCCTGCATCTTGCCGGGGCGCGATTTACCAGCGGTTACTGGCATGTAATGTGCTTACGTAAGACCGCAACTGTCCAGTATCGAGTCGCCGGCTCGGTCTGCATGCACGACCAATTACGCTTGATCGACCGCGGAATGTTTCCCGGGCGGCAAGCCCTACGAGACTATCAGGAGCCCTAATGGCAACGCCCAAAGACGTCCTCAAACTGATCGCGGATAACGAGGTCAAGTTCGTTGATTACCGCTTCACCGACACCCGCGGCAAAGAGCAGCACGTTTCGGTGCCGGCCCACCAAGTGGACGAAGACAAGTTCGAGACTGGGCACGCCTTTGACGGTTCGTCGATCGCTGGTTGGAAGGGCATCGAAGCCTCCGACATGCTGCTGATCCCGGAACCGGGCACTGCCCGCCTGGACCCGTTCCGCGAAGAAACCACCCTGATCCTGACCTGCGACGTGATCGAACCGTCGGACATGAAGGGTTATGACCGCGACCCGCGCTCGATCGCCAAGCGCGCCGAAGCCTATCTGAAGTCCTCGGGTGTGGGCGACGCTGCCTTCTTCGGCCCGGAACCTGAATTCTTCGTATTCGACGGTGTGACCTGGAACGTGGACATGTCTGGCTGCTTCGTCAAGGTCAAGTCGGAAGAGGCCTCGTGGTCCACCGGCATCGACTACGAAGGCGGCAACATGGGCCATCGTCCGGCCGTCAAGGGTGGCTACTTCCCCGTGCCCCCGGTCGATTCCTTCCAGGACCTGCGTTCGGAAATGTGCCTGCTGCTCGAACAGCAAGGCGTGCCGGTCGAAGTGCACCACCACGAAGTGGCCGGTCCCGGCCAGCTCGAAATCGGCACCAAGTTCAGCACGCTGGTCCAGCGCGCCGACTGGAACCAGATCATGAAGTACACCATCTGGAACGTCGCCGCCGCCTACGGCAAGACCGCCACGTTCATGCCCAAGCCCATCGTTGGCGACAACGGTTCCGGCATGCACGTTCAC
Source organism: Pigmentiphaga litoralis (assembly GCF_048632615.1). Taxonomy (GTDB): domain Bacteria; phylum Pseudomonadota; class Gammaproteobacteria; order Burkholderiales; family Burkholderiaceae_B; genus Pigmentiphaga; species Pigmentiphaga litoralis_B. Next base: position 5,004,751 of record NZ_CP184479.1, read on the forward strand.
CAGTCGATCTGGAAAGACGGCCAGAACCTGTTCGCGGGCAACGGCTATGCCGGCCTGTCCGAATTCGCCCTGTACTACATCGGCGGCATCATCAAGCACGCTCGTGCGCTGAATGCCATCACCAACCCGGGTACGAACTCGTACAAGCGTCTGGTTCCGCACTACGAAGCTCCGGTCAAGCTGGCTTACTCGGCTCGCAACCGCTCGGCGTCGATCCGTATTCCTTACGTTGCGAACCCGAAGGGCCGCCGTATCGAAACGCGCTTCCCGGATCCCCTGGCGAACCCGTACCTGGCTTTCTCGGCACTGATGATGGCCGGCCTGGACGGCGTGCAGAACAAGATCCATCCTGGCGATCCGGCCGACAAGAACCTGTACGACCTGCCGCCGGAAGAAGACAAGAAGATCCCGACCGTCTGCTCGTCGCTGGAACAAGCCCTCGAAGCCCTGGAAAACGACAACGAATTCCTGCTCCGTGGCGGCGTGTTCAGCAAGGAAATGATCGACGCGTACATCGCGCTGAAGATGGAAGACGTCACGCGCATGCGCACCACGACGCACCCCGTCGAGTTCGACATGTACTACGCCTACTAAGCAGGCGTTGAGTCACTAGGGAGAAACGGGGCGGGCAATCGCCCCGTTTTCAATTGTATGAACAGCCTCGATCCTTCCGCTCCCTCGGGCCATTCCGGTCCCGACTTTTCCGCGTTCGAAATGCTCGGCAGCGCCGTGCTGATCCTCGATGAGGATGGTCTGATACGGCATGCCAATGCGCCCGCCGAAGACCTGTTCGAGGTATCGGTGCGCCAGCTGTACGCGATGCCGCTGTGCGATTTCTTTCGCGACGGCGACGAGCTCTACAAGTCATTCCAGGAAGCGATCTCGCAGCGATTTGCCGACAAGCGGCAGATGCTGACGATCGATCGTATCGGCCGCGAACCGGTGCAGGTCACCGCCACCGTCGTCGCGCTGCAAGGCCACCCGTGGCCTGTGCTGGTCGAACTGCGCGAGGTCGAACAGCAGCTCAAGGTCGATCGCGAAGAGCGCCTGCTCGAACAGGCGCAAGCCAACCGCGAACTGCTACGCAACCTTGCCCACGAAATCAAGAATCCCCTTGGCGGGCTGCGCGGCGCCGCGCAACTGCTTGAAGCCGAGCTGGCCGACGCGTCATTGACCGAATACACCCAGGTCATCATCCAGGAGGCCGACCGGCTGCAGACGCTGGTGGACCGGCTGCTGGTGCCACATCGCGCGCCGCGTATCGTCAGCGACGTGAACATCCACGAGGTCTGCGAACGGGTGCGGTCGCTGGTGCTGGCCGAGTACCCGCGCGGCCTGCGCATCGTGCGGGACTACGACACGTCGGTGCCCGAATTTCGCGGCGACAAATCGCAGCTGATCCAGGTGGTGCTTAACGTGGTCCGCAACGCCGCCGAGGCGCTGCATGAACGCATTTCGGAAGGCGATGCCGAAATCGTTTTGCGCACGCGGGTGGCACGCCAGGTCATTCTGGCCAAGCAACGTTTCAAGCTGGCATTGGAATTGCATGTGGTGGATAACGGTCCGGGAATTCCTCCGGAATTGCAGGACCGGATCTTTCACCCGCTGGTCTCCGGACGCGAAGGAGGCAGCGGTCTTGGACTGACGTTGGCACAGACCTTCGTGCAGCAGCACGAAGGCCTGCTCGAATGCGACACCCGGCCTGGCATGACCGATTTCCGGATGTTGTTGCCGTTGCCCTGAATTGAGAGCCAGATGCACTATCCCTGGAAGCGTTCCCCGGAAGCAAGCGATGAAACCAATCTGGATCGTAGATGATGACCGTTCGATCCGCTGGGTGCTTGAAAAGGCCTTGGCGCGCGAAAACCTTCCGACCCGCAGCTTTGGCACGGCCCGTGAAGCCCTCGAGGCCCTGAACGACGACGTGCCCCAGGTGCTCGTTACCGATATCCGCATGCCCGGCGCCAGCGGTATCGAATTGCTCCAGGCCGTCAAGCGTCGTTTCCCGGCGCTGCCGGTGATCGTGATGACGGCGTACTCCGACCTGGAAAGCGCCGTGTCGGCGTTCCAGGGCGGCGCCTTTGAATACCTTCCCAAACCGTTCGATGTGGACACCGCCACCGAACTGATCCGGCGCGCGGTGGAAGAAAGCCTGCGCGAAGAAGCGTCGGCCGACGAATCGCTGGTGGGCACCCCCGAGATCCTCGGGCAGGCGCCGGCCATGCAGGAAGTCTTTCGCGCCATCGGCCGCCTGTCGCAATCGCAGGTCACGGTCATGATCACGGGCGAGTCGGGCAGCGGCAAGGAACTGGTGGCCCGGGCCCTGCATCGCCACAGCGCGCGCGCCGCCGGTCCGTTCGTGGCGATCAACACCGCGGCCATTCCGCGCGACCTGCTCGAATCCGAACTGTTCGGCCATGAGCGCGGCGCGTTCACCGGCGCGCAAAGCATGCGGCGCGGCCGCTTCGAACAGGCGGACGGCGGCACGCTCTTCCTCGATGAAATCGGCGACATGCCGGCCGAACTGCAGACGCGGCTGCTGCGCGTGTTGTCCGATGGCAGCTTCTATCGGGTGGGCGGCCACAGTCCCGTGCATGCCAATGTGCGTGTCATTGCCGCGACCCACCAGCATCTGGAAGAACGCGTCAAACAGGGCCTGTTCCGCGAAGACCTGTTCCATCGTCTGAATGTGATCCGCCTGCGCCTGCCGCCGCTGCGCGAGCGGTCCGAAGACATTCCGCTGCTGGCCAAGCACTTCCTGGCTCGCAGCGCCCGCGACCTGGGGGTCGATACCAAGCGCTTCACGCCGGCCGCCCTGGCTGCACTGGCCCGGTTTCCATTCCCCGGCAACGTCCGCCAACTGGAAAACGTTTGCCACTGGCTGACCGTGATGGCGCCGGCGCAGACCGTGGACGTGCAGGACCTGCCGCCGGAATTGATGGATCAGGTGAGCCGTGACGCCGTCTTGGCCGACGGCGGCGCCTTGCGTACCGACAAGTCCGCGTTCGATCACGGCGGCTCGTCCGCGTTCAGCCCGGTCATGGCCGATCGTGGCGCCGGCCCCGCGCCGGGTACGGCCAGCTACCTGCCTGGTACCGCGCCCGCCGATGCCGCTGCGGCTATGGGCCTGCCCACCGGCGACCGAGGGACGGCGCAATGGCTCAACGGCTTGCAGGCCGACGTCGAGCAACGCCTGTCGCGCGGCGACCCCGACATCATGCAGGCGCTCACGCGCCAATTCGAAAGCATGCTGATCACCACCGCGCTGCGCGCCACACGCGGGCGGCGGATCGAAGCGGCGCTCAAGCTGGGCATCGGCCGCAACACGATCACGCGCAAGATCCAGGACCTGGGGTTGGACGAAGGGGAATGACTGCCGCGCGGACCAGCCTGGGTTGAACCACGACAAGGGGCCTTCGGGCCCCTTGTTCGTTGTCAGGGCTCGGCGACCTTGTCGAGCAAGGCGATCAGCGTGCGCCGTTCAACGGCCGACAGATTCTTTGCGATCGCTTCTTCGTAGCGCGCCGCGTTGTCCCGCAGGGCCTTCAGCTCGGCAACGCCGTGTTCAGTCAGGAACAGCGATCGCGTGCGCCGATCGCCTTCGGTCAGCCGCCGGTCGATCAGCCCAAGGCGTTCCAGCGCGTCCACGACTTTCACCACGCTGGGTCCGGTGATGCCCAGCCGCGCGGCCAGCGCCGACTGGTTGATGCCCGGATCGGTATCGATGATGTTCAACGCCGTCATGCGCGCGGGCGTCATCTCGCCGCCCATGACCATCTCGAACAGCATGGCGTAGGTGCGTACTTGCGCGCGCTTGATGCAATAGCCCAGCGAATCCCACATCTGGCTCAGATCTTCGGGGACGAGGGAAGGGGCGGCCGGGTCGAGGCCAGGGGCCCCGGCCGCGTCGTCGCTGCTGCGGCGGGCACGCTGGGTGGACCGTTTACGGGCGGTTGCGCTGGCTTTCTGCATGGACTCGGCGGTGGAAGGAAGGAAACATGGACGGAGGGTGGCTACGGGATGCCCGAAACAGGCAAAACCCCTAGCGGCGACTTTACCATTGACTAATGATTAGCCAGGCTAATAAGATCCCTGGCAAATGATTCGTGAAAAGCCGTTCAGCGGTCTCACACCGCCGGTCACCAAGGAGACACCATGAAAGCACACACCAAGGCAGCGTTCGCGCTCGCTTTATCCCTTGCCTTCACCACCGCGCATGCCGACCTGACAGTGGGCGTCAGCCTGGCGTTGACGGGTCCGGGAGCGTCCCTGGGCCTGCCGGCGCGCAATGCGCTTGCGCTATGGCCCGAGACCATTGCCGGTGAAAAGGTGCGGTTCGTGGTGCTGGACGACGCGGCGGACCCCACCATCGCCATGAAGAACGCACGCCGCTTCATCGAAGAAAAGGTCGACGTCATTGTGGGTGCGTCCAACACGCCCGCGGCGATTGCGATTGCTCAGGTGGCCGACGAAGGGCAGACGGTACAGATCGCGCCATCGCCTGCCGAACTGCAGCCCGGCCGCGATAAATGGGTGTTCCGCGACGTCATGCATGCCGACTACTACACCGAAGGTGTCCTGCTGGCGATGAAGGCCGCGGGCGTGAAGACCCTGGGTTTCCTTGGGCTGTCGGACGCCTACGGCGAAAGCCATCTGGTGGCGCTCGACAGGCAGGCCGCCGGCCTGGGCATCAAGGTGGTGGCGGTTGAACGCTTCACCCGCGCCGACACCAGCGTGGCAGGGCAGGCCTTGAAGATCTCGGCGGCACGGCCCGACGCGGTGTTCGTGGTTGCCGTGGGCGGCGGCGCGGCCTTGCCGCAAAAGGCGCTGAAGGACCGCGGCTATCGCGGCAAGATCTATCACACGGCGGCGTCGCTGACGCCCGATTTCATCCGGCTGGCCGGCAAAGACGCCGACGGGGCGTTCGTCATGTCCGGGCCCGAGCAGGTGGCCGAACAACTGCCCGACAGCCATCCGGGCCGCAAGCTGGCTCTCGAATTCGTACAGGCGTACGAAGGCAAGTATGGCGCCAAGACGCGCACCCAGTTCAGCGCCCACATCTACGACATTGGCATCATGCTGCAGCAGGTCGTGCCGCTTGCGCTCAAGCACGGCAAGACGGGCACGGCCGAATTCCGTTCGGCCCTGCGCGATGCGCTCGAAAACTCCGGCGCTGCCGGTGGCATTGCCACCACCAAGGGCGTGTTGCGCTACACCCCGTCCGACCATTGGGGCTACGGCCCGGACGCGCGGGTCATGGTCACCTGGCGCGCCGGCGACTGGCACATCGCCCAGCCCTGAGCCGCCGCCATGGAATCGTTTGCTATTGGCGCTGCCCTGTTGCAGGACGGCGTGACCACCGGCGCCGTCTATGCGCTGCTGGGCATGGCGACTGTCCTGCTGTTCGTGGTCACCCGTGTCATTTTCCTGCCGCAGGGCGAATGGGTGGTGTTTGGGGGCCTGAGCCTCGCCATGCTCCAGGACGGCAAGGTGCCCGCCACCATCTGGCTGCTCGCGGCCTTGTCCGTCGTTGCGACCGCGCTCGAGCTGGCGGCGGCGGTGCGTGACCGGGAACCCAGGCGCTTCGGCCGCATCGCGCTGACCTGTCTGGGCATTCCCCTGGCCATCGTCGCGCTGACGGTCTGGGCGGCGCAGGCGTCCTTGCCGCTGGTCGCGCAAGGACTGGTCGCAACGGCGCTGGTGACCGCCATGGGACCGCTGCTCTACCGCGTGGTGTACCGGCCCCTGGTCGATGCCAGCGTGCTCGTGCTGATGATCGTGTCCGTGGGCGTGCACTTCGTGCTCAATGGTCTTGCCCTGCTGTTCTTCGGGGTGGACGGTTTCCGCACGCTGCCGTTCTGGGATGTGCAGGTGCCGCTGGGTGACCTGTCCTTGAGCGGGCAAAGCATTGTCGTCGTGGTCGCCACCGCGATCCTGATCGCGGCGCTCTGGCTGCTGTTCGAGCGCACCTTGTATGGCAAGGCGCTCTGGGCGTCGGCATCCAATACGCTGGGCGCGCGCCTGGTAGGCATTTCGGTGCCGTTTTCCGGCAGCGTCTCGTTCGCCATCGCCGCCTTCCTTGGCGCGCTGTGCGGAATCCTGATCGCTCCGGTGGTGACGCTCTATTACGACTCGGGCCTGCTGATCGGGCTGAAAGGCTTCGTCGCCGCGATCTTCGGCGGATTGGCAAGCTATCCCTTGACCCTGGCCGGCGCGTTGTTGCTCGGCATCTTCGAGTCCGGCGTGTCCTACGCCGCCAGCGCCTTCAAGGAAGCCATCGTGTTCCTGTCGGTCATCCCGGTCTTGCTGTGGCTGTCGATGCGCGGCGGTGCGCACAACGCAGAGGAATGAACATGAAATCTGTCGATATTCCCGCGAGCGGCGCTGGTGTCGCTGCGTCCCCGGGCCGTAGCGCGCACTGGCGCCGGGCGTGCCAGATCGCCTTGGTGCTGCTGGTCGCGGCAGTGCCCTGGTCAACAGCCGTGCCGGAGTTCTGGATCTCGCAAGCCAACTACATCGGTCTCTATGCACTCGTCGTGTTCGGACTCGTGTTGCTGACCGGTGTGGCCGGACTGACGTCCTTCGGGCAGGCCGCCTTTGTCGGCATTGGCGCCTATGCCGGTGCGTATTTGAGCAGCACGCTGGATGCGCCGGCGTGGGCCACGCTGCTGTTCGGCCTGCTGGTCACGGGGGTGTGCGCATACGTGATTGGTGCCGTCACCATACGCATGTCGGGGCACTATCTTGCCCTGGCCACCATCGCATGGAGCCTGGCCCTGTACTACCTGTTCGGCAGCGTGGCGGCGCTGGGCAAGTACGACGGACTGGCCAACCTCGCCCCGCTGTCGCTGTTCGGACTCGAACTGCGCAGCGGCCGCGCCATGTACGCGCTCATCTGGACCTGTGTCGGCCTGTGCGGATGGGGCCTCCGCAACCTGCTGGACTCTCAGCCAGGCCGAGTCCTGCGCGCACTCAAGCATGGACGTCTGCTCAGCGAGTCCTTCGGTGTGGACACGGTAGCCAGCAAACGCCTGATCTTCGTGCTTGCCGCCATGCTCGCGTCGGTCGCCGGCTGGCTGTACATGTATCTGCAACGCGCCGTGAATCCGACGCCGTTCGGACTGAACGCCAGTCTGGAGTACGTGATCATGCTGATCGCGGGCGGAATGGCCAACGTCTGGGGCGCCGTGGTGGGCGCGGGGCTCGTGAAGCTGCTGCAGGACCAGTTGCAGACCGTGCTGCCGTCCTTGCTGGGCACGGCCGGCAACGTCGAATTGATCGTGTTCGGCGCCGTGCTGGTCGTGCTGCTGCGCTTCGCGCCCCATGGTGCGTGGCCCCATCTGCGGCGCCTGGTCCCCGACCGCGCGCCCCGGGCCGTGTTGCCGTCCCCGCCGTTGCCACGTCGCGCCAACCCACGGCACGATGGCGCGCTGCTGACCCTGACAGAGGTAGGCAAGCGCTTTGGCGGACTGCAGGCGGTCGATGGCGTCAGCTTCCAGGTCGCGCCTGCCAGCATCGTTGCGTTGATCGGCCCCAACGGCGCGGGCAAGTCCACCACCTTCAACCTGATTACCGGCGCGCTGTCGGCCAGCGCGGGGCGGATCGCCTTTGGGCCGACCCGCATCGACGGCTTGCCCGCGCGTGACATTGCGCGCCTGGGCATGGCCCGGACCTTCCAGCACGTCAAGCTGATTCCGGACATGACCGTCCTCGAAAACGTCGCGCTCGGCACGCATCTGCGCGCCCCGGCCAGCGTCTGGCGGTCGGTGCTGCGATTCGATCGCCCGGTGGAGCGGCAACGTTTGTACGAGGCGGCCGAAGCTTTGAAGCGGGTGGGACTCGACGGCCTGATGCATGCGGAAGCAGGCAGTCTGGCCCTCGGTCAACAGCGTCTGGTCGAAATCGCGCGGGCGCTGGCAAGCGACCCCACCATGCTTCTGCTGGACGAGCCCGCCGCCGGATTGCGGCATCTGGAAAAACAGGCGCTGGCGTCGCTTCTTGCCGCACTCCGCGCCGAAGGCATGACCCTCTTGCTCGTCGAACACGACATGGACTTCGTGATGGGACTCGCCGACCGCATCGTCGTCATGGTGTACGGCAAGAAGATCGCCGACGGCACGCCGGCCGAGATCCAGCAGCATCCGGCCGTCCGCGAAGCCTACCTCGGGAGCGATGCATGAACGCCATCCCGGTCCGTGTGGACCGCCCCGTCGTTACCCCCATGGACCGCCCCGACGTGGGACCTGCCGAACAGCCTGCACGTGCTTCGCAAGCGCCCGCTCTGCCTGCGCCACCCTTGCTCGACGTGGCCGGCCTGAGCGCCAGCTATGGCAAGGTCGACGCCTTGCTCGGCGCGTCGCTGCAAGTGCGCGCGGGCAGCATCGTGACCGTCATCGGCCCGAACGGCGCGGGCAAGTCGACCCTGCTCAATGCCTTGATGGGCGTGCTCAAGGCCCGCGGCGACATCCGCCTGGACGGCGAATCGCTGACGCGGCGCGATGTGGTGGGCCGCGTCATGCGCGGCATGGCGCTGGTGCCCGAAAAGCGGGAGCTGTTTGCCGACATGACCGTAGCCGACAACCTTCGTCTTGGCGGCTTCCGGCGCTATCGCGCAGGCGAAGCGCAGCCCCTGGATCAGCTCGACTGGGTCTATCACCTGTTCCCGCGTCTGAAAGAGCGCGCGCGGCAACTGGCCGGCACCCTGTCCGGCGGCGAGCGGCAGATGCTGGCCGTTGGCCGCGCCCTGATGGGCAAACCGCGTCTGCTGATGCTTGACGAACCCAGCCTGGGTCTTGCGCCACGCATCGTGCAAGAGGTGTTGGACGTGGTGGCCAGCTTGCGCGGACACGACGTGTCCACGCTGCTGGTCGAGCAGAACGCGCGCGCCGCACTGCGCGTGGCCGACTACGGCTATGTCCTGGAAAACGGCTGCATGGTGCTCCAAGGCGCCGCCAGCGATCTCGAAAGCCACCCGAAGGTGGTCGACGCTTACCTGGGACTGGCCCGGCCTGCGCCGGCGCCTGTCCCTCCTTCTCCTTCTGTTCTAGAGGCGGCACGATGAACGACACCACTTCCCACGCACTGTTGCGCCAGCAGATCGACGACGACATTGCGGTCTTCACCTTGAACCGGCCCGCCAAACGCAACGCCATCAGCCTGCCGGTCGTCGGCGCGCTGCGTTCGGCGTTCGACAACCTGCCGGCATCGGTTCGCGTGGTCATCCTGAACGGGGAGGGCGACCACTTCAGTGCCGGTCTGGACCTGTCCGAGCTGAACGCGTCGACGCCGGCGGAAAGCATGATGCATTCGCACCAATGGTACGCAGCGTTCCGCCAGATCCAGTTCGGCAGGGTGCCAGTGATCTCGGTGTTGCATGGCGCGGTCGTGGGGGGCGGGCTGGAACTTGCCGCGGCCACCCATGTGCGCGTGGTGGAAGAGAGCGGCTATTTCGGCTTGCCTGAAGGGCAGCGCGGCATCTTCGTGGGCGGCGGCGGATCGGTGCGGATTTCCAAGCTGATCGGCTTCTCACGCGTCGCGGAAATGATGCTGACCGGCCGGGTGTACGGCGCCGCCGAAGGCGTGCAGCTGGGCCTGGCCCACTACCTGACGCCCGCCGGCGAAGGCATGCGCAAGGCGCGCGAACTGGCCCGGCGCATTGCCGGCAACGCGCCCTTGTCCAACTTCGCGATCACGAATGCGTTGCCGTTGATTGCGGAGCAGCCGATGGAACACGGCTTGATGACCGAGTCGTTGATGGCTGCCATCACCCAAGGCGACGACGAAGCCAAGCAGCGCGTCGCGGCCTTTCTCGACAAACGTGCCGCGAAAGTGGTGCCGAGCTGAGGCAAGTCCATCAGTCTTGCCTTTTTCGGCGGCCTGGCTTGCCAGGCGCTTGCTCGTACAGACGCGGACGTTCGACGATCCGCGCGACATTCAGGAGACACACCATGACGACATCCTTGCCCGGCGAACCGCTGCCTCTGCCTTTGCGGCCCATGCGCTTCGGGCCTTATGCAGCGGACGTGACCCAACGACCGGACGGTGTCTGGCTGCTGCGGTCGACCGACCCCTTGCAACCCAGTCCGGCACGGGTCACCGACCTACTGGTGCACTGGGCGCAGCGCACGCCCACCGCCACCTTTCTGGCAAAACGCGACGCCGCCGGGCAGTGGCGGCACCTCAGTTATGGCGATGCGCTCGCGCGCGTGCGCCAGCTTTCCGAAGCGCTGCTGCAACGCGGGTTGAGCGAAGACCGGCCCTTATTGATCCTGTCGGGCAACGATCTCGAACACGCCTTGCTGGGATTGGCGGCCATGCATGTGGGCCTGCCCTACGTTCCGTTGTCGCCTGCCTATTCGCTGCTGGCGACCGATGGCGCCAAGGTGCGTCATGCCGTCGAACTGCTGACGCCTGGAATGGTGTTTGCCGCCGACGGCGGCGCCTTCTCGCGCGCGATCCTGAACGCGGTGCCCGAAGACGTTGAGATCGTGGTCACCCATGGCGAGGTCCCGGGACGGGCCTGCACATCCTTCGCGGACCTGCAGGCGACGGTGACCACCGCACGGGTCGATGCCGCGCATGCCGCGGTCACCGAGTCGACGATCGCGAAATTCCTCTTCACTTCTGGATCGACGCGGATGCCCAAGGCGGTGATCAACACGCACGGCATGATCTGCTCGAATCTGCAGATGTACACGCAGTGCTACCCCTTCATGGGCGAGGACACGCCCGTGCTGGTTGATTGGCTGCCGTGGCACCATACGGCAGGCGGCAACCACAACTTCGGGCTGGTGCTCTATCACGGCGGCAGTCTCTTCATTGATGACGGCAAACCCACCGACGACGGGTTTGCCGAGACCTTGCGCAATCTCAGGGATGTCTCTCCGACCGTGTACTACTCCGTGCCCAAGGGCATGGAGTTGCTGACGCGCGCGATGCGCGGCGATTCCGCGCTGCGGACGTCGTTCTTCTCTCGTCTTCGGCTGATCTTTCCGGTCGGCGCGGCGCTGTCGCGCGCCTTGCAAGTGGCCATCGACGACCATGCTGTCGCAGCGTGCGGCTACCGCATTCCCATGACGATGGGACTGGGCATGACCGAGACCGCGCCCTTTGCGATCTCGGCGCACCTGCCGGACTGGGTCGCCGGCAAGATCGGCCTGCCGGCGCCTGGCGTGACCGTAAAACTCGCCCCCCACGGCAACAAGCTGGAAGTCCGTTACCAGGGTCCGAACGTCACGCCCGGCTATTGGCGGCAACCGGATCTGACGGCCGACGCCTTTGACGACGAAGGCTTCTTTTGCAGTGGCGACGCAGCCCGCTTCGAGCATCCGGCACAGCCCGCGCAGGGCCTGGTATTCGACGGCCGCATTGCCGAAGACTTCAAGCTGAGCAGCGGCACGTGGGTGAACGTTGGCGATGTCCGCGCCTCGCTGATTGCGGCGGGCGCTCCGCACCTGATGGACGCGGTGATCACCGGCCAGGACCGCCACGAACTGGGCGCCTTGCTGTTCCTGCACGCCCCCAGCCTTGCGCATTGGACCGCGCCGGGTAACGAAAGCGGGTTGTCGGACTGGGTGCAGGGCGTCCTCGACACCTGCGCGGCACGCGCGCAGGGCAGCTCGTTCCGCGTCTGCCGGGCCATGGTCATGACGCAGCCGCCATCCCTTGCGCTTGGCGAGATGACCGACAAAGGGTCGATCAATCAACGCATGGTGCTGGCCCGCCGCGCCGACCTGGTCGAACAGCTGTATCAGGACCCGGCTGGCGCGTGTGTATTTCGCCCCGGCGCGCGGGTGGCGTCGCCTGGCAGCGGCGTGTCCGCATAGTGCATCAGGAGAGTCCCCATGCAACTCGTTGATATCCCTGTCCTTGTCACGGGCGGTGCGTCCGGACTGGGCGCGGCCACCGCACGCCGCCTGGCGCAGGCTGGCGCACGGGTGGCCGTACTCGACATCCAGCTCGACGCCGCGCAATCCTTGGCCCAGGCCATTGGCGGCCTGGCGGTTCATTGCGATGTGACCCGCACCGAATCCCTCGAAGCCGCGCTGCTCCATGCGGAAGCCGCGCACGGACCCGCGCGCCTGCTGGTCAATTGCGCGGGCGGCGGTGCGCCGGCCCGCATCGTGGGGAAAGACGGCCCCATGCCGATGGAAGCCTTCCGGCGCATCCTGGAACTGAACCTGATCGGCGCCTTCAATGCGACGCGCCTGGCTGCCGCAAAGATGATGACGCTGGATCCGCTGGCCGATGGCGAGCGCGGCGCGATCGTCTTCACGACGTCCGCGGCTGCCTACGAAGCCCAGGTCGGTCAGGCCGCGTATGCGGCGGCCAAAGGCGGACTGACGTCGCTTACCTTGCAAATGGCGCGCGAGTTCGCGCCGTTCGGCATTCGCGCCATGGCTATTGCCCCCGGGATCTTCGATACGCCGCTGTTGCAGACGGCGTCCGAAGCGGTTCGCGCGTCTCTAGCGGCGGCGATTCCGTTTCCGTCGCGCCTGGGACAGCCGGATGAATTCGCCGAGCAGGTCGTCAACATCGCAAGGTGTGCCTATCTGAACGGCGAAACCATCCGGCTCGATGGCGCCATCCGGCTCGCACCCCGATAGGACACTGGCGCGGCCGGTATGACACGCACCGTCGCTGCGCTTTGCGCCTTCCACGAACACGACGGCCGGTCCCGCGGGATCCGGCCGTTGTGTCATCCGCGAGCGGTGATCAGAACAGGTGGCGCATGCCTGCCATGACACCTGCCTGGTTGACACCGTAAGGCAGGCCGCTCAACGCCTGCCCGCCGCTGACCGACAGGTTGGCGCCGGCGTTGTTGTCGATAAAGCCGGCCAACCCGTACACCGCCGTGCGCTTGCTGACGGCGTACGTCGCACGCGCCGCGGCAAGCGTGGACTTGCCGTTGTCGATCGACGTCCGCAGCCGGGCGACTTCGGCGTCTATCGTCCAGGCGGTCGTCAGCGGATAGCTGGCGCCAAGGAAGTACAGGTCGCTATCCGATTTGCTGGCGGCACGCGTGCTGCGGGCGATCCAACCCGCGCCCAGTTTCAGTTGGCCCAGCTTGAGGTACCCGGTCAGCAATTGCCGGGTGTCCGTGCGGTCGCTGGCCGACAGGCCGGACGCATTGGGACCCCCGCGCAATTGATCGTAGCCAATGGCGAGACCGCCGCCGCGGGTGTCGTACTTGAGCGTGCCGGCAACCTGACGGCAGGCCTTGCGGTCGTCGGCGCGTTCGCCTGCGCAGTTGGTAGCGGCGGGCCCGCCTGCCGCGGAAACGTCGCGGCCCAGACTGTAGGTCAGCACCGTCGTAAAGGCATCGTAGGTCCCGCGATAGCCGATGGCATTATCGGACCGCGTGTTGGGAATGTAGCTGTCGAGACTGCCCAGACCGTACACGGCCGGCCCCATGACATCGGCGTCGCCAATGGCATACAAGGTGGCGTTGTACTGGCGCCCGAAGGTCAGCTGACCAAGGCGTGAGCCCAGCGCAACCCAGGCCTGCCGCCCGAACAGCCGCCCACCTTGCCCTTGCACACCGTTGTCTGTTCCAAAGCCGCTTTCCAGCGCGAACGACGCCTTCAGTCCGTCGCCGAGGTCTTCCTGACCGCGCAGGCCCCAGCGCGACGCCATGAGGCCGCCCGTGACAGTCGGCATGCGTAGCACGCCGTTGCCCGCGGCGTTGGCGTGCGTGACGTACTCGAGCCCGGTATCGATGGCGCCATAGAGCTGTACGCTTTGTGCGGAGGCCGCGCCGCTTGCCAGCGCCAGGACGGCGAATCCCAGGCCCGCCGCCCCGAACCTGGCGACACGCCGCCCGGCGACCGCTTTCGCCGACGTGCCCGCCGGACCCGACCTGTCCGGCATGCGGCGAATGTCCGCGTTGCGGCGGGTCGCCAGAGTTTTCTTTCTTGTAGTTGCCATGCTGTCCCTCCTCCGGGAAAAGATTCACCAGGTGAAAGAATAGCCAGGCTAACAAAATGGGGATATCGCTGCATTCCCTGTTCGGAGAAGCGCTTACCCGTCTGATTGGATCTGCTGGGGAATCAGCCCAGCGCCGTGTCGAGCAGCATCATGATCACGAATCCCATCATCAACCCCACCGTGGCATAGACCTCGTGCCCCTTGCGATGGGATTCGGGAATGATTTCATGGCTGATCACGAACAGCATGGCGCCCGCGGCGAGCCCCAGGCCCCATGGCAGCAGGGCCGCGGAATAGCTGAGCAAGGACGCGCCCAACACGGCCGCGATCGGTTCCACGAGCCCAGACAGCACAGCCAGCACGACCGCCGTCACGCGGCGGTAGCCGATCGACGCCAGCGCGATCGCCACCACCAGCCCTTCGGGCACGTCCTGGATGGAAATGCCGGTCGACAGCGCAGCCGCGCGCAGCGGGTCGGTACTGGCAAACGCCACGCCGATGGCGAGGCCTTCCGGAATATTGTGCAAGGCGATCGCGAACACGAACATCCACGTCCGCTTGATGGACTGAGGCGTCGCGTCGCCTTGCCTGCCTTCGACGCCCTTGATGAAATGTTCGTGCGGCAGCCATCGCTCCATCAGCAACAGCAGCAGCGCGCCCAGCAAAATGGCGCCGCCAACGATCAGGCCGGCTTCCCACGGGCCGGCGCCCTGGTCCTTCGCGGCCGCGATCCCCGGCACCACCAGGGAAAAGGCGCTGGCCGCGAGCATGACGCCTGCGCCAAAGCCAAACAGGCTGTCCTGCACGCGGTCGCTCATGCGTTGCGAGAACAGGACCGGCAGCGCGCCCAACGCGGTGGCTCCAGCCGCCATGAGGCCGCCCAGCAAAGCGTTCATCACCCTCGGGTCCTGCATCGCGGTGGTGGTCCACGCGCGATGCAGCAGGATGACCAGGCCGGCAAGGGCAATGACCGCCCCGATGCGCTTGCGCATCAGGTGCAGGCCGTTGGGAGCAGGGCGGCTGCTGGTAGCCACGCGATCAGCCTTTGGCGGCGTCGAAGCGGCGGGACACTTCCTGCCAATCCACCACGTTGTAGAACGCCGAAATATATTCCGGGCGGCGGTTCTGGTACTTCAGGTAGTAGGCGTGTTCCCAGACGTCCAGGCCCAAAATCGGCGTGTTGCCGGTCATGAGCGGGCTGTCCTGGTTGCCCGTGCTTTCGACTACGAGCTTGCCCGCCGGCGTGACGCTCAGCCAGGCCCAGCCGCTGCCGAAACGGGTCAATGCGGCCTTGGTGAACGCGTCCTTGAACGCGTCGAAACCGCCCAGGTCCGAGTCGATGGCCGCCGCCACGCTACCGGTCGGCGCGCCGCCCCCGAGGGCGAGATCACCGTCCAGAACAGGCTGTGGTTTGCGTGGCCGCCGCCGTTGTTGCGGACGACAGCCTTCAAGTTGTCGGGCAGCGAGTCGATCGACTTGACCAGTTGTTCGACGGGCTGGTCGCCAAGCGGATTGTTTTCCAGCGCCGCATTGACGTTGTTGATGTAGGTCTGGTGGTGTTTGGTGTGATGGATTTCCATGGTCTGGGCGTCGATATGCGGCTCCAGAGCATCGTAGGCATACGGCAGTGCTGGAAGGGTATAAGGCATGGTGTGATCTCCGTGGACAGAATGGAACAACGTGACGTCGTGCGGGTGTCGTGATGACAGGAGCGGGGGTGGCTCGGCAGGCTGCGCCGCAACGTTCGTGCCGGGGGCGCGAACCGTGGCGCGGCAGGCCAGTCAATGGGTAGGAAATTCCGCGGCCGCAACGACCGTCAGACCTTGCCTGTCGTGCGCAAGGCTGGCTCGCAGTCGCGCGTGCGTCGGCGCGGTGCGGGCGCATCGCAACAGTTCATGCAGGGTCTGGCGGGCATGCCGCAGGGCTGCCTGCCGCAGCGCCAGGTCGGTAAGCGGATCAGCAATCAGGCCTTGCAGCGCGTCGTGTGCGTCGCACACCTGGGTGATCGCCGCTTCGTGCGCGTTGCTCAGCCGGTGCAGATCCGCCAGGTTGTGGTGGGACACCACCAGCGCCGCCAGCGCGGCGTCATGGTCGGGCCAGTCGCCCACCAGGGTCTGCGCCAGCCTGAGCGCCAGCCGGTAGTGCCCCAGCGCGGTGGCCGGCTCAGGCCCGGTGAAGGCCTCGTTGCCAGCCTCGATCGCCTGTTTCCATTGCTCCATCGGGGTGCCGGGCCGCAGCGGCAGCACGGCGCAGGGAAGGGTAGGAGGATGCACGGTGGACTCCGTAGATGACGGTTGCTCGCCGCGTGGTGAACGAGACACCCCCTAATTTAGCAGAAATGAGAAGCGTTCCTGTTTCGAAATGGAATTGCGCGTGAATGTCCGTCCTGCGCGTCGCGCGTTCGCGCCAGCAGGGTGCACGCGGGGCGGCAGGGCCGCCCGCAACCATCAGAGGTCCAGCGTTGCCACCACCGGCGTGTGATCCGAGGGTTGTTCGTTGCGGCGAGGCCCTTTGTCGATGATGCAGGCGCTGCACACCGTCTTGAGCGGTTCGCTCAGCAGGATGTGGTCGATCCGCAGACCCGCGTTGCGGCGAAAGCCCATCATCCGGTAATCCCACCAGCTGAACATTTTGGGTTCCTGCTCGAACAGCCGGAAGGCGTCCGACAGCCCCAGGCCCAGCAGCGTACGGAACGCGCTGCGTTCGGGCTCGGACACCAGCACGCTGCCTTCCCACTTGGCCGGGTCGTGCACGTCGCGATCCTCGGGCGCAATGTTGTAGTCGCCCAGCACGGCCAGTCGTGGGTACCTGGCCATCTCGGCCTGCACAAAGGCGGTAAAGGCGCGGTACCAGTTGAGCTTGTACTCGTACTTGTCGCTACCCACGGCCTGACCGTTGGGGCAGTACGCACAGATGATCCGAACATCGCCCTGAGGCGAGTCCAGCGTGACGGCGATGACGCGTTGCTGGTCGTCGTCGAAGCCCGGAATGTTGCGCTGGATGTCGCGCGGCTCGGCCTTCGAAATGACGGCGACGCCGTTGTAGGTTTTCTGCCCGATGAACGCGACGTGATACCCCGCTTCGCGGAACGCGTCGACCGGCACCTTCTCGTTGACCTGTTTCAGCTCCTGCAGACACAGTGCGTCCATGGGGTTGTCCTGCAGCCAGGCGAGGACTTGCGGCAGCCGCACGGTCAGGGAGTTGATGTTCCAGGTGGCAATGCGCATGGGAAGGACTCGAGCAGAAGGGATGACGGGCATCGATTCTACCGCCGCGGAATGGCGCGCCAGGGTCGGGAAGGATGCGCCGTGGCCACGCGAAAGTGTGTTGATCAAACAACTTTAAGCACTACAGCGTTCAGCTTCGCGTCAAATGCGTAGAGAAACACAAGTGAGTATTGTTATCATTAGCGCCGATACGTACGTAGTTTCTCTCTCATTGCTGCATGGCTACATGTGCCGTGCTTCCGGACCCATCAATGCCTCACTCGCACCTTTCCCGCCCCGCGTCGCCGCGCGGCGCTGTCCCTGTCCTGCGTCCGATCGTTCGCCACCTGGCGGGGATCGGCTTTGTGATGATCGCCGGCAATGCGCTGGCGCAGACGGCCACGACAACTCCTTCCACGACCGCCCAGCCGGCGGCGCTGGGTGAAGTGACGGTCGTCGGAACGTCGGGTAACGGTCTGCAGCCGCCTGCGCCCGGCGGGCAGGTGGCACGAGGCGGCAGCCTTGGTCTGCTGGGCTCGGACGACGTGATGAATCAACCGTTCAGCACGATCAATTTCACCTCGCAGGCGCTGGAAGATGCGCAAGCGCGTACGCTCGCGGACATCGTGATCAATGATCCGTCGGTGCGTCTGACGACCGGTACCGGAGGGTTCGACGACACCTTCACGATCCGTGGTCTGGCCGTCGGCGCAGGCGACGTGGCCATCAACGGGTTGTATGGTCTGACCGCCAGCAGGGTGCCCGCACAGCTGGTGGAACGCGTTGAAGTCCTGAAAGGGCCTGCCACGCTGATCAATGGTATTGCTCCGGGCGGCAGCGTCGGCGGCAGCATCAATGCGGTAACGAAGCGCGCTGGCGACGTCCCGCTGACCCGATTGACCACGACGTTCACGAGCAAGTCGAATCTGGCCGTGGGCGCCGACATCGGCCGCCGCTTCGGTGTCGACAATGCCTGGGGCATCCGCTTCAACGGCTTGGTGCGGGGCGGTGAAGGCACCGTCAACGGCGGTGATCAGAAGACGCAATTCGGTGCGCTTGGACTGGATTACCAGGGATCGCGCCTGAAGTGGTCGTTGGACGCCTACGTGCAACGCGACGATACGGACAACTTCCGTCCGCAGATCAGCTTGAACGCGCTGACGGCGATTCCTTCGCCCCCGGACGCGCGCGCGAACTGGTATCCCGGTACGGCGCTGGTGCAACGGGAAAATGTGATTGCCACGCGTCTGGACTATGACGTGACGGACACGCTGTCCGTATACGGGGGCATCGGCTATCGCGATGGCATGGCCGACCAAGTGTTCCCGCAGTCGACGGTGGCTGTGAGCAGCAATGGCGACTTCCGCGTGCGCAACAACTTCTACGATTCGATTTCAAAGACTGTCAGCGCCAACGTCGGCGCGCGCTGGCGCATCAACACGGGTCCGGTCAAGCACACGGTCAACGTCGGATTCTCGCAACTGGTGCAAAAGGCCGGCAACACGTTTACCGTGGGCACCAATGAAACCGGGACTACCACGGGCTTTCCGTCCAACATCTACAACCCGAGCCCGCTCGTTCCGGTCACAGCAGCCCGTCTCGACCCGCAAATGTTGACTGAAACCACGCTGCACAGCCTGGCCATCAGCGACACCATGTCGTTCGCCGATGACCGTCTGCTGATCACGCTTGGGCTGCGCGATCAGACGGCACGGGTGGACAGCATCGCCAACCCACCAACCACTGCGCCTTACAAGGCAAGCGCGGTCTCACCGCTGGCTGGCATTGTGTTCAAGCCGATCCAGAACGTGTCGGTTTACGGTAACTACACAGCAGGTCTGACCCGCGGCCAGATTGTTGGCGCTCAATACGCGAACCGGGGCGAGGTCCTGCCACCGTACAAGTCCAAGCAACTGGAAGCTGGGGTGAAGGTGGACTTTGGCCGTCTGACGACCAGCGCCGCGCTGTATCAGATCACGCGTCCGCTGTCGCAGGCCATTGGCCCCTTGCCGATCGCCAATCAGACGTTGGGCTATACCGGCGAAACCCGCTACCGCGGGCTGGAATTGTCGGCGTACGGCGAGATCCAGCCGGGTCTGCGTGGCATCGCCGGTGTGGCATTCACCGAACCCGAAGTCACCAGTTCGATCACCGCCGCCAACGTTGGCAACACGGTGCAAGGCGTGCCCGCGGTCACCGCCAGCGCGGGTCTGGACTGGGATACCCCCTGGGTCCAGGGGCTGGCGTTGAATGGTCGCGCCGTCTATACCAGCGGCTCGAATCTGAACGTGACCAACACGCAGCGTTTCGACAGTTGGACGCGGTTCGACATCGGCGCGCGTTACCGCACCAACATCTCGGGCAAGTCCGTCGTATTCCGCGCGAACATCGAAAACCTGTTCGACAAGAACTACTGGCTGACGACGGGGACGTACGTGGCTGTCGGCTCGCCGCGCACGTTCGTGCTTTCGGCATCGATCGACTTCTGATCACGGTGTCGCCAGGCCCGTCCGGCTGGCGACGAACCGCTTAATGCAAGACCTCAAGCGCTTCCTGGTGCCCGTGCATCAGGAAGCGCTTTGCCATTGGCTGAGCAGATCCTGGCGGGCTCGGCGCCCCCTTCAAAGGAAGCACCCACCGTGGCAGAGGACTGGAGCAGCGCTATAGTGTGCCTCGAAGCGCTCCAGTCACCGAGAGCGCACATTGACAAGCGAGACACCGATGCACCCGCGGAGCCATGACCTTGGCCGCCATTGATCTACGTCACACCCATTGGCTTGCCGTCTCCGCCATCGTCGCCAGTGGCATCGTGGCCGCGTTCCAGGTCGGCAAGGTGGTCATCACGATTCCCGCATTGCGGGCGGATCTTGGCCTGGACCTGACCGATGCCGGCTGGATCATGGCCATCTTCTCCTTGCTGGGCGTCGCCTGCGGCATACCGGTGGGTTCACTGGTGGGCCGGTTCGGCGCGCGGCGTTTGCTGGTGGCGGGGTTGACGGCCATTACTGTCGGCAGCGCGATGGCGGCGGCGTCGCACGGCTATCCGCTGCTGCTGGCGATGCGGACGCTGGAAGGTCTCGGCTTCGTGTTCATCACGATTGCCGGGCCATCCATGCTGCGTGAGGTCATTGCCACCAAGGACCGCGACTTGGCGTTCAGCCTGTGGTCCTCGTACATGCCGACGGGCATGGCCCTGGTGCTGGCTGCCGGCGGCTTTGTGCAAGGATGGCGGGGCGTGTGGTGGGCGACGGCCGCGCTTGCGGCGCTGGCCGCCATGTTCGTGCTGATGGTGGTGCCGGGCGGCGCGTCAGGGAATGGGGCGGCGGGCGGGAAGGTGCCTCTGCGCGACGTGCTGGGCGGCGCGGGACGCACGATCCGGAATGCCGGCTCGGCGCTGCTCGCGCTCTGCTTTGCCACCTACACGCTACAGTACTTTGCGTTGTTCAGTTTCCTGCCGGTGCTGTTGATCGACCGGCTCGGTATGACGGTGACGACAGCGGGCGCATTCACCGCGTTCGCAGCCGCCACCAATGCAATCGGCACGCTGATCGCCGGGCAACTGCTGTCGCGCGGCGTAATGGCGCGGTGGGCATTGATCACGCTCAGCAGCGCGGTGATGGGCCTCTGTTCCGTGGCGATTTTTGCAGCGGACCTGTCGCAGGCGGCAGTGCTGGTGTTGTGCGTGGTGTTCTCGTGCGTGGGCGGCATGTTGCCGTCGACCGTGGTCGCCAGCGCGCCGATGCTCTCCCCAGCGCGGCGCTGGTGCCGGTGGCGATTGGTCTGGCGATGCAGGGCAGCTATGTGGGGCAGGTGCTGGGACCGCTGGCCGTGGGCGTGGTGGTCGACCGGTTTGGATGGTCAGCGGCGGCGGGAGTGCCGGCCATGGCGGCGGCAATCGGCATGGCGGGCGCCTATGCCTTGCGGCCCATCTTCCGCCGCGTTCCTTAGTGGCGGTGGATCCCCGCAGCGGCGGATCGCCGTGGCAGTGGATCCTCGTCATTACTCTGCCGTCACCTTCGCGTTCTGCACCACGGTCTTCCATTGCTGGAATTCTTTCTCTTGTCGCCTGGCCAGTTCCGCCGGGCCGTCGTGCAGCGCGGTCACGCCCAGCTTCTCGAAACGCTGCCCAAGTTCCGGTGATCCCATCGCATGCTGTACGGCTTCATGCAGTTTCTGAACGATCGCGGGCGGCGTCCCCTTGGGCGCGTAGACCGCCACCCACAGATCGCCACTGAAGCCGGGCAGGGCCTCGCTGATGGCAGGCACGTCGGGCAGCAGCGGCACGCGCGACGCACTGCTGACGCCGATCGCACGCAGACGGCCTGACTTCACGGCCTCGACGGCGGACGGCAGGCTGGCGAACAGCATGGGCACCTGGTTGCCCATGACATCGCTCATGGCCGGGCCGACGCCCTTGTAGGGGATGTGCTGCAGGCGCAGTCCCCTTGCGCATTCATCATTTCGCCAAGCAGATGGTTCAGCGTACCGGCGCCCGCCGATGCGTACGGGTAACGGTCGGGATGTGCTTTGACTTCCTTCAGGAACGAAGTCAGGTCTTTGGCCGGAAAGCTCGGGTGGACGCACAACACGTTTGGAACTTCGCCCACCGCCGCGATTGGCACGAAGTCGCGGATCGGATCGAAGCGCGCGCTCTTGACCACCCACGGCACGATCAGCTGATTGCTGTTGGCGGTAACCAGCAGGTTGTAGCCATCCGGCGCCTCGCGCAACATGGCCTGCGTGCCCACGACACCGCCTGCGCCGGCTTTGTTGTTGACGACAACCGGTTGACCCAGGCTTTTTGCGAATTGCTCGGCAAGCACCCGCGCCACGATGTCCACGGTGCCGCCCGGCGCCGTCGGTACGGTAATGGTAATGGGGCGTTCCGGGTAGGCGGCGTGAACCGCAACAGGGCTCAGCCATGGCAAGACGGCCAGGCTGGTCATTGCCATGGTGCGCGCGGCGGTGGCGGTCGGCAACAGGCCGCGCAGGTCGAGACCGAAGGTCAGGCCGAGCAGGGCGCGGCGCGCGGCGGTTCGAAGGCAGGGGGATCTCATGCAAGCTGCTCCAGAAGGGGATCAAGGCGGGGCGACAAGGGCGCAGGCCGGGTGTCGATAAGGGGATGCAGCAGAGCTGCGTGGGCGAGCAAGGCGTGGTCAGCACGCGGTCGGCCGACCAGCGTCACGCCCAGTGGAAGGCCATCGCGCGACGTGCCGGTGGGAAGATGGATGCATGGCCAGCCCAGCACGGACCACCCCTTGTTGAAACCGGACTCGCCGGTGTGCGCCAGGCCTTTCGGCGCCGGCCCCGGCACGCTCGATGTCAGGATCAGGTCGGCATCGCCGAACCAGGCGTCCCAGCTGGCGCGGGCATGGGCCTGGAAGCGTTGTGCCGTGGTCCACGCGTCGCCGTTCAGCGCCAGGCCGTGCGCGACGGCGTCGAGCAGGCGGCGGCTCAGGCGCGCTCGATGGCGAGACACCACAGGCAACAGGCTGCGCGCGAATTCGTAGTGCATCAGGGTGTGATGCGTATCCAGCAAGGACTGGATCGGGAAGCGGCCATCGGACTCGCCGCGAACCTGCACGCCGTGTTCGAGCAGGCTGGCGCGGGCTGCGAGCAATGCCTTGTTCGCGTCATCGTCCAGGACGTGACCCGGGTGGCCGGGTAGCCAGGCGACCCGGCACTGGCCGAGCAAGTGGCCGCCCTGCGCGATCCTGTTCCGTGCGTGCGCGATGGCCATCACGGCGTCGTCAGGCATCGCATTGCGCCCATGGGGCATCTGCGGATCGCCCGCGAATGATGCGCGCTGAAGAGCTACGTCATTGCCGGATGGCAATAGCACGTTGGCGGCCGCGATCGCATCGTCTACATCGCGCGTATACCAGCCGATCACGTCGAGCGATTCGCACGCCACCACCATGCCCCCGCGCGCCACCACGCCATGCGTGGGCTTGTATCCAACAACCCCACAAAAGGCCGCGGGACGGATCATCGATCCGCCGGTCTGCGTGCCGAGGGCCAAGCGCAACTGGCCGGCTGCGACCGCCGCAGCCGAACCGCTGGACGAGCCGCCCGGCGTATGGGCAAGGTTGACGGGATTGCGTGTCGGCCCGGGCGTGACGTAGGCAAATTCTGTGGTCACGGTCTTGCCGATCGGGACGCCGCCCGTGGCGCGCAGCAAGGCCACACACGTGGCGTCGAAGCGCGCGGGTGCGTTGTCGTCGCATGCCGCGGATCCGCAACGCGTCGGCATGCCGGCAACGTCGATGATGTCCTTGACTCCGATTGCCCAGCCGGACAGCGGTCCCGTCGTGGTTGCCGGAACCGCACCGCCGTCGGCCGCCTCGGCCACGCCGGCGGCCGCCACGCTTTCGGGCGTTGCAAGGCAGGCCCACGCGCGCAGCGCGGATTCCTGCGCCACGGCCTGCGCAAGCGCTTGGGGCACGGATGGAACGTCAGGCACGGACACAGACAAAGAAGACATCGGCAGACTCGGATCCAATAGGGCGCAATGGATTGATCTTAGGCAGCGGCTTCTTTATCGTCTATGTCTTAATCAATGGTGCTTTATGACGAATTCCGACATAGTGTCGCTGGATGGAAAGTTGCTGGCGGCATTTCTGGCGGCCGCCGAGGAATTGCACTTTGGACGCGCGGCGGCGCGCTTGTTCATGACGCAGCCGCCCTTCAGCCAGCTGATCCGCCGCGTCGAAGACGTGGTTGGGGCGCCGCTATTCGTTCGCACGACACGCAGCGTCCGCCTGACTCCGGCAGGGCAGGTCATGCTGGATCATGTACGCGGTATGGCCGACGCGTCGGCGCGGATGCTGCGGGACGTGCGGCAGGCGGCGCGGGGCGAAGGCGGCGCGTTGACCGTAGGGCTAACGCCCACCGCGGCATGCTCGCCGCTGGCGGAACGGCTGTATCAATTCCGCAAGCGGTATCCGTCGGTCGATCTTGAGCTACGGGAAATGAACTCGAATCAGATGGAAGCAGCACTCAGATTGCGCAGTATCGACGTGGCCTTGATGCGGCCGATGGCCCTGGATGCCGACATCGACGTCATCGAGGTGTTCGATGAACCCTTGCTCCTGGCGCTGCGTGCGGACCACGCACTGGCAAGCCGCAAGCGCATCGGACTCGCGCAGGTGGCCGACTTGCCGCTGATCGGCTACTCGCCAGCCGTGTCGCCGTATTTCCGGCGGATGCTGCACGGCCTGTTTTCGTGCATCGGCCGGCGCCCGCGCTATGTGCAGGACAGTGTGCTTCCAACGGTGCTCACGTTGGTGGAAGCGGGCGCCGGGGCCGCGATCGTGCCGTGGACCATGACACGCAGCCGCGGGGATGCGCTGGTGTTCCTGCCAATCAGCGGCGTGGGCAAGGCGCGCGCAACCATTGTCATGGCCAGCCTGGCGGATTCCGCCAATGCGGTCGTGCCCAAGGCACAGGAGTTGCTGCGCAGTCATCGTTCTTAACCCAAGGAGACACCATGTCCGATGACAAAAACGCCACTGGGCAAGCTGACCGTTTGCGTATCAACGTCCATGAGGACTACGAATTGCATGACTGGTCCAAGAAGTTTGGCGTGACCCCGGACGAGTTGCGCGCGGCCGTCAGTGCGGTCGGGCCAATGGCCGCGGATGTAGAAAAGCACCTCAAGCAGCGGAAGTAAGAGTTCGGCGGCGACGGGCGATGGGACTTCCAGGAGGCCCTATCGCCCGTGCCGTCCTTGGCAGTTTTTACAGCAGTGGATACCGGGATGTATGCACCGGCATATACCGCATCACGGCCCAAGAGCGATGGCTTCGTCCGCGAATCCCTTGGTCAGTTCCAGCGCCTGCCGCTCGAACAGCCGGCGATACAGCCCGCCTTCGCGGCGGATGAGCTGATCGTGGCTCCCTTCCTCGATCACCTTTCCACGGTCCAGCACCAGCAGGCGATCCAGGGCCCGCACGGTCGACAAGCGGTGGGCGACGACCAGCGTGGTGCGGCCTTCCATCAGTCTTTCCATGGCTTGCTGGATCAGCACTTCGCTTTCGCTATCGAGGCTGGATGTGGCTTCGTCAAAAATCAGGATCGGCGCATCGGCCAGAAAGGCCCGGGCGATGGCCACGCGCTGGCGTTCCCCGCCGGATAGCTTCACCCCGCGTTCACCCACCAGCGTGTCATAGCCCTTGGGCAGCGCCGAAATGAAGTCGTGCGCACTGGCCTGCCGCGCCGCGGCTTCGATCTGGGCCTGCGTCGCGCCGGGGCGTGCATACGCGATGTTCTCGGACAGGGACCGATGGAACAGCACCGGTTCCTGCTGCACGATGGCGATCTGGCTGCGCAGAGACATCTGGCGGACCTCCGCAATGTCCTGGCCATCAATGGTAATGCTGCCGGCATTGATGTCGTACAGGCGCTGGATCAGCTTGATGAAGGTCGTTTTGCCCGAGCCCGAATGGCCTACCAGGCCGACCCGTTCACCAGGGGCGATGCGCATGGAAAAGTGGTCGTACAGCGGCGTGGAGTGGGGGCCGTAGCGAAACGTGACGTCGTTGAACCGGATCTCGCCTTCACGAATCCTGATGTCGCCCGCGCCCGGGCGATCCTCGACCCCCAGCGGCTGGCTTTCCAGCGACACCAGTTCTTCCATGTCGTTGACCGACCGCTGCAAGTTACGGATGTGCATGCCGACATCGCGCAGGTAGCCTTTCAGCACAAAGAACATCGTGAGCGCGAAGGTGATGTCGCCAACGCTGGCCTGGTTGCGCGACCACATCAGCAACGCGGTGCCCAGCATGGCTGCCTGCATCAGTACCAGCAAGGCGCCTTGCAGGCCGCCGTTGAGGGTGCCGCGGATCCAGGTGCGGCGTGTGCGCAGCCGCCACTTGGCCACGACGCGCGCCAGCCGCGCCTCTTCGCGGGCTTCGGCGCCGAAGGCCTTGACGACCGGATTGCAGCTGATGGCGTCGGCCAGCGCGCCGCCCATGCGCGTATCCCACGCGTTGGCCAGGCGGGCTGCGGGCGCGACAAAGCCCAGCGACATGGCGACGATGATGCCGACGAAACAGACCGAGCCGATTCCAACCACGAGTCCCATCAGCGGCCAATGCCAACCCAGCATGATGGTTGCGCCGATCAACATGATGATCGATGGGAACAGGGCCACCAGCAGCGTGTCATTGAGCAGATCCAGCGCCCACATGCCCCGCGTGATCTTGCGCACGGTCGATCCGGCAAAGCTGTTGGCATGCCAATTGGTCGAAAAGCGCTGGATGCGGTGGAAACTGTTCGCGGCGATGTCGCTCATCATTTTCAACGTGAGCTTGATGATGTTGAAGAACACCACTTGCCGGAACAGCGTGCCGCCCAGACCCAGCGCCGCAAGGATCCAGAACGCGGTCACGGCGGCGGTCCAGGCAGTGTGGTCGCTGGCGGCGCCGGACGCGACCGCGTCGACCAGGCGGCCGGCGTACAGCGGCGTCATCACGTCCGCCAGTGCGGACAGCAGCACCAGCCCGGCGATCAGGGCAATGCGCCACGGCTGCCTCCGCCAGTGCAGCAGCGTAAAGCCCAGAACATTCTTGAAGACCCGGCTGCCGGCATAGCGGGTGCCGACTGGAGGCGAAGGGGAAATGCGTCGTTTGCGGATCATTGCGAAGTGAAGAAGGACTTGCGGGTCGAGAAAACGCGTTGCGCTACGGATGGGAATAGGAGAAGGGAGCAAGACGGGTGACCGCCGGCCCTCCATCGTAGCGCGCCGGCCGCCTCGGAAGGCCATCGTATGGACGTTTTACGATGTACGCGCCCGCCGCGTCGCGCGACAGTAGAGCGCAACGAACCTGGATCCAATGAACCAACGAGGGCATGCCATGTGGCAACTTGACGTCGATACCCAACTTGAAACCGACGAACTGGCAAGCCTCCGGGTGCTGGTCGTCCAGAGCCAGACTGTTCATCGCGAGCGCATCAAACTGGAACTGCGCCACGCGGGCGTCGGCCGTATCGATGACGCCGCCAATGGCTCGCAGGCGCTCGCTCTGCTGCGCACCCGGGCGTTCGATCTGTTGATCGTCGATCTGGTCATGCCGCAGCTCGACGGCATCCAGCTGCTCGATCAGGCCGCGGCTTTCTGCGCCGACGTCCGCATTCTGGTGGTCGGCGACGCCGATCACGCGTTGCTGCGGACCGCCCGAAAGTTTGCCGTCACGCATGACCTGTGCATTCACGATTGCGTGCCGCATCCCCTGCGGGATGGCTTGCTTGCCGAAGTGCTGCGCGCGTCGCTTGACGACATGGCCGCGCGGCGCAGGGCGCCGGCGCACACCCCGCCTGCGGCGCCGGGACTGCCGTGTCTTCCCGCCTCCGGACCGTTGGACCTCGCCACCTTGCTGTCCACGGATTGCCTGCGCGTCGCCTACCAGCCCAAGATGTCCTTGTCGACGAATCGGATGACAGGCGTCGAAGCGCTAGCCCGCTTGCATCATCCCGAGCAAGGGATCCTGGCGCCCGATGCCTTCATGGCGGCGGTTGCTGCGCAGGGCCTGATGACCGATCTGACCCATCGCATGCTGGGCCTGGCTGCGGCCGAACAATCCTTGTGGGCGCGCAATGGTGCGTGCACGCCCGTGTCGGTCAATATGCCGGTCACGGTGGTCGAAGCGCCCCGCGCGGTCGAACGCCTTGTCGAAGTCGTTCTGCGCTCGGGCAGCCAGCCCGAGGCCATCACGCTCGAGATCATCGAGACAGCGCCGATCCACGACAAGCGCGCGTTCTACCGCGCCGTGGCGGGCTTGCGGCTGGCCGGCTTCGGCCTGGCGATCGACGACGTGGGAACGGGCCATAACTCGCTTGACCTGCTGGTGAATGGTCCCTTTACCGAACTGAAGGTGGACCGCAGTTTCGTGGCCCGCGCCGATGCGTGCGCCGCATCCCGAGCGGTTCTCGAGGCCTGCGCGCGCCTGGGCGCTGAACTGGGCATGACGGTAACGGCCGAGGGCGTCGAGTGCACGGCCCACCTGGCGCAGGCGGCGTTGGCCGGGTGCAATGAGGTGCAGGGGCACCTGATCAGCACGGCGTTGCCCGCGGCTGCGATTCCGCAATGGATCGGACGGCGGCTGTGGTGAGTGGGCGTGGCCGTGCGGGGTCCGCCGCCAGATCGCGTTGCGCGCGAAGGGCCGCCCGGTCGAAGGCGTAGAATGCGGCCGGCTACCGTCCCGTTCCGGATGCCCTTGCCATGCCGTCATCTGCCGTGCCGCTTTCTCTTCCGACGCCCGCCGCATCTGGCTGCATGCGCAGCGGCTGGACGTGCCCGCACCCTTCACCGTCCGGGGCGAATCCGGCGCGGACGCCGTGCGCCGCGCCGTCGAACATCTGGGCTATGTCCAGATCGACACCATCCAGGTCATCGAACGGTGCCACCATCACATCCTGTGGTCGCGCATTCCGGAGTACTGCCGCGCCGATCTGCATCATGCGCAATCGGTCGCCAAGACCGTGTTCGAATATTGGACGCACGCACTGGCCTATGTGCCGAGCCGCGACATGCCCTTCTTTCTGGCGGAGATGAAGCGGCACCGGCTGTCACCCCGCGACGGCTACCGTTCGGCGCCGGCCGACGACGTGCGCAGGATCGTTCGCCGCGTGCGTGATGACGGCGCGCTGTCGCTGCGGGATATCGATGATGATGTCGAGCAGGAAAAGGACCACCCGTGGGGCAGCCGCAAGCCGTCGCGCCGGGCGCTGCAGGCCGCGTTCTTCGACGGCGCACTGACGATCAGTGAGCGCACGGGCATGGTCAAGCGCTATGAGCTGACCGCGCGGCATTTCGGATGGGCACACGCGCCCAAGACCGCGACGCCGGCACAGTGCACGGCGTATGTGCTAGACCGGGCACTGCGCGCGCAAGGTCTGGTCAGCGTGGATTCGGTGTGCCATCTGGATGCGCCACGCAAACCCGCCGTGCGCGCCCTGATCGACACCCGCGTGCGCCGAGGCGAATTGCTTCCGGTCCTGCTGGAAAACGATCGCGCCGCCACGCACTGGGTGCGGCCCGAGGACCTGGAGCCGCTGCCGCCCATCGATCCCGGCACCACGCATATCCTGTCGCCGTTCGACCCCTTGATCATCCAGCGCAAGCGGCTGGACCGGTTGTTCGGCTACCTGCACCGCTTCGAAGCCTATGTGCCGAAGGCCAGGCGCGTGTTCGGCTATTTCACGTTGCCGGTCCTGGCTGGAGATCAGGTGGTGGCGGCCATCGACATCAAGGCGGACAGGCCGCGGCAGCGCTTGCAGATCCAGCAGTGGACCTGGGTGGGCGAGGGCTGCGCGGCGCGGCACCAGCCGCAGATCGACGAGGCCTTGCACCGTTTCGAGGCCTTCCAATTCCGGGGCTGAGCCTGCGGACCTGTCACGGCGCCGCGATATTGAGGCGCGCGATCGGCGCCTCGGCGATGGGCAACGCGACGGAGTGGTTTGATTACGGCATCTACGCCTATGGGGTGACCTACCTGTCGGCAGCGCTGTTTCCGGGGTCGACCGATGAAGCGACGTTGTTTGCGCTGGCGACCTTCGCAATCTCCTTCCTGGTGCGGCCGCTCGGCGGATTGTTCTGGGGTCCCCTGGGTGACCGGCTGGGGCGCAAGTCGGTCCTGGCCTTGACCATCCTGATGATGTCCGGCGCCACCTTATGCGTGGGCCTCATCCCCTCCTATGACCGCATCGGTTTCTGGGCGCCGACCTTGCTGGTGGTGCTGCGCATGATCCAGGGATTTTCGACCGGCGGCGAGTACGGCGGTGCGGCCACCTTCATGGCCGAATACGCGCCTGACAGCAAGCGCGGTTGGTGCGGCAGCTTTCTGGAGTTCGGGACGCTGGCGGGATTCTCGGCGGGCGCTTTGCTGATGCTCGGATTTTCACTGGCGCTTGGAGACGAGGCGATGCATGCCTGGGGCTGGCGCATTCCGTTCCTGGTGGCCGCGCCAATGGGGCTGATCGGACTGTATCTTCGGTCCAGGATGGAAGACACGCCCGTCTTTCGCGAAGCCAGCGCGCAAGCCGCCGCGCATGCCGCGCCGACCTCGCCGTCAGGCGGACTGAAGGAACTGGTCACCGGCTACTGGCGTGAACTGCTGGTGATGAGCGGACTCGTCATTGCACTGAATGTTGTGAACTACACCTTGTTGAGCTACATGCCCACCTATCTGCAGCGGCGGCTCGGGCTTTCGCATAACGAGGCCCTGGTGGTGCCGATTGTTGGCATGTTGTTCATGATGGTGCTGCTGCCGTTCGCCGGCGCGCTATCCGATCGGCTTGGGCGCAAGCCGCTGTGGTGGGCATCCCTGATCGGACTGTTCGTGCTTGTCGTGCCCTTGTACCAGTTGATGGCGACCGGCATGACCGGGGCGGTCATCGGCTTTGCGTTGCTGGGCGCGCTATACGTGCCGCAACTGGCCACCATCTCCGCCACCTTTCCGGCCATGTTCCCCACGCGTGTGCGATTCGCCGGCTTTGCACTGGCCTATAACGTGTCGACGTCCGTGTTCGGCGGCACGGCACCTGCGCTGAATAGCGGACTGATCCGCGCAACAGGCGATGAACTGTTTCCGGCCTATTACATGATGGGCGCTTGCGTGATCGGTGCGATCGCGCTGGTGTTCCTGGTCGAGACAGCAGGCATGTCGCTGCGCGACGCTGGCCGGCGCCGGCCATCTCGACCTGCAGTACGCTGACGATCCGAACGTTCGGCGCATCGTTGTGATGGATGCTGCGGCGCAAATCCCCTAGAATCAGCGATCGCAAAGGAGGGCGGGGCGGCCTGTGTGTCTGGTCCCGCACAGTGATCCAACCGTCGCCACGATCGGAAACCATGAAGGCTAACGCGCAGAACGGTCTGGGGGTACGCGCACAGCAGGCCCAGCAGACACGTCAGAAAATCCTGAAAGCGGCCATCAAGGTCTTTGCGAAAAGCGGCTTTGCCGGTGGCCGCGTCGACAGCATCTCGAAGCTCGCCAAGTCGCATGACCGGATGATCTATTACTACTTCGGCAGCAAGGAAAAGCTGTTCGTCGAAGTGCTGGAAACGCTGTACGAGCAGTTCAATGAGGCAGAGCGCCGGCTGCAACTGGACACGTCGGACCCCGTCGCCGCGCTCAGCCGCATCGTTGATTTCACCTGGCGCTACTACCTGACCCATCCGGAATTCGTGGCGCTGCTGGGGTCCGAAAACCTGCACCGCGGCATCCACGTCAAAAAGTCGGTCAATGTCAAAAGCATGTCGGACGCAACCCTGTCCATGCTGCAGCCCGTCCTGGAAGCTGGCCAACAGCAGGGTTTGTTCCGTGAAGACATCAGCGTGCGCAATCTCTATCTGATGATCGCGTCGCTGGGCTACTTCTACAACTCGAATCGCTACACGCTCAGTTCCTTCCTGGGCGAGAACCTGATGACAGCTGACGCTCTGGTGGACTGGCAGGCATTCATCACGGACGCCGTGCTGCGCAAGGTGTGTGTTGAATTACCCGCATGAGGGATGCCGGTCGCTGCATCCTGTAAAACGCACCAGAATGCAGCGTTGACGCTCGATTCCGTGCAAAAATCAGATGCGCTCAAGTGTTGGTTCGGGGGCCGCAACGTCAGGCCGGGCTTGTGGCGCTGAACCATCCGCCTGCTTGCCTTGTGTCTGGTCATGGCGTGCCGATATAATGTGTACACGCGTTTTCCTTGCCTGCCGGCATTCCGCCGCAGGCGGCACGTCGCGCTTTCGTTGCCGCCCCGATGCCCCCTTCCTCCCGCAAGCGCGCGGCCATCGCCGCGCCGCCGACCCAACCGGCCTATGTGTTTTCAGACCAGGTCGGGCATCTGCTGCGCCGCGCGTATCAGCGGCACATGGCGCTGTTCCAGCACATCATTCCGGACTCGCAACTGACCGCGGCGCAGTTCGTCACGCTATGCGCGGTGCGCGACAAGGGCGGCTGTTCCCTGAGTGACATCGTCAAGATCACGGCGATCGACCAGGCCACGATACGCGGCGTGATCGAGCGGCTCAAGACCCGGGGGCTGCTTTCGGTCGACCACGATCCCAGTGATCGGCGCAAAGTCGTGGTGTCGTTGACCACCGACGGCGCGGGACTGGTGCAGGGAATGGAACCCTTTGCGGATCAGATCACGGAACTGACGTTCGGCGATCTGAATCCGGCCGAGCGGGTCGCCATTGTCTACCTGCTGCGCAAGATGGGACTGGATACGGCGGACTGATCCGCCAGCCTGGGCCGGCGTCAGTGTTTGCGCAGGGACGTCAGTCTGTCCTGGACGTTGGTCCAGGCCGGGCGATCCGGCGCAAAGCGGTCGCGCAAGTAGTGGACGACGTCCACGATCTGGCGGTCGTTCAGTGTGCTGCCGAATGCGGGCATGTCGCCCAGCGCATCATTGGCGGGACTGTCGATGCCTTGCAGAATGGATTGCAGGACGTTGTCGGGTTGATCGCTGTGCAGGTTCGTGTTCAAGGCCAGCGACAGCTTGATGCCTGCCAGGGCCGGTCCGGCCTGGGGTTCGTGGCAGACCGCGCAGGCGCCTTCAAAGATGCGTTCACCGGTTGCGTCGAACACCCTGGCGCGTGGCGCCGTGGCGGCTTCGATGCGCGCCAGTTCCGCCGCGTGCGCCGCAGGGTCGATGACGGGCAGGGCGCTGCCGCCGGATGCCGCGCCGCCGTCGGCCCTGTTCGATGGTCTGGCAGGGTGGGGCGGTGCGCCGTCCAGGTTGGCCAGGTAGTGCGCCATGGCCGCCACATCGGCCGACGGCAGTTGCTGCAAGCCGTGGATCACCGGTCCCATCGGTCCGGCAGCGGACCCGTGGCGTGGCGAAAAGCCGGTGCTCAAGTACTGGAAGAAGTCGCCTTCCGTCCATGGGATGGGTGCGCGCGACAGGCGGTTCAAGGCGGGCGCTTCCCACCCTTCGGCTTCGCCTCCCGCCAGAAAAGCCTGCTTGCCGCGTTGTTCGGCGCCCAGGGCGTTGCGCGGCGTGTGGCACGCGCCGCAATGGCCGGCACCCTGCACCAGATACGCGCCGCGATTCCATCGCAGGCTTTGCGTCGGGTCGGGCTTGTAGGGCTGATCGTCATGGAACAGCGTGTTCCAGCCCGCCATCAGCGGACGGATGCTGTACGGAAAGGCCAATGAGGTCGGCGCAGGGGTAGCCCTTACCGCGGGCTGCGACATCATGTAGGCGTACAGGGCCGTCATGTCGGCCTCTGAAAATTTCGCGAACGATGTGTAGGGAAACGCGGGGTACAGATGCCGGCCATCGCGATGGATGCCCTGGCGCATTGCGCGTTCAAAGGCGGCATACGACCAGTTGCCGATGCCGGTTTCGGCATCCGGCGTGATGTTGGTGGTGACGATCTGCCCGAATGGGGTGTCCAGATGCAACCCACCCGCGTTCGGCGCGCCGCCCGGCGCGGTGTGGCACACCACGCAGTCGCTGGCCGCTGCGACCTTCCGCCCGCGTTCGATGGCATCGGCCGAGTACACCGACAGGTCGGGCGCCTGAATCGGTGCGATCGCCGGCCGCCAGGGCAGGGCGGCGACGGTCAGGCCGACGGCCGCCGCGGCGATGCCGCCCAGCCATGCGTAGGCAATACGCCGCTCTGGCGCGGCGGTGGCGCCCCGCAGTTGCTGGCGTACCGCGTCGCTATTGAAGGGCGGCTGACGCAGGCGGACGCCAGTGGCATCGTAAATCGCGTTGGCCACGGCGGCCCCGGCCGGCAAGGCCGCGGCGGCGGTCCACGCCAACGGGCGGGCCGTCGCGACATCGCCCGCAGGCGCGACCCAGGAGATGTCAGTGGCGCGCGGGGCCGAGGCCGTAGCGGTCGTGGATGCAAGGCCGCCCCAGTCATCGAAGCCGGCAGGCGGCGCAAGCAGCGCGCGTGTCACGCTGTCGATCTGCCGTTCGATAAACGCTTGGGCGTCGCGCACCGGCCCGGGGGCAAGCTGCTCAATGTCGTGGCCGACCACGACGCGCGTGACCGCGACGTTGCCGCTGGCGGCATCGACGGCCACCTCGGCCACCCAGGCCGACCACGTGCGGCTGGGTGGGGTCGTGCTGTCATCGATCACGCTGCTGTACGCAAAGCCACGGCCCGCACCACGAGATGCGTCTTGCCAGCCTGCCCGCTCGGCCACGCTGCGTACCAGCGCCTGGCCGCGCGGATCGTGCGCGAGCTGGGTCAGTCTCAATGCAACGGGGTCGTCATCCCGGGTCGCAGCCAGCTCGTCGATGAACGATTCGAGCGCAAAGACTTGCGCCGCGGGCAGGCCTTCGGGTGTCGTTCCGGTGCTCAGGTTGTGCAGGCTGGCGTCGGGGTGCCACGCGGTGGCGGCAGCGGCGTCGTAAGGGATAAGCGGATGTGCTGGCTTTTCGGATGCAGTGTGTGCCGATGCGTTGCCGGCCGCATTGGCACCCGATGCACTGCCGCCTGCCGCACCGCTAGTCAGCAGACGCGCCAGGCTGGGCCTGCGCATCACCGGCGAACCGGTTGACATCTGCAACGTTGTCAAAGTTGACGTTAGCAACGATGCTGTCGGCAACGATGTGGTTGGCGACCCGGTTGCGGCGTCGCGGGGAGCGCCAGTCGGCAGCCCGCTCGTTGCCGGTCCGGTTGCTTGCAACGTTGCCGTCAATTGTGTGGGCATCAGGGTCGCCGCGGCCATACCGGACCGTACCCGCACCGGGCGGCTGACCGCGCGCGACAGCAACACGGCATCGGCCGCGGCATCGAACGCACCGGCATGCGCCGGCTGGCCGGTAGCGAGCACCGTGACCTGCTCCATGGCGAGCGACAGCAAGACGGCGACTTCCGCCTTTAATGCGGCCACATCCACGGCCGGCGCCCATACCGACACGCCTTGCGGATGAACCCACGCAACGACCCAGCACGTGTCGGCCACCTGCGGCTGCGGCCAGGCATAGTCCCGCAAGAATGTCTCGGACGCCGGCGACCCTGCAGCGGCAGTCACACCCGGATCCGCACCGGCATCACCCGTCGGGGCCTTGTTCTGCCCCGCGCTGTGACCCCGTTCCCGCAGCGGCGCATTCCACTCCAGCACGAGCCGGCTCGCGCCCTGGTCGGCCAGCGCCGCGCTGACGGCGACCACGCCCGCGAAGTGCCGATCGATCACGGCCGAAAAGACGCCCGGGATGGCGCGCATCAGGCGGTCGTCGGCATGACGCAGGGTGGCGCCGGTGTACCGCTGGCCATCCCAGTCCACGCGGGGCGGACGCAGCACGACGCCGTGCAAGGTCGTGCCCGGATCGGGAGGCGTCAGGTCGTGGGAATCGGCGGAGGGGGAAGGGCGGGCGAGCCTTGGGCCATGGTCACTCCGCCCGGGCGGCGAGTGCCACGGCCGCAAGAATCTCGATGTGGGTGCCACAGCGGCACAGGTTGTAGTGCAATTCGTCGCGAATGGTCTGCTCGGAAGGATGCGGATCGCGGCGCAGCAGCGCTTCGGTCGTCATGATCATGCCATTCAGGCAGTAGCCGCACTGGGCGGCCTGCGCATCGATGAACGCTTGCTGAGTCCTGCCAGGCTGGCCGTTGCGGCACAGGCCCTCAAGCGTCGTGACCTGCCGCGCACCCAGCCGTTTGACCGGGATCACGCAGGACCGGGCCGCAACGCCGTCCACCAGCACGGTGCAGGCGCCGCATTGACCCAGGCCGCAACCGAACTTCGGGCCGTTCAGTTCCAGGTCATTGCGCAACACGTACAGCAGCGGCGTTTCCGGGTCCGCATGGACGACGACACCTGCGCCGTTCACGTTCAACACGAAGTTTCGGTACCCGTTATCCATAAGCCCAGCACTATACGTCAGAGACGAGATTGACGATCACACCGTTGTCGACCACAACGTTGCGGACCGCAACGTTGCCGGGGACAACCATCGATCAGGGCTGGACGAGCGGCACGTTGAAGACGTCGTAGCCAAAGCACCAGTCGGGGTTTTCATTCGTGCGCAGCCAGGTGTTGTCATGCGACACCTTCTGCACGCGGCTGGCGCGTTCGGTGCGGTTCTTTTCATACAGCTTGAACGCCAGCGTATGGTTTTCGGCGCCGACTTCCTGGAAGCAGCGGACCAGCATGGCCGCATCTTCGATGGCCATGGCCGCGCCCTGCGCCATATGCGGCTTCATGGGGTGGCAGGCATCGCCCAGCAACACGATGCGGCCGCGGCTCCACAAAGGAAGCGGATCGCGTTCCAGCAGCGGCCACTTGGAAATTTCCTTGGTGCCGTTGATCAGCGATTGCACGGTCGGGTGCCAGCCTTCAAAGGCTTCACGCATCTCTTCCTGGCTGCTCGGCACCCAGCTTTTCGTCATGTCCCATTCGGCTTCCGGCACGCCGGTCACGTAATAGATCTCGTCGCGCTTTTCCGTGACGTAATACACCATCATGTGACGGTCGTCGGACCACCACTTGACGCACATGTCGTAGGGCAGCGGGCCGCTGTCGATCGGCGTGGGGAATACGGCGCGATGGCCCACGTAGCCGCTGTACTTGGGCAGTTCGGGGCCCAGCAGCGCGTCGCGCAGCTTGGAGTTGACGCCATCGGCGCCAATCACGATGTCGCAGTCTTCCGTCGTGCCATCGGTAAAGTGGAGCTTGACCACGTCGCCCAGGTCTTCCACGTCGGTCAGCTTCTTGTTGAAGGCAAGCAGGCCGGGGGGCAGGGCGGCCGTCATCATGGCGTGGAAGTCGCCGCGGTGTACCGTCAGATAGCTGGCGCCGTAATGCGACAGTGCATAGTCGCCCAGCGGAATCGCCGCCAGTTCGTCGCCGGTCTGCCAATGACGGCTGTACCAGAAGTCGGGATGCGAGCCCATGCGGTTCAGGTCGTCTTCGATCCCGATGCGGCGCATGATCTTCATGACGTTGGGGCCGAGGTGGATGCCGGCGCCGATCCGGGCAAAGGCTGGCGCCTGTTCGTACAGCTTGACGTCGAAGCCGGCCTTGGCCAGCAGCGCCGCGCCGGCGGTGCCGCCCAAACCGGCACCGATGATTGCGATTCTTGGTTTGCTCTTCACGTCTGGATCTCCTGGCCCGCGGGCGGTCATGCGACATCATCGCGTTGATGATTTGAATGGAGTGTACACACTCAAAATGACGCAGTAAACAGGGTTTTTACGCACGCTTCCGGGCGTCGAGCGGTGCATCGGGCACCAACATGAAGCGTATAAAAATCAGTAAAGATGCGGGTATTCCATGAGCTGGGGCCGCGGGACATTCCCTTGTTGTCAG
This sequence comes from Pigmentiphaga litoralis, assembly GCF_048632615.1. Lineage (GTDB taxonomy): Bacteria > Pseudomonadota > Gammaproteobacteria > Burkholderiales > Burkholderiaceae_B > Pigmentiphaga > Pigmentiphaga litoralis_B. Next base: position 5,042,156 of record NZ_CP184479.1, read on the forward strand.
TTCCTTGTTCCGGTGCCAGAATGCAGCGTACACATCAAGAATTGGCCGAACGGTCTGGCCGCGTCCCCGGGCGTCGCGAGGCTGGAAGGCAGCCGGATCGGCGCGATCCCTCAACGTAGAAAGGTCAGGGCAATGGCAGTTAGCGATCATCAGATGGTTGAAGCGTGGCGCCAGGTGCTCACGCTGTCGAAACTGGAGGCCGGACAGGTCGTCACGATCCTGACGGGCGCATCGACCCATCCGCAAACGCTGCGATGCGCGATCGCCGCCGTCTCTTCATTGGGTGCGATCGTCAACTGCCTGGATCTGCCACCGGTCAACGGAGAAAAAGCCTTGAGCCGCGATGCGCTTTCCTACCTGGGTACGACACCCCTGACAGGCAATCGCGCGGCCATCGCGGCGCTGAAGGAAAGCGACCTGGTGCTCGATCTGATGACCCTGCTGTTCTCCCCTGAACAGCACGAGATCCTGAAGGGCGGCACCAAGATCCTGCTGGCGGTGGAACCGCCCGAGGTGCTGTGCCGCATCCTGCCCAGCCTGACCGACCGCGAACGGGTCATGGCCGCGGCCGCCCGTATCGAAGGCGCCAGGGAGATGCATGTCACGTCGCCGGCGGGCACGGACCTGCGCTGTGCACTGGGTCAATTCCCGGCGATCCGCGAATACGGTTTCGTCGATGAACCCGGGCGTTGGGATCATTGGCCCAGCGGCTTTGCGCTCACCTTCCCGAACGAAGGCGGCACGCAAGGCCGCATCGTTCTGGATCGCGGCGATATCCTTCTGCCCATGAAAAGCTACATCAGCGACCCCATCGAACTGATCGTCAAGGACGGTTATGTGCGGTCAATCAGCGGCGGGATGCATGCCGACCTGCTCAAGGAATACATGTCGTCGTTCAAGGACCCCGAAGCCTATGCCATGTCGCATATCGGCTGGGGGCTGCAGCCCCTGGCATATTGGTCCACGCTGGCGCAGTACGACCGCGAAGCGACGATAGGCATGGACGCCCGCGCGTTCGAAGGCAACTTCCTGTTTTCAATGGGTCCGAACAACGAAGGCGGCGGCGAACGCAGCACGACCTGCCATATCGACATCCCGATGCGTCGCTGCACGGTTGCCCTCGACGGCGACACGGTCGTGCGGGACGGCCGTGTACTCGACGCCTGGGCCAAAGTGGAGGCCGCGTGATGCCTGCCGTGCCGCACGCGGCCCGCACCGCCGTCCGCGACTCGATCGTCAAGGACGCCTTTCGTGGCTGACCTGCCGCAGCGCCGCGCCGACCACCTAGCGTTGCTGGCCGCGCGGCCGGCGCTGCGTGTCGTGCGAAACCCTTTGCCCGGCGTCAAGCCGGCGCCCGGCCAGCCCGGCGCCGCGTCGGACTATGTTCCGGCCTATCCCGATGTGTTCATCGCGATCCTGCCGGGTGGGCGTGTGCTGGCCTTCAACGGCCACGTCGATCTCGGCACGGGCATCCGCACCTCGCTTGCGCAGATCGTGGCTGAAGAACTGGACGTGGCGGTGCAGCGGGTCGAGATGGTGCTGGGGCACACCGAGGCTGCGCCCAACCAGGGCCCGACGATTGCCAGCGCCACCATTCAGATCGCGTCGATTCCGCTGCGCCGCGCCGCCGCCCAGGCGCGGGCCTTCCTGCTGGCGCGGGCTGCGGCGCGGTTCCATGTCGACGTCCATGCGCTGCGGGTCGACGACGGCGTCGTCCACGTCTCGGGTCAGCCAGCGGCGCAAGGCGCGCCGACCACCACGGATTACTGGACATTGCTGGGCGACGACGCCATTGACCTGACACTGGCGGACGAACTGCCGCTCAAGCCGCCGTCCGCCTATCGGATCGTGGGCAAGGACACCCCCGCACCGATATCCCCGGCAAGGCTGTCGGCACGCATGTGTATGTGCACGATGTCCGACTGCAGGGCATGGTGCATGGCCGCGTGGTGCGCCCGCCCTATCCGGGCCGGGACGTCGGCGACTTCATCGGCCACAGCCTGCTGCGGGTGGACGACGCGCCGGTGCGGCGCATGCCCGGTGTCATCGACGTTGTCACGCAGGGCGATTTCGTGGGCGTCGTGGCCAAGACCGAATGGCAGGCCATCCAGGCGGCAAGCCGCCTTGTCGTTCACTGGAACCCCATTCCCGCCGCCCCCCAGCTGGACGACCTGGAGCGGGCCTTGCGCGCCAATGCGTCCAGCGACCGCGTGCTGAAAGATTCCGGCGACACCGATGCCCGTTTTGCCGAGGCCGCGGCGACGGTGTCGGCCACCTACGTCTGGCCCTATCAGCTGCATGCGTCGATCGGGCCATCATGCGCCGTGGCCGACGTGCGTGAAGACGGTCTGACGGTATGGTCGGGCACGCAAAATCCGCACATGCTGCGTACCGATCTGCATCGCCTGCTGGGCGTGACCGAAGACCGTATTGAAGTGATCCGCCATGAAGCGGCGGGCTGCTACGGCCGCAATTGCGCGGATGACGTGGCTGCCGACGCCGCGCTGCTGTCGCGGGCCGTGGGCCGGCCCGTGCGCGTGCAATTGAGCCGCGAACAGGAACACGCTTGGGAACCCAAGGGGGCCGCGCAACTGGTGGACGTGAAGGGCGCAATCGATGCGCAGGGCAACCTGTCGGCCTATGCGCTGGCGACCAGCTATCCGTCCAATGACGCGCCGTTGCTGGCGCTGCTGCTGACGCGCGCCGAGCCGGCTGGCCCGCGCGCCTTGCAGATGGGAGACCGCACCGCCGTTCCACCGTATCGCTACCCATCGCAACGCATCGTGTGCCGTGACATGCCGGCGATCGTGCGGGCGTCGTGGTTGCGCGGCGTGTCCGCTTTGCCAAACTCGTTCGCGCACGATGCCTTTCTCGACGAGCTTGCCGAAGCCGCGGGCCGGGATCCGGTGGAATTTCGTGTCGCGCATCTCGATGACCCGCGCGCAGCGGACCTGGTGCGTGCCGTGGCCGCCAAGGCGCAGTGGACCACCCGCCGCACCGGCAGCCGCGGTGAGCCCGATGCCGACGGCCTGTTGCGGGGCTGGGGCTTTGCCTATGCGCGGTACATCCATAGCCGCTTTCCGGGTTTTGGCGCGGCATGGTCCGCGTGGGCCATCGCGATCGCCGTGGATCCAGTCCATGGGCGGGTGAAGGTCGAACGCCTGATCGTCGGGCAGGACACCGGCATGATGGTCAACCCGGCGGGCGTCCGGCATCAGCTGCAAGGCAACGCCATTCAGTCGCTCAGCCGCGTGCTGCTTGAACACGTCGAGTTCGATGAGGCGGGCGTCGCGAGCCGGGAGTGGGGCGCCTATCCTATTCTGGGTTTCAAAGACGTGCCGGAGATTGAGGTGCTGCTGATGCCTCGGCAGGACGAACCCCCCATGGGCGCGGGCGAATCGGCGTCGGTGCCCAGCGCCGCCGCGATAGCCAATGCGTTGTTCGATGCCACGGGCGTGCGAATGCGCCGGCCGCCCTTTACGCCCGACCGGATACGCGCGGCGCTGCGTGAACGACACGCCGCCGCCGTTCCCGCCTGATTTCCCCGGACCCTGTTTTCATGTTGGTTTCATGTAGTGGACGCCGAATGAACCGGCGCCGCGCGATGTTGCCCTGGCACTATCCTTGCATTGTTTCTTATCAGTGATTTCCATGTAGTGCGTACTACATGAAATGTGGGATATTGCGGTGCATGAGATGTGGGGCCGCACCCGAATGATGCGCGTGGCGCATGCGTTTGCACATGGGTGGTGCTGCTCGGCAATGGCCGGTCCCGCGACCCGTTTCTTTGACTTACAGGACGATGCATGATCGAGATCCGCGAAGTCTTCACCCACGTGGAAACGATCTTCCACGAGTACGGCCCGCCCGCGGCGACGCCCCTGGTGCGCGGTGCGGTCATGGCAGTACTGAGCAATCCGTTTGCCGGTCGTTATGAACCGGATCTGCTGCCGATGATGGATGCGCTGAAGCCGGTCGGGCTGGACATGGCGCGGCGGCTGTTGACCGCCATGCAGGTGGACGCGAAGGCGATTGAAAGCTACGGCAAAGGCGCCATCGTGGGTGCCGCCGGCGAACTGGAACATGGCGCCGTGTGGCACGTGCCCGGCGGTTACGCGATGCGGGAACTGCTGGAGGGTGAGGGGTGCCTACCAAGGCCATCGTGATCTCGGCCAAGAAGGTCGGAGCGCCATCGACCCGGCTCGACGTGCCGCTCGCCCACGTCAACGCAAGCTATGTGCGCAGTCATTTCGATGCGATGGAAGTATCGGTGCCTGGCGCGCCCGCCGCGGACGAAGTGGTATTCGTGTTGGCCATGACGACGGGGGCCCGTGTGCACGCCCGGGTGGGCGGCCTGGCGGTATCGCAGATCGTGGGCAAGGACGGGCTGCGCTGAAGGCGCGTCATGCAACCGGAATGAGCAAGGACAGGACGATGAATCTTCGCAAACTGGTCGTGCAGGTCGACGAGATCCGGGTAGAGATGGGACAGCCCGTCAGCCCGCCAACCCGCCGCGCGCTGGCGATGGCGGTCATCGCCAATCCCTATGCGGGCCGCTACAGCGCCCATCTGGATGAGCTGGTGGAAATCGGCGCGGAACTGGGCCGCCTGCTGGGCGAAAAATGCATTGCGGCGCTGGGCATCCCGCCGGAGCAGGCCGAAAGCTATGGCAAGGCGGCGATCGTGGGCGAAGCGGGCGAGATCGAACATGCCGCGGCGATCCTGCATCCCAAGCTCGGCGCGCCGCTGCGCGAGGTGTTGGGCAAGGGCGCCGCGCTGGTGCCGTCCGCCAAGAAGATGGGCACGTTGGGCACCGCCATCGATGTGCCGCTGGGCCACAAGGACGCGGCGTACGTGCGCAGCCACTTCGACGCCATGGAAGCCCGCGTGGCCGATGCTCCAAGGGCGAATGAAATCGTGGTGGCCGTGGTGGTGACAGAGAGCGGACGCCCCCTGGCTCGTGTCGGAGGGCTGGAAAAAGATGCCATCCAGGGCGTGGACGGATTACGCTAGCCGGTGCCTTCACCCAAGGTTCGAACTTGGGCGCCGATGCGGTCGGCCGGCGCCTTGCAATTTGCAGTACACCCCGTAGATTTTGTGATGCTTCACACTTCGTTAGGAAAAGCCATGACAGCACCCACTCGTTTCCTGCGCCACACGGCCGCGCTGGTGTCCGTGTTCGCAGCAACCGGCGCGTATGCCCAAAGCACCATCAAGATCGGCGAAATCAACAGCTACAAGGCGCAGCCCGCGTTCCTCGAGCCCTACAAGCGCGGTTACGAGTTGGCGATCGAAGAGATCAATGCTGCCGGCGGCGTCAATGGCAAGAAGCTGGAAATCATTGCGCGTGACGACAACGGCAACCCGGGCGACTCCGTGCGCGTGGCCGAAGAACTGATCACGCGGGAAAAGGTGGACGTGCTGTTCGGTGGTTTCCTGTCGAACACGGGACTGGCCATCACCGACTTCGCGAAACAGCGCAAGGTGTTTTTTCTGGCGTCGGAACCCCTGACGGACAAGATCGTCTGGGAAAACGGCAACCGCTATACCTACCGCCTGCGTCCGTCGCTGTACATGCAGGTCGCCATGCTGGTGCCGGAAGCGCTCAAGCTCAAGAAAAAACGCTGGGCCATCGTGTACCCCAACTACGAATACGGCCAGTCGTCGGTCGCCACGTTCAAGAAACTGATGACCGCGGCCCAGCCCGACATCGAGTGGGTGGCCGAACAGGCGACGCCGCTGGGCAAGGTGGATGCCGGCGCCGTCACGCAGGCGCTGGCCGACGCCAAGCCCGACGCGATCTTCAACACGTTGTTCGGCGCCGACCTGGGCCGCTTCGTGCGCGAAGGCAACACGCGTGGTCTGTTCGAAGGCCGCCAGGTGGTGTCGCTGCTGACCGGCGAACCGGAATACCTGGACCCCTTGAAAGACGAGGCGCCCAAGAACTGGATCGTGACAGGCTACCCCTGGTATTCGATCACCACGCCTGAGAACAAGAAGTTCGTGGACGCCTTCCGCAAGAAATTCAACGACTATCCGCGTCTGGGTTCGGTGGTGGGCTACAGCTCGGTCATGTCGCTGGCCGCGGGCCTGAAAAAGCCGGCAGCAGCGATACCGAAAAGATGGTCCAGGCATTCAAGGGTCTGGTCGTGCCAACGCCGATGGGCAACATCACCTACCGCGCGCAGGACAACCAGTCGACGATGGGCGCCTATGTGGGCCGCACCGACGTCAAGGACGGCAAGGGCATCATGGTCGACTACAAGTACGTCGACGGCGCATCGGTGCAACTGAGCGATGCCGAAGTGAAGAAACTGCGTCCTGCGGACTGAAGTCAGGGCGGTTCCGTTGTAAATGGGGCGCCCGGTCCGATTGGTTCGTGACCGCGGCGCGCCCCCGCTTCTTGCTGGATGGCACGCGCATGACTTTCTCAAGCTTATTTGTCCAAATGCTGAACGGCCTGGCCGACGCATCGGCCATGTTCATGGTCGCCGCGGGCCTGTCGCTGATTTTCGGCGTAACGCGTATTGTCAATTTCGCGCATGGTTCGTTCTACATGTTCGGGATCTATATCGCGTACACCATCGTCGGCATGATGGGCGGCACCGGCCTGGGTTTCTGGGCGTCGGTGGTCCTTGCCGCACTGGCCGTCGCGTTGATCGGCGCGCTGATCGAAATTCTGGTGTTGCGGCGCATCTACCATGCGCCCGAACTGTTCCAGCTCCTTGCCACCTTTGCCGTCGTGCTGGTGCTCAAGGACGTGGCTCTTTATATCTGGGGCGCCGAGGACCTGTTCGGTCCGCGCGCGCCCGGCCTGACCGGCTCGGTCGAAATCCTCGGCCGGCGCGTTCCTCAATACGATCTGGCGCTGATCTGCATTGGTCCGCTGGTCCTGGGCCTGCTGTGGCTGGCCTTGACGCGCACGCGCTGGGGCAAGCTGATCCGCGCGGCAACGCAGGATCGTGAAATGGTCGGCGCGCTGGGTATCAATCAAGCGTGGCTGTTCACAGGCGTGTTCGCACTGGGGTCGTTCCTGGCCGGCCTGGGTGGCGCCCTGCAGGGTCCGCGCATGCCCGCCAACCTGGCCATGGACCTGGAAGCCATCGGCAGCGCATTCGTGGTGGTGGTCGTGGGCGGCATGGGATCGATCCCGGGCGCTTTCCTGGCCGCGCTGCTGATCGCCGAGATCAAGGCGCTGTGTATCGCCATCGGCCAGGTCGAGCTTTTCGGCATGGTGTTCTCGCTGTCGAAGCTGACGCTGGTGGCCGAATTCCTGGTCATGGCCTTCATTCTGGTGGTACGTCCGTGGGGGCTGCTGGGCAAGCCGCTGGCGCTGTCGCGCAATGTGTCGGGCGTGGAAGATCCGCTGCGTCCAACCAGCAAGGCGGTGCGTGCGTTGTTCATCGTGGTCATCGCGGCTCTGGTCGCCGTGCCCCTGCTGGCCGCCGCCTTCCCCTACCTGACGGTGCTGCTGGTCGAAATCCTGGTAGCCGTGCTGTTCGCCGCCAGCCTGCACTTCATCATGGGCCCGGGCGGCATGCATTCCTTCGGGCATGCGGCGTACTTTGGCCTGGGCGCCTACGGCGCGGCGCTGCTGTTCAAGTCGGTGGGCCTGCCGATGGAAGCGGCGCTGATGCTGGCGCCGCTGGTGGCCGCCATCGGGGCCTTGGTCTTCGGCTGGTTCTGCGTGCGCCTGTCGGGGGTGTACCTGGCGATGCTGACGCTGGCCTTTGCACAGATCGTCTGGTCGATCATCTACCAGTGGGATGCGTTCACCGGGGGCAGTAACGGCCTGGTGGGCATCTGGCCCGCGGCCTGGCTGTCGTCTCCGGTGGCCTACTACTACCTGACGCTGGTGATGTGCGTGGCTGGCGTGTGGCTGCTGCGCCGCGCTTTGTTCTCGCCCTTCGGGTATGCGATGCGGGCGGGCCGGGATTCGCCGCTGCGAGCCGATTCGATCGGTATCGACGTCAAGCAGGTGCAGTGGATGGCCTTCGTGGTGGCCGGCATGTTCTGCGGGCTGGCGGGTTCGCTGTTCGCGTTCTCGAAGGGCAGCATCTCGCCCGAAGCCATCAGCGTCAGCCGGTCCATCGACGGCCTGGTTATGGTGCTGCTGGGCGGTGTGCAGACGCTGGCCGGTCCGATCGTGGGCGCCTCGGTCTTTACCTGGCTGCACGACACGATTGCCCGCGAGACTGAATACTGGCGCGCCATCCTGGGCCTGGCCGTGCTGGCCCTGGTCCTGGCGTTCCCGCTCGGCATCGTCGGCTTCCTTCGTACCGTGTTCCAGCGCGGCGACAAACACGACGGCGGCACGCCCGGCACCAAGCCGGTCACGGTCACCGTCACCGATCCAGCCGCGCTGCGGGAGGCGGTATGAGCTTGCTCCAAGTCAAGAACCTGACCAAATCCTTCGGCGGTGTGAAGGCCGCCGACAACGTGTCGTTCGATCTGCCGCGCGGCCAGCTGCTTGCGCTGCTCGGACCCAACGGCGCCGGCAAGTCGACCTGCTTCAATATGGTCAACGGGCAGTTGAAGCCCAACAGCGGATCGATCCTGCTGGACGGGCAGGAATTGATCGGCATGAAGCCGCGCAACATCTGGCGGCTGGGCGTGGGCCGGACCTTCCAGATCGCCGCCACCTTCAGTTCCATGACGGTGGTCGAAAACGTGCAGATGGCCTTGATGTCGTTCGAGCGCAAGCTGTCGCATCTGTGGCGCCCGGCGGCGTCGTTCTACCGGGATGAAGCCATGGCGCTGCTGGCCCAGGTCGACATGGCCAGCCAGGCGGAGCGGTCGTGCGGCGTGCTGGCCTATGGCGACGTGAAGCGGGTCGAGCTCGCTATCGCGCTGGCCAACCAGCCCAAGCTGTTGCTGATGGACGAACCGACAGCGGGCATGGCGCCCAATGAACGCAATGCGCTGATGGCCCTGACCAAGAAGCTGGTGGTGGAACGCAACCTGTCGGTGCTGTTCACCGAGCACAGCATGGACGTGGTGTTTGCCTACGCCGACCGCATGATCGTGCTGGCCCGCGGTCAACTGATCGCGGAAGGCGATGGCGAAACGATCCGCAACCACCCCAAAGTGCGCGAAGTCTATTTCGGCACCGGAAAAACCTTCGAGGCCAAGGCGCCCGACCTGACGACCGCCGGAGCACACGCATGAGCGACGTACTGCTGAAGGTACAGAACCTGAACGCCTTCTACGGCCGCGCGCACATCCTGTTCGATGTGGGCCTGGAAGTGCGGCGAGGCGAAGTGGTGGCCCTGATGGGACGCAACGGGGCCGGCAAGTCCACCACCATGAAAGCGGTGATGGGCCTGCTGGATCGCAGCCGTGGCGACGTCGAATTCCTGGGCCAGTCGGTAGCCAGGAGCAAGCCCTATCAGATCGCCCGATTGGGCATGGGCTTCGTGCCGGAAGACCGCCGCGTGTTCACCGAATTGAGCGTGCTCGAAAATCTGGAGATCGGCAAGCAACCGGCGCGTGCCGACGCGGTTGAATGGACGCCCGAAAAGCTGTTCAAGCTGTTTCCGAACCTGGGCGAAATGCCTCACCGTCCAGGCGGCCAGATGAGCGGCGGCGAGCAGCAGATGCTGACGGTGTCGCGCACGCTGATGGGCAATCCGTATCTGGTGCTGCTGGATGAACCGTCCGAAGGCGTTGCGCCGGTGATCGTGGAGCAGATGGCAAACATGATCATCGCGCTGAAACGCGAAGGCATGTCCATTCTGCTGTCCGAGCAGAACATGCACTTTGCGGAACTGGTCAGCGACCGTGCCTATGTGCTTGAAAACGGGCATATCCGCTATCAGGGCACGATGGCGGAACTGGCGGCGAACGACGCAGTACGGCGCGCGTATCTGTCGGTCTGAGGTCACTGGAGCAGGAGCAGGGCTGGCGGCGCGGACGGATCCGTCCGCGTGATCCGATCGGCCCGGCCGACAGCAAGGAGAGCGGTTCATGGCAGTGGAAAGCGTGTCGGGCAAGTCCGGCAGGGTAGTGATCCGGAACATCGGACTGCTGCTGTCGGGCGACATCGATCAACCGATCCTGGATGCCTCCACGGTAGTCGTGGACGACGGCATCATCGTTGCGATCGGCAACGATAGCGATGGCGACGCCGATGGCGTCGGGACCGTGATCGACTGCCGCGGCACCACGCTGGCGCCGGGCCTGATCGACTCGCATGTGCATCCGGTCTTTGGCGACTGGACGCCGCGCCAGGGCCAGCTGGGCTGGATCGAGTCGAGCCTGCACGGTGGCGTCACCACCATGATCTCGGCAGGCGAAGTGCACCTGCCAGGCCGGCCCAAGGATATCGTCGGGCTCAAGGCATTGGCGATCACCGCGCAGCGTTCGTTCGAAGGGATGCGCGGCGCGGGGGTGGGCGGAGGCGTGAAGGTCCTGGCCGGCGCCCCCATTCTTGAACAGGGCATGGTCGAACAGGACTTCAAGGACCTGGCGGACGCGGGCGTTACCTTGCTGGGTGAGGTGGGTCTGGGAACGGTCAAGGCGGGGTACGAGGCCGGACCCATGGTCGCCTGGGCGCGCAAATACGGCATCCAGAGCACCATCCACACGGGTGGTCCGTCCATCCCCGGCTCAGGGCTGATCGACTCCGACGTGGTACTTGAGGCCGATGCCGACGTGATCGGCCACGTGAACGGCGGCCACACGGCGCTGCCTTACAAACATGTCTGTGAATTGTGCGAACGGTCGACCCGCGCGCTGGAGATCGTTCACAACGGCAACGAACGGATCGCGATCCTGACCGCGCGGCATGCCATGGAACTCAAGTGCCCGCACCGCATCATTCTCGGTACCGATGGCCCGGCCGGGTCGGGCGTGCAGCCGCTGGGCATTCTGCGGATGGTGGCGCTGATCTCCAGCATGGCCGATATCCCGGCGGAAATCGCCTTTGGCTTCGCAACCGGCAATACGGCGCGCATGCGCAATCTGCGCCAGGGCCTGATCGAAGTGGGCCGACCGGCGGACTTCGTATTCATGGACCGAGCGCAACATTCGGCGGGCAAGACGCTGCTGGAAAGCGTCGAGCTGGGCGACATTCCGGGGGTGGGCATGGTCATGATCGACGGGATCGTGCGTTGTGGCCGCAGCCGCAATACGCCACCGGCCGAGCAGGTGGCGATCGTAGTGCCGCGCTAGGAGGCTGCTGCATCGGCGGCCCGGCATTCAACGGCACGCCGCTGTTGTGCAAGAGGCCTTTGCGCGTCTTCACGAGCCGGCGTGGGTCCCCAATCCACTCTTCCGTCCTGAAGCCGCGAGCACTTGCGGCGATCCGCCCTCGGGCGCCTGGTCCGCTCCCACCGCCGCCGCGACCAGCCAATCCTTGAACCGGGTCAGCGTCGCCTGGTTCGCGCGGGCTTCGGGATAGCAGAACCAGTACCCCGCGTTGCTGCGATAGCTCATGCCGTTCGGCGCACAGACCAGGCCAGCCGTGATCTCGTCCTGCACAAGGCAGCGCGGCACCAGCGCCAACCCCATCCCGACCATGACCGCGCGGATCAAAGTGTGGAACTGGTCGAACTGCGGGCCGGCCAGGGGGTCGATCGTGTGGACGGCGTGCGTCTCGCTCCATTGCAGCCAGGCCTGCGGCACGCTGACATGCTGCAGCAGCGTGTGCCGGCTGACATCGTCGGGCGACTCCACCGCCGGCAGTCCCGACCCCGCGGGTGGGGCGATCAGCACCACGTCGCTGCCCGCCAGGTAGTGCGCATGGGCGTCGGGCCAGTGGCCTTCCCCGAACAGGATGGAGCAGTCCAGGTCCGGCCGGGTGAAGTCGTAGCCGTGCACATATGGCACGAAGTGCAGCGCCACCTGCGGGTGCCGGTGCTGGAAGTCGGGCAGGCGCGGAATCAGCCATTTGGCGCCAAAGGTGGGCAGCGTGGACAGGTGCAGCGCGCCGCCGCCATCGCCGCTGGTGATCAGATCCAGCGTGGCCGCTTCCAGCTGCGCCAGCAGCGGCCGGATGACGGTGTGATAGCGCGCGCCTGCCGGGGTCAGGGACAGCCGCTTGCGCGCGCGTTCGAACAGCGGCACGTCGATCCACCGTTCCAGCTCCTGGATCTGTTTGCTGACCGCGCCTTGCGTGACGTGCAGCGCTTCGGCCGCCCGCGAAATGCTGCCGAAGCGGGCTACGGTGGAAAACGTACGCAGCAAGTGCAGGGGAGGGCGCAGCCGGCGCATGGTCATTCCATCAAAACATTCCGGATGGGAATATTATCAGAATGTCCTTTCGCGTAAACTGGGTATTGTCCGGACTAGTTGAGTCCAAGCAAGATGCCCTTAATCGTCAAGGAGAAGTCCATGGATCGCCGCACCTTCATTGCCACGGCCGCTGCCGTATCTTTCCTTCCTGGAATGGTCAAGGCTCAGGGTAAGCCGATACGGCTGGTCGTGCCTTTCCCGCCGGCCGGCGCCACCGACATTACCGGCCGCATCATCGGCGAAGCCGTGGGCCGCGTCCTGCAGCAGACGGTGGTCGTGGAGAACCGCGCCGGAGCGGGCGGCTCGATCGGCATGGCCGAAGTTGCGCGTTCGCCGGCCGACGGCTCGACCTTCGGTGTCGCCACCCTGTCGACCCATGGCGTCAACCCGGCTGTCTACAAGACGCTGCCGTATGACCCGGTCAAGGACTTTGCACCTGTCACGGAACTGGTGCGCGCGCCGGGCGTGCTGGTCGTTCACCCAAGCGTGCCCGCGCAGACCCTGGAACAATTCGTCGCCTACCTGAAGGCCAACCCGGGCAAGGTCACCTATGCCACGCCGGGCAACGGCACCATCAGCCACATGTGGGCCGAGCTGTTCAAGAGCACCACGGGAACCGACATGGTCCATATCCCGTACCGCGGCGCGGGCCCGGCCATCAACGATCTGCTGGGCGGCCAGGTGCTGGCCTATTTCGACCAGGTGGCCGCATCGTTGCCGCACATCAAGGCGGGGAAGCTGCGCGCACTGGCCGTCTCGTGGGATACGCGTCTTGATGTCCTGCCCGACGTTCCCACCTATGGCGAGCGCGGCATGCAATCCAACAACGATCCGTCGTGGTTCGGTCTGGTGGCGCCCGCCGGCACGCCCGCCGCGGCGATCAACCGCATGCAGCAGGCGGTGGTGACGGCATTGAAAGAAGCGCCCGTGCGCGAACGCCTGGCCGGCCTGGGACTCTACGCGTCCGGCACCACGCCCGCCGAATTCACCCGCCAGATCCACGATGAAATGGCCAAGATGCAGAAGATCAGCCAGTTCGCGAAAATCCAGCTGGACTGACACAGAGGTGACCCATGAGTACCGTTCTCCGTATCATCAATAGCCGATATCCGTCCACGACGTCGGCGCCGGGCGAAGCGCTGCTGTCGTCATTCGAAGGCAGCACGCCCGTCGTGCTGGATTCGCCGCACAGCGGCACCTTCTATCCCGATGACTTCCGTTTCGTGTGCGATGCCGCGATCCTGCGCCGGGCCGAAGACACGCACGTCGAAAAGCTGTACGACTTTGCCGCCGACCTGGGCGTGGCCTGGGTCGAGGCGCACTTTCCGCGCAGCTACCTGGATGCCAACCGCAACACGACGGAACTGGATGTGGGCCTGCTCGACGGCGCCTGGCCCGAGCCGGTCGAAACCGACCCGGAAGTCCTGTCCAAGGTACGTCTGGGCAAGGGCTTGATCTGGAAGTACACCGACGAAGGCATTCCCATCTATGACAGGCTGCTAGGCGTGCAGGAGATCCAGCAGCGGATCGCGCTGTGCTGGAAGCCCTATCACGAGGCCGTGTCGTCGGCCATCGATGCGGCGCATTCGCGGCATGGCTACAGCATTCACCTGAACTGCCATTCGATGCCCGCGGTCGCCGGCAGTCATGCCACCGACCTGCCGGGGTTGGTTCATGCCGACTTCGTTGTGGGCGATCGCGACGGCAGCACCGCGTCGCCGGAACTCTCGCAAAAGGTGGCGGCCTTCCTGCGCGAGCGCGGCTACAGCGTGGAATACAACTATCCGTACAAAGGCGTGGAACTGGTACGGCGCTACGGCAAGCCCGCGGAGCACCGCCACAGCATCCAGCTCGAGGTCAATCGCAAGCGCTACATGAACGAAGAGACGCTGGAACTGCATGACGGCGCCGACGACCTGCGCCGCGACTTGAAGGACCTGGTGCAGATGCTGGTCGACACCGATCCGCGTTGATCGCCGGAACCTCCTGGCTCCCCCTTGTCCACCAGGGGGGCGGTACCGGTTCCTCCTTATGTCTTATATAAGATATAAGACGTTTGATCATTCCCGCGCAGGGGTCTACAATTCCCGGGTTCGTTCCTATTCCCTCACACTACGGGACCCGGTCATGCTTGAATCCTATCGCCAACACGTTGCCGAGCGCGCTGCACTCGGTATTCCACCGCTGCCTCTGTCGGCACAACAAACCGCCGACCTGATCGAGCTGCTCAAGCAGCCGCCCGCAGGCGAGGGTGAATACCTGGTCGACCTGCTCACGCACCGTGTGCCGGCCGGCGTCGATGATGCCGCCAAGGTCAAGGCATCGTACCTGGCCGCCGTGGCCCTGGGTTCGGAAGCTTGTCCGCTCATCGACCGCGCCAAAGCCACGGAATTGCTCGGCACCATGCTGGGCGGCTACAACATTGGCCCGCTGGTCGAACTGCTGGACGATTCCTCGGTGGGCGCCATCGCCGCCAACGGCCTGAAAAAACCCTGTTGATGTTCGACGCCTTCCACGACGTGAAGGAAAAGGCCGACCAGGGCAACGCCAACGCCAAGGCCGTGCTGCAAAGCTGGGCCGACGGCGAATGGTTCACTAGCCGCCCCGAAGTCCCCGAAAGCCTGACCGTCACCGTGTTCAAGGTCACGGGCGAAACCAACACCGACGATCTGTCGCCCGCGCCTGACGCGTGGAGCCGTCCGGACATCCCGCTGCACGCGCTGGCGATGCTGAAGAACCCGCGTCCGGGCATCGAGCCGCAAGAAGCCGGCAAGACCGGCCCCATCAAGTTCCTGCAAGACCTGCGCGCCCGCGGCAACCTGGTGGCCTACGTGGGTGACGTGGTCGGCACGGGCTCGTCGCGCAAGTCGGCAACCAACTCGGTGCTGTGGTTCACCGGCGAAGACATTCCTTTCGTCCCGAACAAGCGTTTTGGCGGCGTCTGTCTGGGCAGCAAGATTGCCCCGATCTTTTACAACACGATGGAAGACGCCGGCGCGCTGCCGATCGAGCTCGACGTGTCCAAGATGGACATGGGCGACGTGGTCGAATTGCGTCCGTACGAAGGCAAGGCGCTCAAGAACGGCGAAGTCATTGCCGAATTCTCGATGAAGTCCGACGTGCTGTTCGACGAAGTGCGCGCCGGTGGCCGCATTCCGCTGATCGTCGGCCGTGGCCTGACCGCCAAGGCACGCGACGCGCTTGGCCTGCCGCCCTCGACGCTGTTCCGTCTGCCTACCGAGCCTGCCGACACCGGCAAGGGCTACACGCTGGCCCAGAAGATGGTCGGCCGCGCCGTCGGCCTGCCGGAAGGCAAGGGCGTGCGTCCGGGCACCTACTGCGAACCGCTGATGACGTCGGTCGGCAGCCAGGACACCACCGGCCCTATGACCCGCGACGAACTGAAGGACCTGGCTTGCCTGGGCTTCTCGTCCGACCTCGTCATGCAGTCGTTCTGCCACACCTCGGCCTATCCCAAGCCCGTGGACGTCAAGACGCATCACAGCCTGCCCGCTTTCATGAGCAACCGCGGCGGCATCTCGCTGCGTCCGGGCGACGGCGTGATCCACTCGTGGCTGAACCGCATGCTGCTGCCCGATACCGTGGGCACCGGCGGCGACTCGCACACCCGTTTCCCGATCGGCATCAGCTTCCCCGCAGGGTCGGGCCTGGTGGCTTTCGCGGCCGCGACCGGCGTCATGCCGCTCGACATGCCGGAATCGGTCCTGGTGCGTTTCAAGGGCAAGCTGCAGCCTGGCGTCACCCTGCGTGACCTGGTCAGCGCGATTCCCTACTACGCCATCAAGGCCGGTCTGCTGACCGTCGACAAGTCGAACAAGAAGAACATCTTCTCGGGCCGCATCCTGGAAATCGAAGGCTTGCCCGACCTGAAGGTCGAACAGGCATTCGAACTGTCGGACGCGTCGGCGGAACGTTCGGCCGCCGGTTGCACGGTGCACCTGAACAAGGAACCGATCATCGAGTACATCAACAGCAACATCACGCTGCTGAAGTGGATGATCGCCAACGGCTATGACGACAAGCGTTCCATCGCCCGCCGCATCGCCGCCATGGAAGCCTGGCTGGCCGATCCCAAGCTGATGAAGGCCGACCCCGACGCCGAATACGCCGCCGTGATCGAAATCGATCTGGCCGACGTGCACGAGCCGCTGGTCGCTTGCCCGAACGACCCTGACGACGTGAAGACGCTGTCGGAAGTCGCCGGCGCCGCCATCGACGAAGTGTTCATCGGCAGCTGCATGACCAACATCGGGCACTTCCGCGCGGCGTCCAAGCTGCTCGAAGGCAAGCGCGACATTCCGGTCAAGCTGTGGGTGGCCCCGCCCACCAAGATGGACCAGAAGCAACTGACCGAAGAAGGCCACTACGGCACCCTGGGCGCCGCCGGCGCACGGATGGAACCGCCGGGCTGCTCGCTGTGCATGGGCAACCAGGCACAGGTGCGTGAAGGGGCGACCGTCATGTCGACCAGCACGCGCAACTTCCCGAACCGCCTGGGCAAGAACACCTTCGTGTACCTGGGTTCGGCGGAACTGGCCGCCATCTGCTCGCGTCTGGGCCGTATCCCGACCCGCCAGGAATACATGGAAGGCACGGGCATTCTGGGCGCCCATGAAAAGACGATCTACAGCTACATGAACTTCGACCAGATCGCCGACTTCAAGGACGTGGCGGACACCGTCAAGGCCTGATAGCCACAACGTTCGTAAAGGCCGGGACACCCTTCGGGATGTCCCGGTTTTTTTCGTCTGATCGGGGTCGCCATCGGCCGTTCGGGTTTGGGTACGCGGCTTGCTTGAAGCCGTCATCACGACCCGGAAGGAAGGCTGGATGAACGATCTGATCGATTTGATGCAATGGCCCGCCATGGTGGTATCGGTGCTGGCGGCCTACCTGGTGGCGTCCCTGTCCAAGCACAAACGCAACTGGGGATTCTGGCTGTTCCTGCTCAGCAATGTGTTGTGGATCGTATGGGGCCTGCATACGTCGGCCTGGGCGCTGATCGTGTTGCAGGTGAGCTTGGCGGTTCTGAACATCCGGGGGTACTGAAGAACGGTCCGCAAGGGCAGGAGGCCAAGGAAGCGGCCTAGCGGGATCATCGCGGCAGGGCAGGACCTGGCCGGCCACTGGGCTGTCTTGGGCGCAGCGTGGCTGCGGCCCGGGCGCGGGAACGATATAGTAGGCGTCCTTGCAGCCCTTCGGCGTCCGCCATGCCATCGACCTTGTCCTGCTGTCATCCATGCCCCGGCTTGCCGCATGGCGTTGCGACCGGATGCGTATGACGCGCGCTGGACTGACACCAGGCGAATACCTGTGCGCCTTGCTAGTCGTCGTGATCTGGGGCCTGAATTTCGTAGTGATGAAATTTGGCGTGCAGGGACTGAGCCCCATGTTGCTCGGCGCGCTGAGATTCAGCACGGCATCGTTACCGCTGCTGCTGTTCATCAAGCCGCCCAAGGTGCCTGTGCGTTTCGTGGTCGTCTACGGCCTGACACAAGGCCTGGGCCAGTTCGGCCTTATGTTTACCGCCATCCATGTGGGGATGCCCACGGGCATGGCGTCCCTGGTGCTGCAGACGCAGGCGTTTTTTACGATGATCCTGGCGGGCGTGCTGCTGCACGAGCGGCCGCATGCCTGCCAGTGGGCGGGGCTGGCGATCGCCGCAGTGGGCCTGGGCTGTATCGCCGCGTCAGCGGGCGGCCGGCCCGGTGACATGACCCTTCTGGGGTTCCTGCTCACGGGTGGCGCAGCGCTGATGTGGTCGCTGTCGAACGTGGTGATCCGCTTTACGGGACGTGCGGCGCCGGTCTATGACTCATTTTCCCTGATCGTGTGGAGCAGCCTGGTGCCCATCGTGCCGTTTTTCGGGCTGGCGTTCTGGCTGGAAGGCACGGAGCACACGATGGCGGCGCTGGCCAATGCGGGGTGGAAAGAGATCGGGGCGGTCGCCTACCTGGCCTTCCTGGCGACGTTGACGGCCTACAGCCTGTGGGCGCGCCTGCTCAAGCGGCATCCCACCAGCCGCATCGCGCCGTTCTCGTTGCTGGTGCCGGTAGTGGGGCTGATCACGGCCGCCATCGTATTCGACGAGCGGCTGGGGCCGGCGCAGTGGCTGGGCACGTTGGCTGTGCTGGGTGGCCTGCTGGTCAGCCAGTTCGGGCAGCGGTGGTGGCCGAAGCGCGCAGTGGCCTAGCGCGTCCCACCGGTCAGACGCACCACGTCACCCGCTGCACCCTGGCCACCGGCCCGGGCAGACCTGTCTGCCCTGTCCCGGTCGCCGCTCACGTCAGCCCTGATCGTAGCTATCCGTTGGCAACGTGAAGCTGAACGTGCTGCCCTTGCCGTGCGTACTGGTGGCCGAGATAGTGCCGCCGTGCGCCTCGACCAGTTCCTTGGCGATGGCGAGCCCCAGGCCGACGCCGGGCGCCAGGCCCTGATCCGGATCCGGCTGAAGCAGACGGTCGAACACGTGGGGCAGCTGGTCTTCCGGAATGCCCATGCCGTGGTCGATCACCGATATGCAAATCATGTCGTAATGCCGTTCGGCGGTGATAAGCACCGTGGCATTTGCCGGACCGAACTTGACCGCATTGCCGATCAGGGCGCCCAGGATGCGCAGCAGCCACGCCAGATCCACCCGGATATGCGGCAGGCCGGGCTCGACCTGGAATTCCAGTCGGACCTGCTTGCGGTCCGCGATTGCGGCCATCATGCTGGTGGCGCGGGACAGCAGGTCTTCGACCGACACGTCTTTCAACACCAGCCCGGACAGGCTGCGCGACGCGGTGCCGGTCAGGCTCTTGAGCCGTTCGGCCATGCCGTCTCCAGCGGCCGACACCCGCGTTAACGACGTGCGCTGCGCCGGGGTCAGATCGCCCAGTAGCAACGATTCGGCCGAAAAGGTCACGATCTGCAGCGGCCCCAGCAGGTCGTGCGCAATGGTCGCCACCAATTCTTCGTGTTTGCGCACGGCTTCCTTGGCGGCTTCCAGATTGCGCGCCGCGTCCTGCAGGGCCTGCTGCAGCTTGATCTCGCGCAGGGTGGAGTGGGCAAGTTCGCTCAGGATCTCGATGTCGCGTTCCGTCCAGTGCCGGGCACGCATGTCAATCGCGCAAAAGCTGCCCAGATGCATGCCGTCGTCCGTGATCAGCGGCACGCCCAGATAGGCGCGAACGCCCAGCACGTCGATCAGCGGGATCGCCTGGAATTCGGGATGGTCCACGACGTTGTCCACCACCAGCGGACCGGCGGACACCAAGCCGTAGTGGCAGAAGGTGCGCCCTTCGACTTCGCGCACGTCGTGTGCGGGCGGATGCGCCCAGTAGCTGCTTTTGTAGAAGTCGCGGTCTTCGTCAATAAAGGAAATGAAGGTGGCGGGAACGTCGATCAGCTTCGCTGCCAGGCGGGTCAGGCGATCGAAGCGTTCGTCTTTGGGACTGTCCAGCATCCCGGTCAGGCGCACGGCCTGCAGCCGCCGGCGGTGGGCCAGGGCGGCGTGGATCTCGAGTTCGGACGGCAGGCCTGACATGGCGGTCAGCAGCGGCGCGCGCGGCGTGCGGCGTCACAGCAGGGTCCGGCTCAGCCAGATCCCCAGGCTGAGCAGCGCCATGAAGGGGATGCCCCACAAAATGAAAATGCCGAACCAGCCAAACGTGGCCCAGCCGGCAGCGCCATCGACCTTGACGGCACTGCGCTCCATGCGCATGGTTCCTATGAATCCGAGGACGGCCAGTACGGCCCAGATCGTCCAGAGTGTCGTGATCACGTCGTTCGCCCATGTTTTGACGCATCATAGCGTGTCGGAGGGAGTGGACGCTTACCGCACGTCTTCCGGTGTTGCGCGAATGCAGGATTCACCCTGGCGTCAGGCCACATTGCAGCCGCGCATCAAGTGCAAGAGGGTGTGTCGCCAGGGCAGCGGCAGGCCGGGCGGGCCGTACGATGTGGGCTTTTCGAAGTCCAGGACACTCGCTATGACCATGACGCTGCGCATCTCGCTGGTGCTTGCCACAACTGCCGTGCTTTGGGGCGTGATGCCCGCCCAGGCGCTGGAAACCCGGCGCGCGGGCGACATCGAATACGTGTCGGGCGGCGTCGGTGACGAAGAACGCGCCCAACTGAATGACGTGCGCGCCCGCTACAACTTCCACCTGACCATGGCGCAGGCTGGTGGCGAATACCTGGAAGGCGTCCAGTTGCGCCTGACCCCGGCCCGCCAGGGCGACAAGGTGATCGAGGCCCGTGCCGAAGGCCCGCAATTCTTTGCCAAGCTGCCCCCCGGCGAGTATCTATTGACCGCCACCTACCAGGGCAAGGTGCAGAGCCAGAAAGTGTCGATCGCGAACAATGCATCGGCCAATCTGACCCTGTTCTGGCCCAATGAAGGCGCGGGCAAGAGCAAGTAAGCCCCGGGCACTACCGGGTAAACTTGCGGGTTACCCGATTGAACAAGGAAAACCAGGATGCACAAGACCGTTCCCCCGTTCCGCGCCGACACCGTTGGCAGCCTGCTGCGGCCCGCCGCGCTCAAAGCTGCCCGCGCCAGCCGCCTTGCCGGCGACCTGTCGGCCGATGGCCTGCGCGAGATCGAAGATCGCGAGATCCAGAAGGTCATTGCCAAGCAGGAAGAGATCGGTCTGGAAGCGGTCACCGACGGTGAATTTCGCCGCTCGTGGTGGCACTTCGACTTCCTGGAAGGCCTGGACGGCGTAGAGGGCTACGAGTCCATCCAGGGCATCCAGTTCAATGGCGTGCAGACCAAGGCGCGCAGCGTCAAGGTGACCGGCAAGCTGGGCTTTACGTCGCACCCGATGATCGAGCACTTCAAGTTCCTGAAAGCGAACGCGAAGGCCATGCCGAAGATGACCATCCCCAGCCCCAGCCTGCTGCACTTCCGGGGTGGCCGCAACGCCATCGACAAGAAGATCTACCCGGACATGGAAGCCTTCTTCGACGACCTGGCCGAAGCCTACCGCAAGGTGGTGCACGCCTTTGCCGATGCCGGATGCCGCTATCTGCAGCTGGACGACACGGTCTGGGCCTATCTGTGCTCGGAAGAACAGAAGAACCTGGTCCGCCAGCGCGGTGAAGAC
Source organism: Pigmentiphaga litoralis (assembly GCF_048632615.1). GTDB lineage: Bacteria > Pseudomonadota > Gammaproteobacteria > Burkholderiales > Burkholderiaceae_B > Pigmentiphaga > Pigmentiphaga litoralis_B. Next base: position 5,063,503 of record NZ_CP184479.1, read on the forward strand.
CCCGACACCTTTGCGCGCATCTACGCGAAGATGATCAACCATGCGATTGCCGATCGGCCGGACGACATGACGATTTCCATGCACATCTGCCGTGGCAACTTTCGGTCGACGTGGATCTCCGAAGGCGGCTATGAGCCGGTGGCGGAAACGCTGTTTGGCGAGCTGAATATCGACGGCTATTTTCTGGAGTACGACAGCGCGCGCGCCGGTGGCTTCGAGCCGCTGCGTTTCGTGAAGCCGGGCACGCAGAACGTGGTGCTGGGCCTGGTCACGACCAAGACCGGCGAGCTGGAGAACGCCGACAACGTCAAGGCCCGCATCGACGAGGCGGCCAAGTACGTGTCGCTGGATCAGCTGTGCCTGAGCCCGCAATGCGGCTTCGCATCGACGGAAGAGGGCAATGATCTGGCGGAAAGCGAGCAGTGGGCCAAGCTGCAGCTGACGGTGGATATTGCGCGGGATGTGTGGAAATAAAGCCCCCCTGGGCGCTTCGCGCCTCCCCAGGGGCGGCACCGATGGACCGGCGGAGCCGGATCCATGGTGCCCTCGGTTTGGGGTGTCTTGGGTCGGGGTGGTTGTGTTCTTGGTGGTGGTGGGAATAGAGCCCCACTGGGCGCTTCGCGCCTCCCCAGGGGCGGCACCGATGGACCGGCGGAGCCGGATCCATGGTGCCCTCGGTTTGGGGTTTCTTGGGTCGGGGTGCTGGTGTTTTTGGCGGTGGTGGGAATAGAGCTTCCCTGGACGCTTCGCGCCGCCCCCCAGGGGGCGGCACTGGTGGACCGGCGGAGCCGGATCCACGGTGCCCTCGGTTTGGGGGGCTTGGGTCGGAAGGGCTTGGCGGTGATGAACGCAGACGGAAGTCTGCGTTTTTTTAGTGCATGGCGCGGTTGGCGCGGGTGAGGTCCAGGGGAAGGGCGGGGGGCGGGGCGTCGGCGTTGCGGACGATGTCGTTGCCGGACTGGGGGCTGAGCGCGGCGGCGTCTGGCGGAGTGGTGGTGGGCGGAAGGGCGGCCAGGGACTTGACGGCTTCGCAGGGGTCGGGGCGGGCGATGGGCATGACGCCTTCGGCCTGGTCGTAGGCGCCGGTGGTGGCGCGGCCTTCGATGAAGCCGATGGACAGGGACGGCGCGCCCAGCCATTGCGGCACACCGATGTCCTTGCGCACGTGACCGTTGCCGGCAAGCAGGACGACGGGGCCGGCGGCGCTGCGCATGACGCCGGCCATGACGGCGTCGCGGGCGATCTGGGCGGTGGCCATGGGACCGTGCATGGCGGCGGGCAGGACGCCGCAGTGGCCATCGGCCACGGCCTGTTCCTGGGCGGCCATCAATTCAGCATGCGGGGGCACGGCCAGACCCATGTCCCGCAACTGGGCGCCCGAAAAAACGGCCGACAGGCCGCCGCGCACCACCTTGGCCGCGTCGGCGCGGGACAGGTTCGCCGCCAGCAAGGGCAGCTTGTACTTCAGGGCCAGATCGATGACCGGCTCGTAATAGGTCCACTCCCAGGCGCTTTTGCCGGGCACCGCGGCGGCGATGACGCAGGGCGCGTCGGTGCAGGTGGTCATGGCCAGGTCCAGCAGCGGCTGGAAGCGGGTGTCGAATTGCTCCATGGCGATGGCCGGACGCCAGCCGGCTTCGATCGCGCGGGTCAACGCCTGCGTGCGCCATGCGTGGCCAAACGGGTTGTCGTGCACTTCGCCCATCAGCACGAAGCGCTGCGTCATCATGGCGGCCGGCAGGCCGGCGCGGGTTTCGGCGGACAAGGGCACGATGGTGTCCATGCCGCGCGGCGGCGCCGAGGCGCAGGCGGTCAGGCCGATCGCCAGCAAGGCCGCCAGCGTCGCGTGGCGAAAGGGGAAGCCGGTGGATGCGGGGCGGTGAGCAAGACGGAAAAACAGATCGGGCAAAGGCATGAACGGACACCGCGAGGCAGGGTAGGCAAACAGGCGGACCGTGGCGGCGCACGCACCCGCCCGCGCACGGTCGAGCGCAAGCTTACCAAGATACAAGACGCGGCATATCGTGCATGGGCGCTACGTAATGGTGAGGATTGGCAGCATTCGTTGCAGAAGCCAAGCGCGCCCAGCGAGGTGCCCGGAGCTGGCGCCAGGTAACTGGCGCATCAGGCGGGGCGCATGCCGTCGTCCGGACGCCTGTCTGATTGGCGGATGCCGCCATGTGCCATGGTGGGCATCGCGAGGATCGACGAAGCCCTGCGGCGCGCATGCGCGGGGCGGCAACGCATCCCCGCGAACAAGCCTATAATTATCGGTTCGCCAGACCCAAATTGTGAGAATTGCTATGCCGCAATACCGTTCACGCACATCGACCCACGGACGCAATATGGCCGGGGCTCGCGCACTATGGCGCGCGACCGGTATGAAGGACGGCGATTTCGGCAAGCCGATCGTGGCCGTCGTCAACTCGTTCACGCAGTTCGTGCCGGGTCATGTGCACCTGAAAGACCTCGGCCAGATGGTCGCCCGCGAAATCGAAGCCGCCGGTGGCGTTGCCAAGGAATTCAACACCATCGCCGTGGATGACGGCATTGCGATGGGGCACGGCGGCATGCTGTATTCGCTGCCGTCGCGCGAACTGATCGCCGACTCGGTCGAATACATGGTCAATGCCCATTGCGCCGACGCCATGGTCTGCATTTCCAACTGCGACAAGATCACGCCCGGAATGCTGATGGCCGCCATGCGCCTGAACATCCCGGTCGTGTTCGTGTCGGGCGGCCCGATGGAAGCGGGCAAGGTCATCGAGGCCTACCATCCGTCTGCCGACACCACCGTCAAGGGCCAGAAGGTCATCAAGGTCGACCTGATCGACGCGATGATCAAGGCCGGCGACAGCTCGGTGTCCGATGCGGACGTCGAAAACTACGAACGTTCCGCCTGTCCCACGTGCGGCTCGTGTTCGGGCATGTTCACCGCCAATTCCATGAACTGCCTGACCGAAGCGCTGGGCCTGGCCCTGCCGGGCAATGGCTCGCTGCTGGCCACGCACGCCGATCGCAAGCAGTTGTTCCTGCGCGCCGGCCGTCTGGTGGTGGACCTGTGCAAGCGCTACTACGAGCAGGACGACGTAACGGTTCTGCCGCGCAACATTGCCTCGAAGGCGGCGTTCGGCAACGCGATGGCGCTTGACGTGTCGATGGGCGGGTCCACCAACACGGTGCTGCATCTACTGGCCGCGGCACAGGAAGCCGGCGTCGACTTCACCATGAGCGACATCGACCGCATCTCGCGCAAGGTGCCGTGCCTGTGCAAGGTGGCGCCTGCCACGCAGGAATACCACATGGAAGACGTGCACCGCGCCGGCGGCATCATGGCCATCCTGGGTGAACTGTCGCGTGCGGACTTGCTGGACCTGACGACCTATACCGTCCACTCGAAAACGCTGGGCGACGCGATCAAGAACTACGACGTCACCGTCACGCAAGACGAGGCCGTGCATTCTCTGTACAGCGCCGCGCCGGGCGGCGTGCCGACCCAGGTCGCATTCAGCCAGGACAAGCGTTTCGCCAGCCTGGACGTGGACCGCGCGGGCGGTTGCATCCGCGACAAGGCGCATGCCTTTTCGCAAGATGGCGGCTTGGCCGTGCTGTACGGCAACCTGGCCCTGAATGGCTGCATCGTGAAGACCGCAGGCGTGGATGAAAGCATTCTGACCTTCAGTGGCCGCGCCCGCGTGTTCCACAGCCAGGACGCGGCCGTGGACGCGATCCTGGGTGACCAGATCGTCGCCGGTGACGTGATCATCATCACGTACGAAGGTCCGAAGGGCGGGCCGGGCATGCAGGAGATGTTGTATCCCACGTCGTACATCAAGTCCAAGGGCCTGGGCAAGTCGTGCGCGCTGTTCACCGATGGCCGCTTTTCCGGCGGATCGTCGGGTCTGGTGATCGGCCATGCGTCGCCTGAAGCGGCGGAAGGCGGCAACATTGGCCTGGTGCAGGAAGGCGACATGATCGACATCGACATCCCAAATCGCACGATCCAGCTGCGCGTAAGCGATGCGGACCTGGCCCACCGCCGCGAGGCGATGGTCGCCCTGGGCGCCGATGCGTGGAAGCCGATCGGCCGCGAACGTGTGGTGTCGCAGGCCTTGCAGGCCTACGGCATGCTGGCAACGTCCGCCGACCGTGGCGCCGTGCGGGATATTTCGCAGCTGACGCGCAAGGCTTGAGGCGTCTCTATCCTGCAGCGGTCTTTCTGCAGGACGTGCCTTGCCAACATGGCCGCCCCGGCTTGATCAGCGGGGCGGCCATTTTCATGATGGGCGCGGTTTATTTACGTCCGGGCTTTGCGAGAGCCCGCCGAAGACGTCTTTTTGAAGGCGCCGCGCCGGCCGGTTGTCGTCTGATCGGCGGCGGCCTTTTGCGCCTTGGTCAGGCCGCGTATCATCTGCAGCGCGATGCGGCGATGTTGTCTGTCCAGCCCGCTGTACGCGCGGCGCAGGCTCTGCATCTCTTCATCGTAGCGGTGGGTTTCGCTGTCTCGCAGCTGGTGCTGCGCTTCGGTAGACGGCGATTCGATCAGCAGGAACAGGTCGGATACACGAACCTGCATGGCCTTGGCCACTTCCGACAGCCGGTCAACGGTCACCGCCTGCTGCCCGCGCTCCATGCGCGACAGATTGCCGGCGTCAAAGCCAGCTTCCATCGCGACGGCTTCGAGAGTCAACCCGAGGCGCTCGCGGGTCCAACGAATCGCGTCCCCGATATGCATGCCCGCATTGTCAAAGTCGCTTGCTCACCACGCAAAGCGCGACACGCAACGTAATGCTTCATAATTTGCGCCTGATGCAAACCGGGCGTGACGCATGCCGGCGAAAGTGGCGACAGGCGTGGGCCGCCCGCAACCTGTGGGAGTTGCGCATGATGCAAATACGTACGACGGACGCGCCAGTGCTCGTGCTGACCGGGCTGTCGCAACGGGGATTTACGGAATGGGTGTTCGTGCCCAAGGACTGGGATGTGGAGGCGGTCCTGCGGCGGTTCCGGTTCTCCGGCACGGCGCGGTCCAGAACGCGTCAGTGTCTGGCAACGCCAGCCAGCGTCAAGGAACTGATTGCCCAGTACGGAGAATCGAGCATGGTGCCCGCCGCATTGAACGCGACCTTGACCGAGTTGCTGGACCGGGCGCTGATTGCCGTGGACATGACGATCATTGCGCCCGAACCCGTGGAGGCCTGTTCAGAACGGGACAACGAGGCACGCTGATCCGGGGGCCGATTGAATGCCGCGCCGACGGAATGCCGGGCTGACTGATTGCCTAGCCGACGGAATGCCGGGCCGACTGATTGCCGGGCCGACTGACTGCGGGGCCGACTGACTGCGGGGGCCGACTGAATGCGGGGGCCGACTGAATGCGGGCGCGGGGCGCGGACCCCGGCGCCCCGCCAGGTGGCTGCGGTCAGTTGGCCTCGGCCACCATGCCGCTGTGGCGCAGCAGGGCGTCGATGCTGGGCTCGCGGCCGCGGAATGCGCGGAACGAGTCGATGGCCGGGCGGCTGCCGCCGACCGCCAGGATCTCTTTCCGGAACCGTTCGCCCACCGCTGGAAGCAGCGTGTCGCCGCCAGCGCTTTCGATGGCCCTGGCCGCTTCTTCGAACGCCGCATAGGCATCGGCGGACAGCACCTCGGCCCATTTGTAGCTGTAATACCCGGCGCCGTACCCGCCCGCGAAGATGTGCGAGAAGGAGTGTGACGACCGGTGCCATGCTGGCGGGAAGAGCACGGCGACTTCGTCCCGGACGGTCTGCTGCGCAGCCAGGACTTGGTCGATGCTCAGACCAGTGGCCTGGTGATGCAGCGTCATGTCGAACAAGGAGAACTCCAGCTGACGCACCGTTTGCAGGCCGACCTGGAAGTTGCGCGCGGCCAGCATGCGATCGAACAACGCGCGGGGCAAAGGCTCGCCCGTGTCAACGTGCGCGCTCATGCGCGACACGACAGGCCATTCCCAGCAGAAGTTTTCCATGAATTGCGAGGGCAATTCGATGGCGTCCCATTCCACGCTCGAGAAGGGCGAGGCACCCAGTTCGTCCACCTCGGACAGCACCAGATGCAAGGCGTGGCCCATTTCGTGGAACAGCGTGATGACGTCGTCATGCGTGAGCAGCGACGGACGGTTTTCACCGGGCGCCGCAAAGTTGCAGGTCAGAAAGCCTACCGGCGTCTGCACCCGTTCGTTGCGCAGGCGGCGATTGCGGTCCAGGTCGACCCACGCGCCACCCTGCTTGCCGGACCGGGCATACAGGTCGAAGTACAGGTGCCCCACCAGTTTGCCGTCGCGCGAGATGCGCACCGGGCGCACCGTGGGATGCCACTTGGGTGCATCCACGGTTTCCAGCTTGACCGAGAACAGCTTTTCGACGACTTCGAACAAACCGGCAATCACGCGCGGCTCGGTAAAGTACTTTTTGACTTCCTGTTCGGAATAGTCGTAGCGGTCGGTCCGCAGCTTTTCCGACACATACGCCATGTCCCAGGGTTCCAGACTGTCCATGCCCAGCTTGGCCTGGGCGAACGCACGCAGTTCGGCCACGTCTTTCTGGGCGAACGGCTTGGCGCGGGCGGCCAGATCGCGCAGGAAGGTGAACACGGCGTCGGGGTTGCCCGCCATGCGCGATTCCAGCTGTTTGTCGGCAAAGCTTTTGTAGCCCAGCAGACCCGATTCTTCGGCGCGCAACGCCAGCAGTTCGGAAATCAATGGCGAATTGTCGAAGGCGGGGTCACCCAGTTCGGATGCACGGGTGCCGTAGGCGCGGTACAGCGTTTCGCGCAGACCGCGGTCGTCGGCATACTGCATGACGGGCATGTAGCTCGGGATCTGCAGCGTCAGTTTCCAGCCAGTCTTGTCATCCGCCTTGGCGGCTGCCGCGGCGGCGTCAAGGACGTCGGACGGAAGACCCTTCAGGCGGGCTTCGTCGTCGATGTACAGCGCGAACGCGTCGGTCGCGTCCAGCACGTTCTCGGAAAACTTGTTGGTGATTTCAGCTTCGCGCGACGAGATTTCGGCATAGCGGGCGCGTTCCTGCTCGGGAAGTTCGACGCCGCTCAGGCGGAAGTCGCGCAGCGCCAGTTCGATGATGCGACGCCGTGCCGCCGACAGGGACGCGAAGTCGGGAGCGTCGTGGACGCGGCGGTATTGGCGGTACAGACCTTCGTGCAAACCCACCCAGGTCCAGAAGTCGGTAACCGACGGCAGCGCCGCGTTGTAGGCTTCGCGCAGTTCGGGCGTGTTGACCACCGAATTGAGGTGACCGGCGGCCGACCACGCGCGCGACAGGCGCTCGGCGGCGTCGTCCAGCGGGTCGATTACGGCATCCCAGGTTGGCGGCAGCGCGGGGTCGGCGGCGCGGTCGACGGCCTCGCGCGCCTGGGCGATCAGTTCGGTAATCGCCGGGCCGATATGCTCGGGCTTGATGGCGTCGAACGCCTGCAGGTCTTGCGTGGCAAGAAGCGGATTGTCAGTGGCGGTCATGAGCGGTTCCCGGGCAGTGATACATGAACGGCCAGCGCCGGCAATGCTCGTTCACGAGCACGGTCGGGCGGGCCGAGAATGGTGCGACCCGCGCGCGGCAAGGCCGCGGCAGGAACGGAATTCAGGACGGGCGACCCGGCGTTGCGGCAACGCCGGCGCTGCGTTCAGCAGCTTCCATGGTGTTCACCAGCAGCATCGCGATCGTCATGGGGCCGACGCCACCCGGTACCGGGGTGATCGCGCCAGCCACTTCCACGGCGGAGGCGAAATCCACATCGCCAGCCAGCTTGCCGTTGTCGAGGCGGTTCATGCCCACATCGATGACGACCGCGCCTGGCTTGATCATGTCGCCGGTAATCATGTTGGCGCGGCCCACGGCCACCACCAGCACATCGGCGCGGCGCGTATGCGCCGCCAGATCGACCGTCTTTGAATTGCAGATGGTGACGGTTGCCCCGGCTTGCAAGAGCAGCATGGCCTGCGGCTTGCCAACGATGTTGCTGGCGCCGACGACGACGGCTTCGGCGCCCCGCAGCGCCACGCCTTGGTTTTCGAGCATCTTCATGACGCCGTAGGGCGTGCACGGGCGAAACAGCGGCTGGCCGGTCATGAGCAGGCCGGCGTTCGAGATATGGAACCCGTCCACGTCCTTTTCGGCCGCAATGGCTTCGATGACCTTGTGGCTGTCGATATGTTTGGGCAGGGGCAGTTGCACCAGGATGCCGTGCACGTCGGGATCGGTGTTGAGGGCTTCGATGCGGGCCAGCAGGTCGGCTTCGCCCAGCGAAGCAGGGTGGTGTTCGAGAATGGAGCGCAGGCCCGATTCTTCGCAGGCCTTGACCTTGTTGCGCACGTACACCTGCGACGCTGGGTTTTCGCCGACCAGGATCACGGCCAGGCAGGGCTGCGTGCCTTGGGCGGTAAGGGCCGCGGCGCGGGCGGCGACTTCCTGGCGGACGGATTTGGCAAGTTCAGTGCCGTTGATGAGGCGAGCGGTCATGGGGGCTCCGGAGCGGATAGAAGCACGCTTGGCGTGGCGATGCCGGATTTTACCTGAGGGCCTGCTTTCCACCCCAGGGTACCAGGGCAGAACTGTCCAGGTGCCGGGCACAAAAGCATCGCCCCGCCACCTGTCCAGGGACAGAGGGCGGGGCGACGCAGGCCGCGGACCGGCGCAGGCAGGCGAACCGGCTTACGCGGAAGGGCGGTGGTGCAAGGCCACTTTCATCAGGTCGGCCACGGTGGTGACCTGCAGTTTTTCCATGATGTTGGCGCGATGTGCTTCGACCGTCTTGATGCTGATGCCGAGGTCGTCGGCGATCTGCTTGTTCAGGCGGCCCGCCACGATGCGCTCGAGCACCTGCTGTTCGCGCACCGTCAGGCGCGACAACAGCGCCTCGTGCCCGCGGCGCGTGGCTTCGTCGGCGGCCTTGGCGTGGGCCTGCTCCAGCATGGCCGCGATGCTCTGGCGCAGGTCGGCCTCGTTGAACGGCTTTTCAAGGAAGTCGACCGCGCCTTTTTTCATGGTCGCCACGGCCATCGGCACGTCGCCGTGACCGGTGATGAATACGATCGGCAGGGTGGAATGACGGGAGATCAACTGCTCTTGCAGTTCAAGCCCGGTCATGCCCGGCATGCGCACGTCGGCGATCAGTACGCCTACGGTGGCAGGATCGTAGTCGGCAAGAAAGCGCTCGGCGCTGTCGTACGCGCGGACCCGGTACCCGTTCGCCTCCAACAGCCAGCGTAGTGAATCACGCACTGCCTCGTCGTCATCGACGATGAAGACCGTGCTGGACTGGGGACTAATGCTCATTCGGTAAGCTCCTTGGGTGCGGATTCCTGTTCTTGGGCCGGTCCGGTGGCGACGAGCGGACGGACCCAGGGAAGCGTAAACCTGAAAATCGTGCCTCCGTCGGGATTGGGTTCAGCCCAGAGCCGTCCGTGATGGAACTCGATGATGGTCCGGCAGATGTTCAGACCCATGCCCATGCCTTCCGGCTTGGTGCTGTAGAAGGGTTCGAACAACCGTTCGGGATCGCCGAGGCCATGTCCGGTATCGGTCACTGCCACTTCAACCATATCTTCGCGCAGGTTCGCTTCCACCAGCAATTCCCGCCCCGCCGTTTCCTGCATGGCTTCAAGGCCATTCTTGAGCAGGTTCAAGAGCACCTGTTCGATCAGGATCGGGTCGGCAAGAACGTCTGGCAACTGTTCTGGTATTTTTTTGACGATATCAATCCGTTTCGGACGGGAATCGATCCCGGCAAAACCGACCGCATTATCCACGATCGTGAGCAGGTTGACGCGCTTGCGCTTCGGTTCGCTGCGTTTCACGAATTCACGGATGCGGCGGATGATCATCCCGGCGCGCTCGGCCTGTGCCGTGGTCTTTTCCAGCGCGGGAAGCAGCTTGCTGGAGTCGGTCACCCCGGCACGCACCAGCGCCACGACGCCCATACTATAGTTGGCAATGGCCGTGAGCGGCTGATTCAGTTCGTGCGCCAGGGACGACGCCATTTCGCCCATCGTGATCAGGCGGCTGGTCAACTGGATCTTTTCCTGCTGCGCGCGGGACGCTTCTTCGGACGCGCGCCGTTCGGTAATGTCGCGGGCCACCTGCATGCGCACGCGCCGGCCGTCCGACCACTGCAGCATGCGGTGGCGCACTTCGAACCAGCGCTGGGTCGACGAAGAGTACACCTCGATCGCCTCGTCGGTGAACCGGCCGCGGCGGCCAGCCGACAGCTCGTCGTGGCCGGTTGCCTGCGAACCCAGTACCCGGCGGTAAGTCTTGTTCGCGAATAGCAGTTCCGACCCCTTGGCGGATTCGGCCGTGACCGAGATCGCATCGTCCAGGCCTTCCAGCACCGTCATGAAGCGTTCGTGCGCGGCGGCGAGCGCCTCGCGAATCCGCTTGGGCTCGGTAATGTCGGTCATGGACGTCATCCAGCCGGTCTGCACGCCGCGCTGGTCGAGTAGGGGCGACACATACATCCGGGTCCAGTAGATCGACCCGTCACGCCGCTGTGCTTCCATCTCGAAGCCGCTGCTGGGCGCATTGCCACTCAACAGCATGTCGATGGCGCGCTGCTGCGCTTCGTGGTCGCCCTGAGGCCAATAGGGGTAGGGCGGCGCGCGGCCTATCAGGTCGGATTCGTTCCAGCCCATCATGCGGCAGAAGGCCGGGTTCACGTAGGTGATGCGTCCTTCCATGTCGATCACGCGCATGCCGGTCAGGATCGCGTTTTCCATGGCCCGCCGGAATCCCGTTTCGGCGATCAGGGCTTCTTCGGCCTGGGACCGGAAGCGGGTGTGGCGCCACAGGGCCAGCAGGCTCCAGATGATCACCGCCGACAGCGACACCACCACCCAGACCAGCATGGTCTGCGACGTTTCGGTCGTGGTGCGGTAGGCGTGGGCGCGCAGCACCATGCCATTGCCCGGTGGGTCCAGCGGCACTTCGTAGGCGTTGACGGCGGCCTTGTCGGCGCGCGAGGACGAGGACACCAGGGTACGGTCTTCGCCGTCCAGTATCGATACTTTGTATTTGCGGCCCGTTTCCTGGGGAATCAACAGCTGCAGCATGCTGTCCACCGAATAGACGGCCGCCAGATTGCCCAGGAAGCGTTCGTTCTGGAACACCGGAAGATAGAGGTCGACGTAGACCTCGTTGTACTGACCCTGGTAGGGCCGTGAATAGGTAGGACGATGTTCGTTGCGCGCGATTTCGAAGGCCATGACGGCGCCCGGGTCGGACACCCCGGGCGTGCTCATGCGGAACGACTGGCTGGCGCGCCGCTCGGGCGTGGAGATCCATTGCGCCCGGCGGTCGGCATCGAGCCAGGCCACGTGGATGATTTCGGGGTGTTCGGTCAGCAGTTCGCGGGCGTCGTCCAGGAAGCGCCCCTCGTTCATATTGGTACGGACGAGGTCCCGGCCCAGGGCGCCGATGCGGTCGCGCGCGGCCAGCATCCGCAGGCGCATGGATTGCTGCGCCCAATCGACGTCGCGGACCAGGGTGCCGTAGCGTTGCGCGTCGTCGCGCGCATCGAGCCACCACAGGATGGAGCCCATGACACACACGAACAGGCCAAGCGCGATGGCAGGCGTGAGCCAGTACCAGCTGCGGCGGCGAAGGCGGACGTGCTCGCGGAATGGAGCAGGAATGTTGGGAGGCGTAGTGCTGGACATCCGCGTAGTTTACGCAGCCGCAGCGGGCTTGTTGGGCGATTCCGCCTATGTTTGGCACAAGGCCTTCACATTTTTTGAGCACCGCATTTCACATTATGATATGACGCACCGCAGCATGAAATTTAGGTTGCCACGAGGCAAGGCGGCCTTCTAGAATCGCGGCCAAGTTGCTCCTTTTCGTGCGAAATACAGCTTGCGCGGACCAGGCATCGAGGGGCAAAAAGCCCGGCGGATTACCCATTCGCCGGACGATCACAGACTCAGGAGACAGATATGTCCGCTCTTCCTCAGATCGGGGCCGGCGAAGGCGCCGCCAACGACGAAGATACGCTTGAAACCCAGGAATGGCTCGATGCACTCGAGGCGGTACTGGACCGCGAAGGGCCGGACCGCGCCCACTATCTGCTCGAACGCCTGATCGATCACGCCCGCCGCTCGGGCGCCTACATCCCGTTCTCCCCAAACACGGCGTATGTCAATACGATCCCGCCGCATATGGAGCCGCGCCATCCGGGCAAGCTGGACCTTGAAGAGCGGATCCGCTCGTACGTGCGCTGGAACGCCATGGCCATGGTCGTGCGCGCCAACCGCCTGCACCCCGCCGACGGCGGTGACCTGGGTGGTCACATTGCTTCGTTCGCGTCGCTGGCAACCATCATCGGCACGGGCCAGAACCATTTCTGGAACGCCGAGCATGAAGGCCACGGTGGCGACCTGGTGTACTTCCAGGGCCATTCGTCGCCCGGCATCTATGGCCGCGCTTTCCTTGAAGGCCGCCTGACCGAAGACCAGCTGAACAACTTCCGCCAGGAAGTCGACGGCAAGGGTCTGTCTTCTTACCCGCATCCCAAGCTGATGCCCGAGTTCTGGCAGTTCCCGACCGTCTCGATGGGCCTCGGCCCCCTGATGGCGATCTACCAGGCCCGCTTTCTGAAGTACCTGCATGCCCGCGGCATTGCCGACACCAGCAACCGCAAGGTCTGGGTGTTCTGCGGCGACGGCGAAATGGACGAACCCGAATCGCTGGGCGCCATCAGCCTGGCTTCGCGCGAAAACCTCGACAACCTGGTCTTCGTGATCAACTGCAACCTGCAACGCCTGGACGGTCCGGTGCGCGGCAACGGCAAGATCATCCAGGAACTGGAAGGCGAATTCCGCGGCTCGGGCTGGAACGTGATCAAGCTGATCTGGGGCGGTTACTGGGATCCGCTGCTGGCCCGCGACAAGGAAGGCATCCTGCGCAAGGTCATGGAAGAAACGGTCGACGGCGAGTACCAGGCGTACAAGGCCAACGACGGCGCATTCGTGCGCGAAAAGTTCTTTGGCAAGCATCCGGCGCTGCTGGAAATGGTCAGCCGCATGAGCGACGAAGACGTCTGGCGCCTGAACCGTGGCGGCCACGATCCGCACAAGGTGTATGCCGCGTTCGACGCCGCCTCCAAGAGCGTGGGCCGTCCGTCGGTCATCCTGGCCAAGACCATCAAGGGCTACGGCATGGGCACCGCCGGCGAGTCGCGCAACCCGGCTCACCAGCAGAAGAAGCTGGACGCGGACATCATCCGTGCCTATCGCGACCGTTTCAACATTCCGATCGCCGACGACAAGCTGGAAGAGGTTCCCTTCTACCAGCCGCCGGAAGATTCGCCAGAAATGCAGTACCTGCACGAGCGCCGCAAAGCGCTGGGCGGTTACCTGCCGAAGCGCCGCCTGAACGCCGATGAGAAGCTGAACGTCCCGGCGCTCTCGACCTTCAAGGCCGTGCTGGACCCGACCGCCGAAGGCCGCGAAATTTCGACCACGCAAGCGTTCGTCCGGATCCTGACGCAGCTGCTGCGTGACAAGGAACTGGGTCCGCGCGTCGTGCCCATCGTGCCCGACGAGTCGCGCACCTTCGGCATGGAAGGCATGTTCCGCCAGATCGGCATCTACGCCCACGAAGGCCAGAAGTACGTGCCCGTGGACAAGGCGCAGGTCATGTACTACCGCGAGTCCGAAGACGGCCAGATCCTGGAAGAAGGGATCAACGAAGCGGGCGCCTTCAGCTCGTGGATCGCGGCTGCCACGTCGTACTCGACGAACAACCGCATCATGGTGCCGTTCTACATCTATTACTCGATGTTCGGCTTCCAGCGTATCGGCGATCTGGCCTGGGCCGCCGGCGACATGCAGGCCCGTGGCTTCCTGCTGGGCGGCACGGCCGGCCGGACGACGCTGAACGGCGAAGGCCTGCAGCACGAAGACGGTCACAGCCACCTGCTGGCCGCGACCATCCCGAATTGCGTGGCCTACGATCCGACCTTCGCGCATGAACTGGCCGTGATCATCCAGCACGGCATGAAGCGCATGATCGAAGATCAGGAAAACGTTTATTACTACATCACGGTAATGAACGAAAACTACGCGCAGCCGGGTCTGAAGGAAGGCGACGAGCAGGGCATCATCCGCGGCATGTACCCGCTGATCAAGAGCGAAGCCAAGGCCGACCTGAAGGTGCAGCTGCTGGGCTCGGGCACCATCCTGCGCGAAGTCATCGCCGCCAAGGACCTGCTGGAAGCCGACTGGGGCATCGCCGCCGACGTCTGGAGCGTGACCAGCTTTACCGAGTTGCGCCGCAACGGCCTGGACGCCGAGCGCGAAAACCTGCTGCACCCGACCGCCAAGCCGGTGGTGCCGTATGTCACGCAGCTGCTGGAAGGCACCACGGGCCCGATCATCGCGTCGACCGACTACATGAAGGCCTTTGGCGACCAGATCCGTCAATTCGTGCCGCGTGGCCGCGAGTACCGCGTGCTGGGTACCGACGGTTTCGGCCGGTCGGACTTCCGCACGAAGCTGCGCGAGCACTTCGAGGTGGACCGTCGCTTCGTGACGCTGGCGGCCCTGAAGGCGCTGGCGGACGAAGGCAAGATCCCGATGGCCAAGGTGGCCGAAGCGATCGCCAAGTACGGCATCAACCCCGAGAAAGCCAACCCCCACTACGCATGATGACGGCCGGGAGGCGCGGCGCGACCCGATCGCGACGCCCGCTTCCCGGCCGGCCCCAGCCCCGCGCACGTGTCGGCGGGGCTGTCGTTCGGCCGGGGTCCGGCTTTCCTGGAGATAAGGTATGAGCAATGTGAACGAGCTGAAGGTCCCGGACATCGGTGACTTTGGCGAAGTGGAAGTCATCGAGATCCTGGTGGCGGTGGGCGACACGATCACCGCCGAACAAAGCCTCGTGACGGTGGAATCCGACAAGTCGTCGATGGAAATCCCGGCCGAAGCCGCGGGTGTCATCAAGGCCATCAAGGTCAAGATCGGCGACAAGGTGAGCCAGGGCACGGTGCTGGTCGAAGTCGAAGCGTCAGGCGACACGCCTGCCGCCAAGCCGGCCCCCGAACCCGCCAAGGCGGCAACGTCGGCGGGCGCCAGTGCCGAAGCGAAAGGCAACGGCAAGGCGGATGCCAAGCCGGCCGCCAAGCCTGAGATCAAGGCCGAAGACGCGCCCGCGGCCGACGCTGCGCCGGCGGGCGGATCCGAAGAAATCGTGACCGTGCCGGACATCGGCGACTTCGACGCGGTCGAAGTCATCGAAGTGCTGGTGGCGGTGGGTGACAAGGTCAGCGCCGAGCAAAGCCTGGTGACGGTCGAGTCCGACAAGTCCTCCATGGAAATCCCAACGGCGATCGCTGGTGAAGTCACCGAGGTGCTGGTCAAGATCGGCGACAAGGTGTCCAAGGGCAGCAACCTGGTCAAGCTGAAGTCTGGTGGCGGGTCCAAGGCCGCCGCGGCCCCGGCCGCCAAGGCCGAAGCCAGCGCGCCCGCGCCGGCCCCCAAGGCCGATGCGCCGTCGGCTGCCTCGCAGAAGGCGGGCGCCCAGCCCAGCGAATCGCAGGCTGCCACGCCCTCGCGTCCGGCGCCGGCTGCGGCTGTCGATACGCCCGTGGCGAACGGTCCCAAGGCCCATGCGTCGCCGTCGGTGCGCAAGTTCGCGCGCGAGCTGGGCGTGGACCTGACCAAGGTGCCTGCCACGGGTCCCAAGAACCGTGTCACGCCCGACGACGTGCGCAACTACGTCAAGCAAGTGATGGCGCAGGGCGCGGTGGCGCCGGCCGCGGCTGCCGCCGCACCGGCCGGTGCGGGCGGGGGTCTGCAGGTGCTCGCCTGGCCCAAGGTGGATTTCGCCAAGTTTGGCGAAGTCGAAGCCAAGCCGCTGTCGCGCATCAAGAAGATTTCGGGTGCGAACCTGCACCGCAACTGGGTCATGATCCCGCACGTCACGAACAACGACGAAGCGGATATCGGCGCCCTGGAAGCGTTCCGTGTGTCGCTGAACAAGGAAAACGAGAAGTCGGGCGTCAAGGTCACGATGCTGGCCTTCCTGATCAAGGCCGTCGTGGCCGCGCTCAAGAAATTCCCCGAGTTCAACGCCTCGCTGGACGGCGACAATCTGGTGCTCAAGAAGTACTTCCACATCGGTTTTGCCGCTGACACGCCCAACGGGCTGGTCGTGCCGGTGATCCGTGATGCGGACAAGAAGGGCATTCTGCAGATCGCCGTGGAAACCGGCGAACTGGCCAAGAAGGCGCGTGACGGCAAGCTGGGCCCCGCCGAAATGCAGGGCGGCTGCTTCTCGATTTCGTCGTTGGGCGGCATTGGCGGCACGCACTTCACGCCGATCATCAATGCGCCGGAAGTCGCGATCCTGGGGGTGAGCAAGTCGGCCATGAAGCCGGTGTGGGACGGCAAGCAGTTCGTGCCCCAACTCACGCTGCCGCTGTCGCTGTCGTATGACCACCGTGTCATCGACGGCGCCTCCGCCGCGCGCTTCAACGCCTATCTGGGCGCCGTGCTGGCGGACTTCCGCCGCGTGATCCTGTAAGGAGATGGCATGGCTATCCAACTGAAGGTTCCTGATATCGGTGACTTCGACGCCGTCGAAGTGATCGAGATCCTGGTGGCCGTGGGTGACACGGTCAAGGCCGAACAGAGCCTGATCACGGTCGAATCCGACAAGTCGTCCATGGAAATTCCCGCCGAACAGGGCGGCGTCGTCAAGGCCATTTCGGTCAAGATCGGCGACAAGGTGAGCCAGGGCTCCGTGCTGGTCGAGATCGAGGCGGACGGCGCTGCGGCGCCGGCCGCGGGTTCGGGCGCTGGCAAGCCGGCGTCGGCGCCTCAGGCGTCGGCCACCGGTGGCACGGCCAAGGCCGAAACCGCACCGGCCAAGACCGACGAACTGGGCGACCAGAGCAATGACAAGCCGGATCCCGATCCGGTGCCGCTGCCTGCCGGTCCGGGCGCCGCGTCGAAAGCCGATGCGCCTCGCGCGTCGGGTTCGGGTGCGGCGACGTCGGGCGGCGCGCCGGCCGCCGCGCCGTCCAAGCCTGCGCGGGCGGACGACAGCGCGGTCCAGACGTACAAGGCCAAGGCCGAGGGCGAATACGACGTGGTCGTGCTGGGTGCGGGCCCCGGGGGCTACTCGGCGGCGTTTCGCGCAGCCGACCTGGGTCTGAAGGTGGCCATGGTCGAGCGTTATGCCACGCTGGGCGGCGTGTGCCTGAACGTGGGTTGCATTCCGTCGAAGGCGCTGCTGCACACGGCCGCCATCATCGACGAAGCGGCGGCGCTGGCCGATCACGGCGTCAGCTTCGGCAAGCCGACGATCGACCTCGACAAGCTGCGCGCGTTCAAGGACGGCGTGATCGGCAAGTTGACGGGCGGTCTGGCCGGCATGGCCAAGGCGCGCAAGGTCACGGTCATTCGCGGCGTGGGCACGTTCGTCGACGCCAACACGCTGTCGGTCAAAGCGGACGACGGTGAACAGACGGTCAAGTTCGCCAACGCGATCATCGCGGCCGGCAGCCAGTCCGTGAAGTTGCCGTTCGCGCCCGAAGACGAACGCATCGTCGATTCCACCGGTGCCTTGCTGCTGAAAGAAGTGCCGAAGAAGATGCTGATCATCGGCGGCGGCATCATCGGCCTGGAAATGGGCACGGTGTATTCGACGCTGGGCGCACGCCTGGACGTGGTCGAAATGATGGACGGGCTGATGCAGGGCGCGGACCGCGACCTGGTCAAGGTCTGGCAGAAATTCAATGCCCATCGTTTCGACAACATCATGCTCAAGACCAAGACGGTCGGCATCGAAGCCAAGGAAGACGGTGTGTGGGTCAGCTTCGAGGGAGAAGGCGCCCCGAAAGAAGCGCAGCGCTACGACCTGGTGCTGCAGGCTGTCGGCCGCAGTCCCAATGGCAAGAAGATCGGCGCCGAGAACGCAGGCGTGGACGTATCGGACCGCGGCTTCATTGCCGTGAACAGCCAGATGCGCACCAACGTGCCGAACATCTTTGCGATTGGCGATCTGGTCGGTCAGCCGATGCTCGCCCACAAGGCGGTGCACGAAGGCCACGTGGCGGCGGAAGCGGCTGCGGGCCAGAAGAGCCACTTTGACGCGTCGGTGATTCCGTCGGTGGCGTATACCGACCCGGAAGTGGCCTGGGTCGGCATGACCGAGGATGAAGCCAAGAAGCAGGGCGTGAAGTTCACCAAGGGCATGTTCCCCTGGGCGGCCTCGGGCCGGGCGATCGCAAATGGTCGCGACGAAGGTTTCACCAAGCTGATTTTCGATGAGGAAACGCATCGGATCATTGGCGGTGGCATCGTCGGCACGCACGCGGGCGACCTGATCAGCGAAGTGGCGCTGGCCATCGAAATGGGCGCGGACATGGTGGATATCGGCAAGACCATCCACCCGCATCCGACCCTGGGCGAATCCGTCGGCCTTGCCGCGGAAGTGGCCGAGGGCAGCTGCACGGACCTCCCGCCGGCACGCAAGCGCTAAGGGAAGAGCAAGAAGCGGCGGCTTACGCTGCTTTCCACGCCAGATCCGGCGTGGTTGGAACGGTCTGCGCCATGACGGCGCAGGCCGTTTTTGTATTGGCTGGACCGAATGCGCGGGCATGCGACGTGGCTGGCACGCGTGGCCTGCCCTTGACCCACCCCGGCAGACACCGAAGACGTGCCACGGCATCCGCGCCACGGCCCGCCAGCCGCGACGCCGGGCCTGTTACGCTTGCACGATATTTGCTTGGAAGCCTGCGGGATGGTGTCGGGCGGCTGCGTCCGCCCCCGGACTTGGTGGGTAGTGGATGCGTGGCGAGTACAACGTGAACGGATAAACGATGTCCCTGGTGCAACATTTTCAGCGTAATCAGCGGGGCCGCGATTTTGCGGTCGGGGATATCCACGGCCATTTTTCCAAGCTGCAGACGGCGCTGGACGCGGTCGGCTTCGATCCGGCCGTGGACCGGTTGTTCAGCGTGGGCGACCTGGTGGACCGTGGGCCGGAGTCGGAAGCGTCGCTGGCCTGGCTGGCGCGCCCCTGGTTCCACGCGGTCCGCGGGAACCATGAAGACATTGCGATCCGCCACGTGGCCAACGGGAAGGTCGACATCAATAACTACACGACCAATGGCGGCGCGTGGTTCCTGGCCATGGCGGAGCCGCGGCAGGAAGAGTTCGCGGACGCCTTTTCGGCCATGCCGCTGGCGATCGAGGTCGAGACCGACGCGGGACTGATTGGCCTGCTGCATGCCGATTGTCCGACCAGCAACTGGGCGTCGCTGGAAAGCAAACTGATCAAGCGCCGGTCCGCCCGGGACCGGGCCATGTGGTCGCGCGACCGTATCCATTCCGAAAATGCCGAGGGGGTGGCCGGCGTGTATGCGGTGATCGTTGGTCATACGCCCGTGCGCGAGCCGGTGCGGCTGGGCAATGTTTTCCATATCGATACACGCGGATGGAAGCCGAACGGCTACTTCACGCTGCTGGAGCTGGGTACGCTGGATGTGCCGCCGCCCGAGCGGATGCCGGAACCGGCGCTGCCTGCCGCGGATGACGCGTCGATCGAGACCGGCGTGGTCGGATCGTTGCTGCGCTGGTGGCGCAGTCCGGATGGCCTATGAACACAACATCAGGAAGAAGCGTGGAAGCGTCCGGTGGCGCCGGGGCGGACCGCCCGACGGAAGCACCGCGCCCAGTCACTGCCGACCGCAATGCGCCATGCGACCTTGCTGCGCCCGAGGGCCTGTTGCTGGATGCGCATCCGCTCGAACGCCGCCTTGCGGATTTCGCCGCCGCACGCGACTGGGAGCGCTTTCATTCGCCCAAGAATCTGGCGATGGCGCTGAGCGTCGAAGCGGCTGAACTCGTCGAGATCTTCCAGTGGTCGACGGAAGACGAGTCGCGGGGTGTCATGCAGACGGATCAGGCCGAGCATGTCGGCCAGGAACTGGCCGACATCGCAATGTACCTGGTGCGGTTGGCGTCGGTACTGAGTGTCGACCTGAACGATGCCATCGAGAAAAAACTGGCCCTGAACGCGCGGAAGTACCCGGCGCCGTGATCGCAGGGTGCACCGCCCCGCGAACCGGCCAGGTCCGCCTTACGCCCCAGGCGCTTCTCCGGCATCCACCAGCACGGCGCCCTGACTGAGCGGCCGCACGTTGTCGCGATAGATCTGCAGCCAGCCGCCGTGCGCGCGCGGGGTGGGCTTCTGCCATTGCGCCTGGCGCCTGGCCAGGACGTCGGGTGCAACATCCAGGTCCAGGCGGCGGGTGTCCAGGTCGATGGTGATGGCGTCGCCATCTTCGACCAAGGCGAGCGGGCCGCCCATGGCCGCCTCGGGCGACACCTCCGCCACCACCAGCCCTTTGCAAACCAGCCCGGACAGATGCCCGTCGGTCAGGATGGCCACCTTGTCGCCCAATCCCGCGCCATCGATGGCGAACACGACCCGCGATGCGCCGCCGCCCATGGCCGGGCCGCCGCATACACCGGCGCCGCGCATCACCACGACGCAACCCGGCTGAATGCGGCCGTCCTTGATCCCGGCGATGGCGTCGTCGGTGGTCCAGAAGCAGATGGCGGGGCCGGTGTAGCGGCGCTCTTTGCGTTCAACGATGCCGGTCTTGATCAGGCCGGATTCCGGCGCCAGGTTGCCGCGCAGCAGAGATGATGGCGGGCAGGGGGGCCACGGGCCGGTCGATCGGGCGGATGACCTCGGGATCGTGGACCACGGCGTCCTTCAGATTGTCGGCGACCGAGCGTCCGGTGGCCGTCAGCACATCGGTCAGCAGCAACGTTTCCAGCTGCTTCATGAGCGCCTGGCACCCGCCGGCCGCTTCGAATGCTTCGATGGTCTGGTCACCGATCGGCCGCACGCCGCTCAATACCGGCGTGCTGTTGCCCAGGCGTTCGAACAGGGCATACACGTCGATGCCGGTGCGTCCTTCGGCGGCCACGGCCTGCATGTGCTTGACCGTATTCAGCGATCCGCCGACCGACAGGATGACCCGGACCGCATTCAGGAAGGCGCCGTGCGTCAGGATATCGCGCGGTTTCAGGTCGTCTAGCACCATCTGCACGATGCGGGCGCCGGCCGCGCGCACGTCCTCCATCATCTTGTCACTGTTGGCGGCCACCGGCGTGCTGCCCGGCAAGGCCATGCCCAGGGCTTCACAGACCATGTGCATCGAATTGGCCGTGCCGAGCCCGGAGCACACGCCCGGGCTGCGGATGGCCTGCCGGCTCATGCCGATCAGCTCCTCGACGGGCATCGATCCGGTCACGGCGTGCATCGCGCCAACGAACACGTCCTCGATGTCGACATGCCTGCCCTGGAACTGGCCGCTGGCCTGGTAGCCGCAGGGCACCATCAGCGCAGGGATGTTCAGCCGGGCGGCGGCCATGAGCTGCCCCGGGACGGTCTTGTCGCAGGACGTAAGGCAGATCATGCCATCCAGCTGCGCGCCTTCGACCGCGACTTCGATGTCATTGGTGATCAGGTCACGCGCGCCCAGCATGTAGGCGCCGCGCGCGCCTGCGCCGGTAATGAAGTCACTGGGGGCGGCGGTACGGATCTCGAACGGAATGGCCCCGGCCGCGCGGATCGCAGCCTTCAGCTGGACCGACACCGTATCGAGGTGGCTGAAACAGGATGCCAGTTCGGATGAACTGTTGACGACGGCAATCTTGGGCTTTTCGCAGTCGGCTTCATCGAGGCCGAGCGCCTGCCATTGGGCATTGCGCACGGCCCATAGATAGGAACCGCGCGGAAAGTTGCTGCGCAGGGGGCGGGTCATAAGGGTGTCTCCGGAAGGCGCTCAGGCGGCCTGGCTCGCGCCCGTACGGGGGCGCCCTGGGTGTTGGCATCGGCCGGCAGGGAATGGGCAGGGTGGGCAGTGTCCGCGCCGTTCTGCGCCGCACCTGGCCGCACCAGCACATGCTGACGCAGCAACGCGGCCTGCAGGCTCCCGATGTCGACCGCGCGAGGCTCGACGTTCTGCGATACGGCCAGCGCTGCCGCCGTGCCGGCTGCCTGCCCGGTTACCCAACATTGAGGGATTTCGCGCATGAACCCGTGCGAATTCGGATCGCATGAAATGTGGCGGCCCGCGGCCAGCAGTCCATCCAGCTGCTTGGGCACCAGCGCACCATACGGGATGGAAATATTCGGGAATTTGGGCGACACGGCGGGTGTGACGCCGACCTCATCGGGCAGGGCGGTGCCCGACGACCATTGTTCGCGCACGATGCGACCCGTACCGACCAGGCGGCGCGTATGGCGCACGCCGATCTGCGGCGCGCTGATCATCAGGAAAGCGTTTTCGAAGCCCGGTGCGTGTTGCCGGAAAAAGTCCAGATGGCCCGCCATCAGACGGTGGGAACGCACTTCGACGTCGGTCAGGTCTTCGACGACCAGTCCGGAAAATCCCGACTGCCGAGGGCCCATGAACAGGGCAACGTCGTTGCGCCATGAAACGAAGGGCCGTTCGAACAGGCCCACGGCCTTGCGGCCCTGGGCCATGAACTCGGTGTACTGATCGGGCTGGCCGACGCGGAATTCGATCCAGCGGGCCATGTCCACGCCGCCGAACATCCACGAGGTGTTCATGCAGTGGTGCACGTCGTTGGCTTCGATGTCGGTCTCGAGTTCGGTTCCGGCGCGCGCAAACATGTCGCCGTCGCCCGTGCAGTCGATCACGACCTTGGCGCGGATGGCCATCCGGCCTTCCTTGCTTTCAAAAATCGCACCGCGCGTGGCGCCGTCTTCCACGATAGGCGTCGCGCCCCAGGCATGGAACACCAGGCGCACACCGTGTTCCAGCACCATGTCCTGCGACAACAGCTTGAGCCGTTCGGGGTCGATGGTGGGCGACCAGGTGACGACACCGTGATAGGCGGCCGTCCGCTGCGCCCAGTAGGCGGCGCGCTGCGGGTCGCGCGACCCCCATTCGTCGGCGGCCGGACCCGCCACGGCGCCGGGCGGCAGCCGGTGCAACAGTTCTTCAGCCAGGCCGCGGATGGTGGGCTTGCCCTCCCAGTCGGTCATCCGGTCGATCCAGATCACGAGGCCCCCTGTCGACAGGCCGCCCAGGTGGTTGTAGCGCTCGAGCAAGGTGACGTGGGCGCCCCCACGCGCGGCGGCAATCGCGGCTGCCGTGCCGGCGGGCCCGCCGCCTACGACCAGGACGTCGCAGCGATGGTGGATCGGGATGTCCCGGGCGGCTTCCTGGTGAAGGCCGGTGTCCCGGGGCCGATCGGTGCGTTGTCCTTCGAAAATGTCCGAGGACAAGATGCGTTCGTCACTGCGTTCGATGGTTTTCATGCGTCTCGCCCCAGCTGTTCCGCGCGCGGGCGCGCAGGATGGCCCGCCCGGTTTTCCTTATTATGGAACGTTGTTCCAAAAAATAAAGGGCGGCGAGATGCAGGGTGCCCGAGCCGTCAGTCCACTTTGGGATGCGCCAGGAAGAAACGCAGCATTTCGCGGCTGGCGTCCGGACCCATCGGGTCGGTATAGCTGCCGGTGCGATCGCCGCCCGCCCAGGCATGGCCGCCGCCGTGGATGGTCCAATGCTCGACGTCGGCGCGGCCGGCTTCCCCAGGAATCACCTTCTTGCTGTAGGACCGGCCGCCGGCAGCATCGCCTCGATGTGCGGCGGCGGTGTGCGCCGCCGGGCCGCTGATGCGCCGCACGATGTGCTCGGCATGTTGCGGATGGACCGTGGTGTCCGCATCGCCCTGGAACACGATGGTGGGCAGGACCGGTCCCCTGGACTTGGCGGTGATGGTATTTCGGCTGGGCGCCTGTCCGCTTTTCATGGCGGCGAGGGCGGATGGCACGTCGCGCGCGGCGCCTACGTCCAGGCCTGAGTGGATGCCCACTGCCGCATACAGGTCGGGGTAGGCGTGGCCCAGGATCGCGGCCATGGCGCCGCCGGCCGACAGACCCGCGACATAGACGCGGCGGCGATCCACCTTGTAGTTGGCAAGGATGTCCTGGGTCAGGCCCGCCAGCAGGGCGGCTTCGCCACCGCCGCGCACCTGGTCGGCCGGGCGGAACCAGTTCCAGCATTTCGACATGTTGTCGCTCTGGCGCTGGATCGGGTAGGCCACCAGGCACACGCCGGGTTCGGCCAGGCGGTTCATTCCGGTGCCGGCGGCAAAGTCGACGCCGTCCTGGGTACAGCCGTGCAGCATGACGACGAGCGGCAAGGGTGTGTCCGCGTAAGCGCTCGGTATGTATAGCAGGTAGTCGCGGGTGCCAGTGGGGCCGCTAAAGGTACGACGCACGGTGTGGCCGGTGTCTTCTACCGTGGGGGAGCCCGCGGACGCCGGGCGTCCGGCGGCGGTCGCGGTGGCGGTGCGTGCGGTTGCGGTCGGAGTTGCAGCCGCAGTCGCATTGGCAGCTGCGCTCGCATTGGCAGTCGTAGCCGCAGCTGCAGCCGCCGTCGCATTCGCAGCGGCAGTCGCGCTTGCGAACGCCTTTTGCGCGAACGTGGCGGGGGCCAAGCCTGCGCCAGGCTGGCCGGGCAGGGACCCCAGCGCGCGCTGGATCGCGGCAGTGGCTTCCCGCGGGCCAGCGGTCTGCAGCAGCCGGGCGGCGTCCTGCATGGACTTCAAGAAATCGTCGTTCATATTCATGCGTGCTCCTTTGGCGGCCTAGTGGGTACGGGCGGCCAATGCGGTTTTGACGGCGGCGCTGGCGTGGAAGGCGCCCAGCACGGAAAGGGATTCAATGGTTGCCAGCGCCAGATCCGGCGTGACGTCGTTGGCAATGCTGGCGAGGCCTAGGACCTGGATGTTCAGCATTTCGCCGCGTGCCCGGACGGCTTCCAGATCGGCACGGGAAAAATGCTGCATGCCCAGCACCAGTTCGCGCCGCACCACGGTGTCGTGGACGACCTTGGTATGGAGCGCCAGCTGGTTGCGGATGGCGGTGCGGATCAGGTCGGTGCGGTTGGCGTAAAAGCCTTCCTGGACCAACAGGTCGATTTGCCCCAAGTCGACTGGACCGAGATTAATCGTGATCTTTTCGGTTTCGCCGCCTTTCGGCCGGCTGGCCAGCGGCGCTGTCGCGGCAGGGTGTTGGGTCATTGCAAGGTTCCTTTGGCATCAGGACGGCGATCGACCAACTCTGTAGCCTGCCACCCGGTCAGTCGCTGAGGCCATCCGTAAAACATCCGATAACCATCCAGTGGGATGGTTATACCTGGTTTTGTTGCGGCGCGTCAATTTCAACGAGCATCCATTGTTCGTAATCTGCGATCACCTCATCGAAAACTTTTGCTTATTTCCGGCGCACGCTTGCTCTTTAATGGCTCACCACAAAGAAAGACTGCGTCGGCGCCGCACCCGGCCCGCCTGACGCGGATCCGCCGATCCAGGAGACCCGTTTGACTGATGCCCACTCTCCGGCTGCGCCTGCCGCTGCCTCCGCGCCCGATATGGAGCGCTTCCGCCTGAAGCGTTTTCTGGAAAGCCTGGGCGATGACGAACTGGACCACCGCGCCGATCCGATTCCGCTGACCGAGATTGCCGCCGTATTGGAAGGCAATCCTCGTGCCGTCTGGTTCGATGCGCCGGGTGGCGAGACGACCAGCCTGTGCGGCAGCGTGGTCGCCGGGCGCAATCGAATTGCGCAGGCTTTTGGCACGACGCCGGACGGGCTGCTGCCGGAAATCATGGCAAGGCTGCGGCGCAAGGGGAGGTCATCGAAGTCCCGCGCGACGCCGCGCCCGTGCAGCAAGTCGTGCTGACCGGCGACGAGTGTGATCTGACCGCCTTGCCGGTCCACCTGCAGCACGGCATGGACGGCGCGCCGTATATCTCCGCATCGATCGACTTCGTGCGGGATCCTGAAACCGGCTGGACCAACGTCGGCATTCGCCGCCTGATGCTGCGGGGCCGGCGGGTGGCCGGCGTCGATGTCGTCGCCCCGTCCGACCTGCGCGCCATCTACCTGGCCCACGCAGGGCGGGGCGAACGTCTGCCGATCGCGTTTGCCGTCGGCTCGCACCCGATCGACCACGTGGCCGCGACCATGCGCATTCCCACCGACGAACTGGCCCTGATCGCCAGCCTGCGCGACGCGCCGCTACCTGTCGTCAAGTGCGTCAGCAATGACCTGATGGTGCCGGCAGACGCCGAATTCATCATCGAAGGCTATCTGCACGAACACGGCCATACCGAGCCCGAAGGTCCGTATGGCGAGTTCCTCGGATACTACGGCGGGGTCAAGCGCAACCCGCTGTTCCATGTGACGGCCATCACGCACCGGCGTGATGCCGTGTTCCAGACGGCCACCATCAGCGGCCCGAGCATGGCCACGACCGACACCGCCCAACTGTCGGCCCTGCGCACCGAGGTGATGGTCTGGCGCGCGCTGGAAACCGCCGTGCGCCAGGTC
Organism: Pigmentiphaga litoralis; assembly: GCF_048632615.1. GTDB lineage: Bacteria > Pseudomonadota > Gammaproteobacteria > Burkholderiales > Burkholderiaceae_B > Pigmentiphaga > Pigmentiphaga litoralis_B. Next base: position 5,089,923 of record NZ_CP184479.1, read on the forward strand.
GACGGGGTGTATGCCAACCCGGCCACCGGCGGCATGTTCAACGTGCGGGTGGCCATGCGGCAACGCGTGCCGGGCGAGGCGCGCAACGCCATCACGGCCGTCTTTGCGTCGCTGGCCAACGTCAAGCACGTGTTCGTGGTCGACCCGGACATCGATATCTTTTCGGACGCGCAAATGGACTGGGCGTTGGCCACGCGCTTCCAGGCAGACCGGGATCTGGTCGTGGTGACCGGTCTGCGGGCGATGCCGCTCGATCCCTCGCTGGCGGGCTCCCACCAGGGCGCCAAGGCGGGTTTCGATCTGACGCTGCCTATCCTGAAGCCAGGCGCCAAACGGTCAATGGAGCATCGGGTGCCCGCGCCCCCGGTGTTCGACGGCGCGCGATTCGACTCGTGGCTGGCCGCGCTGGAAGACGGTCCGAAAAGCTTCGGTGAGCTGATGTCGGCCACCGGAACCCAGGATGGCCGCGAAGTGGTGCGCTGGCTGGAAGACATTGGCGCAACCCGTTCCATCCGCCGCGACGACGAAGGGCGTTATCACTTCGAGCAGTAGGCATTGCATTCCGGGCACAGAGCGCCGGACCACCGGCGCCGCTCATCGACACACTGGAGGAGACACCAGGCATGACCGCATTCGGCTATCGACAGAACACGTTCCTTGAACGCGCATCCCGTGCGGCGGCTGCCGCGCCCACGACGGCATCCGCCGCGCGCCGCCGCCTGATGTTGGGCGCGGCGCTGGCCGTGGCCGTTGCCTGTGCGGCCGCGCCGTTCCAGGCCAGCCACGCGCAAAGCGCCGGGGACTATCCCAACCGGATGATGAAGATCATTTCGCCCCATACGCCGGGCGGCCTGGGGGACACCTTCGCGCGTTATCTGGCGCTGGAACTGAGCAAACGCCTGAACCAGCCCGTCGTTGTCGAAAATCGCGCCGGCGCCAACCAGGCCATCGCGGCCGAAGCCGCAGCTCGCGCCGCGCCCGACGGCTACACGCTGTTCATTGGCACGCAGACCGCCCTGGTGTTCAATCCGATCGCCAAGAAGAAGCTGCCGTATGACGCGGTCAAGGACTTCGCACCCGTCAGCATGCTGTTCAACACGCCGTTCTATCTGGTGGTGAACAGCAACGTGCCGGCCACCACCGTGCCCGAACTGATCAGCCTGGCCAAGGCCAAACCCGGCAAGCTTACGTTTGCGTCGCTGGGGCAGGGCAGCTCGCAACACCTCGTGGCGGAAATGTTCAAGGATCTGGCCAAGGTCGACATCCTGCACATCCCGTACAAGGGCAGCGCGCCGGCATCCACCGACCTGATGGCGGGCCAGGTGGACATGATGTTCGAAGGCGGCAGTTCGTCCTTGCCCAACGTTGCCACCGGCAAGCTGCGCGCGCTGGCGTCGACCAGCCTGAAGCGGACCGAAGCCATGCCCAACCTGCCCACGGTCGCCGAAACGCTGCCGGGCTTTGAACTGACCGTATGGTTTGGCCTGGTCACCCAGGCCGGCGTGCCGCGTCCCATCATCGACAAGCTCAATCAGGAAGTCACGGCCATCCTCAAAGAAAAAGCCACGCACGACAAGTTCTACGCGGTGGGCGTGGAAGTGTCGCCGAGCACGCCCGAGGAACTGTCGCAGCGCATCCAGGCCGAGATCCCGCAGTGGACCAAGGTCATGCGCGACGCCAATATCCAGCCGGAATAGGCGCCGCTACACCTCGTAATCCACCATGCACCCCTGTTCCAGAAACCCGTCTACCGCGGCTCGGGTTTCCAGGTGAACAGGGTGCTGGTGGTAAGCTTCCAGCGCCGCCCTGTCGGTGAACACGGTGTAGACCGCCACGTCCATGGCCTTGGACGATACCTTGAAGTTGAGGCCCGCTTCGGATTCCAGCAGGCCGGGAATGCGGCCAACTTGTCCGGCCAGTGCGGCCCGGATCACGGCAAATGCCGCGTCCTTGTCCTGGCCATCGGCCAGGCGCAGCTTCCACATGGCAATGTGTTTGATCATGTCCGCCTCGGTGTCAAAGGCGGCAGTGTAGCCGCGCGTTCACTGGCTATCGTTGCAGCCTGACCGGGATGGCCTTGGCGGCCGGGACGAAGCTTTCCTCGGCGTAGTGCCATAGCGGAATCAGCGGATTGCATTCCGGGTAATAACCGCCCACGCACCCTTGCGGAATGTCATAGGCCACGATGCGCAGGCCGGCCACCTTGCGGGGCTTGTCGGGCTCCACCGCGGTCACGACGCTGACGGTTTCGCCGTCGGCAAAGCCCAGTCTCGAGATGTCGGTTCGGTTCATGAACAGCACGTGGCGGGTGCCATCGACACCGCGGAAACGATCGTCGTATCCATACACCGTCGTGTTGAATTGGTCGTTGCTGCGCAAGGTCATCAACTGGAGCACGTCGGGCGCGTGCACGTCCACATCGGCGTCCGCTTTGAAGCTGGCGGGCACCGTGAAGTTGGCGCGGCCGGTTTTGGTATTCCATTTGCGTTCGCGCGCCGTGTTCGGGCGCGGAAAGCCGCCCGGCGTGCGCATGCGTTCTTCATAGTCATAGAACTGATCAGGCAACGTCTTTTCGATCGCGCCGCGCACCAGGCGATAGTCGCCCGCCCAGTCGGCCCAAGGCACTGCCGTATGGTCAAGGGTGGCAAGGGCAATACCGGCAATGATCGCAGGCTCGGATTTCAGGGTGGGGCTGGCCGGCGTCGCGCGCCCGTACGAGGCGTGGATGAACGTTGTGCTGTCTTCCGTCGTCACGGCCTGCACGCCGCTCAGCTGCACGTCCTCTTCGGTGCGGCCCAGGCAGGGCAGCACGTAGCTGATTTTGCCATGCACCAGGTGGCTGCGATTGAGCTTGGTGGCGACCTGCACGGTCAGGCGCAGGTTGGCCCAGGCCGCTTCCATCGCGACCGTATCCGGCACTGCCCGCACGAAGTTGCCGCCCAGGCCCAGGAAGGCCTTGACACTGCCGTCCAGCACGCCTTCGCAGGTCTCGACGGTGTTCAGGCCTTTGTGGCGCGGCGGCTCGAAGTGATAGAGCTCGGCCAGCTTGTCGAGTTTGAACAATTCGGGCTTTTCGGTAATGCCTACGGTGCGTTGCCCCTGCACGTTGGAGTGGCCCCGCACCGGGCAGATACCCGCGCCTTTCTTGCCGATATTTCCTCGCAGCAGCAACAGGTTGACCAGCATCTTGACGTTGTCCACGCCTGCGCGGTGCTGCGTCAGACCCATCCCGTAGATGCCCATGGCCGCCTTGGACTGCGCGTAGGTGGCGGCGACGGTTTCCAGATCGGCGCGCTTGAGGCCGCTGTGGGCTTCAATGGTGTCCCAGCTCGCGGCGCGCGCCGAGTTGGCGAACGCGTCGAAGCCGTGTGTATGGGTGGCGATGAAGTCGACGTCGATCCAGCGCGGTGCGCCGGTTGCGACTGCCCCATCGTCGGCCTCGATCAACGCCTTGCACACGCCCATGATCGCGGCGATATCGCCCCCGGTCTTGACCTGCAGGTATTGCGAGCTGATCCGGGTGGCGCTGTTGGTCAGCATCTCGGCTGGGGCCTGGGGATTGACGAAGCGTTCCAGGCCACGTTCCTTCAAAGGATTGAAGGTGATGATGGGCACCCCGCGTTGGCTGCAGTGCTGCAGATCGTGCAGCATCCGCGGACTGTTGCTGCCGACGTTCTGCCCGAAGAACAGGATGCAGTCGGTATGCTCGTAATCTTCCAGCCAGACCGTGCCGACCGGCATGCCGATGGTTTCGGGCAGCGCCACCGACGTGCTCTCATGGCACATGTTGGAGCTGTCGGGCAGGTTGTTGTTGCCGAACTGGCGAGCCAGCAATTGCCACATGTACGAACTTTCGTTGGATGCGCGGCCCGACGCGTAGAACACCACCGAATCCACGTCCTCCGCCTTTAGGGCCTTCAGTTCCCGGCCGATGTCTTCGAACGCGGATTCCCAGCTCACTTCCTTGTATGTGTCACTGGCAGGGTCCCATCGCATGGGCGCCGTCAGGCGTCCGGTCTGTTCCAGATCGTAGTCGCGCCATCCCAGCAGTTCGGTCACGGTATGTTTGGCGAAGAAGTCGGGCGTGGCACGCAACGACGTGTTCTCCCACGCCGTGGCCTTGGCGCCGTTCTCGCAGAATTCGAACAAATGCGGTTCGGACGGTTTGGCCCAGGCGCAGCTGACACAGGCCACGCCGCCGGGTTTGTTCTGCACACGCAGCACGGCAGGCCCGGAGGTCAGGGCGTGCTCGCGCGTCAGAATCTCGGTTACCGACCGGGCAGAGCCCCAGCCGCCCGCCGGGCCGTCATAGGGTTCGATCTTGATGTCACGCGCCATGCTGCTCTCCACTGACTCGACCCCTAGTCTCGCGCGTAGCCAAAGCGCGGAGCAAGTAAGCCTCTTGCTCGTTTTGTAAGCAAGGCTGGCTGTGCTGACGCGCAGCTGAAGCCATGCAGCGCGTTGCGGCTCATCATTGACCGGCTTGGGTTGCGCGCGGATACCTTATCGTTCCTCGGGCTCGGGCACGGCGGGTTGGCATCGGCTGCTACAGTACGGCCTGCGCGACACCGCCGCAGGACTCCAGGAAAGGTATGCAGCAGAAAGGCAAGTTGAAAAGCTGGAAAGACGAACAGGGTTTCGGTTTCATCCAGCCCGAAGGCGGCGGCCCGCAGGTCTTCGTTCACATCTCGGCGTTCAAGAGCAAGCACCGCCGCCCGGACGTGGGCGAGCCGCTGTTGTACCAGGTGGGGCAGGGCAAGGATGGCAAGCCGTGCGCCGTCAAGGCGCAGTTCGTCAACAACGAGATCCGCATGCCGGCGCCGGGCCGCGGCTGGCCGGTGCCGGTCGCCGTCGCCCTGGTGTTCCTGGGCGGCCTGGGCGTACTGGTGTACCTGGACCGCCTGTCCGTCGTGATGCTGGGGATCTACCTGGTGGCCAGCGCGCTGGCGCTGCTGGTGTACGAGATGGACAAGACCGCGGCGCGCAATGGGCGCTCGCGCGTCAGCGAAAGCGTATTGCTGTTGATCGGCCTGCTGGGCGGCTGGCCTGGCGCCTGGGTGGCGCAGCGCCTGCTGCGGCACAAATCGCGCAAGACCTCGTTCCAGGTGGCGTTCTGGATCACGGTCGCCATCAACTGTGCGGCGTTGGGCTACGTGCTGTACCGCGGCGTACCGGGCCTTACCTGACCGTGACCGCACCCCAGCCCAAGGCCAGGGTTTCAAACTGATCGCCGGGTAGCGGCCGCGCGATCAGGTAGCCCTGGATCGCATCGCAACCGATATCCGCCAGGAAGGCGCGCTGCTCGGACGTTTCCACGCCTTCGGCCAGCACTTCCATGCCCACCGATTTGCCAAAGGCGACGATGGCCCGCACCAGATCGCGTGCGCCGGCATCCTCGGCAAGTCCCTGGATGAAGGCCATGTCCAGCTTGATGCCCCGGATCGGATAGCGCTTCAGATGCGCCAGGCCTGAGTGCCCGGTGCCGAAATCGTCGAGCGAGATCGCGAAACCCGCGGACGCCAACTGATGCAGGATGTCCGTGGCGCGCGTCTCGTCGGCGATCAGCGCGCCTTCGGTGATCTCGACCTGGACCATGTCGCTGCTGATCCCGTGCCGCGCGATGGCATCCGTCAGCACCTGAGGCAGGGTGGCGTCGCTCAGTTGCCAGGGCGACAGGTTGACGGATACCGGCAGGTGCAGACCCGAGTCGCCGGCCCAGGCGGCAATCTGCCGGCAGACTTCGTCGATGGTCCACGCAAACACCTGTTGCCGCACGGGTGAGGCTTCGACCAGATGGAAAAAGCTGGCCGGATACAGCAGATCCGCGTGGTCGGGGTGGTCCCAGCGGATCAAGGCCTCGGCGCCCACGATGGTATTGGTGCGCAGGTCCAGCTTGGGGTGGTAGTGCAGCACGAAGCGCTGCTGGCGCACCGCCATGGGCAACGCCTGGCGCAACAGGCTTTCGGCGGCGTGCCGCGCGGCGGCTTCGGGCGTGTGCACGACCGTGCGGTAGCCCCCGCCATCTTGGCCGTGTACATGGCGCGGTCCGCGTTGCGCATCAGTTCCTGGCCCGTTGCCCCGCCTTCCGGGTAGGTTGCGATACCGATGCTGGCGCCCACCGAAATAACGGCGTCCGAGATTTCGAACGGGCGCGACAGGTCGGGCAGCAGGCGGCTGGCGTAGTGACGGGCCTCGGCTTCGTCGGCGCCTTCCAGCAGGAACACGAACTCTTCACCGCCCATCCGGGCCACGGTGTGCTGCGGATCGCTGTCCGACAGGAAACGTTCGGCCAGGCCCACCAGCACGCGGTCCCCCACGTCGTGGCCCCAGCTGTCGTTCACGTCCTTGAACCGATCCAGGTCGACGAACAGCACGGCCAGCGTGGCGCGGCGCTGGCGCGCGCGGGACAGCGCTTCGTCCAGCCGGATGGCGAACGAATGGCGGTTGGGCAGGTTGGTCAGATAGTCATGGCCTGCCAGGTATTCCAGGCGAGCCTTGCCCTTTTGCGCCACCCGCCGCGCAATCAGCAGTTCCTTTTCGTACAGGCGGCGGTCGCCGGCATCGAACACGATGGTGCGGATGCCGACGGCCCGCCCGTCAGCCCCGGTCTGCAGGCGCGAATTACAGAAGAACGACAGGCGCTTGCGGTTCTTGGCGACCAGGTCGAAGGCGACCCCGTTGATGAACCCCTGCATGGTGAGCAGCGGCCCGTAATGGGTCTCGTAGAACACCTTGCCCGCCACGGTCAGCAGGTCCTGCAGACGCAGCTTGCCGATCAGTTCGTCTTCGCTGTAGCCGCTCCAGTGCAGGAAGGTGTCGTTGACCTTCAGCAGCGTGCCATCCGGCGCGGTCGATACGTAGCCACAGGGCGCCTGTCGATAGAGCGCTTCGTAGGTTTCATCGGCGGGCAAGGAGGACAGCGGCGGCGATGTCATCGTGTCGGTGCGATAGAGGCAAGGAACCGGCTCAGATGACCGGCGGTTTCGTCGGGGGCGCTCAAGTGCGGGCAGTGTCCGATGGCGTGCATCCGCACCAGATCACTCGCAGGAATCATGGCGTGCAGGTAGTCGCCTACCGGCAGCGGGGCAACCACGTCCTGCTGCGTCTGCATGATCAAGGCAGGTACCTTCAGGCGGGGCAGGGCGTCACGGTGATCCGACAGGAATGTGACACGCGCAAAGTGCCGGGCAATGTCCGGGTCCGTGCGGCAAAAGCTGTTGGTCAGTTCCGCTTCGATGTCGTTGCGGTCGGCATGCTGCATCAGCACCTTGGCCATGGTGCTGGTCCAGCCCAGGTAGTTGCTGTCCAGCAGGTCCAGCAGTTCGTCCACGTCTTCGCGTTCGAATCCGCCCACGTAGTCGCCATCATTGATGTAGCAGGGGTTGGGCGCAATCATGCCCAGCCCGGCAAAGCGGCCGGGCTGCAGGTTGGACGCCAGCATGGCGATCGTTGCCCCGACCGAATGTCCGACCACGACCGGCTTTTGGATGTCGAAGGCATCGCACAGCTGCAGCAGGTCTTCGGCATAGGCGTCCAGCGTGCGGTAACGCGATTCGTCATACGCCGACAGATCGGACCGGCCCGCACCCACGTGATCGAACACGACGATGCGGTGATCCTCGGCAAAGTGGGGCGCCATGCGCGCCCACACGTTCTGGTCGCAACCGAATCCGTGCACGAAGACGATCGGATTTACACCGCTGCCAAACATCCGAACATTGTTCTTATATCCAATGGACAACGCAGACCTCTTGGTGTTGTTGCCGTTATTTTAGGGCAAGCCACCGCGAAAGACGTGGCTTGCCTCCCCCAAATCTTACCGGCGGCGGTAATTTTTACCGTGATCGCGCCCAGATGAGCGCACTGCGCAACAGACCGCTTCGAGCAAGGCATATTCCTGGCGCGCTGGCCGGGTTCTTGCTATGGGGTCCATGCCGGGCCTGGTGACACAGTGTCAACCAGTGGTATCGAATGCAACCGGCACTCCCCGCCACTTTTCGCCATTCTGTTTTTGTTGTGGATTACCTGTCATGGCCACCGATTTTTCCAGCTACCTGCCTTACTGCGGCGCGCCTGCCATACCGGTAACGCTCTGGTCGAACTGGAACCTGGATCCCTGGCTGATCGCCGGCTTCGTGCTGGTTGCCGCGGCGTACTGGCGCGGCGGCGCTGCCGGGCGAGGGGAGGTGTCCCGCCGTGAGCAAGCCTGTTTCCATGCCGGATGGGCAGTGGCCTTGCTCACCCTGATTTCGCCGCTGTGCGCGCTGTCGGTCGCCCTGTTTTCCGCGCGGGTGGCGCAGCACATGCTGCTGGTACTCGTTGCGGCACCCTTGATGGTGTTGGGACGCGGGCAGGTCATGCTGCAGTTGCCCCGATGGGCGCATCCCCCCGCTGCCGCCAAAAAGCTGGTGGGCAGCGGGCGGCTGGCGTGTGCCGTATTCGCCATGGCCCTATGGTTCTGGCACGCGCCAGGGCCGTATTCGCAGACCTTCGAAAGCACCCCGACCTATTGGGCGATGCACATCAGCCTGTTCGCTGCCGCCATCATGCTGTGGCGGGCCATGCTGCCGCGCCACGCGCGGTCGCTGGGCGCGGCGTTGATGGTAGCCCTGGTGACCGCGGTGCAGATGGGGCTGCTGGGGGCATTGCTGACGTTTGCCCGCCGCCCGCTGTATGTCGAGCACTGGAACACCGCCATGGCCTGGGGCCTGACCTCGCTGGACGATCAGCAATTGGGTGGGCTGATCATGTGGGTGCCGGGCGGCACCGTGTTCATTGGCGTGGCCGTGATCGCCATTGGCGCCGTGTGGCGCACCCTGGGTGCGTCCGACACCTCTGGCCTGCGTACGGTGCGCTGAACGGTCGCGTTCAGCGGCGCGCCCGGCTCACAGGCACGGCGGCAGCAGCACCACCGCAAAGCCGGTCCATACCGTTGCCAGCAGCGCCACCCAGGACAGCACCTGTCCCACCCCGGTGAAGAACGCGGCGTCTTCAGGCGACGTGTCCAGTTCTCCTTCGGGCATCCGCGCCTTGCCCTGGCGTTCTTGCCGCAGCCGGCCGGCCAGCCACGCCAGATGGACGATCCAGATGGCAATCAGCATCACTGTCACTCCGTTGAGCCCCAGCACCTGGCTGTCGTCCCAGCCGGCGCTGCATCCGCCGGCCTGGGCGCCGTACAGCATGGCGAAACAGCTTGCCCACACGATCAGGCCGCCGCACAAGCGCCATAGTCCGCGTGACTTCAAGCGGGAGGAGACGGCGCGGCTCATTTCAATGCTCCCGGCAAAAGATACAGGGCGGCCAGGATGACGCCGCCCGTGCCGGCCGTGTAGGTCCACCACAGGTTGACCAGGTCCACATCCAGCCGTCGCGAGGCCGACACGTAGCCGCGCAGGCAGCGCAGCGCGGCGAAGGCCGCCCACAGGGTGCCCATGCCCGCATGCAGCAGGCCATAGGCGGCCAGTGCCGACGTCGTCGAAGCGTACGCATGGCTGCTTGCGGGCGGCAGGGCGTTGAACAGGATGTCGGCAAAGGCCAGGGCGGCGGCCACGCCGGCGATCGCCGCGCAGCCCAGCCAGGTGGCAACGCGCGAGGCCGGCAGGCGCTGATTGGCGTGCCGCGCATGCCGTGTCGCCAGGGTGGCGACCAGCAGCCCGGCCACGGCCACCGCCGGGGCAAAGGCATCGCCTGCAATCAGGGCAGGCGGGGGCCAGTTCGGAGCGATGGTCCACAGATACACATAGCCGAATACCAGCGACGCGAAGCAGGCCCCGTTGGCGATCAGGGCATAGACCAGTCCATACCAGCCGGGCGCATGGGCGGTCGCGGCATGCGGCATCAGCAGCAGGCCATGGCCGGCGTCAACCGGTTCCGGGTCCGACCGCAAGCCGTTATGCCAGCCCCATCCGAAAAAGATCGCCAGCGCCAGCACGCCCGCAACGGGCAGCAGCCAGTAGACCTTGAAGAGGATGGCCAGGAACACCATGCCGGTCGCCACGGCCGCAGCCAGCGGCCATTTGCTTGGACCGGGCAGGAAGACGATGCTTTGCGGCCGGCCCGTCAGCGGCTCGATACCTATCGTCTCGCGTCGGCCCTGGGTGGGCTGCGGCAGGTAGCCTTCGCCCGCGGCCAGGCGCGCGCCCAGGGTCGGGTCCTGCCAAAGGGGATCCGGCCCGTCCACCTTCGGGATCGATGCAATGTTGTAGGTGGGTGAGGGCGTGGGCATCGCCCACTCCAGCGTGCCTGCGCCCCATGGATTGCGGGACGCGGCCCGGCCGATGCGTGCATGCAGCAGCACGTCCAGCACGAAGATGCCAAAGCCGATGGCCTGCAGGAAACCGCCAAGCGACGACAGCAGGTTAAGCCAGTCCCACCCCGCATCGGCCTGGTAGGTATAGACACGCCGAGGCATGCCCAGCAGCCCGGTCAAGTGCATGAAGAAGAATGTCAGGTTGAACCCGATGAAGATCAGCCAGAACGCCCACTTGCCCAGGTGTTCCGACGGCATCCGGCCGGTCGCGTGCGGCATCCAGTAGTAGGTCGCCGCCAGCAGCGGAAACACCATGCCGCCCACCAGCACATAGTGCAGATGCGCCACCACGAAGTGGGTGTCGTGCGCCTGCCAGTTGAACGGCACCAGCGCCAGCATGACGCCGGTCAGGCCACCCGCGACGAATACCGCCAGGAAGCCGAACAGGTACAGCATGGGCAGCCGCATGACCGGCTTGCCGGCCCACAGGGTGGCGATCCAGGCAAAGAACTGGACGGCCGTTGGCAGGGCCACGAGCATGCTGGCGGCCGAAAAGAACACGGCCGCCAGATGCGCGATGCCCACCGTGAACATGTGGTGCACCCACAACCCGAAGCTGATGAAGCCCATGGCCACGATGCTGGCCACGATCCACGGATAGGCAACGGCGCGATGCCGCGCAAAGGTCGGAATCATGGTCGACACCATGCCGGCCGCGGGCAGGAAAATGATATAGACCTCGGGATGGCCAAACATCCAGAAAAGGTGCTGCCACAGCAGCGGATCACCACCCCGCGCCACGTCAAAGAATGGCCAGTTCAACGCGCGTTCCAGCTCCAGCAGGATGCTGCCCAGGATCAGGGGCGGAAAGCCCACCAGGATCATTCCGCCCGTCACCAGCATGTACCAGGCGAACAGCGGCATCTGCCGCAGGCTCATCCCTGGCGCCCTGAGCCGCAGAATGGTGGCGACCAGTTCCACCGCGCCGCACACCGCCGAAATCTCTGAAAAGGTCACCCCGATCAGCCACAGGTCGGCGTTGATGCCGGGGCTGTAGGGCTGGCTGGACAACGGGGTGTACATGAACCAGCCCGTGTTCGGCGCGACGCCGGACACCAGGCCCGCAATCAGGATCAGGCCACCGAACAGGTAGCACCAATAGGCAAAGGCGCCCAGGCGGGGATAGGCCAGGTCGCGCGATCCCAGCATCTTGGGCAGCAGGTAGATCGCGAATCCTTCAAGCATCGGGATGGCGAACAGGAACATCATCACCGTGCCATGCATGGTGAAAATCTGGTTGTAGGTCTCGCTGTCCAGGAAGTCATTGCCCGGCGTGGCCAGTTGCGCGCGGATCAACATGGCGAGCACACCGCCGATCAGGAAAAAGACCAGCGCCGTGCCGATGAAACGCAGGCCCACGGTGGTGTGGTTGACCGAAAAGATGCTGCGCCACCCACGGGGCGCGCCCCAGACGGCATCGAAGGCGTGATGGCGGGCGACGGGGTTCGGGTCAGTCATCGCTCGGCTCCGCTGGAACGGGTGAATTCGGAAGCATCGTGGGCGTGGACTTCGAAAGGCATGAGGGCGTGGCCAACGCCGCAGAACTCGGCGCACACGCCGCGATAGATGCCCGGGGCGTCGGCCTGCAGACGCATGACGTTGATACGGCCGGGGATGGCGTCCATCTTGCCGCCCAGACGCGGGATCCAGAAGCTGTGGATGACATCGCGCGACGTGATGTGGAAATCAATGGGTTCGCCAGCGGGAATGTGGATGATGGTTTGGGTGGGCAAAGCGTCGGCGGCCTGCTCGACGCTGGCCGTCTGGGCGCCGGCGGGCAAGCCGCTGGCCGGGCCGCGCAAGGCGTCGGCGGCGCGCGCGGGCGGCGCTGAAACGCCGGTCCAGCGCCGGTCCGGGTAGCGCGCGTCCCATGTCCATTGCCGTGCTTCGATGTCGATGCGCATGGCGGCGGCCGAGGGCGCTGGCAACATGCGCGGGCCCGCCGTCAGTCCATAGGCGAGCACCAGCGCAATAGTGACGCCCGGCACGGCCAGGCCGCCGGTGATCAGCCACTGGCGGGTCGATACGCGCGAACGGGTGCGGGGCGACGCGACCATGACCAGTACGCCGATCAGCATCATCGCGACCAGCACCAGCAGGGCGCCACCGAACATGACCCACCAGACACGGGCTACCGACGTGCTGACCGGCCCGCCGGGGTCAAGCGCCGAAAGAGGGCCCGATGTACAGCCCGCGGCCGCGCCGGCCAGCACCGCAAGGACGGCTGTCCGCAAAGCCGCTAACGGTGCCAAGGACGCCGTCCATGTCGGCGTCGTGCACATTGAGGCATCGCCTCGGCATGGATCTTGCGCCACTGCGGCATTACTTTCAGGACCTGGCATGGAAAAATTCGGACTCCCGCTTCCTATCGATACCCCGACGCGCGTCGCTGTCGCCGAGCATCCTATCCATCCCATGCTGGTGCCATTCCCGATCGCATTCTTCATCGGGGGCCTGGCAGCCGACGGAGCCTTTCTGTTCCTTGGCGACCCGTTCTGGGCGCGTGCGGCCCTGTGGCTGATCGGCGGTGGGGCGGTCATGGGCATCCTCGCAGGCATTGCGGGCACCATCGAATTGCTGTCGGTGCCTGGCATCCGCCATCGCGCGGCAAGCTGGAACCACTTCGTCGTGGCCGTCCTGTTGCTCGCGGTCGGATCGATCAATTGGTATTTGCGTATCGGTGATGCCGAAGCCGCCGTGCTTCCGTACGGCGTGTTCCTGTCCTGCATGAGCGCGTTGCTGGTGGCGGTAGCAGGGTGGATGGGCGGCAAGCTGGTGTTCGAGCACCAGATCGGCGTCGGCAACGACGACACTGACGATTGATCCCGGGCAGCCGCCATCATGGGGCCGCCACGAAAGGAAGGATCCCGGACAGCAGCGTGGGCTTGCCCAAGACCATCCACAGTACCAGCGGGATCAACAGCGACGGCACGGCCAGCAAGGCGGCCGACCAGCTCCGCCCATGCGCGTTGCGCTCGCGCCCAAGCCTGGCTACCAGGCCGCCACAATACAGGTGGAAGAACACCATCAGGCACACGAACAGCAGCTTCCACATCAGCCATTCCCCGCTGGCATGCCGGTAGTGCACCAGTGCCGTGCCGGAAATGATGGCAATGACGGCAGCTGGCGACACGATGAACGCAAAGGTGAACCGGGTCAGCATGCGCAGGCGGTGGAAATCCGCCCGGTCGGACGCGCGTGGATGCAACATGAACATGCCCGGAAGATAGAACAATCCGCCGCACCAGATAACGAGCGCCGCAATGTGCAGCGCCTTGATTCCGACCATAGGCATCCCATATGACAACGGTCGCCCCGCGCGACGCTGCCTTTGTATGTGTGGGTTCAAAGGGGCGGCTCAGCAATATGCGTTCCTGTGCCGAAGCAACGTTCCGCGGATCGGGTGCTCAAGCCGGTCCTGGCCTGCCGCTTGGCTTAAAATGCCGCAACTGCTTTCGGGCACCTTCAAACATATCTACCGAGGACGTCGTACATGCCCGATTTCGATTTTGACCTGATCACCATCGGTGCAGGTTCGGGTGGCGTCGCCAGTTCGCGCCGCGCCGCGTCCTACGGCGCACGCGTGGCCATCTGTGAAGACAGCCGCATAGGCGGCACCTGCGTCATCCGCGGTTGCGTGCCCAAGAAGCTGCTGATGTACGGCTCGCAGTTTTCCGAAGCCTTCGAAGATGCCGAAGGTTTTGGCTGGACGGTGGATTCGCCAAGTTTCGACTGGCCGACCCTGATCGCCGCCAAGGACCGCGAGATCGATCGCCTGGAAGGCATTTATCGCAAGCTGCTTGCCAATTCGGGTGTGACCCTGCTCGAAGGCCGGGGCACCGTGGTCGACGCGCATACGGTCGAGATCGCGGGCAGGCGCTACACCACCGAACGCATTCTGATCGCTACGGGTGCGCGTCCTGCCTTGCCCGCCATCCCGGGCATCGAATTGGCAATCACGTCCAACGAAGCGCTCGATCTGCCTCGTCTGCCCGGCAGCATCCTGATCGTGGGCGGTGGCTACATCGGCCTGGAATTCGCGGGCATTTTCAACGGTCTGGGCGCCCAGGTCACGATCGGCATCCGGCGGGATCTGGTGCTGGCGGGCTTTGACCAGGACATTCGCCTGTCCATTACCAAGGTTCTGCAGGAACGCGGCATCACCATCCAGAGCGGCCACGTGATTTCGGCGCTGCGCAAAGAGGGCGACCGTATCGTGGCGGTATCCGATACCGGCGCCGAAACATCGTACGACCTCGTCATGTACGCCACGGGACGCCTGCCCAATTCGCGCAACATGGGTCTGGAAGACGTCGGGGTGGAACTGGATGAATACGGTGCCATTGCCGTCAACAGCTGGTCGCAGACCGCCGTGCCGAGCATCTACGCCGTGGGCGACGTCACCAATCACCTCAACCTGACGCCCTGGGCCATCGCCCAGGGGCGGGCGCTGGCTGAAACGCTATACAACCGCAACCCGATCGAAGCCAGTTCGCATAACGTGCCAGCTGCGGTGTTCAGCCAGCCGCCGGTGGCCACGGTCGGCTTGTCTGAGGACGATGCGCGTGCGCTCTATGGCGTGGTGACGATCTATCGCGCCACGTTCCGGCCCATGAAGAACACCCTGTCAGGGCGCAACGAGCAGACGATGATGAAGCTGGTGGTCGACAAAGCCACGGATCAAGTCGTCGGCTGCCACATGGTCGGACCGGATGGTCCGGAAATCATCCAGGGCATTGCGATCGCCATGAAGTGCGGCGCGACCAAGCGCCAGTTCGACCAGACGCTGGGCCTGCATCCCACGGCGGCCGAAGAGTTCGTGACGATGCGGGACCCGGTGGCCTGATCAGGGTTCGTGGTTTCCGGCAGCGGCAGGGCGGCAAAGGCCAGGCCCTGCCGCCGGTTGTCCAGTCAGCCCAGCGCCACGTTCCACGCGTCGTATTCATAGACCCAGTCGGCATTGCTGCCGGCCTTGAGCCAGTTGTTGCCGCGCGACCCGATCTGGATCTGCGCGGTGCGGTCCAGGCGGGCAGCCTGGTAACGGGCCAGGGCGGCGGGCACATCCGCACCCTCGGCGTTGGCCAGGCAGCGCGCCAGCACGATCCCGTCTTCGATGGCCATGCCGGCGCCCTGCGCCATGAAAGGCATCATGGGGTGGCAGGCATCACCCAGCAGGGTCATGTTGCCCTTGGACCAGGTCGGCAGTGGATCGCGCACGTACAGCGCGGACTTCAGTACGTCGTCGCACGCGTCGAGCAAGGCGCGGGCTTCGGGATGGAAGTTTGCATACGACGCGCGCAGCTCTCCGACGTCACCCGGCGTCGTCCACGACTCATGGCGCCAGCTGTCTTGCGGGGTGGTGGCGAAGATGAAGATGTCGCGGCCGCGATTGAGCGGAAAGGTCACGATCTGCGTTTCGGGGTTGGGACCCCACCACTTGGTGAACGCGTTCAGGTTGTTGACGCCCTGCAGACGTTCGGCCGGCACCACGGCGCGGTAGGCGACCACGCCCGTGAACACCGGGTGTTCCTTGCCCACGATCGCGGTGCGGACCATCGAGTGGATGCCGTCGGCGCCCACCAGCACGTCAACGCGCTGCGTGCTGCCATCGGCAAAGGTCAGGGCTATGCCGTCGGGCGTCTCGACGATGCTCTGGGTGCGTTTGCCGAGGCGGACCTGGTCGGCCGGCATGGCCTGTTCCAGCGCGGTCATCAGGTCGGCACGGTGCATGGTCAATTGCGGCGCACCGTAGCGGGTCTGCGCGGCTTCGGCCATTTTGATCCGCGACGTTTCTTCGCCGGTATCCCACGTGCGGCTGATCCGGTGCGTGGGCCGCGCCGCCGTTTCGCGCAGGGCATCGCCGATGCCCAACCCATCCAGCGCCAGCACGGCGTTGGGCGTCAGATTGATGTCGGCGCCGACGCGCGCGAATTGCGCGGCCTGCTCGAACACGATCACGTCCTTGCCGAGCTTGCGCAGCGCGATCGCCGCCGCCAATCCGCCGATGCCTGCGCCGCTGATGCCGATGAGGGGGTGTGCCATGGATGCCGTCCTGAAAATTTTTGACCGTCGTTCATGAAGGAACGCCGTATGCAAAAAGTGTAGGAGGGCGCTGTTGCCGGGGTCAACGACGCGGGACGATCAGTACCCCGATCAGGCGTCTTCGCCACCTGGCTGCCAACGGCAACAGGGCCGGATCGCCTGCGCGTACCCGGCCCCGCCTGATCAGCCGTCAGTGCACTGACGATCAGCGGCGATAGCCGCCCCGGTCATAGCCGCGATCGTAGGGCCCTTGCGAATAATATCCGCCATGGTAGTGGGGTCCGCCTCCGCCGCCACGCGGCACGACAATGCACCCCGACAGCGCGACGGCAAGAACGCTGCCACACACGAGACTGCTCAACAGGCGTTTCATGATGCTTTCCTTCGTCAAAGGACGTGATGTCCCGTGACTGAAAGATAGCGCGCCAAGTGCCCGCAAATATGGAGAAATGCGGCGGTGGTTGTATCAATCGGCGCGTGGCGGCAAAGCCGCGATCCGCCGGGCGGCGGCCTCGATCCCTGCATCGCTCAAGTCGTCGGCCGCGACGGTCTGACGCCGGTCCCAGGCATGAAAATGCCGTGCCTGCGACCGTTCGTAATGCGGGTCGTAGTGCAACGACATCAGTTCCGAGAACAGTGGCGGCAACGCCCTGTCGCGTGCCCACTCCTGCCAGCGCTGCACGGTCTGCTTGCCCTGCAGTTCCTTCAGGAAGCCGATTTTCTGAGCCAGGGCTTCGGCATCGTCCCCCAGGTAGGCATAGTCGCGCAGCAGGTAGTCCAGCCGCGCCGCCGGCGTCGCCTGCACCTCGATGCAGGGCGCCGCCCGCATGCGCTCCACCAAAGGCAGGGGCAGGGCCACCTTGCCGATCCGCGGGCTTTCGCCTTCGACGTACACCACTCGCGACAGGTCCAGGCCTTCCAGCACATGGGCGACCTGCGTCTCGAAGCCTTTTGCGAAGGCTGCGCAATGCCGGGCAGGGCGCCCAGCAAGGAGCCTTTGTGGCGTGCGAGCTGTTCCAGATCCAGCACCTGTTCGCCCATGCCGCCCAGCGCCTGCAGCACCCGCGTCTTGGCGCTGCCGGTCGCGCCGCAGATCACCCGCAGCTGCAACTGGGGACTGGCGGTTTCCAACTGCTCGATCACATGATGGCGAAAGCTTTTGTACCCGCCGGCCAGCTGCTGCGCGTCCCATCCGACCAGCCTCAGCCAGTTCACCATGGACCCGCTGCGCAGGCCGCCGCGCCAGCAATACACCAGCGGCTTCCAGTTCGCCGGCCGATCGGCCCACTGTTCGGCAAGATGCCGCGCCAGATTGGCCGCCACCATTGCACCGCCGACCCGGCGGGCCTCAAACGCGCCGGTCTGTTTGTAGATGGTGCCCACGATCCGCCGTTCCTCATCGTCCAGGGACGGACAGTTGATCGCGCCCGGGATGTGGTCCAACGCGAATTCGGCGGGCGACCGGGCATCGATGACGGTGTCGAAGGCATGCCGCTCGTCCACCCGCACGGGGCCGCGCTTCATGCCGTGCCCCCGGCTTTCGGCGCGGCCAGGCGCGGACTGGCACAATGCAAGACGGCTGAACGCATCAAGGGATTTCCTGAATTCATGACTACCACGGCTCTTACCCAGTTTTCCCATGGCGGCGGCTGCGGCTGCAAGATCGCCCCCGGGTTGTTGTCCGAGATTTTGGCACAGGCGCCGCAAGGGCTCGTTCCGCCCGAGCTGCTGGTCGGAACCGAGACCAGTGACGATGCGGCGGTCTATCGGCTGAACGCCGAGCAGGCCCTGGTGGCCACCACCGATTTCTTCACGCCGATCGTTGACGATGCCTACGACTTCGGCCGCATCGCGGCGGCCAACGCCCTGTCGGACATCTATGCGATGGGCGGCACGCCCATCATGGCCCTGGCGCTGGTGGGCATGCCGATCGCCAAGCTGCCACCCGACGTCATCGGCCGGGTGCTGGAAGGCGGCGCCAGCATCTGCCGGGAAGCCGGCATTCCGATCGCGGGCGGTCACAGCATCGATGTGCTCGAACCCATTTACGGTCTGGTGGCAATGGGCCTGGTGCACCCCGCCAAGGTCCGCCGCAACAAGGATGCGCGCCCCGGCGACGTGCTGGTGCTCGGCAAGCCGCTGGGCGTGGGCATCATGTCGGCCGCGCTCAAGAAGGGCGTGCTGGACGACGCCGGCTATGCCGAGATGATCCGCCACACGACCCAGCTCAACAAGGTCGGCATCGCGCTGGCCGATGTCGACGGCGTGCATGCCATGACCGACGTGACCGGCTTTGGATTGGCCGGGCACACGCTGGAACTGTGCCGCGGCGCCGGCCTGACCGCCACGGTGCGCCTGGCGGATCTGCCGCTGATCGACACCGCGGTCGGTTTTGCCAGACAGGGTATCGCGACCGGCGCGTCGGGCCGCAACTGGAACAGCTACGGTGGCGACATTGCCGGGCTGGCGAACGCCGAGTCCTGGCAGCAGACCCTGGTGACCGATCCGCAGACCAGCGGCGGGCTGCTGGTCAGTTGCCGCGCCGATGCGGTCGACCGTGTGCTGACGACTTTCCGAAATGCCGGCTTTGCGCAAGCCGCGGTGGTGGGCACGGTTGACGCGGCGGTTGAGGATCAGGTATCGGGCATGCTCAGATTCGTGGTCTGATCATCGCGGCGGCCTCCAGTCAGGAGGGGCGCTGCGTCCACCAACGTCGCAATGGCTGCCAGAACGGATAATCCTGGCTCCACAACCTTGCGTTATCGGCATCGATAACCGGGGCGTGCGCTTGGCACGCTCCGTCGTATTTTCCGCGACTTTCACCGTTTCTCACACACCGCCCTCAGCCCGGCCGCGCCAGGGGACATCCAGCAAGGTATGCTGCTCAGCAGTTGGGCTGTGGGCGGGGGTGCGTGCGTCATCGACATCCGGTTCCGGTCCATCACCACGTCGGGCGCCAGCCCATAACCGGCACTAGGAATTCGGCTATGCCCACCGCCGCCTGGATCGTTCTTGCGATTGTCGTCGTGATCGTCTTGTATGCCGTCACGCTGTACAACAAACTGGTTCGGCATCGCAACCTGGTGCGCGAAGGCTATAGCGGCATCGACGTGCAACTGACCCGCCGGTCCGATCTGATCCCCAATCTGCTGGAAACCGTCAGGGGCTACGCGGCGCACGAAAAAGCGTTGTTCGCCGACATTGCCGAACGCCGCGCATCGAGCATCAGCGCCGGCAGCATCGCCGACAAGGCCGTGGCAGACAAGGCGCTGACCGGCGCGTTGGGCCGGCTCTTCGCGGTGGCGGAGGCCTATCCGGAGCTGAAGGCCGACGCCAACTTCCGTGCGCTGCAGGCGGACCTGTCCGAGATCGAAGACCAATTGCAAATGGCCCGCCGCTATTACAACGGCACCGCGCGCGACTACAACATCGTCGTGGAATCCTTTCCGAACGTGCTGGTAGCCGGCAGCCTGGGGTTCAAAAAAGAACCATTCTTCGAATTGGCGGATCCGGCTACCGCCGCTGTCCCAAAAGTCGCGTTTTGACAGGCGCCATGACACGGGCCGAGCCGCCCTTGGCCCGGCGCGATCGCGGCACCCGTGCGCCGCGCGATCCGATCATCGTGATCTTGCGGGCTGCCGCGATCGCCATTACCGCTTGCGCGGCGGCGCTGTGGTGTTCCGCCGCCCTGGCGGACGAACGCATCCTCGACTTCTTCAGCGACGTGCGCATCGAACGCAACGGGGATCTGCTCGTCACCGAAAACATCACGCTCAATGCCGAAGGCAACGAGATCAAACGCGGCATCTTGCGCGACTTCCCGACCACGTACACCGCTGCCAACGGCACCCGCGTGCGTATCGGTCTGAGTGTGGAAGGCATTCAGCGGGACGGCGCGGTCGAACCGTACACACTGGAAGCCTTGTCCAATGGGGTGCGCATGCGTATCGGTAGCGCCGACACGCTGCTCGATGAAGGCAGACATGTCTACGCCATCACCTATCGCACCACCCGCCAGCTTGGTTTCTTTCCGGAATTCGACGAGCTGTACTGGAACGTGACGGGCAACGGATGGACTTTCCCGATCGACCGCGCGCGCGCCCGCATCACGCTGCCCCAGCCCGCCGCCTTTACGCAGCACGCGGTGTATACGGGGCCGCAGGGATCACGGGAACAGAACGCCGCCGTCACCCGGCAGGCACCCGGCATGATCGAATTCCAGACGACCGTGCCGCTCGATGTGGCCGAGGGCCTGACGGTTGCCGCGGCCTTTCCGAAAGGGATCGTGGCGCCGCCGCCAGCGTGGCAGCAGTGGCTGTACCGTCTGCGGGACAACCTCCCGCTCTTTGTATCCGTGACCGGTTTTCTGCTCATCGCTGTCTATTACGTGACAGCCTGGCGGCGCGTGCAGCGGCGCGACCGGGCGACCCTGGTGCCCCGGTATGATCCGCCCGACGCCTTGTCGGCGCCCGCCGTGCGCTACATCGCCAGGCAGCGTTTCGACGACACGACCTATGTCGTGGGCATGCTGCAATTGATCGGGTTGCGGGCCCTGCGCATGACGCGCAAGGAACTCGGCACCGAATTCGAGCGGATGGATGCCGATGCGCCAGCCAGGAACCGGCCCGGGAAAGGCCTGCCGGATACCCTTGCGGGGGCTGAGCCGGATGGCGAGTCCCCTGCGTCGACGGGTGTCGATGCGGGTGCCTCCGTGAAAGTCACCGACAAATGGTTGTCCCTGATCCTGCGCCGCCTCTTCCGCAAAGATCGCAGCTTCATCCGCGAAACCGTGTTGCGCAATCCATTTGAAAGCGCGCAGTCCGGCTTGCGGGAAGGCCTGTCCAAAGCGTATGACGACACCTTGTTCGCGCCGAATCGCCGGATGGCGACACGGGGCGTGCAGCTCTGGCTGCTGTATCTGGCGGCCTGCCTGGCAGCGGCGTGGTGGCAGTACCCGCCTACCGCGTACGCCTTGATGGCAAGTCTGCCTTTCTTGATGATCTCGCTGGCCGTTTTGACCGCCGTGATCGGCAATTGGATACGCCGTGGCCGACCATCCTTGTTCGCCCTGATCGGCTCGACCGTGATGTTCCTGCCCATGCTGCTGGGTGGCTTGGGACTTCAACTGGCGTCGGCCGAGCCGCGCGGGGTTGGCGCCTTGCCGGGGTTGTTGCCGATGATTCTGTTCCCCGTCGTGTTGCGCGCCTACCATTTCCTGCGCCGCTACACGCCGGAAGGCGACGCGCTCATGGACCAGATCCGGGGCTTCAAGCGTTACCTGACCGTGGCCGAAGGCCCGCGTCTTCAGGCCCTGGTGACGCCGCAGGAAAAGCTGGAAGTCTACGAACGCTTTCTTCCGTATGCCGTGGCCCTCGATGTCGGCAAGGCCTGGGCGCGGGGGTTCCAGGGTTTGTTCGCGGGCACGGCGGGCATGGCCATGCTGCACTCGATGGAACAGCGTTATGGCGGGCACGACATGATGCGTGATCCCGGCCGGGGCACCGACTCGTTTGGCGGCACGGTCACCGCCACCCCACCATCCGTCGTGTCGTCATCGTCCAGTTCGCCGGGCAGCAGCGGCAACTGGAGCAGCGGCTCCTCGTCCTCGTCGTCCAGCAGCGGGTCGTCGGGTGGCGGCTCATCCGGTGGGGGCGGTGGCGGGGGCGGTGGGTCGGGCTGGTAGCCAGGGCCAGCAGGCGAGCCCGGGCGGACGTCGGTCCAGGCGACTCATCCAGGGGCAGCAGTGCTTCACCAAAAAGACGTATGGCCCGTATCGCCGTAAAATCACGGAAATATTGGAGCGTTCACCCATGGCAATTACGATCAAGACGCCGTTGCAGGTCCAGGCAATGCGCGAGGCCGGCAAGCTTGCCGCCGAGGTATTGGAAATGATCGGGGAGTACGTGCAGCCAGGGGTATCTACCGAAGAGCTCGACCGCCGCTGTTTCGAGCACATCACCAAGGTACAGAAAGCGATTCCGGCCAACGTCGGCTATCACGGCTTTCCCAAGACCCTGTGCACGTCGATCAACGGTGTGGTGTGCCACGGCATTCCCAGCCCGAAGGAAATCCTGAAAGACGGTGACATCGTCAACATCGACGTGACGGTCATCAAGGGCGGCTGGCACGGCGATACCAGCCGCATGTACTACGCGGGCACCCCGTCCGACGACGCGCGCCGTCTGGTCGACGTCACGCTCGAATCCATGATGCTGGGCATTCAGGCCGTCAAACCGGGCGCGCAATTGGGTGACGTCGGCGCCGCGATCCAGGTGCATGCCGAAGCCGCCGGCTTTTCGGTGGTGCGCGACTTCTGCGGCCACGGCATCGGCAAGAAGTACCACGAAGACCCCCAGGTCCTGCACTACGGCCGCCCCGGCACCGGCGTGCGGCTGAAGGAAGGCATGGTTTTCACCATCGAACCCATGCTCAACATCGGCAAGCCCGACGTCAAGGTGCTGGGCGATGAATGGACCGTCGTCACGGTTGATGGCTCATTGTCCGCACAATGGGAGCATACGGTGGCCGTCACGTCCACGGGCTTCGACATCCTGACCCCGTGGCCGGGCAAGGTGAACTGACCGCGCCGCACGCGCACGCAACAAGGCCGGCAATTGCCGGCCTTGTCGTTGGTGTTGCCATTGGCTGGTGGGGACGCCTCGACCTCGCGGCCCCCGTAACAGCCGGGTCAGACCCGATGGCTTACGTCGACGGGCTGACAGCGCCCCGTCCGCATGGCCTGCATCCGCCTACGTTTCGGACCCTCCTCATGACGCCGAGCACAGGTAGTTGGATGCCAGGTTGCCGCCCGCCGGTGACGTGCCGACGTACTTCGGATACAGCGGATAGCGGCACAGTGGCTTGGATGCCGTGACCGTGAACGGCGGCACCCGCTGTTCGATCGTCTGCACCAGCTGGTCGGCCGGGGCCTGGCCGCCTTCCACCCACTTTTCCAGGATCGCGACCCAGTCGATCGCGGCCGGAATGCCGTAGGCAGGCGCTTCGGTCGTGCCGGCCGGCACTTCCGATCCCGTGTGCCCGATACCCGGCGTGACATACGTGCGCATGAACGTAGCCACGTTCGCTTCCCCCATCCTGGCGTTGACCGAGTCGAAGTAGCGCAGGCCGGCAAACGGGCTTTGCGCCGTATCGGACACGTTCTCACGCAGGATCAGCTTGCCGCCGCGGGCACGGAAGGCCGACAGGTCCGGATTGGTCGCGTCCATCAACGCCGACACCTGTTCCACCCGCGCGCGGAAGTTGGTCGGGTTATAGGCCAGGGGGTTGAAGTTCGGGTCCTTGGCAATGAAGTAACGCACATATCCGTTCCCGAAGTTGAACAGGTTGCCAATGCCCGCGGGATTCGGCGCCGCGGTAAAGTTTGGCGCAACCGTGCCCGTCATCCAGGTCGGCCAGTTGGCGGGATTGGCTTCGTTGCCATACCCGAACCCCGGGTAGGACGTCACGCCGTTGGCCAGGGGAAAGCTGAAGGTGTAGCCGGTGTGTGCTGCGTTTACGGCAGCCAGTTGCGCCGCCGACAGGCAGCTGGCGCCTTCGTCGTTGCCCGACGGGCATCGCAAGGCGGCCAGCGCCGCATCGGCGGGCGTCTTGCAGCCCATGTAGTTGCTGACCACCCGGTCCGTGATGCCGTCGAGCGCATCGCACGCCGCCAGCACCGTGTCGTTGATGAGCTTGACCTTGGTTCCTAGCCAGGCGCCGGGATCCTTCTGCAGGATGCCCCCCACGTTGTTGCCGAAGGTCTGCAGGCCGGACCAGTTCAGCACCGGATACAAGGACAGGATGCCATCGAAGTCCTGAGGATAGCGCTGCGCCATCATCATGCCTTCGCGGCCGCCTTCCGACGATCCCATGTAGTAGCTCCGGGTGGCCGGCTTGCCGTAGTAGGCCGTCATGAGCCGCACCCCGACATCGCGCGTTTTCTTGTACGACGCATACGCGAAGTTCGTCAGCGCCTCGTCGTTGAGGGCGAACGCAAAGGCCTCGACCCCCGTGGCGTTCTGATGACCCGAATCGGTGCCCAGCGTGACGTAGCCGCGTGTCAGCGGCAATGGCGCGCTGGGCGGCTGATTGGCCTCGCCGCCGAGTCCTGTCACCAGCGACCCGTTGTAGCCGCCACCCCCCAACTGCATCGATTTGCCGTTCCACGTGGTCGGCAAATTGACTTGCGCCTTGATCAGCGGCGCGCTGGAGTCCACCGGCTTGATGTCGATCAGGACCCGGCAGTACTCGGGCAGGGCGGCCGTGACGGCCGTGCCCGCGGCATTCAGGGTTTGCGGTACGGCGCTGACCAGACTGGCTGCGGTCACGACCGCGCCCGTCGTGGGTTCGCCAATGGCGGTCGCCGGAATGGCCGTGCCGGCAAGCGCGGCGCAGGTCTGTGCGTTCTGGACCAGGGCCGGGGGAGCAGGGGTGTCGGGGGTGCCGCCGTTGTTGTCGTCGTCACTGCCGCCGCAGGCCGCCAGCAGCACGGCGGTGATCGGCAGCAGCGCGAAGGCGCGGGGCAGGGAGGATCGAAGCGGTTCGGACAGTGCGGTTCGCCGGGTGGCGCAAGGGGTGCGGGTCATCGTTGTCTCCGGAATGGTCTTTGCCATGGACATGGTCTGCGCCATGTGCACAGCAAGCGTAGGCACCCACTACGGATTTGCCAATAGCGCGTTCCGGATAATCAAAATCACTGGCGCGAATAACAGCCCTGGCCCGGTCCGGGTGCCAAGACGATCTATAGTTACGCCTTTCCGTCGATGGTCCTTCGCCATGTCCTCCAGTTCTTCTTCCCGTCCCGATGCCAGCAGCCCCTTGCCGACGTGGCTGAGCTATCTGGAGTCCATCCACAGCCGTCCCATCGACATGGGGCTGGACCGGGTGCGGCAGGTCGCGGACCGGCTGGATCTCAAGCTCGACTGCATTCGCGTTGTCGTGGGCGGGACCAATGGCAAGGGGTCGACGTGCGCGACGCTGGAATCGATCCTGCTGTGCGCGGGCTACAAGGTGGGGCTGTATACATCGCCGCATCTGCTGGACTTCAATGAGCGCGCTCGGGTCAATGGCGAGATCGCGACCGACGTCCAGCTGACTGAACAGTTCGCCGCTGTCGACGCCGCGCGGGGCGACGTATCCCTGACCTATTTCGAGCTGACCACGCTGGCGATACTGCGGCTGTTCGATCAGCAGGACCTGGACGTGGTCGTCCTCGAAGTCGGCCTGGGAGGCCGTCTGGATGCGGTCAACATCGTCGATGCCGATTGCGCGATCGTGACCAGTGTCGATCTGGATCACATGGATTACCTGGGCGACACGCGCGAGCAGATCGGCTTTGAAAAAGCCCACATTTTCCGGCCCGGCAAGCCTGCCATCTGCGCCGACCCCGTGCCGCCGAAAACCCTGGTCGATCATGCCGAATCCATCGGCGCCGACCTGTGGCGCTTCGGGCGCGACTACAACTATTCGGGCGACAAGCAGCAGTGGAGCTACGGCGGCCGCGGCCAGCGCCGCAATGCCCTGGCCTACCCGGCGCTGCGCGGCGCGAACCAGTTGCTCAATGCCTCGGCCGCGCTGGCGGCGCTGGAATCCCTGCGCGACCGTCTGCCGGTGCCACAGCAGGCGGTGCGCCTGGGCCTGCTGCAGGTGCAACTGCCCGGCCGCTTCCAGATCCTGCCTGGCCAGCCGACCGTGATCCTGGACGTGGCGCACAATCCGCACGCCGCCGCCGTGCTGGCCGACAACCTGGGCAACATGGGCTTCCACCCCTACACCTATGCGGTGTTCGGCATGCTAAGCGACAAGGACATCGACGGTGTGGTGGAAAAGCTGAAGGGGCGTATCGACCACTGGCTGTGCGCCGGCCTGCCGGGCCCGCGCGGGCTGAGCGGCGAGGCGCTGGCCGAGCGTTTGCGCGCCCTGGGCGTGCCCGAGGGCAAGGACAACTCGATCACTGCTTACAACAACCCGGGCGACGCGTACGCTGCCGTCGAGGCAAGGGCAGGCGAGGGTGATAGAATCCTTGTCTTCGGATCATTTCTTACCGTGGCCGGCGTGTTGTCATATCAGCGTGAGGCCAAGGCCGCGCGCCATGCTTGACTGACAGCGGGTTGAAGTCCCAACCCCCACCACGCCGCCAGCCTCATCGCCGGACGTACAAATGGGATTGCTCGAACGCAAACAGAAGGCCGGAACGACCTCGGCCAGGCCCACTCGTGCCAGTTATGGTGCAGGTAACGACGAACCTCAAGATCCCGCGCAGGAAGCACGACGCCGCGCGCGCCGCCGCCTGGTCGGGGCGATCGCCCTCGTGCTGGCTGCCGTCATCGTGCTGCCCATGGTGCTCGATTCCGAGCCCACGCCGCTGCGCGACGATATCCCCATCCTGATTCCCGACAAGAACGGCCAGGTCGAAGCGCCCAAGCCGCCGGTCGCGGCCGTCACACCCGCGCCCGCGCCGTCCACCGACGCGCCGCCGGCCACGCCCGCGCCGTCGACCCCGGTGGCGCCCACGCCCGATCCCCGTCCGGCCGAGGTCGCCAGGCCGGAACCCGCCCGCCCGGAGCCGGCCCGGCCCGAGCCGCGTCCGGAGCCCTCGCGGCCCGAACGCACGGAACGCGCCGAAGCGCCCAAGCCTGAACCCAAGCCCGAACCCAAGCCGTCCGCCAACGCCGCCCGCGCCGAAGCCGAACGGGCACGCGCGCTGCTCGAAGGCCAGACCGTCGCGCGCGCCACCCCGCCCGCGGCCGCCGAATCGAAAGCGGACAGCAAGGCCGACAGCAAGAACAGTTTCGCGGTCCAGATCGCGGCGTTTTCGACCGAAGAACGCGCGCAGGACATGCGTGACCGGCTCAGCGCCGCCGGCATCAAAGCCTTTACCGAACGGGTCAAGACGGGCAAGGGCGACGTATTCCGCGTCCGCATCGGCCCGTTCTCGTCGCGCGAAGCCGCCGATGTCGCCCGCAATCGCGTCAATTCCGCAGGTTTCAGCAGTTCCATCGTGCCGCTGTGACCAATTTTGACTACGCGGTCATCGCGATACTGGCCGCGTCGGTCCTGATAGGCTTGTTCCGCGGGCTGATCAAGGAACTGCTGTCGCTGATCGCTTACGTTGCGGCCTTCACCGCCGCAACACGGTACGGCCCTCTTGTGTATGAGTGGCTGACCCCGCATATAGACACGCCCGCATTGCGCCTGGGCGTGTCCTACGTGGGCGTATTCATTGCGGTGCTGCTGGCGGTGGGCATCGTGAACATGGCGCTCGGCATGCTCATCAAGGCAACCGGGCTGTCACCCGCCGATCGCGGCCTGGGCGGAATTTTTGGCCTGGCACGTGGTCTGCTCATCGTGCTGGTGCTGGTCATTGCTGCAGGGTTCACTCCTTTACCCAAGGAGCCCTGGTGGACCGAGGCGACATTCTCGCCTCTCGCCGAAGAAGGCGCACGGGCGGTCAAGCCGTGGGTACCGGAACAGTTTGCGGATTGGATCCGTTATTGAAGTTGTGCTCTTGAAACGAGGCTCTCATGTGTGGAATCGTCGGTGTCGTCTCCAACGCGCCGGTTAATCAGTTGCTCTACGACAGTCTGTTGCTCCTGCAGCACCGTGGGCAGGACGCGGCCGGTATCGCCACGTCGCAGGGCAATATGTTCAATATGTACAAGGCCCATGGGCTGGTGCGTGACGTTTTCCGCACCCGCAACATGCGTTCGCTGCCTGGCAGCGTGGGCATTGGCCAGGTGCGCTATCCCACCGCGGGGTCCAGCTCCAGCGCCGAGGAAGCCCAACCCTTCTACGTGAACGCCCCGTTCGGCATCACGTTCGCCACCAACGGCAACCTGACCAACTGGGAAAGCCTGCGCGAAGAGCTCTTCCGTATCGACCGCCGCCACATCAACACGAACTCCGATTCCGAAGTGCTGCTGAATGTGCTCGCGCACGAACTACAGCAATCGTCGAATGGCGTCTCGCTCGATGAAGACGCGATCTTCCGCGCCGTGTCCGCCGTTCACCGGCGCGCCAAGGGCGCGTATGCGGTGGTCGCCCAGATTTCGGGCTACGGCCTGCTCGCCTTCCGCGACCCGTTCGGGATTCGCCCGCTCTGTATCGGCAAGCTCGAGACCGACACCGGCACCGAATGGATGGTGGCGTCCGAATCCGTCACGCTCGAAGGCATGGGCTTCCAGCTGGTGCGCGACGTCGAACCCGGCGAAGCCATCTTCATCGATATCAACGGCCGTTTCTCGGCCCGCCAGTGCGCGATCAACCCCCAGCTGAACCCCTGCATTTTCGAGTACGTGTACTTCGCGCGCCCGGACTCGCTGATGGACGGCGTGTCGGTGTATGGTTCGCGCCTGCGCATGGGCGAGTACCTGGCCGACAAGGTCGCGACCAACCTGCGCCTGGGCGATATCGACGTGGTCATGCCGATCCCGGATTCAGCCCGCCCGGCCGCCATGCAGCTGGCCGCCCGCCTGAACCTGGATTACCGCGAAGGGTTCATCAAGAACCGTTACGTGGGCCGGACCTTCATCATGCCGGGCCAGGCGGTCCGCAAGAAGTCGGTGCGCCAGAAGCTCAACGCCATGGGCGTCGAGTTCAAGGGCAAGAACGTGCTGATCGTCGATGATTCCATCGTGCGCGGCACCACCAGCGGCGAAATCGTCGACATGGCCCGCGCGGCCGGCGCCAACAAGGTGTTCTTCGCCTCGGCAGCGCCTCCAGTGCGGTTCCCCAACGTGTACGGCATCGACATGCCGACTCGCCGCGAACTGATCGCCTACGGCCGGACCGACGAGGAAATCGCCAAGGTCATTGGCGCCGACGCGCTGGTCTACCAGGACATCGGGGCCATGCAGCAGGCCGTGCGCGACATGAATCCGCGCCTGGAACGTTTCGATGTCTCGTGCTTCGACGGCAATTACGTCACGGGCGACGTCACCACCGAGTATCTGGACCATGTCGAGCGCTCGCGCGGTGCCCGCACCGACAAGGAGGCTGAAGGCGGCCTGCGTATCAACATGGGCCACGCAGCCACGGAAGAAGCCTGATCCGGCGGTGGGAGGCCGAGCCTCCCGCCGTTAATAAGCGCTTTTCTCATAAAGAACCGGGCGCTTAGATCAAAATCCGCATATATAAATGACAAATCGATGGTTCCGTTGATCGTCTGGCATTTGTAAGCTTCGACGATTACGCCGGGCGGGTGGCTTGCTTCCCGCCCCGACGCCATCCACAGAGGCAAGCTGCATGTATCAGTACGATCCCATCGACCAGCAATTGGTTGAGCAACGCGCCGCGCAGTTTCGCGGCCAGACGCGCCGCTTTCTGGCGGGCGAGCTGACCGAAGACGAATTCCGTGTGCTGCGCTTGCAGAACGGCCTGTATATCCAGCGCCATGCACCGATGCTGCGCGTCGCGGTCCCTTACGGCATGCTCGCATCGCGCCAGCTGCGTACGGTGGCCTACATTGCCCGCAAGTGGGATCGTGGCTACGGCCACTTCAGCACCCGTCAGAACATCCAGTTCAACTGGCCCAAGCTGGAAGACGTGCCGGACATTCTGGACGAACTGGCCAAGGTGCAGATGCACGCCATCCAGACCAGCGGCAACTGCATCCGCAACACCACCACTGACCAGTTCGCCGGCATCGCGCCCGACGAATTCGTCAACCCGCTGGTCTGGTGCGAGCTGATCCGGGAATGGTCCACCTTGCACCCCGAATTCGCGTTCCTGCCGCGCAAGTTCAAGATCGCGGTCAGCGGCTCGGTCACCGACCGCGCCGCCGTGGGCGTGCACGACATTGGCCTGCAGGCCGTCGAACAGGACGGCGAAGTCGGCTTTCGCGTCTGGATCGGCGGCGGCCTGGGCCGCACACCCATCGTCGGCCAGCTTATCCGCCCGTTCCTGCCCTGGCAGCACCTGCTGACCTACATGCAGGCCGCGCTGCGGGTCTACAACCTGCATGGCCGCCGCGACAACAAGTACAAGGCGCGCATCAAGATCCTGGTCAAGGACCTGACGCCGCAGGTGTTCGCCGAACAGGTCGAACAGGAATGGGCGTTGATCAAGGACGGCCCGGACACGCTGACCAGCGACATGGTCGACGCCATCGCCCAGCGTTTCACGACGCCGGCGTATGTGGCCGACCCGGGCGCGGACACGTCGGCGCACCATGCCGCCAACGACGTGGCGTTTGCCCGCTGGATGCGCCGCAATGTCCACCATCACAAGGTGGCGGGGTACGCCGCGGTGACGCTGTCGCTCAAGCGCACGGGCGTGCCGCCGGGCGACATCACCGCCGACCAGATGGACGCCGTCGCCGACCTGGCCGACCGTTATACCTTCGGCGAAATGCGCGTGTCGCACGAACAGAATCTGGTCTTTACCGACGTCCCGCGCAGCCAGTTGTTCACACTGTGGCGCGAACTGGATGCGCTGGGCCTGGCCACGCCGAACATCGGCATGTTGACCAACATCATCGCCTGTCCGGGCGGCGACTTCTGCGCGCTGGCCAATGCCGTGTCGATCCCGGTGGCCGAATCGATCCAGCAGCGTTTCGACGATCTGGATTACCTGTATGAAGTGGGCGAGATCGACCTGAACATCTCGGGCTGCATCAACGCCTGCGGGCATCACCACGTGGGCCACATCGGCATTCTTGGCGTCGACAAGGCAGGCGAGGAGTGGTATCAGGTCACCCTGGGCGGCCGCCAGAATGGCGCGGCCAAGCCGCTGCCGGATATTGAATCGCGCCGCGGCGCGGGCGCCGCGATCGGCAAGATCATCGGCCCGTCGTTTGCTCGTGCACAGGTGCCCGACGTGGTCGAGAATCTGGTCCAGACCTATCTTGAACTGCGCGACAGCGACGCCGAACGATTCATCGACGTCGTCGATCGCCTGGGCATCGATCCCTTCAAGACCCGCGTGTACGCCGACGAGAAGCTGGCCAAGCCCGCCAAGGAGGCCGCTCATGTCTGATCCTACGCTGATCCGTAATGGCGAACTGCAGGTGGACACGTGGCAGCGGTTCACGCCGTCCGACGACCAGGCCCTGCCCGCCGACGACGGCAACTGGCTCGTGCCACTGACGGTATGGCTGGCGTCGCATGCGCAACTGCGCACGCGCCAGCACCCGGTCGGCATCTTCCTGGAACCCGCCGATGAACCGCTGGAACTGGCCGACCACGGCGCATTCGATGCGACGGGCGTGGCCCTGATCGCCATCGACTTCCCCCAGTACACCGACGGTCGTGGCTATTCGATCGCACAGATCTTGCGCACCCGCCTGAAGTACACCGGCGAACTGCGCGCGGTCGGCGACGTGATGATTGACACCATCCACTATCAGGCCCGCTGCGGGTTCGACAGTTTCCTGCTCAAGCCGGGCCATCGTCCCGAAGAGGCCCTGGCCGCGTTCAACGCGTTCACGGTGCATTACCAGCAGACCTATCCCAAGCCGCGGCAGGTGGCTTGAATGGAAGCAGGGCGGTCAGGCCCAGTCTATCTTGTCGGCGCCGGTCCGGGCGCGGCCGACCTGCTCACCCTGCGCGCCGCGCGCCTGCTCTCGCGCGCCGACATTGTCTTCCATGATGCGCTGGTCCAGCCCGATGTGCTGGCGCTGGCGCCCCAGGCGCGGCTCGTGGCCGTCGGAAAACGCAGCGGTCGTCTCTCCACCGCCCAGCAGTTCATCAACAAGCAACTGGTCGACGCCGCCAGGCAATACGATTGCGTCGTCCGGCTCAAGGGCGGCGATCCCATGCTGTTCGGCCGCGCGCAGGAAGAGATCGATGCCTTGCACCAGGCGGGCATCGCGCTCGAAGTCGTGCCGGGCATCAGCGCCGCCTTTGGCGCGTCGGCCGAGGTCGGCCAGTCGCTGACGCGTCGTGGCCTGAGCCGCAGTGTCCTTTTCCTGACTCCGGCGGTAGGCAAGGGCGAAGTGCCGCATGCCTGGGCCGACGCCACCCACGGCGTGGACACGCTGGTGCTGTACATGGCCGGCCGCCAGGCGCGCGACATTGCCGACGGCCTGATCGCTGCCGGCATTCCGGCCAGCCGGCCCGCGATGCTGGTCGAAAACGCCAGCCTGCCGCAGCAACGCATGTGGCCCACGACGGTGGGCGGACTGCCTGATGCGGCCGCCCAGCTGGCAGAGGGTCCCGCACTCATCCTGGTCGGAGAGGTCTATGGCGAGTGCCTGCCGCAGGCGCTGGCCTTGCCCAGGCTGCGTCACGCTGCAGCCTGACCGCTAATCTTCTACACTGCCCGCATGCTGATCGAAGACTACATGCTGGGCTTCGGCAAGAGCTTCCTGTTCGCGCTTGCCACCCTCATTCCCATCCTGAACCCCACCGCCACCGCGCCCATCTTCCTGTCCCTGACGGAAGGCGCGTCCAATCACACGCGCGAAGTCCTGGCGCAGAAAATCGCGCGCAGCGTCTTCTTGCTGTTGACGGCGGCGATGCTGGTCGGGTCCTTCGTCCTCGACTTCTTCGGCATCTCGCTGGCCATTGTGCGCGTCGGCGGCGGCCTGTTGGTCGTGGCCAGCGCATGGCGTCTGCTCAACTCGTCCGACGGGGGCATGGAACGGTCCGCGCGCATGGCCGAAGGCTTCACGCCAGAAATGGCCAAACGCAAGGCCTTCTATCCGCTGACCTTTCCGATTTCATGTGGGCCGGGCTCGATCGCGGCGGCTATTACCGTGGGCGCCAGCCTGCATCCCAATATGTCGATCGCCATGGGCGCCAGCCGCATGTCGGGCGCGGTGGCCGGGCTGGTGCTGGTGGCCTTTGCCGTCTTCTTCTGCTTCCGTTTCGCGCAGCGCCTGCTGCGTCCCCTGGGCGAGACGGGAACCGTCGTGTTCCTGCGGCTGTCTGCTTTCATCCTGCTCTGCCTTGGCGTGCAAATCGTGTGGGATGGCGTCAGCGAACTCATCATCGACGTCATCCAGCGCGCGAACCTGGCCTTGCCGGCCGTACGCACCGCTTCCTGAGCCGTCTTCCTCCTTAGTGTGCGTCCCTCCATGACCTCTGCTCCGTCCGATCGCCAGCTTCTTTTCGTCACCTTTGCCAGTCTGTTGGCCGTGGGCATTGCGCTGGTGTCGCAGCACTTCTATGACATGCCGCCTTGCGCCTATTGTGTGTTCCAGCGGGTGGTCTACGTGGCGATAGCGTTCAGCGCCATCCTGGCCTTGCTGCTGCGCCGTGTGCGCCCCGCGCAAATGGCGTTTACCTTGCTGGCCGTGGTGCTGAGCCTGGTGGGCATCTGGGCCGCGTGGTATCAGCATTCGGTCGCCCAGCATCTGTTGTCGTGCGACATGACGTTCGCGGACCGCTTCATGACCAGGTCGGGCCTGGACGAAGCCTTGCCCAACGTGTTCGGCATCTTTGCCAGCTGCATGGACGCGGCGGTGGATGTCCTGGGGGTCAAGTACGAAATCTGGAGCCTGGCGCTGTTCGTGATCCTGGGCGGGGTGTCACTGATGGCGCTGATCCGTCAGTCGCGCACGCCGGCGCGGCGGTACGCTTAGCGCAAACCCGCCGCCTACACCTTCCATCCAGACGGAGACCCTCGCCATGAACGACGTCGTACTGTTCGAAGAGCGCCCGACCTCCCACGGCAAGGCCATCGGCATTGCCACGCTGAACGCGCCCAAGGCGCTCAATGCCGTGTCGCACGAGATGGTCGAACTGCTGCTGCCGCGGCTTCGTCAGTGGGCTGACGATCCGGCCGTTGCCGTGGTGGTGCTGCAGGGTGCGGGCGACCGCGCCTTCTGTGCGGGCGGCGATCTGCACGGGCTGTACCGCGGCCTGACCACGGGCGATACGACGTCGGCACCGGGTCTGCCGGTACCCGCATCGATCGAGGGCTTCTTTGCCGAAGAATATCGGCTCGACTACCTGATCCATACCTATCCCAAGCCCATGCTTTGTTGGGCAAATGGCGTGGTCATGGGTGGGGGCATGGGGCTGATGGTGGGCGCCAGCCACCGGGTGGTCACCGAGCACTCTCGCCTGGCCATGCCCGAAGTGGCGATCGGCTTGTTTCCCGATGTGGGCGGGTCGTGGTTCCTGAATCGCATGCCCGACGGCGTCGGCCTGTTCCTGGGCTTGACCGCATCGCAGCTGCGGGCGGCCGACGCCCTGTTCGCGGGCTGGGCCGACCATCACGTGCCGCACGCGCGGCATGCGCACGTGCTCGACACCCTGGTTGCGCAAGAGTGGGGCGATGATCGCACCGCCAACAATGTGACGCTGACACGCATCCTGACCGAGGCCGAGACCGCGCCCGAACCCGCGATCGGACCGTTGCAGTCGCACATGCCGGTCCTGCGCGAGATCTGCGCGGGCGACACCCTGGAACAGATCGTGGGTGCGATCCACCATGCGGCAGGCGCCGATCCGTGGCTGTACTCGGCCAACGCCAACCTGAAGGCGGGGTCGCCTGGTACGGCGCGCCTGGCGTTCGAGCTGTTGCGCCGCACGCAAGGCTGGTCACTGGCCGACGTGTTGCGACTGGAACTGCAGGTGGCCTTGCATTGCTCGGCCCAGCCCGATATTCGCGAAGGCATTCGCGCGCTGTTGATCGACAAGGACAAGTCGCCGAAGTGGCATCCGGCGTCGTTGGGCGATGCCGACGCGGACTGGGTGGAGCGGTTCTTCGTGCCCATCTATGACGCCCA
This sequence comes from Pigmentiphaga litoralis, assembly GCF_048632615.1. Classification (GTDB taxonomy): domain Bacteria; phylum Pseudomonadota; class Gammaproteobacteria; order Burkholderiales; family Burkholderiaceae_B; genus Pigmentiphaga; species Pigmentiphaga litoralis_B. Next base: position 5,124,947 of record NZ_CP184479.1, read on the forward strand.
TGCGCACCCGCTGAGAGACTTGTGAGCCCGGACGCGGGGCCGCCCGCTCCCGTTTCGTTCTGGACCGCCTTCGGCTTCTGGTTCAAGCTGGGCTGCATCAGCTTTGGCGGACCGGCGGGGCAGATCGCCATCATGCATGCCGAACTGGTCGAACGCCGGCGCTGGATCAGCGAACGGCGTTTTCTGCATGCGCTGAACTACTGCATGGTGTTGCCGGGGCCCGAAGCGCAGCAGCTTGCCACGTATATCGGTTGGCTCATGCATCGCAGCTGGGGCGGGATCATTGCTGGCGGCCTCTTCGTGCTGCCATCCTTGTTCGTGCTGATCGCATTGTCGTGGGTCTATCTGCGCTTTGGCGACGTCCCTGTCATTGCCGGCATCTTCTACGGGATCAAGCCGGCCGTGACGGCCCTGGTGGTGCATGCGGCGTTCCGGCTTGGAAGCCGCGCGTTGCGCAATCGGGCCATGGCCGCGATCGCGCTTGCATCCTTCATTGCCATCTTTGCGTTTGGCGTGCCTTTCCCGGCGATCGTGGTCGCGGCGGCCGCGATCGGTATCGCGGGCGCGCGGTGGGCGCCGGCCGGGTTCGCGCCGCCCGCCGCGTCGGGCCACGGCGCGCCGGGTCGCGCGCAAGGCAAGCTCGACGACAGCGGCGCGGCACGTCTTCCGCCCGCCGTGATCGACGACGACACGCCCACGCCCGCCCATGCCCGTGCATCCCGTGGGCAGATGCTGCGTGTACTGACGATCGGCATCGCGCTGTGGGGCCTGGCCTTCGGCGCACTGGCCGCGTGGGCCGGACCGCATGGCACCCTCACGCAGATGGCCACCTTCTTTTCCAAGGCTGCACTGATCACGTTCGGCGGCGCCTATGCCGTGCTGCCTTACGTCTACCAGGCGGCGGTCGACCAATTCCAGTGGGTGACCGCCACGCAGATGATCGACGGCCTGGCCTTGGGCGAAAGCACGCCGGGGCCGTTGATCATGGTCGTGGCCTTCGTCGGTTTCGTTGGCGGATGGACGCATGCGGTGCTCGGCCCGGATGCGGTGTTTGTGGGCGGCGCGGTGGCTGCAACCGTGGTGACGTTCTTCACTTTCCTGCCGTCCTTCATTTTCATTCTGGCAGGCGGGCCGCTGATCGAAGCCACGCACGGGCGCCTGGCCTTCACAGCCCCGCTGTCGGCCATCAGTGCCGCTGTGGTCGGCGTCATTGCGACGCTGGCGTGTTTCTTTGCCTGGCACGTGTTCTGGCCGCAAGGCCTGGGCGGCCACATCGACGCCGTCGCGGTAGTCATTGCCTTGCTGGCCGCGATCGCCTTGTTCCGCTTCAAGGTCGGCGTGGTGCCGCTGCTGGCCGCGTGTGGCGCGCTTGGCGTGATGGCGACCTGGGCATTGCCGGGCTTGCGTTAGGCGTGCTGCGTGCGCGCTTCGTTGAGCTTGACCAACGCATACAGCACACGATTGGCTGGCGTCGGCACACCCAGTTCAGCGCCCTTGCGCACCACGTGGCCGTTCAGATGATCGATCTCGCTGGCGCGGCCGCGCGCCATGTCCTGCGCGGTGGATGACAACTGCGTCGGCATGGTGACCGCAATCCGTTCAACGGCATCCCACATCGATGGGCCGACGCGCACGCCTGCAGCAGCAGCCACGGCCAGGCATTCTTCCATCACGTCGCGCATGGTGCCGCGCACTTCCACGCCGTCGATCAGTCGGCCATACGGCGTCTGCGACAGCGCCGACAGCGCGTTGTAGACGCAATTCATCAGCAGCTTTTCCCAGAGCGCGCCCAGCACGTTATCGGATATGTCGGTCTGCACGCCCGCCGCGCGCAATGCCGCCGCCACGTCCGCGCTGCGGTGCGACGGCCCGATCACCAGCTCGCCGCGGCCATGGTGCCGGACATGACCAGCACCTACCATCTCCGTCGCCACATACACGACGGTGGGAACCACCAGGTGGTTCTGCAACACGGACTGCAGGCGTTCCGCATTGTCGACGCCATTCTGCAGCGTCAGTACGACGGTGTGTGGCGCAAGGAAGGGCAGCAGTTCCCGGCCCGCCGACTCGGTCGCGGTCGACTTGACGCAAAACAGGACGAGGTCGGCACCCTGCACACCATCAGGCTCGGTCGTGGCCGCGACACGAACGGGTGCATCGACGCCGGGCGCGTCCAGCCGCAAGCCTTGCCGCTGGATCGCGTCGACATGCTGCGGCCGTCCGATCAGGGTCACGTCGTGACCCGCGCGGCCCAGCATGCCGCCGTAATAGCACCCGACGGCGCCCGCGCCCATGACTGCGATCTTCATCTGTCGACTCCAGGAAAAGAGGGCGCCAGTGTAGATCGAGTCGGAAAGGCGACGTGCGTCAGTCCGTCAATCCCCGTCCCGCCGGCTCCTTGCAATCGTCCTCGTTCACGGAAAGCCCGCGCCCCCGGACGCGCCGTAGACCTGGCCCGTGGCGTAGCTGGATTCCTGGGATGCCAGCAGCACATACACCGGCGCGATCTCTGCGGGCTGGCCCGGACGGCCCAATGGGGAGTCGGCGCCGAACTGCGTCAGCTTTTCCTGCGTCTGGCCGCCGCTGGGTTGCAGCGGCGTCCAGAACGGACCCGGCGCGACGGCGTTCACCCGGATGCCTTTCTTGGCCAGCTGCTTGGACAAGGACTTGGTGAAGGCAACGATGGACGCCTTGGTCTGCGCGTAGTCCAGCAGATTGGCAGGCGGCTCGTAGGCCACGACCGATGCCGTGTTGATAATGGACGCGCCTTCGCCCAGATGCGCGATGGCCGCCTTGGTGATCCAGAACATGGCGTACACGTTGGTGCGGAAGGTCGCGTCGAACTGCTCGGTGGTCAGCTCGGTAATCGAATCGACCGAATGCTGCTTGCCTGCGTTGTTGACCAGGATGTCGAGCCCGCCCAGTTGCTGCGCCGCCGAGTTGACGAGCTGATTGCAAAAGGCCTCGCTGCGGATGTCGCCAGGAATCGCCACCGCCTTGCGGCCTGACGCGCGGATCCATTCGACCACTTCACGCGCGTCCGACTCTTCTTCAGGCAGATAGTTGATCGCCACATCGGCGCCTTCGCGGGCATAGGCGATGGCGGCGGCACGGCCGATGCCGGAGTCGCCGCCGGTGATCAGCGCCTTGCGGCCAAGCAGACGGCCCGACCCTTGATAGGTGGTCTCGCCATGATCGGGGCGGGGATTCATGCGGCTGGCAAGGCCCGGAAAATCCTGTGGCTGTTTGGCAAACGGAGGCTTGGGGTACTGGGACACCGGATTGCGTTTGACGGACTGCATTGGCCCCTGGCCTCCACCCGCGGCGCCTGCGGCAGCGCCAGGGGTGGACGGCGTCTGTGCCGTGACGGGGCTGGCCATGGCGGCAACGAGGCCCGTTGTCAGGCCTCCGACGAAGTGGCGGCGGGAATTGGGGGTGTTGGCGTCCTGGGTCATCATGGGTCCTGGTTTCGATGCCGCGCAGATGGGAGGCTGCCGGCGCGCGAATTCGCGCAACGGCCGGATCAGGCGGCGCGGCAAGACGCCGGATCCGGATGTCAGGGGTTTCCCGACGCCATCCATCGCGCAACCCGCGTTCCCGCGATCTCGCGACGGTGCGGCCGGCCACTGCGACTCAAATGCCGCACGGTTGTGGGGTTCGCCGCGGAACGCGCGCCGCGCCGTTGCCCGTGTTACCCACGTTTGCAAAGCAGTGTGTGACTAGTCCGTGAGGACTAGGCCAGAATTCCAGCTCTTCAATAAGCTGGCCGCCTTGCTTCGGCCGACATGAACACATGATTCGCTTCAGGCGTGCAAAGCGTTGTTGCAACCCTACCGCTGTGGCATCGGCCGCGGCGGCCTGGAAGGCCCCGCATGCCATCGCCGCGCTGTCGCTGGCATGGACGATGGCTTGCGCAGCAGCCGTCGCCGCAGCGCCTGCCGCCGTTCCCGGCCCGTCGCATATCGTTGTCGACACGGGGCACACCCCGCAGCATCCCGGCGCGACCGGGGCGAGCGGGCGCGTGGAATACCTGTACAACCTGGACTTGAGCACCGCCATCGCTGATCGCCTGGTGGCGGCCGGTCAGCAAGTCACCCGTGTCGCCGCGGACGGCCGGGAGATCGCACTGCAGGATCGCGCGACCCGCAAGCCGGATGCCGACCTGTTCGTCTCCATCCATCACGACTCCATGCAACAGGCATGGATCGACGCTGGCCGCCGCCGCGAATTTGCCGGGTATTCCATCTTCGTGTCCGAAAAGAATCCCCGCTATGCGGACAGCCTGCGTTGCGCGCAATCGGTGGGGGAGGCCATGCGCAATGCGGGCCAGATGCCTTCGCTGTATCACGCGACGCCAATTCCCGGCGAAAACCGCCCGCTGATCGACGCGCGGCTCGGCATCCATCGTTTCGATGACCTGGTGGTGCTCAAGACCGCGCCCATCCCCGCCATCCTGATCGAAGCCGGTGTCATCGCGAACCCGGATGACGAGGCACGGGTCGGGCGGCCCGATACCGTCCAGTTGCTGGCCACCGCGATCGCCCAGGGCATTCAGGCATGCCGGGCGCCGGGGTGACCCCCCAACCGTCTTACTCATACCCTTCTTTCCCACCCGGAGACGCACCATGAAAAAACTTGCCCTTGCTATGACTTGCCTGTCTGCCTCGCTGTTGACATCCGCGGCCTTTGGCGCCCAGTCGGGCTGCGATACGCCCCGCAATGCGTTCGATCAGCTGTATTGCTCCAGCACCATCTTTGCGCAGACCGACAAGGACCTGAACACCACCTACGGCGCCTTGCGCAAGCAATTGCAGCCTGCGCAGCAGGAAGCGCTCAAGCAGGGGCAACTGGCCTGGATCAAGAAGCGCGACGACGAATGCAGCTACGAGAAGCCTAACGGTTACTACGTCAACCTGACCTGCGCGGTGAAACAGACCCAGTCACGGCTGGATTTCCTGAAGGCGCGGCAGCGCGAATGCGGCAGCACCGGGTGCGTCACGTCGAAACTGGGCGAATGATTCCCGGCGATACGCAGTAGACTAAGGGTTTTCACTGACCCGGCCTCTCCAGGCCCTGTCTGGAATCCCTGATGTCTTCCCCTCCTGTCTATTCTCCCCGCGCCGTCGCCATGGCCGCGCTCGCCTTGGCCATCGGCGGCTTCGGCATCGGTACCGGCGAATTCGCCATCATGGGCTTGCTGCCCAATGTGGCCGAACACCTGCAGGTATCGGCGCCCGAAGTGGGCCACCTCATCAGCGCCTACGCCCTGGGGGTCGTGATCGGCGCCCCGCTGATTGCGGTCATGGCGGCGCATCTGTCGCGCAGCACTTTGCTGTTCGGCTTGATGATCTGGTTCGTCGTGGGCAACTTTGCCAGTGCTTTTGCACCGGGCTATTACTCGTTGATGGCCTTCCGTTTCCTGACCGGCATGCCGCACGGCGCCTATTTTGGCGTCGCCGCCCTGGTGGCGGCGTCCATGGTGCCGCCGCATCGGCGGGGGCAGGCGATCGGCAGGGTGATGCTGGGGCTCACGGTCGCCGCGCTGATCGGCAACCCGCTGGCGACAGGCCTCGGCCAATGGCTGGGCTGGCGTGCCGCGTTCGCGGCCGTTGGAACCATCGGCATCATCACCCTGATCATGCTCAACAAATTCGTGCCGCACCAGGCAGACCAGCCGGTCAGCAGCGCGCGGCAGGAACTGGGCGCGCTGCGGCGCGGCCAGGTGTGGTTCACGCTGGGCATCGGCGCCATCGGGTTCGGTGGCCTGTTCGCCGTGTTCAGCTATATCGCGCCGACACTGACGCAGGTCACGGGCCTGGGCGAGTCGTGGGTGCCGATCGCGCTGGCCGTCATGGGCGCGGGCATGATCGCCGGCAACATCGCCGGCGGCTGGCTGGCGGATCGCGCGCTGGTGAAGTCGATCGGCGGCGTGCTGGTGTGGACCATGCTGGTGCTGGCGATCTTCCCGTGGATGGCCGGCAATACCTGGACCATGATGCTCGACATCTTCCTGATCGGAACCGGTCTGGCCTTGGGTCCGGTGCTGCAGATCCGCCTGATGGACGTCGCGGCGGATGCGCAGACCCTGGCCGCGTCCCTCAACCATTCGGCGTTCAACATGGCCAATGCGCTGGGTGCGTGGCTAGGTGGCGTGGCCATCACGGCCGGATATGGCTGGACATCGACGGGCTGGGTCGGCGCAATGCTGGCGCTGGCCGGGCTGCTGCTGTTCGGGCTGTCGCTGCTGCACATGCGTCGCATGGAGACGGTTTCCGGGGCGGCCTGAGCGTCGGCCGACCGGGGTAGACGTCTCTGGGTCGCGGGGGAGTCCATATCAGGGCTTTCCCGCGTCTCCCCTAATGTAAGTTGATTTATATAAAGCGGCCTTATATAGTTCGCGAATCGACCCGCGCGGTGATCGTGCGGCAACTTACAACGAGGAGACGATCCATGTCCGAGCAGTCCAGCACCGCGCAAGAAACCCAGGCCAACGACGCACCGCCCGTCCTGGTCGAATTCGAAGATGGCATTGCGTGGGTGACCCTCAATCGCCCGCACAAGCGCAATGCCATCAACCCGGGCATCGTCTACGCCATGCTCAAGACCATGGAAGACCTGGAAACGGACGACCGGTGCAAGGTGCTGGTGCTGACCGGCGCCGGCGACGCCTTCTCCGCCGGCATGGACCTGCGTGAATACTTCCGTGGCACGGACAACAATCCCAAGGAACGCGTCAAGCTGTTCCGCGCCAACGGCCAGTGGCAGTGGCGCATGCTGCGCCATTATTCGAAGCCGACCATCGCCATGGTCAATGGCTGGTGCTTCGGCGGCGCGTTCACGCCGCTGATTTCGTGCGACCTGGCGATCGCCGCCGAAGAAGCGCAGTTCGGCCTGTCGGAAATCAACTGGGGCATCATCCCCGCCGGTGTGGTCAGCCGCGCCGTCGCCCAGCTGGTGCGCGAACGCGAAGCCATGTACTACGTCATGACCGGCGAAAAGTTCGACGGCAAGCGCGCCGCGCAGATCGGCCTGGTGAACGAAGCCGTGCCGCTTGCACAACTGCGTGACCGCGTCCGCGAACTTGCCAAGGTGCTGATGGCAAAGAACCCGACCGTGCTGCGCACGGCCAAGATCGCGCACCGCATCGCATCCGAAATGACCTGGGAGCAGGCGGCCGACTACCTGATGGCCAAGGTCGATCAGTCCACGTTCCAGGATCCCGAAAACGGCCGCAACACCGCCATGGGTCAATTCCTCGACGAAAAGACCTTCAAGCCGGGCCTCGAAACGTACCGCCGTTAAGGCGCACTATCGTTGGCAGGTGGACGGATGGTTGTTATCTGCAATCATCCGTGAAAGAACATCAGGGGATGAACGATGACCAGGAATGCACTGGAGCGCCTGTTGCGGCCGCGCTCCATCGCGGTGGTGGGCGCCTCGCCCGAACCCGCATCGGTAAGTGGCTTGCTGCTGACCAATATCGGACGTTTCGACTACGGCGGTGACCTGCACCTGGTCAGCCGCAGCCGCGACGAAGTCAACGGGCGGCCGTGTCTCAAGTCCATCGATGATCTGCCCGAAGGCGTGGATGCCGCCGTGCTGGTGGTCCCGCAAGTGGCGGTATATGACTCGGTGGAAGCCTGCGGCAAACGCGGCGTGGGCGGCGCGATCATTTTTGCATCGGGCTTTTCGGAACTGGGTGATGAAGGCCGGGCCGCGCAGGACCGGCTGGCCGACATGGCGCGCGGTTATGGCATGGCGCTGCTGGGTCCGAACTGCATGGGCTTCGTGAACTTCAGCGATCACGTGCCGCTGACCTTCGAGCCCGTGCCCGCACGCAAGACCATGACTGGCCCCAAGGTCGCGATCATCGCGCAAAGCGGCGCCATGAACGGAAACCTGCGCGCCGGCCTGACGGCACGGGGCGTCAACGTATCGTTCTCGCTGTCGACCGGGAATGAGGCGGTGACCAGCGCCGAAGATCTGCTTAGTGCACTGATCGATGCCGACGACGTGGACGCATTTGCGATCTTTGTCGAGATGCTGCGCAAGCCCGCGCTGTTCCTGCAGGCGGTGGCCCGCGCCCGCGCGCTGGGCAAGCCCGTCGTGCTGATGCACCCCGGCCGCAGCCAGCGCGCGCGCGAAGCCGCGCAGTCGCACACCGGCGCACTGGCGGGCGACTATCAGGTAATGCGCACGCTGGTCGAGCGTGAAGGCGTGGTGGTGGTCGACACGCTGGACGAACTGTTCGATGTGACGGCGATCCTGGCGCGCTATCCCGTTCCGATTCAGTCGGGCAAGGCAGCCGTGTCGTCGAACTCGGGCGCCCTGCGCGGCGTGGCGATCGACTTCTGCGAAGACGTCGGCATGGAACTCGCCACGCTGTCGCCACAGACGCTCACTCGCATCAACGAAATTCTGCCGGACTTCGTTACGGCGGATAACCCGCTCGACCTGACCTCGCAAGGCATGCAGCGGCCAGAAATCTTTGGACAGACGGCGCAAGCCATCCTGGACGATCCGGCCGTCGGCAGTCTGATCGTGCCCTTGATGGGCGGATCGCCGGCGCAGCAGGTGGCCAAGGCCAACTCCTTGCTGCCCGTCATGATCGCGTCGCAAAAGCCCGTCGCCTTCTGCATCATGGGCGACACCGCGCCGCTGGCCGAAGAATTCACGCGTCTGGTGACTGAAAGCGGCATGCCGTTTGGCCGGTCGCCCGACCGTGCCTTGCGCGCCATGGCGCACGTCCACCGCTACGGTCAGCTGAACACGGCAAGCGGCGAGCGGGCCGAAGGCGGTCAGGGCAGGAAGCTGCCCGATCTGAAGCCAGGTCCGCTGGTCGAGTATCGCGGCAAGGCCTGGCTGCGGGACCTGGGCATCAAGACGCCCGACGGTGACCTGGCGACATCCATTGAAAGCGCCCTGGCCGTGGCGGATCGCATCGGCTATCCGGTCGTGCTGAAGGCGCAGGCCGCGCAGCTGATGCACAAAAGCGATGTAGGCGGCGTGGCGGTGAATGTGCGTGATGCCGGGGCCTTGCGCGACGCATGGTCGCGCATGCAGGACAGCATTGCGGCCAAGTGCCCGGGGCTGGTGCTGGATGGCATCCTGGTCGAAGCCATGTCGCGTCCGGGCCTCGAAATGGTGATAGGCGGCCGACGGGATGCCAATTGGGGCGTGGTGATGCTCGTGGGCCTGGGCGGCATCTGGATCGAAGCCCTGCATGACGTCAAGCTGTTGCCTCCCGACCTGACCGTGCCGCAGATCATTGCGGCCATGCATACGCTCAAGGGCGCCAAGCTGCTGTCCGGCCTGCGGGGCAAGGGGCCGGTCGATGTGCAGGCCGTCGCCGAAGCGGTCTCGCGGCTCGCTGCATTGATGCTGGCCAACCCCGAGATCACCGAGATCGACGTCAACCCGTTGATCGCCCTGCCGGAAGGCGAAGGGGTGGTCGCGCTGGACGCCTTGTTCGTGATGTGAAGGAGACACGCATGCCCGCCGTCCTGGACGACGACAGCTTTCGGCAGTTGATGGATTCCATCAACCGGTTCATCCAGCAACGGCTCAAGCCGCTGGAAGCACAGGTGGAAGAGACCGAAGAAGTCCCCGCCGACCTCATTGCCACCATGCAGGAGATGGGCCTGTTCGGTCTGGGCATTCCCGAAGCCTACGGCGGCTTCGAGTTGACCCTGCGGCAGGAAATCGAGGTGCAGATGGCGTTCAGCCAGGTGTCACCGGCCTTCCGGCTGGTGTTCTGGCCGAACGTCGGCATCGGCAGCAAGGGCATCGTGATGGCCGGTACCGAGGCCCAGAAGCAGGCCTATCTGCCCGGGCTGGCGAGCGGCGAACTGCGCGCCGCGTTCTGCCTGACCGAACCGGAAGCGGGGTCTGACGCCGCCAGTCTCAAGACGTCGGCCGTGCGCGATGGCGATGACTTCGTATTGAATGGCACCAAGCGCTACATCACCAACGCGTCGCGCGCCCACGTGTTCACGGTCATGGCGCGCACCGATCCGGGCAAGCCAGGCGCCGACGGCGTGACCGCGTTCATCGTGGATCGCGACACGCCGGGTCTGCACATCGGCACGCCCGAACGCAAGATGGGCCAGCGCGGCTCGCCCATCTGCGACGTGATCCTGGAAAACGTTCGCGTGCCGGCCAGCCGCATCGTGGGCGGGCCGGCGAACGAAGGCAAAGGCTTCCGGATCGCCATGAAGGTGCTGGACGCGGGGCGCATCAGTGTGGCCGCGTCGGCGCTGGGCATGGCGAAACGCCTGATCGACGAAGCCGCCACCTACGCGCTGCAGCGCAAGCAGTTTGGCCAGGCCATTGCACAGTTCCAGCTGGTCCAGGCCATGCTGGCCGATTCCGAGACCGACTACCTTGCGGGCCACGCCTTGGTGCTGCGCGCGGCCGACGCGCTGGAGCAGGGCGAAGACACCCGCAACCTGGCCGCGGCCGCCAAGTATTTCTGTTCCGAAGCGCTGGGACGCACGGCCGACCGCGCCGTCCAGATCCTGGGCGGCGCGGGCTACGTGGCCGACTACCCGGTGGAACGCCTGTACCGCGACGCGCGCGCGGTGCGCATTTACGAAGGCACCAGCCAGGTTTTGCAACTGATGATCGCCCGCACGCTGCTCAAGCGCTACGAGGCCTGATCTCCTTACCAAGGAATTTCCCATGCATGCAACCGCGAACCTGGTGGGCCATGGGCCCCGGCACGTCATTGCGCTGAGCGGCTGGATGGGCAGCGCGGCCCACTGGGGCACGGTGTTCGACGCAATGGATCCGGCGGCGACCACCGTGGCCCTGATCGACTACCGCGGGTACGGCGCGGCTCGCGAGCATCCCGGCCCTTACGGCTTTGCCCAGGTGGCTGGCGATGTCGTGGCGATGGCGGACCAACTGGGCTGGGACCGCTACAGCCTGATCGGACATTCGATGGGCGGGGTCGCGATCCAGCACGTGCTGGCCTTGGCCCCCGAGCGCGTCGATGCGTTGATCGGCATCACCGCCGTGCCGGCCTGCGGCTCGCGCATGGACGACGCCCGGCTGGGTTTCTTCGACAAGGCGGTGGATGACGTCGGCGTGCGGCGCAAAATCTTCGAGGTATCGACCGGCGGGCGGCTGTCGGCCGCGTGGCTGGACCGCATGGCGGCCGAGTCCGACGGCCTCATGCGGCCCGACGCCATGCGCGCCTACCTGCGCGAGTGGGCGACCCAGGACATCTCGGCCCGGATCGCGGGACTGGAGCTGCCCGTGGGCCTGTTCATCGGGGAACACGATCCGACGCTGTCGGAGGCGCTGATGCGCGATACCTGGATGCGCTTCTATCCGAACGCCACGCTGGAGGTGATCGGCAACGCCGGGCACTACCCGATGTTCGAGGCGCCGGTGATGCTGGGCACGCGGATCGATGCATTTCTCAATGATCGAATTCGCTTGTGACTCCATCAATTTTATGTGATTCAGCTCCCCCGGGCTTTCCGATACATTGGCCGTATTCCTATAACGATGACAGCGATCGGAGACAAGCCGCTGGCATACGCCCATCACGGATGGACCCACTGTGTACCCGTTGAGCTATGTACGTCCAGACACGCTGGACCAGGCCCTGGCGCTGTTGGCCGACCAGGAAGACGCCAAGCCGCTGTCCGGCGGTATGACCCTCATCCCCACCCTCAAACAGCGCCTTGCGGCTCCGTCGCACCTGGTGGACCTGTCCCGCCTGGACGCCCTGCGCGGCATCGGTGTGGACGGCGGCGTGCTGCGGATCGGCGCCGCGACCCGGCATGTCGAGGTGGCGCGATCCGACGTGGTGGCCGGCACGATCCCGGCGCTGGCGGCCCTGGCCGGCGTGATTGCCGATCCCCAGGTGCGCAATCGCGGCACCCTGGGCGGTTCGGTGGCCAATAACGATCCGGCGGCGGACTACCCCGCCGCGGTGCTGGGGCTGGGCGCCGTCATCGTGACCAGCCGCCGCCGGCTCCCTGCCGACGACTTTTTCGTGGGCATGTTCGAAACGGCGCTGGAGCCCGGCGAACTGATCGTGGCCATCGAATTTCCGGTGCCCGAACGCGCGGGCTACCAAAAGCTGCGGCACCGCGCGACCGGCTATGCGATCACCGGCGTGTTCGTTGCGCAATTCAACGATGCCGTGCGCGTGGCGGTGACCGGCGCCGCCTCGTCGGTGTTCCGGTGGACCGAGGCCGAAACCGCGTTGGCGGGCGGCTGCCAGTCGGACCGCCTGGCCGATGCGCCGATCGACGAGACGCTGTTCAACAGCGATGCCAACGGCAGCGCCGCCTATCGGGCCAATCTGGTACGGGTCATGACCCGGCGCGCCGTCGACGCGCTGGTGGCGCGCCCCCGCTGATCGGGCGGGCAGCACGGCGCAGCCCGCGGGCGGCACGCCTTACGGCCACCGTTTGCGCCGCATCGTTGCCATGGCCCACGACGTCGAACCGCGGCATCCGTTGCCCCTCATTCTCTTTTCTTCTGGAAACGTCATGGAATTCAAAGGCAGTCATCGCATTCCGGCTCCCCGCAACCAGGTCTGGGCCGGCCTCAATGACCCCGCCGTGCTCCAGGCCTGCGTGCCGGGCTGCGAGGCCTTCGAGCCCACCGAACCGGACACGTACGCGGCGGTCGTCGTAGCCGCGATCGGGCCGGTCAAGGCCCGCTTCAAGGGCAAGCTGACCATTGCCGACAAGGTGGAAGACACTGGTTACACCATCATCGGCCAGGGCGACGGCGGCATGGCCGGCTTCGGCAAAATGACCGCCACGGTGACGTTGACGGACACCGACGACGGTTGCGAGTTGGTCTATGTGGCCGTGGCCGAAGTGGGCGGCAAGCTGGCCCAGATCGGGTCGCGCCTGATCGGTTCGGTGACCAACAAACTGGCCGACGAATTCTTCAAACGCTTTACGGCCGCCATGACCGAACGGGTGGGGCAGGCATGACGCAGGTGCACCTGACTCTGAACGGCGAGGCCGTCTCGCGCGACGTGGACGACCGCACGCTGCTGGTCGAGTTCATTCGCAAGGACCTGGGGCTGACAGGCACCCACGTCGGCTGCGACACCAGCCAATGCGGCGCGTGCACCGTGCATCTGGACGGCGTGGCCGTCAAATCCTGTTCCGTGCTGGCGGCGCAGGCCAGCGGCGGCGACGTCGTCACGATCGAAGGCCTTGCGCCATCGCCCGGCGCGCTTGGCCCGGTGCAGGAAGCGTTCGTGGCGTGCCACGGATTGCAATGCGGCTTCTGCACGCCAGGCATGATCATGGCGGTCGATCACTATCTGACGGTGGATGGCCGGCTTGACGACGCGTCGATCTGCCATGGCCTGGAAGGCAACATCTGCCGCTGCACCGGCTACGTCAACATCATCGAAGCCGTCAAGCATGCTGCGGCGGCGACGCAAGGAGCCCCGCATGCCTAAGCTGATCGGCCAGCCCATGCCAAGGGCGGAGGATGCGCGTCTGGTCGCAGGCAAAGGGCAGTACACGGATGACGTGTCGCTGCCGGGACAGGTGTATGCCGCCTTTTTGCGATCGTCGCGGCCCCATGCGGTCATTCGCGGCATGGACCTGGAAGCGGCGCGGTCCGCCCCCGGGGTGATCGCCGTGCTGACAGGCCAGGACTATCTGGATGATGGCCATCAGGGCATGGACCACGTGCCCAATCCCGCCGATGCCATCGCGCACGAACAGCGTGCGTTCAACGATTCCCTGACGGGCCACGTGTTCAACCAGCGCCATATTCCGCTGCCCATCGACAAAGTGCGCCATGTGGGCGAAGCGGTGGTCATGGTGGTGGCCGAGACGCAGCGCGAAGCGCGCGATGCAGCCGAACTGATTGATGTTGACTACGATCCCTTGCCCGCCGTGGTGGATGCGGACAAGGGGATGCTGCCCGATGCGCCACAGTTGTGGGACGACTTGCCATCGAATCTGTGCTTCCAGGTGCAGATCGGCGATCCCGAAGAGATCGCCCGCATTTTTGCCGGGGCGCACCATGTCGTGCGCCGCGAATTTCGCAACAGCCGCATCGTCAATTGCCAGATGGAGCCGCGGTCGGCGCTGGGCAGCTACGATCCCGAGTCGGGCTATCTGCTGATCTCGGGCAGCCAGGGTGTGACCCGCCAACAGTTGTGCATTGCGGATGCGCTGAAGGTGCCTCGCACGCAGGTGCGCGTGATCAGCCCCGACGTGGGCGGCGGCTTCGGCCCGCGCAGCATGGTCAACCCTGAACAGCTGGCGGTGCTGTGGGCATCGAAGCGGGTAGGGCGGCCGATCAAATGGACCAGCGATCGCAACGAGGCCTTCCTGTCGGATTACCAGGGGCGCGACCAGGTCGCGCGCGCGGCCATGGCGCTGTCGGCCGATGGCCGCATCCTGGCCGTCGACCATGAACTGATCGGCAACGTCGGGGCGCATACCGTGTCGTACGTGCCGCTGTCGAACGGGTCGCGTGTCATGACCACGGTCTACCACGTGCCCGCCGCCGCCGCGAAGCTGAGCGCCGTCATGACGAACAGTGCGCCCACCGGACCGTATCGCGGCGCGGGGCGGCCCGAATCGACGCACGTCATGGAACGCATGCTGGACATCGCCGCCCGCGAACTGGGGATCGACCGGGTCGAGATCCGCCGGCGCAATCTGATCCAGCCCGGCCAGATGCCGTACCGCAGCCCGATGGGCCTGAACTACGACAGCGGCGCGTTTGCCGCCAACATGGAACGCGCGCTGGCGGTGTCGGAGTGGGACGATGCCGAGGCGCGCCGTGCGGCGGCGCGCGCGCGGGGACGGTGGCTCGGCATCGGCGTCGCCAATTACGTCGAATCGCCCGTGGGCGCGCCCAAGGAACGCATCGAACTGATGGTGGAACCCGACGGCCGGGTGGATCTGGTGGCGGGTACGCAAACGACCGGACAGGGCCATGCCACCACGTTCGCGCAGGTCCTGGCCGACAAGCTCGGTGTGCCGTTTGACGCCATCACGCTGCGCACGGGCGATTCCGCGTTTGTGAGCGTGGGCGGTGGCACGCATTCCGACCGGTCCATGCGGCTGGTGGGTACGCTGATCGTTCAGGCCGTGTCGTCGCTGGTCGATCTTGGCAAGCCCGTGGCCGCGACCTTGCTGGACACGACCGAAGGGCAAGTCAGTTTCATCGATGGCGAGTATGTCGACGCTACGTCGCAGCGCAAGGTGGCCCTGGCCGACGTTGCCCGATGGATCGCGGAGTCCGGACTGCCGGAGGGGGCGAGCGCCGCTTCCGGGTCGTTGCGGAATTCAACGGTCGGATCCCGGCACACCCGACGGGCGCGGCGGTCTGCGAACTGGAAGTCGATCCGGATACGGGCGAAGTCGAACTCACGCGCTACACGTCCATCGATGACGTCGGCACGCCCATCAATCCGCTGATCGTGGAAGGGCAGGTGCATGGGGGACTGGCGCAGGGTATCGGCCAGGCCCTGTATGAAGGCTTCCAGGTCGATCCCGAAAGCGGGCAGGTGCTGAGCGGGTCGTACATGGATTACGGCGTGGCGCGTGCGGGCGCCTTGCCGCCCCTGCGCATCGAACTGACCGAAGACCCTACCAGCGGCAATCCGCTGGGCGTCAAGGGCGGCGGCGAAAGCGGCATCACGCCGGCCACTGCCGCCATCTTCAATGCACTGGCCGACGCGCTGCGCGAGGTCACTACCGACGAGTTGCCGATGCCCGCTACCGCGGCATCGATCTGGGAAGCCATCCATCAAGGGGACAGAGTGTGAATACCGACAAGGTCACCGTCACGCGCAACGGCGCGCTGCTCGACATCGCGCTGAACACGCCGGCCAATGGCAACCTGCTCGATGCGGAAATGGGCCGCGCCATCGTTGCCGCCGTCAACCAACTGGATGACGACATCAAGCTGATCCGACTTTCGGGCAACGGCGCCGACTTTTGCGCGGGGCGCGTGTCGCCCATGCCGGCCAAGGGCGCTGCGCCATCCGCCGAACATCTGCGCCGCACTGTGGCGATGCCGGCGCTGGAACTCTATGACGCCCTGAAGGCCACCGCGGTGCCGGTGCTGGGCGTGATCCGGGGCCGTGCGATCGGCGTGGGCTGCGCCCTGGCCGGGGTGTGCGACATCACCCTTGCGGCAGACAGCGCCACCTTCCAGATCCCCGAAATGGAGCGCGATATCCCGCCCACGCTGGTCATGTCTGCCCTGATCGGCCGCGTGCCCGTGAAGACCGTGGCGCGGATGGTGCTCACCCGCGACACCGTCTCGGCGGCCGAAGCGCTGCAGGCCGGACTGGTCAGTCAAGTCGTCACAGAGGACCAACTGGACGCCGAAGCCGAGCGCATCAGCACGATCATGCTGGGCTGCGGCGCGGTCACGATTCGTGCCGTCAAACAATTCCTGGAGCTGGCGCCGGGCCTGCCGCGCGGCACGTCCAGCGGACTGGCCGGGCATCTGGCCGGCACCGCCTTGTCGGCCAAGTTCTAGCACCGCCTGCACCGGTCGCCACCGCGGCCCGGCCGCAGGCATCCGCCGGCTTCCCATCCGTGACATCCCCAGACTTACCGGCGCGGCTACGTATCGCGCCATGCCCTACCCAGGAGACAGCATGACTTCGTTTTTTCCACGCGGCGGGCGTTTCACGCTGCCGCCTTGTCGGCCACCGGGCTGGCAGTGTTCGCAGCGGCTACCTTAGGCCTGTCATCCACCGCCCACGCGCAGGCCTACCCGGCCAAGCCCATTCGTATGGTGCTGGGCTATCCGGCAGGCAGCGGCATCGACGCCGTGGCCCGGCAGGTCGCGGCGCGCCTGGAAAAGGAAGCGGGCCAGCCGGTTGTCGTCGACAACCGTGCGGGCGCCCTGGGCAATATCGCGGCCGACATGGTGGCTAAGTCACCCGCTGATGGATACACGATTCTGTTCACGCCGAACTCGACGCACGCGGCCAACATCCATCTGTTCAAGAAGCTGCCTTTCGATCCGGTCAAGGACTTCCAGCCGGTGGGCACCGTCGCATCGCTCGGCTTCGTGCTGCTGACCAATCCCGAGGCGCGGCCCTACAAGACCGTGGCCGACCTGACCGCCACGCTCAAGCGCGAACCGGGCAAGTATTCCTGGGGGAGCGGCAACGCTACGGGGCAGGTCGCCGGCGAACTCTACAAGACCCTGGCCGGCGTGGATGCCGTCAATGTGCCGTACAAGGGCGTCCCGCAAGCCATGACCGATCTGATCGGTGGACGAATCGATTTTCTGTTTGCCGATGCGACCTTGGCGATTCCCCAGCTGAAGGGTGGCCGCGTGCGCGCGCTGGCCGTGACCGGCAAGACCCGCCCGACCTCCTTGCCCGACGTGCCCACCATGGCCGAAGCGGGCGTGCCCGGTTACGACCTGAGCGGCTGGTTCGGCATCTTCCTGCCTGCCAACGCCCCGGCGCCGGTGCTCGCAAGCCTGACGGGCTGGCTCAACACGGTCACGCGCGATCCGGCCATCGCGGAGTTCATGCGCAGCATTGGCGCCGAACCGTTGCCTGGCGGTCCGGCTGACCTGGCCACGCTGGTACGTACCGACACCGAGAAGTGGGGCAAGATCATCCGCGCGGCCGGTATCACTGCCGAATGATTGCAATCGTCAACTATCTGGAGCATCCATGAGCGATGATGTGCTGGACCTGAAAATGTTCATCGACGGCGAGTGGCTCGACACCACGGGCCGCCGTTCCGAGCCGGTCATCAACCCGGCCACCGGCGCCAGCCTGGGCGACCTGCCGCATGCCACGACCGATGATCTGCAACGGGCGATCGACACGTCGCAGGCCGCCTTCCAGCGCTGGCGCATCATGTCGCCCCTGGCGCGCGGTGAAATCCTGCGCAAGGCCGCACAGCTGTTCCGCGAACGCAGCGATCGTATCGCGCGGATCATGTCGCTCGAACAGGGCAAGACGCTGACCGAGTCCCGCATCGAAGTCATGGTGACGGCCGAGATGCTGGAATGGGCGGCCGAAGAGGGCCGCCGCACGTACGGCCGTGTGATTCCGCCTCGCGAGAACGGCTGGCGGCAGATCGTCGTGCAGGAACCCGTCGGCGTGACCGCGGCGTTCACGCCATGGAATTTCCCGGCGATGATTCCGGCGCGCAAGATCGCCAGTTCGCTGGCGGCAGGCTGCACGTGCATCATCAAGCCCTCGGAAGAAACGCCTGCATGCGCGATCGAAATCGCGCGCGCCCTGCAGGACGCCGGCTTGCCCAAAGGGGTGCTGAACGTGGTGTTTGGCGTGCCGGCCGAGGTCTCCGAATTCCTGATCGCATCGCCTGTCGTCCGCAAGGTGTCTTTCACCGGCAGCGTCGCGGTGGGCAAACACATTGCCGGCCTCGCGGCCCGGGGCGTCAAACCCGTCACGCTGGAGCTGGGCGGTCATGCGCCCGTGCTGGTGTTCGACGATGTCAATGTCGAAGCCGTGGCGCGCATGGCGGCCGCGGGCAAGTACCGCAACGCGGGGCAGGTCTGCATTTCGCCGACGCGTTTCTTCGTACATCGCAAGGTGCACGATGCCTTTGTCGATCTGTTTGGCCGCGCAGCCGGCGCTTTGCGGGTCGGCCCGGGTGTCGAGGCCTCGTCGCAGATGGGCGCCCTGGCCAACCCACGCCGCCTGACCGCCATGGACACACTGGTGGAGGACGCCCGGTCCCGTGGCGCTTCCGTCGTGACCGGCGGCGAGCGCATGTCGGGTGACGGCTTCTTTTCAGGCCCACGGTGCTGGCCAGCCTGCATGCCGAATCGCGGGTGCTGTCCGAAGAACCGTTCGGCCCGCTGGCCATGGTCGTGCCTTTCGATGATGACGAAGAGGCGCTGCGCCAGGCCAATCATCTGCCATACGGACTGGCGGCCTACGCGTTCACGTCCAACGCCGACCGCATCATCAAGGTGTCGAACGGCATTGAAAGCGGCATGGTAGGCATGAACACCTTTGCGATCGCCTCGGCCGAATCGCCCTTTGGCGGGGTGAAGGACAGTGGCTACGGGTCCGAGGGCGGCATCGAAGGCGTTGCCGCCTACCTGACGCCCAAATTCATTTCGCAGTCCCCCGCGCCATGAACGACCTGACCGGCAAGACCGCGATCGTCACCGGCGCAAGTTCCGGCATCGGCCGCGCCGTGGCCGTGGCATTGGCCGCGGCGGGCGCACGCGTGATGGTTGCGGCTCGCAACGAACAGGGGCTTGCCGAGACCGCGTCGCTGATCACCCAGGCGGGCGGCACGGCGTCGATCTGCATGACCGACGTGACCGACGAAGCGCAGGTGCAGCACCTGTTCGACAGCACCGTGGCCGCCTTTGGTGGCGTCGATCTGCTGGTCAACAATGCCGGCGTGACCACCAGTCAGCCCATCGAAGACCTGACCCTGGCGGCGTGGCGTCAGGTGCTCGACGTCAATCTGACCGGTGCCTTCTTGTGCAGCCGGGAAGCCTTCCGCGTGATGAAGCCGCGCGGCGGCGGGCGCATCATCAACATGGGGAGCGTGGCGGCTCGGGTGCCACGACCGCATTCGGTGCCCTACACGACGACCAAGCATGGCCTGGATGGCATGACGCACGCGCTGGCGCTGGATGGCCGCGAGCATGGCATTGCCGTCAGTGTGCTGCACCCTGGCGTGACCGAATCGGCGCTGGCCGAGAAGTCCGGACGCAAGTTCGCGCCCGGTGAACTGATGAAGGCGTCCGACGTGGCAAGGGTGGTGCTGTTGATGGCGTCCCTGCCGCCCGAGGTCAACCTGTATGAAAGCGTCATCTTCCCGCTGTCGATGCCGCTGCTGGGGCGCGGCTGAACCCGCCCGCCGCGACGATCACTTCGCGCGCGGTTTCTTGCCCGTGGGGATGGCCGGCACTTCGGCGCCGGTAGGGCCCAGGCCCTGGATCGCCAACGCCAGCAAGGCACGAAGGCGGGCCAGGCCGACCGCGGGCTTGGGGGTGCCTTGCGCGAGCCAGCGGCGCACTTCGGTCAGGTAGATCGTCATGATCAGGCCGGCGATCAATTCGGGTGGCGCGGTGTTGGCGATCTTGCCGGCTTCCTGCTTCTGGCGTGCAAGGTCGGTCAGCATCGACGAGATGTTGGAACGGCGCGCGTAGAAGCGGCTGGTTTCCTTGCCCTTGTCGGTGGTCTCGGCCAGGAAGTCGGCGGTTTCCTGCACGGCCGCGCGCGACAGGGGCGGTTCCTTGGCCCAGTAGGTGTAGCGCAGCGTGAAAAACTTCATCAGCTGTTCGAGCAAGGGCAGGTCGGACTGCAGGGCCTTTTCACCCTTTTCGTTCACGGCGTCCAGATCGTTGTTGATGATCAGCATCAACAGGTCGCGTTTGTCAGCCGCATAGACGAACACGGTGCCGATCGCGACGTCGGCGCGCTGGGCGATTTCGCGCGTGGTCGCGTCGTCGAACCCCTTTTCAAGGAAGACCTCGCGTGCCGCCTGCTTGATGCGACGGAGCTTGTCTTGTTTGCTGCGTTCACGCAGACCAAGCGCAGGGGCGGAGGCGGATTTTCCAGTGAGGGTGTCTTTCATGAATTTCTTGTTGTCGGCCCGCGCGAGCGTAGCCAGGGTAGGAGCGGATGCGTCAAACGGTGCCTATTCTAAAAGAAAAGCCCTGGGCGCACGATGCCGCGACGCGTTGACAAAGTAAGTGTAGTTTATATAAAGTTAACTTATTAATAAGGAGACCACCGTGGCCGACGCTGCCGATATCGCTGTCAAGGATGCTTCCGGGCTGTCCGCCAACGCAGGGGATACGGTCGTCGGAGACCTGCCGGCAGACGCAGCACGTTGGGAAGCCACGGCCCGCCGTGTCTCTACGCCTGAAGGGGCGAACACGATCACGTGGCGCATCTGGGGCAGCGGGTCGCCCGTGGTCTTGCTGCACGGCAATAGCGGCTCGTGGACGCACTGGATCCGCAACCTGGAAGCGCTGAGCGCCAACCACACGCTGTACGTGCCTGACCTGCCGGGCCACGGCGACGCCGATCCCTTTGCCGGCACGCCCAGCATGGCGGGGTTCGCGTCGCTGCTGTGGCGCGGGCTGGACGAGGTGTTGCCGGAGCAGAGCACGCCCGTGGACATCCTGGGGTTTTCACTGGGCTCGGTCCTGGCGGAGACCATGGCGGTTGAACGTCCTGCGCAGGTGCGCAAGCTGGTCCTGCTGCGCGGCAGCTTTTCCGATGGCCCGCTGGCCTTGCCCGAGGGCGTGCGACGCTGGCGCGGCGTTGATGATCCGGCCGAGATGGCGGCCATCCAGAAGCACAACCTGGGCGTGCTGATGATCCATGACACCGCG
This sequence comes from Pigmentiphaga litoralis, assembly GCF_048632615.1. Taxonomy (GTDB): domain Bacteria; phylum Pseudomonadota; class Gammaproteobacteria; order Burkholderiales; family Burkholderiaceae_B; genus Pigmentiphaga; species Pigmentiphaga litoralis_B. Next base: position 5,146,274 of record NZ_CP184479.1, read on the forward strand.
CGCATCGATGCGCTCGCCGTCGCCCTGCAAACCCGCAATGTGCTGCGCACGACGCTGGACATGCGGCCGTTGCTGGCCAGCCGTTCACCGCAAAACTTCCGTCAATTGGCCTGCGAGATCCATGGTGTGTCGGGAGAATTCGACGTCTATGGGGGCGACGTTGCCGAGCAGGGCCGCGTGCTGACGCAGGTGCACCCTTCCGCGCAATTCCATCTGATTCCAGGCGCGGGCCATTGGGCCATCTACGAGGCCGCCGATGTCATCAATCCCTTGCTGGTGGACATTCTGGCCGGTGCGACGGATCAGGCCTCCGGCATCCGGATGAAGGGTTGATCCGCATACGCCCGGCGCAGCAAATAAATGACCATGCTCAAATATGAGCGTAATATATTTTTCTGATACCGGCATTCAGACCGGTAGGTAAAGACAGCCGCGCCGCAAAACGTGCGCGGCCCAACAGGAGACCGCAGTGAAGACATGGACCCTTGCGCTGGCAGCCAGCTGCACGCTGGCTGTTCTGCCAGGCGCGTACGCCCAGGCGCCCGCAGCCTACCCCACCAAGCCGATTCGCATGATCGTGGCGTTTCCACCAGGCGGCAGCACCGACCTGATCGCCCGGGTGATCGCACCCGTCATGTCCGAGCGGCTCGGCCAGCAGGTCGTGGTCGAAAACCGCGGCGGGGCGGGCGGCAACATTGCGATGGAAGCGGTGGCGCGGGCAGCGCCCGATGGCTACGTGATCGGGTTCAGCGGCGCGGGCGCATTGGGCATCAACGGTGTGCTGTACCGGAACATGACCTTCGATCCGATCAAGGACCTGACGCCGGTCGGCCGTGTCGCGTATTCGCCGTTCGTGCTGGTGGGGCCGCCCGATGCCAAGGCCAAGACCATTGCCGACGTGCTGGCCGAAGCCAAGGCCATGCCTGACAAGTTGTCGTTGGGCCATGGCGGGCAAGGCACGGTCATGCAGCTGGCCAGCGAACTGTTCAACCAGACCGCGGGCGTCAAGACGGTGCTGGTGCCGTACAAGGGTACCGGTCCCGCCACGGTGGACGCCATGAGCGGACAGATCCCGCTGGCCATGAGCGACACGCCCAGCTCGGTCAACTACATCCAGGCCGGCAAGCTGAAGGCCTATGCCGTCACCACCGCCGAACGCAGCCCGGCCCTGCCCGATGTCCCGACGCTGGCCGAATCCGGTCTGAAGGGCTACGAGGCGACCGGCTGGTTCGCGATCGCCGCCCCGACCGGCACGCCGCCCGCCATCATCGACAAGCTGAACGGCGCGCTGAACGCGGCATTGAACAATGCCGAGGTCAAGACGCGTATCGTGGCCGCGGGTGCGACCCCCGGCCCGACGACGCCCGATGAACTGCGGCAGCTGATCGCCGTGGACACCGACAAGTGGGGCAAGATCATCAAGCGCCTGAACCTGCGGTTGGACTGATCGCCGGCGCATGAATATTTCCCTGCGTCAGCTCAAGGCCTTCCTGGGCGTGGCCGAGTCGGCCAACTTTACGAAGACGGCTCAGCATCTGCATCTGAGCCAGGCGGGCCTGAGCGCCACCATTCGCGAGCTGGAGTCCCAGCTCAACACCCGGTTGTTCGAACGGACCACGCGCGCGGTGGTGCTGACCGAAGCCGGCCGGGTGTTCCTGCCCACCGCGGCGTTGATCGCGCGGGAACTGAGCGACGCGGCGCTGCGCCTGCGCGACATGGAAAGGCAGGACATTGCCACGCTGCGGGTCGGCTTCACTCCGTTGATGGCGTCAACCATCGTGCCGGACACCTTGCTGCGGTTCGCAGCGACGCATCCGCAGGTGGATGTGGAAGTGGTGGACGGCAGCCCGGTCGAAATCCAGCAGGCCGTGGAAAACGGCGGACTGGATGCGGCTTTCGGCGCGTTCTTCGCCAAAGTGTCGGGGCTGCGGCGTGAAGCGATCGTCCCGTCTTATCTGGCTGCGGTGTACGCATCGGACCGGCGCGAGGGCAGGACGGCCAAGGCGGCCACTACCGCCCACGCCGCCGATACCGGCAGCGGCGACATGCCATGGCAGGCGTTGAACGAGCAGGCGCTGATCTGCCTCACGCCCGAGAGCCCCGTACAGAGCCTGACCGAAGAAGCCTTGTTCCGCCACAAGCTGAACATTGCGCGGCGGACCACGGTGCAGCATCTGGAGACCGCCATTGCGATGGCCGAAAAAGGTTTCGGCATCGCGATCATTCCGTCGTTCGCGCAGAGCGCCTGCCTGCGCTACGCGGTGCATTGCCGACCGCTGGTGCCGGCCGTCAGTTTCGACTTCTATGCCATCACGCGGGCCGGCGCCGTCCCGTCACCGACCTTGACCGCGTTCGTATCGACGTTCGAGCAGGTGGTCGCGGAACTGCCCAGACCGTCGGCGGGGTAAGGCAACCGGCCTGCGGCAGCCGGTTGCCCTTTGTTCGACGGATGCTTATCGCGCCGGCGCGATGCGCCCGCGGCATTCGCCAAAGCCTATCGTCCGAAAACCCGCTTTTTCGGCCTTGCCGCGCAGCACGATCTCGTCGCCGTCCATCAGCCACTTCCGCGTTTCGCCGTTAGGCAGCGTGATCGCTTCCGCCCCGGCGCTGGTCATCTCGGTCATGCAGGCCATCGAGCTGCGCGCTTCCCCCGACACCGTGCCGCTGCCGATCAGGTCGCCCGGCAGCAGGTTGCACCCGTTGCTGGTGTGATGCGCCACCATCTGGCCAAAGGTCCAGTACAAGGTCCGGGCATTGGTCTGGCTGATGCGGGCCGGACCTTCGCCGGACGTGCGCATGGCATCGCTGGACAGCCAGGCTTCGAGCTGGATATCGAACGCACCCTGGCGTTGATCCGCATCGCTTGCCAGATGGGGCAGCGGCGCGGGATCCCCTTCGGGACGCGCGCAGGCGGCCGTGCGAAATGGCGCCAGCGCCTCGGCCGTGACCACCCACGGTGACACCGAGGTATGGAAGTTCTTGCCCAGGAAGGGGCCAAGCACTTGTTCCCACCACTGGATACTTTTGGCGGACCAATCGTTCAACAGGCAGAAGCCGAACAGATAGTCGGCCACCTGGTCGATCGGAATCGGCGACGCCTGGGCGTTGCCCTGGCCCACGAACAGGCCAAGTTCCAGCTCGAAGTCCATGGCTTCAATCGCGCCGAACTGCACGCTGCCGTCCGCGGCCTTCCATTGACCATGCGGACGCACCACGTCCGGCCCGCTGACGCGAATCGACGACGTGCGGCCGTGGTAGGCGACGGGCAGGTACTTGAAGGCAGGCGGCAGCGGGTCTTTCAGGCCCTTGAGCTTGCCGTGGCGTTCGGTGTGATGGATAGACGTCAGGAAGTCGGTATAGCCTTCGATGCGGCAGGGCAGGTGCAGCGTTACGCCCGCGGCTGGCACCAGCACCTTGGCCGCGTCGGCACGCGCCTTGTCTGCCAGCGTTCCATTGGCGCGCAGCCTGTCGAAAAGCGCAGCCCGCAAGGCATGCGTGTCGGCGGGCGGCAGGGCCATCAAGGCGTTGAGCGTGGGCGCGGCGGCGGCTTCGGCGGCACGCCGGGCCGCGCCCTCGAACCAGCCCGCGTCCAGCGCAGCGCCGATATCCAGCACCTGATCGCCAATGGCGACCGCGCCCCCGCGTCTTCCATCGCGCTCAAGAATGCCGTACGGCAGGTTCTGGATCGGGAAATCGGTGTCGTCGGCATTGGCGCTCTCGACCCAGCTCCGCGCGGACGCGTCGTGGGTGGCGTTCAAAGCGGTGGTGTTCGATTCAGCCATACGGTCAGTGTCCCAAAGCGGTGGAGGAAGAAGCGCTGGCGGACGCGCGCAGCTGCGCCTTGTCGGTCACCCACTTGGCCAGATCGGCATGGGCGACGCGCGCATGCGACTTCATCTCGGCATCTGACACGGTGCGCACCGTCAGTTCGACCCGGAAGCCATTCGGGTCGAAAAAGTAGATCGACTTGACGATGTGGTGGTCCGTCACGCCCAGCACATCGACGCCGGCCTCTTCAAGCCTGGCCTTGAGCGCCATCAGCCGGTCCAGGCTGTCGACCTGCAGCGCAATGTGGTTGACCCACGCAGGCGTGTTCGGCGAGGGCAGGGCGGACACGTCGTCGCCCAGGTCGAAGAATGCAATGTAGGATCCGTCGCCCATCTCGAAAAAGATGTGGACGTAGGGGCAGTACTCGCCGGTGCTGGGCACGTGGTCCAGACGGATCACATGGACCAGCGGCAGGCCGATCAGGTCTTCGTAGAAATGCCGCGTTTCTTCGGCATCACGGCAGCGCCACGCGAAGTGGTGCAGTCCTTGAACGGTAGGCGCCGAGAGGTCGGCGGAGGTCAGGGTGTTCATGGGGTGTCCTTTCAACGGCAGGTTCACGACAGATGGCTGCGCGCGGCTTTAGAGCGGCGCGGTCTCGACGTCATACGTGAACAGCCATTCATAGCGTTCCTTGACGCGGTCTTCCTGCCACTCGCGATTCACATACGCGGCCGCCCCTTCGGGGTGGGCCAGTTCCTTGTTGTGGAAGCGTTTGGCGTTGGCGTTCGATCCTTCCACCACGCGCGCGGTGCGGTCCTTGCGGGCCTCTTCATAGTGCTGCAATGCGACTGCCGGATCGTCGCGGTATTCGTCCAGCGCGCGCGCCAGCATATAACCGTCTTCGATCGCCATGGCCGCGCCTTGCGCCAGGAAGGGAAGGGTGGGATGGCAGGCGTCGCCGAGCAAGGTAATGTTGCCGTTGCTCCACTTCTCCATTGGCGCGCGCACCATCAGCGCCCACTTGTACGGGACGTCGATCGCGCGGATCAGGCTGTGCACGTCCTCGTGCCAGCCGGCCAGGTCGGCCAGGCATTCTTCGGTCGACCCGCGCTCGGTCCACGACTCCACTTGCCAGTCCGTCCGCTCGACGGCAGCCACGAAGTTGACGAGCTTGTTGGCGCGCAACGGGTAGTGGATGACATGGGCGCCAGGACCCACCCAGTTCACGCCCAGGGGGCGCTGCAACTGCGGCGGCAAGGTCTCGGCTTCGATCACGCCGCGCCAGGCCACGATGCCCGAAAAGCGCGGCTTGTCGGCGCCGAACAAGGTTTCGCGCACCAGCGAATGCACGCCGTCGGCGCCGACCAGCACGTCGCCATGAAAGCTGCGGCCGTCTTCGGTCCGCACCGTCACACCGTCAGCATGCTGGTCGAACGCCACCATTTTCGCGCCCAGCACGATGGCATCCGGATCTTCGCGCCGCACGGCGTTGGCCAGTGTCTGGTGCAGATCCGCCCGGTGCGCGGTCAGGTAGGGGTAGCCATACAGCTTGCGGGACACGCTGCCCAGGTCGAACAGGTTCCACGTCTGGCCCGTGTTCCATAGCCGCACGATCTTGCCTTGCGGCTCGGATGCGAGCTTCATGAACTCGGGTTCAAGGCCAAGCTTGAACAGCACGTGATTGCAGTTGGGGCTCAGCTGGATGCCGGCGCCGACTTCTTTCAGCTGCGCGGCCTGCTCCAGGATCCGGACATCGAAGCCCTTCTTGAGCAAGGCCAGTCCGGCGGTCAGGCCACCCAGGCCGCCTCCCGCGATAAGTATGCGCATGATCAGTCCACGACAGGTTTGGTTTTGGCAACCAGCGCCGTCCACTTCTTGGACTCGCCGGCAAGGAAGGTGCGGAATTCGTCGGGCGTCGTCTGGATCACATCCAGTCCGCTCGTTTCCATCTGCTTGCGCAGTTCGGGATCGTTCTGCGCGTCACGCAGCGCGGCGTTCAACTTCTGCAGCACGGCAGGCGGTGTCTTGGCCGGGGCCACCAGCGCCAGCCACGAATACACCTCGAAGTCGTTGCCGTAGAGTTCCTGCACCGTGGGCACGTCGGGCATCGCAGGCGAGCGTTTCGCGCTGGTGGTGGCCAGCACCTTGATGCGGCCATTGGCCATGTAGGGCTGGGCCAGGCTGATGGTTTCGAGCGACATGTCGACCTGGCCGCTGACCATATCGGCAAAGGCCGGCGCGCCGCCCTTGTAAGGCACATGCAGCATGTCGAATTTGGCGACTTCCTTCAGCCACTCGCCCGTCAGGTGGTTGATCGATCCATTGCCGGCCGATCCGTACGATGACTTGTGGGTCTTGGCATAGGCCACGAACTCCTGCAGCGTCTTGGGCGGCAGCGCACTGCGCGTCACCAGCAGGATGGGCGTGCGGCCGACCATGCCGATCGGCGCGAACGATGTCATCGGCGCATAGCCCGGATTGGGATACAGCGAGGGCGCGACCCCCAGGCTGCTGGTGCTGCCCCACAGCAAGGTGTAGCCGTCGGCGGGTGCGCGGGCTACGAAGGCCGAGCCGACGGTGCCACCCGCGCCTGGGCGGTTTTCAACAATGACCGGTTTGCCAAGCAGGGTGCCCAGCGACTTCCCGACCAGACGCGCGCTGACGTCGGTCGGACCGCCCGGCGGAAAGGGCACGATCAGTGTGATGGGGCCGGTGGGATAGTCCTGGGCGGCGGCCGGGCTCAGCGGCGCCAGTGTGGCGGTGGCGCCCAGCGCGAGCGCGGCAATGGTGCCGAGGGCCCTGCAAACGAAAACGCGCCGCGAAGGGGCGGCGCGCGTGGTGGTGTCGGTCATCGGTGTCCCCTGGTCGATGCAGGCTGCGCGATCCGTGCCGCGGTGCGCGGCCAGTCGCTGTCGGTGTGGTCGTGAGCCACGTACCAGGGGAAATATAAAAGAAGCGATCCCTGAAATGAATCACATAAATATTATGGAGTCACAACTGAATTCGATGAACTGATGGCCCCCTAGGCGCTGCGCGCCTCCCCAGGTAACTCGCCACTGCGGTCGAGTTCAGGCGTTCTGGTCTTGTTCGTTTTGCGCTCCGCGCAACTCGCCCACCAGGATGCGCAGGTTGGCGCGCATCGTTTTCAGGTCGCGGGGGTCGAGGCAGGCGAAGGCGTCGGCTTCTACGGTTTCGATGTCTTTCGCGCCGGCGTCGACCAGGGTGCGGCCTTCGGGGGTGAGGCTGACACGCAGGATGCGGCGGTTGGCGGCGTCTTCGCGGCGGACGAGCAGGCCGCGTTCTTCCAGTGTGCTGAGCAACTGGCCCATGGACTGCGGCGTGACATAGAAGCGGCGGGACAGGTCGGCCGATGACAGACCGTCGCGATGTCCGAGCACGGACAGGACCGTGTACTGGATGCCCGTGACAGCGTATTTCTTCAGTGCGGCTTCGGTGCGGTTGCGCAACGCGAAGTGAACTTGCGACACGAGATACGTGGTGCTTGCGCCAAGGCTGGGTTCGGCGGCAGCGGGTGCGGTCTTCGGCAAAAAAGCTCCCCGGGGGTGTCGTTTTTTCTTGCCAGTTTAACGCGGACCGATCGGAAAAGGCCCACGAGCGAGGCACGCCAGACGTGCACTCGCTGGCGAGCGGCACGGTTCACACCGGCCGCTCAGGCACATGGCGCTTACTTCGCGTCCACGGCATCCTTCAGCACCTTGGCGGCGCTGAATGCGGGCGCTTTGCGCGCGGCGATCTGGATGGCTTCACCCGTACGTGGGTTGCGGCCCGTCTTGGCAGCCTTGGCCTTGACAGAGAACTTGCCGACACCTGGCAGCACGACTTCGTCACCGCTTGCCAGCGAGGCGCGCAGTGCGTCGCCCAGGGCGTCGATGAAAGCTTCCGACACGTTCTTCGGTTGCTGGGTCCGTTCGGCGAGGGCGTCGATCAGTTCTTTCTTGGTGCGCATGCGTACTCCTTAAAAAAGTTGGCAGGTCGCCGACAGTGGCGGGTCGCCAACAGCACTAGGGCGGCATTCAAACAATCTTGGAGGATAAATGCAAGTCGGTTTTGGCTTTGCGCGCGACACCTGCGGTGCCCGCGCGGCCTGTATCGACGCCAAATTCCGGCATTGCGATACAAAAAAAGGGCGTGCTCGGAACGATTCTTTCCAAGCCCGATAACTGAACGTTAAGGGTCAACTTGATCAACTTCGTGAAAATCACGGCAAAATCGGACAACTCTCACCGATACTGCCGCGATCCAGCGTTTGCGCCGCATGTCTGGATTGCCTACCATGCCAGGTTGCCGCGCGGCGCCCTCCTGAAAACCCGCGTGGTCAAGGAGTCCCCATGCATACCGATATCCCCACGACAAGCGTTACGCCTTCCGTTACAACTCGCCGCAATTCAGCGGCCTGGACAGTTGCCGGCATCGTCGAATTGTTCGAACTGCCTTTCGCGGATCTGATGTTCCGGGCCCAGCAGACCCACCGTGAACACTTCGATCCCAACGCGGTCCAGCTGTCAACGCTCTTGTCGATCAAGACAGGCGGCTGTCCCGAAGACTGTTCGTACTGCCCGCAATCCTCGCGCTACGACACCGGACTGGAAGCCGAAAAGCTGTTGCCGTTGTCCGAGGTGCTGGACGCGGCGCACGCCGCCAAAGCGAACGGCGCGACACGCTTCTGCATGGGCGCCGCGTGGCGCAGCCCCAAACCGCATCAGGTCGACGCCGTGGCCGAGATGGTGTCCGCGGTCAAGGACCTGGGTCTGGAAACCTGCGTGACGCTGGGCATGCTGCGCGATGGACAAGCGCAGCAGTTGCGGGATGCCGGTCTCGACTACTACAACCACAATCTGGACACCTCGCCCGAGTTCTATGGCCAGGTCATCACAACCCGCACCTATCAGGACCGCCTGGACACGCTCGCCCGTGTGCGCGACGCCGGCGTGAAAGTCTGCTGCGGCGGCATCGTGGGTCTGGGTGAAACACGGCGCGAACGCGCCGGCCTGATTGCGCAGCTGGCCAATATGGACCCGTATCCGGAGTCGGTACCCATCAACAATCTGGTTCGTGTGGAAGGCACACCGCTAGCCGACAATGACGCGGTGGACCCGTTTGAATTCGTGCGCACGATCGCCGTGGCGCGCATCACGATGCCACAGGCAATGGTGCGTCTGTCGGCCGGCCGCGAGACGATGGACGATGCGCTGCAAGCCCTGTGCTTCCTGGCCGGCGCGAATTCGATGTTCTACGGCGATCGTCTGCTGACCACTGATAACCCGCAATCCGTGGCTGACCGTGCGTTGATGGGCCGGCTCGGCCTGCACGCATCGTCAGGGCACTGATCGTCAGCATGCTGCACATCTACGGCAATGCCTGGCTGGACGAGGACGACGTCGAGTTCACCATGATCCGCGCGCAGGGATCGGGCGGGCAGAACGTCAACAAGGTGTCGAGCGCGATCCATTTGCGCTTTGACATTCCGCGCTCGTCGCTGCCGGATGAACTCAAGGCAGCGCTGCTCGCGGCGAACGATCAGCGCATCACCAAGGAAGGGGTGGTGGTGATCAAGGCGCAGGCCTATCGCAGCCAGGACAAGAATCGCGACGACGCCCTGCAGCGGCTGGTAGGCCTGATCGCGTCGCACGCGGTGCCGGCCAAGCCACGCAAGCCGACCAAGCCCACGCGCGGATCGCAGCAGCGCCGCTTGCAGCGCAAGGTGTTGCGGGGAGAGATCAAGCGCAACCGCGGCAAGGTAACGGACTGACCCGGATCCGTCGTCACGGCCGATAGCCCTAAGCGCACAGGCCGACGTGCAGGATATCGCCGGCGATCAGGTCCGGTAGGCGCCGTGCAGGTCGAGCGCGGCCCAGCCTTCGGGGCCGATGTTGCGCAGCGTCTCGATATTCTTTTCGTAAATGACGTCGGCTTCAGGGAAGCTGTCGACCGCCTTGTCCACGCTTTCTTCGCGCAGCAGATGCAGCGTGGGGTAGGGCGCGCGATTGCTGTAGTTCTCGATGTCGTCCGGGCCCGTATCCGCGAACTGATAGTCGGGATGGAAGCTTGCGACCTGGATGATGCCGCCCAGGTCCAGTTCTTCGACCGCCGCATCGGCAATGTCCAGAAAGTCGTTGTAATCCGCAAAGTCATTCAGCACCCACGGATGGATCAGCAGGGTCGTGTCGATCGTTTCCGGCGATGCCTGTGCGATCTCTTCCAGCGCCCGTGCCAGATCGGCCAGCAGCGCTTCTTCGTCGCGCGCGTCACTCACGATATAGCGGATCTGGTCCTTGACATGCACGGCCTTGGCAAACGGACAGAGATTCAGGCCGATGACGGCCTTTTCGATCCACGCGCGTGTGTCCGCAACGGCGGTTTCGTGGGAAGGGCCATTGCCGGTTTCGGGAAAAGAGGACATAGAAATTTCCATTCGATAAATAAGGTGGCACCATGCGGCATGCCGGCCGTGAGCGCGACGGTTCGTTGCGAACGCAAGGTGCTTGCGGCTCCCGTCAGGCCACCGTCACCGCGCCGTGCGACACCGCGTGCTGTTCGGGTTCGATGTGGATGGTGACGGAGCTGTCAATGACGGCGTGGCTGAGCGCGTCTTCAATGCGATCGCAGATGTCATGGGCGTCGGCCACGGTCATCTCGCCCGGCGTCACCAGATTGAATTCGATAAAGGTGATGTTGCCCGACCGGCGCGTCCGCACGGCATTGGCCTGGATCGCACCCGTGGCATGGGCCGCGATCACCGACGCGATGGTGGCCTGCACGTCGGGCGCAACGGCTTCGTCCATCAGCCCGCCGACCGACTCGCGCATCAGCTTCCAGCCCGACCACAGGATGTTGACGGCCACCAGCGCGGCAATGACCGAGTCGAGCTTGGCCCAGCCGGTCCAGGCCACCAGCGCCACACCGATCACGACGCCGATCGATGACACCACGTCGGTCCACAGATGGTGGGCATCGGCCACCAGTGCGGGCGAACGCCAGCGGCGGCCGAAACGGAACAGCACCAGGCTCCATATGCCATTCAGCACGCCCGCCCCGACGTTGATGGCCAGGCCCAGGGCCGGCGCCTGCAGGGGCGCGGGCGCCATGAACCCTTGCCACGCCTCCTTCAGTATCAGCAGGGCGGCGACCAGGATCAGCGCGGCCTCGAGCACGGCCGACAGGTACTCGGCCTTCTGGTGGCCGTAGGGATGGTTGGCGTCGGCCGGCATGGCGCTGACCGATACGGCGGCCAGCGTTGCGATCGCCGTCGCCACGTTGATGATGCTTTCGAGCGCGTCGGAATACAGCGCGACGCTGCCCGTCAGCACATAGGCCAGATACTTGAGGCCAAGGACGGCGACCCCGACGACGATGGTGCCGACCGCCAGGCGAGACGCAGGCGTCATGACCGTGCGTCCGGAACGGACGCTGGCAGGGGCGCGCATCGATCACAAGCGCATTGCGCCAGAGGACAGGAGGTGGGCATAAAAGGTTACAGGGCAGCCGGGATAAGCGGGATTCTAGCCCGTAGAATCGGCGGACCGCCCGCGACGGCGCCCTTTGTGGATGATGCATGAGCCCCTCCCGTCAGGACCTGACGACCGGTCCGATCGGCAGTACGCTGCTGAAATTCTCGCTGCCCGTGCTGGGCGGCAACGTGTTGCAGTCACTGAACGCGTCCGTGAATGCGGTCTGGGTCGGCCACTACCTGGGCGAAGCCGCGCTGACCGCCACATCCAATGCCAACATCATCCTGTTCTTCCTGCTGGGCGTGGTGTTCGGGGTAGGCATGGCCACGACGATCCTGGTGGGGCAATCGGTGGGCCGCAAGGACATTGCGCAGGCGCGCTGCATCGTGGGAACGGGATCGGTCTTCTTTATTGTGCTGTCGGTGATCGCAGCCGTGCTTGGCTATGTGTTCACACCGGCCATCTTCCTTGCAATGGGCACGCCGATCGAAGCGCAACCGCTGGCCATCAGCTATCTGCGCGTCATCTTCATTGCATTGCCGTTCATGTTCTTTTTCAGCTTCGTGATGATGGCCCTGCGCGGCGCGGGCGACTCGCGCACGCCGTTCTACTTCATGGCGCTGTCGGTACTGCTCGACCTCGTGCTCAATCCGGTCTTCATCTTTGGCGTAGGGCCGTTGCCAGCGCTGGGCATCGCGGGGTCCGCGCTGGCCACGCTGATTGCGCAACTGCTCAGCCTGCTCGCCATGCTGGTGTTTTTGGTCAAACGCGGCCACTTCCTGCTGCCGACGCGCAGGGAATTGAGCGTGTTCAAGCCCAAGCCGGCCTTGCTGCGCACCCTGGTGGCGAAGGGCCTGCCCATGGGCTTGCAGATGGTGGTGATCTCGTCATCGGCCATCGTCATGATCAGCCTGGTCAACACCTACGGCACGGACACCACCGCGGCGTATGGCGTTGCGTCGCAACTCTGGACCTATGTGCAGATGCCGGCGCTCGCACTGGGGGCGGGCGTGTCGTCCATGGCTGCGCAGAACGTGGGCGCGGGCCTGTGGAACCGGGTGGATCGTATCGCCACGGTCGGGGTAGGACTGAATCTGGTGCTGACCGGCGCGCTGGCCGGGGTGCTGTATGTGTTCAACCGCCACTCGCTTGGCATCTTCCTGCCCGAGGGCACGCAGGCGATCGCGATCGCGCAGCACATCAATCTGATCGTGGTGTGGTCCTTCGTGGCGTTCGGGGTCACCATCGTGGTGTTCGGCGTGGTCCGCGCCACGGGCGCCGTCTATGCGCCGTTGATCATCCTGTTCGTTTCGATCTGGCTGATCCGCCTGCCGGTGGCCAGCCTGTTGCAGGAACGCTTTGGAGCGGACGCGATCTGGTGGAGCTTCCCCTTGGGCGCGATGGTGTCGCTCGTCCTGGCGGCGGGGTATTACCGGTTTGGCGGATGGCGCCAGTCGCGCATGACGGTGGGCGCACCGGCGCCCGACAAAACGACGCCGGTCGCCCAGGCGCCCGAAACCGGCATGGGCATGCCCGCGGCGGCGCCGGCCGTGCCGCGTCAGCACTAGGACAGGGAAGGTATGCGGTGCCTGGCGCCAAATACGGCGCGCCAGGCACCCGGCACCTGGAGCGGGCGCCTAGCGGGCGCCGCTAAGCCCCGGAAACAGGCCGCCCAGGTCGGGCATCTGGAATGATCCGGCTGGCAGGTCGAAGCGAGCCGCGGCCGGGGTGGTGCCGTTCAGGGAATTGATCTCGATCCGGTTGCCGAAACGCAGGAGACCCAGGCCGTCCCGCTGGATGCGGGCCACCAGATCGTCCGCACCGGGCGGGATGATCGTGCCGGACGCCGCCGCCAGCGTCTTGCCGAAGTGCACCGCCGCCGACGTGAATTCATTGGCGCGTGCGTCCCTCGCCAGAACGAGGTCTTCGGTGCGCGTGCGGCGCTGGCCGTCTTCGTACGTCAGCTTGTAGACGGTGCCCGTGATCCCGGCCACTGTTTCCTTGGCCGAGGTCGGCGTCAGTGACACCACGCTGTTGACCTGCTCGATGGCGGCGGTCGGACTCGGCATCATGTTGCCCGCCATGCGCATCAGGTCCTTGGCTTCCATCACCACCGTGCGTCCCTGGATCTTCGCGATGTTGTAGACCTTTCCGTCTCGCGCGATCATGTAGGCGCCCGGCTGATTGGGCGAGGTCACCCGCAGCCGCGATGTCCCCACGAATTCGACCGTGGCAGTCAGTTGCTTGCCCTGTTCATCGCGCGCGGTCAGATTCGCGGTGCCACCGGCGTAGACACAGGCAGGCGCCAGCATTGCGGCAAGAATCCAGGTACGACCAATCATGCAAGCTTCCTTCGCCACAATGCGGCAGATGCGGCCGCGGGCTAGGCGCCTGCGGCCTGAGGGGGAGACGACGCCGGATGGAATTCACCGGTCGCCGGGTCGCGCACCAGCAATAGGCCGGTGGCGACGCCAAAGTACGCGCCGTGCAACTGCAGCTGGCCGCGTTCGACCAGGATCCGCACGCACGGAAACGTCATCAGGTTATTGAGGCTGTGCTCGACCACCGCAAGTTCCATCTGCATCAGATATTTGCCGGGGTTGTCGCCGATCGGGCCCAATCGTTCGGCCACCGGAGCGATCTGGCTCATCCACTTGCCGATGAAGTCGCCGGGCGACAGCGCGGCTGCGTTCTTGGCCACGGCCTGAATGCCGCCGCAATGGGCGTGGCCCAGCACGACGATGTGCTTGACACGCAGCGACTGCACCGCAAATTCGAGCGCGGCGCTGGTGCCGTGGTAGGTCTCGCGGTCATCTTCGTAAGGCGGCACCAGGTTGGCCACGTTGCGAACCACGAACAGTTCGCCTGGCGACGCATCGAAGATCACTTCGGGCGCGACACGCGAGTCGCAACAGCCGATCACCATGACTTCGGGGGTCTGGCCACGTTCGGCCAATGTGCGGTAACGGGCGCTTTCATCGCTGAAGCGGCCGTCAAGAAAATTCCGGTATCCGTCGGAGAGTCGTGTAGGGAACATGGGGGCACCTGTCTTCGCCGTTCCAGAACGGGAACGGATGGCGAATGATATCAGCCGCCCTGGGTCCGGGACGGCAAGGGCAGGTCAGCGCTGCGCGCGCAGATCGACCAGGGCCTGGGAAAGCAGGTGCAGCGGATCTTCCGACGCGGCCACGGCCACTCCGTCCACCGTCAGCACCAGAATGGCGCCCGGCAGTTCGATCAGGTCGATCGAATTGGGGGCAATCGCGACGCCGGCTTTTGGAGCGATCATCTTCAAGGTGCGCATCAGCGCGTCGAGATCGTCGTGGTCGTAATTGGGATGGAAACCGCGGAACCGATCGAGCAATTCGTCTTTGAGCCGGTCCACGGACCGTTGCAACGCCACTTCCACGCCATACACCTGTGCGCTTAGCAGGCCGTTTTCATCGGCCGTAACCAGTAGCGCGGTGGAAGGAAGGTCCGGACGGACGCCAAACAGGGCGGTCTGCAACTGAGCTTCAGCGACGAGGCGCCGGTCGCCGGTCGACTGGGGTATGGGCATGGCAAGACTTCCAGTTCGAAGGGACGAGTTCAGGATAGTCGGATGCCCCTTGGTGAGGGGTTACAGCAGGGTTGCGGGCATTTCCGGGTATGACAGGGAAACACGCTGCCGCAACCCCGTTGTTCCCATGGACTTTACCGAGCAGCCATGCGGGTTTGTGCTAAGGTAGCGCGCACCGCTGGGCTGCGCGCCCGGCGGCCAACGTTCTCGGGGCGGGGTGCGATTCCCCACCGGCGGTAATGGCGTCGCATCCTTGATGTGCGCCTAGCCCGCGAGCGCCCGCCACCCTGGTGGGGTCAGCAGATTTCGGTGCGATTCCGAAGCCGACGGTACAGTCCGGATGAAAGAGAGCGGGACCCATGCACCTTGCCGCGCCTGCGCGCCCGGCCGCTGCGTGGGCCATCCCGTTTGCCTCGACTTTTTCCTGAATGGAGAGTCGGAAGTGGGTCTTGCCAATACCAAATCATCTCCTGGCGCTGCCGCGCCGGGCCGCATCGCGTTCGTCCAGGCCTGCTGGCATCGCGAGATCGTCGACCAGAGTCGCGACGCGTTCATCGAAGAGATGGGCCGTCTTGGGTACGCCCGCGATGCCATCGATTGTTTCGAAGTCCCGGGCGCTTTCGAAATTCCCCTGCATGCGAAGCGCCTGGCTGGAACCGGGGCATATGCCGGCATCGTGGCGGCCGGCCTGGTCGTGGACGGCGGCATCTATCGGCACGAATTCGTCGCGCATGCCGTCATTGACGGCCTGATGCGCGTTCAGCTGGACACCGGCGTGCCGGTGTTCTCGGCCGTGCTGACGCCGCATCATTTCCACTCGCACGGCGAACATCACGACTTCTTCCATACGCATTTCCTGATCAAGGGCAGGGAAGTCGCCCAGGCTTGTGCCACCACGGTGGCTGCCCTGGCCGCGCTGCCCGCGTAACGCGCCTGACATTTCCGGAACGTTGGCGTATGCTCACGCCTTCGTTCCAATCGTGTCTTTTTGTTACGCGCCTTGTCATGAATCGGTTACTGAGTCTGTTGGTGCTGGGGTGGGTCCTTGGCGCGTTGCCGCCGGCAAGCGCCGATGTCGTCGGCGAAGCACGAGAAGCCTGCGCCACCACCCGCGACGTCAGTCTCGTCATCGTCAATCTTCGCGACCAGGGTTGGGCGGCCCAGCGCGTCGTCGACGCCGTGCTGGATGTCTCCAAGGTGGCGGACCCCGACACGCGCGCGTGGTTCCTCGGCCTGGTGCGGGATGCCTACGACAATCGCGTGAGCACGCAAGACGTCGAAACCGAATACCAGGCCTGCCTGAAAGTGCCGCCCGCCACCTCACGCCTGCAGATCTGACGCGTCAGGTTCCCAGGGCGTTCAGGCGCCGCCCGCGGCCAGCGCCTGCCGGCGTTCAGTCAGCGCGCCGGCCTGCGTAACGCTTACGCGCCGTTCACGGCTCGCCACGCCCTGCGCCAACTGATCGATGGCATCCTCCAGCCGCACGCGAACCTCGTCCGCGAACACATACCCCTTGTTGGCATTGCGCACCAATTGTGCTTCGGTCGCGAACACCGTGCTGAGGATGTGCCGCGCGCCCAGCGCGGAAAGCACCGGCTTCAAGGCGTAATCGACGGCAAGAAAGTGCGCGGCCGACCCTCCCGTTGCCACTGGCAGGATCAGCTTGTCGTGAAAGGCGGTCTGGGGCAACAGATCGAGCAGGGCCTTCAAGACGCCGCTGTACGCCGCTTTGTAGATGGGCGTTCCAATGATGACGGCGTCTGCCCGCTGCACCTGGTTGACGAAGTCAACGATAGCCGGACTGTCGAAGCGCGCGTGCAGCAGATCATGGGCAGGAATGTCGCGCACGTCCAGCGAGCGCGTATCGATGCCAAGGTCGTGCAGACGCGACGCCAGGGTGGCGACCAGGAAGGTGGAGCGGGAGTCGGCGGAAGGACTTCCGGAAATCGTCAGAATGGTCATCACGCCGCCTTTGCCGGGTTGACGTCCTGGGCCAGCAGGCGCCGCGCGGCGGCCAATGGTTCCGGCGTTATCCAATCGTCGATCGAAAAGTCCCGCTGGATGAAGCCGTGTGCGAGCAGGAAGTCTTTTCGGACACGCAAGGCATCCACCAGGTCGGGACGCAGGCTGGGTTCCAGGTTGTCGAACAACGCGTCGTCGAAGGCGTCGGGCACCCACTCTTCGACCACCGACACCTCGGCCGCAATGATCCGCGTTGCCTCCTGCTGGTGGGCGCGCGCCCAGGCGGCTGCGCGCAGGACCTGCGCCAGGTAGCGGGCAACCAGGTCAGGATGCTCGCGCACCAGCGCGCCGCTGACCGTCAGCACATTGGGCGTGCCGTTGTTGATCGCAACTTTCTGGTCCGGGTGATGATTGATATCGGCAACTACATGCGCGCCCAGGCAGGCCTGGAGCGACGGCCCCGAGGCGCCATAGTTGTAGATCGCATCGACTTCGCCGCGGATCAGCGCGAAGGTTTCGGCCCGCGCCGACGCCGCAGCCTGCCGCGCGTCGAACAGGGGTCCGTTCGCGGATGCGGACACGTTGCCGATGTAGGGGGCCTCCACGGGCAAGTCGACGAAAGTTACGTCATGGGCACCGAGGCCTTCGGCCGCAAGCGCCTGCAGATAGCCTTGCAATGCCGAGGCGCGCCAGAAGTCGATCTTTTCGTTCACGCGGCGCGGAAGGGCGAGCCGCCTGCCTTTCAGATCCGCGACCGAGGCGATGCCCGAATCGGGCAAGGACAGGATGGACTGGTATTGCGGCAGCCACGTCAGCCCGACCACCACGACGTCCTGCCCTTGCGAACGCGACCAGATGGGCGGCGCATTGCCGCCCTGGCGGAAGGAATTGACCTGGCGGTGATCGAAGTGCGACTCGCGCAGAGCGCGGTCGGGCGACGCCCGCAACGACGACACGGTAATGCCGTCGGGCGCGAATTCGGCGTCGATCCAGCCGTGATGGATGGCAATGCCCGAGGCGGTAGGAACGGGGCAGCGGGTGTACCAGAGACGGTCGATGGACATGAAGGCAGCTCCGGTTCAGTCGATGTGGATGTCGTGCGAGCGGATCACTTTTTCCCAGCTCGTGATGGAGTCGTTGATGACCTTGCCAAAGTCGGCTGGGGATCCGCCCACCGTGTCGAAGGCCTGCGCCAGCAGCTTGGCCTTGACGTCGGGATCGTTCAGCATGGCATTCAGTTCGGCGTTCAGGCGGTCGACGATCGGCTTGGGTGTCCCGCCTGGCACGACGAAGCCCTGCCAGGAATCGAACTTGAAGTCGGGCAGCCCCTGTTCGACAAAGGTCGGAACGTCGGGCAGTGCGGCCGAGCGTGTGCCGGTGGACACGCCCAGTGCGCGCAGCTTGCCTTCCTTGATGAAGGGCAGGGCCGGCGCGATCGTCACGATGATGCCGTCCGCATGTCTGCCCAGCACGTCGGTCAGCGCCGGCTGCGCGCTGCGGTACACGACTGGCTTGACCTGGATCGCGGCCTGGCTTTGCAGCAGCAGCACACCCAACTGGCCGGTGGTGCCGATGGCGGGCGATGCCAGGCCATACCTGTCGGGCGCCGCCTTGGCGAGCTGAATGAATTCCTGCACGCTGCGGGCTGGCACATCCGGGTGCACCGCAAAGACCTGCGGCGACGAAATGGCGTGGATGACGGGCGCGAAGCTGGTGCGCGCATCGAAGGGCAGGTTGCGGAACAGCGTCTGATTGATCGAGATACTGTCGGTCGCAACGAACAGGGTGTAGCCATCGGCTGGCGAACGTGCAACGTGGGTGGCGGCGATGTTGCCTGCGCCCCCTGGGCGGTTGTCCACGCTGACGGGCTGGCCGACGCGCGCGCTCAACGCCTTGGCGACGATGCGCGCCAGGATGTCGGGGCTGCCGCCTGGCGCCGCCGAGACGACGATCTGCAACGGTTTGGAAGGAAACGCATCCGCGGCAATGGCGGGCATGGCAAGGGCCGGCGCGAACAGCGCGAGGGTGAACGTGCGGAGCAACACGGGACGGGAGAAGCGGAGCATGGCGAGACAGAGCAGGGGTGAAGGTCGGCCAACCATACCGATGATCCCCGCGCGCGAGAACGAATAAGATCGGCTGTCGATATGCGCCGGATGCGTAACGGCGGCCGTGTCTGCGGCATGACCTTAGAGCCAGGCAATCGTTCGTGCGCAGCCCGCCCTGTGCAATGATCGTGATGATCGAATCCATCTGCCCAACGCCGCGCTGGCCGCCGGGGACATCGAAGCCAACGCCTTTCAGCATCTGCCTTTTCTTGAGAACCAGGTGAAGGCGCGGGGTTTCAAGATCGCGTCGGCGGGGCTGACCGTCACGGCACCGCTGGCGTTCTATTCACGCAAGGTCAAGTCGCTGGACGCGCTGTCCGACGGCGCGCGCGTGGGCATCCAGAACGATCCGTCCAACGGGAACCGCGCTTTGCAGTTGCTTGCCGCGAAGGGGGTGATCGGGTTGACGGCCGCTGCCATCGCAGGCAACGCCGCCACGCCGCGCGATGTGACGAGCAATCGCCCGAAGTCAAAGCGTATATCGTCAAGACCTTCCAGGGGTCGCTGATCCCGGCGTTCTAGGTCGCCTAGAGAGCGATTCGCGCGCCCCGCGATCCGCATATCGATACACGAATCGGATCGTTGCCGCCGGTCCGGGCGCGCGCCACCATGGCGATCGTTCCCAGGTGCGCACTCATGACTCTTTCTGCCATTGCCGTCGGTGACGGCGTTACCGCCTTGTCGGGCCCGGCGCTTGCGCTCGGCGCGGCCGACCGCCGATTGCGGTCGGCCCTTGTTGAAGCCGTGCACTCCTTGCACGATCGCAAGGCGCTGGATTTCGGCGGCGCGGCCAATGCCAGCGTGCGGCTGGTGGACCGCCCCGGGTGTGTCCTGGTCACTTCACGCGGCCTGCCGCGAGACCTGGGCGACGACGACTTCGGCATCGTCACGCTGGGCGGTGAATTCGTGGGCGGCAAGCTCGGCAAGGGCATCCGGTCGGTCATCGCGATGCACACCCATGCCTACCGCCGCGAAGGCGTCAACGCGGCGATCCACACGCATTCCCCTTATGCCACCGTATTTGCCGTCGCGCACCAGCCGATCCCGGCAGGCCATTACGAGCCCCTGGTGAACCGCGGCCAGCGCGTCGACGTGCCCGTGAGCCGCTACGGCAATCGCAATTCGGGCGAGATGGTGGGCGAACTCGACCGGGTGCTTGCTGACCATCCCGACACCCGCGCGGTGCTGCTTGCCAATCATGGGCTGCTGGTGTTTGACGAAGACATCCGCAAGGCAGCCGATCTTGTCGTGACGATAGATGAAGCCGCCGCGCTGTTCCTGCGTGCCCGCGCGCTGGGCGGATCGCGCCCCATCGATCGCTGATTTTTTTTCAGGACCCCATTGTGGATATTCTTTGGTACATCGTCGGCAAAGACGGCCGCTTCCCTTGGGACCCTTCGTGGTCCCGCCCCGTGGATCTGGGCTACCTGAAGGCCCTGGCCGCCACGCTGGATGCGCGCAATTATTCGGGCGCGCTGCTGGCCACGTCGCCCACGGGCGGACTGGACCCCTTCCTGACGGCTGCCTCGCTGGCCGAAGTCACGCGGCGCATGCGCTTTCTGGTGGCGATCCACCCGTCGATTTTTACGCCCACGCAACTGGTCAAGCTGTCGACCACGCTGGACCAGAATTCGGGCGGGCGGCTGCTGCTCAATATCGTCAACGGCCACACCAGCTTCGCGGCGGCGGGCATCCACCTGGACCACGATGCGCGCTATCGCCGCTGCGATGAATTCCTGACGGTCTACCGCCGCCTGATGGCGGGGGAGACCGTGGACTTCGATGGCGAATACCTGAACATCCAGGGCGCAAAGGCCGAGTTCCCGTCGATTCAGCGTCCGCATCCGCCACTGTGGTTCGGCGGGTCGTCGGACATTGCCATGGAGATCGCGGCCAAGCATGTCGACAAGTACCTGACCTGGGGCGAGCCGCCCCCCAGACGGCCGCCACGATTGCCGATGTCCGGGCGCGCGCGGCGCGGTACGGCCGGCAGCAGACGATAGGGTTCGGCATTCGCCTGAATCTGATCGTTCGCGACACCGACGACGAAGCCTGGGCGGCGGCGCAGGAGATGCTCGATAGCGCCAGTGACGCCACGATCGCCCGGGTGCAGGCCAACAACACGAAGCAGGATGCGGTCGGGCAGGACCGGCAGACTGCCTTGCACGGCGGCGTGCGGCCCCAGCGCGCCCGCGACCTCGAGGTGTATCCCAACATCTGGTCAGGGTTCGGCCTGCTGCGCCACGGACCCGGCATTGCGGTCGTGGGCAGCCCCCGATCGGTTGCGGACCGGTTGATCGAATACCACCGTCTTGGTGTCGAGTCCTTCATCGTTTCGGGCAATCCGCTGCTTGAAGAGGCGCATCGTTTTGCGGACCAGGTGATGCCCTTGCTGCCGCTGGACGAGGCCTGGACTTCCGGGCAGCGCGCGCCGATGCCTTATGAATGGCCCGCGGCCGCCCCTTCCGCTACCCCTGCGGCGACCCCCGCCCATACCCTGCAGACCTCTGCAGCATCGCTGGCCTCGGCTGGGTAACACGTTCCTCTTCCTGGACATTTCCATGCATTTGCGTACAGCGTTTCCTTCGTTCCAATCCCGACGTCAGCTCTTGAAAACCCTGCGGGCCGGCATGGTGGCGGCGGCCTTGGGGCCGTTGCTGGGCCTGTTGGCCACGGGCGCCCACGCACAGGTCCCCGCGCCTGTGACCTTGCGGCTAGGTGCGCCGGTGGGCGCCGTGGCGGGCATCAAGACCGCCATCGAAGAAGGATTTTTGCACGCGAGGGCATCACCATTTCGCTGGTGACGCTGGCGGGTGGGCCGAACATCCTGGCGGCCACGGTAGGCGGATCGCTGGAGGTCGGGTACGCCGATCTCTTTGCGTGGGTGGGCGCGCTGGACAACGGTTTCGATCTGACGATGCTGCAGTCCGCCAATGGCCGAGGCAATTCGGACTACCTGATCGCCGGTCCCAATACCGGCATCCAGTCGCCCAAGGATCTGAAGGGCAAGAAGATCGGCGTGGCCGCCCATGCACAGTCCAAGCTGCGCGTAGGCCTGTATCTGGAACGTTTTGGCCTGTCGGCCAAGGACATCCAGTTCGTGGTCATGAATCAGCGCGACACAGTGGGCGCCGCGCTGTCGAGCGGGCAGCTCGATGCGTCGATTGCGGCGGATCCGGATGTGGCGCAATGGGAGCATCAATACAAGGTGCGGCCACTGGAAGGACGTCCGTGGGAACAGATACCCGCTGCCACCACGACCGCGGGCTTTTTCGTGACCAAGGCCTGGGCGGCAAAGAACCCGGAACTGGCGGTGCGTTTCGTGCGCGCGGCCCGCGCGGGTGCGGCACGGTACAACGCCTATTCGGCTGAGCAGAAGGCGGGTATCTCGCTTAAGTACGACAAAGTCGATCTGTTCAAGCTGGAAAAGGAAGTGCCCGGCGTGATAAAGCGGATGGACGACGCCAATGCCGCGCAGTCGGGCCCCACCGATATCGCGGCGACGAATGGATGGATCGCAATCGCGCAGAAGCATGGCGTGGTCAAGAAGGCCATCGACATCACGCCGCTGCTGTATCCCACGGCAACGGCCGACACCCTGTAAGCGCGAGGCCGTATCCATGACACAAGCGCACCTTCAGCAGCCGGCCGCGTGGCCCACGACGCCGACGCCAACCATCGCTTCGCGCGCGGACGGCATTCACGTCAATGGCGTGGAAGTGACCTACGACGGCAAGCGCGGACCGGTGCGCGCGTTGTCCGGGGTGTCGCTGTCGATTGCACCCGGCGACTTCGTGGCGGTGGTTGGCCGTTCCGGATCGGGCAAGTCGACCTTGCTGCGCGTGTTGGGCGGGCTCATCCGCCCATCGTCTGGCCGCGTGACGCTGGACGGCGTGGCCGTGGAGGGGCCGCCGCGGCAGGCGCGTTTTGTCGCTCAGGACTACACACAATCCCTGTTGCCGTGGCTGACCGTTGAAGACAACGTGCGCTTTGGCAGCCGGCATGCGGTAGCCGCGCGTCCGTCGGTCCGGCAGGCCGCAGACGAGGGCGCGGGGGGCGCGGGTGGCACGGGTGGCGCGGGCGGCACGGGCCCCTCCATCAGCGAGCTGCTGGATCTGGTAGGGCTGACCCACGCGCGCACACGCTATCCGCGCGAGCTTTCCGGTGGCATGCAGCAGCGGGTGGCCATCGCGCGGGCGCTGGCGTCCCGCCCCGACATCCTGCTGCTGGATGAGGCGTTCGGGTCGGTCGACGCGCTGAGCCGGGCCACTTTGCAGGACATGGTGCTGGCCCTGTGGTCGGCGCTGGGCTTTACCGCCATTCTGGTGACGCATGACATCGATGAGGCGATCTATCTGGCCAACCGTGTCGTGGTCATGGACGAGGGCGGCAAAGGTATTGCCGCGGACGTCGCCATCGATCTGCCGCGCCCGCGCCTGCAGGTCGAAACCCGCGAGCAACCTCGCTATCTCGACTATCGCCGCGAGTTGCTGCGCCGCGTGCTCGCACCCACTCAAGAGGCCGCCTGATCATGAGCAGTACGCCAATGCCACCCAGCTTCGAGTCCGCGGTCGCGGCAGGCATGCTCGACACGCACGAGCTGCCCGGCAAAGTCGTTCCCGACCGGTATGGTTCCGGGCAGACGTCCCGCCGTGTGTCTCGCCCGGTGCGCAAGCTGTCCTTCTTCCATCGGCGCGCCTTCGGCTGGCTGACATTGCTGGCGCTGGTCGTGGTGTGGGAAGTGCTAGCGGCGGTCCATCCGTCGCCCGGCATGCCTGCGCCGACCCGCATTGCCACCGTGTGGTGGGAAGAGGTGACGCAGGGCGCGCTTCTGACGCAACTGGGCGATACCTTGCAGTCGATGGCGTATGGCTACGGCATTGCCGCCTGCCTGGGCATCACGCTTGGCGTGCTGATGGCGCGTGTGCGGGTGGTGTATGCCCTGTTCGAACCGCTGGTGGAAATGATCCGGCCGGTGCCGACCATCATTTTCATTCCGGTCATCATTCTGTACGTCGGGCTGGGCCGTGAAATGAATGTGCTGGCCATCGTGCTCAGCGCGACCGAACCCATTCTGATCGCGGCGTTCTCGGGTGCGCGCGCGGTGTCTGCGGCCTTGCGGGATACGGCGGCCACGTTCGGTCTGACGTCGTGGCAGGCGCTGCGCGAGATCGTGCTGCCGGCCGCCGCGCCGCAGATCTTCGTTGGCCTGCGGCTGGCGCTGGCAAGTTCATTGGTCCTGGCGATCGCATCGGGCATGATCGCCGGCAATTCCGGGATCGGCTTCTACATCCTGACGGCGCAGCAGACCCTGGATATAGCGCGCATGTACGCCGGCGCCTTTACGGTCGCGGCCGTCGGCTATGCGCTGAATTTCGGTTTCCTGGCGCTGGAACGCCGGCTGCTGCACTGGCACGCCGCGCACGACCGGCCCGCCACCACCTGACGCATCGATCGATTGACTTCACCGCATCAAGGACGCGCATGTCTGCCTTGCCCGCATCTTCCCTGACCGGCTTGCCTGAGGGAACGCGCCCGCGCGCCGACCCGCCCGCCAAGCTCTGGTACACCCGCTGTGCTGTGCCAACGGCCAGCGGTATCGCTTACGACCAAGGCTGGCTGTCCAGCCTGTATGCCAACGAGGGAGTCGAGATCGGCATCCTTCAGGACGCGCCGCTGGACATTGCGCGCCACCATTACGACCACGACCTGCCGGGCCTGATCCGCGAAGGCGGAAATGTGCCTGCGATCGTCGCCCGGGCGGCCGGCGCGCCCACCCGGCTCGTGGGCCTGACCTGGATCGATGAGCGGCAGGCGATCGTTGTCAGGGACAACGACCCGCAACGCGGCGCCAGCCTGAAAGGAAGACGCATGGCCGTGCCAGGCTGGGCCGCCGAGCGCCACGCCAGCCACCAGCGGGCGATGGCGCTGGCGGGCTTCGCGTCGGCGCTGGCGCATCAAGGACTGTCGCTGGATGACGTCGTGCACGTCGACCTGCCGGTGGGGGCCACCATCCCCCGGGACATCTGCGCAAGCGCGGACCCAAGGGCGAGTGGGCGGGCGTACATGCCGTCGCCGACGGACGTGCGGACGCGGCCTACATCAAGGGGGCTGCGGCCATCGAGGCGGCGCGCGCTGCGGGCCTGGTGGTCGAGGTCGAACTCGATCAATTGCCCGATCGCCGCTTCCGGGTCAACAACGGCACCCCGCGGCCCCTGACCGTGCACGAAGACCTGCTGCAACGCCGGCCGGAATGGGTGATCGGATTCCTTGCGCAGACCTTGCGCGCCGCCGCGTGGGCTACCGACCATCCGGCAGACGTCCGCGCGATCCTGGCGCGCGAAACCGGCGCGGGGGACGAAGGCGTCGCCGCCGCATACGGACCGGACTTTCATGCAACGCTGGCCCCGGATCTGTCGCGCGAACGGCTGGACCTGCTTGCGATACAGGTGGATTTCCTTGCCCGCCAGGGGTTCGTCGATACGCCCTTCAATGTGGATGGCTGGGCGGAGCACGGCATTCTGGCGCGGGCGCTTGCCTTGGCCTAGGCCTCCTGCATGGCCGCCTGCCGCACGGCCCCGATCTGCGGCACCAGCACCATCACCATCAGCCCGGCGGCACCCACCAGAAAAGCCAGGCTGAGCGGCATGGTCAGAAACACGGTCGGGTCGCCGTCCGACAGCCGCATCGACCGCCGGAAGTGTTCTTCGATCAAGGGGCCCAGCACGAAGCCGAGCACCAGCGGCGCGGGTTCGCAATCCAGCTTCTTGAACCCGTAGCCCAGCACCGCGAACAGGGCCAGCGACCAGACTTCGAACGTGCTTGTGCTGACGGCGTAGCCGCCGATGCAGCAGAACACCAGAATGGCCGGAAAGAGGGCGCGGTAGGGCACCTTCAACAGACGTATCCACAGCCCGATCAGCGGCAGGTTCAGCACCACCAGCATCAGGTTGCCGACCCACATGCTGGCGGTCAGTCCCCAGAAGAGTTCGGGCCTTTCGGTCATCACTTGCGGCCCGGGGGTAATGCCTTGCACCATCAGCGCGCCCAGAATGACCGCCATGACCGGGCCACCGGGAATGCCCAG
Organism: Pigmentiphaga litoralis; assembly: GCF_048632615.1. Taxonomy (GTDB): domain Bacteria; phylum Pseudomonadota; class Gammaproteobacteria; order Burkholderiales; family Burkholderiaceae_B; genus Pigmentiphaga; species Pigmentiphaga litoralis_B. Next base: position 5,172,227 of record NZ_CP184479.1, read on the forward strand.
GGTGAGCAGCGGAATGAACGACGTCTGCGCGCCCGCGTTGTTGGCCGATTCCGGGGCCGCCACACCGCGGATGTCACCGTCGCCAAAATGCGTGGGTGTCCGCGCGACCTTCTTTTCCAGTGAGTACGCACTGAAGGAAGCGAGCAGCGCGCCTCCGCCCGGCAGCACGCCCAGCACCGACCCGAGCGAGGTCCCGCGCAGAATGGCGCCGACTGACATGGCCAGTTCATGGCGCGTCGGCAGGATGCGGCCTACCTTGTCTACGCGTAGGGTGCGATGTTCGGGATGGGCCAGGTTGGCCGCGACTTCGGCGATGCCGAACAGCCCCATGGTGACGGCGACGAAGCTGATGCCGTCGGCCAGTTCCGGCACGCCGCCCAGCGTGAAGCGCTCGACACCGGAGTTGACGTCGGTCCCGACCAGGCCGAGCAGCAGCCCCAGCACGACCATGCACAGGGCATTGAGCAATGACCCATGGGCAAGGACGACTGCCGTGACCACGCCCAGCACCATCAATGAAAAATATTCCTGCGCGCGGAAGGTCAGCGCAACTTGCGCGAGCATGGGCGAACACACCGCGATCACCATGGTCGACACGCAGCCGGCGAAGAAGGAACCGATGGCGGCAATGCCCAGGGCGGCGCCCGCGCGGCCCTGCTGCGCCATCTTGTAGCCGTCGATCGCGGTCACCACGGACGACGCTTCGCCCGGAATGTTCACCAGGATCGCCGTCGTCGAGCCGCCATACTGCGCGCCGTAGTAGATGCCGGCAAGCATGATGATGGAAGACGTGGGTTCGAGCGTGAGGCTGAAGGGCATCAGCATGGCGACGGTGGCGACCGGGCCGAGTCCCGGCAGCACGCCGACCAATGTGCCGAGCAGCACGCCGCAGAAGCAGTACAGAAGATTGACGGGATCGAGCGCGGCGCCCATCCCCATGGCGATGCCGCCGAAAACGTCGGTCATGGTTGGTCCGGCATCAAGGCACGGCAGGAGTAGCGGAAGGGAAAAGCGCAGGCCACAGCGGCGCGGAAACGCCCAGCCCCCACACGAAAACGGCGGCCGCCAGCACGGACAGCCCGGCTGCCAGCACCACGGCGTCGCGCACGCGGAAGGCGTCGCCCGCCTGGGTGCTAACCAGGACCAGCACGGCCGTGGCCAGCACCAGTCCAAGGGGCATGAGCAGGGCCGCGAACAGCACGACCGCAAGCACGATCACCGCAAGGGGGCGCAGACGGCCCAGAGCAAGCGGCGTGGCGCTTGGGCCAAGGCCGCGTGCCGCCGATGCCAAGCCCAGCACGATCAGCAGGGCGGAAAGCGCCCCCGGCACGAAAGCCGGACCCATGCGTTCCGGCGTGCCGATGCGGTACTGGCCCGAATACACCAGGAACGCCAGGCCAAGCACGGTGAACAGCGCGCCCGCCCAGAATTCGCGGGTAGCAACCAGCCGGCGAAAAGTGGTTGACATCGTCAATCAGTCGGGACGGATGTTGGCTTTGCGCACGATGGCTTCGTTGCGGGCGGCTTCGGCCTTGACGGCGGCGCCAAAGGTGCCGAAGGTCGCGCCACCGGGTTCGGCGCCCAGGTTTTCGAGCTGTCCCTTGACGGACGGATCGGCCAGGGCGACGGCAAAATCGGCGGCCAGTTTCTGCTGAATGGCGGCGGGTGTGCCGGCCTTCACATATAGGCCGGTCCACACCGACGCCAGTGCGGCGTTCTTGTAGCCTTGCTCGGCCAGGGTGGGCCAGTCGGGCAGGCTGGCGAGCCGCTGGGTGCCCGTCACGCCGAGCACGCGCAGCGTGCCTGCCTTGACGTAGGGCAGCGCCGACGAGATGGCCATGGCGCCAAGGACCACTTCGCCGCCTGCGGCGGCCACCGACGCCGGTCCGCCGCCTTTGTACGGCACGTGCTTGAGCGAGATGCCAGCTTCATCCGAAAACAGTTCGACCGCCAGGTGCGGGTTGGATCCATTGCCCGCGGTCGAGTAGCTGATCTTGCCTGGCGCTGCCTTGGCAGCCGTGATCACGTCGTTCAGGGTCTTGTACGGCGAGTTGGCATGGATCGCCAGCACGATGGGGTTGAGCGTGGTCTGGAAAACCGGAACGAAGTCCTTGTCGTAGCTGTACGGCAGGTCATCGCGCACGAAGGGGCTGATCGTGATTTCGCTCGCAGCCACCATTTGCAGGGTGTAGCCGTCGGCCGGGGCGCGAGCGACCACGCCTGACGCAATAATGCCGCCGCCGCCAGGACGGTTCTCGACCTGCACCTGCTGGCCCCATAGTGTGGACAGACGCTGCGCGAAGACACGCGCGGCCACGTCGGCCACGCCGCCAGCCGACCAGCCGACGACGATCTTGACGGGTTTGGTGGGATAGGTGACGGCGCCTTGAGCATGGACGAAGCTGCTTATAAATGGAGACAGCGCGGCGGCCAGCGTCGCCAGCAGGAGAGGGTGTCGCATGGGATTCCTTGGGTGGCCCGATACACATCAGTGGCCCCGCGCAACCTGGTCATGACGGCGCAGCAGGGTTGGGCAGGGCGGGACAGGGATGGTAGCCAGCGACAGCCGGCTGCCAGAAGGAATCGATTTGTGCTTGCTTATGCGTTTTCTGTTGCAGCAATCAGGTGCGGTACGCCGGGGCCTCGTCTTCGAGCAGGCGCAGGGTGGCCTGCCAGTCACGCTGATTGGCGTCGGGATAGCCCAGGGCCTCATGTTCGCTTGCGGCAGCTTCGGCAGCAGCGTCGTCGATGATGATCAGATTGTCCCGGCCAGCGGACAATGCGGCGACCTGCGCGCGACATGACGCTTCAAAGAAGTGGTGCTTCAGGAACGCCTCCGGGATCGTGCGCCCGCCGATCAGCACCCCATGGTTGCGCAAGACCAGGACCAGCTTGTCGCCGATCGCCTTGCGCATGGCGTCGCGGGTGTCGATATGAAATTCGAAGCCGTTGAAGTCGTAGTAGCCGACCCGGTTGAAGAAGCGCACGGAATGCTGCGTCAGCGGCAACAGGCCCCATGTCTGCACGCTGACTGCCATGTTCGCGGGGGTATGGGTGTGGAACACGGTGGCCAGGTCGGGGCGGCTGGCCATCAGGCCTCCATGGATCACCAGCCCACCGCGGCTGACCTTGCCCTCGCCCGACAGCTTGGTGCCGCTCAGGTCGTACTTGAGCAACGACGACGCGGTCACTTCATTGAAGAACAGGTGTTCGCTTTTGATCAGGAAGTGATCAGGCTGGTCCGGCACCCGCGCCGACAGATGGTTGTAGGTCAGGTCGGTGATGCCGGCAAGCGCAAGCGCCCGGTAAGCCGCCGCCAGTTCCACCCGTGTCCGCCACTCGGCATCGCTGGCGTGGGGCGCCCGGGGCTCGAAGGGAATGTCAGTAAGGGTTGCGGTAGTCATGGCGGTCTGCCGAAAAAGTTTCCAGCATGCTACCCAGCTCGGCCAGCCGGGCTAACGACGGAATGCGTGCTTGCTTATGCGTTTCATGAAGCCTTGGACGCGAGTCGTCATCCGGTCCCGACGGCACCGCTGCCCATGCATGGTGTCCATGCCGCTGTGTATGCATATGCGAAATGCTTCGTTCGCGATCCTGGCGCCTCGGCTGACCATGCATGGCTTGCCCAGTCCAACCCGCCCATCCCGGCAACAGGAGCATGACGTGGCCCAAGCTCATTCGAAACTTGCGGCGGCGCCGACCGCCGTGCCGCCCCTGCGCGAGCGCGTGTCCGAAGCCGAATGGCAAGCCCGCGTCGATCTGGCCGCCTGCTATCGCCTGGCCGTGCAGTTTCGCTGGACCGATCACATCTACACCCATTTTTCGGCGCGCGTGCCCGGCGACGAAGACCATTTTCTGATCAACCCCTTTGGCTATACCTTTGAGGAAGTGACCGCCTCGAACCTGGTCAAGGTCGATCTCGACGGGAACGTCATCACCGACATCACGGGCGTGGGCATCAACCACGCCGGCTACATCATCCACAGCGCCATCCACGCCGGCAAGCCCGAGTACACCTGCGTGCTGCACACGCATACGCCAGCGGGCATCGCCGTATCGGCGCAGCGGGACGGGTTGCTCATGCTGTCGCAGCACGCCGCCCGGTTCTTCAACCGCGTGGGCTATCACGCGTACGAAGGTTTTGCCGTCGATGTGGACGAACGCGAACGCCTGGTCAAAGACCTTGGCAACCATCGTGTGATGGTGCTGCGCAATCACGGCCTGCTGGCGGCAGGAACCAGCATTCCGGAAGCGTTCCAGGAACTGCACTTCATCGAGCGCGCATGCGCGGCGCAATTGGCGGCGCAGTCGTCGGGCGCCCCTTTGTTGATCATTCCGGACCCGCAGGCCGAAGAGGCGGCGCAGTTCATCGAGGGCAGCCGGCACAGCGGCCGTATCGAGCGCCATTGGAATGCGCTGATCCGGCAACTGGATCGCGAGACGAACGACTACCGTCAGTAAGCCTGCACAGTGGGTGCTCCGGGTGGGAACCCGCAGATCCTGCCTTGGCTGCTACCTGCGCGGCAGGCCCAGATTGCCGCGCAGCGTGGTGGATGCGTAGTCGCGGTGGAACAGGCCGCGGTCCTGCAGGATAGGGATCACCAGATCGATGAAGTCCTGGAATGCGCCGGGAAAGTAGGGCGCCATGATGTTGAAGCCGTCGGCGGCGCCTTGGGTGAACCACTGCTCGAGTTCGTCGGCAATCCGGCTGGGCGATCCGACGATCAGGTGGTGACCATTGCTTGCCGCGGTGTGGCGATACAGTTCGCGCAGCGTCAGCCGCCTGCGCCGCGCCATCGACGACAACAGTTCGATCCGGCTGCGAAAGCCGTTGGTTTCGGGCAGGTCATCGGGTAGCGGATCGTCTGGATGCAAGGCCGACAGGTCCACGCCGAACCGGTGGCTCAATTGCGCCACGGAGTTGTTGGTATCAATCAACGATTGCAGATGCTCGTAGCGGTCCTGCGCCTCGGCGTCGGTCCGGCCGACGATAGGCATGACACCGGGAAGCACAAACACATGGGCGGGCGACCGGCCCTGCAGCGCAATGCCTTGCTTGATCCCCGAGTAGAACGCTTGCGCGGGCTGCAGTTCGGATTGCGCGGTGAAGATGATGTCGGCAATGCGGCTGGCAAGCGCCTGCCCCGGGCCGGACGACCCCGCCTGGATCATGACGGGGTGCCCTTGCGGCGGACGTGACATGTTGAGCGGCCCGGCCACATCAAAAAGTTCGCCGTGGTGGTCCAGCGCGCGCAGCCTGGATGCATCGACATAGGTGCCCGTCGCCTTGTCGCGCACCAGCGCACCGTCATCCCAGGTGTCCCACAGGCCACGTACCACGTCGACGAATTCTTGGGCGCGCGCGTAGCGCGCTTCGGGGCCGGGTGCGCGTCCATGCCAAAGTTGGCGGCGTCGTGCGTGCTGGCCGATGTGACCACATTCCACCCGGCGCGGCCGCGGCTGATGTGGTCGAGCGAGGCGAACTGCCGTGCGATATGGAAGGGCTGGCCGTAGGTCGTGCTGGCCGTTGCGGCAAGGCCGATGTGTCGCGTGCGCACGGCCACCGCGCTCAGTAGCGTGAGCGGTTCGAGCCGCGCAAGCATCGACGGAGGCGTTTTCGCAGACGCGCTCAGGCCGTCACCCAGAAACGCCAGGTGAAACTTTGCGCGTTCCGCGCGCCGACAGATGTCGGTCAGGAAGTCGATGTCCTCGGTATCGGACACGGCGTCGGGATGGCGCCAGCCAGCCACGTGATAGCCGGCGGCGTGAAGGAAGAGGCCCAGCACCATGGAACGTGGCGCCCGGGGCGTATCGAAGGGGGCGGATGAAGAAGCGGCGGACATGCGCGATTGTGTTCGCCGGGCCCCGTGTCGAGGAAGGAATGTTCTCGTGCTTGCTTATGCGCGGGATGTCATGTGCGGAATGTCGTTCGATCCGGGCGGCCGCGCGGAAGGTCGCGGCCCCCGTGCCGCACACCCACCCGAGCGGGTCGGCGCGATGCCGCGGTGCGTATGCATAGGCGGTTTTATTCGTTGGCGCACCTTTGGCGCATCGCTACCTTGGCGGCTTGTTCTTCATTTGACTGGAAGCCTTCATGCCTGCCCGACCCATCTGGATTGCCTCGCTGGCAGCCGCGGCCCTGCTTGCCGTGCTGCCCCCGGCAGCTTCCGCCGACGCCGACACCGCCGCCTATCCCACCAAGCCTATCCGGCTCGTGTTTCCCTGGACCTCGGGTGGATCGCTCAGCGACCTGGCGCGCAGCCTGGGCGACGGCGTGTCGCAGCGGCTTGGCCAGCCGGTCGTGGTGGATTACAAGCCCGGTGCATCGTCCACCATCGCAGCCGCGTTGGTCGCGCGATCGGCGCCCGATGGCTACACGCTGCTGATCGGCGGCAACCCCACGTATGCCATCAATCAGTTCACGCATCGCAAGCTGTCATATGACCCGGCCATCGATCTGGCGCCGGTCGCGCTCGTGGCGACAGCGCCGTTCTTCGTGATGACAGGTCCTTCCTTGCCGGTGTCAAATCTCAACGAGCTGCTTGCCCACGCCCGCGCCCATCCGGGCAAGCTGAGCTATGGCACGCCTGGCGTGGGATCGGTGCCGCATCTTTCGGTCGTGCGCTTTGCCGAGCAGGCCGGCCTGGACCTGGTCCACGTGCCCTACAACGGACAGGCCCAGTTCATGACCGACCTGATTGGCGGACATATCGATCTGGTGTTCAGCAGCGCCGGCTTTCCGTACATCCAGTCGGGCAAGGTCAAGGGCCTGGCGGTAACCGGCGCGCAGCGAGTGCCCGGCGCGCCTGACATTCCGACCGTTGCCGAAGCCGGCGTGAAGGGCTTCAGTGCCGAAGTCTGGTGGGGCATCGCCGCACCCCGCGGCACCCCGGCGGCGATCGTTGACAAGATCAACCATGCGATCAACGGCGTGATCGGGGAGGCGGCATTCCAGCAACGCTTCGCCGAAGCCGGCTACCGCTTTGAAACCGGCACACCCGCCCAATTCGCCAGCCGCATCCAAGGCGAAATCCCAGTCTGGCGCAACGTCGTCGCGCGCGCCAACCTGACCGGCGGCGAATGAGGGGCGAGGAGTGACAGGCGAGGAATGACGGACGACGGATAACGGCAGGCCCGCACGCCGCGTCAAAAGCGGAAACCGCCCGACCCAAGACACCCCAAGATCTAGGGCACAGCGGATCTGGCTCCGCCAGTCCGCCAGTGCCGCCCCTGGGGGAGGCGCGCAGCGCCTAGGGGGGCTTAACCCCTACTCTTTTTCGACGCCCGCGTCGGCCGCGACCTTCTGCCAGCGCACGCCTTCGGCGCGCACGAACTCGGCGAACTGCGCCGGGGTGCCCGGGGCGGCCGCCACGTTGCCGGCCTTTTCGATCCGGTCCATGTAGTCGGGCTGCTTCGCGATCTTTGCCAGTTCCGAATTCAGGCGCGTCACGATCGCAGGCGGCAGGTTGGCGGGTGCGAACAGGCCGGTCCATGCATTCACGGTCAGCTTGGGCAGGCCCTGTTCCGCGAAAGTGGGCACGTCAGGCAAGGACGTCGAACGCTTCTCCCCCGTCGTCGACAGCGCAATCAGCTTGCCGCCCTTGACCGCGCCCAGCGTGTTCGGAATGGTCTCGACCATCATCTGCACCTGTCCGCCGAGCAGGTCGGGCATGGCCGCGCCGCCGCCCTTGTAGGGCACGTGGGTGATGTCCAGGCGGCTTTCCGACTTGAAGAGCTCACCCGCCAGATGCGAGATCGACCCGATGCCGGCCGATGCATACGCCAGCTTGTTCGGGTTGGCCTTGGCATAGGCTTCCAGTTCGCGCATGTTCTTGGCCGGCACGGACGGGTTGATCACCAGCACCAAGGGACCGTCTTGCAGGCGGCCGATGGCGGTGAAGTCCTTGTTCAGGTCGAACGGCAGCGTTTTCTTCAGCGCCAGGTTGATGGCGTGGGTGCCGATGGTGCCGAACAGCAGCGTGTAGCCATCGGCCGGGGCGCGCGCCACCTGTTCCGACGCAATGATGCCGCCCGCACCCGGCTTGTTTTCGACAACGACCGGCTGACCCAGTTGCTGGGCGAGCGATTGGGCCATGCTGCGCGCCAGGATGTCCGACGAGCCGCCCGCCGCGAACGGCACGACCAGCCGCACGGGGCGGTTGGGGTAATCCTGGGCAGATGCGGCGGGCACGATGGCGACGGCCAGCAACAGGCCGGCGAAGGGTGCCAGCGCGGCGGCAACAGACGTTGAAAGCGAGGGCGCCGAGGTCGGACGCGTCGAGGTCAGGCGGTTAGGTAATCCCATGGTGGCTCACTCTGGCAGATGGTAGGAGATGCGGTGGACGGCTGAGCCCCGCGGGCTCATGGCGATTGCGGCGGGTCGGCACGCGATCGGTCTCCGTCGGCCAGCGCCTGCAAGGAATTCCATGCGGCATTGACCGTGTTGTTAGGGGTCTTGCGGGCACTTCGTAAACAAGCCCTGGACCACCGTTTCGTCTATGGTCCAGTAGTTTGCAGGCGACACATTATTGGCCCTCGTAACAGAGTGTCAAGGCATTTCGGGCGGTGTCCGGTCCAGCACCACGTATGTTGGAGCTATGCCAATATTGCATCGATCGCCTCAGCCGGTTAAGGTGGCGCGTTGCGGTCGGAGCACGGAAACATGGATTTCAAGCAGCTCGAGTATTTCGTTCGCGTGGCGGAACATGGCAGCTTCAGCCGGGCCGCCGCGGCGCTCGATACCGGCCAGCCTTTCCTGAGCCGGCAGGTGCGTCAGCTGGAGGTCGAGCTGCGCAAGAATCTGTTCCACCGGCACGGGCGGGGGATTGTGCTGACCGATGCCGGCGAGCAGTTCCTGGCCTTCGCCAAAAGCGTGCTGCTGCAATTCGAAGCGGCCAGCCAGGCGCTGAGCAAAGCCGAGGCGGACATCACCGGCCGCGTGGTAGTGGGCCTGCCGCCGTCGCTGGGACGGGTGCTGACCGTGCCGCTGGTACGTGCCTTCAGCTCGCGTTTTCCGCAGGCGCGGCTGACCATCGTCGAGGCGTTGAGTACATCGCTGCATGAACGGCTGGTGGCCGACAAGATCGACGCCACGCTGGTGTACGACCCCGTCGCCTCGTCGCTGACCCAGGTGGAACGCCTGGTGACCGAGCCGATGTGTCTGATCCTGCGCAAGTCCCCGGAAAACGCCGGCCTGAACACCGTGTCGTTTTCGCAACTGGCCGATCATTCCCTGATCTTTCCGTGCGAGCCGCATCCCTTGCGGTCGCGCGTCGATGCCGAGGCAAGCCGCCAGGGTTTCGAGCTGGACGTCGCGTTCGAGATCGACGGTGTGGCATCGATCGAGGCGCTGGTCGGCAACGGCCTGGGCGCCGCCGTGGTGCCGTACAACGTATTGCGCGCCGGGCTGCATGGCTCGCAGCACGCCGAGGAATTGCTGATCTGCCCGCTGGTCGACCCGATCATGAGTTCGACCATCTGTCTGGTGACCGCCAGCCGCCGGCCGCCCACCTTGCTGGCGACCAAGATGGTCGACATGCTGCGGCAGGTGGCGGTGGAGACGCTGGTGCTGCCTGATGACGCACGGGAAGCCTGGCTGAACGAGGCCGCGCGGGCGTAGCCTGCCAGGAGGGTGGCTGTTGCGGATTGCTATGCACCTCTTGCATATCAAGTAGTAGCCATCGGCGTCTGGCGAAGGACCGGCCGGACGCGCATGATGTCGTTACTGAACGCCCGTTGCGGGCCGCCTGTTACAGGCGGAGAACGCCGGCCGATTGCCCTGCAGAGGAAACCATGTCCTATACCTCCATTACCGCCACGCCGATTTCCCCGCACATCGGCGCCGAGATCGGCAATATCGATCTCACCCAGCCGCTGTCCGACATTCAGCAGAAAGAACTGCATGATGCCTTCATCAAGTATCAGGTCGTGTTCTTCCGCGAACAGGAAATCAGCTTCGAAGACCAGATCCGGGTCGCCAGCTATTTCGGGCCGCTCGGCAAGCATGTCGGCGTCAACACGATCAGCAAGACGACCGATAACCCGCTGGTGCGCAAGTTCCACTACGACGAAACCTCCAAGCAGATCTCGGGTGAAAACTTCCACAGCGACCAGTCGTGTGCCGCGATCCCGCCGCTCGGCAGCATGCTGTACAACCACACGGTGCCGCCCGATGGCGGTGGCGACACTATGTTCGCCAGCATGTATTCGGCGTACGACGCATTGTCGCCACGCATGAAGGTGTACCTGGAAGGCCTGACGGCAACCCATGACGGCACGCGGGTGTTTGGGCCGGGCACGCCCATCAATTCGCATCCGGTCATCGCGCGTCACCCGGTCAGCGGCAAGAAGCTGATCTACGTGAATACCGATTTCACGTCCAAGATCAACGAACTGTCGCCCAAGGAAAGCGATGCGATCCTAAAATTCCTGGTCGATCATTGCAACAAGCCCGAGTGGACCTGCCGCTTCCGCTGGCGCAATCATTCGATCGCGTTCTGGGACAACCGCTGCACCCACCATAAGGCGATCTGGGACTACTGGCCCAACGTGCGCTCGGGCTTCCGCGTGCAGGTCGAAGGCACGGCGCCCCCGCTGGCGGGCTGACGCCTACACGCGTTCGTCTGCATCGATGACGGTCCGGCCGCATCGTTTCCTTACGGACGGACCTGCCAGACCAACGGCGATGCCGCGCATGCGCGGCGTCGCCGTTTTTCATTGCCACGCCCGGTTACGTTGGCCGCGTGTTTGTGACGCGTCTTTTCCCTGACATGGCGTAAGCTTCGCGTGACTATTTCAGGAATCGGACGCCGGGCAGGACGGGCGCGAGCAGGAGCGGCAAGGCATGTGGAATGACATCTGGGGTACGGTCGTCGCGGAATTTTCTGATCTGCACGACGTGGCCGAGATCACGCGGGTATGCGTCAGACTGCTGGTGGCGATGGTGCTTGGCGGTCTGCTGGGGTATGAACGGGAGCTGCGCGGCACCGCGGCCGGCCTGCGCACCCACATGCTGGTGGCGGTTGGGGCGGCGCTGTTCGTGCTGGTGCCGCTGCAGGCCGGAACGCAGCTGGCCGACATGAGCCGGGTGTTGCAGGGCGTGATTGCCGGCATCGGCTTTCTGGGCGCGGGCGCCATCATCAAGCTGGGCGAGCAGCAGGTGCGTGGTGTCACGACCGCGGCAAGCATCTGGGCGACCGCGGCGATCGGCATTGCCGCGGGCATGGGCCGGGAAGCCACCGCCATTCTGAGCACGGTGTTTGCATTGATCATCCTGGCCGCCGTCCGCAAGGTGGCGCCCGACAAACGCTCGCCGCCGTTGGTGGAAGTGCCGCACGGCGCACGGCATGAAGACCGGTCCAAGCTGATGCCCTGACGAGCGCCGCTACGGCGGTGCCACGCTGCGCCGGGGGACGGCCCGGTCCGCGCCCGAGCTGGCGGCGATCCTGGTCAATGAAAATTCCGGCTTTCGGTATTGAGCTTGCCAAGCAGCCCCGACAGGTCGACCAGCCGCTTCGCCACCAGGCTGCGGACACCCTGGTGGCTTTGCCAGATGCCGTAGACCCCCAGTAACGAGGACCCCAGCAATTCCCTGCGTTGGGCGTCGACCAGGCTGGGCCAGACGATGACGTTGACCGGCCCGGTCTCGTCTTCCAGGGTGACGAAGATGGTGCCATGCGCCGTGCCCGGCCGCTGGCGGACAGTCACGATGCCCGCGGCGCGAGCCAGCCTGCCGTCGGGAAACTGGTTCAACCGGTCGGCCGCCATGAAGCCGCGCGTACCCAGATAACCCCGTAGCAAGGCCAGGGGGTGGCGGTTCAACGTCATCCGCAAGGACTGGTAGTCGGCCACGATCTCTTCGGATTCGGTAGGGGCGGGCAGGTCGGGCGCCGGTTCATGGACGCCGGCGTCGCGCAACAGGCCGCGTTCGGGCACGCTGTCGACTGCTTCCCACAAGGCCGTACGCCGATGGCCCGACAGCGCCTGCAATGCATTGGCCGCGGCCAGGGCCTGCAGGCTGTGCCGGTCCAGTGCGGCCCGGCGCCCCAGATCGGTGGTGTCGCTGAACATGCGTTGCCGCCGCACATCGACGATGCGCCGTCCCACGGCTTCGGCCAGTCCCTGGATCTGGTTGAGCCCGAGCCGCACCGACGGCGGTTGCGTGGCGTTGTCGAGTTTCGCGTCCCAGTCGCTGAGGCAGATATCGACTGGCAGCACCTTGACTCCATGCCGCTTGGCGTCCTGCACCAGTTGGTAAGGAGAATAGAAGCCCATTGGCTGGCTGTTCAACAGCGCGGTCAGGAAGGCTTCGGGTTCATGGCATTTGAGCCACGAACTGACATACGCCAGCTGCGCGAAGCTGGACGCATGCGATTCCGGAAAGCCGTATTCGCCAAAGCCTTCGATCTGCCGGAAGATGGCCTCGGCAAAGTCCGCGTCGTAACCGTTGCCCAGCATGCCCGCCATGAGTTTGGTGCGATGCTTTTCCAGGCCGCCCTTGCGTTTCCAGGCCGCCATCGACCGGCGCAGCTGATCGGCTTCACCCGCCGTATAGCCGCCGGCCAGGATCGCGATCTGCATCACCTGTTCCTGGAAGATGGGCACGCCCAGGGTCCGGGCCAGGGCCTGTTCCACCTGCGGGCTGGGATATTCGATCGGTTCCAGCCCCTGGCGGCGTTTGAGGTAGGGATGGACCATGCCGCCCTGGATCGGACCGGGCCGCACGATGGCGACTTCGACCACCAGGTCGTACAGCCGCCGCGGCCGCAACCTCGGCAGCATGGTCATCTGCGCCCGCGATTCGATCTGGAAGACGCCCATGGTGTCGGCGGCGCAGATCATGTCGTAGGTGGCGGTGTCGTCGGCGGGAATCTGGTACATCTCGAGCACGCGGCCGCGCTGCTGCGACACCAGGTCGAGCGCCCGCCGGATGACCGTCAGCATGCCCAGCGCCAGCACGTCCACCTTGAGCAGGCCAACGGCGTCCAGGTCATCCTTGTCCCACTGCACCACGCTGCGGTCGGCCATGGTGGCGTTTTCGATCGGCACCATCCGCGACAGCTTGCCCCGCGACATGACGAAGCCGCCCGGATGCTGCGACAGATGGCGCGGAAAACCCATCAGCCTTTCCGACAAGGCGCCCCAGCGCTGCGCATGCAGCGATGCCGGATCGAAGCCGCATTCCACGAACCGTTTGTTCAGACCTTCCTTGCCGTCCCACCACTGGTGGGTCTTGGCGACCTGGTCGACCACGGCCAGGTCGACGCCCAGCGCCTTGCCCACGTCGCGCAGCACGCTGCGCGGCCGGTAGCTGATGACCACCGCCGTCAATGCCGCCCGGTCGCGTCCGTATTTGGCGTAGATGTATTGGATCACTTCTTCGCGCCGCTGGTGTTCGAAGTCGACGTCGATATCGGGCGGCTCGGAACGTTCGCGGCTGATGAAGCGTTCGAACAGCAGCTCGCTTTCCAACGGCGAAACGGCGGTGATTCCCAGGCAGAAGCAGACCGCCGAGTTGGCCGCCGACCCCCGACCCTGGCACAGGATGCGGTGATGGCGGGCGAACTTGACGATGTCGTACACCGTCAGGAAATAGGCTTCGTAATTGAGTTCGACGATCAGGTCGAGTTCACGCGTCAGCTGCGCCACCAGCTTGGCGGGCAGGCTGGGCCCGAAACGTTCGTGCGCGCCCGCCCAGGTTTCGCGGCGCAGATAGCTGCCCGGCGTTTCGCCGGGTGGCACCACTTCTTCGGGGTATTCGTACTTGAGTTCGTCGAGCGAGAAGGTGCAGCTGTCGGCCACCTTCAGGGTTTCGGCCAGCACGTCCGGCTTGTACAGATTGGCCAGGTGCAGACGCGACCGCACGTGCTGCTCGGCATTCTGCGACAGCGCAAAGCCGCAGTCGGCCACGGATTTGCCGAGCCGGATCGCGCACATCGTGTCATGCAGGGGCTTGCGGGACCGCACGTGCATTTCGACCTGGCCCGTGGCCACGATGGGCAAGCCATGCAGGGCGGCGGCCTGTTCCACCACGGCGCGATGCCGCGTATCTTGTGCGCGGTTCAACAGGCACAGCCCCAGGCGGCAGCGCCCGGGAAAGGCGGCGGCCACCCACGCGGCCTGGGCCGACAGGGTGTCGGGGTCGATGCCGTAGTCGACCGACAGAATGATCTGGCAATCGGGCAGGCCCCGCAGGTGAGCCAGGTCTGGCGGAGGAGACGTGAAGTCGTTGGCAATGACCAGGTAGCTGCCCTTGTCGGCACGGGTGCGGGCCAGGGTAATGAGCTCGCACAGATTGCCATAGCCATTGCGATTCTGGGCCAGCGCCACCAGCGACAGCGCGGGCGTGCCATCGGGCGCGGTCAGGGTGAACTGGCTGCCGACAATGAGCTTGATCGGTGTGTCGGGATCCTTGGCCTGCACATGCGCGCGCACGACGCCGGCCAGCGAACATTCGTCGGTCATGGCCAAGGCCGAATAACCCAGGGCAGCTGCCCGCATGACCAGTTCTTCGGGGTGCGAGGCACCGCGCAGGAACGAGAAGTTCGACAGGCTTTGCAGCTCTGCATAGGCCGGAAGCATGGGTGTGAACAGGGAGGCCTGCGCGCTCATGCGAACAACCCGTGCAGGAACCAGCGAAAATCGTCGTCCACCCGTTCGCGGTAGATCCAATAACGAACCTGATTGTCGGATTCGGCAATGAAGTAGTCGCGCGAGGCCGGGGCATTATCCCACCAGCCGGTTTCGAGCCGGTCGGGGCCGCGCAGCATCTTCAGCCGTGACCCGTACACCGGCCGGTGCTGCTGCATGACGAGCGCAATCGGTTGTTCGAGCAGCCAGAAGGGCCGGTCGGCAGCAGGCGCCACGGGCGCCGGTTTGGCCTTGGGCTGCGGCGCCGGCTGCCAGCCATTGGCGACTTCCGGCCGGTGATCGGCCTTGGGCAGCGGCTGCAGCACCTTGTCGGCGCCCAGGCGCGCGGTCAGCAATTCCAACAGACGGTTGTGATCGGCCGGTGTGCCGCCCGGCTCGGGAAACAGGGATTCGGACGGCAGGGTGCGCGCCGCGACGTCGGGCGCCGACAGGGTGACCGCGATCACTGGCGCCGTCAGCACGAGCTGCGCCAGTTTTTCTTTCAGCAGCCGCACCAGATGTTCAGGATGCCAGGCGGGTTCGGCCAGGGAAATCTGCAGCAGGGTGGGCGGGATGGCATGCCGGCCCCGTTCGTGATCGAGGGCAAGTTCGATTTGCGCCACCGCCAGATGCTGCGCGACCAGCCACCCCGTCATTTGCTGGATCAGCCGATGGGCCACGAACAGCACCGCATCGGCATGGTCGATCCGTTCGATCAGTTCCAGCTTGGCCTGGAAGGTGGAAGGCGCCACGACCCAGTCGAACAGTTCGGGCGCCGCGCCCGTGGCCCGATCCAGCGCCATGCTGATGTCCTTGCCGCAGCGGCGCTGCAGGCCGGCCCGCGGCAGCCTGGCCAGCGCGCCCAAGGTGCGGCAGCCGATGCCTTCCAGCCAGTCCAGATGCGGCCGGGCCGGCGGCAGCAGGTGGCAGGACAGGCCGTCCATGCGCCTGGCCAGAGAGGGTTGGCGCAGCATGCGGCGGTGGTCGCGGCGCGGTGCGCGCGCCATGAGCCAGGCCCCTTGCGCAGTGGGCGCCATGCCCAGTTGCGCATGGAAACCCAGCAGCGCCATGGACTGCCGGATGCGCCGGCAGATGCCCCGCGGCCCGCCAAAGGCCAGCAGGCTGGCGCTGACGTCGAGCAGCAGACTGTCGTCGGCGGCCATGGCCACTTCCGGGGTGTATTGCAGCAGGCACAGCGCGATGTCGTTCAGGGCCGACGCTTCGCGCACCGGATCGCGGTCGAGCAGCGTGGCTTCGGGCGCGATCGTGGACACGCCGCCCCGGCGCATGCCGGGCTTCACGCCCATGGCGGCGGCGGATGGCGTCATGGCGCGCACCTTGTCGTGGTCGAGGATCACCTGCCCGTGGGCAGGCGATTCAGACCAGCTCGGGCACAACACGTCGAGGCTGAGGCGCGTCAGGTACACGCTGATCCACAAGCGCATCGTCGGACTCGATAGAGGAAGGGACGGGCCTGGCAGGGACCGTGGCCGGCGCCTTGATGCCAAAGCTGGGGGCGCCCAGGGGCACGAACAACGGCCGGTCGTGGCTGGGGCCGCGGCGCTTGACGATGTCGATCCGCACCTGATCCCCTGCGGGCTGCAGTAGCAGGCGCAACGGGGAGGGCGACGCGTCCTGGGCGACCTTGGCCGGCCGGAACAGAAAAAAGGGTGTCGGCGGACTGGGCTGCAAGGTGCAGGCGACGCAAGGATTCGGGACGGATCTGCGGCTGCCAATAGAGCAGGGCGCCGCAACTGCCGTTCTTGAGCACCTGTTCGGCCGCCCACAAGGCATCGGCCGTGCGGTCGGGCTTGAGCCACAGCAATTGTGACGACGACAGCCCCCACGCGCTCCAGCTGGCGACCTGGGGAACGAAGGGGGGCTGCAGCAGCACGATGCGCCGCTGCGGCGGCAGCGTATTCAGCACCGGCTGCAGCAACCGCAGTTCCCCGATGCCGGGCTGCGACACGAGCAGGTCGACCAGGGTGCCCGTGGGCCACCCGCCACCTGGCAATTCGGCCGACAGGGCGTCATGCCCGGTCGGCAGGCAAGGCTGCCCTGACTGCGCCAGTTGCGAGCCGCGCCACAAGGACGGGTGCAGGCTTTCAGGAGACAGCGTGGCGGGCTGCGCCTGAGGCGATTGCGGTGCGCAGGCCAGCGGTAGCTGCGATGGCGGCACTGCGGCGGGCCGCAAGGCAGCCCCCGGCTGGAGGCACCCGGGCGGACGGACGGCGGGTGTGCAAGAATCTGCATGACGGGCTCCAACCTAGAAAAGACTGTACAAATATACAGTGTTTCGCGGCGGGCCAGCAATGCGGTTCTGTAAGAGATGCTCAAGCCTGAGTCCGTTTGTTATCGGTGCTTGCCATCCTTTCGCCAGCATGCATGGGGTTGCTAAGATGCGTTGCGTTCCCTCATTCCCTGCCTTTCCCCTTTCCGGAGATCCCGAATGACCCTCAACGTCGCCGTTCTTGTCGGCAGCCTGCGCAAAGGCTCCTACACCCGCATGCTGGCCCACGCCCTGGCCGACGTGGCGCCAGACACCCTGAAGCTGTCCATTGTCGAAATTGGCGACCTGCCGCTCTATAACGAAGATCTGGATGGCGACGCCGCGCCCGCGGCATGGACGCGGTTCCGTACCGAAGTGCAGGCAGCCGATGCCGTCATGTTCCTGACGCCGGAATACAACCGCTCGGTTCCGGCTGCGCTCAAGAACGCGATCGACGTCGGCTCGCGGCCCTATGGCGGCAGTTCCTGGAGCGGCCGTCCGGGCGCCGTCATCAGCTGCTCGCCCGGCGGCATCGGCGGTTTCGGCGCGAACCACCACCTGCGCCAGTCGCTGGTCTTTCTTGACGTGCCCGTCATGCAGCAACCCGAGGCCTATCTGGGCGGCGTCAACAAGTTCTTTGACGACCAGGGGAAGGTCACCAATGAAGACACTCGCAAATTCCTGACGACGATCATGACGACCTTCGCCAAATGGGCAGAGACCAACCGCAAGCGTTGAGTCCTCAGTCCTGACAGGGGTGACCGCATGACCCGATCCGAAACCGTGCACGGCAGGCTGGGCGCAGGCCTGGCTGGTCTTGCGCTCAGCGTCGGTCTTGCCGATGCTTCGGCGCAGGCGCCACCCGCGCCGGCCGTCCCCCTGTACCAGGAATCCAAGGACTGGATCCTGGCATGCGACAACACCCGGTTCTGCGAAGCCAAGGGCTTCAGCGACGCCGAATCGGCCGTCATGCGCATTTCACGCGGCGCGGGTCCCACCGGTACCCTCACGGTCGAGATCGATGTTCCCGACACCGCCGAATCCCCCGATGTCACGGCCTTCCGGCTGGATGGACGGCGGCTGGATCTGAAAACCATTTCCTGGTCACCCGACGACGCGACCGGCCAGGGTCAGGCCACGCTGGTCACGGCCGACAACGATTCGGCCTACCGTCTGTTGCGCCGCATCCGTGATGGCCGGGTGCTCAGCCTGGGCGACACGCGAAGCGCGCCCGCCGTGCCTTTGCACGGCCTGGCCAAGGTCCTCAAGGTCATGGACGATGTCCAGTCCCGCTCCGGCAACGAAACGGCGTTGACCCAGCCCGGTCATGGCGGCGTGGCTGCGTTGGCCGCCGCGCCCGCCGCGCCGGCGCTGCGCGGTGCGCCACCGCCGCCCGCCCTGCCTGCAGCCGAAGCGCGGGCACTGGCAGCCGGGGTCCGCCAGGCCATGCGCGGGAGCGACGCCCTGGCCGCCTGCGATGCGCGCGCGCCCACGGACGTTGCCGTCGCGCTGACAGGTCACGACGCCCTGGTGATGGTGGAATGCGCCCGCGCCTCTTACCAGAGCAGCTACGTGATCTTTCGTGTACCCCGCGGCGAGCCGGCGGCGGCGCAGGTTTTGACGCTGGCCTTGCCGCCCGGCCTGGAAGCCGGGGCAGCCCCTGCCGCTGGCGCCACGCTGCAACTGGCCAACGCGACCTCGGACAGGATGCAGGCGGCCCCGGTTGCCTTGGCCCCCACGGCGTCGGCCGACCCGACCGGCCGCATGACCGAGCCCACCTACAACCCGCGCACGGCTACCCTGGCATCCGTATCGAAAGGGCGGGGCCTGGCCGACTGCGGCATCCGTGCCGAATGGCGGTTCGATGGTCAGGCGTTCATGCCGTCGGCTTACCGCCAGCAGATCCGCTGCGGCGGCGGGGCGCCGGGAGACTGGCCGACACTGTGGCGCACGCGGTGATCCAGGCCTGACCCGTCATGCTCCCGATTCCCCGATTCGTCCGGCAACGCGTCGAGTCCCTGGCCGCCCACCTGCTTCAGCCGTCCGACGGCCCGCGGGTCGATTTTTCGCTGCCGGCGGGCGAACCCGCACTGGTCGCACCCGACTCCGTTTCGTGGCAGGTCTTCAAGAACCCCGCCACGCTTTTCATAGGCGGCGTGGCGGCGGTGATTCTGGAATTGGCGGAGCCACGGGTGCGCACCGGGGTGTGGGAACACACCTCCTTCCGGCAGCAGCCGATGGCGCGCCTGCAACGCACCGGACTGGCCGCCATGATGACCGTGTACGGCGCTCGCAAGCAGACCGAAGCCATGATTGCCCACGTGGTGCGGCTGCACGGCGCGGTTCAGGGCATCACGCCTGGCGGCACGCCCTACCGGGCCACGGATACGGACCTGCTTGACTGGGTCCAGGCCACGGCCAGCTTCGGGTTCCTGAACGCGTATCACGTGTACGCAAGGTCACTCACGCCCGAAGACCGTGATCGCTTCTACGCGGAGGGCGCCGCGGCAGCAAGGCTCTATGGCGCCCAAGGCGCGCCCGTGTCCGAAGCCGACCAGCAGGCACAGTTCGCCGCCATGCAACCGCGCCTGGAAGCCTCGGACATCGTGCACGAATTCCTGACCATCATTGCGCACGTGCCCGTGCTGCCGGCGCGCTTGCGTGGTCTGCAATCGGTCATGGTGCGGGCCGCCATCGACCTTGTGCCGGCACCCGTCCGGCACACGCTGCAACTGGGATCCCGGGCTGGGCTCAGGCCCGGCGAGCGGTGGCTGGTCACGCGGATCGCAAAGGCCGCGGATCGTTTCCCCTTGCGGTCCAGCCCCGCCGTGCAAGCCTGCCGACGCCTTGGATTGCCGGACGATTACCTGTACCGCCGTCGTCCGCAGCAACGCTAGCCGCTCAGCCCCGCAGCGCCCCGTACGCCGGCCCGAACCGGTACTGGCTGGTGCCGCTGCGTTTGGCTTCATACATGGCAATGTCGGCCGCGCGCAGCAGGCTGGACGGTGATGCCTGGCTGCCGGCCTCGTAGATGGCAATGCCGGCGCTGGCGCTCATGCTGACCTGATTCGCGCCCAGCACGATAGGCACGCTCAAGGCAGCCAGCAAGGTGCTGGTCAGCCCGCGCATGGCTTCTTTGTCGGCCAGGCCTTCGACCACTAGCACGAATTCGTCGCCCGCCAGCCGAAAGACCTGGTTGCCGGCGCCGGCACGCTCCCGCAGGCGGCGGGCCACTTCCTTCAACACCATGTCGCCCTGTTCGTGGCCCAGGCTGTCATTGACCGCCTTGAAGCCGTCCAGGTCCAGGAACACCACCGCCACGGATTGGCCGGTGGCATCGGCCCGTTCAAGCGCCCGTGGCAGGAGTTCCTGGAAGGCGCGCCGGTTGGGTACGCCGGTCAGCACGTCCTCGCGGGCCTCCTGTTCGCGCGCCAGTTCTCGCACGTGGCGCTCGGTCACGTCATGCGCCATGCAGTAATAGCCGGCAAGGCGATGATCGATGAAATTCGGGATCAGCGTCACGGCGGTATATGCCGTGGACCCATCCGGCGCCCGCTGTGCGATTTCCAGCGACACGCGTTCGCCGTCACCCGCCGTGGCCAGGGCCCCGCGGATCTGTTGGGTGGCGGCGTCGTCCATGACGTCTTCGATCGGATGCCCGATCAGCCGTTGCGGGTCCTTGCCCAACGCCGACCGGTGTTTTTCGTTGGCGTACTGGTAGCGCAGGTCGGCATCGAAATACGCGACCAGCGCCGGCACGTTATCGCTCACCATCCGAAGCTGGTCGTTGGCGTGCTGCAGTTCGCGCGTACGGGCCTCGATCCGGCTTTCCAGGCTTTGTTGCAACGCCAGCAAGGCCGTCTGGGCTTCGACGCGTTTCTGGATGTCGTCCACAATGGAAATGAAGTACAGCGCCGTTCCGTCGACCGACCGGCGGGCAGCCACGGTCAGGTTCACCCAGATCACCTCGCCCGTCTTCCGGATGTAACGCTTGTCGATGGTGTAGCGATCCACGTCGCCGCGCACCAATTGCTGAACACGTTCCATGTCGATATCGAGATCACCGGGGTGGGTGATGTCCTGGAAAGTCAGATGCGACAGTTCTTCGTGTCCGTAGCCCACGATGTTGCACAGGGAATCGTTGACTTCGAGCCATCGTCCGTCCAGGCCGATCAGCGCAATGCCCACGGCCGCGCCTTCGAATACCGAACGAAAACGCGCTTCGCCGTCCAGGTCGCGCAATGCCGAGATGTCGCCACGGCGGCTGTCGATCAGGGCTTCCCGTTGCTGCAGTTCATGGCTGACCAGCAGTGCGGCCTGGCTCAGGCAACCGATGTCTGCTTCATCGAATTCGCGGGGTTCCCAGCCGACCGCGCAAACGGTGCCTAGTGCCAGACCCTTCAGGCTGCGGATCGCGACGCCCGCGTAGCTGCGGATGCCTGGCGTGCCGGTCACCAGCGGGTTGTCGAAGAAGCGGTCGTCGATCAGCGTATCGGGAATGACCAGGGGCGGATCCTGCACGATGCAATGCGCACAGAAGGCGCTTTGCCGGTCGAACTGACGAATGTCGAAACCGTAGCTGGACTTGAACCATTGCCGGTCGCGGTCGACCAGCGACACCAGCACCACCGGCACGCGCAGCGCCTGCGCGGCCAGACTGGTGATCAGGTCAAAGACCGGTTCACGTGGCGTATCGAGAATGTCGAGCGCGTGCAGCAGCGCCAACCGGTCTTCTTCATTGGGCGCAAGGGGCGCAATCTGCATGGTGCGGGAGCCTGGTGCTACGGAATACCGGCATCGTACGCCGATGCCTCGCGCAGCGCAGCCCCGGCGTCACCCTACAGATCCGTCCCGCAGAAGCGTTCAGTGGCAGCGGACTGGCTGACGAAAGGATTGCCCGAGCCCTGGATCTTCCAGATGCGCTGTTCGCGCTCGCGCTCCCAGGCATCCACCGGATAGGCCTTGGCCCACGTACAGAACAGGCGGCGTTCCTGGTCGCTCATGCGCAGCCGGTAGGTGGTGTGCATATACATCTGGATCCGGGCAATGCGGCCGCGGACCACCTGCCGCGGCTGTACGCGCCGATGCTTGAAATCCACCACCGTGCGGCACTGGCCGTACATGGGCGTGGGGTTGTTGTCCCACACGTTGAAGCCGAAGTTGGACCGGTCGCCGTTGACTTCGCCTATGGCCGGCACCAGGTTGACCAGATCGCCTTCGGCTTTGCCGTACACCGGATCGGTCGCGGCGCAGTGCTTGCGGCCGCCTTGCTGCCAGCACTGCCGCTGATGGCCGATGTTCCAGGCGGGCACGACGTGTTCCCATTCCAGGCGCGATGCGCGTGACGCGTTCTTGCGGGGCTTGAAGCCGCAGGACTTCGGGTCGATGGTCTTGCCCTTGTAGTTGCAGCCGCAATAGAAGTCCTGTTCCAGGTTGGCGTACAGCCGGGGCAGGACCTGCTTGGCGTGCTTGAAATCGCGGGGACCGACAGCGGTGGGGCGGGTGACGAGGGGAGCGGCGTGAGCGGGCAGCGCGGCCAACACCGAAAGCAGAAAAAGGAAAGACAGTCGCATGGGGCGGCATTGTATCGGGACCGTCCTACTACGTAGGCCATAATGGAAGGCTGACCTAGACATTTTTTTAAAGGAAGGCATGTTCCAGGCATTACAGCTCCGTCTCTCTCTCATTTTTTCCGAACCCTGGGCGCGCATCAGCGCCGCCATGGTCGCACTGGTCCTGGCGGCGGGATTGGCTTACGTGATCGTCCACCGCGTCGTTCAACGCGTCATGCGCGAGCTGCTGACCCACTTGTCCCTGGGGAACTGGGACGACGCACTGACCCGTCACGGTTTCTACAAGCGGCTGGCGCAGATGGCGCCACCCGTCGTCTTCCAGTTCGGCATCCTTGCCGTGCCCGATCTGACGATCTCCGCCACCGAAGTGCTGCGGAACCTGGCGATGGCGGCCACGCTGCTGTTCGGCATGCTGATGCTGTCGGCGGCAATGAACGCCGCCAACGATGCCTTCGCCACGTCGACCCGCGCCCACACCCGGTCGATCAAGGGCTATCTGCAACTCGGCAAGATCGTGTTGTGGGCTTTCGGCACCATCGTGATCGTTGCAACCGTCATCGATCGTTCACCCCTGTTGCTGCTGTCCGGCCTTGGCGCTATGTCGGCAGTGCTGCTGCTGGTTTTCAAGGACACCTTGCTGTCGTTCGTGGCCAGCGTGCAACTGACGTCCAATGACATGCTGCGGGTGGGCGACTGGATCGAAATGCCGCAAGTGGGCGCCGACGGCTTCGTGATCGACATTGCGCTGCATACGGTCAAGGTCGAAAACTGGGACAAGACCATCACGACCATTCCGACCTACCGGCTGTTCTCGGATAGCTTCCGCAACTGGCGGACCATGTTCACGTCGGGCGGGCGGCGTATCAAACGTACGATCCGGCTGGACGCAGGCAGCGTGCGATTCTTACGCGATGGCGAGATGGACCAGTTGCGGCGCTTTCGTCTGCTGGGCGACTATCTGGACCAGAAGCAGAAAGCCATCCACGAAGCGAATCAGGAGCTGGGCGAGCCCGGCCATGATCCGGTCAACCAGCGGCGGCTGACCAACCTGGGCACCTTCCGCGCCTATACCGAGGCGTATCTGAAGCAGCATCCCGGTATCAACACCAGCATGATCCTGATGGTGCGCATGCTGGAACCCGGCGACAAGGGCATTCCGATCGAGCTGTATTGCTTCACGGCCAGCACGGCCTGGGTCAGCTACGAGCAGGTGCAGGGCGATATCTTCGACCATCTGCTGGCCATCCTGCCCGAGCTGGGTCTGCGGCTCTATCAATCGCCCGCGGGCAACGATCTGGTGACCGCGTTTGCAGAGCGGCCGGTGTCGCCGTCGATGCATGCGCGACTTGAGGACAGGCAGGAAAGCCTGGCGGGCTGAGTGCTGCGGTGCGTGGGCCGACCTGGTCATGCAACGGCGCTCGGTGAGCCCGCGGCGCCCCTAACCTCGCGCGCCAACCTGGACCGTCCATTCACCCGCTCAGCCTGCGGCGGCCAGCACCTCGCGTGCGGCGGGCAGCGGCAGTTCACGGATCACCCCCGTGACCGCGCCCGTGCGCTTCGCGTGTTCGAGCCCTTCGTTGGCCAGGGCGTCCGCGCGTTCATTGCCGGCATGGCCGTTGTGCCCCCGCACCCACCGGAAGCTGACCTTGTGCCGCTGCGCCGCGTCGATCAGCGTCTTCCAGAGTTCCGGATTCTTGACGTCCTTCCAGTTCTTCTTGACCCAGCCATGGCGCCACTCGGTCATGCCTTTCACCACGTACTGGGAATCGGTATAGACGATGATGTCAGCGGGCTCGACAACCCACCGCAAGGCCTCGATCGCGGCGGTCAGTTCCATCCGGTTGTTGGTGGTATCGGGCGCGCCGCCATAGATTTCCACGGCCTTGTCGGGCGTCTGGATCCACGCTCCCCATCCCCCTGGGCCGCCCGGATTGCCGCGGCAGGCCCCATCGCAATAGATCGCGACGCCCGACGTAGGCGCATCGGTCGACGGCGGTGGCGCGTCGGGCAGGGCGGCAGGCTGCTCGGTCATCCACGCTTCGAACGGCGACAGGTCGGCCACGTCTTTGACGTACCACTTCTTTTGCGCGGGATTCCAGCGCGCGCCCAGCGCCTTGGCTTGGTCTTTCTCGGCAAACGGAACTTTCAACCAGACGATCATGGCAATTCGCTTTGGAGCAGGGAGGGACTTCAGGGGTCGGAACCTTACGGGCCGGGGCGGGCCGGTGTCAAGCCGGCAATCGGGGATTGCGCCGGGGCGCATCTCACGAATTTGTGCTAGGCCCGTTACGCAGTATCCACAGTGCCCTTTTTTTGTTCGATGTGTTTTGAACGCCCATTTCATGCGGCTTGCGCGAGCGGCTGAGCCAAATGTCCCCAAGCTTGTCCACAGGATATGGGGATAACTTTGTCACAGTTTCAAGATGCCGCGTGACGATGCGGCATCGGGATGCGGCGTCAAGGTTCCGCGTCAAGATACCGCGGCCGAAGGGGCTGCTTGCGGACCAGGCGGCGCAAAGCGCAGCGACTGGCTGACGGCGCTCGCGCAGAACATGACCCGTTCACCGATAGTCAGCCGCTCGTCCTCGGACAGGTGGGGCCGCGCAATGGTCAGGCTCAGGCTGCCCAGGCAATTGCCCGCGCCGTCCAGGATCGGCGCCGCCACGCCGGTCACGCCAAGGGTGACCTGGCCGCTGGAAATGGTGCAGCGCATGCGCCGCAGGCGCGCCAGCAGCGTCTTGACCTCGGCAAGCGAGTGGCCCAGGCCCGCATCCACGAACGCCTCGGGGTGTTCCGCGTACAGCCGCGTCACGGTCCGCGTGGGCGTATAGGCCAGGATGATGCGCGAGGCCGCCCCTTTGAGCAGCGGGCGTGCATAGCCGCGTTCGTAATGGCTGTGAAAGGCGTCGGTGCCTGCTTCCTGATGCACGCACAACACTTTGTCCTGGTACCGCCGGCAGAGCAGGGCGATGCCGGGCACCGCGCGCACCAGGTCCTGCATGACCGGACGGCTCGCGGTGATCAGCGGGTCGCGCAGGCGCATGGCGTGATCGAGTTCGGCCACACGGGGTCCCAGCGTAAAGCCCAGTTCGGGCAGCGACGTGATCAGCCCCGCTTCGGCCAGCACTTTCAGATAGCGGTACAGCGTGCTGCGGGGCAGGCCTGACCGCGCCAGCAATGCATCGGCATCCAGGCCGCCGGCGGCTTCGACGATGTCGATCAACGACAGCATTTTTTCCAGGCTGTTCATTGAAGGCGACCGCTGGTTCTACGATCCCTGTTGCACCCAGGCGGGATGCACGCGGTCAACGGCGCGCAGGTCATATCGGCGTGCGCAGCGGCCGTCCGGCAACCTGCCGTTCGGCGTTGTCCAGAAAGGACGCAACGGTCGCCGCGATCGCTTCGGGCGACGCGCCCGCCACATGCGGCGTCAGCACGACGTTGTGCAGACCGATCAGGTCGGCCGGTGCATCGGGTTCGCTTTCGTACACGTCCAGGCCCGCCCCCGCGATCACGCCGTCACGCAGGGCCTGCGCAAGCGTAGCGGTGTCCACCACGCTGCCGCGCGCAATGTTGACCAGGTAGCCGCGCGGCCCCAAGGCCTGCAGCACATCGGCGTTGACGATGTGCCGTGTCTCCGCGCCGCCCGGCGTGGCCACGATCAGGATGTCGGCCCACTGCGCCAGCGCGGCCGCGGAATCGAAATAGGCATGATCGACATCGGACAGCGGGCGCCGATTGTGATACCCGATCGCAAGGTCGAAGCCGGCCGCCCGCCGCGCAATCTGCCGGCCTATGGTGCCCAGGCCGATGATGCCCAGGCGCTTGCCGTACACGCTGGCGGGCGGTGGCAGGCCTTCACGCCAGCCGCCTTCGCGCACCCGCTGGTCAAGCCGCGGAATCTGCCGGGTGACGGCCAGCAGCAGACCCATTGCATGATCGGCCACGCACGCGTCGTTTGCACCCGCGCCGTTCGCCAATGCAATGCCCCGCGCCCGCGCCGCATCGACGTCCAGTCGTTCATACCCCGCGCCCAAAGCGCAGACGAACGCCAGCCTGGGCATCGCATCCATCTCGTCCGCCGTCAGCCCACGCGCGCCGATGGTCAGCACGATGTCGATATCTTTTCCATGGGTCGCGATGGCCTCGGCCTGCTGCGCCGTGTCGGGCGCATAGATGACGTCAAGCTGCGCTTCGATCTCGGCCAGATGGGCGGCGGAAAATCGATGAAGGACAAGGCAACGGCGGCGGGCAAGCGTCATGTGCATTCCATCATTGAGAGTTGGCGGGTTCGGGGTCGGCAGGATTCAGGGGTCAAGCAGGATTCAAGGGCCAGCAGCTTAGGGTTCAGCAAGTTTCAGAGGTCAGCAAGTTTCAGAGGTCAGCAGGATGCGGTGTTGAGCAGGGTCCAGCAAAGTTTGGCGTTCAACACGATCCGGTGTCCGGCAGCATGGATCAATGAATGCAGTGTTCAGCGTCGTTTCGATCCAGGCAGCCTGCGACTCAGGCCCAACCCGCAGTGCCAATAAAAAAGCACCTGGCCCGCTAGGACACAAGTGCTTTTTTCATCGGCTGCAGCGATAGATCTTGGCAAAGTTTTTGCTGAACACCTACCGCCTGCTGCCTGTCATTCTGGCTCCCCGACCTGGACTCGAACCAGGGACCTGCGGATTAACAGTCCGTCGCTCTACCGACTGAGCTATCAGGGAATTGAGACCGCAACTATAGCAGAAATTTCGGCTGTGTCAAAATGACGGCATGCATTTTTAGCAGGCGCTGCATGCCCGTCTACACCCTGGCCGACATCGCCACCCATCGCGAAGAAATCCGCAAGAGCCGCTTCCTTGCCTTGGCCGCGCCGGTGACCACACCCGACGCCGCCATGGCCTTCATCGCCACGCACGCTGATGCCACGGCCAGCCACAACTGCTGGGCCTGGCGCATTGGATCGGTCTATCGGTTCCACGACGCTGGCGAGCCCGGTGGCACCGCAGGCCGGCCCATTCTGGCCGCCATTGACGGCCAGGAATGCGATCGCGTTGCCGTCGTCGTCACGCGCTGGTTCGGCGGCATCCTGCTCGGCGCAGGCGGGCTGATGCGGGCGTATGGCGGCTGCGCGGCGACCTGCCTGCGCCTGGCTAACCGGGTGCCGATCGTTGAAGCAATCGTGGTGACGATGGCCTGCACCTTTGCCGAGATGCCCGTGCTGCGCGCGCGGCTGCGCGATCATGCGGCCAACCTCGAGTCGGAAGACTTTACCGGCGACGGCGCCGTGTGGCGGGTACGCCTGCCGCGCGAACGCGCATTGGCCTGGGCGGCGATGGTGAGTGATGTGACGCGAGGTCGGGTGCAGCTGGCGGAGCAAATCAAGCGCGTGGACTAAACGGAGCGGATCAGGCGGACGCACGTGGTGGACCCGATCAAGACCCTGCATTGGCATGCGCATCCCCACTCGCATGTCCATCGCCTTGCCATTCGCCCCGGTCGTTCCGCGGCCAACTCGGCGCCTCATTCCGCGCGCGTTTTCCCCACCAGATCGCGATGCGTCAGATACAGCCGCAGGTCGAACTCCAGCTGCGCGTAGCCTGGCTGCATGCTGTCGCACAGCCGATAGAAGGCCTTGTTGTGATCGTGTTCTTTCAGATGCGCCAGTTCGTGCACGGCGATCATCCGCAGGAATTCGGGCGGCCCTTCCTTGAACACGGACGCCACCCGGATTTCCTTCTTGGCCTTGAGCTTGCCGCCCTGCACACGCGAGATCGCGGTGTGCAATCCCAGCGCGCGGTGGACGACATCCAGCTTGCTGTCATAAGCCACCTTGTGGACCGGCGGCGCACTGCGCAGGTAGGTCTGCTTCAGGTCCAGCACGTATTCATACAGCGCCTTGTCGGTCTGAATGGCGTGCCGTTCCGGATACTTTTTCTGCAGGTAATCGCCCAGCCGATTCTGCTCGATCAGCTGACGCACCTGGTCCAGCAATTGGGGCGAATACGAGGCGAGATATTTCATGGGCAGACCCGGCAACGGGCTCGCAGGCAAAGGTTCAGGCGTGACGCGTCACGGTTCAGGCTTGGCGCGTCACGGTTCAGGCACGGCGTCACGGTTCAAGCATGACACGTCACGCCGCAGGGCGCAGAACATGCGATTCGAGACGCACGGCGCATGCAGCAGGCCTCAACCGGTCAACCGTGCCGCGTCTGCCGTAGCACCGAGCCGCGCGGCGTCTCCCGTGCAACCCACCCGCGCGGCGTTTGCCGCGGCGCCGAGCCGCGTGGCATCTCCCGCCACACCCAGCCGCCATAAGGACGTGACTTCCACCGATCGCGCGGCATGCAGCGGATCATCCGGATCGCTTGCCTTGCCATGCTGCGGCCGGGTATCGATGCGACCCAGCACCGCCAAGCCGGCATCGGCAATCCACCCGTCCAGTTCCACCCGCGACCGAAGGCCAAGATGTTCTGCCAGGTCGGACAGGATCAGCCAGCCTTCCCCGTTATCCGTCAGATGCGCCGCGAGTCCGGCCAGAAAGCCGCGCAACATCCGGCTCTCGGGGTCGTACACGGCATATTCGATCGGCGAACTGGGCCGCGCGGGCACCCATGGCGGGTTGCAGACAATCAAGGGCGCGCGCCCGGCCGGAAACAAGTCCGCCTCCACCACCTCCACCCGCGCCGCCAGCCCCAGCCGCGTCAGGTTATCGGTTGCGCACGCCAGCGCCCGCGCATCCTGGTCGGTGGCCACCACTCGTTCGACGCCGCGCCGCGCCAACACCGCCGCCAGCACGCCCGTGCCGGTGCCGATATCGAAGGCAAGGGTTGTGGACGGCAGCGGAGCCCGATCGACCAACTGGATGTATTCCCCCGCACGGGCGCAAACACGCCGTACCAGGGATGGATCCGATCGCCCAGCGCCGCAATCGGCACCCCTTTCTTGCGCCACTCGTGCGCCCCCACCAGGCCCAGCACTTCGCGCATCGACACCACGGACGGCTGACCGTCCGGCTCGCCATACGCCTCGGTGCATGCCAGCCGCACGTCCGGCGCGCGCCGCAACGGAATGCCGTAATCGCCATCCATGGGCAACAGCAGCATGCCCAAGGTACGCGCCCGCTGCCCCTGTGCCTGACGATGCGCATGGAACGCGTCCGCGGGCGACCCCGCGACCTTCTTGCGCGGCTTGCGATCGATCCGCCGGCCCATCGCCTGTAGCAACTGCCGCGCGTTCTGGAAGTCGCCACGCCACAATAACGCCGTACCCTCGCACGCCAACCGATACGCCGTATCCGCCGGCGTCGTGTCGTCCGCAATCACGACCCGCCTGGGCGGCCCATTACCCGCCTCCGACCGCCACCGCGCCGTATGCGCTTGGTCGGATTCCTGCCAGGTGAGGGTGGGTGGGGCTGGGTGCATGGGGGAAAAGGGGGGAGGGTGACCTTGAGAAGGGGGATTTTACGGGATGATGGGGGACGTGCTGGAAGAGGGGGGAGTGGTGCGGAACGGGTACTGGGGCGGGCGGGAGATTTGCTAAGGCGGTGCGGAAGATTTGCTGGTTTGGAGCCCGGACGCCGCGGGGAGTCGCATTGCAAGGCCGAGCTCGCTGGGTCCCGGCCTACGCCGGGCCTGGGCTTAGCAAGGCCTTGCAATGCGACTCCCCGCACCGTCCCTGCGCGAGCCCTCTTTCGTGAAGGGCCAAAGCCGCACCCATAACAACAAGAACGCCCGCACCAAGACAACCCCCAACGCAACGAAACCACTCAACTCCAGGCCGGCGCGGGTAGCGGGGCCGGGGGAATTGCGCCAGCTCTGACCCCCGGCCCCGCTACCCGCGCCGGCCGCGCAAGAAATACTGCGCGTCACAACCGACCACCAGCAAGCCCCCGCAAGCCGCATCAACACCCAAGCAATGCAACAACCAAGAACGCCCGCACCAAGACAACCCCCAACGCAACGAAACCACTCAACTCCAGGCCGGCGTGGGTAGCGGGGCCGGGGGGAATTGCGCCAGCTCTGACCCCCGGCCCCGCTACCCACGACGGCCGCGCAAGAAAGAAATCAACGCCCCGCTACCGACACCAGCCACGCAAGAAAACCATAACGCCCCGCGCCCCCCAAATCACCCGAAACCTAAATCAACGCCGCCAACTTCCGAACCTTGCGCGTCAACGCCCCCGTAGGACTCACCAACTCATCAAGAATCGTAAAATGATTCAACCCCGGCAGACACGCAATATGCCCAGGCAAATGCGCCCGCGCCGCCTCGAACGCCTCCGACTGCCGCTGCAACTCCGGCAACTCCGCCCCCCCATACGCCAACACCAGCGGCTTCGCACTCAACGGCAAATGCAGCGGACTCAATGCCCGCTCATCCGCCGGCGTCAACCCCAACTTGTCATTCAGATAATTCAGCCGCACCGGCTCCAGGTCGTAAATGCCGCTGATCGCCAGTCCACTATGCACACCCGGCGAGTCCAGACACATCGCCGCCAGATGTCCCCCCGCCGACCATCCGGACACGATCATATGTTCCGCATCACCGCCAAACGTCGGTGCATGATCCCCAAGCCACGCCACCGCCTGCCGGCACTCATCGACGATCTGCGCGAGCGTTGCGTCCGGCGCCAGCGTATAGCCCACCATCGCCACATGCATGCCATGCGCCAGCGGCCCGGCCGCCAGGGCGCTGAAGGTATCCTTGTGCCGCATCTGCCAATAGCCGCCATGAATGAAAACCAGCAGCGGACCCGGCCGGCCCGATGCGAAATAATCAATCCGGTTGCGCGGCGCCGGGCCGTATGCCAGGTTCAGGTAATCCGGATACGCCGCCCGCAGCTCCGCACTGCGCCGGTCCAGGTCCGCCATCAGCACACTGCTGTTCGCCACGCCCTTGCTATTGTCATAAGCCGCGTCCAGTTCCGCCCGCGTCATCCCGCGGTAGATCGCACTCATGGCGTCACCCCAGCTGGCCGAGCCACATTCGCTTCCGCCAAGACCGGCGCCTTCGACGCCACGTGGCTGCTCAGGCGCTGCGTAATATTTCGTCTGACCGTGTTGAAGCCCGGCTCGGACACCTCACGCGGGCGGGGCAGCAGCAACGGAATGTCTTCTTCGATGCGGCCCGGGCCCGCGGTCATCACCACCACCCGGTCCGACATCAGCACCGCTTCTTCCACCGCATGCGTCACGAACACGACGGTCACCTTCGTACGCGCCCAGATCTCCAGCAGGTCCTGCTGCAGCTTTTCGCGCGTCAGTGCATCCAATGCCCCGAACGGCTCGTCCATCAACAGCACTTCGCAATCATTGGCCAGCACCCGGGCGATCGCCACCCGCTGCTTCATCCCACCGGACAACTGGCCCGGGTAGTAGTCCGCAAAGGCCGACAGGCCCACCATGTCGACATAGTGGGCGGCGATCTCGTCCAGTTTGGCCTTGGGCAGATGCCGCTGCTTCGGGCCAAAGCCGATGTTCTCCTTGACCGTCAGCCACGGGAAAAGGCCATAGTCCTGGAAGACCATGCCCCGTTCCGGTCCGGGGCCGGTGATCGGCGCGCCATACATGCTGACCTTGCCCGACGACGCCGTCTCGAAGCCAGCCATGATGCGCAGCAGGGTGGACTTGCCGCAACCCGAGGCGCCGATCAGACACACGAATTCGCCCTTGTCGATGCGCAGATCCACCGAGGACAGGGCCTGCACGGTCTTGCCCCCCACCGAAAAGCGTTTGCTCACGCCTTCGATGGACAAAATGGGCAGGGGCTTTCTGCGGAGGTCGCTGTCAGACATGATGTTGCGGACTCCATTTGAGCAGGCGGTTGTTCACCATCACCAGCACGCGATCGGTCAGGAAGCCTGCCAGGCCGATCACGATCATGCCGGCAATCACCAGGTCGGTTCGCGACAGCATGCGGCCGTCCATGATCACCGCGCCCAGGCCTTCGGGCACACCAGTCATTTCACCGACCACGATCAGGATCCACGCAAAGCCATGACCCAGCCGCAGGCCGTTCAGAATTGCCGGGAGGGCCGCGGGCAGCACCACCTGGCGGAACATGGCCGGGCCACTGCAGCCCAGCATGGCCGACGCCTCGAACAGGCGGTGGTCCACGGCGCGTACCCCAAAGGTCGTGTTGAAGACGATCGGATAGAACGCGCCCAGGAACACCAGAAAGATCGCGGCATTCGGGCCAAGACCAAAGAAGATCATCGACAAGGGCAGCCAGGCCGTGACCGGCACCGGCCGCAGCAGCTGCAGGGTCGGGTCGACCACGTCCCGCACAAGCTTGATGCGGCCGATCAGCAGGCCGAGCGGAATGCCGACGATCGCCGCCGCAAAGAAGCCGCCATATACCCGCGTGACCGACTTCCACACATGCAGCGGCAAGGTTTCGCTGAACGCATCGTCGTAGACCCCGCCGACCGTGAAGTCCACCAGCATGCGCGCCACGTCATAGGGCAGGGGAATCAACTGTGTGCGCGTCAGACGGACTGCCAGATCCCAGGCAATCAGCAGGCCCAGCGGCAACAGCCACGGCGTCACGACGCGCCGCAGCGTGCCGGCCGCCGTGCGCTGTGCACCGGTCTCGGCGGCCTGGTTGCTGTCGGGCAGGGGCACGGCGCCGCTCGGCGGAGTCGGAAGGCTCGCCATTATTTCGCCGCCGCGACCTGCTGGATAAAGGTGGTATCGATGAACGTCGCGTAGTTCGGAAGCTGGCGAATCTGCTTTTTGTCGAGCATCTGGGCGCCGTAATACTTGGCGCGCGTCGTCCAGTCGTCGTCGATCTTCCAGGTCAGCTCCACGTTGGGCGCCGCCACTTCCACGACCTTGGCCGGGATGCCCAGCTTGGCAGACGACATCTCAATGAACGCAGCGCGATTGGACATCGCGTACTCGGTGGCCTTGCGGTGGATCTCCAGAAACACCTTGATCAGTTCCGGCTTGGCCTTGACGGTATCCGCATGCGTCGTCATGACCATGTTCACGGACCCGGTCGGTGTGTTGTACGGAAACTCGATGACCTTGCCGACGCCGCGGCCCACGCTGATCGAAGGACCGGGTTCGGCGCCCACGTACGCATCGATGTCGCCACGTTCCATGGCGGTCGGCATTTCGCTGAACGACAGGCGCACGGACTGCACGTCCTTGATCGTCATGCCCTCCTGCTTCAGCCGGTCCAGGAACACCACTTCCTGCGTCGAGCCCGGCAGTATGCCGATCTTCTTGCCCTTCAGCGTCTTGACCGAATTGGCGGGCGCGTCGGCCCGGCCGACGATCGCCATCCCGCGATTGCATTGGGCGCCAATGATCACCACGGGCTCGCCCGCCGCGCCACCCAGCGTGGCGGCAGCCAGGCCGAACGCACCGAAGTCCACCGATCGCGTCACCACGGCATTCTTGCCATCCGTGGGCGTCTCGAAAGGGACCACCTCGATCTTGTAGCCGGAAGGCGTGAACTTTTCGTAGAAATACGGGGTGATCGCGTGGATCAACTTGAGTGTGCCGACCCGGATGACCTGGTCGGCGGCGGCGGCGGGCGTGGCCCAGGCCACGGAAGCGCTCGCGGTGACTATGAGTGCGGCAATGAAGGTTCTGCGGTGGGGCACGGTGCATCCTCGGTCGGAACACGTCACGGCGACGTCCCCGTTTCTTGCAAACGGTGTGCCAGGCCTGCAGGACGGGTCGCGGGGCGATGGCTGGCGGGATACGGCGGCGGGGCGCACGGCAACGGTGCGCCGCCGGAAGGCACTGGGTCTGCCAAGAGGCGACGCGTTCCAAACCGGTGCGTGGTTCTGTCCAGCCTGGGGCGCGCAGGCGTTCTCGTCAAAAGGCGGCATGCACCCGGCTGCTACTATGACGCACTCCATTCGTCCCGCGCGCCCGCTCCATGTTCTGTGCGCGTACCTTATCGACATAGGAACGTCATGCCTTTCCCCGTCGTTCATGGGCCGGCCAGTATGCCGGTCTCGCCCCTTGCGCCTGCTTCGGAAGCTGGCGAAGTGTCCATCCACGACAAGCTGTCGACCCGCCGCCGTGTTCTGCGCACCGCCCTGGCCGCGACGCTGCTTCCCTCCCTGGCCGCTTTGGCTGCCTGCTCCAGGAAGGCCGAATACCACGGCATCGACCTGTCGCAGGCCACCTTCGCCACCGACTTCAAGTTGCAGGATCCCGCGGGCAAGGAACGGACGCTGGCCGACTTTCCCGGCAAAGCCGTCATGGTCTTTTTTGGCTTCACGCAGTGCCCGGATGTGTGTCCCACCGCACTGGCGCGGGCGGTCGAAATGCGCGGGATCATGGGCGCCGACGCCGACAAAGTGCAGGTGATCTTCATCACCATCGATCCCGAACGCGATACGCCGGAAGTACTGAAGGCCTACACCGAAGCCTTCGATCCGACTTTCGTGGGCCTGCGGGGCGACCTGACGGAAACCAAAGCCACGGCGGACGCGTTCAAGGTGTTTTACCAGAAGGTGCCCACGGGCACGTCTTACACCATGGACCACACGTCGTTGACTTACGTGTTCGATCAGAAAGGCAAGCTCCGCCTGGCGCTGCGCCATGACCAGAGTGCGCAGGAATGCGCATCGGATATCAAGACGCTGATGGCTACGGCCTAGCCCCTTCCCACCATGCGTTTCAGCCCCAACCACTGCTGGGCGAAGAAACCCTGGCCATAGTCTCGGCCGCCTTCTTCGGGCAGTTGGTCGCGAATGCCGGTGGCTTCGTACTTGCCGCCAAAGTGCGCCGTGCCAAACAGAATGTCCCAGATCGGGAACAGCACCGCGAAGTTATGGCCACCCAGGCGGCGGCCGCGCGATTCATGGCCCAACCCGATCGCGTGATGCAGGCGGTGAAAGCGCGGACCGACGATCAGCTTTTCACCGATCCGGCCAAAGCTGATGCGCACATTGGCATGCGAAAAACTTTCGATCAGGTTGCTGATCGCAACGATCGCGACGAACTGGCCAGGCGCCACGCCAATCAGCTGGGATGCGATCACCAGCATCGTGTCGTGCAGCAGGTCTTCCAGCAAATGGTTGCGGTCATCGCTCCACATGGTCATCTGGCGCTGGCTGTGGTGCACGGAATGCAGCGCCCACAGCCACCGGTAACTGTGCACCGCGCGGTGGAACAGGTAGCCCAGCAAGTCGAACAGCAACAGGTACAGCAGCAGGCTGGCAATCGGACCGTCAGTCACGCCAGGCCACAGCTGGTCCAGCTGGAAGGACGACAGCCCCATCACGTGCAGGCTGCCGAACATCGAATTCCATAGTGGGTCGATCGCAAAGAACAGGGCGACGCGGAAAATGCCCAGCCGATGAATCACCGTGTAGATCATGTCGAGGCGGATGCCGCGGTGGTCGGTCACCTGTTCCACGGGCTTCCAGCGCTGCATCGGCGCGATCACCGCGACCAGCACGACGATCTGGATCACGCCCACCAGCAGCCACATGGTGGCGTCAAAGGCGTCTTCGACAAGATTGCCCATGCCCATCGCAAACAACAGGGGCTGGATGGCCGCTTCGAACAGCCATTGCTGGGCGGCGGCAAAAAGGTCAGTGATCGTGTCCATCGTCAACCGTTTGTCTTGAGCCACTCCCGATAGGCCGGGTGCGTTTTCAGCGTGGCAAAACAGAAGCCCTTGTCCTTCAGACCGACGATCAGGGGCTCGAGCACCGCGGGCGCCCAAGGATCCTGACGCGACCAGATGCCAAGGTGCGCCAACAGGATATCGCCCGGCCGGATGCGCTGCAGCGCGCGATCCAGCAGGGCTTTGTTCGGATAGGCCTTGCTGGGCAGCTCGTCACCCAGAAAACCCGCCTCGGCCCAGCCGACGTGGCTGTAGCCGCAGCTTTTCGCCGCCGCCAGCAGGGCGGGCGACTGCTTGCCACCCGGCGCGCGGAACAGCGGACTGAGTGTCTGGCCGGTCATCGCCTTGAAACGCGTCGCCACCTTGTTCAGCTCGGCGCAATATTCCGCCGACGTCCATTGGCGGATCTGCCCGGCGTTGGGACCGGCGCTTGGTTTCATGCGAAACGTGCCGCCGGCCTGATCCGCCAGCCAGTACACATGGTCATACGTGTGCGAGCCGAACAGATGGCCTTCGGCCGCGCGCGCTTTCCACCAGGGCGCCCACTGGTCGTCCAGGCTTCCGCCTTCGGTCTGCGTCCGTTCGTTCGCCAGGAAGAAGGTCACCTTGACGTCATTGCGTTTGAGCACGTCGGCAATCAGCGGCGCGACGCCCATGTGCCCCGTGTCGAAGGTCAGGTAGACCGGCTTGCTGCAGTCGGCCGCGAATGCCGTGCTGGCAGCGAAGCCCGCCACGGCCAGCCCCAGGCTGACGCGTCTACCGTAGCGGAACATGATCCAGCGTCCAGACGCCATGCGGCGATCGGCCCACGTTGACCTGGCGCACCACTTTTTTGCTGTCCAGGTCGATCACGGTCAGTTTCTTGGCCCAGCGCGACGTCACCAGCAGCGTCTTGCCGCCGTCGATCACGTCCATGCAGTCCGGGCCGCCCGGGGCCGGGAAGGTGTCCACCACCGCCTGCGTCTGCATGTCGATGCGGCTGATGCTGTTGGCCACCCGGTTGCTGACGAACACGTGGCGTTTGTCGCCCTGCGCCCGGAACGCATGCGCGCCGGCGGCCGTCTTGATCTTCTTGACGAGTTTGGCCGGCGACACGGTCAGGTCGTAGACCTCGACAAAGCTGTCGCCGGTCAGTGCCAGGAACAGGAACTTGTCATCCGGCGACACGAACAGGTCGGCCGGCATCTTGCCAACCGGAATCGTCCACTTGGGCGTCTGCGTGGCCAGGTCGATCGCGATCATCTGGTCGCTGTCCTGCAGCGACACGTATGCCGTCGTGCTCTTGCTATCGGTATTGATGTGGCTGGGCGTCTTGCCGGCCGGCACGCGCTTGGCCAGCTTCAGGTCGAAACCGCCCGCCGGCAGCGGCTGCCAGCGGTAGATGTCGATATGGTCCAGGCGGTTCGCGGCGGTAATGAACCACTTCATGTCCGGCGAAAAGCGCAGGTGATACGGATCGACGATGCCGGTGATGGTGCGTTGGAACTTGCCCGTGCGCGGGTCGACCAGCGTCAGCGAGTCGCTCGACGCATTGGCAACGATCACCGACTTCTCGTCGGGCGTCAGATACAGATGATGCGGCTCCTTGCCGGTCGGTATGCGGCCCGTTTCCTGGTAGGTGACCGGGTCGATCAGGCTCAGGTTCGCATCAAGCGAATTCAGGACGATGATGGGGGCGGTCGGCGCCGCCTTGGCCGCCGTGGTTGCGGCGGGAGCGGGGACGGGGGCAGGTGCGGCGGAGGGTGCGGCGGCAAACGCGTTCAGCGCGAAAGCGACACTGCCGAGCAGGGCAAAACGGGCAAGGTGCAGGCGTATCAACGTAACTCTCGAAGAACAGGGAATCTGACTGTCGCCGCGATTGTTGCACAGAGGACTGACGAAAACCTTGCACCTTTCCAACACTCGCGCGTAAAAACGGCGAAACCCGCATGGTTGCTGGGTTTCGCCGGGTTCGCGCGTTACAAAATACCTGCGGTTCAGTGGTGCTGATGACCCCCGGCGGCGGCTTTGCCCTGGGCCCCGAAGTTGATGGCTTCCACCTTGAAATCCACCTTTACTTCCCCCGCCTTTTCGAAGACCAGCGTAGCCGGAAAGGTGGTGCCTTGTTTCAGTGGGGCCTTCAATTGCATGAACATGATGTGATAGCCGCCCGGCGCGAATTCGACCGTCTTGCCGGCCGGCACCGCCACACCCTCGACCTGGCGCATGCGCATGATGTTGTCTTTCATTTCCATGGTGTGGATTTCGGCCGTTGCCGAGACGTCGGACCGCACGGCCAGCAGCCTGTCGTCCTTGCCATGGTTGTCCAGCTTGAGAAAGCCGCCGCCAGCCGGTTGGCCTGGCACGGTGGCGCGAGCCCACGGGTGGCCGATGTCGATCTCGCCAGCCTTGTAGCCGTGGGCGAAAGCCGAAGTGCTCAGGGCGCCCAGAAGCAGGGCGGTCAGGGTAAGGGTACGCAGCGTCATGATGATCCTGAATGTCGTAAGAGGGCCGGCGCCAGGGCCTGCCGGGCAGCACGAAAGGAAGGGACTCGGAAGAGTCGTCACCCTTGAGCGGGCGGGCCTCTGGACAGGAAGGACAGCAGGACGCCGCCGGGCGCTGGTACGTCCACAGCGCGTCGCGCAAGGACGTGGGAGAGGGTGCCCGACCATGCCGTCAGCTCAGGCGCCGCAGGCAATACGGCGGCCATGGCGCCGGCGATGCAGAGCGGACACAAGGCCGCAGTCATGTCATGCGATGGTGTGGGATTGCCGCCAGGCGCTGTCGCGGTCTGCAACAGGCTTTTCGAGGGCGATCGCGGCGACAGGCAGAACGCGGCAGGAAGGGTCGCCGCGCCCGCCAGAACGCCGCGCGCCACGCCGCCCGCCGCGATGGCATGCCCGGCAGGCAGCAGCAGGTGCATGACCGCGGCCAGCAATGCCAGCCAGGCGACGCGGCGGACGGACGGGCGTGTCATGCGGCGGGAAACTCAGTCGGCTCTTGCGGACCGTTACGGTTCTAAAAGCTTTCGGTCGACGTGAACAGGCCGACGCGCAGGCCTTCGGCGGTATAGATTTCGCGGCCATCCACGCTCATGGAACCGTCCGCAATGCCCAAAACCAGCGACCGGTTGATCGTGCGCTTGATGTCGATGCGGTACGTGACCTTCTTGGCGGTCGGCAGCACCTGGCCCACGAACTTCACTTCGCCTGAACCCAGCGCGCGGCCGCGCCCGGGATTGCCCTGCCAGCCCAGGTAGAAGCCCAGCAGTTGCCACATCGCATCCAGACCCAGGCAGCCCGGCATGACGGGGTCGCCTTCGAAGTGGCAGGCAAAGAACCAAAGGTCCGGCGTGATATCGAGTTCGGCGATGATCTCGCCCTTGCCATGCTTGCCGCCCTGGTCCGAGATATGGACGATACGGTCGATCATCAGCATGTTGCCGGCGGGCAGTTGCGCATTGCCTGGTCCGAACAATTCGCCGCGGCTGCAGCTCAACAGTTCTTCGGTGGAGTAGGCGCTTTGTTTGAGATGGGGCATGAAAAAGTCTGGTAGTGGAAAAGTGCCGCCTGGGCGGTCGCAGGCAAGGATGATAACCGGAGTGGCCGGGCGCCTGCCTTGGGGCTGACCCGCGGACCCGCATGGCTCAAGGCGAATCGGGCCGCCACGAATGAAAACAGGAGCTCGATGGAGCTCCTGTTTCGTGTACTGCCTGCAGTGTATCCCGGGGTTTAGTCCTTCAGGTCCGCAGGCACTTTGCCGCCGTTGGCGGCCAGCTTGTTCATCACTTGTTTGTGCAGCCAGATATTCATGGCTGCGGAGTCCGAGGTGTCGCCAGAATAATTCAGTTCCTGCGCCAATTCCTTGCGCGACTGCAGGCTGCTGTCCAGCTGCAGCAACTTCAGCAGGTCGACGATCGACGTGCGCCAGTTCAGCTTTTCACCTGCTTGTTGTGCCTTGCCATCCAGAATGGCTTCCACATCCACTTGCGACATGGCGGCCGGGGCTGCGGCCGTGCCCGGTGCGGGCGAGCCAACCGGTGCCGACCCTACTGGCGGCGCGCCAGCAGGCGCGGCGCCTTCGGCTGGCTTGTCGGCCGCATGTGACGACGGAAAAATCTTGCTGAAGATGTTGCTCAGAATACCCATGGCTTGCCTCTGCGTTTTAGGTGGAATGTTCGGGAAAGGTCGGGCGTCACGATGACGGCGTCGATCGACCCGCGCTTCAGCCAAACAGTAGGGCAAGCGGTCGGCCATGGGTGTGTGGATGTATTACCGATGGAAAGCCTAAGGTACAGAGGCTAGATACCTGCGAAAAGTCAGAGCCGGGGTGTACGCCGGAGCGTTCGCGGGCAGGTCCTTCGAGGCAGCCATCGCGGCGGACAACACCCAAAAACAAAAAACCGGGC
Source organism: Pigmentiphaga litoralis (assembly GCF_048632615.1). Taxonomy (GTDB): domain Bacteria; phylum Pseudomonadota; class Gammaproteobacteria; order Burkholderiales; family Burkholderiaceae_B; genus Pigmentiphaga; species Pigmentiphaga litoralis_B. Next base: position 5,212,668 of record NZ_CP184479.1, read on the forward strand.
GCCATCGTAGGATGACGCCCGGTTTCTTTATTCTGGCTCCCCGACCTGGACTCGAACCAGGGACCTGCGGATTAACAGTCCGTCGCTCTACCGACTGAGCTATCAGGGAATTGTCTTGCAATACTGCATGGTTTTCACTTGCAGCTGCTTCAAACTGATCGGGCCAAACTGCTGAAACGATTTGCTTGAAGCGAGCCCGCTATTCTATATCAATAAAAAGCAGTTTTGCAAGCGAGCGCGAATTTCAAACCGAATTACTTAAGAACCGCGGCGATGCCGTCGGCTACGGCGTCGATATTGCGCGAATTCAGCGCGGCAACACAAATACGGCCCGTGCCAATTGCGTAGACCGCATGTTCTTCGCGCAGGCGATCCACCTGGTCAGGAGTCAAACCCGAATACGAAAACATGCCGCGCTGCTTCAGCACAAAATCGAAATTGCGTTCGACACCACGGTCTTTCAGCTTTTGCACCAGAGCCTTGCGCATGTCGCGGATACGATCGCGCATGCCTGCCAGTTCGGTTTCCCATTCGGCGCGCAGCTCCGGTGTACCAAGCACCTGGGCGACGACCGTGCCGCCGTGCGTGGGTGGGTTGGAATAGTTGGTGCGGATCACGCGTTTGAGCTGGCTCAGCACACGGGCGCTTTCTTCGCGATCCGCGGCGACCAGCGTCAACGCGCCGACGCGTTCGCCGTACAGCGAGAACGACTTGGAAAACGACGAACTGATCAGGAAGGTCAGATTCGCATCGGCGAACAGACGAACGGCCGCGGCGTCGGCATCGATGCCGTCACCGAAGCCTTGGTAAGCGATGTCCAGGAAGGGCACGAGCCCGCCTTCCTTCACTACCGCCACGACCTGCTGCCACTGGTCCACCGTCAGGTCGACGCCTGTCGGGTTGTGGCAGCACGCATGCAGAACGACCACGGTATTGGCCGGGTAGCTGCGCAGCGCCGCGAGCATGCCATCGAAATCCACCCCGTGGGTGGCGGCATCGTAATAAGGGTAGTTGACGACTTCAAAGCCGGCGCCCTCGAACAGCGCGCGGTGGTTTTCCCAGCTCGGGTTGCTGATGGCGACCTTGGCGCCTGGCAGCAGGCGCTTCAGGAAATCGGCGCCGACCTTGAGCGCGCCGGTGCCGCCCAGGCTTTGTGCGGTCAGCGCACGGCCCTCGGCGATCAGCGGGGAGTCCGTGCCCAGCAACAACTTCTGCACGAGCTGGTTGTAGGCAACGATGCCTTCGATCGGCAGGTACCCGCGCGCCGCAGCCGCCTCGATCCGCGCCAGTTCGGCCTTGCGGACCGCGCCCAGAAGGGGAATCTTCCCTTCATCGTTGTAGTACACGCCAACGCCGAGATTCACCTTGTTGCTACGGGTGTCAGCATTGAATTGTTCCGTCAGCCCGAGGATAGGGTCGCGGGGAGCCAGTTCTACGGCGGCGAAGAGCGAGGTCATGTAAAGCGTCCGTTGCGCGTGGGGTTGTCGTTGAAGAGTGCTACAGGGATAATGACAGGTTGGTCGTCAGCCAGGAAAGCAGGGGATCGGTCAGCGTGTTGCGGTCGGCGTGTGCGGTCAGCGTGTGCGGTCAATGTGTTGCGGTCAGCATGTCGTGGTCAGCATGTTGGCAAAGGCATATTGTGATCGGCGCTGTGCTCAACATCTTGCATTTGGCGTGCTGTCGTCAAGCACGGCCTGACGCCCACCCATCGACCCCGCACCCCGCCGGCACTTGAAAGTTGCGGCTTCAGGCCCAAGTTCACTTTAAGCCGGGCGGAACGAGCCAAGCCTTCAACAGCACCGATGCAACGCCAGCCGAAAGATCGATCCAGCGAACACGGATCCAGCAAACAACTACCTAGCCCACAACGACCTGGTAGAACAGAACGACGTAGTACAGAACGACCCAGCACAGAACTACACACCGAGCCCGTTGATCCAGCCCATCCGCACCCAGTCCGCTTTTCTACCTCGTTCCAGCCGTTCGGCCGCATCGCAGTCATCGTCCTTCGATCCAACGCCGTGTTGTCCGACGCATTCACCCTCTGGCTCACGCGGTCGGGGAACTCCCACCCGCTTTTCCTGCCGAAGTTTTCCAGATGAAACAAGAGTCTAGCATGCAGCCTGTGTCGCTCGAGAAAGCAAATGCCTTCGTTGAAGCCGGTTTTGACGTTGCCGAAGCGCTTCCTGGCGCCGCTCCGGGCGGCTCGGGCTTTGAGCCCGGCTCTGTCACGTACGAGGGCAGCCCGTTCCAGTTGTACCAACCTTACCGACCCGCGGGCGACCAGCCGACCGCGATTGACGGCTTGTGCCAGGGCATTGAAGACGGCCTTGTCTATCAGACCCTGCTGGGCGTGACGGGATCGGGCAAGACCTACACGATGGCCAACGTGATTGCCCGCATGGGCAAGCCGGCCTTGGTGCTTGCGCCGAACAAGACCTTGGCTGCGCAGTTGTACGCCGAAATGCGTGAGTTCTTTCCGCGCAATGCCGTCGAATATTTCGTCTCGTACTACGACTATTACCAGCCGGAAGCGTACGTGCCCACCCGCGACCTGTTCATCGAAAAGGACTCGTCGATCAACGAGCACATCGAACAGATGCGGCTGTCCGCCACCAAGAGCCTGCTGGAACGGCGCGACACGATCATCGTGGCCAGCGTGTCCTGCATCTACGGTATCGGCAATCCAAGCGACTACCACTCGATGGTCATGCTGCTGCGCATGGGCGACAAACTTGGGCAGCGCGAGATCATCAGCCGCTTGGTGGCCATGCAGTACACGCGGAACGACACCGATTTCACCCGTGGCGCGTTCCGCGTGCGGGGCGAACTGATCGACATCTTTCCGGCCGAACACGCGGAATTGGCGCTGCGCGTCACGCTGTTCGACGACGAGATCGAGACGCTGGAACTGTTCGACCCGCTGACTGGCCGCGTGCGCCAGAAGATTCCCCGCTTCACGGTGTTTCCCGGGTCGCATTACGTCACCCCGCGCGCCACGGTCGTGAACGCGATCGAAACGATCAAGGCCGAATTGCGCGAGCGCTCCAAGCAGTTTGTGGATGCGGGTCAACTGATCGAAGCGCAGCGAATTGAACAGCGCACGCGCTTCGATCTGGAAATGCTGCAGGAGCTGGGCTTCTGCAAGGGCATTGAAAACTACTCGCGCCATATGTCCGGAGCACGGCCGGGCGATCCGCCTCCCACGCTGATCGACTATCTGCCGCAGGATGCGCTCATGATCATCGACGAAAGCCACGTCACGATCGGGCAAGTGGGCGCCATGTACAAGGGCGACCGGTCGCGCAAGGAAACACTGGTCAATTACGGGTTCCGGCTGCCGTCCGCGATGGACAACCGCCCGCTCAAGTTCGAAGAGTTCGAAGGCAAGATGCGCCAGACGATTTTTGTCTCGGCCACCCCGTCCAACTACGAGAAAGAGCACGCGGACAATGTCGTGGAACAGGTGGTGCGCCCAACAGGCCTGGTGGATCCGGTCGTGGAAGTGCGCCCGGCGCTGAACCAGGTCGACGACGTGCTTGGCGAGATCCATGCGCGGATTGCCCAGGGCGATCGGGTCCTTATCACGACGCTGACAAAGCGGATGGCGGAAGACCTGACGGACTTCCTGGGTGAGCACGGCATCAAGGTGCGCTATCTGCACTCCGACATCGACACGGTGGAACGCGTCGAGATCCTGCGGGATCTGCGGCTGGGCACTTTCGACGTGCTGGTCGGCATCAACTTGCTGCGCGAGGGCCTCGACATTCCCGAAGTGTCCCTGGTCGCGATCCTGGACGCCGACAAGGAAGGTTTCCTGCGATCGGAACGCAGTTTGATACAGACCATCGGCCGGGCGGCGCGTAACCTGAATGGTCGCGCCATCCTGTATGCGGACCGCATGACGGACTCGATGGAGCGGGCGATCGGCGAGACGCAGCGCCGGCGCGAAAAGCAGATCCTGTTTAACACCGAACATGGCATCGTTCCGCGCGGCGTTAAGAAGGAAGTCCGCGATCTGATCGACGGCGTGTATGCACCCAATGGCGATCAGGAGGCTTTGAAGCTGTCGGTGGAAGCCGCCAAGTTCGAAGCCATGGGCGAAAAGCAGATCAGCAAGGAAATCAAGCGTCTTGAGAAAGCCATGCTGGAGCATGCCCGTAACCTTGAGTTCGAAAAGGCCGCCCAGGCGCGGGACCAACTGATGACGCTCAAACAGCGTTTGTTCGGGGCGTCCGGTGCGCAAGCCGATGCCGAAGCCATGGGTGGAATGCCGACCTGATCGTGCTTGCACGCATGGCTTTTCGGCCCTGGTTCGATTCATGCTGAGAGGGTCGCCAACGTCATGTTGCGACGCAGGCGGATGTTGCACCGGTGTGGTGCATACGGGCTAGGCGAAATTCGTACACGGGATGTACCACACTTGTGCACGGCGCGATGGAAATTCGCTATTCCGTCAATAAATTATGCGCAAGTGATTGATTTTCAAAGATTTTTCATCGCTTCGGCGTTTTGCACGCTTTTAAAAAAGCTTGAACTGAGCGGGGTTTTCCCGCACACTTTCGGACATGATGACGAAGGTACTCTTTGTGTGCATGGGCAACATCTGCCGCTCGCCGAGCGCAGAGGGCGTGTTTCGCCGTTTGGTGAAAGATGCCGGTCTTTCAGACGTTGTCCGAATCGAATCGGCCAGCACCCACGCTTTCCACATCGGAGAGCCGCCTGATGCACGGGCGCAAGCTGCAGCCCGCAAACGCGGTTACGACATTACGGATTTTCGTGCGCGACAGATTCGCCCCGACGACTTCCGCGAATTCGACATGATCCTGGCGATGGATTGGGACAACCTGGCGCTGTTGCAGCAGCAGGCTCCGAAGCAATATCAGCATAAGCTGATGCTGTTGATGCGCTTCGCCAATGAATACGAAGAAGCGACCGTTCCCGACCCGTACTATGGCGGACCGGAAGGCTTTGCCAAGGTGCTCGATTATATCGAAGACGCCTGCCAGGGCCTGCTTGAAGTCGTTCGCAAGCGCGCCACCCAGTATCAGGCCGCCTGAGCGGGCACGTCCGGCTACGGGTCGTCCGTTCAACGGATTGTTCGCATTGCCGGGCTGGTGTCTGACCCGCGTGCTACTTTGCGTTTCGGACGGTTTCCCGTCGAGGCAGACTGCTTCGTCACCGCCGGTCATTGTTCCAGTGTTCAGCCTGCACGGCGCCCGTTGCGATTCGCCCGCAGCGCGCGACGATGTCCATGGCGCCCCCTCAACACCGCGTATCGACGCGGTGTTTTCACGTCCGGCCCGGCATTTCGCGGTCTTCCTCTTCGGCTCCGTACACGTAATCCCTAGCAAAACGTTCGGGAATTAGGTATACTTGACCAAATCGTTAGGGATTGGCGCAGCGTGCAGGGTCCAGTGGTTCATGAACCAGGGCATGCAGAGTCCCATCCCGGCGCGCGAAGGATAGACTTCAGGGGTCCTGAATGCGACTTACCACCAAAGGGCGTTTCGCCGTCACGGCAATGATCGATCTGGCCCTGCGCCAGCACAGCGGGCCAGTCACGTTGTCCGCGATCAGCCAACGGCAGAACATCTCTCTTTCTTACCTCGAACAACTGTTCGGGAAGCTGCGCCGGCATGAGCTGGTCGACAGTATGCGCGGGCCCGGCGGCGGATATTCCCTTGCCAAGCTGGCGCGCCACGTCACCGTTGCCGACATCATTTTCGCCGTGGACGAGCCGCTCGACGCGACCGACTGCGGCGGCAAGCAGGACTGTACTCGCGGCAATGATGGCAAATCGGGCAAGTGCATGACCCATGAACTCTGGGCCACGCTTAACCGCAAGATGGTGGAGTACCTCGACTCCGTGTCACTGCAGGATCTGGTCGATCAGCAGCGCATGCGTGAGCTGCACGAGGCAAACGCGGCCAAGTCCGTGCTGCTCGATCGCCGCACCGGCGCTCCCACCGAATCCACTGCCGCGCTGTAAGCGCACCCTGGCCACGCAGGCAAGGGTTACGTAACAAGGTAAAGACGTCATGATCAAAACACCGGTATATCTCGATTACTCCGCAACGACGCCCGTGGACCCCCGTGTGGTCGATGCCATGGTGCCGTGGCTGTACGAACACTTCGGCAATCCTGCATCGCGCAGCCATTCGATCGGCTGGGAAGCGGAACAGGCCGTGGAAAACGCGCGCAAGCAGGTGGCCGATCTCGCCAATGCCGATCCGCGCGAAATCGTCTGGACGTCGGGCGCTACCGAGTCGATCAACCTTGCCCTGAAGGGCGCGGCGCATTTCTACAAAGAGCGCGGCAAGCACATCATCACGCTCAAGACCGAACACAAGGCCACGCTGGACACCTGTCGCGAACTTGAACGCCAGGGGTTCGAAGTTACGTACCTTGACGTGCAAGAAAACGGTCTGATGGATATCGAGGCGTTCAAGGCCGCGCTGCGGCCCGACACGATCCTGGCGTCCATCCTGTTCGTGAACAACGAAATCGGCGTGATTCAGGACATCGCCCAGATCGGCGAGATCTGCCGCGGCAAGGGCATTGTGTTCCACGTCGACGCGGCGCAGGCATCGGGCAAGGTCCAGATCGACCTGCAAACGCTTAAGGTCGACCTCATGTCGTTCTGCGCGCACAAAACGTATGGTCCGAAAGGCATCGGTGCGCTGTACATCCGCCGCAAGCCGCGCATCCGTATCGAAGCGCAGATCCACGGTGGCGGCCACGAACGCGGGTTCCGTTCGGGCACGCTGGCCACGCACCAGATCGTCGGCATGGGCGAATGTTTCCGCCTTGCCAAGGAAGAGATGGCTGTGGACAGCGACCGCGTCCGCATGTTGCGTGACCGTCTGTGGGCAGGCCTGTCGACGATCGAAGAGGTCTACCTCAATGGCGACATGGAGCAACGTGTTCCGCACAACCTGAACGTCAGCTTCAACTATGTCGAAGGCGAGTCGCTCATCATGGCGGTGAAGGACATTGCGGTGTCGAGCGGTTCGGCTTGCACGTCCGCCAGCCTGGAACCGTCGTATGTGCTCCGCGCCCTGGGCCGCAGCGATGAACTGGCGCACAGCTCGATCCGTTTCACGATCGGCCGTTTCACCACGGTCGAAGACATCGATTTCACCATCGAATTGCTGCGCAGCAAGGTGGGCAAGCTGCGCGAAATGTCGCCCCTCTGGGAAATGGCCCAGGAAGGCATCGACCTCAATTCGGTGCAGTGGGCTGCACACTGATCTAGGAGATTCATCATGGCATATAGCGAAAAAGTCATCGATCACTACGAAAACCCCCGCAACGTCGGCGGTTTCGAGAAGGGCGACACCTCGGTCGGAACCGGCATGGTCGGCGCTCCCGCCTGTGGTGACGTCATGAAGTTGCAGATCAAGGTCAACGAGGCCGGCATCATCGAAGACGCACGGTTCAAGACCTATGGCTGCGGTTCGGCCATTGCTTCGAGCTCGCTCGTGACCGAATGGGTCAAGGGCAAGACGCTGGACCAGGCCATGGAGATCCGCAACACGCAAATCGCGCAGGAACTGGCCTTGCCTCCGGTCAAGATCCACTGCTCGATCCTGGCCGAAGACGCCATCAAGGCGGCGGTCGACGATTACCGTACCAAGCACGGTACGAACTGATAGGTGAGGAAGCCATGTCGGTATTGCTGACCGAAAGCGCAGCCCGTCACGTCAGCCGCTATCTGCAGAAACGCGGCAAGGGCATCGGACTGCGGCTGGGCGTGCGTACCACCGGGTGCTCGGGCCTGGCTTACAAGCTCGAGTACGTGGATGAAAGCGCGCCCGAAGACCAGGTCTTCGAAAGTCAGGGCGTGAAGGTTTTTGTCGACCCCAAAAGCTTGCCGTATCTGGCGGGCGTGGAACTCGACTACACGCGCGAAGGCCTGAACGAAGGGTTCAAGTTCAACAACCCGAACGAAAAGGCGTCCTGCGGCTGCGGCGAGTCGTTCACGGTCTGATGCAGACGGATCCGGATCACTTCGAATTGCTGGGCGTGCCGGCGACGTTTGCGATGGACCGCAACGCGCTCGACGCCGCCTGGCGAGACGTTCAGGCCCGCGTGCATCCCGACCGCCACGCTTCGGGCACCGCGCAGGAACGGCGGGTGGCCATGCAGTGGGCGTCGCGGGCGAACGAGGCCTACCGCACGCTGCGATCGCCGCTGTCCCGCGCTCGCTATCTGTGCGAGCGCGCTGGCGTCGACCTGCAGGTCGAAACCAACACCGCCATGTCCACCGGTTTTCTGATGCAACAGATGGAATGGCGTGAAGCGCTGGACGATGCGCGCGCCTCGCGCAACCAGGACGCTTTGGACCACCTTGCCGCCGAACTGGCCGCCGAACGCGATACCATGGCTCGTCAGGTGGGCGATTTGCTCGATGTCGAGCGCGACTACGCGACTGCCGCCGCGCGGGTGCGCGAGTGGATGTTCATAGAAAAATTTTCCGAAGAGATCGATGCGGTTGCCGATGCTCTTGCGGATTCACACTGAGAAGAACGTAAACGCATGGCGCTTTTGCAGATAGCCGAACCTGGCATGTCCGAAGCTCCCCACCAGCGCAGGCTGGCGGTGGGCATAGACCTGGGGACCACCAACTCGCTCGTGGCCTCGGTACGCAATGGCGTGGCCGAAGTGCTCCGCAACGAGGCGGGTGACGCCCTGCTGCCATCCGCCGTGCGCTATCTGCCTGACGGCGCCGTACAGATCGGGCGCAAGGCGCTTGCCGCCCAGACCATCGATCCTCACAACACGCTGGTGTCGGTCAAGCGGTTCATGGGCCGCGGCCTGGCCGATGCGCAAAAGCTGAACGTGCCTTACGACTTCATCGACGCGCCGGGCATGGTCAGGATCCGGACGGTGCAGGGCGACAAGAGCCCGGTCGAAGTGTCGGCCCAGATCCTGGCCAAGCTGCGCCAGCAGGGCGAAGACGTGCTGGGTGACGACCTGGTCGGCGCCGTCATTACCGTGCCAGCGTACTTCGACGACGCGCAGCGGCAGGCCACGAAGGACGCGGCCAAGCTGGCGGGTCTGACCGTGTTGCGGCTGCTGAACGAACCCACCGCCGCGGCGATCGCCTACGGGCTGGATAACGCCGCCGAAGGCCTGTACGCGGTCTATGACCTGGGGGCGGCACCTTCGACATCTCGGTGCTGCGCCTGTCGCAGGGCGTGTTCGAAGTCATCGCGACCGGCGGCGACACGGCGCTGGGGGGCGACGATTTCGACGCGGCCATCGTCACTTGGATGTCCGAAAACTGGCATTTGACGGCCCTGATCCCGGAAGACCAGCGCGCCTTGCTCGTGGCGGCCCGCAATCTGCGCGAAACCCTGTCGTCGGCGGACCATGCCGAGACCAGCCTGACCTTGTCGACGGGTTATTCGTTGGCGGTGCAGTTGACGCGCGAACGGTTCGAGACCCTGGCCCAGCCCTTGGTCGCGCGGACGCTGACCAGCGCCAAACGCGCCTTGCGGGACGCGGACCTGACTGTTGCGGACGTCAAGGGCGTCGTCATGGTGGGCGGTGCCACGCGCATGCCCATCGTGCAGCAGAAGGTGGGCGAACTGTTCGGCACCACGCCGCTGACGAATCTGGACCCGGACCAGGTGGTGGCGCTCGGCGCGGCCATGCAGGCGAACCTGCTGGCGGGCAACCGCGCGGCGGGCGACGAATGGCTGCTGCTGGATGTGATTCCGTTGTCGCTCGGCCTGGAAACGATGGGTGGGCTGGTGGAGCGCGTGATCGCGCGCAATAGCACCATTCCCGTTGCCCGTGCACAGGAATTCACGACGTTCAAGGACGGCCAGACGGCCATGGCGATCCACGTGCTGCAGGGCGAACGCGAACTGGTGGCGGATTGCCGATCACTGGGCCGTTTCGAGCTGCGCGGCATCCCGCCCATGGTCGCTGGCGCCGCCCGCATCCGCGTGACCTTCCAGGTTGACGCCGACGGATTGCTGGGCGTGACGGCGCGCGAATTGAGCGCGGGCGTGGAAGCGTCGATTTCGGTCAAGCCATCGTATGGCCTGAGCGACGACGAAGTCGCTGCCATGTTGGCGGACGGCATGAACAGCGCCGACACCGACATGCAGGCGCGCAGTCTGCGTGAGCAGCAGGTCGAAGCAATGCGCCTGGTGGAATCCGTGCGGGCCGCCCTGGCGGCCGATGCCGATCTGCTGGACGCCGACTCGTTGGCCACCATCCGTACCCGCCTGGAAGAAGCCGAGCAGGCGTCGCGCGACGGGGATAGCGATGCGGTCCGCGCCGCTGTCGAGGCCTTGTCCGCCAGTACCGAAGAATTTGCCGCCCGCCGCATGGATCGCAGCATCCGCGCCGCGCTGGCTGGCCGTCGTATCGACGAAGTCGTTTGATTGCATGGACCGGCGGCGCGGCGCATTGCCCGCGCGGCCGTACCGTGATTCCCATTTCAGGTTTTTGATCATGCCCAAGTTAACGGTGCTTCCGCATCCCCAGCTCTGTCCTCAAGGCGCTGTCCTTGAGGCGCCCCAGGGCGTCTCGATCTGCCGCCTGCTGCTCGATAATCACATCGAGCTGGAACACGCCTGTGAGCTTTCCTGCGCCTGCACCACCTGCCATGTCATCGTGAAGGAAGGGTTTTCTTCGCTGCCCGAAGCAACCGACAGCGAAGAGGACATGCTCGACAAGGCCTGGGGCTTGACTTCCACATCGCGTCTGTCGTGCCAGGCCGTCGTGCAGGAAGCCGATCTGACCATCGAGATCCCTAAGTACACGATCAACCACGCTAGCGAGAACCACTGACATGCTCTGGTCCGACACCTTTGAGATCGCGGCGGCATTGGTCGAGCGGCATCCCGATGTCGAACCACAGTTCGTGCGATTTACCGATCTGCATCGCTGGGTCACGGAACTTCCGGGTTTTGCCGATGATCCCACACGGTCGAATGAAGGAATTCTTGAAGCGATCCAGATGGCCTGGATCGACGAGATCTAGCGCTATCCCGTCACGACACGCCGGGGGAGCGCCATTGAGCTTCAACTGCGTGGGCTGCGTGTCCACCGTCAACACGCGTCGGGAGCGCCATGACTTTCAGATTGCCGGAAACACGACGACGACGGCGTCCTGGGGCGTTGCAGGGGCATGACGCGTCCGCGCCGGCTGCTCCGAATGCTTCGACTGCCCCTGTTGCTCTCGTAGCACTCGCGGCGGTGGTGCTGGCGGGCTGCGCGCCTGCCATATCCCTCAAGGAAGATCCTTCGGCGAGCGCCTTGCAGGTGCAGCCGCAGGTACAGGACCAAGTCCAGAGCCAGACCCAGGACCAAGTCCACGCCCAGGCCCAGGGCGCTGACCGGTCGCCGGGCAAGGTCTATTACGCCACTACCACGGTGGCTACACCACCCGACTATGCCGCTGCGGCGCGGGACGCGGCAGCGCGCGACGCGACGACGGCTGCCGTCGCCTTTCCCGTGACCGAGCCGGGTGTCGATTCCCCCGTGGCGCCTGCGCCCCAGTGGAATCCGGATGCCGACAGCGGCGTTGCCGATGCCTGGGGCAATCAGCGGTATGGCCGTTCCACCGCCATGCGCAAGTCCGACTTCGAATTCGAACAGAAGCTGGACGACACCTGGTCGATCAAACAATCCCTGAAATACGGACGGCCCACGACCGAACAGGGCAATGGCTTGACGCCCGACAGCCTGCGTGCGTCCGACGACGGCCTGTTGCCAGGGCTGGGCACCTTCAATCTTGGCACGCATGCCATGGGCAAGTTCACCACGGTTCGCCTGCAGCACCAGTTCAAGTTCGGTTTTGATTATCTGAAAGCGCGCGACATCTACGAGACGCGTGTCGCGCTTGCGCCGTCACTGGATATCTTCGACCCTGCGTACGGCGCCGCTGTGGCCGGACCGCGTGCCGTGGCCCAGGCCTACGCCGAAAAACGCCAGCTGGGGCTGTTCGTGCAGGATCAGGTCACGCTGGACAAATGGACCATGTCGTTGGTCGGCCGGCGCGATCAACTGACCAACCGCACCATCGATCTCGGCGCGAACACCTCTGACGCGGTACTGCTGAACACTGAAACGGTCAGTGGCCGGATCGGCTTGAAATACCAGTTCGACAATGGACTGGCGCCGTACATGAACTACTCGAATACCTATGCGCCCGTTGGCGGCAGCGAGTTCACGTCCACGGCCAGCCAGCAGTACGAAACGGGGGTCCGCTACGTGCCGGACATTTTCGGCAAGGTCACGACCCTGTCGGCGTTCAATCAGATCCAGAACAACTCGCAGACCACCGATGCAGGCGGCGGTTGCGGGCTGGCAGGCTGCCAGGCCTGGGCGGAACTGCGCGTGCGCGGCGCCGCCGTCGAAAGCAAGCTGCAGCCCCTGCCCAATCTGCGCGTGGTCGCGGCATACATGGTCACGAATTCATCGGTCATGAACACGTCCGACGACGCCTACAGCGCGATGCTGGCCAACCGCTTCCCGACCGTCAGCGAACAGCAGGTGTCCGTGCGCGCGAAGTACGCGGTGGATCGTGGCAGCTTTGCCGGCCTGTCGCTGGACGGCCGGGTAGGGCACACCGGCGCAAGCTACGGTTACGCCGGACGTTCCAGCGACATTGCGCCGTCATACATGCTGGTCGATGCCGGCGTGAATTATGACTTTGGCCGGCTGTATTCGGAACTGAAGGGGCTGCAGTTCCGCGCCAGCGCGAGCAATCTGCTGGACAAGGGGTACGTGGCGTACTGCTACACCGACAGCTGCTCGGTGGGCGCAGGGCGGTCGGTGTCGGCGATCGTGAATTACCAGATGCCGTGGCCGTGATGTAAAGGCCCGATTGCAAAACAAGAAAGGGGTGCCAGCCTGGTCAAGCTGACACCCCTTTCTTTTGGCGTGGCGCTCAGTCCTCGCGGCGCATGTGCGGGAACAGAATCACATCCCGAATGCTGGCGCTGTCGGTGATCAGCATGACCAGGCGGTCGATGCCGATGCCGCAGCCGGCAGTGGGGGGCATGCCGTATTCCAGCGCGCGGATGTAGTCGGCATCGAAGTACATGGCTTCTTCGTCACCGGCGTCCTTGGCTTCGACCTGCTTGCGAAAGCGGTCGGCCTGGTCTTCGGCATCGTTCAACTCAGAAAATCCATTGCCGATTTCGCGGCCCATCATGAAGAGCTCGAAGCGTTCCGTGACGCCCGGGCGATCGTCCGAACCCCGTGCAAGCGGCGACACTTCAACCGGGTAGTCGATGATGTAGGTGGGGCTCCACAACTTCGCTTCGGCGGTTTCTTCGAACAAAGCCAGCTGCAGCGCGCCAATGCCGGCGCGGGCCAGTTGCGGGCCATCGACGTGGGCGCCCAGCTTCTTGAGCTCGGCGCGCAGGAAGGCTTCGTCCGCCAGCTGTTCGTCGGTATAGCCTTCGGCGTACTTCTGGATCGCGCCAGTAATCGTCAGGCGATCGAAGGGCCGGGCCAGATCGATTTCGCGGCCCTGGTACATCAGGGTGGCGCTGCCCGTCACGTCGATCGCGACCTGGCGCAGCAGGCCTTCCGTGAAGTCCATCAGCCACGTGTAATTGCCGTAAGCCGCGTAGAACTCCATCATCGTGAATTCAGGATTGTGACGCGGGCTGACGCCTTCGTTGCGGAAGTTGCGGTTCAGTTCGAAGACGCGTTCGAATCCGCCCACGATCAGCCGCTTCAGGTACAGCTCGGGCGCGATACGCAGGAACATTTCCATGTCCAGCGCATTGTGATGCGTCGTGAAAGGCTTGGCCGACGCGCCGCCTGGAATGGCATGCAGCATGGGCGTTTCGACTTCCAGAAAGCCGGTGTCGATCATGTACTTGCGGATCGAGGCGACGACTTTGCTGCGGCCGATGAAGGTCGCGCGCGTGGACTCGGTCATGATCAGGTCGACATAACGCTGGCGATAGCGCATTTCCTGGTCGGCGATGCCGTGGAACTTGTCGGGCAGCGGACGCAGCGACTTGGTCAGCAGGCGCAGTTCGATGGCATGGATCGACAGCTCGCCCTTGTTCGTCTTGAAGACATTGCCACGCACGGCCACGATGTCGCCGATGTCCCAGTGCTTGAACGCGTCATAGATCTCGGGGCCGACGCTTTCCTTGCTCAGGTAGATCTGGATGCGGCCGGTGGCGTCCTGCAGCGTGATGAAGCTGGCCTTGCCCATGACACGCTTGAGCATCAGACGGCCGGCGACGCTGGCGGTCACGGCAAGCGCTTCCAGCGCTTCCTTTTCCGTGTCGTCATAGGCGGCATGCAGCGGTGCGGCACGGTCGGCGGGCACGAAGTCGTTCGGGAAAGCGGGGCCTGCTTCGCGCAGGCGCGAGAGCTTGGCGCGCCGTTCCGCGACGATCTGGTTTTCGTCCTGGGGGAAGGGCTCGGGGGCGGTTGGCCGGGTATCGGTCATGGTGGGCTTGAGTCAGTAATTGCGGATGTCGTCGATCTCGGTCTGGCCGAAATCGTCGCGTTCCAGGTAGGCGACGATGCGGGCGGCCACATCGTCGGGCGACGACAACTGGCCGGTGGCGTGCATCGCCTTGAAATTGTCGAGCGCGGGAAAGGCGTCGGGCTGGCTCGCCCGGATCCGCGCCTGCATGGGGGTGTCGATCACGCCAGGCGCCAGCGACACGATGCGCACGCCGCTGTCGCCCTGTTCGAGCTTGACGCTGCGGGTGTACATGTCGATGGCCGCCTTGGTCGAACAGTAGACGCTCCAGCCGGCCATCGGCTTGCGGCCGGCGCCCGACGAGATGTTCAGCACGCGCCGGTCGGCACGCAGCCCGGCCGTCGCTGCGATGAAGCGCGAGGTGAGCAACATGGGCGCCGCGACATTGAGCGCCAGCGCCTGGGCGATATCGTCCGCGCGCAGGGAGCCGGACTGGCCAATGGGGTCCACCGTGCCAGCGTTGTTGATCAGACAGTATCGTTCGGCGTTGCGCGGCAACGTGGCGAAGAGGCGATCGATCGCACGTGTGGTTTCGGCGGCATCGGTCAGATCGGCCGGATGCTGCTTGACCACCGTGCCATGCGCCGCGGCATGCGCATCGAGCCTGGTGTGCTTGTGGCGCGACAGGGTGGCAAGGTGGGTGCCCGGGCGGCACAGCGCCAGCGCCAGCGCGGCGCCAAGGCCCCGCGATGCGCCGGTCAGGATGACAAGGGTGCCGCCCGTGGCACCGTAGGTTGCGGTCCTCACACGCCGTGCTTCAGGCTGGCCTGGATGAAAGGATCCAGATCGCCGTCGAGCACCTTTTGCGTGTTCGAGATTTCGACGTTGGTGCGCAGGTCCTTGATCCGGCTTTGATCAAGCACGTAGGAACGGATCTGGTGACCCCAACCCACATCGGTCTTGGAATCTTCCAGCTTCTGCTGTTCGGCCATGCGCTTGCGCATTTCCAATTCGAACAGGCGGGACTTCAGCATCTGCATGGCTTCGGCGCGGTTGCGGTGCTGCGACCGGTCGCTCTGGCACTGCACAACGATACCGGTTGGAATGTGCGTCATCCGCACCGCCGAGTCGGTCTTGTTGATGTGCTGACCGCCCGCGCCGGACGCCCGGAAGGTATCGACGCGCAAATCAGCGGGATTCACTTCGATTTCGAAGGAATCGTCGATCTCGGGATAGACGAACACGCTCGCGAACGATGTGTGACGGCCGCCCGACGAATCGAAGGGGCTTTTCCGGACCAGGCGGTGCACGCCGGTTTCGGTGCGAAGGAAACCGAAGGCGTATTCGCCTTCCATCTTGATCGTGGCGGACTTGATCCCGGCCACTTCGCCTTCGGACTCTTCCATGACTTCGGTCTTGAAGCCCTTGCGCTCCGCGTATTTGAGGTACTGGCGCAGCAGAATGGACGCCCAGTCCTGCGCTTCGGTACCCCCGGCACCGGACTGGATGTCGACGAAGCAGTTGAGGGGATCGGCCGGATTGTTGAACATGCGGCGGAATTCGAGCCCTTCGACCTTGACTTGCAGGGCCGCCGTATCGGCTTCGATCGACGCCAGCGTGTCGAAGTCGTCGTCGCCACGGGCCATCTCGAACAGCTCGCTGGCGTCGGCCAGGCCGGTCGTCAATTCACGGATGGTGTCGACGATGGTTTCAAGGGACTTTTTTCGCGGCCCAGTTCCTGGGCGTGCTTGGGGTCGTTCCAGACTTCCGCGCTTTCCAGCTCGGCGTTGACTACGTGCAGGCGTTCTTCTTTGACATCGTAGTCAAAGATACCTCCGAAGATCCTGAGTGCGCGCACTCAGGTCCTGCAGTCGAGCTTCGAGCTGGTTCAGGCGTTCTGCTTCCATGGTCTTCCTATGCAATTATTTCGGCGTAACTTCGTATTTTAGCGCTCGTTGCGGCGCGCGGGCTCGGCATGTTCAACAAGCAGTTGCACCGCCACCATGCCGTTCCAGTTGTTGAGTCCCAGGCGATAGGCGACATCGACCGCCGCCGGGAGCGAATCGGCCTGTCCGAACCAGATGCCGTCGAAACGTTGGCTGCCCCGCTCCAGCGCCAGCTTCAGGTGCTTTTCGCCGACGATGCGCTGGTTGCGCACGGTAAAGGTATCGACGAACACCGGCGCCGGGAAACCCGAGCCCCAGACCTGCTGATCCAGCAGCGTTGCCATTTCGGTGTTGGCATAGCAGGTGTCGAGCGAGCCATCGGTTTCCAGTGCGGGTTCAAACTGGCTGCGGCCGGTCAGTTCGCGCACAGCCGCATCGAACGCCGACGCGAACACGGGAAAGTCCGACTCGTGCAGCGTCAACCCCGCCGCCATGGCGTGTCCGCCGAACTTGCGGATCAGTTGCGGATAGCGTTTGGATACCAGGTCCAGGACATCGCGCAGGTGCACGTCCGGGACCGAACGGCCGGAGCCGCGCAGCTCGCCATCGCCGGCGGGTGCGAAGGCAATGGTCGGACACCAGAATTTGTCTTTCAGTTTCGACGCGACCAGTCCCACCACGCCCTGGTGCCAGCCCGCGTCGAATACACACACGCTGGCGTTCATGGACGCGGTCAGGTTGTCGACCGCCCGCAGCGCCTGCTCGCGCATCGTGGCTTCGATATCGCGCCGCTCGCGGTTGATGGCGTCGAGCTGACGCGCCAGTTGCAGGGCTTCGTCCTCGTCATCGGTGATCAGGCAGCGGATGCCCAGGCTCATGTCGGCCAGGCGTCCGGCCGCATTGACGCGGGGACCCAAGGCAAAGCCCATGTCGAAGGTGCTGGCTTCGCGCGGAGCACGAGACGCCACGGCGAACAGCGCCTGCACGCCCGGCTGCATCAGCCCCTTGCGGATCCGCTGCAGGCCTTGCGCAACCAGCAGGCGGTTGTTGGCGTCGAGCTTGACCACGTCGGCCACCGTGCCCAGCGCAACCAGGTCAACCAGGGTGTTGAGCCGCGGCCCGCCATCGGGCGGGTAGACGCCGCGTTTGCGGAGTTCCGCCCGCAACGCCAGCATCAAATAGAAAATGACGCCGACACCCGCCAGATTCTTGGATGGAAAACCGCAGCCGGGCTGGTTGGGGTTGACGATGGCCAGCGCGTCGGGCAGCACGTCGCCGGGCAAATGGTGGTCGGTCACGATGACGTCGATGCCGACTGCCTTTGCGGCCGCGACGCCATCGATACTCGCAATGCCATTGTCTACCGTAACGATGATGTCCGGCTTGCCCATCCTGGGATGCGCCAGTGCCAGTTCGACCACGGCGGGCGACAGGCCATAGCCGGTCTCGAAGCGATTCGGCACGAGAAAGTCGACATGGGCTCCCATGCTGCGCAGCCCGCGAATGCCGACGGCGCACGCCGTCGCGCCGTCGCAGTCGTAATCGGCCACGATCAACAGGCGCTTGCGGTCACGAATGGCGTCGGCCAGCAGTTCGGCGGCGCGGGTGGCGTGCGTCAGCCCGTGCGGCGCCAGCATCGACGTCCAATCGCCCCGCGTTTCAGCCGGTTCCGCCACACCACGCGCTGCCCACAAGCGGGCGAGCAAGGGGTGTATGCCTGAGCGTTCCAGGCGTTGGGCGATGCCGCTGTCGACGCGGCGCGTCAGGATTCGGGGTGCAGCCACCAGCGGGTCCAATCTTGTTTGGGTTGAGGAAGCCAGCGCAGCGCCTTGGGACGCGCAGTCAGGCGTAAGGTGACATGGCGTTCGACATCGGGAAATACAAGGTCGATGGACTGAATGCCGCCATTGAGCAGGGCGGCATCCAGCGGCGCGAACCAGTCGGCGTCGAGCCGGGCGAGAGCCGTGAGCCAGTCGCCCCAGGCCTGCGCGCGGCAGGGCAGCTCCAGTGCGTCGAGCAGTATTGCCGCGTCCGTCTTGATTTGCGAAGCGGGCGTGCTGCTGCCGCTCCAGGCGATGCGGGCACGCTCAGCCAGCCCTTGCAGCCACGTTGGGTCGCCAATCAAATGACGCGGCGGCGTGCCGCGCCAGGCAGGCGTCCAGGGGGCGCGCCGCCGTGCAGCCACAATCCGTTCACGGCGGGTTCGCCCCGTGCCGCGCGGGCGTCATTGACCGGATGGTCGTGCCAGCTCATCTGCACGTCATTGGCCAGGCGGCGCCATGGACGCGCGGGAAGGCCCTTGGGCCAGTACTCGTTCAGGTCTCCGCCCATGACCGCCGACGGTGTGGCCGCGTAGGGGGCAAGGCCGTCTGGCAGGCCGACCCGCCAGCGCCGGGGGCTCAGATACGTGATGGTCAGCCCGTCGGCGTCGAACAGCGGCCTGACCGTAGCCAGCAATGCCCGCGATTCGTCGGCGGTGACATCCAGCGAATTCGTGTCGGTCAATACCAGTCCGTCGCGCCCGACCTGGATGTGCGCCAGGTCCGCAATCCAGATGGGCGCATCGCCCTGGGCGTCGGGAGCGAGCAGGGCGGCCAGCCCGGAACCCAGCGGCGCCCTTGAACCTTCCAGCTTGCCTGCCGCCGAGCCATCGCTTTGCGTCGCCAGCCGGTCCGACTCGACCGGGGCAGCGGGCGGCTCGAAGCCGGCGCGGTGCAGCCACCAGGCCTCGGACGGCGTGGCCTTGGGATCGGCAACGGGCGGCTGGCTGACCGTCGCGGGCGCTGTCCGCAGCCACTTCAGAAGCGTGGGGGCGGGCGCCGGCGTGGCCGACAGTTGCTTGGCGATTTCGGAGGCGATCGGGCCGGGCGGCAACGCGCCGGGCACGACAAGGACAAGGGAAGGAGAGGCAGGCACGGCGCTATTGTAAGGCGGTCGGAAGCGGGGGCGGCGCGACGGGGCGGCGCAAGGGAATCGCAGCCATGTCTGTGACGACTGGACACCGGCGGCGGCTGAGCCAGCCGCAGGCATCTGACATAATACGCGCGTGCTCAATATTCCCTACGAACTCTGGGTCGGCTGGCGCTACACGCGCGCCGGCCGCGGGCGGCGTCGTGACCGCTTCATTTCCTTTATTGCCGGCAGTTCGATGGCAGGCATTGCGCTGGGCGTGGCGGCGCTGATCATCGTCCTTTCCGTCATGAACGGCTTTCAAACAGAGGTCCGGGACCGCATGCTCTCGGTGCTGCCGCACATCGAACTGTTTTCCAACAGTGGCGAGCGCGGAGCGGCCCTGGGCGACTGGCGTGGCCTGACCGAGCTTGCCAAAAGAATCCCGAGGTGCTTGCCGGTGCGCCTTACGTGTCGGCGCAGGCAATGATCGCGCGGGACCAGACGCTGCGAGGCGTCCAGGTCCGCGGTGTCGATCCGGCCACCGAGCGGAACGTGTCCGACCTGGCCGGCAGCATGAAGCAGGGTTCACTGGACGCGCTGCAGCCCGGCAGCTTTGGCGTGGTGCTGGGGCGGACCCTGGCTGGCGCACTCGACGTCAGGCTGGGGGACCCGGTATTGATGCTGGCGCCGCAAGGCTCGGTCACTCCGGCCGGTTTCACGCCACGCATGCGCCAATTCACCGTGGTGGGCGTGTTCGAAGCCGGTCATTATGAATATGACTCCAGCCTGGCGTTCGTGAACGTGGACGACGCCGCGCGCCTGTTCCGTGAAAGCGGCACTGGGGGCGTGCGCTTGCGTATCAAGGACATGCAGGAAGCCCCGCAAGTGGCGTCCCAACTGTCGTCCGTGTTGCCTGCGGGCATCGTGGCCAGCGACTGGTCCAGGAACAACCGTACCTGGTTCGCCGCCGTACAGACCGAAAAGCGGATGATGTTCCTGATCCTGACGCTGATCGTTGCCGTGGCGGCGTTCAACCTGCTGTCGTCGCTGGTGATGGCGGTCAACGATAAGCAATCCGATATCGCGATCCTGCGGACCCTGGGGGCCTCGCCAGGCGAAGTTGCCCGGGTATTCGTGGTGCAGGGCGCGCTGATCGGCGTCATCGGGACGATCCTTGGAGTGGGCGGCGGCATGCTGGTGGCCTTCAACATCGACGTGATCGTCCCGTTCATCGAGCGGTTGTTGGGCGTGCAATTCCTGCCGAAAGACATTTATCTGATTACCGAACTGCCGTCCGATCCCCGGATGGCGGACATCGTTTCCATTGGTGTGACGTCGCTGGTGCTGTCCTTCCTGGCCACGTTGTATCCCAGCTGGCGCGCCTCGCGGCTGCAGCCGGCGGAGGTGTTGCGTCATGATTGAACAGGTTCCGGGCAATAGGGGTCCGGGTGCGGGCGTACAGGGTGGGGCGCCGGTCCAGGTCGCGCCCGGCCGGGTCGTGCTGGAAGGCCGTGGCCTGACCAAGGTGTACACCGAGGGCGAGAATCGCGTGCAGGTGCTGGGCGGGGTCGACCTGGCCGTGCATCAGTCCGAAATGTTGGCGTTGATCGGCGCATCGGGTTCGGGCAAGAGCACGTTGCTGCACCTGCTGGGCCTGCTTGACCAACCCACGGCTGGCACGGTGACGGTGGATGGTCAGGCGGCTGCCAACTTTTCCGAAAAGCAGCGCAGTGTCGTCCGCAACGAAAAGCTGGGGTTCGTGTACCAGTTCCATCATCTGTTGGCTGAGTTCTCGGCGCTGGACAACGTGGCCATGCCTTTGATCATCCGGCGCATGAGCCGGGCCGAAGCGCGTGAGCAGGCCGCGGACATGCTGCAGCAGGTCGGTCTGGCGGCGCGCGCAACGCATCATCCGGGACAGTTGTCGGGGGGCGAGCGTCAGCGCGTTGCGCTTGCCCGGGCGCTGGTGACACGGCCGGTGTGTGTGCTGGCGGATGAACCGACGGGCAATCTGGATCGCCATACGGCACGGGACATCTTTGCGCTGCTGCGCCGCCTTAACCAGGAACTGGGCATGGCGTTCGTGATCGTGACCCATGATTCGGAACTGGCCGCCCGCGCCGACCGGCAGCTGAAGATGGCGGACGGGGTACTGCTGCCGGCAGAAGTCGCGGCGGTGTAAGACGCGGCGGCACGACGCCCCCGGGCGACCGGCCCCGTGCTTGCACTGGGGCGTTATTCGGTGTGTGTTCGCGCTGCTATGCTGGCGGATATGCTGATTGATACCCACTGCCATCTGGACGCGTCGGAATTCGACGCGGACCGGTGTGATGTGATTGCCGACGCCGCGGCGCGTGGCGTGCGCGCCATTGTCATCCCCGCCATTGCGCGATTCAACTTCGACACCGTGCGAGACCTGGCGCATCAATGTGAAGGTGGCGCCTACGCGCTTGGCATCCATCCCATTTTCGTGCGGCACGCGCAAGAGGACGATCTGGACGTCCTGCGGGACGCGATCATCGCTGCCCTGCCTGACCCACGCTTTGTCGCGATTGGTGAAATCGGCCTCGACTTCTTCATTCCCGAGATCGCTCAAGGCGTCGAGCGGGACAAGCAGGAACGTTTCTACGCCGCGCAGCTGAAGCTGGCTGCGGAGTTCGACCTTCCGGTCCTGCTGCATGTTCGGCGTTCGCAAGACATTCTCCTCAAGTATTTACGGCGCATCCCGGTGCGTGGCGGCATCGGCCACGCCTTCAACGGAAGCGCCCAACAGGCGCGTGCCTTCATCGACCTGGGCTTTGCGCTGGGCGTGGGCGGCGCCATGACGTGGACGCGCGCCCTCAACATCCGCCGGCTGTGCACCGATTTCGACCTGGGGCACTACGTGCTGGAAACCGATGCTCCCGACATTCCGCCGGCATGGTTGCCCGACGACGACCGGCGCAATACGCCCGGACAGGTGCACGGCGTGGCTCAGGCCCTGGCCCAACTGCGCGGCATCCCTGTCGATGACGTGATCAAGGTTACCGGCGCCAACGCCCTTCGTGTCCTGCCAAAACTGGCAGGGATAAAACTGTCCTGATCTGCCTCCGCGGACTACCCACCGTCGGTAGCATGGATCGTTTCGCGCCATGACGGTGCGGGGATTCGGGGGGCTGGGGCAGTCATGGGACGATGGGCAGCATGGGCATTTGTGGCGGGGGCGGCGCTTGTCCATGGCATGCCGGCGCTGCCGCATGCAGGGTGGGGCGCGGTCGGACTATCGGCGTCTGCCGTGCTGGCCGCGTGCCTATGGCTGGCGGCAGATCTGCGCGCTTGCAGACCTTGGGCGAACCGGCTTGCCTGGCCGGCCATAGCGCTTTGCCTGGGCACGGCCATGACGATGGTACGCGCCGATCTGCGTCTGCAAGTCGCCCTGGACGGGTCGCTGGAAAATCAGGCGATGCCGTTGACCTGGCGGGTGACCGGTCTGGCGACGGTGACCGAACGGGGGCAGCGGTTTGAAGCCAACATCATCGATCCGCCGCCCGGCGTGCCTGAGCGGGTGCTGGTGATGCAGCCCGGTGGTGCCGCCTTCACGCAGAGCGGGACCGCAGGGCCGCCCGTCCTGGCCGTGCCTGGAGAAATCTGGTCCGGCAGGCTCGCGCTCAAACGGCCTCATGGGCTCATGAACCCGCACGGCTTCGATTACGAGGCGCATCTTTTCCAGCAGGGCATTCGCGCGACGGCCACGGTACGTGGGGGCCGCGCGCGTCGGGGATGCGCCGTACGCCAGCTTCGGCATCGCCGTCCAGCGCGCCAGGCACCGGCTGCGCAACGCCATGGCGCCCGGACTTGCGGGTACGCGGTACGGCGGCGTCATTCTTGCCCTGGCCATGGGCGACCAGGCCGCCATCCGCAAGGAAGACTGGCGCACGTTCAATTTGACGGGCATCACTCATCTGGTATCGATCAGTGGGCTGCACGTCACGATGATGGCGGCGCTGGGCGGAACCCTGGCGATGCTGGGCTGGTCCCGGCTGTCGTGGCGAGGCGTCATGCTGGCCGAACGAGCGCCTGCGCAGGTCATGGGCGCGTGCGCGGCGCTGGGCGTCGCCTGGGCTTACTGCCTGGTGGCCGGCTGGGGGATTCCGGCCCAGCGCACGTTCTTCATGCTGGCCGTCGTCGCGGTCGCGGCCATTGGCCGGCTGCGGCTCGGCGGCCCGCGGGTGCTGGCCCTGGCGGCGGCTACCGTCACCGCCTTGGACCCTTGGGCGCCTATGTCCGCAGGGTTCTGGCTGTCGTTTGGCGCCGTGGCGGTGTTGATGCTTGCGGGAACCGGGCGATGGCGGCGACGACGGGTATCCGTCGTGGCAAGCCGGCTGACGGTGTGGCGGCACAGGCTGGGGCAGCGGCTACGCGACGCGAGCCGCCTGCAGGCGGCGCTGACACTGGGGCTGCTGCCCTTGCTGGCATTGATGTTCCAACAGGTCTCGCTGGTCTCGCCGTTGGCCAATGCCATTGCCATACCGACGGTCAGCCTGGTGGTCACGCCACTCGCGCTCGCGGCCATGTTTCTGTCCTTGGTGCCCGGGCTGCCTCAGCTTGCGCGCCCGGTTTCAGCCGCCGCGGAGGGCATGTTCGGGGCTGTCATGTGGCCCGTGCAGGCGTTGGCGGATCTGCCGTATGCCACCGCGAGCACGGCCGCCGCGCCCTGGCCCTGGGTCGCGGTCGGGCTGGCGGGGGTGGCGTGGGCCTTGCAGCCTGCCGGCCTGCCGCGGCGGTGGCTGGGCATCGTGTTGGTGCTGCCCGTGCTGTGCTACCGGCCAGAGCGGCCCGACCCGGGTGATTGGCGGCTGGCGGTGCTGGATGTCGGCCAGGGTGGCGCCGCGGTACTGGAGACGGCAACTCAGACGCTCGTGTTCGATACCGGGCCTCCGTTTGGCGACAACGCCGATGCCGGGGAACGTGTTGTCTGGCCCTATTTGCGTGCTCGTGGCATTCGCAAGGTCGATCATCTGCTGGTGTCGCATGGGGACGCCGATCATGCAGGCGGACTTGCGTCGCTGCTGGCTGCGGTACGCGTCGTCGCCATTACCGCGTCGTATGACGTGGCGCACGAGACGGCCTGGCCGCCGACCCTGCCCGGGCTGCCCGCCACAACCCAGTTGGGCCCGTGCGCGGCCGGGCAAGCCTGGCAGGTGGATGGCATGGTGTTCACGATGCGGTATCCCGTTGCCGTCACCGAGCATGCTCGCACGCAACCTTTCGATGCCGCCCCATCAAGGCGCGCATCGGCGCAACGCAATGCCAACAGCTGCGTGCTGCATGTGCAGGGACGTCATCACTCGGCGCTGCTACCTGGGGACATCGGCGGCCTGCAGGAGGCCGCCATTCTGCAATCCGCGGGCCCCGGCGGTGCGAACGCCTTGCGGGCGGATGTCGCGCTGATGGCGCACCATGGGTCGCGGCATTCCTCTGTTGCCGCCTGGACGCGCGCCGTCAACGCGCGTCACGCGGTTGCCCAGTCAGGTTACTTGAACAGCTACCGGCATCCGCACCCGGATGCCCTGTCGCGATGGCAGGCGGACGGCGCCGTCGTCCACCGCACGGACATCCATGGCGCCACCGTGTTCACGTCGCGGGGCGGCATGCTGTCCGTTAGCCGCGAGCGCGAGCAGCGAAGGCGGTATTGGCACGCCAGGTGACAGCGATCGCGGAGCCGTTGCCGCTGTGCCAGCACTTTACAATCGCTCCATCCATCCACCACGAGGTGACCCGCATGACGCAACACGCCGTACCCCACGCGTTTGAAGAACCCCGTCTTGCCTACGTCACTTGCCTGAGTCCGGCCGGGCTGCACCGGATGGCGTACTGGGAATGGGGCGATCCGGATAACCCGGCGGTACTGATCTGCGTGCATGGGTTGACCCGCAGCGGCCGCGATTTCGACCGGCTCGCGCGCCGGCTGTCATCGCGTTATCGCGTGGTGTGTCCCGACATTGTGGGGCGAGGGCAATCCGACTGGCTGAGCGACCCGGCCTATTACGTCATCCCGCAATACGTGTCCGACATGCTGCCTTTGCTGGCGGCGCTGGGCGGCAGGACCGTGCATTGGTTCGGCACGTCGCTGGGCGGATTGATCGGCATGAGCCTGGCAAGCCTGGCGGGTACGCCCATCACGCGTCTGGTGCTCAATGACGTCGGCCCGCGGCTGGCGCCCGATGCGTTGATGCGGATCGGGCAGTACGTCGGGAAGGCGGGGGACTTTCCGTCAAGGGAAGCCGGACTGGATTACCTGAGTGTCGTGTCCGCCGCGTTCGGGCCGCACACGCCTGAAGCGTGGCGGGAGTTGAACGAATACATCCTGGTTCCGGCCGACGCGGCACAGGGCAGGACGCAGCGAGGAAACCCAACGAGTCTGGTAGCCGCCATCCCCGCAGGAACACCCGCGGCTACCCCGGCATCCCAGGAAGCACCCCCGGCCTGGCGCCTGCACTATGACCCCGCCATCGCGGTGGCCTTCAAACCCATGGCGCCGCCTGTTGCCATGGCCGCCGAAATGATGTTGTGGAAGGCGTTCGATGCGATCCATTGCCCCACGCTGATCGTGCGGGGCGAGCAGTCCGATCTGCTCAGCGCCGCGACGGCTGCCGAAATGACGACGCGCAATCCCAATGCGCAGGTGGTCGAGATCGCCGGTGTGGGGCATGCGCCTACCTTCATGTCCGACGACCAGATTGCCATCGCCGAAAACTTCCTGACTGGCGGGCTGGGCGCGGCAAGCGCGGCGGACTGACAGTCAATGCTCCATCCCCCACGACATTACGTTTATCTCGACGCGGTCGCGCGCGCCGGCTCGATCCGCAAGGCGGCGGATCAGTTGCATGTCGCCTCCACAGCCTTGAACCGCAAGATCCTGGAGATCGAAGGGGAAGTCGGCACGGCTTTATTCGAACGGCTGCCGCGAGGAGTGAGGCTGACCGCGGCGGGCGAGGTCTTGCTGGCTACCGTGCGTCGCGGCCTGGCCGATCTCGAGTCGGCATCGTCACAGATCGAGCAATTGCAGGGCCTGGTGCGCGGCACTGTGCGTATTGCCTGTGCGGAATCGGTCGCCAACGACCTGGTGCCCGCGACCGTGGCGGCGTACCAGCGCACGCATCCCGGTGTGCAGTTCCGGATCACTGTGGGCGGCACGGCTGCGCTGCTGCGGGATGTGCTGAACGACGACGTGGAACTGGTGGTCGCGCATGACCCGCCCGCGGCCGAGGGGCTGCAGGTCATCGCCAGCGTGCCGCAACCCCTGTGCGTAATGATGCGGCCAGATCATCCGTTGGCCGGCCAACAAAGCATCCGTCTTGCGGACTGCGAACGTTATCCCATTGCCTTGGGGGCCGAAAGCTTTGGCAGCCGGCGCCTGATCGACCGGCTGGCCGCCAAGCTGCGGCTGTCCTTACGCGTCTCGCTGGAGGCCAACTCGGTCGAGACGCTCAAGTTCTTTGCGTTGACCACGCACGCGCTGTGCTTCCAGTTCCAGGTGGGAACCGCCCGCGACGTCGGTCGCGGCGATCTGATTGCGATCCCATTGGCGGACCGCGATCTGGCGGGCGGCAAACTCGTCATGGCCGCGCGCGCCGGCCGTGCCTTGCCGGTGGCCACGTCCAGCTTTGCGCAGACGCTGAAGGCGGCGCTGGAAGCCCTGTAAGGCGCATGGGGCGGCGCAAGAAAAAGGGCACGGTCGCATTGCGCCGTGCCCTGTCCCGTCAACTTGGCATCAATCGCATTACGGCGTCGTGCCGCCCGGATACGCCCCGGGCGAATCGCCATAGATCGGCGCGCCCATGTCGATCTTTACGGTATTGGGATCGACGTTGGCCTGGCCATCCTTGTAGTGCGTGACCATGCGGGGATACATGATCACCAGCGCGACCATGATGAGCTGGATCGCGATGAAAGGCACGGATCCCCAGTAGATCTGGCGCGTCTCGACCTTCTTGATCATCTTGCCCGTTACGCGATCCTTGTAGTCCTTGTTGGGCGCAACGGACCGCAGGTAGAACAGCGCGAAGCCGAAGGGCGGGTGCATGAACGAGGTCTGCATGTTGACGGCCAGCAGCACCCCAAACCAGACCAGGTCGATACCCAGCTTGTCGGCGACGGGGCCCAGCAGCGGCACCAGGATGAAGGCCAGTTCGAAGAAGTCCAGGAAGAAGGCCAGGAAGAACATGATGACGTTGACCGCGACCAGAAAGCCGATTTGTCCGCCGGGCAGGTTGGTCAGCAGGTGTTCCACCCACAGGTCTCCGCTTACGCCGCGGAAGGTCAGGCCGAACACGGTCGACCCCACCAGGATGAAGACAACGAAGCACGTGATCTTGGTGGTGACCGTCATCGATTGACGCAGCAGCGGCAGGCTCAGGCTGCGGCGCCCCCATGCCATCAGCAGCGCGCCGACGGCGCCCATGGCGCCACCTTCGGTCGGCGTGGCGATGCCCAAGAAGATCGTGCCCAGCACCAGGAAGATCAGGCCCAGGGGCGGGATCAACACGAAGGTGACGCGTTCGGCAATGGCCGAGAGCAGTCCCAGCTTGAACCATTTGTTCAGCAGGGCAAGCACCCACGCCACCGCACCGCCGACCAGCATGGCCAGCACGATCTTTTCGTCCATGGCCCGGCCGGCCAGTTCCAGCTTGGCATAGGTCACTGCAGCGGCGCTGGCGATGCCCAGCAGCACGAGCAGCGACAGGTTGCCGCTCGCGCCGTTGGATTCGCGAAAGCGCCGCGCCTCGGGGGGCAGGGCAGGGACGTCGCTTGGCCGGAACATGGCCAGCAGCATCACATACACCACGTACAGGCCGGTCAGGATCAGGCCGGGCAGCATGGCGCCCATGTACATGTCGCCGACCGAACGGCCCAACTGGTCGGCCAGCACGATCAGGACCATGGACGGCGGGATGACTTGCGTCAGCGTGCCGGAAGCCGCGATCACGCCGCTGGCCAGCTTGCGGTCATAGCCGTAGCGCAACATGATCGGCAGCGAGATCAGGCCCATCGAAATCACCGACGCCGACACCACGCCGGTCACGGCGCCCAGCAACGCGCCGACCAGGATGACTGCAACGGCCAGGCCGCCGCGGATCGGGCCGAACAGCTGGCCGATGGTTTCCAGCAGGTCTTCGGCCATTCCGGATCGATCCAGGATCAATCCCATGAAGGTAAAGAAGGGAATGGCCAGCAGCGTGTCGTTGGTCATGATGCCGAACACACGTTGCGGCAAGGCCTGGAACAGCACGGGCGTGAACAGCCCCAGTTCGATGCCGATCAGGCCGAACAGCACGCCGTTGGCCGCCAGGGCAAACGCAACCGGAAACCCGACCAGCAGGAGCAGGATCAGGCACGCGAACATGATCGGCGCCAGGTTGGCGATCAGCCATTCGGTCATGGCCGTTCTCCTTGCTGGGCAGCGGCCAGGCGCGCGGCTTCTTCGGTGCGGCGCTCGGCTTCAAGGCGGACCTGCTCGGTGTGTTCCTCTTCGGCCTGCGCTTCGGAATTCTTGATGCGCGGGTCCGGGCAATCGCCCCGCAGGTAGCCGATGCACTTGATCAGGTGCGACACACCCGCCAGGAACAACAACGAGAAGCCGACCGGGATCAGCAACTTGGCGGGCCAGAGGAGCAGGCCGCCGCTGTTCGCCGAGCGTTCCAGCGTGTCGTACGACGCGACGAACATGGGCCACGACGGCAGCAGGATCAGGAAGACCATCGGGAACAGCATGAAGAGAACGCCGAAGATCTCGATCTTGACCTGCGTGCGGATCGGCAGCTTTTCCATCAGGATGTCCAGCCGAACATGATCATTATTGAGCAGCGTATAACCGGCAGCGAGCAGGAAGCTGGCGCCGAACAGATACCACTGCAGTTCGAGCCAGGCGTTGGAACTGATGTGAAAGAACTTGCGGATGATGGCGTTGCCGGCGCTGATGACGACAACCACCAGCACGAGCCACGATACCCATTCGCCGACACGGCGATTGATGGCATCGATCAGATGCGAAAAGGCGAGCAGGGGCCGCATGGAACGGGTTCCTAAGACAAGAGCAATCGGTATGACGTGACGGCTGCCCGGGCGGGACCACAGGCGGCCCGGGCATGGCTTGCGCGACAGCAATGACACTGGCGGCGCTCAGCGCGCCCGGCGGAAAATCCCCTTGATGCGGTCCCACACCACGCCGACAAACATCCGGGTCGGACTGAACGCAGCGACCGGCGGTGGCGTGCCAGCGTCGGCCGGACGCTGCAGACGAGCCGTCACGTTGCGGCCGAAGTCCGCGATCATGCGGCGCACGAAGTCCTGGACGAGGCCCGAGCGCGAAAACTGCGCCAACGGCCCTTGCAGGGAGTACAGCAACTCCACGTCGACCCGCGTGTGGCTGCTGTCCAGAGCCGTAAGGCGATACGTGATGTCGCCGTTGGCGCGGGATTGGCTGAGCGTGTCCTGGCCCGCGCCGCGGAAGACCGCGGTTCTGGCGGCGTCATCGCGTTCCAGCCGGGCGGCGCCGTTGAATGCGGCGGACATCGGCCCGAACTTGATCGCCACCTTGCCCTTGACGCGATCCCCATCGTGTTCGGTGATGGAGGCACCGGGCAGGCAACTTGCCACCGCGGGCAGGTCCACCATGAAATCCCAGACCTGGTCGGCCGGAAACGGGACCTCGAATTGCCCGGTGATTTCCGATCCCTTGGTGCGGGACGCGGGCGCAGCGGATGAGGCGGCGGATGACGCCGCGGACGCCGGCGCGGACGAGGACGCCGATGCGGCCGCCGTCGATCCAAGCGCCGGCGCCGTGTCTGCCACCGGCGTGGTCACTTTCGCAATAAAGCCTTCGAACGGCGTCTGAGCAGCCGGGGCTGCCGCCGGCGACGCTGGCGCGGGCAGGGCCGCCACGGCCCCGGCAGGCTCACCGCGCAATGCGCGACGCAGCGCCAGTATCTCTTCATCCGGCGTCGCGATCAGATCCGCAAGCACCGACCGGATGGCGGCCACGATGCCCATGTATCCGGTGCACCGGCACAAGTTGCCAGCCAGCTCGACCCGGATGCGCGCATCGTCGGCGTCGGGGCATCGCAGCACGATGTCGCGCGCGGTGGCCAGCATGCCGGGCGTGCAATAGCCGCATTGCAAGGCATGGTGCGCCGTGAAGGCTTCGCGCAAGCGCCGCATGACGGGGTCCGCGTCGTAGCCTTCGATCGTGGTGATGTGCCTGCCCGCGCAGGCGGACGCGAACGAAATGCAGGACCTGATCGGTTGTCCGTCCATCAGGACAGTACAGGCGCCGCACACGCCATGCTCGCAGCCAAGATGGGTGCCGGTCAGGCGGGCTTCTTCGCGCAGGAAATCGCCCAGGTGCATGCGCGCGGGAACGTCGGATGAGACCTTGCGGCCATTCACATCCAGGGTGACTAACGCCATGTTGATTCTTCTGCTCCAAGAAGTTGCGCCAGGCAGCGGCGTACCGCTACGGCATGCAATTTACGGTCGACAGCGTCGTGATCCGGCATGGCTTCGGCCACGGCGTGGGCAATGGCTTCGTTCGTACAGGCTGTCTGGCCTTCGCGCGCCACCGCGGCCGCCAGGGCGGGGAGCAGGCGGGGCGCACCGGACAAGGCGCCAATCGCAATACGCGCCATCCCGGTGGACGAATCGAAGCGCGCCGCGCAGCTGGCTTCGGCAAACTCGCCAGTCTTGCGGCAGTACTTGTAGTAGCCCCAGCGCATGGCGGGCGATGCAACCGGGAAGCGCACCGCGGCGATCAGCTCGTTCTCGGCCAGGACCGTCGTGTAGGCGCCGATCATGAAGGCGTCGGCGTCTACCCGGCGGCTGCCGGCGGACGACACGATCTCCAGCGATGCCTCGAACGCCACGGCCGTGACCAGCCAGTCCGCTGCCGGATCGGCATGGGCCAGGCTGCCGCCCAAGGTGCCGCGGTTGCGTACCGACCGGTAGGCAATGCCTGCCGCGATCTTCTGCAGGGGCGTGCCGCGCAACAGCGGATGGACGCCGTCTTCGATCTCGGCGTGCGTCACGGCGGCGCCGACACGGATGCTGTCGCCGTCTTTCGTCACCGTGCGCAGGCCGGCGATGCCCGATACGTCGACCACGACGCCGGGCCGCGCGAGCCGCAGGTTGAGCATGGGGCCCAGCGACTGGCTGCCCCCCATGGCCTTGGCGCCCGGGCTGCCGGTCAGCGCCGACAAAGCGGCGCCGACCTCATCGGGTCGCGTGTAGTCGAATAAAGCGGCTTTCATGACAAGTCCTTCACGCCACGTTGACGGTCTGGCGGATCGGCAGGGTGATGACCAGGGGTCGGGACCCGGGCCGTCTTCGATCGCCTGCAGCAGGCGGCGCGGGCTGAGCGGCGTGCGCGTCACTTCCGCCGCGCCAATGGCCCGCAGGGCATCGTTGACGGCATTGAAGATGACCGCCGGCGGAGCAATCGCGCCACCTTCGCCCATTCCCTTCGCCCCAAACTCGGTATGGGGCGATTTCGTCTCGAAGTGATGCATGCGGATAGTTGGCACTTCGACCGCGCCAGGCAACACGTAATCGGCCAGCGTGGACGCAAGCGGCTGCCCGTTCTCGTCGTAGGGCGTCTCTTCGTACAGCGCGGTGCCGATGCCTTGCGCGATGCCGCCATAGGTCTGGCCTTCGACCACCATGGGGTTGATCATCGTGCCGCAATCCTCGACCACCACGTAATCCAGGATCTCGACATCGCCGGTATCGGTGTCGACCGCAACGACCGCGGCATGGGTGGCATAGGTGAACGCGCCGGTGTCCACCTTGGGCTTGTAGCCCGCCGTGACTTCGAGTCCGCCCGTGTCCACGTCGGCCGGCAACAGATGCGGACGCAGGTACCACGCGTTCGCGACATCGCCGATCGACACCGATTTGCCGTCGGGGCCCACCACGCGGCCGTCGGCCAGCGATACGGCGGACGCCTCGGCGCCCAACAGGTGCGCGCCGATGGCAAGCACGCGGGGCGCCAGTTTCTTGCACGCGACCGACACCGCGCCGCCCGACATCACCATCGATCGCGACGCGTAAGTGCCGGTCGAGAACGGGGTCTGGCCGGTGTCGCCGTGAATGAGTTTGGTGCGCGCGATATCGATGCCCAAAATTTCGTGAGCGATCTGTGCAAACGTGGTTTCCATGCCCTGGCCATGCGAATGCACGCCCACCCGCATTTCCAGGCCGCCATCGGGCGTGATGCGCACCGTGGCGGAGTCGAAGCCCGGGATCAGTGGCGTGCCCCACGCGGCGAACACCGACGTGCCGTGTGCCGATTGTTCGGTGTAGGTGGCGATGCCGATGCCGAGCAGACGGCCATCGGCTTCACCGGCCTTCTGGCGTTCGCGCAACTGGTCGAACTGCAGCATGTCCATGGCCTTGGCCAGGCTTGCGCCGTAGTCGCCACTGTCCAGATGCTTGTTGGTGACGTTGACGAAAGGCATGGCGTCGGCCGGCACCAGGTTTTCCTTGCGGACTTCCCATGGCTCGCGGCCGACCTCGCGCGCAATGGCGTCCATGGTCAGTTCGATCGCAAAACACACGCCAGTGCGCGCGACACCGCGATACGGCACGAAGCCAGGTTTGTTGGTCGCCACGCATTTGGTCACGCAGCGATAGCCCCGAAAGTCATACGGGCCGGGCAGGTTGCCAATGGCCTGGCCGGGTTCCAGTCCGGCCGTGAACGGCCAGACCGAATACGCGCCGCCATCGATGGTGATGACCGCATCGAGCGCGAGCAGCTTCCCGCGCTTGTCGACGTAGGCCGTCATGTCATACGAATGCTCGCGCGAATTGGCGCCGGCGATCAGGTGTTCGCGCCGGTCTTCGATAAAGCGGAACGGGCGCTTGTGCGTCTTCGCCAGCCAGGCGATACACAGCTCTTCCTGCTGCAGCACGCACTTGTAGCCAAATGCCCCGCCAACGTCGGGCGAGATCACGCGGACCTGATCCTGCGGCAGCTTCAGGCAATCGGCCAGGATCGTGCGGATCATGTGCGGAACCTGGGTTGCGCTCACCACCACCAGCTGGTCAGCCTGAAAATCCCAGTAGGCCAGCACGGCCTTGCCTTCCATCGGCACCATGCATTGGCGCGACAGGTCCACCGTGCGCTTGACTACCCGGTCGGCTTTCGCCGCCCAGGTGTCGAAGTCACGGTCGGCGTGCAGCGTCATGAACAGGTTGCTGGTCCAGTCGTCGTGCACGAAGGCGCTCGTGGCGGCCTCAGCCGCGGGGGCGTTGGCGTATACCGGCAGATCATCCAGGTCGATCTGGATCTGCTCGACGATGTCTTCCGCCAGCGCGCGGGTCGGCGCGAAGGCCATGGCCATCGGCTCGCCCACGAAGCGCACCTTACCCGACGCCAACGGCGGCTGGGCCGACAGCTGATAGGTGGGCAAGGTCGATTCGGCCACGATATCCAGCGAATCGGCCATGTCTTCCCGCAGCACCACCGCGGCGCGGACCTCGTGCGGGATCGATGCGCCCACGATGCGCGCATGGGCAAGGGGCTGCGCAAAAAGCCACTTCGTTCAGGCCCGGCATGGCCATGTCGGCAACGAAGTTGCCTTTGCCATGCAGGTGACGCGCGTCTTCCTTGCGGCGCACGCGCGCCCCGACCCCCTGCGGCTTGTGCGCGGACGTGGGATGTTCGATGCTCATGAGCTACGTGCGACCGCCGCGAAGGTGTAGTTGTCGAGCGCGTTTTCGGCCACGCGGAACCAGCTGACCTCGTCTTGCTGGAATTTCTTCCACGATGGATAGATGGCCTTGAAGTCGGCGTTCTTTTCGGACAGTTCGGTCCAGAGTTCCTGCGAAGCCTTGTAGGTCGCGTCCATCACGTCTTTCGGGAAGTAGCCAAGCTTGGCGCCGCCGCCCACCAGCTTGCGCAGCGCCAGCGGGTTCTGCGCGTCATAGTTGGCCAGCATCTTCATGGTCTGTTCGGCACAGGCGCATTCGAACGCCGCCTTGTAGGCGGCGGGCAGGGCTTCCCAGGCTTTCTCGTTGACCATCGAGGTGATCGATGCGCTGCCTTCGAACCAGCCCGGCGAGTAATAGAACGGCGCCACGCGGTTCAGGCCCAGCTTCTCATCGTCGTGCGGGCCAATCCATTCGGCCGCGTCGATCGTGCCCTTTTCCAGCGCCGAGTAGATGTCGCCGGCCGGAATCTGCTGCGACACCGCGCCGAACTTGGCGAGCACCATGCCGCCAATGCCGCCGATGCGCATCTTCAGACCGTTGAGATCCGCAACCGATTTGATTTCCTTGCGATACCACCCGCCCATCTGCACGCCGACGTTGCCGCTGACATGATTGACGATGCCGTATTGCTTGTACATCTTGCGCAGCAAGGCCATGCCACCGCCATAGTGAATCCAGGCGTTGTGCTGGCGCGAGTTCAATCCGAAGGCCAGGCCGGTGTCGAAAGCCACGGCGGTGTTCTTGCCGATGAAGGCCGAGCTGAGCACGTGATTGCATTCCACCGTGCCATTGCTGACGGCATCCATGTTCTGCGGTGGCGGTACGAGTTCACCGGCCGGGAAGGCGCGGATTTCGAACTTGCCGTCGGTCATCACCGATACGCGCTTGCACAGTTCTTCGGCCGAACCGTAGATCGTGTCCAGGCTCTTGGGCCAGCTGGTCGACATGCGCCAGCGCACGGTTGGCGTGCCCTGCGCAATGGCGGGAGCAGCCAGCGTGGCAATGCTGGCGCCGGCGGCGGTGGTGGCTTGGGAAAGGAAACGGCGTCGCTGCATGGATGCATCCCTGGGTAGTGGAGTGGGGTAGAGAATTACTCAGCGTACTGACATATTCGTCAGCCTACTGATGGATTTTGGCTGTGTCAACGGTATTTGCAGGGGTTGATTTCGCACGCGCTAAGGTGGTGCCGCCCAAGGAAGCCGGCCTGTTTTTCTGCACCATGCGCGCGCCTGCATGCATCGACTTGGCGCATTTTTCCGGCCACCTTGCACTGCACACAATTTGCGCTCGCCCCGAGCGTTTTATTGCGCTATGCCGAAGGAAGCGCCATGCGCAGACTGTGGGTGTTGCAGCGCAAATTCTTCATCGTCTTCCATGCAAACTTTCGTCTATCGACTTTCCATGGCCCATCCGGGCGACGTCTCGGCCCTGGCCGGCCTCATCGATGCGGGCGAACTGCAGGCCCGTGACATCGTTGCCTTCATCGGCAAGACGGAAGGCAACGGCGGCGTCAACGATTTCACGCGCGGCTATTTCACGCAGTCGCTGATGGCGCTACTGGCGCGTCACACCGGCGAGCCTGCCGAGGCATTGGCTGCGCGTATTCCCTGTGTGCTGTCCGGGGAACCGAAGGCGTGCTCAGTCCGCACTTCGTGGTCTTCGCCAGGCGTGGCGACACGGTGAGCGCCGATGCCCCCGGCGCCGAAGCGGCCCAACCGGTTGACACTGTCAACGGTTCGCTGGCGATCGGCACTGCCTTCACCGACCCCCTGCCGGCCGAAGCCGTTGGCCGGTGGGCCCAGGTGGAAAGCGTGGCCGCCGCGGTGCGCGCGGCCATGCAAGACGCCGGCCTGACCAGTCCGCGCCAGATCGAGTTCGTGCAGGTCAAGTGCCCGTGCATCACGTCGGCGCGCGTGCAGGACGCCATCGCCCGGGGCCATACCGTGGTGACCACCGACGCCAACCGGTCGATGGCCCTGTCGCGTGCGGCAGGGGCGTTCGGCATCGCGCTGGCCTTGGGCGAGCTGCCGGCGTCAGCCACCGACGCGGACCTGCTGTCGGATTTCGCGGTTGCCTGCGATCGCGCCAGTGTGTCGTCGGGTGTCGAAGTCACCTGCAACGAAGTGATCGTGCTCGGCAACTCCGCCCGCTGGTCCGGACCCTTGCAAATCGCCCATGCGCCGATGGCCGATGCGCTGGACCTGCCCGCCGTCGGCGCGGCGCTGGACCAGCTTGGCATCGCGGCTCGTCCGCAGGTGGCCGAAGCCGACCGGGATCGCATCGCCGCCGTGCTGGTCAAGTGCGAGCCCGATCGCCGCGGCCGAATTCGCGGCGCGCGTCACACCATGCTGGACGACACCGACATCAATGCGCAGCGGCATATCCGTGGCGCGGTCGGGGCAATGGTCGCCGGCGTCATCGGCGACGGCCGGCTGTTCGTGTCGGGTGGCGCGGAGCACCAGGGTCCGGATGGCGGCGGGCTGGTGGCCGTGATTGCGGCGGGGCGCGCATGAGCCGGCCGGACCCGACCTCGCCATCACGCGCGTCCTTGTTGCCCTCCTTGCCGGGCGGGTCACCAACACCAGCATGGCAACTGTCGGCCATCGAGCTGTCCTTGCAGTTTGCCGCGGGCACCCTGACGCCGGTTCAGGCGCTGCGATCCATTGCGGACCGCCTGGCAACGGTCAACCCGCTGCTCAACGCCGTCATCAGCGAACGGCTGGCCGATGCGGCGCGCGAAGCGGAAGCAAGCACCGCGCGCTGGCAGGCCGAGGCGCCTCTGTCCGCCCTGGATGGCGTGCCGTTTACCGTCAAGGACAACATTCCCGTCAGCGGGCTGCCCTGTACCTGGGGTAGCCGCCTGTATGCCGGCTATCGGCCGGACACGGATGAGCTAGGGGTGGCGCGTCTGCGCGCGGCGGGCATGATCGTGATCGGCAAGACCAACGTGCCCGAGTTCACGTTGCAGGGTTACACCGACAACCTGGTGTTTGGCCCCACAGTCAACCCGTGGAACCGATCGATGACACCCGGCGGATCAAGCGGCGGCGCCGTGGCGTGCGTTGCGGCTGGCATCGGTCCAATGGCGGTCGGCACCGATGGCGGCGGGTCGATCCGGCGGCCGTGCTCGCACACCGGCCTGGTCGGCTTCAAGCCGGGGAGGGCACGGTGCCGCGCGAACGTGGCTTGCCGGAGATCCTGCCCGGCATGGAAGTGATCGGGCCCATTACCCGAACCGTGGCGGACGCGGCGGCGGTGCTGCGACTGCTGGCTGGCGGCAGTATGTCGGTGGCGGAGCTTGTCGCGGATGCGAAGAAGACGCCATGCACCAACATCGCGCGGCCCAAGCTGGTGCAGGCCGCGCCGCGACACATCACCTACTGGCGCGAATTCCAGGGAGATCCCGTCGATCCGGCTATTTCGGCCAGCATCGACGAGGTGGCCCAGATACTTGCCAGCCTCAACCATGTCGTTGACACCCGCAACGCTCCGGCGATTCTGCGCGATTTCAACCGCCAGGCGTGGCCTGTCATCAGCCAGACCGGCCTGGCCGCCACGCTGCGATCGTCTTTTGGCGACACGCTGGACGACGCCATCATGACGCCCGCGCTGCAAACCATGGCCGCCGCGGGCCGCGCACTGTCGGCCACCGACCTGTTCGACGCGCAAGCGCTCGTGCGCCGCATGAAGGCCGATCTGTCGGCGTGCCTGACACCCGCGCAGTTGCTGCTATTGCCCAGTGCAGCCGCCTTGCCCTGGCCTGCGACGCAAAGCCATCCCGACACGATCGCCGGACAGCCGGTGGGGCCGCGCGGCCATGCCGTCTTCACCGCCTTCGTCAACGCGGCCGGGCTGCCAGCGATCAACCTGCCCGCCAGGCCCGCCCCGAATGGCATGCCCATCGGCTTCCAACTGGTAGGAAACCCCGGCGCGGAACCGCTGCTGCTGGACATCGCTGCCCAGTATGAAGCCGCCTGCCCGTGGGCTGACCGATGGCCGGTTCTGTCATGAGAATGATGGCCGCCTTCCACCCGCCATGCATGCCCCGCCTTGGCGCATGCCCATGGCACCGTTTTTGCCTATTGATGGGCGGGCATGCCGCGCCGCGCAAGCGCCGTGTCCGCCTGAGTCGTCAAGGAATCCCTGAAGCATGAAAATCGCAATTATTGGCGCTGGCGTCGCGGGCTGCATCCTGGCTCGTTCCCTGGCTGACATCCCCGGCGTCCAGACGGTCTGCCTTGAACGGGTCCTGCAAGACGATCATTCCGAATCGGGCACTGGCCTGAATATCGGTCCCAACGCGGTCAAGGCCCTGCGCCTGACCGAACCCGCGTTGGCCGATGCCATCGCTCGCGCCAGCTTTGCCTGGAAGACCTGGCGCGTGTCCTTGACCGACGGCACCGTGCTGTTCGATTTGCCGCTGGACCAGGTGGCCGATTGCGACGGCGTTCGCATCCGCTGGTCCGAGCTCTACAGTGTGCTGCGCCGGGAAGCCGCCGGCGTCATTCAGTATGGCTGCGAGATCCAATCGATCGCCCGCGATCCGCATGCCGCCGGCAAGACCGCGGTGCACTACACCCATCATGGTGAGCCGCGGGTCCTTGACGACATCGACCTGCTGATCGCCGCGGACGGCCGCTATTCACAAACCCGCGCCACGTTTTCCGGCACGCCGCCGGTGCGCCAGCTGGGCGTGTCCATCTTCCGCCTGTTGGTGCCTGATACCAGCGCGGGGTTGATCGACGACTACGAACAATGGTTCAACGGACCCAACCGCTTGCTGTCGTTCCGCGTGCCGTCTGCCCACATCTATATCGCCGGGACCTTTCCGATACCCGCCGACGAATCGGTGCCCGACGCCTGCAAGACCGCCGACTTCCTGCGTGCCGCCTATACGCCTGAAGGCGGCTTGCCGAGCGGGCAGGCCGCCTGGCTGATCGACACGGTGTGCGCCCATACGGATGCGCTGCACTGGGCGCGCATGCAGGAATCCGACATGCGCTTTGCCGAACCCGATGTGCAGGTCATGTACTTGGGGGATGCCGCCCACGGCATGGTGCCGACCCTGGGGCAGGGCGCCACGCAAGCCATCGAAGACGCCTGCTGCGCGGTGCATCTGCTGCGCGCCGGCATCGCTGCCGGCACGCCGCCGCGCGATTGGCTGGACCAGTTGGACGCCGCACGCCGCGACCGCGTCCGCTTCACCATGCAGCTGTCCTTCGATGCCAGCGACACCATGCTTGAGGGCGCCGATCCGGTGGCAGGCACGCTGAAGAAAACCGGGCCGCAGTTCATGGGTGACCTGACGCGTCTGTATCGCGACGTCTCCCTGCCGGGTATCGGCGCATGAACGCCCGCCCGCATCCCCTGCATTGCAAACGGAGCACGCCGCAATGACTGCATCCCCGACGACACGGGCGGCGGCCGCGCCTGGCGCCGCCATCCTTGGCCTTTTCCACATTGCCATCAAGACCTCGAATCTGGAAGCCACCCGCGCATTCTGGTGCAAGGTCCTGGGCCTGAAAGAGATCGCGCGCCCTGATTTCGGCTACCCGGGCGCCTGGCTTGCATGCCCGCAACCGGGCGGCCAGGCCATCATCCATGTCTATGCCGGCGGCCCGGCGCTGGGCCCTGAAGGCATCGCGCCCCAGGGCACAGCGGCCATCGATCACCTGTCGGTCGCCTGTCTGGGCTTTCATGCCTACGTGGCGCGCTTCAAAGCCGCCGGCCTGGCCTGGCGTGAATTCATCGTGCCTGGCACCACGCTGTGGCAGCTGTTCGTGTACGACCCCAGCGGCGTGCAGATCGAATTGACCTTCGAAGGCAGCATCGAAGGCGGCGTGGCCATCGGTCCCGATGGCACGGCCGGCGAACTGCCTTTGCCCGACATGTCGCCCGGCCGCGGCTACGTGGCCGGCGCCTCTTTTTCGACCCCCTGAAGTATCCCGACTTGCTCACTCTCTTGAACTGAAGGATGTTGTCATGAAGCTTCGTCATGGTTTTACCGCCGCCGTCGGGACTGCCGCCGTGTTGATCGCCGGGCTCTTTGCCGCGCCCGCCAGCGCAGCCGACAAGGTCAAGGTCGGGGTCTTCCCGTCCAGCTCGGCCCTGCCGTATTTCGTTGCCCTGCATCGCGGCTACTTCAAGGACGTGGGCATTGACGTCGAGACCGTGCCCCTGGCCAATCATCCCCTGATCGTGCAATCGATGGTTGCCGGCACCATCGACATCGCATCGAACCTGGTCACGCTTGAGGGCGCGAACATCAACGCGCGCCGCCCCAATACGCTCAGCTACATCGCACTGAACGGCCAGAACGCCCAGTACATCACCGAGCAGTTCGTGGTGAAGACGTCCAGTACCGCCAAGTCGCTCAAAGACCTGAAGGGCACGAAGCTGTTCTCGGCGCCCGGTCCGGCGAACATCGGCAGCGCGCGCGCCGTGCTCAAGGCCATTGGCCTGGAAGAGAACAAGGACTACACGATTCAGGAACAGCAACTGAGCGTGCATCTGGGCGCCTTGCAGGGCGGCCAGTTCGATGGCGGCTACACGCTGGAACCCATTGCCAGCAACATCATTGCGCAAGGGGTTGGAAGGCGGCTGGAGGCGGGCGTGATTTCGACGCACCTGCTAGGCAGCAAAGACGCGCTGGCCTTTGCCGCCGGCGCGGCCATCTCCGGCAAGCTCCTGGCCGACAACCCCGATCTGGCCAAGCGCTTTGCGTCGGCCTGGGCCAAGGGCGCCAAGGATGCGAACACCGATCCCAAGGTGCGTGACTACCTGGCGCAGGACATGAACACGCCCGCCGCGCTGGCGCCCACCGTGCCGCTGGCCAAGATCGTCATGGTCGCCGACCTGTCACCCGCCGATCTCACGTCCTTCCAGAAGTTCGTCGACATCGGGGTGAGCCTGGGTGTCGTGAAAGACAAGATCGACACCGCCACGTTCATCAAGAAATTCTGATCCAGGGTCCCCCATGCGCGCAGCACATCTCCAGGCCGTCGCCTCTGGCCCCGGCGCGGCCCCGGCCAGCGTGCCCGCGGGCCACCGCTGGTTTCCGGCAGGCACCCACATTACCGTGCGGGGCCTGACCAAGCGGTTCGAAGGCGGCACGCTGTATGAAAACTTCGATCTCGACATTCCGAAGGGCAAGATCATTTCGATCTTCGGCCCGAACGGCTGCGGCAAGAGCACCCTCATCAACATGATGTCGGGGATCATGCCGTACGACAGCGGCCAGATCCTGTTCGAGGGCAAGGAAGTGCGCGAAAGCCGCATCGGCTACGTCTTCCAGAACTACCGCGAAGCTGTGTTCCCATGGCTGCGCGCCCGCGACAACATCCGGTATCCGCTCCAGTTCCTTGGGCTGAGCAGGGCGGAATGCGATGCGCGCGTGGAAAGCCTGTTGGCCAGCTTCGACGTCAAGCTCGATCTGAACCGTTACCCGTACGAAATGTCGGGCGGACAACAGCAGCTGGTGTCGATCATGCGGGCACTGGTGGTCGATCCGGAGGTGCTGTTTCTTGACGAGCCGTTCTCGGCGCTCGACTACGAAATGACGCTGTTCCTGCGTGATCGGCTGCAGAAGGTCCTGACCGAGCGGCAGACGACCACGCTGCTGGTGTCGCACGACCTGGACGAGGCCGTATGCCTGGCCGACATCGTGCTGTTGCTCACGAAGCGGCCGACCCACGTGAGCGAGATCGTGCCATTCGATGCGCCCCGGCCGCGCACGGTGGACACGACCGTGACGCCGGAGTTTGTCCGGGTCAAGAGCCATTGCCTGGAAGTCTTCCAACGCGAGGTACGCAAGCCATGATCACGCACCTGTCGCGCCGCTGGGCGCCGCGCCTGCAACCGCTGGTGGGCGCCTTGCTCATCATCTTCCTGTGGTGGTTCGCGCATGAGGTCAAGCTGGTGGACCCGGTGCTGCTGCCGTCGCCCGGCCAATCTCTTGAGGCGTTCTGGAAGGGACTGACCCAGGGCACCCTGTGGGGCGACTTCTACAAGACCATCGTGCGGACCTTTGCGTCGTTCATCATCGCCACGGTCATTGCGGTCCCGCTTGGGATCTTGCTCGGATCGTCCGAACGCGTCTATCGTTCGCTCGAATTTGCGATCGACTTTTTCCGCTCGACACCGGCGTCGGCCATGTTCCCCTTGTTCCTGGTGCTGTTCGGCGTGGGCGAGGCAACCAAGATCGCGGTTGCGGCATTCGGCGCCGGCCTGGGCATTCTGTTCAACGTGTCGTATGGTGTGATGAACGCACGCAAGCAGCGTCAGCTCGCGGCCAAGGTGATGGGCGCGTCGGCGGTAAAGGTGCTGCGCGACGTGACCCTGTGGGAATCGCTGCCGCAGACGTTTGTCGGCATGCGGTCGGGCGTCTCGCTGGCGCTGGTGATCGTGATCGTGGCCGAAATGTTCATCGGTTCCACCGACGGCTTGGGCCAGCGCATCATGAATGCGCAAATGGTGTTCGACATGCCCGAAATGTATGCCGCGATCTTTGCCGCGGGCGCGCTCGGTTACGTGCTCAATCTGCTGTTCCTGGTGGCCGAACGCCGTTTCGTGCACTGGGGCGGCAAGTAAAACCTTCTCAATCTTCAGGCGTTTTCCATGTCCCCAGAAATCAACCATCCCGAAACCCTGGCCGAAGTCGAAGCCGTGTTTGCCGAGTACGAACAGGCGCTGGTCACCAATGACGTCGAGGTGCTCGACCGCCTGTTCTGGAATTCGCCGCACACGCTGCGCTACGGGGCGGGCGAAAACCTGTACGGCTTCCAGGCCATCCAGGACTTCCGTAACGCCCGTCCGTCGGTCGGCCTGTCGCGCACCATCTCGGCCAGGTCGGTCACGACCTTTGGCCGCGACTTTGCCGTGGCCAATGTCGAATTTACGCGTGAATCGACCCCGCGCATCGGCCGGCAGACGCAGACCTGGGTGCGGATGGACGAAGGCTGGCGCGTGGTGGCGGCGCATGTGAGCCTGATGGATGCGCCCAAGGCCTAGGGTCGAGGCGGCGCGCGGCCGCTGCTAAACTCGCTGCCGCGTTTCCCTTTCCCTCACGTTCAAGGAATTCCATGAGTCTCAAGCGCTTCCACACCGGCAAACGGATGTCTGAAATGGTTGTTCACGGCAACGTTGCCTACCTGGCGGGCCAGGTTGCGGGTGACCCGTCGCAAGATGTCGCCGGTCAGACCACCCAAGTGCTGGCCGCCATCGACGCCTTGCTGGCCGAAGCGGGTACCGACAAGACCAAGATCATCCGCGCCGAGATCTTCCTGGCCGACATCGCGACCTTCAGCCAGATGAATGGCGTGTGGGACACCTGGGTGCCGGCCGGCAATACGCCTGCCCGCGCCACCGTCGAAGCCAAGCTGGCCGCGCCGGAATACAAGGTCGAGATCGTCATCACCGCGGCGATCTGATGCGATAGGCGGACGTCCCGTGGGCCGGACCTGCAGGTTCGGTCTTGCCGGTTCGGTCCTGCCCGTTCGGTCCTGCTGGTTCAACCGGCCAGCGGGTCCTGCCGGTAATAAGCCGCCAGCAGCGCGTACCAGTCCGGGTATGCCGCGGCCAGCGGCGCCGGCTGGACAAAGAACGCTTCCGAACTTACCGCGAAGAACTCGGCGATATCGGTGGCAGCGTACGGGTCCATCGGCAGTTGCCCATACCATGCGTTGGCGTCTTCCGACTCGGGGTCCACATCGTCCGGAATCGCGGCTTCGATGGCGTCCAGCTGGTCATTGAACGCCTCATAACTTGCCGTTATCACCTGTCGCCAGCGGCGTGGTTGCAGATCGGGATGGGCGTCGAGCGCGGGCATGCCATCGGGCTCGCCATCGATCAGGTCGAGCTTGTGCGCGAACTCGTGCACCACCACATTGAAGGCATGGCCCGGGCCATCTTCGTCGTTCAGGTCGGCCTCGCGCGGCGCGGCGTCTTCCCACGACAGGACGACGGGGCCCCCGTCCCAGGCCTCGCCCGCGGCCTCTTGCACGTACTCGTGGACCACGCCGTCTTCATCCATTTCCTCTCGCGGGATCAGGAAACCGGCCGGGTAGACGATGATTTCGTTCCAGCCGTGGTAGAGCAGGGGATCGAGCTTCAGGATGGGCAGGCAGGCCTGAACGGCGATCGACAGGCAGATCGCATCATTCAGCACGAAGCCGCCGGCGCCGGTCATCGATTTGCTGGCCAGGAACCAGGCGCAACGGCTTTTCAGCTCGTCCATTTCGGATTGGCTCAACCGGGCCAGAAACCCATGCCCGCGGACCGTTTGGGTCCATAATTCGGGTGTAATGCGCGCCTGTACCTGAGCCACCTGCGTCGTTGACGCACCGCGGCCAAAAATCCATCCCAACATAGTGTGTGGTTCCCGGGTCTGAAGGCAGTGGTCGCACCCTTGCAACCCTGCGCGATGTAAAGTGTATGACGATGAGCGATACCACCCTTCAAGCCTCCTCCGCTGCCATGTCCCACTTCGGGGACACGTGGAATCATGTCGCCAACGACGGCCTGTCGTTCGACGCGCAGGAAGAACTGCGACAGGCACTGGCGTGGGCCTTGCCCCGCTTCGAGCGCGACGGCGTGGTGGGTGAAGAGTCCCTGGCCGGCCATGCGGCCGGCGTGGTTGCGATTCTGTCCGGCTTGCAGGTGGACGTGCACACCCGCATGGCCGCCATCCTGGCCACCGCGGTCGGCAATCGCGAAGTCAACGCCAATCCCGGCAAGGACCCGGTCACGCTGCGCTTCGGCGCCGAAATCGGCCGGCTGGTGCACGGCTATCGCGCCTTGATCCGGCTGGGGCAGGTCACCCGCGACGCCAGCGATTCGTCCGCCGGCAGCGGCGCGCAATCCGAAATGCTGCGCAAGATGCTGCTTGCCATGGCGGCCGACCTGCGCATCGTGCTGATGCGCCTGGCGTCCCGGCTGCAGACCCTGCGCTGGCATGCCCAAAGCAAAGTGCCGCTTCAAGAGTCGGTCGCGCGTGAGACGCTGGAACTGTACGCCCCCTTGGCCAACCGCCTGGGCATCTGGCAGATCA
This sequence comes from Pigmentiphaga litoralis, assembly GCF_048632615.1. Lineage (GTDB taxonomy): Bacteria > Pseudomonadota > Gammaproteobacteria > Burkholderiales > Burkholderiaceae_B > Pigmentiphaga > Pigmentiphaga litoralis_B. The sequence continues at coordinate 5,257,663 of NZ_CP184479.1, forward strand.
AGTGGGAGATGGAAGACCTGGCCTTTCGTTTCCTGGAACCGGTCCGCTACAAGGAAATCGCCCGGCTGCTGGAAGAAAAGCGGGTCGAACGCGAGCTGTTCATCAACCGGGCGGTCATGCGCGTGTCGACCGCGCTGACTTCCGCGGGTATTGCCGGCGAGGTGACCGGCCGGCCCAAGCACATCTACAGCATCTGGAACAAGATGCGCAACAAGCGCATGGATTTCTCGAGCCTGTTCGATCTGCGGGCGCTGCGCATCATCGTCGATGACATCCGCACCTGCTACACGGCGCTCAGCCTGGTCCACAACCTGTGGACCCCGGTGCCCAACGAATTCGATGACTACATCTCGCGGCCCAAGCCCAACGGCTACCGGTCCTTGCATACGGTCGTGTACGACGACGACGGCCGGCCGTTCGAAGTGCAGATCCGGACCGAAGAGATGCACCAGTTCGCCGAGTTCGGGATGGCGGCGCACTGGCGCTACAAGGAAGCCGGCGCCAAGGGGGCAGCGTCAGCGCCGATTCGGAATACGACCGCAAGCTGGCCTGGATCCGGCAGCTGCTGGCGTGGAAGACCGACGTCCAGGTCGACGAGACGCTGGGCGCGACCGCGCTCGACCAGCTGGACGACAACATCTACGTGCTGACGCCGCAGGCCCGCGTGATCGAACTGCCGTCAGGCGCAACGCCGGTCGACTTCGCCTATCAGGTGCATACCGACCTGGGCCATCGCTGCCGTGGCGCGCGTGTCGATGGCGTCATGGTGCCGCTCAACACCCGCCTGATCACCGGCCAGACGGTCGAGGTGATCACGACCAAATCGGGCGGCCCGTCGCGTGACTGGCTGAACCCGCAGCTGGCCTATCTGGCCAGCCAGCGGTCGCGCGCCAAGGTGCGCGCGTGGTTCAACGCCATCGACATCCAGCAGCGGATCGCGCAGGGCCAGACCATGCTCGACAAGGAGCTGCAACGCCTTGGAAAGACCGCGACCAATCTCGAGCAGCTGGCCCAGCAGCTTGGTTTTGCCTGCGCCGACGACTTGTATGTGGCCATCGCCAAAGACGAGTTCGGCCTGCGCCAGGTCGCCGCCGCGTTCGAGACGCCTGCCGTCGAACCCGAGATCGAATTGGCGGCGCTCAACCGGCCCAGCCTGTCCGAAAGCCCGGGCCATGCCGGCAAGAGTGGCGTGCTGGTGGTGGGCGTCGACTCGCTCATGACCCAGCTGGCCAAGTGCTGCCGCCCCGCGCCGCCCGATCTGATTTCCGGCTTCGTCACGCGCGGCCGCGGTGTGTCCATCCACCGCCGCGACTGCAAAAGCTTTCTGGCCCTGGCCGAGCGCGAACGCGAACGTATCATCGACGTGACCTGGGGTGACACCCGCGACGCCGTCTACCCGGTGGACATCATCGTCATGGCCGCCGACCGCCACGGGCTGCTGCGCGACATTTCCGAAGTCTTTGCCCGCCAGCGCATCAACGTGATCGGCGTGAACACCCAAAGCCGGCAATTGCAGGCGCGAATGGTGTTCACGGCCGAAGTCGGTAATGCCGAGCACCTGAACAAGGCGCTGGCGGGGATCCGGGACGTGGCGGGGGTGGTCGAGGTGTCGCGGCGCTAGGGCGCGCGTTAGTGCTGGCGTCCCGCAGCACGGCGCGCGTATGGCTCAACCCGCCGGTCCTTGCGAGTCGGCGGCCAGCCCGTCCAGCCAGTCTTCGATCCTGATGGAGGCCATGCCGGCTTGGCGGCTTAGTGTCGCCAGCACCTGTTCACGCTTTTGCGCCGGCCAATGATTCGCTGTCAGGCCGGCAAATTTGTCCAGCAGACGCGGCAGGCACTCGGCCCGCCGCGACGGGTCTCCGACGGGATACAGGGTCTCGATCCGGTCCGAGGTGTCGCCCGAGTGCAGCACGATCTGGACGGCATTGGCGCAGCTCAGCACGGCCGGGTCGTGGTGGCCGGCGGTGTAGGCGGGGTCTTCGATCACTTCCATCCTGTCGCGCAGCCCATCGATTCTCGGATCGCTGGCGCTGTCGTCGCTGTAATCCTCGCTGGCGACTGCCCCTTTCAGCAGGGCCATCGCAACGATGTACTGAAGAGAATGGTCGCGCGCGGCCCGCGTCGCAAGCGGGCCCGTCTTGTTGATCCGGCGCAAGACTTCGTCGTGCGTGAAAATGCGGATCCTGGCGATCTCATCGATGCGCCCCGCGAGCCATGGCCGCAGCAACACCGCGCTTTCGAGCGCGGTGCTGGCATTGCGTTGGCAAGGCGACAGCTTGAAGATCACGCGGTCCAGGATGCCGTGGCCCAGCGGTTGAGCCAGCGCGACCGGACGCCCGCCCAAATAGACCGCTTCGAAGCCCCAGGTCGGGGCCGACAGCGGTTGCGGATAGCCCATCTCACCCTGCAAGGTGCGCAGGGCAAGCCAGATTGCCCGGGCGCAGGCGTCGCCCGCCGCCCAGCCCTTGCGCGTGCCGGCATTGGGCGTATGCCGGTAGGCATTCATTGCCTGGCCATCCAGAAACGCGTTGCTCAATGCACGCCGGACCGCATGGCGATCGCCGCCCAGCAGGTGGGTGGACACCGCCGTGGAGGCGATCTTGACCCCGATGACGTGATCCAGCGCCACGGATGGATGGTCGAAGCGGTTGGCCTGGGCAAGGCGGCCCTGGATTTCGTAGGCCTTGATCATTGCATCCTGCACGTCGCGCAGCGTCAGGCCGGGCCGCCCCTGACGTTGCCGCGATCGGCTGGCGTAACAGGCCGCCGCAAGGATGGCGCCCAGATTGTCCGACGGATGGCCGCCGACCACGCTCGTGTCGCTGAAGTCCAGCCACCGTATCGCGGTACCGATGTCGAAGGCCGCGGTCACAGGATCGAGGCGCCACGCCGTCCCGGGCACCGGCACGTTTTCCCAACCGGGGGGCGAGGAAAACAGCGGGGTGAGCATCCGCATGCAATCGGGGTCGCCAAGGGCGCCCATCGCACAGCCCAGCGCATCGATCAGACACAGCCGGGTGGTGTCCAGCGTGGCGCCGGGCCAGTCGACATCCTTCACGACGAAGTCGGCAATGGCGTCCAGCACGGCTTCGCTTTCCCACTGGGCGGGCGCAGCACGGTCCGTCATCATTCGATCCTGGCGTTCGCGAGCTTGGCGATCCGGCCCCACTTGGTGCTCTCCGAGTTCAGGTAGGCCGCAAAGGCCTCGCGGGTGGTGGGCGACGGTTCCGCGCCTTGCGCAGTGAGCTTGGTTCGCACGGTATCGGATGCCAAGGTCTCGCGCATGGCCGCGCTGAGCTTGTCGAGCACGGCCACGGGGTGCCCGCTGGCGCCATCAGGCCGTTCCAGTTCAAGGCTTCGAAATTCGGCAGGCCGGCGCTGGCGATTGTGGGCACGTCCGGCAACGAGGGTGCGCGATTCAGGCTGGTCACGCCGATGGCTTTGAGGGTGCCATTCTTGATGTAGGGCAGGGCGGCCGGCACACTGCTGAAGTACATGTCGACCTGCCCGGCAGCGACGGCGAGCAGCGCCGGGCCGCCGCCCTTGTAGGGCACGTGCAGCCATGCGGCGCCCAGTTCGGTCTTGAGCCATTCCGCCGCCAGGTGCGTCGAACTGCCGTTGCCGGCCGACCCATACGTCAATCCTTTCAGTTCACCCTTGGATTTCGAGACGAATTGCGCAAGCGTGTCGGCCGGAAACGCCGCCTTGACCACCAGCACATTCGGGAAAACGGTTGCCAGCCCCACGGGCGCCAGATCTTTCACGGCGTCGTACGGCATCTTTGCGTAGAGATGCGGATTGATGGCGACTGGCGCAACGTTGGCCCACAGCAGGGTATAGCCATCGGGCTTGCTCTTCGCCACGGCATCGGTGCCGATGTTGCCACCCGCGCCAGCCTTGTTTTCCACGACAATGCTCTGCCCAAGGCGCTCGCTCATGTGCTGGGCGGTGATACGCGCGGTGAGATCCGTGCTGCCGCCAGGCTCGAACGGGACGATCAATCGGATGGGACGGGCAGGGTAGGCGTCGGCGGCGTGCGCCAAAGATCCCGACAAGGCGGTGGCGCTTACCATCGCGGCCAGGGCCGTCGGGATGGTCAGGTCGCCGAGTGCGTTCAGCCCCTTGCAGGCGTGGATGCCGGCGCGGCAAAGCAGGTGGACGATCATGGCGGTCTCCGGAATGATAATGGGGTGGCCTGGCTCTGCTTTTCGGTGGCCAGTTGGGCTGATTCTAGGTACACGAGCCGCAGGGCTCCAGCGAATAGATTTCCCGGTTGATGTGAGGAAAAGGAACGATGCGCCGCCTGCCGCCGTTGAATAGCTTGAAGACCTTCGAGGCGGCGGCGCGTCTGGGCGGCGTGGTGCCGGCCGCGGACGAGTTGTGTGTGTCGCACGGGGCGGTCAGCAAGCAATTGGCCAATCTGGAAAGCTGGATGGGCGTAGCGCTGTTCGACCGGCGCGCGCGCCGGCTGGTGCTGACCGCTGCGGGACGGGACCTGCTGGAGGCCGTCAGTCCAGCGCTTGACCGGGTGGCCGAGGCGATCGCGCGCATCACGCCCACGCCACAGCCTGAAGCCGTGCAACTGGTCGTGAGCGCGCCACCGACCCTGACCTTGCATTGGCTGGTCCCGCGGCTCACGAACTTTCTGCGGCTGCATCCTGACATCGGCATCCGGCTCAACAATCGCCGCGAACAGAATGGGGCATGGCCAGCGGGTGTGGATGTCGTGATCCGCCGCGGCGCCAGCCCCCTTGGGCACCGGCAGCAGTTGCCATTCATGCGCGAGTCGATCACCCCGATGTGTTCGCCTGCGATCGCCGGCCGCTTCACGAACCTGGCCCCGCCGGACCGCCAAGGCGGCCTGGGCAAGGATGCGCTGTCGGCGCTGGCCGCCCAGACATGGCTCACCGCCGACATGAGACCAGATGACTGGGGCCAATGGCAGACCTACGCGCGGGCGGCCGCGCCAGCTCCCGCAGCTTGCGTCAGCTTCGATCACACCTATCTGGCGCTGGAAGCGGCGCTCGATGGCCTGGGCGTGGCCATGGCGCCCCGCTACCTGATGGAAGACGAACTGGCGTCCGGGCGGCTGGTGGCGCCATTTCCGCAGGCGCTGGCTCCGTCCGATCCTTACGTCATCGTTTACGAAAACCATCGTGACGGCGATCCTGCCATTGCCGCTTTTGCCGCGTGGTTGCTGGGCGAAGGGTCGATGCACGAAGCCCGCGTGGCGGGCACCGACGCATTTATTGAATTCTCCTAGCGTCAGCGCTTTGACAAGCCGATATTTAATAGGTTATAGTTTCATTCGTTGCTGCTGCAGGCGGTTAGCTCAGTTGGTTAGAGCGCTTCGTTGACATCGAAGAGGTCGCTGGTTCGAATCCAGTACTGCCTACCAGTTAATTCATTCAAGCTTGGCAATCAGGAAGTTTTGTCATCAGAATTGCACGCGGTTGATTTATGCGCGCGTCATTCTGATAAACGCCCTGATGAAGGCCCTGATAAACGCCCAGGCTTGAATCTCCAGAGAACGTCCACAGATGTTCTCGGAACCGGCGGTTACTTTATGCCGGTCTCTCAGGAAATGCCGGAACATGTGTTCTGTCTTTAGCAAACAGTCTGAAGTGCGCGATGCACGAACTACTCGCAGAGAAATCGCCGCCTAGTCGCGCTGGTTTTTCTGAGGGCTGTTGTTGTTTGTCCCGATCGCTTCGGGGTCCTTGCAGAATCGGAAATGAAACGCGGCCATGGCCGCTTTTTTCGTCCATCGATCTGGCAGGTCTGCGCCGCATCCCCTTGCTGTCCCACTACCGCTTTCTCTTTCGAGGTTTGTCATGATTCAGGTAACGCTGCCCGACGGCTCCCAGCGTGAATTTCCCGGTCCGGTGACCGTGGGCGAAGTGGCTGCGTCGATTGGCGCCGGCTTGGCCAAGGCTGCGCTGGCGGGGCGGGTCACGCTCGACGACGGTGAGTCGCGCCTGGTCGATACCAGCTTCACCATTGATCGTGACGCCAAGCTGGCGATCGTGACCGGCAAGGATGCCGACGGGCTCGATACCATCCGGCACTCGACGGCGCACCTGCTTGCCTATGCTGTCAAGTCGTTGTTCCCGTCGGCCCAGGTCACCATCGGCCCGGTCATCGACAATGGCTTCTACTACGACTTTTCGTATTCGCGCCCGTTCACGCCGGAAGACCTGGCGGCCATCGAAGCCAAGATGGCGGAGCTGGCCAAGAAAGACGAGCCGGTCACCCGCGAAGAATGGAAGCGCGACGACGCGGTGGCCTTCTTCAATTCGATCGGCGAAAAGTACAAGGCCGAGATCATCTCGTCGATTCCGGCCGACCAGAACATCACGCTGTATCGCGAAGGCGACTTTATCGACTTGTGCCGCGGCCCGCACGTGCCCAACACCGGCAAGCTGAAGGTCTTCAAGTTGATGAAGGTGGCCGGCGCCTACTGGCGTGGCGACAGCAAGAACGAAATGCTGCAGCGTATCTACGGCACGGCCTGGGCCAGGAAGGAAGAGCAGGACCAGTACCTGCACCAGCTCGAAGAAGCCGAAAAGCGCGATCACCGCCGTCTGGGCCGCGAACTGGATCTGTTCCACTTCCAGGAAGAGGCGCCCGGCCTGATCTTCTGGCATCCCAAAGGCTGGACGATCTGGCAGAACGTCGAGCAATACATGCGCAGCGTGTATCGCGACAACGGCTACCAGGAAGTCAAGGCGCCGCAGATCCTGGATCGTTCGCTATGGGAAAAGACCGGCCACTGGGATAACTACCGTGACAACATGTTCACGACGGAATCCGAAAATCGGTATTACGCGCTGAAGCCCATGAACTGCCCGGGCCACGTGCAGATTTTCAAGTCCAATCTGCATTCATACCGCGACCTGCCGCTGCGCTATGGCGAATTCGGCCAGTGCCACCGCAATGAGCCGTCGGGTTCGCTGCACGGCATGATGCGGGTGCGCGGCTTTACGCAAGACGACGGCCACATCTTCTGTACCGACGACCAGATCCTGGACGAGTGCGTGGCGTTCACGTCGCTGCTGCAGAGCGTGTACCGCGATTTCGGCTTTGGCGAGATCCTGTACAAGGTGGCCACGCGGCCCGAAAACCGGATCGGTTCCGACGAAAGTTGGGACAAGGCCGAGCACGCGCTGATCGAAAGCCTGCGCCGTTCGGGCTGCGAGTTCGACATCACGCCCGGAGAGGGCGCGTTCTACGGTCCCAAGATCGAGTACACGCTCAAAGACGCGATTGGCCGCCACTGGCAGTGCGGCACGATCCAGGTCGACTTTTCGATGCCGGGCCGTCTCGGCGCCGAATATGTCGACCAGAACGACCAGCGTCTGGTCCCGGTCATGCTGCACCGTGCGATCCTGGGGTCGTTCGAGCGCTTCATCGGCATGCTCATCGAGCATTACTCGGGCGCCATGCCGCCGTGGCTCGCGCCGACCCAGGCGGTGGTGGTCAACATTTCGGCATCGTCTGCCGACTATGCCAAAAGTGTCGCCGACAACCTGAAAAAGCAGGGGTTCCGCGTGATTTCGGATTTGCGCGGCGAGAAGATCACCTATAAAATCCGTGAGCACAGTCTGCAAAAAATTCCTTATATCCTCGTGGTAGGCGACAAGGAAGCGCAGGCTGCTTCAGTGGCTGTGCGCGCCCGGGGTGGCGTCGATCTGGGTGTCATGCCTGTCGATGCCTTCGCATCCCGGCTCGCAACCGACGTCTCCGACCGCCGCAATCTGGACCTGCCCGCCGTTCCGAAATAACTCGGACCCGGCCGGCCCCAGGTCCCCACGGCGGGGTGGCAGCGTCGAGCACGCGCCGACGCTGCACTCGCGCCGCATGGTCACTCAATCCAATTAGGAGTTTCAAACATCGCAACCGACAAGCCGAATCGCATCAATGGTGAAATCAACGTACCAGAGGTGCGCCTGATAGGAGTCGACGGCGAAGCGCTTGGCATCGTCAAGATCGCTGAAGCAGTCAGGCTGTCCGAGCAAGCCGACGTCGACCTGGTAGAAATTGCCCCCACCGCGCAGCCTCCGGTCTGCCGCCTGATGGACTTCGGCAAATTCAAGTACCAGGAGCAGAAGCGTCAGCACGAAGCCAAGCTCAAGCAAAAGATCATCCAGGTCAAGGAAGTCAAATTCCGTCCGGGTACCGACGAAGGCGATTACCAGGTCAAGCTGCGTAACCTGAAGCGGTTCCTCGAAGAAGGCGACAAGGCCAAGGTCACGCTGCGCTTTCGCGGCCGTGAAATGGCCCACCAGGAACTCGGCATGCGGGTGTTGGAACGGGTTCGCGATGACCTGACGGATACGGCCATCGTCGAAGCCATGCCCAAGCTGGAAGGTCGGCAGATGGTCATGGTGTTGTCTCCAAAGAAAAAGGTCGTGCCCGCGGGCAAGCCTTCCGCCGAATAACGCGGTATACTCTTTGGCTGCCCGCAAATGCTTTTACGTAATTTCGGGTAAAACCACGCGTTCCGGGCGCTTTCAAATCCACAGCGTAAGGCTGTTGAAACCACCTGAACAGTTGCCTTGGCAATTGCGTCAGGCGTTTTCGCCTTACCTGCGGTGCGTTTCCGGACAGTGGTCAAAACAAGTGAATGCGGGTCATCAAGTGCCTCACCGTTTGTTGGTGGGTCCACCCGTGAGCATGTAAACAACAGGAAAGTCTCACCGTGCCTAAGATGAAATCGAAGAAAAGCGCTTCCAAGCGCTTTGTCGTCCGCCCAGGCGGTTCGATCAAGCGGGGTCAGGCGTTCAAGCGCCACATCCTGACCAAGAAAACGACCAAGACCAAGCGCCAGTTGCGTGGTTCCGCCGAGGTGGCCAAGTCCGACGTGAAGTCCATCCGGGCAATGTTGCCGTACGCATAACCCCTCAGCCGCTTAGATTGGAGTTTTTATATGCCTAGAGTCAAACGTGGGGTAACCGCAAGGGCCCGTCACAAGAAAGTCATCGACCTTGCCAAGGGCTACCGTGGCCGTCGTGGCAATGTGTTCCGTATCGCCAAGCAAGCCGTCATGCGTGCTGGCCAGTATGCGTACCGTGACCGTCGCGCCAAGAAGCGCACGTTCCGCGCACTGTGGATCACGCGTATCAACGCCGCCGTGCGTGAGCACGGCGTGACCTACAGCGTGTTCATCGCTGGCCTGAAAAAGGCGTCGATCGACCTCGATCGCAAGGTCCTGGCCGACCTGGCTGTGCACGACAAGGCTGGTTTTGCCGCCATCGTGACGCAAGTCAAGAACGCCCTGGCCGCCTAAGGTCGATTCCGCCGGCGCGTCGCCCCGCGGCGATTCCGCCGGCGATCTGAACCAGGCAGTGCGCGTTCATGCGCGCACGCTACCCGAACGGGGCTTCTCTGGAAGCCCCGTTTGCGTTTCCGCCACCGCGCCGTCGTACTCGCGCCTTCCTTTCCCTATTTGAACGAAACCGCCATGTCCCAGAATCTGGACGACCTGATACGCCAAGCCGGCGAGGCGTTTGCCGCCGCGGCCGACCCCACTGCGCTGGAAAACGAAAAGGCCCGCTTTCTGGGCAAGCAGGGGGCGCTGACCGCGTTGCTGAAGGGCATGGCCTCGCTTTCGCCCGAAGAAAAACGCAGCGAAGGCGCCCGGATAAACGTCGCAAAGACGTCCATCGAGACCCTGCTGAACGCTCGCCGCCAGGCGCTGGCGGACGCCAAGCTGGCCGCGCGTCTTGCCGAAGAAACGATCGACGTGACCTTGCCGGGTCGTGGCCGGGGCACGGGCGGCATCCACCCGGTGATCCGCACCTGGGAACGGGTCGAGGCGATTTTCCGGTCGATTGGTTTCGACGTGGCCGACGGCCCGGAAATCGAAAACGACTGGACCAACTTCACCGCCCTGAACAACCCGGAAAACCATCCGGCGCGTTCCATGCAGGACACCTTCTACGTCGACATGAAGGACGAGAAGGGCTTGCCGCTTCTGCTGCGCACGCACACCAGCCCGATGCAGGTGCGTTACGCGCGGATGAACAAGCCGCCCATCAAGGTGATCGCTCCGGGCAAAACCTACCGCGTCGACAGCGACGCGACGCATTCGCCCATGTTCCACCAGGTCGAAGGCCTGTGGATTGCCGAAGACATTTCGTTTGCGGATCTGAAGGGCGTCTACACCGACTTCCTGCGCGCGTTCTTTGAAACGGACGACCTGGTGCTGCGTTTCCGTCCTTCGTTCTTCCCGTTCACCGAACCGTCGGCCGAAATCGACATGATGTTCACGACCGGCCCCAACAAGGGACGTTGGCTGGAGATCTCCGGCTCGGGTCAGGTGCACCCGTCGGTGGTGCGCAATTTCGGGCTCGATCCCGAACGGTATATCGGGTTTGCGTTCGGCTCCGGCCTGGAGCGCCTGACCATGTTGCGCTATGGGGTCAATGACCTGCGCCAGTTCTTCGAAGGCGATCTGCGCTTTCTGAAGCAGTTCAACTGAACGAAGGTATACGCTGCTATGCAATTCCCAGAATCCTGGCTGCGGTCGCTGACCGACCCGGCCCTGTCCACCGCCGATCTCGCGCATACGCTGACGATGGCAGGCCTGGAAGTCGAAGATTTGGCACCCGTCGCGCCGCCGTTTTCGGGCGTGATCGTGGCCCATGTCACGCATCTTGAACCCCATCCCAACGCCGACAAGCTGCGGGTCTGCACCGTCGATACCGGCGCCGCCGCGCCGCTGCAGATCGTGTGCGGCGCGCCCAACGTCGCCCAGGGCATGAAGGTGGCGCTGGCGACCGTGGGCGCCACGCTGCCGGGCGGCATCACCATCGGGGTCGCCAAGATGCGCGGCGTGGAATCGGCGGGCATGTTGTGCTCGGCGCGCGAACTGGGCCTGTCGCAAGACCACGCCGGTCTGATCGATCTGGGTGCCGATGCGCCGATCGGACAGTCCGTGCGGGACTGGCTGGGCCTGGACGACACCTTGATCACCCTGAAGCTGACCCCGAACAAGGCGGACTGCCTGTCCATCCTGGGCGTTGCGCGCGAAGTCTCGGCCCTGACCGATACACCGCTGAAGCGCCCGACCTGGACGCCCGTGCCGGTCACGCTGGACGAGCGCCTGCCGGTACGTATTAGCGCGCCGGACCTGTGCGGCCGCTTTGCCGGACGCGTCATCCGCAACGTGCGCGCCGATGCGCCCACGCCGGACTACATCAAGCAGCGGCTGGAGCGGGCCGGGCAGCGCTCGATCTCGGCGTTGGTGGACATCTCCAACTATGTGATGCTGGAGATGGGCCGCCCGTCGCATGTGTTCGACCTGGACAAGGTGCGCGGCGGTCTGGACGTCCGCTGGGGCAAGCCGGGCGAAACCCTGCTGCTGCTGAACGGGCAGACGGTGGCGCTGGATGAAACCGTTGGCGTGGTGGCCGATGACAGCGGCGTGGAAAGTCTTGCAGGCATCATGGGCGGCGAGTCCACGTCCGTCAGTCTTGCGACCACCAATATCTTTGTCGAAGCCGCATTCTGGTTCCCGGACGCGATCGCAGGCCGCGCGCGCAAATTCAATTTCAGTTCGGACGCCAGCTTCCGCTTCGAGCGCGGCGTGGACTTCGAACACATCACCGAAGAACTGGAATACCTGACGCGCCTGATCGTGGACGTGTGCGGTGGCGACGTCGGTCCGATCGACCAGCAGACCGTGGCCTTGCCGGACCGCAAGCCCGTGCGCCTGCGTGTCGCACGCTGCCACAAGGTGCTGGGTGTGCAGGTTCCCGACGACGAGATCGCCGCGATCTTTACGCGCCTGGGCCTGGAATTCGTGCGCGAAGAGGGCGCGTTTGTCGTCACGCCGCCATCGTTCCGGTTTGACATCGAGATCGAGGAAGACCTGATCGAAGAGATCGCCCGCGTCTACGGCTTCGAGCGCATCCCCGACGTGCCGCCGATGGCGCGCGCCGAAGTGCGTGCCTTGCCGGAAAACCGCCGGTCGTTCCATGACCTGCGCCATCGCATGGCCGACCTGGACTACCAGGAAGTAGTCAATTTCAGCTTCGTCGAAGCCGACTGGGAAACCGACTACGCCGGCAACGCCGACCCGATCCGGCTCCTCAACCCGATCGCCAGCCAGCTGTCGGTCATGCGCAGCAGCCTGATCGGCGGCCTGGTCGCCAATGCGCAATACAACCTGAACCGCAAGATGGCGCGTGTGCGGGTGTTCGAACTGGGCCGGGTGTTCTGGCGCGATGCGTCGGTGCAGGCGGGTGACCTGACGGTTGCCGGCGTGTGCCAGCCCATGCGCCTGAGCGGCCTGGCTTATGGTCCGGCGGTCGAAGAACAGTGGGGCGTGCCCACGCGCCAGACCGATTTCTTTGACGTGAAGGCGGATGTCGAAGCCTTGCTGGCGGGCGCATCCCATCAGGCTGTCCGGTTCGAGCCCGCGTCGCACCCGGCGCTGCATCCTGGCCGCAGCGCCCGCATTCTGCTGGATGGCAAGCAGGCCGGCTGGATCGGCGAACTGCACCCGCAGTGGGCGCACAAGGCCGAACTGCCGCACGCGCCAGTCGTGTTCGAACTCGACGCCGAAGCCGTCTCGGCCCGCCCGTTGCCCGACCTGGCCGAGATCTCACGTCAGCCGGTCGTCACGCGCGACCTGGCCCTGTGGGTAGATGAGTCCGTCCTGGCGCAGCAACTGCTCGACACGATCGCGGCAACCTGCGCCGCCGAGCCCGAATTGGCGGTCGTGAAAGATGCACGCATTTTCGATGTTTGGCGAGATAAGTCCTTGTCAACAAAGGAAAAAAGCCTTGCCTTCCGATTCCGCCTGCAGGATACTGCCGTGACCCTGGATGACGCGCGCGTCGAAGGTTGTCTCACACGTATCCGCGACGCATTGGGTGCCGCGCATGGTGCGAGACTTCGGGTCTAACCTGCGTTCCGAATCCTTGCCTATGCATTCTCTTGCTTCCGACGTGTTTGATCCCAACGAAGACTTCGACGCGCCTACGGGCGCCGTCGCAGTCGCCGACGATTCCCGCACACTGACCAAAGCCGAACTTGCCGACCTCCTGTTCGAGCGGGTCGGCCTCAACAAACGCGAAGCCAAAGACATGGTGGAGACGTTCTTTGAGGAAATTCGCGACGCGCTCGAGCGGGGCGACATGGTCAAGCTGTCCGGCTTCGGCAACTTCCAGGTCCGGAACAAGCCGCAGCGTCCTGGACGCAATCCCAAGACAGGCGAAGCCATTCCCATTGCGGCGCGCCGCGTCGTTACGTTCCACGCCAGCCAGAAGCTGAAAAGCATGGTTGAGCAAGTCGCTCTGCGCGAGCAGAGCCAGTCCTGAGAGGTACTATGGCGCGTATTGAAACGCCGGTCGTTCTCCCTCCCATCCCTGCAAAGCGATACTTCACCATCGGTGAGGTAAGCGACCTGTGCGGCGTCAAGCCGCACGTGCTGCGCTACTGGGAGCAGGAGTTCACGCAACTCAAACCCATCAAACGTCGCGGCAACCGCCGCTACTATCAGCATCACGAAGTGCTGTTGATCCGTCGCATCCGCGAACTGCTGTACGAAGAAGGCTTTACGATCAGCGGCGCCCGCAATCGCCTGGACGACTCGCGCGCGAACGAGCGCGAAGAAGAACCCGTCGAGGTGACCTATGCGATTGCCGAAGGCGATTTGCTCGCGATTCGTGCGGAACTGGCAGATATTTCGCAAATGCTCGGCAGCGCATTGAAGTAATCAAAAATCCTGCTATAATCTTTTTCTGTTCGGAGCGTAGCGCAGCCTGGTAGCGCACTTGCATGGGGTGCAAGGGGTCGCGAGTTCGAATCCCGCCGTTCCGACCATTTATTCTGCAGTATCTGCTGTTCGCAGTGAAAGAAACCCGCCGGTTATTGCTGGCGGGTTTTTTGTTTTGCTGGCGTTTTTTGTTTTACTCGCGGGTTTTTTGTTTTGGCTTTTATACCGCGCAGGGGGTCTACGCAGCGGATCATGGTCTTAGCCACGCCGTTGCGGAATAACCATAGTGGTCAAGGAAAACCCAAGGCCGTCAAAACTGACGAACGCAGTCGTCGGTGAATCAAACCGGGCCGATCACAGATGTGATTAACAAGGTCATAATCTCTCGGTAAGTTGGCAAGCACAGCACAGGGGTCACATCACGTGGAAAACAGACAACTCAACGCGCTTCGCAACTGGGCAGCGGCATCACACCAGTATTTCGAAGCGTTCAGCAAAGCCCGGGAAGCCGGGTTCAATGCCGAATCGTGCTCCGCTTATCGTGAGGCGGCCAGGCAGGTCGACGATGCGAAACAGGAACTGGACGCCATCGTGGCGCTGCTGGAGCAGCATGCATCCTGAAAGGGTGTGCACAGCCGTGGCCTGAGGTGGTTTGCCTGAGCTGGGTTTGTCTGAGGTGAGTTTGCTTGATCTGGTGCGACCAGTCTCACCTGGACATGGGGTGACGCCTGATCAGCAGAATGAAAGCTATGTGTGCAGACTGTTGTAGCTGTTAGCGATGCGTTTCAAGGTAGTGGTTTTGGGCTCCGCGGTTACACGCTACGTGCGCGGGCGCCGGTCAAGGCGTGTAATGACTTGGCGATGCATGAGCTTATAACGACACCCCAGAAGGAGTACGGCATGAAACGCATACTACTCAGTACCTTGGTCGGGATGGCCTGCCTGTCGGGCGCGTCGTCCGTCATGGCGCAGTCGGCAACCTCGCCCGACGGCATGGCGCCGCCACCGCCGCCGATGGGCGCCCCCGGAGACCGTGTCCGTCCGCCCGCACCTCCGCCCGCCAGCACGTCGGGCATGATGAAGCCGCCGCCAAAGCCGCGCGCGGATCGCAACGACATGCGCGGCAGCGAGATGCAGCGGCCGCAGGACCAGGGTCCCCGCGGCAACCGTCCGCCGCCTCCGCCTCGTCCAGGCATGGAACCGGGCATGCAGCCCGGTATGCAGCAGGGCTCGCAACCGGGTATGCGGGGTGGCATGCAGCCAGGCATGGGCGGCCCCGGACGTGATGGCATGACCCGTCCCGGCATGGGCGCTGACGGCCGTGCGGGCGCTGCGCCAATGACGGGGTCCAACACCGGGATGGTGCCGCCGCGCTGGAACAAGGGCGACCAATTGCCGATGGACTATCGCGGCAACCAGTACGTGATCGATGACTGGAAGAGCTTCAAGCTGTCGGCGCCGCCTCGCGGCCATCGGTGGGTGGGCGTGGGTGCCGACTTCTATCTGGTCAACACCTCTAACGGACGCATCCAAGACATGATGGCCGGGCGTTGAACTGACCCGTCGCTTCGACGCTAGCGAAAGTCGCTGACGCCGAAAGCCGTAAAGGCCGCTGGCCTGCAACGCGACCAGCGGTTTCTTCATTTCGGACACGCGTTCAACAGACGCGAACCTGCGCGAAGCAGGACGTATCGCGCAACAACACCGTGCAACACGTAACGACCTTGTCACTGCCCGCAGGGGCCAGCGGGCTTTCTCGCAGGGCCCTTTGGCCCGGCAAGCGGGCGATCGGCGGCTATCAATGGCTGCCGCAGGTGACATAGATTGGTCATTGTTGGATACGTGCGGTGACTTGTGCCAGTCCCGCCGCGGCCGAATAATCATTGCTCGTTTCAACGAATTCTATTTTTCGCACAAGGAGCACGTGATGGGCGCAGAGGCAACGGCAGGAAAGGCCAAGGACGCAGTATCGGCAGGTGCAGATTCCGTCGAAGGTGCGATCAACGACGTGGCCAGCAAGGCGACGGAAGTGACCCGCAAGGCGAAAGAGACCGCATCGGAACTGATCGACGAACACCGTGACGCAGTGGCCGAAGCACTGCAAAGCGCGACCGAAACCATTCGCGCGCGTCCGATCACGTCGGTCGCCGTGGTGGCAGCAGTCGCGTACCTGTGGGGCAAGCTGTCGTAATCGGCAGGTGACGTGACGGTCAAGGAGTACCACGCAGGCCCATGGGTCTGGCAGCGCGGCTCCGAACACCGTCAAGCCGTATCGAAGAAGCCGTGCCGGGCTACGCCGGGCGCGGCTTTTTTGCGTGCGCTGATTTCTGCTAATTCTCTCCACAGGTGTAATCCGCGGGTTTCAACCTGGCGGTTTCAGGGGCTCTGGTTACATGCGACGCGCCATCGCACGTTGGCTGATGTGTAATCGGGGTGCTCGACCGCAGGACGTGAGGCGTGCCGATGGCACGGCCCGCGATCCGGCGGTCCTTTCCCTAGGAGGGGTCTCATGAAACACCGCATCATTAGCAGCTTGCTGGCCAGCACCTTGCTGGTGGCTTCGGTTGGCGTATCGGCGCAGGGCCGCGGAAATGGCCCGGATCATCGCGGTGGGCCGCCGCATGGACATGCCCATGGTCATGACAAGGGGCCGAAGGGGCATCCAGGGCCCCGCGGCGGCCCGCCCGACCGGGACTGGAATGGCCGGCATGCCGATTACCGTGGCCCGGCTCCGCGCCATTGGAATCGCGGCGACCGGCTGCCTTATGACTATCGGACGCGTCAGTATTACGTAAACGACTGGCGCGCTCACCGCCTGCCTCCGCCACAGCGCGGCCAGCAATGGGTGGCGGTCGGTGCCGACTACTTTTTGATCGGCGTGGCGACAGGAGTGATCGCGGCGACCATCTTCGGCCGATAACAACGCGCGGCCGGTGCCCAAGGCGCGGCGTCGAAAGACGCCGCGCTTTTTGTGCGGGGTGTCGTGGCCAATCTAGTCCGGACAAACTCGCTCAGAAACCTTTTCCGCACCTGGGACGCCTGCTATCGTGAGTATTCGCCTTAGTCGAACCTATCCAGGAGCATCGGTTTTATGAGCCAGGACCTATCCCCGAGCCTTGTTTCGTTTCAAGCCGCCACGGAGCAATTCCGCGCTGGCACGGACAGCCCGCGCGACTTTCTTGAGCGCGCCATTGACCGGCTGACGGCCGCCGAGCCGACCCTGCAGGCATTTGCCGCCCTGGCGATACCCAGAGCGCGGATCGTGGCGGACGCGGCGTCGTTGCGGTGGAAGGAGGGGAGGCCGGCGTCCCGGATCGACGGCATGCCGATCGGCATCAAGGACGTGATCGAGACCTTCGATATGCCGATGGGCCTGGGATCGCCTACGGTCAATGGATTCCAGCCGACGCGCGACGCCGCCGTGGTGCATGCGCTGCGCGAGTCGGGCGCGGCGATCGTGGGCAAGACAAAGACGACCGAGTACGCGGGCAGTTACGCCACCGACACCCGCAACCCGCATGATCCGACGCGAACGTCCGGCGGATCGAGCGCCGGGTCGGCCAGCGCCGTGGGCGCGGGTATTTTGCCGGTGGCGCTGGGCACGCAGGTGATCGGATCCACGTTGCGGCCCGCTAGCTTTTGCGGAGCGTTCGGTTTCAAGCCGACGCTGGGTGCGATCAATCGTGGGGGCAGTCATGACTTCCAGAGTCACAGCTGCATTGGTGTGATCGGTGCAAGCCTGGCGGACATCTGGTTCACGACGCACGAGATGGTGCAGCGGGCGGGTGGCGATCCGGGGGCCATGGGCCTGATCGGCAAGGCCGAATTGGCGGAGCCCACTCGGCCGGGCACGCTGATTTTGCTGCAGACGCCGGGATGGGACGACGCAACGGCGCGTGCCAAGGAGCAGTTGCTTGCCACGGTGTCGGCGCTCAGCGCGGCCGGCGTACAGATCCTGACACGGGACAACCACGAGGGTGTGGCAAAGTTCGAGACGGCCTTGCTTGAGGTGATGGACCTGGCATTGGATATCGTGGGCTATGAGTCGCGGTGGCCGCTCAAAAGCGTCGCTTACCGGGATCGCGATGGATTGAGCCCGTCGGTGCTGAGCCGGATCAAGTTGTCTGACGAATTGGGCCTGGACGGCTATCGGGCGCTGCTGGCACGGCGCGCGGCCATGCGGGACGCTTTCGAGTCGCTGGCGCGCGAGGCCGATGCCTTCATCACGCTGGGGGCAACGGGTGCCGCGCCCAAGGGTATTCAGTGGACGGGCAATCCTATGTTCAACGTGCCGGCGTCGGTGCTGGGCGCGCCGGCGTTGTCACTGCCGGTGTACCAGGACGAGGGCATGCCGCTGGGATTGCAGCTGATGGGTGCTCAGCACACCGATGAAAAGCTGTTCGGCATCGCGAACTACGTGATGGCGCGTTGAAGGAAGGCGACGGAACGATGACATAGCCGGCTGTCGCCGTCGCCATTATTCCGCATCACGCAGCCGCCGCCATAGCGTGGTGCTGCTGATGCCCAGTACGCGGCATGCGGCGGCGCGGTCGCCGTTGCAGTCGGCAAGCACGCGCTGAATATGCGCAACCTGACTGTGAAGGGATACCTGCGAGAGCGGGGAGAGCGGCGGCTGGCCAGTGCTCGCGGCGCGCGCCCCATCGGGTAAGGCCCCTACGAACATTTCAGGGATAGCCAGCCGCAGAGCATCCTGCTGGATATCGCTTGTCGCAACAGCATGGCCGGCTTCGGCGGCGTCAGAGCCCGCATCATCATCCTCCGCACCCAGCACCGCGATACGCTCCAATACGTTTTCCAGTTCGCGCACATTCCCCGGCCACGTATAGGTCATCAACGCCGCCTCGATCCAGTCGGGCAAGGGCTGCACACGCAAGCCAAGCCGTCCCAGGATCCTTTCGTATACCACGCTGGCGATCACGGGCAGGTCTTCCATGCGCTCGCGCAGCGGCGCGACGTCGATCCGCAGAATGTTGAGGCGGAACAGAAGGTCTTCACGGAACAGGCCCTCGCTCACGCGCGCGGCCAGATCGCGATGG
Organism: Pigmentiphaga litoralis; assembly: GCF_048632615.1. Lineage (GTDB taxonomy): Bacteria > Pseudomonadota > Gammaproteobacteria > Burkholderiales > Burkholderiaceae_B > Pigmentiphaga > Pigmentiphaga litoralis_B. Next base: position 5,276,446 of record NZ_CP184479.1, read on the forward strand.
GTCGCCGCCATGACGCGCACGTTGACCGGTACGGGATCCAGGCCGCCGATGGGCAACACCTGGCGTTCCTGCAGTACGCGCAGCAGCCGGACCTGCAGGGCAGGGGACATATCGCCGATTTCGTCCAGGAACAGGGTGCCATTGTGCGCCGCTTCAATCAGGCCGACCTTGCCGCCGCGGCTTGCGCCGCTGAAGGCGCCTTCCTGATAGCCGAACAGTTCGCTTTCCAGCAGGGGTTCCGGAAACGCGGCGCAGTTGACCGCGACGAAGGGAAAGGCGTGACGCGGACTCGCGTGGTGCATGCCCTGCGCGATGACTTCCTTGCCGGTGCCGCTGTCCCCGCGGATCAACACCGTCGAGTCCACCCGCGCATACCGGCGCGCCAGTGTGCGCACGCCGCGGATCGAAGGGGACTGGCCCAGCAGGTCGTCGAGCGTATAGCGAGTGCCGGTGCCACGCGGGCGGTTGCGTGAACGCAGGTTGCGGTCGACCCGCTGGATGGCTTGCGCGTCCTGCACCGTCAGCACCGCGCCGGCGGATGCGCCTTCGCGGATCAGGGGAATGCGGTTGACCACCACCGTCTTGTCGCCCAGCCGGTGGATGGCTTCCAGTTCCTGGCGGCCGGACCGCATGACGCTGTCGAGCGGCAAGGACGGCGACAGCGTCTGCCATCGCTGGCCAAGTGCTTCGTTCACCGGCACGTTCAGGAAGCGCTCCATGGCCGGGTTGAAGGCCTGGACGTCACCGGCGGCGTCGACGGCAACGACACCTTCATTCAAGTGGGCCAGGATGGCGTTGACGTACTGCCGGCGCACGGACTCGGCCTGCCTGACGTGCGCCGCGTCGATGGCGTCGTTCATGGCGGCGCGCACCGAATTGCCCGAATACAAAAAGACGCCGGTCATGCCTGCCTTGTCGGCCAGGTCCGTCACCAGCCCGGGGCCAACGACAACCTGCGTGCCGCCGGCCTTCAAGGACAGCACGAGCGTCGAGGCGTCGTAGCCTGTCAAGTAGGTGTGCAGGGGGATGTCGAGCTGGAAAGCCTGGCAGAAGTCCTGCAGTTCGGCATACACCGACGCGTGCGTGACCAGTGCGATGCGGGGCGACACGCGGCGCGCGGTCGCCAACGCACTCAGGACATCGAAGCCCGTGACTTTGACGAGGATGACCGGCACGGACACGTGCTGGCGCAGGTACGCGCCGTTCGCGCCGCCCGAGACGACGGCATCCACCCGCCGTTCCCGCGCTGCGGCCTCGACGGCCACGGCCGCCGCTTCAAAGCCCTTTTCGATGATCCGAATGTCCGCGCGGTCCGCAAAGCCCGGCACGATCTCGGCAAACGCACCGGACAGGCGGCTGATGCCGGCTGCCCAGATGATCGGGCGAGGAGAAGAGATAGCGACCATGGCGAGGGTGGGTGGCCCGTTGAGAAGAATGGAATAGGCACGGACAGGCGCGGGGCAGGCGGTCCGGGACCGCACATGCGCGCCGCTGACGCCTTGCGGGGCCGCGCCGGCGGGAGGGTGTGCCGCAGCGCTGGCATGACGCTCAGTCGGGCACTCATGATATCGCAAGTTTGCAATGGTAATTTCAGACTTGAAACGACCAAGGATTTCTTGCGCATACACGAGGGGCCGTAGCATGGACCGATCGTCCGCGTTTGGCTTGCTCCGCCGTCGCCGCTTGCACATCGCCGCCGCTTGGCACACCCTTTGCATTGAGACGGCGATCCTCTGACGAACCGGTTCACGGCGTTCCGCCCCCGGCACTCAGCCCACTACCACAAGGACGATCATGAGCCTGAATCCCTCCGCCGGCGCGCGTTTCCGGCAAGCCCTCAAAGACGAATCCCCTCTGCAGGTCGTTGGCACGATCAACGCCAATCACTCTTTGCTGGCCACCCGCGCCGGCTTCAAGGCCATCTATCTGTCAGGGGGCGGCGTGGCTGCGGGCTCGCTCGGCATGCCCGACCTGGGCATCAATACTTTGGACGATGTGCTGATCGACATCCGCCGCATCACCGACGTGTGCGACACCCCGCTGATGGTCGACATCGACACGGGATTCGGACCGTCGGCATTCAACATCGGCCGCACCATCAAATCGCTGATCAAGGCCGGCGCCGCCGCCTGCCATATCGAAGACCAGGCGGGCGCCAAGCGCTGCGGCCATCGCCCGGGCAAGGAGATCGTGTCCAAGCAGGAAATGGTGGATCGCGTGAAAGCCGCCGTGGACGCCAAGACAGATCCGGACTTCTTCCTGATCGCCCGGACCGATGCCATTGCGGTGGAAGGCATCGATGCCGCCATCGACCGGTCGCTGGCATGCGTCGAAGCAGGCGCGGACGCCATCTTTGCCGAAGCGGCCTATGATCTGGACAGCTATCGAAAATTCGTCGATGCCGTCAAGGTGCCGGTCCTGGCCAACATTACCGAGTTCGGCCAGACGCCGTTGTTCAGCGTGGACGAGCTGCGTAGCGCGGGCGTGGGGATGGTGCTGTACCCGCTGTCGGCCTTCCGCGCGATGAACAAGGCGGCCGAGAACGTGTTTGCCGCCATTCGCCGTGACGGGCATCAACAGGGCGTGCTGGACACCATGCAGACCCGCATGGAACTGTACGAAAGCATTGGCTACTTCGACTTCGAACGCAAGCTGGATGCCCTGTACGCGCAGAACAAGGACAAGGCGCCGCGCTGAGCGCCGTTTCGCTGGACCCACCCGAATCAGGAGACTTGTCGATGAGTGCTGAAAAGACCCCTCTCAAACCCAAAAAGTCGGTGGCCTTGTCAGGCGTGGCCGCCGGCAACACCGCGCTGTGTTCCGTGGGCCAGACCGGCAACGATCTGCACTACCGGGGCTATGACATCCTGGATATCGCCGAACAGTGCGAATTCGAAGAAATCGCGCATCTGCTGGTGCACGGCAAGCTGCCTACCCAGGCCGAGCTGACCGCCTACAAAACCAGGCTGAAAGCCTTGCGTGGCCTGCCCGCGCCATTGATGGCGGCGCTGGAACAGATTCCGGCCGCCGCGCATCCCATGGATGTGATGCGCACGGGCGTCTCGGTCCTGGGCACGGTGCTGCCCGAAAAAGACGATCACAACATCCCGGGCGCACGGGATATCGCTGACCGCCTGATGGCGTCGCTGGGCAGCATGCTGCTCTACTGGTATCACTTCAGCCATAACGGCAAGCGCATCGATGTCGAAACCGATGACGACTCGATCGGCGGGCACTTCCTGCACCTGCTGCATGGCGAAGCGCCCAGCGACGCCTGGGTGCATGCCATGCACGTGTCCTTGAACCTGTATGCCGAACACGAATTCAACGCGTCGACCTTCGCGGCGCGTGTGGTGGCCGGCACGGGGTCGGACATGCACTCGGCGATTTGCGGTGGCATTGGCGCGCTGCGCGGTCCCAAGCACGGCGGCGCCAATGAAGTCGCCTTTGAAGTGCAGAAGCGGTATGCCAATCCGGACGAAGCCGAAGCGGATATCCGCCGCCGGGTCGAGGCCAAGGAAGTGGTGATCGGTTTTGGTCATCCGGTCTATACGGTGAGCGATCCTCGCAACCAGGTCATCAAGGAAGTGGCGCGTGAGCTGTCGAACGCCAGCGGGTCCACCCGGATGTTCGACATTGCCGAACGGCTCGAGACCGTCATGTGGGACGTCAAGAAGATGTTCCCGAACCTGGACTGGTTCAGCGCCGTCAGCTATCACATGATGGGTGTGCCCACCGCGATGTTCACCCCCTGTTCGTGATCGCGCGCACCGCGGGGTGGAGCGCGCACGTGATCGAGCAGCGCATCGACAACAAGATCATCCGGCCCAGCGCGAACTACACGGGGCCCGACAACCTGGCGTTCGTACCGATCGACGCGCGCACCTGACGACGACGCCGAGGTCCGGCCACCTCGGTCGCCTTGCGCCGATCCACCCGCCATCCGGCCTTTCCTGCCCATCCTGTCCCTTTATCGAACACCATGAGCCAACACATTTCCAACGTCCGTCCCCAACCTGATCAGGTCCTGACCGACATCGTCGACTACGTTCTGAACTACCGCATTGACAGCGAGCAGGCATACGACACCGCCCGCAATTGCCTGATCGACACCCTGGGCTGCGGCCTGGAAGCGCTGGAATACCCCGCATGCACCAAGCTGCTCGGACCGGTCGTGCCCGGCACGGTCGTACCCCACGGGGCCAAGGTGCCAGGCACGCAGTTCCAGCTCGACCCCATCCAGGCCGCGTTCAATATCGGCACCATGATCCGCTGGCTCGATTTCAACGACACGTGGCTGGCGGCGGAGTGGGGCCATCCGTCCGACAACCTGGGCGGCATCCTGGCCACCGCTGACTGGCTGTCGCGCAATGCCATTGCTGATGGCAAAGCGCCGTTGACGATGAAAGACGTGCTGACGGCCATGATCAAGGCGCACGAAATCCAGGGATGCATCGCGCTGGAAAACTCGTTCAACAAGGTCGGCCTGGACCATGTGGTGCTGGTCAAGGTCGCGTCCACCGCCGTCGTCGCGCAGATGCTGGGCCTGTCGCGCGACGAAATCATCAACGCCGTGTCCCTGGCATGGGTGGACGGCCAATCGCTGCGCACCTACCGTCATTCTCCAAACACGGGGTCGCGCAAGAGCTGGGCGGCCGGGGACGCCACCAGCCGCGCGGTCCGTCTGGCCTTGATCGCCAAGACCGGCGAGATGGGTTACCCGTCGGTGCTGACGGCCCCGACCTGGGGCTTCTACGACGTGCTGTTCAAGGGCAAGCCGTTTGCCTTCCAGCGCCCTTACGGCAGCTACGTCATGGAAAACGTGCTGTTCAAGATTTCCTTCCCGGCCGAATTCCATTCGCAGACGGCCGTCGAGGCGGCCGTCACCCTGCACGGCCAGTTGATGGCCACGGGGCGCACCGCGGCGGACATTCGCAAGGTCACGATCCGGACACACGAAGCCTGCATTCGCATCATCGACAAGACCGGCCCGCTGAACAACCCGGCCGACCGGGACCACTGCATCCAGTACATGGTGGCGGTGCCGCTGCTGTTCGGCAGCCTGACCGCCGAGCATTACGAAGACAAGGTGGCCGCGGATCCGCGTATCGACGAACTGCGCAGCAAGATCGTGTGCGTGGAAGACCCGCGCTTTACGGCCGACTATCACGACCCCGACAAGCGTTCGATCGCCAATGCGTTGACCGTCGAATTCCACGATGGCACATCGCTGGCCGAGATCGAGGTCGACTACCCGATTGGCCACGGCCGGCGGCGGCATGACGGCATTCCCTTGCTGGTGGAGAAGTTCAGAACCAATCTGGCGCGGCGGTTCCCGGCCAAGCAGCAGCAGGCCATCCTGGATGTCTCTCTGGACCAGGCGCGGCTCGAGGCGATGCCGGTCCATGAGTATGTGAATTTGTACGTGATCTGATTCCCTGGCGCGGCGGTGCCGCGCAGGGTGGGGCAGGCGTAGCCCCAGGCAGGCGGCGATGTGTGGCCCGGACAGGCGGGCGCATCGCCGCCTCGTTTTGCTCATCCATGGTATCGGTTGCGCATAGATCCTTACATGCTGTAGCGCGGATAGGGCAGAGCAAAGGCGTAGGATGAGTTGCATCACAGGCGCGTCGCTTGTGACCCTCGCCAAAGCCGTCGTGCTTTGAGAACTGGACGCCCGGCGATGCTGGGTGTGTCGGACCCTCCGGTGGCATTGGCCGCGCAGGATGGAGGCCGATGCCGTCCAGTGCGGCAAATCCCGGTTTCGCCGCAAACCGCCCCTGGGGCGCACACGTGCCAATGCGAGGTCCTTCCGTCCGGGAGGAGCCACGGGGACGGGTGCGCACCACTGACCCGTGAGGAACCCCCGTGGCCACCACCAAGAAAACTGCACCAGCTGGCAAAACCGAACCAAAGAAAGCGGCTGCCAAGTCGTCCGCCCGCACGACATCGACCGGTCCATCGCATCCATCGACTGCCCCCGGCGATCTGCCCGCCGAGCACATGCAGCTCGTGAACGAGCTGTCGGCATCGATGCGCTACAACGTCAACAAGGCGGCCGAACATGGTCGTGACAACGCCGTCTCGCCACCACAGGGCGTGACCAGTGAGCCTGGTTCCCCCATTGCAACGGGCAGCACCCTGAGCGAGACCAATGCGTCCGCCAAGGTCGGCAGCGGCGTGCCTCCGATTGGCACCAATGCCACCATCCAGTCGCTGGATCGCGTGCGCGCCGACGCCACGGGCCAGGTGCTGACCACGAACCAGGGCGTGCCGATCGGCGACAACCAGAATTCGTTGAAAGCCGGGCTGCGTGGCCCGACGCTCATGGAGGACTTCATCCTTCGTGAAAAGATCACCCATTTCGACCACGAGCGTATTCCCGAGCGGATCGTGCATGCACGCGGTTCGGCTGCGCATGGCTACTTCGAGGCGTACAAGCCGCTGACCGAATACACCCGCGCCGCGCCGTTCAAGGAAGCGGGCAAGATCACGCCGGTATTCGTGCGCTTTTCGACCGTGGCCGGCGAACGTGGATCGACCGACACCGCCCGCGACGTGCGCGGCTTTGCAGTCAAGTTCTATACCGATGAAGGCAACTGGGACCTGGTCGGCAACAACATTCCGGTCTTCTTCATCCAGGACGCGATGAAGTTCCCGGACCTGGTCCACGCGGTCAAGCCCGAACCCAACAACGCGATTCCGCAAGCCGCCTCCGCCCATGACACGTTCTGGGACTTTGCATCGCTGATGCCCGAATCGACCCACATGCTGATGTGGGCCATGTCGGATCGTGCGCTGCCCCGCAGCTATCGCATGATGCAAGGCTTTGGCGTGCACTCGTTCCGTCTGGTCAACGAAGCCGGCGAATCGGTATTCTGCAAATTCCACTGGAAGCCGCTGCTCGGCACGCATTCGCTGGTGTGGGACGAGGCGGTCAAGATCTCGGGCGCCGATCCTGACTTTCACCGCCGCGACCTGTGGGAAGCGATCGAAGCCGGTGAATATCCTGAATGGGAATTGGGCCTGCAGATCTTTACCGAAGAACAGGCCGAGTCATTCAGCTTCGACATCCTGGACTCCACCAAGCTGATTCCTGAAGAACTCGTACCGGTCATGCCCGTGGGCCGCATGGTGCTCAACCGCAATCCGGACAACTTCTTTGCCGAGACCGAGCAGGTCGCCTTCTGTACCGCTCATGTGGTGCCAGGCATCGACTTCAGTAACGACCCGCTGCTGGCCGGCCGCAACCACTCGTACGTCGACACCCAGATTTCGCGTCTGGGTGGCGCCAACTTCCATGAGATCCCGATCAATACGCCGATCGCTCCCGTGGCCAATAACCAGCGCGATGGGCACCATCGCCAGACGATCAACCGTGGCCGCGTGGCCTACGAGCCGAACTCACTGGGCGGGGGCTGCCCCTTCCAGGCCGGCATGAAGGGTTTCGTGTCCTTCCCCGAGCCTATCCATGAAGACAAGGTGCGCGGCAAGCCCGAGAAGTTCGCAGACCACTACACCCAGGCCACGCTGTTCTACAACAGCCAGACCGACGCAGAGAAGCAGCACATCATTGGCGGCTTCCGTTTCGAGCTGAGCAAGCTGACGGTGCCTGCTATCCGGGAGCGGATGCTGTCGTCGCTGATGAACGTGTCGATGGAACTGGCAACCGAGGTGGCCGATGGCCTGGGCATGGAACTGCCGGAAGCCATGCCCAAGGCCTTGGAGACCGACGTGACGCCGGAAGTCACCGTGTCGCCCGCCCTGTCATTGACGGCGCTGCCAGGCGAAGGTGGCGTGCGGACCCGCAAGATCGCGATTCTTGTGGCCAATGGCGTAGAGGGCGCCTCGGTGCAAGCCCTGCAGACCGCGCTGGTCGATGCCGGCGCCGTGCCACTGCTGGTGGCGCCGCGTCTGGGCAAGGTCACTGCCGCGGACGGAACCGTGCTGGAAGCGCAGGCATCGATGGAGAACACGCCACCCGTGCTGTTCGACGCGATGGTGCTGCCTGATGGAGAAGACGCCGTCGCCCTGCTGGCGCGGGTTGGCTACACGGACGAGTTCATCAAGAACCAGTACCGTCACTGCAAGACGATCCTGGTCCTGGGTGCAAGTTCGAAGCTGACCGAAAAGATGGGGATCAACCCGACCTTGCCGACAGGCGAGACGGATCCGGGCCTGTTGTTCGCCGATGCCTCGGGCATCGACGCGGCAGCCCAGCAGTTCATCGACGCCGTGTCGCAGCACCGCCATCCGGCGCGCGACATGGATCCGCCGCTGATCTGAGTGTGACGGGCCCAGGGGCCTTGGCCCCTTGCGTGCCCCGGTAAAACGAAAGGCCGGAACGTTGCGATACGTTCCGGCCTTTTTCGTGCGATGCGCGAAAGAACGGTCAGGGCAGGGTGCCCGAAATCAGGCGGCGCGCGCCGGTGAAGCGGCGTTTCCAATACGAGTTGTGCATGTCATCGACGCGCACTTCGGACCCGCGCGACGGGGCGTGCAGGAACTGGTTGCCGCCCAGGTAGATGCCGACGTGCGAGCCAGGGTCGCGGCGGGTATTGAAGAACACCAGGTCGCCGGGCTTCATCTGAGTGCTGGAGACGGCAGTGCCGGTCTTGCGCTGTTGCTTGGCAATGCGCGGCAGGTCCATGCCCAAGGTTTGCTGGAAGACGAAGCGGACGAGGCCGCTGCAGTCGAAACCATCTTCGGGATTGTCGCCGCCCCAGACGTAGGGGGTGCCGATCCAGGATTCGGCGGTTTGCACGACGCGCTCACGGATCGAGAGGCGGGGTTCGGCATCGGCTTGGCGCTCGGTCACTGCATAGGCAGGAGCGGCCATCAGGGCGGTCAGCAGGGCAAGTGTTGCGGGAAGGCGGAAAGCGAAGGCACGAAAGAGGGCGCCGGAAGGAAAGCGAACAACCATTGTGGAGGGTACCGTCAGAAGGGACAGAAAACTCGCGGCTTACGAGGCGGTGACCAGACCTGTTGCTGCAAATAGCTACAAGCCCGACGGGATTCTAACAAAAGACGCGTGAAAAAATGTTACGGATCGCCGGAGTTACAGTTTTTTGACGGGGGATGCCTGCGAATTGCTAGGAATTTAGCGCAGGGGGTTTAAGAAGAACCCTTACAAATGCACGGGCTGCCGCTCAATCGGAAGGCCGAAATCACCCTGCGCGTGTCGGGTCCGAAGGTCATCTGCCGCGGGCAAAGGCAGGAATCGGGTCTACCTACACCCGATTCCTGTTCCTGGCAATACCGCTTCGATGGGAATCACACGACCTGGCGGTCCCGCTAGTCACGAGTCAGGCACGGACCGCGGGTTACCTGAAGAGGCAGGGTCCGACCGGCCACGTCCGATCGTGATCGCGTCAGAGTGGCGTGGCATGCTCGCGCATCCACGCCACGGCGGCGCGCGCCTCGTGCCGCAAGGCATCGACATCCAGCCCCGCCAGCACGCCGTCATCCACGACCTGCTTGCCGCCCACCAGCAAGGCCTTGACGCGACCTCCTCCGGAAGCGACCGGGGCGATGCCCAGGTCATGCAGGCCGAAGTGGCGCGGGGCATCGACCGCATGCAGCGCCAGGTCGGCCACCCGCCCGACTTCGATGCGGCCGAGGTCGGTCAGGCCAAGCACGTCGGCGCCGCCCGCGGTCGCCCAGCGCACGACGTCTTCCACCGTCGTGCGATTGCGCCCGGCTTCGCCTTCACCGCCGTGCAAACGGGCACGCGTGCCTTCGCCTTCCTTGGCCCGCTGCATGAGCCAGGCGGCATGGACTTCGGAATACATATCGGCCGCCTCGTTGGACGCGGCGCCATCGACGCCGATCGATACCTTGGCGCCCGCGGCCTCCAGCGCTTCGACCGGCGCGATGCCGCTGCCCAGCCGGGCATTGCACTGCGCGCAATGGGCCACACCGGTGCCGGTCGCGCCAAGCAAGGCGATCTCTTCCGCATCCAGCTTGACCAGGTGCGCGAAGGACACGTCCTGGCCTACCCAGCCGTTATCGGCGCAATACTGCACGGCCGACTTGCCTGCGATCCGGTGCGCGTCGTCCTGGTAGGACACGGTTTCGGAAAGGTGGGTATGCATGCGCAGCCCCAGGCCGCGCGCAAACGCGGCGCTTTCGCGCAATTGCCCGGCGTCGACGCCATGCAGGGGATTGGTCGGCGCCAGCACGACTTTGCGGCGCGCATCGGCGGCAGGGTCGTGGTAGCGCTGCGCCAGCCGCTCCACGTCGGCCAGATACTGCTCGAACCGTTCTGGCCGCAATGAGGCGGGCAGGGTGTCTTCGACCTGCCGCACGCGGGTCTGGCCGCCCCGGCACAGCACGAAGCGCAGGCCCAGCCGGTCCGCTTCCTCGAACAGGATGTCAGACGTGTCGAACCCGAGACCCGGGGCATACAGATAGTTGTGATCCGCAACCGTTGCGCAGCCCGACAGCGCCAGTTCGACCAGCCCGATGCGCGCCGCCGTGCGGAAGCGGGACTCGTCAAAGGCTGGGCGATAGCGAAAAGGGATCGCCGTCAGCCAGGGCATCAGCGTGACATTGATCCCCAGCGGATCGCCTTTGAGCAACGACTGGAACAGGTGGTGATGCGTATTCACCCAGGCCGGGTAGACCACACAATCGCTGGCATCCAGCACGCGTTCGCCCGGTTCGGGCGCCAGCGAGCCAATGGCGTCGATGCGGCCGTTACGCACCCGGATGTCGCGCGCATCGCTGCGCCCGTGCGCGCCGGGCAGGCCGGTCAGGATGGCCTGGGCGCCGCGGATCAGCAGGCTGTGCCCGGCAGGTTGCAGGGTATCGATGGAAAGCGCCATGGCTTCAAGCCTTGGCCATGCGATCGGCCAGCGGCGGCAGGAAACGCAGGTCGTACAGGCTGTCAACGGTGGGGCGGGTCTTCAGGCCGAAGGTGTCCGACACCATCGTGATCTGTTCGGCCACCAGTTCCTTGCGCACGTCCCCCATGCCATGGGTCCGGGTGTCCGGGGCAGCCAGGTACTTGGCGGTAATCAGCCAGCTGTCCAGTTGCACCTTTTCGTCGATCAGCGGATCACGCTGTTTGACGATGGCCATCGCGGCGACGGGGTTGACCAGGGCGTCCTGCAGGCCCCGGTTGCTGGCGCGCAAGAACGCGGCCAGCGCCTTGGGATTGTCGTTGATCAGCTTGCTGCTCGCCAACACGGCGTTGCCATACAGGTTGACGCCCGCGTCGGCAAACGGCAGCACACTGAGCATTTCCGGCTTCATGCGCTGGAACAGCGTCACGGCCGAATCGTGGAAGTACGTTGCTCCATCGACATCGCCGCGCACGATGACGTTGTCGCGCAGGCTGAAGTCGGTAGTGACCCATTCCAGCGCGTCGTCGGACAGGCCTGTCTTGCGCGCCACCATGGGCCAGGCGCGCTTGGTGGACTCGACCGCGGCGGCGGCAATGCGCTTGCCCTGCAAGCTCTTGAAATCGGTAATGCCGCGGTCCTTGCGGCCAATGATCGCAAAAGGCGCGCGGTTGTAGTACTGGTAGACGGCGCGTAGCGCAGGCGTGCCGGTGGCGGCGCCGTGGTATTCGATCAAGGAATTGATGTCGCCCAGACCGATGTCATAGGCCCCGGTCACCACGCGGGTAATGGACGCGACCGACCCGCTGCCGGCGTCGATCGTGACATCCAGGCCTTCTTCCTTGTAGTAGCCCTTGGCGAGCGCAACCAGGAACGGCGCGGTCTGTCCGGTCACGCGGTAATCGAGCGTGAAGCGCAGGCGGGTGAGGGGCTGGGCACAGACGACGGGCGCGGCCAGCACGGCTGCGGCGGCAGCACCCAATTTCAGCAATTGACGGCGATGCAAGGTGAAGCTCCTTCGGATAGCGGTCGGCGCCGGGGACTCGGCTTGCGACTTGAAGTGGGAATTCGCCCAGCCCGGCAGCGTCGTGGACGATGCACCGGCGGTGGGCACTTCAAGAGCAATTTCCGGCCACGCTGGCGACCCGTGCACCGGGACGGTGCCGAAGGAACGGTAGGTGGTGAACGCTTCTACTCTTGCCTCGGTTCAAGCACGTAGCGTGCCATGCAAAGGCAACCTGGCTTACTCGAGCCGACCCTGTCCGTTCAGACGCTGCCAGGTCGCAACCCATTCCAGCGCATGGGCGGTGCCGGCCTCGGGCGTGTCGAAATCCGTGGTGGGCGGGATCATGCAGGACTGGCGGTTGCCGCCCCATTTGGCTTCCAGTTCGATGTGCGGCTCAAAGCGGTTCTGCCGATTGCGGCGGATATGCACGCGCACGCTCCAGTCGCGCGCGCCGGCTTCATCGGGCGATGCGGGCGTGGCGCGGATCAGGACGCTCTGGATCACCGCAAGCATTACCAGCAGCGGCAACATCAATTCGAAGATCTCTTCGAAACTTTGCAGCACCGTGTTGACGGTGGCGGGTACCGATGCCATCAGGCCCGTGGAGACCAGCGTGACCGGCGTCCGGTCGAAGGCCTTGGCCAGCACGATGATGATCAGGAAGGTCATCAGCGTCAGCGCGGGGGCACGGCGGGACAATACCGCGTCCCACCAGGGCCGCGCGCCCCGGCGTATCAGCCACAGCATGGACAGCAGGGCGGGCAGCAGCGTCACCACCGCCATGACGATCTGCTCGAGCGACCCGTAGCGGTTGTAGAACCGCGCCTTGAGGATGCTGATGCCGAACATGGCCTTGTGCAGGTCGGCTTCGCGCGCGGCCAGGGACAGCAGCACGATGCACAGCGCAAGCTTGTCGGTTCGGGTCAGCCCCGGCATGCGGGTCATCACTACGCAGGCGACCGACGCCAGGTATAGAAAGATGGTGCCGCTTTCGACCGGGCCGCCTTCTTCCAGGAAGCCGGACGGCATGACCGTTGGCGTCAGCAGGCCGACGGCCAAGGCAGCCAGCGCAAAGACGGCAGCCAGCACCAGGCTGGCCTTGCCGCTGGACAGGCCACTGACGGACGGCGACAACGGAATGGCAGGAACCTGAACGGGAGCCGGTGGTCGTTCAGAGCGCGGCGACAGGTTGCTGGGACGAGCGTGGTCTGGCATGCCGGACGTTCCTTAAATGAGCGCCAGACTGAGGCTGCCGGGCAAACGTACTGAACGCAGCAAGGAGCAGCCAGGCACGTAGCCGGGCAATTGGCTCTTGCGCAAGATGACAACAAGATGACATCATACATACGTACATGAACGTATGTTGAAAAAGTCCATGGCTCAGTAGGGGATTTGTGCCGGCACAACGTCGGGATCAACCTTCCCAGCCGCCTCCCAGGGCCAGGAAAATCGCGATCTGATCGGCCGACAGCAGGCTGTCGGACGCGGCCAGCGCGGCATCGGCGGAGGCCAGTGTCCGTCCGGCATCCAGCACGGTAAGCAAGTTCTCGCGGCCGCGAGCGTACAGTTCGTTGGCTTGTTGCGCGGCCACGGCGCTCTGGTCGCGCGCAGCGCGCAGGGCAGCGTTGCGATCGAGCTCGCGGGCGTAGACGGTCAGCGCGGATTCGGCTTCGCGCAGCGCGCCCAGCACGACCCCGTCGAAGCGAGCCAGGCTGGCATCGCCGTTGGCCTGCGCCTGCGCGATGCGGGCGCGTGCAACGCCGGTATTGGGCAGGGTCCAGGAGATCAGCGGGCCGACGCTCCAGCGGTAGCTTGCGCTGTCCAGGAACCGGGCTGCCGGGCCGGTTGATCCTGCTGACAGCCCCAAGGAAATGGTCGGGTACAGGTCGGCCGTGGCCACGCCGATGCGCGCGGTGGCGGCGGCCAGTGTGCGCTCGGCTTGCCGGATGTCCGGGCGCCGGCGCAGCAGGGCCGCACCGTCGCCCGCGGGTATCGCCTGGACAAGGCGCGGCGGCGCGTCGCAGGCGGGATCAGGCGCATCGGCGGGGGTATGACCTGTCAGGGCCGCCAGCCGAAATGTCGCCACGCGCCGCTGCGCCGCAAAGCCGGGCAACGTGGCGCGCAAGGTGTCGAGCTGCGCCGCGGCGCGCACGCGATCGAACGCGGTGCCGCGGCCCGCCGCCGCCAGCCGGTCGGTCAGGTCCAGGCTGCGCTGTTGCAAGGCCACCTGGTCTGCTGCGGCCCGGGATTGGTATTGCGCGGAACACAGGTCGGCGTAGGCACGCACGGTATCGGCAACCACGGTCATGCGGGCCGCCTCGTAGGCGGCCTGCGTGGCCGAGGCATCGGCCTGCGCCGCTGCAATCGACCGGTCGATGCGCCCGAACAGATCCACCTGATACGACACGCTGATGCCCGCGTCGTACGACACCCGGTTGGGCAACGCGTTCTGCAGGCCCATGGCCGCTGCCGATGCATGCCCCAGCGACGGCCCGCCGCTGATCCCGATCGCCGGCAAGGCGGTGGCGCCGGCTTCCCGCACCACCGCCTCGGCACGCCGCAGGTTGGCCGCGGCGGCTTGCAAGTCCTTGTTCGCGGCCAGGGCCTGCGCCACCAGATCGTCCAAGGCCGGGTCCTGGTACAGCCGCCACCAATGCGGCGGCAGCGGCGCGCTGGTGACGCCGGGTTCCGTGGCGCCGATCAGCGGGCCGTTGGCCGAGGCGGCGTGGACGACGGCGGCAGCTGGCGCGCCCGTGTCGTCGCGGCCCACGTGCGCGCAGGCGGCAAGCCCCAGCACAAGGACGACGGGCAAGACCGCCATCGTCCGTGCAGAGGACGCGCGACCGGAGGCTGGCTGGTTGCGGGCAGGGCGGCAGGAATGACCACGCACCGACGGGTCACATGTGAATCGCGCCGACACAGCGCGCAGAAAAATCGTACGAATGCGGGCGCAAAGGTCATTCATGATCAATTGACGACCGTCACGGTTGCGGTCTGCCCGGCCACCAGCCGCACCGACGCCGGAACGTTCTCCAGCGACACGCGCACGGGTACCCGCTGCGCCAGCCGCACCCAGTTGAAAGTCGGGTTCACATTCGGGAGCAGGTCGTTGCCGGTACTGCGGTCGCGGTCGGCGATGCCCGACGCGATGCTTTCGACATGCCCTTGCAGGGCATGGCGCTCGCCCATCAGCACTACGGACGCTTTGTCTCCCAGTTGGATATGCGGCAGCTTGGTTTCTTCGAAATAGCCTTCGACGTAGAACGAATGCCGGTCCACCAATGCCAATACGGCCTTGCCCGCGGCGGCATAGGCGCCGGTGCGCAGATCGAGGTTGGTGACGGTGCCATCGACCGGTGACAGGACGCGTGTGCGTTGCAGATTGAGCGCGGCCGTGTCCCGGTTGACGACGGCCTGCATCAGCGCCGCGCGGGCCTGCTCGACGCGCGCCAGTCCCTGCTCGCGCACTTCGGCCGATACCAGATCACCCAGTTCATGGTTGCGCCGGGACTCGCGTTCGGCCTGGGACAGCACCGCGCGCTGCTGGCTTTCGGCGGACTGCGCCTGGCGCAGCGCAAGTTCGAAGCGGGTCGGATCGATCCGGAACAGCACCTGGCCGGCATGCACCGATTCGTTGTCATGCACGGCCACTTCCACGACCGGCCCGGTCACGTCGGGCGCGATCTGCACCACCGACGCCTTGACCCGCCCGTCACGTGTCCAGGGATCGATCTCGTAGTGATGCCACAGACGCAGGCCTGCGAACGCGGCCCCGATGACCACGATGGCCGTGACCGCGACACGGCCGGCTTTGGGTGCGTAGTGGGAAAGGGCGCGGGAAGTGGCGCGGATGACGCGGCGGACAGCAGGGGCAGGGCGTTTCATGGAAGTGACGACAGAAGGGTGGGCGACGCGCCCGCGGTCAGGGCGCAGACGCCGCCCAGCACCAGGATGAACAGACAGAAATCGAACAGGGCCGGATGCCACACGTAGCGATAAAACCCGATCGCGGCAAGCAGGCGCCGCAGCAGGCTGGACACCAGCAGCGCCGCCAATGTCAGCACCAGCAAGGCCGGCACGAAAATGCCATGCAGATTGACTTCACCGATCATGCAAGGGCTCCGCTTCGGGCACCGCGCGCAGGGGACGCGGCGCCGCCATCGGCCCCACGTATGCGTCCGCGGCGGGGAACAGGCTGTTGCGCAAGCCGGCCAGGGCAATCACCGCGCTGTCTCGCGCCGCACTGGCCGGGCCGGCCACAA
The DNA here is from genome assembly GCF_048632615.1 of Pigmentiphaga litoralis. Lineage (GTDB taxonomy): Bacteria > Pseudomonadota > Gammaproteobacteria > Burkholderiales > Burkholderiaceae_B > Pigmentiphaga > Pigmentiphaga litoralis_B. The sequence goes on from NZ_CP184479.1 coordinate 5,292,555, forward strand.
TGGCGCGCAGCGCGCGGTCCAGCGCGGCCAGCACAGCGGGTCCGGGCGCGCCGCGTGCGCCGGCCAGTCCTGCGGCCCTGAAACGGCCTGCCGACAGGTCGCCAAAATGACGCGACAGCGCGCGCAGCAACCGGCGCAGCGCCAGTTCACCGTCTTGCAGCAGCGGGCGCGCGCGCTGCAGTTGCGCGATGGTGTCGCCCACGCGCAGGTCCTGGAACGCATCGGCCGCCACTTGATGTTCCGCTACGCTCGACAAGGCGAGCCGGGGCGCAAGCAGGCCCACGCGATCCAGCATGCGATTTGCGGAGTTCTGAGGCGCGACGGCCCGCGCGGCCGACGGCCCGCGCGCACCCGCCATGGCGGCAAGTTCGGACCAGCCGGCGCGCAGCAGCCGCCGGGCCGTCCATTCGGCGCCGACGCTGCGCAGCAATTGCGTGATGAGCACGGCCGCGGCGGTGCCGGCGATCTGGCCGATGTTGCCGTTGATGAACGATGCAAGGTCGGCCGTGCCGGTGTCGTGCAGGCTAAGCGTCGATCCGAAGCCAAACAGCAGGGCCATGGCGCGCAGGGTGGTTTTCGGGCGGGCGACGAAGATGCCGATCGCAATGATCGCCGGCGCGGTCGCGAGCGCGAGCATGCCGAAACCATTGATGGCCGGCATGACGACCAGCAGGTAGAAGGCCGACAGCGGCAAGGAATAGATGGTGTAGGCCAGGAAGGTCTTGATGCTGGGCGCGGGATCGTCCTGCGTCGCAAAGAAGCAGCAGAACACCGCGGCGATCAGGGCCGCCGCCGACCCCGACGGCCACCCTGTGCCGATCCAGAAGGCGCAGCACACCAGAATCGCAATCACCGCGGCGAATGCCGACAGCAGCGCCAGGCCATGATCGCGATGGAAAGGGGTGCCGAAGCGCGCACGGATCACGCGGGTCATGCCGACGGTCAGGCGCGCCGGACCGCCACGCGCAACGCTGCCGATCTGCGCCCGCAGACGCCAGCTTTCCATGCGCGCATCCAGCAGTTCGTGCAGCCGCGCACACAGATGGAAGGCCATCAGGTCCCGCCAGGACGACGTAGCGTCGACCCCGGGGGTGCACGCATGGATACGCGTCTTGAGCGCGGCGCGTTGGGCGTCGGCGAGCTGCATGCGGGCAGCGTCGGCCGATGATGCGCCATCGGCGGGTTCCCAGGCCGCGATGTCGTCCAGCAGCGCCGCGTGGTCGGCCGACAGACCGCCTTGCGCCCGCAGTGCCGCCACGGCGTCTTCGATCGCGGCCAACACCGGCAGCAACAACGCCATGCGGTCCTGCAGGGCGCGCAAGGAATGGGAGGTGAAACGCAGGTGCGACGTATCGAAGGGCAGGTGGGTCGACAGCACGCGCAGCTCGGTAATGTCGCTGGCGACCTTGCGGCGGTCACGATCGCTCTTGGCGTCGCGGCCGCCGCGCAAGGCATCGCGCATCCAGGCCCGCGCGTCCGCCAGCGCCGCATCGAGCCGCTTGAGCAGCACGGGTCCCAAGCCCTGCGGAAACACCAAGGAATGCACCAGCGTGCCGCACACGATCCCCAGCGAAATTTCGATGACGCGCGCCAACCCCACGTCGAAGATCGTTTCTGGTTGAGACACCGCCGGAAAGCCGATCAGCGCCGCGCTGTAGCCGGCCAGCATGAACACGTAGCTGCGCGGCGTCCGATCGAGCAAGGACAGATAGAGGCAAGCCCCGACCCACAAGGCCAGTGCGAGCGACAGCAGTTCGGGCGCATTGGAAAGCAATGGCACGAGCGCGATGGCTGCCGCGGCGCCCAGCGCCGTACCGAGCAGCCGGAACACGGCCTTGGACCGCACGGCGCCCGACAGCGGCTGCGCGACCACGAACACCGTCAACATCGCCCAGAACGGCCGCGGCAATCCCATGCCCATCGCGATGAAAAGAGCCAGCATGGCGGCGGCGTAGTTCTTGAATGAGAACAGCCATTCGGCCCGGGTCGGCAAGGCAGTCATGGGCGGATCGGCACACGGATCATTTGCGGTTCAGCTGACCCAGCAGGTCGGGGCGCCCGAGCGCATCGGCCACGCTGCCGAACACGCGCATGCAGGCTTCCAGGTCATCCACCGACACCCCATGGAACACGCGTTTGCGCCACTGGATCAACGATGCTTCGATATCGTCGCGCAGCAGACGGCCTTCCTTGGTCAGGTACAGCGTCTTGGCGCGCCGGTCATTGGCGTCGTCCTTGCGTTCGACCAGACCGGCCGCGCAGAGCTGGTCGATCAGGCGCACCAGCGACGGGCCTTCAATGCCAACCGCTTCGGCCACCGCGCCTTGCCGGGTGCCTTCGCCCAGCCGGCCGATCATGACCAGGGGCCAGGCCGCCGCGTGCGACAGGTTAAAGCCGGCCAAGGCGGCGTCGGCCTCTTGCTTCATGGCGCGCGTGACCACCACCAGCGCGGTGCTGACCGACATGCGCAGGGAATCTGCAGGTCTCATGAAGCCTATCTTACCCTAATAGATAGGAAGCTATCAATTAGGATGGAATACAATTCAGGAGGCTGTCAGGATGTCAGTGGCTGACCCGGATGTCCGGCGTGCGTCTCGCGGGCTGGTAGAATCGCCGACTCGCTTTTCACCCGTGCTGTTTGCGCTTCTTTACCGATGGGTACCACCACGCCGCTGCGGCGTGCGTCCTGCCACCGTGAAGACTGCTTTGCATCACGCCGGCTTCACGGCAAGGACTGCTCTCATGCGTTTTGACCTGATCGATCTCGGTCTGTTTCGCCATATCGTCGAAGCGGGCAGCATTACCCACGGCGCCGCGCGCGCCAATCTGGCGCTGGCGGCGGCAAGCAAACGCATGCGCAACCTCGAGGTCTCGCTCAATATCCAGCTGTTCGAACGCGCGCGGCAAGGCATCACCCTGACGCCCGCTGGCCGCACACTGCTTGCGCACGCCAAGACCATGCTGGAACAGGAAGACCGCCTGCGCGGCGACCTGCATGCGTATTCGGGTGAGCTGGCCAAGCAGGTGCGCCTCCTGGCCAACAACCACGCGCTGACGGCTTTTTTGCCTTCCGCGTTGGCGATGTTCCAGAAACTGCATCCCGACCTGCATGTCGAGGTCAACGAACGCCTGGCCGACGAAGTGGTGGAGCAGGTAGGCGATGGCACGGCTGACCTCGGCCTGTTGCCCGCAACCACCGATACGGGCGGGCTGGAAACCTATCCTTTCCGGTCCGATCGGCTGGTGCTGGTCGTGCCGGCGGGCCACCTGCTGGCACGGCGCAAGGGCATGGGGTTTGGCGACGCGCTGGACCAGCCCTTCGTGGGACTGGATGCACGCAGCCCGTTTCAACAATTCCTGTCGGACAAGGCCCTGGCGCAAGGCAAGTCGGTGAACCTGAAGATCCAGGTGCGCAGCCACGATGCCATTTGCCGGCTGGTTGGGGGCGGTGCGGGAGTCGGCGTGGTGCCCGAGGCGGTGGCGGCCCCGTGGGTCAAGGTCGGGCAGCTCAAGGCGATCGTACTGGCCGACGCCTGGGCCCTGCGAGAACTGGTGATCTGCCTGCGCCGCCTGGCCAATCTGACGCCCGAAGCGCGATTGCTGGCCGAATATCTGGGCGGCGGATCGGCGGCCGACAAGCCGGCCGATGCGGCACTCGAACCTGGGCAGCAGGGCCTGTTGATCTAAGGCAGGGCCGCCACGCCGCGCCTACCAGGGCATGGGCTCGCCCTGGTAGTCCACGAAGGCGCACACCTTCTTGCCCGCATGCGCATCCAGCGTGCGGATCAGGCCTGCCGCGCTCTGTTCCACCGTTTCGGTCGCATGGGGTCCGCCCATGTCGGTCTTGACCCAGCCCGGGTGCAAGGCCAGCAGGCTGAATGGCAATACGTCCAGGGTCGATGCCCAGCTCAGCATCAGACTGTTCAGCGCGGCCTTGCTCGCGCCGTACAGGGCATGCCGCCGGACCGGTTCAGGGTCAGGCTGGCCATCTGCGAACTCATGAATCCGATCACCCCGCCATCGACCACGCTGCCGCACAACTGCTGCGCCAGCCGCACCGGCGCGATCGCGTTGGTCATGAAGAGCACACCGGCTTCCTCCATCGTCGCGGCCGCGACGCTTTGATGCAGGGGTGTCTTCACACCCGCGTTGAACACCATGCGGTCGAAGGTCATGTCCCCAAATCCCGCGCGCAGCACGCTGGCCGCGTCGGGCTCGTTCAGGTCGCACGTGATCAACGTCAACGCGCTGCCGTGTTTGCGCTCGAGCGCCTGTAGGCCTTCGGACCCCGCCGGGTTGCGCGCCACGGCCACCACATGATGCCCCTGCGCCAACAGCGCCGTGACCAATCCCAACCCGATACCGCGCGATGCGCCAGCGATCAATACGTTCATTGCGTCTTCTCCTGAAGTCAGGCAAGCAAGGTAGCGCCACGGCTTGCTGGCAGGCAAGTCACCGGACGTGTCCATCGGTGCCAGCGCCTGCCGCGTGCCGATGCTGTCCTAAAACATATCTAAAAACATGTGTCGTAAAACGTGTTTTTAGATATACTGAGTCCACTGCTGCAGCGAAGATGGCGAGGCGCCACCCTGGCGTACCCCCGCTGCGAACAAGGATCACCATGCATGGACACCATCGAGGAGGCGGCCGGGGCGGCCGTCGTTTCTCCGCCGGCTTCGACGACACGCAAGCCGGCCGGCCGGCATTTCGCACCGGCCGCAGGCTGACCTCCGAAGACCTTCAACTGGTGCTGCTGGCGCTGCTGGCCGACAAGCCCAGTCATGGATATGAATTGATCAAGACTCTGTCGGAGCGGTCGTCCGGTTTCTATGGGCCAAGTTCGGGCATGGTCTATCCGGCGCTTGCCTATCTGGAAGATATCGGGCACGCCACCGTCACGATGGAGGGCGCCAAGAAACGGTATGCCGTCACGCCCGACGGCGAAGCCTGGCTGGCCACCCAGCGCCACGTGGCGGATGACATCCTGGCGCAACTGGCCAGCGTCGGCGCCAAGATGGCCCAGGTGCGGCGTGTGTTCGCGGGCGAAGAAGACGCCGATGCCGTCGCGCCCGGCACCCCCGAATCGCTGATGCTGGCGCGGCTGAGTCTCAAGCATGCCCTGCACGACCTGGGCGCGTGTACGCCGGAAGGCAACCGCCGCATTGCAGAGATCCTGCAACGCGCGACCGACGACCTTCGTCAACTCAAACAGGACCTGACATGAGCAGCACACCGCAATCTGCAAGCATCGACGCCCGCACCGCCGACTCCCGCACTGCCGACTCCCGTACCGCCGACCCCCTTGCTGCCGACAACCGCGGGGCCGAACCCGCTTCGACTGGCATGGCGGCCCCGGCGCGCGGCGTGCGCCGCGTGCGGCACGAACTCAAGATGCGCCTGCTGCAGGTGCGCCGCGTCGAACCCGTTACGCCGCGTCTGCTGCGCGTCACCCTGACGGGCGACGATCTTGAAGGCTTCACCAGCGCGGCATTCGACGATCACGTGAAGGTGTTTTTCCCGGCGGCCGGCCAAAGCAAGCCCGACCTGCCGCAGTTGGGCCCCAACGGCCCGACGGGCCCCGGCGGACCCGACGCAACGGACACGCCACCCTCGGCGCGGCGCGACTATACGCCGCGCCGCTATGATCCCGTCGCCCGCGAACTGGACATCGAATTTGCCTTGCACGGACACGGTCCGGCTGCGGAATGGGCGGCGCAGGCGCAAGCCGGCCAGTACCTGGGCATCGGTGGTCCGCGGGGGTCGATGGTGATGGAAGGGGACTTCGACGGCTATTTGATGGTCGGTGACGAAACCGCCTTGCCCGCGATGGCCCGTCGTCTGGAAGAACTGCCGGCCGGCGCCCGGGTCTGCGTCGTGGCGCAGGTGGCCGACGCGCAAGAAGAGCAGACGTTCAAGACGCTGGCCGACCTGACGGTGCGCTGGGTGCATCGTGGCGCGTCCGACGATGCGGCTGCCGAGACGGCTGCGGTTCAAGCCGCCGAGGGCCAAGCCCCTATGGGGCAGGCCGCCGCGGGCGACCCCGTGGTGGCCGCCTTGCGCGATCTGCAACTGCCCGACGGCGACATCTATGCCTGGGTCGCGGCGGAATCCAGCGTGGCCAAGGCCGTCCGCGCCTATCTGGTGGGCGAGCGCGGCCTGAACAAGGCGTGGATCAAGGCCGCGGGCTACTGGCGCCGCGGGGCCGAAGCCACCCACGACAAGCACGAGGAATGATCCGGTTCCTGACGGACGGCTCGGCAGCTTCAGGCAAGGGTGGCGTAAAAATCGGACTCAAGGCAGTTCAGCCGGCACGCTGTCCTGCGCCAGATGCACCTGACGGCGGATGTCCCATTCCGCCAGCGTGGCCTGGACCGACCCGTAGAACACAGCGTTCTTCACGACATACATCGATGGCAGGTGGAACACTTCATAGCGTTCCACCAGCCCGCGGTTGTCGCCGGCGTCGATCCAGCAGATGCGTTCGACGGGCAGATTCATTTTGGGCAGATTCTCCCGTGCCAGCCGGCAATTGGCGCAGGTGCGGCTATGGAAGACCACGAGCGAGACGCCGGTGGAATCGAGCAGGAAGCGGTCGGCGGTACTGTCGTTGAGATCAAATTCTTGCATGGCGGGCCGAAGGGCGTAGGGAAGGGCATCAGTGGCGGGTGGCGATGGCGCGGACCGGCCGGGCCGAGGCGCACTACGATAGCGGATTGCGAACCGCAGGAACACCATGCCGCCGACTTTTGAAGACGGCCTCACGCGCTGCGCGTGGGTGACCGCCGATCCGGATTACCGTCATTATCACGACACCGAATGGGGCATGCCCCTGGGCACCGACACGGCGCTGTTCGAGCGCATCAGTCTGGAAGGCTTTCAGTCGGGCCTGAGCTGGCTGACCATCCTTCGCAAGCGGGAGGCCTTTCGCGCTGCCTTTGCAGGGTTCGACATCGACCGACTGGCGCGTTTTGACAACAAGGACGTCGAACGTTTGTTGCAAGACGCAAGCATCATCCGGCACCGCGGCAAGATCGACGCGGTACTGAACAATGCACACTGCGCCATCGCGCTTCGGAAAGAGGCTGGATCGCTGGCTGCATTCCTGTGGCGCTATGCGCCGCCCGAAACCCTGCCGACCACCCCAGTGCGCGCAACGTGTCCCGAATCGATCGCGCTGTCAAAAGCGTTGAAAGCGCGAGGCTGGAAGTTTGTCGGACCGACCACGCTGTATGCGTTGATGCAGGCAACGGGCATGGTGAACGACCATGCCGCCGACTGCGCCTACCGCGGCGTCGTGCACGCCGCGCGGGCCGCGTTCGTGCGGCCTGCCGACGCCCGGCCCTTACCGGAGACCTGAGCGACGCAACTCCGCCCGCAGGGCCAGGATTTCATCCATCAGGTCCAGCGCCAGCGCCACGCCGGGCGGATTCAATTCCAGATCCTGCTCCAACCGGCACGCCAGTCGCGTGCGCCGCAGCGACACACCCGTAAAGCGCCATTCGGGCGGCCGGTCGCCCACGGGCTCGAGCATGCCTTCGGATACCCAGGTCATGACACGCTCGCGCGGCGCGCCACTGGCCTGACACAGTTCCAGCAAGGTCAACTGCACATCTTCTTCGACGACCCGGCCCTGAAGGGCCGGCGATTCATTGGCGGTCATCACAGTCTCCTGATGTGGCCCGATGCGCGTCCGGTCAGAACCCCGCGCGTGGGTTGAAGTGGAAGGCTTTCTGCATGGCGGCGTAGGCGTCACGCGCTTCGGGCGTGTCGGCGGGCGGCAAGGCAATGCCCACGACCACGTACAGATCGCCCGCCGGATTGCTTGGCAAGCCCTTGCCCTTGAGGCGCAGCTTGCGGCCGGCCGAGGTGTTGGGCGGAATGGTCAGCTGCACCGATCCGTCGGGTGTCGGTATGTCGACCGTGGCGCCCAGCGCCGCTTCCCACGGGGCCAGCGGCAGGTCCACGTACACGTCCCGTTCGTCCACACGGAACAGACGATGCGGGCGGAAGGCGATTTCGAGATAGAGATCGCCAGGCTGGCCCTGGCCTATGCCGGGGCTGCCCTGGCCGGACAGACGCAGATGCTGGCCTTCGCGCACGCCCTTGGGAATGTTCACGCTGAGCGTGCGTTCCTGCGTCGTGACGCGGCCCGACGCATCCGTCGTCGGCATGCGCAGCGTGACATTGCGCGACGCGCCGCGATAGGCGTCTTCCAGGTCGATCAGGACCTTGGCATGGTGGTCTTCACCCTGGGCGTGCATCGGCCGCCGGGCGCGGCCGCGTGCCCCGCCGGCCTGCCCGCCGAACATCGACTCGAAAAAGTCGCTGAAGTCGCCACCATTGCCGCCGCGGCCCGTGAACTCGAAGCCGGCATCCCAGTTGGGTGGCGGCTGGAAGTCCTGGCCGCCTTGCCACTGCGTGCCCATGTTGTCGTAGGCCGCGCGCTTGTCAGGCTCTTTCAGCACCTGATAGGCTTCGCCGATTTCCTTGAAGCGGGATTCGGCGTCGCTTTCCTTGCTCACATCAGGATGGTATTTGCGCGCCAGCTTGCGGTAGGCGCCCTTGATCTCGGCTTCGGTGGCCGTGCGCGGCACACCAAGAATGTCGTAATAGTCTTTGTATTTCATGGCCCTTGGCGTCGAAGAGTGGGGAAAGGGACAGAACGGATAGGCATTACGTGTGGTCGCACGCCGGCAGATCAAGCGTGCTTGGTGTCAAACCCATAATACAACTGGCAACATTGGCGTCTGCTTGCAGGCTGCGCAGCCACGGCTTTCGCGTATCGTTGAGCGCAGGCAGACCCCGGGTGCGCGCGCGTGCGGGGCCCGCCCTCACAACAACACGCAACGACCATCCGGGCCCCGGCCCACCCAGGCAGCCATGAATAACTCGAGTCTCCATTACAAGACTTTCCTTCTGATTCTGATTACCGTATCGATCGCGTTCATCTGGATCCTCCAACCTTTCATGGGCGCGGTGTTCTGGGGGACGATTCTGGCGATCATCTTCGCGCCGTTGAACCGCAAGCTCGTCAACAAGTTCGGAAAGCGCCGCAACGCGGCCACGCTCGTCACCTTGCTGCTGGTGCTGCTGATCGTGATCCTGCCGTTGATGCTGATCACCGGGTCGCTGGTTCAGCAGGGCTCGCTGGTCTACGAACAGATCAAAAGCGGCAATCTGAACTTCGGCGCCTACTTCCAGCGTGCATTCGATGCCTTGCCGCTCTGGGTGCATGACATCATGGTGCGCTTCGGACTGAACGACATCGCCAGCATCCAGACCAAGCTGACCGACGCCGCGGCGCAGGGCAGCCAGTTGATGGCGACCAAGGCCGTCAGCATCGGGTCGGACACCTTCCAGTTGCTGGTCAGTTTCGCGGTCATGCTGTATCTGATGTTTTTCCTGCTGCGCGACGGTCCGCAATTGGCGCGCCGCATCCGCCAGGCGATTCCGCTCAGCGACGGGCACAAGCAGCATCTGCTGCAGAAGTTCACGACGATCGCGCGCGCCACGGTCAAGGGCAACATTGCCGTAGCGCTGGTGCAAGGCGCGCTGGGCGGCCTCATCTTCTGGATCCTGGGCGTGCAGGCGCCGCTGCTGTGGGCCGTCGTGATGGCCTTCCTGTCGTTGCTGCCCGCCGTGGGCGCCGGCCTCGTGTGGGGCCCGGTGGCCATCTATTTCCTGCTGACCGGGTCGGTCTGGGAAGGCGTGATCCTGATCGCCTTCGGCTTCCTGGTGATCGGTCTGGTGGACAACATCCTGCGACCATTGCTGGTGGGCAAGGACACCCGGATGCCTGACTACGTGGTGCTGATCTCCACCCTGGGCGGCATGGCGCTGTTCGGCCTGAGCGGCTTCGTGATCGGTCCGGTGATCGCCGGTCTGTTCATGGCCGCCTGGGACCTGTTCGCCACCGAAGACATGCCCGAGACAGTCGAAACCCGCATTCTGTCGGGCCCTGGCGACAGCGTGACGGTCAAGGCCGAAGCGACGCCCACCGCGCCAACGACGCCCACGGCGTCCGTGTCGTCAGCGGGTGAGACGCGGGTGAACACGCCGTCGGCCGAGCGGCGGTAAGCTGGCAGGGGCGGGGTAACGGCCACCCCCGCGGTTTGTGATCAGAAGCCGCCGAACTTGCCCGCCTGGTAATCGGCGATGGCCTCGTGGATTTCCTGTCGCGTGGTCATCACGAACGGGCCATGACTGACCACCGATTCCCGGATCGGATCGGCATGGCCGAACACCAGAAAGGCGTCGGCATCGGCGGACACGGCAATGGTGTCGCCATCGTGCGCGAAGGTGACCAGATGCTGGGCCGCCACCGGCGTGCCTGACGCCGTCACCGCCCCCGTACTAGGTAAAAGAAGACGGACCGGTCGGCCGGCGCTTCCAGCTGAACGTGCGCGCCGGCCGTCAGCGTCAGCGTCGTCATGGTGATGCCCGTCAGGGATTGAATGGGCGCAACCTGTCCGCCCCACTGGCCGGCGATCAGGTCCAGTTGCGCCTTGCCATCATCCAGTTCCAGCGACGGAATATCTTCGCGCTGGAGCCCCACGTACTTGGGCGGACTCATCTTCAGGCGGGACGGAAGATTGACCCACAGCTGCAGCACTTCGAGCGGGCCGCCATCGCGCTTGAAATCGGCGGATGACACTTCTTCGTGCACCAGGCCGCTGCCCGCCGTCATCCACTGCACGCCGCCCGCGTCGATCACGCTTTCATGGCCGCCCGTGTCGCGGTGGGCGATGTCGCCTTCCAGAATGAACGTGACGGTCTCGAATCCGCGATGGGGATGCGGGCCGAACGGCAGGCCGTTGTTGCGCGGGCGATAGACCTGCGGACCGTGGTGGTTCAGGAACAGGAAGGGATCGACCTGGTCCACACCGCGGCCTGGCAGCGGACGGCGGGTGATCAGGTCGGCAATGTCGTCACGCTGCGCGGCAAGCTGGCCGGTCACGCTGCGGCGTGCGCCGCGGGCCGAGCCCGCGGTGTCGAAAGGGAGGTCATGATCGGTCACTCAGCAAAATGAAGCCGCGGCCGGCGTGTCGCCGGCCAGGCAATGACCGTCATTATCGCCTGTCAGGCAGGCCCGCCCTGAGCGCTGCGCGTTGCACGCGACCAAGGCTGGGGCCGGCCTTTCTGCGCACCGCAAGAATCACTGCAGCACCGCGCCTGAGTCCTTGACCGCGGCGGCCCACTGCTGGTTGTCCGTCACGATCTTCTGGCTGAACTCGGCGGGCGTATTGCCCAGCGGTTCCACGCCGATTGCCGCCAGCTTTGCAACGAAGGTCTTGTCCTTGACGGCCAGGGCGATCGAATCGGCCAGTTGCCTGACGATTTCAGGGGGCGTTGCAGCCGGGGCGGCAACGCCGTTCCACGTTTGTGTCGAAAATCCCGGATAGCCCTGCTCGGCCACCGTCGGCACATTCGGGAATTCCGGCGCGCGCTTGGGGCCGGACACAGCCAGCACTTTCAGCTTGCTGGACTGGGCGTAGGGAATGATTTCAGCCACGTTGCCAAAGTAGAAGGGCACCTGGCCGCCCAACACATCGGCCAAGGCGGGCGCGCCACCCTTGTAAGGCGCATGGATCATCGACAGGCCGGCCGTCTTGGTGAACATGGCCATGGTCAGGTGGCTGACGGACCCGGTGCCGGCGGATGCATAGGCCACGGTGCCGGGGTGGTTTTTCACATGGGCGACCACATCCTGCAGGGACTTGGCTGGCATGTTGGCGGCCACGGCCAGCGCAAATTCATTGGTGGCGACGATGGAGACCGGCGCAAAGTCCTTGACCGCGTCATACCGCACTTTCTGCAGGTGAGGCACGATGGCCATCTGCGGCAGCGTTGCCATGAACAGCGTATAGCCGTCGGGCTTGGCGCGGGCAACGTGTTCGGCGGCGATGGCGCCGTTGGCGCCGGGGCGGTTGTCGACCACCACGGTCTGCTTGAGCTGTGCCGTCAGCCATTCGGCCGTGATCCGCGCAATGCTGTCGGTATTGCCACCGGCTGCAAACGGCACGACCAGCGTGACGGAACGTTCCGGCCAGGCGGCAAGAACGGGGGTTGCGGCAAGCAGGGCGGCCAGGGCGGCCAGTGATCGGATAGGGGACATCATGACGAGTTCCTCGTGGGTGGGGTAATCCGGTCAAGGCGGCCTGGCCGTACCACTACGGTCAGGCGGGGGCTCGGAAGGTCAGGCCGCCGCGTTCATTGCCAGGTACACATCGCGCGCTTCGGTCTGCGCCGCTTGCACGTGGGACACCGCGGCCGCGCGGGCAGCGCGGGCGTCGCCTTTCGCGATCGCGGCGTGGATCTGTTCAAGTTCGCGCACGCTGTGCTTCGCGCGTCCGGGACTGGCCATGGTTTTTCCTCGCAGGAAGTTGATGCGCGACAGCAGGCCGTGCAGCACGTCGCCCATGACGGGATTGCCGCAACGGGCGATGATCACTTCGTAGAAATCGGCCGTGGCCGAGATCCGCGCGGCCCAGTCCTGCTGCTCGACCGCGTCCCGGAAACGCGCCAGGGCGGCGGCCATCGTTGCAATGTCATCGTCCGTGCGGTTCCCCGCCGTCAGCGCGGCGGCTTCTCCTTCAAGCAATGCCCGCAGGTGATAGATGCCTTCGGCTTCGGCCCAGCTGACTTCGGCGACCGATGGGCCTTTGTTCGGCACGATGGTGATCAGCTTTTCGGCGGCCAACACGCGCAACGCTTCGCGGATCGATGTGCGGCTGACACCCATCTGGCTGCACAGCTTGGCTTCGATCAGCTTTTCGCCTGGCCGAAAGTGGCCCGACAGGATTGCTTCGCGCAGTAGGCGCACGGTTTCGTGCTGGACGGTGCGAGGGAAATCTTCAGATCCATGGTGTCTCCAGCTTCTTCTTGAATCAGGTCAGAGCGGCGGCAGCTGCCGCTCGCCGACCTTGGCAAAGACGTCATAGACGCCCTTGAACCAGGGTTCGGCCGATATGCGGTTGCGCCACGGCGTGTTGCGGGCTTTTTCGCGGGCCGGCGATGCTAGCGCGGATTCATCATCCAGGTAGTGCAGGGCCAGGCGGTTGTAGTCGCCAGGCACGCCGTCGGTCACATTGAAGCGGCGCACACAGCGCCACTCTGGGCATTCAAGCAGCAGCGGCACATGGTCCTGCTCGTACCAGGCGTCGAAGTCGGCCAGGCGTTCCGGGGGCACCTTGAACCAGACCGGATACAGCACCCTGGTCTCGATCCCTGCGGGGGACGTGTCACCGGCAATGCTGATTTCTTCGCACAGGTATCGGGTGAAGCCCGTCACGTTCTTGAGCATCCACGCGGTTTCCGGCGACGGGTTGTTCTTGATGGCCTGGTAGGCAACGGTCTTGAGCGCCTGCAACGTGTCCATCTCATAAACCGCCAGGTAGTTCCGGTCCGGACGCACATAACGCTGGCTGCTCTGGAACCCACGCAAGCCGACGCGGATGGGAATGTGTTCGTCGTCGTACCAGACGTTGAAACGGTCTTCCCACTCGGGGGCCGGCGTCATTTCGGAAAAGAGGATGGTACGTCCGCGCATGATGTTTTCCTGAATCATTTGACATTAGGATTGTATGACAATAGCATCGTCATCAAGTCGCAACAACATTTTTCTTGCGTCAGCGTCCTGGCGGTCCATGCGTGGCCTGCCGGTTCTGGCGTCACGCGTCATCTCCAGGAGCACGGCATGCAATTACAGGTCCGCAGGTGGGTCATGGTCGTCGAGCACAAGCTCGAAGAAGCGGGGCAGCGCGCCGACGTCCCGCTGCGCAAGGCCGCGGCCGTCGCCTTCATCCAAAACCCTTTTCTGGGTGCCTATCAGGAAGACCTGACCGAAGGCATCGAGGCCAGCGTGGCCCTGGGTGCGGAGGTCGCCCAACAGTTGATGTCGGTGTGGGGGGACTACCCGGTGCAGGCCTACGGCAAAGGTGGCGTGGTCGGGATCGCGGGCGAACAGGAACATGTGAACGCGTTGCTGACCACCGCGGCCGCGACGCCACTGCGCGACATCATCGGCGGCGGCAAGGCGTGGATCTCGTCCGTCACGAAAGTGGGTGGACCGGGTGTCACGATCGACATCCCTCTGGCGTCCAAAGATGCGCTGTACGTGCGCTCGCACTACAACGCCATGACGTTCCAGCTGAGCGACGGGCCGATGCCCGACGAGATCGCGGTGATCTTCGCGGTGGCCAACCGCGGCCGCATCAATGCACGCGTGGGTGGCATCACCCATGACCAAATGCAGGGCAAGGACGGCCTTATCTAACCGACGCAGGAGTCAGCCATGAAAGTAGCTATCGTCAATCTGGGACGCATCCTCAATGGGGAGTGGCGCGAGCCCGTCACCGCCGGGGATTCGATCCTGACCGAAGACGGCAAGATCGTGAAAGTCGGGACCTTGTCCTCGGCCGACGTCGAAAGCGCGCAGATCGTGATCGATGCCGATGGCGCAACGGCCATCCCGGGGCTTATCGACTCGCAGGTGCACAACACGTTTGGGGACTACACGCCGCGTCAGAAGACCGTCGGTTTCCTGGAAAGCTATGTGCATGGCGGCATTACCACCGCCATCAGCGCGTCCGAAGTGCATGTGCCGGGCCGGCCCAAGGATCCGGCCGGCGTCAAGGCGCTGGCCGTGGCGGCGCTGCGCTGCTTCGAACATTTCCGTCCGGGGGCATGAAGGTGTATGCCGGGTCGATCATCATCGAACCGGGCCTGGTCGAACAGGACTTTGCCGATATCGCGTCCCAAGGCGTGTGGCTGGCCAAGGCAGGCTTTGGCGCGGTCAAGTCGCCGTATGAATATGCCGAGATGGTCGGCTGGGCCCGCAAGCACGGCATGATCACCACCGTTCACACCGGCGGCGCGTCGATCCCGGGGTCTTCCGGTATATGGGCGGATCATCTGATCGCCATGAAGCCGCACGTGTCGTTTCACGTGAACGGCGGCCCGGTGGCCATGCCCGACGAAGATTTCCCCAAGCTGGTGTATGAGTCGGACATTGCCTTGCAGGTCTGCACCGCCGGCAACCTGCGCACCACGCTGATGCTGGGCGACATGGTGCGCACCGCCGACGTGTTTGACCGATTCCTGATCGCCAGCGACACCCCCACCGGCAGCGGCATCATGCCCCTGGGCCTGATGTACACGATCACGCATCTGGCCAGCCTGACCGACATGCCGGTGGAATGGGCCATTGCGGCCGCGACGGGCAACAACGCGCGTACCTACGGCATCAACAGCGGCTTCTTGAAGCCGGGCAAGAATGCCGACATCGTCCTGCTCGATGCGTGCGTGGGAGGCACCAAGACCGACCCGCTGGACGCACTGCGCAACGGCGACATCGCCGCGGTGGCGGCAGTGGTGACCGATGGCGTACCGCGTTTCGTCGGCAAGAGCCGCAACACGCCGGCGGGCAACCGCAAGGTGCGGGTCGCGCGCTGCGACATTCCACAGGACTTTTCCGGAGCGGCGCATTGATGACCCAACACCATATCGTCGTCGTGGGGGCCGGGCCGGTCGGCGTCATCGCCTCGCTTGCCTGCGCCCAGCGAGGCTTCAAGGTCACGCTATGCGAAGCGGAAAGTGCTGTCGATGAAAGTCCTCGCGCGGCCACCACGCATTGCTCCACGTTGGAGATGATTGCGAACGTCGGTCTGATCGACCGCTTCGTGGCGGAAGGTCTGGTGGCGCGCTATTTCCAGTTCTGGGACCAGGGCAGGCGTGAGCGGGTGGCCCAGTTCGATCACGCCATCCTGAAAGACGACACGGCCTATCCGTTCGTGGTGCAGACCGAGCAGCACAAGCTGGCCTACATGGGCATCGATGCCCTGCGCGCGATGCCTGATGTGTCGGTCCGTTTCGACACCCGCGTTTTGGATCTGTCTCAGACCGACACACAGGTGCGGGTGAACGTGCAGGGGCCGGACGGCATGGAAACGCTGCAGGCGGACTACGTGGTCGGGGCCGACGGCGCGCGCAGCACCTTGCGCAAAGCCCTGGGCATCGAATTCGAAGGCATTACCTGGCCCGAAAAATTCATTGTGCTGACCGTGCTGGACGACTTCGAGCAGATGATGGGATGCTGCTACCGCAACTATCTGGCCGACCCCGACGCGTGGACCAATCTGTTCAAGATTTCGGGTGACGATGGCAAGGGCCGATGGCGCGCGGTGTTCCCGTCAGGGGCCGACGAAACCGACGAAATGGCCCTGAGCGACGCCGCCGCGCACCGACGGCTGCAGCACGTGTGTCCGACCGACAAGACCTACGACTTGGTGCACCGGAATATCTACCGCGTGCATCAACGGGTGGCGGCCACGTTCCGCAAGGGACGGGTGTTTCTGGCCGGCGATTCGGCCCACGTGAATAACCCGATCGGCGGCCTGGGGCTGAACAGCGGCATTCACGACGCCATGGAACTTGCCACGATGTTCACCGAAGTGCGTGACGGGGCGGACACGGCGGTGTTCGATCGCTACAACCGGCGCCGGCGCGATCTGAACATTGAGTTCGTGCAGCAGCAGACCGTGGCCAACAAGAAGCGGCTGGAAGAAAAGGATCCAGCCAAGCGCGCAGCCGCGCTCGACCACATTCGGCAGACGGCCGAGGATCCGGTACGGGCCAAGCAATTCCTGATGCGCAGTTCGTTGATCGACAGCGTCAGGAAAGCTCAGGCGATCGCCTAGGAGAGAAGGGGGCGGTCCGATCGTTCGGCTGGGGCCGCGCCTTGTTGTGTCACCTCGGGGCTTCACCAAAGGGGCTTCAGCCAGGTGCCACGGCTACATGCTTCGGCCGACGTGGGGGCTCAGTCCTCCACGTAGGTGTCCGGGTCGAAGCCGGTTCGCACGCCTCGGTCCAGTTCCTGGATCGAGGCAATGTCCTGCTGGTCCAGCGCGAAGTCGAACACTGCAAAATTCTCGGCCATGCGTGCCGGGTGTTGCGTCTTGGGAATGGCCGCCAGGCCCAGTTGCAGGTGCCAGCGCAACACGACCTGCGCGGGCGTCTTGCCATGTTTCTCGGCAATGAAGGTCAATGCCGGATCCGCCAGGTTGCGCCCCCGTCCGATCGGGCTCCATGACTGCGTCACGATGCGCCGGCCAGCGTTGTAGTCACGCAGCTCGGGTTGCGAGAAAGCAGGATTCAGTTCGATCTGGTTGACGGCGGGCGCCTCGCCTGTGGCGTCTATCAGTCGATCAATATGCGCCGGCTGGAAGTTCGATACCCCGATCGACCGCACCTTCCCGGCCGCGCGCAGGTCGATCAACGCGCGCCATGCATCGACATAGTTGTCGCGGGTGGGCTGCGGCCAGTGGATCAGGAACAGATCCAGGTAGTCGGTGTCCAGGCGCTCCAAGGTGGCATCCAGGGCCTTCAATGCCGGACCGTAGCCGTGGTCCGTGCCGCGCAGTTTGCTGGTCACGAACAGTTCGCCGCGCGGCACGCCCGATTGCTTGAGCCCGCGTCCCACGCCGGTTTCGTTGCCGTAGCGGGCGGCCGTGTCGATCAGCCGATAGCCGGTCTGGATCGCACAGGCCACCGCCTGTTCGGCGGCGGCATCGTCCAGCGGCCACGTCCCGAAGCCCAGCGCGGGCAGGGCGTGGCCATCGTTCAGCATCAGGGTGGGGGAAGCAGTCATGACAGGGCGCCTTGGACGATGATCGGATGCATCAAGAGTAGCGCATGCCGATGGCGCCGCAGTTGCCGTTCACCGAGTCATGATCAGAAGGTCGTCCGCAGGCCGACCTTCACGCTGCGCCCCCAGCGGTGCAATGTCGCGCAACACCGACGTTGCCGTGCGCGCGGTCTCGTTGGTCAGATTGTCCAGCCTGACATAGGCCAGCGAATTCAGTCCGGACCACTTGAAGCGATAGCTGAACGAGGCGCCCAGCAGGGTGTAGCTGTCGGTGGCAGTATCGGCCACGGGCACGTGCGTCTGACGCGCGACGTAGGAGACGTCCGCACGGGCGCCCCAGGGTCCGGATCCATAGATCAACGAGGCGCCCAGCCGCCATGGCGCGAGCCGTGGCAGCGCTTCGCCCGTGTCGCGGTTCTTGCCGCGCACCACGTCGCCCCGCAAAGACACATCCAGCGTGTCGGCGCCTGTCAGCAGCTGCTGCGCCACCCGGGTCTTGCCTTCGGCTTCAATGCCGTACAACACGGCGGGCACGCCGGCGTAGCGGTATTCCGGCAGGCCATCGGCACCGACCACCGCGCCTTCTTCGTCCCGCAGCACCCCCGTCGTGCCCAGCGCCAGGTAGTTGGCAAACCGGCTGTAGTAGGCCGACACGTTTGCCGTGCTTGGGCCCTGGCCAAAGCGCATGCCCAGATCCAGCGACGTGGCTTTTTCCTTTCTGGCGTTGGAGTCGCCGATCTCGTAGGACCCCGTGGCAAGGTGCGGGCCGTTGGCAAACAGTTCGTAGAAGGTGGGCGCGCGTTCGGTATAGGCCAGGTTGGACACCAGGCTGTAGGCCGGATCGAGCTTGTAGACCAGGCCGGCCGACGCGCTGCCGGTCGTGAAGCTGCGGCTGGCGTCGGCAAAGCGTTCGTTGTCGCCGGACTTGGCTTTGACGCGGGTGTGGTCCATGCGGCCGCCCAGGCTCAACTTGAGATCTTCGTTGCCTGTCAGCGGCAATTCTTCAAGAATGAACAGGCCGGCGTTGTCGGTCTCGGTCGACGGCACGAAAGCCTCTTCCCCCAAGGCCGAAAACTTCTTCTGGCCGAACTCCGCGCCGATGACGCCTTTCATCTTGCCGATGGGCCGGTGCTGCGCTTCGAATCGCGCATCCCAGCCGCGGTTCTTGAAGGTCGTGCCGGTCTCGCCGTTTTCGATTTCCTTGTGCTCGTAATCCGAGAAATTGATTTTGCTCCGCACGGTTTCGACGATGCCCCAGCCCAGGTTGCGGGCTTCGCCTTCCAGCGCCAGATTGTCCTGCTTCATGTCGATGCGCACGTCTTCTTCGGCGACCGTACCGTAGTTGCTGCGGTAGCCCGTGTAGCTTGCACCCAGGTATCCGTCGGCCCACGTGTAGGCGCCGCCCAGCGATCCGCCCTGCTGCCGCGCGCTGCTGTTGGGCAGGCGGCCCCTGGCTTCGGTTTCGCCATCGGGCAGGGGGTTGGCGTTGCGCAGGCGTTCGCTGCGCGCAAAGCCGGGAATGTGCAGGTTGCTGGTGTGGCGATCGAAGGCATCGGCGTGCAATGCAAATTGGCCGTTGCCTGCTTCCACCATGGCGCTGCCGCCTCGTTCCGCATCGGCGCCACCGGCGCGTGCATCGACCGCGCCATGCACGCCGTTGATCGGCTCTTTGGGAATGCGGTTGGTGATGACGTTGACGACGCCGCCTATGGCCGTGCCGCCGTACAGCAGCGCCGCCGGCCCGCGCACGACCTCGACACGATCGACGGCCAGCGGGTCGATCGGCAAGGCGTGGTCGTAGGACAGCGCGGACGCATCGAGCGAGGTGCCGCCGTTCTGCAGGATGCGGATGCGGTCGCCATCCAGCCCGCGAATGACCGGACGGCTGGCGTTCGGGCCGAAATAGCTGGAAGACACGCCCGGCAGGTCGTTCAACGTTTCGCCAAGCGTGCTGGCCCGGCGGAGCGTGAGTTCGTCGCCTTCCAGCGTGGAGACAGGGGTGACCATGTCGTTCAGGTCGCTGCCCAGCGGGTTGCCGGTGACGACGATGCCGCGCAGGGTGACGGCGGAGGAGGCGGGGGCGGCGGTGGTGTCCGTTGTGGGCGGCGCGGGAGTCGGGCGGACGGCGGGGGTTGCGGTAGCTGCCGGGGCGGCGTTTTGCGCGTGGGCGGCATACGGCAGGGAGAGCAGGGCCACCGCCGCGGCGCGGGGAGTCAGGCGGGCAGCGCCGTGGGCGACGCGGCGTGCACGACGGGAAATCGAAGGAACGTTCATGGCAGGCTTGAAGGGTGCCGGAACCGGTTCGCGTGACGCACGCGCAGGGTTCCTGGACAGAAATCGACGCCGGCGGCAACGCGCCACCGGCACAGCTCAGGCTAGGACGACAGTCCACCGCGCGGCGGGGCGCGGGAGTGGAAGGCGCGCAGGGGCGCCAGGTCGACCGGCAGCGCAGCGAAGGACCGCGGCGCGAGCTGGGTGACGCGCAGCGGCGTCAGGGAAGGGGAAGGCAGGCGCCGCCAACGAATAGCGCATCACCGTCGAACAGGACACAGGAATGACCGAGGTGAGCGGAAGCCGGAGCGACACCCGACGCATCGCCAGAAGCGTCGTCCAGGCCTTGCGCTGCACCGATGGCCAAGGCTGCCGCGACGCCAGGAATGGCGGCGTCGCCATGCTGGATCCGGTGCGCCAGGCCCGCCGTCTGCATGACCAGCACCAGCAAGGCAATCGCCATCCACCCGAAAGCAGGTCGGCCGGCAGGTGTCCGGCCGCCGAGCCGCCGTCTCATGCCAGGTCGTACGCATCGGGCAAGGGCTTGCCACATCGTATCGACTCCTTTCATGGGAACGGGGGTTTCAGGGCGGCGGGCGCAACAAGGCGCATGATCGTCGGCCATTGTGCAACGGAGTTGCACTCAATACAAGCCGGCGGCTCTGTGAGCGTGGCGGTCAGGCTTCATCGCCTGGAGCGATCCGCAATCCGAAACCCGCCATCCGCGGCGCTGCCCACGCCAACGCCGCGTCACTCCCGCCTCGCCTCGTCTTCCAGCCACTTGCAGAAATCCCGCACCAGCGGCTGCGCGGCATGCTGCCGCGGCACGATCCACCAATAACTGCGTGCCGGCACATCGGGCTTGCGCAGCGCGACCACCAGCCGCCCGCTGTCGACCTCGTCCCGGATCAAAGGAAGGGGCCCCAGCGCCACCCCCAGCCCATCGGCCGCCGCCTGCAACGCCAGGTAGTAATGGTCGAAAAACTGCCGTTTGCCGAAAGCCTGCGGCGACAGCCCGGCCGACACCAGCCACTTCTGCCAGGCGTCGGGCCGGGTGTCGGAGTGCAGAAGCGTATGGTGACGCAGGTCTGCCGGCTCGCGAATGGGTGATTGCAGCATCAATGCCGGACTGCATACCGGCACTTCTGTCTCCTGCATGAATTCACGGCTATCGCAGTTCGCCCAATGCCCGGGTCCACGGCGCACGGCCACGTCGAAGACTTCGCTGGCGTCGGTCAGTGCGGTGTTGGACGTGGCTAGCTTCAATTCAACGGCCGGGTACAAGCGCTGGAAGCGGCTGAGGCGCGGCAACAGCCAGCGCATGGCGAAGGTGGCAAGCGCGTTGATTCGCAGGGTGCGGACCGTGCCCGACTCCGCCAGCCGTGCGCTGGCAGCGGCCACGCTGTCGAAGGCGGCTTGCACCGTGGCCAGGTAGCGGCGACCGTCATCTGTGAGCTGAACGCGCTTGCCACGCCGATGGAAGACCTGCACGCCCAGCCAGTCTTCCAGCACCGCGACCTGCCGGCTGACCGCCCCATGCGTGACATGAAGCTCCTCGGCCGCAAGCGAAAAGTGTTCGTGGCGAGCGGCGCATTCAAAGACCTTGAGCGCCTGCAAAGGAGGAAGTTTGCGTTGCATGCTTGTGAGTGCAAATCACATAGAAGCGGTATAAAAATCGATTTGGTTGCGGTCCGCAACGGTCTACCATGCACAGCCTGATGACCCTGTGATGACGTTCCGATGCTTGCGCCCACCTTGCCTGCCGCCCCTCCGTCCCCAGCCGCCGACGTGACGGTAACGCCCACGGTCATGGATCTGTTCCTGGGCTTTCTTGGTCTGGGCATGATAGGTTTTGGCGGGGTCTTGCCGCTCGCGCATCGCCTGGTCGTCGAAAAGAAGCGCTGGTTGAACGAGGCTGAATTCACGGATCTGCTGGGCCTCTGTCAATTCCTGCCGGGCGGAAACATCCTTAACCTGGCGGTGGCCATCGGCATGAGGTTCCATGGTCCGCGCGGCGCGATGGCCTCCCTGTTCGCGATCATTGCCGCGCCGTCGGCCGTCGTGATCGCGCTGGGATCGATCTACACACGTTTCAACGGCCCACATCTGCAGCATATGTTTGCCGGATTGGCCGCGGCCGCGGCCGGCTTGCTGATTTCGACGGCGCTCAAGATCGCGGTCCCCATCCGCCGCAAGCCGATTGCCATCGTCATTGCCTGTCTGTTCTTCATCGCGATCGCAGTGCTCAGATTACCGCTGTTGCCGACCATGGCGGTGTTGGTCCCGCTGAGTCTGGCCGTGACTTGGCGGGCCGCGAAATGACGCCGGTGCTGGTTTCGCTGGCCATCATCTTCACGCAGCTGTCCTTGCTGGCCTTTGGTGGGGGCAACACCATCCTGCCTGAAATGCAGCGGCAGGTAGTCGAGGTCCATCAGTGGATGTCGGCCCAGGATTTCAGCGCCATGTTCGCGCTGGCGCAGGCGGCCCCTGGGCCGAACATGATGGTGGTGACACTGGTTGGCTGGCACGTCGCGGGCTGGCCCGGCGTGCTGGTGACCACGCTGGCCAAATTCGGGCCATCGTCCATCGTGACCGGGCTGGCCCTGCATGCGTGGGAACGTTTCAAGCACAAGCCGTGGCGCGTCAAGGTTCAGGCCGCCTTGGTCCCCATGACCGTGGGCCTGGTGGCGGCCAGTGCGGCGCTGATCACCCTGGCCACCGCGCATGAATGGATGTTGGGGGTCATCACGGCGGTGGTCGCCATCGCGGGGTTCAGGCTGCGCATCCACCCGTTGTGGCTACTGGCGGCGGGCGCGCTGGTGGGCTTGACCGGCTTAGGGCAGGGGTAGGCGGCTACCGCGACGCTGTCACGCGCCAGATGACATTCCCGACATCGTCGGCCACCAGCAATGCGCCTTGCTTGTCCAGGGCGACGCCCACCGGGCGGCCCTGGGCTTCTTCCTTGTCGCTCAAGAAGCCGGTCAGCACGTCTACCGGCGCACCCGCGGGCTTGCCGCCGGCGAACGGCACGAACACGACCTTGTAGCCGCTGAATGGCTTGCGGTTCCATGAGCCGTGCTGGCCAATGAACATGCCTTCCTTGAAGGATGCCGGCAAGGACGTGCCGGTCGACGTGGCCAGCCCCAACGACGCGGTGTGTGGCCCCAAGGCGTAATCGGGCACCCTGGCCTTGGCCACCAGGTCGGGGCGGGGCGGCTGCACACGTCCGTCCACGTTCGCGCCGAAATAGCTGTAGGGCCAGCCGTAAAGGCCGCCGTCCACCACAGAGGTCAGGTAGTCCGGCACCAAATCACTGCCGATCTCGTCCCGTTCGTTCACGGCCGTCCACAGCACATTGGTGCCTGGCGCCCAGGCCATGCCATTGGGGTTGCGCAGGCCGGATCCGAACAGGCGCTTCTGGCCGCTTGCCACATCGATCTCCCAGATCGCGGCGCGGCCCTCTTCGATGTCCATGCCGTTCTCGCCCACGTTGCTGTTCGAGCCCACGGTGGCATACAGCTTCTTGCCGTCTTTGGAGGCGATCAGGTTTTTGGTCCAGTGGTGATTCAACCCCCTGGCAGGTCCGTCACCTTGACACCCGGCGCAGTGATAGTCGTGGCGCCCGGCTGATACGGAAAACGCAACACGGCATCGGCATTGGCCACGTAGAAGGTGTCGCCGATCAGCGCCATGCCGAACGGGGAAAACAGTCCTTGCAGGAACACGCTGCGCTGATCCGCCACGCCGTCGCCGTTGGTGTCGCGCAGCAAGGTGATGCGATTGGCGCTCGGCGCTTTGGCGCCGGCCCGCGCCATGACCTTGCTCTGCACCCAGGCCTTGATGCCGGATGGCTTCTTTTCGGGTCCGTTCGTTTCCGCCACCAGCACGTCGCCGTTGGGCAGCAGGTAGATCCAGCGTGGGTGGTCCAGCTTGTCGGCAAAGGCATTGACGGCCGTGCCGGCCGCGGCGTGCGGCGTGGCGCCCTCCGGCCATCCCACCGCCTTGGCAACGTTCACGGTCGGAATCAGGGTTTTGGTCGGCGCCGGCAATTGCGGGTTGGGGCCGTAGCCGTCCGACACGTGAAGGCGGGCCATGTCGCCGCACGCCACCAGGCTGGCCAGCGTCAGGGATGCAATAAGTATCTTGGGTGCGAACATGAATGCTTCCTCGAAGATGGCATGGCGGGACGCCCGGCAGCCGATAGGTGTTCGGCACAGTCTAGGGACGATCGAGGTAAGCAGGTCACGCGAATGTGCAAGAGATGTTGCTCGGCGCTCCGCGAATGGACGCCAGCCCATGGCCAGACCATGGGTTGATCGCCCACCGCCGCCCGCCCGGGCGCCGCCTGCGGCAACGCAGCGGGGCCCCGGGTCGGCTCCAGCGGATCAGGTATGCAGCGACGACAGGAATTGCTTGAGTTCCGGCGTCTGCGGATTGCCAAACAGTTCCGACGGGGGACCCGATTCGTGCACCTTGCCTTGATGCATGAAGATCACGCGATCGCTGACCTTGCGCGCAAAGTTCATTTCGTGGGTCACCATGATCAGCGTCATGCCGTCGGCGGCCAGCGACTCCACCACCTGCAGCACTTCGCCCACCAGCTCAGGGTCCAGCGCCGAGGTGATCTCGTCGCACAAAAGCACGGCGGGTTCCATGGCCAGCGCACGGGCGATCGCCACCCGTTGCTGCTGCCCGCCCGACAACTGGTCCGGGTAGGCGTCGAACTTTTCCGCCAGGCCGACCCGTGCCAGCAGCTTGCGGGCGCGTTCTTCACCGGGGGTCCTGGGCAGACGCTTGACTAGCGACGGCGCGAGCATGACGTTCTGCCCGGCCGACAGGTGGGGAAACAGATTGAAGTTCTGGAACACCATGCCGACCTGCTGGCGCAGTTCGCGCATGGCCTGCGTGTCGTTGTGCCGAAGCGCCTGGCCATCCACGGTCAGGCTGCCCTCCTGGAACACTTCCAGGCCGTTGATGCAGCGGAGCAGGGTGCTTTTGCCCGATCCGCTCTTGCCGATAATGCAGACCACTTCGCGCCGGCCGATCTGCAGGTCGATGCCTTTCAGGACCTCATTGCTGCCAAAGCGCTTGCGCAGACCGCGGATGTCGACCAGGGCGTACGGAGCAGCGCCAGGCGTGGAAGTGACCGCGGGGGCGGAATTAACGGTTGGCATGATTTAATTTCCTTTCCAGTCGGCGGCTCCAGGCCGAGATGGGATAGCAGAGGCAGAAGTACATCAGACCGACGCAGCTGAAGACCAGAAAGGGCTTGAACGTCGCATTGGCGATCATGGATCCGGCCTTGGTCAGCTCGATGAAGCCGATCACCGACGCCAGGGCCGTGCCCTTGACGACCTGCACCATGAAACCGACCGTTGGCGCGATGGCGATGCGGCCAGCCTGCGGCAGGATGATGTGCATCAGTTGTTCTTTCAGGTTCATGGCCAGGCTGCTCGATGCTTCCCATTGGCCCTTCGGTATGGCGTTGACGCAGCCGCGCCAGATTTCGGTCAGATACGCCGACGCGTGCAGGGTCAGGGCCAGCGCCGCGGCCGTCCAGGCCGACGTGTCGACGCCGAACAGCGCAATGCCGAAATACGCCAGGAACAGTTGCATCAGCAACGGCGTGCCCTGGAAGACCTGCACGAAAAGCGCCACGCCGCGCTGCGCGCCAGGCACCTTGGCCAGGCGCAGCACCAGCAGCACCATGCCCAGAATGCCGCCGCCCACGAACGCGATGACGGACAGGACCACGGTCCAGCGCACGGCCAGCAGCAGGTTGCGCACGATGTCCCATAACGAGAATTCGATCATGGGGTGTCCTTAGCGGTTGAACAGGAAGCGCGGGCCGAACCAGTTCAGCAGCCGGCGCAACACGATGGAAAGCACAAGATAGATCGCGGTGGCGACGATGAAGGCCTCGAACGCACGGAAGTTTCGGCTCTGGATCAGGTTGGCGACCAAGGACAATTCTTCGGTCGAGATCTGCCCGCACACGGCCGATCCCAGCATCACGATGATGATCTGGCTGACCAGCGCCGGCCACACGCGTGACAGCGCGGGCGGCATGACCACCCGGGTGAAGATCTGCCAGCGATTCATGGCCAGGCTTTGCGCGGCCTCGATCTGGCCGCGCGGCGTCGATTCGATGCCCGCGCGTACGATTTCGGTGGCATAGGCGCCCAGGTTCAGCGTCATGGCAATGATGCTGGCCATTTCGGCTGACAGCTTGAGCCCCAGCGCGGGCAGGCCGAAGAAGATGAAAAACAGCTGCACGATGAACGGCGTGTTGCGGATCAGCTCGACATAGGCGCCAACCAGCGGCCGCAGCCACACCGGGCCCTGCGAGCGCGCCCAGGCGGCGCTGACGCCGACCAGGCCGCCCAGCACGGTGGCGATCGCCGTCAGCTTGATCGTCATCAGGGTGCCGAGCAGCAACAGCCGCCAGTCCACGAGCACCGCGGCAAAATCAAAGGTTATGTTCATGGAAAAGCCCCAAAGCGGCTCGATGAAAGAAAAAGCCGGACGCGCGATCGGCGGCCGGCGGGGTCGAGCGAGGGGAAGCGGACCGCCTTATTCAGGCAGGGTGCCGGCCGGGCGGCCCAGCCACTTCTGCGACATCTTGTCGAGGGTGCCATCGGCCTTGGCGGCCAGGATGATCTCGTTCACCTTGGCGCGCAGCTTGTCTTCGCCCTTGGCAATGCCGATGAAGTTCGGCGAATCCTTGATCAACAGCTTGTATTCGGTGTTGGTCTGGGGATTCTTCTGCATGATGGTGCCGGCCACGGCGGCGCCGATCGCCACCAGTTGCGTCTGCCCGGCCACGTAGGCCGATGCGGTCACGTTGTTGTCTTCAAACCGTTTGATGTCCACGCCCGCGGGCGCGAGCTTGGTCAGTTCCTGGTCTTCCATCGCGCCGCGCGTCACGGCGACCGTCTTGCCCACCAGGTCCGCCGGCGTCTTGACCGTAATGCTCTTCGGGCCGAACACGGCCTGGAAGAAGGGCGAGTAGGCCGCCGTGAAATCGATGACCTTCTCGCGTTCGGCATTCTTGCCAAGGGTCGAAATCACCAGGTCGGCCTTCTTGGTCTGAAGGTAAGGAATGCGGTTGGCGCTGGTGACCGGCACCAGGTCGAGCTTGACGCCCAGCTTCTGTGCGATCAGGGTAGCCATCTCGACGTCGAGACCGATGGGTTTCAGGTCCGGACCCACGTACCCATAGGGCGGGTAGTCGGTTGGCACGGCAATGTGGATGACCTTCTTGCTCATGACGTTATCAAGGGCCGCTTGCGCGTGGACCGGCGCGTGGGCGAGCAGGGCGGCAGCGGAAACGCTGGTGAGGAGCGAGAGGAACTTCATGGTGGAGATCGTCCAGTAAATGAAACCAAACCTTTCTAAGCAAGCGCTGTGCCATGCTGGCGTGGGTGATTCGGCCCCGAGTTGGTGCGCCGGCGACCCCGTAAACCGGTTGGGTGGCACCGATGCGGTGCGCGCTTGCCATACCGTCTACCATGACGCCAACTGACATCCGGAGTCCGATCATGCCTTTGGCACCCGACGAGCTCGCCGCGATTGCGGCACGCACCCTCGCGCACTACAGCGCGTCCGCCGAGCCTTTTCGCGAGGGAACCCGCGACCACGACGTGTCCCAGAACATCCATGCCTTGCTGTCGGCAATCAACGGCGAGGCGCCTTACGACATTCTGGATATCGGTTGCGGCCCGGGCCGGGATCTGCGCACATTCACCGCCCTGGGGCATCGGGCGGTCGGCCTTGACGGCGCACCGCAATTCGTGGACATGGCGCGCACCGATTCGGGGTGCGAGGTCTGGCATCAGGACCTGCTGGCGCTCGACCTGCCCGCGGCGCAGTTCGACGGCATCTTCGCCAACGCCGTGCTGTTCCACGTGCCAAGCCAGGAATTGCCGCGCGTGCTCAACGAACTGCGCGCCACGCTCAGGCCCCGCGGCGTGCTGTTCACGTCCAACCCGCGTGGCAACAACGAAGAAGGCTGGAACCGCGGCCGCTATGGCGCCTATCACGACCTGGAGCGCTGGCGGTCGCTGGTGACCGCCGCTGGCTTTGCCGAAATCGATCATTACTATCGTCCGGCGGGCCTGCCGCGCGAGCAGCAACCCTGGCTGGCCAGCGTGTGGCGCGCATGCTGATGACATGTCGCGCGCATGCCCGCAAGTGTGGCGTTATCCACCGTTAGGACGATACCCTCATGTACAATCGTCCCTCGTCGGCGGGCTCCCCGGCGTGTATCGAGAGCGGGCCGGTACATGATTCAAGCCCGCGGGGATTGCCTGGCGGGCTTTTTAGTTGATGGATGACATGCTGATCCTGGTTTCGAATGATGACGGGTACTTTGCCCCTGGCCTGGCGGCACTGGTGGACGCACTGCGTCCTCTTGCAGAACTGATCGTCGTTGCACCCGAAACCAACCGCAGCGGGTCGTCCAACTCCCTGACGCTGGACCGGCCGCTGTCGGTGCGCAAGGCGGCCAGCGGCTTCATGTACGTCAACGGCACGCCGTCCGACTGCGTCCACGTTGCCCTGACCGGGTTGCTGGACCGCCGGCCCGACCTGATCGTCTCCGGTATCAACGACGGTCAGAACATGGGGGAAGACACCCTGTATTCCGGCACGGTCGCCGCCGCCACCGAAGGCTATCTGTTCGGCATTCCCTCCATTGCGTTCTCCCAGGTGCAGAAGGGCTGGACCCATCTGGATGCCGCGGCCGCCGTCGCCCGGCGGGTGGTCGAACAGTTCGTGGCCAATCCGCTGCCGTCGCCCGTGCTGCTCAACGTCAACATTCCTAACCGGCCCCTGATCGAACTGCTGCCGCCCCGTGTCACGCGCCTGGGCAAACGCCACCCATCCGAGCCGGTCGTCAAATCCGCCACGCCCTATGGGGAACCGGTGTATTGGATCGGCCCGGCCGGCAAGGCCGCCGACGCCACGCCGGGCACCGACTTCCATGCCTGCGCGGACGGGGCCGTATCGATTACACCGCTGCGTTTTGACCTGACCCACGCCGAACAGATGCCTGCCGTGCGCGAGTGGGCCGCCACCAATTGGGCCACGCCCGAATGGACCGGCGCAAACCGCTGAACTCGCCGGGAATGGCGCCCGGCCCGAACGATCGCGACACCTCGCGTCCTGCGGGCAATCGTGCGTCCGATGGCCGCGAGATGGACACGCGCAGACCAGCCGTCGCCGCGCCCGTCAAGGTCACGCCAACCAACAGCAACACCCGCGTCACCACGGGCCGCCCGGCGCTGACGCGCACGCCACTGCCGGCGTCGGTCGGCCGCCCCGACGCAGTCGCGCGGGCGTTCAACAGCAATACCCGCATCGGCAATCCGCGCACGGCGGTGGCGATCACGGTGCCACAGCGCACGGCGCCCATCACCACGCCGCCGCGCCAGGACGATAATCTTGGCCTGAATTCCGAGCGCATGCGCAACGCGCTGGTGGCAAGGCTGCGGGTGCAAGGCATTACCGACGAACGGGTGCTGGCGGCCGTGCAGGCCATCGCGCGCCACCGTTTCGTCGACGAAGCGCTGGCCAGCCGCGCCTACGAAGACGCGGCGCTGCCGATTGGCCATGGCCAGACCATTTCGCAGCCCTGGATCGTGGCGCGTATGATCGCGGCGGCGCGCAACGGCAAGGAACTGGGCAAGGTCCTGGAGGTCGGTACAGGGTGCGGTTACCAGGCCGCGGTCCTGGCGGGTGTCGCCAAAGAGGTTTACACGATCGAACGCATCCGGGCGCTGCATGAGCTTGCGCGGACCCGGCTGCGTCCGTTTCGTTTGCCGCATGTGCGGCTGGTATTCGGCGACGGCATGCTGGGCGTTCCCAGCGCCGCGCCGTTCGATGCCATCGTTGTCGCTGCGGCGGGTCTGTCGATCCCGGACGCGTTGCTGAGTCAGCTCGCCATCGGCGCGCGGCTCATCGCGCCCGAAGGCGGCGCCCGGCAGCGGCTTGTCATGATTGAGCGCACGGGTGCGCAAAGCTGGGTCAGAACCGAGCTTGAGCCCGTGCGTTTCGTGCCCCTGCAACCAGGGGTATTGTTGTAATGCATAGGAGATGCGGGATGCTGAATGGGCGCACGCCAGGTGTGACGTTGCAAAAGGGCCGGATGGCAGGCAAGGACGACATGTTCGCCCTGGCGCCCGTGCCCTGGGGGCAGGCGTTGCGGCGCGGCGCCATGCTGGCTCTCGGCGCGCTCGCCCTGACGGCCTGCACGACCACGCCCCGTACGGTGTCGGTCGTGGATCGCACGACGCCTGCGCGCAGCACGACCGCCACCACCGGCGCGTCGGCTTCCACACCGGGCACGACGCCCGACGGCCGCCCGGTGTCGGACGCCGAAACCTATGTGGTCAAACGCGGCGACACGCTCTACCAGATCGCGCTGGATCACGGTCAGGACTGGCGTGACATTGCCCAGTGGAGCGCGCTGGAAGACGCCAACCAGTTGCGCGTCGGGCAGGTGCTGCGCGTGCGCCGCCCCGGCTCGGCGCCGCCCGTGGTGGCGCAAAACGACACAGGCGTTGCCCAGACCGCGCCCATTGCCGGTCCGGCGCCGATCGCCCCGCGTCCGCTGGGCACGCCCGCGCCCGCTACCCCGGCCACGCCACCGGCTGCCGTGGTGGTGCCCACGCCGCCCACCGTGCCTGCGCCACCCGCAACCGCGGCCAAGCCGTCGGATGCGCCCGGCGATCGCATCGACTGGGCCTGGCCGGCAGGGGGCAAGGTCATCGAAAACTTCAACGAAACCCGCAACAAGGGCCTGGACATCGCCGGCACGCCGGGCGATCCGATCCTGGCCGCGGCTGATGGCAAGGTGGTCTACAGCGGCAGCGGCCTGCGGGGCTACGGCAACCTCATCATCCTCAAGCACAACAATACCTACCTGTCCGCTTACGCGCACAACCGCGCCATGATGGTCAAGGAAGGGCAGTCCGTGAGACGAGGCCAGAAGATTGCCGAGCTGGGCCAGACGGATGCGGAATCGCCGCGCCTGCATTTCGAGATCCGCCGCCAGGGCAAGCCCGTGGACCCATCCGGCTTTCTGCCGTCGCGCTGAACCATGACGCCTATTCTGGTATTCGACCTCGAAACGATTCCCGATGTGGACGGCCTGCGTGCCCTGAATGGCTGGGGGCCGGAAGTGGGCGACGAAGAGGTCGCCGAACGCGCCTTTACGGCGCGGCGCGAAGCGGTGGGCCATGACTTCCTGCCGCTGCATCTGCAAAAGATTGCGGTAGTGGGCTGCGCCTTTCGCGACGACGAAGGATTTCGCGTCAAATGCATTGGCAAGGCAGAGGATCCCGAAGCCAAGCTGATCGACGGCTTCTATAAAACGATCGAACGCTACACGCCGCAACTGGTCAGCTGGAACGGCTCGGGTTTCGATCTGCCCGTGCTGCACTACCGCGCCCTGATTCAGGGCGTGCAGGCGTCCCGCTACTGGGAAATGGGTGAAGACGACCGCGACTTCAAGTACAGCAACTACATCAGCCGATACCACAACCGGCACATCGACCTGATGGACCTGCTGGCCAAGTACAACGGCCGCGCCAACGCGCCGCTGGACGAACTCGCCAAGCTGTGCGGCTTTCCCGGCAAGCTTGGCATGGATGGCAGCCAGGTCTGGCATGCGTGGCGCAATGGCGATGCAGACGAAGTGCGCGGTTACTGCGAAACCGACGTGGTGAACACCTGGCTCGTATACTGCCGCTTCCGCTTCATGCGCGGCGAGCTGACCAAGGCGCAATACGACGCCGAAGTCGCCCTGGTCCGTACGACGCTTGAAGGCATCGACGAGCCCCACTGGTACCAATATCTGGATGCGTGGCCCGCGCCGCGCCGTGGCTGAAGCGGATCCTCCTTTCTTTTCTGGTGTCACCCGCTCAAGTCATGAGTCACGCTCTTCCCGACGCATCCTGTCCCCCCGGCGATGCACTGCCCGCCGACGCCGCTCCCCGCGATCCGAACGCCGTCCTGACCATCGAGTCGCTCGATCTGGACGGGCGCGGCATCGCGCGCCGGGACGGGAAAGTCATTTTCATCGACGGCGCCTTACCTGGCGAACGCGTTACCGTCAAGACGCTGCAGAACAAGTCGTCTTATGAAATTGCCCAGGTCACCCGCCTGGTGCGTGAATCGGCCATGCGAGTCGTGCCGCGCTGCCCGCATGTGGACGAATGCGGTGGCTGCGCCGTCCAGCATCTGGACGCGCGCGCGCAAGTCGCGGTCAAGCAGCGGGTGTTGGAAGACAATTTTGCGCATATCGGCAAGCTGTCGCCCCAGGAAGTCCTGGCCCCCATCCACGGCCCGACCTGGGGCTACCGCTTCCGCGCGCGTCTGTCGGTGCGCTATCTGCCCGAAAAGAACGGCATGCGAGTCGGCTTCCGTTCGCGTAAAGGCAGCCACATAGCGGACATGCGCGAATGCCACACCTTGCCGCCGCATGTGTCGGCCCTGTTGATGCCGCTGCGCTTCCTGCTGATCAACATGCGCTCGCGCAAGAAGATTCCGCAGATCGAGCTGGCGGTGGGGGATCAGCAGACGGCGCTGGTGCTGCGCCATATGGTTCCGCTGATCGAGTCGGATATCCAATTGCTGCGCAACTTCGCGGCCAAGCATGATATCCACTGGTGGCTGCAGCCGGGAGGCCCGGAAACCGTCCACCCGCTGGTGCGCGATGACCTGGAAGGCCTCGCCTACACGCTGCCGGAATTCGGTCTGCGCATGCCGTTCAAGCCTACCGACTTCACGCAAGTCAACCACGCAATCAATCGCACCCTGGTGTCGCGGGCCTTGACCCTGCTGGCTCCCGAACCGACCGATCGCGTGGCCGACCTGTTCTGCGGACTGGGCAACTTCACGCTGGCATTGGCCACGCGTTGCCGCGAGGCCGTGGGCGTGGAGGGCAGCGCCGCGTTGACCGAGCGGGCGCTGGACGCCGCCCGGCGCCATGGGCTGGAAGGCAAGACATCGTTTTCGACCCTGAACCTGTTCGAAGTCGACGCCAAGTGGTTGCGCAGCCTGGGCCGCTTCGACCGCATGCTGATCGACCCGCCGCGCGACGGCGCGCTGGCCGTCTCGCGGGCGCTGGCGGAACTGGGTGACGATCGGCCGCGCCGCATCGTGTACGTGTCGTGCAATCCGGCCACGCTCGCGCGCGACGCCGACGTGCTCGTGAAGGAGGGCGGGTATATCCTGAGCAAGGCCGGCGTGATCAACATGTTTCCGCATACCGGGCACGTGGAATCGATTGCGGTGTTCGACCTCGGGCATCCTGGCGCGCAGGCATAAAAAAGGCCTATGCGCTGCGGCACAGGCCCTTCCAACTGCTCCGGGTCTCAAACCGGAGCCCTACTCACCGTTTACTCGCGGCTGCCGCCGAAAATGCCCAGCAGCGCAAGCAGGTTGGCAAAGACGTTATAGACGTCCAGGTAGATTGCCAGGGTGGCCGACACATAGTTCGTCTCGCCGCCGTTCACGACCCGCTGCAGGTCCACCAGCATGAATGCCGAGAAAATGACGATGGCCATGACGGACACGGTCAGCATCAGCGCCGGCAACTGCAGGAAGATGTTGGCCAGGCTCGCCAGGATCAGCACGACCGCGCCGACCATCAACCACTTGGCCATGCCCGACAGGTCACGTTTGATGGTGGTGGACAGAACCGCCATGGTGCCGAACACCGCCGCCGTTCCGCCAAACGCCGTCATGACCAGCGTGGCGCCGTTGCTGAAGCCCATCACGAAACCTATCATGCGGGACAGCATCAATCCCATGAAGAACGTGAACAGCAGCAGCAGGCCGACGCCCACACCGCTTTCCTTGTTCTTTTCAATGGCGAACATCAGGCCGAACGCGCCGACCAGGAACAGGATGGCGGTAATGCCGGGGCTACGGCCCATGACCGACGCCAGGCCGGTCGCCATGCCGATGTAGGCGCCCAGGACAGTAGGCACCAGGGAGGCCGCAAGCAGCCAGTAGGTATTGCGCAGCACTCGGTTGCGCACGACCGCACCGGGCGCAGCCCCGGCACGATTGAAGGTAGTGGTACGACTCTCGTTCATTTTGAGCGACTCCTTGATGGTCTTTTGCTCGAACAACCCCGCGAACGGGCTGATAGGTATGAGACACAGAGTATGCACCAGGGTTCCCGTTGCGGGCGGCCGCGACCGGGGCGGCATACGCCGTGACACATCCGCACGGCATCCTGTGTGCAGGAACCGACGTATCGTCGTGTCCCCATGATACAATTTAAGGTTAGTTTCACCCCAAAGTATCTGTTTTTATTGGAGTTTTTGATGGCTATCGAGCGTACCCTTTCGATCATCAAGCCGGATGCCGTTGCTAAGAACGTCATTGGCCAGATCGTTTCCCGTTTTGAAACCGCCGGCCTGCGCGTTGTCGCAGCCCGCCTGGTGCAACTGTCGCGCGCCGACGCCGAGCGTTTCTACGCCGTGCACGCCGCCCGTCCTTTCTTCAAGGACCTGGTCGACTTCATGATCTCCGGCCCTGTGTTCGTGCAGGCCCTGGAAGGCGAAGGCGCCATTCTGAAGAACCGCGACCTGATGGGCGCAACCGATCCCAAGAAGGCCGAGAAGGGCACGATCCGTGCTGACTTCGCCGACAGCATCGATGCCAACGCCGTGCACGGCTCCGACGCCCCGGAAACCGCGAAGGTCGAAATCGCGTTCTTCTTCCCGGAACTCGAGATCCACAGCCGTTGATTTGCCTAGCTCCCTGCCCAACCTGGAGGTTGAGATGACCGATGTCTCGACAGTAACCCCCGCCAGCCCGACGTCGCCCGACCCAGCCAAGCGGATCAATCTGCTTGGCCTGGACGGCGGCTCGCTCGCGTCCATGGTGGGGCAGTGGGGCGACAAGCCGTTTCGCGCCAAGCAGTTGCAGCGCTGGATCCACCAGCGCGGCGTGGCCGAATTCGACGAGATGACCGACCTCGCAAAGTCCTTCCGCGCCACGCTGGCGGACCGATGCGAGGTTCGGGCGCCTTCCGTCATTACCGCTCAGAAGTCTTCCGATGGCACGCGCAAATGGCTGCTGGACGTGGGCAACGGTAATGCCGTTGAAACCGTATTCATTCCCGAAGATGACCGTGGCACGCTCTGCATTTCCACGCAAGCGGGCTGCGCGGTGGCCTGCCGGTTCTGTTCGACTGGCCACCAGGGCTTCAATCGCAACCTGACCGTTGATGAAATCATCGGCCAGTTGTGGCTGGCCCGCCGCACCATCGAAGCCGACGGGCAGGGCGCGCGCGTGGTTCACGCCGGTGCGCAAGGGTCCCCCGGGCTGGCGGGTGGCGGCATCGTTCCGACGGCCAACACCGACCATCGTGTCATCAGCAACGTCGTCATGATGGGCATGGGCGAACCGCTGCTGAATTACGAGCCGACCGTCCAGGCACTCAAGCTGATGCTGGACGACAATGCCTATGGCCTGTCGCGGCGCCGCGTCACGCTGTCCACGTCGGGTGTCGTGCCCATGATGGATCGGCTGTCGCAGGACTGCCCGGTGGCCCTGGCTGTGTCGCTGCACGCGCCGAACGACGCATTGCGTGACGATCTCGTGCCTCTGAACCGCAAGTACCCGCTGCGCGAGCTGATTGCCGCCTGTCAGCGCTACCTTGCCTTCGCGCCGCGCGATTTCATCACGTTCGAATACATCATGCTCGACGGCATCAACGATGCCGACGAACATGCGGACCAGCTCATCGACATCGCGCAGCAGGTGTCGTGCAAGTTCAATCTGATTCCGTTCAACCCCTTCGCCCTGTCCGGCCTGAAGCGCTCGCCCCCTGCTCGGGTGCGCCTTTTCGCGCAGCGGCTGATGGATGCGGGCATCGTCACCACCGTGCGCAAGACGCGCGGCGACGACATCGATGCCGCGTGCGGGCAACTGGCGGGCGAGGTCAAGGACCGCACCCGCTTCAAGGAAAGAATGGCCGCCGACAGCCGGTTCGGCCGTATTGTCGAGGTGCATGAATGAGTGAAGGGCAGGGCGCAATGACCGGTGCAAACGACGCGGCAGCCATGGGTGCAAGCAGTACGGCCACGTCGGCTGGCGCGATGCTTCGCGAGGCGCGCGAGCGGCGCGGCTGGTCGCAGGACGAAGTGTCGATCCGGCTGAAATTCGGCGTGCGCCAGATCGCGGCGCTGGAAGACGAACGCTGGAGCGATCTGCCGCACGGCATGTCCCTGCGCGGCTTCGTGCGCAACTATGCGCGTGTGCTCGACATTCCCGCTGAACCCCTGCTGCAGGCCATGGGCCCGCGTCTGGAAACCGGCGACCCCGTGTCGCTGGCCCAGGCTTCGTCCTTGTCGAGCCCGCTGGCCCAATCCGGCGGGCGCGCCTGGCCCAAGGCGGGACGCAAGCGCCCCGCGCCCTGGATCATTGGCGGGTTCATGCTGCTGTTGGCCATCGGCCTGGTGGCGTACGCGCTGACCCAGCAGGGCGCCTTGTCGGTCCTGACGGGCACGCCCAAACCGTCGACCACGGCCCTGGCGCCGGTGGCGCCGGTCACCGAATCGACCGAATCGGTGGCGCCGCCCAACACCACCCCGACGGGATCCAACGAACCCCTGGGCGTGACGCCGGGCACGCCGGCGCCGCCCGTTGCCGCCGCCCCGGTGGCACCGCCCGCCCCCACGCCCGAACCGGCCGCCGCTGCCGCGCCTGCCGCCGCCAACGCCGATGGCCTGGTCATCCGCACGCGCGAAGCCAGCTGGGTCGAAGTGCGCCGCGCCAACGGCACGGTCGCCATTTCCCAGATCGTCCCCCCAACACCGACGTGTCGGTCGAAGCTTCCGCCGCGCCGCTGCGCATCGTGATCGGCAACGTCAAGGGCGTGGACGCCCAGTGGCGCCGCGCGCCGCTCGACATGAGCTCGGCCCGCCGCGACAACGTCGCCCGCATGACGCTGAACTGAGAATCCGCCTTCGTACCATGCAGAGCCCTTACGATCCTTTGTCTGTCGTCACCGCCGACACCGCCGCGGCGCCGTTTCCCGCGGGTCCGGCGCCACGCCGCGCCACCCGCCAGGTCCATATCCGCTGGGACGGCAACGTCGTCGCGGTGGGGGTGGAGCGCCCGTGGTCGTCCAGTCCATGACGAACACCGACACGGCCGACGCCATCGCCACGGCGATCCAGGTCAAGGCGCTGGCCCTGGCTGGCTCCGAAGTGGTGCGCATCACGGTCAACACGGCCGAAGCCGCGAAGGAAGTGCCGGCCATCCGTGAACAGCTTGACCGCATGGGCGTGTACGTCCCCCTTGTGGGCGATTTCCACTACAACGGTCACAAGCTGCTGACGCAGTACCCCGATTGCGCGCAGGCCTTGTCCAAATACCGGATCAACCCCGGCAACATGGGGACCGGCAAGCGCCGCGACGACAATTTCGCCCAGATGATCGATGTGGCGAACCGCCATGACAAGCCCGTGCGTATCGGCGTCAACTGGGGCAGCCTGGACCAGGACCTGCTGGCCCGGATGATGGACGACAACGCCCGCCGCGCCGCGCCGTGGGAAGCCGGCGCCGTCATGCGCGACGCCCTGGTCGTGTCGGCGATCGAGAACGCCCAGCGCGCAGAAAGCCTGGGCATGCCGGCGGACCGCATCATCCTGTCCTGCAAGGTCAGCAACGCGCAAGACCTGATCGCCGTGTATCGCGATCTGAGCGCGCGCTGCGACTACCCGCTGCACCTGGGGCTCACCGAGGCCGGCATGGGCAGCAAGGGGATCGTGGCGTCCACGGCGGCCATGGGCATCCTGCTGCAGCAGGGTATCGGCGACACGATCCGGGTGTCGTTGACGCCGGAACCTAACGGCGACCGCAGCACCGAGGTCGTCGTCGCGCAGGAAATCCTGCAAAGCCTGGGTTTGCGCGCCTTTGCGCCGGTGGTGGTGGCCTGCCCAGGTTGCGGCCGCACCAGCAGCACCGTGTTCCAGGAACTGGCCGCCAGCATCCAGGGCTATCTGCGCGCCCAGATGCCTGTGTGGCGTTCGCGTTACCCCGGCGTGGAATCGCTGCACGTGGCCGTGATGGGCTGTGTGGTCAATGGCCCCGGCGAAAGCAAGTTTGCCGACATCGGCATCAGCCTGCCAGGGTCCGGCGAACAACCCATCGCCCCGGTGTACATCGACGGCGAACGCAGCATGACGCTCAAGGGCGATCACATTGCCGAAGAATTCCAGGCCCTGGTCGAAGACTACGTCAGCCGCCGATATGGCGCGGCGGCCTCGGCCACGCCGGACACCTTGGACGCCTGAACGCGGTGCTTACCGCGATATCAACAACAAGACACCATGGCAGATACTTTCCAGAAACTTTCCGCGATCCGCGGCATGAACGACATCCTGCCGGGCGATTCGGCGCAGTGGGACAAGCTTGAAGCGCTGGTTCGCGACTGGCTGCGCAGCTATGGCTATCGCAGCCTGCGCACGCCGGTGCTCGAGCACACGCGGCTGTTCACGCGCGGCATCGGAGAAGTCACCGACATCGTCGAGAAAGAGATGTACAGCTTTACCGACAGCCTGAACGGCGAATCCCTGACGATGCGGCCCGAGTTCACCGCCGGCATGGTCCGCGCCACGGTCGAGCACAACCTGATCTATGAACGTCCGCAGCGCGTGTTCGCAATTGGTCCGGTATTCCGCCACGAGCGTCCGCAGCGCGGCCGCTACCGTCAGTTTCACCAGATCGACGTCGAGGCGCTGGGTTTCGCCGGTCCCGATATCGATGTCGAACTGATCCTGATGCTGGCGCGGCTCTGGCGCACCTTGGGCCTGACGGACATCCGCCTCGAAATCAATTCGCTGGGATCGGCTGACGAACGCCTGGCCCATCGCCAGGCGCTGATCACCTACCTGGAAGGCTTCCAGGATCAGCTGGATGACGACGGCAAGCGCCGCCTGTACACCAATCCGCTGCGCGTCCTGGATACCAAGAATCCCGCCCTGCAATCCATGGCCGACGGCGCGCCGCGCCTGCTGGACTTCCTGGGTCCCGAGTCCCTGGCGCACTTCGAGGGCGTCAAGCAACGCCTGGACGACGCGGGGGTGGCCTATCGCATCAACCCGCGTCTGGTGCGTGGCCTGGACTACTACAACCTGACCGTATTCGAGTGGGTGACCGACCGCCTCGGCGCGCAGGGCACCGTGTGCGGCGGCGGCCGGTACGACGGCCTGATCCATTTGCTGGGCGGCAAGCCGGCGCCGGCGGTGGGTTTCGCCATCGGCATGGAACGCCTGCTGGACTTGTGGACGCAAGGCGTCACGGTCGAACCCACGCCGGAATGCGACGTCTACGTGATCCACCAGGGCGAAGCCGGCGCGCGCCGGGCCGCCGCGGTCGCCGAAACGCTGCGTGACGCCGGGCTCGACGTGATCCTGCATGCAGGCAGTCCCAGCTTCAAGTCGCAAATGAAGCGCGCCGACGCCAGCGGCGCCGAATTTGCGGTCATTCTGGGCGACGACGAGATCGCCGCCAACGAAGCCAGCCTGAAGGCGTTGCGCCGCGAAGCCGCCGTCAACCAGCGCCGCGTGCCGCTGGCGGCGCTGGTCGACGTGATCATTGCCGAACTGTCGCAGACCGATCCGGACTGACGCGCCGCCGCTTCTGTCCGCCCGGTGCGGGTGGCATGGCGGCGCACTCCACTTCGCGGGAGTTGGCGGAATCCGGTAACCTCCCGCACTGACATCGCGCAGGCCGCCCTTTACGGCAGGTCTGCGTTCTCTGCCATTGACATTAACCGGGGCATGCATGGCCTACGATTTAGAAGAACAGGAACAGATTGAATCGCTGAAGGCATGGTGGGCCAAGTACGGCACCGCCATTCTCGGCATCGTGGCGGTGTGCCTGCTGGCCGCCGCCGCATGGAACGGCTGGAACTGGTATCAGCGCCGCGACGCCGCGCAGGCCATGGCGCAATTCGAAGTGCTGGAAAAAGCGGCCGACGCGGGCGACATTGCTCGCGTGAAAGACAGCGCAGGAACCATCCTGGAAAATTTCGGCCGTAGTGCCTATGCCCCGCGCGCCGCGCTGATCGCGTCGAGCGCCTACGCCAAGGCGGGCGACGCCCGTTCGGCCAAGGCGCAGCTGCAGTGGGTCGTCGACCGCAGCAAGGACGACGCCCTGGTGCCGGTTGCGCGCCTGCGGCTGGCCGGCTTGCTGCTCGACGAGAAGGCCTACGACGACGCCCTCAAGCAGTTGAGTGCATCGCGCCCGGACGCCTTCGCGGCGTTGTTCGCCGACCGCCGCGGCGACGTGCTGATCGCGCAGGGCAAGCGTGACGAGGCGCGCGCCGCCTACAAGGAAGCGCTCGACAAGCTGGATCCGGCCACGGATCTGCGCTCGTCCATCCAATTGAAGCTCGACGCCTTGGGCGGGGCATGACAGGAACCGTATGGCCACCACAATTCAGCAACGTCACGTTTCACCTCGCGTCCCCGCACTGATGCGCGCCGTCGCGGT
This sequence comes from Pigmentiphaga litoralis, assembly GCF_048632615.1. Classification (GTDB taxonomy): domain Bacteria; phylum Pseudomonadota; class Gammaproteobacteria; order Burkholderiales; family Burkholderiaceae_B; genus Pigmentiphaga; species Pigmentiphaga litoralis_B. The sequence goes on from NZ_CP184479.1 coordinate 5,332,996, forward strand.
CGCGCTGGTCATCGGCGCCCTGGGAGGGTGCTCGCTGTTCGGGGGCAGCAAGCCGCGCTACGTGCCCGCGCCATTGACTACCTTCACGCCCAGTCTGACGGTCAATCCCGTCTGGAGCGTGTCGGCCGGCAACAAATCGGGGGTGGGCTTCGTGCCCGTCGCCGTCGGCAACGCCGTGTATGCCGCGACCGAAAACGGCACCGTCGGCAAATACGACCTGACGACTGGCGCGACGCAATGGCGCGGTTCCGCCAAGCAGACCCTGTCGGCTGGCGTCGGCAGCGATGGCAAGATCACTGCCGTGGCCACCCCGCGCGGCGAAGTCATCGCCTTCGATGACAACGGCCAGATCAAATGGACGGCGCAGGCCACCAGCGAAGTCACGGTGCCCCCGCTGGTGGCGGATGGCCTGGTGGTGGTGCGCAGCGGCGACTATCGCGTGCAGGCTTTCGACGCGGAAACCGGCCGCCGCCGCTGGAGCGTGCAGCGCCCAGGCCCGGCCCTGGCGCTGCGTGCGCCGGGCGAAATGCTGATGTCGAATGGCTTTGTGTTCTCGGGGCTGCCGGGTGGCAAGGTCATCGCGATCTCCACGGCCAACGGCGTCATGCGCTGGGAAGGCACCGTGTCGAACCCGACCGGCACCAGCGAACTGGAACGCGTGTCCGACGTGGTCGGCGCTCCCGTCATCTCGGGCCGCCTGCTGTGCGCGGTCACGTACCAGGGCCGTATCAGCTGCTTCGATGTCAGCAGCGGCAACACCACGTGGTCGCGTGAATTTTCCAGCGTGAACGGCATGTCGGCCGACGTGCGATTCGCGTACTCGGCCAACGACAAGAGCGTGGTGCATGGCTTCGCTCTCGACGGCGGCGCCAACGTGTGGAAACAGGACGCGCTGCAACATCGCAGCCTGACCGCCCCGGTCTCCGTCGGCCGAGCCATCGCGCTTGGCGACTACCAGGGCTACGTGCATTTTCTCGGGCGGGAAGACGGTCGTCTTCTTGCACGCATTGCCACCGATGGCAGTGCAATCGTTTCGCGGCCCCTGGCAACCACACGGGGCTTGATCGTTCAAACCTCGAAGGGCAACCTGGCGCTGCTTGGTGTTGGCGAATAAAGGTTCTTGAGTTCAATGAAACCAGTGGCATTCAAACCGGTTGTCGTCATCGTGGGACGGCCCAACGTGGGGAAATCCACGTTGTTCAACCGGCTCACGCGTTCACGCGACGCCCTCGTGGCCGACCTTCCGGGTCTGACACGGGACCGCCACTACGGCGAGGGCAGGGTGGGTGACCATCCGTTCATCGTCGTGGATACGGGCGGCTTCGAGCCGGTGGCCAAGGACGGCATCATGGCGCAGATGGCCAAGCAGACCGTGCAGGCCATGGTCGAGGCCGATGTCGTCATCTTCCTGACCGACGGCCGCATCGGCCTGACCGGTCACGACCGCGAGATCGGAGAACGCCTGCGCAAGTCGAGCCGCAAGGTCGTGCTGGCGATCAACAAGGCCGAAGGCATTTCGCACGCCACGGCCGCTGCCGAGTTCTACGCGCTCGGTCTGGGCGAACCGCATCCGATTTCGGCTGCGCACGGCGACGGCGTGACCGAGCTGATCGAGATCGCGCTCGAAGGCATGGTCGAACCGCTGCCCGAACCGGAAGAGTGGGACGGCTACAGCCCGATCGTGGCGCCGTCCGAAGAAGAGTTCGTGCCGGTCGACCCGCTGTCGCACCGCGTCAAGCTGGCGATCGTCGGCCGCCCCAATGTGGGCAAGTCCACCCTGGTGAACACTTTGCTGGGCGAAGAGCGGGTCATTGCATTCGACCAGCCAGGAACCACCCGCGACGCGATCGAAATCGACTTCGAACGCGGCGGACGCTCGTATACGCTCATCGATACCGCGGGCCTGCGCAAGCGCGGCAAGGTATTCGAAGCGATCGAAAAGTTTTCGGTCATCAAGACGCTGCAGGCGGTCGAAGCCAGCAACGTCGTGCTGCTGATGCTGGACGCCAGTGCCGAAATCTCGGATCAGGACGCGCACATCGCCGGGTTCGTGCTCGAAACCGGGCGCGCGCTGGTCGTAGGCGTGAACAAGTGGGACAGCATCGACGGCGAAAAGCGCGACGAGATCAAGCGCGAGCTGGAACGCAAGCTGCGTTTCCTGTCGTTCGCCAAGATCCACCACATCTCGGCGCTGAAGAATTCGGGCATCAACCCGCTGCTGAAGTCGGTGCTGGATGCGCATGCGGCCGCCTTCGCGAAGCTGTCGACGCCCAAGCTGACCCGCGAACTGCAGGAGGCGCTGGAACAGCAGCAGCCGCCACGCCGCGGCATCTTCCGCCCCAAGATGCGCTATGCGCACCAGGGCGGGCAGAATCCGCCGCTCATCGTCATTCACGGAAATGGCCTGGACGACATTCCCGACTCGTACCGCCGGTACCTTGAGTCGCGATTCCGGGAAACTTTCAAGCTTCAGGGCACTCCACTTAGAATCGAGTTCCGGACCAGCGACAACCCCTACAAGGACAAGGCGCCGGTCAAGGCGGTGGATCCGAACAAGCGGCCCCGGCCGCGCGGACGGAGCCGTTGAAAAGGGCGCATACGTCCTGATATACGGTGTGTAGTTCGAAGATGTAGACCGAGTGTTTTCGGTGATTCATGCAGTCATGTAGGCTAGTTTGCTCGGGGAAAACCCGGTAAAGTAGCCAGGTTGGCATCCGCCAAGAAAAACACAACCAGGAGCCCACTTATGAGCAATAAAGGGCAATTGCTACAAGACCCATTCCTTAACGTGCTTCGCAAAGAACACGTACCAGTGTCTATTTATCTGGTGAACGGTATCAAATTACAAGGCCAGATCGAGTCTTTCGATCAATACGTGGTGCTGCTGCGGAACACTGTGACGCAAATGGTTTACAAGCACGCCATATCTACCGTGGTGCCTTCGCGCCCGGTCAACTTCCAGGTTGAACCCACTGCTGACTGATCGTAATCCGGCAGCTTCGGACAGGCCGCCGCCAAAGGCGCTGATCGTCAGCGTCAACTTCGGCGAGCCTGACTTCGAAGCACAGACCGAAGAATTCCATATGCTTGCGCAAGGCGCAGGCGCAGAGATCGTCGATACGATCATCTGCAAGCGTGCCCGCCCCGATGCCAAACTCTACGTTGGCACGGGCAAGGCGCAGGAGATCGCGTTGGCCGTACAGGCCAACGACATCGAACTCGTCCTGTTCAATCACAACCTGACCCCCGCCCAGCAGCGCAACATCGAACGTGAGATCAAGGTCCGCGTGGTCGACCGCGTCGCGCTCATCCTGGACATTTTTGCGCTGCGAGCGCAGAGCCATGAAGGCAAGCTGCAGGTCGAACTTGCTCAGCTGCAGCACCTGGTCACGCGCCTGACCCGGATGTGGACCCACCTGGAACGTCAGCGTGGCGGTATCGGCATGCGCGGCCCGGGCGAAGCCCAGCTCGAAATGGACAAACGGATCATTGCGGACAAGGTCCGCATGCTCAAGGAACGGCTGAGCAAGCTGCAGAAGCAGCGGCAGACGCAGCGCCGTTCGCGCGCCCGGGGCGGTGCGTTTTCGGTGTCGCTGGTCGGTTATACCAACGCCGGCAAGTCCACCGTGTTCAACGCACTCACGGCAGCCGATGTGTACGCGGCCGACCAGCTGTTCGCAACGCTCGATACCACCACTCGCAAAGTGTGGATCGAAGGCGCGGGGTCGGTCGTGGTGTCGGACACGGTAGGGTTCATCCGCGAGCTGCCCCACATGCTGATCGCCGCGTTTCGCGCCACGCTGGAAGAGACGATCCATGCGGATCTGCTCCTGCACGTCGTGGATGCCGCAAGCCCGCAGCGGGACGAACAGATCGCCGAAGTGGACAAGGTGCTCGAGGAAATCGGCGCCGCCGACATCCCGCGCATCCTCGTCTTCAACAAGATCGACCTGACTCATCTGGAGCCCGGAGTGGAGCGCGACGAGCGTGGTACGATTTCGCGAGTGTTCGTCAGCGCGACAGAACGCCTGGGGTTCGATGCTTTGCGGGGAGCGATCGTCGAAGCCAGCCAGGCAGAACCCGTGGTTGTCAGCAGCATCGACAATGACGACCCGCGTTTTCGTACGCAGTCTCCGTCCGTCAGCCCTGCGGCTGACGCCCGCTCCTGAGCGGGCGGGTTTCCCGTCCGCCTCGCTTTCCAGCAAAGATGCGTCTGCCTTCGATATCAAGAATATTCAATTTGAACGACTCGAACTGGGGCCGCGGTAATAACGGTTCCGGCAACGAGCCTCCACGTCGCCCAAACAATAACAACGATGGCGGCAAGAACAACAATAACGGCGGACCTCCCGACCTGGACGAACTCTGGCGCGACTTCAATCGTCGCCTGGGGGGCCTGTTCGGGCGCAAGCCGGGTGGCCCGCGCGGCGGTGGAAACGGTGGCGACAACAACGGCCGGTTTGCGCCGTCGCCGCGTGGCGCCGGCATCGGTGTCGGCGTCATTGGCGGCATCGTCGTCCTGCTGTGGCTGGGCTCCGGCTTTTTCATCGTGCAGGAAGGCCAGGTCGCGGTCGTGACGCAGTTCGGCAAGTACAAGGAAACCACGCGCGCCGGCTTCCAGTGGCGTCTGCCGTACCCGATCCAGTCGCACGAGATCGTCAACCAGTCGCAACTTCGCACGATCGAAGTCGGGTTCCGCAACAACTCGCGTAGCAAGGTGCTGCAGGAATCGCTGATGCTGACCGACGACGAGAACATCGTCGACATGCAATTCGTTGTGCAGTACCGCCTGAAAGAGGGTGGGGCGCGCGATTACCTGTTCAACTCGCGCAACCCCGACGAATCGGTCAAGCAGGCGGCCGAATCCGCCATGCGTGAAATCGTCGGCAAGAAGAAAATGGACTTCGTGCTGTACGAAGGCCGGACCGAAGTGGCCGCCGAAGTCACCAAGCTGATGCAGAACATCATGGACATCTACGGAACGGGCGTGCTGATCAGCACGGTCGCTATCCAGAATGCCCAGCCGCCCGAGCAGGTGCAGGCGGCGTTCGACGACGCCGTCAAGGCCGGTCAGGACCGCGAACGCCAGGTCAACGAAGGCCAGGCCTACGCCAACGAGGTCATTCCGCGCGCCGCGGGCGCCGCGTCGCGTCTGCTGCAGGAAGCCGAAGGTTACCGCTCGCGTATCGTTGAAAACGCAGAGGGTGACGCATCGCGTTTCACCCAGGTGCTGACGGAATACCAGAAGGCGCCGGGCGTGACCCGCGACCGTCTGTATCTCGACACCATGCAAGAGGTGTTCACCAACGCGTCCAAGGTGCTGGTCGATACCCGTTCGGGCAACAATCTGCTGTACCTGCCGCTCGACAAGATCATGCAGCAGGTATCGAAGGAGTCCTCCGCGGCGGTCGCAGCACGGTCCAATGGCGGTTCGAGCACGATGAACAACGGTACGGCATTGCCTTTGCCCGCACCGATGTCCAGCAGCGTGCCTGAACCCACCCCACGGGAAGCCCTGCGCTCCCGCGACCGTAACGTCCCCCGTTGAGACAAGGAACCCCGTCATGGATCGTCTGATTCCCACCGTGGTCGGCCTGCTCATCGCGCTGGCCGCCCTTTCTTCCTGCGTTTTCGTGGTCAACGAACGCAATTACGCTGTCGTGTTCGCCTTGGGTGAGATCAAGGAAGTCGTCAGTGAACCGGGGCTGTACTTCAAGCTGCCGCCCCCGTTCCAGAACATCCAGCAATTCGACAAGCGCGTCCTGACCATCGACGCGACCGATGTCGAGCGCGTGCAGACTTCCGAAAAGAAGAACCTGCTGATCGACTCGTTCGTGAAGTGGCGTATTTCCGACCCGCGCACGTACTACGTCACGTTCGGCGGCAACGAACGCGCCGCACAGGAACGTATGTCTGCCTTGCTGCGTGATGCATTGAATGCGTCGATCAACCGCCGCACGGTCAACGATGTCACCTCGAAAGAGCGCGACAAGATCATGCAGGAAATCCGTACCAACACCGCGGCGGCGGCCAAGCTGCTGGGTGTCGAGGTGCTGGACGTGCGTCTGAAGCGCGTCGACTTTGCGCCCGAGATTTCCGAGTCGGTGTATCGCCGCATGGAAGCCGAGCGCAAGCGCGTGGCCAACGAACAGCGTTCGATCGGCGCTGCCGATGGCGAAAAGATCCGCGCCGACGCCGATCGCCAGCGCGAAGTCATCATTGCCGAAGCGTACCGCCAGGCGCAGAAGACGATGGGCGAGGGCGATGCCAAGGCATCGGCCGTGTATGCCCAGGCTTTCGGGCAGGACCGCGAGTTCTACAAGTTCTACAAGAGCCTTGAAGCCTATCGCGCGTCATTTGCCAACAAGGGCGACGTGATGGTGGTGGACCCCAGTTCGGAGTTCTTCCGCTTCATGAAGTCGGCGGGCGGCAACGCAAGCACGCCGGCACCCGCGCCCGCACGTTGATGGGCCCGCGGCGGGTGCACGCCATCCGCCGGGCGCGCGGCAGGCACCAACGTGGCGTTCTGGCAGCGAATTGATTGCTGCCCGCGCCACGGCCGAGCCGGTCCCTTGATTTTGTCCTCGAACGAGTGGACAATAGCGTGTAAGCCAAGAGTCGAATCGTTTCCTGCGTAGTGCACCGTTCAAGTGCGCCACGTTTCATGGATTCCACCCCGACACAAGCTTGGAAGAAGCGGTTGATGGGCTTGCACTGTGTGCACCCCCGTAGCCGCTTTTTTCGTCCATTGATTTTTCATCGTCTTTACCGAGAATCCCGCATGGGCAAATGGCTGTTGCCCGAGAGCCTGGCAGATATTTTGCCGGCCGAGGCCCGGCGCATCGAAGAGTTGCGCCGACTCCTGCTAGACCTGTATCGCACCTACGGCTACGAGCTGGTGCTTCCGCCGTTGGTCGAATACCTCGACTCGCTGCTGTCCGGCAGCGGTGGCGATCTGGATCTGCACACGTTCAAGCTCGTCGACCAGCTTTCGGGCCGGTCGCTGGGCATCCGCGCCGACATGACGCCGCAAGTCACGCGTATCGACGCGCACTTGCTCAATCGTGCCGGCACGACGCGTCTGTGCTATTACGGCAGCGTGCTGCATACCTTGCCGCGGGGCCTGTGGGCCACGCGCGAGCCGCTGCAGATCGGCGCCGAAATCTACGGCCATGCCGGTCCTGAAGCGGATATCGAAGCGCTGCAGCTGGCGGTCGAGAGCGTGCGCCGCGCGGGCGTGCCGAGCTTTCGCGTCGACCTGAGCCACCTGGGCGTCGTGCAGGCGCTGCTGGACGCCGACCCGGCTGCCGCGGCGCTGTCCGACGTCATCTTCGGGCTGCTGCGTGACAAGGACGTTCCTGGACTGGCCGCGCTGGCCGACCAGCTGCGTCCGGACACCGCCCACGCACTGCAGGTCCTGCCGACCTTGTACGGCGACCTGGATGTGCTGCAGCGGGCACGTGAGGTCCTGCCCGCCCTGCCGCAGATTGCTCGGGCGCTCGACGCCCTGGCGACACTCGGGCGGGCGCTGGGTGACCAGCAGGTGGGTATCGACCTGGCCGACGTGCATGGTTTCCAGTACCACACCGGCATCGTGTTCGCGGTGTACTGCCCGGGCTGGCCGAACGCCATTGTCCGGGGCGGCCGGTATGACGACGTCAGCGAGGTCTATGGCCGCGCGCGTCCGGCTACCGGTTTCAGCCTGGATCTGCGCGAACTGGCGGGACTGTTGCCCGCGCCGATCGCCACGCCGGCCATCAGCGCGCCATGGGGCCTGGAGCCTGCCCTGGTGCACGCGGTTCGAACGCTGCGCGACGCGGGTCATATCGTCGTCCAGGTTCTTCCAGGCCACGAGCACGAGCAGCAGGAATTTCTGTGCGATCGTGCGTTGGTCTTGCGTGACGGCAACTGGCAGGTCGTGCCGCTGTCGTCCCCCCAGACTGCGTCGTAGGCGCATCTTCCTTATTTGAAATCTGAGCGCCCGTCGCGGGCTTACTAAAGAGAAGCAGAATCAGCATGGCTAAGAATGTCGTCATTATCGGAACCCAGTGGGGCGACGAGGGCAAAGGCAAGATCGTCGACTGGCTGGCCGAGTCCGTCCAGGGCGTCGTGCGTTTCCAGGGCGGTCACAATGCGGGCCACACCCTGTGGATCGACGGCAAGAAAACCATCTTGCGCCTGATCCCGTCGGGCATCATGCATGCCGGCGTGACCTGCTACATCGGCAACGGCGTGGTGTTGTCGCCCGAAGCGCTGCTGCGTGAAATCGACGAACTGGAAGCCGCCGGTCTGGAAGTCCGCAAGCGCCTGCGCGTGTCGGAAGCCTGCCCGCTGATCCTGCCTTACCATGTCGCGATCGACCAGGCGCGGGAAGCGCGCAAGGGCGACGCCAAGATCGGCACGACCGGGCGGGGCATTGGCCCGGCCTACGAAGACAAGGTGGCCCGCCGCGCCATTCGCGTGCAGGATCTGTACGATCCGGCCGCGTTCGACGCGAAGCTGGAAGAAGTGCTGGAATATCACAACTTCGTGCTGGTGAACTACCTGGGCGGCAAGGCGGTGGACGCCGCCGAAGTACGCGACCAGGCAATGGCGCTGGCGCCGGTGCTCAAGCCAATGGTGGCTGACGTGGCCAATGAGTTGTTCGAAGCGTCGGCTGCCGGCAAGCGCCTGCTGTTCGAAGGCGCGCAAGGCGCGCTGCTCGACGTCGATCACGGCACCTATCCCTTCGTCACCAGCAGCAACTGCGTCGCGGGCGCTGCCTCGGCTGGCGCGGGCGTGGGTCCGCAAACGCTGGAATACGTGTTGGGCATCACCAAGGCCTACGCCACGCGTGTTGGCTCGGGTCCGTTCCCGACTGAACTCGACGACGACATCGGTGCGCATCTGGCCAAGGTCGGCAAGGAGTTCGGTTCGGTTACCGGTCGTCCGCGCCGTTGCGGCTGGTTCGACGGCGCCGCGCTGAAGCGTTCGATCCGCCTGAATGGCATTTCCGGCCTGTGCATCACCAAGCTCGACGTGCTGGATGGTCTCGAGACCATCAAGCTGGGCGTCGGCTACAAGGTGAATGGCGAGTTCCGCGACGTGCTGCCGTATGGCGCCGCCGCGGTGGCGAACAGTGAACCCGTATTGGAAGAAATGCCTGGCTGGACCGAGTCCACGGTGGGCGTGACGGAATACGACAAGCTGCCGGTCAATGCGCAGAACTACCTGAAACGTGTCAGCGAAGTCTGCGGCGTAAGCATCGACCTGGTGTCGACCGGGCCCGACCGCCTGGAAACCATTGTGCTGCGTCACCCGTTCAAGGCCTGAAGTCGCAGGTCTTGCCTGTGATGCACCATGCCCCGGGCGGGTTCCGGGGCTGTTTTTTTATCGATAAGCATCAATAACGACATGTCAGAAGATAATGACAAGCACCTGTGGGTCAGCTGGGACAAGTATCACCACCTGATCGAGCAATTGGCCCTGACGGTGCATCAGTCGGGTTGGAAGTTCGACCAGATCGTCTGTCTGGCGCGCGGCGGTGTGCGCGTCGGCGATGTCCTGTCGCGGATTTTCGATGTTCCCCTTGGCATTCTCGCTACGAGCAGCTATCGCGAGGCCGCAGGGACGGAGCAGGGCGCATTGGACATCGCCCAGTTCATCACGATCACGCGCGGCTCGCTGGGCGGCAACGTCCTGTTGGTCGACGACATGGTCGACACGGGCAACACGTTCGACAAGGTCCATCAACATCTGCTGTCGCAGTTCTCGGCCATTACCGAAATGCGCACGGCGGTGCTGTGGTTCAAGGGGCACTCGAAAGTCGTGCCCGATTACTACGTCGACAAGCTGCCTACCAATCCCTGGATCCATCAGCCGTTCGAGGACTACGACACGCTCCGTCCTTTCCAGCTGGAAGCCTGGATCCGCAAGGGCGAGGCCGGTTGACCGGTTCTCTTGCATGGGCCGGCGCGAAGGCGCCGGCACACCCCCGGGGGCATCGCACGGCGATTCCTGTCGTGTTGCCGCCCACGGCGCAGGCCCGGCTTGCCTGCGCAGCATGATACGAACGGTGTATTCTATTCAGGCCGGAAACAATGCCCGGTGGAACACCGCTCCAGGTGCGTCCCTGACGTCTTCCTTTGACTTTTTGTTCGAGCTGCCTCTGCCCCTGGCCTCTGCGTCGCTGAGCAACACGTTTGAAACTCGTGGCTTCGACACGACGTCGAATCGCTGCGGGATCACCGACACCCCGGCGATTGCAGTTGAGCTGCGTGCGGACCGCATGGGTGCGGACGCAATGCATGCGGATACCCTGCCTGCCAACGGCATGCAAGCAGACTCCACGCGTGCAGACACCACGCAAGCAGACATCATGCGCGCAGACGCAAAAAGCCCGTCATTGCGATGAACACATGTTCGTGGAACACGCGTTCAACCCAATGTACGGGCGACTTTGCCGCGCTGTCGGTCCCAAAACCACAGGGCACTGACAGTTTGCTTCATGCCGATCTGATCACTGACGATCAAACGACTGATATTCGTTGGTGCCCAGAAGAGGACTCGAACCTCCACACCTTTCGGCACACGGACCTGAACCGTGCGCGTCTACCAATTCCGCCATCTGGGCACTGTTGTGATGAACGTTCAACGCATTCGTTGGCGTCGCTCAACAACCTAGCCGCGCATTCTATAGAGATTTTTGACCTTTGACAAACCGATCGCATAACAATTCGCCCAGCGCACCTCAGGACTATGATCCAGAAGTGCCGACGCGCGAAAAGATCCTGGCCACACTGCGTGAAGCAGACGGCCCGCTGTCGCCGGATGAGCTGGCGACGACCCTGGGTGTCGACCCGCAAAGCATCGGCTTTCAACGCCGCCTGGGCGCCATGGAGCGCGACGGGCAACTGATGCCCAACCGCAAGGGCGTGCTGCTGCTGGCCGACAAACTCGACTTCATTGCCGGCCGCGTGCAAGGCCATCGGGACGGCTTCGGCTTCCTGATTCGCGACGATGGCAAGGCCGATATCTTCCTGACACCGAAGGAAATGCTGAAGGTCCTGCATGGGGACCGCGTCCTGGTGAAGCTGTCGGGCAATGATTATCGCGGCAAGCCTGACGGCATCATCGTCGAGGTCATCGAACGCCGCACCAATCGGCTGGTAGGCCGCTTCCTGAACGAACGCGGGTTGTACATCGTCGTGCCTGAAGACCAGCGTATCAAGCATGACGTGCTGATCCACGAAAGCGACATTGCCGATGCGCAACATGGCCAGGTGGTCATGGTGGAGATCGTCGAGCAGCCTACGCGTCACAGCCAGCCCATGGGCCGGGTGGTGGAAATCCTTGGCGAGATCGACGATCCGGGAATGGAAATCGAGATCGCCGTGCGCAAGTTCAACGTGCCGCATGAATTCTCGGAAGCCGCACTGGCCCAGGCCGCCAAGCTGCCGAACGAAGTGCGCCGCGGTGACCTGGCCGGTCGAATCGACCTGCGCGACGTGCCGCTGATCACGATCGACGGCGAAGACGCGCGCGACTTCGACGACGCGGTGTACTGCGAACCTGTCGAACTGGGCACCGGCACGCGCAAGCGCCCCGGCTGGCGTCTGATCGTGGCCATTGCCGACGTCGCCAACTACGTGGTGCCCGGCAACGCGCTGGACGTGGATGCGCTGGAGCGGTCGACCAGCGTGTACTTTCCGCGCCGCGTGATTCCGATGCTGCCCGAAAAGCTGTCGAACGGCCTGTGTTCCCTGAACGAGCATGTGGACCGTCTGGTGCTGGTGTGCGACATGGTCATTCCGGCCACGGGATCCAAGGCTGGCACGGTGCAGGCCTACCAGTTCTACAACGCCGTCATGCATTCCCATTCGCGCACGACCTACAACGAGGTCTGGAGCGCCTTGCAGATGCCGCATGGCCCGGCTGCGCGCAAACACGAACACGTGTTGCCGCAAATCGGCAACCTGTACCAGTTGTTCCTGGTATTCCAGGAAGCCCGCAAGGCCCGTGGCGCGATCGATTTCGACACCGTCGAAACCAAGATCGTCTGCAACGAGGTAGGCCGCATCGAAAGCATCGTTCCCTATGTGCGCAACGACGCGCACAAGGTGATCGAAGAATGCATGCTGGCCGCCAACACCTGCGCGGCCGACTTCATGGAACGCAGCAAGCATCCGGGCCTGTTCCGCATCCATGAAGGCCCGACGCCCGAAAAGCTGGCATCCCTGCGTCAGTTCCTGAAGACGCTGGGGCTGTCGCTGGGCGGCGGCGAAAAGCCGACTGCTGCCGACTATTCGGCGCTGCTGGCCAGCACCAAGGGCCGTCCCGACGCGCCGCTGCTGCAGACCATGTGCCTGCGGTCGATGCAGCAAGCCATGTACAGCCCTGACAACGCGGGCCACTTCGGCCTGTCGTATCCCGCCTACGCCCACTTCACGTCGCCGATCCGCCGCTACCCCGACCTGCTGACGCATCGCGTGATCAAGGCGCTGCTGCAGGCAAAGCGGTATGTGCCGCAGGCCCTGGACGGCGGCGCGCCGGTCGTCGCCGAAAGCATCAAGGAACACGAGCACGCCCTGTGGGAAAAGCTGGGTCTGTTCTGCTCGAGCAACGAGCGCCGCGCCGACGATGCGTCGCGCGATGTCGAAGCGTGGCTCAAGTGCTGGTTCGTCCGCGAAAAGGTGGGCGACGTCTTCAGCGGCACCGTCACCGGTGTGGCGACCTTTGGCGTGTTCGTCACCCTGGACGATCTGCATGTGGAAGGGCTGGTGCACGTGTCGGAGCTGGGCGCCGAGTACTTCCAGTTCAACGACTCGCTGCACGAGTTGCGCGGAGAACGCACCGGCATGCGCTATCGCCTGACCGACAAGGTGCAGGTCCAGGTGGCGCGTGTGGACCTGGAAGCGCGCCGCATCGAGTTCAAGCTTGTGAAGGGCGTGAGCTACGAAGGCATCCGCAAGGCGCTGGCCCGTGACGATAAGCCTGCCGAAGAGGACAGCCGTCCGCGCAAGGCGGCGGCTCCCAAGCCGGCCGGCCTGAAAGGCCAGACGCTGAAAGCGGCGCGGCGTCCTTCGGATGACGGACCCTCGTCCAAGCCCGGCAAGCGGGCGGCCGGTAACAAGCGGACGGCGCGCAAGCGGCATTGATCGCTTCGCCGGTCGGGGGTTTTTGGTTTAATAGCGGTGAACGGCGCTGCCTGAGCAGCGCCGCATGTTTTTCAGGAATCAAACTATGGCAGCCAGCCAGATACTGATCGGGTTCCATGCGGTGTCGGCGCGTTTGCGCTTTGCGCCCGAATCGATCAAGGAACTCTACGTCGAAGCCATGCGCCGGGACCGCCGCATGCTCGCCCTCATCGAACAGGCGCAGGCCGCCGGCAAGTCGGCGCGCGCCGTCGGCATGGAACGCCTCGAAGGCCTGGCCAAGGGCCAGCGCCACCAGGGCGTCGTGGCGCTGGCCGACTCGCTGGAACTGGCGATGGACATCGACGAAGTGCTCGATGACGCGACCGAACCCGCCTTCGTGCTCGTGCTGGACGGCGTGACCGACCCGCACAACCTGGGCGCCTGCCTGCGCACGGCCGACGGTGCCGGTGTGCAGGCGGTGATCGCGCCTCGCGATCGCGCCGTCGGCATCAACGCCACCGTGCAACGGGTGGCCTGCGGCGCTGCCGATACGGTGCCTTACCTGACGGTCACCAACCTGGCGCGCACGCTGCGTGCGTTGAAGGAGCGCGGTGTGTGGGTGGTCGGTACCGATGACGAGGCGGAAAAGTCGATGCATGACATCGACGCTACGCAGCCCATCGCCTGGGTGCTGGGCGCCGAAGGGGAGGGCATGCGCCGCCTGACCCGCGAAACGTGCGACGAACTCGTGAACATTCCCATGGCGGGATCCATCGAGAGTCTGAACGTCAGCGTGGCCTCGGCCGTATGCATGTATGAAACCGTGCGTCAGCGCGCGGCCAAGAAAGCGGCAAAGTAGGGTTGATGCAGTGACCCTGACACGGTGGGTCGGGGTGCTGCCGTTGGTATCGCTGCAACCGTCGCCATGTGCGGCAGGCTTCGACTGAAACGACCTCCATCCGCAGCACGGCTAATCTTCAGGAAGCGGAATATGCATTTCGGCAGCGACAACATGGCGGGGGCGTCGGCGCCCGTGCTGGAGGCCGTGATGGCCGCGAACGAAGGCGCCGTGTCGTCGTACGGGAACGACCCGTGGTGTGACGCCGCCCGTGCCCGGTTGGCCGACATCTTTGACCATGACGTCAAGGTGTTCTTTGCCAGCACCGGCACGGTGGCCAATTCGCTGGCGCTGGCGGCACTGGTGCCGCCGTGGGGCGCGGTGCTTTGCCATCGCCAGGCCCACGTCCTGATGGACGAATCCAGCGCGCCTGAATTGTTCACGGGCGGCGCCCGTCTGGTGACCTTGCCCGGTGATGCGCCCAAGGTCACCGCGGCGTCCTTGCGGCGCGGCTTGCGCGTTGCGCCGCATGCCCCGCACAACGTGGTGCCGCGCGCGCTGACGCTCACGCAGGCCAATGAAAACGGTCTGGTGTATACCCCCGACGAACTCATGGACATCGGGGCTGCCGCGCGTCAGCTTGGTTTGAAGATCCATATGGATGGCGCGCGTTTTGCGAATGCGCTGGTGGCGCTGGACTGTGCGCCTGCCGACATCACGTGGCGGGCGGGGGTTGACGTGCTGTGTCTCGGGGCATCAAAAAACGGCGCGCTGATGGCGGAAGCCATCGTGTTCTTCGATGACACGGCGGCTGTGGATTTCGACTTCCGCCTGAAGCGCGCCGGCCAGATGGCGGCCAAGGGGCGCTTCTTTGGCGCGCAATTTTCAGGATGGCTGGCCGATGACCACTGGCTGCATCTGGCCCGTCATGCCAACACCATGGCAAGGCAGCTGTCGGATGGCCTGGCTGGCGTGCCGGGCGTGGAACGGGTCTGGCCTACCGAAGCCAATGAAGTGTTCACCATCGTCCCGGCGCTGATGGCGGAACGGCTGCGGGCCGAAGGCGCCGTGTTCTATGACTGGACGCCCGACGCCTTGCCTGAAGGGCGGGAGATTGGCAGCGACGAGGCGTATGTCAGGTGGGTGTGTTCGTTCAACACGCGGCAGGAGGAAGTGGACGAACTGCTGGCCCGCGCGCGGGCGGTGTGATCCCGACCGCTGGGCCAACGTCACGCTGCACGCCGCTCTCCGAATTCGGAATGTCGAACTTCGAAGCCATACGGGTCCTGAATCGCGCGTATCGCAAGACAGGTTCGACGCATCGCCGCAGCTGGGCCGGGGAAGTCGTCAATGGGCGCTCATGCGACGAAACGCGTCATTCCCTTGGGCGGCCGGCAAAAGGAATACAGCGCCATGCCGGCCTGGGTCGCCAGTTCGATGGCCAACGCGCTGGGAGCCGAAATCGTCGTCAATGCCGGGTATCCCATTCGCGCGCACTTGCGCACCAGTTCGTAACTCGCCCGGCTGGACATGGCCACGAAGCCCTCAGGTACGGTGCCGCCATCCGCTTCCTGTGCGAGCCAGCCAATCAGTTTGTCCAGCGCGTTATGTCTACCGACATCTTCCATGACCTTATAGAGGGTGCCATCAGGCAGGGCCCAGGCCGCGGCATGCACGCCGCCGGTCAGTGCATTCAAGGGTTGTTGGTCGGGCAAGGCGGACATGGCGGACATGACCGTGTCCAGGGACAAGGCACGTGTCCAGGCCGGCCGAGCGACCGGACCGCTGTGCAAGTCCAGTGCCGCCAGGCTGTCGATGCCGCACAGGCCGCAGCCGGTGCGGCCGGCCAGCGAGCGGCGGCGGTCTTTGAGCCGGGCGAATTCGGCGGACCCGATGGTCAGGTGAACCTCGATACCCAGCGAGCTGCCGTGCAGTTCAATGTCGCGGCAGGCGTCGATGCCATCCAGAATGCCTTCCGACAAGGCAAAGCCCAATGCAAAGGCTTCCAGGTCAGCGGGGGTGGCCATCATCACGGCGTGCGAGATGCCGTTGAACACGAGTGCGATCGGCGTTTCTTCGGCAACGATGACGTCGATCGCCTTGTCGATCTCTGGCGTGGCACGCTGCGCAGCGACGGTGCGTGATGCCGGCACGGTCGTCAGGTCAGCGTAGCCATCCTCGCCCTTGGCGCTCCACCCGCAAGGGGCGGCAGTCCCGTCCCCCGCAGTAGCGCTGCTGCTACCGTTCGCGCGACCGAATGCCTGCGCGGCGCTTGAATGAGCCTGGTCGTCCGTCGTCATGGCTGCTGCAGGGCCTGACGGCCTGCCGGCGTGATCGTGATATTCCATACGCCGTCCGTCTGTTCGACGCGCACCCAGCCTGGTCCGCGTCGGTTGCCAAAGCCATCGCCCATCAAGGCCAGCGCGCGCAATACGACGCTGGCCCGTTCGCCCAGGCGTTTGGAGAGCTTGGGGAGCGACACGCCCGTGGGGTATTCCTGCAGGATGGCGAGTAAGGCTTCAGGCGAGGGTGTTTGCATCGGTGGTCGACGTCGAGTCGCTCCGGGCGTGGGCATGATGCGGCGTCAGCATGACCGGGATGGATTTCGAAGTTGGAGTGCGCGCCTGGTCCGCAAAGCTGGACAGGGGCACCAGGCCGTTCGTCTCGGGATAGTAGCTTGCGATACAGCCCCGCGGAATCGCGTATTCCACGAGGAGAAAACGGTCCGCCCGACGCTTCCTGCCCTCGGTGTCGATGCTGGTCAGGTCTACCCAGTCGCCCGCCTTCATGCCCAACGCCCGAATGTCGTCGCCGTGGATGAACACCACGCGGCGATGACCGTACACGCCGCGATAGCGGTCGTTCATGCCATAGATGGTGGTGTTGTACTGGTCGTGCGAGCGGACCGTGGCCAGGTTGAACACGAGGTCATCGGTGTGCTGGCGCGCCTGGTGGATGGGCAGGTCCCGCGGGATGGGCTGCGCGAAGAAATTCGCCTTGCCGGTAGGCGTGTTCCATACCCGTTCGGATGCCGTGTTGCGCAACCGAAAACCGCCAGGATGCCGCAGCTTGTCGTTGAAGCCGGCAAAGTCGTCGAACACCTGTTCGATGAGCCCACGAATTCGGTCATAGTCTTCGACGAGGCCCAGCCAGTCGATCCGGCTGTCGGGCAGCGTGGCCTTGGCCATGCGCGCGACGATGGCCGGTTCGGACAGCAGATGGTCCGATGCTGGCGGATTGATCCCCGAGGACAGGTGCACCATGCTCATGGAATCTTCCACGGTGACGCCCTGCGCGCCGCCGGCCTGCAGGTCGATCTCGGTGCGACCCAGGCAGGGCAGGATCAACGCGTCCTTGCCATGCACGAGGTGGCTGCGGTTGAGTTTGGTCGAAACGTGCACGGTCAATGCGCATCGACGCAGCGCGGCTTCGGTCACGGCGGTATCGGGCGTGGCGCTGGCAAAGTTGCCGCCCATGCCGATAAAGACACTGGCCTTGCCGTCACGCATTGCCTGGATGGCGGCGATCGTGTCGAAACCGGCGGTGCGCGGTGTCTGGATGCCGAACACGGCGTCAAGGCGATCCAGGAACGCCTGCGAGGGCTGTTCGTAGATCCCCATGGTACGGTCGCCTTGCACATTGCTGTGACCCCGCACAGGGCAGGCGCCCGCACCTGGCCGCCCGATGTGCCCGCGCAGCAGCAACAGGTTGGTGATCATCTGGATCGTGGCGACCGAATGTTTGTGCTGCGTAATGCCCATGCCCCAGCATGCAATCACGGCCTTGGCGGCAAGGTAGGTTTCGCCCGTGGCGCGCAGCTGGGCTTCGGGCAGTCCGGATTCGGCCTCGATCGCTTCCCAGCTTTCGGCACGGATGTCGGCCACGAAGATGTCGAAGCCATGCGTGTGTTCGGCAATGAACGCCGTATCGAGCACGCGCGGCTGACCGGCCGCCACGGCGGCGTCGTCGGCCTCGATCACATGCTTGATGATGCCCTTGATCGCCGCCAGGTCGCCGCCGATGCGCAACTGGTGATAGTCGGTGCTGATGAAGTTCGAGCCCAGGCCCAGCATGGCCATCGGGCTTTGCGGATTGGCAAACCGTTCGAGCCCGCGTTCACGCAGCGGATTGAAGGAAACGATGCGCGCGCCACGTTTGGCGGCGGCGCGCAGTTCACCCAGCATGCGCGGATGGTTGGTGCCGGGGTTCTGGCCGAAAATGAAGATGGTGTCGGCACGCTCGAAGTCGTCCAGCGTGACCGTACCTTTGCCCACGCCGATGCTGGACCGCAGGCCCGTCCCGCTCGGCTCGTGGCACATGTTCGAACAATCTGGAAAATTGTTGGTCCCGTACTCGCGCACGAACAGCTGGTACAGGAACGCAGCCTCGTTGCTGGTTCGGCCCGACGTGTAGAAGATCGCCTGATCCGGATCGGGCAGGGCGCGCAGGTGCCGGCCAATGGTGGCGAAAGCGTCGTCCCAGCTGATCGGGACATAGGTGTCCGTACCGGCGTCATAAGCCAGGGGCTCGGTCAGGCGGCCCTGGTCCTCCAGGAAGAAGTCGCTTTCCTTGAGCAAGGTCGAGACGGTGTGTGTCCTGAAGAAGTCGGCGGTCGCGCGGCGCGACGTGGCTTCGGCGGCAACCGCCTTGACACCGTTTTCACAGAATTCGAAGGTGGACGCGTGATCGCGGTCCGGCCATGCGCACCCAGGACAATCGAAACCGTCGGGCTGATTGGCCGACAGCATGGTCTTGGCGCCCTTGGCCGGAATGCCATGCCCCAGCAATTGGCTGGCGACGCTTTTGAGTGCGCCCCAGCCGCCGGCCGGGTGGCGATAGAACTCGATCTTCTGGGTTTTCATGAGAGTGCCTGTGGTTGCGCTGCGTGGCCGAGACGTCACGTACCCGGGAAGAGGCCCGGCGGCACGGCGTAGCCAGCAACCTCACATGTTAACGAATTGGCTGGCCGAACTGGCAAATACCCCTGCGGTCCTGTCATGCGGCGTCGAGCGAACGAAAAAAGCGACCCGCCGGGTCGCCCTGTACGACAGACTCGTTCAGTGGATATCAGTTCATCAAACGGCCGGCACCCGGCTTGCCTGGCACGACCGGCGTGTCGGGCGTACGGCGACGTTGCTTGAACGGCCACGGGCTGCGGGCAGGCGCGGTTGCTGAGCCGGCACCGGCGGCGTGCCCCAGGGGCTCGGCTGCGGCCAGCGAGGCCGTTGACGCGGCGGCGGCCGCAGCGGCTGACGCGGCGGATGCAGCGATATTGGCGGCGATGTGGATCAATGACGTACGCAGCGACGCGCGGGGTTCCGGTACCGGGCGGGCAGCCTTCTGGTTGGCAAGCAGGGCTTTGGCGACGCCGCTGGCTGGCGGCGTTTGCCGCGTGCGCAGGCGGACTTGCGGCACGGGCAGGCTCAGACTGATGACCGGATGGGCGTTTGGCCTGGCGTGGTCGATACGCTGCAGCTGCACCGTGTCACCAATGGGCGACCTGACCTGCAACTGCAGCGGCGCGGTCGACACCGACGAGGCGGGCAACTGGTCCTGGCTGTCGCCTGCGCTGAACAGGAAGACCGGGCAGCGGGACAGACGGCCGGCCAGTTGCAAGGTGCGAATGACGTTGGCGTCGGCCGCGGCCAAGGGGGCATCCAGACCACGACCGCGCCAAACATGGCGTCTTGCAGGTCAGCTTCGATCGACGCCATGCCTTCGAGCGGCGAGGCGCTGCGAACGATACGGACATGGTTCAGGTCGATGCCATACTGGATCAGCGTGGGGGCATAGGACAGATAGGCAGGTACGAGCAGGGCAACCGTACGCCCGGTTTGCGTCAGCTGCCGCAGGCATGGCGCCAGCAGGCGCAGTTCCCCGCGCCGTTGCGCGGGATCAGGATCTGCGTTACGCCGGCCGCGGGCCAGCCGCCGTCGGGGAGGGCGGCGTCGAGCGTTGCAAAGCCGCTGTGGATGCCAGGGCGAGTCACGGTCATGGTCAATCTCCGGTTAGTGGAGGATGCCGGCGCGGATGAGACCGACGGCAATGCCTTCCACAGCAAAGTCATCGCGGTCCCGGCTGACTTCGATAGGCTGGAAGTCGGGGTTTTCAGGCAGCAACTGCAGGCCCGCGGAGGTGTG
Source organism: Pigmentiphaga litoralis (assembly GCF_048632615.1). GTDB lineage: Bacteria > Pseudomonadota > Gammaproteobacteria > Burkholderiales > Burkholderiaceae_B > Pigmentiphaga > Pigmentiphaga litoralis_B. The sequence continues at coordinate 5,353,089 of NZ_CP184479.1, forward strand.
TTTGAGGCGTTTGACGGTCACTTCGTCGCCCAGCCGGGCCACGATGATCTGGCCGTCGCGGGCCTCGGTCGTTTTCTTGACGGCGAGCAGATCGCCTTCCAGGATGCCGGCGTCACGCATGCTCAGCCCGCGCACTTTCAGGAGGTAATCCGGACGCATCGAAAAGAGGGCTTCGTCGACGCCTATGCTCTTGTCGATATGTTCGGCGGCAAGGATCGGGCTACCTGCCGCGACACGTCCCACCAGGGGCAACATCAGTTGGGCCAGCGCGGCTGGGAGCGCAAGCGGTTCCGCAACGGGTTCGTTTACCAGGCGGATGCCACGCGACGTGCCCGCAGCCAGTTCGATCACGCCTTTGCGCGCCAGGGCTTTCAGGTGTTCTTCGGCCGCGTTGGGCGAACGAAAGCCCAGCTGCTTGGCGATTTCGGCGCGGGTGGGGGAAACCGGTAAGGCGGATGGCCTGACGGATCAGGTCGAGGATTTCTTGCTGACGGGCAGTAAGCTTGGGCATGGTTGCTCCGCAAAAGCCGCTGTAGCGGTAGGGACTAGCGGTACTGATAGGCGGTACTGACTAGCGACGACGCTGGAAGACTGACGCTGCTCTGTACGTTTATCCAGTAGCTGTATTTTTATACAGTGCTCCGCTTTGCGCAAGCGAAAGCTGGACAGCGATGTCCATGGGCGTGTTGTTTGACCGTACTGCCACGCCGCTCTTGCTTTCTCCGCCCGGGTCAGCAATAATCATGGGCTAACTTTTTTGCGCGATGCTGCGCAAACGTCGGCGCCACGGTGCGCCGCTCCGATCCCGCAAAGTGTCTGCGTTATCGATGTGAAGCCAGGCGATTGAACGCCCGGCGGCCTTTTGGCCTGCTTTTTTACCGAAGCATGAAGATCGGTCAACCATGGATCGGATTTAACCCTTGTCCGCCTACAGACGCTGGCGGACTAACTCTCTTCGAAAGAAGGGCATCCACAAGGAGCTTCGATGCGTCACTACGAAGTGGTATTTATTGTTCACCCGGACCAGAGCGAACAGGTTCCGGCCATGGTCGAGCGTTACAAGACGCTGATTACCGGCCAAGAAGGCGTCATTCACCGCCTGGAAGATTGGGGCCGCCGCCAATTGGCATACCCGATCCAGAAGCTTGTGAAGGCGCACTACGTGTGCATGAACATCGAGTGCAATCAAGCCACGCTCGACGAACTTGAACACGCTTTCCGCTACAACGACGCCGTGCTGCGTCACCTGGTCGTGAAGCTGAAGAAGGCTGAAACCGCTCCGTCGCCGATGATGAAGATCGTCGAGCGCGAAGAGGCTCGCAAGGTTTCTTCCGAACCCGCCCAAGCCGAGGCTTGAGCGCAGGTTCCGCACCGGAACACAGGTCGATGTCGTATCCCTGCGCTTGGCACCAGCCTGACGTGATCGTCGGGCGCCGGGCGGCAGTGCGTTGAACCGGGTTCAACTGACGGCGGAAGTCGTCGAATGCAAGCCTCTCAGGTACACCCCCGCCGGGATTCCGGTGCTGGAACTGATGCTTGCGCATGAATCCGAAGTCATGGAAGGTGGCAGAGCACGCCGCGTGGACATGACGGTCAGCGCCCTGGCCATTGGTGATCTGGCTCGCTCGCTCGAACGCACGGCGCTCGGCAGGCGGATGCAGATCCAGGGATTTCTGGCAGCGACCCGGAAAGGGTCAAGCAGACTGAGGTTGCACATTCAGCAGGCGGTCACGGTCGCGCACGGCGCGTCGGATCCGGCTGCGGCAGCCCCGGTCTCTGGTAACGAAACGGATTGAATACCCAAGGGGTACATCATGGCCGCATTTGGCAAACGGAAAGAAAAGAAGAAGTTTGGTCAACAAAACCCGCTGTTCAAGCGTCGCAAGTTCTGCCGCTTCTCGGCAGCGGGTGTTGAACAGATCGATTACAAAGATGTCGACGTGCTGCGCGACTTCATCCAGGAAAACGGCAAGATCATTCCTGCTCGTTTGACCGGTACGAAGGCGCACTACCAGCGTCAGCTGGACACGGCCATCAAGCGTGCGCGTTTCCTTGCGCTGCTGGCCTACACCGACAACCACAACAGCTGATTGGCGGGAGCACATTATGCAAATCATCTTGCTTGAAAAAGTCATCAACCTCGGCGGTCTGGGCGATGTGGTCAAGGTCAAGAACGGCTATGCCCGTAACTTCCTGATCCCGCAAAAGAAAGCCAAGCGTGCCACGCAAGTTGCTCTGGCTGAATTCGAAGCCAAGCGCGCTGAACTGGAAAAGGCTCAGGCCGAAAAGCTGGCCGCGGCGCAGTCGGTTGGCAGCAACCTGGAAGGCCAGACCGTTCGTATCTCGCAGAAAGCCGGTGTTGACGGCCGTCTGTTCGGTTCGGTCACCAACGCTGACGTGGCGCAAGCCCTGCAGCAAAATGGCTTCCCAAGCGTGGAAAAGGGCATGGTTCGCCTGCCCAACGGCCCGCTGAAGACCATCGGCGAATTCCCGGTCGAGATCGCTCTGCACACCGACGTGGCGGCCAACGTCACTGTCATCGTGTCGGGTGAAGGCTGATCGGCCTGCCTGCTGAAGGGGGCGGCTGCGGCAGGGTCTGCTGACGTCGCCTCGCTTCATGCATTGAAAGATACCGGCTTCAGGGCCGGTATTTTTCGTCTCCCGTGTGGCCGCCCGCAACGCTGTCCACAAGGGCGTTTTCGGATTCCGGCACGGTCCAGGCCGACGCGTGCTGGCCGCCTTGCCATGCCGCCTCACGCGCATCGCATTGCTCACCCCATCAAATCAGCCAGTGTCAACGCCACCACGCAGGTCGCCTTGCGCAGATCTTCCAGGCGCAGATTCTCGTCGGTGTTGTGTCCGCGCGCCTCCATCAGCGTCCGGGGGCCGGCGCCGTACAGTACGGTCGGAATGCCCCGCGCGGCGTAATGGCGGGCATCGGTGTACAGCGGTGCGCCGTGCACGGGCACGGGCACGTTCATGATCTGCGCCGCCCGGGCCTGAAGTGCGGCGATCAGCGTTGCCGCGGCGGGCAGTTCGATCAAGGGCTCCGCCAGCAGGATGCGCGTGATCGTGACCTCGATGCCCGGCGCGGCTTCGACGGCATCCTGGATGATGCGGCGCAGTTCGCCCTCGGCATCGAACCCCGCTTCTTCGGGAATCATTCGGCGGTCGATCCGCATCGTGACGCGATCGGGCACGACGTTGGTGTTGATGCCGCCGTGGATCAGGCCCACGTTCAACGTGGCGCAGTCGATGCCGGGAACGCGCGACCGTTGCCCCGCCAGTTGGCGCCGATAGGCATACAGTGCCTGCAGCACGTGCGTTGCGCCTTCCAGCGCATCGATACCGGTGTGAGGCATGGCGGCATGCGCCTGCTTGCCGATCACGTCGACCTGCAGGTGCAGGCAGCCGTTGTGCGCGGAGGTGATCCCATAGGCGAATCCGGCTGCAATGGCGTAATCGGGCCGGGTCAGATGATGGTCCAGCAGCCACTTGGGGCCGACCTCACCCCCGGTTTCCTCGTCATACGTAAAGTGCAGTTCGATCGTGCCGTTCAGCGCCTGCCCCCGCGCTTCGGCGTCGATCAGGGCCAGCAGCGCCCAGGTGTAGGTGGCGAAGTCCGATTTGGACACCGCTACCCCGCGGCCGACCATGGCGGCGCCTTCGGGGGTGTGACGATGTCGCCACCGTAGGGGTCATGGGTCCATCCCTGGCCGGGCGGTACCACGTCGCCGTGGGCATTGAGCGCAATCGTCGGCCCGCCCTGGCCGAAGGTGCGGCGCACGATCAGGTTCACCGCCGACCGCATGCCGACCGCCTGCAGGGCATCGGCGGGCACCGGGTGGGTTTCGACCGGCAATCCAAGCGCTTCGAGCCGCGCCCGCGCTGCCTCGCCATGCGGCTGGCAATCGCCCGGTGGATTGTCGGACGGCACCTGGACAAGCGCCTTCAGAAACGCGATCTGTTCGGGATGATGGCGATCGATGAAGTCGATCAGGCCTGCGCACGTCGAATCCAGGGTAAGCGTCATGGTGAGGACCTCAGCAAGGTGAGTATTGCCGCGTTTGCCGCAAGGAAGCGCAGCGCAACGATACCCCTGCCTTTGCCCGCCGGCCTATCCGGCCTTGCCCTGCGCGGGTTTGTCCGGTCCGCCAGGGGGCGGGTACACTGTCGACCTTCAAGGCCGAATCGCAGGCCGAGTTCGATGTCAAGGTTGCGCCTCCTGAATGAACGCTCCAGATCCCCAGATTGAAAACCTTCGTATTCCCCCGCATTCCGTCGAGGCGGAACAGTCCGTCCTGGGCGGCCTGCTGCTGGACAATGCGGCGTGGGACCGTATTGCCGACGTGGTCAAAGAAGACGACTTCTATCGTTTCGACCACCGCATCATTTACCAGCACATTGCCCGGCTGATTGCGCTGGCCCGGCCGGCCGACGTGATTACCGTGTACGAATCGCTGCAGACGTCCGGCAAGGCTGAAGATGCCGGCGGCCTGGCCTACCTGAACTCCCTGGCGCAGAATACGCCGTCGGCTGCGAACATCCGCCGTTACGGCGAGATCGTTCGTGACCGGTCGGTGTTGCGCAAGCTCGTGACCGTGGCGGACGACATTTCGTCGGGCGCCTTCAACCCGCAGGGCAAAGATACCCGCCAGCTGCTGGACGAAGCCGAATCCAAGATTTTCCAGATCGCCGAAGAGGGCGCGCGCGGGGCAGGGGGCTGGCAGGAACTGCAGCCGCTGCTGACCAGGGTGGTCGAACGTATCGACGAGCTGTACCACCGCGACAGCACATCCGACGTGACTGGCGTGTCCACGGGCTTTTCGGACCTGGACAAGATGACGTCCGGCCTGCAGCCCGGCGACCTGATCATCGTGGCGGGCCGTCCTTCGATGGGCAAGACGGCGTTTTCGATCAACATCGGTGAAAACATTGCTGTCGACCAAGGCTTGCCTGTAGCCGTGTTCTCGATGGAAATGGGCGCGTCGCAGCTGGCGATGCGGGTGCTGGGGTCCATCGGGTACCTGGACCAGCACCGCCTGCGGACCGGCAAGCTGCTGGACGAGGACTGGCCGAACCTGACCCATGCCATCACCAAGATGCAGGACACCCAGCTCTACATCGACGAGACGCCCGCGCTGACGTCCATGGAAGTGCGGGCCCGGGCCCGCCGGCTGGCGCGCCAGTGCGGCACGCTGGGGCTGATCATTATCGATTACCTGCAGCTGATGTCGGGCAATACCGGTGGCGAGAACCGGGCAACCGAAATCTCGGAAATCAGCCGGTCCCTGAAGGGGCTGGCCAAGGAGCTGGGATGCCCGCTGATCGCGCTGTCCCAACTGAACCGAAGCCTGGAGCAGCGCCCCAACAAACGCCCGGTGATGAGTGACCTGCGGGAATCGGGCGCCATCGAGCAGGATGCCGACGTGATCCTGTTCATCTATCGCGACGAGGTCTACAACCCCGATACGCCGGACAAGGGCACGGCCGAGATCATCATTGGCAAGCAGCGGAACGGTCCGATCGGTACGGTGCGGCTGACCTGGCAGGGGCAGTACACCAAGTTCCAGAATTTCTCGGCCGCGCAATACTAGCCACGTCCGACGGGGACGTCCGGCCGCATTCCTTCGGCCTTGCGGGAAGAAACACGCATTTTGCTGCCAAGCCCGGCGTGAAGCTCTGCTAAACTGCGCCCGGTTTTAAACGCGTCACATATCTGTCATATGGCGCAATGAGAGGACGCGATGTTTGCACGCTTCATGCCTAAAGAGGCACGTTTTTTCGATATGTTCGTGGCCCACGCCGATCTGTGCAAACAGGGCAGCCGTGAACTCGTTGCGCTGTTGGCCAATCTGAAAGATGCCGACGTTCGCATCAAGAATATCGAAACGCTGGAAAAGAAAGCCGACAAGATCACGCATGACACGGTCGATCTGTTGCACAAGACCTTCATCACGCCGCTCGATCGTGATCAGATCCACACCCTCATCACCACCATGGACGACATCCTCGACCTGATGGAAGACGTGGGACAGTGCATCACCTTGTATGACGTTCGCAGCGTCACGCCAGACGCCTGCGCCCTTGCCGAAATCGGCGTGCAATGCTGCGACCGCATCTTCATGGTCGTGAGCCTGATGCATGACCTGACGGACACCGAAAGCATCATGAAGATCTGCGGCGAGATCGATCGCCTGGAATCGGACGCTGATCGGGTGATGCGCCGCGGCATGGGACGCCTGTTCCGCGACGAAGCCGATACCCGTCAGCTGATCAAGATGAAAGCGGTCTACGAGACGCTGGAAGAAATCACCGACCGCTGCGAAGACGTCGCGAACCTGATTGAGGGCATCGTCCTCGAGAACGCCTGAGGCGATCGAGACCATGGATACGCTCCACATCAGTCTCACCACGCTGGTATTGCTGGTCGGATTGGCGCTGATTTTCGACTTCATGAACGGGTTTCATGACGCCGCCAATTCGATCGCCACGGTGGTATCAACCGGCGTTCTGAAGCCGCACCACGCGGTGGCGTTCGCCGCGTTCTTCAACTTCCTGGCGCTGTTCATCTTTCATTTGAAGGTCGCGGCCACGGTCGGCAAGGGCATCATCGATCCTGGCCTGGTGGATCACTACGTCATCTTTGCCGCTTTGGTCGGCGCGATTGCGTGGAACGTGATCACCTGGTATTTCGGCATTCCGTCTTCGTCGTCGCATGCGCTGATCGGCGGTATCGTGGGCGCCGGCCTGGCCAGCGCCGGCCCGGCCGCGCTGGCGGGCTCGGAAATTCTGTACGTGATCGCGTTCATCGTGATCTCGCCCATGCTGGGTTTCTTCCTGGGCGGTCTGCTGATGCTGATCGTGTCGTGGATGATGGTGGGGGTCAAACCGCTGAAGGTAGACAAGTGGTTCCGCCGCCTGCAGCTCGTGTCGGCCGGGCTGTACAGCCTGGGCCACGGCGGCAACGATGCCCAGAAGACCATTGGCATCATCTGGCTGCTGCTGATCGCCGCCAACGTGCCGGGCGCGCGTGAGGAAGTACCGTCGTGGGTCGTCATCAGCTGTTATGTCGCCATCGCCCTTGGCACGATGTTTGGCGGCTGGCGTATCGTGAAGACCATGGGCCAGAAGATCACCAAGCTCAAGCCGGTGGGCGGGTTCTGCGCCGAGTCAGGCGGGGCGCTGACCCTGTTCCTGGCCGCGATCCTGGGGATCCCGGTGTCGACCACGCACACGATCACCGGCGCCATTGTCGGTGTGGGCACGACCCGCAAGTTCAGCGCCGTGCGCTGGGGTCTTGCCGGCAACATCGTGTGGGCCTGGATCCTGACGATTCCCGCATCGGCGCTGGTGGCCGCCGGGGCCTGGTGGGTCGGCAAGGCGCTGTTCTAGACGCTGGCGGGCCGCGTCCGGGGTTTGGGCGGCGCCAGGTACTGGCGCAGCAGCCCGGCGGCAACCCCGGCGTAGACCAGTACGGCTGCCGTGACCCATCCGGCGCGCAGCTGCACGCCATAGAACGCGCCAGTGATCAGCGCGCCCGCCAGCCATACGGCGCCCAGCAGCACGAAGGTGCCCATCCAGCGCCAGGCGACCCGATCGGCCGGCCGGTGGCGGCTGGCCCGGAACTGCAGCGCCGCCGCCGTCAGCAGGACCCCCATGATGGGCAAGGCCGGCACGCGGGGCACGACGCTGTCACCCGACGCCATGCCGGCCAGCCCAAGGGCCCACCATACCGCGAACGGCGCAATGATCGCCGCCAGGGTGCGCTGCCGGATCAGGGCGCCCGGGAACAGCAGCAGCACCGCCATCAGCGTGCAGCCAAAGACCGTGGTGGCGGTGTGGCTCAGGACCATGAGATGACGGAAGCTGTCGCCCGCAATGGCCAGGTCGCGCGTGCGATAGAGCGTGGCGGCCGACACCGACAGCAGGACCATGACCCCGCTCAGGCCGAACCAGCGTGCCGCCGCTGCGGCGGGCCGCACCAGCCAGACCATGACCGCCAGCATGAACGCCGCACTGGACAGACCCTGCCGCCACCACCAGGTCGAGGGCAGGGCGCTCACGGGGCGCGGGGCAGGCGTGATCACGGTTTGCGCCATGGCGCCGAAACGCGTCTTCCAACTGAGCAGCACCGGCTGTTGCAGCAGGCCGGCCAGATGAGACTGCCGGGCAAAGAAGCGCTGCTGATCTTCGACCGTGTCCAGGTGACTGGCCGTGGACGCCAGATCGTCGGCCCGGACCCGGATGGCGCCGCTGCCGGTGAATGTCGCCAGATCCAGCAGTTGGGCATCCTGCCCCAGCGCATGCGCCGGCCCATAGGGAACGGCATCCGCCAGCACGCCATGTTCCGATTCCCCAACGCGCAGTTCCAGACCCAGCCACGGTTGCTGCAAGGCGGCCCACAGGGCGATCGCGTTCACGGTCAGGCAAGCCAGCAGCGCCAGGAGGGCGATGCGGCCGGCATGCGGGTGCCTGACGACGAAGCGGGGAAAGGACATGAGCAACTGGGACATCCAGACAGGGTAGTGGGCGGATGATGCAGTAATCCTGGACGGTGTTCAATCGCGTGGGCGCACCGGTCCGTAAGGATGACGGCGGATGGCGGGAAAAGTGAGTAATCGCGTAATATCGCTGGCGTTGTGTAACGTGCAGTCGTCATCCACCCTTTGAGCGCCGCCACCATGACACCTACCCCGATCGCCCGCCTGCTCGACTCTCCTGCCGTGAACGTGTTTGCACGTGTGCTGCTGACCTTCATGTACTGGGGCAGCGGGCTGTCCAAATTGATCGATTTCCAGGGTGGCGTCGGCGAGATGGCGCACTTTGGCCTGGAGCCCGCCTGGCTGTTCAACGTGCTGACCCTGGTCGTGCAACTGGCCGGGTCGCTCATGATCATTTTCAACCGCTACGCCTGGCTCGGCGCAGGCGCACTGGCCGTGTTCACCATTGCGACCATTCCCGTTGCCCATGCCTTCTGGACCATGCCCCAGCCCGCGGCCACCCTGGAAATGTATGTGGTCATCGAACACATTACCGTGCTGGGGGGCCTGCTGATGGCGGCGATCCTGGCGCAGCGGTCGACGCGCGGCGGGGCACTGCCGGGCCGCACGGCGTAAGGCCGCCAACTTTCTTATTTCTTCAGGACCAGCATGATTCGCCATATTGTGATGTGGAAGCTCAAGGACCACGCCGAGGGCGCCAGCCGCGCCGACAATCTTGCGAAGGTGAAAGCCTCGCTCGAAAGCGTGAAGGATTGTGTGCCCGGCATCGTCGAGTTCGAAGTGGGCGTCGCGACGCCCGGCATGGAAGCGACGTTCGATGTGGTGCTCAATTCGCTGTTCGACAGCCAGGAAGCGCTCGACGCCTACCAGGGGCACCCGACCCACGTGGCGATCAAGCCTTTCATGTCGGCCATCCGCGCCGGACGGGAGTGCATGGATTACGTCGTGCCCGCGGCGCGCTGATCGATGACGCGTCCCGTAGAGGGTCCCCTGACGCCGCCGTCCATTCCCTTTCTTGACTGGCTTGGCGGCGAGTTCGTGATTGCCGAGGCCGGCCGCTGTGAAATCCGTCTGCCCATGCAGCCTCACCACCAGAACAGCTGGCATGTGGGGCATGGCGGCGTGATCATGACGCTGCTCGACGTGGCCATGGCAAACGCCGCCCGGTCCGACCACCCCGAGCGGCCCGGCGCGGCCACCGTGGAAATGAAGACCACCTTTGTGCGGCCCGGCAAGGGCGCGGTGCTGGTGGCGCATGGGCATTGTTATCACCGGTCCACCACCATGGCGTTCTGCGACGGCGAACTGCTGGATGAGGACGGCACCCTGGTTGCCAAAGGCACCGGCACGTTCAAATTCATTCGCAAGTCGCTGGCGACGCCTCAGCGATGAGCGGTGGTCACCCGATCTTGCGCGGCGCCATGAGCCCACGCGGCACTGATGCCGCGTTTCCGCCGCTGCAGCATCCGCGCCCTTTGGACCCGCAGGTGGCCGATCTGGTGTCGCGTATCCACCGCGCCAACCGGCCGCCGTATTGGCAGTACACGCCAGCCGGCGCTCGCGAGTTCCACGAGAAAGCCAGCAAAATCCTGGAAATCGCCGCCCAGCCCGTTGCCCAGGTGACCGACCTTGAGATTCCGGTGGCCAACGGGCGTATCGGAGCCCGGCTGTACACGGGACACCTGGCCGCCACCACCGCGCCGCTGGTGATCTTTACCCACGGCGGGGGCTTTACCCTCGGCAGCGTCGACAGCTACGACGCCGTGTGCCGGATGCTGGCCAATGGCGCCGCCTGCAAGGTGCTGTCGCTGGACTACCGGCTGGCGCCGGAACATCGCTTTCCCACCGCCGCGCAAGACGTGTTCGACGCGTGGGAGTGGGCATTCGGCGAGCACCGCGAACTGGGTATCGATCCCTACGCGGTGGTCGGCATGGGCGACAGCGCCGGCGGCACCCTGACGGCGCAGGCCACGTTGCGGGCGCGGGACGGCGGCCTGCCCCTGCGGGGGCAGATCCTGCTGTACCCGGGCACCTGCGCCTGGCAGGACACGCCCTCGCATGCCGCCTACGCCGAAGGCTATCTGCTGGATGCCCGGACCATCCAATGGTTCTTTGGCAATTATCTGCGCGATGACGCCGATCGCCTGGACTGGCGCTTCGCGGTGCTTGACGCCCCCGACTGGCGCGGCGTGGCGCCGACCTTCCTGCAACTGGCCGAGTGCGATCCGCTGGTGGACGAGGGGCTGGCGCTGGCCAACCGTCTGGCCGCGTCCAACTGTCATGTGACCTGCACCCTGTATCCAGGCGCCGTCCACGCCTTCTACAACATGGGCGGCGCGCTGCGCGTGGCCCGGCAAGCGCACCGGGACAGCATCGCTTACTTGCGGTCGGCCTTCGACATCACGAACGTGGCCTGACGCACCTGGGCGGGCGCCAGCGCGCCGCCTTGCTTGGCGTTGTCAAAACTGCGCTCGACCACGTCGGCCTGGTCGTCCTTGACCTGGATGACGGTCTGGGCGCGCGTGCCATACGTCGGACTGACGATGAAGGCGGCCGACAGCGTGCGTTCCCATTCTATGGGCACCCCGGTGCTTGGCAGGTCCAGGTCTTCCGCTTCGGCCGGATCGCTGAGCAGGGCCAGATAGGCCGGCACCTTCGCCTCGGTGGCCTTGAGCATGGCCAGGCTACCCGCCGTGCGGACGACTTTTGGCCAGGGCGTGTCGAGCACCGCGTTGGACAGCCCGTACACCCCGGCGTCCAGCGAGATCGGCGCCACGGCCGGATACCCGCCTGGACGATGCCCGAAATACCAGAGTGCAGGGTGATCCCCCGTCAGGATGCCGGTGACCAGATTGAATCCGTTGAACTGGCCGGCGCTGCGCGCCACCGTGTCGAGATAGGCGCCGGGCGACGCCGTGCCGGTCAGGAAGTCGGCCACCAGATGCCCTCGCGACAGCAGGTTGGCCCGGTAGGTATTGGCTTCACGGTAGTTGGTCAGCGCCGCAAAGCGGCCGGAACGCGTAATGCCCATCCAGGTGCCGCCGGCCATCAGGTCGCGGCCGGCCCACAGGTCCGGGGCATCTTCCCACCAATCGGCGGGGGCCGTGGGACGGGTATAGAACTCGTCCCGGTTGGCCACGACCACGAGGCGCTGGGGGCCGGTGGGATCCCAGGCAAAGGCAATCAGACACATGTTGCGGATTACTCGATGCTGCCGAAGTCGAGAGAAACGGGAATGTCCTCGAAGATCTCTGCGTGGCGCGGGCTGGCCAGGCGCGCACTCAGGCCGGAACTGATGGCGGCGGTGTTGATCGCCTGTTCGAGCGCGCCGATGTCCCACACGTTCTCGTAGGTTTCCATCCAGGTGCTGACGCCATCGCGCAGTTCCGGGCGGCGTTGCAGCGCGGTGCGGTCGCACCAGGGCTTTCCTGCGTCGAGCACCTGGAAGGCCAGCAGGCGAGCCGCGGCCTGGTCGGCATCGGCCAGCTTGTAATACACATAGAGATGAGAAGACACGGACATGGGACGACCCTTCAATAGAAAAAGCAGGCACCCCTGGCAAGCGGGGCGGCAGTGGGCCGGAGCGGCTGACGCGTTGTAAGGACGCCGTCAGGCGGCGTCGGGTTGTTCGGGGCAGGGCGTGGGGGTGACTTGACCGCAGGCGGCCAGGGTCAGGCGCCCTTGTCGGCCAGAGGGTAAGGAAGCGGAAGCACGTTCAGCACCGGGCCGTCGGCGGCGCCCAGGTGCACCGTGCCGCTTTCCATCGAGACGAAGGTGCTTTCGAACAGCACGGCCACCTGCGATGCGGCGGCATCGCCAGCCTGACCCGACCACGCAGCGTTGACCACCCGGCCGCAGGGTTGGGCGGGATCGGCGCTGTGAAAGATGTCGGTGCCGGGCAGGGCGCCGGGTTGCAGGTTTCCGGCCCGGACATCGCCCGCCTGAGCGGTGCCACGGAACATGCGGCGCTTGAGCTTGCCCAGGTAATGGCTGCGCGCGACCACTTCCTGGCCGGGGTAGCAGCCTTTGGTGAAGCTGACGCCGCCCACCAGTTCCAGATTCACGGTCTGCGGCACGAACACGTCTTGCGTGGCCGCGGTGATCCAGGGCAGGCCGGCAGCGATGTCATCGGCCTGCCAGGCAGACGTATCCGCCCGCAATGCGGCGGCACCGAGGGCCGCAATGGCGGCGCCCACGGCATCTTCGGTGCCCACCCACCACCAGCGCGCCTGCACACCGTCAGCCGCTTGGGCGGCGGCGGGCGCCGCGATCCAGGTGCCGCTGGGCAGGTCGACCCGATCCCACGCGCCGCGCGGCAGGTTGCCAAACACGGCGTTCAAAGCGGTAACGCCCCCAGGACCTGCCATGACGCCAATGACCTTGAGGGGAGCGGCGGCCAGCTTGACCTTGGCGCGCAGCACGAACATGGACAGGCGCTTCTGGAAAGCAGCGGCCAGATCGGACGACACCATCAGGTAGTATCCGCCGTCGGCCGCCTGGGGCTCGGTGCGTGCGTTATCCATCCACACCACGCCGCTGGCCAGGAGGCGGCCCTTGGCCGTGCAGTAGCCCGCCAGACGGGCCTGGTGGGCGTCCAGCGATTTCACGTCCTGGGTCAGTTGCCCTTGCAGGAAGGTGAGCGTGTCGGCGCCGGCGGCGTGCACGACCGACAGCATGTCGAGCGGCGTGAGGGCGACGGCGCCATCGGCCAGCCCGGCTGCGGGAACAGGGGATAATGCGTGGAGCGCATGCATAGTGGGTAAGCCCCGGAAGATGATCGAAGTATTATAGGCAGCCCATGCAAAAACCACATTTCTCCAAGAAACGACTGATCGCGATCGTGATCCTCGTGCCGCTGCTGCTGGCCGGTCTGGTCGCCGCGGGCGGACTGTACTGGCTGCGCGCGCCGCTGGCCCTGTCCGCCGACAAGGTCGATTTCGTGATCGACGAAGGATCCAGCCTGCGCAGCATCGCCCGCCAATTGCAGGAAGCCGGCATCCCGGTCTACCCCGACGCCCTGGTGGCCTTTGCCCGACTCACCGGCGCGGACCGCAAGGTCAAGGCGGGCGGGTACGAGATCGTTCGCGGTGATTCCCTGTGGACGGTGCTGAACCGGTTGACGCGCGGCGACGTGACCCAGCGCGACGTCACGTTTATCGAAGGCTGGAATTACCGGCAGATCCGCGCAGCGCTGCGGCGGCATCCGGACATCCGTCACACGCTGGACGGCGTGGACGACGCGGCCCTGCTTGCGCTGCTGGGCACCACCGCCAATCATCCGGAGGGCCTGTTCTTTCCGGACACCTACCTGTTTTCGGTGGGGTCCAGCGACATCGACATCCTGCGGCGCGCGTATCGGGCGCAGGCGCACGAGCTGGAAGAGGTATGGAACAAGCGCGCTGCCGACCTTCCGCTCAAGACGCCCTATGAGGCACTGATCCTGGCTTCCATCATCGAAAAGGAAACTGGCCATGAAGCCGAACGCGACCGCATTTCCGGCGTGTTCATCAACCGGTTGCGCATCGGCATGCCGCTGCAGACCGATCCCACGGTGATCTACGGCCTGGGCGAAAGCTTTGACGGCAACCTGCGCCGCCGTGACCTGCAGGCCGATACGGCGTGGAACACCTACACGCGCCGCGGCCTGCCGCCCACGCCGATCTCGAATCCGGGCCGGGCGTCGCTGCTGGCGGCCGTGCTGCCCGAGCCGCACAAATACCTGTACTTCGTATCGCGCGGCAACGGCACCAGTGCCTTTTCCTCGTCGCTGGATGAACACAATCGCGCCGTTGGCACCTATCAACTGGGCCGCGGGCAAAAGAAATGATGAGCACACCGACTTTGCGTAGGCCGCGAGGCCGATTCATCACCCTGGAAGGGGTGGACGGCGCCGGCAAGAGCACCCACGTGGACTGGCTGGTGGCGCAACTGCGTGAACGGGGCCTGTCCGTCATCCAGACACGGGAACCGGGCGGCACGCCGCTGGGAGAAAAGCTGCGCGACCTGCTGCTGAACGATCCGATGCGGCTGGACACCGAAACACTGCTGATGTTTGCCGGCCGATGCGAGCATCTGCACACGGTCATTCAGCCGGCGTTGGACGCAGGGCAGTGGGTCGTCTGCGACCGGTTTACCGACGCCAGTTATGCGTATCAGGGCGGAGGGCGGCAATTGGGCGCGGCACGCATTGCGGCGCTTGAGGCCTGGGTGCAGGGCGACCTGCAGCCGGACCGCACCTGGCTGTTCGACGTGCCCTTGGCCGTGGCGCGTGAGCGCCTGAACCGGTCGCGGGACCTGGACCGTTTCGAACGGGAAGGAGATGCCTTCTTCGAACGGACGCGGGCGGCTTACCATGCACGCGCGCAGACGTCGGGCGGGCGCATCCGCATTGTCGATTCCAGCCGCAGCATCGAGGCGATCCGGGAAGACCTGGCCGCCGACCTGGCCGCGCTGCTGAAAGGCGAAACGGCATGAGCGTGCCGCAGTTCTACCCGTGGCAGCTCGACACAGCGCGGGAATGGCTGGGCGCCCAGCAGCGTGAACGGTTTGCCCACGCCTGGCTGATCCACGGCCTGGCAGGCATCGGCAAGGTGGAATTTGCCCGGGCTGCGGCAGCGGCGCTGCTATGCGAGTCCCCGCAGGGTGGACTGGCCTGTGGCGTGTGCTCGGCATGTACCTGGTACGGTTCGGGCAATCACCCGGACTTCCGGCGCATCCGCCCCGAAGCCGTGGCCTTGGCCGAAGGCGTGCTGGAAGATGCACTGGATGGCGACATGGAAGAGCCGGCGGAAGCGGGCAAGGCTGCCAGCAAGCGCGCGCCATCAAAGGAAATACGGATCGAACAGATCCGGGCCATGGAATCCTGGGTCAATACCGGAACGCATCGGGGCGGGCTGCGGGTGGTCGTACTGTACCCGGCCGAAACGCTCAACACCATCTCGGCCAACGGCCTGCTGAAGGTGCTGGAGGAACCGCCGCCCCACACCGTTTTTCTGCTGGTGTCCGACGCGCCGGACCGTCTGCTGCCGACACTGGTGTCGCGGTGCCGGCGACTGCCGCTGGCGACGCCGCCCGCCGAGGTGGCCTTGCCGTGGCTGGAAGCACGCGGGGTCCAGGACGCGGCGGCGCAACTGGCGGCGGTGGGCGGCGCGCCTGTCGCGGCGGCCCGACGCATCGAGGCCGACCTACCGGTACGGGCCGACTGGCTGGAAACGCTGGCGCAAGCGCTGGCGCGCGGCCAGGCGCCGGATACCGGGGCGCTGGTCGACGCGCTGGACAAGGTGCCCGCTGCGGAGTGGATCGATGCGCTGCAGCGGTGGTGTACCGATCTGGCACTGCTGCAGGCGGGCGTGCCGGTACGCTACTTTCCGTCGTTGGCGGACCCGTTGGGCCGGGTGGCGGCTCGTGCCAGCCGCCATGGCGTAGCGGATATGGCGCGCTGGCTGACCCGCCAGCGCAGGATTGCCGCGCATCCGCTCAACGCCAAGCTGTTCGCTCATGACGCCATGCTGCGCGTGACGGCGGCTTGCCTGAAGGGCGCGTAAGGCGTCTGGACGTGCCTTACGACTGGTCAGCGCCAGGCGCCAGGCTCCAATGCATTTCCTCCTCTTTTAAGAATTCACCTTAGCCATGTTCGTCGATTCCCACTGTCACCTGAACTTCCCTGAACTGCGCAAGCAACTGCCCGAGATCCTTGAGGCCATGGACCGGAATCAGGTGGGGCACGCGCTGGTCGTAAGCGTGAACCTGCCCGACTGGCCTGAACTGATGGAAGTCGTGCATAGCCAGCCCCGTCTGTGGGCGTCCGTGGGTGTGCACCCCGACTATGAAGACACACCCGATCCGTCTGTGGACGAACTGGTGAAGCTGTCGGCTACCGACAAAGTGGTCGCGATCGGCGAGACAGGCCTGGACTACTACCGCCTGACCGGTGACCTGGAATGGCAGCGGGAGCGTTTCCGCCGGCATATCCGGGCGGCGCGCGAGGTGGCCAAGCCGCTGATCATCCATACCCGGTCGTCCTCCGAGGACACCCTGCGGCTGATGCGGGAAGAGGGCGCGGCGCAGGCAGGCGGTGTCATGCATTGTTTTACGGAGTCCCAGGCGGTCGCCGATGCGGCGATCGATATGAACTTCTACATTTCTTTTTCGGGCATCGTGACATTCAAGAACGCAAAGGAATTGCACGACGTCGCGCGGACGATTCCGCTGGACCGCCTGCTGATCGAAACCGACTCGCCCTATCTGGCCCCGGTGCCTCATCGCGGCAAGCTGAACGATCCGTCCAAGGTGATCCACGTGGCGGAACGGATAGCCGACCTGCGCGGCTTGACGGTGGCGGAAGTAGCGAGGGCGTCCACCGAGAATTTCTTCAGGCTTTTCAAAGGCATAGCGCATTGACTTGATGTTCCTGCACATTCTCAGCCTGGCAGATCGAAGTTCACACAATACCTTAAGTCAGTGTCTGCGAAGCAGCGAATAGATGCGTTAAATCAACGAGTTATGCCATCTATTGAAGGTGAATTATGTCCAGTCGTTTACCAAGTGTTGCCCGTCGCAGGGCGCTGTCTTGCGCCACGGTAGGAGCGCTTGCCCTGGGGATGCTGATGCCCATGACGGGCTATTCTCAGACTCAGCCCAACCCCCAAGCCGGCGCGACGGGCCAGCAGGGCCAGAGCACGAAGCCGGCCACTGCGCCAGTCGATTTCTGGATAGACATCGCCAACGACCGTGCGGCGAACGTCAAGAAATACTTGTCCAGGGGAGTCAGTCCGAATGCGGTCAACGGCAATTCCAACAGTTCACTCCTTGAGGCGATCAAGGTCGACGCCTGGGACACGTATGCCGTTCTGATGGCTGACAAGCGGATCGACCTGAACCAGCGAAACCTGCTGGGTGAATCGCCGCTGATGTACCTTGCGATCAAAAATGACCTGGCCCGGACCAAGGCCATGATCGACCGGGGGGCAGAGGTCAATCAACCTGGCTGGACCCCTCTGCACTATGCGGCCACGGTGGGCGCCGACGACATCGTGCGTCTGCTGATCGAGAAGTACGCGTATATCGATGCGGAATCGCCCGACAAGTCGACGCCGCTGATGATGGCGGTGCGGTATGGCCATGAGTCGACCGTCAAGTTGCTGCTGGACGAAAGCGCGGACGGGTATGCCCGCAATGAGGCCGGCAAGAACGCCGCCGACATTGGCAACGAAACTGGGAATCAGCGTATTGCGCAATACATTGTTGAGCGGCTGAACGAGGAAAAACGCCGCAAGGCCGCCTCTGGCCGATAGCGTGGAGCGCCACGACCGCGGTCTATGGTTCCATCCCACCCCCGGCGGGATGGAACCGATAGGATCAGTCACAACCGCATAAGTAGGCAGGACTCGCGCGTTGTACGGTGGCCTGTCGGTCTACCGACTATCCCTGAATGTCACCTGCCAACTATATCCATTAATCTGTGGACCGCTCATGCTGGCGCATGGCGGTGCCTGCCATTTTCCTGTCGTCCCGTGGATTGACACGGACCACCGGCCTAGCCGGCCGGCCGGGTCACCCGCCGTCCCCTGCAACATCCCCCTGTCCTGCGCGCCGATCAGAGGTTGCGCGCGTCCGATGCAAACGAGCCCCGTGGCACCTGCGGTTGCATCGCTGTACCCATGCGGCACGACGACCGCCCGTTGGCCGGCTGGAAACGCTTTGATTACAACGACTTGAGAAAGGAATGTCATGCGGATCATCACCTTTTCGCTGACGCCGGATGGTGGGCCGCGGCCGGGCTTGTGGCTGGACGACGGCGGCGTGCTGGACGTCCAACGCGCCTTCCACCTGGCTGTATCGTCAGGCACCTTGCACGCGCCGCCTGACATGGCGGATGCGTTCGCCTCGGTGCACGGCATCATCGCGCATGGGTACACCGCGCAGTGCGTGCTGTTCTGGATGGCGACCGCGGCGCGAAGCATTGCGATGGCGGCGGCACGTGTGGCGCGCGAAGACATCCGCCTGCTGGCCCCCATTCCGCGCCCGGCCAAGAACGTGTTCTGCGTCGGCCGCAATTACGTCGATCACGTCAAGGAAGGCTATGCGGCCCAGGGCCTGGCGGTGAAGCTGCCCGAACACATCCAGCTGTTCAGCAAGCCGCCGACCACCGTCATCGGGCCCGGGGCAGGCATTCCCTACGACGCCAGGGTCACCCGAAAGCTGGACTACGAGGTCGAACTGGCTGTGGTGATCGGCAAGACCGGGATCAACATTTCGGAAGCCGACGCCTACGACCATATCTTTGGCTACACGATCATCAACGATGTCAGCGCGCGCGACCTGCAGCGGCGGCATGACCAGTGGTTCAAGGGCAAAGGGCTGGACGGCACGTGTCCCATGGGGCCGTGGATCGTAACGGCGGATCAGATCCCCGATCCGCAGGATCTGGCGCTGTCCTTGTCGGTCAATGGCGAAATACGCCAGCAGGCGCGGACGTCCCAGATGATTTTCGACGTGCGGCGCATCATTGCCGACCTGTCGCGCGGCATGACGCTGGAGGCCGGAGACGTCATCGCGACCGGCACGCCGTCGGGCGTCGGCTACGCCATGGATCCGCCTGGGTTGCTGTCGCCCGGCGACATCGTCGAATGCGAGATCGAGCACATCGGTACGTTGGTCAACCCTGTCATCGCCGTCTAAGGAGTTCCCATGCCGTCTCCGCATCCTGAAGTGCCTGCTACCTGGCCCGCGCAACGCCCGCTGGCCGTTCCGATCAGCATCATGCTGGAAGGCTGGGCGGACGACACCGCGCCGGGCATTGGCCCCATGGGCAATCCGCTCAAACCCGGCGTGCTGGACCGGCAGGCAATGTCCTGGGCTGAGTATGGGGCCAAGGTAGGTGCCTGGCGCATTCTGGATCTGCTGGACCGGCACCAGGCCCGGGCCGTGTTCTACGTCAGCGGGATCGTCGCCGAACGCTATCCGGACCTGCTGTCGGCCATCGTGCAGCAGGGGCATGTGGTGGCCGGTCACAGCTGGAGCCAGCACATGATTCCGGCCTACCTGTCTGAGGCCGACGAGCGGCAGGACATCGCCCGCTGCACCGAGGTCCTCACTCAGGCCAGCGGAAGCCGGCCCACCGGGTGGATAAGCCCGCGCTGCACGCCCAGCCGGTCGACGGCGCAACTGCTGGCCGAGGCAGGCTATGCCTGGCATGCGGATACCTTCGATTCCGACGTGCCGTATGTGCTGGACACCGCGTCAGGCCCGATCACGGCCATGCCATTCACCATGGACATCAATGACATGCCACTGTCGGTGCGCTACGGCAACGAGCCGCAGGCGTATACCCGCGCGTTGGCCCGCGTGCTCGACAATTGGGGGTTGCTGGGGACACCCGCATGCCTGGACATGACGTTGCACGCCCATGTGTATGGCCGTCCGGCCGGCGCGATCGAGTTCATCCACGCCATCGATCTGGTGCGCCGCCACGAGCAGGTGGCGTGGCTGACGCACCATGCGGAACTGTCGGACATGATGGCGACCCAGGTGCGCTAGGGCTGCCAGATTTTCCGCAACGGGGCGAAAGTACGTAGAATCGATGAGCCGCCCTGCGCCACCGACGGTGCGCGGGGTGTCAAGCCGACTCACAGCCGCTGTACGCGCCCCCGCGGATCGCCTCGCGGGCCACCCTGACGGAGACGACGATCGCCATAGCCTCGCCTACGCCTGTTCCGCCCAGTGGCAGTCCGTCCGCCGGTCGCACCCCCGCGTCGTCGATCCGTAATCTGAAGCTGGTCCAAAGCCGCCATCGGCTCGCCATTCTGGTTACGCTGGCCTTGACCTTGGTCGTGCAGTGGTCGGCCACCTTGTATTGGATCGTTGCCGAGGGCAATGCCACGCGGTTGCGCGCGGAGGACGTGCTGCGGCAGATGACGATTGCGATGCGAGAGCAGTCCGAACGCCTGTTGCACGACGTCGATTCATCGGTCAAGACCGCGAAATTCTGGATGGATACCCATCCGGGGGACGATCCCCGCACCGATCCGGAATTCGGGCGCCTCGTTACCCTGCTGCGGGAGTCGTCGGGCGGACTGATCGACATCCATGTCGTGTCGACCGACGGGCTGTCGTACAGCCTGCCGGCACAGCGTGGCGTCAAGCCGCAAAGCGTGGCTGACCGGGATTTCTTCAAGGCCTACAGGCAGTCGCCGTCTTCGAACATGATGATCGGCGCGCCTGGACGCGTGCCAGGCACCGGCCAGCTGGCGGTGCCGGTCGCGTCCAAGCTGGACCGCCCGTTGCACGGCATTTCGATGGTCTACGCGTCGATCGAAATCACGCACCTGAGCGGCATGTACGAGGATATCCGCTTCAAGCCGAATGGCACGGTCGCGCTGCTGCGGGATGACGGGGTCGTGCTGGTGCGGGCGCCGTTTGTGGAACAGTACGTCGGCCGGTCGATCGCCGCGGGGTATGACTATCTGCGGCATATCCAGAATGGCCAGTCGGGCATGTATATGTCCGGGAATTCGGCGCTGGACGGGCTGGAACGCCTGGTCAGTTATATCCGGCTGACGGACTACCCGTTGACCGTGATCGTATCGGCGGGGGCGAGGACACGTTCCGCGCGTGGAAGGAGACGCGCCGCCTGACCGTCGTGACCGGATTGCTGATCTCCGCGCTGTTGATCGCGGGCGCATTGGGCGGCTTTTATGTCCTGGGGGTGGTGCAGCAGTCCGAAATCACTCTGCGACGGCTGGCCCTGTTCGACGCCCTGACGGGCTGGCTGAATCGCCACGCCTTCGACGACGCGGCCCAGCGGGAGTTCACGGTGGCAGGCCGGCAGTCGCGGCCTTTGACGGTCATGTCACTGGACATCGACCACTTCAAGCGGGTGAACGACACCTATGGGCACGCGGCGGGCGATGTGGTGCTGCGCAAGCTGAGCCGCCAGTGGGCCAAGAGCCTGCGCTCGTCCGACATCATGGGGCGCCTTGGCGGCGAGGAATTTGCGGTGATCATGCCGGACACCGGCGCGGAGCAGGCCGCCGACATTGCCCGGCGGTTGCTGGAGGAAACGCGGGCACTGGTGATTCAGGTCGACGAGGCCGTGATCCAGGTCACGCTGAGCATTGGCCTGGCGACCCTGTCACCCTTCGATTTCAGCTTTGACGACGTGCTGAGGCGATCCGACGAGGCGCTGTACAACGCCAAGCGCGAAGGGCGCGACCAGGTCGTGGTCGCGGCGTCGCAGCGCTGACTTACATCCAACCTGACTTACATCAATCGCATGCGGAAACGTTTGCCCTTGATGTTGCCCTGGCTGAGCGTGGCGCATGCCGCTTTCGCAATATGCCGGTCCAGCGCGACAAAGCTCGCGAATTCGGCGATATGGATCTTGCCGACCTGGTCCTTGGTCAGGCCGCCGTCGCCGGTCAGCGCGCCCAGGATGTCTCCCGGGCGCAATTTGTCTTTCTTACCGCCCTGAATGCATAACGTCACCATCGGTGCGCGCAGCGGGCCGCCGGGGGCGGGGGTCAGCTGCTTCAAGTCGGACCAACGGATCGGCTTACCCTGGTAATTCTCGATCAGGTTCGCCCACCGCATTTCGTAAGGCGCGACCAGATTCAGGGCCAGTCCTTTTTCCTGCCCGCGCCCGGTGCGGCCGATGCGGTGCACGTGCACTTCGGTGTCCTGCGTCACGTCCACGTTGATCACGGCGGCCAGCGATGCAATGTCCAGCCCACGCGCGGCCACGTCGGTCGCAACCAGCACCGAGCAGCTGCCGTTGGCGAACTGGATCAGCACATCGTCCCGCTCGCGCTGCTCCAGGTCCCCATGCAACGCCATGGCGCTGAAGCCCCGGGCCACCAGTTCTTCAGCCAGTTCACGCACCTGCACCTTGGTATTGCAGAAGGCAATGGTGGAGGCGGGCCGAAAGTGTTCCAGCAACTGGGCCACCGCGGCGTTGCGTTGATCCGGTTGGATTTCGAAGAAGTGCTGTTCGATCTGGCTGGCGTCCACCAGGGATTCGACCTTGACCTCGGCCGGGTTGCGCATGAAGCGCGCGCTGGCCTTGCGGATGTCGTCGGCATAGGTGGCCGAAAACAGCAGGGTCTGGCGTTTGGGCGGGCAGGCCGACACGACGCGGATCACGTCTTCCATGAAACCCATGTCGACCATGCGGTCCGCTTCGTCCAGGACCAGGGTCTGCAGCCGGGACAGGTCGATGCTGCCACGGTCGATGTGGTCGATCAGGCGGCCCGGCGTGCCCACGACGATATGCGCGCCGTGCTCCAGCGATTCCACCTGCGGTCGGATGGGCGATCCGCCGGTCAGCGTCAGGGTCTTGATGTTGCCGGCAAACCGGGCCAGGCGGCGCAGTTCCCCGGCTACCTGGTCGGCCAGCTCGCGCGTCGGGCACAGCACGAGGGCCTGCGTGCCGAAGTCGGCCGCGGCCAGTTTGTGCAGAATGCCCAGGCCAAAGGTGGCGGTCTTGCCGCTGCCGGTCTTGGCCTGGGCGATCAGGTCGCGCCCTTGCAGGATCAGCGGCAGGCTTTCGGCCTGAATCGGCGTCATGTCGGTGTATCCCAGGCTGTCAAGATTGGCCAGGATGGCGGGGGCCAGCGGCAGACTGGAAAACGAGGTGGTGGTCACGGTAGGCGCCAATAGGAGCGGAAAGGGGCAAAGTCTAGCAGGCAGCCTCGAACAGCGGGGAAAGGGAGGGGGCGACGGGAACGGATCCGCGCCGCCCGGTAGAATGAAGGTCTTCGTACCGCCGACCTGACCCTGATGACCGACTCCGTTCGCCTTGCCAAACATGTCGCCGAGATGGCAGGCTGCTCGCGCCGCGAGGCCGAACAGCTGATCGAAGGGGGCTGGGTCCGGGTAGACGGCAACGTGGTGGAAGAAGCCGGGTTTCGCCTGGCCGCCGGCCAGCAGACCGACATCGATCCCGCCGCCCGGCCCGTGCCGGTGGAGCCGGTCACCATCCTGTGGCACAAGCCGGCGGGCCTGCCCGTGAATGACCACGGCGATTCCGCGCTGCGTTCATTGACTGCCGACACACGGCTGCCGTCGGACCGGTCCAACCTGCGGTTCCTGAAAAAGCACCTGTCCAATCTCGACGTGGTCACGCCGATCGACGCGGCGGCCAGCGGGTTGGTCGTGCTGACGCAGGAATATCGCATCGCCCGAAAGTTGCGGGACGACGCGCCCCGCATCGAACATGAATATCTGGTGGAAGTGGCTGGCAATATTGTGCCGGACGGTCTGGCTCGCCTGAACGCGGGCGGCTTCTATCGAGGCAAGGCGATGCCTGCCGCCAAGATCAGCTGGCAGAACGAGACCCGGTTGCGGGTCGCCATCAAGACGCCGCCCGACGGGCTGATCGGCCACCTGTGCGCGCAGGTCGGCCTGGGGGTCAAAACGATCAAACGCCTGCGCATCGGCCGCCTTCCGCTGGCCGGGCTGGAGCCGGGCCAGTGGCGCTACCTGCTGGGCTATGAGCGGTTCTGACAAGGAGAGGTCGGGCATGAACACGTCGGGTGGTGGCGCTTCCTTGGCGCCGGGCTTCATGGTGGTCCACAGCAATCGCCTGGAAGACCTGCGCAGCCTGGCCGTGTCCTGGATGCAGCGCTATCCCCTTGCGCCGCTGGAAAACGAGGTGATCCTGGTCCAGAGCAACGGGATCGCACAGTGGCTCAAGCTGGCGCTGGCCGAGGACCCCGCGGCGGATGACGCGACGTCGGCGCCCGGCGCATCGTCGTCGTCCTTCAGCGGCGGTGGCCACGGCTGCGGCATCGCGGCAGCGATTGACGTGCAGTTGCCGGCCCGTTTCCTGTGGACGGCGTACCGCGCCGTGCTGGGTCGGGCGTCGATCCCGGAAAGCTCGCCCCTCGACAAGGCCAGTCTGACGTGGCGCCTGATGCGCCTGCTGCCTACGCTGATGGATAGGGAATCCTTTGGGCCGCTGCGCCGGTTCCTGCACGATGATGCGCAGATGCGCAAGCTGCATCAGCTGTCGGAGCGGCTGGCCGATCTGTTCGACCAGTATCAGGTGTACCGCGCCGATTGGCTGGACGACTGGGCCCATGGGCGCGACCAGGTGATCACGTCGCGCAACGGGGTGCGGGCGCTGCACGGGCAGGAATGCTGGCAGCCCGCGTTGTGGCGCGCGCTGCTGGAAGATGTCGGCGCCGAAAGCATGGCGCAGAGCCGCGCCGGGGTGCATCAACGTTTCATGTCCACCCTGCGCACGCTGACCAAGCGGCCGGCGGGGCTGCCGCGCCGGATCATGGTGTTCGGCATCTCGTCCATGCCGGCCCAGGCCCTGGAAGCGCTGGCTGCTCTGGGCAAGATGTGCCAGGTGCTGCTGTGCGTGCACAACCCGTCGCAGCATCATTGGACCGATATCGTTGCCGACCAGGATCTGCTGCGTCACCAATATCAGCGGCAACGCCGCAAGCCCGGCATGCCGGCCGTGATCGATGCGGCCGTGCTGCATCGGCATGGCCACCCGTTGCTGGCCGCGTGGGGCAAGCAGGGCCGCGACTACATCCACCTGCTCGACAGCTTCGATGCGCCCGACCAGTACCGTGAGGCCTTTGCGGACGTGAGCGATCGTCGCATCGACCTGTTTACGGAACAACCGGCCGACTCGCTGCTGACGCAGCTGCACGACGACGTGCTGCAGCTGCGCGCCATGGAAGAGACGCGCGAGACCTGGCCGCCGGTAGACCTGGAGACGGACACGTCGATCCGCTTTCATGTCGCGCATGGCCCGCAGCGTGAGGTCGAAATCCTGCATGATCAACTGCTGGCGCGGTTCAGTGCCGATCCGACCCTGCGGCCGCGTGACATCATCGTGATGGTGCCGGCGATCGACACCTACGCGCCGCACATTCAGGCCGTGTTCGGGCAGATCGACCACACCGACGACCGCTACATTCCCTTCACGCTGGCCGACCAGGGGCAGCGCGGCCGCGAGCCGCTCTTGATCGCCGTCGAGCATCTGCTGCGCCTGCCCGAAAGCCGCTTTGCCGTCAGCGACGTGCTGGACCTGCTGGACGTGCCCGCGCTGCGGCATCGTTTCGGCATCAACGAGTCGGACCTGCCCACCTTGCACCGCTGGATACAGGGCGCGGGCATCCGCTGGGGGCTGGACGCCGCGCAGCGTGCATCGCTGGACCTGCCGGGCGGCATGGAGCAGAACACCTGGCGATTCGGGCTGCGGCGGATGCTGCTGGGATACGCGGTGGGGCAGGGCGACAGTTTCGACGGCATCGAACCGTATGACGAGATCGGTGGACTGGACGCCGCGTTGATCGGGCCGCTGGTTGGGCTGCTCGACGCGCTGGATGCCACGCGCGACCAGTTGGCGGCCGATGCCGCCCCCGCCACCTGGGTCGCCCGGCTGCGCACGATGCTGGCCCGCTTCTTCCTGGCCGATGACGATCGCGACCTGGTGCAGTTGGGCCGGCTCGAACAGTTGCTGGAAGACTGGGAAACGACCTGCGAGAGCGTCGGCCTGACCGAACGGCTGCCGCTGACCGTGGTGCGCGAAGCATGGCTGCAGGCGCTGGACCAGGGGCGGCTGAACCAGCGTTTTCTGGCGGGCGCCGTCAATTTCTGCACCTTGATGCCCATGCGCGCCATTCCCTTCCGTGTGGTGTGCCTGCTCGGGATGAACGATGGCGATTACCCGCGCGCGCAGCCGCCGCTGGACTTCGACCTGATGGGCGGCGACTACCGGCCGGGCGACCGGTCGCGCCGTGAGGACGATCGCTATCTGCTGCTGGAAGCGGTGCTGTCGGCGCGCGAGCAGCTGTATGTCAGCTGGGTGGGCCGCAGCA
The DNA here is from genome assembly GCF_048632615.1 of Pigmentiphaga litoralis. Lineage (GTDB taxonomy): Bacteria > Pseudomonadota > Gammaproteobacteria > Burkholderiales > Burkholderiaceae_B > Pigmentiphaga > Pigmentiphaga litoralis_B. The sequence goes on from NZ_CP184479.1 coordinate 5,379,430, forward strand.
TTCGGGACAATAGCGAGCGGCCCCCGTCGGTGCTGGTGGGGCAGTTGCGGGATCACCTGGCGGCGGGTTGGCAGACCGTGGATGACAGCGACCTGCTGGACGCGCTGACGGTGGTGCATCCGCTGCAGCCGTTCAGCGCGCGTTATTTCTTGCCTGCGGCTGAAGCCACCGCCGCGGGGCTGGACGGCCGGCGTGCGGGCGCGGTGGCGTCGTCCGTGACGGGCCCCGCAGGATTGTTCAGTTATGCCCGCGAATGGGCAGTGCTGCATGGTGGGGGCGACGCTGATTCTGGATCGGCATCGGGATCCGCATCGGGATCGGCGTCGGATCCGGCGCTGACCAGCGCCAACGCGCCGGCCGCCTGGACGCCGCCCGATACCATCGACGTGGCGGAACTGCAGCAATTCCTGCGCGATCCGTTGCGGACCTTTTTCAATCAGCGCCTGAACGTGTTCTTTGATGATGACACGCCCGAGGCCATCGACGACGAACCTTTCGCCCTGGACCCGCTGCAGCGCTTTGCGCTGAGCGACAGCCTGCTGCAGGCCGGCATGGCGGCCACCTCGCACCAGGAAGCCGAAGACGCGTTGGCCCGACGGGCCACGCAACTGCGCCGCAGCGGCTTGTTGCCCATGGCCGGGTTCGGTGAAAAGCAGCAAGCCGGGTTGATGGTGCCGCTGCCCGATCTGCTGGCGCGCTATCGCGAGGCGCGCGATGCCTGGCCGGTGGAAGTCGCATCCCCTTGGCCAGTCGATTTCCATCACGCCGATCTGCGGGTGGAAGGTTGGCTGGGCGGCTTGCGCCAGGCGGACGGCGACACCGCGCGGCATGCCGTGCTGTCGGCCGTGCCCAATGGATTGCTGGCCTCGGCGCGCGCGCTCAAGTGGCATCGGCTGACGCGCCTGTGGGTGACGCACCTGGCCGGCAACGCCAGCGGGCTGGACCTGACCAGCATCGTGGTCGCGTCGGACGTGACCTTGACGTTCGAGCCTGTCCCGCCGGGGTATGCGGCCCAGGCGTTAAGCGAACTGGTGCACGGGTGGTGCGCAGGCATGGCCGAGCCCCTGCCGGTAGCGCTGCGCAGTGCGTTCGTGTGGTTGGCGAATGTCGAGACAGAACAGGCGCAGCCGGGGCAGACGGACGCCAAAGCTTTTGACGAAGCCCGCAAGGTCTATGAAGGCGGCTTAAACACCCCGGGCGAAGTGGCCCAGAACCCCTATCTGGCCCGCCACTACCCGAGCGCGGACGCGCTGTTTGCGGACGGCCGTTTTGCCCACTGGGCCGAGCGGCTGTACCGGCCATTATTCGAGGCCGGTACAGCCGCGCTGGAAACCGCCGTCAAGGCAAAGGCGCCGGCATGACGACACACACACGTAACGATGCCGACGACGAGCCGATGTTTCCGGATGACGATGCGCCCATGTTTCCCGATTCGCAGTTGGGGTCGGCAGCGGACGATGAACCGATGTTCCCGGATGACGTACCGATGTTTCCGGATGACGGCAGCGGCGGAGCGCGCGATGGCGATGACGAAGACGCGTTATGTTTCAATGAAGACGATGACCCGGACGTCGACGGTGCGGACCCTGACGACTTCGTGGAAGACGATCTGTCCGATGCCCCGCTGGCCCTGCGCTTTCCGCTGCGCGGCAGCCGGCTGATCGAAGCCAGCGCCGGGACCGGCAAGACCTTCACGATTTCGGCCCTGTATGTGCGGCTGGTGCTGGGCCACGGCGGTCCGGGCCTCGCGTTCCCCCGCGAAATGGCGCCGCCGGACATCCTGGTCATGACCTTTACCGATGCAGCCACGCAGGAACTGCGCGACCGGATTCGCGCGCGGCTGGCCCAGGCGGCACGGTTCTTTCGCGAAGACATTGCCGCGCCCGATCCGCTCATGGCGCGCCTGCGCGCGGGCTATCCGCGCTCGGCCTGGCCGGGCAACGCCACCAAGCTGGACATTGCAGCGCAGTGGATGGACGAAGCGGCCGTATCGACCATTCACGGCTGGTGCCAGCGCATGTTGCGCGAACACGCCTTCGACAGCGGCAGCCTGTTCACCCAGACCCTGGCCACCGACCACACCGATCTGCTGGCCGATGTGGTCCGCGATTACTGGCGGCAGCATTGCTATGGCCTGACAGGCGCCGCCCTGGACTGGGTCGAGGCCAACTGGAAAACGCCTGACGGGTTGCGCGCGAAGATCACCGGTCTGCTGGGCGCGACGGAGCCTTCGACCCAGTTGCCGCCTTTGGGCGATCTGATTGCCGGCACGCTGGCGGAACGGCGGCGGCAGCTGGCCGAGCTGAAGGCGCCGTGGGCCGCGTGGATGGCCGACCTGATGCCCCACATCGAGGCTGCCTGCGCGGCCAAGCAGGTGGATGGACGCAAGCTGCAAGTGGCGCGCACGCGGGGCTGGTGCGATCTGGTGACGGCCTGGGCCACGACGCCAGACATCGAGACGCTGGACATCAAGACCGGCTTTGAACGCCTGACGCCCCAAGGCATTGCCGAGGTCTGGAAAAGCGGCACGCCGCTGACCCATCCGGCGCTGGACGCCATGGCCGGACTGCAGCGCGCGCTGGCCTCGTTGCCGCAGCCCGACACGGCGCTGCTGCGGCATGCCGCGCAATGGGTGCGCCACCGCTTCGACCAGGAAAAGCGCCGTCGCGCCGAGATGGGATTCGACGACATGCTGCAACGACTGGACGACGCCCTGCACGGGGAGAACGGCGACCGGCTGGCCGACCTGATCCGGACCCAGTTTCCGGTAGCAATGGTGGACGAATTCCAGGACACCGACCCCGTGCAGTACCGGATCTTCGACAAGGTCTATCAGGTCGAGAAGAACCGCGACGATTGCGCGTTGCTGATGATCGGTGATCCCAAGCAGGCCATCTACGCCTTCCGGGGCGCCGACATCTACACCTACTTGCGCGCGCGGTCCGCCACGGAGGGCCGGCACGCGTCGCTCGATACCAACTTCCGGTCCAGCCAGGCGATGGTTGCAGCGGTCAACCGCGTGTTCGGCATGGCCGAAGACCGGCCGGCGGGACGGGGCGCTTTCCTGTTCCGGCGCGGCAGCGGCAATCCCGTGCCCTTTCTGCCGGTGGGCGCGGCAGGGCGCGGAGAACGCTTCGTGGAAGGCGCCGAGGCTTCGGCAACGCATTCCGGGGCGTCATTGACCGTCTGGCATCTGGCCAGCGACACACCGGTTGGCAGCGGGCCGTATCGTGAGCGCCTGGCGGGCGGCTGCGCAAGCGACATCGTGCGCCTGCTGAATCTGTCGTCACAAGGCGAAGCCGGCTTTGCCCGCGACAGTGCGCCACTGACACCGCTGCGTCCGGCCGACATCGCGATCCTGGTTCGTGATTTTGCCGAGGCCCGCGCCATTCGAAGCGCGTTGTCGCAGCGGGGAGTGCGCAGCGTGTACCTGTCGGACAAGGATTCCGTCTTTGACGGGCAGGAGGCCAGCGACGTGCTGGCGTGGCTCAAAGCATGTGCCGAGCCGGATCTGGACCGGCCGCTGCGCGCGGCGCTGGCCACCCGCACGCTGGCCTTGCCGCTGGCGGCGCTGGAACGCATCAACCAGGACGAACGCCATTGGGAAGACCGCGTCATGCAGTTCCGCCAGTACCGGGGATTGTGGCGCAAGCAGGGCGTGCTGCCGATGCTGCGGCGCCTGCTGCACGACTTCGGCCTGCCCCGAGCGCTGATGCAGCGGCCCGACGGCGAACGGGTGCTGACCAACCTGCTGCATCTGGCCGAACTGTTGCAGCAGGCCGCATCGGAACTGGATGGCGAGCAGGCGGTGATCCGGCATCTGGCCGAACACCTGGGCCAGCCCGGACAGACGGCCGAAGAGCAGGTGCTGCGCCTGGAAAGCGACGAACAACTGGTGCGCGTGGTGACGGTGCATAAGTCCAAGGGCCTGGAATATCCGCTGGTCTTTCTGCCCTTTGTGTGTGCCTTCAAACCCGTGGATCCGGCGCGGCCCCCGGTGCGGTTCCACGATGCGCAGGGCCGGTTGGTGGTGCGCACGGCGCCCGATGCGGACGACGTTGCGCGGGCCGATGATGAACGGCTGGCCGAAGACCTGCGGCTGTTGTACGTCGCCCTGACCCGCGCGCAGCATGCGTGCTGGATCGGCGTGGCAGATCTGAAGCGCCGTGGAGATGCGTCGGTGCTGCATCGGTCCGCCCTGGGCTATCTGTTGGGCGGAGGAGACCCGCTGCCGCATAGCGGCGCGTTGACGGAATGGTTGAATGATCTGACGAGAGACCATCCTGCCGTGCGCGTCGTGCCGGCGCCCGACGTGACACGAACCCCGGTGCATCAGCCCCCCGTGATCCAGCGTGCGCCGGACGTGCGGCGGCCGCAGCGCGGCAAGGCGGACCACTGGTGGATCGCGTCCTACAGCGCCCTGACGATCGCGGATCAGCGGGTGGGAAAACACGATGGGTGGGATGGCCTTGTGCCCGAGGTGAATGGCGACGACAGCTTTCCTGACGACAGCGTCGCCGGCGACCTATCCGCCAGCGACCTGGACACGCTCGCTTTCGGTGACCGCGATCCACACTTTGGCGATCCGCAATACGGCGATTTGAGCCCCGACACGCCCGAGGCGCAAAAGGCCTTTGACGACGACACTCCCGACACCGGCGACACGCTGGATTCCGCCTACGCTACCGGAACGCCGGGCGTGGGCCTGCACGGATTTCCCCGAGGACCCAATCCGGGGACCTTTCTGCACGGCTTGCTGGAGTGGGCCGGCGACGAAGGGTTCGGCACGGCCGCCGCCGACCGGGATGCCCTGCTCGACGCCGTGGCCCGCCGCTGCAACCGCCGCGGCTGGGAAGCGTGGATCCAGCCCCTGAGCGACTGGCTTGCTGCACTGCTGGTTTGCCCGCTGCCTGCTGGCGGCGGTGCGCCAGTGAAGCTGGCCGAACTGGCCGCCTACCAGGTCGAAATGGAATTCTGGTTCCAAAGCACCCGGGTCGACGTCACGCGCATGGATGCGCTGGTCCGACGCCATACCCTGGGTGGCGCGGCGCGTGCACCGGCCAATCCGGCGTTGCTCAATGGCATGTTCAAAGGATTCGTCGACCTGGTGTTCGAGCACGACGGCCGCTATTACGTGGCCGACTACAAGTCCAACTGGCTGGGCGATGACGACGCAGCCTATACGCAAGACACCATGCGCAAGGAAATGCTGAAGAAGCGCTACGACCTGCAATACGTGCTCTACCTGCTTGCGCTTCACCGGCAGTTGAAGGTGCGTCTGCCGGACTATGACTACGACCGTCATGTGGGCGGCGCCTTATACCTGTTCCTGCGCGGCAGCCGCGCGCCGTCCAAGGGGGCATTCCATACGCGTCCGCCGCGCGTGCTGATCGACGCGCTGGACGCGATGTTTGCCGGGCGTGGAGCGGCCGCAGACGCGCCAGGAGAGTCGGCATGACACACACGGCTCGCAGCGCACGGTCCGCACTTCCAAACAAAGGGCCGGCATGAAAAAGAAGCCTGTTGTGTCCGAGGGGCAGGGCGATCTGTTTGCGGGGATCCCCATGCCCGGCAGCGCCCCCGTTGCGCCGTCCGCGCACCTGAACGACAGCACATCGCTGCTGACCGTACTCGAGCAATGGACGCAGCGCGGCTGGCTGCGCGCGCTGGATCTGGCGTTCGTGGGCTTCCTGGACCGGCTGCGTCCAGGCGCGGATCCCCGCCTGCTGGTGGCGGCCGCGCTCGCCAGTCACCAGCTGGGCCATGGCCATGTGTGCCTGGACCTGGGCGCAACGCTGGATAGCCCGGACTTTGCGTTGTCCTTGCCGCCCGAAGGCGACACAGGACGGGGGCCGACACCTTTGCCGTCCGACGTGCTGTCCGGCCTGGATGTCGAAGGGTGGCGCGCAGCGTTGGCGACCAGCCCGCTGGTCGAGCAGGTCGATGCTACGCACCGCATCGCCAGCAACGATCCCGCCTTGGCCGACCGGCCCCTGGTGCTGCTGGGTCACCGGCTGTATCTGCGCCGGTATTGGCGCTACGAGCGGCGCGTGGGCGACGCCCTGCGCGCGCGGTTAAGTTTGCCACCGGCGCCGCCGCCTGACCTGGAAGCCAGCCTGGCCGCCTTGTTTCCGCGGCCAGCGGCGGCGGACGCGCCGTCGGGTGCGGGCTCCGGTTTCGACGCGACCCCGTCCGATGGCACGCCCTCGACCGCGGCTTCTGGTCAATCCCGTACCGACTGGCAGAAACTTGCCTGCGCGCTGGCCGCCCGGGGCGCCTTCAGCATCATCACCGGTGGCCCGGGTACCGGCAAGACCACCACCGTCATCCGCCTGCTGGCGCTGCTGCAGCGCCCGGCGGTCGAGGCCGGGCAGCCGCTGCGCATCCGCCTGGCGGCGCCTACCGGCAAGGCGGCTGCGCGCCTGTCAACGTCCATTGGCGAGCAGGTCAGCAGGCTGGACGTGGCTGACGGCGTGCGCGCGGCCATCCCCACGGACGTCACGACCTTGCATCGTTTGCTGGGCAATCGTCCCGACAGCCGCCATTTCCGCCACCACGCCGGACATCTGCTGCCCCTGGATGTGCTGGTGATCGACGAAGCGTCCATGGTCGATCTGGAAATGATGGCGGCCGTGCTCGATGCCTTGCCGCTGCATGCCCGCCTGGTGCTGCTGGGCGACAAGGATCAGCTGGCGTCGGTGGAAGCCGGCGCCGTCCTGGGCGACCTGTGCCGAGATGCCGAGGCGGGGCGCTATAGCGAGGCAACGCGTTTGTGGCTCGAGGCCGTGAGCGGCGACTTGGTGCAAGATCCGCAACTGCTGCCCGGTACCGATGACGACTACCCGCTCGCACAGCAGACGGTCATGCTTCGGCTGTCGCGTCGCTTCGGCGAAGGCAGCGGCATTGGCCGGCTGGCACGTGACGTCAACGCGGCCGATGCCGATGCGGCGCAGGCGACGCTCGAAGCCCTGTCACGCCAGCCGGGCAGCGACACGCGTTACATCGACCTGGAACGTGAAGGCGCCAAGGCGCTGGAAACGCTCGTGCTGGACGGCGACCCGACCCACCCGGCGGATCATGCCGACAGTGCGCCAATCGGCCAGGGCTACGGACATTACCTTGACGTGTTGCGCCGCGAACGTCCGCCGGCCGCCAGCGGGCCTGACGATCCGGCGTGGACGGACTGGGCCAGCGCGGTCCTTGCCGCCTTCGACGCATTTCAATTGCTATGCGCCGTGCGCAAAGGCGATTACGGCGTCGAACGCTTGAATGCCCGCATGGAAAGCGCGCTGACCGCACGCGGATGGATCGATGCCCGCCAAGCCTGGTACGAAGGGCGTCCCGTGCTGGTGACCCGCAATGACTATGGACTGGGGCTGATGAACGGCGACGTGGGCATTGCCCTGATGCTGCCCGAAGCGCCCACCCTGAACGGCGCCACGCGGGAAGCCCGGCTGCGCGTGGCGTTCCCGCGCAATGATGGCAGCGGCGGCCTGCGCTTCGTTCTGCCCAGCCGGCTGGGCGCCATCGAAACGGTGTATGCCATGACCGTGCACAAAGCGCAGGGCTCCGAATTTGCGCATACCGCACTGATCCTGCCGGAGGCGTTGAATCCGGTGTTGACGAAGGAATTGATCTACACCGGCATTACGCGGGCGAAGACGCGGTTCACGTTGATCGAGCCTCGCCGCGGCGTTTTCCGGGACGCGGTCGGCCGCCGGGTGAAGCGCCTGAGTGGCCTGGTCATGCACCTGTCGGCAACGCACGGGGCAGGGCGCTGATGACCGGCGACCTGTTCGACGCCTTGCCGGATGCACCGGGCGATCCTCAGCGCCTGGCCGACGGCGCCTGGCTGTTTCCCGGCCTTGCCCGGGACGACGCTCAAGCCTTGCTGGCCGCCATCCTGAGCGTGATCGATGCCGCACCCTTGCGCCACATGGTGACGCCGGGGGGCCATGAAATGTCGGTTGCCATGACCAACTGCGGGCCACTGGGCTGGGTGTCCGACGCCCGTGGCTACCGGTATTCCCCCACGGATCCGAACACGGGCCAGCCGTGGCCGGCCATGCCCGCGGTATTGCGCAAGCTGGCGATGCATGCAGCCGAGCGTGCCGGATATCCCGGCTATGCGCCCGATGCCTGCCTGATCAACCGCTATGTGCTGGGTGCACGCATGTCGCTGCACCAGGACAAGGACGAGCACGACGCGGCCGCGCCCATCGTCTCGCTATCATTGGGATTGCCGGCCACGTTTCTGTTCGGCGGAATGAAACGCGCCGACCGGCCGCAGCGTTATCGGCTGGCCCATGGCGACGTGGTGGTGTGGGGCGGACCATCGCGATTCGTGTTCCACGGTGTCGCGCCCCTGGCCAGGGAGATCACCGCGACGTGGGAGGTCACCGGTTCAACGTGACGTTCCGGAAGGTGACCTAAACCGGCGCCTGACTCCGCACCCATGCATCCACCGGCTCGCGCGATGCCTCGATAAAGTCAGCCGCCTCGGCCAGGAACGAGGATCCCTGGCGGAAATACTCGATCGATACCGCATGCAACGCGTTCTTGATATCGCTGGGCGACACGAAATCGGATGCCAGGAACTCCTGGTAGGCCGGCTGCGCATCCAGGCATAGCTCCACGGCCTGGCGATAGCTTTGCTGCGCGGTCGTGGCCTTGGCCTCCTGCAACATATCGTCGATCTCGGCCAGGTTCTCGCCCCGCGCGTTGTAGAACAGCTGCGCAAAGCCGCCCTGGTCCACGTTGTACTGGAAGAAACTTGCCAGATAGACCATGAACACCCGGCGGGGCGGACGCTGGGAACTGTCGGCATGCTGCAGCGTTTCCTGGATGACCCGGTTCAGCTGCGCCAACAGGTCGGTCGTATGGACAAGGGATTCGGGCGTCATGGCAATTCCGTAGGCAAAAGACTAGCCGTGACCTTACACGCTCCCGCCTTCAAGGCAGGCTACCAAGCGTGACGACACGCGGTGTCCTCCTCCTTTTGGCGCATGGCACCTCGTCCTTCCGGCAACTAGGATCACCCGGTGCGTCTGCGTCTTACTCCATCGCGTCGTACATCCCGGGGGGGACATTCACGATGCGGCAATGGGTGAAGCGTGGCGTGTGGGGCGCACTGGCGGTAACGGCGCAATTGCTGATCGTGCCGGCGGCCTGGGCGGGGAGGGCGACGTGATGGGGCCGGCGCCGAGCACCCGGGCCGCGCTGGACAGGTTCGACGATGCCGATGTCAATGCGCGCCGCGACACCATGGATGTTGCGGCGGTGACGTTCCCGCTGGAGATCCTTGAAACCCGCAGCGGGTATGTCCGGGTCAAGGATGCCGCGGGGGCCGACATGTGGCTGCGCAGCAGTCAGCTGCGGATCCGGCGCGACGCGCCAACCACCGTATGCGTCGCCAGCAACCGCCCTCAATATCAGGCGTCGACGCCGGGCATCGCCAGGAACTGCCCATGACCGCCGGCGGCGCTGCGTGTGCGGGCCTGGCGCTGACGTCGGCTTTGCTGTTGCTGACAGCGTGCGAAACCATGCCGAAGGCGATGTCCAACCTGCCGTTCGCCGACAAACTCGGGGCCGCGCCGGCCGTGCCTGCCGTGCAGGGTGCGCTGCCGCCGCCCGAAGCGCGTACCTGGCCCGATGATCAGGCCGATGTCCTCAACCAGCGGGCGCGGGGCTATGGGCTGGCGCGGATGCCGAATGCCGAAGCCTACCTGAACGCGCTGCACGCCCGCATCAAGGCCCAGGCGGGCGTGCCACAGTGGCCGGGCCGGGTGTACGTGCTGGGCAGTCCCACCCTGGACGCGTATGTCACGTCGGCCGGAAACATCTATGTTTCGCAGCTGTGGCTGGCGTCAGCCGAAAGCGAGGACGAGATCGTTGCGTTGCTCAGCCACGAATTCAGCCATGTCTATCTGCACTATCACCAGATCGACGCATCGGTCCAGGAAGGCGATCAAGCCGCCGGGCTGGCCGCCTTCACACTGGGTCTGATGGAAAAGCCGGTGCGCGGCTGGAGCCACACCGATACGCTGTCGACCAGCTACGCGCTGGGCCGCGACGTGATTGCATCGGCGTGGGGCCGGTCCCAGGAATCGGCGGCCGACCATCTGGGACTGAACGTGAGCCTGAAGCTGGGTTACGGGTACGAAGCCGGCTTCAAGACACTGCTGGAACGCATTGCAAGCTGGGAAGAACAGAACGCGGCCAGGCAGAAAACACTGAACTCCGAACTGCAGGATCCCACCGGCCAGGCAACGGCCGCACGCGTCATGCAGGATCAGGCTCGCAAGGTCGTGCCCAATGCCGGTGCACTCAACGAACCGATCAAAGAAGCATCAGCAAGCGTGGGTAGCTGGGTGGCCCAGAGCCGCGACCAGCTGAGCCAGTGGTGGAAGTCGGCCAACAGCAGTCATCCGGATATCGCGGTGCGAATGGATGCATTGGCCAAGGCGGTCGATGCCTTGCCATCGACGCGAGAGGATCCCGCCGCCCGCGTCGCGCCGTGGAAGCAGATGCAGTCCGATCCGCAGACCGCGACCATCCTGACCCACTACCGGCTGGCGGCCCAGGCCCTGGCCAACCTGGAAGATCCCAAGGCGCCCGCATTGGCGCAGCAAGCCGCAAGCGGACCGACCGCACGGCATGCCTTGCCCTTGCTCGCGCTTTACAAGGCGCGATTGGCCCAGCCCGCACGCGCGGGCGCAGCCGGCGCGAAGGATCCCGGGGCCGTGCTGGATGCCAACTTGCAGTCTGACGCGGACCGCAGTTGGGCGGTATATCTGGAACGGGCCATGCAGCTGCAGTCGTCAAGGCAGAGTCCGGCGGCCCGACGCGTCATGGATAGCGGCTTTGCCTACTTCGATGCGGCACGCGACGCCTGGCCCGAAGCGATCCGCTTTACCGGCCAGACGCAGGGGTGGCCGCAAGCAAAAACGCTGGCCGCAACCTGCGCCAAACGGTTCGCCGGCATGGCGGCTGCCTGCAACGACGCAGCCAGCAGCCCGGCCGAACAGACCGCGGCCAACGCGGACCGGCTGCGCAAGGAAAGGCAGGTCGTCGACCAGGTCATCAAGCCGCGATGAGCGCCCAGCATCCGGGGTACACGGTGCCGGGCAAGGCTGACGCCGTTCACGCGGACCCGCCGGGCGCGTCCAGTGCGCCAACGGCGGCGCGCGTGCCGGAGGGCTCAGCAACGGCAGCCGCCGACGATGTACACGCCACCTCGCACGGCATCTCTGCGGGGTCCGACCCGCCGGGCGCGCTTCCCCACGTCAGGGAAGACGGCCTTGTTTGCACGCATCTGGGACGCTGGCTGACCGCGTCGATCCCAGCGCCTAACGAACCGGCGTGCAATCTCACGCAAGCTGTGACGGCCTACGTCATGCTCGTGGTCATTTCGCTCTTGCTGCTAGCGCTGGGCAGTCAGATCAACGGCGGAAACCTGGCCGTTACGCGTTACTTTGCCCGGGCGCAAGCCCCGATCAGCGGGCTGGACTACGATCCGGCGGCACGCAGCCGTATCCTGGTGGTGCTGTACGACAGCCAGTTTCTGGCGGCCAACCGGTCGCCGTGGCCCTTGACCTATGGCGAGCACGCCGACTGGCTGGACCGCCTGGTGCCCGATGACAAGAACCTGCCCGCCGGCATCCTGGTCGACATCACCTTTGGCCAGGCAAGGGTGGACCGGACGCTGAACGAACTTGGGCAGACCTTATGCCGCATCAGGAATCAACATAAGGTGCCGATATTTCTGGCCGGCATCCCGTCCCCCACTACCGGGCAGTTGCAGGTTCGCGCGGATCTTCAGGCCATACGCGACAGGCAGGTGTCGCGTGACCGGCCGCGTGATCCGTGTTTCGAACTGGTGGGCGCGTCGATCAGTCTCGATCCGATCGACCGCCTGGTGTGGAGCTATCCGATCGCCACCTACCTGCACAATCAGGAATGGCAAGGCCAGCCCCCCAATGACCGTGCGCGGCCCGCCTTCCGCAGCGCGGCGCTGGCCCTGGCAACGGCGGTGACACGCGCGCCAGGCACCAATCCTCGCGACCCGACACGGGTGCCTGCCGTGGATGCCGACAAGCTAGGACCGGCGCCGCCCGCAATGGCGATGGTGTGGGGTTCAATGCCCGCCGAGCCCTTGACTGCCAATAATGCCTACATCGGATCCGGCGACGCCGGTCGGCATGTTCCGGACGGAGAGTGGCGCCATTGCACACTGACCCCCTCTGTCGTATCGATGTGGGTGCCGGGCTTTCTGCAGCGCCTGGCCGGACGCACGCCGCCACCGCGTCCGTGTCCCTATCATCAGACCCTGTCCATGGCAGACGTCGGCAGCATGGATCCGGCCCAGCTGGCGGCGATCGTCAGGGACCGTTATATCCTGGTTGGCGCGGCGATCCCCGGGTACAACGACCTGATCGAAACGCCGGTCCATGGCACGCTGCCCGGGATCTACCAGCATGCGATGGCGCTCGACAATCTGATGACCTACGGCGACCAGTACCGCCTGGACGAGTCCTGGAGCCTCCTGCCCTCGGCACACCTGTGGGTACCCGGTCTGGTGGTCATCTGCATCGTGTTCGCCATCCACCAGCTTTGGCGATGGGGACGCATCGGTCTGGCTGCGTGGGTCAAGAAGCGCGTCGGTGGCGCGCCCGCCAACGGTCATCACCTGACGGGGCGTCGTGTCTGGGCCTATCTGCTTACCGGCGACCCCGGCACGCTGCCAACGTCGGTCTGCGATCGGGTTGCGCATTCGCTAGTCAAGGTGCTGGGATGGGTCGTGCGCATCCTGCTGCAGGCGGCGATCGCGGCGGTCATGATCAGGATGCTGCAAGAGCACTACCGCATCGGCATGCTGCCCATCGCCGAACTGGTCGGCATGACCCTGGTGGCGGAAGGCCTGCAACATGTGCATCGGTTCGCCGGCATGCTGCGGGGCGATCCGGCGCCTGGGGGGAAACAGTGATGGGCGGGCTGGGGGACCGTCTGGCTGCGCGTCGCGCATGATACGGTCGGCCGCCTGTGTACGGCCCGCCTTATATGGTGCTCGCTGCCCGCAGCATTCACGATGGCACAGCCTGCACCGGCGGCATCGACACCTGCAAGACGGACGGCGTGTCGCCGCCGCAAGCGATCCCCAGGGTGATCACCTGCGCATCGATCGACGCCGCGCGGGTCGGATCCTCACCGGTGCCGGGGTTGACCGGATAGGCCGGAAAGGCCGATGCCGCGATCGACAGCCGCAGCGACTCGCCCGCGGCCACGGTCACGCAGGTCGACTGCATGGTGATGGTGACAACGGCGTCGGCGGGTCGCGTCCGGCAATGCCGATAGCCATCCGTCAGCGCAATCGCCTGTCCCGATGGCGTGACGCGCGACAGCACGCACGACACGTCGAACGATGGCCGGTCGCTGGTGACGGTCAGCCGTGCGACGACGTCGCCAGCAAGGGTTACAGGGGAGGGCAGGGGTGCGGTCGTAAACGTCAGCACGTCGCCGCGTGCATCGATGCCGGATCGGTCCGCCGGCCCGTTGGGCACGCCGAAGGCCCCGCCAAACGCGGGCACCGGCCGCCAGGGGTCGTGGGCGACGTAGGCGGTGATGGGTGCAGCGGCCGCGGCAGACGGGCCTGCCGCAACGACTGTTGTTACCGGCCAGTGCAGCCCGCCATCCGCCGCGTCGATCGACGCCTTGCCCGTCGTGGACAGCGTCACCTCCACCGGCGCCTCGGGCCAGGCACCGAACTCGCGCCACGACTTGCTGCCCAGGTCGAACAAATGTACGGGCGCCTCCTGATCCACGCCATTGTCCACGTCTTTCAGCCAGCGATCGAACCACCGCACCTGCAATTCATCCATGCCGCCGTCTGCGGCCGGACCGAAGTCCATGCCGCCCACCTTGCGCACCCACGGAAAATGCAGCCACGGTCCGACCACCAGCCGTGCCGGCACGCCGGCATCGGCCACGGCGCGAAAGCCTTCGATGGTGGGTTCCAGGAAGGTGTCGTACCACCCGCCGATGAACAGCATGGGCAGCTTGCGCGCAGCGATCTCCGGCAACCGGGCCGCGGCGGACAGACCGGTCCAGTACGGGTCATCGGCTGGCGTGTCGACCCACCGATGGTAATGGCTGATCTCCCGATGCCGCTCCATGTACGCCGGCCGGGCCTGCACCGTTTCGTACAGCGGCAGCCCACGCGATGCGGCCATCAATTCGGTAAAGGCCTGCGTCATCCCTTCATGCCGCGCCGTGTCGGCCGCCAATTGCGTCGCCCAGCCCAGGGATCCCTGCAGCCGCAATGCGCCATTCACATGGCTCCAGCCTTCGCGGCCCTGCCACGGCCCCATGGCCGGTGCGATGGCTTTCAACGCCGGGCAGTCATCGCCCGCCAGGATCAACTGGTTGAAGGCCTGGTACGAAAATCCATACATCCCGACGGTGCCCGTGGTCCCAGGCAGCTGCGCCGCCCAGGCAATGGTGTCGATGCCGTCTTCGCGCTCATGCTCGCCGATCCGGAAGAAGCCTTCCGACGTGCCCCGGCCACGAAAATCCTGGATCACCACGACATACCCGTGCGCGGCGTACCAGGCAGGATGGGCATAGCAGACGGTCGACGCCACGCCGCGTCCGTACGCCTGCCGCATCAACAGGACGGGATAGGGGCCCCCGGTGGCGGGCTGCCACACATCGGCGTCAAGGCGCACCCCGTCGCGGGTGGTCATGGACAGTGTGCGGGCGGGCAGAACGGGCAGCAGGGACATGGTTGGACGGTGCGATAGGTAAGTGATGAAAAAAAGGCGATCTGGACAAGCTGGGCCGCCCAATGGCAGTAGCGGGGCCTTTACAAGGTAGCCACCCATGGCTTGTGCCGGTCGCCAAGTCGCTGCCGTCGGCGGCTCGCCGACTCCATGACAGCCGCCAGGTGGCCGCTCGTCAGCACGCGCGCCGCGTCAGGCCAGCAATGTTGCCCGCTGTTCCCACGCCCGCAATTTGCCCGGGTTCAACAACCCCTGCGGATCGAAGTCGGCCTTCTTGGCGACTACGGCGGGATTCGGCTTGCCTTGCTTGCCGTCCTCTACCACATACACATGGGGATTGTTGATGTGCACCCCACGGTCGCGGTGCATCTGCATCAGCTCCTGCAGGCGTTCTTCGGTCGAAAAACGGATCAGTTGCAGCCCGCTGCAGTTGATCGCGCCTTCCTTGGTCCGCAGGAATTCCAGATGCATCAGCACTTCGCCGTCCAGTTCGCGGTGGATGTCCTTGATCTGCTGCACATACCGCGTGGGATCGAATGCGCTCTGGATGTAGGTCAGCGACTTGTCGATCTTCATGGCGTGCAGCGTGGTGTGATTCCATGTGAACTCGATCAGGGTCTTGCGCGACTCGATCACTTCGTCAGCCGACTTGCGATAGGTGATGCGGCCGCCGAATGCGTCGAGCAGGCCCAGCATGCCGGGCTCCGATGACTCGGCCAGCACCAGCAGGACGGCGTGGCAGCCATCGGGCAAGTGATCCGCCAGCGCCGTCATGTAGCCGGGAATCGGCGCGGCCAGCAGGCAGATTTCCTTCTTGACCAGCCCTGGCCCGGCCGCGACGGCGGCGGCAAAGTCCACGGCTTCATCAAAGCCGTCGAACACCGCCACGCATTCCATCCAGGACTGCACCGGGGCCAACGCGACTTCCACTTCCAGCACGATGCCATTGGTGCCATAAGCATGATGCAGCAGCATGGCGTCGGCGCCTCGCAGTTCCACAATGCGGGGTTCCGGTTCCACCGTCATCACCTTGATGCCCAGCACGTTCCCGGGCGCGGCCAGCGGGCCATAGGTAATGGACCCGGCGCCGCCGAATCCCCCGCCGAACAGACCGCCCAGCGTGGCGCTGCGAAACGTCGATGGCAGCCAGCGCAATTCCAGGCCTGCCTTGCGGGCGTAGTCGTCGAACTGGGCCAGGCGGATGCCGGCCTGGGCCCGGCCCACCCCATTGCGCGCCCAGCAAAAGCCGTTGTAGCCGCACATGTCCAGCACGACGCCGCCGTGCAGGGGAATGGCCTGGCCGTAGTTGCCCGTGCCGCTGCCACGAATCGTGATGGGGATATTGGCCGTTGCGCAGGCCGATACCAGCTTGCGCAACTCGTCTTCCGTCCTTGGCCGGACCGCAATGTCGGCGCTTTTGTCGGCAAGTTGGCGCTTCAGTACCGGGCTGAACCAGGCGAAGTCCTGCGACAGGCGAGCCACTCGAGAGGCGTCGGTCACCCAGTCCAGATCCGGAAGCAGGGCGGGCAGGGCGGCGGCGGACGCGGTAATCGATGACGGATCGAAAGCGGGCGTAGCGGAGGGCATGGCGGTTCCTGGACGGGCCGGTCATGCGTCCAACCTGGGTTGAGACGTACTGACCGATTGATTTGATCGTTCGGTCAAATTAAGCAATCGCCGTGCCACCCGACGTGACGGCGGTGCGCCCTGAAAAAGTCCCCTACGTCCCGCGCGTCGGTGTGCTACAGCGGTGCAAGGCCGCAACCCAGCAGCACCAGATCGGTGATTTCGCGCACGACCTTTTCACGCGGTAGCGGCAAATCATCGTGCGCCGCATCGGCTGCGGCGCCCTTGTCCGCACCCAGGATCACACGCACCTGCAGCGCGTAATCGGCGTAGTGCTGTGTCATGGCCCAGATATGCATCAGCAGCAGGCGCGCATCCACGGAGCGCAGCTTGCCCTCGGTCACCCAACGCTCGATCAGGTCAATCTTGGATTGCGTCGAGGCCAGCGCCACCGGCCAATAACTGCCAAGATTCGGACCGCCATCCAGCAATTCGCGGGTGAACAGCCGGGACAACATCGGATTGTCCAGTGAGTAGTCGACCTTTTCGCGGATATACCGGACCAGCACCGCGCGCGGGTCGTCCTCCTGGCCTTCCACCACGAACACGTTCGACCAGCCCGCCAGCACGTCCCGCAGCAGTTGCTGATAGAGCTCGTCCTTGCTGGCAATGTAGTAATGCAGTTGTGGCTTGGTCAGGCCGGCGCGCTGTGCGATGGCCTGGGTGGACGCGCCCTTGAACCCGTGCTGACTGAATTCGATGATGGCGGCATCGCGGATCGCGGCCAGGATGCGGGCGCGGCCCGGACGGTTCCGGGTGCGGGGTGTGACGGCGGCAGGCGATTCCATGGGCGGCGGAGTAGGGGGACGAGAGCAGGGGACGAGAGCGGGGTGCGCGGCAGGCATACCGGGAATCGCAGCAAGCGGACGGCCAGCGGCACGGTTCCAGGCACCAAATCGCCCGAAATTTAAGCATGGAAACACCGGCCGCGCGTATGCCACTCGCACACGCATCAGGCCCTATGATGTCGGACCGACGCTTACGTCCTATTCCCGCCAGGAGACCTGCCATGCCGCATTCATCCCTCGCCACCGTCCAGGCGCTCGTGTTCGACGTCTTTGGAACCGTGGTGGATTGGCGAAGCGGCGTGGCTGCCCAGGCGGCGGAGTTCCTGGCAGCCCAGGGCCAGGCATCCGCCGATCCGTACGCGTTCGCCGATGCCTGGCGCAAGCGCTACGCGCCCGCCATGGCCGACGTGCGTAACGGCAAGCGGCCCTTCGTGCGGCTGGACATCCTGCATCGCGAGAACCTGGAAGCCATCTTGCCGGACTTCGGGATCCGCCGCGACGACGTGGCGGAGGACGCGCTCGCCAAACTGAACCTGGCCTGGCATGCGCTGGCACCGTGGCCCGACTCCGTCGCTGGCCTGACTCGTCTGAAAACCCGTTTCATCATCGCACCCCTGTCCAACGGCAATATCCGGCTGATGCTGGACATGGCGAAACAGGGCGGTCTGCCGTGGGATGCCATCCTGGGCGCCGAAGTGGCCCAGGCCTACAAGCCGGCGCCCGAAGCCTACCTGCGCACGGCCGACGTGCTGGGGCTCGACCCCTCGCAAATGTGCCTGGTTGCCGCGCACAACGGCGACCTGGCCGCCGCCCGAGCCTGCGGTTATCGCACCGCCTTCGTCAAACGTCCGACCGAGCATGGCCCGAACCAGACCACAGACCTGGCGGCGACCCAGGACTGGGACGTCATCGTGGATGACTTTGGCGCACTCGCCACCGCGTTCGGGGCCTGACCATGTCCGCCGTCGTCCACGCCGTCCATCTCAGCCCGACCCACAGCTTCAGCAAAGCCACGCAATTCAGCATACGGGTGCTGGCCGGCCTTGGCGTGGAAGGGGATGCGCACATGGGCGTCACCGTCAAACACCGGTACCACGTCAAGCGGGATCCCAACGCGCCGAATCTATGCCAGGTCCACCTGATTCCGGACGAACTCCACGACACCTTGCAGGCCGCGGGCTTTCCTGTTTCCGCCGGGCAGTTGGGCGAAAACATCACCACTCGTGGCATGACCCTGGCGGATCTGCCAGTCGGCACGCAGCTCGCCATCGGCAAGGACGTCGTGCTGGAACTCACGGCCTTGCGCAACCCATGCGTGTGGATCGAGCGATTCATGCCGGGCTTGCTTGCGCAGGTGAAAACGGTGGATGACGATGGCAATGTGGTCCGCAAGGCGGGCGTCATGAGCATCGTGCTGCAAGGTGGCGAGGTCCATGCCGGTGATGCGATCGTCGTGACGCTGCCGCCGTTGCCGCACCGTGCGCTCAAGCCGATCTGAGGGCGCAAACAGATCTTCGCGAAACTCGCATAATGTATATTATGTCAACTCAACGTTATCCAGACACGCCCGATGGCCGCTATTTCGTTGTCCGCGGCCGCCTCTGGCGCAAGTCCAACGCTGCGCTACCTGAAAAAGACCGAGCCGCCCTGGTCAAGCAACTGATGGACGCCCGGCGGGCATTACGCGGCTCGCCCGCCCAGGCGCAAAGCGATGCCGCCCATGCTGCCGTGGACCAGGCCAAGACGGCGCTGGGCGAACGCGGTCCGGTCTGGTGGACGGACGGCGCGCCCGACTACAACCGGAAAATGGTCAAGAACACGCCTTACGCGGACTGGTTCGCAGGACTGACCGCCACGGCGGATTGACGCCCCGATCCGCATTTCTGCTTTGTCGTCCCGGTGCTGGGACCGCGTGCCCTGGCTTCCTATACTCGTGCCAACTCGAAAGGCGCCCTTGGCAGCCGACATAGCCGAGCACAGGAGACCGCATGACCCCACTTCGTTTCACGGCACTCGCCGTGGCCGCCACCGTCGCTACGACCGCACTTCCCGTACACACCGCCCAAGCCGCCGACACCTGGCCCAGCCGTCCGATCCGCCTGGTCGTGCCTTACGCGGCCGGTGGCCCGACCGACGTCATTGCCCGCCTGATCGCCCAGAAAATCGGCCCGTCGCTGGGCCAGGCCGTCGTGGTCGAGAACAAGCCCGGCGCAGGCGGCACGATCGGGGTCGACAACATGGTGCGCGCTGCGGGCGACGGCTACACCATTGCGCTTGCCGCCCCTGGCCCCCTGGCCGGTATGCAGACCTTGATGAAGGTGCCGTACTCCCTGGACGACATCCAGTACCTCACCCTGGTGGCGCGGATTCCGGCGGTGATCGCCGTCAACGGCAAGTCGCCCTATACGTCGTTGAACGATTTGGTGACCGCCGCCAAAGCCAAGCCCGACGCGCTCAACTACAGTTCGGCCGGTGCCGGCACCACGCCGCATATCGGCGCCGAACTCTTCAAGCAGGAAGCCGGCATCCGCATCACGCACGTGCCTTACAAAGGGGCCGCGCCCGCGGTGACCGCAGTACTGAGCAACGAAGTCCAGATGACGATGGTGGACCTGACGCCCGTGTTGCCGCAGGTCGCCACGGGCGGCATGCGGGTACTGGCCATCGCGGGCAAGCAGCGCGCAGCGCAGCTGCCGGATGTGCCGACGACGGCCGAAGCCGGTATGCCAAACGTGTTGATGGACACCAACTACGGCATCATCGCGCCGGTGTCGACGCCGCCTGAGGTGGCGACCAAGTTGCGCAATGCCATCGTGGCTGCCCTGCAGGACCCGGAACTCAAGCAAAGCTTTGCCAAGCAAGGCGCGGATGTGCAGACCTCGACTCCGGCCGAATACCGCGCGCTGATGAAGCAGGAAAACGCCAAGTGGCAAAAGGTGGTGACGCGAGGCAACATCACGCTGGAATGACAGTGCCGAGGGCCGGCTTGTACCTCGGCCCGCTCCCATTGCCCCGCCTGACCACCCAACGCCCTGCCCGCCTACACCCCCAGGATCGCCCATGCCCATCGTTTCGACCGCCATCACCCCGTGCACACAGGGTCTGCACGACGCTCAGTGGAAGTTCGCTCGCGCCAAGGTGCCTCAGCTGCAAGGCTGGATATTGAGCCTGACCGACGATGACGGCAATGTGGGACGCGCCTATGCGCATGCCATCCCGGCGATTTCGACGCATGGGGATGGCGCGCGATCGGCGCTTGAATTCATCACGCCGTCGCTGGTCGGCAGGGACGCCACGGACATCGCAAGCATCATGGAAACCGTTGACGTGCAGCTGGCTTTCCAGCCCAGCGTCAAGGCCGCCGTCGATATGGCCCTGCACGACCTCCTTGCACGCCGCCTGGGCGTGCCGATCTACGTGCTGCTGGGCGGCAAGCTGCGTGACAGCGTCCCGCAGTCACGGATTCTGCCGATCAAGACACCATCGGAAATGGCTGCCATCGCGGCGCGACTGGCCGAAGAAGGCTATGGCCAGCTGAAGTTGAAACTGGCCGGTGACACGTCACTGGATGTGCAGCGCATCGCCGCCGTGCGGGATGCCGTGGGCGATGGCGTCGTCCTGACCTTGGATCCGAATCAGTCGTATCACGCCAAGCAGATGATCAGCGCGTTCAGCAAAATGGAACGTTATGACATCGCGCTGATCGAGCAGCCCGTACCGCAACGGGATTGGGCTGGACTGAAGCTGGTGACCGACACCTTGCCGGTCGCCGTCGAGGCAGACGAAAGCGCCCAGACGCTGGACGATGTCTACCGCCTGGTCACCGACCGCGTGGCCGATGTGATCAATCTGAAAGTGACCAAGCTGGGCGGATTCCGCCGCTTCATGGACGCCGCGCGCATTTGCGATGCGGGCGGCGTCGGTTGCCGGATGGGCGCCGCTTTCGGGCCGGCGTTGATGCAGTCCGCCAGTCTTCAGGCAGCCGTGGCATTGCGCGCCCTGCCCTACGCCTGCGAACTGTCGGAGCATCAACATTTGAAAGACGATCCCTTCACGCCGTTGCCGGTCGTCAAGGGTGTGATTCACCTGCCCGACGGGCCGGGCTGCGGTGTGACCTTCGCCGGTCAGACTTCGTCGTAGTCGCCGCCTCCGTCGTCAAAGAAGCCCGACCCGAAGTCGTCATTGGACGTGTCGTCCGCCGCGACCTGGTCCTTGTTGCCGCCTCCCCAATCCCAGGTGTCGTTGCCATCGTTCGCGGTGGCATCGTTGCCGCCCGCCGCGTCGTTGCCTTGGCTGCTGTCCGCCAACGCGTCAGGCTTGGCGTGTTCCGCCGCGTTCGCGTTGGCCCCATGACTGCCGAACAACCCGCCCAGCAAGTTGCCGAGCATCATGCCGCCGGCTACACCCATGGCCGTTTGTGCGGCACCGGCCAGAAAGCCGCCTCCGCGACCTGAGGCGGGTGCGGCGGACTGCGCCGGCGCCATGCCGCTGCCCGTGGGCGGCGCGGCGCCCAACGGCTGGCCGCTGGGCGTCAGGGTCTGCGACGGTGAGCGTCCGTCGTTGAACGCACTGGCGCCGGCAGCCGATGTGGTCGTCCCGGCCGGCGGGGTGCGGCCAAAGTAGCCCCCGCTTTCTTCCAGGCGGCCGGGCGCCGCGTTAGGCGCCGCATTGGCGGCTCCCTGCCCAGGGCTGAAGCCGCCCGAACCCAGTCGTGCTTCGGCGGCCTTGAGCGCCTGTTCCTGCATCAGGACCGTCTGGGCCAGGTAGTACGCTGCACCCGGCTGCGCGTCGATACGCGCCTGGATATAGGCTTCGGCTTCGGGATCGCGCGCGGCGCCGTTGCGGGCAACGTCTTCCATGCGTGCAAACAACCCCTGGATGGCTTTACGGTCTTCAATGTTCATGACGAACACTCCTACGGTACGTCCCGTCATCCGGACGGGGCGGCATGGATGGGACCGGCCGACAAAGCGGCCGATCCGGCAAGTGATGGACGCAGGGCCAGCCCGGCGTCTCGTCGATATGACCGGCGCCGACGCGGCTTGCTCCAGCCATTTACCGCTGCTTACGCTTGACCCGAGCGACGCAGGCTGAAGGCAGGGCTGTCATCCTCGCCTTGCACCAGCAACACCGGCACGCGGCTGAGGCGCAGGACGCCTTCGGCCACGCTTCCCATCAGCAAGCGCCGGACGCCCCGGCGGCCGTGTGTCCCCATGACGATGATGTCCGCCGACGCCTCGCGCGCGGCCTGGTCGATGGTGACGGCAATGTCGGTCGGGGCGAAAGGCTCTTCGATCAGCCGTTCGCTGTGCGCGACGCCCGCCGTGGCGAGTTCTGCCGCCGCGCGCCGCAGATATTCGCGACCGGCATCCAGCAGCTTCTGGTTGACGGCGGCCGGCTCGAAGTAGCCGAGGTCATAGGCCGCGCCCGCGTCGTCCACGACGTGGACCAGATGCACTTCACACGCAAGCGCCTTGCCGAGCCGGATCGCTTCCTTCAGCGCTAGTGCGGCGGGTGTGCTGCCATCCACAGCAAGCATGATGCGTCGGTACATGGGGTTCTCCTTGCCGGAAACATCGATAGCCGGATTATGCGCGAGGCCGGCCCGGTGTGGCATCGCCATGCAGGACAGAAAGCGCCATGGGACAAACGTGTCCCAGCGCGAAAACGGATGGCTTCGGGTAAGCTCTCGCCACCCTGCTTCCTGGCACTGCCAATGACATCCCGCCCCGCCCTGCCCGCCCGATCGCCAACGTCTTCCGCGCCGCCGTCCGGCGTGACGGAACGCCTGTCGTGGTGGGATCACGCCAGACGGGAATGGCTGCTGTGTATCGCCATCATGCTCGCCCTGGTGCTGGCGGTGGCCGATCCGCAGCCCGGCGAACGGTACCTGGAATGGGTGGACGGTCCGACCCTGGCAGGCTTGTTTGCCCTGCTGGTGGCGACGCAGGCTGTCCGCCGCAGCGGGTATGTGCAGGCGGCCGCGTGGCATCTTACGGACCGGATGACGAGCGTACGCGGTCTTGCGTTGGCTTTGGCGGCGGGCGCTGCGGTGTCGTCGATGCTGCTGACCAACGATGTCAGCTTGTTCCTGCTGGTGCCGCTCACGCTGGCCATCGCCCGGACACTGGACCTGCCCGATCCGGTCCGCCGCCGGATGGTCATCGTGCTGGCATTCGGCGTAAATGCGGGTTCCATGCTGAGCCCGATCGGCAACCCGCAAAATCTCTTGATCTGGCAGTTGTCGGGGGTGGACGCCTGGCACTTCGTGCGGTGGATGCTCCCGGCCTGCGCGGTCAACCTGGCCGCCCTGGCGCTGTTCATCGTGCTGGCGTTTCCGTCAGCCGCCACGCACCAGGCCCCAACGCGTGCCGCGCGCGACGACTCGCCCCGCAAGCCCGGCCTGGCATTGACCGCCGCAGCCATGCTGCTCGCCACCATCGCCCTGCTGCAGGCCGGGCATGCCTATGTGGCCGGACTGGTGGCAGCGATTCTGTTTCTGGTCGTGGACAGGACGTCCGTCAGGCAGGTGGACTGGGCCTTGCTGGCCACCTTCGCCGCGCTGTTCATCGGCTTGGGGCACCTGGCGGATTGGGGGCCGGTCCAGGCCCTGGCACGGCAGGTGGATTGGGCGCATCGCCTCACGTTGTACGCCAGCGGCGCGGCCCTGTCTCAGGTCATCAGCAACGTGCCGGCTACGGTCTTCCTTTCACAGTTCACCAAGGAATGGCAGACCCTGCTGATCGCCGTGAACGTGGGCGGCTACGGCCTGGCCATCGGTTCCATGGCCAATCTGATCGCGCTGCGGCTTGAAGGGTCCAGGCGCATCTGGTGGGACTTCCACGTATACAGCGTGCCGTTTCTCGCGGTCGTAGCTGCCGCAACATATGGGATCGCCGCGGCGGCCTGACACCCGCTATCGCGACGTCGAGACCAGCAGCAGGATCACGCCCACCAGCACCAGGCCGACCCCCAGCCGTTCCCGCCCGGTCGCTGTCTGCGCGAACACCTTGCGCGACACCACCTGCGCGAACAGCACTTCGAGCAGTCCCAACGTGCGCACATTGACCGTGGCCGTCAGCGCAAACGCGATGTACCAGAACTGGGACGCCACCGCACCGACGCAACCTGCCAGCAGCGACGAGCGCCAGGACCGCAGGATGGCCAGCAGCACCTCGCGTTTGAAAATCAGCAGCCAGACGACGAGCATGACGGTTTGCAGGACAAGGCCCGCAACGAGTGTGGACGTGGCCCGAAGCACGAAGGATCCGCTGTCCAGCGCCAGCACCGCGCCGCGAAAACCGACTGAGGACAAAGCAAACCCCGCGCCCGAGGCCATGCCCAGCAATGCCGGCCGCCACCCCGAGCCCGCCAGGGCGGCGCCCTTGCCCTTCAAGGACATAAGCACCACGCCGGTCGTGGCCACGATCACCGCGCACGCGCCCCACACGGACAAGTGATCGCCCAGCACCATGACACCGAACACGGCCACCTGCAACGGTTCGGTCTTGATGTACACGGTCGACAGCGCAAACGAACGCAACTGCATCGTCGCCAGCATCAGCGCGGTAGCGGCAATCTGCGTGACCGCCGCGGCGGCCACGAAGGCAGCAAAGCGCCAGTTGAACGCGGGCAGGCTTTCGCCGCCCACCACCAGCACCAGCACGAGGAAGACCAGAGAAAACGGGAGGCCGTACAGAAAGCGGACCTGCGTGGCGCCAATCGTGCCGAGTGTGTCGGTCAGCCGGTGCTGCATGGTGTTGCGGGCGGTCTGCGCGGCAGCGGCAATGACCGTCGCAGGTATCCAGAGCAGGGTCAGGTCCACGGAACGACACCAGGAAAGCAGAAGGGGCCGATCATACGCGATGACCCTGAAGTCCCACCAGGGTCGGCCTGCCTTGGTACGTGCCGGATACCGTCGTCAACAAGGCGCCCAACCGACCTGCCCAGAATCAATCCTTTCCAGGCCCCGGGGGAGGCCGTTTGGGCACACCGAACAGGGTCAGGGTGTACTCGGTCAACTCGTACCCCAGTTCGGCCGCGATCGCAGCCAGCCGCTTTTCGATATCGGGATCGAAAAACTCCATGACCTCGCCCGTCGCCTGCGACACCAGATGGCCATGGTGCCGCTCGCCGTCATTCAGTTCGTACACCGCCTTGCCACTGCCCAGCTGACTGCGTTTGAGCAGCCCCGCCTGATCGAACTGGGTCAGCACGCGATAGACGGTGGCAAGCCCCAGATCGACGTGGTCCTGCGTCAGGATCCGGTAAACGTCCTCGGCGCTCAGGTGCCGGTGCGAACTGGTCCGGAACACGTCAAGGATCTTCATGCGGGGAAAGGTCACCTTCAGCCCACTGGACTGCAGGTCGATCGGATCGGTACTCATGGGCGCTCCAGACATGCAAGGAATGCTGAGAGAAAGCCAGTCATTGTGCACCCGCCGCGCGGCCCAGCGGACCGCCGTTACACCGCGTCTTTCATTTGGCGGATCCACGGCATTGCCGTTACGCCGGCAAAGACCATCAGGCCCATCACCACCGACCACAGCACCGCATCCAGCCCGCCCCCGACACTATGGACTGCCACGCTGCCGATGCCCGCCACCACGATGACGCGCAGGACGCCTGCCGCGACGGGCCAATGCATGCGGCGCGCACCCTGCGACGCGAAGTACAGCGACAGGCCAATGCCGATCAGACCGTAGAACGGCGCGACGGTTTGCAGGTAACGCACGCCGATCGCGATGGCGTCGGCATCCTGGGTGAAGAGACCTAGCCAGGCATGCGGAAACAGCGCCGCGCCCAGTCCCACGGCTTCCGTCGCGACGGCGGCCACCAGCGCGCCGGTCCACGCGACCTTGCGCGCCCGCTGCCACTGGCCCGCGCCAACGTTCATCCCGACCATCGCCACCAGACCGCTGCCCACGCCGAATACGATCGGGATCTGCAGATATTCCAGCCGGATGCCCAGCCCGAAGCCGGCAAGCGCATGCGTCCCAAGCGGACTGACCAGTGTCGTTGCCACCACTACGGCCAGGTTGGTCGTCAGGTTGTTGATCAGCGCCCAACCGCCGACGCCAAGGATGTCGGCAAAGCCGGCCCAGTGCAGGCGATGGTGCCAACCGAGCTTCAGGCCGCCGGTGCCGCGTACCAGCTTGAACAGCAGGATCGCCGTCGCCAGCACGTAGTACAGCACCAGGGCAAGACCGGCGCCGGCGATGCCCATGCCCGGGATCGGACCCACACCAAAGATCAGGACCGGCGACGTGACCAGCAACACCAGGGTGCCCAGGGTCAGCACCATGGCGGGCAACGCCATGTTGCCCGTACCCCGCAATACGCTGGCCATCAGGTTCGCCACCCACAAGAAAGTGGCGCCCAAAAAATCACGTTGGAATACGTCAGCGCCGCCTTCAGCGCCTCGCCCTGCACTCCCATTGCGGAATACAGCAATGGGCCGCCCACGATCGCCGCGATCGTGAACAGCAGGCCTGCGGCGATCGCCAGCACGAAGGCGTGCAGCGCCAGGGCCTCGGCCTGTTCGTGACGGCCCGCGCCCAATGCGCGCGCAATCGCGGAAGACACGCCACCGCCAATACCGCCCGCCGACATCATTTGCATCAGCATGACGACGGGAAACACCAAGGCCGCGCCCGCCAGGGCATCCACGCCCAGCAGGCCCACGTAATAGCTTTCAAGAAAATTGGCGGCCGCCTGCGCCAGCATCATCAACAGGTTGGGCGCGGCCAGCAGCAGGATGGTGGCGAGGACGGGCCCGTGCAGCAGGCGCTGGGCCCGCATCGCGGCTGCGCCAGGCGGCGTGCCGGTAGCGGGCGACGCACTACCCGGCGCCACCGCGCCCACGCCGGAGGACGACGTCGCCAGTGGACTACGCATGACTGTCGCCAATCAACGACCGCAATGACGCTGCCAGAATGTCGTCCGACAAGGGGCTGCCCCGCGTTGCGCGCGCAAGGGTCAAGGCGCCCACCAGGGTCGCCAGCTGCGCGAGCGCCACGTCGCGGTCGCCATGGGCCGACCGCTCGCCCGTGGCCGCCATCAGCCGCTCGATCATGCCTTCCAGACCCTTCAAGAAGGCGTCCCGCACCGGTTTGCCATCGGGTTCGCGCGCCACGTCGGCGGCCAAGGCGACAGCAGTGCACCCCTGCCCCGCCCGTTCACGGTGATCAGTCGACAAATAGGACGCTACATAACGCGCGAATTGGTCGGCTTCGGGTCCCCAATCCTGGAAGCGCGTCTGCCATTTCAACGCGGATTCTTCGAAAGCACGCTGGCAGGCGATCGTGGCCAGCTCGTCCTTGGACGCGAAGTGGCCATAAAAGCCACCGTGGGTCAGGCCCACCTCAGCCATCAGGTTCGACACGCTGATGCCATTAAGCCCACGTTCGCGGAACAGGCGGGCGGACGCGTCGGCGATGGCCTTGCGGTGGGCGGCGGCCTGTTCCCGGGACACTTTTGCCATGCGGTATCTCCAGCAAAACCCGAGTTTACATTACGACCATCATAAATGCCAGCATGCAACCGGTACAGACACTCACTCCTTCGCGAGGGACACGCGTGTAATATCCCGCCATCTCTGACCGCCCTGCCGCCCTTCCCCGGCGGCGACATTCAATGTCCATCAAAGACCAGCTTTTCGTCCTCAGCCAATATGCGGCGCCGCATGACCTGATCTCGAAAGCGTTTGGCGCCGCATCCGAATGCCGCACGCCCGCCATCAAGAACTGGATGATCACCACGTTCATCCGCAAATACGGCGTGGACATGAACGAGGCCTTTCTTCGGGATCCCCTGGCCTACGACACCTTCAACGCGTTCTTCACCCGCGCACTCAAACACGGCGCGCGGCCGCTTGATGCAACCGAAGGCGCGGTGCTGTGTCCTGCTGACGGCGCGGTCAGCCAGCTGGGCCGGATCGAACAGGGCAACATCTTTCAGGCCAAGGGCCACAGCTTTACCGCGCGCGACCTGCTGGGAGGCGATGCGGGCCGTGCCGCGCCGTTCATGAACGGCCAGTTCGCCACGGTGTATCTGTCGCCGCGGGACTATCACCGCGTGCACATGCCGCTGGCGGGCACCTTGCGCGAAACGATCTATGTGCCAGGGCGGCTGTTTTCGGTCAACCCGGTGACGGCCAGTCAGGTGCCGGGCCTGTTTGCCCGCAATGAACGCCTGGTTTGCATGTTCGACACGGACCTCGGCCCCATGGCCGTGGTGCTGGTGGGCGCGATGATCGTCGGGTCGATGGAAACGGTGTGGGGTGGACGGGTCGCTCCGCACAGCCCCGACGTGGTGGTCAAACGATATAACGTTGACGGCATGACGCCTGTCCGTCTGGACAAGGGCGCGGAGATGGGCCGCTTCCTGCTGGGGTCGACCGTGGTGCTGCTGTTCGGCGCGAACCGCGTCCGCTGGGATCCGAAATTCGCCGCGTTGGTGCCAACGCGCATGGGCGAACGGATGGCGATGCCGTATCCCTGACCGGCGGGCGTTCTGGCCCACCATCGACTCGGACTCAAGGCTTCGTTACCGCTGCCCGGGGCAGCTGCAGCAACAACAACGCCACCGTGCTTGCGCAGGGCGGCGTTGTTTTTTTCAGTGCGGCCATTCAGAACTCAACTGCTCAGGGGACGCCATGATATCCATGCAGACGGCACTGGCTCCCCCAATGATGCATTCGATTCCGCAGCTTAGTAGTACACGTGCTCGCCGCGATTGGCCTTCCATTCCTGTTCGATGAATGCGGCGTCTTCCGCATTCTTCGGACGCACGCCGATCAGGATGCCGCCCTTCTTCACGCCTTCTTCATAGTGGCGGACGCGCTCTTCCGGGATGCCCCAGCCTACCAGCGCGCCCACCAAGCCGCCTGCCGCCGCACCGGCGCCTGCGCCTGCGAATGCCGCCGCGAGCGGACCGGCAACCACGAGGCCCAGACCGGGCAGCACGAGCGATGTGCCAATCGCCGCAACGGCGGCAGCGATCGCACCAATGGTGCCGCCGATGGCGCCACCGACACCGGCGCCCTTGGCTGCCTTATTGCCCAATTCGGTCTCGGCCAGTTCGGTGTTGCCGAAATGCGTGGCGCGGGTGTCGTCGGACATCACGACGTTGATATCGTCGCTGCCGTAGCCGCGAGTGCTGACGGAGTTATAAGCGCGCTCGGCGGATTCGCGGTCGTTGAACAGACCAGTAACGGGACGGGTATCGCTAAACGTATCAGCCATGGTTTTGCCTCTTGTTGTGGGTGTTGGGTAACGGCTGAGTATCCGCAAACGTCGTTCCCGGCCTCGAGACCCCTTGCCAGCAAGCTTTTCCGGAGGACAGGCGGAAGTCCTCGGCAATAATCGCCCACCGGATTTGCAAATCTCTCCAATTCTGCCGATTCGAAGGTACGGACCGTCGCACTTCCGCACTTTGGACATTCCAGCTACAGGTAAACCCGGTATTTGAAGTAACCTCGCGGGCTGCCATCACCCCTCCCCTGCCTTTCATTAATGATCCGCTTCCAGCAAGTCACCCTCATTCGCGGTATCAAGCCGCTGCTCGACAAGGTCGACGTCCTCCTCAATCCGGGTGACAAAATCGGCCTGATCGGGGCCAATGGCGCGGGCAAGTCGAGCCTGTTCGCCCTGTTGCGAGGGGAACTGCATCCGGACCAGGGCGACCTGAGTTTTCCGCCCACCTGGCGCGTCGCCTACGTCGCGCAGGAAACGCCCGCACTGGACCGCTCCGCCATTGACTACGCCATCGACGGCGACGTTGGCCTGCGGGCCCTGGAAGCCCGTCTTGCCCAGCTGGAAAGTGAACCCGATACCGCCGAAAACGGCCTGATGATTGGGGAACTGTACGGCCTGCTGGCCGATGCCGACGCTTATACCGTGCGGTCTCGAGCGGAACAGCTGCTGCTTGGCCTGGGATTCTCGCTGGCGCAGATGGACGAGCCCCTGACGAGCTTTTCGGGCGGCTGGCGGATGCGCCTGAACCTGGCGCAGGCGCTGATGTGCCCATCCGACCTGCTGTTGCTGGACGAGCCGACCAATCACCTGGACCTGGACGCCATTATCTGGCTCGAAGACTGGCTCAAACGGTATCCGGGCACCATGCTGGTCATCTCGCATGACCGCGACTTTCTGGATGAAGTCGTGAATGTGATCGTCCACATCGACGATCGCAAGCTCAAGCGCTACTCGGGCAATTACAGTTCGTTCGAGCGCCAGCGCGCCGCGCAGCTGGTGCTGGCCCAGGGCATGATGGAAAAGCAGCAGCGCCAGCGCGCGCACCTGAAGTCCTTCATCGACCGCTTCTCGGCCCAGGCCAGCAAGGCGCGCCAGGCGCAAAGCCGAATCAAGGCGCTGGCCAAGCTCGAAGAAATTGCCCCGCTGCGACCTCCCGCGGAATTTTCGTTCACCTTTCGCGAGCCCCTGCGCGCGCCGGATCCCCTGTTGATCATGGACGGCGTGCAGGCAGGCTATCGGCTGGGCGAGCCCGACGACGACGCCGTGGCGCACAAGGTGATCATCGACGGCATCAATTTTTCGTTGCAGGGCGGCCAGCGTATCGGCCTTCTGGGCGTGAACGGTGCGGGCAAGTCCACCTTCATCAAGACGATTGCGGGCGAACTGCAGGCCTTGAGCGGCGACACCGTGTTCGGCAAGGGCCTGTCCATCGGCTACTTTGCCCAGCACCAGGTCGAGATGCTTCGCCATGACGAATCGCCGTTGTGGCACATGAACAAGATTGCCCCGACCACGCGCGAGCAGGAACTGCGCAACTTCCTGGGCAGCTTCAACTTTGCGGGCGACATGGCCACCACGTCCATCCGGCCGTTTTCAGGCGGTGAAAAGGCCCGGCTTGCGCTGGCGCTGATCGTGTGGCAGCGGCCAAACCTGTTGCTGCTGGACGAACCGACCAATCACCTGGACCTGGAAACGCGCGAAGCCTTGACGATGGCGCTGGCGCAGTTCGAAGGCACCTTGGTGCTGGTGTCGCACGATCGCCACCTGCTTCGGGCGACGACCGACCAGTTTGTGATCGTAGCCGACGGCGCCGTCAAGCCGTTCGACGGCGATCTGGACGACTACAAGAGCTGGTTGTTCAAGACCAAGCTCGCGGCCAAGGCATCGGCGGCGCTGCAGTAATCGGTCACCCGCCTTGCCTCGCGACCTGATGACGCCGATGGGATGACCTAGCGTTGCGTATTGAGCTGGCCGGCAGGCGTCGTTGAGGTGGATGCCGCGTCCCCGGCCGCCTCTCTGGCCAGGGCTTCCAGCACCAGGCGGTCTTCCTCGAAGGTCAACGCCATCCGGGCCCGTTCGTAGCTGCGCCAAGCCTGGCGGCGCGCCGCGTCGGCCAGCGCCCCCTTCGTTCCCAGGCTGATGGCGCCCAGCGCCTTCTGCAGGCGCACGCCGATCTCGATCAGGCTGGCCCCGTCGCGAGACAGGGGATCGAATGTATCGCGGATCAGGTCCGCTTCGTCCAGCTCCGCCAGCGTCAAGTGCGTAAAACGTCCAGGCTGCGGGGAAGCGTCCCCGTCGGGCGCCGCCGCCGTATCGATCAGAATCCTGGCCAACGCGCCGATCACGATGATCGCCGTTCCCGCATCGTTCGTGGCCGCCGACAAGGCCCGCTGCCCGATCTCCGCCATGACGATCACCCCGAAGCGCGGGTCCTGTTCGAAACTGCGCTCCGGGCCGACCACAAACGCGGCCTCCAGCTTGCGCTGTTCCTCCACCGACAGCGCCGGTGGCCTGGACCACACCGCTACCACACGGGCCGGGTGCAGCATCGCGCCGGGCCGCATGACAATATGCAAGGTTGCCTTGGCCTTCTTGGCCGCTTCGTTCAGGCGGCCCATGTCCAGATGCTGCAGGTAGCCTGTTTGCGACAGGTGCAAGGGCACGCCGTGCACCGGCTGCGCTGGCGCCGGCAATGCGCCCAGTAAAGGGTCGCGCCGATGGGCGCGCAGCGAAGTGGTGGCGGCGGATTCCACCGTGGCGATCGTGGTGCTCAAACGGCCGATGGATGACAAGGTCTGAATCCACCGCAGCAGCGACACAATGATGTAAATCAGCACGCATATCGTGCCGGCCAGCAGGACGAAGCGGCCGGCGGGCCCGTAATACCCGACGCCCAGTGCGCATAAGGCAATGATGGCGTAGATGAACGCCGCAATGAAACTGGCGATCGCCGACTGCGCGCGATCGTCGGCCATGACCAGACGCGTCGCGCGCGGCGTGGCCGACGTCGATGCCGACGTGAACGCGCCCACCAGGATGGACAAGGAAAAGGTGCTGACCGCCAACATGCTCGACGCGATGATCGTGAGCAGGCCCTGCAGGGTGCTGCGCTCGATATCCGGCACGGCGCTGTCGGGCACGTAGTAATTGGCGACCGCGGCGATCAACGCGGCAAAGACAGCAAACACGCTCCACAGCGTTGGCCGCCACCACATCTGGGCGCGAAGCCGGTGCCACAACAAGGTCAATCGAAACATAGGCGCCCGGGGTCGAATGGCAAGGATGAGCCTGCATCCTAACGGCAAGGCCGCGGCGCCGGGTAAGCCGCGGTAACCACGGCCGTCGATTCGTTACGTGAAAGCCATGGAGCAGATGATCAACTTCCCGGCCTGTTCGCGCTGGCGCGTTTCCGCCGCTTGCGTATGACGGGCTCGGGCAAGGCCGCGGCAGTCGTAGCAATCAACCCCGCGCTCCAGCGCCGGTCGTCCCACCGGTCACCGGGAATGGCGAACCACGGCTTGGCGCCTGGGAACGGAAAGCCTTCTTCCACCTCGACCAGGTACGCGCGACCCGCGTCGGTCGGCTTCAGGTAGACCTGATCGCCCACCACCAGGGCCACCACCTTGCCGTCGCAGTACACCGCGTACTCACCAAACATTTTGCGCGATGTCACGATGCCCGCGTCCGCTACCTGTTCCAGCAGGTAATCGATGGCGCTCTGGCGGGTGCCCATGGCGACGTCGCCCGCGCCTCAAGTCGCGCCGGCAGGGTTCGCAGGCGTCGTTGTCGCTGCGCCCGTCGTTGAGTGCGTGGCTGCGTCTGTCGATCCGGCAGGCCTCGTTCCCGCGGTCCTTGCGCCGGCCGCAGGCGCCGCGGCGTCGACGCGGATCGTGACCGACATGGATTCGGTCTTGCCTGGCGCCACGACCAGCACATCATCCCAGACACGCGCCGTCTCGATGCAGACCATGCGCTGCCACGCATCATCCGCGAACTGCGACAGCCGGGCGGCCTTTTCGACCCACGGGTTCCACACCACGGCCGACCGCGACTGCGACGCTTCGATACGGATGCGACGTTGCCAGCCCGGATCCACGATATCAATGGCGCGATCGATGCCCGTGTAGATCCGGTCGGTCTCGCCTTCGATGCGGATCGGCCCCGTCTGCGTCGCAGCTTCCCAATTCCGCATCGTGTCGATGTACGTCGTGTCTTCCAGGCCCTCGATCGTGATCTGGCGGCTGTCGCTGACAGCAAAGTACGTATGCAGCGCCTGGCTCACCGTGATCGGCGCGTCACCGAAATTATGGGTGCACAGTTCAATCTCCAGCGATTCGCCCATCCGGAAGCGGATCAGCAGGTCCGCAGGGTGCTTCCATTCGCCGGACCCATTGGGCATGTGGCAATGAAAGTCCATGACGACCCGGCCATATTCGGCGGTCGCGGCGCCGGCCTCCCAGTCCACCCCACGCACTACCCCATGGGCCGGCGCCGCGGCGTCGGGGGCGAACATATCGCGCACCGACTGCGGGTTCCGGGCCAGGTCGCCAAACCAAGGCCAACACACCGGCACGCCACCGCGCAGGGGCTGCCCGCGCAAGAACTTCGCGTCCTCGCTCAGCCAGACGATCGGTGGCTGCCCATGCGGCGTGTAGCTGAGCAACTGCGCGCCCTGCGTGGCAATCAGGGCTTCCGCCCATTGGGTGCGGACCCGCCAGCAGGCAAGTTCGCCCATCTGGACGGGTTCGATCGAGGCGGCATCGGGCGCGGCGGACATACGGGTGTTCCTTGGTGACGGCGGGGTGTTCGCGGACGTTGTGGTGTTCGCGGACGGCGGAGGTGGCGCGGCTGCCGGAAGGCCATCCCTGGCGGGCAACGCAGGCTGCGAAAGTATGGCGGCTTTTGCCCCCGGCTGCCACACCACCCGAATGGCTGGCACAACCGCTAACGCTTTGGTGGTACGGACGGGGTGATCTCGCTGCTGGCCATCAGGTCGATGCGCGCTGCGGGGCGCCCAGGACGCGCCACGTTCGCGTGCAGCACCTGGCTGGCGTAGCGGTAGTGGGTGGCGGCAAGCCAGAGGGGTTGAACCCCTGGACCTGGATCGGGCTGGACTTGCCGGGCGCGGGAATCGGCATGCGGGGGCGTTGGACTGGCGCGCGGCATCGTCGTACCGGTTTGCTGCGTCGTTGGGTCGGCGGCCATCGCCGAGAGCACGGTCCTTGCCGACGCTTCAACGGTCGCCAGCTGCTCGGGATCCGTCGCTTCGATCATATAGATCCACTCGTCGCCCTCGGGCGCGTCGTCCACGTTTCCCATCGCTTGCGGACCTGCCGGCTGGACGCGTCCCACGGTGACTCGGGTCACCACGTCCCGGGCACCCTGGGTCAGTACCTGGTGCGCGCTGCGCGCTGCGGCATCGCGACCGATCGGCCCAGCCCAAACCAGCCGCATGACCAGCAAGGCAGCGCCTTGCGTTGTCCCCACCAAGGCGACCCGCTGACAGGGTTTACGAAGCAAATTGGAAAACGCCGGCCGCATCGACGCGCTCCAGGGCGTCGGATGTTCGACCAGATCCTGATAGGCCGGCGTGGCGAGCGCAGATAAATCATTCAGGTCGTAGCGGGTGAAGTAGCGCGGCTGGCCGGACCGGGTTGCGACATAACGGGTGCCGGACAGGAACCCCGGCACCCAGACGCGCTCGGGGACGTGTTCCAGCGTGTGCCACCGCTCGTACTCCGTGATGCGGGGCGGATCGATGTCGTTCCACAGGGCGAGGAAGGCAGAAGTAGAAGTGTTGCCTGGGCTCATTGTCGTGACTTCTTGTGTGATGGTCGGCGAGCCTTGGCCATGGCTGCGGCGTCGGTCGTTGTCGCAGGTGAGGACGCGGCTGCCGCATCAGGTGCGGTCGCTGCATCAGGCGTAGCATCAGGCGTCATGTCGGTCTCCGCCTTGGCGGTGGGCTCCGGTGGCGCGCCAACCACGGGTTGAGTCGGTGCCTGAGCCGTGATATCGGTCGTTGCGCCCGCCCCAGCATTGGCCCTGGTTGCTTTAGCTCTGACCGAAGCGGCGTGTTGCTGCCTTGCCAATTCGAACTGCAGGCGTTCGCACGCGGCCTGCCAACGGCCGCTGTCTTCACGGGCTGCAGCCAGCCGGCCTTCCGACTCGCCCTGCCGCGCCTGCAGCGAACCGATCTGGTTCTGCAGAGTCGCTGTGGTCCGTGCCTGCTCGGACAGGGTGTCATTCAATCTCTGTTGCGCCTGCTCCAACTGCTTGGCGAGCCGGTTGCCGCGCTGGCGTTCCTGGTCCAGGTCCATCAAGGCACGGCGCTCGAGCGCGACATGGCGCGCCTCCGACGCTGCGCTGTCCTCCCGAAACTTGTCCAGTTGAGCATTGAAGGTCGCCAGGATCTTTTCGGTGTCCGCCTGGGCGGCCAACAGCTCCTTGCGGGCCACATCGCGCTCGCTGGTCGCGACAGCCTCCGCCTGCGCGGCGGCTGCCAACCGGCGGACGTGGGCCGCATGGTCGGAGGTTCGCTGATCCGCCAGCCGGGCATACGCTGCCTCGCGGTCGGCCAACCGCGCCGAGAGGTCGTCGGCACGCCGCCGCTCGGTCTCGACCAACGCGGTAAAGCGCGCCTCGGCCGCTTCAAACGCCGCCGCCTGGTCTCGCGCCGCCTGGTGCGCCGCCCTCACCTGCTCCGCCGCTTCGTCCCGCGACGCCGCCAGCCCTTCCATCGCGGCCTGCTGCGCCAGCCGCCACATCGTGGCCATCGACTCCGCCGCTGCGGTTTTCAAGGTGTCGGGCAAATCGGGATGATCGATGCGCACGCGGCTTTTTTCGCGTAGTTCCTGCCAGAACTGCCGCAAGGCGTCCGATGGAACCGACATGCTGCCCCGCCGGACCAGTTGGTACAGGCGGTTCACCGTAGGCGTGATGCCATAACGCAGGAACATCAACCCACAGACCTCCTTGTAGAGGGCTTGGGTGTTTGAAAACTGCTTTTTTAGCTCTTCGACATCGGCAGAGAGCTGGTTTTCGTCTATTTCGGGCATGTGTACGGGAACGCGCTCAGCATCATTCAATATTACTACGTAATACGTAATAATATCGGATTGAAGTTGGTCTTTTTTGACATTATTGTTCTACTGTCGAATAATCGTCGTTTGAGGGCTGCCGTTGGTTAGCTGTCATAGTGCCGAGCGTGACGAGAGTGGGCATGAGCAAAAACGGCGACCTGCCGGGCGCATTTGAGAAAATACGAGCATCTGAAAACACCCGATAAAGTCGATACGAACACGCGCCGTAGTCGTGCAGCACCGCGTGACTGCGGCCAATGAACGGGCCTTGGCGAAACGCTGCGGTTGCCCAGGTCCGAACGAGACAGGCGACCGAGACAGGCGACCGCTCCGTTCAGAGCAAACGCTTCTCACGATACGAGGGCGTCGTGCGCAACGCCTCATCAATGCCTGCAACCGTATGCCCACGCCAACCGCCCACGCCGAACGCCCGCTGCCATCGCAGAGCAACCGTCGGCAGTCCTGATGAAAAGCACTTATGACTACATGACGCACGCGCCACCCCGTCCCGTTCTTGTGGACACCCTCCCAACAACGGACATCCAGACTCTGTTGCGCGATATGTCGGCCGACCTTGACGGCACCCATGGGAGCAACCGCGCAACTGCCGCTCGCTCGCAGATTGCGGCCAACGCCGATGTCGATGCTCTGAAAGCGTGGCTCGCGCGGTTTTCGCAGACGAAGACGACGTTCGACAGCTATCGCAAGGAAGCCGAACGCCTGCTGTTCTGGTCGGTGATCGAACTGCGCAAGCCGCTGGCATCCCTGACGCATGAAGACCTGCTGGCGTACCAGCGATTCCTGGCCGACCCACAGCCCGTGGATCGTTGGGTCATGCCGGCCGGTCGAAAACGCGCGCGCGGGGACGCTGGGTGGCGGCCGTTCGCGGGCCCGCTCTCCCCGGCCAGTCAGCGCCAGGCGATCGTCATCCTCAACACTTTGTTCTCCTGGCTCGTGCATGCGGGCTATCTGGCGGGCAATCCACTTTCGCTGTTCAGGCAGCGGCAACGCCACGCCGCGCCCCGCGTGGTGCGGTATCTGGACGACGCGATGTGGCAAGAGGTCAAGGCGACGATCGCAGATCTGCCCCGCGGCAGTCGGCGCGACATCGAGCACTACCACCGCGTCCGTTGGTTATTCACGCTGCTTTACCTGAGCGGGATGCGCATCTCCGAAGTCGCCGGCAACAGCATGGGTGCCTTCTTTCCGCGACGGGACCGCTCAGGCACGACACGGTGGTGGCTGGAAATTCTGGGCAAGGGAGACAAGCTGCGCCTGGTGCCTGCCACTAAGGAACTGATGGACGAGTTGGCCGCCTACCGCCAGTCAACGGGACTTCCTTCAGAGCCGGCGCCTGGCGAAACACGCCCGCTGCTGGCACCGATCGGTGGCAAGCCGCGGCCCATGACGCGCAGCGCCATTCACCTGATCGCAAAACAGGTGTTCGTGCGCACCGCCGACCGCGTGCGTGCGCAGGGTCCGGAGCATGCCCACACCGCTGACATCCTGGCCGCCGCATCGGCCCACTGGCTGCGCCACACGGCAGGATCCGCCATGGCCACCGGCGACATGGACCTTCGCCACGTTCGCGACAACCTGGGCCACGCCTCGTTGACCACGACCAGCCGCTACCTGCACAGCGACGACGACGCGCGGCACCAGGCGACCGAAGACAGCCATCGTCTGGGATGGTGACGTTGGGATGGTGACGTAGGGATGGTGACGTTGGGGTGATGACACTGTGGATGGTGACGCTGTGGGTGGTGACGCCGAGGGGGTCACGCTGGGGTGGTGACGCTGAGGGTGATTACGCTGAGGGTGATTACGCTGAGGGTGATTACGCTGAGGGTGGCGACGCTGCAGGTGGTTACGCTAGGGTGGTTACGCTAGGGTGGTCACGCTAGGGTGGTCACGCTTGAAATGGTGACGCTTGAAATGGTGACGCTTGGGATGGTGGCGCTTGGGATGGTGGCGCCCGGGATGGCGACGTTGGGGGTAGGGACGCTGACGTGCTGACGTTCGGCTTGTGGATGCAAAGATCGGTGATTTAAGGGCGGCGTCGATGAAAGCCTTGAGGTCGCCCGGCCAGCACGGCCCTCCCCGTGGTTCATAATGTCCTTGGCGCTTTCCCGCATCTGCACCTGGCAGACACTTGCATCGTTGTCCCTACCATCGCATTCAGGCTTTACACGGCACTTGTCGACCATGCACTACCTTCGCTTTCCATTGCGTTCACTCGCGCGCCCCGCAACGGCCAAGCCCGCTCCGCACGCGCTGGTGAACCTGTACACGCTCTTCGTGCTTGCAACGGTGGGCCCCGCCATAATAAGTTCGGTAGAGGCCGCCGCACCTGCTGCTTTGACCGCAGCTCCAACCGCTGCACCCGCCCCGGCTCGATCCACCCAGCTCGGAGTGGCCCCCCACCCCGCTTCACCCGTCCAGCTCGTGGCCGCCGCCGGCAAGCCCGCCCGGTCTGGAGCCTCTGTCTACAGCGTCAGCTGCGCATCCTGTCACACCTATGGCATGCGCAATGCGCCGAGATTGACCGACAAAGCCGCCTGGGCGCCCCGTCTTGCCCAGCCCCCTGGCACACTCACTGCACACGTGATCAAAGGCCTGGGATGGATGCCGCCGCGCGGCACGTGCTCCGCCTGCTCTGACGAAGAGATCCAGGCCGCGGTCGACTACATGGTTTCGCGACTACCCAAATAAAACGCCGCCCCGCATCCCGGGCCACCTTCCAAGGACTTGCCGTGCCCTACCTTCAACTTGACGTCAACGCGCGATATCCCGTCGAAGTCAAACAGCGGCTGGCCGCAAAAATGTGCGCCACCTACGCGGAAATGATGTCGGTCGACATTCGCCGGATCAGCGTCGCCATTCGGGAGTTGGGCGAAGGCGGCGTGTGGCGAATCACTGAAGCAGGCAACGATCCCGTGCCAGTGTCAATGCTGATGCTGGACATCCGCCGAGGCCGGCCGGCCGAGCAGCGCATGCAGGTCGCCCGCGCCCTGTGCGCGCATTGCATCGATATTCTGGGTTTGGCGGAAGACCGCCTCAACGTCGAATTCACTCAGCACGACGGCGACGAGATGTACCACCCGGCCCTGGGCGGCTACAGCCCCGACTGGACGCCCGGCGAGGCCTGATCAGGAACGCACCTGACATGCCTGGTCCAACAAGACCTCCTAGACCAGCTCCAATTTCAGCTTTCGCCCAACCAACGTTGCTGCTCTTTCCAGGGTAGACAGCCTGACATCACAAGCGGGATCCAGCAGCCGATCCACTTGCGACCGGCTGGTTTTCAAAAGCGTTGCGAGTCGTGCTTTGCTAAGCGAACGCTTTTCCATCGCATCAGCGAGCTGCCAGGCAACCACTTCCTTGACGGCCAGCGACTGGGCTTCTTCATACATTCCTTGTTCGACCAGAAAGCTATCCAGGCTGGATCCGAGATGTTTATTCGTCATGAAGCAATTCCTTCTTTCGCCGTCGAGCCAGTTCCAACTCAGCGGTGGGAGTCGTTTGTGTCTTTTTGATGAACCCGGTCAATGCCACAAGGACGCCGCGGTGCGAGGTAAACACAACCCTCGCAATTCGATTTCCAGCCAGCGTCGACCTGGTCTCCCAAAGCCCATCGCCCAAGGATCTGCACAGCGGCATGCCAACCGGCCACCTCCATTGGGTCCGCATCAAGTCATAGCCCACCTGCAACCTGTCCTCCTGGCTTAACGTCAGGAGCCATTCCCTGACCGGCTCCTTTCCCGTGGCGGTTCGAAAGAACACCAGTGCGCGTTTTGCAGGTGGGGCGGTCATCACTAATCACCTTGAGCGTACTACAAAAAGTACATGTTGAGGCATCGGGGTGCAGGTTCATGCCCTGCACAATGCAGCGATCACCGCGCAACAACAGCTGTCAAATCCGCTTGGACGCAATCATCCACCCACGACTTGCCAAAGGAGAACGATCGTTCTACCATGCACACCATGCCGCAAAACGACACTACCCTGCCAATGACCCCCACCCCTGATCCCGTCAACCGCCTGCTTGCCACTACCGAATCGCTTGTCTATCGCGACGGAATCCATGGGACGGGCGTGGATGCGATCGTCAAGGCCTCGGGCGTGTCACGTAAGACCGTGTATGCCCATTTCGGGTCCAAGGACGTGCTTGTCGAAGCTGCCCTTCGTGCGCGCCACGATCGCTGGATGCACTGGTTCCGCACTCGCACCCTTGCTACCGGACAGGACGCTGCCGCCCGGCTGCTGGGCATGTTCGACGTGCTGACGACCTGGTTCATCGACCCTCGCTACCACGGCTGCGCGTTTCTTAACGCAGCGGGTGAGATTGGTGACCCCGAATCGGCCATCCGGATGCTGGCCAAGGAACACAAGGCAGATCTGCTGGTGTTCATACAAGAGACAGCGTCCGGGCTCGATCTGCCGCCCGCCGCCCGGGACGCCCTGGCTCGCCAATGGCTGATCCTGATCGACGGTGCGATCGCCGTCGCCATGGTCAGCGGCAATCCAAGCGCTGCGCGCGATGCGCAGGCGGCTGGCGCAGCCTTGCTTGCGGCAAGCGCGCCACTACCATTTCACCCCTTGTAAGGTCCACACCATGCTCGAAGCAGAACGTCCTCCGCTCCCGCCTTTCAATGAAACCACCGCAGCGCTCAAGGTGCGCCTTGCCGAAGATGGGTGGAACAGCCGCGATCCAGCCAAGGTAGCGCTGGCCTACACGCCCGACAGCCGGTGGCGGAACCGGGACGAGTTTGCCAGCGGCAGGCCGGAGATCATCGCGCTGCTGCAAAGAAAGTGGGCGCGGGAGCATGAATACCGGCTCATCAAGTCTTTATGGGCGTACGGCGGCAACCGGATTGCCGTGCGTTTCGCATACGAATGGCACGATGACGCAGGCAACTGGTTCCGTTCATATGGCAATGAAAATTGGGCGTTCGATGCGGCCGGCTACATGGCCGAGCGCCATGCCAGCATCAATGACCTGGCGATCGAGGAGTCGGACCGGGCCTTCTTCTGGCCACAGGGCCGTCGGCCCGATGGTCACCCGGGGCTTGAGCACTTCGGCTTCTGACTGACTCAGTCAGGCGGCCTCGTCATTCGGCGGAGTGGTCGGCCCAGAAGGCGTCCAGCTGCGCGATCCAGCGGGCTTTCTCCTGTTCTGTCGCGAATGCGGCTTCAAGGCTGTTGCGCGCGAGCTGGTACGCGGTGTCTTCGCCCAAGGGCAGTGCGTCGAATACCGCCAGGTAGTTGGCATTGAGATAGCCGCCAAAGTACGCCGGGTCGTCGGAATTGATCGTCACGGCCACCCCGGCGTCGAGTAACCGAGGCAGGCTGTGCGCCGTCATGTCGTCGAACACCTTGAGCTTGACGTTGGACAACGGGCACACCGTCAGCGCAATCTGTTGGGCAGCCAGGCGTTGCAGCAGCGCCGGATCTTCGATCGCCGTGACGCCGTGGTCGATCCGTTCGGCATGCAGCAGGTCAAGGGCATCACGAATGTTTTGCGCCGGACCTTCTTCGCCGGCATGGGCGACGCGGCGCAGGCCCAGGGCTTCGCATCGCGCAAAG
This sequence comes from Pigmentiphaga litoralis, assembly GCF_048632615.1. Classification (GTDB taxonomy): domain Bacteria; phylum Pseudomonadota; class Gammaproteobacteria; order Burkholderiales; family Burkholderiaceae_B; genus Pigmentiphaga; species Pigmentiphaga litoralis_B. Next base: position 5,421,543 of record NZ_CP184479.1, read on the forward strand.
ACGCGGGCAAATTTTTCGGGCGGGTTGCCTTGCTCCGACGAGTCCAGGCCGACGCCGATCAGGCGCGGCACGGTCTTGAAACAGGGTTCGGCCGACGCCAGGGTGGCAAAGGCGTCCTCTTCGGGCAGATGCCGCAAAAAGCACAGGATCATGCGGCTCGACAGGCCATGCCGGGATTCGGCATCGTCAAGCGCACGGGCAATGCCGTTCACGACCACATCGACCGGCACGCCGCGCACGGTGTGGGTTTGCGGATCGAAAAAGATTTCGGTATGGACGATGTGGTCGGCCACGGCGCGTTCCACATAGGCCCAGGTCATGTCGTAGAAGTCTTGCTCGGTCAGCAGGACGCTCGCGCCAGCGTAGTAGATGTCCAGGAAAGATTGCAGATCGGTAAAGGCATACGCGTTCCGCAGTTCGTCGACTGAAGCGTAGGGCAAGGTAACGCCGTTGCGCTGGGCCAGCGCAAAGATCAGCTCGGGTTCAAGCGACCCTTCGATATGCATGTGCAATTCGGCCTTGGGCATGCCGCACAGCGTGCGGGCCAGAGGCGAATCGGCAAACGAGGCATTGGATGACGAGGTGGGGGCAAGAAAGGACATGCTCGGGCTCCGTGGCAACTCGACGCGCACGGGCGAACGAGGATCGATTGTCGCGCGGCCGCAAATCTGGGGGCGTCGGGCCGCGCGTTCAGCGTGTTTTACGAAGGAATGTGTTTCACTTGAAAGCACGTCCGGCAGCAAAAAGACGGGCCTGTCGCCCGGTGCGCCGGACCGTGTAGATTACCATTCGGGGCGGCCGCGGCCGGTGTGCTAACGTCACTGTCGCGTGCCCCCTTTCTCTTTTGCTGCACAACTTCGTATGCCGACCCCCTTGCTCCGTTCCGTTGACGACTCCACTCCCGTTCGTTCCGCTCCTCATGCCGCGCTGACATTTTCCGCGCCGCCCGAAGTGCGCGTGCTGAGCGACATCCTGCCCGACGACCCCCTGCTGATGATGGGCGCCGGGCCGGTGCCGATTCCCGAGGCGGTGGCGCGAGCGAATTCGGTGGTGATCAACCACCTGGGCGCCACGATGTCGACGATCATCTCGCAGGTCAAGGAGATGGGCCGTTATGTCTTCCAGACCAAGTCCGAATGGGTGATGGGCGTGGCCGGTCCGGGCTCGGCGGCCATGGAAATGGCGATCAGCAACCTGGTGCTGCCGGGTCACAAGGTGCTGTGCGTGGTGAACGGATTCTTCAGCGCGCGGATGGCCGAAATGTCGCGCCGGCTGGGCGCCGAAGTCATTACCTTCGATGTAGATGGCCACCACTATGCGCCCGCCGACGAAGTCGAAGCCCTGATTGCCAAGCATCGTCCGGAATGCCTGACCATCGTGCAAGGTGAAACGTCCAACACGGTGTTCAATCGCGAACTGCCCGCCATTGCCCGCGCCGCCAAGAAGTACGGCTGTCTCGTGATCGTGGACGCCGTCTGCACCTTGAGCACGATGCCGCTGCAAATGGACGACTGGCAGATCGATGCCGTGATCACCGGTGGCCAGAAGGGATTGTCTTCGATCCCCGGAGTCTCGCTGATCGCGTTTTCCAACGAAGCCTGGGATCGCATCAATACCCGCACCTCCAGCAATTCGCACTGGTGCCTGGATGCCAAGCTGGCCGAAAACTTCTGGCACAAGGGCGGCTATCACTACACGGCGCCGGTGTCCGGCGTCCTGGCCCTGCACGAAGCGCTGCGCCTGGTGTGCGCCGAAACGCTGGAAGAGCGCTTTGCGCGCCATTACCGTTGCTCGCAGGCCCTGCAGAACGGGATCGAGGCCATGGGTCTGCGCCTGTTCACGCCGCCCACGTCGCGCCTGAATTCGGTGGTCGGCATCGCCATTCCCGACGGCATGAACAACGCCGATATCTGCGCGCACATTTCGAATCGCTATCACGTCGAGATTTCGGGATCATTCGGCCTGCCCATGGTTCGGATTGGCCAGATGGGCGAGCAATGCCGCGCGCACAACCTGTTCCGAACGCTGCATGCGCTGGGATCGACCGTGCGGGACCTGGGCGGCAAGGTGGATCTGCCCGCCAGCATGGCCACGTTGGAATACAGCCTGCACAACGCCCTCGTTTGACGCCGCGCTGATACTTTCCTGACCTGCCGCCGCGCCGCTCGCCTAATGTTCTTCCGAGCCGGCCGCGGCGGCGTTTCCTGCTTGAATCGTGACGACCCCTTCCCTTCCTGCCGACGACCCGGCTCCCGAACCGCCTGAGCGCCCCGGCGACAACCAGTGCTGCCAAAGCGGCTGTGAACCGTGCATTTTCGATCTGTACGCCGAAGACATGCAGGCCTGGCGCGACGCCTACCGTGCGTGGGAAGTGCGTCAGGCCAGCCGCTGAATCAGGCCTGTCCAGCCACCACGTTCACGCTCATCGCGATGATGAACACGTTGATGAAAAACGCGATCACGCTGTGTACCAGCGCCATCCGGCGTAGATGGCGGCTGGTGATCTGCACGTCGGACACCTGGAACGTCATGCCGATCACGAAGGCAAAGTAGGCAAAATCCCAGTAATCCGGAGGCTCGTCGCCCGGAAACTCCAGCCCCTGGTGCGCAGCGCCGTAGTTGCCGTAGAAACCGTGGGCATAGTGCAGCGCGAACATGACGTTCATGTACTGCCAGGACAGCAGGATGCTGCCCACGGCAACCACCACGGGCCAGACGCCCCCGCTTTTTCCTAGCCGCAATTCCACACCGAGGGCCAACAGGACCACCGCGGACAGCAGCACGCTTGTCCACAGAATGCCCCATCGCCCTACGTCTTCTTCCTTGGCCCGATGACGCATGGTTTCAGGCGTGGACTTGGCGAACACATAGGCCGTGGACGAGAGGAAGACGACGGCGGCGGCATCGAACCCCAGCAACAGACACAGGGGCCACGGCGTATGGCCCATCCACAGGGCCGACGCGACGGCGATCAAGATCAGGGCCGCTGCAAAAAGCCTGGGATGGGCGCGGATAATCTGCAAACGGGTTCGGGACACAGGCACAGTCATGGGGACTCCGAGGCGTCACAACGGATGAGCAGACGGGCAATTGCCAGTGTGCAACGTCGTGACCTGTCAAAGATAACAGCATGCTCATCCGCTGCGATTTGTGACACTTGGACGCGAAAAGGGGGTATCCCAAGTCAATCAACTGCCGTTAACTAGGCCGTATCCCGTGTTGTATGCAACCACGAACTCCTTATGTCCTCCATCACGCCTATCCGATTCACCGGCACGTTTCGTTCCGCATTTCCCGTCAATGGGCCCGGTTGCGTCGGCTGCCGGGATGGCGAAGAACTGGGTTTCGACTTCAGCTATGCGTATCAGCCCATAGTTGACCTCGACAACAACACGATCTTTGCGCACGAAGCCCTGGTCCGCGGCCCGGAAGGTGAACCGGCGTCGTCCGTGCTGGAACGCGTGACCGACGACAACCGCTACCGCTTCGACCAGGCGTGCCGGCGCAAAGCCATTGAAGGCGCGGCCGACATCGGCCTACCCCAGCGTCTGTCGATCAATTTCCTGCCCAATGCCATTTATCAGCCCGAGGTGTGCATTCGCACGACGCTGGAAGCCGCGCATGAACACGACTTTCCGGTAGAGCGCATCATTTTCGAGGCCACGGAAGGCGATCGGATCGAAGACGCGGCCCGGCTGGCTGCCATTCTGCGTTATTACCAGCGCAGCGGCTTTCTGACCGCCATTGACGATTTTGGCGCCGGCTTTGCAGGCTTGACCCTGCTTGCCGAATTCCAGCCCGACATCATCAAGCTGGACATGGCACTGGTGCGCAATATCGATTCGAGCGTGCCGCGCCAAGCCATCGTGAAAGGCCTGATGCGCACGTGTTCGGATCTGGGCATCCAGGTAATTGCCGAAGGCATCGAGACCCTGGCCGAGCGCGACTTCTTCTATAACGAGGGCGTTCGCCTGATGCAGGGCTATCTCTTCAGCAAACCCGCTTTCGAATCGCCTGGCACCATCAACCCGTCGTCGTGGGTGTAACAAGGCTCGGCTGAGCAAAGCGCGGCAGGCGTGGGCTCAAGCTGGACACGCCCTACAAGGACTCTGCCCCCAACGGCAACGGCGCCGGATCGATCGGCGCCAGCGGCACCGCATCAGGCAATGACGCCGGCGCAACCGGCATCACGTCCACATCCTCGCAACCTGGCAACGGAACGCTTGCCAGCGCGCAGGCCGCGCTGGCGCTGCCGATGTCGTTGATCGCCAACGCCAGCGCGTCTCCCAAGCGGCGAAGATCATCCTGTGTCAGCCACCGGCCCAGGCCACCCTTGCCATAGGTCGTTTCGAACGTAATGGCGTTCACCCGGTCCTGCTGAGAACGCCACCACCAGCTTTCCGGAAAGAAGTGGTCCAGGAACGCCGCACCGCCATCCTCGTTTTCGGTGGTCACATGTCCGTCGTAATAGGAGGCGGTCAGCGCGACCAGGTGTTGTTGCTTGCGCCACAGGCGTTGTTCGGACAGACCAAACGCCTCCTCGCTTCCAAAATGCGGGATGAAAAACGCTGGCATGTCCGTCGCCGCGTTGGACGCATGCAGGTTCAACGCGATGTCGAAGCGCCCGCCTGCCTGCAGCACCGGCAGGATGCCGCCGCGCAGCACCACCTGGTTTTCGTAAGGTGGCGGGAGTTCGCCGGGCACGTCGGCGCCCGACGCGTCGAACCGCCAGCTGTCTTCCAGATTGACGCTGCCGGGCGTCGTGCGGTAGTTGCCGGCAATGACGCCGTCGGGATTATGCATGGGCACGATCTTGAAGATGTAGCGCGATCGCAAGGACCGCCCGACCGCGTCATCGGCAAGGACCCGCGGAATCAGCCCTTCCAGCACGAAGGACGGTCCGGTTTCGCCCGGATGCGTCCTGGCATGCAACCAGACATGGCGTTTGGGAACGCCCGGGATGGTCAGGCTGGGGTCATCGATGGTCAGCAGCGTGATGGGCTTGCCGTAGACCGGAGACGTGCCGAGGGTGTCGCGTCTGACCAGGGGCGAGACCGCGAGCCGGGCCAGGAAGGCGTCCAGGTCCGCGGTTGTGTACGGAAAGGTGCGCGCAATGGACACCGGACCCGCAAAAGCCTTGCGCAGGGTCGCGCGGCAGTTGACCAGCGCCTGGCCGCGGCAGCCTTGCCAGCTGATCTCGTCGTCCCGAAAATGCGACCACTGCACGCCATCGTACGAGTACACCGGCATGACGGGATAGCGCGATCCAAAGCCATCGAATTCAAGCGTCAAGGGCCGGTCGGAAGACACATTCGCGACCTTGACGTAGAACCACGTACGGAAACTCGCCGGCAGACTTGGGTCATTGTTATCGTTCCTGAGCGATAGTCTCCAGGTGGTTTCCTGTGGGTCCATCGCACGAATGGTGCCGATGCTCCCCGACTCGAAATCGCTCGTGAACACGGGGCGCAGGCGCGTCAGATCGGCCGGCTGCTCACCCGGACCGGTGGCGCAGGCTTGCAGGGCGAGCAGCAGGCTGACGGCAAGCGTGCGCCAGTAACGATGTCTCATGGTGCGATTCCGTGTTCCGCGATGCGATCGCCATTATCCCCGAACGTGTCATACCGGATGGCGACCCTGCCCAGGCGTCGTTGCGTCACGTTGCGAATCTTTCGGCAATCACACACCGCGGCCGGGGCTACACCGGGTGTGCCGGTCCCGCTGTGCTATATATCGTCGATATCCATCGTACCGACGGCCGTGGCTGCCGTCCCTTGCGAGCAATACACCATGACCGATCTTTCGACACCGCCGTCCCTACCCGATACCGCCCCGCAGGCGCGTCCGGAAGCCGTGCCATTGTGGCCGCTGGAGCAGATCGTGGCCGATCTGCGCGCCGAACGCATGAAGTGGCGGTCCGCCCAGCAGCGCCGTATCGAACCTGGTGCGCGCGAACTGCCCTCGACCGACGTGTTGCGCGAGATCGTTGCGGCGTTTCGCGGCGCCCTCTTTCCCTTGCGTCTGGGCCCGGCCGATCTGCGCCCAAGCAGCGAAGACTATTACGTGGGCCATACGCTTGATGCGGCCTTGCATCGCTTGCTTGAACAGGTGCGGCTGGCGCTGCGTTACGAACACCGCACGCTAGGTTCGCCGTCCCCCGACGTGGAACAGCAGGCGATTGCCATCGTCCATGATTTCGCGGCCAGCCTGCCGCGTGTGCGGGCCTTGCTGGACAGCGACGTCGAAGCCGCTTTCTATGGCGATCCGGCCGCGGGCAGCGTGGACGAAGTGCTGCTTTGCTATCCTGGCGTGGTGGCGCTGATCCATCATCGGCTGGCGCACGAACTGTATCGCCGCGGCGCGCGGTTGCTGGCGCGGATCGTGGCCGAAATTGCGCATTCGCAAACGGGCATCGATATCCACCCGGGCGCACAGATCGGCAGCGCTTTCTTCATTGACCACGGCACGGGGGTCGTGATCGGCGAAACGGCCGTGATCGGCAATCGGGTGCGGCTCTACCAGGCCGTGACGCTGGGCGCCAAGCGCTTTCCCACCGACGAGACGGGCGCGCTCCAGAAAGGGCTGCCCCGTCACCCCCATGTCGAAGACGACGTCGTGATCTACGCCGGCGCGACCATTCTGGGCAACATCACGATCGGCAAGGGATCGACGATCGGCGGGAATGTGTGGCTGACACGCAGCGTGCCGGCCGGCAGCCACGTGACCCAGGCCAGCAGCCACCAGGAATGCCCGGAAAGCTGAAACGCTTTGATGGCGGAACCGGGGCGAGCCGACGCCCCTGGCGATGCCTTCCTGGCCCGGCGCGGCCGGCTGACTTCAGCCGCAACGCGTGACGCATGCGTTGCCGCAGGTCTTGAGCGGGCCTGGATATCGGCCAGCCCACGCATGCCGAGCTAGCCGGCCTTCATGCACGCGCTGACGAAGTTTTTGTAGTCATCGCCCTTGCGACCCGCGCCCTGCTTGCTGCAGGACGCCATGCGTTCCTGAGACGTCATGGGCTTGGCTTTCAGGCACTCGCTCATGAAGCCCTTGTAGTCGTCACCCTTCTTGCCTTTGGCCTGCACATTGCATTCGGCCATTTTGGTCTGCTGCGCGGTCTTGGGCTTTGCAGCGGGGTCGGCCGCCCCGGCCGTCTGCGCGTGTAGAGGTCCGGCCAGCATCGCGCCGAACAGCGCCCCGGCCACCAGTCCTTGCTTTACGCCCATCGCAAGATATTGCTTCATTGCCTGCTCCAGAGACCGCGGCCCGCGCGGGATGGCTGACCGGATCGGGGCATTATGTGCCTCGGCTCCGTAAAGCTCAACCGTGCTGAAGGGGCAGGTCGCGTCGGTCTTTGCGTCTGGTGATGGTGACCGTGCCTGTCTCGCCGTCAACGCGTACCCAATCACCCGTTTCGATCACGGACAAGGGGTCCTGATCGAAGTCCGTGACCGACGGCGCGTGCGTGACCACGGCGCCCAGCGCCATCTTGGTGGTCATCTCGTTGAACAGCATGGCGGCGGGCGCCACACCGGCAATGCGCGCGATATGGAACTGGCCCGACCAGCCCGACGATCCCTTGGCGCCCGGAAAAACCAGCACCTTGCCCGCGAACGAGACGCCGCGCAGTTCATGGCGGGTTTCAATGACGGTGCCCGTGCGGGGGTCGATGCCGCCCCAGCCTGAAATCCGTTCGCGGGTGACCAGCGCTTCCCCTTCCGCAATGCCGCCAACGATGGGGCGGCCGCGCAGGGTCAGCGTCGGGGCTGCGTCTGGCCCGGCGTTCGAACCGCCGTGGCGGGTCAAGCCAGCGTCAGGCGAAGACGTCATGGCGGGTGGAAGATTCGAGTTCATCGCAGGCCTCCGTTCCATCGTCCGGTCACGGCCGCATCGATGCAGTCGGCGGTCGAACCGAACCATGCCTGGATGCCCATGATGGCGGGCAGATAATGGACTTGCTTGGCCGAATCCACCGCCGCCACCTTTACCCCCTTCGGCATGACCCGTCCCAGGGCCGAACAGGTGTCCGACATCAGAAAGCCGCCCGCCTCGGTAATGATGCGTGTATAGCCGTTCTGGTCGCAGATCTGCTTGGTGGCGCGCGGCGTGAAGATCCACAGGTTGGAATTGACGTGCACCTTGCGTCCTTCCAGGAGCTGGCACACTTCCCAGATCTGTTCGATGCTGTAGTGCGGGCAGCCCAGCATCACGAAATCCACCTCGGCGTCCGACGCCGTCGCATTCAGGTTTTCATACGTCTCGCGCAGTTCCTTGCGGCCAAACACGAAACGTTCAATGGGGCGGTTGCCTCCGAACGCGGCGTCCACCGTTGGCGCTTCGGGGGTGTATCCCGGAATGTGGTACATCTCCACCCCGCCTGACGACGCGGCCGCGGCGCCAAAGTGCTTGAGGCGGACCATGTTCGGTGCCTGGCCGATGCCGGTTATGACGGGAACACGATCCTGCACGCGATCGCCCACGAAGTAGCCCAGCATGCCCCAGTCCGACATGCTTTCGATAGGCACGTCCACCTCGACCGCATGCGTGCCGCGCCGGTTCTCGTCGATGTGGTAGCCCCAGTAGGGAATCTTGCCGGTCAGCATCGCCGCACCCGTGCTTTCGCGGCCTTCGGCATTGGATTTCGCGCCCAGCACCGCGTTGATGTAGATCACCGCGGACGATTCCATCCACGCGCAGTGTTCGCCGCGCGCCGGCAAGTTGCCGACCTGGTAAGGCGCGCAGGTATTGAGCAGTTGCACGCCCAAGCCCGCACTGTAGGCGTCCCCCTTGCGGAAGATGCGCACCACCTCTTCGCCGACGCCCTGCTCGGGCGCATGTTCCGGGTCGATGCCCTGCTGCAGGTGGCTGCTGTACACCGATACCTTCGGGATGCGGACGACCTCGCGCGAATCCAGGTTGAATTCCGAAAAGACGGCGTCCAGGCCACCGGCCTCGTCGGCGTATTTACGCATGAACGGCGTGGTCGCGCCGATCGTGCCGGCGACGTTGCGGGTATCGACCAGCCGTTCCGCCCCCAGGGCATTGCCATAGCGCACCAGCAAGTCCATGGCCTTCTGTTTGGCGATGCCGTGTTCGCCGTCGTACATGGCCTGCTCGTGATCGGTCAGTCTCATAACACCTCCTGAATGCGCGGCGCCACACCTCAGGCGGACGCCGCGTCTAGGCCGCGCTGGACGCGTGACCCGGGGTCGGCACGAAGCCCCCACTTCCCTGGCGATCGCGTTTGCGGTCGCCAGCAACATTGGCGCGACGTCCTGCCGAAGATGCGCTTCGGAAAACAGGAACGACGGGCCGCCACAATTGAGGGCCACGATTTCGCCGCCCGGTATGACCAGCGGCACGGCCACCGAATGGATGTCGCGATGGAATTCACCCAGCGACATGCAGTAGCCGTGCCTTTCGGCATCATCCCTGGCGCGGGTGTAGCCCGCGTTCAGACGCCGCCATTCGTCTTCACCCGCCGCGTCGCGCAACCGGGTTTCCAGCCGCTCGCGGTCGCGGATGTCGCTGACGGCGCTGACATACGCGCGGCCCAGCGCCGAACTCACCATCGGGAAACGCGATCCCACCCGCAGCCGCGCCAGCAACAGCGCGGCGCGAGGGGACGCGGTTTCAACCAAAACCATGTCCAGGCCGTCCCGAACGCCCAGGTACACCGCGCCATTGGCCTGATCCGCCAACGCGGCCATGTGCGGACGGGCAAACGCCCTCAGGTCAATGCCGCCCAGGAAGGCCTGCGCTAGCGACACGACGCCGGCGCTCAGTGAAAAACGCTCAGTCCCGGCGGCCTGCTTCATCAGGCCCAAGGCCACCAGGGTCGTGGCCAGGCGCGTCACGGTAGGCTTGGGGATGCCGGTCATCCGCGCCAGTTCCGCATTGCTCAGATCACGCACGTCTTCCCGGAAACACCGCAACACCGCAATGCCGCGCTCCAGTGCCGACACCGTGGCGCCCGAGGGGCTGTCGTCGGTATCGCCAGTTGGCGGGGCGCCGGGGGAAGTCTTGCCGCGTGATGCCATCATGGTCTCCATGGGCGGCGCGCCGGGGCGGACGTGCCGATCTACAAAAGGGAACGATGCGCACTTCTCATCGTGCCGACATTATAGAAAGGCGGTGTACCCTTGCGATCGGGGGCAGGACATTCCTGTCCTCCCAACCGGCGCGTGGCCCGGGTTGACGTCAGAGGTCCGGCCTGGCGGTGTCTTAGTCGGCCACGGCTCCCGTCGTCTTGACGACCTTGGCCCACTTGGCCATTTCCGTCTTGATATACGCATCGAACTGAGCGGGGGTATTGCCCACCGGCGTCATGCCAATGTCGTTCAGACGCTTCTTGAATTCCGGAGTGGCCAGCACGCTGGCAACGTCCTTGCTGATCTTGTCGACGATATCCGGCGGCGTCGCACGCGGCACGACCAGCCCGAACATGCTCTGGACATTGAAGCCCGGCAAGGCCTCGGCCACCGTGGGAATGTCGGGTGCGCTCGGATCCCGCTGCGCGCCCGCCACCGCCAGCGCTTTCAACTTGCCGGCCTTGATGTAAGGCATCGACGAAAACAGCGGGTCGATCAGCAAGGGCACGCGTCCCGCCATCACTTCCGTGTAGGCCGGCCCGCTTCCCTTGTACGGGATATGCAGCATGTCGATCGATGTCTCGGTCTTGAGCAGTTCGCCGGTCAGGTGCATGGAGCTGCCACTACCGGGCGATGCGTAGCTGAGCTTGCCGGGCGACTGCTTGGCCATGGCGATCACATCGGCGATCGAATTGGCCGGGAACGACGGCGTTGCGGTGATCACGATCTGCGAGGTGGCCATCAATGACACGCCGGCCAGGTCTTTGACCGTGTCAAACGGCATCTTGGGCCGCATTGCCGGATTGATGACGTGCGACGTCACTACCATGCCGATGGTCTGTCCGTCGGGTTCCGACCGGGCCACGAAGTCGGTGCCGACGACGGTATTGGCGCCGGGCTTGTACATGACCACGACCGGCTGGCCCCAGCTTTTCGTGAGTTGTTCGGAGACAAGGCGGCTAAGGATGTCGATCGCGCCGCCCGGCGCGTTCGGGACGATCAGCGTCACCGGACGCGACGGGAAATCCTTGGCGGCGGGCGTGGCGCCTACCGCGGGCGCGGTGCCCGCCGCCAGGGAGGTCAGGCCAAGCGACACACAGGCCAGGGCGCGCAGCATGCTTTTCATCGTGTCTCCTTCCAGGCAAGGCCCGGCCGGCGCTCAGCGCCTGTTATATCGACTGACTGGCCAGGGCCCCTGTGTCAGGTCCCTGCCAGCGAATGAACAGGATTTTGATCCTCCGCCTCAACGAAGTCAATTATTCTGGAACGTGATTTCATAATAATTTGAGATCACCAGGTAAGCCATTCGGAACGCATGGTTGGCCGAGTAACAAAGCTCGCTGGCAGGACGTTTTCGTCCTGTACCGGACTGCAGAGCGACGCACGACGCGGTACATTGGCAGCCTTGTTCCCCGCCTTGCCAGGACCTGCCCATGACCACGCCCACCCTCCCCTCACTTGCCACTCCGCTCACCCCTTCCGCCGTCCGCGTGATGCTTCTGGGATCGGGCGAACTCGGCAAGGAAGTGATCATCGCGCTGCAGCGCCTGGGCGTCGAAGTGATCGCCGTGGACCGGTACGCGAACGCGCCGGGACATCAGGTCGCGCATCGGGCCCACACGATTTCCATGACCGACAGGGATGCCTTGCGTGCCGTGATCGAACTGGAAAAGCCTCACGTCATCGTTCCTGAAATCGAGGCGATTGCCACCGATTTGCTGGTCGAACTGGAGTCGGCCGGTGTCGCGCGGGTGACCCCTACGGCACGCGCCGCGCAGCTGACCATGAATCGGGAAGGCATTCGCCGCCTGGCTGCGGAAACGCTGGGACTGCCTGCGTCGCCCTACCGTTTCGCCGCCACGCTGGACGAATTGCGGGACGCGCTGGATCACATCGGCTACCCATGCATCATCAAGCCGGTCATGTCGTCGTCAGGCAAAGGCCAGTCCCGGCTGGACGGCCCGCAAGACATTGAATCGGCCTGGCGGTATGCGCAGGAAGGCGGCCGGGTCGGTGCGGGCCGGGTCATTGTGGAAGGCTTTATCCGCTTCGACTACGAAATCACGCTGCTGACGGTGCGCGCGGTCGGGGCCGACGGGCAGGTGCACACCCATTTCTGCGATCCCATCGGGCATGTCCAGGTAGACGGCGATTACGTCGAAAGCTGGCAGCCGCAGCCCATGGCAGACAAGGCACTTGAGCGCGCCCGCGACATCGCCCTCAAGGTCACGGGCGAACTGGGCGGACTGGGACTTTTCGGGGTCGAGTTGTTCGTTGCGGGCGATGACGTGTGGTTCTCGGAAGTCAGCCCCCGTCCCCATGACACGGGCATGGTCACCATGATCACGCAGGCGCAGAACGAATTCGAATTGCATGCCCGCGCCCTGCTGGGGCTGCCCGTGTCCACCGCCTTGCGCCAGCCGGGCGCCAGCAGCGTCATCTACGGCGGCGTCGATGCCAAGGCGGTGCAATTCGATGGCGTGGCTGCCGCGCTGGCCGAGCCAGGCACCGACATCCGTCTGTTCGGCAAACCGGAATCGTTCGTCAAGCGCCGCATGGGGGTTGCGCTCGCCGTGGCGGACACGGCCGACGCGGCCCGTGCCAAGGCCAAGGCCGCATCGGCCAAGGTGACGCCCCGGGCGGCGCCCGAATCGGCGCAGGGCCAGGGCCAAGGCTGAGGATCGTCCCATGGCATCCTCGTCCCTGCTGGCGCTGTTCTGGTTCCGCCGCGACCTTCGTCTTGCCGACAACGTCGGCTTGTTTCGCGCCCTGACCGAAAACGATGCGGTGGTTCCCGTGTTCATTTTCGACAAAGACATCCTTGACGAACTGCCAGAACAGGATCGGCGGGTGGCTTTTCTTCACGGTGCCGTCGCCGATCTGAAAACCCGACTGCAAGCGGCCGGGTCGGACCTGGTGGTGCGGCACGCGCGGGGCCGCGAAGCGATCCCCGCCCTGGTCAAGGAATTCGGCGCGTCAGCGGTCTTCACGAACGAAGATTACGAACCCGACGCCCATGAACGCGACGCGGCCGTGATCCATGCACTGGATGCCATGGGCATTCCGCTGCGTCTGTTCAAAGACACCGTCATTTTCGGCAGCAGCGAGATCCTGACGAAGCAGGGCCGCCCCTACACTGTGTTCACGCCGTACAAGAACGCATGGCGCAAAGCGCTCAAGCCAGAGCACCATGCCGAGGCGCCCAGTACGGATCATTTGCAGTCGCTCAAGAAAGTGGACGGCGGCAAGCTGCCGACCCTGGAAGCACTGGGCTTTACGCCACTGTCCAGCACGGATCCGCATCCCGAACCCACGCCCGACGGCGCTCAAAAACGTCTGGACCGCTTTGTAGCCAAAGTCATTGGTGGCTACAGGCAGTCGCGCGACCTGCCAGCCGTGCCCGGCACGTCCTACCTGTCGGTGTACAACCGCTTCGGGCTGCTGTCCGTCAGACACCTGGTACGAGCGTCGCTGCAGGCCATCGAAGGCAGCAAGGGCGGAGCGCGGGAAGGCGCCGAAACCTGGTTGAGCGAGCTGATCTGGCGCGACTTCTATTTCCAGTTCCTGTACCACCACCCCACCGCCGTTGACGGTCCATATCGCGAAGAGTACACGGCGCTGGAATGGGAAAACGATGACGGCCTGTTCCAGGCCTGGTGCGACGGCAAAACCGGCTATCCGCTGGTAGACGCCGCCATGGCACAGATCAATGGCACCGGCTATATGCACAACCGGCTGCGCATGGTCACGGCCTCATTCCTGACCAAAGACCTGCTGGTTGACTACCGCAAGGGCGAGGCCTATTTCGCCTTGGCGCTGATTGATTACGACCAGGCAGCCAACAACGGGGGCTGGCAGTGGGCGGCGTCCACCGGCTGCGATCCCCAGCCCTACTTCCGGATCTTCAGCCCGTCGCGTCAAAGCGAGCGCTACGACCCCGACGGCGAATTCATCAAACGGTTCCTGCCTGTCTTCAAGGACGTACCCGGCAAGTATCTGCATGCGCCGTGGGAACACACGGCCAAACTGGCCGAGTACGGTATCGAGCTGGGCAAGCACTATCCCAAGCCGGTGGTGGACCACGACGAACGCCGCCAGAAGGCGCTGGCGATCTTCAAGGCGGCGCGCGCCAGCAAGGGCATGCCGGACGAGGCGGCGTCCGATTGAGGTAAGCGCCAGCGACATGATGGCGGGCGGATTGCGTCCTGTCGTGCCCGTCTGCTCTACGGTAAGCCCTGATCTACACTAGCCAACGGTCGGCGGTGGCTGTCACCCTGGGCGGCAAGTGGCCGTGACCGTGACCCAAGGCGGCGCTTGGCCGGTGCCTCGGGCGGCGGTTGGCCGGGGCCTTGGGCGGCGGTTGGCCGGGGCCGTGACCTTTGCAGCCTCAGCCTCTTTCCGTCGTCAGCCCCTTCCCTTCGTCAGCCCCCTTTCCTTCGTCAGCCCCCTTTCCTTCGCCAGCAACTTTCCGTCGTCAACCCACCGCTCCCGTGACCCAGACTCCCACCACCTCACGTCCGCTCGTCGTGGCAGCCATCATGGCGTCGATGAGCATGATCGCCATCGAGGCGACGATTGTCGCCACCGCCATGCCCCAGATCGCCGGCGACCTGGGCGAGCTGCGCTATTACAGCTGGGTGTTCGCGTCATTCCTGCTCACGCAGACCGCCATGACCGTGGTGTTCGGCAAGCTGTCCGACCAGTACGGCCGAAAGCCGATGGTGCTGTTCGGCATTGCCATCTTCCTGATTGGCTCCATCCTGGCCGGCTACGCATGGTCCATGGTCTCCATGATCGTGTTTCGCCTGATACAGGGGGTGGGCGCCGGGGCCGTGCAGCCGGTGGTCATGACCATCATCGCCGATCTGTTTCCTGGCCGGGAGCGCGGGAAGGTGCAGGGCTGGCTGGCCAGCGTGTGGGCGATCTCCGCGGTGTTGGGGCCGATGGTGGGTGCGCTGATCATCCACAAACTGTCGTGGGCCTGGATCTTCTGGATGAATATTCCGGTTGGCATCGCCGCGGCCTGGGGCTTCATCAGGTACTTGCACGAAACACCAAAACGCAAAGAAAGCTCGATCGACTTTTTGGGCGCCGCGCTGTTCACCGCTACCGTGGCGGCGGCCATGATCGCGCTGACGGATGCTGGCACCACTGAACACGTTCGCGCCTGGGCTGCCGCCGGAGCGTTCGTCGTGTTGCTGGTGCTGTTCGTGCTGCAGGAGCGCCGGGCGGCGGACCCGATGATTTCGTTCGCGCTGTGGGGCCGCCGTCCAATTGCCGCCGTCAACGGCGCGATGGTTTTTGGAAGCATGTGCATCATGGGGCTAACGACCTTCCTGCCCATGTATGTGCAAGGTGTCATGCACCGGACGCCAGTGGTAGCGGGGCTGGCCCTGACCATGGTGATGCTGGGCTGGCCGGTTGGCTCGACCATTGCGGCTCGCCTCTTCCCGCGCTATGGCCTGCGCCGCATGCTGATCATCGGCAGTCTGCTGGTGCCAATGGGGGTGTTCGTCTTCATCTTCCTTCAGCCCGACAGCAGTCCGCTGCTGGCCGGATTCGGCTCATTGGTGATTGGCTTCGGCATGGGTTTCATGGGCGTCTGTTCGCTGGTGCTGGTCCAGGAAATCGTCGAGCCGAATGAGCGCGGCGCAGCCACCGGCTCCAATCTGTTCGCCCGCAATCTTGGCAGCACGATGGGGGCGACCTTGCTGGGCGCGGTGTTCAATTACGGCCTGGCCCACACGTCGGGCATCGCAGCCGTCACCTCTGAACAGCTCAAGCAGGTGCTGGAGAACGCCGCAGGCGCGGCCGCCATCAGCGGACCCGTTCAGCAGGCCATGCACCAATCCCTGCACATCACGTTCTACGCCATGCTGGTGGTGTCGGTTCTGGTAGTGGTGGTGATGCTGATGATCCCGCCGGTGCCGCTGGCGGAATCCCGGGCGCGGGCCAAGGCGCCGGCCGACGCGGCGTCGGGCGCCGCGCATTAAAGGGCGACGCGCAGCCAGATCAGCGATAACAGTCCGATCAGCTATGGCAACCGGACCAGCCTTGGCGCCCCGAGCACCGATGGCAACCCCCGCAGCGATAGCAGCCCGACCAGCCTTGGCAGCCAGATCAGCGATGGCAACTTGACCAGCTAGCGCAGTCCCACCAGCGCCGCCACGATCGCAACCAGGGCCAGCACCAGCGTGGGGTAGAAGGTAAGCGCGAAGCCTAGCGCGCGTGACGGCGCGCCGCCCGAATACCCTCGCCAGAACAATATCCGCCCCACAACGAACAGAATGGCTGCCGCGGGCACTGCCGCCTGCCATTCGCGCGGCAGCGTGACTGCCCAGATCAGATAGGTAGGAATCGCCAAAACGACCTGCTCAAGGGTGTTCTGCAGAATGGCCTGGTAGATGCGGGCGGTCCAGCTCCCACCCGTCATGCCGCGACTGGCTGTCATGCCGCCGCCGGGCAGTCCACTGCCGGCCAGCCCGCTCCCGTCGATGTCTTCCGCATGCAAGAAGCGGTGCCGCGCCATCACACCGATTGCAATCGCCAGACACCACACCGGCAGCAGCGCCCAGTGCAAGGCGGCAACCAGCGACGCCGTCGGCCCGATCAGCGGCAGCAAGGCCCTGGGCGCCAGCGCGATCATCAGCACCAGCAGCAGCAACGTGATTGCCATCCCGATGCCCATCCCGCGCAACACCCCTCGCTGGACCGCCCGGTGCGTGACGGCCGTCGTGTGACGGTCTGGCGGCGGGCGCATCGTGGAGGTCCGGCGCGGGGGCGTGGCGGTCGTTCTCAAAGCGGCGACTCCAGTGCGCGGCGGATGTAGCAGGTGCGGGTGATGCGCCCGGCGCACCGCCACGTCATGAATAGGAGCTGTCTCGGGTCGCGCCGGGGGTCGTCAGGTGCGGAACATGCCGTACGGGGGCCGACCATGGGATGCGCGACGTCGGACTGCGTTTCGCAGTTGACAGCCCGGCCAGTAGACCGCAAATCGCGCATGCATCGGATCGGCCAGATGGCGCAGTCGGGTGACCCGCGCGGATGAGGATGAGGCTTCCGGGCGTTCGCGCGCTCGGCTCAAGTCTGCCAGATTGCCCTTGCACCTCCCGACGATCGGTCCAGCGCTGCGATGCGGCTGCCAGGCATTCGCACGATCAGAAGGCTGCGAAGAGCAGCTGTCAGTAATGCGGCGGCAATTCTTCGCGCAGGCTGCGGAACGGCGCGGCGCCTTCCGGCACCTGCTGCCGCAGGTCGGCCACTTCGCGAGCCAGTTGCTCGATCAACTTTTGCTGGCGCACGATCGTTTCGTTGAGCTGATCGAGCAAATCTTCGGTAAAACTCGCCTTGATCTCGAGCTCGTTCAGCCGATGTTCCAACGCTTGCGTGTCGGTCACGCGGGCTCCATGCCGTTATCGTGCTTGATCCCTGCCGTGTCAGCAGACACCATGTACGCCAGCAAGGCCTTGGCGGCGTCAGGTTG
Source organism: Pigmentiphaga litoralis (assembly GCF_048632615.1). Lineage (GTDB taxonomy): Bacteria > Pseudomonadota > Gammaproteobacteria > Burkholderiales > Burkholderiaceae_B > Pigmentiphaga > Pigmentiphaga litoralis_B. The sequence goes on from NZ_CP184479.1 coordinate 5,439,117, forward strand.
CGTGCTCGACGCCGCAAGGCCCCCGAAAACGTCGTCATCAGCTGAATGGCGGGCGGCATGGGACCGAGGATGGTGATGCCTTCGATCGGCATCAGTTCGCTGAGTTGCTGGAAGCCCAGGTCGACTTCGCCCTTGGCCATGAAGGCGCCTACCGGCACGCCTGGGGGCGCCAATACGATGCGGTCCTTGATCTGGTCGGTGATGCCCCAGCGGTCGAACAGCTTGGCCAGGTAGACGCCGCTCGGGCCGGTGGAATAGCCGATCGAACGAGCGGCCAGAATCGCTGCCTTGACCGACGCTTCGGAGCTGATGTCGACGGCCGGTTCGCCTGCACGGACCGCGATCGCCACGCCGGACTTGACGATGTCCGTACGGCTGCCCGCCACGATGTGTCCCTTCGCCGTCAATTGATCGATGACATTGGCGGCCAGCACGACGATGTCCATCGCGTCGCCCGCCTCGACCCGCCGAGCGGCTTCGACGCCCCCGACCGAGACCAGCTCGACATCGACCTCGGCGGCGGCCGGGTACCGTGCCACCAGGTCGGCCAGCAGCGCTTTGGTTGCCATGGAAGAAAGGATGCGGATGGGAGTCGCCATGAAGTCACCTTCTGTGATCAATTGAGCGCTTGCGCGGAGGATGGTTGGGCGCCTTGCGTCAGTCGGACAGCACGGCGCCAGCAAGGCTTCGCATTACACCATAGGCCGGCAAGCCGGCTGCGACGTGCGTGCCCCCGAAGCGCGCATGCGCGCGCTGATGTCGATCCAGTGCGAGCAAGGGCCATCCGAAGAAGCCATAACGTAAAACGCCCGACCGTCTCTCGTACGGCCAGGCGTTACATGCGTCGCTGCAAGGTCTTGCGTTCGTTGAGGGTGCCGCCGGCCGATCTGGCCGACACCCTTAACCCCCGCGGCTTCACGCAGGCATCATTCTTCGATGCCGCGCTCCGCCAGGTATTCCTCGTACGGACCGTGGTAATCGACGATCTCGCCCGACGGCAGGATTTCGATCACCCGGGTCGCCAGGCCAGACACGAATTCGCGGTCATGGGACACGAACAGCAGCGTGCCCTGGAATTTTTCCAGCGCGAACTGCAGCGATTCGATCGATTCCATGTCCAGGTGGTTGGTCGGCTCGTCCATCAGCAGCACGTTGTTCTTGGTCAGCATCAGCTTGCCGAACATCATGCGGTTCTTTTCGCCGCCCGACAGCACCGGCACGGTCTTGACGATGTCGTCGCTTGAAAACAGCAGGCGGCCCAGGATGGAGCGGAGGGTCTGGTCGTCTTCGCCGCCCAGGCGCCAGCGGCCCATCCAGTCGAACAGGTTGTCGTCGGTCTGGAACTGGTCGGACACGTCCTGGGCCATGTAGCCCAGGTTGGCGTTGTCGGACCACTTCAGGCGGCCGCCGCTGGGTTCCAGGTCGCCGGCCAGCATGCGCAGCAGGGTGGTCTTACCCACGCCGTTCGCCCCGATGATGGCGATCTTCTCACCCGCTTCGACCATGGCCGAGAAGGGTTTGATCACGACCTTGTCGTCATACGACTTGCGCAGGTTTTCGATTTCGACGGCCTGGCGGTGCATGACCTTGAGCGGCTCGAACCGGATGAATGGGTTCTGCCGCGACGACGGCTTGACCTCGATCGCCTCGGACTTGATCTTGTCGATCATCTTCAGGCGCGACGTGGCCTGGCGGGCCTTGGACTTGTTGGCCGAGAAGCGGCGCACGAAGTCCTGCAGGTCGGAAATGCGTTCCTTAGCCTTGTTGTTGCTGGCGCTGATGCGCTCGCGCGCCTGGGTCGACGCCAGCATGTAGTCGTCGTAGTTGCCGGGATAGATGCGGACTTCGCGATAGTCCAGGTCGGCCATGTGGGTGCAGACCTGGTTCAGGAAGTGGCGATCGTGACTGATGACGATCATCGTCGACTGATAGCCATTCAGCACGTTTTCGACCCAGCGGATCGTGTTGATGTCCAGGTTGTTGGTCGGCTCGTCCAGCAGCAGCACGTCGGGGCTCGAAAACAGCGCCTGCGCAAGCAGGATCCGCAGTTTCCAGCCCGGCGCGATCTCGCGCATCGGCAACTGATGCTGTTCCACCGGGATTTCCAGGCCCAGCAGCAACTCGCCTGCCCGCGCCTCGGCCGTGTAGCCGTCATATTCGGCAAACTTGGCTTCGAGTTCGGCCGCATGCATGTAGTCGTCGTCGGTCGCGTCCGGATTGGCGTAGATCGCGTCCCGCTCGGTCATGGCCTGCCACATTTCTTCGTGGCCCATCAACACCACGTCCAGCACCCGCACGTCTTCGAACGCGAACTGGTCCTGGCGCAGCTTGCCCAGACGCGTGTTCGGTTCCAGCGCCACATTGCCCGCGGTCGGCTCCAGGTCGCCGCCAATGATTTTCATCAGCGTCGACTTGCCACTGCCGTTTGCGCCGATCAGGCCGTATCGGTTGCCTTCGCCGAATTTGACCGAGACGTTTTCGAACAGGGGTTTGGGACCGAACTGGATGGTTAGGTTAGCGGTAGAAATCACGGCTGGTATGGACTCGCTGGAAGACGGTGTGATCAGGACAGGGGCCGCGTAAGTGGCGCGGAGCGCAGCCTGCGGCGATCGATCAACCCGGTAGTGTATCAAGGCTTGGCACCGGCGGAAAGGCAAGGCTTGGGGAAGCCAGGACCAACGTGCGCCAACGAAGCGTTTTCGCGACAACTTGTCAGAAGATTGCATCAGCTAGGCGCCAATCCATGCGTGTTGCATGCAGATCGCCAGGCTGTTTTTGTCACATTTTCTTGCGTGGCCCCGGAAGATCGCCGGATGGGTTTGTTACCATTGGGCAGTGGCAGTTCGCCGGGGGCCGCGCCCCGCACGCTGTCACAATCGGTCGTGTCGTGCGCGCCTTCGTGTCCGCCCATCCATTCCGCCGCCGCTTCCATGCGCGACGCGAGCGGTGCTGCGCTGGGCCCGTGTGCGGGCGACGCAGGGCGCGTTCGCCGGACTTCCATCCATTCACAATTACAAAGAGCGAAGCACGCTACATGTCGCTATTGACCCTTGTCATCCTTCCCTTCATCGGCAGTGTTCTGGCGGGCCTTCTGCCCGCTAACGCCCGCAATCGGGAAGCCTGGCTTGCCGGCTTGATTGCTTTGATCGGCACCATCCAGGTGGCGATGTTCTACCCCGATGTCTCTTACGGCGGCATTGTCCGTTACGAGGCCGAATGGCTTCCCACCCTCGGCCTCAACTTTTCGCTGCGCATGGACGGACTTGCCTGGGTCTTCTGTCTGATGGTGCTGGCGATCGGTCTGCTGGTGGTGCTATACGCCCGCTACTACATGTCACCGGAAGACCCGGTGCCTCGCTTCTTCTCTTTCTTTCTGGCTTTCATGGGCTCGATGCTCGGCATCGTGCTGTCGGGCAACCTGATCCAGCTGGCGCTGTTCTGGGAACTGACCAGTCTGGTGTCCTTCCTGCTGATCGGCTATTGGCACCACCGGGCTGACGCCAGACGCGGCGCGCGCATGGCGCTGACGGTCACCGCAGCGGGCGGGCTGTGCCTGTTCGCGGGCATCCTGGTACTGGGGCATGTGGTCGGCAGCTACGACCTGGACGTGGTGCTGGCATCGGGCGACCTGATCCGCTCGCATCCCTCGTATACCGCTGCGCTGGCGCTGATCGCCGTGGGCGCGCTGACCAAAAGCGCGCAGTTCCCGTTCCACTTCTGGCTGCCCCACGCCATGGCCGCGCCCACGCCGGTCTCGGCCTATCTGCACTCCGCCACGATGGTGAAGGCCGGGGTCTTCATCCTCGTGCGGCTGTGGCCGGTGCTGGCCGGCACCGATGAATGGTTCTGGGTCATCGGCGGCGCGGGCCTGTGCACGTTGCTGCTGGGCGCCTACGCCGCCATCTTCCAGCAGGATCTGAAAGGCCTGCTGGCGTATTCGACGATCAGCCACTTGGGCCTGATCACTTTGCTCCTTGGACTGGGCAGTCCGCTGGCTACCGTGGCCGCCATCTTCCACATCATGAACCATGCGACCTTCAAGGCGTCGCTGTTCATGGCGGCAGGGATCATCGACCACGAAAGCGGCACGCGCGACATACGCAAGCTCAGCGGTCTGTATCGCCTGATGCCGGTCACGGCCACCTTGGCCATGGTGGCCAGCGCGGCCATGGCGGGCGTGCCGCTGCTGAACGGCTTCATTTCGAAAGAAATGTTCTTTACCGAAGCCGTGGTGGTTGGCGATGCCATCGGCATGAAGTACGCGCTGCCGATCGCGGCCACGGTCGCCGGCGCCTTCAGCGTGGCCTATTCGCTGCGCTTCATGCATGACGTCTTTTTCGGCCCGCCCCCCAAGGACCTGCCCCGGACGCCGCACGAGCCGCCGCGGTGGATGCGGTTCCCGGCCGAACTGCTGGCCTTTGCCTGCCTGCTGGTCGGCATTATCCCGAGCTACACGATCGCGCCTTTCCTGGCGACCGCCGCGCGCGCCGTCCTGGGCGATGACGTGCCGCACTACAGCCTGGCGATCTGGCACGGGTTCAACCTTCCGCTGGTCATGAGCTTCGTCGCGCTGGGCGGCGGCGCCCTGCTCTACATGACACTGCAAAAGACACTGCGGCTCAGCACCGTGGAACGCCTGCCCCTGCTGTATCGCCTGAGCGGCAAACGCAGTTTCGACCGCGTCATGGCGTTGTCCACGGCCTTTGCGGAACGGCTGACCGGCGGCCCGGGCACGCGCGGGCTGCAGACGCAGCTGCTGTGCATCGTGTTGATGGCCCTGCTGGTGGGCACCGTGGCGCTTTACGGCACCGGCGACGTGCGCGGCAGCGTCGCGCCGTCGGCCATCGACCCCGTGTTTGCGCTGATGTGGATCATCGGCATCGTGTGCGCGGTGGGCGCGGCCTACCAGGCCAAGTACCACCGGCTGGCGGCACTGACGCTGCTGAGCGGCGCCGGGCTGGTCACGTGCGTGACGTTCGCGTGGCTGTCCGCGCCTGACCTGGCCTTGACCCAGCTGGCGGTCGAGGTCGTCACGACAATCCTGATCCTCCTGGGGCTGCGCTGGCTGCCCCGCCGCAAGGAACCCAAGGAACTGGGCATTCGCACTCCTATGGGCGCCTGGTTCCACCGCGTGCGCGACTTCGCGATCGCCGTGGCGGCGGGAGGCGGTATGGCGCTGCTGGCCTACGCGATGCTCACGCGCCCCTACCCCGATTCGATCGCCAAGTTCTTCCTGGACAATTCCTTGCCTGGCGGGGGCGGCGGCAACGTCGTCAACGTGCTGCTGGTGGATTTCCGCGGCTTCGACACCCTGGGCGAGATCACGGTGCTGGGCATCGTGGCCCTGACGGTGTACGCGCTGCTGCGGCGCTTCCGGCCGGCGCCCGAGAGCATTGCACTGCCCCATCAGCAGGTCGATCAGGGCAAACGGTCGCCGACGGCGGGACCGGGCCATGACGCCGCGTCCGCCTACCTGGTGGTGCCGGGCGTCATGGTGCGCGCGCTGCTGCCGGTGATCGCCATGTTTGCAATCTACCTGTTCAACCGCGGCCACAACCTGCCGGGCGGCGGCTTCGTGGCGGGTCTGGTGATGTCGGTCGGCTTGATCCTGCAGTACATGATGGGTGGCACGACCTGGGTCGAAGCCCACCTGAAGCTCAATCCGCAGCGCTGGATCGGCCTGGGCCTGCTGTTTGCCGTGATGACGGGCGCCGGCGCGTGGTTGTTCGGCTACCCCTTCCTGACCTCGCATTCGGCGCACCCCATCCTGCCTTGGGTCGGCGAAGTCCCCTTGCCAAGTGCTTTCCTGTTCGACCTGGGCGTGTTCACGCTCGTGGTCGGCGCCACGCTGCTGATCCTGACCGCGCTGGCCCACCAATCGATCCGTAGCCATCGCGCGATCCAGCACACGGCAGCCGCCGAAGGGAGCCGTTGATGGAACTCATCATCAGTATCGCCATCGGGGTTCTGGGCGCATCGGGGGTGTGGCTGCTGCTGCGGCCCCGTACCTTCCAGGTCATCATGGGCCTGTCGCTCATTTCCTATGCCGTCAACCTGTTCATCTTTTCGATGGGCCGGCTGTCGATCAACCAACTGCCCATCGTCGGAGGGGATCGGCCCTTGTCCCTGGAGCACTACGCGGATCCCCTGCCCCAGGCGCTGGTGCTGACCGCGATTGTCATCGGTTTTGCCATGACGGCCCTGTTCCTGGTCGTCCTGCTGGCGTCGCGCGGCCTGACCGGCACGGACCACGTCGATGGCCGGGAGGTCGAATGATGGACGTTCTGAAGGATCATCTGATCGTCCTGCCCATCGTCCTGCCGATGGCAGTGGGTGCGTTCATGCTGCTGCTGGGCGAACGGCGGACCTGGTTCAAGGCATCGCTCAACGGCCTGTCGACGCTTGCCATGCTGGCGGTGGCAATCGCCCTGCTCCGCCAGGCCGACAGCGGCGTGCCGGTGTCGGTCGCGGTCTACCTGCCCGCCAACTGGCAGGCACCGTTCGGCATTGCGCTGGCGGCGGACCGGCTGTCGGCGCTCATGCTGCTGATCACGTCGGTGCTGGGCCTGGCGTCGCTGATGTTCTCGGTGGCGCGCTGGCAGCGGGCCGGGGTGCATTTCCATTCGCTGTTCCAGTTTCAGCTGATGGGTCTGAACGGCGCCTTCCTGACGGCCGACCTCTTCAACCTGTTCGTGTTCTTTGAAGTGCTGCTGGCGGCGTCGTATGGCCTGCTGCTGCATGGTTCGGGACCGGATCGCGTCAAGGCGGGTCTGCATTACATCGCCATCAACCTGACCGGGTCGATGCTGTTCCTGATCGGCGTCAGCATCATCTATGGCATTACCGGGTCGCTCAACATGGCTGACGTCGCCTTGCGCATCGGCCAGGTGGCCGCGACCGATCGCAGCATGCTCGAGGCAGGCGCCGCCATTCTGGGGGTGGCCTTCCTGATCAAGGGCGGCGCCTGGCCCATGAACTTCTGGCTGCCGCCGTCCTACGCTGCCGCCAGCCCGCCGGTCGCGGCGGTGTTCTCCATCATGACCAAGGTCGGCATCTACGTGCTGCTGCGCCTGTCGCTGCTGCTGTTCGGCGACCATGCCGGCGATTCGGCGGGCTTCGGGCATGACTGGCTGCTGTATACCGGTCTGGTCACGCTGGGGTTTGGCGGGATCGGCATGCTGGCGGCGCAGAACCTGGGCCGGGTGGCGGGGTATAGCGTGATCATCTCGTCGGGTACGCTCCTGGCCGCCATCGGTTTCGGCGGCGTCGGGGTCACGGGCAGCGCATTGTTCTACCTGCTCAGCTCGACGCTGGCGCTCGGCGCCTTCTTCCTGCTGCTGGAATTGGTCGAACGCAGCCGCACCTTCAGTTCGGACCTGCTGGCGATCACCCGCGAAGCCTTCGGCCTGGACCTGCCCACGGACAATGACGACAACGACCACACCAACGTCGGCGTGGCCATTCCGGCGGCCATGGCCTTTCTGGGCCTCAGCTTCATTGCCTGCACGCTGCTGCTGACCGGCATGCCGCCGCTGTCGGGCTTCATTGCCAAGTTTTCGTTGTTGACCGACGTGCTGAATCCGACCGGCCTCACGCCGGATTCCACCGTCCAGATCACCACGACGGCCTGGGTAATGCTGGCCTTGCTAATCGCCACCGGGCTGACCGGGGTGATCGCACTGACCCGTACCGGCATTCGCGTTTTCTGGGCGCCGTCGGGGCGGGCCGTGCCCAGGCTGCGGGTGATCGAGACGTTTCCGATCGCCGCGCTGCTGGTGCTCTGCGTGATCATCACACTGCGCGCGGAACCCGTCATGCGGTACATGGATGCGACAGCCGCTGCCCTGCACGCCCCCGACGACTATATCCGCAGCGTGCTGTCGGCCCGGCAACTGACCGAGTCGGCCACGCAGGCCGGCAGTCAGGTCACCCTGGAGGCCCGTCCATGATCGCGCGCATTCTTCCCTGGCCATTCATGTCGGCATTGTTGCTGATCATGTGGCTGCTGCTGAACCAGACCATCGCGCTGGGGCACATCGTGCTGGGCGGCGTTCTGGCCATTGCGCTGCCGCTGCTGACGTCATCGCTGCGTCCCACCAAGGCGCGGGTAAAGCGGCCGGGCCTTATCATCAAGCTGTTCCTGATCGTGACCTGGGACAGCATCCTGTCCAACATTGCCGTGGCGCGTATCGTCCTGGGCAGCAAGCAGGCCCGCGACAATTCGGGTTTCATCAAGGTGCCCCTGGACCTGCGGGACCCCTACGGACTTTCCACGCTGGCCGTCATCCTGACCGCTGTGCCCGGCACGGTATGGAGCGAGTTCTCGGAAGACGGCGACATTTTGACCGTGCACGTGCTGGACCTGACCGACGAAGCGACGTCGATCCGGTCCATCAAGGACCGCTACGAAAAACCGCTGATGGAGATCTTTGAATGACGTCGCTTCTTTCCATCGCGACCCTGTTCGCGTCGGCCTGCTTTTGCATTGCGATGCTGCTGGCCATGCTGCGCGTGTTGCGCGGCCCGGCGGCGCAGGACCGCGTGCTGGCGCTCGACACGTTGTACATCAACGCCATGCTGCTGCTGCTGGTGCTGAGCATCCGCTTTGCCAATACGCTGTACTTCGAAGCCGCCCTGTTCATCGCGCTGCTGGGCTTTGTCAGTTCCGTGGCCATGGCCAAGTTCCTGCTGCGCGGAGAGGTGATCGAATGACCGTGGCGCATCAACTCCCGTTGTGGGCGGAAATCATCGTGTCGCTGCTGCTGGTGGTTTCAGGGTTGGTCACGCTGATTGGAACGCTCGGCCTCTGGCGCTTTCGCAACTTCTATCAGCGCATGCACGGTCCGACCATGGGCAGTTCGCTGGGGCTGGGCACCATTCTGCTGGCGTCGATCATCGCCTTCAGCCTGCAGGAAGAGCGACCCGTCATTCACGAAGTGCTGGCATGGGTGTTCCTGACGCTGACAATCCCCGTGACCACCATGATGCTGGCGCGCGCCGCGTTGTATCGGCACCGACGCGAAGGCAAGAACGTGCCGACCCGTCACAAGCATGACGATGACGACGCCAATGAGATCCGGCCCACGCACGACGAAGAAAGCTGACGTACGGCGCCGTACGCAGCACATCGCCTGATGAAGCGGGGTCCCTTTGGGACCCCGCACACTTTCCAGTTTGGATTTGCTTACAAAGCGGCTGAGCCACGGATAACCGCGGGTTAAACACTGCGGCGACAATACGGACGACTCAGCAGGCAGATAGGTTTAGGTGATAATCGGCCTGTCGCCATCCACAACAACAACAGTCTGGCCACATGATCTCCATCTATCAGCTCAAGCCGCGCTTCCAGGCTCTGCTCCGGCCGCGTGTCGTTCAATTGCATGCCAAAGGCGTGACCGCCAACCAGGTCACCGTGTTCGCCGCGGTGGTGTCCGTGTTGCTGGGACTGTTCCTCGCGTTCCAGGCGAATCACCCCTGGCTGTTCATTCTGGTTCCCCTGTGGATGTTTGCCCGCATGGCGCTGAACGCCATCGACGGGATGCTGGCGCGGGAATTCGGCCAGCAGTCGCGCCTGGGCGCGTATCTGAACGAGCTGTGCGACGTGGTGGCGGACGCCGCCCTGTACCTGCCCTTTGCTGCGCTGTTCGGGGTGGCGACCGGCTGGGTGATCCTGGTGGTGTTGCTGGCCACGATCAGCGAATACGCTGGCGTGCTGGGCCTGATGGTCGGGGCGACGCGGCGTTACGACGGCCCCATGGGCAAGAGCGACCGTGCGTTTTGCTTCGGGGTACTGGGACTGGCGGCGGCGATCGGCGTGCCGGCTTTTCTGCTGAATCTGCTGCTGATCGTCGTGGCTGTCCTGCTGGTCGTCACGATCTACAACCGGGTGCACCGCGGACTTGTCGAAGCGGCGGCCCTTGCTCCCACCGAATAGGAACGTCGCATGCGTGCCGGCCAGTCCCATACCTTTACGACCCACGACCAGCAGACCCTGTTCTATCGCCATTGGCCCGCCCAGGTCGAAACCGCCGGCGTGCCGCGCCGCGCCCTGATCCTGTTCCATCGCGGCCACGAACATTCGGGCCGCATCGGACATATTGCCGATGAGATCGACCTGCCCGGTTTCGACGTGTTTGCGTGGGACGCTCGCGGGCACGGCGAGTCACCCGGCGAACGCGGCGACAGCCCCAGCGTCGGCACCAGCGTGCGCGACATCAACACGTTCGTGCAGCATCTGTGCCGCACGCATGACATCGCGATCGGCAATATGGCCGTGATCGCGCAAAGCGTAGGCGCCGTCCTGGCCGCTGCCTGGGTGCATGACTATGCGCCCAAGATCCGGTCGCTGGTGCTCGCGTCCCCGGCGTTCAAGGTCAAGCTGTACGTGCCCTTCGCGCTGCCCGGACTGCGGCTGATGCGCCGCTTTCGCGGCAATTTCTTCGTAAACAGCTACGTCAAGGCCAGGTTCCTGACGCATGACCCGGCGCGCATTGCGTCCTACGACAGCGACCCGCTGATTACCAAAGCGATTTCGGTCAACGTGCTGCTGGGACTGTACGAGACCGCGGAGCGCATCGTGGCCGACGCGCAGGCAATCCAGGTGCCGACGCAGGTGCTGGTGTCGGGGTCGGACTTCGTGGTGCATCGCGGGCCGCAGCAACGCTTTTTGATCGCCTGAGCCACCCCCGCAAGGAACTGCATATCCTGCCCGGGTTCTTTCACGACACGCTGGGCGAGAAAGATCGCGCGGTTCCGATCGGCCGCGCACGGCGGTTCATCCAGCAGCAATTCGACCAGCCTTTGCAGCGATTGAGCTTGCTCAACGCGGACCGGGTCGGCCCGTCCTGCGCCGAGGCGGAAGCCCTGGCGACCCCGCTTCCCCCGAATTCGCTGCGTGGCCTGTACTGGCGTTTCACTCGGGCCAGCCTGGGCTTTGGACGGCATTGGTCGACCGGCATCAAGCTGGGGCACGATACCGGCTTCGATTCGGGCAGCACCCTGGATTATGTTTATCGCAACCAGCCCACCGGCAAGACGCCGATTGGCCGGATGATGGACAAGAACTACCTGGAATCGATAGGCTGGCGCGGAATCCGCCAACGCAAGCTGCACGTGGAAGAACTGCTGCGGCTGGCCATGGCGCGGCTGCGCGCGCAAGACCGTCCGGTTCGCATCGTGGACATCGCCGCGGGGCATGGCCGATACGTGCTGGACGCCTTGACCGCCCGCGGACCCTTGCCCGAGTCCATTCTTTTGCGGGACTACAGCGACATCAATGTGCGCGATGGCCGAGCCGTGATCGACCAACGGGACCTGTCCGACATTGCACGCTTCGAGCGCGCCGATGCCTTCGATCGTGCCAGCCTCGCCGCCATCGACCCTCGCCCCACGGTCGGTGTCGTGTCGGGCCTGTACGAACTGTTCGGCGACAACCGCATGGTGTCGCAATCCCTGGCTGGCCTGGCCGATGCCATCGAGCCTGGCGGTTATCTGGTGTATACCGGGCAACCGTGGCATCCCCAGCTGGAACTGATCGCGCGCGCGCTGACCAGCCACCGTGACGGCACGGCGTGGGTGATGCGCCGGCGCAGCCAGGACGAAATGGATCAGCTGGTCGAAGCCGCGGGGTTCCGAAAGGTGGAACAGCGCATCGACGAATGGGGCATCTTTACCGTGTGCCTGGCGCAGCGCGTGGGCGGATGACAACCGCCCTGCCCGCAGACGTGGCCGCGCCCGACGATCTGTCGGTGCGGCCGCCTGGGCTCTGGAAACGAGCGGTGCTGTGGCTGTTGCTGCTTGCACCGCTTTTTTGGCACCTACGGCTTTGCGACCTGGGCGACGGCGCAACGCGCGCAGGTGGGCAGCGTGGTGTTTGGCTGGGAACATCTGATTCCCTTGTGGCCGTGGACGATCGTGCCGTATTGGTCGATCGACCTGTTGTACGGGCTGTCATTGCTTCTTTGCGCAACGAAGCGCGAACTGGATACGCATGGCCGCCGGCTGCTGACCGCGCAGGCGATTGCCGTGACGTGCTTCCTGCTGTTCCCGCTGCGCTTCAGTGTGGACCGCCCCGCGCAAGACGGGGTGTTCGGCTGGATGTTCGACGTCCTGATGGGCTTTGACAAGCCGTTCAATCAGGCGCCGTCCTTGCACATCACGCTCCTGGTCGTGCTGTGGGTGTGCTACGCGGCGCATTCGCGCGGCATCTGGAAGCTGCTGGTGCATGGGTGGTTTGCCCTGATCGGGCTGTCGGTGTTGACGACCTGGCAGCACCATTTCATTGATCTGCCAACAGGCGTTCTGGCCGGATGGCTGTGTGTGTGGCTGTGGCCGGATCACCGGCGGGCACCCACGCTGAAGGCCACGTTCACCACGGACGCGGCGCGCCGCAGGCTGGCGTGGCGCTACCTGGCCGGCGCCGGGGTGTTCGCGCTGCTGGCCTGCCGGGGTGGCGCAGCGCTGTGGCTGGCATGGCCTGCGCTGTCGCTGGGTCTGGTAGCCCTGAACTATGCGTGGCTGGGGCCGGAAGGTTTCCAGAAGCGGCCCGATGGCACGTTGAGCCTGGCCGCACGCTGGTTGTTCGCGCCCTATCTGGTGGCGGCGCGGATCAATGCGGCATGGTGGACGCGACGGCATCATCACGCGGATGCGGTGGTCGATGGGGTGTGGCTGGGGCCGTTACGGGCGTGGAAGCCTTCGCAGGCGCCGGGCATCCATGGCTGGGTGGGCGTGAGCTCGAATGGCATGAGCTTCAATGACATGGGCTCGAACGGCATGGGCTTCAAAGACATGTGCTCGAATGGCAGGAGCTTGAATGGCATGAGCTCGAATGACAGGAAGCTGCATGACATAAGCTTGATCGACATGACCGCGGAAATCGGCGTCGATCCCGCTGGATGTGCGTATGCCACTTTTCCTGTTCTGGACCTGACTGTCCCCAATGTTTCAACCTGCCTGGCGGCGGCCGACGCCATCGAACAGATGCGGCAGCGCGGCCCCGTGCTGGTTGCCTGCGCGCTGGGGTATTCACGCAGCGCCACCGCCGTCGCGGCGTGGCTGTTGTGCAGCGGACGCGCAGCCTCGGTGGACGATGCCGTGGCGCTGCTGCAGCGCGCCCGTCCGCAGGTCGTGTTGACGGCCCGGCACCGCGCGGTGCTGAGTGCAGTCCACCATGCGGTGATTGACACCCCACGCCTTCTACCGGAAACGCCCCATGCCGCCTGACCTCGGCCTGCTCACCCTTGCCAGCGTGCTGCGGCGCGGGCGGCAGCTGGATCACCTGTCGTCGTCCATTACGATCATCGCGTTGGCCTGGGGGCTGCTGCAGTGGCCGATGGGTTTTGGCACCCGGATCGGTAGCGCACTGGCGACCTTGCTGGTGCTGGTAGGCGTGTTGCAGAAGGTCTGGGCAATGCGCGTCGCGCTGGATGCCGATCTGTTCGAGGCGCTGGGCCATGGCGATGCGCTGAGTAGCGATGATGGGCTGGATAGAGATAACGGGCCGGAGCGTGGCGAGGCGCCGGGAGGTGGCGATGCGCCAGGCGCCGGGGAGCACGTCACGGATAGGCTGACCTCGCGCCTGGCTGCCATGGACGCGATGCTGGTCGGCACGGGCCTGATGCCCGCGCGCCTGGCGGGCCGGCCGCTTGCGCCGCGCACACGCGGGGCCTTGAGGCTGCTGGTCGTCCAGGCCGCGATCGTGGGCTTTCAGGTGGCGTTGACGGTCAGCAGCCTGCTTGCCATGCCCTGGCTGTTTCCCGCATACGGGTGACGGCGCCACCAAGGATGCCTGCACCAAGAACCCAGAACCCCGAACCCGGAACCCCGCCGATCGATGCCGCCATGCACCACGCCGATGCGACGCCATTCGATGCGGCCAAGCATAAAGACAAAGCGGAGCCCGACGATGAGACTCTCTTCAACGATGCCGCCAGGTCCAACGACCGCGCCACGCCAACAATGACGCCACCGCCAATACACACGTCAGGTCCGGCGACGCCGTCCGACACGACGCCTTCCGCCCCTCAGCCAATGTATCCGGATCCCCGCATTCCCCCTGGCCCGCCGGAGGGGCCCAGCATGCTTGCGCCCGTTGCAGCGCTCGCCATCACCGCCGGCGCGCGCGCGTTGACGGGTGCGCGTGCCTTGTGGCTGGGTTGCGCGCCGCAGCCGGTGCAGCGCATCTACTTTGCCAACCACAGCAGCCACGCCGACTTCGTGCTGCTGTGGTCGTCACTGCCGCCGGCGTTACGGGCACGCACACGGCCGGTAGCGGGCGCGGATTATTGGCACACCAGCGCCACGCGGCGTTACCTGATCCACAAGGTTTTCAATGGCGTGCTGGTTGAACGCCAACGCAGCGACCCGTCTGCCAATCCGCTGCAGCCAATGCTGGACGCGCTGGACGCGGGCGATTCGCTGATCCTGTTTCCGGAAGGCACGCGCAACATGGAAGAAGGCCTGCTGCCTTTCAAGAGCGGTATCTACCGGTTGGGGCTGGAGCGCCCCGCCGTGGAGCTGATACCGGTATGGATTTCGAACCTGAAGCGGGTCATGCCCAAGGGCAGCGTGATTCCCCTGCCCCTTCTGTGCACGTTGAGCTTCGGCGCGCCGCTGCACGTGGCCGAGGGTGAGGCCAAAGAGGAATTTCTGGAACGCGCCCGACGTGCCTTGATGTCCCTGTCGACGGAGCACGGGTGATGAGCGGGCAGCCTTGCAGCACGATCCACCTGGATCCCCCCTTCGCGCGGCTACCCCATGGGCGATCTGATGCACGACCACACGTTCGTACTTTTCGTTGGCATTGGTGCGGTGCTGGCCTTTGCCTCTCTGGTTGGCTTTCTGCTGAAATGGCGCGCGGGCCCGGGACCGCATTCGGTCATCGACAACCTGAATTCGCGCATCAATGCCTGGTGGGTGATGGTGCTGGTGATCGGCCTGGCGTTCCTGCTGGGGCGCTGGGCCGTCATCCTCCTGTTCTACGCAGTGTCTTTCTACGCGCTGCGCGAATTCATCACCCTGGCCCCGACACGCCGGGGCGACTACCCGGCGCTCGTGGCGGCGTTCTATCTTGCCCTGCCCCTGCAGTACATCCTGATCGGCATGAACTGGTACGGCATGTTCGCCATCTTCATTCCGGTCTACACGTTTCTGCTGTTGCCTATCCTGTCGACCCTGCATGGCGACGCCACGCGGTTTCTGGAACGCGCGTCCACGGTGCAGTGGGGCTTGATGATCGCAGTCTTCTGCATTTCGCATGTGCCCGCGCTGCTGACACTGGACATTCCGGGCTATGCCGATCGCAATCTGCTGCTGATTGCCTACCTCGTGATCGTGGTGCAGTCGTCTGACGTGCTGCAGTATGTGTGCGGCAAGCTGTTCGGCAAGCGCAAGATCGCGCCGCACCTGTCGCCGTCCAAAACGCTGGAGGGCTTCGTGGGTGGGCTGGCGCTGGCGTCCTTGCTCGGGGCCGCGCTGTACTGGATCACGCCCTTCAATCCCTGGCAGTCGGGCTTGATCGCCTTGCTGCTGAACCTGCTCGGGTTCTTTGGCGGGCTGGTGATGTCGGCGATCAAACGGGATCGCGGCGTGAAGGACTGGGGCCACATGATCGAAGGTCACGGCGGCATGCTGGACCGCCTGGACTCAGTGTGTTTTGCCGCCCCGATCTTCTTCAATGTGGTCCGGTACTGGTGGACATGAGGCCGGCTGGCGTGTCTAGGGTGCGGGGATGCACGACGGCGTAACCGCCCAACTGCGTGACATGCGCACGCAGCAGGTCAGTTCGGCGCCATGGTTGCGGACGTGACTGTGTAGCTTGTCGCGGTCGCTTGATCACGTGCGATCGGGCAGTCAGGTGTGGCCGTGAGCATGACCATGATCGGAACCGTGATCATGGTCATGATCGTGATCGTGATCGTGCCCCGCATGATTGCGCTCATGCGCCTCGAACACCAGATGCGCCATGCCGTCCTCGGTCGCGATACCGACGCGTTCGCCCACCGGCAAGGTTGCCTTGGTCTTGACATGCCCGAAAGGCAGGTCGGTCACTACCGGCACCTTGACTTCGCGGCGCAACCACGCGTGTACCGACGCCATGTCGTATCCGCCATCCAGCGGAGACAGCTTGTAGTCGGTAAAGCTGCCCAGCACGATCGCCTTTTGCTTGGCGAGCACGCCGGCCTGATGCAATTGCAGCAGCATCCGTTCGACCCGGTACGGGTGCTCGTTGACGTCTTCCAGGAACAGCACGCCGCCTTTGATCTTGGGCAGGTAAGGCGTGCCGATCAAGGACACCAGCATGGCAAGGTTGCCGCCCCACAGCACACCGCGGGCATCGACCGGATCCGAGTCCGGGCTGTCGAAACTCAGGACTTCCAGTTCGCCGCGCAGGGTTTCGCCGAACAATGCCGCGGTCAGGTCGTCCACGCGCTTGCCGCCAAAGTCGAAGACAGCCATCGGCCCGGCATAACTGACGGCGCCAGTCTTGGCGAGCAAAGCCAGCTGGAAAGCCGTGAAATCGCTGTGCCCGATAAAGGTCTTGCCGCTGTCGGCCATCGCTTTCCAGTCGATCCGGTCCAGCAGCCGCGACATGCCATAACCGCCGCGCGTGGCCATCACGAAGGACGACTTTTGCCTGGCGGCGCGTTGCAACCCAGCCAGGCGCTGCGCGTCGGTGCCCGCGAACCGCTCGTGACGCAGTGATGCGCCACGGTCCATCGATACTGTGAAGCCTTCGGCGGTCAGATGGGTCTTGGCTCGCATGAGCGTGTCCGGATCGAGCACCGCGCCCGATGGCGACACCAGGTAGATGCCAGGCCGGGCAGGCGCACGGCGGCGCGGGGGTCGCAGCGGCGGCGTTGGCGTCGGGGGCATCGCAGAGGGGGCAGACAGGCATGAGGGAGGCGGTCCAAAGGCAGAAAAAGGCAGCCGCATTGTCGCCCGGAACGGCGGCGTGGCCAAACGCGCGCGACGGGCCAGAGCGTCAGGTAACTGAGGGAGTCAGATCATGCATCAGGAACGCCCCGCGGCGGAGACGTCCCGTCCGCACCCGCTTCAGGCAATTGCAGCACCGGAGCACTGCCCTCGCGTTCCGCCAGTCGCCGCGCCTTCACGGCATCCCGCCTTGCCCTGAAGAACGCGCGCAACACCTCCGCGCATTCCGCTGCCAGCACGCCGCCTTCCACCACCGTCTGGTGATTGAGCTGCGTCACGGCAGGCAGGTTGATCGTGCCCCCGCACACCCCCGTCTTGGGATCCGGCGCGCCGAACACGACGCGCGCCAGCCGCGTGTGCAGCATCGCACCCATGCACATCGCGCAAGGTTCCAGCGTCACGTACAGCGTCGCGCCGGGCAGCCGGTAATTGCCCGCGGCGGCGCAGGCGCTGCGCAAGGCAACGATCTCGGCATGGGCAGTGGGGTCACTATTGCCGATCGGACGATTGGACCCTTCGCCCAGCACGCGGCCATCGGCCGCGACCACCACCGCGCCCACGGGCACTTCGCCACGGTCCCATGCCTGCCCGGCCAGCACCAGCGCCCGCGCCATATGATGGCGATCGATGGCGGTGGCATCGCCCGCCAGGCCCGCTGTTCCAGTCTGCGGCCGGGCTTGTGCCCTGACCGCCGAGCCGATCACCGCGTCGCCCCTCTTCTCCTGCCCCGCCACCCCTATTTCTCCACCGGATGCCCGGCGGCGATCCACGCTTCGATGCCGCCTGTCAGCGGACGGACGCGCTGAAAACCCTGTCTGCGCAATTGCGACGCCAGTTGCGCCGCCGAGATCTCGTTCGGACACGCGCAATACACAATTACTTCGTCGTCGGGCCGGCCTTCCAGCACGAAACCTTTCATGCCCTCGATCGGCACCGCGATCGCGCCGGGGATGCGTCCTTGCTGCTGCAGCAGCGGCGTGCGCACGTCCAGCACCGTTGGTGTCAGTCCCTGGTCGTGCAGCGCTTTCCATTCCGCCACCGTCACGCGCGCCATGTGCAGCGACCGCAGCAGGGTGTGCCGCTGCCACAGTTTTTTCCCGATAAAGACGGCGAACAACGCAGCGACCAGCAGAAGGCCCCATTTGCCGAGTTCGGTCAGGGCGATCAGGAGTTCGTCGATGCCGCTGCTGAAGATGGAACCCAGCGCAATGGCCGACCCCGCCCACAGCGCGGCGCCCAGCCCGTCGAACAGCACGAAGGTGCGGCGCGGCGTGCCCACCATGCCGGCCAGGGCGCTGGCGAGGGACGCAAAGCCCGGAATGAACTTGGCGACCAGCAAGGACCACGCGCCCCACCGCGCATACACCGACGCCGTCTGGCGCACACAGGTATCGGGCGAAATGGAAATGCGGCACAGCGTCGACATCACGCGTCCGCCATATCGCTTGCCAGCCTCGTACCACAGGGTGTCCGCAAGCAGGGCCGACACGATCGCCACGCCCAGCAGCAGCGGCGCGGACAGTTCACCCCGCCCCAGCATGGCGCCGGTGATCACAAGCGTCGGATACGCGGGAATAGGCGCGCCGAGCTGTTCCACGAAAACGTTCGCGAACACGATCAGCAGGCCATATTGCTCGATGAGATGGAAAAGGAAGGACATGACGCGGGGATTCCTTGCGCGCGTGCTGGCGCGGTCAGGACCCGGCGGCAGCAGCCGAGGGGCATTCTACTCCTGCCCCCGGCTGCCCGGACCCGCGCAATCAGCGTGTGGCGATCATGCCGCCAGATCGAAATACAGCACTTCGGCGTTCTGGCCGCCTTCGAACACGACTTCGCGTTCGTCGGCCACCTTCAGGGCATCGCCGGCCTTGAGCGCGTGTCCGTTCACCGTCAGGGCGCCGCGCGCCACATGCACGTAGCCCTTGCGGCTTGGGTCGATGGCCTGGACCACCCGTTCACTGCCATCCAGCAGGCCGGCATACAACGTTGCGTCCTGGTTCACCGTCAGCGAACCGTCACGGCCATCGGGCGACACCACCACACGCAGACGCCCCCGCTTTTCGGCCGCGTCGAATTGGCGTTCCTGATAGCTGGGACGCACGCCCTTGAACTTGGGCAAGATCCAGATCTGCAGAAAGTTGACCGTATCGGTACGCGAATGGTTGAACTCGCTGTGCCGCACCCCGGTGCCGGCGCTCATGAGCTGCACGTCTCCCGGCCGGATCACCGACCCGGTGCCCATCGAGTCCTTGTGTTCCAGCGCGCCGTCCAGCACGTAGGAAATGATTTCCATGTCGCGATGGCCGTGTTCGCCAAAGCCTTGCCCCGGCGCCACCGTGTCGTCATTGATCACGCGCAGGTCGCTCCAGCCCATTTCCTTGGGGTTGTGGTATTCGGCGAAGGAAAACGTGTGATGGCTGTTCAGCCATCCGTGTGCGGCGTGACCCCGATCTTCAGCTTTGCGTACAAGGTTCATGATGTGGCTCCTGTCAGGACCGTGTCGGTCGTTGTTGGCATGGAGTGAACTTTACGCCGTGTTTATCCGATCGATAAGCGCAAAGATCTGGCTGATTTGATCGGATAATCCGATATATTGTCGGCATTACTGTCAGCAAGCTCACCCACTCCAATGCGCATCCCCCGAACGACTCTTGAACAGTGGGCCGTGCTGCAGGCCATCGTCGATCACGGCGGTTTTGCCCAGGCGGCCGAACATCTGCATCGCAGCCAGTCATCGGTCAGCTACATGGTGTCGCGCCTGCAGGAACAGGTAGGCGTCGACTTGCTGGTCATGGTTGGACGCAAAGCGCAATTGACCGACCATGGCAAGGCCTTGCTGCGCAGCGCGTCCGAACTGCTTGCGGGTGCGCACCGGCTGGAGCACACGGCAGCCAGCCTGCGGCAAGGCTGGGAATCCGAGATCGGACTGGCGGTGGACGTGGCCTTTCCCAAACCCTTGCTGCTTCGCGCGCTGGCGCGTTTTACCCAATCGGTCACGCAGACCCGCGTGCAGTTGCGCGAGGTGGTGCTGTCGGGCGCGGACGAAGCCCTTCTCGACCAGGGCGCGGATATCGTGATCGGCACCCGCGTGCCGTCGCAGTTCCTGGGCAAGCTGCTGATCGATGTGGAATTCATCGCCGTGGCCCACCCCGACCACGCCCTCTTCCACTTGGGGCGCGCGCTGACCATGGACGATCTGCGCCTGGAATTGCAGATCGTGGCTCGCGATTCCGGTACCAGCAAGCCACGCGATGATGGGTGGCTGGGCGCCGCGCAGCGCTGGACGGTAACGAGCATGGAAACATCGGCAGACATGGTGGCCAGCGGGCTGGGATTTGCGTGGCTGCCCCGTCATGTGATCCAGCCCATGCTGGACACCGGCCGCGTGGCGCCGCTGCCGCTGACTGAAGGCGGCACTCGGCGCGTGCCGCTGTATCTGGTGTCGGGCAAGCCTGGGCAGATTGGCCCGGCGGCCCGCGAACTGTCGGAAATCCTGCAGGACTGCGTGCGGGGCGTCAGTGTTCCCTATCCCGCCTCAGCAGCGGCGTCTTGATGGCCTGTGCCACCACCACCCCCAGCAAGGTCACCGCGCCGCCGATCACGTCGTACGCATGCAGCGTCTCGCCCAGAAACGCCATGGCAATCGCCACGGTGAACACCGGCAGCAGGTTCATGAGCGCTGTCGCGCGCATGGGTCCCAGGCGGGTGATGCCCAGCATCCAAAGAAACGGCGCCAACACCGAAGCCGGAATGCCGGCATACAGCACCAGAGGCAGGCCCGCTTGCGTGATGGGCGGCGCGCCGTTGAACAGGTAGTAGACGAACAGCACCGGGACCGCGCACCAGGTCTGCACTGTCAGCGATTGCCAGTTGCCCAGGGGCAGCTTCCATTTCTTCAGCAGCACCGCGTAGGCGGCATAGGCCAGGCTGGCGAGCAGCATCAGTCCGTCGCCCAGGCGCACGCCGGCGGTCAGCAGTGCGGCCGGATCGCCATGACTGAGCAGGTACGCCAGGCCGGCCATCGACAGCAGGCCGCCCAGGACGGCGCCTAGGGTAATGACCTCGCGTAATAGCAGCACGCTCAGCACCATCGCCAGCAACGGCATCAGCGAAATGACGATTCCCATATTCGTCGCGGTGGTGGTGCTGGCAGCCAGGTAGGCCAGGCATTGGTACAGCACCATGCCCAGCATGCTCAATACGAACAGCTTGGGCAACAGACCCACGACCCGAGCGCGCACACGCCACACCGAACGGCCGAACACGAGACCGAGCAGGCCTCCGGCCAGCACCCAGCGGTAGAGCGAGATGGCGGCCGGGTCGATCACCCCGGCAGCGAGCTTGCTGACAATCGTGTTGATCGCCCAGATCATCACCGCCAGCAGGGGCGCCAGTACATGCCCGACGGTCATGAACGACGCTCGCTGACGGACACGCGCTGCGATGGCTGGCTGCCAAATGCAATCACGGCCAGAAGGACGACCTGCAACGGCAGACGCCATAGCAAGGCAGCGGGCGGGATCCGCGGAAACAGTTCCGGGTGCAGCCACATGTAGATATTGGCCGGCGTCACGCAGACCGTCAGCGCGATGAGGCCCCAGCCCGCAGCCCGTCGGCTGGGCGGCCACATCAGGCCGACCGCGCCCAGCAGTTCCAAGGCGCCAGTGATATAGACCGCCTGCAGCGCCCAGGGAAGAAACGGCGGAATCGTGGAGGCGAATAGATCGGCCGCCACGAAATGCGCGACGCCGCCAATGCCGAACCAGAGAACGACGACCACCATGGCGGCGGTGCGCCAGAAGCCTGGACCGGTAGAGGGCACGGGTACGGATGACTGAGGCAAGGTTGACGGGGGCAAGGGTGAATGGAGCAAGGTTGAACGGAGCAAGGCTGACTGAGACAGCCACCAAGGGTACGACATATCGCCTGGCGCGGCGGCTGCCCACCTGGCACCCCGGCGCGCTTGTGGCATCATGCCGGCCCCACTGCATCGCCGACCCGCAACTTGGCGGAAACTGCCGCGCTCGGGACCAATCCGGATTGACAACTTGAAATACTGTGAAGCGTCCGAATGGCTGAGTTGCGGTTAAGTTATCGACACTTCATCTGTAAGGAAGAGGCCTACATGGTCGATATCATCATCACTGAAACCCACCCGGTGCTCCAGCGTGGGTTGCAGCAGATTCTCACCGAAGTCGATCCAACCTGGGTGCCTATTCCCCGTTCGACGCACGACCTGCGTCACCCCCAAGCCTACGCAGGCGCCGACATGATCCTGTTCTCGCTTCCGACCGAGACGGATGCGCTTGCCCGCGACGTCGCGATTGCCGCGTCTATCGTGCGTCCCAACATCCTGTTCCTGTCCCCTGATCCGATTGTGGTCACCCCCATGCTGCCCGCGGCGTCCAATGTACGCGGCTGTGTGGACAGTGGCGCCTCGGTAGAGGTGCTGGTGGCGTCGATCCGGCTGGTCCGGGTGGGCGGCCGCTGCTTTCCGGCGGTGCAGCAGCCCGTGTCTCCGGGCCTGACGTCCCGTCTGGTCAAGCCGCTGGATCCGCCCGGTCAGCAGCAGAATGCCGACATGGAATTGCTTGGCATCACTGCCAGACAGTACGAAGTGCTGGTCGCCTTGGCCAGGGGCCACTCGATCCAGGCGGTGGGCGAACTGCTCAACATCTCGATCTCAACCGCCAAATCTCACGCTTACGCACTCTATCGACGGCTTGGCGTGAACAGCAAATCCGAAGCGGTGTATGAAGCGTCCCGGCGCGGCGCCAGCTTCGATTGGGACGCCCCCACTGTGGTAGCGGCGCCCGACGTGTTTCATCATGTATCCCGCTCGACAGTAACCGACACACCTTTCAGTAACGCCGCGCCAGACGACGACTTCGAATTCGATACCGCCCCACCCGACCTGGTCCGGTGGTGGCCCACAGGGAAGTAAGCCTTCCCTGCCCTCAGACCGGGAAGCAGACCTTCCCGACCGCTCGCCGGCAAGTCAGCCTTGGCCGGGAGCTCAGGAAGCCGCCTCCTGCTCCGCGGCTTCCTTGTCCCGCAAAGCCTGCGCCGCCTCCGGGTTCAGCGCCCGCCCCGGCCCCTTGGGTTCGGTCAATGGCGCAGGCATCGGGAACCGCCCGCGGTCCACGCTGCGGCCCGCCAGCAGCCCGCCGGCAATCTGCAGTTCAAGACGCTCTTCATCCCGCCGCCGTACTTCGGTCATCAGCGTGACGACGTCATCGTCCGTCACGCCAAGGCCGCGCAGCGCCGCTTCGCCCATGGCCATGGCGGATTCGAATGTTTCGCGGATCTGGTAGTCGACGCCCTTGCCGATCAACGCCAGGGCGTGACGCCGGTCGTACGAACGCACGTACAGCTGCGAACGGGGAAGTTGTGCTGTACCAGTTCGACGATGCGATCAGTGGTTTTCTCGTCGTCGACGCAGACCAGGATCGCGCGCGCACTGGCCGCACCCGATGTGCGCAGATCTTCGAGCCGCGACCCGTCGCCATAGAACACCTGGAAGCCGAAATTGCCGGCCGACCGGATCATGTCGGGATCGTTTTCGATAATGGTGATGTTGATGCCGCGGGCCAGCAGTGCCTGGCTGGCGACCTGCGAAAAGCGGCCGAAACCGATGATCAGCACTTCGCCCTCGGCGCTGGACGCCCGCTCGATCCCTTCCATCGACACTTCTTTCCGGTTCGGGAACAGCTTGCGCGCGGCGATCAGCGCGAGAGGCGTCAGCGCCATCGACAGGATGACGATGGCCGTGAAGATGGCGCTGGTGTTGACGTCAAGAATGCCCGCGGCGCCCGCGGCCGAATAGAGCACGAAGGCAAATTCGCCGCCTTGGGCGAGCACGGCGGCGCGGCGGATCGCTTCGATGTGCGAGCCCTTGAACGCGCGCGCCACGGCGTAGATGCCGATGGCTTTGAGGGACATGTACCCCGCCACCCCCGCCACGATCACCTGCCATTCGCGGGCAAAGATCGACAGGTCCAGTGACATGCCGACCCCCATGAAGAACAGCCCGAGCAGAATGCCGCGAAACGGTTCGATGTCGGCTTCCAGCTGGTGCCGGAAGCTGGATTCCGACAGCAGCACGCCGGCCACGAAGGCGCCCAGCGCCATCGACAACCCGCCCAGTTCCATGGCCAGCGCGGCGCCCAGCACGACCAGCAAGGCGGCCGCCGTCATGACTTCGCGCGCGCGGGCGCCCGCCAGAATGCGGAACATGGGGTTGAGCAGCCACCGCCCCGCAGCCAGCAAGGCCGCCAGCGATCCGATCGCAATGCCGACCGTCACCCAGCGTGATGCATCGTCACTGTCGGAGGTTGCCGGACCGACGAAGGCGACCAGCGCCAGCAGGGGCACGATCGCCAGGTCTTCCAGCAACAGAATGGACACGATGCGCTGCCCATACGGGGTGGACGTCTTGCCCTGTTCGTCCAGCACCTGTACCGCGATGGCGGTGGATGACAGCACGAAGCCCATGGCGCCGACGAAGGCCACCGCATGCGGCAGCCCGGCCAGGATGCCGACACCCGTCAGTATGGCGCCGCAGACGACGACCTGGGCGACGCCAAGGCCGAAGATCTCCTTGCGCAGGCTCCAGAGATGCGACGGCTGCATCTCGAGCCCGATGACGAACAGGAACATGACCACGCCAAGCTCGGCAATGTGCAGCACCGAGTCGGGATCACCGAACAGGTCGAAGCCAAACGGGCCCATGACCAGCCCGGCTGCCAGGTAGCCCAGCACCGAGCCCAGGCCCAGGCGCTTGAACAAGGGCACCGCCACCACGCCCGCTGCAAGCAGCGCCACCACGGGCACCAGCTCTTTTGCGTATCCTTCCACCGCCATCCGAAATCACCCGTCTTGTAAGTTGGGCATCATTCTGCATGGCGGCGGTCGCGGTGGACAGCTTTTTATGCCTTGCGGCGGCCTGGCGTGGGTCCTGGCGGGCCTAGCGCGTCGCGGGCACCACGGTGCGATGTTCACGGATGACGCCGCCGCCTTCCACGCTCCCGCTGGTGGTGCCCTGCTTCATGCGGGCCACGCATTCCGCCCTGTCATTGGCAGGCAGCGCGTCGCAGCGCGCCAGGGCGTTCTTCTGGTATTGGTCACCGGCCCCATCGGCCAGCCGATTGCGGCGCGCTTCGTCGCGCGCGGCGCCGGCTTCGCGGATGCAGGTGGCGCGGTCCTGGTGGGACGTGCCACTGGTGCACGCCGCCATTTCCTTCTTGTACTGCGCCTCGATGTCGGCCGATGCGCTGGCCGCCAGGGCGGCCGACGACAAAGCCAGCGCGCCCATGACGCCAGCTGCAAGATGGCAAAGGCGCATTGCCGGCAGGTATCGGGTTGAAGAAGACAGGCTCATGGTCAAACTCCCTTTTTATGGTTGTGGGGAACATCGGAAACTGAGGTATCGGGACTGCCGCCGCTGCGCTGCTGCCGCATCGGCATCTGATCGATGGTGCCGAATAGCGTCCGCGCATCGATGACGCCTTCTTCGCGCATCTTGACGCCGCCATCCAGGCCGACCAGCAGCACGGTGGCGGGCGCATCGGCCGCCACGTCCAGGGCGTTGCGGATCGCGCGGGCCTGTTCCGCCGACAGCCACGCGTCGTTGCGCCGGGCGCGGTCGCCCACCACCACGTACAAGACCATCTGGCGTTCATTGAAAGCGGCCTGATTGGCGGGCGTCTGCAGAACGTCCTGCATCTTGACCAGCGTGGGGTCGGTCGCGGACGGCGCGACGATGACAAGCGGACGGGTATTCCACCGCTCCGCCATTAACGGGTTGGCCTCGCTGGCCGGGGTGCCTGCCGGCGCCGCGGCGGCGCTGTGCGGAAGCGCCAGCAACGCGGCGCAGGCCAGGCCCGTGCCAAGCAGTAGGCCCAACAGACCGTGCCGCGACGTGCTCCAGGGCGACCGCCATCCGGTCGTCATGATGTCATCCTTGCAGTCGGGGCAACGCATTCGCTGCATCGACCGGTTCGCGGATATACCGGGATGGGCATGGGCATCGGCATGGACCGTCACGTCTGCGGGGGCTGACCGTTGGACGCCGACAGGCCGCCATCCACCGGCAGGTTCACGCCGGTAATGAAACGGGCGTCGTCGCTGCCCAGGAAGGCAATCACGTCGGCGATGTCCTCGGCTTCGGCCGCCCGGCCTAATGGAATGCGTTCCATGAACTTGGCCATCAGCGCCTGGTTGGCGAACATGTCGTCCGTCATCTCGCTACGGGTCAGGCTGGGGCAGACGGCGTTGACCCGTACCCCGTCGCGGCCATGGTCCATGGCCAGTGCGCGGGTGAAGTTGGTGACGGCGCCCTTGGCCGCGTTGTACACGCTCATGCCCCAGTCGCCGCCCAGGCCGGACACCGACGACGTGTTGACGATGGCTCCCTTGGTCTTGATCAGTTCCGGCAACGCGGCGCGGCATCCATAGAACACGCCGTCCAGATCCGTGGCCATGACCTTGCGCCAGTCATCGGCGGACACTTCGGTGATCTTGCCCTCGACCACGGTGCCGGCATTATTGACCAGCACGTCCAGCCGGCCGAAGCGCGCCACGGCGTCCCGTACCAGGCCTTCCACGTCGGACAGGTCCGCCACGTCGGTCGGGCGCACCAGGACCTTGTCACCGTTGCCCAGTGTCTTGGCGACTTCGTCCAGCTTCTCGCGGGTGCGGCCGGCCAGCACCACGGACGCGCCCTCGTTGGCGAATCGCCGCGCCGTCGCAGCGCCGATACCCGATCCGGCCCCCGTGACGATCACTACCTTGTTCGTATACCGTTCCATCTTCAACTCCTAAAGTGACGCGTTGTGGTCGCAACCTTCGCACGGTGGCCGTGGCGCCTGCTGTCGCGACGGCATTCAGAATGCCTCTTCCTTATGGCACCTGCATCGTTTCATTAGTGCTATAGTCGGTCGCCCCCGCGGGCGCTGTCCCGGCGAAACGCGGCAGCCTTTAGCTAATCAAAGAACGGGTGAACCGGGCAATGGGAGATGCGCAACCAAGCATGACGGATGCATCCACTTCGACCCGGCGGGCGCACGCAGCGGGACGGCCCGCCCGCGATCAAGCCAGCGCGCGCGCCGATCACATCGCCAATGCGGCTCCCTCCTGATCGCCAAAAACGGTTACCAAGCCAACAGCGCCGATGCCACTGATCGCGAAACCGGCATGGCAAGACCGACGCAGCCATGGCGCGACGACAGGCGGGCGCCGGCAACCAGGTCGGCGCAGCGAATCTCGTCGACCTCGGCAAACACTTTCCGCCACGGAAGCGCAGCATGAATGCGCAGCCCTTGCCCCCAGCGGCTTCCATGCCGGACGCCCCGCTCGCCAACAACGCCTTCCTGACCGTCGATACCACGTCGTCACCACCCCGCGTGCGCCTGTCGGGCGACTGGACCCTGGCCCACTATCCCGCACTGCTGCGCCTGGCGCGCCAACACAGCTTTGTCGGCCAGACTGCGCCGCAGCTGGACCTGAGCGGCATCGGCGCGCTGGATACGGCAGGCGCGTCGGCCATCGTGGAACTGCTCGGTCCGCATCTGCTCGACCTGGTGTCGCGGCCTGACACGCTGGCCGCCCAGGGCCTTGCCCCCAACCGCCAGGCCTTGCTGCGCACGGTGGCCGACGCGATGTGCACCCGTTGCCGCGCCGCGCCGGTGCCGCCCACGTCGGCGCTGATGGACGTGATCGAACACATCGGCAGGGCCATGGCCCGCTGCTGGCAACTTGCCACCTATCTGTTCGGCTTCATTGGACTGACGCTGGAAGCCCTGGCTCGCAATCTGTTCCGGCCGCGCCGCTGGCGTGTCACCGCGGTCGTCGCGCAGATCGAGCAGACCGGCCTGGACGCCGTTCCCATCGTGGCGCTGCTCACCTTCATGGTCGGCGCCGTGATCGCGTTCCTGGGCGCCACCGTGCTGGATGCCTTCGGCGCCAGCATCTACACCGTGGACCTGGTGGCTTTTGCCTTCCTGCGCGAATTCGCCGTGCTGCTGACCGCCATCCTGATGGCCGGCCGAACCGCCAGCGCGTTTACCGCGCAGATCGGGTCCATGAAGGCGAACGAAGAAATCGATGCCATCCGCGCCCTCGGCATGAACCCGGTCGACCTGCTGGTGCTGCCTCGGGTGCTGGCCCTGCTGATCTCATTGCCGGCCCTGACCTTCATTGCCATGATCGCCGGCATTACGGGCGGCGCCATCGTGTGCGCGCTCAGCCTGGACATTTCGCCCAGCATGTTCCTGTCCATCCTCCACCAGAACCTGGAGGCGCGGCATTTCCTGCTGGGCATGGCCAAGGCGCCCGTCTTCGCATTCCTGATCGCTATCGTCGGCTGCCTGGAAGGCTTCAAGGTCAGCGGCAGTGCGCAATCGGTGGGCGAGCACACGACGTCGGCCGTCGTGCAATGCATCTTCATCGTGATCCTGATGGATGCGGTCGCGGCCCTGTTCTATATGGAAATGGGATGGTGACGCCAGCCGACAGCATTATTGCCGTGCGCGGCGTGACCAACCGCTTCGGCGCGCAAACCGTGCACCAGGACCTGGATCTGGACGTGCGGCGCGGCGAAGTGCTGGGCGTGGTAGGCGGGTCCGGCACGGGCAAGTCGGTGCTGCTGCGAACGATCATCGGCCTGCAGCAGCCGGTATCGGGCAGCGTCCATGTACTGGGCGGCGACCTGATGACACTGGACGCCGACGCACGCTCGCGCATCGAACGACGCTTTGGCGTGCTGTTCCAGCGGGGGCGCTGTTCTCGTCGCTGACCGTGGCCGAGAACGTGGCCCTGCCCCTGATCGAATATGCCGGGCTATCGCGCAATGACGCCGAGCACCTGGCCGAGGTCAAGCTCGCCCTGGCTGGCCTGCCACCCGAGGCGGGCGCCAAGATGCCGGCGGAACTGTCCGGCGGGATGGTCAAACGCGCCGCCCTGGCGCGCGCGCTGGCGCTGGACCCGGACATTCTTTTTCTGGATGAACCGACGGCGGGCCTGGACCCGATCGGCGCGGCCGCCTTCGACCGGCTGATCGCGACCCTGCGCGACGCGCTTGGCCTGACCGTATTCCTGGTCACGCATGACCTGGACACCCTGTACGCGATCTGCGACCGCGTGGCCGTGCTGTCCAACCGGAAAGTGCTGGTGAACGATCGCATCGATGCCGTGGCGGCAACCGCCGACGCCTGGATCCAGGCCTACTTCCATGGCCCTCGCGGCCGGGCTGCGCGCCCCCTTCCCCACCCGCCGACCCTTCGGAGCAACGCTGATGGAAACCCGAGCGCACCACGTGCTGATCGGCTTCTTTACCGTGGCCGTCGCCGCCGCCGCCCTGGCCTTTGGACTGTGGCTGAGCAAGTCCCACCGGGATCGCGAGATCCACTACTACAGCATCGTGTTCAACGAAGCGGTCAATGGCCTGACGCGCGGCAGTTCGGTGCTGTATAGCGGCATCACCATCGGCGACGTGGTCCGGCTGACGCTGGATCCCAAGCGATCCGCGCCGCGTGCTGGCTCGCGTGCGCATTGAAGGCGACGTGCCGATCAAGCAGGACACCCGGGCGCGTCTGGCGCTGACTGGCATTACCGGCACGTCGGTGATCCAGCTGAGCAATGGATCGCCTGAAAGCCCGCGCCTGGAAGGCACGGATGGCGAAGACCCGATCATCGTTGCCGTTCCCTCGCCCATCAACCAGTTCCTGACCAGCGGCGAAGACCTGTTGATCAGCGTGAACGAACTGCTGGCCAGCGCCCAGACCCTGCTGTCCGAAGAAAACGGCAGGCGGGTCAGCCACATCCTGGAAAACATCGACAAGGCGTCCAACACCATGACGGCGCAAGGCGACAGCCTGCGCGAGCTGGTGGAGCAAATGACTCTGGCCAGCCGCCAGGCCACCGCTTCGCTGGCGCAAGCCGGCACCCTGGTCAACAACGCCAACACACTGGTGACGCAGGACGGCGCGCGCACCTTGGGCAGTGCGGAAAAGGCCATGCAGTCGTTGGAACGCACCGGCGCCACGCTGGAGCACCTGTTGACGCAAAACCGCGACGCGCTGACCGGCGGCGCGCAAGGCCTGGCCGAACTGGGGCCGGCCATTGCGGAACTGCGCACGACGCTGGCCTCGCTGCGCGGAATTTCGCGCCGGCTTGAAGACAACCCCGCAAACTACTTGCTGGGCCGCGAAAACATTCGGGAGTTCCAACCATGAGGATGGCGATGAGCGGCGTGTCGGCACTGGCGACAGCGTTTCAGCGGATGGCGTCTCGATCCACGTCGGGCGGGTCGTCGTCGGCTGGGCGGGCAGCCCGTTCCGGCTTTTTGGGAGCGATGGTGGTGGCCGTGCTGGGCGCGTGTTCCGTGCTGCCCGATGCCGAGCCGGTCACGATGTACCAGTTGCCGACAGCGCGGCCGTCAATCCCGGCGGGTACAGGCCCGGATGCGGCGAGCACCGCCCGCAGCCGCGCGGACTGGTCGCTGCGCGTGGTCAAGCCCGCCAGCAGCGCCGTGACCGACAGCCCCCGCATTCTGGTGCTGCGCGAGTCAAATCAGGTGAACGCCTACCAGGCCGTGCGCTGGAGCGATCCGGCTCCCGCCCTGTGGCGCAACCGGCTCACGGCTGCCTTTGTCGATGACGGGCGCATCGGCGCCCTGAGCACGGACGACGCGCCTGCCCATGCAGACCTGGAACTGGCCGGCGACCTGCGCTCGTTCCAGGTGGAATACCAGGGCGCGCAACCCGTCGTGGCCTTGCGGCTGGATGCACGCCTGGTGCGCACGGGCACCCGGCGCATCGTCGCATCGCGCAGCTTCATGGTCATGCAGCCAGTCAGTGGCAGCAAGGTGCCGGAGGTAGTGACCGCCTTCGGCCAGGCGGCTGACGCCCTGTCGGCACAAGTCGTGGACTGGACGCTGACCCAGGCCCCGGTGCGGTAGGTCCGGCGAGCCGCTTACGGCTTGAAGAACGGCGCCTGCGTCATCAGGCGGTTTTCCTGCGAGATCAGATAGCCAGCCTCGCCACTCTTTTCCTGGTAGGCATGCCAGGCCGGATCGGCCTGCATCGCGGCGCGGCGTGCGGCGCGGTCGGCGGCGTCCAGGTACACCCAGATGTGCAGGAAGCTGTTCACATTGCCGGTCTCGGTGACCGCGTACAGCAGCGGCTGGCCAAGGTGCTTGCTCTGCACGGGAAAGCCCAGGCTTTCATACAGGGCCAGATGCTTCTTGATGGTGCCGGGTTTGCAGGTGTAGGTGCGAACGTCGTAGAGCATGAAGAGTCCTTGTTTGGGTGAGTGGCGGCCGGTGGACGCGGGAGGGAATCGGTACAAGCGGGTACAGGCGGGTGCAAGCCGGTGCAAGCGGCGCCGACGGATGCGGGCTATTGCGTAAGCAGCACGCCAGCCGGCATCCTACAGCACGATCAGAAAGACCAACGCGCCCAGGCCCAGCAGCACGAGAGGATTGAGCCGGGTCAGCATCAGGGCCAGGGTGGACCCGCCCGCCACCGCCCAGGCCCACGCGCCCCCTTCGGCCGCGCGTAGCACGGTGCACGACGCCGCGAGCACCATGCCAGCGGCAACCGGCACCAGCCCCGCTTCGATCGCCCGTATCCAGGGCCGGCCAGCGTGCCGCGTCCATACGTGCGCCAGGCCGTAAACGAGCACGGACGACGGCACGAAGATCGCGAGCGAGGCCACCAAGGCACCGGCCAGTCCGGACACTTGCCACCCCACCAGGGTCACCAGCAGCGAACCCGGTCCGGGTGCGAGCCGCGACAGCGCAAACAGGTCCAGGAATTGCGCGTTGCTCATCCACCCGTACACGTCAACGGACTGCCGGTGAATGTCGGCAACGACGCTTTGACCGCCGCCAACGGTCAGGAACGACAGCGGCAGGAACACGCGGAGCAGTTCAAGAAGGGCGCGGCCCATTACGGACCGGCCTTGCCACGCAGCCGCAGATAGGCCGTGGCGATGGATACCGGTGCAAGCGCGCCCACGACCCACAACAGGGGCAGGCGTAGTACGAAGATCGCCAGGAAGGTCGCAACCATGAACATAAGCGGCAACACGCCACGCGCCGCGCGCGCGCCGCCCGCAGGCCGGTTTGCAAGGACAGGCCGACTGCGGCCGCCGCAATGCCGGCCAGCGCCACATGTACCGCATGGACGTGCGTGACCTGGGCAAACACACCCGCCAGCACCAGCACCACCGCCATCGGCGGAACCACCAGACCCAGCGCCGCCGCCAGTGCGCCCTGCCCGCCCTTCAGCCGAAAGCCAAGCCAGATCGCCAGATTGACAACGTTGACACCCGGGAAGGCCTGCGCCAGGGCCAGGCCGCTCAAAAAGTCGGCTTCGGTCAGCCAGCCGCGGCGCTGGACGATTTCGCGCATCATCCAGCCGCTCAGCCCGCCCCCGAAGCTGGTGAGTCCTATCAAGGCAAACACCTTGAACAGGTCGCGGGCGCCAGGCGGACCCTCGGGCGGCGTGTCGGCAGGGCGGTCCATGAACGGCTGGTCAGATTGCGGTATCGCTTTCCGTCGCCTTCAGTTGCGCCTGCAGGTAGTTTTCCAGGCCGATCATATCGATCTGGCGCAGCTGCTGCTCCAGCCAGTACGCATGGTCTTCTTCGGTATCGCCCAGCTGCGCGAGCAGGATGTCACGTGTCACGAAGTCGCGCACGCGTTCGCAGATCACGATGCCTTCGCGCAAGGCGGTGCGCACCTCTTCTTCCACATCCAGATCAAAGCGCAGCATTTCCGGCACCGTCTTGCCGACGCGCACCGCGGCCACCCGCATATCCGGCGTGCCATCGAGCATCAGAATGCGGCGGATCAGGGCATCCGCATGCATCGTCTCGTCGGCCATCTCGTGATTGATGCGCTCGTACAGCTTCTTGTACGACCATTCGTCGTACATGCGCGAGTGGATGAAATATTGGTCCCGCGCGCCCAGCTCACCCGCCAGCAGCGTATTCAGATAGTCGATGACTTCGGTATTGCCCAGCATGGCCTACATCCTTCAAGAGCGCCGCGGAACCATCCGCGAATCGGCCATTGTACGGGCTGCGGTCAGCCAGGCGTGGCGAGCGAGGGGTCTCAAGTGCCGCCAAGGCCAACCAGATCTCGACACGCCGATGTGTCAATGACAGCTGACGTTTATGATGGCTCGCACAGCCCAATGCTTCCGCTGTCCGACGTCCCGGCTTCCACGATTAATGCAGGCAGCATCCCGAGCAGTTCAGGCAATGCTTTATGCACGCTTTCCCACACAATATCCAGGTTGGTGTCGAAGTAGGCGTGAGCAATGCGGTTGCGCATGCCGCGCATATTCTTCCATGGCACTTGGCCATGTGCAGCAATGAAATTGGGATAACGATCCACAAGCTTCGTCGCCGATTCACCAATGATAAAGAGACTCATCAGAACGGCTTGCTGAGTTCGCTTGTCTTCGAAGAACTGCTCTTTGACCATACCCGCGACGAACTCGCATGCATCCGAAGCCGCTTGTTCCATGTGCTCGAGGTAGTCCGCCAGGCGATAGCCGCTCACAAAGGCTGCGCCTCGGCAAGGACCTTCGCCCGAAACTTGATCGGCAAGTCGCCCGGAGTCAGCACATCGACATGGATCCCCAAAAGTGACTCCAGTTCGTCCTGGAGACCTCCCAAGTCGAATAGCGTCGCTCCAGGCAAAGCGTCTACCAAGAGATCGACGTCACTGCCGTCGCGATCGGTGCCATGCAGCACTGAACCAAACACACGGGGGTTGGTGGTTCGAAAGCGAGCAACGGCCTCACGTACAACGCTTCGTTTCATATCGAGCACAATGGACGGTCGCATAGGGATCCTTTGGGGACTGACGTGGCGGCAGGCTGAGCAATCCGCACGACTGACTCGGCCATCCAACGCGTAAGCCCATTATCACCTAGTCAAGCACGCCTGCACCACCGCTCCTGTCCGCAGCCAGGACGAACTCGTCCTAGGGCTTGAAGAACGGCGTGGGCGTCATCAGGCGGTTTTCCTGCGAAATGAGCCAGCCGGCTTCGGCGCTCTTGGCCATATAGGCATGCCAGGCCGGGTCGGCTTGCAACGCGGCGCGGCGCGTGGCGCGGTCGGCGGCGTCTTTGTAGACCCAGATGTGCAGGTAGCTGTTCACGTTGCCTGTTTCGGTCTGCGCGTAGACCACCGGGTCGCCCAGATGCTTGCGCTGCGTGTCAAAGCCGTGTTCGGCGTACATGGCCAGGTGCTTCTTGATGGTGCCCGGATGGCAGGTATAGGTGCGGACGTCATAGAACATGGGAATCCCTTGCTGAAGAAGGTGTTGGAAATCGGAAAGCGGAAACAGGGAAAGCCTTACTCCGCCGACGCGCCGGACTTCTCGACCAGCCCGCCCCAGCGCGTGACCTCCTGCGCCACATAGGCCTGGAAGGCGTCGTGCTTGTCGCCGATGGGCTCGGCGCCCAGTTCCTTCAGGCGCGCCTGCACGGCCGGGTCGCGCACCGACGCGGCGATTTCGTTGGACAGCAGCGCCACGATGGCGGGCGGCGTCGAGGCAGGCGCGAACAGGCCGAACCACGATTTGGCGTCCAGCGCCGGATAGCCGGTCTGGGCAAACGTGGGCACGTCGGGCAGGCTGGCGTGGCGTGTGGCGCCCGTCAACGCCAGGGGCGCAGCCGGCCGGCGCTGACCTGGGGAAGCACTTCGGGCAGATTGGCGAACATGGCCTGGACCTGACCGCCGATCAGGTCGTTCTGGGCCTGGGAACCGCCTTTGTAAGGCACATGCGCCATCTTGACGCCGGCCAGGGTGTTGAACTGTTCACCGGCCAGGTGGGCCGCCGTGCCCGTACCCCCTGATGCAAAATTGACCTGGGCGCCCGGGCGCTGCGCAAACGCGGCAAGCTCTTTGGGCGTCTTGGCCGGCACGGTGGGATTGACCACCAGCAGCAGCGGCACCGATGCCAGGTTGGACAAGGCGGCAAAGTCGGTAATGCGGTAGTCCAGCTTGCGATACAGGGTCTGGTTAATGGCGTGTGCCGACGTGGCCATCAGCAGGGTGTAGCCGTCGGCTTCTGAGCGCGCGACCTGCGCGGCGCCGATGTTGCCGTTCGCACCTGCCTTGTTTTCCACGACCACGGCCTGCCCCATCCGCTCGGCCATCTTCTGGGCCACGGTGCGGGCAATGATGTCGGTGGCGCCGCCCGGCGCGAAGGGCACGACGATGCGCAGCGGGCGGTTCGGGAAGTCGCCGCGGCCTTGTTGAGCGTGGCTGGCCGCGATCGGCAGCGCGCACAGCGACGTCAGCAGCGCCGCGCACACGGCCCGGCGTGTCATCCCGCCGCGGGTGGACGTCAGGTCGGCACACGAAGCCGTGGCGAAAGAAGCAAGGGCGCGGGCGCGCGGGAGGTGGGGCATGTCTCGTCTCCGGTCTTGGAAGTCCGGCGCTGCGGCGGGCCGCGCGTCGGTGTGTGCCCAGACTGTACGAAATCCCGACGCACGGGCGTTAGGACGAAAACGAGAATGTTCGGTACTTTTCCACGAAGGTGGATCGACGCGGCGCGGGAGCCCGTGAAAGCGAACAGGCGCGCTGCCTTCGCAGGGAAGCCTCCAACAGCGATACCGCCGCAGTGCTTAAGCCGCCCCGGCGTCCACCGGCCGGGCATGCCGCTTACGAAAGTCCCCGGGCGTCGTCTGCGTGTGCCGCTTGAAGAAGCGGCAGAAATACGCCAGGTCGTCGTAGCCCAGCTGATAGGCCACCTCGGCGATGCCCATGTCCGTGAGCGACAGCAGCCGCTTGGCTTCCAGCAGCACCCGCTGCTGAATGACCTGCCCCGCCGTCTTGCCGGTGGCGCGTTTGACGGCGTCGTTCAATTGCCTTTCCGTCACATGCAATTGGCCGGCATAGGCCGGCACGGGCAGGCATTCCAGGAAGTGCTGTTCCACCCGCTGCCGGAACCGCCGCGCCAGGTGGACGCCTTGCGCGGACACGCCGTCCTGGCTCGCGGGGGCGGCGCCAGGCGGCGCAACCGGGTCAGCAGAATCAGAAGATAGGCGCGGACGATATCCAGGCGGCCGTCGCCCGTCCCCAAATATTCCGCTTCGATCGCCTCGACCAGGGGCAGCAGTTCGTCATGCTGGGCCGCCGTCAGATACAGCGCAGGCTGGCCGCTGCCTACATCGAAGAAGGGAAACTGCGCGGCCAGATCGGCGCGCGGGAACATCTGCAGGAACAGGTCGGCGCTGATGTTCATGACGAAGCCGCGCGGCGGCACGGACGACGTCCACGAATGGATCTGGGCCGGGCTGACGAAAAATACCGTGCACGGCTGCACCGGATGCGGCACGAAGTCGAGCAGATGCACACCCTGCGCCTGCGTCATCCACAACAGGTGATAGTAGTTGTGCCGGTGGGCGAACGCGCGCGGGATGTCGGCACGGTCCTGCAGACGGACCATGTCGAAGTAGAACGAAGCGTCGTCACCCCCGAACGCCGACGTATCGAAGGTCGGCAGGTCCGGGACGGCCGCGGCCACCATGGCGCGCCCTGCCGTTGTCAGTCGATGCCGTGGAACGGCGCGTCATCGACGCCCACGTACGTCGGCGGGCGCCAGCTGGCGTCGCGCATCGAATGCTGCAGCTGGTTCTCGACACCCAGCAGCACCGCAAAGATCGCCATCCGCACCGGAATGCCGTTATCGGTCTGGCGGAAGATGGCCAGACGCGAATCCTGGTTCAGGTCGGTGCTCAAGTCGTTGGCGCCTTCGCGGCTGTCGCGGGGCAAGGGGTGCATGACCAGCGTGTCGGGTCCGCACACCGTCTCGACCAAGGCCTGGTTGATCTGAAAGTCCGGCTTGTAGCCTTCGAACGATTCATTCACGAAGCGTTCTTTCTGGATGCGCGTCGCGTAGACCACGTCCGCGCCCTTCAGCCCTTGCGTCAGCGAGTCGGTCTGCTCGATCACGTGACCGTTGCGGGAAATCTGATCGATGATGTAGCTCGGCATTTCGAGTGCAGCCGGGGCGATCAGCGTCAGTTTCAGGCCGCGATAGAGCGCCAGCAGCTTAACCAGCGAATGCACGGTGCGGCCGTATTTCAGGTCGCCGACCAGGGCGATGTGCGCGCCATCCACGATCTTGCCGAGGCGCGCGAATTCTTTCTGGATGGTGTACAGGTCAAGCAGCGCCTGGCTGGGATGTTCGCCCGGCCCGTCGCCGCCGTTGATCACCGGGATATTGGTGGCGCGGGCGAATTCGGCCACCGATCCCTGGTCCGGATGCCGCACGACCATGGCGTCGACATAACCCGCCATGACGCGGCTGGTGTCGTAGATCGACTCGCCCTTGGCCATGGACGAAAAGGTAAAGCCCGTGGTGTCGCACACCGAGCCACCCAGGCGGCAGAAGGCGGCGCCAAAGCTGACCCGGGTCCGCGTGCTGGCTTCGAAAAACAGGTTGCCCAACACGGCGCCCTCCAGCACCCGCGACACCTTCTGGCGACGAGCGATGGGCTGGACCACGTCAGCCACCCGGAACAGTCCTTCGACCGATTCCCGGGTGAATTGATCGACGGACAGCAGCTGTGGCCGGCCTTCGAACAGCATGCGGTCCCGCAACGCGCCGGTATGTACGCTAGGCGTAGAGTCGGCGGACAACTCGGCACTGCTCAGGATCTCGGCCGTGAAGCGCTGCACGATCTCGGGCATCTGACGGCTTTCCTGCGAATCCTCGGGCAGCAGCCAGGTGTCGAGCGCCCGGCGGCTGACGCCGATCCGGGTGGCGAACGCGTCGCGCGTCATGTTGAGGCGACGCATCGCGTCACGCAGGAAGGTCTGCTGTTGGAGATCCATGGGGCACCCGGAAGAATGTACGCAGTGCGCAGATTCTATAGGAAGCGCTGACGCTTTGCACAACGGTTTATTGCCCGTCGGCCCAGCTTGCGTGTGCCGGCCTTTCCTCTTGCTTGTAAGGGGCCACCGTTCTTCAGACGGCAGCGCGCCATTGGTCTTAAGCACATAACGCGAGAGGCACTGGCTAGATCCGCCGCCTGCCACGCACGAACAACAGCAACCCGGCCACGAAGGCAATTGCGCCATAGACCGCCCACTGCATCTGGCCGGTCATGAAACTACCGGGCAGCACATTGATGCCCTGCAGGAACCAGATCAGGCCCAGCGCCATCAGCACCACACCGGCGACCACCAATACGATACGCATTAACCCGACTCCATCAAAAGCAAGGACCGGCACGGCCCCTGCGCTGAACTGCTAAAAGTTGGACTGCGCAACTGTTGAAGTGCGCAACTGTTGAATGGCACAACTACGCGACCACAGGCGCTGCCTGCCGACCGCGCCGCCGCCACAACTGCCAGGCCAGGAACACAACCACCACGACGTTGAACGCCAGCACGACAAAGTTGATGACGGACGGATGGGCGATGAAGTGCCGGAGTTCAAACGGCACGTAGATCCCGCCAGACACGGCGCCCAGCCATTCGGCCCAGGCCCGGTCTCGCCACAACCCGAAGGCTTCCACGAAGCGGATCAGGATGTACGCGGCGACGATCGCCATGACGGTGCGAAGGTTGGCGTCTTCCAGCACGTCGGCATAGTGAAGGAAGATGGCCGGATAGCGCCCCGCCGGATTCCAGCCGAAGTGGCCGACCAGTTCATTCGCCAGATGGCGGACGTCGTAGTGGACCAGACTGAGCAGGCCCAGGCCGCCCGCGAACGCGGCTGCGCCCTTGGCCGCTTCGAACAGCGCGATGGCACGCCGCGCGCGGCGTTCGCCGGAGCGTGTGTCGTCATGCGGCGGCGCAGCCCCTGCCCGGCGGCCGCACCGGCGGCAGTCGGCTCACCGCGCGGCGTCGCCGTACCGGTATTCATGGGTGATGTCATCGAGCCGCGCTTTCAGCGCCGGGTCCAGCGTCATGTCGGCCGCGGCAAGGGTGGCGTCCAATTGTTCTGGCCGGCTCGCGCCAAGGATCGCCGACGTGATGGTGGGATTGGCCAGCACCCAGGCCACCGAGGCCGTCGTCAACGACACGCCGGCGTCGGCCGCGGCATCGCTCAGCTTGCCCACGGTCTCGAATTCTTTCTCGTGCCAGTAGCGTTCCTGATAGCGCTCGGCCGCGGTACCCAGCGTAAAGCGGCTGCCTTCGGTCGGGCCGGTGTCGAAGCGGTGCTTGCCCGTCAGCAGGCCGCCGGCCAGCGGGTTGTACGACAGCACGCCCAGCTTTTCTTCGGCGCACAGCGGCAGCAGTTCACGTTCGATTTCACGGAACAGCAGGCTGTAGCGCGGTTGCACGGACACGAAGCGCGTCAGCCATTTCACGTCGGCTCGTCCCAATGCGCGCGCCAGACGGTAGGCCAGGAAGTTGGACACGCCGATGTAGCGGGCCTTGCCGTGCTTGACGATGATGTCGAGCGCTTCCAGGGTTTCGTCCAGCGGCGTGTCGGCATCGTCCGAATGCAATTGATAGAGATCGACGTAATCGGTGTTCAGGCGGCGCAGCGAATCGTTGATGGCGTCAAGCAAGTGCTTGCGGGACGCACCTTGTTGCCATGGCGCGGCGCCCATCTTGCCCACCGCCTTGGTCGCGACGATGAACTGGTCGCGGCGCCCTTCCAGCCATTGGCCCACGATCTCTTCGGTCTTTCCGACGGTGCGCAGTCCCCCGCCCAGCGGATACACGTCGGCGGTGTCAATGAAATTGACCCCCGCCCCGGCAGCCTTGTCGAGGATCGAATGGGCAACGGCGGCTTCGGTCTGAAGGCCGAAGGTCATGGTGCCCAGGCACAGGCGCGAGACGGTCAGACCGGTCGCGCCGAGTCGGGTGGTTTGCATGGTGGGAGCGCTCCGAGTGGCATGAGAAGACTAGCCCCGTACGTTAAATCAGTGCGCCGCGTATTGGGAAGAGCGGCCATGCGTGCTTACACCTGGCCGCATCGTGGCGCCGGTCAGGCCTGCGAGCCGCCCGCAATGCCGTTCAGCTCGTCGACAGCATCGGCCGGCAACACCAGGCGACCGGCCTTCAGGTTGTCGTGCAGGTGCGCCACGGACGACGTGCCGGGAATCAGCAGGATGTTCGGCGACCGTTGCAGCAGCCACGCCAGCGCGACCTGCAAGGGCGACGCGCCCACGCGTTCCGCTACCGCACTCAACGTGCCGGACTGCAGCGGCGAAAATCCGCCCAGCGGAAAGAACGGCACGTAGGCGATCCCGTCGGCAGCCAGCGCATCGATCATGGCGTCGTCATTGCGATGCGCCAGGTTGTAGTGATTCTGCACGCAGACGATGTTGCAGATGCCGCGGCCCTCGGTCAGTTGCGCCGGCGTGATGTTGCTCAGGCCGATGTGCCTGACCAAGCCCTGGCGTTGCAGTTCGGCCAGCGCGGTCAGCGGTGCTTCGATCGATCCTTCCGCCGGGCCGTGCGTGTCGAACATGATGCGCAGGTTGACCACTTCCATGGTGTCCAGCCCCAGGTTCCGCAGGTTGTCATGAACGGCGGCGGTCAGCGCTTCGGGCGAATACGCAGGCAGCCAGGCGCCCTTGTCATCGCGGCGCGCGCCGATCTTGGTCACGATGACAAGGTCATCCGGATAAGGATGGAGGGCTTCGCGAATCAGTTGATTGGTGATGTGCGGGCCATAGAAATCGCTGGTGTCGATATGGTTCACCCCTTGCGCAATGGCCTCGCGCAGCACGGCAAGGGCCGCCGCGCGATCGCGAGGCGGGCCGAACACACCCGGCCCGGCCAGTTGCATGGCGCCGTACCCAACACGGCCGACCAGGCGGCCACCCAAAGAAAATTGCGACGCGTTCGAAACAGAAAACGAGGACGTGGATGTCATGGCGCACTCCAGAAAGGGGCAAGCGGTTCGGTTGGTTGTCGGGCGAAAGCCAGGCAGGACCAAACGATAGCGGCGCACGCGCCGTTTGATAATCCAACACAGTCCGCACGGGCTGTGCGATATTCCGGACAATGAAAATCGACCTGAACGATCTGGCCGCCCTGGCCGCCGTCGCACGCGCCGGCGGCTTTCGCGAAGCGGCGCGCACGCTCAATACCAGCGCGTCGGCATTGAGCGATGCGGTGCGCCGGCTCGAAGAACGTCTTGGCGTGCGCCTGCTGAATCGCACTACCCGCAGCGTGGCCCCTACCGAAAGCGGCGCGGCGCTGATCGGGCGGCTCGGTCCGGCATTGTCCGAACTCGAAGCCGCGGTCGATGCGGTCAAGGAGCTTCAAGGCCGTCCCGCTGGCACCTTGCGCCTGAACGTGCCGATCAGCGCCGCGCGGCTTGTGCTGCCCGCCATCGTGCCGCGCTTTCTGGCCGCCTACCCCGCGGTCAAGCTCGATGTGGTGGTCGATGACAGCTTCGTCGACCTGCTGCAGGAAGGGTGCGATGCCGGCATCCGCTACGACGAAAGCCTGGCGCAGGACATGATTGCCGTGCCGATCGGACCGCGAGTGCAGAAACTGGCCACGGCCGCGTCCCCGGCATATCTGGACCGTCGCGGCCGGCCCGGGCATCCCCATGACCTGATGCGGCACGATTGCCTGCTCGGCCGATTTCCGAGCGGGTCCATGCCGGCCTGGCAATTCGAGAAAGACGGCAAGGTCGTGCGAGTTCAACCGACCGGGCCGCTGACCGTGCGCATCGGCGCGGCCGTGGATCTGGCGGTCGATGCCGCGATCGCGGGCAGCGGCATCGTGTATCTGTTCGAAGACTGGCTGCGGCCGCACATCGACAGCGGCGCGCTGGAACCGGTGCTCGAGCACTGGTGGCAGCCGTTTTCCGGGCCCTTCCTGTACTACCCCGGACGACGATTGGTGCCCGCTCCGTTGCGCGCCTTCATCGACTTCATCAAGGCCGAGCCAGACCCGTTAACAAAATAAACCTTTTGAGTTGCATACGATTTAGGCGCAGGATTTCGTAGTCAGTCTGCCTTCCCTATTCCCTTTTCAAGGTCATGGTCATGTGGATACTGCTTCTCCTTCCGTTCATCGGTCTGCTATGGGTGCCCTTTTATAACCACGAGCTGCCCACCCTATTCGGCTTCCCTTTCTTCTATTGGTACCAATTGGCGTGGGTGCCCATTACCGCATTCATCACCTGGCTGCTGTATCGCCGCCATATCCAGAAGGAAGGTGAATGATGGACGCCCAGATCAATTGGACTGCGCTGTGGGTCTTCCTGTTTTTTTCGTGCTGGTGACCGTGCTGGGTTTTGGCGCATCGCGGTGGCAACGAGGCACGAACTCCCATCAGCATCTCGATGAATGGGGCCTGGGCGGCCGGCGCTTCGGCACCTGGATCACCTGGTTCCTGGTGGGGGGCGATTTCTATACGGCCTATACCGTCATCGCCGTGCCTGCCCTGGTCTATGCGGTCGGGGCGTATGGCTTCTTTGCCCTGCCCTATACGATTCTGGTCTATCCGATCGTGTTCCTGATCATGCCGCGGCTCTGGACCGTCGCGCAGAAAGCCGGGCATGTGACCGCGGCCGACGTGGTGTACGGCAAGTTCAAGTCGCGCCCGCTGGAACTGGCCATTGCGGTGACCGGCGTGGTCGCCACCATGCCCTACATTGCGCTGCAGCTGGTCGGCATGGAAGTGGTGATCAAGGCGTTGGGGCTGACTGGCGAATTCCCGCTGGCCGCGGCCTTCGTGATCCTGGCGCTGTACACCTATTCCGCCGGCCTGCGCGCGCCCGCGCTGATTGCGTTCGTCAAAGACCTGATGATCTACATCGTGGTGCTGGTGGCAATCG
Organism: Pigmentiphaga litoralis; assembly: GCF_048632615.1. GTDB lineage: Bacteria > Pseudomonadota > Gammaproteobacteria > Burkholderiales > Burkholderiaceae_B > Pigmentiphaga > Pigmentiphaga litoralis_B. The sequence continues at coordinate 5,481,838 of NZ_CP184479.1, forward strand.
TGCTGGTGCCTGCCAAGCTGGGGGGTTACGGCGCCGTATTCTCATCCGCCAGCAACGCCTTTGCCGCCAAGGGCGGCGCGACCGGCCTCTTCCTGCAGCCACAACAGTTCCTGCCATACGCCACCCTGGCGTTGGGCTCGGCATTGGCCGCGTTCATGTACCCGCACACGCTGACCGGCATTTTTGCCGCAAAAAGCGCGAACACGATCCGCAAGAACGCCGTCTTCCTGCCTGCGTACACGTTGCTGCTGGGCCTGATCGCGTTGCTGGGCTACATGGCGCACGCCGCGAACCTGAAGGTTCAGACCAACAACGACGTGGTGCCGGCGCTGTTCAACGCGCTGTTCCCGCCGTGGTTCGCGGGCTTTGCGTTTGCCGCCATCGCCATCGGCGCACTGGTGCCCGCTGCCGTGATGTCCATCGGTGCGGCCAACCTGTTCACCCGCAACTTCTGGAAAGCCTACGTCAATCCGCAGGTGACACCCGAAGGAGAAGCCAAGGTGGCCAAGCTGGTGTCGCTGGTCGTCAAAGTGGGGGCGCTGGTCTTCATCCTGTTCCTGCCGACGCAGTTCGCGCTGGACCTGCAACTGCTGGGCGGCTTGTGGATCCTGCAGACCTTCCCGTCCGTGGTGCTCGGTCTGTTCATGAACCGCTTCCGCAGCACGGCATTGCTGTGCGGGTGGATCGTAGGCCTGGCGGGCGGCAGCTGGCTGGTGTTCAAGGATGGCATCAAGCCCGTACACACGTTCGTGATCGGCGGCGATCCGTACACGATGTACACGGGGCTGCTCGCGCTGATCGTCAACCTGATCGTCGTGGTGATCGTGCAGTTCATTCATGATCGCGTGTCACCGGTCAAGGTGACGGCGCCGATCGGAACCTGATTTCCGTCATCTGACCCCGTCGATCGGTGAACGATGGGCGGGTAAAAACACAACGGGGACAGGCCTGATGGGCTGTCCCCGTTGTGTTCGCTGCGGACCGGTAGGCGAAGTGGAAACTCCTCCGTCACGCTGTTCCGGACATCAAGCTTTCGACAACTTGATCGCCGACGGCGCCGCCGTCAGGTAACCCACCGCACTGCCGAAACGGTCCTTGTAGTTTGCACGGACCAAGGGATCCAGCGTCGGCTTGACCTTGTCATGCAGGCCCGCTTCCCAATCGCCTACGTGCTGGAAGTTGCTCATGATGTAGGTAAAGCCGTTGATCGAATCCACCGCGTGCAGGCCCGTCGACTCCGCGCCCGACGGGCAGGACAGCACTCGCGCCAGCACCTTGGTGTCCACGTTGTAGGCCCACAGGAAGTTGTTCACGTGCATGCTGCTGTCCTCGCCGATGAACAGCGTGCGCAGCGTTTCCGAGAACTTCAGGTTGTCCGGATTGCCCAGCTTGTCGGGATTGGCCAAGTTGCCGAGTGCATCCGCGGCAGCCAGGTCTTCGCCGACCAGTGCGGCTGGGGCGGCCATGTCCACCGGCACCCAGGCGCTGTCGATCGCGGCGCCGACCGTGTCCTTCTGGCCCGACGTCATGTTCAACGCATACACCGCGCCGGCGCTGATCGCCTTGTCCACCGCCACGTCCGTCGACGCCGCATTGCCTTTCACCATCGACTTTTCCACGCGCGACATGGCCGAGTACAGCACCTTGTCCTTGATGTTCACCGTCGTGCCTTCCAGCTTCGTGAAGCCCATGCTGCCGCCGGCCAAGGCCGCGTAGCGATGCGTCTCCAGGTAAGCCGCGGCCTTCGTCATGCCCGGCTTGATCCGGATCCAGTTGAAGGTACCGTTGAAGTTGATCTTGGTGAACGTCGTGTCGGCCGGATCCGCCGTGCGGATGTCCATGATGTCTGTCGACTTCAGGCTCTTGGCCATGGCTTCGATCTCGGCACTCGTGGCGTTGCCAAGCTTGATCCAGCTCAGTCTGGCCGACCCGGCGCCCGCCGACGACGTCTGCGTCCACTTCGCGACATACAGCGCGCCCGACGACAGATCGGCCGCCTTGTCGGCGATGAACATGAACAGGCCGCCATTGGTGGCATCGTCGCCCATCAGCACGGTGCGCTGGTCAGGCATGACCTGCACCAGTTCGTGCGAGATACGGCCCAGGCAATAGTGCTTCTTGATCGTACCGGTGCCGTCGGGGTTCACCGTCACTTCCGGAAGATGGCCATAGTTGTAGGGATTGGCCGTCGTCTCATTGCCATACAGGCTCTTGCTGAACGCCTTGAACTGCGCGTTCGTCGCGATCGTGCTGGCGTCAGGTTCGTACTCTTCGCTGGAAAGATGCGTGTTCCATGGCGACAGGCTGGCGCCACAGGTAATCCACAGACCGTTGACCTTGGATGTGTCGACATTGTGGTACTTGACCAGCGTCAGCGCGCCGGTGGTCTTGTCCTGGTCCAGCGTCAGCACCGCGATCGGCGACGGCAATTGACCATAGACCGAGGCCAGGCTCTGGTCCCGCGTCGTGTACTCGAACTGCACCACCGCGAACACCGTGTTGCCCTTCACGCCCGGCACGGCCGGGTTGGCCAGCGTCAGCAGCGAACTGCCATCGGGCGAGTCCGAAAAGAACTGGCGTTCCTTGCCGGCCACCGAGCGGTCGATGATCGGCTGGTTGTTGATGTCCACATACCCGCCGCTCAGGATCGTGCCGCCCGCGCCGTTGGGCACCAGGTCACCGGTCACGAAGAAGGGCTGATAGGACAGCGCATAGGTCTGCGACGTGCCGTCGCTGTACGTGACCTTGAGGCTCGAGCCCACGGTCGTCGTGGCCATTTGCGCGGCATTGGCCAGCGACGGCGCCGCCATGGGCGTGAATGCGGCGGACTGGAACGTCACGCCCGGCGCCGGGGTGAAGTCATTGTCATCGCCGCCCCCACAGGCAGCCAGCAGCGACGCCGCCGACACGGAGCCGGCCAGCGGCAAGACGGGCGCACCGGCCAGGGCCTTGAGCAGATTGCGGCGGGAAAGATTCAGGGTATCGACCATCGTTACGTTCCTTGGTGAAAGCGGAAGGCTTTGAACGGAACGAAGTCTATGGAGCCCGTATGACAGTTTTGGGAATATGAGACGTCGCACAAAATTCACTTGAAATTTGCGCGAAACCGACATTCAGGTAGTCGTCAGATTGTGTTCAGGACGCTGTCAGTGGGGTAGCGGTAGGTAGGCCATACCCGCCCCCTCACCCCTCCGGCAACGACCACCCTCCCCCCAGCGCCCGAATCAGGTCCACGGCGGACCGTGCCCGCTCCCCATCCAGCTGCGCCGACGTGCGACGCTGCAGCAGCACCGTTCGATCCGCGTCGATCACGTCCAGGTAGCTGACCGACCCTTCCCGGTACTGCAGCTGCGCCAGCCGGGCCGCGCGGGTCGACCCTTCCACGGCCGCATCCTGCTCGCGCGTCTGCTGCGCCAGCAGGCGCAGGTTGGCCAGGTTGTCCTCCACTTCGCGAAAGGCGTTCAGCACCGTCTGGCGATACTTGGCGACGTCTTCTTCGTACATCGCACGGGCATTGGCCAGGCCGGCTTCGCGGCGGCCGCCGTCGAAGATCGGGATCGACAACGCGGTGCCGACCAGCGGGCCGAGCAGGAAGGCGCGGCTGGACCACTGGAACAGGTCGCCGAGTTGCGCCGATTCGTAGCCCAGGGCGCCCGTCAGGTTCAGGCGCGGGAAGAACGCGGCGCGGGCGGCCCCGATGCGGGCATTGGCGGCCGCCATGGCGCGTTCGGCGGCGGCGATGTCGGGCCGGCGTTCGAGCAGGGACGACGGCAGGCCGGCGGGTACGCCCACCGAGACGCGCGTCAGCGGCTGCGGCGCCAAGGTGAATTCGGCGGGTGTCTTGCCCAGCAGGATCGCCAGCGCATGTTCGGACGAAGCGCGCAGCCGTTCGATGCCAAGCGCGTCGGCGCGGGCCGATGCCAGCTCGCTGCGGGCGCGGGCCAGGTCCAGTTCGCTGATGTCGCCTTCGTCGTACCGGCGCTGGATCAGTTTCAGGCTCTGTTCGCGCAAGGCCACCGTGCCCGCGTACAGCGCCTGTTCGGCGTCGCGCTCGCGGATCTGGAAGTAGGCTTGGGCCACGTCGGCCTGCAGCACCAGCCGCACCGACTGGAACAGGGCTTCGCTTTGTTGCGCGTCAGCGGTGGCCGCATTGACGTTCGATGCAACGCGGCCGAACAGGTCGGCTTCGTACGCGACGCTTGCCTGCGCCCGCCACAAGGTGGTGGCGCGGGTGTCGGCATCTTCGCCCAGGCCGCGCGAAGCGGGCGACGGCCGCTGACGCGTCGGGCCGAAGCCGGCGTCGACCGACGGCAGGCGGTCGGCCTGGGCATTGCGCTGCAGCGCCCTGGCCTGCTCGAGCCGCGCGGCGGCGGCTTGCAGGTCCTGGTTGGCGGCCAGCGCGTCGGCTTCCAGGGCGTTGAGCACGGGGTCGTTGAATACCGTCCACCATTCGCCGCGCGCCACCGCTTCGGACGGCTCGGCGGGCTTCCACTGGTCCCCGGCGGGCGGCGGGGCTTCCTTGAAGGCGGCGGGGGTCGAGACCTCGGGCCGTTCATATACGGGCGCCACACTGCACCCGGCCAGGATCAGCAGCGAAGCCAGCAGCGCCGATCCGGTCTTGAGAGTCGAAATCATGATGCGTCTATCCTTGGGTTCAATGGCCGGGAGCAGCGGCGGGGGTGGCACCGTGCGGACCTGACTGGGGCGCACCGTGGGGTGCCACATGCGGCGCCGCATGCGGCGCGGCGGACGTCAGCGTGCGGCCGCTCATCTTGCGCAGAAGCACATAGAACACCGGCGTCAGGAACAAGCCGAACAGCGTCACACCCAACATTCCGAAGAACACGGCAATGCCCATGGCATGGCGCATTTCCGATCCGGCGCCGGTCGACAGCACCAGGGGCACGACACCCATGATGAAGGCGATGGACGTCATCAGGATGGGACGCAGGCGCAGGCGGCTGGCTTCAATGGCGGCGTCAACGATCTTGGCGCCCTGCAGTTCCAGTTCGCGGGCGAACTCCACGATCAGGATCGCGTTCTTGCATGCCAGTCCCACCAGCACCATCAACCCGATCTGCGTAAAGATGTTGTTGTCGCCGTTGGTCAGCCAGACCCCGGTCAACGCCGCCAGCAGACCCATGGGCACGATCAGGATCACGGCCAGCGGCAGGGTCAGGCTTTCATACAGCGCGGCCAGCACCAGGAACACCAGCAGCACGCTGATCGGGAACACCCACATGCCGGCGTTGCCCGCCAGGATCTGCTGGTACGTCAGATCCGTCCATTCGAACTTCACGCCGGCGGGCAAGGTTTCTGCCGCCACCCGTTCGATCGCGGCTTGCGCCTGATTGGTCGAATACCCGGGCGCCGGGCCGCCGTTGATGTCGGCGGCGGTGTAGCCGTTGTAGCGCACCACCATTTCCGGACCAAAGGTGTCGGTGACCTTGACCAGCGATGACAGCGGCACCATGTCACCCGACCGGTTGCGGGTCTTGAGCTGCAAGATATCGTCAGCGGTGGCGCGGAACGGTGCATCGGCCTGGGCGCGCACCTGGTACACACGACCGAACCGGTTGAAGTCGTTCACATACAGCGACCCCAGATAGATCTGCATGGTGTCGAACACGTCGGTCACCGGCACGCCTTGCTGCTTGGCTTTCACACGATCCAGGTCCACGTCCAGCTGCGGCACGTTGATCTGGTAGCTGGAAAAGCCGGGCCCCAGTTCAGGCGCCTTGGCGGCCGCCTTCAGGAAGTTTTGCGCGGCCTCATCCAGCTTCGCGTAGCCCACCGCGCCCCGATCCTCCAGTTGCAGCTTGAAGCCCCCCATCGTGCCCAGGCCCATGACAGGCGGCGGCGGGAACACCGCGATGAAGGAATCGCCGATCGCGCCGTACTGCTTGTTCAAGGATGCCGTGATGGCGTCAGCCGTCAGCCCGGCCTTGTGGCGTTCGTCGAAATCCGTCAGGGTCACGAACACAATGCCGGCGCTCGAACTGTTGGTAAAGCCGTTGATCGACAGGCCCGGGAAGGCAATGGCGTTGGATACGCCCGGCTCTTTCAGCGCGATGTCGGTCATGCGGCGGATCACCGCGTCGGTCCGGTCCAGCGACGCGCCGTTGGGCAACTGCGCGAAGCTGATGAGGTACTGCTTGTCCTGCGCCGGCACGAAGCCGCCGGGCACGATGTACGAGATGCCGACCGTAGCCGCAAGCAGCACGGCGTACACCACCATCGATGCGCCCTTGCGCGTGATCGCCCCCTTCACACCCGTTGCATACCGATCCGACGCGCGCCCGAAGAAGCGGTTGAACCCGGCAAAGAAGCGGCCCAGCACCTTGTTGATGCCGCGGGTCAGCCAATCGGGCTTGTCATGGTGGCTGCGCAGCAGCAAGGCGGCCAGCGCGGGCGACAGGGTCAGCGAATTGAAGGCCGAGATCACGGTGGAAATCGCGATCGTCATGGCGAACTGCTTATAGAACTGGCCGGTCAGGCCGGTCATGAAGGCCAGCGGCACGAACACGGCTACCAGCGTCAGCGAGATGGCCACGATGGGCCCGCTCACTTCACGCATCGCCTGATAGGTAGCTTCGCGGGGCGACAGTCCGTCGGCAATATTCCGCTCCACGTTTTCGACCACCACGATGGCGTCATCGACCACGATCCCGATCGCCAGCACCATGCCGAACAAGGACAGCGCGTTGATCGAATAGCCGAACGCCAGCATCAATGCGAAGGTGCCCACGATCGACACCGGGACGGCCACCAGCGGGATGATGGACGCGCGCCAGGTCTGCAGGAACAGGATCACGACCAGCACCACCAGCAGGATGGCTTCGATCAGGGTGTGCACCACCGCTTTGATACTGGCGCGCACGAACTGCGTAGGGTCGTACATGATGCTGTATTCGACCGACTCGGGAAATTCGGCCGACAGTTCTTTCATCGTCTGGCGCACCTGGTCGGACACGGCCAGCGCGTTGGCGCCGGGCGCTTGCAAGATCGCGATGGCAACGGCACTCTTGTTGTCGAGCAATGCGCGCAAGCCGTATTCCGACGCGGCGAGTTCGACACGCGCGACGTCAGCCAGGCGCGTGACGCTGCCATTGTCGGAGGTCTTGAGGACGATGTCGGCAAACTCTTCCTCGGTCGTCAAACGGCCTTGCGTGTTCACCGACAGTTGAAGGGGCTGACCCGGCAGGCTGGGCGATGCGCCGATCACACCGGCCGCCACCTGCACGTTCTGCTCGCGGATGGCGGCAATGACCTCAGGGGCCGTCAGGCCGCGCTGCGCAACCCTGGCCGGATCCAGCCACACGCGCATGGCGTAATTGCCCGAGCCCCACAGCACGACTTCACCCACGCCCTGGATGCGTGCAAGCCGGTCCTTGACGTTGATGACCGCGTAGTTGCGCAGGTAGGTGTTGTCGTAGCGGTCATCGGGGGATATCAAGTGCACCACCATGGTCAGCGTCGGCGAGCTCTTGACGGTCGTGACGCCCAGGCGCTGCACGTCTTCGGGCAGACGCGGCAAGGCCTGCGACACCCGGTTCTGCACCAGTTGCTGCGCCTTGTCGGGATCGATGCCCAGCTTGAAGTTGACGGTGATGGCCAGGTTGCCGTCGCTATTGGCCTGCGACTGCATGTACAGCATGTCTTCCACGCCGTTGATGGACTCTTCCAGCGGCGACGCCACGGTCTCGGCAATCACTTTCGGGTTGGCGCCCGGATACTGCGCGCGCACCACGACGGAAGGCGGCACCACTTCGGGATATTCCGAAATCGGCAGCTGGAACACGGCCAGCAGGCCCGCCAGCAGGATCAGCACGGATAGCACACCCGCGAAGATCGGCCGGTCGATAAAGAATCGGGAAATGTTCATGATGACTTTTTTCTGAGGTTCACACGCGCTTGCGAGCCACGTCGCCGGCGACTGGTGCACTGGGGTTGGCGGCCATGGGCACGACACGCGGAGTGATGGCGTCACCTGGGCGCACGCGTTGCAGCCCGTTGACGACGATGCGATCGCCGGCCTTCAGACCGGATTCGACGATGCGCAGGCCGGACTGGTTGGCGCCCACCTTGATCTCGCGATAGGCGGTGCGGTTCTTTTCGTCCACGACCAGCACGAAGCGCTTGTCCTGGTCGGTGCCGATCGCCTTTTCGTCGATCAGCAGCCCGTCACGCGGCGAGCTGCCCCCCAGCTGGATGCGGGCATACAGGCCCGGCAGCAGGCTGCCATCGGCGTTGTCGAACACGGCCCGCACGCGGATCGTGCCGGACGACGTATCCAGGCGGTTGTCGACCGACGCCACGCGGCCTTCCCTTGAATAGCCGGTTTCGTTGGCCAGGCCCAGATGCACCGGGATCACGCTTTTCGACGCGCTGCGCGAGGGGTTGATGTACTTGAGGAAACTCTGTTCATCGACATCGAACGACGCGTACAGCTTGGACACCGACATCAAGGTGGTCAGCGGCTGCGATGCGGCGCCCGCGGCCACCACGTTGCCCAGCGTCACTTCGGCGCGCGACACGCGGCCGGCCACCGGCGCGGTAATGCGTGTGTATTCCAGGTTCAGGCGGGCGGCTTCCAGTGCGGCCTGCGCCGCTTGCAGATTGGCGGCGGCTTCGCGCGAGGCGTTCTGCTTTTCCTCGTAGTCGCGGCGAGCCACGGCGTTGTCGGCCAGCAGTCGTTCGGCGCGCGCCATGTCATTGCCGGTCCACGAGGCCCGGGCTTGCGCGGCGGTGACCTGCGCCTGGGCGCGCGACACTTCGGCGGCATACGGACGCGGGTCGATCGTGAACAGCGGATCGCCCTTCTTCACCAGGCTGCCGTCCTCGAAATGGACCTGCACGATGCGGCCGGACACCAGAGGCCGGATGTCGACGCGGTCGATGGCTTCCAGGCGTCCGGAATAGTTTTGCCAGTCCACGATACGGCGGGCCACGACTTCGGCCACGTCAACCTGCGGCGCCGCCGGGGCCGCCGGGGCCGTTACCGGAGCGGGAGTGTCTTCGGCCACCGCGTAAACGCAGAAGGCGGTCAGCCCGCCGGCGGCGATGAGCGCTGCGACGGCACTGGCCGTGGCGCGTTGCTTGAGCTTGATCATACGGATTCCTTGGGTGGGGGTTCGGGAAGGAAAGGGGGCGCGGGCAGCACCAGCTGTCGCCGCAGAAAATGAACGATGTCCTCAAGCGCCGGCAGATGACTGCGCAGGGCCGCATGCGTGACGTCGGCGAAGCGGGCGACTTGGGTGCGGACACCGACAGCAATCAGCTCGGCGGCATACCGTTCGGCCTCTACGTGCAGCACGTCGCATTCGGCCGTGGCGATACAGGCCGGCGGCAGACCGCGCAGTCGGCGTGATTCCAAGGGCGCGGCGTAGGGATGGATACGCTGCATCAGTTGCGGCAGATACTGGCGATAGCAGTCGGCGCAGTCCGCGGCGGTCAGGTCCGACCGCAGCCGGGTGGCGTCGCCCAGGCGGGTCATGCTGGGGTCCAGCATCGGGCCGATCAGCGCCTGGGCCGACACGGCGACGACGCCGCGGTCCCGTGCGATCAAGGCCAGGCAGGCGGCGATATTGCCGCCGGCGTCGTCGCCGGCCACCGCCAACCGCAACGGATCGGCGCCAAAATCCGGTGCATGGGCCACGGTCCACAGGGCGGCGGCATAGGCATCTTCCGGCGCGGCGGGAAACGGACGCTGGGGCGCCAGGGCATAGCCCACCGCCAGCACGGCGGCCGGGCAGGCCTGGGCAATGAAGCGCGCCGGCACGTCGGCGTCATCCAGACCGCCGCCCACGAAACCGCCGCCGTGGAAATACAGCACGGTCGGCAGCAGCTCGGCCCCGGCCGGGCGATACAGGCGCATCGGGATAATGCCGGCCGGACCGGGAATCGCGAAGGAATGCACCGTTACCGAGCCGGTCGGGCCGGCATTGCGAGCAGGAAACGCCGTCAGGGGGTTCATTGCGGAAGGCGGAAATCGCCAGCAAGTTGGGATGGACGGATTCTGGGTGTTTCACCTTGCCGGATAAACACCTATAATTCGGCAACACTATTCGTCCTGAGCAAACAATCTTTCTGATTGTGTGGATGATCCCGTTGGGCGCGCCCTGTGTGCCCGCGTCTGCCCAGGACCTCTATGCCTACGGAGTCCGCCATGGATCGCTTTCAGGCCATGCAGGTGTTCACGCGTGTCGTGGATGCCAACAGCTTTACCCAGGCCGCCGAGTCTCTCGGCCTGCCCCGTACCACCGTCACCACCACGATCCAGAACCTGGAAAAGCTGCTGCAGGTGCGGCTGTTGAACCGAACCACGCGCAGGCTGAGCCTGACGCCCGACGGCGCGGCGTACTACGAACGGTGTGCACGGATCCTGGCGGACGTTGAAGACACCGAAGCATCCTTTCGCGACGTGGCGCGTGGTCCCAAGGGACGCTTGCGGGTGGACGTACCCAGTTCGATCGGGCGCAAGATCCTGATTCCGGCGCTGTCGGAATTCCGTACGCGGTATCCCGATCTGGAACTGGTCATCGGCATGACCGACCGGCCGGTCGACCTGGTGCAGGAGGCCGTCGACTGCGCGGTGCGGGCCGGCAACCTGGCCGATTCCACCATGGTGGCGCGTCGTATCGGCAACTTCCATGGGGTGACCTGCGCGTCGCCGGATTACCTGGAACGCTTCGGGACGCCCACGACACTGGAAGACCTGGCCCAGCACCAGGCCGTTCACTACTTTTCCAGCCGCACCGGCCGCACCATCGACTGGGACTTCATCGTGGATGGCGAAGTGCGCGAGATGAAGGTGGAAGGCGGCGTATCGGTCAACGACAGCGATGCCTACGTCGACTGCGCGCTGCAAGGCATGGGCATGATCCAGTCGCCACGTTTTCTGGTGCTGCCCTATCTGCAGTCGGGCGAACTGCGCGAAGTGCTGTCCCAATGGCAACCTGCCCCATTGCCCATTTCGGTCGTATATCTGCACAACCGGCACCTGTCGCCCAAGGTACGGGCGTTCGTGGACTGGGTGGCGGATCTGTTCGGCGGATGCCCCCTGCTCAGCGGCGAACCCTTCGATGCGAATCAGGAATGCTCATTCGGCAAAATGGAACCGGCGACGACGCTGCGGGCGGTGCTGGAACAGAACAGCGTGGTGGACAGCGTGTTTTAAGGCTGGCCTTTTGGGTCTGCAGGTCTAAGGCCGCTCATCTGAGTCAGCACGTCTGAGGCCGCCCATCTGACTTTGCACGTCTGGGTCTGTACGTCTGAGGCCATCCTTCGAAGCCTGCCTTGTACGCCATTCTTTTAGGCCATCCCTTTAAGCCTGCCTTTTCACACCGCCCTTGCTTTTGATGATGACCGTCATTTAACATCCTGGCATTCCTTCGCCGCTCAGGATCGTCATGTTCGCCCTGCCCCTGTCCCGCTGGCTTGCCCGTCGCCGGTTCCACTACGCCTGGGTCATCGCGGGCGTGGCTTTCCTCACCATGTTGACCACCTCGGCGGCACTGGGTCTGCCGGGCGCGATGCTGTTGCCGCTCAGCGGCGAATTCGGCTGGGACACCGACCAGATTTCCTCGGCCCTGGCGCTGCGCTTCGCGCTGTTTGGCTTGGTGGGGCCGTTCGCCGCAGTGTTCATGGAACGTTACGGGTTGCGCGCGGTGCTCGCCACGGCGTTGTCGCTCGTGGCGGGCGGCCTGGTGTTGTCCACGGTCATGTCCCACTTCTGGCAGCTGGTGACCCTGTGGGGCGTGGTCCTGGGCGTGGGGTCGGGCATGACCGCGCTGGTGTTGGGCGCAGTCGTGGCCAACCGATGGTTCGACAGGCATCGCGGCCTGGTGATCGGGGTGCTGACCGCCAGTTCGGCCACCGGCCAACTGGCCTTCCTGCCGCTGGCAGCGTGGCTGATCCAGCATCACGGCTGGCGATCGGCAGTGATCCCGACCGTGATCGTCGGCACGATCGTGGCGGTGCTTGCCGTGGCGCTGCTGCGCAGCCACCCGCGGGATCTCGGGCTGGCGCCTTATGGGGCCGAAGAAGGGACCGCGGCGGACCTCCCGGCATCCACGGCGGCACCTTCGACATCAGGCGCTCAGGCATCCACAGCGGCACCTCTGGCAACAGGCAATCCGGCAGCGACCGCGGCCAACACCTCACCGGCCCCGTCCCCCCGTCCGTCCTTTCTTGCCCCCTTCATCGTGCTGCGCAGCGTCTCGGGCAATCGCACTTTCTGGGTGCTGGCCGGCACCTTCTTCATATGTGGTCTCAGTACGAACGGCCTGATCCAGACCCACTTCATTACCCTGTGCGGTGACTTCGGCCTGGCGGCGGTGCCCGCCGCGAGCGTGCTCGCCATGATGGGCGCGTTCGACTTCGTCGGCACGATCCTGTCCGGTTGGCTGTCCGACCGGTACGATAGCCGCAAGCTGCTCTGCTGGTACTACGGCCTGCGTGCGCTGTCCTTGTTCTGGCTCCCGCATTCCACCTTCACCTTGTACGGCCTGTCCTTGTTTGCGATGTTCTACGGGCTGGACTGGATCGCCACGGTGCCGCCCACGGTCAAACTGGCCGCGGCGGGATTTGGGCGGGAGCGCGCCGGCGTCGTGTTCGGTTGGATCTTTGCCGCGCACCAACTGGGCGCAGCGACGGCGGCATACGGCGCAGGCCTGACGCGGACGCTCCTCATGACCTACACGCCTGCGCTGTACGCCGCTGGCCTGGCATGCTTGCTGGCCGCCGCGCTTGCGTTGACCCTCCGGCGCTCGTCGAAGACTCCCGCCCCGCCCACCCCGGCGGCCGTTAATGGTCTGGCTCATCCGTAAGAACGACGGTCAGGGCGCCGGGGGTGACGTATGCTCGTGGGCCGATGCACCTAGGCGGGGTTTGCGCCACAAGCTCCAAGGGCCTTGGTTGCAAGGCGTCATGCGGTCGGCGATACTCACCGGCGTCGTGCCGCTTACGTGCTTCGCCGTAGGCCAATGCCTCCGCCCTGAGCCCATCCGCCTTACAGAATCTTTTCTATGTCTCACTGCGGTGCCCCGATTCCCGAGGGCGACCAGGCGCGCGTTGATGCCCTGCATCGGCTCGATGTCCTGGATACCTTGCCCGAACCCGCTTACGACGACATCGTGGCGCTTGCCAGTCACATCTGCGGCACGCCCATCGCGCTGGTGTCGCTGGTCGATACCGAACGGCAATGGTTCAAGGCCAAGGTCGGCCTGGAAGCGCAGGAGACCCATCGGGATCTGGCCTTCTGCGGTCACGCCCTGCTCTCCCCCATGGACGTCACAGTGGTGGAAGACGCCACGCTGGATCCTCGCTTTCGCGAAAGCCAGCTCGTGCTGGGTCCGCCCTACATCCGCTTCTACGCGGGCGCGCCCATTGTCACCAGCGACGGTCACGTCCTGGGGACGGTATGTGTCATCGACACCGTGCCGCGACTGCTGAAGGCGGAACAGTACGCAGCACTGCGCGCTTTGGCCCGACAGGCGGCCCTGTTCCTGCAAACCCGGGAGGCGGCCAAGGTCAGTCAGCAGATGGCGATCGACTTGGCGGCGACGGTGCGCGAACGCGATGCCGCGCTGGAGCATGCGGCGATCATGGCGCGCGAAGTCGACCATCGCGTCATGAACAGTCTGCAGATGATCTCGGCATTGCTGGAGATGCAGAGCGGGCAGCAGAAGGACACCGATGCCGGCGCCGCGCTACGCCGCGCCGTGGGCAGCGTGCAAGCCATCGCGCGCGTCCACCAGCACATACATCTGGCGGACTCGGGCGAACGGCCCGACGCCACCGCCTACCTGACCCGACTGTGCGAGGAATGCTCTCGGGTGTTCGACCACGGCGCCCCGGTAACGGTCGACGGTCCGGTCGTCCATGTGGAGACCGATGATCTGGTCTCGCTGGGCTTGATCGTGAACGAGCTGGTCACCAACGCGTTCAAACAGGGCGCCGGCCGAGTCGGCGTCAAGCTCAGCGTCCATGAGGGGCGTATCGATCGCCTGGTCGTGACGGATGATGGCCCCGGCCCGCCCGATGACTTTTCGCTTCAGGGCGGCCGTGGGTTGGGCATGCGGGTGGTGCGATCCCTGGCCCGCAAACTGGGGGCCGACATCAGCCTGTGTCGCGGGCCGACGGGACGCGGCGCGGTGGCGACGCTGCAGATGCACCCTGTCGCGGCGTAAGCGCCAGCTTGCGCCGGCGCCGCCACGCGGCTGCCTCGAATCCCAATTCGCTGGCCAGCGCCATTGCCGCCGCGGGCAAGGCCCCGGCCAACAACAGGTCGTGATCGTTCAAGGCCAGACCCGTCACGATCCGCTCTCCGAATCCGCCCGCGCCAATGAACGCCGCAATCGTGGCCGTGCCGATCGCGATCGATGTGGCGGTGCGGATGCCGCTCAGGATGGTCGGACGCGCCAGCGGCAGGTCGATCAGCCGCAGGCCCTGCGCCGGTGTCAGCCCCAAGGCCAGCGCGGCGGACCTCAGCCCGGCCGGCACTTCGGCGAGCCCTGTGCACGTGTTGCGCAAGATGGGCAGCAAGGCGTAGAGCGTCAAGGCGACGAGTGCTGGCAGGACGCCGATCCGCCCGGTCATTGAAATCAACACGGCCAGCAGCGCCAATGACGGCACGGTTTGCAACAGACTGGCCACGCCCAGCACGATCGTGCGAGACCGGGGGCGGGACGCTACCGCCACCCCCGCCGGAATCGCCACCGCGCAGGCCACCAGCACCGACACGCCAACCAGCAGCAAATGCTGCAGCGTCAGCCGCAGCAGGTCCGGCCCGAACAGCTTGCCCATCAAGCCAGGCGCGCCCGATGCGGCGTCCACCGTCTGCCCGCGCAGGTGGTCGCCGGCGATCCGATCGAACGGCACGCCATGCAGTTCGGCGCGGGCGTTCATGCGGATCATCTCGGCTTCGTCAATCGACCCCGATAGCGCGCGGATGGCCGCCCAGGCAGCGGGAAAGCGCTGTGGAACATCCAGCCGGTGCAGCAGCACCGCGTCGTAGCGCGGAAAATAGTTGCGATCGTCCACCAGCACGCGCAGGTCCAGCGCTTCGATCTTGGCGTCGGTGGTGTAGATGTCGATCACGTCCGTGCGGCCTTGCGCCAGGGCGTCATAGGCCAGACCGTGGTCAAGCCCGGTCGGCGCCTGCGGCAGGCCGTAACATGCCGCCAGGCCACGCCAGCCGTCGGCCCGCCCGATGAACTCGTTGGACAGGCCGAAGCGCAGGTGCGGATGCGCGGCCAGGTCACTGAGCTTGTCGATGCCCAGCCGCGCCGCATCGGCTTGACGCATGGTCAGCGCGTAGCCATCGTTGAAGCCAAGCGGCACGTCCACCCCCAGGCCCAGGGGCGCCAGCTGGTCACGCAGCTGCGGCAGCGTCAATGTCCGCTGCGACTTCAGGATTTCCTGCGCGATGGTGCCGACGTATTCGGCATACACGTCGATACTGCCGGCACGCAGTGCCTCGAACACGATGGCGGTATTGCCCAGCCCCTGCAGGACGCGGGGCGGCTCGCGCGTGGCCGGCGCCGCCGTCTGCGCAAGGATTTCGGCAAGAATGTAGGACTCGGTGAAACGTTTGGATCCGATGCGCAGCGTGCCCGGATCCTTGGCGGGCGCGGCGTGAACCAGGCCCGTCATGGCGATCACGGTCAGCGCCACCAACCACATGCGTAACCCGGCGCGCCACGCGTACGTCGCCGCACTAGGCGTCCGCATCGCTCATTCCGTGCGCCCGCCCGCCCGCACCGGTCTGCCCGCGATGCAGATTCAGCGCGGTATTGATGATGCCGATGTGGCTGAACGCCTGCGGGAAGTTGCCCAGCATGCGTTTGGCCTTGGGTTCCCACTGTTCCGCCAGCAGGCCCACGTCGTTGCATAAATCGAGCAGCCGTTCGAACAAGGCCAGCGCGTCATCGCGCCGTCCCATCATCACATAGACATCCGCCAGCCAGAACGAGCAGACCAGGAAGGTCCCTTCGCCCGGCGGCAGACCATCCGTGCCGCTTTCCGACGCATAACGCTGCACAAAGCCGTCGCGCATCAGCGTCGATTCAATCGCGTCCACGGTCCGTACGATGCGCGGATCGTCGGCAGGCAGGAAGCCGGTCAGCACCAATTGCAGCAGACTGGCGTCCAGCTCGCGCGACCCATAGGACTGCACGAAGTACCCCAGCTCGGCGTGGTAGCCCTCGCGGCAGACCTCGGCATGGATCCGGTCGGCCGTGGCGCGGCAGCGCGCCCGCCAGGCCAGGTCATCAGCGTTCGATCCATCGACGTGCTGCTCATCGACTCCGCGACCAGAAACGCGTTGGCTGTCGACGCTGTGGGTAGGCACGCCTTGCGGAACCCCGACGTGGCCATCGACACGTTGCCTAATGGAGCCTGGTCCATCGACTTCACCAACGTCGGGCGCGTCGGCGCCTGCACCACCCGCTTCGCCATCATCCATGTCCCCCTCGGGCCCCCGCGCCAGCCGGTCGAACGCCACCCAGGCCATGACCTTGGAATGCGTAAAGTGCCGAGGCTCGCCGCGAATTTCCCAGATACCCCGGTCCTTGCCCTGCCATGCCTTTTCAAGAAACGGCACCATGACCTTCGCAATGGCCGCGCTGCGCCGGTGGCGTGGCAACCCGCCGCGCAGGGCCTGCATCATGGCGTCGGTGACTTCACCATAGATATCCAGCTGCGTCTGCGTGGCCGCTTCGTTGCCGATGCGCACCGGGCGCGAGCCTTCATAGCCATCCAGCCAGGGCAGTTCCTGCTCGGGCAGGCGGCGCTCGCCCCCCAGGCCGTACATGATCTGCATCTGTTCGGGGTTGCCGGCCACCGACCGCAGCAACCATTCGCGCCAGGCGCCAGCTTCTTCGAAGTAGCCCAGGTTCATGAAGGCATACAGCGTCATGGTGGCGTCGCGCAGCCAGCAATACCGGTAGTCCCAATTGCGTTCACTGCCGATGCATTCAGGCAAGGAGGTGGTGGCCGCGGCCACGATGCCGCCAGTGGGGCCGTAGGTAAGCGCCTTGAGGGTGACCAGCGATCGTTTGACTGCCGCGCTCCACCGGCCGACGTCGGGGCAGCGGCTGGAAAAGCGTTCCCACCAGGCTTTCGTACGTGCCAGTTCGGCGGCAGCGTCCAATGGCGCACGCAAGGGTTCGTTGGATGGCTGGTGCGACAGCACGAACACCACCCTGTCGCCCGGGCCCACGTCGAAACCGCTGCCGGTGTGATGGTCGTGCGGCACCAGAGGCGCGTCGGTGCGCAGCACCAGCATGTCGGGCCCGGCCACCGCTGTCAGGGTGTGTGCGTCGGCCTTTTCGACCCACGGCACGGCGCTGCCATAGTCGAAACGCATGACCAGATCCATGTCGAACGGGACGGTGCCCGACACCCCTTCGACGATCCGCACAATGCTGGAGGTGGCATTGCCGTGCGGCATGAAATCGGTCACACAGGCCTCCCCTGCGTCGGTAACATACCGGGTCTGCAGGACCATCGTGCCGTCCACGTACCGCCGGTCCACACGACGGGCCGGCGTGGCGGGCGCAATCTTCCAGCACCCGTTCTCGACATTGCCAAGCAGCGCCGCGAAACAC
The DNA here is from genome assembly GCF_048632615.1 of Pigmentiphaga litoralis. Taxonomy (GTDB): domain Bacteria; phylum Pseudomonadota; class Gammaproteobacteria; order Burkholderiales; family Burkholderiaceae_B; genus Pigmentiphaga; species Pigmentiphaga litoralis_B. Next base: position 5,499,450 of record NZ_CP184479.1, read on the forward strand.
GCCGGGGCGTCGAAGCGCGGCACGCACAGCCAATCGATGGACCCGTCGCGCGACACCAGGGCCGCGGTCAGGGTATCGCCCAGCAAGGCGTAGTCTTCAATCCTCGCGCTCATAGCCCGGGCGCCGCGCTGCGATCCAGATACCAGATCACCTCTCCGTCGGCGTGCACGCGCGCGGCGGGCAAGGCACTGTCGCCCGCGAACACCCGTGTCAACGCCGGCTGCTTGGCCGCGCCCTCGACCATGAAGAGCACCGTGCGGGCGCTGGCCAGCGCCGGATAGGTCAAGGTGATGCGTGTCTCGGGCTTTTGGTTGCGCACGGCAACGACCCATGCAGATGCTTCGTCCAGCTGCGGCGCGCCCGGGAACAAGGACGCGGTGTGGCCATCGTCCCCCATGCCCAGCAAGTTCACGTCGAACAGCGGCCGCGACGGGTCCAGCGTCGATGCGCCGTAAAAATCTTGCAGGGTGCGCTGATACGCAGCCGCCGCCGCTTCCGGCTCCCCTTCCGTTGGAATGGCGTGGATGTTGGCGGGCGGGATGGGCACGTGAGACAGCAGCGCTTCACGCGCCATTCGTGCATTGTTATCGGGGTGGTCCGCGGGGACGCAGCGTTCATCGCCCCAGAATACATGCACGCGATCCCAGGGGATCCGCCGCGAGATGTCTGGCGTCGCAAGGAGCGCGTAAAGCGGTTTGGGCGTTGAACCGCCCGACAGCGCAATCGCAAAGCGCCCTGGCGTCTGCGCAATACGATTCACGAGCCACGCAGCGCATGCCTCGACCATCTGCTGGCGGTTATCGAAGATCCTGGTAGTGGGTGATGCCATGGCTTTCCTGAATGCTGGGGAGTCAGTCGTTGCGTGAGATGCCGGGCGTGGCGGATTCGGGCGGGGCCCGTGTGCCAGCGGCAGTCGCGCCGAGCACGTAGCGGTAGATCGCCAGCGCCACGCCGTCGTCACGATTGCTTGCGGTGACCACATCGGCTCGCGCCTGCACTGCCGCCTCTCCTTGGCCCATCGCAATCGCCCATCCGGCCTGACCAAACATCGGCACGTCGTTGTCCGCGTCGCCAATGACGGCCACCCGCGCCATGTCCACGCCGATCAGCGTCGCGAGCGCCACCACCGCATGGCCTTTGTTGGCCTGCGGCGCGGTCAGGTCAAGGTAGTAAGGCTGGGAACGGGCAGCAGTGGCGCGGTCGGCCAGTTGCGCCGCCAAGGTCTTTTCCAGCTGCGCCAGCAAGGCGTGGTCGTCGCTGGCGCCGACCATCTTGTCGACGCGATCGAGGTACGGCGTAAAGTCGTCAATCCGGGTCGGGCCGTAGCCCAGGGTCATGGCTTCCTTGTCGACCAGCCTTCCGCTGTCTTTCAGCACCAGCCACAGGTCGTCGGCAAACACCCACGCGTCAACGCCGTGCGCCGTCAGCACATCGATGGCCTCGCGGGCCGCATCCGCCGGAATTCGGTGCGACACGGCGACCGAGCCGTCGGCATGCAGCACCGTGCCACCGTTATAGGCGGCATAGGGCAAGTCCACCTGCAAGGCCTTGCGCACGCCAGCCATGCCGCGCGGCGGCCGGCTGCTCACCAACGTGAATGCCACACCTGCGTCGCGCAGCGCGGCCACCGCGGCAACGTTGGCGTCGCTCAAGGACTTGTCGGGCCGCACAAGCGTGCCGTCCACGTCCGAGATCAGCAGTGCGATCGACGGCAGTTGGCGGCCGGTCATGCGAGCGAATGCCAGCTGCGGCCATCGCGGCCCAGCAAGTCGTCGGCCGCGGTCGGGCCGTCCTTGCCCGCGGCATAGGGTTCCACCGTGCCCCCGCCTGCCCACGCGTCCAGGAAGGGTTGCACCGCCGCCCAGCCATTTTCGATGTTGTCGGCGCGCTGGAACAGCGTCTGGTCGCCGATCAGGCAGTCATAGATCAGCGTTTCATACCCGGTGGACGACTGCATTTCGAACACGTCGGCGTACGAAAATCCCAGCTGCACGGTTTCCATTTCCAGGGTCGGTCCGGGACGCTTGGCCTGGATGGCCAGCCACATGCCTTCATCGGGCTGGATCTGGATGACCAGGTAGTTCGGCATCATCCGGTCGATACCCAGATTGCGGAACTGCGCATACGGCGCCGGCTTGAAGTAGATGACGATTTCCGTGTCGCGCACGCTCATCCGCTTACCGGTTCGCAGGTAGAACGGCACGCCGGCCCACCGCCAGTTGTCGACCATCACTTTCAAAGCCACATAGGTTTCGGTCGTACTGGTTCGCGCCACGCGCGGCTCGGACCGGTATCCAGGAACCTTTTCGCCATTGACCGTGCCGGCCCGGTATTGCCCTCGAACGGAATTGGCTCTGGCCTGGGCCGGCGTGGGGGCCGGATCGCGCCGATCACCTTGGCTTTTTCGCCCCGCACGGCGTCCGCGCCAAACGCCGCCGGCGGTTCCATCGCCACCATGGCCAGCAACTGGAACAGGTGATTCGGGACCATGTCGCGCAGTGCGCCGGTGGTCTCGTAGAAACTGCCCCGGTCTTCAACGCCCACGGTTTCAGCCGCCGTGATCTGCACGTGATCAATGTAGTGGTTGTTCCAGAACGACTCGAACAAGGCATTGGAGAACCGGCTGACCAGGATATTCTGGACCGTCTCTTTTCCAAGATAGTGGTCGATGCGGAAGATCTGCCGCTCGTTCATCACCGCCAGGATCTGCGCATTCAGGTCACGCGCCGACGCCAGATCATGCCCGAACGGCTTTTCGATCACGACTCGCCGGAAGCTGCCGCCGGTCTCCTTCAACAGCCCGGACTTGCCCAGGCGTTCCACCACCACGCTGAAAAAGCGCGGCGATGTGGCAAGGTAGAACACGGCATTGCCGGTGCCCGACTCGCGAATCCGTTCGGCCACGGCTTCGTAGGTGGCGTCTTCGAGAAAGTCGCCTTCGATGTACGAAATGCGCTTGGCCAGCTTTTGCCACAATGCTTCGTCCAGCGGTTGACTGTCGCTCTTGGCAGCCTTCTTGGCCGCCTGTGCCCGCACGAAGTTGGCGAGCTTGTCGCGGAACGCGTCGTCCGTCACGCTGTTGTGGTCGACGCCCACGATCTTCAGGTCGGCGCCGACCAGCCCGTCGCGGGTCAGGTTGTACAACGCCGGCGTCAGCAGGCGCTGCACCAGGTCGCCGTGGGCGCCGAACAGGAACAGCGTGGCGGCGGGCGCCTTGGTGGCAGTGCTTCGGGTCTTGGTCGCTTTCGGCTTCGCCATTACTGGGGCACCTCGACGTGGCCGCCAAAGCCGTAACGCATTGCAGACAGCATGCGGTCGCCGTAGGTGTGTTCCTGGCGCGAGCGAAAGCGCGCAAACAGCGCGCTGGCCAGCACCGGCGTGGGCACGGCCTCTTCGATGGCGGCCTGGATCGTCCAGCGCCCCTCCCCGCTGTCGGACACCGCACCCGTGTACCGCGCCAGTTCTTGATCTTCGGCCAGCGCGCTGGCCGTCAGGTCCAGCAGCCACGACGAAATCACGCTGCCGCGCCGCCAGACCTCGGCCACATCGGCCAGGTTCAGGTCGAAACGCTGTTCTTCGGGCAGATGTGGCGACGCCTTCATTTTCAGGATATCGAAGCCCTCGGCGTAGGCCTGCATCATTCCGTATTCGATGCCGTTGTGGACCATCTTCACGAAATGGCCCGAACCAGCCGGCCCGGTGTAGATATAACCCCGCTCGGACCGGTCATCGGCAACCTGACGATTTGGCGTTCGGGAAATCGTGCCATAGCCCGGAGCCAGCGCATCGAACAGCGGCTCGAGCCGGTTGAAGGCGTCGGCGGCGCCGCCAATCATCATGCAGTAGCCGCGTTCCAGACCCCACACGCCGCCCGACGTGCCGACGTCGATATAGTCGATGCCCTTCTTGGCCAGGCCCATCGCGCGCCGGATGTCGTCCTTATAGAAGCTGTTGCCGCCATCGATGATGGTGTCGCCGGCTTCCAGCAGGTCCGCCAGGGCGGCCACGGTTTGTTCAGTGGGGTCGCCAGCGGGCAGCATGACCCACACCGCGCGCGGCTTGGTCAGTGCCGCCACGACCGCCGCCAGGTCGCTTGCGCCTGTCGACCCGTCTTTGGCCAGTTCCTGCACGGCGTCGGGGTTGTGGTCGTAGACCACCGTCTCATGACCATGACGTTGCAGCCGGCGCGCGATATTGCCGCCCATGCGGCCCAATCCGATGATTCCAAGTTGCATGAAGGTATCCCAGAAAAAGTGGAAGTCAGGCCAACGCGGCGGACACGGCGTCCGCAAGCTGGGCCAGTCCGGCATCGACGTCGCCGCCGACGATATGCACGCGCAAGGTGCGGCGGCCGCGCTCGACCAGCACCTGCAGATCACCCTGTGCCTGCGCCGCGATCACCACACCAAAGGTGATACGACGGCCAGGGATGGGCAGGTCCATGGCCGGGTCCGCAGTGATCTGCAGAAACACGCCCGAATTGGGGCCGCCCTTGTACGCTTGTCCGGTCGAATGCAGGAAACGCGGCCCGAAGCCGCCAACCGTGGCGCAGCCGCTGGTTTCGCGAATGGCTTTGCGGATACGCGTCAGCGCGGCTTCGTGCGCGGCGTTGCGTTCCACATAGGCCAGGACCGCCGCGTAGTCGTCTTTGGACAGCCGGCCCAGATGCGCCGCCAGAATACCCGCCGCCGTTCCATCGGCTTTCAACGACATGTCGCCATAAAAGGCCAGATGGCCGTCGGTCGCCAGCGGCGTGGCCTCGCCCAGCGATCCGCGGGTCTCGAACGCGTCGGTCAGCGCCCGCGTTTTGACCTTACTCGCTTCGACATCGGGTTGGTCGAAAGGATCGATGCCAATCACGGCCCCGGCAATGGCGGTAGCAACCTCCCAGCGGAAGAATTCCTGCCCGATCAGTTCTGGGCGAGCCAGCGTGATTCGCACGACCGGGTGCCCGGCCGCGGCCAGCGCATCGACCTTGGCGTCCAGGTCCGGCGCGTCATCGCCCGCCAGGCGCAGATAGGCAAACATGCGGTCATTGCCGTAGCTATCGGGGCCGGCCAGCGGCTCGCCGTCCACGGGAATCACGCCTTTGCCTTCCTTGCCGGTCGATTCGGCCAGCAACTGTTCCAGCCACGAACCGATACTCTCGATCCGGGGTGATGCAATGATGGTGAGCTTGTCGCGGCCGGCCTTGACCGACTCCCCAATCACCACGCCCAATTGCACGCCCGGATTGGAGGCCGGCGGCGCGCCGGGTCCGCAGGCGCGGACCATGGCCTGCGTGTCGGCAAAGAACCCTTCGATATCATGGCCGGCAATCCCGAAAGGCACGATGCCAAACACGGACAGCACCGAGTACCGCCCGCCGATGGTCGCGTCGCCATGGAAGATGGCGCGGTAGCCATCTGCCTTGGCCGACGCTTCCAGCCGAGAACCGGGATCGGTCACCGCTACGAACTGCTGGCCGTTGCGGCCGGCCTGTTCGAAAAAGTATGCAGCCAGGATCTCGGGCTCCAGCGTCGATCCCGACTTGCTGGAAACGATGAATAGCGTCTTTTCGATATCGATCAGCGACTGGACGCTGCGGATCTGCGCGGGGTCGGTCGAATCCAGTACGTGCAGTTCAGCCCCAACCTGGCAGCCCAACGTGCGCGCCAGCACTTCCGGCCCCAGGCTGGATCCACCCATGCCCAACAGCACGGCGTGATGAAAGCCCTCGCGCCTGACCGCCTCCGCCAAGGCACGCACCGCGGCCGCGTCGACCTGCCTGCCCTGCGCAGCAGCGAGCCAGCCCTGCCACTGGGCTTCGTCGGTATTCGTCCACAGCGTCGCGTCCCCTTGCCACATGCGGCGCGTCCACCCTTCACGCGTCGCGCGCGCCAAGGTGCCGTCGACCGCTTTCTGCAGGGCGTCCGGCAACTGCAGCGTTGCCGCGTTCAACGCATTGCCAAGAAACGCAGCGCGCTTGCCCGCCACGCCCGCCAGCAAGGCATCGGCCGCGTCCGAGAATTGCTGTGCGCCATCTTCAACCAGGGCTGCGGTGATGCCGGGCAGGTCGAGCCCCAGCCGGTCCACGTCGGCCAGCACCTGGCGCGCCGCGCCGATATCGGCGTCTATGGTCCGCGCCACCTTGCCGTGATCGCGAAACGCGTCCATTGTCTTGGGCGGCATGGTGTTGACGGTGTCCGGGCCGACCAAAGTGTCGACGTACAAGGTGTCGGGATAGTCCGGGTTCTTCACGCCGGTCGATGCCCACAACAGCCGCTGCGGTGCTGCGCCCTTGGCCTCCAAGGCATGCCAGCGGTCGCTTCGCATCAGTTCCAGAGTAATGCTGATAGGCAACCTTTGCATTCGCGATCGCCACCTTGCCTTTCAGCGTCTTGAGCGCGGCGGAAGCGGGGTCGCCGTCTGCCAGACGCTTGTCGATCTTTTTGTCGATCTGCGCGTCGATCCGGCTGACGAAAAAGCTTGCCACGCTGGCAATGCCACGGACTGGCTTGCCCGCTGCCGCGCGCGCTTCCAGGCCCGCCACGTAGGCCTCGGCCACGGCCAGATAGGCATCGACCGAAAACAGCAAGGTCACGTTGACGTTGATGCCTTCTTCGATCAGCGCGCGGATCGCCGGCACACCGGCTTCGGTGCCGGGCACCTTGACCATCAGGTTGGGCCGGTCCACCGCCGCCCATAACCGCCGGGCCTCTTCCAATGTGTCCTGGGTGTTCATCGCCAGATACGGCGACACTTCCAGGCTGACGTAGCCGTCCAGGCCGTCCAGACGGTCATACACCGGACGCAGGATATCGGCGGCGGCGCGGATGTCTTCGATGGCCAGGTGCTCGTACACGTCCACGACGTCGGCATCGGATTGCTTCAGAAAGGCCTGCAGGCTGTTGTCGTAGGCCGTCCCCTGCCCCATCGCCTTTTCGAAAATCGACGGGTTGGACGTCACGCCGGTCAGGCCGTCTTCACGGACAAGTTTTTCCAGGCCGCCGTCTTGCAGGAAGTCCCGACTGACGAAGTCCAGCCAGACGGCCTGGCCGGCGTCGCCCAGCTGGGTCAATGGATTGCTCATTCCGACCTCCTCAACGCGATCTGCTCGCGCGCCAGCTTGACCAGATTGTCGACCGTGAAGCCGTACTTGGCCTGCAACTGGCCGATTGGGGCCGAGGCGCCAAAGCTGTTCATGACCAGCTTGGCGCCCTTCATGCCGACGTAGCGATCCCAGCCCATCGGCCCGGCCTGTTCCACCGCCACGCGCGCCAGTTGATCAGGCGGCAGGACGTCGTTGCGATAGGCCTCGTCCTGCAGCTCGAACAGTTCCCAGCTGGGCATGGACACCACGCGGGCGCGCACGCCGTCTTTCCTGAGCGCTTCGTAAGCCTGCAGACATAAGGACACTTCGCTGCCGGTACCCACCAGTATGACCTCGGGCGCGCCGCCTTCGGCGTCGGCCAGCACATAGGCTCCCCTTGCCAGGCCGCTGGCGGGCGCGTACTTGCTGCGATCCACGGTCGGCAAAGGCTGCCGGGAAAGCACGATGGAGGACGGCCGGTCGCTTTGGGACAGCGCCACCTTCCAGGCCTCGGCCGTTTCGTTGGCATCGGCGGGACGCAGCGTCGTCATCCCCGGTATGCCGCGCAGTTGCGCCAGTTGCTCGATCGGCTGGTGCGTCGGGCCATCTTCGCCCACACCGATCGAATCGTGCGTGAAGACGAACACCACCGGCAATTCCATGATCGCGGCGAGACGCAGCGGCGGCTTCATGTAATCGCTGAACACCATGAAGGTGGCCGTGTACGGCCGCAAATAGCACAGCGCCATGCCGTTCGCGATCGCCCCCATGGCATGTTCGCGAATGCCGAAATGCACATTGCGACCGGCAGGGTCCTGCGCCGAAAAACTGCCAGCGCCGTCAAAATTGAGTTTGGTCTTGGTCGACGGCGCCAGGTCAGCCGCGCCGCCCAACAACCACGGCACCTTTGCCGCGAGCGCATTCAGTACCTTGCCGCCGGCATCGCGCGACGCGATGCCCTTGGCGTCGGCATCGAACGACGGCACGGCCGCATCCCAGCCGTCGGGCATCTTGCCACGGCGCATGCGGTGCAGTTCATCGATCTTTGCAGGGTCGGCTTCCTGGGCCTTGGCCAGCGCCGCTTCCCATGCGTCATAGTCCGGCGCGACTCGCGCAATCATCAGGTCACGCAAATGATCGCGGGCTTCGTCCGGCACCAGGAAAGTCGCGTCTTCGGGCCAGCCGTACGCGCGCTTGGTCAGCTTGATTTCCTCGGCGCCCAAAGGCTCGCCGTGGGCCGCGGCGGTGTTGTGCTTGTTGGGCGATCCATAGCCGATCACGCTGTCGACCACGATCAGCGTCGGCTTGTCGGTCGTGTCCTTGAAGGTTTGCAAGGCGGCTGCAATCGCGGCCGTGTCGTTGGCGTCGGCCACGTGCAGCGTGTTCCAGCCGTAGCCACGGAACCGTTCCGCCACGTTCTCGCTGAACGCCAGGTCGGTGTGCCCTTCGATGCTGATCGTGTTGTTGTCATACAGCCAGCACAGGTTGGCCAGCTTCAGGTGCCCCGCCATCGAGGCCGCTTCACCCGAGACGCCTTCCATCATGTCGCCGTCGCCGCACAGCACATACACGTCATAGTCGAACAGCGGCGTGTCGCCACCATTGAAGCGGTCACCCAGCCAGCAGCCCGCCATGGCCATGCCGACACTGTTGGCGCAGCCCTGACCCAGCGGGCCTGTCGTCGTTTCCACGCCGGTGGTCATGCGGTACTCGGGGTGCCCTGGCGTGCGGGAATCCATCTGCCGGAACTGCTTGATGTCGTCGAGGCTGACCGCCGGGCGGCCCGTGCGGTGGCCGTCGGCATCGATCTCGACCACGCCCGCCAGATGCAGCAATCCATACAGCAGCATGGACGCGTGGCCGACGGACAGCACGAAACGGTCGCGATTGGGCCAGTCGGGTTGTTCGGGGTGGAAGCGCAGAAAGTCGCGCCAGAGTGTATAGCCCACGGGGGCCAGCGCCATCGGTGTGCCGGGGTGGCCCGAATTGGCCTGCTGGACGGCGTCCATGGCCAATGTGCGGATCGTGTTGATCGCGAGCGTGTCGGTTCCGGACGGAGCCGCGCCCGACGGGATCGTCGAGGCCAATGCTGGGGAAGTGCCCATAGTTCTCGCTCCTGGTTGTGCAAGGCGGATGCTGCACGGCAGCAAGAACCGCGCCCATCTTGCCCAGTCAGGGCACCGCCAGGATGGACGATGCCCGATGCCTTGGATGGACTGGCCGGTCCAGGTGAAGTTCGGCCGCGATTGTCACCAAGCGCGAGCGCCTATCTTGTTCCCGGTACGTCAGGTGCACCGTCAACGCCTTACCGCGTCGGCATCTTCTGCCGATGAGCCGCCAGTTTTACCCATGTGAGGTTTCAGCATGTCGTCAGGCAACCCCGCCGCCCTGGACACGCGCCAGAAGGTCCAGGGCGTTGGGGACGGCTTCGCCCTGCGCCGTGTTGTCGAATACCACCCATGCCGTCTGCCCGTGCCGGACCGACTGGCGCAGCGCCTCGGCTTCCGCATCGAGCACCTCGTCAGGATACGCCGACCGGTAGAGCACGGGGGACCCATGCAGCCGCACATAGGTCATTTCTGTCCCACCCGCTGGCGGCGGGATTCCAACGGGATTGGGATCGGCACGTACGAAGCTCACCCCATGCGATGCCATGACGACCGACGCGGCCTCGGTAAACCAGGTGCGGTGACGCGGCTCGCAGGCCAGGGACGCCCCCGTCGCCTGGCGCAGCGTGGCGAAAAATGCCATCGCCACGGCGTCGTCAAAGGCCAGGGACGGAGGCAGTTGCACCAGCAGGCAGCCCAGTTTGGGACCGAGCGCGTGCACGGCGTCCAGAAAATCGGTCAGCAGCCCGTCGATGCCGGCCAGCCTCTGTTCATGGGTGATGGTGCGCGGCAGCTTGACCGCAAAGCGGAAGTCGTCGGGCACCGATTCGCGCCATCGCGCGTACGTGGCCGCGCGATGCGGTCGGTAGAAAGACGTATCGATCTCGACGCCGTTGAAGACCCGGGCATACCGTTCCAGATGGCTTCCACTGCCCGGAAAGCGATCCGCGACTCGCGATGACAGGCTCCAACCGGCGCAGCCGATGCGCATCGTTCCCCTGCCTGCGCCACCGCCCGTGGCCTCGACAGCCGGCGCGCTGCCTTGCGCCCCTGGACCGTCAGCGCTCACCTGAAACCCTTCTCGTTTGCGCATGAATGACCCTAAGTACCTGTAAGAACTGACAGGGCGGCAAGCCGCGTGCCCAATCGCCGGACCTACAATCGGTCTTGGCTTGTTCGATGCGCGCGTTCGCATCGCCGCGCCAACCTTTTTGCCCCTGGATGACCTAGCGCCAGGCGCCGACCGGGCCTTCCTTGACCTTCGTGAGTGTCGGCATGCCGTACAGAATTCTTGCGCTTTCCCCACATCAACGCTCGGCGCTTTCCGACCTGGAACGGTTCCAATCCTATTCGACGGAAATCCTGCGTCCGCATGCGGTGGCGATGATGATCCTGTCTATCGTCGGGCTCGGCGTGTTCGCCACGGTGTTTCCGCAACCACCGTCCATCGATGCCGCGTTGCCCCGCATGACCATCCTGTGCGGCCTTGCCTTCCTGGTGTACTTCTGTTCCCAGCAGCCGACCTACCGGGGATTCGTGGTCTTCAAGGTCCTGTACGTGACCGCGTACAGCCTCGCGCTGCGCGCGTATCTGGCGGGCGAACTGGCGCACGACCTGTGGAATCTGGCCCTGTGCTGCACGATGCTGGTGGTGATCGCGCCATTGATGCAGTCGCGCCTGGAATGTGCGTTCAGCATGGCGGCCGTCTTGTGCATCCTGACCCCCATCGACCGCGTGCCGGACACACTGACCGGCACCGAAGCAGGCATCCTGGTCGTGACCGCCAGCGTCATGGTGTGCGGCATCATCAGCTACAGAGCCTCGGCCGCGCAGCGCGCCTGACCTTCCAGCGCGCGGAACAACTCGCCAATTTTGCATTTGCCGACCCGCTCACCCTGCTGCCGAATCGCAGGTCCTTCCTGCTCCACGCGCCGGAATTTGTGCGCGGGCTGCCCCGGCCAGGCCTGGCCGCCGCCGTCATGATGCTGGACGTGGACGATTTCAAGCAGGTGAACGATACGTTCGGCCATGATGCGGGCGATCAGGCCTTGTGTGCCATCGCAAACGTGCTGGCCGACCTTGGCAGGGATCACCTGGTCGCGCGATGGGGCGGGGAAGAGTTCGTGGTGCTGGCGCGCGCGGGCTCGGCGGCTGACCTGAATGCGTTCGCGGAAGAGGTGCGGCGATCGGTCAGCAACATGCGCCTGCCGCATGGCGCGCTGTCGGTCAGCATCGGCCTGGCCGATGTCGCGCCGGGCGAGTCCCTGAGCGACCTGCTGATACGGGCCGACAAAGCCTTGTACGCAGCCAAGCATCAGGGCAAGAACCGCGTGGCGCGCGCCGCACAGGCGGCGTGAACGGCCCACGGCGCCCGGCTGGCGCGCCGTGGCTGATCTCGGCTTACTGCAGGAACGAGGGCTTGGCGTAACCCGGGAAGTTCTTGTCCACCACCGCCTTGAAGTCCGCCGACTTGTAGGCTTCAGTGATGTCCCTGGCCCACTGCGTGTCCTTGTCGGCGCGCTTTACCGCAACCACGTTCAGATAGTAGTCGGGCGTCTTTTCCAGCACCACGGCTTCGGTCAGCTTCAGGCCCGACGAAACGGCAAAGTTGCCGGTGATGATCGCGTAGTCGACGTCGCCCAACGAACGGGGCAGTTGCGCGGCTTCAAGCGGCACGAACTTCAGCTTGCGCGGATTGCTCTCGATATCTTTTTCCGATGCGCGCAGTGGATCCACGCCAGCCTTCATGGTGACCAGCTTGTTCTGCTGCAACAGCAAAAGCGCACGGGCCAGGTTGGCCGGGTCGTTCGGGATGGAAACGCGATCGCCGTCCTTCACTTCGTTCAGCGACTTGCGCTTGCTCGAGTACGCCCCCAGCGGCGCGATCGGACCCTGGACGATTTCCACCAGGTCCAGCTTCTGGTCGGCGGCGAACTTCTGCAGATAGACGCGATGCTGGAAGAAGTTGGCGTCGAGCGAACCCTGGGCCAGTGCCTGGTTCGGCTGCACGTAGTCGTTGAACTCGACCAGCTTGACCTTGTAGCCCTTCTTTTGCAGCAAAGGCACGATGCCCAGCTTCCATTGGTCACTGTTCGACCCGGCGGTCACACCCACCACCAGGTCTTTCTTGTCGGTCTGCGCATGGGCGCCGACGGCAACGGTGCCCAGCGACGCGGCCAGGACGGACAACAACAGCTTGCGACGGACGGTAAACATAAAGACGGTCTCGATAGTAAGAAGAATCAAATAAAGCTTGAGAGCAGCGCGGATCCGGCACGGCCGGTCCCGCCACCCGGTGGATCAGCGCTTGTCCAGGCGGCGCGCGATGCCGTTGCCGGCGAACTGGATGATCTGCACGAGCACCAGCAGCAGCGCCACGGTCAGGATCATGACGTCGGACTGAAAGCGATAGTAGCCATAACGGATGGCGATATCGCCGATCCCGCCGCCGCCCACCACCCCGGCGATGGCCGAGTACGACAGGAAGCTGACGGCCAGCACCGTCAGCGCCAGCACCAGGCCCGACCGGGCTTCGACGATCAACACGCGCCAGACGATCTGCAGTTCGGACGCGCCCATGGCATGGGCGGCCTCGATCACGCCGCGCGGCACGTCGCGCAGGCATTGTTCCACGAGGCGCGCGAAGTAGGCGATGGCCGCAATGGACAACGGCACCGCGGCCGCGACCGGCCCGATCGACGTTCCGGCAATGATGCGCGTGAACGGCACCAGCGCCACCAGCAGAATGATGAACGGGAAGGACCGAACGGTATTGATGATCCAGTTGAGCGCGACGAACACGACGCGGTTCGCCAGCGACTGGCCGGGGCTGAGCAGGAACAGCAGGATGCCCAGCGGCCCGCCGATCAGGATGGCGGCGCTCAGGCCGATGCCCAGCATAAGGAAAGTCTGCCCGATGGCGACCCAGAGCTCGGGCAGGATGGCGACGATATTCTCAGACACGGGGCGACTCCAGTTCGGTATCGACGGCCAGGTCGCTGGCGTCAAGGCGGCCATGGCCAGGCTGGAAGGCACTGTCTGGATCGATGGCGCGGGCCTTGCGCAAGGCGCCCAGTTCACGGCCCAACTGGGTACGCCGTGGCGTGTCCGGGGGATCACTCAAGGCAAATTGCTCGACCACCTTGCCCTCTTCCACCACGGCCACCTGTGTACAGAGCGCACGCACCACCGACAGTTCGTGGGTCACGATCACGATCGTCACGCCCAGTTTGGCGTTGATCTCGCGCAGCGTGGCCAGCACGGCGCGGGTCGTCTCCGGGTCCAGCGCCGAGGTCGGCTCGTCGCACAGCAGCACGGACGGCCGGGGGCCAGCGCACGGGCGATTGCCACCCGCTGCTTCTGCCCGCCGGACAGCTGCGCGGGATAACTGTCCGCCTTCTCGGACAGGCCGACGATATCCAGGCATTCGCGCACACGCTGGGCCACGGCGGCCTTGTCGCGCACGCCATGGATCTTGAGCGGGAAGGCGACATTGTCGAACACCGTGGCGTTCTGCAGCAGGTTGAATTGCTGAAAGATCATGCCAATGGTCTGGCGCATGTCGCGCAGGGCACTTTTCGACAGCCGGGTCAGGTCGTGGTCCCCCACATACACCGAGCCGGTGTCGGGCCGCTCAAGCAGGTTGATCAGGCGCATCAACGTCGACTTGCCCGCGCCACTTTTGCCTACCAGGCCGAACACGTCGCCGCGCGCAATCGACAGGGACACGTCATCGACGGCCTGGAAGACCTGTTTGCCCGGAAGGACAAACGACTTGCTGACCGACTGCAGTCGGATGAGCGGCGCGCCGGGCGCAGCCGCTCCAACGTCGTTACTCATAGTGCGGCGGCACCGGTACGGCTTGACGGAGCCGAGGCACGACGAAAAGGGCCGCAGTCAACTGCTGCGGCCCTGGAAAGGTGGAACGATCCAAATGGAATAAAGACATGCTGCCAGTATCAATAAAAATGCTAAATCCGGGAAATAATAAGAAGTGGTTTCTATATTTCCCCTGCAATATAAGCGCCGGGCCCGCGCCCGGGCAAGTTCAGGCAGCCGGTTCGATCAGCGTGGCGGCCTTGAAGGGCTTGCTGACATACGGCGATCCGCGCTCGCCAAAGCGCCATGGCAGATCGATGGCCTTGGAAATGCCGATGCGCGGGCCGGTCACGACATCCACCGGTCCCGACGGCGCGACCAGCGCAAATGGCGGCGCAAAGACGGAGATCCCGTAGTGATCCTGCGTAATGGCCAGCGCCTGCGTCAGCCGCCCGGGTCCGGCGCATAGCAGCCGGTCATTCGTCATGCCGCGACGTTCCCGCATGACGGCAATGCCCTCGGTGGGTTCCAGGGCCCGGATCAAGACGCCCGCACCGTGGCCGTCTTCACGGCACACGATGTTGAAGCACCAGTGCAAGCCGTAGGAACGATAGATATACGCGTGGCCCGGCGGCCCGAACATGGCGGCATTGCGGCCGCTTGGTCCGCCAAAGGTGTGGGAAGCCGGATCGTCCCTGTCGTAGGCTTCGGTCTCGACGATCCGGCCGCCGATGCCATCCACCAGCACGGTCCAGCCGATCAACGCGCGCGCGACAACGGGCGCGTCAGAGGACAGGTCGATCACAGGGTCGGACGTACGGGCCTGTGGGGAAGCGGAAACAGCGGGAGCAGCAGGTCGGGACATGGCAAGGGGCAAAGCGTCAGAATGATACGGAAGTGGCGGCACGGCGAAGCGGGCACAACGGCCATTTTGCCTTCCCGGGCGGCGCCGTTCGCAATCCGGCCGCAGAGTTAAACAGAATGTTTAACATTGCCCCTGCCTCTTCGGGCTACAACGGTTCAGCTCAACGGCAGCGGCGCCCGCCCTGCCCCTTCCCCAAGCTCGATTCAAGGAAATCCCCATGCTGACCTTTCGCCATGCCGCCCTGTTCGTTGCCTGCCTGACCGCTTCCGGGGCCGCCCTGGCCCAGACGCCCGCCATGACCCGCGTACCAGGCGAAATCGTCGCCGCCACGCCCACTACCCTGACCGTCAAGCACACGACCGGCGAGACCGTCGAGATCATGGCGCCCGCCAATACCCCAGTGCTGGCCATGAAGCCGCTTACCCGCGCCGATATCAAGACCGGGTCGTTCGTGGGAATCGGAGCCAGGAAAGATGCCGACGGAAAGCAGACCGCGATGCAGGTCGTCGTCTTTCCAGAGTCGGCACGCGGCACCGGCGAAGGGCATCGCGAATGGAACCGCGGCGCTGACAGCACGATGACCAACGCCAATGTGGACGCCGTGGTCGACAGCAAGAATGGCAATGACGTGAAGCTGTCCTACAAGGGCGGCTCGCAAACCATTACCGTTCCCGCTGACGCCAAGGTGATGACGTGGGTGCCGGGCACGCGGGCCGATGTCATGGCCGGCAAGAAAGTGGTCGTGAACGCGACGATGATGGACGGCAAGCCGACTGCCAGCCGCATCATGGTCGAGAAGGACGGCGCGCTGCCGCCGATGTAAGGTTATAGGTCGTCGGGCGGCGGAATCAGCGCATACATGGCGGCGTCGCGCGGCCGCCCGTCGAACCACAACCGGTTGCGCGACACACATTCCAACGTGGCGCCGGCTTTTTCGGCGACTCGGCGGCTTGCCGTGTTATCGACCTGAGCGAGGATTTCGAGCCGCGTCAGCCCCAGTTCGTGAAAGCCGTAGGTGGCGATCACCCCTACCGCTTCGCTCGCCAGTCCCTGGCGCTGCCGGCTGGCCCGGATCCAGTAGCCAATGTTGCCGTAATTGTGTTCCCGGTTGATCTGGTTGATCGAGATGCCACCCAACAGGGTCTTGCCATCCGGCGTGAAGATGCCGAATTCATAGCTGGTTTCCGATTGCAGATTGTCCGCGCAAAGCGCGAACCATTCTCGCGCTTCGTCGGTCGTGTAATCGGCATGGCACCACGGCATCCACGCCATGAGCGACGCAAGGGATTCAAATACCGCTTCGGCAAACGCGTCGGCATCGGCCTGGCGGAACGGGCGGATGCAAAGGTGGGCAGAGTCTAGTGGCAACATCGGTGATGCGATCCCGGTGCGAATACAGGCCTCAGCCTACCCTAAAGCGCCACGACGTTCACCGTCTTGCCCAACACGTCCTGGATCACCGGCACCAGATGGTCATGGTGCGTCAGGAACACCACCTGGGTATGGCGCGACAGATCGCCCAGCGCTTGCAGTCCCGCGCGTGACCGCGCGTCGTCGTAGTTGATGAACAGGTCATCCGCCACGAAGGGCAAGGCCAGCGCGTGCCGCAGGTGCTGGTGCAGCGCGGCCAGCCGAAGCGCCAGATAGAGCTGGTCTCGCGTGCCTTCGCTCATGCCTTCGACGGGCACCACGGCCCCGCCCGGGCGCTTGCCCATCAGCGCCAACGGTTCGCTGTCGAAGTCCACGGTCAGCAGTTCGAACGATCCCAGGGTCAGTCCGGCAAAAATGTCGCTGGCGCGTTTGAGCATCGGACCCTGCCGCGTTTCACGATAGCGGTCCACCGACCATTTCAGCAGCCGCGCGGCCGTGGCGACCTTCAGATAGCGTTCGACGGCGCCGGTCATCCGGGCCAGTGATTCCTGCTTGCGCCCCTCGGCACGCGCGGCGTCGTTCGACCCGGCCATGGCGTTCAGCACCGCCCGGGCCGTGGACAATTGCGCCGACAGCGCGTTCTGGCTGTCCATCAATGCCTCGCCGTCAGACGTCAATTGCGCCAGCTGCGTCGAGACGTCGGCCGGATCGGACGCGTCCACCTCCGCGAACAAAGCCTCAAGCGCCAGGCCGTCGCCACTGTCGGCCAACCTGTGCTCGGCGGCGGCGACCGCGTCCCGCAACTGCCTTTGGCGGTCGGACCGGGCTATCGCCGTGGCCAGTTCGTCATGCGTGGTGGCGCCCGCCAGGGTCATCCAGGGCCGAAGCGTCGCCGCCAGGCTTTCCTGCCGGGCGACCGCGTCGGCCACGCCTTTGACGGCCGCCATACGGGCCGCGGTCAGGCGCTCCACGTCGGCCTGCTGCTTCACGGCGGCCGTGGCCTGCTGCTGCAGGACGAGGGCAATGTCAGCCGCGCTGCGATCCGCGGCCGGCAAACCCGCCAGGGCGCCCAGCCGTTGCGCTTCGGCATCGAAGCGGGCCAGATCGGCGCGCATGGTGTCGATGCGGCCGATGCGCAGCTTGCTCATCTCGCTCAGGGCTGCGTCGATCTGCGCGACCAGTTCCAGCGACGCCTGCGCATGCGCCAGGTCGGCATCGGCGGCAATGCCCACGCCGGATGCGGCTTGCTTCCAGGCCGCCTCCCAGGCGGTCAACGCGGCCCGGGCTGCCTCCACGGCACGGGCCAGGTCGTCCACGGCCACCGTGGCCTCGGACCACTGGGCTTCCAACGCGCGCCGCTGGCCTTGCGCATCATTCACCTGCTGGATCCGTGCCGTGGCTTCCAACAGCAAGCGCGGCAGCGATGCCGTGGCCGGACGAAGCGACGCCGCGTCCTGGACGCCGGCATTCTGCAAGGCAGCGTGCAGATTCTGGGTTGCCGCCGCCACCGCGTCGTCGCACGAGGCCTCAACCCGGCGGGCGTCATCCAGTGCGTCGGCCGAGTCGATGGCCGCCACGCGCGCGGCCGTCCACTCCGCAACGGCTTCGGGCGCCATGCCCGGCAGCCCGTGGGCGGCAATGGTGGCCGACCAGTCCGCCCGCCGCGCCGTGTCCGCCGCGCGCAGGCGTTCCTGCTGCGCCATGACCTGGTCGCGCTCAAGGGCCAGTCTTGCCACATCGTCTTGCAGACGCTTCAGCTCGCTTGCGTGGTGGACGGTGTTTTCGCGACGGTCGGCCACGTCGTCGGCGTCATGGACCAACGCTTCATAATCCGGGGCGGACAGCGGCAGCACGGACTCGCCGGATGCGATCCGGCTCCAGGCAGCGTCGCGTTGGCGACGGGCAGCCAGCACATCGTCCCGGCTGACCGGCTGCCAGGTATCGCGATAGCGCTGTGCGTCGCCAGACTGCCTGCGCAGCTCGTCATCCAGCCGCGCCAGGCGAGCCTCGAGCCCACGCAGTTCGGCCGCATCGGCCGCCTGCTGCTGGCGCAAGGCGTCGACGGCATCCGGCCGGGGCAAGGACATGGCCCGCAAGGTCTCGACCGGCGCCCGCCACGCGCCCAGCGCGGCAACCGCGGCATCGGCACGGGCTTGCAGCCGTTCCCGCTCCAGCCGGTACTTGCGCTGCGTGGCGTCGGTGTCCCCCAACTGCTGGGCGGCTTGCACGGCGGCGCGCAGGGCGACAGGTACCTCGGCTTGCGGCAAGGCGTCCAGCTGCGCGCGCACGCGGTCCCGTTCACGTTGCCGGGTGTCCAGGGCCTGCGTGGCTGCCTGCACCGCCTGCACGCGGGCGCCCCGTTCGCGCATCAGGCCGTCCAGGGACCGGCGCAGCGGCAATGCCGGCACGCGCCGCAGCAGCTCGGCTTCGGTTGCCGCATCCCATCCCAGCTGTCTGGCCGCCTTGGCTGCGGTGGCCCAGTGCGCATCGACCTCGGCCTGACGGCGCAAGATGTCGCCGGCATGGGCGCGGTACTGCAGACGCCATTCGTTCAGGGCAAGAATGTCGTCGTGCAGCGCAATCAGTTGCGCGTCGGGCGACAGGCCCCGCAGCGCCTCGTCGCACTCGGCCACGATCTGCAGCTGGTTCTTGCGTTGAGATTCGGCCAACGCCGTGTCGCGCTCGGCTGCCGCGAGCTGCCGCGCCGCGTCCTCGGGCAGGTCGGGCACATCACCCAAGGCAGCGATGTCTTCACGCCGCTTGCGCAAGTCGGCCACGTAGGGCGCCACGCGGCGTATCCGTTCCAGCGTGCTACGGCGCGCGGTCAGCAAGGCATGCGACGCCCGGGCCGCCTGCAATTCGGCTTCCAGGCGCAAGACCTGCGCTTCGGCATCGGCCCAATCCTTCGTGCGCACGGTCAACTTCTTGAGTTCGGCCACCGCGGCTTCATAGTCGTCCAGGGCCGCGTAATAGGCGCGGTCCTTGGCCTTGCGCGGCGACCACAGCTTGTCGGCCTCGGCCTGCAGCGCATCGCGCACCGTTCCCAGGCTGGCCACACCGGCAGCCGACTCGAACAGCAGCTGGCCGATGTCGCTGCCCGCGGTCAGGATATGGTGCCCGCCGTCGATCAGCCGCTGATGATTCAGGCCAAACATCTGTTCGAAGAAGGCGCGGTCGGATGCGCCCAGGTAGGGCGTCAGCGCACCGTCCGGCAAGGGCTGGTCGTCCGGGCCGCGCACGGTCTGCTTCAGCCCCTTGGTCCGATGAAAATGCAGGGTGTCGTCGCCCTGGTGCAGCACGGCGCCCAGGCGCAGTTCGCTCATCGGATGCAGAAAGGCGTGCGGCGGACTTTTGGGAAAGCCATACAGCAGGTCGGATAGTGCGGCGCGCAGCGTGGACTTGCCCGCTTCGTTCGCGCCTACGACGACATGAAAGTCGAGTTCAGCGCGCGGCAGGGCCACCTCGCGGTCGGTGAATTTGCCATACCGGATCAGTTCCAGCCGGTCGATCCGCATCAGCGTGTCTCCCCTGCCGACGCCAGGTGCGCCAGCAGACCCGGTGTGACGTCGTCGAGCAGGACCGACAGGTCGCCGCTGCGGATGCGCTCCAGCTCCGGCATGCTTTTGAGCACGTCCAGGGGCAGTTTGTTGACCATCGTTTGAAGGTCGGGCAGCAGGCTGTCCAGGAACTGGGCGCTCCGCGGCGCTTCGGCCAGCAAGGCCTGCAAGTCGGACAAGGCATCCGACCGTTCCGCCAGCAGGCCGGGCTGCTGGGCCGGCGTGGTGCGCACCTTGAGCTTTTCGATCCATACCCGGTCCGACCCCAGGGCCGTGGCCAGCGCCAGCACTTCCGCGCGCAATTGCGCTTCCAGGCCGAACAGCGCGCCATGCGCGGGGACGCCCCCTGCAAAGTCACACGCAGCGCCAGCGGGCGGCCATCCGCACCGTGGGCCACGACGCGATCCAGCGCGCGCCCCACGGCCGCGATGGCGTCGGCGAACGTGTCGGCCTCGGTCACGTCCACATCCAGCGCGTGCCACCGCAGCACGTCGACCAGCATGCGGTCCACCGATTGAATCTCGTTGCCTTCAGCCGTCACCAGCACCGCGCCACGCGGACCGGTCTCGCGAATGTGGCGGCCCTGCAGGTTGCCCGGAAACACGATCGTGGACTTGCCACGGTGGATGACGTGCTCATGCACGTGGCCCAACGCCCAGTATTCATACCCCTTGGCCTCGAGTTCGGCAATCGACGTGGGCGCGTAGCTGGCGTGCGCGGCATTGCCTTCCAGCGCGGTGTGCAGCATGCCGATGTTCAGATACCCCTCGGCATACGCCGGATAGGTCGCGGCCAGATTGTCCGTGGTCGCCGCGTCCTTGAAGCTGCGCCCGTGCAACGCGACCTTGTGCGCTTCCAGATACAGCGTGTGGGCCTTGCGTGTCTCGAACACGTGCACGTTGTCAGGCAACTGCAGCTTTCGTGTCATTTCGCTTTCGGCGTCGTGATTGCCCAACAGCAGATACACCGGAATGCCGGCGCGGCGCAGGCGGCCCATTTCACGCACAAAGAACAACCCCGTGTTGAAGTCCTTCCAGTTGCCGTCGTACAGGTCGCCCGAGATCACCATGAAATCCACGGCTTCGGTCAACGCGTCATCGATCAGGCGGGTGAACGCATCGCGGGTCGCGGTGCGGAGCAGGTCGGCCGGGGCGTCCTGGTAGGCGGACAGGCCCACCAGGGGACTGTCAAGGTGGATGTCGGCCGTGTGTATGAACTTCATGCAGCGATATTCCCGGTGTTACATCTGGCGGTACTTAAAGGCGCGGTGGCGGGCTTTGCACACACCTTGTATGCACGCCATCGGATAAGGTGAAGTCTGCCAGAAACTTGCGCAAGGAGTTCCGCATGGCCGTGATCACCACCGACATCCCTGCCCGGCTCGACCGGTTGCCGTGGTCCAACTGGCACTGGCGGGTGGTGATCGCGCTGGGGATCGCATGGGTGCTGGATGGCCTGGAGGTGACGCTGGTGGGTTCCCTGGGCGGCATCCTGGAACGGCCCGACACCCTGGGGTTGAGCGCGGCGCAGATCGGCGCGTCGGGGTCGATCTACATTGCGGGCGCCGTGATCGGCGCCCTGGTATTCGGGCGGCTGGCCGACCGGCTGGGGCGCAAACGCCTGTTCCTGATCACGCTGGCGATTTACATGGCCGGATCGCTCGCGACCGGTTTTTCGCAGGAATTCCTGTTTTTTACGCTATGCCGGTTCGTGACCGGGCTTGGCATCGGTGGCGAATACGCCGCGATCAACTCCGCCATCGACGAACTGATTCCGGCGCGGGTGCGCGGGCGCGTGAACCTGGCGATCAATGGCAGCTTCTGGGTGGGCGCGGCCCTGGGCGCCGGTTTGAGCCTGGTGTTGCTGGACCCGGCCGTACTGGGTCCGGTCGTGGGTTGGCGCGCCGGTTTCATCCTGGGCGGCCTGCTGGCCTTCGCCATCCTGCTGGTGCGTCGTGACGTCCCCGAAAGCCCGCGTTGGCTGCTCTCGCATGGCCGGGCCGACGAGGCCAACCGCATCATCCAGGATATCGAAGCCAAGGTCGAACGCCAGCATGGGCCCCTGCCCCGGGTCACCACCACCCTGACGTTTGCCCGGCAGGCCTCACCCACCCTCGGCCACGTGGCAAGGCTGCTCTTCCAGCGCTACCGGCAGCGCACCGTGGTTGCGCTTGGGTTGATGATCTCGCAGGCATTTTTCTACAACGCCATTTTTTCACCTATGCGCTGGTGCTGACGCGGTTTTACGGCGTGGCGGATGACAAGGTGGCCTGGTACCTGTTTCCATTCGCGCTCGGCAACGTGCTGGGACCGTTGATACTGGGGCCGCTGTTCGACAAGATCGGCCGCCGCAAGATGATCGCTTTCACCTATGGAATGTCGGGGCTGGCCCTGGCGCTGACCGGGTGGTGGTTCCTGGAAGGCTGGCTGACGGCGTTGACGCAGGCAGTGTGCTGGTCCGTTGTGTTTTTCCTGGCGTCGGCGGCGGCCAGTTCCGCCTACCTGACGGTCAGTGAAGTCTTTCCGCTCGAGATTCGGGCGCTGGCGATTTCGGTGTTCTATGCCGTAGGCACGGGTGCGGGGGCTTCGTCGCCCCGGTGCTGTTCGGCGCGCTGATCGAATCGGGCAGCCGCCCTGCCGTCACCACCGGCTACGCGGCAGCCGCCGTGCTGGTCATCATCGCGGGACTGATCGCGCTGAAGTGGGGCGTGGACGCCGAGCGGCGGTCGCTGGAAGACGTCGCGTCGCCACTGGGGGCCGAGGACGACGCGCAAGCCGTGGCGCGGTGAGGATGCCCGCGGCGTGCGCGGGCTCCTGCCTCGTTGCCGCTCAGCTGTAGCGCTCTTCCGTCCAAGGGTTGCCGCGGTTGTGATAGCCGCGCTGTTCCCAGAACCCGGGCGCATCGTTCTCGCGGAATTCGATCCGGCGGATCCACTTCGCGCTTTTCCAGAAATACAGGTGCGGCACGATCAGTCGCACCGGGCCGCCATGCTCCGATGACAGCGGCTTGCCCTGCCACGAATGCGCCAGCAACACCCCTTCCGCCGCGAAATCCTCGATGGTCAGATTGGTCGTGTAGCCGTCATGCGAATGCAGAAGCACGTGGCGCACGGCCTCGTGCGGGGCCACCGCCGCCAATAGATCCTGTGTGGACACGCCCGACCAGCGATTGTCATACCGCGACCAGCTCGTCACGCAGTGAATGTCGGACACGTCTTCGATCTGGGTCTGGCCGGCGAAGGCCGCCCAATCCCAGATCACCGGATGGTCGACTGCGCCAAACAGCTCCAGCCGCCAATCGGCGGTGGACACGACCGGTTGTTCCCCCAGGTCCAGCACGGGCCAGTCTTCGGTGCGGTGCTGCCCCGGCGGCAGCCGCGCGGATTCTGGCCGGTCGGCGCGGCGCGCCGGCAGGCGATGGTCCTGCGCCCACCGGGTCTTGGTCTGCGTGAGTTTGGACGGCGGCGGCGTGGCGGGGGCAAAGGCGCTGTCATCGGACATAAGGGGATCTCCGTAGGCGAAAAGGCAGGTGGTCCAGCCAGAAGGATACGCCCGTCGAAGAGTCAGACGTCCAGACGTCTGCCCGAAACGTCCCGCAGCCCAGGCTGCCGCCACCGTCGATCTGACTGTCGCGCAGGGCGTGCCCGCCCCTTAGTCCAGCTTGACCCGCGCTTCGCGCACCACCTTGCCCCACATCGCGCGGTCGTCCGCGATGAAGCGGGCGAACGCGTCGGGCGTAGTTGCACGCAATTCACCGCCGTACTGGCGCCACTTTTCCGCCAGTTCCGGATTCCTGGCCGCCTGCTGCATGGCCTCGCTCAGGCGATCGAGGACAGAGGCAGGCGTCCCCGCGGGCGCGAGCACTCCCTGCCAGGCCAGTGGCCGGTATTCAGGCAGGCCGGCCTCTTCGAACGTGGGAACGTCAGGGAAGGCCGGATGACGCGCCTTACCCGTGATGGCGAGCAGTTTGAGCTTTCCCGCACGAATGCTCCCGGCCGCGGCGGGCAACCCATCGAACATTAGTTGTACCTGACCCGCCATCAAATCGCCGTAGGGACTGCTGCTGTTGTAAGGCACGAAGGTCATCCGGGTACCCGATGCGGACCCGAACCATTCGCCCGCCAGGTGCGAATAGCTGCCGACACCCTGGCTGGCCGTGTTCAGGCTGTCGGGCTTGGCGCGCAGCATGGCGATCAGTTGCCTGGCATCGGCCGCCGCCACCTTCGGATGGGCGATCAGCCCGGTGTTGAGCACGCCCAGCAGGCTGACCGGCGCAAAGTCCTTTTCGGCATCGAACGGCAGTTTGCTGTATAGGTGCGGCAGCACCGACAGCGAACTGGTGGTGCCGATGTAGAGCGTGTACCCGTCGGGCGCCGCCTTGGCCGCCGCTTCCGTGCCGATGATGCTCGATGCGCCAGGCCGGTTGTCGACGAATACGGTCTGTCCCAGGAGTTTCGTCAGCTCGCCGGCGATCTCGCGGGCATTCGTATCCGGCCCGGTGCCTGCGGCGAACGGTGCAATGATGCGGATGGGCTTGCTGGGATAGGTGTCGGCATGGGCCGTGAAGGAGGCCAACGCGGCGGCCAGCGCGGCGGCCAGGACCAAGGGCGGGGCCGGCACGGGAATCAGGGTCACTACGCAAGCAGGCAGTCGGGGCATCGCGGTCTCCTTGAATGGGCTGCGGCGCGTCGGCGCCCGCGGCGTTATCGCGCGGCAATCAAGCGGACCTTACTGCCGCGTTTTTATTATTTTCAATATACGATAATTTCTATATCATCAGGCAGAATTCATACCGTTCATACCTTGCACTTTCTTAACAGGAACCGGAGACATGATCCCTGCACCCTCTTCCGCCGGGCTGGCGCTCGCGTTCAGCCACATTGGCATCTATGTCCAGGACCTGGATGCCATGGCTCGCTTCTACACCGGCGCGCTACGCTTCACGCAGACCGACCGGGGCGACCTTGGGCATGTGCAGCTGGTATTCCTGAGCCGCGACCCCAACGAACACCACCAGATCGTTCTGGCAACGGGGCGGCCGGCTGACCTGCCTTTCAACCTGATCAATCAGATCTCGTTCCGTGTGCCGGATATCGCCATGCTGCGGCGGTTTCATGCCCGGTTGAACGACGCCGGCGCGACCGATATGCAGCCAGTCACGCATGGCAACGCCATCTCCCTGTATTGCCGGGACCCGGAAGGAAACCGTCTCGAATTGTTCGTGGACACGCCCTGGTACTGCGAGCAACCCTTGCGGGTGCCGATCGACTTTGCCGACAGCGATGACGACATCCTGGCCAAGGCCGAAGCCATCGCCACCCGCACGCCGCACTTCATGTCGCGCGCCGACTGGCAGGCCAAGGTCGCGGCCCGGATGCGGGCCGATCAGGATGTCTGAGCTGGACTGCGACGTCGCCATCGTTGGCCTGGGGCCTAGCGGCGCCATGCTCGCGAACCTGCTCGGCGCGGCAGGCGTGTCGGTGCTCGTGCTCGAACGCCTCCCGGATGTGGTCCCGACCCCTCGCGCGATCCACTTCGACGGCGAAGTGATGCGCGCCTTTCAATCCATCGGCCTGGGA
The DNA here is from genome assembly GCF_048632615.1 of Pigmentiphaga litoralis. GTDB lineage: Bacteria > Pseudomonadota > Gammaproteobacteria > Burkholderiales > Burkholderiaceae_B > Pigmentiphaga > Pigmentiphaga litoralis_B. The sequence continues at coordinate 5,524,819 of NZ_CP184479.1, forward strand.
GATGCCGTGGCCGCCATAGCCCGGCCGGGTATGGAAGGCATGCATTTCGTCAACGCCGCCGGCCGCACGCTGCTTGTCCGCCGTGGCTCGGCCGGGGTGGGACCGCATGGCTGCGCCAACAACTATTACTTTCACCAGCCAGAACTGGAACGGGCGCTGCGCGGCGGGCTGGGGCGCTACCCGAACGTCCAGGTCAGGCTGGGGTTCGAGCTGGAGGCGATCACGCCATCCGGCGACGGTGTCATGCTTGAAGGCCGGCAAGTGGATGCGGCGGATGCAGCGACCCAGACTTTCCGCGCGCGGTATGTCGTCGGCGCCGACGGCGCGCGCTCCCTGGTGCGCAAGACCATGGGATCGAGCCGCGACGACCTGGGCCTGCACCAGCCCTGGCTGGTATTCGACGTCATGCTCAATCCCGGCGTCGACCTCGATCTTCCCAGACACACCGTGCAGCATTGCGACCCCGCGCGTCCGATGACGTACTGCAACGTGACTGATCGGCGGCGCCGCTGGGAAATCATGCTGATGCCCGGCGACGATCCGGCGCAGCTGGTCCAGCCCGACACCTTATGGAAACTCGTGTCCCGCTGGGTCAGGCCCGACCAGGCCACCCTGGAACGGGCCGCCATCTACACTTTCCATTCGGTGATCACGCAGGGCTGGCGCAAGGGGCGATTGCTGCTGGCCGGCGACTCGGCCCACCAGACACCGCCCTTCCTGGGCCAGGGCATGTGCGCCGGCATTCGCGACGCCGTGAACCTGGCGTGGAAGCTGGCGGCGGTATGCCGGGGGAAGCGCAGGACGATTTGCTCGATACCTACGAAGCCGAACGCGCGCCGCACGTGCGGGCCTTCATCGACCTGGCGGTGCAACTGGGCGACCTGATCCAGACCACCGATGCCGAGGCGGCAAACGCGCGGGATGCCCGGTTTGCGGACGGATCCCCTGCGCTGTTCGACAGCCCCACGCCCCGTCTGCCGCCCGGCGCGCTCGTGCAGGACCACCCCGCCGCCGGCCGCCCGCTGATCCAGCCCCTGCTGGCCGACGGCAAGGGTTTTGACACGGTGCTGGGCCCCGACTATGCGCTGCTGATCGATACGGAAAGTGGGCACAGCGATAGTCAGGCAACCCCGATCCCGTCACCGCGCCTGCGCATCCTGACCGACCTGCCACCCGCGCTGCGCACTTTGCTCCGCGACCACGCTGCCGCCGCCATCCTGGTGCGGCCCGACCGGTATATCGCCGCGGTGGCGCCCCGTTCCTGCGACCTGCGCGCCCCGCTCGCCTACTTTCCGTTTTCCATCCAGCAGACAGGGTGAGCAGCCTTCTCAGCCCAGCGCCGTATCCACGATGACCTGGGCTTCGGCCAGCAACTGCTTCAGGTGCGCGTCGCCCTGAAAGCTTTCCGCATAGATCTTGTAGATGTCTTCGGTGCCGGACGGCCGGGCGGCGAACCAGCCGCTGGGCACGATCACCTTGATCCCGCCGATCGCTTCGTTATCGCCAGGCGCACGGTCCAGAACGGCTTCGATCTGCTCGCCTGCCAGTTGATCACTCGACACCTGCGCGGCCGACAACTTCGACAGCTTCTTTTTCTGGTCTGGCGTGGCCGGCGCATCCACCCGGCTCGACACTGGATTGCCCAGGTCCTTGCACAGGTCCTGATACAAGGCACCAGGGTCCTTGCCCATCCGCGCAGTCATCTCACCCGACAACAGGGCCAACGAGATGCCGTCCTTGTCGGTCGTCCAGCAACTGCCGTCGAACCGGGCGAACGACGCCCCCGCGCTTTCTTCCCCCAAACGCCAGCGACCCGGTGTAGAGCCCTTCCACGAAATATTTGAAGCCCACCGGCACTTCGTGCAGGCGGCGGCCCAGTCGCGCGGCCACGCGGTCGATCATGGAACTGCTGACCAGCGTCTTGCCGACCGCCGCGTCCGCTCGCCACTCAGGCCGGTTGCGATACAGGTAGTCAATCGCCACCGCCAGGTAGTGGTTGGAGGGCAGCAGCCCGACGCTCGGGGCCACGATGCCGTGGCGGTCGTGGTCGGTATCGCATGCAAAGGCCACGTCGTACCGGTCTTTCATGGCGATCAGGCGCCGCATGGCAAAGCTGGACGATGGATCCATGCGGATCTTTTCGTCCCAGTCCAGCGTCATGAAACCGAACGTCGGGTCGACGACCGTGCTCACGACGTCCAGGTCAATGCCGTATTGCTCCTGGATCCGCGACCAGTAATGCACCCCGGCGCCGCCCAAGGGGTCGACGCCCATCCTGACGCCCGCCGCTCGGATCACGTCGAAGTCGATCACCGATGCCAGATCGTTCACATACATGGACAGATAGTCGAACGACTGCGTCGTCGATGCCGCGCGTGCCTGGGCGATCGGCATGCGGCGCACGCCCGCCATTCCGCCTTCGATCAGACGGTTTGCTTCGGTCTCTATCCATTTGGTGATGCCGGAATCGGCCGGTCCCCCATTGGCCGCGTTGTACTTGAAGCCGCCGCTATCGGGCGGATTGTGCGACGGAGTGACCACGATGCCGTCGGCCAGACCCGTCGTGCGGCCGCGGTTGTAATTCAGGATGGCTAGCGACACGGCCGGCGTGGGTGTGAACTCGTCCCCCGCCGCAATCATTGTGGTCACGCCGTTGGCGGCCAGCACTTCCAGCGCGGTTTCGAAGGCCGGCAGCGACAAGGCGTGGCTGTCGAAACCGATGAACAGCGGACCGCCGATACCCTGCTGCGTCCGGTACGCCACGATTGCCTGCGAAATCGCGGCAACATGCTGCGCGTTGAAGCTCCGGTCGAAGGACACGCCCCGGTGCCCGGACGTGCCGAAGGCAACCCGCTGCGCGGCTTGCGTCATGTCGGGCGCCAGGTCGGCGTAGGCCGCCAGCAATCGCGATACGTCGACGTGCTGCGCGGGAGTGGCGGGCATGCCAGCCAGGGGATAACGCTTCATGGGGTGGGAACTCTCTGATGTCGGTGGACGGCCGCGAGATCCGATGGCTTGCAGGACCCGCGCCCGGTGGCGCACCACTCTACACTGGAAATCGCACGACGACACTCGCGCGTCCGCACGGTGCAGCGCCTGCCCGCGAACATCCAGGTTCTTCTAATATGGCGATGCGTGGGGGCCCGGCCGGGTGCATCCACCCTGGAAGCCGCGGCACGCTCGCTCAGGGCGTCATTTCGCGGATGCGGACCGCGATTTGGTCACCGTGCGCTCCGCCCAGGCTTCCAGATCGGCGGCGGTGACCAGCACGCGTCCATCGGAAGTCGGCTGTCCTTTCTGTCGCGCAGCGGAATGAATCGCGCGGAAGTTCTTGCGGTAGCTCGTGACCAGACTGTCGGGATCCATTGCCGCGCCAAAGTACTCCACGAGCGCCTTCGCGCTGATGGCTGCGTCCGTTTCGCCGTCGGGGTAGGCCATATTGAAGCGCACACACGCCGTGTCGGCTTTGGCTTGCGGGTCGAACTGCATGTCGGCTCCTGAAAGAGAAAAAAGCGCCCCCCGACCAGGTCAGGGGGCACAAGTATGTGCTGCACTCTCGCAACACAAACCAAGGTGCCCACACCACGCAGACACCTCGGAGAGCTGCGCCCCGCCCTACCCAGAATTAACCAGCCGGGACGCAGCACTGCTACCGCAAGTACGATGCCCGACCGTAAGCCCGTGCGTACGCCCATCATGCGCTGCCCCCGTGCGTGCCCTTCCCTACATCGGCGTGAACCTTACTGCTCATGAATAATCACAGAAAGATGACAAGCCGGCGACGACTACCCAGTCAAAAGGCCCGCAAGGCGCCCGACTAGGATCGGACGGCGTGCGGGCCTCTGGACGAACCGGTCAGCGTGCGCTGACGCGGGATGATTCAGGACTCGGCCGTTTCCTCCTGCTTGACGGCATCCACGTCGCTGTCTGGCTGCGCGCGCCGCTCACCCGAGGCGTTCTGCTGGGCGGCGCGGCGGCTGGCGTGGCTGATGGCGCGCGCTGCGCGGGCCTCCTGGGCGGTGAACTGGTGCGCTCGTCCACTGCGATGGGCGGCTTTGCCGCCTTGCGAGGCGATCTCGCGCTGCCTCTGTCGGTCCATTGCGGCAAAGCCGCGCGGAGCGCGTGCTGGGGGTGAATCTTGGTCGGCCATGAGGTCTCTCCTGACTGCATGTGTGATGGGGCGCGGCGGGAAACGAATGTCGTTTTCTGCAAGGCGTTCAGTGCAAAGGTTGTACCTGCGCGCCCATTCCTTGCCTGTCGGGTGAGCTTTAGTGAAAAGCATTGCGCTGCTTTGCAACATTTTCACAAAATTCCATTTTCCTTACTCTTCCATGAACACCGCTTGTCATGCAATTTGTGGCAGCACGACCGTTTCCGGGGCGGTCTCGCCGCGTCCGACGCCGAAGTAACGCAGGCCGCATTCCCGAACGTAATCGGCGTCGTAGATGTTCCGGCCGTCGAAAATGGCGGGCTGCTTGAGCGTCTTGGCCAGCCAACGGAAATCTGGCGACTTGAACTCCCGCCACTCCGTCACGACGACCAAGACATCGGCACCCAGGCATGCCTCCTTGGCAGACCCGACCAGCGTCAGATCCGGGTCCGCAATCAACGCAGTCACGCCCGGAGCCGCCACCGGGTCATACGCCCTGACCCGGGCCCCGGCCGCCAGCAGTTCGCGGATCAGCACCAGGCTGGGCGCATCGCGAATGTCGTCGGTGTTCGGCTTGAACGCCAGTCCCCAGAGCGCAATGGTACGGTCCGACAGGTCCCCCAGCACTTTGCCGACCTTCTCGAACAGCAGGTGCTTCTGCCGCTCGTTCACGCGCTGCACGCCGGCCAGAAGGTCCAGCGGTTCATCGTTATCGGCGGCCAGCCGGCTGAGGGCGCTGACGTCCTTCGGCAGGCAGGATCCGCCGTACCCCACGCCGGCATACAGGAAGTGATGGCCGATGCGCGGGTCGGCGCCCGCCCCGCGGCGAACTTCTTCGATGTCAGCCCCGACCTTCTCCGCCAGCCGCGCCAGCTCGTTCATCAGCGAGATGCGCGTGGCCAACATGGCGTTGGCGGCGTACTTGGTGAATTCAGACGACCGCACATCCATCGCAATCAGGCGATCATGATTGCGGTTGTACGGGCTGTACAACGCGCGCAGCAGCGTCAACGACGCCGCGTCGTAGGTGCCCACGACGATGCGGTCGGGACGCTGGAAGTCGTCGATCGCACTGCCCTCTTTCAGGAACTCGGGATTGGAGGCCACCGTCACCTTCCAGGGGGACCGCATCGTCCGCAGCAGAGCCTGGACGGCGTCATGCACCCGGTCGCACGTCCCCACCGGCACGGTTGACTTCACCACGAGCACGACGTCGCGATCGATGTAGCGCACGGCTTCCATGGCGGCTTCCAGCACCCTGCCTACGTCGGCCGAACCGTCTTCGGCGGGCGGCGTGCCGACCGCAATGAAGATGATGTCGGCGTCACACACCGCGCGCGCCATGTCGGTCGTGAAGGCCAGTCGGCCGCCCATGGCATTGCGGCGGACGACTTCATCCAGACCGGGTTCGAAAATCGGAATCTCGCCCCGTTCCAGCCGCGCAATCTTTGCGGCATCACGGTCCATGCAGCTGACGTGGTTGCCCACGTCCGCCAGGCACGCCCCGGTCACCAGCCCCACATAGCCCACACCAATGACTGCAAGATTCATGATCATTCATCCAAAACGGAGGCAGCCGCCTCGGGTTGTTCAGGCGATGCGGACAACGCGGCCAGTATCCGCGGCAGTTGCCGATGACGTCGCGGACAATGCCGCCCCGCCGCGCGCGGTGCTGACGCCCGCGTCGCGCGACGCCGCCGTGCGGTCACGAAAGTAGGCAATGGTGCGGGTCAGGCCTTCGGTCACCTGGGTGCGCGGTTCCCAGCCCAGCACCTCGCGCGCCAGCGAGATGTCCGGGCAGCGCCGAACCGGGTCATCCTCGGGCAAGGGAAACAGCCGGACTTCCGACCGGCTGCCCGTCAGCTCAACGATCTGCCGCGCTAGTTCGAGCATGTTCATTTCTGACGGGTTGCCAATATTGACCGGCCCCCAAAATCGTCAGGGCTGCGCATCAGCCGCATCAACCCGTCGACCAGATCGTCCACATAGCAGAAGGCGCGCGTCTGCGTGCCGTCGCCATAGATGGTGATGGGCTCGTTGGCAAGCGCCTGCATGATGAAATTCGACACCACGCGCCCGTCGTCGGGATGCATGTTCGGCCCGTAGGTGTTGAAGATGCGCGCCACTTTCACCCTCAACCCATACTGCCGCCGGTAATCCGCGAACAGGGTCTCCGCGCAGCGTTTGCCCTCGTCGTAGCAGGCCCGTATTCCGTTGGGGTTGACGTGACCCCAGTAGGATTCGCGCTGCGGATGATCGGTCGGGTCGCCATAGACTTCGCTGGTCGACGCCTGCAGGATGCGCGCGCCGACCCGCTTGGCCAGGCCCAGCATGTTGATCGACCCGTGCACGCACGTCTTGGTGGTCTGCACCGGATCATGCTGGTAATGCACGGGCGATGCCGGGCACGCCAGGTTGTAGATCTCGTCGACCTCCACATACAGCGGAAAGGTAATGTCGTGGCGCATCAACTCGAAGCGCGGATGTCCGAGCAACGGGGCAATGTTCGCCTTCGTGCCGGTGTAGAAGTTGTCGACGCACAGCACGTCATGTCCTTCATCCACCAGCCGGGTGCACAAGTGCGATCCCAGAAATCCTGCACCCCCAGTCACCAGCACCCGCAGGCTGTCCTTTTCTTTCATGATGCAAGCTCCAGGGAAGGGACGACGGGCGTGCCGCCGAAAACGAAGGCGATGACTGCGTGACCTCGGCAAACAGCGTCATCCAGTCGCGCACGAAACGCTGGATGCCGAAGCGCCGCAAGGCTTCAAGACGCCCCGCCTCGCCCCATTCCCGGGCCAGCTCGCGGTTGCGCAGCAGCGTCTGCATGACATCCACCAGACGGTCGACGCGGGTGTCCACATAGCCCGTCACCTCGTTCTTGATGAGCGTGGTCATTTCGGTCGTGGCCAGACCGATTACGGGCACGCCAGCCATCATGGCTTCGATCACGGCCAGTCCCAGGCTGGTGTACCGAATCGGATTGAAGAAAAAGCGGTACTGGGCCACGAAGGGCTGCACCTGCATGTTGGTCACTTCGCCAATGCCGCCGGCGCGCTCCGCGTCCATGCCGATCAGGTCCAGCGGCACCCGCTGGCGAACCTGCTCGAACACGTCCGCGCCCAGGCGCCGGCCCCGCTGCACCAGATGGTTCACTACCACGATCCCACGTTCGGTATCGCCACCGTACACCACACCTTCGGCAGGCAGCACGCCATGCTCGATGACCCGGGTCGGCGTCTCGCCGCTGTCCCACATCAATGCATTGAATGCCGTCACGTGGACGAGTGTTCCATTGGGTTCCTGGAACCAGTGCCGGGTGTCGGTCGGGTGGCCTTGCGGCGGATCGTGTTCGATGTAGACGCGGGGCAGCTCGCGCTGCGCCGGCGACAGCATCGCGGTCACGTCTGCTTCGTATGGGCCGCGCGATTGGAACAGCACGCAGTCGAAGTCGTGGTCCTTGACCTCGTCATACGGTATCGCATGCACGTTGGGGCCCCATGGAAAGCCGGTGCCCGGATGCGCGTACCCGGGCGGATTGCCAGGCTTGGTCACGATCCAGAAGTGATGCGGCACCTGGGTCAGGTAATACAGGTAATTGCCGTGGACGTGCCAGGTCAGAATGTTCAGCGGTGCAGGCATGTCAGGCATGCGATATCTCCTGTCGTTCGAGTTGGCGCCGGACCTGGGCAAGTACGTCGTCGACGGCAACGCCGCGCGCGCACTCATGGTCGGTCGGGCAGGCATGGAAGGCGCATGGACGGCATGGCATGTCGTGCCACAGCACCGGATGCAGGTCGCGGTCCAGCGGCGCCCACCTGGCCACATCGCTGCCCGACGCAATCACCACGCTAGGCGCGCCCACTGCCGCGGCCACATGGGAAACTCCGGTGTCGTTGCAGACCAGCAGCCGGCATTGCGCGAGCAAGGCGGCCAGGCCCCCAGGCTGGTCAGGCCGGTCAGGTCGATCAAGGGTGCATCCACCAGATCGAGCAGGTGCTGCGTCAGGTCCCGTTCGTCCCGGCTGCCGGTCACGGCCACGGTATGGCCCTCGGCGGCCAGCCAGGACGCCACCGCGGCAAAGCGGTCCACCGGCCAGCGGCGCGACAGCAGCCGCGCGCCCGGATGCACGAGGATCGTTTCGGCTGGACGAAGGTCGAGTTGCCGCGCCAGGGCATCACACTCGCGCTGATCTTCCAAGGTCAGCGGAAAATCCAGCTCGGTGGACCGCACCGGAACGCCCAGGTGCGCCATCAGCGCCGTGTATCGCAAGGGTTCGGGCAGGTCGTCGCGCCAGGCCATGAAGGTCGGACCACGCGGGGTCCATTCCGGCGGCTCGAAACCCGCGACAACTTTGGCGCCAAGCAGGTCCACGATGTCGTTCACCTGGTAGCCCGTGCCGTGCAACTGGATCGCCAGATCGAACTGGCGCGCTTGCGCGGCAGCGTAGAAGCCGGGCAGCTCGTGCGGCCGGGGCGTCTGTTCAGGCATGCCGTCCATGCCGGGAAAGATCAGCAGGTCGTCCAGGTAGTCGCTGTAGCGCTCGACGAAACCGCGGGCTTCCGGCAAGCCGACCAGTGTGATCTCGGCGGCAGGCGCGGCCTGCCGCAAGGCGCGCAAAGCGGGCACCGTGCACAGCAGGTCGCCCAGTTGCAAGGCGCGGAACACGGCAATGCGGCGCGGCGGATTTGACCATGAAAGGCAAGATGTCGTCATACCAGCGCCGTCCTGAAACGCAGGGCGCCCACGATGCCCCAGAAGATCGACAGCGGCGGAATCAGGATTGACGTCACCAGCATCTCGATCACGTGCGCAGGATCGCGCGATGTGTGCCGGATCCGCATTGCAAAGAACCGCAGGGTCAGCACGGCCCACACGGTCAGCGCGACCCACCCGAGGGCGGCGTTGCCGATGACCAGCGCGCCGGCCAGCGCCAGCAGGCTCAGCACGATGACGACATAGCTCCAGGGCGGTCCGCGCCGGATGCGTTCGCGGAACAAGGCCGGATGTTTCTTGTGGAGCAAGGCATCGAAGCACACCTTCTTCTGCTGGCTGACACTGACCCCGCGCGGCGCGGACCGCACCGGGTGCACCACCAACGCAGCCGGCGCATTCACGATAGTGTGGCCGCGTGACAGCAACATGAACTGCAGGTCCGAATCTTCGCGCCATGCCATCGTGAACCGTTCATCGAAGCCGCCGATCTCCTGCAATGCCGATTTGCGCACGAAACAGTTGGCCGTTGCGAACTCCGCGCGCGTCAATCCGCTGGAGTCCAGTTCGAAGTCGGTCGGGTTGGGCGGCAGTGGCATCTCGATCCGGCCCATCGCGGCAGCCGGCCCACCCGCCATCACCTTCTCGCCTTCGGTCAGCCACATGGGTGCGGGCACCGTATCGTCGTCCGTGAAAGCGATCACGTCCGCGCGCGCCCGCTCCCACCCGCGGTTGCGGGCGGCGGCCAGGCCCTGCGTGCCGATCACCGGCACATAAACCAGATCAGGGCCGTCAGGACGTTGGGCCGCAAAGCGCGCGACCAGGTCCCGCGTCGCCGTGCTCGGCCCGTCGTCGGCAACGATGATTTCGTAGCGGTCGGCGGGATAGTCCTGTGCCAGCAGCGCCACCAGGCAGCGCTCAAGCAAGTCCTGACGCTGATAGGTCGGGACGACCACCGATAAGGAAGGCGCCGTCACCGTCATGCCGATTTTTCCAGCAGGAAGGACCCGATCGACAACGCGTCCAGCGGCGACGTCCAGAACGACTCGATGGCATCGCGCGGCGAGCAGACCACGGGCTCGCCCCGCGTATTGAACGAGGTATTGACCAGCACCGGCACGCCGGTATGGCGCTCGAACGCGGCCAGCAGGTCGTGATACAGCGGATGCTGATCACGGCGCACGGTCTGCACGCGCGCGGTGCCGTCGGTATGGCGCACCGCGGGAATGCGGTCGGCCTTCTCAGGCAGCACATCAAAAATGAACAGCATGAACGGCGCAACGATCGGCCCGGGCCGGCCGGTGGCGAACCAGTCGCGCGCGCGGTCTTCGATCACGGCCGGCGCAACTGGCCGGAAGTCCTCTCTATCCTTGATCTCGTTCAGGATCGACTGCATGTCGGGATCGATAGGCGACGCCAGAATGGATCGCGCGCCCAGCGCGCGCGGGCCGAACTCCATACGGCCCTGGAACCACCCGATGATCTTGTTCTGCGCAAGCAGCTCGGCCACTTCTTCGGCCACGTTGTCCAGCTTGCGATACTTCAGCTTCGACCGCTTCAGGAACTGCTCGATCTCGGCGTCGCTGTACTCCGGACCCAAGAAGGCGTGATGCATGACCCAGCGCTTCGCGGCCGGCCCGCGCTGTTCGCGGTCTACCCATAGGGCGGCGCCCAGCGACGTGCCCGAGTCTCCGGCGGCGGGCTGCACCCAGATCTCGCTGAACGGTCCATGTTCGCGCAGCCGCGCATTCATCACGCAGTTCAGCGCAACGCCACCCGCCATGCACAGCGTATCGGCGCCCGTTTCGCGATGCAGCCAGGCCGCCATCTTCTTGACCGTCTCCTCCAGCACGTGCTGCAGCGAATGCGCAATGTCGTAATGGATGGCTTCGAGCGGACCGCCCCGCTCGCGCGCCGGCCCGAACTTCTGCACGAAGTCCACCGGCGCGACGGTGTAATTGCCTTCGTCGTCGACCTGCACGATCTCTTCGAATTCGCGCACGAAGCGGGGCTCGCCATACGACGCCAGCGCCATGACCTTGTATTCGTCCGACGAATGCAGAAAGCCCAGGTAGCGGGTCAGGTCTTCATACAGGAGGCCCAGCGAATGGGGAAGGTTGACCTGTTTTATCCGGCGGTAATGACCGTTCACGAAGTGGCCGTAGCTGGTCGTCGCGCGCTCGCCCCGCCCGTCCATGGTCAGCACTGCCGTGTTCTCGAAAGGCGACGCCAGATAGGCGCTGGCCTCGTGCGCCAGGTGATGTTCGACGTAATGCCACTTGGCCGCGATGCTGTCGGGCGTCACGCCGCGAAAGCGTTTTTCCAGATGATGAGGGGCACCGTTGGCTAGCTGCCCGGGCGCATTCACGATGTAGCAAAGAAACAGGGGATCCCAGGGCGACCCGTTGGTATCGGCGGCGCGCGCGGCCGACGGCTTCAACGGCAGCGTGATGCCGGGGTCATCCTTCTTCGAGCCCAGCAGCAGCGCGGGGTCGTACGAGTAGGCAAAATGATCGACGTCAGCGAGCGAAATGCCGGCCACGCTCAGGCAATAGTCGATGGCATGGAACGGCAGCTGCCAGGTCGTGAACGGCACCGGCCGCTTGCCATGCTTGACATGGGTAAAGCGCTCTTCCTCCGCCGCCGCGACCACCACCCCGTCATGGACCAGGGTGGCCGAGCAGTCGTGATAGACCGCATTGATGCCCAATGTGTACATGCTGATGACTCCTTGTGCGGCCGGCTCAGGCCGCGGGTTCTAAGGGATGCGCAATCGGATGCAGCTCTCTTGCCGCGGCGATGACAGCGTCCGGCGTTACGCCGCGCAAACATTGGTGATGGCCCTGGGGGCACTCGCTGCGGTAGCAGAACTTGCAGGGCACGTCGTGGAACAGCACCCGGCTGGGCACCTGCCACGGGGTGTGCTGAGGATTGGTCAGTGCGTACAGGTCCACCACCGGCGTGCCCAGCGCCGCCGCCAGGTGGACGGGGCCACTGTTGTTCGACACCAGCACGGCCGCGTCATCGATCAAAGCGGCGAATTCGCCCAGGCTCAGTGCGCCTGCAATGCTGATCACGTCCCTGCCTGCCAAGGTCGCAACCACGCTGGCCAGCTCGGCTTCGTCCGGTCCGCCGGTCACCAGCACCGGCCCCCGGCCGTCGTCCGCCAGCGACCGCGCCACGATGGCAAACCGTTCGGCCGGGTAACGGCGCGACGGCGCCGTAGCCCCCGGGTGCACCAGCGTCCAGCCTCGTTCGGCGGACACGCCGCGAGCCGCCAGCTTGCCGCGCAGGCTGATGCGGTCGGCGGCGGCCACCTCGAACACCAGGCGCTCGTCGGCTACCGTCGCTCCCACGGTTCGCACCAGATCCAGCTGGCGCTGGGCTTCGTGCCGGCCGCTGTCTTCCACTGCCGTATCGCGCACCCAGTGCGTCAACAGCCGATAGGGGTTTTCGCGGCAATGGGCAAGCACCCGCGGAATGCCTGCAAAACGGCACAGCATGGCGGCTGGCAACGCGCTCTGGCTGTAGACCGTGAAGATGACCGCGGCATCGAAGTCCAGACCGCGCAGGCGCTCGGCCATCGCCAGATCGGCGCTGCCGTCGGCGGTGCCGTTGGACTTGACCCACGGTGCGTCATACACCATCACATCGTCGACGCAAGGCAGGAAAGGCGTGATCGCCGCACCCGAGGGTGATGCCATCAAGGTCAGATGCGAGCCAGGAAACGAGGCCTTCAGTGCACTGATGGCCGGGGTCGACATCAGCACGTCACCCAGGTTGTCCAGCCGCACGGCCAGAATCCGCCGCACGCCGTCCCATGGCGCGCTCATGCTCCGCTCCCTTGAGAGACATCCAGCTGCTCGCACACCCACTGCGCCGCCGCCGCGAAATCGGGGCAACGGAAATGCGGCATGCGCTCTGGCGTCAGCTGCCATTCGGTTTCGTTGCCGTTGTCGATCAGGACGGTCCGGCACCCTACCCGCCGGCCCGCCTCGATATCGTGAAGGATGTCGCCGATCATCCAGGACTGGTCCAGCGCAATGCGACGCTCGCGCGCCGCCTGCTCGAACAGGCCCGACGCGGGCTTGCGGCAGTCGCAGGCCACGGCGTATTTGCGCACGACCCCATCGGGGTGATGCGGGCAATAGTAGAAGTCGGCCAGGTCGGCGCCGGCCTCATCGAACATCTCGGCCAGCCGCAAATGCACGGCGTCCAGCGCGGCCTCGTCGAAGCGGCCCAGCGCGATGCCCGACTGGTTGCTGACCACAATCAGCGGCAGTCCACACCGTGCAAGCGCCTGCAGACCTTCACGGGCTCCCGGGGCGAATCGCATCTGTGCGGGATCGACGTTATAGGGCACGTCCTCCACCAGGGTGCCGTCTTTGTCCAGGAAGATCGCACCTTTGCGCGATGAGCGGGCGGGCTGGGCACGACTCGGCGCGTAGGGGACCATCGGATTCTCCGCGCCCGTCCGGGGCGCCTCGTTGCCATGCGTGGAAACGGAGTGTTCACGGGGCATCGTGGCGTCACTCCATGATCACGACATGGGAGCGTGCAGGCGCACCCGACGCCTTCACCGCGGTGCGCATTGGCGCCGGAGCGTCGACCGGCCGCGTGGCCTGCGCATACACCGCCAGCAGGTCTTGCGCCACGCGGGCCCACGAATAGAACTGCCGCGCCCGGGCATGACCCGCCTGGCCAAGCCGCGCGCACAGCGCCGGGTCCTTCGCAAGTATTGCCAGGCGTTCAGCCATCGCAATCGGATCGCGCGCTGGAACCAGAAAGCCGGTCTCGCCATCGCGAACCGTTGCCTGGATGCCTCCGACGGCGGACCCGATCACCGCCTTGCCGCACGCCATGGCCTCGACCGGCGTAATCCCGAAGGGCTCATACCACGGGGTCGTCGCGAACACATTCGTCGCGCAATAGAAGGTGCGCAGGGCATCGCGGTCGCGGCGACCCACGAAGCGCACCAGGTCCGCCACGCCCGATGTATCGGCAATGGCGCGCAGCCGGCCTAATTCGGGCGTCGCGATCTCGTTGGGCTCGGCGGAATTGCCCCCCACGACATACAGATGCGCATCGATAGCGTGACGACGGCGCAATTCGCCGACGGCACGGATCACGTTGTCCACGCCCTTGCGCGGCACCATGCGCCCAAGCTGCAACACCGTAAAGGCATCGGGATCCCAACCCAGGGCCGCCCGCGCCCGGTCCATTGGCATCGGCGAAAACTCCTGCGCATCGAAGCCGCAAGGCACGACGGAAATCCGATCCGGGGCCGCACCGTACAGCTGGGTCAGATCGGCATAGTCCTGCGGACACTCCGCCACGATACGATCGGCTTCGCGCACCAGCCTTTCCTCGATACCGAAACGCGCGGCCGGAAACTGGTCCGCCTCGCCCTGATGCTGACGGCGCACCTTGCCCAGCGCGTGAAAGGTCATCACCAGCGGCACGTTCAGCTGTTCGCGCACAGGCAGGGATGCCAGGCCCGACATGAAGAAGTTGGCATGCACCACGTCGTAGGGCCGGCGTTCACGGCGGCAGAAGTCCAGCATCCACCTGCCGAACTCCGTCATGTAGGGCAGCAGCTGTTCCTTGGGCAATTGGCGCGGCGGCCCTGACGGAACGTTGATGATGCGCACGCCCGGCATCCAGCTGATCACGTCCGGCAACACGGCGCTGTCCTTGCGGGTAAACACGTCGACCACATGGCCGCACGCGGCAAGCTGCCGGGCAACGTTGGCCACGTAGACATTCTGTCCGCCACTGTCCACGCTGCCCGCATGTCCAAGCGGCGACGCGTGCTCGCTGACCATCGCAATTTTCTGCATGACCGTATTCCTGATGAGGTGGAGCCATCGCGGCACGTCGCCGTGCCGTGTGGGAAGGGTGCTGTCGGGATGATGGGCGTAGGGGCGCCGCGCCGGACGGCGTGAACATGATCGCAACACAGCATTAGCAAGAGCCGTACCGAAGCGCTTCTCGGCGTCTTTCAGCCGATTCACACCCTCACGGCGCACCCATGCATGTAAAACGACTCGGCCCCGCGCACCTTCTGCTCAACAATGAGCTTGCTCAAGGAATCGTCACTGAACAATAATAATTGGCGCTTCGTCCGCGCCGTCGGTGTCAGCTGGATTGCCCCGCATACATGCTGCGGCACGCTTCGGCGCACGCGCGGCATGCGGCCGCACAGCGTCTGCAGTGGTCAGCCTCGTGTTTTTCACATACCGCCGCACAGGCATCGCATACCTTGGCGCACACCCCACACACTTCCGCTGAAAATGCGCCCTCGCGCGCCATCGTGCTCGCCGCCAGCGTGCAGATCTCGGCGCACTCGATGTCCAGGCGAATGCACTGGGTCATCGCGTCGGCGTGGGGTTCGGACAGGCAGGCAGAGGCGCACTGGTTGCAGGCCGCCGCGCAGGCATAGCACAGGTCGATGCATTGCTGGAAGGGATTCGGTGTCATGGCGCTTGTCTCCTGAAGGTTCGGACGTCGGTCATCCACCCCTGCTGGCCGCAAGACCTGTTCCGGCAAGACGCTTGCAAGGAAACGCCCTCCTCGACGGCCAGCGGATCGCAAACCCACCAGAACAGCAGTATTTCCCACGAGCCCCCCATGCCGCCGAAAGCCTCGGTCGGTCAGGCGGCGCGCATGGCCAAGGCGATTGCGCGCGGCACACCCGACGGGGGCCGCATCATGCGCACCCTGGGCGCCGACATCGTGCGCGAATTGACCTGATCAGTGCTCGCTGTCGCGGACGGGCAAGATGCTCGACACTTTTTCGATCAGCAGGTCCATGGGAACAGGCTTGCACAGGTAATCCGAAAAGCCCGCCGCCCGCACGCTGTTGATGATCGCCGTACCGCCGTAGCCGGTCAGCGCCACGGCCGGCACCTCGGCCAGCGGCGGCATCTCGCGCAGCTTCTTGATCAGCTGCATGCCGTCCATCTCAGGCATCGCAATGTCTGAGATGATCAGGTCGTACGTCTGCCCAACGGCCGCGTTCAGTGCCGCCGCGCCGCTGACCGCGCTGGTCACGGTCGCACCTTCCAGCTCCAGCAGCACGCCCATGGTCTCCAGCACGTCGGGGGAATCGTCCACCAGCAGGATGCGCGCGCCGCGCAACTGACCGAGCGCCACCGGCGCATCCACGGGCAGCTCCGTAGCACTGCCGCCATCGGCCAGTGGCAGCAGGAACGTAAATGTCGACCCCCGCCCTTCTCCTTCCGAAAAGGCGGTGACCGAGCCACCGTGCGCTTCCGCCAGCTGGCGCGCCAGCGCCAGGCCGATGCCCAGGCCGCTTTTGTTGCGGTTGGAGAGTTGCCGATCGATCTGGTTAAACAGGTCAAACACCGCATCGACGGCTTCGGGCGCCATGCCGATGCCGGTATCGGTCACATCGAGCCGTGCATTGTCCTTGTCGGTCGCCAGCGTCACGGTGACGGTGCCACCTTCGGGCGTGAACTTGACCGCATTGCTCAACAGGTTCCACACCACCTGCTCAGACCGGGTCGCATCCGCATCCACGATGACGGGATCCTGCGGCAGGTTCACCTTCATTTGCACGCTGCCCGCCGAAGCCTGAGCCGAAACGGTTTCGATGCATCCCTGCACCACCTGCACGAGGTTCAGCCGCCCGCGATTCAGCTTGAGCTTGCCGGTCGACACGCGCGACATGTCGAGCAAGTCGTCGATGATCTTGGACTGGTTCCTTACCGACCGACGCACGGTTTCGACTGCCTTGCGCCCAACCGCCGACGTCACCATGCCCGGCGTGCGCGACAGGATATCCACGTTCAGCTGGATCAGGTTCAAAGGGTGACGCAGTTCATGCGACATGACCGCAAAGAACAGATCCTTCAATTCGTTGGTGGCGCTGGTGCGTTCCAGCGCCGCGTCCTGTGCGCTTTCCTGCATCTTGCGAGCGGTCAGGTCGCGGGCGATCTTGGCATATCCCAGAAGATTGCCGTCGACCATCGGATGCACCACACCACTGCAATAAAAGCGCGAGCCATCCTTGCGCACATGCCAGCGGTCGTCAGACGCGTGACCAAACTGGCGAGCGCGTTGCAACTCGTCCTCCGGCACGCCCTGCTCGCGATCTTCCGGCGTAAAGATGATCGCGCCTGACTGCCCTTCGACCTCGGCGGCCCGATACCCGAAAATGAACTCGGCGCCGCGGTTCCAGCCTGTGATCAGGCCTTCCTCATCCAAGGTGATAATCGCGTAGTCGGTGGTCGAATCGGCAACCAGGCGCATCCGCTCCTGGCCCGCGCGCAAGCGCTCTTCCGCACGCTTGCGCTGCGTGATGTCGATAAAGGTCAGCACCGCGCCTTCGATGCGGTCTTCAGCGGTGCGATACGGCACCAGCCTGGCCAGGAACCAGGCCCCGTCGGTGCTGCGGACTTCGTTTTCGATCATGCGCAGGGACGTGAACGTCTCGGCGGCGTCGTTGGCCAGTGTGGGGTAGTCGAGCCGATGGGTGATGTCCATCAGCGACCGGCCCGCGTCGGACGCAATCAGGTTGAACAGATCGGCCGCGCGCGGTGTGTACCACTTCACTCGCATGGCGCGGTCGACAAACACCGTGGCGATTTCGCTCGAGGAGATCAGGTTCTGCAGGTCGTCATTGATCTTGGCGGTCTCTTCGACCTTGGTCTTCAGCTCAAAATTGACCGTGATCAATTCTTCGTTGATGGACTGCAGTTCTTCCTTGCTCGTTTCCAGCTCTTCGGTCGCTGACCGCAGCTCCTCGTTGATCGCCTGGAGCTCTTCGTTCGACGCCTTCAGTTCTTCGGTCGACGTTTCCGAATGCTCGACCGTGTCCTGCAACTGGTCTTTCAAGCGCTGCAACTCGTTTTCCAGCTGCGTCAGCACGCTGTCCTTGCCCTCGACCGACGCCTCGCTCTCCTGGCTCATCGACTCTTCGACTTCATCGAACAGTACCAGCACGAAGTCGGCATCGGCCTGATGGTCGCGGAACGGCTTGGCCACCATGTTGACGAAGTACGTGCGGTCATTGCGTCGCAGCCGCACGCGGCGCGCCTCGACACTTTTGTTCGACTGGACCGCCTGGAACAATGCGGTCCGCAGCTCCAGCCGCAGTTCGGGATGCACCAGCGACAGCAGATTGTGCGACGGTTCTCCGCCCACGTAACGCAAGAAGCGCCCCGCCTGGTCCGACATGTGCACGATGTCACTGTTGTGATTCACGATCACGCTGGGCGGCGTGTATTCCTCGAGTACCCTGCGGTGCACGTCGGCATACATGACCTTCCTGGAACTGGCCAGACTGATCTCGGAAGCGACTTGAGGAAGCCGGGGATAGGTGCTGGGGGTGGCGTTGCTCATGGGCGCCCGCACGCTCGACGCTACTGGCTTGGCCCGGTAGATGCGGTGCTTCTTGTCGATGGTCACGAACAGTTCATCAACGGCTTCGGCCGACTCCGACCCGCCAAGGAACAGGTAGCCGCCCGGCATGAGCGCGAAGTGAAACGTCTGCAGGACGTCGCGCTGCGCATCCCTATCCAGATAGATCAGCAGATTGCGGCACGAGATCAGATGCAGCCGGGAAAACGGCGGATCGCGCAGAATGTTGTGGACCGCGAACAGCACCTTGTCGCGCAGTTCCTTTTTCACGCGAAAGTGATTCTGGTGTTTGGTGAAATAACGATTCAGGCGATCGTTGCTCACGTCCACCAGAATGGACTCGGGATACATGCCGCTGCGCGCGGTCGAAATGGCGCGCTCGTCAATGTCGGTCGCGAAGACCTGCACCGACCCAGTGCCCTGCGTGGCTTCCAGCGCGTCCGACAGCAGCATCGCCAATGAATAGGCCTCTTCGCCGCTGGAGCACCCTGCGCTCCACACACGCAGCGCGCCGTCGCCACCTTCCGCGCTGGCTCCGGTCAATCGCCAGACGACTTCGTTGTCGAGCGCCGCAAACGACTCGAAATCCCGAAAGAAGTTGGTCACGCCAATCAGCATGTCCTTGAGCAGCGCGCCCGCTTCATCGGGACTGGACTGCAAGAAGTCGCGATACGCGGGCATGTCGGTCAAGCTATTCACCTGCATGCGCCGCTCGATCCGCCGCAGGATGGTGCCGCGCTTGTAGTGCTTGAAGTCATTGCCGGTGCGGTGGCGCAACAGCAGTAGGATTTCACGCAGCGCGATCTCGGCTGCCTCGGCACGCTCGTACGTACGTGCCGGATGAACGTTGGTCGGACCGTCCTCGACCCTGGGCATCTCGATGGATTCGGCCGTGCTCCAGATCTTGGCGATCTGGTCTGGAATGGATGCCACGGGCAGCACGAAGTCGACCGCGCCAGTTTCCACGGCCGCACGCGGCATGCCGTCGTACATGGCCTCCCCCGGATCCTGGGCGATGGCGATGCCGCCCTGCTCCTTGATTCGCTGCAGCCCCAACGCGCCATCCGACCCGGTCCCGGAAAGGATGACGCCGAACGCACGTTCCCGATGAACATCGGCCAGGTCACGCAGGAACAGGTCGACCGCCACCTGGCGATCGCGCGGCCGGTCGGCGGGCTTGACGTTCAAGTGCCCGTCGTTCATCGTCAAATGCAAGGACGGCGAGATGACGTATACATGATCGACTTCGATCGGCGTGCGCACCTTGACCTGCAGGACCGGCATCTTGGTCGTGCGCTGCAGGATTTCGTCGGCGGTGCTTTCGTGTTCGGGCGACAGATGCAGCACCACGACATACGTCATCCCGCTGGTGGGGGACGTCTTGCCAAAAACTCGATGAGCGCTTCCAGGCCACCGGCCGAGGCGCCGAGTCCCACGACAGGGAACGCAAGGTGACTGCGTTCCAGTTCAGGCTGGTTCCGTGGGGTGGTGGCTGACGAGTCGTTGGTCATCGGTATCCTGCTGGCCCCGTCAAGCCTGGGGCTAGGGTTGGCGGAAGTGAACGATCACATTTTTGCACAGGGCCGACGATTGGCGGCAAAGCCCGGTTTCTGTGACAATTCGAGGCCCGCGATTATCGCGCAATACGCACTGAAACTGGAGCTTTCCTTGACACGCATCGACGACCCGACGCATGACCGCGAAGTCGGCCTGGCCGACTCCACGCTGGATACCACCCGGATCGACGACGTGCGTATCAGCGCCGTGCGGCCGCTCATCTCGCCCGCCCTGCTTCTGGATGAGCTGCCGGTGTCTTCCGCCGTACAGACACTGGTCGAAACCAGCCGCGCGCGCATCGCCGATATTCTCCACGGCCGGGATGACCGCTTGGTGGTCGTGGTAGGCCCCTGTTCCATCCACGACCATGGCCAGGCCATGGACTATGCCCGCCGGCTCAAGTCAGTGGCGGACTCGCTGGAAGGCGAACTGCTCATCGTCATGCGGGTGTATTTCGAAAAGCCGCGCACCACGGTGGGCTGGAAGGGATACATCAACGACCCCCGCCTGGATGGCAGTTTCCGGATCAACGAAGGCCTGCGCCGCGCCCGTGAACTGCTGCTCGAGATCAGCGAACTCGGGCTGCCCACCGGCACCGAATTCCTGGACTTGCTCAGCCCGCAGTTCCTGGCCGACCTGATCGCCTGGGGCGCCATTGGCGCGCGCACTACCGAGAGCCAGAGCCACCGTCAGCTGGCGTCCGGGCTCAGTTGCCCGATCGGCTTCAAGAACGGCACCGATGGCGGTGTGCAGGTGGCGTCCGACGCCATTGTCTCGGCCCGCTCGCGCCACGCCTTCATGGGCATGACCAAGATGGGCATGGCCGCCATTTTCGAGACGCGTGGCAATGACGACGCGCATGTCATTCTGCGCGGTGGCAAGAGCGGCCCGAACTTCGACGGGGCGGCTATCGACGCCTGCTGCGCTGTCCTTGAAAAGGCGGGGCTGCGCGGCCAGGCAATGGTCGATTGTTCGCATGCGAACTCGTCGAAAGACCACGAACGCCAGGTCACGGTCGCGCACGATGTGGCCGCCCGGGTGGCAGCCGGTGAACGCCGCATTCTGGGTCTGATGATCGAAAGCCATCTGGAAGGCGGCCGGCAGGACCTGAAGGAAGGCGTTGCGCTCAAGCCGGGCGTGTCGATCACGGATGCATGCCTGGCCTGGTCCGATACCGAGCCCGTGCTGCGTGCCCTGGCCGGCGCCGTACGCCAACGCCGCGCGCTGGGCGACACGCACTGACATGGCGATGGATCCGGCACAGGGCGCGCCCGGGGCCTCGGTCCAGGCCGACGGCCAGATCAAGACATTGCACCTGTCCACGCCGGTGATCCAGAGCAGCATGTGGGTGCTCAAACCCGATGCGCTGGATCTGGAATACACCCGCCTGATGATGGGCTTCCTGCTGTTTCATCCGGCGCCTGCCCGCATTGCCATGATAGGCCTGGGCGGTGGCTCGCTCGCCAAATTCTGCTACCGGCACCTGCCCAGAAGCGTGATCGACGTTGCCGAGATCAGCGCGGAAGTCATTGCGCTTCGCAACGAATTCCATATCCCGCCTGACAATGCCCGTTTGACGATACGTGAGATCGATGGCGCGCAATTCGTGCGGGACGCCGTAACGCGGCCCGATGTGTTGCTGGTGGACGGGTTCGATGCCGAGGGTGTGCCGCCACAGCTGAGCTCGCAGGACTTCTATGACAACTGCCGCGCCATGCTTGCGGCCGACGGTGTCATGGTCGTGAACCTGCACCAGCAGGATCCGGAACTGCCCGTGCTGCTGCGACGGATTCGGCGCGCCTTCGAAGACGCGGTGTTCGATGTGGTGGACGACGACGGCGCCAACTGCATCGTGTTCGCCCGCAACGGCCCGCCTTTCCGGGCGCCCGATTCGGTTGTGCCCCGCCGTCCCGGCCAACTGGACCGGGACGGCTGGCGGCAGCTGATGCCCGCCTTTGCGCAGATTGCGGCGGCCATGATGGCGCTGTAGACCGCCAGCACGCCAAGGTCAGGACCCGATGCAGGCCCGGCGGCGCCAGCGGTGACCTACGCGTCGCCGATGGTCACCGTCACCACGCCGCTGCCGCCGCAAGCCTGGCAAGGCTGGCCGGCCTTCGTACCACTGCCGCCGCAGTCCGGGCAGGTGTTCTCGCCCGTGCCGGGCGTGCCCGCAGGGACCTCATCACCCGGCTTGGTGGCGGCATCGCCGGGTGCGCTCGGCGCCATCATGTGCAAAGGCCCGCTCATGGTTTCAGCACCACTTTCACGCAGCCATCCTTCTTGTCACGGAAGGTCTCGTACATGCCCGGGCCATCCTTCAACGACACGGTGTGCGTGATCACGAACGACGGATCGATCTTGCCTTCTTCGATCAGGCGCAGCAGGTCGTCGGTCCACTTGGCCACGTGGGTCTGCCCCATCTTCCACGTCAGCCCCTTGTTCATCGACGCGCCGAACGGAATCTTGTCGACCAAGCCGCCATACACGCCCGGGATCGACAGCGTTCCGCCAGGACGGCAGACATAGATCATCTCCCGCAGGACATGGGGCCTGTCGGTTTCCGCCATGACCGCTTGCTTGACGCGGTCATAGATGCCATCGAACGACCGCGTGACATGCGACTCCATCCCCACCGCATCGATGCACTTTTCCGGCCCCTTGCCTTGCGTGAGTTCGCCCAGGCGATCCAGCACGCTTTCGTCATCGAAGTTGATCGGAATGGCGCCGCCTGCCTGGGCCATCTGCAGCCGCTCCGGCACGCGGTCGATGCAGACCACCTGCTTTGCCCCCAGCAGAATGGCGCTGCGGATCGCCATCTGCCCGACCGGTCCGGCGCCCCAGATGGCGACCGTGTCTGTCGATTCGATATCGCACTGCACGGCGGCCTGCCATCCGGTCGGAAAGATGTCTCCAAGGAACAGGACCTGCTCATCGCTCAGCGTGCTGGGCACCTTGACGTGCGTGGTGTCGGCATAGGGCACGCGCACGTACTCGGCCTGCCCACCCGCATAGCCGCCGGTCAGGTGGGTGTAGCCAAACAGACCCGCCGTGGTGTGGCCGAACATCTTGTTGGCCAGGTCCTTGTTCCGGTTGGTCCGCTCGCAGACCGAAAAGTTACCGCGCCGGCATTGTTCGCACTGGCCGCATGTGATGGTGAACGGCACGACGACACGATCGCCCACCTTGAGCTTGCGGGTTTCCTTGCCGACTTCGACGATCTCGCCCATGAACTCGTGACCCATGATGTCGCCGTGCCGCATGCCCGGCATGAAGCCATCGAACAGGTGAAGATCCGAGCCGCAAATCGCGCAGGACGACACTTTCAATATGGCGTCGCCCGCGTCTTCGATTTCCGGATCAGGTGCATCGTCGTAGCGGATATCTTTCTTTCCATGCCACCGTAGCGCTTTCATGATCGACCTCCTGGTCGTAACCGGCGCCGCAACGGAAGGCGGGCCATACCGGCCAAAGCCCTTGCGCAATCACTATGCCGCGAACGCAGTCCCGAAAAATCACCCAACCGGGGCCGCGCTGAAGCAGTCCCTGCTCATCGCTTGGAAAATGCCGCTCATCCAGTGGCGGCGCCTGGCGATCAACGCCGCTTCAGGTACTGCGCCCCGGCGGATACCGCCGACACCGCCAGCACCGCTGCGGCGCCCCACAGCAGGGGTCGGCCGGTGGTGGTCAAGGTCGTGTAGTAACTGCGGCTGCGGACCATCCGTGGCTCGTTCAGCCGGCCGCCTGCATCCTGGCGGGGCGCATACGGCGCGCCGTCGTGCTGGCCCGCCGGCGTGTCGCTGCGCTGTTGGTTGCGCATGACCGGTCCCAGCAGCAGGTCCGTCAGCTTGGGCATGCGACGCGAAAACGCCGACGTCATCTTGGACGCGCTGCCGACATAGATGTCCCGTTGCGCATGCGCGGCCGCATACACGATGGCGCGGGCGACGGTTTCGGGCGCGTACAGCGGCGGCGGCAGGCGCGGTTCGACATCCATGTAATTCTTGGCGTTCTGAACGAACGACGTGTCGATGGACGCCGGCTTGATCAGCGTCACCGACACGGGCAGGCCTTCACCTTCAATCTCCATCCGCAGCGCGTCCGTATACCCCTTGACGGCATGTTTGGACGCCGCATAGGCGCCCTGCAAGGGCAAGGCGATATCCGACACTTCGCTGCCCAGATTGATGAGCGCGCCGCCGTGCTCACGCAGCACGGAAAGAGCTTTGAGCGAGCCGTACACCACGCCCCAGAAATTGGTCTCGAAAAGTTGCCGCTGGTCTTCGACCGACACCTGGTCCAGCTTCCCGAAGATCGATACACCGGCATTGTTGACCCACGTATCGACGCGGCCAAAGCGCTCCATGGCGGCCGTCAGGATCTGATCGTGGCTTTCCTGTTTGCCCACATCCACGGCGCATGAAATCGCCTCGGCCCCGTCGGCGGTCAGCGTGGCAACCAGGCTTTCCAGTGCGCTTGCGTCCCGTGCAACCAGGACCAGCTTGGCACCCTGCTTCGCGGCCAGTTCGGCGGTCGCGCGGCCGATGCCGCTGCTGGCGCCGGTAATGACCATGACCTGGTCGGAGACAGGTTTGAGTTTGATCGCCATTGATACGCTCCAAAAGATGACAGCCCGCGCCGGGTGGCAGGCACTGACCGATCAGGAGCAAGGACCGCGCCGGATGGCGGTCCCTCAAGGCGCAGCCGGGATCACACGGCGCCGGCGGCGCAATTCATGCGAAACGTAAAGCGGGTCTCATCGATGTTCGACACGACATCCAGACTGCCGCTGTGGGCACGGGCAATCTCGGAGACGATATACAGCCCCAGCCCCAGGCCTTCCGTTCGCGAATCCGTGGCGCGCACGAAGGGCTGGAACAACTGCGTCAGCGTCTGCGGCGACATGGGCGTGCCATGGTTGATGACCGACAGTTCCAGGACGCCGCCGGTCGTTGATGCGGCCACGTGCACCGGCCGGCTCATATCGCCGTGGGTCAGCGCGTTGGCAAGCAGATTGGACAGCAACTGGCCGATGCGGCCAGGATCACAGGCCACGGATTCCGTCATCGACAGGCTGGAGGTAATGAGGCGGTCCGGCCACGCCACGCGCAATTCCGCCACGACCTGCTCGATCACCGGTTGCAGCGATACGTCGTCCTGCCGCACGAGCCCCAGGCCGCCGCCCAGACGCCCCCGGGCAAAGTCCATCACGTCGTCGATCAGGCGCGCCATCCGCTGCACGCTCTTGGCGATCATTCCCACCATGGCCGACGCGCGGCTATCCAGCGGCGCCTGCGCCAGCACCTGCGCGCCCGCCGCGATAGAAGCAAGCGGATTGCGCAGGTCGTGACCCAGAACGGCAATGAACTGTTCCCGCAGTTCGGCCCCTTCCCGTTCGTCCAGCAAAGCTGCCTCGCTGGTGGCCAGGCGCTGCTGTGCGTCCAGCTCGGATCCGATCAGGTCGGCGAACAGCCGGAACATGCTGATGACCTCGTCATTCTTGAGGTTGGCGGGACGTGGGTCGATCGCGCACAAGGTGCCGAAGAATTCGCCCGACCGCCAGTAGATAGGCATGGAGATATAGCTCTGGAAGCCATAACGTGCCGGGGTGTGATGGGTGCAGAAGTCGGGATCGGTGGCAACCTCGTTGATGACCACGGGTTGGCCGTTCGCATAGATTTCGCTGCAGATGGTCGACGCCAGATCAAGCCCGCCACCGGGTTGCAGGCCGAACTGAATGTCGTCGCGCACCGCGCATGCGACCCAATGGGTGTCGGTCACGCGCGCGACAGCCGCAAACCCCATACCGGTCACCTTGCAAATGACCGACAGGATGGTGGGCACGCCATCCAGGCGGCCGACTGCCGCCACATCCGCCTGAAGCTCGCCGTACACGTCCTTGCCTGACACCGTTTCGCGCCTATCTATGATTGATACGTAGTTTCCTATATTAGTGGATTACGTAACAAATTCGTGCAGCGGCTCGATCCGTTGACGGACTAGGCCTCCACCCACCCGCCCCCGGACGCAACTGGCCGGGGCTGTCGTGGGCACGCCTAGCGCACCGGCAGGAAGCGGAAGAACATGAAATTCTGTGCGTAGTTGATGCCGATCCGGCGGGTGTTTTCGCCCAGCAGATTCGCGACGAGGTCGAGCCGGCCGATCAGCGCGCCAAACTCGCGCTCGAAGCTCAGGTTCACGCCCCGGTCCGTCATCTCGTTGGCCAATAACAGCGGCTGACCGGCGGCATCGCGCCGGGTGGCCAGCAGCCAGGCGGCGGCCTCGACATTGCGGGCCGCGTTGTAGACATGGTCGGCCGACAACAGATCGAACGCATAAAAGCGCGTCTTGCCATCATGCGCGGCAATGATGGTGTCTGCCATGCCGTAAACGAAGGCCGCCACGCGATCCCCGGCATAGTTGGGATCCAGCGCGGCCGCAAGCAGCTGAATGTCGCGCAAGCCAGCCACGCTTGGGGGCGGCGTGCGGGTTTCGATGGACAGCCGCACGGCCGCGATCGCGTCTTCCAGACTGGCCT